>JADCLS010000001.1 GCA_026702845.1 Candidatus Heimdallarchaeota archaeon
GAGGAGAAAAAGAAGGCAGAAGAAGTGACAGATGAACCAGAATCTTCAGAAGAATCTCAACCCTTCAAGGATAAATTAGTATCTGGCCTTTCTACAGCAGGATCAAATATTAAGAAATATACAATTATTGCCCTTACAAAAATTTGGATCTTCCTTGGTTTAGTATGGATGTATACAAAACTTTTCTTCAGAGCAGCATGGAAGTATACAAAAATATTCTTCACATGGTTATTCCTATCTATTAAATCATTGGCTAGAAAAACCGTTGCTGGTATCAGAAATATCAATCCTAATAGGGTGGGAACAATTGTACTTGGGATATTACTTGGTGGAATTCTAGGTGGTTTACCATTTATACTCATGGCCTCACCAAAATTATTTGATGAAATTGAGAATAGCGTGGGGATATATTACCTGTTTGCTATCTTATTCGCCAGTTTATGGATGGGTATGAATATTGCACGGGTAAAAAGCATACTTGAAGATGAGTATTATAAAGATCAGGCTTATTATCATATGTATTTGACCGTAGGTGCTCTAATTGCCTTGTTTGTCTTGACTTTTGTGTACATGGACTATGGAATTACTGGACCTATCCTAGGAATTATTTCAGCAATATCCATAGGTATGATACTTGGTTTATTCATTTTTGTTAGTCAGAAACGAGAAGATCAACGTCTTATGGGCATACTTAATACAGGTGCCAAATATTCCATCACGCTTACATTGATTCATTTCGTCACAACATCATTCATTTTGCCATACATTCGAATACTTCCGATTGCTCAACCTGTTGATCATTTTGTGGTGATATTCAGTCTACTCATTTACCTCCTGTCCCTTAGCAATGTTTTGATTGGTGTAAGAGATTCAATGGTTAATAGAATTGCTAAATATCAGGAGAAACGTGGAGATGTTCGTTTATCCTCTCTCCATCTTAGAGATGATTATATCAAAATTCTTGCAGAAAATGGCATACGGTATACTTCAGATCTCGAGAATATTAAATTAGAGGATCTAGAAGCAATTGAAGGCCTACGAAGAAATGATGCACAGATGATCATGCGTTTTGTTTTTGATCTTGATGATGATTATTTTGAGGAAGAAGAAGAGGAATAGAGTTATTTTTTACTGGGTGCCTTGCGTTTAGTAGTTTTCTTCTCTCCACCCTTTGTTTGTTTGATTAATTGATCTAGTTGTTTGTAATCACGTTGTTTGGAATCCAGCTCATTGATTTTAGTATCCAGCTGTTCTATCTCCTCCAACAAGGAATTAATGGTCTCATCAATGGTCTCAATTTCTACAATATATTTCTTTCTTGTCGCATCCTCTGAATTCTTATCCAAAACCTCAAGAGTTGAGATGATTTGCTGTCTTCTATCCTTGGATCGTGAGTATCTCTGGTTAAGTAATTCCTTATGGGAACGTAACTCCTTCAACTCTATGGAAATATTATAGATAGCCCTGATGATCTCCTTATCCTTTTCACTCAAGTTGCTATCCTTTAGTAATTTCTCAAGGTCTTTGTCAGAAAGATAGTATAGATAGTCTGATTGGTAGGTTCGTCTTGCAAGTTTGAATTTTACCTTATCTGTTGATTTACTCTCAATATTGTATTTTACCCTATATTCATCACTTACCGTAACAAATTCATGTTCTTGCTGATGACCATGTATTTTTCCTTCAAATGGATTGTAATCACTTTTGGGTACGGCTAAATAGAGACTGATTAGATCATCTGATTTATTTGTTATCTCAAACTCATATACCCTAATATTGGTGTAAATCTCCTTTCTCAACAATCCTGAAATCTCAATTTTCTCAAAGTAAGCATGATAGTCCTCACGTTCTGTAACTGCAACATTTTTATCAAGTGCATATGAGAGGAGAAATTCCTCTTCTTTTCCTATCCTGGGGATCATCGCTTCTCCCTTGAAGTTATTTCCTTCCTTTTCCTTCTGATACACCGACACTGGGCCATTCTCAAGAGCATAGGGTAGTTCATTGATTAAATCAAGGACAAAGAAAGGATGTTTGTTATGATTATTCTTGTTAAAATAATGCTTCTTGCCACCCTTGATCTGTCCTGAGGCAAGAGGAACCACTGAGCTTTGTTTTCTCCTTATCGTGACCGGTTGTTTTAGGATAAATTCTATTGATTCACCCAATTCAAGAGATGCTTGCTCTTCAAATTTTGTTTCAAATTCATCATAAGCTTCCTCCTCTCCGCCATAGTCATAATCCATGATTTCTTGCATCATGGGTGCGCTTGCTCTTGTCTTCATTCTCATAGCTGGGCTTCCAGGTGGTGGTGCTGGCATGGGTTCTAATTCTGGCACAGCAATGCCAATATCAGTTTTTCTTGATATTCTTGGTCGTTCGATAATATGTGGTGTTGCCAAGTCATAGAGAAAACTAACTGGAGTTTTGGTACTCAGAACTAGATTGGCATCTATCCAGTCAACTAGGGTGGCATTATCCACGATTCCATAGGAATCCACTTGGATGTTATCATCATCCCCAATTATCATGCGATATGCAAGTTTCCAAGCTGGAATATCCTGTACAAATTGGACCTTTACAGTATAATCTCCCTCTTCATTTAATTGAATTTTCAATAATGTTTGTTTCTCATTATCACTTTCATTGGCAAGAGTTGCAAGAAATTCCCTAAGCTGGGCCACATCCTTTTCATCCTTGGGCGTGATTTCCTGGATTGCCAATCCATCAATGAGAACTACTTTCGCACCACTAAGTAGTGATACTTTGTACTTCTTCTCCTTTCCTTCAATTTCCTGATATCCAAGCACCTTTCCACTGATTGATACTTCTTTTTCATCTTTAATAAAGAGTATATCAACTGATGATCCTCTGAGAAAATCAATTACTCCTAGATAAACGTGAGAGCTAGAAAATAATTTCTTTGACAGGCCTTTAGTCTCAAAACTTAGGTTCTTTATTGTTGTAGTTCCTCCTTTTATTCCAACTAGCGATGTTTTGAGAAAATCATCAAGAGAACTGGATGCCACTGGAAAATACATCACATCTCCCTCAACCTCTCCTTCTGCAGAGAACCATCCAATGCCCGAACGATAGAGAACAGCCTTTTTTACTGAGAAATCCGTCATAGGTAATCCTTGATTTTCCAAATTATATAATTATTTGTGATGAAAGGATCACTATTCGATAATTCCTGATTATTTTTTTTTGTTGTTAGACATTACTGGTTAGATCACCAAATTCCAGTACCGATTTGAAAACTGAATTAGTTTTAGCTCTGGATACTCCTTTAATTCTTCGAATTTTCTTCAGTACAATCTCTCCTATGGTTTCGATTGAATTTGCCCGAATCTTGCACAGAATATCAAATTCTCCACTCACCAAGTGAACCTCATACACACCTTCAATCTTAGAGATTTCCTTGGCAATCTCCTCTTGGTTGAATGAAGACCCATTGGTAGCTGCAATTTCAATGCAAACAAAAGCTGTCGTTACCATATCCAGCTGGGTGTAATCTAGGGCAATAGTATATCGTTTTATTATATCCTTCTCTTTTAATCTCTTTACCCTGTTGTAAATCGTGGATGGACTTTCATTTAAAGATTTGGCCAGTTGTCTCACTGATCTTCTCGAGTCAGCCAGTAGTTCATGTAATAATCTCATATCTAATTCATCAGGAAACAAATTCAACACCTGTTGTTAAATTTTCAAAGCAACTTTGCTTACTTGAGAAAATATATGTATATCTTACATAAAAATAATTTGAATATTTCTTAATATTTTAACCTCGATTTGAACGATTTTCAGCAAAAATTTTAGTTATTTGATAATTTATCATGATTTTTTTAAACAATGGCAAATAAACGAGGAATAGTTATTAATATGAAAATTTTCAAGATTCACCTCTTTTACTACACATTTGCATAAAGTTAATAACCTACACTTAGTTTATATTTCTAGCATATTTGATAAACATCTTATATGATTTTCTGAATTTTTAAACACAATTAATTCAGTTTTGAGTTCAAAACAGGCAAATTGCCTTGTGTGTCCAAAATAATTTTGATATCACCCTCTATACCTATTTTGTAATAATTATTACGTTTATTTCAATTTAAAAAATAAACTTATTTACAGAATGTATTCTCATATTCTGAAACACGAAATGAATGACACGATCCTATAGGTTAAGAATGACTCATTAATCATTCATCTATGGATTTACTACTAGGGATTGTTTTAGCCCTTATAGCCAGTATAGCCTGGGGATTAAATGCCATCTTCATCAAAAGAGGAGTAGTGGATATTGACCCGTATCAGGGATTATTTATCCGGGCAATAATTGGCAGTCCTATCTTAATCATCATTTCAATCAGCCTTGGAAATGATTTAAGGATCTATTTTGATTCGTCCATTATTGGATTGGTTATTCTATCCTCTGTAGTTGTGGTCTTTGGTGATGCCTTGTTCATGAAATCACTTCAGAAATACAGTGTGACAATAATGCAACCGATAACTAGTATATATCCTCTTATTACCACATTACTGCTTATCATTTCAGAGATTGAGGTAATAGGATTGTATGTGCTCATAGGATCTCCAATCATTGTTCTTGGTGTTGCAATAGTTTCCTCTGCTGGTGATACAACAGGAAAACGAGGTTTGGAGATGAATGCTCTGGGAATGGGTTTAATTATCGCAACTCTTTGGGGAACTGCCATATTTATGATCCGCTTTCTCCTGCTCATCCCAGAAGCAGAATCTCTTGGGTTAACAGGTGTACGGGTATTTATCATTGCTTTGGGTGCCATTATTATTTATCACTTCAAACCCAAACAGGGTATATTCAACCATCCAAGTAGACGTTCTATATCATACTTATCAATATCTGGTTTGCTTGGATTTGTCATAGGTGCTGGATCTTTATTTATTGCCATGAAAGCCATTGGTGCAGCAATTACCACTCCTATCTCTTCAACCAATCCCATATTCGTAATACTATTCTCCATGCTGTTTGGAATGGATAAACCCGATAGTAGAAAAATAATAGGAACGGTTTTATCTGTAATAGGAACGATAATTATAGTTCTCTAATTATTTTCTTATTCTTCGAGCTCTGTATTGACATTGATCTCTATTCCATCTTTAATTGAGGCGGAAACAATACAGTAATTGAAGAACATTTCCTTGCATCGATTGAATTTCTTACGAGTTACATCATCTAACTCATTGTATTTGGCCTTGATATCCACATCTATTTTTTTCACTCTCCAGAACCCTGAATCAGCACGGGCAATCTCTCCAGTTACCTCTGTCACAAGTCCGTCTAGAGGTACACGTGACTTTTCAAGACAGAAACTAAGGGATGCTGACAGACAATTACCCACCGATGCTGCCAGAATACGTGAAGCATTTGGGTACTCATTACGACCTGTTGGAACGGTCTCAGGCTCATCAAACATAAGCTCTGGAAAATGCTCGAAATCAAATGTGGTTTTAAACTGCATGCCATCAATTCTTTCTAATTTTACTTTGAAGGTAGGACTTACCATAGTATAATGATTTTGATTTTTTATATTACACTTGCGATTGGTTCACAGCTTCTAACTCTCGAAATGATCTCAATGTGTGAGTGTAGAAGTATATTTTACAAAAATTTTCAATTGTTTAATTTTCACACCAGGAATATGGCAAAACAATCTAATTATATCTACGGATTTTTGAATTAAAAGAAGTTTTGGGGAATATGGCCGGTATAGTATTTGTGAAAACAAAGGATTTAGAAAAGACGGTTTTTTTTTACAAGGACCTAGGTATGAAGCATTGGCTCAGTCAACCTGGAATTGAATTTCTATCTCATGAGAATATGATAATTGGTTTCCAGCAGACGGATGAGATCTCCAAGGACCTCCTCCTTACCTTTTTCTACCAGACTAGAGAGGAAGTGGATTTGCTGTTCGAGAAATACAAGAACGTTGCCACATCAGAACTGAAAGAGAATACAAAATACAGGATATACAATTTCTTTGCCGAGGATCCTGAAGGTAGGGCAATTGAATTCCAGTGTTTCCTTCATGATCTGAAACCTATTTGTATAACTTGGATTACATCTCAAGAATTAGATGTGGATTGAACTCTGGAGTATATTCATATCCAACATACCCACGTGGATTACATCTAATCCGAGTGGAACCTATGGAGTAATCACATACTTCATGGGTATGACCATGAATCCAATAATTAGGCTTGGCCTCAGTTATAAAATGGTTCAAATCTGAGTAAAAAGCTCCATTAAGAGTTGAATGGTGGTATTTTGGATGTACACTGTTGAAACTGGGAAGATGATGAGTGATTACCACCTTTTTTTCCGCATTTGAATCAGTAACTGCGTTACCTAGCCAATCTACACTTTGCTTGTGAATCATCAGAGTATCAATTGGAACCAATAAGGCATCATCTTTACGAATAACTTGATAATCCATCATTCCACTCTGAGCTGCATTCATTGATGATATAGATTGGTCCTCAAAATCACTCCAGAGAACACAGCCAAAGAATTCTATGTCATCAATTCTTATTGATTGATTTTCAAGGACGGATAATCCCTCAGTGATTTTTGATATATGCTTCCATTGTCTCCATACTTCATCATAATCATGATGATAAAATTCGTGATTACCAAGTACATAAATCACTGGTGAAATCTCAAGTTGTTCTTGGATGAATCCCAGTGCCTTGGTGCCAACAAACACATCACCTGCAAGGATGAGCAGGTCTCTATCTACAGAATCAAGTTTTATTGGTCCAAATTCCAGATGAAGATCACTAAGTATCTGAATTCTCATCAATTGTATTCATTAATCATCACTGATAAATATTATTGGCCTACTAGTACAGAAAATTACTTCTTGAAGATCATTCTTCCAAAATTTCTCAAGATAACAAAAAGTATTAGAAGAAACTTGATGGTGGCGAATAATGAGATAAGAAATGGGGCAATGGCTGGATAATTGGGGTTATTAAGTACAATAAAGGTGAATGCATTCTCAACATAATCTGAGAGGCTTGCTAGTGCTGATGCAGTCATCACCACCTTGAGGCATTTATTCTGATGGTTGATTAGCAGAGCCCAACCACTAAGCACCAGAAAATAGGCAATAGGGAAGAACATATCTACTATCATAAAAGTGATTACATCATCGATAAAAGGATCCCATGCTGAAAGGATTGGATTTAATGTCTCTGCATTCCATGCAAATTCTAGATCAAGAATATCATAGCCAGTATCCATCATGAGATTATTGGTGGGTGAGAAGAGCAGTTGGCAGATTACTGATCCTATTAGGCCTGCAGCAAACCAAATCCATTTTTGGACCTTAGTGAGAGATTGAAGTTTTTCTATCATGAATGTTATTTCAGAGGTTTGTATATATGGCTATTTGGCTCATATGGTGGAAATATTAACAAATACTCCTGAAATCATTATTGATACGAATTCACAAATTAATTATAAGAAATTGAGTTTAGCTATCTAAACCAAATAAATTTTATATATTTATGATATTAATTAAAGAAAATGAAGCTGAGGTATCTCTTAATCAACATTATGATAGTTTTTTTCCTTCTACCAATATTTCCCGTCAATGAAATTACAGATGATAGTGAGAAGATAGCAGAAGAATTTGATACCTCAGATTACAAAATCAGATCTTCAAAGAGCTCATACTATAGTACATCAAGCAAGATTGTTTCATCAAAATCTCTTCCCCCGTTACATAATAATTTGATCAGACTAACAGATGAAAATACCTTCATTTCCAAGTGGAATACGAGTAAAACTAGTGATGGTTCTAGTAATGCTACACAAATTAAACTGCCTTTGATCATAAGTGGAAATTATAACTTTCAGGTGAATTGGGGAGATAGCTCAACTGATACAATCACCAGTTACAATCAAGAAGAGGTAACACATAATTATGCTTCTGAAGGGGTTTATGATATTACAATTGATGGTACTATTGCAGGTTGGCAATTTGGTAATTCTTTTGATAAACTAAAAATTCTTGAAATATCACAATGGGGATCTTTTAAATTCGGAAATTCAGGAAGTTATTTTCATGGTGCATCAAATCTAAATCTTACAGCAACAGATGCTCCTGATTTATCTGGAACTTTAACATTATATCAAGCTTTTCGCTGGTGTGATAATCTGGGAAGTACAGGAAGTATGAATTCTTGGAATACATCAAAAATTACAACTATGAATTATGCATTTCAATCAGCTAATACATTTAATCAATCAATAGCAAATTGGGATATGTCCAATGTAATAAGTATGGTTGGAATGTTCGGTCAAGCCTACGATTTCAATCAACCTATTGGAAATTGGAATGTATCCAAAGTAACTGAAATGTACTCTGTATTCCAAGGTGCAATTTCTTTTAATCAATCATTAGCTAATTGGGATATTTCTAGTGCAACATCCTTGTATGCAATGTTCGCTTCTGCAAGCTCCTTTAATCAAGATTTGAGTAGCTGGAATCTTACTTCCGCTACCTTAACTCATTATATGTTTGCAGATGCGATTGCATTTAATCAACCCGTGAGTGGATGGGATGTTTCTCGCGTCACGAATATGAATTCAATGTTTCATAATGCTCAAGCATTCAACCAACCTCTTAATTCATGGGATACTTCGAACGTGACTTCTATGCAAGAGATGTTTTGGGATGCTTCTTCATTTAATCAAAGTTTGGACGGTTGGGATGTGTCAAAAGTCACTAATATGTACCGAATGTTCAGAGGTGCAACACCTTTCAATCAGGATCTGAGTAACTGGAACATTTCAAGCGTTACAAACATGGATTTTATGTTATTTGGAATTGTACCTCAAACTTACTATGATGAAATGCTCATCTCTTGGTCCAGTTTGAACTTACAGGATGAAGTAACATTTGATGGTGGAAATTCTAAGTATACTATAGATGCATCTGATAATCGTCAGTACATTATTGATACTTATAATTGGACAATTAAGGATACTGGTTTAATTCCACCATCTGCTACAGAAAGAACATTTCTGAGTAAATGGAATACTAGTTCTATTAGTGTAGGTTCATCCAATTCTTCACAAATCCAGCTACCTTTAGAAGAAAATGGTAACTATCATTTCTATGTTGATTGGGGAGATGGTTCTCAGGAGTTAATTACATCTTGGAATCAAACAGAATCAACTCATAATTATGAAGTTGAGGGAGAATACAACATTTCAATAGATGGATTGTTTGAAGGTTGGATATTTGACAATCAAGGAGATAAATTGAAACTACTTGAGATTTCTCAATGGGGTGACTTAAAGTTAGGTAATTCTGGTAGCTATTTTAGAGGGGCTGAGAATTTTCAGCTATCTGCTGTTGATCCTTTGGATTTAACAGATACTACAACTTTTTATCGTGCTTTTGTATTATGTAAAAAATTAGGTGATCTAGGTTTTATGAATATGTGGGATGTTTCAAATATCTCTTCGATGGCGCAGATGTTTTATGGAGCAACAACATTTAATCAGTCAATTAGTAATTGGGATGTTTCTCAAGTAACTGATATGTCATATTTCTTATTTGATGTTCATGATTTTAATCAACCCTTGGGGAATTGGGATGTTTCGCAGGTAACTGATATGTCTTATATGTTCCAATATAATTATATTTTCAATCAACCCTTATCTGATTGGAATGTTTCCCAAGTAAAAAACATGAGATATATGTTTAGCCATTGTGAATACTTTAATCAATCATTAGATAACTGGGATGTTTCTAGTGTTACAAATATGTTTGGAACGTTTCATCAAGCCTTCAGATTTAATCAACCTTTAGGCAATTGGAATGTTTCAAATGTGACCTCAATGTTTGCAATGTTCCATAGTACATACAACTTCGATCAACCTTTAGGCAATTGGGATATTTCAAAAGTTACTTCACTAGAAGATATTTTCAAGAATACAGAATTATCAATAGAAAATTACAACAATTTGCTTCTAGGTTGGAGTCAATTGAATTTAAAATCAAATCTTACATTTACAGCAGGATCTTCAAGATTTGGGTATATTGCTAAGGAGGCAAGAGATATCCTTACTGAAACATTTGGATGGGTAATAACAGATAGTGGACTAGATAATCGATTTATTTCCAGATGGGATACTCGAAATCTAAGTGATGGATCTAGTAATAGTAATCAGATCACACTTCCGCTTGAGGATATTGGAACTTATGATTTCACAGTGGATTGGGGAGATGGAACCTCAGATACAATATCTTCATGGGATCAAGTTGAAGTCACACATACTTATTCCACAGAAGGGATCTATACAATTATGATAGAGGGTTCCATCAGTGGCTGGAGATTTGAAAATACTGGAGATAGATTGAAGTTACTTGAGATCTCACAGTGGGGAGTTCTGAATTTAGGGAATTCTGGAAGCTATTTCTGGGGTACATCAAATTTTGAATTAACAGCAATAGATCCTTTGGATTTAACTGGCACTACGACATTAATTCAAGCATTCGCTGGATGCTCATCACTTGGAGATCAAGGATATATCGATCATTGGAATACTTCAGAGATTACCTCAATGAATGCTTTATTTGGCTCTGCTGTCACTTTCAATATGTCGATTGGAGATTGGGATGTATCAAAGGTGACTGATATGTATCAACTATTTCACTTAGCCATTGCGTTTAATCAACCAATTGGGGAATGGAATGTTTCCTCTGTAACCTCTATGGATGGTATATTTTGGGATGCTCGAGCATTTAACCAGCCATTAGATGATTGGGATATATCTCATGTTACTACATTGAGAATTGCGTTCAATGATGCGGAAGTATTCAACCAACCAATAGGTTCATGGAACACCTCTCAAGTCACAGATATGTATAAGATGTTTGGATCAGCCCCCAAATTCAATCAACCGATAGGAAATTGGGATGTATCACGAGTAACAGTAATGCAGAGGATGTTTTCTGGAGCAGTTACTTTTAACCAAGATCTCAGTGGATGGAACACATCCCAGGTTCAAGATATGATGAATATGTTCACGAGTGCGTATGTGTTTAACCAGGATCTCTCTGGATGGGATGTTTCAGAAGTTAGATCTATGGATTCCATGTTTCGACAAGCTTTTGATTTTGATCAAGATCTGAGCTCTTGGAATATTTCTAATGTTTTAGACATGGATTTAATGTTTGCTGAAACCGGAATTTCTTCTGTATATTATAGCAATATGCTTTCTAGTTGGTCACAATTAAATCTGCAACAAGATATTAATTTTGATGCTGGTGATTCCTCCTATCAATACTGGGCAATTGAATACAGAGATATCCTAACTAACACCTTTAATTGGGTAATTACAGATGCCGGTAGAGATTTTCGTTTTATTTCTAGATGGGATACAAGATTAACGTCCGATGGATCCAGTACCAGTAATCAGATCACCCTACCTTTAGAATCAATTGGAAGCTATGATTTCACGGTTGATTGGGGTGATGGGAATTCTGATACAATAACCTCCTGGGATCAGATCCAAGTTACCCACACTTATGCTACAGAGGGAATTTACACCATCATTATTGATGGTGAACTTAACGGATGGAGATTCAATAACGGTGGAGATAAGCTGAAACTATTAGAGATTTCGCAGTGGGGATCAATGCAACTTGGGAATTCAGCCTCATTCTTCTTAGGTAGTTCAAATTTTGTACTTACTGCAATAGATCCTCTAAATCTAACAGGAACAACAACATTATATCAAGCATTCACTGGATGTTCATCTTTAGGTGATCAAGGCTTCATTGATCATTGGGATACATCAAAAATCACTTCAATGACACAACTCTTTAGCAACGCACTTTCTTTCAATATGTCAATCGGAAACTGGAATGTTTCCTCGGTTGAAACTATGTATTTGATGTTTAATCATGCGGATGCTTTCAACCAACCTATTGGAAATTGGGATGTTTCATCAGTTAGTAACATGAACAATATGTTTTGGAGTGCAGCATACTTCAATCAAGACATAAATTCGTGGAATGTATCACAAGTCACTACCATGCAAACTATGTTTAAAGGTGCGATTAGGTTTAATCAGCCATTGGATAACTGGGATGTATCCAAAGTAACAGATATGGATAAAATGTTTAGCTACACTCCAAATTTTAATCATCCGATTGGTACTTGGGATGTTTCTAGTGTCACCTCAATGGCAGAGATGTTTGCTGGAGCATCTGTTTTCAACCAAGATCTTAGCCAGTGGAATACATCACAAGTTAATAATATGTTTGCTATGTTCTCAACAGCTTATGCCTTCAATCAGGATATTAGTTCATGGGATGTTAGCTCTGTAGTTAATATGAATAGCATGTTTTACCAAGCTTCTAATTTTGACCAGGATCTTAGTAGTTGGAATATTTCTTCAGTAACAGATATGACTGATATTTTCTCTGGTATCTCGCTCTTAACTCAATATTATGATCTGATGTTGGAGGAATGGAGCAAACTAAGCTTGCAATATAATGTTTCATTCAATGCTGGCTTATCCAACCACACCAATTATGAGGCTCGACAGTTTATTATAGATACATTCAACTGGACAATAACTGATGCTTGGTATCTGGCAGTAGCATCCGCACCTTTGGATGTGGTGACCGATCTACTGGGTGATCATGCAAACATCACCTGGAGTGCACCAGAATATCTTGGTTCTCCTGGATTAACTGAATACCATATCTACCGTAGGGTGGAACTGGAATCCCAATTTATATTAATCGGCATATCTTTCTCCCTCTCGTATCTGGATTACAATATCACCCATGGCTACATGTACTACTACAAAGTAGTGGCAATTAATGATCATGGCTCGGGAGAGCAATCAGCGGAGGGATTATTAGATTTGGTTGATCCTGGTATAGATGTTCTGTCTGACCTAACTGCAGAATTGGGTGCTGACATAGATTTCTCTTGGAATATTACTGATTCTAACCCACATACATACACCATCTACTTGAATGGAAGCATAGTTGATTCTGGTAATTACAGCTCAGAAGTAATCTCCTACAATCTATCACCTTTCGATCTTGGAACATACAATATTACCATTATCGCCAACGATACCTTTGGTAACATTGAATTTGTACAGCGTATGATAACTGTAGTGGATACAACTAGTCCGATAGTCTCCTCACCTGTAAATTTACAACTGGAACAGGAAGATGATAATGCTGTGATACTTACCTGGTTGGCCACGGATTTAAAAGCTCAGAATGTCTCCTTCTATATTGATGGAAACAAAATCAACGAGACCAGCTGGATTAGCAATCAGAATATCAGCTTCTCTATCACCCAGTTCTTTAACCTTGGACAGTATAATTTCAGTGTACTTGTTACAGATACATCAGGAAATGCTGTTCTGGATACCGTAATCGTCACAATAATTGATACCAGCCCACCTCAGATCACTTCACCAGAAGATCTCAGTTTTGAATCTGGAACCACAGGTAACACCATCACCTGGCAGGGAAATGAGCGCAATCCCTACTATTATCGTATCTATCTCAATGGGACCCAGATTGCAGGATTGGAGTGGGATGGAGCTGATGTCAGCCTGCAACTTGATAATTTTCTTCCTCATGGATATAATTTCACTATTATCCTCTATGATTCCTCAGGAAATACCGTTTCAGATACTGTAATGGTTTCAATCATAGATAGCACAGCACCTGAGATGGATGAGGAAGAAATTCTTGAGAATAATCCAAATGTTCAGGCAGGTGGTATTATGGTGGTGTATATAGAAGATGAGAATGAAATTGTTAGGCTCGAATACTCATGGAATGGAGGAGATCTACAATTTGGTAGATCACTCAACTCTTCACTTATTCTCACAGCCAAGGACAGGTATTATTTCGAACTCGATGTTCCAGAAGGTATTTCTGGTAATAATGCGTTGCAACTCAGAGCATATGATAGCTCAGGTAATTTTCAGCTCCTGACAATGACTGTCGGCATTGCATTAGAAAGCTCCAGCGATGATCCTACCGTTGATTTGGAGGGTATCGGTACTTATCTTCTAATAGCTTTTGCTTCATTATTGACAGTATTGGGACTATTCCTGATGATAAAACGATTGAGAAAGGATACAGAGGAATCAGATGAAGCTGAAGAAATTTTAACTTCTGGGAAAATTATTCCAGAGGTGTTTATCAGCTTCTCCAGTAAGGATAAGAAACTTGCAGAGGAGGTATTCCGTACCATCGATAAGAAATACAGGGTATGGATTTCCACACAGAGTATCGATGCAGGAGAGAATTATGCCAATCAGATCATTGATGCAATCGATTCCTCAAAGGTATTTGTGTTACTTATCAGCAAACACTCAATTCAATCTCGACATGTGGAGACTGAGCTAGAACGAGGTTTTTCCAAGCGCAAGGAGATAATACCTGTGATGCTTGAGGAGATAACCATCCCTCGTAGCTGGGAGTACTATCTGAGCACCTCTCAATGGAAGCGTGCTCATGAAAAACCCAAGAAGGAATGGATAGCAGAAATCCTATCCTCAATTCATCAAAAACTGGGTAAATCAGTGGATGAGGAGATCGATGAGCTTATGGATAGATATGATCAGAGTGACAAAAAAATCTGATCTCACTGCAGGTTGATCCAAAGATTTGTCAAATCGTCGTCATCAATCTCTGAGATAATCTTTTCAGGTATGTTTTTGAAATGACCATTGAAAACGTCAAAAATGATACATTCCTGATCCTTTTCTTCTCTACCCATTTTAATCTGATAGTATCTCTTTGCAGTTTTTAATGATTGATGTTTACTCATAATCAAGGTTTCTGCGTTGATGAAAATAATGTACCAGTTGAATAGAACAAATACATCAAGTATAAGATGAGCAATGGATAGACTTAACGTTGAGGGATATATTAGTAAAAAGATGATGGAACTTAGAAAAGAACTTGATGCAACTAGAAGAACTCTTCTTCCATGACGTAACCTCGGAGATGGATAAAACGGTTTAACAATAAGGATTGAGAAAATCTGTAGGCTCAGGAGAAAGATAATTGAGAAGGTATATGTGAAAGCTGCATAAATATCCATAATTTGTGAAATAATCGCAATTGGGTAAACTATAACAGTGAGAATTAGAATTATCTTCTTAATAATTTTATTTGCCACAACTCTGTAAGCAAACCAATTCCATTGTAACATCAGAGAAATAACTATTATATTTGTGATAATTGCCCAAGTACTGCTATTGAAGTTTGCAGCTGGAAATTGAATAGTATTCGCAGGTTCAGAGATATCCGGAATTTTTAGCAATAGAAATGTCATTGAAGAGAGAGGAACTAGAAATTCACTAATTTTAAGTTCCCTGTAGGCTGAAACCGAGGTACTGAAAATCATCAAACATAGTAGAAACATAAAGAACCCGTGAACTAATCTAGGTAAGAAATGTATAAATGCATATTCAAGAGAAAAAAATGCTAGAAATGGTACACTCTGTCGGGCAACTTGATCTTTTGCCTGCTGTTTCTTAGAATAGTATACGGTTTCTGCCATAGACCCATACAAAACCTACTACTATTTATTTTTGAAGCCCCGAATTAATGCAATTTCTTGTCTTTTCGTATTCTATTTAACATAAATCATGAAATGAAAAAATATCTAAAATATATCTTAAAAATTTATCAATCATCAATGATCATTTTGTATTGGCTTCGAAAATTGCAAAAAAATTCATTCTTTTTTCCTTCAAAGTATTGGTTTTAGGACTCGCGGTAAGAAGAATAGGAGTCAAATAGATGCAGCAGTTACAAAGTTTGGTCCAAATGCGGATGCTGTTGCATCTATTGAGCTGTAGGATCTTTTAGGGTGGTTTTGTCACCAAAGTAATAGATTCCTAGAAATATTCTCATTTTGTCAAATTATATAGGGTTTAGAATTAATTTCGATCCAACAATTAATATTATTAGTTTTTAGGGGGTTTTGAAATAGGTCGTGTAACTTCCGGTTGGGGTTCAATTTTCTCTCCAGTAAGGAACTCATGAATTCCCCGAACTGCATTGTGTGCATCAGCAATGGCTGTGATGGCCAGATAAGGTCCAGTTACATCATCTCCAGCCGCAAAAACACCATCTATATTGGTCATATTGGGGTACTTTGCACCCTCTACGTCAAAAGTATCCCATCTAGTCATCTTGAATTCCTTACCAGCATCTATATCTTCAGTACTTGGTTTTTGGCTGATGGCTTGTATCACATTATCTACTTCCATGATGTACTCACTTCCAGGAACTTCTACTGGTCTTCTTCTTCCTGAATCATCAGGTTCACCAAGCTCCATCTTGATTAATTCAATTGCCTTGACTTTTCCATTCTCATCGCCAATGATCTTTACTGGGTTAGTCAGAAAGTGAATTGGGATATTCTCCACCTGTGTCTCATGTATCTCAGATTTGGTTGCGGGCATTTCCTCAATAGATCTACGGTAAACAATAAATGATTCACAACCGTATCTTGTTGACACACGCACTGCATCTATGGCTACATCGCCTCCTCCAATAACTGCTACCTTTTTACCAAGTTGAGGTGGATTTCCAAGACCGACCTCTCTTAGATAATCAACAGCATGCATATTACCCTCAAGATCCTCTCCAGGAATTCCCATCCATTTAGGCTTATGAGCTCCATGGGTTATTAGAATTGCATTATACCCCATCTCTTTGAGATGAGTATGATTGAATTCAGGACCATAAGCCTTATTGTATACAAATTTAACACCTGTTTTCTCCATCTCCTCTACCTCCTTGAATAAGTATTCATTCTTGAGACGATATTCGGGGATACCAACAGCAAGCATTCCTCCAGGTACAGATAATTTTTCGTATACTGTAACTTCATGGCCCTTCTTTCTTAGGAAATATGCCGCAGTAAGGCCAGCTGGACCAGCTCCAATAACGGCTACTTTTTTACCAGTTTCGCCATTTACACTGTACCATGCCTCATCTCTTGGGTAATTATCAACCATATATCTTACAATATCAAAAATATTAACACTGTCTCCTCTTTTACCAATAACACAATTCTGCATACAGAGTGCTGGGCAAATTCTATGAAGTGATCCTGGAAATGCATAGAATTGGTAGATGAGTTTCATGGTTTCATTAGTTCTTCCTTCCTGAAGGTGATGGAAGAAATCTGGGATTTTGCAATGTGCAGGACAAGCTTCTTGACACTTGGGTTTGGGGCACTGGATGCAACGTTGTGATTCGGCCATCACCTCATCGAGGGTGAGATATCCATGGTGAACTTCATTGAAATTCAGCTTCCTGTCTTCAACAGGTAGCTGATGAACGGGGATCATAGTTTTTTTATCTTGCTTATCACTTGACATAGTAATCTATCCCGTAGAGCTATTATGTCAAAATATTTGTACACTCTTTTTTAATTATTTATGTTAATCAGTTTGCTAGCAAATTATCATATCACAAGTATGATTTTGTTCAGAATAAAGGGAATAAAAGTGTACTAAATAATAAAAAAGAAGAATAATCGATACAATTTGCTATTAATTGATATACTCAACGAAAGTTTTTGGAACGATAAGTATAAGTTCTGTTAAGTTTCGATACTTATTTCCTCTAATTGAGCTTCTCTACCAGCCAATAAGAAACTGCTAATGACAATCAAAACCAATCCTAATGACATATACAGAACTGAGTATTTACTAGGAATAGGGAGGATGAAGACATAGAAAAAGGTCATAGTAGAAGATAAATAACTGGGAACACCTACAAGAGGAGAAAGAATATTTACTTGCCCCTCCCTAAATGCCTTCTGAGAATATATCACTGCAAATGTCGTCGCAAGAAAAGTAATTAGAGACCCGAAGACAAATAACATAATCTCAGTTAGAACGGCTGTTCCAGTGAATATTTTTGTCAAACCTGTGATCATAGGTCCAATCCATAATGTGTTTAATGAATACAGTAATCCTGAGACAAGGGCAAGAAGAATTCCTTTTCTAGTTTCTTTTCTATTTGATATAAGAATGAGTACTATTGAGATTAAAGAGAATATACTTGTATATATTGCAAGTCGGAGAATAAAATCCTGCTTTGTAACATCAAATGTTGCCAGGTCAATGGATAATTCACTAAGGCTGAATATAACAATCCCAATTATCATCATTATGATCCCAGTGATCTCCTCCTTTTGTAATCTCTCATTGAGTATTTTAACCGATCCAATTGCAAGCACAATCAGTCCAAAGCTCATTATACTGGGAACCAAAGCTGGCCCCAAGAATACCTGTGCGATCATATAAAATACCAGTCCTCCTATTACCATTTGAGTAAGCATTCCTGCAATCCATGTCTTGTTCTTGCTAATGTTCTTTAAAAATTCTTTATCATTAAGATGTTGATTAATTACCTTTTTCTGTAATAATACTCCCAGATTAACAAAGGCTCCAGCGAGAATTGCCATTATTATTCCCAAGATATAGGTTTGAGAACTATCCATTATTTAATCAATTGTTGATGAATTATTAATCTTATTTACCCTAGACATCTGAAAGTGTGATTTCGTCATTTGCTACTTAGAGATAGTAATGATAATTGAAGTATTTATCCACTTGTGAGAAGATCATACAGGATTTTTTTATAATATGTTGATGATAGATTTGCTTAAATATACCTATTTCTTTCTTTTATCATAGGATATGAGATATTATTGGATGAAGAAAAGTATATTTTTAGAGAATATAATTTTGATAATGACGTTTATGCAATAACTACTTATCTCTATGACGAGATGAGAGGAGAAGAAGGCATAAAACAACTATTGGAAGGAGATAAATTCTTTCTTGAGAAACCGGATCACAGAAAAAGGTATGTGGTGGAGTACAATGGAGAGCTTCACTCATCAGCTGTAGTTGTCTCTGAAGAAGTCTATCCATTTAATCGATTTTCACTCTATTCAGTTGTAACTTCAAAACAGATGAGGGGTTCAGGAATCACCTCATTTTTACTCAAGAATATCTTTGAGATTTTGAGGAGGAAAAATGCTAGATTTTTATTAACCAGTACATCAGAGAACAATAATGCTGCAAGGAACTTCTTTAAGAAAATAGGCTTTATTCAATACGGTTCACTACCAAATGGGATCCCATGTGTTAATTCTGATTCATTGTGTGATGAAATCCTATATTATTACCAAATTGAATCGAATTAATTTCTATATTACATTTAATCCACTCATATTTAGTTAGTTGAAAGACTCGAATTGTGAATTGTGTTTGTGAATCATGAATTTTGGAATATTTCGCATTCAAGTGACAGAATTTTTTATTTTTTTTTATGAAATTTCAAATATTCTGAATAATCTTTAAGATATTTTGGTAAAAGGCATTTTCAAGCAAATTGTGATACTATGAGTAAAATTTCTATTCCTATAATTCCTGAAATTGTTGATAAATCAAAGGGTTGCCCCCATCCTGATCGGGTGATGAAACATACTTGTGAACATTGTGGGGCCTCGTTATGCTATGATTGTTTTTTTGAGGATGTGCTGAGAAAAAAAACAAAAGCAGTCACTTCAATTGATTCTTTAACATCATTTTCATATGGGACATTTTGTGCATCCTGTTTCCTCCAGAGAATCCAGAAACCCAAATATATGATCCATTTCAAAGGAACTATGATACCAGATTCTTCAATGAAACCTATCAAACCAACATATTTTCGAAGCACTCATACAGCTATTGATTTTCTTTTCATGTTCTTCTTCGTGATGACATTTATTCTCTTCTTCTTTGGACCAATATTTTACACAACCCAGTATTCACGTGCAGTGAAGGCTTATGATGCTTTTGAGGCTGATCTGGATCGTGCAATTGAGGTTGTAGAGCAAATAATCAGAATTAATTCATAACCAGTAATTCATTGCCTAGTATCATAATTGAAAATTCTTGAGTGGTATTATTTTATACCATATTTCAACTGCTCAATTTAGATAATCAATATCATCAATATTTTCTATTGTTGAGATGTCTCCAAGGTTCTCTCCCCATTCTCTAGCATGAAGCAATCTTCGCATGATTTTTCCACTTCTCGTCTTAGGTAAGGCCTTCACCATTTCAATTTCTTGGGGCATTGCTAATGGTGATAATCGTTTCCTAATGAAATTCATAATATTGAGTTCCAACTCTTCAGATGCATCAAATCCTTCTTTTAAGGTTATATAGGCCTTGGGGATCTCCATATTGATGTCATCAGGTTTTGCAACTACTGCACTCTCGGCAATAGATTCATGCTCTAGCAATGCAGATTCTATTTCAAATGGTGAGACTAGATGTCCTGCAGTGTTAATTACATCATCATCACGTCCTACAAACCAGAAATAGCCATCTTCATCAAGTTTTGCCTTATCACCAGTCAGATACCATTCCTTACCAAATTTTTTCTTGAAAGTATCCTCATTGTTCCAGTAGGTACGCAGTCTTGCAGGCCAATCAAATTTGAAACCTATTAATCCAATTATCCCAGGTTCATTAATGGGTTCAAATGTTTGAGCATTGAGCACCGTGCCTGTGATACCAGGGAATGGTTTTCCCATAGATCCTGGCTTGACCTTCATTCCAGGATAGTTACATATCATCATTGAACCTGTTTCTGTCTGCCAGTACGTATCATAGAATGGCTTTCCAAATACTTTTTCTGACCAGATCACTGCTTCTGCGTTTAGTGGTTCACCTACACTGGCAAGGTGTCTTAAACTGTTCATATTATACTCCTTAACCACTTCCTCTCCTGCCTTCATCAACGATCGGATGGCTGTAGGTGCTGAGTACCACATAGTAATCTTGTGTTTGGCAATGAATGCATACCAATTCTTGGCTGAGAATCCCACATCCATAACACACTGGGTGATTCCATTTGCCCATGGACCAATAATCCCATATGATGTTCCTGTAACCCACCCTGGATCAGCAGTACACCAATATATATCATCCTGCTTAAGATCAAGTACCCACTTTGCAGTGATGTATTGTGATATAAGTGAGTAATGCACATGTTTCACCCCTTTGGGCTTCCCAGTTGTTCCAGATGTGTAGTGAAGGAGTGATGGGGATTCTGCAAAAGTTTCAGCTATTTCAAATGAATCAACAGGATCCAGTGCTGCAAGATCCATCGTTATTTCCTTTTCTTTTAGAGTTTTCTTTCCATCATGATCCACAATAATGATATGGTCCATGTAGGGCATCTTATCAATGATTTTTCGTACTTTACTCACATGTTTTCTCTGTGTGATAATGGCCTTTGTCTGTGCATCATCTAACCTCACAAAAAGCGATTCATCACCAAATGCAGAGAATAGGGGTTGTGCAATTGCTCCGATTTTTAGACAGGCTAGTACACCAATAAACAATTCTGGAATTTTATCCATGAATAAACAGACACGATCACCCATTTGGATACCATTATCGCGTAGATATTGACCCATTGTATTGGTCGCTATGCGTAACTCGTTGAAAGTATAAGTAGCTTCCTTATCGCCCATCCCCTCCCAGATCAGTGCTAGTTTGTCCCCCTTCCCCTGATTACAAATCCGGTCAGTGCAATACCAAGCTATGTTTATTTGATCTCCTTCTTTATATTCCAGCTCTTCCTCAACCTGTTTCCAGCTGAAATTTTTTGCAACATTATCATATGAATCTATATTCGACATATTATCTACTCCTTCTCAGCAATTACAAATGCTGTAGCATACTTCTTCACATGTGATATGGATATCGAGAACTTAACAATCCCCCTTTCGCTGCAAAATTCGGCTGTTTTATCACTAATCCGGATATATGGTTGACCAAGATCATTATTAATGATCTCAATATCATTATAGGACATTCCATGTCTCCATCCGGTGCCCAGTGCTTTGAATAATGCCTCTTTCCCAGCATATCTCCCAGCAAAGTGTTGATAGGGGAATTTTTTGGATTCACAATACTTAATTTCCTTTTCAGTGAAAAGTGTATGCTTGAAATCAAGATCCTTGGATAGCTGTTTTTCAAGTGCTTTCACTTCAAAAATATCAGTTCCTACTCCATAAATCATTACAGGACCTCGTTAGTAATGTAGTTATTCGATCACAGTCACTATCTAATAAATAGCATAGGCTATCGATCAAAAAAATCTGAAATTAATAGTTAAAAATATGAATATATCCAAATAAATTGGAATTATGAATAAAAAATATCGAATATAATGAAATAAATCAAAATCATCTGATGATTAGCTCATAGCACTCATGATTGTTATAATTTTTCCAGAAGGTCTGGATTACCTATTTTAGAGTGAAAATAATACATTATCAACATGGAGCAACTCTCACATCGTCCAGTTAAAAGTTATCAACTACTTTCCTATCTGAATGAAGGATTTAAAGCTGAAAATGCTCCTAATAGTAGAAGAGCTGTAACTCTCATAGTAGTTTTTCTGGGATTACTCCTCAACTTTTTATTTCTCAATTACTTTTACAAGAAGATCACAAAGATTTTCATTCCCAAGTATGTTATAAAGGGAGATATTAGAATTGGAGGATACAGCATCGTAGATAAATTAAACAAGGGATACATCTATTTTGGTGGTTTCTATATACTTCCGGAATATCAGAATATTGGATATGGTAGCAAAGTCCTAGATCTACTTATCGATACCTACAAGGAATATGAAATTAGGTTAGATGTGGACAAAGATAATGATCATGCTATTCATTTATATCTGAAATATGGGTTCTCTTTGAATGAGACCGAAAATGGATATCAAATGATTCGTTTAGCCGATCAATGAATGATTATAAATGTGGTTTCATCCAAGATCAATGAAACTGAAGGGAAATATCATCTAAGAATTTCATCCGATTCTTAAGAATTGTAATGGGATCATCTGATTTGAGAATAAAGGTGAATTCGAATCTATGATTTATTGTATAGGGTTTATAAGTTGGTAGATAGCCAAATACAGATTCATACTTATTGCAAATCTTATCAAAATTATCTTTTATCTTATTCAAGCTAATTAATGGTGCTCCCCAAACAAAAGTGTAGTAAGTAATCTCATTATCATCATAGATAGGTAGTATGTCTTTTGTCCAAGCAAGTCTTTGTTCTTCTTTTTTACTGGAATTAATTTTCTTATCATAGTTAATGATAATTGACCCAATTATGTTTTTGTTTGGAATTGATTCTATTAATCCATTAAAATTGAGTATACCAGTGTAGTTCAATGAAATTTCAGTAACAACTCCTTCGGATTTCCCTATTCTTACAAAATCATTAATTTTGAAGGGCCGAGTAAGTAAAATATACATGCCAGAAACAAAGTTTTGAATAGTATGCATTGATGCAAATGATACCATAGACCCTAGAAATAGAGATAACGAAATAACCGTGTTTTGGCCCACATCAAGAACTATTATTGCCGAGTAGATGATTAAAATCACTACACCGAATCTTGATAATACTATTAATCCATTTACAACGTCCGCTGGTATTTTTCCCTTCATTGTAGTTTTTCTGATATAGAATATTACTATTCTTTGGATTACAAAAATCAAAATCAGAACAATTATGAATAGTAAATATTTTAGATTAGTATCTAAGATACTCAATTTGCTCCCTCCTGTAATTCAATAAAGGTACTCACATAGAGATCCTCCAAAAATTTAGGTTGAAGTTCTATAATCTGGTGAGGGTTATCAACTACTAGAATGATACTTACATTCTGTCTGAACACGTATTTGCCAAAGTAATATCTTGGCCGGTATCCAACTTTCTCATCCCATCTCCTACATAGATCATCCATTCGTTCAACAATAACAGATAAAGGAATATCTGGTGAGATAATATTCAATTTAAGATCAACAGTAAAGGGATATCGAACTATCTCCTTTCCACCAAGAACCTCGTTTACTACCTCATTGGTAAAATTTTTGTTTTCCAATTGCACATCTTTCATATCGTCTAATAATGCTTGGAAGCCTATCTCAAACCCCTTCTCTGCACGCTCTTGAAGATCATCCATTTGTAAAGAACAATTGATCAGATTTGCATCAAGTAAGCTTTTGTTAGGAATAATGATAACAGATCTATCCATTGCAAGGAGTTTAGAGTAATTCAATCCAATTTCCAGAACAATTCCCTCCACTCCTTTTACAATAATAAGGTCTCCAATTCCAAAGGGTCTTACTGAGATGAGATAAAACCCTGCGACAATATTCCCTATAACCACTGCCATGGCAAAGCCAATTCCTGTTCCAAAAAGGGCTGATAAACCTATAATTGCTGAGGAATCTATTTCAAAGATATATGATGCGGTCAATATAATTGCAATGAATTGAAAGGAGCTTATGATAAGATTAATTCCTCCAATCGTCTCAGGTCCAAGCTTTTGCCTCATTTTGAAAATTCTTTTCTTCAGAATTATACCCAGTACCCAAATGATAATCACTGAGAGAAAGAATATTAACACCTTGGCCCAAATCGATTGTATATCAATATTTAGTAGCTGCATATTTTTAATCTGAGCCTCTTTGTATTAAATCCCCTTGAGGAAATCCAAATCATTGGTGAAAATTAACTAAATTCACCTCACAAATATATTTACTGCATTGATATTACGAATTTTGAATTCTTAGGATCTCAGTCTATTGATAAAGCAAAATATATTATTCAAAAACTGATTAAATGAGGTTCTTCATAGCATTATTCTAAGCTATATATGTGCATAATACATTTTTCCTACCGCATTCAAACACTAGTAAAACAATATGTATTTATTTTTTAGAACTTTGAGATCTTAAATTATGAACATCTTGGATATTCTAATTATCTTATTATTTGCCTTACCAGTTACAGGAATTTTATTATTACAAACTGGAATATTGCTAGAATCACAATATATCATATTTTTACTGGTTCTTTTAGTAATTGGATGGATTCTCGGATTTAGATTAATTAGCAATTTGACTGATAATAGTTATGATAGGTATTTTGGTGCAATAATATTTTCATTTGCTTATGTCTTATTGTCTGGTTTCATATTGGAGGAATATCTATCAGGTACAGAACTTTTAGTAGATAATATTCTAAGTTATCCATTATTTCTTTCTCTAATTGTGTTCTTGCTTGGATTTAGTTTAATCGAGTGGATAGCATTAGTAAATCCTGAAGAAGCAGATGCAATCACCCCATTGCAAATGAAGATGGAACAAATACTTGAGAAGCTTACACGAAGTAATCATGTTTTAGTAATAGTAGTATTCTTAGTTATTCATTCACTTCTATACTTGTTAATTTATTTATTAGTTCAAGATTTTGTATTTTCACTCATCATTCTCGCTCTAGTCTTCCCCCTTATCAATCTCGGGTACATTACAGGAGTAAATTTAGGGCAGGATCTGTTATGGGCCAAAGTGTGGTTGATTCATAAGACCAAGGAAATTAAAGCAAAAACATCTGAGACTAAAGATTATCTAAATGATTACGAATATTATGTAATTAAGGATAAAGTCAATTGGATTGATGTGAATTGGGAAAAGAAACGATTTGGATTTTTGCAGGTAATTGGTTTGGGCATAAAATCAGCGGGGATACTTGCTGTTTTCTTACTCTTCACTACTATCAACTCACTTTATTCTGATCTATCAGATCTATCGTCAAGTGATGCAGGAGGAGTAGGGACTGGAATACTTGCAATTATATCAATAGCTAGATTATTGATACTGAATGGACGAAATGCTATTGCAGAAACCATGCATATTCATGATGCACTAATCGTTAAGAAGAGAATATCTCGTTTTAATAAAATCTATCCTATGTATGTGTTAACCACAATATTTATGCTGTTGCTCATAGAATTCCTAACTGGAGTTAGTGCAAGGGATGATCAAATCATGGAGAAACTATTTTTCACTGAGATTGCTACCTATAATTTTATTCTACTTTTCCAAACAATAATACTAGTTACAGTGGCATTAGCGATACTTGTTTTCAAAGCAAAACCTCTCACCTTAGATACAAATGATGAGATATATGACGATTTAGATAATTTATCTCCTCTGGAGAGATTTGATCTTTTTGAGAAATTACAGAATGATGTACTGCTATCCGCTAATGATGAGATGGATATGCGTGACAATATTCAGAAGATACTTGATATAGCTCCCGATAAAATAAAGATCAATGTTATTATGGAGTATATCAATAGCACTTATGATAGTGTACAGGAATTGGTTACAAGAGCTTTTCCTGAAGATTCTGATGGTGAGTTATCTGAATATATACTTGCCCAATTAGAAGAAATTGACCCTGAATCTAGAAAAAAGGCACTAGATGTTATCCGGTGGCATAATTACATTCCTGAGCTTGAATCATTGGTAGAAACAGGAACAATAAACGGTGATTGGGTAAAATTTAGACTAGATACTGATTTGGAAGAGAAGTATGGATACAGAGATTTCAGCTATACAAAAAAATATTTTCTCATTCTATCAGAATTGGATCACTATGAGTATAATCTTGAGGTTATAGATAAATCAATCCGAGGTTTTGATCCTGTACTTGATGTGATTGATTTCAATGCACATACTGCTTGTTTCCTGACAAATTCAGATAATAGCGTATTTATTGCATATTTAGACGAAAATCGCATTAAAATCAGTAGATACGAAGAAGGAGCAGGTATGCAAGATATTTGTAGTTTAGTTATTGATGATGATGAATTCAGTAATGATTTAATATTACACAAGGAAAAACCTCAAGCAATTGGATTACAATTAACTACTGATAAATCCATAGATAATAATTTCCTGCTTAAAATCCATCACACCAGAATAAACAAGAGGATTGAATATCAACTCCAATTCAATGATATTGATTCAGAAGTGAAAGTAATTTCTACAAAGAATATTCCAGTGCCCTTCCCACCTGAGATGATGGATAATTTTTACTTTAATGAAGACATACAATTATTCTATCAGCAGGATATTTTACAAATAAGAGATATGGATAACAAAATTCTTTATCAGTTAGAGGATAAAGATGACAATCCAATATCAATCAATTGTATGGATGTATTTCAGAAAAAAGCATATTTTGGTATTAACAACTCAATATACTGTATAGATTTATCTCTTAATCAAAATCAACAATTGAAAGCTGATATAATTGAACTCCATGATCTGGTTCACAGTATTCAGGTCAATTATAAGTTCATTGTAGTAGGCTTGGGTGAAACTGAAACTGTTCTCATCAATAGAGAATCTGGAAAGATACAATCATATTTACGTGAGATAACAGATTCCAAGGCTAAGAAAATTCTAATAAGAAATAATATTATAGGTGTATCTGATGTAAGGTTAACGACTTTTATTCCAATTTCAATTGCTATAAGGTATGCCGGATATCCTCCCTATCATAAACAAGAGATTTGCGATCTCAGAATTAATGGTAGTCATTTATTCACTTTATCAATTGATAATGTGATTAAAAAATGGGATTCTAAGTCTCTCAAGGAGCTAAATTCTCTAGAAATAAATTCAATTGCTTCTACTAGAATCGCTTTAGATACTGAAGATCTTTATTTGGTAACAGCTGAAAAGGAATTACTGGTTATAGATCAAAAGAACTTGGAGGTCAATAAACAAGAAGTCATTGATATTGCAGGTAGGCCTCAATCAATTCTGGTTGATGATCAGTATATCTATATTGGAACCTATCCTGAGGGAGAACATTCAGAATTCAAGATTTTTGATAAAAATTCTCTCTCACAGATTTTCCATCATCAAGATAAGGGGGAGATGAAATGTATTTCATGTGATTCTGACTTTGTCTATTTAGGTGTGAATGGATCTCTTGTAATATTTGAGCAGAAAAATGGTTCATTTGTTGAAATTCATCGTTACAAACAGGAACTTGATGAAATATACATTGACTTTCAACGTTATTCTTCTGAAGATGGCTGCAACTCAGTATTCGTAGATGATCATCATATTTATGTTGCAGGTTATGACAAAATCATCGTGTTGAAAAAAGATTCAAGAACTTCATTCCCGGTAATTCAACAATATGGCCCCTATCTAAGGCCAAATCCAGATGATCAACCTAGTGTCCTTCATGTAGTAGTTGATAAGCATTATGTGATAGCTTCCACAGAGCAGGATGTACATGTATGGGATAAAATAAGCGATTCTGAAAAAGGGCAGTATCGAACTAGAGCTGTTTTCTCCGCACATAAGGCAATTATTTCGGCATTGGAAATCAATGAAAATCATATCTATACAACATCTTTTGATAAGACAATTAGAAAATTCG
This sequence comes from Candidatus Heimdallarchaeota archaeon, assembly GCA_026702845.1. The sequence goes on from JADCLS010000001.1 coordinate 28,433, forward strand.
AAAAACCCGCAGTACGAGATTTTAGATCTGCATTGATAAAATATCTTTATGTGGTGCCTGTGGCAATTCCAGCATACTTCTTGTATTCCTACTTGAGTTCGTTCCTAACAGTATAGAAGTTGTCTGTTACTGGAGATTTCATGAAAATTCTGTATTAGATGTTTTATGATGATTATTGCGTTTAATATTACAAATTTTTTATATTTTGTTCTGAGAAGATCTCCTTCAATCCCTTAGCTAGATCCTCAATGAATTTTTTCCTCTTTAACTTGGCAACCTCTTGTTCAATATACTCGGGTGGGATATTGCCTTGCCAAATATTTGGAATCTTATAAAGTTGAGCTTCCTTGGGCGAAGGTAGATGCTGAACAACCAAGCGGATAAGAACCTCATGGAGTGGTAAGTTCTCCTCTAACCAGGTAACTTCCTCGAGTTGATATTTCTCAAATACTTGTTTAGGAGTGATATTTTGCTCTTTGAGGATTTCCACGGTAAATCCCCAACCATCCTTGGCTGAACCGATTCCGACTGAGTTATCCTTGAAAGATACTTGCCAAAGTTCTGCAAGACTTTCAGGGGCCATCTGTTTGATTTTGGAGTTGAATGCCTTCACTTGTCGATCCAGTTGTGCAAAGGTCTCCTCTGTGGTTAATCGCTTCTCACCCAGGAGTCTGTCTACTTTATTGATGAACAGAACTGGTTTACAGTATTCCTCCTGAATAGCAATCCTCATACTGGTCTCGGTCTGAACCATCATGCCCTCCAGTGCATCAATGATGGTTATCACACCATCAGAGGCTCTGAGGGCTCGAGAAACCTCTCCTGTGAAGGAAATATGTCCTGGGGTATCATTCAGTTGGAAGAGATAGGTTTTATCCTTGAAACTAAATGGAAGTGTGATAAGGGAGGTGAAGATGGTCATCATTCTCTCTTTCTCCTCAGGATCATAGGATATGGCCGGTTCTGTGCCTTTACCTGAAATCAACCCTGCTCTCTGGAGCAGATGGTCAGCAGTGGATGATTTTCCGTGGTCAATATGTGCAATAATAGAGAATATCCGCCGTTGCTCAGGAGGTAATTCTACAATTAATCTGGCTAATTCTTCTTTTTTCAATTTCATAGTAATCGTAAATGTGCACTATTTTAATAGTGGCTAACAAAAACAGATAATTTCATCTGTGATCAACAAAAGCATATAACAGGGTTTAATGAAAAACATACTCGGTACATTTCGATCACCAGATAGTAAAGCAAACTCTCGTCAATATATAAGTTCATCCTAGGTACACATTATACAAATCACTTGATCAATGTGATAAATACTCTCAGACAGTAGCAGTGTCTTATTAAGTTATAGAGAAATCTTCTGCCTGTGAGGAAATCCAGATCTCTTGCTGTTCTTGCCCTGGCATTATTTGTTGATTCTCTGGGTTTTGGGCTTGTGATTCCACTGCTCCCTTTCTTTGCTACATCTCTGGGTGCAAATGAGATCCAGTATGGGCTCCTCATCTCTGTTTTTGCGTTTTGTCATTTTCTATTTGCACCAATCTGGGGGCGACTTAGTGATCAGTATGGTAGAAGACCAATTATACTCATTGGGGTTCTCGGTTCTTCAGTATCTTTTATCTTGTTTGGGCTCTCAAATACCCTTGGTTTTCTGTTCGTTACACGTATTATCACTGGCTTTTTTACAGCTGCAACTTTATCCACTGCTAATGCATATATTGCAGATTCAACTACTAAGGAAGAACGATCGAAATATTATGGTATTTTGGGTGCGGCTAATGGTTTAGGATTCACCTTAGGCCCTGCAATAGGTGGTCTACTTTTTAAATTTTCAATTTTTGGAATAACTGGATTTATGTTACCGGCATTCTTTGCGTCTTTCCTTAGTATAATTAATTTCATTGCTGCTTGGTTTATGTTACCTGAAACAGATAGAAAATTACAATTTGCGGATTCTAAATTTAGAGTGATTTCTATCAGTAATTTTCAACGTGTTCTAAACAACTCAGATTTGCGAATTTTTGTCATATTTATTGCTCTCAATGGGTTGGCATTTTCTACCTTCATTGCTACCTTTGCATTATTTGCCCCTGTCATTGATCCTCGAATTGATGAACTTACTCTTGGGTTGATTTACTCGGTGGCTGGAATAGGTCAGGTACTCGTCCAGGGTTTTCTAATGGGACCTATATCTCGTAGGATGGATGAGATAAGTGCAATACGAGTTGGTTCTATTATATCAACAATAGGGTTTATGCTTGTAGTGTTCTACACCGCATCTTTACCCCTTTTTATCGTATTTCTATCTCCTCTCCCGGTGATATTTGGTTTAGCTATTCTAATTCCCAGTGTAAATTCTGCCATCTCTAAACGAGCCGCCGCAGAAGATCAAGGGATGGCCTCAGGAGTGGCACAGAGTGGTAATGCTCTTATGCGTGTTATTGGACCAATAATTGGAGGACTATTACTTTCTTGGAATTTACGCTCTCCATTTGTATTCTCGTCCATAGTTTTTCTTTCGATTTTCATAATATCCAGTACTTCAATACATAAACGAGATCAGTAGCTCATAATTATTTCTACTACTTTAGATAATTGATTTTCCTTGGCAAAAGACAACATCTGTGAGATAATTCCTTCAACCATTTCTTTGGAATTCTCTTCCCTCTGATAAAGCAAGATGTCTTGAAATAGAAGGATTGATATGGCATAGAATAATAATGATTGCTCATTGTCTAATCTATGTGATAATACTACCTCTTCCCATGGTTTTTGTATTATATCTGTTAACTCATCAACAAATTTCTCTGATAAATTGATGAGATCATCGATATTATTGCCTATTTTCTTTTCCACAGAAGTTTGGATTTTTTGTATTTGGTGAGTATACTCGTCAAATGAGTAGAAAATTACATCAGGAACCTCACTTGGATAACTTATCATGAAAATATCTTCTTGATCCTCAGTTAGCTGAGCAAGGTATTTCATCCCCTCTATTATCCTATCAGCTTGTGAATTTCTCATGATTGCTAACATATTCTTTGGATATAATGTCCAATAAGACATCAGTACAGGTTCTTGCAAGCTAGTGTAGACAAGCTCTGCATCCTCATAAAATTCATCTTGGGTATACTGCTCCTCAAATGCATGATATATCTCTTCTCGTTTCTTTTCAAACATCTGCTTTTCTTTGCTAATCATTCGCAGTAATTTATCTATTTCTTCAGATGGAATGGTTTTCTCCATGTCTTTCTTGGCCAATCGCCTCTGCTTATGATAGGCATTGCTCTTTTTCTCTGGCTTTTTTTTCTTGCCTTGACCTTTTTTTCCTGGTTTCATTGAGTAAATATTATCTTCTCACCTTATTAATCTATACATACAAATTCTTTACAAATAAAATAATGGATAATTCTCATTCTATTGAATTATTTTAGTGCATTTCACTGTTTTTTAAGATATAAATGAAGTCAAATGCTCAAATTCTATTGAGGTAAACTAGGATTTTCGATTGGACTTGGAAAAAAAATTCAGAAATTTTCGATTTTTAGTCTAATTCAATAGACTTTTGAAATATAAATCAATTTGAAAAGCGCATCAACCCTACATTAAAATAATTTTTATTCTATGCTCATATAATGATAAAACTAGATGACAGCGTAGTTGCATTCTTTGAGGCACAATCCTATGCCATTGTTGGAGCAACAGGTAATAGAGATAAACTAGGCTGGCACATTGTGGAGAATTTTCTTACTTCTTTCAAGGGACAGAATATATTTTTCGTTAATCCCAAAGGTGGAGAGATAGAGGGGAGACCTGTTTATAAATCAATCAAGGATATTCCTGAGCCTGTAGATGCGGTTGTTATTGCTATTCCTGCAAGATTTGTGCTGCAGGTGGTTGAGGATTGTGTTGAGAAGGGAGTGAAGAGTGTAATTATCGAATCAGGAGGATTTGCTGAAATTGGTCCAGAAGGTGCATTGATGCAAGAAAAGTTGAAAGAAACCATTGCTGGTAGTAAGACTAGACTGATCGGCCCCAACTGTATTGGAGTACTCTCACCTGATCAAGGAATAGATACAATTTTCATACCTCAGGGTAGGGTTGGTCGACCTAGACAAGGTCCTATCTCGTTTTTCACACAATCAGGTGCTCTTGGAAGTGCAATTCTATCTGCTTTTAATCATCTTGGAGATGGTCAATGGATTTCCAGATTTGCTTCGTATGGTAATGCAGTTGATGTGAATGAGACCGATTTTATCAAGTATTTTGGCCACGATCCTGAAACTAAGATCATCATGGCACATCTTGAGGGATTCAGAAATGGTTCTGCCTTTCTCAATTATGTCAAGAAAATCACTCCTAAAAAACCCGTAATAGTATTGAAAACAAACAGAACAGAACTTGGTGCAACGGCAAGTGCCTCGCATAGTGCATCAGTTGCTGCCAATGATGAGGTAGTATCTGCACTACTCAAACAACATGGTGTCATCAGGGTAAATGAATTCGAGGAACTCATACGTTTAGCTCGAGCATTACGTACACAACCAATACCAAGAGGACCTAGAGTTGGAGTAGTAACAGATGGAGGAGGTTTTGCAGTCTCTGCATCAGATGCCATTGAACGGGAAGGATTGGAGCTTGGCACTCTCAGCAAAAAAACTATTGAGACGTTCAAAGCCAAGTATCCCCCATGGTATATCTCAGGTAACCCACTTGATCTCACAGGAACAGTAACTGCTGAAGAATTTCAATTTGGAATAGAGCAATTCTGTTTTGATCCCAATATCGATATTGTTATGGTAATTATCATCCCATCTGCTCCTCAATTTGATGTACATGAGTTTCTGAATCTCTTCAGTGAGTTCTATATTCATGTGAAATCCAAGCATCCAGAATCTGCAGTGAAACCTATTTTTGCCTGTAGTTTAGGTGGGGAGGAATCCGAGATTATTGAGGCAAAATTAGATCGACTTGATATACCTGTATATGTCACTCCAGATAGGGCAATGACAATCCTAAGGTATCTCGTGGAATATCGAAGGTTTCTCAATACGCATCAAAATATACTGAGGGAGGGGAGATATTGAGCGAGCTGAACGAAAAATTAACTGCCATCTATGCTGAACGTAGACAACCACTGGAGGTTGAGTGCTATGAATTTCTTATTGAAGAGGGAATAAAGTTTCCAGAGTATCACTATGTGAGAAATGAGAAGGAGATGGCCGCAATTCTTGATATTCTTGAGAGTGATGCCCATCCATCCTATGTATTTAAGGTGATGAGCCCAAAGATTCTTCACAAGAGTGATTTCAAGGCAGTACATCTCAATGTAACCGATGAAGTACTCATGGATAAATTTCTTGATTTACAAGAACGCTTCAAACCTCTGGATTTCAGAGGAGTATTAATTGTTCCCATGGCATCAGAAGGAGTTGAATTACTCATAGGATCTACCTTTGATCCTACATTTGGATTAACATCAGTATTTCGAGTTGGTGGTACCATGGTAGAGGTAGTAAACGATGTCACCTTTGGTAAACCTCCTATCTCAAGAGCAGATGCCTTGTCAATGATAAACTCGTTGAAATTACAAAAATATCTGAATGGCCCCCGTGGTCTTCCACCACTTGATAAAATTGCAATGGTGGATTTCATGGTGAAATTATCTGAAATAGCATGTAAATACAAGTATTTGATCAAGGAGATTGATCTCAATCCCATTCGTATAACATCAAATGGTATTTATCCACTTGATGCAAGAATAATTCTCTTCTCAGAAACCTGTTGACGTTCTGGAAATGAAATTTTGACTGATAGTAATATAATTATCAAAATAAATATCGATCCACCGAGATAGTACGGATAGAACATATTTATTCCTAGTAACCCTCCAGCAATTAATGGACCAAACACTCTCATCAAAGATGCTAATCCCTGATTAATACCCATTGCCTCTCCCTGTTTATATTTTGGTACTGTTTGTGAAATCACACTGGTTATTGAGGGATTGAGGAACGATATACCTAGAACAAGTGGTATATTGAAAAGCACCATGGTGAAAAAATCATCTGTTGTTGGTAATAAGAAAAACCCTGTTAAGGCAAGTATCGCACCTGTTGTGATCATGATTTTCTCACCATATTTGTTATTAATTGGCTTCACAATTAATGGTTGGCTAATAAATAGAATTAATCCTGTAATGGTGAAGTTTAATCCCAATTCGGGCTCTCCCACACTTGAATCTAACACAGGGGCATTCAACGAAAATGATGATATCCAATTGCTGAACCCCAGAGTAACCAGTGCAAAGAGTAACACAAAAGTTAATGTTCCAGGGAAATCTCTCAATTTACCTATATCTTTGATGGCAAATAATGTTTTATTCTTGGGGATCGTCTCTCTAGCTTTTGCATCAAGAGATTCTCTAACAAGGAAATAAGCACCAACAAAATTTAGAAATGCTAGTATACTGGCAAAGAGAGATGGTACAATATGACCAGAAAGACCAAATATCTGCACATCCATCATAAATCCACCTACTGCTGGTCCCAAGGCAAATCCGAGGCCAAAAGCAGAAGTAATCAAACCAAATGCTCCTCCTCGTTTGTGTGGTGGGGTGACATCGGCGATATACGCATTAGCTGTGGTAAGTGTGGCAGCGGTGAAGAATCCCGCAATTATTCTTGCAAGAAACAAGAGAATAAGGTTAGTTGACAAACCAAATAATAAAAATCCAATCGACGATCCCAGGACTCCGAAAAGGATAACTGGTCTTCGACCATGTTTATCTGAGATTCGACCCCATATAGGTGCCATGATAAATTGCATCAAACTATAGGAAGCAATCAATGCACCATAGATCAACCCATAGTACTCATCAAACCATGAGCCATATTTATGGCCCAAATCAACGAATAGAAAGGGCAGTATGGGGATTATGACGCCAAATCCGAATAAATCGATGAATATTGCCAAAAATAGTTGTGATAAGGACTTACTACTTGCAATCTCTTCAGCTGCTTCCATAGCTTCAGTATCTCGCTGAATAATATAAGGATAATTATCTGAGCCAATATTTGCATTATCATCTGATTTTTGCTGACAGTTGTCTGAAAACAAATGGGTTGTCATTCTCAAAGGTTTCAACCTGAGTATCATCCAAATGAATTTCCTGTAATTGTCTAAGTTTGGAGAGATCTGATGGGAATTTTGAGATGGGATTATTGGTTATTTTCAAAAACTGTAGATCTACAAAATTAATCATATCAACCAGGCCTATCACTTGATTATCTCGTAGATCTAGTGACTTAATAAACGAGTACGTAGATGCTCTAGGTCCTTCAGTTAACTGATTATTTGAAAGTGTAAGCTCTGATAACGAGGAGAACCGGGAAAGATCAAATAGGAATTCTGTTAATTGATTATTACTCAGATTAATCTTCTCTACTTTCGTCAGATTGTACAGCTCCTGAGGGATTGATTTTAATTTATTATTTGAAACATTAAGCTCCCGTAATGAAATAAGCGAAAATATACTCACTGGAATATCTGTTAATTCCAAGTTGGATAGATCAAGAGATTTGTATCCTCGTTCATCAATAACTAATCTGGTATAGAGATGTATAGATTCCAGCTCGATCTCAAGTAGTTGACACTCAAGGAAGAATTTCTTCAAGAAAACAGAAAAATCCTCATGTAAAGCAGCAAAAACTGGATTATGATCTGCTTTTACTGATGGAATACTTAGTATTCCAGAGGGAAATTCACTAAGTTTGGTTTTATTTAATAGTAAAGTCTCAAGTGAATCAGGAAATAAAGGGAAAATGGATCGTATGGGATTATTGGAAAGGTCTAATAATTTGAGTTTAGGTAAGCTGAGAAATGATGGGATTGCTCCTATTCTATTGTTTGAAAGAATTAGAGTTGTAAGATCTAGTAACTGATTGAACTCAGCATTAATATTTGAGATATTGTTATAACTAAGATCTATCTCCTCTACTAATTGGAGAAAGGATAGAAAAGAGGGGATTTCACTCAACTGGTTTCCCTGAGCCCTAAAATGTGTTAAATTCTGGAGTTTAGAGAAATCAGCATGTAAGTTTTTGATTTTGTTATAACTGATATCCATTACCTTCAGATGCTCTAATTCTGAAAAGTCTGAGGGAATATTCACAAGCTGATTATTGGAGAGTAGGAGCTGTTCAAGCTCGGTGAGTTCAGCTAGTTCATAATTTAGTACCTGCAGGCGATTATGGCTGATATCAAGTATTTTTAGATTGTTTAATCGATTAATCTCATCAGGAAGATCATCTATTAAATTCCTGTTCAGATTAACCTCAACAAGATTGGGAATCATATCTAGACTTCTTGGCCAAATTTTAATGCGTAAATTGCTAAGATCTATTCTAATTCCATATGGTTCTTCGATAATCCTCTCTAAAAATACCTCCCTATCCATTGAAAGTTCAAAAGCAAGCTCATCTATTGCTTTTTTAATTCTTCTGAACATAATCCTTACTCTCCAGAGTACTTTATCAAGTTCTTATTCATCTTAAGGATATTTGCTTATATTTTTTATTCAACTCCTATCTCAAGTAATCCTTCCAATGCAGATAACTGCATAAATATCACAATATTCTTTCCTATATGGAAGATTTTATTGAGACATTACTCAACCTTCCCTCGATTAATCACAGGTACATCATATAGTGGGTTCAGTTCCTGGTGTGGAATCATTATATATCCTGATATTTTTGATGTTTCCATTCCAGTTTGTTGCATGACAGATCTCGTGGTTGATTACGAGACAACAAGACCTGATTTGAGACCGTACAGTGAGGCAATGATGGGTGGATCTCCTGAAGAGGTACCAGAAAGATTCTATAATGGATCTCCCATCAATTTTATCAATAATATCAAGGGTTTGATCCTTATAGTTCAAGGAGCAAATGATCCCAATGTTTCTCCAGCAAACGTAGACGCAGTTGAGACAGCTATGAGGGCTGCACAATTGGAGTATGAAACCTTGATTTTCGATGATGAGGGTCATGGAATCTTGAGAAAAAACAATAAAAGAACTAAATATATTGAGATAGAGAACTTTGTTAAAACGATGTTTGAGGACTAGTTAACTACTATTAATTTTTTTAGGATAGCTTCCTCCCCTTTAATTACTTCAAATTTTATCTTACTGGTGATTATTCTCTTGGGTAAGACTTCAATTCTTTTATGCCCAATGGTTAAACGTTTCCTAGTTGCAGGAATTTGGATCCATGTATTCTCTTTCCAGTAGAAAAGGTTGTATGCATGTATCCTCTGCCCTCTAGACAAATCCTCCTGCAGTACGATACGTGAAACCTCACTGGATTCAAATTCACAAATACATCTATTGCTTTGTGGAGAACAATCTAAAATTACTCTCTCTTCTGCAAACATATTCTTAAGTTTCTTGCCGAATAATCGCATATGTTCTGCATCCTTGTCAGTGATCCTTCCAGATCTATCTGGCCCAATTCCCAGGAGCATATTAGCACCTAGGCCTACAGTATTCATATATTTATTGAGTAGAGAATTAATGCTGAAGAGAGGAGTAGGAAAAGGCAGTATACCTCGTAATGAGCGTTCCTGATAGAACCACTGGAATGGTCGAATGGGAAAATCTGCTTCAACATTAGTCCACCAATCACCTACTCCATCTGATTTTTTCTTTCCCTTCTCATACTCTGGCCACTGCTTATGAAGGATAACATGGTAATTAGGATTCACTCCTTTTCCTAATTCATTACCAATCCATCGAATATCTGGATAACCCATATTGAATGCACAGCATTCAGGTTGGTGTTTTCTTAATAGATCAAATACCCGATCCCAGTCAAAGCCATCCTTATATGAATTTGCACCATCAAACCAGAATTCCACCACCTCATTTGGATTACAATAATCTTCAATCAGTTCTCGTAGCTGTTCCAGGTAGAAGGAAGTGTACTTTTCCTTGTCATCATAAAAATTACAATTTCTGTCCCAGGGAGATAAGTAGAGGCCGAATTTCATCTCTGCTTTACGGCATGAGGATATGAACTCACGTACAACATCACCTTGATAAGATGAATTAACCACTGAATAATCCGTCGTGTTCGTTTTCCATAAACAGAATCCATCATGATGCTTGGCAACAAATATTACATATCTTGCTCCCATTTCTTTGGATGTTTGTATCCACTGGTCACAATCCACTTCAGTTGGAGAAAAACTTCTGGGATTTAGATCGCCCTTAGACCATTGTTTATCATGGAAAGTATTGATCCCAAAATGAATAATAGTACCAAGTTCAAGATTCAACCAATCAAGGTGTCTTTTCTGTGGAATTACTGTGTGCAACAAGTATGTGCATACTTAAAGTAATTAGTGTCTTCTCACCTGAAAGCAAATAATTGACAATAATTACCAAGAGCTCTTTGCATTCTATTTGACTGTAATTTGATCACGGATAATGTTTGGATCAAGGGTAGTTTTCAGATCTAGATAGATTGAGTTTTGCCGCATATAAACCTTATAATATCACAATATTGCTAGTTCTTGTAGCATATAAATAATAAGTATATATTATTGAAGAACCTATGAGAGTTATTTTTGTTCGACATGGTGAGAGTACTGGAAATAGGGACAGAATAATTCAGGGACAGAAGGATTTTCCACTCACAGAAATGGGTAGAGAGCAGGCAAGAATAGCGATGGAAATAATCAAGTCAATTATCAATGGCAATATAGAGGCAGTATATAGCTCTCCCTTAGGCAGAGCATTAGAAACTGCATCAATCATAAGAGATGGTATCTGTGATACCAAACAAATCATTGAGAAATCAGGATTGATGGAGGCTTCTCTAGGAACACTCGAAGGAGAACCACTTTCAAGTAGAAAGGTTGATGGGAATTTGTTAAAATTCTGGGATACTCTTCCCTATACTCCTTATTATTCAAAATATAACATAGAGCCTAAAGATGAGTTTCTTAAACGTGCAATTAAAACTTTTGAGGAAATTATTGAAGAGGTCCAAGCTAATAGTACACATACAGTGCTTATTGTTTCACATTATGGTGTATTGGGTGCAATTTTATCTGTGTACCTTGATCTTGTTGATGTGAAAATAGCGAACACTGAAGTAATTGTGATAGAGAATGATGGTGAAAGATGGAACTTGGTTAACAGAATTCAACCAGAATAGTATTATACAGATAAACTAACTTAGAATTACACAATCAAGTAGAATAAAGAATTTTAGTTTGATTTTTTCTGTAATTTGTTCTTTAAGGAATCGATCTCTTTCTTTAATTCTTTATATCGGGGATTCCTGACTGATATTCTTCTTAATTGTAGTGTTAATTCAAATATAGTATCTTCTATTTTTTTCGTTTGGGTTTTTGTCATGCTCATATTATCAATTCCTATTGAGTAGGTGGATTAAAATAAAAAACAAAAGACTGATTATATCTCATTGATTATTCCAATATTCAGCAAAGCCAAATTGAAATGAAAAAATTAATTCTTACTGTAATTTACTCAATAATAAATAAATTATCGTGGCTGTACTTATAAATCTGTTGACATCATCATGATATTTGTCAGAACTGTTAAAATTTGACACATAAAAAACATAGATATTATTTTTCTTTGTTTATTAATACTTTTTTTGGCTATAATTCAATTTCTGTAAATATAATACTATTAAAATCTGTTATTTCTTCTTGGGGGACGCTTTGCACGGTAGCAATCCTGACAGTATACGGGTCGTTCACCATCGGGCTTGAAGGGTACTTGTGTTTCTTTTTCGCATTCTGCACATTTGGCATCATGCATTTCTCTTGGGGGACGATCTCGTCTATCTCTATTATAACTCATTGTTATCACTTATTTAGTAAATTCACGTTTCATTCTTTACAAGTAACTATGTATGTCTTGACGTTTACTCTACTAATGCATTTTATTTTTTTCCTATACTTAAGCTGATAGTTGTGAAATCAGATTAATATACATCAATGTGACAATTCTGATAATCTTTTATTTACAGCTCTCAAAACATAAAATCTATTCACTTTGAGAAATATCCAAGGGAAAATTAAACAAGTTTTACCTTAATTTTCGTTGCAGCTTTAATTTTGTATTGTTTAGTCATATAAGTTCACATAATTGGAGATGTGATCATTAAGGTATCGCTGATATATTTGATCCTCTGATTTATGTGAAGGAAGTATCATTTATTCAGTTCTTAATATCCACAATTAACATTCAAGCCCAAAATTTGATTAAGGTCGTGTCATACATTTACACACAAACACATAATATTAATATAGTCTTATGGTGATAGTGAAGTATGAGTGATCTAATCCGAATCGGGATCATATTGTCTCTTGTTTCAGGAATACTAGCAATTATTCAAGGAATATTGGGAATTATAGGGATTTCTCTAGGATTACTTAGTCTAGGGGTGATAGAGATGAATCATGGATCTATTGAAAGCCAATTAGTACAGATAATAGTAGGGATTATTCTTGTTCTTATTTACCAGCAAAGAATACAGATCGTTGATGTGCTTATATTATCCATCGTTTATATTGTACTGGGATTGATTGGTGGAGGTGTACTGGCCATCCTTGGAGGAATCCTGATTCTTATTGATTATCTGTTTATTAATTCCAGAACAAACACAACTACCCGAAGAGTATACAGAGCTTGATATATTTACAATTTCAGATACCGAGTAATTGAAGCCAATCCATCTAAATATACTTGTGAGGGCTAATATACTAATATGATGTCTGTTCCAATGCCTTTTTGAGATAATTCTTGATCTTAGATTCTTCTACTCGTGTAAAAATGCTCTTATTCTGGTTTATTTGGTTGTATTGGGTTTCAATTCTTGTATTGAATTCATTTCGTAATGTTATTACCTCATCGAGCATGAAATTTATCTCATTATTTTGAATTAATTCTTCAGCTTTATCATATAAAAGTTGAACTGCTTTAAAATCTCCTTCTATCTCTTCTAAATGAGCTTTGACAATCAGAAATCGCAAATTAGCTTTTATTTTGTTTCCTTCCAATGATTTCTTCTCAATATCACCCATTATTTGATAAATTTCTTTTCTGACTTCTGCCTCTCCATATTGTTTATACTCATCTATTAACAAGTCTAATTGATTATATGCTGCTTGGATAAATATCTCAAAGTTAATTGATTTGTTCGCAAGAATTTCTGAAAACAAATCTTGAGCCTTTAGTTTATCCTTTGCTCTTCTCCCATGATAATGGTATTGAGCTAAAAGTAAGTTATAGTTAGGTGAATAGTACGGTGTAACCATTTGTATTTGATTCAATCTCTCAATATATTCCATTCCTTTCTGCCTTTCATTCCTATTCAGAATTTTAACAATCAATTCGATCACCTCGACTTGTAATCTTTCTTGAACAAATTTTTTGAGTTCGGTGTCATTTTCAATATCACTCAATAATTGAATCACCTTTTCAATATCCACCTCTCTATTGGTATCATGATTAAAGGTCATCAAGTTGATTTCGGAATCATAACTTCTCAGACCTTTATTATTACTTAATTCAATTGCTTTTTCTAAATACTCAATCCCTTCAGAATTATTATTGTTGGATAACAGGATCTGACCCAAGTTATTATAATGTAACACTTGATTTTCTTGATATTTTTCAGCAATCTCTACAGTATTACGGAAACATTTCTCTGAGCTAATGTATTTACCTACATTGGCATAGTGAATTCCAAGTTGATTATAGAATAATCTCAGCTTTTCATCTCTTTCTTTTCCTTGGTAGGTCTTCTTGACAAAGTCTATATGTTTTAGAATGGTAGATATGACTAAATCTATGTGGTTAAATTTCGTATAAAGTAATCTTTCACATATATAGACCAATTCTACGGATTCAAGCTTGCTTTTAGGTGCTTTTTTCAAAGATTCAATCATTTCAAGTGCTTCTTTTTCCCTTGAATCATTAATTAATGCTCGAATGAGATTATATTTTATTATATTTTTTAATTCTTGATCATTAGTTTCACTCAATATTCCTTTCAAAGCAATTGCTTCTTCATTTCTACGTAATTTCCATAACGCTCGTATTTTGTAAGATATAGCCTCAGTTTCCTTTCTGTTCTCCACTATTTTAAGCATCTCATTGAATTTCTTATCATTATAGAAAGGGTCATTAAGTTCCTCTACTTTCTGCTTGATAGAATCTGGAAGATAATCCACAACTTTAGTTTATACTGATACATAAAATTGTTATTCACAATATTTATTATATTGAAACAGAAATATTAAAATGAAAACAGTTAATATTTATACTTTTTAATCAGCAAAACTCTCCACATACTCTAGGGATTGATGCCTGAAGTAGGTGTCGTACAATTCGGAGTAATGGCCCTTTTGTGCCATCAGTTCATCATGGTTACCTTCTTCGATGATTTTTCCATCTTTCATGACAAGAATTCTATCCACATGTCTGATCGTGCTCAGTCTGTGGGCTATGATTATTGAAGTTCGACCCTCAAGGATGAGATCAGTGGCCTTTTGGATCTTGACCTCGGTGAATGGATCTACGCTCGATGTTGCCTCATCCATGATGAGTATGGCTGGGTCACGCAGCAGGATTCGTGAGAATGCAATCAGCTGCCTCTGTCCAAAGCTCAATTTACCTCCTCGCTCACCTACGCTGGTTTCAATTCCATTTTCCAGTCTCTCAATCCAATCCATGGCCTCCACCTTCTTGAGTACTTCAATTAACCGCTCCTCAGCATTATCAATATGCTCTATACCATACATGAGATTATCCTTGATGCTCTCATTCCACAGAAAAACATCCTGTGAAATGATAGAAAGCTTCTTTCTGTACTCTCTCAGATTCAGCTTTCGAATATCAACACCATCAATGAGTATTTCTCCGTTCTGATACTCATAATACCGTGAAATCAGTTTAACAAGTGTAGATTTACCAGCTCCTGTATGGCCGACAATGGCGATTTTCTCACCTGGATTGATGTGTAGATTATAATCATGAAGTACTTTTGTACCATCTGAGTACTCAAAATCCACACCCTTGAATTCGATCTCTCCTTTGATCTCTTCTAGAAGTTGATCATCTACCTGGACTACGGTATTTTCAGTGTCAATGAGACTGAAAATTCGTTCAGATGCTGCCAATCCCTGCTGAAATTGCGACCAGAAAGATGCTATGGATACTAGTGGAAAGAAGAAAAGGTTCAATCCCTGGAGGAAGAGATACCATTCTCCAGGTGTGAGTTGTCTACCGGGTAATGAGAATATTATTCTTGATAGAGGCGTATTGGCCTGCAGAATATCTAAGCCACCAAAGTAAACAATACCTGCTGTACCGATGCCGATGAGAATATTGAGAATGGGGAAAATACTATTGAAAACTATCGCACGTCTGAGATTTACATCATAACTCATCTTATTCATATCATCAAATTCATCGTAGATTGATTGCTCTGCTCTGAATGATTTGGCTACATATATCCCACTCTGGGTCTCCTGGATTAGAGCATTGACCTTGGCAAGAATTCTCTGCGAGTTCTGCGATACTTTACGTGCTATTCGTCTGAAGGAGAGAGCTGTGAACACTACAATAGGAGCAAATAGGATGGTAAATACCGTCAATTTCACTGAGATATTGAGCAACACAAAGATGATGATGAATACGATAAGTACCTGACCGAGTAAATTCATAGTAAGTGATACAACCTGCCCGTAATCTCTAGAATCATTAGAAATACGACTTGCCAGTCTACCACTGGGTTGCTCATCAAAAAATGCCATATCCTTTTCTAGGAGTGCATCAAATGCATCCTCTCGCAGATCGACAACTGCTGCCTGTATCGTTCGTGCGGAGAGTATCTGTTGAAAGGCATTGAGTGCAAAATTGACTACCCCGAAAAGGATAACCATAAGCATAAGCTGGGTAATGAAAGTATTCTCAATTCCCTGTTCAAGTTTATCTAGCACATCTGAGATGTATATGGGTACAAGAGTAGCTGCAGCACTGGATATTGTGATTGCGATACCTATCATCAACATATTATATTTGTACTTGGAGAAGTAACTCAATATGCGTTTTAGTAGAACCATATCTCCGTATTCTCTGTCATAATCACTTTTATCTAGTCCATGTAATACAAATCCCATATTATTTTGCCTCCTTATCAAAAATTGAGAAGATCATCTTATACTCATCACTATTCTTCATCAAGTACTCATGGGATCCCTGATTGATGATCTCACCTTGATCAAATAGTATAATATGATCTGCTTTGCGTATCTGTGCTATTCGATGAGTAATGATAAAACTCACCCTATTTTTGAGTACATTTCGAATGGCATTGTTAATCTCATCCTCTGTTTTACTATCGATCGAGCTCGAAGAATCATCCAGAATTAGGATGGCTGGATCCCTGATAATCGCACGTGCTATCGCAATACGTTGTTTCTGTCCTCCAGAGATGGTAGATCCACGTTCCCCAATAACTGTCTCATAGCCTTCCGGTAGATTCATAATAAATTCATGAGCATGTGCCATCTTTGCAGCTTCAATTACTTGTACCTCTAGATCTGATTTTGGAACACCATTCATTCCAAGGGTGATATTATCAATGGCCGACTTGGAGAAGAGGAAAACATCTTGCTCCACCAGGGCCATCTGTGATCGTAAACTCTCGATACTCCACTCCTTGAGATCCTTGCCATCGATGAGGATCTGTCCCTCTTGTGGATCATATAGGCGACTTAATAATTTGGTAATGGTGGTTTTACCTGAACCAGTCACTCCCACAAGGGCAATGGTTTGGCCAGGTGATACTTTGAATGAGATATTTTTCAGCACTGGTAGGTCATCAGAATAGCCAAAGGTTACATTCCTAAACTCTATATCCCCTGATATTGGAGCTGCATACCCATCACTATTATCCGAGATTTTACTCTCACCATTGATGAGTTCAAGTACTCGTTCACCAGCAGCGATACCTAGGCTTATCATGGTCAATGCAAAAATATTGATGAACGTTGGGAAGCGAAGCAAATTCAGCAACAAGATAAACGTTACCAAATCCTCGAATAATATGGCTGAGTGATTGAGCAGGAATATCCCATGTAGGATACCGACAGCATTGGCCACTCCTAGCATGAGTAATGGATAGTATTTAGCTTGTGTCTCACCAAGTTTAACTTGAGCTGTTTCAAATTCCTTGATATTCTTTTGAAAAATTGCTCGTTCACCATTTTCCTTGGATGCACCTCTAACGACATGAATGCCATTGATCACCTCATTCAAACGTGCATTGATTTTGGATACAGCTTGCCTAGATTCCATTGCTGGTGGTTTTAATTGCTTGTTGTACCAGCGAAGAACTATGAGAAAACTAATCAAGTACAGGATAGGAACAAGTAGGAGTTGATAATTTATCATCCCAATAAATATTAATGGAAAAAGGGCGGAGACGATTGAAGCAAAAACGAGATTCACTCCTGGATTGATCATGAAGTTCAGCTGTCTGACATCTGTCGCAGCTCTTGACATCAGATCTCCTATTTGCTGTTTATCATGCCAAGTTAGGCTTTTTCCCATCAATGATGCATAGAGTTCATCTCTGGTGTCTCGCTCAATTCTCTGTCCGATAAATTCAATGGCTATATTTCTCATCATGACCATCAATCCTATGGCTAATCCATAGATCAGTATTTGAATACTATAATCTGTCAGCAGGTCTAAGGTGAGTGTATTCTTGACTAATAGTCCAAATAATGTTCCTATTAGACCAGGTATAATACTCTGAGATAGAGAGCTGATGATCTGGAATGAAATCACCATGAAAATGAAAAATTTATTACGTAAAGTGTGAGATACTATCCAGCGAATTGGGCCAGACCTATTGGTGTTGAAAGGATTGACCAAACTGAACTCACTCAACTGAGTACTCATTAAGTAATTCATCCATAATTAGTTAAAAAGGATTTACATGATGGAAGTTCCTATTGTTTTGCTGATATATCAGTAAATTCTCATAAATAAAGTACTACTAAAAATGAATTGATTTGGATTTTGGATAAAATCATTAAGATTCATATCCTGTGCGCTTTATCCTTAAATATATGCGTGCGAAGCATAAAAGGCAAGTATGAATCCCGGAATGTCAACTTTTGAAACCTACTGGACTGATTTATGTGAGAATCTTCTTGATACAAGACAGGATTATCAGAGTAGCTTGTTTAACCTTTACAAGGATTTCAAATCTGATATTCTTAGAATAACTGGAAGCATGGATGATGTCAAGGGATTACTTACTCTAATTACAATTGAGATTGTTAAACGGATCATCAGTGAGAAATTAGAATATCTACCTGAAATATACCTTCGAGGTGAGCGATCATTCAACTGGGCCTCTGATGAGGTAATCCTGTCTCGTGCAGAAATTCCCACCTCAATGATGAATAGAGCTATAACATTTAGAAATGAACCTGCTCCTCAACCAACTTTCCAGCTACAACAATTAAATAAGCCGTTGTCACTAATTTTTGAGATAATTGAGAATATAAATAAACAGGAACTGATAGACTTTTTCCAGGGCTACTGGAGACTCCTCGGTGATGATTTTGAGGAAAATGATTATGCTTTGCTCTATATCATCTACCCAGAGAAACTGGATGAGAATTTACTAGAAGTTGTACATGGCTATCTGAATATGGAATTCAGAAATAAAGTATATTTTATTACACCATTTGATGAGGATGTTCCTCAGGTAAATATTGAGGCTCTATTAGAAGATTATATCAACAAGATTGATCTTGAGCCGGAATTGATTTGTATTAATTGTGATGATGAATTTGAACGAAAGGATATGTTGCTACATAAGACAGAGGGATTGATTGAGTACATGTGCAAGGATTGTGCTAAATATCATGAAGAATGGTGTACTGAATGCTTTAGCTAAATAATAATCGTAATTGCTTAGCCAATTTCTCAAGCTCATATGGTTTAGATAGTATTCCGGATGCATTCTCCATCAATTTTGTATCAATACTCAGATAACCAGAAGAAATAACAATTTTGCAATCACTTTCCGCAGAAATCTGTTTGTAAACCTCTTGTCCGCTAATTTTGGGTAGATTGAGATCAAGAATGACTAAATCATATTTTTTCTCTCTGAACACTTTCAACCCAAGTTCTCCATCAGTTGCGAAATCAACGGTATATCCTAATCTCTCAAGATAATTTTTCAAAATACTAATGGTGTAGAGCTCATCCTCGATGATTAGGATTTTCTCCTCACCACTAAGATTCTCAATATCCTTCACCATAAATGTTGGTCCCATATAGTCCTTCTCCGTTGATGGAAGGCCTATAGTTATTTGGGTACCTTTATTATACGTTGACTTTACCTCTATTGTTCCAGAATATCTATTAATCACCAAATTATATACTATGCTTAACCCAAGCCCCGTTCCTTTTTTCTCAAGACTTTTAGTGGTGAAGAAGGGATCAAAACATCTTGATTGCTCTTCAGGTTTCATTCCAATCCCATTATCCTCAATGCTGAATAAGATCAAGCTTGAGTCAATATTTGGAATAATTGAGAATTTAATGTGACTGTTATCCATTCTACGGGATTCTATCGCATGTACAGAGTTTATAACAAGATTGAGGATTATCTGATGAAGATCCACAGGAACAGCTTTAATATAGTACCTATCCCTTTCAATCTCATTGATTTTTGTTATGGATTTATCTGTTGTAGTATTGATGAACTGGATAATATCATCAACCATTCTAGAAAGATCGATTGAATGCATTTCAAGAGTTTGATTGTCACTTAATTGCTGAATTTGGGCTATCAATTCCTTTGCCTTGAGAATTATACCTTTCATCTCGAGTATGTAGGTATCCCTATTTTCCTCATCAACTTGCATCAGATCCAAATTTCCATTTATTCCCATTAATAGGTTATTAATCTCATGTGCCAATCCTCCAGAGAAGACATTTAGAGTATCCATTTTGTTTTTTAGATCAATATGTGCTTTGTAATGGGTCAATTCAGTTATATCTTTCAGCTGATAACCAATTTCATTCTCCTTTTCAAATAATGCCAGTGGTGAGATAAGACAATTTAGTGTAGCACCATACTTTGTGATTAATTTTATCTCAAGAGATCCTAACCTTTCTAACTCCTGATTATTGTCCAGTTTATCAATTTCTGGAATAATTTTCAACATATCAACGTCATCAATTGAGTTTGAATGAATCAGCTTTAAAAATGCATGATTTGCACGGATTAGCTTTTTATTATGATCAATGATGATCATGGCATCACTGGCGGAGTTGAATAGTAAATCATACTCCTGTTCAACAGAGATTACTTTCTTGAGAGTATTCTCAAAATAAATAATTAATATACCCATTGCGATCAAAAATTCAAAAACAGCACCTAAGATATAGCCATATGGAGCAATCCATGCAATTGGACGTAAAAATGGGTAATCCGCTTTGTGAATGCCCCATAGGATCAATAATACTCCAATTATTTTTGTAGTTCTCCGATAATCATAAGCATAAAGTTTCATTCCTGCAAAACAAAAACTTAAACCAATTATTGTCCATCCAGGGATGATTGCCCAAATAGAATCATGATTATACAAAACTGAGATTCCTAGTTGAATCCCTATGATTATGTAACTAATCCTCCAGAAAAAATGTTCTTTGGCATCAATAAATAGTAAAACACCCTTGAAGAAAAAATAGCCAAGAATAAGTGCTGCCTCCTGAACAAAGAAAATAGCAGCATGATTCCCTGTCTGAATCCAAATTAATTGGCTAATAAATCTCATTATGGTAAATACACTTGAGATGACAAAATACAGGAGGAAGTTGCTTTTATACTTATTGTACAGGTAGAGATATACTACTAGCATTATTAGCGAGCCTAGCAAAGAAGATATTACTGCGGGTATCAACCAGCTAGGAGCCATAGGATACAATATATCTTGAATGATTTAAGAATTCTCAATACAATGTGTATTGATGTTTTTTTTAATCCGAAATGAATTGTTTAATACATTATACTGTTAGATTTTATTTATCATTTGGTCCACTTCTTTTGTAATATCTGCTAATATCTTTCCAATTTTCTTCTGTGTCTCATCCTTATTAGAATCATTATCAAAGATAAATAATTCTAGAGCCACCATTTCATGGATTGTACTGACATACTCCCATAGATCCAATGTTTTCTCCATCACCTCAAAGGTAGATGGTGTAATCAACAATGTAATGACATAATCTATTGCTCCTCCTCTATTATTTGCATTGAAATATGAAAATTTGAGATTAAGCGACGAAAATAACTTATCAGCATAGCTAAATTGCCAGTAGTCAATATCAAAATGGGTATCCACTAATCGATATAAGATATTAATGATCTTCTGACCATCCTTTTCATCAAGTGGAGGCTCAGCTACAAGCACTTGTTGTCCAAGGACATCATCAAAATAAAAAATCAAAATGTGCGATGAGGTGGGTACACCTGATTCATAGAGCAAGTTGAACAGGGTTATTCATAACCAGTTCAAATAAATTGCCCAAAGATTGTTATTTTTTGATCAGATTATTCCTAGTTCTTGTAAATACTCTGATTGCTTATCAACAATTTCAGTGGAATTAGTACAATTGGCATACCCATCAAGTCTATGTTTGTTCAGACGGATAAATTCCTCACCCCATTTAAATTTCTCAAGTAGCTTACGAGCATGTCCTTCCTCACCCAATATCCATAAAGTCGCAGCTAATGCTTCAACACATGATAATTTTGTTGGTTTTCCATAATTAATGGTATTCGCAGCAACTAATAGCGGAAGAGCTCTGGGAGTACCCCGATTGAAATATTTTTGCTGAGGGTTGATCTCATTCCAACTCCCATCTATTGCCAGGATGCCATGTTTGAGTGCTATGTAACGATCTGCTGGTGACAAAGCCACATTTGTGTAAGGACTGAGTACGATGCAATTATGCTTAGTATTTGGATGCAAAGAAGTAACAAGATTAAATTTCAGTAATCGAGATCCTGTACATTTAGATGTATCACATTGATCCAGATGTATGAGATTAACCTTCATTGATTTGATGATTGGTTAATTTTACATTAATATTTAGTTGTACACTATGATTGTTTTTTTCCTAAAGGTGAATAAGTATGCACGAAATCACGGATTTTCTGTTTGAGCAGATCGGCTTCTGGTGTCTCTATGATGGAGTGACCAGCATCAGGGGCAATCCATTTGAAATAGGTATCAGTGGCAAGATGCTCATCAAAATACTCTATTGTTGAAGGATCAACGTGTTCATCATACTCGCCAATCATAGCCAATACAGGTATAGTTACATCTTTCAACCGAGATCGTGCAACCTCTGCCATCTCAAATAATCCTGCAACTGCACGGAGTGGGTATTTTTCATAAGCGATGAATCCAAGTTCCTCTAGCTGTCTTCTCTGTGATCGTTTACTGGGCCAATATTTCACCACATTTGATAATGGACGGAGCATGAAATTTGCCCTGTAGAGGGGAGTAGGTTTAATTATTATGGGTACTGAGAGCAGGATGATTGAACTTACTGGATAGAGGCTAGATAGAATTAATCCAATTAATCCCCCAAGAGAATGGCCAAGGATTAGCACTTCATCTACCTTGGATTTGAGTTCGATATATCGTTCTCTTATGCTGAGATACCAATCTACAGAGGTGGTGGAGGCTAGATCTGCTTCTGAAGTACCATGCCCCTCGATTCGTACACCATACGCTATATATCCCTCTGCTAAGAATAACTTGGCAAACTCTCTGAAAATCTGAGGAGAAGTGGCAAAACCATGAATAAGTAAAACAGCCTTATCTGGATTTCCACCAGGATGCCAATAGTACTCCTCTGCATGTTCCTTAACAGATCTATCTATTGATCGGGGCCAACTAGCTTGAGCAATAGCCATGAATGGATATCCAATCACTCTTCCGCCAGAAACCATAATATTTTTGAGTAATCTCCATGAATTATGCAGATACTTCTTACTTGATGGATCCGGTGCGGTTTTTATTGGGATGAACAATTTAACCCTCCCTGTTCTCATCTTCAAGCTCAATGATTTCCTTAAGGATCTCAAGTGGCTTACGTTGTGATCTACCGGTAAAGGTCACAATTGGTAAAATCACCAATAATATCAAAATAACAACGATAGGATAAAAACTCCATGAAAGTGCAAAGAGTATGGGAGTTTCATCACTAGTAGTGACATCAATGAATCCAAGGTATATACTCAGTAGAAGAAAGAAGAAAGGCAATATTAACCATGCTTCTTCAGATCTGAATTTCATAGCTATACCCAATCCATACAATAACCAAAGTCCAATGACAACAAATAATGACCACCATCCACCATTTGGATTATTCATCACTGTTCCTACATTAATGAGTACCATCATCAGACTTAGAAATATCATGTTAATAGGTGCAACATAACTTTTGAACCTGATTGGTCCTTTTCTAACCACATGTATAGGTGATTTTGGATTAATTGACTCACCACATTGTGGGCAGATAATTACTTTTTTCGTTGATTCCATGTTGGTAAATTTCACGTTTCCTATATTAAAATATATGTTCAAAGGCACTATTTAGAAAAAATCACTTCCTCAAGCTAGACAAATTAATGTGATGCTTTAATTGACATAGCAGAATTCCTTGATTGTTGTCAAATTCTCCCCTTCTTAATGTACTGATGCCCTATGTCAAAATTTTTGTTAAAATATTCATTGTTGTGAATTATATTAAATACTTACAAATACTCATAGCACATCATATCAAATATAGATTAAAATTTAGGTGTACACATATTATGACGGAGAGTAAACCACCCAAACTTATTTTCGCAGGTTTAGATAAGGCAGGAAAAACCACTATCTACCAACATGTATTGAAAGAAATGAACGTCTCCGAGATAAAGGATTTACGGCCTACAAGAGGGATTGAGAGGCATGCTCATGATTTCCTTGATCAAGACTTTAGCGTCTGGGATCTAGGTGGCCAACTTTCATATAGACAGACATATCTTTCTAAACCAGAAGTATTTAATCAGACTTCAGCCTTGATTTTTGTTGTGGATATCCAGGATTTTGAGAGGATACAGGAAGCCTATGCATATTATGTTGATATCCTCAACATTCTTGTAAATGTGGAGAATAAACCAAAGCTTTATGTTTTATTCCACAAATATGACCCAGAGCTTAGAGGGAAGCTAAGAAATAATTTCTACAAGGCAACTAGGATCTTCAGGAAAGCAGATACCATTTTGAATATCAAATTTAAGGGCTATGCCACGAGTATTTTCTCCAATCAAATAGAATTGGCCGTGAAAAGAATACTTTTCGACAATTTTGAACAGTTTTCTGAAGAACCTACGGGTACGGTTAAGGCACAATCAACATTACAAGTGGATATTTCGAAGAAATCAACTGATTCAGGAGATGTTGTAACTCCACCTACCTCTACACCTACACCCACTACAGTTGCCGCACCAGGTACACCAGAAGCAAAATCTTCTAAACCAAGCATTTCTGCACCCACACCGACAACAAGTGCTGCACCAGGTACACCAGAAGCAAAAGCTCCTACACCTAGTATTTCTGCACCCACACCGACAACAAGTGCTGCACCAGGTAAACCAGAAGTAAAAGCTCCTACACCAAGCATTTCTGCACCCACACCGACAACAAGTGCTGCTCCAGCACCTACCACTGCTGCAATCAAGGAACCCGAGGTATCTGAACCTGAAAAGACAGTTGAGGAGATAATTGAAGAGGAACCTGAATCTACGTCAGATGAGATGGAAACCAAAGCTCTCGAGGAAGCAACTCCAAAATCATTTGATGATATATCTCAGGATGTAGTGGAACGCTTGACCAATGTCATCAATAAGCGAATGAAGGATACACCAGAGATTGTCGCTCTATCAATTTTATCTAGTAAAGGTGAACAAGTGCTTGGAATTGGAAAATCAGATGATGATTATGAAAAGCTAGAAAAATTACGTGCTGTAGTGGGTCAATTAAATCCCGAACGTTTCTTCAAAGATCTAACTGATATAGAATATCGAGGTTTGGGTCATTTTCCAATGAATGATTTTGATATTTTCTTTGCACGCGCTTCTGATAATTATGCAGTTGCAGTGTTAGTAACCGATATTTCTACTATCATGCTCCAAAATGCCCAACGTATTGTTAAATCAATTCGCCAGGGTCTGAGTCTCACAGCAGATGATGATGCTTTAGATGATGAGGACAAACCCAAAACCAAGAAAAAGGATCTTGTTAGTGACTTACGTAGTAGATTACGAAATCTCTCCGGATTAGAAGAAGTATAAATCAAGTCAATTTCTCAATAATAGTAGATAAGATTGCCATCTCATCTTTATCGATTTTATTATCCTCCTTAGCTTTTGCTGTTAATGTATTGAGTAAGCCTCGTGATACCAGTTTAACCCTTCTTTCAAGCTCATCTCTAGGTAGATCCATATCTGGTAGTAATTCCTTGATTTCTTTTCCTATCTGATCCAACTCTAATTTGATGGTTTCAAGTAATGCTGCTTCTTTTTCATTAATAATCCCATCTTTTAGGGCTGTTTCTCTGGAACTATCAAGAAATTGGTTTAATATCTTTTCCAAATCTGACATACTTCTTCATGTCAATATCTACTTATAATTCTTTGTAACGATAGTATTATTGCTTTAATGTTCCTCTAGATATAATTTTGCACCTAAGAGAGCTGCATTCTCTTCAGTTATAATATAAATGGGAATTTTAGATAATATAGTCTTCAGATTGTTTATTTGAGCAGATTCCACACTTCTGTATTCGGTACTCACTTTTATATCTCTGCCACTGAAGACCTTGATAAAATTATCATTAATGATATAGGAGGTGATATTACTAATGATTCCTCCGAAAAGGTAAATACCTTGATATGGAAGGAATTGGAGACTCAAATTACTCAGATGCCTGGCTAATATCTCCATCATATACTTGATAACATGAGAGCAAATATCACAAGCATTTCTCCCCTTGGAGTGTTTTATTATCTCTTTTACAGGGTCTTTGTATCGATGAATTAGATCATAATGATCCTTGGGTTCAATATCTCTCTCCTCTGCAGTTAATGTCTTGTAAATATTATAAATTCCTCGTGATGAACATACATCCTCTATAGTCACTATTCCTAATTCAGGAGCCAGTTTTTGTTCAAGCTCCCTATCAAAACTGCTGAAGGGGGAGAAACTGCTATGCCCTCCCTCTGATGCATGAATACAGTAATGTCTATCAATATCAATGGGTATATTCGGATCCATCTGAGCAAAATTTCGTTCCTTTGATACATCTTGTCCCACTGTAAGGCCAAATCCTGTACCCAGGCCAACCCCAAGAAATGAGTTGGTGGGTCTCTTGAAGCTACCTGACTTGACTTTGAGATATTTGAGGAGAGGAGATTTGGCAATGTAAAACCCTACTGCTTCCAGATCATTAATGAGAAAGATTTTCTCTGATGGTAAAACTGCATTGATGGATTTTTTCGATAACTTCCACGATATATTTGGCATCTCGATCACTTCACCAAGAATAGGAGCTGCAATGGCAAGACATAGATTATTTGCAGGGAGAAATGTCTCAAGAGAATGAAATTCGATTAAGTCCATTAAAATTTCTTCAAAACCATTAAAATCCCGATTAATATAATTTTTTGTGTCTACCTTCCCATTACCATGATAAATTTGGAAAATTGTCTTAGTTCCACCTATATCTGCAGTGATATCCATAATAAAAGAGTTTTATATTCATAATTTAAGGAATTTTGTTTTTTATAGGAGAAAAATTTCATTAGAATTATTCATTTATTCAATAGACTATTAACATAATTTATTAAAATCAATCTGTATTAATTAATGTGTAAGCTATATGAAATTAGAAGAAATCGCTAGAAAATCTATAGATATCATAAAGGAAAAAGGTTCAGATGGTGTAACCACCTCTTATCTAGCAGAGGTACTACAGGTTCCCAAAAGACGTGTTTATGATGTAAAAGCGATTATGAAGGCAGCAGGATTGATTAACACCCATAGAGATAGAAATGGGACGAGACTCTATTGGAACCAAATCAATGACAGTGATTCTAAGCAGGTAAGCAAGATCCGGTCAAATAAAATCAAGATAACCACCACTGGTCTCATAACAAATATATCAAACAGAGGAACAGAAGTGATAATAGAAGGCACTTCTCCCTCAATGACAATAGAAACAATTGATTAAATCGCTGGAAGATAGATGGCAAATTCAGTAACATTATCATCACTTTCAACATTGATAATTCCATTGTAATTAGTAATTAACGTCTTTATCGTGGCCAATCCTATACCATAACCATTTGTCTTTGTGGTGAAAAATGGTTCAAATATCTTTTCCTTTACTTCTTGTTTTATCCCCAAACCATTATCTCTGACAGAGATTTTTAGATACTGTTTCTGTAAATTTCTATTACCTGCATTCTTACTTAAATCAGTTATATCTTCGGTTTTAATTTGAATGATTTTATTTGTTTTAGAGGTCAAAAGTAGTGAATCTCTTGCATTATTGATCAAATTTATCATTACTTCTTCCAGATGACTCGGATCTATTTCTATATGATATCTTCCATAATATGCAGTTTGAATTCTAATATTTTTTTCAATAATCGTTTGATAGAAATCAACAATTTCATCTAAGTACGCATTAACTTGAATTTTTTTCAAAGTATTGATTTTGGTTTTTGATATTAGTCTATCTATCAAAACTGAACCTCTTTTGGTCGCATTAAGTATCTGATCGAGTAATTTCGTTGAAACTTCATCAAGTTCAATTTCCTCTAAAACAAGATCTGCAGAATTTTGTATTATTGCAAGGATATTATTGAAATTATGAGATATTCCACCAACATAAGAATTCAACATTTCTGTTCTATTCAATTGCTGTAGTACTTTAAGATATTCCATTTCCCTTTCTTTTGTCTCGTTCAATAGCTTATAGGCAAGATGCTCTTCTATCTTAAAAATAAAAAGTAAGATAAATACTACTACTAATAACTGCATAAGCCTTGCAAATTGAGAATCAGGATATGCTGGAAAGAAAATAAATCCCAATGTCTGTACAATTCCACTAGCTAGAAATAGAATGAGAAAGTATGTACTGTCTCCCCCAATCTTATATGCCTTTTTGATCTGTAGTAAGAGGAAAATTGTTGTTCCAAGTACAATGAAAAATTGACTTGCCACAATTAATAAGAAAACATTGAACATGGTAAAAATCTGTAATACAATGATAATTGCTGTATAAACAATACCAATGCCAACTTGAAGCTTTGTATATTTATTATAATAATATTGCACGATGCCGAGTAAGGTTAAATAAATTCCAATTACTGCGGAGCTACCATTGATAATTTCCATTGTCCTGGATTGTGTGTCCAAGTAGTATAACAAAGGGCTGATAGACCATAATAGTAATCCAATAGTCAGAAGATAGTAATTAGCCTTCCTTAACTTAATAAAATTAAATCCAAAGATGATAGAAGATAGAAACCTCAATGTAAATATCACTAAATAATAATATGAGGTATAGCTATCCATTATCTTTTCATTATTGAGAATAAATATAAATTTTTATCTTTTGCCTAGTTTAGACACGACTTTTTTCAATATATGCGAATATTGTCTAATTCAAGAATATCAGAGTAGTCATATCAGAATGATCCATCTTACTCATTTTTTCATAGCTACATTTGTGTGGCTAAGATAAAGTTTTAATGAAATATTACCATACAGAAATTACGAGATATTTATTCCATGTGAGTGAATAGGCATTTCGAGTAGTGTTGAAATTAGGACACTAATTCAACTACAGAGCACAGATAGTGAAGTGGATATCACTCGGGCCTTCGGAGCCCGTATCCTGGGTTCGAATCCCAGTCTGTGTATTTCTTGTGGGATAAACTTAATCCTAAAATACTTTGCAGAGTCATATTGATATGCGGAGTGAGTGGACTGTACAGGTTCTTCGTGAATCAGGAATGTCCAGCTACCATCAAGGATAGGTTCCATAGTAATGTGGATTGGTGAGAACCAAGCTCTGGTAATAGCAACGTATGCCTCCTTGTGAGGCCTGGAACGAGCCATCACCTAGGTACAATCGAAACAGGATCCCATAAACCCCCTTGAGTTTGGATCCGGGTACGAGCATAGATCAATACAGTCATGGAAACAGCAGAGAAATCATGCATCCTAACAGAAGCTGGCTTACACCTCACACCGCATCTCTTAATGTGATTGAAATGACACTCCAGAAACATGAGACTATTGCACTTGGAGCAGAATCAGAGGTATTCAGTGGAAAGTATCTTGATTATGAAGTAATAGCTAAACATAGATTCAGAAAGGAATATCGAGCTGAAGCAATAGATACCATGTTAAGGAAAAATCGAAGTATACAGGAGGTTCGTCTGCTTAACTCTGCTAAACAGATCGGGGTGCGCGTGCCCTATCTACTTGATTTTGATAAGGAGGAATGGATTATTGTCATGCAGAAAATTACAGGTAAACCCATGAGAGAGCATATGCATCGTGATGAGGAATTTCTGCGTGAAAAATTTCATATCATAGGACAATATATGGGTCGTTTACATTTCAACAACATCGTTCATGGGGATTTGACAACCTCAAATGTGATAGTAGATGATGAAGAAAATATCTGGTTCATAGATTTCGGACTGGGATTTGTATCCACTCAGATAGAAGATAAAGCTGTAGATATACTAGTACTGAAGCATACACTAACCAGCTCTCATCATTCAGCAATGGCAGTGAGTTTAGAATCATTCTTGAAGGGTTATAAGGAGGAAAATCCTGAAATGGAAAAGATTATGAAACGATTAAAAAAAGTTGAAGATAGGATCCGTTACAGCCATTAGACTACACTGTCGATTTCCTTGCGTAGTCTGCCAATGTCTGCTCCAGCCCATTTTTTAATCAGTTTGCCATTTTTGAAGATTGCAAAAGTTGGTAAAGACATCACTTTCAATTTCTTAGCTGCATTCATCTGATTCTGTGCATCAAGTTTTGCAAATATTTTCGTATCATCACCATGTTTGTCAGCTAGTTTTTCAAATACAGGTGTGGAACGCTTACATGGGCCACACCACTCCGCCCACACATCTATTAACAGCAGCTCTGATTTTTCAACATATTCATCAAAATTGTCATCAGTTAATTCTACGGTCATATATCGGCGAAGTTTTGTGAGTTATTAAAAACTTAGCTTGAAGGTGATACAAGTGACAAATCTTGAGTAATCTTATAAAACTTTGATGAGTTTAGGAATAATTTCAATCAATTTCCATTTTTTGCTTTCTATAAGGTAAGGAAGTGATATCCTGAGTTGATTTTCTTCTAACGTACGATCTGGTAATTTATTGATAATCTTTTGAATACTTCTCTTTTCAAGTAGTGTTGATGATGAAAGTAATATTCTGTATTGGTTATGTAAAACACTAGATTTTTGTTTTATCACTCGTACATTATTCTCATCCATCCATGCAATAGGGTACTCAGATCCGAATAATTGAGAAAAATGTATTTCTGAACTCATCTGAAATAAACTATACTCTGGAGACACATCAAAATTCCCATAAAGAAATTCAAACATCTCAGGAGGATGATAGGCTATCCATCTATTCTCATCTAGAGTTCCATTTGCTGAGTATACATGAATATTATTGGGCCCATTGACATAACCACATTTTTGATAGAAATCAGTCACTCCGGCTTCAGGTTCCGTTAGAATAACTATTTTGTCTCTATGCCTGGATTTCAATACATCTTCAAGTTGGTTGAGAAGATTTCTACCCCAACCCATCTGCTGATGATGTGGATCAATCATCATCCAGTCTAGATGAAATACTCTATGTTCAGTACCCAGATCACTTATATATTCCTTATGTGGCCTATTTATCTCATGAAATTCCAATTCTCCAATAAGTTCACCATCAAGCCATAGGAGCAGGATTTCTCCAAACACGGTGAAGTTATCTAAATGGACTTTCAGCGTGTCTTTGGATAACCATGGACCTCCATGAATAAATCGCTCCCTTGAACTCAAAGTACCCCAATTTGTCTTATTCCCTCGTTCTGCCTTTTTGGTGTAATGATACCATTCAGGTACCAATTTCTTGTTTAGCTCAACAATATCCCCAATCTCTTCCCTTCCAGCAAATGAGTAGGAGCTAGGCATTATTGTTTAGTAATGCAGTGGATATTTTTAATATTTTAGATTTGTAGATAGTGAAATAACTTTAGTACAATTACTCAAGTACCTCCGCTAGTGTTTTATTGTTACTTTCTAGATTCTCAACAATGTTTGCTGCAAATGAATTGAAAATTCCTGGTCCTTTAATTAGGAAAGCAGATAGATTAAGAGGAAGGGCTTGAAAATTATTAAGTACATTCCATGCCTGTTGAGGGTTCATTATGCCACCCATGGCAAAAATCGGTAATTCTGAAAATCGTGGGTATTCTACACGAATATGATGGAGAAATTCCAGCAGAGTATCATGAACAGGTTTTCCAGATAATCCACCTCGTTTCATTGGATTACCAAGTTTTTCATTTTGAACGGGGATGGTATTGATCAGAGAGATTCCTGCAATATCAGAGTCAACTGATCCAATGAAGGATAGATTATCCTTTATACTGTATTCTGGAGATAACTTGAGAAATACTGGTTTGGTGGTTATACTCGCAATATCTTTAACGATTTTTCTACTTGCATTGAGATCCATCACCCCTGCATGCAGATTTGGGCAGGAGAAATTGAATTCAAATATATCAGTAATATTTTCCAGGACCTCGATTAGTAACTCCCAGTCAGGAATACTTTCCCCACGAATTGAATGGATTGCGGGATGATTTCCTTTCGTAAAATTGGATTTCCACCATTCAACTCCCTTATTAGGCAATCCCATTGAATTAATGAGCTGCATATCTCCCCTAATTAACCTTGGGCGTTTATTCCCCTTCCTTGGTGCACTTGTTAATGTTTTTGCTATAACCACCCCTGCTCCCAGTTTATGAATGTTCGCTACTTTTTGTGGAGTATCTGCCCATCCAGAGCTCATTCCAACAGGATTTTGAAATTCGATATTTTTTATTTTAAAGGGAATGGATATTATTTGTGGTGCAAATTTCGCCGAGATTGCAGTGAATGGACCTCCCATTTTTTCTACTAACGATTCAGGTGAATACGAAATAATATTCTTGTAGAAGAATGAGTAAAGGTTCATAACGAACCGAACACTCATCAAGCTAAAAATATTACAATTCTTAATGTCTCAATGATAAGAAATCTTCAGCTAAAATATCCAAATCGCTAGCCACACAAGATTTGATATCTATCAACACCTTTAATATAAGTAGAGTAACCCATATCATATTGGCTGATGACCCAAAAGGGAGGCCAAGGGTGATATAATTGAACCTTTATAAAAATGTACGTCAATTCTGGAGAAATCCTAGAAGCCCCGAGTTTAAAGAAATTCAAAAACCAAGACTTATGCAGTGGAGAAGAGATCCCACCATTATGAGGATTGATAGACCTACTCGTATTGATAGAGCTCGTGCTCTTGGATACAAAGCCAAGCAGGGTTATATTATCGTTAGAACCAAAGTAAGAAGAGGTTCAAGAAGAATGTCTCGTCCCAATAGAGGAAGAACTGGTAAAAATCTTGCTTCTTCAGACATCACCTCTGGAAGAAACTTACGATGGATTGCAGAAACTAGAACTGCAAGAAAATACACCAACATGGAAGTTTTAGGTTCCTACTGGTGTGGTCAGGATGGTAGATCCAAATGGTTCGAGGTAATCCTTGTAGATCCTTCTCATGCTAGTATCAAGAATGATAAGCGTATTTCTTGGATAGCTAACAAGAAAGGTAGGTCTTTCAGAGGTCTTTCTGCAGCGGGTAGAAAATCAAGAGGATTGCAGAGAAAAGGTAAAGGTGCTGAAAAGGCCAGACCCTCAAACAGAGCTCATGGAAATCGTAATAAGTAAATAACGAGAGCATAGGTATGTCCCATTTATCGCGAGTATCATTTACTGTTTATGTGTATATCACAGAGGATATAGCGTTAGTGGAGACATGCCTAAAACATTGTCTACCAGAGGAATTACGTAGTACTCCGATCCAGAGAGTTGATACTCAATCGCAATTCAAGGATAAACTCACTATATTATCTATTGTTCTAGAAAGGAAGAAAGAAATGGATCACATCATTCCTTATTTGAGAGAACATCTCGAAAATAAAGAATATATTACGGATAATTTTGATCATATGCTTGATGCAGATTCCAATATTCTACATTTCAGGATTGATAAGTTCAAAGCACTTGATAATGTACTTGAGGTAACAACAGGTAGTGATGTAATTAAATGTCAGATTTCTGTTACCAGCTATAACCAGCAAGATGGGTGCTATGATGAGGTTAAAAAATTATTCCACTCCTCTGGGTTGATTGTATGACTATATTGCTTTCCACTAACAAATTTGATACTGCAATTCTAAATTTTTTAAAAATCAGCAAGCAGGCAGTGAAGCATCCAATTACTGAATGTCAAGATGGTCAATTTTCCCATCTAATCCTTTCTGAGAAAGAGCACAAAATTGGAACTATCAAGCAGATGTTGAATAAACAACGATCGAAGTATCATATTGTTTCCATGAATGCTGTATCTGCAAAATATCTTGCTTATGCAGCTGTTGAAGACAGAATAGATGCAATTTGGTTGGATCATCGAGTTAATCTAAGGCTATTCAATCTGCGATATGCAAGGAGACTGGAAGAGAGTAAGAAACTAATTTTCTTGGATCTATCGATTTTCTTTGATTCTTACAAGGCCTCGAAAATTCGTAATCTAGTAAGAATTATCAATGTCATAGATAAAACTTCTCTGGCCTTTATTCTAACCAAGCAAGTATCATCATCTGATGATCTCAGATCTTACCGTGGATTACAATCACTAGCGACTATACTCGGATTATCTCGGAAACAAACTAATCCACAATCTCTTTTAAACAGAATCAATGAGAATACTGCTAGGCTAAATGGAACAATTCCAGCCCGGGGAGTTAGACTGGAGGAAAATTAATATGGTGGTTAAAGACGAGAGGAAACGATACTTTTTGTTAGAGTTTTTAAAAACTAATCCATCAGTTAGAGAAATTAACGATCAACTTAGAAAAATTGTCCTAAAATTGGGTGGTGAGTTGTTTGTTGCTCGATCAGGGTTGCATGTCTTCGAATTCAAAGGACGAGTGATTGTAAAAACTAATCACATATCCAGAGATATAGTTGAGGCATCAATTACTCTACTCTCATTCTCAAATAATCTATGTACCATCGAAACTGTAAGTGGAACCATTAAATCACTATTATCAAAAATCAACTAAGTAACTTGTTAACCAGTTCAAGAAAACTTTTGCTACTGTAAGGTTTTGGTAATAAGTGGATATTTGTTTTATTGGCACATGTATTGACATCCTCCATGGAGAACCCACTTGAAATGATTATCGACTGGAAAGGATTTATTTTAAGTAACTGTTTACAAGTTTCTTCACCGTTCAGTACGGGCATACTCATATCCAATATTATCAGATCTACAGCCTGATCCATCTTGTTGTACATATCGAGACATTCCTGACCATTGCTTGCTTCTAGTACCTCATATCCAATCCTCGAAAGCATCAGACGTTGGACATTGCGAATTGCTTCTTGGTCATCGACAACCATTATAGTTTTTTTCTGTGTCTGAACAATTACCTTCTCTGAGGATTGGATATTTGGAATTGTGTGTTTGGTAGTCATCGGAATATATACATTAAAACAAGTTCCCTCAGAAGGATTACTTCTGAGTTCAATAAATCCCTCATGATAGAAGACATATCCCTGTAAAATTGACAGACCCATACCAAGATGATTGGTTTTACTTGTATAAAATGGGTCAAAAATCCTCTCAAAACTTTGCTCATCAATGCCTGATCCGTTATCACAAACTCTGATCTGTACGTAATTTCTCGATTTAATTGGTGAATTTGTAAATATCCTACCCTCATAACTATCTGTTGAGCGTAGGTATTTTCTATCTATCTCTACATGAATAGTTCCCTCATTACTAACTGATTCTATGGCATTATCAACAAGGATTTTAAATATCAATTTGAAGTAATCAAGATCTGTACTGAATATAATATTATCATTTACACTGTAGGTAAAATCAATATTTGAAGGTAATTCAATTTTATAATCTTCTATCATCGCTGTGATGACTGTATTTACATTTACATTTACAATATTCATATCAATTCGTTCTGCATAAATTTTGAAATTCTGAATAATCTCCTGTATTTTGCTCAATGTGGTATTTACTTTATCTGAATGTTCAAAATTGAACTCCACCTCAATTTGATTAATTAATATCGTCAAGAGATTATTAAAATGATGAGCAATACCAGCTGAGAAATTTTTCAATCGATTTGTATATTTTTTGTCCTCAAATATTCTGTCCTTTGTTCTCCAGATATGAAGAATCGTGAAATTCAATTCCTTATTATAAATCTGTTCAATATCTACTAAAAATGTCTCTTTCTTTGAATTAACTATGGGGATTGCTTCCTTTCTGACTTTTCTAGCTGATTGTAATCTATCCAGATTTATTATGTTTTCAATAGGTAATTGTAGTAAATTGGAATCGGTATCTTGTACAATTTTGCAAAAATCATCATCTACATGAAATATGATAGAATCTCTGATGATACAAGTACCAAATGTAATCATTGCAAACGAGTTATTGTCATCATTTCATCTATTATAATTCATTTGAAGTTAGAACAGAGAATTGCCTTATTCAAGTTAAATTGCTCTCTTCAATTCGGACAATAATAAGACAACAAATTAACCAAATTTCGTTTTTATCAAATAACCTTTAAAATTGACAAAGTAAATACCTCCTCATGGCAAGTCTTGCTGATTTATCTGCTATTGATCTAGTGGCTGGATTTTCATCTATGTTGATGTTAATTGTTGGAGTATCTATGGCAATCAAAACCATATTAATCTGGAGGGAGAAACGAGATAATTTAATTCTTCTTACATCCCTTTTGTTCTTCTCATTACCATCCCCATGGTTGGGAACTACAGTTAGGTTGTTAGGGTATATGTTTGACCTTAATATCAACTACGATATCGTTGTTTACTTATTTGCCTGGAGTGTTCCTACATTAGTTATCTCTTGGTGTTACATAACAGCTGCACTGTTACCACAACCCTGGGCTAAAAAAGTAGTACTGGGAATTTCACTAGTTCCAGGAATAATCTTTTTCATAACAGTTTACCTGCTGGGTCACTGGAGTTATGGATTAATTGATAATTCCATCTACTTTGGTTGGTTATATGGTACTATCCCTAATATTATGATCTACATCTATGGGGCATTGGGTATTTTATTTGTGCTGCCAGTGTATGTATACTTCTCTATTAAGAGCACTAAACCTCTATTCAAATTCAAAACCAGAATGATCGCCATTGCAGTCACACTATTCACCATAGCAGGAGTATGGGACTCTGGAGTTACACAAGTCATTGGTTTGATTGTATTACTGCGAGTGTTCCTATTACTCTCACTTGTTTCACTATATCTGGGATATATCACCCCAGATTGGATAAAATCTAGATATGATTAAGACAAGAAATTAATGAATAATTTTCATATCCTTACTTATTCAATGTTTTCTCAATATGATTGACGACATCAAGGAAATTGTCTGTCTGTATGCAATAATTGACATATTGTTTTAATTCTTCACGTTTCGGATTGATAGCAATCGAATATCCCACGAGATCAAACATCTGAATATCGTTAACGTGATCCCCAACTGCAAATGTGCATGCTAAATCAACCCCTACTCTATCAATTGCCTTCTGCACTGATGGTACCATAGAATTTCCAACAGGAGTATAACCTTCTCCGGTAATAATCCCATCTTTCTCACAGATTTTATTGGAGAAAGCCTCATCCGCACCAATCAATCTCTTGACCTCATCAACCATGATATTTATGCCTCCAGATACAAGAATAACATAGAAACCCATTGATTTCAATTTTGCTACTCCTTCAATGGCTCCCTGGATCAATGATGGTGGGATTAGAGCTTCATGGAGTTCTTGATATGGTTTACCCTTCCACAATTCCACATCCAGTTTAGCCCAAGTGTCATAATCTATTAGCCCTTTTTCCCATAATGCAGTGTTCTCATCCATCTTGGCAACGATTCCTGGATCTGTTCGCTCAAAATGATGATGGACAATCTCCCATGTAGACAAACCGGTTGTTAATGTTCCATCAACATCTATGAAAATCAATCGTTGCATAGCTTGAGAATTATTTCATTAATAATAAATGACTTGATAGAGACACTTCAAATTATGCCACCAGAAACTTCTGAGCAATCAAGGCTGTTGCTGTGCCTGCGATCACCAATAGAATAATACGATTCCCAGTCAATTTTTTGCTTATCTTCTCAAGCATATTCTGGGCCTTATCCATTTTCTCATCCAGAACGTTAACCTTACTATCTATACCATCAAGGACAACTCCATGCTCATCAAGCTGGCCTGCCATATTATCCAGAGCAGATTTTATTAATGAGATCTGTGCATTAATGTCTCCTAGCGATGCAGACATATTTTCTGAAATCATCTCCATACGTTTCTCAAGCTCCATGATTGCATCATCATTTCTGGAATGTGCAGGGATTGCTGTATTGATGTATGCCTCACTTATACTCTCCATGGTCGCTGAACTTGATGTCAATACCATCTCAAGTTTATTAAAATTATCTTCTAATTCAGCAAGGGTTGATTTATTTGATTTTATTCTCTCCATACGATGCATCTCTGACTTGGTTTGAGAGGATTGTAAGAAACTTGGCAATTTAGTCTGCATCTTTTGCCAAGCAGTGCGTTCCTCCTCCAATTGTTCCTCATAACCCTCCTCAAATTCCTCGAAAACATTTTTCATAGAGCTGACAATATCCTTTAATTCAGTCAGGGTTTCCATAACCAATTCATCAGGCCTCTCACCTTTGAATTTTTCAGATATTTTTTTGATTAATCCTTTCTTCTTGGTTTGTTCCTGTTCACTCACATTATAGTAATTTGAAAACAAGAATAAAAATTCAATTGAATTAGAAATTTGGATACACAATATTTTTATTGAATTTTTAGCATTAATCGGTTCCAATTATCTAGTTGATTTTTTTCTTGTTGATATATTCAAATTAATTGAAGAATCTATACTAGATTTCAACTCATGATTTTTATGCGATTAATCAGTAACATAATGTAAGGCTAAAAGGACGGGTTAACTTGAGCAAGCTGGAAGTTGAGGATACAAAGGAGTACAAAGAGGCTATTCAAACCAAGAAGTATTTGAAAATCTTGAATAATTATTACTCCTCAGAAAAAAATTTTGATGAACTGGAGCTTGAGAATGTTCCCATTCGAGAGTTATTTCGGTTTATGAGTGATTTTGGTTTCCCTAAAAAGGGATTTGTTTCCTCTGGTGATAGAGAAAATTATATCACCAAAATTAAAGAAGAAATAGCGGGAATAGAGGAAACGCTAAAAAAATTACGATTGCAGGAGATACAGGAGCGAAAACTAAATTCTCTTCTAGTTCTGCCGTCTTGGAGTTCTATCATAGGGTACAAAACCAAGGGATTCTATCTCAACAGACCAGTAATGGAACTGAAAAGAGATACAATCGTTATGCTCTCGCATGATATTATTACCGTCAAGGATAAGTATGATACTGAACTCGCTTTGCTGACAGGCCCGGGAATCTTCTTTACTGAATTCTCCATATCGCCAGGCAGCTATGTAACTAATGCTAGAGAGGTAAATGTGCTACTACTGCCCATGCTTGAGTTGAGGAAGTTACTAAGTGCTTCTCCGATCTTTGAAAGCGATATGGATGCTACCGTGAATGAATTGATCTCAATTCTACCATTTAATCTGATAGAGGAAGCCTATACTAAACAAGCTCTTCTCCGGGGAGTCATTACAAGGAATATTTTCCATCCCAATAAATCATCAATAGATGAATTCCTAAAAGTTATGAAAGATCCAAAAAGTGTCAACCCCAACGAAGGTTTCAAGATCCTGTCTGCGCATCCTGAATACTTTAATCGCATGATGCTCACGCAAAAACCACAAAAAGCAGAAGGAGATGAATCAATAAACATGACATCTGCTGGTATTGCATCTATACTAACCAATGGACAGTCATTACTTGATGAGTTGATTGAGGATAAAGCACAACAGGCCGAACTACTACTAACTTTTAAGGATATAAAAAATCAATTCAATGATATTGGACGAAGATTACTAGAGGAATGGATAGGCTAGTTTTATATTTTGCACTAACTATTATAAAGCCTCAATAATTGATCGCTAAACTGAATTATTTTGAAATTAAAAATAAAATTTAGGGAAAACAATTAAAAATAATTTTCTCATAATTTAGAAATATGTCAGAGAAAATTGACGAAAGCGAGTTGGCTAGCGCTAAAGAAGGATTAGCTCATGCTGAGAAAATTGAACACGAGAAATTGAAACCAGTTGCAGTTTGTGATCAGGGTCATGAGACTGCAATCCCAGATGATGAAGGTGATGAACTCCCTGCATGTGGAAGCTGTGGTGGTGCCACAAAACTCAAAATTACTGGTGCATAAGCCCAGATAATATCTTACGATTACAATTTCATTACAAATAAAGCTTATATTATATGATATTAGATGCACAGTAGATGAGCATAAAGATCGATGCAGATACGATAATTACAGGAAATGGAGAGATTATTCAAGATTCCTGTATAGTTATTGAAGACAAAACCATTAGTTATGTTGGTCCAAAAGAAGCAGCTCCCAAAGCTGCGAAGACATTAACCTCACCAGTGTTAATGCCAGGAATGTGGGATACTCATGCTCATTTTGCAGGTATGTACACAGCGAACTTAGAAAATACTGTATTTACTAAAGCCACACTTGCTATCCTGCGATCTACTTGGGATACAAGAGAAGCACTCAAGGCTGGATTTACAACAATTCGAGAGGTTGGTGGCCAGGGGATTGATCTTAATAAAGCGATAGCTGAAGGAGTTATTGTTGGACCAAGAATTTATGCTGCTGGAAAAATTCTGACAGCAACAGGTGGTCATGCTGATATACATAATGCTCCACTAGATATGGTTCTTAATCTTGGTGATCAAGGATTGGGTATTATCTGTGATGGAGTGGATGAATGCTATCGGGCAGTTAGAATGCAATTGCGAGAAGGTGCTGAGTTGATAAAATTCTGTGCTTCTGGAGGTGTTATGTCTAAAATCGATCATCCTATTCATCAACAATTCTCTCAAGAGGAGCAGAAAGCGATTGTGGATGAAGCTAACAGAGCCGAGGTAGCCGTTGCAGCTCATTGTCACGGTGGTCCTGGAATCAGAGCCGCACTTGAGGCAGGAGTAACTACAATTGATCATGGTACCTATCTCACAGAGGAATTGGCTGATCTCATGATAGAAAAGGGAGCAATTCTTGTTCCTACCCGTTATGTGATTGAGAAATTATTACATAATGCTGCAAATATGGGTGTACCGCAGTATGCCATAGATAAGCTCAATGCACTTGCTGATCAGCACTGGCAGGCCTTGAAAATGGCTATAAGAAAGGGTGTAAAGATTGCAATAGGTACAGATATGTTCACATCGGGTCCAGGTAATCTATTAACTTGGGGAGAGAATGCTATGGAGTTGAAATACATGGTGGATGCAGGTATGACCCCCATGCAAGCAATTGTTGCAGCAACAGGTGATGCTCCATTGACACTTGGCAAAAGAGCCCCTAAATCAGGCATGATAAAAGAAGGATACGAAGCCGATGTATTATTGCTTCAGAAAAATCCACTTGAGAATATCGAGTATCTGCTTGAAAAAGAACACATGCGTGTGATAAAACAGGGTAAATTAATAGAATTTTAATTTAAATAGATAATTACTTAATTTTTATCAGTATAGATATCTTTGATATTTAAACCCGGAATTTTAGATAAATCTAACTCCATTGCAGAAATAGGAACTTCTACCCCCAGATTGTTGATAATCTGTGGGTGGACCTCTCCTAGATGCCCTGCTATTTCTCCATTGAACATAATATTGGCAGACCTACCTGATAAGTAGTAGTTATGCTCAACACTTTCTAGTGTGTACTCGATTCCTCGTAATCTCGTGAGAGTATCAAGAATTGAGAGTATTGTCTCAAATGTCTCATCATACCCAGCAAGAACAACCGATGCTTTAGTTTTGGTAATTACTGCATTATTCTGCTTTACCACCACCTCTCCAGTCTCAAAAATACGCTGTGGATACTCATTATGAGTATTTCTTGAGATGAATCGAAGTGCACCTGGTAATAGATCTGGTCTAATGAAGTTGAAGCTAGAGCTAACTGGATTTGATAATTCTATCACTTGATCCTCAATCCACTCCTCATCACGCATCACCTGATCACTAATGGTCAATCTATCAGTAAGTGTATAATTGAGGATCTCAATCAATCCCATCCCGGTGAACAATTGCCTCATGAGATTTTCATCCTCAGTTGAGGCAGCAATTGCACCTGCTGTTACAACTTTAGCTTTGCTTATAGTGAAATTATTGTATCCATAGGCCATGGCAATATCTTCAGATACATCCACCCAATGTAGAACATCTCGTCTCCATGGTGGGAGCTCTACTAGGATTTTCTTGCCTTTCATCTTAGCATTATTACGACGAATTTTCAATAACTCGATCATCTTTTTGGCAGATAGGTTCGTACCTAGATAGCGGTTGATATCCTTTGGATCAACAACAATCTCGAGGGGATTACTATGAGGTGTGGTATCCTCTTGTATTTCATAGTTTTCTGGATACTTGATTTCAACAGAGCTAACCTCTCCACCTCGATCACGTAATGCTTGTACAACAACAGCTAATGCCTGTATCGTGGCACCATAGTTGGTCCCAGTTACCTCAACAAGGACATCCTGTGTATCCTCTGTTACCCTTCCCACATCATTGGAGTTGATGATAGGTGGCATGGAGAGGATCCTGTCATTGACATCAATGAGCATAGGTACTTGCTTGTAGGGTTCTAGAATTGCTGCATACTCCTGACCTTTGGGATGTTTCTCGAATATCTCATCAACAGTCAGCTTTGTCTCAAAACCAAGTGGTTGAAAGGTGAAATCTCTATCAACTAATGTATACTTAATTGGTGAACTCAGCATATTGATGTTATAGATTCCAATAGATGTACGCTTACGTTTTCTACCAAAACTGAAATCAACCTTATCCTGTAGCTGGATGATCTGTTTGATAAGAAAATCATCGAGTTCAAGACCCCTAACCACAGCAGCACCGATATATGGTCTGATTTCATGCACTCCTGCATCAACTTCTATGCTATAGCCAGAAGGAGGTGCATCAAGTGGTGGTAATCCTGGATGATCTCTCATCCCTCTAACCATTCTTGCGATACCCTCTGCACACCATAGATCTGGTCTATTACTGGTTTTCACATCGATTGAGATTTTGGTATGCCCATTTTCATCAGGACCATCTGGCTCCGAATCGACCTCAGAAATGGTATATGCAATAAGTTCATCAAGTTCTGTTGGTGAAAGGGTTTCTTCAATTCCCATCAATCTTCCTATATCTTCTATTGAAACATCTATCGTTACCATATTTATTCCTCCGGTTGTATCCCTGATGCCACTTCGGCATTTCTCAACCATTCAAGGTTCTGTGAGAATAATTCACGGATATCTGATATATGATACTTCGTCATGAATAGCCTTCCTACACCAATACCCCAAGCGAGAACAGGATAATCAATACCAAATGGTTTGGTCACTTCTGGTCTGAATATTCCAGCACCACCAAATTCAATATATCCAAGTACTGGATGTTTTGCTGATAATTCAACTGAGGGACTGGTGAATGGATAATAATCCGGTCTGAATCGTACTTCACTGGCACCTGCGACTTCAGTTGCAAAGGTTTCCAATATTCCCAACAAATCTCTGAAGGTGATGTCTGGATCACATATGATACCTTCTGTCTGATCGAACTCCACTGCGTGAGTGGCATCAATCTGATCAGGTCTGAAATTTCTTGCAATGGAGAAATATTTAGCTGGAGGTTCAAGCCCTGCCAGAGTTCTGGCAGATACTGCAGTACCTTGTGGTCTCATTAGTAATCTAGCAGCTTTTCTCGGATCCCATTTGTATCCATGTCCTTTGGATCCTGATTTCCATCCTGTTTCATGTGTTTTGGCCACATTCTTGACATATTTCTCCTTCAACAATGTTCCATGAGTTGGGTTTTTGATGAGGAGAATATCAGTATCCTCACGAGCTGGATGATCTTGTGGGGCATAGAGTGCATCGAAATTCCAGAATTCCTGCTCCACCAGTGGTCCTTTCATTTCCTTGAATCCTAACCCAGCCAGTTTAATCCTAAGATGATCAAGGAACTGCCTGTACGGATGAGTTCTCCCTGCATAGAGAATTCTAGGTTTGGTTTCCATAGAATAGGGTTTGAAGCTCACATTCTTCCATTCACCACTTACTAACATAGCAGGAGTTAATTTGGTGACTTCTTCTTTTATCTCGATCTGTTTGATCTTAGCTTTAGTGAGTTTGGTCGAGATAACGGCAACATTTTTTTCCTCAATCTCAATTAATCCTCTTGACTTAAGCTGATTGATCACCTCTTCATCCTCTGGTTTTTCTCCATTTCTGATTCTCTCTATTCCTTCTTGTAGATCAACTGAGAATGTCTTT
The DNA here is from genome assembly GCA_026702845.1 of Candidatus Heimdallarchaeota archaeon. The sequence goes on from JADCLS010000001.1 coordinate 72,573, forward strand.
GCCTTATCGATATCTAGTATAACCATTCCTTTGTCAATTTTGATCAGATTTGCCTTTCTGAGTATTCCTATTCCTGCTGTGATCTCTCCTTTGGGAATATTCATTTCCTCCGATAGATCTTTCATGTGGATACTTTTCCTTGTAAGACCATCTATCAATTTTCTTTCAATTAGACCAGAAATGGCTTCAATACCTCTTTTGGTTAGTGTATAGACCACCTCAGTTCTAATCTCACGTTCAATCAGTCCCATTTCCAGCAGATTTGCAATTGTTCCCTCTATTCTTCCTCGATCCATTTTACTGGATTCAGTGAGTTTGGGAACCTCAACAGGGCTCATCTCTAAAATATGTGTCAATACCGTATGATTGACAGGGGTCAACACTATCTTAGCCATATGTTCACCTCATTGTCTGATATTAAATCCTTTATTGTATTTACATTGTTTTTTATGTGTTTAGCACAAATTAAATAAATTCCAAGGCAACTACCTCTAACATAATTTATTTTTTATATGCTTAAAATCTATCGTTGGTCACGTATATTAATTAAATGAAAATTCAATATGATAAAAACGAAAAAAGAATAAGAATATAATTTCATAATGCTTCAAAAAGAATGAAAATAGTGCATTAATTCAAGTTCTGTTTTTCCGTAAGTGCTTTTTTTTATATAATGAAACCTATAGATTTTTTGCGGGTCGATCCGCGTGATAACAATGAAAATAATGAAAATTAGTATTCCAATCACTCTTATTGCAGTTCTCTTCTTGGGAACAATGAGCACAAGTAGTGCTGGAATGACATACAAAAATGAAAACGGGAAAATTTACCTCGAAACAGATACACTTGGTGTAGAAGTAGTAGGTAACTCCAATATTCCTGCTTTCACATATTGGGATTTCAATGACAACGATACTAAGTATAAAGTATCATTCGATAGTGTCATTGAATTCCTTGATGAGGAGGAAAATGGTACTCTTGGTGTCTATGATTTGGGTATAGATAAAAAAGTACCAACTTCCCAGATTTCTCTACAATCATACTCTTGGGAATTCAGTGAGTTTGATACGGTGATGGAAGGTGAAGAAACAACAGAGGTTCATTTCAACATCACTTCAACCATTGACAAAAAAGCAGATATCTGGATCCAGTTCAGAATCCATCTTACTAGTGATAAAGAAATCAAGTTTGATGTGGTCATTGACGAATATACTTTTATCAATGATGATGCTCTTCTTGCTCTTGGTTTCAAACTTATTGCTTCAAATGATGCAGAACAGGAAGGAGATACAGTTGCCTTTGGTAATGGGTATTTCCAAATAGAGGAAACGGCTACTGATGCCAATGGTACCATTGGTGTTGGTCTATCCACTGGTGAAGATGGAGGATCCAAAATCTACCTTGCATACGAGCATTTTGAAGGTTTGATGATACATGACCCAACACTGGGTGTCCAGGCTGCTTCTCTGACTGCAACAGATGATTTAGATGCTGATGATGGTTCAACGGATCAAAATCTTGGTGATGATATATTACCTGGATTGTCCAAAGGTGAACTACTATCTGTATCTGCTGTATCTACTCTCCTTTTCATTGCCATTCCTGCATTAATTTACAAGTCTAAAAGATAAAACTAAAATTATCCAATACACATAAACTAAATATCATGGATCAAGAGAATATTTTTGGTATATTATCAAATAAGGTACGCCGGAAGATTCTCACAGAGATCTATAATAGAAATTCAGTGTCAATTAGTTTCATGCAAAAGGAATGGGGCATGTCAACTGGGAAAATTTATCATCATCTCAAATCCATGGAGAATCTGATCAGCCAAAATGAACAGAGTGAATATATCCTAACCGAAGAGGGAATTGATGTATGTGAGTGGTTTCTTCATTTTGATGGAAAACCCAAGGTTCAGAAAATTGATGCTATCTCTTGGTCAAATGCCCCTCTACTTGAAATCATAAATTCAAATCAAAAATTTGTGTTGCTATCTGGGTTATTACTAGTAATATTGGGAAATATTGTTGCAGGTATGAATGGTTGGATTACCTTTGGGCCTTTTTTAATGATTGTAGAATTTGAGGTTCCTATTTTAATATTAACAATTATAATTTCTAATATGATACTAATTTGGCTACTACATACATTAGCTCATCTATTAGGTAACATATCTGTGTCCTTAAAAGAAATTCTTCTGAACTATGTAGTCTCAGTTTCCTTTATCAATATAGTTGTGGTTCTACTTTACTTGGGTGGAAAAATCATTGATTTCACCTTGAGTAAACCTGTATATGTTTCAATATTACTATTATCTGCTCTCTTCTTTATGTATTCTTTAAGTTCCCAGTTATCCTTAAAAGCAATACCTGTCGAACGATCGATGTTAATTGCTCTAATAATATTCAGTGTTACTTTATTTACATCCCTAATTTTAATTCTGTGAACTATATTTCATGCTTTCAAATTTCTGGATATCGATCAAAAGCTTAGAGGATTGGGATAATAATAATTATGATATAATACCTGCATTAATTATGGCTCTCGAAGAGGTAAAGGTCAGAATTCTAGTTGACAATAGTGCTGGTATGGGTTCTTTATTTGCAGAAACTGGCTTCTCTGCTTACATAGAATTATATGATAAAAGTAACAACTGCATGAAGTTTCTATTCGACACTGGATCTATCAACTCCACACTTGAGAAGAATGTGACCTTGTTATCTTTGGATTTATCCACACTGGATATGATCATACTTTCACACGGGCACTGGGATCATGTAGCAGGTCTAAAGTATGTTAGATCCAAACTTAGTAAAAAAATACCCCTAGTCTGCCATCCAAATGCTTTACTCTCTAAAAAAAGAAATGAAGGTGGTTTATCTTATGAAATTGGTTTACCTAAATATTATGATATTGAGGAATTACACCGGGATTTTGAGGTCATAAGCACGGATGAACCATTTAGGATTTTCGAAGGTGCAGTAACATCAGGCTTGGTTCCACGAAAGAATGATTTTGAGCTAGTTACTGGAAAATTGACCAACGTAACAATTTTTCAAAATGATAATGTGGTTATGGACCCTTTAGTAGATGATCTCTCTTTATTTTTCAAAATTAAAGATTCATTAATCATATTGACTGGTTGCTGTCATGCTGGCATTATCAATACCATACACCATGCAAAGACATTATTCCCTGAATTAACGCATATACGCTCTATAATAGGGGGATTACATCTGTATGATGCCTCAAAGGACCGTATCGATAAAACTATACAAGAACTAACAACACAACAAATACTATCAATCGCTCCTTGTCATTGTACCGGTATCAGGGGCCAAGCAGCCTTGTATGATCATTTTCAAGTTGCTTACAAAGAAGTGGGTGTTGGTAGTATTCTCGAGTTTTCCTAGTATTTTCTGTCTAATTTATGATATATCAAATCCTAGTTTGGTAGCTATTATTTAATATTGAATCTACGTATCATCACCGCTAAAATCATTATGATAGGCACATATGTAGGTATGAATGGAGTATCAACTGAGGTAATTACATCATCCGGATCAAATGTACTACTGGTATTAATCGGTGTCTCAGTTAGTATTCTTGCCAGCTGGAGTTTCAAATCTATATTTTTGTCAACAATGATATCCTGAGTTACACTCTTGTATCCATTTATACTTACCTCTATAGAATAAGTGGCTGCTCGTATTGAACCCAGTGATACTTTACCTTCTTCATCAGTGGAAAACTCAAATTCATACTCACAGTCCTCAATATCATTGCAGTATAAAGAGGCCTGTCCATCAAGATTATTGATTTTATTACCACTTTCATCTTCAAGGGTAAAACTAACAGGGTATTCGGTATTTCCATTGAGAGTTATATTCACTAGTTCATCTTCACTAATACTTATATTGGTTTTATGAGTCTGATAGCCGCATCTGCCTACTACTAGAATGTAATATCCAACTGGGACATTAGCTAGACTGAAATGACCATCAGGTTGACTGACCGTGTATAAATCTGGAGTTTCTTTTTGCACAACGAAGTAGAGCTGAACACTGGCATCTTTCAGAGGTTTATTAGCATCATCAACAAACCCTGTGACTGATACTGTATTTGCCTTTTTCATGGCAATATTAAATTCCTGTAGCCCTATATCAATCTGTTTCTGTTCTGTGTATATTTCATAGCCGAATTTTCGAACTTCAACTGTATATAATCCCTTTTCCACATTGATAGAAAATTCACCCTCTGAATTTGATTCTACAGTATAGAATTGCTCTGTATTTTTTAATAATACGTCTGCTGCATTTATGGGATCTCCATTTTCATCTTTTAATATCCCTCTAACCGTTCCTCTATCGAACCAGATGAAGATCTCTACATTAGTAGGCCCATGAACTACTGTACTGATATTTCCTGCAATGTAATCATCCTTACTTGTATTTATGGTGTAATTGAAATTATTACTATAGGGTACGTTACTGATACTGAAAGCTCCCTGAGAATCAGTTATAGTTTCAGCATAAAAACAATTTACCCAACCATAAACCTTTACTTTGGCATCAGCTAATAGTTCACGCCCTGTATGGTCTATTTTATCTGCCCATACCTCTCCAGAAAGTGTATAATTCTTGGGAATTAAGAAATAAGTCTGCAATCCCATATTCGAGGTCACATTGATATCCGTTTCATAGGTTTCAAAATAAGTGGATGTAATAACTAGATGGTTTATTCCTTCAGTCGGTCCTGTTACTGAGAACATACCAAATGCATCAATATTTGCACTATGATCTCCAATAGTAACTGTTCCACTGGTAACATCTTTAGAAACTAGTGTATCCCGGACAACACCCTTTACTGTCAATGGAGGTGGAGAGCTGAGATCAAAATCAGCCCCTATATAGTCTATTGTATCCTCATCAATGGTGAATGTACTTAGCCAAACATCTGCTCCGTTGTATCTTTTGCATGTGAGACGATATTCTCCATGATCTAAATTAGCAATATAGTATTTTCCTTGCTCATTGGTTTGCATATATTTAGCATATTCACCAGTATTATCCCCAACCTTGGTCAGAGAAACATTTGCTGCATATACTGGTCCTTCGGCATCATAAACAGATCCTCTTGCCCAATGATCACCTAAATCATAATAGAAGCCAAATGTAAAGGAATATGTATATGCAGGAAAACTAGAAAAAAGAGTAATATTGGTTGTGAAATCAGGAATCCCTGCATGAGGAAATCCAGTCACATCTAGTTTGTAGCTCGTATTAGTATCTGTATTCCAATACACATTGGTGAATACAAACTCTCCATTTGCATTTATAGATACAGTATATTCTCTGCTTCCTCCTATTTCATACAAGAATCCATATGCAGGAACGAAAATGTAGTTCGGTGAGTTGTAAAAATTGATTGTAACTGTTGTGTCGAATCTTTCCTCAGCATAACTCGGAATTATCATGCTCATGCCAAGAATAAATAATACACAGAAGAATTTAAGGAATTGCGATCTCATAGTTTTCCCTTCTACTATCTTATTAATAGCAATAGAAGGTAAATGAATTATTTTGATATAAATGTATTTGGAGTATTTTGAACAATTGGGGAGTATTGAGCAACTATCACATCCTACGAAATCAATTGAGATAGATATTCGATACTACCACAGGATTTTAATGTGAAGCTTCATAATCTTTTCTTGAGTGGATTTAATATCGAAGAAGATATAGCTATTTTTTGGGACGTGGAGAACCTTCCTCCCGGATCGAGTTTCTCAATAGAGAATGTGGTGGAGGATATTCGCCAGAAAGGAAGAATTATCATATCATGGGCTTTTGCAGATTGGGTAGTACATGTAAAAACCCGTGATGTATATAGTAATAAATCAAATCGTAGGGATGTACTGTTTGTTCGTGAGAATTTTGATATAATGCAGACACCTAAAATCAGTGATATTAAGAATTTCGCAGATCATCTGATGATAGATAGAATAGCAGAAACCCTGGAAAATTATCCCCATGTGGGTATCTACGTTATTGTGGCTAAGGATGGAGACTTCAGGCAAATCACAAGATCTATTCGAAAGAAGGGTAAGAAAGTATGGTTATACACAGAACCTCGTACTGCTAACAATACTCTACTTGAAGCTGCGGATGAAGTTGTTGACATCATGAATCTCGAATCATTTGATGAAATTGATGATGAGAGCATTGAGATCACTGCAGATTTGGTAAAATCCAAGGTGATTGAGGCAATCGAGGATGAATTATCCAGCCAGAAACTAGATAAGCAGCAATTTGTTAATGTGGGTCATGTACTTACCAGACTTAAGGCTATCTTCCCTGAATTTGAGAATAATCTGAATGAGATACAGACCTTGATGAAGTTGAAGAAGAATGGCTGGTGGAAACAGCTTCTAGTATCAATGGAACAGGAAAAATTGGTAGTTATACAGCTTCAAGGAAATAAATTAATGGTGAAACTGACCAATGTTGAAACTGATACTCAACGTGAGATCAGAGAATATGCAAGTATCATTACCTCAATACTGGCCAGAGAGAAGGAACCCATTTTATTAAGCGTGCTGGGACAGGGTCTATATGATAACAAAACCTCACTTCATTACAAGAAATTGGGATTCAACAGTCTTCGTGCATTCTTAAGAAAAATGGAACAGGAAAATAACATAATACTTTCTCGAAATAAGAATGGCGAGTTCCTTGTTAGCAAGAATCAATGATAAGCTGATAGAATATTAAGAATGCCTTTTTCTTCTGTTCCTAATATAGGCTGGAAGAGGAAGTGAACCCGATTCTAGGGTGGATCTGATTCTTAGTAAGAATGTACGTCTCGGGTTATGGAATTCATATAGAGGGATGATTGGCTCTGATGCTACTGTGATAAACACAAACCCTGCAATTCTAAAGAAAAGACTTATTAGAAAGATTGTAACGGTTGTGATACCGATATTTACCAACATTCCAGAAATAATCGCAGCTATAAAATTCAATAAAGCTTGTGTGGTGGCGAAGATGCCTATCAACCTCCCACGTATCTTAGGAGGTACATAATCAATTAACAGGGTTATAAGGACAGCATTGATTACTCCCCAGCCTATGGATGAAAGTGAGAAAGAGATGATCCAGAATGCAATGGGATTCATAATAGATGAAATTAAAACTGGCGATGAGGCATTGAATGCTACGGGCGTTATGGCCATGAATATTGCCAGATTAAATAGCTTCTTACGATTTAATCGATCAATAATAGGAACCAGCAAGTAAATGATAATGACCTGCATTAAAACATTAAAGGTCATAAAGAAGGTCAATTCCTGACTGGAGAAATGCCATCGTTCCACGAGATCCAAGGTGAAGTAAGGTGCAGACGTTCCTACTCCAAAGGTGAAGATAAGATAGCCAGTTAGGAATAGGAATGCTCCTCGATTAGTTCTAAGGAACATGATAACATCCCGGTTATTGAAATTTACTTCATTTATATCCAGCTGATCCTCTTCTATCTGATTTTCTATAGGAATATCATCCTGATTATAGTAAGGGAACTCAATGATGATGACTACAAGTGCTAGTACTAGCATAATGGTGGCTAGAAAATGTGTTACCCATGCTGATTCATAGCCCTTATTCTCATAGATCACCCCTGCAATATTAACTCCCAGCATGACTCCGAAAAGATTAGCACCAACCAGAAGATTGCCATAGCTCCCTCGATTTTTCCCAGGAACATATATTGCTTTCATAAAATTATTAGCATTATTAATTCCATTATTTCCCAGATTGTTTGAAACTCTTGAACTACCATACATTGTTCCTGAACTTGATAATCCCATAGCTCCAATGGATGCTATATTGAGACCAACAGATCCTGCCAATATTTTTTTGGGAATTTTTTTCTCATCAAGTAATTTACCTAGATAAAGCTGTGAAAGACCGGTGAGTGCAATTACTCCTGTGACAATTCCCAACGCATATCTGCTTCCTCCTTTGAAGACAAAAAGAATAGGGAAATATGTGCCGATAATTCCTTCCGCTATACCGATCAAAAGTAAAACAGTGATCCAGTCGGAAGTTTTTATCGCAGTCAATAATTATCAAATACTCTATTATATTAATAAAATCCTTGGTTTTTTTCACTCTTTATCTCCAATTAATTGCTATATTTCTTTTCAATTACTGGATGGTTAATGATATACAATGCAATCTGACGGCAATTAAAAACATATCAACTATTTTAAAGTATAAATAAGTATCTTGGGTCTAATAAATTGATTTTCAATATAATTAAAGTATTATTACTCAGTATTTACTCAAGGAAGGGATATTTCTCTACTACGCCATCCCATGCTTTAATAAATTTCATACCCTTATATTGGGTGAATCCCCACATGATGAATATAAGAGTATAAACCAGATGTTCTTCCATAAATGGATTATTTTGCAGATTAGTTGGGATCTCAACAAGATACATCAAAACCATTAGTAATGCACCGGTTACTCCACAAATTTTCCTTCCTATACCAAGCCATAATGATACTGCAAAACCAAGCATTCCAAACATATAGAGAATATCAACAAACAAATTGCCTCCCAGTGAGGCGAAATGTTGTCCAATAGGATTACCTGCAGTTACAAAGCCTAAAAAGCCAGCAGTTGGGGATTTTCCACCAAACCAAGCTGCATCCCATCCATTCTTGATTCCGAAGGCCTTATCAATAAAAGCCCAGAAAAATATCCATCCAAAGAGGATTCTGAACACTGTAAAGAAATACAGATCAAATTTCGGTTGTTCTTCTGTCATGAATTATCACCTTTATTCGATATATCGAACTATTTCGAAATAACGAATACGTAAGTGAAAACACTTAGGATTTTATATAAACATTATTACAGCTAAGTTCTCAAGGAGTCTAAATAATTTGAGAAAATGTTCGCTTATACGAACTTTTGGCGGGTAAACGACAATAATTTACTATATTTTTATACAAAAATCCGATTTCATTTTTTGATATATCATGTTTTGACCTATGTGAATTTGATATTTAGTGTTTTCAACTTACTCCAATTCTGGACAAAAATTCTTTTTTTATTATGCTCCTGACAAAATAGTAGAATGAATGTAATACTGATAATCTGTAATTCCTTCTAAATAAGAATTGGCTGAAATAAATCATTTCAAAAACGCTATAAGATGCTCAATTATATGTATGGTGCAAATGTTTTGATTTATTGAAGACCAATTCATTACATAAATTTGATAAATAAAAGATCAACTTGGCTAAAATTCTCTATGATTGTATGAAATAGGTTTATTTAAGATGATTTGCTGTTTAGCCCAATGTCTGAAGCGAAGAAAAACGCATCAAAATACCTCTTTGTGGGGATTATTACTTATAGTATAATTCGATTTGTACTTGCTTTCCTTCAAGTAGTTGAGGAGGATAAATGGGTCATATTCACCGATATTGAAGCAATAGTCGTTTCGTTATTGGCTGCAATTGCAATATTCGCATCTGCTATGGTTTTTGAACGAAGTAGTAATAATTTCAAAATTCAAATATTACTATCACTTGGGTTCTTCCTTTATTCTCTTGGTGAGTTCTTTTGGGGATTCTATGAGTTAATACTAGAAATTGATCCATATCCATCAATTGCTGATTTGTTTTATCTCATCGCATATTTACCCTTAATTGTAGGTATAACATGGAAATCTCGATTAACATTGGCAAAATCAGAGAAGAGAAGATTAATTTTATCTCTCGTTCTTACAGCTGCTTTTGCTATTGTATCACTAATGACAGTCATCATTCCATATCTTACAGATGAAGAATCAAGTATATTTGAAAGAGTGATTGCAGCTGCGTATCCAATTCTGGATATATTTGTGATTGCTGTTGTCGCAATATTATTTTCAAAATATGCTGGTGGAAAATTGGAAAGAGCATGGTTAATCCTTGGAGTATCGATGCTGATAACAGGTGTTGCCGATACTTTATTTTGCTATGAAGACTGGAACGAGATCTATAATGCGTATTCTTTTAGTCATGATTTATTTATAATCGGGTACTTGCTTGGATTTGCCTTTGGAATTTATTATAGGAATACATACAAATAATAGATTAAAAGTTGAATTCAAAGTATTTATTCCCATTATTTTATCAGTTGCTAGATGATCTTAAATTTTTAATGTTTCAAAAAGAATTGTGCGTCGATTCTTAATCATTGATTCATCTGGTATTATGCAATTTGAGCATATTACGGAAAAAGAGATCTTACTTCCAGAAACTATAGATGAACAATTGGTTGGTGGTTTATTAAGAGCATTAGATGCATACGCCAATGAGGTTGGTGGAGCACTTCAAACTCTTGCAATTGGTGTTGAAAAATTAGCCTATAGAACAATCAAGATTAATAATGATGATTCTGTATTATTGGTGATATCTGATGAACAAAGGACAGCTGATGATGTTCTCTACCTGAAATCAGAATTTATAGTTAGGAAAATAATTCATATATTGGAGGATACTGGAATTTCCGACTACAGTTATTCTGATGAAAGTTTTTTAGAATTAATTCGTACTACCAACTGGAATGAGGAATTGAAATGCCTACAAAATTACAAGGTAAAAAAACTACTCAAATTGGTACAGAAACAGAACTCCCCAAATATCAAACTTGAGAATGCATTAAATGCCTTATTAAATGAGATACCAATGAAACAAGTATTATTAGATCCATCTCTAATCGTTGTTGATAATAAAACAATTGTAGTTCCTGCAAATTTTTCAGAAAAAGAACGAAACAGACTAGTTGATAACTTGGTCGAGAAAATGAAACCATTATTGGGAGAACGGATTGTAGATAGTTTTCTTGAAAAGATATGATATGAAATTTTTATCCCAATGATTAGACAATTTACGAAATTAAACAATAATAAAATTACTTTTTGTCGTATGAATCCTTTAATTTGGGCATAAATTGGTTTTGAGTGCTGTATATGAAAATTTAGTAATTATCAACTAGATAAATAAGATTTATCCCCATAATTTTTAAAAAATAACAAATGATTATATTGATATGAAAGCTAATAACAAAGTTTTTGTCGTAACAGGTGGGGGAAACGGAATCGGTAGAGAAGTTGTACTCAATCTGCTTAATAAAGGAGCAAAAGTCGCTGCAATTGATATCAACGAAAATACGTTGAATGAAACAGTAGAGCTTGCTGGGGACATGAGTGGGCAGTTATCCATTCATAAGGTGGATATTACTGATAGAGCTGCTGTGGAAGATTTACCAGGTCAAGTCAAGGAAAAACATGGTGACATTGATGGGTTGATCAATGTTGCAGGAATTATTCAGCCATTTGTCAAGATCAAAGCATTGGAATTCAGTGCAATGGAACGGGTGATGAATGTTAACTTCTGGGGAACCATGAATATGGTGAAAACATTTTTACCACTATTACTCGAACGCCCTGAGGCCCATATTGTAAATGTATCTAGTATGGGTGGTTTCTTCCCCTTTCCAGGACAGAGCATCTACGGTGCAAGCAAAGCAGCAATCAAGATCATGACCGAAGGATTGGCAGCTGAGTTGTCTGATACTAATGTTGGTGTAACTGTCATTTTTCCAGGAGCTGTGGGAACTAATATAGCTAAGAATTCAGGGTTAGATAACATCGGAGATCCAGATGATGCTCAGGGGATGAAGGGTTTAGAACCTTCAGAAGCAGCAGCAATTATTGTTAAGGGAATGGAAAAGAATAAGGCCCGTGTTTATGCTGGTAAGGATTCAAAAATGATGAATATCATGTACAAGCTAAATCCCAAATTTGCAGTTAATTTTATTACAAAACAAATGAGGCCTATGCTAGAGGTTGCAGAAAAATAGAAATATACTGATTTGAAAAGTGTATCACTCACTATAATATTTGGAAATTGATATTGACTGTTATAACTTTCTGACTCAATCATTAGATATTTCTAGCCCTATAGTATCCACACCATTCTAACCTACTCAGTCATGTAAAATAAATGGTATCTAAAGGCTATACCCATGTTTTATCAACGTATCAAGCTCAATATGATAATGTTTTCATTTATCTAAACTTGCTATATTTTATTGATAAATTGCCTATACTTGAGTTTTTTAATTATTCAAAAAAATCGAAATATTTAAATCTCTATTATCATATCTATTAGGTGAGCTACAAAGGTAGTCTGAAGGAAATAGTTATGCCAGATAAAGTTCACTCAAATAAGCCACACAAGTCCAAACATGACAAGGAAGAAGCAAAGAAGAAAAAAGATGAAGCTGAGAGAGCAAAATTGAAACAAGCAAAGGAAGCTGACAAAAAAATACTACAGCAAAACAAGACTGTGAAAAAATCCTCTAAGAAGTAGGTGTGGAACGTACCTATTACAAATCAAATGAGACCAATGTTGGAATAATCTGAAAAATAATAGATCTACATTATTGGAAAAGCATGTTTACGCTTCAAGAACCAGTGATGAAATTTGTGTAGGAATGATACGTTTGGTAAGATCATATAGGGGCAGAATCCGGGAATCACCTTCATATCATTGTCCAAACAAAATTGCAAGGCTTCTTTTGATATACTTCCCTGGCCAACACCTTTGTGGAACCAGGCGTTTCTTATCCCCTTTTCAAATTCATCCTTGACAATTTGTAAATTATTTTCATGTGGTGGCATTAGCAAGATGAAATCGATTTCTTCTTCAATTTCATTGATATCAGAATACATTTTTACTCCTTCAATACTAGGTGAATTTGGATTCACTCCAATAACCTCGTAACCTCTTTTGACAAAATCTTTGAGAACACCCCTCGAAAAATCATTGGGTATAGATGATAAACCAATAATTGCTAGTCTCTTGGCAGTGAGGAAATCCTTCGCTGTATCTCCTACCTCTTTAGTATCAAATTCTAAATCAGCTATTTTCATAAAACGATAAATGCACGATACCCATAAAAGCTAATATTTGTATATCATATCTTTTGTTAATGTTGATGTGAAAATTATTGCCCCCAATCTTAAATCTTGAAAGCTCAATTGTTCATTTTTCTAGTATCTAATTGGAATGTGTGAAAATATTTTGATTTGCCAAGAAAATTTATGTGAAAATTTTTGATGCTTAATATTTATGATATAATAAATTAATATATACTATATTTAATTTTAATGACTTGAGTTATCAAATTAAAAATTTTTCAATATGAAAATTTAAGGGAATTAGAACAATTCTATAATGATAAAATATACTCTGGGTAATAGAACTTTAATTGACTTCAATACCTGCTGCATTGTAAATTCTTTCGAAAATTGCGGATAATGAGATTCCAATCTCCTCCTTTGAAGGAGATTCTTGGAATATAATTCCTGGCATATCAAGATGATCTCGATCAATTTTTCCAATAGTTTTTTCAAATGTCCTATCTGCACGTGTAAGGGAATAATTCTTAACACCCCAGATTCCGATTTTACAATAGATTGGCCATGACAATTTAGAACCTAAAATTCTAAATACTTCTGCAAAAAAATCAATTATTATTTTCTGAATATCTTGAATGGGGATTATTTGTCCATATTCTCCACCATAATTTCGAATTATATACCGATTTACCATCTCAACCATGCCATTATGAAAGATTTGACAATATCCATATGCTTTATCTTGTTTACTTCCATTCCAAAAATATTTTCCATCAATGTTAATACCTTCATTTGAAATTTGAGATTTATATCCTGAATTATCAACAATTGGAGATATTTTCTTATTAATTTGTTTCATTTCCAATAAATATGGTTTATCTAATATGCTTAATGGAACAATATGGATGATCAATGCAGGATGATCAAACATTGATAAAGGAAGGTCATTACTTATAACTTTCCCATATCTTGAAGTCAATAATCCTTGAATTTCTTGCATCACAACTTGGTTTTTTGAAAAAGCTATGCGAAGTTCGTCAACTGAGAGAAGAAATTTCCCACTATTGTGCCGTCCATAGAACTTGTTTGTAGACTTATAAGTCACCATGTGTGGCAAATTAAATGAGACATGAATTCTTATCAATAAAATTCTTTTTTTATCATCATCAATTATTTTAATTTCAGGAGATGGTATGGTTTTGGTTGTAAATTACTCCGAATTTTACTTTCGATTTTTAATATCAACTCATCATTTGTTTCTGTTCTGTTAATTCCTAAGATCTTATCAATAATACCTGTCTTTTTTGAATTTAGTCTCTTTTCTGATACCCCATAAATGATTATACCCCCTTTAGTATTTAGGAATGAAGAAACATCGAAGAGAAATTCTTTTGTTTCATCCCCTGTATCAATGTTTAATTTCTCTTTGAATTCTAATTCAATATTCTCGCTGATTTCCTGTTCAATAATAAAATTAATATCCTCTATATTGATATCATTAAAATCTTTTTCGAAGATCATGATATTGTTATTTGTCAATTGGAATTTAAATAATAGAATGGCCGTTAAGTAATATAATTCATTGTTTTAGTAACTAAAGAGTATTATTTTCCGATACAATTCAATAATACTTACAACCCATCCATAGTTTATCAATATATGGGAAATTTACCCAAATATTTTGATTCCTGGAAGGGAAAGGTTTGTTCTGCAATTGTAACAGAAAATGCAACAACTTGGGAAAAATTGCAAAAAGCAACTCAATTATCACCTAAGAATTTGAATAAAGTTTTGGCTGAAATGTTATCAAATGATATTTTAACAAAACAAGAAGACGGATCATATCGCTTAGAATATAAGTTGTACAAAGAATATCAATCTTATCTTAAAAACCATGATGGAAATTCCCAAACAATAGATAAAACTGAGCCCAAACACAATAGAGGGAATAATAAACAACCAACTCAAATATTAGATTGGTATAAGAAATGGTGTGACCTCAAACTGGGATATTTTGATAAATCTAGTTATATCAGTGATTCAAATGTTGGAGATCTAATCAATTTCATGACTGATAAAGCTGAAAACAATATTACATATGTTGTACCCTATGTAGAAAAAATAAAGCCAATTGAAAAATTTTTTGCTAAAAATTGTGAAAGAGTATTAATATGTAGAGCACCTTCAGAAAAATCCATAGTAGGAAAAGATATGCATAATTTCTTTCAAAATCAAATTAATGAAAACGTTGATGTCATTTACAATTCAAAAATTCATGCCAAAATATACCTATTTGACTATAAAGTAGCTGTAATTGGTTCCATTAATATGACTGGATCCTCATTTTCAGGAAAGAGTACTGAAGCTGCAATTGCTACATTTGATGAGAAAATTATAATGAAAACAATTGAAGACCTCTCTTCATTCATGAAAAAAGAGAGTAATGATTAGATACAAAAATTTATCCAATGTTGCTAATAATACCGAAAAATCAATTATTAACCCATTTTGATATATTATCTCTTAAATTGGCAAGATCAGAAACTCCAAAAACTTTAACATTTCGATCTATTAAGTAATCTTCCACTTCTTTTTCTAATTCTTCTGGATTTTCTGACATACAAACTAAACCAAATTTTGATTTCCAGCCAGCTATTTGTCTAGATCTGATAATAACTTCAAAGATTTTCTTCTTGAGAGTACTTTTACCTCCTTGATGAACATCAGTTGTGGTAGATATAGACAAGACATAAACTTGATTTTTTACGAGGAAGATCAAATCCAACTCAAATTGAGGATTCTGAGTTTCTACATTTACCTTTACATCATCAATAATAGATTTGAGTGGTTCTTCCTCAAAAACTGAAGCTACATAAGTCTCAAGCCAAAATCCATTTAACCAATCGACTAAATGTCTTGTATTTTTAAATTTCAGCAATGTTGTCAGATCATCCAAATTTATATTATTAGTTTTTGGATGGATCAAATTTGATAATGATGAAAAATCATCAAATGAAATCTGAAGTTTTGATAACTCATTTTTAGGTTTAGCCTTTCCATTATTTTTGAAACACTGATCAAGATTATTTTTTTTCCACCGTCTCCATTTAATTGAACTATTTGATTTTGACACTATCAATCCAATTTGCTTTGATAAATCACTTTGAACCTTGATATTCCTGGGATTCCTCAATCGATACTGATTTTGGTGTAAGGAAATGATTTCATTGATGCTGAATTTTAATGAAATAGGAAAATTTGTCGTGCTAAGATCATTTATATTAGTAACCGACAATTCCCAAGGAAAATTTATGATATATGATGTCACAAGTTCAGTTTCCTCATTTACTATTTTCTGTAATGAAAGGAATGTACCCAAGAGCATAGGCTTGGTCCCTCCAGTTGTATCAAGATGAATCAAACCTTTCAATTTCTTTTCTGTTAGCAATTCCTGTAAATTCGTGGCTATACTACCCATATTGAACGGTTCAAGTTCTATCCCTTCAATTTCATATTTATCGTTACCCCATTTTTTGATTCTCAAAACTATGTCTGATGTACCTTCAGTATGAAGAATATAGTTTTTGGTATCTTTGGTAGAAAGGAATTTTATTGCTGTAACTGGCACTAAAGGGTTTGAACCCAATAATGTGATCAAAACATCTGGTGACCTCATTGAACTAACTATTTCCAAAGTCATATCATTATATCTCTATGTAGGATAATTTAGTCAAAAGAAAATATTTGAAAACTCATTTGAATACCGTTTAGCTAAAACAGATTTATTCAAGATATTTAACTCATCATAATGCCCCTAAATACTAATATTCTATGGATACCTCCAAATGATATGGAAAGAAAGCTTAGAAGTGCAAACGAAGCAATTCTAGGCATAATGAAACTTAATAATAATGTTATTCGAAAGCATAGGTAGGATTTGATTGATATTTGTCTATGGAAAGTCACGGAATCTGAATGTATTAATCTGAAGGGTAGAGATCACCCCCATACTAAATATAACATAAGATATTGGTCTGAAGGAGCAATCGACTGTTTTAAAGATAAATATGATAAGGGTTTGAGACATGAGCATGTCATCACCAAAAAAGAAATGAGAGAATTAATATTCAAATTGAAGAAAAAAGAACTTACTCTTGAAAATATTGAAGTGATTACCTCGATGGCTAGATCTTGCACTGTAACCAAGGAAGAACATGATATCCTTTCCAAATACGACAAATCTCATCAAGGTTGGGAAAGATACAAAGAAGCAGAAATTCAAGTATTTGATAGAATGAAGGGTGAATTTGTAGAGTTTGATGAATTGATCAAAAATAGATAAATTCTACTGGTTTTAATCCATCAGTGCATAAAGAATTTTGCCAGTGTTAGTGAGAGATACCAGTCTATCCTTACCATCATAGTTTGATTCAATTAAATCATAATCCTCAAATATTTTAATATATCGAGTTAATGATTGTACTGCCTTTAAATTTGTAAAACCCTTGAGATTAGTCAAGGAAATTGGTTTATTAACCTCACCAAGAGCTTTGAATACATCCAATCTAGTCCCTTTGAAATCCTGAGTAGAAACTCTTGGTATTGGAATCCAGATGAGTTCACCAATCCCCTCCTCTCCACGTAATTTCTTGAGATAAAATACCCTGGATCCAGTCATATATCCAACAAGCAACATTGCAGAAGTCATGATTTTTGTCCCACCTGTCATATTGAGTACCAACTCAAATTTTTGATTTTCTTGATACTTTCTGTTGACTGTTCTGGTTTCTCGAATCATCACAAGTAGACTATCCATAAGATCAAATTTATCCACAATATGTGTGAAAACTGGAATTTTTAGAGGTTCATTCGTGTAGAACTTCTCAATCTCCACAATTTCAGGAGATTCCCTACTATCGGTGAATAAGTGTAGCTCATCCATAGGAACGTGTCTTAATGCATTGAGGACTACTTCTGGAGAGGTCCCTAATGTTGCAAATTGGACTCTCATAATCTTAGGGTTTTCATCATCTGTATTTAATGTTTTGTTGATATTAAGTAAATTATGCTTAATATCAGAGATATTTATTTAATATACAATAAACATACTATGGTTAATGTCAACAACTATCTCTACCAAACCCTTGGATATAATCGATTATTCTGGTGAAAAGTCAATAATGGAGAAATTAGTTTCTGTGAATTACCACCTGATTAAATCATGCAATTACAGATGTAAATTCTGTTTCGCTCATTTCAACCAGTTAAAGGGAAACTACCTTTCAAAGGAAAAATCACTAAAACTGATCTCAGAATTATCACGCTGTGGAACTAAGAAGATAACTTTTGTTGGTGGAGAACCAACTCTTGTACCATTTCTTCCTGAATTGGCAATTCATGCGAAATCACTTGGTATGACCACAATGATAGTTACTAATGGAACTAAGATCTCTGAGAATTATATTCGCAGGTTTAAAGGATCTCTTGACTGGGTAGGTTTGAGTATTGATTCGTCGATTGAGGAGATCAACAAAAAGCTGGGAAGAGGCAGTGGGGGCCATGTAAGACAGACATTGGATAATGTGGAAGTACTACGAAAGTTCGGTATTAAGATAAAAATCAATACAGTGGTCAACCAGTTGAATTTCAATGAGGATATGTCAGAATTGATACTCGGGATTAATCCTCTGAGATGGAAAGTATTTCAGATGCTTCCCATCGAGGGAGAAAATGAACACGCCAGAGATTTGTTAATTGATAAAAATCAATTTGAGTTATTTCTGAAAAATAATCAGAAAGCTAGTCCAGTAAAGGAATCTAATGACGATATGACAGATAGTTATGTAATGATAGATCCTGAAGGTCGGTTCTATAATAATTCAGATGGTAAATTAAACCATGGTCCCTCAATATTGACAGTTGGAGTGGAAAGAGCATTTGCTTTATCAAAATTCCAACTTGAGAAGTTTGAAAACAGAGGAGGGCGTTATAATTGGTAAATAGTAAAAATCTGATCAAATCTGTAGAAAATGAAGAAATAAAATCAATAACAATTAAATTTGGAGGTTCAGTGCTATACAATAGCAATAAGGAAATTGATGTTGAACTTATCAAAAAATATGGCGAGATCATTTCCAAATTGAATTCTCAAGGAATAAAGGTGAGTTTAGTTGTCGGAGGAGGGATTACCACGAGAAATTTTGTAAAGCAATTAAAATCAGATATTAGCAATAAGGCAAAGCTGGACCACATATCAATAAGGATCACTCAACTGCATGTAGAGATTGTAAGGATGATATTGGAAGATGTAACAGAGAAGATGGATTTTACGAGTTATAATGATCTAATATCCTATTCTTGGGAGTATAAAGTACCTGTAATTGGTGGTTTGTATCCAGGACAATCAACGAATGGAACTGCTGCAATGGTATCAGAAGTGCTAGAAAGTGATCTACTAGTTAATTGTTTCGGATATGATCATATTGCATCAAAGGATCCGACTGAATTTGATGACGGTGAAAAATTGGCAGCGCTAACATATGATCAACTCAGTAAATTTATTGAGGATCAATTACAAGAGCCTGGGCATTATGAACTATTTGACAAAATAGCCTTGAATACGGTTAAGAGATCAGAAATACCGGTATTATTTGTCAATGGCAGAAAGCCAGAACAGATACTCAAATTTCTTCAAGGAATGAAAATAGGATCACTGGTGAGTTAAATATGTCCGAAATATATTATAATAATTTGGGTGAATTCAAAAATGTACCGAAAATTATGTCGGATGTTTTTGATGGGTTATCTCCGTTTTACAAATATCTTGCACAAGTTCGACAACATCTTGAACAGCAAATTATCAGTTTCCAGTTTGTACACCTTGATGAAAATCCATTAGAGACCCAAGATCTAGAAGAATTAATCAGTAAAGAAACAGAAATACTCCTAGATGGAACAGATGATGAGAATGCTACTAAAACATCAAATGAGATTCTAAATTCCTCCGAGGGATATTGGATCCAGCTTGATGATGAAGAGGTGGAGACAAATAATAATATCATGGAAACAATTTTCTCCGACCGATTGCGAGAAGTATATGATAAACGACCAAAAAATAGATACTGGACAGATGAAATTACTATAATTGATCGGTACCCGAAATATGCTGCATTTCTCCTTGAGAGAAAGCCCACAGGTAATAAACTGTTTTTAAGACCAAACACCTACCAAATCGACAAAATAATTTCAGCAATCCGATTACTACAGGATAGGCCCTCTTCGCACCATATTCCATTGATACGGCTATTTCAACAAGTACTCACACATGTAGATTGGCCAGAAATAGAACCAAATCCTGTTTCCAAATATTATTTCTTAAACCAAAATAGGTCTGGTGTAGAAATCCAGAGAGAATTTACTCATATAGCACTTAAAACTCCAGATTTTGCGATACTAAATGGACCTCCTGGCACTGGAAAAACCCAGGTCATTTGCGAGATCATAGTTCAGGAAATATTAAAGGGAAAAAAAGTTATTCTTGTTGCTTCCACTCACATAGCAGTGGATAATGTACTGGAACGCATCTTAGGGCATCCTGAGGCTGAAAAAGTTGTATTTCCAATTCGCATTGGGGATGAGAAAAACGTATCTGAGGAACTCAAGAAATATAGATATACATCAATGAGAAGAACGGAACGTGACCGTATAAGAAAACAACTAAGAAATTTGGATAAACGCAATCAAGCACAGGACATCCTCTACACAGCGTTAGGGAGACCCGGATCAGAACGAATTATTGACCAAACTATACTTGATGCTGCAAACCTAGTATGTGGGACTTCAATTGGAATCCTTCAGTATCCTCCAATCAAATTCTTGCAAAATTCCATGCCAGAACCCCTGTTTGATGTAATGATACTTGATGAGGCGAGTAAGACACCATTTTACGAATTCCTTGTCCCTGCCCTGTATGCAAAAAAATGGATACTTACTGGGGATCCAAAACAATTATCTCCTTATGTTGAGGAGACTGATATCAAAGTTAGCATTCAATCATTGCTTGGTTCATACAAAATAACTGATGATAACATCAATGCAACACTGCCAATTCTCTCCACAATACGAGGAAAGAAATTTCACCTAGTACTGACAAATAGATCCGAAATTATCGACCTATATAGAAACCATATGGCAAAGATTCGAAGAGATCCAGAAATTACAAGGAGAATGGTAATTATGTCAGATATCCTTAAGGAGAACTTGGATACTCACACAATGGAATTTCTTCTTTGGTCATCAAGTTTGGTCGTATGTCATATTGATGATTTGCACGAGATCCACCACATTATTCCTGGTGATGTTAAACTACATTTTCACCTAGCTGATGGACAAATTCCCTCAATTGATATACTAAAAAGTATACCGAGGGAATTTCTTCAGAGAATTTTTCAGGTCAGCCAAGGCAGGAAAGAACGTTATTTTGCAGAAATAAGTGATGATTGGTTTCACGAGATTGGCTATCGATTAGCTAGGAAATTCGAGTTGAGGAATGATCCTGAACGTGGAGAGTATATTGAAAAAGAAATTCGGGTTTTAATTCCACCAGGAAGAGACTTTGCTAAGAATTTGAAGAATGTCAGACAGGTATTCTTTCCTTCTGTTTTAGAATCCTTGTTGGAAGGCTTTGAACTGGATACAGATCGGGGAATGGGTACCACACTTACAGATGGATTACCAGAAGAGGCGAAATCCCAAAGATTCAGATTGCTCGAATTCCAGCATCGCATGCATTCGGATATTTCAAAATTTCCCAGTAAGTATATTTACAAGGGCGAAAGTTTACTGAATGCAGAAGGAATTGATCAACAGCGATCTCCTTGGATGGATGCATCTAGGATCAAATGGTTGCAAGTGAAAAGAAAAGAACATTACCAAGGAAAGGAACCACCCTACAATCATGCTGAGGTGGAGGTTATACGAAATGAAATACAAGAATTTGAACAATGGGCAAATAAAAATAGAAAACAAGGAGGGGAGAAGTGGACTGTGGCAATACTCACTTTTTATCGAGCACAGGAAAAGGAGTTGAGGTATATGCTCCGCAAACTTTACAACAAACACAGGGTGTGGCGTACATTTTATAGAGAAAATATCGTTGTTGAAGTCTGTACGGTTGATAGGTTCCAAGGACATGAGGCAGATCTCGTGTATCTATCCTTTGTAAATAACACGAGATCGGGATTTCTTGATGTACCAAACAGATTGAACGTGGCCATAACACGAGCAAGATACCAGCTTATTTTGGTTGGTTATCAGAAATATTTTGCTGATAAAACGAAAATTCGATGCAGGTCAGAATACCTGAAATTGCTTGCGAATAAAGTAGAACCAATTGATAGGAGGTATGATAATTGAAAAGTATACAATTAACAAGGGAAATCGGGATTGAAAAATACCAGACAAAAGCCCAAATAGCCCAAGCAGAGGAAAGAATTTTCTTTCAAGCAATTATTGAATTCATAATGGAAAAAGCAGAAGATGGAATAAATGATAAAAGAACTTTACGTGATGGAATTGCATTGCACCTTCTGTTTCGACCAAATTTACCTCTGTTTGCGGATAGACTGTTGACGCGCCTTCAGGAACTTGGTTGTATCTCCATAAATGGAAATGAAGTTCAAGTCACTCAAATTGGGCATCAATTGAGAGAAAGGGGTAAAATCACCGTTCCAAGAGAAGATATTTTTGAAATACAATGTATCTTGAATGAACCGGTGTTAGGATCAACTGTAATTGATATGGTAGCTGTAGAAATATCGAAAGATAATGAAAATGGATTGGTTGAGACTGTTCTAAGATTCAAAGAGCAGGTGAGTGAAAAACAGAAAGAAAACCGTGAAAAAGGTAAAACAGGTGGATCCAAGAGCAAAATAATGAAAAATCTAACAAAAAAATTAGTTAAGCTCCCTTCTTCACTGAGAAGTCTTATAGGTGAAGATTATGAACTTCTAAGCCAGAAAAAATTTCATTTGAAGTATATAGATGAAAATGGATTAAATGTTACGGAAAACAAAAAAGCAAGATTAACATTAGAGCTCTTTGTTGATGGCAAAAGAAGACTGCAGGTATTTGTAAAGGATAAATCAATTGATAGAACGGGAAACTTGGATAAGAATACTGAAATTGATCGAACTATTGCATTAAATTACCAGATGGTGAAAAATGTACTTATCAAGCAACTTGGATATGTGTATGATAGAAATATTGACACAGTGTTACTTGATAAAAACCAACTAATTCAACTACTAGGATATGATTATAGATTACTCCACAATTTTAGTACAGATTTCGTTGTGGACGATCCAAGTCTAAAAATTAATGGTGAAGATTATGGAGTATTCAGGTCCACAAAACTGGAGGGAGTCAAATTACTTCCTTACGATAATGAATGTGCCTCTCAATGGGCAAGATATCTTTTATTTGAAAAAATTGACCATTATCTGACCAAAGAAGAATACCTGGGTTATCTGAATGACATAGTAAATATAGCTCAATTTAATGGGTTCACGCTAACTTTGCCTTCTTGGGATCAGGCAATCAGAGATCCGATGGTAAAGTTTGGATCTCCCATTTACTGGTATCTAATAACTAAAAGAGATCTATCAATGGAGGTAATTGCATGAACGTAGATAAAACGACAACTTTCGATGGAAAGTTACAAAATGTGTGGGTACCTGTGAAAAGCAACGGTATGAAACTGAGAAATAATGGGGAAAATGGTATCTGGTCGGTATTTCAGGATGAACAAGTCTATAAGAGGATAATTAATGCAATAAGAAATGCCAAACAAACAATTTTATTATCGTCTTTCCTCGTAGCTGATGAACTCCTTGAAAAAACCCTGATTGAACAAGCAGAAAAGGGTAGAAGAGTGTACATATTAACATCCACTGATGCTCAATTAAGCAAGAAGGAAAAAGATGATCCAACATTATTTGATAAACAGACTGTTGATCATCACATAAAGATGCTAAATAATTTTGTGGGAAAATTATTGTGCAGATCAGCTGAGCACCTACATGCAAAGTATTTACTAATAGACCCAGTTATTGATGAGAAATTTAACCAAGAATGTGTTGCTTACATCTCGACTGCAAACTTCACCAGTAAAGCGTTAAAAGAAAATCCTGAAATTATCGTTGAGATAACTGCATCTACATTCCCTAATAATCATAAATTTATATTGAAGCAGCTATACACATTCTTTTTGAAAGGATTCTGGTTAGAAGCAAATGAAGAACTTCTTGAGAAGGGTAAATGGAGTGGAATTACTTCTGAAAAAAATGCTTTGGATTTTCAAAGTAAAATATCTCTTCCAAATACCAGTTTAAATGACACAACGCTTCGTGAGAAAATTAAGGGGTATTTTCAAGAACCAGGTGATGAATTGTTTATCTCAGCATATACATTCGATGCCAATCATGAGACAACAAAACAGCTTATAGAATACTCAGAACATAATAATTTAGTTTTACTCTCAAGAATTCGGCCAGCTAATTATGATGCCTTTTTGTCAATATCTAACAGCTCAAAGAACTCCCAAATTTATTCTCAGAGAGGAATTCACGCAAAATTTATTATCAAAAAGCAAGTGGGAACTTTGAAAGCGATTGTATTTACTGCGAACCTAAGTACTCTAGGATTAGACAGTGGGTATGAGATTGGAATTGAATTGGATGAAAAACAAAGTAGTAAATTATTAGAAATCTGTAAATACTGGATAGATCTTGCAGATAATCAATTACTTCAATCTGTTGACAGTGAATTTCTTCAGAAATTTGTGGGAAATTCTTTGTTAGTACAAGAAAAACAACAAACCAAGGAAATTGCAGTCAAAAAGGTATTGGAAACTCGGAGTGAAGTATCCATTAAAAATATTAAGGATCTGCAATCAATTTCCTCACAACAATTAAAAGGAGAAAATCCAACAGATTTTATCTCTGGTAATAAATTGTATTTAAGAAGAATTAATATTCAAGAATTAAAACTAGCAAGCAAACCCAAAGGACTGGAGGAAAACAAAGATAAAGTCAAGATCAATGGGAAAAAGTATTCAGTTTTTCAGAGGAAGGGATCAGAAGCAAAATATCTGATAATTTCTGAAGAAAAAGAACTTGAAAATATCAGAAAAGCAGATCAATCTTTACAGGATTATTACCTAGTAATTGGATAATGGTGATAGAGAATGGATGAGACAGTTGAGTATATTATTGATCTTAAAAAACGATTAATAGATCGTGAACTCGATAATAATGAAGAGTATCAAGTCATATCAAGCATATTTGGTCTTGAGAAGAATTTGTCAAAAAAACAAAGACGTGAGATTGAAAATGAAGTTAATAATTATTATCAGAGCCAAAAAAACAAAACTGCAGACAAATTCTTAGAGAACAAGAAATCTAAGCGTAAATATATTTTAGATGAGATAACAGATACTGATAAGCAGATCGAACAAATAAAGGAAGAACGAGATAGACTAAATGAATTAACCAAAGATGCATTTGAAGAAAGTAAATTTTTCAAAGAAGAGAGAGATGTGTTTAATAAAAAAATCAGGGAGCACAAAGAGATTCGAGACAATTTACAGAAAAACTGCCGAGCAAACATGAGGAGAATTCAAGAACTTGAAATAAAACTGCAAACCACTGGAAATCTTACTTCTTGGCAGGAAAGAGATATTATTGAGGAAATTCAACAAATAAATCCAGATTTCCATCATAATTTAGTAATAGAATATTCTGAATATTCTCAAAAAAAGCATGAAGAGTATGTTGAAGCAATTAAACGTGGTAAAGAGTTGAAAGATAAAACAAACAAATTACACCAGAAATTCTTAGAATTGAAAGAGAAGAGACATAAAACAGGAGATAAATTATTCAAAATCTAACAGAAAGAATCTATTAATTCTATTTGATATAAATTCTCCAATCTCAGATATTATCTTCTCAGATAATAACTAATGTGTATTCTTCAAAATTTCAGCTAATTTATTTGCGATAGCTGTTGCAAGTTTATCAATAGTATCATCATCTAAGGCTATCACCTCAGGTGAATAATCAATATCATTTATAAGGTCTGGTCTTATACTTAAGGAGTAATTTTCTTCTTTTGGACTAGGAAGAGCTATTTCTTCTTTAATATTATCAAGTAAAACATTAATTTTTTCTCTATCAAATTGATCACAAAGTTCGTATATGGAGATTTTAGTTAATATATATTGTTTAATCTGCTTGATATCTATGTGGAGAACATTCTCTTTTATCTCTCCTAGTTTCAATGCTGTAAATTCTTCGATAAATCTTTCAACCCTCCACTTATCCTTAAGATCAGATAGAGAATTTATTGTTTCAACCAACCCTTCAAGCTGTCCTTTTGATTCATTTAACCGCATTTCCCGAATGGATAATCTATAACCTAATGTTCTTTGATTACATACTCCTCCACAGGTATCTCTATGAGTACATCTAGCTATATCAGTGAAATTGTACAAATTTTCTTTTACCTCTTCTCCTTTGATCCAGAGCTTTGTTGTACTCCAGGAAAAGGTTGAACATAATTCAATTATAGCAGGAGTTATTGATTGTTCATAAAAGTAGTAATATTGATTTGAATAATCATGATTTAGTGTTTTAATCAATTCAATCATTTCTGTTCTCTTCTGAGAACGAGGTTTTTCACTTATTCTAATTGTTATATAGTATTCCTTAAATTTTTCTTTATTCATGTTTCTCACCTTATCCTTGAGGATCCACCAGAGTACTCCACAGTAATGCAGTTATCAATCATACTGTTGAATGCCTCATCATGAGTGATCACAATAAGCTGTTTCACATGTGTTTGTTGGCCAAGAATCTCGGCCATCTTCTTCTTTCTATCCTTGTCAAGGCTATCTGTTGGCTCATCAAGAACTAATAAGCCCATATCAACAATTTCTTTGGAAAGTGCAACCCGGATGGCAAAGGCCAAGCTCATCTTCTCTCCACCGCTCAACCGTTTCACATTTAGCATTTTTTCGCCTCGTTTTGTCATAAAATTGAAATCCTTATCAATCTCAAATACAATCTGACGAGTTGAGGGCATCTGGGTCATGATGGAGTTTACCCTTCGTTGCACATTTGCTGTTTTATTTGATAGTATTCTTGGTCCAATATCTCCGAAAATCTTTTCCATATTCTTAGCGTATTCGCTATTCTTTTTGTCTCCTGCGATTTTCTTCTTCAGATCTTTTACTTCTTCATCTCTTCCTTTCTGATTTGTTATCTCATTTCTTAAATTAGTGATATTGTTGGAATTATCAGTGAATAGCTTATCATCCTCATCTAATTTCTCCTTTGCTTGTTTTAGTTGTTCATCGATATTATCAAATTTATTCTCCTTGAGCTTTTCCCTGGTTTCATTTATTTCTTTTTGATAATTCTCTACATCATCAAGTTTACTACTTTTGAGTTTTAACTCTGTCTCTATCTGTGTTGCCAATAGTAAATCATCTGTGAGGGATTGTTTCCTTACCTTTATTTTTTGCTGCCTTTTCTTGCTTTCTTCATATTCTTCATTGATTTTATACTTAGATTTAATGGAAAGAATTGATTTCTGATTATCCTCAATAATTTTATCAGATTTTGCTAAATTCTCATTAGCCTTGTTAAATTGTTTTAGTGCTCCATTTAGCTCTATCAGCACTTTTTGCTTCTCATTATTTTTCTTATTTAGTTCTTTAAGATCCTTTGTATTAATCTGATCATATCTTTTTTCCTTGTATTCACCAATCAATTTCTCAAGCTCAGATATATCAATATCTTTGTATTCATTAATAATCGAGATAAAAGCTGTTTCCTTACCCTTATCCCTCTTAATAAATAGTTTGAGTGGTTCTTCCTTCTTCTCAAATTCTTTCTGTTCTTTTTCGAGGGTCGAAAGATTCGATGTCATTAGATCGATATCAATTGCGTATTGAGCAATCTCTCCTTTTAATAATTCAAGTGATCCATCAATATCTTCTCTTGCTAGAAGTGAATAACAGGTATCGCAGCGAGTTCCTTCCTTGAAGTCTTCTAGTTGTTCAATTATTTTCTCTTTCTTCTTTTTAGTTGTTTTTCGCTCAGTGATTTTTGACAGTAATTCTTTACTCTCCATTTTTTTGGTATCAATTTTCTCCTTGATTTCCTGATGCTCTTTCTTGATCTTTTCAGGGATTTGATTGTAATCTTCCTTGATGATATTAGAAAGAGGGGAAAAACCTAGATCCAATTTCACATACTCACTAAAGGATTGTTCTAATTTTTGTTGATCAGTTTTTAGTGCTGTAATTTTTTTCAAAGTTTCATCATAGAGATTTTTATGTTCAGTTAAATCACTGTGATTTTGGATATCTTCTTTGAGTTCTTGATCCATTTTCTCTATGATTTGATCACTTTGACCTACATCCTCGATTTTAAGAGTCTCTATCAATTTTTTCTCATTATTTTCAATTTCTCCCAAGTATCCTCTTCTTGCCTCTTGTTGGACACTAATAGCTTTACGAGGTTCATCTAACTTCTCAATGTAGGCATTAAGATAATCTAGATCTTTGGTTAAAGTTTTATTTTCTTCAGTATATTGAGATAAATTCTCTAAATCCTCTGGTTTTATAACCTTTAGAGATTCTGTCTTTTTATTTATCGTTTTCTCATGCGCTTCTACCTTTTCCATTGTACCCTTGATAGTCTGGGTCATTTTCTCAATTTGCCCTTCTAGTCCTTTCCTTTCTTCTTGTACTTGTTTTATTTTTGTATAGGCATTTAAACTATCATTTTTAGCTATTTCCAACAATTTTGACTTCTCTGATAGCTCACTGATATCATTTTCTTTCTTCTTAATATCCACCTTCTTCTTTTCCTTCTCTACGATTAGCTTCTTAGTTTCCTTAATCTTATCATTGTATTTTCGTTTCACTCTATACCAATTAAGCCTTAAAGTATCATATTTTTTGAGATCAAAAATTTCTTCGAATTCTTGCCTCCGTTTGGTGCCATTCATGTCAATAATAGAATTAATACCTCCTTGAGGTATAAATATAGAATTATGGATTAAATTCTCATGAATTCCTATTAATTCCATGATCTTCTGATCGACTTCACCTTTATTTTTTGTTTCCAGTTCCTTATACTGATTATCCTCCCAGTATTTGAGATAGCTTTTGGGATGTGTTACTTTATTCCCCTTGTTTAACTTCATAGTACGTTTCACAAGATGTTCTTTTCCAAACAGGCTAAACACCAGCTTGAGTTTTGCTTCATTACCATTCATGTATTCAGCTAAGCCTTCCTCATCAAATTTGCCAAATAGACAGAATTTTATACTTTCTAGCATAGTGGATTTTCCAGAACCATTATCTCCAATGATAACAGTAGTTCCATCTTCAAAATCAGCGAATTCTTTTTGAGTGTAACTTCTAATCCCCTGTAATTCCAGCTTTTTAATCTCAATCATGGTGCTTCCTCCAACTCCTCAATCAAAGCCATCATTCTTTCCTGGATGATCTCCTCATTTTTATCCATGGAAGCCAGAGATTTTTTCACCAATTGGTTCCAAAACTCAAAATTATCACCATATTCATGCTGAAGATAAGAATTGATGACCTCAGTATCTGACTGCTTTTCAATGACTTTTAATTCCTCCTCGGTTTTACCCTCATTTAACCTAAGAGTAGAAGGTTTAGGCAGTACATTTCTTCCCTTGAATGTATCTCTCCAGTAGTGCAAATCAGTCGCATCATGATCTATTAATTTGAAATGGAGATTATATTGGTGATTAAATATAGGTTCTTCATAATCTGATTCAATCACTTTATCCAGTTCATCCCTGATATAATTGATTACTTCTTCAGGATCATCCTCCGGTTTGAGATAAGATTTTCTTAATTTGTGCTTTGCTCTTACCTCTATTGGTTTCACTTCAACTGATGCAGCTTCTCCCTGTGCAAGACTAACCTTTAGCCAGTTTTTGTGAGTTGACCATCCTTCTTCCCAATTATCAACATTCCAGTGCTCTGTTGCCCCGGAATATGCGATAGTGGTTTTATCATTTTGCTTGATATCAGTACAGTGATGATGCCCCAGAGCGATATAATTAAAGTCATATTCAAGATCATCGATGGCAAATTCGGCAAACTCCTTAGCCATATAATTTTCTCTCTTATCGGATACAGGGAACCCATATACAGAGGCATGTAGTATCAATACATTGATGGCATCAGTTGAGATTGGCTTTTTCTGGTAAAGCTCTTTGAGTGCCTGATTGTAATTATTTGTGTAACCAATACCATAGAAGGTTATTCCATCTATATTCTTTACCTCATTCTCAAGCACAGTGACCATCTCAATATTATTGAAGAAATCGACAATATTATGCTCTAGCTTTCTTTGAGATGCATCATGATTGCCACGGACCATCACCAGTTTTATTCCATTGCTTTTCAGCTTAGTCAAGAGGTGATAAGTAAGATTAAGCGTCTGAGGAGTTGGAGAATCATCATCAAACATATCGCCTGCATGAACTAGAAGGGTGATTTCTTCTTCTATAAGCTGATCTATCAATCGATTGACTGCGATGAAATTATCCATGTACCTAATTGGATCATTTCTCTCCCTCTTTCCCAGATGCCAATCTGAAGTGTGTGCGATTATCATTATTTATCCTCCAAAGGGGTTTTTTGATCCTGCTTGGGGTTTGCTTGCCTGTTGTGATTCAACTCCAGTATCATTAGCAATTAACTCATCCCTGGTATTTATAGGATCATCGTGGAAAATGGGAGGAATAGGATATTTGATCCACACATGCCCCTTCTCAATCTCCTCAGGTGAAACCAACAATCCTGTTCCTCTAGTGAGTTGAATGAGGCTCTGTGAAGTCTCATTTGGGATCTCCTTTTTCAAATGATCGATGTCTTCGGAGGTTAGTTTGAAAAATAACCGAGTGGAACACTGTGAGAACACAGATTTGTGCATTCTTCTTGGTTGTTGGCTGGCCACCACAAGAGATATTTTGTATTTCCTACCCTGTTCAGCTAAATTTCTGAATTGATTTGATAATTCATTAGCCATACTGTCATTACCAGATCCACCACTGGGAATCACTTCCTGAGCCTCATCAATCATGACGATTCTTTGATAACTGATCTTGGTTCTAGATTTATACACTTCTTGGTAAACAAGTAGCTGGATTAAAGGTCTAGCATCTACACTCTCCATATCACTGGGAAGATAGAGTATATTCATCATACCCTCTTGAAGGAGATCTTTATAGGTGGTTTTGCTCCCCCCTACATCTATAATATTTTTCTTTTTAAGAACCTCTAAATTCCTATGTATTACGCCTAGAGTTGATTTATGGATGTTATACCTTTGATTGAGAGTGTTTTTGTTCTCCTCATTTTCCAGGTAATCAACAAAATCTTCAAGTAGGAATTCCTTTCCTTCAGTATCACATTTACCCATGAAATGCTCAAATGACAGCTCTAGCCCCTGCATCTGCACAGGATTTAATTCAGGCATGATTGTTGCAAGAATGGACCAGGAGGTAATCAAATTACTGGAAAGGTTGAGTTTGTAACATGCCACACCATCCTTCCTAAGTTTTTGCAGGAAGATATCATCATGACCTGGGGGATAGAATACCTTTATCTTTTCTTTTTTAATTCCAATATCGTCATAACTTATACCTGTGGCTGATTCCAACAATTTGGTATAAGGATTATTATCAATATCCTTCTTCTGCCACTCTTGCAATTCTGTTCGGTATATCTGGGAGATGAAGTCTCCCTGGGTATCAGTCAGCAAGATGGTCAATTCCTCTCTCATCAACTGATAGGAGAGATATTTAAGAAATAGTGTCTTTCCTGATCCTGAGATACCATTGATCGAAAGGTGTCTTTGAAGGATAAGTTTGGATAATTTTACACTCATGAGATAATCAATACCATTTTCATCAGTGAATGGCCTGTGTTCATTCTCTCGAGAGATAACACCGATACAGATCCCCTCATCCTTCAATCCCAGAACTGTACGTACCTCGGTGGCCGTTGGTTCGAATATTGGAGCTAATTGACAAGGTGCAAATTTCACAACTCCTTTGGAGACTAACTTCTCGCCCACCAATTCAAGAACCTTGACAGGTTTCATCTTGAACAAGTGAGGTGTACGAAGAAAGTCCCGGTAACCTGCAACAAATTGAGAGAAACCAGTTTCCCCATCAAGGTTAAATAAATGCTCATCAGTCCTATTCTCATCAGTTGATTTAATTATATGTTGCTCAATCTCAGCTGCAATCACCAAACCTCTGATGTAATCATAGATGAGTATTATATCTCCTATCTCTACATTAGAGCTTTTTTCTGCTAGTATCATCACCTGGATCCTTCCAGTTCCATCTGCAGTGATCATGGTTGGATCACTGATCGAGGTGACCACAGCACCCAATTCATGTTGAATTCGATTCTTAATTAATTCCGGTATTTCGGGATACTTCCCCATTTCTTCTTTCATTCTTTCACTTCCAGTAATCAGGATCTTTATGATAAAGACCCAATTTTTTGAGATATTGCTCCACTGTAACACTGAAATTCTTCACATCATTATCTGTGATCTTTGCTTTGGTATCAGCTCTCTCAAAATACAGTGGTAGTTTATTGGCATTGTTCATACTCGCTTTGAAGAGCATACGAATAAGATCATTTGCCTTTTCCAGCTTGCCACCAGTATTGGCCACACAAGCAGGAATTTCCACCCTATACACTTGATGGGATTTTAATTTGACCCAGGTGCATATTCTACTCCATTTATCAATCACTCCATTTTCTCTCTCATGTTGGGTGAAAATAGAATAAAAAGGTGATCTGTAACCAGGTTCTAGGTTAAGAGCAAAATATTCACGGTCAGTATGCACCCAAGGATGTTGTTTATCCCTTTTCAATTGAAAATTGATAAAACTATCAGATTGGGACCTTTTTACAAGAGAGAAAACATCGATACCTGCATCAACTGCAGTCTTGATATTACTCATTGCACTTGGAATATCATTCCAGAAGTAGAGTGGCCCATCAATCCCCAGTACATCTACTTGATCCTCATACTGATTGAGTATCTGATTTATTGCCTTAACTTCCAATTCTCCCTGTAATGTAGAACCCACTAATCTTAATGAATTATCTCTGGGGCTTTTTGAGTTGAATTTCTCTATTTTTGAAGGATCAAGTTGCTTAACAATACTATCTGATGATACCACATACTTCACATCCTCTGCAAGTACTTGATATCTGGGCAACTGTCGAGATTCATGACTAAAGCTACCCATTGCAACCCTTGCAAGCACGGGAGAGAGAAAATATCGATTTATTGGCTGCGTAGATCCATCTATAGCAACAAAATTTTGCTCCCGAAATATATCCTCGATATTCCCAGTTTCTATAGGAATGCCACTAATGAATGCTGCATCAACTACATTCTCAAGTATCCTGATTTCATCAGTGTTGGACTTGGGGTGTCGATCATCAGCCCGATCAAGGTTCATCAAATCAACCTCATCCACCTTAAAATCACTACTCAGATTCTCTTTACTTTCTATAAAGAATTTCTGGATATCATCATTCATAATCTTGGTAAATGACATGTTCTACAATAGTATAATTTTTTTCTACTATATAATATTTTTTCATTCAACTAGGAAAAATATTTAATATGTAAATAAATATCATTCAATTAAGGAATCATGACGACACATATCGCCTTTGGGAACACTTTGGAACAATCTATCAAAATTATCTCAAAGAATTTTGCCATCAATCGTATCCTATCCCTGGGTAAATCCAATCTAAAAAGTGATTTTTTTGAGATCTATGAGTTACCTATCACTGAGACCTATAATCCATATGAATTAAGTGCTGATGTTATGAATAAAATCAGACCTCTAATAGATGACATAAAAGATACTAATTTTATCCTAATGGATCTTGATATGGTCCAAAGCATAGTAGCTATGTTAACTATCCAATCTCTTAGTATCCGGGGATTTATGATTTCTAATGAAAATATAACTGAGATCACTCCCTTTGAATTGAACCAATTATCTGAGGATGAAGAGGTTATACTTAGGTATATGGCCACCCATAAGCAGTCGTCATCTGTGGGAGATCTTGTTATCGGTGTTAAATGGGCAAAGGAATTAGAGGCTGGGATTAATCGCAAGGTAATTGCACGTGCTGTATATGCCATTAGTAAACTTGAAAGCAGAGGTTATGTTATTAAGAATAAAATAGGCCGCAAGGTGTCCACGGAGGTTACTCCAGCTGGAATTAATTTCAATATGCTTTTTTTACCAAATTTACAATAGTAGAAAAAATTTCTAATAAACTTAATATTTTTCAGATATTACAAAAAATATCTGATATACAAGAAAAAACTTATAATCTAGAAACGTGCTTGTAGAGTCATGAACTTGGAAAATATTACAAGCAATCACAAATCGATTATCTCGTGGCCTAGCAGTCAGAGAGTATGGAGGTCAGATTATGCTTAATCTTAAACCTAAAATATTTGGAGGATCACTCATTAATGAGTGCAACCAAAAAATCAGATACCAGATGGATAGGGTCAAGGGTACCATAACTCTCCCTGTCTTTGACAAGACACCTCACAATCAGGCTCAGCAAAAAATTGCGAATAAGCTGATTAATAAGGGATATACTGTAAGAAAAGAGGTCTGGCTCACTCATGAGTATGAGGAATTCGCACTCAGTCATCCCATAGATATTATTGCCCAGAAATCTGATGGGATCCTGGCTGTTGAGATCAAGCCTGAGGATAGCTCCAGATATGACCCTCAATATCAGGCAGCCATGCTTCTGCTCGAACACAATTATGCAAATTACAAGTACATTGTGTTTAGCTATAAGACAGAAGAGTTCACTCAGAAATATCTTCCTCAGCTAGATTTTGCTGAGGAGGTGTTGAGAAATAGAGTGGAGCTAATTCTCTCTGAAGTCGTTCCATTTCCTGGAGCACATTGCAATTACTGCAAGTTTGGAATGTGTGAATACAGTCCCTATGTTCACTCAGATGAACTAGAAGGGTTAATTTAGGTGATAATATGAGTAAATTACAATTACGTCAAATCGGTACAAATATGATCTGCAGTTTAGATCCTGTTTTTAAGCAAGTGGATGTGTCTCATATCGTCTTTGAGCAAGAAATCTCCTTCTCAAAACGACAATCAATAAGTCGGAGATACAATCAAGAACACAAAACTAAAGGGAGATGGGCCATCTCAACAAACAGTGGAATCATGATTGCCTACCTCGCGGATATTCCACATTGGATGCTGAAGTATGCTGCCAGAGTAGAGAGTCATCAGGTTTTAAAATCAGAAAACCTGGCTGATAGAAGACTACTCAAAAGATTAGCTGATGTGATTATCAACACAGTATTCAGGTCCAAACTAATGGGCTATACCCATGCTGAGCAGAACAAATTCTACAAGAAGGAGTTTGATATGAAATCAGGGTATAAAATCCACCAAGCAGTCTCAACTGTCTGTAGAATTACTTCTGAAGGATTTTTACTACTTACTATTGATCCAAGTACTAGATGGACTGCAATTCTGCAAGATTGGGCTAAAAGCAATAATCATACTTTGGATGATATGATCGGAAAGAAGGTCAAGGTTCCTAATACTGTATCAAATAGCTGGTCATCAGCTACTCTTCAGAAAATAGTACCTGGGTTATCTACCTATCGGATGACGAATGGAGATCGTCTGCTGGATTTCTGGGAGAGCAGCAGAGCCAAGTATTTTCTTGAGCAGTGGAACTTGCAGATCACAGGTGATCTTGTAGCTGAGGTCAAATTCAAGAAAAGTACTGAGGTTATTTCATATCCAATGTCATGTGTGAGGTTAAGCATTGATATGTACGATTCAAGCAAGAAACCTGTATCACAAAAGGTTGACTTTCAAAAGAGAGTCAAGGAAACACTGAGCATTGCTAAAAATATCTCTATGTTTATTATTCCCTTGGGAGAGACCATTATATCACTTGGTAATGAATTGCTAGATGGAGAGGCTCTATTGAGGCTTGGATATAAAACAGGTTCTCTCCCTTTACCTCGATTACGCTTCGCGAACAATGGTGTGATACAGGCTAAACCTGGCATGTTCTCAATCAAAAGTGGCTTGACCAAATTTGGCCCGGTATCTGGTCCTAAAGAGATTACCATTCATTTTGTATGTCCAGCAGATATTTCCTCTGAGAAAGTAAAAGATGTGATGAATAAAATCAAAGGTAAAGCAGCATATTTCAAGCTGGGGGACTTCAAAGTTGGAAGAATCATCCAGGATACTTCTACTCAGGAAACTCTAAATGAGTTTAGGAAAGAAATTTACCTTTCTCAACAGAGGCATATTGTTTTTGTTATGGAAACAGAAAATATGTCCTATTATAAGCTCAAGAAGATATTTGAGAATACTAATAATATTCCTACAAAAGGGATTTCCAGGTCTACATTCTACAAACTTGCACGCAATGATAGATCTGCATCAGCAATCTATGAGTACATGTCTCTCATCAGCTATGCACGAACGATGATAAAAGGTGAGGCAATGATATTGTTTGAGGATTCTCTTCCTGGTCTGGAAAACTATAATCCCCTTTTCCTTGCCATGGATATCAGTTTTGATCCTGTAAAGCAGGAATCAGCCTCTGCTGATATCGTGGCCATGACAAGTGAGGGATATCTTATCCCTGGAGGAGAGAAGACCAAATTTCTTGAGGGTTTGTTTGTAGCTGAGCATATCGCTGAGTGGTTGTACAACAAATTGGTACAGAATATCGTCACTATGCGATCCTTGTTTGAGGATACTCCCAACTTGATATTATATATTCATGATGGTGCCATGACAGAAAATCAGGTTATAGCATTCGAGGAGGGGATTGCAATCGCCCAGGAAAGACTGGGGAAGGAGTATCCCATGGAATATATTGTCATAGAGGTTACAAAAAGGGTTCCTGAACGATTGTACCAGAATTTTGGATCAAATGCTGAGATAGGGACCTATATGAAGTCGTCAAGTCGTGGCTGGTTGGTTGCATCTAATCCTCAATCATGGTTGGGAGCCTCTGCTTTGCTGAGAATCAGAATACGTGCAGATAGTACGGGATCTCTATCTCTGATAAAGGCCATTCATATCATGCATAATTTGAGATTTCTCAATCCTGTCTCTCCTTTTAATCGTCAGAAGGAACCCATTATACAGCAATTTGCCCATAAAAAATCAAATCTATATAGAAAAGGCCTTGATCCTGATTATTTACCATTCTAATATATTATAACAACATTTAACTAACTAAGAAAATTAACAAACACTTCTCTGACCTTTGGCATGCAGGCCTCTTTTATATACATCATATGACCGGCTTCGTAGAAACTCATACTCACATTGCCTCGTAGCTCAGGTTCAAGGCCTAAGTGATTGAACGTATACTCAGTGGAGAAAAACGGCGTTGCCATATCGTAGTAGCCGTTCATCACATGAACCTTTAGTGCAGTGTTTTTGGATATGGCATCTCTCAGGGTCTCAGCTACATTCAAACCCTGTGCATAACCCTGCTTGGGTTTGTATACCCATTTGGTATACAGACCACCTAAAATCTCGTAAAGAAGATCTGTCTCATAATTCAATTCTCGTCGGATATAATCATTAAATGCAGCGGTATATGGTCCACGAATGGCAGTCATACTGGGGTCATGAGAATATGATCCGTCAGCTGCATCACGATCGATACCGAGGTAACGACTATCTAGCCTACCTACAGTTCTTTTCTTTTGTCTGAGTAGTTCTTTGTTGTATTTCCCAACGGATAGTCTGAGGTTGACATTCTCGATATATTCCTCAGAAAGACCAGTATATCGCTTGATCTTCTTAATTATTGCAGTTCTCTCATCACCCACAAGTGAATCTCCCTTGTTGTATGCCAGTAGTAATTCAGTATTGCAGAAGTTCCTCACCTCATCCATTGTTTTCTCAAGATCTTGTTGCAGATCATCCTCGAGCATCTTATGGTAATATGATGTTGCAGTCAAAGTGGGTAGAACTAATCGGGGTTCCTGATCTCCATTGTGATTATTGAAATCCAAAATGGAGCTAACGAGTATGATCCCATTAAGATAAATACCATGTCTATCCTGAAGATATCCAGATAATCCCGCAGCACGGGTTGTACCATAAGATTCACCAATGAGATATATGGGGCTGGACCACCTGCCAAATCTAGTTGTGAATAATCTGATAAATTCTGCCACAGATTCTACATCCTTTGATACCTCATAGAATTGATCCGGGTTTTCTCCCTTTGTTGATCTGGAATATCCAGTACCTACGGGATCTATAAAACACAGATCAGCTTTGTCCAGTATTGAGAATTCATTCTCAATCATCTTGTAGGGAGGAGGGAGCAGGGATTCATCCTCTGCCTCAACCTGAATACGCTTTGGACCAAGCATCCCCAGGTGTAGCCACACAGAGCTGGAACCTGGACCTCCATTGAAACTATACATCATGGGCCTTGTATGTGGATCATCCACATCATTCTTGGTATAACTTACAAAAAACACCTCAGCTTTTGTCTCAGGTCCTTTTTCCTCACTTTCATACTTCAAAAACATCGTTCCTGCTCTGGCTGTATATTTTATCGTTTCACCATCAATTTTGATGGAATGTTTTGTTTCCACCAGCTTTTCCTCTGGTTTATCCTTCATATCTTTTTTATATACATAAAGTGTTGATTCTTTCTGCTTATCATCAGTCATGAGCTGAATTTTCAAATTGAGTTTATATTGCATCCGTATGGGGAGTATTATTAATGCTAAATTTACAAATTTCTCGAGATTTTTTCATTTGATTGATCAAATAAGCTCAATTTCTAATAGAAGAGAAATTGATATGAAATTGTTTGAGAAGTGTAACACAGCAGGTAGCATCAGAAAAAGATATTCAAGACATTATCCGCCATCATTTTGATAATACACCCATTGGAATGATATCCTTACTCTCAGATGGCTGGTACTCCGTGGCCTATGATGTTGAGCTTCCAGAAATGGATTTTGATGTCATCATCAAACTTGATATTCCTGATCCTAGTCATACCCAGATCTATGAGCATAGTTGTCTCAGAACTGAGGTAGAATCAATTGAATTTCTCAAAAATCAGGATTTCGATCTTCCACTCCCCGATCTGTTGGGTTATGACCTTATTGGTGATTTGATTGGAAGAGGATATATGGTTACTCGCAAGTTCCGTGGTCATAACCTTGATTCGATCAAGAAAAAATTAAGGAAGAATCAACTGGAACATATAGATAATCAAATAGGACAATTACATCGCAAACTTCATTCTCAGACCCACGATCAATATGGGTATTTTATTGATCATCCTCAATATCCAACATCATCTAGTACCTGGTACAGTAGTTTTTCGAAGATGATGCTAAATTTGTTTGAGGATGCAAGAATATATGATGTTACACTTCCCTTTGATACACAAGAGGTTATCAGCTTGCTTGATAAATCCCAAGATTCCTTCGATATGGTCGAAAAACCATGTTACATTCACTGGGATCTCTGGTATGGTAACATCTTCGTTATAGAGAAAAATGGTTCATGGGAGATCGAGGGGATTATTGATTTTGAGAGAGCTATCTGGGGTGATCCTCTCATGGAATCACTATTCAGGGGTCAAAAGAAGAATATGAATGTGATCCTAGGCTACCAGAATCCATTGTTAGAAGATGATCATGCTCGTTTTCGGGATGCTTGGTATGATCTTTATCTAGGTACATTAATGTATATTGAAGCCTACGTCAGGCAGTATTCTTTCATCATTAGAATCGGATTTAAGCAGTATTGCAAGAAATTCTGGAAACCAGCATTACAGTATCTGAAACAATCACAAACTAAGCACAACTAGTAGTCCTATGATTGTTAGAAGAGATCCAGCAATGATCTTCCAGGTCATTTTTTCCTTCAACCAGATAAATGCAACCGGTAATGCGAATAATGGACCTGTGGCTGTTAGTATTCCAGTTAGCCCAGCACCTAATTCCTGTGTGCTTCTAACCAGATAGTAACTGGAGAGATATGTTCCCAGAACTCCTGCTATGATAATCATCATCACAAAATAGTTGTCTAAAGGTTTGATTTTCTTACTTCTCTTTGATGTTCCTCATGTCATGAATGTCAATAATAGAGTTGCAGCTGGCATTCTCACCGAGTTGGCCACAATAGCATCAACATTCACAGACGCCATGGTGATTGTAATCACCCCTCCAGCATAGAATACGATGGCCATGAATGCTAGGACAAAACCAACCATTCTATTACCATGGGTATCCTCCTCCTCTTTATCCTTCTGTGAGAGTAGGATAATACCCGTGACGATCACCAAAGTACCGAAGAGATACATGCCAGTGATAGGTTCTCCCAATATGAAAAAAGCGAGTAGTACAGTAAAAAATGGATAGGTATTGACAATAGGTGTCGCTACTTTGACACTGATAATCTCTTGAGATCCAAAATAACTGGTATCTCCTAATACAATATTGAACAGAACTGAGAGTACAAGCATAGCAATAATGAGATAATCCAGGCCCATCAGGGATGGATACTCACCAATAATCAGAAGATGGATCAGGAACAGAAGAGCCCCCACTCCCGATCTGAAAGCATTCAGTTTAATTGCAGATCCATACTCAGTTAACCTCTTCATGATCACACTTGAAAAGGCAAAAGTTGCTGCAGCTAGTAATGGATAGGCAATTGCCAGCATGATCGCAATTATTAATCTGAGAAGATAAACTAGATGATCGAAGTCATCTGTTCAATTATTTATTTCGTAATCAAATTAACTGCATTCTATCGATTATCTCAAATAAAGAGTGGCTGATTAAGCGATGGGATGATACCTGAGCTAACGATAATCCGAGGAATAATTACCAATCCACATGAAATAATTAAGGATGGAGCAATTGTAATTCAAGGAGATACTATCATAGCCAAGGGGCCTTTTACTCAAATTGTTCAGGATTATGATTCCAATAATATTGTTGGACACAAGAATGCAATCATTATGCCGGGATTTGTAAATACACATTCTCATGCAGTACAGACTTTTTTTCGAGGAGCTGGGGATGATAAAGAATTACTTGATTGGTTAGGAGATGTAATTCTACCTGGAGAGGCAACACTGAAAGCAGATGAGGTTTACGCATCAAGTAGAATTGGCTATGCTGAGATGTTACTTTCAGGTATTACTACCACCAATGATATGCTAACGGGAAATCATGCCGCACAAGGGCTCAAAGCAGCTGTTGATAGTGGTATTCGTGGTCGGGTTGGAAAGATGCTCATGGATCGAAATGTACCTGAGCCAATGCTTGGTGACACAGAAGAAGTGCTGAATGAGGCTCATTCCCTTGCTGAGCAGTATCCCAAGGGTAATCACATACAATTCTCATTCACACCTAGATTTATCATCACCTGTACTGATGATTTGATGCGATTATCATCCGATGCAGCCAAAGAACATCAACTCATGTTTCATACTCATGCAGCTGAGAATAGAGCTGAGGGCAAAACTGTAAAAGAATTGACAGGCAAATCCTACATCCATGCCATGGATCATCTACATGGCTTGGGTGAACATGCTATTCTGGCACATTGTGTATGGACCGATGAATCCGAGCAGCAACTACTCAAAACAACTAATACTAGGATCTCACATAATCCATCCTCAAATTCCAAACTCGCATCTGGTATTGCACCAGTACATGATTATCTGGAGATGGGCCTTAAGGTAGGTTTAGCAACAGATGGATCACCAGCAACAGGTGGTCATGATTTCTTCTTGGAGATGAGACTTGCAACCTTTCTGCAAAAAGCTAGATTGAAGAATCCCATGGCACTTCCTGCTCCTAAAGTTTTTGAAATGGCAACGATTGGTGGTGCACAGGCACTTAATCTTGATAATGTTGGCCTATTACAACCTGGATACAAGGCAGACATCACAGTCCTCAATCCCCGTCTTCCCAATGCTTTTCCCATGTATAATCCATATTCATATATTGTCTATACAGCATCTCCACGGGATGTATCTGATGTTTTTGTAGCTGGAGTTCATAAAGTCAAAAATTATCAATTGATGGATGATTTATCCAAATATTACTCAATGGCAACAGCCTATGCCGAGGATAAGCCATTTATTACACGAATTTAATTCAAAATAGTATCGAGGATGTTTCTTGCCTCAATATCAGGTAGAATAGCCAATAGCTCCTTTAGTATTTCTTTTTGATCATCAACCAATTCTGGAGTTAGTCTACTAATCGCTTCATGTATTATTTCATGACCTGATTCATCTTGTGGTGCACATTTCACATGCATGGATTCAGCAGTAGGAAATCTACGCTCATTCCTCTCCATCCACAGAGGTTTCAGCAGTTTCAATTCAGACTTCATGATCTTTTCTCCACAGATCTTACAAGATGCTCTGCTGGATTTTGCCAGTTCAAACACAACTTCAGTGCCAGATGGTCTATCCCATCCCTTTGCCTCATAAATCTCAATGCTCATAGTATTCTTCTCAATCTCTGTCTCCGAGGGATTGACTAAAATCCTACTTCCCTTACTACTGTGAAATTGTATTTCATCATTTCCTCCAAGTTTTGTTATCACATCTATCGCAATGATAGTATCTCCCTTTTGAACTGGAAGATTAGAAAAATCATCCCAGAGGGTTAATTTGCTTTTCTTATCATCATCCTGTACATAAAGGGTTCGTGACATTCTCATCTTGCCCTCATCATCCTCTATCTCCCTAACTTTCATAGCTCTGGCTACTTCCGTCTTGAATGTGGCTTTCCTTTCTGGATCTGTAAATGATGTAATGGC
Organism: Candidatus Heimdallarchaeota archaeon; assembly: GCA_026702845.1. The sequence continues at coordinate 115,590 of JADCLS010000001.1, forward strand.
TTTCACATCAAAAGCAGAACTAGTGAATTCTGATTTCAATTCATCAATCATTTTCTTAATATCATCGGGTAGCGACATGGTCACATTTGCATGTGTCAGTTCTTTGGGGAATTTCTTTATTGCACATTCAATGTGATGCCACTGAAAGGATGTGAATTCATCATCTCCTTTCCTGAATACGCTTTCTTTACCAAATCTAGGTACTCCTTTGGCAATTTTATCCTTGCAGATCCTACATGCAGCTCTAGCAGATTTCGATTCTTCAATCACATCAGGCATTAAATTCTATGTATTCTATCCTTTTTTTAATATTTGTTATCAAGCAGTATCATTTTCTTTTCCTAATGAGTATTGCTGAAATGAGTGCTATGGGAATAATATAGCTATCAAATGCTAATGCGGAGAGAGGAGTATCAAAATCATTTTCATCAATTTCCCATGTTATCATGTCCAAGGTTTGTTTATTCCAGATTATCACATCTAATGACCGCTTGTTGATCTCATAAATGCTTTTAGAATCAAATACTACTTCGTGATCATAAGCTAAAATCTGCGTTATCCAGGTAATATGAGTTGTATTGTAAAGGTAATAATTATCAAAACCACAGCTATCCGCGGTGATAAATGATAGTACCTGTTCATCAGCAAAATTATCAAAATTACTCATAATCTCATAGGTCCATTCAGTGATAACAACACTATGGAGCTGCTTCTCATCTAGATCAAATCTATAAGCCAATACATTCCTACTCTCATGAGTTAGATTTGCCAAAATGATATATCCAGATTGTAATGCTTCGTTATAGAATGTTTTAGGTGTTTGATCAAAATAGTCATCCTCCCAATCGATATGAAAAGTTTGATTATGAATGATATTTCCAGCTTCTTTAATTATCCATGTATAGTTCGAACCATCATTCAATAATTCTGTTGGAGATATATCAGTACTTGCAGAGATTACTCTTCCCTCTAAATTTGCTGAATTCTCGGTAATACTCATAGAGTTAGTATCCAAAAGAACTTCTTTGCTTCCTATACCATAATTTTTCAACTCTGCGATGATGATACCATCAGTCTGTGATAATTCTATTTCTCCATAATGAACTCCCTCAAGTGGTAATGGATCACAAGCTGATACAAACATAATCTGAATTAGGATAATACTGATGACAAGGTATTTCATAAGAATACAGTCCTTTACATCTTAATAACTGTACTTGTGCCAAATAAGGCCAATTAGGATTTCACTATAATAAAATCCATCTCCTCCAGTATTCGTGGTAGATGAATGATAAAATCTAGATCCTTATTTTTTTCCTCGTCAGACAGATCATCCCAGGGTATCAAACTAGGCATGATCTTTTTGGTATCATCTCTAACCTCTCCTTTCTGCCAGCCTTCAAGTAATTTTGCGACCATCCATCTATTATGCTCTGCAGTGCCCAAAAGCATCAATTGATCATTATCTGCATAGATCTGATCTACTTTGTGCGCTGAGGTGACTTCTCTTGATAATCCTAATTTCAATGATCGCAACTTGATTGCTATATGATCTGCGAGGTATATATTTGCATCCTTCAAATAATTCGGGAGTCTATCCCATGGTTGCATTGCAGGTGTCTCACCCTTTGTTTTGCCTGCAATTATCATTGACTCATAATATCGATTGTGCAGATGTTTTGCTATGCCATCAAGGGTTTCATGGACTACCAGATTTTTTCCACAAACTCGATTAAGCAAACCAAAGGGGATGATCCGTGGATGCTCTTGCTTTTCAATATCTAATGTATCAAAGAAATTTACCAGTCCTTTGATATTATAGAGATTGATGAAAATCGGAGTCAATATTCCATTTGATCTGTAGTAATCATAGAGCTTTAGACTGATTGAGAGGTTTGTGGTCTCCTCCTTTTCTGTGATCACAATCGCAGAGAGATCCTTAGGAATATGTTGTAAGAATTGATAATTTACTCTGTTCTCATGGAATAATTCCATCCCCTCAAGGTTGACTAAATCATGCAGAAAAGTATACTCTGAATTAATATAGTGTAATTTAGACTCAGCATCCGCACAGATAAGTAATATTGATAATTTGACCATTTTTGGAAAATGATATTGCCTAATCATCTGCAGAATCAATTCCTCAGTCAAATCATTCCATCCAACAAGAACAATTTTAATATGATCATTGATCCAAGGTTCATCAGAATCCTTGCCTATCAAATGATAACGTTCAAATGGATACTCTAGTAGTAATAGCCGTGCAGAGTTACGATAAATATTGAAAAATTCTACTGAGTAGCTCTGCGAGACACTAGACTCATAAAATGATCGAATTGTCATCAAATTGTTGTATAATTGAATATTTTTAATGTGAATCAATATTTTAACAATATACCCTTCTTTAGGATCTGTTCCTATTATTTTTTTTGCTCGTGTGGCTACCTCTATATTGGTTTCATCATCGGCCAGAGTGGATATGATATATTTGGCATATTGAATCCTTAATTTGAGTAATAAGCTCTCATCGCTTGCATTACCATGAATAAATATACCACCACGATCCTTTAGAGTTAGGATATTTTCAGTGTCATCATGGATGTCTATGACAACCACTGTGTATTTACCTTTGGTAAAATCATGAGCTAGCTGAAAACCCTTATCTCCAAGACCACAAATGATAACATGGTTTTTTGCGTATTGAAGTCTTAACACTTGAAGTTGTTCTTCAAAAATTGAGATTAGAGTCTTGATGCCAGTATAAAATGCAATGACAGGTGCTAGAAACCTGGCAATATTAAGAAGTATGGGTACAGGTCCCTCCAGTGATGCCTCAATAAGGAATAAACGTAGTAATTCATAGATGATATCAGCGGAATCTGCCTGAATATTCTGAATTTTGAAGTATTCTCTATACCCGGTGAACCCTAATACAAATGTCAACAGAAGTAGAATAGAAATAGATTGTAGTTCCATTGAATTTACTGGTTTAAACAGGAAATTGAATAATCTACTCATTAAGGGCCGTTTATATTCTGGTTCGTCGAACTCAAAATTATCTACCCATGTTTCTTTCAGCTTCATAGAATTATAATCAAGATTAGTCTCCATATTCTTAAGTTATATCTGATTATTATCTAAAAAAGCAATACGAATGGAAAATCTTCATATTATTTGGTAAAGATGTGTATTTGAATGGATATTCTAGATATTGATGAGCTAAAGGAACAAGGGATGTACAATGAAGCTCTCCAAGCAATTGATTCTTTTCAAACCATCTCAACAATCCAGATCATGCAACTAGATATTATTAAGGCAGATATTCTACTCTTCAAGGGTCAATTTGAAGTTGCGGAGGAGTTGATCAAAGGAGTGGTTGAATATCATGATTCATTGAGTAATGTAGAGTATCTAACCAATAAAATGGCAGGAACTATACTTCTGGCAGGATTGAATCGACGAATGGGAAAGATAAATGAAGGGCTTATGGTGATCGAAACATTTGAATTAGAACATGAATCTTTCTTGACAGATGAAATGGATGATAAATGGATTGTTAAATGGAAGGCAAGGTTCTATCATGAGAAGGGTAATCTCTATCTAGAACAAGGGAATCTTGATAAATCAGAGCAATCATATATGTCTTCTATTGCTCCCAGGGAGAAGATAAATGAACAGAAAGGTTTGGCTAGTGTGTATACTAAATTGGCCCAGATTCAAAAATTGAAAGGAAATTATCCTTCAAGTCTAGAACTTTTGGAAAAAAGCTTGATATATGATAGGGCATTGGGTAATGAGCAATCTATTGCCATAACATTGGGTCATATCGGATTAATCCAGTTCTATTCCAATGAATTTGAGAAAGCCTTTGAGAATCTTGAACGATCATTTCTTAAATTGAAAGAAAGGCATAATGACTATCTCACAATACAAGCTGCATATAATGTGTTCTCAGCATTAATACAGGAAAAACGGGATCTAGCTAAAAATTATTCAAATATTATTGAGGAAATCGCAAATAAAAAAGAAAATCAAGATAATAGACATATTCAAATTATCAACAAATTGAGCCAAGCACGACTACTTAAAACCAGTATTCGAGGTAAGGACAAATACAAATCTCAGGATATATACAATGAGATCGTTCAAACCTCAGATATCAGATACAAATTCAAGGTGGAGGCAATGATTCAGTTGATTGATCTATTACTTGAAGAGTTGGAGACCTATAATGAACAGGAAGTATTATTAGAGGTTATTCAGTATATCTATGAGATCGAAAGACTAGCTGAGATAAATAAATCCAATGTGTTGTTAATTGAATCGCTTATCATTGAGGCTCGATTCCAGCTCGTGAAGAATGATGTGGAGGCATGCAATAAAATATATGATAAAGCATTATTAATTGCTGAGAGTTATGGTCTCACCCATATGGTTGATAAAATTGATAGTGAAAAAACACAATTTGAAGAAGAGCTTGCAAATTGGTCTAAACGAGTAAATAAAGGCGAGAAGGTACTAGCTCTGAACAGGAAGAGGGAATTCAATAAGTATCTAAGTCTAGCTAAATCCTTTATTGATTCTATGGATCTTGGCTCATAGAGCTAAAATGGTCTCTTTTACTAATAAATGTAAGTCGTTAGTTAAGGAGATCCAATCTATTTGTACATCTGGAAATATCGAGTCATCTGCATCTCTGAACCCGTTGATTCCAAATATGTAACCTTCTTTCTCTCTAAATGGGATTACTTTCATTTGAAATGCCGTAAACACATAATTTAGTGGGTCTATAATGAATTTCTGATAATTAATAAATGAACGCTCATCACCCCCACCGTGTGCTAGTAACGAGATAGATTTACCTTGCAGTATCCATGGTTCACTATTATCACGTAACCAGGTGGTGTAATAGATCTGATTGAGTTTTTCTAATAGAATTGTTAATTTAGAGGGAATGATCATATAATGTGGTATAACTAGGAAAATATGATTGGCCTGAGCTAGTTTATTCAACAACTGGTTAAATGCTCTATCCTTGCTACATCTCCCAGAAATGCAATCCCCACAAAAGTCACAGATTTGTAATTCATGGTCAAGTAGAGAGAATACCTCAGATGTATAATCAGGATGCTTTTCCTTGATAATTTTATCTAGTGTTTGACAAACCATTATCGATGTTCCAATCTCTCTTTTATTGAGCACTTGTGCTGCAGAAATACAGAGAATTTTCATATTATTTGTATTTTAATGGGGCCTTTTAAATTATCAGCTTATCCTTATTTTTCCAAGCGAGAAATGAGAAGCTCAATTGTTTGTTTTTGCCGGTCAAATGAGAATAATTGTTTTGCTTGCTCAAGAGAGACCCAACGTAGTTCCTTATGCTCCTGGCTTTTAGAAATATTCCCTTGAAAATTGCAGATATAGCTAAGCAAAAGCATCATATTATCTTTCCTAACAAAGGTATAAGCGTCAATCAGTTTAGAACCCGTTAATTCCACATTTAATTCCTCTTTGAGCTCCCGTTGAAGAGCATTCTCCAGTGTTTCTCCCTTTTCAACTCTCCCCGCAGGTATCTCCCACAAATTTGCTCCAAATTCTTTATCTTCAGATCGTTTACCTAGTAAGATGAGATCATCCCTAAGGATTATCATTGCAACTCCAATGGTGGCTTGTAGATACATACTCCTAAGGAGACGTCCATCCATAAAATACTGGTGTTCCTATCAGTCTGATATTCTCAATACATTAATATAATATTCTAATCAATCGAAATCATGGAAAATAATTCACGATTTCTGTATCCATTTCTAACCGGATCAGGAGCATTACTAGCTATCACGATATCCAAAATAGTTGAGTTAACTTCAGGTAGTAAAGAACACCCCATTGCCTGGGTTGGCAGTGCTTTTGTTCTCCTAACTGTGATTATCATCAAGTATTATTCTATAGATGAACAAAAATTCATTCTAGTGATAAAGGAGAGTAATCCCACAGAGTACCAACTACAACCAACTAGATTTCTCAATGGTATGATCCTAGCTATGTTGATCGGTCTCATTGCAACTATAACCATTCAAAGTAATTTTATCTTGGGTATGTTAGTATATTTGATGATGCAAGTAGCCTTGATTTATGCATTTTCTGGTATTCTTGTCATTAATCCAATTAAGGTACTCAGACATCCTGCATTGAAAAAAATCGCATTGATTTCTATGGTTTTTTGGGTTATCACAGTGATATTGGTGTTCACTCTCTTTGTCTATGGTGATTCTAGTTCTCTCATAGTCGTACCTTATGTATTCTTTCTCGGTATGATGGCTCATTTCACGTGGTATGGTTTAAGTTATAATAGAACTAGAGCATTTACCTATTTGACAATTATTGCATCTGCAGTATTTGTATTCTCAGATTCACTGATAGGTAATGCAGTATTCTCTAATAATCCCTTGGATGATTGGATCTTCTATTTAATTGATCTAACATATATACTCAACATCTATCTGATGTCTCAATCTATACTTTATCTCCGGGATAATAATGGCAGAAATCTATTTAGAGATTGAGAATATTATTAACTTAAATGAGGATATGATATGAGATGTCATTGCTAGATCATAAAAATTTCACCCAGTATATCTTTTATCCTAGGAAAATCAGAAAACCATCCAAACTTCCTATTGGCTGTGAAATTCTAGATATTGTCATCGATGAGGTTACTCTTGGAGGATTATTCTTTTCTGTGGATAAACAGGCACCAACTTTACTTTTTTTCCATGGAAATGCTGAGATCGTGACAGATTATCTCAGCTTTTATAAGTTGTATACTTCTCTTGATGTAAATTTCCTTGTAGTTGATTTCCGGGGGTATGGATTCAGTACTTCTTCACCTCTGTATAGCAAGTTGATAGCTGATTCATTGCCAACATATGAATTTGTTCGAGAGTATCTGATTTCACATGGATACAATTCTAACATATTTGTGATGGGCCGATCATTGGGTAGTGTCTGTGCTTCTGAGATTGGGTCTCATCATCCAGAGGGTTTAAGAGGTATCATCTTTGAGAGTGGTTTTGCCAGCCTGAGCAATCTTATTACACAAATTTTTGAGATCCAATTGGAGGAAGAAACCATACCATTACTAGATCCTATTTCCAATGAGATACGTCAGCAGAAAATTCAAGTTCCCAGTTTAATTATTCATGGACGCCATGATGAGCTGATCCCTGTCAAAGAGGCAAGATTCATCTTCTCTTTGCTTCAGGTTGAGGATAAACAACTAGTCATAATTGATGGAGCTGGACATAATGATATCATGTTATTCAAGGAGAAATATTTTGGTCCGTTGAAGAGCTTTATCGATAGATTAAGATGAGTATTTCTGTGATTTGTTATCTTTCTTAATCATGTGTATACAAAAGCCTAATACAAATCAGAGACACTATCCCGCTATGAGTGAAAGAAAAAGTATTATGGATGCCTGTGAATGGTTTTTCACACATCACGGATCAAAAACCATGAAGACTCAACTCACCGAGTTAGTTGTATATCTAGGTGATGAGAAGGAGGATATTTATGGTAATGGAATGTATCTACAACAATTTGAACAACAGCTGGCAGAGCTATTTGGAAAAGATTCAGCATTATTCTTCATCTCTGGTACTATGGCACAGCAAATAGCCCTTAGGATTCACTGTGAACATCGTGGTAATTTCAAAGTCGCCTTCCATCCTGAGTGTCATCTATCCATGGCTGAATTCATGGGTTATGAGGAATTACATGGTATCAAGAGAGTACAGTTTGGTGCACCTGAACGATTATATGACCGCTTAGTGACACTTCAAGACTTCAAGGGAATCAAAGAAGAGATCGCTGCCATTGTCATTGAGCTTCCCCAAAGACATCTTGCACAACTTCACACTTGGGATGAACTGGTATCAATATCTGAATGGGCTAGAGAAAAGAATATTGCCTTACATCTTGATGGTGCTAGAATCTGGGAATGCATGCATTTCTATGGCAAATCTTTGGCTGAGATTGCGAATTTATTTGATACTGTATATATTTCATTCTACAAAGGTCTTAATAATATGACAGGAGCAGCATTACTTGGACCCAAAGTATTCTCCGAAGAGGCTAAAGTATGGCAGCGTAGACATGGTGGTAATCTAAAGACACAATTTCCCTATGTAGTTTCTGCTAAGAAATCGATTGAGGAGAATTTGCCCAAAATCAATGGTTATGTGGAGTATACTATACAGATCGCAGATATTTTACATAAGATGGAGCATTTCATTGTTACTCCCTACCCCGTGCAAACCAATATGTTCAATCTCATACTGAAAGGTTCTTCCATGGAGGTAAACAAGGTAATACTTGAATTTGCCAAGGAACACAAGCAATGGTTATTTATGGTGGGTGATTCATTCATGACTGGTTATTGTCAGACAGAGATAACTATTGGAGATAACGCTATGAAGAAATCAATTGAGGATATTCAATCAATTTTCGATCAGTTTCATAGAATGTTATATCCTTAATACCTTAAGTTTATTTCATACAAATCATTAGATATTAATTGGGGATTATTCCAAACATGACTAATTGTATTTAAAAAATACGCCTAGATAATTTTTATAGATACATTTGATCATAGATCCCTCTTTCTCTGATTCAGAAGAGCTTATTTCTGAAGTATACTTGCTGGATCAAGAAGATAAAATACTCGATGCAATAAATATCATTGAGGTTCAGGATAGGATTGGATTATCGCTTGCCTACTACCTATGTAGATTATATATCATTAATACTAACCTTCCCATTGCACGTCGCATTTTAAATCAAATGAAAGAGATAGAAGGTAAAACGATCGAAATGGTGGTTCTAGAGTTAGAATTAAAACTCCTTGAATTCAGAACTTCAGAGAAAACCATCACTGGAGATTTCATTGAAGAAATTAGGAATGCCTTTTCAATATCCCCAGCTGATACAAAGAATAATAGTTACTGGGTAGCGAGATTAAAAATAATTGAAGGGGATTATTACTCTTTACAAAATGAACCTGGTAAGGCATTGCTCAGTTACAATTCTTCTCTCGAATATCTCTCCTCAAATATTAAGGAATATGCTCGCGTATTGATCAATATGGGCAATATGTATCACATGAAAGGAGATTTCAAATCTGCAATAGCGTATTATGAACGATCTCTTGAACACATAAAGGATCTTAATAATCCAAGGATGAAGGCAGGATTGGCGAATAATTTAGGTGCACAGTATCGTCAACTAGGTGATTTTGAGAGAAGTTTATCATACTATAACGATTCTCTCACCATTGCCAAGCAATTGAACTTAACAGGTCAGATCTCAGCCCTCCTGAATAACATTGGCATTATCTATTTCTATAAGGGTGAGTTGGATGAAGCTATTTATTACTACAAGGAAAGTCTGAGCATAAGGATTGAGATGGGGAACAAAGTACAGGTGGGGTACTCTTATCAGAATATTGGTGAAGCCTATCAGAATCTTGGAAGGTTAAATTTAGCTCTTGAGTACCAGAAGAAATCAATCATCATTGCTGAGGAAATAAAAAATGATATGATGTTGGCAAAATCTTATGAGAATGTGGGTACTTTATATCGAATGAAAGGAGAGGTTACAGAGGCCATAGAATTCTTTCAATTAAGCCATCGATTAAAAGAAAAATTAGGGAATACTATTGAGATATCCAACACCCTTTACAAGTTGGCCATGGCTTACTATGCACGAGGAAACCATAAAGAAGCATTAAAATGTCAAGAACAATCTCTGGAGCATCGTCTCCAAATTGGCAATGAGCTTGAAATCAGCTCAAACCTCTTTGAATTATTCAAAATCCATGTGGAGTTGCAAGATGAGACACATTTACATGACATACTCCATCGTCTTGAGGATATAGCTCATCACAAGCGGAATAATGTGATTCAATTGCGTTTGCAGCTAGCTCAGGCATTGATGATGAAAATCAGTGATCGTACCTTACTTAAATTTGAATCTTTGAGAACATTTAGGAATATTTGTACGCAGAAAATCATAGATTTTGATCTAACAATATTTGCATATATTCAACAGATGGATCTTCTTCTTTATGAGTTATCACTTTCTTATCATAAAGAAGTGTTTGATGATCTCACATCATTAAATCAAGAGATGCTCAAAATTGCTCAATCACAAAAAATGTTCTCCTTGGAAGCTGAAGGGCTTCTACTCAGAGCCAAATTATTTCTTATCTCACTAGATCTGGAAAAGGCAAAGGAGTACCTTGCTAGAGCACTGATGGCTGCAGAAAAGTATGATTTAAAACTATTAGCTGCGAAAATATATGAAGAACAGATTAATTTTGAAGATAATCTATCTTTTTGGGCTGCTTCTGCAAAAGGTGATTCATTATCTTCAAGAATTAAGCAAACCAATATTCAAGAGCATATCAATACCATGGGAACTAGTAGGGCCCTTACGAAAATCCATATTAAAAAGGAAGTTCCTGTGATGTTAATGATTTTGTATAATACAAATGGATTATCGATATATTCCAAGAAATTTGATCGCACCATGATTGATGAAATTCTGGTAAGTAGTTTTATATCAGCAGTAAATGCCTTCGGTAAGGCAACTTTCGAGATCAAGAATAATATTGAAAAAATTAAACAGGGAGAGTACTCAATTATCCTTCAGAGTATTGGAGAGATCTCCATTTTATATATCTACAAATTTGAGTCCTATCATGCAGTTATCCAACAGAATAATATCATTAATGCTTTGAAGGCTGATGAAGCTATTTGGATCAGTTTACAGAAATTTAACGGGAAAATTACTAAAAACCTGATGGATCAGATAGATCTAATTATTGAACAAACATTCGAAATTTATGACTTGGATTATAGATAATTCTGATCATCAGTTAGTGAAACCAAAATCCAGTTATCATCAGGAATTTTAACAGAATGATGCACCAGCTTCCCATTGACATCCAATTGGCTATTTAGTTGTACTTTGGGTGGTATGTAACCTGATGCAATACTCAAAATTTGATATAATGCAGGCCTTCTTGGGGTATATGGTTGATTATACCAGAAATAATTGTAGTGGTCCTTATTCTCATTAAATTCCTTCTCAAACATGTTTTTCTCTTCTTCATCTGAGAATTCTACATGATCCAGCACACCTCCCTTCAGATCCTGCAACGGTTTGAATCCATCCAACCATTCCTTGACTTTGAACCATTGATTTAGATCAGTCTCAGGATTATTCCTGGCCTCCTCGAGTACCGCATTGAACAACTCTGGATAGAAATTATCTGATTTGAGAGAGATCCCCTCCCAACCAAAGCCATCAAACAGGTAATGTCCGCCTACTATACGGCTATACCATTGAGATGGTAGACCGATAGGGTTCTCTTTGAGACCGTAGTACTTCAGCTTATCTTTAACTTCCTGCGGTTGTTGTGCGATCTCAGGAAAGAATTCATAGGAAATGGGTGGACTCACCAGCAGAACAGGTTTCTTCTGACCCTTGGCAACAATGATCTCATGAACTGTACCGACAGAATAGATATTGGTGGGTGTGAAAGCAATCATAAAATCGCTAATATCGGTCATTCTAAGGTCTATATGTACTGTTTCCCAGAATTCGGTGTCGTAGAGAGCTCTTGTCTCAGGATTGGTCCAGAAATCCTTCTCGAATTTTGCCTTATCTCGGTGTACCCCTTCCTTGCCATACTCATGATCTAATCCCTGAATAGGTGGTTTATTCCATGGATCCATGACAAAGATATTGAGAGCTTGTAGAATAGGTGTTAGAATACTACGCCATCCAAGATATTTCTCGATCACTCTTGAGCCTATAAAGTCCATGGGTCCGCTCAGGTATACTCGTGATCCTGAAAGCAGAGTAGGTTTATCAGTTGACATAGGTTATCATATACAATAAACAGTATTAAGATTTAGAAAGGATAAGAGAAAAATGTAACTTGAATTGATCTGATAATACTGGATTACTAGTCCATTCGAAATTGTGACATTATTCATACTTGAAGATAAAAGTATTTAATTTTTCTACGAAGTCAATTTTAGATGAGTTTAAACGCTCCGAAGTATACATTCAAAATATTGCTATTGGGAGACGGCGGAGTTGGAAAAACATCGCTAGTTAATCGTTTTGTCAATGCAACATTTAGTCAAATGTACCTACAAACAATTGGAATGCAGCCTTCGCAGAAATACCTGAAGGTGAAGAACACTGATATCTGTCTATCTATTTTTGATATTGCTGGGGAGAAATCATTCAAAGGGCTGAGAGAGATGTTTTACAGAGGATCAAAGGGTGCTCTTGTGACATTTGATCTAACAAGACGAGAATCGTTTCAGAATGTGGAAGTATGGTTGAAAGAAGCCAAGCATAAGGAGAAGAAGCAGCAATTCATCCTGATTGGTAATAAGAATGATCTGGATGGGAGACAGGTTAGTAGTGAGGAGGCAGAAGAAATGGCAAAATCACTGGGTTGTTTGAAGTATTTTGAAACCTCCGCACTAACGGGAGAATTGGTGGATGATGCATTCAAATCACTGGGAAGTATATTACTTTCAGAAACCAAGTCTTAACACTCAAATGGATTCATTAAAAATTTTCACGAGCAATGTTAGTAATTTTTCTGCATCCTCAGCTACTTTTCGATTTTCGACTGCGGAGTGAAATGACTTTTGGAGTAACTTGTATTTCAAATCTGATAATTTGGTCAATTCTTCTTCATCTATGATTCCATCCTCCTTGGATTTCTTGAGATAATCGTCATATTCCCTACCTTCTATCTTTATTGTGTCTAGGATTTTTTTCTCCTTATCTGAGATTACTCCATCTTTCATGGCCATTTCAAGCAATTCTGCGTACAGTTCATCTAAACTTGGCATGATTTGGAAATTGTTCCGGATCATATAAGGCAATTTGATCTCTATTAGCGTAATTCATAAAATTTTATCTTAAATGAAGATTTCATTTACTTTCCCAAATGTAGCTAATTGATCCACGAAGTGATACAAAACCTACCCGTTCATAGAGTTTGATCGCATTTACATTCTCACGATCCACTTCCAATTTCATCATTTTATGTCCCTTTGTAGCTGCAATCCTCATACTGCTACCAAGTATATACTTGGCTAGTCCCTGACCTCGATATTCTGGAAGTGTAGCGATTCCATGTACAAAAGTATTTTCAGGATAGATATCAATTTTAATAAACCCTACAACTTTATCCTCCTCCATGAGAACAAGTGATGCTTCCTCCTCCATAGGTACAGATCGATCAAAGAAAGAATCAAAATTCTCTCTCCTTTGTGCTTCAGTCTGATTGGCATAGCGTCTATCTCCGCCAACGGAGAATGCTTTATCGTAGCTAGGCCACAACTCGTCATTTGAAATAGATGATAAAGGTAACAACTTCATTGAATCTGGTATTTCTCGTAACTCAAAATTAAGATTGGTAAGATCAGCATCCATAAACGTCCATTCAAATCCCTTTCTCATTCCTGCCTCAAGATACATCTCTCCCATCCTATTGGCAAGCTCGGTATCCTTATCAGTCATGTCCATAAGAAATTGTTCAATCTTGGGTACATTTCGAGATCTAGTATACTCTAAACAGGACTCTACCAATTTCACTCCAATGCTGTGATTAAATGGGTATACAAGTGGATGCCAAGATAACATGTAATCCTGGCTCCTAGTCCAGGTGTACACGGCTGCCCAACCGACAATCTCTCCGTTGATTTTGGCTATACAGTTGTGATTTGGAATATTGTTTTTAGTGGATAGCCATTCTTTAATTGAATTAATATCTGAATTCATATACTGATGTGGAATGTGGACTGATTTGTAGACTTTGAAGATAAATTCTGCCAATTCCAGAGTATTCAAGTTTTCCTGTGTATAAGTTTCAAAAGTAACCATTTCATTATCGATTAGTGGAGATATATAAAATATTAACCAATACGGCTATGTATGAATATATTATCCTTGATTCTCTAATGAATAACTAAGATATGAGGATGGTTACGATTTAGATTTGTGGTATAATAATTATTTCGGTTGATTTTTAAGGTCTGCCCGAAGGGCTTTCAATATAGTCTCTGAAAGAGGTGAGAGATCGAGTATATGATCGTCATACCATTGACCTAAGAGGGTGGCAAACATCAATTTAGTATGGATAAGCACCCTGTCTGAAACTCCCAATTGATTTTGTAACACCGGGTGAAACCTAAGTAGAAACTGTTCCAGTTGCCTTCGGGAGAGAGTAGACAAGTGGTCAACATTTAGGGCTTCTTGTTCCATTACTGTTCTTGTGATGGCTAGACATTCTTCCAACGGTTTCCCAGTATCTATACTAGCTATATGGGCCCCAGCATACATTAATCGTCGTAATTGCTTGATCCGGTCAGGTTCGTGTAACTCATGCTTTTTATTAGTGATTGACTGTTCCAATGTTTGTCGAATCAGATCTGATAGAGATATCCCCTCCTGTTCTGCTTGTTCACTAAGTTTTTGCTTGAGGTTTTCAGATATACGTAGATTGAGTTGTGCTGATTTCATGTAATTCTCCTGTATCAACTTTCTGTTGCTAGATACTCATGGTCCAGCTAGCAATATATTCCATTTTCTCTTCTGGAAAATCTGAGTATCCGGGATCAGCAAGCTTTAATTGTCCCATAATACCTTGAGACTTCAAGAAAGTTTCAAAATGACGGTAGAAGATGCCGATGTCTAAGTATTCTGGGGGTACAGCATACCCTCGGAAGCCATCATGTACCTGCCCGTTCAACTTGAATTTTACATAAAAATGTACCATTTTACAATCCTTGGAGACAAGAACTCTCCAGCTCTGTTTATTTTGGGCATTCGGAGCCAACGAGCCATAATAAAGGGCATTATAAAGAAGAGGATCTGTCTCTTCCTTGAAAGGAGTAGAAAAATCACCTAACCATGTAAACGTGTGAACAGGTCTTCGTTTATGCGGTTTAAGCCCTCGTTTAGCCACCATACTGAAGAAATGAGGACCATGTCCTGGATATCCTATTGGGCTAATCGCTGGAATGATTTCTTCTTCCTCAAGCTTAACATGTGATGCTGCTTGATCATAGTGAAAGATCCCTCCCAACCAACATGTAGCAATTTGGTGTATAGTTAAGTAGAGAATAAGTCCCTGGAAAACGTAGGCTACCTCGAAAAGGTTGTACTTATCTTTAGTTGCAATACCAAGGAGGTACGCTTGAGCATTCTTGGTATACCCATAAGTGGTGATATTTTTGCTGTTCAGTTCATCATCTATCACCAGCTCAATTCTAAAACCACGACCCAGAGGACCTATTAATAGTTCCTCCTTTCCTAAGTAGGCCTCTATAAGGTCAATATGCTGTTTTTTCAGAGGCTGATCATCAAAATTGCGAATACTTCTTCGTATTTTCATAGTCTCAAGCAACAGATTATAATTCTGCAAGATAGTTATTGGATTCTCCTTAATATCCTCTGTCATAAATAGTAAATACTAAGAATCTATTTGAATGTATTACTTTTGCAATACATATTTTTTGGTATTTGAAGATTAATTTAAACAATTTATCAAAATTTGTAACACATTGATTGATGCCTTTTAACAGGGAACCATCTTTCTACCCCAAGGATAATTGTCTAAAAACCCAGTGCTGAGTTTAGATTATCTGCAATAATAGCTCCGATTAGCATGAAGAATAGAACAAAGAACCAGGATAGTATATATCCTAATATCCCAAATTCTTTATCTCCTGCTGGTTTTTTAGGGATATCAAATATTGATCCATAGATAAAGAAATTAGGGCCTCCAATGAGAAATAGTAGAATTGGATCGAAGAGAATACCTTGAAATAATAATTCGATAAATGACCCATGTAGCCCAGCCATGAAATATAGCATGAATTCGTTTATTCTATATTTTCGTAATACTAGATAATATCCTATGATAAGTCCTAGAAAAACAGGCAGAGCGTTCACATAATCATGGAGTAGTGAGATAGCTTTACCCTGAAGTCCCCCTCCAAACTGATATACTACAAACTCCTCCACAGCAGATAGAATAAATGCGGACACAATATATAATTTCGGTTCAAATATGTATGCTACTATTGCAATCACTGTCCAGATGAATAGACTAAGAAACATGGAAAAATCTGATTCTGCAAATCCTATTATTAACCAGATAATTGTTGCCAGGATATGCCAGATAATGAAGAATCTATATCCCTTTGAATCAACAATACTGCTTAAATCTCTCATACCTGCAACTGATTGATTTGAAATATAACTCCTTTGCTGATAAGGAATATAATTACTTTCAATTATTGCTTGAAATTTATTATACTCGAGCATACAAATCTTTTTTATGTAAACAAAGGTAATTATTATTGACATAGAATTGGAATTCATAGAGTTAATAATCAAAACCAGAGCCCTTCCATCTGATCCTATAGGATACTGGGGTGTGATCATTTTGAATCTGCTATTTTTAGGGATAACAATACGATATTACTTAAAATTCAAGCTTTTGTATATAACATTTGAGCAATTTCAACAATCATTACACTATGTTTATCGTATCCAATTCTGGTTAGTTGTACGCTTTGTTATCTCTTTTATCACATATACTGTGTGGGTAATATCAAATGGTGAGTTTCTGCTTCGAGACATATATCTAGATATTGTATGGATTATTATTGTGTATTATACATTCATGTTAATGAGATCAGAGAAATTAGTAAGTTTAAATACAATCACTCGAGGCAAGCAAAGATCATTCTTACTTTTCTCAATTTTGTTTACTATCCTGCTGATATCTGTGATGATTATTGTTAGTTTTACAGGATCCTTATATGATAATATCCTGGCTTTTCTGTTGACTTCAATAGCTTTCATGATACTATCAACTCTGTTGTATAATGAGTATAAACAGATCAAAAAGGGAGTTAATCGGTTAAGATTAGTCATTATGACGATTATCATGAATTTGACGGGGATTTATATCTTCTCTATGGCTGTGTTTTTCATTTACATTCCATCTCTGCTAAGTTTTATGCCTGGTTGGTATGCCATCTTTTCAGTTATTATAACGAATGGTTTGGTTTGTTTTTACAATGTAGTGTTCTACTGGTTGATAGATCCCCCCAAATATATTAAAAAACGATATATAACCTCGTAAATAAGGAGCAGTGATCTGAAACTTCCATTCTATATGATTGATTTTAGTTGATAATGATATTTGAGTTTAATATTAATCAAGTTTTAAAATTTTCATTCTTCAAATTTTCGAAAATCCCTTTAGGTCAAGAATGGATCCAGTTCTCTCATCATTCCAAACTGCCTTGACCTTCATCCCAATTTCTGGAGCATCAAGCAGTTTGTGCATGAATGTAGTATTAGTTCCATCAATTTTGATCAACCCCAGGAAATAAGGTTCATTGATTTTATTTCCTCTGAAATCCAAGAATACTTCTGAGAAGCTGAAAACTTCTCCAGTTTCAGCAACTTCCTTGTAAGTATCTTCTCCCAGTTCATCAAAACAATCTTCACAATAAATTTTGGGTTGAATAAAGGTCTGTTTACATGAAGGGCAAGTATTTGCAACTAATTTCTTGTCCTTCAAACCTGAGAAGAATTTATCTCCTGCAATACCAACGGTGTAATGATAGGTAACAGGAAAATCTCCATACACAGATGTGGTTGGGAATTTGTGAGCATCTCTTTTACTTGGTAACATCTTAGGCATCCTCCATTGGTTTGAAATACTTGATATCGGTTATATCACCGGTTCTCTCTTCTTTGTCCTTCCACACAGCTTTGACTTTCATACCTACTTTGATATCCTCAGGTTTGACTTCATCAAGTAGATGCAGGAAGCCAGATGGGCTGATGGTAGTTCCATCTATGTCAATCACCGCAGGTAGTTGGGGTTTGTCTACTCTGGAGGCATCTGTTTTGATATATGCAATAGAGAAGGTATTAACAATGCCAGTATCAGGCAATTTTACATACTCAACCATTGGAGCAAAGCATTCCTCGCAGAACATTCGAGGTGGAACGACAGTTCTATCACAGTCATCACATCTGGCTCCAATGATTTTTCCCTTCTTCAATCCCTTGAGGAATTTAGAAATGGCAACACCAGTAGCCCATTCGTATGCAATCTCAGGTGCATGTTTCACATGCAAACCATTATGGAATTCATCATATGATAATTTAGTTCCTCGAATTTTTCCAGTTAATGGATCTTTTCCACTCATTCAACTCTACCTCCTTTCATGACAAGAACAGTTCCTACCTGCATGAGATCTCCCCAAGCCTGTGCCAGACCACGTTCCATATCTCTTCCATCAATCTGTCTCTTACCAGCCTTCCCTGTAAGTTGTAAGTAGACCTCAGCTGATTTCATACCTGCTGCAGCTGCGATGGGATTACCCACACCTAGTAGGCCACCTGATGGAGTAACTGGGAAGTCACCATCTCGTGCAGTAACACCCTCGAAAGCAGCAAGTGGGGCCTTACCTTTGCCGAATAACTGCAGACCCTCAAGATGATGAAGCTCCTTGTAATTGAATGGATCATAAGGTTCTGCAAATGTCAACCACTTTCTTAGTGCTTCTGGTGAGTGATCCTTCATACCAGCCATATTATATGCTTGCTTGGCTGCTTTTTCGACATACTTCGGATAATAGAGATCACGATTGGTCCACATGGTAGTATCCACGTTCCATCCGACACCATCTACCCAGGCTACGTCATCTTTGGAAATGCCATACTCTTTGATCTTCTCTTCTGACATCATGACAAAACTAACTGCACCATCTGCAACAGGGGATATATCTAGTAATCTCACCGGATCAGCTAGAAGTTCTGAATTGAGTACTTCATCTAGAGTCCATTTCTTACCGAGCATAGCAGATGGATGATCAACTGCATTACCTTTATTCTTGACAGAAACAGAGGCGATATGCTCCTTGGGTATACCATGCTTCTCCATATACCTCTTCATCTCAAGAGCAAAGATCCATACAAGGTTGGGTCCTAGTGGTCTTTCAATCATATTATCAAAGATCGTGAGGAAAGCCGCTTGTGCAGATGGTTGCACAGAACTCATCTTTTCCTCTGTAGTAATAAGCATCACGTCATGCATACCAGATGCAATATGATACCATCCCTGAATCGGTGAGAATACTCCAGTACCTCCACCAACATATCCTCTCATGGTAGGTAGGTTAAATCCACCAGAGCCATCAGTTAGATACTCATGCTTCTGATGTACTCCATCAAAGGCATCAGGTGCACTACCTACTATGACACCATCTACATCTTTTCTTGTTATTCCAGCTTCATCCAAAGCCATCTTGGCAGAGTAATAAGCTAGTTCTTTTGCAGTCTCCTTCGCTCTCCTTTGGAACTTAGTGAGACCAACAGAAACCATACCAACTTTTCGTGTCATTTATTTTGCCTCCTGAGATAATATAGCCATTGCACCTGCAGTTGTAGGTACTCCTCTCCATGAGAATGCAAGTCCTGTTTTTGCATCTTTGACTTGTCTTCTTCCAGCATGGCCACGTAATTGCTCAACTAATTCAGCAATTCTCTGCAATCCATTAGCATCATGAGCATTACCCATTCCCAAAACTCCACCTGATACATTCACTGGAGTTGCTCCTGATTTATTGAGATCTCCATTGAGTGCAGCTTTTCCAGCTTCTCCTTTATTATAGATGCCTAATCCTTCAAGATGTTGTAATTCCTTGAATGCATATGTGTCATCTACCTCGAATAAATCAATTTGATCCCTTGGTTTGGTAATTCCTGCCATTTTATATGCACGAGCTGCACTGAGTTCTGCATATTTTGCAGTTTTCCACTCTCTCGTCTCAAAGTTTGGTGAATTGGTAGCATAGCTAATTCCTTTAATCCAGATAGGATTAACATCTTTCTGCTTTACAACCTTCTCGCTGGCCATGACAACAACTACAGCACCATCAACAACTTTAGAGACCTCTCCATCTCTCAATGGTGAGGAAATCATTTTTGTATTCAATATATCAGCTGATGTGGCTCGCATGCCATAAGCTGCATTGGGGTTCTGTAATGCATTATTGTAATTTTTAGCTGCCACCGCTGAAACTGCTTCCTCAGAGGTTTTGCTGTCATGCATATAGGCTCGCTTCTCTATAGCAGCTGCAACGTGATGGGTTGCATCGAATGGTCTGGTATACAGAGGATCAAAGGCAAAATTGTTAATCTGATTGTGTGTCAACATATCAGATGCACGACTCTGTGCCTCAACTACTGCGATATCAAACATTCCGGTTGCTATTTGCATATAAGCTGCGGCCATACCTTGGATTCCATCACCAGTAATAGTATGCACTGTTCTCTGGGCTGCTCCCAGCTGATCAGGTGCATACTCATCAGTAATTGAGGTACCCATGTTGAAGTCTTCCTCACAGCTGATGAAAGTATCAACTTCAGTCCTTGGATTAACCAGTGCGTCGTCATAGGCTTGAACAGCAGCTTGATACACCATCTCCTTATAGGATAGCTCTCGTATTGCTGATCGAAAACCTTCTATGCCAACGCCTATTATTGCAACGTTTTTCATTATATCACCTAAATACTACACCCTCAAAAAAAGAGTGTATTTTTGCTAGTTTACTAGCGTATACTCTTGAGATTGCAATTATCGTTTTAACTTGTTGGTTTTTCATTTGTAAATTAGTTAAAACTAAATTTCGGAGCTATGATTTTCAATTTAAGCTGATTTCCTACCGAATCATACGAGATATTTGACTAATTTGTGAAAATTTGATTATATTAAATTATAAAGGTAGTAATTATCCACAACTACACAGACCCAATATCAAATACTAAAGGAATTATATTCTTTCATACCAAGATTTTTATTATATTTTTGAGCTCTGTAAAAATATGATGCCACCAATTTGTCTTGTTTGTGGAGAAAGATTCTCACCAGGTGATAAGACTCTATTTGGTCCCAAAGCCAGACTAGTCTACTTCAAGGAAACCGAGAGTGATAAGGAATTTAATGCTAGACTTGGAGTTGATGGATTTGTGGGTCATCCTAGTAATGCAGCATGGTTTTGCAAGAGACATATCAAAAAAGCTTTATCATTACGCCATCTATACCTTTCTGAGGCATCTAATAAGATTTCTTAAAGAGTATATATTCCAGATATTTTCAACATTCAACTATTGATGAAGCTCTAATTCATTAAGGAATAGAATATCAATCATCATCAATGAAAATTTTTGAAGTTCAAACAGGAAAACATACTGAATGCGTAGCTCTTTCATCTTCAGTCAGAAGATGGATAGAGATCAAAGATGGACTAGCCCAGATATATATTCCACATACTACAGCTGCAGTAATAATAAATGAAGGATATGATCCTGATGTCACCCATGATCTACTCAAACATCTAGATAATTTGGTGCCATGGGAACAGCCCTATTTCAAACACGGTGAGGGAAATTCTGCCGCACATATCAAGGCTGCTTTGCTGGGGAATAGTGTCACAGTTATAGTAGAAGGAGGGAATTTGAAACTAGGGGCTTGGGAGGAGATTTTTCTGGTGGAATTTGATGGACCAAGAACAAGGAAAGTATATGTGAAAGAAATACCTAATTAAAGAGAAATAGTCTCAATGAATAAGAAATTTGACTTAATCAAGTTATTTCTGAGGAATTTTTGTCTTTACTTAGTAATCATTTTTATTTTCGGGCTTTACAACTGATTAAATGCAATGTTCAGAATGTAAAATTGGCTTAATACAAGTATCATACTGCCCTCAATGTGACAAACCAAGCAAAGAAATAGATATTAAAGCTGAATTAGAAGTGGTTTTGTCGAAAAATAGACAAGATGCGATAAATTCTTGGAATATCATCAAACCAGTGACATTTAAAGAGGAATTAAATCTCGTACTAAATGAGATTGCCCTTAATGCCCCAAATAATAGGATCCGTAGACAAGCTATGCGATATGTGGATGACAATATTTTATCAATGATTGCGATGAGGGATAGAAGTTATGATAACCGTGTTCTGGCTATTTCCCTGATTTCGGATGAGAAGTACTTGATCCACTTGGGTGCTAATGGAAAAAGTATTGATGAGAAGTTACTGGCCACACGTATGATAGAGACTAGAAAATCTCTTGCTGCATTATCTGAGAAGGTGAATGATAAGAGACTCCAGAAATTTATTGATAAGAAATTCTCATCCGCAGTATAATCTCAGTTAGACATTATATCTCATCCAGGTTTTCGCATTACAAGTAGATTAAGCACTAGTTCTGGGCGTTCAATAACAAATTCAAAGTATTTGCTCTAAGATCGATTTTTCTTTCGGTTTCTGAATTTCGTTATAGTATTCTCTAGTGATGTTTGTAGATCGATTTCATAAGAATTTGCCAAGCTAATTAATCCATAGAGAACATCTCCAAGCTCAATCGAAAGAGCACTTGTATTTTTATTTGGATTAAATCTACCTGAGAGTTTTTGCAATTTTATTAATTCTTTGGAGACCTCACCAAGCTCCTCAAGTATCCATGCTAACTGCCATACTGGATCCCAATCTCCTCCATTATCTTGATTTAAAGATTTTACTTCTTCAACTAATTTGGAAAATTCCATACGTTATCACCAAAATTAAATTATTAGTGATTTGTGGTGATTATAGTACTAAGATTCTAATTATCCATATTACATATAATGATCCAAGATGCGGAAAGCTGGATTATCATCAGTTATTTCATCTGATTCTTCATCTTTAGTATTTGCCATCTCAATCATTATTCTACTTATGGTTGATTGGATCTTAATTGATGTTGATTTCTCCATTTTTGCTTCAGTATCAATCACAAGTACATATAATTTGCCATCTGAACGAAATACACAGATTTTCCGTTTACCTAGGTGAATATTTTTCAATTCAAATCGAAATTCAATTCTTGCGAAACTCTGAAAGGTACTAAGGAGCATACTAACAATATAAGGGTCAATTTCAAGTCTCTTGTATGTCTTAAAATGAATTGGTAGGCCGGTGTTGTCACATATCATAGCCATGAGTAAGGTCCACCCATCTTTGGCTTGTTCAATTTCATTCGGAATGAGTACTTTTCCAAGTTGCAAAGCATCTAGTTTCATCTGAATAAATTCCCCAAAAAATTCCATATCCTCTTCATTGTCAAATGAGAAATCCTGCTCAATTAGCATACCATGAATGAAATCTTCAATCTGAGAGATTATTGAATCATATACAATATTCTCTCTTTCTGAAATTCCAGATTCTATTTCAGAGACTATCACAATAATATAATCTTCAATATAGAGAAAATCTAACCATACCCCATGCATGTCTATTCTTCTTAGTTCCTCGCTAAATACTTCATTACCAAATCTATTAACCCCATTAAGAAATGAGGTAATCCCCTCCATTGTCTGTTCATCCATAGATTGTTCAATAGTCTTATGGAAAACTAAATTAAAATCTCTGGAGTATATGGTGATAGAGAGAATTTTCACAATAAAATTGGTATCTTCTTATCTAAAAAAAATATTACTATTAGGCTGAAAATTATCATTGAAAAGAATAATAATTAGATGAAATTACTCAAAAAAATCACAAACTTGTTTATCACAATTCAATTATGAATGAAATAGATTTAAAGCAGAATCCCACACAACAAAAGCTATTTATCTCTCAAGATTACCTGATAATTATGGACTTTACATATGAAAAATTGACTGATGTGGATATAGAGGAAATTCTCAACTCATTCCAAGATGAGCTTGAAGATATGATGGAACAGCATGGGTTCGATACGGATGATCGATTTGAAAACAAACAAGTTATACAAGATTCCTATACTTTGGCAGTGAATAATGCTCGTGAGATGGGGATGCCATTTCCGAGAGAAAATTATGTAAAAAACCCCCTTGCTGCACTCTACAATTATATTTTCGCCATTGTTACCTTTGGACTTGATGATGTACCTTATTCTAACCAATAATTGAAATAGATAACCAATCTACTTCTATATTTGATTTAGCTCCTTATTTCCTACTAACTTTATTCTGAACTACACTTTTAGAGTATCTAACCTCCAGTTTACTCCTTCGTACCAATGACTTACCAATCAACCTTCGAAATCTTGTACTTCTCATAAAATTATGCAAGAGATATCTTGTGGGCCGGGTTTTCTTCATCAGATTGTAAAGTTTGAAGGCCATTCTTCTCATGAGATTACTTAATTTTCTAGAATACCTTAGCCTTCTACTCATAGTATTGAAATAATAGGTCTATTATACATAAATTAATGGGAAATCAGCTGATCAAATCAATAATATATTGATTTCATCTACATTATAATTGAGGGGAGCTATCTATGTTCCAAAATGAAAATTCTAGGAGAAAGCAATAAATTATATATCAAAAAAATGTTTTGAAGACAAATCAAATATTCATAATTAGGGAATACCATAAACATATATGCTTGAACTGTAGCAATAAATTACCAAAATTGTAGTGATTGAATAATGGAAACCTATATCCCACAAAATAAGCCAAATTTTATGATAAATTATCAATATCGTCAAATTCCTGTGTATAGATTAGAAGACTTGGAGAGGGAAATTGATAAAATTAAAAATTCTGGAAAATTGAGCAACAATGAAACCTATAGAAGCTATATCAATGAAATGAAATTTCAGATCCCTGATGATTTTCCAGAGGCTAAATCACTATTTATTTTTGCTGTGGAGAATAAACCTCTAAAATTTAAAGCAAAAATAAATGGTGGTACGAAGGATGTGACTATCCCTCCTCAATATTATCTTTCAGGATTAGCATCTGCTGATATGGAAGAATTAATTAAGAAAACTATTTTTAAAGACGAAAGTATTACCGTTAAACGGGCAGCTGGATTACATCTAAAATTTCTTGCTAATAAAACAGGATTGGGTAGATACGGTAGGAATAACCTTTGTTATGTTGAAGGTATGGGGACCATGCTCATGCTTCTTGCATATTTCACTGATGCTAACGCACTTGAAGATGATTATACTGATATGAAAATGATGAGTCGCTGTGAGAATTGCAGGATATGTCTTAATTCTTGTCCTAATGGTGCTATTTCAGAAGATAATTTTGTTGTTGATGTGAGTAAATGCATTACTTTGTATAATGAGACCAAAGAAGATATTCCAGAATGGATTAATAGAACAGATGTTCACAACGCATTGATGGGATGTATGAAATGTCAGGAAAAATGTCCAGAAAACAAGCTATATATTGATAATGTCGAATGGCTTGAGGATATGTCTGATGCTGTTGTAATGAAATTGCTAAATGGTTCGCTTGAAAAAGAAGATCATATTATCTATGATAAGGTACTATTATCTGATGAGGAAAGAATGGAAATATTCTCAAGAAATATGCAATTATTGATCTCAACATATCATTAGAGTGTCTATCACATTCAGATTCCATACCTATAATTATTAATTTTAACTCTAATCGCATATTGCGCATAGCTGCTCCTATGCGTAAAAAAAATAATAAAATTTTTATTGGCTCTTCAGCTTCTTGATATATTCTCTGGCCATATCAAGCTGAAATGGTTTATCCACATCAAATCCAATTTCTGCATGTGGTGTAATGATCACTTTGGAAGGTCTAGTAAACATATGTGTAATTAATGCCTCAATTTCTGATACATTAACTCGTTTTAAGACATATCTGATGAAGAAGAATTTGTTAAATGACCATAATCCCTTCAAGAAGAATTTTCTGTTGGTTGTTACTTTTTTTAATACATCGTAATGATCAACTAAGGGTTGAAGAGTTAACATATCAATATCCCCTCCACATAGTCCTATTTGCTGGTTATTCTCATCTCTTAGATGGATAAAGGAACGGCCTGAACCGGGGAATTTTTCCTCCATGGTCTTGAAAGTTACCATACTATGATAAAAATCATTATAGAAATCATTGGCTGCACATCCATCAATAAAATCATGAATGGCCTCAGGTTTGGCAAAAGGAACATCACCAGTTATAATTATTGCATTCTCGTAACCATCATAGATTTCAGGTATTTCTTTACCAATTCGTAATATCTCTGCACAACCTCCATGTATTTTATCCACAAGATCGCCTTTTATAGTTAAAAATTGGATTCTATCTCTGGGGAACGTATCGGGAAGGGTAACTAGCTCTTCTGGAATTCCGGTGATCAGAATGAATGTTGCTCTATCTGATGCGATTACAGTGTCAAGTACATAATTTAACAAAGGTTTACCATCTAACTCTATAAGAGCTTTGTAATCCACATCCGCATACTCCATCAAGGGATCTCTCTCCTCTGGTGATCCTGCAAGTACAATGAAGGGGAATTTCACTTTTGAACTCATACTTTACCAATTTTTACAGAATAATATAATCGTTTCTAACCTATCTGATAAAAAGAAGATAGGTTGTGTATTTTATACTACAATATCAATTGACCAATACATTTGTATTTACATCTTAGTTCTAGTAATTATGGCAACCAAGCAACAGATAATTGATTTTCTTACAACTCCGCAACGTATTGCAATCATCGGTATGTCTCCAGATTCCAGTCGACCTTCTCATTTTGTTCCTGAATTTTTGGAAAAACATGGTCATGAGATTGTACCTGTTCACCCCATTCTCGATGAAATAGCGGGTAAACCTGCATTCAAGAAAGTAGGAGATGTAGTACCCAAACCTGATGCCGTGATCATATATATTGGAATGCGTAGTATAGATAGATTTGTACAAGAGGCTATTGATGCAGCTATTTCACTAATCTGGCTTCCACTCGAGATCACAAGTGACTTGAAGTCTGACGCAGAGGCCAAGGGTATAATATTTGTCGAGAATCGTTGTCCAAAAATTGATTGGAACACCTATGTCAATTAGTCATTTGTATTTTCACTTAGGAACATCATTATATTCAACGCAAATTATCCTTTTATTATGAAACGCAAATTAGGGAAATCTGATATCGAGATCACACCTATTGGCCTTGGCGTCTGGCAATTCTCAGAGGCTCAAGGTTTTCACAAATATATTTGGAAGGCTGTAGATTCTAAAACTAGACAAGATATTGTCGATGTGACCATAAAAGGTGGCATTAATTGGTTTGATACTGCTGAGATATATGGTAATGGTAGATCTGAAAGAGGTTTAAGGACTGCACTCAAAGATTTAGGAGCCAAGGATCCGGACATACTCATAGCAACCAAATGGAAACCATTGCTGAGAACTTCTAAATCAATAGGAAAGACATTTCATAAGAGAGAGGAAAACCTATCTCCCTATCCAATCACTTTACATCAGGTACACATGCCTTACTCATTCTCCAAGCCCGAGGCTGAAATGAAAGAGATGGCAAAGCTATTAGATGCAGGAAAAATAAGATCTACAGGGGTAAGTAATTTCTCAGCATCACAAATGAGACGTGCTTTCGAGGAACTCGAAAAACATGGGTATCCTATGGTTTCTAATCAGGTGAAATATTCCATTTTTGATCGTAGAATAGAGAACAATGGGATACTAGATGCTGCTAAGGAATTAGGAATCACCATTATTGCATATTCACCACTTGAACAGGGATTACTCACAGGTAGATTTCATGAGAACCCTGATGCGGTGAAATCCTTACCTATGGGTCGTAAAATGACGATGAAACGCATCATTGAGAAATCAAGGCCATTAGTTGAGGAATTATTGAGTATTGCTGAGAAATACGAGGTAAAGGCAGGACAAGTAGCGTTGAGATGGTTAATTGATTTCCACGGTGATACAGTTGTTGCCATACCTGGAGCAAGCAAAGTATATCAAGCGGAGCAGAATGCACAGGTTCTCTCTCTATCATTAAGCAAGGAAGAATTAAATACTCTCGACAGCATATCTCGGGAATTATGGTGAAATTCACTTATAATCTACTCTCCGTGAAAAGGTTAAATTCATATTAAACCAGAAAATATTGTATGTCAATATCACTGCTGGGGATACCTGGTATTCGACATCAAGATCTGGCATATCTACTTGATGTGCTAGATTCATCTTATTTGGCCTCTGTATTACTAGGTGAAACAGAATTTGAGTATGATCTTTTGAGGTTGAAGGATCTAAAATATCTAGATGCATTAGCAGAAAGGGAGAATAATATTAATCTAATTGCACTTATTGATCGAATAGAGCCAATTAAAGTCATAAAACAGTCAATTAAGATGAGAATACTACATATCCAGGATTATAGACAAAATTCTATGAAGCTATTACTTTGGGATGATAAACCCAATTTGGTGGATAGCTTGGAATTGGAACAGGGCGAGTTGTTGTATATTCAAGGTGCAAATACTAGAATGACCACCGAGTTAATCCTTAACTGTGGTAGTAGATCTCGAATACAACGTGCTCCTCCACAAATGAGATTCTCGTCAATAAAACAAAACAAAATTGAATCTATCACCTCTGACACCTTCACAGGCATTATATTATCTAATCCCACAGTGATGAAGGTTAAGGGGCAGGATATGATGAAATTCAATCTGATGAGCCAGCGAGGAGAGGAATATCAAGTAATATCGTTAAAACCTGAACTTAACCAGATTATCAATGATCTCATCCCTGGGTTGGCCCTTATTCTTCAGAATATTAACACCAAGGAAAAAAATATTTTTGTTACAAAAAAGTCAAGTTTCTCATTTTATTAAGTATGGCAGCTATCATGTTCAGAGTTCACATAATTTATTATTTCTGAATTGTACGGATCTTTTGTACTTAAGGCTGGGATTACCTCAGTTCCATCACTCCAACTACCCATATCACTGGCCATATTCCCTAGAAAATAAGTAGTAATCATTTCTGTATCTCCTCCATTCATTCTTATAGTAAGATAATCTGCCATTGCATCAATTCTTTTGAAATAGCCATAAATCGCTAGACTATCGTACAAAGGATCTGTAGGAAGGTAATGACTCGCCACTAACCTTGGATAGCCATAGCGATCAGATCGTATTAGCAAATAGCTAATCTGATCATTGGCCAAATTTGAATTATCCTTTATCTGTTCAAACGTCTCCATGCCAATACAAGGTGAAACCAAGTGATCATCTTCGTATCCAACTATGTTCACTAAAGCATGATCAGGTAAGGTGTAATTCACCTTGATATCTTCCCATTCCGTGGTGTAATAGGGGGCTTCCATATCAAGTACTAGAGAATCTTTCCCCCAACCCATTTTTATGGCCTCTGTAGCAATATAAGGAACCATCCCACCTCCCATACTATGCCCTAGGATTACTAGATGATTAAGATCAAAAGCTAAATCAGCACCATCTAGATACTCAATAACCTGGAGAATACCCTCCCATTCCATCTGATAGCGGATAGCTTGAATGGGATTACTTTTATCAGTATATGAATTGGTCAATTCCATATCAATATTTGATGCATACTGAACAAATATGCTAATTACTCCACGTGAAGCTAATGTCATCATTGACTTGTGATAATAGTTAATATCCGCTCCTGAGTATCCATGTAGATAGATTGCTACAGGTAAAATTTTGGTAGTGTCAGGAACATATATATAGCTGTACCAAGATCCATTATCATAATCATTGATAATATATTCCTGTAAGGTTGTGTTGACGGTTTGTTCTAATCTTGTTCTCGTCACATAATATGGCCTATCCAATCCACCGTATCCATCTGGGATACTGGGTGGATCGGCAGAGAACCCAAGCATACCTGCAAAACCAGGTAATATCAGCAATATGGCAAGCAAGAATACCATTATACTGAAAATTGCCTTGGTGACTATTTTTACATTAATACCCCAAGTTTCTTCTGATTTTTTTGTTCTGTATACCGATAGTATTTCTTGATCGCTACGAAGAAGCAAGAATAGTGATAAAATCAAACCCATACCTAACATAAAAGGGTATGAGATGAATGCTTGTCGATAGAATATGCTATCAATTGCTAGATAGAATAATGATCGGATGATAAAATATCCCATTAATACTCCTGATACACCATTAATCCATCTGTTATCGAAACTAGATATTTTTACAGAGAGTATAATTAGAGATAGACAAGTTATCAAGGTCATCCATCCTAACCAGGAGTATGTTCTGAGTATTTTTACCAGATTGAGAGTACTAAATGCCTGATCGAAGAAGTAATTCATGAAATCTCTTGTCAGGAGAAAATCTATGAGAAAAGGTACTAGGCCAATCAATAATCCAATCCCCACATTTATTCTCTTGATAATCATACGTCAATCTTCTTATACTGGTTTGAAAGGATATCGTAATAAAGATAGATTATGCATCTGAATTAATGAGATGATCTATTATCCTTACTTGTATCTCTAGTCATTTTCCAAACGTTAAACTCATTCTTTTCATTTTGATAGAATGATTATTTAATGTATATACATCTCAAACTAAAGATTTTTTAAGTTTTAATTGAGAATATCATTGTATTATAATGAATAAGAAAATTATGTGGTTGTTAGTGTTTTACTTGATACTACTTCAACCAATTAAAGCACAAACCACATATATTCATTCATTACAGTTATTATCGACAGATTTTTACGATAAAGCATATGATGTTTGGGTGGAAGACGATATAGCTTATGTAACCTACGGTATTGATGGTCTAAGATTGTTTAATATCAGTGATCCCAAAGATCCACAATTTCTCTCTCATACCAAAGAGAGTGAAGCAATTATTGGATCTAATCATGAAACTGGATATGCACATCAGTTGTATGTTAAGGATCGAATTGTGTATATCGGGGATGGTGCATCTGGATTAACTATTCTCAACTGTACAAATCCTGAAAGACCAAAAGAGATAATTCACTATGTTGGAGGATACTCCTGGGATGTTGAAATAAGAGGGGATATTGCATTCACTGTAAATGGATTTAATAATTTAGCTAATCCTGGTTTTATGATTCTTAATATCTCTGATCCAGCAAACCCAGTTGAACTTAGTAATACACAGACCGATATTGATTTTACAGATGTGGAAATTATCGATAATTATGCTTTTATTGTTGCCACACGTGGTGAGATGCGATTACTCGACATAAGTAATTACTCTAAACCTGTACTGCTTGATACTTTTGAAGGGGCCTATGGGCCATCTGAAAGCTATGGTGTAGATGTTGAGTTATTTGATAATAAGGCTTATCTTTCGTTTTGGTATGGTGGTCTGAAGGTAATCGATTATTCAGATCCATTTAATATTACTGAGGTAGCTCAATTTGCAGAGAGGGAGATAACAGAGTATACTTACTTTACCATTAAAAATGAAACAATTTTTCTTGCCACTATGTCATCAGGAATAGTAATGCTCAATGCAACAGATCCTGAATTAGGGATCATTGGTTGGTACGCTGATGAAGGCGAGGCATACGGGATAAATACAGATGGACGTTATATCTATCTAGCTGATGAATTGGAAGGTTTTAAAATCCTTGAAATTATTCCTTTTGAAGAGGATTTACCCAATAATGTCATTCCTAATCAATTTGATTACTACTCTCTGGTGTATTATGCTATTCCAGTAATCATTTTAGTAGTCTACACCATTCGAAAATTGAGAAACCGGAAACAGAATCTATCAAGGTAATCTATCTTTTATACGTTTTAGCACTCATGATTGCGATCAATGCAACTAGCATCATACCAAAAACAACAGGTAATCCTATAATATCACTTTCTGTTTGATTGCTATTAATGGATACTTCACCGCCTAAAATGTTCATGATTAATGGTATTGAAGGAATGGATTGACTATCAATACGATAATTAATAATGTATTCTCCATCAGGTAATATCGTATAGGTACCCTGTAGAATGAGATAGGCAGTGACATTGCTCTTCTGTTGTCCAGATTGAATGACATGAGTTGTTTTATTTGCTCCATCAATACCGTTATCTACAGAATAGTTTTCTCTTGTATTGATCTCGATTTCTACAACCAGTAACCTTGTAGTAGAGGTTTCGACATTGATCTCATATCTATTATCATTCACTATTAATCCAGTTACCACAAAGAGAAAAATGCTATCATTTAGCTCTGTTTGTCTATTGTATTCATACGTGACAGAAAGAGTCTCTGTATATAAATCTGTTACCTCAGCAGAAGTAATTACCGGTATACAGAGTATGAGAAGTACAATGCAACATTTCACAATAATATCACTGCATAGGCATATTTAATTCTGTTTATCAAATATGAGCCGTCAGATCCTTGATCTCAATCCCTAGCTCTTCAAGCTGAGAAAGCATATCTTTAGCTCTTCCTTCATCTATATTTTTGATAAGTTGTTGGGTTTCACGCTTTCCATCAAAATCCAAGTGCTTAAAAATGATGACATCAAATTTTAGTGATGAAACCCTCGATTGTGATCGCAGAAAACGGGGTCTCATGGAAAGATATTCAATTTCCTCCCTAAGCCAGATTTTCTCAGTTGTACGGAATTGTTGTTCAACCACACATAACCTATCCTTGTTCACAAATACGAGAAGATACTTCTTGATCATTCCAGATGAAAACATGAATATAGTAAACATAATCATTATACAAAGAAAGAGATTGACAAATACTTTTACGAAAATGGGAATATCTCGCATACTGTTAATAAAATACAACATCACGACTGGTACTATGGTGAAGGGGTTGATTAATACAAATATTAATTTTATGTAACTGATTTCAGTAGATTCTGGTAAGATACTATATGCTAGTTCATATTCAGGATGAAGTTCCACCTGCTTCATGACGATCTCCTCCACACTTTTAGTTTTGAATACAGGTTTCTCATCTTTGTAAGTCAAGTACAGCGAATATGCCGAAGCTCCAATTATTATCAAAAGCAAGATTACCAGCGGTGATGGGTATTGTTTGATTGTAATTTTCTCATATACAGTAAATGGTCCTTCTGTGAATACAAAACTCTCATAATAGGTGGCATGTAATTGAATCCCTTCAATCCAAATACTCTTTTCAGGCTTAGGAAACAAAGCAGTATATGCCCCATTTACTGTGTCCACAGAAAGGTCATACTCTGCATTGTTAAATGTAACGAAAATTTCTGTGAAATAGTAACCGACTAATGATCTGCCATCTGTAGTTGAGAATGAGACAAGAATCTCATCTTCTTTTATTGAAACTTCGAACTCGTAGCTGAACAATGCAAATCCATTAGAAACTTTTTTGCCAGTATTTCTGTAGATCCTGGCATTTGCCCCAATTAGTAAGCTGCTGCAGATAATGATGATAATACTCGCAACTAGATACTGTTGATATCTCACAATGGGTCTTTTTATTTGAAAATATTAAATATATGCAAAAATATTCGCAGGTTCACTCATTAATTTCTCATATCTCAAGCAATCTATACAACTCTCAATACAACTTCTGAAAAAAACAAGTAGACCATTTTAGAGTAACGAATAAGATTATCTTAGCAATATTTCACTATATTTAGCATATTTTTCACGAAGGTTTATATTTCTTGTTGGCTTTCTTAAATCACGTATCTAATAATAGAAGAAGAGGAATGTATAATGAGAAAATTAAAATTAGTACTTCTGATCTCTCTTGTAGGTATTATGTTAACTGGATTATCTTATTCCAATGCAATACATCCAGTAGTGACAGAAGTACCTGAGATCGCTCCAGACTATATATCACATGCACAAATATCTATTGATGGAAATGCAGATTTGCAGTTTCAAGCATCAAATGAAGGTTGGGTAGGAGATGGGTCCTATGAGAACCCATATATTATTGAGAATTATGAGTTTTATGGAATAACTGGAACGGCTATTGAGATAAAAAATACTAATCTCCATATTATTATCAGAGGCATGAACATTCTATGCGATTTTGACACATCAATGGGAATTTATCTTGAGCATGTTAACAATACTCGCATTAGGGATACAACAATCTCTTCTATTGCTGGGGGATCTAGTCCAACGGGAATAAAATTGCTGTTTTCATATTACAATCTAATAATGTATAACTCCCTTTCTGGTAATGCCAGTGATTGGACAATGGGTATTTATGTTATGTATTCACAATATAACCTTATCAGATACAATACAATCAGTAATCATGCCAATGGAATGCAACTGGTATACTCTCCCAATAACAGAATAGAGGATAATGAGATCACTGCTACAACAAATATAGCTATGTATATCTCCACTGAATCAAATCGAAACTCAATTCAGGGTAATTGGATCCATGATAATGGCAACTCAGGTATTTATTTCCAAGATGCACAGACAAATTATGTATCAAATAACCGACTGGATAATAATGATAATTATGGTGTAGTGATTTCATCAAACTCTTATGGAATACGGTTGAGGAATAACACAATTACCAATACGTTACGTGCAGGCATCTTAATCAATGGGTATGCTTCAAATTCAGTAATCTATTCCAATACTATAGGATATACAACTATGGATTATGCAATAAGAATGGAGGAAGATTCATCATTTAATAGAGTGGGTTGGAATAATTTCCAAGATAATAATTATCATGCCTCGCAAATATACAATAATGGTACAGATAATTTTGTACAATATAATTATTATTCCACTCATTATGCCCCCAATAATGGAACTTTTGCTGATTCTCCATACATATTTGAGGGATTTATTGGTGGAATGGATCTCTATCCACTAGCATACATGTATTTATTATCAGGTCTCCAATTCATCAATCCATTACATGGAAGCTATTTCACTGGTACTGTACGAGTTGAATGGACTGGACTGAGTGATAATTATGGCCATCAATGGACCTATCGGCTGCAACCAGGTGCTGATTCTGGATATACAACCTGGATATTAGCTGCTGGAATTACTGAAACATATTATGATTGGGATACAAGCACTGCTGAGAATGGAAATAGATACAAGATGTTGCTTCTTGCCATGCCTAATTTCAATGATGTGATAGGCATGACATTCACAAATCGAAATCCCGGATTATTTACAGTTGATAATCTTCACTTTGACCCCAGTATGTATACCCAACGTGGTCCCATTAATATCTATGGAAATCAGGATCTAAAGAATCAGGCAATACAGAATGGATGGCCAGGAGATGGGAGCATTGAGAACCCAATTATAATTTCGTCCTATAATATCTCAGGGTATAATGGACACGCTATTCAGATTCTTAATGTCAACCTCGAGCTGCGTATAACTAACAATTTTATCGATGGTAGAGGTATTACAAATGTTGGTATATACCTTGATGGAGTAAACAACACCAGAGTAGTAAATAATATAATATTGAATCTCTATGATGTGGATAGTAATTCCAGATCAAAAGCAATCCAACTATCCAATTCTGTAATGAATTATGTTTGGTACAACACTATCTATGGATCCTCAGTATCGATGACAGGTATTAGGTTGGATCAATCTATTTATAATTTAATAGCTTATAACTCCATCACGGAATGCTATGATGGAATAGGTTTGTTCTTTTCCAGTCAAAATACAATTAAAGATAATTATGTGGGATCATCAGCCAATATTGCACTCTATCTGGGCACCTCATCTGATAGAAATTCAGTTTATGCCAACTACTTTAATGATAATCTCGGTATAGGTATAGCAATTCAACAAAACTCCATTAACTTTATCTCTAACAATGAAGTGATGAACAATGGTAATATTGGAATCATGCTGTTTGATGACGCTAACACTCAAAGGATACGCAACAATACCATAAGTAACAATCTTATGGGGATCTTTCTTGCATATGGTTCTCTAAATCAACTAGATAACAATATTATAACCATCAACAGGTTTGAGCACAATTTGCAGTATGCAATCAAGATAGAGACTGGATCCTATAACACAATCACTTGGAATAATTTCATAAATAATAATAAT
Organism: Candidatus Heimdallarchaeota archaeon; assembly: GCA_026702845.1. The sequence continues at coordinate 151,682 of JADCLS010000001.1, forward strand.
GGATCTAATCAGGTATATATTAATCAGTATGATAATGCTATTGATCATAACTATTATTCAGAACTGAATGGACCTGATATTAATTATGATGGAATTGTAGACACCCCCTATTCGATTGATGGATCACTCGGATATTATGATTATAATCCATTAACAGGAATTTATATGGTTCATGGTGGGCAATTCACAAATCCTCAACGACTTGACGTTGTTTCTGGTACTATTCAAGTTCAATGGATGCCAATCTACGATAATTGGGGAAATACTTGGTCTTACCGGTTATATTATTCCAGTAATGGTGGATTTACCAATCAAATGCTTGGATGGAGTTCAGATACGTCATTTACTTGGGATAGCACCCAGCATGCTAATACTCGAAGAGCGAAATTTTTATTGATTGCAAATAACTCTTTCGGAGCTGTTATATCCACCTATTTCGATAGTATTTTTATTGTAGAAAATCATCAGCTTTTACCTGCTTTCTTCACGTATCCCAATGTCGAGGGTATGGTTCTCTCCGGAATGGAAGAAATAAAATGGCAGGGAGCAATGGATAATCAAGGTCATTCACTAAAATATGATCTTTTCATCAGAGATGTAACCTCAACATCATGGGATTTAATTGGTGCAGGTGTATTTGATACATCCTACATGATTAATACTAAGAATTTTGATAATGGACAATATCAATTAAAACTCATCACTTATGATGATCAAGGCTATAGCTCAGAATTTATTAGTGTCAATTTCAATATAGATAATGCTGATGTGACAACATCAGATACTACGACAACTACAACTGAGACTACAACAACAGAAGATGATACAACTACAACTTCTGAGCAAGGATCTACAACTGTATCTGATGATCCTGAAACGACACCTACATCAGAAACGACAAGTGCAAATGCTTCAGGTCCTCCAGCACTTCCAATTCCCTACCCAGGAGTGTATATAACTGTAGCAAGTTTCTCTTTCATGGTGTTTGTGATAACTAGAAGACGGAAATAATAGTAAAAACAGAAAAATAAATTACTTAGAATAGAAAACTAGGAATAATTGTAATACCGAATTAAACAGAGATAGATATTAAATTTGGGTTTGACTCAAATATGTATAATTTTGGGAGATCTTATATTATTGAATAAACTCTAAGGATATAATGAAGAAAGTGGTTCTTCTCCTATTGATCCTCTTATTCATAGATATGGGGTCTCAATCTCTTTCTTTTACTAATTCATACCTTGTTCTCTATCCACCCGATGATGCTATGGTTTCAGATTTACTAGGTAAACCAGGAGCTCAGTATTTTAAATATAGGGTAAGTGAGTTTCGAGATGACCACAGTCTGTATGTTGAGACTGATTATCAGGTTGGAAGTGGTTCAATTGTGGAGATTACACTAGATTTTCAAGATACGGTAATTAATTTTGCAGATGAGAATAATAGTATTGAGGATTCAGTCACCATAACAATTGATGGGTTTCCTTTAATCTATGAAAATTATCCACAGCTCTTCCAACAATATGTGAATATGTTTTTCTTTCCTATTAGCTACAGATGGGGGTCAAATCCTGAGAATTTCAACCCTACGATACAAGAAACACTCGATGATATGGATTTTGCTGAGTTATGGGCCAGCACCCAGGCGAATCGATCTATGGTACTTGAGAATTTTGATGAGATAAGCAGTTGGAGTGCTGAAGATATTGATGGTGGGTTATTGAAAGAAACTGCCTTGCGATATAGTACGGAAAGCGGTGATCATGGGATTTATGGCATACTCAATATCAATTATGGTGTCACCTTCTTGTATGTACATATGACATCTGAAAGCTCCATCGCCTTTGAGATGCAACCTGAAACTGATATTTATCCACAAATTGTTGGTTCTGGTGATTTTTCTAGCAATTATAATCTGGCAGATTATGTCTATCCCGATGGCATGCCTGGTATCTCAGCTCCTATGACTTCTGAAGAGTACCTGTTAATATTCTATGTAGCCATCGTGCTCCTTGTTGTTGGAAAATGGATCAGGGATAGCAGACGTAAAAGAACGGGGATTCGGAAAATAAAGAATCAACAAATGGAAGAATATCATTTATTACAATCCCGTAAAGAAATAAAATACGATAAGGTCAGCACATTTCAAGGTTTTTTCTCCACCAACACCCTACTAAGTATCTTTGTATTTCTATCCATCGGCATAATCATTTTACGATTGACAGTATTCGAAGGCATCTATGCGTCTGTGTTCGGTGGGTTATCAACAGATATTGCTGGGCCTATGTTTATAAGAATGATTATCAAGCTGTATTTCTTTCTACTCTTCACATTTATTATTCTAGTTTATGTGAGGGATGATTATGTATTTGCGTACCAGAACTCATTTATTTTCAAGGTGATGTTACCTGCAATCATTGTATTTTTTGTGCTCACAGGCATATTCATCTGGTCTTGGATACGTTTTATGGGTATCTAAAAAGTGGTTAACCTAGGCAAGGATAATACAACTGGCATACTCTCCACGGTCATTCTCCTCGATGAAGAATCTTACCTTATCATTTATGCTCAGAGAGTCAATAGTTAATCCTATGGTTAGCTCATCATCATTGAAGTAAATCTCTTTTCCTTTTTCAGTTTTAATGAAACCAAATCCTTTGTTTCTAAATATTTTCTTTATTATTCCTTTCATGATAGTCTATTCCTTCAGTATTCCCTACATAGGTCGTATTTGTCAATTTTAGATATTGATAACACAATTTCTTAGATATTTTTTTTCAACAAAAGCCTATAAAAGGTACCGATTACATTACGATTCACGTAATCCTATATATATCTTGGCATTGCATCACTATATCTTGATTTCTAGTATTTCTCCAATAATTTCGTGGTTAACGAGGCTCTTTTGCTCATTTATAGGTATTTAGGTTATTTTCTATCCCCATTTCTCTTTGTATATCTGATCCTTAGATATTCCAAGCTTTTGTAACATGTAATACATCGCATCGGTGAAATTTCGGCTTCCACAAAGGTAGAAAAGTGAATCTGTCCAACCTTGTAGTAATTCTTGAAGATAGGGTTCATTGATTCTCCCCCGTCTAATCTGTTGTAATCCATAAATCTCTCTGGTGATTGTCAATTTGTATCGACAATTGGGTATACCTAGAACCAACTCATCAATCTCATCTTTTGCAATGATATTATTACCATAGCTGTTAGAATAAAGTAGAGTTATGTGGTGCTGAAGTTTATTATCTGCAAAATACTGGAGAAATGCACGAAATGGGGTGATTCCTGATCCTGCACCAATGCAAAATACCTTCTCAGATAGCTCCTCGGACCAGATAAATCGACCATATGTGATCAACTGACCGAAGTGTTTACTGTCTGATTTTTTCTGTTGACATTCAATTACAGCAGTACTTTCAATTAATTGATCATCTACAATTGCATCAAATTTAGCTAGAATATCCGTTCTTAGCCCCTCTGCTCTTGCTTCACGCTCAACTATATGGAAGTTCACTGTAAATATTTTACTTAACATGTCCAAATTATCTGCAAGCCAGTCATTGAATACATTTTCAGGTTTTCTATTCTCCTTTCTGAAAACTGATCGCATTGGATGATGTTTAAAATTGACAAACTCCATACTCTAAGAATATATTTTGGATATATAGGTCTATCACCATTAATTTGATAAAAAAGCGATAATGTGACCATTAATGATGAGGTGATTGCGGGGGAGTTGAGGCAGGCTAAGAGGATTGAAGGTTAAGTTGGTGATTTATGAGTTTTCATCTGTTTTTGCATATTTTTGTAATGCACGTTGTTCCTCTTCCTTGTCCTCAATAGTTGAGTAGCCAGTCAGCCTTTTGATGCCCTTGGAACGCAGCTCGTTGATGAAATCCTCGGTGGCCATGTCTTCATTCTCTGCAGCTCGGTTTAGGGAGATCGCACCCTCGAGATAGAGGGTGATAGTCTCCTCCAGTGACATGTTGGCCAATTGATCGAATGTGTCTCTAAACTCATTAAAGATCTCCTTGACAGATTGAGACCATTCGTCATCCGAGAGATGCGAGATCAGGCTATCGAGAAGGTTGGTGAGAACAATTGCGTCGAGTTCCGCCTCTGAATAAGAAGAAATAAAAATATTTAAGTAAAAAAAATTAAAAATAGTGTGGTTAGAATTTTTATCTTTAAGAATCTAATTAAATAAGATAATGATTAAATGATTATTATTTTGCTTATTAATAAAAATCAGGTTATAGGTAGATCTTTAGCGTAGATTTTTATCTAAATGCATCTGTGGACTGATCTGGGACCCTGGTCTGAGTATTCTTTCTTGGAAACCCACATCTTACCGAAGGTCTTGAGGGATGCGAGGATGGAACCACCAATCCAGACTGAATATCTTCTCTCTGGGGGTGCTACGACCTTTACATCTACTCCATCAGGTACTAGGGCGACTAACTCCTTGGAAAGTCTCTCTTTTAGACCTGGGAACATTGTGGAACCTCCGGAGAGGACAATGTTACTGTAGAGGTGGGGTCTGATATCGACATCACACTTCTGGATGGCACTGAAGATAAGCTCGTGAACTGGAACCTCTTCTATAATACTTATTCAAAACAGTAAATCAAATAATTCTTAAGAATTCACCATCATAGACAACTACATTTCCTACAACTTCCTCAGCACTAATCACAAGAAGTAATTTTCTCATTACCTCTAATACGGCCCGTTTTCCTTGTGAAATTGATTTAATTATGATGATACCATAATAAGAACCTTTAGGATGTAAAATACGATTCATGAAGTCTTGATCTAGAGTCAAAAGTATCCTCTTTTCAGATTTACATATAGCGGATAGGTCAATGTCATAATATCCTTTAATTTTTTGAGAAAACACACTCTCAACATCTGAAAATCCAAATTCATTCATGAGAGAATGAACAGATATAGGAAAATTCTCATCTGTTTTGAATTTCATTTAGTCACCTTAAATTGCAACTATTTTATCCTTGGTCAAGAGAGAAGCATACTTTATAGCAGCCATAATACCATCACGATTGAGTGTGGGATATTCCTCTAAAATCTCATCAATTGACATTCCATCTGCTAAATTGTCTAAAATTACTGAAATCATTACTCTTGTACCTTTTACACATATCTGACCGCCGCAGATATTTGGTTCCGAACTAAGATGATCTTGCCAATTCATAATAATAATATCTCGATTAAGTTATTAAAACTATTGTAGATACTGATTTTCAGAAAGATTAATTGTTAATTATTTTTGTATTTCTCTTAATTTAATTTGGTCAATCTAAATGCATCTGTGTACAGATCTGGGACCCTGATCTGAATATTCCTTCTTGGAAACCCACATCTTACCAAAGGTCTTGAGGGATGCGAGGATGGAACCACCAATCCAGACAGAGTATCTTCTCTCTGGGGGTGCTACGACCTTTACATCTACTCCATCAGGTACTAGGGCGACTAACTCCTTGGAAAGTCTCTCTTTTAGACCTGGGAACATTGTGGAACCTCCGGAGAGGACAATGTTACTGTAGAGGTGGGGTCTAATATCGACATCACACTTCTGGATAGCAGAGAAGATAAGCTCGTGAACTGGAACCTCTTCTGAACCGATTGAGGCAGGTTGGAAGAAGACCTCGGGTGCAAGGAATCTCTCCTGGCCAAGGTTAATGGTTGATCCGTCAGGCATGACGTATGATTTCTCCATTCCAGATACCTTGTCAGCAAGGGCCATCTCTTTATTGGGATCGAGTGCGACATAACAAAGTCTCTCCTTGATGTCACGGACGATTTCCTTCTCTGCGGATGAGGTGAGGGCATATCCTCTCTGTCTGAGGAGTCTTCTTAGGTAATCAGTAATGTCACGACCACCGATGTCGATACGGCTAATGGCGTGGGTAAGGCTGAAACCCTCATATACAGGTACAACGTGTGTTACACCATCACCACTATCTACGACAATACCAGTTGTACGACCGGATGCGTAAAGAGACAGGACTGCCTGCATGGAGATGTACATACCAGGTACGTTGAAGGTCTCGAACATCAACTCAGCCATCTTCTCACGATTGTTGAGGTTGTTCATTGGGGGCTCAGTCAGAAGAACTGGGTGTTCGGCTGGGTTCACTCTCATGTCGTTGAAGAAGGTGAAGCTCCAGATTTTTTCCATGGCTCGGGGATGAATGAGAGGGTAGGGATAAATGGGTTGAGAGGGGGTTTTGAATTGGGGAATAAGATTTGAAATAGGATGATTCTAATCAAATTATAATGGAATTCATTAAAAAATTCAGTAAGAAATTTATGGAGATATTGATGTAATTTGGGACTGTTTTTTCAATGAGTGAATAGGCAAGATCTTAGGCAAGATTCCACTAAAAATTTTTCTATAAAATAGAAGAGATTCACCAATTAAAAATAAATAAATATATAATTTCTATTAAAATACTGAATTTATGTCTATAATCGAGGAAATGGGCCTTGATACACCCTTAACGCTCTGGAAACCGGTTCATTATAACTTAAGTTCGAATTCGACAAATAAAAATTTTGATCTTGAGTTTAAACATCAATTTGAGAAGAAAATAAGGAAAGATGAGACAATTTTCAATATTTTGATCTTTGTAGTATCGATTTTTTGGTTTTTTTTCTTAGTTTTTTTGCATTCAGAAGCTATTGAGCTCCTACAACTTGAAAATAAATTCAATTCAGGAATTCAATTGGCTTTTGTTACTATATTATTAGATTTTCTAACTGCAATAATGATAGTATCTACGAAACCAAGCACGTATTTCAAAAATATGATAAAAATTATATCACAAGTAGAAAATCGAGATAATTTCTTAGTTATCAAAGAAGGGTTTTCCCAAAGAATACTTAATTGGCAAACTGAGGAAGAAAAAAAAGTAGGACAATATGCTTTACATTCAGTAGATATTGATTGGGATTTACCTCGAATCATTCCTTTTGGAATGGGAGATGTTATTGGATTAATTTTATTCTTACCAATATCTATATCAGGTTCAGTCTTTGGGATATATATCCTATTAAATACAAATATATTCCTAGGGCTGATAATTACCGGATTTTCGGTATTTTTTGTGAGATTTGCTATTTTATTTTATTTTAATAACCTAATATCTTATATTAAAATCAAATCAGACATTATTTCATTTTGTGAAGATAAACGGATGCAAATTGATATAGCAACTAAAACATGCTCAAAAGAAGATTTAGTGTTATTATTGCTTCATTATAATAAGTTAGGGAATATTATAACATCTGTCAGGTCTTGGCCATTTTTACCAGATTATAGACTTAGATTAGTCAAACAAGTTCTTCCATTGATTTTTACCATAATTTCTTTAATTGTCGGATCTTATAATACGATTGAAAAATATTATCATCAAATTTTTGGTTGAAATGAAAATTAAAATTTCCAGTATATTGAAATCGCATGTTGTGTAAAACCTAAAGGAATCAAAGAAATTATTGAATTTGACTTGAAACCTGATAAAATTCCTAATGCTAAAGAAATTGAAATTCTTTACATTATAGATAAAATAGAGAGGCAAGAGGATATGGGAGAGAAACTGGATCTTGCCCAATCTAGTGTCTCTCGATATGTTAACTCACTCTATATTAATGGATACGCGGATGTTGTGAAGGGTAAGGCAAGTCAAAATGCGAAGGGGGAGAAATTCTTGAAATTGATTGAAGATTACTATTGATTAGATAATTTTTTTTTTTGACAATAATTAGAAATTGGTTCTCAGTTTTTTTAATTATAAAAAATTATCATGGAATGTTATCACTTGTAAACATTAAATCAATAAGATTATCAGAAATCTCTTGATAGATTTTCTCAATCTCTTTATATGTGAATTTTGTAGGGATTGCTTTAAAGAATCTCTCTGTTTTAGCTCCTGACATTTGATGCTCGAATGTGATCTTGTACTCCTTGAAAGCGTTGATTTCTTCTGGTGTTACTTTCATGATGATTCCTCGATTCAGGGTAGTTGCGCTCTGTATAGCGATATTAACAGAGATAGTACCTCAGTTCTTGTAATTATTGAAGCTGAGCGTGCGTTGTACTCATAGAGGAGTCGGTCGATGTCGTTTTTGATTTCATTTTCGATTGAGAGTTGCTTATAACTCATGTAAAATTATTTTGAACTCGAACTATTTAAATTTGGCGTATGCAGCTCAAATCGTAATGTTACAGTAAAGTTAGGGTAAAATAAGTAAAAATTGGGGGTTGAGCGTTAGTTAGAACGAATTTTACATTTCATGAAAACTTTAATTCTGCATTTTACATATAAATATAAGTCTGACAAAGCAAAATAAGATTGAAGGGTGAATAAAAATTGATTTTTGGCCTCGTATTATTGCTCAGTTTTAAAAATGTAGTAGAAGTCATGTAACTAGTAAATTTAGTAGATTTTCTTGATTGTATATCCAGAACAGAGAGGAGGGGGAAGAGGTGGCTTTGAAATCATATTATTCCTATCAGATCTTGATGGATCATACTAAAATATCAGTAAGAATTTGTGATGAAATCGAGGTAATTTGAAGTAATCCCTTACATTTACCTCAGACCCAAGCCGTATGATAAGTATCTAGTTTTTGTTTTTCTACTTTAGGTGATGTTTTCTGTTCATAAATTAAATTTTGTTTGCAAAAAGGGCATTTGAAATTATAATTGATTTTTAACTTGGTGGATATTAAGTGAGAATCTTATTATTTATTTCGAGGAGAAATTAAAATTTCAAAAAAAAATTTGATGATTCCTATTTGTAATCAAAATGAAAGTATATTTCAACTAAAATACTCAAAGAATTAAAAATATTATAAATATATTTGATGATCCTCTAAATATGGAATTAGAACAAAGAGATTTTGATTTATTAGAAAAAATATATTCAGATCATGTAAAAGGGATTTATTCCAGATATGACTCTTCGGATGAAGAGTATAGAATTTACAATTATTTTGCTGAAAATTACTTAGTATTACCACGTTCATCATCCAAAATTATCAGACTGACAACAATGGGAGTAACAATACTTGCAGCATATTTCAAAATGAAATATAAAAAAATTTTAGCTTTATTTGAAATATTGGAAATGTTTTTTAGTTTGCTAGATAAAACAAAATATCAATTTAATAGAGATGAAATAATAACCATTTTTCGTGAGAGGGATTATCTTGAAAATGAAATATATATTGCATTGAACTATGGAGAACAAAATGGGTACTATGATGCACGATGGTCAATGGGATCGTTATTTCCATCTCAAATTACATTAAAAAGAAAAGGTGAGAACGCTTTAAAATCCCCAAATTTAGTACATAATGATTATATTGATATTTATAATCAATTAAAAGACACAAATAAAGGTAATGAGCATCATGAAAACAAAATTGATTCTGATCTATTTCCTCAAGACTTTTATGACCAATTAATATCAAATCAAGAAAAAATATTACAAAAACTTGATCATGTAATAAATGCGGTTCAAACTGGCTTTCTCTTGAATGTAAAAGCAGATGAGAAATTATTTATGACAATACTTGAAAAAATGCCTGAAGAAGATGGTGAATTGGATTTCTCAAATATTTCCAAAGAAGATCAGATATTGTTAGATGTATTAGCCGAAAGAAGCCTTTTGAGGTATATTTATAATATAAAACAGAAAGGCAATTTTCTCAAAACTTTATGGGATTGGGTTGTAAAATATAATAATTTTAATGCTTTCAAAAACAATGTAAAAATAAATTTTCCAGATATTGAAAATTTATTAGAGCAGATTATTGATCATGTAAACCAATAAATTAATATAAAAAACATGTTAAAACAATAGATAAGGTATATGCAGATGCAAATAATAAATAATGAAATAATTATGCAGATTCTACCTATTAAAAATTATCGAGTACTTTTTACTAATCTGCACTATCACACTCCTATTCATCAATCTATCGTTCAGACGAAATCATGGGGGGACTGGGTCATCCAGCTTGGGGTATAGCTGGATTGTACAATTGCCCTGTCTTCAAGACCCCATAAGCCCTTCTGAGGAGAAGATGCCCTATTGCAACTAGTGCTTTTCTCCCATTAGATTTGTCTCTTTTCAGCTCATACTTTACCCGCAAGGCTGGATCCAGGCGAATTGCATTGATAGCTGCAAAGTACAGAATTCCCCTCAATTTTGGATTTCCCCTCTTATTTATCCCAAATTTCCGTTTTCTCGGTCCAGAACTATATTCTATCACTGAGAAACCCACAAATGAACTCACTCGTTTTGCTCCCTTTCCGTCTCTATTCATGTCAAATCTCCTGTAATCTCCTATCACAGACAGCAAATAACTGCTAGTAATCAGACCAAAACCAGGTATCGATTCCAGAAGTTTCATTTCTCTTGGAAATGTGGTTTCCATGTACTTATTCATCATATCCTTCAGTAATGCTATCTCTTCTTTGATTATTATCATTTCTCTAACCCTGGATTCGATAATCTTTTTGGTGTAGTCTGATTTCTTCCACGCAACACTTGTTCTAGCCAGATCTTTCAATTTCTCCAGTTTTTTCGGTGAGGCGTTACCATTGTATTGTCTTATAACTTGCCAAATCTCCTTGATAGATGCTGATAAATATTGATCTGGTGTCTGGTATTTTGATAATATCCCCAAACAAGCTTTCCCTTCAATTGTGCTAAACACTCTGGTGACCTCTGGGAATGTTTCTGTGAGATCTGCATGCAACTGATTCTTGATCGCTGTATTTCGAACATCCAAGTCAAAATACCTCTCCAAAATATCTCTCAAGTATGTGAATTCTGGCGTTGTATTCGAATGTCTCAAGACATTCAACCTTGCTGCCTGTGCCAGCACCCAGGCATCCACAACATCATTTTTCTGCCTGAATGAAAATGCTTCTCGTATACGTGAAACATCAAAGGCATTCGCTTTTACAAACGTTTGATCATGCTTCTCAAGAAATTTCTCTAAATTTCCAGAGAGTGATCCTGTGGTTTCCATTGCAAAAAGAGGTGCATAGCCTTCAGGAATAGATTTCAATAGAGTTTGAAATCCTTTTAAATTTGATTTAACTTGTAATCTCCGGATCACTTTTCCTGATTCTTCCATTAAACAAATATCAAATATTTCTTTGGAAATATCGATTCCCACATACATTCTAGCTAAATCTTTATCTTTTTGCAATTTCATATAAAATCACCTTCTGTATTGGTGAGGTTGCTCCTTTGTCACACTTTATCGGAAGTCATTCGAAAACATACTGATATACGTGATCTTGAAGCACTGCTCAGTTTCAGTATCTGGATCCTGGTCCTAATTTTAAATCCGAGCTCTTACCTCACCAATACTTCTGGACTGTTAAATCTAGGTAACATAAAATCATATATCAGTTTCAGTAATTTTATTTCCTCTTTGAGCTATATGCCTAGTTTGATCGATCATCTTGTTAATGCTTGCTTCTGAATAGATCTAAGGGTAGTTTACCTTCTATAGCCTTGTTTAATAAAATTTTAAGATTTTGGTTCGACAATTATTTTTGAAAGGGTTATTATAACAAAGAACTATAAAAATCTATATCCACAAATGCAAGTTGAAGTATTCATTTTCACCTCTAGGCCACAACTTGGACACTTCTTCAAGATGGACTCTCCTCTTATAATATCGATAATTTTTTTCGTCCAATTTTTAATATAGTTCAAATCTCCTACAAGTAGTGTATGACCATCAAATGATTTTGAGAATTCCAGAGGGAATACAGAGTGAAACTCAGAATTATTCACTTTTTCACAGATCTGCATCCAGTTATCCTTCACCAATTTTTGCGATGCTGCCGTTTGTAATGATCGAAATTCCCAATTTTTATCATTTTTATTTTCTACCTTCTCAATTTCTTCCAGAAAAATTTCGAGATATTTTAGTAAATTCATTATTAATGGATAGTAAGGTGCAGACTAATAAATTCATCTGATTTTTTATTATCAATCTCCCTTAATTATTGATTATTTCTTCTTTGAACTATGTGCTATTTCGTTAGGATTCAATTGATTTGATCGATTATCTCTTGAAGCTTCAGGACTATATATACTTTTTATTTGATGAAATCGGGTAAGGAATTGCTTGTAGCAAAATTCAGTTAAATTGTTGTTCTTATTTTTATTTCTTTTTCTTTGATGCTGCTTAATCTGATCTAGATTTGAAATTCCATTCAAATTTCGATGAGACTTCTTTAGTTACAGATAGAAATTCAGATAGACAATCTATTTGTGCAAAAAAGGTAGAGTCTGAACACACTCTCACTCAATTTTTCCAGATTTAGTTTTTTCCATCTGTTCAAATTCCACAAAGAGTTCATCAATATGCCTATTCATATAATCTTGATCTATAAGTAATATATCTTGTTGAATTTTGAATCCATAGGTTGGAGCTATATCAATTAACCACATTTCCAAACTCAAGTCATCGATATTAAGAATTTTTGCCAAACGATGGATTTTTATTTCTGTATAAGCCTTCATAACCTTCTCAAAGGTTAGTTTCCTCTCTATAACTTCTGGATCATTTTTTTCATTACTTTTCTCCGTTATTCTTGTGGGATTATTTTCATTTTTTAGAGTTGCACCTTGTAAATTGTATATAGCTACTTTATCTGGTTTCGGCATTTCATCTTCAGATAAATCATAGTATTCGATAGTATATTCTTTTAATTTTGATAAGAAATCTAAATATGATTTAATATCTAAAAAACCAGTGTCTTTAAGATATACCTTCATTTCGACAAGCATCTCATCCCAACTTGGTTCTTCAGAGAAAGAAGATATGTAATTATTATCCATTATCAAACTAGCAATAGAAGATGGGATATTTAGTTCCTTAAATTCTTCAATTATTCGGTTCACCAATATCATTATTATTTCTCTCGCTATGTCACCCATTTCCTCTATATTCTCCCAACCCAAAGATAAAATGGACTCTTGGAAATCAATATATGATGAATATTTTGACAACTGAGGAATCTTTGATGCCAAGACATCAAAATCAATTATCTTGGTCAAATTTGTTATAAATTCAGTTATATTTTCTTGAAATTCATTTGACACTTGATCAAATACTAAGGTGTTGACCATTTTTTCCAAGTCTTCTATTTTCATTTTACTTAACCAGATGTTGACATTTGCCCATTTTTTTAAATCATTAGCTGCATACGGAATTTCCTTCGTATCACAATATGACTTGATGTCCTTTATTCTTTTTTCGTTAATGGCTGAAATAAATCGGTCTCTGAGTAGGATCTCATCTCCTACTGAATTTCCTAAATTTGATAAAGATTTACGAATTAATTCCCATGATTTAGTTGAATTAAATTCCTTATCAATTTCCATACCTTTGATAATTAATCTAAAGTTGTTAATTGTGATCTTTTTTTGAATTTTATCAATTAATGATTTTTTCATCTTCCTTTTCATCTCAAAAACAGAAAATATAATCTGTGTTATTACAATTTGGTCAACTGATAAGCGATATTTCATATACACATTAATTCAATTATTTTACACATTTCTTAATTATCAATACTCATTACTGTACATATTGATTAAACATGGAAACAGTTGCTGATTTCCCAGAATTGGTGGCACAGTGGGATTGGGAGAAGAATGGAGAAAATCGTCCCGACGATTATATGATAAATTCTGTGAAAAAAGTATTCTGGATCTGTGATAAAGGTCCCGACCATACTTGGAATGCGTCAATATCAAGCAGGAAAAAAGCATTTGATAGAATTCAAAGATTCTCATGTCCATTCTGTGAGAATAGAAAATTATCAGTAACAAATTCATTAGCAACTAGATATTCTGAAATCGCTGATGAGTGGCACCCTACGAAAAATGGAGATCTAACTCCTGATGATTTAATTGCTTATTCAAAAAAATTGTGTTGGTGGAAATGTGATAAAGGTCCTGATCATGAATGGCAGGCAAAAATATACAATAGGACAAAACTAGGAAGAGGATGCCTATTTTGTAGTAATAGAAAAGTCTCTATTACAAATTCATTAGCAACAAGATTTTCAGAAGTAGCGAAACAATGGCATCCCACAAAAAATGGAAATCTAACTCCAAATGATGTGATTGCAGGATCAAATACTAAGTATTGGTGGAAATGCAATAATGGACTAGATCATGAATGGAAGACAGCTGTAAGTAAAAGAACAGGAGAAAACACTGGATGCCCTTTCTGTAAAGGGTCCTCCTTATCAATAACAAATTCATTAAAAACATTATATCCTGAAATTGCCAAAGAATGGCATCCAACTAAGAATGGAAAATTGAAAGCAGAGGGAATTGTTGCAAATTCTGGAAAAAAAGTTTGGTGGAAGTGTGATAAAGGTCCTGATCATGAATGGAAAACTTCTGTAATAAAAAGAACTGGGGAAAGAACTGGATGTCCTTCATGTGCAAATAGGAAGGTTTCAGTTACAAATTCAATTGCATTTTTATTTCCAGAAGTAGCGAAGCAATGGCATCCCACAAAAAATGGAAAACTTACAGCGAACGATGCAATAGCTGGTTCAAATACAAAATACTGGTGGAAATGTGATAAAGGTCCTGACCATGAATGGAAGACTATTGCAAATGCGAGAACTTATGGTCAATCTACTTGTCCATTCTGTGCAGGTAGAGATTCGTCAGTTACGAATTCTATAGCATCTTTATACCCTGAGATTGCCAAGGAATGGCATCCTACTAAAAATGATGACCTTATGCCTAATAAAGTTGTAGCAGGATCAAACAAACCATTCTGGTGGAAATGCGATAAAGGCCCTGATCATGAATGGAAGGCGAGTCCAGCTAGTAGAACTAAACGATACATGACTGGTTGTCCTTACTGTGCAAACAAATCACTTTCAATAACAAATTCCCTGGCGAATACCTATCCAGAAATTGCCAAGGAATGGCACCCAACTAAAAATGGAGATCTGACACCTGATAAAGTCACTAAAGGTTCTGAAAGGAAATATTGGTGGAAGTGTGATGAAGGACCGGATCATGAATGGAAAGCCTCACTAGCAAACAGGACTAGGACGGGGATAGGATGTCCATATTGTGCAGGGAAAAAAGTAGCAGTGACCAATTCATTGGCATCATTGTATCCTGAGATAGCAAAAGAATGGCACCCCACCAAAAATTCAAGTACTACTCCTGATCAAATTGTTGGAAGATCACAGAAACAATATTGGTGGATTTGTAGCATTGATAAAAATCATGTCTGGAAAACTTCTCCTTCGAACCGAGTTAAAGGAACTGGCTGTCCGATATGTAATGTTGGATGGTCTCTAAAAAATGTAAAGGTATTTATTAAATCATTACTACCATATGTAGATAAATTAACTCCATCAGAATTATACATAATACTTCTCCAAAATGGCATATATAATTCTGAAGGAAAATCCAAATTATTTATAAAGGCACTTTCAACTGGTAAATTGCCTATTGAAGAATTACAGAAATTCGTAAAAGATGAACCATCAATCGTTGATGAGATTATTGAGAAAGAATTGACATTTGGTGAAGTATTAGATGAATATGATGAGATTGAAGAAAGTAATACTCAGCTTGAAAATGATAAGGTCAAAGAATTCCCCTTAATAAAAACTAAACATATTCTTGAGACTATGGATGCAACATTTATCATGTCATCAGATGAAGAGGCAATTGAATATCTAATAAATTCAGCCAAAGCTAAAATCTGGAAACATGCATTTATAAATGAGCATGAGGCTAATCTGCATTTGTTTGAGTACAAAGGCGAGGGCTATGGGAGAACCGTAAAAGAAGAGTTTATCCAGGAATATAATAGAAGTACTGATCTCGTAATACCAAGTGGATATAATTTCAAGATTAACGGAAAAATAGCAGAACCCAACCTCATGCAGCGTTTCATTGCTGCTGAACTAAAAACTCATCATCAATTAGGTAACTGGTCTGGAACTGGGGCCGGGAAGACTTTGTCTGCTATACTCGCATCAAGAGTTGTAGATTCCATACTTACATTGATCATCTGTCCCAATGCGGTGGTTGAAGGTTGGAAATCCGAGATCAATTCTATCTATCCAGAAAGTGGGATCAAGGATCAGAACAACTGGTTGGATTTCAAATATCGTTACATTGTATTGAATTTTGAGAAATTCCAACTCGGAACTTCCTCTAATCTGGTAAAAGAGTTAACAGAGCTTCCGATAACAATGATAGTCATAGATGAGGTTCAATTTGTCAAACAACGGGATCCAAAATCGGTTTCAAAGAGAAAACAGATGATAGGTGCTCTGACAACTAATCTCTATGCAAAGAATCCTGATCTCTATGTGCTTGGTATGTCTGCCACTCCTGTCATCAATAATCTCCAGGAGGGGAAATCTCTGATCGAGATGATCACAGGAACCTCTCATGATGATCTTGAAACCAGACCTTCAATTACCAATTGTATGAAGCTGCATCAGAAGTTGGTGACACTTGGAATACGCTATATTCCTGAATATGATCTCAATTATGAACAGCTCATTGAAGAGATTGAGATTTCTGAATATCTGGATGAGATCAGGTTACTTGGTAAGGGATCCCCTCTGAAGCTGGAGCAGGTGCTGACCAAGGCACGGTTACCAAAAATTCTGGAACATATCAAACCTAAAACACTGATCTATACATATTACGTATCTGAAATCGATGATTATCTTATGGAGGAGATTGAGAGGGCTGGCTGGAGTGTTGGCTTCTACACCGGGGATGACAAAACAGGGCTGAATGAGTTTATTAATGAGGATCTTGATGTGCTTATCGGGTCGAATGCCATAAGCACAGGTGTTGATGGCCTGCAGAGGGTGTGCAACCAGATCATCATCAATATTCTTCCCTGGACCAATGCTGAGTTTGAGCAGCTGAGGGGCCGTGTGTTCCGGCAGGGGCAAGTGCATGAGAAGGTGAGGCTGGTTATACCCATCACCTATGCCATGGTGAACGGTGAACGCTGGTCATGGGGTGATTCCAAGCTGGATCGGATCCGGTACAAGAAGACGATTGCGGATGCTGCGGTGGATGGGGTGATACCTGAGCATTCCAAGCATCTTGTTAGCCCTGCCAAGGCGTACCAGAACATCATGGACTGGCTAAAACGGCTGGATGAGGGAAAGGTAGTGGAGATTGAAAGGGAGAGGCTGTTTGTGCCCATTCCGGATGATGAGATGGAGAAACGGGTTGCCAGGTATGGGGATTTCTCGAGGATGAACCACCGGTGGAACTCGACCCGGAGTGACAGCCTTCAGAAATGGCTGCAGGAGGATCGAACTGAGTGGGAGAACTACCATGCTCTTTACCGGGAGGCGAGGAAGACCTGGAAGGTGGTTCCGTTTGAGGAGATTATCAAGTGGGCCAAGAAGCGTGAGGGATATGTGATCGGAGATTTTGGTTGTGGTGAGGCGTTGTTGGCCCGGGAACTGGCAGATCTACACACGGTGCACAGTTTTGATCATGTGGCGATCAATGATGAGGTGATCGAGGGGGATATGGCTGCAGTGCCCCTGGAGGATGGGGAGCTGGATGTGGCTGTGTTTTCGCTGTCACTGATGGGGAGCAATCTGACGGATTATGTTAGGGAGGCCCACAGGTGTCTTCGGCTAGATGGATACTTGCATATTATCGAGAGTAGCTCAAGGTTCAAGGATCTGGAGGGATTTGTTGAGGGTTTGGAAGAGATGGGTTTTGAGGTGGTTTCAAGTAAGGAGAGGGGGAAGTTCATGTTTATTCGGGCGATCAAGTCTGGGGAGTGTGGGGATGTGGAGTTGAGGTTTTAGATTATTAATGATCGTCCCTATCTATTTTCCTCTTATAGAATATACTAATTGATAGAAGAAACAAAGGAACACTTACTGGAAAAGTCATTTCACTTTTGAATTCGCTTATAATTGAGGTTATTTGGTTTGTATTATTAATTACAGTTGTAAGGATGTCATAGTATGTCATGTTTACTGTAGAAGTGGTCAAAACAGTTTCGAATATGATTGAAGTCTCTATACTCGTTTCTGTTATATTTGAAGTAATCTCGGTTAATGTAATAAAATCTGACTCAGTTATGGTCTCGGTATTGGTTTGAGTTACTGTTGTTGTTACCTCTTCAGTTAGTGTTTCAGAGTAGGAAGTTTCCGTTTGGGTTGTGGTAACTGTTTGAGGTTCTGATGAACCAATTGTCCCATTAACTGAGAGCTTTGGATTATCAACAACAAATTCATCACTCCATCCTATAAATAACCCAGTAGTTGTCTCAGCTTTTAACATAAAACTGACTAAATCATCATCTTGTTCGTTAATAAAATCAGTGACTGTCCAACGATACCACCCAGTACCTACAATTGTTACTATTTCAATTGGATCTTCATTGGTTGTGGGGTAGTCTAAACCATTTATCGAAATTTCATCCCAGGAATCATTGCCCAACCCATACACTCCAATTTGAAGGATCTCTGTTGCTGCATTATAGATTTCTAGAAAGCAAGATGAAGCATATTCCACTCGAGCTATATTGAATTGTAGAAATGAAAATTCATTTTCATCTACTCTCAAATAGTTACTTCCGCCATATAATGTGGAATCACCAAGTACAATGTAAGAATCTTGATCAGCTGAAAGAATAAGATCCGCATTCTCGACCTCATCCAGCATTGTCTCAGATTTCATGGGGATTATCAACAGAATACAAATTAATATTATATTAATAGATTTTCTTATCATTTCAAAATGAAGTATTTTAGGAGGGATAAGTGCATTTCTGTTAAGATTTCTTGAAATCCTTAATATTCAACACTGAACCATTCAGATTTCCATTTACTGGATTATTTAATTTGGATGACCAGATGAGGAGGTCTCAATCCATTCACATGCTCAAAATATGATGGGGTTATGAGAGCAAGTTGCATATATTCAAGATTATCTAAGTTAATTTTCTTGGCTTTCAAAGAATCATGATTCTATTCATTTTCTTCTGAATCAATTAATTTAACTAGTTTTTCTAATTCAAGATCAATTGAATTTTTTAAAGCAACCATAACTGCAGTTGCCCAATTCGCTATATTTGAGAGATGGTTCTCATTATTAAAATCATATTCCTTTGGATAGCTTATTGTAATGATGTTGTATACTCGTCGTTCAACGACATCTTTTGCTAATTCTGACTTAGTGACATTAGGAATTCTATCAATCAAAGATTCAATCAACTCATAAACTGGATCAATAAACATTAATGATTTAGGTTCATATCCCTCGGTTTTCCAATACTGATTCTTCTCCCAGAAGTTAATTATTACTTGGAATCGTTTCCCTCGGGGGAATCTGAAACCATAATTGATATTTACATGTTCTGATTTGATACCACTTGAGTACTCCAAATAACTGTTCTCAGTACTTTTTGATTTTGGGAACCAGTCAAATTCTTGTAATTCTGAAACTATCTGATCAAAAAATTGCCAATAGATTGCCTTGCGAGATCGGAATTCTGGTTTATTCTCTTGGTCTCCACCAGATAATGGCATCTCATAATCAGTTGATGCAATTGAGAATGAAATGACCTTCTTAGAGTTTTCTATAGATACGATTTCCAGTTTTATTGGGAAATAGTACCGATTTTTGTCAAGTGAGGATTCATTTAAAATTCTGATGGCCTCAAGATGACCAGGTCTGAATGATTCTGCAATCCAAATACAATACTTTGCATCATGCTGAGCTCCATATGGCCCCTTCACATCTATTTGATTACCTACCTCGATTTCATTGAGATACTTTGACATGGTAGGGCTATCTGTCTGTTTAACAGTGATCTGTAATATTTTTCGTGTGGGTGATGAGGAGATGGTATATGCTCGCTTCACAGATACTCCATCAATCTCAGCTCTGACCATGATGAACTGACCGAGTTGCCAATGAAAATCCTCAGGTGTCTGAAGTGTGAGAGTGTGTGTATCCATCGTCTCCCTTTGTTTGTGAGTAACAGTTGCTGTGAATTCCATGGTTTAGCCATCCTCCTGATGTAATGCACGATGTAACTCATCAATCAATGCCCTCTCATCATCCGTGATGACATCATCCTCGTTA
Organism: Candidatus Heimdallarchaeota archaeon; assembly: GCA_026702845.1. The sequence goes on from JADCLS010000001.1 coordinate 171,892, forward strand.
GCTATCCTCAGAGCATTTTCGATAATATCATGTTGCATATCCTTTAACAATTCATAAAATTCCGTATCATTAAGTCCAGATTCCAGAACTTCATACAATTGCAACTGCATATTCTTAAAGGCATCAATTGCCCAGGATATGATTCTTTCCTCATCCAGGGTGATAATATCATCCTTCAAGGCAACTCTCTGTAAATTCTTCAGGTAGTTTTCGATGGCCAAATCGATTTCTTCCTTGTTTCGATACATTGATTGAGTTCAGATGATTTGAATACATAAAGGTTAGCACTTATGAGAATATTGTGTCATCTGCTTATTCAGTGGAAACAGAATTACTTATCTATTGATGCTGCAACCCTAGAGGAGTATACTTACTACTAAAAAACAGACTGGCTGGCAATATTTGAAGAAATACAAAGTAGATGAATGATTTAGGTACACTGTAGCTGACAAATAGAAAGGTATCACTAATCACGATTCCAGCAGGAGCAAATGCTGCTATTAGAGTAATCAAACTAACCAGCAATTTGATCATAAGAAACCCAACTGATCTCCTGGTCATCCATGAGCTATGATACCGATATTTTGGGATTTCATTATGTTTAACGATAAGTGATTGATTATTTAATTCTGATACTACATAAGCAGAATATAATACTGAGGAGAAATACAATGAAGCAGCTGTTCCCTCTCCAAAACTGGGAAATAATAGATTAATAGGAGGTTTTGAGTGGATGATGAGTGAAAAAAGAATAATACAAACAATTCCAACTATTATACCTATGATAATGTTTGCCACAACAATCATTCCACCATCAGTGAATACCTGTTTAATCTCAGGTTTCACCGTTGCATAGATGATGAGTATTAGAAACACAAATATCATGAAGATGAAGGAGCCCAGATAATTCAAGAGAAATAGAGGTAGAAACTGTGGAAAATGTTGTAGTAGGAAATTTGGCTGATAGAAAAAGATGTGATAAAGGAACAAGAGATAGAATGTAATGAAGAGTACAAGCTGTCTGGGATTAAAACTAACCTCACGACAATATATCAATGTACACAGGAAGGCAAGAGTACCCAGATAGCTGAGTGCAGTCAATCCATCACCAATATGGTTGGGATAGGGAAACATAGTGGGTAGAAATGATTGTGATAGGGAAAAGGAAAGATAGATGTACACTGCTTCCAGAATTACAATGAGGAATGCCTGAAAAACTATCTTTCTCATTGTCAGTTCAGGGACTTCATCCCTTGTTAAGCTATCCCCAACAAAATGTTAGAATGCCATTTGATACATCAAATGCAATAAAATTCATTTCTGTTGACCTTCTTCACTCTTCTGAGGTTACCTTCTGATAATATCGAAGATCCACATATCTTCTGCATACAGGACAGGTATCACTTTCCCTCACCCATTTAAAAAATTCAAAATAATGGAAATGATACTCACAATGTATACAGATGACTTCTCTGTTACTTTTACTGTATTTATCTGATCTGCATATGGCACAGGGCTCTCCTGTAGTAACTTCCTCCTTCTCCACCCTCACTGTCCAAATATGTGTATCATCATAGACAAATCTTTCGTTATCCATAAATTCTCTAATATATTGCTGTACCTGCTGCTCAGTTGCATTCAGTCGAAGTCCAAGATCCCTGAAACTGATTTTCTGCAATCGTTGGGTGATCTGACTGATGGTTTTATCAGTGAGTAGATGGATGCCTCTTGTTTTTGCCAATCCCATTACCTTATGTTTGCTTTTCACAGATAATATATGTGTGGGGTCTAGGAGTAGGATGTATTCCAATAGCTCAAAGGCCTCGGGAAGATACTGCAACCTGATCAATAAATTGGCCTTGTTGAAGAGCATGGGTACATTTGTATGCTCCAGTTCGAGATATTTGTTGCAATACGAGAGTGCCAGCCGATAATTTCCCCGATTAGTGTATGTATTCGCCTCATTCTTGTAGTAATTGGCAATCTCATGATCATCAATCAGATGCCTTGGTTTCTTTGCAATAAAGAGATTATCCAATGTATCTTTAACCATAAGGCTTTCAAGCTCTGCTAGTGAGGTTTGTGGATCTGTCGTATCTGCGTTGTTTTTTCTCTTCATGGCCCTGATTTTAAGAAAGATTGTTAGAATAATAAATAACAGAATTGGGGGTAACACATACGTCTTGAATATGTTTTTGGTGTTCTGAATGAGATCGAAGTTCCACGATATTTCTTTGTGAAAATCTATCACAAGTATGCTGGGGATGCTTGTGATCTCATCTGCTGTATTGTATGTCAGATCCACATCTATTGTTATGGTGATTGATAGATTACCTGATCCTGAAGGTTCTGGTATGGTACTGGTGATGTCTGACCAAATTCCACCTGAGAATAATACCTGCTGATCTTGATGCTCATTATTCAGTTTCTCATCAATGTAGGTATCACCCCAGGGAAATAGAATATCAATAGTTGTGGATTTTACGGAATATCCCTCCAGAATTTGCCCTCGGTTATTTAGATACCCGGAGATTCTGGAAAAGGGTTGACTATACATACGTATCTTATAACTAGCGTTTGGCCATATCTCATCATATACATCTAATAGTTCAAAACTGCTGATATATCGCATATCAATAGTATTCTCTTCCTGCATCACATTAGGTTCGGAATTGCCAGAAGGTATGGCAGTAGATTCTGATAGGATGAGCAATAGAAATATGCCTACCAGATATACCTTCATTGATAAGGTGGTAGTTCATAACCTACAAAAATAATTTGTAGAGATTATGGGTAAAAGCCAGTATCTGCATGTAAATACTTGAATTTCAATATAAGAGATCAATTTCTTAAGGTAGTCATATAATTTTCCTCTTCCTGAATGCATTGATCATAACTGTTACAACGAATCGGAATTATACACTTTCTTTACTCAAATTTTAGCTCTACTTATATATTTATGAATCCTATATTCACCTATGAAGCTACGGGAATTAAATCTGGCAACCTGGCCGGATACACCCCAAGAGAAGCAGATATATGTTGGAGTACATGTATTCATTCTATTCCATGCCATTTTTGTCTACATTCTCTTCTCTCCCCTGGTCTTCAGTATGGATGTGCACTGGCTATTTTTGTTGAGAACTGATTCAGATATATACAAGCCATTTGGCCTCTTCTATGGCTTACTTGGATTTGGTGCACGGGGGTTGCCAAATCGTATCAGGACAACACTGAATGTTAGATTCATCGCATCTTATCTGTTTGCCAATTTAGTAGCTGTCTGGCATATGTTTGAAGTGTATGGAGAGGGTAAACTAATCAATATGGAAGGCCTGGAACAATCCTCATTCACCTATCTCCTCATGATCATACTCTCCCCATTTCATACCCTCATCTCCTCTCCATTTCCCATTTGGTTTATTGTGGGTTACCTTGTTGGTAATAGATATTTTCTCAATAAGATGAGACGTCAAGCTCGACTGTCACCTGAACGTATTGAAAAAAACAAGAAATGGGAACGAATTCTGGGGTAATCCAGATGTCACTCTTCTGCTTGAGCATTCAATATGAACATGTGTAGAATCCATTCAATTCCATTTCGCTTACATGAAATTATTTATGTATCTGATTAGTGGATAGTATTTATGACTAGAGTCAAGCCGTATATAATGGTGAGTAATGCCAAAAAAGCTCTTGAAGCCTACTCTGAGGTTTTCAATGCAGAACTAATCGCCAGAATGAAATTTGCACCTGGAATGGGCCTTCCTGATGACTATGATTATGAGAACTCCACCATGCACTGCAGTTTCAAGCTGGGAGAAGCAGTTCTCTTCATGGCAGATGATGTACAAAATGAATATGTGACTGGTGGTAAGGTGGATATCATGGTAGAGCCTGAAACTCTAGATGAGATGAGAGCAATATATCATAGAGCTGAGAAAGCTGGATGGACCATCGATCAGAAGCTGGAGAAGATGTACTGGGGTGACTGGTATTGCAGGGTCACAGATCCCTTTGGAGTATCCTGGCAGATGGATATCAGTGATGACAAGCAATAGATTCTTATTAAAAATCAATCAATAAACATACAGTATTAACAGATTTTTCAATTAAATATGCACGTGTTGTAAGAAAGTATTTCGAACGTACATATGTATTTATCGGAATAAACTAAACGATTATTGAACCTCACAGTATGAATCAAACAATTTTGATATTTCCCAAAGATAAATATGCGTAAATATGAGTACTTGGAGCAGTTTACTCCTAAACTTGTGCGCCAACTAATGAGGATAGAGTTACTAGATACACTTTAATACTATGAATCTTGGGCATTTTCCCAGATCACTGAAAATATTTATTTTTAGAGCTTGAGTGGCCATATGACTAGACTACAACTGAATAGCTTACAAAATTAATGCATAAAATGGGCATTTTCGATTCTCGTAAATGCGTATCCAGTCAAGAGAGATTGAGCTGATGAATATTGCCATCCTAGCCTTTGGATCTATTCCCTGTACTCATTAATTTATTAAATCAACTGTTTTTTATTTCAGTAGTTTTTTGATTTAAAGCACATGAGGATACTTATACTAGATACACTTTTATACTATTAGGTCTTGCTAATCCTTAGTATTTTGGCTATTAGGGGCTCATAGTTGCAAAATTGCAGTTAGGAAGGGAAAACCAAAAAATGTATGTACAATACATATGGTAAATATCAATTATCCGGTTTAGAGCCATGTTCTCAACATTTTCTTCATATTTATGATTCACAGTGAAAACAATTATATACTCTAGGAAGATAACCTATGTTGTATTGCATATCACAATTGGTAAGCAGCGCGGGTTGCGTTATCAAGGGCTGGAATCAAAAAATTTCACCTTTTATTGCATCTGCACTGGGTCTCACCTATCCAGGGTGGATGTATAGCCAATTTACTTGCAATTATTTCGGAGAAAAGAACAATGAGCGAAGAAATTGCCAACAGAGCACTAGTTATCGATAACGGTACTGGTCTCTCCAAGAACGGTTTTGCCGGTGAGGATCAACCCCGAAGTGTCTTCCCAACACTTGTAGGTTATCCAAAATACCAATCCATTATGACTGATGTGGATCACTACGTACGTGAGTACTATATCGGTGATGAGGCCCTCAATCTAAGAGGTGTTCTCAAGCTACACTACCCAATCGAGCATGGCCAAGTTGATAACTGGGGTGCCATGGAAAAAATCTGGAGCTTCACCTTCTTCAACGACATGAGAGTGAACCCAGCCGAACACCCAGTCCTTCTGACTGAGCCCCCAATGAACAACCTCAACAATCGTGAGAAGATGGCTGAGTTGATGTTCGAGACCTTCAACGTACCTGGCATGTACATTTCCATGCAGGCAGTACTTTCACTGTATGCTTCTGGAAGAACAACTGGTATCGTCGTGGACAGTGGTGACGGTGTAACACACGTTGTACCTGTATATGAGGGTTTCAGCCTCACACACGCCATTAGCCGTATCGACATCGGTGGTCGTGACATCACCGACTACCTACGAAGACTCCTCAGACAGAGAGGTTATGCACTAACCAGCTCTGCAGAGAAGGAAATTGTCCGTGACATCAAGGAGAGACTCTGCTATGTGGCACTCGATCCCAACAAAGAGATGGCCCTTGCCGACAAGGTATCCGGAATGGAGAAGTCATACGTCATGCCTGACGGATCAACCATCAACCTTGGACAGGAGAGATTCCTCGCACCCGAGGTCTTCTTCCAGCCAGCCTCAATCGGTTCAGAAGAGGTTCCAGTTCACGAGCTTATCTTCAGTGCCATCCAGAAGTGTGATGTCGACATTAGGCCTCACCTGTACTCCAACATCGTCCTATCCGGTGGTTCCACAATGTTCCCCGGTCTAAAAGAGAGACTTTCCAAGGAGCTTGTTGCACTTGTACCTGATGGAGTAGATGTTAAGGTCGTAGCACCCCCAGAGAGAAGATATTCAGTCTGGATCGGTGGTTCCATCCTTGCTTCACTCAAGACCTTCGGTAAGATGTGGGTATCCAAGAAGGAATACTCAGATCAGGGTCCCAGATCAGTACACAGATGCATTTAGAGAACTAAAAGCAGAAATATCTCACAGAATTAAAAAATAATTAATATTAAACATTAATCCTTAAAAAAAACACACTTCAGATTTATTTATGAGAAATTATTCCTATCCCCATACAAAGAAAGAGGATATGGTTGAGAATATTAATGGTTTCTCCATTGCAGATCCTTACAGATGGTTAGAGGAAAATTCAGGTGAAGAGATTAGCAATTGGATAGACCAGCAGAATGAGTTATCTGATGGATTTATTGATGATAAACTTCAAGAAAAATTAAGAAATAGGTTACAGGAGCTATATAATTATCCTCGATATAGCATTCCAATTGAACTAAATGGCAAGATATTTTACACAAAAAATGAAGGATTGCAGCCTCAATCTGTTTTATATTATAAGGAAACACTTCAAGGATCAGAGAAATTATTATTTGATCCCAATACTATAAGTGATGACGGCACCATAGCCTTAACTGATGCTGAATTCAGTAAAGATGCCCGATTTTGTGCAATGAGTATTCGATCTGGTGGTTCTGATTGGGCAGAAGTATGGATCTTTGATCTTGAAAAGAATGAATTTCTAGATGAAAAATTAGAGAATATAAGGCATGCTGCAGTTCAATGGTTAGATGATTGCTCTGGGTTCTACTACTCAGCATATATTGGCAAAGAAGAAGTGGAGAGTTCACAAAAGCTCTGGTTTCACAAGTTATATGATAACCAAGATAAGGATGAAATTATATTTGAATCCGATGATCCTCATTCAAGTACCTATCCACAAGTATTTGGAGACTGGTTGTTCCTGAGAATAATTAATTCGACACTCCCACAAAACAAGCTCTATTATAGGAACATTAGATCACTTGGAAAACTGTGCAAATTAGTTGATGAAATGGACTTTGGCTATCAGGTTATTGATGTATACGATGATACAGCAATTGTCTATACCAATCATAATGCCAAAAATGGTCGAATAATATCGATACCCTTGGATTATTCAATTCCCAGTGATTGGACAGAGATAATCAAAGAGTCAGATCCTATAGCACCATATAACGGGGTAGCTGTTTTAGAAAATCATGTTATCGTAAAATATTATATAGATGTGGTTTCCAAGATAAAAGTCTTTGACCTGAGTGGTAATTTTGTCAAAGAAATCGATCTACCTGGGTTGGGATCTATTTATATGGGAGAATGTGTCTCTAGATCATTATTTATCTCTTATGCTTCATTTTATAATCCACCAATGATATTCAGAATTGATCAGTTGAGATTGAGGAAAGTATTTGAATCCAGTATCCCAGTTGACACAGAACAACTTGATAGCAAACAGGTTTTTTTCCACTCCATTGATGATACGAAGATCCCAATGTTCATACTTCACAAAAAGGAGTTAACTATAGATGAACATACTCCTGTACTAATGTATGGCTATGGGGGATTCAATGGCAGTATCACGCCGGGTTATTCATCCAGAGCAATACTCTAGATGGAATTGGGAGGGATCTATGCTGTGGTGAATACAAGGGGAGGAGGTGAATATGGTAAGGAATGGCATAATTCAGGAATGCTAGATAAAAAACAAAATGTGTTTAATGATTTTATTGCTGCATCTAAATGGATTACAAGGGAGTTTGGAGTAGATCCAAAGAAAATAGCAATTCTAGGTGGTTCCAATGGAGGATTACTAGTTGCAGCCAGTATGCTACAAGCTCCTGAATGTTTTGGTGCTGTTGTTTGTAGCTCTGGTGTTTTAGATATGATACGTTTTCCCAAGTTTTCTATCGGCAAATTCTGGAAAGGTGAGTATGGAGATCCAGAAAAGAAAGAGCATATTGAATTCCTTTTGAAATACTCTCCAGTGCATAATGTTAAACGGGAAGAATATCCTGCCTGTCTAGTAGACACGGGGGAGAATGATATCCGGGTAGACCCAATGCATTCCAAAAAATTCATCGCAGAACTACAAGAAAAAGGTACAGGGGGGCCGTATCTGCTAAAAATATATCGAGATACGGGTCATGGCTTAGGGACTCCAACTCAAATTGTTATTGAGGAATTATCCTATCAATTTTCATTTATCTTGAAAGTATTTGGATTAGAAGCAAATTTCTGAAAACATCCCTTAGATATGCGGAATACTCAATTTAAGATTATAAATCAAATGAAAATATTTCGAATGATGGCAAAGATACAATCACTATGAAATTAATTATCAAGAAAAATATTTGTAGATTGTCTAAATAATGATAATAGAATTGCTTTGAATTGAATATCTTCGAGTGAATATCGTCAGAAAGGTCAGCTTTTTTAAGCAATATAGTTAGCTAGATTACTACTTAGCTGATTTCGCACCGATCCCAAATAATTAACAATTAATCTTTCTGAAAATCAGTATCTACAATAGTTTTAATAACTTAATCGAGATATTATTATTATGAATTGGCAAGATCATCTTAGTTCGGATCCAAATATCTGCGGCGGTCAGATATGTGTAAAAGGTACAAGAGTAATGATTTCAGTAATTTTAGACAATTTAGCAGATGGAATGTCAATTGATGAGATTTTAGAGGAATATCCCACACTCAATCGTGATGGTATTATGGCTGCTATAAAGTATGCTTCTCTCTTGACCAAGGATAAAATGGTTGCAATTTAAGGTGACTAAATGAAATTCAAAACAGATGAGAATTTTCCTATATCTGTTCATTCTCTCATGAATGAATTTGGATTTTCAGATGTTGAGAGTGTGTTTTCTCAAAAAATTAAAGGATATGATGACATTGACCTATCCGCTACCTGATGGAGTTGATGTCAAGGTCGTAGCACCCCCAGAGAGAAGATACTCAGTCTGGATTGGTGGTTCCATCCTTGCTTCACTCAAGACCTTCAGTAAGATGTGGGTATCCAAGAAAGAATACTCAGACCAGGGTCCCAGAGCAGTACACAGATGCATTTAGATTGGCTTAAGTAAAAGACAAGATATTCTTTTAATAACTATCATCAAATAAAAATATGGAAAATTGTATTATCTACTGATTTTGATCAAATATTGTTTTATACTATAGTGATCTATAGAGTGGTATGGTATCATCAATTCAAGTTAGTAACGAACTCAAGGAAGAGTTACAAAAAAGGAAATTACATGATAACGAGACCTATGAAGAGATTATATGGGATTTAATAGAAGATTCCTTGGAATTATCAGAGGAAACTAAACAAGCAATCGAGACTGCTCAGAAAGAATATGAAGATAAAAAAACTCTATCGCATGAAGAAGTGCTTAAGGAGCTTGGACTGTGAGTTATAATATCCAATATTCACAATCTGCAGTAAAGGAATTGAAAAAACTGGAGAAAAGTATTTCTGAAAATATTGTTAAAGCTATTGAAAGAATCCGAATTAGGCCATATGAATTTGTCCAGAAAATTGTTGGAACAAATTATTTTAGACTAAAAGTCCGAGATTACAGAGTAATTATAGACATCAAGAATGATGAATTAATTATTCTAGTTATCCAAGTGGCTCATCGGAGGAATATCTACAAAAAGAAGTAAATTTAGTTATTATTCCAGAAATGTGATGTCGACATTACGCCTCACCTGTACTCCAACATCGTCCTCTCCGGTTGTTCCACAATGTTCCCCGGACTAAAGGAGAGACTTTCCAAGGAGCTCGTAGCACTTGTACCTGACGGAGTTGATGTCAAGGTCGTAGCACCCCCAGAGAGAAGATACTCAATCTGGATTGGTGGTTCCATCCTCACTCAAGACCTTCGGTAAGATGTATCCAAGAAGGAATACTCATACCAGGGTCCCAGATCAGTTCACAGATGCATTTAGATTAGATTAACTAATTATACGTAAATTTAGTAAAACGAAATTTTAATATTCCATAATTATTTCTTTTTATGATCTCATAAACTGTATTTTAGAGGATAGAAAATAATAATATTCCAATATAATCTATTTTTAACTAATAATCTAATCCATTAGCTTTAAATGCTTTTATAAATGTCGATTCAAAATTAATCCCATTTCCACAATTATTACAATATTCGTCTGTATATTTAATTTCAGAGTTACATTGTTCACATCTCTTAATAGTGGCTAATACAATTCTTAATTTCTTTTCATTGATATTTTTAGATAGATTTGTACTATTATTGCAAACAGGGCAGGGAACAACATTAAAAAAACCAGATGTCGGAAAAATCATACCGCAATTGAAACATCTGGCCCCAAAAACAGTTTTAGAACTCCCTCCTTTTTGTCGGACACCTTTGATTTGCTTGATTCCACACTGTGGGCAGTTCTCCATATTCAATGGAACTAGATGAAAACAAGAATAGCAAGTTGTAGTTGAAGACTTAGGTAATTCATTAATTGTGGCATTTCTTTTATTAATTAATTCTAAATCATTAGGATTTATGTAAATGGCATCATTATAATGAGCAATCGCATTATTTGTCTCCTTTATTTCTCTACATAAATCACCTGAAAGGATATGTAATTGGATATTTTTAGGGTCTTTTTTCAAACCTTTCAGAAATGCTTTTTTGGCTTTTTTATATTTGCGTTTGTTCCAAAAAGCTTTTCCAGATACTATATACTGATTGTTGTCAACTTCTCTTTCCCGTCCTTGCTGTTTATCAGATTTGTCTACTTTTATTTTTTCTAATTGAGGTTTTGGTTTCTCCTTCTGTTGAGTACCTTGATTAATCTCATTGTTTCTATCGATTCCTGAATTTGGGGGAGAAGATTGCATTACATTATTCTTGGGGGTTTGAACATGAAACGAATCTATTTCAAATCCAAATTCTTTCCTGAGCAGTGGATTATCCTTGAGAACAAGTCCTATCATATATTTGAGATAATCATCATCTGGATGCATATCAATTCCTTCCATGAGATATTTAAACGCAAATTTGATGTCTATTCCCTCAAAAAGTAAGAACATTTGAGTAAACATTGTCGAGTGTGGAAACATGTATTTCATTCCAAGTTCAGCATATTGTATTGCTTTTTCGTACTGTCCTGTTATCATATAAGCTTTGCTCAGCTGTGCATATACAAAACTTGTTCCTCCATGCAATTCTATCACTCGATTACATCGTTCAATCGAATCATAAGGATCGTATCGATAAATTTCGTCCAATGCTTTTTCACGTTCTCCATCTGACTTAGCTTGAACAGATGCTCTAAATATATCCGGTAACACATTTTTAATAACCCCATTATGTTCGTAAGTATCACGTTTAAACAGAAATTCAGCGTATAGCCCTCTTATTAGACTATAATCATCATTTTGATTGAGATCTTTTATCATTTGTAAAGCTTTATTGTATTGATAATATCCTACATCTCTTGACTCTTTGATTGATAAAATATAGGTTGCTTTAAGGTGATCATCTGCATTTATCAATAATGCTTCATATCTATCAAATATCTCCACGTATTCATCATAGTACTTCAGATTATGAAGATTATACAAAAAAACATTAAGCATATTCTCATCTGGTTCAAAATGTTCTAGATATATATCTTGTAATTCATTTGCATTATTGAAGTTTCCTACCTTATTTTCAGCGAGTATAAGGGCTATTAATAAATCTTGATTGGGTTTTTCAGAAGCCTCGATATGTTTGTATGTGATGTCTTTTAGAACCTCTGGTGGTGCACCAGCATCACCAAATTCTGATAGTAACAAATTGGCTAATCTTCCATTTCCTGGATGATTGTAAAATGCTTTCACTAACCCCTCTATGGCCATATCTGGGTAGAATGGGTATATAAATGTGAATCTGGCATTCTCTATTACATCTATGTTATATTCATTGCTGATCAAATGCTGCAGAAATGCTTCTGATGCCTCAAAATTATGTATTTCTCTTATCTGATCGAGTATCTTTACTAGATATCGAACTGCAATGTTATAATCTTCTTCAATATCTAAGTTAGTTGAATTATCCAAAATATATTGCTGTAAAGCTGAATAATTCTTTTGCTTGATTTCCTCCTCAATATCCATCATTTCTCATCCTCCTTGGCCTCTCCTTCATGTTCACTCATGTACAACCCTTTATTAAGGCCTTGACTTTTCCAGTAGAAGTGATGTAATCTCATTGCCTTTTCATATACATAGAAATTTGAATACGTTTCAATAAGGAACAGTCCAATTGCCTCAACGTCAAATATATGAGCAATTTTTTCTTGATGCACACTAGTAAAATGAAGCCCTGAAGAACTCATCATCTCTTTTTGGACATAGCCTTCAAAGCTTCTAAAAATAATTCTGAATAATCCTTCTTTGTATAATATTGGTATAAAAGGAGATAAAGATGCAAATATCATCCGTATACGTTCCTTACCATAATTTGGAACTGGAAGATAGGTACTCACCATGTAGGCTCTGATATAATCATGAGAGAATAAAGATAAACCCAAAATTTGATGATGATCTAGAATATCTTGGTGTCGAGTCCTCATCTCATGTAAAATTGCAAATGCTTGGAAAATATTTACTTGATTGACAAGATTACCTATATTAGAGATAATTATCGCTAGGATATGTTTATCTCTCAAATGTAGCCATCTTATTACAATTTTAAGAAGATCTTCATCAAGATCACTTCTACCAAGAATTTTCATAATTATATCAAAACTCTCCACACTTGGATAATTTCTCAGAAGATCTAGATTATCTGAGAGATTGAGAAGATTGAGTTCCAGGATTGCTTTCATATCAGATGAAGAAGTCTCTCGATTTGGCCATATATCTGGATAATATGCAATTCCATCGGTTAAAGAAATTCTGAGAATTACTCCCACTGAATAAACTGGATATTCTTCCAAAAATTGCAGATGATTGATAGTGAGGTTCTCATTAAGATAATTGATATTCTGAATAGAAGGATTGAAATGACATCGTTTTACATCTCCCTCATAAGGATATTTTAGAGATACCATCTTATTCATCCATTTCAAAGGTGTGAGAGCAGTAACATTGAAAGGAAGCATTATTTGCATAGTATCAAATAAATCCTCATCTTGTATCTCCTGAAACAAGAGGATATACTTGCTGAAGTCATCTTCAGTAATATTTAAAGTCTTGATTAAGAAATACCATAATGAATAATATGCCTCCCTCGTTTCTTTATCCATTTTAACTTTTTGAAGTCTAATGCATAGTGAAAGGATAATGTACAAAGGGTAATTTTCCATCTCGTCTAATTTGATTAAATTGTCGAATACTTCTTTCAAGTGCAGTCGATCTGAATCTTGAGTTTCTAACCTGTAAATTAATACTTCAAAGAGCAGAAATTGATCATCACTATACTGTGGTGAAGAATACAAGTATTGAATTAGGTCAATTACCGGTAGTGCTGTCATTTTATATAAGGAGAATGATTCAGGGGTTAGCTGCATTTTCTCATATATATTATCAAAAATTTTTCCTTCAAGATATCCCTTAATCAGAGCTTCTTGAGAATGACTAAAACAAAGAAGGGTATTCATCAATATCCGCTCCTCCAGTCTTGTTTTCAGGGGTTCATGTTCCTGATTACATAAATTTATTGGATACTCTAATTCATTACTTGGTATGGAAATTCCCAATCGGATGGCTTGCAATACTAAATTTAATCGACTATGATCATATGTGTTATACCATCTAATCCAATTTTTCCTGAATAAATCCGGAAATAAATATGCTACATCCAACCATCTTCCCCTACAATATTTACAGTTGTGAGTTGTTGAGTAAACGCTTAACATGGCCAAGTATTCCTCTTCTGAAAATAGAAAAGCCAAGTGATAGCTCAAGTAATTATCTAGAAGCATATCATTTTTATCATGATCATCTATGATAAATTTGAGTAGAATTTTCGAAAATTGAATATCCTTGTGAATTTCTTCTTGGATAAAATTCAATATATCAAAACCATCACTCTTATATATTTTCTCGGCCTTGAAGCGCATTTCATTTAGTTCCTCGATTTTATAAGAGGGATCATAATTTTTCTTAGGGGTTAGATCTGCATTGAGTAAATCTGATCTCAATAAAATTGGTACAGTTGCCATAAATGAACCACTTCTTTGCTGAGTGATTTTTTCTTTTGGTTTCTTTGGTTCTTCTTCAATTCCCCAGGGGTGTTCAAAGTAACAACTTGCTTTGCGATTCCTGATAACAAAATCTGATAATTTTTTAGGGATTTTCAATTCTTGCATCCGAGTGTTCAATATATCGTCATCAAGATACATCTCCTCTGGTTTTAGTAGCCAGAGTTGCCAACCATATTCATCACCAAAACTACCAGCAACATCATACATCAATTCTTTCAAGTGATATTCATTATTTTCTGCACGTTCAAAATGTCGTATCAGCCCAACTGTGTTTCCCTCAAAAATTTGGATCAATGTTAGTAAAATATCTTCAGAATTATTTTCAAGTTGTGTTATTAATCTATCAAATAAATTTGCTGTATGCAAATATTCTTCACCAAAATCACCAACTTGTCTAACTCCCCTAAGCATAGATTCACCTAATATATCTGCTCCACTCATTCCATGCATATCGACTAATTCTCTGGCATTTAACACAACATGATCATATCGATTTTGCATTAGTAGAGATTCTCTAAAGAAATGAAGTGGAAATAGAGCCAAGAATGAGCGATTATCTTTGATAGAATATTTCAAAATCTGTTCAATTCTTTCTAGTGCATTCTCTGTATTGGTTTCAGCCCATGGATAACAATCTCTTCCAGATCTATGTTTTTCTACCTTGAAATCTTCTTTGCTAAATAATGCAATGAATAAAGGAGGAACTATATGCTTTCTTCCAAATCTAAAATTAGGTCCTTCTAGCCAACAAACTCCCATAATTTTGATGTTCTTTATGATATTAAAAAGATTATTCGATAAGAATTGAAAATTGTTGATGGGAATCAAAATTAGTTTATTTAATACAAATTGACATTTCAAGGTCGTTGCACCCCCAGAGAGAAGATACTCTGTCTGGATTGGTGGTTCCATCCTTGCATCCCTCAAGACCTTCGGCAAAATGTGGGTATCCAAGAAAGAATACTCAGACCAAGGTCCCAGAGCTGTACACAGATGCATTTAGATTGAGTCAATCAAAGAATAATCGAATAAATACATGTAATTAACATAATTTTATAATCAAATATCACATATAGTATAATGATGTCAACTAAATCGATTGAACTATCTGAGGAGTTGTATTCGAAATTGGAGAAAATGAAGCCTGAGAATGAAACATGGGAAGAGTTCCTGTCCAAGGTGGTTTCATCAAAACATCCAACTCCTGCATCAGATGAAGACTGGGAGGCTGCATCCGAAGAAATTATCTCAAAATACTCTGATATTTTTCTGAAATTGGCTAAGTGATTGCTTTGGAATACCCCACATTTGATCAAATACAAAAACTTCATAACAAGTATCTCAAGCTCTATGGTGGAGAGTCTGGTATTTTGAATATCGATGGACTTAGAAGTTTCACAGTTTCTATCCCTCAACATGTAAAATTTGGAGATAAGGATATTATACAGACAGCAGCGTATTTAATGATGCGACTGATACAGAACCATTATTTTGTTGATGGAAATAAAAGAATCGGATTGGGTGTTATGTTAACCTTTCTCAAACTTAACAATTGCACAACAAGAAATATCATAAACTGGTATGAATTAACCATTAAAGTCGCTTCAAGTGAGTTAACTGACCTAGAAGATCTTGAGGAAATATTAAAACGAGTTATAGTCTGTTAGTTCACGGTAAGATGTGGGTCAGCAAGAAGGAGTACTCTGACCAGGATCCCAGATCAGTACACAGATGCATTTAGATTGGTATCTGTAGAAGGACAAAATATAAATTAAATTTCATTCAAAACTAAACAGTAAATTCATAATTAAGTTATTATGCAATAATTCATTTGAAATTCTCTGATTATAAATACATCGTCTACATATGTAGATTATATGGCATCGAAGACAATATCAATCACAAATGAAGTGTATGATCTTCTAAGCAAATTTAAGTTGCCAGATGAGAGTTTTGGAGATACGATTAAGAGAGTATTCTCTGAGAAGCTCGCATCTCACCTAATTTCTTGGGTTGAGGAAAATACTTTATGGTCAGATATGGATGATGAAGAAATAAAGCATTTAGAAAATGTGGAAGATGAAATCACCTATAGGATTGAAGAGGTAGACCTTTAGTGATTATTCTTGATACATCTGTTTTAGTGGGTATATTACGTAAGAATGCTGAGGTGATTAACAAAATCAAGACACTTGGTGATACTCCTCTATTCACCACCCAAATCTGTGTTATGGAACTTTTCTTTGGAATTGAGAGCAATAAGGTCTACTTGAACAATCAAGCAAAAAAAATTGAACGCTTAAGAGTATTAAACGAATTACTAACTAGGTTCACCATTTTTGATCTCGATAAAAAATCAGCAATAAAGACAGCTGAGCTTCTTGGGAATTTGAAATTAAAAGGAACCTTAATTGATTTTAGAGATGCAATGATAATCGGTATAGGATTGGCAAACGGTATAAACACATTTTATACTCTTAATAATAAGCACTTCAATAAATTAGTAGGCATTACGTTGATTGAGTAGATTCAATTATCTATCTATCTTCTCTGCTATCCAGATGTGTGATGTAGATATTCGTCCTCACCTCTACAGTAACATTGTCCTCTCCGGAGGATCCACAATGTTCCCAGGTCTAAAAGACAGACTTAGTAAGGAGTTAGTCGCCCTTGTACATGATGGAGTAGATGTAAAGGTCGTAGCACCCCCAGAGAGAAGATATTCTGTCTGGATTGGTGGTTCCATCCTTACCTCACTCAAGACCTTCGGTAAGATGTGGGTTTCCAAGAAGGAATACCCAGACCAGGGCCCCAGATCAGTACACAGAGGCATTTAGATTGGTCAAAATAAATTAACCGAATTACAAAAATAATTTATCAATTAATCTTTCTCAAAATCCTAATCTACAATAGGTTTAATACCATAAATGAGATAATATTCTTATGAACTGGCAAGATCATCTAAGTTCAGATCCAAATATCTGTGGGGGTCAGATATGTGTAAAAGGTACAAGAGTTATGATTTCAGTAATTTTAGATAATTTAGCAGATGGAATGTCAATTGATGATATATTGGTAGAATATCCTACACTTAATCGAGAAGGCATAATAGCTGCAATTAAATATGCTTCTCTTTTGACTAAAGACAAAATAATCGCAATTTAGGTGTAAAAACGAAGTTTAAAACGGATGAGAATTTGGGCAACTCTTACGAATTATTTAAAATTATTATAATGGTTCATCATCGTCCTCTTTGGTGGATCCGCAATGTCGAAAAAGCTTAGTAAGACATTCAGAACGGAATCAGGATGATTTATCCTCATCATTGTTTTTTTCTATTAAAAATCCTTTAAATTTCTTCCAATTCATAATTTGAAACTTTGGATTGAAAAATATACTGTTGTAAGATTTCTGTTTAGAGACTAATTTTATCAGAGAATCATCCTCTGATACGAGGATATCTGCATGAAGCATTGAACTGGCCAAGATTACATTATCAAAATAATCAGTATGTCCAAATTTCTCCAGTTCGTAGCTTATATCATTGATTCTATCCTCAGAATTATTTATTATAAGAATGTCCTCATTATTCTCAATATATCTTAATGCTTCAGAAAATGCTATTTCCAGCCTATCCAGAAGAGCAGGATCATTTCTTCCCTTCTTAATCACTAACCATTTTAATTCGATGAAGGAAATGCTCAGAAGTAATAGTTGAGTACAATTATCAAGAATCAATTCAAAATCATCCATGTCGAATTTGATATCTGGTTCCATCCTAAAGAGAGGCATAAGATAAGAAGTATCAAGCAAAACCTTCATGCTTACTCCTCAATCATCTTAGTTTGCATTTCTTCTGATAATTGTTCGAGTTCATCTACAGATACTTTGACTAATGGCCCTTTCTGTTTAATATCTTCAAGAGTGGGTATTTTTTCAATGTACAATTTTCCATTAGGGAGTATGATGAACTTGACCTTTGTTCCTGGTCGAAGATCCAATTCTTTTCTCACTTGAACTGGTAGGTACATTTCTCCTTTATTCCCAATTTTGCTAGTTGATGTTGTCATCTTGAAATAATATCATTTTCCTAGGATATAAATATTTTTTCCGGATAAAATTTATAATACATTTTGGCAAATGAATTTCTTCTCAATCATCAACCTCGGCCAGGAGAGGTTTCTCTCACCCAACCAGCTCAATCGGTTCAGAAGAATGGTTTAGGAGCTAGCTACTTCTTTGATAAAATAGAAACTTTAGAGAATTGATGTTAAAAACATCTAATTTATCGGAATCCCAATATTTATATCAAATCAAAACAGAGCATTACCATGAACATTCAAACTGATTTGAGATTTGATAGCTATAAACTAGGATATGAACGAGAACAGGTTCAGATTGCAGAAGAAGTGCAAAAAACCTGGCCATGGCCTCATTATTACTCAGAGGAGGTATTCAGAAGAAGATATAGCCACGATGATTTTGATCCTGATTTTAATCTCTATTGTTTCTATGAAACAGAGATGATTGGATTTATTAATGCGATGGAAATTAAATTGGATAACCAACCTTCCTATGCTTATCTGGATTTTCCGTACATTAATCCCAAATTGGAGAATAGGGAAGAAATTGATAGAATATTATTTGAAAAGATGATTGAAATCCTTAAGGATAAAGGATTTAATACGGTGGAAACTGCTGCTACGACATTTATGAGGAATAGATATGCACTGGCTATCGAAAGAGGGTTTTCTGAAATTGAAGGAGAAGAATTGGGGGCTAAGATGTATTTGAATTATAAGATTAGTCAGAAATCAATTGGTTCTTACAAGGAAAATATTAGAGATTATGATCCGAAAACTGATTTAGATCTCTGTGCTAGAGAAAGAGAGAAATTTGTCAATACCGTACACAAGGTTTCTATCTTTACTTGGGAAAAAAAATCTTTAGAGGAAATACGATCAGATATTCAAAAAATGGACAACAAGAGGATTTTTGCGAATTTAGTTATAATCCATAATGATGAACTAAAATCACATTGTACTGCCGTCTTGAACCGATACAATCCCGATATTTGTGCAATAGGGTATCTTTATGCAAAAGATGAGTACTACTTTAAAGAGGTTCTTGCACGATTATCAGAAATCTGTGAGGATAATAAGGTGGGAAACCTACTTATAGATCTTATGGGGAATAATCTGAGATTTGAACACTGCTGTTTGAATCTTGGATTCCAGAAAGTAGAGAGCTGGGCAGGTATGAGATTGAGCTTGGATAGCTAAAGATCCCAAATCAATAGAAGTTCCTCACTCTAGACATTCGGTAAGAAATGGCTAAGATGTAAGGAAATAATCAGATAAAAGGCCTGTTATCAATTATTTCTTTTAGATTCAATTCATTTTGTAAAATCGAATTATCCAAAGGTGATTACTTATTTACTCGGATAGAGATTTAAGTGTATCATGCGATACAAACTGTTAGGAAAAAGCGGATTACGTGTTTCAGAATTAGCAATGGGTGGAATGACCTTAAGTCAAACAAATCCCTGGAAATGGGGTACAGATAAAGAAAATTCCCTTGCAATTCTCAAGACATATGCAGAGGCAGGTGGTAACTTTATTGATACCAGTTGTAATTATCAAGATGGCCAATCAGAAAAAGTGATAGCTGAATTCATAAAAGGAGATAGAGATCGATATGTGATCGCCACTAAATTTACTTTGTACAGCTTTGAACAGCAAAATAATCATCATAAGGATGATCCTAATATGGGCGGAAATGCTAGAAAGAATATGAGAAGGTCAGTGGAAGAGAGTTTAGAAAGACTGGGAACTGATTACATAGATCTTCTCTATCTACATATGTGGGATTATACTACACCAATTTTCGAGGTAATGAGAGGATTGAATGATCTTATCTCATCAGGAAAGGTGCATTATATCGGTATCTCGGATACACCTGCTTGGATTGTAGCAAGAGCAAATACGATGGCAGAATATAATAGTTGGGATCCATTTGTTGCTTATCAATTCCCGTACTCTCTAAGCGATAGGGATGCTGAACGTGATGTAATTCCCCTTAGTAGAAAAATGGATCTGGCTAATGTATCATTTCAAGCATTGAATGAGGGATTATTCACAGGAAAGTATACTAGAGAAACAAGTGAAGGAAGACTAAGTAAGGTTCCTCGAGATCATCCACATTTTTCAAAATTGCTCGATGTTGCAAGAGAGGTTGATAATATTGCCGATGAATTGGGTGTTCTTTCCAGCAGTGTGGCCATTCAATGGGTAAAACAACAGGCAGGTGTGCATATTCCAATAATTGGTGCAACCAAAAAAGAACATATGGAACAAAACTTACAGCACCTAGATTTCTCACTCAAGGAAGAACATCTGAAAACATTAGATACGATGGTACGAGAGAAATTTGGATTCAGCTATGGATTCCCGAAAGGATGGCTCATGGGTGCAAGACCTCACATCTATGCAAACACATATGATAAAATAGACTTTCACAGACAATATGAATAAATTATTGGAATGAAGTATTGATTTCATAGAGCTGGTTATAGATTGTTGAGGATATGAATCATTTAAGGACATAATTGTTACTTCCCAGAGATTATCTCATCAAAATACTGATCATTCAACCCGCTGTAGATGTTTGCGTATAGACGTAATTCTGATTATATCATGTGTTGATTTCAGCAAAATTACATATTCTAATTATCTCTTTAAATAGAATAATGCTTAATGAAATTAAATACAGCCAAATATCATCAATTCAAAATCAAAGTGAATATTACAATAAAAACTTCTTATTAGCAGTCAATCTAGAAAAGAGATAAATATTCAAAAATTAATGATAATTATATATAGCTATAATTGTTTTGCATCGCGCGGGTTGCGTTCACAAGGGCTGAAATAACATTTCTTCACTTTGTCATCTATTTGAATTTTTTTCAGAAGAGATGTTTACCTTTATCAAGCCTATATCGGAGAAATTTCAACAAAATGAGCGAAGAAATTGCAAGTAGGGCCCTAGTCATTGATAATGGCACCGGGCTTAGTAAAAATGGCTTTGCAGGCGAAGATCAGCCTCGAAGCGTATTTCCAACATTGATTGGATACCCCAAATACCAATCTATTATGACTGATGTAGATCACTATGTAAGAGAATATTACATCGGTGATGAGGCTCTCAATCTTAGAGGTGTTCTCAAGCTCCATTACCCCATAGAACACGGACAAGTTGATAATTGGGCAGCAATGGAAAAAATCTGGTCATTCACATTTTTTAACGATATGCGTGTGAACCCAGCAGAGCATCCAGTCCTTCTGACTGAGCCCCCAATGAACAATATTACCAATCGTGAGAAGATGGCTGAACTGATGTTCGAGACCTTCAACGTACCTGGTATGTACATCTCCATGCAGGCAGTACTCTCACTGTATGCTTCTGGAAGAACCACCGGAATTGTCGTAGATAGTGGTGACGGTGTAACCCACGTCGTACCCGTATACGAGGGTTTCAGCCTCACACATGCCATTTCAAGAATTGATATTGGTGGTCGTGACATTACTGATTACCTACGAAGACTCCTGAGACAGAGAGGTTACGCACTAACCAGCTCTGCAGAGAAGGAAATCGTGAGAGACATCAAGGAGAGACTTTGCTACGTAGCACTCGATCCCAATAAAGAGATCGCTCTTGCTGACAAGGTATCTGGAATGGAGAAGAGCTACGTCATGCCTGACGGGTCCACCATCAACCTTGGCCAGGAGAGATTCCTCGCCCCTGAGGTCTTCTTCCAACCTGCAAGCATCGGTTCAGAAGAGGTTCCAGTCCACGAGCTGATCTTCAGTGCCATCCAGAAATGTGATGTCGATATTAGACCCCACCTCTACAGTAACATTGTCCTCTCCGGAGGATCCACAATGTTCCCAGGACTTAAGGAGAGACTCTCCAAGGAGTTAGTCTCACTTGTACCTGATGGAGTTGATGTAAAGGTCGTAGCACCCCCAGAAAGGAGATATTCAGTCTGGATCGGTGGATCCATCCTCTCATCCCTTAAGACCTTTGGTAAGATGTGGATTTCCAAGAAGGAATACTCAGACCAGGGTCCAAGATCAGTACACAGATGCATCTAAAGAATAAGATAAAGAGCTAATTAATTAACTGCATAAAATTAAATCAATAATTATTCAAAATTCAATTAAATATAAATATTATATAAAGAAAACGATCTCTCAAAGTATTGATAGTTATTCACTCCAAAATATCCATTCATTTAACATAATTTTTTATTAAATTTTCTTATTTATTGATTATTCATGGAAATTTATGTTCAATGAATATTCCTTTCTATAGATTAATGAATCCCTTTTCTCACCCTTTAATCAGAAGATTATAATTTGATTACCCCCACCTTTTTTTGCTTTTTTTAGTGCTTTCAGTGCCATTGCACGTATTGGATCTCTAAAAAGCGTACTTTTTTTTCTATTCTCTAATATTTTTATCTCATTAATCTGCCCAGTAGCTACTCCTATACTTAACGAGGTAGGTGCTGCAAGTTTATTTGCTAACTGATCAAGGCTCTTTATAATTATTCTAAGATCCTGTAGTATTGTTTCTGTTTCTTGAAAAACAACTAAAATTGCCTCTTCTGTTCCTTTACTCCTGTCGATCCCAATCAACTCAAGAGCATAGAATTTCCTTATGAAATCCTCTAGAACATCAGTCAACAATCGAGTTATTGGATTAGATGTATACGAGTTCCATCCCATGACTTGAGTACATATCTTAAAATTATCTAAATCAACTGCGATTACAGTTCCAAATTCATTATATCTGTCCATATTACACGTTACAGTTTAACTGTAGCATACTTAATAATATCTGCATGAAAATAAATTTTGTTAATTATAGATGTTTCTGAGAAGAAATCTTTTTCTAATCTCAATCAGATTTACCATTAACGTCAACATCATGTTGATGGTTGTGTTTAATGACAAGAAAGAAAATTAAAACCAAAGCTGATGAACTAGAAGTTCATTATTATGAAGAACACTGGGATACCTTCCATCAAAAAAGGGAGCTAGCAAGAGATATATTACAATTACTTGATCCACTGCAAACGCCAACAGTTGTTTATGGATCTGTTGCAAGAGGTGATATACATCAAGGAAGTGATATAGATATTCTGTTACAAGATGTGATTTCCTCCTACCAGATTGAATACTTGATTACTGATAGTGAGATTATTTCCCGATCAATTGTAATGGCCACTCCCAATCATGCGATCAAAGGTAGTATAGTTTTGGAAAGTGACATAACTATCTCCTTTCCATTGATGCCCTTTACATCTAGGGAAATTGACTTCTATTCTTTTGGAGGTTCGGTTACACTCAAAGATATAGATGCAAGAAAACGTGTTCCCGGAATAAATAAACAATTACTACTTATAATGCCTATTGAAAATGGCCATACAGAGAGATCAATTCTTAATGTTCCCCAGTTAGAATTGACTCGATTAGGTTTTTCTCCACAAATCATTGAAGAGAGAAAGAGGGTTCTAAAACGACGTGATGATATAGGTAGGACAGGTGTATTCCTGAATGACCCTGTAGATCCTGAATTAGGTTTCGAAGCAACCCTAAGACAGCTTATGGATCGTAATCACTTGATCCGAAAAAAGGTGAGGAGGTAAGATGACATACAGTATTGATTTCCATACACACAGCAATAATTCATTTGATAACAGAAAAGGGCCCTCTCCTCATGAGATTATTCATCAAGCATCGTATCTGGGAATGAATGCAATAGCTATCACAGATCATGATTTCATCACATTCAACGAGAGGTTATTCCGTTATGCTAAATCATTAGGAGTACTACTCATCCCCGGATGTGAGGTAACTACATCAGATGGTCACCTAATTGCATTGGGGATAACAGAGCAGGTTCCTGATAATCTGAGTGCCGAACATACCATCAAAATTTTACTTGAACAACATGCTTTCATAATAGCTGCTCATCCCTTCGATGAGAAATATGGTGTAGGCGATCTTGTGTTTGAATTAAAAATAGATGCTATTGAGGTTAATGGTAGCAGAAGAAGACCTCAGAGAGAGAATAAAGAAGCAAAGGAGGTTGCAAAAATAATTGATATCCCATTTGTGGGGGGTTCTGATGCCCATAGTCTAGAAAATATTGGAAGTGTTCACACTATTTTTGAAGATAGTGTATCCTCTTTAGATGAGATATTAATCCTATTAAAATCAGAAGGATCACGAATAGGAAAATTATGAACTTATTTACATTGCTTTAGTATTTTTGAAAATTTTATAACTAATTTGTATACCTTAAAGCGAAACTCTCCAAGGAGCTTGTCGTACTTGTACCTGATGGAGTGGATGTAAAGGTAGTAGCACTCCCAGAAAGAAGGTATTCTGTATGGATTGGTGGAATTCTAAAAAACCTACAGAAAAATAACTCAACTATCAAATATCGTGCCTTCATTTACTGAATTTACACATTCCTTGTCATGTAGGAGAGAAATCTTAAAATCTTAAAATTTGATTGATCAAGATAATGAACCTTGATTTTAATACTAAATTGAAAACTTGGAAACATTATATTCAAATTGGTAAACAAGAAGTTGTGTTGAATCAGGTTCAACAATATATTGAGAACACCTCATCGTATCTTGAAAGGCTTGAACTTCAATATCTGATGGTTGAGTGTAATTTAAACCTGAGAAATACTGAGAAAGCAGCCTCATTGTTACAACAAATGGAAACTGAACATGCTTCATACCAAACCAACATTCATAAGTACAAATTATATCTTCTCAAGGCGAGAATGTATTCCCAACTGGAACAACTTGACAAGGCTCTTGAATTCATCATTGATGGTGAGACGATTTTTAATACCATGGATGACGAGCTTAAGAATAAGTATTTGGAGGAACAATCTTATTACTTGAATGAGAAAGGAAACATATTTTGGAAACAAGGAAATGCAGAAATGGCTGAAAAGTATTTCTTCGAGGGGTTCTCTTTGCGGGAAAAGCTTGGAAATAATAAACTCAAGGCCGATTCTCTCAATAATATTGGAATAATTCATATGAATAGAGGGGCACTCCTGCAAGCTTTAGAATATTATGAGCGGAGTATGAAAATATATGAGGAAATTGGTTTAACTCTAAATCTGGCCATAGTTCAGAATAATATCGGATATCTGAAGCGAATACAGGGTAATCTGGATGAAGCAGAAACAATTTTGACAAAAAGTAAGATGAATTATGCTCTCATCGGAGATTTCAGAAGCATTGGATTTTCCTTGTATAATTTAGGTGGGCTGTATCTAGATAAAAATGAGTTTAAGAAAAGTATGATTCATTTCACAGATGCTTTGGAATACTGGCAACAGGCACATAATCTAACAGAACAATCCCGAACCTTATTTCAACTAATTCGATTGAGTTTAGCAATGAAAAATGAGGAAATGAAGGAGCAATATTGGAAAGAACTTTCTGAGATTAATGAAATTGTAAAAGGTAATTCTATCAGCAATATTATTCAACTAAGAACAAAATTTGCCATGGCTATTATCCAGAAAAACCTAGGTAGGTTAGCCAATATTATCAAGGCAGAGGAGATTTTTAACGAGATACTAATAGATCCATATCTTGATTTTGAGTTATCCTTATTTTCCATGAAAGAAATGGGCGAGTTACTACTTCTTGAATTGAAAATCCAGGAAAATGTTATTGAGGTATATGAAAAGGCAAAGAATATCATTTCTCAACTTAAAATAATTGGCCAAAAGCAATTTGCGTTCTCCATTGTTGTAATTGCATTAATATTACAGGCTAAATTCGCCATACTTGAAGGAAAGATAAATCAAGCAACAAATTTACTAGAACAGGCCAGGATTATGGCTGAAGAGAAAGGGTTAAAGAAACATGAGACACAAGTGATTGAGGAACAGAAAATATTGTTGAAAGAGATACAGAAATGGGAGAATTATTCATCGTCAAATACGGAATTATCGACAAAAATCAAACAGGCTGAATTACTTGAGTATTTGGGCACAGTACAGAATATAATTAACTCATCTTAATTGTGGAGAAATACCAATGGGATGACAATATTTATTTTAGATAGATCTTGAATAATTAGATGATGGCTTCTACACCTAAATTTGGGATATATATTGCCAATCATAGCATAAGCTCCGATCCAAACGATTATGTTGATCTGGCTAAACTCTCTGAGGAATGTGGATGGGAGGGTTTCTTCATCTGGGATCATGTATACACACCATGGAGTGCAGATGATCCTGTACTGGATCCATGGGTGATATTATCTGCTATCGCAACCCAAACTGAGAATTTGATGATTGGTATAACAGTCACCCCATTGGCAAGAAGAAGACCGACAGTATTGGCTCGACAGGCAGCTTCTCTGTCCAAACTATCTAACGGACGGTTCATTCTAGGTGTGGGTCTTGGTGGTTCTGAGGAATTTGATTCTTTGGGTGAGGAATCAGACCCATTTATCAGAGCAGAGATGCTTGATGAGTCTCTGGAAATTCTTCAGGGATTGTGGTCTGGTAAACCCTTTATTTATGAAGGAAGACATTATCACATTAAGGAAGCCATACAATTTAAACCTGAGGCAAAAATCAAAATCTGGGTTGGTGGTTTTTGGCCTCATAAGAAACCATTTAGACGGGTAGCAAAATTTGATGGGATTTTTCCATTGAAGGCTGGCTCAGATCCTTCCATCTATCCTCAAGATATCAGAGAGATAATCGAATATATCCGAAAGTATCGCATTTCAACAGACTCGTTTGATGTGGTTAAAAGTATGTATCAGTTTTTGATAAAAAAGAAGATGCTTATATCCATGACTTTAAGGATCTGGGAGTAACCTGGCTACTTGAGGCTTTCTGGCCTGAACGTGGTCCACTACAGGATATTCGCAAAAGAATTGAACTTGGCCCCCCAGAATAAGATTGTTGATGCTTATTATCTAATATATCCAGTTCTTAACTTGAGAATCACTAATTACAAAATCCTATCTCATGATTGGAATAGATTTTTGAATAACCTTATTATAATTCACTTAATGCTAATATCAAATTTCAAGACTATTGAGGCGGATCAATACTTCAACCTTGAACCTCCAATAGATGATGTGAGACCTTTTAATCCTGTATTCATGGATACTCCACATCATGTAATGGCTTGTTCCTATTGCCAAGAAGGAGATGTTTTTACCTTCACAGTTTCAACTAAACAATTCACAAGTAAGGAATTATGGATGCTTCGAAAGAAAAATGACAGTTGGATAGTTGAAAATGTGATATCGTCAGGATCATATGGTGCTTTTCATCCGATTGAGCAGAGGCTTTATTTCGATAAGATGAACGAGGAGAAAATACTAGGTATTCATTACCTGGAAGATAGTAATGAAATTCCTTTATTATCTGTGAATACTGATGCTCATACAGGATATCCAAATTTTAATGCCAAAGGAGATATGTATTTCCATTCTAATAGAAGTATTGGTTTGGGATCTTTTGATTTCTATAAAGCTGTCTACAATAATGGCAAATACGAGGAGATTGTAAATCTTGGTTCTATGCTGAATGATAATGATCGTCAATACCATCCATTCATCACCCCAGATGACAAACTATTATTATTTGATTCACCAGATATTCCTAACAAAGTCGGAAGACAGGATATGTACTGTTCTATCAATGAAAACGGATGGAAAGAACCAATATTACTTAATATCAACTCTTCTTCTGCTGATTATCGTGGAATAATAACACCTGATGAGCAATACATCATCTTTTGCAGTGATCGTGATGGCAAGCAGGCGTTGTATTGGGCATCATGGGATTATATCAAAGATAAATCAGGGATTGATTATTAAAGAAATGATTCAAGATCTCTTTGATTTTGAGTGCATTATGTCTGCAATTGCCCCATAGATAAGATATATCAACATTCCAACTAAAATAGATACAGGAAACATCCCTATCCAGATAGTTGCCTTATCAGATCTATCTACCATCACACCATAATACAATGTACCTGTAGCCTGATAAGTATCTCCCTTAACAAATAAAACATAGGTATCTGCATCAAGAGGTTCAGTTCTCTTCTCTAACACATCATCCCAATCATCTTCAATGTAACTATATACATGACCCCCAATCATATCGTTATACTCTTCTTCAGTCATCAGACGTACAGATAGTCCTATATCGCTCTCAAGCTTGTAATAGATCGTCTCTCCATTGGATACTTCTATTTCAACCATTTTTATCTCATCATCTGCAACTGAAAATGATAATTCTTCATAAGCTGGTTCTTCATTACGTACAACAAAGAACATGGCAACACACAATAGGCCAATAATTAGTGAAATGATGATAATGCCCTTCATTATCGTTGCTGATCTTGCAGAAACTGTGAATCTGATAATATCCTGCTCAGAACTCAATTCTAATCACCTACTAGCAATAAGAAAAAAATGTAATTAAATATTTAGTGGATTCGGTAAATTTGTTACAATTATCCCTGTGTAAGCCGTCATTGCTCCCGACAGGATTAAATCAATGGTGCTTTTTTCATTTTATCATATTGACATCAATAGTTATTCAAATGTGTGGATAACCGATCAAATGTGAATATCCCTCAGACAATAGATGAAATTGAAGAAGAAAGGGTGAGAAATTACCTACTAGATTTAGTACAAACAGGCCATGTACTAGGTATTTTACTTCAAGGCAGTCAAGTTACTGGATTTAATACAGACCCTAAAAGAGATTGGGACTTCTTTATCTATGTAACCCAGGAATATTTTTCCACTCTGGATGTAGAAGATGTCCATACGATGGATATTGAAGAGAAAGACGGTATCAAACACTTGGTGGGAGATTATGCCTTCGCCTCCGATCAGGTCTTTGAGGATCAGCTATCCAGCCCAATGGATATTGATCACATTGCATATGTAAACTCTGTAACCATATATGATCCTACTGGAAAATTGGAGAAATGGAGAGTTAAACTTGCAGAATTTCCAGATTCCATGTATGAACCACGACTTCGAGCCCAAGCAACACAACTGGGAATTGCAGCTGGATACTACAATATTAATAATTATCGAGGTTTTGAATTGGATACAAGGATCAATTATTTCAGGGCAATCACCATAGCAACCAGCTATTGGTTCTCACTACACAAAAGTTGGACACCACAGCATAAATGGTGGTCAAGACATGCAAGAAGGCTTGGTATGCTTGATTTTACCTACTCATTATTTGATTCTGCTATTAATGATATATCAAAGGAAAATCTCATGTCACTGATTAAGCATCTATTTGATCTTACTAAGGAAAAGGGAGTTTTTTTGGACCCCAAACGCGATTTTCTTATGACACTTCTTCCAGAAGGTAGAGCCACATATATTAGACACTCGTACTTCTAATTGAATTTATTAAACAGGTAATAATTTGATTTTGCTAGGAAATCAACCATATCTGGTGTATCGTTGGATCTCAGAACTCACTTTATCCTTCTTTAACTGAGAATAATCAACGATGGATTTATTCTTTACTTCTGCATTATTAAGTAATATCTTGAGCTCTTCTTTTGTCTTACTAATCTGTATGATCTCATCATTCATATTCTCCACATATTTGCTTGGGAGTAATAGGTCGTAGTTACCAGTCAGGCCAATCTTTTCCATGAATTCAATAAATCTATTCTCGCCAATAATGATGGACGTTTTATTTTCAATATCAATTAATGCATCCACTGGGGTACCAATGGTTGTTCCACAGGATCCTTTGATCCTTCTCTTGCTTAGTTCAGAGAATGTTATCTCCCCTGCATCGAAGCTTGATTTCTCCAGTTTGGAAATAAAATCATCAGTAGATATGGATAGCTTTATTAGTTTTTTATCAACATCGACCGAGTTGATATCAGCAAGAGAAACAACAGGATCATCATCTGGCTTAATTTTCATTTTTTCTGATAGTTCCTCGAAAAAAGAACCTCCGAGCACGAATTTTGTAAGGTTGTAATCCTTATTGATGGCAAAATCAATGACTTTTCCAGCCTTCATACCATTCTTATCAACAACTTTCCATTTCTTCAAATTAGTGAAGTCAATTGTAAAACCGAGTTTTTCCATGTATTTGAAGTCTCGAATTATAACAATATGTACATTTTGGAAAAAGTAATTTTAATTGAAATATTTTGTTGATATTAAATAGCATCCGAAATAATCTTACCTAGGCATGAATTCTTTTTAATATTTAGGAATTTACCATATAAATTAAGAGATGAATCATGACTTATTCTATCTCAATTATCCCTTCAAGTGCATAATGATCTGATAAATCCTTATGAGCACGAAATAATATCTGATCATAACCATTGACCACCCGATAGCCAGTAAGTACCAGAAGTAAGATGAAGTAAAAAGGAAGTGTGAATGCACGTACCAATCGTTTGATATCAATATTCATTCTATTTATAATGGAAATATTTTCAGTAGGTTTCCATTTCATAATATAGGGCCCAACCCTAGCTCTTGGTTTGATAATGGTAGATGACAACCCTTTGATCTTATCATTTGTCAAGATGTAATCATACTTCTCTCCTGCAAACCATTTGAACACTTTGGTATTGTTGCCATGCCATGTTAATGCCGGATCATCTGGATGTAATGCATTATGGACATCTGTGAATCCATTAAATAATTTCATGAAGTGCTGGTATTCATCCTTTTTATCAGGGTAGCCATAGATATTCATATCTCCACAGACGATGGTGGGTGTATGAGGGTCATGAAGAATGTCCACTTGGACCCTCAACTCTTGCATATGCTCCAATCTTACCTTTACCTGACGTGGATCATCTCCCCATTGCAGGTGGGTGAAGAATACTTCAATAGGGGTTGTCTCAATTTGCACTTTACAATAAATCATATCCTTTGGAGGTAGAATCTTATTAATGCCAAATGTAAGGCGATTAGTATATTCAAATCTTTTGGAATCAACAATGGGATATTTACTGAGTATTATCAGTCCATTCTCAAAAGTATGTAAAGGCATCTCACTCCATTCTTTTTGAGAATCTATCATATAAGGATATTTATCCTGTAGATTAACATCATCTAACAGGATATTTCTCAAAGTTTTGTTATACACCTCATTGAGGCCAATGATATCCCAATCTCCTTGGATAAGAAAATCACGTAGTTTATCGATCCTGACATAATCTCCATATCCCGGATAGTTAGCTGCTATGTTGTATACAAGTAATTTTATCATTATTTAGATAACGAAAGTTCAGCTATATAAAACCATAAGGGCATCTTTGTGAATAAAAGATCCATGAAGAATAATCATATCTGTTAATGCAGTTAGCAACTCTTGACCAAAATATTTATCCTTCTAATAATAACTTTTAAAGAGCTCAGAATAAATATATTTAATGACCAACATTGATTTGGGTATTCAAATTCTGGATGCTGTGGATAGATCTAAAGTGCAATTTGCAGATATTCGATTCTATACTAGTGAGGATTTGAATATTACAGTACGTCGGGGGAAAGCAGAGGATGTATCTTCTGAGACCCTTGAAGGTGTTGCTATCAGGGCACTAGTTGATGGTGCTTGGGGCTTTGCGTCAGTGGCATCATTTGAAAAAGTAAAGATTGCCCAAACACTGGATAATGCTATCAGCATGGCAAGTGGAGCATCATCTATTGTAAAACGAAAGGCAGTGGTGAGTAATGAACCAGCGTTTGAGGGTAGAAACGAGTTTCAACCCGATCTCAACCCTGCGGATCTCTCGTTTGAGGAAAAATTTAATCTTGCGGCAAGTGTTGAGAAAAATTTGAGAGACTATGATCAAAGAATCATCAACTCCAGTGGTTCTTATTCTGAGAAAGTGCAGCGAGAAGAAGTAGTGAATACTAACGGAACCAAAATCGAAATGAATGATTATGGTGTTTTCCGACTTGGTGGCTCAGCTACATCTAGAGCTGGAGATGTAATTCAGAACGTATCAGATTCAGTTGCTACAAATGCAGGGTTGAAGAAACTTGTAGATTGGAATATTGATGAAGCTATGGGCAACTTAGGGAAACGTGCAATAGATCTGCTTGATTCAGATCCCTCTCCATCGGGAAGGATGAATGTGCTTCTTGAACCATCAATTGTGGGTGTATATATCCATGAGGCTTTTGGTCATGCCTCAGAGGGTGATGGTGTTATGCTAAAACGGTCTGTATTGACTGATAAAGTGGGTGAGCAAGTAGCACATCCAAGTATTTCGGTGGTGGATGATCCAACGATCCCAGGGTTGAGAGGTTCCTTCAAATACGATTCTGAAGGAACCGTGACCAAAGCAAGAGATATTGTGGTAAATGGATCCTTAACCGGATACTTGAATGATTTGACCACCGCTACCATGCTTGAAACTGGCAATGAATTCAATGGATCAGGTAGAGCCACTGATTTTAGGCATATGGCTATGCCAAGAATGGGTAATACATTCATCAAGAATGGTAGTATGAGTCTGGATGAATTGGCAGAAGTTGTTGGAAATGGAGTATATCTTCAATATTCGATGGGTGGCTATGTTAACCCCAGTAGTGGAGAATTCTTCTTTACCTCACAATCAGGTTATAAAATCGAAAATGGGGAATTTACTAGACCAATTCGTAATTCAGGTATGTCTGGTATGACTCTTGAAGTTCTGAAAAATACTATCGGCCTAGGTAACGATCTGTATATGGATGCTTTTCCTGGAACCTGTGGTAAGGGAAACTTGACGGGCTATCAACCGATGCCTGTAACAGGTGGTGGTCCAACTCTTGCTGCTAGTGAAATCGTTGTAGGAGGAAGGTAGATGTCAAAAGTAAAGGAACTAAATTTTACATCTGTGCTAGATGAGCTCAATGAACTTGGTAATAAAGCCATTGCCCTTGGTAAATCTGAAGGGGCGTCTCAAATACAGGTATCAATGGCTAATGGCTTGACTAGATCTATTGCAGTACAGGGAAATTCAATCAGTGGTGTTCAAGAACAGACTCGAAGTAGGATCAATGTTCGCTCCTACATTGGCAAGAAAATGGGAATGGCTACAACTACGTCATTAAACCTATCTACCATTGAGAATACTGTTATTAATTCCATCAAACTGGCAAAATTATCTCCAGAGGATGAGCAATTCGTATCGCTTGCCAAGACTGGAATCCGAGAACCTATACTCACTGAAGGGTTATTCGATGAGAATATTGCCAATTTGGATCCATCCACAATAATACAAGATGTCGATACTATGATACAAGGGGCAACAGAAGTGCATGATAAGGCAAACCTATCCGGGAAGATGGATATCAATGTGATGGAAGCTATCGTAATCAATTCAAATGGAGTATCTGCATCATCACAGAGTACAAGTCTCTCAGCCAATGCCGGTGTTTCTATTCCCCTTTCTCCTGATAATGTTGGAGTTTCCTATGATTTCGGTATGACTCGGACACTAGTAGAGAATCTTGATTACTTTCAGATTGGGAAGAATGCCTGCGTTGAGGCTAAATCAATGCTCAATAGCAAAGTAGCTCCATCGAAATCAGTTCCAGTTCTATTTGATCAACGTGCTTCAGCCTCAACATTGGGTTCCATGATCAACAATGGGGTGAATGCATATAGTGTGATGACTGGTTCCTCATACTTCACCGATAAGATAGGTGATAAACTATCAGTTGATGAATTCACCCTTTGGGATGACCCTCATGTGAAAACTGGAATGAATTCAAGAGTATATGATGTGGAAGGTGTACCTACCAGTAGAGTAGAGATATTCAAAAGTGGTGTACTGCAATCCTATGTCACTGATACCTATACATCAAACAGATTGGGATTGGAGAATACTGGTAATGCCCAAGCAGTGAGGAATTTGTTTAGACCAAGAATCCATCAGGGGCAGATCGCAGCGGGATCTGATAGTTATAATGCCATGTTGGAGGATTTGAAGGAAGGTGTACTGATCCGAAATCGAGGTATGTCCATTTGGGGTACTTCTCCTGAGATCTCTGTTAAGATTGATCAGGGATACTGGGTGGAAAATGGAGAGATTCAGTATCCATTGAAGAATTCGATGATCGGAACCAATATCTACGATTTTCTCAAGAATATTAGTGCTATTTCCAAAGAGATACGAGTTGAATTTGGAAGACAATCCCCTGCATTTCTTGTTGATAATATAGCCATTGCTGGTGCAGGTGATACTAAGAAAAAAGGACCCGTCATGTCTGTGTAAAAATATAGTTTGAAGTCATACTTCAACTCTAATATTATTTATTATTACTGCTTCTTTTCATTCTTTTTAATAATCGAAACAATTCGTCTCGCACCTGTTCTCGAAGATATTGTCTTTTCATTTGGTGCAATTACACAAATAAGATAGTTAATTTTAATTAAATTTATGATTATCCTAATCCAGTTGCTGCAAAAGTGGAGATCAAACATAATCTCTCTATTATAGCTGACACTGGCTTCTCTGTCTAATTAGCTCTAGTCTCTGTTCTATCACTTTTTAGTAAATTTTCTCAAAGAGCCATATACAATCTCTACTGAGAATTGAATTAAGTAGAAATCATAAATTAAGTTCCATTTTCTTAATTATTTGATTCATATTATTGCTAAGCTGAATATAATGTTAAATCGTTACTTCTTAGAACTAAACTTGATGGAATATCCACCATATATTATCAAACGTGTGTTTAATGAGCTTGAGTATAATGTGAATCGTGTTGAGATTGCAAGTTATGAGGTAAGTTTGAATCCTATCTACAAGGTGGAACTGCAGCACAGAACCATTTGTGTAAAATTACATCAGAGACATCCAATGGGTTATTACAATATAAGTCTTGAGTACTTAATGTTTATGAGGGATTATCTCAAATTTCTCGATAATCAGAAGGTGATGGTTCCTGAGATCGTAACATTCAAAGGAATGAAGATGACTATATGGCCATGGGTGGAGCTATATCGAAATGAGGATCATGATCCGTTTACCTTACTCCCCGATTCTATCCCAAATCCTGATGCAATGAAAGAGAAATATTATCAGTTAGGCGTGGTGATTAGAAAAATCCATGATCGGAGTAATGATTTTGATGGAGATGACCCCAGATCTGAACTCTATTTGATGGGAATCAAGGATAGGATCCAAATTATCTCAAATATGTCTCAATCCGATATTTTTGAAAATATGAGTCGGGAATCATTTTCTCATCTACAAGACCTAATGAAACAATGGTTACAAGATGATCGTTTTAAGTATCTTGATTCTCATGAGATGACCTGGATCCATCGTGATTTGCATCCTCGTAATTATCGGTTCGATGAGCAGGGCCTGCATTCAATCATTGATTGGGATCATATTGGATTTGATTATGCCATTATTGATTTGTTGATACTTCTCAGAACACTTGTTCGGGTAAATAAGGAGCTCAGTATAAGTGTAATCAAGGGATATTTTGGAGAACAAATACCTTATACGCCAGAAATGGTCGAATACCTCCTCCTAGGTCTACATCTTTCTCGTAGCTGTTTTGTCATTGCAGGTGGTGTATGGAAGGATGATGCCTTGCAGATGGAGTATAAGCTCGTTGGTAATGATTCGTTAGTTTATGAATTATTCTTTGATATAATACAGGGTCAATCATAGGCGTAGAATATTCAGTGTATTCTCCAATGCATACATTATTGATATCTGTAAAGCCATCAAATAGCTACATGAAGTACTCCTATTCTTCCTTCTTATTTGGGTAAGAAAAGATATTTCTATCTCTACGTATGAGGGTCACCAATAAGGACAACATGGGATCTCAATTTATCCATCATTTCTGATTATGGGTTTATCAATCCTTACTGATTTTAGCCTCTTTCTGTAAGATAGAATAAAAGATTAATAGGGTAAAGATAAAGAATTATATGTTATCAGATATGATTTAACTAATGGTTTTAGATATACATAATAGAATTGAAGAATATTCTTCAATAATTCTTGAATATGAAGAGATCTTGAGTAAGAAATATAATGAGAAATTTGATTTAATAAATTTGCTAATTAATGGTGTGAAGAAAAATGGAAAAGTATTTGGTTTATCTGAAAAAGACGGGATCGCTTGGTGTAATCTTGCATCAGGAGGCCTTACCATATATGTTAGTAATCAATTGGATGAGAATAAAAGGATCGATAAAGAAAAAATATTACTACTATGCTTGCTAGAATTGGATTTTACAGCGATGAAATTTGAATTAAGAGAACCATACTCATCCTCATTGCAAGAATTAGCCATTGGAGAATTTAATTTTAGAAAAATTACTAGGCATTCGATGAAATTTTCGAACAAAACTGAATTAATATATCCATCATTTGAAGAGAATGAGGATCTTGTATATTATGATCCCACAATGGATGAAGTACTGGCAGAAATCATTGCTGATACTCATTTTACCAAAGAAAATGATGATTCTTATGTAATGCCAATGTATTCTGGAATTGAAGGTGCAAGAAGGTTAATCAAAAACATTGTTGAATCACAACATGGTAACTTTAAACCAGAACTCTCTATTGTTCTAAGATTAAATAAAAAAATTATCGGTGTCTGCTTCATGACAAGATTTAACAAACCCGATAATAGCTATGGATTTATTCCAGAAATAGTAATACAAAAAGAATATACAGGTAAAGGTTATGGTCGTAAGTTGTTAATTCATGCTTTGAAAAATTATTTTGATAAGCAAAATGATGAATTTATAGGACTGGCAGTGACAAATAGTAATAATGCGAAATATCTCTATCTATCTGTTGGTTTTGAAATCACTGAAACAATCTCACAATTAATTAAACCTATATGATTAGCAATTTGTTTCAATTTACCATTATTTTTGAAGATGGGTAAATTGGAGGGTGAAAATGATCAGAATTCAGTCTCCATAACGTTTAATCTATACTGATACTTGTATTATATTAAAGTTGACACTCGGCCTTTTATACTTGCTTTTTTAGGCATTTCTTGCATATCTGATAGACATTTATGCGTTGAGATCGAATCTCTCCAGGTATCTCATTCCTCATCTCATCAAGTAATTTCGAGATCTCATCAGAATTGTAGTCCCAAACATTTCCACAGCTCTCACAGTAGATATTGATATGATCCTCGAGATTAATATCATACCTTGTATGTGTACCTCCGAAATTTAATTCACGAAGATACCCTATTTCAACCAGCATGTTGAGGGTCTTGTATACCGTGGCATGGCTCATGGTGGGTCTTCCTACTCTAACGGCCTCAAATATCTCATCTGCTGTGGGATGTGTGTGATTATCTTGCAGATATTTGATGATGAGCATGCGCTGGGGAGTGACTCTGAATCCATGTGTATGGAGATAGTTTGCTAGTTCTTCATCACTAGTAGCCATGCTGATATTTCTGTGTAGTCGATTTTATTTATAATTCTAATTATGAGTGATTTTCCATTCGGCATTTCTTGGAAAAAAAATTAACGATTAATCCTAGTCAAAGTTGATGAAAATTATGTTTTTTATAACTAGGTGCTAAATAATAATGATTATTATTTATTATCAATCTACAGGCCAAAATATCTTATTTTACGCTATATCCAAAAAATTTTGTACATTCAGTGCAATTAATACTCATTATCCATTAGATATATATACTAGTACCAGTATTCACGAATTGTTTACTATGTCAGAAAAACAACCAAAATTTCGTGGCACCACAAACAAAGACTGGTGGCCCAATCAACTAAATCTAGACATTCTGAGACAACATGATCGTAAATCCAACCCACTGGGTGATTTCAATTACCAAGAAGCAGTGAAGGAGCTTGATTTTGATGCTGTGAAGGCAGATATCAAGAAGGTTATGCGTGATAGCCAGGATTGGTGGCCAGCTGATTACGGTCATTATGGACCATTCTTCATACGAATGACCTGGCATGCAGCAGGTACTTACAGAGCCATGGATGGACGAGGTGGTGGAAACTCCGGTAACCAGAGATTTGCCCCCCTGAATTCCTGGCCTGATAACGGTAATCTAGACAAAGCCAGACGGTTACTATGGCCTGTCAAGCAAAAATACGGTAATAAACTCTCCTGGGCAGATTTACTCATAATTGCGGGTAATGTAGCCATTGAGGATATGGGTGGACCAAATCATGGAACTGCTTTAGGCAGAGATGATATCTACCATCCCGAATATGACATCTATTGGGGCTCTGAAGACGAATGGCTAGGCGACAATCGATACGGAAAGACACGCCAGGATTTGGAGAACCCACTAGCTGCCGTGCAGATGGGGCTCATCTACGTCAATCCAGAGGGGCCAAATGGAAATCCCGATCCCGCTGCATCTGCTGAAGATGTTCGTGAGACATTCGCACGTATGGGTATGGATGACGAGGAAACTTTTGCTCTTGTAGCTGGTGGACATACTTTTGGTAAGGCACATGGTAATGGACCTGCGGATAAGGTTGGTGCTGATCCAGAAGCTGCTCCCATGGAGGATCAGGGTCTAGGCTGGAAAAGCACGCATGGTTCTGGAAAAGGTGTTGATACCATAACCAGTGGTATTGAGGGCCCCTGGACAACCAACCCAACTAAATGGGATATGGGATACCTCGAGCTGCTCTACAATTACGATTGGCAACTTACCAAGTCTCCTGCTGGTGCTCATATCTGGTGGGCTGTAGGGATTGCCAAAGAACACATGGCTCCTGAGGTAGATGGAAGTGGAAAACTCGTGAATGTGATGATGACCACTGCCGATATGGCCCTAAAGGTTGATCCTATCTATAATAAGATAGGCCAGAAATTCTTAAAAGATCCTGAGGCATTTGGTGAGGCTTTTGCCCGTGCCTGGTTCAAGTTACTCCACAGAGATATGGGTCCAAAAACCCGGTATGTGGCCGGTGATTACAAGGATGCAGAGTACATCTGGCAGGATCCTGTACCAGCTGGCAAGAAATTGAGTGCAAAGGAACTTAAAGCTGTAAAAGATAAGATTGCTGCCTCTGGTCTCTCCTTACAAGAGATGGTTGAGACTGCATGGGCATCAGCTTCCACCTTCAGAGGTTCTGACTTCCGTGGTGGTGCCAATGGTGCTCGGATCAGGCTTGCACCACAAAAGGATTGGAAGGCTAACAAACCAGATCAGCTCAAGAAAGTACTAAAAATTTACGAGGGAATTGCCAAGGAAACTGGTGCATCTATAGCCGATGTCATTGTCATTGGTGGTGCTGTTGGTATCGAGAAGGCTAGTGGTGTGAGTGTTGATGTTATCACAGGTCGTGGTGATGCTACACAGGAGATGACTGATGTTAATTCATTCAAATACCTTGAGCCCAGAGCTTGTGGATTCCGGAATTATGTCGAAAAAGAATTCGCAGTCGGTACTGAGGAAATGATGCTGGATAAGGCACAGCTGCTTGGTCTAACCCCATCTGAGATGACTGTTCTAGTGGGTGGTCTACGAGCAATGAAGATATCTGCAACTGGAGAAGGTGTATGGAAAGAAGATGATAAGCTGGATAATAGTTGGTTCAGAACTCTACTCTCCATGGATGTGGCCTGGAAGAAGACTGGCTTCAACAACTACCAGGCAAGTGATCGAAAAACAGGTAAAAAAGTTAGAACTGCCACCAGAACTGATCTTGTATTCGGATCCAATTCCGAGCTCCGTGCCCTTGCTGAGGTCTATGCACAGGATGATAGCAATGACAAATTTGTCAAGGACTTCATCGCAGCTTGGAACAAGGTCATGAATGCAGATCGTTTTGATCTTTAATTAATCTCATATATTCAATTATATATACACTCAATAAATCAGAAAGTTCCATTTCACAATGGATAAAATCGTTTTAGGATACGACAGATAGACAGAGTAATCCATAATTGCATATCAGTGCTCTTCTTGCTGTGTTTCTTTGGTTTTTCATCTGCATAGTTTAGTTTCCATAAACCATTCTTCTGTTGATTATCAATCAACCAGTTAAGACCCAAAGCAATATCAGGATCGGTTGAGGTAAAGCCGATTCTAGATAATGAATCCATGGCAGCTACTAGATTATTCCACCAGAATGGAAACTGAAATTTAATCCAATAATCAGCAGATTGGTAAGAAGTATAATGGGGATCTCGTTGAAAGAATCGCGATTTCAATAGCTCTGCTGCCTTCAAAACCTCAGGAATATTTTTGTAGGTTGAATGATTAGCAAATGCTCTGATTATCATTCCTGTCCAGTTATGAGAAGATGGTTTTGATAATTCCTTATAAGGGATGGTATCAACCTTTTGAGAGGTCAGTCGGGTTACCTCCTTCCAAGGCAGATCCAAGGACATGAGTGCATTTGCCAGCCATCCTCCATCCTCTTGACGCACTGATAACAACCATTGCAAGCCCAATTTAATGCGAGAATCATCCTCGTAACCAGCTTTGATAAGCAAAGAAAGGATTGCTCCGGTGTAATATGCAGCGTATTGATTTCCTAGTATTCCTCTAATATCTCCTTCCTCTGTCTGACAAGAGAATAGATATTCTGCACCTTTCTCAACAACTGGATGCTCTCTGGTTATCTCATACTGTTCGACTACAAATCGAAATTGCTTCCAAGTTTCTATGAGTGAATAGTTCACAGCAGGTGTCTTTTCTAAGTTATTGCTAGTTGATTTCCAAGACCCATCAGCTTGTTGTTTCTTAATGATCTTCTTCACCTCTGGTATATCCCAAATTTCCTTGATTGGCTCAACAGATTCATCTTGTAAATCCCGACGAGTAAAATAATGAATTGCCTTGTTTCCTGAATCCAATAGAGGTAGAATAGGATCATGAGGTAAATACTCCTTCCACTGCTTCATAGAACTTCACCTTTTTATTATCTGAATATCCATTTCATAACATGTTCTAAATAAGCCTAGAGTATATAACCAATTGATTTATCACAATAAATTTTCTATTTTTCAAATTTTCCTGATTCTATATCAAATCTTATGATAATCGGTTCACAGTTTGCCAAAACAATATCTGATCCAAATTGATGACGGAGAAATGCATTAAGGATTCCACCATGTGCCACAATAGCAGCTTTGAGTATGTTTCTATCAACCATATCAGTAACAATCTCATACATGACATGATTGGAACGTTCTTTCAATTGGTTTCTTGATTCTCCACCATGACCGACATAATCAGGATCGCTTACTACTTTTTCCCAGATCTCCAATTCCTCTTGAGTAAGATCTGGATACAGTTTTCCAATAAACATACCCACATCATCCTCTATCAGCCCTTGCATCTCAACTAATTCTGCAGTACTTTCAAAGATAGTCTTGGCAGTCTCTGATGCTCGCTTTAGAGGGGAATGATATACAATTGATACCTCGATATTACCCTGTAGATTTCTAGCTTGTTCATACCCTAGTTCTGTTAATTCCGTATCCAACTGGCTTTGAAATTGTCTTATAAGATTTCCAGTACTCTGTCCATGCCGTAGTACATACAAGGTTAATATCATTTATCCATTACCAAGTATCCATAATGAAATATCTTGTGTCATTTATCAGCTAAAATATACAATCAAATGAAGATGGAACAATTTCTTGTTTAGTCCACATCGTAAATTACTTCTAGTTTGTTATTGATAATTTTGGTTTTCTCACTTGTTTCATGAACGTAGAGTGCCTCTTCATGACCTTCCTTGTAGGGCCCAGAGGAGAAAATGTGGATAAGTCGGCCAAATACTTTCTGGTAAGGCCCTCGAGAATATTCATGCGCCCTGATTAATCGATTCAAATCATTACAATCTAAAAATTCATTGAGTGCATCCTCTCCGAAGGTTGCAGCAGTTTTTCCTCGTTTGGATTCTCCAAAACCATTCATATCTACTTTCGGATCATTCCACTGCATCTCATACAGAGCTTGATACAGAGGATTAAGTTTTTTCTCCTCTCTGCTTATTTTAGGTGCCTTTTTGAGTGAATTAAGATCTATCTCATTCTCCCGTTTCACAGCAATAGGCCCTCCAGGTCCAAAAGACATACCTCCTTCTGTTTTGGAACTAATTGATCCAATATTTGGTCCCATAGGTTCTGATTTCTGTACAAGTGGTACTTTATACTCCTCCTGTTTCTCCTTTAGTTCCTCCTTCCTCTCAATAAGGCTGAAGTACGGTTTCTTCATCTCATCTAATTCTTGTAAAAAGTGAATTTTCTCAGAAATTCCTCCATGTACACACATGCTACCATTAGGAGTGATAGCCACCACTGAGAGAAAATTAAATGCCTCATCAATCTTATCCATCATCTCGGATCCATTATGAAAGAAAGCAGTCACATCATTGTAAAATCCATATCTTTTGTTCACATTGATATCTTCATGATTACCTTTCAAGATGCAAATCCTTTCGGGAAAGGCCAGCTTAAGTGCAAAGGCTAGCAGTAAAACTCTCATGGATTCAGCACCTCTATCTACATAATCACCAAGAAAAATCAATGATTGAATTTCCTCATCCATGAACTTTGATACCAGTGACGCCATGCTTTCAATATCTCCATGAAGATCCCCAACGATAACTGTATCTCTGAAGTTCTCATTGAGTTTTTGAACCACGGGTAAAGGTCCACAGGTTTGGATAACTGATTTTAGTATATCTAGCATAACCATCTCGGATAATCCATCAATAATCGTTTCCTTTGGGTTGGTTAGTAGTTGTTTAAGAATTTGTTGAATATCCGGAACACTTCTCACACTAGATTACCTACCTTAATTTTGTATTGTATATTGATAAGCTTTCTTTTCGAAAAAAATGATTTGATTGGAATTTATCACATTTTCGACCTATAAAATCATTGATTGCTTATAGATTTTCAGAAAGAAAGGTCATTCGTGGCCTTATTTTTGTCAAAGTGATGGAATTATCGTTTATTGAAACCTTTGGTTAACCATGAGAGTCCAAAAAACTCAATGGCTGCTGTTTCAAGTATAAATACAGTGGAACTACCAAAGAATGCATTCTCAGTAATAACTGAAAAAAACATAAGAAGAATGCTAATCAGCATTCCAATTCCACAGAGAATGTAAATTAATTTCTTAATATTTGAGCCATATCCCTTGGTAAACATAAAGATTGACATGATAGAAAGAATGATGAAGAATAGCAGTGCAGATCCATAATGTATCCAACCGATAAGATCTGGTGGATAATCCAGCGAGGTTCTGAATACTCCCACACCAATTGCACATAAACCGGCTACAGTACTCGCCTTATCATCAGCGGTTCCTGAATGGCCTTTGTATGCAATTAACATCCATCCAAATAGGATGAGTGAACCAACAAACACCCATTTCATATCAGAGTACCAGTAAGCACTTAGTGAATCCAATACCTTCATACCATTTCCCAAGTAAAGCATTACCGGTAAAGCCATCCCCAGTATCCCCATAATTCGGCGTATCCAGATTGGTCCAAGTATTGATAATAATAATCTATTATTTTGTAAAGTTGTCATAGTAATACATCCAAATTCTACTAAGAATTCATAGTATCCGTAAATAAAGCCCTTAATAATGTTTCTAGGAAAAATATTAACCTTGTTAAGAAAGCAAAAATATTCTTATTTCCTTTGTTGAATAGAAAAATTATTTGTACCACTAGAATATAATGTAAGTATGAGAACTCGATTTTTCGGTTATTTTTTGCTATACACTGTGGTTTATCTAATTTTACAGGTTTCTGGATCTGGAGCACCTCCAGTTACAGAGGTTACAGAGGCGACCACTGCTGATTATGTTGCACTGTTCCTTTATATCTTTCTCGCGATTTTTTTCTCATTCACATGTTCAATTGCAGAAGCAGTGCTTCTGAATATCAACCCATCATTTATGGCTGATCTGAAAGATAAAAATCCAGGTTTTGCAAAAAGAGTAACTAAAATCAGGGTTAATGATATAGAACAATCACTAGCAGCTATACTCACAATGAATACCATAGCTCATACGATAGGAAGTATAGGTAGTGGAGCTAAAGCCACGATTGTTTTTGGAATAGAATGGTTTGGAGTATTTTCTGTAATCATGACACTAATGATTCTCATTTTCAGTGAAATCATCCCAAAAACAGTTGGTGTTGTATACTGGAGGGGTTTATCACGGTCTGTAATATATTATATTCAATTTCTTAACTTCATTCTATTTCCAGTAATCTGGGTATCAGAAAAAATCACCAAGATGATCACAAAAGGTAGAGAAGCACATGTATTCAATAGGGATGAATTCATAGCTATGGCAGGTGTTGGGGTAGAGGCTGGTGCATTCAAGGAACATGAATCCAAGATCATTCAAAATTTATTCAGAATGAGTTCTCTAACCGCAGAAGATATTTTCACTCCTC
Organism: Candidatus Heimdallarchaeota archaeon; assembly: GCA_026702845.1. The sequence goes on from JADCLS010000001.1 coordinate 216,642, forward strand.
GTACAGTGATTAAGGCATATGACGAGAAAAAAACTATTGAGGAGGTCTTCAGAAGCCCCGGAAAATTTCCCTTTACTAGAATGCTAGTTTTTGACGGAAATCTGGATAATGTAACGGGATTTGTTTTGAAGGATGAATTGCTTCTACACATGGTTCAGAATGAAGGTAATCAATTGCTCAAGGATCACAAGAGGGATATAGAAGTAGTTCAGAAGGATACAACTGTAACCAAATTATTTGATATTCTGGTGCAATCCAATAAGCACATTGTTTTAGTTGTAGATGAGTTCACAACCAAGGGTATTGTGACTCTTGAGGATGTTCTTGAGACCTTACTGGGCATGGAGATTGTTGATGAAGATGATGATGTAGCTGATATGCAGTTACTTGCCCGTCAAGTATGGGAAAAAAGAATGGAACGTCTGGGATATCAAATCCATCAAGAAAATGAAGATGAAGAATAATCAACCCATTATTGAAAACAAAATACATTTTTTTTTTCAGTTAGACAACTAGTCATCTAATGTGCTTTTAAATGCTCGATATTGCTCTTCTGTATGGAAATTCTAGAGGAAGGAAAAGGTCCCCTCTTCATCAAACCTGACCCTGATGGAGATAGGGAATTCATCCGGAAGAATAAATCATTCATATTGAAAGACAAGCTGATGAGTGAACAAGAAGCAATCTCTACCTTTGTTAAAGATGGAGATTATGTTGCAACCGAGTTGTATGGTTTTGTGCGAGCTCCCATGTCATTATGCAGGGAAATTGTAAGACAGAAGAAACGAGGTCTGAAAACAGCAGGTCAAGGAATAATGGAGCTGGATATAATGATTGCAGAAGGTTGCATCTCTGCCATAGATCAGACCTATATCGGGTATGAAGTGTATGGAGTATCCCCCGTTCTACGAAGAGCAGCAGAGAAAAGTATCCCCAATAAAATTGAGTTTGCTGACTGGTCGAATGCAGCTCTGGCTTGGAGAATGAAAGCAGCGAGTATGGGAATGCCATTTATTGCCGTTAGAACCATGATGGGTACAGACACACTGAAATATTCCGGTGCTAAGGTGGTCAAGGATCCATTTACAGGTAAACCTGTCACGTTACTCCCAGCAACTATGGTTGATGTCGGATTGATTCATGTTCATCGAGCAGATAAATATGGTAATTGTCAGATAGATGGGATTTCTGGGTTCGCCTACGAGCTGGCAAGAGCATCCAAAAGATTGATTATATCAGCTGAGAATATTGTGGATACAGAGGAGATACGAAAATACCCTGATCGAACTATCATACCCTACTATCTAGTGGATGCTGTGGTTCACGCACCTCTTGGTGCTCATCCTGGTGATATGTGTTATGAGTATTGGAGAGATGAACCTCACCTTGCTGACTATATAGAGGCAGCCAAGACAGTAGAAACTACGGAGGCTTATCTAAATAAATATATTCATGAGGTGAAAAATCATGAAGAGTATTTAGAGCTCTGTGGTGGTTCTGAATTGATAGAAAAGCTGAGAAAGGAGGCAAGAGGAAGATGACCAAGTATAACCCCATGGAATTATTGATATGCCTTGCTTCAAGGTTGATGGAGGATGGAACATCTGCATTTATTGGAACAGGAGTTCCTATGCTAGCTGCAGTTCTAGCCAAGAAAACACATGCACCTAATCTCATGCCAGTATTCGAATTCGGTGGTTTGGGATCACCACTAGAGGAACTCCCCCTTGGTGTTGGTGGCTCTCGTTCCTTTTACAAGGCTCTTGCTGCATCTTCAATCACCGATGTAATGGAAGCAGCTGCACGAGGTCACATTGAGTTTGGTTTTCTTGGAGGTGCTCAAATTGATATGTATGGTAATCTTAACTCCACCATTCTTGGGGATTACAAAAATCCCAAAGTTCGATTTCCAGGATCCGGAGGAGCAAATGATATAGGATCACTTTGCTGGAGAACAATTACTTTGGTGCCACATCAGAAGAGAAAATACACTAATGATATTGATTTTCTCACAACACCAGGATATCTTAGTGGTCCTGGTGCCAGAGAAGCAGCAGGATTACCACCTGGATCTGGTCCTTACCGAGTAGTATCCAATTTAGGTATCATGGGATTCGACGAGGATAGTAAACGCATGAAATTATTGGCTGTCAATCCCGGAGTCACAGTACAAGATGTGATTGATAATACAGGATTCGAAATGTTGATTGCTGATGATGTGTATACAACAGAAGCTCCGACATCAGAAGAATTACATATTTTGCGAACTGAAGTTGACCCTAAAGGATACTATCTAAAATAATAGATACTTAACAACGTACATTTTGCTAGCCAGTAATGGCATAGCTTTAATGAGCATAGAAAAATAACGCATTTGTGAGTGATGACCAAATTCAGGTATGCAATGCATCTATGTGCAATTCTGATGATATTGTCGATGCACTGATTGCTAGTGAGTTACCAATCATACAGGAAGCCTATGGTGAAAATGCTAGGAAAATCCTAGAGATGCAATACAAATTAAATAATCCTGGTACCTATGTATTACGAAAGGGAGAAAAAATTATAGGTTTGATGAAACTACATCTTCCAGGTTCTCGTGTGGGTCAAACTGTATCCATTTCCTCTTTGATGCGACGCTTAGGTCCAATTGGTGGATTAAAAGCGACATTACTAATGTCCAATTGGGATGAATATAAATTGAGCTATGGAGAGGCATATATCGAATATCTGGCAATTATAAAAGAGTACCATAACCAGGGATATGAGGTGAAATTACTTGATAAAGCCAAAGAACTTGCCATCGATTGGGGTGCGAGTTATATCACCATATTCAACCCTATCGGTGATGAACGCAAGGATATTCTTGAGAAGTATGGATTCTTTAGAAACAGGAGTATTTCATCTCCTATTGCTAAACTTTATGGTGTAACTTCTAAATGGGATAAATACAGATATAGGATAGATAAAATAACTCCTAATATCAAACAAGCCTATTTGACAGTAAGACGTAGATTTGAGTACAGAGAGGCTCGATCTGCCCTTCAACTTAGTCTTTGGCTACTTATTGTACCAATAGTCGGAGGAAGTTTTGCATTTGTTAGGAATTTTCCACTTGCAGTATTATGGTGGGTAATCCTATTCTTAGCTCATATTGCGGGTGTTTTTGTAATCTATTATGAGAAATCTATGTTTGGAAAATGGTTAATATCTGCTGTGATGGTGTTAGAAGCTGGAAATTTTGTTATGCGAATGATCAACACCGATGTTTGGTTTGATCGTGGTTGGTTATTACTAGTAGCCTTCATTGATCTATGGATTGCATTCATTATCTTGCGAATATCAAATAATCCTGATGCCAAGTCAAAGGTTTAATTCTGCTGATTTCTGTTGCATAAATACAGATTTCTGTACACTTAGTACTCCTGTGATATTATAGAATTCCAAAGATCGTATCCAATGCCCATCAACATCCTGTGCAATTACAGTGATATTCCTACCGGATAATTCCTCTGTAATCTTTGCATAAGTTTGCTTCCCTAAGTGATCTTGGTTAGGGTCTACTTTTATATCAAAAATGATAGATCCTCCAGCTAGCTTAGCATATATGTTGGTAGCTCCTCTCTGCTTTAACCCCTCCAAGAGATTTTTTACTGCCATATCTGCATACCTACCAGGCCAACGTTTAGCATGCTCCTCGGCATTCCTTACTGATTTTATCATACTCGGTAGTGCAACATGTGCCATTCCACTTATTTTCTTCTCTGGATCGAATAATACTAGCCCTACACAACTTCCAAGGGCATGAGCAGTAAGGATATCTTCACCTTCTCCAAATACAATTTCTCCTATTCCTGCAGCATATTTTCGCATGAGTTCTCATGTAATATTACCTTAATATACAATACCGTAAAAGATATGAAAATTTGAGAAATATCTACTTTGATTTTCTATACAGCTCATTTGTTAACAAAAATTCATTTGATCACCCTTAATTTTTTAATTTTCCATAAAGAGCTCAAAAAGATTTGAAAACTCATGATTAAGGTAAGCAAAAATGATTTCACTACCATCCTTGAGATAATTGAGTACCTTCTAGGTAAAGAACCTAGAATAATGGCGGAGTATTTGTATGAGAAGGGAGAGATAACAGATGAACAACTCAGTACAGAGATAAATACTCGGTTAAATGATGTGCGAAAAGAATTGTATAAATTGATTGACATTGATATTGCATCATTCAGAGAGACTGAAAATGCAGAAACAAGATGGAAATACTATCATTGGACTCTAACCTTGAACGATACTTCAATAATGCAATCATTAATAGAGGAAAGAATAGATAAACTGAGTGATAATCTTAGTTATGAGGATGATCACACCTTTTTCTCATGTCCTGATGAGCATGAGAGAATACAGTATCAGAATGCTTTGATGATTAATTTTGAATGTCCTGATTGTGGAGAAATTTTACGCAAGGTAGAGAATGAGGATGAAAAGGCTGAATTAGGAGATGAAATCTCCATCCTAAAATCCTATTTACTGTTTTTACAAAAACTAAATTGATAAACTATTTGTCACTTTTTTCATGATTTTGGGTTGTTATATTTGTCTCTTCTGTAGAAATGTTATTTTATAACTCTTTCAAAGTTGCTTTTATGATTGAAGAAGTTAAAATTCTCACCAAAACTGGTATGTCAATATTCTCAGGGAAGGTTGATTTGGATGATAAAAAAATATATACTTCAACAGAAGGTCATGTACTCTTTGCAGGATTTATCTCCGCTATTATTTCAATCAGTGAAGAGACCCAGGAAAGTGATATTAGAGAATTAGGGTATAAGGAACATAAGATTATATTTGCTCCTTCTGAAAACCTGATTTTTCTGGCCTTTGCTAATCAGAAAGTGCCAAATAAAGATGTAGACAGGCTATTGGATAAGATAATGGCAAAGTTTTTTGAAACTTATGAAGATTCTGAATACCCATTCATTGATGAGGAGATGGCCAAAAATTTATTATCCATTGTAAATGAGGCATTTTTGGATAGCTTCTGGTGGTTGGCTCCAACTTTCTCTGTTTCCAGTAATAAAAGATTACTAAGAAACTCATATACAGATCCAGCATCCACATATTATATTGCGTATTTACCTAATAGTTTTCTCCTTACTGCATTATTTGGGTTTGTTATCACACTCCTTTCTACAATTATTTTTGGAACTGAATTTACTGGTTTTTCCACCAATGCAGTAGCAAATCCTTCGATTATGGATTCTATTTTTCCATTGCTCCTAATTTGGCTTGGAACTCCGGTAATGATGAAATTGATTAATTGGAAAACCTTTAGACTGAATAAATTTTTAATATTGAGTGGTATCTTCCTTCCATTGCTCATCTTCATGGTAATTTTCTCAGGTAACCTTTATGTTAGTCTCCTAAAATTAGTAATTACCGGTCTACCAGGATTTTTAGTGAAGGTAATTGAGATGATTTTCTATTTAGCACCTTTAAACATCAGCTTCTTCATGTTTATAGTGATTACTGCATATGCAGGCTCTTTCGTAACTGAGATGCGGAATTTCAAATATTACACCACTTATTTACTCTCAGTAGTTACCATGATCTCGATTGGTGGTATTGTCTAGATATATTTCGATAGTAATATTTCTTCAAATAAGACGAATTAAGAAAAAATATTCAAAATAGCTTAATATTATCATTTTATACCTTCGTCTGAAGAAAAAATGTCTGAAACTAACGGATCAACAGTGAAGTACAAGGTTGGTGTTATTGGAACCGGTTTTGGTTCGCTTGTTCATGTTCCTGCGTTTCAGCGACATCATGCATTTGAAGTGGTAATGATTGCTGGATTAGATGCTGAGAAAACAAATAAAATTGCATCATCATTAGGGATACCTTGGACGGTGAATTGGAGAGAATTACTGGATAATGAAGAGATCAGTATAATATCAATTGCAGTACCACCAAAATATCAAGAAGAGATAGCAATTGAAGTATTGAAGTCAGGTAAACACGTACTCTGTGAGAAACCTCTTTCAGTAGCAATCGAATCAGCATTGGAAATGAAAAAAGAGGCAGAGCTTAGTGGTTTGATTTCCATGTGTAATTTTGAGTTCAGGTTTCTCCCTAACCGAGCTTATTTTGTTGATTTGATCAAGAATGGTTACATAGGGGATCTTTATAGCATAGATATTAAAATCAATACCTCCTCTAGAATCAACCCTCGAGAACAGGGTTATAATTGGTGGTCTGAGAAAAGTGAGGGTGGAGGAATGCTAATGGGTCTAGGAGTACATTACATTGATTTTCTTCTTCAGATATTTGGATCAGTAAATTCTGTCATGGCAAGACGATTTATTCATATTCCAAAGCGATTAAATAAACAAACAGATAGAATGAGAAAAGTAACCGCAGACGATTCATTTTATGCTCTTCTAGATGTTGGTACTGTAAAATGTAGTCTCAATATGTCAAGTGTGACTCCTTTTGTAGAATCATCATATATCGAGGCTTCAGGTAGTAAAGGCTCAATATTGCTCAAGGATGATGTATTATATAGTGCATTGATAGGTATAGATCAAGAGCTCAAGAAAATGGAAATTCCCACTAATTACTTGTTAGTTAGGGATAGGGATGATCATGTGCTAGTATCACCAATGATGAGGGTACTGGATGAATTATCATTGAGTATTAAATCTGGAATAAACAGTTCTCCTAATTTTAATGATGCCTATGAGGTACAGAAGGTAATTGATGCAATCAATCAATCTCATGCTAAGAAAAAAAGCATAAGCATTGAATAATACGCAATCTACCAAACACTTGTATACATTTCGATAATGCGTAGATGTTAAAGACTTTCAACTGACCGATTATCTTATAACCACTAGTAAATTACCATAGTTAGGGATTAATAGTGGCACAAATATCAAGTATAGGAACGCAATCTCCCATGTCAATTCATCCAACTGCTCCATTGAGAGCAGCTATTGATATAATGGCAAAAAGAGGATTCAGAAGGATTCCAATTGTACATGATTATTATCTGGTTGGTATACTCACTGCATCAGATGTACTCAGAGCTATGTATAAAGGTGATACTGAGAATTTAAACAAAGAAGTAAAACATTTCATGACTGAAGAGCCTATCGCAGTATATTCAGATATTCCAATCTCGGATGCAATTCAAATGATGTATCAGAATAATGTTAGCTGTCTTCCTACTGCGAGCCCTAGAGATGAGATATTGGATGGGATCGTTACTGAGCGTGATTTGTTGAGGGCTTTTGTGAATTCCATTGCAGATGCTGATCTAGAGGGCTTTATCAACGAAAATCCATTGAAAATGACAGTAGGTAAAAAGAAACTTGGTAAGGTAATGGAAGAGATGATCGATAAGGGTACTAGCCGTGTAATATTTGTCAATAATAAGAAAAAGGTAGAAGGTATACTAACAGTCAAGGATATTATCAAATTTATGCATAATAAACTCATTACTCTTGGAGATGAGGGAAGCACTGTCTTGGAAGAACCTGTCAGTAATTTAATTGTAAAAGATATCCAAACCATGAATATAAACATGTCCGTGGCAGAAGTTGCTAGAATAATGGTTGAAAAGAAGATTGGTGGTGTACCGATTGTTGATGATAATGATGAATTTGTTGGATTATTCTCTGAGAGAGAGGTTCTTGCACTAATTGGAACCTATGGACTTATTTGATCTGATTCTTTAATAAGAGCTAAAAAGTGTGATACAAATAACCGATTAATGATAGATTTCAGTGGAAAACGAGCACTAGTTTTCGGTGTTGCTAGTGAAACCTCTATTGCCTGGGCAATCACTCAGAGAATAATAGAAGCAGGTGGAACGGTGGTTCTGGCATACCAAAAGAAATTCAGAAGCCGATTGTATGGATTAACCAAGGGTGTGGATGGTATAGAAAGCATTGAGGAGTGTGATGTTGCTTTTGATGATCAAGTGAAAGATCTTTTCATACGGATGGATCTGAAATTTGATATGATTGTGCATGCAATTGGTTTTGCTCCTGGTTCTGCATTGAGTAAACCAATAATATATACAACAGAGGAGGATTTTGCTACCGCCCTCATTATTTCTAGTTACTCCTTACAACGAGTTGCAAGGCATTCTATGAGGTTTCTAAATCCAGATTCCAGTTTTGTCACCCTCACTTACTTAGGTGCCACAGCTGTGGTTCCAGGTTATAGATTAATGGGTACTGCAAAAGCTGCATTGGAATCATTGGTTCGTGAACTCTCACCCATACTTGGTGCGGCTGGTCATAGGATCAATGCAATTTCAGCTGGTCCAATTAGGACCCTCGCTGCATCTCATGTTCCTGGATTTGATAATATCCTTGATTACATGGAGCATACAGCCCCACTTAAAAGAAATATAAATCAAGATGATGTCGCAAAGGCTACGATTTTCCTACTGAGTGATTTGGCTTCAGGTATCACTGGACAGACCATTTTTGTAGATGCTGGGTTCAATATAATTGGTGTACCACCAGATCTCGATAAACTAAATAGATAATTTATTTTCGCGTATCACGGAGACCTTTCTCCTCTAGCCATAATTCAACAATCTTCCTATCAATAACCTGAGCGTTGGGATCAATTACCACTATTGAGTTATATCCTTTACTCCGGGCCCATGTATCAGAATGAGGCTCTTTCTTGGTGATCTTGTTAAGTTTGGGATACTCAATAGGAATGATATGATCCTTTCTATCAATGAATAATTGGCCAAAAATCCATCGTTCAATGAAAGTTGCCTGAAATCCTGCATTATTATGTTTAATTGGTAGATTAACCATCAACATGGCAAAATTGTCTGGTTTGTTATCCATGAAGGCAATCACCAATTTCTCAAGTATTTCCAAGGATGGCACGAATTCATCGGAGTATAATTCATCAATTTTATATGTATACGGAACACTGACTGAAATTGAAGGTATACCTGCCAATACGCCTTCCATTGCAGCTCCAACAGTACCTGAAGATAGATACGCTGATAATCCCACATTATGCCCAACATTTGCACCTGATACTAACAAATCTGGTTTATCATCAAGATACAAACCATAATTTGCACAATCTGCTGGTAATGCATCCAAAGTGATGATTTTTCTACCCTCGAGGTGCACAATCCTCTTCTCAATTTTATCTTTTCTTCTTGAATTTGATTTGGAAGTCCAACTCTGGTTCTCTGCAGGTACTACTGTGGTAACAGTTCCTATTCTCTCTAAGATCTTCACTGTCGGCAACAACGCAGGTGAATCTATGCCATCATCATTAACAAGTAAAATCCTCATCTATTCAAGTTTACATTATTGATTATTTACTTGTATCGATGGAGAAGTAAACTAAGTAAAGTTCTAGCTCTGCGTAATTTAAAATATCAATTAAATCTCCAAAAAAATTAACCATTTCCTAAACTTACAGCAAATACTATTATTAAATGGTTTACGTATCGTGCATAGAGTAATAATCGGTGAATAAAAATGGCTTTCCAGGGATAGAGATCCATCAATCTCATGTTTGGTAAGCTTAATCTCATTATTTGATAATATAGTTTAAAGAAATCCACAGAAATTGCCTTTAAGTTTAACTAGTCTTATCTATAAACTTTGAAAACTATGGATCTCAAGGGAATATGATATGATTTCAGCACAGAGTAAACTAGAATATTTATTTTAATGTTTTTAATTATATATGACAAATAAAGTTAATATTAAGTCATTTTAATGATAATAATATGGCTAAATCGTATAAGGTTTTGGTTATTGGACAAGGTTCAGTGGGTAAGACATCTATTGCAACCAGATATACACGTGGGGGCTTTAAGGAATCGCATTTGATGACATTAGGTGCCAATTTTATGTTAAAAGATGTCAAACTGGAGAATGGAGAGAAAGTAAGGCTCTCAATTTGGGATACAGCTGGACAAGAACGGTTTAGGAAAGTTGTCGAAACTTATTATAAAGGTGCCAAGGGATGTGTATTAGTGTATGACATTACTTTAAAGGAAACATTTGTGGAATTGGAATATTGGAAAAACACTAGTCATGCTAATGTACCTGATATGAATTACGTTTTAGTTGGAAATAAATTAGATCTAGCAGATGAAGCAAGACAGGTTACTACTGAAGAGGCTCAAGCAAAAGCAGATGAGTGGGGAATGCCTTTTTTTGAAGCATCTGCAAAAACCAACATTAATATTAATGAGATATTTGAAAGTATGACTGCTCAACTAACTAGGTGAATATTCTAACTGGAATTATTACTGTTTTTAAAAAATAATAAAATTCATTTTAACTGAAATTTTAATTGTAAAATTTATTACAAAATCCTATAAAGTTTTTTAACATTAAAATATCAATAAAATTGTACAGAGATAGTGACAACTATTTTTAAGGAGAATCTTAAATGAAAAAAGAAAGATACAGAATATGGAAAACTCGACAGGTCAGCTCAGAAGAGGCACAGGCCAAAGCAGATGAGTGGGGTATGCCATTTTTTGAAGCATCTGCAAAGACGAATGTCAACATAAATGAATTATTCGAGGCCATGACAACTCAACTCATTGCGCAGTAGGTGAAAAAAATGAGCGATACTGCTGAGAAAAAAGAGATCTCAATTTCTGAACAGATTGAAAGAACATCTGTTAATATTACAACTTTTTCTGCATTGAATGATGCCACAGGTCTACCAGTGAATTTACCCATAATTCTTGGTGGTGAAGATTTAATCGAGGATGAGGTGGCAAAACTAGAAGTTGAAGAAGCTTTTGGTCAATTAAATATTCAATCCCTTTTTGGTATCACTACAGAGAACCTGGAAAGCTGTCTTTATGATACCTTTCATGTAGGTGAGCATGAGGGCAAGTTGACCCCTCATGTATATCTATTAAAATCACATCAGAACTCAGTTTATCTGCTAAACCTGCTTACTACACCATACGCCGATTTAAATTTAGATTCCTACTTCAATGAGGTTGAATTTATGTCTCGGTCTTTTTCTGGAGTATTTCGAAGGACTTTAGCTCAATTAGAAGAGGATATTATTGATGATGATAGACAAGATGATATATTGAAAACCACCGTGGATAATCTTGCAGGATATATACATTATATGATTTTCACAGAAAGGGGATTGCGTGAACTTGTAGCAGGTGCATTCTCCAAAGTTACCATGATGGTTTTAGGTATGTTCATGGAATTATCAGTTCGAAATGATGAGTATGTCTGTCTGGGTGATTGTGGAAAGACTTTCGAGACTGATAACGTATTATTCGAGGAAAAAGATAAAGTACAGACAGAATGTCCTGAATGTAAGGGTAAATTGGCTATGGCACCACCGATAGTGGTTCCTGATAATATTCAATTTACATTCCCACCCGGAGCTGGCAAAATATTGGGTGAAGAGGATCCCAGTGAAGCAGTTCCTGCAAAATTTCTGGGATATTTCACATCTATTGCCATGCCAAGAAATATCTCATTAACCGTAAATCGTCTTTCTCCTCAACATTTCTCAACATTAGCCACTATCCCATCAAAAGCTACCTTTGTTACTGATATAGAAAGTGGTGAGTACGTTTCTCTTAATACCAATTGGAGACCAATGGGAGATGGAAGGGTATTTATCTTTGTTACTCTTGGATATACTAAGTTTTATGAGCAGAATCATTTGCCATTTATTCCACAACTCACAGCTATTACCGTAAATAGGAAAATCACTGAAGGTGTTCAGAAGGGTAAAAAATTAGATGAAATTCTACGCTCTTCAATAATCAATGATTGGCGTCTAACGGAAAAGATGAAGATAAGTGCTCTAGAAAAATATGCAAATATCGATGATCTTCCAGAATTTGGAGGTAATAGTGAATGAAAGGTCAGCAGCAGGCTATAAATAAGGAATTCGCAAATATTTTCACTACCCTGAGTGCCAGGGTTGAGGTTTTCCAAACCACACAGAAGGGATTCTTGGAAAATTACTTCAATGATCTTAAACAGGAATTACCAGAACTAAATGATAAGGAAATTGATACTGCATCTGCTGTGTATGGGATATGTATTACTGATGATGCCCTTAAAAACTACACAATTAAGCAGTATGCCGAGGATATCAACTATCTTCAGTCATTGATCCCTGAAGTTATTGAAGATGATAAAGTAGAAGAAGGTGAAAAGGATGAGGATAGCCTACCAACTCATAATCTTCCAAAGAAAGACGAACCGAAAACTTTAGCAGATAGAGTAAAATCTGCTATTGAGAGTGAAACAGCTCTGATGAAGGTTCTAACTGCATATTATCAAGCTAATTCAATAATAGAACGTGCCATTAACAATTTTAACAATGATTTAATTATCCATCATGTTAACGAGAGACCTGAGATTGTTATCACCTCACTACTAATAAGAAATCATTTGCTTCCATTATATGAAAATATTGTTTTTATCTACAAAAGTGCAGGGATAGATGTAGATCTTAGATTTGTGACTGCTCAAGTCAAAATCTCGATTGAGAAATTGCTGCATCCGAAGAAAGAAACACCAAGTATGAGCATTGTATTTCATGAAATTGAGGGAATATATCCTCTTGGTTTTGGATCAGATCTGTACTGGGATCTTTCAGAACAAATCATATATGTTGATTATTATCCTAAATTAAAAGCCATGTTACAACCTCAAATCGATGAAGCCATGGATGTCAAAATAAAATCCCGTGAGACGATGATGAACAAGATGGAGCAAGTTAAAAGTCAGGAAAGAAATGCTCATTCAATAGAAAATATACGCGCCAAGGTAGATTCGATAATCTTCGAATCCTTCCATTTCAATAGACCATTCAATGATGATGCACGAATAAAGATGCAGAGAGCTGTTGAACAAGTATTGAAACGGATGGCTTTGGAAGAGTATGGTATCCAGGATATTCCTAATATTGAGAAATTCTTAGACTATTTCAATAGGGAGTTCTTCCATCCTATCTTCAGTGAATATGTGCAGTTATATCTACCTTTTATTGATATTCGTGAATATCGAGCATTTGTTCAAGATCCATTAGGTACTGTGGAGAAGCAAAAAGCATACATCACAAATCAATTCTGGTTTCAGATGCGTAAATATGGTGGAGCAAATAAACCTAATCCTAGCCAACTTGCTCATGCTTTTTCAATGGTCATGTATGATCTGATGAATAATAAGAAAGTACTAGATTTTGAATAGTCAAAAGCTCAGAATAAAAATTGTAGCTACTAAGGTTTTGCATTTTTGATAAAAAATAATTTATAATTTAATACTATCTCGAGTTTCATGATTTGGTCAAAGGTATTCTTTGTATCTCCAATTGGTGATAAAATTGATCCTAAGAATCCAGAGAGCTACACTGTGATGAATATGGATATGAAGGATACAGCCTTGCTGCATCAGATTATTGCACAAGTAGATCGTAGCAAAATGACTGATTACTATCTCCCTGTAAATGGTCATATCACTCGTTGTATTCCCAAAATCCAACAATTGGATAATTTTACGGTAATTCTTTATGCAGATATGCAAGGAATGTTGATAGTACATAAATCAATTCAATCATCGGATTTTCACTGGATCGCTTCAGTTGTCTCTGAACTTTATCCTAGTAGGATATTAACCAAAGATATCCTGCTCAATACACGATATCAACATTTAAGTCATATAACAGAATATATTGACGAACCAAGTGATCAATCTGAGTTCCTAACAACCATCCCTCGTGTTAATTTCAATTCTATTATGAATACTAAACGATATGAGGGGACAGAACCTATTTTGAAAATTATAATCAGTGAGGACATTCAAGATATTCATGATTTAATATTTGAAATTGGAAAATATGTGGCTTATCTGCATGTAGACGAACATGAGCATAACTTGAAAATTATTGAGAAAATTCTTAAATTATCAAATGATTACCATCATAAGGTAATAGATGATAAACGAGAGGTAGTTATTCATAAACTGCAACTATTCTATGTTCTCACAAGAGTTTACATTCCAAGACAAATATTTAATGATTTAATTGAATACGGTAAAGGAATAATAAAAATGGCCAATGATCTTCAGATGTCTAACATCGTGTGGGTTCTCAATACCTTATTAAGCTGGTTCTTTGGTGTAGGAGAACCGGTGAAGAGGAAAAAATGGGGCTCCTTGGATATCCCCAATAATCTGAATCTATTACCAAGTTTATTAGAAATCAAAGATAATGTACAGGATAAAGATCCGTTGGATGTTCTCAAATTGTATTTGGAATTGAATGAGAGCATGGAACTACAGATCCTGGTTGATGGATACGAGGAATTGCAGGAGAAGATTGCAAATACATATTTAAGATTGGATGATTATAATTCAGCAGAAATGTTTTTCAATTATGCATTGACAATTTATGAGTATCAGAAAAGAATAGATCGCATAATCAAGATCCAACAAAAGATAATTAATGCAATACAGAAACATTATGAAGAAGTGGCTATCACTGCCAATTTTTTTAGTAATAATGGAAGAACTGCGGATGCAGTTACTCTAGCCTGGGGTGGATTACTCATAGCTTTAAGGTTGGTAAAACTAATCTATGATTTTTCAATGAATGCCGAGGGTTCATTGAGAATCATACTCAAATATTTTGATATGTGTAGAAGACCATTAATTAAGGTGGAAGATGACATGACTGAGGTGGTCATGCTAAAATTGGATGAACTCAATCAATTCTTCAATTCCTTATTCAACAAGGAACTTGATGACGAGACAGCCAAGATGTATATAGAAATGCATTCTGAGAGCTTGAAGTTCATGGTTCCTCAGAAACCTCCACTGTTCATGTTTATGACATCTGATGGTAGATTGCTCTATACAAGAGAGGCCACAGCGGATTCAGATGCAGATACTGATACTTCTTACTTAGTAGCTGGTGCATTAACTGCCATCAGATCAGTCTTAACTGAAGCATCCATGTCGCAATCAGGAAGTGTAAAAGAAATTACCCTTGGAGATTCCGTATTACTAATTGAAGCTAGGAAATCTGTTGTAGTAGTTGTTTCAGTTCTCAAATTAGATGATAATTTAAGAAAGTTCACCCAGAATGTGGCAGATGTAATCGAGGAAAATTGGGGTCCAGTTATTTACGATTGGTTTGGTGATAGAGAATCCATTGAACCTGTGATTGAATATATTGATAGTAGTATCTTAGAAGAATTGATCGATAATTAATCTCGATATTTATCAAAAAAACTGATCATTCGTTCTAACCTATCAAGTACATGATCTGGTTCTCCTGATCTTGATAATTCATGTCCATCTCGTGGATATCTAACAAACTCAACATCTTTACCAAAATATTTCATACTGACAAATAGTTCTTCTGCCTGTGAAATAGCTACTCTATAGTCATTCTCGGAGTGAATTATTAATAGAGGTGTTTCTATTTGTTTAACCCTTGAGATAGGAGATAATTGCCAGAATAAATCTAATTTTTCCCATGGATTACTCTCCATTTCCCATAATCCCCAGATAGGAATATCAGTAGTGGTCCAGAATGTGCTCAGGTTGTAAACTCCTCGTTGAGCACAAGCTGCCTTGAATCTATTATCTCGACCGATGATATTAGCAACCTGGAAGCCTGCATAGGATCCACCTGTGATAAAGAGATTATTTTTATCTATTCTAGGCAGAAAATGATCAACTGCTTGTAGTAGATCTCGTGCATCATCCACTCCCCACTTAGCTGTGATAATCCGCGCAAAATCTTCTCCATATCCTCCAGAACCAATGGGATTAAGTGCTAGGACAGAGTAGCCACTAGCTACTGTTACTTGCCATTCATGCCACATGGAACCTGAATTATTCCACATCACATGTGGTCCTCCATGGATACTTAGAACGAGTGGAGGATTATCCACACCTTCTCTGCTGGCATCGAAAAACCATCCTTGGAATTTTATTCCTTCTTTATTTTCCAGCCAAAACTCCTCTGGAATACAGATTTGTTTATTTCTGATCCAAGGATTAAGATCCTTAAGTAATTTTGTCTCTTCTCCATTAAAATACCAAATGGCCTGGGGATATTCAGGATCAGTACCAATAAAATATAGCTCTGTAGAATCTCCTGCAAATGCATCTATACTACAATCTGCTCGCAGAACGAGGGAAAATGTATTATCTTTATACGTTCTTACATCTCCTTTTCCACTATCCTGAACCAGACACAATATTTCATTTTCTAGTACTTTCACCTGCTCCACACTTCTGTCTAGTGTTTGAGTGAATAACACTGGGCCTTCATTGCTGTAGTATGCCCAAGTTGTGTTCTGTCCTGCTTTTCCCTTTTCTGGCATTGTTGTAAACAAAATCTTGTTATGATCTGCAATTGGTGATCCTGTGAAGTACATGGCATTGATCTTACAAAGTGATTTACCACTACTCTTCTCCCCTACCTTGAATTCTAGTAGATCAGCTTCATCGGATAGATCTATATCTGCATCTTGTTTTGAAATGCTTATAATAGTGGAGTTATCTAAAAATGCTCCTTCTGAGAAGTTGAACTCACCTTCTGATAGTTGCAGAATTTCCTTGTTTTCAACTGAAATAGTGAATAATTGTGTATAATCTATTTCTGACTTATATGTCGTTCCTGATCTATAGACCATGCGAGTAATAATTCTTGGATCCTCTTGTTTATCATTGAAACGGTCCTTCTTGATCGTATTCAGATCCTTATCATCATCGAATTTCCTCTCTGGTATTGCTGTGAAGACCAGATATTTGGCATCAGGTGACCAATTTACAGAAGAAACATTGATGTCACCATTAGTGAGTTGTATTGCTTCTCCTCCATCCATGTCGATGATATATATATGGCTATTACCTGATCGTTTTGATAGAAATGCTAATTTTCTCCCATCAGGTGAGAATTTTGGTTGACTATCTTTATCGCCTGATGTAAATTGTTTGATATTGCCTTCAAGGATTGAATAAACAAAAATATTGCTTTTGTATGTTTTTCCGTCTTCATTGCTTGTTTTTTCAACCCAAGCAACATGATTTTTCGAAACAATAATTGATTCAGCCTTTACTATCATGTTATAATCTTCAATTGAGATTTTATCAGACACATGCGAAACTCCTTTTTTACCTTTAATATATAATAGGTAAATACATATTCAAATCAAATGAAATTGATAATATCATCTACATCGTAGTGTAATATTTTGCTAGTAAATCTTGTGCTGTTCTCCTCAATTCCTGTTTAAATCTATTTTTGTCAGAATAGATTATATCTTTGTGTGATCCACGCTCTACCCATGCAGATGTATTGTTTTTCTTCTTAGCGAAGGCAAGCAAAGAAATTTCATTAGTATCAACAACAAAGTGCTTGGTTCCAAGGCATAATCCTGTTTTTATTTCTCTCACAGAGGATCTAATACAAAATACATTATCAAAAACTGAGAGCATTTCTTCGATATTTGTATCCTCATCAAGAGTAATATTTATTTTAAAAACAAATTTATTTTTACGTCTTAGAGGAAAGAATCCTGAAAATAATAATTCCCAAATCAATTCTCCATTTTCAAGTGTATCTATCATCTGTTTTCTTGTTTTATGAATCAATACTTCTGATGTGTGATTAAATAATTTCTCCAGTACATCATATATTTCGAGCTCATCCATTGATACTAATAAATTTTCAATATTATACTCATCAATAACTGCTTTTTCACATTTTTCTATTTCATCCTTGGATAATATCCCCTCATCTACAGCTCGGAGAACAATAGGATCTAAAATTTCTTTTATATTCATTCTTGTTCCTCTTTTATATAAAACTTCGAAATAAAAACAATAATTACGAGGAGTAATGATATTATCCCAGTACTTTGTATTATTCTGTTATCAACAGTGCTCTCAACTGATATAAATATGTTCACGAATACGAGAAATATTGTTGAAAGAAGTAATAATAAAGTATGAGTTGAAATTAACCACCGAATCCGTTCATTGATATACTCAATATTCAATTCCAAGGTTGTATATGCCGATTTATCATGTTTATAGGTGCTAACCATCCCTTTAGTTCGATTTATTCTCCCCCGGAGAATATTCACCGATTGCTGGAAGAGTACAATGATTGTCAAGCCCATCAATGTAAATGTAAAAACCAAAGGGGATTTATTAATCCAGAAAATCGTTCCAAATAAGCATATGAAACGGTAAATACTCAGAGCTTTTGATGAGATCGAATTGCCAAAAATTGTAACAAAAACATAAAGCGATAACAGAAATATTCCTGCAATGCCAAGCATAAATGTTCTTTGAACTAATAATTCTGAAATCATTTCCATAAATATCCACCAGAACCCTAGAATGCCTAATATAACCATAGCAATCTTATTATAATTCTCAAGTTTAAGTTCAAGCTGATGAAATTCTAATACATGATTATTCATCTCTTATACCTCCATTGCGCAATTGATAGATCAAAAGGATAACCTGGTACCCATTCATATATTTTAATATGCTTTTTGAGCATATAATTCGAAATCACTGCATTTCTAACCTCAACAATTTTCTTAGCAAATGACATGAATGGGTTACCTTCTTGGATTGTACTAATTCCGGTAGGTGAGAATATGCTTAGGGTTCCTTTATTCAGAAATTGCTCTGATGTATACATTGCCTTCTCAAGAACTTGCAAAGAAGAGAAAAGGATTATCTCATTATTATCTCCAGCTAGCCTTTTTACACCATCTCGAATTCTTACCTTTAGGAGATCCATATTAGAGATTTTAGGTATGGACTTTACCATAGTTAGGTGCTCAGTCATCTCTATCATGTGTAGTTTACCAGTTTTAGGTGGGATGTAATTGAAATATTCTCCAATAGTCACTAGCCCCACCTTACATCTGTAATTCATAAGATATGCTGCTAATCCCAGTGCAGCTCGAACAGCTAGATCAGAGATTTCTTTATCTTCATCTGTTAAATCAATTGCTATTATAAAATTACTAGCTCGATTGATTTCAAATTCATTCGAATATAGAGTTCCATATTTAGCAGTTTGTTTCCAGTTAATACGTCTGAAGGTATCTCCTATTTGATACTCCCTTATACCTGCAAAATCAATCCCATCTCCTACTAGTTTTGATCTAAATGATCCTCCTAGTACGGTTAGGAATGCTGGTGGTAAACTATACTTAGATACTGGGTCAGGTATCGGTACTATCAGAACTTGTCTAAGCAGATCATGAACTTCATGATGATAATGATACTCTCCCAGCGTATGATAGAAAGTCTCAACTGGTCCGAGAATATACTGACCTCTGGAAAAAAAACTAATCACATAGCTAATGTCTACATATTCGCCAGGTTCAATTTTAAGTAGAGAAATATTAGAACCTTCCCGGAGTATGCAATCCTCCGGTAATTTATCAACAATTTCTCCTCTAAATGTATATTTACTAGAATTATGTATCCGAAACTTCACTCTTATTAAGTCAGATTCTTTGAATCTTGAACCATTTACTATTCGTTCAATTTCTAAACTCGCAAATTCACTATCTTTCTGATTGAATCTTACTACAATAGATAGTATGACTATAAAGGGAACAATTAACCAATTGAAATTAAATGTAACCAAAGCTAGTACAAGGCTTATGATTACAAACCAGTATGGTTTTAGTATGTGCTCAGAAAGATCCATTAAGAAACCTCATTCCAATCTTGGTGCTTTTATTCTTTCTAGAATATCCTGGAGTACTGCCTCAGGGGCTAGTCCTGTGAGAAGATCTCCGGATCGTAGGATGATTCTATGTGCAATTACTGAATAGAATAGATCCTGTACATCTTGAGGATTTACAAAATTTCTTCCGTGGATAAGTGCCCAAGCTCTGCATGCCAACACTAAACCCAATGACCCTCTAGGAGATGCACCAACAGAAATTTTGGGGTCTTCTCTGGTGGCTCTGATTAATTGAGTAATATATTGTAGTATTACTTGATCAACATGTACATTTTCTACGGCATTTTGTAATGCAATCAACTCGTCCCGAGTAATTACAGATTGCAATTGAAATTTTTCCTGCTTTCGATTAATCCTTCTCACCAATACCTCTTGCTCTTCTTCTGCAGAATCAGGATATCCAACACTGGCTTTTATGAGGAACCTATCAAGTTGAGCTTCAGGTAATGGAAAGGTACCCTCGTATTCTAAAGGATTCTCTGTTGCCATAACAATAAATGGAGGACCTAGAGTGTAAGTTTTTCCATCAATTGTCGCATTTTTCTCCTGCATTGCTTCGAGAAGTGCAGATTGTGTTTTTGGACTGGCACGATTAATCTCATCAGCTAGTAGTATACTTGTGAAGATCGGTCCAGGTTTGAAGTCAAATTCATTAGTTTTCTGATTATATATAGATACTCCTAGTATATCATTTGGTAGCAGATCTGGAGTAAAAGATATTCTCTTAAATTCAATTCCTAAAACCATAGAAAATGCTTTAGCCATAGTTGTTTTTGCATTTCCAGGAACATCATGGAAAAGAATATGCCCATCAGCAAGAATACCCGTAAGTATTAATTCCATAACTTCTCGTTTACCGACTATAACTGTGGAAACTTCATCAAGAATTTTTTTAATCAGAACCTCGGATTTTAACATAGTACCATTATCCTTTGGATGCTTTTTAATTTTCCTTTTTGAAAACTATAAAACCGATTTTCTACAGTTTGCATCAATATTTTCTTGAAGCAATGAATATATAACCTCATGGTAGTACATACCATAGTGAAATTAAAAATTATTGGCCACTTGAAACTCAAGACTGGATTCGATATAAAAAATATCAAACTAGATAAACCAACCGTACTTCGTGATATTATCTCATTTGCTGATGTTAAAGATGAAAGACTCGTTATCCTGATCAATGAGAAAGGGGGCAAAATGGATAGCATAATCACGGATGATGATGAGGTGAAAATATTTCCTGTTGTTGGTGGTGGCTAGCTATAATATTCATTACTCAATATCGAAAAAATGTGTAATGAATGATATCTATCTTCAAAATAATCCACGTCACGTAGAGTACCTTCATAGGTGAATCCTACAGATTTATAGAGTGCAATCGCTCGTTCATTATAATCTAGGACATCTAACCATAACCTGTGTATTTTTTGAACATCAAAAGCAAAATGTTTGATTGCCTCTAAAACAGCTCGACCAAATCCTCTATCCTTTTCAGAAATAACAATTCTGGTTATTTCAATGGTATGATGATCAAGAATTCCAGTGAGAATTAAATATCCAATAGGTTGATCATCTTTCTCAATTATGAGATGAGCTATGTTAGAATCTTGCATTGTTGTTGAGTGTTTCTCCCTACTCCAGGTACCTACATATTTCGAATTCAATCTTTCCTGATCAATTACGAAATCAATATCCCCAAATTCAGTATTTCTTGTACGTAAATCAATTGCACGAATTTCCAGCACAAATTGTAATCATTCCATACCTATGAAGGTTTTATCATACTTATCGGGTCAATTAAAAAATATTTTCTAATAATGATTGGCAATTTTAGGGAATACAGATTTCTGATTGTTAATGGTTATAAAGGACTTCTTGAACCTAGTATTCAGTGACTGATGAAATCCTCTATGAATCTTTGGATGAAATCGATTCAGACAATATTTTACATCAGTTAAAGAAACTGTCTGCGAAATTTTCAAACAGAAATATTGGCCATAAATTCATAATAATAGCGACACTTACATTTGTTTATCTTACATTCTCAGGTGGATTTTATGTAATATTTGGCCACTGGATCGTTAATGATGGTTGTTCGCCTGCATTGTTTAATTTTATTGCTTCTATTCAGCATCAATTTGTTGGTGAGGTAATAATTATTGCTATAACATTAATTTTAGGGTCATTTGGGATATTTTTATTCTTATATGAGAAAGGAACACAATGGATAAAGATAATAGGATTTATCATATTAGCTGGTGCATTAATCTTTATGAATTATGCCTACTCATGTAAAACTAACCTCAACTGAAATTTTAGAATTCTGCTAATCAATAATGTAGGAATAAATTTTCAATTAACACCGAATTAATTATAAATAGAATTCATAGATATTGGGATATATACATATATGTCGCCTATGGCCTCTCTGGATACAGTATATCACAGAAATGGTTTGAGTTTGTTATATTCTTCAGAAATACTTAATTTCTCACAGGTTTCAGGTTTTGGGATACCTCTTTCATCCCATCCTCTGATATCATAATAATCGGATAACAAACCATCATATTTCTCTTTATCTAGATTTTGTCCTGCATGTGGGCCATCCCCTTTGAGTGTCTCATTAAACCATCTCTGTGGTGGATAATCCTGGAATCGATCCCAATCAATACCTGCTTTCTTATACTCACGCACCCAGAATGCTCTGATGAGAGAATATATTCGATCAGATACTTTGAATACTTCATCAATATTCCAGTGGTCAGATCCAGTCACCTTATGCAGATATTTGGGATAATTCTCCAGATCATAACCAAGCTCAATCCATGGAAATCTACACGTTACAAGGCTTTCAAACATTCCTCCTCTAATCCGCTGTAGTTCTATAACTTTCTCAGCCTTTGGTCGAGCATATGAATCTCGTTCCATCTCAGTAATTTCAAAACTTATCACCCACGCATCCTTATGATGTGCACCAATAGGACTTGTTCCAAAACTCAGTGCCATTCCGGGAATGGTGAATGCGTTGTATGCGGAACATTCCAAACCCTTCACCTGAATAGCCCAATTCTTGGCATCTCCACCCCAAGTTTCAGCCATTTTTCGAGTTCCTTTGGCTAATAGGTCAGCTAGATCATCCTCTCGTTTGACTATTCTGTTTACCATTGCCTTGAGGGATTCATAATCCCCGAATTTAAGTTTCTCATCTAACTTACCTTTCTCTGCTGCCTCAGTAGCCATGCCAAGAACAGAACCCAAGCTAATAGTGTCAAAGCCAAAATCATCAGCCATCCAATTGAGCACACCAACTTTGGGTAAACTATCTATACCTACATTTGGGCCTAGCATACCGATGTTTTCATAATCCAGTTCAGACTCATTACCATCATGATCTTTTATGGCTACACCACAGTGCATATTGCAATTAGGACAACCATACCGGGCTGTTTCAGTTTTCGCAAGCTCATTTGCATCTACTCCTTTATATCCCTCAAACTGCCCCTCTTGAAAGTTACGTGTAGGTAATGATGATGTTTCTTCGCACCATTCAAGGATCATTGTAGTTCCAGCATGCATCCATCCATCGTAAAAGTCAGCACCTTTAACAAATTTGTATCCAGCCGATCCCATCTCCTTCGCAGCTTCTTTATCGGCTATAGGGAACTCTTTTTTCCCTGAAACCACAATCGCTTTTAGCATCTTGGATCCCATAACAGCACCAATACCTGGTCTCCCACCAGATCTACCTTCCTGTGATCGTACAGTAGCATAAGAAATTAGATTTTCTCCCGCTTGTCCAATGGTGAGAATACCCGCACTCTTCTTGTAGGTTTCCAGTAGTTTCTTTTCAGTATCATATGTACCAAGTCCCCAAAGATCACTTGCATCATGCAGTTTTGATCCATTATCAGTTATCTCTAGATACTTTGGTTTCTCTGCCTTACCAGTGACGATGATACCATCGTATCCGGCTTTTTTAAGCTGTGGTGAGGCCTTTGTACCTAGGTTTCCATCTCCATAGCCTCCAGTGAGGGGAGATTTAGCGGCCACAATCATCTTTGATGATGAAGGTAGAGAGAGGCCTGAAAGGGGACCGATCATGAACATCAAAATATTATCTGGACCAAGAGGATCTGCTCCCTCTGGTAAGTTATCCCAGAGGTATTTAACAGCAAAACCCCTACCACCAATATATTTTTTCTTCCATTCTTCAGGATAAGATTCGTCGGTTATTTCTCCAGTAGTAAGATTTACTTTCAAAAATAAGCCATGATAGCCAGTCATATTCAATTTTTTGTTGATATTTTAGTACTAATAAAATAATTGTCGTCAAACCAAGTAATTGTCAAAATCGATAAATAAGTTAATTCTGTAAAATTTCCTAGATTTTACATGCCTTTCTACTTGGTATTTTTTGAGATTTCTTCTTGGAGTTCTTGATATTCAACTAATAAATCAAGGGCAATGAATGTTGAAGTCTTGGGAATTCCATGATCATTCCAACCTCTAATTCGATAATAATGAGATAATAACTCATTGTACTTGTCTCGATCAAGATTCTTACCCACATGTGGGCTATTTCCCTTTAGTGTCTCGTTAAACCATCGTTGAGGTGGAAAATCTTGATTTCTATCCCAATTGATTCCTGCAGCATGAAATTCTCTTACCCAGAAGGCACGAATCAGTGCATAAATCCGATCAGATATCTTAAAAACTTCATCAAGTTCCCAGTGCTTCTGTCCTGTAACTTTTTGCAAATATTTGGGGTATTCGCTGATATCATAACCTAGCTCAATCCATGGAAATCGGCATGTTGTAAGTGATTCAAACATCCCTCCTCTGATTCGCTGCAGTTCAATTACTTTCTCAGCTTTAGATGGATCATACGATTCTCTGTCAGTTTGTAATTCATAGCTGATTACCCATGCATCTTTATGATGTGCCCCTATTGGGCTAGTTGCAAAGCTCAGTGCCATCCCTGGAATAGTAAATGCATTATATGCAGAGCATTCCAAGCCTTTTACATGCATTGCCATATTCTTTGATTTATCTCCCCATGCATCTACCATTGCTTTGGTTCCTTTTGCTAGAAGATCAGCCAGCCCATCTTCACGTTTCACTATTCTGGATACCATGGACTTGATAGCCTTATAATTGCCAAAAGATATTTCATCCTCAATTATACCTTGTTCTGATGCTTCTGCAGCCATGCCAAGAACAGAACCCAAGCTAATCGTATCAATACCAAAATCATCAGCCATCCAATTAAGAACACCTACCTTTTTTAAATTATCAATACCGATATTGGCACCTAACATACCTATATTTTCATAATCCAATTCTGATTTATTCCCATCCTCGTCATTTATTGCCATCCCACATTTCATATTACAACCATCACAACCAAATCGATCTGTCATATTTTCATGGAGTGCTGTGGCATCAATATTCTTGTACCCCTCGAATGTTCCTTCTTGAAAATTCCTTGTAGGTAATGATGAAGCCTCATGAACCCATTCAAGCACTTGATTGGTTCCAGTAGCCATCCAACCTTCATAGAAACTAGCATTTTTAATATCATCATAACCTTTGGACCCGAGTTTTTTTAACCCTGTAGGATCTGCCATGGGTAACTCCAAGGTTCCAGAGACAACGATTGCCTTGAGTAATTTTGATCCCATAACTGCCCCCATACCTGGTCTGCCTCCAGATCTGCCATGTTGTGATCGTACAGTTGCATAGGAAATCAGGTTCTCTCCAGCCTGCCCAATAGATAAAAATCCTGCATTGGATCCATATATGTCCTTTAGCTTTTTCTCAGTATCATAAGTGCCAAACCCCCAAAGATGGGATGCATTATGCAATTTGGATCCATTTGTAGTGATCTCTAGATACACAGGCTGCTTTGCTTTCCCAATGATAATTATTCCATCATAACCTGCACGTTTGAGCTGTGGTGATGCTCTAGTGCCCAAATTCCCATCACCATACCCGCCTGTTAGTGGTGACTTGGAGGCAACGATCATTTTGGCAGATGATGGCAATGATAATCCTGACAAAGGACCAATCATAAATACGAGTGCATTATCTGGCCCAAGAGGATCAGCTCCTGCAGGAACATTGTCCCAGAGATACTTTATAGCAAAACCCCTTCCTCCAATATAGTGCTCCTTCCAGGATTCAGGATATACCTCTGATACAATCTCTCCAGTACTTAGATTTACTTTCAAAAATAAACCGCTATAGCCTGATATGGTCACGAATTATTTTTTTTTTTACCCACATAAAATCATTGTCACTATACCAAGTTAATATCAAAGGTAATAGTAATAGTATCTATTCAAATTCAGTCTCTATCTCATTTCCATCTTCTATCTGAAATACTAAGTCTGTACCAACCATTTGTAATATTTTTCCAGATTGGAATTCCAGCTCAATACCCGTTTTATTACTTAAATTGTGCTTATAATTCCGGATTTCCTTGATTACTTCAACTTTTTTCCGTTTTGTATCTATTTCAAGTCTTTTTACTTGATGTAGCCCCTTTCTGATCATTCCGTCATTATTCCTAAAATGCAAGATTTCAATCCCTGCAACAAGAATCTCAGATTCATAAAATCTATCAATCTCTTTTCTGTCAATTAAGAAGCGTATTTCATATTCCTTTAAGGCGTAATCATGAACAAAAGCTCCACCTAGATGAATGTTAACCTTGTTTAGAAAATCCTGATTATCAGTTGTATCAGTTATTCCATTTTCCTGTTTAAAACTCATATTTGGGGATTTATTTTCGAAATTAAAAAATCTTGTAACTTCAAATGGTCTTATGTTTCTTTGTTCACATCAGTCCAGAGTCTTTGCCAACGGGCATCGATCTCAACTCCTATTGCCTTACGTTTCATTGATATTGCTGTTCTTATCACCTGTCCTGATCCTGCATAAGGATCAAGAACGATGTCATTCTTCAAACTGAACATCTCTAGTAGTTGTTTAACCATTCTTTCGGGAAATGAATTGTACACATAATCATAAGCTTTAACATCTCCAGATGCGGGTAAGGTCCATACAGATGGATATTTGCTAGGTGCACCATTTCTTTTTGATTTTCCCTTTTGGAATACTAGAATTGTATCATGATGTGCCACTGGATAAGCATTGGGAGATGTAGGTAATCTATCACCTTCATCATATGATGGAGATGTTTTATGCCAGATAATCTCAGTATAGTACTTCCAACCTGCAGTTTCAGCCAATTTAAATACATCATAGACAATTGGATAACTTCCAATGATCAAATCATCCTGATTAAGCACAGGAGTATTTGACATTATTAATATCATTTTACCCCCTGGTTTAACTAGATCTAGTGCGAGCTCAACAAAATCCAGAAGATGATTGAGATATTCTTGATAATCTGTCCACCCAAACTCTGGTTCTCCATTATCCAAAGTGTAAATATCATCTGCATAGAATGGTGGGGAGGTTAAGATAACGTCTATGCAGTTATGATGAAGACGCTTCATGAATTCAATGGATTCATCTAGATGGATCGAATTTATAATTGAGCTGATATCCATATCTCGGGGATTTTCTACTGTAATTTTTAAGTTATTCTCAGATTATGGTTGAATATTCATTACGTAATTCAAATCGTCAATTTTCTGGAAAGTAATAGTAATTTCACTTCCTTCACCCAGAAAAATTGCATGCTCATTCCATTCTTTAGTTGGAATGTAATCCTGAGAAAATATTAGAATTTTCTGTTTTGGTTTTTTCTTACCGACTGATACTTTCCCTGAGGAAGTATACACGGTATTACCACCCTTCACATATTCGATCATTGATTCAATCTTAAAGGAAACAAACTCAAGATCCTCATCTTTGGTAGGAGCTGGTGCAATGGGTTCTTTCTTAACTTTTGCCTTTGGTTCTTCCTGTACCTCTTCCTCTTCCTCCTCATCCTCATCCATTGTAATTCCAAAATCAGATAGGGTTTTATCCTTCTTCTCTTCTTTTTTGGGTTCTTCCTTCTTGGCTTTGGATCCCTTCTTAGGTTTCTCTTCTGTGGGCTTGGAGAGAAAATCGTCCATGGTCATCTCCCCTGATCTTGCCATTGCTCTCTTCCTATTCTCTGCTTCTTCAAGTTCCTGCTTTGCCTCAGTTAATGCATCTTCATGACCAGCTTTCTTCATTCTCTCTGCTCTCTCCTTGATTTGTGAGGGAATACCTGTCTCAGGATCCAATTCAAGACCAGATAAGTCGCCTGTAAGATATTTGTTCTGAACAGTTTTCCATAAATCTCCTAGATTAGGATCTGCAAGTTCCTCTAATGGAAATTTGGTTTCTTTCAACCAGAACCCGTCGGGTAGGTTTACACCAGATCTACGAATACTATCTGCCTGCCTTCTTGCAGTTCTTTCACCAACAATACCTAGTGATGTCCTATATGCCAACCACCAGTGCTGTGAGGTATAATCCAGAATGAGAAGACCATCAATATCCAACTGTTCCAATTTATCTGGAATTTTAGTTCGATCATCCATCATTAAGTTATCTAAATTTTCATTTTCTTCAACATAATTATAATCACGCAATTCATGATTATACTCGAAGAAATAGAATTGACTATCCTTTGCCATAATTATCTAGATGGTCTTTGAATTTTATAAAATAAAAATTTTGTACTTAATAAATCGAACATACGTAAAATTATAGTAAGTTATTTGTAAAATATTAGATTTTGAAAATATATCAATTTTAATAAATCTATTTAAAACACGGGTTGTGCGTGATCAGATTTATATCATCAATGGAAAATTGGAAAATGATGGTTATAATGAGGATTTTCATATGTTTCGGAATGGTAGAGTGATCTCTCTAACCATATTCTTGCCGGGGATTAATCCGCAATCAATTATAGTGCAAATTAAGGAGTATGAAATCTCTATTGAGGCATTTATCATACCTGAGATTAGAAATGTGGTTTTAGATACAAAGATTGTTATCAAGGGTACTTTACCTTATCTGGTTCATCCTCGAACCATGAATGCTACTTATAAAAATGGGATATATTTCCTTGAGTTGGCATTAATTTCAACCGAAAGCAATCAAAAATGACTCGATTTTTTTTTATCTTTATATATTTGTTGGAGAACGCAAAGCTAATGATTTCTACACCACTCAATGTACTATACGTTGAGGATGAGGTTGATTTAAGAGTGGTACTTGATATGGCTCTAAAAGAGATTCCAAATATCAACTACGCTATTGTGGAGGATGCAGAAAAGGCAATTGAGTTATTAGCAAATGAACAATTTGATATAATCATTTCTGATCACTACTTACCTAATATGCAAGGAATAGATTTACTTGAGAAAGTAAAAATGGAATATCCAGAAATAAAACGATTTATGATAACCGGAGCAGTGATGGCTTCTGTCTTTATAGATGCTCAGGAACGAGCAGAACCTTTGTATATATTTGATAAACCAGTAATAGTAGAAGACATATTTGAGAAGATTTTCAGTATGATTTCTTGATTTTATTGATGATTAAAAGTAATGGGATAGCAATTAATGAGATACTTTGAGGTAAGAATGCTATAGGAGTAGTTTCTTGACTTTCTCCTGCTAGAACAGTTACTTTTACCAAATGAAATGCGGTATTTCCACCCACATCCTCAAGTTTTAGACTGAACGAATGTGTTCCGATGCTTAAAGTGTTCAGATAAGATTTTGAGATTGAATAGGTTGAATCGGTAACATCTTCCTTTTCATCGATTGTGGCAATTGTAGAGGATAATGTGATTTTCAAATTATATTTTTCACTGAACTCCCATTTTATCTCCTCGAAGGCCTCTCCTTTTACAAAACTCATATCCTCGGGAGTATAGGTGAAGACAGGATCAGTTTGATCTTCCCATTCAATATCATATACTTTTGAAGCTTGATTCCCACTACTATCTAGTACAGTCACATTTAGTTCTGAGATATTACCTGGTTCTCCATCCAGCTGAAAAATTAGACCTGAGCTACCATCCCAATTTTCCTTTTCCACTATAACTGTATCATCTAATGCAATGTATAGGTAGTCTGGAAATACTTCTGTTACAGATAATTGCACGTCCAGAGGTACTGTTGCATCAAATTTGCCAGATGTAAAACCGCTAATCTTCGGAGCCCTTGTATCTACAATACTGATAGTCTCATTAGCCTCAATAGTTACAGTTGAGGAAACAACAGAAATTTGAAGCAAGTGATCACCAAGGTTAACATCAGTTAGTATTAAAGAAATATCCCCACCATCCCAGCTCTCATCAGCTAGGATACTATCATCAAATTTTATACTGTAGGATATTGGAGTACTTCCATTAACTCCTGCTTGCCAATTTATTGATATACTCGTACCGATCTCAAATGTTCTATTATTTCCTGCAATTAGGTATGTATCATGAGTAAATTCCATATCAAATGATATTGTATCGTTATTGCCTGCCTTATCAAATAGAAGTAGCTTAATATTATGTTCTCCGATCGAATAATACTGTGGGTTGATCTCTAAGGAAAGAGAGCTACTATTGGATACAAGCTGTTTAGTTTTAACAAATGAATCATCAACCAAAAGGCTCACAGTATCCATCAAAATATTGTCTGTTACATTTAATTCCAAGATATATGTAGAATTGATGCTGTCAGGCGTACCTGTAATGTTAAGTACTGGAGCAGTGAGATCCACAGTAAAGGTGACAAACTGTTTTGATATTTCATTCGTGTTAGAATTAATATCTATCAGAGTTAAATTGTGAGATCCTTCTTGTATATCCATGATCTTGTATCCTGATGATTGTAATCCGAGCGAAACATGATCTAGGATTAACTCCGCTTTTCCTGAAGCAGAGGTGAATTCAACACCGATTTGATTCTCATTTGTATAAGTATTATTGAGTGGTGCAATGATATTCACCTCAGGTTGATATAATGGATCAGTGAGATTAATCGTAATAACATCAGCATTGTTACTACTCTGCACAAGTTTTGCTACGAGTATTAACTCCGTGTCCTGAGCGACATCGAATGAAATTGCTTCATCATTGTTTGCATCATTTGTAGAACTGTTAATTGAACTGGCCATTATGGTCAATTCCCCATGATTTGCATTATTAACCTCAAAAATAAGTAGATCCACATCAGCCCCCTCTGGTACTTTCGCACTAAATGAATAAGTTCTCCCTGATTTTGCAGAAAGAGTATAGCTACTAACTTTTGTTCCAAAGGGATTTTGAAGTTCCATAGTTACATTTCTCTCCCCGAATTTCGTTGTCGGTACCAATGCATTATATGCAGCTTTAGCATTAACGAGTCCCCAACCTTCCACGTAATCTTTTTGATTTCTATTAATTGAAGGCGATGGATCCATACCAACGCCGATTTGATATTCTCCTCCATCATTCCCAATATTGGCTACTTCTGATGTTCCTGCAAGAATTGCCTGTTTGATGCGATTAACAGATTGGGCATTCCACTCCCAATTACTATTCTCAACATATTTCTGTATTAAAAGTGCAGCTAATCCTGCAATATGTGGACTTGCCATAGATGTTCCCTGATATCCAACAAGATCATTTTCTACTACATTCATTCCAACTAGATTACTATCTGCTGAAAGGATGAGTCCAGCACCTTCAGCATATCCTGTTTCAAAATTCAAATATTCTGCAGAATAGGAGCCTCCAGGTGCGACAACATCCGGTTTTCGAGTATTGAAATTAACTGCATACGATCCAACACTAGAATAATATGCAATCTCATTGAATCTATTTACAGCACCAACAGTCAGAGCATCTTCTGCAGATGCTGGGGAGTAGATCCCACCACTTTCTGGACCTGAATTACCTGCTGATACAACAGGTAGAATACCATTATTAACAAATGAAGTCATAGCACTATCAAGAGTTGATGAGATTTCTCCTTCTATACCGAGTGAGAGGTTTACAACAACAATATTATATGCTTGTTTATTGTCAATCACCCAATCGATACCATTGAGAATATTTGATAAAAATCCAGTTCCTTCATCATCAAGTACCTTTACAGCAACTATATTACTAGAATACGCAATTCCTGCATGAGCTGGAAAATTATCTTCTGATTGTTGACTAGGGAGCTGTGGATCAATTGGCATGGTGACCCAACCCTCGTAAGTCTGATCCTGTGCTCCATTAACATTACCGAACCCTACAACGTAATCTCCAGGAGGCAAATTAAATGTATCTTCCAAAAGTCCAGTTTGACTAGATGAGGAACACCCAATACATGGACTTAGGGTCTGAGAATCATAAATATAGATGCCAGCCCTTGACCCTGGATTATCTGAACCTTCTTCTGCCCAATCCAATCCAGCCGAGATTGTTGTAGTTTGGTTAATATTTGCAACAGTTATATCAAGATACAAATTTCCATCAGGTGGTAGTTTACCTCTAGATGTTTGTGTAATTGTATTTCCTGAACCATAATAACCTGCCGCAATTCCTGCTACATGTGTACCATGTCCATCAAGATCTATAGGTGCAGTTTGATTGGAATTCAATGCATTATAGCTAGCTACGATTTTTCCAGTAAATGCTGAATGAGTAAAATCAATTCCTGAGTCAAGAATAGCAATTGTCTGTTCACTTGACCCTGTATACCCCATGCTCCAAATTCCCTCTCGTACATCAATCTGATTTGATGAGTAGGCAAGATGTTTAGTTACTACCAAATTCTCCTCAATAACAGCAACTCCATTCATCTGTGAAAGTATTTGAATTGTTTGAGCATCACCTTGAATACGCAGTGCTGGTATGGAAGAATATGTCTCTGAGATTTCTATCCCTTCTATCCAATGAGGCAAAGATGCAAAATCATCAAATAATACGATCAAATCGCGTTGATCATTAACCTTTTCTAGATAATCTGCTATGTGATTATTATTTTTATCTACAAGCTTACTATTTTCAAGAATTGCAGTTTTAAGATCTTCTGCAATATTATTCATACTAGAAGTCAAAACAAACTTCCTATCTAGAGGTATAGGAGCTGCTTGTACTTGTGATTGGCTCATACATAGGATTATTAAAAGTAAAAATAGTTTGATAAATCTCATTACTATGTTAATTCTTTGTTCGTATTTATCATGTTCTAATTCAACTTGAATTAATATTTTCTTCGTCTAGCCGTAATGACAGCTATTCCAATTCCAAGAACAGTGAATACTAAGTTGATTGGGGAATCAGTAGTTGTTGTAGGTGGGATATATTCAGAGAGCACTTCTATCTCAGTACTGAAGGAATTACCTGCCTTATCAAAAACGGTCAATGTAATGATGAAATATCCACCTTTACGATAGACGTGACTAGCTTGATCTAGATCTGTAGCATTTATGGCAATACCATCTCCAAAATCAACTTCTGCGAATTTCACACCACTTCCAGTTGCTTCAGCATCTGCAAAGGAGAAGAAAATAGTGATCTTCCCTTTGCTATCCGTTTTTGTTTCACTAGTGGCAGCGAAGTTTGCTGTTGGTGGAATTGTATCTATATGAAACAGTACTAATACAGTTCGTGATCTGTTTAGATCATTGAATGCAGTAATCCAAGCAGAATGATTTCCATTAATTATCGTTTCATTACCAAATGATACGGTGCCATTGATTTTGTCAGTTATATCAATTTCAGCTGTATAATTTGAGGTGAGTGTTGCATTGAGTATTTCTCCACGGATAGTACTAAATTTGAACTCTATTGTTGCATTCTGCTTATTCAAAATGGTATAATTACCACTTAGAATATCTATAGTTGGTCTGGAATCTTGAATAGTAATCCGAGCGGGTACTGATTCATTATAGATACCAGTCTTGAATTCAACAAATGCTTGTATTTCTACGACTTGTGAAACATTAAAAGTCCCAAAATCATACTGATAAACATGTTCTGTAGTGTTGAAATTATTTGAATCATTGTTCAAACTGTAACTAATATTTGCAGGGAATGCATTGATAGTCCAGTTAGTTGCCTCAGCATTATCGCTGTCATTATTGAATGATCTGTAACGTACATAGAATGCATCATCATCAGTTTGGTTATAGGCTGTAACGTTGAGTTTGATATGATCGATATCAGTATACTGTGAGGTAATTTCTGAGAAGGCCTTGGTAAAGGAGAAGCCATTAGTGAGTATGTGAACTTTTTCAGTTTCAGGGTTAATAGCTTCACGTTCCCAACCATATTCCGTATAGGCTGAGAAGAATACCATTCTTTGGGTCAGTGTATAATTGTACTCATAAGTATTGATATTTCCTGATCTGCTAACATTACTCATGATTATTTTTGTGGCAATAGAGCTGAAAGGCTCAGTAGCATTATTCCCTAAAGCAAGGGTCAAGGTAAGATTATCATGGGGATCAACAACAGTATATCTGATCGTTACCTCCTTACCTATTGGAGCGTAATATTGATCATTTCGAGCTTCTGCTCCAAGAATAGTTGAGAATTTTGGATACTGAGGACCATCAATAATCCAGAGTGGATGTGCATCCAACCCATCAAATCGATCAAATTCTTCATTTGTACCGTTATCAAAGGATACACTCCACGCATAGGCATAGAACTCCGTATATGAGCTGACATTAATATCCACTGAATAGGTGCTTTTTCCTTGAAAACTTGATACTTTGGTTAAGTTCATTGCAGTGTTGATATTTTCTGTTAAATTACTGCCAGTTCCCAGAAGTTTAACACCATCCACATCGAACCTATCTGCAGTGTAAGTGATGGTTATTGTTTCGTTAATATTGTAAAAGAAACTACCTGCTGGTGTTCCATCAGGAGTAATAGAGACGAACTCAGCTGCAGGAACTTCTCCAGCAGTCTGAGCATAAATTGGTGTCATGGGTAAGCTACTTAGACACAACATAGCTAATAGCAGTACAAACTTTAACTTCATTATCACAACTCACTAAATTGAGATTATATAATTGTGTGCAAAAACTCGGTAAATAAATACTAATCGATATTGTAGTAGATAGGTTGTCACAAATTTCCTATTGGGTTAATAGTAGTGGCTGTAATGCATCTTCATTGATCTGGTTTCTGCAAATTGGACAGAATTTCTTAATTTTTAGCCATTCACGTATGTGGGTATCATGAGATGGATTGGAACAATGTGGACAGATTACTATCTTTTCAGAGCTGTTCATTTTACTTCTACATACACTACATTCAGGTGGAGGGTTGAAACACTCTGGGCAAGGTTCTCTGAAATTTGTTAACAGAGTGCCACATTCAAAACATTTTGGCTTCTCCTTGAATTTGTACAATCCTCTTGTCCTAATGAATTTCTTATCCTTTATGTATCCTTGATAATATCCAAAACCTATCAAGTATGAGATATCCAAATTTAACTCATCAAATGTCCAATCAAGAATTTTCTGTAGTTTGGATAATTTGATACGGTGAACTACGATTTTCTCAAGATTTAGTATCAACAACCTAAGATCATGATCCAATGTTTCAATAGAATCTATTGGGATATTTTCATAAAATTCAAGTATTGTGAATACTTGTTTATGGGTTTTTATTCTAAGTAATCCAGAACCACTCAGAAAATATACCCGTCTATATATTTCAATATTTGATAAATTGAAGATATCACGAAGTTTCTTAAGTGGTACTTCCTTATTTGTTACCAAATAGCAGAATATCTGTTGATCTACTAGATCAAGATTATTAAGCTGTATCAGAGGAGGAATTCTCGGTTGAGATTTCATGGTTAAAAATGCGTTTGAGATATCTGGATCTCCGATATTTCTTGATATGAATGCCAGTGCTCGTTCCTGAGTTTGTACTTTATTTAATTCCAATAGGGCTCCGAGTTTAGCCATGGATACCTTTCCTTCTGAGATAAGTGCTCCTATAGTTATTCTCTCCCAATCCTCAAAGGTGACATATTCCTGAGATATGGCCCTAGTTGTTTTCAAATTGAAGAATTTCATTGAAATTAATGAACCATCAATGAAACCGTGAAGATATAGGTCAATAATCCCCTTCATCACATTATGATAGGGGATTTCCATTCTATCAGAAATTTCTGATAGATAGATTTTCTTTTTGGTTTGAATTAATCCAAGTAATGACCTATAGGAAATAAGAGAATTTCGATCTATCTCTTCAATTGTTTTATCTGTATCAAAATTCGGATTAGCTATCGGAATTAATTGATCTCGTTCATTCATTCTGAATTCAAATTCACGAGTACCATTTACTAGTGATACTATTCTTAAGACCTCACTTATTTTCATTTTCATAAAATTTGCGATCTCTTTAAGATTAATTCCTCTTTGTAAACAACTGAGGCCTATTATCATCCTTTCCTCATTACTCATCATGCTTAGTACTCTCTGATGAAAAGGAATAAGAAAATTCTTGATTTTCACTTGTATTTCAAATTTTTTGAGAATACCTGAAGATATATCAAAACTGCAAAGTATTAGGTCAGAAAGTATTAATTCTACAAGGTTGATTTGAATAATATGCTCAGGTAATTCCAGTGCATCAGCAATGCCATTTAGTGAAA
This sequence comes from Candidatus Heimdallarchaeota archaeon, assembly GCA_026702845.1. Next base: position 253,067 of record JADCLS010000001.1, read on the forward strand.
CCGATTCTTTTAACCTGACATATCCTACTAGTTGCTTTTCAATATCCCCTATTTCATCCTCAGATTTTTTCTCTAACTTATAATACACGATAACATTGAACGTTTCATTATCATTGAATTCAACTGAAATAACTCCCCAAGCAATGAACCTAGCAATATATTGTACTATTGCCTCATAATTAAGAGAGAATGCTTGTTCGAGTTCTGATAATGAGACAATATATCTAGCCTTGATATATGCAAGGAGTGTCAATTCTTCTAGGTCCATTCGGGGCGTTTGCTGTAATATGCTATAATTCAATTTTTTCAAGATAAATGAAGTACGCGTGAATTCACCCTCACAAAAATCACTCTGCATGATTCTTCCCAATTTCTCCTCCACATCGAGTCTAGGCAGTTCAAGTACCTGTTCCAACAACTTGATTTTAACATCCTTAACAAAAAGAATGATTCCAATGAGGGTGGCAATATCCTTATCTGATAAATCTCCCATGTATGGTTTAACATGGTTGATGGGATCGATTCCTTCCTCTTTTATTGGTATGAATTGTGACAATTTACTACCTCAGGTCTAACTAAGCTTGATCATTCAATCCTTTTATAGATTTCAGAATGGAAATACATCATTTCTTCAAATTTGTTTTAAAAATTCCTTGTGGATACGACTATCATTTGTTAATTCAGGATGGAATGTGGAGGCTAAGATATTACCTTGTTTTATAAGAACTGGGTGATTTTGAAAAGTAAGAAGTGTCTCAACATTATCTCCTACTGATTTAATAATAGGTGCACGAATGAAAACTGCTGGGAGCGGTTCTTCACCAAAATACTCCGATAGTAAATGTGTAGAAAATGAGTCCTTTTGTCTACCATAACCATTTCTAAGGATGTTAATATCTAAAAATGGGAATGCACCTTCTGATTCAGGAGATTCTTCGTTTCTCCTCACTGATTTTGCCATGAGTATTGCACCTGCACAAGTACCAAATGCAGGCAGACCACCTTCCAATTTTGATCTCACAGCTTGCAGCATGCCATTTTTTCTTCCAATGAGTATCATTGCTGTACTCTCACCACCAGGCATAACAATTCCATCGATTTTATCTAATTCCTCTGGTAACACAATGTGAAGAATCTCAATTTCCATCCTCAGATCTGCAGCAGCTCTACGTAAGGCTTGCTCATGCTCCACTATTGCGCCTTGTATACCAAGTATTCCAATGGTCTTCATCAATCTCATATAATTTGAAATATTTTTACGGTTTAGGGTAGATTCACAATCAATATCTCAGATATTATCCAATTTGCTTAGTGCATCTAAGAATGCATCACCAGTAAGTTCCTCTATGGACATGGCCTCCACAACTGTTTCTGCTTCATGTTCATAATGCTCTTCACTATCAAGGTCAAATAATTTAATCAATTCCATATCCAATTGCTTGTTAATGGCCTGTGAAATGCCTAATGAGCAAATTGTTTTTATCGTATTAGATTGAACCGCTATATTGAGTTTACGTTCAAGCTCTTTTTGATCAATTCCGCTATTTGAATCGAATGAAAAGATGATAATATTATCTGTAAGTGGTTTGAAATATATCATCTGTTTTTTCATGATAATAGAGTTTAGCTCATCTCCGAGCTCCTTTGAGAAGGCAATGATAGCACCTGAAAGAGCACTGAATAATACGTCATCCAATCCATCATCCTTCACATAGGACTTGTGATATATGGTGATGCCATCATTTGAGATGATAGTGATATGACGCAGCATTCTCTAATTTATTTATAATCCTAGTAAAATATAAAAATGCTAGCATTAATCTCTTGCAAAATTCATCAAAAAAAGTTCTAGTAGGAAAATACGCATATTTGAAATCGAAATATTTCTTATATACAGGTCATTTTGGAGTTATTATCCTTTTATTAACTCTTATGCTACCGAATATATATTTAAATAGTGGATCCTCTTGATTGTATCTTCTCATCTTCTTGCATCTTGAAAGCATCGATTCCAGGCATTGAGAGCTTTTCATTTACCATTGATTGAGCTTCAAGAACTTTGTCGGGATTATTCCAGTGAGTAACAGCATATACAATTGCAGCAGCGCGATTCTCTGGATCTTCTGACTTGTATATTCCAGAACCAACAAATACGCCATCAGAGCCCATCAACATCATCATAGCACCATCTGCAGGAGTTGCAACACCGCCAGCTGCAAAATTCACAACGGGTAGTCTCCCTAGTTCTGCTGTACGAAGTGCTGTCTCATAACTTACCTTCATCTCTCTTGCCTTGATCATCAATTCCTGAGCATTATCCTTGAGTGAAACTAGTTCTGCAATTCCTAGCTGTACATCTCTCATGTGTCGAACAGCCTCTTGAACATCTCCAGTACCTGCTTCTCCCTTTGTCCTAATCATTGCGCTTCCCTCTTCTATTCTCCTGAGGGCTTCTCCAAGATTTCTGCAACCATTAACAAAAGGCACAGTGAAGGGCCATTTCCAAATGTGTGAGGCTTGATTTGCTGGGGTGAGTACTTCAGATTCATCAATCATATCTACACCAATCTCCTGGAGCAATTGTGCTTCTAGTGTATGACCAATTCTAGCCTTAGCCATTACAGGAATTGATATATTGTCCATAACATCCTGTATGGCGGAGGTTGTGGCCATACGAGCAACACCACCAATCGCACGGATATCAGCAGGCAGTTTGTCCAGTACCATTACTGCAACAGCACCAGCATCTTCTGCAATACCTGCTTGGGTGGGATTGGTTACGTCCATTACTACTCCATGCTGTACCATCTTTGCAAATCCTCGTTTCAATTCAGTAGATCCCAGTTGGATCTCAACATCAGTATAACTCTTAAGTGGTTTGAAACCTTTCAAATCTGTCATTAATTCCAAAAGAACCTTACATTTGTATTAATTTATTGATATAATTATTTTTTTTTGGCTACAAATTCATACTTTCTTGCTAAATTTAAAATCCGAAATGGGTTTGATGGCTAGAAATAGACTAAGAATACAAAGTAATATAGGAATAAATAGAGATACTTGCATTAATTCTGCAAGACTTACCAATAAATAACCACCTGCAAGAAATTGACCTAGATTTGATAAACTGGTATATATGGAAAATATTGTACCCTCGTGATCTTTGGATGACGATTCTTGTATGGTTTTCAACTGATAAGCCTCATAAGCCCCTGTAATCAATCCAATGATAATAAGAAAACTCATCTGAAGTACTCTTGAATCACTGACAATAAATACTAGACCAAATAGCAAGATTAGGCTGAATAATGAACTAAGGAAGCTGAAACTTCTTCGTGTATCATGAGTATCAAAAATAAAGCCATTTAATACAGCACCTATTAATGAACCTATTGCAAAGAATAACGATCCTAAGCCGATAGTAGAGTAATCAAATAGGAATTCCTTTTCCATTATAATGGGAAGGATAGGAACAATTGCTAATGATGAACCGGTGAGTACCATAAATTGCATTCGGTCAGCAAAATTATACTGCTGATCCTCAACTAATAACTCACGTAATTCACCAATTATTATTTTCAATGTTCTTCCTGATTGTGTGTACTCTATCTGGGGGAGAATGAGTACGATAATTGATATGGAAATACCAAATACAGATGCTAGAGAAAACATGGATTGCCAGCTGATGTGGTCAACTAACCAAGGGGAGAGACTTGCTGCCATTCCAATTCCAAAACCTCGAGCACCCCAAGCTACTCCTTGTGTTCTTCCTGCATACTCATCTGGAGTGATCTCTACTATCTGTCCATCAATAACGGTATCTGCGAGCGCAGAACCAGTTGCCAGAGCGAATCCTGAGATGAAAAACCCCAGGGTAGCCGCAGAGTGAATACCAATAGTTAACCATCCATATGCACTGAATGCAGTTGCAATTATCAGAAACGGTTTACGTCTTCCAAAATTGCGAATTGGATAGTTATCTGTAATCATTCCAAAAATAAACTTTACATACCACGGACTTACAATGGTTGTGCTTATGGCTGTAGCCTTAGCATAACTCATGACAAACTCGTTTTTTATGTATAAGGGAAGTAATAATACCATCGATCCTAGTGAATAGCCCTGACCTAAGTAGAAGAAAGCCATGATGACTAGGTAATATATTTTGAATTTGGATGAGTCATAGGGCATTATCCCTTGAATTGCATCTTTATATTTGAACTGATATGGTAAAAACAGGGAATAATCCTATTCTCTGATCTTATTTTCTATCAGATTTTCACAAGTTTTTCTTCCTTTAAGATATCATTATCTATTTTCCAGCACTGAATATCCTGTATTTCCATATTATATACAGAAACTATCACATAACTCAGATTTGGCCAAGCCATCTTGAGGTCTGTTTCTGATGGTTTTGAAGGGTGATCTGGATGAGAGTGGTAAATCCCAACAATTTCTTCATCAGTAAGCTCATCCTCAACTGCAATCAACTCTAAAGGGTCTAGAAGGTATTTTTTTCTTTTATTTGGACTTATATTGGTCATGGGTCTCATTCTTACTATTCTATTTGCTTTACCGATGAGTAAGCCACAGCCTTCCTCTGGATAGGAAGAAATAGCATGAGCTAGAATTGTGTCATGACAAGAGGATGATATAAGAAGATCCATAGTTCTTCTTGAACATCCTTACTTATATGCCCTTATGTAGGTGAATATCCCATTACAACACACCACGGAACAGTAGATTGATGAAATGCTCAAAGATTGAAATCAAGAACTTATCAATACTCTCTCCCAGACGCAATAACAGTGTCACTAACTACTAAAGGATAATTTCATATATAAAGCTATACAGTTTTTATTTTATTATGTGAAATTTATTAATTTATTACGATTATAGGATCAATGTTCCAATTCTATCTTAGGTAGTATTTTATCCAACCATTTAGGTATCCACCAGTTATACTCTCCCAGCAATTTCATAGCAGCTGGAAGTAGAATAATTCGACTTATGGTGGCATCAACAAAGATAGCAATAGCCATTGCCAGACCCATGATCTTCATTATTATCATTGGACTACCTGCAAAAACCAAGAAGGTTGCGATCATCACAAGTGCAGCTGAGGTAATAACACCTGCTGTTTTAGAAATACCCACTCCAACACTTTCGTCCATCTTACCAGTTCTCAAGTATTCTTCCTTAATTCTACTAATAATTAGGATGGAATAATCCATGCCAAGTCCAAGAATAGTAGTGAAGAGGAATGCAGGTAGGAAGTAGGTCAAACCTACTATTTCGGCTTCAAATAGTGTCACACCAAAGATCTCAATTAGGTTGAAGTATCCATACTGGAAAACCAACACGATTGAACCGAGACCAAATAAAATTGAACCAGAGATAGTAATGATAGCTTTAATAGGTAATGCGATACTTCTGAAAAGGATTAACAGAGCTAGAAAGATTAGTGCTACTGCTAATACTATCATTTCTGGTACATCTGCATACATATCATTCATACCATCAAGAAATATGGCTGATAAACCAGTTGTATATATGCCTACAATGCCGAATTTATAATTATCACCATCATTAAAAATCTCCTTGACTTTTTCACGGATGATGTCTATTAAATCCATGGACTGAGGTGAGCCAGTATCTAACTGGGTGGTCATATCGATTTTGATGGTGTTGTTACCATGTTCAAAATTAATATATCCCTTCATATGATTCACCATGTTCATTGCTTGTTCATACATAGGCAGATATGGATTCTCAATCATTACCAGTGATCCATTGGGATAAGTGATGGGAAATCCAGTGGTTTGATTGATTGCTGGTATTTGATCAGTTGATGGAAGGTTTTCTACTGCAAATAGAGCATCATTTAAGGTTTGGTAATCCAAGGTGATTACTTGATCCTTACCCATACTGATGGTATTGAATGTAGCAAAAGTATCGATTTCCAGGATCGTTCCATCCTTCTCACGTTCCTCAGACATTGATAAAGCCCAATCCGATAGTTCTCCTAACGACGCGATAATATTGATGGCTGTTTCATCATCCATGGCAAAGAAATCTGTATCTTCCCCTAGGTCAATAATTATGGACATAGGGTTAATGGAACCAAAATCAAACTCTTCTTGCATAATCTCAAATCCATCACGACTTTCTTTACCTAATGGGAGCATCTTGACCATATCAAATCCCAAGTCAGTCTCAAAAGAGAGTACAACAAATGGTACCATAGTTAACAATCCTATGAATAAGAAGGTTAAGGGTTTGTTAATTACAGTTTTCGACCAATTCTCCCAGATGGTTTTCTTGTGTTTCTTCTGGCCTCTGAGCTCCTCTACCTGTTTATTGGCACCAGACATAATTCCAGGCCAGTCCAGAGCATTTCCAAAGAGTGCAAGTAGAGCTGGTGTTAGAGTTCTAGCTGTCAGAATGGAAATTGCTACTGCAATAGATACACCCACAGCCATACCTAGGGTGAAATCCGAACCTAAAACGAGTAATGACGAGAATCCAATAATAACAGTGAACCCAGAGTACATCACTGCCTGACCCGTTGTTTTATTGGTCCTGGCAGCAGCTTCCTCTTGTGCAAGTCTGATGTGCTCTTTATCCCATCTACGTTTGTTCAGTAATTCTGCTTTTCTTTTTCTGAATTCCTCTCTGAATCGTACTAGGCTAAATAGATTATAATCAATAGCTACAGCTATACCAATCATACCTATGATTGCTGGGAGAAAATCACTTACTCCATACAATCCAGTTTGTGCAATCCATGTGGTTAACAAGTATGCTGGTAGCAGTGACGCAACCATTGCAATAAGTGGAATAAGTATTCCCAGTGGTGATCTAAACACTATGGATAGAATTATAACTGCTACAATCACTGCATAAACCTCTGATTGTTCAAAAGTTTCATTGGCCAGATCCAAAGTATCAAGCATATTTGCAGCAGTACCAGTTACGATGAACTCAACCTTATCTTTCATCTCTGCAACAGAATGTATGTAGAGATCAATTGGAGGGTGAAATTGCGCAGGAATTCCTTGAAACGTCATAAAAGCGATGATTTCATTGTAATATGCTTCAGCACGATCGTAGATCTCCTGCTCCAAATCCTCTACATTGAGCAGTTCATGTATTGTTTCGAGATGCTCTCGCAAGATCTCTTCTGCATCAATAAATGACATATCAGTTCCAACTATATTCAAGAGAGCAGTATTCTCATCATCTGAAACTAACGATCTACCAAATGCATCCATCTCTGGGTTATCCTGATACACTGCAAGGAGATGTAGGAAACTTTCTGTGATAAACTGATCATACCCGAGGTCAAACAAAGTATCATTTAGATATTGAACGAGAAAGAAAGTATAATTTCTCCACTGTGGAGAGAGAAAACTCTCATCGTCAGGTAATTGCATGATTACAATATGTGTCAGATCATCGGCTGTGATGTTGAATCTCTCTTCATACAGCTCACTTCCGGACATGGATTCAGATTCTGTAAGAACCATCTCAGTGGCACTCTCAACATCCTCAGTCAATGCTTCACGTGCACCCATAGCTGCACTTCCGGCAATAATGGCAATCCAGAAAATTAGCACAATAATATGCTTCAGTCTGCTGGGACTTGCCTTGAGTTTTTTCGTTCCTTTACTCATTATGGTATTTGGCTCCTTCGAATATATAAATTATCATTTTGTGTAATAAATTATTCTTATATTTGCGAAATAAATCTAAAAATATTATCTCCAAAAATAACAATAATTATTTGATTAAAACCTCTGAAATATACATTTATTATTTGATATAATTTGCATTCGCAAACATGCAAATATATCAACCTTTATAATCGTCTTTTTACTAGGTCATCTGAATATCATCGTGTTTGGGTCAAAGAGTTTGCTGGAGAAATGGTCTGAGCCGTTTCTTGGTCTAAATTTACATTTCATGGAAATAGAGATCTTGAGATGTATTCATTATTATAAATTAACTGAAATATCTGAAATTTACGATTTTATCTCGAACAGATATCCAAATGTTTCACTCTCTAAATCACAATTTTATAGAATCATTGAAAATTTGGAAAAAGGAAAAGGAGATGGAGCTCCCTATTTGGTTTCTTCAAGAGATAAGAAGAAAAATACCAAACAATTATCATGTTCGCAACGTGGAGAGAAGGAGCTATATTTCTTTGTTCAGTACATTTTATCGTTTTTAAGGGATCAGATTTTCACCGATGAGGCATTACGTGAAATGCTTCATCTTCTTACTCCTAACCTTGGGTGTTTGCGTAAATTCAAAATACTCAGTATAAGCCCTACTCCTTTAAACCTCCCTCTCCTGCTTGATATGTGTAAAAGCTGTGACCATCCTTTCAATATTGGAGATGAAGGGATTCAAAAACCCATAATTATCTCACTTCCTGGTGCTGATAAAGAACTCATTGAGATAGATAGGGATAAAATCCAGATTATTGAGAGTGAGACCCCATATGATCTACTACCAAAAGATGAGAGTATAGATCTGATATTTAATACTCTAAGTTTGTATCGCTATAATACGGAGGATACACTCAAAGAGCTTTATCGGATGCTCAAACCAAATGGACACATTTTCTTGTTTGAACCCACTGATAATCTTCCAAATCTTGTGATTCATATATTCAATGAAATGATTAAGACCAGAACTGTATCACAATCAGTTTGGAAAATTGATCCAGTGGAGAATCCACTTTTTTCCATTAATGAATTAAGTGAATTATTAGGTACTCATGGCTTTGATAATATCACACATAGATCTGAGTTGGCCATGACACTCTTCATAGCTAGGAAAAAATGATAACCTATTTTAAGGTCTCAGCAAGAGTCAATATGAGCCATGCCTATTGATGTAACACATATCCCTTTTTTAGGAGATAGACGTAAGGTTATTCTCATTTTACTATTCACGCTTCTTGTTGCCATTGCTATAGGTAGTTTATCTAATAGCAATCCATCAAGCAGTGTGGATCCTTTTGTGTTTTACATCTCTCTCATAGCATTTAGTTATATTGCTATCATTTCTCTTCTACGCGCTAGTGGAGCTGATCCGAATAAATTTGAGATGACGATAATACCTGCATTTTTTATTATCATTTTAGTAATCACCTTAAGTATTTTTGAGGGTATGGCCAGCAATGAACCTGAACCAAATAATGGTACTATAATTTCAGAACATACACTGGCTGAAACTTCAATCTCCAACACAACGATAAATACTGGGAATGGAGATCCTACTATTACTGAATCGATGGTTCAGGATGCTGCTTCATCAGGATTACCTCCAATGGTATTGGCTATTATCTTGGGATTGATGTTTATTGCTTTGAGTATTGTGATCATCTATTTTCTTTCTGGAAAGGACAGGATGCTACCCAATATCCAATTTGCCAAGGAGGTGGAATATCACAAGAATTTACCTGCAACAAACAAAAAAATTATGGAGTATTATGTAGATGCAAGTCTTGCTCTTGAGAAACTAAAAGGAAAAGCTCCAGAGTGGTTCTCACCAACAAAATTTGCTGGCAAGATTATTCTTAATCCCGGGCCTCCTGTTGCAGGATACTTCTCAATACTTACGAGTATGTATGAGAAAGCTAGATTCTCAAGTGTAGAAATTACCAGTGATGATGTATTGGAGGCTCATGAGTTACATGGTCAGATTATGGTTTGGGTTGAGATGCAAATGGAGGAACGTGAATGATATTTGAGGATCAAATATCCTTCTTTCTGATCCAATCTATGTGGGTCTTGATGTTAATTTTCTTGTTCAGTGATCTCAGAAGACGGATACGGCTATATATTGTACAAGAATGGGATATTAATTATAGTATACAAACCTCATTTAAGCGTGGGATCATCTCTACAGTAGTGAAATTATATACTGGATTTCAGGATAAAAAACCCAAACAACTGGCTGAGACGGTTGCCATAGAAATATGCAAAAATGCAGGCCTCTATTATAATACCTCGATATTTGCATTTCTTCAACTCAGACAAGAGCCTCAAGAGCTAAAAAAATACTTCAAAAATGACGAGTTAGTATCATTTCTATCTCGACCAGATGTATGGACAAATGTGTACATGCTTAGAAAGAAAACTATCTTTTCGAGAAAACATACAACTGTCACTCCTGATTTTCTAGCTGAGTTGGAACGAATGGTGGATATATTCCGATTTGAATTGGCTAGTCAGATATAAAATTTCTCACCATTCAAGTGGTCAATTTCCCAACTATATTATATCTGAGCTAGTATCCTTGATGTATGCACATCTATCGAATCGGTTTGGATTCAACAGATTCTCCTCTTGGTGGTTGTACTACCTGGACTGCGGTGAGATTAATTGAACTCTTGCAGAAACATAAGGTGCAACTGCTAGTTCTTCCCAGATTGATACGATTGAACCCAAATATCCCCAGTAAAACCCGGGGAAATGCTGCAATTGCCTTCATCATCTCAACTGATTTGACAATTGAAGAATTATCTAGATTGTGTATACCCATAATTGATGCTGATTACAAAAGATACTCCATTGAAGATGGTAAACTGCCTGGATTTGCTATAGCTGGAAATAATATTTCTTCCGAATTATACTGGAGAGCAGTACAACATGTAGTTACCTTGGATGAAGCAATTCAATTAGTCAATCCTCTTTTAATCTGGCCAGAGGGTAGTAACGGATTAATAGGTGCTTTGGCTGCAATTAGTGCTGAATTACCAGATTTCACGTTTGAGGTGATTGCGTATCGTGATTTATCTAATTGTGGATCACCACGTGTTCTCAACCTTGAAAACTTAAAATCAATAGTTAAGAAGTATCCATCTACTTTCTCATCTGTAGATGGACATCGTGAGTTGATTGCACCTTCAGGGCCTGATCCTGTATTTTGTGGTATCAGGGGGCATAACCAACAAGAATTATATGATTTTATTCAGGATCTAGAGTTATCTGAACCAATTTCCTATTTGCAGATGTTTATTTCCAACCAAGCAACTAATGCACATGTGAGTAAAAGAAATGAGGTTCTGCATTCATATTCCTGTTTCAGTGCACCTATTGTGATTACCTCGGATCCAAAAATAATTCAAGGTGGGCATACATTCCTTAATGCAAGGGTGCATACAACATCAATTCAACTCCGTTTCTTCGAACCTACAAAAGAACTGGCGAGAAAAGCTCAATCCCTTAGAAAAGGAGATCAAATTTATATCCATGGAGCAGTATCTGATCAAACCAAAATAATTAATGTTGAATATATGGAAATCTTAGATTTGGTATCACATATTGAAATAAATCCTCCCATTTGTATTTGTTCTCGAAGGATGACAAGTGCAGGTTTTCTAGCAGGTTATAAATGCAAAACTTGTAATTACAAATCATTCAACTCTGAAAAGGTCAGAACTAGAAGATCCTTGTTCATTGGTGAAAGAGTGTATGCTTCAAAATCAGCACAGAGACATTTGACAAAGCCACTTGAGCGTATTCATTTATGAGATAACAATGCTTGTGTTTTCATATCATCAATTTTGACTGCATGAAGTTGGCCATAGGATGAGAATGTGTAGATGGCTTCTTGGGGAGTGTCTGTATGAACATGCAATTTTAATTCATCATCATTGCCAATTATAAGTAAAGAATCACCATATTTTTCCATCATTTTTCTCATTTCTTGCTCACTAGAATTGGATGCTATGATCATAGCTTCTGTACAGTAACGATAATTGATTTCGGTATGTGAAATATCGACTTCATTTGTTAACCCTTCTAGTCCTGCAAGCAAATTCATTACTCGTGGTCCCTTGAATTGATCAGCGATGACAAACAACCATCCCTGAATGAGATAAACAAAACCTAACGCTCCTGCATCAACAACCTTCGCCTTTTTCAATTCCTCCATTAGATTTGGTGTATCCAATGTCGCTTTTTGAGCAATTTGATAACAGTACTCAACCAGCTCCTTCCAATCAGCTCCTTCCTCAGCCTTTAATTTTGCAGCTTCAGCGGTTTCTTTGACAACGGTCAGAATTGTTCCCTCTCTTGGGTTCAGAACTGCTTTATAAGCTCGTTTACTACCTTCAATCAGTGCATCAGCAAAAATCATGGTTGTTACATCATCACAATTCTGAATAGACTTAGCAAATCCAACAAAAAATTGTGATAAAATGACTCCTGAATTTCCCTTGGCCCCCATAAATGCTCCCTTTGCAATTGCTTTACTAGCATTTTTTATAGTTAAAGCTTCTGTTTCAGAGATTTTATCCAATTCCTCAACAATAGTCCTCATAGTGGAATAGATGTTCAGTCCAGTATCGCCATCAGGCACGGGAAATACATTAATTGCATTGAGGTAATCGGTTTTTTCATCGATTTTCTTGAAACTTGATACTATCATTTGTTTTAGGAGGGTACCACTGAACGTCAATAAAATCTTCCTTAATTGGTTTATATCTGAGAACTTTATTAATTTTTTGAGATATGAATCATTCTGTTTTACAGTCATATAATATTCTAGTACTGATATTTTACATTTCACATAAGATGAAAAAATGAAATTTTGTGTAATATCGCACTTACATTGCATAACTATAATATTGGTAAATTTTTTCATCCTTCTTATGGTAGATCTCCAAGATGAGGAGTCAAAATTCTCTGATTTGTTATTATCAATCATTGATTATGTAGAAACTCATAAGAAACAGCTAGTATACCTGTTTTTCCTATTTATAGGGGCGGTTTTAAGGATTCAAGCAGCTCTGAAAGCTACTGGGATAGTGCATCCAGATGAGATATTTCAAAGCATTGAGATGGCTCATTATGTGGTTTATGGTCGAGCATATATCCCTGCTGAATTTCAGATGAACAATCCATTTATTGAATCTTATGCTAAAGCTAGATCCTATGTATTTCCTCTCATTTTCGCTGCCATAATGCAATTTGGAGAAGCTTTCCATCTTGATTATCATACTCAGACTCTAGTATTGATAAGGCTCTTCCTGGCATTTAATTCCATATTATTAATTCCTGTTGTGAAAAAGTTCAGCATTGCACTTAGTGGTGATGAGTGGACGGGGATTTTTGCAGCTGCATATGTATCTATTTGGTTTAGAGCAGTGGAATATACAGTTAGGCCATTCACTAATACTTTCTTTCTGCCTATGCTCTTTTACGGTATGTACTGGGGCTTACGTCTAATCAATGAGGACATAATCATGAATACACGTCATCATTTGGCTATTATCTTTGGATTAGGTCTATCGACATATGTTAGAACAGACCTTGGAATACTTGTTTTTGCAATTGTTATTACCACATTTAATTATAACAAGCTAAAACTCTATCTATTCATGATCCTAGATGGAATGATTGGATGGATACTCTGTGCTATGGTTGATTTCTATTATTTTGAAGAGTGGTTTGTGGTTCCCATCAACTGGTACACGTTTAATGTTAAAGAACAACATTCGGATCTCTTTGGACTTTATCCTCCAAGCTTTTACCTAAATGCTTTGATTTTTAGTGATGGCCTCTTTCTAATGAGCATATTGATGATTGCTCTTGCTCTATACATTGGCTTTAGATGGAATTCTGTTCAAATTACCATGATCAAACGGAAACAAATAGTGGCCTATATTGAATTGATAGGGGCGATCTTTATTTCTTGGATGATCATCAGTAACGTATGGAGAGCAGAGGGAAGTCATAAGGAATTACGGTTTGCTATTGGTGCTTTGATCTTGGTGATAATTTTGATGGCTCATTTCACCATCCTCGTTGCCAGAATCATATACGAAACAGTTGTCTATCAAGAAATTGCTCATCAATCCCTTACAACGGAAGAGAAGATTATTTCTGTAAGATTGAATAAACAATGGCTCCGTAGGTCAATTATTGCTTTTTTCCTTATCCTTATACTTATTGTCTCAATTGATGGGTATTCTACCAGATATCATACCGAGACATTTGATGATGTGAATAATGCCATGATCTATGTCGGTAATCAAGAAAATGTTACGGGTGTGATTATCATCTCACAATGGTTTTTAACCGGGGGTAATGCGTATTTTCATGCAGATGCTGAGATTTTCTGGTATTCACTAAGAGATTCTGAATATATAGGTCGATCATTAACAGATCATCTGGCCAATACAACTTTTAATTATCTGATTATTCCCTATTATGAGCTAGAAGCAGCAGGAACTCTAATAGAAGTTGCTATTGATTATGGTTATAGCTTTGATACAGTTATACAAGGTCGGGTTGAGATATGGTATCGTTAACCATCTACTTTAGTTTGATAGATATATGGTAAAACGATTTTTTCAGCTTTATGGTTGGTTTCCTGTTCAAGTATTGCAGATGCTCGATTCGGTATTATAATATTAAAATTGGAGAAATCAAGATTATCGCTGCCTAGATATTTGAAGAATGCCATGTAAATCTGACTTTTTTCGAGATCTATCAACTTCCAACGAATTTTTTTCATGATGTCTCCTTGTTCTTCCTCAATATTACCATAATCCACATGTACCCCTTCAATTTTAAAGGTTTGAGAAACTCTATCTGTTATCAATATCTCAGGAATAGTTCCAAATGTTTGAATCGCAAATATTATCCCATACCCTTTTTGCCTATTCAGTGGTTTAACCAATTTCATAACCTCTGCAATAACTTGATCATTATCATCTTGCAGAATTATTTTATCTCTGTATATTTTCTGGTTCTCCTTAAGATCGTATGTAACCACGAATTGAGTGTTTACTGGTACATTCTTATGCGTCCATTCAACTTCTGCTCCAGTTGAAAATTCTCGCACAACACCCAAAGGTTCTGTTGCCTCAGGTGTTGAAGATGAAAATTGGAAATTATTGGGGAACTGGTCCAAAATCTTTACATGTTCAAGTACATCAGTTTTTTCTCTGAAGGTGTATTGTGTTTCTACCCAAATATCCTGACCCTCTCTTTTTATATCCTCAAACATGTGGAGTAATGTGATATCATTATCATCTCTAATCAAGATTGTTCGTATCATTCTATGTTCTAATTCATAATTCACCTGAATTTTGTTTCCAGGAGGAATATCTCCAAACTCCCAAGTGATTTCTCTTCCTGCCTCAGTTAGCCTCTCTGATTTTTTATGTTCATATTCACAATCCACCTTCACCAATTTGAAACAATAAGGTATGACATCAACAATTGATAATTCCTTAACTGGATCTGAGAATGTATTGGAATATCCTGTCCAAAGTGAAATATTCTCATCCAAAATGGGTAAAACAATTTTTCTGTTTTCTTCCATTCCTCTTGTCTGGGCATTCGAATCTTTAAAGGAGATTGTTGATTTGGCTGAAGTATCTCTAGTAGGCTTGTTATCAGCAAGGAATTTGGTAAGTACTTTTTCAATACTGGAGAGATCTGTTAGATCTCCTTTTATAGATTTGGTTATACCTGTAATAATATAATCATCTGTTACTTCTACAAGTTTCTGAATTTGATCTTCTTCGAGTTTTTTCTCCTCTGTAATCTCAAGGGTTTCGACTTCTTCAATCAATCCACGCATTGCATCAAGAGCTTCTTGATACGAACACTGGATATTGAGCTCATTGAGGTATTCTTCCACCCATCTTGCCACACGAGCATCTTGGATGTTTCTATTCGGCAATACAACGGCCCACATCTCCTTAAGATATTCTATAAACATCTCAATATTCTCAAAAAGCTTTGTACTTGCTTCATGTCTACGTTCGAACAGGGTCATCTTACCTGCAAATTCTGCGTTCAGTCTCTTGCTTTCGGTAAGGATCTCAATTCGGTAGACACTACTGCCCCAAACTTGCTTACCACGTTGATTCAGATAACTCAAAGGTGTTCATTATAGCTATCGGATATGGTAAATTAAACTTTAAGGTGAACAAAGGGAAATTCTTCACAAATTGATATGATTGTTTGTTTTATTTCTCTATACCCGTTCAAGGTGTTATCAAATAGCGTTTCAAGACTGGATTAAAAGCTGGATAGTATTACTCAATCCTAATACTTCCTCCTGAGATGAAATAGATGACTTTCGCTTTGAAATTTTCCCAATTGAAAATAATGAGAAATATCAGAAAAAATATAGTGGGGATCCAAATATACTGATTGATTAATATGGCCTCTATGATAATGTATCCACAAATGATAGTAATGTAGATCATTTGATAAAATAACTCAGTTTCACCATTTTTTATCATTTGTACGAATGCAATGAACCCTAGAAATCCAACAATATAATATAAGTAGATGTTAATAATAATGAACTGAGCAAGATATAAATGTGCAGCTGCAACTAAGATCAGATCTATCTTACGTTCATTTCGGCCAAACCATGTTGATAGTTTATTACGATCTTGACGTGCAAAAAGTCCGTCAAGAACATCAGTCACCCAAGCCAGTAATAATATTATTAGAATTGTATTCAATGAGTAAGGCTGAATAAAGAAAATACTGAGATTGATTATCTCAAGAATGAGAATTATCCTAATTCCAGTAAAAATATCAGCAATTTCTCTACCGTGTTCATTCAAAAAAGAAAAATTTGTTGTAATTGTTGGTGACATTCGAACTACCGGATAATTATTCATTTCACTCATATTATTATGTATCTATAAAAAATGACCGAAAAGTAGGTTTTGGTCAATAAATTAATCACCATTTAGTATGTAAAATCACAAAAATCAAGTGAAATTTTGAAAATATGATGATTCATAAAGAATTTCTTTTAAGTGAGAAAAATTCTATATGATTTGCAAGTCCTTCTTTTGATGAAAAATCAAAAGGTTGGCTTTATTGGAGCACGGTAGAGTAGCGGTTAACTCGTTGGGCTCATAACCCAAAGATCGGTAGGTTCGAATCCACCCCGTGCTATTATTTCTTGTTGGTTAAGGCGTTTTGTAGTAAAGGAGAATCATCTAAACCATCCCAAAATTCCGTATTCGGATGTCTGAGATCAAAATCCTCTCTTGTATCATGCAACATTCTAGAACAATAGGGATCTCCTTGTGCAATTGTATGCTCCATAGTGAGAATAATGTGTTTATTCGCATATTCTGTTGCATATTGATAATCTCCATAACAACAGACTAAGTACTTGAACTCAGTATCTTTGAGTTCATCTAAAGCATCAATCCATAAACAATTGTTATTGCGATAAAAGTATTTTCCTGTGTCAGTCATTCCTCGTAAGATCTCCCAGTCTGAATCATTATCCTCTATTGCATTCTTAAAGGAGGTTTCTAGATTCACAAATTTGGGGTTCTCAATATTCCTACTAATGATGTACATACTTGTGAACTTCTTGAACAGACGAATGGCCTCTTCCCTACCCAACACATCTTCTAGGGCTTGTAAATAGAAATAAGATGGAGTAAGAAATCCTTTGAAGTAGTCTCCCTGTGATATCTCTACTCTCTGATGCCAATCATGCCCGTAAGGGACTTTCAAAGTGGCAAAAAAATGACTCAAAATCCTATTAAGCAATTCATGATGTTGGCTGTTAATAGAGAATTCTTCATTAAAATGCTTGAAAATTAAATTATCTGGGAAATAAGTTCTGAACTCAAAGATTTGATATATCTGCATAAGCTTTGTCGTGAAATCCTCAACTGATACTTGGTGCTGATCTAAAAATTTAAGCATATACTCGAACCTTCTAAGTAAATTTAAGGTTCTGAGGTTTTCCATAGGTATAAAAATCAAGGTTGACTCTAATGAGTTGGGGTCGATTCTGCCAGTTTTTACTAGATGGGTCACAATCATTAGAGGATTAAGAGTGAGTATCATTAAAAAGTTCTGCCTTGAGATAAATCCAATACGTCTAGTTCTGTCTCTCTTTCATTGGATATTAGAGAACAAAAAAGTGAAATAGACTTAGATCAACAATCCTTGTCAATAATAAGATCTTGCCAGGGATTTATTTTTGATCTCCATTTGTTATTCTATCCTTAATGGAATATATGGAAAACAGTCAGGGATGTGTTTGTCCATTGCTTTAAAATTCCCATTATCGTCGAGTTTGTCTGTCTGAGTAAAATGATCTGCATATTCCTTCAGAAATCTGTAAACGAATTGATCTAGACCGTAACTGAGAACATAGGAGCTATCAGTAGAAAATAATAAGAAGAAAATATTGTAATGCTCTATATATTTCACTGTTACAACGGCATTATCCAGTGTAACTTCCTGTATATTCCCCCGTTTCACCGTCTCATTGATAAACATAGTTAAGCCCTCAAAAGCAGTACTTATTAAATAATCTGGTAATTCATCCATCTCATTACTCCAATTATAACAATATAGAACTCCACCAGAATTAGATTTGGCAACCATCAGTTTATGTGCCCTAAATGGGAGTATATAGAGCAGCTGAGGTTGTTTATAAAATGATATAGAGGTTAGAACAACACCAATAGACACTAGAAAATCACCAATTGAAGGAATATAAAATGTCAGTCCTAAGGCAAAGACAAGAATATGAATAGGACCAAATATGATTGAGCCTATAAAAATCAATCTAGCATAGAACTTGTGGGTTGACGGTGCATTGAGGTAAATTTTGAATGTGTAATACAAATATTTGAGAATAATAAAAATATCTAATATCATCACCCAGATTCTGAACAATCCATTATGTCCAAATGATCTGTCCCCATTAGCCCAGACAAAATCTGTGACACTTTGCGGTTGTAAAGCATAAAAGATAGTCATGGTTGAAAGCATGGTAAGAATTGCAATCATCCACGCATTTATCTTATTACTATTAATCAAGGAGAGTGATAACTCTACACAAAATGCGAGAATTACCAAAAATATTGTCCTTATATAGAATAGTTCTCTAATCAACAGGAGATAAGATAATCCACCCATCAGAACATATACCCCAAAAGATAACCAACCAATAATCATGATTCCAAGTACTTTATCACGATGATCACGATATCTGAACAATAAAAACAAGCTGCTCAGAAAAATTGGTATTGATGCCATCGTAGACATGATTGCCTCGAAGGTTAAATTGAACCCCATAAATTATGCATAATCTATTCCTTCAAATTAATTTCGTCAAAATGGTGGAATAATAAAAAATCGATAAAAATATTAAATCAACCCTACTGATTTCTGTCTCTTATCGTTAAAAATTATAAGATAGCCAAAGATGGCAAAACCAAGTAATGTACCGAGAACATCATGTAGTATATGGTAGATTGGATCACCTGTTGAGAAGAGAAGGGCAATGAATATCATATTAACCACAAAGGAAAAAATTGGGAAGAGAAATACCCTTTTATCATTGAGTACTAGCCAACTACGCCAGGTGACAATTAATAAACCAACTAATTGAATCGTCCAGATAACTTCTTTCCATTCCAAGAAATATGCTACTGGTGTAATGGGTATCAATACCCATAATATCAGATCCACTGGCTTATTTTTATGAAAGCCAATGGCCATTAGATCGAAACCAGCCACCATAAACACATACATCAAGCCATTAAGAATATGAAACTCGTTTTGGTAATTCCAGTTTTGAACAAAATGATGCCATAATACTTCAAACACCATGGAAAGCATGAGAAGAAGAAACGCTATTTCAACAAGCCAGAAGGAATGAAACAATTTACTTAGATGGGACTTCTTCCTGTAGATCCCAAACGCAATCAAAGGAATCAGAATATATGGTATTAAATGTGTACCGACTAGTGCCAGTGATACTTCAGTCATGTATTCACAATTATTGCATACTTCTTAAATCTTGCATCTTCTCGTAATGTTTTTGATGAGAACAAATTATTCTTATTTATTTCACGGTCTCAAGCAAGCAATATTTTGTCAAAAATTAGATCATGGTTAATCTGTAGTTTTTTTTGGTTTCATAGATTCAGACAGAGATTGCAGAAAAGCAGTCAGTTGTGAGGGTGAATGCAATACGAGGGTGGGAACCCCATCAAGCCTCTCTTGAAGTCGAGGAAATTTATTGTAATAAAATTGAATTGAATATTTAGATAATTCCTTTACAGCCTCAATTATATGGCCTTCTCCTGCAGAACTAATGTTCTTGGGTAGATCTGTATGTGTACCCAACTGAAATCTGGTATTCCTGGAAATAGTCCTTTTCACTAATCTCCAAACAGTGATTAGGGGATGAAAATGCAGAATTATTACCAAAGTAGCTCTTGGTAAAGATAAATCCTGTGTCCGAGTGTAATTCCCATCTAGTATCCAAGAATCTTGCTGTACTATTAATCTCACTGCTTCTCTAAGGTCATTATCAGATAACCTTTGCCAGTTTTCCAACCAGAATATATCATCCATGTGATAGGCTTTGATGTTAAGTAATATAGAAAGTTTAATAGAGAATGTAGTTTTTCCACTTCCAGACCCACCAAATACCAATATCCGTCGAAGCTTATCTGGAACTACATTCATATTTGTACAAGTCAATAGCTGTATTAATTTTCATCGATGGGTGTCTTGTCATTAGCCTCCTCTATGAGTTCATCCTTAACTAGATCAGATTCAGTTACTACAACCCCAAAAGAACTTTTTCCATCTATCATTATCTTAAGTGGTTCCTTTAATTTAAAATGAGTTGTGAATTTTTTGCTTTCTATTTTCTCTTGTTCCATAATCCAATTCCAATTAATTTTCGATTGATAGTCCGTTCTAGAGCCTGGAACGAAATCTTCCCATTGAATGGTGAAGTATGGCTTCTTAGTGCTAGTCATATTTAAGAAGAAATGTTGCCCAGAACTGGGATCTACCTGATAATCTGCTAATTCAAGCTCTGCAATGGCTGCTGCATTATCAATCTCATGCCATTTGACTGGTACTCCAAGGAATCTATCTGCAGTTCCCCATCGTCCAAATCCCAGAAGGAGATATTTCCTTCCCTCCAGCTTCTTATTGAAATCTGCTATTTCCATCTGTATCTCTGGTGTTCTGGTTCGATCAAAACTATCCGGGCATACAGCGATAATATCCGTAATTCCCTCATAAGCTCCATTGCCAAGTACTTTATCAGAATACATTATCGCAATGTCTTTGTAAATATGAATGTCTTCTGAGAACGGAATATCATCCACAACCATAGGTCTGATTTGCAATAAATAAAATTCATGATTTTTCTCTTCTGTATAATCTAGATTCACAGCAAATTCCAATTCAACCTCAGTACCCATGGCCTCTTTTCCCTTGTCAAGAAGCTCTATTAGGATATTACTCAAAGGGAATCTGTTATACTTCAAAATAAATGGAAATTTGATGACTAGCGGTCCCTGGAAGGTCACACTGTCTCGTATGGAATTACTCTGGGGATCGAATACACTTGCCAACCATTTGAGTGTTTTATCCTCATTTCTGGCAAGATCTAGATCATACTTTGTTAGATTTGCCTGCTCACCCTTTTCCATATCAAACTCTGCGTTCAGGTCAAGTGCATAGAATTCTGATTGTGATGACCTGAGGCTCTGTTCAACATTAGAATGTGTGGGTAGTATTTGCGGATACTTAGGTGAGTATGTTAGTACTTTTTTTCCTGAAGTGATGATCTCACCATGACCAACAGCAAGATATGCAACTCCATCATCAGGTTTTACAGGTTGTATGGCATAGAAATTATAACTTCGTGCCACACCGGAAAAAGTGGAATAAAACCTGCCATTAAATTCTTTTCCAGCGATTTTCTGAATGATCACAGCCATTTTTTCTATCTCTAGGTTTTGACCTATAGTTTTGATAAAACTTTTTGCCTGATCAGAAAAAGTTGATGCATAGACTAGTTTGATGGCCATTGCAATGGTTTTCGCTCTATCTTTGGATTTTTTCTCTCGGTTGGGCAACATATATGATTTGTATATCCCTGCAAGTGGGTGATACTGGCTATCTTCGAGCAATGATGAACTTCGAACTGCAATGGGATCCGAAATCTTATTTGCGATCAAATCAATAAACTTACGCAATTCTTTAGGTAAGGATTTGGATAAAATCAAATCACGGACCTGATTCTCGGTGAATTCAGGATCTAGTATCTGATCCATATCAAATTGCTCAATAAACTTATCATACCAGTAGGTTGTGATGACTATGGTATCTGGTATTGCAATTTTTACATCCTCATACTGTCTATCGATATCATGCAAACCAAAGGCTGTACCTGAGAAAGCCAATCCCCTTCCTTTTCCTCCAAGACTACCTGAACTGCCAAATTTGCTGAAGTGTATTCCCTCCTCAAACATATCTTCTGAGAATTCATTTATAATACCACGAGATTTTGTAATTGAGGCATGATAGATAAAATTTTTTAGAAATATTTTGAGTTCATGAGCTCCACCAAAATCACTTGCTCGGAGATCCTTAAGCATATCAGCCAATCTGAATTCAGACCTGCAGAATAACCATGTAGAGAAGTTATTTCGTCTTGCATGATATAAAATGGAGGAATCAGGAACATCATCAATAACCTCAACGAATTCCTCGAAATCCTTGGCTACTTTTACTTCTCCTCCATCCTCTGTCCTGAAAACAAAATCACCGAAACCTAGAGAATCGTTTAGAAATTTAGAAATTGATTGAAGTAGATCTCTAGCCCCTTTAAAGATGAACGTAGTTTTTAATTCCCATGCTTTTTGTTGATTCTTGAGATCAGAACTCTGTAAACACATAGGAACATATGGATTAATATTGCGGATATATTGGACCAAATCATATCCTGCATTCCAATTTTTAATTCCTGCTTTAGGATAGGCAATATCAGATATTACTCCGAGTACATACTCAGCATACTTATCATAATATTCTTGAGCCTCCTCAAATGAGCTAGCAAGTAAGATTTTTGGCCTTCCTCTTATCAACAACCGGCGATGATTAGAATTTACCCCTTCTTTTAGCAATCTATTAGTCTGTAATACGATCTCCCGATATAATAGAGGAAGAAATATGGAATAGTACTGTATGGAATCCTCAACAATAATGATAACTCTAGTCTTTCCAAGCCTTGTATCATCTTCTACATTGATTTTATCCTCCATAGCCTTGACTATTGCCATGAATATGGAACTATCTCCATTATAGAGGAATACCTGATCTACACCCTCTTTATTCTCAGGTAATGCCATGATATCAGTAATCGAGGTCAATAAAAGAATTACTGGCAGTTCAGGATGAATCCTCTTTATTTCTTTTCCTAAATCATAGGGATTTATTCCATACAATCTACTCATTGTTATAACGAGGTCAAACTTTTTTGCTTTTACCTCTTCTATGGCATCTGCTGCATTTTTTACTCGCGAGATACGAGGTGGGGTGATATTGAAAATCCCTTGATAGGATTCGAATAACATGTCTGAGTACGTAGAATCCTCCTCTATGGTAAAATCATCATAAGCAGAACTCACAACTAGAATTTCCCGAATACGAAATTTTTGCAAGTCATAGAAATGGGAGAACCTTCTGGGGTCACTTCTCCAACTGAAATCAAAGAAATTACCAAGGGGGATTTGGGGAGTCTCCATCTGTACTCAAAACTTGAGGGTTTTGTAATAAATGTGATTTTTGAAGTATCAGCATTTGATAGAATAGTTTTAGATATGATGGATAATGCTTATGATTTGGATTATGCACTTGAAGGTAATAGAAAATTGACATTAATCCAAAATGCTTGGTAGAATGTAATTATGCATAAATCCTAGATGAGGATAAGTGGAGGAACTGGATTGGAAAACAACGAGTAGATTATTTTCAGGAGAGATGAAAATGTATTGTCCTTGATATCCGGCAGCATAATAAAACTCACCAGAGCCATCCACCCACCATTGATAACCATAGTTTCTACTACTATCTACAGTCCAAATGGGATTGATTGCCTGGCTGATATACGAGCTAGATATAATAGTTTCTCCTTCCCAAATTCCACTTTTTAGGAATAAATACCCAAATCTAGCCATATCTCTTGCTGTGAGATGAAGCGCGCTTCCACCATTAGAACTGCCATCCGGATCAACTTCCCAGTAAAATTGTTGAGAAGATATGCCTATTTTATCAAATAGATTTATTCGTGCAAATTCTTCTGCATTAACATTTGTATATTCTGAGAGGATAACAGACAATAAATGTGATCCTCCTGTATTATACATCCAAGACGATCCAGGTGTATCAAACATGGGTAGATCGAGTACATATTGAACCCAGTCTTGACTACCTATCATCTGAATGTAGTTATTCTCTAGATTAGAAGGGTCAAAAGGAGCAATCTCACTCCAGCTTATTCCTGAGTCCATTTTTAATAAATTCTCAATGGATATGGATTTCTTTATCGACTCATTTGTTGCCATACTATGATCGGTAAAGATATCCCCCAAAGTGAGATCTAGAGAAGAGATCAACAGCTTATCCAGGGCAATTCCAATCAATGAGGATGTTACACTCTTTGTTACTGAGAAAACATTTTGGGGCAGGGTTTGATAGATGTCATTTTGATAATACTCACTTACAATATTTCCGTTTCTTATAATTAGCATACTCTTTACTCCATGAGCGCCTGTTTCAATCTCATTTATGAGGTGATTGAGTAAATCTGTGTCCATACCTTCATTTGATGGAGTAGAAATTCTCCATTCAGTTGTTGGCCAGTATTCCATATCCACAGGTTGGTTTTGATTTTGGTAAATGATAAATCCACCAAGGAGGATAATGATAGTTAAAGCTAGTATCGCTCCTATTCTTATTTTATGCATTTTCTAATATTTGATTCTGTACACTTATATTTTTTTTGAATTGACTAATGGGCTAGACTAGTTTGGATCAAAAATGCTTCTTACCTCGATAAGTATTAAATTACTATTTTGAGAACAATGATAAACATCATTTTATCTAATATTGTATATGGATTTTGACGAATCGTCAAAAAGACTAAAAAAAATCAATTGATTTAATGGCTCCGAACCACGGATTTTTTAACTATCTGCAAAATGTTTATATATTTTGCATTATGTTAACTAGTAGCGAAAAGTGATTGTTCACAATCAATTCGTCAAATTTCAAAGTGATATAGTATGGACAAAGATAAAAAGTATGGACTCTCTACAATTCCAATTCATGGTGGTACAGAAGGCAAGGATAGCCAACATCATCCTGTCAATGTTCCCATTTATATGTCATCAACATTTGCTTTTCCAACCATGGATCATGGTGCAAGGATCTTCTCTGGAGAGGATCCTCATGGATTTACTTACACCCGGTTGGGGAATCCAACTACAGTAGATGTTGAAACTCGACTTGCACAATTGGAAGGAGGAGAGGATGCTGCACTCTTTGGTAGTGGGATGGCCGCAGTTAACACCTTATTTACTGCATTCTTAAAAGCCGGAGATCATATCATAGCTGATCACACTCTGTATGGTGGTACCCATAGCTCACTCACCCACATGTTACCGAGTATGGGAATAGAGGTTGATATGGTTGATGCCTCTGTAGCATCTAATATTGAGGAGAAAATCAAACCTAACACCAAGATGATCTATTTTGAGACTCCCACCAATCCAACCATGCGTGTTGTGGGAATCAAACCAATTGTTGATCTAGGTAAGAAACACAATATACTCACTGCTGTTGATTCTACCTTTATGTCCCCCATTAATCAACGACCAATTGAAATGGGTGTGGATATAGTCTTGCACAGTGTAACTAAGTACCTCAATGGTCATTCCGATATCATTGGTGGTGTTCTCATTTCCACTCAAGAACTAATGGCCACAATTAAAATGCAACGAGTACATCTTGGAGGAAATATGAGCCCCTTTGATTCATATCTGCTTGGTAGAGGGTTAAAAACCTTAAAAATTAGAATGAAACAAGTAGAAGAAAATGGAAGGATAGTAGCTGATTTCCTCAGAGATCATCCAATGGTTAAAAATCTCAAATACTTGGGCCATGAAGAACATCCTGACCATGAACTGGCGAAGAGCCAACAGAGTGGCTTTGGAGGAATGATGGCTTTTGAGGTCAAGGGAGATATTGAGATGACAAAGAAATTTGTTGATGGATTAGAATTAATTATTCGAGCAGTATCTCTGGGAGGAGTAGATTCGCTTGTCTCCTCACCTGCACTTACAACACATTCTGATCTTGTTGTTAGCCCTGAGGATAGGAAGAAAGCAGGTATCCCCGATACACTTGTTCGATTATCTGTGGGAATAGAAGATGCTGAGGATCTAATTAGTGATCTAAAGCAGGCATTTGACCTTATAATGGAAACAAAAGAAATCACAGCAGATTAAACAACTCACGAATAATAAATATAAAGAAATAGAATTTCCTCTCAATACATTTAAGTATGGGCTAACAATAATTTCCTCATGAACCTTTTAGAATCAAAATTTTTTGATACTAAATATGGTAAAATGTACTACTGTATGCCCATATCAGTCGATAATAGGCCTATAGTATTATTCCTTCATGGTGCAAGTAAGAAATCACAGAATACTGAATTTTGGAAACCATTAAATAATTATATTCAGAAGCATGTGAATCCTATTTATGTGGACCGAATGGGTTATGGAAAGTCTAAGATAAATGGAATAGCAAAGTTACGCACTGCTGATCACTATGCCTACCTCACAGATTTTCTTCATCACATAGATAAAAGCTATAATAATCCAATTGCAATGATAGGTAGAAGTCAAGGGGGAAATTTCGCAGCAAAGCTACTATCTTCTAACGTAGATATAATAACTTCAGCTGGATTGATTGCGCCCGCTGGAGGAGAGAACACAGTGAATTATCTCAAAATGTGGAATAAACCAATTTCAGTATTATGGTCTACTAGGGATCCTGTAATCCCATTTGAACGAGTTCTTGAATTTTTTGAAATTGGAATAGAAGTCAATGTATATTCCATCGGATACTTCGATCGAGCAGCAGAATCAACAGAAAATACTAAGAAAACTCATGTTCCTGAAATTGATTCCCCTGAATTATTTGAATCTTTCCTCATCAATATTTGTAGCAGAATCTGAAAAATGCTGTTAACTTTGCCAAAAGGAAATATGCTCTGTACAAAACTATTTCTTCCATTTAATTTCAGATTAAAGTGTGATCCCTCACCTATTCTTACTATTTCAAGGAACAATTTTAGTGATATTTTTAATTCTTATTGGGAAATTAATTCACCAATATTATACACTACGTTATCCCTCAATATTATATCTGATATTTGCTGTTTCCTTTCTATTTCTTGTTGGGCTTCAACATTTAATATTATTCAATGTTAACCCAGCCATTGCGGGAATATCAATATTTTTCCTCATGCAAGGAATGATATTCTCCCTTATTTTGTTACTGATGTTCTTTGATTCTTTTAAAATGGATACAGTGTTGTCACCAAGAAATGTAATACTTCTGATCATTAGTTTCTCCTCAGTTTCAGTGATCTTTATACTGCTTATAATTGTAGCCTCGAGGATCCATGAATCTCAAGGACTTCTTGATGATTTTACGAATACCGATTTTCTCGAATTATTTATTTTATCCATTTTCATATTATTTTCCTTCTTTTATACGATTTATCTAATAATTCAAGTGCTTAAATCAATCAATAGACACAGGAAACTCGCAGTAAGTAGTTATCAAAGAAAAATCATCAAGAAATTCCAGATTGGTACTTATTTGATAATATTTGGTAGATTACTTGCAGGTCCCATATCGTTTGTTGAGTTAGGGGCAGGATTGTCTCCTGGTGATATTTTATCTAATATATCAACAATTGTTGGTTTAATTCTTATCATGAAGAGCCTACATTTTGGATTATTCGCATTTCAAGGAGAGAATGTACGTCGTTTACTTATTATTACAAAAACTGGAATCCCATTATATGCATATACTTTCTCACATTTTAATATCGCTGAGGATGAACGCTCGAACCTCCAAGAATCAGATGGTGAAGTTCTGTTCTCTGGGGCATTAAAGTCAATCTCGATGTTGATAGGAGAATTCACAGGTGTAAAAGAGGTGGAAGGTATCTCTCTTGAAGGCTTAGAATTACTAATTTCCAATCAAGATGAATATTCAGTTGTCCTATTTGCTGATCGAAGTACAAGATTTCATAGACATGCTCTTCACCGCTTTGCTAAAGTTGTAGAGCCATTAGTACTTTCATTGAAACGAGGGTTGGTATTCAATAATGATCAGACAAAGGAGGCAAATAGCTTACTTGAACAGAGTTTTGGATCAAATTTGGACTGGGATTTGTAAAAAAAATCCATCTGTAACTGATTATTATTAAGATTGTATTATCTTACAGATTATATGGCAAATTGGATAATAGAGTATCTAAAGGAAAATAGTAGTAAACTTGATGATACTGATGTTGAAATTATCAAAGCTCTCTTGGATAACTCAAGAACTAGTACCCAACAGATTGCCAATTTGGCAAATATCAAACGTACAACAGCGCATGAACGAATTAAAAAACTGGAGGAGAGGGAAATAATAACTGGATATACTGCTAAACTGAATTACAAAAATTGTGGATTACCATTGAGGGTTTTTATGCTTGTTACATATGATGCGATAAATGCTGGTGACCTGACACAAAAGGATATTGCCAAAAAAATATCATCACTCCCCTATGTTATTCAGGTTGACATCATTACTGGACCATCTGATTTCATTGTTGAATTACAGGTTGATTTTATGGAAAATCTTGGTGAGGTTATAATGGAATCTATGCGTCAGATACCTGGGGTTGGAAATACTCAGACTTTACTATCATTCAAAAATTTTATTGGTGGGTTAGATAGTTCCAAAATAAGAGGATAGTTGAGAGTATCAGCTTCAATGACAGACAAAGTTAACGATAGATTATCTACTTATTACAAGAAATCTTTAAACTCTGTAATAATTCTAACAATTTATGAGTGAAGAAAGCAATAAAATTTCACTTTGGCTTGTACCCGTTGTAGGATTGGCCTTTGCATCCACTTCTCTATCATGGGCATTGTTCAATAATATAGTTCCTATAATCTTGAAGGAAACCTATGCAATTCCGCTTGGTCTTGTAGGTTTTATCATGACTTGGGATAATATCATTGCATTTTTTGTGCAACCATGGATTGGAGCGCGATCGGATAAGACTCGAACTAGATTTGGTAGACGTATGCCATATATTATTCCAGGTATCATTTTGGGTTCAATCACATTTTACGTGATTTATCTTGCCAGCCTGCAGGCTTTATTCTATTTTCTCGCATCTATAGTGGTTTTCAATATGTGTATGGCATTATATAGATCACCTGCTGTTTCACTCATGCCAGATTTAATATCTTCAAAGGATAGAACTGTAGGTAATGGAATTATCAACCTAATGGGAGGTGCCTTCTCAGGGATCTCTCTCTTTGTTGGAGGAGATATGCTCAAGAATGGCAATACTTCTGGTGCCTTCACTCTCGTTTCAGCTGGAATGCTCATTTCACTGGTCATCCTTTTTATCGTGATAAAAGAACCCAAGGAATACGAAGAAAAGTTAGATGATTCCGAACCAATTTTCAGTCTTCTCAAGAAGGAGATGAAACGTATCCTTTCAGCTAGTGATAAATCTCTTCTCTTCATGTTACTTGCAATCCTATCATGGTTTGTTGCTTGGAATGCTCTTGAGGCTTTCTATTCTACGTACGTACATGAAGTCTTCCTTCCAAGAATGGATGGTGAGGAGGCAGCAGGGTATGCTTCCAAGGTTATGAGTATCTTTCCTATCGTTTTCGTAGTCACAACAATTTTTGGAGGTTTCTTTGGTAAATACATAGGGAGATCAAGAACCATGAAAATTGGATTGGTGATAATGACCGCTGCAATAATACTCGGGTCATTAGCCGGTTATAACTCATTTCTGGGTATGGAAATGCACTGGATGTTGAGTTTCAATATCATTTTCACCATAGCTGGCATAGGTTGGGGTCTTGTAAATGTAAATTCTATAGTGGTAATTTGGGAATTATCACCAGATAACGGTACAGGTACTGGAATGTATTACGCTTTCAGTTCTGCAGCAGCAATTACTGGTCCTACATTTGCAGGTATCCTGATGGGTTTTTCTCCAAATGCACTCTTTCCCTTCTCCATTGCATTCCTAGTACTTGCCTTCATACTTCTCTTCTTTGTTAAATCTGGTGAAACTGGTGATAGTGAAAAGTTTTCTGAAGCTCTTGCAGAGATGGTAGACTAATCTTCAAATTCCACAACAGGGTTTCCTTCATTATCAAAAAATCTATTCTTATATCTTGATGCTGTAAGAAATTTTAGCATAACTTTCCATGTCTTCAAGAAATTAATGTTTTTACCTGTTCCATCTATTGATCGTATCCTTGGAACCAGATATTTTGCCACTGTTGAAGGTTGTTCACAGAGAATATTGAATATTTTTCCCATCGATGGTTCGTAATTCTGCATAATCAGTTTAGTTAATACCATTCCTGGGCTTAGCATATGAATACCAATATTTTCATTTTTGGTTTCATCTACCAAAGTTTTTAGAAGTTGCTTATATCCAGCTTTTGAAACGCCATATGCCAAGCTATTGGGTGAGCTTCGTCCCGTTGTTCCCATCCCAGCCATCAAGAATAGATGTCCTGATGATTGATTTCGCATACTTAGCAAAGCAGCCTTTGTAGCAAGTATACTTGATGTTAAGTTGGTCTCAATGATCTCTCGCAAGTCCTCAGGATCAGTTTCATATAAAGTGGATCGTCTTTGTGATGCAATGCCAGCATTATTGATCCAATAATCGATATTACCTATACTTGATGCATACTTTGTGAGAGCAACTAATTCATCATAATTATTTATATCTGCCTTGAAGCCAAATACTTGATTAGGATACATTGAGTTAAGTAACTCAAGTGTATTATCAAGTTTTTCTTGGTTTCTTCCATTAAGTATCACAATATCCCCAATGCGAAGAAATTCATGAGCCAAAGCTTTCCCAATACCGCTAGTACTACCGGTTATTACAACTAATGCCATGAGATACTCTATTTATCTCAATTTATATAGGCTACTGCATCGTTTAACCTAATACTTAAAATAATAATCAAAAAATGGTTATTTTCGGAAGATAATTTATAATGAAGTACATACAGCTTCAACTAGTTGTCACTGATAGAGCAAATAAAGGATCTTCTGTATAGATTTGATGATCCACAGAATCCCGCAGAATTATCATTTATCTCTAGCAAATTTGAAATAGCTGATAATGAAAGATTTGATGCAACTAGAGCCTTAGTTAAGGATGCAGTGGTAAAGTATTCAATACCTGCTGCGTATAAGGCATATGGTAAAAAACAAGGTTTTTTTGTTGTTTTGGATCCTAAATTATTGTGATTCCAGTTTTGCTAGTATTTTCTTATAATCAACTTCTTCCAGAATCTCGGCCCATGCATTGATCTTGTCAGCTTGTTCTACATGCAATTTTCCATATATGGGCGACTCTGTTACTTTCTGAGTTGTGGTAAATGTATCTGTTTGCACTAATAGAATTGGAATACCTTTCTCCTCTGCAGTAGCTATTACTCTAGCTGAAGGTAGAATACCACCAGTTAATATGACTGCTGAGGTAGAGGTCTCCATTGCTGCGATTATGAGCTGAGGACGGTCACCACCTGTGATAACTGCCTTGTTCATACTCCTTCTGAAGTACTTCAATGCAGCCTCTGGTTGCATTGCCCCAACTATATAATTCTCTATTAACTTATCAAGATGGTTTTTACCAGCTAGAATCTTTGCATTGATTGCAGATGCAACTTCTCTGACGGTGGGGGCTGCGAGAGTGATTCTGTCTGGAACCAAGCCAAGAATATCAACACCAAATTTCTGTTCTAACTTAGGAACTATGACAGTTTTGAAATGATCAAAAATCTGATCTGGCACAAGTGTCATAATTGAACCAACTATAGTTACATTAGCTGCTGAAAAGTATTTCATTCCTAGAATAATTCTATCTGAATCCTCCACTTCTTTTCCTTGGGCAAGAATCAATACATCTGCATTAAATTCCTGCGCAAGCTCACTTGAAGATAATTCTAGAAATGATAAGTAATTGATCCGTCGGCAGGTTTCAATTAAAAGAAAATCGTAATTTTTCTTTATTGTCTCATAGGCTGCTCTGATCTTATCAAGAATCTCATTTCTCTGCTTATCCGTCATATCATACTCATAGGAGGAAACTAATGCTGGGTTAATTATCTCAACAGGCTCTTCCATTTTAAGTAGTGATTTTGCATCAGCAGCATCGCTATCCTCTACTCTATCTGTGATTGGTTTAAAGTACCCAACATTTTTGCCTTTCTGTCTCAATTTTAAGGCAAGAGCTAGAGTGATGGTTGTCTTACCCACTCCTGGGTTAATTGATGTTATTAGTAGGTTTTTACTCATTTAAATCTCTCCATAACTAAGTCTCTATCAAGGGTAATCTTGACATCAACAGCTGATACTCCTTCTCCTTTATCAAATACAAATAAAGGGTTGATATCCAGTTCAAGAATCTCTGGAAAATCAGTGACTAGTTGTGATATACGCAAAAGAGTATCAATAGTTGCTGATATATCACTTGGGTTTTCTCCTCGTACTCCTTCCAATATTTTATGGATTTTTGTCTTGGAAAACATGGTCTTTGCTTCTCGAACAGATAAGGGTGCTAAACCGAATTGGATGTCTTTGACATAATTTGCATAGACTCCACCAGATCCGATCATTATCAGATGACCGAATTGTGGATCTTGTGATGTACCTAATATGATTTCCCTACCCACTTTAGACATCTCTTGTATATCCACTCCAATGACCCTGGAATCTGGATAGTACTGACGAGCTGCATTCATCATTCGCGTGAATTCAAACTTCACCTCATCTGCATCCTTTACCCCAATAACAACGCCCTTAATATCGGTTTTATGTATAATATCTGGTGAAGTGATCTTCATTACAATGGGGAACCCAATATCGGTAGCTGCTTTGATGGCTTCATTGACTGTGAAACAGGTCTTCGTTTGAGGTGTATTAATACCATATGCTTTAGCCACAGCTATGGCTTCAGATCCTAGCATATTTATTCTACCCTTATTAATCACCGATTCAATAATTTCATTAACAGTCTCCCTATCAACCTCGAGCTCAAGCGGAATATCCTCCTGTAGTTTCATTTTTCTAATTTGGGAGTATTTATACAAACCCATCAATGAATGAATTCCTCTTTCTGGAAATGTGAAACATGGTATTCCATTTTCTTTTAGTAGTTTGGTGCCCTGTTCTAGATCAACACCACCCATGTATGCAGCTGCGATAGGTTTAGTGGGATATTTCTTATGATTTGATATGATAGCTTGAGCAGTTTTTACTGGTTCAGTCATTCCTTGTGGTGTCATTATTATCAAAATCATGTCAACATTATCATCCGCCATAGCTATTTTCATTGATTCATCATATTCTTTGGCCATACCTGTTCCTAACACATCAATTGGGTTGTAAACCGAGGCAGCAGGTGGAAGTACTTTTCTTAACTCATCCATACTTGATGTGCTGAGATTAGCAAGCTCCAGCCCAGCAAATTCAGAAGCATCAGTTGCAATAATTCCAGGACCACCCGCATTGGTTATAATACACACCCTATTACTCGCAGGTAAGGGTTGTGTTGAAAATGCTGTTGCAGAATCGAATAATTCTTGAATTGAATCTGCACGTATTACACCTGCTTTTTCAAAGGCTGCATCATATGCAGTGTTAGTTCCAGCCATAGACCCTGTATGCGAGGATGCAGCCCTAGCACCTGCAGAAGACGAACCTGATTTTATTACGATAATGGGTTTTATCTGACTAACTTTTCTACATGCTTCGATAAATTGAGGTCCTTTATTAATGGATTCCAAATATGCCATAATAGCATGTGTCTGTTTATCCTCACCCAAATATTCTATCAGATCTGTCTCATCAATATCGATTTTGTTTCCCACGGAGATGAATTTCGAGAAACCCATATTCTCTGCCATACTCCAATCTAAAATCCCTGTGATCAAGGCACCAGATTGTGAAATGAACCCAAGGTTTCCTTTTAGAGGCATTCTTGAAGCAAAAGATCCATTGAGAGGTGTGTGTGCATCTAAAATTCCAACCACGTTAGGTCCGATACATCTAATTCCATGTTCCTTTAACTTAGAGTTAAGCTCCTTCTCCAATTTAGCTCCCTCAGCACCAATTTCCTTGTATCCTGCGGTTATAATCACCACATATTTGATACCTAATTCACCCATTTCATCTATGACAGAGTTCACATATTTCGTAGGGACTGCTATAAATACTAGCTCTATAGGTTCTGGGTAATCTGATAATCGTTTGTATGCTTTTAATCCCTGGATTTCATCACTTTTTGGATTAATCGGTATGATTGTTCCTGGGTAACCGAACTGTTTTAAATTGTTTACTACATCATACCCAACCTTTCCAAATTGATTGGAAGCCCCAACCACTCCTATTGTCTTGGCTGTGAAAAATGTAGATAAATCACGGTTTGTCATGTACTTAGATGATAGTAGGTCAGAATTACTGATAAATGCAAAGATAGTTTCGGGAATTATCTACATTTTTAGTAAAAAAATAGTTAACATGATCGAATATCGATCAATAGTAATTGATTTTTTCACTCTTATCATTATTTTTTGATCCATTGGCTGAATTTTTTTTTCATATTTTTGCAATTGTTGTTCAATTTACTACCCTTGTTTAAATAAATAACTGCAAAATCTTACCATTGTGTCCAATAATTATTCCTATGAGTTACATGATCAACATGTTCCTCTCCCAAAATTGGTTATTACTCCGAAATTCTCATTTGTAAACTGGGAATCTTCTGTCATTCAATTACAGAATCTCTACTTGAAGGTCAGAACAGATTCAAACCCCAAATCAATTGGAGAGACTATAGAATTATTGGCTCATCTTGGTTATTCTAATAAATTACTTGAGACCTCAGAGTTGGAATATTATCGTGCACTTGCATGGCACAGTATTGGTCAGCAAAATATTTACAAGCTTTTTCAAGATGATGAAGTTACTGAGGCATTTTGCAATGATCTGGATAGTGCTATAGTGATTAGCCATAGAACTTACGGTCGTTGTCTTACAAATTTATTTTTTGATACCGGGATGTGGGAGGCATTGAGAATTCGTTGTGAGTATGACTCTAAAGAACCACTATCACCTCTTTCTCCTTCATTAAAGTATTCTCTCGCCACACATTTCGGAAATCTAAGAATATCCATCCAAATTCCACCCTTAACTCCAGGATCTCCTTCCTTTAATATTCGTCGGTTACCTAAAAAACCAATTTCACTTGATTCACTCGTAAAAACTGATCAGATATCGTCCAAAAATGCCGAATACTTAATTTCCTACATAAAAGAGAGATTAACAATTATAATTGCTGGAGAACCTGGATCAGGAAAAACAACGTTAGCTAATGCATTGCTCATGCACTCCGCACCTGATTGGAGATTGATTATCATGGAGGATTCAAGGGAGGTGATAATACCATCTGACAAATTTCCTATGAGCACTAGATATTTCATGCCTTCTGTGGGTACTACGAACCACTATGATACAAGATCAAATGAAATTGCTAGATTACTTCATCGATCACCTGATTATGTCTTTCTTGGTGAACTTCAAAATCGAGATGATACTCGTGTTGCCTTTGAAGGATTTTCTGCAGGATTAAGAGGAATGGCAACAACACACGCTCGTGATTTGGATGGTTTGCTTAAACGATGGCATCATTCTCATCAAATTGATGAAGCTTTGCTGTCAACCATTGATGTTATCGTAATTACTAAACGAGAAATCGAGAATGGTAGAATGAAGCTTTCTGTTGGACCTCTATTTATTCAGAAAAATGGGCAATTCACAGAGGTGGGTCATTGATTTCAAAAATTGTTTATATAAGTAGCTTTTTAGTAATTCTTTTGGCAGTAATTACAGGAATTGAAAATTTGGAAGATTTACCTACATATATCTTGATAATGATCGGTTTAAATGGAATCTATTCATTCTTGGAAAAAAATAAAATAGACGAGATAGCAGCGATAAATAATCGCAGAAAAGTTTGGATAAAACAAGTAGCACTGAGACTATCACAAAATCAGTCAACATTGGAGAATTATGCAAACCAAATATTAGATCTGGATCTTAAAGATTCACTTAGTCGAAATGAATTGGGTCTAACTCAGGATATAGTCGGAAGAGATTATGTTCCACCAGACATACAGCTAGCTGAAGAAGAAATGGTAAAACTAGAAGAACGGGCCTCTTTTTTAATCGCTGGTACAATATTTCTACCAGTTTTTTTCGCAATTATTCACATTTTCAGATATGTTCCAGTTTCTGTACTACTTCTAGAACTGGCGATATTTCTCCTACTTTCATTATTATTATTGCAGACGCAGAATCCCGTATATGATTTAGATGGTTGGGAAGAAATATACTCAAAATTAGAAGATGAAAAAGTAACTATTATTGCTGGAGGAAGGACTTCACTTCATCTCTTTCCAATGTTCTTTGCATCAACGTACCAGGAATTAGGAAATGATTCTCATTTGTTAAAACAATCTCCTTCTGCACTTTCGTTATTTCTTACCTTACAAGTTATGAACTCACTTCCAACTCAACATCGATCTGATTTATTAACAACTTACCTTCATGAGCTGAGAGAATTACCTAAATATGAAAAACTGCACGTAATACGTTGGAAAGCATACCAAACCCGGATTTTACTTATTTCTACTGTAGGGATGGCCTTAAGTGGTATGTTGGCATCTATTGGAAATTTTAATATTAATAATTACTCTGAAGGTTTGATCCCCATACGATCCACCCCTCATATATGGCTTCCTCTTTATTGTTTAGGGATCTGTATAACAACATTATATTTGCAGAGGTGGATGGCTTTTAAAAAAATGATACCTTGGATATTTATATGGACGATAATTTATTTTTCTACCAATATTCTCACCAACAGCATTTTTAATTAGAAATAAAATCTTACACCACAAGAAAAAATATAAACAAATAATTCATTTTATCTATAGTCACAATGTCAGAAGCTCCATCTGAAACTGAGGAAAATTATCTTAAACAAATCTATCTCCTTACAAAGCTAAAGGGAAAAGCTCGAGTTTCAGATATCGCCAAGGACTTAGATAAACAACTAAGTACGGTAACTGGAGCTGTCCAAAGGCTCGCAGAAAAGGGATGGATCAATTATCAACCCTATAAACACATCACCTTGACAGAAGAAGGTATGAATGTTGCAAAAGGCATTTTGAAGCATTTTGAGGTGTTATATGATCTTCTAATTACAATTGGTGTAGAAGAAGATCAAGCAAACATTGATGCTTGCTCCATGGAACATATTTCTGATGAGACGATTTTGAAGATCTCATCTTTTCTAGCTACTATTAAAGAAAAAAATCCTAGATGATGACCAAAATATTATTCTATTCAACCTTCCTAGATTTTCCACAATTCACGTGGTAACAATCGTGTTTTTTATAAAGGAAAACGACTACAAAAGGATTGTTGGAAGTCTCCAACAAAGGCCCAATGGTGTAGCTCGGCCAATCATTGCTGGCTCTCAAGAAGCACTTAACTGGAAACTTTAGAGTTCCCAGCAGACCCGGGTTCAAATCCCGGTTGGGTCATCTTTTTCTTGTTATAGACAATCCCACGTTTTTTACAAAATCGATAGCGTCAGGTTTAGATACTTTTACAGTTACTTGGTCCACCATTTCATATCCTAAACATAATTCTGATATTTTCTGAGCTAAAGTTTCAACGAGTAAGTGCGATGATTGTTCGACGTATTGCTTAATTTGAATTGAGAGTGCATGATAATTCACAGTATAGTGAATATCATCAGTTTCAGCTGCTTTTCTTGAATCAAGATGTAAATGTATATCTATGAGTAATTTCTGTTTAACCAATCGTTCTTGCTCATATATTCCTAGAATGGCTGAAACCTCTAATTGGTTTATTTCAATTCTATCTTTAAAATCAGGCATTCAAATGTTCTCCTCCGTCTACATGTATGATACTACCTGTGATAAAATCATTTTCTATTAGGTAATGAATAGTATTTGTGATAGTTTTTCTATCTCCTGTTTGTTTCATTGGTACTTTTTCTATCATTTCATTCCATTTAGATAAATCATATTCCTCCGGTGGTAGGATAAGGCCTGGTATAATAGCATTTACTCTTATACTAGGGGCAAGATTCTTTGCTAGATATTGTGTCAGATAAAGTACTCCAGATTTGGATAAACCATGAAGTAGGAAATTATCCCAATATTTTTCACTTGATAAATCAGAAAAATTAATAATTACTCCTTTTTCATTATTAATCATTCTTTTCATACCTTGAGAGAGAAAGAATATCGATTTTAGGTTTGTATTAATAATATTATCCCATAACTGAGGAGTAATTTCTTCTAATGACATTTTAATGAAGCTAGATGCATTATTGATGAGTATATCTATTTTCCCAACATTTTCCATGACAAATCTCAATAATTCATCTAACTGATTTGAACTAGATAAATCAGCTTTAAATGACACTACCTGGTTAGATGGGAAGTATTGCTCATAGATCTTTTCGATTTCTGCAATGGTTAACGCAGCTTCCTGTTGTGATTCATGATAATGAAGAATGATATTTGCTCCTTTTTCTGCTAAGTCTAGAGCTATAGCTCGGCCCAATCTTTTTGCTGCACCTGTGATTAAGACATTTTTATTTAATAAATCCATGAAATCACTCAATAGTAATAAGTTTGAAGAATTCCTCTTTCCTATTGCTTTCTGTCTTAAACACTCCAGTGAATTTCATTGTTCTCATTCTAGAACCATGTTTTTTCACTCCTCGAATTGATGCACATGTATGTGTTCCAGTAACAATAATCGCAACTCCTTTTGGTTTTAATACTTCCTGCAGAGCAGTGACGATATCGGTTGTAAGTTTTTCCTGTACCTGTAACCTTTGAGAATACATATCTACAATTCGAGGAATTTTAGACAATCCGATGATATATTTATCTGGTATATATGCAATATAAGCATTTCCCATAAATGGGAGCATGTGATGCTCACAAAGAGAATTGTAAGGTATGGCCTCAACAACAACCATTTCCTGTTCTTCTTCAGAGATAGAGAAAAGTGCACCATTGACGACTGTATTTAGATCTTTGAAATATCCTCGGAACAGCTCAGCAAACATTTTAGCAACCCGATGAGGTGTTTCAAGTAATCCCTCCCTCTTAGTATCCTCACCGATCAATTCAAGTATTTCTTTAACACGGAGTTCTATTGCTTCCTTATTTTCCAATATAGGATTATCTTCTGATTTGATCGGTAGCTGTTCCATAGATAATTATCATCAAATTTCTTAATAAAAATTTATATGAAGGACAAAATTACTCATGTGAAAAATATTTCTTGTTGAGTTCTCTAATTTTTTGATGACCTCTTAGCACATCTTTGATCGTTATGATACCTAGTACCTTATTCTGATCATCCACAACAGGTACTCGCTCAAGGTCTTTATTAATAAAAATATACATCACATCTCTACCTGAGAGATTGATTTCTGCAGTAACAACCTCTCTAGTCATCGCCTCCTCCACAGTTGTTAGACCATTTTCAAGTGCCGTTGTCAGATCCCTAATAGTAATTATTCCTTTTAGATGTTCATTTTCAAGAACTGGAAATGTTCTTTTATTGGTTTTAGATATATAATTTTTAAAATCTTGAAGTGAAGTCTCAGGAGTGGTATATTCAAGGAAATGTCTCCCTGTCATAATATCCTTCACATAAAATTCATCGAGTTGATCATATTCAGATAACTGTTGTAGAATCTTAGCTTCTCGAGAATGAATTTGGTTTTCATAGAGTGACTTATGCCCTGATGCCATATATGCTGCAATATTTGCCATAACTATAGGAATAATAAGTGATGGCAAACTAGTGATCTCCATTATTAAGAGTACACTCGCAATTGGAGTTTTAGTTGTTGCAGCATGGGATGCACTCATTCCAATAATAGTAAATGCTGTAATAACCTCGATTTGAGTAATTCCTAATAAAATCGAATATATAATTCCAATCATCGCTCCAACAGCTAAACTCGGACCAAAAATTCCTCCTGGGAATCCAGATCCTATGATTACGGATGTGCTAATGATTTGGATAAATATCGTGACTAACAATAAAAGGATTATAGATTTAGAGGCTTCAGAGATGAGCAATGGGATTGCACTAAAAGAATCTAAACCATGGGTGAAATATAATTCAGGAAAGATCAGTGTACCTATAAAAATCAATATCAGAGCAATACTGACACTTATTATTATTCTCTGTATGAGTTCAAATCGATATATTACCGAATATTTATACCAGTAGTAGAAGCTGATAAAAAATTGCCCTACATATCCTATAATGATACCGAGTAGAAATGCTAGAAATGAGTTAAAAAAAGTAATCTCAAGATTTGCATCCCCAATCTCAAAAATATGTAAGTCTATAGGAAATAAATGTTCGTTAATGAAGAAAATTGTAGTTCTCAAGGTAACCGCAGCAATTACAGCAGCCAAGAAGCTACTCATGAGCATTGGTTCATCACTATCCTGTTTATATGGTACTTCAGACGCGAAAATAGCAGATCCCATCGGTGCTTGGAAGAGTGCACCTGTTGCTGCTGCTGATCCTATAGTAATTGCATTGTGTTGATCCTCCTCCTTGATCCTAAAAATTTTTGCGATTTTGCAGGCCAAAGCCGAACCTATGACTAATGCTGGCCCTTCCTTTCCAATAGGTAATCCACTTCCGATGGCTATTCCTGAACTCACAAACTCCTTAGTTTCATTAAGAGGGACGATTTCTTGATGATGTTTTGTTGAGATTACGTAGTTAATCCCATTTTTTTCAGGAATTTCAAAACCAATTTTTAGGAGAATTACTATTATTATTGTCGCTATCAACATGAGTAACAGTTGTGGTATGAATTCAAAAAGACCGTGTATCAAGAAAATAAAAATAAAAAATAATGACATCATGAGCCCTACAACCAATCCTATTACAATGGCTACAGGAAACCAAATTTTGAGGTGATTGATAAACTCCTCCTGTTCTGTAACAAATGGTTCCTTCAGCTTTCGAGCTAGAAACTTGATTGCCATTATTTCTACCTCTCAGTTCTCTGTTTCCAAATTATTTCTTCCTTACCCTCCGCAAAATTGGCCAACCTACTCCATGAAAATAAAAGATCACTCAATCTGTTTAGGAAGGCCAAGGTGTTGGTATTAATTGTCATTATTTGTTTCGCGCTTACCAACCTTCGTTCTGCTCTTCTGCAGATGGTACGAGCCAGATGTAAATGTGCAGCACCCAAACTTCCTCCAGGAATTATAAAATTCTTTAATTCCGGTATTTTGGCTTCAGATTCATCTATGTAATTTTCTAACAATGTTACATCATCTTCAACTATATGGGGGGTGTACTCCTGGTATGCTAGTTCAGTACCTATATCAAAGAGGAAAAGTTGAATATTCAATATTTTCAAACCTATTTCTTCATCACAATACAATGCAGCAACACCTAAAGCAGAATTAAGTTCATCAATGGTACCATAGGCTTCTATTCTCAAATCATCTTTGTTTACTCTGTCTTTCCCTAGAATTCCAGTTGTTCCAGAATCACCGGTTTTTGTATAAAGTTTCATTTTCCTCACCTTTGCAAAGAACTTTTTGTATATTATGCTTTCAATGAGGATAGGAACAAAAGTTAGTTTTTCATTTTTGAATCTTAACATTATCTTCCTAAGTAAATCGTATCGATTTGATATAATATCAATTTTGCGAGTAAACATATTAATATCATTGCTTGTTGTTTCATTTCAAGTTGAGTCATGATTTAGAAATTTCGAATCCTGAAATATTTGGAGACGAAATGGATGAAGATTTTAAAAATCAATTACTTGATACCTTCTTAATTGAATTCGAGGAATTAATGGATATATATAAAGGAGGTATCATGAAATTGCGCAGTCTACGTGGTGATAAGTTGCAAGCATTACAGGATATTTTTCGTGTGTATCACACTTTGAAGGGAGATGCTGCATATTTTGAAGAGTTTGCTGAATTTGTTAAATTTTCATCTACTTTTTGTGAGAGATTACGTAATCCCAGCCTTGAGTTACTAAAAGATATTGACCTTATGTCTGATATCAGTTTGAATTATTCTCGTCTATCTAGTGCATTTATGGCTTTGAATAATGGAAAATCATTACAGGCATTTAGATTCAAATTATTCTTAAGAAATTTCTAGGTTCGTAATTTCTTATCTAATTCAAGAAGTGCTTTTGCTCGTATTCCCAGCTCCTTGAAGAGATCATCTCGAAATTTGTAGATCTCACAATCTCTTTCTGTAATACATTTATCCGGTGCTAGTTCATGAGCTCTTGAACAAATTAATTGATCAATATGTGGACAATGTTTCAATTGGATGTTATCCGGTGATACAACAGGCAAATTGTAAAATAATTCTAGATCATTGCTCTTGAAATGAAGTTGTTTATAGTATCCTTCAATTGAATCTAGTTCCTTACTCATAACATAGTACCTGTATTATTAAATTAAAATTTTATCATATCTCTCCATTTATTATCGATTCTCTTTCATTCTAGTAATTTTACATTCCTTGCAATAATATTTGGTTTTTTTATGATAACCACCCTTACGTTTGAAGTCCTTCATTTTTGTTTTACATATAGGGCAATACATGTTCTACAGGCCAAGTTCATCTAATGCTTCTATGATTTCCTCTCCATGTATCTTAGTTTGCACTTTCTTAAATATCTTTCTTATCTTCTGATTTTCATCTACAATCCAAGTATACCTAAAAGTACCCATGGAAGTTTTACCATACATTTTCTTTTCTCCATACGCACCTAGCTTTTCTAGGAGTGC
Source organism: Candidatus Heimdallarchaeota archaeon (assembly GCA_026702845.1). The sequence goes on from JADCLS010000001.1 coordinate 296,199, forward strand.
ATTCTCCTCATCACATAACAAAGAATACTGGAGATCATGTTTTAAAGCAAATTTCTTGTTTTTAGAAACTGGATCATTTGATATTCCAAATGGAATAACCCCACGATCTTTGAGAAGGCTGAAATGATCTCTTACACTACATACTTCATTAGTACAACCGGGTGTTAATGCTCGAGGATAGCTGAATAACACAAATTTTTTCCCTTTAAGGTCTTTTAAGCTAATTTGTTTTTCATCTTGATCAAGCAAACTGAAATCTGGAAAAGTATCTCCTACGTTCATAATTTATATATTCCATTCATATTTATTAATTCTCGCACAATTGAGATAATCACCAATTAACAGCATTATTTAGCTCTGGTGTGATAACTACTGCAATAAAAAGCCATAAGAATGTCATTGCCATGAACATAGATGCAAATTTAAACAAAACAAATGTACCTCGGTGGCTTGGATTCTTGAAATTTTTTGCAGATAGGAAGATAATGACCAACCCCATCACAATCAACGGTAGCTGTGCAATTACATGGATTTCAAGTAAATAACCTGTTAATACTATTACTAAACCATCGATAAATGCTGCTATTGTGATTACTGTACGAGTTTCATCAACACCTGATGCAACAGGCCACATTGGTACACCTGCATTTCGATACCCATCAAGATTGATAGGCAACGTAGCTAGGGTAAGAATATGCAACGGAATCCAAATAAGGATGAATACTAGGAATAGAACCCCAATAAGATCAATTTGATTTATTATGGCAGTTCTACCTGCCAAAGCAGGCATACCCCCTGATATTCCTCCAAAAATGATTGACCATTTAGTTTTTCTCTTTAACCAGAGCGAATAGATAACAACATCAATAACTAATCCAGACATAATAATTATGGATGTGAGAGGATTGATAAATAAGGCAAGTACTATTCCTCCGAATGAAAAGATATATCCATGGAGTAGAACAGATTTGGGATTCACTCTACCGCTTGGTAATGCTCTATCTTTTGTTCGTTCCATCTTTGCATCGATATCTCGATCAATATACATATTCAACAGTGTAGATCCTGATACTGAGAAAAATAGGCTTACAACAAGTAGGGTTGCTACCCCAAAAGAAAGTAATCCCATTGGATAACCTGAAATAAGATATGCGAAAAGAGAGGTGAAAATAAGTAGAAATGTCTGTTTTCCTTTAACTAATTCACCAAAACTTTCCCAAAAGGCCCATGGAAGAAAAGATTGTGAGTGTTCCATCGTGCTTTTCCTTTATTCATTAATTCAATTGTCAAATATAAGCCAATATATAGTCACTTAATATTTGATTAAGGGAAAAAAGGATTTAATTCAAAAGTTTAGCTTATTATTAAATAGCAAGTTCAATTTGTGCACTAATATGAATAAAATTTGGCTCAGACATTTGCGTGCCACATATTCTTCATCGAGATTGATTAGATCCTCTGGGTGGTGCTGATTTCTTCATTGCCTATTCTAATGAGAAAATAAGTAGATATAATAATACTGAATATATTATTTTAAGAGAGCAACTTTTTTTTTGTTATTCATGGCAAAAAACGTGGAATCATTTCCAATCAATGGTTTTGAACAATATCTAGTCGATGAGGCTGCATTGATAAAGGGAACTGCAGATAAGATTTTCTTTCCACGAACACCACATCAAGTTGCTGAGATTATTATTGATGCAAATATTAATAAAATACCTGTAAGTATTTCTGGAGGAGGTACTGGTTTATCTGGAGGTAGAGTCCCTCTTGGGGGTTGGATTATTGCCACAGATAAGATGGTATCAGTTGAAAAAGCCACTGGATGGCGTGATCCAGTTTCAGGGATTGAATATGGATTAGAATTAATCGAAGTAGATGATTCAACAGCACTCCTCCGGGTACCTGTTGCTATGCCTCTACAATCAATTCAAGACTTTTGTAAAGAAACGGGTTGGTATTATCCACCAGATCCAACTGAGCGCACTTCATTCATAGGGGGAAATGTAGCTACAAATGCTTCAGGTGCCCGTACTTTCAAGTATGGTCCAACGAAGGAGTGGGTATATTCTATAAAAGTAGTCGATCCAAGAGGAAGACTATTAGAAATTTCTATGAACGATCCAATACAGAGAATTAATGAATTATTTGATGAAGACGTATCAATTCCAAAATTAACTTTACCCAACACTAGTAAACATGTCGCTGGACCTGTAATTGGAGATAACTTGATAGATGTATTCATAGGATCTGGAGGGATGTTTGGAGTTATTATTGAGGTCACCCTCAAGCTCATCAGACCCAAAGATATTCTGAATATGTTTGTTTTTTGTCCTTCTATATCGAGTGCATTGGAACTAGTGAAGATTTGTAGGCATCAGTTAGATTCATCCTCATATCCCGTCGCCTTATCAGTGGAGTATGTGGATGCTCGTTGCATAAATATTATGAAAACGAAAAAATCATCATTACCTGATTCAGATGCTCTTATTATACTTGAACAGGAATATAGTGGTGAAAATGAACTGGATAAATGTCTTGAATTTTATCTTGATTCATTTGAAAAACTAGGAATAGAAGACACAATGGTGGCTCAAACATTCTCAGAGATTGAGAGCCATAAGGAGTTGCGTCATATCATCCCTGAAACAGTAAACACACTTGTTAAGGGTAAAGGACAAGCAAAACTAGGTACAGATTTCGCAGTACCACATGAACGATATGGAGATTTATTGAACAGATGCATGACAAAAGGCGAAGAATTTGAACGATTATTTCCTTCTGAAACAATTGGATACGCTATCTGGTCTCATGCGGGAGATAGTCACATTCACCTCAATTTTCTTCCTCAAACTACTGAAGAGACTCAAAAAGCCAAAGAATTCATGCTGGAGTTAATGAAATTAGTTGTTTCTTGGGATGGAACTATAGCTGCTGAACATGGTTTAGGTAAAAAAATATTTAATAATAAACCTGCACTATTTTATCAATTTGGAGATGATGGCATATATCAGATCCACAAGTTGAAAAAACAACTTGATCCCAATAATATTCTTAATCAAGGGAATCTTGTACCAATAGCCTATTTTGATAAGACGATAGAAGCAAATGGAGGTATGTCTTCTTAATTTTCAATATTATTTTCTGATCATAAATTTCATCTAGTTCATTCAGAGATCTAGATAGTATGAATAATTTTACATAAATCCAGAGTATTAACTAAATATGACTATTCTTGCGATTGATATTGGAAAAGGTACTGAGGATATTTTGATTTACAATGAAAACCTCAATGTGGAAAATAATATTCAATTGGTACTTCCATCTCAAGCTCAATTGTTAGCGAAACAATTGCAGGAAATTGATCCTGGAAAAATCCTATTCTTTTCTGGGTATACAGTGGCTGGCGAACCTTGGCATAAAGAGGTATATAAGAAGGCGAATCAATTTCCCAACTCCATTATCATGACAAAAACTGCAGCACGAAGTCTTAGATATAACATTGAATTTTTAATTAACGATAAGGGTATTGTAGTGATAGATGATGAGACATACCCCGATTTTTACGATCTCCAGATTAAGTTATCAGATATAAGCTTTGATGCCATATTCAAAATATTCCAAACAACAAATATTGCTGTAAGTGATATAACAAAGATCCTTATTTGCTGTCAAGATCATGGGGAACCCAAAGATCTTCATCAAAGCACAAGAGATTACCGTATGAATGCTATCTATGCTGATTTACTTAAATTTGGTAGATTAGAAAATCTACTTGTTCAATTTCAATTTATCAGAGATGATCTCCCCAGACATAAATCTATTGCTCAAAACGTGTTGAATAGATTCTCTCATCTTTCAGAAAGTGATGTGTATGTCATGGATTCTAGTCCTGCGGTAATTTTGGGTATGTATTTTGATGAATCCATGAGCCATGAGAGAGAATTATTGGTTAATGTTGGAAATGGTCATACTCTTGTGATTTTACTTGAGAAGAACGAAGTAAAAGTGGTGTATGAGAAGCATACTGGTGCTGTGAGTGCAGAGACATTTATGGAAGAGATCAAAAAGGTATTACTAGGTCACATCTCACATGAAGATGTTCTCGAAGCAGGAGGTCATGGATTGTATCGACATCCAGAATTAATGATAAATGATGAAGATTTTGAGCAATTGCTTCCCTTCAAGCTAATCGGGCCTAATAGGTCAAAATTGAAGGATCTTCCAGCCATTTATACGCATCCAGGTGGATGCATGATGATGGCAGGTCCTCTAGGTATGATAAAAGCATATCATCTTCAAAATTCATTCGCTAAAGAATAAGCTAATTAATATTTAGAGAGTTAATATGTTATTGACTATCAGAAAGTATCGTTATGCACTGCTTGGAAAAAACTTAGATCTAGTAGAAAACATCATTATTGATCTAGACGAAAACAACCAGATTATCGAGATACAGGAATTGAATCATGAAGTTAGGGATTATTCTCTGCTGATACCAAGCCTATTTAATGCCCATGTTCATAGTGCCGATATTGGATTGCGAGGAGTTGAACGCAAAACACTCGCTGAATTAGTCGGCCCAGGTGGCATAAAGGCAAAATATCTCAGCTCATTGGATATGAACAATCTCGGGGTTGAAATTGCTAAATCAATATTAGAAGCAAGAATTCATGGAGTGCAAGGGTGGTCTGATTTTAGAGAAGGAGGTATAATGGGTATTGAGCCCTATTCCCTCATTGATCCTCATTTTCGTGCCTTTGCACGTGTAAATTCAGAAGATATATCATCATTACCTAGGCATATTCATATAGGATTAAGAGATGTCATACAGTTCTCAGAGCAAGAGATGTACAAAATAGCTGCTATGAAACAAAAAAAGAATAAAATATTGCAGATTCATGCTGCAGAAGATATAGAATTGCTAAATCAATGGAAGTTAGAATATGGATCATCAGATGTTATTTGGGCTATTCGAGAATTAGGGGTGGATACAATAATTCATCTAACCAATATCGATGAGCATGATCTAGACCTACTGGTGAGAACAGATACAGCTGGAGTGATTTGCTACAGATCTAATCTATTTACTAGGGCTGGGATCCCCCCTGTCACTGATTTAATCAATTCAGGAATAGTGTTGGGATTAGGTACTGATAATGCAATGTTTCACTCACTTTCATTATGGGAAGAATTAAAGTCTGTTGCAACATTAGTCCCTACAGGATATGAAAGAAGATTGCTGAGTATGGCAACAGTAGAGGGAGCAGAAACAGCAGGATTAAAGTGGGGGGTTTCTGAGGGTTCAGATCGATTTCTAAGTATTTCCCTACCAAAAGGACATTATCGTGCCCAAGATATCTATCATTATCTTGTACATAATTTTGAGTTAAATCGAATACTCAAATGATCTGTTGGTTTTCCTGATAAGCATTTGAAATGCCTATAAATGCAAAATATCCCATCACTGCCCCAGTGATTGCTGAATATAAGGGATTTAGTGGATAAAGGATAATCATTACAATAATACTCATCAATATTAAAAGAAGATGAGATGAAATAATGGTAACAAGTTTCCTACTTGCATCCACATTCTTATCCTTTAACCAAGAAATTACACTTGATTTACCTTCTTTCAGTTTTTCCCCTTTCTGGTACTCCATCACCATATTTGAACTAAGGTATATTTGCCTATAAATACCTATCCATTATGAAAGTTTATTGATTACGTCCCCAAAGCTCTTTTTTCCAGTTATGTAATCACTATATCGCATAAGATCTTTCTGAGTGTTTTCTAAGGATCGGACAAAAGGTCTTGTCCTTGCAATTATCTCCATGAAATTCAGCTCATTCATGTACCTTGGAACTATGTGTAGGTGAAAATGCTTGATCGATCCCCCTGAGATTGTTCCCTGATTCCATCCCACATTTAGTGAGTCAGTTTTACCATTGTGTTTCACCACTTGGATACATCTACGAGTAAGAATCGCAAGATCACCAAGTTCTTCAGCATTCAATTCTTCATAACCCATAAGATGTCTTTGAGGTGAAATGAGAAGGTGTGCATTAGTAAAGGGATATAAATTGAGAAAGATAACAAATCGCTCAGTTCGACAGATCTCAAAACTGGGAGTATCGGGATCCTCATCAACGATACGACATATGATGCAAGATTTAATTGTTTGCTCTCCATAGTTCTTTGGTTTGATGACATACTCAAATTTATGATCGGATAGTATTGATGAATCGAACATGGGATTATGCCAACTAACTTCTTCATCCATATGATTTTTTATCTCATTACTTCTTTTAAAATTCCATTACAAGATTTCAATTATTTTCGTCAAAATTATGTAAAATAGGAAAATAGTCCTTTGTACTAAAAAGGGAGATTTCGTTTTTCAAATTTTATTATTACAAATTAATTATTGAGGACTTCTTTCTAATTTGTAAAAAAATCTCATAGGTTACAACAATTTTATATTTATATTAATAATAAACTCTTTTGTGTATTTAACTCCAGACGAAGAAAAAATACTGGCTGGTGAGTTTGGAGAAGCCAAGCAGATAGCATTGAAATTGCTCGTAGATTTAGGAGAATTTTTTAATGCTGAGAAATTAATCGCTGTAGATTCTGCTCATATATCAGGTGTGAGTTATCTGACCGGTGGTGAAGGGCTAATTGACCAACTTGAGTTATTTGTTTCCAAAAATGCTAAAGTAAGCATATTTTCCACGTTAAATCCATCAGGTATGGATCGAAATAACTACAAAGATATGTATATTGATCTAGAATTTGCAACAAAACAATACCGTATATTGCAGAATTTTGCTGATTTGGGTGTAGCGACAACTTGTAGTTGCACTCCGTATGATTTTGGTCACATTCTTACGAAAGGTCAGCATGTGGCTTGGGCTGAAAGTTCAGCTGTTACTTTTGCGAATTCATTTTTTGGTGCAAGAACTAATAAAGAGGACTCACTTTCTGTCCTGGCTGCAGCTATTATGGGTAAAACACCATATTATGGATTTCATCTTGCAGAACATAGAGTTCCCAATATTAAGATTAAACCAGAGGTGGAATTGAAAGAGTATGCAGATTATTCAATTCTCGGGGAAATCGTTGGTAGAGAATTTGCAAAACATTCCTTTCCATTTGGGGCTATCCCTCTGTTAACAGATTTAAAACAACCACGACCACAGGAATTCAAAACATTAGGGGCTTCTCTTGCCTCGTTTGGAACCCAGTTATATCATATAGAGGGAATTTCACCTGAACAGGAATTGCTCTCTGATGCGGAATTTGTTGATGAGTTAATTATTACCGAAGATATGATGAAGGCAACGTATGAGGAGCTCAAACCTAAGGATGATTTTGATTTGGTGGTGATTGGTTGCCCAAATGCTAACCTTGAGGAAATAATTAATGTGGCAAATCTGGTGAGAGGAAAACATCTGAAAGAAGGTAAAGAGTTTTGGTTGTTCTCAAATGCTGCCCACAAAGCTTTATCCATTAGTGCTGGTTATATGAAGACACTTGAGGATGCAGGAGTAAAATTCTTTGTGGACACCTGTCCTGAAGTAACACCCTATAATAAGGAGAAATTCAGCAAGATATTGACTAATTCCATTAAGGCACAACATTACATCTCTGCGCCGAGCTTGAATGGTATACCTACGTATTTATTATCACTTAGGGATTGTGTTGAGGAGGCTTTTGAATAATGTACAAAGGAAAAGCTTTGAGAACTGATGATCGAGTAGAAATCGAGGGTGAGACAATAGTTACCAAGAACCCAATAACCTTGTTGGGATTTGTAGATGCAGAATCAGGAAAGGTAACCCAAGAGAAGCATGATCTAAATGGAAAGGTCATAACTGATAAGATATTTGTATTCCCTAGAGGGATTGGTTCTACGGTTGGACCATATGTTTTGCTCAATCTAGTGAAGAATGGTTTGGGCCCAAAAGCAATTATTAATAGGGAGAGTGATCAGGGAACAGTATCTGGTTGTAGTGTAGCTAAGATCCCTATGGCTTATGGCTTTGAGGAAGATCCAACTGAATTCCTTAAAACAGGTGATAAGGTAAAATTAGTACTTGAAAATGGTATATCCACTATTGAAAAAATGTGATAAGATTATTTAAACTCAATTTTATCTATTTTTTCATCTTCATATAATTTTTCTATATGTAATTGAATATTCATTTTTGCATATTCCCACATTTTCTTAGGCACATCCGTATAAACATCTGCAACAATATCATCGAGTGTTGTAGCTCCCTTCAAGATGGAATCTAATATTGCTTTCTCTCTTTCAAGACGATGTTCTTTGTATTGATTTAACCTATCAACAGGATCGTAAATTGGAGGACCATGTGATGGCAACGCTAAATATGGTTGCAAAGAGATCAGTTTGTCACAACTCTCAAGATACTGATTCATATTACCTGTTCTAGGATCCAATACTGCAGAACCATAACCTACGAGATGATCGCCAGCAATCAATGTTTTTGATGGCTCCACAAAAAGAGAGATATGGCCTTCGATATGGCCTGGAGTATCGATTACTTGTATAGTATGTTCTCCTAAGGCTATTGCATCATCAATGGTATGCTTTTGTAGTGATGTGTTGATTTGAGACAGAGTTTTGTCATGTGCCATCAATATAGCATCAGGGTAGTATTTCTCAATCACCTTCAATCCATCCCAATGGTCATTGTGAGCATGTGTAATTATGACCTTAGTAATATCTGGAAATGCACCAAGTAACTGCTCTAAATGATCATGATCCTTAGTACCGGGATCAATAATGATACTTTCATTTTTAGTCTGTATGAAAATGGTGGTTGTTGAAATAAATGGTTCTATAGTGTTTGAAATCATGGGAATTGCTGAAATTCCTGGTGCAAACATCACTCTGGTCTGTAGTCCAATTGGCAAATTAGTTTCTACTAATGTCTTCATATGGAAATTGTGGTAATCTGTGGCCATTGTTCTTATGAGATGCACAATTGGGGGAGGCATACGTATTTCTCTATCATTCCATGCTTTTAATGCTTCTTTTGGATGTATCCATTGAGATTCGACTAATTCTGATCCATCTACTACCACATCCAAATCATCCACCCAGTCACCTTTGAAATGGAAATATGCTGCATCAAATGTGACAGGCATAAAAGAAGGAGTTTTTTTTCTACCAACGAAGACAATTCTCTCTTTGAACTTCTTCATAATATCATCATCATATGCCCAAGAAAACCATGCTCTATTCCTTTTATCAGGAGGTATTGTTTCTTTATATCCGACTAGAATTCCAGTTTCCTCATATAATTCTCTTATCGCTGTATGAACGGATTCAATCTCATCCCCCTGCCAGGTTTCTGGAAGTTTATCCTTAATTTTTCCTCCAGGAAACACCCATAGATCCGGAAACGCAGATAAATCCTTATTTCTCTTACAAATCAAAACCTCTCCTCTTGTGTTTTCTAAAATGATCGAGGCTGACTGGATTACTTGCATAATTAAACTTGAAAATTATTAATAAATAATATTGAGTTATCAAACATCAAAAAATATTCATTAATATTGCATATAATAATGAAAAAGTCTAAAGTTAATTGACAAATATTTTAATGAATATTAGGATTACCTATAAAATAGGAGTTAGTCACTAGAAATGGATAGAAATCATTTGTTTTCTGTGTTATTCAAACATGAAATCAAAGCCTATCTTCTAGCTGATCAAAATGGTAAAATTTTGGAATTTTCTTCTGATTTTGAAGATTTTCTTAGACAAGCAGGTCTTAAATGTACTGAAAATCTGTATACATTATTTCCAGAATTAAATCAAACTATAATAAAGATTACTTATGCCCAAAATTTCGATTTCTGCAAATTTCTGAAACTAAGTAATAAAGATGAATTCTGTTTTAATTTTAGATATATTCAAATTGAAGATTTGCTAGTACTCTATATCCGAAATTACTCTGATGTTGAATTATCTCTTGAGCAAGAAAGGTATTATAAATCTCAAGAGCTATTAAGTAAGGTCGCTCAGGTAATTTTTGAAAGCCCATCTATTAAAATCTTGACCAATAACCTCTGTGAGACTATTGTAGAAAATACTAATTATAGCTTTGCATGGATTGGCCTCAAGATGGGTGGAACTGAGAAGCTGGTTGTTCCAATCGCAAATTCAAAATTAAATGCAGAATATTTAAACGATATAATTGTCAAATGGGATGATTCCAAACAAGGGAATGGACCAACAGGTCGTGCAATTAAAGAGAACCAACCCATAACTTCTGTAAACATCGAACAAGAATCACAAATGAGACCTTGGAAAGCAGCAGCAAGAAAAAGATCATTTGGTTCATCTATTGCGATACCATTAACACGTGAAAACAATGTTATCGGTGCTCTTAATATTTATTCTGATCAAAATCAAGTGTTCAAGAGGAGTGAAGTGGCTATACTAACTCAATTGGCAAAAAACCTCTCTTATGGTATGAACCAACTACGGAATAATGAGATTAATAGAAGAATTACTGATATGCTTACCTATAGTGAGGAAAAATATCGTACGCTTTTCAATATAGCTCCAATTTCCATCATAACAATAAAAAATAGCACAATCCAAATGGTGAATCCCAAATTTGTCGAGGTTTTTGGATACACCAGTGCTGAAGAATTAATAGGAAATGATGTATCAATTATTCAAGCTCCTAGTGTAGTAGTTGAATTGCGCAAACGGGGTAGTAGAAGAGAACAGGGATTGGAAGAACCAAATGAATATGAAACAATTGGAATGAAAAAAAATGGTGAGGAGTTCCCAATTAATGTGTATGCCGATCATTTCCTTTCAGGAAATAAACCCTTTACGCTTGGCTTTATAGATGATTTAACCAATAAGAAAGAAATGATATCTCAATTACTTGAGAAGGATAGGCAACTATCACAAAAATCAAAATTTGAGGCAATAGGTAGATTTGCAGGTAATATTGCACATGATATGAACAATATACTGACAGGAATCCTTGGTTATTCAGACTTACTCAGAGATATGACTGAGGAAAGTGCAAGAGAATTTGCAGAAGAAATAATATTTCTAGGGAAAAGAGCTAAAATAAAAATTGAAGAGTTACAATTACTATCTAGAAAAGAGATTTCCAAGCGTAAAGTAATCAATATTAATGATTTAATTTTGTCAATCTACAAATCCCATGCTGGTGCAAAAGAAATTGAATATATTTTAGAGATAGAATTGTATGAGAAAGCTCTCTTGATTCATGCAAATAAATCGAGACTGAAACATGTATTCGAGAATATTATCTCTAATGCAAAGGAAGCCATTGAACCCAATGGCATCATTAGAATAGAAACTGATGTGATTATTATATCCCAAACAAAAAGTGCTCAGTTTGATGATATCTCCCCTGATCGTTATATCCGGATAAGGGTAACAGATAATGGATCAGGGATAGATACAGAAATACAAAAGAAAATATTTGATCCCTATTATACCACAAAGAAAAATCATTCAGGAGTAGGATTATCTGTGGCCCTCGGGATTGTCAAACAACTAAATGGGCACATTCTTTTTGAAAGTAATCCTGGTATTGGTAGTGTATTTACAATTTTATTTCCCTTAGATTCGAATATTATGCTCAGTACAACTGATCATGAAGAAATAATCCCTGAGAATATCGATAAGAAACCAAATCTGATTATTATTGATGATGAATTTGATATAATGAACCTTCTAAAGTTGTATTTGAAGGATTATTCTGATGAAATGCGTCTTTATACTTCCTCAAAGCAACTTGTGGAGGATCTCTCAAATTGGAATGATTTTAAACCTGATATTCTTATTACTGACATCGTAATGCCTAATATCAATGGTGTTGAGCTTGCGGATAGGATTAGAGAAGTATTTCCAGAGATTAAAATAATATTTATTTCTGGATACATTTCAGAAGTATCAGATGTGAAAATCACTCAGTATCCCAATTCAATTTTCCTAACAAAACCATTTGAGAGAAATACTTTAATCAATGGAATTCGAAAACTAATCTGCTAGTTCTGAGATAAATTCATCTGAGAATCCAAAACCAAGTTTTGGATAGAATGTCAATATATTTTTCATTCCTGGATTGATTATTAAAGCAGTTTCAATTGCTTCTTTCGCATCTTCTTTCTGATTATTACTGAAATATAAATTTGCTAGTGCAATCCATGTTTCATCCAGTGTTCGGTCCATTCTCCCATCAATTTTAGATTTCAGATAATTGATTGCTTCATTTTTATTTTCCATGGTATAGGCTGTATATGCATATTCACCAAGCCGGTTGATTTCAAGTAATCTGTTGAGTTCCTCAATAGGATTCTCATGATCCTCCACACGTAAGTCAATTTTTCGATCTCCATAACCAGCTCTCCCTCGACCTGATTGCTCTACAATCAATGCAGCAGATTGTTTTCCTCTGGCATCTCCACCTGCATTTTGAGCCTTAGTTAACGCGGTCATAATTCGAGTAGCAATATCTCCATCTGTATTTTCGAAGGCTTTTGCCATATCTGATATCACTTGAGATCCAGTCAATATATTCCCTTGACAGCAGAAATTTTCTCCTACATACCCTCCTGCCCATGAAATACACTCTTTTCCTGTAAATGAATATGCCCCATGTTTTGTAGATAGGATTCCAAGCTGTCTTCTCTCAATTCCTGAATCTATTTCTTGGAAATATTCCATCACTTGTTCTGCAGATCTTCCATCTTCCAGTAATTCTAGTCCAATAGGGCCTAATTTAACATTCACAAGGCTCTGTGTGGCTACAGCCCCGATACCTGCCTTTACCCATGGAACAAGGCTCCCTACTCCAAAAGCCTTGGATTGTACTCCAATCCCTATTTCTCCAGATACAGGATCATATGCCACAATACTAAATGTCATACTTCATTTTAGATGACTAAAAATATAAACTTTAATCAGATTAGATTTGATAATCCATAATTTTCAAGAGCGAAATGAATCGAGAGTAGCAATCAAAACTTCATACACCTTTTCCACAGTGCAATCCAACTGCAGCAATTGAATGAATAGCTTATCCAATTCGAATTTAAGTTTATTATCAAGCTGCTCGGGAATTGTTGGAAGAGTCTTAGATCTCAATTTATCAAATTCGTTCAAGATTAGTTCCTTCTGATTATCAAACTGATCTGAAAAAATAACAGAAGGTATCAATTTCTCATTGATATAATCAATGATTTGCAATCTACCATATGATCTGTTTATTTCCCTTCTTGATGCAAGATACAGCAGGAGATAGAGGGATGAGCTCATCCATGCTGAGAGTAATTTTACTATATCATTCGGAAGCTGTACTACATAGAAGTTCTTCGTACAATATTGATCAGTATCTGTATAATGTATCAATGTTGAGGTTTGGAGTATATCTAATTTATCAATGAGGAATAGCCTCCCCTTGGGTTGTTTAGTGCTAATTTGATGATGAATGTGATGGATCCATTTTTCACCAAATCGCTTAATTGCTACTTCTGCCTCTTTAATAAACGAGTTTACATAATTCTGTATAAATCCCTCTTCTTCTGAAGCTAATCTATCAACACAAAGAGTATACTGATTAATAATAGGAGTAATAGTCTCTTTGTACAACTTTGGTTGACGTAATATGGGTAGAAGCATTCTGGATGGCAAATTAAATGCTCCAGGGTTGAGAATTACTTGCTCATCAATAAGTTCCACTCTTGTAATATGTTTGTTTGGGAAGAAAAAGAAATTGGGTCCATACAATTCTATCCCACGTTTTATTGTTGAGGAATCAAAACCAAAAAGTGTTAGATTCATCGATTTGATAAATCTATGTAATTCGGATAGCCTGAAGTATCTTATCCAGTTCCATTCACTTTTCAGATCATTTTTTGGGATAACTAGAGAGGTATTGGTTGTGATTTCTCTGAATTGAACATCTGTATCTCCCCTTGATTTTTGGGCATAGAGTAGTACTTCGTTGAATTCACTATCTTCAGAGAAAGAGAGTTTTTGATTATCTTGAATCAACTGGATCCTATCATACTTTTTTAGCAGTACATTGATAAAATCTTTTGAATAGCTTGATGAGAATGTAGATCCAGGTAAAACAGAGAATAAATAACCCCTATGATTCAGAAGGTGATCTGCCAGAAATAAGGCATAGGTATGTAGACCTGTATGTTTACTTACATCTGCTTTTATCCATTTATGGATGAGGGAGTGAGTGTGATCAGAGATGTGCATCGCTCTTGTAAAAGGAGGATTCATAATGATAAGGTCAACTTTTGGTATTTCTAGGCCAAATGCATCATTTATTGATGCATGAATTGAGACATCAGGAAATCGGTGATATATGCGAAGTTTAGCCAGTAATACTGGAAATTCTTGGATATCATTGATATACACAGTTTCTGCATGGAACTCCTTTAGAAATGCAGTTATTAGTCTACCTGATCCACAAAATGGATCTGCAATTGAGTTAATATCATCAAAAGCTAAATCTTTGATGAGGGAGATGGCATCCTGAGTATAGTTAGATGCAGTAACTTTTCTCGTAACACTATCCAAGTAATGTTGATACCAAGTGCCAATTATATCATCATCAAACAGAATATCTAAATTTCTCATCACAGTATCATAACTTGATTCTGGAATATCTATTCCAGTTGAATATTGCATAGCAAGATCTACTAGAGGATCATGGTGCCCAAATTGTGTAAGATAATACTTTCCTAGAATTGCAGAAATTAAGTCAAAAGGAGCAATATTGCCACTCTGAAGAAATTGTTCGAACGATTTGATATTCTGCAAGTCCATATGTTCTTTCTTCACTGTGTTTTAATTCAATGTTGGTAGCTAACTGGAAATGGAAGAGTACTTTTTTTTTCCCAATATTTCTGATCAATTATCTGACGTTATTATCAATTTATTTTTATTCTCCAAATATGATTCTGAATTGTTCAAGATTTGACAAATGCGCAGAATCTTGATTGCCCTAACGAGGGGGTCGCCCAGCCTGGTCAACGGCGCAGGGTTTAGGTCATAGCCCTCTGAGGATGGCGTGTAAACGCCCCTGTCTTTCAGAAGTTCGTGGGTTCGAATCCCACCTCCCTCATTATTTATTTACAATCAGCAATGCTTGTGTTTCTTTTTTTATTTAAAATAGGGATAATAGCCAACGGTATCAAACCTAGGAACTCGAATCCAGGTCCATCTTCATAAATAGGATCACCAAGATCTGAACATTCACTCTCATCAACCTCTTCTCCCTCTAGATAGATATGATAATCAGGAAGATGTTGTCCTTTGTAGATTGGTGCTTCTGCAATTTGACAGCCCATTTTCAGTAATTTCAAATCTCCAATTGATATTTTTCCATCAAACAGGTATGAGAGATATGATTGGTCAGAATCTCTTGGAAAATATTCTCCCCAGTCCCAGTTTGATCCTATGGGGTTTGCTGCATACATACCGAATCCTCCACCATTATCTCCCAAAATGACACCATACTCTTGCAATGCTATTGCAATTGTTTTATCCTGTTCATTTAAACCTAGGCTATCGATATCTATTGCTGGATCAAGCTGTAATCTTCCTCCTTCAGGAATTGCAAATTCTGCATCTGAACTACCATCCGATTCTGAAGCTGGTCGAATTGGCCCACCAGCTTTAACGTATAAGTCATCGATTGAGAAGAAGAGTGCATGATCAATCTTACCATTCAGAATCTCATTTGGCAAAATTACTCCAGTAGATGCAGCAAACCCAGAACCCCTTGCAGATAGACCATAGTAATACACCCCATCTGAATCTAAGGAGATGGTATTTCCCCAACCTGCTTTCCAATCACCTAATAGAGTCTTGGATGTCTCCCATAAGTCATATTCTATTCTATTTTCGAGATCGATAACCACAAGATGTGCATCTCCCTCCGGATCTGGTTCTGCTCCATCAGGTATAGGCATACCTTCAATTGTATCAAAATCATCACTCCATTTCTCAGTCAATTTTACATCATAACGAGGCGTATTCTCATCTGCAAAGTATATAGGATAGGACCATTCATCAACCGTAACAAATATTTTATCTCCCACCTGATTTGTTTTCAGAAAATCGGTATATGATTTTGAATCTTCTTCATAAGCTGCATTTTCGGGGATTTTCATATTAAAGGGGGAAGTGCTATTAAAAAGGGTCAAATCATCTGGAAATGGGTGATCGGTTATACTATCTATCTCAACACCAACGATTATACCTGGTATTAGAATGACCACAACTGTCATAGATGTGATCAATAAAATCGATTTCATGAGTACTTTTCCTTGTCTCCATTCATAAACCCTCAGTAAAACATTTTCTGATCTTCTAACCTGCTCATCAATTTTTGTATTTGCGAGTAATTTGTAGATAATTTCATTCTTAGTTCTGCTATTTTGGGTATTCAGTTGATGATTAGGTCGATAATATGATTTTTTGTGAAAAAAAATTATAATTTTATTATATTATCGTGCTCAAAATTAATTGATTTTACGTAACCAGTTAACTTAATAGATGAAAGGTATGAATTTCTTGGTTCCATCCTGATAGTGTACATACTCATCACCAAAATGTTTTACCAGAAGCTCTTCCTCTTGATCTACGGTTTTTACATAACCTATGAATCCAATTAACAAAAGATGAAACATATAATTTGATACGAGCAGTGGTAACCCAATGAAGCCTAATAGGTAGAAAGTATAAGTGGGATGTCTTATCCAACGATAAGGCCCTGTAGTAATTAAAGGGATAGTTTCATTCAACCCCCAGCTAGCAGCATATCTACCTCTTTTGATTCTTGCCCATATCGCTAGTATCACTCCCAAAGAAAATATAATTGCTCCTATCATTTGTAGTTTAACTGTTTGGTTGTACAAAAACGTGGTAGGATACCAGCCAAATACTATTGCATACCAAATGATCCAGAATACAATTGAGAAAATACCAAGCAATGAATTCATCAATGCTGATTGTGATACTCCATAATCAATGAGCTCTTTGGATCTATCACGTTTTAGTATCATGAAAATATCCATTGGATAATGTATGACAATATACAGGAGTAGATTGACAGCGAAGATGATCCTAATTACCTGCTCATCCATAGTAATACTATGAGAACAATTAATACTTATTAATTTGTAATCAATAAGGCCAAATTGTCATTCAATATAAATTATTTAGGAATCCAACGTAATCGTTGTGCACCTTCCATACCATCCTCAAATGCTGCCACTACATCCATACCAAAATCAGGTTCTATCCCTTCAGGAAATCTCAGGATACCTGTCAATCTCTCACCATTTGTTAGTTCAACAATAGCGAGGGTATAAGGTGCAAGATCCACATAGGTAGGTGGGGCGATATGAATCTCAGTCCATGTGATTATTTTTCCTTCAGTCTCTACTGTGGTAAAGTCAATGTTATCTGACCAACACTTATTGCATAATGGTCGAGGAGGTACTGAAATAGATTTACAATCTTCACATATTGATCCGATGATCCTATTCTGATTGATTGCCTCCTCGTATGATTTTATAGCTCTTACTACTTCTCTCATGTTAGTTTCCCCTCTCAAAAATATGTGTGACTATTGTACTACCTGATCCTCCAAGATTCTGTGTCATACCAATATTAGCATCCTTTAGCTGTCGATTATGTGCCATATCATTTAGCTGTTTGAATACCTCAACAATTTGACTCACACCTGTTGCTCCGATTGGATGTCCCTTGGATTTCAATCCACCAGATAGATTTACTGGCATAGCTCCATCTTTATATGTGTCTCCTGCGAGAATTGCAGGGCCTGCCTCTCCTTTCTTGAAAAATCCCATATCCTCTAGAGCAACAATTTCAGCTATTGTGAAACAATCATGGACCTCAACAAAATCAATATCTGTGGGTTTAAGATTTGCCCTCTCATAAGCTTTTCTGGCAGCTACCTTGGTCGTAGTAAATCCTGTGATATCTGGTCTATCATGCAAGGACATGGTATCACTGGCTTGAGCAAAAGATCTAACCTTGATTTTAGGTCCATCCATCTTCTTTGCCTGCTCCCAAGGTACAATGACCACTGATGCAGCACCATCAGTGATAGGTGAACAGTCATATAGCCGTAATGGATCTGCAATCATGAGTGAATTCATCGCTTTTTCCATAGTAATTTCCTTTTGGAATTGTCCCAATTCATTATGAAGTCCATGTTTATGATTCTTCACCGCAACAGCAGCTCTCATTTCAGCATTGGTTCCATATTCCTTTTCATGTGCTCTTGCTATCATGGCAAAAGCTCCAGGGAATGTTATACCAAGGCTGACTTCATATTCGTTATCCGCACACATAGCTAGAGCTTCTGTTACATGTGATGTGGGTAGATTAGTCATCTTCTCTGCACCATTGGCGAGTACAGTATCATAGATACCAGAACTCACCGCAATAATTCCCTGCATAACTGCTAAGCCACCCGAGGCACAAGCTGCTTCCACTCTGGTTGAAGGAGTATTTTTCAAACCCAGATAATCTGGAATTCCTGGGCCTGAATGCATCTGATGTTCGAATATATCAGGAGATAATATTCCATTGTAGATTGCATCTACCTCATCCCTCTTAATCCCAGCCATTTCTAAGGCTTCTTTGGCAGAACTCGTAATTAGTTCTCTTGAAGTAACTCGGCCTAGGACACCGAATTTTGTCATCCCAACGCCTACAATACCGACTTCTCTCATATATGTATCTAGTTGCTCCATCTCACAAACATATAAAAAAATTGAATTTTTCGAGCTGAAAAAGTCACAAAAATGTTGATAATACTTCTTAAGGACAATAAGAAAAGTAAGAAATTTATTTACTGCAAATTGCTTTAAATATAAAGTAGATGTGTCACGAGTAATTCTTTATATCTACTGCTTTCTTACATACAGGGCATGTATCATGTAATTTTACCCATTCAAGAAATTCAGAGCGATGAAAATGATATTCACAATGGATACAGATGACTTCCTTGTTTCGTTCATCATATTTGTTGGTTTTACAGATAACACATGTTTGACCAGAATACCCCTGATTATCTTCAATGCCTTCAATGTAGACATGTGTATCGTTCATCTTGAAATTATAGAATAAAACCATTCTTGTAACTAAATCTTTTACTGATTCAGATGTTGTGAATAATCTTAATGCAATATCATCAAAACTGATTTTTCGATACTTGAAAATTAAATCTTTTACTAAGTATTCTGAGAGTAGGGGAACTCGTAATTTTTTAGCCAGTGCAAAATTCTCCTCGAAACGTTTCACAACCATAGTATTATCTGGATCAATATTTATTGCTTCTTGCAAGATTTCCAAGGCTTCAAGGGGTAATTCAAGATTGGTAAAGGCATTGGCCTTGTTAAGGAGGATGGATGTATTCAATGGATCATGAGATAAAGCTATATCATATTTTTCTATTGCAGAACGATATTTCCTTTGGTTCATCAATTTATTTCCTTGCATCAGATATTTCATCACTGCATTCTTATCAATTAAACCTCCTTTGAATCTACCCTGTTCAATTCTTCTTTCATGTTCTGCAGCAAGTTGGTTTTTTCTCTCCAATTCAATTAATTTTTCCGATGATTTCCTCCTCTGCATGGCATAATTATTATTGGGATCCAATTCTAGCATTTTATAGATGATACGTAATTCATCCTCAATACTATTAATTTCGATGTAGATTTTACTGAGTTTCTCTAAAATTTTCAAAGAATTTGGATCAATTCGCAATATTTGTCTGAATATACTAATGGATTGATCATATATCCTTTCTGAAAAAAATATATCTGCCTTTAATTCTAGCATTTCTATTCTATCATTAATTATCGTATTTTCTGGATTTATTCTTCTAATCAAACTTAGAATACTGATCCATTCTTCCCAATCATTAATATCATAATGTTCTGAATTATGAGTGATGTTGTATAGTATCAATTCCTTGAGATTTAGAATTGATATATCATCCGGCTCAGAAATTAAAATCAAATTCAAGAACTTAATCGCCTCTCGGGGTTTTTCATCCATAGATTGTTTTGCATATTCTAGAAATTCATGATTCTTCCTTTTAAGTATATTTTGCTCCTTCAGACCCCTATTCACAAAATGGGTTAGTATCTCAATATATACCGTTTCAACATCTGTTTCATCTATTTTTTCATCAAGAAGTGCTAGTAACTTATCCACAAGTATCTGAAATATGATATTCTGTACTTATTCTTATACATAATCGATATTTAATCAGATATTGGATAGAATTCACACTAAAACTGAATCAATAATAAAATTGCATGGACTTGGCCTTATTATAATCAAACTCTCTCAGTTTGTAGAAAACATTCATTTGATCTTAATATTGACCTGCGATATGTCCGATATCCTATCATTATCAAAAGTTGATATACTTGATTTGGACTTGGTGGGAGGAAAGGCTGCAAATCTTGGAGAATTGATAAAGGCTGGTATAAATGTACCTCCCGGAATTGTACTATCTACCAAAGTGTTCAGAGAATTCATAAAACCCATTGCTCCAGCTATTGAACATGAGATTGGATCCATTAGACATCGTGACTTGGATTCTATAACATCTTGTGCTCATAAAATCAGAAAAATAATCATCCAAACATCATTTGATGATAAACAGATTGAAACCATCAAAAAACATCTACATGACTTTGAAGCTAGTTCTGTTGCTGTACGATCATCTGCAACCGCTGAGGATCTGGATTATGCATCTTTTGCTGGACAGCAGGACACCATTCTAAATCTAAAAGGTCATGATAGTATATTCGCTGGAATTATTCAATGTTATGCTTCTTTGTATAATGCTCGAGCTATCATGTATCGAATCAATCACAAAATCGCTCATAATGAAGTAGATATTTCTGTGATTATCCAGAAAATGATTCCAGCAACCTCATCAGGAGTGTTATTCACTTTGAATCCAATTAATAACAACCCTGATGAGATGTTAATAGAATCAACCTTTGGACTTGGTGAGAGTTTAGTTTCTGGTGATGTTGATCCCGATCAGATAATAATTGATAAGCATTTAAATAAAGTGATTAAACAAAAGATTGGTAAAAAAGAAATAATAAAACGGATTGCTGGAGATGTATTAATTCAGGAGCAAAATGAGGATATACGTTCTCAATGTTCAATAAGTGAAGAACAAATCAGACAATTAATCTCAATTGCCCAGCATATAGAAAATCATTATGGTGCACCACAGGATATTGAATGGGCTTTTGAAAATAGTAATTTATTCATCATTCAAACAAGACCCATCACTACCAATGTTAACTTGAAGGATGAAGATGAGTATTTCTGGACACGTGGGTATGCAGATGATTACTGGAATGATCCAGTATCTAATTTATTCTATGATCTACTTGGAGCACCTCTTATCGATATTGTGAATAATGAATTGAATTCGATTATGGGATATAGATGGGGAGATTTGCCCCTACTAAAATTACACAAAAACCATGTCTATTTCAATCTACAGATCTTGAAACGCAAGGTGGAGAATGAGATTCCTGGATTCATCAGAGGAGACGATGTTCTCATATATTTCCCTGAAGAGGAGATGGAGTATGGCAAATCAGTCATGAAAAAGTTACCTTTCAAGATAACAAAACGTGTGGTGGCAGAACTTCGAGTAATGTTACATGATCCTGATGGTGCAATTAGTAACACTTCAGCTGTATATCATCAATGGTATCAAAACAAATTCAAACCCTTTTGTAATAAATTTGATATTCAGTTGGCAAAAACAAATGATTTTTCTCGCTTAATAGTACTTGCCCGTGACCTGGAACATATTATGATCGATCATTTCAAACTTGTACGATACGGGCTACCTGTGCACAATCTAGGGATGAATTTGCTTTTGCGATCTTACTTGGAGAGATTAATTGGTATGAAAGATGCTGCTCAGTTTTATCCGATTCTAATATCTGGATTGGAACATAAAACAAGTGAGACTAATGATCGAATTCATCAATTACTTCGATATATACGAGAAGATGATCGACTAAGGAAATTTATTGAACGTACTCCCTCGTCTAATTTGTATCAAGAATTGAATAATTTACCTTTCCACAAATTCAACAAAGCATTCCAGCAGTTCATTACAGACTTTGGGGATAGAGGGTTCACCAGAGAACCATTCTATCCAAGATGGAGAGAAGAACCAAAATATATCTTTGATCTACTTCAATCTCTATTAAGAGATAATAGAGATCTAGATAAGATTAGAGCGATGAATCTTCAGCAGAAGGAAGTAAAAGAACGAGAGCTATATTTCCGCATTCGTCGACAACCGTTTGGTTGGATACGATGGATAATTCTGACCTCTATTTTAAAATTCGCCAAAACTTACATCTCATTCAGGGAGATGCAGAGATTTTGTCTTGATATGTGGATTTCTCGAAACAGGCAAGTATATCTCAAAATAGGTGAAAATCTCACGAAGCATAAGATATTAGAATCAAAGCAAGATGTATTCTTTTTACAGAAATCAGAAATCATTTCATTCGATAGAATAGAGGTGTCTGAGGCTGAGAAAACTCAAATCCAAGACTTGATTATGCAAAGGAGAGAAGATTTTAAACGATATGAATTCATTACTCCTCCAAAATTTCTTCATGGTTCTAGAGAATTTGATGATCCTGTACCAGATTTATCCAATAGTCTGAAGGGCGTACCTGCCAGCTCTGGAATTGCCTCTGGAACAATCAGAATTGTGACCAATATCGATGATTTACCACTAGTTAGACCGGGAGAAATTCTAGTTGTACCTAAAACAGATCCTGGATGGACACCTGTATTTTCTATCATTGGGGGATTAATTACCGAAACTGGTGGAGTACTCTCACATGGTGCTGTAGTCTCAAGGGAATATGATATTCCAGCAATTACAAACATTCGTGATGCTTGCTCAATTTTTATGACAGGTCAGAGGGTAAGAGTTGACGGGAACACTGGTATTGTAACTAGAGAGTAGATTAAATGGAACCTTTCAAACATCAACCTAGTAATGATCATCCGGAATGGAATGAATCGTATTATTTCATTTTTGAAGATAAAAACTCAAAACTCAAAGGAATGAGCAGACTTGGCATTAAACCTAATAAAGGAGAGGGTCAATCATTCTTCTTTCTGTTTTTACCTGATGGTTCTGCTGCTGCAAGCTTTAATACTGTAGATTTACACCATCATGTGGAATCAGTAGGAGGAATTGGTCATCATCCTCATGATGACCATTGGGAGTATAGATTTGAAGGGAAGATGATTCAAGTTGATAATCCTGAGCTTGTAGCCAGGGCTCAACAGGATCCCAGTGTGATCCGATCCATACTTGATATAGAAATATCTTTTTCCTTCCACCCAATTAGTGAAGTCTACGAATACAGTAAATACATGACCGAGGAATCACGAGAATTGGGTAAAAAGGCAGGAGATATGCACTGGGAACAGATTGGATTATCTTCTGGTAGAATAAAGGTACATGATACAGAATATGTGATAAGTCAGGCCATGAGTCAACGAGATCATACTTATGGGATTCGTGATTGGACTGGAATTGGTAATTGGTTGTATTATGTCATCTGGTTTAACAAAAATTTGGCAATCAATCCAGCTGCAATCATAGCTAGTGATGGGAAAATGTCTACTGGGGGTTTTATTTTTAAAGATGGTAAGAATGTTCCTCTTAAAAGTATAAGAATCGTGGATCAGCAATTCAGGGAGGATGGAATTTATCCAGTATCTAGCCATCTCCTCATCCATGATATTCAGGATAATAAATACGAATTAAAGGGTTTTGTCAATTCTCTAATACCCGTACCATTTAAAGATGAAGGGGGAATCTCAATCTTAATCCAAGCTTTTGGAGATTTTGAGCTTAATGGTATATCTGGGGGATATGGTTCATTTGAAACCCTACGAAAAATTCCTACGATCCAACCAAATAATTAGAAATTTCTAAACCTTAATTATTCATTGTCAAATGCTAATAGTTATCATTTTTAAAAACTGCATACAATTATTCTCTGCCTACAATACAGAATCGGTCAATTTGGCGCTGATACTTTCGAAATCAATTATTTTGGATAAATAAATTAAGGCTAGATTATCATGTTTTCAGATATGCAAGGAGGCATATTTTATTTGAAAAATGTAGTTTGTATACAGTTTATTATTTGAATAATATTTTTATTCAGATACTGGTACATTCTCTCATGGCTAAAAAACCTAAATGCTTTGAATGTAATGGAGCTATGAAAAGGATTTACCAGAGAACAGGGTCTAGGGGGATCACCCAAGCTATTAATCACTGGTGGTATTGTGGAAATTGCGATCATATGCAAATAGATCCAATACTAATTAGTAAGAAGAAGGATGAATACCTTCATCCTGATGCAGCGGATAAATTTCCAAAAATTGCCCGAGTGATGCAGGAATACTCCAAAAAGCAATATAAAGTTCGAGATGCTTTATCTATTTATACCAATCTTATCAAACAGGAACAAGAGATTCAGGATATGGAGAAGAGACGAAATATCCTAAAATATCGCTCGCTATTGAAAAAACGATACGTTATCAAACGCAAAGAGGCGATTGCATTTTGGCATTGTGCAGCATGTAATGTCCACATTCGCTTAACACCAGATGAATCACTTTCAGATGAAAAACCTGAACAACCTCTTCATTGTGAGAAGATGATGAAATTAGGGATCTTATCTGCAGCTGATTATCATAAGTTGGAAAGAGAACAGATGATCAATGATATTATCTCACTGTGTAATGATGGAAAATTTGAGGAAGCAGGGATGACCTTTGTTGATCTCACACTTGCTTATTTATTGGGTTATAATTCATATGGGATTCAAAAACAATTACTCGAAATGAAACCACTCTTCAATCTTAAGGACACAGAATTTGTGAATACTTGGGGATATCATACTGTAGTTGGGATATTTAATACATTCCAAGAAGATGATATTGCTATGAGGGAGAACCCATTATTAGATAGGGCCAGTTTTATCTATATCACTCCAATAATCAGACCACAAGAGAAGACAGCCCGTTTATTGGATAAAATATTTGATGATTTAATCTTGTATTTATCTGTAAAGGCCCCGCATCTCATACCAAGATATAGGTTGAAGACATCGAAAATAATCTCATTTATGGAGGATTGGAGCAGAATTCTAGAATTAAGGAAAACAGGAGGATTAAGTGCTAATCCTACACTCGCACAATTATCATACATTGATAAAATGCCCAAAAAACTTTTTCATCCTTCACTTTACATGTTGTAATTATTACTATTAATTCATAATACATTTTCACAATCGATTGCTATTTGTATATATGGCAGAAAAAGAGAAAAAACAGTAATTTACATTTACAAACATACCAACACTATAATATTGTACCATCAAGCATATACTGGTTGAATAAGATGAGTAGTATGGATAAATTAGAATTAACAAAAAAAATTCTGTCTCCAACGATCAATTTACTAGGAAATATTTTGGGAGAGGTAATAATTGAACAGGCTGGAGAAGAATATTTTGAATTAGAGGAACATATAAGGAAGTTATCAAAACAATTTAGGGAGCAAGATGATATAGTAGCATTGGATAAACTTGAAGAGATAATCAATTCACTGGCAGATACACAACGATCAGTAATAATCAAAGCTTTTAGCATATTTTTTCAATTAGTAAATCTGGCAGAAGAGGATTACAAAATACATCTGACACAAGATTACACAAATGAAAAAGAACTCCAGGATACAATTCTATCTGCATTGAAATATGCAAAATCAATGGGTATAAATAGAGATAGCCTTTTGACTTTACTCGATCAATTGAAATTTAAATTAGTCTGGACTGCTCACCCTACTGAAGCACGTAGGCTAACCAAGTTAATCAAATTACGTGAAATATATCAAATCATCGAGAAAATGGAACAAGAAGTAGAGGGATCTATTGATTACAAAATCTTTCGAGAAAAACTAAAAGTGCTCGTAACATTAATGTGGCAAACTGATGATCTCAGAGAAGAAAAAGTAGATATTCTTGATGAGGTCCGGACAAATCTGTTTTATTTTGATAAAACCATTTTCGATGTTCTTCCAAAAATTATCCAAGAAATAAATCTCTCTATCAATGAAATATTCCCCAGTCAAGAAAAAATCGATGTAATACCAATATTTTTGGAATTTGGTTCTTGGGTAGGTGGAGATAGAGATGGTCATCCGGGAGTTACCTCAAATGTAACTATTCAAACGTTACTTCTTCATAAAAGATTGTGTTTAAGAAAATATATTGAAGATACTTCTTTTCTTATTCAAGAACTTTCATCATCTACGAATCAAATTACTGTATCAGATAAGCTGAAAGATAGCATAGCTATGGATGCTATCAACTTTTCTGATTTCACCGAGCGAACCAAACAACTAAATAAATTTGAATTATATAGGAAAAAGTTGGATTATATTCAGCTTAAATTACGCAACACACTGGAGCATGTAGAAAAGACCGCTGTCAATTTTGGTATGGGTAGAACTCTTGTAGGTTCTTCTCACAGTGGATTGAACATGAAATTGGAGAAGGAAAATTATTATTTTCGATCGAATGACTTTTTAGAAGATTTACAGTTTATAGATATATCCCTTAGAGAAAACAAAGGGGGTATAATTGCCAATGGATACCTATCTACTCTCATTAACAAAGTTCGAATTTTTGGATTTCATTTAGCCCCTCTTGATCTTCGTCAGCACACTAGGGTCCATCATCAAGCAATTTCAGAGATATTTGAATCAATAGGTATTGGGTTTCAAGTAAATCGACAGGAAAAAATAGATCTGGTTTTGCGGGAATTACTTAATCCACGGCCTTTAGGTGTCGAAAATATATTGAAATCTTTAGGTTCAGAAACAAGAGAGTTATTAACTACATTAAAAATAATTTTGGAATCATTGAATCATATCTCTCCTCGTGCAATTCAATCTTATATAATTTCAATGACACAGGATGAGTTAGATGTGTACATTCTACTACTAATGTTCAAAGAGATGAACCTAATAGAAGTAAAGAACAACACGATTTGTAAGGCATGTTTAGATGTTGTTCCGTTATTTGAGACCAAGGAGGATTTGGAGAATGCTCCAAATGTGTTACGGAGAATGTTGAATCAATCCTTATATCGGTCAATGATCGAACAACGAGGAAATATTCAAGAAATAATGATTGGTTATTCAGATAGTACGAAGGATGTTGGATATCTTCAATCCAATTATCGATTAATCACCGCTCAGCAAGAATTCGTTAATGTGGCAAATGAATTTGGTATAAAGCTTAGAATATTCCATGGTAGAGGGGGTAGTATTTCTAGAGGCGGAGGACCAACACATAAATCTATATTAGCTCAACCTCCAGGAACTCTTTTCAACATGAAAATCACTGAACAAGGAGAGGTGATAGGAGCAAATTATTCCAATCCAAAAATTGCTCATCGACACTTGGAGCAAATAATTTCTGCCATGATCCGACGTTCAGTGCGAGATACAGTTCTTGAACCAAAAAATAACCCCTCCTTTCCTAATCAATCTTACCTAAAAGAATTTGAGGATATTGCTGAATTAGCAAGAGTGCGATATGAAGACATGGTTAAAAATAATTCCAATTTTATCAAATTTTATCTGGAATTCACTCCCTTAGATATCATAGAACGGGCCACCATTGGATCTCGCCCTAGTCGTCGATCAACTGGTGATGTATCAGATATCAGTGCACTTAGGGCTATACCTTGGATCTTTTCATGGATGCAAACCAGATTAATCTTCACTACATATTATGGTGTAGGTACTGCATTTACCCAATATATGGAATCAAATGGCATTGAACCTTTACAGGAATTATATAAAAATTGGCCATATTTTACAACTTTAGTAGATAATCTCCAGATGTTGTTATTAAAGGTTGATTTACCCATAGCATCCAAATATTTGAATCTCGTGGAGTATGATTCATTAAAAGAGATATTTGATGATATTAAGGGAGAATATCTCAAAACCTGTAATGCAGTAATGCAAATTGCTAATATCAGCAGTATTTTAGAGAATTCTCCCGATATACAATTATCTATATTGAGAAGAAACCCTTATATTGATGCCTTAAGTCTTATTCAAGTCAATTTACTTGCCCAATGGAGAGAACTGGGAAGACCCGAATCTCTCGGTCCAAGTAGTTTGCAACGTGCACTTTTACAAACTATCAATGGTATAGCTGCTGGATTAAGAAATACTGGTTAGAGAGCAATCGACTTTTTCTCAGTTAACCATAACTTTAAGCATATCACTTGATTCTATGTGTTTAAGGTGTCGGATTATCAAACTTTTTTGTTGATTGCTCTACTGATTTTTCTAATCTTTCCATTCATCCCTTTTTTACATGAGATAGTAAGGATTCCTCTAGGAATGATAGGTACATTTATGGGAAAACGTGGATGGTGGACCTTTCACCTCTTTTGGTTTATGAAGCCAAAGTACGTATTCTCTGATAGTTTGGATAAGCTACGACAGGATATCCCTATCCAAGTCCAATCTGTTGATGATATTTTACCTACACTAAGAACTGGAGATCTAATTTTTGATGTAGGTTACAATACAAAGGGAATATATGTCGGCTTGAAATGGGGATCCAGTTCAATTGTAACTCATACTGGTTTCATTCATGTTATTGATGGAACTCCTTGGGTACTTGAGGCAGTTCTGGAGGGAGTAAGGTATATTCCTGTTAGAGAAGCTCTAAAAATTTATAGTGCTGATATCATATTCATCAGGCGTTTGGAGGGTGACCCAGGAAAAATTGATGAAAAAATAATTTACAATTTTGCAGCTAAACATTTTGATGAGGTTCATAAGGCAAAATCTCTTTCTGGAGCTTGGGAGATGATCAAAGCAGCTATTGATCCAAAACTTCCTTTATCTGGTAAGGATTTCCTTAGGAATCATCGTCAACCTGGCTCTATGTTCTGCTCTGAATTGGTTGCAGATCTTTATATGAAATTAGGTATCATTCCTGATGATATTGAAGATGATTACCCAGATAGTAATGAATACATTCCACCAGATTTTACTACATTTTGCACAAAGAGAGGACAAGAGTATGAAATTTTAAATGATCTACCAAATGGTTTTAAATTATCAGAGGAAGTATTTATTCAATTTGACAGAAATGAGCTTATTAAAGAAGATCAATCAATTTATTGGATTACTACCTGAGTATTCTCAATTCACAGAAATACATAATAAAATTAACCAAACTCTATCTAGGTCAGTGATAATCAGTGAATTAATATCAAATGTCATTCAATTCAATGACATATATTTATCGTCATTCAAGCCACAAATTGTAAAATCTGCTATTGACAAGTAATTTGTGCTTCCTTATCCTCGAATTCCTAGTAAATCCATCCTAAGATACATCAACAAGTGGTGAGAGATCATCAATTGCCTTTTTTACTGAGAAATTCATATCAATTGTCAGGGAAATAGCCTTTCGAGGACATACTTCCAGACATCGTCCACATCCTCTACAGTCTTGTGAGATATATGATTTCTTTTGGTGAATGGATATCGCATTAACAAAACATATTTCTGGTTCTGCACACTTTCCACAACCTGTACAAAGCTCCTCATTAACAAGTACTTCTACACCCGGAAGTTTAGTTACTTTATCACTTATTTGCCTGTCCAATTGAGGAATCATTCTCCAGAGACAGCAACAGGAACAACAATGACAGATAGTCATGAGTTGATCTCCAGGAGTGGCCCCCAACCACATCACATCCAACTTATTTCTACCAATTAGATTGACAAGACCATTGTCTGCTCCTCGTTGTAAATGATCCTTTGCCTCATCCTTACTAACTAAACGACCTAACGCAGGATTGATATTTAATACTGCTTCACCTAGAAAAAGACAACCAATATTCTGATCATGATCCTTGCATTTGTTTGAACTTCTACAAATACAGGAATTCATTATCCATAACTTAGATGAGTTATCGATGAAGTGTTCTATAACCTTGGTGGGAAGAACAGTATCCTGCTTTGGTTCCAGTGTTTTATTCACTGAGATTGTCGTTGTTTTGGGCAAATAGTAAATTTTATCCTCATGAAAGAGTATTCTATCTATTACCCACCTTAACGGAGCAACATGAGTAAGCTTAGCAAGAGTAAACCTACCAGTGAATGTTTGTTTGATTAACTGAACTATCCAGAGTGGACGTCCCATAGCTGTTGTTAACTTTAATACTTGAATACTTTTATGGGAAATTCGCGGAATAATCAATAACTAATATTGATTGGATGCCTCAGGTTTATTTCGTTTTTCTACTAGTATTCCTGTATTAACCCATCCTGATATATGGGTGTTGTATTTCCAAATTTCGTACCTATATAAGCTGGAATCAATGCAAGTAAACCAAAAAATAAACTGATAAACATATAAAATGGTACCAAGAAAATGAGTAATCCTGAGAAAAGATTGGGATTATTAGTAGTAGCATATCCATCAATTATAATCACACTGGTTCCTACGAATGGGCTCAGAAGGAGGATAATTTTATGGTAAGATCGAGGTTTGAATTTTCCGATTAGAAATGCTAGTATCGCGACAGTTATAACAATTAGACCTATATTTGCCATAGTACTAATCATTATTTCGACTATATGAATTGCTTGGAGAGTAGCTAAATACAAGTTCCAACTCTAGTAGTAGATTAGCCAATATTTAATTGCAAAACGCCGACCAATCGAAAATTACACACAATGGTTATATTTTCTCAAAGAAGATATTATATATCCTCTAGGTGCAAATAATGAGCAAAAAGATAAAGGACAAGACCTCTTTGGAAGAGCGAGAGGGAAGGCAAAAAATGAGCCTTGAGGAAAGAATTGAGCTACGGAAGAAGATCAACAGGGGAGAACTACCTGCAGATATTCTAAATACACCTGTAACAAAATCAAGTTCGTATTTTTCTAATAACATAGAAAATCCAGAGTCACGAGTAAGCTTGAAAGAAAGGTTGGAATCTAAAAAAACCTTCATTCGAGAAAAAAAGAAAGAGCACACTTCAGGGATAGATCTATCTGAAGATGAGGTGCAGGTATTGGATCAAATTTTTGACGATTTAAGAAATCAAGGTATTCTTGTTGACGGTTATAGACGTAATTATTTGTATAGGGTGATTAAACGTAGAATGAGTATAAAAAAATTGGTCGAACTTACTCAATATAAATCATTTATCAAGAATAACACACAAGAGATAGAGAAATTTCAAGAGATTATCAGTATTAACGTAACAAGATTTTTTCGTGATAGACAGGTTTGGGACTATATCGAAAAATTTGTTTTATTAGAACTACTTGAACATGGACAGAATCACCTCAATATTTGGTCTGCTGGTTGCGCAGAAGGAGCAGAGGCCTATACAACTTCTATAATGCTACATCGTTTTCTCAAGAAAACCGGAAATTCTATTGGATTTAGCATACAGGCGACAGATATCAATACTTCATTACTTGATAAAGGAAGAAAGGGAAGTTATAATCAGAAATTATTGAATGAATGTACTGCGAATGAGATAAAGGAATGTTTTAACCTAAATGATAGTGACTATGCGATTAAACAACATTTCAAGGCAAATGTTACGTTTTCCATTTTGGATTTAATCGAAAATGAATATCCAAATAATCAAGATTTAATCTTTTGTAGAAATGTCTTGATTTACATTGATAAAAATGCACAAAAGGTAATGTTCGATAAGTTCTACAAAGCATTGAGAGTGGGTGGATTCCTTGTACTAGGAATGTCTGAAGGAATATTTTACCCCCCCGATAATATTAGCAAATTTTCAAAGAAATTTCGAATATACCGAAGGATGTACTGAGGATGAAAAGCAAATAAATGTTGATTTACATAAAAGAACCTATTTATTGTAATAATCCATTTACACATGTATGGATAATGATCAAGTTATTGCAGATATTATGATCAATCTTATAGAAACCGCACATCGAGATGGCTATCTTAGTGAGGATGAGAAAGCAATACTTGATTCTATTGAGAATTCACTTGCCTTTTACAAGCAAGCTCTTGATGATGCAACTGAGGATGGAAAGATAACTAAGGCTGAACATGAGCACTTGCAAAAAATCAAGGATATTGTCATTAATGCAGCGACATTAGTTGCTGAGCGATCTGATAATGAGATAACATCTGAAGAGATGAATCTGCTCATTGGTGCCATGGTTAGTATCAAAGTACCAAAAGCAACTGAATAATACTAGGAACATGATCAACGTATCACCTAGCAATTAATATTATTCTTGCGCACAATTGTTTATGGTAGAACCATTTAGCCTTGCTGCAATTTCTGGCCTATCCGCAATAGGTGGATTAGTGATTGGTAAATTAACAAAAAAAGAGATGAAGATAGAACCAGAGGTTGACCATAATGTTGAGTTTATTGCAGTAAAGGAAGATGTTGAACCGATGATGTTACTACCTTATCTTGAGCATGGGAGATCCATTTTTCTCAATATACAACAACTGAAAGGTAGTACAATGTTCATGGAACAACTACCATTTTTTGCAACCGAAAATAACTTGAAGATTAACAAGGTTTCAGACTATCTATTATTGATTACGCCTCTGAATCAACCAATTAAAATTCGTCAGCTGGTCAAAGATGAACCTTTGCCCAGAAGATTGGATATTGATATAAATGGGGCATGAAGGTGATCTGATGGTAATTAGGTTATTAAAAGCTATAAAAATGATATATATCAGGATATTGGAGTACTATTATATTGATTGTCATCTCTATCTTTTCTCATCCTCGTAATTTGATTTGAGTGAATGAATTTCTTTACGAATCTCAGAGTTGATCTTTGATAGCATCCTTAGCTATGAGTTCATCATCACAACATAGCTCCAATTCACTTCTAGTAAGGAATATTTTGATTAGTGAGGGAATAACAAGAGAGTCAACTACAACGAGTAATACTACTGCAGCATATACAGCTGCAGAAAACACTCCTAAATCATAGGCTGTAAAGGCAAAAATCAAGGTTACTTCCCCTTTAGCTGCCATAGAAATTCCGATAATTCTTGAAGTCTGCAAATTTTCCTTGGCAAGAAATGATCCCAATGATCCACCGATAATCTTTGCTAGTATGGCAATAATTGCGAGAGACAAACCCAAGATGATGATAGTTCCATTCAAAACTGTTTGTAAATTGATGCTTAGTCCTATTGAAACGAAAAATATTGGAACAAATAGTTTCTCCAGGATCTCAAAATCATGTTCGACCATATGCAAGTATTCTTTTTCCTCATTCTCGATAATTACACCAGCAGTAAATGCTCCTATTATTGTCGCTAAACCCAATAAATATGCAATAAACGAGAGCATTAACATCAAAATAATCGCTGAGAAAAGAGGCATAAATCTATCATCACTCTTTTTTACTTGTTCAATCATCCAAGGCATGATGAATCTGTACAAGAATAAGGCTATGGCAAAAAATATGAGAACGTTAAGGACAATTAGACCAACAGATCCGAGATTAAAATTAGCCGAATCCTTTACATAACTAATCGCCAAGCTTAGTATTGTCAAGGAGATAATATCATCAATAACAGCAGCCCCAACGAGAATTTGGGCAGCCTTTGTCTTGATCTTATCTAGATCTAAAAAGATTCTAGTTGAGATTCCTATTGAAGTTGCAGTTAAAGCAGCTCCAATAAATAATGCTACTTGTATCAATCCACCATTATTGGTTATCAATAGATCTGGAACAAAATTATATGCAACTAGAACAAATCCTATTCCACCTATAATCGGAAATGTAATTCCACCTATGGCTGAGAAAAGAGAAGATTTACCAACTCGTTTCAATGATGTGAAATTGATCTCCAAACCTACCTTGAAAAGCAAAAGCAATGCAGCAAATTCTGCTGTGAATTGAATTGCTTTTACCGCATTACCAATCTCACCAGTCTCAATATTCAACCATTCGCCAATCCTTGAACTAGGATTAGATTTACTTGTATAAATTAAATACAGCCCTGAGGGGCCAAGAAGAAAACCTAGTAATACTTCACCGAGTACTACAGGTTGTTTTATTTTGACCATAAGTAGCTGAACTGTCTTCATTAGCAAGAATATTATTGCGAGAATAAAGAACATGTAAGGGTATTCAGATCCTGCCATACATTCTACCTACAAAATAATTCTTTATATAAACATAGATCATTACAATTATCAATAATTTATAGTATTTTATCAGACAAATCAGAATGATGCAGATCTCTCATTTCAGTAGAATTACGACTTACCAAACTAGATCAAGATATTTACAACTCCTAACTGTACCTACTTTCCATCCAAATAATCTAGTCTTGAGACATGAATTAATAAGTTTAATTAAATTTGGATGATTAATGCAGTTCAATATCATAGCGATTGATACTGGCGGAACATTTAGTGATATAGCTGCTCTCGATGAGAAGGGCCAATTAACCATTCTCAAGGTTCCCTCCACACCAGTAGCACCAGAAAAGGCCATTATCAATGCCATGGATATTCTTAATGCGACAAGTGATGAAGTTATTCATGGAACAACAGTTGCTATCAATGCTGTTTTGCAGAGGAAAGGAGCTAGAGTTGCATTAATTACCACAAAAGGATTCAAGGATATCATTGAGATAGGAAGACAAAATAGAAAGGATATTTATGAGCTAGTGGCTTCTCGAACTGAGCCACTGGTTCCGTCAGAATATCGATTTGAGGTAGAAGAGAGGGTATTAGCTGATGGTAGCATTCTCCTTCCAGTTAATAAAAATAATATTTCCAGAATTAACCAAAATATCATAGATAATGAAATAGATTCAATTGCTATATCCTTCCTATTCAGCTTTCTAAATGATAATCACGAGGTTTTGATTCGTGATCATCTAAATGATCTGGGATTGCCAATATCAATATCCTCAGAAGTATTCCCCGAGTATAGGGAGTATGAACGGATGTCAACTACAGTGATTGATGCCTACATTAAACCTCTAGTGTATGATTATATTAATCGACTAGATGTTGTGTTACTACAAGAAGATCTTACTCAAACCCTTGCTCTGATGAAATCCTCTAAGGGCTTAGGAGTACCTAAAGGAGTATTACGGAAGCCAGTAGAACTACTTGTCAGCGGGTTAGCAGGAGGAGTACAGGCAGGGGAATTAACATCTCGAATGACTGGGATACAAAACATAATCACTCTTGATATTGGAGGAACGAGTACTGATGTGGCACAAATTACAGGGGGAAAAGTACTCGAGAAGTATAGTTATGATATTGATAATCTTCCTATTTCTAGTCCTGCTGTTGATGTTACAACAATTGGCGCAGGTGGTGGAAGTATCGCAAAACTCAAAGGAGGTCTGCTCCGAGTAGGTCCAGAATCTGCAGGGGCTGATCCAGGTCCAGTTGCATATAATTGTGGAGGAAATGAAGTGACAGTCACAGATGCTGATCTAGTCTATGGTTTGTTACCAACTAAACTTGCAGGGGGTATCATTGCGATGAACAAATCCCTATCGATTAAAGCCCTAGATACCTTGAGTAAAAAGATCGGAACTAATCGAGAACGAACTATCTCAGGTATCCGTCAAATATTTCATGAAAATATTTCTGCTGCATTGAGGAAAGTTTCAACAGAACGAGGTGTAGATCCAAGAAACTATACTCTTCTTGCATTTGGAGGTGCTGGTCCCGTGCATGGTGCAGAATTAGCAGAAATTATAGATATCCAGCATGTACTTATTCCTCCTTATCCTGGAATCTGGTCTGCTTGTGGATTGCTAGGTGCTGATTATCGTTACGACTACAGTAAAGGTATCATGGTCTCGCTTGATCAAATTGAGGAAAGTAGTATTTCTAGTGGTTTTGAGGAGCTCTTCAAACTTGGAATGACTGAGATACAAGAAGATGGTATTGCATCTATTGCTCAACCTCAAGTCTTGAATAATGTTGCCATGAGATTTGTTGGCCAATCATACGAACTCATGATTCCTTGGGATCAAGATTTATTCCGTCTTGCAAAAGATTTTGTCAAAAAGCATAGAAGGGAGTATGGTTTTGCATCAGATTCCG
The DNA here is from genome assembly GCA_026702845.1 of Candidatus Heimdallarchaeota archaeon. The sequence continues at coordinate 332,558 of JADCLS010000001.1, forward strand.
AGCCTATGGAGATTGTATCTCTCCGTACAACAATCATATTATCTCATCCTGACCCGGTATTTCGTGAGCTGGATGAGAGCCCTACACCTACACCTAGAGGGAAAAGAAATGTTCAAGAAGTAGGTGATGTTCCGCTATATAGGCGAGAGGATTTTGGTAAAGGTGCGAAAATAACTGGACCGGCCATTGTTGATCAAGATGATTCTACTACTTGGGTACCTGAATCTTGGACCGCTGAATGTGATAATCTTGGCTTTATGCATCTCCGGAGGAATGAAAAATGATAGATCCAATACTAGTAACAATCCTCCAGAATCGATTGGAGAGCATAGCTGAGGAAATGAGCATAGTATTAAGAAAAACTGCTTATTCTCCCAATATCAAGGAACGTGCAGATTTTTCTTGTGCAATTTTTGATGCAGAGGCACGATTACTTGCTCAAGCTGAAGCAATCCCAGTTCATCTCGGGTCAATGGGATTCATCGCTAAGCCAATTCTTGATAAATTTGGTTCCACATGGGAAGATGGAGATGCTATAATCGTAAATTCTCCTAGAGCAGAATATGGTGGCACTCATTTACCGGATATATCTCTTGTTAGTCCCGTTTTTCACAATGGTGAACTGTGTTATATCATTGCCAATCGTGCTCATCATGCCGATATTGGTGGTAGTGTACCAGGATCTCTCCCAGGTAATTCAACAGAAGTATTCCAGGAAGGGCTGATAATCCCCCCCGTGAAGATCTATAATGGAGGTGATGAGAATGATGATGTTATGAGACTGATCTTGGAAAATGTACGTACCCCTCATGAACGGCGGGGTGACTTACGTGCCCAGTATGCTTCTCTTAGGCTAGGTGTGCTCAGGTTAATTGATCTTCACAATCGTGAACCTTGGGATTTCAAAGTATTGGCTAATGCCTTATTAGATTTCTCTGACAGAGGCTCTAGAGCAATTCTGGCACAATTACCTGCAGGGTCTGCCACATTCTCGGATTATCTGGATTCTGATGGTAATACCGATGATATGGTAAAAATTACCTGCACCATAACAATAGAAAAAGATACAATGCATTTTGATTTTACAGGTAGTTCCCCCCAATGTACTGGGAATGTAAATGCCCCATTATCAATTACAACCGCTGCCACCTATTATGTGGTGCGTTTGATTACCGGACGAGCAGTGCCTACTAATGAAGGCTGTTTCAGAGCAATTTCAATAGATGCTCCAGAATTATCTGTTGTCAACCCCTCACCTCATGCTGCCACCTCATCCGCAAACACTGAAACATCACAGAGGATTGTGGATGTACTTATGGGCGCAGTAGCCAAGCTGATTGATTTTCCTGCTGCTTCACAAGGTACAATGAACAACGTGTTACTTGGAGGATCACATCTAGGAAAACCATGGACAGTATATGAGACAATAGGAGGAGGTTCAGGTGCTTCTGGTAATGATCATGGAACCCATGCTATTCACACTCATATGACAAATACTCAGAATACTCCTATTGAATCTTTGGAGCTGAATTATCCCATACGTGTGTTAACCTATGCAATAAGAGAAGAATCAGGTGGAAAAGGTAGAAAAAAGGGTGGTGATGGAATTATCCGCAAGATAGAACTTCTCGATACTGCAACGATTTCACTCCAGACAGAACGAAGAAAATTACAACCTTGGGGCATGAAAGGAGGAGAATCGGGGAAAGCTGGTATTAATCTGCTCTTCAGGGGTGATCAAATAATTGATTTAGGTGGTCGAACAACATTTTCTGCAAAGAAAGGTGATATACTTGAGATTAAAACTCCGGGTGGTGGAGGATATGGTGCTGAATAAAATCATGTTTTTTCTTTGGAGTAATAGGGGATGAAACTACCAATATCATAGGTGTTTTATTATAGTATACAGAATATTATATGAAAGTATATGGAATTTGATAATGCAACTTTGAAGGCAGAAGCTGATCGGCTGTATGATCACCTAAAGAAGGTGGACTGGTCGTACTCAGATTGTGAGGTAATAGCCCCACTTACCCTCGAAATTAACCGAATTAAGAAAGAAAAAAATGCAGTTATCCTGGCCCATTCCTACCAGAGACCTGATATCATTTTCGGTGTGTCTGATTTTTCAGGTGATAGTCTTGGATTATCACGAGAGGCGGCAAAAACAGATGCTGATATGATTCTTTTTGCAGGAGTGGTATTTATGGCTGAGACAGCAAAAATCCTTTCTCCTGATAAAATTGTTATAGTCCCCTCTGTAGATGCGGGATGTTCACTCGCTGATGCTATTACTGGGGAGGATGTGAAACAACTAAGAGCTCAACATCCAGGAGTCCCTGTTGTTGCATATATAAATACAAATGCTGATGTTAAAGCTGAGGTGGATTTCTGTGTTACTTCTGCTAATGTGATTGAAATTGTGCAATCAATTGAGAGTGACAAAATCATCTTTGTACCAGATAAAAATATGGCCAATTATATCAGAAAGGAAACAGGGAAGGAGATCATTGATTGGGAGGGTAAATGTATCGTCCATGAGGAATTCCAACCTCAATCAATTTTTGATGTACGAGAAATGCATAAAGATATAATAGTTATTGCACACTCAGAATGTCCACCAGAAGTATTAGATGTAGTTGATATAGTTGGAGGAACTTCTGATATGAAACGATTTATTGAGAATAATCCCAACCAGAAGAAGCTTTTTCTAGTTACAGAATGTGGATTATCAGATCGTTTTGCTGTGGAGTATCCTGACCGAGAATTCTATGGAACTTGCTCCATCTGCCCATATATGAAGAAAAATGATTTAAAGAAAATTCTGGATGCACTGGTCAATCCCGCTGATGAACAGATCATCACTCTCGATGAGGATCTCAGGATTAGAGCCAAGAAATCTATAGATAGAATGCTAGAGTTTTAATCATATGTATCAGAGAAGTACACTCCTATTCCCTTCTTGATATAGGTCTCCCTTCTTTCATCCCAACGATTAGGATAATCTGAGGTGAAATGTGCACCTCTACTCTCTCTTCTTGCAAGTGCACAATCTACAATTAACTCCGCAACCTCGACCACATTCCTGAGTTCAATTATATCTCTTGTTACATGATAATCCCAATAGTAATCAAGTACTTCTTGTCGTAGCAATTCTATTCTCTTCTTTGCCCTTAGTAGACGTTTAGTTGTACGTACAATTCCGACATAATTCCACATTAATCTCCTTAACTCAGTCCAATTATGTGATATTATAATAGCTTCATCTGGAGCAACAGCATCACCAACATGCCAATCTTGAAATGTATAAAATTGCATCTTATCAATATCTTTGAGTATATAGTCTGCGGCATTTTTTGCCATGACTGCACCTTCAAGTAATGAATTTGAGGCTAATCTATTGGCTCCATGAACTCCCGTGCATGCAGCCTCTCCTACAGCTAGTAATCCCTTGATGTTTGTCCTACCATATTCATCTGCCTTTATTCCACCAACCGTATAATGTGCAGCAGGAACTATAGGTATGGCTTCTTTAGTAATATCAATCCCTTTAGACATTAAAGTTTTGTAGATGGCAGGGAATCGATTTTTGATAAACTCTGAATCTTTGAATGATATATCTAGGTAGATATAATCATCTCCTGATCTTTTAATCTCCTTATCAATAGCTCTAGAAACAATATCTCTTGGGGCTAGCTCTGCTAATTCATGTACTCCAAGCATAAATCTATGTCCATCTTTGTTTTTCAATATGGCCCCCTCTCCTCGTATAGCCTCTGTTATAAGGAAGGTTCGTAACTCAGTGTTGTATAATATTGATGGATGGAATTGGATGAATTCCATATTTGCAATTTTCGCACCTGCACGGTAAGCCATAGCAATTCCATCTCCAGATGCAATATCTGGATTGCTTGTGAATTGAAATACCATTCCTGACCCACCTGTGGCAATTACTGTGATTTTGGCAGAATATTTGCATACTTGCATACTGGCAGCATTAAGTACATATGCTCCAGCGATCTGTTCATCAATATTTACTAAATCGATTGCAACCCGGTTTTCAAGCACTAGAATATTATCAAAATCATTTAATTTCTTTACTAAAGCTTCTTGGATGGCCAAACCAGTATAATCTTTCACATGAACAACTCTTCTTTCGTGATGACCACCCTCTCTGCCTAGTGCGATATCACCATTATCCATGGTATCAAACTTGACCCCCCAATCCATCAATTTTTGAACAACAGCAGGTCCTTCAGTAATAATTTTTCTAACCATTTCTGACCTACAGAGATCTGCTCCAGCGATAAGCGTATCTTTAATGTGTGCATCAAAAGTATCTGAACTAGAAAGGACAGATGATAATCCGCCCTGGGCGTATTTAGTATTGGATTCATGAATGCTATCCTTAGATAATATGGTTATTCTAAGCTTGGAATTACTTTCAGCAAGATGAAGTGCTGTAGATAATCCAGAAATCCCCCCACCTAGGATGAGTACATCAGTTTGTATGTCATTTGACATTATCTGAATATCCTTTGAAATTCATATTAGTTATTTTTCTTGGTTCATGCATTTTCGACAAGTATTTCTGAATATTTCTTTTATTTTGGTAACTGTCTTGATTTTCCTCTCGCATAATCAGCGATGACTATATTTCCCAAGATCTTCACAAAGTACTCTGAACCACTTGCTATTGCTACCCAATCCTTTGCTCCCTCATCTATAGTGCCTAAAAGAATTTCCTCACCTTCTCTCTCACAACCAATAAAATCAGGAAGCTGTGCAACACCTGTAGGTATCATAATGCTTCTAAGAGTGATATTAGGGGTTGCACCATGCATTTTGTCGATCCAATCCTGTTGAACCCCATCTAATTTTGAGATAATTGTCACCTGGCTAGTTCTTTTAAGAGCAAGAATAGCATCCACATCCAACATCTCAATTGATGGAACTAATATAGTGGCTTTGGATTTAATCCTACTAATCATATCACTGATATATTCAAATATAGCTTCCTTACCTACAACATGTGTTGTTTTGCTAAGTGGTGTGTCAGTACTTTCTATCTCTCCTTCAAGACCAGCAAGGATTTTTACCAGTTTTTGGGTTGGATCGGATACCTTACTTGTTACTTCAGTAAATTTATTGTTATAGAGATCAAATGATTCCTGTACTACATCGATTTGTGAACCTCCTCCCTGTTTGAATACCTCCTCAGCTTTTTGTATTGCATCATCTCCAATACTTTCTACCTTTGTTTTGTTATCATCTACTTTTGATAAGGTTGATTTGACAAATTCATTTAGATTAGTTGATATTGTTGATAATGACCCTAAGAGAATTTCTCCTGCCTCATTTAGGGATTCTGAAAGGATCTTCCTGAGATTGATTTCAATATCATTAATATCCTTCTCCATACGTGTAACTTGTTCATTGTTCTCTGAATAATTGCTCTCAATGAGATTGCTAAATATCTCTCCCAGATCATCAATCATTTCATTCATCTTGAGTACTGATTCATTATGTAACTCATCAATCTGTGTGTTGATCCCTGCTATTTGAGTTTCTATTGTGGATGAAACTTTTTGTGACAGTGAATCAATCCCTGCTGATATTTCTGTTGAATGACCTTTGACTTGCTGAGCTACTTCAGTTTTAATCCCACTAATAATGCTGTTTAATTCCCTAAGCTTTGCAGATAGATTATCCTTGATACTTGTTTCAAAATCATCAAATTTCCCTCTGAATTCAACACTTTTAGAATCCTTGAATTCATTAATTGAATTAATTAATTCAGTTGTCTTTTCATTGAGACTTAACTGCAATTCATTGATGTTGGAAAGAGAATCTGCTAATGTCGCTTTAAATTCCTCGTCATGCTTGGAAAGGTTTTGATTCACTGCAGTTGAGATTTCCTTTTCCTTCAAGGAAATGGTCTCTAATTCCTCAGAAAATTTAGATTTAAGAGAAATTGATTTTTCTGAGAATTTATTTTTCAACTCATCAATTTTTCCTGTTCTGGTTGTATTTAGATCAGTATTCTTGGATTCAATATCTTGTACTAAAGAATTTTTCAATCCAGTCAATTGTTCTTCAATTTGAGTCTTATGGGAATCCAGAGTTGATTTGGATAATTCATTGACTTCCTTCAACTTCTCAGCAATTCCTAGAATTTGCTGTGAGAGCTCATCAATTTGCCCTTTAACTTTGGACATTTCATTCGCGATTGTCTGATTGAAACCTGAAATACTCTCATCCATACTACTTTCTATACCGGTCCGTAGATCAGAAAGATGAGTTTGAATTGCTTCATCAGATTCTGACAATAAGCTACTCATTTCTTGCACTTCTTCATCAAGCCCAGAGTCAATGGTAGATTTGATCTCATCGTGAATTCCTGCAGATTGTTCTGTTAGACTTTGGAGTTGTTCCATGACTGCTGTATGATTTTCCTCCTTCTTTTCTTGCAAGGAAGTAATAGTACCTTCCATGTTTCTGTATTGATTATTGAACAGGGATTTCATGGTATCTATATGTCCCTGTTCACCTTCTGCAATGGTAGAAAGTTCTTGAACCACTTCTCCACTAATATCCTTGATAATTGGAGTGAATTCTTGAACAACACCTTCTAGTTTCGTTAATGCCTCATTCGATTTTTCCTGTAAAATATCTAAATCGGCATTAAATTTGCCTTCTACCTCTGCAATTTGAGTTTTAGATTCATCTGCCCAATTCTCTACTTGAGAATTGAACTCGCCTTTTACGGATTCTAGAGAAGAAATATCTGGTTTTTGAAGGTTGGATTTGTTATTTTCTTTGACTTGATTAACTTTCTCCGTAGATTCGATTTTCTGTGCTTCTAATGCATCTCTATGTACCCCGATAGTATCAAGAGATTGAGATTTTTGTGAGGAGAGTGTTTCTGTAACTTTTTTAGTCGTTTCTCCAATTTTTTCTCTAACGGCACTATTATTGGTTTCATCAACATTTTTCAGTGATTTCTCAACTTGATTATGAGTTTCTTCAATATAATTATCAAATTCACTGAATTCATTATGTATCTCCATCATTTTTTCATCAAGTAAAGTGTCAAATTCTTTGGTGCTATGTTCCAATTTTTCCTTCAATTTGTTGATAACTGTGGATTTCTCCAATTTTAGCTCCTCAGCAAGTTTATCAATTAAAGTGATAGATGCTTCAATCTCATTCTTGAGATTACCTACAGGAAGTAAGGCCGCGTATCTTCCTTGCAACCCAGGAACTTCTCTAACAAGATTTTTATTTAACAAGTTGTCAATACTTGTATCTGCTGTTGATTTATCCAATTCAGTTGCAATCCGTAACTCCCCTTTCGTTAATTGCCCTGATACCATAAGCGCTCGATATATTTTTGACTCTGCGTCATTTAACCCTAATAATTCCAGCTCTGTCATGAAATACCGTTACGAGACATTCTAATAAAAAACTTAGGTGGCTAAGTTAGTTAAAAATCTGATTTTTTCTCTTAAATAAAATTATATTTCCAATACCAATTATACTAATTGTTATCCATTGATTATGCATGAGTAGTAACAACTAAATTCCACAGATCGTCAAAATCTATACTGAAAGATAGGGATGGGAATGTATTAAAAAGATCCTGACCAATAATATCATGTCTTCGAAGCTATGAAATAAATTGAATTATTTTATATAGCTCGAATATACTTTATAAACTGGAAACCTAATTATTATCTGATCAACATGCTTAAGGACATAAGTTTCAATAATTTAAGGTATAAGGCAGTATATGACAAAGATAAAGTCCTTATGGGAAAGGTGCTGGATGCAGTAATTAACAAGACTGATCTAAGCTTGGAGGGAATGGTTATACATGGGTCAAAGATGGAGGAATTTTTAGAAGCGAGAGGATTAAAACCTGATATTGATCCCTTTTTCACCTTGGATATTATCGACACTATCACTGAAGATAGTATTATATTAAATCAAAAAGCCACAGAATTGAAAAATATAATGGCCCCTGGAGAAATGAAAGAAAATGAATCTCTATTCTCACAAATTAGAAAATTACCCATTTACGATCGTCGAGATTTGGAAATGGCTGTGATAGCAGATATTCACTTTGATAACGAGGGTAAGCATAGTTACAAATTGGGTGGTGCAAAGTTTCTCAAGTATTTACGAGGAATGAACTGTACTCCATCCTTGGATTACTGTCTTCCTCCTGATGAACTTGCTTGGCATCAAGATGGATATAAAATCAAAAATGATATTTGGGATACAGAATCCTCCTTGAAACAGAACTTAAACAATCTTGTTCGATCATTATTAGTAGAAGCAGAAGGCGATGGCAAACTTTCTATGGATGAGAAGGAATTGATAGATGCTGTGAAAGTTGATATTGCGATCTACAATGAAGCTTTAGAAAGTGCCTTAGCTGATAATATCATTACAGATGAAGAGAGAACTGAACTTGAGCAGATTAAGGAAACTCTTATTCAGAAGGTAATCACCATTGCTAGATCTGATGAACACGTTTCAAAGGAGGAAAAACAATTAATACAAAAATTAGCATCTCATATGGCGAATAAGCGTAAAGCTTTGTTCTGGGAAGTATTTGGAGGAACAAAATAATATATCGTGAATTTGCTAGTATATCGATATTTAGAATATACCAAATTCTTTGAACATTACTTTGCATATAGCAGCCGCTATATGACAAACAAGAGTAATGAGAAGAAATTAGGAATTGGTGTGCGTATTTGTATTTGTGTGTTAATAATGTTTAAATAAATGTTAGTGATAATATAATTTGTAGAAGCTATGACAGTTAATTTTTTTTCTAAAGACATGGAAGAGAAAGAAATTTCTCGATTGGACCGGCAATTACGCTTACCTGGTTGGAACCAGAAGGCATTAAAGGATTCAAAAGTAATAATTGCTGGTGTTGGTGGACTTGGCACTGAGATAGCTAAGAATTTAGCTATGGCTGGTGTAGGGACAATTCATCTAGTTGATATGGATACTATTGAGTACTCAAACCTAAATAGGCAAATTTTGTTCATCAATGCTATTGAGGGTGAGCCTAAGGCAGAGGCTGCAGCAAAAATGTTGAGGAGGATCAATCCATTTGGAGAATATATCCCTCATTTCAAGGCTTTACAGGAGGTTGATCCGAGAATTTATGAGGAAGTTGATCTAATGATCGCAGGATTAGATTCTGTAAATGCCCGAGTTGAGTTGAATCGACGAGCAGTGCAATTGAAAAAACCACTAATAGATGGTGGCACTGCAAACTATTCAGGTCATGTTTACAGTTATATCCCTGACAAAAACTCCTGTCTTGCATGTGATCCTATGCGAGAACGTGAACGAGAGGATCTTGCAGCATGTACATTAGTTGGTATTCCAAGAAAACGACATCACTGTCTTCTCAAGGGGCAATTATTCTTCGAGAGTGAGAATGGTAGGCTACCAGATGCGAAAATCCGTTCTGAAGTAGAGATGGTAATGAATTATGCTAATTCATTAATCGAAGAACATTTTCCTGATGAGAACACGTTTAGCATTGATGATGTCGTAAAGCAGATAGATTTCCATGAACCTGCCATTATCACTATTAATGCTGTTATTGCAAGTCTACAATCCCAAGATGCATTACGTATCCTTCATCACATCAAGGGTACAGAACTTGGCCTTCTTCCTCTTGATTACACCATTTATAATGGTCTAGCATCAAATTTCTTTCAATTCAAGAAACCAAAAAATGAGAAGTGTACTACATGTGGGCCTAATGCAGCTCCATTATTTTCAATTGCAGTTCCTCTTTCTGCAACCCTGGATACAATCCTTCTCATGCTTAAGAAACATGGTTTTGAATTTGATTCAGAACTCCCTCCTATAATTTGGAAAATCGAGAGTAGGGATTTGATAGATATTGAACCCCAACAAACCATAAAAGAAGCCAATATTAGACATTTGGAGACTTTGATGATAAATGGATTTGAAAAAGTTCCAAAACGGGAAACAGATACTATATACCTCAGAATTAAACATAAAGCGTTTGCATAAGTATTACCTTATAAGAAAAGTATAAATGCTTTCAAACAAATTATTGTTACGAAATGAGTAAGATTAGTATACTCAAGAGTAAAGCTGCCAGAATCCCATTTTATCTCTTTGGGATCATTCTTTTCTTGAATTTTATGGGATTGTACATTATCTACAACAAACCTATGTTACTTCAACTAGCGATTATGTCAATTATAATCACCTTACTCAATATTGGTCAGCGGTATTATCAACACTACAAATCAGAAAGTACAGAAATAATTCGAAAATATCGGAGCGATAGGCAACCATTTATTGATTTCAAACAATTTGCAGATTTAGTAAAACGTCAATTTAAGATAAATAAACAGTATATCCTCGCCTCGTTACTAGCACTAATCTTAGCAATTGTTGTAGTATCTCAAATATATCTTATCAATACTTCATATAATCAATCAACATTTGATCGGTATGTAAATTTGGCCAGACCCAGTACATTTGAGGCAACTATTGTTGGTATTAGTGATGCTCAAATTAAGGATGAGTGGGTATCACACATGCAAAATGGATTTGGACAATATGTAGATACATTCGGATTTGAAACTGAAGCTATCTATACCTATACTCACACCACCTCTTCTATCATACTAGGTGAACAAATATCAGAAGAAGCAGGTTCACGATGGGTTGATACAATCCAATTCAAAACTTATCAATGGACAGAGGAAAGATATACATTTTTCTCCCAATTTCCAAGTTTTAATCAGTCAATGCCCTTTGATCCCAATGATAAGATGCTAATTATCCCTTATTCTTTGAAATTCGGAACTGTTCAGTATTCGATAGAAAATGTGATTCGTAATAACTCGATTCATGTATTAGCTGATGATGCTGTGAGAAAAAGCACTGCACCTGCAATTTTTGTCAACTATACATATCCTGTCTCTAATTTCTGGCAACCAAACCAAAAAGATATTCAATATCTATACGAAAATAAATTGGATCGGTACAAAGATTTATTGTTAAAAGGGCTTTATCTTCCTGAAGGAGAGGGTTGGAATTTTTTGGAAGGGTGGGCAGAAAGAATTGAAGCATCTAACAGGATTGTATTGAATTTTCGAGCGAAAGTATTTTTGAAGACTGATATTTACACTAAGATACCTTTGTATCATGATATAAATCTTGAGGATTATCAAGCAAAGATTCTTGAGGCCATAGAACCACTTAGATCATGGGCAAATCAATGGACAACCAATAAGAATAGTCTATCCAGTGAAAATAATTATTATTGTGGGATAATTGCACCATTAGATGTAGCACTACGGAATTTCCAAGATTCTATAGGTGCTTTGGAGGAATTCCTTGTATTAGTATCCGCTCCATTAATCGCGATTGCTATGTATCTTGTTAATTTCGCAGTTAATATGGTACAACGAAGAAAGGAGAAAATCGTAAGTATAATGAAAACTAGGGGTACATCAAACCCTCAGTTACATTACATGTTTGCTTCTGAAATTTTTATTGGTGGTCTAGTCGCAACAACCACTGCGATGATTCTATCAATCCCATGGACTATAGTATCGTTGCGAAGCAGGGATTTTTTTGTATTTGCCTTGGAACCTATAGTTTCTTTAACTATCCCAACATCTTGGATAATCAATGTACCAGTTTTTGGTTTTCTAATCGCATTTGATTTACATCTTATGAGTATATTAAATCTCCACAATATATCTACAGATACTGATGTTAATGATAAATTAAAATCTGCCAAACCTGCCTATCAGGAAATATATCTTGATGTTATTCTTTTCTTTCTGGGTATTCTTTACTGGGTGGCTCTCTATCAGATGCAAATCGGCAGAAGAGAAGTATCCGAATTTCTTATTTATGATATTGGACCATATGTGTTGGCAATGATGATGATTGCAGGTCCTGTTATGTTTCAACGTTTTTACTATCCCATTGTTGCAGGAATTACTAAAATAGTAAATTTGATACATAAAAGCGATACAATGTCATTAACTAAGAAAAATGTACGGTTACATAAAATTTCTACATCTCGTCTAGCTGCCTTATTCACTGCTGGGTTCATTCTTACCATCTTAACAATAAGTATTCCCTACAGTTTCAATTCATGGAGTGAAGAATCAGCAGCGTATGAGCAAGGTGCTGAAATCACTCTAGAGGGGTTATACATGTGGGAAGTAGATCGTTTTCATTATCTAGACATTCCTGAAATTGGTAGTTTCTCACCCGTAATACAATTTGAATTTGAGCACTTGAGTCCTTTTCAAACCGATGAACTGGATCAAATAAATAATTTCAGAATACTTGGTGTGGATCCTGAGAAATTTACAGAAGTTGCATACTGGGAGGAGTATTATGGTGATAAACCACTAGAGTCTATTATGGAAGATATTTCAGCCAATAAATCAGTAGCAATGTCTAAAGCAACTTCAGAAGCCTTGGGAATGGAGATCGGGAGTATTATTACCCTACCGTTAATAAATTATGATGCCAGGTTATTTGAATTACATCTAGAATCAACCTTTAATTATTTCCCAAACCTCTATAGTGTTGAACCGAGTATTTCAGTATATGGGCAAGTAGAAGTAGATATTTATGAGCTATTAATGAGTATAGAAACTGCAGAGTCCATTCTAGATTATTATAAAATGGGATACCAACCCAAAATCTATGTTCATCCTGCTGAAGGATACACAGTAGAGGAAACCAAGGCTGCAATTCAAAAAGTATTCGAGGATGATCCTTCTGTACTAATAACGACCATCTCTGATAGTCATATCAATTTATTCGGAAGAGAGCAATATCAAATAATTTCTAGCACTTTGCAAGGATTCTTTATATTGTCATTCATTATTGTAATCCTTGGATACACATATTTTATTTTCCTCAATATATATGATCGAAAATCAGAAATTGGATTATATAGAGTATTAGGGATGTCAAAAGGTCAAATTTGGAAATTATTATTTACAGAAGCGTCATTAATAGCTTCTATCACAATTATTGTAGGTATATTAATTGGAGGAATAATATCGTCAAATTTCTTTTTAGTCATTACTAATGAATCACGATCCAATATCCCTCCGATTAAGTTTTTAATTGATCTCTCTGCATTTTCAGCTATACTTGGTGCATTATTAATAGTCACCTTGATTGCTGCATACATTCCGGCATATCTGCTAGGGAAGAGACAAACTGGAGGTCTTCTACGATCTCTGTGAGTTCACAATAATTTTGATAATGATTCGATAAATTGATCGATATCTTCCATTGATGTGTAAATATGAGTACTTAGTTGGATGAGAGAATCATACCCTAGCTCTTCTAAACCCATTTGTGCACAAAGGCTTCCTGATCTCACTTGAATATTATTAGTTTCATCAAGTAAGATTGCTAAATCATGTGCATGGATCGGTGCAGATAAGGTTACAGCAATTGATTTTGTGATTTCCCTTTCTGCTTGAACAATCTTAAGATCTTGTAATTCAGATAATCTTTGTAGTAAATGGCTATGTATTTGATTCTTATGTGTATAGATATTGCTTGTTCCTAGTTTATCAAGATATTGTAAACTAGCTGATGTTGCAACAATCTGTGGAATGGCTGGTTGACCTATTTCAAAAGCCTCAATGCCCTCTACTGGAGTAATATTGAATTTACTTATATCAGCAATACGAGACGATCCTGAAATCGTTGCAGTAAGATCAATTGAACTGAATAACATGGATGATGAAGATGGGCCTAAGCAATCAATACTTGGATCAATTAACACAATATCTGCGTCAAAGGTGGGAGGTATTTGAATGCAAGTTCTACTATAATCTAAAACTAGCAATCCACCGTTATTATGAATAATCTGGCTGATTATTGAAATATCTCTTTGTACTCCTATTACTGGTGAAACATCATTGAGAAAGATGATTGACCGTTCATCCACTAGTTCTCTTAACATAGGTAGCATTGATTCTTCTGTCATCCAAGTTATACTAGATACATTTTCAATCAATGCTGATAAGAGAGAGTGATGATCCATCAAATTTGCAAATATTCTAGATTCAGGATAGGTTTTCAGTAATTGTTGAACAATTAATTTCCAGGCAAAATCAGCATTGGGAAGTGTAGCGAATGTTGATGCAAATGGTAGAATAGATGAGATATGCTTCTTTGAAGTTTCAAACAAATCCTCAAGCATCCTTGCAGATCTATATATTCCACCCCTAATGGCTACCTGGTGATGAAGTGCATCAAGTTGATTTTCTAGACTAATATTTGGTTGAATTCCTTTACTAAGGGTATCTAAGTAGATCCCTTTTGGAATATTAAGAAAATCTGCTTTTACATCTAGCAATTTATTATCCTAATGGCATTTAATGTTGAAAAACATAAAGGTTGAGAAATGATAATAGTCTAAAACACTAAGTTTCTGCTTTTTTATATAAGCAATTTATGATATTTCTATTTTTATTTGAAAAGAGTTAAAATATTGGATAAGAATAAAACATTATATTATGTCGAGCTATTTCCTTAAAGTTTCACTCCTCGGTGACGGTGCAGTAGGAAAGACATCATTGAGAAATCGATTCATGGGTAGAGGTTTTCGTACAGAACACCTTATGACAATTGGTGCAGATTTTGCAGCCTATGAAAAAGATGTTGACGGTACAAAAACTACATTCCAAATTTGGGATCTTGCAGGTCAGGATTCATTCAAAACAGTCCGTGCTAGATTCTTTAATGGATCCATGGGTGGCCTCATGGTATTTGATGTCACAAGACCCGATAGTTTCCAAAATGTCACTCGTTGGATAACTGAATTATGGAATAATTCTGGTCGAGGAGTTGTACCTGTGATTTTGTTAGGGAATAAAGCTGATCTTAGAGATGCCAATTCAGTCAGCAATGCTGCCGCAGAGAAATATGCTGCTGCATTAACAGCAAAATTACAGAAAAAGGGTTTTGTAGTTACGTTTATGGAAACTTCTGCTAAGACTGGTCTGAATGTAGAGGAGGCATTTATTGAGCTAGCTAGGCAAATTATCAAAGGTTTACAGGCAGGATCAATCAAAAGAAGTTAGGGAAATACAAAATATGATATAACCCAATTAGATTTAAAAGTGTATGAAATTTATAACCTCCAATGAGCATAAGTATACAGAGGTGAAACAGGTATTTGATCTTCATGGTTTGGAGATTACACACACCAAGATGAAATACGTTGAACTTCAAGCAGATTCCATTGAAGATATTGCAATGGCAAGTGCAGGTCAGCTAGCCACAATAATATCTGGGGATTTTATTATTGAGGATGCAGGATTGGAGATAGAAGCATTAAATGGATTTCCAGGGCCCTACTCATCATATGTCTTTGGAACATTGGGATGGGAGGGAATTCTAGATTTGATGAAGGAAACGGGTAACCGCAAGGCTTCTTTCAGATCAGTATTTGTTTTGCATCAAGATAATCAATTTCATCTCTTTTCTTCAACATGTAATGGTACAATAAATTTTGATGGAATTGGAACTCATGGATTTGGTTTCGATCCAATTTTTGTTCCTGAAGGATCTACAAAAACATTTGCTGAGATGAGTGATGAAGAGAAAAACACCTTCTCTCATCGATCTAAATCAATAATAAAAGTAATAAATTATCTTAAGCAGTGATTTCATCGATCTCTTCTTCGTCTTCGAACTCTTCATTAATTACAGGTTGTTCAAAATCTACATCATCCTGGAATTTCAAGACTTTAACTTTGGAAATATCAAGTACTTTGATGTCTGTATATTCCTCAGCAACTTCAAGGAGTGTTTCCACTAATGATCCGTTGATCAATCTATCAACAAATGCAGGTAAGCTCATTCCCTTCATATTCTCTACTAGATTATCATAAACAAGTTTCCTCAATTCTTTTTTCTCTGATGATGCAATTCTTGATGGAGTAACAATGAATGTGGTCACTCGAATTCTTGCGCCATCTGATAATTTAAATGTGTAAATTCCTTCTACTTTGGATCTGTGATTACGGATCTGTGCTCTCTTAAAGTCACGAGAGAGTTCATACCCAAAGAACTCAGTTCGACCGATATTCCCATCGAGTCGAGTTACTTTAAAGGTGAGTTCGTAATTTAGATCTTTGAATTGACCAGTAAGGTCCATGAGTGATGTCTTGATAGTTCTTCCAATCATATATTCGACGTTTGTTGTTGGAGAACTCCCCAAACTCTTCTCATCGACATATGCAGGTGTCATTATATTCACCCAAGTTTTATTTTTCCACTTATCTGAAGCTGTGCTTGATGATCTCTTTCTTCTTCTTCGTGCACTCATTTTACAAATGCCAATTTCTATTTTTATTTTAAAAGATTTAAGTTGTAAATCAACTCAAATAAGATTTTTTCTAGAAATATTAGTTTGAAAATATTATTGATATTAGCACCTAATTTTCCTCTCTATTTAATTTTCTGATTTTTTGTATTGATAAATATAGGAGTGATGACTAAAAACAAAGTTTAGATTACCTTTTATTAGTATTAATCTAAAGTAGAGAATTTTGCTAAATAGATTTCTAACCATTAGTCTTCTTCTGCCAATTTTCTCCAGATTTCCTTATCAAAGCGTTCATGATTGCGCTCATATTCTTCTTTCCAGACTTCTTCTAAGTTAACTTCAGCTGAGTTGGCAAGCTGAAGAAACAGATTGAATGCTTGAGCGAATTCCTGCTCCAAGTTTTTCTTATCAAGATTTTCCTTATGTCCAGCTTTTTCTACTTTGTATTTTTCCTTATACAAAATATACGAGGCAATTTCCCCCAACTCCTCAATGAGATGGGCAAAAACAAGTGATGATGAGAATCGATCCCATTGACGTGATAGAACAAATTCTTGTTGCATTTCTTGAATTTTCGTCAGGTGCATAAAAGTAACTTTGTAATTGAGCTTCTTTACTATTATCCCAATAAACTGGACTTAATAATAATCAGCTGGTTTCTTCTCTCGTGTCTTTTCCTGTTCAGCACGAATATCTTTCCCTTTACCATCTTTAATCTCGATAATTTTACCTTCTCTCATAACAGCCAATCTATCCGCTCGATCTGCAATTTCCATATCATGCGTAACTATGACGATAGTTGTACCTAAGTCTCTATTAACTCCCTCTATGAGATCAAGAATGTCTTGTCTAATCTCCGGATCCAATTCTCCTGTTGGTTCGTCAGCAAGTATTATTGCTGGACGATTACTCAATGCTCTTGCTACGGCGACACGTTGTTGTTCTCCACCACTTAACTCTTCAGGTTTGTGATCCATACGATGTTCCAAACCTACATTTGTTAATAGTTTCTCAGCCCTAGCTAATCGTTCTTCCTTATCAATTCCCTTTAGAAGCATGGGTAGTTCTACATTTTGTAACGCATTTAATACTGGGATCAAATTATAATCCTGATAGATTGTTGCTACAACACTGCGTCTAACTTGAGTAAGTTCTTTATCTGATAATCTAGCAAGTGTTTTTCCATTCAACGCAATGAGGCCTTCACTTGGTCTCTCCATGGCCCCAAGTAAGGATAGTAATGTTGTCTTTCCACTTCCAGAACGTCCAATAATACAGAAAAACTCTCCTCGTTTGATATCTAGATTAATATCATTGAGTGCATGTACCTCTCGAGCATTCTGAGTATAATATTTATGAACACCTTTGACAGATATTACTATATCTTCTTTTACATCAAGAGCATCAGGGAGCTTTTTTTTCAGAAAGGAAAACATTGTCTCAAATATTCATTTTTTTCCGCTGTTTTAAAGTATTATTTATCGGATTGAATAATTATAAATTGAAGCTATTAATTCCTAAATCGAAAAATAGAACAACATAAATCAATTATCTTTTTAAGGTATTTGAGCCTATTTCAGAATAGGTGATTTAATATCGGAGCATTTGGATCAATTTTAGGTGGAATTTTGGCTATGGGTAGCTTATTCATTGGTGTTTGGACAGCATTCACCTTCACTGATAAATATTTACCCCTCTTACTATTTACCTTGTTTGCTATACTAGGTGGATTCTCACTTGGTGCTTTGAACAGTCGAAAGGCTAGACAACAGGCAAAATATAAGAATGAGTATACTACGTATGCGGGATTGTTTATTGCTGCAATAATTTTCTTGGGTATTTACTACCTCTTTTGGGCAATAGATAAGATTATTGTCAAGGAAGGAATAGATTTAAGTTCTGAACAGGTGATCTATATCTCAATGGGTGGTGGATTCATAGGTCTGATGGGAATCGGATTATCTGTAGCCAATGCTTTAGCTGAATAAGTCATTTTCATATTGAATACAGCTTGATAATTAACGTAATAAAAGTAATATTAATATCAAGGAATACAATCCTTACTTCATGTTAGATCCTAAGTTATTGAGAGAGGATCCAGATGCAGTTAAAGAGAATCTGAAGAGAAGAAAAGATCCAGCCTTGTTAAATTTGGTGGATGAATTTCTCGAGTTGGATGAGACTTGGAGGCAACTGGATAAAGTGATTAACGGTCTTAGAAAGCAACGAAATATCTATGCCAAGGATATTGCCAAAGCAAAAGGTGCAGATAAAAACAAATTAATTACAGAGATGAAGTCAATTAACACAGATTTAGGGAAGAATGAGGAAGTATTGAAAAAAACTGATGAGAAAAGACAATTTATTCTTGATCGTTTACCTAATTTATTGCACGAATCAGTGCCTTTTGGAGAAGATGATGAAGACAATGTAGTAATGCGTAAAAAGGGTCGTAAGAAGAGTTTCAAATTCCCCATCAAGGATCACCATCAACTCATGGAAGAATTAGATCTAGTTGAGCTTGAACGAGCCAGAAAAACCTCAGGTTCAAGATTTTATTTCTTAAAAAATGAAGCTGTAATTCTAGAGCTTGCTCTTATTCGTTATGCCATCGATGTGTTGAAAAAACATGGTGTAGATGTGCTCTCAACCCCATCAATGGTACGAAAGGAGATGCTTTATGGATCAGGATTTCTCCCCATGGGTGATGAAGATATTTACAAAATCCAAGGTGAAGACCTAGCACTTATTGGAACATCAGAAGTTACACTTGCTGGGTATCATTATGATGAGATTCTGTTGGAAGATGAATTACCTATTCGATATGCAGGTCTAAGTTCTTGCTTTAGAACTGAGGCCTCAGCCTCAACTAAGGATGATAAAGGAATATTTAGGGTACATGAATTCAAAAAGGTAGAAATGTTCACCTATACCCTCCCAGAAAATTCTCCCGAGGAGCAAGAGCGAATGATAGGTATTGCAGAAGAGATATTTCAAGGTCTCAAGCTTCCCTATCAAGTAGTTAATATATGTACTGGTGATTTGGGGGGCGTAGCCTCTAGAAAATTCGATATTGAAGTATTTCTGCCAGGTCAAGATCGTTATAGGGAAGTAGTCTCCTGTTCAAACTGCACAGATTACCAATCACGTCGATTAAAAATCAGGTATCGTGAGAAAGAAGGAGCTCCTGTGAAAGGATTAGTTCATACTTTGAACTCAACTGCTATCACCACAACTCGGCCAATTATCGCAATACTTGAGAATTATCAAAGAGAGGATGGATCCATCAAAATCCCAGATGTTTTAATTCCTTATACAGGATTTGACACAATTTCACCAAAACAATAAAATTTACCATCGTTCTGCCCATCACTTTATTTAGATTAGTTACAGTATTCAAATAAGAATAAGAGATGAGTTCCGTGAGTACTAAGGTAAAATTGACCAAATTTACAGATTTTGACAGGATGTTAGAGAAGGATAATTTCATTGTGACATTGTTTGGTGCTCTAGCAGCATTTGTTCTATCATTTATTTCGGAAACTATATTACCAATACCTTTCTCACCATTTCGTTTGTCATTTTCGCTGGCAATTTTATTCTTTGCAGTTGTGTATACTAAGAATATTGCATCATCACTTATACTAGGAATAATCACTGGTATCTCCATAGTCTCACCATTCAATTACTTTGATTCTGTTGACTTCATCAATGGATATGTAATCATCGTTGTCTTGGTAAGTGTAATCCTTGGTTTCTATGCAAATAGGTTGATGCTGGTCATGAAATGGAATAGACAATTTATGGGATTTGGATTTATTAGTTCATCTATTGTTTTACTTTTTGGGTATTTGAGTAATTCAGAAGCTCATAAATATTGGGAGAATGGCATTCCTATAGGGGTAGGTGGAGATCCCTATTTGGATACTGGTTTACCTTTGATAGAGATTGCAGCATTCCTAATACTGTTTATCCTATTTATCATTCCTACAATTATGTTAAGACAAACATTGTCCCTTTCACGTTCTTCTGCAAAGAAGTATAAATTATGGGGAAGTATATTAGTGTCAATAGGCTTTATATTGTCTTTAGCTGGTATGATATTGTTCAACTATGTTCTTTCTCATGAGCAGATGATAGACATCACATCCAAAGTAGGCAATCTGGATACTATCAATGAATTGATCAATCACCAAGCCTCAGATCAACAATACAGTGTCTTTATTTCGCCAATTAATGGGTTTGTTCTGATTGCAGTGAGTAACCTACTGTTTATGATGGGTATATCATTTCATTCAGTCGGTGTTAACAGGGGAAATATCGACGGAATTCGTGCTAGAGGATACATGCTATTCTTTGCACCAATATTGACCTTGTTGACCTATATTGTCATAGGTTCATATCAGCTACAAA
Organism: Candidatus Heimdallarchaeota archaeon; assembly: GCA_026702845.1. The sequence continues at coordinate 353,376 of JADCLS010000001.1, forward strand.
GGGCAATTATCCCTAATGGTTACTATGTTGGCCTTGAGTTACTTCCTGTGTACATGTCTATGTTATGGTCACTTTATATTTGGAATACACTACTTGCCCTGATATTGTATGCCCTATTCACCAAAATTCTCAAGCAAAAGTGAATTGCATATGGTAAATTTTCAAAGTTTGAATAATCGTATTGAAAAAAAAAATTGGGATCATCTAGATTTTTTAAAGAGGATGACTGTTGTTCTTCTTCTGATAATCTTTATGTTTTATGCTTGGATTCTCATAGGATCAATCAATGGACTTTTTGAACAGGAATTCGTTCAGCTGGCTCTCAAGGATATATCGTTGTCTCTATTTATTGGTATAGCCGCAGGTATTATCATTGGTTTTATTGAGTTGATATGGTATTATATTCATAAAAATTGGGATTTACATGTGGTCGTTCCAAATTATTTAATGATGCATCTTATAACAACCATGGTCGGTGTGGTTATTCTATACATGCTATCACCAGCCCAATTAATGGCAAGTTCGGGCAGTATAGGATTTATACTCGGAGGGATGATCGCCATTATCGCTTATGCTGGTGAGATAAAACGTGAACATTCATCTCCTGATGAAGATTCAATCAAGGATACATGATTCACAATAATATAGGGAATTGGTCATTCTAGTTGTACAAATATGGATTTTTTAGTGTTCGATTCTTGAAAGCTTAAATACTTGAAAAACAAATATATTTTGAGAGAAACATCTCTCAAGCATTTCGAATTCATTGAAGTGTTATATCCTTTGAAATTCTTGATGTATAATGGTTATGCAAACAAATTTTTATTTTGTTACCTTTGCCGGGGTAACAATTCCGACATCTTTTTATTATATAAAGTATATATAATAGTTATGGAGTCACAATTCAATTACCATTTAGCACATCAAAAGAGGATTTTGATGGTTGTACCCATCTTTTTCTTCTTTTTAATTTTTTCTGGCGTCATGGGCATCATTGCCATTTCATTGACTAATCCATCGCCTGTTGATAACATCAGTGGATCAGTAAATCTCTCTCCAGGGGAATTTGATTACATCACAATATATTTTGATGATTCAGTTGTTGGGGAGCGAAAATTTGATATTGCTTTACTACATCTAGATGAAGGTGAATTAGATCTATATCTTGTTGACAATAAACCTGATTTTTCCTATCAAAAAGATTTTGCTTTATATGAACAATCTAGTGAATTTTCATCAGATTTGGTTGAACAAGATTTAGGGGTGAGTTATTCAACTACGATTTATGCAGGATTTGTGAGTTCACCTCTTTATCTGGTTATAGTTAATCCGAGTTCTGGAGCAAGTAATATTAATTGTCAAATAACAATAAATATTTCATTAACCGAGAATGCAGACAGAGTTGGCTGGGTCTTATCGATTGTGGGAATTAGTTTATTTACATTAGCTATGCTTCTCCTGACGATATTTACTGCAATAGAATTTGTTGAACCAAAAGGATATCGTTCAAAACTACTCACCCAAGAACTAGAGGATAAGATTAAGATGTTCCTTCAGAAAACAGAACCATGGGAAATGGTAATTTTAGTTATTTCTACAACCATGTTCCCCATTGGTGTTGGTATGAGTTTCGCATCAATAGATACACCAATTACTTTCTTCTCAGCCGTTGGTTTTGTTTTAGTTTATTTCAGTGTAAAAAGACGATATGAGTTATTTGATGCCATTAAATCCAATTTGAATATCCAGAAGGTAATTACTCTAGATCTGCTGGCAAAGCAAGTTCGTAGGAAGCCAGAAGACGTGAGACGCGCAATATTCTATCTCATTTCTCATGAGAGTTATCCCATTAGATTTGATGCTAAAGCTCAATCTGTAAGTCTTACTGGTTCTCCTGTGAATATAAGTTCTACCCTTTCAACCGTAAATCGTCCTCCAATGAGAGAAGAAACTATTGAAGAAGTCATCGAAGAACCAAGTGAGGATGACTCTGAAGAAAAAACCATAAGCTGTGCATATTGTGGATCCGAGGCTTTGGTTCCAAATGCAAAATTCTGTGCTGATTGTGGAGCATCGATGGTAGCAACAAAATAGAGGTGATACGATTTGAGTAAAAACGCATATCCTGAATTGGTTGATGCCCTATCATCATATGAGCAATATGGCTTCACCAAACTCCAAGCAGCGGCATATATTGCCATTTTACAGCTAGGAGAGGAATCTGGAAGTGCAATTGCAAAGCAATCAGGTATCAATCGATCTAAAATTTATGATACATTAACCCAACTAGAAGAGATGGGTGCTGTCAGAGTTGTCTCTGTTGAGGGCAGAACTCGGTATTCGGCAGTTTCCCCTGATCAAGTTCTTCATAATATTCTCAATAACTTCTCACAACATCTTGAAACCAATGTTGAACGTCTAAAAACACTCATGGGTGATCAAGTTCTAATTGATGCTAAAACAATGACCCTTACGAAGTTAAAGCTGAAAAATCTAGATTGTAATGATTACACATACCTTATCAGTAGTAATGAACGTGCAAGGGGAATGTTTCTAGATCAAATTAATAAGGAAGGTTTACCTGGATACGAGGTGAAAATACTAAATCTTAATGATCATACGAATCTGGGAATGATATTACTTCTCAAAGGTGATGAGGTGTTGATCTTTCCAACTCCTACAGGGTCTGAGGTCGAGGCAATTCTTTATCAAGATAAAGACCTCTCTCGGTTCTTTCTGGGGCTGATTGAATCATGGTGGATCTCCGATGTTCCAGATAGTGTGATGGAGCAAATTGAGAGTGAAACGATACGTGCACTATATATTGGAAAGTCTCTGTATATGAGATACGAATGGGAGAATAAAGGTGAACAGGAGTACTCTAGGCCAATTTCATTTTTAATTACTGATGAGCACTTGATCTTCTACTATGAAGGTCAACCAGATCCAATACCACTTTTCTCCATTACAGAAGTAAATATCCTACCAGATGATTCAATGAGTATAACTTTTGAAGGTTTAACTGGGAAAAAACTAGGTGAGATGATGTTAAAAGTAGTAGACAGGGCAATTTTCATGAAAAATTTATTACTCAGTCTATCTGAACTCGCTAGAATCAAATTTGAACAGAAGAGATCAAGAAATAGATGATATTTGATCTTAGGTGTTCCCAAACAATATTTTGTATTGATTGAATGATATTTCTGTTATTTATCAATTATTTTAAAAAGAAATAATATGGTAGAGTAATATATACATTAGGTGTTATTAATTGGAGATTGAAATACTAGAGAAGAAAACAAATGACCTACTCAATAGAGAAGAGGTAAAATTCAAAGTGATTCATAAAAATGCTGCAACTCCACCAAGAGATTCTATTGCAGCTAAGCTTGCAGCAATTTTGAATTCAGATCGTTCAAATACAATTCTCAAAGAAGTCAGAGGAGAATATGGGGTACAATATTCCATAGGTTATGCTGATGTTTATGAAGATGCTCAAGTAATAAATCAACTTGTTCCTAAGTATCTGCGTAAGAGAAATGGTTTATTGAAGGAGGAATCAGGATGAGTAAGTACTTTGAAGTCAAAGGTGACAACCTAAAGAGAAAATACAAACATTGCCCCAAATGTGGTCCTGGTTATTTCATGGCTGAACATAAGGATCGTCATCATTGTGGTAAATGCGGGCATATGATACCTAAAAAATAAATTTACATCAATTGCTAATCATTTGTAATATTAAATCATGAGCAAAGGATTTAATTGAAGAGGATATTTCTGCTATTACAGCTCCCTCATTTGGTTGACCATAAACTATAGCTGTACCATTTGGAAATTCTAGTATAATGGGGAGTACAAGTAAATCTTCTTCACCATCAACAATTATGTGGAATTTTCCTTGAGCATTAACTAAGTTTCTAATAGTAACCCATGCTTCAACTGATACTTCTGCAGCAGGAGACTGAATATGAATTGATTTGTAGAACTCAGAACTAATTTGTTCTACTTCTGCGCGTTTAGTTAAACCATCAGTGATCATGATATTTGCAATCATGCCATTATCGAGAAGAATTTTTGATACAATATCTCCGACACTAATCACAAAATCAAAGTTACTCAATTTTTGAACTAGTATAGGTGTAGTTTCTTCAACTGTACCTGCAATTAGCTCTCCAATAGGATCTTTGAGTTTATATCGCAAATTATATGGTAACTTAAGATGTTGAATTTTTATTTCGATCACCAATTATCTTACTTTAACTGCATATTTTCCATTTCTTGTAATTCCCATTCTCTCTGCAATTTCAGATTTTTCATAATTTATTATAATAACGATCCCAGAAAAGTCTTCACTTAAATCGTGACTTTGGCATCCTACACATTGATTGTTCTTCTTATCAGTTTCAATTAATCTACAATGCCTACATGCTCTCAAGCGACTTCACCACCAGGAAGTTGGTTTTTCCATTCTTCTATCCATTCGAGTTTACCTAGCCCTGCCTGTCGCATAGATACACCAACTCTCATGGCATTTCTCTGCATTCCAACAACAACAATTTTTCCTCTTACCACATCATCAATGAAAACTTGCTTATCTGATTTTTTACCAACAAGTTTCTCTTGGCCTGCATGGTATGAGAAGAAATCATCAGCCATTTGGGACACATGACAGAGAGCCTCTATTGTACTCACTCTGATGAATGCACCAAAATCAATCAATTCCTTAACTTGACCTTCAATGATCTCGCCTCTCTCAGGGAGGTAACTTAAGACCTTAAACTCGCTGTTATAGAATGCACCACCATCTCCACTAATGAGTCTACCAGTGGTGACATCTCCTGCCTCCAAAACTGCTACTATAAAACCTAATCCTTCAAAAATTCTTTCTTCTAGACTATCCCTGGCAAGTTCTAGTAAAATGTCTGTTAAATTGTCATCGAATCTTGATGGATCAACTCTTAGGGTATATTTTATATTGCTAACGTAGTAAATATTAATCCCTCAGTAAGTACTTGTATTGAACAAGAGATATATTGATATTAAATTGTGGAGTTTTAAATAATGTGTTGCAAATCAACATTATTTTATCCTTAATTTTTTATTTGTAATTATCCAAAAAATCTAACTTCTGAATGGTAAATATATCTAATCACGTAATCTGTAATTTATCAATTCTTTTAAAAGGAAGTAAAATCATAGGGAAGTAAATACATAAGGTGTAATCATGGCTGATAAAACTATACTCAATATCGGTAAAAAAGATGGAACTACTTCAAAATTCATCTTGGAGAATGAAAAAAGAGAACCACTGTATGGCTTAAAAATAGGTGATGTATTTGAAGGTGATATTTTGGGTGAAGAACTAACAGGATATAAATTCAAAATATCAGGTGGTTCGGATGACGATGGTGTTCCACTAAGACAAGATCTCGAGGGAACTGATAGAAAGAAGATCCTTTTCAAGGCAAGAACTGTTGGTTATAAGCCTAAAAAGGGTGATTCCGGTATCCGTAAGAGAAAACTCGTACGTGGATCAGAAATTCAGTTTGATGTTGTACAGTTAAATGTTAAAGTGATTGAGGAAGGGTCAAACCCACTTGAGTAATTCAACCTGGAACGATTTATCCTAAAGAGGTGTTCATCATAGCGAAGAAGAAAACAACAACAAAGAAGAAAACAACAACGAAGAAGAGTACCTCAACACCAACAAAGAAGAGTACTGTAAAGACTGAGGAAAAAGAACCAACAAAAAGAGCCTCTCGTGTTAAAAAGGCAGCCTCCTCTGAAACACCTACAAGTAAATCTCAGGTAACGAAATCAGACGAGAAAACCCCTAAAAAAAGGACATCAAGGGTTAAAAAAAGTACTGAGGAAACAGTCACGGAGCAAAAAACTAAACGAACACCCAAGTCAAAATTAGAAGTTGTTAAGGATGAGCCAATTGATAAATCTAAATTAACAATTCCCAAACCAACCATCCCACCATCAATTAATATTGGAACCGCAGGGCATGTTGATGAGGGAAAATCAACATTGATCAAATTACTCACCAATAAATTTCCTGATGAACACTCGGAAGAGTTGAAAAGAGGAATTACTATAAGACTGGGATATGCAGATTGTGACATTCTAAGATGCCCATCCTGTGACGATCCTGAATGTTGGACCATTTATTCTACCTGTCCACATTGTGGATCCGAAACTAAGGTAGATAGGAGAGTATCTTTTGTTGATGCACCAGGTCATGAAATTCTAATGAATGTAATGTTATCTGGAGCAGCTATTATGGATGCAGTAATGTTGTTGATATCAGCTACGAACACTGTTCCTCAACCTCAAACCAGAGAACACCTCGCTGCATTAACTGCTTTAGGGGTCAATAATATAATTATTGTACAAAATAAGATTGATTTAGTGTCTAAAGAGGCTGCAATAAAGAATTATCAAGATATAAAGAAATTTATTAAGGGAACTATAGCAGAAAATGCACCAATTATTCCAATTTCATCATTACATGGTGAAAATCTAGATGTACTGCTCTCAGCTATCCAAGAATTTTTACCAGACCCAGATAGAGAATTAGATATTCCTCCAACCATGATGGTTGCTCGTTCTTTTGATATTAATCGCCCTGGAACACAACCATCCAAATTGAAGGGTGGTGTCTTTGGTGGTTCTATTCTTTCTGGTACCATGAGAGTAGGTGATGATATTGTCATACTGCCTGGTCTTAAGAAGAAGGAGAAGAATAAAATCAAATATATTCCCGTTAAAACCAAAGTTAAAAGTATCAATATGGGTGTTTTTGGATCTGTTAAATCTGCCACACCTGGTGGATTACTGGGAGTTCAAACTACTATTGATCCTTCTATGGCGAGATCAGATAATCTTTCAGGTAGTATACTAGTTTCTCCTGATGCACTTCTTCCAGTAGTTTCTGCAATTGAATTGGATATCACCCTCTTTGAAAAAGTAGTTGGTAGTAATGAAGATCTCACAGTTCATCCAATTGCAAAGAATGAGGCATTATTACTAACTATTGGTACTGCTACTGCAGTAGGTGTGGTTGAAGTAGTAAAGAAAAATATTGCTACTGTTCGAATAAAATCTAATGTAGCCATCGTACCTGATACAAAAATCGCAATTTCACGTAATTTTGATAAGCGATGGAGACTAATCGGTTGGGCCACCATTAAAGGCTATGAAGAAACAGAAATTGAAGTAGTGAACTGATTCATGAAAGTATTTCTGGATACAAATGTTCTACTACATGCGGATACATTAACACAATCCATTGAGGATAGTATTCGAACGTTGATTGGTGTACAAGTAGAAATTTTGATTCATCCTGCTGTAGAGGCAGAAATAATAGATTCTTTGCTTGAGGTGGGTAAAAAAGGGAATCAAGCAAATTTCGCAATGAAATTTATGAGTCTCTTTGGACAGTATCTGGATGAGAAGGAATATTCTGGAACGGATACTGCCTTGTTGATTTCTGCAAAACGAGAAGGGGCTTGTGTCTTTACGCTGGATCTGGGTTTGAAGCGGAGATGTTTGGCCAATGGGGTTCCAGTAATTTCAAGTTTTAAAAAAGGGCGATTGAAATTATATGGGCAAGATTTTCAGTAAATAATTTTTATGAAAGGTAAATGTTTATTTTTGTTGCAGTTACTCAACTAGTATGAAACCCACGGGCAAAGTAATTAGTGTTACAATTTTACTTATATTGATTACAAGCTTGGGGATAACGATCTATCTTCTTGACAACATAGATGATGAGCCAACAGTATATACCTCGGAAATTGATCATTCAACCCATTCATTAGCAGGAGATTTGAATGTATCAGTAACTATGAATTCTGATACTTTCTATAAAGGAGAGAAAATACCCATAAGCATTGCAATAACTGTTGAAGGTTCAATGGTCTTACTTAGGAATATTAGCTTTCAGATCTCAATAGACGATAGAGTGGCGTATCAAACTTTAATAATCAACCAGACCATTAACTCAGGTGATATGCTTTTTGAATTCGAGTTGGATCCCTATTTTAACCAAAATGGATTTATTGCCCTAAATTACGGAGAATATTTGCTTGATAAATACAGCCTGTATTATGTCCAAAGTAATGAGGACATGATACTATCCGGAAATTTGAATAATCATATCAATATCATACACTGGCCTATTGTGGACCAAACGAAAACAGTAGAGTGGAGTATAGGATCTCCAGAGAATGTGGAATTACTAGATAGATCAAATAAAACATTCAGAATTTCAACAACTGAAAGTCATACAATTGTATCCTTAGGTGCAAATTTACAAACTACTGGTTATACATCAATAGAATTCAGTATTAACAGCACTGGAAATAGTACAGTGCAGATGGGTTTTGAGACCCTAGAGATTATAACTGGAAATGGAGCACTTAATATCGGTAACCGATTTGGTCATCAACAGTTATCTATAAGTGCTGAGCTATATCAAGGAGATATTCTTGAAATTTCTTTGCAGATGTTGACACAACATAATCCCATCTTTGTTGTCAATGCCAATAATTACTGGCATGGTCGTGCAGTTGATCTTCTGACCTTTGAACGACCAAATTATTACTTAAAACAAGTGAGTAATCGATATTTAACAACTTTCAATATTAGTTTCATTGAGGTTGCTGAGGTTATATTTACCACCTCCAAAGGTACTGATTTATTTGAACTAATCGATGATGCAAATAATGCCATAGGTACTCAGTTAAAGCTCAATGGATCAACTTGGAATATTGGAACTGGCCCTCATCCAGGTAATTATGGTGCGGATATCGAGTTAGTTTATACTAACAAGACGATGGACCATCTAGGTATAGTGATCGGACAATATGGTGAGGCATTCAACATTGCTGTTAACGCCAGAGGATCAAATTTTGAGGGTAATTTCAGAATTACAAGTAACTTTGCAGACAATTTGATCCAACATGAGATGAGTCATATATTTGGAGCACCTGATCGTTGGACTTCTGATGATGCACCTAGTATTATGAGCAAATCCAAACCAGAAGATGCCTATTTCGATATCGCTTTTGGAGAATTTTGGTTGATGAGGACAAATTGGTTGGAAATTGATATTCAGGAAATGATAGTGAAATCACTGTATTTCCTCTGATTCCTACAAAGAATCTTTCTTATTTGCAAGAAATTATATAGTCTCATATCCACTTGATTTTGTGGTACAACGTAGGTATCTGCTTGCATTGCTACTTCCAGTATTGGTTCTTGCAATCTTTCTCCCTGTTACAATTAATGAGAATATAGAACAGTCTGAGGAAAGAGCTATTAAAAACTTAGAAGCAATGAATTTCACACTTTACGAGATAGATATTCTCTCGGTAACAGAAGATACCATGGAAATTTATGGAGTTGTTAATATATCAAATTTAGACAATACATCATCCAGTATTGAAATCACTATTAATAATCTAAATTTGAACTTTCACAATGAAACTCATGATCTGGTTGAATTTGATATTCCTATACCTGAGGATACATTTGGATCTCAAAATGAGCAAAAGAATGTCAGTTTTACAATTAATTATGCCTTAAACGATCTTACGTCATCACGAGGCATTGGTACTTTACTATCAAAATTTATGAGTATGGGTAATTCCTATGTAGATTTTACCGGGAAAATCGAATATGAAGTCTATGGCTTCACCAGATCAATTGTGTTCGATAATATTTTACAGATAGCTCTGCTCGATACATATAAATTAAATTACAAGGCTGAAAGTATAGAATTCACCCGTGAAGATGGAAAAGAAACTATTATCAATTTATCTGTATTCAATCCTTTCTCAATTGATTTGATGATCAATGGATTTTTGTCACTATTTATTGAGGAGTATTTTGTTGGAATAGTTGATGTTGATGAAGAAATCATGCTTACAAAAGTATGGACAAATTACAGTCTATTTGGTGATTTTCAAGATTTGCCAACGATAGCTATTCCGAGGATATTTGATACATATCAATCCCAATTCAATTTTATTGCTGAGTTGGAAATTAGTATTTCCTCATATCAATTTCAATTAATTACTCCAGGAGTTCTTACAACTACTCCCAGCGACAACGCCTTTGATGTATCGATCAATCAAGTAAATAATCTAAGTATTGCAACAGACACAGGAAGTATACACGCATTAATCGATTTGAATATCACTCATTTTCTTCCATTCACGCTGAATGTATCCTCTTTAGTTATGAATTTTACTTCCTTAAGCGGTAGGTATTTAGGACAAGCAGATTGGGAGTCTACAGCTGTAATCCCTTTACTATTCAATACTACTGCAACTCTGGATAATATCAGTTTATCATTCAAAGACTTATCTTATCTTACAATGTTAGAAATCTCATCAGATTTAGCAATATTAATTTCTGATGCTGAAATTCGATTTCAATTCTTCACCACAGAGATTGTTCTCACCCTTGAAGATTTTATTATTGATCTATCCAATTATCTTGAAATTGAATAATTTATTACCTTAAACTTATTATTTAACTAGTTTTCTTAGCTAGTATGCTCTCAGATAAATCGTCCTTTATGGTAGGAGAAGCAATTGATCGGAGTTTTAGAAAGTATTATTCTCATCTAGTCAATCCTGATCAAATCGTTGATTTTGATGAAAACTTTAGAATATATTCAGGTATGCCCTCTCCAAATAATAATTTATTTTTCCATGACTTGATTAAACCAAGCGAATTAGAACCGATAATAGATGAAACCATTCAATATTTTTCTGAGGCTAATTCACCATTCACCTGGTATGTTACCAATGAAACAATTAATGATTCTATTATTCAAATACTCAAAAAGAAAAAATTCCGAGCTTTTGGTCAGGTTTTTGGTGTTGCTGCAAATCTTGATGATTTAAACAAAAATTTTGATACACCTAATTCTCTTTATGTTGAAGCGATGAAAAACAATGATAAACTAGAAGAATGGACTAGAATAGGTATTGTGAACTATGGTTTGAAAACAACTCAAAATGAAGAATTAACTAAGAGATTACAGCAATATGATTTCTCAGATCCTTCACTCCCGTTTAAAAAATATTTTGCATTTCTATCTGGAGATCCTGTAGCAGTATCTTCTCTCATATATTGTGATGATGTTGTAGCAGTATTTGATGATGAGATAATTCCTTATTATTCAAAATATGACCCATTTAGATTATCTGTACTATATTATCCACTCATTGAAGCAAGAAAAAAAGGTTACAAAGTTGCTGTTAGCGTTGTTGAAACAAAGAAACTAAGCCATTACAAAATTATTGGATTTACAGAGATACAGAAATATCACAGGTTCATTTATATACCTAAAAAACGTTAAAATACTTCATTTACTGCAGATAAAAATGGTTCAAATTCTTGAAGTCTTGCATTCTCATTTTCCAAGAATTCTTTAAATTGGATCTTTTCTAACAAATTGAGAAACAAATTAAATCTTTCAACACCTGCAAACGATGCCTCTGATTCGAAACAATAAATGACTTTCAAATTCAAAAGTCTTCTAATCAAAACATATGATGTACCATGTTTCAATCTCTCTAATTTGTCTTCTTTTCGTTTTAACATTTCAGAAAGGAACAAATTTATTGCATGAAGTATTGAATTGATATAATCTTCTTGAATAGCTACCTCTTCATTAAGTGGATATGAATAGACCACTTGTGTTTCCTCATCTACTAAAATAATTAGTAAAGGGTTATCCTGTACCATTTTACTCTCATCGACTCTAGATTGTAACAAATTTGCAATATATTCCTCCAATTCTGCATTCTCCAATCGTTCAAATAAGGTCATATCGTCGATTTCATTGATAGTTTTATGTTGAAATTCCTCTAACAATATATCATATTCTCCTGAAATTTTCTTCTGCATATCAGTTAATCGTTTTTCAAGTGATAATTCATATGCTTTGTTTAGAATCTCATATGAATAATCAAAATTAAACTCCAGTCTAGCAAGCTTTGCTTCTAAAATAAATGATTCTATAAGTAAGGAATGAGATGAATTATGTTGATGCTCTGTTCTCAATAATTTCATTATCTCAAATAATTCATCGAGTACTTCTTTATTTGTAGTGAATTTTAGCTCTGTCAGGAGCATATTTGTAAGATTCAGAACTGCATATACAAATAAGGAATAATCAAAAATTTCTCCATATGCAATTTCCTTGAAGATAGATTGGGCTTGAGCTCTCAAATACATTCTATTACCATGTTTATGGTACGATGCCCAGCTGAGTTCATATCTTAATTTAGTAATAGTTGAATCATTAGAAAGATGTATTTGTTCGAGGTGATCTAAGAGGGGAGGAATAACATCAAAGTTATTATTCAGGGAATAAACTCGTATGATTTCAAATATGATTTGAGCTGTATAGTGATCATTATTTAGTTCCTGAAACCTGGAGAAACTTTCATTAAGGTATTGATATGCTAAATCAGGATTGTTCACTTTGTTATAGTATAGGCCCAATCCGTTGGCCACGAGTGCAAGTGTTCTTGTACATTTCTTATTCTCCGCAATCTCTTTTGAATGGATCAAATAATTCAATGCCAGATCCATTTCTCCCTGATTCATATAAATTCCTGACATATTATATAGAGTTATGGCTAAATCAAGTTCATTATCTAGTTGCATCCGTAATTCTTTGGCTTTCTGAAAATTCTTAAGAGCATCCTCATAATCTCCTCTATCCTTTTGAGTTAATGCAACCGCATTAATTGATTGAGCTACCAGGGCTTGATCCTCAATCAGACTTGACCAAGCCAGACTCTCTTCAAAGTACTCAAATGCAATATCAAGGTCTGAAATATATCTATAATAGGCACCTTTCATGAATTTAAGCAATGAAAACAATCGAATGAAAGGTTCTGAATGATATTCTTTTGTTTCAAAAAGTAATGATTCAGCGAATATAACTGTATTCCAGAGGTCTTTGAGCTTATCCCATCTCCAATAAATATCACATTTATCAACCATAATCTCAATTTTATAATATTTATCCATCAGAAGATCAGCATAACTTTCCAATTTATCTAGTAATCCTAAACATTTGTCATATTGACCTCTTCTCTTGTAAATATCCACCTTCAAACTATAATATTCCTTAAAATCTTGCGATGTGATTATATCTAATTGGATATTGTTTAACCAAGTCATCGCCTCATCAAATTTTCCAGATTCAAAGAGGTTCCTTCCGGGTTGAATATCCATTTTTTATCACCAATAATGAATATTATCTAATGTGATTTTCCTTTTATTAATATATCTTGAGGAGATTATATTTATGAATAGAATAGATTTTTGGATCATATGGATGATAGACACCTGAGGTTATTTTTGATAAGACATGGCATGGACAGAGCTACTGCAATGCAAAAATTTGCAGATGAACAACTAACCATTGAGGGGATCGAACAGGTCACAAAATTATCTTCAGATTTACATAAAGAGAAGATCAATCGGATCTATTCCTCGCCATCAAAACGATCTATGGAAACATCATCTATTTTATCAGTTGCTCTTTCTAGTCGTATTATTGATGATCAAAGACTGAAACCTAGAGATCTTGGATTAGCGAATAACAAAAGCTATTCAGAAGTACAGAGACAATATCATGAGATTTTTAGATTTTCCTCATTTAGTCGGGATTTTAAATTCCCTGATGGAGAAACTAATGCAGAGGTATTTGAGAGGACAGGGAGATTTATTGAAGATTTGGTCATGACCACACAAGGAGTGAAAGAAAGTATAGCCATTGTATCATCTGCCCTTGTATTAAATTATCTTGTGTATCATTTACATAATATAGGATTTCAGGATGGGATGCTATATATTTTTGAATTTGGACAAGTGGCGATATTTGAGAGCCAAGGTGTTTATTTTCAGCTACTCGAATTTTATAAGCCAAGATAATCAATTATCTTAATTTTTATAAAATCTTCCTTATTTAGAGAAATTAGTGAGATTTTGTGGACAAGAATGAGATACATCAAAAATTAAGTAACACATCGGTTGAGCTTACTTATAAATTCTTTAACCTTCCCAGATCAACAATAACTGCTAAACCATCAGAAAATGAATGGTGTCCTTTGGAAATTCTAATTCATCTTAGACAAGTATCTGAGGTTTATACTGAGCGTGTTAAACGAATGACAAAGGCTGAAGATGGAAATATCCCTCATTTACATGATTATGATGAGACGAAAATGATGAGTAAAGTTGACTTAGAGGAAGAAACCCCCAAGAGTAATATCAGAGCATTTATGAAAAGTCGATCAGAACTGTTGAATATGATTTCATTTGATGATACACTCTGGGAAAATTGTAAATGTGATCACGAGAAGAAAGGGGTTCTATCTCTTAAGGAATTACTTATTACACTAGTTGAGCGAGAAACAAAATATCTCAATGTTCTTGAATCACTCTTACCTGAATAATAGCTGAATGACTTATTGTATTCTTTAATATTTGAAAGTGTGGTGAATTAATCCTTAATCTAAAGATTTTCTACAACGATTTTTTCTGCTTGTTTCAAAGCCTTACTGATTCCAGCGACATTGGGTCCACCGCCTGCAATTACGTCCTTCTTTCCTCCTCCACCTCCTCCAAGGAGTTTACCTATCTCTCGGATAATTTTAGAAGTATCGTAATTTGTGCCTTTGGAACGAGATACAACAACCATAGCTCGATCATCATGTTCTCCTAGGATGATGGTGATGAAATTCTTTCCTTCAGTGATTTCTGAGAATTTCATTCCCGAAATTAAGAGATCAGACTGTGAAGCATTTATTTGAGTAACTACTAAACTTATTTTTTCACCAGAAGTAGATGTGATCTCTTTTGCTTCTTCAATTAATTGAGGTATTCTGGCCTCTGCTAATTGTTTACTAAGATCCTCAATTATTTTCCTTTGTTCCTTCCATTCTGTGAAGAACCTATCTGAGGTTTTAGGCATATCTTCTGTAGTAACAGAGAACACATCTGCTGATTCAGAAAGTAACTGAAATTCATGTTGAGACCTAAGAACTGCTTTTTTACCTGCATTGAGAGTTATTCTCACTATCCCATCTTGGATTCTTTCAGCACCAAGAATCCTGATATATCCTATGTCTCCTGTGGCATTTGCATGTGTTCCACCGCAGGCTTCAGTATCGATGCCTGGAATCTCCACTATCCTTAGCTCTTTTCCAGGTACAACACCTCCTTGGTAAATAGTGAACCCATATTTCTGCTCAGCCTCATCTCTTGGAAGCACGTATTTGTTAATTTTTCTATTTTCCATAACAATAGAGTTAGCTAAAAATTCAATTTCATCTAATGTTTCTCTTGGAATACCTTCCCAATGGGTGATATCCAATCTTGCTCTATCCGGTGTCTTATCCGCACCTGCCTGCCATATATGCTTGCCTAGAATCTCTCTTGCTGCTCCACCAACGAGATGAACCGCTGTATGATGCCGTGTTAGTGACATTCTACGTTCCCAATCTATTTCCTGAGTAACAGTCGATCCAATTTGAAGTTTTAGAGGGATTTTCTTCAATTTATGTACTATTGCATTACCAAATTTTTTGACATCAATTACATCATACTTCTTCCGATTAAAGAGTATCCAGCCATGATCCTCAGCCTGTCCTCCTCCTAATGGATAAAATATAGTCTTGTCAAATACAACATGACCGGTATCAAGAATTGCAATAACTTTGACCTTTTTCTTTCTAATTGGTTCAATTTGGTAGTATAGCTTTTCTGTCTCAAAATTTTTGATCGTATCATAATCGACCTCTTCCTTCTTTATGGTTTTCTTATCAGACTTAGGCAAAGCCTTGTCTACCTGTTGATAGAAATCCATCGGTATTTCTACATTAATTCCTTTTTCTTTTGCGATCATTTCAACAGATTCAGGTGGTATCCCCCTTGATGTGTATAGATCTACAAGTACAGAATCATCTATTGTTTTCTTTGATTTAATCAGCTGGTTGACATACTTATTCCCCGATTCAATTGTTTTTTTGTGACGAACATATTCCACATCCATTATTGTTGGAACAAGATCTTCTGCTTCTCTTATTCGGGGATAACTTTGAGATACATAAAGGATGGAACGATTAATTACCTCAACCAGATCGATTTCAAGGTTGAGTTGTTCTTTGATGGTAAATAATCTACGAATTAATGATCGTAAGTTATATCCACCACCTACATTAGAGGGAATCGCTCCATCTGCTAATGTAAACCCTATGGTTCTACTATGATCCCCAATTGCGTATAAAGCCTCGATTCCTGCGAGTGAAGCATTTAAATCCTCAAGTGAGTAGCCTAGCCGTTCTGCAATATTAGATCTTGCAGATTTCACATCTGTGACTTCGTTAATGTCTATCAATCCTGCAAGTTTGGAGTAACCAATAAGTAAATCCTGATCTACTTTAATACCAGTTTCTTTCTTCATATAATCAAGAACTGGGCCAAATGTCGCCTCATAGATTGTAGGTGTACCTTGTGAGAACCAAGATACTCTTTCTAATCCCCATCCAACATCTATCACCTTAATGTCCATTGGCTTATATGGTTTTGGACCATGTGGAGTTTCTTCATATTGCATGAATACAGAATTCACAATTTCAGTACCAAATCCGAAACTTTCGAGGTTAGGACCAAAATTTCCACCTCCTCTCCATAGTCCCTCAATGTAAGTGATTTCCTCAGGTTTCAACCCAAGATAATTAGTGAGAAAATCAAAATTAAGATCGATACAACGATCCATCCAGTAGCCACCTTTCAATTTTTCTGAATTGAATGCGTGTTGTCCAAACATCACAAAAGATGTGAGATGTCGACCCGTACGTCCTACATTATCTGTATCAGAAAAATCTCCTCCAAATCTAATACATGGTTGAGGTACAGTAAGTGGATTTGCAGGTGGATCAAGTATTCCTGTTGTTACCCAAGGTTGAAAATCGGCAATTGATGCAATCGTGAATTCCAGATCTTCCCTCCATCTGGCCACAGTTGGATAAGCCTCTATTGATGTGTGACCATTCTTTTCAAAAAATGATGTTAACTGTGCTATTGTCTCATGAAAATCCCAGTTCGGGCCTTTTCGGCCTATGAATTTGTATCCTCCCTCACAGGGAGTATCTCCACAGGTCATCCTATCTGATTCAAGCGTCCAGAAATTGTTACCACAGTTTGAACAGGATTTTCTGATGAAACCTTTTTCTTTGAATAATTCAACCTGATACATCTCAGGAGTGAATATCTTCTTTAATTCTGACTTATCCATACTAAACACATGACATCGCATTCCAAATTTAAAAAGATTTTTTATATTTGACATTGAGTAATTAATTTTATTAGAGTTTTACAAAGAAGGGAAAACTCATACGTGACTTTATTAAGTAAATCTTAGTGATTTTTCATATGAGTTTCAATGATAACCTTCCGTATTGGTATCTCAATAGGGAACTTAATGTTGAAACAAATTTAAATGAATCAGAGTGGATAAAACTAATTGATGAGAGGATGGATCTCCTCTCACATAAAAATCGAAAGGATATAGAATTAGGTTTGGATAAGTACGATCTTATTGACCTGGGTAAAGAGAGTAAACAAGCTTTTACGATTATGAAAATTGGGGTGTGTCTTGATCCTAGACTTTCTTCCTGGTTAATTGAAACTGAAGGTGATCTTTTCGAATTAGATTTTCGGAACCTAAAGTGGGAACGAAAGAAGGTAATATTGGGAAATCTGTATCCGAATGAATCTGGAAAACAAATATGGATGACACTTGAAGATTTAGAACTACAAACAGGTGAAGATATTCATGATTTACTTGGTATTACTGAAGTTAAGACACAGAGTATTCGTTCAAGAAATGGTCTAATGCCTGCTGCAGAAGTCAAAGATATTCTGGGTATGAATAAACATATTTGCTTGGATTTTAGATATGCTCCACATTTGGTAAAAACAAGAAAAGCTGTCCTTTACAGAGGTTGGGTGATTGCCCCCTTAAATAGGCTGGTAGTTACCATTAAACACCGGTTTCAAGAGACAATCTCAGAGAGTCTCACAGACTATGCCTCTAGGCTTGAAGGGACTATTAGTCCTACGATGAAAAGAATTGCTCAAAAAGTTAATGAATATATGAATACAAAAGTAGTTTTCAAAAGATCCCAACTTGATTTTGACAATTTAAACCTCAAAGGATCTGTAGAGGAAAATGTAACAATTCTACCTCCTTGCATTGAGGACCTTATGATTTCAATTAATGAAACGGGATATCTCGGCCACTGGGAGCGGCTTCAATTTGGAATTTTTCTCAAAAAAATCGGTATGAATGTGGATCAGCAGTTAGAATTTTGGTATAATAAGGCAGTAGATAATGTAAATATGACATATGATGACTTTCTCAAGCGAGCAGGTTATGTTATTCGTCATATCTATGGTCTGGAAGGAGGAATGGTTGACTATGAGATGCCTGCATGTTCAACAATCCAAAATAAAATGTACTGTACATTTCGGCACCGGGGTATAGAACATATCAATTCTAGAGTGGTAACGAAATTAAAATCTATTGAAGCTGGGGATGAAAAGAAAGCTGTAGCGAAACGTATCCTTGAAGCTACAATTCGTGGATTACCAAGAATTGCATGTGCATATCACCTTGACCTCATAACTGATGCAAAATTGGAGAGAATTAACCATCCACTTACTTATCTGAAAATTGCAGCAGAAAAGACTGGAGTGGAGGTTTCATCTGAGGATGTAAAGGAGGAAGAAGAGCTTGACTGATTCTGATTTGGATAAAAAACTAGATGAGATGGAAAATATCGATGAAATAGATAATGTTGATGCCGAAAAAAAATCACTTCTACACAAACCCAGTGATGAAGAGGTGAAATTGGATCATGATTTAAAGCGGTATTACAAGGAATCATTTGATTTGAACCTAATTTGGAGGGTGATCCCTAAGGATTCTTTTGAAACTCGAGAATTTGGTTTCAACCTGCTAAAAGGAGGGTTTACGAGAAATAAATCATTTAAAGAACCATTGCATCTTAAAGAATACCTCTATACTTTTCCAGTTATAGGTGCATATATTGGATCTCTATATGGTACGCGATTACTACCAAAAGATAGATACAATAAAGCGATTACCATACATAATAGCCCATGGGTAGGTCGAGAGTTAATATTTGATCTAGATCTTGATGATTATAATTTGGTGAGAAAATGCAGTTGTGAGGGGAAAAATGTATGTGAGGATTGTTGGGGTCTTATGCAAGAAGCTGCCGATATTTTGGATGACACACTTCGAGTAGATTTTGGATTTAATAATCTAGAATGGGTTTACACGGGTGGTCGAGGATACCATTGCTGGGTGCTTGATGAGCATACTTTTTCCTTGGATCAAGAACAAAGAGCAGCAATTGTTGAGTACATGCAATTAATTCATGATCCTAAAGGGTTACAGAAGTTGGATAAAATCGGAGATTATGCTGAATTGCTCAAACAACGTATCTATACTAAAATTGGAAGGAATTTTATCTTAAATGAAACAAAAACATTTCTGAAAGAGCATGCTGGATTTACAGATACGACTATCAAAAAAGCAAGAGAGAAACTTGAGAAGAGTAAATTACTGCGTGATATTGTAGATTCGATACCAAAGGATAAGGAGGATATATTTCTCCAATCATTAATCTTAAATCATTATCCTAGAATTGACCATAAGGTTACCATAGATATTAGACGATTGATACGGATGCCAGGATCAATTCATATTCGCTCGAAAAATATTTCCCAATTTATAAGTAATCCCACCACATTTAATCCAATAAATGATGCCACTAATATGTATGATGTACTCGATTAATGGTTTTTACCAATAAATATTAATGGCTAGCAACGTAATGAGCATAGATGACAGATTGGCAAGTAATCGAGTTGGATACTATTTCCTATCAGCATGGTCTTGAGCTACAGGAAGAATACTGGCAAAAGGCTTTGGATGGTGGGAACCATACACTCTTACTACTTGAGCATTTTCCAGTTATCACAATGGGAAGGCGAACTGATGCATCACATCTTCTTCTTACTGAGGAGGAGCTAGAGGAAAAAGGAATTTCATTATTCCACGTGAATAGAGGAGGTTCAGCGACATATCATGGACCTGGTCAACTCGTTGGTTATGTGATCTGTAAAGCATCAAGGCTAGGTGGAATACACGAACTGGTAAATCGAGTTTTAGCTGGAGTACAAGAGATCATTTCTTCCTATAAGATTGATTGCATTATCGATTATGAAAACCCAGGTGTCTGGACGACATCAGATGTTCCTAGGAAACTTGCTGCAGTAGGAATGCAGAACAAGATGGGATACACAATGCATGGATTTGCCATCAATGTACATCTTCCATTAAGTGGGTTTGCTGCCATTGTTCCTTGTGGATTAGCCCTTCCTGTAACCACCATGAGTATAGAATTGGGGAGGATTCTGGATATTCAAGAAGTGAAGCAAAAAGCCAAGGAAATAATGTTAAAAAACTTAAGTAGAATATTAATGGAAAATAAATGATTTTTATCCGATTGATATTGATTTCTACGGGAATAAATTTTAAATCCCAAGAACCGAACGAACTATTAGGTGTTCTATGGCCCAAGATAATGACAAAACACTTGATCCAAAAGATTGGACAGAAATCCAAAGTTTGGGCCATAAAATATTAGATGATATGATTGATTATTTACAAACTGTGAGAGAAAGAAAAGTATGGCAAGCTATTCCAGAACATGTCAAAGCCATTTTTGAATCATCAATTCCAAAATTTCCAGTTGATGAGGGCATAATTTATCAAGAAGTTAAAGAATTTATCCTCCCATACCCGCAGGGTAATATTCATCCAAGGTTCTGGGGATGGGTAAATGGTACTGGTACTCCTTTTGGAATATTAGCTGAGATGATTATGTCGACAATGAATGTAAATTCAGGTGGAAGAGAACATGTATCGAATTATGTTGAGAGACAAGTAATTGAGTGGATGAAGGATTTGTTTGGTTTTCCTCAACAATCATCAGGTATCCTAACTGCAGGATGTTCAGTATCGAATTTTATAGGTATCATAGTTGCCAGAAATAATGCATTAGGATATGATGTGAGGAAAATTGGTATTCAAGGTCACAAAAAACCACTGCGATTGTATGGATCCAATCAAATGCATTCCTCTATTCAAAAAGCTCTTGAGTTAGCAGGAATTGGTTCTGATGCAATCAATTATGTTCCGACAAACGATGATTTCAGTATTGATACTAAACTATTACGCGAAGCTATACAACATGATATTGAACTGGGATGTACTCCTATATGTGTTGTTGGCAATATCGGTTCAGTTAATACAGGTTCAGTGGATAATATTTCCGAATTAAGGAAAATTTGTGATGAATTTAATATCTGGCTACATCTAGATGGTGCATTTGGTGCGTTTCTTAGATTATCCGATAAATCAGAACTGGTGGAAGAGATAGGATCAGCTGATTCTCTGGCATTTGATTTTCATAAATGGATGCACGTGCAATATGATGTAGGTTGTGTTTTGGTAAGAGATGAGAATATCCATAGATCTTCATTCTCACTAAGACCCAGTTACTTGGCATCCATAGGTTCAGGTCTTGCAGGAGGAGGAGTATGGTTTTCAGAGTACGGTATGCAACTTTCTCGAGCCTTCAGAGCATTAAAAGTTTGGATGTTGTTACGTGCAAATGGAATCAACAGATATGCAGAGATGATTAATAAAAATTTACGACAAGCTGAATATTTTGCTTCATTAGTAGAAAAACAAGAAAATTGTGAACTCTTGGCACCTGTAATCTCTAATGTTGTATGCTTTAGACACAACCCTGGTGTAGATGATGAAAATGAGCTTGAGGATTTGAATAAAAAAATATTGGCTGCAATGTACGACAATGGGCGAGTAGTCACATCGTATACATCCTTAAGAGGGAAATACTGTTTGAGAATTGCAATAACCAATCACAGAAGTACGATGAAGGATTTTGATATTTTGGCGGCTGAATTACAAAATATCATTAAACATATTGATAAATAGAACAAACTATCAGTTATTTATCACAAACCATACAATATCATTTACTTATCGTATTGTATGAAGCCTCCTGTAATAAAAATTGAGGGTCAAGATAAATCATCACTATTTGCATCTGAATTCCATTGTTTACATACTCCACATGAATTCCTGTTAACTGTGCTTGAAGTACTACCTCAAATGAAATTTGTACATGAAGATGTTATGCATCCAACTACTAATCAACCTGGCAAAGTGGCTAGATTGAAAAATGACTTTATTCTCCAAAAAATTATCGGAAGGTATGCCATGTCTCCAGCTTCGTTCAAAAAACTAGTTAATGTGCTAAACCAGAATTTGAAGAAGTATGAAGAGAAATTTGGAGAAATAGATATTCATCCACCTGAATTCATGCATTAAATTTTCTTCTTCTCCTCAGAAGAATTGTCATGACCATTATTGAGATTATTAATGGGGTTTCATCAATAGTTGATTGTAGATTAGAATTATCAGTACGCCCTAAATTGGTAGTAAGTACATAGTTCTGCCAAATATCGATATCAGTAGATTGATCCATCTCTATTGTCTCATCCACGTCTTGGAAGGTATTTTCTGTGATATTTATATTGGAAGATAATCCAAGAAAAATCCCAATATCAAAATTCTTTAGCTTGTTTTTATAAATTTGCATATTTTTAACAGAAGTAATCATGATCCCCGCTTCTGTGGATGTTTCTAGAATATTCTTCTCAATGATAATATTATCAGAATCTGAAATACTCAGTGTAGAGCTTAATGGGGCATCATCTGCCTTATACATTGATGAATTTACCAGATAATTCGAAGAAATAAATGTTCCAGTGCTCGATGCTATTGCAATTGCAGTAAAACCAGAATTACTTATTGTGTTTGATGATATGGTTGAATACGGACTATTGAAGAAGTGCACACCATCACCTAATGGACACTTTATGGTGTTATTCATCAGAATCAATCCTGGAGATCTATTAATTAGCAATCCAATATTTATCGCAAATGAATTTGGATTAGAATCGTGTAATTGAAGTACATTATTAGTAATGGTTGCATTTGGAGAATCAAATACTTGAATTGCTGTCTCTCTACTATCAAAAATTTTATTCTCAGTGATTTCTAGGCGACTAACATTCCAAATTGTGATTGTGATATCCTTGGAATTAGTAAAAATGTTATTAGAGATAATAACCTCTTGAGTATCCATAATATCAATCAATACATTATCCAATCGATTATTCCTGATGGTTACAGAATCATACTGGTAAAATGAATATTCCTTATTCGAAATATCTAGGCCTTCCATTAGGATATCTTTGTCATTAGCGTTTGAGGCAGTGATATTGGAGAGAAGAAGCAAAAAAAATACAAATGAGACCCTTTTTATCAATGATTTCAAACTAAGATACTAGTAATATATTTTTCCCTAGAATAACATTTTTTATGGATATAATTAAGATATTTTTATGGCGTATGTGATTGATGAATATTTTGAGAATGTCTCTTCCTCAAATGATTACTGGAGGAGTATAATCACCAGAGATAATTTAGAGTTTGGGGTATTATTTCTTAAAAAAGGCATGAAAGATAATCAGAAACCGCATTTAAGTGATGAGATCTATTACTTTATTGAAGGAGATGGCATTTTTACCATAGGTGATATGAATATACCTATTCGGGCAGGATTAGCAATATTTGTTCCTAGATTGACACAACACTATATTCATAGTCACTCCCAAGATGTGAAGGCAATATACTTTCTAAATTAGTAAATGTACAATAATCTCTTGATTACTTGTTGAGTAAGCAATATTCATGAATAAGCTTGAAAAGGAAAATGAATATAGGTATAATAATGCCTCAAATTGAGATAGAGGATGGATTGCAAATATCCTATATTTTAGAAGGTGATCTGTCTAAACCAACAGTGGTTCTAGTGAATGGATCGATTTTTAATTACAAACAATTTGATCCTGTACTCCTTCCCGCATTGAAAAAATTCCTTGGTGATGACTACTCATATCTGAGGTATGATTATGTGGGAATATCTAATTCGTCTGAATTAGAAGGTGAATTTGATTTTAAAAAGATCGCTGAACAACATAAACAATTACTTGATGCTTTGAAAATTGAACAAGCTCATCATTTTGGCTATTCCAAAGGTTCTTTAATTAGTTTTCTAGTTGCTGGTCTTTATCCTGATAAAGTAAAATCAATTGCGGGTTATGGTAACCCAAATCTAGATCTTACAGATAATACTACAAAACAGAACTTTGTATTACGGAGACAGGCCTTGGCATCTATTTCTGGGATTTGGAATAAAGCTGTGGATGATAATAATTATGGAATACTATATGATGCAGTATTTCTACCATTAGTATTCCCTGGAAAGAGTGTACAAACATTATCATTCAAGGATAAAATAAAGAATAGGGTTGTAAAACCTAAATTCAAACCGATGTTGATGGATACAAAAATTGAGAATATAGAGAAACTTTACCGGTATTATACTCAACAAAACCCCACGGAAGAAGAGTTGAAGGCCTATATCGAATTAATGAAATCACTAAAACAACCAGTTTTATTAATGCATGGTACCGCAGATGAAGTAGTTCCGATTTCATCATCAGAAAAACTACATGATTGGATCCCACATTCTGATTACAAAGTATTCAATAATTATAAACATTCAGAACCTGTTTTAGTTAAGAAAATGGGAACAAATATCATGTCTCAGCTTGCCTCATTTATAAAATCACAAGAATAGGTCATTATTCTTAATGCTAGTAAAAATCTATAACTAAAACTGATATAAACTATATTTATGGTAAATTTTGCAGTTCAAATTGAACCACAATTTGGATATAATTTTACTGAAATCTATGACATATGTCAAGCTGCTGAGAATTCAGGATTTAGCCATGCTTGGTTTTCTGATCACTTTATGATGACCGCTGATTCAATAGACTTGACTTCATATGAATGTTTCACAGCTATGATGGCAGCTGCTAGTAATACCCGTACTTTAAAAATAGGATCGCTAGTTTTCTGTAATTCTTATCGGCATCCTGCGGTTTTAGCAAAACAAATCGCCTCTCTTGACCATTATTCCAATGGTAGGATAGAATTTGGCTATGGGTCTGGCTGGAAAAAAATCGAATATGATGCCTATGGTATTGAATTTCCTTCTGCAAAAGTAAGAATTAAGCAATTATCTGAAGGGATCGATATAATTCGTAAGTTATGGACTGAGGAAAAATCAAATTATATGGGAGAGTATTATTCTCTTACAAATGCTGTCTCCTATCCCAAACCATTTCAAGAGCCCTATCCTCCAATATGGGTAGGTACTATGGAGGCAAAACGAATGATGCTGTCACTGGCAGCTGAGAAGGCCGATGGTATAAATATAGCATGGTCATTCTCTCCAGAGATTTATCAGGAAAAGTTGAATCGTATAGATGAATTCTGTGATAAATTTGATCGAGACCCCAAAAGTTTGATGAAAAGCTATGGTGTATGGACACGTATCTATGAATCTGAAGAGGAAAAGGAAAAAGTATGGAAGGAGATCATGGCGCGACGAGGATTTACATGGGATGAATTAGAGAGGAGATTTGATGGCTCCTTACATGGTACTACTGAAGAGATAATTGATAAATTATCAAAGTACATTAAATTGGGAATTGATCATTTTATTTTCATGTTCCCTCAAAATCAAGAAATTGAGTCGATGAGAATATTCAATGAATCAATTATCCCAAAAATCTAAATTAACTCTAAATAACCCTAGTATATCATATAGTAAATGAAAATTATCGTTGAGAAAGATGAATCACTTGCTGAAACTATGTCAAAAGACATAATTGCATTAATTATCAAGTTATTTATTCATCAAGAAAAGGTAATTTTGGCACTTTCAGGTGGATCAACACCACAAAAAATGTATCAAATATTAGGTAAATACTTGAAAGTGGATGAAATTGTATCTGAATATAGCCAAATCTCAATTATCCAAGTTGATGAACGTTTTTCTAATGATAATCAGAGATTAAATCAATTAATGATTCAAAAAGCTCTCAACATAGATACTAAGAGGTTCATTGATTTTTATCCAATCCCTACTCCAAGAGACACTCAAACGGCAGAACTTGCAAGTAATGTATATGAAAATACTTTAGATGAACTCATTGAAGATGCAATAGATATTTTAATCCTTGGCATGGGTACAGATGGTCACACAGCATCACTATTTCCGAATAATGCTCAATATATCGATAGTATTGACGCCAATAATAGAGTAATCTGGGCTGATGTGGAAGTTCAGGGAGAGCACAGAATTTCACTCTCTGCCTCAATGATTGGTAGTGCAAAAAACATATTCATCTTAATTACTGGAGATGAAAAGGGGCTTGTCTTACGTAATGCTATCAATTCTCAGAATAGAATTGTGTATCCTATACTATTAGGTTTGAATGAAAACACAACAATTTATATGGATCCAAAATGTTTCAATGCATACGGAGCGAATTGATATGAAAATTCTAGTTACTGGAGCTACGGGCCTATTAGGTCATAATGTGGTTATTAAATTTCTAAAGTTGGGGTTTGAAGTTGTCGCCCTTGGAAGGCAGAAAGATAAACTTGAAGAATTATCTAAATTAGGTGCAGAGATCTTAGAATTTGATATTACTTCATCCTATGAAAATTACAATCAATTGGAGGTAGGAGCTAGTACCTGGATTCACTGTGCAGCTGCAGTTTCAGGTGCAGAAGAACATACTTTACATGCGGTGAATGTTGAAGGTACTAGTAAATTGGTTAAAAAGGCAGAAGAATTGGATATACGATTTATTCATATATCTAGCATTACGGTGTATGGTATAAAATCAGGTCAATATACTGAGGATGCACCATATGATCCACCAACTAAGTATGCCATTAGTAAAGTTCAAGCTGAAGAAATAATTATCAACAGTAATCTCAAGTGGACGATGTTAAGACCTCCCTACATAGGTGGCCCTAATGATCGAAATTTCCTTGTTGAATTTGGTGAACGAATAAAGAAAAGAAAAATGCCTTTGATGAAGAAAAATGGAAAAATCGCATATATAGATGCAAGGGATATAGCTGAGGTCATAGCTATTGTTATTGATGATAGTAATGCAGTGGGTGAAATATTCAATGTTCAATCGACGATAATTGGATTAACTGAATTTATCGAGTTAATGGGTGATAAATTGGGTTGTGAAAAACCATACGGTATGAAAATTCCATATCCAGCCCTAATGACCTTAGCAACATTATTAGATCTATCAAAGAAAATCATGGGAAAGACAAATGAAAGAGGGATTAGTCGATATCGTATTAAAAATCTGATTTCCAACCGAACTATGTCTATAGACAAATTAATGAAATTTTACAATTTCAAGGCCAAATACCCTTTAGAACAGAGTATTGATGATTGGATTGAATCCATTCGCGTATAACTTAAAAAGTATTCATTCGTGTAAAAATTTCCTTTCAGACAGATTTAAATAGAGCAATTAGAGAATATATATGAGTGATGTAATATGAATTCTGAAACAATAAATACGATTCTCGCATCAATGGCTGAAATCAATGAATTATTGATCGTACAAGCCAACGAGAGAAAAGTATTGATGGATGAAATATTACATCAAAAAGAAAAATTAGAGACCAGAATTCGAACTTATTCTGATGCAGTGGATCTAGTTCATGATAATATCGATTCTTTGAATACTACACTTACAGATTTAAGTATACAAGAGATCAAGGATGATCCAATCTACAAATTATGTAAAAAAGTTGAAAATATTAACTCGGTTATCGGCAAACTTGATCTATTACAAGAAAAGAAGCTGGAACTTGAAATAAAAAATCAGGAATTAAATAAGAAAACGGATGATAGGGATGAGTTGATTGCTATTTTATCCGATTATGTTCAATTGGAACAAGCATCTAATTATAAATTACTTGGAGAGATTAACGATCTAGAGGATCGTATTGAGGCATACAAACAGGATATCGATGTTCATAATAACTTATCAAGATTTGACCCACGTCTACGAGCTCTCAAAATAATTGAAACTCATCCACAAGGGATTAGTAAACATCAGCTAGTCAAAATGCTAGATGTTTCTAATTATGAATCATTCAAAATCCTTAATGATTTGAAACAATTAAACCTTATACTGATGTCTGATGTATCTGATATTATTCATGTTGGTGAAAATCATGTGGAACTTCAACTAACACAGACAATTTAATACACTCCTACCATAATACCTTAAGCAATAAAGGATTTTATTTTATCTATGACCTTAGATCTCTATATTTTTGATAGTGATGGAGTATTGGTTGAAGAAGGAATCGCAATTGATGGCGCCTCAAAAACCACCTCAGAACTTAGGGAAGCTGGTAAAAAAGTAGTAATATTCTCAAATAATTCCACCAAACATCCTAAAACAATGGAAGAAACTTATTTTGAACAAAACATTTTCTTTGATGAAGTAATAAATTCAGGCCAGTTAATGGTAAATTTCCTCAAGCAAGAAAGAATAAAATCGGTCTATGTAGTAGGTGAGAATGGATTTAAATCCTTACTAAGGGAGAATGGACTTATTATCAAAGAAACTGATGTTGATGCAGTCGTTGTTGGGATGGATCGAACACTCACCTATGAAAAATTGGCCATTGCATGTAGGAATATCCGAAGAGGTGCCCGGTTTGTTGCCTCTAATTCAGATGCTAGTTTTCCTACTCCTAGAGGCTTAGAACCCGGAGCGGGATCTATGATCGCAGCAATTGAGACAGCCTCTGAGGTTCCTCCTGAGATAATTTTGGGAAAACCTAATTCCTATGGATATGAGTATATTCTGAATAAGTATAATATACCTGCTGAAAATGCTATTATGATCGGTGATAGGTTTGAAACAGATATACTTGGTGCCCTTAAAGTTGGAATGCAAACAGTTGTAGTGAATACCGGAGTTGCCAAAACACGAGAAAATCCTGGCAAATATGAGGGTCATGAGGTAAGAATCATAAATAATTTGACTGAAATCCTTAATTTCAGATAATTATTCAAAATTATTTTGAAAAAATAATTTTACATGAATTATTTTTTGATGATATAATTACTGATTGTTTTTATATAAGGTTGTCACAACATTGTATAGGTCATATAATTCACAAAAGACCTAAAAGAGGAAAATTACTTATGAAAGCAAAATTTATTCTTATGCTGACTACTCTCTTGATGGGTTCCCTGTTTGTATTTAACACAAACTCTGTAACTGCAGTTGGTTCCCTATCATCTGAGATTGAAGCTGGGGATACCTACTGGTTTAATGTCGATTCATTCCCTACCTTCGCAGAATTTTTGGATTTAACAGGGGCAAATGATGAATTGGCTTATTCCAATGTATCTATTAGCACTACCGGTGGTTTCGTCGGTTCTGACCTTTATGTTAAGGTATTATCAACACAAACCGAGAATTTCGCCTATTATGATGGTGCAGTTGAGAAGAATGACAGCATTCCAACAGTTGATATTAACGTTGGTATGATAACTGGGGAAGCTATGACACAGACAATTACTAATACCACTAGTAATGAAGTGCTTCTAACGAACACTATTCCTGCTGGTATTGGTTTACCTGTACCATTCATTTTTGGAACTAGTTCTTATTTCAATGTATCATATATTCCAGATACACTATTACCTGTACCATTCGCACTCAATGATGATTATGCAACCCATTCTGCAATTTTTGCACAATTGGATCTCATGTTACCTTCTGCTTCTGATTACATTTCTACCGTAAGCGATACAACAAAATTTGAAGTAGAGGCTGATATTACTCTTGATGTAAATGCCTCTGTAGCAATATATGGAAAAATTTCATGGAATAAAGCTGATGGTGTTGTCGATTCACTGTATGTAGAATTGTACAACTCAAGCACTGATGTCGAGTTATTCACTCCAATCCAAATCAGTCAGAGTAAGGTCGAGAATATCCCTGTTCTTGTTGAAGTTGGTGACAAGTATGAATTAACAATTGATTCAGCTACCTTTGATTTCACAACATCAGGTTTTGAAGATGTAGGAATGCCTGAAATGGATGATGTCCTAGGTGACATTAAATCCAATTTCACTCAATTTGAAGGCTCATTATTACTCGAACTTGAAGTCAAAGAAGTACATGGTATGTATTATCGTGTAGAGGGTTCAGTCTTTAATGGAACCGATAATCCACGAATTGCTGTTCCAGATGCTGGTAATGAGGCATGGATGGTAGGTTTCGGACGAATGGGTCCAGGTATGCCATTACCAATTGGTAGTTGGAACGAGGATGAAACAGTACATGATATGATCAGAGGAAATGCAGTTCCCGGTTTTGTAACCAGTAAGGATTTCACAATCTATGCTGCTTGGGATAAAACCCTGCAATTTGCTTCTACAAATGTTATATCCAATGTAATGGCCAATCTTGAATATCTCCCAGAATTTGGTACTCCTGGTGCTGAATTTTTGGATATTAAATCTTCATTAACCGCTAATCCTATTATCACTGCTGGTTACACCTATGGTGAAACTTCTGTTGGTGGTTATGAGATTGGAGTTATTACTGCATGGGATGTAATTGTAGATACAAATCAAACTACCTATGACTCCATATATGCTGAAAATGGAACATGGTTATATGATTACGAGGGCTGGGCCCACGTAAAAGCTGAGACTAAAGGTGGTCTGGAATTCGCATCAACTTACGATGAACATGGTGATTACGAAGGTGTATCATTTACAGGTGATATTTGGGGTAAGGTAGATATTACTGTTAAGGATATTAATGGTACTCATTCAGCAACACTTGAGGCATCTATCTCCAATATTGACTTTACCATCCTTGGAGTAGTAACTCGTGTTAATCCAATTACAACACCAGTAGATACAACAGATGATACCACTGATGACACTAGCAATACAACAGATGATACCAGTGATACTACCGATGATACCACTGATGATGCAACACTTGATGGACCATTAGGTGATCTTCCAGGTTTTGAATTCATTCTAACACTTATGTCCTTCTCTGCTGTTGTTTTTGTTGTAAATAAGAAACGTAGATAAATATCTTACAAAATTACTATTAAAATACAAAATATCTAATATTATTCACGAATATATCTAATTATTGAATACCTTTGATAAATTTATCTTGAGATTCAAGACACCATTTCTTATAATTATTATAGTACTAGGTGTTATTCTTGTTCCTAAGGGTATTCACTCCAACGATCAAATTGGTAATGATATTCGAAATGATTTATTGAGTGAGGAGGATGATGTATACTCATTCAACTCAATTTCTAGTGATATTGTGTTTCTGATAAAAGGAAATGAAACAATCATTAGCGAATACATGTATACATGGATTGCTAACTTCACAAACTATTTGGAGAAGGATCCAGTAATTAGGAAAAGCATAATCGAGAATAGTGATATTGAGTACATTTTTGAACAATCTCAATTGATACTCCGACCATATCTCAATTCTCTGTTTTTCACCATTTGCATTGCAAATGTTACATCCTTCCTTCTTATTAATGGAACTACATATTTTATTGAAAACTGGAATAACCAGATTTTGAGTAATCCTGAAAATGCAACTCTTAATACTCGCACCCTGGTCTATTCCCATTTAACAAGTATTCTGGATACATTATCCATGGGAATTTATTTGAAATCATTTGTTGATGAATGGCTTTCACTATATTTAACTTATAGTTCTGTGTATAATTCTACTCTGACGAAAGATGAAATCATTGAGGATTGGCATGAAAATCCTACATATTGGACCAGTATCTTGAGGGAATCACAATATCTTGATGTGTATGAGTACTTCTTACAATCAATTGATATCGATACTATCTGGTCTTACAATTTTCTGTTTAGAGAGATAGCCAATCTCCTTTTTGGTAACTCAAGTGATGATGCAATTTCTTTCCTTGATGATTTATTTGATGGTGGAAATGTAGCATCACCATATTATAAAACTGAAGAACATTTAATTGATTTTATCAAAGGAACATATATTCCATATGGATTTCCAGAATCAATTCGTGAGTATTACCTATCTGTTTATACGAATTATAAACCTGATTCACCAATAACTGTTCTTGCACTTCAAATGAGGATACGATCAGATTTGAATAAATCTGAAGTTGATTCATTGCTCATTTTCCTGGAAAACCTAATATCTAATCTAGACGACAATGAACTTGGCTTGGATTTCTATATTTTATCTCAATTGTTGTATAATTCAGAACGGGGACAAAGCATATCTGCAGAGCTACATATGATTGATATTCTATCATTGGTGTTTGGATTTATCATTTTAATGATCTATTTTCGAGATCTAGTAATTTCTGTACTTATTATGGTTCTATCCTATGTGGCCACCCAGATTAGTAAAGCTTTGATTATTTCTACTGTTTCTCGTTTTTTCACAATATTAGATTCTTCATTCAGTATGGCAATAACCCTGATGTTAGGAGCCTCACTTAATTATTGTGTTTTTTTTGCTCATAGATTTATTGAGGAGAAAAGGAAAGGTACTGAAAAATCAATAGAAGTGGCTATGAGCACTGCATTGCACTCTATTAGAATATCAGGGATTGCAATAGTTCTTACGTTTTTACCCCTAGTATGGTCATCGCTTGAGATTATACAGAGCTTTGCTTTGGTAACCATCCTAGGAATTATCGTAATCTTACTATTTCTCAATATCTCAATACCTCTTGCGTTCTCTTTAATTGAACCTTTTGTAAGACTAAAAACAAGTCCTAAGATATTACCTAAAAGGATTACACGATTTGTGATATCATCTAGGAATGCCAAACGTGTAGTAATCATTTCCTTTCTAATAGGTTTAATCTCGCTTGGCATTGTACTTTCAAGCGAGAGTTCATTCATCCTGGATGATTTTATAGGAGATGATGGGAAAACTGGAGTTGCTTTGGAAATAATCAATACTGAATTTCCTGCAAATTACTATTCGAAAATTCTCATCAGCTTTGATTTAATGGAAACGATTGACTTTGGTTTGAATTCTCCAAAGGATGTAATAAATTCCATAGGAGAGTTATCTAGTAGATTATATGAGACAACACACTTTAGTTCAGTAATATCAGTAGCTTGGCCAATGGGAGAACCTTTCGATTTTACTAATAATAGTATTGCATTAGTTCCTAGATCGTCAGCTCTAATTGTAGTAGATCAACTCATGAATAAACATTATAATCATACAAGTATTCTTCTTCAGTTGAAATATGATGCAGATGACATTCAATCGATACATGTGGTTACTGTAATTAGGAGTATAGTCGCTGATTTTTCAGTTCAAAATAAAGATCTGAGTAATATTGAAATTATGGGCACTATTGCTGAATCAGAACTCGATTATATTACTATAACAGAGGAACTTCCAATACAAGTAATTTTATCATTATTCTTGCTTACAATATTCCTTTATTTTAGAATGCGATCCATTTCTGTGCCAATTCGACTTGAATCTACAATACTGTTAGGTGTGGTTTATGCATTGGCTGTTGCAACAATATTATGGATGATACTGTTTTCCATTCCGATTAACCTATTGGTGATTCTTCTGTCTATCATTATTTTATTAGCATTGGGAACTGATTTTGATATTTTTATATATACCCGAATACAGGAAGAGTATCATCTAACAAGTAATTATGAAAAAGCTGTGAAACAAGGGATCCAACAGGGGTCTTCTGCTATCATTATTTCAGGATTAGTGATGGCATTCTCATTTCTCTCATTGTATTGGGGCTCATTGGGATTGACTCGACAATTTGGGATAGTTACCTTTTTATCCATTATTATTGACATATTCTATATTCGTCAAGTACTAGTTCCAGCATTGCTATTATTTAAACCTCAATCACAAACCAAGTGATCTTGCTATTACGTATCTTTGAATTTCATTTGTGCCTTCATATAGGAGAGTTGCCTGAACATCTCTGTGATATCGTTCAAATGGTAATTCCTTGGAAAAACCCATTCCTCCATGTACTCTTATTGCTCCAGAGGTGATCTCAAATGCTGCCTCTGTAGAAAATGCCTTGGCCATACTACTCTCCATTGTATGTTTCAGGCCTGTATCATTCATCCAAGCAGCCTTTCTAGTCATCAATCTGGCAGCTTCTAGTTTCATTTTCATCTCCGCTATTTTAAAAGATACACCTTGAAATTTACCAATTGGTTTTCCAAATTGTTCTCTTTCCTTAGCATATTGCAATGCTCCTTCATAGGCAGATTGTGCTATACCTAGCGCTTGAGATGCAATCCCGATTCTTCCAGTATCAAGGGATTTTAATGCAATACTCAATCCCGCTCCAAGCTCTCCTAACCTATTTTCTCTTGGAATCCTCACATCATCGAAGAATAAAGCACAGGTATGTGAACCATGCAATCCCATTTTTTTCTCAGGTTCTCCTATGGTAAATTTACCAGAGGTGATTTTATTCTTATCAAAAAGAAATGCTGAAATCCCCTTTGTTCCCAATTCAGGTTTCTCCTTAGCCATTACCAAAAAAATCTCTGCATGTGCTGCATTGGTTATCCATAACTTTTGTCCATTTAAAATGTACTCATCACCCTCTAGTATTGCTGTTGTTTTCATAGCTGC
Organism: Candidatus Heimdallarchaeota archaeon; assembly: GCA_026702845.1. The sequence goes on from JADCLS010000001.1 coordinate 388,293, forward strand.
AGGATCTGAACCTGCATCTGGTTCTGTTAGACAAAATGCACCAAGTGATGACCCTTCGGCAATTCTTGTGAGATAATTCTTTTTCTGTTCTTCTGTTCCATGTTTTTGTATAGCTAATCCAACCATTGTTGTAACAGATACAATGACACTGGTTGAGGCACATGCACGAGCAATTTCCTCTAATATAATAGAGTAACTCATAGTGGTAGCACCTGCGCCACCATACTCAGGATCTATTACACTTCCTAGTAAACCAAGATCTGCCAACTCCTTGATATTTTCCAGGGGAAAAAGAGATTCACTATCAACTCTTTCAGCCCTTGAACGGAATTTTTCCTGAGCTAGCTCTCTGACCATATCTTGCAACATCTTTTCCTCTTCGGTGAGATTAAAATCCATACAAGTGTCTAATTTATAATGCTTTGATAAGAATTATTACTATCATATGCAACGAGAGAAATTATTTTTCCCAGAAAGTTTTTCTTTTACGTTCAGAAGTTTCTAATATTGAATGAGGTTTGAGTAGAACTAATTCTTGATATAATTCATTGCTTTGAACATTTTGTTGAATATCTTCCCAGTCGGATGATCCATCCAACCCTCCAGCCAATAATTCGCAGAATCTTGCTAACTCATCTGGTGAAAACTTTGAATTATCTTTTTGGGATATGAGAATAGATACTGCTTCGATTACTTTCTCTCCCGCCTCTATTTCGTCTTTGCAAATTTTTAATGTTGGTAAGAGAATTTTACTTCTAGTATCCTCAATTGCAAATAAAAGAGATTGTTTTCTAATGTTATCCTCCTTTATATACTTGGTTAAGTAAATCGAAGAAGCTGAATTGGATTCTAAACTATTAACAATTCCTCGAAGTTGATTATCATAATTCTGCAAAAGGATTCTATGTTGGTTCATTTTAGTCAAGCTAGTTTGAATGGCTTCAACGATCTGTTCCTTATATTCAAGAATTTTTGCATTAATAGAGTTAATTTCACCTTTAAAATGTTGCTTGGCTAATTCTCCTGCTCGTAGGTACCTTATTGTGTTGCCTTGATGTAAGTTTATAGCTAAACTAGTGAATAATTGTAAAAATTCAGCCCTATCATTAAAAAAAGTACTTTTTGATAGGTCATTTGGATAGAATGAGCTAATCCCACTGTTCACTGATTCGAGAACTGATACTGTTTCTCCAAGTGTTTCGACTTGGGAATATTCTTTTGTCATTCTTGTATTAAGTATAATCAACTTCTAAAATAAATCTATCAGAATTTGACAGTGAACAATTGATAAAAAAATTCATTTTTATTCGCAATATCGTTTTGTGTTATAAATATTAGAAGTGAGATGATTTTGATGTACTCAATTCAAAACTGCATACCTGTTAGGTAATAAAAATAGTCATTGATTCTAATCGGAAATCTATCGTTTTAGTTATAAATACCTTTGAGAGAATCGCATTAGTATTGGAGAATTGAATCAATGTTAAGATTCCGAACATGGAAACTATTATCCTTAATTATCTTATTATCAGTAGGGATTTATTCAAGTCCTACGTATGCTGATCCTTATCTCTTACCAAAGGTAGAAACAGGATCTGAACCAACAATTGATGGTGACCTCAACACTACATCAACAGAATGGCAAGACTCTTTGCTCTTTAATACCACTATTGATGGAATAGATGCACAACTAAGAATTACATCTGATGATACTAATTTATACATTGGTTTCAATTATACCTCCACAGGATTTGTTCCAGTAAATGCAACAGCTAACAATAGCACTTCCAACCTCAACTTGCAAACACATGACTGGTTAGCTTTTCAATTTGATAACAATCTAGATGGTCAGTCATTAGCAACTGAGGAATCTCCTGATGATGCAATAATATTCAACCAATTCAATAATACAGTGTATGATGGACTGGTTAATAATAATCAATCACATATATTCTGGATTGATGAAGAATATAACGGTACTCAAGATGGTAGTTTTGCATTTACCAACAAAACCAATGATCTTACTTATGAATTTGCGAAACCCCATGTTGGTAATGATTCCAAGGGTGCTGATATTTCACTATCTCGCAACATTTTCCAGTTAAAGGTCCTTGCTTTTAATAATCAAACCTCTAACTCAACAACATCACACACTACACCCTGGTTCACATTCAGAGTAAATGCGACTGGTACAGGTCTCGCAGTAAATGACATCAGTGAAACCGTAATCAATTTCAATGTAATTGGTGAATCCGATGACTACTCAGCGGCTGATACAGTATTTAATCAATTTGGATTAAATTTCACCAAAGGTGAAGGGAATCTAACCATCAATGAGGATGGTATGAATATCTTTATTCTAACTGATGATGCTGCTGTAACAGATTACCAACTTGAGCTATTAACACAATATCTAGAATTAGGTGGAACTGCTATGATCTTTTTAGCTCCTGGCTCAGATTCATCTATGGACATCGCAAAGTTATTTGGTCTGGATTATCTTAGCAATGCAGTTTTGAATGAGGATGCGGAATCAATGTTAGAATTGACTGCAGATAATCTGAATGCAGAAAATAGATTTGTATCACAAGATTCTAATCTGGTGACAGATGCTGATGTGAGTAATCTGAAATTCTCATCGAGTGCATTTAATATGACGAATCTCTTCAATACAACAGCTACTCCATATGTGATGAGACAGGAATATATGAGTTCTAAAATCTTTGATGTGGAGGATTTCTACTATGATGTGGATGATAATGAGACTATTGGGGATAATGATGTGGTTATTGATGATAATTATGCATTAGGAGTAACCTTTGATTTTCTCAAAGGAGGACGAGTAACTCTCTTTGCATCCTCAGCAATACTGTCAGATGAATATCTCACAGAAGCAGACAATATGGATTTCATCCTCAGAATGTTACCCTGGAATGCAAGAATTGTTGATACTATTGAAGTTCATTCAGTTGAAATAGATAATCATGCTATCAATGAAACTGAGAGCATAAATATCTCTATAAATGCCACTGATGAATTTGGTAATACTATCCCAGGACTGAAAATTAAGGTGCAATTATTGCTCGCTAGTAAAGTTAAATTAACCTTGAATTTAACCTCTGATAGTAGCATTTTCACCGGGCAACTTACCCCTGCTGTAACTGGATCAATGAAAATTAAAGTCATCGCATATACTGAAGGTTATGGATTTGCTGAAGGACCAATACAAGAATTATTTGTAAATAATCAGATAGATTCATACAATGATCTATCTAAATTATCCATCTGGATTGCAATTCTCTTCATTGGATCTTTAGTACTGATGGTCTATACAGTTTTACGAACTAAAAAATAAGATCGATTAAGATTTAGATTACTAGTTAATCATTCCTATTCTCTTAAAAGCAACTTATTATATTTGGATAAAAAAAAGAATACTCATGACAGATAGCACTGTTATAGATATTGGTGAAGATGATGTTATCGGATGTGCACCTAATCGATCGATTGAATCTGCCATTCTGATTCTGGGTTCCAATAAATTTCGTCGGTTACCTATAACAAAATTGGGAAAAATAGAGGGAATTTTGACGATAACGGATATTCTGGATATCATCTCTAAATTAGGTATAACTAAGGCTTTGAAGGAAAAAATATCAGATTGGATGACAGTAAATCCGAAAAGAATTCACTTGGAGACAAGTATAATTGATGCTATAAAAATTATGAGCGAACATGATATAGGATCACTTTTACTCATTGATGATAATGAAGAAATGTGCAAGGGAATTGTCACAGAGCGTGATATTTTATATCATTGCAATCATGAACAATGGAAGCATATCACACTTGAAGATATCGATGGGAAATATCTTTCTTTGGGCTTTGAAGTTATTGATTATGATGAAACTCTAGAAAACACAATCAAGAAAATGAGTGATAAACATACTCATCGATTAATTGTTAGGAATAAAGAGGGCTCAGGATTATATGGGATAATTAGTGCTAATGATATAACCAGCTTAATTTCAGAGGAGAGGGAGGAAATAAGTACTAATAGCAATTTCTTGAGTAGTATTACAGCGGGATTTGTATCTTCAGGTAAACTCACCACAATTTCAGTTAACAAATCTTTAGGTGATGCAGTACAGATCATGAAGGAAAATAAATTCGGAGCCCTTCCAGTAATGAGAAATGATCAAGTTATAGGGATGATAAGTGAGAGATCACTTCTCAAGTACCTTGCTGATCAATAAACCTAGTGAAATTATCCGCAATTTTTGATTACTCGCAATACAGAAGGTTTATTTTCTAGATCGTCCTATATTATATTGAAGATGACAATTAGCTTACGCTTTATTCGATCAAAACGCGCCGTTAGTCCAGTGATAGCATCCTTGTTAATTATTGCTCTCAGCGTAGCTGCTGGAGTTGCTGTAAACACTGTTTTTAGTAATTTAGATTCAACACCCACCGTGGAAACCACTGATGATACTCTAATTGGTACAAATATTGATTCAGATGAGCTTGATGTATCCATATCTTTGGTCAAATCATCATATGATCTAGCAATTTATTCTGCAGAGGAGAAAAAATATTATACCTCGATAAAAGTACAACTTACTTACGAATCTTCATCATCAGGCCCCGATTTTATGTATGTGTTTGATGTTGATATTTTTGTGTACGGTGAAAAACTAGATGAGATTGCCACTTGGTCAATAGATGGAGTACAAGGTGCATCAATGGAAACAGATGCTGAAGGGAATTTCATGGGATACAAACAAGCTAAAGGTCAATCAGCAACATATACTGTAGTATTGTCAGATGTATCAAACAAGCAGGCTAGAGTTCCATATGAGACTTCATTTACTTATAGAGCGAAATTTGGGCAATCCCCCGGTATAATAGATCAATATGTCGAGGCAGAAGAAATTTCTAAGATAGTTTTTAACGTTATCAGATACAATGTTACAATATTCCATTATGGTCAGAATTTGGCAGATACAACCTCTTCATTATTCAAATGGGTAAATACGATTAACATTAATAATGGTTCAAACAAAATTTACTTCTTATTTGATGTAAATGAGGATATTTATGATATAAGTAACAATGATCATATCAATCGTATCAGTAATTTTACAGAATGGTCCAGTTATACTCACTTGGTTTTGTTTGCTGAGTGGGCCATTCATAATGATGCTTCAGCGATAGCAAATCAAATTCATAAGGCTAATATTCCCATGGCATTTGCAGGAACAGTAGAACATATTTGGGATCAACTTAACTCTACTGCAACTGAATTGATCACAGGAACTATCCCTAGAAGTAGTTTTATTAATCAGCTGAGTAAGTGGGTGATAGCAAATAATTATTACCAATTTAACACAAGTTTATCATCATTGTTAGTAGATATAGCTGGTGTTGAGGAAAATCCGTATCTTGATGCTGATGGATATGATGCAGCTACTATTAACTCCACAATTGCACATCAATTGGGAATATCTCATATTGAGTTACTGTTCAAATTTGGTCTATTTGTATTGTTCAATCATACAGGAGTGTTATTATCCTTGAAAGAGGCAAACAGTACTCTGGGAACAAATATAGTGACCTCATTTGTTATTGATCATAGGTCTGCAACCTATGTAGATACAGTATATCGTAATATGCTCTTCTACGCATTTCAAGATCCGGAAAGGATCATCATATCTAATGCAAGAATTACCATAGATTCATTTACTATGACTGATATTGCAGATAGACGGGATAATTTTAGAGAAGATCCAGAATTTAGGATAACAGCAACAGTGAGTGGTGGGGATATCAGTACTGCTAACTTTACCATTAGTATGGAGGAATCTATCAACTGGAGATCAACTAGTGGCACAGCAGATATCGTAATTGGTGGATCTACTCCTAGATTCTATACTGGTGTAGCAATTACCATAGTTGAAACAGGAAGTAGTGACGATATTGTTATCAATCTAGGAGCTCTTCATGGTATTCTTTACGATGGAGATACAATTGAAATCATCATAAATAGATTGGATAGCCAGAAAACATTCACTATTCTCTGGTTAGTATATCCATTTGCAGCAAAATATTCCTGGGTGACATCTGATGGTGCATCGGGACAGACTTCTAATACAATTAATCCAACTTAGATAATAATTCCAGCAAATATAGAGTAAGAATAAAAAGTCTACTAACGAGTAGAAAACTTTTCTACTGATGTCACCTTTCAATAGATATGAAAATTGTACTCAAAAGTTTGTTAATCTTTCTTCTTTTAACAAGTACTTCTATATTTGGTACTAATGGTTATTCAAAACAGGATTCAAACTACAATTTGCTTAATTTAGAACCAAATCAGAATTATTCTGCAGCAAGGGTCTATAATGATAGTTTATCTCTATTGGAGTCTCTTATATCTACAAACCCCATGCTTATTTCATATAGTACAAACACATCTCAAACATATTTTGGTAAAGCAGGATTGGCAGGAACCGGAATAAATCTATTATCTGCACTTGAAATGGATACAACATGGGTCGGAGAGAATATCGACACTCGTCTTTTAAATCTCGCATCAGAATTAGGTGATTTTTTGATAACACAGGTACAAGAAGATAATTCTACTCATTCTATCTGGTCAATCAGTAATTTATCAGATCAAGTAGATCTCAGTCTAGAATTTGGCCTTCTTGGTATTGCAGAATTCTTTGTTAAATTATATAATCATACATCTAATCCTGTCTATGCAAATTATGCAAGTAAAACAATGCAATCAATTTATGATTTGGCTTCAGTTAACAGTACTGATATGTTTTTTACTTTCGATACATTTATTTCATACTACAATACTTGGTATCCCATATCCAATTTTGAGTATTATTTTGTTAGGAATGCAGTTTTTTCAGGTCTCTCCTATGGAGCTGCTGGAATCACTAATGTCGCTCTGAATTATCTCAAACTGGTAGATATTGCCAATACAACACTTGCGGATGAGATGATAGAAAAATCTTTGAATTTCATAGAACGATATGTAACCATCAACGGAACTGAGCGTGCTTATTTCACCTCATTTGAGTATCCAGGTCTGATTTCAACAAGTATTGCAGTTGGATCCGCAGGTATAGGGAAATTATATTTGGATCTCTATAATTATTATGGTGATCAAAATTTCCTTGATAATGCAATAGCAATTAAAGATTGGTTCAATGGTACAACATCTGGCCAAAATAGGTTAATTGTCAGTTGGATAGTGAATGACACAATCCAGACAGAACTTGAATTGGGAATTCATATGGGTTTAGCAGGAATAACCAGCTTTCTCGATGATTTAAGCTATCATTACAATATATCAATATTATCTCCAATGGTTACATCATCAATGAATAAGTTACTACTGTTTAAACAAGAAGATAATAATCTGATACAATTTGCTGAACGTGTCAAGTATAATAAAGTACTAAATATCGGTTCCACTTCATACAGCTTTGGAGGAGGAGGTATATATGGAATAATGAATAAAATTGGTCTCAGATATAATGTCTCAATTTTCAATGAATATAGTACCAAAGCGAAAAATTATCTGCTTTCCACGATTAAGCAAAAAGATAACTTGTTTGCGATTTATGATAAAGAAACATTTGAGATTGAAACCAATCCTATGAGAGGGATTTCAGGATCATTGATTTATCTTTCTGTACTGACGAAAGGAGTTTTAATTCTAAATACCGCTCCATTGATTTTTCCTAATACTGCAATTGGAGACAGCAATGAATTGAGTATCACAGTACAAAATGAAGGAGATGCTGTGTTATCCCTAAATTGGTCAGTTAGTTCACAGATTTTCAGCTTTGTTCATTCTGAAACTCAATTGGAGGGATATTCTAGCTTTGTTATTTCTATTTCCTTTACTCCATTAACTGAAACCCTATACAATGATAAACTAATATTAACTGATGGAACAAATGAATTTGAGATCACTCTCTCTGGATTCGGGTTTGATTTACCTTCAATCTCTTCTTACGATGGTCCTGCAAATAATTCGCTTATATCAAGCCCAGGAGTCTTGACCTTCAAAATAGATGTAGAGGATAGCTCAAGTATTTCATCTGTTACAATGAATCTAAAGAATGAGAATAGAACAAGTATTACTTCAATGGCAATGATTCTGGATGCTGGATTGTATGTTGGAACATGGGACACAAGCTCATACCCAAATGGAACTTATATCCTGGAATTTTCTCTTACTGATTCATTGGATAATATAAATATCATCTCCTATATTTTTGAAATTGGATTTTATACATCTAGATTAGAAGAAAGGATATTTAGCCAAGATACTTTTTATGGTATTATAATTGCGTCAGCTGTTATGCTCTTGGTCGCAATTATCATTACTCGACGATATCGTTCTTAATCATTCTTGAGCCACTACATTCATAACAACCGGAACCAATACTTAGTTTAATGCACACCTACGATCTATCATTGCTATGTAAACAAACTGATAGAATAACTTATGGGGTAGCTCAAGCAGCAGTGCTCATCCCATTTATTGAAAGAGATGATACACTATCGTTGCTACTTACAAAACGAGCTGATTCATTGAGAAAGCATCCTGGACAAATCAGTTTTCCTGGAGGGAAAAGAGAAGCAGGTGAATCAGTTTTTGAAACTGCGATAAGGGAAGCGGAAGAAGAAATAGGATTATCTCCTGCCTCTGTTGAGGTCCTCGGGTTATACCATGATTTTATAACCCCTCATTATTCATCTGTTACTCCGATTATCACTAAAATTAATCCTGAAGGAGTATACATAAAATCTGCAACAGAATTAGATGAGATCTTGATCATACCATTATCCTCATTTATTGATCCAATTTCTCATGAAGTCAAATCACAATTATTCAATCAGAAATTATATCATGTACATCATTATATTATTAAGTACAAATATGAAGAAAGACTAGTTTGGGGAGCTACAGCTGGAGTGATTAATTCACTGGTTGAAGAAATGCGGGTAAAAAACATCATTTCTTAAGTTAATTATCATAAAGGATTCTATCCAATATATTAAATAATCAAATCAAGAATTGACCATAATGACTATTGATCCCATAGAATATTGTGGTGTGGTAATCCTGCATGCAAATAAAAATTGGGAGATAGAAGTACTTAGCTTACAGCTAGATGGTAAACATGAATTTTTATATCAATGGTTCGATTTATCAATGGATCCAATTTATGCCATCTTGAATAAGATTAAGAGAACAATAGGTATTGAACCGGATATATTGTCACTCTATCCAGTATATCATCAGGAATCCCCAAGACACATCCGGTATTATACTTGTCTACTAAATCCAACAAAAACGATATTGTCTCTAGTTAATTATGAACACTTTGAATGGTATGATCCCAGAGCATTGTATTTGAAAATTCAATCACAAGAATTGAGAAATGCATTGATGGCGGCAATAGAATGGATAGATGAAAACAGGAATTCAGCATTAGTTTTGCTTAGAAATCAAATGGCACTTGATTTTTGATAAAATCTCCAATCAAATATATGCAAACAGTATAAATGTTCAGCAAGAAAACTTAGCACATTTATAATAAGAAATATTCATTAAAGTATAATAGGTGATTTAATGCCCGATCGAGATATGATGCCATACGAAACCTCCTTGTCAGCCTTATTAACGTCAATTGTGAAACAGGCACAAGAAGATGGAAGAATTTCTAGTGAAGAGAGTGAATTGATAAACAGAATCCAAATAGATGCACGATTATTTGAGAAGGAAGTTGCTGAGGCAATAAAATCAGGAGAAACATCTATTTATGATATCTTCAATCAAACGAAAATTAAAATGATAAAGAATGCAACTGAAGTTGCACGGGCTGATGATATAATAACAGACGATGAACAAGCTTTGATTAATAAATTAATAAGTGAACTAGAAGCATTTGATTTCAATGTTAAGTAATTTTTCGTTCATTGATGATACTATTGCAGGTTCTGCTTGCCCTGTTCATATTGATGATCTGAAGGAGGTATATAATGCTGGGATTAGACATATTATTTCTCTGACAACAGATCGTCCAATTGTATTCTTACATAATAATCTATCAGATCTATTGAGCACTCACCTTCCAATCTATTCTGTTCCTTCTGAGAATGTGATTAATAAATTCTTAGAGGTTGTACAAGACACACAATCAAAGGGTGGAAGAGTATTAATACATTGTCAATTCGGTCAAGAACGAACAGGTATGTTACTTGCTATTTATCTGATAAAAATGAAGGGATTATCAGCAGATGAAGCAATTAATGAAGTTCGTACTTTACGACCAGGTTCACTTCGTACTCATGCTGCCATTGATTTCTTGAGGAATACCTACTAAAATATTAGAATGATAATCGTAAGTTTCTTGAAATAGCATCTTGATAATCACTTGTGAACGAATTCGGATATGGTTCTGCACCAGGCAAGCTAATAATTTCCGGCGACCATAGTGTGGTTTATGGACAACCAGCAATTGCAATTGCCTTGGACCTTAGATGTTATGTTAAAGCATGGAAGAGCTCATCGGGGTTAATTATTCATGCCAAAAATCTAGGAGATTCGTATTATTACACTATCTCAGAATTACAGAATTTGCAGAAAACAGAAACCAAATTCACAAAAATTGATGGGATTGCTCTCGGGATTTTGATAACCCTTGGCAAAATCAAACCAGAAATCGCAGTTGAAGTAAATTCAGATATACCAATGTCTGCAGGCTTAGGTAGCTCTGCAGCAGTCGCAGTTGCTTGTATTGCAGCAGTATGTGATTTATATGGAATAAATATCAGTAATGAAAAGATCTCAGAAATTGCATTTGAATCTGAAAAGATTATTCATGGCAGGCCTTCAGGTATTGACAATACTATGGCAACTTATGGGGGTATGTTAGTTTTTGAAAATGGAAACATAACACTTCAAGAACTCAATCAAAATATACCTCTGATTATAATTGATTCTCAAGTAGATCGAGATACTAAGAAAATGGTATCTAGCGTTGCAGAACTGAAAGAAAAATACAATGAAATCAATGAGATTATAAGATGTATGGGAAATGTATCTCGAGCTGTTATTACATCAATTAATAATGGAAATCTAAAATCCTTGGGGGATCTGCTGAATATCAATCAAGGATTACTTGATGCAATTGGAGTGAATCATCCGAAATTATCAGAGCTTATTTGGTGTCTACGAGAAGCTGGGTGCTTCGGAGCTAAAATAACTGGTGCAGGTGGGGGAGGATGTGTATTTGGGATTGCAGAAGATGCAGAATCAATTGTATCCAACCTGACAATATCAGGAAGTATTATTATAACTAACGCTAGTTTAGAGGGTGTTAAGATTGGTAGATAAAATTACAATTATTAAACTAGGAGGTGCCTCTATAACTGATAAGACAACCCATCGTAAGGCTAATACTGAGGCCATAAATCATATATTAAAGCAACTTGATAATAAATCAAATATCATACTGGTTCATGGTGCAGGATCATTTGGACATATTATTGCCAAGCAATATATGCTCAGATATGGAGTATCTGATAATATTGATTTTAATGAACAAAGAGAGGGTATTGTCCAAGTAAGACAAGATCTCAATATGCTAGGGAGTCTTATTCATGATGCAGCCTATGAATTGGGGTTATTTCCCTTCATATTATCCGTACCTTCACTTATTGTTACAAAAGGAGAGGATCATGCTTTTGTTGCTTTTAATGCAGTGTCACAGGCACTAGAAACAGGATTCATACCAATTCTTTCTGGAGATATCTGTTTTGATTCTTCAAGCAAGTTCAGAGTGATTTCAGGTGATAGAATTATTAAAATGCTTTCGGAGTATTTTATAGATAAATATGAGGTTAGAGTGATTTTTGGAACTGATACAGATGGATTATATGATAAAGATCCCTCTAAAAATGAGGATGCTAAATTAATTACATCAATAACACATGAAGAAATATATGATTTTATGATTCATGCAGGAGAATCTGCAGGAATCGATATAACTGGGGGAATGCTAGGAAAGATGCAACAGATATATGAGATTTCTAAACTTGGAGTGGACGTGATTATGGCTAATATCACCAAGGAGAATCGACTATTAGAAATTCTCAATAATAATGAAGCTATCTGTACTAAAATAAATTCAAAGGTATAATCAAGTAATCGGATTGTATTGAAATATATTACTTTATTGTATTCAAAGTTCAAAGATCTTGATTGCAACAACTGGACAATCTGTCTCACAGGCTAAGCATTCAATGCATTTATCCTGATTTGCTGGTGCTGCCTTGGTAGAACCTGTAGGATGACCATCATACTCTACAAGTACATATACTTCCTCTGGACATACGTCCAAACAAACACCATCACCAACGCAAATGTCAAAATCAACTGCAACGTTGTCTCCATGGATACCAAGTTTCTCTGGTGGATTAAATTCTCCCCAGATTGAATATCCATATTCTTCGTGTTTGGTGGTCACGCTCAGTTTATCCTTAAAGTCTGGATCTATTTCAGCCATTTTTCTTTTCCTCTTTATGTCTCGCTATCATCTCGATTGAAAAGACTGCGAGATTATAGTTGACTGATTGACATTCTATTATTAAATATAGCTATGAATTGCTGTGGAGTTTGATAAACCATTTTCATTTTGAAACTATTATTACTTATTTTGGTCTATTAATTGCATATGAAAAAAAATCAGTCATAAATGTCTTGTTTAAAGATTAAAAATCATATCTCTGAATAGTTTTACTACTTCTTGTACAGGGAGCATAACTTTACCTTCCATCTCAGTATTACTCGCACTATCTTGACAAAACTGTGCAAAACTGAAAATATGTGTCGATAATTCAATAAATTGGCTATTTTGAGATTTTTCTAATGGATTAACTGCTAGGTAAGCTTTTGCTTTAGCATCTAGGAAGTTATCATGAGCCATACTGAATTTAGAATGTTGAGATGATACTGAACCGAGTATTGCCAGTTTAATCGCCTGGTAAAAGAAGTTAATTGACTGAACCAATATATATTTCTCAGAAATGGATTCCCATTTAATACCTGATAGTAGGGGAATATTCTTGTTAACCCGCTCCTGTAACAATCTAGCACAATCAGCCTCTATTTGATTGAGCATATCGGTGAAACTCTCATCTTCATCTAACGAATTTTTAATTTCCACAATTTGTTTTTCTATGACATTACCAGTAAGAATAATGAGAAATTTGGGAAGAATAATATTAATGCAAGAATACTGGAGATTTAGTTCATAAAGTTCGATCTCATTCTGATAACCCGAAATTAAAGACCCTGTATACTGAGCATAAATTCTCTCCCTTGGTAATTTACCACTAGGTTGATCCTCAAGTAAACTCATCGATCTGTGTGCATAATAATTAGCATTCCCTTTGTGAATAAGTGTTAGAATATTATTCTGATCTCGGTGTTCAAATGCAATTAGGTCGTTAATTATGCTTTCTGTTAATGCCTGCAGTGTCTCAATTCTCTTAATTGTCGAAATTCTTTCGATAATGCTTATCGGAACAAAACTAATTGTTTCAAGTAGTATTGTCAGATCTTCTTTAATCGCCATTAATTCAGCTCTAGTAGTTTGAAGATTGTTAATTTCATTCATAGCATCCAATTTTTTGGCTATTTGATTTGTAGCAACATCTAATCTATTGGCAAAAAGTCTCAATCTGTGATTCAATTCTTCTGATAATTCGTCATATTCTTTTCCCAAGCTTAAGAGTAATTCAAGGGTAGACGCAAGAGCAATGAATAAATCTGGTAATGCAGAGAGGTATTTTATTTCTATTTCAGGCTCATAATCTTCAGAAAGTACTTTTATCTCGTGAAGTTTTGAGAGTATATTTTGTTTATTATTTATGAGTATATTCTTTGAAATGGAATTGTAGTGGCTAGTAAGCTGTGAGATAAGAAATACCAATCTAGTCTTCTCAATTATCTTATCAAACTCTTCAACTATTTCTACTATCCTTTTGTCAGATGTGTCTGTTAGATATACATACCCCACTTTAGCAGCGTTAAGAACTTGCTCGAAATATCTCATGGATTGTTTATGTATTCCTTCCTGTGCTGTTCGTATACCTTTGAAATACAAAAATTTGCATTTACTCATAATTCCTTTACTCATGCTTAAGCATAGGTTAATTGATTGACTATCCTCTGTGGCATTATTCAATTCATTAGAACTTGTTAAATGATCTTTTGCCAAATTATAGATGGAACTTTGGAGTGTATAATCATCCCACCACCAAGTGACACAAATTTCCTTAATTTTCCTACTGATGTGTAGTAAGTAATAGTCACTCTTAGTTTTAAAAGCATATTTTACAAGCTCGTTATTCTCTTCTTTTATTTCAGGTATAGTATCGAGTTTTTCAAGTATTTTATTATAATTCTCAATTTTTAAGTTTTCTCGCATAATTGGTGCTATCTCTTCCAACGCAGCAGTTGGGAAATCTTTCTGATAGAATAACTCAGCAAGGAAATTTTTATAGAGAAGATTGTTAATATAATATCTCATATAGATTGCCTTTCGGCTTTTCATCGCATTGAGATATTGCAAATACTGATCACTGAGCAGAGTATTCTCAAAGATCATGGTCAATAGGTTTCTAATCTTTTCTAATAATGTTTGTTCTGGTTTTTCATCTTTACTAAATTCATCATAGTATCGTTTGAAGAGTAATTGAGTTAGATTATTAATTTTATCAAGTACTGGTATGCAAAATTCGATGTACTCTGTCCATCGAATAGATATCTCTTTCTCATCCTGTTTTAACATCACATCATGTAATAACCTGTCTTTTTGTCTTTGCAATGAGATTATATCCTCGAAAGGACTTGTTATTGAGAGCATCAGTTCCTCCAAAATATAAATTGCGTACTTGAAACTGAAATCAGATATTCTTAAAGGTGTTTGGCAGTATATCGATAGTTGATTGATTGTCTAATACAATTTCAGTGATTTTAAATTTTAATGACCTACAAATTAACCGGTTGTTTAATATAATTGATTTATTTTGGTTATTTTAGAGAATAGCATGAATGAATTTCCAGAAGAAGAAAAACTTGATGAGGATAAATTAAAACTACTCTCAGTGAAAATTCCTAATGAGCATCTAATGGCCCTTGATGAATTACTCAGAAAAGAACGTTATCCTACTAGATCCGAGGCTATTCGTACTGCAATTCGGGATCTAATCAAGCGACATTGGGGTAAGTATTGAACAATGTGGTACATCGTCCAATGTAAACACCTGGATTGTTCAATGCACATGGTTGTTACTGCAGGAGCAAAGAGGAAGAAATGTGTTTACTGCGGACGTAGTTTCAAGGTGGAGGATCATTTTGTAAACATGTATAAGGATCAAGAAAAAGCAAGAGAGATGGTAAAATATTTTAACTCCAAAATTGTCTAACAATGATTAATTAAATACTCCTTTTCTACCAACTCGTTAGTAATTTGGAATGCTCTCTTTTGATCTATACTCATCATTTGAGAAATTGTTTTCAAGTTTGCTCTTCCCTTAAGTCGTAGATAAGAGTAGATCTTCAACTCATCTCCTTTCAAATCTCGGGCATATTTACCTGAAAACTCGTAAAGGCTTTCAGTTGATTTTATAATAAATTCATCTTCAACCATCTCAGTCATCTGTTCAAAAGCTGCAACATTCCCATTGAATTTTTCAGGTATGTACTGGGTCATCTTCGTTGCAATTTTTGCTAACCCCTCACTATAAATTTTGGGATCCACATGTTTTTTTGTTCGTGCAACATAAATAAATTCATTTTGCTTGTGATATACAAATCTATAATTATTAGTTTCTAGGTGGTCTGCACCAGTATCCACATCATTAGAGAACATCTCAATTGCACTCAAGAATCCACTCATAATGGTTGAATCACTTTGTACCTTATCCTCCTGTTGTGCGTATTCTTGATGATAGACACATTCTCCACTATCTCGTAAAACATAGACATTTAGGAGATCCTTATTTTCCATATATGAAAAAGATAACAATTTATTTTTTCATATTGAGTAATACTAGAATATTACTTTCAGATTTCAATGAGAGAACAATGGATGATAATATTCTAAATGGATATTTTAGAGAGAGTATTTTTTTATGGTAGTTCCTTTAAGTGAAATTAAATGTCTCAAAAATACAAATTCTTCTGCTTAGATACGAACTTCTTTATTACCTCATTTTCTGAAAATCCTGCAAGTTATGAACAGTTCAATAAAGTGCTAAATAGGATGAAAATTAAGATCATAATTGCTGATTATGTGCAAAAAGAGATGAGATGGTACATGAGGCGATCGATTGAACCTTTCCTGACGATCAAACCCGTCAATCCTGCCAAATTAAAGAAATATGAGGATGAGGCAAGAGGAAAGGTCACCAAGGGATTACCCCAAACGCCAGATATGGCAGTGGCATATTTAGCAGAACAGGAAGGTATTCCTATTGTATCATCAGATTGGAGGTTGGTTGAAGTTGGTCAAGAGTTGGGTTTAGATGCACTCATGAATTCTGCTTTTGTGGTAATGCTTCTTGAAGAAGTAGAAAATGATACTGATAGAGCATATTTAAAGGAGTTATATGAGATAATTATCGAAGATGAAATTCGACACTCTGTAAAATCCCAAGGAAAATATGATCCAGTTATTAGAATTCAGAAAATAATGGATTCTGCAATGAGTGTAATTAAAAAACAGACAATAGTTGAGGCAAAAGAAGAGAAAATAATTGAAAACTATGACTTTCCGTCCTATAAACAGTTATTTGAAGTTACCCGAAGAATAAGAACTGATTTATCTGAGTACATATCAATGATTGAGATGGGACAATATAAACGTGTAATCTTTGAGCTGAATGAGGGCATGAAGCAATTACGAGATCTATTACTAGAAACCCGTTTTAAAGAGGTTCCAAGTACGGATGAGCTAGTACAAGAGGCATATACAACACTGGGCCATATATTACTTCTATCTTCTACAGTTGCTTTAGATGAACAAAGGTTAAATGATGCCATTTCATTAATTGATCAACTAGCATTACTCTCTGGAAACAATCCTCAGCTTGAGGAACGACTAGATATAGAAATTCATCTTCAACGATTAACTATTATTTTCTTGACTGAGCAATACAGTAGATTCAATATCTACTTCACTCCAGAATTTATGGAACTATGTATCAAAAGAGAAAGGCAAGACATACTCCTTTTACATAGAACTATGGGAATCATTGTGGCAGTTTTGAGCAATAAAAAAGTTGAAGATACGGCTCAAGCTAGGGATTTCTCTGAGATTCAATATTTAATACAACTTGGTGTCCAATTCATCACCATGGGTAATGTAGAGAATGCTTGGTTATTATTGCTTCAAGCAGTGCACATGAGTATAAATTCAGACATGACTGGATTATTACTCGCGGTGTTTGAAATCATTTTACCTTTGTCATTTTTGAATAATACTTTTGATCCTAGTTTTTCTCAAATTCTGGGAATTGTGAAGAAAAAAGTTAGTAGCTTTCCATATCAAGAATATGAGAAGAGATCTCATAGAAATCTAACAGTAGATGATAAATTGATTAGATCAAGGGCAGTGGATACACAAAAGATCCCAAACAGTTTTCAAGGATTTTTGGATGTCATCTCATCAGAATTTGCAGATTTCAAGAAAATCGGAAGATGTTCATTTGTACGAGTGATAGATTGGAATACTATGCATTTCATTGGGATTGTCGATCCTACATTGTCATTGGATGAAAATCTCACAGTGGGATGCAGTATTAAACTTCAGGAGGGCAAGATGAGGGTTATTTCTCCATCAGCAAGTATAAAGTCAAACAGACAAGTTGATGTTCTCATAATTTGCAAACCTGAAGATCTTAAATTTGTGGTGCGAAGGGCTGGCAAAGTTCAAGTTGCACAATCTAGAGTGGGTGAATACGATCTATAACCTCTAAAATTTTGAAATTCTAGGAATCTATATCACAAAAGAACAAGTAATTTATATAGAAGAACAAGGGATATACATTTAATATATGGTGTGCAGCAAGAATATTGTTCTTTTCTACTTAATAGTGATACCGATATTTCTTGTTTCTCATCCCTTGATGATAACTGCTCAGAATAATACTAATTACACAAATCCTAGCCTAAACCAAAGTAACTCCTCTCTTAGTCTCTATCTTGTGACGACAGATTCACAAGTAGAACTGGGTAATACTGTTGTTTTGAAACATGGTGTGATTAATTCCACAACTGATCAATTTCTAGCAGGATACAATTACACCCTTTTCCTAAACTCTACTAAATTGGAGATATTAAAAAATTCAACAACTAAGGATTATTTTGATACCTATGTTCTGGATACCCAGACCAAATATGAATTACGCTCTCCAGGCAATTATTCATTTTATTTTGAGGTGTATACTGAGACTGTAACACTTAATGCGAGTATTGGATTTGAGATCATAGCCAAATCTGGAGCAGTCTTAGATATGACCATTCATGATATCTCAGGTAATTCCTTTGGGAATGAAGTATATGCAGAAATGAATAAAACAAAGCGAATGGAAGTAAAAGTGACCAATATAGGATCCTCAAATGCTTTTAATATATCTCTAAGTTACTATGTAATAAATGAGCCAGTCGGTCTTTCTGCAAATTCATCACAGATAACAGATTTACCAATTTTATCAAGTCTTGAATCATTTGCTATCTATTTCACTGTCAATACCACTACGGTTGGTAAGGGTGAAATTCAGTTGGACCTGATATTTAGTGATGGTAACAATTTTATCTATAAAATTAATGATCGCATCACAGTGATCACTAGGCCACAAATAATAACACAATTTGAGATTTCTGACTACTTAATCATAGGGGAGAGTTATGAATTTGTATTAGAGATTTTTAGTTTAGAGGATTTTAATGTAAGATTTGTTATTCGAATAAGCTCAAGTTTGATTAATTTTCCCCTAGCTGAGAAGGAAATAAATATTTATTCAGGCAGTAATGAAATTTCATTCACAGGTACCCCCACTGAAGAAGGTTCAGCACAAATCATTTTCAACTTATTTTTCTATGATTTGGCAGATGGTATTGATCTGGTATCTGCAGGTCCACCTAGACAATATCCTCGGACTATTGGGTTAGAGGTCACTTTTACTGGAATGACTAACACTCAACGTATTCTTGGAATTCTTATTCTTTTTAACATATTGTTATTTTCCTTCATTGGAATCTTATTTTTCAAAGCAAATTTCAGAAATAAAATCTATACTAAGATATTCAGGATGAAATTGATACCTGATCTGGAATATCCAAGTTCATCTATCATTGTAGATGGAAGTAATATAGCTTGGGAAGAAGTGAATACCAAAGGGAAACCCCAAATATCCAATATTTTATTGGCAATTAACCATCTCAAGGAGAAAGGTTTTGGAGAGGTAATTGTTGTAGCGGATGCTGCATTGCGATATCAACTTAGTTCTACTAATGAATTAGATAATATTAGTGAAAGGGATTTAATAAAAGTGCTTCCAGCAAAGGTGAATGCAGATAGCTTCATTCTGAGACTGAGTGCACAGAAAGGTTCCTTGATCCTTTCCAATGATTTATTCAAGGAATTTAGGGATCAGTATCCTTGGATAGATGAGAGAAGAGTTCCTTATACAATCATGGATGGTCAGTTTTACTTACATCCAATCTATAAGAAGGCCAATTGAAGAATTTGATCAACAAGTATTTTAAATTCTTCTAGTGAAAATTCTATCCTGGCAATAACGGATACTCCACGCCCACCACCTTTCACACCATTATTCTTTAGTAGTAACATTATTTTTTGGATTATCTCCTCATTATTAGATCTAATTAGCACGATCCCATTTAAATAGGAAACAAAGTAAATTTCATCATTTTTTGGTTCACCAATTGCCTCAAGTACCTGGCCTTTCTCTAAGTAATCAACATCAACAATTCGATATTTTATTTGACCTACCTGTTGCCACGGGCTTTGATGGATTTTCTGCTTTGCATATGTTATAGCTAGATTATTAAACTCGGACCTGATTTCTTTCACTGATCGGACTACCTGATTGATATCTTTGATTACAGTATGCTTGGAGGAATTGATCAAATTAAGAATTTCAAGCAATAATATATTATCTTTCTGAGCCATTAATTTCGCATGTTTACCCGCACAAAAACGTATTTTCTTCCCCTCTATCTTGATAATATGAATTGCCAATATTTCCGCAGTTGATGATACGTGTGTTCCACCACAAAGATTGAAATCTAAATTCTTTATCTCAACAATTCTTAAAACTTCATTTCCTTTTGGTTTACCCCGAATGTTGTATTTTGTCAATTGATCAGGGGAACTGATAATATTATTAATTGGTCTATCTTCAAAAATAATAGATTCCATCTGCATCAACACTTCTTGGAGTTGGGATATTGAAAATGATTGTTTCAATCCTATTTGGATCTCAACTTCATTTATTTCTGAACGTTCAGTTTCATTGTTGAACTTGGTGAAAAATAATGCGGAAAGAAGATGCTGAGCACTATGATTGATTGATAATTGATTTCTCCTTTCCTGATCAATATCAATGGATACTTGTTGATTTACAGATATATTATCGATTTTATCCAATTGAATCCAAATTATATCATCTCTTTTTTGCACATCTAATATCTGATGCTCGATACTAGTGATTAATTTTCCTTTATCCGCTAACTGGCCTCCACTCAAGGGATACAAGTAATTTGGGTGGATCTGCACCCAATCTTTATCTATTTCTAGTATAGTGGCTTTAAATGAAAATACTGGTTCACCAAGCCAATAGGGGGGTATCTGTTGATCATGTGTTTCAGAGCTAGATCCCATGTTTTTATCAAAGAATATGTAGGTTTAATTTTTTTGCACCTTGGAATGAATTAGTTTTAGTGAGGAGAAAATTTTTCATTTTTAACTCAATTTCTATATTGGTCGCGAATAACTTTATTTAACAAGAAAAAATTAGTATATTTGTAATTTATTCTTAGCGAATAAGAAAGAAACAGGAGAATTAATAATTATGGTCAAAAATTTTAAAAGTGACCCTAACGAAGGCGTCGCCACTGTAACACTAGCCGAGATGGCCACCATCGCAGAGGGCCAGCCAATACAGCTGCCCACGGAATTTATTACTGCATTAAAGCCAGAGGGAGCTAAGCAAGTAATTATCATACTTGCTCCAAACACTAAAATTATTCGGATTATCCCAACTACCTCTGACACTGTAGCTAAGATCAATATCAATATTGAGAAATTGAGCCCAGATTTCCTGAGACAAATGGGATCAATCTTCATCCGTTTGGGTATAAAAACCCTCTACTCAACAGGGCTTTGTTTCACAAGCGATGCTTGTGTATATGAAGGATATATCGATTCTTCCGAGCTTGAGAACGTTGCCGAGGATAAGATCTATGATGAATTCAAGGCTATCCCTGGTGTGAGCACAGTAACTATTGATATGCTTAAGGTAAATTAATTTTTTTCAGCCCTTTGGTGCTGGAACAATTGGTTCTCTGAGTAATTCTTCCTGAAATTTGTCCAGGGCCTGTGGTGTATCAATATGTCAAGTGATAAAGAAAAACGATCGATTTTACTGATGCATCCTGTCAGAAGGGAGATATTCAGAATCGTTTCTGAAAGTCCTGGAAGCTATTTTTTTGAGATTGCAAGTGCATTAGAGTTACCCTATGGCACGGTATCATGGCATTTGAAAAAGCTAGAAACTGCAGGGTTGGTAGATACTATGCGCTTTGCAGGGCGTCGAGTGTTTTTTTCAAAAGGGTTACGGACTGAAGAAGTGGAGAAGGCATTTGTAGTTTTGCGTAGTGAGGCTACTCAGCAAGTTTTCATGTATATTCTAAATAATGAGAATTGTTATCAAGCACAAATAGCAGATGCACTTGGTCATCACCATGATACAATACGACATCATATCCAGAGACTCAAAAAGGCTCATCTAATAGATTCGGTCAAAAGAGGCCGATCTGTTTTTTATACTCTAGGTGAAGTCGGTAAACGTATATTAAACTCTAATACTGAAATTATCTCTCAAGCATTTGTGGAGCACTTGTTTGAAACCCTGAAAGATGAGTGTTTAACACCAGAGATTCTCGAACATGAGGAAGGAAGAATCAGCATACGGATTAGCTGTCCCGGTAAAGAAGATGCATATCTAGATATTAACCTCCAAGGCTGGGAGTTTACAGGCGATGAAGATATTGATGATCTAGATGTGTTAGAAGAAGAAAAAGATAAATTAGTGACAGTGGAGGATCAAAATCGCCGTCCAAAAGTAGTTAGATTGGATGATGAACTTCAACCACTTGATTAAATCATTTGTTCTAGCATTTCTGAAATATTATTCAGTGTTGATATTTTTTTGATTTTATCTTCTTTCTTCTCAGAATAACTTCCCTCTGTCAATTCACCAGTTTTTACTCGAATATACAATTGTTCCAGTGAGGCTCGTTCTTCTTCAAGCTCAATTTTAATTTCATTATGCCATGCTTTGAGATAGCCAGATATGACCGAATGTTCTTCACGAAGCAGTTTGATTGCATCATCTGATCGTTTATATGCCTCCTTTAGAGCTTCCTTAGTTATAGCAGGATCATTTTTCAGTTCATTGAGTTTTTTTCTGCGTTTTTCAGCGGCATCAAGTTGATCTAGAAGTAATTCAACTGGTAATTGTTCAGGAAGATCTTTGAATTTCTCTTCCTTTGTATTCACTTCAACAACTTCTGCTTTAAGGTTCTTGATTTTAGGTAGAGCATAATCTCGTTGTATCAGCCCTGACTCAAGTTGTTCTAGAAGAGAATTAATTTCTAACTTTAATTTGGTTTTCCGGGTGACTATCTCTTTTCTATCTGCCCTAGAGGATAATACTTTATAATAAAGGTCCTTATCGAATACTACTTTTTCCTTTACCTCCTTGGTTATTTCCTCTTCATTAATAGCTAATTCTTCTTGTTTCTTAACTTGTATTGCAGTACCACAAAATCTACAGTATTTCCAAGAATCTTCAGCTTCTTTGTGACAGGACTTACATTGTGCCATAATTTGCTTAATTGTCTACATCTAATAAACACTTATAATTTTCAATGGATTTATTATGAAAAATCAATCAATTGAACAGATTCAGCAAAATTGCATATAACTTAACTACCTGTTTAATCACTCATTAATTATGATTTAAAGACTTGAAATAGCAATATTCACTTTTAGTATACTCCGTCTAGCTCCTTTTATTATATAAATGACATAATTTATATGAAGCAACATGGTACTGTCATCACATCCTACAAACTACGAGCATGATTATGATTCCAGGGAACTCGGAATCAGAGAGCAAGTTATTCTTACACTTGGAACAGTAGAAAGCATAAGTGAAGTGGATTTATACATCTTAATACAAAATTTCAACGCTCATGTTGCTGTTGATAGTATTAGGATGAGTAAAAATCAGTATCAAGATATGATCTCAAAACTTAAACGAACAGATTACATAAGATTTGTGTATAATCCCCAATTCAAATCCTATACCCTATCTTTGACTAGCAGAGGTATGGGTGAGTTAGATGCACTTTTGTTCAATCGACCTAACCTATCGGCAAAATGGAATAGATTTATTGAATTTGCTAATCTCGTAGTATATTAATTGAGAAACTATTATAATCACCTTTATTCATTGATTAATTATGGAATCTTATCAGATTGTAGAGAACCTATACCGAATTCCAGGTGGATATGGAAAAAATGGAGAAGTTTTTGGTGGAGTTTTCATTCGTGATGATCCAGGAGTTCTAATTGGAGCTTCTGGTGGTAAGGTATTTGTACGAAATCTAATTGAAATTGTCAATAAACTCGGTTTGCATGGTTTCAGAGTTTATCTTACCCATATCACTCTGGAGGAAATCAATACATTAGAATTGATACGTGATGAATATCCAGATGTAACATTCTACATACATGAATCAATTGCTCCTTTAGTTAAGGAACCAAGAGAATCATTTTTGGATGGTAGGTATGGAACTTACAATGAGGAAAGTGCACGAAAATTACAAAAGAGATTGCCAAAGAAAATTGATAATATAGTTGAGGTGGGTAAGGGAAGTAGTTTTCAAACAGAAAATACGAAAATTCTCATTATTCCCTTTCAAGGTCCCCAAAAAGGCCACACATTTGTGTACAGTACAGCTCAAAAATTGCTCTGCACAGGATTAGTTGGTGGTTATTCATCTACAGATAAAAGGGTCTATTATTTGGATATGACAGGGTCATTGATGGAATATTCCAATGCCTTTAGCTTCTTGAAACAAGCAGAATCGGAGATTGTTTTTTCTGCATATGATGAACCGCATATGAATAATCAAGGGAAATATAGCCCAGTTGAGGTAGAAAATGCCCTTGAGAGGGATAAAGAAAATATCTACGAACTATGCACATTGAAACCAAAAACCATCAACGAGATATTAGCAGAATTCAGACGATATCACACATTTACAATTAATACTCCACCGTATAATGAGATTAAGCTAGATGCAACGATTATTGAATTTTATTTGAAAATTTTATTGCATGAAGGCAAAATCATAACAAAAGATAACACATACAAGAGGAAATGATGGAATATACCCTATTATCCGGTGGCACTGGAACTCCTAAATTGCTACAAGGTCTACGAGAGTTGGTTGCTGACAAATCGTTAACAGTTATTGCAAATGGCGGAGATGATACATTTTGGCATTCATTACGAGTATGTCCTGACCTAGATACTCTTATCTATCTTTTCTCGGATCAGTTAGATTTGAAAAAGTTCTGGGGTGTTAAGGAAGAGACTTTTGAGACTTTGATGCAGTTAAAATCACTGGGTGTTGATGAATGGTTTAATATCGGTAATAAAGACCTTGCATTACATCTGTACCGCAATGAGTTATTGCAACGCTTTAGTCTGACACAGACAACTAAGTTAATAACCGATAATTGGGGGATAGAAGCTTCTATCCTGCCCATGTCTGATGAGTTTGTACAAACACGAATCCTGACGGAGAAAGGAACCCTTTCCTTTCAAGAATTTTTTGTAAAATTCCGAACTGAGGTGGAGGTGAGATCAGTTGAGTATATGGGTAATAAAACCAAAACCACCCCAGAAGTACTCCACGCCTTGAAAAACCCCCTGATAATTGGTCCAAGTAATCCAATCACGAGTATTGGCCCTATTCTATCTATTGATCCGATAAAAAATCATATGATGACTCACCATTCTAATAATGTGGCAGTTTCTCCTATCACTGGTAACCAGGCATTCTCTGGTCCTACTATTAAGTTGATGAAGGCAAATGGTATACCAACATCTCCTGTCGGTCTTGCAGCATATTATCAAGATCTGGTATCTATATTAATCCTTGATGAATCTGACAGAAGTCTTGCAGCTGAGATCAAAGATTATGATATTGAACCAGTATTTCTTCCCATATTGCTGTCAAATAAGGATAAAAAAATTCAGTTAGCTAAAGATATTCTCAATATACTATAGAATAATTTGCCGATGTGAACCTTCATGCCTTAGTTCCTGTACGTGGAATACAGCTTGCCAAGAAAAAACTGCGAGAGACAAAAGATCAAGCTTTGGTAAACATGGTTGTACAGCGCATGCTGAATAACACGATCTCGTGTATTCGTTCGGTAAACATAATCCCGGTGCTTCTCACTGCAGAGGATGATATCAAAATAGCTAATGTTCAAACTCTAATTGATGATGGACAATCCCTAAATGTTGCACTAGAGTATGCAAGTAAGAAATTACTTGATGATAGGTATTTATTAGTTATGGCTGACCTTCCAGGTCTGACCTCTCGAACATTGGAGAAGTTTATGCATCTTTCAAAAAGGTTTGAATTTGTAATTGCTCCAGTAGCAGATGGTGGTACAGCATTGGCATTATTACCGGCAGAGATGTATGCTGCTTCCTTATTTGGTGGTAATTCTTATGAGAGAATTCTGGATTATGCTGATGAAAAGGGGTATTCTGTTGCAATAATCGAAATTCAAGATTTGAAGATGGACCTAGATGATGATGATGATTGGATTTACTGGCAAGGAGAACTACCCAGTTTATTTGTTTAATTTTGTGATAAATTTATTGAAGGCTTCTTCTTCAAGGGATACCTCACCAAGAGTTCCTACATCACCATGATAATCTCCACCAGCCGTTACGAGTAAATCATGGTCTGCAATTTGCTTTCTTAGATAGGAAATTCCAGATTTATAAAAATCAGGATTGATTTTATACTTGCCATCATAGATATAATTCAACTCTATCGCATCAATTTTCTCAACTAACAATTCACAAACAGGTTCAAGAGTATCCAATGAATGATGTCCTTGTAGTGGATGGGCCCAGCTAATTAATCCTCCTAGATTTCTCACTTGATCTATCCATTCATGAAATTTGAGGGAAAAGCGCTTAGCATACCAAGGTTTACCATCTCCCAAGTACGTATCAAACACATAATCAACAGAGGTGTTATATTTCCTGGCAAATACCCTTGCAAAATGAGGTCTTCCTAGTACATCTGCTATCACACTGTCATCTCCTCCTGCCTCTCTGTTTACCTCATCAAATTCAATCTTAAATCCAGCATTATTTGCATTATCGATAATAACCCTCATCCTACGAATTCGATCATTTCGAATCTTTTCAAGATTAATGAATAATTGATCATTCATAGGTAAATAAGTATCCTTGAAATATGCAAGTAGATGTACTTTTTTCTTATTCACACGAGTTGAAATCTCGATCCCCGCAATCAATGTACCCGAAAATAATCCCTCTTTTTTTTCAAATGCTTCCAACGATCCTGCAAAGGTGTCATGATCAGTAATGGCAAATACTTCTAATCTCCTTTCCTCAGCCATTTTTAGTAACTCAGTAACTGGTTTTGTTCCATCTGAATGTGTAGAGTGCGAATGAATATCTACTTTCATCAACCAAGTTAAAGAGATGGTAGTTAATAGCACATTGATTATGAAAACTCTATTTGAATGGCTTCTCGGATTTTTTTGATGATTTCATCAGGAATGAAGGAAGTGATACTAAGATAATCACAGATCTCAGCTGCACCCATGGGTATAGAGGATAATAAGTCTATGAATATATGAAAATCATGATTTATAGATTTTGATTGTCTGAAGGCAATGGATCTATCTAATCCCCTACTCCATCCTTCAGGTAGGATATGTTTCAAAACTCGATGTGTGACAGCCATTGCCTCTGCGATAGAGTGTAATTCAGCATCATTCAATTCACCAAACCATGTCACATGTCGTTTAATTAGAATTCTAAACGAGAGTGGACGAATTGGAGCGAAAGGATTAATTAGCCTACTGTACTCATCTTCCCAGATAATAAGTGAATCAATATTAATAGTTTGATCTAAATGATCTTGGATAAGATTGTAATCATTTGCTAACTGACAATGTAGACACTCAATATTCTGTTCGAATGCCTTGTTAAATGCGTAGCTCAGAGTACCATGTAACCTTGAGAGCACATATGCTTGAGCATGATACTGCTGTAAGGATGCTCCTGATGTAGGACCAATATTAATAAAGATAATAGAGGTATTGAAACGATCATTCTTAGTAATAATTTCCTGGAGTGCTGTTCGGAGTGATACAAAAATTGAATGAGATGCCTCGATATTATCCAAATGGGTTGAATATGTATTGGAGAAACTAACTAGAGATACTCCTGGATCTCTAACTGCATTGTAATTTACAGCCGCGAATTTATTGATGATAGTTATCCCTTTATATTCATCCAATTTATGTAACTTCGGTTCATCGGTGTAATTACCAATAATTTGGTCATCACCAGTAATGGGTATCGATTCAGATTCACCCGTACGAATCTTGAAAAATACTGATTCTTCTTCAGCTGCATATTTTGGACTGTCAGTAATTCTTTCTTGGTCTCGAGGCCTGTCTCTTCTGCTACCAACAAGGTGAATTCTGAATCCAACTAATTCCTTCCCATCTCTAAAAGACTGTAATGGATCAAACCTCACCGCCGGTTGTGATGGATCTTTGTATTTGCCAAAATATCCTTCTTTCACTGATCTTTATATCTGAGACACAAAATAAAGGTATTTTTTCCAAACTGAATACTTTCTCAATTTATTTTTTTAAGAAGGACTAGCTTATTGAGCTAGAAATACGTTCTGATTAAACTAAGGTTCACCTACTCATGAATAACTCTTATATTGGTCGAGAATATATTTTTTAATGATACCCGAAAGGGATTGATAATAGGAGAAACATTATATGGCAACCGCATTCATACTGATAAATACTCATGTCGCTAAAGAGGAGGCTGTACTTGAGAAGTTAAAAGAATTACCTGAAATTGTATCGGCCAATTTAGTATACGGAATCTATGATATCATCGCAAAGGTAAAAGCAGAAAACCTTGAAGATCTAAAGAAGGGCGTTACAGGGAATTTACGTGCAATTTCTGAGATACGCAGTACGATGACCATGATCTCTGTTGAAGAAGATTAGATTAAGATATCCCCTGGTTGATTATTGTTTCATATATTATATTAGTGGAATTATCTTTCTATACTGCAAGATAAAAAGAAAAGAATAATTGAAAATACCTTAATTTAATCAACAATCCTTATATTCAGTTTTGTCTTTATATTCGTATGGCAACGGCATTTATACTTATTAATTGTAAGGTAGCTCAAGAAGAAATAGTATTAGAAAAGCTGAAAGATATTCCTGAGGTAAAATCAGCATCATTGGTTTATGGTATCTATGATATTATCGCAAAAGTTGAGGCAGAAAATTTGGATTCTCTTAAAAAAGGAGTTACAGGAAGTTTAAGATCGATACAAGAGATACGAAGTACAATGACAATGATTTCTGTTGAGGATGATTAATATACTAATTTTTTGATATTCCAAGAGGTATCACAGTTACGTTAAAACGATCAGATTTACTCGACTAGTCCAGTTTCGCCAAGCCATCTCTCAGCATCAATAGCTGCTTTTGCACCTTCTGCAGCAGCTGTAATGGCCTGTCGATAACGAATATCAACAACATCACCTGCAGCAAATATTCCCTCCACACTTGTCATTGTATGTTTGAACACATTAATGTAGCCATCATGCATATCTACTTTTCCTTCAAATATTCCGGTGTTAGGTTTGTGACCAATAGCCACAAATAAACCATCAACCACGTGCTCTCTTCTCTCTTTAGTCTGTGTGTCCTCGATCACTAAAGAAGTTAATTTCTCAATGAATCCTTCCTTTTCTGAATTTAGATCCACAACAATACTATTCCAGAGCATTTCAATCTTAGGATGATTTAGCACTCGCTCTCTCATAATCTTGGATGCTCGTAACTCATCTCTTCTGTGAATAACATATACCTTACTGGCGTGTTTGGTAAGGTATAGTGCTTCCTCCATGGCAGTATCTCCTCCTCCTACAATAGCAACTTCTTTTCCTTTGAATAGGGCTCCATCACATGTAGCACAACTGGATACTCCTGTACCGATGAGTTTTTGCTCAGCATCAAGACCTAACCATTTTGCAGAAGCTCCAGTGGCTATGATTACAGAATGTGCTTGGTATTGCTGGTCATAGGTCTTAACTATGAAAGGCTTAGTACTGAAATCAACTTCTGTAACATCCTCATTCAGTATCTCAGCACCAAATTTTTCTGCCTGCAATCTCATATCATCCATTAATTTGGGACCCATAGGCGCCTCAGGGAAACCCGGAAAATTCTCAATCTCTGTGGTAAGCATCAGCTGTCCACCTGCCTGATACCCAGCTAATATTAAAGGATTTACTGCCCCTCTGGCTGCATATATACCTGCGGTGTACCCCGCTGGGCCACCACCAATTATAATCACATTTCGAACTTGCTCGTCAGTCATGTATCCAATGGGAGATTTATCCTTTATTAATCATAAGGATGGTGACAATATTGGGATTGTAAAAAAAATAGAAATTTTACAATATTTTATTGAATGGACGTTTGTCAGTCAATAGTTTATTTTGTAAACTACTTTCCAATTTTCTTCTGTTGCAGATCTTTGTGTCGTTCTTCAAGTTTAAGGAGTTGTCTATTGAGTTCATCATTCATTGATTTTTGGTTATGGCTGATAGCTGATACTTTATCTGATAAATCTGCGATTTGAAATAGTATATCATCGAGATTAGCAAACTCTCCTGCTAGCTGATTCAATCGTTCTGCAATTAGTTTATTCATGGAGGCATTCACTTTTGCAAGCTCAGTAGCAGTCTCTCTGGATCGTGAGGATAATCTCTGTATACCATCTGCAACAATGGCAAAATTCTCTCCTTGTTCCTTGTTATGTGCAGCTTCAATACTTGCATTAACTGCTATTAAATTTGTTTGATCTGATAGTGTATCAGTTGAGATGATTTCCTTAGTCAGTCGATGGTTTAATTGACTATATTCTTCTGATAATCCCTGAACCATCTTTTGGATGCGTTCAGATACCTCATTCCCCATCACTGCTGATTGAAGATTCTCATCAATACTATCTGTTAACAGTTGTATATCTTGTTCAATTTGTGTAGAAACCTTAGTAATTGTATCTACTACATTTATAGTCTGTCTTTCAAAACCATATAAAGCTTCCATATTACTCATAATCCCAAGAATTGTGTCTGCAAAGGCTTCATACAGTTGTTTTAAATGATCATAACCCTTGGTGAATTGCAGATTCATTGCTTTAGTAAAATCTCCGCTTTGTTGCATTGCTTTTAGCTGATTTTTCATATCTGCAATAGGATCAGTATATGCTTGCTTAACTCTGATGGCAAGTACAATCATAGTCATTGAACCCACAAAATATGCAACAATTCCCATGTATTGATTAACTTCAAATAGACGTAGGGCTAAAAAGTTGAATAACATATACGCTAGTAACCAAGCACCAATATCAAGATAAATTCGGGGTTTTTTCGAGATAAACCATCCTATTCCAATTGAACCTATGGTGAGAGCAAAACCAATCATATAGAATGTAAGTACATCAATTTCCATCTAATCATCGGTATCTCTTCTCCTTTTTTATTCTTATGCGAGAATTTCCAACGATTGCCCTTTTAATACTCAAGGAACTATCAATGCTAACTAGATTAAATTAGTTATCAAAATAAATAAATATTAATACAATAACATCTGAATTGTCGTGATAACCATGATGAAAAACGTAATTAAGAAAATTTTCAACGTAGAAGAGGCTTTCGCACACTGTGATGCCCCCTGTGGTATTTACCATCCACATGCTGCCATTGAGGCTGCAGATACTGTTATCTCTATGGTAACAAAATTGCTTGCTCTTGAGAAGGGTGATGACAAGATGGCCTATCTCAACACTTTTACCAGATTTGTTGCAACAAAGGAAGAGTATGCAGAAAAATGCAAAAAAGAAGTGCTAATCTTATGGACTGATAAATTCACCGCTGAAGGTTGTGCAAAGGCAGGTATTGATGTAAATGAGCTTCATGAAACTGTATGGGCTACCACAAAGCTCTGTTCTGATAATAAGAGGAACATCAATTTGGATATGGCTAACAAGCTCAAGGAATCTGTATTAAAAGTCGCCGACCTATTCAATAAGCTATAAGTTAAAATTTATTACGCTAGAGCATTAAATATGAAAATCATAGAAGTTGTTGGTCACTCAATGAATCCAACTCTACGTGATGGTCAACTAGTTCTATGTAGAGAGAAGTTTTCATTCAAAATAAACAAAATCTATGTTGTCCGACTTCAAAATAAGCTTTTTATCAAGAGATTAATAGGTCTTCCCAATCAAAATATTCAATTTATTTCAGGAGAAATTTATGTTGGTGGTGAGTATATCAATTCGATGGATTATACTCTTGATTCCAATGACTATGAATGGAATACAGGGATCAATGGCGTTGTACTACTAGGAGATAATTTACATGATAGTCTTGATTCAAGAAAACTAGGTGTCATTGCAGCTGATCAAGTTCGATATGAAGTTATAGCTAAAGTATGGCCACCCGGACTAGTTTCTTAATACCTTGAAACTGAAATCATCAAGGGAAAGTCCAAGATCCTCATCTTCACCTAATTCGCCTCTCTCTCTAAGGACCTGGGTGGAAAGAAGTAGATATACTCTTGCAAGAGCTCTTCTACCCTTGTTATTTGCTGGAATGACGAGATCGATATATGAAGTCATATTGTCACTGTCACACAGAGAAATTACGGGAATGTTCATTTTCACTGCCTCTTGCAATGCTTGCTTGTCAGCACGAGGATCGTTGATGAAGATTATTTTGGGTTCAACAAATGATTTAGATGATGGATTGGTTAGTGTACCAGGGACAAATCTTCCTGGAATAACCTTAAAGTTACAAAGTCGAGCCATCTTAGTGGATGGTACGCTGGCATACTGACGAGATCCAAGAATTAGTACATCTTCTGGATCATAAGATGCTAGTAATCGACCAGTTTGTCTGATTCTTTCATCAGTTTTCTTGATATTTAGTACATTTAGACCATCCTTTCGCACACGGAATATATAATCTCTCATATTATTGGTTGAGATGGTAGTTCCTATATGAATTCCAGAGGTCAAATAAGATTCAAGTGAGATTAATAGGTCTGCATCTTGAATAATTTCTTCAAATAATGCTAAGTCTTGCGATGACACGTTTTCAAATATCATTTAGGATAATTTAAAAGATACGTTATGATACAAATTTATCGTATCGACTAATACTTAGAAGTGCTAACCATGGTTCATACTAATAATTTGTATTCTTTCTAAATAGTTATTAATACTTACATTATAGAAAATCTGAGGATTAATTCATGATCATACCTGTAAGATGTTTAACCTGTGGTTTCATAGTTGGGGATAAATACGAACCGTTTCTTGAAGGAATAGCAAAGGGAGAAAAGAGCCCTAGGGAATTATTAGATGAGTTAGGATTGAAAAAAATATGCTGCAGGAGAATGGTGATCTCTCAAGTTGATCTTGTGGATATCATTTTGCCCTATTCAAAAGATTAATTCAGATTTTTTTATTGCAGAGTTTTTCAACTACACATTCATTACACATAGGATTTTTCTTACATATTTTCCTACCATGATCAATAAAAACAGTAGTTAACTTAACCCAGTACTTCTTATCAACAATCTTCATGAGTTCCCTTTCTATCTTTACTGCATTTTTACCTTCGACAAATCCCATTCGATTTGAAAGTCTGATTACATGAGTATCAACTGTGATCCCAACCACCACATTGAATGCATTGCCTAGGACGACATTGGCCGTTTTTCTCCCGACCCCTGCAAGTGAGGTTAATTCCTTCATCGTCTTGGGAACCTCTCCATTATACTTCTCTATCAATGATTTACTCATGGAAACTAAAGATTTGGCTTTGTTATTATATAGGCCAATAGTCTTTATCACAGGTACTATCTCCTCTGGTTTTGCCTGGCTCATCTCAGCAGGACTAGGATACTTACCAAACAAATTTGGTAGGACTTGGTTCACCGCTTTATCAGTAGTTTGGGCAGATAATATTGTTGCTGTGAGTAATTCGAATGGATTGGAATAATCCAAACTAACCTTGGTTTCGGGATATTCATTGAGTAGCTGTTGAATAATTTTATTTATTGTATGTGTCACCTACTCACCTAGAATAATCTTGCTTGTAATAGACGTTCTTTTGAAGTAACTAGTCTCTGTATCTCACTTTCGTTATTCTTGATAACTTCCAGGATCTCAGTGTATTTATCCTTGATCTCTCTAAGTGCAGTAGCTTTTACCTTCATATCTCGTTTTATTTTGTCCAATTCATTCTTTGATTTGTTATATTCATCTTCTAGCTGGTAATGTTTCTCCCCTGTATCCTTGATTAACCTCTTGGCTGCAAGTTTACTGGATACTTTGGCAGTTTCCATCTCTGAATTCATTACTCTGTAAACTGATCGTTGTTTCTCATAATCTTCTTTGTATGCAGCTAATCGCATACGTAGCTTATCATTTTCCTTCATCCGAGTATTTATTGGATCACTCAATTTCTCAGCATTGAAGTAATCTATTTGCAGCCGTTCAAAGTATCGTATCAGAAAATTACTACTTTGATAATTTTGACGTTTCTTTACTTCCATATTTGATAGTTTCATTAATAACTCAGGTAAATCAGCAAGATAGATGAGTTTTGTATCTCTGATGGTGAAATAACTTTCAGGTATACTCGTGACGATAAATGAGATGATTTCATGACCATCATATTTTTCTTTGATATATTCTTCTTTTACTGGAAGTTTATCCACTGCACTGAGATAGTATTCACGTCGAATCTGGGAACCCTGGTTCCATATCCAACCCTTCCAAAAACTGAAATCTTTAACCTCAAAGGTTAGTAACTGGCTTGGATCACCTTTTGACTGTGCGATGATATCAATCTCAGTTACTACTTCATTTCTTTGATTGTGGATGACATCTGTGTTAGATTCAAGTACTTTCCAATACCCTGTGCTCTCAATGATTTCACCAACTGCTTTCTCAGCACGTTTGGATTTTTCATCAAGTGTTTCTCTATTGAACCCATTGATGAACATAACAAACATTGCAAGCGCACCAACTGCAACATAGTACTCGACTTTATTATCTGACCTTCTCTCCTTAATTTCAAGCGCTGCGGTAAATTTAGGCCTTCTATCCTCTTTATTTTGAGGCGGAGTGAGAATTCTCATCAATCTATCAGCTTTTGAATCTATTGTTAATCGTATCTTAACTAAACCTTCATTTGAGACATTTGATCTCTGGATTAGTTTGGTATGGAACTCTGCTAGCTGATTATGCTGTTCTTCTGATAATAGTTGCATTGTACGATAAAAGGTTAGTGGAGAACGTAGTAGCATGAGAATCGAATTTTCCCAGTATAACTTCTTTACTGAAGTTAACTTATTTGTAGGATCCAATTTCTTCTGTTGTTTAGAAATTCTTTCTTGATGAAACCTTTTTTTAGCAATATCAATCCTTGAGCCAGTTATTTCGACATTAAATGAATTGAGATTATTGAAATGAATTCTACCAAATCTCGTTTCTCGCAGTTCATCCTCCTCCCATATGAGTAAATCATTTCTAATTGATTCCCTCAAAGTGTGTAGGATCATTAATTCTGCACCTAGTTTACCAATTTCACTTACATCAGATTTTAAATTAGTAATATCCTTAGTTACTTCCCAATCCCAT
Source organism: Candidatus Heimdallarchaeota archaeon (assembly GCA_026702845.1). The sequence continues at coordinate 423,771 of JADCLS010000001.1, forward strand.
CTCATGATAGAATGGATGGCATTATCAAAACCCGTGAAACTGGTAATCTCGGATAAATTTGGTGCAACCGTATGAGACTCTCTGAGTTCTAACAACTCTCGTATTAATTCGAAGCGATTATAGCCATTTGCTAAATTGTAAATGGCTGTTTTGCAGTACTTCCAACGTTGTTTAATCAGATCAGGGAGTTTCTCATCGGGCAACTCTGGAGGCCCGCTCAATCCAACCCCTCTCGTTGAAGATTTACATCTTCCCGTTCCACTATCTGTTGTTGTTGTATATTGATAGTGTGGTCGAACAAAACAAACGAGGGGTGGTTTTGAGACTCTTGATCTGTATGTGTATATAAGTTGTATATCAAACGGGGTGGGCGTACCTTACCCTTTAAGCTATATAGTATCATTAATCTCTAAACTTTCAATCTTTTCTTAAAGAGTAAGATTGATTCTTTAAAAATTGTAAAAAAATCTCACCTATTGATTTCATCTATATTCCAGATTTAACGATAAGGGAAGTATTGAGGTTTTTTAAATTCACTTACCTCTGCTTTTAGGGCAGCCTTTAACATACTAAATCTTACTTTCTCCTGATTGGAGCAACTGATGCATTGCATAAGATGTTCATTTACAACAGTATCTGATTGAGCATATGAAAGATTGTCTGCCTCTATCATTTTATTTCCACAGGCACAATAAATCTCCTTCATTATTTGGAATTTATCTTCATACTTATCCAGTACATGGTAAGCTGTCTTACCTTTATATTGATTGATAGGTGATATTGCAGTTTCCTGATGATTCTTGAAACTATGACTTCCTTGAAGGGCACGAATCAGATCTCTCTGATGCTGGTCATGGGGTGAGATATTCATAGGATAGTCTGAGTTGTATTACTATTAATATCATATATAGTTCCAAATGTTATCTTTGTTTAAATAGTCCATACTATTGTACCTTGAGGGTTCTTGCTACATTTTTGGCACATCGATGATTTATCGATGAATTTTCGATGATTTTTTATTAAATTCATATTTTCATTTTTTCGATGATTATCGATGAATTATAATTTCATGCTTTAAATTCTAATAAATTTCTAACTAGATTTTCCATCGATGGTTTTAAATTTGCTACTATCGATGATTATGAATGGATACATTCTAAAAAAAGAAACGTGTTTCAAGTCATTATTCTTCACTAATTGATTGATTGTTGATGACAACTGGTTAAAAATTAACAGGCAAATCAAAAAATTTTGTTTATATGGATCATAAACATGTATTAATCGAATAAGTATTAATCTACATGTAAAATTAATTTCATTTCTAGGTATCGCCTTATGATTACTTCTGCTAATCCAAAATCAAGATGCAATTTGTTTATTTAAAGCCCCAGGCGGGATTCGAACCCGCGACATTTTCATTACGAGTGAAACGCTCTAACCGTGCTGAGCTACTGAGGCAATTAGAAACTATCTTTCTAATCAATAATGTTCTTTACCACTAGCGATATATTAGCATTTTTTTTCATACCACTTTACATTTAATCATGTGAGTGGAATTTTGGTCTTAGTGAAAGGTATTTTGCCATGGCTAAAGGCCGGGTTGGATAACCTTCGGTCATCTTTGAGAGCTCCTTAGCTAGATTCTTCAAGGGGAAATCCTGTTCAGTTCCATCTCGCAGGCGAGCTTTGAGTACATCTGTCTCCATTTCAGTATCACCTATTACAAAAATATATGGGATCCATACTCTTTCAGCATCTCTAATTTTCTTACCCACTCTTTCATTACGATCATCCAAGTCCGCTCTAATTCCCTTCTTTTCTAGTTTTTCCATTACTTTTTTAGCATATATAAGATGTTTATCTCCGATGGGGCATAGTCGAACCTGAATTGGTGCAAGCCAAAATGGGAAGTTCGGTTTTAATCCCTTCTTGATTTTTAATGCGGCCTGCTCCAATATCGCCATAACTACTCGTTCTATTGCTCCTGATAGAGATGCATGAAGGATATATGGTTGAACCTTTTCACCTTCATTATTTGTATACTCGATATTGAATCTTTCTGCATTCTCCACATCAATTTGAACAGTCGATAATGCTGCAGCTTTTTTCTGTCCGTCTATGACATTGAATTCAAATTTACAGACAAAATATGCATACCTTTTATCAAATAATTCCAGCATAACAGGTCGATCAATGAGAGTTATCATCTCTTGTACCCATTCTTCATTTTCCTCATAGAAATCAGTTTGGAACCTAAATACTGCTTCGTAATCCAGTTCAAAATCATTCATCATTTTCACACAAAGCTCATACTGATTACGGAATTCTGCTCTAGCCTGAACAATATCTGCAGCTAAAGTATGTTGATCAGGCATTGAAAAAGTCCGCAACCTGCGTAATGCAGCTAATTCACCTCTTTGTTCTCTTCTAAAAGAGTAGTGGGTCATCTCAAACATCTTGAGGGGCAATTGTTTATATGAAATTACTGCATCTGCACCTATTAAGAATTGACCGAAACAAGCTGCGAATCTCAGAAAATATCTATCTGATCCAGACTGTATTACATACTGTCTCGCTGGAAATCTGTTCATATATTTCTCAAGAGATTCATGATGAAAATCGTACATAATTGGAGTTTCTACACAATGTGCTCCAGTTTCAATATGAGTGTTGGTGACATGATCTTCAAGGAGTCGTTTTACTAACCATCCAGACGGATACCATCTCATATTTCCTGCATCTGATGCAGGTTCATAATCAACCATCTCTAGACGTTGCATTAGCTCAACATGAGCAGGTGGACTATCTGAGGCACGTCTTTTCTGTGTTTCATACTCAAAAAAAGATTTGAAATTAGTTTTCTTTTTGAACCGGTACTCTGAGAATGGCAATTTATTACCGTCTGGTAGTGCAACATAGAATTCATGCTTGGCCTCATCCTCTGCTGCTATAGCAGCACTCTCATCAGGCTTTATTTCATCTTTCTTCTCACCCGGGCCGAATTCTCTACTGAGTTCTGAAAGAGGGTGCCCTTTCACTTTAATGGTGAATCCCTTATACCATCCAAAGGGTGCTCGTTTCACATCCTTATATTTCCCAAGCTGGGTGATCGTAGATTCTACTTTTCTCATAACCTTTAGTGCAATATCTGGTCGACTGGGAGTGGATGAGAGATGAACCCAAGGATAAATAACAATGTTTTCAGCATGAAGCTCATCAGCAACCTTAGTGATTTCTTCAACTGCTTGTTCAGCTGAACTATCATAATCAGCTTCATCAATTGTTTCCACAGCCATCATGGCGACAAGTGCTTCGTCTACTGATACTATTTTTTTCTCAATTTCCTCAGCTGATTTGATGGCTTTTCTCTTTGGTTCATATTCAAATTCATCAGAATGTAGTAAAATTATTCTCATATCGACCAATTGCCTTTTAGTTAATTGATTTTCAACCTCTAGGTTAATAAAATGTTATGGTTCTAATCGTAGTTTTTCTTTAATATATGATCGCTATGCGTTCGTTGATGGCTAATTATTATACTGATATAGACCAAGTCTCTATCTCTTCATCAGGTATGGTTGGTTCTTCCAATACATGTCTGATGGTTTCTTGAGCTAACTTGATCAGTTCATTAACACTCATATCATCGATTGATGATTCAGCATGCTTATCCTTGATGAATTTGATTGCCTTAGCATCACCTTGGCCAATAGCTTTTGCTTTAGTCTCTGTTAATCCTCCTCCAGGGTTTAAGAAGAATATGCGAGGGGTATTATCAAACACATCAACACCACCGATGAGTAGACCAATACCAAGAGGTCTAACACCACCTGATAATGTATATTGATGTGCATAATCAGCAAGTTTTGTTGATAATGCCTTAATATCAATCTGATCCTCATAGGTCATTCGATGAATTGCTGCTTCAACTCTAGCTCTTGAAATGAGCACTCTACCATCAGCTGCATATCCAGAGAAAATTGCTGATATTCCATCTCCAATCTTCGATATCTTGGGATTGGGGATGTCTAGGTCGATAGTATCAACCTTACCAGCCAAGACTACAGCCTTGTTGGATCGTAATCCTATTGCAATTCGACCTCTTCTCATCGCCTCTCTGGCATATTCGGTCTGAATGATTCGCCCTTCTGGGCTGTACAGTATACCTCTATCATAACCTGCATTTGCGGAACTTCCAAACATAATAATTCCTCCTACTTAGGGAATGGATACTTGTCACCAAGTATTCCCTTTATATCCTCTTTGCTGAGAGTTTTCACACCATCTTTTGTTATAACAACACAATCCATGCCGTCTCCAGTGGCAATATCCTTAATAATTGCAGATCGTAAAGCAAGCAGTCCTACTTTTTTGGCTTGTTCTTCATCCATATTTTCTTCATACATCGCCTCAAGGGTACCGTAAGCAAATGGAGAACCAGATCCAGTGGATGTGAATGGTTCTTCACCAAAAGCACCTGAACCATCTAGATTGAATACATGAGGTCCTTTCTGGTCATATCCTGCAAGTATAAGGCCTACATAGTATGGAAATCCTGTTCTAAATTGACCATACATAATCCTAGCTAGAAGACTTCCAACCAGTGAAGTTTCCATCTCTCGATCACGTTCGAGTTCATAAATCTGTATCTCTGCACGTAAGAGTTTAACAAGGTATTGGGCATCTGATACAAGACCAGCAATGGTCATTACTGTTTTATCATTTAATTGATGCAATTTTTTAGCTCTTGGGCTAGCAACCATATATCCCGCAGACGCACGATTATCAGTAGCAACAACAACACCATCCTTGAAAGTCAATGCAATCGTCGTGGTACCATGTTGTGGCTCGGGAATATAATCGGGTCTTAGGAATGGATTATTCTTTTGTAATTCCATAGTAATCTTCCCTTTATATCTTTCAATACTCTAACAGTATATTAATGACTAACTTGAGTTAAAAAAAAAAATTACAAAAATACACGTTGAAAATAATTCCTACAGCAGTACTGCATTTATGTGTGTTTTTTCAATCGGAAAAATGATTTTGGGGGATTAGGCTTATTAATTATGTAATATTAGATTTGACTGTGCGATTAATACACATTTTCAAACAGTATTTTGGTCCTAAAATCACTGATAATGTGGAATTCACACGAAAATCTCTTCTCCTAGATGTAATAACAAGCATTGAACTATTGATTATTTTCTTGTGGTACATCTCGACCTTCCTCCAAGGTATTTCTTTAAATGCAACTCTGATTTTTGTTTCTGTCACAGCTCATGCTATAGTACTGAAAAGGATCAATCATCTTGGTTATGTGCATTTTGCTAATATACTAATGGTTTATGGCCTTTTGTTAATTTTCACAATTTCATTGTTCCTGATGGGTGGGATATTTACTGATTACTACACTGGTATGATTCCTGTTATCATCATTTCTTCATTATTACTAGATAAAAAACATGTACTCCTAACTTCAATACTCTCATTGATAAGTGGTTTTTTTGCATACTTACTAGATCCCTTCCTTCCTCCCTTGGTTGAGCAGTTCACGCTTTATACGAAATTTATCTCTACTACTAGTTTTATTGTTATCACAGGATCATTCATGTACTATTCCCTAATTATTCGCGACAGGGCGATCCTTTTCTCAACAGAAGCAAAGTTTGAATCAATGATGGAGAAATTTAATATCAATCAAGAACAGGAACAGGTAGAACACTTCTCATCCATTGTTTTAGGTATATCTCATGATTTCAATAATTTTCTGACTGCAATTCGTAACTATGATGAATTATTACATATCGATTCCTCAGAGAATGAATCCAAAGAGGTTTTATCACAGATTACAGATAAACTAGTTGCATTAAACAAATTACTTATGGAGTATGTCAAAGGAAATCGTAATGAATTAATAGAGATCAATATTAATGACTTACTGCTTCAAAATGAACAAATTTATCTCAAATTATTAGGGAAGTCTATTACAATGGAACTTGAACTTGATGAATCACTGAAATTGGTAAAAATCAATCCGACACATTTTGATCAGATCATAAGTAATTTGCTTGTTAATGCACGAGAAGCGATAGTGAGTAAAGGTCTGATCCGGATAGAGACAAGTATGATACTCCAAAATAATGCTGAATCAGTTTGTCTTAAAATAATTGATAATGGTACTGGGATACCACCTAAAATACTCCCAAATTTATTTAAACCATTTTTCTCAACCAAACCCACTGGAACTGGAATAGGATTACTTACTGTAAAGCAAATTGTGGAAGAAAGCTCAGGAAGTATTTCAGTAGATAGTGAATTTTCTAAAGGAACAACATTTACTATCCTCTTCCCTGTGTCAAAGGAATAATATTTGCGTTGATGTTGAAAGGTATCATCATTATTTTATATATTTTAAAGAAATCTGATACAGGAGAATAACTCCTTGGTGTTTAAAAAATGGAAAAAGAATTTATAATGATCAAACCAGATGCAGTACAGAGAGGTCTTGTTGGAGAGATAGTCAAACGAATTGAATCCACCGGATTGAAAATTCTTGCTATGAAATTCATTCAAGTAACTCAAGAACAGGCTGAGAAGCACTATGAAGTCCACAAGGAACGACCATTTTATCCCGCTCTCGTAAAGTTCATTACCAGTGGACCTACAGTAGCAATTGCTGTTGAAGGTAAGAATGCAGTCAAGAAAACAAGGAATATAGTTGGGGCAACAAACCCTACAGAAGCATCTCCTGGGACCATTCGTGGAGATTATGGGATGGATATTGGCAGGAATATGGTTCATGCATCTGATTCTGTTGAAAATGCAGAACTTGAATTGGCAATTTACTTCAAGGATGAGGAGTACTGTAGCTGGAAACCTGTTACTCACATGTGGCTTTACGAATAAATAGGTCTGTGTCTTGAAATATGGCATATTATAGAAACATAGTGAATCACTGAGAATACTATCTAGGAGAATAAATATTAGCATAAAATACGGCAATTATAGAAAAACTGAGGATATAGTATGAGTGAAAGTATCATAAGGGCCCCTATCGCCGTTATCATGGGTCATGTTGACAGCGGTAAGACTAGTCTCCTAGATAAGGTGCGTAAAACAGTTGTTCAAGCAAGAGAGGCAGGTGGAATAACACAACATATCGGTGCATCTCTGTTCCCTAAGGAAACTATAGTTGAGATTGCATCAAAAATTGGAAGAACTATAGATCTAAAAACTCCAGGTATCTTGATTATTGATACACCAGGTCATGAGGCATTTATGACTCTAAGGACTAGAGGTGCTTCGGTTGCTGATATTGCAATTGTTGTCGTTGATCTGACCAAAGGCTTTCAAGCACAAACCTACGAATCGATTGAAACTTTGAGAAGACAGAAAGTTCCTTTCGTCATCGCAGCCAATAAGATGGATCGAGTTGGAGGTTGGGAGGCTCATAAGGATGAAAGTTTTATAGCTAGTTATAATAAGCAACATACTCGTATCCAGCAACGTTTAGATGAAGAGATATACAAAATCATGGGTGAGCTTTCCCAGATGGGGTTGGAAAGTGATAAATATAATAACATTCGGAACTTCACCAAGAAAGTGGCAATTATACCAACTTCTGCTACATCAGGGGAAGGAGTATCTGACCTATTCATGGTCATTGCTGGTCTTACACAACAATATATGATGAAAAAGCTTACCTATGCAGATGGTGCAGGAGAGGGAGTTATCATTGAGGTGAAAGAAGAAACAGGATTGGGTACCACTATAAATGTCATTCTTTTTAATGGAAATATTAAACAACACGATACCATTGTAATTGCTGGTAAGGATGGACCCATTACAACTAAAATAAGATCAATACTCCAGCCTAAGCCATTAGATGAGATGAGAGATGCACGTGATAAATTTGACACTCCTGAAACAATTTGGGCTTCAGCAGGTTTGAAGATTACTGCTCCCAACCTTAACAATGCTTTATCAGGTGGTGCAATGTATGTGGCTCGATCTGAAAAGGAAATCAAACAGAAGGAAAAGATGATAAGTGACGAATTAGCATCCATAAAAGTTTCTACTCAGAAAGAAGGTATTTTAATAAAAACAGATACCTTGGGATCTCTAGAGGCTCTAACCTCTTTGCTCAAAGAACGAGGAATTCCAATTCGTTTTGCAGATGTTGGTTCAATATCCAGAAAAGATGTAGTAAACGTTTCTATCATGGCTAGAAATAACCCCGAATTCGGTGCCATTCTAGGTTTCAATGTTAAGGTAACTGAAGATGCAGAAGAACTAGCATTTGCAGAAGGTGTGGAAATTTTCCAAGATCCAATTATTTACCGCATGATCGATGGATACATTGAATGGATGGATAAAATTGTCATGGAAAATAATGTGGATAATCTTGCAGAACTACCCAAACCAACCAAGATCAAACATATCCCTGAATATGTTTTCCGTAACAATAAACCAATGGTTATTGGTGTGAAAATTCTAACTGGTGAAGTACGTCCTAAGGATGTGCTCATCAACAAGGACAATCAGAGAATAGGTACAATTCAACAGGTAAGATTGCAGAATGAGGCAGTCCATGTAGCAAAAGCGGGTGATGAAGTTGCCATTAGTGTAAGAGGACCAACCTATGGTCGACAAGTCAAAGAGGGTGATGAAATGTATATTGATCTCCGTGCAACTCACGCTTTGAAACTGATGACTAAATATCTGAATGAATTACCTCCAGTAGAAAAGGAAATACTGACAGAAATCGAGAAAATTAAGAAAACAGACGGTTTGAGATTTTGGCCTTATACTGGATAGTACTAAGTATTCGTATATATACATTTGTGGTAATGCCAAATTTATGGGTTTGGTAATAGTGAAACAAGCGTATAAAAAAAGTGTTTCATATAGTTTCTTTTATATTGAACTAGTTGAAAGGTGATATTACCGAATGATGATTTGCGACAATGCAAATCAGAAGGTGAATAATTATGAGCGAACAACCACCAACTGAATTAATTGATGATACGCTTAGTTTATTGCAAACAGTGCGTGATTCAGGAAAGATAAAACGAGGAACCAATGAAGTAACTAAGGCAATTGAAAGAGGAAAGGCCCGATTAGTACTTATTGGTGGAGACGTATCTCCAGCAGAGATTGTGAGACATCTTCCAATTCTAGCAAAAGAGAAGAATGTCGCATATCTTGAAATTCCTGAATCCAAGAAATTAGGTAAATCTGCAGGAATCGAAGTAGGTGCCGCATCAGTAGCAATTATTGATGCTGGTAAAGCTGAAGCTGATCTCAAATCTATCGTTGAGAGAGTTAAACAATTCAATTAGTGAGGCGAGAATATGTCGTCAAAAACCACTGATGTAGAACCAGAAATTACTCCCGCAGAAGTTATTCAAATTGTGGGAAGAACAGCAGTTACTGGAGAAGTCATCCAAGTACGTGCAAAGATCATCTCTGGTCCAGATGCAAATAGAATACTTACCCGAAACCTAAAGGGTCCCGTCCAACTAGGAGATATTCTTATGCTTAAGGATACTGAGAGAGAGGCTAGAAACCTAAGGAGAAGATAAAATGATCCGAGAATATAAATGCAGTTTTTGTGGTCATAGCATTCCTAGAACTTCTGGTCAAATGTACGTGAAAATCGATGGCTCTATCCTTAGATTTTGCAATAAAAAATGTAAGAGAAGTATGACTGAAATGAAGAGGAATCCAAGAAAACTCAAATGGACCTCCAGATATGAAAGAAAATACTAAATTTAAAATTATACTCTATTAATAATATTTATGAATTTTATACAAACGTTGTAAATCTTCAGATAAATCTTGTTCAATGACATCTAGATTTTGAATATCAAATATATCTGCATATTTCTCACTACAGCTTTCAAAATAATTATGACAATCAACACACTCAGGAAGAGGATTGATGGTTTGAATTTGATAGAATATCATGTATAAAACAAAGTAGAACCCCAGTAATAACAGTTGGAGATATAAATGTTCTATGAAATAAAGATAACTAAGAAAGAGATAGAATACTATTCCTAAAGTTCCTTTTTTGATTAATCGAGGAATATACTGTATTTTCCATGATCCTAGAACAAATAAAAATCCCAGTATTGCAATCCAAATCCTTTTTTCATTGAAACCAATACCTAGTAGTACATCAAGAATGTACATTAGAGCAATGTTTGTGTACATTATTGTGCATCCCTTGCAAAACCTCCAAGATCCAATATAAAACACATGTTTGCTGTACCTATCACAATGAGGATGGTGAGATAACATCCTTTTGAAAAGGAGGATCTTAACCTTTCTTTTCAATTGCTTGTCATCCATACTATTTGGCAATTTTATTACGAATTTAATAGATAGATATTGGAGATTAAATAAAACCTATTTGAGAGAATTTTTCATTGTCAAAAATCTATATCTATATATGATATAATTCTTAGACCTCGTTATGAGTGAAAAATTCAAGGTCAAGGATATTTCCATGGCTGAAAAAGGTCGAATGAGAATCGATTGGGCAGAATCTCGTATGCCCGTATTGATGAGCCTAAGGAAAAAATTCAGTGAGACGAAACCACTTAAAGGTCAAAGAATTGCTGGTTGTCTTCATGTGACAAAGGAAACTGCAGTTCTGGTTGAGACTCTGATTGCTGCCGGTGCAGAAGTTTCTTGGAGTGGTTGTAACCCACTTTCAACAAATGATGAAGTTGCTGCAGCACTTGCTGCTAATGATATCTCAATTTTTGCTTGGCATGGGATGAATACTGATGAATTTTACTGGGCAATAGATCAAACCTTAGAGTTCAAACCCACTCTAACACTGGATGATGGTGCAGATCTAATCTTTCAAGTTCATAACAAACACCCAGAGTTAGCAAAAGAGATCATTGGTGGAACTGAGGAAACAACCACTGGAGTTCATAGACTTCGTGCAATGGCTGATGATGAAAAATTGGCATATCCTGTGATTGCTGTTAATGATAGCCCTATTAAGTCCCACTTTGATAATCATTATGGAACAGGGCAATCAACTCTTGATGGAATTTTACGTGCAACTTCTATTCTCTTTGCTGGGAAGAAGGTTGTAGTAGCAGGATATGGTCAATGTGGTTCTGGTCTAGCTAAGAATGCCAAGGGTTTGGGTGCAGACGTAATTGTCACAGAAGTCGAACCTGTTGCTGCACTCAAAGCCACTCTTGATGGTCATAAAGTGATGAAAATGCAAGATGCTGCAAAGATCGGTGATGTATTCATTACTGCAACTGGTATGAAAGACGTAATTCCATTTGACTTTATCAACGATATGAATGAAGGTGCTATCATCTGCAATACCGGTCATTATGATGTTGAAATAGCTGTTGATGAGTTAATTAAGAAAGCTGTATCAGTGCGAGAAATCCGTGAAAACAATGAGGAGATTACTCTTGAGAATGGCAATAAAGTATATCTTCTGGCAAGAGGTCGATTGGTAAATCTAGCCGCAGCTGAAGGCCATCCTTCTGAAGTTATGGACATGTCATTTGCAGGTCAACTTATGGCTCTTATTTCTTTGGCAGAGGGTAAATTCCCCAAAGAGAATAAAGTATTCACCTTACCTTTTGAAATTGATCAGGATATTGCTACGGTGAAATTAGAATCTATGGGAATTGAGATTGATTCTCTGACTGAAGAGCAGATTAAATATCAAACTGCCTATGATGAAGGAACATAAATAATTTAAACAATTGTGTTTCATCATTTTCTTTGAAGAAATTATCATCAGTTTATAAATAAATAATTTTCGCTGAAAAGTGAATGAATGTAGTTTAAAATTATAAGACAAAGCATAAATTATCTTTGGTAAATGATGATTTATTGAGGTCATCCGAACGAATAATTATTGCCTTTGCATCAATTATTTTCATTGCACTTATGTCGCTTCTAGCCATTGATAATGGAAAGTATGACCTTCGATTTTCTCTCAATTTTGCTAATAGATCTTCAGCGTTTGGAATATTCTTCAATCAGTTTGGGGAAATACCTGGATGGATCACAGTTTTTCTCTTTAGCTCTGCATATATATTTAAAGAAAATAAGCTAACTATTTTTACTTCAATATCTCTATTATATGATATAATTTGTGTGGTAGGCTTTATGATCCGTTTGGATATTGTTAGTGTCCTGCTATTGGTTAGTCTTCTAAGTACATTATCATATTACTTAGCCACTCTCCTAGAGAGTGAAAAGATAAACTATTTAACCTATCTATCACAATTTTTCTTGTTATTGTTTCCTGGAATCATAATTACTACAATCAAACATATTTGGGGTAGAATTCGTTTCCGAGATCTTCTATCAATCGAAGATTTCACTCCATGGTATTTCGTAAACGGATATACTGGTAATAGATCATTCCCTTCAGGTCATGTTTCAATGGGAATAATGGTATTTCCACTAATTAATTTGATTTTATTGCAGATTAAATCAAAACAATTGAAAATAGGATTGATTCTTCCTCTCATTTTGTGGCCAATACTAGTGGCTCTCGGGAGGATAAGGTATGGTGATCATTATGCAAGTGATGTGATTTTTTCAATCTTTATCGGTTCTGTTCTTTATTATTATCTTAGTAATAGGTTTAAATCATATCTTGAAGATCAATAGTAATATTCTGAATTCTCGCTTTGTCAGCAGCAAAAGCCATGATATGAGAGATATATGATTCTTCAATATTTGTTAGGCCATTCTCATCATTTCCAGATATATACGCTTTAACACCTTGTACAAAGTTCTCCATAAATCTCATATCTCCTCCACCATGCCCATCATCGGGATAAGTATCTATCAATACTTTCTTTGAATTGGTCAAGGAATCTGTTAGTTCCAGAAATTCGTGGGATAATTTAAAATGCCCCTCTATTGTACCCCTAGTTCCTTCTATTCTAATATATCGTCCTTCTTCAGAAGAATGACCATGCATGGTTAATGACGCTGTTGAATGGTTTTCAAATTCAAGTAAAACAATTTGATGGTCAACAGTATTGTGATCTTTTATTTTATAAACACAACGTCCATACGGTCCAGTTTCTAAAGATTTTCTCCGGGCATCAAGGGATGGATCTTCTGTAATTGTAGATATTGGCCATCCAAAGTATTGATTGACAAGATTAAAAGGGAAGAGAACCTTGAGTTTAGGATATTTGAGTACAGACTTGGCAACAATTCGCTCAAGGAGATTGGATGAATTAGTAGATATGTGAAGTAAAGGGATAATATCTTCATAAATTCTTGGTGCATAATATAAACAGGAATCTTGCTCAGGACATCCATCTGTACATCTTGAAGGCAATATTTCAGAATTTTTGTGGGTTAAGAAGTGTAATCCCCCTACAGAGCTGATCATTTTAGGCTTTCCCAAATACCAGTAAAGTAAATCAAGATCATGGGAGCACTTTGCAAGAATCATTGGAGAAGATTGCTCACGGTTGTGCCAATTACCTCTTACATAAGAATGAGCATAATGGTAATAGGATACGTTTTCTTGCATAGAAATATTTACAATGGTTCCAATTGTATCTTGTTCGATTATTTTTTTAATAGTGGAATAATAATCAGTATATCTCAAAACATGAGCAATCTGAATATAACAAGATGCTTTTTTTGCCAGATCTACGATATTATTAATCTCCTCCTCTCTGTTAGCCATGGGTTTTTCAAGAAGCAGATGATACCCCTTCTCCATACCCATTAAAGCAGGTTCGAGATGTTCATTATCAGGTGTGGTGATTATCAATATATCTGATAACTTATCTAATTTGAACAAATTATAATATGTATCGAAAATAAATTCAGAATTGAGTTGATACTTATTTGCAAATAGACTTCTTCTCCGTTCATTTGGCTCAACTACACCGATAATCTGAATAGAATCAGGTTTCTTATGTGCATAAGAGGCGTAGATATTTCCACGATCACCGGCGCCAATAACAATGGCTGATAATATCATATCTGAATTATTCTTATTCCTTAATTAAAAACACTGCAAAGGATTTACATTATTTGCATTATCTGATCCCTTCTTTGTATCCAATTTACCAAGTTCTCAGGATCTTTGGGATAATCAGAATAGATTTTCTTCAATTTATCTAATTTAGTGGATAGTTTATACAACTTGAATAACAAATCAAAACGTGGAAATGACAAAATGATTTTTCTAATTATAGAGAAAGGTGTTACTTTGATCTCATCACCAGCCAATATTATCTCTAGGTCATTTTTGCTTAATAAATCACGGGAGAAAATGAATCTAAATCCAGCCTCTCCAATATTTTCCAAAAACCTTGTGATTGCATAAGACACAGCTGATTCAGCTCCTATCTCCAATTGAAGTTTCACATTGTATTCCCATAGATCTTCCCGGCTGATCTTCATTAAATGTATTACTTTAGCGATTGCAGAACCAGCATAATATCCCGCTAATAAAGCAGGCCCATGTCCTTCCGCAGTTAAGGGGTCAGTGGTAGCTCCTGCATCTCCTACACATATTCCACCATTAAAAGTCGAACAATCAAATGTTGGTCGCATTGTAATCAAACCTCCCCCCTGCTCTAAAATAATGTATTCTTCATCTAGGAAGTATTTAGCAATTGTATCTTTGAAGATCTCCTTCATTGATTTACTGGTATGTTGAGATTTCATCCAACCAGTACCAACATTCAGTCTTTTTTCCCCCTTAGAGAAAATCCATAGATATCCAGGGAAAATCTCCATATCCTTCTCATAGATCATTCTGTACTCTTCTTTGAATTTATGGGGAGTATTCATTTCCCAGATTTCTCTATATGCTGCAGTAATATGTGTATCTGGAATTTTATTTCGTAAACCCAATGAGAATTCATCCGGAAGTTTGGTTCTGATTGCTGCTTGGGTTCCAGAAGCATCAACAATAACTTTTGCATAGTACCGCTTTTCTTTACCTTCTTGAATGCAGAATATCCCCCGTACGTAGTTATCTTCAAGGATTGGTTGTTTAACAGATGTTCTATCAATTAATTTCACCCCTAGGGAAAGACAGTGAGAGAGCAAACGTTGACCATATTCTCTTCTATTTACAGTGAATCCAGGTAAAGGCCGAACTATTTCCTTGTCACCAGCTACAAAAACTCCATTCACTAGATGATCAGCTATCTCCTCTCCTGCAGGAGGAGAAATTGAAAGCTTTTCTTGAAGGAATTTTACTGCTTTCAAATCTAGAGCATCCCCACATGCTTTTTTTCCTATTTGATCTATTGGTTTCCTATCTACTAGTAACACTCTTACTTGTTTAGTTGCGAGTGTAATTGCAGTAATCACCCCCGCGGGTCCAGCACCTACAACAATTACATCAAATGACATTAATATAGCCTTGAGTGTTCCTTATTTAAAACACGCAATCATTTCAATATGCAATTTTGAATTATTTAGTTTATTTAAAGCACCTCTCCAAGGACTTCATTTCGGCTGTTTATCCATGAATTTAGATTTTTGGGTTCTGCAGGATAATTATCATAAATAGCACCTAGCTTGCTGACTTGATTAATTAATTTTTTCATTTTTAGTAGGATGTCCACTCTAGGCATCGCTCGAAGAATTTTAATTATTAATGAGGTAAATCCTATATTCAATTCTTCACCTTCAAAAATAGCTGCCATTTCATCCTCAGTAATGAGTTTTCGTTTTAATACAAAATCCAGTCCATCTCCCCCCAATTCTCTTAGAAATTGTAAAGTTGCGTAACTGATTGCATTTCTTCTTCCATAATGAGCTTGAACTTTTCTGTTATATTCCCATAACCCCTCTCGGGATACATTACTATTATCGAGGGCGTTAATTATGGCAGAACCTGCATAAAATCCACTAACAAGGGCAGGCCCATGTCCTTCTGCTGTTGTCGGATCGGCCATACATCCCGCATCCCCAACGAGTACTCCTCCGTTAAATGTAAGGCAATCAAATGTAGGCCTCATGGGAATCTGACCTCCACCTGAATGCAGTATTTCATAATCATCATCAGCATAATACTTGCGAAATGCCTCTCTGAATATCTCTCTCATCGATTTATCAGCTTGGGGTTCACTCTTCAACCACCCAGTTCCAATATTGAGCAGATTTTCCCCTTTTGTAAAAAACCAGATATAACCTGGTGGTGGGATTTCAGGTTCATAGGTAAGATCTATTCGTTTGGGAAATTTATGTGGTTGTTTCATTCTAACTATTTCTCTATATGCTGCTGCAATATGGTGATCTTCAATTTTACCTCTTATTCCAAGGGAAAACCCTTCTGGTAATTTGCTTCTTATTGCACCAAGTGTTCCTGAACAATCTGCAACTACTTTGGCATATATTTCAACCAATTTTCCATCTTTTTTATATCGTACTCCAACAACCATGTTTTCCTCAATTATCACCTCTCTAACAGGTGCATTATCAACAACAATCACACCTAATTCTTGGCATTCCTTTAGCAATCGTTGACCATATGTATGTCTATTCATGGTATACCCTGGTGCTGCAAATGCAATACTTTGTTTTTGAGTTGAAACAGAAAGTAACTCTAGATTCTCAGCTATTTCATTATCGTGCGGCATAGAAATATGTAGATTGTCATGAAGTATTTGAGGACTACTCATATCTAGAGCATCTCCACAATTCTTATTTCCAATTTCTTCATGTTTCTTTCTGTCTACTAAAATGACAGATTTACCGCTTTTTGCTACTGTCAAGGCCGTACCCATTCCTGCTGGGCCACCACCCACAACTATCACATCATAGATAGTACTCATGTTCACTACTCGAATGGTAAATGATCATTATTTAAGCTAATCAGTAATCGATTCTCCGTTCGATCAATCATCTATATAAATAGGAGTAGTAATAATATTAGTAGGTAGTGTGTATATGTCAGACAAGAATTGGAAATCTAAGATAAAGGAAAAAACAAATAAAATTCATGAACGTGCAGATGATTTGAAACAGACCACTGATGCTGCATTAAAAGATAAAGGGGATAAATTGAGGGAGGGTACAAAAAAAGCCATGGATGCAACGGGCAGCAAGCTCAAAGAATCAGGAGAGAAACTTGCTGAAAGCACTGATAAAATAGGGAAAAAAATTATCGAGGGTGCTAAAGACGTTGTTGAGGGGATAAAATCTGAAGATAATAAGGAAATAGCATCAATCGCCATTGCGTCACTTTTTCTACTTTGATTGAATAAATATTTTAATTTTACATGCATAGAATGAGAGAGATACAAGACTTTAATTCGATAAATAAAATAAATATCATATGGTTGTGCAAATCTATCCAGTTAAATCTCCCAAGATCATAGGTTTTGGAGAGGATGTTTTTGATATTTTTATCAATGCTCTTAGTAATTCTAATGTAGAGATAGAGGATGGTGATATAATATCTATCACTTCTAAAGTAATTTCGATGCAACAAAAAGCAGCAGTGCTTCTAGATTCAATACTGCCTTCTGAGGAGGCCCGTACTTTAGGGATTGAAGCATCAATGGATCCTCGAGTGGCCCAACTTGTGATGGATGAAGCAGAAGGTGAGATAATTGGGCAGGTATTTCATGCCATACTTGCTAAAACCCCCTATGGACTTTCAGCAAATGCAGGTATTGATCTTTCAAATTGCCCTGATGGTTATGCCTTATTACTCCCAAAACAACCAAACCAAGAAGCAGTGATATTTAGAAACAAAATAAAGGAGCATTTTAAGAAGACTGTAGCAGTAATCATCACAGATAGTAGAACTATCCCACTGCGTAAAGGTACTACAGCAGTTGCAATTGGGATCGCTGGAATGGAACCAATCATAGATGAAAGAGGCAACAAGGACCTCTATGGATATACCATGGCAATATCTTCTCGAGCCATAGCAGATAATGTGGCGAATTGTTGCAATTTAGTGATGGGAGAAACCAATGAGCAAACACCTTTTGCTATTGCGAAAGGGATAGAATACCATAAAGCTGAGGGTCAAAGCATGCTATCTGCATTAATGCCCGAAGATCAATGCCTCTATTTTGCCCCTCTAATGAAGGCAATTGAAGCATATAAAGAAAAATCTAAGATTCGTTAGAAATCTCCTCTCCACATACTTGGCAAGTTCTACTAGTTGATGCAATATAACTACGACAACCCGGACAAATAATTGGTTCTGCACCACTAGCAAGAATTTGATATGTTCTGTCAGTAAATTGATATTCTTGTGAATAATTTAATTGCTGCGAGATTTCTTCTTCCTTTAGTTTTCGTTTCAGAAAGAAGGAGATTACAATGAACCAAGCCATAAAAATGGATAATATATAGGCAGAGGTCAGATTGAGAATATTCATTAATATAAGGAAAATAAACATAAATAAGGCGAATATAGGTAAAATGAACAAAACAAAGTACCATAAACCTGCTAATAATCCGAAAAATAACGAGAATGCCACATACTGTGCAAGCATGTAACTCTCGCTTCGTGTGATATCTTCCAGCTCTTTTGCATCTGATAAATTGAGTTTCAACTCATTCCAATCACTTGTGATATCAGACATATTGTAACGATCTGATTGTGTCAATAAAATAAATATAAGAAGAAAATCAATAAAAATCGTAACAAATTGCATATAGAGATAATTCCTAAATAAGTTGAAAATCTCAGGAATTTCTACATTGATCAATATCAGTAGATTATAGGTATAGTCAGAAATAATCCAAACCGTAGTACTAAATGAGACATGAACTAAGCCTGCAATCCCAATTAAAAGTGTAATGAGGTGAAATGGATCCTCTTTTTTCTGTTTTCTCCATAATGGGATAATTTCTATCTGATCGAAGAGCACTACCACATGGTAAACTTATATGAACTCTATATCAAATTGTATGCTTCAGCTCGTTTTGTAGCCAAATTAAATCTACTTCTTCAGGTCTCCAACGTTGTCTCACCAAAGTATCATTTATTGATTGGATATGACCATGTTGATGCATGAGTATTCCGGTCCATGCGATCATTGCCCCATTATCAATTGCTACAGGTGCAGGAAGACCGACAAATCGAGCATTATGCAATTTGCTCATATCTCCTAGCATGTCTTTCAATCGATTATTTGCTGCTACTCCTCCTGTGACTAATACTTCATCCTTACCAGTATGTGCTAGTGCTCGTTCAGTGACCTCTGTAAGCATGGCAAATGCAGTCTCTTGAAGGCTAAAGCACACATCATTCAATTCTACATTATCAGATTTAGCTAGTCGCCTTGCTGCAGTTAACAGCCCTGAAAAGGATATATCAAATCCTTTGACAGTATATGGCAGTTCATAAAAGCTACCTGAGTGTTCCATAGACATCTTTGCTAGATCCTCAATAACAGCTCCCATGGGTTTAGTAGAGTTATCAAGGTGCATTTCTCTTCCGAATACATCCAAACAGTTTCCAACAGGAATATCTAATGTCTCCCCAAATACTCTGTATCTGCCTTCAGATAACGCAATCACTTGAGAATTGCCACCTGAAACATAAAGTACAACAGGATCCTGCATATTTCCGATTAGTTTTCCAATCTCTACATGTGCAACTTGATGATTTACACCGATTATGGGTTTATTAAATTTTATAGCAAGAGTGCGAGCAGCTACTGCATCAACACGCAGACATGGTCCCATTCCGCTACCTTGCGTAAAAGAAATGATATCAAGCTCTTCTACACCCATTTTTGCATCTTCTAAGGCTAATCTCACTAGTTCTGGTACATTATCTGCATGATGTTGGGCAGCATCTCTGGGAATCACTCCCTTTCCAATTCCAGGTTTATAGGTTCTTACTTTATTAGCAAGAATTCTCCCATCACTATCTACTATCCCTACACCTAGCTTATCTGCGCTGGATTCGATGCCGATGGATACGAGTGTCATTAATACTATTTATTCAGGGCTATCTAAAAAACTAATGTTAGATGTTATTTTTTAGGGTTAATTTATAAAAACTGAATTCATTAAATTTCTGAAATCCAATCGATTTGTAAAGGTTAATGGCTCTAGTGTTATGTTTTCCAACAAATAATGTGGGAAGACGTTGCGATTTAATTGAACCTAAACAGAGTGCTGTAGTAATTGCCCTTCCTAGTCCTTTTCTGCGGTACTCATTTTTGACATGAATATTGCCTAGTTGGATGGTTCTAGGGGTTTCGAAATGCACCCCACCTACTGCAATTATCTTACCCTCATCCTCTGCAACAACAAACATCTCTGTTTCTAGTTGAATAGGATGGAAAAATCCCTCAACTTTTTCATACTTAGCAACCTCCTCAAAATAGGATTTAATCTCATCAGCATCAGATGTAGAGGCCCCCCTAATCTTTGGGAGTTCTGAAATATCCATTACTTGAATATCTTTTGTGCCTAATTGCATGGCTATATCAGTAAAATCCTTCTTAACATTATATTCCTCCCAAGTACTCCATGGGGGATTGAATACTTGTTCATTCATAAAATCAGGAAAGGGTGCATAAAACTCATTAATATTCAACATCTTGATCATTGATCTAATGATATTCCAAGCTTCAGGAATGGTCGGAGGGAGAACCACAGTGGGTAAGTTGAATCCATGGAAAACACTCCAGCCACCAATTATCTTATTATCCATAGTAATTTTGTATATATCAGAAATCTTATTCATTGGCGCATGGATATCTCCAATGATGAGGTGATTGTACAATATATCTTCCATTAATGCTGCAAGTACACCTGCTTGTTCATGATTATTAGATGCGTAGGAGGTTTCAACCATACATTTTGTAAGAAGTCATATTTTATGTAGATTGTGAAATGCATAGCGAAGAATTGGAGAGTAATAATAAAGTGTAGATCAGTTTTGTCGCGAGGATTTCATTAACGTAATTACGTTTCACTCTGGGGTGTTAACATCATCTCTACAACTAGGTAATTGTATACAAAATATTAAATCTTGTCTTTAGGTGTTGTCCATCAGAAAATTTTCTGAGAATTACATAAATAAAACTGTATTATTAAATAAGAACTCAAAATCAAGAATATATGAGCAATTTTGATACTGTGATTCAGACCTTGAGAGGAAATATTGTTGCGGAGCCTCTTATTAGTTTGTGGAGGCATTATCCAGAATCAGATCTAAAACTAACAACATTATTAGAAACGCATGTAGAGGACCTGAAACGTTTTCCTTCAGATCTGATAAAATTATCTCCTCATGCTAGATATGCAACCAAGGATTGGGGATGTGAAATAAAACCTGGAACCAGTGATCATGGCAGTACTGGTGCCTCTTCCTGCAGTAAATGCGCAGTCACCTCAATCGATGAATGGGATATGATCCAAGAGATAGATGTTAATGATGGACATTATGGTGAGCAAATAAAATATGTCGAAAAAATGCGTGACCACTTCCCAGATCATCCAATAATGATGACAGTATTCTCTCCCACAATGGTCGCTAGGAAGCTATCACAAAATTCTATGCCATCCCATCTAGAAATTAATTCCTCAAAATTGAATGAACCTCTGAAAATTATTGAGAAAACAACCATCGAATTTGCCAATGCCTGTATTGATGCAGGAGCTAATGGCATTTTTTCAGCTATACAAGAGGTAGATCGAAATCTGATAAAAAAGAAGTCGTTATTGGATCAGATGTTAAAACTAAATAAACCATTTATGACAAAGATAAATCAGAAAGCAGAATTCACAGTTCTTCATCTCCATGGAGAGGATGTAATGTTCAAGGAAGCGGTTGACTATTTTAATCCCACTGCAGTTAATTGGCATGATAGGGTATCCTTTCCCTCCTTGATGGAGGCAAGAGAAATATTTAAAGGAGGATTGCTCGGGGGATTAGATCCAGATCGAGTTCTCGAAGGAGGCTATGAAGAAGATATGGCAGAAATAAGATACTGGTATGAAAAAATTCCACACATTCTAGCACCAGGATGTGTTCTTCTTCAGGGGACGAAAGAAGAGTATCTTGACGATATTTTTTCTTTTTACAAAAGTAATCGATAACTTTTAATTTGTAAACTGAGAGTATGTAAACCAAATTTCTTTTGATAAAAATATATACTAAATCTATGACATTTTAATAATACAACGTCCATGTAGAGTCAGTGTGCCCCAGAAAATCTAATGATGATGAACTTAAGGAGAATTTGGTTGATGCCCTTAATGCGTACATCGAGGCAGAAGGGATTGATGAGGTTAGATTATTCCTAGATGAGTTTTTTTCTGAAGGTGATGATGAGTTAGATATAGAAGAATTAGATATTGAGGATCTGTTAGATTCTGATGATGATTCTGACGATACAGATGAACCTCTAGAATTCAATGAGTATGATGATGATTTTGATGATTATGATGATGAAGAGGATTATGAAGAATTTTCAGAATTTGAGGAAGATGAAATTGAAGACGAAGATGATGATGAGGAACTCGATGATGATTTTGACGATGATCTAGATGATAATATTGGTGATAGTAATAATTTTGTATTAAATGATAACACAGTTGGTGAGGAATTCGAGGAATGGGATATTGATTAGAATATTGGTTTAATAGAAAGTTTCATTTGATTTTACTAAATTATTTTGCTATTTAACAGAAAGGTATTTTAACTTAGTATTGATTATTTATTGTTAGGAGGATAACCAAATTTCGGTAAAAACAGAGGCTTCCGCAGGAGATTACATTAATCAAGTCTATGTAGTCCACAAATCAGGGATGGTACTATTATCTCGCAGATTCTCTGCGAGTTGTATTCGTAGTGATTCCCAATTGATTGGAGGTTTTCTTGCAGCTTTGCTTATATTCATGAGAAATACTCAAGATACGGAAGGTAGAGACTGTTCATGGGAGGAAGATGGGATACACCGTCTGAAAGATATTGGAATGTCATGTTCGAGATGGTTTATTGAATCATTAGATGATTATACAGTTGCAGTTTTAGTCCCAAATGATTCTCCACTTATACAACAGAGTAAATATGAGGTCATTTATAATATATCTGAAAATATAATATCCTCTTTTGTCTTATTTACTACTTTTGGATTAACTGGCTCACTAGATGAGTTGAAAGATTTTACCAGCGATTTCGGTAATAGTGTTGATAATATTGTTTTTGAGGCCTTGACCAGTTCTTTAAATATTGAATTAAAATTCGAAGCAGGAGGAGAGGTTGAGATCTATGACGCAAATTTGTACTAATTTTTCTATTTTAATTTCAGACTAAAATTGTTCAGAATTTGATTTAATATTTCATCAGAGATCTCATTTTCATTAATAACTGATTTGTATGGTAGAAATATTTCCTCCTGACCTTTTCTGTCTGGAAGATGATTTATTAAATCTCTTCTGAAGCCTATTCCAATAACATTTAATGTTTTTCCTTTCATCCTTTGATCTTTAATGGCTGAATTTAAGATTCTTGAATATATTATGGCTGTAACATCCATAGAGGATGGTATAGGGATGGGTCCAAATAATCCTTCATGATATTCAGAACCTTGACCTACAAGAGTTAATATTTGTCCTGCAATTCCTTGATGGAATTCATTAGCTATTGTTTCATCATTAGTTACTTTGGTGCGAAGATCTGGTCCTAAATCACTTAGTAAGATGTCGAATACGACACATGATTTATCTATCTCATCCAGATTAGGTACTATTGAAGCAATTGATTCAACAAACCTACCTGCATCAACACCTAAATATTGCAATAGGGTAATTAATTCTCTATCATCAGGACCTACATTTCCCAAAATTAATAATGATTCAATGGCATCAATAAAAAGCGATTTAGCCCAAGTAGATTTCAATTTATTATCAATTTCTTCTATCATTTCTTCAACTGTTAGCGAATACAAAATTGATAAATCTGAGAGATTTAATGTCTCATCGCTAAAGATAATCAAAGATAAATTCTCTGAACTCCTTTTTAATACTGAGGAATTCCTTAAACTAAAGCGTTTAGTTCCTTCGTCTAGGATCTGTGTTGTCTCTTTTATATGATCCGGAGGGGTAAGTTCCAGAACTTTATTAGTGATCTGATTGATGAATTCTATGAATTTCGTGTATTTTGTATTGGCCGATTTTGTACATTGATATAGTGTATTAGATAAATTGGTAAGATTGATAGGCATCGAGATTTCATATACCTTCGGATGTTGTAGAGTATACCCTTTTCCATTTGTAAGCATGATAACAGGAGTGTTAACTAGCTCTGTTTTGAGTAGTTGTTGTAGAGAGACAAGTTCATAATTAGAGTTATTAGAATCATAGATGATTGCATCAATAGCATATCTTCTAATGAACATATTTCCTGAATCTACTGAATCAAATAATGCTACTGAGAATCCAATATCATTTAAATAGTCCTTAAGAGTATTCTGTGTTGCTTTCGATGGTGAGATGGCTAAAACCAATCCTTTTGATTCACCTTCACTCGGGTCCGAAATATCCTTATCTCTATCTATCAAAAGTCCTTCAAATAAGAGATTGAATCATTATATTTCAATAATATGATTTTAATGTATACCTTATACTAGTTTTGAAAATAGTTTATTCACTTCAGCTATCACTTCCGGATAGTTTGTTGTGATCCCAGTGACATCCCCTACTGCAAAGATGTTTTTAATATTTGTTTCAAAGTTGTCATTGATCTTGATATAATTATTTTCATCCAGTTCAATGTTCGTGTCCTTGAGAAAATTAGTTACAGGTACTGGTTTACCCTCAACAAACAAACCTTCTAATTTGATATCCTGCTCACCTTCATTTGATTGAATTATGACTCCTTCTATTATCTCATCTCCATATGCTTTGATATTGGATATTGAATACAATTTTACCTTAATATCTACATTGGAGGGCTCAGTATTATTCATCCAAAATAGGTGGACTTGAGCAGCATGATTCATAAGAAAATTCGCAGCACGTATGGTATATTCATGACTACCTAGTACTCCGACAACTCTCGATTTATAGAGTGGATAATCACAGATTGAGCAATCAGAGATACCTTTATGAAAGAATTCTTTTTCCCCTTCAAAATTTAATTTTGCTTGTTTTGCACCTGTCGCAATTATTATTGATTTTGGGTAGAATTTTTGTCTTTTAGTTTCAACGAGAAACTCTCCATCAATGCTCAATTTCTCAACGAGGCTTGTTTTGTGTTTTACTCCAACATTAACGGCCTCTTCGGATATTTTTTCCATGAGTTTTAACCCCTCAGTATTTGGGGGAAGATCTGTGTTTTCTACAATACCTGCCTTAGCTAATTGAGATTCATATGGAGAACCCAACAACCATACCTCTTTCCCATTTTCTGCAAGCAGTTTCGCCAAGGTTATACCCGCGACACCTGCTCCAATTATTAAGAATTCAGTGTGTATATCCGGTTGTGCTGGTCGTTGAAACATTAATGTGGTTTATTTTTTATTTGTATTTTTATTTTGTTAGGACTATACTATATAATTGAGATATATGTAGAGTAATTCTGAACCAGATAGATTGCCTAGTCCTACAACTTAAAAATTGCAGTTCAGTTCCTATCAGTAGTGAAACAAAATCCAAATGACCTTTATGAAAAGATTAGCAAGGAATCAGGTGCTTCATTTTGGGGTAAAATACCAAGATCATACATAGAGGCGGCAAATCTCACAAAATCTACATTCACACCCAATTCACTGCTTCAATCTGAATTAGGTACACAAAAATTTAATTTGCTGATTGATATTTTGACTAGATATCATAAAAAACTAGGAATTTACTCACCTAAAGTAGGTGAGAATTTACAATTATTGAGGAATGGTTCAGTATTAACTGGTCAACAACCTATCATTTTTGGAGGACCTGGATTAATTGCCAATAAACTTGGCTTGGTCTTAGCGATGGTTGATATGCTTGATGAAGTTGATCTTCCATTAGCACCAGTGTTTTTTGTGGGAGATTATGATGGTATGCAAAAAGAGTTGGCTCGACAGTATTTTCCCAACCCAATCTCACATAACGCTCATATCATAGATTCTGAGGAGTTCCTTGAGGAAGAAAGCAGTTTAGCTGCCCATTCTGCCCCATTGCCACCAATTGAATGGCTTTATGATCAAATAACAAAATTAGATGATAATTTCCGTGGTTTCAAAAAACAAGTAAAAGGGCCATCCAAGCTTGTAATTCAAGAACGTTGGGCTCATATTAAAACAATTTTAAAAACCAGTTTTAAGTCAACTAGTACCTTATCCGAGTGGTCTACTAAAATCTGGGGAACAGTAACTAATGTTGTAAATGATTTCGGAATAATATACCTGCCTACATCTCACCCTGAAGTACGAGAATTGATCGCAGGGAATTATTTCACGTTTATTGAGAAACGACACACTTATACAGATGTATTTCAGAAATCTATGGATTCACTTAATGAACAGGGTTATTTCAGTACTCTACCTCACCGGCATGAGGATTATGCACCCTTTACACTAGAATGTGCAGTGGATAAGAATAGGATTACTACAACACTTAGATTTGATGGGGATACAATATATGCTGAAGGTACGTGTCCAGAATGTGCTCATACGGTTTCTTATAATGTATCCTCAAAAGAAAAGCTTCAAGATATAGCAACCATTATTGGACCAAGAGTAGATACCTCACAAGCAGTATTTCAAGAGCTTATGAATATTAGGATTAGGATTTCTGGACCAGGTGAAATTGCATACTATGCACTTGCTGCACCCTCTGTGAAGGCAGTAGGTTTCAATATCCCAATATTTGTTAAATATACACGTGCTTTTTACAACTCTCCCTGGATAGAAAAATTGGGTAAGCAATTAGCATCTAGGAATCATGGTAGTATTCATCAGGATACTCTGTTCACAATACTAAAGGAGAGAATGAATGGAATCAAAAATGCCAATATCGACGAGATTCAAAATGCAGAAATTGCGATGAAAGAATTTATTCTTGATCAATATAATAAGTTACTAGCGGCTAAACCCAGTATAGATAATCTGAAGTACCTTGGTTGGCAATACGGACGATTCACAAAACAAAAATTTGCTCAAGAGGTTAGCTGGGTATGGTTTGATATGGCAATACAAACTGGGATTGTGGATTACATCTCAACGTATCGTAGATTATATACTGAACATTCTCTAATAGGTGGAATGTACTATATCAATTCAATGGTTTAACAAGTCCTTGTACAGTTCTTCATACTGTTTTATGATAATAGGAATCGAAAATCGTTCAATTATTCTTTTTCTTGCTAGTCTTCCCATTTCTTCTCTTCTTTTTTCATCACCCATCAATTTTCTCAACTTCTCTATTGCTAGTTCACGTTCATTAAAATTGTATAAATACCCACAATTACCATCATCGCATAATTCGGGAATACCTCCTACATTTGGTGCCCATATTGGTACTTCACAGGACATGGCTTCTGCAATAGTTAATCCAAATGATTCCATCATACTTGTGGAAGCTAGTATGGATGACTTAGCAAATAACTGGTTTATATCTTTTTGAACACCAAGAAATTCAACTTGAGATCTGATCCCTAATTCTCTAGCTCGTCTAGTTGCTAGCGATATTTCAGGACCATCACCTATTAGTTTTAATTTCCAATCAGGAAATTCGTGAGCTACCTCGGCAAAATATTCTACCAACAAAGGTACTTGTTTTATTTCTCTGAAATTACTTGCTTGAGTGATTGAAAGTTCCTTTTCCCCATTAAATGGAACAAAATAATCAGTATTTACAAAATCATAAATGACAGGAACTGAGTTAGGTTTCAGATCAAAAATTCTTTCTGTCTCTCTAGCAAGATACTCAGAAACTGAAGTTACCTTATCTGTTCCTTTTAAAGCAAGAGAAATGGTAGGATTGTATCCCGGCATAGCACCGAGTGTATGTGTATCACTTCCATGAGTTGTCACAACAGTAGTCATATCTACCATTTTAGAAGCTAGATAAGATGCTACTGAGTGTGGGATAGCATAATGTGAGTGTACAATATCCACTTGTTCTTTTTTCACTATTTCAACCATTTTCGATGCTGCTTGGATAGTATACGGGGATCCTATCTCTGAAAAAAGAGCATATCCACTTCTATCTACTTGGTGGAAGGTGATATTCTCTTGATTATCATTATCTCTTAAGAAGAATGGACGTTTATAGAATAAGAAGTGTACATCGTGACCTAGGTTGGCGAGTTCTATCCCTAGTCTAGTAGTAATCATACCTGATCCACCCATGGTGGGAAAACCGGTCATTAGTATCTTCATGTTGAATTCTCGTTAAGGGTAGTTGTTCTACTTCATTATTATTTAAAAATTCACAGGACGAGGAGATAAGTGAATACTAAAATTAAGAAAGTGATTTATTAAACAGGTTCGTTTTTTTTACAACTCAAAGAATTATTACGAAGTGATAATGATAATAAAGAATATTTCATAACTTACTTCATGGATATAGTAATGTCGATTTTTGCACATCCTGATGATGAGACATTCTCTGCTGGTGGCACTTTAGCTCTTTATGGACCAAATGCGTATGCTGTTTGTGTCACATTTGATAAAAAACGAGAAGAGGAATTCAAACTAGCTTGTACTCATCTTGGAATTAATCCCATCCAATTATCATTTAATGAAATTTCTGCATTAACCAAACAGGAAATAAATAATAAACTCCAATCAGTAATTCGAAAATATCAACCTACTCATATTATAACCCATGTAGATTATGATTATCATCAGGAACATCGATTATTGCGTGAAATAGTAGAAGAAGCAGTGGAGTGGGCTTCTCATACCACAAACCCTGATGTTAAAGCCCATCAAGTACAATACCTTTGGGCTGCTGAGACTACAGTATTAATTCCAGTACCAGATATTTTTATTGATATTAGTGAAGTAAACCATAAGAGATTGAAGGCAATAGATTCATATGATAGTCAATATGACAAAGGGGGAGCAGGTTTTTATCACCGATTTCATAATACACGGACCAGTCTTAGAGGGATTCAATCTGAGGTTGATCATGCTGAAGCGTTTGTGGTGGTTCCTATAGCAACTGTTGGAGCTTTTAAACCATTAAAGGTGAAGACATCCCTATAATTCTTTCTTGAAAAGTGCAAAAGTTCTACCAACTCTAGCATTGAATCGTTTTGCTAGTAATTGAGAAGGAATATTGTGATCTAAAATAAATGAAGCCTCTGCATATTGTAGGTTTTCCATAGGCATACCATTTCTCATGAGATGAGCACCTAACATGGCCCCAACCTTTTTTCTGTGCCATTCTGGTAGAACTCCTATTGATATGATTCGTAATCTATCAATCTTACCTTCCTTTTTCTTTTGATTTGCATCTAGTATACTTACTATCATCCCTATTGGTTTATTCTCATGTTCCGCAATAATGATCAACTTGGGATCGATAATGGGTAGTAGGGAGTGTACCAACTGTCTCTCCTCCTCAAAGGTTCTTGGGACATAATCATTATTACCTGCAAATATCTGCTGATTCAATGAAGCAAAAATTTTGATTTCATTTTCAAGATCATCTATTTTGAATTCTCTTGTAACGATATCGTTTCTCATCTCAAAATTGAATTTTTGAATGATTTTTCTGGTAAGATAGAAGGCATATGTTCTGAAAGCAATCTTAAACCCAGCTTTTTTGAATATTTTCTGATAATATTTTGGATTATAATTTGACAAGATCGACTGTGGATGATTAAATCCTTTGATTTGTAATCCTAATCTCAAATTATCCAATTTTGGCCCCACCACTGTCTCAAAATCATTTTGTTTTAGATACATGCATGCAGCATCCAGTAATTCTTTTCCAGCCTTTTGTTGATTTTTGAGACATTCAAAGTATCCTAGCCATCCCTGCTGCTTACCATCCACAATGGCCTTGTTATTTAAGATACAAATGACTCTTGCATATATAACTGTCTGTTCTACTGCAATTAATACAACACTTTTTGATTGTTTAATATATCGAGTTATTTCATCTGAATTCTCTCCCATCCAAATGGGATCATTGGAGTATATTACTTGAGGTAAATCAAAAAACATCACCATTTCAACAGGATTATTATCAATGTTTGTTATAATTTTTATTTCCATATTCCTCACCTAGAAATCTCTTCTAATTCGGATTAATTTCTGAGATCTGGGATTTTTTTCTGGTTTTTCAGTTGAAAATATTATTTCTGGCATACTAGCATTTATTTTTTTTACGTATTTTTCTATGTTTCTACAAATTTGATATTTCACATTATCAAGATGGTCAACATCATTTATTCTGATCTCGATAGTTTTATAATCTTTCTGTATTGCCTGATATTCTGTAATGGCATCAGAAGCTGAGATAATTGATCTTCGTACATAGTCTGGGAAAAGTAACTTTTCTTCAAGATCATTTCCATGAAGAAGGAAAATATCATCGGCTCTTCCATGAATATGCCTAATCTTTCTGAATACACTACCACAACTACATGGTGTCTCATCCAATTCTAAAATATCATTTAATGCATATCTAAGAATAGGTTGTGTTGTTCTGAATAAATCTGTAACAATAACCCGTCCAACCTCGTCATTCAATTTTTTAATTTCGAGATACACCAGATCCTCATTGATATGGAGATACCCATCTCTACAGGTTGAACCAATAAACCCCTCTGATCCCTGATATATCTGTACAACAGGAGCATTGAACTGATCTATCAAAAACTGTTTCATATCATAGCTCAATACTTCTGCGTATGAGACTAGACATTCGATTTGACTAGTCAAAAATTCCCGATATTTTCCTATCTCTTTCAGAAGGGAAGGTGGTCCTGCGATAACACTCAACTGCTTTTCATTAACAATTTTTATTATTTCTCGAGGATGAACAGTATAATCAGTATAGATTATCTTAATTCCAAATTTACCAACTTCCATAAAGCTGGGATTATTTCTTCTTAATGCAAATAGTATTCTTTTTCCTTTTACTCCTGGTGGGAATCCTTTACGTGTAAATAGGACTGCTGTGTAGTTATCTCTTTCATCTTGGCCTAGTACAGTTAATCCTTTATTTCCACTAGTGCCACTTGACATACCTACAGAATATTTTCCTTGATAGAGATCAATACTATCATTATTAGCTTGTTCTTGACTGAATGCAAGTAATTCATCTCGTTTGAGGCCAACCGTGTTGATCCTATCAAAGTATTCCATCATGGTGTTTTTATCAATAATTGGTAAATCTTCATACTCTAGAATACCCTTGTAATATTCAGAATGATCAGCTGCATATCGAATTATTTTATTCAGATGTCTCTTCTGAAAACTATCCAGCTCTTCTTTCGTCATAGTGTAGAAATTTTTTCTCAGAATATACATCATTCTGAATTTTCTGAGTAAGTGATACATCTACTACCTATTCTCCAACCTTACCCTGATTTTATTAAATTCATCTCGATTTATACTGTAACCTCTTAGCACCAGTGCTGCTAAAACTAGGAATATTCCGGGTAAGATACCAAATGAAGTTTTAATACCCCATAGGGCTGTATCTGTTTGAACTTCAAGATCCTCATTATAACCTGAAAACTGCAGGTATAGTCCTAAGATTAGTCCCGCAAATGATATTCCTAACTGATGTACACTCATCCAGAATCCGAAGAAAATACTCTCATGTTGCTCTCCTGTCTTATCCTCGTAGTACTCAACCATATCAGGTAGAATGGAATAAGGAAAGAGCAGGTAACTACCCATTACTAATCCTAGTAATGCTGCTCCTACGAAGAATAGTGCTATTGCCATGGAATTGACAAAGAAGGCAATAAATAGGAGAACAAAAAGAACCAGAATATTGGATACAAGCAGTAAATCTTTTTTCTCATATTTCAGAGATAATTTGTTCCAGAAGGGGATAATTAATGCTCCAAATACAATATAGACCGCAAGTCCATAAGTGGAATAGGAGCTGTTTCCTAAAATATACTCGGCATAGTAAGGAATTGTTGCACTTAACAAACCAGTTCCAATGGCCCCTAAAAATTTCATACCTAGTAGCAGACTTACATTTTTATCCTTGGCAAGTTGAATATACTGTGAGAAATTGCCGATCATCATCTTATTTTGGTTTCGTTCATCCAATTCTACATCTTTGACCCCTTGGGCCGCAACCAACATCATAACAGCTGCAAAACCACCAAAAATGAACCCCATTCCTCTGATATCATTCAATCCACTAACAACCAATGCAATCCCTCCTCCTAGAATAGTTCCTAGGGTAGAGAGCATGGCTCGGATACCCGTAATCTGGGTTCTTTCATCATAATCGTCAGACATTACTGGTACGAGAGCCATATAAGGAACGACAACCACCGTGTACATAGTACCAAAGAATAGCATTGCAATGACTGCTAATGCAAACTGTATTCCAACTGATGCTTGAGTTGGAATCATCCACAGGAAGGTGAAACTAAGCCCAAATGGAATTGCACCGTATAGAAGCCATACTCTTTTTCTACCATGCCTTGATTTACTCTTATCTGATATCCATCCCATAATTGGATCATTAACCCCATCCCATAATTTACCCAAGAAAAAAGCTAAACCTGCAAGTGCTGGTTCCATGCCCACAAAATCAGTCAGATAATAAATAAAGAAAATTCCAACGGCAAAATACAGAATAGATACTGCCATATCGCCAAAACCATAGTATATTTTGTTTTTCAGTTCCACAATTTTGTTGTTTCGAATTTGATTAAAAAGCCTTCTTCATCAATGTTAAATGAATAGTTGTAATATTGTTGGAACTAATCAATATTAACAATATCCCGATTCAGTATTACTTCTCCACTCATTTCCACATTTTGTACAGTAGAAATTATCCCAACTATCAGCAAATCCACCACCTGTATATTCTCTCTCCGTCTCGATTTCTATATCTCTACTTCCACATTGTGGACATTTAGGTGGATACTCCTCCATTAATTTTCCTCCATTGCTTCAAGTTCCCATATACTGATTATGGGGAATAATTTTGAGAGTAGTATTAAGAAAAATGCAAATCCTGCATATTGGGAGATGGATATCCATATTTCAACTGATGAAGGGAAATAATCATGCCACCCTTCATTAATACTCTGTCTAGCCAGTGTAGGCACAGTAATTAGGTATCGCTTGATCCACATTCCCACATTTACTAGAAGGGCTATAATGAAGGTAATCCAAAGAATAAGTGTTGTACTCAGGTATTCCTTATACTTGAATATAACAAGCATGCTTATCACGGGTATGATTATTCCAATGAAATTAAATATCCAGAATAGAGAAGCATATTTACCATAATATAGGCTGTGTAATAGCTCAATTTCATCTGTTTGAGATTTGTACCCAAGGGTGAGGTACTCACTGAGTGTAAAATAGAAATACGATAAAGAAAGTAATAACAGGAGCTTGGTAATGGCAAGAAAATGATCCTTGGTGATATATTCTTCAAGTTTATAAAAATGTGTAAAAAGAGCCATTGCCATAATAATAGTTGCTATCCCTGAATATATTGCTCCTATGACAAAATATGGTCCAAATAACGTAGAACTCCAACCTACTCTTGATGTGAGAGACATGATCCATGCAATTATCGTATGCACTGATACCATTACTGGAATAATTATAATACTCATGGATCTGATGTTTCTCAATAGTATTTGGTTCTGCTCCTCATTTCCAGACCATCCTCGGGCCAACCAAGCATAGATTTTACGGCGTATTGATTGTTTATCAGGTAATCTATCCTGGTAATAATGAACATCAGGGATAAGTGGAAGAAGAAAGAAGATTGTACTTCCAATCAGGTAAAGTAGAATTGAGATGAGGTCCCAGATGAGAGGGGATGAAAGATTGGGTGATACAAACATATTGCCGATTCTATCTATATGTCCCATATCTATTAAAACTGAACTGGCACCAAAAAGAAGTGCTAATATCGTAATACTTTCCGCAATCCTTGTGATAGGTGCTCTCCACGAGGTTTCTGTTAATCTTAAGATGGCTGAAATAAGAGTTCCAGCATGTGAGATCCCTATGAAGAAGATGAAATTAGTGATATACACTCCCCAAAAAATCTTCTGAGATAAATCAGTCAAGATTAATCCCTGTTTTAGTTGCATAACATAATTCCCCAAGCCTATACACATTATTAGAAATAAAAATAATTCAACTATGAGGGTCTTTCGACCAAATTTGAAGAATGATTGTTCAATTCTCTCTCGATTCAAGATGAACCCTCCTGTTTAGGCAAATAATAGACTCTTGTATCAGTTCCCAATTCTTCTTTCCATCTGTAAGCTCCACGAATTTTTAGGAAATCATTGAGCATTACGGTTTTGCCATCAGAATTAGTCACCATATTCTCTTTGAGATTGCCGAAATAAATTGCACCTTCATCACATGCTGACACACAATGGGGAAGAAGTCCCATAAATTGCAACCCACAAAACTCACATTTACTTACTACTCCCTTGTCTTGTACTAGAGAGAATGGCATCTGCGAGTAAAGAGCATCAACAGGTATAGAATTTCCTTTTGGATTTTCTTCCCAGTGGAAGAACCTCACATCATAGGGACATGCAGCCATACATAATCTACACCCTATACATCTATTTGTATCAATCAGTGTTAATCTATCCCCATCTCGTTGCCATGCTGCTTCAACTGGACATACATCTACACAAGGTGGATCTCTGCATTGTTGACAAGGTCTAGGGAAGAAATAAGGCTCACCCGAAAAATCATCAATGATCTCGAATACTTTGATATACTCATGAGTATCTGGGGTATAGTGACCATTTATACATGCTTGAGTACATCTAGGTCTATCTGTATCCTTACATCCATCACACGCATTCAGATCTATAACCATAACCCATTCTGAATCCTCTATCTGCCACTGTTGATAGGGTCGATCAATTTCATCCACAGTTCGCATCATCCTATCACCTACAGCTCTAAAATTAAGAAGAGTAATTCCTAGGGATGCTATTCCTATATATTTTAACACTTTTCTGCGAACTTGCCCTACTTCTTCATTGATGGTCTTTCCCCTAATAATTCTCAAATCATTTATCGTTTTATAGTATTTGAAAAGTACTAATAATATCGAGACTACTAGAAGTGATAGTAGAAGGTTTCTGATCATATGCTCCCCATATATATCCCTGAGATCACCAAAGGATTTTGCTTCACTATCAACCATTGATTCAAAATCAATTGCTATGGATGCTTCTGCCCGAGTGTATTGGAGACTTGCAGGTAAAATTGCTACAAATTCGATCTCACCATCCTTTATCAATTCAAGATCCAATAATCCAGTCCCTGAGATATCTAATATTACAACTTCTAGTAGTGCTCTTCCAAAATATGATTTCTCATAAATTCCGATTTTTAATCCACTGCAATTGATTGTATCACTATTAGCTTCTATTTCGAACTGAACACCATCAACAGTTTCATTTGCTAGTATCTGTAGAGATACTGTACCAGGGTATGGCACTGTGGCATCAAGAACCTGAACAGTATGTCGCTGTGAATGAGCAGTATGAGTATCACTAAAATCATCTTGATTATTATGAAATGCAGTAAAGAATCCATATTCTCTATCTACAATCCAATTAAAATCGTTTCCCTCATCATCATCTGACTGCATGGGTAGAATAAATTCAACTGAAGTCCAGTCTTCTCCCTGCTTCCCAGCTGCAATACTTATGGAGCTCAATTCATCTGGATCTGGAGAATCTTGACTTTCGCTATGCATATCTTGTATATGTAATGTATTGTCTACCATGGCTGCCATAATTATATCTGCACCAGCCATGCTTACTCCTTTTTCTCCCAACCCAATTGCTACCCATCCTGTTCCCTTAGAATGTAGATATATTGCTAAATGGGTAGAGTTATGCATCCAAGATAATTCAGATACATAATTATCTCCATTGTCTAATAATGTTATAGTTGATGGGTATTCTCCAGGAGTTAATTCTCCATCAATTTGAATTGATGTCAAATTTCCTGAGTAGAGGTAGGTATATGGTCCATTATCAAACGAATCAGTTACTGTTGCACTATAATTATTTTGAACTGATATTATAATTAGTATGTAAATCATTAAGAGCAATTTTGATCTAACCATCAACTGACCTCTTTAATTATGTGTCAAAAAATTGAATTGCATTTAAAATCTCGTTAAAACCTTCGGAGTTTAGATGTGTTGGTGACTTAGGAGTTGATTTTAAGATATTCGGAGGCATTTGACAGATGATTGAGCTGATAGATAAACATTTTAATCCTAAAATTACAGTTACAATACTGATGAAAAAAATTACAATTCAATTTATTCTAGTATGTATGTTAATTCTAGTTAGTCAATCAAAAACTAGTGCTTATGTGATCTCAGGGTCATTTACTACAATTGATGGTGGTACAGTAACCTACGCTTCATTTGAGGGAGAATATGTGTTTTTGGAAGGCTTTTGGACCGATTGTGGCGTTTGTGAAACTTTTCACCCAGTAGTCGCTAGCCTATATGAAACGTACAAGAATGATTTACAGTTCATCTCAGTTGGAGTATTTACGGGCTCTGAAACATTAGCCAGCATTCAAAATTGGGTAAATGAAAGAGGAGGAGGATGGTTATTTGGACTTGATGATGGTAATTTACGAAATACTCTATCAATAACTCATACCCCAACATCTTTCTTACTCGATAAGGCAGGTATAGTACTTGAAAGATGGGAAGGGTACCAAGAGAAAGCAACCATTGCATATGCAATAGAAACCTATGTAAAGGAGAATTCTGATGCAACCTCTCCTGAAGCATCTACTTCAGGCGGAAATGGTAATGATGACTCATGGATCTCCAGGTTATTTACCAATCCCATTTTTCAGGCAGTTATGGTAATTGTTGTTGTATTTGTTGTTTATACTCGAATTCGTGGATAAGTTAAATCAAAATTTTCTCTTTAATTGTATTAGTTAAAATACTCTACAAAATACTGCACCATATGAAACGAGAAGTGATAGGCATTATCCTCTCAGGAATCGGGATAGTCGATACACTTATTCTAATGGATGCTACTTTCAATAATTCTGGAGTATGTGAGGAAACTACTCCTATTTTAGGCTATCCTGTTGATTGTGGATATATTCTTACAACAGAATACGCTAAGGTATTCACCATTCCACTTTCTGTTTGGGGTTTCTTATTTTATCTTGGAATGTTTATTTTGTTCAATATGTATAATGAGAAACGACAATATCTATCCCATCCTTTGCTTGCGGGTGGAATAACTGGATTTCTGGCATCTAGTTATTTTGTTTACTTGCAACTAGTAATAATAGAAGCTATCTGTCTGTACTGCATGGGTTCAGCACTTACTTCAACATCGATATTCATTCTAATGATTCTGTCCTATAATAAATTAAGATCTCAATCGTAACCTAATTTGTATATGTAATTATCAGATCGAGTAAGAATATATAGCTCCCCATCATTATCTTGAGCGAAAGAAACTATTCTATATGAATACTGTCCAATTAGAGCATCCACATATTCACCATTTTTTTCTTCCAGTGTCCAAATCCTACCCGAGCCATAATCGCCAAAAAAATAAACTCCTTTATACTCAGCCATTTCATTACCATGATAAACAAATCCTCCAGTAATTGATATTCCCAGTGAGTGATCATATACAAATACTGGATCTATCAGGTTTAGATCATTACAGGGAACCTCATTGTAGCATTCATATCCCTCCTTGGCGTTCCAACCGTAATTTCCTCCTGCTTGGAGAATATTTACTTCTTCGAATGAATTTTGTCCTACCTCACCTATCCATATTAATCCAGTGGATTTATCTAGACTCATTCTCCATGGATTTCGTAGGCCAAAAGCATAAATTTCCTCATAATATCCTTCAGTATTCCCTTTGAATGGATTGTCTTCTGGAATTGAATAATTTCCAATTCCTGTATATTCCACTCTCAAAATTGAACCTAGTAATGATTTTAAATTCTGCGCATTATTTTGAGGATCTCCTGCAGAACCCCCATCTCCAAGAGTAATTAATAAATATCCATCTGAATCAAAAATTATCTGTCCCGCATTATGATTGTTATATGGTTGATGAATTTGCATTAGGATAAACTCGGTATTTGGATCTAGTTTATTACTAATTTCCTCAAATGATGATATTCTTGTATAGAGGTCTCCATCTATTTTAATTGTATAATCAACTAGAACAAGATGATTCTCTTCATAGTTAGGATGGAAGGCAAAACCCAACAAACCCATTTCTCCGCCTGATTCTACCCTTCCCTCAATGTCTAAATATTCCTCATATGTGCTTACATTCGTTATATGATCGAAAGTATAAATATGACCATCCTGTGTGCCAATATACATTTTATCTCCCATTTGCTTCATATCTGTTGCATCGACAAAAGTCAAGTTTGGATATGCCTTGCTTATTTTTAATATGTTTATTGACGTTTGATTATATAATGATGGTAACAATGGGGTTAAGAAAATCATCGTGATGATAAATATCACAATCATTAGAGTTGAGAAAATGAGTTTTCTCTCCATATTTTGATATACAGAAATGAATATTAGAATTCTCTCTATGAGGATAAAAACAATGTTGATCGATTACCTTTCTATTGACCATAGTACTAAAAAAAAATAATTTCATGATATTATAATTTCTAGGATATTTTAACACAATAGCATACTTAGAATTAAATTTTTCTTGCTTTAGCACTTGATTGAGAAGTGCAAAAAGGAAACCATTTGATCAAAGTATTAATTAATGACAGCGAACTACTGACATATGAGGGAATAGATCCAAAAATGATTTCTGAATTCGAATTCTTTGACATAATTAACAATATTCTTGAAATCGATGGTGATAGAAAATCATTGAATATTGTTATATCGGATCATACTTCAATCCAAACTATCATTGCTGGGCCTGGAACAGGAAAAACTACAACTATCGTACTTAGAATATTATATCTCTTGTTTGTAGAAGATATAAAACCAGAGGCCATTATTGCAACTACATTTACAAGAAAAGCTGCTTCTGAGCTTCAAAGCAGAATTCAATCTTGGGGGTTAACTATACATAATTATCTAATTACTCAAGAGAGAACCAAAATCGATCTCATCAACTTTGCCAGCATCCGAATCGGAACTCTCGATAGTATCATTAAGGATTTTGTCAATCAATTGTTAGTTAAAGATGGTATCAATTCTGATATAATTAGCTCTGCTGCCTTCAGAATATTGTTAAAAAGACATATTAATCAGATGGAATTGCCTGAACTACAAGAAATATCTGATTTCTATAATGAACAATTTTCTGTTTTTGAATCAATGAAGAAAAATGATGTGACTGCAGATACTGTTGTCAAAATTGTCGAAGAGTATGGAGATAAAATTATTCAGAATCTTGTAGACCCGAATCTTCTGACACAAAAGGCTGAGAGGAGGATCATTTCAGTTCTTCAGGCAGTGTATGCTGAAATTCAACGAAAACAGAGTCATACACACAGTATAAAAAATCTATTCTTTCTTTTAATTATAGGTGAAAAAACACTCCCTCCAGCACTTATTAGGTTAGTATTTCCCTCATCCTTAAAATTGAGAGAGAATACCTTTATTGACTTAATCAAGGATCTTCGTTACATTATCATAGATGAATATCAAGATACGAATTTATTACAGGAATTAACCTATCTAAAAATTTTTGACTGTATTCATTCGAGAAATAAAGGAATGACTATAGTTGGGGATGATGATCAATCTTTGTACCGTTTCAGAGGTTCTCATGTGGAGATATTCACACAATTTTCCGAGCGATTTTCTAAATTATTCCCACTCCTAACATCTAAAATTGAGATTTTTAACCTGAAAAATAATTATCGATCAACACAAAATATTATATCTTTTTGTAATCAGTATCTTGATTCCTTTTCATTCTATAAATCTATGAGATATGGGGACAAACCTATATTGGTAAAAAAGTCAACTATTGTTGTGAACCCTCCAATAATTCGGATTTCTGCGATAGATCAAAACGCCCTTGCTGTCAAAGTATCCAAATTTGTGAGTAAACTATTATCTAATGAATTTTATATCAAAGGTATAAAATATGAGATCGATTCAGATTTACAGGCATCAAACATTAGTTTTCTTTCTAATTCTGTGAGAGAGCGCATCTATATCAAGGAGCATCAGCAATATATGATTACTTTTGCAGGAAAATTGCGAAGAAAACTGGAAAATAATTCCATTCAG
Organism: Candidatus Heimdallarchaeota archaeon; assembly: GCA_026702845.1. The sequence goes on from JADCLS010000001.1 coordinate 464,193, forward strand.
GTATTTAACCCTCGAGGGGAGGATCCAACAGAAAATAGAGTATTTCAGAATTATATTTTGACACTTATCTTGATGATAGATTTTCCCTTACTAACCGTCAAATCATTGCTTGATGAATCAGAGTATATCAAGATTATGGACCAAAAATCGATTTTTCTGAAGAATAATCTCAGGAGGAATAAGGATTTGAAAAAGTACCTGTATTTATGGAGAGATAAGAAAACCAGACTAGATGAGCCCTGGAAATCATTCAAGATTTCTTTTCTTTCACTAGTCTACAATTTGCTAACCTACTTTCCAGAACTGTTATCTGATCCCGTGGGAATTATCTATGTTTCTACAATTGTACAGCAGGTTGAGGATTTACAATCTATAGATCCTAGTGGGATTTCTGTAATATTTGATGTGGATGATCCTGAGGTGTGGAGAGAGACAGAAGTTAATATCTTGAATTATATACTTTTACCGGCTATCCAAGGTGATATCAATGTTGATGAATCACTTTATCAGTATATTCCAGAAAATCACTTAAGTTTCAATACCTTTCATCAGGCCAAGGGGTTGGAATTTCCCATAGTTATTGTGGATGTCGGTTCCATGGTGACAGAAGATGATATTGATGCTGACAAACACTGGTGGGATCATCTTTACTATCCACATCTATCAACTACAAGCACTAAAGTCAATCATCATCTTGTTCAATTTTCAAAATTCTCTCCTCAACAGTTCGACTCAGTTTCAGATTCCTATGCCGATGTCATTCGCAAATTCTTTGTTGCATATAGTCGGGCACAATATGTACTTGTACTCGTAGGTACTGAGAATGCTTTCACCATATTTAATGACCCAACCAGTAAAGCGTACAATGTAGCACTAGGTGATACCAAAGATCTGCATTCCTTGGATGCTATTACATTGCATGATACCAGACAATCAATCATTACTTCACTTTTTTCACAATGTTTCAGGTGGGAGGACAGCCAATGATCCAGGGAAAAAAGCAAAAATCAGCATTACCAACATATTCTTTAGTTGGTGACTTAATAGGTTTTGTCAGATGTGGCCTTCAATATCGTATGCATAGAAGAGCAGGATGGAAATCTGCTTATGATGGGCAACTTTGGTATGGAATGTTTATTCATCGTATATTGAGTGTCGCCTATTCTCGTTTTGAGGATTATTCAGCTGATCAAATCGAAAGACTAGATTGGAAAGATCATATTCGACCAATTGAGTTTTCAGTTTTCAATCAGTTAACTAATGAAGGATTCACTCCACCATTTGACATATTCTGTCCTCATAATGAAAGCGAAACAGAGAGAGGTGCTTGTTCTGATATCAATCATCCACATAAAAAAAGAGCGAGTTGGAGAGCAGAGGCTGCTATCAAGATACTTGGACCTCTCCTTTTCCCACATATTGATGAATTAGAATTCAAATTAAGTAGTATGAGAAGAATTGATATTCCAGGTCTTGATTTGGAGTATTATTTTCTAAAAGGAATAACTGATGTTATCTTAAATTTTCAGGATATTCACCACAAATATAGAACACTTATACAGGCTGAAGGAACAACGATTATTGACTACAAAGGAGCATCTTATCCAGATGATGAATCTGATATCGAAGAAGCTCATTACTGGCAGATAATTGAATATGGCTGGTTATATAAACAAAAAACAGGCATTTTACCGAAATTTGGAATTCTGGTATACCTTAATGATCTCTATCCTTTTAGTATAGAATTGGAAACCATGCGAGATGAACTTCTTAAAGGAAACTCCATCAGAGGTCTGGAGCAAATGACTGATGATGATAGACAAAAAATAATGCATTATATGTCAAATAAAAATGATCCTAATGATGTTCCTGAATTATCAGAACAGTTTCGATTAGCTCGGTCTATCAAAGTTATCCCTATTGAATCTAGAATGGTGGATAAAATCCTCAGTCATTTTGATAAGATCGTGTCAAGAATTGAACACAATGTAAAAAAGGAACGAGAACAGTCAATTTTTGATACTTGGCCCACTAGGCCTGTGAAAAAGCACTGTCAATACTGTGATATCAGGTATATCTGTCCGTCTCTAAAACAAGTAGGGTTGTTTGATGATGAAGAATTGATACCTGCTGTACCACCAAAATTATCCGAGTTCTTAAGGATCCTTCACACAAAAGAGTAAGAATTGCAGTTATATATAATCAGATCCTGCGATATATTCATAAATAAATGCAATGATTTTATCAGTATGGAGTATATCAATCTTCTTTACACCCAAGTTCTATTCCTCCTGATTCTAGCCCTCTTGTTGACATATCAAATGCTAAAACGGGGGATCAAACCTCTCAAATGGATGATAATTGTCATCTTCTTAGCTTTAGTTAGAGTGGTGTGGGAGATAATAATAATCCATATGACCCATCAAAGAATATTTTGGGATGCAGTTAACAGTGGCCATTTCATTGCCTATTCTGCGTCACTACTTGCATTATATTCCTATGGTGAAATGGCAATATCAGAAAAACCAAAAATGAGCCGTGCGATTTTTGTTATTCTTTCACTGGGAATATATTTGGGATTCCAATTATCAGGATTCATTCATCCATTGACAGAGAATGCAAATCCTGAAAACTGGATATTTCCAAAGGCTCCTGTGCCGTATTGGGAATTCCCCTTTGATGTTTATTCGATCATGGTTTGGAGTTTTATGCTCTACGTCTATTTCAAAATGGCAGTATTTTCCAAAACAACTGAAATTAGAATACTCTCCATTGGATTATTTATCTCAATGGGTCTCTTCCTCGTGGTATCATTAATTGAATTCTCTGAACATTTTACAGGTCATGATATTTCTGCTGCTATCACGACTATACCAGCATTCATCATACTACTAGCTGTATACATATATAATCCTAGATTTGCATATTCCTCTCCCGTAGAGCTCTATAGGATCATTTTACTTCATGAGAGCGGCCCAACACTAGTAGAAGAAATTCTATCAGATAAGTATGCGGGAGAAAAGAATACTAATATTTTGGTATCTGGTATGGCAACAACTCTAAATAGTGTTTTTCAGGAAATGACAATGTCCTCAGGTAATTTAGAAATTATGAAATCTAGTAGTTCTACCATGATTTTCTCTAAGCAGAAAAATATTATCGCTATTCTTGAAGTACAAGAGAGCACCTATCTGTTAAAATCCGCATTACAAGGATTTACACTGGAATTTTCAAGAAAATTCGATACTGAGTTAGAAAATTTCAAAGGAAATGTATCTGTGTTCTCCGATTACAAATATATTATGCATAAATATTTCCCATTCATGGCTTGAATCTTCATTTTTCATTATTTAAAAATTAAATTATTGAAAATTCGAGGACATGATGAAAATCCTATACATTTTGTCAGTATTAAGATAATCGAAATAAACCTTACCTTTTTAATATGGAATGAGATAATTTATTTGAACTATATGGATTCTGATCAACTCCCACTCAATAAAAGTATGGCTTCTCCAGTTGTTGAAGATACTGATGGGCCTTTTGTCACTATTTCTGAAACAGCAATGTTTCAGGTAAAAGAAGTGATCAAGGCACAAAATAAAGATGATTTATTCCTACGATTATATGTACAGTCATCAGTTACTGGAATATCCTTTGGTATGGCTCTTGATAGTCGTAAATCAGATGAGGATCATCAATGTGAAGTCGAAAATTTAGAAGTTAGAATAGATAAAATTTCTTATCCTTATCTGAAGAATGCAACGGTTGATTTTGTTCAAAGTGATGAGAAAACAGGATTTCAAATTACCAGTCCAAATACAGATCTATTAGCTCAAGCTGCTGCCTCTTGTGGTTCATGCTCTGGCGATGCAGGATGCTGTTAAGCAAAGAAACTGAGTATCCCAGTGCATAAATACATTATTCCAAAAAATAGAAGTAATAGATCAGCAATAAACAAACTGATGAGCATATAAAAAATTCCGATACCAATTGCTATCACTATCCCAAAGAGCTTAGGGGGTATTCCTCCTGAACTATAGGGCGTATATCGAATGAATTTGTATCTTAAAAACGTTCTCAAAAGCAAATACAATGCAAATAGATAATATGGAATGGAAAATAAAGAAGCAACAGAAAGCTGTAATTCTGCAGATTCAAAATGTGTAACAGTCATGATTAATGGTGATTCAAAATCGAGTATATCCTCCAAGTTCACTACATAACCGACTATACTCAGCAGTACAGGAATTATGGGGAGCCCGAGTACAAAAAATAATTCATTAAATGTTGCTTTCTCAGCTTTGTAATACAAGGATTTGAATATATAGAATACTGTAATATAGAGAAAAATAGTCAAAAAGAGCAGTACTTTAGCCAAGTTATCATTATCCTCAATAAATAAAAAAATCGAGATTGAGAGAAACACTAGGCCAACTATGCCTGAGATGACACGATAAAACATCAATATTTGATTTACTAGTTAGCAATTATAAAAAATCAACGGAATAATATGCATGGAATTACCATCTGAGATGAAATAATTACAAAAATTAGGTAATGATAAATTACATTGTAAGAATGGCTAAACAAATTAAATTGTTATGTTTGCCATTTCTTGTGAATCAAAAATCCTTATATATTAATCGATTTTAAGATAATTTAATGTTTGAGAAAGATGAGCAGAAATTGGTGATATTTGGAGGATTAACTATACTCCTTTACATACTAATGTATGTTCGCACCGTTTCAATGGTATTCATCTTAAATTTTGGTGGTGGGGGATTAAATGCGACAGTTCTGCTTTTTTTTGCGACCATGAGTGGCTTTCTCTATTCCTTGATATACAACCGTATTTATCCACACTCAAGGCTCTTTCTGCAAGGAACTATAGTATTGAGCTGCTTATCAGTTTTACTTACCCTAATACCTTATCCAGCAGTATCTCTGATCTTTGCCGTGTTATTTCAGCTGTCTGTACTACCAGTGATGATTAGTACATTATTGAAACTAGGTAAAGATTTTGTGTTTGCAGCTGCCATCGGATTGGTCAGCAATATTATGATCTCTTCTCTGTTAAATTTTTCATCTGTATATGCAACTCTATTTGGTAATATCTTATTAGTAACAGGAATTTTCTCATGGGGTGTGCTTGGATATGATATTAGCATAAATGAGATCTTTACATATGATGGAGATCTAAGAAGTACTTCATCGCTATTGTCTTTTATCTTCATCGAAATGGTATTTATTGGTAACCCATCTGTTCTATCCACATGGTTGGTTACTAATCCTACTCTAATTCTGACCTTCAATCTGGTTTCAATTGTCATAGGTACGTATATCCTTTCAATTTTTGAATTTGAGGAGAAGAATCCAAAAATAGTAGTACTTGCTTTGTATATTGTAGTTCTGAGTTTACTCGTGTATGTGGATGTACATTTTCTCTATTATCTATCAGTACTCTTGATACAAATTTTGGCTCTATCTGCATTAAGAATTGGAATTAGAGAAAGGGGAACTTCTTCCATTCGTCGATTAGGTGCTAAATTGGGTGGTATGCAGTTTCTCTTTATTTCCATCTTGTTTTTGCAGATAGGAACGCCATATTGGACGCAGATGCCATTACCAACCTTGCTTAGGGGAAATGCCACACATTTCATGTTTTTATTGGGTATCATACTTCCCATAAGTGCATTACGATCATTGAGGAGGCAAGAATTATGAAGATATCAGGTTACTTTATTGGATTAATGGTTCTATCACTAATATCTATATCATCTATCTTAATATATGATTTAGCTGGTTCAATCGATGATCCAGTTGATGTTAACTCCATTCGAGTATTGAATTACAACATTCATTTGTACTATGATGAAGGAACACGAGGACATGATAATCTAGTGCAGGTGAGGGATATACTCAGAGATAGTGGTGCTGATATTATAGCTCTACAAGAATCTGATGGAAATCGGATGACTAGTATGAACCAGCATGGAGTAAAATGGTTGGCCAATTCATTAAAAATGCAGTATGTTTATGGTTCGGATACTAAGGATGATGTTTGGGGTGTCTCTATACTATCCAAATGGGAGATACTATCTCATGAAGTAGTATTCCTACCCTCTGAGGATGCCTTGCAACGAATCGCAGTTATTGCAACCATTGATGTTCCTGGAATTGGTAATACTAATATACTTGCCACTCATCTCACCTTCCAATCAGAATCAGATCAACTTGCACAGATTAATAAAATCCTTGAGTTGACCACTACAGGTGAATATATCCTCTGTGGCGACTTCAATACAATTATCGCTCAGGAGAAAGGTCTTGATTTGACAGATGATGAGGGGTTCAATTTGCTCAATTCCACGTATAAGGATGGTTGGGTACTCGCAGGTGGAGATCCATCTGCCTTTACATCTTACTATTTCAAGGATCTCGTGGATAATGCAAGAATAGATTATATTTGGCTAACTGATGGATGGAATGCAATTTCCAACACTGCTGTCATTTATGGTGATGAGACAGTATCTGATCATCGTGGAATATCTATTGATGTTGAACTAGCTTAATCCTTATATTGAATTTTTGCATCTCGTCGTTTTACTGGTTCATCTCTGGAATATCGTTCATTGAGCCAAGGATCTCCTTTTTGATGATACCCACGTTCCTCCCAGAATCCCCTTTCCCAAACTTCCTTGAAGCTAATTTTTGTGAGCCATTTCACAGATTTCCATAAATACAATTGTGGTACAAGGGATCGCAATGGTCCTCCATGATCCTTTTCCAAAGGATTACCATCATGTTCATATGCCAGGAGCACATCATCTTCATACAGATACCCCTCAGCAAGTGGTATGGCTGTCGTATATCCTGATTTTGCCTCAAAAGTAACATATTTTGCCTCAGGTTTATGTCGAACAATATCCAAAATTGTCTTGAATGAAACACCAGAGAATTTCTGATCTAGCAAAGACCAAGTGGTAACACAGTGGATATCTGAGGTCTGTGTAGTTTTGGGTAATGAAGTGAATTCTTTCCATGTCCATGTAACTGGGTTTTCAACTAACCCATCAACTGTTATGTCCCAATTCTCCCCATCAAATTTAGGTGGTCGTTCTGCGGAGAGGACTGGCCATCGTTTCGCAAGATACTGTCCAGGTGGAACCCTCTCACGATCTTCTTTCTTGGATAAGGGACCATACTCCTCATAATCGAGTCTGTTCTCAGCAGATTTTTTCTTTCCAAATATTTTCATCACATAAAATTCAATTCAGGAATAAAAAAACTTTCTGACCGGGGATGTTATAAGCATTTTAATAGATTTGTCTCTATTGACATATTATGAGTAATAGTATGAAGAATAAGTTCAAAGTCCTGTTCTCGCACAAAATTGTGGTGCGATTCTCCATAATATATCTCATTATTCTTCTGTCTTCATTTTTACTCCCATGGCATCTTGTTCCTCCAATCTATACTCGCATACTAGATGTTCAATGGGAAAAAATACCGACAGATTCATCCATCAGTTACTTTGTGTTTCACACAGAGGTAGAGGTGATTAACTTTCATATATACCCAGTAAAGATCACACATCCAACAGATTGTGGATTATTTGTAAGTATTATTCATGATTCATGGATTAACCCTTGTATCAGTTCATCTACAACCGAGCGTTATAATGCTGGACCTCATAGTTTGACTGAGGATGTGTTTATGATATTTGTAAATTATAACGAATCTACTCTACCTGTCGGAGAATACCGATTACTATACTCAGATGTACCCGGAGGTGATTCTCCGAGAACACTTAGAGAATTTGGGGTTACTATTAACATTAGTTCAGGATTACCTGTGATTGTGTATGATCCCTATGTTGAGTACTGGTATATTCTTATGCCATTAACTACTACATTACACGGTATGATGATTTACATTTCATATTCTGCGTATACTAAAGGCCAAAAGTATCAAACCAAATCTTTTGCTGAAAATTGAACCTTGCTTGTTTTATGTAGGCAATAGTATTCTCTGGCATATTATTAATCGAAACCCATCGTAAGTCATCACATTTATGTGGTTCCAAGTTTTTTACTTCTCCTTTCCACCGATGTGCACTTAAAAACCAGTCAATTCTCTCCTCATCTGATTTTCTATGCATGACACCTATAACCTCAAGTTCTTTATCATCTAGTTCTATTCCCACTTCTTCTCTTGCCTCTCGCATCATGGCCTGCTTTACTGTTTCATTTCCTTCAAGATGTCCTGCCACAAGTGAATACATCCCATCTTCATAACCTGTATTGTAACGTCTGAGCATGAGCACTCTCTCCCCATCCATGAGAAATAGATGAGCTGCTGACCTAAAGTACATAAGTATAGCAATTATTGATTTTACATAAAAGTAGTGTTTGGGTAACCAAGAAGGTGAAAACCATATAATTCTTATAGATAAATCCTTATCTAACTTCATTATTTCCAAGAGTAATTTATTTATAAGTTATTTATAAATCAATTTCAAATTAAAAACTGAGTTTATATACAATATCATTTATAAATTGATGTGAAAATTTTAGCTTGTCGGGTTTAAAATGGCAAAAAAAGAAGAAACTCCAAATGAGATAAAAAACCGTGAAGACGGCCTAACCTTTGATATCAAGATCCAGAATTGCGTTGCATCCGTCAACTTATTCACGGATATAAATTTGGTAAGCATCTATCAGCGGCTTATCGATCACGACGAAATAAGCGTGAATTATGCACCAGAACAATTCCCTGGTCTAATTCTGAAGACCAAAAGCCCCAAAATTTCCTCCCTAGTCTTCTCTAGCGGTAAATTAGTGATCACTGGTGCTAAATCAACCGAGATGGTACATACCGCTGTTGATGCCGTAATGGAGATCCTAATGGATAATGGTACTAAAATTACTGAGAAACCTGAGATTATCGTTCAGAACATAGTTGCTTCTGGGAATTTCAATAGCAGACAGATAAATCTAGAACTCGCCTCTATGTGGTTAGATAATTCCATGTATGAGCCAGAACAGTTCCCCGGTCTTATTTACAGACTTGCAGAGCCAAAAACCTTGCTTCTGCTCTTCAAATCCGGAAATCTGGTCTGTACTGGAGCCAAGGATGAGGATAGTGTTCACCTGGCCGTCAGAAAGACCTATGAAGACCTCGATGAAATTGAAGCCTTTGATGAGTAAATCAAATTGAGTTTGTCGAATTTCAGCTAAGTCTGAAATAATTACACCTAACTATGAAAAATACATTCAAATTGGTAATAAGTCTCTGAAATCATAAATTTTGAAAATTACCACAACCACAAAGCCATTCTATCTCTTCTACATAACCATTTAAGGACAATTGACAAAATTAAATGAAATATTATTGGTTTTTAAAACCAAATATCTCACGAGAAGTCCTCATCTAGTTGTTGATTGGGATGATTCAAATAAAATACGTCCTGATCAACTAACATTTGGAAGTCATGAAAGAATCAAATGGAAATGTAAGATATGTGCTTATAGGTGGGAAACTGCTGTGTTGGATCGAACTCGTGGAAATGGATGTCCTAGTTGTTCTGGAAGTGTTGTTAATGACCTAAATAGGGTTACAAATCATTCAAGCTGGCAAATATTGAAGGATGAGTGGAATTATGCAAGAAACATAAAAAAACCTGAAGAATATTCATACGGAAGTACAGAGCAATTATGGTGGATCTGCCAAATGTGCAATTATGAATGGAATGCTTCATTGAATCATAGGTCACGAGGTGCAGGCTGTCCAAGATGCGCAGGTCTTGTTGTAAATGAGGAGAATTGTTTGACTAACCATCCTAGATGGAAAGAATTGCTAAATGGTGAGTGGGATTTTGAAGTTATTAAATTACAACCTCAAGAAATCTCGTTTGGTTCCAATATTAAGATCAATTGGAACTGTTGTAAATGTTCATATAAATGGAGGTCACCCGTAAAAAATCGAACAAGGGGCGAAGGTTGTCCTAATTGTGCAGGCAAAGTAGTCAATGAGGTAAATTGTTTAATTAATCACCCTGCCTGGAATGCTCAATTAGAAAAGGATTGGGATTTTTCAAAAAATACAGTCCATCCATCTAAATATTCATACGGCTCAAGTAAGAAAGTATGGTGGCTTTGTAAAAAATGTGAACATTCCTGGAAATCACATATTAAACGAAGAACGAGAGGAGATGGTTGTCCGAGTTGTGCAGGTCAAGTTGTAAGTAAGAAAAACAGTTTGACTAGCCACAAATTATGGAAATCAAAATTGAAGTATGAATGGGATTTAGATAAAAACACATGTAAACCATCCGAAGTTTCATATGGGTCTAATAATAAGGTTTGGTGGATTTGTGAAAATTGTTCATACTCTTGGAAAGCTCAAGTGAAAAATAGGATCAGAGGATCAGGATGTCAAAATTGTAGATATATTCGGATCTATGGAAGACCATTAATTAATGAAAATCAAGATAGATGAGAAATTATAATTTTGTGTTACAATTATCGTAAAGAACAGAGGTAGGTTTGTAAATTAACAAATCCAATTATGATTATTCTCAAAGGTGATGGGATATTAAGATAATAAATCAGCAGGAACTTGAAACACATTTATGGGCATCAGCTGACATTTTACGGGGGAGTATCGATTCTTCTGATTACAAGCACTATATATTTGGTCTACTTTTTCTGAAACGAATGAATGATGTGTTTGTCGAGCATGCCCATGAACTTGAGGATAAATATAGTGATAAAGAACTTGCATGGAATGATCCAGATCAGCATCAATTCTTTGTTCCTAAAAGGGCAAGATGGTATAAAGATGATACTTTTACCAAAGAGGATATGAAAGCAATTACCCCAATTAGCTCATTGACATTAAATATTGGTGAAGAGTTAGATAAGGCAATGGCAGCTCTTGAAGATAATAACTCAAATCTTGAAGGAGTTCTTCGAAACATTGTATTTAATGACAAAGAAAAATTAAAGGATAGGACTCTATCAAAATTGATAAAACATTATAGTGAGATAACACTAGGAAATAATAATTTGAGAGATCCTGATCTTCTTGGTAGAGCATATGAATATTTAATTAGTAGATTTGCTGATGATTCAGGAAAGAAAGGTGGAGAATTCTATACTCCACAAAAAGTTGTTGAACTAATTGTTCGACTTTTAAAACCAGAAGAAAGTATGCGGATTAATGATCCAACCGTTGGATCTGGAGGCTTCCTAATTAATACAATTCATTATTTGCGAGAACAAAGGAAGAGACAAGGAAAAGATGAACGGGAACCACCTATAGATATTACACTTACCGGACAAGAGAAAAATATAAACACCTGGGGTATATGTAAAATGAATTTATTATTGCATGGTTTACCAGATGCTAAAATTGAAAAAGGTGATACTATAAGAGATCCAAAGCTAATTAATTCTGAAAACCAATTAATGAAATTTGATCGTGTAATGGCAAATCCACCCTTTTCCCTGAAAAATTGGGGAATAGAAGATGTCGGAAATGATCCATTTAATAGATTTAGTTTTGGATTACCACCTAAATCATATGGTGAGTTGGCCTTTTTACAACATATGTATTCTACTCTTAATGATCAAGGGATATTAGGCATTGTTATGCCACAAGGTGTTTTATTTAGAGGAGGATCAGAAGGAAAAATAAGAAAAGCACTGCTCCAGGAAGATCTTATTGAGGCTGTAATAGGTCTTCCATCAAATCTTTTCTATGGTACAAGTATTCCTGGTAGTATAATAATTATAAATAAAAATAAACAAAAATCAAGAAAAAACAAGGTTCTTTTTATTTATGCTGGTGAAGGATTTGAAATTGGTAAATCACAGAATTTATTAAGAGATGAAGATATTCAAAAAATCGTCAATACATATGAATCTTTTGATGAAGTTGAAAATAATGAATGTTTATATGAAAGGTTTGCAAGTGTTGCTTCTATAAATGAGATTAAGGATAACGATTTTGTTCTTAATATCACCATGTATGTAGATATTACTGAACCCGAGGAGCAAATTGACTTATCAAATGCAATTTCTGAATGGAAAGAATCTATTGCAAGAAAAAAAGAGAGTGTAAAGCTGGTGATTAAACATTTGGAGGAATTGAAATTTGAATAGATTGCAATTATTGAAAAATAAACATCAATTGAGAAATGATTGGATCATCACAACTTTTGGTGACAAAAGATATTTTCACATTCTGGGATCAGGTATATCAAAATTTGAAGGTAAGAAAGACTATTTGTCTACAAGCTCTGTCCAAAACGGAGCTATAACTAATGTTGAGTCTCAAATTACATTTATTAACCGACCAAGTAGAGCAAATATGGAAGTTAAAGAAAATAGTATCTGGTTTGCAAAAATGAAAAACACATTAAAATTTTTGGTCGATACGAAATACTTGAGAGAAAATGCAGTCCTATCAACTGGTTTTGCTGGATTAAAAATTCTTCATGGCTCTAAATTATATTTTTATTTTTTTATTTCAACTCGCTATTTTAATGATCAAAAGGATCTAAGATGTTATGGGACGACTCAGGAAGCTATTAATTCAAATGGAATCAAAAATATTCCAGTATTCTTTCCAAAAAATCCAAATCAACAGGAAATTATTGCTCAAATATTATTTGATATCGATCAATCAATTAATGATACAAAAGTATTGATTAAAAAAACGAAAAAAATCAAAATGGGTTTATTGCAATTCCTTTATAATAATAATTCAAAAGAGTTAATGATCTCTAGATATACTAAAGCTGATAAAAATTGGAAAATATGTAAATTGAATGATCTCTCTGATATAGTATCAGGTTTCACAAAAAATTCAAAAAGTAAGGTTTCAGATGGTATTAAAGTACCCTATATGACTGTTAAAAATGTAAAAAATGCTCATTTCGATCTTTCAGATGTTTCTATTGTTAATGTTAGTGAATCAGATTTTCAAAAATATCAACTAAAAAAGGATGACATACTAATGACTGAAGGAGGAGATCCAGATAAATTAGGTAGAGGTTCAATATGGAATAATGAAATTCAGCCCTGTATTCATCAAAATCACATTTTCAGGGTAAGATGCAATGAAAATTATATTTTACCTCGGTTTTTACACTATTACTTACAAACATATTATGCTAAGAAATATTTCTTCCTAAATTCTAAACAAACAAGTAATCTGGCAAGCATCAATATGTCAGATCTGAAAAATTTCCCGGTTCCTTTACCTGAAATAGATGTTCAAAAATCTATTATTGATAAAATAGAAGTTGTAGATCAGAACTTAAAAGATTTACATGCTGAAGTTTCATCATTAAAATTACTAAAAGAATCATTAATGCAGAAGCTTTTTACTGGAAAAATAAGGGTCAATGGTGATTAATGTTGAACAAAAATATCAAATCCAGAAAATATCCTGCTCCCCAAATCTCAGATACTAAAATTATTAGTAAAGAAATTTTACGAAATACAAATATCGAAGAAATAAAATCATTAAAAGAAAATATCCTTAATAATGAAAATAAACAAGTAAGTAGTATAATTAAAATTATGGAAAAAAAATATAATGTAAAATTTGGTTGTCGTGATGAACAAAAAATGGAGCATGCATTAGGAGATTATTCAGAAGCATCTACTCATTTATTTCTATTAGAAAGCTGGAAAGTTTCAGAGCAAATGGATATTAAATGGATTCATCCAGATACTGGAACAGCACCTAAGAGAGGAATTGATATAACTGCATTTTCAGATAAAAATTCCATATCTGGTATTGAGGGAATTATTATTTTTGAAGTTAAAGGGGCTATGACTGAAAGTAGTTTAGAATCTCAAATTAAAAAAATTAAAAAATATATTAATAGAAGTAAGAATCAAATAAATAAAGAGATACAAGAATTACTTCAAATACTAAATAATTTGGGGGATAAATTACCCAATGAGATCTTTAAAAGTATTGAGAAAGAAACCCCATCTATTAGATTAGCTGGATCTTTAGTTACAGATTTAAAATTTAAAGACCATAAATATATTACAAATTTTCTAAAGAGTTTTAATCAAAAAAAAGATGGATTACCTAAAGGACTTATCATATTATATTCGCAAGATATAAGAAAAGAAGTTCAAAGATTTAATAAGGAGGTTTAAAGCATTTCAAATAATACAATAAATCATATTTCTGATAATGAAACAGGTATTACATATATTTCAGTTAAAACGTATTTGAATAAGCTTTCCTCTTATAGAAATTTTGAATTTCAGGCGATAATAAAAAGTAATCAACCTAGTTTAGATGATTTCTTTGGAGAAGGTCCAAGAGATGGCACTCTTTCATCTCTTAATGTTTTGGCTGCAAAGTTAATGATCGAAAAATTAGAGAGAATTCAAACCTATCAGGGAATATTAGATAAGGATAAAATTGCTGAATTAAGAGACCAACTTGCTGAGATTATAGAGCAATTAGAGAGTAACACCTCACTTCCAAATGATCTAAGTCAACAATTAATGATTTTTGCCGCAATTGAGGAAGAAATTGCGGGAAAAACTCCTCTTGTAGAACAATATTGTGATAAAATAGAAAATATAAAAACATCAAATCATATGGTCTATGATAACGTACTAAGCTCTGTTATATTATTTATGAGAAGATATACAAATGTCATCGTAAAGTTTGATGAATTGTTACAGAAAACAACAAAACTAAGGAATGATTATTTAGAAGTCTTAATGGGAAATAATGTTGAAGATGATAAAGACGAAGAGCTTGAACCATTAAGTATTGATGAAAGAAATGAATTTGAATCTTTTTTACTCATGTTGGAAATTCCTGAAATCTTGTATAATTATTTGCAATATTACTATGGGCTAATAAAAGAAAGCAATAATGAGATAGTGTACTTAAATGAGTTAGCAAAAGAATTATATGATCGGGACTTCAAATCATTTTCTCTACTTCCAAGAGAATTGTCTAGAATTATCCCTCGTATAGAAAAAAGGTTGGTTAGAAATATTAATTTTATTGATAATATAGAGTTTTTACAAGATTTTTTGTTTAACAAAAAAATGTTTGAATTGTGGCCACCTCAACTTGATGCGATAAAAAATTTTCAAAACTTAGATTCTTCATATTTTATTTATCAACCTACTAGCTCAGGCAAAAGTTTGATCGCAGAAATATGGATATTCCTACATTTATTAAAAAATCCAGATAATATTATAATTTATCTTGTATCAATGAAATCTCTTGCTTCTCAAGTATCTAAGGATTTAAGTCAATCCTTTTCATCTTTTGTTGTGTCTAATCTTTCAGGTGTACAACTCCACCCAATATTAGATACTGCAAGAAAGTCATTTTCTAACATTTTAATAATGACTCCCGAAAAATTTAATCTTCTATATCAAAATGGGGAATTCAACTCAAATCATCCATCGACAATTATCATTGATGAAGCTCATGGCATAATGGGTAAGAACACTAGAGAATTTACCAATTCTATTTCTATTTTAAAATTTAAATTAAAATACTCAAATATACCTATTCTCGCATTATCTGCGGTAATAGAACAACCTGATTCTGTAGAGAAATGGGGGTATATGAATTTTAAATTGCAAGGATCTGAATGGAGATCAACTAGATTAAAGACATATACTGTTGATGTTAAACAAGGTCTAATTGAGTCAATTTCTAAAGATATAATCGAGAAAACTAAATTAGAAACACTATTTAAACGATTAAATAATGTTGACCACACCGTTAAATTGTTTGAATTCCTTGAATATAGATCTTCAAAACAATTAAGCTTGATAGTTTTCTGTAATTCACGTTCAGATACAATAAAGTATGCTGAAGCATTTTATAATAAATATAATGGAACACAAAAAAATGAAGATTTAGTTGAATTTATTAGAGAAGAATTAGGAGAGGACGATAATTTAAATAAATTTGTCACAAAAGGTATCGCTTATCATCATGCTGGACTTCCTCCAAATGTAAAAAATAAAATTGAGGAATCATTAAAGCTAGGAAAGCTTAAAATTATTTGTGCGACGACTACGCTTGCAGAGGGATTAAACACACCGGTTGATGTAGTTATTATACCAAAACCATATTTATTTACTGGGAATTACAATGAACCTATGCTATTATCAACTATAAATAACATGTTTGGAAGAGCAGGGAGAGCATCTCATGGCGGAATTGGAAAGTCATTTATCTATACTGATGATTTCAATAAACATTTGGAAGTGAAATCTAAACCAAAAATTACATTTGCAAGTAACTTCGAAGAAGTACATCCTGTACTTCTAAAATCTCTAAGACGAAATGAATTACCAACAGCTAATTATTCAGAAAATGAAATTTTAAAATTTAGAACATCAATTTATTCTCTTGTTTGCGATGGGGCAATAAATTCTAAAAATGTGAATAGATTCATAAACAAAATTGATCCTATCAGAAAAGATCAGTTCAAAGTGCCTATTCAAAAAACTGTTACAAGTTTCAAGAAAATACCTGAGTTACTAATGGAGCATAGTCCTTTACAAGCAACAGAATTGGGATGGTTGTGTTTTAGAACTGGTTTAGATCCTCTTTCATTCACAAATTACATCAAATTTATTGAAGAAATTAAAGAGGACATATCCTTTATTGAACATACAACCTTTCTAAATTTATCATTGAAACAAAGACGGAAATTATTGAAAATATTTTTTATTCCTGATGAAGCACGTATTGATGGAAATAATTTAATTGAACCCGAATACAGAATAAAATTACTTGATTGTTGGTTATTCTCAAATGGATCTTTACAATTAACCAAAAAGAAAATTGAAGAAGAAATTGGATCAGATTTTGATTTATACAAAATTTCAACAACAATATTCGATACTTTTGGTAATACCATAACTTGGATATCCTGGGCGTTTAATCAAATTATTGAATTTCACTTTGATATGGATGTAGATTCAAGCTATTCGCTTTTACCATTTTATATTAAGTCAGGTAGAACAGATCCATTTTATGCAATATTATCTGGTTTTAATCTTTCAAAAACATCAATTCAAAATTACCTACCTTTATTACCCAAAACATTACAATCAACTGAAAATGTATCGGAATTATTTGAATGGATTGTTTATGAATTACCAAAATTGATTGAACAAGGCAGTTTCGAAGATAATGAACTAAATGCTCTATTATTTAAATCACTAAGATCACCGAAAGAATGGGATCAGTCAGTATTCTTGGCTTCATTTATTTCAGGTTGGTATGATCTTTCATTAAATGCATTGAAAAAATCCAAAATTAATGTAAATTCTTTCGAGAAGTGTTTAGATAATATTCTATTTACAAGTGTAGATTATGCAGATAAGTTGAATGAAATGAAAATCGAGAACAAAATTAAAAACTGTTATAAATTATTAAATGAGAAAAAAAATAAGAAGAGTGATTCAATTCTCAAGATATTCTTCACTCTACTTGAATATTTCCCGAAATATAATAGTATAATAAATATGTGATACTAGAAATCTTTGTTAATTAATTTCTAAGGTCATCAATAATGATAACAAATGTCTAAAAAACGTAAAATAGAGTTAGAAACATGGCCATTCTATTCAATTTTTCCAGAAGGAGAGTATAAAATTGATGATAGAAAAATGCGAATTGTAAATAATAAACTTGCACTACCACCTCAACAATCCATATTTTCAATTGTTATGAGTTCTGATGAATATCCTATTTCATCAATTCATAAAAGTTATTTTAGTAACGAAATTAAAAATAAAATACAATCAATCAATACTTATTGTTTTAAATTTCCAATAAAATTATTTGAACCAATTATCTTTGGAAGTGGAATTTCAACAAACATTAGAATTGATAAAAGCTATGCGCTTTTTCCTAATGAATATCAAAACCTAATCCAATCAATGTTTCAGTTACATTCAACTTTAGAAAACGGTAGAGAAAATGAAAAAGATTTTCAAAAAATACTTAGATCGTTAAGAAAGTATAGTATATCATATCAACATCGTTCAGATCCAATTGAATCATTTGAGAATATGTGGATAGCATTTGAGACTTTTTTCGATAAAATTTCTTTAAGGACTGTTGCTCCTGAAGGATTGATTAAATTGAGAAATACAGTCAAACAAGAAATTAAAAATCAAAAAGATACAATTGAAAATGAATTAGAAAATAGTCTATTTTCGTTATCCTTTGATCAAGCTAGCAATAAACTATTCGAAGGTATTGATAATTCATATTTACCAATAAAGAAAGTAATTATTAGTCAATTTACATCCATTATAAACAAAGTTTCTTCAGAATATCCTGAATTACAATTAAATACTGAAAAAATTATCAACAGTAATTTAGCAAACTTAAACACCTGGTATGGACTTCGAAATAATCTATTCCATAATGGAGAATATCCTAGAGAAGATAATTGGGATATTTTAATAAAATCCACATCAGAAATTGAAAATGCTGTAAGAATAATAATCGCTTCGTTACTTTTAATACACGGGTTAATTTTTTCAGTTAGTGAAAAATCATTAACAAAAGAGGAGTTTAAGGAGTTTACAAATCTGGTCAGATGTGATGAAAAAAATGAATTTAAATCAGTACTTCACTCCACCATAGTAATTGAAGATTTTATATTATATTTTCTTGAGAAAAGAGAAAACTGTACAAAGGAAGATATCATCAATGCATTTTACATTATTTCTAATGAGTCTCCTCATCTGAACAACATTGATATTCATCTCGAGTTTTTGGAAGAACAAAATAAAATTAAGAGAATTAATAACATTTACCAACTTATTTGAAAATTTGAGAATTAAATTTATCAATTTATTCTTGGAAAAGAAAGAATGCTTATGCAATGTTATCATAAACGAGATTAGATATACATTTTCAAGCGTTTTCTCACATATTCCTAATATGATTTATAATATTTAGATTTAATATTCAAATAAAACCCAAGGTGAGGGAAAATTGTCTCGATGGAATGAACTTATACTTACAGAATTACCAGCAATCTCTTTGTTACAGAAACTAGGCTATACTTACTTCTCACCTGGAAAACTGGAGAAAGAACGTCCTAGATTACAAGAACCAGTAGTCATTCCAAGATTTCAGTCCTCAATTAAGAGAATAAATCCTTGGATTTCAGAAGAAAATATTAAAAGAGTAACTGATAAGATTTCAAGAGTTTCAAGTACATCAGATATTGAAATTAATAGAGAAATTCATGATTTGATAGTACAGTATATCTCAGTTAAGCAAGACCTAGGTAATGGTAACAGACCACACACAGTTAAGATTATCGATTTTGATGAAATAACAAATAATGAATTCATAGTAACTCAACAGTATAGAGTCATTGGTCCAAAAAAAGAGATTAGATGCGATATTATATGCTTAATAAATGGAATCCCAATAGTTGTTATAGAGGCTAAAAATCCAGTATTAGCAGGCAGCACACCTGAACAAGCAATAAAACAATTACATCGCTATCAGGAAAGAGAACGAGGTGCACCAAGTTTGTTCCACTATACCCAAATACTAATGGCAACAAATATGGTCCAGGCATTTATAGGAACAAATGATACACCAATACAGCATTTTCTTGAATGGAAAGATCCTTATCCAAAAACAATCCCAGATATTGAAAAAATTCTAGGTAAAACGCCAAAAGCACAGGATGTTTCAATTGCAGGAGTTCTAACTCCATTAAATCTACTTGATATAATTCAGAATTTTATTGTGTTCGAAGTAGTAGATAGTAAATTAATAAAGAAAATTCCGAGATATCAACAGTATCGTGCTGTCAACAAGACAATTGACCGAATACTTGAAAACTGGGGTAATTCAGAAGAAACTCCAAAAGAAAAAGAAATGACTAAAAATCGTGGTGGTGTAATTTGGCATACACAAGGATCTGGAAAATCCCTAACCATGTTATTTCTTGCTGTTAAGCTCAGAAGGATTCGACAACTTCAAAATCCGACTGTAGTAGTCGTCACTGATAGAATAGATCTAGATAAACAAATAACTGGTACTTTCAAAAGATGTAATTTTCCAAGCCCAATCCAAGCAAAATCAACACATCATCTTAAGGAGCTTATCGGTCAAATAGACCAAGTACCTGGTCAAACAATAATGACAACAATCCACAAATTCCAGGATAAGAATAGAGCAGAAATTTATCCAGAATTAGCAAAATCATCAAATATTATAGTTCTTGCTGATGAAGGGCATAGATCCCAGTATAAGGGTCTTGCACTCAATATGAGAACAGCAATGCCAAATGCAACATTTATTGCATTTACAGGTACACCATTGATTAAGAAAGAGAATATTACTACTAGTAAGTTTAGTTCATACATTGACAAGTATACTATCGATCAATCTGTGGAAGATGGAGCAACAGTTCCTATATTCTATGAAAGTCGGTTGCCAAATTTACATGTAGAGAAAAAAGCCATGGATGCCATGCTTGAACTTGAGCTGGAAGATTATTCAGATGAGGAACAGGAGAAAATAAGGAAGAGATATGCAACACTACGAAACATCCTTGGTGCTGAGAGTAGAGTAAAACAGGTTGCAGCAGATCTTTACAAACATTTCAGGGAATACATTCATGCTAATGGTTTCAAAGCTCAAATAGTTTCGATTGATCGCCTAACTGCGGTTAGATACAAAAAATTGCTTGATGCAATAATAAAGGAAAGACATAATATTGAATGTGCTGTAATATATTCAAGTTCTGCAAATGATGATGGAGATTTACTCAAATATAAGACCACGAAAGAAGATCAGGATGAGTTAATTACTAGATTTAAAGATCCTGAAGATAAATTATCAATATTGATTGTGGTGGATATGTTACTAACTGGATTTGATGCACCTATCGAACAGGTAATGTATCTGGATAATGTTCTAAAAGACCATAATTTATTGCAAGCGATTGCCCGAGTTAACAGAACATACAAGAATAAATCCTATGGATTAATCGTGGATTACGTTGGAATTTCTAAATATCTAAGGAAAGCTCTGGACATATTTGATGCAGATGATATTGCAAATGCTCTCATTCCCTTTGCAGAGGCAGTAAAAAATCTGGAAGTTGCACATGCTGAAGTTATGTCATTATTTCAATCGGTCAATAATTTAGATGACATTGATGCTTGTACAGAGGCCATAGCTAATGATCAGAAATCAATTGACATATTTGTTAGTAAATCAAAGGAGTTTGAACGGACCTTAGATGTTGTTTTACCTGATCCTATAGTTAACAAATACAAATCAGATTATATATTTACTGTAAAATTACTTGAATATCTAAAAAATACAGGTAGAAGTGGTATAGCAACAGATTTTTCTGAAATTGCCAAAAAAATAAAGGAATTGATAGATGAGTATGTGAGGACTTCTGGGGTTCAATTGATTGTTCAACCTGTATCTATACTATCTCCTGATTTTGATAAGCATCTTGAAACCATCGGGAAATCATCTAAAGCTAGAGCATTAATTGCAGAGCATGCAATGAAGAAAGAGATAAGTGAGAGAAGAAAAGAAAATCCAGAGTTTTATGATAGTCTAAGCCAACGTTTGGAAAAGATTATCCAGGAATACAAGCAAATGAGACTAACAGATGCTGAGTTTATTGAGGCAATTAATCCACTTATTCTCGAAATGAGATCCTTAAGGAATAAAGCATCTGCAATGGGAATGGATGAGACCCAATATGCGTTTTATGAGAAGCTCGGTAAAGCTCTTGGAATTACAATTCAAAATGAACTGAATATCGATGTAAAGAATATTGCAATTGATTTAATTACCGAACTAAAAGGTATGGCAATTATTGATTGGAAATTCAAGGAGGATGTACAAAGGAAGATGCGCAGCAAGATAAAAATCGCCTTGATCAGAAGTATTCCAGATGTAAAGTTAAGAGAGAAAACAACCACTGAACTAGTAGAATTGGCAAAAAATCACTTATAATAATTTCTTATCAATCAATGGTATAACCAATTTTCATTTATGATTAGAATAGGAAAATTAAATATGTAAGAAATACAAGTATTCTTAATGAAAACAATATTCGAATTAAAACATTCCGAAATATTGGGGTTGGAATTATTTGAAACAAGAATTGGGAAATCATTTATTGAAAAGTATGATAATCTATTCACCTTTGTTCAATCCTCAATGTTTGTAGGTGGTATTTTTCGGAATCTTCGATTTTTCACAGAATTACCCAATAACCCAATTCTGTTAAAAATGATGGAGGAACAATTACCACTAATGGATGATGAAAAAGATAAAGAGTTGTTAAATGCTTATAAGACTCTTCAAGAATTTCAAAAAAGCCCTGATATCAGTGAGCAAGATGATACGAATGATAATATGGAACAGTTTTGGGATATATTTAATGTAGATGAGAGAATTATTTCTTATTTTATATTCACAATGTATGCATATCTGGATGTCTATTTTGATGATATTTTTACTTTGATGCTAAAAAATTCAACAGAAGATTTTGATAACTACATTACGAAATATCAGAAAAATTCAAATCCTTACCAAAATTTCACAAGATTGCTAAAAGGAAATGCAAATTACATAAAGAAAAATATTTTAGAATACTGTGATAAAGAATTATTATCAAAAGCCAAGACAACTTTGAATTTGCTAAATGAGATAAGAAATAAAATTGCTCATAAAGAACCAACTGTTCCTTTCTCGACCATTTTCCAAAACTTTCCAGATGAATTCGAAAATACTAAAGATAAGATCAATGACGAAAGGGATAAGATAATGAAAATAGAGGATGTTGATCAGTTAACCCCCTCTCAGATCGAACTATCAAGCAAACTCATGGGAATGTTCACAAATTGGTTTGAGCAAACTCATCATTTATTCATACTTGAAAGTATATTAGAACCAGTATTACAGATCTTAATTCTATTTGATAAAATCATATACCAAATTACAAATAAAAGTAAATAATAGAAGCATCTCAATAATTGGATTGTAGCGCATACAATTTCCCATATAAAGACTTCATAATATTAGTTCTAACAAATTTAGATCCTCTCTTATGAAAAGAGATTCCACAATTTGTACAAATCAAAAAATCAACAAGGTTAAAATGTTTTTTATGGATATTACAATTGATACATCTAATCTTTCTATTCATCTACCTTATACTATGATTTTCAACTAATAAACTCCTAAAGTGTAAGTGTTGCTCCATTAATTCTTAACCACTCCTTCCTTTTATCATGATCTATAATTATTGCTGAGAGTTTACTCCAGAACTCTTTTGAATGGCCATCAGTTATTAAATGGCACAATTCATGAACAACAACATAGTCGATAATTGACATAGGTGCAATAATTAATTTCCAATTAAAATCAATTGAATCATCTTTTTGGCATGTCCCCCATCTCGCTGAAAACTGTCTTACGTTTACTTTACTGGGTGATTTTCCAACTTTTAATTGATAGAATTCGACTCTTGATTTTATTTTTTCAAATGCCTTTTCCTTGTACCATTTGATTGCCTTTGACTTAATTTTGTCAGTATATTTTAATCCATCATCAGGAATTATTACTTCGAACCTACCTTGAAATAACTTGAATGTTACATTCTTAGTGTTACTTTTCGTAATCTGTAACCGATATGATCTTCCAATATAGGTCAGCCTTTCCCCACTAACAAATTCCTTAGATTTCGGAGTAGGTAATATCTCTTCAAATCCCTTTACTGTATTGAGTATCCAATTTTCTTTTGATTCTAGAAAATTTTCAATATCTGAATTCTTTGTACCAGTTGGTGCAGTGACAATTATACCATTTTGTTTATCAATACCAACTCCAACAGTTTTTCTTCGACTTGAATATTTTATTTCATATTGAATAATTGAAGAAGCATATTTGTATTCAGGCATAAAACAAATTCACCATATTGATAATATGTACATTTAAAACTCAGTAGTTAGGATTAAAAAATGCCTTATGCTATCAAATTCTAAATGCACATATTTTTATCAATCATTTATTATTTTAGAAACATCAGATACTAGGTTGTAAAAAGTAGAAAATTCGGGCCATTCACCACGTCTAATTGCATCATCTATACCTCCCATCCCTTTATCCTTACTATTTGGAGACCTATCATTTCTAATTATGAATTGCTTAATGAATTCTATTGCATATAGTTTTCCTCGTTCACCCTTCCATTTATTTCTCAAGGATTTCTGCCCCCAAATCTCAAATTTCAAATCATCTAATGTTTTGATATCCTCCCACTCTCCTCTCCTAATTGCACCAACAGGTTTAGCTGAAATTCAACAATACGAGTAGTGATTTTAAATATTGAAAATACATTCGATATACATGAAAACGTCAGAAGAGCATATTGATATTCCAGATCATATAAGAACATTATTTCGACATGAACAATGTAAGGAAAGAAAGTACCCAGTCTATGACCTCATGGCAGAAGGAGAATTTACAGTAATTCGGGATTCGTTGAAAAATGATTCCAAATTTGTCCTGATTGAAGGGGATTATGATGGAAGGCTCAATCTGAGAAACCTGGAAGATTTTCCAAAATTGGATAAACAACCACTTCTGACCGCTTATCACTCGGAAAAGAAAAACTCATTCTTTAACTTATTTGCAGGAAAAAGGGATATCTATATCACTGAACCTACAACTTGTATTGGACATTATGAAATTGATAGTAAGGGAGGCATCACTGGCTATATGCCCCCAAAATCCAAACACTTGTATGCTGATGTCAAAGTAATACAAGAATTATCAACAATATTGAAAATAGACCACCCTAATCGCAACCTACGATCAATTTACTCTGAAACCACTGAGATGGAGCACGAGTTTATACCTGATCATGATAGTGAATACAAGAATATTATCCAGGAGATAACTATAAAGGAAGATAATATAACTCAATTTACTATAACTCATCATGCAGTAAAACTTCAATTTGTTTCAGAACCACTTGTTTTCTGGGGTAACGGGCTTTCTCACCGTTTTTTGTTGACCTTACATCAAGAGGACGATGTAGCACTTGTTTTTGCCATAGCAGTTCAGATTATCCGGTATATTTGGTCTATGTCTTCAGAATAAAGATTATGAGCTTTCAATACTTGTTAGATTTGCGGGTGAGGAATAATAATTTCATCTCTTTCGATATACTGTAACGAATGCCCCAAGGAGGAGAACCACAGTTAGAAGCTCAAAATCCACAGGATTCGTTGTTCCCCAATCAAGCTTGGTGATCCCTCTCAAGGTGGTTGTCCAAAGCTCATCATCAATCATGGCCATGTAGACTCCATTTATTTCTTCTAGCTAGCTATATGTATAGAATCTCGTTATCAATAAATAATCCACTAATATCCTTGGTCTCGTAGTGAAGAGATAAAATGGTGGAGAAATTCTCCTCAACCTCCCCCTCATACCCATTCACTTCTCTACTGGAGCTTGAATAATGTAGCTGGGTATATGTGAGTAGGCTATCATCATCAATCTGCAGCATATAGGTTACATCAGTCTACAGATAGATTGTTTCCTCGCTAGCTGCAGAGGATAATGGCAGCAACATCAGTATGAGCAATAAATAGGTGGTTTCATACTATCGAAGGGGATCTATTCGTATAAAAATAGTTACAATATTGATTTGCAGATGAATAACGTTTGTTCTTTAAAGCTTCAAATTAGTTGAAAATAAAGAGCTGATTATTTGTCTCAAATTGAAAATGTAATAAATGTAAGCATCGAATGTATATTACGAAAATAACTCATTGAGGTTGTATAGAAATAGTTTCTCTACTTTCTCTCGTTCAGATCTGATATTATATGATATACCATCCAATTCTGCCTGTATTCTGACCAGTTCTCTCTCAAGATGACTTCTTTGCTCCTTATATTTGAGATCGATATTGATTAGCTCTTCAGTCACTTGAGTTTCATCAAGAAGCGAAATGATTTTTTCATCATTCAATTTCAAAAATGTAGTAATTTTATCGAGGGCTGCATTCATTTCCGTTGCAAAATCGGCAAGAGAGAATTGGATATCCAAGAAATAAGGAGAATGATCATCTTCATCTGTTTTCACCTGTCCAATATAATTACAGACCTTCTCCTCAAGCAGAGTAACATCTATCGCCTTTAACTCACATTTCAATTTCACGTCACGAATTTGGTAAAAATTATACTGGTAAGCCCAAGTATTTCCTTGGTGATCAATTCTACCTGTATCAACAGCTATGAATTCAATCATTATGGCAAAATGTTCTTGAAAATCTTCCAATCCCTCAACAAACTCCTCAAGATCAAAAATCCCACCTGGTCCATCTTGTATTTCCTCCAATTGTTCTTCTAATATCTGATCTAGTTCTTCAAAATCTAATCCTACCATAAATTTCTATTATCTAACACTATTTTAATTCTGCGTCAGCAGTGTTTAAGGACCGCATTTTTTTTCATTCTTACTGATGAATAGTCATAATCAAGAATAATTATGAATACATAGATTTGTAAACACTGAATTTGAGACATAACGCGTTATTCGTAAAAATTATTGGAATATTTTTTATTCTGAATGGGTTTGGGGAAAAAATTATAAGACTAAGAAGATTATCGATATATTGTTATGGCAGGAATCACGTTAGCCTGTAAAATCACACTTCTTGGAGATGGAAGAGTGGGCAAGACCAGTCTCAGACGAACATACCTTGGCCAAAATTTCTCAAAGACCTATAGTATGACGATTGGTGCAGATTTTGCTGCAAAAACATTGACTTTTGATTCAAACAGGATTACAGCCAATATTTGGGATCTGTCAGGACAACATAAATTCAAGATCATGAGGGAGACCTACTACAAAGGAGTTTCTGGGGCAATACTTGTCTATGATATCACTCGAAAAGAGACTTTCGATAGTCTGAATAACTGGATCAATGAACTCATTAAGAATAATAATGGAGAAATGGTTCCTATCCTGATCATTGCCAACAAGGTGGATATTCGTGATGAGAACAGCTTGCCTACTGAAGTAGGTGAGGGTTATGCTAAGGAGATAAGTGAACGATACAATTTGAATGTTGACTACGTAGAGGCATCCGCTCTTACTGGAGATAATGTGGAGAAAGCATTCGAGCTATTAATTAAGAACTTGTATGATGATTTCAAGAGACAGGTTGAATCGCACTAATTGCATCTTTCCATCGTTCAAGCTCCTTTTCTCTTGAGTAATTATTTCTTAAATGGATATATGCTGATTCCAGTGCTAAACCAGTATAATTAGATCTAACCCTTTGCAATGCATTTGCTAAGCTCACATAGTCATCATTACGAAAGGTGATATGGGTCCGTTCTGGAAAAAACTCTGTCATACTTGGATGATCGGAATGAATTACAGGAATCTTCCTCAACACGCTTTCCAGCAACACATTTGGCAAACCCTCGTATCGGGAGGGAATTACCATTACGTGAATTTGTTTATAGAAGGCCTCGATCTCATCCATGGGAACTTGTCCAAATTGTTTGATCTTCAGAAACTTATCCTGTTCCATAGATTCGATGATATTTATCATATAGTCATCGATTTTCCCTCCCACGATCAACTTCCATTTCTCTTCAGACAAGGTAACGAGTAGCTGCATGGCATTTAATAGGAGATCAAGTCCTTTCTTATGTCTACTATCTCCAAAGAAACCTACTACCAGTCGATGGCCATCAAATTCATGTCTATTATATTTCTCAGACACGTCAATACCATTATTCACCACCTTGAATTGAAGTTGAGGATTTATAGCCAACATCTGATTGATGAGGTACTTAGATACCGACGTTGCCAGGCTGCAATTATTAATGGCATACTGTACTAATGGAATTCTTTGAGGATTGGTTAAGCCACGCTCGATATCATTACCACGTGCAGCGATCAAGCTAGGGATAGAATATATTTGACCTAAATAAGTGGCAATATATCCTGAAAAATTAATATAGAAACCTATCAGTAGATTTGGTCTATCTTGTAGAATCTCTCGCTCCACCAATACTTTTAGACCATGTAAAGTATCTTTATCTTTCTTATGAATTTTTACTCTTAAGATTGCATTCCCCTCACCTAAGCTAATGACACGGATTTCATGTGTTTTACTCAATCCATCAACAATTCGTTTTGCAGATCTAGCCATACCTCCAAAATCTGGTGGATAGGTATCTGTGATAAATAGGATTTTCATATTTTTATTCTCCAATGGGTTTGGTTGCCTCAGGTAGTATAGAGAAGTCATAGTGTAGATGTGTTATTACTGCTTTCTCCAGTTTCTTCTCTATCATTGAAAAATTAATCTCTTCAAGTGACCATTTATATTTCACTACAGCTGGTTTTAACTGTTTCACCTGTATATCAAGCCTAGTATCAATGATTTTTCTCAACTCATTAGCAATTTGTAACTTTTCTCGCTGTGTGTGATCCACTAATTCTCCTAATTCTCTAATTTCCAGTGATAATGAGTAACTTGTATTGATCTTCTCTCCCTTTTGTTTTTTCATCTCGATCAAAACTGTTTTCATTTTGTATGATCTACCCTTTATTGTTGTTTTTATCCTTAATCCTACAGATTTCCTGATCTTTTTGACCTTTTTACCTGTGAAACGATTGATCTCTGTATGTAAATCACTCACTGGCCTTAGATATTTTATATTGATCGTTTGGTCATAGGGTGAGAGAATGGACCGTAATGTTTGATCAAGACTCATTAATGGTCAGATTATGCATTAATATATGAATTTCATTTCCTGTAGCAGTGATTTTGCAAAATTGACACCTGATTCAAGTACGTCTGGATTATTTTGAGCTGAATTGAGCATGATTGTAACTGAGTAGTGATCAGATGTTTTGACAATCACATTCTCAAAATTTTGATCTCTAGCTGCATCCTCAATGAAGCGCTTGATCCTATATTTTTTGAGTAGATCATCTCTTGGTTTCTCAGATTCACTATCATAAACAAGCTCATTTGAAGGTATATCTATAGAGAAATTGAGCTTTTTCTTGACATTATCCATTGAGGTGAATTCCATCTGAATATAATCAGACACTCTGATTATTACATCTTTGAAGTAATTGAATTCAGGCTTAAAGGTGATAATAGTTGTATTTGCATCCTGAGTTTTCTCGTACTTATCAAGGCTGATGCTCAGGTTCTTAAGAACATCATCAAGTTTTGAATTTGCAGGAGAACGTATTGGAGTATAGACTTCTTGTTTTTCCATGATGGGAAGATTAGATTCCTTAATAGGAGTTGTATGGCTTGCTGGTTTAGAGATTGTTACCGATACAGAATCTTGAGCTTTCTTTTCTGCCTCTAATGGTATCCCTTTAGTTCCCTTAAGAGGGATAAGCTTTCGTTTTACAACATGATTATAGCATACGTTAATATCATTCCAGAAATCCTGTATAAGAGGAGGAATTGATAGGGGACTAAATTGTTCTATAGGGGTGATGATCTTGAGCTTGAACAAAATTGTTTCATTGTCTGGAAAGAAGATATATACCTCTGATTGATACATGGGAACCTCAGCCTCATAACGTAACTGATGAAGGAGAGCATTGAAGCTCTCTTGGCTCATTATATGATCCATTCTGAAGAAGAATTTGATCTTAACGGTAAGGATCTCACGAACAACACTTCCACTCTTGGTTTTCGTCTTAAGAAAGCTATCAACCTTCAATTTCACACCATCGATATTTGGGTTCATATTCTTTAAATTAGTATCATAGCTGAGAAAATGTTGATAGTAATAGTGCTTTCTCTTCCCACTATAGGGAGATCTAGTAGAACGATATTGGAATTCATTGCTTGTTTTCTCTCGGGTGTCCAGATATGTTGTTACTTTGTAGCTGGAATTCCTCATGGATTTGGAAATTAAGCCCATAAGACTAATACGCTTAAATCTAGATGCCAATTTTCCCTTTGTAGTTCCGTAGATTAATCCACCAATGATTAGGTTAAATATGGTCATAAAAATTGCTATTGGCCAAATTTCAGTAGTTATTGCCAAAATCAAAAAGGATACTTCTATCAATCCCATTATAATTAAGGTTTTTTTCTTAAGACTATGCTTCTTGTAATTAATTAATTTAAGGTCACCATAGGCCATTTTGTACAGATGTTTTGATTTAATCCGTTCAAAATTATAGACTTGATTACTTTCAAAAGAAGGAGTTAATTGGCTCATAATGCATTCAACTTGATTATTATGCCCTAAATTATTCAATTATTAATAGTTTTGTCGGAATCCTCACAAAAATTACCAATTACTCCATGATTTGAGTATGCACAGCTTTATTTATTGGCAAACCATGGTCACATGCGGAACAGAAGGGGAATTTCTTTGAACCCTGCAGATATTCTCTAATATTTCTGTACCTGCTCCCAGACCATAATTCCATGGCTGGGGTATCACGAATATTCCCTAGCAGCAATGTTTCAGATCGTTCAGCTCCACAGCACACATTAACATCCCCATTCGGTAGGATGAACATGTGAAGAGAGGGAAAATAGCAAGGAATCCTCAATGATTCTGGAGCATACTGGCCAAGATGAAAGCTATTATCCATGAGATCTAGATCTAGGAGCATATTATTCTCTCGGATATTAATGGAAATTTTTTCTGAGATGTTGGAAAATTGATCAAGAATACTCTTGACATCCTGTTTACTAAGTGCCAATTCGCTCGAATTGTGTTTAAAATCGATGAATAAAAGGTGAATTGCAGAAATTTGAGGAAACTCATTAAGATAATTCAGAAATTCCTCCAGATATTGGGTATTCTGAGAAGTGATTACATGATTCACACGTATTTGGGGACGACCGTATTCCCTAGCTGCAGCACCAAGAAATTCTATTGCTTTCATAGTTCTGTCAAACATTCCTGAGCCTCGAACGGAATCATGAACATCATGGATGCCATCGAGGGAGATATTAATAGTTTTCAAACGATTCTTGGCAAGCTCAAAAGCCAAATCTTTTGTGATAAGAGATCCATTACTTGTCATCTTCACCCTAATTCCAAGTTTGCTTGTATATCGTACTAGATCTATTAAATCAGATCTAATTGTTGGTTCTCCTCCTGAAAAGGTAATTACTCTTGTACCGAGTTCATAAAGTTCAGAGATAATCTGTTTCCACTCAAAGGTACTGAGTTCAAGTTTCTTTATTGTATGAGGGGATGTTCTTGTACGTAAGCCATGTAAGCAGTAGTAACATTCTGCATTACACCTGAAAGTAAGTTTGATCTTTACATCGTATGGTATTGGTGATTGGTTGATCGATTTCAACTCTATTGGATTATTTGAGATCCATCGCATGAGTGAAGGAGGGGTTGTCATGACATCACTTGAGATATATGGGCTGCAACAGTGCCATGATCAACAAAGCAAAGAGGTTTATTAACAGATTGCAAAGCTGGTCGTTTAAAATACTCCTCTGGAGTTAAGAATATATTATTGGGGTATAAAGCTTTGTATGTCAATGCTCTCGCAAATTGATCATCAAATTCTCGAACAAAAGGAGTAACAATTGCTTGTTTATTATATTCAATAATTTCTGCCATAATATTATATCCTGCACCACAGATTATCAGATCTGCCTGCATAATTACGAGGAATCCGGGGTATGTCAACCGGGATGGAATACACTCAAATATCCTAGCATTTAGATCTTCTTGTATTGAATCCGCAATTTCCTTTAGGTATGCTATTTCATACATTCCACCAAGATGGATTAGGAATATTGTGAACGTGTTTGATTTGGAAATTGTGGCAGGATTGATATTTATACCCAGTTTTCTCCATTTCTCAGGAGTTAGGATAAGGTGTCCCGTATAAAGAAAATCATCATGAATATAGGCTAGATCATGGGTTGATGGGATAATAACTGATATGCCAGTTTTTGATATCAATTTTAGATAATTGTCCATAATTAACTGTTTTGAACGGCGAAATACAAAGATAATTGGAATATCTTTGTTCAATATATCTATCAACTCATCCTCCAAACCTGTCAGAAAGCTGTCAATGATGAGGATATCTTGATTTTTCAGAAGTGAATCTAAAAGCAGCTTTCTTTTACTTGGATCTCTATTGAAGTGAATCTTCAAATTTGAATGATAAACCAATTGCTTTATCAATGGAAAGAGCGGAGAAGATTGAATAATTGTGACTTGATGTTTATTCACTAAATCACAAGCGATTGACAGGTTTCGATTGAAATGACCACCACCACTACCAGGTGAATAGATGAGAATACGCATAGATCATGACATCTGATCCCAAAAGGCATCATTCTCACCTTCTGGATATTCAATGATTGGAGTAGCACTATCTACGCTTTGATTAGCTTTGGTAGCACAATTCATACACATAATCCCATCACTAGTCGCAATCGCATGACGATCACAAATCGGGATCCCACAAGCAGTACAGAAACTAGAATTTGTCATACCACAGGTAGTATTGCCTTCTAGGAATTCACAGGTTTTCATACACTCTAAGAGGTAGATGCTTAATTATTAATGTAACGAGATTGCTAGATTATTTTTGATTAATTATTGGCCAGTTCAGTATATATAGCATCGAGCTGTTTGCCTCTTTGCTTCCAAGTTTCCTTTTGGATAGATTTCATTGCCAAATTTCCCCTGTTCTCACCTGATTGAATTGCATGTATTACTGAGGTGATGAATTCTTCATCCTCTGGGGTTGGAATGAAAAATACTTCACCCTCTTTGAAAATCTCTCGAGATATAGGAAGATCTGTTACTATAATATTCTTCCCGCAGGCTGCATACTCATATAATTTGATTGGGTTAGCTCCCATTTCTGTATTCCTGCCTGTTCTTTCAAAGGGTGCTATGCAGAAATCAAAACTATTGATAAGTTCAGGTATATTCTTCAAATCTTTCGTTTCTTTCAAGAGTACTAGATGCTCTCTTATTCCCTTCTCCTTAACTACATTGCGTAGGTATTTTCTCCATGAGTGTTTACCTTTTCCAGCAACAACTAGTTTGAGATGAGGAAAAGCATCAATGATTGCTTCCAATCCTTGTATTAGAGAGATAAGTCCTTGCCAAGGTTGTAATGCTCCAATATATCCAAGAATTATTTCATCTCCATTAAATGGATGCAATTCATGATCATACAACTCAATCCTCCGTTCTTTTGATACTACTTTAGGATAGAAAACAGATGGATTCACTCCATTTCTTAGTATCCGAATCTTCTCAGCCTTAATTCCCTTTCTAATCAAATATTCCTTGGCAATTTCAGTTACTACAATTATCAGATCTGCCTTTAATGCACAAAATAACTCATTTTGTGCAAGTTTTCTCAAGGATTTATTATTTGATCTAGCATATTTTGGATTGGTGTAAGCCAATTCCATTGATGGTAATCCATTCCACTCATAAATGTATTTGAACCCATATTGATCTCGTTTATTGGCAATGATAACACCAGCCCATGGACTTCGAGCATGAATTATATCATATTTTTGTAGATTCATCTCGTTAAATTCTTTTCTGTACAACAAACCCTCCTCAATAGGGTCATAAGTAGTCTCATCAAGTGAGAGCCTTATCCTATGAACCTCAAAAGGGAATTTGAATTCTCTTTTCATTTCCTTGTATTTACACACAAGAGTATAGTTGATGTGAAGCTCATGGTTATCTGGATTGAGTAGTTCAGAAGTTCTTCTAGAAGAACCCTTACCAGCAGGAAATGTATCATACAGCTCATAAAGTATATTTAGTGGCAATAGGTTATCAAATGAGGATTGTTTAATCAAAGTATTTGATTTAATTCATCAAATTGGCAGAATAATAATTAAGCAATATAATAGGCAATAATTTATGAGAAAATTGATTCTGCTTCTGTTGATATTAGCATTGTTTCAAGGTCCTAAATCATATAGTGGTGAGAGTCAATCAATAATCTGGCCTCTTCAAACTGATCCAACAGGCAATTTTCCACTTTCCTCCACATTTGGTCCCCGTCTAAAAGCATCAGAGAACTATCGATATGACTATCATCGTGGTATCGATATTCCAACACCAGTGGGGACCCCTGTTGTTGCCATCGCAGATGGTTTGGTAAGGTTATCAGGGAACTACTCCTATTATGCAGATACAGTTATTCAAGTACAGCACCAACATATGGATCCACATATACAGTATTTTTATGCCAACTATCTGCATTTGAGTGAGGTGATTGTGGAAGAAGGAGATTCAGTTGCTCAAGGTGACATTTTGGGATATTCAGGAACAACTGGATTTGATCATCTACATTTTGAGATTAGAGAGGGTGGAATTTATCAGCAAAATTGTACACACCCCTTGGAATATTTACCATATTCTAACATATTTGGACCAAAAATAGAACGTAGTCAAGTAGTGAGTAAAAGTCTTCTGCTCAATGTCAGTGTAACTAGTTCAGAATTGGATTTAATAGGAGTATCATTCTCAGGCATGATAAACAATCGAGAATTAGATGTATCACTTAATTTCGATCAAATAAATCACAAAACTGAGAACATTACTATCTTGGATTATCCATTACTTAGTATAGAACCTAGGATAATTATCTCACCATCTCCAATGAATGCTTTATCAAACATGGCGTCATATGTATTCAATTTAACCTTCTCTGAAGTAATTTATGAGTATCAGGTGGCAGTAGAGGCTGTTGATGTAAAGGGATTACGATCATCTCTATCAATGGAATTCATAACTCCTGTTGATACATCAGCCTTTCCAGATTTTTATGTATGTATTATCATTTTGTCCTATGCTATTTTTAAACGAATAAAAGGTAGTTATGGAGGATATTGAATTGAAGTTCAATATTAAAACGATTCGGGTTTCTGATCTAGTAATAGAAGTACAAGCAATTGGTTCGCTCAGTGGCCCAAAATTGCTCATGATACATTATAATCAAGACCGGAGGGAAATTCAATATGTTTTCCAAATTAAAAATGAGATTATCATTTTAGAAATTGAACTCCTTGTACTCTCCGTACCTAGTATAGAACCCATCTTTCCTCAAGCATATATTTATGAGCTGGAGCTTGTTCTCCAGTATAAGTTTTATATTGAAAATTTCTATCTAAATCCAATTCACCATTTCAAGAATGCTGAATTCCCATATTTAGACATTGTTTTGAGATATGTTGATGGAAAATTGACTGAGCTTACAGTTGGATTAGGATTGCAGTATAGGCAGTTGGAAAAAATGATGGAGGGAAAATTTCTATCCCAAGTTGTTGATATACAGAAAACTGTCTTTTCCAGTTGTTCTCTTGCCCATCAGATCTGTATACTCTCGGTACTTGATCCTGATAGAAAAAATATTGTTGGTTATGAAACACTATTGAATCTTCAAAAGGCAAATAATCACCTTCTGTGGATCATTCTTTTTTTATTAGAACTAGGAATGGAGAAAGAATTATGTGTCCAACTCAACACTTTACGTAGTCAACTTTACACCAAAATCATTTCAAAACTGGACTTGGTGGCTTTTGTATCAGGAGAAGGTTTACATATCCCTTTTGCTACTCTTCATGAGATTCTTGATTCTTTGCATTCACTACTCATTAAAATGAAAAATATTCAGTTGGAGAGTATGACTATCACTTCTGGGAAATATGCTTCTGTTGGCCCCCTAGGGAGAAGTATCGGAGTAATCCATGATTTTACCCTTCATAAACTTAACTCTGATCCAGGATTGGACGGTTATTTCAAACAGCGAATCCATGACTTGGAGAATTGTGTACTTTATCTACGGAAACGATCGATACTAGAATTCTCCTTTACTCCCCAATTGCTCAAAGATACGATGTATATAAATCATGTAGATGCACCTAATGGTACATTAGTCTATAAATTTGAGCTAGATGAGAAAGGTGCATTAAGGAATATTCGAATTGCAATTCCAGGTCTGATTAACCTAAGGCAGATACTTGAGATGATTGAGCATGCTCCTATCCATTGGGTTTCTCTTCTGTTACGCTTATTTGATATGGGTGTGGATCCTATTGATAGGATAAAAATATTCTGGGATGATATGCTGGCATTTGAGGGTTCTAATTTTCGTGAGTTTTGTGTAGAGGTCCAAAAACAAAAGTACACTCTTCATGAAATTCACAAGAGTATTCAGAAATTGATTTTAGAAAAAATTTAATTATTTGAGTTATATCGAGACTGGATGAATTATTGGTTTGATTGGAGAAAAGAAAATGAACTTAATTTATACTTCTGCGATAATTTCACCATTAAAATCTTTGACTGCGTAGTGGCCATCTTCCATCTGATCGATCTGTGAAGTTCCTGGTGCAAAGATATTGAACTGAAAGGTAGCATGTTTACTGCGACCTAAACCTGTTTTAATCTCCCTATGAATGGGTATCTGAACCATGTTGATTCCTGCAGAAGTATCGGTTGTAGCAGCAACCAATCCTCTCGTCATCAACTCCAGACGCTCTTCGGGGTTGAATTCTCGTTCCATAAGCAGAATTCTGTTTTTCAGTACTCTGTCTATGATGAAGTCGAATAATTCATCCGAAGTCTTGAGATTGGAAATTTTCCTCTCTGTTATAAATTCTATCTGCATATTAATGGCCTCCTATGCCACCGTGGCTATCTGGTTGTAGAGTTTATCTACTCCATCTCCCTTGAGGGCAGATATTGGTACTACAGGGATGTGAGGAAAGGTGCTCTTGATCATTTCGATATTTGATGTATCTAGATCCGTTTTATTGGCTACTATCAGAGTCTTAGTATTGTTACTCTCGAGAGTACCAAGTAAAGTAAGGCTTACCTGATCAAAAGGTGGTCGAGTGGCATCCATGACTACTAGAGCTAGATCCACTTCTTTTAAGAATTTAATTGAATTCACTATTCCAGAAGTCGCCTCCTTAGCTCTTTGGATGGCATCATTTTGTGTCAATCCATGCTTCATAAATTCTCGGAAATCTACACTCTGTGCAATACCTGGTGTATCAACTAGAGTAATATCGAGTTTCTTCCTACCCACTACAAAATCAATTCTTTCGAGTTTAGTTATCTCAGTTGTCTCGTGAGGTACAGGGGAGACTGGAGATACATCTTCATCCTTTCCTGTGAAATCTCTGGAGAAACGGTTAGCAAGGGTTGATTTACCTGTATTTGGCTCACCTACCAAACAGATTTGTCGCTCCTTTTTATTTGATCCAAATAATTTTTCAAAGATCGAAGCCATGTTTTTTCACAACAAATTATTATTCTCGGTTTTTGTATAAGTATATTCGAAATACATACACATAGCTTTTAGTATTACGCGTCCATATTACAAATATCAACTTAAGTATAATATGGTTAACTCTGTATGTGCCAATTGTAATACACCGATATTTGATGTGGCTAAGGTGATAACTCAAGGTTGCTCGAAATGCGGAGGAACAAAGATTATCAAAAATCGAGGAGATGGGTATAGAGATGAAGACCCATTAATGAAAAACAAGGGTCTCGATAAGGATATATCTATCTATGTAAAAGGTAAGGGAGAATACGTTCTAAATCTCGAAGCTTTGGCTAAAACTGATAAGGATGAGCCAATGATGGTTGAAGATCAAAAGGGTAGACAACATCTAATATTCAATTCAGATTTGTAAGTAATTCTTCATCCACTACTTAATTTTCTTTTCTCCTTCTAATAATAGGTAGGAAAAGCACCATTAATAATGATATTGAAGAAAATGCTGAAAGAGATCCTGTAGTTGTAGTAGTGGGGAGCAGGCTAGATGGATTTCTATTCTCAATAATCACTGATACTTCATGCATATGCGTATATACCCCATCAGTTAGATAAATTCTAATTATCGCCTCTCCATTTGCATATTTTGTTGTATCAAAATTTATACTATTGGCAGTAACAGCTTGTCCGATAGATATTTCTATTGTATCCCTAACGATAAAAACATCTGCTGTGACAGCGACAGAAGCTTGCCAGCTTACAGTAGCTAGATCAGATAATATAGAAGAACCTGATGGAGTTACAAGACTTGAAGTAAAATCTAAATGATTATCAAACATGCTTGAGACCACTTCAAGGAAATTTACTCCGAAATTGGAGTGATAGATGATTTGGAGTTCATACTCCCCGTTTGGAAATATATCTGATGGAATTAGGAGCTCATTATCACCAAGGAGGGTTGGTCCCTTCCTTGACTCCCAATTAAGTGTGTACGTGACATCAATCTCCTCTGATACAACCACATCAACATAAATAAAATATGTTCCCGTTTCTAGAGCTGCGAAACTGGCATATTCTACCGCTATACTAGGTGTAAGACCTTGTCCCTGCAATAAATCAAATTCTAAGAATTCAAGACTATCCGGACCTAGTACAAGAAGGTCAAGATCTGTCATTCCCTCCCATTCTAACTCAAGATCAACCTTCTCTCCCTGAACAAGATCAATGGGATAGTAGTTTTCAACCATATCAAAATCTGTAGTTACACCTTGTATGAAATCCACAGCATCTATTGTATCGACTAGTGATCCATTTCTTCCTTGCGCAACCAGTACTTCTAGTTTATTTATTTTCAACTCTGGAAAATCTTCCAATGCATAATTATCAACTGTAAGTATTAGGTCTCCTGTAACGTTATTTAAGTCTTGATCGAATTGACCTTCAGGAATTGGTAATGTCTGTCTAGTTAAATATCGTGAAAACACAGTGAATTGTACTGGAACTGGGTCAAAAGGCATCTGGGCGAAATGTAGTAAGAGAGTGAAGTTATTAGAATCAACTTCTACTAACAGGTTCTGCTTTTTAAATTCCGATGGATAGCTTTCATAGGTTCCTCCTCCAAGATAAGTCACATCAGATAATGCCACAAGATGACCAGTTCCATTAAAGAGAAATGCATCTGGTACAACGTTTTCTGCTTCCCATGCGACTTGGATGGCAAGGAATGTTGCATTATCAGGTACAGAAAATTGATAAAACCGGAAATCTCCATTTTCTGGCCGATAATTCCAGTCTAGAGTTCCATATGCCTCGTTTAATGTGTAAGGTGCTGTATATGTTTCTTCTACAGGGTAATTCATAGCTTCCTGCCCATATCCAACCTTATTGATTGATGAAATGATAATTGGGAAATGTTGATCTCCAATAATGAGCATACCCTCTTGAAAGGCATCATTGAGAGAAGCATTAAGGGTGAGTTGACCGATACTTGTTGATCGATCCAATTCCCAAGTTACATAGGAATAGGTTTGGGCGAATAGCAGATAATTCAGAGCAGTCCATCCAGGAACCTCTTCAGTAAATCCAGTATCAGTGAATCTCAATCTTGGTTCATTTTTAAAATCAGATCCAGGGTGTCCAGAGTATAGTTGCTGTATCCAGCTCTTCTGTTTTATCACATCATTAACTATGGTTCCTCCATAATCATATAACTGCATTGAAGGCACGCTAACACCCATAGTAACCAGATTATTCCAGCTAGTCTCATCGAGGCTCAGTGAGATTTGTAGTAAATCTGCATTCTTATAGCCAGATGGTAGCATACTATCTAATGAAATTATGGTTTGTTCTGCTGAGGCTGATTTAAAAGTGCCAGTAGAGTTCCTAATTTCAGCCATTTGTACAGTCTGTACGTCATAGCTACTAACATTGACCAAAGTACCATTACCAAAACTAACAACTATCTCTAATCCAGATTGCATATTCGTATGGTCCGCCATGATAAATGTATCTGGTTGGGGATTAGTTACTAAAGGATGTTCAACCTCATCAAAATTTGCCACAAAAGCTGCTTGTAACCAATCACCTGCAATCTTTGATGCTTGAGTTGAGGAGACTATCAACTGTGGCCCATCATATATGGCATCTATTGCTGGAAATCCCTGAGCTAATCCTGCACCTTGAGAGCTAGTAGGAAATCCTAAATCTTTAGCAGTGCTTTTAAGTATGGTCCTTACACTTCCTAGATCCACAGTTCTTCCCTTCTCTTTCAAGGCTTGAATAATAAGTGCCACTACTCCTGCACCTCTAGGACAAGCCTCAGATGTACCACCAAAAGTACCTGCAGCATAAGTACCATTACCCAATCCAACACTTACCTGTTGAGGAGTAAATCCAGTATTACCTGGAGTGACAATATCTGGTTTCATTATTCCATAGGGAGTTGGTCCTCGTGCTGAGAAAAATGCTACATCATTACGTCCCTTATTGTTCAAAAACTCATAGTTATTGGATGCACCAACAGTAATTGCCATGGATGCGGTTGCGGGAGTGGCTATAGTACCAATACCTGAACCTCCATTTCCAGATGAAACCACAAATAGCATTCCAGGATAATTTGTATACAATAGGTCTGGTACTGACATCATATCAAGTAATAATGACCATATATCCATACCCTTAACAGATCCAGTTGATGCAATACTCCCATCCCCCCAAGAATTTGATGTGAGATCAGCAACGTGGTGTTCATTTGTTTGGGTCATGAGGCCTGTAACACTAAGTTCCATTCCTGCACTCCATAACCATCCCATGATGAAATCAGTCAGAGTCATACCTTTAGTTGCGATTAACTTTGCTCCTGGTGCTGAACCAGGTAATTTAACACGAGTTGTATTTTCAATTTCCTGTGTCGATGCATCATCAAATAATGCATAGTTAGTTTGACCTCTGCTGGCTGCGGCTCCTGCAGATAGTGTCCCATGACCAATTGCATCATACATTAGTGCCACAACACCACTGGGGTCAATTCCCCGTACATAATACTCGTCTATCAAACTTGTATCTGGAACGTATGCTGTTGTTAATGCACCCGCAGATACATCTGCAACACCATCACCATCAATATCACGGTTTGCTATTGGGTTTGAGAAATCAATGGGTATCTCATCCTCCATGGACCAATCAACTAAGCTTAAGTATCTGGTTCCTGTCTCAAAAATTATACCATTATAAGATAGTGATAGACCAAGTGATGTATCAAAGTCTATGTACATGGTATCATACTCGCCTGATTTAACAGAATCAGTGAGAATAAATAGAAAAATCTGCAAAGGAATATGTTCTTGATATCCTTGATGAATTATCAATCCCAATTTATAATTTCCCGAAATTGATGGTTTGGCAATTCCGCTTATATCTAGATTCTGAAGTTCAATACCAAGATCATTGTTGGAAATGAATTCATTAGATTCTCCTATTCTACCAAAAAGTGTGTTATCCTCAAGCTGCAATTCTGTGCGATTTCCTACCATTGTCGCGGTCATCGTAGTATTTGCAATGGCTATTCCTGCACCAGTCGCATCATAACTGGCAGTAATACCAGAAGGTAATAGCAACGGAGAATCCTCAAGGTCACTGATTCCGAAATCTACTCCACTATCAACAATAGAGATAATTACTCCATCACCAGTGATGTTAAACTGATCCCATACTCTTTGCACATCCAAAATATCCTTTGCCACAAAACTATCAGATATTGGTGAATGAGGATTGTTTTCTGATGAAAAAGTCATCGCCATGTTTGGATACATTGAGAGCACTGATGGATTGATGGCAAGTCGTCTAAGATCACTGGGTGATTGAGTCGGGAGAAAGTGGAGATAATTATTTCCCAATTGAACCCTTGGATAGAACCTCCCATCTAATTCAGATTCAGATTTTGATAATACAAGAATCTGGTCTTGGTACTGATTGCTTACAGGGATATTATCATATGCATAGGCGTCTAAACCACCATTGAATTTGGATAAATTGTATTCTATGTTATCAGTGACCGGTATGGCTGTATCTTGTGCGCTTACAGGGAATACTGAAATAGACAAAAGGATGATGATACCTATCCATGTAGCCTTCATACAATGTGTATCTAGTTCAAATATTCTTATACTATGTCATTAGGTAAAGAATTAGTCGGAACTTAGGATCAAATTTTGTTTCAATTTGTTTTGCTTGATCCAAATATCTCATTCAAAAGAATTTAAAAATATCCGAGGGAAACTAATTAATGTGACTGAGGTTTTTATTGTTGGCATAATCGTGGTGAGCCTCCCAATATTTGCAGTAATTACTTTAGGTCCTACAGTGAATAAAGAAAGACTTCTTTATATGATGACCGGATTTGCGAGTGCATCATTTATTGGTCTGTTACTCAGTATCCTAAACATAAAGGCATTCATCGATCATGCTCTTTTACAGGAATTGGCAGTACATAATGCGTCTGCCATTACTGAAGAATTAATCAGATTCCCATCTCTATTAATTGCAGAGTATTTAGCCCTCAAATATGTGTGTCGTCAAGAAATTAATACCTTACCTACCACATTTCGGGATCACCATGGTCTAGGATTATATTTTGGTGTAGGATATGGTTATATTGAGACAATAGTTTATTATATTTACCCTAATCTAAAAAATATCATTAATGGAACTGAAGGTGATATTTTGGCTGAGATTCAGCCTTGGTTGTACAGGATAACGGCAATTGGTGCACATATTGCCCTTACTTATCTAGCTATGGCGATAACTCAAAATAGACATTTCTATAAATTTACTATTGGTTTACATATGAGCTTCAATACTGCAAATGTACTATTCCTTTACATCACACCCAATTTTCAGGCTGAAGTTTTGTGGGTTCTCTTCTCAAGAATTGCTCTGGTGATAATCGTGTACTTCATGCTGAGACCTAGAATGAGGTACATTACACCAGCAATTTTATTGTTGATAGAAGTTGTCATGTTTCTCTTTTTTGTGTTAATAGGAACATTTCTTTTCCTATTATCAGAGTTAATCGCCACAAATTTAATTGATTTATAGATTATCAAAAGATTACTCTTAGACACAAAGAATTATGAAAGTTGATTATGTTGATCAAATAATGGAAAATTCTTGGATCTATGTCGATAATGCTGATATTTGTAATGATATTGCAAAGGAAGCGTATAAAGAAGGTAAAGTTGGCATAGATCTTGAATCTAATTCAATTTTCGTGTATCATGAGAAAGTTGCTCTACTTCAATTATTTGTAAATAATCGAGTATATTTAATAGATACCCTAAAAATAAATTTACCTCCTTCTCTTAAGAAAATATTAGAAGATCCAGCAATAGAGAAAATATTTCAAGATATGCAATTTGATAGAAGTATTTTCTTGCGAGAATTTAATTGTACAATTTCTGGAGTATTTGATATATCCATTGCCGATAAATTACTAGAGGGAACATCACAGAGTTCTAGTATGGAAAAATTAGTTCTAAGGTATCTAAAAAAGGAAATTAAATTTAGCAAGAAACAACAAAAATCAAACTGGGCAACTAGACCCTTAACAACTAAACAGCTTGATTATGCAAGTAATGATGTGAAATACATCCTTGATATTGCAGATACTCAAAAAACATTGCTCTCAACAGATTATAGATTGGAATTTTTACGTTATTATTTCACACAGATCCCAGTTATCCTAAAAGAAAGATATTACAACGAGAATTATGTTTATACTCTTAAAAAGAAATTCAAAATTTACGATCAAGAAGTATTATTCCGGTTAAATGCATTACTCATCTTTATTGATGAAAAATCAGAATTCTTGGATAAGCCCACACACTGGCTGCTTCCGGATTCAAAAGCAGTAGAGATTGCTAGGCAGAATCCTCAAAATTTTCATGAATTTAAGAAATTATTCAATCCCTCAGATCGTCTTTATGAAATTAGGCAAATCATAGAAAGAGATGTATTTGATCAATTATCTGAATACAAGTTGATAGATGATGAGCTGCAAGGAAATTTGTCTACTAAACGTTGGTTATATATTACAAATGAAC
The DNA here is from genome assembly GCA_026702845.1 of Candidatus Heimdallarchaeota archaeon. The sequence continues at coordinate 508,170 of JADCLS010000001.1, forward strand.
TTAAGGAAAACTCCACAAAATTTAATCCTGATAATATTCAAAAACTGAGAACTTGGAGAAGAGATGTCGCCAATGAACTCAATCTTATACCTGAGATGCTTATGGATAAGTCAAATTTCAGTTATTACTCAGTTAATTTGGAAAAATTGGATGAAATTATTAATTTTCCAGGTATCCCAGCTCCATTTCATTCATTTTTACTCCAAGATTTGAGTAAATTTCTTAAATCTGGAATATCTGAGATTAGCTACGAAGGCTTTGTACATCTATGGCAATCATTAGTTAAGTAAAAAATGCTGTCAAAACTAAATAATAATTAATTAAATGGCAATTCATTTTAATAGGATAGTCTAGTATACTGTTAATAAAGGGAAAGATAAATGAGTACTACTCAGGATATTTTTAAAATTGCAATCCTAAGCCCAGATGACAAAACTTATGAAATCTTAAACAATGAAGAGTCCATTCTTGGGTATGAATTTGCTCGCAGTTATACCCAGACTCAGGGTGCTGCATTTGCTTTTTCTCATTTTAATATTGATTATCAACGATTAACAGCACAATTCTGGTTGATGGATGGGCATCCTCAGTGGACTACAGTAAGAAATCTATATTTAAAGAAAACTTCAGGGATGGTATTATTGCTGGATGCTACTGTGAAAAACTGGAAAGAGACAGCAAATCGGTTGATCATGGAGTTTGTGACTGTAAACAGATACTCGACACCAATTTTGATCCTTACACCTAATGAGAAAAGCAATCATCTCAAGCTAATTTCCAAATTTATGGAAGATATTGTCAGATGGTGTGGGTATGATGTTGAAATACTCAATATTAGTTCAAAAGACAATGCTGAAGCAGTATTGAATGATTTCATGACCAAGGTTAAGAATTGGAGAGCTAAGACAGTAACCTTTCAGACAATGAAGCTTTATTTTTCCTTTGATTGCATCACTAGATCTTCAAGGAGTATATCAGCAATAATTAAGCATATGCGAAAGATATTCATTTCCCGCTATATTCGACTTGTGGATGATAACTATTTGAGTAGGATAATTATTGATGCTGCAAAGGTTCAAGGATTCAATGCTACTGATACTGAGATAATTTATGAAAGAGTACGACGAGAAGAACCACATGAATTCCTACTTCCAATTTCAGTTGATGAAGAGCTTAAAAAACCAAATGTAAGCAAAATTTAGTCCAATCAAAATTTTTATATCGTGGATATTGAATCAAATCAATTATTTTTAAAATGTCTAAGAAATAATGTAAATAGATGAGTTTAAACCTTAAAATCAAACGGTTTTTCCGAGCAATGATGAGAGAGGATGTAAGAATTATCCTTACCTTTCTTGTTGTGATTTTAACAGTATTCAATGGTTATACCATGTTTATGGGTCTGATTAGCCCACTCGGGTTCCAGTTTAATACACCTTCAATTGATACGGTCTATGCTGCTCAATTGCAGGATACCGATCAAGATCTTTTACCAGATATAATCGAGGAGGCAGCTCCTGGAGAGAGAGTATATCATCCTAATGACCCAACCAAACCGATTGGATGGGGTACAGGAACAGATCCTAATGATATAGACACCGATAATGATGGCTTTACGGACGGAGTGGAAGATAATTGGGGTTCCAACCCAAGGCTCTGGATAAATCCAGGTTATATGTGGATTATTTGGTTTTTGAGCATTGCCACAGTACTTTTCTTCAAATTTAGAAAAACAGATATGCTTAGAGAGTATGAAGAATTTGAGCAGACTCAGAAAAGTTCTGGTGTTGCAGGCAAGGGAGGAAAATTTGCCTATGGGAGTGGTTCAGTGTTCTCAACTAGAAAAGCAGATGATATGAGTGATGATGAACGAAAGAAAGCAATTGAGAGTGATGCTCGTTACCAGAGAATGATGGGTCAGATTGAAGAAGAAGAATTCAAGCCTCAGAGAAACTGGCCTATGCTTATTGCACAGTTTGCAGCACTTTCTGCATTAGTGATTATTATCAGAGTTGTTGTCTGGTAATTACAATTCAGTAACAATAAAACTTACATTAGAAGATACGCCTTTAATAACTTAAAAAAACATCTGAATATAGTATCTATTAGTAGAGGTTTTTAGAATCAAAAAGCTGATCATACTATTTGTATTATTTCTTATTTTCATCAATCCAGTAGAACCCTCTATTCTAGATAATACTGAAGATTATAGCATGTATGATATTTATGAATTAATTCCTCATTCTAACACTATAGAGATAACAGTTGATATGGATACAGCAGATTTTGATATTGTATTACTCTCTACAAATAACTATTACGCAGCAATGATTGCAATTTATAATACAGATCAAGTTAGTCCACATTTTATTGGCAGATCGGAGAGTGTTGGTCGTCTATCAGAAAGCCTATCTGTTCAAACATCTCTAGATAAAGTCTATCTAATTATTTACTGTCTAGATGAGCTCAGTGGGATTTCTGGAATAACCCATGATTATGACCTACAAGTTTCAACACAGTACACACAAAGCCTATTTGTTTTCACTCTCGATTTTCGATACTCTGGTTATATCTATGAGAATGGAGATACACAGTTAACATTAGATGAGTTAGCGATCTACCAGTTCATTATACCTGAGAGAACAATTCTAGATATCACCATAAAGATGACCAGAAATGAAGAATCAGTACTTTGGGGCATCCTGGGTGAATTCAATGATGAAGAAGATATGATAAATTACATCGAAGAAGCTAGTACTATGGGAGGTGATTTACCAGATGGTATTTATGGTCTCGATTCTTTTGGTTATGACTCTTATGGATCATCATTTGTAGTACATTTTAGCTATCATGCCACAGAAGAAACAATATTAAATCTAGGCCTTATTTCACTGGATACAGAAAATCCAGACAGTATGCATTATACCATCTATTCAAGTATCGAGGAGAATGAAGACAGGGTCCATGTGGGGAGCTATAACTATACTGCTATTGGAATAGGGATTGTAATTATCCTTATTTTATCCTTCATCCTCCTGAAGGATTCATTTAATCGCAAGAGAAGGATAATGAATACCTTGATCAGTAAACCTAATATTCAGCAACCAGTGCGACAGCAATTCTCTCCCCCACAAACAATCTTTTCTGCTCAGCCAATGGATAAATCTGTAGATATTAATTTCTGTGAGCGATGTGGGGCTAAATTAAAAGATGTCAAAAATTTCTGCCACAGGTGTGGAGCAAAAATCTATTGAGCACCTCGCAATGATTCAAGTCGATAAACGTAATTTCTTTCTTTAAGCACAACACTCATGAGGATTGAACTCACGACAACCATTATGAAGATTCTCAATAATAATGAACTGAAGCCCATAAGAACTGGGAGTAGAACAAAGAAATTCCACATCATATGAAAAACTACACTTCGGATGAAATCTTTTCTGGTTGTAAATCCTTTATCAAGATTGTTGATAGCAATAGCTGTTCCGTTGATTAAACTGAACAGAGGATGTCCAAATATTACCATAGTTCCCCTGATGATAAGTAACATGATGGTGAGACCTATGGTTTCATTCCATGCATACTGTAGAGTGAAAATAATATTTTCTAGACCTGCAAATATTAATCCTATCAGGGATCCAACAAAGGCACCTTCCGCTACTGATTGAAATCTTCGATAATCATTAACAATTTTGATCATGTACGTCTTGAACCATTCCTCAACAAATGGGGCTAGTAACACATAAAAAACTATTAGTGAAAAAACCTCAGGAAAGGAGGCTTCAACAGCCGGTAATAAAAAATAGGATATGGCAGTAACAATAACGATACTCAATACTCCAAGGATGATTGGAAGGAAAAGATAGGAAATATCTTTTATGATAACAAATTTCGAATAGAATATCTTCCAGACAAGAGCAATAATGATGAAATTAGTAAGAATAATGAGTAGATCGAGCACCTAAAGATGATCTCACTTGTGCAGATTTAATTATTTCCAGTACTATTAGTGGTAATGAGAAATATTTCTTCCTCATGAGGAAAAGATAAAGAATATATAAAAAATAAAATTGATTATGATACCAAAAACAGAAATCTCAAAACGTTGGGAGCTGATTAGAAATGATTTAGCTGAAGTGACATATGACGCCCTCCTAGTTCCTCTTGGAACCAATTTTTATTATCTATTTGGAAAACAATCAACCCCATCAGAGAGGTTGATTGCCGGAGTACTACCAGTAGATAGTGATCCTTTTATTATCGGCCCCGCATTTGAACAATCTAATATTCAACGCTCCACTGGTTTAGATGATATAGTTCCCTGGGAGGAAACGGAAAGTCCATATCACATTCTTGCTAAGGAATTGAATGATAGAAGGATTGGTAACAAAATTGCAGTGGATCCAAAATTGTGGATAGTCGAGGCGGAAAGAATTCAAGAGGCAAGTAATCGATCACTTCAATCTGCTGGCTCCATCCTTGATAGAGCAAGAAGCATTAAATCCAATTGGGAGCTAGAACAAATGGCAAAAGCCAGTGAATCATCAGCTAAAGGTATTCTTGATGCTTTTGACAAGCTACAGGAGGGAATAACAGAGAAAGAACTTGCCCGGATAGTAGCTACTGAGATGATGAAATATTCTGGAAATCCCATGGTCTTTGGGGCGATACAATTTGGTGAGAACTCAGCAATTCCTCATGCAATGCCATCAGAAAAGAAATTAAGGCAAAATGAAGTAGTGCTCATTGATGCTGGAACTTCAGTAAATGGATATCAAGGTGATATTACAATTACTTCCACCTTTGGAAAAGTTGCTGGATTTGAGGAGATTTATGATGTTGTATACGAGGCGAACCGAAAAGCACTTGATTCTGATAAGGAAGGTATTGTTGCCGGAAATCTGGATGGAATCGCCCGTAAACATATTGAGGATAAAGGATATGGTCAGTATTTTACCCACCGTTTGGGACATGGATTGGGTTTAGAAGTACATGAGGCTCCATATATTGTCTCAACAAACACTCATCCTTTAATTGCTGGTAATACACATACAATAGAGCCAGGCATCTATCAACCTGGGAAATTTGGAATTCGTATTGAAGATGATGTTGTTGTACACAAAGGTAAAGCCAAATTATTGTTTGATACACCTAGATTCAATTTCAGATGAAGTCAATGATTTTGTTCGCTAACTGAATAACTAATAAATCCCAAAAAAATCATCAAATATGTGTAGAATGGTCAGTATCTATTCAAACACAGGTATAACCAAGGAACTTCTGATCAATGTATTTGCAGATCTACAACTCATGAGTATGGATGAAACAATCCACCATGAACTTCATGATCTGGGATTAGAACAATTTTCCAAGGGGAACTGTAAGCATGGTCATGGTTTTGGAATTGCTTTCTACAAAGGAGGCATTCATTATAAACATTCTGAAACTGCGATTTATGAGGAGGATGTTACTGATGATTTACTTGATGAGTTGTGTGGGTCTACTATTGTGCTTATTCATGCTCGGTTGGCATCTCCTGGATTAGCAATTAACCGGTCAATGGTGCATCCATTTGTGGGAGAAAGTAATAAGCATGAAGTGACACTTGTACATAATGGTACTGTAAAAGATCAGGATGCAATTCCATATAATAGATCAAAATATCGGACTAATGGAATCCAATCCGATTCTCAAAAATTACTCTTCGCCATTTTGAGTAAACTTGATGAGGGTGAGAGTGATATGAAATCCATTTTATCCTCTCTGTATAATTCTTTACCTGAGACAAATGGAAATAATCTGTTCATTATATTTGACAACGCTTTGTGGATAACTAGCATGTTTGAGAAATACCCCATTTATTTTACTATGCAATATATAAAACTAGATCATGCAGTAGTTGTGGCATCGGAGAGTATGCCAAGACTAGGGAATAATTGGAAACCAATTGAAAATGGAACGATAGCCCAAATAACCATGGAATTTAACTAGCAATATGCTTAGTGATGGTATCAAAACATGCATCTACCCCCTCACCAGTCATGGATGAGGTCTCAATAAAGCCAATAATATTAGGCTTGAGTTCAGAGCTTGCACTGAAAGAATTGATGATTTTCTGAATATCAGTTAATCGCAATTTTCGTTGTTCGATTAAGTCCAACTTCGTGCCAACGAGTAGTATGGGTAATGTTGTATTGTAGTTATTAGCAGCCAAAAAATCATGTATCCATACAGCCAAATTGTTGATGCTTTCAGGTCGTGTCAAATCAAACACAACGATAGCTCCTTGAGAATTTCTGAGAAAATTCATTCTTAATGAACTAATACTATTTATTCCTGCAACATCACAAATTCTAAGGCCATATCGTTTATGTTCAAGGTTGAAATTATTCTTGAATGTAAACTGTGCACCTATAGTCAGTACTTCATCTATTCTGAATTCTTGGCTGCTGAACTTTCTGACTAGACTAGTCTTCCCTGTTGCTGCATCTCCCAATACGGAGATTGCTATAATTTCTGGTTTATGATCTAACACCAACGATCGCCAAACTTGCCCTTACCAATAGTTATGCTACATTATTATAAAAAGTTGCCTCGTTGGAAGGTTATCCAAGGAAATGAGAATTATGTTGTCAAAATAACTGTAGGTAGTAACACTACATTCTAGCACGATTAGGAATAATCAAGCGCGACTCGAATTAGTATATGGGAAAATGATGCTGAGATGTACTCCCTTTATTCCCCCAATCTCTATCACTAGAGAATCCCCGATTGAGTGCTCATCACCAGCTATTTGGTTTTCTCAAGTGTAGCTAGCTCCAACCATCTCAGCATAATATTTTCACCAGTAAACCAATAAAGTATTTGTTACAGTTCATAGAAATTCAATTGCTTTTCTAATAAATATAGCCCTTATTTCATCTAACTTGATTTCAGTGCAAGGATAAAATTAGATAGTTTGGAAAGAAGGTCTGCTTCCTCAGGAGAGATAATGTCATCCCTTTTTGCGGCTCTCTCAGCCTCTTCATAGATCTTGTCAAGTAAGCTATGGAGCTTCCCTAACTCGTCACTGGTAATTACCCCATCTTTCATAGCTAGTGTCAAGTATTCATCATAGGAGATAGCAGTCTGCATTGCTTTAGCAATTATTCTTGTCTCATCTACACTCAATTTATTATCATTTAGTAGAGCTGTGTGTCTCAATAATTCAAAGATTTCCTGATCTGTGGTTGGCATATTACCAAGATTATGAATTCCTATCATTTAAATAATTACCCCATTTTCTTGAGAGACGCAAAATAAGGAATACTTTCTTCATCATCTCACTATTATTTCTTGCTTCAGAATATGGCAGGTCTATCGTATTGCTTTTAATAATCTATGCGAGAACTAGTACATGCAAGAAATAGGAAAAGCAGAAGCAAGAGTTGAGAAACCAAAGTGGGAACATCTAATGAATTTTGTGGCTGCAATATTTTTGCTTTATTTTCTTTTTGAGGTATACAGACCATTGGTGATCCTTGGTATCCTTTTCTTGGTATACTCAACTATTAAGTATTATCGTGATAAGAAACATTACATGAGAGAACATTCAGGAGAATTATAAGTACATTTTCCTTCTTAAACTCATACAATAAGGTGAAAATAATTGAAAACTAAGAATAAGAAGGAATTGCACTTGTTCAGCATTTTGCTTTCGTAAAGGTTATTTTTTGAGCACCAACCCATTTACATATATAAAGGTGACCGAGTTCTGACATGGGTTAGGGTAATATTTTTTAAATTGATCCTCGTTTCCTTCAACCCCAGTTATATGCAAAAATTTCCTATTCTAAAGGGCCAGAATTAGTAAAACAGCTTCCGCCTATGTCTCGCAGTCTGAAACCCTATCATTTTGTAAATACAAAACGATATCATATATAAATCAAACTAAGCGGGATTTAGCGCTATTTAGAGAATGCAAGTCACGGAAATTCAAAATATGTGGTTTTCAAGCTCCAGAGATACATTTTCGTACAGAGGATAACTTTTCTAGAAAAAAGTTTCCTTTTTTTCTTTTTACTCCATTTGAGTGAAAAAAGTGGCGCTTTTTTTTGAATCGATTGGCGGTATCCCTCAGTATCTTTATATACCGCCAATCACAATTATTATGTATAGCACGTAGATTCCTTCTCAGATTTTAATTGATTTGAGGAGTGGTCGTGAGTGAGAGTGAAAAAAATGATAAATAGAAATTCTTGTCCTGAATGTAATTCCAATAATCTTGTTAATACCACCAGCAACGTAGTCTGTGGATCTTGTGGACTTGTACTTGAGAAGATTATTGATACAACCGGGACACCTACCTACAATACAAACGAAATCAATACATCAAGAGCTGGACCAGCATTAACCAATCTTAAAGCTGATTATGGATTATCAACTGAGATAGGTACTGCTTCAAGCGATGCCATGGGAAGTAAGCTTAGTTCTGCCCAGAGACATAGAATGAGAAGACTTAGATGGATTAACTCAAGATCAAGCAAGTCTGAAATTAGAAACTTGAGAACTGCACTCAGAGAATTGAAGAGATTGAGTGCTGCCCTGGGTCTTAATAGTGAAACTCAGAGCACCGCTTCACTGTATTATCGTAAAGCATTGAAAGCAAAATTAATCAGAGGAAGATCAATAAACTCCATGGTTGCAGCCAGTGTCTATCTAGCTGCCCGAAATCACAAATTTGCCATCATACTCAAAGACTTAGAGCGTCATTCCAATGTGGAAAAGAAGGTAATTGCCAGGTGTATGAGAGTATTGATGACCGACCTTAAGATTAAACCAAAACTAACAGGAGCAATGGATCACATCCCACGTCTAGTATCAAAATTAGAACTCACTCACGAGACAGAGACTCAAGCCAGAAGGATCCTTGATGAAGCAAGAAAGAATAAATTGGATGTGGGTAAATCCCCTATGTCTGTGGCCGCAGCTGCCATCTATCTAGCCTGTTTGAGGACTGGTGAGAGAAGAACCCAACAACAAGTTGCAGAAGCTGCTCAGACTACCCCAGTCACTCTCAGAAATAGGTTTAGAGCAATTAGTAAGAATTTAACAATCGATGTCGAGGTAAGACGAGGTGCAGCTGCTGTACCCGTATTCTTTAGACCTCCAGTGCGTCTAGGCAGAGAATCTATGTATGATGAATTCTAAGTAAGATAATTTCAATTCTTTTCACCTCACCTCACTCTAATCTATCTAAAACACAAAGAAATCAATGTTTAGGTCAATTGTTTTTATTTTATTAGTTAGTTTAATAATCCATATTTTAAGTACTGTATTTGAAGGTATTTTAGTGGAATTCAAGGATGATGAGCCAACTCCATTTGAAAAAGATGGGATTGCAGGAGATGTAACTGATTTTGATGCAAAAATATTTTCGACCATTAAGGATATTTTGTATGATAAACTCAGTCAGGGAGGACATTCCTATACTCCACCTGTATTTGAATTTCGTGCCTCAAGTATAGCGTATTGTAAGAGGAAAATCTTGTTGAAAAAAAATAGATTTCATTTTCTAAATGATGAACAGTTGAAGTTACTACCTGATACAGAGGAGGAGGAAGACACTCCCAACACATTTGGCTCAAGTGTTGTTGGGCAGCTTATCCATGAGACTTTTCAGGATGCTCTGAAGGAGAGATTAGGTGAGGCAGTCAAGATAGAAGAGGAAATATCAGTAGAAGTTGGTGCACGTAAGGCAAAATTAGTTGGTCATTATGATTTGCTTCTTGAGGTAGAAGGAGAGCAAGTGGTTATTGATATCAAGAGTACAACATCAAAACGTACATACTTACCAAAACAAGCACATCTCAAACAACTCATGGCTTATCAAGGTATGCTGGGAGGTATCAAAGGAGCTATTCTCTATGTCCATCGGAATGATTTTGAGATCTCCTATGTTCCTCAGGAATTTGACAAGCAAGTGTTTTCAGCGATAATACGAAAAGTATCTCAATTAGCTCGATACGAAGCAGAAAAGGAACTTCCTCCTGCTATACCCGATCTTCCTGATGAATGCGGCACTTCATACTGGAAATGCGATTATTACCCACTTTGTTTTCCAGAAGATAGTTTGGATGATTTTGAGGTAGTTGAAGATTAATCTGTCATCATCCCAAATTTTCTACGAGTAAATCTAACTAACTTTCTTCGTATACCTATTCGCTTACCTCTTGCAATCGCCTTTGGTAATGAATCCAGTACATCTTCAATAGTATTGCACTCAGGTAATTCATTGTATGCATATGCGAATTCTTCTTTCCTATGACAATCACTGTTTCCAAGCTTGGCTATATCCATCATTTCAGATCTTTTCTTTGCTTTCCAATTAAAATAATTAAATAACGAGGATGCATTGAGGGTTTCAATACCTAGCACTCCTGACTGCCTCCATTTCTCACCACTTCCTGAACGTAAAAAATCATATGGATGAGGGGTTATACATGCTACTTTTACACCAAGCTCCTCTCCCAGTTCCTTCACTCGTTTAACTGTATCTGCCATGCTAAGATCTCTCTCGATGGTAGGTAACCAACCATATACAAGGAGATGTCCATCCTTTGTACTCACTTCTTGTCCAGGGACCCATAACAGACCTTTAGTCTCCTGCTGCAACACTTTGATTACCTCATGACTTCGTGTATCATTATGATCTGTGATTGATATAATATCAATCCCCTTTGATTTTGCTTCTTGTATGTAATTTCTGATGGGAACTTTCGAATCCCATGAAAATTCAGAATGTACGTGCAGATCTGCTTTCACAATCCTTGAATTAAATGGTTCTATTTTAGCCTAGACATACTTACACGATAATTTGAGTATCTGATTTTGATTATCTCAAATTTCGATAGATGGAGAAAAAATATCTTAATCGAAATGATTATATTCATTTCTGAGATATTACTAGTAATGCAAAGCATGCTCTCTTCTGAACAAGAGAAAATATACAGCTATTGGGATGATATTCCCACAATCAAACGATTAGATCAGCAAATCATAGATGCAATTGTTGAGGTGGAGGTCAGGGAATTAATTCTTAAAATAATGAGAAATGGAATACATGATGATATATTCAATACAGGTACTCCAAGAGTTAGACATGCTATGACACCAAAAACATTGTTAGAATTGGTGAATTTGCAGCTAAAAAAACCAGTTAAACTATCTAATATTTATTTTCACCTGGATAAGTTGAAAGAATTTGAAATGATCAAATCTGTGGCAATCTTATACGAGGGTAAATACAAGCAGACTTATTTTGGACGGACATCAAAATTATATGTGTTTAATAAGAACAAAAACAGAGATATTGAGAATATGAAGATTGCGGAGAGTGTAATCAAGACCCTCAACCCAGAACTTTCAGAAGAGAGTATTTCTGAGGCAGTGAAGCAGTATTTAAACAGGAAAAACAATTCCCGAGAAAAGATTTTTGATTGGTTCACAAAGCATGAACAGGATTTACGAAAGAAGGAATTCGATACATTAAGTATTTGGAATATTTTGGAAGAGCTACTACAAATCGATAACTCAACCGAGATTAAATTATTACGAAATCTAATGAAATTCTAGGTGGATTTATTGAAACACTGGAGGAAATTATTACTGGCAATCTCAATTGTTAGTGTAGTCTTATGGTATTTTTTTAATTTCCCTCTTTTTTTGATGTTGTTTTTCCCCCCGATATTGTTGCGCAGGAACAAGCCAATTGGGCCAGAGATGCAATATTGTAGTAATTGTGGTCAGTTGGCGAATTCCAATTGGAGATATTGTCCTAATTGTTCGTATGGTCTCCAAAAAACTTCCCAACAAGATAATATGTATGTTAATTATAAGAGTTCAGATGAATAAAACTGATTAATTTAATGAATTATACTCCTAATTCAAAGACTTCATGGGCGAGTTCAGCGATCCGTGTTGAATACCCATATTCATTGTCATACCAGGCTAGTACCTTTACTAGATTTTTATCAACAACATGAAGATAGGGTTTGTCTATAATTGCTGATCGAGTATCACCATTGAAATCTGAGGAGACCAAGCTTCTCCATTCCACACCAATGATCCCCTTGAGATTACCTTTCTCTGCCTCTGTATATGCAGCACCAAGGTCTTCCTCTGTGACCTCTGTTTTCAGTGTCGCTGTGAGATCAACAACTGATACATTTGCAGTTGGTACTCTTGTAGCAAATCCATCCAATTTTCCTTGGAGATGTGGCATAACTACACCTATAGCTTTACTAGCACCAGTGGATGTGGGAAACATATTTAGACCTGCAGCTCTTCCTCTTCTGAAATCACTGTGTAAAGAATCCAGCAGTCGCTGATCATTAGTATAACTATGAATTGTATTGAAAATCCCTGATTCAAAACCAAAAGCATCATCTAGTACTTTCACAGTGGTTGCAAGACAATTTGTTGTACAAGAAGCATTGGAAATTATATTATGGTTTTTTGGATCATAATCACCATTATTTACTCCTCTTACTACCGTCACATCAACATCTGCTGGTGTTTTTGCAGGTGCAGAAAGAATTACTTTCTTGGCTCCAGCATCAATGTGCTTCTGTAGATTGGCTCTATCTCTGAAGAAACCAGTGCATTCTATTACAATATCAACATCTTCCTCTTCCCATGGTAACTCTGCTGGATTCTTTATTGAAGGAACAAAAAATTCATCACCATTGATGGTAATGGAGTCTTTTGTTACTTCCACAGTACCGTCAAATTTTCCATGTACACTGTCAAACTCAAATAGATGAGCTAACTGATCATTATTCGCGATATCATTGATCGCTACTATATCGACAGGTTTACCGTTAGCATTCAAATCCATCAATGATCTAAGCACTACTCGGCCAATCCGTCCAAATCCGTTTATTGCAATTTTTGGAACTGCCATTTCAACTAGGTTTACTCGGTTTACGTTAAAAAGGATATAGAAGGTGGCTATTTAAATGATTAACTTCTCAGATTCTTCTATACAAACATACCATGATCTGAGTTTTCTAGTAATTCAGTTTTTTCAGCGATATCTTTTGCCCCTTGTTCTTCAATTTCTAGGCTTTTTCCTTCATCTTCCAATTCTTCAATATCTATCTTGATATCAAATATTGTACCTAGAGTTTTTAATGCCAATGCAGCGGCAGATGGATCTGGTCTAGCTCTCTCCGCATAAGGGAGTAGTAGAACTGCCGACCGATGGTAAAATTCAGCATAGAGCATTACCAAAGCAGCAGGACCAGTAACATAGAGACCTTCATCCATAAGTGGTACTTTGGGTCCTAGTGATTCTTGGTCATAGGCCTTGGTTTTTACAATCGTTAAATCAAATTCCTCATCTGATTGATAACGTTTATCCAATCCTCCGATTTGAACTATATGGGCAATCTCATGGATTTTGGCCCATTTAACAATAGCCTCAGCTATCGATCTCTGTTCATATTTATATGGTTCAAAGTGAGTTGCTAGGATTAGTAGATTGTTATATCTGTAAAGCTCAAAAGGAGCTCGAATTTTTTCATTACTAATTGAAACAAATGGCGGAATGAAATCACTGTTTATATATCCTATCAGTCGTACATCAAGGTGATTGAGCAGGTGATTTATTGATAGATATCCGACTCTACCCAGTCCGAAATATCCTCCAACCAACACACAATCAGTTAAATCTTGTTCCTCATCAAATAATATGAATTCTATGGTGGATTTCTCTGCTTTGGATTCAGGTGCACTCATAAGGTGAGGTGGGTGATCATATATTATAATTTTGCTAATACCGACTTCGATTACGACAGTAAAAAACCTCAAGATTTGCTTGTAAAAGCTATACGCAAATCCGTGACACATCAGAAATATTATCTTTTATCTAATGGTGGGCGAAAGTGTGACAAGATTAATCGTTCAACTGCACCCAAGCATCAAATTTGATAATACTCCAAGAGAATTCAGTGGTGAGTTCTCTAGTATAACTTTGATTGATGCGATTGGACAACTCCTCAAGGATTTCAGCCAGCTTTATGAGTACTGTACTAGTGATGGAAAGCGGAAACCAGGATTTCTTTATATTTCTGATGGAGCTGAGCTATCAAGTTTGGGGATGCTCGACACAATCATTGGTGAAGAAGAGGAAATTGTAGTAAAAATTGTACCCATATTACATGGAGGATAGCTTAATCATCTCAGTAAATTCAGTGGTTTCTATTCTCGGGTATTCAGAAATCATCATTTCTGTCATTCTATAATAGATCAATCTTCCTTCCCCTTTCTTTCTGTCTAGGAACCCTTGTTCAAATAACCGATTCAAATAGGTTCCTATAGCCGAGGTCTCTCCTAATGATAAATTGCCCATAATTGCTAGCTGTTGTTCCTGAATATCCTTGGAATTAAACCAAAGGCTCTCGGATATATAGTTTCGTAAGAATAATGCAACCTTCTCCCGTTTTGAGGAGTTCCAGATCATTTCTGGCGTTCTCTCATCAACAATGGTTTTACCATGGGCTGGAGTTGATTGGTTGGTCGGGGTGGTGGTTGCACCGACGGTTAAAGCGGTGATCACTGCTGTTATCTGCTCTGGGGACAAATCAGGCGATATTTCGATAACAGTTCCATTTGGAAGCGTGACCACACTTGCTTTCGTCATTAATATCAATACACCTCAATTGCATTTAAAGGTTGATATGACTTGTATATTACAGTAATTTTTGCGTCTTTAATTATATTCAAGCATGAGCATTTTATTATTAAATAAATTGATGTTATACTCGTTTCGTTATCTCTTCCTTGACTATACGCGAAACAAGTTTCCCATCTGCTTTACCTGATAAAGCTTTCATGGCCTTACCCATCATTGGGCCCATTGCACCCATGCCTCGTTCTAGAAATGAAGCATTCTCATCAATAACATCATTTATAATTTTTCTAACCTCATCTTCATCTATCATCTTAATACCCAGATTCTTAATATGTTCAGATACTGATACCCGTTTCTCTGACTGGGCGATAGCAGATAGCAATTGGTCTATTGATGCTTTGGAGATAATATTTCCTGCAATTGCCTCAAACATATCATGATAATCCTCATCATAGATCTTATCAACATCTAAACCATCTCTTCTGAGATTTATAATTGTAGAGAGTAAAGTGTTTGCAACTATCGTTGGATCAATTTTATGATCTGATACCAAATCCTCAAAGAAATCATTTTGGGGGTGAATTGCGAGCTGTTGAGCTAGCTCCTCGGATAACTTCAATTTCTTCATATACCTTTTCATTCTATCTTCAGGCATCTCAAATTCTAGTTTTTCGATTTTTGGAAGTAGGTGTTTTATGGCAATTGGTTTCGCATCTGTTTCAGGATACATTCTTGCCTTACCTGGCAAGGGTCTTAAATATCCAGTAGTACCATTTGCTCTTGGAGATCTAACTTCAGGTATTAATCCATCAGTTTCTATCCACATGGTGATTGCCATTTTTATCCCATCAACAGCCCGTAAGCCGATATCTTTTGGTCCTATAATTAAAATAAAACCATCATTCTCCCCCAATTTGAGCAGATCACGTGTATTATCAACTTCCTCTTGACTTATACCAAATTTTGGTAATTCATCACTGTGCAAGATACCTCCAGCACCAGCTGTTACCTTGGAGATCTCCGAGAACTCTGTACCCACACGGTAATCTGGCTGTAGTTCATATCCAATCAATCCCTTGAAATTAGGGAGTTTCGCACCAATCACTTTGTGTTTTTTCTTAATTGCTGTCTTTACAAATTTTGCCTCTGATTTCTTAAATACCTTGGTAACATCTTTTGCCTTAATTTTGTTTATGAGCTTGGAAGTAATTCCCCTTTCTGAAACAATTTGCAGCAAATCAAGCATTCTGACCTGTCTGATACATTCATTATTGATGTATGAGGTCAGTAGATCTAGATCTGAAACACCTTTGATTTCGATACGTGTACCTCTTTTGATTGACACATTAAGATCCTGTCTGATAGTTCCTTGTCCTCTTCTAACGAAACCAGTTGTCCTCAATAATTCTCCAATTCGCATTGCAGTGGCTAAGCCTTCTTCAGGTGTTCTCATATCTGGTTTCGTAGCAATTTCAATAAGGGGTATACCTAATCTGTCGAGACGATAACTTCTGATAGATCCCTCCTTCCCCATATTCTTGGCCGAATCTTCCTCTAAATTTGCTTGATAGATCCCAATTTTCTTTCCATTCACATCAATGAATGAATTCTGACCCTCATAAGCAACCAGTGCAGTACGTTGGAAACCTGAAGTGTTAGAGCCGTCGATGATTGTTTTTCGAGAAATAAGAATCTCATCCACAAGCTCCAATCCAAACAACTTTCTTGCCATGGCCAATGTTCTGAATAGTGCTTGTTCATTAATAGGTGATATAGGCTCTTCGTCAAGCTCAACCAAACAGGTGGTATCATGAAATGCCTCGTAAATGGTCGTTCCTTGTTTTTGTTTCTCAAATTGCGCCGTAATGTCAATATCTCCTGTTTCCCCTGCCATTGCTCTGAAACGACGTTTAATCGTGAAATGGGCATCATCATCACGTAGATATGCAGGACAGCTGCAAAATAGTTTTCCACCATGGATCTTGTTGAGAGGATCATCACCATAAGGTGCATACACCTGTTGATGAAACTCTAATCCAATAATAGTTCCTTCTTTCTCATAATCGATACTTGTGGGTGCTTTAATATCAAAATCCATATTACTCATACTCCTGATAGTAGCTGCGATCAGATATCTCACCAGCTAAATTTTTTTCCATTACAGAAACTATCTCTTCATCTTCGAAATTCCCTAGAGCCCAGCCAAGTTTTACCAAAGCTGTTTCAGGTATCATATCCTCCAGATATGTTATTCCTGCCTTGTATCCTGTTCTTGTAGATCGGTATACATATCGATGCACTCGTCCATTCAGGCATTGACTAGTCATACCAACAAATATCCCCTCATCAAGTGCTCTGGTAAGTGCAGTCATAAGATTTCTATTCTCTCCTTCAGGTGGGAAAGTAGGTACATGACCCAATCCAGTTCCTTCAATAATCAGTCCACGATATTGTTTATCTATATAGAAATCAATGAGTTCGGGAGAGATATTGGGATGAATTTTTACCAAGGCAGTTTTCTCCTCATAACCAAGTAGTGGCTCCGCCAATGAGATCCCTCGATTGGGGAAATTTGCTTGGAGCATTTGAATTTCTCCATCATAATCAATTCGGGAAATTGGGGTATCATTTATTGTTTTGAAAGCATCTCTGCGGGTTGTGTGCATTTTACGTACCTTGGTTCCTCTAGATAATTGACAATAATCATCATTAGATGATTCATGCATACAGACAAATACTCCAGATAGATCTGCATTTGCTGCTAATCTTGCAGCACTAATGAGATTAAATGCTCCATCAAATGAACCACGATCTGAAGATCGTTGTGCACCAGTAAACACTACAGGTGCTGGGACTTCCGGAAGCATAAAACTCAATGCAGCTGAGGAGTATCCCATAGTATCTGTACCATGGAGAAGGACAACCCCTCTTGAACCATCATTTAACGCATGGTATGTTTCAGAGGCCATAACCTTCCATTGCTCACTTGCTATATCCTCGGAGGCCATTGTGAATAGGGATTTAACACTCGAAAAACTAACTTCCTCAAATAATTCTGGTAATGAAGCAAATATCTCTTCTGGTTCCATAGCCATAACCACCCCCCCAGTTTGGTAATCTATTCGAGAAGCTATGGTTCCACCAGTTCCCAGCAAGCTGATCCTAGGTAAGTTTTTTTTCTGTTTAGGTACACGGATTTGGAAATTTTCAAGATCCACTTGGGTATCTAATTTCTGAATTGATACTGTTTCATCAACTGCTATACCTATGTTATATCCATTATCCAGTTTGATGATAATAACATCAGGATCGCCAAGTTCATTTTGCGAGATTACATTACCCTCAACTGACTTATCCCCCATTTTGATGTGAATGCCATCACCTGGTAAGATATTCATAGCTGTGAATTTATCAATGATAAATTTGCTATAGTTCCCATAAAGAGAAGTTGAGGTCTTTTTTGCCTTTTTTTTAGCCATTACAAGTCAGCTAATAAGAACTCTATCTAAAATCATTGTGATAACTCTCGGAAATATTTCATTATCCATTCATTTAGGCTTTGTAAGATATTTTATTAGGCCTTCCTGCAATTAAAATATAATGCTCTGGTTCCTCTTTAGCTAAAGTACGTGCAGCTTCTCTCAGCGAAGATCCCGGTATATCCAAAATATTGGCAATCTGAGTTGTAGTATACATTTCTCCCGCATGTTCCTCCAGGAAATCAGCAACTCTTTCTCTAGTATTTTTCACCTTTGATCCCACAGGTTGCACAGTTTGTCCTGAACCACCAATACCTCGTTCCTTTAACATTTGTTCTAACATCTCTCGTGCCTTAGATTCAAGCTCCTTTGATAATGTGGTTTGTGAGAGTGCATCCACTTCAATACCTTCTATTGATGCTCTGTATTCAATCTTACGCTTTACCATGAAGGTCTTTACGTCTTCAAATATCTCCTCAGGCACACGTAAATTACGATATCCTTTCCATACTCGTTCAGGACCTTTACGGGTGAGACTATTGGAATCTACCATACAATGTGCGCTATCAACCAAGAAATAATAATAAATTTTTGTGTATCCGAGTAGAATTTATCTTATTTCGATGGATATATCGATGGGAGATAATCAAACTTCTATCAAAACTAATATAATAATCTGTAATTGTGACAGATTAGTATGGAGATAAGTTACGAACGCGGGATAATGGTAACCCATGATGGGGTGCGAATTATGCTCGATCCAGAATATTCCAAAACTCCTATAGGGATCCATACAATCGTGACTCATGCCCATTCTGATCATGTTCAAGTAATGTCTGGAGAATCAAAAACCCATCTCACTCAGGCCACACTTGATCTGTTTTCTGTAGCAAATAAACGTCGTGCCAAATCCGCAATTGTTCAAGAATTTCATGAGCCTTTTGAAATAGGTCCATTTGAGATAGAGCTTATCAATGCTGGACACCTACTTGGTGCAGCACAAATAATCGTACGACAGGGTAATCACTCATTTGCTTATCAAGGAGATTCCTGTCCAGAAGATCTATTAACAGTAAAAGGAGCAGATATTCCCAGGGATATAGATATTCTCTCAATTGATGCAACCTACGGAGACCCAAATCTAAAATTTCAACCTAGAGAAGTTAGCAGGAAAAATACCTTTACCTGGACAATAAGTCAACTGAGCCAGTCCAAAATCCCTGTATTATATGTCGCAAAAATGGGTGGTGCCCAGGAGATCATCAAATATTTGAATAATCTTATACCAAAGGTTCCAATACTTGTTGAAAGTTCAATTGCATTGATTAATGATGTGTACAACAAGCATCTTCAAGGATTAAACTATGATCTTCTTACTCCTGAAAATATTAAGAAGAATGATAAATTCATAATGATGATCCCAAGATCGAAGAAAAAGCTTGAGGAGTATCTTCCACCCAACCTACTTGATAAGGCAGTGAGATGTATGATAACTGGACAAACGGCAAGGTATAATTTTTCAAGATATGACTTTACTATTCCATTATCTACTCATGCTTCATATTCAGAAATTGTTGATACAATCAACAAGGTCAAGCCTTTACATGTACTCACCAACTTTGGATATCATGAAGAATTGGCACAAAATATCACTAGTTCCCATGAAATCCTCTGTGATGCAACTGCTACAAAATTTATGGATTCTATTGAAATTCCAAGGATAAAGCAAGAGAACTTTCCCCTAAAGGAGAGTGTGTTTGAATCTTGGTTCGATATTGATTGAATAATAATCAACTAGATTGATGGATTATCTTATTAACAATCATAGTATTTAAAGGTTGGAAATAGATATATCACTTGTAATACTATGAGTGCAAATAGAAATGAATCGACTGGAGGTTTCATCAAACTCGCTTCCAGATACTATACTAACTCAAAGAGACTACTATTCAAATCAACAAGAAAACCATCAGGACAGGAACTGAAAGTTACTTCCAGAATTGTTGCAATTGGTATTGTCGTAATCGGCGCAGTTGGATTTATCATAGACCAAATTCTCAACCTAACCTTTGAGGCAATTAATCCTTAGGTGATCACATGCCAATTTATACATTCCGTGCCAAAATGGGACAAGAAAAAGCTCTAATGAAGATGGCAGAGGTTAAAGGTGGAAAAGAGGACTCAGGAGTCTGGGCAGTTCTGATTAGTGATTCACTCAAGGGATATGTCTTCGTTGAGGGTGAAGATATGATTAGTGTGGAGAAAACAATGGGTGAAATCAGACAGGTAAGTGGACGTGCAATATCAGGACAGACTACTCCAATTGATGAAATAGGAGATCTAATACTGCCAAAATCCCCTATCGAGGGTCTTGAGGAAGGAAAAATTGTCAAGATTATCGATGGGCCATTTATTAACCTTAGAGCCAAAATCACTAGAATGGATAGTGATACTGAAATCACAGTTGAACTCCTAGATTCTAATATGAAACTACCTGTCAAAATTCATGCAGACTATGTTAAGAAAATAAGTGATGATTAGGTTTTGTTATACTCACAAAATACTTTATCAGTTTGTATCGCTTGAAATAAGTGAGACTGTATTTTATTAATATACTCTTATGATAATTGAAGAGGCAATTTTGAAAAAAAGAACAGAAAAAGTGTCAATAAAATATCCTTACACTCAAATAGAGGTTAACCTACACAAAAGTATGAAGGTTCTGATCGTTGATGACAGTCTGTTGGCGGAAGCTGCCATCAAGTCATACTTTGTAAAACTTGGTCATGATGTGGTGGGCTTGGCAAAAAATGGGGAAATTGCAAAAAACCTCATTGAGGAACATAATCCAGATTTAATTACTGTTGATGCAGTTATGCCTGGTATGAGTGGACAAGATCTTATCAAGTATATTAACTCAAGAGATGAGGAAACAGGTAATAATACTAAAATCCTCATGATTTCTTCGGATACAATTCCTACTGAGGAAAAGCAAGAAATGAAGGTAAACTCCTATATTATTAAACCGATTACTATGAGTAAAATCCAAGATGCTTTGAAGCAATTCTAATCCTTGATATAACGCATCGGATCTGAATGGTTGATTATCTCCACATCTAGGTATTTTTTGAATAATGAGATTTGATCCTCTGGCCAATCTTCTGGTAAGATTAGAGTGATTTTCTTCATTCCCTTAGATTTCAGTTCGATTATTTGCTTCTCTAGGAAATCAGTGGGGAAATGATGGAACTCTAGATCATGAGATAGTTGACCGATGGGATATAAATCAAACACTTCAACTGGAATAATACCAAATGGTGGAAGGAGAAAACAGAGGTTATCTCGTTCAACATCCATAATACCTTGTGTTGTTTTATTGTAGATCGATTCATCCATCAAGTATCCC
Source organism: Candidatus Heimdallarchaeota archaeon (assembly GCA_026702845.1). The sequence continues at coordinate 529,729 of JADCLS010000001.1, forward strand.
AAGCAAATGAGATCATTATTACTCTTAGTCAATAATACTCGGTGACACGCTTTCTGTATCCTCGTTACTTCTGATTTGTATACATCGATACTACGTAGCATTCTAACCGCAGTTTGGCTAAATACTGGAATACCTGCATTATATTTATCCTTCAAGAATCCACTAGTTACTAAAGCCACTGCTTTCCGGGTTGCTTTGGCCAGATTTGGAACTGCTGCAGCTCTTTGCTGAACTAGATCCCACAATCTGCCATATCTAATAGCAGTTCTTATCCTCATTATCTCTGCATTTGATACATATAGATTGTGCTCAGCTAGTTTCCTGGTCTTTTCCTGTTTAGTCATCTTGTTCAGCTCCTTGATAGTAATACTGGTACAGATTTTGCATGAACAGGGTAATTCTTTGAGTTGATCTATCTGATATGTACCCTCAACAGTCATGTATCTTCCATCTTTGGCCATTAGTATGTATGCTGCTGAATCAAAGGTATCGCAACCTAAAAATGTAGCCAATGCAAACATAGCTGGATGACCTGCTCCAAATAAATGAAGGGGTTTAGTTACAGGCATGCGTGATCGTGCTAGGGCGATCATATCCACCAGTATATCGTACCGCTGATGAATCATCACAGGAACTACACTCCCAAGAGCATAGAAATTAAAATGTTCTAGAACATCAGGTTTAGTAATCTCTTGAAGATATGTAGCCATTAAATCTATATATTTTCCTCCTTGAATTGGTAGTGTCCAATTGATGTGTTCTCCAAAGCTGGGGATTGAAGCTTGAAGATTTCTGATTGTTGTTTCAATCCTTGATTTAGCCTCATTGTGAGAGACATCAAAACCTATGGGATGATCCATAATCACTCCAATATCTGGTTGTACTTGTTGTTGTAATTGAATTGTCTCCTGTACTCCGAGGTCTATATCCCCGTAGAGCATAACTTGGTAGGCACCACTGTCCATCATGATAATCCCATCAAAATTGAGATATTCATGCACTTTTGGAAATTCTTCAAGTTTTAAACCTGAAAGGCGTTTACTCATCAAATAGGCACTAGTTATAACTTGATCGAAACCGAAATCGCTTTTTAGACGAGAAATATCTACTTCCTGTTTTGATGGATCAACAACAGGAAATAAGGCCGGAGTGGTCATTTCTCGGTTATTCACCTGATACTTGCCAATTTTGGCCAAGCCGTCCCACTTCTCTATGGAGAACATAAGTTTAGGTACTAGGAACTATTATTGAATTGTATGGTAAGAAACCAAAAAGAATCTGTTAGCTCAGTCCTTTATTGTTTCCATTATACACACAATTTCAGACTTAAAGAATCATAAATCTTAATTTATAGAAAAAAGTTCGTCAATTATAATGTCAGCAAACCTTTCTCGTTCATTTAAAACAGAACTCGCTTCATTTTTGGATAAGAATGTAATAGTAACCACTAACGACGGTAAGGAGATTTCAGGGATTCTTCTTGGTATGAAGGAAGACGATCTCTCTCTCATCCTATCCGATTGTGAGATTGATAATGTCAAGAAACACCGATTATTTATCTCTGGAAGCAGTATATCTTTGATCACCCTTGGTGAGACACCTTTCGACATCTTTGGTCTGAGAGAAGAGCTTGAAAAAGTATTCAAGAAAGATGGAGTGCGGTACTACAAAGAAACTAGGACCTTGATGATTCTTGATCGCTATAAAGTTAGTGAGAAGGGAGTTGAAGGACCTGCTGGTGCAGTACTTGATCGAATCAGCAGAATTTGGTCTGGTTTTAATAGTCAATCTTCTGATTAATTTTTCCTAGCTATTACACAATGATGTGTAGATCTCACCTGGAATGAGTGTAAAACTTCAAATTTCGCTTGTTCTAGCATATACTTATAATCATTCAACCCATATCGACTGAAATTTCTATGTTTTCGAATCACACTATCCATATCAAGATCATAATTACCAGAATTTTTGAAATATTCATGATATTCGTTGAGTGATGCCTGGCTCCAATCAAGTAGGATAAACACTCCACCTGGTTTTAATGATCGATGTATGTTTCTAATCACATCCCAAATATTTTCAAAGGATCGTAATACTCTTGATGAGAAAACCATATCCAGATTATCAGGAAGAGAAACATTCTCTTGCATGTGTTGTTGGATGGTTTGTAATCGATCAGAATAGCTTGATAGATTAAGATTAACCTGTTCTAGCATTAATTTGGAGAGATCCAGAGCATAGATATATTGCACCTGAACTTTATCTGCTAAATCTTTGAGGAGCAGACCTGGACCACATCCAATGTCTAACACGCGAGCATCATCAATCAGAAATGGTTGAACCTCTGTCCAGTAGCGTGTATTATGCACTCGAGCATATGAATCTATCATATTTTGAAGATAAGTCTCCTCTTCTTCTCTATTTTTCACTAAAAATAGGATAGATTGTGAAGTTTATAATTGCATTGAATGTGGGATACTTAAGATTTATAAATTTCCATGACATTAGAGAGTAATTCAATAGCATCTGATTTTGATCTTTGGAAGGCATTTCTTCCCATTATTGATCCAAATCCTCCACCAGAATGAATCTCTTTAATCTCCTCTAATACTGCTTCAGTACCTTTAGCAGGACCTCCGGAGAATATGACTATTCGCTCACCATTAAATGCGGATTGAATTACATGTGAAATTCTATCAGATAATGTATCCTTCTTGATGTTCTCATATGATTTTTTAGCTGCTTCTAGTCCGATAACATCAGTGGGTGGTTTTACTTTGATGATATCAGCTCCCATCTGTGCTGCAATATGTGCATTGTATGCAATGATGTCTAGTGCTGTTTCATGATCTTTTGCCAATCCTTCTCCTCGAGCATATGACCAGATAACTGCTGCGAGACCCACATCATGTGCTTGTCTGATGAATTCAGCTAGAACTCCAAAATTTTCATTTTTTTGTGCAGTTCCTGGGTAGATTGTATATCCAATTCCGCTAACCCCTAGTTCCAATGCATCCTGAATTGATGAAGTGATGGCAGACATGGGATTATCAGTGGAATAAAGTGAATCATTATTATTAACCTTCAAGATCAGGGGGATCTGACCAGGGAATTCATTGGCTGCTGCCTCGATAAATCCAAGTGGGGCTGCATATGCATTGCATCCAGCTTCTAATGCAAGCTCTACATGATATGAAGGATCATAGCCAGCAGGATTGGGTGCAAATGATCTTGCAGGACCATGTTCAAATCCTTGATCCACAGGAAGAATTACCATTTTACCAGTGCCTGCAAGTTTACCAGTATTCATAATCTGGGAGAGTTTACCTCTCACACCTGCATTTCTGTGACCATAGTTAGAAAGTATCTCAGTTACTCTAGACATTTCAATTCAGAGATTGTATACTGATTTATTAATTTTTGTTTTTGTTGAAGTAACAAGATTGGCTTTTGAATGCATAGAGATTTATTATTCCGGTGGTAAGATAAAGTGAAATGACTTAGAAACACATTGATTCAATCTTTCTTGTTCCTCAAGATCGAATTTCTTTTTTTCAGAGATTATATCCACATCATTGGAAAGCTGTTCCATTGCTAATCTGATAAGAGGAGAAACAGAATCAGCAATTACCGCAATAAAGTGATTATTACCCCAATGAAAATAGATGCGTAGATTGTTTTCTATAAGTAAATCCAATGGCTTTACTTGAGAATCAAAGAATTCCGAAATAATGGTAGATAGAGCTGTTAACCAATTTGATAGTAAAGAACTATATGTCGATTGTTGGGTTTTAGCAAATTCCTTGCTATAGATCAAACCACCCTGATCTGTGTGTATAAGGACCATAAAATGATTATTGATGTTGAAAAATCTGACACGATCCACCTTCATTAACATCCACAAATTATGACTGAGCACAAAAAAAATGGTTACAAAATAGATTAGAAGAAAAGGTAGCTCTACAAAATAAATTTTCAAAAGTAATAACGGAAATACAATGATTAGAATGAAAGTACTATTCTTGAAGGTTATTAATTCCAAGTTTTTCAACTGTCGTTCAGAATTTGAGTTCCCCACATTTGAGTAGTCAATAACGATGAGAAAGAATAATACCAAAGGTATGATTAGGATAAATTTATCTGATAACCAATGAAGATAATCATTTTCTGAGACTTTCATATACAATAAATTGAAAACCAGCTGTCCAGAAAAGAGGGTAGAAAAGAATATACTTCGCTTCAATGAGACTTTATCGTAGAAGATTAGACTTACTGATGTTGTAAGAAAATATGCACTGAGGATAACTGCTGAATCTGCAATTATTTTCAATATCCAGTATGTTTCATTATAAATAATAAATACACTTGATGATAAAACCCAAATTCCAAGCATACCGAATCCCAAACGAATACTTATCTGAATTTTAGACATCTCGCTCTTTGCCCTCCAATAATATTGCAATAATACTGATTGGAATAATAAGATGGTCGCAAAGGTGATAACTAGAGTATTGAATAACACAGTTACTTATGGAACATTAATATTACATAAAAATCTACTTCACAATAATTGGATTAAATTTATCCAGCGATTGAAATTGGAATAAGCAACAAGGTGTCTCCTTCCTCTACGTCATAATTAGAAATAATATCATCTGGATCAAGAGTTCTTCCTGCATACGAAAGATGGAACTCATCAGCAGGCAAACTGAATATCTGACTTACAGTGTACTTAATATCTGCTACCGGTGCCTCAAGCGAGATGAGCATCTTTTCCTGTCTTTGTGATGGACCTATAGTGGATTGGAAGTACACTGAAATTTTACTTCCTTTTGTAGGATTTTTAGAAATCACCTTCTTTTTGTCTGGTTCAATTACTTCTTCAGTATCAAGATCCATGGATAAATCTTCAAATTCATCATATTCTTCTGACATAATATATCCTCTATGTTGGCTAATGAGTTAATAGAACATAAGGATTATTTGTTCATGATAAACTCGAGTTAGATTTTTGTGCTCGTTTGAATGTATATGCAACCGATTTCATCATTTCTGACCGAATTTATCTCCAAGTTAAGATAACTATATGAATTATTTTGTGAGTAATCAATTATCGTTATGACTGAAGATGAATCATCAAGTACTGCGGGGTTACAGCGAGTATTTTACGAGTGCGCAGTCTGCAACCAGACAATTAATTTCACAATGGAAAAAGCAGTACATCTGGAAAGACAGGAATTGAAAATTAATGGGTTGGCAAGTTATATTGATAAACATGCAGATAAAGCAGGAAATGATCATGGAGTGAAACTTTTCATTGATCCCAATTTCCATGTGCGAACCAATCATGAGCTCAAGATAGAAGAAAAGAAAAAATCAGCCATACCGATGCCAGGATTGAAAGTTACTGAAATATCCTCGAATTACCCCTGGAAAACCTGGGCTCGATTAGATTTGGAACTTAAATCCGAGAAAGTGAAATTTGCTCTTAATCTAGACAGGGAAGCCAGTGAAAAAGACCACACAATAAGTTCTAAAATACAGACACAATCAACGTTAGGTCTTGTTGAGTGTAGTGTTGATGCTATAGTTCATGAAAATGCATCTGTGACCTTTCAGTATATCTCCTTATGGATGCAGAGTTTGTGTAATTCATTAGAATTAGCTGCTTCTATTCATATCGATTTAGTTCCTGAAGTACTTCGATATATTGATACACACACCTATCGTGAAATTACTCCAGCTGATAAGAAGATCATAGCTATTCTCATAGATAAAGCATCTATCCTCTATCCTAAGAGGGATACTATAGAAATGTTGCAGAAATATGGTCCTGGTTTGACCTTAATCGAGCTTAGTTCAGCACAATTTACCAAGATTGCAATCAAATTAAGTGAATTTGATAAATTTACCATGAGAGATATTCAAGATATACTAAAGGATGAGATGATTGAAAATGCAGTGTTAGAAGAGGAAGTTATCATCCTGGCTCTTTTCTATCTTCTCTCAATGGATGCATTTGATTACAAATTATCCTATCTACATCAGAATTTTGATTGAATAATTTATGCTAAGCATTATTAATTATCAATAAATATGAAAAAAACACTGCTGAATTGAATAAAATTTAATAGTCATAAAAAGTGAAAAAATCACATATGAGCCCTGATTCAACAAGGCCTACATCCTCTATGTTCTTCAATGTTGTAAAATCAATACTAAAGGGTGATGGGTCATTACGTAGGATTGCTAGTCATCCGGGGGGAAAGAATTTTTCCATTATATTTGCTTATATCACTTCAAAGGCATTTAAAGAGTTATTATTGACCAAGAACACTAACGAAAAGCTAGGGAAAGATATTTTTGGGCAATTATGGTTAAGTCCAAGAGAATTTTTGATAGCAATGGAATGGATCCACGAAGACGGACAACCAAATCAATATGCTATTCAATTGACTACAACATTCTTTAACTCATTTGTGCAGGATAAAGCTCTTGAATCCAAAGAGTTGGGAGATACATACAAATTCAGGTATATGAAAGATCTCGATTTTCCAGATGATGAACAAATCGCACTTGCCAGGGAATCTAACAATTTATTTATGATGGCTATTGATGATCTGATCACGCATATCCAGCCTTCTTTAACCAAGGGAGAACCCACAGCAAGCAGAGGCAGTGCTGTAATGCAACCACTATGGGAATCGTTACACAATGATCCCCTTGTTACCGCTTTCAGAGAGGAGCACATCAGAAATATAATCAGTAGTTTTCCCAAGGTGAATGAAGAGATGAAATTTGTGGAGATAGGAGTATTTACAGGTCTTGTAACAGCAGATTTGATTGATGCCTTGGTTGAGCACTACTCCAATATCACCATAAAGTATTATTGTGTGGATGATGTGGACCCACTTCTTCAACGGGCAAGGCAGAAAATTGAGTATCATATCAATCAACTGGCACCAAAACTGATTGAGAAGGGAATAACAATTGACATGGAGTATATTGTGCAGGAATACACAGAACCACTGAAATTTGAGCCGAATTCAATTGATCTGATAGCCGGGTTCCAGATTTTCCATTACATGGCAGATGAGTACAGAGAAGCTTTTCTACGCAATATTAATCAGGTATTGATTCAAGATGGTGTGTTCTGTCTTGGTCAGTCCACATCTCATTCCGAGGAGTTCCCATATCCCTTCACATTAATTTATAGCTCGAGTGAGAAATTTTCTGGTTATCCAACTAAGGATGAGCTTAAACTTATAGCAACAAGTTATTTCTCTAGTATTAAGGCCACTGGATTAGACGCCATCTGGACCATGAAAAAACCGAAAAAGTAAATCAGTTAGAAAGTGCTGGCAATACTTTAGTGATAACATCACCAAAACCCACCCGGTATCCATCTCCCTGACACCATCCACGAAGGATAACTGTATCCCCATCCTCAAGATATGTGCGTTTCTCAGAATCACTAATAAATACAGGTTCTTTACCAAGTAAGGTTATCTCGATCAAACTACCTCGTTCATGCATACCTTCTCCAGAAATTGTACCTGATCCCAGTAAGTCCCCTGTTCTCATGTTACAACCATTGATGGTGTGATGGGCCAGTTGCTGATGAATACTCCAGTATAAATTAGTTGCATTGGATCTAGTTACTGTCTTAGGCGTATTCATCTCCTCTGATTGAATATCCACCTCCAAATTAATATTATACGCATTGTTGCCCTCAAATCTCAAATAAGGTAACGGTACGGGATCTTGTTCCACCCCCTTCACTCTAAATGGCTCAAGAGCTTGTAGAGGTACAACCCATGCTGAGATGGAAGTAGCAAAATTCTTGGCAAGGAATGGACCCAAGGGTCGGTATTCCCATACTTGTACATCTCGTGCAGACCAATCGTTGATCAAAATCATGCCAAATATGTGTTTCTCAGCATTCTGAATATTTATTGGTTTCCCCAGCTCATTAGGTGTACCTACAAAGAATCCCATCTCAAGTTCAAAATCCAGTCGTCTAGTAGGACCAAAATCAGGTGTGGTCTTCTCAGGCGATTTGGTTTGTCCCAGAGGTCTATGTATGGGTTCTCCTGAGAGAATGATGGAAGAGGATCGACCATGATAGGCAACTGGCAAATGTTTCCAATTATCCATGAGTGCATTATCGGGGCCTCTGATTAAAGAACCCACATTGAAGGCATGGTAGTAGGAGGAGTAGAAATCGGTGAATTCAGGTACTTCGACGGGGAGATATAAAGTGGACTTATCCATGGGAACAAACACATGTGCCCGTAAATCTAGGTTATCTCTTAAATCTGGAGTATTTTCATCCAGAAGGTACTGCAATTTCTTCCGTACTCCTGACCACACACTATATCCTGTTGCCATGAATGCATTGAGAGTTGGTTGATCAAAAACTGATCCCTCGTATAGGCCTGTAAACATACCCTCTGCCTCGAGAATAGACAAATCTAGGATGAAATCACCAATGGCAACACCTACTCGTCTCTTAGATATTGTCTCATCTGAAAATATTCCATAGGGAAGGTTCTGTATGGGAAAATCAGATGTTTCGTCAACAGCAATAAATGATTGAAGTATAGTCATGTATGATAGTCATAAAATGTATGTAAACAAATAACTTTCGATATTTGAGATTATTCTGGAACTTCCAGAAAATACAGTACCATGTCTGTTGATGGTAATGCTGGCAATCCTTCCATCTTGAAGTAAGTTGAGAGCTGACCTCGATGATAATTTGGATGTGCTGTGAGGTGAAGGAGAATGTGCTTTTGTTTCCGAGAATATTTCTTTCCATCTAGCGATGTGTACTGTACTTCTTGCTCCAATTCCTCATCAGATAGGAAATCCACATAACCCAACATTAAATGATCCAGTTCAATCCATTTTCTTTCCAACTCAGACCAATTGTTAAAATCTGCAGCCTTGATTGTATCAGTAGGAGATTCTCCCTGCAACCGTTGGTACCACATTTCAAAAGAAGCAAATATATGAACGATTCGATCGAGTAGATTACCATAAGGTGTTTCACGATTTAATTCCTCAAATTGCATTTCTGAAAACACTTGACGATATCGCCTATTAGCCCATGCATTCCAAGCAAACATAGTGCTCAGGGTATTCATACTAATCGTTTAGAGTAGATCTAATTAAGTCTTGAGTTAAAAGAAATTGGGATCTTCAGAAAAACCATCGAGGATCTCACGAATAATATCAAGTAATGCCTGTTCCTGTTCTGTTATTATATTGTCGTACTCTGCAAGGCTGATTGCATCATCCTCAATCTTTCGAACTAGAAATTCTAGATTAGCTCTCTCTGTACTGGTCAGGATTTTGTCCTCCCAGGCCTCTCGTAGATTATTTATCAAATTATTGACGTTTAGATCCGTGGAACTGAGAATACGACCTTCATCAAAATCAATCTGGCCATCTTCTTTCGCCTGCTTGAACAAGCGGATGAGTAATTGCCATGCCTTGGATTTGATAATATCCTCGTTCATCATTTAGAGGTGCACATCACGATATATAAACTATAACTAAATTTGGACATAGAATCATAGTATATGTTAATTTAACCTGTCAATCGTTCGAGTTTAATTATTCTTTTTTCTTCTTTCGAGGTTCAGGTTTTACTGTTTCTGGATCGATTGCATCAATCTCCCCACCGGGTAGTGTGGGTATCTCTACAATGGCGTTAGCAGGGCATACTGAAGTGCATATGTGGCAGCCCTTGCAGTATGTCTGATTGATCTCAGGGAACCCCTCATCATTGATGCTAAAACAATCATCAGGGCAGTGAAGAACACATTGCATGCATTTAATGCAGTTATACTCAAATAATGCAGGTCTGGATGTTCTCCATTCACTGGTACGTCCAGCTACACCATCCATGGGTGGAACAATTGGATGTACATATCTCTTCTGTTCTGTCATTTTAGTTAATCTCCTGTAAATTTATCAGTTTTGTACCCTCATAAGTCAAATCTACTGCCTTGTGATTTGCCTCGAGATATTCAGACTTACCAAATACATCATCAATTGCCTTATGGAGTGATTCCATGGTGAGTATGCCACTTGTTGCCAAAAAAGAGCCTAGCATGGGTATGGCAACCATGTATGAGCCAGCTCTGACTAGACCCACATCCTCTGTGATTTGCTGTACATTGCACAGGCCAAATTTTGCTGGATTGTATATTTTGTAAGAATCAGGTACCTCAAATCCATTGAGTGTGAGAGATCCCTCTCCATCAAAGATGTCACCGTCAAAGAACCTGGGAACAAGCGTGAAATCTAGAGCAACCACATCGGTTGGTCTCTCAATTTGTGCATGTCTTCTGATTGGTTTATCATCAATTTTCACTGAGGTCTGAACTGGTGCTCCTCGTCTCTCAGCACCATATTTGGGTATACTGACCACATACTTACCATCGTAGGTGGCTGCCTTGGCGAGAACGGTACCCATCGTAACGCCTCCTTGACCACCTCGGGATAGAATAGCTATATCATGTCTTGCATCTGTAATAATAATCACCCTAGAATATAAAGTAAAACAAGGATCTGTACCTATTTAAAAGGAATTTTGCTGGCTTTTTTAAAAAATCATAGGAACATGGGTAAAAAAGTGATAGGAGATTTGAATAAAAAATCGACATTAGTACGAAGATCAGATTTTTCACCACTGAACGTTTTGAAAGTATTACAACTAAGAATCGTTCGGTTCCTCCGAAATTCAGAATGACCACTCCTAATTTGGGAATTTTATTTTTCACTATCAGAAAAAAATTACATTTTTAGAGTAGGAGTAGCCATTCTACAAAAAAACAGATTTCGCATTCGTACAATTGTTCATAATTCCTTGTTTTTATTTGTTGAATGTAATCCAATGATAATATGATATAAATAAAAACAATAAAATTGTCCAAATGTATTAGATTTTACGTCTACAGAATTCTTGTTTATAGGAGTTTTTTATATGTTAACAGAAGAGAAAAAAAGTAAGATAAATATTTGGACTGGAAATGAAGCAATTGCTGAAGCAGTGAGAATTTGCAGACCTGGCGTCGTTGCCGCATATCCCATCACTCCAAGTACTCCAATTATTAAGAAGATTAGTAACTGGGCAGATACTGGAAAGATGGATGTGCAGTACATTGCTGTGGAAAGCGAACATGCAGCGATGGCCGGGTGTGTCGGTGCATCAGCTGGTGGGTCAAGAACCTTTACAGCCACAGCCTCTCAAGGCTTATTATATATGATGGAAATGGTATACATTGCTGGATACTCACGATTACCAATGACCATGACTGTGGTCAATCGTTCTGTGTTTGGTGGATGGAATATTTGGGTAGATAATCAGGATCTTTACAGTATGAGAGACGCTGGTTGGATTCAACTGGTGGCTAAGAATAACCAAGAAGCACACGATCTCATTCCATTGAGTTTTAAGACATCTGAGAATCATGATGTATATGTACCATCTGCAGTAAATATTGATGGATTTGTTCTTAGTCATGTAGCAGGACAGGTGGAGAAGCTGGATCAGAAAGCAATTGATGATTATCTTCCTGCTTTTGATCCCATGTTTTTCTTAGACCCTGCAAATCCTGTATCCTTTGGTGCACTTACTCTACCTGATCAATATCAACTTCTAAGAAAAGATCATCTAGAGTCAATGAACAGAGCAAGAGATCATTTAATCAAGAATTCTAAGGACCTTGCTGAGATTACAGGTAGAAACTGGGGAGAATTGGTTGAGATCTATGGCCCCGAGCATGCTGATGTCGGTGTTATTGTCATGGGTACTCTAGCTGAGGAGATGGAAGAGGCTGTTGATATTCTCAACACCAAGGGAGTAGGATCTTTTGGTGTTACAAGGGTTCGAGTATTCCGACCGTTCCCCATCAAGGAAATCCAAGCAGCAGCAAAGAGATATGGCCAGATTATTGTTATTGATCGGGGTTACTCCATAGGTTCAGATGCCCCATTAGTATCTGAGGTCAGATCTCATTTGTATACTGTACGAGATACAACACCCGTAAAGAGTCTTGTAATTGGCATTGGTGGTGCAGAAGTACCATATTTTGCTCTTGTGGATGAAGTACTGAAGAAAATGAAGGAGGAGATGTAAAATGGTAAGTGTCAAGGAATTAGTAAATCTAGAGTTAAATTCAAGCTCAATCAGACCAGGTAATCTCGCTTGTGCAGGATGTCAACTCAACGCAAACTTCAAGCATACCCTCTCTGCCATAAAGAATAATGGTATTGCTGTGGTGCCTGCTTGTTGTACTTCTGTTATTCAGGGTGCAGGCCAAGGATATGGTATGGAAGTACCAATATTCAATACTGCCTTTGCTGCAGCACCTGCTGTAGCATCAGGAATCAAACAATCCATGACTGCACAGGGTAAGGACATCACTGTTCTTGTCTGGGCAGGAGATGGTGGAACCGCAGATATCGGAATGGCTTCTCTATCCGGAGCAGCTGAGCGTAATGAGGATATCTTGTACGTGATGTATAACAACAGTGGTTATCAGAACACGGGCAATCAAAAATCAGGAGCCACGCCCCGAGGAACCAAAACAACCACAACAACCGAGGGAAAAACCACTCGACCTAAGAATGTGGCCCGTATGATGGTAGCCCAGGGCGTACCCTATGTGGCAACCGCAAATTCTGCATTTCCACAGGATCTGTATGAAAAAGTGGATCGTGCAATTAACGAATTCAAAGGTGGCTTCAGATACATCGAAATCTACAGCCCCTGTCCTCCAGGCTGGAATGTTGATACACGTGACACACACGCCATGGGTAAATTAGCCACAGAAACAGGCTACTGGCCACTCTGGGAATCTGTCAATGGGGTCATCACACTCAGTAAACGTGGTGCACGATACGAGAGACCTGAGAATCGCAAACCCTTCAGTGATTACATGGATCTTCAAGGCCGCTATGCGCAAGTGGATGAAAAACTACTTGATCTGGCATTTGAAGATATAGAGTATGAATGGCAATGGGTACGGAGATTTATGAGTCCTTTATAAAATATCAGTAAATTGTTGAATATCTATCTTCATCTAAATCAAATAGAATTCAATCATAGAAATAAATTTGTGAAATAGTTGTATAAAAACTTGAAAAATAATATTTAAAGTAAATTAAGATTGGTGATATTCGTTGAGAAATTCAATAATCTCTTTAGATCTATTCTTTGAAAATTTGTAATATAAGTCTAAAATTTCTTTAATTTGAGTATTATTCAGTGTGTTCATCAAATTTCCCTTCTCATTTTTATTATTTTCAATTCCGTTAAATAAATAAACTGTCGATGATAGAAATTCTCGGATATTTTTCCTGATAAGATCTCGATTATTTAATTGATTTATATCTTTTAGATTCTGTAGAATTGAAAACTTATCACTTAACACTGAAAGGATTTTATCCTTTGATATGGGATTAGACCATAATTTCTCTATGAAATTATTAAAGATAGTGTCCTCAATTGCATATAGCTCAAGAGAATCAATATTAGGATCATACCCTTTCCTCTTAAAAAGATCCTTTAATGAATATTGAATCAATTTAGTTCCTTTCTCAGATAGAACAATCTCAGGTTTGAATACTCTACCAGTCTGAGGGCTATTTCCATTTTTATCTTTATCATTCAATGCCCTGCGAGATATTCTCAATGTTTTTATTTTATGATCAATTTGATCTCCGTATAATGAGTTCAATTTAACAGTTCCTTTCTCTCCTCTCCCCATAGTCATAGAAACCAGCAATTTGTTCAAACTCATCACACTTTCAGAATTAAATAATTCAGGTAAATCTTCTTTCTTATCTAGTCTTCTCAATAGCTCATAACGCATAAAATCATTTAGGTTCTGTAGATACTCAACTGTTATCTGTCCTCCACGTTTACGTAATGAAATTGCACTTCCATACGTAGTCACATAACCTACTAATCTGAATAATAAATCCTGTGATGTTTGGTTGGGGTTCTCCAGTTCAAACTCCCGCTTACAGTACTCATACAGCTTATTGATGTCCTTGAACCTCCCAGATAATTCCTGTTTATGCTCCAAAGCATGCTGAATAGCTGCCTTCAATGCAGCCCTCAATTTTTTATCACTATATTTTTCCCTCAAATCCCTAAATTCAGGTATATCTCTGGCCAGGTTCATGTATCGTTCCATCCGTTCAAGAATGTCGTTGTGCTTGATAATATACTCGGATATTGCCTGTCGGTTACGGCTATTCGCCGTATCAATAGGAGTGATGAAGAAGCTGGAATCCACATCTCTATCTTGCTGGGCACCACCCACCTGTGAATAGATGCTGGATGATACCCTGAACACCATGATATCCTCTGCTTGTTGTTCGTTTGATGCTGATGTCTCACTTTTATTGTATTTCTCCTCGGCAGGCCGCCGATACACAATGGTTTTGTTGCTGCGATTGGTGAATAACCCGAGTATGGAATATACCAGCTCTGCCTCGGTCATCTCTCTCACATCTATCTTCATAGCCGCAGGTTTTCCATCCACTCGCACACCTATGCTGATCGTATCATCTGCATTTTTGAGCTTGTAACATGCATGCTCAATCAGAGCCTCCACATTATTCTTATTAATTGATATTATACCCTCTGATTGCTGCATCTGAGTAAACGCTTTGGCTTCTGATTGTATAGATTTCAATGCATCTTCCATATCCTTCCAGTTCACCCGGGTCTTGCCCCAGGAATTGATGATTTTTTTCATCTGATCGATACTATCAAATTTATCAAATATCTGATGTATCTGCTTGATTTCTTCCATTCCATGTTCCTCGGCATATTTGTTGTATTTATTGAATAGACCTTTGGTTACGCCATGATAGCTGAATCGTGGATGACGGGTGACTTCAAATTCCACTCTGGATCCAGCTGGAACAGAAATTCGGTTATTAAGCCGGATTTTCTCCATATCAATAGCGGTGGTCAGGACCTCAGTCTCTCCAGGGACCAGATCCCCTGGCATGGAATACTTTCTCATCACATCCTGCTGACACCCAGTGAATTGATGGTGATATTCACGTAATTTATTTTCTAAAATATCTGATAATGATTGACCCTCCCGTCGGTATTCGGGATCAAACCGGGTGATATCGTGATTGAGATAGTTGGGTTTGAATCCCAGTGTGGAGGTGATTCGCCTGTCATCAAGATATTTACGAATTCTACCATAATCCTCTATTATCTGCCCATACTCTGCATAATGCTGCTTGACATAGGCCTTGAACCCAGAAACAGAGGGCTCCTCTGTCTCTTTGTAGGCACTGTATATCTCCTGCAATCTACTCAAAGATATGCCCAGTTTGGTTTGATTGATGGGTTTATCACTCACCTCCTGCAGATCATTGATGAATCTACCATCCACTCGTTCTGCCAGATATACTGTCTGTTTTTTGATTTTCTTGGGAACAATGGATATGATACTCCCACCATCCCCATTGATCATCATACCATGCATAATCTTGTATGCAGAGCTGGGATAACGCATTAACTCTTCAATCATCTTCCCACGGCTATCCACTGATTGTGCATATCCCTTGTAGTATCCCACCACCTCATCTAATCCCATTTCACCTCGTACCTGCCTGTACTCCAGCATCTTGTTGATTGATCTGACATCATTTTTTATCTTCTTGAACCTATCCTCAGGTAGATTTGGATAGCCTCTATCCCTGAATGCCTTGGATATATCCTTGACCTCAATCATGGATTTTATCTCGTATCTGCTGGCCTCATAATTCCCATTTTTGTTTGGTGAATTGTAGATCAGATCTGTTCCCTTATCATCAGTCATGACCGCATAGGCCAGTGGATTCTCCCGTCCACTTCTTATCACATCATCTATCGAATCCAGTAACCCGTAGAATTCAATTAATTTTCCATTGAATGCAGAATCACTACCTAATCCCTGTTGATCAAGAAATTCACTTGATATCTCCAATCCAGCATCCAGACGATGTAGTATGGCACGAATATTTTCCTTGATCGTATCAGTCTTATTGTCCAATCGTAGTAATACCTCCTGCTTAAGATCTGGAGGAAGAATAGAGATGGAAATCGCCCGTTTGAGTAGTTTATGTTCTATGATTAGCTGACGTAAGGCAATATTATTCCTGAATTTAAGCATGACCATGGGATCAGATATTGCTTGTTTGTTGAAGGAGTAATTCTCTTCTCCCTCAATAATAAGTGGGATATGATTTCCCTCAAAATCCTTGTAATCTAATTTTAAAGATACTATAAATCCAGATTTCCCATTTTGTATCGCTGATTTACTGATCTTCATATCTTGAAATGTTCCTGGATGCATAAAATCGATATTGTATGGCTTTATTGGCAGACCATAATCATGCATCCATAGATTACTATACTGGTTCATCGGTCCAAATAATTCCTCTGATGCTTGTTTCGATATGCTGGTGGGTTTATGCAGATAGAATTTATATCTGGTATCACTAAGTAATTCTCTATTGGATCGAATAATCTGTGGATCCCTGAGCATAGACTGCGATTTGCTTCCTTTAAGTGATGTACTAAGATCAGAATGATTATCTAAATGCGATGTTATGCTTTTTAGCATGGAAGATAATTCTCTATCAGTCAAGCTTAGATCATTACTGAGGATGACCATTTCTTTTGCTGAGATAGCTACTATACCCCTTTTGTGTGTAATCTCCTCTATCTGTTTGATGAAGGAAGCCACTAGATCAATATGATTGAAATATTCTTTCAGACGATCGATTCCCAATTTTAAGAGGAATGCAATGATCTCCTGACGTTTTGATCTCTCTATTCTAGGATTCGATGCTAAGGATACATAATACTGCAATTCCTCTTCCTCTTCATCATCTAGCATTTGAGGTATTTCTATCTCTTCTCCTGAAGATTGTAATCCTTCAATGTATAGCTGATGTTCATTGTTTGCTAGTGGATTTTGTTCAGCTGTCAATACCTCATTGAGTTTTCTCCTAATATTGAGTTGTAAATCAGATATATTGTGATTTTCAAAAATGTATTGTTCTAGTTGTGATAGAAAATTCTCCTGCTCAATCACGTTACTTGATTCAATATCGTCCACATCTGAAGTTATCCAGTTACCATTCTGCACTTCTACATTATCACGCTTTGATGCTTCTCGATTCACTCTCCCTAGTTGATTCTCTGCATCAATACTTCCTAATTGATTACTCCTTTCATTATCAAGATATAAATCTGGATGAGTAAAACCAGCTAGAGACATATCTGATATAAAATCGAGTTTATCTAATGGTGTTTCATTTCCTTTGGTGTTATCATCCAAAATTGATTGTTCGATCTTTTGTTTTTGAAGATCATTGACGTAAGTATCCAATTCGTTAGTATGTGGCTTCTCAAAAATTGCATTTGCAGATAATGATGCTTCCTCAAGAAAATTAGGCTCAGGTCCACCTTTATTCGTGTACTCTACTTGATCTGATTTTTGATTGGTATCTTGAAGGAACGATTGATTGCTTAATGAACCTTCATGTTCATCAATTTGATTATCTATAGAAGGCAGGTGCTCCAAAATGCCACCTTGTGCAATATCATTCGTTTCGATTCCTTTATGAAATTGCTGATCCTGAAACTCCTCTGGTTGTTCAAATTGTCCTGCACTCAAGTCATTCAGTAGATCCGGTTCATTGATCACCTGTTCCTTATCCTCTGCATTCATACCTGTATCAAATGAGTATGAAATTGAATCCTCAGCTGGTTGGAAGAAGTGATATTCTGGCTGATTTCCAACAAACTCCTCGTCTATCCCATCAAGATATTTGAAATAACTTGAATGAGAATAGTTCTGATCTCCATCAGAGAATTCAGTTGTTTCTACTTTTTCAGACTCGGAGAAATCAGGTGTATCCCTGAAATGCTGTTTCTCCTCATGATCTTCTGGTAATTCCTGAAACCTTGTTTCAGGTTCATCCAGTAAATGAAATTGTTCAGACATCTAACTTACCCACAGAAAAAGAACTCGTGGCCCACCCAAACGGATATCCGCTGACATCCGGTGCCACGAGTGATTCAATCCCTTGGGGATTGGGTGTTTTTATCTGGAGAAATGCTTCTCCAAATATTGTGGTCAGCATTCCTTTCCCTCCCAGAAGGATGAGAATTCCATGAGTAGCTCATCCCTGCTAGTATATCTGGATAACCATAAAGTTCTTTGCAAATAACTGTCCACCCGATCATCAAGGATGATCAGTGCCCCTTTCTGATCTCTAGATCGAATAGTCCTTCCAAATGCCTGCTCAGCCAGGATTGCAAGGGGGATCTGATTGGCAAAGAGCTGTGCAGTCTCTTTATCCTGAAGTATCCTTGCTCGGTGATGATCAATAATTGCATTTGTATCCATAGGTACTCGCATGGCCAACCCCGTGAGAATAACTGTACTCACCAGGGATTCTCCATCTTTCACCCACTCATTACCCTCCATAAGTTTCCCGTTCTGATTAGCCAGAATGATTAGTTTCTTGTCACTATTAAATACGAGCTGGTTGATTTTTTTCATACTCGATGTTTTGGTTTCCATCACAAAAGGAACAGCTAATAATTTGGCAATGTTCCAAATAAATGAATACGATGGGCCCAGAACTAGTATATGATTGGGTGCTCTAGAATAGAACTCCATCAGCAGTGTAACAAATTTCTCAAACATCTCATCATTTCTGAAACGGTAGATGGAATTCAAAGAGGAGATATAAAATGCCTTGAAGGTATTAGGATCACGAGCAATGGCTTGAATATTCCTCTCCTTCAGATCTAGCAGGATGGTAGAATCTGGTAAGCCATACAGCTTTCTATAGGCATAGGCTGGAGAGATTGTTCCTGAGAGCAAAACTATCCTTTTGGCCTCAAGCAATGAAGAGAATAGCTCTTCAGGTTGATAATCAACTACATGCAGTGCCTTTTGTGATACTAGTATATTTCCTATGTTTGCATTTGAGAATACATCTCTCATGGTATCATTGAGCTCGAGCAAGATCTCATGTGCTATCTCCTTTGGAAGCTGTTGTAATTGCCTATCTTTGGAGATCACCATCTTATCTGCCCGATCTATCAGTTTCAAGGTGTTCGCAACACCCGCTTCCCAGTTATCAATTTCTTCTCGATCCAAGATGCGTAATCCCTGTATCTGATCGTAGAGTGTTTGGAGAAAGGGATCTCTGATATATAACTTCATGAAGAGCAACAGGTGATGTTTTTGTATGCTGTGATACTGTACTCTGGCAAAATTATGTGCCTCATCAATGATAATATGTAGGTTTTGTAGAGATATTTCCGCTGATACAAGGATACGTCTCATTTGACGAAGGTATCCATAGCTTGCAATGATTATCTTTGCATCAGCTATCATACTCCAGATATTCTGATAAGGATCATACTTTTTATTTTTAAGGATGGATTTGTAATTGCTAATAGTTGGATCTTCCCGTAATTGCTGATTGATGAGTTTTAGAAGACGATGTCGATGATTCTTTGCCTTTAGTCGTTTGAGTGAAATTGTCGGTTGTGAAGTCTTAAATTGTGATGTTCCCAGCAGTGGTAATATCAGGATCTCATCCATCAGTGCCCATTCTCTCAACACTGCATTCATCTGATTGATGGTACGAACGATATATAGTATTTTATCATGTTGATCACATGTTTGAAGTACACCAAACAGGGTCGCGATGGTCTTTCCAGTTCCAGTACCAGATTCAATAATCACTGGTTGTGTTGTTGACAGGCTGCTAATGATTTGTTGTTGGCCCTCGGTCATCTGATACGGGAAATTCATAGACCCAACTCCAGAATGGTCATCTCCCTGAAATCCTGCTTAAGATAGATCCCAGATCGCACATCAGGTAGTTGATGAAATACAGCTTCTTTGAATTTTTCACTACCTACTTTACTATCATATAGAACGAGGTCAAACTGAGTGATCCATGATGGATAGTGACCTATCGTGTTCAAATGGATGAATACTTTATTGAGATCCAATGTTTCCACCAGTTTTTTCAGATGATCCTCATTTACATGCTTGTAGCTCATCATTATCATCTGATGATTCAGTACCTGATCTTGTAATACTAACATTAGTATGAGCAGAGTTGTTAATGCAGTTTCATCCAGTTGTTCCACAGAAATGAGTTTCCTTCCCCTTGATCTGATGAATTCTAGCAAACATTGATTATTGCTGTTAAATAATTCCAGATTAAATACATGCTCAAATTTGGCATAGACATCATCAGTAATGGGATTGCTATAGGTGCGATAGGTTGATGGGCTTAGTAAATCTCGAAGATACAGCTGTTTTTCGATATGATAGATGAACTTCATGTTGATGAACTCGATAATCTTACCTGATGCCATTCTTGATGTATATTCCTTCTTTATGGTGCTTGATAGTATCTCCTCCAGGAGGGTGAATAGCTTGCGAAGGAATGCTGGATATTCCACACCTAGAGCAATAACATCTATAGAAAGATCTTCCAACTCCAGTATTTGTATATCCTCAAATCTCTCTATCATTGCATCAATAACCATGGGATTATCGCTGATCAGGGTGATGTCATCAAAGTTGGCGAATAGATCATCAATATGATCTGCTGATCCAACGTAGATGACACTATCTGGAGTATTGATGGATATGGAATCATTGTACACACTTTTACCAAAGGGTAAATTTCCACATGGTGGATTGTATGAGGTGATGGGGCGTATATCTTCAACTATCTCAGCCAGTATCTCCAGTTCATGATTGGCCAGCTCAATTCCTTTGTAATCAGTGGATATTCCTGTGGGATCGAGATAAATCCTTGAATTATTTAGATAGAGGTTACGTCTGAATGCTTTTGTGTTCACCTCAAGTTTTTGAATTGATGGGTATTTCAACTCCAATGCATCCAGTGCCTCAATTGATGAGGATCGAGAGGTATTTATCGCAAAGAGATATATCTTGTATCTAGAGTATATTCCTCGTTTAGTTGTACGAGTAATCAGTACTTCCAATTTCTGCTCTTGGAAATCCTTGAAATATTCCATAAGTTGTATTTTCAACTCCTCTGTACTGTCATATCGACTTAGTTTTCCCTCTTTTTTCATAGTCAGTGGTTCGAATTCATATCGTGAGTAATGAATCACATCTAATCGCAGCTCTGCCACTTGGATATAGGAATACTCTGATTCCTGTTGAATTTCAAGAATGTATCTGTTTTCCCCTATTATCTCCCTTGTCGTGAAAAGGAATGATTGGATGAGGAGTAGGCTACTGGTGACGAAGAAGATTTGAGTGTAGATTTCCTCATCCTCCAATGAATCCAGGAAGAGAAGGACTAGGCTTTCAAGCACTGCGATGGGTAGAATCACTGATCGCCAGTTCAGCTTCAATTTCCATTTAAATACAACTAGTAGTGGATACAGAGCAAATCTAACAATCACCGTCTCTCCTCCTCCATGACCAGAAATACTCCCCTATCATTGAAGATAAGGGAATTAAAATTATCAGACACAGCTAGTATATCAAGTACCTCACTACTTGGATATTGGATCCTGACAGTTACCATCTTCTTATACTTAATAAAATCTCCATTCAGCTTGCTGATCTTATACTGTCGGTAATACCCAAGGAGAACACTTGGCAATAGGAAAATCAAAAAAAGAATAATTATTGTTAACAAATTCATTTAATCACCTCCTTAACGGGATTGATTGTATAGGAGGCTGAAGCGATACTCAATACATTCTTTAATCTCAATTTCGCCTTGACATTTATCTGCAGAACAGGTAGCTGATCTAGATACTGGATTCTTACATGCTTTCGTTGATGCAGGATCAGTCTCAATCCTTGTATGCCTGAGAGTATTCTAGAGAGTAAAGCATAGATTTCTCTTTTTTGCAATAGACTAACAAGACGATCATCATCGATCACTATGGTAAAATCATGTAATGGCTTATTCTCTTTGCTGTATACCTTTTGAAGTTTAATTATAATGAAGATGATATTCAGGAAAGCATCAGTGGAATTTATTGCAGTATCAATCCACAGATTGGATTGGAAATCAAAAATACTGCTGCTGCTACTATTGATTGGGTTCAATATGGTTCTGGAATGATACTGAATGAACGTCTGGTAGATTTTAGAGATAAGATCATGTTTTGTCAGGTAGGAGTTATTTCCAAGTTGTGATCTCAGTAAATCCTCAAATTCATTTACAGATGATATAGAACCGAGAAGATTGATATCATACTCATCACAGAATTTAATAAATTTGATAATATCCTTTCCACCTGCTTCCATGGTATTACCAAAGAGAAGATCAATAGCTACATAGATTAATACAAAAGTGGCTACATTCTCATCAGAGCCAAATGAAATCAAGGACAAACGCATATCTGAGAAATTAATCCTTTCAAAATCCCAAGGTCGGTTTGAGAAAATAATTAATTTATGAGATCCCGAATTTACCTGGTATCCTTCAATAAATTGCTTAAATTCACGCTTAGAAGAGTTCACAAGTATCCTACTGCCTGGATTGAGGAGCAAATAATTGCAATCAATCAGATTGTTATACGAAAGTCTGTGAGAGGAGACCAATCTGTTAACAATACTGCCTACTGCAAGACCAGGGAGACGGGAGAGGGAGAAATATTTCGAGAGATTGGTCTTAAAATCCGTTGAATACTTGGTGAAATGATTCTTCTCCAGTAAACGGGAGATCATAGATAGATGTATGGTAACCAGTTGAGAATGGGAGGAATCCAAGTATCGTAATCGTTCTAGTGATCCCTGCTCATCAACTCTGAAGATCTTATTAATGTTCGATAATGGTTTATAGGCATTGAGTATGGAATTTCTCTGCAAGATAACATCAATATTGGTATCATTGGGAAATGAGGGGCCATATTCTACCAACACAATGAGTGTCGATAGTATGTCTTTTGTTTCCATTTTATAGGGGATGAGATGAATCTCAGTACCTTCCACAACCAAATAATCAACTGCTTGAACTAGTTGATTGGAGAAATAATTCCTCCTCCAATCTTTCACCCAACTTTCCAGCTGATTTTTTGATACTCTTGGATGATGGACAGGAATATACTCCCGAATGTCATCTAGATGTACATAATACGTACTTTCAGAAATAATTGAATTAATTCTCTCATCAGTTATTCGATGGAGTTTCTTATTGATGCGGGTATATTCTCCCCTCTGCAGTAGTGCAATTTTATTTACCTGAGCCTCCGAGATGCATGCTATTCTGATAAAACGAGTACTCCCTTGTCTAACCAGAATCCCATTTTTATGATATACAATAGATTTCTCCTCCCTTTTAAATCTGGAAGGAAGAGATTTTAAGTTGGTCTTAATATCGCCAATGTTCCAATTTGGTATAGCATCAGGAACAGAATAACTCTTTGACCTAATTGCATGAATAGAAGTAAGGAACTTAATTTTCGCAGTTTTCTTTGAGTTGTGGATAACCTCAGACTTGATTGTTAGTGTCTCAAGGATATTTTTCAAGGTGACGCTCCCCTTAATATAGATTCAAAGCTCAATCCTGTGAAATTATTGGAGATCAATATCAGATATTTCGATTTTAGGGATTTAATTGATTGAATCGTCATAGTGAAAAATAAATATTGATTTTGTATATAAATAAGAAAATTCACCTTGGACTAATGAACAGTTATTGCTAGATTTATAGCAATTTTCAAATCACAATTATTTATTGAATGGGGCATGTATAGACCTTTTATATTCTAATTGCATTGAAAAATCATCTAACTATAATTTTACGTTAAAAGAATGTTCATGAGGAGTTTAAATTATTTATATGTTGAAAATTCTGAATGGCTCAGTTAGATCAATATCGGAATAAAAATTGATAAGTCACTCATATCAAGGAATTTTTCTCATCTTTTTCTATCATCATTATTGAAGTTTCTTCTAACAGTTGAAGTCTTTTTGGACTGACAGGATTTTCTTTTATACTAATCTGGGGTTGTGATTTTCTAGACTGATTATTCAGATTTTGAATTCTCATCTTCAATTTCAAATGATTTTCAGGTGAATTCATGAAACCAACCTTCATTCCTGTAGATTTATAGGTGATTTGTACCAGACCTTTGATATTTACTAAGAAATCTTCTGGAAGCAGTGAACTTGGGTATTCTTCATAAATCTTACCTTTTTCTTGTAAGATTTCATCCTTATGACTTATAGCAATTTTGGATGCCCCGTGTATCAGAAGAACTAGGATAACTGAGATTATTACAGAATATATTGGGGTCAATTCACTAATTATATTTGAGAACCCATATTGTAATAATGTGTAAAATATAGGTATTTGTAACTGATATGGAAATTTTTCAGTCATAAATACTTTGAATTAGATTACTATATAACAAAAAAATATTACAATGGAAAGATCATGAACAGTTTAACAATACTACTCAACTAAATATGAATAAAAGCATGAATACTTTGAAGAAAAAGGTTAGAGGTGAAAAAGCATTATAATTACATATCATTTTATGATTGGTTCTAAATGGGGATATCCTGAATACGCTTCATTTGGGTTAAGGTTCTCCTTTTACTTTTACTCGAGATATATTTTGATCGAGTCTTAAACGCTATGATGAAAAGTATACCCTTGAGGATATTTCCACTGAGAATCTAAAAAGAATTTTAGAGAGAAATTAATTTACTATAAAATTATTTTACATTTGTAATAAGAAGACAAGGAAGACTAATATTTTGAGAAGATGAAAGCTATATTATATGGAGCCAGGTGAATTTATATTCAATTTTTTTGAATTGGGTCAAGATCCTTTTGATATAGATCTTCTCCTCCTCTTGATAAAATACCCTTACTCTCCAGAAGATGAGAGATGGGATGAATTATATCTGGATTTTCTATTTATGACCTTTAAAATTCAAGAGAAATCAATTCTATCAAATCCTTCTGAGAAAATCGATCTTTATTATTCTAACAATCTTGATACGGATCAGATAGTAGATGAATTGGTAGAAACAGAGGAATATGCAGAGTATCTTGAATATAAAGCTGAGATATATGAAGATCTGGATGAAAAATCAAAATTAGTTCTCTACCTATTTTACGGAGATCATAATTTTGAGATAGATGATGATGTAGAAATATACGGGCATTACGAACTTTTTCCAACATTCGATGTTAATTATGAAGAATTAGATGAGGAAAATGTATTTGAAATTGAAGGAGATTCTTCCTGGGAAGTCCAATTTTCTAAAGTATTTGAATTACTATCTGGACACAATGACTTCAGGAGGCATTTAAAAATATTATTGGAGAAAGGATTACTCCTCTTCCTTGATAACAAGCTATATAGAATTCCTGAATTAGAGTTTGATTTTACAGACATAGAACCTTTATTTTCTAAAAATGTGGGAATAAATGATATACATACTTTAGTCACACAATGGTATCAAAATAGAGAAAAAAGGGATTTGTTGATGTTACTTAAGGATAGTGTTTGGAATAATTACATCTTAATAGATGAATCCTTTACCAAAAGGTATGATGATATGCCAGATATATTTTGGTTTATCAAACCTTATTCAGATGGAGAAGTAATCTATATGATAATTAATCCTTTTTTGTCTTTGATTTTGAATAAAACTATAACTGAATTGATGTATACGGACATCGAATTTTACCGAGATATTTTTGAGAATTACATTTTTTCAGAACTAGGGGATTTCAAAGTATGTGATTTAGAAAATTCTGATGAGATATTAGCATATGAGGTAAATGGACACATAGTTTCCATTGCTATGATGTACTCTGCATTTGACTTGGAATATATTATTTCTAGCTATCCAGATTATCATCACATAATATTCTCAATAAATCAGGATATTTATGAATTGAAGAAGTTATCAGCATGCTCTTTTCAAACATTAAATGGATCCCTGGCACTAATAAAACTTAAGAGATCTGAAAGTCGATATGTTCCTATTATTCTTCTAGCAAATGATAATAAACCGGATACACTTCTCTATGAATTAGCTCAGAATATCATAGAGTATAGAGTAATAAAATCGATTACTATAGATGGAAGAGTTCCTAAAAGAAAAAATAGTATTCATAGATTACATGTTGTCTGTAGAGATCTATGGGATGATTTCAGCTTCCGAGAATTGAAAATAATAATAGGTAAAGAATATGTAGAAGAATATCAGATTTTCTTTAAGAATTATGACTACAAAGTTACTATTATTGGTGTTGACAATATCGAGACTACATTACGAAATTCAATCGGAAGGGTAATATCAAACAGATTGAGAGATGACAAGAGATTTATCACATATGGGATAAAAGAAGGTAATGCAATATTTTTTGGTCTATATTAAATCTCATTTTTTAGTTTTATATGAATAGTAATTATTTATCATAAGAGGTGATAATTCAAGAGTTTTTCAAACTTTTCTTTTCATTTCTTTACTCCAAGGTTTGGTCTTCCAGACCTTTATTTATGCAAAGGTTTCGAGGTATGTATTCATTTACTTCTTTGAAACAGTCTACTGGAGCAAATACAAAAAATCAATTCTAGTTTTTACTACTTCAATTTTCTTCTCTCTTACCTCCGGTTCTGGTATAAATTCAATCAAACTGCTCGAACTTGAGTTGCTTAGAAAACCCTTTCGTATTATCTTAATTTAGGTTTTCAATATTCTCTTTTAAATTAGATGGGATCTGATTATCCTTGAGTTTTACCGTATTTCTATTAGTTTAAACTTGAGTGAAGATACTCTAATCAATTATCGGAATAAGTTTCTTACTTCTTACAAGTTTCAAATATCTCTGAATCTCATTTGCAGTCTCCATTCTCTTTTTCATTATTACCCTGGTTTCAGGATTAAATTCAATTATATCTGGATATTCTCTAAGATATTTATACACATAATCAAAGATCACAACTTTATTTTTTCCTAGTATTAATGATAAATCATTCAAAGAAATGGTTTTGCTTTCTTGTACTTTAGAAAGCAACAAAACAAATCCTGTTTGATCAAGATCTGTTTTAATTTCTATTATTAGCTTCATTGAATAAAAAATGATTATTATTGATGCTAATATCTCTGCAGGAGATCTATTCAATTTCTCAATGATAATTTCTCCAAACAGTAAGAAGATAAATAATACTAGATAAAATGTAAGATAAGCAATCAGGGAAATGATAAAAATTGAGATTAGAATTAAAACATTTTTTATTCTTATTGATTTTGATTCTTTGGTAGGAATAATATCAAAATTATAACTAGTAATTTTGTCAGAACCCAGTTTTATAATCCAATTTAAAAGGTAAAAAAAGGGATAGACAAACAGGAAATATCCAAATGCGAATATTACAGGATTTTTAACTAAAAAGAAAATAGTAATCAATACTATTGATATAGTAGTAGTTCCAAGGATTAGTTTATTCATAGCTATTCTATCAAAATTCGGTATAAATATGTTATGTGCAAATAGTAACTATACCATACAAGGTTCAATTTTCTCTTAATTGTAGGTCACTTTGATTTAAGTGTCTAATAATGCTTTTTATATATATAGAATAGCAATTCAATGCGATTGAGGTATTATTCTATATTGTTAATACCATTGTGTATTCTGATAAATACTAGTTCTTGGGTTTATCAGGAAGATTTTTCAAATCCTGATACATATATTACTGACTTATATCCGGGAAATTCAATTAGTAACGTGGATGGCAATATGAGGATATCAGCTTATGCAAGTACTTATGCTCACATAGAGAGAAAACTACAAAGTAATAAAATAATAATTATGTTGCTGAACTCGTCCTTCTCATAAATTACTTCATCCGATATACCTGTAATATTGCCAAGATACTAATTATATGAATATATAATCCGTAAATAGATTCACTCATTCTAGAATTATCGCTCAATGTTAAAAGTTCTAATTCCACAGTAAATGCTTCTGAGGTGATTTTTCCAGAGTGACTACCATCTCCTGTATAGTAAGTAATTATTATATAAATTACATCCTCATTTTCTAATTCATATCCTGTCATATTCCAAGAATAATCTACTTCAACTAAATTCTCAACAATTATTATTTCTTCACTATCTATCTCATATGATATAGCGTACTTAATTTCATGATCATAATCACAGGTAACCTTTGGCCAGATAATCTGAGTAAGGTTATTACCTAAATAATTAACAATAATTGAATCATCGACTTTAATATAGTCAGAGAAGAAAATCAAATTATTAATAGTTGCATTTCCAGTAGCTCCATACTGATTGCCTTCAACCACGCGAACCATAATCGAATAATTACTATTTATATAATTGGATGAAAAGACATGATATTTATACTTGTTATCCAACGGAGAAAAGCTAATACTTTCATCTCCAGCGATTTTATCCCAAGTAGCACTAGTATGATTTTTTAAATAGATCTCAAAAGGTAATTTATAGGCTGTACCTGATCCACTAGTCCATACTTTTTGTGTTGACCATTTTATTGTTAAATAATTTGTTATTTTATAATCTTCATAATCCTCCAAGAAATATGGCGAAGCAGTGCCAGATGAAGTTGAAATTGGAATATTATTAAGATAAATAATTAATATCAATATAAATACTTTATTCATATTATGTTCTCAAGTCCCCTTTTATTAATAAATTTTGTGAATTCAATTTTAAATAATAATAATGATGTCATTAGTTCATCTCCTTTAATTGATTTGTCAATTTTTCAATTGAAATAAAATCAAAAGAAGGTTCAATCATAAGTTTTTTAAATATCCAAATTGTAAAATACAAAGTTGAAATCTAGTTTTAAGTAATTTTGGGACTTAAGTTCTCCAGGATCTCCAATTGGTGTTTGATTAATAGGAAGATTGTCTGTGTTTGTAATAATGTATTATAGATATACATTCGGGTGCCAACATATTTTATGGGTGTATCATTGTCACTTATAAATCATATCTTGTTCAGCATCCTTCCAGCATAGGATCGAAAATACGCATACCAGGATTTCTTTCCCCAATCCGACTAGAATTTTCTGGATAATGGGTCTAATACAAACAATTCATGTAACCTCTTCTCTGGAGAAAGCGAATCTAGATAATCACCTAGTTTTGAGATAAATCGTTTATAGATGGGATATTAGAGAACACGGGTGGTGCAGATCATTAAATTTTAAGATCCTAAATGCGAGTTAAAAATTGAATAATATTTCCAATTGATAAATTATATATAGAATATCATCTATGATTTGCCTGTGAATCCGAAAATATTAAGATATTGCAGAAAAAGAAGAAGAAAACAGGGGATAATGACATTTGGAGAACATTTTACATAGTTTGTATGAAAATAAGGATGGAAAGACGAAAAATCAGATTAAAAAGGAGCTGGAACTGAAATCTTTTACCAAAACAATGTATCAACCATTATTAGATTTGGGATTGATTGCACAGGTCATTATAACAGATAAAAAGAATAAATCAAAATCCACTAATGGATTAAGAATAACTGAAAAAGGAATTAATTATATTGAAGTAGCCAGAAAAAAAGATCCATCCATTGAGATGGTGAAGATGAATTCACTACTCATAAATTTACAAAATACTACTTTCGAATTACTACAAAAGACAGAACATAATTTGAAATTAATTGAGGAAGTAAGTCTCCAGCTTGCTGACCTCAAAGCAAGTAATTCTGTAATCAATTTAAAACTCTCTTTTAATCTAATAGCTGATGTGATACAGAAATACATGACAAGTACTCTTCCTATGGTATCATCTGAAAGGGTTATTAGGGAACTAGAACAAATAACAGGACTATCTAAAGAGACTATAAAGAAAAGTATCCGTGATCTTTATATGGAGGGAAGACTTGATTTTCATGAGGGGAATATCAAGAACGAGGAATATCTCATCACCACAGATGATGGTTCCCGCTTCGCATATATAGAATTGAGGTGACAATAATGGCATTTCTCTTTCAATCATTTGAATTTCCTGATGAAGGTAGATACGAGAAAACTATTCTCAATCATAAAATCAACCCCTTTCCAGAACCACCAGCTAGTAGCAATCTTGAGAATAGACCTGCATTATTTATGGTCGGTCGTCAAGAACAAATAGATAAACTAAATGAACTATTTGAATCAGTACTTCAATCGGGGGATTCTAAACTCGCCATGATCCAGGGATCCCAGGGTGTTGGCAAATCAACACTTGCCTCACATTTCATAATAAGAAAACAAAAGGAAAACAATAAGATCTATCTTGTTCCCTTCGAAACAAGTGGATCAAAGGGAAACCTGAATTTCTCAACATTTTTCGGAATAATGATGTCTTCATTTCTTAAACAGGAAGTACTCTACGAAGTAACCTATAATATTGTGGCAAAGATTCTGCAACTCTATATTGAGAATTGTTCTCAATCCTTTGATGGAATCCTCAACAAATTACAACTTAGCAAGGATGATTATTTACAGATTCAAAAAGAACCAAAGTATCTCAAGGAGATAGATAGCAGAATTAGTGATTCAAAATTCTTAGTGAGGTTTATTGATGTGTTTGGAGAGAGATTCAATGAAATTTACAATTTCCTTCCGAGCAAGGAAGCTGAGATATATTTGGTATTGTTAAATGTAGTGTTCAAAAGCTCTGAAGTGTTCAATGCACAAAGAGCAATCAAAGGTACAGGGGAGTTTCAGGGATTTGATATCAGAAATGAAATTACTGCCAAGAATGTATTCAAGGAATTTATTGAATTGATTAAGTGGATCAATCCCCAAGCAGTATTAATGCTAGTGATAGATCATTTGGAAGCCGGATTGAGCAATGCAGAAGAAGTTTATAATGAACTATTTTCTTTACTTCTAGAATTCAGACAGATCAAGCATATTCTAATTATATTATCTGGCACATTTGATGCTTATCTGTCAATCCAAGAGAATATCAGGGAGGATAGATATCGTCAGGTGGAAAATTGGAGTTTTAAGAACAATATTGGTCTGAAACCATTACCTTCAGAGGAAGTGCAGATGATTATCCAGTATCATCTGAATAAAATCTGGAGTAAAGATAATCTTACCACACCTAGTAAGTATCCTCTCTATCCATACACAAAGGAATCAGTGTCATATATCTATTCATACTTTCATAAGGATGTACGACATCTACTTGAGCAATTTTACTATCATTTCCAAGAAATGATTGAGAATAGTATAGTCACTCCTATCTGGTCAGTTTTTGATGCCATAAAGAAATTCAGAGATCATAACAAATTTGTGATTAATCGTGATGAAATAGAGATTTTCAAGGGTATGTTATTGGACAAGAGAATTCAAGATAAAGAACGATCAAGTAAACTGGAAATGGCTTTAATTGACATTTTCAAAATAGTTGCTGATAATACTAAATTAATCACCAATGTTAAACATGAGCCTAAAATGGGGAAAAAGGGGCTGAAACCTGACATTTATTTTGAGGTTGGGGATTCCCTTGAAAAAACCCGAAGAGTTGCATGTGAGGTGAAACTATATCGTACTCTGAAAGAGATACCTGCAAAGGAGGTAAAGAAAACACACTCACTTCTTACAAGTAATGAGATTGATTATCTGATCTGGATTTCCAATAAACCTCTAAATAATTCAAAATATTCTCTATCAGAAGGTCTACATTCTAGGGTTGGTAGATCCTCAGAGCTCAATGACAGAGAGATCGCATATTGCTCTCTATTGGTATTCAAGGAACAATTATGGGATCTTAGTGAGATCACAGTTGATCGGGCCAAGCAATTATTAGTGAATGCGGGTATTGATATAGATAATCATGTACAGGGTGCACTTACTCTGTCAAAGAATTCTGTTATCCCTCTAGATCAACAGGTAGATAATTCCACTCTTTTGGATTTCTTTGATGAAAAGGAGAAAACTAATGATGAGATTGTACTGGATGATGATGAAGATGATAGTGATCAAATGGATGAT
The DNA here is from genome assembly GCA_026702845.1 of Candidatus Heimdallarchaeota archaeon. Next base: position 561,832 of record JADCLS010000001.1, read on the forward strand.
GTCTATCGAGAGAAAATAACAAAATTCATTGAATCAAAATCACAACAACAAACTATGGGTATTAATACAGTTTTAAAAAATATGAAGAAGCAGGAATATGATCTCGAGGAGATTATGAGAAAGGATGAAGCTGTGATTTATATCCAGGAAATTGCTAAGAGCATGGGTTTCAAAGCCAATGCGACAAAAATATTATTCAGAGATTAAGAAAGATTCTTTGATTATAGTTTCATAATAATTTCAAAAAATCCTTTTATACGAATGGACAACCCCATGCAACTGTATAGACAACATCGATTCCTGTCACTACTCAGAAGATGACTGAAACTGAGGATGAAACAATTTCAGAAACTATATTGAATTTAATTGTTATATGCTTCACTAATTACTGATTTTCATTTCAATGAATTGAGATTTACTATTACTTTGGAATATCTCCCATGTATGTCATTAAACAATTCTCCGAAAATAATTATCAATATTCTTATATTTTCAATCTCAGCAATGCTATGGATGATGTAAAATTATGGCAACTGGATGGAGAAAATGCCAAGGAATTAAATCCAACAAAGATCCCAAAGGAATTCGACTTTGAGAATTGGATTGAAAATAGTCCTGAATTAATTCAATCAGATATTCAAATTATTGGAAGGCAGGTAAATATCACTAATATGGGATTTATTGATCTTTTAGGAGTTGATAACTCGAATAGATTAGTAATTATAGAATTGAAGAGAGATACAATAAAACGAGATGTTTTTGCACAGGTAAGTACATATGCTATTGCTCTGAACTTGATGGATGATGAAGAATTTGAAGAATTGATCAAAAAATTGATCTCTAATTCAAGTGAAGAGGCTCAAGAGCGATGTGAAATTTTGTTGGAAAACAGTACACCGGGAGAGAGAGACATAATTATAATTCTAGCTGGAATGGTAATCGATACACGAATAAATGTCTTAATTGAGAACCTAGCATTCAATTTTCCAGTGGAATTCAGAATCATCGACTTCAAAATGTATGAAGATGACAATAATAACAGATTTATCATTAGAAACATCCACGAACGTGAAACCAAACCAAGGAAGATTGTTAGTACAGAATATCGTAATGCAAAAATGAAAGAAACTTTAGATCGAGCTGATCATTCAGGCCTCAGGGACTTATTCGATATGTGTGCTGAATTGGCAGAGAATTTTGATTTGGGAATGAGATATTGGGGTAAATCTATCATGATTAGTCCTAGCAAGAAAAAGAACGTTTGTATGTTTACTTTATGGGCGGAAAAGGATAAGAAATTAATAGAGGATGGGAAAGATGCACGTATCCTAATTATTCCTGAAGCATTAGAAAAATACTACTCTTTTGATATAGATATTTTCAAAGAATTAGATATATTGGAAGAGCAGACATTTTATCATTGGGAAAAATCAAGGATAATCAAATTCTTAAAAGATCTGGAAGCTCTTTTATTAAAAGAGATTGACTGAATATCAATCCACTTACTCACCACCTCTGTCGTCATCAAATCTATCTCTCCTACTGGCCACCGAAACAGGCTACTGGCCACTCTGGGAATCTGTCAATGGGGTCATCACACTCAGTAAACGTGGTGCACGATACGAGAGACCTGAGAATCGCAAACCCTTCAGTGATTACATGGATCTTCAAGGCCGCTATGCACAAGTGGATGAAAAATTACTGGATTTAGCATTTGAAGATATAGAGTATGAATGGCAATGGGTTAGACGTTTCATGAGTGAATTATAAATCATAAAGATAAAGTTCAAAGAGTTATAATCAAGTAATACAAAAATATTCAAAGTTCACCTCAATCAGGTAAATAACTCATTCAATTATTAATTATTGTAAATACTCTGTAGAATGATCTTCAATTTTGATTATCTTATTATCTCCCAGAGAATATGCCACAGAATGTAATAACCAATTCTCATAATATACATATGATTGAAGGAGAATTTCTTAAACATTCTCAGCTGGAATAAATTGAATAGAAATAAGTGTATCCAGAATACAACAACCATCCAAGTAGAAAAGTTGTCAAATGAAGTGAATATTAACTGAAATGTCGGCTCAAATGATGCTATGCACAAGGTTCCAATCAACAATGCAGTTTCTCTTCCATTATTTGTTAACTTCAAAATAACGCTATAGAGTATAGTCATCGGAAGGAGATGAAACACAATTTCAACAATCATAGCAATCGCTGGATAAAAAAGCAATCCATCACCTATTCCTACATTTATATCATCACCAAAACCAATTGTGTAATCTATGAGTATGGTAATTGATGAGAACAACATCCCCAAAACAAATGGTACGTGAAAGCTTTCTAGTGTTGCCAAACTGTCAGATACTACATTTTCTCTAAAAATAATTAGAAATAGATATCCGAGAACGTAGATCATCATTGATATTAGAAGATAATTTGCACTGCCCACAAAAGGCTCGTATCCATCAAATTCTTTACTCTTTAGAATATAGACCATGATAGTGAGAATCCAGGTAATTCCAATGTAGGTATAACTTTCAGCTGAGTTTCTGAAGTTCATTATTTTATCTTTTAACGATTTATCTGCATCTTTGGATGAGATAATATTGTGCTTAATCCAAGCAGAAAAGTGACCTCTCATTGCAATTGATTCAAGAACTGTTTTACCCATGTTTACTCAACTCCTTAAATCCAAAATGAAAGCCAGTATTGCACCTAGTATCGTGAAGAAACCGGCAACAAAGAAGCTCTTAATTGTTACTCCTTCAATTACACCTATTAAAAATCCCAGTGCTGTAAAGCCAAAACTAATTGTGTATGCCATAGAAGCGAATTTGGATCTGTCCAGTTTTCGTAAATGAATGAGCGATAATGCAATTAATAAGATTGAACTCACTGGTGAGAAGGAACAGTGTGAAACATATCCAATATAATTGGTTGTTTTTGCTCCCCAAGACAGTAAATGAGTTGGAATTAATGTCCAGATGCCTGCAAGGAATGCTCCGAAGAGAACATAATTTATTCTACTCCAAGCTAAGCAATCAATAAATCCCTGGATGATCAGCTTTCTTTTATTAACTTGGCTTAAATCATAATTCATCAAAACAGTCATGGTATTGCACTCCCTGGCATATGGTTTGTAATTATTATCTTACCTGCGGTGTGGCCAGTATCATAGTATCGGTGAGCAGCTGATATATCCTCCAAACGATATAATTTGTAAATTACTGATCGAATCTTACCTTCTTTCACTAATTCTGCTAAAACTCCTAAATCCTCATAACTTGGCTTGGTTATCATCATTTTTATTTGTTTCTTCCTGAATTTGTTACCCATCATCTGAAAGAAAAATCGTGTGTAACGAAATTTTGGGCTTCCAACCTGGAGAAATACACCATTTGATTTTAATGCATTTTTCCACCTCCATTGTGGAGATTTCGCCACAGTATCAAATATAATGTCGTATTTTTCCATTCTCTTTGTAAAATCATCCTTGGTGTAATCTAATACATGATCTGCACCTAGATCCTTGACCAATTGAAAATTTTTTTCGCTGCAGACTGCAGTAACCTTGACATCAAATGTTTTTGCATATTGAATCGCATAAGTTCCTACACCTCCCGAGCCACCATAGATCAGAATTTCTAGACCATCCTGTATGTTTCCTAGGTCTCTAAGAAATTGCATCGCCGTCAATCCTGCAACTGGGATGGCTGCTGCTTCCTCATAGCTCATGCCATCAGGTATTAGTTGGATTCCATTTTCAGAAGTTTTGGCATACTCTGCAGCAGATCCAGTACGAGCTATCCCAAATACTTGATCTCCTATTTTGAATTTGGTTATTTTCGTACCAATTTTTACAACCTCTCCTGCAACATCTGAACCTGTACCTGTTTTTATTGGTTTGAGGATGCCAGTCATCAATCTGCTCAATCCAAATAATGTTTTTACTCCACTTCTAGCACTTGTATCCAGAGTGTTTACAGAGGAAGCATATACTTTAAGGAGGATTTCATCCTCGTCTATTTCTGGAACTTCAATTTGTTTTAATTCAATAACTTCTGGAGGACCATATTTATCAATAATAGCTGCTCTCATCTGAAATTACCTCCATTTTGGCTATTTGATTTATCATTCATTCTAACTGTGACCAGTTTCACTTTCTTGTCTTTCAATACAAATCACCTCTTTAGCAAAATTTACCATTTAGTAATTACTAAATCGTACCATTTAGCTAATACTAAATGGCAATAAATAGATATATAAAATTTACCATTGCACGAACTCCCTAAGAAAAAATTTGGTAAGTTTAGGAAACTTCTATTCAATTATTTGATGAGATTATTTACCCCCTTCTAGATTGAAATCGATCAGTGTAGCGATTTGTTCTAAACTATCTGCGAATTTTCTATCAGTAAGTGCAAAATGTGCAGCGAAGGTCATGAAATCCATCAAATCAACTTGTGAAGAGTAAAGATGTGGATACTTTTTTTGCATCCAAATTTCAATTTTTTGATAATAATCTGCTAGTAAATTTTGATTATCATCAACTATTGAATTGATCTTACCGATTTCCATTTTGGGATGCATTTCTTTTATGAGATCTTTTAATGGATCATAAAACGTCTTACTGGTCATTAATGAAAAATCTTGATCAAATTGAGAATTAAATATTATTGCTGTTCTACCATAGTATATTACATAATGTCGTCCATGGAGGATCTTGGTTATCTCCTGAATGTACCCATCTTCGATCAATTTCTTGATATGGAAATGGAAATTTGATAAGGAATATTTTTGCTTCTTTTCCTGTTTCTGATAGGCCTCATATATTTCTTTTACAGTAAAGGCATGTCTGCGAGGGAGTCTATTGTTTATACTGTACTCATCTTCAATACCATCTCTAATATATTTGATAATGAAACTTTTAATGTGTGACTGGGTTGTCTGGAGAAAATTATTTGTGGTGAATTTCTTTTTAAAAGGAATGTTTTCCCAATATGTGTACAAAATCTCCAGCTCTTTACTTGGAGTTTCTTCTGTTGATACCATTATTTGGGGTCATTTAGATAATCATTTAGTCTTAACTGAATGGTATATCTGTTTTTGAATAAAAAAAAGTCCTAATTTGAGTTATTATTGAAAACTATTAATTACTAGTACAATATTTTAATGACTTTTAGAATTTACTCAGATTAACTAGAATCTGATATGATCTGGAATGAATAACAGAAACAGAAAATAGTGGAGTCCATAGATTTGGTAGTATCTGCTAGAATCCCATTACTAAATTAAATCACCACTCTTGACCATCTATCAAAAAAGAGGCAAATCTGTTTACTATACGGGGATTTTTCATTGATCACGAATTTTCTCCCGTCTTCAATAACGATATTATATAGCAATAGTTGTTTTACTGCATCCCGAACCTCTGATAGTTTATTATTTACAATAGTTGAGAGCGATGTTTTACTCATTCCATTCTTATTTGTATATAGGGCATGCAAAATTTTAACTTTGACCTCTGAATCAAAGACTTTGCTGACCTCTAATTTATCCATAATAAATATATCACCTTAAAGTATATGAATACATTGAGACAAACAGGATTATTTGTGATATGTTTTATCATACGCTTAATATTTCAGTAGAATAGGCAATAATGCACATATTTAGCAATTTGTTAATTGAAGAACTTAGGTGTAGTACCGTATTATCTTAGAAAATAAGCCTAAACAACCAATTCTCTTTAATATATGAAGTAATCACTTCAAGAACCTTGCTTATACGGGTTAAAGAAAGAATTCTACCTTTCAATACTGATTTGTGTATGAAACTAGGTCTAGAATAAACTACAAATACTTCCGAGTACATGCATCAATAATGAAGGAATTGATTGAACTCGTAAAATATGATCCAGTTGATTTTGATGTAGTACAAGAAGCCGCTGATGAAAATCACAGCATGTATACCCTGAAAACCTTATCGATTACAAATTCGATGGGAGGCCGAATTCACCTATATTTGCTCATCCCAGAACATAAGAAACCCACACCCGCAGTTCATTTCATCCATTGGTTGGAAACTGAGGCCGAGAATTCAAATAAAGATGAATATCTACCCATGGCAAGGGAATTGGCACAACAAGGGTATACCTGTATCTTACCTGATTGTTTCTGGTCCGTAGATAAATATAAATTCAAGGAAAATCCCAAGGCATATACGGATAACTGGTGGAAAACAGATGAGAGCAAGGATATTGAACTTTGTCGTAAACAGATTATAGAACTGTGCAGAGTGCAAGATTATCTACAATCACTTGATATAGATATTGATAGGATGATCCTGGCAGCACATGATTTTGGTGCTATGTTTGGAACGATCTTAAGCACAATGGGGTACAACTTCAAAACCTTTGTCTTTATGGCAGCCACTGCGAGATTCTCTGATTGGTTCAGATTTGGCTCTAAGAAAACCCAAGAGGAGTTGGAACCATACATCAAATCACTAGATTTTCTTGACCCCATCAATCATGTGGCAAACTTACCCAGTCCAGGATTATTCCAGTTTGCAGATGATGATTTCTATGTTCCTGTGGATAGGGCAAAGGAGCTTCACAAAGCAGCTGGAAAAGATCAAGAGATCAAATGGTATAAGGCCAAGCATAATATGAACGATCTTGCGTTTTCTGATATGCACTCATGGATACTTGAACACAGTTAGCAGGAATTCAATAGATACTAGGATACTTAAAAATCAGTCAACAACAGGTTTACCCATGGCTGCAAAAATCAAATTCGTTTTATTTGGATCAGTGGATTCTGGTAAGAATGAGTACTTGGAGAAGCACATGGAGAATATGAAGGCCAGGGGGCTGGTGAATGACGAGAAAATAGTGCTCGAAACAGGCCAGAGGAAGATAATTGGTGACAACCAGCATGTAATATTGCCTATAACCTCCAAATCAGGGGAGACTGCCGAGATTGGCCTATATTACTTCTCCGCAGCTGCATCGGAAAGGCTCAGGACTAGCAGAAAAATCATGCTGGATGGCACGGATATACTCATCTTTTTCCTAGAGGATAATCCTGAATATTTTGATAGATACACCTACCTATTTGATGAGATCAAAAAAAAGGAGGGATTGGATTGTTATTTTGTACTCTCTAGATCAACAATGAAAATGACTCTAGAACAAACTCTCCACAAATTGGTAAATTCTGGACTGGTAAAAAACATTCAACAAGCAATGATGTGTACCTATGAGCTGGAAGCAAGCAGTACATCAGAGGTTGTATCAAGAATATTTACACTCATTCTCCGGTCACATATTCAGAAACGTCTGGAGCAATTGCGTGATCCGGAACCAGATGATCCTTTGCTGCTGCAGTTTGAGGGTATCTATCAACGAACAGAGCGTTTGAAATTGAGTATATTGTCCTCATTGCTCGAAATGGATGAAAAAGAGTTGTATCAGTGGTTATACAAGCTACCCAGCAAGTATGAGTTCAAGATTGATCAAGATATCATCTGCTTCACCATTGATTTGAGCAGCGAGATTGATGATCTCCTCTTTCAGTACAATCAGATGGAAGAGCTTGGCATGGGAAAGAAAGTATAGATAATTACTCGATTCGATTGATAAATAGCCTATTAATTCATCAAGTCCACCAATAACTTATTTTTATTGCTTGAGTACAGGTTGGTATGGTTGATGTATCTGAGCTCAGATCCCGGGTTCTATCAAGATATGAGATCTCCAGAGCACAATTCAATGAGATGATAAGTGAGACACGAAAATTACTAACCAACACTGCAATACGAAAGGTTAGGGGCAAATTAGAGGAGGAAATTAATAGCTTTATGTATACCCCTAATGAGCTTCATGCCTTTGGAAAGGAGTACTGGTTCTTCCTCTTTACTGGAAATAAAGAGAATTTTCGGGATCAACTGATGATAAGTTTTGGTAGAAATAAGAATAATAGCATGAAAATTGATGATTCAGATCAATTACTGGATTGCAAGGAATATCTAGGTGGTATTGGTGAGATATGGTACTCATTCAAGGGCCAAACGGTGAAATTTGGAAAACTTGGAGGTAAAATCACCTATGGCTCTGATTTTATTCAATTTGAGACACCTGAATATTCTGTACGATTCTCAGGATATTATCCAGAATACAAGATGACTGTAACCCAGGATAGTGAAGAGGTTATATCCATCACATCAAAATTACCTGAAGCAGGGGATTCTATTGAATTCTTCAATTTTGAGAAAGCAAATCTCGGTTCTGAAATCGGTAATGCCTATCTTGATTTTTCTGGTACTATTGAGGGAAATGCATTTCATGGTAGGAACTATCTGCAGAAAGTAATCATGTCTGCGCCATTTATTCCATGGTACTGGGGACGCTTTATTTTCGATTCTGGCTCAGTTTTAGTATTCTTTCTGATGTGGGTTGAAATGTCAGGCGTAAAACGAACCGTTTATTCTCAACTCAAGCTCTATGATATACAAACCAAAGAATACGTGAAAATCGACGATTATAAAATTGAACAACCCAAAGGTACAAATTATTTCATTATCACTCAGGATAGTGAGGAAAGTAACTTCTTTGCTCTGATCCATGCCTATGCAAATAATGTATTCAGTATGTCCGCAACTGGAGTGTTCACCTATGATGAGATGTTTGCAGAAGTTAAGGAATTAAGGTTTGTTACCACTGAGAGCAAATATACCACTGAAATACTTGGAAAAGGTGTAGGGTCATTAGAAAAAGCAACGGGCATGGCATTTTGAATCGCATTATCCACTCACTTATATGTTGATTATCGTACCATTGAATGACCATTCGTAAAAATAGGTGATAAATCCTATTAATGAGAACTTAATCTGAGGAATATGAAGAAAGTATTACTTTCAATTGTACTGTTACTAGTTCTCTTCTCACACACTCAGGCGCAACCACAACCCATTTCATTGACCTATACTATTCTAGAAGCCAATGAAGGTGTCAATACCTGGTTTAATGAGGATTATTCAGAATCTTGGGCTTATGAGATAAATGAAAGCAGCTTCACGGTTGATTTGAATATAGATGATGTGACAACTGTTGATCTTAATCTTGGCAATCTTACTAGAGAGGGTATTTCAGATGATGAGGTTCAGACAAACCTTGCATTAGGTTATTGGATGTTATCCTCTGCTTTTGGATTCCATGCCAATACATCATGGGATGCTGTGGAGGAAGACTTTCTAGATTTAGATCTTCTTGAAAAGGACTTCACAGAAACTGATGCTCAGTATCTTGGAGGAGAGGTCGAGACAATAGTCATAGATTTCAAAGACGCCTATCAGAATACAACTCTAGTGTATTCCAAAGATGAAGGTTTGCTTCTCTATGCAAAAACAAGTGTTTTTGGGTTTACCTTGGATATTAAAATATCTCAAATAAATGGAGATGATACCTATTATTCCAAACAAGTCTTTTCACCATTCAATTTCATGTATGGATTGATGGCATTCCCCATACTTGCTGCTCTTAAGCGAAAACAATAATAAATACAGATCTTTGACATAAATTGAGAATGAACCTAATAGATAAGAAATGCATTATTTTTGATGTTGATGGAGTATTAGTAGATTCTGAAGCTCTCAGTTGTGGTGCATTACATCAGATACTAATGGAGGAGTTGGCAATTGACATCGGTCATGATTTCTCTCCTGTACTAGGTACAAGTAATCAGCATGCAATCAAATACTATGCTGACAAATTTGATGTTAACATCGATGTAACTGAGATAAATCGTCTCACAGAGCTGAAAGATAATCGTTATCTACAACTGGCTGACACACAACTTTCCACATTTGAGTATCTTGAGACATTCATAAATAAATGGATAGATCAAGGAAAACAATTGACAGTTGCTTCTTCAGGCTCACTCAATAAAATCAAGTTTTCTCTTGAAAAAGTCAAGTTACTCAATTATTTTTCCCTTCTTAATTCCAGTGAAGAAGTACAACACGGTAAACCTGCTCCTGATCTTTTTGAATTGGCCATGAGCCGGATGAAAAGGAGTGCCGATGAATGCGTCGTAATAGAGGATAGTTTACTAGGTGTGAAAGCAGCTCGAAATGCAGGCATTGATGTACTTGGATTTGTAGGTTCTTTTAATTCCCAACAACTTAAAGAGGAGGGAGCGTTTCCATTCTCTTCATACAAGGAATTATTAGAGTGGATAGAGTAATTTATTCTCGATTATCAAAACTATTTTTAAGCAAACCCAACGTATCAGTGTTATGACAAAACCACCAATCTTTTTCTTAAAGGAGGGAGATCCTATCAAGAAAGCTCATGGGAGCATACCTGAAGGTCTATATGAGATTGAACATGGCCGGAGGGGATTTTTTGGTAGGGTTGCTCATATGTACAAGAATCATAAACCCACCGGTTGGACACGTGTAGAGGGGCCACTACAGCATCATTCCTACTCCCTACTCAAATTGAGAACTCAGGATATGGATGATCCTTATAGTAATCCAACCCTATGTCTCTATAATAATGATTGTGAGATCGCAGTATCAAGGATCAAACAACCCATGCCTTACTACGCACGAAATGCAGATGGTGATCTCTGTATCTTTATTCATCGTGGGGAGGGAAGGATTGAGACTGATTATGGAAGATTGGATTTTAATCGAGGTGATTATATTATCATTCCCAGAGGCACCTCATACCGTCTGGTACCATCAACAGAGGATAATTTTTTCCTCTACATAGAGAGCACTGATGCAGAGTATGACTTTCCAGATAGGGGTATGCTTGGTCCTAATGCACAGCTTGATCCTGGACTGGTGGAAACTCCGAAACTGACTAAGAAACCAACTCGTCCAAATGGAGAGTGGGAAGTGCGTGTCAAGAAATTTGATGAGTATACTAAAGTCTTCTATCCATTCAATCCTGTAGAGGATACAGTGGCTTGGAAAGGAGATTTGACCGTCTGGAAGGTAAATATTCGTGATTTCAATCCAATCGTATCACCCAAGTACCATTTACCTCCATCAGTACACACTACTTTCTTATCACAGAATTTTGTCATCTGTAGCTTTGTACCTAGACCCTTGGAGGATCCAGATGTGCTGCGAATCCCCTTCTTCCACAGTAATATCGATTATGAGGAAGTGATCTTCTACCATGATGGTGAATTTTTCTCAAGGCATGGTATCGATGAAGCAGATGTGACCCATCATCCACCGGGTATTGCCCATGGTCCACAACCCCAAGCATTTGATAAAGTTCAGAAGAATGCAGACAAGACTCACACCAATGAGTATGCGGTTATGGTAGATACAAGAAGAAGATTATTTGCTACAGATATCATGAAGACTGTTGAAAATGCAGGATATATGAATTCCTGGAAGGAATAGGTTGATTTCACCTAAAATTCTGTAATCTGATCCAATCAGCTATTGTTATTTTTTTATTCACTATCATAGGATGGGGAAGTGTGTCAGAACCTGATCTCTCGGAAATCATCGCTGTATTACTGGCTATAAAACATAGTTCTGCAGGAAGATATACCCTTGCACGACGTACAGGACTTACAGAGGCAAGGATCCGGGTTGTAACTGATTTTCTTCGTGATCAAAAGTTGATTTATGTGAGATCTGGCAGGGCAGGAATGATACTTGAACCCGTAGGAGAGAAATTTGTTAAGAAAATACGTACCAAAATCCTAGCGAATTTTGATAATGACCTATTTGATTTACCAAATTCGATATATGATCATAAAGAATTAGGACCAAATTACTGCTCGATTGCCTTGAGTGCTGATGATATTGATACCTCAGGTATACGGGTAAGGGACATCGCCATAAGGGAGGGAGCAAAGGCTGCTATAACCTTAGTGAAGAAAATGAATTGGCATATTCCTCCTGAGGAAATACCTGTTGTCAAAATTAATTTCAAACAATCGTTACCTCCGCAATTCAATATGATTATCACAGTATTTGGAGATAATAGTTTTCATGCTTGTTTAAAAGGAGCATTATATCATCTGGATGCTGAATTTGATAACCTTGAAGATTTTTAGTACTATGCTTGCTGATTATATAAGAATATAAGTCCAATGATCAAAAATACAGCATTGAAGATTACATTAAACTCAAAATTAAACAATAGAGATCCAATCGAATCTGCGATAAACCAAGCAAATAAGCCAAAAAGCACTAGACGTTTGCTAAATTCTGGTTTAGCTACTGCCCAAAAAAGAAATCCAACTAGATACATCACAGCACCAACCATGGTGGTGAAGAAGAGGAGTAAATCCTTTCCAAATGTACCTAACTCTATACTTGAATATTCTGGAGAGAATATTAGTATGAAATCAACCATTAAGGAATGGAAGAAGAGTGATCCCAGCACAAATATGTCTCCAAAGAATAGCATAATCAGTGCCAGGACAAAGTAGTTCTTGCGTTCTTGTTCTATTTTGAACATAATATAAGTACACCTCCAGAGTATATAAATTATAGGAAAAATGTAAGATAAACTTTACAAAATGGGGGATAAATTTAGAACAAACAATTATAAAATTGATGTAATGTAAGATAAAATTTACATAACTAGGCAATCACACCTTATTGTAGCTATAAGGTTAAATATATTTTTATCAGAATTTCACTATGGATAAATTCTGGGCATCAGTGTTTGTACTTGCATTTATGGTCGATGGAACATTACTTATTGTAGCTGGAATCTACCAGATCACTTGGCTGTTACTAGCAATGAGTATAGTAGCCACAGGGGGAGCCTATGTTCTTTTCAATTTATGGAATCAAGATGAACGGACTGAACAAGCCATTGATGATGCATCTGGTTTGGTAATCAAATATTTCTTAATGCTTGATTTCATTGTGGGTATAATATTAATCATTTTTTCAAGCATGTTCTATCCTACTCTGTGGACAATTGGTGCAACAATGCTGATTTTAGGATTAGTTCTCTTTTATTTCAATGCTCTTTTTGCCTTGAGATTTGAAGCAGAGATGAGTTAGAATGGCAAAGAAAAAGAAACGATCTGAGGATTATGGTGTTAAATGGTCCTCCAGGTTAAAAGTATTCCGAGCCATGAAGGATCTAACCCAAGAAGATCTAGCTGAGAAGTTGGATGTGACCAGACAAACAATATCCGCAATAGAGAAGGGGAACTACAATCCCAGCTTAATCCTGGCATATAAAATTGCCCGAGAATTCCAAGTGAGTATCGAAGAAGTATTTATTTTTAAGGAGGAAACAGAATGATTAATTTTATTGTTATAGCAATTCTAGCTGTATTTATCATTCCTGCCGGTTTGGCAAGTATTGAAGCAAATTATAGGTTAATCGTAAACCTAAGTACTAAGGAAGGGAAGCAACCACCACCAAAGAGCTTTGTGGGTTTCATCTCATTTATGGAGTATATGTTTCTAGGAGTGGGATTAGCCATGTTGAGCTATCTAGTTCAACCTGTCACGGGACTTGAAATTCCATTTTTGGAAACAGTATCCACAGGTAATCCAGACTGGATATTGCTTGTAGATATGATCCTCAAGGCTCTACCTACAGCAATTCCATTCACTGCCTTCTTTCTAATCATGTACTACAAGTATTATCGTTCAAAATTCAGTGATGCTGAGCTTGGTGCAGTAGAAGGCATGCGGGACAAGATGGGGCTCTTCAGTAGAGTATTTGCAGGTGGATTTTTTGAAGAAGTGGTTTTCAGGTGGGGAATACTTGGGTTAATTTTTGCAGGATTGTTACAGATCAATGAAAATTACCACATTTTGTGGTTTTGGATTGCTAATATTATTGCTGGGATTCTCTTTGCATTAATGCATCTGCCAGGTGCCAAGGCATTGGGAGTAAAACTTACACCAAAAGTCATAGAATCAACTTTTGTATTAAATATGATCCTTGGTCTACAATTTGGCTGGGTTCTTTATACCATTGGTTTGGAGGCCTCAATCTTTTCTCATGCTCTTGTTCATCTAGTTTGGTATCCAATTGAGAGATCCTACAAATCAAAACGACTGGATCTTGATACTGCTTTGGAAACCCTAGCACTACAGGATATAAAACAGTTATAAATCATCTGACATTGAATTATATTTTACTTTTTTCCATAACTTCATTAAAGAACAAAGTGATATCCTTAATCATGGCCTCAACCTGCATCCAATGATCTTCAGGAATTTGCATGACATGATGGAAGATTTTATTCAGCAATGGGCCCATCATTTTGCGTATCTCCATCATATGTTCGATTCCCAATTCTGTAAGATAGATTGCCACCTCTTTCTTATTATTCTCCAAGGATTCCTTCCTTACTACTCCATTTTCTGCAAATTCACTGATCGTTCTAGAGATTAATCCCTTTGACACTCCAAGATACTTACTAAGATCCATGATATTCAATCCCGGTGTCATATGGATTCTTCTAAACAATTGTATCTCAGTAAGTGTATAGGAAGATTTTAGCTCTGGAAAATCCACTTTATACCGACTCGCCCGTGCATATACATTGAGCATTTCGAGAAGTGGAATCTCATCAGATGGAAATCTGCTCATACATCCGATTATATAGTGCTAATATAAATCCCATCGTATAAATAGTACTTTTATCTCAAACAAATTGATAAATTCGGAATTTTGTTGTATTATTCATCTTTAGTAATTAATCGAAAAAATATTCAAACTTACCATTCTTAGATTACTCTTGGATTGAATTCTAATATATATTCATGTTATATCAGTAAATGAGATCATACTTCCTCACTTATGAACGAGTTGCTTACTCCATTTGGACCTGTGAGGATGAAAAAATCGCTAGATCACTTTGGGGAGATCCCAGGGTGACTGCACTAATCTCATCTAAGGCCTGGACAGATGAGGAGGTGATGGATCGATTGAAAGATGAAATTATGCAGTATCAAACGTATAATATCCAATATTTTCCTATTTTTCTTAGGGAAACCGGACAATTTATAGGGTGTTGTGGATTGAGGCCTTACCATGATTCTATCGAGCTTGGCTTTCATTTGTTACCATCTTTCTGGGGAAATCGCTTGGCTTATGAAGCATCTATGGGTATTCTGGAGTATGCCAAGA
This sequence comes from Candidatus Heimdallarchaeota archaeon, assembly GCA_026702845.1. The sequence goes on from JADCLS010000001.1 coordinate 576,993, forward strand.
TGCAATTAAATCAAACTATAGTATTTGGAGGACATCATCCAGACAATACTACCTCACAAAAAGTATTGCAGATGATCGGATTCACTCATGTAAGAGATGAATTTTATCCTCCAACTGGATTGTTACATCCCCTTTATCACCTAGATCTGAGGAAATTCAGAACTCATGCACAACGAATGTCTGAACTTGAGTGTCCAACTGATGATGTGCTTGATGATATAGCTTAAAACATAATACTTTTCTTTGATATACTTTTGGCAGATACAATGACTGAATTTACAGATACTGTAGTAGACATCATCAAGTCCATTCCCAAAGGGAAAGTTGCAACCTACGGACAAGTAGCAGCTCTAGCTGGATCTCCACGTGCCTCTAGACAGGTAGTCAGAATACTACATACGCAAACGAAGAAACATGGGCTTCCATGGCATAGACTAATTAATTCCAAGGGTCAAATTGCTATTAAAGATGCCTTCGGGGCTGATGAACAAAAGGCTAGATTAAATGCTGAGGGAGTGGAAGTTGATGATAAGTACAAAATCAATTTGAAAAACTTCCAGTGGCAACCTTAATGCTCAAATCTCATACATTCACAAGGGATTTCTGTAGAAATTATGGTTTTTGGCCCTGCATTCCAGAATTTTACATTATTTTTTTTCGCTTTATGTACATCTATTGTGATGATTGTAGGTGTACCTCTGAATCTTCTCCCCACTTCCAGTGCCCAGTCCCTTGTACGTGAGAGGTGAACAAATTGTCGCTCCATGGGTTTCAATCCAGTCTCTTTTATGGAATGCAGATTATCATTCTTTGTACCATGATATAGGATTTCAGGTAAATCCTCCTTCTTCAACTGATTTTCCTCAGTATACAAAGAAATATTCACTGAATGACCGAAATTTGCCCTGATTTTATTGTCACGTATGTTGAATCGCTGTTTCTCATCCTTCTCAACTAGGGTAATCAATTCGGATGTTGTGGTTTGCATCCTTTCAGCCAACTCATCGATACTGATATTGAGATATCCAACTGAATCCAAATGGGCATTTACCTGTTCAGGTTTATGTCTCAATATTAGTGTGAGGTACTTGGCCAGCTGTTTGTTCACCATATTGCATATATTATCTTCATCATATTTATTTTTACAGGAGGAAATCCATCACTAACATTTAGTACATAGTTTTATTAGATTTTGTCTTTTTCAATGTACTTCCTTTTTATCAATATCAGGGGAAGTAAAGCTAAATAAATTCTCCCTAAGATAGTATCTGCTTGATCTGATGATTCCTTTGCACTAGTTGTATTATCCAATTGTGTATTACTCTGAGTTGAAAACGTAGTTATGGTATTGGGATCGATAAAATTGTAGTCTATACCATCTACATTGGCTGAAAAACTGCTATTAATAGATATTACTCGATATCCTTTTCCATTCAGTGTATCCCATGGTTCATAGGCATTGGAAGTCTCCACCCATAATACATGATCGATAAACTCTAGTGAATTAGAATGTGTATGTCCATAAACTACCATACTGATTCCAAGATCAAATTGATGATCGCGGATTTTTCTATTGTAATCATTGTGTGTATAGAGGATCTTGAAGGGTTTATTGGTATTATCTGCAACTTGTTGTATCTCATCCAGTTCATTGTCAGTTATTCCCAGTCCTGAACCATAGCCAATGAAGGATACAGGTCCTAAATCAAAGCTCTGCACAAAATAAGGTGCATAATACTGCATCCAGATATTTTTGGAGTTAACCATATCTGGGTAATAGTTACTCCAATCATGATTCCCTGGAATTACAAAAATTGGTAACTGCCACAAATCAAGAAATGATAATCCAATCTCCATTAACTCATATACAGTAAATAATGGTGGCTCGTTAGTAGTTTCATTCTTCATTAATGTAGCAGTCATCTCCAAAAAATCTCCAGTAAGAAGAACGAAATCAGGAGCTTCTAATGTTATGTTCTCAAAGATAGAGCTGATTATTTCAGTGGTAGGCTGATCTTCAGTGAATAGTGGCAGATGAGTATCAGTAATTTGCACAAATGTTATTGTATCTGGCATCTCAGCATATACTTTTACTGCATGAGTCTGTACATCCACACACTCATTACCGTCAAATGCTAGCAGATCATACATTCCCTCCGTTATTTCAGGAATAGTGATCTGATTACCATCTTGTTGCACGGGGATGACATGACTCCGATTACCAAGGGCAAAAGTGAAACTATATTCTTGTAGTGTCTCCACTTTGAGATTGGCACCTACCGCTGTTAATGCTGGATAACTGGAGTGTGGATAACTGATATTCCGATTTGGATGCACAATAATATCGAAATTACTAGGATACTGCAACTCCTCAGAAGCTCCAACATTCGAAATATTGGGGCTCAATGAAATGAGGAGTATAATAATAAGTATTTTTCTCATACACTTGCTTTCTGGGTTATAATCTAATCTTTTCCTAGTCTTCACTGGAAAAATTATTAGTTAGTAGAATCTTTGATCTCATGCACTGTTTTCTCAATATACTCTCGCGATTGATGGTAATTGAAAAATGATACCTGCACCATACCAGGTTTGAGGGGTTGATCCAAATCCATGATGATGACATAGGCAAAGATTGCTATTAAGCTGACCATAGCGAGTACTATATAATAGACCAGAACACTGTCAAATCCCTCTATGAGGTATCCAAACCAAAAGATAAGGGATGTGAGGATGTAAAAATCACGCAATATTCTAGGTATTTCATTCACACATACCTCTATTCTTTTTGCACGAGCACTAGATAAATTCTTGTATGCTTTTGTAAGTCCTTCGAAGGCTATAGGATCACGATCATCATTAAATTTCACCGAATCTATAATTTTGAGTATATGGGTAAACTCCGGTGATGGAAAAGCTACTTGTTTCTTCTCTGCCAAAACACCTAATTCCTTGAGTGCACTCTTAATATAGTTGAGTAGTCCATCCTTCATTTTTTCTGAGAATTCTTGATCATCAAAGAAATCAGTATAACTCCAGATCTCAATGATGGATTCATTCTCCTGAGAGAAGGAAGCTTGTGTATCATTGTACTCCTGCCATACATTAACCAGAATGAAAGCTGTGATGAGGGCATAGACTGTACCCATCACACCAATGACATCAGAGGCTCTTATCTCACTTAGTTCATCAAGTAATACTGGAAAGAAGGTATTAAGTATAAAACCCAATGCCATGGCAAGTAGCAGAAATAAAAATGACCTCGTTAGGATGATGCGAATCAATCGTATCCGATTTTCTTCCATGAGATAAGCATTGAATATTGATTTTTATATCTTCTGTGCATCGTCAATCTCATTGTACAGCAAGCTATGCAGATCTGAAATATGCACGAGTATTTTACTCGCATTCCTGAATTTGACTTCTATTTTCTCCTCAACTGAGAGTCTATCTGAGATTAGGAGCCGGGGTAATCCTCTGAGATCCGCTTCTACAAATTTAATACTAGGTTTCACAGGTCTATCATCAAGTAGGTATTGCAGACCCAACTGCGCAAAAATCTCAAGCGTCATCTGTAGAAGGTCCCTTCCCTCATCTGTCTTTATTATAGTAATGATTAGCCAAGGATAGGGTAACAGGATTTTTGGAATAATGAGACCAAAATCATCATGATTATACTCAGCCATCATTCCCACTGTTGCTAGTAGTTTAACTTGAGTAATTGTTGAAGGTACCGGATAAGGTTGTCCTGATGATCTAATGATATTTATTGGCTTTTTCAACTCATATTGCTTGGCAAGGCTGATAATTCTCTTCTTGGATAGAATTGATCCACAGCGGCAAGTATCGCCATCACGTACTTGAGATAGATCGAAGAGCTCATCTGCTTCATAATCCCTACCATAATTTGTGTTCAAGTAATGATAACCTGGCCTATTGGCACCTGCTACTAAATTACTTGCTCGTTCTATAGTTATATCTGCAAGAACTGTGCATTGTTCACGGTTTATCCCAATGGGTGATGCATATCCCGGATTAGCACCTATTGCCAATATCTGCTCATCTGTAGCAGGCAGTAACTCCTCAATCCCCAGATAATTCTTTATCTTCTCCTCATTCACCTCTAGGTCCCCGCGAATGACCACAAAAATTAGTTTAGTGTTGAAGTAAAAAACAGCCTTTGCAGTCTTACTAGTATCCACTCCGACGAATTCAGCTACTTCCTCAATAGTGGTACAGTTAGGCGTTTCAATTAATTCTCTCTTCCGCTCATCATCCAGATCTGAGAAGAAAACAGCACTTGCTGATTCAGCAGTGGCAGCATAACCACACTCACAATAGAAAGCTCTACTCATTCCATAATCTGATGAGACAACCCATTCTCTGCTATCAATCCCCTCTATCTCATGAACTGGAATATTTAACCCTTTTAAGACTGTTGAGTAATCATACTTCACATCAAGGTCAACTATACTGATGATTTCTTCATTTTTTGGAGTGAGTAAACCATAATTTGTTGTATAATTTTTCTCTTGGATCTGATCAACAAAATACATGGATAGGGGTAGCATACGGTAACTAGTAATCTCTGTCTTCATGAATTTCTCAAGGGAGTAGGTCTTAGGAAGGACTATCTGCTGTGCATGAGCATTTAGTGCATACAACAGTACTTCCTTAAATCTTATCCCCATGGGCAATTGGACGATTTCACCATTGAAAATTCGATAATATCCTGCCCTGATGAGAAACTGCTGAGATTGCACATTAATATCCTTGGAATTATCCTTTAATGCATTTCCAATGACAGTTTGAATATTCACGATAATCAGATGTCCTCCTGATTTTTCAGCGTTATGCATTACAATAGTAACAGATGTCTAAGAATTATTCATTTTTTTAGATAATTCAAATCAAATGGAGGTATACGCTAAATTGTGCTATTTTTAGTATATAAAGTGAAAAAATATCTATTCATAAAATAATGAATAAATATTCACATATTTTCAAATAATATGATGTGTACAGTTCATGTAGATATGAGACGAGAACTGCGACGTTTATCCAACGAGTTACGATCAAAGGAAGATACCCTTTCGCAGTACACCAAAGCCATAGGTAACCAGTTGCGATTATCTGTTCTTATCCTTTTAGTTGAGAATGAAAGAGAGTTCTCTGAGATTGCTAAAGTATTAAGTATCAAGAAATCAGCATTATCAAATCAGTTGAATGAACTTCTTCACGTAAAACTAATCAGTAAAACAGGAACCCGAGGCAGTTATTCATTAACAGATACTGGATTATTGCTGATGGAATCTCTTGAGGACTTCATAAGTAGAAGTTCTCGACGTGTGTACGAGGGAGGTCCTTCCTATCTCATATCCAAGCCTACAATAGAGAGGATTGAAATGAAAAGTAATAAAGTTAAAAATATACCCACTTACCAAGATTCCTGGTTAAGTCTGGTTGGCTGTACAACCGGGATATTACGGAGTTTTGGTGAGAACGTAGATAATGTGGATGTGGCAGGCTATTCTGGCTATGCCTTCATCGCATGTATGACTAAAGGGGTGACTAGTTCATCACCCCCCACCGCACATCCATTCTTCCAAGAGATCCATGAGGGAACAGAATCGATGGGATTCAAGATGATAGGAGATTATAAACCAGGTGCAATATTTCCTGATCGCAAACCAACTCTAGCACAGGAGAAGAGATTGATTTCACTCTTTGAGATGGTCAAAGACCAAATTGATAAGAATAACCCTGTTATCCTTTGGGGGCCATTCACTGCTGAATTTGCAATTGCCTATGGCTATGATGAAGATAACTATCTAGTTAGTTCTTTCAGATCAAAACCTAATAAGGAGGATGAACCAGTGAATTTCAAGGATCTACATCTACCCGGAGGTATCTGGTATTATTATTTCGGTAAACGTACACATACCATGACTGAGGAACAAGATCTAGATGCTATGAAACGAGCATTGACCATAGTGAGAGGAAGAAACTCCAAGAGTGCACTGGTCGGATTTGTGGAGGCTAAAGATGAGTTTGAGCATGTTTCAGATTGGAGTGAGGTAGAGGTTGAATTTGTCTCAGGCCCTATTTCTTTCAAGGTATGGAAAAAGAACCTACTTGAAGGAAAAGTAGATGCCTTTGGCAATGCTGTATGTGCAGGTACTTACCATGAGTCCTATGGATATGCCAAGGAATTCTTGCAGCGTTTGGTCAAGAAGTACAAAGGTCGTACCTTCGAGGAAGAACTTGCTGAATTAGCGTCAATTTATGAGGAATTAGAAGATCATCTGAGTAAATTCACTGAATTATTTCCATATGAAAATTCACTTAAAAGGGAAGAAAAAGAAGATGATTTGAAGCTTGGTGCGATTCTCATGGAACGTTGTGCAGAAGCTTGGGAGAAGACTATTCCTGTTTTTGAATCAGTAATATCTAAATGGGATGGATAGAATTCAATTCTAATCAAGCACTAAAATTATCACAATTTATTTAGATTTTCCTAGAAGAGATTATATATGTAGAAGACAAGAAATATATGGAATTATCGTGTCAAAAGAGGAATATGTAGACAGACTCATGGGCCTTGCAAAACAACTCGGAATTAAAGATGCCAGTGAAAACAAGATAATTAGTAATTTCTATGCAAATTATGATTTTTATAACTCAATACTGGAAAAAGCAATGTCAGATGGATATATCTCAGTTGATAACAAGGTCGAATTGTACAAATACAGAGCATCAATAATCACTGATGATTTCAAAATAATCAAACAGGATGATAAAGTATCTAAAAATGATGTTCAGATCTTAACAGAGATACTTAGAATTGTTGATGATATGAGAAAAAATGAGGATAAATTTCCTTCTATAGTTTGAGCATTTAAAAATTTGTAGAATTACATTTATGCCTTAATATAATTCCTGGTGACTTATATTTGGGCCTATAGCTTTTTCGTGACGAGCCACCAATCATAAGCATGAAGTGAGTCATCCTTTGCTGCATCAGCCAATCTCTTTTTGGCATCAGCAACGGATTTGGCTGGAGGTACAATTACTTTATCCTCAAAGCCTTCCTTATTATTGGGCCAGTCTGCAGGCATTGCTACAGAATTCTTATCTGCAACCTGGAAAGCCTTAATAATTCTTAGAATCTCATCGAAATTCCTACCCAATTCAGCAGGATAGTAGAGGATCAATCTTATGGTTTTCTTGGGATCTATGAAGAAGACAGCACGGATCGTATTATCAACTCCTTCCGCATACATATTGAATAATTTGGCGATTGTTCCATTATCTGCAATGAAGGGGAATTCAATCTCGACATTCATATTATCTTTAATCCAGTCAACCCATTTGATATGGCTGAACACCTGATCTACAGATAACCCAATAAGTTCAGTATTTAACTTATCGAACTGTTTTTTACGAGCTTGGAAGGCCATAAACTCGGTTGTACACACTGGAGTGAAGTCTGCTGGATGAGAGAAGAGAATGATCCATTTACCCTCAAATCTTGCATCATTTGGGAAATCAATTACACCATGTGTTGTCACGGCTTTAAATTCGGGTGCTTTCTGACCAATTAATAGTGTCATGAAAGATTTCCATAAATTGAGCTATAAAAGTGTAACTCTGAGGGGAAATAGATTGCTTTATCTCGAAAGTTCGAGGGAGAATTAGTATAAAATCTGAACTTCGTGAATTCGAATTTAAGATTTCCTTGTTTGGTTTATTTTTTAAATTAATGAAGAAAATGATTAATTAGGGTAATTGATTGCTATTAATCCAATATTTCACGAATTCTTGGTTTAAAGTCATTGAAATTATACATTTTAGGTAGGAGGGATATTAGATCGTATTATTGAATGAGCATTAGAGTATCATTTTCTCTCGATTAAACATCTTCCCAGCAATGATTAACGAGACTATCATGAATACGATGAGATAGAGAAAGTGTAGTACGATATCCAAGCCCATAGAACTCGATAACATGGAGTACTCATATGTGACTGGGTAGAGTAACTTGATGAGTATGGCGAGTGTATTGCTCCAGGGAATGAGATACGGCCAAATACTCTCAGGTAGGCCCCCACTCATCACCAATGAAACCACAGCAATGGCTGGGACCATCATACTGAATACATATACATTCTCTGCTGCTTTAACATCATTAACCATGCTGACAATAGCAATTCCAAGTCCAATTGATACTAACCCACTAAGAAACATGGATGCGGAGACGAGGGCGATTAATTCCGGAGTTAATGCAGTTCCCATAGAGCTGATCTCCTCTTGCTGAGCATTAGAAACCATTATCTTGAAGAAGTTGAGACCAACAATGTTAGCTAGTGAAAACAACCCCATAAGGCTTACTCCAGCAGTTATTTTCGCAATTAGAATATTTGTTCTGCTGATGGGGAGTGATAATAAACTCTCAAGTGTTTTCTTCTCCTTCTCCTGGGTAATGGCTGCAGAGATATATGCAGCTGGGCTTACCACTGAAAGCACTACCGACATCATGATGATGATAACATTGAAGAAAGTGTTGGATGCACTCTCCTCACCAGGACCTGCAAGAGATGACTGTATCATCACACTTTCCTTAAGAACTTCATAAATAGTATAAGGGCTCTCACCTGTTATTTCAGTAAGTGCATTAAGTACTGTATAGGCAAGGGAACGATCCTCAGGGAACATGGCTATATCTATAACTGGGGGAATACTATTGGGATCGCTTCCATTGAACAATGTATAACTAGCAGTGAAGTTCTCATAGATGATGATGAGGGGAGAAACCTTGTTCTCTCGCATATATGTAAATATTTCATCCGGGTCTACATCATCTAGATTTGTCAGATCCACACCATAGATATTCTTTGATTCATTGACTGTGGTTCTCAATAGACTGGTGATAATATTCCGTCCCATATTAGTGGTAGCATTACCTTCATCATAATTGACGATATAGACCTGATCATCCTCATAATTGATAGATCCCACCATACTGTCAATAAGCATAAATTCCATGCCTTGAAGTCCCCATATCGCTAGAGGGAGTACTAAGAATGTAAGGATGATATACTTACTTCTTGAAGCCTGTTTCAACTCCTGCTTAATGAGAGAAATCACCTGTTTCTTCTGATTAATCTTCTTCATCATTCATCAAACTCCTTTCTTCTTTCAAATCTCCAAGCTGCAAGTAAGATGCTCAACACTACCATAAGTAATAAACTTGCTACGTGAAAAATAAGATCAGTATTGATGGAACCTGTTACCGTGATGGAGGAATAGGTGATGGGATACATCAGCTTGTTCATCATACTATAGGTATGAGCCCATGGTAGTAGATGAATAAGTCCTAGTTTACCTTCTGCCTGGGTGATATCCATCATGATGGGGATGATGGCTGAGGGTATGGTGATGACAAAGGTATACATCTGTTCTGCAGCCTTCTTATCCTTTATCCCTGATACGAGTGTCATTCCCAGTGAAATCGCTACCATCATGATGAGAAAGGTCATGAGCATATAACTGATGATGGATCTGGCATCAACAGTCATTTTGGAAAGACCTTCTTGCTGTCCCCAGTCTGAATTGACTAGCAATCCAGTAGTAGCCATACTTAGTATAGCCATGCCAGTGTATCCAGCTGCCATTAACCCTCCTCCTCCAATTTTACCAAGTATAAAATCAGACCTTCGGATTGGTAGAGATAACATGGCTTCCATAGTATGTTTCTCTCTCTCAGATGAGAAACTATGCGCTACAAAAAAAGTCGGTGCAAAAACACTGAGGTAGGTTACAACAAAGGAAGTAAGGTATTGATTGGATGTATCCTCCAGTTCCACATCCTCTATTGCAATCTGGTCCATGTTATACATCAATCCTTTGTTTAATTGGATCTCTGTAAATGGATAGGAACGCAGTATCAAACCAACCGTATTAGAGACAACACTCCCAAATTCTCCATCCATTGGCATCGTGAAAACATCAACCATCGATGGGATGCCAGTATCGCCATAGTCAAGATAAGCTTGGGTGAAATTTTGAGGAATATAGATGAATGGGCTGAATTTATTCTTTCTGACGAAATTCAGCAGATCACCATGGTCATTGGGTTCATACGCTATTCTGGAGATGGTGGTGTCAAATAACTGAGATGTTTCTGTTTCTGTCTGTGCATTGAGAATATCCTCGAGTAAAGAGCCTAGATTGATCTCATCCACACCAGGATCATCATTCAAGATGTAGAACGTCTCTCCTGCATAGCCAACCTTGTTTCGCTCTGCGTAGTTAAAGCCGAATACGACCAACCAGATGATAATTGGCAAAACAAAAAATTGAATCACATAGGCCTTAGATCTCATTGCTTTTTTGAATTCCATCCAGGATATCCATGCGATCTGTTTACTACGTGCCATTCCCAATCTCTCCTGTGGCAAGCGCAACAAACACATCTTCAAGATCTGCTTTCTTGAACTGCTCCTCAAGATGATCTGGAGTGCCAACCGCAACCAACTCTCCATTGACAATAATTCCCACTCTATCACAGAGCTGTTCTATCTCTGACATGTCATGAGTGGTGAGAATGACAGTTTTGTGCATTTCCTTGGCCATTTTCTTGATGAGGTTACGTACCGTACGTGCTCCTAGGATATCTATGGCTGTTGTTGGTTCATCTAGAAATACCAGTTCCGGGTCAACAACAAGAGCACGTGCTACCAGTACCTTTCGTTTCATTCCTCCTGAGAATTTTTTCACCAGATCATGCTCTCTTCCCTTCAATCCAATTATATCAATTAACTCCTCAGTTCTTCGTTTAAGTTCATCATCCGGGATGGTTCCATGTATCTGACCAAAATAGTAGATGTTCTCATATGCAGTGAGGTTATCATATGCCTGGCATTCCTGAGGGAGCAGGGCGAGTCTTGATCTGATCTCCATTATGTCCTTCTCCACATCAAGGCCGAATATGCTCATGGATCCTGTATCTGGTTTGATGAGGCCAATTAATGATCGGATGAGGGTGGTTTTCCCTGCACCATTCGGCCCAAGCAGACCAAAAACCTCTCCCTTCTTGATCTCTAGATCAATTTTGCTGTATGCTACGTTATCTCCAAAGGATTTTGATAAATTTTTAATCTCAACTATATTCAAGTATTTCACCTTCTTTCAGGTAAATCATCAACTTATTCTTAATTGATGTGTCACCATTCAGTCCTTACTGAATATATATGATGAGGTAATATAAATATTTTGGATATTACCCAATACGAGCTGTAATATTCGATAATTCAAACTGATCAAGTTATATTTTCTTTTTACTTTTTCATTGTTTACAGTGAAAATTGTGCAAAATTACATGTCTATTCATTTTATTTTTATACATTTATTCAAGTGCAAAATTCTATTGCATCTTGCATAATATATTTAAAATTTGGAATTGATATATTATCATTCAGTAGTGATTGAATCATGCCAAATTTAAAGAAATCTCCCGAATTCTTGATCTATCAACAGTGGAGAGAACTTCCCCTTGTTAGGGAACTTGATGTCGATATAATTCAAAAGATCTTAAGTCAACCCACACGAAAAGGAATTCTTGATATTCTGAGCGAGGGTATTTCTGATGAAAACTGTGAGTTACTCAACCTTTCCAAGCGACATGTGATGAGTGCGAATGAGATACTTGAGAAGTTGCAAGAACAAGGAGAGCAGATCACCTTACAGAATGTGCATTTCCATATTAAAAAACTACAAGAAGCGGATTTGGTAGTTCAAGTTGCAGTATTATTGGAGAACAAGCATAATGTGGCATACTATGGGAGAACTGCCAAGATTTTTACCCGTGAAGGTACAAATCATTTAAACAAAGAATACATGCAAAAGGCACTAGGTGATCCCCTCATTGAGTACTTACTTGAAAAACATCCTGACATAAAAAGGAAGGAGCTTCAATCAAATTTTGATACCTATCATGAAAGACTGGTGAGATTTTATAACCGGGTGGTAGATTTTATCAATGAAGAGTTTGAATCCATAGATCGTCAAGATTTTGATCTTATTCTCTTTATTAATTTGTTAAATTACTACAGTTTCCTTGATCCAGAATATCAGAAAATAAATGCATATTTTGCTGAAAAAATTGGCTTAACTGATTTTATGAAAACTTAGGTTTGAAGTCTGTATTATGTGATCCTCATGTATGGAATATTTATCTATATTAACCGAAATATTGTTTTATTGACTATTGGGATGATTCTTATGAAAAATAAGCGAAAATTCACGTTTTGTCCATACTGAATATAGGAGCTATTGAATAAAAATTATGTATATTCTGGGCATTCATGTATAAATACTCAAATGAATTTTCGGTCGTTTATCGTTTTATTGGCTTGATAATCGAACTTTTTTGAGAAAAATTTATATATATCAATTACGGTGCACAATATACTTAGATATACTTCTAATTGAATATCAATATTGGTATATAATATGAATAAACTCTAGTTTGGTATAAATTTTTCGCAATTCAAATTTTGTATTCTAATTGGTTGTAACAATAAAATTTTAGGAAATTGCATTTGGCGGTAATACGTTGATCTTAACACAATAGTGCTTATTTATCTATAGCATGGTAAAATTACTATGGATTGGTAATGGATGCCGTAAATTGACTTGTTATTTGCAATTATTGCATTTTAAGATATACTCTAGTAAAACTCTACAACCTATTCATTGAAAAGAAGATATAAAAACTAACAGAGCATAACCTAATATTGAACGTCGGTAGTGTTTCCTAGATGAAACAAGAATTAAAGGTAGTATTCATTTTATCAACTCTGATCCTCTCAGGCATTATTATTGTACATAATGTAGAAGATGTTGAGGTGACAAAAGAGTATGAATCTACTGTTGAATACATTCGTAACACAATAGACCGACAACTTCTCACTGATCGACATCTCGAACAACTAGCTGTGCAAGGATTCATCAAAAATATTGGCCAAGTTTCCGATCGTTCAATCCAGTATTATATTTCAGCAGTGGGTATTCATGTGGGTTTCTCCACCTCAAAAATTACCTTTATCAACTCAACCGGTGGATACTTTGAGTTGAATTTTCCCAACTCAAATACAGTTAACCCACAGGGAAAATACATGAGGTCCAACAAGCAGAATTATTATACAAATGGCTTAGCCCTGACAAATGTACCATCTTACAATGAAGTAGTGTATACCAATCTCTACAATGGTATTGATCTGGTCTACTATTTGACACATGAAGGACTAAAATATGATTTTATTGTCCATCCAGGAGCTGATCCCTCTCAGATTCGAGTATCCACCAATTCAATACTCAGTGTCCTCAGGAATGAAGTAACCATACAAAGTAAGGGGATAAAGATTAGCGATTCTAATTTACTGGTGACACAGAATGATTTTCCTGTGGAGGCCTACTTCAAACCTCTATCCAGCAGAGAGTATGGTTTTACTATTCCATATTATGATTCAAGCAAATTATTGGTCATAGATCCTTTACTATTAAACTTCTCACAGTATATTGGAGGTATTGCAGATGATCAGGGAATGGGCATTGATACAGATGGATATGATAATGTTTACATTACTGGAAGCACTATATCCTCTGATTTTCCCACATACAATGCGTATAATGATACTTATGGTGGAAATTCCGTCTCAGATGTATTTGTAGCAAAATTCAATTCCACCGGTGGTATGTTGTTCTCCTCATATTTTGGAGGATCTGCAGCAGATAACGCTCTCATGATCAAGGTCGATAGTTTTGGAAATGCAGTAATCGTGGGTAACACTGAATCGAGTAATTTCCCCACAACATCTGGTCTCTATACTACCTATAATGGATCTGTTGATGCCTTTGCAGCCAGATTCACCAGTGGAGGTGGATTAACATGGTCCACATTTCTTGGAGGAACCGGGGCTGATTATCTCAAGGATATCGTTCTCTCAAGTGCATATGCTCATCTTGCAGGATACACTACTAGTACAGATTATGTGATCTCATCAGGTGCTTATCAGACCTCTAATGCAGGAGGTGAAGACGGTATATATACACGTCTCAGTCTAAGTACAGGAGTTATGATATATTCAACCTATTTTGGTGGATCTGGTAATGATCAAGCCGAGGCTATTGATCTTGATCCCAGTGGTAATATTTTCCTGGCTGGAACCACTTATTCCACAAATCTCCCTACCACATCAGGCACCGTGCAACCAGCTTATGGTAAAAGGGGAGATAGTTTTATCTTCAAATTCACCAGTTCCATGACAGTCGTCTGGGGTTCATACTTCGGTTTAAACTCAGTGGAGACTCTCAATGATATGGCTATCGATGAATATGGTCAGGCATTTCTTGTAGGTTCTACTACTTCCGGATCTTTTCCTGATATCAATGCTTTTCAAGACAAATTCGGTGGAGGTTCGACTGATGGTTACATTAACAAATTCAGTGCTGACGGCTCCACTTTAATCTTTTCAACCTATTATGGTGGTACTGGCTCAGATGAGATCAATTCTATTGCCATTGATGATATAGGTAATGCCTATATCACTGGATATGCTGGGAGCTCTTTACCCACCACCTCCACAGCCTATCAGATAGATAATGCTGGTGGAATGGATGCTTTTGTTGCTAAATTCACAACTGATGGGTATCTTGAGAACTCATCATACATGGGTGGCTCAGGTGATGACTACGGTATGGGAATTGTGATTTCAGTAGATTTTGATATTTATATGGTTGGTCATACCACCAGTACTGACTTCCCAGTATTTGACTCCACTGCCAATGGTGGTGCTGATGGATTTGTATCTAAATACTACAATCCCAAACCTCCTGAGATTAAACTCAATATCGCCAACAATTCAAAACTCTATCCTGGTGAAGATATCAAACTTGATCTTTTCATAGATGATGGGGATATCGATGCTGCTTGGTATAACTGGGATGGAGGTACAAATTATACTATTGAGTATCCTTGGACAATCCCTGCTCCAACCACTCCCGGTAATCATACACTCAATATCTATGCCAATGATACCTACCAGCAAATAGTCTTCATGGTTTATATATTTACCATAGAGGGCCCCTCTATAGTCCTAAACAATCCTGCAAATTATTCAAGGGTATTACCCACCGCACAGGCTAATATAACCGTCACAGATTATACTTATAGCATATCGAGTGCGAAATATGCCTGGGATTCCGGTTCTAACACCACCTTTACCCCCTCAAGCTATGATTTCATTGATATTCCAGATACAGAGGGATCTCGAACCCTTCATGTATATGCAACCAATTCCAATGGAGATAGCACGTATCGAAAATTCGTATTTATCGTGGATAATACATCCCCATCCATCAGCATTACTTCACCATCAAACGGTTCATTCACAACCGACACTTGGGTGCAGTTGAATTATTCCATAACTGAGGCAGATCCATCGTATACTACAACAGTATATTTTGATGGTACAGCCAACTCTACTGCGTGGCAGAGTGGATATAATATCACCAGCCTTAGCAATGGGGTTCATAATATTACTATCACCGTAGTGGATAGTGTGGGTAATATCGGTAGGACCGAGATTTCTTTCACCGTTTCGTCTGGAGATACTGATGATCCAGTGATAAACATTATCAGTCCCAGTGTTCAGACATACGGCTCTAACTCAGTTGTGGTTTCATACAGTGTATCTGATGCTTCCAGTTACACCACGACAATATTCCAGGACTCAGTAGCCAATAGTTCAAATTTTGCTAGTGGTTCAACATGGAGTTCATTGAGTGATTCTACACACAACTTGACTATCAAAGTGGTTGACTCGGTTGGTAATACAGCAATATCTACTATTATTTTCGATGTGGATACTTCTGATCCAGTTATTAACATTACCAGCCCAAGTGCTCAGACCTATGGAAGTAATTCAGTAGTGGTTTCATACAGTGTTTCAGATGCTCATTCTTACAGCACAACAATTTACCAGGACTCTGTTGCCAATAGCTCAAATTTTGCATCTGGATCAACTTGGAGTTCTCTTAGTGATACAACCCATAATTTAACAATAAAAGTAGTGGATTCTGTTGGAAATACAGCAATATCAACAATTCTATTTGATGTGGATACTAGTGATCCTGTTATTAACATTACCAGTCCAAGTGCCCAGACATACAGCTCTAACTCAGTCACAGTTTCATACAGTGTTTCAGATGTTCATAGCTATGTTACAACAATTTACCAAGATTCTGTAGCAAATAGCTCTAATTTTGCTAGTGGTTCAACATGGAGTTCATTGAGTGATTCTACACACAACTTGACTATCAAAGTCGTGGATTCGGTTGGAAATACAGCGATCTCAACCGTAATATTCGATGTGGATACTTCAGATCCATTGATAAACATAACAAGCCCAAGTGCTCAGACCTATGGAAGTAATTCAGTAGTGGTTACATACAGCATATCAGATGCTCATTCTTACAGCACAACAATTTACCAAGATTCTGTTGCAAATAGCTCCAATTTCGCCTCTGATTCAAGCTGGAATTCATTGAGTGATTCCACTCACAATCTTACCTTAAAAGTTGTGGATTCTGTCGGTAACACTGCTATATCTACAATTATTTTCGATGTAGATACATCAGATCCTGTCATTAACATTACAAGCCCAAGTGCCCAGACATACGGTTCTAACTCAGTTGTGGTTTCATATAGCATTTCAGATGCTCATTCTTACAGTACAACAATTTACCAAGATTCTGTAGCAAATAGCTCTAATTTTGTAAGTGGATCAAGTTGGAGTTCATTAAGCGATTCTACACATAACTTGACTATAAAAGTCGTGGATTCTGTTGGCAATACAGCGATCTCAACCGTAATATTCGATGTAGATACATCAGATCCTATAATCAACATTACAAACCCCAGTGCACAGACATACGGTTCTAACTCAGTTGTGGTTACATACAGTGTTTCAGACGCTCATAGCTATGTTACCACAATTTTCCAGGATTCTGTTGCTAATAGCTCGAATTTTGCATCTGGATCAACCTGGTTATCTCTTAGTGATGCAACTCACAATCTAACGATCAAGGTGGTTGATGATGTTGGAAATACAGCGATTTCAACAATTTTATTTGATATCGATACTTCAGATCCATTGATAAACATAACAAGCCCAAGCGCTCAGACCTATGGAAGTAATTCAGTAGTGGTTACATACAGTATTTCAGACGCTCATAGCTACGTTACAACAATTTACCAAGATTCTGTAGCAAATAGCTCCAATTTTGCAAGTGGATCAAGTTGGAGTTCATTGAGTGATGCAACTCACAATTTAACTATCAAGGTGGTCGATGAGGTTGGAAACTCAGCGATTTCCACGATAATATTCAATGTGGATACTTCTGATCCTGTTATTAACATTACAAGCCCAAGTGCTCAGACATATGGCTCTAACTCAGTTGTGGTTTCATATAGCATTTCAGATGCTCATTCTTACAGTACAACAATTTACCAGGATTCGGTTTCAAATAGCTCTAATTTCGCAAGTGGATCAAGCTGGTCTTCTCTCTCAGAAACCACACACAACCTGACAATCAAGGTAGTGGATTCTGTTGGTAACACAGCAATCTCAACAATTCTATTCGATGTGGATACTTCTGATCCTGTCATTAACATTATCAGTCCAAGTGCTCAGACCTATGGTTCTAGCTCAGTCACAGTTTCATATAGTGTTTCAGACGCTCATAGCTATGTTACAACAATTTATCAGGACTCGGTTGCCAATAGCTCTAATTTCGCTTCAGGTTCAAGTTGGAGTTCATTGAGTGATTCCACTCACAATTTAACAATAAAAGTAGTGGATTCTGTTGGAAATACAGCGATTTCAACAATTTTATTTGATGTGGATACTTCAGTTCCTGTCATTAACATTACCAGTCCAAGTGCCCAGACCTATGGAAGTAATTCTATCACAGTTTCTTACAGTATTTCAGATGCTCACTCTTACAGCACAACAATTTTCCAGGACTCGGTTGCAAATAGCTCAAATTTTGCAAGTGGATCAAGCTGGAGTTCATTAAGTGATTCTACACACAACCTGACTATAAAAGTCGTGGATTCTGTTGGTAATTCAGCGATCTCAACCGTTATTTTTGATGTAGATACTTCAGATCCAATTATTAACATTACCAGTCCAAGTGCTCAGACTTACGGCTCTAACTCCGTTGTTGTTAGTTATAGTGTTTCAGATGCTCATAGCTACGTTACAACAATTTACCAGGATTCTGTTGCTAATAGCTCCAATTTCGCCTCTGGTTCAACTTGGAGTTCATTAAGCGATTCTACACACAACTTGACTATCAAAGTGGTTGACTCGGTTGGTAATACAGCAATTTCCACTGTAATATTCACAATTAATGCCTCTGCACCTGAGATTACAATTACAAGCCCAAGTGCCCAGGTTTATGGGAGTAATGCTGTTACAATAAGCTATACCGTGTCTGAAGGGGATGTAACAGTGTTTCTAGATGGGGTGTCAAACAGCAGCAATATACAATCAGGGTATTCTTGGAGTGGATTGAGTGATTCCCAGCATAATCTAACCATTTTAGCCTCAAATCTCGGAAATGATGCAGTAAGTACAGTATTATTTGAAATTGACACCAGTGATCCTGTGGTCAGTATTACAAGCCCAAGTGCCCAGACCTATGGAAGTAATTCAGTAGTAGTTACATATAGCATATCAGATGCTCATTCTTACAGGACAACAATTTACCTGGACTCTGTTGCCAATAGTTCTAATTTAGCCTCAGGTTCAAGCTGGAGTTCATTAAGTGATTCTACACACAATCTTACTATAGTTGTGACTGATGATCTTGGCAATAAGGCTACTGAAACAGTAATCTTTATAGTTGATACGACTTCTCCAACAATCTCTATTTCCAGTCCCAGTGGATCATATGATACAACTGATTTGAGTTTCACTTACTCAGTAACAGAGGCTTCAGACTATGTGACAAAGATTTTCATCAATGGAGTTGAGAATACAACCAATATTGCTTCTGGTAGTACACTATCACTTGGACAAGGAGAAACGAATATTACGATTCAGGTGATTGATGCTCTGGGTCAAGTGTCAACAGATACTAGCATTGTATATGTAGACTCAATAGCACCAGTAGTTGACATTACAAGCCCAACTTCAGGAAATTATGACACAACTGATTTGAGCTTCACTTACTCAATATCAGAGAATTCAGATTACCAAACAAATATTTTCATTAATGGTGTTGAGAATTCAACCAACTTAGCTTCTGGTAGTACATTATCACTTGGACAAGGAGAAACGAATATTACGATTCAAGTGATTGATGCTCTGGGTCATGTAACAACAGATACTAGCATTGTGTATATAGACTCAGTAGCACCAGTAGTTGATATTACAAGTCCTTCATCAGGAAATTACGATACAACAGATCTAACCTTCAACTACACAATTGATGAGACTTCAGATTACACAACAAAGATTTTCATCAATGGAGTTGAGAATAATACGGCAATTGCCTCTGGTTCTACACTCAGTTTAGACCAAGGAGAGACAAATATTACCATTCAAGTGATTGATGAGTTAGGAAACGTCTCCACTGATACTTCCATTGTATATGTTGACTCAGTTGCCCCAGTAGTGGATATTACTGCCCCATTATCTGGAAATTATGATACCACAGATCTGACCTTCACCTATACAATTGATGAGGACTCAGATTACACAACAAAGATCTTCATCAATGGAGTTGAGAATAATACTGCAATTGCTTCTGGTTCTACACTCAGTTTAGGTCAGGGAGAGACAAATATAACGATACAGGTGATTGATGAGCTTGGAAACGTTTCTACAGATACTTCTATCATATATGTTGACTCTGTTGTCCCAGTAGTGGATATTACAAGCCCAACATCAGGAAATTACGATACTACCGATCTGACCTTCACTTACACTATCGACGAGGACTCAGATTACACAACAAAGATCTTCATCAATGGAGTTGAGAATAATACCAACATCGCTTCTGGATCAACCCTCACCCTGAGTCAGGGAGAGACAAATATTACCATTCAGGTGATTGATGAGCTCGGAAACATTTCTACTGATACTAGCATTGTTTTTGTTGACTCAGTAGCTCCAGTGGTTGACATAACAAGCCCAACTTCAGGAAACTATGACACAACTGATCTGAGCTTCACTTACTCAATAACAGAGAGTTCAGATTACCAAACAAAAATTTTCATTAATGGAGTTGAAAACACTACAAATATTGTGTCTGGTTCAATACTCAACCTAGGTCAGGGAGAGACAAATATTACTATTAAGGTGATTGATGAGCTAGGAAACGTATCAACAGATACTAGCATTGTGTATATCGACTCAATAGCACCAGTAATTGACATTACCAGCCCAAAATCAGGAAATTATGATGCCACTGATTTAAGCTTTACCTACTCAATTACTGAGAATTCAGATTATGTGACAAAGATTTTAATCAATAGTGTTGATAACACCACAAATATTGCCTCAGGTAGTACAATAACACTTGATCAGGGAGAATCGAATATTACGATTCAAGTGACTGATGATCTTGGTAATGTTTCAGTTCAGACAGTGATAGTATATGTCGATTCCATAGCACCTACAGTGAGTATTACAAGCCCCTCTGGGCTATATAATTCACCTGATCAGATCTTGAGTTATACAATCTCTGATCAATCAACATTCACAACAGAAATTATCATCAATGGTGTGACAAATACCACTAACATCGCATCAGGAAGCACGGTAACTCTCTCAGAAGGAGAGAATACTGTGCAGATTAGAGTAGTTGATGAGGCCGGTAATATCGCCACATCCGACGTTCAAATAATTATTGATACTATCGGCCCCATCATTACAATCTCAGAGCCCGATGCTACTTACTATAGAACTGATTCTGTAAATATAAACTATGCTATTACAGAACTAACCAGCACTGAAGTATGGCTGGATGGTGTGAAGAACACCTCAGCAATAGAATCAGGCTATCTCTGGAATTCACTTTCCGAAGGAAATCATAATCTCACCATCTATGCTGAGGACCAGGCTGGTAACATCGATGTAGAAAGTGTAGTCTTCATCATCGATCTCACTGCCCCCACAGTTAACATTATTTCACCCACCACCAAGGCTTATGCCAATGGATCTATTGCATTAGAGTATACCAGCACTGGAAATTATCTTGAGATCTATATCAATGGAGTGAAAAACACTACCAACTTGCAATCAGGTAGTATCCTGGATCTGGATGAGGCATCTTACAACCTCACCATTATGGTTATGGACTTGGCTGGAAATCAAGCTACATCCGACGTTCAATTTTTGGTTGATTACACCAGCCCTGTCCTAACAATCCTAACGCCTGATGCTGGAATTGGTAATGATGATAACATAAGCATAAGCTACAGTTTCTCTGATAGTGTGAATACTGATGTTTTTCTCGATGGAGTACTTAACAGTTCTATTACAAATTCAGGTTTCCTCTGGGTAGTTTCCGAGGGCATCCACAATGTTACCATTCGTATTGAGGATGCAGCTGGTAATTCAGCAGTGGATACAGTTATTTTTGAAGTGGATCTTACAATACCACCTCTTAGCATCTTCACTCTGACAGGAATGACCATCTACCAGGCAGAACTCGAGCTCAATTATTCAGTAGCAGAATCGGTCCTCACTACCATCTACATTGATAATGTGGCTAATACCACATCTATCCAACCACTTCAGGTCATCTCACTGACTGAGGGAGTACATAATATCTCTATTGTGGCTAAGGATGAGGCTGGAAATATCAATAAACAGCAGATCAACATCACAGTTGACTATTCCTCTCCAGTTATCTCATTACTCTCACCTGAAAATAATGCAGTTATAGAGATGGGTGCTGAGATTAATCTATCAGTAAATGATCCCCATGTGAGTATAGATAAGGTTTGGTACCGTTGGGGAACTCATGAAATCGTTTACCTGTCATCTCTTAGTCTTAATGCAGAGTATTATGGAATCATTCCGCTTACCGTCTATGCCAACAATAGTAATGGTGTAATCACTGAAGTCACCTATTTCTTCGATGTGTTGGGATCTGGGCCAGATACCTTCCTAAGTGAATTTGTGGGTAATCCTGTCAATGGAAGTATCATCTATATAGATGTACCCTTCTCCATTGATAACCGGGATAACTATGATGCACTTGATACCTTCTGGTATAGCTGGGATGATGGAGAGAACTTCTCACTGGATGCTGAGCTTAGCATGCTCATCTATCCACTCGAGCAAATAGGAACCCATGTATTGACCATCCATGTCAATAATACTCGTGGACAGATAGCTAGCGAGACTTATATCTTTATCATCTACGGTACAGGTCCACAACTTGTACAACTAACTGCCAAGAGCACCGGTGAAAAACTCAACTTTGATAAGAAAGTAAAGGTGAATGAAAATGAACAACTTGAGCTTTTTATTCATGATGACTATTCTCCTCTGACTGAGGTAAATTATACCTGGTCCAATGGGGATAGTTTCCAACATATTGAAATCAATGAGAATGATTTTGAGGTGACCATTGATCTCATCTCCCCAGGTAGGCATTCCTTGACTGTGTATGCAGCCAATGACCTTGGTCAGTCAATCAATCAGGTCCTCGAGCTGTTAATTTTTGGTGTAGGTCCATCTATCGATGTAAAAGAGGGTGACACCAATGCAGTCAACGGTTCGTCCACTACCAAGGATAGTCAGTTCCAGGTTACCATCTATGATCCAGATCTCAACATCACACAGGTTCAGTATAACTGGGATTCTAGTATGAATTTCACTATCTATTCTCAAAATGGTATTTCTCTTGATGCAGATCAGATTGATGTCACCATACCCATGAATAACACAGTCGGGTATCGTACCCTTAATGTTTATACCACCAATGAGTTTAATCAAACTACAGTTGAGAGTTACTTCTTCCTAGTACTTGGTATAGGACCTATCATACGGGCTATCTCTGATAATCTCAATGGATCAAGTGTGGCTGGTATGTCTGACCTGTTCTTTGATATCTATGATTCAGATAATGTCACTTTACTACATGTATGGTATGATATGGGTTCTCAGACAAACCTCAGTTTAGAGTATATCTCTGAAACCACCTTCAAGATCATCACACCCTTCAGTGCTGGAGAGTATACCATGAGAATTGGTGCTACAAATGCATTTAACCAGACCACTATCTCTGAGTTTGTCATCCGTATAGCTCTGGTTATCCCTCCACCAACAGCAGGTGAGATCGTTGGACAGATTATGGTCTGGATCCTAATTACATTCCTCATCTTTCTGCTGTTCTTCATGCTCTACAAGTTCATCATGTTCCTCTGGAGAAGAAGAGGGGAAGAAGAAGAGGAGGAGGAGGAAGAATCTCAACTCTATACTCAGACTTCAGGAGCGTTAGGTGCAGTTCCACATCCCAATCAAGGTGGGGGATCTGATTCCACATCTGTGAGATCCACAGGGTATGGAGATACTGATGGTCATGCAATGGGAGGATTTGCTGCCACAGGAAGTAGTGACAATGTTGCCATCGGTATAGCAGGTTATACTCGTCTTAACAAGGGTCTAATCGTCAATATCTCTGAGCAGAACTTTATCAAACAATCTCCCTCCGGAGAGATTATTGAAGTAGGAGAATCACAGGGATCCATGATCGTCAGAAATACTGGTGACAAGAATTATATTCATGGTGTCAAATTAAAAGTGTTCAATTCCCATCTTGTAGCACCAATTGCCGAATTTCCTGCTTTAGAACCTGTAACAGATGTAGGTGTAGTAAAACCACATTATCAGAACTCATGGGTAACTCATTACTCCTACAAGGATCGAGCACTTGCTCCAATAAAGATCAAAGAAACCTATATTGATATGAGGACTGGTCAAACTCCTGTCTTCAATGGGGAGAATATGCAGGTGAGATGTACCATTAAGATCCATAATAACTCACTTGAGCCTATTACCAACATTATGGGCTTGAAGAAGATATTAGATGGCAAGGTGGTCAATAAGAAGATTGACAATGGAGAATTCACCCCTGATATTGGAGATGTGATCTTTGCCATCGAGAAAATTGAGCCTGATCAAACTACTGAGGTGATCATAGATCTCTATATTCAGGGTGGTAAGGAATATAATTACCAGACTGGTAAACTAGAGATCATGTACAATATTGATGATATTCTTGCCTCAGATCTCAATATACAATATGCCAAGGGAGTATCTGATCACAAGCTGAAATTCAGAAAATTGAGAAGAAAGGGTGAACCAAAATGGTTTGATTGTGAATTCTCCTATCGTAATGTGAGTGAATTCTCCTTCTATCTCAATGGTTATCGTCTCACCCGTGAAGAAGATCCTGAATTCCTTATTGAGGAGAGGTTTGAAGATGTTGAAGAAGAGCACAGAGAATATTTCTCCGAAATGAATATCGGTCATCCCTTTGAGTATTTCTCTGAGAATTATGATTATCCAATGTTCAAGGCAGAGCTTGATTTTGAGGTGTATAATGAAATACACCGGACCACTCAAGCTATTATCAGTGTGGATAGTTACGGTCTCAATCCCAATGGTCGAGAATTGAGCATCATCCCACAGGAGGAGACTCATCATGTCCCCCGTGCAGTACCACTACCACGAGCTCCCAAGGAGGGTAATGGATCACAACTTGCAGGTGAAATCATTCGAGAATTCGAGGATGTGTATCCAAGAGGGTTGATTCTCAATATTTCAGAACAAAATACAATCAAGATGAGCTGTGATGGTGAGGTGACTGAAGTTGGTGAATCTACCGGCAGTATTATTGTTAGGAATACTGGTGATAAGAACAGAATTCACGGTATCAAGTTATCGTTGAAGAATACTGAGAATGTGGAAATACTCGAGGATGAAGCTCAGTTCTCAGATAATACTTATATTCCTGTTGTACTTCCTGGGCCTGAGAATGCCTGGTTCAGCTATTATCACTACAAGGACAGAGCTCTTACCCCTATTTCTGTAAAGCAAAAGATCATCGATCCCAACACTGGTGGAATTCCCTTACTTCTTGAACAGATGACCGTACAATGTATTATTACCATCAGAAATAACACCCTTGAACCTGTGGTTAATGTCATGGGTATGAAGAAGTTCTCTCCATTCGAGAAATTACTCAATATACACATGAGTAAAGGAGAGATCGCTCCTACAGATAATACTCTGGTCTTTGCCATGGAACAGTTAGATCCTAATGAGGAAGTTCAGGTAGTAATGGATTTGCAAGTCTCTCCATCAGATAATTTCCATACTGGTGAGCTTGAGGTGATGTATAATCTACTACATATCCTTGCCTCTGATCTTAAAGTACTAAACGTTAAAGGAGTATCTGATAATAAATTAAAAGTGAGGAAACGCAGACAGACAGGTTCTGATACCAAGTATGATTGCCGACTGGAATACAGGAATATGTCTGAGTTCTCCTTCTACCTCAATTCTCTCAAAGTGACCAATGATAATCCCAATTGTGATTATGAATTGGAGAAGAAATTTGATGAGGGTTATTCGCTTGAAGATAGAGAATACACCAGAGATATTGATCTTGGATATGCATTTGAATATGAAAGTCCTGATCCAACCTATCCCCAATTCATTGCCAAGCTGGATTTTGAGGTGTACAATGAAATCAATCTTACCACACAAACAGTTATCATGATCCCAGCCTCATCATTGCTTGGTGATCAGATGGACATTGAGTATAAGGATGAAGCATTACCTGCAATCAGTGTTCCCAGGCCTGCACATATTAACAATGATGAAAGACTAATTAATGAAGCAGAGAAAGCCATGGCTGATTTGGAAGCACTAACTCTGATAGGACAGGCAGAAGAAGAGGCTAGATTACAAGCAGAGGAAGAGGCTAGACTACAAGCAGAGGAAGAGGCTAGACTACAAGCAGAGGAAGAGGCTAGATTACAAGCAGAGGAAGAGGCTAGACTACAAGCAGAGGAAGAGGCTAGATTACAGGCAGAGGAAGAGGCTAGACTACAAGCAGAGGAAGAAGCTAGGTTACAGGCAGAGGAAGAGGCTAGATTACAAGCAGAGGAAGAGGCTAGACTACAAGCAGAGGAAGAATCCAAAGTAGATGATCTGCAGGATGCAATAAATGCTGTAGAAAATATAGAGTTAGAAACCACAGATGATGAGGGGCCCAATATCCCACAAGGTGTGATTGAGATTAGTTCACTAAAACTATCAAATCACATAGCTATTCTTGGTGATTTGATGCACCCCATTGAGATTGTTCTCTCATCAGAGTTTCTGAGTATTAACAAGCTGAATAGACTTGATGTACCACTTGTTTTCCATGGATTATCATCTGTAAACGATCTAAAAGAGTTCTCCAATGGTTTGAAATCACTTGCCTCACATGGTGTTCGACAATTGATAATTCGAGATAATGCTGTTAATCAACCTTTCATGACCAAATTCAATGAGAGTGATGCTATAGTAATACTTGAGCTTTGTAAGAAATTTAATGTGCAATCCAATGTCAAAGCCATTGTTGAAATTGCTGATGTCTACGAATTCATGCAAAACTTTGATGAGCAGCTTGAATTCATGAATCACATTGTTGAACGAATACATGAGCACCCAGAGGAAATCAAGCAGAGATTATCCACAGCAATCAGTAAGGCTATTGAATTACAGCTATTAAGCAGTGAGAAGATCATGGAGTACATCAAAGATATATTACCTTTGACAAAGAAATTAACCCCAGCTGAGATCACTGATACGGTTAGAAGAGCAGTAATAAGTGGATTAATTGAGCTACCTGATGATGTGGAGTTTGATGATGATCTTTATGATCTAAATAAAGTAATAACTAGCTGGGAAGAATGAATTACTCAACTTCAGTATATTTAATCAAATCAGTAATAATTCTGGATGCATCGCTGATAAATTTATCTTCCAAGATAAACTGCATCTCAGAGAAAGTACTCACTAGCTCAGATATATTTATCCCCTCAATGGTAAGGGCCTTGCTGAAGTAGTAAAATAAACCCGGTGTGATGGAGCTATCCTCAGGTATGTTAATGAATATCGCTGCAAGATCATCAGAAATATTGATGATAGTTGCAGGTTTACAGATCTCAATAATTCTTTCTTTGTGTTTGGAACTCGTAATTATCGACATCTCCGCATTTCCCTTAATAATGGATAGGTAATCATTTTTGGAGACAACATTATTGATAGCTGATACTATGTCGGTGAACGGTTGATCCAATCTGACAGTAATTTCAAAGAGATGTAAACGTATGGTCATGGATGAGCCAACAAATTCCTTCAGTTTCTTGGAAATCTTGCTATCATACTCTTCCTGATATTTTTCTCCGATACGTCTCAGAGCCATGGCAACGGATGCCACTTTCACCTTCTCACCCACTCGTTTCTCAACATCAGGTAGAATATCTTGAGCTAGAGAATTATAGTTAATCAAGTTACGACCAAGGAAATCCTCGATAAACGGCTTGATTTTGATGATCTCTCGGGTGGCCATGGCAATTGAGGTCATAGGCGAGAATAATTTATGTAATTATTATAACATTTTGTATTAATAAGTACAATTGGTAGTAGTTTTGTAAAAAATTATTATTAATTCAAAGCTTTGAAAATTACCTTCCAATCCTTCTCTGATAATGTTTCCTGAGCTATTTTCACAAATCGTTCATAGATTTCTGAGGGAGCATTTGCCTTGAGTCCTAACAGGTAACCTATTCTCTCCCTTCTATTTACTGCAGGGAAAAAGAATTTTGCATAGTACATCGATGCTTCTGGTGGGGTAACAGTAGCGAATTTAGTTACTGCATCTTGTAATTCTTTATCAGTGTAGTTTTCCCAGAGCAGTTCCACACCATTAAATTCCTCATTTTGTAAATGAATATAGTAATCTGCAACAAGGGTGTTGAATTTCTTAACAAATGAGAGACTTGGACCATATCGTTCTTCTGCAGACATTTTTCGAATCGAGAATAATTCATTCTCTATATCTTCCATCTGTGGATCTATGACCTTGTGATCATTCTCAAGATCCTCAAAAATTTCCTCGTCAACCTTTTTGATCAGGGGGAAAAGAAAATCATCCTCTCCTTTTGCATGAGCATGAAGTAACTTATACAGCATCTCGAATTCCTTAATAAATGCATCCAATGCTTCATCATCTTCAAAATCAACATTCCATGCTTTAAAATTCACATGATTAATGGCGTTTCTAATTGCCTTGTGACTCGGACCTAGGGGGTCAAATCTAATTTCCATAAATTATAATTTTAGTTTTTACCTTTTAATCTTATTGATTATTGAAATACTCATATTGAACTAGATTAGATTGTTCTATAAGTACAATAGATATTTCTTCTCCATCCTCCAAGGGGTAAGAGAATTAGGCTTATCAAAGGATAATTTAGATTCATTACATCAGATAGCCATCCTTCTTCTTGATTCTGATATTCAGTCTCAATTGAAATTGGAGGGCCATTAAGATAATCTGGAATCTCAAAATCCAAGTAGGTATGAATCTGTAAATAATTATTCGATTGATATTCTCCTGTAGATATATTATAGTACTCATGAAAAGTTATTGCTAGAATTCTCTCCATGACCATTCCTGTATCTTTACTAATAGCATAGTTATATTCTAGATACTCCTCGTAATCATCTAGTATAAATTCCATGTACATAATCCCATACCATACATCTACTTGATAATTTAGATTTGTAGGGTGTATCCATTTGCCATCAGATATGATTTTCATACTTGTGTTTTCTAAATGCATATCAATTGTTGCATTAATTGCATAATTATCAATATTTGGATCAAATAACCGAGTTCTACCTGCCAATTCTCTAGTAGGATTATTTGGATCTCTGTAGATTCCTGTTGTAGGGTCAATTAATTCTATTTCTTCATTATAGCTATATTCTTTTGATTCAACATCAAATACCCCATATGATTGAATGGTGAAATTCATGAGATCTTTTGAACCAATTGTAACTAATCCATTATATGTATAATTTTCATAGTTTGGGGTAATTGAGGCATAAGTATTATTATTATCTAAATTGGTAGAATTAGCTAAGGTGTAATAGATGATATTATCTCCTTTTATGAATAAGTCTTCAGCTATTATCAATGCATTTGAATGTTGAGGAACCATAGTAAAAAACAATAATAATGAATAGAGGACAATCAATATTTTATTTACCATTGGAAATGCAAGTATTTCTGGCCTTAAAAAGTAATGCAGTTATCTCTCGAATTTTGATTGAATTCTTAAGGTACACCTACTTGTGAAAGCAAATAGAAAATTTGTCAAAAATACTCCCTTTTGAGTACTACCTTTAAGAATTACGAGTTGATAGTAGATGTTGATGCCTGCCAAAGCCTTAGTAATATCGGGAAGTCCTGGAACAGGAAAATCTACTCTTGTGCAGAAACTATCCGAGCAATGGGGAATAATGTCCATCAATCTATTTGATTTCGCAACCCAATACAACTGTGTTGAAGGTAAGGATGAGGCTAGGGATGCCATTGTCGTTGATGAAGATAAATTATATGATGCTTTGGAGCAATATCTCGAGGCAGGTTACGGGGTAGTGCTTATTGACAGTCATTATGGAGATATTACTCCAGAAAAATATGTATATCGAGCGTTTGTTTTATCTGCTCCGATATCTGTTCTCAAAAGACGACTTGAGGCAAGAGGTTATTCCAAAGAAAAGATACAAGAGAATTTACAGGCTGAAATTATGCAAGTATGTTGGGTTGATTCACTTGATGCATTTGGATCACATAGAGTGGTGAAAATAGAAAATAATTCATTTGAGGAGACGATTGCAGTAATCAACGGATTTATTGGCCCATTAATGAACCAATCATAAATAATGAATCAGGTATTTTCTCTTTTTCCAACATACTTTTCTGCTCTTAGTAAGATATTGGTTTTGTCAGCAGTACTAGCCTATATATATCATAAATCTCAAGGAATGGTATGTATCGACCAGATGATATCGGTGATTCTAATTATGTTCGTTGTGGATTCAGAGATTGCTATCAATGT
This sequence comes from Candidatus Heimdallarchaeota archaeon, assembly GCA_026702845.1. Next base: position 607,270 of record JADCLS010000001.1, read on the forward strand.
TGTCTAGAAACAGAGATGATAATTACAGAAGAGGAGGCTGAGATCATCGAGGAGAGGTCTGGAATAGAGAGAGAGGAGTTTCTCCTACCAGAAGTAGAAACTGAAGGTTTTTTACAACTAAAAAATGTACACAGTCCTATCATGGGTATGAGATGTTACTTTCTTAATGATAAGGGTAAATGCAGCATACGTGAATATGCTCCTCAGGGATGTTACCTATATCCACTGATTCTTAATGTGGAAACTGATGAGACAATGGTGGATGTGGACTGTAGGGAACATGATTGGTTCAAAAAGCAAACATTCTTGGCCAGTCAAGCAAGGAGCATCAAACAATTGGTTTCGACTTTAATGCTGGAGGCAGATCGACGTGTGATTGATCTACAGTTATCGCCTAGTGCTGCTAGTTTTGATTACTTCGAAGATGAGGAAACTGCTAGTGCATTACGTGAATTACTTGATGCAAGATCGCATAAAGATGATGATGATGATTAGTAACGTTTTCGTATCTTACTTAAAGGAATAAATATCATAAGTGGGAAATAAGCAAGGCTATCTTTAGTTATAGAACCACTAGTGACATCCTCAGTAGAGTTAGTCTCTTCTGTTGTTTCGTCAGATGTGTCTCCCAGGTCGATCTGATAATAATACATTTCATCAATGGGTTCTGCAATTTTCATCCCAAAAGTGAGTTCTGGATTATCTTTGGGTAGGGTGAGCACAGTACTATCCTCATAGTAAATCACTAAATCAAAACCAATGGTCTCATCATTATTTTCCACTACAATAAATGAAGAGGAGAATGTATTACCATCCTGTACCAATAGTAATGGTGGAACATGACAATTGTAATCAGGTTGGATCTTACAGTAAAATGATCTCACCTTGGTAACATTGCTCGCATCACCAAAATCAATAGAAATAGTTACATTGGTGTCTGTATATACCACCTCAGGTGAGTATGTAATACTTGATATTCCATGTGGATTCGCACGGACTGTGTTTGGGGCTATGCCTAAAATTAAGAAAAATAGTCCAATAACTACTATTTTCTTCATAGTCGAATTAAATTTTGTGCATAAATATTAGTTTCGGAACTTCTACGTATACTGATTATTGGTGTTCATATAAGTCGAGAAGTATGGCTTGACTATCGATAGATAGATTCTTCATGGCTTCCCGTAACTCTGTTTTAGATAGCTGGTGATAATTATTCATTAGATACTCCTCGACCTCTTCGGTAACGCTCTTGCAACAGGTTCTAAGCAACCATGGAATTGCTTTTCTTACATAGTAATTCCGATCTTGAATCTGTTTATTCACCTGTTTGATGATAAATAAGCCTATCTCCTCGTCTTGGCAATGTTTTATTAGTGCTGTGATACTAAGTCTTCTCCTCCAGAAATTTTGAGATTCACCCCACAAATCGATTTCCTTTAAGATAGAATCATTCAACATGAGATAGGGGAAGACGTTGATGCATAAATGATCTGAAGTGGTCCAGTGGTCGATAAGATCCACCCAGCGATCATTAATTTCTGTGAATACACGAATAGAGTTGGTTTTGATCAACTTCTTATAACGTTCTAACAAAAAGAATATCGCCACTCGATCTTCAGTAAATCGTGCTTTCTCAAAGATATAGTGTGCACCTTCAAGCAATTCATCTATATCCATGCTAATATTGGCTTTCTGGACCTCCACACAATATTTCTTCAGCTTGCCATTACTGATTCCCGCAGCAGATAATTTAGTAACAGGGCCTACCATTGCTGTTTGTACAAAGCCAGTTTTCTTGGTATTATCTTGATCATGATTTGCTGGATCACTAATCCAGTCCATAAATGTATTGTACCAAGCCATATAATAGATGAAATTATGTTAATTATACGTCTTATTCAATAATACTGATTTTTTGATTTGTATTTTGTAATTATTGGCATGAGTGCCAGCATTACAGGAAATACAATTATTGGTAAGCTGCTATCCTCTGGTCCTGTAGACGTAAGTAAATCTGGTGTGGTAATAATTCCACTTATTGGTAGTAAGATTGAGTTCCCATATCGAGGAAGATCGATAATTATGCTCAAGTCATCTTTTACAGTATAAGTCCAATTTCCATTTAAAACATCAACAAATTGCTGTCCAGCTGATATACCAGTTCCAGCAAGCTGGATAATAGTATTCTTATGGTCATCATTCCTATTCACCATTATTAGTGCGGTATCATCATCTGTATATCGTTGGTATGCAAGGACACCTGCACGATTGTCCTCAAGTATTTGAAAATCTCCTTCAAGTAGGGTTGGTACTGATTTTTTGAGACTGATCAACTGCTTATAATGATCAAGGATAGTCGTATTGGTATTACTCCAGTCATAGGTGGTTCTTGTTCCAGGATCACCAACTCCCTTGGTTCCAATCTCATCGCCATACCAAATAACCGGTACACCTGGATAGGTGAATTGCATAGTTGCAGCCATCAGTTGCTTGGCAGAACTCCCTCCCAGTGCAGATAATATCCTCGTTCTATCATGATTACCTAAATTAACCCATAAACTCTCAAATACTTCCTTGGGGTAGTGTTCCTGTACCGCATACAGAAGGTTGGAATACTGTTCATCATCATAATTACCTAGGATCCAATCGATAGTATTGAAGCGAAAAGGCATGTTCTGTACAGCATCATTCATATCTCCAGCTAGCCATGCACTGGCTCTCTCCCAGATCTCCCCAATAATCACTGCTTCAGGATCTGCAGCCTTGACACTATCCCTGATCATCTGATTGACTAACCTAGATCCCTGTCCATCCTGATACTGGTGATTGACATCCAGTCTGAACCCATCAACACCATGTTCAATCCAGAATTTAAATATATTATTACTACCATTAACAAGTTCATTCATGGCTACATTATCATGGTACATGATGGTAGGTATATTGTTGAAGCCAAACCATGAATTATAATTATGATTATCTGCATAGAATTCAAACATAGAATAATATGGTGATTCACTACTTTCATATGCTCCTAGAATATCCGGATACAGATCAGGAACAAATCCACTGATTGCATTATCATCAATATGTTGGCCCTCAAAACGTTGGAAATACTTACCCTGAGCAGAGGCATGATTGATTACTGTATCATAGATGATCTTAATTCCCACCTCCTCCAGGGCATCAGCAAATGTATCGAAATACGCCATGCTTTCAGCATTATTATTGATCACATTACCTCCATCCCGTCCAGATACCACAGAATAGTATGAATCCACACTTCGGTAATCATTAACTGCATAGCCGTGATTATCTGGAGATTCTGAAAATGGATTGAACCAGATGAAATCAATTCCCAGATCATTAAGATAATCTGATTTTTCAAGGACTCCTTGGAAATCACCACCAAAGTAATCACATCCCCCTTGAGGTGTCTCATCCCAAGTACCATGCTTGTAAATCATGGTACGTTCAGCATCACCGTAGCCTAATCGACCATCTCCAGAACTATCCCATTCATACCAGCAGATATCAGTGGATTGGGGATCATTAGCAGTCTCACCATTGTAAAATCTGTCAATGAAAATCTGATAACCGACCGCTTGTTTGTGCCAATCAGGAGTACTGAAACTATCCTCATGGAAGATGATGGAATAATCACCATCATTGGCATGGAATGAACGTGGAACACCCACTCCACCAGTTTGGTATACTCGTGCATCCTCAAACACGGAGAACAACACATCATCATTGTACCATCGAATAGATGATCCATCCTTCAGTATAAATGCGTAGTAAAAATCTGCGGGATAATTAGGTGATTCCACAGTTCCTGACCAATAATCGTATTGGGAATCTGAAGAACTCACACTCATTTCAATTATAGTCTCAATTCCCTTAGGACCATCCCATATTCTGATACTTGCAGAGCTAAGATCATCTTTTGCTGCACGGATTGTGAGTTGTACATCTGTACCTATAGTCACAGCACCTGAATGATGTGTGCCCCAGCCTGGATTCCTGTAAAAAGCATCTCTGGAATCATGATACAAAGCATCAGTATCAATTATACCATCCTGTGCTTGTGAATACAGAGGATGAAAAGGTGATGGAGAACTCAAGAACATGACTATTATCAATATGGAAGTAATTTTCTTCAATTACTTTCTTTCTTGTGATTTTTTTTTATGTATTTTGGCATTGAATACTGGTTGAAAATGTATTTGTTGAATAATAATCCCCATTAGGTTGTATAATGTATGTAATTTGTTTTTTCTAAGATAAGGAACTATGCAACGTAGGCTTAGAGATTTAGGTAGGTTATTGGGTTAGATCGAATCATCATAAAAACAAGTATAATGTACATCAAATTGTAAATAATACTCATTGAGTATCAAAAATTAATTGCAATTTTGCAGCTAATTCTGGATCTAAGGCATTTTTATATGATTCCAATAATTTTATCTTTTCCTCTTTGGCTCGTACATGAATCGATTTACCTTTCCACTCGTCTCCTCTATCCACAAGCGCTGAAGGAAAATGGAATTCTCTTCGGTAATTTTTGAGGGTTGTCTTGTGAGTGAGTAACTGCTGTTTATCCTCATATTCTCGCAAAACCTTTTCAGTATCCAGACCAATATACTCAATACCTCTATGTAATCGATAATTCATACCTACGATCTGATCATCAATTATTAGCTTCTCAATGGAGAATGTACTCTCAAAATTGATCATACCTGCACCAGAAACCAAATTTATTTCTGCAAGAGTGGCAAGAGCCATTCCATATCCTGTCTCAAAACCTGCCTGCATATCATTGATTTTTGTATCGGATAGGCCAATATATCCATGCACAGGAAAATCAAGTGATTTTGCCACCTGTGCATAACCTGCTGTAATCATCATGGATTCTACTGCACCAATAGGTGTTGAACCCTTTCGAAGATCAAATACTGTGGCAGATCCTCCCCAGATAACAGGAGCACCTTTTTTTACCAACTGAGCAATAACTACTCCTGATAACACTTCTGCTGTATGTTGCACAATTGTTGAATAGATGCTTGCAGGACTATTTGCCCCCATCATTGGCATTGAGATGATGTTGGATGGTATTCCAGCTTTAGCACAATCGATCACTGATTGTGTGGTAAGATCTGACCACCTCAGGGGAGAGGTGACACAAGCATCAAATATAGCTAAGGGTTTCTCCCTCAATGCCTCCTCCGAACCTCTTACCATCACTAGTAGCTGTTTCATAATATCAAAGGATTCTTTTCTGAAAGTACCTGTTATCACTGGCTTCTTGGAGTAGAGTAATGAGAGTAATAATCGATAGGCATCTGATCTATCTACATCCACATCCTTACAGATCATAGCTGTACTCTGTGCGTGAATATTTTCCAGCTGATCGACTACCTTTACATACTCAATATAATCATCTGTCACTGGGTCTCTGAGATCCTCTCCATCAAGGATGGTTAGAGCAGTGGATCCGGGATCAAAGCAAAGATCTCTAATCAGATCTACTACCTCCATACCGTCCCTATCATACAATTTTAAGGTACTAGGTATAGACGAAATTGCATTATCTACAACCTTTTCAGGTATCTGTATCCATCCTTTGTCATCAGGGAGTAATCCATTAGATCTGAATAACTCGATTCCTTCTGTATTCTCCACAAAAATGCCAATATTTGCCAAAATACTCTTTGCTTCTAATAGTATAGAGTCAATACTCTCTTCATCAAATAAACTGATCTCTGGTCTCATGTCCTCATCTCCTATGTGGGCAATTTCCCCTTTTCTCACAACTTTTGCATCTATTCACAAAATTCTCCCCTAGATTAACTAAAAAACTAACTGATTTGATTGGAATCATCATATTGCTAGATGTGAGGGTTACACCAGTTGAAGAAATTCTGTCAAAGATAATTTGCTGATCTTCCACTCCCATATCACAATAACCTGGTGAGTAACGCATTGATGGAACCAATCCCAGCTCATTTGCTTTCATATTAATCATCTCATTGATCTGATCGGCCACCTGATCTGCAGCCACGGAGCCTATTGCATCAAGAACTACACCATCAGACAATTTTCCTTCCTCCAAGTATTGATCCGTAATCTTGGGAAGTTCAGGACCTATCGTACAAATCGCAAGGGCAACCTTTCTTGCATTCTCAAAATATGATCTAGGTGGTAGATGATCTCGGTCAACAATTATATATTCTCCTGCTGCTTTGATGTATGGTCTGGCTAAATTAATTAGTTGTTCTACCTGTGTAGTCACTCGGTCAGATGGTTTTTTTCCTCTTCTTCCAAGATAGGCATATAGTTGCATTCTATCAATTTCTGGAGTTTTAATCATCCCATCAACTCTTTAATTTTATTAATGTGACGGTAATCAGTTCCACAGCATCCACCAATGATATCCGCCACCTCAAGGATCTCAATCATATTATTCGCAAATACTTCAGGAGATTCAGGATACATCACTTCACCACCTCTAATTTCAGGTTGCCCCGCATTTGCTTGGAATATCAGTGGTAAATCAGTTAGATCTCGTGAAATTCTAGCCAGTTCAACCATGTCTTCAGAACTCAGCGTACAGTTGGCACCCACAACCGATGCCCCTTCATCTGCAAGTTGTGAAAAACATTGCTCAGGAGTATTTCCCATGATCGTAAAAAAGCCTCGTTTCTTCCTGTCAAAAGTCATAGTTGCCATTACTGGAATGTTTGTATCGATTGCTCTGACTGCTTGAACTGCAGCGATTGCTTCTCTTAGATCATACATTGTCTCTATGAGGATACCATCCACTCCAGATTGAATGAGCAATTTTGCCTGGGTGTAAAAGGTATCAAATAACTCCTGCTCAGTGATTGTACCCATGGGTGAAAGGAATTTTCCTGTGGGTCCAATATCCCCAATGACAAATCTAGATGCAGATCTTGCATTCTCAACAGCTTTACTTATGATCTCACTCACATTCTCTACGCCTTTCTCACCCAGCTTAAGAGGAGAAGCACCAAATGTATTTGTCAGAATTAAATCTGCTCCTGCTTTTGCGTAATTCTGATGTATTTCCTGTACTTCTGTTGATCGTTTAATATTCCAAAGCTCTGGAACATCTTCAGTGGTCATACCACGAGCTATGAGCATTGATCCCATGGCACCATCAAATAATAGTTTTTTCTTGCCAATAAGCTCAATTAAGCTCATCTCAATTCACCATCTTATCAATGAGTTTGACTGCCTCAACTGCACTAGACGCGTATCCATCAGCACCTATTGCCTCCGCCCATTTATGATTCACAGGTGCACCACCTACCAGAATCCGTACATCAAGCCCCTCTACTTTTACTTGTTCAATAATTTCTTTTTGTACAGACATAGTAGTTGTAAGCAAGGCCGAAAGACATAGGAATTGGGCGTTTGTCTCTTTTATTTTTTCAATAAACAGCTCAGTAGGAGTGTCATTACCGAGATCATGTACATTGTAACCAGAAGCAGTGAGTAATGATCCAACAAGTGTTTTACCAATGTCGTGAATATCTCCCTTCACAGTGCCTATTACGATCACAGTTTGTTTGCTACTCTTTTCAGAAGCCACTAGGAGAGGTTGTAATGTTTCCATACTTTCCTTCATTATTTCTGCCCCAAGCATCAGTTCAGGTAGAAAATATTCACCTTCTTCAAAGAGATCACCAACTCTTCGTATACCTGGTGCTAAGCCATTTTCAATTATCTCATTAACTTGATATTGATCTATACATCTCTGAAGTAGTGAAGTGACCTTATCATCATCCAAATCAACAAGGGCTTGTTGTAGCTGTTCTAGTATATCCACTGATTGGGGGAATTTTTTATCAATTTCAAATCTTTGCTTATTCAGTTGAACAGGAATGAACAATATTTAACTGAAAATTAATTTATGAAAATGAAAGTAAGATAAGTTCCTCTTTTTTCTTGCGTAACTCTCTTTGCAATGGTTCGAGAGTGGCCTGCAACTGTGAAATTCTTAAAGAGATGGAAGTAATCTGATCTGAAATTTTGATAGTTCCAGAATTTATCTCAGACAGAGTACTATTAATTGCTTTATGATTAGCAAAATCTGAGAAAATATTATTAAAAAATAGATTTTTTGATTTAAGATCTACTGATACGTTGGGAAGGTTGATGTCTTTAATACCTTTTAGTAATCTTCGAGCCTCATTCAGACTCGCATTCCCATCTCTGGCTTTTCTTCGACTTTGTGATTGATTAGAATTGATTAGTAGATCCTTTGAGAAGCGGTTGAAATCCTCAAAAAATGATGGAGCTGCAGCTGCACTTGCAGTTTGAAGATCCGCTGAAGATGCTGCATAGGCATTTCTTGCCTTAAGGAGGTGTGAATTTGCCCAGGATAATTTTCTTATCATTTCACTGATTGGTTTAATTTGCTCCTCCAAATCATTGATGTGTTGTTTCAATGCATCTATCTCAGGTGATGATTTATCAGTTGACATTTCTTGTAAAGTGCTATTGATATCATTCTTATACTCGATAAACATGATATGAATTGACTTTATTTGATCCAGCTGTGTTTTAGCAATTGATAGTTGAGTTTCTATCTCTTTTAGATCCTCCTCAAATTCATACAACTCGCTCAAAGCATTATAATATAATTCTTTTTTGATTTTGCTCGAATCAGTATCCCCTTTCAATTTTTTGGTGATAGAAGAAAGGCTGATTTTATTAGATCGATCCAAATCAAGTTTTGATTTCTTTACCTGCATCTGTAGTCGATCATGCATAGACTGCTTAGCTTTTAATGCATTATTAAATTGCTTAGCTCTCTCTATCTGTTCATTGAATATATCCTCAGTATCCTCGAAGAAATTGATAATTTCTGAGATTGTATGCATGTCTTCTTTGGAAGTTACATTTTTTTTGTGAAAATCATCTTTACGTGTGTTTAATTTTTCAATTTTGTAATTGAACCCACATTGATAACAAAAATTCGCATTCTCTTCCACTGATGTTGAACATTCTGGACAATTCTGCACAATATTAGACGATTATTATTATTAAAAAAGGTAACTAGGATTTGTTGGTCATTAATTACGATAAATAAGTCGATATGGTGCAGTTAATGATGATTTAGGTATCTGAGTGAATGACTCTTCTATTATACACCAGTAAACCAATGCCTAACCAAATTATTGAGAATAGTGAAAGCATCATTATGGGATAAAGTAACTCAGTAAGTGGTGTATTGAATAGGAAAATTCTCTGCAAAGATTGTACAGAATGATAGCTAGGGATGACATCCCAGACTTTGAGATTGATAGATTTGATCAGATAAGATTCTGGTAAAGGTACAAAACTACCTGATAGAAAGCCTAGTGGTGCTGCGAGGATGGATGTGATAGAAGCAGCATCCTTTTGTGTTTTGGCAAATGATGCCACGATTAAACCAAGGCCCGTGACATTTACATTAGTTATCTGCAGAATTAACAGAGATCTAAACCAGGCATCGATTGTTAGATGTACATCATTCAGTATCAGGAATCCAGTTGCAATCACCATTTGAATAAATACCACTACTATCTGTACTATAATAACTGCAAGAAATAGTTGCCAGCTGGGCATCATGGACATCTTAATTCTATTAATAGTACCCTTCTCCTTCTCATCAGCAAGTATTGAGGCCACATTTACCATATTCATTAGAACTATGAAAACGACGAACCCTGCTGCGAAGTATTGATAATCTGATACTGATACTCCGAGATTGATGTGTTGAAAAGTTAAATCGCCATCATAGAGTAACTCCTCAAAGACATCTACCCCATATATCCCCTCAACAAAACTACTGAACGCATTATTAAATATTGAAAAAGAGACTTGGTAATTGCTACTTGTGACATCCCCAAGAACTGTTATAGATGTATTCCCACCTGATCTCGGAAGTTCTCCTGCATATACCCCATTTTCTGCTCGATAATGAGTATTAAACGTCGCCATGGTTACTTCTGTGAAATTATCTGGGATGATAAATGCCATCAGGATACTCTGATCCTGCAAATCCTCTATTAACGCTGCTCGTGTATCATATGCAATGAATTCCAGCTTAATACTGCTAGCTGAATCTGTTAAAGCACTCATATTCGAGCTCATAGTATTGATAAAGAGCGTTCCAAGGTTTTTTGGATTTTCCTTCAAGTCGTAAGATAGAGGTAGATAAGAATAATATTCAATATCTAGGCCTAGATCCTGATTGATATAACCATAATAGATAATATTCTCGCCAGACATCGGAGCAAAAATAATTCCGAAGAAGCCTAAGAAGAGGATTGGAGTTCCAATGATCACTGCAATTCTTCCTTTATTCCTCAGCAATTGTTTAACAGTTTTTAGTAATACTTGACCAAACATCATTATTCCTCCTATTTTTCTCCTACAAATCTTCTTTTGCTGAAGACAAAGATACCTAAGATCATCCAAATCAATCCCATTGAGTTGAGCAAGATGAGATCGCCAGTTAAGTCATTTAACGGTGTATCAAAGAGTAAGATCTGTCTTATAGCATTATTTGCATGCGTCCAAGGTAAAATATCCCAGATGAGTAGATGAGGTGACCCACTTGTGAAGGTCATAACATCTTTTGCTATTATGAAATCTGGCATAGGCATGAATGAGCCTGATGCAAAACCAACTACAGCACTGGTACTACCAATTGATGATCCCGCAGAATCAGATGAGTTGAAAAATGCTGCAGCTGTGAATATCAATCCAAATACCCCCATTGCTAGCATTAGCAATACCCAGAAGGCATTGATCATAGATCCAACTGGATCAAATCCAAAAATATACTTGGCTGCAAGTAGCAGTAAACCAGCTTGGACCATCATAATGGCAAAACTGAATAATGTAAAGGCCAGCAGATACATTCTAGGTGATACTAGCGATATCTTATATCGACTCATGAGATCTTTCTCTTCATCTATGAGTAATAGAGCAGAAAAATATGAAGCAGACATGATGGTTGAGAAAACAAAGATTCCCGGAGCAATATATGCAAATAATGAGAATTCTTCATCTTCAGGAAGTATTGATTCTTGCAGAATAGTCACCTGTCCACTGTTGTAATAATCTCCAATCTCAATCCGTTCAATGAAGGTATTAATGATAGATTGTATAATGCTATTAGCTATCACAAATGAAGTGGATCGTTCATCCCCATAGATCTCAAAGCTAGCATTAACATTATCCACTCCTGGAATGACGAAACCATTTTCAAGAAGAATATTGTTATTGATAAGGTTGAGAACACTCAAAGAGAAATTCTCAGGGATAATAAGTACAAGAGAAACTTCACCTTCTGCAATGAAATCCTCTATTTCAGGTTCGGTTAGATTTACTCGATTAAAGATATACTGTGTTTCATTATCCTCCTGATCATATTCTGCAGAAAAGAGAATATCAGTCAAATTCTTTCCCACTCCATCATCAAGCCAGTTCTGTGGGAATCCAGATCCATTGAGGACATTATACACTGATTCTGGTACTCCTTGGTCATGATTGAAAACTGCTATGCTATAGGAGTTTGTACCAGTGAAATTAACTCCACCAAATGCGATGTTGAATATGGTAAGGAAAAATATGGGAAAAATGAAAACCAGACCAACGCTGATCTTATTTCTTCTAAATTCCTTGGAAAATTTTCCCACGATGTGCCAGAACATTTACTCACTCCCTCAAATTCCTACCGGTGAGGTGAAGGAAGACGTCCTCCAGAGTAGTTTTTCTGATCTTCATATCTGTCACTTCCAATCCTTCAATTGCTTCGATCCGATTGAGAATACTAGCCAGTTTTTTAGGTGCATTTAACGTTCTTACAAGAAGAGTTGAGTTTAGCAGTTGAACATGTTCCAAACCCTCGAAGTTTTCTAATCGTTCCAAGGCCTCATCTAGCAGGTCTTCTTGGTTGATATGGATTTCAATGAGATCACCTTCACCAATGGAATTTTTCAGATTATCAGGAGTATCTGTTACCAGAATTTTACCTGCATCAATAATTGCCACTACATCTGATAATCTATCTGCTTCTTCCATGAAGTGGGTGGTGAGAATGACCGTTTTTCCCTTCACTCTAGTTAAATCCTGGATAAATTCCCAAACCAATGTACGAGATTGTGGATCCAATCCTGGAGTGGGCTCATCACAGACAACAATTGAAGGTTCATGTACAAGGGCCATAATTACATTTAATCTTCGCTTCAAGCCGCCTGATAATTTCTTTGCTAATACTTTACGTTTCTCTTCAAGGTGTATTTCCTTGATCAATTTGTCAATTCGCTCTTTTGCTTCATCTTTGGGGACTTTGTAAATAGATGCCACAAATTCAAGGTTTTCCTGTACAGTAAGATCTTCCCAGATAACAATATCTTGCGGAATCAATCCTAGCATATTTTTTATTTTCTGATTATCAGATGATTTATTGGGATCCTTGCCATCTATGATGATTTTACCTGCATTGGGAACCAATAGGCCAGTAAGCATTTTCAAACTGGTGGTTTTTCCTGCTCCGTTGGGGCCTAGAAATCCAAATACTTTTCCTTTAGGAATTTTCAGGGATATACCATCCACAGCAATGAAATCATCAAATTTCTTAGTTAAGTTTTCTGCTTCAATTATGGCACTCATATTATTTCTAAAAGGCAAGGCACAATCCAATCTATATATCTATGTACGTACCTAGACAAAATTTGAGAAAAATACAAAATTTACATTTCTATGTTTGACTATCTGATTGAGATCGAGATTCAAGTATAGCAATCCTCTCCTCGACATCTTGCAATAATTCTGGTTCTTCTAGCATTTTCAACAGCATTAGATTTTCAATTGAATTGATTTGATATATTGCTGTTCCTCTAACAAGTAAACTGGGATCTTTTCTTGCCACATCCATCAGAAAATCCTCATCATTGATTAACTCAAGGCATTTAATCTTAGTGTGCGCATATTCTGCATTGTTTAAGATATATTTTATTAATTCTTGATTTGAAACTCTTTCCAATATCTCCTCAATAATGTTATAGTCTCCCAAGACTGATGCTATTTGAACCAGCTTGTTATGGTCCTCAATCATTCTAGCAGCTGCAGCTCTTACTTCCGTATCTTGAGCTTTAACTGCCAAGTTAAACAAGTTATCTTCATTTAAATTTACAAATTTGACTTTTGCCATAATCACCTTACGGACCCTAAAATCTGTCTCTTTGACTAGTAATCCCGCAAAAAATTCATCATAGATGGCAGGAAGTCTCTCGACAGCTTTTCTCCTAAGATGCCAAGAATCATCTTCAGATGCAATTTCTTTTAAAATCTGACGTTGCCAGTTTGCAAGTCTTTCGATTGCAGCTTGTCTAACATTACTATCATTATCATTTTTAGCTATAATTGCTAGTAACTCCTGATCATCAATTTTCCTCACTGCAACATGACGGATATCTGGATCTAACGCAGTTACAACAGCCTCTTTGAGCAATCCTTGATCTTCAAGATTGCATATTGCGTTATATCTCTCCCCCCAATCTGCACCTTCGTTAATGGAAAGTTTGTATAATTCATCAGCTGTCGATACCATGCATACTCATTATAATTTGTAGTTTAAGATTAAAAAAATATCCCTTATTGAGATCTATAAAAGAGAGATAAAACATATTCTCTAATTCTAAAATTTCTTTTATTTTTGATACTCTCTGCTTTCTTACTTAATTAATTCCCATGATACACAATTTATTTAAACAGGATCATTTATTGATACTTATGTTACTTTGGAAGAATATTGTGCCTGGCATGAAACCTCCACAAAATGTATATGCACTCATTGAGTGTCCGAAAGGAACGAGAAATAAGTATGAAATATCCAAAAATGCCAATGTTATACTGTTAGATCGAGTACTACATTCATCAGTTAGTTATCCACATGATTACGGTTTAATTCCTGGAACATATGCTGATGATAATGATCCCCTCGATATTCTAGTACTTATTTCTCATCCTACTTTTCCCATGACATTAGTTGAGGCAAAACCGATTGGAATATTGCTTATGGAGGATGAAATGGGTTTGGATGAAAAAGTTCTTGCGGTTGCTACTCATGATCCAATATTCAAGGAGTATGAAGACATTGTGCAGATTCCCCATCATTTTCTCGATGAGATTCAGGAATTTTTCAGAACGTATAAGAATCTTGAAGAAGAAAAATATGCTGAGGTCAAGGAATGGAGGGGTAGAGACTATGCATATATGGTAATTGAGAAATCGATAGAGAATTTCAAGAAGAAATTTGGCGATATAGCCACTATTAAGCCAGAATAATTTATTTTTCACGAATTAGTTCAATAAGCTTTGCAGTTATATTGTACGGATCTAGTTCTAACACCCGTTCTGCCAGCTCTAATGCTCTCTTATGATCTCCCATGTCATCATACAACGATGCTAATTCAGATAATGCATCTACAAAATCCGGATCAAGCATTAGAGCCATTTCAAAATGAGCCTTCGCCATTTCGAGATCATTTAACTCTACAAGTGCCATCGCCTTATAGGTGAGATAGGCTGGATGATCAGGTTTAATTTTTAGAGCCATATCATAATAAATGACTGCATCATGATATTTACCTAGGCAGATGCAACTTGCACCCATATTATTCAATGTTATTGTTCCCTGAGGCTCGATTTCTAGTGCTCTGAGGTAATATCGCATTGCCTCCTCATAATCCTGTAGTTTGTGATATACTGTTCCCTTATTAGCAATACAAGTAGCATCCTCAGGATCAAGTTCCAGTGCACGATCAAAACATTTCAACGCTTCTTCTGTACGCTCTAATTCTTGAAGGGTGAGACCTCTATTATTCCAGGTTTGTTTAACTTCTTCTGATAATGATAATACCTTGTCAAAATACTCTAATGCTTCTGTATACTTTCCCAAATTATGTAATGCTAGCCCTTTATTATTCAATGCTTGTAGATAATTCTCATTGAATGAAAGTGCTTGATCATAGCAAAAAATCGCATCCTCTAAATATCCCTGTGAAGAGAGTACCAAGCCCTTATTCACCCATGCAAGTATGGATTCAGGATTCATTTGTAGAGCTTGATCAATGTGAATGAGAGCTAGATCCAACTCATCCATGTGATATAGAGCCCGGCCCTTTTGATTGTGAAAATCCTCGTCATCAGAATCTAGTTTTAAACCTTTTTCTGCACAACGTAGAGCTTCACTATAGTCATCTAGATGTTCTATATAAATTTCTCCAAGATTATACCAGGTATAGGGACTCGTGTCATCGATTTCCAGTGATTTTTTATAACAATGAATCGCTTTATCGTAATTCTTTATTTCAGAGTGGATGAGCCCCATCATATGCCAAGCATTATCATCTTCCTCATTTATCTCAACAATCTCAGTATAACAATCTATTGCCTCTTCATTTTTATCTAATTGATACAGTGCATCTGCTTTCTTTCTCAATATTTCTCTATCAAATGGATTGAGCTCCAGGATTTTATCAAATAGTCGAACTGCTTCATCATAATTACCTTGCTCCACTGCAGAATTTGCTTGATCCAGTAGCTCATCAATCACAATAGAATAGAAGTGTCACAAGTATTTAAATGAAATTTAATTAACATCGTCAAACAGAGTATTTTCACTACTTGAAATGGGAACTATGAGAACTCAGAGTATTCTGAATACCCATAATTTATGCTTATATCTAAGATTAGTATGATTTAGAATCGGAGTAAAATCAAGTGACAAGTTCAAATGCAATTCAAGGTGGACAGATTGGATTCATAAGCAAAATTCGTAACGAATTGACAGATATGTCTTCTGGTTTACGCTTCCGAAAGATAAAACAGAAGTTGTGGGTACGTTCTCTCTTTGTCAGTGGAAATCTAACTATAGTGCTCTTACTAGGCACTATAGCCACAATGGTTAGTTATGGGTGGCCATTCTTCAAGGATATTCAGGGTTTTATTGAGATAATATCTACTAATAATTGGTATCCTGCTGATGAATGGGGAGCAGGGCATTATGGTGCTCTTGCTATGATTTATGGAACATTTTTTGTGGGTATCCCAGCACTAATCATCTCGATAGTTCTTGGAATTTCCACAGCAGTTGTTCTTTCTGAATATGTTCCCCAGAAAATCTCACGCAAAATTCAACCAATAATAGAGTATATAGCAGCTATACCATCCGTCATATTTGGAGTTATAGCTTTTATTTACATGGATAAAATTATTAAATTCGTTTTTGGTGTCTCATCGGGAAGAGGTCCATTGAATGCATCAATAACCTTGGCTATTATGGCCACACCTATCATAGTATCTATTAGCTATGATGCATTACAATCAACTCCTCCTATGCAGCGTCATGCAGCTAAGGCATTTGGAGCTACAAGGTATGAGGTTTTCAGAGCAGTAGTACTTCCTCATGCCTTCACATCAATCAGTGCATCCATTCTTCTTGCTTTTAGCAGAGTATTGGGAGAGACAATGGTAGTATTGATGATTCTGGGTAATTCTCCTGTAATAAAATGGTCTTTCTTTAAACCAGCATACACTCTGACCTCAGCAATTGCCAATGAGATTGGTGATGCAAGATTTGGATCTGCTGAATTCAGTGTTCTCTTTGTTCTTGCCCTAATCCTCCTAATATTCTCCTTTCTTATAATTTTGATTTCAAACCTTATCACAACAAAGAATAAATATTTTTTCAGTTTCTTGAGTTTATTGTTCATTCCAATCAGATTATTAGGTGGAACTACAAGGGATATTCTTCAATTATTTGCAAAACAGAAGGAAATGAACCAACAAATGATTGAATCTAGGATTAAGAAGAGGATGTTTATTGATTACTTGGTTCAGGCTATTCTAAGCACTATTCTATTAACTTTGATCGGTATGGTTTTCACCTTCTTATTTCTTGTTCTGAAGGATGGTGTAGCAGAGGTTTCAATCCGATTTATTATGAGTTTTCCCACTTTTAGTTCTCTTTTCAGAGGAGAATACGGTATTTATGGTGCAATAATTGGTAGTGGTGGCTTAGTTCTACTATCTGCTTTGATTGCATTTCCGATTGCTACTGCTACTGGAGTATATTTGAGTGAATTTGCCAAACCCAGTAGATTGAAGAACTTCATACAAATGGCTATCATTAATATCTCTGCCATACCAAGTATTGTGGTGGGATTATTTGTTTATGGTGCCTTTTCAGTGGCCCTTAAGTGGGAGTCAGGAATCCTACCGGGGTCGATTGCTTTGGGAATCATGATGCTCCCTATCGTAACTACTAATACAATTGAGGCATTACGGAATGTCCCCCAATATCATAAATACTCTGCTCTTGCACTGGGAGCTTCACATTGGGAAGCTGTGTCAAAACATAGATTACCTTATGCTTTGCCCTCAATAATCACCGGATATGTATTAGCCATGGCCAGAGTAATAGGTGAGACTGCACCTTTACTTCTCACTGCAGCTGCTTTTACCTATGCTGAGTCTCCATACCCTTCACAACTTATCCAGGAACCGATTAGAGCACTACCCTTTGAAATATACTATAATTTGCTCTTCTCTACCTGGCAAGGGGCTGCTGGATGGGCATTGGGTACTGCAGTGGTATTGCTTATCTTAGTGGCATTATTGAACACCCTTGCATATGCATTGAGGATACTTATTCGTAAAAAGTACGAATACAATGGGAATATTTAGGAGAAATTAATATGAATATAACATATAATGACAGTGGGGATCTACCCCAATCACTTTCCGCAACTGAATTCACTAAGGAATTCAATGCTTTGAAGGATATACAGGCAAAAAATAATGAGATTTACAAGAAGCAGACGTTTTCTGATGATGAAACGGCTGTGGAGATTAATAACTTTAGCTTCAGCTATGGTGAGGGCCCACTTGTGTTGAATGATATTTCCATCCGGATACCCAAGAATAAAATTGTGGCCATTATTGGTCCATCCGGTTGTGGAAAATCAACACTCTTGAGATCTATAAATCGGATGAATGACGAGATGGGAATTACTAAAGCAGTCGGAGAGATCGTCATTGATGGAGAAAATATCCTCTCAAAGGATACCGAATTGTTACAGCTGAGAACAAAGGTGGGGATGGTGTTTCAGAAACCCCAACCCTTCCCCAGATCCATTCGTAATAATATCACATTCGGTCCCAAGCTCCATGGAATAAACGCTCAGGATCAATTGGATGAGATTGTAGAAAAATCACTGAAAGGGGCAGGTCTTTGGGATGAAGTCCACGATAGACTAGATGATCATGCTTATGGACTATCTGGAGGCCAACAGCAGAGATTATGTATTGCTCGAACCATTGCAGTTAAACCATCGATTATTCTCTTTGATGAGCCAGCGAGCGCACTTGATCCAAAGTCAACTTATCAGATCGAGGACTTGTTACTTGAATTGAAAGAGCAATATACAGTGTTGATAGTGACACACAATATGCAACAAGCTGCAAGAATTAGTGACTACTGTATATTCATGTATCATGGCAATGTGATCGAATATGGGTTAACTAGTGAGGTTTTTGAGAAACCATTTTACACACTGACAGAGAATTATATCTCAGGTAGGTTTGGATAAGGAGGTATTGGTATGGTACGTGTATCATTAGAAGATAGTATTAACGAGATATTCACAGGGATTCAGAAATTATTGGATACCGTTGAAATTAATTTGGAAGCATTTGAAGAAGCTTTTTCTTCTAGCAATAAGGATGAATTTGATGCTAAGATGGAATTTTCCAAGGCAAGAACAAATGATCTGACAATAAGATCTCTTGGAGAGGCATTGGAGGGAAAAACTGTGAAAACGCTATCATTACAAGCTCCAGTAGGCAGAGATTTACGATTGGTTATCTCAAGTTTTAGGATGATCTACGATATACAACGCATCTCAAGAGATGCTCTAAACGCATTCAAGGATATTCTGGATATAAAGGGAGAGGATCTTAATGAATTTGAGCTGAAACAGATCAATATATTCTCTGAAGTAGTAAATAAAGGGAAACAATTGATAGAGATATTCAAACAAATCTATGGAGCAAATATGCGTGAACATCAAAACTTCAATGAATTGATCATACAATCAATAAATCTCGATAATGAGATAGATGATATATTTGATCAAATCATGAACGACATCATGAACAACAAAGATATCAACCTTCGTACAGGTGTGCTTATCCTATCTGCAAATCGAAGTCTCGAGAGATATGGTGATCATGCTTGTAATATGATCGAACGAGCTATCTATATCCAAACAGGTGAAAAGGTAGAGATAAAGTAAATTCATTTCATTTTTTTCTTAAATCTCAAATTAATTTATTACCGTCCAATTATTTGACTTAATGATGCGTAAGCTATTATTACTAACTCTCCTAGCAATGATATTTTCTTGTTCAATTGGTACTGCAATGATCGATGATGAAATGTCACAAAATGGGATTCTGAGCGATAAGGAAATGAGTGTAGGCATAACTTTTGTTGGTACTTCTAGTTTGACTAGTGATGAGGTCCATAAAAATGAACTAGGTACTTATGATATTATCTCAAAAGATTTTATGACCTTGATCGTGATTAAGGTAAATTTTTCTGGTTATACTGAATGGCGAGATATAAAACAGATATATGGGAGTGCTGATACCACTAGACCAACTGTTGGTCAGCTGGACCTCTTGGTTGATGGCCAGGTTTCAACTATAGGTTCAGGATATACTAGTTGGGCTGGAGGTTTTGTCGTGCTGATAGATGAAGGAGATCATCAAATTACTGCAATATATTCAAATATGGGCGAGGATGGAACTTTTATGTATGCCATGGACTCGATCACTATCAGGGTAAGATCTAGCGAATCAGCATTTGATGATTTTATATACAAATTAATTGATTTAGATTTATCTATTGCTGATGAGGCACAAGATGGTCTGAATATTAGCAGATTAAATACCTTTTATGAGTTTAATTGGGAGATGTACATCAAGAATTCATCATTGGGTATCAACAAACTGAACATTGATGTTGATTATGATGAGATTATAATAATTGATGGCTTGGTAGATACAACTGGATCTATGGGGGATGCTACTGTTGAGTGGCAATCTTCAACTATCGGCCACCTATTCCTTGTCGATGCCAAAGGTGTTCATCTTATTGATCCAGCAAATCCACCTCAAGGAATCTATTTACGGACTGGATCTGATAACTATGTTGGAATACTTGCTTTTTGTGATGCTGGTATTGGTTATGATTATGAAGATTTTCAGGGATTTTATTGGAGTTCAGATGCGTTAGTAGAATTTAAGTTCAATTTTGATTTCTTCAATGATGTTGTATGTGAACACATCTATTTGGAGCCTGAAACAGATATGGTATTAATTACAACTCTATCCTCTTGGGGTAACCTTGGATATTCCTCTTCATTGTGTATCAATATGCTTGTCATAGTTGTGCTGTATAAAAGAAATTTCCGAAAAACAGAAATCTAACAAGTTAAAACACTATCGGATGGAGTATCATATATCATGGTTAAACTCGGAGTAACTCAGAGTTACTGAGCTATCCATTATTTATCAATAGATAGAATAAAAAATATAGATTAGTTGGAGAACTAATAGGAATTAGAGTACAATGAGTAAAAAAGTAACTCGGAGAAAATTACAATTTGCAGGTAATTCATCCTATGTTCTTACCATTCCAAAAGCGTGGATTAAGTCTGCCAAACTTGATAAGAAGGATAGTGAGGTGATGATAGAAGAATTGGCTGATGGATCTTTGAGAATATACCCTGAATCAATAACTGATGTGTCGAATGAAATTAATGATTTGTCCATTCAAGTGGGTAATAAGACATCATCTGAAGAGGTTATACGTTTCATTCTTGCTGGGTATCTCAATTCAAAATCTAAGATCTCAATCAATTCTAAAAAGAATGAGACACTACCAGCTAATTTGACAATGAAAATCGAGGATCTTACCCAAAAACTATGGGGCAGCGAGATTATCACTCAATCAGCTGAATCTGTTGTACTTCACGATGCCTTAGATCCAACCCAATTAACCCTCCTTGATATTATTCAACGAGCATTTAATACTGCATCTCACATGCTTACCATGGCTTTAGAGGCAATAGAAGAAAAAGATAATGATAAGTTATTGCAGATTCAGAGATCAGAAAATACTCTGGATAAGCTATATTATTTTGCTCTACGTCAGCTTTACCAGGCATCTAATAGTATTTTATTTGCTAATAGTATAGGTATTAATCCAAGTGATGTAATCGATTATCATTTATTAATTAAGAATATCGAGAGAATTGGTGATCATGCAAATAACATTAGTAAGGCTATTCAGAGCGAGAAAGATGCAGCTTTTAATAATGAATTGATAATCTACGGGCAAGAAGCACTTGAAGCATGTAAGTTAGCAGTGAATTCATTTCTTATGAATACCCAGGTTGAAAAGCGATACGCAAAGGCAAATGAGGCTATTATACTTAAAGAGAATATTGTAAAACAAATCGGAAATCTTGATCTCAGTCCTAGTGATTTTAGCATTTCAAAATCGATTTTAAGGATTGCAGACTACGCATCCGATATTGCAGAGTTGCAGATAAACAGGTTTATCATCTCTGCAAATAATGTTATCGTGCATCAACTATAAATTTAGAGAATTTTTATGTAACTCATAGTTTTTGCTGTTTTATCAAACTATGATATTGAATAACAAAATTCAACATCCCTGATTTATAAGATTTTGATGTTTTTTCATTTACTCTTAGTTTCAGAGTAGTTCATAGTACTCCTTAGTAACAATAGCTAGACTTGATATGATATTCCAACTATTGGTAACTCACGGGAAAATACCCTATAGTGATTAACAATGAAGAAATTACTAACAATTCTTATTCTAGGGCTCTTTTTGATGAGCTCTCATACACATGGAGCTGAAACAATCCGTGTTGTCGGTTCAAATACCGTTTATCCCATAATGGATGCTGTTGGAGCACGTTTCTCTGAAGTTAAGGGTGGAGAAGTAACCCTAACAATTGAGGGTCCAGGTTCTGGAGCTGGAATAACAGCACTAATTGAACAACAAACAGATATTGCTCCTATGTCCCGTGCACCAAAGGATTCGGAGAAAGCGGAGGCAGTTGTAGCTGGTATTGAGTTGAATATTACTACTATTGCTTTAGATGCTCTCGTTATCATTGTAAATAAAGCAAACCCCATTAATGGTCTCACAAAAGCTCAGATCACAGACATCTATGATGGTACAAAGACAAGTTGGTCAGAGTTCGGATGGTCAGCTGGAGGGGATATCAGTGTTATAGAGCGTGATGAGAACTCCGGTACACATGATTATTTTAATGAATTCTTCCTGGATGGAGAGGAGGTTGATCCAACTAAGGTAGCTGAGCACAAGCAAGAAGCATCTACCTCTACTTTATTCGAGTTAGTAGCCTCTGACGAGAGTGCTATTGGCTACGGTGGTCTTGCCTATATGGAAGATACAGTAAAGGCTCTTGAGGTCGATGGTGTAGCACCTTCAAAAGCTGCAGCTGCTGATGAAACCTACTCAGTAGCCAGACCTCTCTTTGTAGTCTTTGATGAGAAGACCATTTCTGACATGGCAAGAGAATTTGTTAACTATGTATTGGGCCCTGAAGGACAGTACCTCTGTGATTATGTTGGGTATGTTGCTCTATATGATGTCGCAACTGGATTGTCAGACACTGCAACTGGTGATAATATCCCTGGTTTTGAGTTCTTCTTAGCATTTTTTGCTATTGCATTCCCTATAGTTCTCAGAAGAAGAGTTTAGGAAATTATTAACTAATAAAATAAAATCAATATTTTCGTTTAGGTAACCCTATACGCAAAAACCTGCATACCCGTATAATAATAAGTATCTTACTTTCAATTGGAATGAAATTGGATTAAAATGGATTTGACAGAACTTTTTTATTCCATCGCGGAATTTACAAGTATGGCTATAGAAAACAAAAAAGATGCCAAAGATTTTTTCTTAAATCTATATGATATCAGCTCTATGAGCTTACAAGGTACTTCGGTATCACAGGAGATCATATTTGAGATTGCTTTTCTTGGAACTATCGTAGAAATCGCAAAAACTCATCCAATTGATCCTGGATTTCCACTTCAAGGTCTTGATTTTGGTTCAGAAGGAATGCTAGGGAATCCTACCTCTATTGCTGAGATGGCACGTAGGATCATGGATCAATTCTCTCTGGTGTTCAGAAGAAATGCTTTTCGCAACTGGTATACAGGAGGTAATAATGCTGTTCTGTATTCAAGAGACAACAAGAATATCATAGCATATATCCTTGGATTGAATGAAGAAGCTTGGTCTGAATTCATAGAACAGGTAGGAATTGATGCTGATGTATCCTTAGTTATTAAAAAATTAAGTAAGCTCTATCATGCATAATTTTTCAGATTCTTTCATCGATTTTAGAAATTGATTAAAAATATATTAACATAAACAGATTATAATTTTTCTCCACAGTCTTCACAAAAACTAGCAGAACTTGGGTTTTCAGCTCCGCAAGCACAAGATACTTTTTTGAGGTGAGGAGAGACATAGTTTTCGTCATAATAATCAGGTTTCATAGATGGTGCCTTCAATCGCCATCCACTAGTCATAATGGCAAATCCCACAAATATTACAACTAGAGAAAACAAGGCTAAACCAGTATTGGTATAAAGCAAGTAGATTTCAATGAGAGATACAAATATAACAGCAAAGTATGTTGTTTTAATAAATTCCAAGATCAAAGGTTCATCTTTGTATTCTGTTTCGGATTCACCATAACTTGTGATACTTTTGAAATGACGATCGCTCATCAACATATCGTGGAAAGAGAAATTAATAAGTGTATACCTTTAATTATTATGATTTTACTAAAAAGTATCTTTCAGTCTAATTTCTCTTAGACTAATCCTTAATTATCCAAATACTTCTGGCTATAATCAACATCAATCAGATGTACAGTTTTTGTGAATTCGATGGTGTTCATCAATTAAATTAACTCACGTTTTTTATTATGCTCACAAATTATCTCTCATGGATGACATAATACGCACCCTGCAACCTTATTTTGATGAGATTGACCAGATGAAAGAGTATTATATCAATGATACAATTGAGATAACTAAAATTGCTGCTCCACCCTTTAATGAGTGGGCCAGAGGTAAATATATCCAATCAAGATTTGAGAAATTGGGCTATATAACCAAAATCGATAAAATAGGAAATGTCATTGCATATATGGATGAATCAAAGATACAATTTCCCAATGAACCCGGAGTAATGATTGCTGCTCATCTTGATACAGTATTTGATGAGAATGTGAATATTGCTATTAGAAGAGAAGGAGATATTATTCATGGACCTGGAATAGGAGATGATGGTCGGGGATTGACCAATCTATTAGCTCTAGCATCCTACTGTATCAAGCATCAGGTGAAAAGACCGATTTACTTTATTGCTGATGTTGGAGAAGAAGGTCTTGGTGATCTACGAGGGATGAAATATCTATTCTCGGATGCAGAAAATAAATTCATTTTTCCAATTTCTGCTTTCATTACCATCGATGGTACAGGAAATACAAAAATAGTAAATCAATCGATTGGATCAAAACGCTATCGCATTCATTTCAAGGCAGATGGGGGTCACAGCTATGGAGCATTTGGGATAGTCAACCCAGGATTTGCCCTTGCTAATTTTCTCAATGAAATGGGAAAGCTAACAGTTCCTGATCATCCAAAGACTACTTATTCAGTAGGAGTTATCCAAGGTGGCACTTCTGTCAACTCTATACCCTTTCATGTATCTGCGGATATTGATATGCGATCTGAGGATGTCGATGAACTCAATACACTGGAAACGAAAGTAAAGGGGTTAGCCTTTGATGCTTGTGAGCACGAAGAAAATTTGCGACAGGGAAAAATCTCTCTTGAATTCGAGAAAATCGGTGATAGACCCGCTGGAAAAACCGAGGCAGAATCAGATCTGGTTAAATTAATGATCAAGGTAAATAGCCATTTCAAATTAGATTCACAATTAGTGGCTAGTAGTACAGATGCTAATATCCCCCATCAGCTAGGCATTCCTGCCTTGAGTGTTTCAGGAGTCGATATTTCAGCAAAGGCTCATTCCTTGCAGGAATGGATTGATGCAGGATCTAGTTCTTTACTCACTATTAAACGAAACTTATTATTAATGGCTATGTTAGTGTTTTAATTACAATTTTTCAAGTAATGCGGGTGAGAAATCCCATTTATCCTCGGCATTGAGGATGATTTTACCATCTGCCTCAAGTTTAGTTATCGCTCTGCTGACCATAATTGGTAAAACGCTCTTTGCCTGAGCTTTGATCTTTTCTTGTGAAACAGGTCTATTCGCTGAGATGATTGCCAATATTTCTATTTCAGGCGTATCAATTATCTCAAATAAATAATCAAATGAAACATATTTTTCCACCAACTGATCATATACAGTTCTAGCCTCATTCAACCCTTTCTTATTCTCTTCAACTTTCACATCGATAGATGCAAGTAGTTCATCTTTTGCTTTGCTTTTCTCAGCAACTTCTGATTCTAGGCCTGATAGTTTACTTTCTGCCTCAGCAACTGAGTTTCTTAGCTCATCAAGATTCTTCTCTAGAGAAGAGATAGTAGTCTTCAAATCAGCTTTTAAGGTGTCCTGATCCTTAATCTTGGGATTCAATTCCTCTATTGTGGAGGATAGGGTCTTGACTAAATCTTCTTTTTCTTTAATATTCCCCTCAAGCAAGGTAATTTCATTATTTTTAGAAGCTACTTTTTGATCTAGATTTGCCTTCTCATCATTTGCTTTTTCAATTGCCTTATCCAGTACATCGGTTATAGAGTTGAGTAAATCATTATGAGATTTGATCTCGCCCATGAGGTTTTCCATTTCTTTCTTAATATCTGCTAACATAATGATCACCTAAATTATAAACTCCTTTTTCATGGTATATTTACCACTTGCTTGATCAAAATCGATAACACCTCTAGCACTCATTGCTTTGAGTACAGCTGTCACCTCATCACCACCAACTGCAGATGCTTGTTTCAATTTCACAAGAGAATTAACACCAGATTGCTTCATGGCCTTTAAAACAAAGTAGTAATTTGTTTTGACATATTCCTCCTCAAGCATAAGTTTTAACATTTTATACTGGATTTCCTTGTTTTTGGTTTGTTCCAATACTCCGTTCTTTTCATCCTCTATTGTTTTAACCTTCTGAGCATAGATGTCCTCAGCACTTACCAAATCCTTCTTCAATCCATCTAATTTAGTTTCATGTTGTGCAATACTCGTAGTGAGCTCCTTTAGTCGTAATTCAGCCTTACTAATCTCTGTCTCTAGCCCCATCTTTGTGTGTTTCAGATCAGATATCTTCTCTTCATTATCATCATAGAGTTTTTTCTTCTCATCACGATCATTAGTTAATGTATCTCCCTTTTCGGTAAGATCTTTAAGAGTGGTTTGTAAGTTACTCACCTTTGTACCTAGTTCTGTATCTTTCTCGGTAATATCCTTGACAGAGGTGCTGAGAGTGGTAATCTCTCCTTCAATCTGTTCTAGAGAATTTTTCAGTTTAGAGATCTTCTCTGTCAATGTATTCTCTATTGAAGTTACCTCCATTTTCAATTTTTCGAAATTTGTTTGCGGCATTTATTTCAAATTGTGATGAGGTCAATTTGTTATTATTTTTATTCCTTCAGTCTAGAATTATCTCTTAATTTTGGTATATGCTATTATAAAGCTAGACGATTGTGATAAAATTCATAATTTTCAGAGTATCTATTTGCCATTACTAATTCATTTTTACGAATCATTATATTTGAGAAAATTACCTATCTATTATGCCTAGGTGGCAGTCTGAATCACAAGAATTCCGGCCGAGTATACTCATTCCGGCTACACTTTTCCTGCTTACAATTTATTTCCTTCTTGCTACAATAGAAGCATTTGATGTAGCAAGGTTCTCCTCAATTTTCAATTTTGTATTGAGTATTAGCCTGCTTGTTTACTTTGCAGGTAGGTTATATGGAGAGTTTACCATCAACAAGGATTACATTGAAGTCACAAGTGAAGGAATACGATTCAGAGAGACACCCGGAGTATCATTTGGCTGGATACCAAAAAATGTTTTCCTCTCATTTGATTCCATAGAAAGAGTCGATCTAATAGAAATCAAATTTTTCTTTCAACCTGAAAGAAAATTCCCAGCACTGCTAATCATCAGCAAAGCAGGTAAAGAATTCATTTTAGGTTCCAAGTTATCTCGTGAGCAGCAGGTAAATGTACTTATTGCATTGCGAGGAAGTGTGACTTTCTCAAGTGCAATTCATAAACTACTTGAGATCTCACCTGAAATGGGTGATACTTTAAAATCAGCGGTAAATTTGGCTAAAGGTATCTGGAAGAATTACAAAGGTGAGAGGAACTAATGGGAATTTGCTCATTCTGTGAAGAATCAGTTGCAATGCCTTATACCTGTAGGTTATGTGGGCATAAATTCTGTTCAAAACATCGTCTACCTGAGAATCATTCCTGTATAAACTTGGATCACTACAAAACCCGAGCTTATCAAGAACAAAAGGTTGAGAAGCAATATGAACTTGGCAAGGCAAAAAGAGGAACAATGACTACTAGCAGTAATTTCAGAGGAAGAGGTGGATCTGATGTCTGGACTTTGACCTGGTCTACAGGATCCAAACACAAGGATATACTTATTCTTGCAGCAGTTATTTCCATTTTCTCGATTTTTACACTTAATGTACTCGCCATCTTGACTACGTATATTGTTGCTGTTGTTGCAAGTTACTTTATTTATTTTACACGGAGTTATGCAGCAAAGAAATTTGGTGGTTATACCTCATTTGAGATATTCCCTCTCGGTGTTGCATTAGCGTTAATTCCATTCTTCTGGACTGCCTTATTTATCGTCAAGTTTAGAGATTATGTAAATGAAGGAAGAGATAGAGCCATGTTAAGCTTCGTTACTATATCCTCACTCCTTTTTGTTGGTTTAATTCCAAATATTCTTCTGCTTTTTTCAGGAGGATTAATACAATCGGGTTTCTTTTTGATTCTACTGTATGCATTCTCTTTTGTGGGTAGCTTGTTTGGAATAACGGCGATTTTTCTCTTTCTCCCATTTTATAATTTTGAGGGTCAATTCATCTTCCAGTATGATTTGAAATTGTACTTTCTTGGTTTAATTTCCGCTTTAATCATTTATTTTGGGATAATTGGTTCAATTTCTCCATTTTAGGCTAGAATAGTTGATTATTAATCAGAAATTTGCTCGATAACATACTCTTCTTCTTCATCCTCAACTTGGATGACGTAACGATAGAAAATTCTTCCGTGAACTTTCACATTGGGGCCGAGTTTAACATTATCTGCAGTGATATCTCCTACAACAATGCAATGCTCAAGAATAACGGTAGTTCCCTCAATATTACCCCCTATAGTCATACCTGAAATCATTAGATTGGTTAGATTAGATAATCCTGCACTGATATTATCTGCAATCTCATTAATTCCTTCCATGACAGATGGTAATAAATTATCAATGGTTTTACCTAAGAAGTTATCCAATTCTTTTATCCCTGAATTTGGGATTTTTTTCTTCAATTCCCTTACCTTGGATACATCTATTTTGATTGATTTCAAAGGTGCTGAGATATCAATTTCATTTGCTCTTACATCTCCATCTATATCTGATTTTTCAGCTTTAGATAAATTGGATTTGAATGTGAAACTCTCAGCAAGAATGCTTTCAGCCTTAATCGAGCCATTGATTGTCACATGTGAAGAAGATTTCAGATTAGAACATAATAATTTGCCAACCACATGGCATTTATCTCCTAAGGTAATATCATTAGTTGCTAAAGTGCCAGTTACAGACATTCTACTTGCACTAATAATTTTGTCATTTGTTCTCAGAGATCCAGTAACTGTTACAGGACCAACAAATTTTGCCCCCTCATCGATATAAATTTCACCTGAAATCCCAGATTGTCCTTTTACTATCAAATTCCCAACAATATTGACTGACCCAGATGTGGAGAGAGAATTGCACTCTACAGGTCCATTAACGACTACTCCACCCGAAAGCAGAACAGGGCCATCAATTTTTATTTCATCCACTGCTTTTGAGCCTTCAACTTGAATTTTTCTTGATTTGACTGGTTTAGTATCTAACATACCTAAGTTTCTGAATTTTTCCAATAGTTGATCATATTCTTCCTTGGAAATTTGTCCAGACCTATACTTTAGGTTTAATTTATACTCTAGGGATTCCTTTTCCATAGTATCAAGCTCTAATGTACAATATTGTATGGATATATTAAAGGTAATTTAAACTCGTGGGTGTAAGCTTGTGTTTGACAGGAAAATGTTGATAGATTCTTAATTTTTCTATCCTCCAAAGGTAAAATAATAAATACTGATGTGACAGTTATTCATTGAGGTTAGCCATTGCTAAATAAAACGCAGCGTTCTCTACTCTCAATCCTTCAGGATGATACAAGATGTAGGATATTAGATTCTCTTAATGCTTCTCCTAGTCATCCTGATGTGCTTGTAGAAGCCATTGGAGTATCAAGAACAGCCATTGAGAAGCATCTAAAACAATTATTGCAATTCGGGATTTTAGAACGCAGAACACAAACCTTCCCCCGCCTGCGATATGTCTACTCGTTGACACTTGCAGCACAAAATCTAGTTGATGCCATATCCATCTCATCAGATCAATTTATTGATTCAACTAGAAGTGATTTCGAAGAACGATTAACTCAGGCTGAGCAGGCTTTCATTTTCAATGTGATTGAAAAATCTGAATATGATCAGATAAAGAAAGATTTGCAAAGTAAAATCGATAATTTGACAAGCGATGATGAGGATTAACACTCCTTCTTAATAATCTAAATATATGCAGAAATAAAATCAACAATTAGATAATGTCTGAGGATAAATTTGTTCTTCATAGCAGAAAAGCCGAACACGTCAAACTGACAATCGATAAGGATGTTGGTGTTGAAGGATCAACTAATGGCTTTGAGTATTTTGAAGTAATCCCACGATCAATACCAAATATTAATTATTCTGATATTAGTACTGAGACTGAATTTCTTGGTAAAACCTTCAATGCTCCTGTTTTAGTTGCTGGAATGACCGGAGGTTATCCAGAGGCTGAAAAAATTAACAATGGAATTGCTAAAATATGTGAGAAATTGAACATTCCCATGGGTATTGGATCTCAGCGTGCCATGATTGTAAATCCTGAGACCCGAAATACTTTTGCTGTCAAAGACAATCATCCTGAGTTATTTTTAATTGGGAATCTTGGATTGGTGCAGTTTTGTATGGATTTCGGCATGGTTGAATATAATGCTGCTCTTGAAGGAGTACAAGCAGATGCCATGGCCATTCATATAAACGCATTTCAAGAACTGTGTCAACCAGAAGGAGATTTGAATTTTGCAGATGCATGGAGTAAATTCAATGGATTAATCAAAGAGTCAAAAGTACCTGTGATTGCTAAAGAGGTGGGAAGTGGTATGCCATTTGAAGAAGTTGTGAAAATGGAAAAAATTGGATGCGCAGCAGTTGATATAGGTGGATCAGGTGGAACATCTTGGCCGAAGCTAGAATTGATGAGACATGAGGGAGGTAATGTTCCCTTTGAGATTACTGATCCTGTATTGAAATGGGGTATCCCAACTGCTTTTTCTACATATGAGGCAGTTTCAAAGGCTACCTTACCAATAATATCTACAGGTGGTATGTATGATGGTACTTTGGCTAGTAAAGCATTGATGATGGGAGCTTCTATGGTTGGAATTGCTCGTCCAGTTATAAAAGCGTACATCAACCATGGAGAGGATGGAGTGGAAAAATGGTTAACTCATTATATCGAGACAATTAAAAGAATGATGTTCCTATTAGGCATTGATAACATTGCTCAGCTTAAAACTCAAAGATCACGTTTGGTACCTCGTGATCGAGCAAGAGAATGGTTACTACATCGAAAAATAATCTGATAGTCTAGTCAATTGATGACATAGCTTCTCTATATTGCTCACGTAATTCTTCTCGTATATCTTGTGGAATACCATCAATACTTGGTACTTCCACTACTTCAATTTTTGTTTTCTCATCACGCATGATCTGCTCTGAGACTACAAAGGTATTTGTGATTTGCTCGCTTTTCTCTTCAACATACCCACAATCGGGGCAAGTAAAAATCACTTGATTATTTTCATCATTTCTATATACTAACAGTGAGTCACATTCTGGACAATAGGTCATTTTTTTATCACTCCTTTTTTTTCCTTAGTACTCAACCGATTTGATTAGTTGAGTATTGGTGCAAAGTATTTTTACTAAAACCATATTGTTCTATCTACATATAAGTCTATTCATTGGAAATGAATTTTCAGCAAATTAATCATTACACAGTTCACAAATACATTTCAACTTAGTTTTCAAATAAAAGTGTAAGGATCGTACCAGTCGAGGGGAATAGATCAAATTTAATCTCCGACCATCTGAACATTGAATATTTTGAATAATAAAATATAGGAAGAGATTTTCTATATGTGGCTTGAAATAAAGCATTGAGCGCTACTATAAAGTAAAAATGATCATCCATAACCGCCAAATTCGACTATTGATAAAATAATCATTAAAATTAACCGATTTCTCCAAATATTGGAGTAATAGCCAATTATTCACCTATTATACTGATATTTGCAATTTTCGATGGACCTGGAATAATTTTGGCTATTTCACTCAATTCTATAGTTTTAATTTTATTTAGATCTTGATCTTCAGCATTCTTCAGCATGGCTCGTTTAACCTGTTTTGCAATTGACCCTCTTTGCTCATCACCCGGAATGAGTTCTAAAATTAATGATGCCTTATCAATTTGATTTGTTGTACTCATTACTACTCTTGCCCAGTGCTTTTCAATAATCATTCCAATATAAATCTTGAGAGACACATCCTTGATATAGGTTCTATTACCATAAATCATGAACCCACCCTTTGGAAGGAATTGACCTGAAGGTGCTGACATGCTTACTTGTTCTTTAGTTACAGCATAAGCATCCGCCATTGGTCTTTTCAGTTTCCAAGCAGAGGAATATGACACAGAGAGGACAGAAGCAGTTCTAAGGGTATCCTCAGATACCTCTCTTCCATTTGTTTTGATAATAGTTGCAGCTGCACCTTGAATATCTGCATGTAGAAACATATCATCATCCTCCAGGTATGTTTTCACAATTCTCTCATTTGTTGAGGCATCAAGACCAGCAATGATAAGCATACCATTACTAGCATGGGTCCAATGGAATTTCTCATACCAAGATTTCCGTCTCTTTAGAACAGTATCCATATCAACAACTTTTTGCTTCAATTTCTCACTATCTTCTTGGGCTGCTTTTAGTTTTTCGCGAGTACGTTCTATTGCGATATCTGCATTTTTCGCCTTCTTCTCATTCTTTTTTGCCTTTTCATAGAACAGATTCGCATTTTCATTTAGTGATTTTCTGAAGTCAACCTTTACCACTCGTTGAGCTCCCATATTTGGAAGATCTAACATCATAGCTGCCTCTTTGATGAGTAGCTCCTTAAACAACAAAGCTGAAGCTATACCTTTCTCTTTACCGATTTGTAACCTATTTTCAATTTCTTCCCAAGCCATTTTGTTCCGTCTAGCATTATAGACTGTTGAAATTAAATCAGTCGCTGGTTGGAAATTCTCATACAGGGCATCAGCATCTCCGCGATACTGTTCAGCCTCTAATCGCAATTTTTGTTGATGTGCAAGTTGTTGGGTGAGTTGATTTGTTAATCGATCATTAACTGTAGATAATTCTTCTGTCTCTCCTGATATATCTTCTTCAGTCTCCTGAGAGGAATAAAATATATCCAATGCTTCATTCAGGGAATCAGGTTCATAATACTCTTCATCCTTTTGATGCCAAGGTAGAATTGTAATTACATCTTCTGGATTAAATGGTAACTCGCTCCATTGATCGTCAAATTCTGTTTCAATACCATCCTCATCCTCAAGATCTTCATCTAATTCGACCCTTTCCTTATCTAGATAGACCACTGGTTGAAAATCATTATTTCTTAATCTAAGCTCAATATTCTCTGCAGCCTCAATGATTTTGATAATCTCATCAGCATCTAGATCTTCAGATTTCTTTTTATCAATTCCACACTGTTTAAGGATATATCTGGAATAATATGGCCCCAAACCTAACCATGTGTTTAAGGCTGGAACAAGTTTATCAACTGATTGGAGTATTGGTTCAAGATCATCACATCCATTGCGTAAAATGTCTCTATCCACAGGAGGCATATGCCTAAATTCCCTACCTGGATGGATATCTCGATCCTTCATTTTTCTGTAATGAAGAGCATTTATTATCTTCTTCTCTGGAGATACCGTGATCACATTCCCATGACCAAATAACTCAATAACCACATCAAAACCCTGATCTGGTCCGATATTGAGGATAACAATT
The DNA here is from genome assembly GCA_026702845.1 of Candidatus Heimdallarchaeota archaeon. The sequence continues at coordinate 640,966 of JADCLS010000001.1, forward strand.
CTATCAAGATCTCGTTGCTCGACACTATTGATTCTCCTGTCTCTCAAATGCTTTCTGAGTGTTTTACAGAAATTTGAGGGTTCACTAGGCATTACTCTGTTAAACTGGCTTAGGTGAATTCGTTTGCCTGGTTCAATGAGAAGAAATTGTAAACCTTCCTGCGATCTGCGTAACTTGAACAGGAAAATCCCAGAGGGTAAATGATATATATTCACGATCCACGATCCAACGATTTTTTCCTGTAGCTCATGTACGATTGCTTTAACGTCTACACCTGATAAACTCATCAATTCAATTAACCAGTAGTAGTATTTAATATATTGTCATTGCATACAATTATTCCAACTTAACTTTACTATCAAAGACAAATACTTCTTTTTGTGCACAAACAGGACATCCTTTTTCCATCAAACTCAGAATGTTCTCACACTGAATGATCTCACCACATTTGCATTTGTAGTGTTTAATATTATCAAATTCTTCATGCTCATAAAACGCCTCTAGAAAATGGCCTTTCAAACTAATTTTAGTATGCTCATTTGCCTTTAAGTGGATTACATCAGAGATGTATTTGGAATAAGTGTAGTGATTAATCCCCTCATGAACAGAAATTAGATCTAGATTAATGCTTTTGATGTACTCATTGAAGAATTCTCTTATTGGTCCAGTGCTAGGTACACTGATGATAATATCCCCATTTGGAACCAAACATTCCAGAGCACGTGATATCCATAATTCTATTCCAGCTTTAGTGAAAGGAGGTTCAAAAACAACTAGCTCATACTGGTTCATTAAAATTTCAAGAATTCTCAAACGCATATCATGATAAAGGTATCTTACTTCTAAATCATACTCAATATGTGCTTCAAAGAGAATTTCACTTAACCGTCTATCAATATCTGTAATTACAACCTCACTTGGATTACCAAAAATACTCATGGCAACACCGGTCATATTATGATCACCGATACAGAGAATGCGTTTATTTAACAAACCTTTGTCATGTAACAGGTTAATGCGGTTGATTATGGATGCTTCATCTATAGATCTTTGATCAAGCAGTTCAAGATCTTCTCCTCTCTTCTCTATCAATTTTCTTAGGATTTGGAGTTTATCTTGATCAACTTCCATAACATACAATATATTACAACCTACCTAAAGATTGTTATCGATTCATGACTTTTGTTTTTCTTCCAACTTCATGATTGTATACCATGGTTTATAGCCCCAAGATTCCCAAAAATTTTTTCCCGCAGAAGTATATGCTCTGGTAAGTACTTTTTCACCCTTAGTACAGAATTTTGCCTTCACCATGTCAAGAATCTTACCCCCAATACCCTGTCGTCTAAATCCCCGATCGACATAAACACCTTGGATAAATACACCACCTAAATGTTGTCGAGTCAAATCAATTTCTGCATATGCAACTACTTGCTCGCCTGATAATGCAATAATTATAGTAGTTTCTCCTTTTGCGAGTCTATCCTGTAATGCTTCACCTACATCTTCTGCGAATTCTGGAATTTTAGCATCAGAGGTTGCATGTAGTGCAAAATCATAGATAGCTTCATGATCATCTTTGGTAGCAATTCTATAATCTATCATTACATGAAAAGAATATCTTTGCAATATTAAGTTTTCATAATTTAAATAAATTTAGGATAAAAACTGATTCTAATTAATCCAACAATTCTAATTCTACTTTACAAATTGGGCAGTTCTTATTGCTAATGATCCAATTGGCAATATGGTTGAAATGAAAGGTATTGAGGCAGGAGGGACAAACAACAAGGTCAAAATCGATAATCTGCAAACAAATGTTGCATTTATGCTTCTCACCATCAATGGCTCTAATTTGCTTCATCTTTATCTTTGCATCTTTTTTCAATTTCTTACCACAGCGGGGACAGAAATTGCTTTCTTTTTTTGGTAGTGGTTTTTTACAGGATGGACAATTTTCTGATGATTCAAATGATGTTCCCCTACATTGGTTACAAAACCTTGCATTCACTGGAATTTCTGCACTACAAGAGGAACAAATTTTAGTCATAAAGTATCAACCTTTAGCAGGAGCCACTACAGCTACTAGCGGAGCTACAGCTACCACACGCAGAAGGAGTATTGGTTGTACTCTCAATGTATTTGTTGAGGCATCGCTGATGCGTCATTACCTTCTCACCAGTAGTTAAATCGACTGGTACCATATTATCATACTTATCCTCGTCACCACATAGATAACATATTGTTTTCAGCAAATTCATGTGTTTAATACTCCTTGCTCAAATTAAAATTGATTGGTCACATACAGAAAAAATGATTTTCAGTTTATATTAATATCATCAAGTATGGGTTTCAATTTAGATTCATCAATTGGCTTGATGATGAATCCGTCAGCTCCTAAACTCATCGCTTTGTTAACAATTGGTTCATGTCCCATCCCTGATATGATGAATATTTTTTCATGTTTCTTAACTTTCATAAAATTTTCTAATAACTCAATTCCATTCTTTGTAGGGAGGATAATATCAAGGAAGATTACGTCAGGTTTCTCTTTCTCTATAGTTGTACATAATTGATTGCCATCGACCAGTTCAACAATATTGGTAAAATTATTTTTGAGCAACAATTTCTTAAGCATTAACCTAACTATTTTAGAATCATCACATATTAAGGCCTTCATTAATTAGCTATATAGTTATAATTTACTACTTGTACCTTCCGCCAAGTCAATAAAAAAATATCAAAAATCATTTTCTGACCATTTATACTCACCTCCATCATAGAAAATCTTCTTAATATTCATATCATAGTATGGAATATGGAAGATATCTCAGTATTTGATGAAGAAAATGATCCCTATTCACAAGAAGACTTAGGATCAGATAAATTTCTAGATCCAAATACATGGAGAAGGTATTTTGATGACAGTGCCAATATAACCTTAACATATATTGAAGTGGAAGAAGGGGTAAAAACAATGTTGATCAAATCTACTCCTCAGGTCAATGAATCTAAACGTGCAGTTTTAATAATACCAGGTTGGTTTTCCATGATTGTTGGATGGAATGATGTCCTTCTTAATCTAAGTAAAAATACGATTATCTACTTCTGGGATACCAGAGAGCATACTACATCTCCTCATGAACGCAAAGATATAGATTACTCTATACCGCGAATAGCAGATGATTTCTCAGTACTTATTCAATACTTAGAGCATAAAATAGAAGATATGATAGTAGTATCATCCTCACTTAGTGGAACAATATTATTTAATTATTTAGCACGATACGAACGTTGGCCATATCAAACATTGATGATTGGCCCAAATCCAAGGATTTCTACTCCACCGATACTTCCTTTTATTTTTTTACATGTTCCTCTTATTTTTTTCAAATTAGCCATCAAGTATATTAAATGGCATATAATGAAATTTCTTATAGATTCAAATCAACCCGGCCAGGGATATAAATTCCTTCAAGTGATGCGATTGGCTCAACCAGCTAGGATACGTGCCAGTGCAAGAAAAGTGCTAAAGTACAATGCTTGGGAAGGGGATATAGCAAAAATAGATGCTCCAATTATCTTGATTGCCAGTAGGATCGACAAAATGCATGGAGCAGAACGAACAATGAAAATACATAATGCTCTCAAGAACTCGTGTATAAAATACTTTGAGAGCAATCTCGATGCTCATTCTGCAAAAATGGGAGAATTTATTTTTCAAGTAGCTAATGATCAAACCACAGAGTTGATTTGGGATTAGCGAATTCAAAAATCTCTATCTCAATTATCTAACGATTTTTATTTAATACTTCAATCAAACTGTTATTGTGAATTTACTATACAAAGAAACAAGCCCCTATCTTCAACAGCATAAGGATAACCCCATACATTGGTTCCCCTATGGCGATGAGGCTTTTGATAAGGCAAAACTAGAGGATAAGCCTATATTCATTTCTATTGGCTACAGTTCTTGTCATTGGTGTCATGTAATGGCTCGAGAGTCTTTCTCTGACGAGAAAACGGCTTTGTATCTCAATGAACATTTCATCTGCATAAAAATTGATCGTGAGGAACATCCAGCTGTGGATAAGGCCTATCAAGAAATGTATCAATTATTAAACAAACGAGGAGGGGGGTGGCCATTGAGTACTTTTACACTTCCTGATGGGTCTCCATTTGTGCTTGCAACATATATTCCAAATGAGAGTAAATATGGCATGAAATCATTTTTGGAGATATGTGAACAAGTAGTTGAAATTTGGGGATCTCAACGTGAATTAGCTGAGCAGCAAGCAGATGCAATTCAAAATGGTCTACAACAGTACAATGAGTATCTCTTAACAGATGAAGATAATGTAGATCTCTCTGAAGATATTTATTCTACCGAGGTGACGAAACTTTTGCAGCGTGGAGATAGAAAGTATGGTGGATTTGGTGGTGCTCCAAAATTTCCCAGAGTTTCATCCTTACGTTTCTTGCTCAGAGAAGGGTACAGGTCCCAAGATCAAGATGCTTTAGAGTTTACCCGTTTCTCATTCCACAAAATGGCACTAGGCGGTATTTATGATCAGCTAGGAGGAGGATTTGCGAGGTATAGTGTTGACATTAAATGGCTTGTTCCTCATTTTGAGAAGATGCTTTATGATAATGCAGGATTACTGTTACTAGGATCAGAGTTGCATAAGGCTTTGAATGATAAATTCTCAGAATGGGTTGTATATGATACAATGCTATGGGTCTCTCGGGAGATGAGATCAAAGTATGGAGCATTCTATTCTACCTTGAACGCTGAATCTGAAGGAAGGGAAGGAAAATTTTATGTTTGGACAAGACAAGAGCTTAAAAGTATCCTAGAAGATGATTTTCAACTTGCTGAATACAGATATGGAATCACGGAACAGGGTAATTTCAAAGATCCACATCATCCAGAAATCAATGGAATGAATATTCTTAGTGTGGTTCGGAGCATCAAGGAAGTATCGGAGAATTTCTCGAAATCTGAAGAGGAGATAATTAAGAAATTGTCTGACATTAGACAAACCTTATTTGCTGAGAGAGCTAAGAGAATTCCACCTTCTAGGGATACTAAGATTATAACTTCCTGGAACTCCTTGATGATCATCGCCCTCTTGGAAGTAGCTGAAACATTTGATCTTCAAGAAGCTGAGACTCTTGCTATCAATGCGCTAGATTTTCTGGAAGAAACTATGATAAAAGAAGATAAAATCCTTCATTCATATCACACTGTGGAAGAAGATCAAGTGTGGAGAGAGATAGATGGATATCTTGATGATTATAGCTTTACCATAGCTGCTATGATTAAGGCATTTGAAACTTTTGATGATTGGAAATATATCAAACTGGCAGCCAAATTGGAAAAAATTGTAACATCAAAGTTTTATTCTGATAAGGATAAAGTATATTTCCTCAAAGATATTCACAGTCATCGATTTAACCGAATTATGCAAACTGCTGATGAATCCATGATCTCTGGATTTGCAGTCATGGTTCAAAATCTATTCAAACTAGGGCATTACCTAGAAGATAAACACTTAGTGAAACGAGGAGAACAGATTGCTAACAAGTTCGCCAAAGAATTTTCTGGTTTCCCTGGGGCAATGAATGGATTCATGATTAGTAGCAGCGATTATCTTAGATTTCCTACTGAAATTGTATTGATTAACTGCGAGGATAGTGAATTAGATCATATTCATAGAAAACTGTTTATCCCTAGCAAATTGATTTATCGTTATAATAATAAAAATAAAGATGATGGTAGACCATTTTGGGAAAATGTAAAAGCAAGAGGTTTTGTGGAGCAAGCAACAGCTTTTATTTGCCAAGGTATGACCTGTAGCCTTCCTATTATAAATCCAAAAGATCTTGAAGAAGTGTTACATGGTGGAATAGAGCCAACTTAATCTGCTCATCAATCTTTCATCATTCAACGCATCAATTGCCTTATTAAAGCCTAGTTGTGATAAATTAGTAAGTATTGTAAAAACTGACTGACCGATCATTTGATCATTTGTTGTCAGGATTTTATTTTTTAGCAAGTCTATCGTACCATCAATTCCATACTTATTCATGTAAAGATTATGGTGAATTCTAATCCAACGATTGAAACCAATAAATGTTTCATCCTTTCCCTTAGCTCGTTTAAATACAATCTGATAATCATCCACATGAGAGAATTCAGAAAATCGAACTTTGTACTCGACATTCCAATCATTCAAAACACCAGGTAGATCCAATTTCTGATCAAAATCCTCCTTCCAAGTTATCTCTGGATCCTTACAGAGAAGTGTAGCAGGAGTATAGGCATCACCATAAGGTAATAGAACCCTAATCCCCCAAATATTTGAATCCTTTGGCTTTTTCTTTAGATTTTCTTGACTATATCGTGGTATCTTCTTGGATTTAGTCAATAAAAGTGTTTGTTCAATTATGTTTGATACTTCATTAATCTCATTATTATGTATTGAATCATGTAGATCCTCTGAGGGTAATTTGGATAGGCTGAACATCAATCTTTCATCTCCTCTCTGTAGAGTTTTTCTTGTCCAGTACTCTAGATCAAAGGTAATACCTGATTTAATATTAAATGCAGATGGGGTACCTATCATTATTCTCCCAAGTATAGAAGGATCACCTTGTACAAAATCCTCTGAAAGTAACCCCGTAATTCTCCAATTGGTCAATGAATCTCTGAAAATATCTTGAAAAATATCAATCATGATTCGGGTGATTTTGCCTTCCTCTCTCTTGATATGATGATAAAGATTGTCTATACGTTCAAATATCTTATGGATTTTATCACCATAGCCTTCAATAGCTAAGTGATCAAACTTAGCGGTTATAGACATAACCGCTGTTGCCTCATCATCATCTTCTATAGCTACTTCAGTTATCTCTGAACCATCGAGTGTAGTATCTAATTCCAGAGCAGCTCCAAGAGAATCCAGAAGGAAGGAATCATCGAATCCTTCTGTAGGTTGTTGCACTTCTGGTTCAGGAGCATCCATATCAAGAGCACTAGAGAAGTCATCCATTAATGCTGCAAAGGGATTATCATCAAGCATCATATCTGTATCCATATTTGGTTCTGATGCAGAGGATTCTGATTTACCCTTTGGTTGACTGGGTTCATCTAATCCTAAGTTAGCTAGATTTGTTAGATCCTCAATGGAGAGATCCATTAGGTCTGCGTCAGATTTAATATCATCCTTCAACTTAACTTGTGAATCAATGACATCTGGATGATAGGATTGCATAATCGGAGTTGCCTCCTCGATATTATGTTCTGCTATACGGTTAATTTGGAACTCTAGATGCTCTTCTAATATATCAATAACTCTAAAATAACTCCAGAAATAAGGGAGTTCTTTGAATAATTCTTTAAATTTATGTAGTCTTTCTTGGGCCTTTGGAATAGTAGTCTCGAAAGCTACTGGCTCATTCATAAAATCACTGAATTTAAATTCAAAACCTAAATCATTCTCAAATTCTTGAAAGGTAGAGATGCTCTCTGGCATGACCTGTTGACGTGTACGTATATCTGATGCCTCAAAAAGCAGAAACCATGAAATTGGAATCAGATCATCCGATCGTAATTCTGGATAATTATCTTCTGTTATATTGGCTAGGTTTAATCCAACATACAGAGAGGCTTCTCTTGCTACTGGTTCAACCATAATTATCCAAGTATACTTAGCTTTCAATGTTATTTAATCTCTTCTAATAGCGTGTTGATTTGTGGTATTTGTACATTTATTATATTATCACCTAACCGGGTTTGTCAATTCAAGTAAACCTTGATGATTACATCTTTTACTCAAACATTACATCTCCTACTTGGAGCATATAGATATGTTAGTAATTTATTGTTTAAACAACACAATCCTTTTTTATTATGGTAATGATAGTTTATATATCAATGAAAGAAGTCATAGACTTTGATGTTTCTGATGAGAATTCTCTTAAAATCAAGGAAAAATTGCCTAGTGAAGAAATAAATCTTATGCACAAATATATTCGAGAGGAGGATATAGATCGGTTTAAATTGTTAATAAACAATTGGGATTTGAATTACAAATCTATAAATCAAGTCAAACAGGGGCTTTCAAGAATTACTCCATCAAAAGCCTTTGTTTGGGCAAATGCCTTATTTGAAGAAGAAGTTGATGCTTATAGAATTGTTGGTGGCCTTCTTTACATACGAGCTGAAATCTGGAACCGAGATTATGATTTAGCAGTTCATCGAATAGTAGAACTCTCAGAATGCGAGGAATGGAAGATCCGGGGAGTGGGTATTAATCTTCTCACCAGTTCACTTCTCAAACAATATGATGATTTTAAGGAACTTTATCTTCAATTCATTGATTCTGATTCTGAAAAATTGCGACGAGTAGCTATCTCGTCAGCACATCAAATTGCAGTATATAAAGGAAAAGTCAATTTTATGGATCAAGATTTCCTAAATCATTTGACTCCATTTTTAACAGAAGAGAACTCTTATGTCAATTCTGTTTCAAATGAGGCTTTTGGTTCATTTTTAAAGAATTATCCCGATTTATTTTTTAATTGGATAGAAACTAAATCCTCAGAGTTGAATGATAGTAGAAGTAAGGCATCAATCCTTTACATACTCTCCAACATCAATGCAACCAATTATGTCAAGGAATCATGTGATGTGATTGATAAATTCATAAGAGATGATGATATCAAAGTTAAACATGCAAGATCTGCAGCATTGAGAAATTTAGCAAAATACCATTCAAAGGAAATCTCTCTTTGGCTTGAAAAACGTATGAATATACCTCAAGCTGTGGAACATTGGTCAGAATTAAGTGTTGATGGGATAATCCCAATGGTTTAGAGCTTGTTAATCTCAAAAACTTCTGTTGTCCCTGCATCTAACACTGCAAAATGTGGATTTACGAACTCATAAGGTTCTATTCCTGAGGAAAAGATAGACAAAAGTTTTTTATCAAAGAACCAGCGATATCCCTCTTCAAATGCCTCATGGGCCCTTAATATTAGTTTGAGGTTGTGTAATTGTAGAAATTTGTCAACCACTTCTTTACCAAAGAAATAGATATTTTCACCACGATAACTCTTCGTCCAAGTTGTCAATTCTTCACGTGGATCGTTCCATAGAATTTGGCCGTAAACACCTTCTATTAGAGGGTATCTAGGTTTGGGTAGTAATCTCATTAGATGGAAGAAAATTGGCTCTATAGGGATTCCTCCATGACAAATAAATGCCCAATCTCCCAACTTTACAGCCATAGGTAGTATGGCGAACGCATCATTGAATTTAATATAAATATCTTCATTATAGGTTTGCATACAAGTTTCCTTAAAGCCATAAAAGGAATTAATAGATTGATCCTCATGGTTACCGCGTATTAGATACACCCTTTCAGGGAACTTGATTTGCATGGTAATGATTAAGAGTAATGATTTGATTTGATATTTTCCCCTATCCACCACATCTCCATTAATAATAAGATAATGAAAATCTTCATGGGATTCAAAGTAATTCACTACTTTCTTAAGACTCTCATAATCGCCATGAATATCTCCGGTTACAAGGGTTTTTCTATCTTTAAGATCAACTAGTAACCGTTGTTTAATTAGTATGGGTTTCCAATGCTCTAATAATGCAATAAGAATAGTGTCATGCAAGAGTTCTGGTGTTTCTATTCCTATCTGGCAGTATTCTAATACAAGTTCTTTAGAATATTCACTACCAGATGACATTTAAAATCACTACAAAATTACCCCATGAATAACGCTTTATTAAACTGATGTTCATTAAACATACATTATTCACCAATTCCAGCTTGGTCTGGTTGAATTTCTTCTAAAATCATCTCTCCTACAATCCTCATACCTAAATTTCGAAACATGGTGAGAGAAGCTACATTCTTCTCATATACTTCACAAATCATTTTCGTGATATTTTGAGGTTGTTTTTCGAAGAAACAGATTGCATGTTCAAGGAGCTTGGCACCGATTTTCATTCCTCTTTTGTTGGATAGAACTCCAATCCCAGCAACAGCTCCACATATTTCTCCAGTTTCTAGAGGATCTTCTTCTATTGTGAGGTAGATAAAACCAACCATTTTATTATATAGCCAAGCTATTGTGGTTCTCTCACTAGGAAATCCCCCTGCTTCATCTAGGGTTATCTCTCTTGTGGGATCTGGTGATGTCATGAAAATTGTATTATATAGCTCCTGAAATTGATTTACTTCTTCACTAGGACTATATTTTCTTAATTTGATATCTTTCGCGATAGGTGTTTCATTTATCTTGGATCTAAGTCCTTCAAGCTTAGCCTTTGCTTCTGCTAGAGTCATCTCTAATCGGAAAAAACGGTGTTCTCCCTCTCGTCTGAAACCTCGAGAGATATCCTGTCTTGATGTCCGTACTAGGTATTTTCCTGACTTAACTCGAAGATATTCAACACTCTTGTCAATTATGGTATGCTCTTCGTTATCTTTATGCGAACTAATGATGATCATAGTAGAGATGGAATCTTAAACTATTTGGATTATAAATTGATTTTCTCTCCGTTAAATAAAATAAATTATCTTTTTTCATCTCATATCTAGGTGAATTTACATAATTGTGGCGTGGATATTGATGGACTATACAATAATTATGCTAATATATTTAATACAAATTGAAATTTCTTTCATAACACTTATTTTAAATGAGGTAAATCATGATATAATTGAGGTGCAATAAAGCATAGCTAAGAAAAAAACCACTAAAAAACAAAAAGGGAAAAACAAGACGCAAATAGACGATGAAGTAATTCGAGTTAGGTTACCAAATTCTGAGGACGGCGAAGTCCTAGGGCAAGTGATACAAACTTTGGGAGGTGGGCTCCTCCTTGTCAAATGTATGGATGGATATACAAGAAAAATCAATATACCTGGAAAATACAGAAAGAGATTATGGGTACGCCTTGGTGATATTGTAATTATTATTCCACAGTATGGTCTAGATGAAGAAGGAAAGGGACAGTTAGAACATAGATATAGAAAGAATGGAGCACAAATTCTCTACGAAAGAGGTTTAATTCCAGAAGAGTATATCCTATAAAAAATCCCTAAGAGAACATCTGAAATTATGATTATGCTTCCGTCAATGAGGAATGCAATTTGTCTTGTTTATCGATTTAATTACAAATAAAAATCATCTCGTGGTCGTTTCTTCAACGACATTCGCATAATTGATTGATTAGAATTAGAGGAAATTCCGAATTTTAATAATGTTGGCCCATTTATTGCACTAGTGCGAAGAATTCGTAATTGCTCAGCTTTTTTCATCTTCCAGTGTGTGAGAAACTCAGATAGCATATATTCTTGGATTCTCTCATCATCCGAATGAGGGCCATAAAGCACAGGGAACGTGGAGTTGGAAGGATTACTCATGGATGCTCCAAATCCTTTATAATTACCCTGTTCATCCAAAACCAATAACCAATTGTCAAGTTGGTCTCCAAGCGTTTTGGAGAACTGAATAAATTGTTGTTTAGTAACATAAATGGGGGAGTCTAAATCTAGATCTCGTTGGATTAATTCATCGTAAATTTTACCAAAATCCTCCCCTTCAGGTGTTTTAAGAATCAAATATCCTGGAATTTCTACATTTGTAAATTCTGGTTTCACCTCATACACATTTAGCAATGTTTTATCAATTTTGAAGGAATAACCGAGGAGGAATTCATAAAGATAAGAATTATGAGAAATATCTGCTATATATTCTTCTTTTTTATCCTGAGAAAGCCACCTGCTTATCATAGCATTAATGACCTTCTCGAATACATCACTATCATCTATATCTGTCCAAGTATGAAGGAGATTTGAAGACGTTCTCTGATTTAGTGCACTGATTAAGGCAATTGGATAGTCATCGTGAAGACATATCCAGTAGATCACATCGAGTCCAATACTATTTCTCAACTCATCCATATTATCAAGAAAGGGACGTAGACGTTCATTTAGATCTGCATTTGTTGCCATGATCGTTTCTAAGTGCATTCTTGACTCATCGGTTCCAAGTAATATCTGGATGTCCATGTCCATAAATATAGATTTAATGATTACAATATGAAGGTTATTATTTCTGAACTTAGTTTGGAACATTTAGAAATATCAAGAAATTGATATTTTTTACGTTCAGTCAATATAGGAAAGTAAACGACTTCAAAGTGGGAAATAGTTGTTAATATATGGATTCTTATCATTATCTCTTCCTAAAAAGAAAATAACCAGAATCCGGTTGTAATACCCAGTCATCCTCCTTTTTAAAATCAAGATGAGGCTTATACAGGTCATAACCATCAAGCAACTCTCTGATTTTCCTTTCATTCTCTTTGGGAGTTGACATTCTATCTAACCACTCACGTATCTTCCAGACTTTCTTAGTAATGTGCTTATATTCCAACTCACATTCATTTTCCCTAAATTTTTCTACCCATTGAGAAGGAGAGAGGTCCCAAATATGGGATGGATCTCGTAATTTCTCTATTTTGTTAAGATAGATTGCTGAATCTTGATCTTCTGGCGATAAAGTATCTTGAATAAATATGTACCCTCCAACTCGTGTTACTCGAACCATTTCTTCTATAGCCAATGAGATATCATAGAAGTGGTGTGGTGCAATACGTGATGTAGTGAGATCAAAAGTATCATCATCAAAGGGAATTTGATGAACATTCACTTGAAGTGTTGAGATATTATCCACTAATTCTTTTTCCTTACGTTTCTTGACTTGATTTAGCATTTCAGAGGTAATATCTGTGGCATGAATTTCTTTTACATGCGGTGCTAAGGCAAAGGCTAGATTACCGGTTCCTGTTGCAATATCAAGTACTTTCCAATGGCTTAGTGGCTTGATGAATTTTAAGATGAAGACGAAATCAGAATGATCTGTGTGAATTTTCGAAATTGCATATTTCTCAGCTTCTCTACCAAATTGTTCCTCCACAAGATCCTTATTACTCATATCTCCATTTGATCATACAAATAATAAAACCTTAACCTTTCGATGGGTAATATTTGGTATAAATATCAAAATCGCTTTATTATTCTACAAATTTGATAGAGTATGAAAGTTCCAGAAATCACTCTTAACGATGTAAGTTTTAGTTTCAACGAAGATGAAGTGATTTCTGGTATCAATATGACAATTAAACCTGGAATTCACTGTATTTTAGGCCCTAATGGAGCAGGTAAGACAGTTACGAATAAGATTATTGCACTATTGAAAAAGGTGAACCATGGTTCTGTTAAATGGGATGATGAAATAGTTAATCCATGGATTGACGATAAACACCGTGAACAGAAGATAAAGTCAATTGGTTACTTATGGCAAAATCCTTACTTTTTAGATATGAGTGTCTTAGATAATATCGCCTACCCCTTGAAATTGAGAGGTTATCCTAAAGATGATCGAAAGAAAAAGGCTCGAGAATGGCTAAAAACTATATCTCTTGAAGAAAAAGAGAATGTTCACCCCAGTGAGTTGAGTATTGGACAGAGACACAAAATTGCTCTGGGTCGTATGTTAATTAGTAATCCATTGATTCTAATTCTTGATGAACCAACTGCATCTCTTGATCAAACAACAACCAAATGGTTTGAGCAATTTATTAAAGATCTTCAGAGTAGAGAAAAGAAATTGATTATCTGGATCACACATGATTTTTTTCAAATGAGACGGGTAGCTGATTTTGTTACCTTGATAATGCAGGGAAAAGTAGTTGAAAGCTGTGAAGTAGGTCGATTTTTAACCCATAAGAACCCAATCGTACAGAAATTCATCTCTGGGGAACTATAATTAGATATTATATTTCTCAAATAAGTACAATAAATCGCTATCTGCCTCGTTTATATCTCCTACATCATTATAAAAATCAAGTATCAAATCATGAGCTTGTTCCATGAGCTGCTCAATTATTAATTCACGTTTAATCTCATCTAATCTTGAAAGAATTTTAGATATGAATTGAATCCAAGCAGATCTATATTTAGCAATTACCCCAGATCCTAGTTTTAGATAGCTATGAATGCTGGATTCAATGAAAAAATAGTTATTTATGATTTTCAACTCATATTGAATACCTAAATATTCCAAATCATTAACGCAATTGGTTACAATTGTCTCATCAAATCCAAAATTCGCATGATGGATATCAAGTAAATGCTGAGTAATATCTTTAATGAGCTTTAGTTGTTTTATATTCACAGGAAGAACATTAATTCGATTTTTTTGGAATAAACAGTTGAGGAGAGGCATGATATCATCTCCATGAGAGTCCATAAGATTTCGAATTTTCACAGGTTCATAGATCTCCCTTAGTAAATCATTAGAATCCACTCTCATTTCGAAATCTGAACAAACTATATCTCTTTTATCTTTATCCGCAAAAAGATCAACCATCAAGGTTTTAGATAAGGCATTCATGTAAATATAATCTTCTTCTTTCAATGTATCATCAAAATCAAGTATTCCTTGTAGCCAAAGATTAAAAAATTCCTTTCTTAAACTTTCAATATTTGTTGATGTATGCATTGCGAATTGTCTAACTGTCATTTTCCCATCAATCCATTTTAGAAAATCATATCCTGATATGGACTGACCCTGCTTGATTTTCGGTACCCAACTCAATTTAATTTGATATTGAGCAAAAGATTGGATAACAAGAGATTGAAATAGAAAATATAGACTCTCATCAATAGTAACAAATTTTGCATCTAGATTTACCAAATCTGCGAATTGAGTAGCTATTTCTGATAATGTTAATCTCAAATCATCAGTAACCTCGTTGATCATTCCACCAATAAAAAAATCACCTTCCTTTGCCTTTAGAATAACAAGAAATTGATCTTCGACCTTTATTTCCAGAAAATCACTATCTCCACTTATGAATTGACTAAAGAAAGAGTGTATTGCTGATAGAAAGCCAGAAATTAATGCTGGTTCTGGGATATCCTTTTGTGGTGAAATAAGCTGAGTAACTAGAGGAGTACCGCTTTGAGAAAGAATGATCACGAATTCTGGATTTTGCTTCATTCACTCTACTTCCTTATTATTCGCCTGAAAGAAGTTCCCTCTCTTTTTGCTTTACGTACTTCTGAAGGAACAGGGATCTCGTACTGTTTAGCAAGAGCAATCACTGTCATTCTAGCAACTATATTGAATTTAGAATAATTAATCATAAACAATCTTAAGGTCTCAGCATAATCATCTGATAAATAACGTAAATTCTCTTGAGAAATCAATTCTATGTGGGATTCTTTACAGATGGATTGCATACGATTGAGACCATAGATTCCCAATCCTCTTGAAATTAAAAGATTGATAAAATTCTTAATTTTATTCTGTTCTATTTCCATATTATCTATCTCCAGATGCCTACATCCAAATCACGTAAGGTTTTCTTTGCCTTATTAATCAAATCACCTTGTATTAAACTTCCATGTTGCGGGCAGATCATATCAATATCAAATCGATCTATTTTATCTAGAAAATTATTTACATGACGTTTATCTGGAAAATATGGCTGTGCAAATGCTTTCATTGATTCTAAGTAATATTCATTTGCATACAATGACCAGTCTACACTAAAACCCCCAAATATATCAGAACTAAACAAAAGTTTCTCTTTGTGATCGTAGATGACCATGGCTCCTGGAAAATGCAAATAAGGACTAGTTATCACTTCAAGAATTCGACCAGAGCTTCCAATCTGAATTTTGTCACCGTCATCAACATGAAGAATTTTGCTTTCAATCCCGTAATAAGGTAAAAAAAGAGATGTTCGATCAGTTGCTATTAAATCAAAATTATTCACACCAACTATCTCTTCGATGAGGGGGATACAAGCTACAAGATCTGGATCCTGATGATTCACAATGATAATTGAGATCTTTTCTAGTGGAATTATACTCTCAATTTTCTTCTTAACCCAGTTCCAATGTCTAGCAGCCCTAGATCCAGGATCAATTAAAATGGCATCATCATCCTCTAGAATTAGGTAGGGATTATTGCTGAAACCTGCATCATTATCTGGCCATCCAAGCCAATAAACATTTTTCCTAATTTCAATAGCTTCTTCTGGGTTAATAGACATGATTTCTCGTACTTTAAGCTATCGATTACAAATATAAAAATAATATGCTCATAGAGTTCAATCTTCCATAATAGAAAAAAAATTACTGATAACAGGTAACTACTGTGCCTTTTTTATTTGATACTACATTTCTGAAGCGTTTCTTTAGAACCTCTATGAAATCTTTGTGTCTTAGGAAGCCTTGAAAATTGGTATCTAGGCTGTAGATTACAGCGAGTATTTTCTCTAACTCATCATCCCTTCTGTGTTGGCCAAATATTATTCTCCCAGTTTCAGAGAAACGGTTTATAATACCCTCAAGAAGGACAAATCGTTCTTCCATTTTAAAATGCTGAAGAGTATGATTTGCAAAGATGAGATCAAAATTAATACCCTCAAAATCAGGATTGGTCCAAAGATCATTTATGAGGTCTTCCTGGAGATAATTAACCATCATTAACATCTCTGCTTCAGGATTTTTATGCAACCATGCATCAATTTTATCTCTGGCAATTTTTAATAATACAGGGCAACTCTCTACAATATACAATTCCAATTCAATATTCTTCTTTAATGCCTCCATCAAGATTGTTAATGCACCAGTTCCATTACCTGCTGCTCCATCGAGGATTGTATAGGATCTATCCGGAATTAGTTGTTGAATTCCGGATAAAATTGCTTCTTTACGAATGGAATCAACGATTTTATCATCTAAAAGAGAATTCCATACAATAGAGGTTTCAATATTATCAAAACTTGCAACCCCATATCCCTTTTCGAGTGACTCATGAGCAAATTCTAGCAGATCCTCAGCAGCATATCGCATTCTTTTGTTATATTGATCAACTTCTTTTAACTCTTCAGTTGTAAGGGGAAATAGAATTCCCTTTATTTGGAAATGCTCAATGTTATCTTTAAGTGTTCGAGTAGTAATTTCCTTTAATCCCTTGAATACTCCTCGGATGAACTGTTGAACATATTGATTATTGGTCCACTGCATATGATCGATAATCTCATCAATTGATCTTGGTATATCTGATACAAAACGTTTGAGTTTTAATCCTTTATCCCCACCAAAAAAGGTTTCAAAGGTAATATATTGCAGGTATGAGTAGATTTTAGTTGATTTGAGCTCAATATCTGTTGTATCAACAACAAAATCGTCTCTAAAGATGCTATCTTTCTTATTTCTTGAGAAAATCCTATTAAACACCATACTCACCTCAAACCTGTATTGGGCTCTGATCTCGATACTCATACTTGAGTATACCCCAAAGTTCCAATAGAAATGCAATGGATACAACAGAACTCAAATATAATCCTGTACTCTCTGCAATCATCTCCAGAGAGTTCTTTCCATCCTTCATTAAGGGAAGCATTTTATCCGCAATTTCCAGACCTGTATCACTCAGTAAAAAAGAAGCATGTCTTTTTAGATATTTGTAGCTATTTTTTCCCTGCCAAGACAACCAAACAGTTGAGGCTGAAGTCATTTCTATCATAACCTGCTTATCCACATATGTCGGTTGTAAATCGGGCCTCTCAACAATAAACAAGATAAGAGACTTGATGACATCGATATTAACATTTCTTCCTATTTCTAAGGCAATTAACATATCCAAAAACCGTTGCTGAACGATATCATCAAATTGCTTAATGTTATCTTGGAGTTCATATGTGACTTTGAATAGTCCAGTACTAGATTCTAATACAGTTACCATCGAATCATCCTTATCACCAAAATGATAATTGGATAGGGTTATTAAATTCAGTACTTCCACATACTTGAATACCACTTTTACCTCATCATCAAAATCAAAAAAATAAGTTTCTATTTTTGGTTTAGGAGAAGGAATGATGGATTTTGCATGGATTTCTATCGCATTCCCTCGCTTCTGTCCTCGTACATCATAATTGGCATCTACACTGATGATTGTAGGTTCCAGTTTATCACCACAGAGATGGAAGTCATTATAATTTGTTAAACCACCATGTGCTTTCCTTAAGTGATATGACTGACTGATATTGATGTACCGTTTGCTTTTACATACTGAGCAAACATAGAAAATTCTTCTGATTTCGCCTTTCAACTATAATTATCAATTCTGTAACATCATTTAATAATTCTCTTCTGACAATAAACAAAGTAGTCAACAATTAAATCAATTAACCTTCTTTTATTCATTTCCAATTATTAACTCATGAAGGTGTTTTAAGAAAAAAATCTTCTCTCAATATTTGGATGCAAAACAATAAATGCTTTTATTTTGCAGAATTACATCGAAACATCCATATATCCTCTGAATAAAGGAAATTCATGCATTCGGAGCCTGTACGATGCTACTATTGTGATATGTATCATAAATTATCAGAAGAAGTTCCAATTAATGAAGCCAAGTATGATCCTGATTCTTTGACTCCACGATGTGAAGTTCATTTTCAGTTTATGTGTGATTATTGTCATGGGGATTATCATTTCAACGGTATCTCTTTCTGCGCTTCATGTAAAACAATGACATGCATAAAATGTGGTCATGAAGCTATAATCAAGAAGGATTTCCTCATCTACAACTATTATTATGAAATCAAATGTAAGAATTGTGACTCTGCTAATCCAGCCCTTGATTATGCCGAATTTGCACTTATACATCCCTATCAGCTGGGCTTCAGAAAGCCAAAAGACATATTACAAGTCTGGTTACCATTTAATACGGATATTGTGAAATGTAATGTGGTATCAGGACATGATAGATTACTGGCCTTCAATCCGGTAATCAAGGTCAGTACAGGTGATGATACTGATTCACGTAAAACATGGAACCAAAATGCAGATAAAGCCTTGGAAAATGATTTTGATGTTCATCATGAGATGATCATTATTCCTAATGTTCTTGAATTGCTAGAATTAAACAAAAATGATATAGTTCTTGATCTTGGATGTGGTGGTGGAAATGTGGCAAGAAAAGTTGCTGGAAGGGTATCTGAAATTACTGGGATAGATTATTCTGAGAATATGCTTGTTTATGCAACCAAAAGAGAAGAAGAACATCCTCTCGGTATCATTTACCATCATCTTGATGCCACCAACCTTACCTCTCTCTTTTCTGAGGGTCAGTTCACCAAGATTTTCGCTAATATGTCAATAATGGATATGGATAACCTTTCAAAGATACTCTCCCAAATATACCTTCATCTCACACCAGGGGGAATCTTCGTGTTTTCCATAACTCATCCATGTTTTACTTGGCCAATAACAAGAAGTGTAAAATTACCAAAAGATAGCCAAAGAAATGAGGATAAAACAGTAATTGTAGAGAATTACCTCAATGAGGGTCCAACTAAGGTAGAAATAAAATACTACCCAGCACCAATGCTCTACTACACTCGTACAGTAAGCACGTATGTCAATACACTTTTAAAAACTGGATTTCAACTAATCGAAATCCGGGAGCCTAAAGTTGATCAAAATTTGATTGAAAAATACCCTCGAGATTTTTATAATGACCAAGATAAAATTCCAATGTTTATGATTTTTAAGCTTAAAAAACCTGAAATATGATGACAATCAATATGTAATAGAATATTACAAAAATTTGTAACAGGATATTACACTTAATCATACATTTATATACTACAGAATCACTGCCTATTTCATGAAATCTAAGTTGATACTTATTCTCTTGCTAGTATCTATGTTACCAATGACTCAGACCTCAGCTGAGAAAATTAATGTTGTTACTAGTACTACTATACTCGCAGATGTCGCTAAAAATGTAGGAGGAGACTTATTAGAAGTTAATAGCATTATAGGAATTGGAGTCAATCCCCATAGCTATCAAGCTACTCCTTCAGATACTGTTTTATTAAGTTCTGCTGATGTGATTTTCTTCAATGGTGGTGGAGTAGAAGAAGGAATGGAGGAAACTCTACATGATCTCGAAACCGCTGGTAAAGCTTTTGCAGTGAATGAGTTTATTCCTGAAGAAAAGCATCTGACCGCAAATTCGAATGATGATCATGATCATGATTATGATCCTCATTACTGGGAAGATCCAACCCTTATGATTTTTGGTGTGGAAATGATGCGAGATCAACTCATATCTTTGGATGCAAATAATGCACTCACCTATACAGAAAATGCTGCAAATTACATTAATCAATTGAATGATGTGGATAGTCGATTACAAGCAAAAATTGATGAATTACCAGAAAACCAGAAGTTCTTGGTTACTCAACATAATGGTTTTCAGTATCTAGGAAATCGTTATGGTTTAACCACCCAAGCACTTGAAGGTATCAGTACAAATGATGAAGCAGGAGTATCGGAAGTGGATGCTCTGGCTAAGTATTTAAAGGATAATCAGATTAAAGTTGTGTTCATAGAGGAAACAGTACCTGAAGATCAAATGCAAGCCGTTATTGAAGCTGCTGGGGCAATTGGTTGGACAGTTGTTATAGGTGGATCACTTGTAACAGGATCCCTTAGTACAGGTGAGGCTTCCACATATATCGGAAAACTTGAAACTAATATTAACCTAATTGTATCTAATACACTTAATCCTCCAGAGGCTGAGGATGTACCACTTCAGCCATTTTGGATATTCCTATCCTTGGCTGTGTTGAGTTCAGTAAGGAGAAAGAGGAATCTATAAATGAACAAAATAATATCAGTTCAAAACGTCACAGTTTCATTTCATCAGATACCTGCACTTTGGAATATTTCATTCGAAGTTGAAAGAGGAGAGATGATTGCAATAATAGGACCTAATGGAGCAGGTAAATCCACATTACTCAAATCGATGCTCAATCTGAATCCAATAAAGAAGGGGAGTATATTGATTAAGGGAGAAGCACATCACAAATTGAACAATCGTCATAAAATATTGACATATATGCCACAACGTTCCTCTTTAGACTGGGATTTCCCAATCAATGTGCTTGATGTGGTTGTAATGGGTAGGTATGGCCATATAGGCTGGTTCAGAAGACCCGGAAAGAAGGATAAGGAAGATGCATACAAAGCTCTCGAAAAATTTGGGATGGAAAAGTATGCAGATAAGCAAATTGGAGAATTATCTGGAGGACAAAAACAGAGGGTATTACTTGCAAGAGCTTATATACAGGATGCTGATATTTATTTTCTTGATGAACCATTTGGTGGAGTAGATACTATAACTGAAGAAACTACATTAAACCTTCTCAGAGAACTTAAAAGTAATAATAAAACCATTTTAGTGGTTACTCATGATCTTCATAGCTTAAAAGAGTATTTTGACAAGGTGTTGCTTCTTAATACACAGAAAGTTGCATTTGGTAATACCGATGATATCCTCACTGAAGATAATCTCAAACAAGCTTATGGTGGCTTAATGCATATGGCACACTAGGAGGATATACTATGACTATTTGGGAAATACTCGCAAATTTTGGAATTAGTTACACGCTAGCTGTTGTGTCAATAGGTGCATTAATTATCGGTTTTATCTCAGGATTACTCAGTGTGCTGTTCGTATTACAAAGAAGAAGCATTATTGGTGATGCAATTGCTCATTCCAGCTTACCAGGGATTGGTTTAGCATTTCTCATTATTCTTGAGAAAAACAGAGCTATGATGGTTATTGGTGCAATCATCACTGCATTTTTAGCAGTCATGCTAATTGTTTTAGTATCTGAATGGACCACTCTCAAGGAGGATACTGCAATAGCCATTGTTCTGTCACTATTCTTTGCTGCAGGGATCACATTACTCACTTATATCCAGAATCTCTCAGTGAGTGCTCAAGCAGGACTAGAGCATTACCTTTTCGGCAATATTTCCTACTTATTAAGAAAAGATCTTAGAACTATTGCATTATTGAGTTTAGTAGTTATTCTAGTGATTCTGACCTATTGGAAGGAATACAAATTAATTTTATTCAATAGAGAACAAGCCATAACCCTTGGTATTCCTGTACGTAAGCTTGAGGCCCTTTTAATGATGATAATTACACTTGCAGTTGTGCTGGCAATAGAGATGATAGGAGTGGTACTCATTGCTGGTCTCCTGATATCCCCTGCAGTTGCCAGTAGGCAATGGACACATAATTATGGTAAAATGATGCTGTTATCGGGATCATTGGCTGCCATATCTGGGGTTTTAGGTGCTGTGACCAGTAGCAGAGTAGAGAATGTATCTCCAGGGCCTATTATTATTGTGTATCTTACCTTGCTAGTAGTAATTTCAATCTTATTTGGATCGAAAAATGGCTATTTTGTCAATTGGATGCATCGAAATATCTTCCATAGAAAGGTGAATCATCATGATTTAATTGATGAATTCATCAAAAATACACCAGGTTTATTAAACTCAGATGTTTTATCTACTTTGGAATTCAATAGGCAGGATTACCCTGATTTGAGTGATGATCTGCTGGAATTGATGAGACAATGCGGATTTTGCAAAAAACTATCTGCTGATAAATGTGCCCTCACCTATAAGGGAATAGAAGAAACAGAAAAATTCATCAAAGAGGTGGAGTTATGATCTTCTTTGAATTACTAATGATTTCCGTCCTTGTTTCTGTTATGTGTTCCATGGTAGGTGTGTTCCTTATACTGAGAAATGGATCTCTAATAGCATTTGCATTATCTCACTCAATACTGCTGGGCATAGTAATCGTCTACTTCATTACCAAAGATCTGAATTCGCCATTTATGGTATTAGGGGCCACAATCACAGGATTGATCATCGTGACACTAGTAGAATTTCTCATCAAATCCCAATTCATTAAACAAGATGCTGCATTGGGAATAATCTACCTCTTTGTATTTTCTGTGGGATTGATCTTAATTTCTCGATATCTGGCTAATACAACATTGAGTACACAATCTGTAGTTACTGGAAATATCGCTCTTGTTCCTTTTGACCGATTAATCTGGTTAGGAATTGACTTCGGTCCTAGTTTGATGTGGATTACAATACTGACACTAAGTATTAATATAATATATTTGGTAATTTTCTATAAGGAGCTCAAAATAACATCCCTTGATGCAGAATTTGCAATGTCAATTGGATTGAACCCTTCTATTATCAACTTAAGTTTTATGTTCATAGTTAGCCTTACGGTTGTGGCATCCTTCAAAGTTGCAGGGATTGTTGTTGTGGTTGGTTTATTAGTAATTCCTCCTTCAACAGCATATCTTCTAACAAAACAACTTCATAAAATGATGGCTCTAAGCATTTTATTTGGAATTCTATCTGCAGTGATTGGATTTATGATCTCATGGAACATTGGTGATATAGAGATTTCATCCGTAATTACCTTGGTAAGTGGTAGTATTTTTATTCTTGTATTATTCTTTGCCCCTGAAAAGGGAGTGATTAAGCAGTATAAGGATAGAACGAGGAGTGTACAGGGATATGAGTAATTTCAAGGAGACACTAGAACTCACCTTTAATGAGAAGGAAACCATGAGATATTTTTTGCAGCTTGAATATGAGAAAAAAAATAAAATCATCAAGGCAACTGAATTAACTGATATAATTGATTTCAGTAGGCCTAGAGCGTATGCAGTACTATCCAAATTAGAAGAGAAGAAAATAGTTGACAAAGTTGGTAGAAAGGGATTTCAACTGACAGAATTTGGTAATGAAGTCCTAATGGAATTTGAACACCGATTCAAAATTCTGGAAACATATTTCCACGATGAACTTAATATGGAGCTGGAAATGGCCATGCATGAGGCATCTGCTCTTGTACTTCATGTGAGTTATGATTTCATAAAGATATTGTGCAATAAAATGGATAGACCCAAATTTTGCCCACACAACCTTGAGATCCATCATCCCACGTGATGTCACACTAAAGATCACAAAAGGAGATATTTTTATGTTGAGTACGATTTTTTACTTAAATAATTAATAGTCAACAAAAAAATGGAAAATTATGAAAACTATTCAAGTAGAAATTAAATTATTATCATCAACAGCTCAACCACCTGAATTTGCACATCAAGGAGATGCTTGTGCAGACATTCGATCTGATGAGACAACAACAATAGGCCCTGGTGAAACTAAATTAATTGGTACTGGTGTAGCAATGAGTATACCTGAGGGTTTTGAGGCTCAAATAAGACCAAGATCAGGTTTAGCAGCAAAACATTCCATTTCTATTGTGAATAGTCCCGGAACAATAGACTCTGGATATCGAGGTGAGGTGAAGATCATCTTAGTCAATCTTGGACACAAGGATTTTGAAGTATCAAAAGGAGATCGAATTGCTCAGGTAGCCATTCGAGAAGTTCCTGCTATTAATTATATCACTGTTGAAGAATTATCTGAAACTAACCGAGGAGAAGGTGGATTTGGATCAACTGGTATTCATTAACTTTTAGTCAGGTGTCATTTTTACTTATAAAGGCAACAGTATCTCTAGATTTGTATCACAATTGTTTTTGAATACAAGGTATGATTGAAGTTGAGTCACGTAAGAATGCAGGATTATACTTGGGAAGATTTCTTTCCCTACGAACCCCGTCAGATGCAAATGGGCATGATTAGGGTGATCAATGCGTTTATTCAGAAGAATACCCACATGGTCCTTGAAGCTAGTACAGGGATAGGAAAAACTATTGTAAATCTTGCAACCGTATTGCCTTATGCAAAGAAATATGGATATAAGGTAATTTATACATCTAGGACCCATGCACAGATGGATAGGGTTGTTGAGGAACTTCAAGCAATAGCTGAGAAGACACCTGTTAGTGGAGTTGCCATGAGAGGTAGAGAGGCATTCTGTTTACATGAGATGGTTCAGAAATTTGCTACCTCTAGCAGAGCAGTACAGATAATGTGCAAACACCTCAAAACATCTAAGAAATGCACATATTTCAACAATTTCAAGAACGAGTCCCTGATCGAACCAGTTCTTCGTAATCTGTATAAACAACCAGCTACTTCTGAGTATATTTTTGATATTGCTGAATCAGCTCAAGTATGTCCTGCAGAGACGGTTCGGAAATTATTACCTGAAGTTGATGTTATTGCATGTTCCTATCTTTATCTATTTGATCCAGAAATTCGCAAATCTTTTCTTGAATCATTGAATATTGAGTTAAAGGATGTCATCCTTATTGTGGATGAAGCCCATAACTTACCAGATATGGTGAATAATGTTACTTCAGATAATTTAAACTCATTCTCACTAAATCGGGCGAAACGAGAAGCACAAAGACATGGGCGTGACGATTTCATCAAATTTTATGACTCAGTTGATGAATATTTGAGTGAAATGAATAAAAAACTCAAATTGTATGAAGAGAAAGAACTTGATGCAGGAATTGTTCTTGAAGAATTGGAACTAGACTGTGGAATTGAGCTAGATGATGAATTTTTCTCTGATATGATCATCCTTGGAGAAACAATACGGTTCAATGCTGCAAAATCGGGAAAGGATCCACGATCCTCAGTGGGTAGAGTGGGAGAATTCTTCTTTAAGTGGTATGATTCCATCGGAAGTAATGATTTTTCATACAGTATGGAAAAAAAGATGTTTGGAGAGGCTAGTAACAAGAGGGATACTTTCACAACACTCAATCTCAATGCCCTTGATCCTTCTCGCGGGATTTTCCCCGTCCTATCCAATATTGAGACTTCTCTATCAGTTACTGGTACTCTAGGAGATCCTTCTGCATTCACCATGGTCACAGGACTTTCTCGATTGTCGCATATGACAAATATATTTCCATCCCCCTATGATCGAAAAAATATCTTAACTCTGGTTCCAGATACACTGACTACCTTATACAAGATGCGTACTGGTGATATGTATACAAAAATGGCTCAGGCGATTAATGCTATAGCTACAGAAACTCCAGCTAACGTGGGATTGTTCACTCCTAGCTATGCAATTCTAGAGGAAATCTTAATTCACGGCCTCCGTGATTATTCACCCAAAGAGATAATGGTAGCAAAGAGTGGAATGAAATCTAAAGAAAATGATGAATTGGTTGAGAGATTTAAAAAACGTGCTGATAGAGGCGGAGCCATACTTTGCACAGTTCTTGGTGGAAGAAGCTCTGAGGGTGCAGATTTTCCAGGAGATACAATGAACACTGTGATTATAGTTGGTATCCCCTACGCCCCACCCACTGTTAATGTCAATGCTCAGATCAAATACATGGATGCTAAGTTTCCTGGAAAGGGTAGAATATTGAGTTACCAGATTCCAGCAATTAATCGAGCTGCTCAGGCAGCTGGAAGACCTGTCAGAAGTCTTGAAGACAAAGCCCTCATTGTTCTTATGGATTATCGTTATGCTCAACCTCAAGTTGCAGATAAATTACCAAACTGGATACGCTCAGCTATTGTAAAAAGTCCTGCTGATCCATCTGTACTGGCAAGTAAAACACGAGATTTCTACAAAGCCCATGGAATGTATTAGATTTGATCTCTACTTGAGGAATAGATTTTCTAATTCATCTTCATCATGATGCTTGAATCTGAGCAATTTATAATCATTGGTTAACCATAAATCTAATAGATTCATGATCAGATCCATCTTCTTGAGGAGTATTAGATGCTTCATCTTTGGGATCGTTACCATTGTTGATATGGGAAGCTGATTATTTAATTCATAGCTATCTGAATAAGGAACGGTCGTATCATTGAGACCAGCAATAATTAGTGTCTTTTTCCTAATATCATACACATCTATGTGATAATTGAGTGTAGTCTCCTCGAAAATCTTTCTATGAGTGGCTATATCGATATTTTTTATTCTATTAAATCCATCAACCACTAATTCTCTTTCCTTTTCATTAAAAACAAATAAAGGCATGACTACATTGAAAACATCCACAAGAGTATTCATCACAAAATCTGGTGCGATTTTGCCTACATTGATCAAGAATTGTTTAAGGAAATTACGTGAGAATTTATTTGTTGGGGAGATAAGTATTAATGAGTTGACCAAATCGGGATAATCCTTAGTGAATTGAAGAGCAATTGCTGTGGCTAATGATGATGCAACAATATCAACTTTATGATTAGTTGGAATGAAAGATGATATGACTTGATAAACCTCAAATGTAAAATCTTCTATCCTCCAGCTAATTTCAGTGGGTGAATCCGATTCTCCATGACCTCGTAAGTCAAGAGCTAGGATATTATAATCCTTCTTGTATTTATTCATCAATGGAAAAAAATCATCATTGGTTCCCAAATAACCATGGATAAGTGCCAGGGTTCGTTTGGTGGGATCAAATTCAGTATGTTCTACATGTATATGATAGAACATTTCCTGATTGTTTGCAGGATGTACTTGTATGGTAGTGTCGTGTAGTATTGACATAGATGGCACCTCGTTGAGGAATAGATGATTCCTATCAATTCTGATAGGAATGTATTGTGAGTTGATGACAACTCACTATTCACTAGATTATTGGCGTCAAGAGTATTTAAATGTTCTTTATCCGGAAATGCACATACAGCGGTGTAATTTATGAAATTCGATGGAAAAAAATTATTAAAAAGCATGATTTTATTCAGTTCTATACACATATAATAATCAAAATCACCTCAATGATGGATAAATGCATTTTTTATTGACTAACCAAATTAATTCATATCATTTGAGCAAAATTAGAGATAAAACCACGATTAACATGAAGGAGATATGATATACAAGAAGATAAGTTGCAGTATTCTTTTCTAGTTGTTTTGTTGATAAGGATTGGATAAACTTGTATACAACAGGAATTGTGAGCATTGAGATCAATAATATCGGTGAATTGATTTGTGTAATCACCAAGATGATAATAAGAGCAAGTGGGGATAATGCAGATAGTCTGGCCAATTTCACAGCACCACCTCGACCTAGCATCTCAACCAACGTATTCTTTCCTATTCGGACATCAGCTTCTAGGTCTGCAATATTATTCAAAGTAACATAAATGGCAGAAAAGATGCCCGGTATAAGCCCAAGTAGGAGACTTATGTTCCACACAAAAGACTTTGATTGGAGAAACCAAGCTGCAAATGTTGGTAAAGGTCCAAAAATGATGAGGATCAGGATTTCCCCTAGACCCTTATATGATAATTGTAATGGATAACCTGAATATGAGTACGCTATTAAACCACCCAAAATTGATAGACCGATGATTACATTACCTGAAACAACAGAATTGAGATACAGACCAATACTTGCTGCAAGTATTATTAATACTATTGCTTGGATGAGGACAGATTCAGGAGAATGTAAGCCATAGAAAATGTATCTACCTCCAGAGAGAGGAGTATCTATTAGTTTGTAAGTATCTTTGCGTTGTTTGTTATCAAAATACTCGGTTACTCTATTCAAACCAACTTGCACCAAAGCGAAACCTAGAAGAGTTAGCAAAGCAACTGATTTTGATATTGAATAACCTTCAAAGAAAGCAATTGATATTCCTAAAAGGATAGGAAGCAGACTGGTGAGTAAAAATGTCCAGCGAACTGATTCCTTAGTATAATGCAATCTACTTGAAAAAAATATCCTAATATCTTCTACAACACTTCCCTTTTTATCAAAGTAATAAGTTTCAAGTTCAGTTTGATCACCATAGGTCATTCTTATCGGTTTCAGTCGAAGCTTGGCGATATTATTCTGAGTTCTTTCAGTTTGAACAATACAGTCAATGTTTATATTGTTATATTCTTGTGTACTGATGAGTAAACGTATTCTAGGGTTTGCTTTTAGTTGGCGATAAACAAAATCGGTTTGTGCTACAGGTACAATAAATGTACCATCTTCAAAGCTGTATGTACTAGGTTTTGAATGTATCACACCACCTACTGCACTGATGATATGACACGCTCCCTCAAGTTTTACAAGCTGACGGAATATATTTTCATTATAAGATTCCATGAATCCCTGATCTGCAGAAAGGGTACTCTGAACATAACCAATAAAATCAGAATTATGGACTTGCCATCCCTTTTGTGAATGAATAATAAATGAATTTTCTTTTATTTCACCTTCTAGAAGAATGGATTCGTAAACACTTTGAGGTTGTGAGTTACGAAATAGCAGAGATGCTCGACCCTCTGGATGAGTGTTATTCAATTCAATACTCATTTCACCGATACTTCTAGGAGATACAAGCATTGGTCGAGTAAAATCTTTTGATGTGCTCAATATTACAGTATCGCATTCTCTTAATTTTCTGATTAACTGAGAATTGATCATAGAGTCACCTCCAATTCAAATGTGGTAGTTTCTTCGGAATCACGGTACCTAATAACCTCGGGAAGGATATGAATGACCACTCGTTTCCAGAAAATAGGGATATGAGTTTCCTCACGCAATTTTGATGAGAAAACATCCTTTGCAAACCAATCATTTTCAAATTTCTTCCAACCTTCCTCTAACGATGAATCCAGAATTTGGGCCTTTCCCTGAATAGAGATTTGTTTTCCTTCTTTTGAGATTAATAATCCGATATCAGAACAGTTTTTAATATTTTGAAGACGTTCACTGAACATAATTGAGCTCGTGAGCAATATTACTCCATCATGAAAAAAATAATGTACTGTTGATATATTTGGAAATTCTGTACCTTTTGTAACAAGATCTGCAAGATGATGAGATTGAATAATATCTCGCACATCTTGTAGGTTCATTTTTTCAACCCCATAACTATGACGATCGAACCCATGAATCCTATTTTATATTTGGTTAGGAATCCAGCATTCTCGTACAATTCTTTCAATTCCTTGGGTGAGTGAAATCTCGCATAGGTTTCTTCCAGTAATCTGAATGGAGCTTTACCCAGAGTAACTATGAAAACGGCTAGTCTTCCAAGGAGGCTCATCATTTGACCCACATAAACATCAATAATCGGTGCAAATGGAGTAGCTCTTCTCCCCATTTCGAGCATCATAATTCTACCTTTTGAGCGTAAAACTCGATAATGTTCTCTTAAAGTGACTGGATAGTTAACGAAATGTCTACCCACAAAACCTGACATGATGGAATCCGATGCCCCTCTTCTGAAAGGTGTTTTTGCAACATCTCCCAGCACTAAATTCATATTTCCATCTTTATAGATCTCTCGTTCCCTACAATACTTAATCATGGAATGGGAGAGGTCCATCCCAACAACACTTACTCCGGGTTTCTGTCTATGCAACTCATTTGCTAGATGTCCTGTTCCAGTTCCAAAATCTAGTACAACACTTAGAGGGCTATTTTTTTCAGGAATAAGATTTTTTATGGCTAGGTATCTGAATTGTTTATCTGTTCCCATAGACATGAAATTATTCAGTAGATCATAAGCCTTGGATAATTTATCGAAATCATGCTTTACAAGATTTGCATATTCCAGATTCGTAGTAGCCACAGGCGTTTGAGAAACTCAATATATTAATACTTATTATTACGGGAATCATCCAAATCTTATTCAGCCTCAAAGTTTATGCATTATTCAAATAACCTAAATATATGCCTTTAAACTTTATACTGAATAAAAGGATGTGGATGACCTGCTATATCTAATGGATCTAATCCATAGAGGAGAATATCATCAAGCTGTTGAAGAGTCGAATTGTGATTGTAAGTCATTCATTGGTTCTAGAGTCGCAGAATTACTTGGCAATTTTCAAAGAGCAAAAGAAATTGCTGAAAAATCTAGTAGAGCTCATTCGCAATTGTTGAATTCTATTGCCCTAACTTATGCCTTATGGCGATTAAATGAGTTTGATTCAGCAAAAATGATAATCAGTGGCATTTATTCACACATCCAAGATAATTATACCAAGGCTATGGCACTCAACATAGAGGGATTGGTGTTTTGGACGGAGAATTTAGACATCAAGTATTCCCTTGATTTATTTCAAAAAGCATACAATTTACGTGTGAAGCTAGACGTTCCATCTGATATTGGATATGCCTTGAACAATATAGGAAATGCATATTTTAAGCTTCAGGATATAGATCTTGCAGAGAAATTTTTTCAACAATCGTTTGAATTACGTCAAGAGATTGAATATCTTCCAGGTATTGCGGCATCATACAATAGCATAGGTAGAATCCACGAATACAAAAATGAATATGATCCTGCTCTAGAGTCATATCTCACAAGTCTAAAATTGTGGAAAAAAGTGGGAAATAACCAATTCATTGCAAAATCACATCGATTCCTAGGGTCACTCTATGGCAAAATGGAAGAAAAGGACCTTTCGGTAACACATCTAAAGCTTGCGATGAATATATTTGAGCAAATTCCAAACCCTATGGACTTCACCATTACATCTGATTTATTGGATAAAATGTTACTATAATTAAACCAGAAATAATTTCGGCTTAAATAATATTGATAATACTAATTTGTACAAACTAATTGTGGAAAGAAATGAGATTAATCAGGTAAAGGAGAGAATAGCTGATCTAATATCGATATTATCCATGAGTAACTCACCTAATTCGGGATCAATCACACTTAAAATACCATTTAATACTCTGGTAAATTGGATTCATCTCTTTCCAACAATGATATTTACTCATTCTGAATTCCAATACGCTTCATTTGGGAGATTTGCAACTATTCTTGGTGAAACTAAAACGAGATTTTCAGATACAGAAATTGAGATAAATAATTTGTACAACTCTTTGGAAATTACTGGTTCTAATCCATTTCTCATAGGAGGTTTCTCGTTTTTTAATGGTAAAAACTCTGAGAATTGGGAGGGTTTTGATAGTAGAATGTTCATCATGGGGAATATCCAGTTAATCGGTGACAAACATAAGACAGAAATTATTATTAATCATGATAGTAACCAGATTCAGCCAGATTTAGATGATATATTTGCCGAAAGAGCCTTGGAGAAGATGATTATTACAGGTCCAATTATGGAAGAGATGGATTATCACACCTGGGAAGAAAACATCAATAGATGTAAAGATCAAATAAGTAAGAGAGCACTTGAAAAGGTAGTAATGGCACGATCAGTATCTATTTCAAGCCAAATAGATGCATATACCTTATTTACTCGATTGCAGAATAGATATTCATCATCATATTGTTTTCTTTTCATGCTTGATCCATTTAATGCATTTTTAGGAGCTAGCCCTGAATTACTCGTTGATAAAACTGGCTTAGAAATCAAAACAGTTGCTCTAGCAGGAAGTATTGCTAGGGGAAATACTCAGGATGAGGATAAGAAATTCGCATCTCTTTTACTCAACGACCCCAAGGAGAGATCAGAACATCAAATTGTAGTTGAACGAATTCTCTCAAATTTCAGAGAATTAGGTATCGAATTGAATACAGACGAGGAACCTAGAATTCTCAAATTGCCTAATATACAGCATTTGAAAACCATTATTACTGGGAGACTAGAGAGTGATCAATCATTGATATCAATTGTAGAAAAACTTCACCCTACTCCAGCAGTTGGTGGCAAACCACTGGAAACTGCACTCAAATTAATTCAAACATTGGAACCTGATCGAGGTTGGTATGCTTCACCCATAGGAATTATAAAGTCAGTACATGAGGGTAATTTTGTGGTAGCTTTACGTTCTGCTAAGATAACTGGTTCAAAAATGACAATATTTGCAGGTGCAGGTATAGTTGAAGAATCCAAACCAGAAAGAGAATGGCATGAAACAAAAATGAAGTTAAATCCTATTCTGGAGGTTTTAAATCTTGAATGAAAACACATTATGGGCAGAAATCACTGTAGATGAATTAGTTAAACTTGGAGTTCGTTATGCTTGCATTGGTGGCGGATCGAGATCAACACCATTAACCCTTGCACTGGCGAGTAGTAGCATTACTACTCTACCCTTCGTGGATGAGAGAAATGCAGGATTTTTTGCATTAGGATTGGCTATGTATACAAAAATTCCATCAGTTATCGTATGTACTTCAGGAACAGCTTTAGCCAATTTCCACCCGGCCGTTTTAGAAGCTCAATATTCTGAGATCCCATTGCTCATATTAAGTGCAGATCGACCTCAAGAACTAAGAAAAAGTGGGGCTAACCAGACCATGGATCAAGTAAAATTCTTCAGTAATGTATATTTTGAAGAGATTAGTTTACCTGAACCTGAACCACTTCCACGGACGATAAGAGCACTTCGAACGAGTATTGACAAGGCCTACTACCATTGTACTCTTGGAATTCAAGGTCCAGCTCATCTTAATTTCCCATTTAGAAAACCACTTGAGCCAATAAAAAGTGTTAGACCACTCAATACAAAGTATTTGGGTGATCTGGAACGTATTGGTAGAGATGGCCCCTTCCTAAAAATAATACGACTGATGGAAGGCTTGGATCATGATGTTATGAAGTCTCTAGTATCGAAAATTAACAAATCTGAACGTGGAATAATTATTGCAGGTTCAACACCTGCACCAATCATTTTTGCAGATCAAGTCTATCAATTTTCCAAGGTGACCGGATATCCAATACTCGCAGATGCTGCGTCAGGTTTGAGATTCAATACATCATCAATCAATGTATTCGATAGCTACAATGCAATACTCAAGATGGAGGAATTTGAGCCCGATTTACTCATTATCTTCAATCAATCCATAACATCCAACTCATTAATGCAATTTGTTGAAGAAACTGCATGTGAAAAAATACTTATCTCGAGTAATTCTATAAAAGATTCTAGTCTGACCTACTCACTCTATATTCAAGCTAATCCCCAAATTGTTTTGGATAGTATAATCGATGAGATACAGAATAAAGAGAATACTTGGTTGAAGAAGTGGAAAAAATTGCATCAAAAGGTAAATATCTCATCAGTGAAATTTAATGAATCTGAGGTTGTGAGGAGTATATTTTCAAATATAAAAAATAACTCAGATGTGTACCTATCAAATTCACTTACTATAAGGCTGGTTGATGAGATGATTTTTGAGGATAAGAAAAATCTTCATATCTATAGTAATAGGGGCCTGAGTGGTATTGATGGACTTATATCTATAGCTTCTGGATTAGCTAAAGCAAAAGGTGGCAAGATATCATTGATTATTGGTGACCAATCCTTTATTCATAACAGTAATGCATTACTTGAAATTATGAAATTTCAATTATATCTGAACATCTTCATAATCAATAATAATGGTGGTGGCATTTTTCAAAGATTACCAATTGCACAATTCGAACCCGAATTTCAGAACTATTTTGTGATGCCTCATGGAATGGAATTCAAAGATCTAGCTAAAGCTTACAAATTTAATTACTTAAAGGCGAATTCTATGGATACTATGCAAGTTATGTTTGAAAAGAATTTACATAATAAAGATGAAACAACTATTTTTGAGTTCATTATTACATAATTCTGGTATAAATCCTGGGATCTTTTATCTCATTTGATGGAATTTCATGAGGTGATGCTTTCTCCATCACCTGAGAGGTAAGGTTTTTCTGCAATTCAGATTTAGTCCTGTTGATCTTGATCCGATCTTTCTCAATATCTGAAATAAGGGGGGTAGGCAGAATGAATTCATCCTTCTCTTGTAACCCTAGCCTCTGAAACACATTACCTATGGGTCCAACAATGAAGCTGATTCGATTATCAGTATGAAATACAGCATCAGTGATCTTGCCTATTAGCTCTTTATCGCTATCTACCACATCAAAATCACGGAATTTTCTGAAGAATTCCTCTTCTTCAAGTGTATACGCATACTTCAGATGATCCGAACCTTGTTTCAAGGTGATTCTACCGGGTATAAACTCGTTAATTTCATCTATAGAAAAGGCAAGTTCAGTGTTACCTGCCGTCTTAACTATGAAATGCTTTAGTTTATATTCCTCGGGATGGAAGCTGAAATTGATAATCTTACCCAATAATACACCATTTGGGCTGTAACAATCAACATTCTCTAAATTTACTAGGAAAAATTCTTTTTCTTTCATATTTTTAACCTCTAGAATAGTGTGATTATATTGGTGTTCTCTCTTATATAGTTTATCCGAGTACAATGTGGAAAATGATAGTATTGTTATATGATTATATAGTATATTCTTAAGAAATCCACTTTATATCCTTGAAATTTGGTTTTCTTTTTTCTAAAAATGCATTTCTCCCCTCTTTTGCCTCTTCAGTCATATAAGCAAGTCGAGTGGCCTCACCTGCAAATACTTGCTGGCCAACCATGCCATCATCAGTCAAATTAAAGGCAAATTTTAACATTTTAATAGATGTGGGAGACTTAGCTAGTATCTCTTGTGCCCATTGAAAAGCGGTATCTTCTAATTCATCGTGAGGGATTACTGCATTTACCATACCCATTTCATATGCTTCTTGTGCCGTATATGTCCTGCCTAGGAAAAAGATCTCACGAGCACGTTTCTGACCAACCATTTTGGCTAGATATGCAGATCCATATCCACCATCGAAACTGGTAACATCAGCATCCGTTTGCTTAAATAAACCGTGTTCTTTGCTGGCCAATGTCAAATCAGCAACAACATGTAAAGAATGTCCACCACCAACTGCCCAACCCGGAACAACAGCAATTACTACTTTAGGCATGAATCTCATTAGCCTCTGTACCTCAAGTATATTCAATCTTGGTACACCATCATCATCAACATATCCCTGATGTCCTCGAGCATTTTGATCTCCCCCACTGCAAAAGGCCCACTTTCCATCCTTGCTTGATGGTCCCTCACCACTTAATAATACTATTCCAATGTTATGGTCTTCTCTTGCATCAAGAAAGGCATCGTATAATTCAAAAACTGTACGTGGTCTGAACGCATTTCTTACATCAGGTCTATTGAATGCAATTCTTGCAACCCCCTCACATTTCTTATAGGTGATATCTTGATATTCCTTGACTGTATTCCACTTTATCATTCTAGTTCACAGCCTTAGTATGGAATTAAGTAGATTACTACTGATGAACGAGTACATTTCATAAAATACCTCGATCAATTTGATAATCATTTTATCAGAGATTTCGAGAAGAATTTAACTGGTACTCTTGTTATAGTATATTGTGAATACAAAAGCATATATTGGTCTCATCATCATTCATATTGGACTATTAGCTGTACTCGCAATTGATACTATTCTATTTGGATTCACTCCTGCACCCTCAAATTATGATGGTGATTCTCGAATTATACTGGCCAGTAGTTTATTCTGGGTACAATGGATAAGTCATTGTATGCACTATGATCTTAACCTTGCAGGTAGGATAATCTGGTGTACTTCAGGTCTCATTGGAGGATTACTCAGTTCAAAATTACTAGTAAAACATGGTGAACGAGCTAAGAAACCAATTTTCTTGTACTATGTTCTTCTAATCATCTTACTTGGAACAACTTACATTAAATATGAATGGAGGTTTCCAAATAGGATACTCAATGGCTCTAACATTGTTGATACCTTACAGGCAGGGATTTTTTCATACTTTCCCTATCTGATAACCTTTGCAGGAGTGATCTTAACCAAAGTACCAGAGGTGAAGAAGAGTAAATTTCATTTCTTGCTTCCGATTCTTCTATTTCTATCAATTTTTATCTCAGCAATGCATTTTCTGTTCATGAATCTACTTTTGTGTGCCTAGATTTCTAATTCATAATCAATTTTCTTTGATAATATCAATTCAAGTATCGTATTCTTCTTAATATACAACTAAAAGGGAGAATTGTGAGTGAAGAGATACAACTCTCCAAATTCCAAATCTGGTTACTCGCCATCAGACCGAAAACACTACCTGCTGCAGTCTCACCTGTATTGGTTGGTACAGCCATGGCTATTCGTGATGATGCATTTCTTTTTCTTCCAGCAATAGCTGCAATACTCGGTTCTTTATTGATCCAGATACTATCCAATCTTGCCAATGATTATTATGATTATCTCAAGGGTTATGATACAGAAGAACGCAAAGGTCCCACTAGGGTGGCTGCATCAGGTCTGGTGAGTTTGAAGGAGTTGAAGAATGGTATCATTATCAACATTCTTTTAGCAATGATCATCGGTCTCTATCTCATTTATGTAGGAGGTTTGGTTATTCTCTTGATAGGTGTATTCTCTCTTATCTTTGCAGTACTATATTCCGGTGGGCCTTTTCCTCTATCAACTATTGGGCTTGGAGACCTCTTTGTTTTCATCTTTTTTGGTTTAGCTGCAGTTGGAGGTACATATTATGTTCAGGCAAAAGCAATTAGTTTATTGGTATTTCTTTCAGCAGTTCCACCAGGATTACTCATCACAGCCATTTTAGTCGTTAATAATTACCGAGATATTGAAACAGACAAGGAAGTAGGTAAGTTTACCCTCGCAGTATTAATGGGACATACGCTTTCCAAGTACTATTATTTGCTGCTATTGATTGTTTCTTTTGCCATTCCTCTGCTTTTCTTCTTAGAATACGATTTTTCGGGTTGGATCTTTCTTCCATTATTATCTATAATTAAGGCAGTTCCTCTTGTGAAAAATATATGGAAAAGCAATGAGGGTAAGATAATGAACATGACATTAGCAGGTACTGCCCAGTTGAGTATGATCTACTCTTTACTCTTTTTCATAGGTATAGTGATTTAGATGAAAAATTGGTTACATCATTCTGCTTCAAAGTACTCCGATCGTATCGCAGTATACTACAAGGATAAATCCATTACCTATAGTCAGCTTCTTCAAAGAAGTCAGATGTATGCAGATAAATTGCATACTGCAGGAATTAGGAGAGGAGATCACGTTGGAGTTTTTTTACGTAATTCCATTCTCTACGTATATATCATCTATGCACTTATAGAACTAGGGGCTGTCTTCATACCATTGAATACTCGATTATCCAACAAGGAGTTAGTTCCAAGGATGAAATATGCTGATGTTCAATATTTACTTGCAGATCAGGATATGGGTGAATTAAGTTCCATATCTGTATATGAATTGAAGGAGATGGAAAGAACAGATTTTCCAAGGGAAGATATAGATCCAAAGGCTCTGCATAGTATAATCTTCACATCAGGAACAACAAGCCATCCAAAAGCTGTGATGCTAAGCTATGAAAATCATTATTCCAGTGCCAGAAGTTCAGCAGAATTATTAGGTATACGAGATGATGATGCCTGGCTTAATTG
Source organism: Candidatus Heimdallarchaeota archaeon (assembly GCA_026702845.1). The sequence goes on from JADCLS010000001.1 coordinate 679,179, forward strand.
TATTCCACTTTATCATGTAGGAGGACTTGAGATTGTTTTCCGAAGCTGTATCAATGGAACAAGTATGATCTTGATGCCATCTTTCAATGAGGATGTAATCAGAGAGAAAATCGTAAACAATGAAGTAAGCATGATTTCTGTCGTTCCTACCATGTTCAAACGGTTATATACTCAACCCATCATCTCATCTAGAATGAGGTGTATATTGATCGGTGGTGCCCATACTCCAGGATCTATGGTACAATGGGCACTTCAACATGAGCTTCCCATAGCAATTACATATGGTATGACTGAAACCTGTTCACAAGCAGCAACAGCAACAACTGAAATTTTGGAAAAATTTCCACAATCAGTTGGTTTTCCATTGAAAGGGATGGAGATAAAGATTAACCTCATTGCTGGAGAGACATACGGTGAGATCTTGGTTAAGGGTGAAATGGTAACCTCTGGGTATTACAAGGCGGATGAGTTGAATAGGGTAAGTTTTGTTGATGGATACTTCAAAACAGGAGACTTGGGGTATTTTGATGGAAAGCATCTTGTAGTATTACAGAGAAGAACAGATTTGATCATATCCGGTGGAGAGAATATAGTGCCTTCTGAGGTCGAGCAAGTTTTAATCTCCCATAATGCGATTAAGGATGCTATAGTTTTTGGAATGCATGATGATCTCTGGGGTCAGAGGGTAGTAGCCGCAATAATCATCGATTCTGACATATCTTTTGAAGAATTGGAGAAGTACTGTAGGTTGTATTTAGCTGGGTACAAGGTTCCAAGAGAATATCGTAGCTATACTACATTTCCTCAGAATGCCTCGGGGAAAATAATTAGAGATGAAGTGAAAAAGCAATTTAAGGATGTTCCAAAAATATAATAATAAAACTGATAACTTTATTGTAAGAACTTAGATTTTATATTAATACTGCTGCGTTTGAACCTTTTTTAGGTAACGACCAGAAACCATCGATAATTAGACTTGAAATTGCAAAAGCTAAAGCAAGATCCTCTTCTCTTCTTAATTCAAGATAGATGCGAGGATTGTATCCGACAGAAAAAGTGGAAAGGGGCCCAATACCTAGTTTATCCTTTACGTACTCGTGCTCCAGAAAAAATATCTCATCACCAAACTCGTGAACTCTAATTATATGTGAATACTTTTGTTTCTGTTTCTGATTGTTATTGATGTCTATCTCAGTGTACTCTTGTTTTGGAGTAAGTTCTAAACTGCACTCAAACATCCTTTCGGGATGAATTATGTGTACTTTCGATTTATGTTCTCTTAGTGCCTTGCGAACCTTCACCGTAACAGTACCTGTTGGATGAAATCCAAGGTCTTTGGCTACACATTTTTTTATTTTAAAAGAGGTTGTTCTCCTTTTCACATCATAATACCCTTCAATTGTCTCAGGATTTGTAATTTGAAGATACTTCACCCCAAAGAAAATTATGAAAATAGGAATACTCATCATTAACATTGTTCCCAACATGGCAGGTACAACCATCATGCTGTCGCCAAGGCTTGCAGTGAAGATTATTGCTCCTATCCAAATGATAAACCCTATCACAATCAGAAAAACATTTCTGAAAATAGTTTTCATGGCCAGACTAGGACCATAACTTGTTAACACTGGTTTTGAATTCTGTATATCGATATTTTCACCTTCAAAAAGAGACATTTTTGCGTTCATATAAATCCAATTTCGAAGTATGGTATACTTTCCCCTCCCCTTGAGTTCTTGCATAGCTGGCAATCTCGGCATAATATCCATTCTTTCATATTCAGGAAATAATGCAGGATTTTTATTCATTTTTTGGGGGTTGATATTATCAACAGAGTGTTCTAGTATTGATGGTGTTTGTACTGATGATCCACATTCACCACACACATCTGCTTTTTTTTTCAGTGGTGAACCACATGAATAACAAAACGAATTCATAATGAAGACGGTAAAGTCGAATATTTAAGATATTCCACGTAAATTAGGTTTACTTTGTAAAATAATTTATCTCGCTTCAATATTTAAAAATAAGATCACAGCTGTTCATTTTTACTAAAACTCCAACTGAAATCTGAATATTTAGAACTGATGATTCGGAAACCTAATTTTCATTATTTTTTACATAATAAAACAGTTTAAAGACTATTTATGAATAGTGTTGATAGTATTAAAATTACATATGATAATCAATTGACATAAAATTCTTTACGAGTGATCCATGCCACGTACATGTACGCAATTGTTTTTGGGATCATCAGCATTCCTACCATGGGCCAAATCTGCACAAATAAGATAACTGGCAGGTAGAATGCATAGGAGGCAAACACTCCATATGAGCTCTTGCGAGCATAAGTTCCTGGTTCTGAATATTTGAAATATAGGATTGCAACAGATACTCCAAGAATGGTCAGTGGTGCGTTCCTTAGCCATCCCCATTCCTGTGGTGGTACAGAGCTACTCCACTCATTCTGTGGAAACATCATGATAATCAATCTCAAGATCCCTACTCCTTGTAAAATCCAGTATTTCGTATCCTTTTCCTGTTGAGCAAATCTTCTCCAGGCTTCAAGGAAAAGCATATAGAAGAATGTCACCGTTGTAGCAGTGGCAAAAGCACCATAGCCAACAAGATTAGTTTCTGATTCAATTACACCAAAAATTTCCAAAGTCCTGAAACCCACATGACCAAAATCTCCCAAACCTAGGAGTACAAATGCCCACATAAGCAAGTGAGCATAATTAGTAGATTTAGCCTTTTCATGATCACGTTTTATTAACATGAGTATTGCTATTATAGCAATAAATGAGAGGTAGAATATGTTGAAGCTAGCTTCCATGAGTTCTACTGAATCCATATTTGCTCGTAGTATTTTCTTAAATAATAGTTTATGGAGTAAACAAAAAGGAATGCGAAATTACTTCCAAAAATCAAGTATTAGTTCAACATAGTAGATTAATTAGTTCTTTAGCCTGTTAATAAAATTCAATTTTTGTTGATATGATCCACCAATAATTCTTCATATTTTTATTTTTAAGTTCTTCAGAATAGTTTCTGTTATTTGATAAAATAATCAAGCTTCTATAGCATTTGAATCAAATTTTTATAATCTGCTTATAATCTGATTACTAGGATGGCCATCTACATTCGTTGTTACAGGAACAACTGTATGGAATTGATTTTCACCGAGGGTAGAAAAAACAAGAAGAGAATACACATTCTAATCAATCCAAGTGAAGATATTAGACTTCCAACTACTGCATCTGAGGATGAAGCAGAACTCAATCCACAAAGTATTACACATATTCTGGCCATGCAGACTTCGATTATCCATCCAGAAATGCTTACTAGAACAACAAGAATTGCAGAACAAACCAACCTCCCTATTATCACCAACAAGAAATCTGCCGTTTTCTTCAAAGAAGCAGGGTTATCTGTTAAGCAACTTAGAATCCTAGGCTTTACTGAGGAGGTGATTGATGGTCTGAGCATCGATCCAGTCTATAAAGAGGAACTTCCAGAAGAGACCTTGGATCTGGAGAAAACAGAAGAGGAGGAGGAAGAGATAAAAGAAAAAGAAAAACCATTGAAGAAATTCTCCAAAATTGGCAAGAAATTGGGTCAACAACTTAATCCAATTCATCTAGCCAAGAATCTACCTAAAAAAGAGGAGAAGCAGGAAGAGGTTGTCATTGATGCAACAAATCCACTTGCAATTATTATAGGTCTCAGTCAAAAGAAAAGCATACTTTTCCCACTAGATAAAAGAGGATTGAAGTATCTCGATAAAACCATTGCTGCTGTTAAACCATATTTGGTTGTAATACCTGAGGTTAATCCCTCAAGAAGTTTCTCGCTATCTGAGATTGAAAAAGTTGTATTCATTGACCCAAATTATACTGCTGAAGAGAAAATGGTAATTCCTACTTCACATAATCAGTCTATGCTACATACTACCATTCTTGGTGGGTATCACAAATGGTATGAAGTAGATTAATCACTCCCTTATACCTAAGTTTATGAATCACCTTTTACTTTGTATATTATGCCATTTAAAGTAGAGATAAAGCCTCGTTTTAGGGATACTGATGGACTTGGGCATGTGAACAATGCGGTTTTCTCGACTTATCTTGAGGTAGCAAGAAGTGATTGGTATTTAACTATCTTTTCTGATAGTCGACCCCAAGACTTCAATTTTATACTTGCTAGAATTGAGATTAATTTCAAGAAGCCAATTTTGCTTAGATCCATGGTAACTGTTGAGATGTCAATAGGTCGTATCGGTACTTCTAGCTGGGAATTTGAATATATCATGTATGATAGTATATCCAAAGATGTATATGCAGAGGCTAAATCTGTCCAAGTACTTTATGATTATGAAAATCACTCAAAAATATCATTGAAAGAAGAGCATCGAAATATGTTAGAAAACCTGTAGACCTATTTTCTTCTGATGTATAAACGTTTTGCTACTAGAAATAAAGGTAACCAGATGGATCCACCAGGTAATAACCATATTAATGCATAGATTGATGATTCTTTTGCAAAAGACATCTCTGAAGGAAGGTTAGAAGCGACCTTAATAAATCCTTTTTAATCAAAATAAAGAAATCCAAAATACAATAATAGATAATTTATTAATTAAACATGGGAGATGAAAATATGATGAAGCTCAATCAGTACAGAGATATCATAAGTACCCATCAAAATAAGATCATATTTATCACCTTAATACTCAATATAATCTATATTTTGATGACCGATACTACTTCGATGCATAAAATTGTTTTACCCTCAGTGGAAATCTGGTCACTTATTCTTTTGATTCCCATTATGGTGCTCATTATTGCTATGGTAGAACCAACAACTGAGCGATGGCAACAAGTTCTTACTATCGCAATTTTCATTTCTACCACGCTTACACTTCTAAGGGCAATTGACTGGACTTACAATACCACTGTTTATGGCTATGCAGTTTTACTGGGATCCATTGCCACTTTAGTTCCTTTGTACTTAATCAATAAAGAATCCCTGTTTTATTATCGATTGACGTTAACTGCTATAATTATTATTGATTTGATGAATATACTCCAAATAAATGCCTATAACACATATCTTGGATCACTATTTGAATTATTTATTCTCATTTGTATAATCGTCTATCTGTATAACAGCAAATTGAACAAAATGGAGCTTATTATAATAATTTCATTAGCAGTGATCGGACTTGGACTCGGTTATTTTCTTACTACGGTTGGAGAAGGTGAGGATAGGCTTGTATTTCTCATTATTGGTACTGTTTTTAGTCAGCTATTAGGTGTATCTCAGTATTCTATCTTTTTCATTACTCCTCAGATGTTTTTCGCCCTTCATTTTGCAGAAATCTTTGGATTAGGTGTATTTTTAGTACTAAGGAAGAAATCACTTATTATTGTGAATATTGTCTTAACAGGATTGGAAGTGACTTTTGCCCCTCTAGTTGCATTAAGGGCCCTAGCTATAATGATTTATCTGAAATTCACGATTTCAGCTTCTTCATGATTACTGTAATTGGGATGGCAACAAAGAAGAAAAGTCCTAAACCTATTTCCTCAGTATTAATTCTTTCTGAATCAAGTTCTAGAGCAACTGAATCTGTTTGAATCATGAAATAAAAGGCATCAGAAATGGCATGGAACCCAAATAGTGTATTATCCTCTGCATCATAATAGGCCCGATAATGGGTGAAGACAACAATAACCTCTTCATTTGAATCTAAATGTCGGTCATAGGGTTCTGAATCAGATGGAGAGAAGGGAATACTCATCTCGAAGAAGGATTTATCTCCGATAATATTGGATGCACTGACCCCATCTATAGTCTCATTCTGTACTTCTTTTGTATCCTGTTTCTCATTTTGATCTGCAAACTGTGAGATCCAAGAGCTTGTAGTGTAATTGTAGCTATACATGGCAATCTTTCTATCCATTATCTGTGTATCTGAAGGATCTTTCTCTGCAATGGTGATAGCAAAAGCAATTGCACCCAATTCATCTGTTGCTGGATAATCGATCTCAAGCGCAAGGTGATAATCTGAGGTGTCTCTCCCTACATAAAGTGTTCCTGTCTCCTGTTCTTGGGTATCAATATCAGTGAAGGTAATTTGATAACTGTTAGCTTTAGTATACTCTCCTGCACCTTTGGCACCATCCAGGGTCGGAGTAAATAGCTCTGCAGATACTACATGTATGGAGCTAAATATGAGAACTATCATCAAAAATCGAATCTTTAACATGTTGCAATTACTATGGTACTTGTCATCTTAACTTATTCGTGACCATTACATCTAATTGAGTATAATTTAATAAAATTTATTCGAAGTATCTTTTTGACATGTGAACTAACGATTCATTTTAATTATAGATCGAGTACTGAAGTGTGAGGAGATTAATTTTCTCTTCAAAGAGCTGGTAGTTCAGTTGGAAGAATGGCGCACTGCGGATGCGCTGGTCGTGGGTTCAAATCCCACTCAGCTCGTTATTATTAATGGAATGTAATTTTCGATATCCCTAATTATTGCAATTTCCCTTCACTCAAGATTCTACTATAACTCTTCTTTTCTTGTTCTGTTGGTTTATCTATATTCTCTTTCTCTCTACGATAGAGTAGGATTGATACACCAAGCAATATAATGGATACAAGTAAAAAGGGAAAAACATTAAAATCGATCACTTGCCAAATATAGAAAACTATGGAGATTGAAGTCAGTACGGTGGTGATAAAAAATATCTGGATTAACATCTGATACAAATCTTTTTTCAGCATCAGTATTCATCGAGTTAAAGATACAGATAAGGATAATCCATGCACGTATTTGATAGAGCAATAAATTTGATGAAAAAATGGCTAAGAGGTTGTAATTGTCTATATATTTCTGGATATTTTTTCTCTAGGGATCAATTTTATACCTTATTGACCCTCCTCCCAAAGTCGTTGGTAAATCCACTCAAAGGTTTTTACCAATTGGCTGCTCATGGCAGTTAAGACCTTTGTTTCATAGGTATCAGTTCCCATGAAAAATATGTAGAGTTTATTATCTAAGATGATGAAGCTTGAGATGAGCTCAGAATTTGATTTTATGCTGATATTAAGATTCTTGAAGGGAATATAGTGCTTGAAAGCATGCACCATTCGATCTGCCATACTTTGATCAGCATAAAGGTACCGAATATCAAGTTCTTTTTTTACAAAAGCAGCCCGAGCTAGGGTTTCTCCACTCTTTTTCCAATCAATTCCTCCCATAGAATTACCAGAAGCTGCAATAAATACTTTTGAATCAATATCCTTGAGTTCTGATAAATACTTGGCCTCTATATCTTGAAAGGTATAAATCTCAACACCTGGGATAATCACATTGACCGCTCCTTGTCTCCATACTTCGCTTAATTGATATCCGAGCTCATCTAATGCATCAATTTTACTCTCCGTCTCCTTTCTTATTTTTTCCTGTATCAGTTCTATCGCCTGTTTAGGAGGGATTACATGAATGCCATTTGTTTTTTTATCGATTAGTTGTTTATTTTCTAATTTGGTTAAAATATCATAGATCCTTGTTCTAGGGAGGCCTGTATTCTTTGCTAAGACCAGGGGATCAGCATTAGGCTGCTCCAATAATGCAGAATAGACTTTCTCCTCATTCTGAGTGAGATTGAGTAAATCAGCTAGGTTAGAACTCACATTTGCACTTCTGATGATATTTATTTATCTGAATAGATTGTATAATCAATTTGAGCTAATTTGAGTGCCGATTTTCTTAAATTTGAAACTGAATAGATTTCTAAGAACATTGTACGTGATTTTATCAGATTCAAGAAATCCAAAATACATGAAGGCAACTGAAATAACTTCAGAAATATAAAGTGTACCAAGTTGATATCCAGATAATGTACCCCCAATTCCGAGTACATATGCACCGATGGCAATATAGAGATTGAACACTCCTTTTTGTAGATCATACTTCCCAGTATTTCTTTTGATAGCACGTTGCCAAGAAACATAGGAGTAAATTCCTCCACCAATCAAAGCAATAGCACCGGGTACGGTATTAAGTGGAGAGAACAACCGGATCACTGCACGTGGCCCATCAACTAAGCCTTGAGGTTGCCACGGAATTCCACTAACTTCTTTCCCCGTTCGGAGGAGGCTCTCCTCAAGAGGGGAAGTCCATACAAAGAAATTCATCAACACAAAAATGAAGAGAATATTAATTACAAACAAGTGAGCAAAATTGTCATTCTGAAAGATCTTTTGCCAAAACCTGTTGAAGGAGGAAGATTGATAGCTTTCAATAAGTTTACCCCATTCACATTCCTTGCACTTCTCCTCCATTTCTTTCTTGCAAGAACTGCAAATGGTTACCGAAGTATTTCTTTTTCGATCAATGAAATCAATCACTACATAAACAAGGGATAACAGTATTAGTATGATACTTGGGTAATAGACCCAGTAGAAGATCGGATCTCTAGAGATATACATTGATGAGAATAACAACCAAATTCCCCAGAAAATCAGAACTGCCTTGGCAGCATTTCGGCCATGAATTACATTTCTCCTTGTGAAAAGGTAGAGAAGCCCAGCACCCATTAAGGAAACTTGTATTGCGGCCAGAAGATAATAGGTACGATATACCATTGTATTCCAATTGCCAACGATTAAGCTGACAGCTTCAGCACCTGCGGTAATGCAGAAGAGAAACATGGAAATGGACCAAAAAAGCTGTTGTGGTTTCCTTTTTCTAAAATATTGCTCAGTTACAGAGACAAAGAAGAGAAAGGATACAGTGGTTGTGAAAATCGGAAAAATGATTTGCCAATCCATAATTGAATTATTTTAAGCATATAATAAAGCATTGTTACAGCTTATTCTAGACAGAGTTGTATATTTGTACACTATTTTCTTGAATTTATTTTCTAACTTAAATTATTGCATTTTTGTATTTGTGTGTTAGTTATATTTATAAGTAATAACACAGATTGATTGGTAAGGAGAACTAATACCATGTCATTGAGAGCACAACGAATTTCGAATGATTACAAGATCCTTAGAGAATTACATAAAAAGAAAGTCATTAAACAGGTGAAGGCTTTCCCAGGAGATGCCAAGAAGTCTGTTGAACACTTGGCCATCACCTTTGAAGGACCTAAAAATACCCCTTATTCCAAAGGCATGTTCAAATTGGAAGTGAAATACGGCCCCAATTACCCGTACAAGCCTCCATATGTGCGTCTTCATACTCCTATCTGGCATCCGAATTTCTGGCCGAACCCAACTGAATATCAGGGTAAGCGAAATATCTGCTTAGCGTTAGTAGATCAGGAACTAGTAGGTAAACCAGGTGGATGGAGCCCAGCAAAGAATATCGGTACTGTTGTACAGTCGATAATTGCTATGCTCAACGTAGATGGAGCATTTTTCAATCCAAATGATGTTTTTAATAAAAAGGCAGCACTTCAGGTGATGAAGAATAAGAAGGAGTTCAGCAAGAAGGCAGAACAGATCACCAAGAAATACGCAAAGAAGGGATGGGATTAGTATGCAAGGAGTACCTGAAGAGTATCTAGCTCTTCTTGATAGAATAGAGAAGATTGAGACCAAACTATCCGAGTATGTTGAGGAACTACCTCCAAAGGTGGAATATCTATCAAATTCTGAACATGAAAAGGATCATAATGTAGAACTTGTTGATGAAGAAGAACTTGATACTCATCCAACCCCACTTGTAAGTGTCAACTCCAAAGCATACCTTAAAATGTCTCTTCATGCTAAGAAATATGCCAATCCTGCTATTAAACCTGAGAAGTGGGTTGAGGTCATAGGATTGCTTACTGGGTATGTGAAAAATGAAGGTACACCAATAGAACAGATAGTAGTTACAGATTCATGGCCTGTGGGTCATGGGGATGCAGTATCTGTGAAGATACTGGGTGGAGAGGCTTTCACAGATATAATAACCAAAATTGCTGGAACCAATGCTTATATTGTTGGTTGGTACCATTCTCATCCATCCTACGGTCGGTTCATGTCTATAGATGATTATGAAACCCAAGCAAGATATCAGGGATTATGGGAGAAATCTATTGCTATTGTGGTGGATCCAACTGAGATTTCTAAATCCGATTTTGGGTTCAGTGTTTTCAGAAATACTGAACCTAGGGCGACACTCCAGCAATCATATACTGAATTATCATGTGAGCTAGATGGTCTTACTCAGGATGCAGCCCATAATATCATCAATCTGATCCAACCAGCACTACGTGGAGAATCACAGCAATATTTCGAGTTCTGATAATGTTGTACATATAGGTGATTGTGTGAGGGGATAGTATGAAATCGCAGATTCAGATCAGCATTTTGGTTATCGGTTCTGTTCTTTCCCTTCTGGAATGGTTCCTCGCCGATGACCCGGATTTTGCGGCTTCAGTATTAATTTTAACCAGTCTACTCACCATTGCCACTCATCTAATTGTGGAGTGGCGATACTACAAACGACATGGAGCCGTCATAGCTAGTTCTCAATTTTTAATTCTACCTGGTTTGGCGATGGTGATCACTGATTTTTTCTCATTATTAGGTTCATTGCCCTATTATGAAACAGAAGGAATGTTAGAATTGGAGGGAAATGTGATTGCTCTCTTCACCATTCCCTATCTTATTCTTTTCACGGTGATGACACATCGATACTACAACAAACGATATACTGGCTTTATTGTAAGAAGGAAAATAATGGGTACGATTACTCTTCCTCTCATTATTCACTCCACAGTTACTGCAATAATTGTGTTAATTGCTCTAGTTTTTCAATATATAGAACTTTTCAGTTTAATTTTTGTCATCATTTATCTTTATCAAGTTCTTAGTATTCTGGTCATTCCCAGATTTAAGAAGAAAGAAACACCAGGTCATGATCGAGAACGAAGAGCATATATGGATGCAATAGGACGTACTCCAACAAGAAGACAAAGCATACCTGCATCAAGTAGTACAGAACCTGTTCGTCCCTCACAGAGATCTGATCGACGCTCTATCCCCACTCGACCCTCTGGAGGATACAAATCAGTACCAACTCAGAGCAGATCCCAAAAACCCCAACCTAGTTCAAGAACTCGACAGCCTACAAGCAGACGTACAACAGCTACAAACAGTTCACAGAAACCCACTAACTCCAAAGCACGTTCACAGACCTCAAGTAAGGAAACATCAAGAAAACCAGCCGCAACCATAGGTGATGGAATTGAGCTCATCTCCCAACCTAAAGCAGTTGCTAGACGAGAAGCACTTGATCAGAAGTATATACCCAGTGGGAATGTTATCAAAGAGGATCTGAAATGTATGGTCTGTTACCAGGATTTCAGTAAATCATCAAAGAGTATAATCATCCTATGTCCATCCTGCAAATATCCTGCCCATGAAGAAGAATTAAACCAGTGGTTACTTGCTAGTCCTCAGTGCCCACGATGTGCCAAAGAAATTAAGAAATCTATTAACAACAAATTACGATTGAATGAGAAGGATTATGCCAATCTTATCAATAAATTGTAAATATTTGCGAGGAAAGGGTTGATTCTTTCATAACTACTATTAAGCTCTCGAATAATATCATGGTATGGAAAGAATAGTCCTTTTTGATGTTGATGGTACACTTACCAAACCAAGAAATAAAGTTGACCCGAAGATGCTTGAATTTCTTGAGAAATTACGTGAAAAAGTAACAATTGGGATTGTTGGTGGGTCGGATTTGGTCAAGATCAAGGAACAAATGGGAGAGGATGTGTTAAATAGATTTACCTATGTTTTCTCTGAAAATGGCCTGATGGCACATAAAAATGGTAAATTATTTGCATCACAGAGTTTAAAGGATTATTTGGGTGAAGAGAAATTAAAATCTCTGATTAATTTTGTTTTAAAATATGTATCTGAACTAGATATACCCATTAAACGAGGAACGTTTATTGAATTTAGGAATGGTATGTTGAATATTTCCCCAATTGGTAGAAATTGCAGTCAGAAAGAACGAGAGGAGTTCGAAATATATGATTCCAACAATGGGGTCAGAAAATCCATGGTGGCTGTATTGGAAGAAAAATTCAAGGATTTAGATTTGAAATACTCCATCGGTGGTCAGATTTCATTTGATGTCTTCCCCAAGGGTTGGGATAAAACTTATTGTTTACAGTATCTCAAGGAATTTGATGAGATATTATTCCTTGGAGACAAAACCTATGAGGGGGGAAATGATTTTGAGATTTATACATCTGATAGAACTGAAGGGATAAGTGTAACCTCTCCTGATGATACAATTACCATATTGAGCCAACGATTCTTGTAATATCTACTTCTTTACCGCAGCAATATAACTCACACCTTCGTGTGATACCTTATTTGAAATTCTAAATCCCATTTTTGATAATTTGAATTCTAGAAAATCCTTATCAAGGGTTTGGAAATACCCTGATTCGCGTAATCGATTAAGATAATGTTGGATAAAATAATGATCTGAATCCGCTGGATCCTCCAGAAAAATAATGACAATTTTTGCATGATCAGAGAGTATATCAAGAGAGCATTTCAGTATGGACTCATATCCGGTGCTAGTACTTACTAGATTTGCACTGTACATTGGATAGACAATTAGATCGAATTTCTCATTTGGACCCTTAATATAGTAATCATACATTTCATTCGCCGTAAGCAGATCAAACTTATTAGGTTTTATTATGCTATTTAGGGACTGCATCGTAGAAACAGCTGAGGGGAGAATGGATTCTATCAATACTGAATTGGTCTCGGTTTCAGGATCAATGATCATGAAGTTGGATATTGTATTAGGATCCATCTCAGCCACATTGAGAATTATCTCTGCTGGGTCATATTTTGGCCTTGGATTAATTGATATGGCATGCTGGGTGAAATAATAGAACATGTAGCCTAATAACTTATTTGCGTCCTTTGTAGTTTGAACTGCTAAGGATTTGGGATCATCATTATCTATCTGCTCAAAGGTTAGAAGGCCTCTTTTCTCCAATTTGATGAGAGAATTATAGAATGAACCTGTTGATAACTTTTTTAGCGGCCCCAACAATTTATTCATATGTTTGTATACATCATATCGTAATATCGCTTCTCTCTGCCCCACGAGAAAATTTAATGTCATCATCTCAATCACTGAAAGATCATATATGTCTAGAAAGACCAGATTTCGATTTGAAATATCAATTTCAATTTTGGAATCAGCCATCATATTTTCACCTAATTAAAATACTATAATATTATATTTATATTTTACTGTTACTTGACTAATTCTTGTATTTTTTATTTGAAATGGTCATCCTATTGAGTTAATTAACTGTAATTTTGCATAATGTTAGTATGCATGTATGATATATTAACCTATTATCAGCATAGGATTTAAATCAAATTTCATTTAAAAATAATTATGTCTCCCTCCTTAAAAGATAAGTTTACTAGTAAAGCCGGAAAAGAGATGAATATTGGTGTACTAGGTGCGAGCAGAGTGGGTAAAACCACTCTGATAAGATATCTTGAGACTGGAGAAGTACAGGAAGAGGATACTAGATCAACTTTAGGCTATGAGTATAGAGAGAAAGGATTCTATATCGGCTCAATACACTTCAAAATATATGATACAGGTGGACAACCACTTTATGCCAATATTTTTTGGGATATGGTCGCATCTGAGAGCGATATTATCATTTATGTGCTTGATGCAACAGTGACTAATGAAAATGATCCTGAATTACTGAAATTACATAAGGAGCAATATTTGGAATTTTGTGAATTAATTGATAGTGAGAAACCAGTAATCCTTATTTTGAATAAGCTGGATCTGATAGAGCTCAATCCCATCACGCCAAAACATTTGAATAAATATTATCCAATTAAAAAACTGGCTGTTAAGAAATTAGGAGTGGAAACGATTAGTGCAAAGTATGGTACAAATGTGAAAAGTGTTATAGAATGGTTGAGTCAACTGATTTAATATCAAAGAGGGAATTTTATTCAAAATTGTCTAATTGTAAAAAAGTATTTCATCCTTCAATCAGTATAATTTTATAGGAAACAGTTTAGATATTCATATTGAATTACCTAGTTGAGTTGTTCCTGGAACCAGAGACTATTTCAACTAGTTATACTGGGTATGTATCGAGTCTGGTAATCCTACTATTTGGAATACTACATTCATTTTTTATCACCCGTAAGGTGAGGCATATAGCAACATACTTCAAAGATTTTCAAGCTGTTCTCAAGGGTATGTATCGCATACAGATAGCCTTACTCTTCAGATTCATCATTTCATTTATTGATTACTTAATTTGGTTTTTTACTTTTGGAGAATATTCTCTTAAAGGATTCTTTGAGAGTATGCTATGGGTTTTTGTGATGTACTATTTGCTTATGCTTGTTTGGAGGCAGCAACTAATTAATTTTCCGAAAGATCGTGAAGGAAGAAGAAAGCATTTGAGTCGAACAATTATCACCTTTATCTTGATTTTGGCAGTTGGATTAACAATAAATGATTTCTACCTAAAATCAGTTAAATTCGAAACGATTATGTATATATTCTTGATTATCACATTAATATTTGCTGGGATTTTATTTTTTAGAGAATTCTTAGAAGTCAATAAAGGTATACTCAGAGCTCGATTCATCATGTTAAATTTTCTATTTTTAACAGGGGCTATTTACATATTGTATACAACTATTTTTTGGAATTTTGTCATGTTAAATAGATTTCCAGATGGAAATATCGATCCGCTCTATCATTCGATTGTGTTCATTTTTTACAATATGATCATAATTATTATCTCAATCGAATTCTACTGGTTCATATCTATGCCTAGTTTCATAAAAAAACGAGTTAGCCGTTTATCCTGATTTTCAATGCAAACAGAATCTGTTGTAATTGCTTGATAAGGGATTATCGCAGTTAGTCAAAAATGTATTTCAAATTTGAATTGATATTTCAGTAATTGTTGGGCACGTTGAAAAAAAGATTTAAATATGTGGACACATATTATTATGTAGTGATTATTGAACAATCATTTCAAATTTGAAATGAATGGTGATCGTATGAAAGTAAAAATATTCTGTGAGAAATGCTCCAAGTATGATGTTTTAGATCTTGAAATAGAGAAAAAGGAAGAGCCAAAGAAAAGTACTTTGCCATTTGCACTTCCAGTACCGACATCTGGTGGGGATAGTGGCCTTGAGACCCTTTCAATTGTACATTCTGATCATATCCTTGTGGCTGATGTCGATAAGAACGGGGACGTGAGAAAATTTAAGATTCTAGATAGAGTGGGTAACAATCTAGAAAAGGATGTGGCTAAGATAGCAAATACGGTCATTAATCATGTTCTGTCCACATCAATTCAGCCTGCAACTTTTATATTTCTGACAACTTCAAGAAATATCGAAAAAGTATTATTAGGGATTTTCCAGCAAATTCTATTCAATTTACCTAAAAATAATGAGGTCCTATCTACTTTATCTGTGTCTAATCATATGGCGATTTTTGAATTAGATAATCTCACCGTTTATGTTGGCCAATGGAAGGAAAAAATTGTTAATATCGCAGGATCAAATTCAGTGATTGTACATCACATCACCCAGGATAACTCACCTACAGTGATGGCCAATATTGAACGAATTAAAGAGATGAAAAGCCAAGCCGAGACCATTCTTATCTTTGATGATAAACTGATAAAAGAGCCAAATGGGAAGAAATTGATTGGTGAAATAATGCTTACATGTTCACCAAAAGCTATTTTAGACGTATCAAACACCAATAACATCGCTAAAAATATTGAGCGAATAGTTGACATGTATTTACCCAACATGTCTGAATTATCACAATTCATCTGAGGAGGAATTAACTATGCAAGTAAACACCTTTACTATTAACCAAGCAAAAATTATCCAGCTAAACGACTACATTATACATTATACTCAAAATACAGAAAATATTCATATTTTCAGTTTTGAGAAGGAGGAATTTATTATCATTCCAATATGTGTATTAGGTAAATATCTTGATGAGATAAACCATGAACATAGAGGAGAGATCATCACAAGACTTGATAAAATCTGGGCTAGTAGTCAATACCAATTTCACCCTATAACTTATCATCTAAAATAATTTTATAACCTGACCCTGATCGTTAACACTTTTATGTGAATGAGGAATATCCTATTTTTACCTATATGTAACATTTTATGCTATAATTTTGCAACTAATTAGTTTACATGCACAGATGCAAAAAATTTCCTATTTCATTTTTGAAATGGTCTTACTTTTGGCATAAATCTTATATACTATGTGGTGTATAGTTAATACATATACCCGTAAGGGAATTTCAAAATTGAAACGAGGAATATAGTATGTCTTTCTTAAGTAAAATATTTGCCAAGAAACAAAAATCCAGGGATGCAATGATCTCTTTGATCGGTCCATCCAAAGCAGGAAAAACAACTCTGGTCAAGTACCTGGAAACAGGAGAAGCTGTCCATGAAGAATTCGGTACCACATTGGGAATCGAGGTAAGAAGAAATTCAGTTGAGATTTCTGGGTGGAAACTCAACGCAATTGATACAGGAGGTCAGGAACTTTATCAACAAACCTTCTGGGAATTAGCTGTTCAACAAGCAGACGCTGTCATTTTTGTCATAGATGCCACTGTTCGTGAGTCTTCAAACCCTGAAATTTATGAGGTTTCCAAGAATCAATTTGCCTATGCCCTTGATATTGTTCCAGAAACAGTTCCACTTCTTGTTCTACTGAATAAGCAGGATCTGATAGATCATGATCCGATGGGGCCCAAAGAGGCTCTTACCATTTTCAATATGGCTCTATTCCAAAACAGGACAGTAGCTTACCTACCCATTTCTGCCAAGTATGGAGATGGTGTTCAAGATGCCTTAGAATGGCTGATTGATAAGCTGGATTAAGGGGCATTACCAATGGCAACTTCTATATCGTCAGTTAAAATGGATTTTTCCAGTTTTATCGAGTACAAAATACCTAATGTTAAGCTCAATTTAATCCTGAGAGAACAGAAAGAAGCATTTCTTGAGGCAAAAAATGGAGAAGCATTCACTTTCCCCAAGGAGTATGCTGGTCTTATTCCCATGGGTAACCCTCCAGCATATTTTGGTGGCTATTTTATAGATAAGGGTCAACTCTATATGTCTGTGTTCAGATCTGTGGATACTGCAGTACATTTATCAGCTTCTGGTGATGCACGAAAGGCAAAAAATCCCACCACCATTCTAGCAAATATCGAACATCAACTAACAGAGTTTCTCAACAGCTCTACAAATAAACAAAATGAGGTAGAATTGAATATCAGTCTAGATCATGTCAAACCAAACAAGGATCTATTAAAAGAGTATAATGATCTTGATAGTATTGTATATTCCATTTTCACACGGAATAAAATCGCTTTGATTGGCAAATACACAGATGCAATTGCATTTGTTATGGCCATACTGGAGTACATTCCTGATGAATTTAAGACTCTTATGGGATTCACCTTCAATGTTCCATATATTGATAACCGATCGATTGTGTTTGCAGGTATCGACAATATATCCGGGTTTGATTTTGAGGGTGAATTGATGCATTACGAGATGAATGAAGCAGCAGTTGTTGATCTTGAGAAGAAAGAAGCGTACGGTAACTACTCAAGTACATCAACCCGTAAAATTGCAGAGTTGATGAAATCGGGAGGAGATTTATCTGAAATTCATAAAATCGTAGCTCAGATCGTTGATATGGCTAATAAATCCCTGGATTGCACTGATCCAACTGATTTTGCCAACAAATATTCTTTTGAATATGATGATGCCGATTTGATCTTCACCATGAAGGAAGTTGGCCAGGAACTAGGGGGTAACTAAGCATGGCATATATTGACTGGTCTGCCTCTAATTATTATGGCTACGCATTTATTTTTTCCATAATGGCAAGTATTGCAGTGGGTTTCATTTTCTATAAGGTATGGAAGAAGAGAAGAACTCATAATGCGATGGTAAAACTTACCAATCCCTATGTGATGATGCTTTTGGCCATGTTATCTGTACCTATTATTCTAGCGGCAGGTACTCTTGATCAATTCATTGCAGATTGGAAAGATATCAATGAACGAGGTGTATTCTTCATTGGATTAACCAACTACTTCATCTATTGGATTTTGGGTACTAATCTCTTTCTAAAAAGTATTATTCGTCTACCTGAAGATCGTAAGAAGCAATTCAATCGTTTACAGAAATTGATTGCGTTTGTGATTGCAATGGATGTTATTTATGCTATCCTCTCTTGGATCCTCATTAGTATTGATTTGGGTGACTACAATGTCACAAATCTTCTAGAACTTGGTTTTGCTATCTCTGCATTGATCGGTTTGTTTGTCTTCTTGTATTATTACCGATCACTGAAACAAGAGATCAATAAAAACGCATCCAAATTAATCAAGGCAAGGATTGCCATGCTTAGCAATGCAGTTTTTACCCAAATATTATTTGTGCTGGTGATTTTTATTGGTACAACCATTCTGGCATTTGATATTAAAATAATTGAAGATGAGCTATTAGAATCTACTATGTTCCTCATTCTTAATACCATCGCCTTCGTTAGCTCAGTAGTAATCTACCAATCAATTGACATCCCTAACAGGGTAAGAGCCAGATATAACATTACTCCAAAACGATTTAATTTCGCCGTTAAAGCATAAATAATATAAACTCATATCAAAATTATATATTAAAATATCAAAATTCATAAAATTTATGGAGTAATAAAGTAATCTAAGACATTTGATTCAGAGTACTATGCACCTATTAGTGCAAATAATGCAGCAAATAAGCCAATAAATGCAAATAGAATGATTACAACAATCAAGATATACGATAAAATCAAGGCAATGAATACAATAAACATTCCCTTACCAGAATAAGCTGAAATACCAAAGAGTAAGGCGATGAATCCAATAAACCCAATAAACCCAATTCCAACTATACTTAGGATGGATCCTAATATGGTCCATATAGCAGTTGCACCCATGATCCTAATTACTGCCATAGTACTGGAGGTTCCTCCGAATATTTTTAGTACTATACTAAAAACCCAAGCAAGGACAAATGTAGTCAAGAGTCCAATAATGAATCCATTGATCAGACCTGCTAGACCTTCTAATGCTTCCATTCCGGGTACAGAAGGAGCATAACCTAATGATCCTACTATTCCACTTACTAATGCGCTGATAAAGAGCCAAACAATTGCTGGCATGGAGTAATTATCAGATTTTCCAATTTTAGCCAGTGTCTTCTTATCAAATTTGAGACTGGCCACCATCATTTCGACATAAGTCATGTACTATTCCTTGAGTTAATTGATAAAAGATTAACTCATATCCAAGTAATTTTTGAAGATAAAGCATTTAAAAACAGTTACTCTATCTATTATGGGTAAAATATTGAGGTGGATATTAGTTAATTACCTAATGGAGGTTAGAATTGATGAATTGAGACATTGATGAGTTCATTACGCACAACTTTATTTTCTATAATAGTAAAATGTACTTAATGCCTACAGAGCGAGAGATAGATAGGTTAATTGAGCAAAACAAACTTTCAGAAGCCTTGGCCTATCTCAACAGCATAAATTCAGATTTCAGTAAGGCAAGAAAAGTACATATTACCCGAACTCTTGGAAATTTGAATGAAGCTCTATTGGCCGCTGATACCTATTTGAAAGATATTACATCAGTTATTCATCATGCAGAATTGTTGATAGAAAAAGCCTATTGTTACTGGGCAAAGGGTGAGTATGTCAAAGGTAATGAGATCCTATCTTTGCTAGAGCCTGAAATAGATAGATTTGCTAGGGATAATACCTATCTATCAAATAGAGCGTTAGCAATGTACTATCATATATCTAACAATATTCTATATAATTGGGAATTACCTGCAAAAACTAGGCCTTTATTATTTAAAGCGATATATCTTTGGGAGAAAATTGATGATAAAAAATATTTAGCAATTGCTTATAATAATCTCGCGGTCGCATTAAAATACGAAAATAAACTGGATGAAGCATTAGAGTACTTATTCAAAAGTTTAGAAATTCAGAAACTAACTGGTAATATGCCAATGATTGCTCTTAATTACACCAACATTGGTGAGATCTATGTCTACCAAGGAGATGAAATTGCAGCAGATGAAATCAGACAAAAAATGAAAGAGATTCTGATCCAATCACCAGATGATCCATTCATCAACATATACTATCACTATATGGAGGGTTATTTCATTCTCAGCAAATCAAAACAGACATTCAAGGAATTAGTCCAAGCAGGTGAAGAATTCCAGACAATACTCAATATGGAGTGTATCCAACCCCAATATTATTACAATTCCATGTTCTATCTCTGTTCACTATATTTAAAAGAGATGCAGCTGCTGAGAAATCCTGATTTATTGGGTAAGATAGAGAAGTTGATCAATAAGATCATCATGCATGGGGAAAAAGAAGATTTGATTCAGATCAATATAAAGGCAAATCTGCTTAAATCACAGTTATTCTTGATGATTAATCATATTGAAGATGCAGAGAAGTTGTTACTTTCTCTCATCAGTACTGCTGATAATAAAGACGAATTCATGCTTTCCAAACTAATTAAGATAGAACTGAATAATCTCAATGCTTTCCGTTCTAAATTAAAATCAGCTGATGATGTGTACGAAAGATTCAAATATACTAACTTTGATGGGTTAATTAGAAAATTTATCTATCCATGGGACCTCAATCCTACAAATCGTGAGGAAGTACCTGTGTTACTCATCATTATGACACTAGATGGGATTGAGGTATACTCCTATGAATTCTCGACTGAATTGATCAAACCACAACTCATTTCCAGCTTTTTATCAGCCATCATTTCTTTTGCGTCCAATATGTTTAGTGAGGATTATGGACAAATCGAGAGAATTAATCTACTCAACCATGAGATACTCTTGAAACGTGAGGATTACCTAACCTATTGCTATATATTCAAGGGATTAAATTCGTCATTTATAATTGATAAACTGAATAAATTCATCAACATTGTAGAATTGAGGTTTGAACATAAAGATTTCCGGAGTTATGTTGTGATGGATCATGAGGAAATCGAAGCCTTGAATGAATTTGTAGAAACGATATTTGGTAGTGTGTAGAATAAAGAATGTGAGAAATCAAAAAATAGTTAATGATAAACCATTAAATATCTTTTGCAATAGTGATTTTTTACGTAAAGGCATAATTGTTTCTAATTTCACAATAGGGTATGAAGATATACTGAGGATGCTCGGGGTATACATCAAGACTCAGCAGCAATTTATCCTAATTATGTGATAGCACTTTGAATAATAGAGCCAATAATATCTGACCATACTTTTCTTGCTTTGTCCATCTCTAAGCCGTACTGTAACATTGAGTATAATCCAGATCGTATAGCGGATATTTTTATTCCCAATAATTCATCTTTTTCTTTTATTTTCCCCTTTTCCGTCAATCGATTGAAGTAATTTTCTAGATCATCAAATCTCTTATTATATGCTTCTATGATCTTATTATGCAATTCTTTATTTCTTGCGGATTCATATATTATTTCATAATTTAGAGCAGAGCTTCCCTTGTAAATATTTACTAGATTGTCAAAGAAGTTCTCAGATGCTATATCCATTAAATTATCCTCATCAATTAGGGCTAGTAATCCTTCCTGTCTATTAATTATGAGAAATTCAACAGCTTGAAGAAATATTTCCTCTTTGCTATTGAAATATGTGTACAAAGTGGCTTTACTCACCTGGACGGCTTTTGCAATATCTGTCATCTTAGTTCTATGATATCCTAATTCAGAAAATACCTTTATAGCTTCCTTGACAATTTTTTCTTTTACTAATTGCTTGTAACCTGGTAATACTTTAGGCATAAACACACCAATATATAAATTTCAATAAAACTGACTTTTAAGTACAGTTTTATATATCACTAAGTATACTTTTTTATACTTAAAGGTATAGTTTGATAATTGTTCGGAGGTAAGATTATGAGTTCAGAAAGGGTACAAATGTTCAAAGAAGTGACAGCTGAGAATTACTCAAGATGTGGAGGAAAAGGTTTGGTACTAATAAAATTGTATAAAAAGAAATATTCTGTTCCAAATGGTTTTATAATATTTCCAGAAGCATTTGTGAATGAAAAGTTAACCCAAGGGAGCCAAAATGAGATTCTTAAGTATCTTACAAAAATCCGAGAAAAAAGAGGGAATGAGACAAAGTTTGCAATTCGCTCATCAGGGTTCTTAGAAGATTCTTCTGATCTATCCTTTGCAGGGGAATTTGATACAATACTCGAACTTTCAGATGATGAAGACATTTTCAAATCAATTAATATTGTTTATACTTCTAGAAATAATGAACGGGTAAGAGCATATAGTAAAGAACATGGAATCGAAGGAGAACATAATTTATCAGTTATCGTTCAAGAAATGATTGATGCAGATTATTCAGGTGTGATATTTACCGCAGATCCTGTATCCGGAGATATTCGGAAGATTATGGGAAATTATGTTGAAGGAATTGGTGATGTTCTAGTATCAGGGAATAAAACCCCGAAACTTTTTGAAATAAATAAGGTAACAGGAGATCATTCTCTTGAAGAGTTAAAAAAGTATACAAAACAGATCCTGAACTTATCAAATTCTCTTGAAAATGAATTTAATTGCCCTCAGGATATCGAATGGGCTATTAAAGATAACAAATTCTACATATTACAGTCAAGACCAATAACGACCTTAGAGATATATAATGCTAAAACAGGTGAATATAACTCCTCAAATTATGGAAATTTTCTTTGGGCAAATTCGAATGCATCAGAAGCTCTTCCTGAGGTTGTTACTCCCAGTACTTGGAGTATCTGGTCCATCTTTCACAATGAGATCTCACCTTTCACCTTTAAACGGATGAGTATAGCTGGAAACATAGGTGGTAGATGTTATTTCAACTTCTCATTACTATACTCCTTATATCTCCTGGGAGAATCTGAAAAGGAAGCTAGATTTAAAGCCGAGGAATTTCTTGGAAAGATTCCTGAGGGTTTTGAAATCCCAAAAGTGAATTTGAAGAAGTTTGATCTCGTCAGAATGCTACCTAGGATTATTTGGTATGCTATGAACCTTAAAAAATACAAGAAATTGATCCCACAATACCTTGAAGAAAATGTTGATGTGGTTAATAATCTCAGATCTGATATCTCTGCAGCAGAATCAGTGTCTGAATTGACAGATATATGGAATCAGAAATTATTTGATCATATGATCCTATCATTTTGGATGATCAAAACTGGTTCTAAGAAATTTTTTGACGAGATTATTGGTCTGAAAAAGGAATTGAAGGATTGTGATGATGAACTAACGAATGCTTTGCTCTCTAATCTTAGTGGCAGCAATAATTCATTGAGCAGTCTAGGTCCATTAGAGGGCCTTGAAAAAGTAACTCAGGGATCTATGAGCAAAGATGAATATATTTCGAAGTATGGTCATCGATCCTACAATGAGGCAGAATTGTATCAAGATATAGAAATTAATTTGGATGATTTGATCGATTCTTTCTCTTCTGAACAGAGTGTATTACAATTATTAGAAAATCAGAAATCAACTTATCATAAATCAATTCGTACTCTAGAAACTCTGTATCCTGATAAATACAAGAAAATCATGACTAGGATAGAAAATCTTTCTCAAGAAGCACATATTAGGGAAAGTACCAGATCAGAATCAATTAGGTCATTCACAGTAGTACGTGAATTTTTCAATCAAGCAGGTAAATTAACGAATCTTGGAGATAATGTATTTTTCTTGTCATTAGATGAATTATTAGATGTACTCAATGGGAACACAACACCATTAGAGTACATGGCCACGAGAAAAGAAACGTATATAAGATACAAAACCCTTCCTACTTATCCTGCATTGATTCTGGGTAGATTTGATCCCTTTGTCTGGAGTAAGGATGATAAGGGAAGAACTGATGTTTTTGGGTTCTATGAGAACGATCCAGGAGAGAGTGAAATGATTTCCGGCTTTCCAGGAGCTTCTGGCATTATTGAAGGCAATGTAAGAAGAATTGATCATCCTAGAGAGGCAAATCAATTAGTTCAAGGTGAAATACTTGTAACAGTTAATACTAACATTGGGTGGACATTGATATTTCCAAGATGTGCCGCAATCGTTACAGATATTGGTGCACCGTTATCTCATGCAGCTATTGTCGCAAGGGAGTTAGGAATCCCGGCAGTTGTTGGTTGTGGAAATGCCACTATGAGATTAAAAACAGGAGATATAATTAGAGTAAATGGATCAGCTGGTACAATCACTATTTTGGTGAAAAAATGATTGACACACTGATGCCAATAATTATTTTGGATAGATGTGTGTTAAACACTCATTTGCTAAATTACTTATAAATAGGTTTTAATTTCTCAATTATTACTGAGGAAACTCACCTCTTCAAGGTGTATGGATGAGAACAACAGAGATCAAACGTAAGGGTGAATTAATTACAGTACAGATGCCAGATAATACACGTAACGAATTTTACCAATTAAATTATGAGGCCTGTATTCGGTGTGGAAAATGTGTCAAGGCAGTTGAGGATATACAAGTATGTAATGTGATGACCATCGATAGGCAGGGTGACATCCCCTATCCAATTCCTACAAAGGGAGAGACCTTCGAGGATGCAGGATGTGTGGCTTGTGGTACCTGTGTCAATGTCTGTCCTGTGGATGCTTTGATACCAAACAGCAAAGAACCATATTTAGGAAAGGAATTTGAGGAGAAAAGGGTGAAGACTATCTGTGCCTATTGTGGAGTTGGCTGCAATCTGGAGATGGTTGTCAACAAGGATGAGAACAGGATCATGTACATCGACACCAAAGGAACAAGGAAAAATCCTGTTAATCAGGATCATACTTGCGTAAAAGGAAAATTTGGCTTTGATTACGTGCACTCTCCTGATCGTCTCAATACCCCACTCATTCGAGATGAAGAGGGACATCTTGTTGAGGCAACCTGGGAGGAAGCATTTGATGCTGTAGAGAAGGGATTGAGAGGTGTCTATGAAAAATATGGTAGCGATACCATGGCCTTCCTAACCTCTGCTAAGTGCACCAACGAGGAGAATTATTTAATTCAAAAATTTACCCGTGCTGTCTTCAAAACTAATAATATTGATCATTGTGCCCGTCTGTGTCACGCATCAACTGTCACTGGACTCATCAAAACCATGGGTTCTGGTGCTAACACCCAGACTATCAAGGATCTAACCGAGGATGCCGAGGTGATTTTTATTATAGGTTCCAATACCTCTGCCTCTCATCCGGTAATCGCAGGTAAGATAAGACAATCTGTCAAGAAGGGCACCACAAAGCTGATTGTGGCAGATCCTCGTACAATAGGTATGTCAGAACATGCGGAGATAAAAATCAGACATCTACCAGGATCGGATCTTGCTCTACTCAATGCCATGATCAAGGTTATAGTCGAGGAGGAGCTTGTGGATTACAAATTCATCAATGAACGAACAGAGGGTTTCTATGAGCTACGAGATTGGATCAAGACACAGGATTTCGATTTGATGGTGAAACTAACCGGAGAGGATCCTGAGAAAATCAGAGCTGCTGCACGGTTGTTTGCCAATGCCAAGACTGCTGCCATCGTCTATGCTATGGGAATCACACAACATTTCACAGGAACATATAATGTAACTGCTCTTGCCAGTCTTGTCATGATGACAGGAAACGTTGGCAAACCAGGTGTGGGAATGAATCCACTACGAGGACAGAATAATGTTCAGGGGGCCTGTGATATGGGCGGATTGCCAAATGTGTATCCTGGCTACCAGAATGTCAATGTTCCTGAACACAAAGCAAAATTTGAGAAATTCTGGGGTGTAGAGGGTCTTCCATTGAAAGTTGGGAGAACAGTCACCGAAATCACCCAAGGTGCTGCTGGTCATGAGATCGAGGCATTGTATGTTATTGGTGAAAATCCGGCCCTATCTGATCCAAACATGGCCAAAGCTTTGGACGCTCTGAATAACCTGGACTTTCTTGTAGTGCAGGATATTTTCATGACAGAGACGGCAAAGTATGCGCATGTGGTGTTACCAGCAACCAGCTGGGCGGAGAAATGTGGAACTTTTGTAAACACTGAAAGACGAGTACAAAGAGTACGTCAAGCAATAGAACCAGAGGGTGATCGCAAAGCTGATTGGGAGATCATCAACGAGCTCCTCATCCGCTTTGGTTTTCCCAAACGTTATGAATCACCAGCAGAGATCATGGATGAGATCAGAGAATGTACACCTATCTATGGTGGCATAACTTATGAGCGCATAGATGAGGTGGGTCTTCAGTGGCCCTGCCCCACCATTGATCATCCTGGTACTCCAATTCTGCATGTTGGAGAATTCACCAAAGGTAAAGGTACATTTGTCTACTCTGAGTATTTACCTCCAGGTGAATCCCCAGGTGGGGAATATCCATTTATCCTAACAACTGGCCGTAGTCTGTATCATTTCCATACTGGAACCATGTCCCGTCGTTCCAAGGGGTTGGATGAGCGTAGGCCAATTGAGCGAACTCAGATCAATCCAGTGGACGCTGAGCCTCTGGGAATCAAGGATGGTGACCGATTACGTATTTCATCTCGACGAGGAAGTCTAGAAACAGTCGCCAGGGTGACAGATAAAATAGTTCCGGGTGTTATCTTCATGACGTTCCACTTCAGGGAGAGTGCAGCTAATCTACTTACCAGTGAAGTTCTCGATCCATTTGCCAAGATACCTGAATTGAAAGTTGCAGCGGTTAAGGTAGAGAAAATTCATTAAACATTCAAAAATAATACAAACTAATACTTGCTTTTGTCAATTCAATAGATTCTTGAAATTAAAATTTCTCACTGTATAACAATTATAATATCGGTGGAGACAACCGAAAGGATCGAAAAAAAATTATTTATATCGGTGTTAACGCCAAGATGAAGGTATCTGAGATGAGTATTTTATTGATTAATGTTTTTCATTAATAAATGAATGCAAAAATTTGAATAATGCCTAACAATTATATTTGATTAATGAGAAAGAACTTCATATCAATAGTACTTATAGTTCTTCTTTGTGTAGATTTTGGTACAATGCGAAATCAGAGTTTCGTAGAGAAAAGTAGCACTAATGAAATAGAAATTACACAAAATGAAGACTTACCTGATTATTCAGATATTAATAATACAATATACATCAATCATGGTCTCTCCTCAGATAATTATGAGTTCAATGGGGTGATTTTTACACCTACAAATTGGCAAAATCCATTACTACCAATTTATTTCTTTGATGGTAAGCTTTATGGAGATCTATTATTAGAAATAATGGAGCAAACCTCTGCTAATGATATTATTGAATTTCAATCTTATTCCACTTCTATTGAGATCATTTTTCCTTGGAATGAAAGCATTGAATTCCATAATTTTGAAAAGGAATCTTATCCAATTCTTCCATTAAAAGAATACATTACTGAGATTCCATCAAATAATGGTACAGGTGAATTATATGTTAACATATATTATCATACACAGATAAGTTACATTCCAGATAATGAAGAAATAGTTCAAAATAATAATTCTCTAGTTATAATAAAATACATTCGTCCATTTTCTTGGGATATTAAAGATAATAGAATATTTGACAAGATAGAGATACAAAAAACTAGCAGTGGGCAATTACAATCAGAGACTTGGGATGTAATATTGGATCAGAATACAATAAAGTGGAAGTCTTCAGAAAGTTCAAGTCCTTTATGGCATACAGAAACAAAATTTAGCGAAAACTACAGAGAAATTGAAAAATATCTTACCGAAGTGTCTATCTGGGATGGGTTAAGATTTCAATATAGTCTCTGTTGCTCTGAGCATTATTCTGATATAACGATCAAGATTACATATAATGATGGATCTAAATATGAAATTATACTCTCAGACGACTACTATCAATCTTGGGCAAATAAGGAAATATTTGTACTAATAGATTATTTAGATAATTTGATTCAGGATCCATCGACTACATCGCGATATTTCTCTATCTTATTCTTGTTTCCGCTTATTCTAATACTTTTGTTTTATAAAGATAAATTCCTATTGAAATTTAGAAAATAATCAATAATTTCAATTTTCATGGTAAAATATTGCAAATATCTTTTAAACTTCAATTAATTTCTAAATATGAATGAAATGAAAGGATTATATCTTTTTTCACAATATGATTCAAATAATTGTACAAGTATTCAATTTTAGGATTCTCTAATTTATATTTAGTTTTGAATATATCTGAAATAAATAAATTCTAGGAATAATACCACTCCTGTAATTATTCCTATAGATTGTAGTACCTGTAAATCATACTGGGCCATATAGAATACAAACAATAGCAGAGAGATACTTGTTCCAAATAATCCTATACCTGAGATGAATTTATATGATTTCAATAGTTTTTGCTTTATTGCGATGAAATTTACCACAGCAAAGATTAAAAGGAAACAAAGGGATGCAAACGCAGTGATCTCGACTAGAGAACTAAGTGAAGTTAAGATAATTGTCAATCCAGTAATCATGAGTAATCCAGGAACAGGTATCCCTTTACTATTAATCTGTGCTAATCTACCTGGTAGATAGTTTCTGGAGGAGATGGTTGAAACTAATCTTGCTGTGCTGAATAATGTTGCATTGATTGCTGATGCTGTTGAGAATATAGCTGCTAGAGCAATGAAATAAAAGGCAACCCCTCTGAAAATGACAGATGTAAATATCTCGGATGCAGCATATGCTAGTACAGTCTCTTCATGAATTATAATCTCATTGGGTGTGAGAAGACTGGTTGTTACTGAAGCAATTAAGATATAGATCAAGGATGCTGAGATTAGGGAAATATATATTCCTTTCTCAAGAATTCTAGAACCTCCTCGAATCTCACTATAAGTATAGGTTAGAATCTGAAAACCTTGAAAGCTTACAAATATGACTGAGATGGCTAGAATAGGATTGGTTATGCCTCCCTCAATAATCCCTCCTTGATTGACTGATATATGTTCTCCTTTACTTATTGAGTACACACCAATCAATCCAAATGCAAGTAAAATTATCACTTTGGAGTAAACCATTATATTCTCCGCCATCACACTATTGGCAATACTTCTCAGATTAAGCAATAAAAAGATAACTAGGATGGAAATGGAAAAAAACACTCGTGCTCCATTGATCCCTGCAATTGGTGTTTGATTAAGGAATACAACAAAAAAGGCACCGAAAGCATAGGCATACATGGCCATGCTCCCTACGTATCCAAGTAACAGAAACCAGGAAATCATCCCCGCAAATTTGGTATCTGGTGAGAAATGCTCAAGAAATATAAATTCTCCACCATCTTGCTTGTAGTGATCTGTCAATTTGGCATAAGAGTATCCAGAACTGAGTGCAATTACTGAAGAAATCATATATGAGAGTATTACTCCTTTTCCTGCAATGTTGGTGGCCACACCTAAAACTGCAAAAATACCACCACCTATCAATGCTCCAAGGCTCATAGAAACCACACCTATGAGGCCTAAATGCCCGGACTCAACCATAGTAATAGTCTTATCATGAATATTCAAGTATTTAATATTATTCCCTAAGATGATCTATTGAAATTATATTTTAGAAAAAATATGTTCGAAGAGAAATAAAATTTGGTAAAATTACGTCTTTTCATCTCAATATATTCCATAATTGATTTTCAGCCAGCGAGAATCGGCTTATATTTAAGGAATTTGGTAAAATTACATATCACTTGCTAATTTTCTAAAATTATTTGATCTCAGATGGTTCGATTTTCGAATTTTCCAAAAAGTATTATTAGACTATTACTCGATTATCTCTAATTTGAAACCCATGGCGATTCTCTCACCATTTGTCATTAAATAACCTGATTTAGAAATATTTTCAGCTTGTCTCGAAGCCGTTCTTTTAGCTATTAATCCAGTGTTTTCTGTGAAAGTGAGTTTTAATTTACTGTGAGGTATATCAATTTCCAATTTACCCTCAGATTTTTCAATATCTTCTGAAGTATAAACGAATTCACTATCAATATAATAGAGGAACATGATACCCTTTTTTCTCTCTGTTTCAATTTTTGATTTCGCTTCTCTTGCAATCTTCTCCTCTTCTTCCTTCCTGGCCTGTTCGTCAGCGATTCGTTTCTCCTCAGCTTCTTTTGCGAGTCTCTCCTCTTCCTCCTTCCTGGCCTGTTCGTCAGCGATTCGTTTCTCCTCAGCTTCTTTTGCGAGTCTCTCCTCCTGTTCCTTCCTGGCCTGTTCGTCAGCGATTCGTTTCTCCTCAGCTTCTTTAGCTAATCTCTCCTCTTCCTCCTTCCTGGCCTGTTCCTCAGCGATTCGTTTCTCCTCAGCTTCTTTTGCGAGTCTCTCCTCTTCTTCCTCTATGAAAGGTTCTTCATCCAGACGTTTTTCTTCAGCTTCTCTGGCTAGTCTTTCTTCCTCTTCCTTCTTGGCCTGTTCGTCAGCAAGTCTTTTCTCTTCAACTTCTTTGGCTAGTCTTTCTTCCTCTTCCTTCTTAGCCTGTTCGTCAGCAAGTCGTTTTTCCTCAGCTTCTTTTGCGAGTCTTTCTTCCTCTTCCTTCTTAGCCTGTTCGTCAGCAAGTCGTTTTTCCTCAGCTTCTCTGGCTAGTCTTTCCTCTTCTTGTTTCTTAGCCTTTTCTTCAGCTATTCTTCTTTCTTCTTCCTCTTTGGCTTGTTCTTCAGCAAGTCGTTTTTCCTCTTCTGCTTTAGCTACAATTTCCTCATCTTCTGAACTCTCAATATTGAGTACTGATGCATCTAAATTACCTAATTCTATAAAATTCTCAACTATTTTTTCTCCCATCCTCTTAAAAGCATCAGTTACCATGTGACCCGTTTTTGCGGATGTCTTCAAATACTCTGTATCATGTTTTGAATAAATATGATGTCGATTTAGGTATTCAATAAACTCATATACTTTAGCATCATCAACTTTAATAAAATTTGTCAGATCTGTTTTATTCCCAATAATAATGAAGGGGATATTCCCTTCCAAAGCGGGATTTTCTTCATGGAGTATTTCAAGCCATTTGGTGATCTCATCAAAGGTATAAGCCCTAGTTAAATCAAATACTATCATTGCTCCTTGAACTCCCTTCATAAATTCTCTGGTTAATGGAATGAAATTTTCCTGACCTGCAAGATCCCAGATCTGGGCATCTAAAGTAATGTTTTCATTAATCTCAATACTTTTCTCCGCGATTTCAGCTCCCATGGTCATCATGAAATCCCCATCGAACTCTCTATCTGTAAAACTCATTCGTAGGGTGGTTTTACCCACTGCAGGCTCTCCCATCACGGCAATTTTAACAGATAAATTCTCATTACTATTCATTTTACAAGTAATTATAGAATTATGGATTTATAAACTAATCTCTCAACGAGAGAAATTTATTTTAGCTTTATTTTAGAATTTCTCTATTGAATTTTAGACTTTTGGAAATCAGTAAATCTTCTTAGTTTATTTTTTAAATTATCATCTAAAAAATATTCCCCCGTATTAATGTTTTAATAACTTTAGATTATTTAAATGATGAAATTACATAATAGGAGCAGTTAGTATCAAAACTAAAGTGATCGTTTCACTCGCATTTCTGATTTTCATTATGCCATACAGCAGTGCGAACACTGCATTAGTTGATACTCCGTTCTCTTCAGTCACTGATTTTAATAATCTACAACATGGTGTGAGTACAGTTTCCAATTCAGCTGCTCAGACTAAAGATTCTACTTTTCAATCTATCATTGAAGAGAATGTTGGAGCTGATTATTATCAAGATCAATATATCAGTGACTACTCAACAGATGTGGATACATTGTCCAATTTCGGTACCATGAGTGGTGAAAGCAATCTAGATACTTCAGATGATACTTTTGCTTCTTTTTCAGAAGGAACAGTAAGTACCCTAACTAGGGCATCAGCTGACTTACCCGGTACATCAAATTATTTTAAAGTAGATGGTGGATCTGCGGATTTTCAGACATTTGAGGGTACAATTGAAGGTTGGTTCAAATTCAATTCAATCTCATTGGGACGCATGTGGGGACAGGATGATAACATGGAGATGAGATTTGCAACTGGAGCAATCGCATTTGACTGGATGGGTGACAATAGCTTGGGATCAATCAAGAATGATTGGACCCTGAATAAATGGTATTATATAGCTATTACTTGGAGTAATACTTCAAGTACATTGAATTTTTATTGGGGTGATGAATCATCTCAACCTCAATTTGATAGGGGTATTACTTGGAATGCTGGACCAACTGCATATCATACAGAAAATAATATCATGGCATCCAAAGGAGGAGTTCAGCCGGTAGATGGATTGATCTCTGAGTTCAGATATTGGGATATTTCCAAATCTCTTGTAGATTTGCAGGCATATTACAATAAGGAATTATCCGGAAATGAATTTAATCTGCAACATTATTATACCTTTGAGAATTCATTATCAGATATTGCTAGCAATTCAGATCTAGATGCAGTTGGTTCCTTTACGTATTCAAGTGATGTTCCAACTCTTTCAAGTGGATACTCACTTGATTATGAAGTTCAAATATCTAATTTGGTAACCTATCAACCATCAACGATAACAATTGACACAGGAACAATTGGTACTGAATTGCTATACATATACTATTGGGATAGTGAGGGGTGGAAATTATTATTTTCTGATCTTCAATCTGATTCAACATATAATATTGCCATCACACCACCTTCTGAATACTTAACCTTGAAGTTCAAAACTTTATTTGATCCAGCAGATGCTGTACAAGATACCTATCAAATTGATATGGTGCAAACCAGTTCAGAAGGCCAGGGAAACTGGAAACACATGAAAATCATTGTTGTTGATCAATCATATGTTTCAGAAGATCTGACCAATTTTCCAGTTATGATTTCCATGCAAGATAAAGATCTGAAATCATATGCTCAAACGGATGGAAGTGATATTGCATTCACCGATATTTCCAATAATCATCTATATCATGAAATTTCTAGCTATAATCCAAATTACTCTTCAACAGAAGCTGAATTAATTGCCTGGGTGAGGACGAATGTATCTAGCACTGAGGATACGATCATTAAGATGCTATATGGAGGATCCTCGGGTTCCGGAAATGAAGCTCCATCCTTAGTTTGGCAGGATACCTATAATGGTGTTTATCACTTCAATGAGGATCCAACAGGAACAATAACTGATAGCAGCAATAATAATAATGGTACTTCAAATGGTATGATTTCTAATAATTTGGTAAATGGAAAAGTAGGTAATTCATTTAATTTTGATGGTAATGATGATTATATCAATATCGGAGATTTGGATCCTGATTTATGGACAGGCATTACCATGTCTGCATGGATCTCAATCACCGAATTTACTGATGCTCGAATCATCTCCACTGCGCCAACAACCTCAGTTAGTGATAGTATTTTCGGATTACAGGCAGCAAATACTATATTCAGAACTAGGATTGGAACAGATGGTGTTGGTGGCTCTGTATCTACCTCGCTTGATTCAAGTAGTACTCTTTCATCAACAATGACTTGGTATTATCTAACCGTAACATGGGATGCATCTACAGCTTCAGTTAATATGTATCTGAATGGTGCATCAACCAATACTTATGGAAAAGATGGAGATACTTTGATCGATAGCACTCAAGTAACAACAATTGGAAATGTCAATCCTATAGATTCGAGATTCTTTAAGGGTAAGATTGATGAGGTTAGAATTGGATCTTCAGCAAAATCTAGCGGTTGGATTAGTGCTGAATACGCAAATCAAAATTCACCAGGTACATTTATTACCATTGGAAATGACATATTATTAGGTGTTGAGGAGTATGTAGATAGTGTATCAGATGTAGATACCAGTACTGATATAGGAACTCACTCTTCAACAGATAACCAGATTATTTCAGGTGTATACGACACCTTAACTGAAAATGTTCCTACATATAATCATTATACTTTAAGAGGTGATGGAAATGATTATGTTCGTGTTGGTGATGGAACACCTGGATGGGATACTGCAACTGGTACTATCTCTTTTTGGATGAACAATTTTGCCATAGGTACAAGAGAGATGTGGGGTGCACACGATTTATTTGAGTTACAATTCGTTTCCGGAAGTAGATTAGCCGCAGATTGGGGAACTAATGATGCAGTTATTTCTACAACTGCATTTAATATAGATACATGGTATTTTGTTGCGATTACATGGGATGAATATTTAGATCAAGTCTATCTTTATATTGGAACTGAAGATTCAGCTCCAGTATTAGAAGATTCGAATTTGTTCTGGAGTTCTACTGTCATTGGTTTGGAAACTACAAATACCTTCCTTGCTTCTCTGGGTAATACATATATGCAGGGATATATGGATGACTTGCGATACTACAATGTTGCACGGACCGGTGCTGATATTATCTCAGATTTTAATATCACACTTGAGGGTAATGAAGCAAATCTTAGGTCATATTTCAAATTAGAGAATAACTATAATGATGATGGGCCTGCAGGAACGAATGGCGTCTGGTCAGGTAATCCAACCTTCTCAACAAATACTCCTGCTTTTAGCAATATCGAGGCTCAGCTTGATCTAGAAATGCAATGGCATTCAATTCCTGTAACAGATGTCGATGTTGAATTGGCAATCTATACCGGTACAATGGATGCAGAGAATCTCGGAATTGATATTTGGTATAATTCTGCATGGGTAAACCTGATTAGCGATCTAAATACCGCAATGTGGACTAATATTAGCTTAAACAGTTATCTAGATGAGGATATCATTACCATTAGATTTAACGATGGGCTGGATACAGATGATGTGCAGAGTTCATGGCAAATTGATCTACTATTCCTGAAGTTGACAAATTACAAGATGTCCTGGGTGCAGGAGATAAATAATATTGATACAAACAAGGAGAATTATTTTGTCAGTGTATATGGATACAGTAGTAATATCTCGGAGAGTTTTACGATTCAGCTGTGGGATAAAGTATCTCAAATATGGTCTCCCTTTGTTACCAAAATTCAAGGAGAGCAATGGTACAATCAAAGCATTTCTGATCTAGATCTGATTGATTCGACCATGTACTTAAGATACATAGGTGATAATGAGATTTTGGATACTCAAGCAACAGAATTGATGCTTGATTATGCAGGAATCTCAGCCTATGATATTATTCCCATACTCACCAAATCACAAAATGATTACTCATATGAGGAATTCTCCACAACAAATACTATAACAACAGCAGCTACTGATGCCAATCCTGCATACTATGAGATTGTAAGAGATGGATCCGTCATCTACAGCAACACTTGGGTTTCTGGGGTTGATGTTGTATATAATATTGATGGAAATAGTATAGGTTCATACGACTATGCTGTTGTTTACTATGATCAATTTGGATATTTTATTTATGATAACATAACAATAACAGTGGTAGATACTGCTCTTCCTGTTATAATTACATCACCAACTGATTACTCATATTCTGAGGGTGATACAGGCAATACCATTGCCTGGAAGGCTACAGATGCTAATCCTAATACATTTATCATTTACCGTGATGGTGTATCAGTAAACTCTAGCTCTTGGATTTCAAGTGAATTGATCACACAGAATATTGATGGATTATTGAAAGGAATATATAATTTCACCATTTCCTATTTAGACACTAGTGGTAACGCTAGGCAGGATACAGTATGGGTTACTGTTACTGATGATACTTCTCCTATTCTTGATACTCAACCTAGTGATTTATCATATTCTGAGGGTGATTTAAATAATAATATAACCTGGCAGGCATCAGATTCCTACAACGATAGTTATAGAGTTTACAAAAATAATGCCATTTATGAGATAGGTGATTGGACAAGTGGATCACCAACTGTTATAGACATTGATGGGTTAACAAAGGGTAGCTATAATTTTACTATTATGTTTCTTGATGAGAGCAATAATTACATTACAGATACTGTAATAGTTACCATACTCGACACCACTGATCCAAGCATATCCTCTCCTGCCGATATCTATTACAATGAAGGTGAAACTAACAATGAGATAAACTGGACGGTTTCTGATACTTATGCGAAGAATTTTAAAATATACAAAAATGGCTCATTGATCTTTGGTAGTTACTGGTCATCAGGATATCTAGCAATAAGTGTGGATGGTAATTTTCTTGGAGTATACAATTATACTCTGATTATTTTTGATATGAGTGGAAATTCCAACTGGGACACGGTACTAGTACATGTTTCTGATAATCTGGCACCAACAGTGAATACACCACCAGATTATTCTTACTCTGAGGGTAATAGTAATAATATCATAGGATGGATTGGATTCGATAAGTATGAATCAACCTACCTAGTTTATATCAATGGTACAGTTGACAATTCTCCAACATCATGGTTAAGCAATTCTCCTATTAACTACAACATAGATGGTTTAACTAAAGGATTCTATAATATCAGTGTCATTTTTTATGATACAAGTGGAAATTACAAATCAGATACGGTATTTATTACTGTAACAGATGATACAGCTCCGACAATTAACAAACCAAGTGATTTCTATTATGCAGAGGGATCATCGAACAATGTAATAACATGGAATGGAGTGGATAATTATGTTGGTACCTATGTCGTCTACATTAACGGTATTTTGGATAACTCACCTACTTCCTGGGACTCAGGTGTGGCATTTGATTATAATATTGATGGATTATTAAAGGGAACGTACAACTTTACCATTGTATTGTCTGATGAGAGTGGAAATTATGTTGTAGATACAGTTATAATAACAGTCACAGATAATACCAATCCTACAATTACATCTCCTCCAGATACTGGCTATTCAGAGGGTGATTCACCTAATGTCATCACCTGGACTGGTACTGATTCCTATGCTGGAACATACTTAGTTTACAAGAATGGATCATTGGATAATACTGCCACTACGTGGAATACAGGGGTGGCTTTCGATTACAATATCGATGGATTGACCAAAGGTATATATAATTTCACTATTGTTCTCTCTGATCTTTCTGGAAACAATGTAGTTGATACTGTAATCATAACCATAACTGATGATACTCCACCAATAGTGAATTCTCCTGCAGATGATAGCTATGCGGAGGGTAGCACGGGTAATACTATTTCATGGTCTGCGACTGATAATTATGCTGCAACCTATATTGTTTACCTCGAGGGTGAATTGGACAATACAGCCACTTCATGGATCTCTGGTAGCACTATTAATTACGTCATTGATGATCTACTCAAAGGTACATACAATTTTACCATCGTATTCTCAGATGAAAGCGATAACATTGTAGTTGATACTGTAATCATAACCGTAACAGATAATACACCACCTGTGGTGAACTCACCAGCTGATGATAGTTATGATGAGGGTAGCACGGGAAATACGATTTCATGGACGGCAACTGATACATATAACGCAACCTATCTTGTTTATATTGATGAGGTATTGAATAACACTGCAACACCATGGGATTCAGGAGTAGCAGTGATTTATGATATTGATGGGATGTTGAAAGGCACTCATAATGTAACCATTGTGTTCTCTGATTTAAGTGGAAATATTGTGGTTGATACGGTAATCATCATAGTCGGTGATACAACAGATCCTATTATTACACATCCCTCAGATTTCAGTTACTCTGAAGGTGATTCACCCAATGTCATCACTTGGACTGGTACTGATTCTTATGCTGGAACCTACGTGGTTTACAAGAATGGATCATTGGACAATTCTGCCACTTCTTGGAACACTGGGGAGGCTTTTGATTATAACATCGATGGATTAACCAAAGGTATATACAATTTCACTATCATCCTCTCTGACCTATCTGGAAATAGTGTAGTTGATACAGTAATCATAACTATTACTGATGATACTGATCCATTAATTTCCAGCCCTAATGATTATTCCTATGATATGGGTAGTACTGGAAACACCATCGGTTGGATCGGAACAGAAAATTACCCTGATCAGTATATTGTTTATAAAAATGGAACTGAAAATAATTCTCTGACCGATTGGACATCTGGAGTGTCCATAAATTATAATATTGATGGATTATCCAAGGGCCTGTACAACTTTACTATCATTATTTACGATGAAAGTGGTAATTTTGTCAAAGATACTGTCTGGATTACAGTTCTTGATGCAACCCAACCATATGTGAATAATCCAAGTAATATTCAATATAGTGAAGGATCAAGTTCAAATTCAATAAACTGGACTATTGGGGATTTATATCCCGATTATTACCGTTTATTTATCGATGGAACTAAGGAAGGTGATGATGTAAGCTGGACTAATGGCACAATTAGTATTGATATTGATGGTTTGCTTGTTGGAGAGTACAATTATACTATCTGGATTTTTGATGCCTCGAATAACTCAATTTCTGATACTGTAATAATCACAGTAATTGATACAACTCTTCCTGTGGTCAACTCACCTTTGGATATCACGTATGGAGAGGGTGAAATTAATAATAATATTACATGGTCAGCCACTGATGCTTATCCAGATTACTATCGAGTATTCAAGGATGGGATACAAGTTGGAGTAGATGCTGCATGGACCTCAGGAGAATCAATTGTATTAGATATCGATGGATTGCAGAAAGGTGAGTACTCCTATGTTATTTATTATTTTGATGCGTCAAATAATACAAGTTTTGACTTAGTTGTAGTTTCGGTTATAGATAATGATGATCCGACAATCTCAACTCCTGATGATTTTAGTTATTCGGAAGGAGATACTGGATACACTATAAGCTGGATGGGAACCGATTCTTATGCAGGTTCGTACATAGTGTACAAAAATGGATCAACTTATTCATCTGGTAGTTGGAGCTCAACTATTGCATTTAATGTCATTGTGGACAATCTACCTAAGGGAATTCACAATATGACAATAATT
This sequence comes from Candidatus Heimdallarchaeota archaeon, assembly GCA_026702845.1. The sequence continues at coordinate 718,424 of JADCLS010000001.1, forward strand.
TTGTCCGATTCCAGTGGAAATAGTGTCGTGGATACTGTTATTGTAACGGTAACTGATGATACAGATCCTTTAGTTTCATCTCCAACGGATAAGACGTATTCTGAAGGTGATAAAGCAAATACTATTGCTTGGATTCCACAAGATAAGTACCCTGATTCATACACAGTATACCGAAATGGATCAATTATCTCTTCGGGTGGTTGGATAAGTAATAAGGCCATTAATATAAATATAGACGGATTGGCATTAGGTGTGTACAATTACACTATTTTGATCTTAGATGCATCTGGAAACCAAGTAATAGATGAGGTGATTGTCTCAGTTTTTGATACAACAGATCCAAGTATTTCATCACCTGCTGATATAACCTATGCTGAAGGAAGTTTAGGTAACGAGATCATCTGGACAGGTCTGGATATTCATCCTTTCAATTATACCGTATATCAAAATGGATCAGTCTATGCCACAGGAACATGGATTTCTCAAGGACCTATCGAAATCAATATAGATTATGTAACAGGTGTTACCAATTTCCTTACAGGAGATTATAATTTTACAATTATTATCTCTGATACGTCTGGAAATACTATTGCTGATGAAGTGATTGTCAGAGTTATTAGTGATTCTGTATTTCTACAAGTTCCAGAAGATCTTTATTATGTTTTTGGAACCACTGGAAATGAGTTGAGTTGGACTATTTCTGATTCCAATCCTGATAGCTACATTATCTATGAGAATGGTACTGAGAAGACATCAGGCGCTTGGAGTAATGAAATTCCGGTTATCTATGATGTGGATGGCTTGAGCATTGGATGGTATAATTACTCAATTTGGGTAAATGACACCGATGGAAATATTATTACTCACCAATTGATCGTAACAGTATCTGATATGCCCCTTTGGGATAGTGTGCCTACAGACATCACTGACTATATTGAGGGTAACACAGGATACTCTCTAATTTGGAATTCAACCGATATGTTCCCAGAATCCTATTCAATATTTAGAAATGGAACATTTGTTACTTCAGGCTCGTGGGATAATGCAACTGAAATCTCTTTGAATATTAATGGACTATCTCTAGGTGTGTATGAATTTGTCATATATCTTAATGATACAGTAGGTAATGAGATTATCGATTCAGTGTTTGTTACTGTATTGGATCAAGCAGATCCAACCTCAAGCAGTCCTGATGATTTTTCATATAATGAGGGAGATTCAAATAACATTATCACTTGGATTCCTGTAGATCTTCATCCAGATTATTATTATGTTTATCTGGTTACAAATGATACACAAATAGGAACGAATAGTACATGGATTTCTGGAAATGGCATTACAATAAATATTGATGGATTAACAAAGGGAGAGTACAATTTTACAATTTACTTCTATGATACATCAAATAATTTTGTTGTAGATATTGTAATAGTTACGATTTTAGATGGAACCGATCCGGAAGTAACCCATCCAGCTGATTTCAGCTATGCAGAGGGAAGTAATAGTAATAGAATTAACATTACAGCTACTGACAACTATAATGATTATTATCGAGTATTCAGAAATGGAACTCAAATAGGAGGGGATATACCTTGGACCTCAGGAGTGGAGGAACAAATCGATATTGATGGATTAGCCAAGGGCTTGTATAATTTTACCATCTATTTCTTTGATGCCTCCAATAATTCTGTGTTTGATATGCTCTGGGTGACAGTTTATGATAATACGGCACCTGTGGTAACCCATCCAGCTGATTTCAGCTATGCAGAGGGAACAACCCCAAACACTATCAACATCACTGCAACCGATAACTATGCAGACTACTACAGAGTATTCAGAAATGGAACTCAAGTTGGTGGGGATATCGACTGGACATCTGGAGTTGAGGAGAAGATAAATATTGATGGTTTAACTAAAGGTTTGTATAATTTTACCATTTATTTCTTTGATGCCTCCAATAATTCTGTGTTTGATATGCTCTGGGTGACAATTTATGATAATACCGCACCTGTGGTGACCCATCCCGCTGATTTCAGTTATGCAGAGGGAACAACCCCAAATACTATCAACATCACTGCAACCGATAACTATGCAGACTACTACAGAGTATTCAGAAATGGAACTCAAGTTGGTGGAGATATTGATTGGACATCTGGAGTGGAGGAGAAGATAAATATTGATGGTTTAACTAAAGGTTTGTATAATTTTACCATCTATTTCTTTGATGCCTCTAATAATTCTGTGTTTGATATGCTCTGGGTGACAGTTTATGATAATACCGCACCTGTGGTGACCCATCCAGCAGATTTCAGCTATACAGAGGGAACTACCCTAAATACTATCAATATCACCGCTACTGACAATTATGAAAATTATTACAGAGTATTCAGAAATGGAACACAGGTAGGAGGGGATATTGATTGGATATCTGGAGTGGAGGAGAAGATCAATATTGATGGTTTAACTAAAGGTTTGTATAATTTTACCATTTATTTCTTTGATGCCTCTAATAATTCTGTGTTTGATATGCTCTGGGTGACAATTTATCATAATACCGCACCTGTGGTGACTCATCCTATTGATTTCAGCTATGCAGAAGGCACAACCCAAAACACCATCAATATCACCGGTACTGACAATTATGACAATTATTATCGAGTATTCAGAAATGGAACTAAGATCGGTGGAGATATTGATTGGACATCTGGAGTTGAGGAGAAGATCAATATTGATGGTTTAACTAAAGGTTTGTATAATTTTACCATTTATTTCTTTGATGCCTCTAATAATTCTGTGTTTGATATGCTCTGGGTGACAATTTATGATAATACCGCACCTGTGGTGACTCATCCTATTGATTTCAGCTATGTTTTCAATACTACTGGACATGAGATCAGTTGGACAGCAACGGATAATTACGACAATTCATACAAATTATTCTTAAATGGTCAATTTAACACATCTGGTACCTGGATCTCAGGTAATCCAGTTATAATAGATATTGATGGATTAGAAATTGGTTTACATAACTACACTATCTATTTCTTCGATAAATCAAATAATTCTGTGATCGATACAGTAATTATAACTGTATACGATGATGTACTCCCTGTAGTGGATAATCCAGATGATATTATCTATTCTGAGGGTTCTGTAGGAAATAAAATCAATATTACTGCCTCAGATTCGTATCCTAATTATTATCGGTTATTCATTAACAATTCTTTAGAGAGTACAGATGCTTGGGAATCAAATGTTGTAAATAGTATCAACATAGATGGATTAGTCAAAGGTGTATACAATTATACATTCTATTTCTTTGATACATCCAACAATAGCATTTCTCAATGGATATTAGTCACAGTGTTAGATACAACTGCTCCACTAGTATCTCAACCCGTAGATTTCAGCTATGCCGAAGGTACAACCCAAAACACCATTAATATAACAGCTACAGATAATTATGCAGACTACTACAGAGTATTCAGAAATGGAACACAGGTTGGTGGAGATATTGACTGGACATCTGGAGTGGAGGAGAAGATCAATATTGATGGATTGGCCAAGGGTTTATACAATTTCACCATATACTTCTTTGATACCTCAAATAATACTGAATATGACATTATTTTCGTTTCTGTTATTGATACGACAAAACCAGTGGTCACCACTCCTGATGACACTACTATATCTGAAGTAAGCAGTGGAAATTCAATATCTTGGACTGCACTGGATAACTATGCTTCATATTATGAGGTTTATATCAATGAGAATCTTAATGAGACAAATATTTGGATTTCAGGTACTCCGGTTGTGATAAATACAGATAATCTTGTCAAGGGTGAATATAATATCACCATCGCATTTTACGACGTCAGCGGTAATTATCGGACAGATACTGTTATCATCATTGTTGTAGATCAAACTGCTCCAGTTGTTTCACAGCCAGAAGATGTTTCCTATGCTGAGGGAACCAACTCAAATACCATTTCTTGGTATGCCAATGATACATACTCCAGTTATTATAGATTATTCAGAAATGGTTCTAAGGTTGGCAATGACCTATCCTGGCAGAATTATACAGCTATAACCATTAATGTAGATGGATTATCTATAGGTCTATACAATCTTACTATTGTATTCTTTGATGCTTCAAATAATAGTGCAACTGATCAAGTTTGGTTGACAGTATATGATAATACTAATCCAACAATCTCAGCAACAGAGTCATCAATCACCTACGTAGAGGGTAGTAATGGAAATAATGCTATCTGGGATGTATTTGATCTCCATGAGAGAAATTATATCATTTATCAAAATGGATCAAATGTTCACTCAGCTACGTGGATCTCAAGTATTGATATTATTTATGATCTGGACGGATTAAGTACTGGAGATTATAATTTTACTATTATTGTGTATGACACTAGTGCCAATTATATTGTTGATACAGTTTATGTTCATGTTATTGATCAACAAAATCCATCAATAAATTCACCTTTTAATGTATACTATGCTGAGGGAGAATCTAATAATATCATCTCCTGGATAGGATCTGATTTACATCCAGATAATTATACTCTCTACTTAAATGGTACAAATATCGATACAGCAAGCTGGATTTCTGGTGTTTCTATTGATATTAACATTGATGGTTTGAGCAAAGGAATTTATAATTATACGATTGTAATCTCTGATGAAAGTGGTAATACTGTTTTTGATACCGTAATTGTACAGGTTTTTGATGAAACACCACCCAGTATATCTCATCTAGATGATATTATGTACGAGGAAGGTACGATAGGCAATACCTTATCCTGGGAGGCCTATGATTTGCATCCAGAATTGTACTCCATATATTTTGAAGGATCACTTCTTGAATCAGGTAATTGGACAAATGATAATAATGTAACCATCAGCATAGATGGTCTACTATTAGGTTTCTATACATATACGATTTATATTTATGATGATAGTGGAAATATGGTCACAGATACTCTTGAAGTTACAATTTATGAGATAACATCTCCTGATATTCTTACATCTCCTTCTGATCTGATATTTATTGAGGGAGATACAGCTGTATTAACTTGGTCATTATTAGATAACTATCCCGGAACTTACATTATTTATGAGAATCACTTCCCATTGAAATCAGGTTCTTGGTTAAATGGAAACAATATTACCTATGATATTTCACATCTACTCAAAGGGACTCATAATGTAAGTATAATTATATTTGATACCTCTTCAAATTACATCACACATCAAGTTCTGATTACTGTTGTAGATGAAACCAATCCTGTGATTTCCAATCCAGCTAATAAGGAAATTAGCTCAGGAAGTACAGGAAACACCTTGAGCTGGTCAGTCTCAGATAATTACCCAGATGAATATCAAATATTCCTCAATGGAACAGTATTTAATCAAGGTGCTTGGAGTAATGATGTTCCAGTACTCATTCAAATAGATAGTTTGAAACTAGGAATCAATAATTTCACCATAATTGCCTATGATCTTTCTGGAAATACGATTATCGATGAGGTAATAATACTTGTGTATGATGTGCAAGTGCCAACTCAAGTTAGTAATAGTGGTAATTATACCATGATTGAAGGTTCTACAGGAAATGTGATTACTTGGACATATACTGATTTTAATCCAGAGGACTACGAGCTGTTAAGAAATGGATCTCTAATTTTCACTCAATCATGGACAAATAATAAACAAATTGTAATCAATATTGATGGACTTGAGAAATCAATCTATAATTACACCTTAGTTATTTATGATGCTGCTGGAAATTATCATGTTCATTCAATTTGGATAGATGTGATTGATCAAACAGCTCCTACATTTACAGTAAACCCTGCTACATCTTTCAATTATACTGAAGGTAATACAGGATATGTTGTTTCATGGACTCTTCGAGATAAATATGAATCCTACTATGTGATCTCCTTGAATAATCAAGAATTGTTTACAAATACTTGGATCTCCAATGTACCTATTTCTATAAACATTGATGGTTTAGAGGCTGGATTGTACAACTTATCAATTATCGTATTTGATGCTAGTGATAATTCAATAAGCAATAACTTATTGTTTGAGGTTTTTGACAAAACAGCACCTAGTTTGAATTCCTATACTAGTGTGCCAGAATATATAGAAGGTAATGTAGGGTATACATTGGCATGGAATGTGTTTGAGCTCCATCCAATGAATTACTCTATATACAGGGATGATATTTTACTGATCAATGACACTTGGTCTAGTGATACCAGTATTGAGATTGGAATTGATGGTTTGGTCTATGGAATATACAATTTCACTATCTATTTACAGGATGAATCACTCAATTGGTTAAATCACAGTATCCTCATCTCTGTGCTCGATAAGAAATTACCTGAAATCGTTGAGTATCAAGACGATTTTACGATTTTTTACAATACAACTGGTAATTACATCACCTGGTTGGCCTATGATTTGCATCCATCAACCTATATAATCTATCTAAATGGTCTGGTCTTTCAGAATGGACAATGGGATAATACTAATAATATCACCTTCAATATTGATGGGCTTCAAGTAAATTATTACGACATAACATTAGAGGTATTTGATTTAGCCAATAATAGGAATAGTCACAGCATAACTGTTAGAGTAAAAGACATTACAATAATAGATACGATTAAACCAGAGATAAATATCAAATTAAAGGTGCTAGAAGGTGATATAGAGACATTTAATGGAATATATCTCGATGAGAATGGATTACCCGTACCAGGTGCAGAAATTACCATGAATTTATTCTTAGGAAGTATTCAGGGTATTTACTCTTTTACTACCTATGAAAATGGAAGTTATACTCTTGAATTTGATTATTCTGGTCTTTTACCAGGAGTCTATAAATGGAAAATCAGCTTTGTAAAGGAGGGTTACCTATCCTGGGTGGATATGGAGATAGATGTAATTGTTGTCCAACATTCCTATAATATGCAGATAGATACACCACAAGAACTTGTTCAAGGTGAGGAATTTTATATCACAGCTACAGTCTTGTATGATAATCAAACCATTGATACACTTGGTCTCGGACTAAGTACATACTCCTCTGTAGTAGGTCATCCAGCAATCGGTGTTGAAGTTACATTCACTATACAGGTTGAGTATGAGGATGGCACGATATCATCAATAACTAAGAAAGCTGTTACTAATAATTATGGTGTTGCTATTGTAATCCTCAATGCAGAAGAAACATCCAATTTACTAACGATCTCATCCATTTCTGCAGGTATCAGTGGTTCACAGACCAATTTAGAAACTCTATCAATATTACCACCAGACGACTTCCCTGAGATATTTTCTGGTGATCCTGATATTATTATTAGAATAATCGAGGCCATCCAAAACAATATTATCGGAGTATTTGTCATAATTGCAGGATTATTGCTTGTTGTATTCCTTTTCTACAGATTGAGAAAATCAAGTGAAGAGAAGATGCGAAAAGTATCTGAAAATGTTCAAGTTGCTCATGAGGAACTGCAAGCATTACAATCCATACGGGCCATTATCATTCAAACCTCTTCAAAATTAACAGTATTCGAGCAAAATATATTATCAGCAAATATGAGTACTGCTATTGTAGGAGGTATGGTTAGTGCATTCAGTAGCTTCCTCAATGAAATTGGAACAAGTTCACTGTTTGGGTTCGAGATAATGGAGAGGGATGACGTCAGCCTAACAGTTCATAAAGGAAAACTCTCTAACTTCATAGTAATCTCTAACCAAAAATTGCCATTTGTACTATTAAACCAGATTCAAGCGTCGCAAAAACTAGTTGAGAAAACACATAGGACAAAATTCACCAATGCAAGTAGAGGAGTGACCAAGCTTAAGAAGGATGAGATCTATCCACTTCTTAACAAAGCTGGATTCAAGATTCAATTGACTGAAAAATTAAAATTAAATACGAAAAATATCGATCGTATCTTAAAAGAACGTTCTTTAAGCAAATCATTGAAAGTATACATCAGTATGCTGTTAGAGCTTCCAAAAACCAATTACTATAATAATGGGGTCTTTACAATTCATGATTTGGAAAAATTCTATCAGTCTAAAAATGTTACAGAGAGAGTAATTTCTAGATCAATCATCTTATCTTTTGAATTTGATTTACTAGAAATCCATTATGAATAGAAAAGATTCTCTTGATTTTTCAAGAATTTGATCTTGAATTTTTTCAATCGTATAAAGTCATATAAATCAAGATGACATAAATTCAATATCGTATGAGCACAACTCGAATCAAATGTGAACATTTAACCAAAGCGTATACTAATCAATTTGGAATAAATGATATTACCATTGATTTGGAGTTTAAAGGTCTGGGTCTTCTTGGTCCAAATGGATCAGGCAAAACCACATTAATAAAAACATTATTGGGTATTATTTCTCCAACCAGTGGCAGCTTTACATTAGATGTACCAATTGAAGATATTAGGATTGTTTCAGATCAACCTTCTTTACCCGGAAATATGACCATCAATGAATGGATATTTACTTTGGAGAATATTTACGGTCAACAACTTCAGGGTGTTGATGTGCAATCAGATTTAGGTCTTCAAGGTAATTGGAAGATAAAAAACCTATCTGCTGGTCAAAAAAGAAAAACTGCATTATTATCAGCATTCTATGGAACACCAAAACTTCTGATACTAGATGAACCATCAAATTATCTGGATATTACTACAAGAGAATATGTTCTTACCCTACTAAAAGCCCATTGTGAGACAACAAAGGCTAATATTATCATTTCAACTCATAATGTTGATGAGATAAGATTATTCGCCTCAGATGTGATTTTGTTGAAAGAAGGTAGATTAATGGAACATGTAGTTCTAGAAGATGCACAAGCTGAGATGATCTCATTGAAACCCAAAAACCTGGACAGATTATCCAATGAATTGACAAAACTGGATGTAAAACATCATTACAACAAAACCCTACAAGGTGAGGTGATAAATGCAGAACCAGACAATAATATGTGGTTAGCTGTCAAGAATTACGTAGATAAGGGAGGTAAAATTTACTCCATGAAGGTTATAGATCTATTAGAAAAAATGATCGAGGACCTCACAAAATAGGTGATAAGATTGAGTGTCAGAGAGAAATTTGCCTATAATTATCTGATGTTTAGGTTTCCAATTGAGTATTTATTGTTAATCGTTCCAGCCATGGTTGGCATTTTGGTCAATATCTTCTTTGTCCCTGAACAGGAATCTATTGAGATAAATAAGGAATCTCTTGATAATTATATATTCATGAAAACAGATACTATTCTAATATATCAAGAAGTAAGTATTATTATCATGTTGGCATTTTTTATCTGTTATAGATGGTCTTCTGTTCAGGCTGATAAAAGCTATGGTTTTTGGATGACCCTAGGGATCAAAAGGAGAAAGTATTATATGCTTTCAATGAGTAAATTTTTGACTATTATCTACTCAAGTGTATTTCTTAGCATATTGATTATAATTTATATTAGTAGAATTACCTTTGATTTGGATATCTTCTTCAAGTTGATTTTGCTTGCATTAAGCAATGTACTCCTACTGATTACACTTGCTTTCTTATTTGGAACTGTGATTACAAATCCCGAATTAGCAGCTATTCTCTACATGACCATACTAATTACTAATGTATTTGCAATTACGAATGAGGATAGTATTATCCATCTATTATTCCGACCATTGCTCCATTATAAATTAGATGATGGATGGATTGGGTTGGCAATATCAATTATATTGGCAGTAATTACCTTTTTTATTGGGTTGAAGCTGCATGAACGTATGGATATCGAGGTGTAAAAATGAAGGCAAGAAACATAATACTATCACTTCTCATTATCAATAGTTTACTTTTTCTTAATGTATTCAAGGCAGAAACTGAGGTAACCTTATTTCCTTACCAATCAACAGTTATTCTGTACAATGCCTATGATTCAACAATCTTGGTATCAAGTAACGATGATGAGATTATTAATTTGAAGATATCTAAGATTGATCCTAGAACAAATTACCCTGTTGATGTTTGGTCAGGAGATATAGTGATTTCAATGGAAATAGATTTAGAAGAGCCAGGTCATTTCTTTCTTGAGTTTTCTACTGAGAAATTATGTATCGTTAAAATACGTGATGTATCCTTCCCCATTATTTTTTATGTTTTTAACGGCATTCTCCTCTTAACTTATGTTGGATTTTTATTGAGAGAAAGATATAAAATTGAATATTATGGCTAGCTATCCTTACAACAGTGTATGAAATATTAAAATCTTATTAGAAAATGAATAATAAAATAAATCAACTCACAATATGTTAAGAATGATTTCATTCAATATGTATTCTATGGAATTTAAAGAAAAAATGCTTGAGACAATTGAAAAATGCAAGACAGATTTGAGAAGATTGAGTTTGGCAGATGGTGTTGTGGCTGATGATGAGAAAGAGCTAATTGATACAGTTGAGGGAAAACTAACCAAATTAACTGATTACTTAAATATGAATGATTTAACAATGATGGAATATCTAGGAATGGATATGGTAATCAAAGGAATTGCAGTTGCCAGCTTTGAGAAAGCTAAGGAGGATAACAAAATTTCCGCAGACGAACGAACTTTGCTGATGAATGTACGAAATTATGTCTTGGTCCTCTCAAACATGATAACTGATGAGCTCAAGAATCAATAATTATACAATAACCAATTAATCCTCCCGAAATTCAAAGAGATATGACGAGAGTTATAATCCTTTGTAATTTAGGCATATTAGATGTTTAAGGGTCAGCTATTCAATGTTATAGATCTCACACTTCTTTTCCGTGATATGATTTTCAATATCAACAAAATGAAATACATGCGAATGATTGATCCCAAATTTCGAGAACGTATTATGTTAGCTGTTACAGTCATTAACCAATGTATTTACTGTCAGAATTACCATTCTAAGGTTGCTCTTGCAGAGGGAATTGCTCGAGATGAATTGGACCTTATGTTCAATAATGATTTTAAGGAAGTACCAGAAGAGCAGTTACGAGCATTAATATTTTCCCAGACCTATGCTCGATATAAGGGGAAACTTGATCTAGATGAACTAGAACTTCTTCAGAAACATTATGTACATTATGAAGGAATACTGGCAACTCTTCGTACAATTATGATAGGAAATTCCTATGGTATCGCGTATTATTGCTTAGTACAACGATTGAAGTTTAAACCCATCAAAGGAAGCAATTTTCTATTTAATGAGTTAGGTCCCTTGCTTTCTCCTTTGATTTCAGTTCCTCTGCTCCTTCTATTTGTTCCATTTAGTAAATTATTCCGATTTTCATCTATTCGCATCATTAAGAAACACGATGCAGAAATACCTGCATTACCATTAAACCATTAGTACAATTAATACTGAGAGTAGAATAGTTGATATAAGGTCTCTTCACAATCCAGATTTATCGTATACTTACCAACATTGCAATAACCGTCCACAATTATGATTATCTCAATCTGATTAATTGATTGGAATAAATTACATATATCCTCCAAATTTGCTAGAAAGCTTATTAATCACAATTTATCTCTTTTTTTTTATCCTTTAAGGAGAATAAAAAATGAAAATAAAAATTTCTTTATTATTGATGGCCATTCTGACATTAGCCACACTTGCTAATGCAGAAGTTATTACCATCACAACTATTGACGATGCAAATGTCGAGGGATTGAAGATTGGTGTACAATCTGGTACCACTTCAGACCTATATGCTCAGGATAACCTGAATAAATCAACACTAATGGCGTATGATTCCATTTTGCTTGCTGAGCAAGCTTTTGAAGCCGGAGATGTACATGTCGTACTAGGTGATAAACCAGTACTTGATGCGTGGATTGCTGATATGGATGAGTACAAGGTTCTTGATACATTCAGCGAGGAACTATTTGGCCTTGGTGTCAAAGAAGGAGAGGATGATCTCCTCGATGCTTTGAATGCAGCACTTACAGAGATATTCCAGGATACTGGAGCTCATGGCTATGATGCAATCTATGCTGAAACATTTGATGATCTCCCAGCAGTATATGATGATGGAGATGGAAATTATGCCTATCCTGCAATCGGTGATCTGGATACCGCTGGAAGATTGAAGGCGATAATTGACGCCGGTACAATTGAGTTTGGCACTGATCCAACGTATCCACCGTTCGAGGAGAAGCTGACTGATGGTACATATGAGGGTTTTGACATCGATATGATGGATGAGATTGCTCTGAGACTGTCTGCAGAGTATGATACTACCATTACTGTAACAATTGTCGATTCTGATTGGGATCCAATAATTCCTAACCTAAAAGCTGGTGAATTCGATGTCATCCTATCAGCAATGACAAAAACTCCAGAGAGAGATGCAGAGATTGACTTCACTAGGGCTTACTATGGTTCTATCCAGGCAATCGTTGGTCCAGCAGATGGAAAAATCGATCTTGGTGATGATGATGCAGGGTTCCTACCAATTCCTATTGCACCAATTTTTGCTGCATTAGCTGTTATTCCATTGATTAGAAGAAAAAGATAAGCAATTAACTAGTTTTCTATAATATATGATATTACGATCATATTTATCTCAATAAAAGTTAAGAAAATGATATCGTATTCCCGCGTATGTCTAAGACACAGATTCAGACTGGACGATTTGAAAATCGAACTACATTCATTTTTGCATTGATTGTCATTTTAGCTCTTGTTGTAACTGATGTTAGAGTAATTAGTCAGACTGATGGTACGAGTACATATTGGCTTCTCCCGAATGAACAACCCTCAGATACTTTTACTGATGTATTAATGATCTCTCCAACAGAGACTTATTTAACAGGTGAAACTGGAACTATCTATAAGTCTACCAATTATACTAAGAATTATAATGCAGTTTTCAGTGCTTCTCAAAAATTATCAACAATTGAAGGCAATAGTAGCTTCATGCTTGCAGCAGGCGCTAATGGCCTTGTTTATCAATCAAGTGATGGTGCAATCTGGAACCAAATTGTAATTAATGAGCTTATAGGAAAATTGATTACAGATATTGAGATCCAAGGTAAACATGTTTGGATGATTGGTGAATATGGTTTGATTGCATATTCTAATAATTCAGCACAAGATTTTGTCATTCAGACCTCACCTAGAATTGAGAACCTCTATGGGATAGATTTTCTAAATGCCTCACATGGATGGATCGTAGGCGATAATGGAGTAGTTCTTAAAACAACTACGTATGGGAATTCTTGGATCACTATCAATTCAGGAACTACTGTATCTCTGAATAGTATAAATATTGAGGTTTCAAGTGCCTTGAGAATGTGGATTGGAGGTAATAACGGGACTTTTCTTGCCTCTTATGGTGCCAGTTTTGGTGCTTCCTTCCTTAAAATTGATACAGGAACAACAGCAAATATTAATGATATCTATTCCCCTATCTTTGGAATTGTATGGGCTGTTGGAGAAGATAGTACAATCCTTGGATTCAGAGGTAATGAATTCAAGAATAAGCAAGTACTAGAAGATGAGGCAAAGGGAATTAATTTTCTTGCGGTTTATGCATTTGAGAATGAGGCTATAAGTGTTGGAGATAAGATTTATTATAACAAAGAAGGTCTAATACCCGCATTTCTAACAGAGAAAAATTGGGAAGACTGGTGGTTTTTCGCAACTGAAGTAGAACCTCTTTTACTTGTGGGAATGGTTGCTGCACTTAAAGTAATTGCAGTATCCATAACTCTTGGTTTTCTTATCGGCTTATTCATGGCCACTCTTAGGACGATCAATAATCGACCTCTCAATATCTTTGCAACTGCCTACTCAGATTTATTTAGGAACACACCAATGATTGTACAACTATTCTTCATCACATTTGGATTACCAGAACTGGGATTCAATCCTCCCTTATTCATTGATGCAGTAATGGGTCTAAGTCTTAATACTGGAGCATATCAATCTGAAATTATTCGATCTGGAATTCAAGCAATTCCACGAGGTCAAATGGAAGCAGCCAGATCATTGGGAATGAGCAACATCCAAGCAATGAAGGAAATAATCCTTCCTCAGGCTGTGAGACTGACTATTCCTCCTCTTTCTAATGAAGCAGTAATTTTATTCCTTAACTCCTCATTACTATCGGTAATTGCTTATGAGGAGATCACTCGTGTGGGTCAGATAGTCGCAAATTCCACGTTTCTCTATGCTAGAACTTTTCTCTTTGTTGCACTCACGTATTTCATTGTCACCTACTCTATTACCCAGATTTTAAGGCGTGTTGAGAAGAAATTAAAAATACCTGGATTGGGAGGTGGAGAGATTTGAGAAAGGATACAGGCACCTTACTTGAGGTAAAAGATCTCCACAAAACCTTCTCAGGTGATGTAAAAGCGGTACAAGGTGTTGATTTTGAGGTTCGTAATCAAGAAGTAGTTGTGATTGTTGGGGCTTCAGGCTCAGGTAAATCTACTGTTCTACGATGTATAAACAGGTTAGAACAACCAACTCAAGGGATAATCACCTTTGATGGTGAAGATATTACTGAAACAGCTGATATCAATAAAATTAGATCTGAAATTGGCTTTGTATTTCAATCTTTTGAGTTATTCCCACATTTAACTGTCCTGCGAAATGTCACCTTGGCATTAGAGCTAGTAAGAAATTTGAAACCTTCTGAAGCTGATGCCAAAGCTCGAGAGGTCCTCACTGATCTGGACTTATCTGATAAATTAGATTCATACCCAGGTCAGCTATCTGGTGGTCAGAAACAACGAGTCGCTATTGCTCGAGCATTGGCTATGAACCCTAAACTTATACTGTTTGATGAACCAACTTCTGCACTCGATCCTGAGCTTGTAGGCTATGTTCTCGATACCTTACGCATGCTGGCAAATAAAGGAATGACAATGGTTGTTGTGACACACCAGATCAGGTTTGCTGCTGAAGTTGCTGATTGGGCAGTCTACATGACTGAAGGTAAGATCGTAGAACAAGGAAATGCCAAGGAGATGCTTTCCAATCCGAAAGAGGAACGTACAAAGCAATTTCTTGCAAGCACTCTAAAAAGATAAATTAACTTTTCTAGATATAAATTAATTTTTATCCATGAAGAAAGTGAATATTCCCAGGAATCGGTTGAACCATTTAGGATCAAATTTGTTAGCATAATTCACTTCTTTCTCTTCTAATATTCTCAATATTGGCTTTAATCTAACTTTAAAATCTTGATAATTGTTTTCCATGCTCCAAGCTGATTCCGCAACAGCGAGTAACCTAGGAAATACTTGCCAATCTGCACGTTCTTGATTATCCACCCATTCGGTCCATAAAGGGGCTTCTATTCCAAGAATATTATCATGAAATTCCTCTTCTAATTCCTCAGGTATAGGTGAAAACTGATATGTTTTTCTTAGTGGTGTCATACGATAATCATAATCCAGATAGTAATGGAAGAATGAAGATTCAACTACTTTTCCCCCAGATCTGAGATGAGATAATAATGCTTCCTTTCCCCTCATCCAGTGCTGAACCAGTATCCCTTTTTCTAGATTATCAGTTAAAATCTCATTCCAACCCATCATTTGCTTGTCTTTTGATTTGAGAAACTTAGCAACTCTATTAGAAAAATAACCCTGTAAATCATCCTCATCAGAAAGACCTTCATCATGTAATCGTTTTTGACAGCTTTCACAAGTTTTCCATAGATCCTTAGGTGCTTCATCTCCACCAATATGTATAACCTCACCTGGAAAAAGATTAACAATTTCAGTCAAAACCGTTTCAATAAATGCAAAGGTGCTTTCTTTTCCTACACACATAATATCCTTAAAGATCCCAAATGTATTGGCTACTGCGTAATTTTCACCTGTACAGCCAAGCTCTGGGTAAGAAGCAAGTGCTGCCAGTGTATGTCCTGGCATATCAATTTCAGGTATTATGGTTATGTGTCTTGTAGCCGCATATTCAACAATTTCGATAATGTCTTCTTGTGTATAATATCCCTGATGAATTTCATTTTTTTTCCCCTTGGTAATAAAGCTCTTTACCCCACCACTCTGTGTCCAATTACGTATTGACCCAATTTCAGTTAGTTTAGGGTATGACTTGATCTCAATTCTCCACCCTTGATCCTCGGTTAGATGCCAATGAAAAGTATTAAGTTTGAACATAAACATCAAATCAAGATATCGTTTCACAGCTTCCTTACCTTGGAAATGCCTACCTTCATCTAACATAAAGCCTCTATACTGAAATCTAGGAGCATCTTTGATAATTAATATTGGTAACAGATTACTGTGACGGTATAACTGATAGAGACTTTGCAGAGCGTATTGAATGCCTGATAATCCTCCTGAAATGGAGATTCTTTTGGAATTGATTGATAACGTATAACCTTCTCCTTTATTGTCTTGCTGAATCTCCACTGGAAATCCATCTGAAGCTACAGGAAGTGAAATAGTATTAATATATTCATCAGATATAGAAAATGAATTGACTTCTATTGTACTTCCATCAACTCGAATCTCATTTGGTTTGGGAATGATAGGAATGATCACTAAGAAGGATTGAATTATGATATTCAATTAATTTATGTTTAAATTGAACCGGATTTATCTAGGAATTATTGTTTTATTAGCATAGAAGCAGAATAAATTATGGATCATCAAATAAACCATTCAAGATGAATAATCTGAAGTAATGGGATTTTAATCATATTCATTTTGATTTCAAATGGCTATAATACCCCAATATACCTGTCCATAATACAAACAGATATTTATATAGTAGAGTACATAAGATTGGGTCGTGTTAATGTTCAAGGATAAATTATCGTTTATGATAGATCAGTACAAAGAGGAATTGACTCAATTGAGTCTTGCTGATGGATATATTTCCAACGATGAGATGAATATTCTTATGCTTGTTTCTGATAGAATGGAAGAACTTTCAAAAATTGCCACAGAGCAGCCAACTGTACCCGAATTGATGAAAATGGATATCATCGTAAAACGCATGGCAATGAATACAATGAATATTGCAAATGCCGATTTCCAAATTTCCTCTGATGAGCAGGCTCTTCTTCTAAAAACTCGAAATTATGTCATGTCCATTTCCAATTTGATTACTACAGAGCTCAAGACCATGTAATTAGAATTATTAACATGAAGTATTCGTTATTTTTCTACATAAACTGATTATTACCAGAAAGTGAATTTAATGATAAGAAATTTGATTTTGCAGTAATGCGATTCTTCAATAAATGTAGTCGTATTCAACCTAGGTACAATTTTTTATTCTAGATTTAATGGGCTAAACATACTCTTTATATATTTTGGCGGTTTATATTTTATAGATGAGTGTACTTGAACCTACCCAATCTGTAGTAAATGCATTATGCATTTATCAAGATAAATTGATTGCTGGTTTGGGTTCATATTCTGTTGAAATTATCGATCTCAATTCAATGGAGAAAGTATCCAATATTGAGTTAAACAGTGAAGTAAGGGATATGATCATTTGCGATAATTTTCTCTATGTTGCTTGTTTAGCTGAGGAAATAGTCGTTATTGATTTGGATTCGATGAGGAAACTTCATACTTTAGAATTTCCGCTTGGTGTCACCAATCTTCATCATAATAAAGAATATCTCTTTGCACTTGGTTTTAACAAGGAGACAAGAGTATTCGATCTGAAGTCACATGAGTTAATTGGTACTTTAAATGGTGTAGATTCAAAAATTCAGACAGTAACAACAAATGATCATTTCATTGTTTCAGGAGGTTGTGCTAATGAAAATTCAAATCTTATTTACTGGAATGAACAACTACAACCCATCCATAACATTGAGATTGAGGCAGAGAAGATTGTAGAGACATTCATCCATGAAGATTTTGTAATATTGGGCACTAGTGGTCCTAATAAAATGGAGATATGGAGTTTAGGTGAGAAAAAACCCATTGCTAGAAAATTGGGTTACAGGGCTCCAATAAATGCAATTGCTGCAAGTAATCGCAATATATTTGTTGCTGCAGCAGGAACTATGTATATTTATAACACCAAAAATTATGAATTTGAAGCAAGTTTGACTGAGCCTTATGGAGTGATCAATGCAATCGTTACAACAAATGACCATGTAATTTATTCATCGAGAAACAAACTTATCTTCAGAGATGTTAGAACCTTTGATTTTGTACATTCAATGGAATTTTAGCATTTACCATCCATTTTTTAAAAATTAAAAATTTCAGTAGAATAATGGAAATCAGATGGATCGATCCAGAATCTACATTCGAGTTGAGATCACAAATTCTTAACAAAAACAAAGCAAGTAGGCCAGGTGATGAGAATGCTTTACATCTAGGAACCTATATTGATGATAAGCTAATTGCTATTGCTAGTTTTTTTGCACAAGATGAGACAGAGTGTTTTCAAGACGGATACTGGAGAATTAGAGGAATGGCAGTACAGGATTTATATCAAAGGAGGGGAATAGGAAAAAAGATGGTCGAATTCTTCATCAATTCTAAGCCTGATATCAAATATCTGTGGTGTAATGCTCGTCAAGGAGCAGAGGGATTTTATCTGACATTGGGTTTTGAATCATCTGGATTAATAGAACGAATGCCCGGAGTAAAAGTTCACAGAATGTTCAAATATTTCTATAGGCATTGAATATTTTCGTACAAGAATATAATTGTATAGTCAATCTTCGAAACAGATAAGAATTGAATAAATAAGCTGGAGCTATTACGCACGTAGTAGAAGACATAATTCAGCCCATAGTTGAAAAAAATACATCCATTTGTAATGATTGCATCAATATCAGTGGTGGATGTTGCACTGAGGTTAATTTCACCATTTCTAGTAAAGAAATAGCCCCATTTGTTGAAGCAGAAAAAAATGGGTTCCCAGATGGCCATACTTTAACCTTGAATCATGATGGAGAAGATATTCAAACATATGATTATGATTCTGGTGATGATCGTTGTGTTTTTTTAGGAATGGATAATCGATGTATGATTTATGAGCGTAGACCTATTATCTGTCAAACCTATCCAATAAATTGGCGAATCAAGCGCAAGAAAATCACCTTCCACCTGGATTTTGTTTGTGTTTTGTCACATTCAGAGCCGATTAAAAAATTCTATCAGCAAACTACTGACCCAAAAATAGTAGATCAGTGTATTGAATTGGGAGATATGGATTTCAACGCGAAAGAATCTAGATATATCAACCTTTCCAAATTGTCTCAAGAGGCTGATCCGATGATATTAATTAAGGAGTAATACAAATAGAAGTATACATTTTTCATTTATCTATTTCACAAAATCACTATAATTATGTTTCAATTAGCAATATTGTTAAATTCTATATCTATTATATTCGATTGTGAATTTTGTAGTAAACTGGAATCTGGAGGTACAGCTGGCATTCGTAGGTTTACTCCTCACAATTCTGTCTTTTGGTATTGTATATAGACGATTTTTAAATTTCAATAATCCCTTCGTTAGATATTTGACCATTTCTTGGGGTTTGATGACTGTGTTCTGGATTTTTATCTTTTTATCCTATTTCTTTTTGAATATCCAGTTATTTTATGTTTCTCAGCTTCTTGTTCCGATTATTGCTTTTTTACTTGTATACTCTTTCAATCATTTAAACAATGATGATGTTTTTAATTTTAGGATTTCACTAGCTGGTGCATTTGGATTATTAACATACTATACTCTCTTTACGACCATACCTATTGAGAATTACATTTCAGAAGAAGGTTATCGATCATTCATTACTGTTGGTAATTATCGTATAATATCATTGATTAACTCAATGTACATTGCCTTAGTTCTCTTGTTCAATGCCATAAGAACTGTGATCAAAGCTCCTGAGGATTTAAAGTATTATTCAAGAATTAATCTTCTCGGAATAGGAATTGTAACTTTCGGCCCTGTGTTTGTATTTGGATTACAGCTTGCTGTGTATGTTCCGGCATTGGATTTTATACTATCCGGATTGGGTTTGCTTATCTCTTCCTTGACACTTTTCAAAGATAATCGATTACTTTATGTTCTACCATTTGAAGCTCATCGAATCAATGTAATTTATGCAGAGAATGGGATGACCCTATTTTCTTACAATTGGGACACTTCATTATTGCGTGATGTACATGATGACCTGTATTCTGCTGTAGTCACAAGTATTAGAGATTTTTCAAAGGAAGTATTAAATGCAGGATATCTTAAGGAGATAATTCTAGAAAATGGAGTAATGTTAGTTAGCTATACCTACGATAAACCATTTGTATATAGTCTATTTGCCAGTAAGAGATCCAAAATTCTAGTAGATGGATTATCCAAGTTTAGAGAAGCTTTTGACAAGAAATATGCAGGAACCCTCAAGATGAATAACTTTGCAGCCGATACATCCACTTATGAAGAAGCTGATGAATTAATAAATCAATATTTTAATTTTATTCCTCACAGAAAGTAGATTTGCTACCCGAAAATGTATTAATCTCAAGAGTTCAAATGAGAGAATATACGATTTCGATATAGCTGGAGTGTTAATATGAGTATTAGATGCATAGAACTTGATAATTGTGAAGAAGTAATACGTTTTATTAATGAATTATTTGTAGAAAATGAACATCTCATGAAGCAGGAAGCCCTAGAGCCAAATTTACAAATGCTCTCAGAAGACCTCAGAATTCAGATATTCAAGAGAGATTATGGATACTATGTGGATATGGCACCAATATCAGGAGAAGGGCATGATTTTGGAATAAGCGTGTATACCAAAACTAGATCCTTGAGTATATCTGTCGGTGTTTTAGAACCAGAACCAGAAGAAATATAGGTGTCCAGTTAAATACGGCCTCTGCGTTATTACTATGATTATTCTCAGTCTCACTATTACTTGTATTTATGGCTTCTTGTATTGATATTAAGTCACTAAATGCCTTATGGATAAGTCCCGCAATGAAATTGGCTCCACTTTCATTAGGATGAACTCCATCATAAAGCATCTTGATCTCTCCAATCATTGGCGTATATAGATCAACAAGAGGTAAGTTATACTCAATGCTAGTATTCTCTATTACTTCAAGAAATGATTCGGCAACTCTCCTTTCATCCTCATCCATCTTGATCCATGAGAATTTAACAAGAAAGATATTAAGAACAGAGGGTACTGTTAATATTTTATTGATAATACCTTGATATACTAATTCAAATTGATCTTTAGTTAGAAAGGTAGAATCTGATAGTCCAAGATTGATAATAACATAATGTGGTTTATTATCCACAATTTTTTTATTGAAATCATCTGCTGAGTTATAGAGATCTGCAGCTGAGTATCCAGGAGCAGCAGCATTTATAAGATTAGTTCCAGTCTCATTCCAGGGTAATCCGTAATTTGGTAGCAATGATACATATGATGGGTTTCGTGCAAATCCAGCAGTGATACTATCTCCTAGAAAGACAATTCTCGTATCAGTTTCTGCATCTATTTGGGTCATATTGGAAATTATTAGCAAACCAAATAACAATATCCATCGATATTTCACAATGAAAACAAACCTTTGAAACCTAATAAATATTTGTTAGTAGCTAGATTTGCAAACATTCATTGTTGATTAATGAATTTCACAGTCTCAGAGACTAAATCATCTGCTTGTTCACAATTACCTGTAAAATCAATAAATGCATGATTTGCGTTTTTGTAGGCGATGAATTTGACTTTATTTCCTGCTTTACTCAATTTCTCAGCATACTCCAGTGATTCTGAATACAGGGTATCTTCTGTTCCCACTGCAATCATTGTTGCAGGTAAATTTTCCAGGTTTGGTTCATTCATTGGTGATACTGTAGGATCGTCTACTTTTACTTTTCTTCCAGTATACATTGCTATTAAGGAGGACGTGAACTTATTCATCCATGATGGAGGAGAGTTTTCTTGTTTATTTTTACCTCTCATTGGAAGACGGAGTGCAGGATAGATGAGTATCTGCGATGTTATATCAAATTCCTTTCTTGATCTTGTCAGATTACTGATGATAGCAGCGAAATTTCCTCCGGCACTATCCCCACTTATAGAAATACTGTCTCTCTTGATATTATATTCGGCCGCATGGTCAATAATATGCTTGACAGTAAGATAACAGTCTTCTAATCCCTCTGGAAATGGATATTCTGGAGCAAGATGATACTCCACAGAAAAGCCAACAAAGCCCCCTTGATCACATACTCCCTTAACGAATTGTTCCACAGCCCAAAGGGAACCTCCCACCCATCCACCACCGTGGAAGAAAATAAATGCTGGTTTAGGGCTTTCTCCCTCAGGTTGATATTTTCTAATCCGAATTTTCTCTGAATATCCCTCAATGAAAAAATCCTCAATAATCATTCGTTTTGTGGTAATATCATTGCTTATTCCACCCATAGATTTTCTATACATGGCAATATTTTTCTTAAGCAGCCATGTCACGATAAATTGAGGTAGCTTTGCGAGTTTTTCCATTGGACCTGTTTCAAATTCTGGAAACTCATAGCAACTAAGGGTTTTTTCAACAAATTCCATACAGTCTATCTTCCAAATGAAATTTAAAGGTCAATCAAGTCGTATAGACAAATGATTAGATCACGATTAGAATTTCAAACCATTTAAGTAATCAAAAACCATGTCCTTGACATCCTCATTCAATTTGGCCATATTTGTTTGTATAAATGAAGTAAGTGAGTCGAAAATGAACAGAATATTCGAAATCAATCCATCTTTGAATTCAAAGTAAAATGAACAATCAATCTCATATGAGGTCATTGTTGGGTTGAAAATACCAAATTTTTGACTTGGTGTTCCTGAAGTAACACAGGTTATACAAACCTGAGTATCATCAGCAACAACTCGTCTTATTTCATACTTCAGATCAGGAATAACCTCTTCATATAATTTTAACAAACGTTTAGTGAATTCGATCTGTCCAATATTCTTGTGTTTCAGGACATCCTCCGAGCTTGCAGTGAACCATTGCATGCAAGAATTGACACCAGCCTTTTCTTCTCTTGACCTCTGAGAAGAGAAATTATCGTACTCTGGATGGAACACAGTATCAATGAGATCATACTGACGATTATTCCATATCTCCTCGATATACGTATGAACCAGCTTGATATTGGATTCCTTACTCATAGATAGATATCTATGATTTCGACAACAATATAATTTTATCTAGTAGATTTGGGAGAGGGTAGCAATAATTATTTTAATCATTATCAAGAGTAGAGGGTCTAAAATTCTTTAATTGGATGTGCCTTGCATCCCGGTCTTTTGAGGTAAGGATGAATCCCTCCCCAGGCTTAGTAATCGAGGCCATTTTATCAAGAGGTATCTTCATCTCCTTTGCACATCGTTTTGTCTCATCATTATCCATCGTGCGTAAAATTAATTTTGTTGCTGCATTTGATCGTATGTCCCGTCCAAAATGAGCTAGAATCTGGGATGCTAGTATCATTCCAATCCCGAATTTTCTTGCCTCTGTAGCTATTCTATTGAGGATATGGTAGGGGTCATTGATTTTTCCCTTGAAACCTGTAAAAACCTTGACCTCATCAATGATGATAAATATCCTCAGTTTGGGGTCTCCACTCTCCACATGACCAATTGATTTAAAATATTCAAAAATATGACGTATTAATGTATCTGAAGCCAAAAATTGCATATCTATAGTGTTTAGAGGTTTGAGAAGAATTCGATACGATTTTTCTTTCAAATCTTCGATTGGAACCTTTTTCTTAGAGTAAAACGCAGGATGTTCAAGAATTGAAACTAATCTGTTCTCTACAGCTACTTTGGTACTCTTGGTAATATTATCTAGTGCTCTAAGTGCTTCTTGATCTCCAGAATTCTTAATGATCTCTTCTGGACGTTTTATCACATCCATCAAGAATTTGAAATCTGGAGGGGTATTGTCCCATGTCTCAGGATCCTCTTGTATAATTCCAAATTCTCGGTATGAAAATACAAGGATGGAACGTAACCATGATGACTGTGTTGACGAGAATTTGTTCTTCACTGCATAGGAGAATTGTGTCATCAATCGATTGATATGGGGAATGGGCCCTCCATCTATATGTGACTTGGAGGTTAATTCCATAGGATTAATGCCATACTCTCCAAAATAATCCAGTGATATGGTATCGATTCCTATATCTATATCTCCATGCAAATCGAATATAAGACATGGTATCCCATGTTGTTCAAGTTCACTAGCCAGAAGTTTTAGACACTGAGTTTTTCCTGAGCCTGATCCACCAGTAATTGTCACAATCCCATTCATGAGTTCTTCGGGTGACCAGATAAGAGATTTATTGTCATCAAGGAGTTGACCTATATCAAAAGCTAGTTGATTTTTTTTAGGGAAATGTATTTGTTGATTTCTGGCAAATTCTACTTGCTGATATGAGAATACTAGATCATCATAACTAGGTTGTTTTGCGATACTTTTCTTCTTCTCAGATTTATTGGACTTTCTTATCGCTTTTGAATTGCTGTTTGAGGTCCTATTGACATCTGATGATTGGTTTATTATTGGATTACCATTAAAATTATTGAGTATAATGGTGGAATCATTGTTTTGCAATCCATTTACCACATGCATGTGATTCTGCATAAAATTCATCTTAGCATCCTCAGCCATTGCAGTTAAGGAACGAATCAGGGGAATAAGATTTTGATTTGTAATGCCGTTATCCAATAGATTTCTTGCCACAGTAGCTGCATTGCTGAAATACAGGTTGGCCTTATCATATTGCTTATGATCCATGTAATCATAACCTTTCTCAGATAAGTACCAGATTTCCTCAACTAAGTTACTGATATTTTCCACAAGAAATTGATAATGTTTATACTAAAAGAGTGAAGTCATACATGAATATCCTTCATGTATTTTTTCAACCTCAATCGATCTTAATAATTAAAGTACTGAAATACAACATTATCCAACTATGTGCAAAAATTTTCCAAGTTTATAAATTAAAATGATGATTAATTGAATATGAATAGAATGGAATACTTATCTGGTCTGAGTATCGGACATATTTTCAAGAAATTACAATCAAGTATCAATATGAGTGGTAATGAGGCTGAGAAATATCTCCGGAATTACTTTAATAGATCCTGGGAGATGTATCATAGCAGTATTGAATTTCATCGAGGATTTAAGGTGGGTTATGGTCAAGATCATCCACCAATTCTCCCTGATATGATAGAATTTTATTATCAGCTTTGTATATTGGCTAAGTAATTGAAAATGCATTCTTCATTTATATTCTACTCTCACTATTATTTTATTAGCGATTTTGTATATTTTTTCATTCAATGAGTAATGTGGAGTATCTATCAGGTTTGAGTATTGGTCATATCATGAAACGATTGTTACTGGATTCTGAAACAACTGATGATGAGAAAACGACCTATCTTAAAAAATATTATTCTAATATATGGAAACTATATAGTACAACAAATGAGTTCCAAAGAGGATTTGGTTTAGGATTTTCATTTGTCTATCCCTCAATTCAAGAAGGAATAATTGAATTCTACTTCAAATTATCAAATTATTACATTTATAATCAAGCCCTAAAAGGTATTGTCTAGGTATAGAAAATCAAACATTGATCAACGATTATTCGGTAACTGATAATGATTTCAGACCTTTATCATCCGATATAGCTCAAATTTATGTAAGTAAAGCTTCTGCCCAACTACCTAAAAATATCAATTATTAACGAAAATTCTGAACCACAACTAAATCAACTTAGAATTCTTAAAATAAATTCACATCATCATTCACTTTATGAATCAAATAGATGCGTATGTTTTGGCTGGAGAGGGTGAGACTATGACTCATTATTCACCTCTATTAGAGGCAGCTGGAGTGACCAATAAAGCTTTTATTTCTCTAGGTGGCAGACCGATGGTTTATTTTGCTTTTGATGCACTAAATGATGCTGAAACTATCAAATCTATAACTATTGTGGGATTAACCCCAGATCAAGTCGATTTTGAGTTCAAGAAACCTGTAGAGTATATTGAGGGCGGAAAAACGTCATTTGAATCAATTATGGCAGCAATCAATCACTTTGCTAGGGAGGGGGATCTAAATAAATGGGTTTTAAGCATGTCTTGTGATACACCTTTGGTAACTGCTGAAATGATCGATAGATACCTTTTTGCAATAGATTTCTCAAAAGATAAAGACTACTATTACCCAATGGTCTGGAAAGATCGGTTGGATATATTATATCCCCATGTATCGAAAATGGCATTTAATTTCACTGATGGTAAGTTCTATGGAGGTGATATTCATTTATTTAAAATAGGAATGATCATCCGGAATCAAGATACTCTTCAGAATATCTTGATGAATCGTAAAAATTTCTTCAAAGTGGCTAGAATCATCTCTTTAAGATATATAGTTCTCTTTTTGCTCAATCGATTGAATATAAATCTAGCTGAGAATTGGTTCCTCAAACGCTTTGGAATAAAAATGGCGGTAGCAATGTTTGATTTTCCCGAATCCTGTGCAGATCTAGATTATGAAAAGGATCTAGCAGAATTCCAGCGATTGTGCTCGCAACCCTTGAGGAAATTGGATGCAGATGAGAAAGTGACATTCAAAAGCCAATATTGGGATAATAATTAATGTTGTAATTCTTTTAGAATAGACTGAGCTACTTTATCACTACCTGGTCCGACCAATAGGTTGTGCCCTAAATCATCAAATTCTCTGAATTCAGCATTTAATTTTCTTGCTGTTTTTTTAAGTTCATCATCATCAAAAAAGGCATCATCATCTGCAGCATAGATAAATATTCTAGAATCAAAATTCAATTTCTTTATTTTCTTTATTCTTGGAAGATTGAAGACCATGGTATCCATGTACGCACGAAAAGACTCATTATTGACATGAATGAATTGAGAATCCACATCTGTTCCCTTTGTTAGGAACATCCGGGCATATCGCTTCTTGTCATTTATCATTTCTATCATGTCAAAAGTGAAAATCATTTTCAGAAATGTTAATGGATATCGGGATGCAAATCTAATGGTTGCCAGGAATGTTCCAGTATGAGGTACAGGTGTCAGAAGAAAGGCATAATCTACTTTATTCTTCTCCATATACTTTTGAATGAGAAACCCACCCATGGAGTGACCTATGAGTATCACATCTCCCTCAATTTGTTGGATTGCTGTATTGACATCCATTAGGTATCTCTTAATACTTTGCCTTCTCATTTGCTTAGGTTGTCTTTCTTCTCCGTGTTTGGTAAGATTAAAAGAATAACAGGTAAAGCCAGCTTCAGTGAAGAATGGGATAAATTCATCCCAACATCTTTGATTATGCCACATTCCATGAATGAATAGAATTTTCCTATTATCTTTTACTACTTCGGGTAAATATTCTGTGAGTTTCATGAATCACTTAATACATATTGAATTAAAGAATATTGGGGCTGGTCTTCAAATAATTTGAATTTTATTAATCAGTTATGAGAATACTTTGTGAATACAAGAATCAAATGATTGAAGTTGTTCATGGGAAAGGATAGGCATACCCTTTGATATCTTATTCCAAAGTTTATTATTCTCTTGAACATGTGATATAAAACTATCAATTTTCTGTTGTGCTGCATAACTCTGCCCTTTGAAAGCATAGCAGAATGATATGTTCTTCACAGGTTTGACTAAAACGGTATAATCTTTGTATTTTATTCTGTCGATAGAACCTGCTTCTTTAAAGAGGTTTTCCATGAATGTATTAATTGCGTAGAGGAAACCCGCAATAAGTTGATCCTGACCCTGTATTTCTCCGAATGTCTTAGCATACAGGCTAGTTCCTCCTTGTGATAATACAAGTAGAAGGATTGGAGTTTCAGCCTCAATAGCAACCTCTTCGGCCTGTTTCACTAACATTCTCTCCATGAGATCATTAATTTTTGCTTGCTTTAACCTTTCCTTGATTGATGTTTTCTTTTCTTTGAATTCATTCCAAGTTGCTATCTCATTAAGCAATACATCATGATCATCAGAAATCTTCATGGCTAGTCGATTTAATCCCTTCTCCTCACATAGAAATTGTGCCTGAACAAGCAACCTTTGCGCATGTAATATATTTAGCTCAATCAGTTCCAATTTAGATTGCAATAGATAACACTCAGCAAGCATAGAAAAAGAGTTTTTACTCTTGGCCCTCTCAAGCAATTTATCAACTAGAGATTTCACTTCCACTAGGATTTCTTCCTCCCCATAAATAGATAACTCATCAATTAATAATTCTGCAAGATTAAGCATAGCATCTTCCTTGATCTCATGATCTACTTCCCTTTCTTCAATGATTTCTTCAAGTATTTCCTGTGCTTTACTTTTATTCTTTCTTCTCTTACTTCGCTTTAGAACCATTGCCTTGAGTAATAAATACTGAGAATGTATTCGTGGGCTTTTCTCTTGTGCATCTACAATTTCCAATTTTTCAAGATAGTATTTGGCTGCATTTATTTGGTTCATATTAAGATAAATACTTGCTAGGATGAAGTAATCCTCAGCGATATAGATTTTCACACCTATTTCTTGATCAAGCTGAAATCCACGCTCAACATATTCAATAGCTTTCTCATACTCTCCCTTCATCTGGTAGATAACACCAATATTACTTAAACTAGTAGCTACACCTTGAATATTTCCAATTTCTTCCTTTATTTGCATGCTTTTCTCGTAGTACTCCAAAGCTAGGTTGATCTCCCCTTTATCTGCATAGAGTACACCCAAATTATTAAGTGAATCAGCAATATCGCCCTTTAGGTTTAACTCTTCGTAGATTAATAGACTTTTTTGATAATACTCTAGAGAAGTGGTAATGTTCCCAAGATCTGAGTAGATCACTCCTAGGTTATTGTATGAGATGCCAATATCATATTTATCTCCAAGTCTTTCACGGATCTCAGAACTCTTAAGATAATAATCAAGTGCGATATCCAAATTTCCAATGTAATAATGTGTCGTTCCCATGTTATTCAAGGCAGTTGAAATGAGTTTATCGTCTTTTAGGGATTGCGCGAGCTGAAAACAATGTTGATGACATTGAATCGCCATCTTATACTCAGCTAGCTGAGTTAGCATTTTACCTTCCCATTCATTGATAATGAAGTCAAATTTCTGATATGCCTTTTCATCAAGGTCTTCTCTTGATAACTGCTGATGTGCAAGTGAAATTTGAGTTTTACAGCTTTCAAAATCACTTAGGTTGAAGTATGCATTGATTTTTGAACATATTAGTTCTATTTGGAGTTCTGGAAATTGTGACAATTTGGCTTTAATTTCAATAATATCATCAAATCGTTCTTGCTTTGCAAGTATTTCTGATTTCAGACACACAAGTTCTGCTTTCTCTCGTTCCGATAAGTCATCTGTAAAGAAACTTTCCCAGGCTTGGAGAGCTTCAGCTAAATTCCCTTCATTAAGCAGTGCTCTCACCTGTGAAATTGACACGTACTATCTTCATGTGGTCTAGGATGATAATACTTTTTCTCTGATATTATTCAAATGCAAGGATTTATCATATGATTTAATCATCAACGATAGTACGGCTTAGCTTGTGATTTACACCTATCACCCCTGAGGATATAATGAGCATCAAACTCAATAATCCAAGTACCCAAAATATCCATTTTACTAATCCAAGTTGAATTATATCAAAAAAACCATACACAAAATCACCAGTTAGAAAACCAAGTATCATGACAAATCCAACGTATAGCAATGGATAGCTAATTGAATAATAGATAATATTCTTCATTTCAATTAATTTACGTTCAAATAAAACAAAATTTACCCAGAAGAGAATTGGGATGAGATAGTGGAAAACAAGTGATGTGTAGATCTCTAGTCGTTCTGGAGTATGAATTGGAGCAATTACTACTGAGTAGACCAGGAATGTTAAGCTGATGTAGCTGGTGAGTGCACCATGAATCTTTCCTGTTAGTTTCTCAAATCGTTTTTCGTCCCATATAAAATATAATGAAATCCACAAGGTGACGAATAGGTTGGATTGTACTGTAAAAAACTGATAGGCCTTGAGACAATTATTTACATAAACACAGCTTGTATACTGTCGAATGATCAACGCTGACCAACCAAGGACTGCTATTACTCCTCGTAGGATCTTAACATCCATACTCCTCAATTTTATTTGATATATTTAGTAGTAATGCAGCTGGGTAACATTAATACACAATTTCACTATTATTTCATGAAAATCAGTTAACTATTATAAGGTTAGTTAGACTCATGAAAATGTTGGGATTCTGTAATCATTGTAATATAAATATTCGAGATGAATTCTCATACTGTAGTGCATGTTTTGAATCTGAGATCCTAAACGATGTAAACGAGGCAAAAAAGGTCATTATCCAACAACCAATATCTCAAAACTTGATAATTAAGTTCATGTTTAGACATAAGCAGTACCTTGATTGTAGAGATGAATTAAGTCAACTTTTACAATTTCCTCCAAATTATTTATCAAGACGGGATTACCAGCGCATATTTTATAGGAAAGTACTTCGATTTCTTGTAGTGATAGGTATATTGGTGGTTTTAGCTTATCCTGAATCAAAATCTACTGTTATTGCGATTAGTATCATGATTTTAATTACTGTATTTATTGTCTCACTGGAAGATAATCGGAGAATTTATTCAAAGATAGGTACTGAAAGCATTATCTTCAATACAATATTAGGTAATAAAGATTTCTCAGAGACAATCATTCATCATTTCAAATCAAAAGGAAGAAATATCAACTTCTATCGTCATAACTACAGGTACATACCGTTTTTCATGTACATTATATATACTACAATTATTGTCTCACCAATCTTAATTGAAATTACATTATTTCTCCTCGCTATACCGATGGTTCTTATTTTATTGCTGGAATTGGATTTTCATCGAGTTTTTAGGAGAAATAATGATCTTATAATCAATACTGCTTATGCTCAAATCCAACTATCTCCCTATACCCAAGGACATATTCATGCTAAAACGAAAAGGAATGAACTTTCTCTAAACTTCTTTGCATTATTCAATACTTCTTTTCTTGATTACAATCTCTATATATTGGATTCAATTCGTTTTGTAAAAAATAGGGTTGCTCCTTTTAAATTCATCCTCCTTGTCATCATCCTCCCTATATTCAATGCATTGATTTTGGATAAATATTTACCGCAATTTTCAATTCTTATTTTTGTTCTTGCATATTCGATTCATTTCATTGGAATGCTATTATCGGGGATTATACTCGTACTTTTAACCAAATGGCTAGTTAAAAAAGAAGTGAAAACTCGATTGACGACAGTTATTGATGAGATCCAAGGAGATGAATTCTTGCAGCAATGGAATTCAATAATATCTGGATTACCTGACCTACCTCTTGAGGGTAGATTAACTGATTTTCTAAATAATGAGCAATCAATATTCCATCTGAAAAAACAACTGTTACTTGTATTTATGCAATCTAATGAAGAAATGGAAAAAGGGGTGCACTCGCGGTTAAGTAAGCAAAAACAAAGGTTGGAAGTGGAGAAAATGGATGTATCATGTGTTGAGATCGATTCGAAAATTATTCATCAACTTGATTTTATGGCCAATCAGTATGAGCGGTACAAATTGACAAGAAATAAATCATTAGCTACAAATGATTACTTACCCAATCTACTTAGTGAATTTGATAGCAGATCAGAACCTGGCAATGACCCAGTAATTAAACAAACATTTAGTAGACCTGGTTTGGCTTCTCTATCTGTTGAGGAGAGAGAGAAGCTTGATGCCTATTGTTCAAGTTTATGGAATATTGTACCTGAAGAGACAGATCCCCGTGCAGCAAATGAGTATAATGTTCATGCAAATAAGCAAATACGGTATGGGAATTACCTATCTGCATTTGAAAGCTATGATAAGGCCCTTCAATATAATCCTCGCAATGTAACTGTATTGTTGAATAAGGCAAATTTACTTATTGATTTTGAATATTATCTACGAGCCTTTGAGTTACTAGAACAAGGCCTCACGCTTGATCCTAACAATTCTCTCATAGCCAGAAGGCGATCATGGTTACTGGGTGTGTGCAAAACTAAAGAGGTAAGCCTATTATCTCCATTTCTTGTTGATTTGCTAATTAAGAAACATTATAAAATAAGTCTCAAGGATATTGCCACTCGTCTCCTATCAACAGATAAGGATGTTAGAAACTTGATTAATACCATTGATTTAGAGGATCACATCCAAGTCGGAGATACTCATATCATTAATTCATTTAAAAGAGATAAGGAAAAATATTCAGGCGAGGAGTGTGTTATATGTAGATCAGGGATGTATACTGAGGATAATCCCAAGATAATCTGTTTGTACTGTGAAAATCAATATCATTATAATGAATTGAGGGAATGGCTTCGAACTAATCAAACTTGTCCCATCTGCAAGGAATCTATAAATCTGGAAGACTATAAATGATTGTATGAAAATATAAAATAATTCAGTGAATAAAGGATTGTTGTTAAGGAAAAAATGCATATGAAATTGGTAACTAAAATCTTATTATCTTTTATACCTATTTCTTTTCTCATCTGCATCTTTTTTATCCTTTTTATCCTTCTTCTCTTTCTGCGTCAGAGCTTCTGATTTCTTTGGCGTATCATATGACAAATTTTCCACCTCAAATATATATACTCAGGAAATTATTAAATACATCTTACAAATTAAAAGTTTTTAGTTAATTAATTATTCATTAAATTTACAAAAATTTTGATTCATCTATAAGACATAATCTTTATTAAAATAATATCTTTTTAGAAGTAATTTGTCAAAAAGTAAATTATAATGTTATTTACTTGTTCTCTCAGCAGTAAAGGATTGAAGTATCGAATTGTCTATGTATTTAGTTTTATGATCCCCGGTTTATTATCTATTGGATATTAATTAGATCTGGATTTTCAATATTCACATACTCTATCTGAACTCATTGAAAATGCTATTTTGGTCGATACCTTGTGATACAAGACTTAAAGGTTCATTAACCACAATTTTATGAGCCGCAGTAACATCAGTCTCTCTAAGAGTAGGACGCTGTTGCTTGTAGAACGTACCAATTGGAATTCGATCATCCCACTCCAAACCTTTTGTAAATGCAGATGTAATGCTATTTTTATCATGACCCTCATCCTCAAGTCTGTAGACACGCTCCTTGAACCAATCATAGGTGTTCAGTTTATTAAAGGTTACACAGGGGCTGAGTACATCCACAAGACTGAATCCCTTGTGAGAAAGAGCCTCTTCAACAATATTCTGCAAATGTTGTCCGTCACCTGAAAATCCTCTTGCAACAAATGATGCACCGGCACCCAAAGCTAAGGTAATTGGATTAATTGGTGTCTCCCCAACTCCTTCAGGAGTGGTTAGAGTGACATGCCCTACTTGTGATGAGGGTGAACTCTGTCCAAGAGTAAGTCCATATATCTGGTTGTTCATGACTAAATAGGTGATATCAAGATTTCTCCTGGCAGCATGAACAAAATGTCCAACTCCAATTCCATATCCATCACCATCTCCACCAACAACAATAACTTTCAGATCAGGATTAACCATATGAATGGCTGATGCTGTTGGGAGAGCACGTCCGTGTAGCACATGCATCCCATATGCCGTAGTCCAGTGTGGGAATGAGCTTGAACAACCTATTCCACTAACAATTACTGTTTCATTGGGTTCATAACCCAATTTTGATAGTGCTTTAGTTGTAGCGGATAATAGACCATAATCTCCGCATCCTGGGCACCAGTTAGGTTTGATATCAGCTACGAATTTCTTCTTGTCGTACAGCATAATTTGCCTCTCCGTTTCCAATTACTTCTCGCATCAATTGTCTCAAATCCTTGATGATAATATCTGCTGTCTGTGTTTCACCACTTAGTGGGTGTAGTCTGTAATCCGCCTTCCAATTTAGATGCTGATGAATCAAGTTCTCAAATTGACCGGTGAAGTTTACTTCAAAGAAGATAGTAGTTCCAGTCTCTTCTAGCAATCCCTTGATTTTCTGATAAGGTAGGGGGAAGATTTCTGAGAAGCACAACATATTCCATGTATGTGGTCCTTCTTTGTTGAGATAATCCACTGCTTCTTGTAGAGGGCCTTGGGTACTTCCCCATGAAATCAAAGTATAATCTGCTTTCTCTTTACCATAGAACTCTGGTACTTGCATCTCTTCTCGAAGAATTTCTAATTTTCTGAAGCGTTTATTGAACATCTCCTCACGTAATTCCCAGGATTGTGGTGTACCACAGCGATTACCCGACAGTGAGTGTGAGAATTCATCATGCTCTGCACCTACTGCAATGTACATTGCATCTTTGGTTGGTGGGAATGCACGATAGGATATTCCATCAGAAGTTAGCCCATGTCTTTTGAATACTGGTTGTTGTTCAGTTGGTCCTGTCCAGATCTTTCCCCTTCTTATCTCAACATCTAAATCAAATGGTTTGACATTCGTGGTTGATTCACTCAATGCAAAATCACTTAGTAAGATCACTGGCATCTGGTACTCATCAGCCAAGTTAAAGGCACGGACTGTCATTTCAAAAGCTTCTGCAATATTACGTGGAGCAAGAATGATCCGTGGGCTCTCACCATGAGATAAATGGATCATTGAATTGAGATCTGCTTGCTCCATTTTAGTGGGAACTCCAGTTGCGGGACCTGCTCTCATAGAATTGACAATTACTATTGGTGTCTCAGTCATGGATGCATACCCAAAGGCCTCTCCCATCAGAGATAATCCAGGACCTGATGATGCAGTCATTGATCGTGCTCCTGCGTATGATGCACCTATACACATCATAGCTGCAGCAAGTTCATCTTCTGATTGACGTACCACAATCCCAAATTCCTTGGCATGTTTTGTCAAGTATGTGAGAATTGATGATGCAGGTGTGATGGGATACTGAGCCAGAAATTTTAATCCAGCTGCAGCAGCTCCTATAGCAATCATCTCATTGCCACTTATAACAAGATCATTGGATTCTGTATTCTCTCCCTTCTCACAGCTTAGCTGGAGTGTGTAATTCTTTTTATAATACTCTATTCCGACTTCTATTGCCTTATAATTCATCTCAAGAATTGAATCCTTGCCATTGAATCTTTTGATAAGTGTTTCTTTGAATATATCAATATCTAAATCCAGTAGAGCTAGCATCACGCCAACCGCAACTGTATTGGCTAGTACCTGAACTCTCATCTCAATTTCTCTGGCTAATTTGGCCATGGGTACCTCTATTACTTGAATTCTCCTAGCTTCAATATGGTTTTTCCACTCATCCAACTGCACTTTATCTGAATTGATGACAAGTAGACCCCCATCCTTTATATCTCGTAGGTGGACTTTCAGGGCAATAGGTTGCATGGCGATCAATAGGTCTATCCTTCTGGTGAAATAAGACAGTGGGCTGGAAGAGAATTCGATGTGCTGCCAAACATGTCCTCCTCGGATGGTACTCTGCGTTCCAGGGAATCCATACAGATGGTATCCCAATCGATTAAGATACTTCTGTATTAGGTTTCCAGTGGATTGCAGTCCATCACCAGCTTGACCACCCCATCGCATAGAAAAACGTTTTATCTTCTGCGAGACGTGAAATTCTGATAATGTGTCTGCCAATACTAATTCTGTCACGGAAATCTAAGCTACAATGATTATTTCTCACTTATATTTATTGAGATGTATGCAGTTTTTTTTCTGCGCTCAAACGACAAAGAAAGCATTCTTATCCATTGAAATAGTAAATTTACTTATTTTTAGTAATTATTTTAGTATATAAACAAGATACGTACAGGAACCCATTCTCTATTTAAGTTTTTCACGTAAGTTTGATTTTCGTACTGGTACGAATTTCTTTGCAAAAAAAAGATATTTGATCGATGCCTTTACAATTCAATAGTTGAGCAAATCATCAAGTGCTTTTGAAGTTAAAAAATAATGCTGGATTGAAATGGATAGCTAACATTGGTTTCCAACTATTAGATATTTTTATAAATGTAAAATCAAAATACATCTATATGAAACCAAGTTCCTTCAAAATCATCTATCTTACAGGCTTATTAATCGGATTTAGCATTCTTCCACTTATATCTACGTATTTATTCATATTCCAACCTAATTCTATGAATTTATTTTCCTCCATAAGTGCAATTGGATCCATATTTATTATTCCTGGCATTATTGCTATAATTTCAATAAAACCCAAAGGGTCAATCAAGACGATTATCCTATTAAGCATTGGGCTAGTTTCTCATCCAACCGATTTTTCATTTTTACATTCGTCTCTCCACTAATGTTTTAAAAATAATTATTAGAAATTAATCATGATCGATATATTATCTAAACTTGATGGAAAGTGGGAGGTAGGCTACAAACCCAAGGATCTTGCTCAAGTTGTACTCAAGGATCTTGATTATTATCTACCTATTGTACTCGAGGGTATAGCACAGGACAAGAAGAAGCTCCAAAGTGGTTGTTCTGAGATCCTATCAATTGTATCTGAGGTGAAACCTGAAGTGATCTATCCCTATGTTGATACATTTATTAGGAATCTGAACTCCGAAAGGCCAGTTCTTAGATGGGAAGCTGTATGTACTCTTGGAAATCTAATTTCTGTTGATAATGAGAACAAAATAATTCCTCATCTCAGCAAGATAATTGAAAATTTAACAAGTGATTCAATTGTACTCAAGTTGCACAGCTTTAGAGCAATGATAAAAATAGCTATAGAGAAGAAAGAGGTGAGAGACAAGATTGTAAATGTTTCCTTGGATCATAGAGAGTATTTTGAAGGAAATACAGTTGGATTTCTTTTTGAAGAATTCGCAAAATTGGCCCATTTGGATGGTTATAATAGAGATGCAGTTATAGCCTTACTTGAAGAATATTTGGATTCAAATGAGAAGATTTTGGCAAGAAAGTCTAAGAAGGCATTTAAAGAATTTTCTAAGAAAAAATAGTATCAGAAGTTATGAATATCTCTCCGTCTAATGAACACTATGCTGACAATTCCAAGAAATCCAAATGTAAATTCAAATGGGATATTCCAA
This sequence comes from Candidatus Heimdallarchaeota archaeon, assembly GCA_026702845.1. Next base: position 755,677 of record JADCLS010000001.1, read on the forward strand.
GGGTTATTCTCATCAATCACTACATTATCTGCTCTTGTTGTGGATATTTTATCCCACTCACAGTTACCTACTGATAGTAGAATAGGATCTAATCCTGAAATACCCTCGTAATACGCAAAATGGTCCAATGGATGTAGAATTGGAGCGACAATCTCCCAATCAAATATAAATTGTTGAAGGGCTTTGAATGCTTCAATTCGATCTTCTAGATCCATCGCAGTAGTATAGGATTGCAGGAGAGCATTATATTCTGAATTATTGAAATTATAAAAATTATCACCATTAGGTACAATTGCCTCAGAATCATATAAGCCAGTAGGATCAAAATCAAGATCCCAACCATATCCCACAAACATGATATCAAAACCTCCTTCTGAGAATTGTGGTGGTGGTGTATCTCTATCCCATGTTCGTGGTCCAATTGTTTCCCATCCAACTGATTGATGTGAGCTGACTTCAATCCCTATTTTTGGTAATGTTTCAGCAATTAACGCTGACCACTGAGAATTCCTGACTGAATTTGGAGACATTACTGTAATATTAAAAAAGAAGGAAGTATAGTCACCATCTTCATCTTTTGTCAATATTGTATAATCAAAGCCCGCAAGTTCCATATACTCCATTGCCTTATCGATAGAGTATTCCCGGTAAGTAATACTATTATCCCATCCAATAGATACAGGTGGAACAACAGTGGCTGCAGGAATTGCCAAGCCCTCTAGAATATCATTTGCACAATAATCTCTATTAATAATATGAGATATTGCTTTTCTAATATTATTTGCTCCTTGAATCTTATTAGAAATGTTGAGTAACTCTCCAGTTCCAAAGTAGGGATGAAGATGATTGAAGCTTACCTCTTGATGGGCAGGAGCAACAACAAAATCCTCTACTATATTATCAACATCACTCAGCTCAGATTTTCCTGCTACATACTGTGAATCAAATATATCTATCAGACCTTCTTTAAGATTGGCAATAGCTTGAGATTTCTCTGTTACTTTTTTGAACACTATCTGATCTAACCTCACATTATCTGCATTCCAGTAATTGTAATTCTTAATTACTGTGATTTCATTATTGACAGAATCAAAACTCGAAATTTTAAATGGTCCTGCACTGATTGCATCTGAAAGGTCTGGAGAATTCCAATCATAATCCTCAGTTAAAAGTCTCGATGAAAAATGCTCTTCAGGTTGTATTCCTATACTGAAAAGGTGATCGGCAAAGGCATATTTTGAAGATAATGTAAATGTTAACGTTTTAGAATCTATTACTTTGATAGAATCATTGGATGAGAAGTAGTTTGATAAAATGGGATAAGAAACTCGATTGATGGCCGGTGAGAGCAAAGAAGTGTAGGTGAATTTAACATCATAAGCATCCAGATCAGATCCATCTGAAAATTTCAAATTATCCTTCAGAACAAAGGTTACCACAGATCCAGTAATTGACATGGATGCTGCTAGTTCGTAATCATAGGAACGATCATGATCAATGCTTCGTGACCTCAATCCAACCTGAACTGCAGATAACCATTGATGTGTTGCATAAGAATCAGCTGTGAATTGGCTATAATCTGAGAAATCGTAAGGTAGTGCATAGGTGATTGAATAATATTCAGGAGCAGCTGAGATTGTTGATACAGAAAATAATGAGGATGCAAGTAGGATCAATATTGACGTGCTAAGGTAATTATTCATGATATATCTTGTCTCTCTTTAAGAATAGTCTATCATAGTGGGTATTTGCGTATTAATAATATTTACTTCTAAATTTCACAAGTTTGAGATAAAGTTTTCACTATTTCTAATTTTTCTACAAGTGTATTTGATAATTTCTTCCATCATGATAATCTCAACCTTATTAAGAAGAAAGAAACGGAAGTAAGTTTCATTCTTTATCATTAATAACGTATTAGCCAGCAAGAAGGAAAGAAGAGTATCTTATATCTTATTGGCTAGTTAGATTTATCTCAATATCAACAATTATAAATTCTCGAAGCTAATTTTATACAATGATTATTTCTAAAAAATATGCAGGAATTTTGATTATTATTATCCTAGTATCGATAATTACCCTATATGTGTTGAATCCTTTTGATGAAGGGGAAATAGAGAATAAGTATGAACCTATATATGCCGAAACAATTGAATTAAATGGAGTGAAAATTGCGTGGTTAGGATTTTCAGGTATAAAATTAGAGTATAATAATATAACCGTGTATATTGATCCATTCGACATTCAAGACTCTCATCCGATATTAACTGAGGCAACATACATATTAACAACTCATAACCATCCTGACCACCATTCACATGATGACATTCTATGGTTATCTAATAATGAGACGATATTTATTAGTTCAACTCCCTGTGATATTATTGGAGTTAGTACACAGTGGGTAGATGTGGGTGAAGTATTACAATACCCAGATGTGATCTTTGAGTTTGTGCCAATGTATAATAAATACTCATTCACTCACCCTAAGCACCTAAATAGTACTGGAATAATAGTTGATTTCGGAGGTTTCAGACTGTATCACACTGGTGATTCAGATAGAATAGAGGAGATGAAATCCATTCGAACAGATGTGGTTTTCCATCCTGTTATGGGTACATATTATATGTCTGCATCTGATGCAGCTTACATGATTGAAGATCTGAAGATACACTCTAACACCATTTATTCTATACCTGTTCATTATGGTCCTGAGAGTTTTGATGAGCATGTACAAGGTGATATGGAGGATGTTGAGAGATTAATTGAACTGGCGAATTGCACAGTTGTAATACTAACTCCGTTGATCGAACATTAATCATGGTTTTATTTTGCAATAAGCAAATGATTTATCTTTTTTATATCAAATCCATTTTTGGCTAAGATAGTCAGAGCCAGGGACATTTTACCTGCATGAATACATTGCTTGTAATTTCTGCACTTACAGCTGTTTTTCTTCTCCATGATTGCAGCGATGCAAATTCCATTAATCAACTTTGTTTGTTCATCTGTCATTCCAAAAGAAATGGATCGAATTGCTATTTAAACAGAATCCTCACAGATTTCTGAAAGTGAATTTGATTTATATCCTCAATTTATAAAGCAATAAATTCTGAAATTATAAAACAGCTATCAACCCTATTGTAATATGCGTGATGATTGGCCAGAACAGTGAATTTGATAATTTCATGATCGTTGAAAGTAATACTCCTAAAAAAAATGCAGCTATAACTAGTTGAAATGCATTATCTGTAACCAAAGATCCTGGTGCAAAATGCCATATGGCAAATCCTATACTAGAAAGTGATATGTAACCCAGGGTATTGTCCTTGAATTGTGTATAGAATAAACCCCTAAAGACAATCTCCTCAAATATCCCATTTCCAATGGCTGTTGTTATATACATTAGCCAAAACCAAATGGTAGGCTTTGGATAACTAGTTGAAGGATCTATTCGTTGAATAAAAGAAACAATAATTGGGATAAGGATCAAAATACCCGTTTTCCAATCTAAATTTCTGTTTTGAAGGAGTTGGATTATTTCTTCTCTAGCAATTTTTAGTGAAATAATGCCCCATATAATCCAAAATGATATCAATCCAAGAAACCAACTTACTCTAATTGAGAAGAACAAGGTGAACAAATGAAAAATCGGGTACATTGTAGTAATTACTAGAATTACCATAAGGATAGTAAATTGTTGTTTTTTATTCATAGGAGATATGTGAGAGAAACATATTTAATTATTGATGTCTAAACCCTTTTGTAACGTCTATGGTTTCTTATCAAATGCTTATTACTTCAAAAGATTATGATAAATAATTCTTGTAGATGTTTGTTATTCCTTTTTCAATCCAGTTTTCAGGATCTTTCTCAAAATATTGTAGCAGTTTTTTGTTTTCCAATACTTTTTCAAGAGGTAGCTCCGCTGCTGCACACTTGATAAGATAAGAATGAACAATCTCTAAATACTCTCTAACTTTAATCATGTAATCCTTACCCACGGGTTTTCCGTGTCCAGGTATGATGTATTCAAAATCAATACCCTCCCAATCAGTCAATACTTTAATCCATACTTCAAGATCAGAGTCGTAATGTAGAAAATATTGGGGCCATCCTTCAATTAAATTATCTCCAGCTATCAATATTCTCTCCTTTGGCAGATGAATATACATAGAATCATTAGTATGGCCTCCAGTTACTCGAAATATTAGCTCCTGATCTCCGATTTCATAATCATCATGGAATATTACAATAGGGGCTTGAATATCAGTATCCTCAAATTTAGTTTCGTATTGCTTCTCAAATCTTGAAATAAATTTGTCAGAAATAATCAATGCCGAATCTTGAAATTCTGCAATCTCAGCAAAATGATCTCCATTAGAATGGGTTATCACAATACTTGATTTATTTGTGTTATATCTATCCATCATCATTTTCTTGAATTCTTTTGCTGTTACCTTAGTCATTCCAGTATCTACAAATAGTACATCCTCAGTTAGTTTTATACATATCATATTAACATCAAAATAGTTGAGATCAGTACACAGAATTATATTTTCAGTAATCTCAGTTATTTTGTAATCTGGAGTTGTATGAAAAGTACTCATAGTTTAAATTATAGTGAATTTCTTATAACGATTATGATTTTCCTAGTTATACAACTATTGATTGCATTAATTTGTAGAGGAGAAAGTCTATTTAGCTCACTGGATATTTTAATATGATTTATGTTATTAAATTTGATCACTTCCAATATCACCTTATACAAGTATATGCAATTTCAATTAGTGTCAAATCCCAATGTATTTGACCAGATCGATCTGTTCGTCAAGGAACAAAAACCTAATGTTCATTATGCAAGGATAGGTGAAATCGTTACTGGTAACTTGAATCAAATATTAGCTGCTACAGCACTTGGAACTTGTGTAGCGGTGATATTATATGATAGTCTAAAAAAAATAGCCGGATTGGCACACATTGCCCTTCCTTCTAGCCAAGAAATCAGTAGTCATAGCAAAGTAAAACCAGCAAAATTTGCAGATATAGCAATTCCAAATTTGATCATGATGTTAAAAGAATTGGGTGCTTGGGATCTGAAGGCCAAACTTGCCGGAGGTGCAGAAGTTGTTCGTAGGAAAGATCAAACTAAGGATCACATTGGTATACGCAATGCAGCAGTAGTAAAATCATTGCTGAAAGAACATGGAATACCAATCATTGCCCATGATCTTGGTGGACAAACAAGTAGATCTGTAAATTTCAACATTAACACAGAAGTATTGGAAATTAGGGTGGTTATAAGTGGAAAATCCTTTGAAGAATATGGATTTGAAATATATTCTATCTAAACAACACAATCAAATTCTCTTGTTATATGATTGTCATCTTGAACAATTATCCAATTTCAGAAAAGACGTTTTGAAGTATTAAAAATCCAATAGTTGAGGCTATTATAACTAACCATGGGAATTCCAACTTATCAGAGCCTCCTTCTGATAGGCATTTGCGTTTAGTCGAGACTATCTGCAAATGAAGAATTAGATGAATAAATATTTAAGATGGAGAATTCAGTTCATTTTTGATAGGATACATTGTATGGAAAATTTTGTTTGTATTCTCTTTTTCGAATCAATTATAAAATTAAAACTGATAATTTAAGAATTGCTGGATAATCCATCAATTAAAGATTTGGAGAGAGAGAATCGATAGATCAGAATCAATTTGGAATAATGTTTAGTTCTTTTAGAGTCTGCATATAACGTTCAATTTCAACAGAATCGTTTTCTTTCATTAATAAGGATTTATATCTCGATAGAGCGATAAAATATCTACCATGACCTGTTGCTGCGATAATTTTTTCATTTTTGAACCGATATCTACGAATCAAGGGAAGCCTAATATCACGTTTTTTAGGGTCATTAACAATAGCACATATATGTAATAGTATTGTATCCTCATTCTCAAAGGAATCGAGAATAGTGATATCCTTGTATATCCTTTTCGTCCATTTTAATGCTAATACAAAATTTGATTTGCTACTATTATAAAATGGTTGAGGGTATTGTGTCTCTGAACCCTCGAATCCTAATAATTTGAGAAAAAATGGAAACATTGAATTTGCGTCTTGATGGTCTTTCTCTTGACAAGGATGTATCCAAGTATAATCAATAGTAGTGAATTGAGGATAATCTGGGTGAATATGATTTTCTAAGTCCTCCCATCTATCTTCTCTCCAACACGCATTAAATTCTTTTATTATTTCAAGATATTTTCCGTTGGGCATTCAAATCAAAGTAGAGTTATGAAGATAAAAAATAATGGCGTCTTTACTAAAAATTTGTTGAAAGTTCCATACAAGCACAGAAAAATAGTCCACAGTCCTCTACAATTTCCCTTAAGAGTTGTTAGATAATCCATCAATTGCTGATTTTACCTCTTCTGGGACTAATGAATGAGAGACGACCTTCTCCAGTGCCATTTTATAGGCAACAGTGAATGCATAGCTTCTCTCGATTTCAATATGTGGAAGAATTCCCGTACCTTCCCAGTTGGTACCAGTAATTGGATTTATCGCTCGTCGAGTAGAAATCCATAGGTAAAATCCATCTTGAAGCAACTTAAAACCCCCTGCATGTCCTCCTCCTCCAGTTCGTTCACCAATAATTGTAACTCGGTTTGTTGTATTCATAATATAACTGGTAAGATTTGTCGAATGAATTGCATTCCAACTGATTCCTTCATTCATGCAGTAATGAATATTATACGCCTTACTGTGATTGAATTCATCCAGTAAATCATCCCAAGTGAAAGTGACTAATGCAATTGTGGCATAATAAGGGTCGAGACTATCTGCAAAAAATGATTTTATCAGGAAAGTTGGGCTAAGAAATATCACTCATTCAGGAATTTTTCTGTGATTTTGAATATATTTATAGATCATATATAACAATAATAACCCAATTAATATATTTATAATTAAATTATTCAACTCAAAACTAAAGTAATTTTGCATTATGATAAAACAGACCAGCCCAAGAGCAATGATGAGGAATAAAATCAAAATATTCCTAATTTTATTCATGATGGGATCAAATTTTCTCAATTCTGTCATTTTCCTTTTCTCATTCCGAATCATCCTTGCAAAGCATTCTGAAATGATATATCTTCACATTTTGTAAAGATATTCTTCCTCTCCATCTTTTATCTCTCCAGTTGCTTTAAAACCAAAATTCTCATAAAAAGTCTTGGCACCTAGATTTTCGGGAACAACAGTCAATCTGACTTCTGATATAGAGGGATTATTTTCTTTCATTTTCTCAATAATCAGGTGCATTGACTTCTTTCCATAACCTTTCCCCTGATGAGCAGCTCCAATCATAAATCTGTAAACATATCCAGTCTCTTTATTCGATTCAGTTTCATTTAATAAAGCAACAAAACCCACCATAATTCCCTCTTCAAATATACCTTGAACAGATACATTTGGGAAAAATTTTGATTGGGCCACTGTCATCACATTACTTGCAACGAACTTCTTCTGTTCCTCGTGAACTTCCAACTCTATAGCTTCCTTTAGTGTTTCTATGGTAATTTCCTCTAATCGCATATCCTATTACTAATTTGAATCTACATAATCTATTGTAATTAACCCATAGCTTTATCCAATAATTTCTTTAATTTTTGGATTTTTTATTGACTTTACATCTAATACTGGAGTTTTGCTTGTGATATAACAGATACAAGTATGCGGTATAGATAATCTAGCTAGCTAGCTTAGATTATTAAGAAGTGATAATTCTACAAAATATCAATGATCATACTAATTCCAAAAATAATCATCTTCATGCAAGAAGCTGTGGTTTATCCAGAAATTTCGAAGTCTCTTATTGATAAAGGGATAAAATATATCAATGATCTCCCAGGTCAGGAACAAAAGAATACTGACTTGTTTGATGTAATTGGACCTGAAGTAAGAAAACGAGGGTATATGAAAAGAGATGAATTTCTAAAACTCGCTATGTGGAAGTCTCCTAGACCTAAACCTCATTATTTGAAAAATACAGAGGCTGACATAAATGAGGTAACGAGCTAGCTAGCAAAAATCCCTGCCCACTTACGTTATTAATTTCAAGAATACATTGAGTTATACTTAGAATGATTATAAGTAAAACGACTTCTCTTCTCATTGAAACATTATCTTGGACCTTCCTTATAACAAATATTTACAATATTAAGAATTAAGTATGTTTTTTACACTTAATTGGCATTATTACATAATTAGTTATTTTATTACCTCAAATGAACAGATCCTGATGGAGTTACTATTATTTTTTGAGATTGATTTTTTAAGAATATAATCTGTTTCTGCTAAGTTTGAGACATTTTTTCATTTATCCAATAATTGACAAGATTGAATAGATCAACCAACTGTTGTCTGTTTGATGATCCAAATATAGTCAGAAACTTCTGATTATGAAAATCAATGGGGAACTCTTTATTTAGTAATTCAAAGTGATGTTCCTGTGGTACAATGGCCCAAAAAAAACTATCTCCTTTGACTTTTTTCCTTGATTTTATTAGATATGATGTTCTCATTCTCTGTACAGGATTTTTGATATGTTTTTTGTTGAAATCAAATAGACTCAAAGTATCCATGATGTAACTGCGAGAGAAAGCTTCCTTGGCCACTATTAATTTCATGAGTGGCCTTGGAACCTGAGTAAAAGGGCCATACGGATTAGTAATAAGAATATTTTCTCCCATTATCTCAATTTCCAGTCCACTTTCTTGCTTAACATTCTCTAGATACAATAACCTTTCTTTATACCCCTTCATCTTGGGATATTGGATATATGCAAAGAAAGATGCAAAGAAAGATGTCACAACAATAAAAAGAGGGTAGAATTTTTGAGGATCAGGTTGAAAAAGTAAATTATATACAAGAGATAGGCCTGATAGATTAACAACCATTACTATCCAAAATCCCATAGGATGAATAAATTTGGTTGCTTGTTGGAGCTCAACAGATATTTTAGCTTCCTCAAAGTGTATAATATAATTATTATCAATTCCTTTGAAAAGATAATCCTCTTCTCTTTCAGGTAACGGAATAAAGATAATTTTCCTTCTTGAATCTAGATATATAAAAAATGCTTCTATTGGAAGGAGTAGGCCAAAAACAAATAATGTATACTGGAATAATAGTCTATCAATAAGAGTAGTAAAGGAAAGGTAAGCACCAAAAAAACCTAGTAATGACACAAGAAAGATCTTGATCTTTAAATCCATAATTTCGTAGAAACTAGTGTTCTACTTAAATATTCCTCAATTCTTAGTAAATCTCAAGGCATTATATACTAATCGTACAAATAGAGTACCTATTAGAATTAGATTTACACCATCTCCAATCCGTAAAATTGCGATCGAATTCCAAGTGTATGAAGTTCCATCTACTATCACAGTCTCATTTGGATATGTTACAGTATTTCCCTCTCTCTCTCTCCTGCAAGTTGATTAAGTACTTGACCTGTATAGTATAGATCAAGTAGATTATGGCTCCAGAAAGAATGGAAGAAGCGCATAAAAAAAGGCGTTGAATAAACAACGCCTAAATCGGGCTTCCGTGATTTGAACACGGGACCTGCCGGTGGCTGTCCACGCCTCATAGATCTCTCTCAGGTGGCGACGATACGTCTACAGCCGGCCGCTCTAAACCAGGCTGAGCTAAAGCCCGAGTAGTAATTGACTTATCAATTATCTACAATCGTATTACTCTCTTTAAGCTATTAAAATTAATTGTTTGTGCAGTGGGAGAATATCTCAAAAACTTGTCTGTAATTTATCGATGGTGGGTTTTGGTATTTGTGAAGCACCTAGATATTTAAAAAATATAAATCTAAAATTAAAATATGACAATGCTTGAGTATATTGTCTATGTTTTTCAAATACTCGTATTGTTATTTTTAATTGTAAACCTGGGTAATAGATGGTTTCAAGTCAGATTGCTAACTAGGTTTCTCCTTTTATTATTACTCGTAAATGGGGCCATCATTACGATACTTAATTTCTTATCTAATATTTATGTACAACAGAGGGATATACAGACAATTTTCTTATTGTCATTTATGTTCAAAACCCTTGCATTTTCATTCTTTTACTTCTACATTGAAATAAGTACATCAAGATCTATTTCCCTTAAGCGAATATTACCCTTAACAATATTCGGAACTGTATTTACAACATTTCTAACAATTAACATCTTTAAGCCTGAACTTTTCAATTCGTCCAATCTTGGAAATATAGCATTACATCATTCCTTCTACCTTCATATCTCTGCAATCCTACTGATGAGCTTAATTCAATTGTATTTACACCTTCAAAGAGTAAAAACAATTGAATCTAGAAAGGCAATTAAAACAGTCATGATGACTACAGGCTTTGCGTTGTTCTATATGATTGCAGAAATAGTTAATTTCTATATCCCGGAAATTACATGGATTAAGCAATTTGTGATGATAATAATATTAATTCTTACAGCTTTTAGTTTATTTCGTTACCCAATCCTTCTTACATCGATCCCTCAACAGATTGGAAATTTAATGATTACAGATCAGAATGGGATAGTTCTTTATCAGAATAGTTTCAATGGAGATAGAGATACACTAGTTGCTTCAGGAATGTCTGCGATAAACATTTTTTTAGCTTCTACAATCGGTTCTGAGAACTCCGTTACCTATCTTACTACTGATGATAAATCAATCGATATTGCCAAACATGGTGCTATCCTTGGATATTTAATTTCAGATTATTCAACATATTTTATGAAAATTAGTCTCAAGGATATAGTGGTTAAAATTTCAGAGATAAAGGAACTATCAATGCCTAAATTCCGCATAGATAATCAATTACTTGAGGAATTAAATATAATAGTATCAGATTTTTTTTAATAACTGGGAAGTCTAGATTTTAAAATCCCTCCCCAAATACAAAGACAATATTTGAGAGATTTTTCGAAAAAATGGATAATTTTGAGAAAAAAGACGGATAAATTGGAACATCTGATTAATATTTAGCAATATATTATTACTATTTTTGTATTTTACGTTTTTGGGTTTGTTTATCCTAAATTAGTACTGATAGGCATATAATTACTACCTTAAGTTTATTAATTTATCGTGAAAAATATCATGGATGCCCAACGGTGGTTCAGATAATTGTGAAACTTGTCCATTTAATGAGACTAATTCTGGTAAATCTGGTTATCTGAGACCATCTGGTTCGGAGGCATATTGTATTCTAAGAAAACTAGCTATTGAAGATCCATTATATACGTATTGTTCAAATCATATTCATCAAAACCCCCATTTATATGATCAACCAGTTGGCCCAGTACTTGTCACAAAGAAAAGAAACCCATGGGTGGATACTCCGATAACTTCTACTCACATAGACTTCCTTCTCTATGTATTAGCCAATATAAAAGAAAAAGAGACATTTGGTTATCCATTAGGGGAAACTATTGAAATCACTGCAATTAATACTCTCTTGAAAATTAAAGAGAGAAGAATGATCCCTGAGTTGAAAAGGATTTTGAGATTCAGCTTAAACTACCAATCGATTGATGCTTCACCAAATCACAAGGTTGTATGCTCTGCATTAAATGCATTTGTTAATCTTGAGAGAGAAAATAGTATTGCTGAATTAAGAGGTTTTATGAAGAGAAACAGTCAATATAACACTCTTGATCATAGATTATATTCAGAAATACTACAGTGCATAAAACTCTATAATTTTCAAAAGGGGTATAAGTTAAGACGAGAGTTGAGTTCTTTTGAAAAAATTAATGATATTTGATATTTAAGGTTTTGATCCTTTGATTTCAGTCTGTAAAATCAATCTATTGATTACTCATATTTCTCTTAATAATATAATATGAAATGAGGACCAAGATGAGACATTCTCCAATCTAGTAATTTTGTAGGTGTATTGCTCTGTCTCTTTGATGCCAATATAACTATAATCCGGTGTTAGAGCTGATGTGGTTGATGAAAGAAGGAAGAGCATGATTATTGTATAAATCCGTATTTCTGATCTACAACGGAGATAATGGAATTGTATCATAAATTCAATATATCATTTGTCCTTATATTAATAACTAATACGTGTTACTCTTAAAAACACTCATTTAATGATCACTACTCATTTCCTTAATGTGTATTCCTCTTCTGTCTTATACCTGAATTCCGAAAAATCAGGAAAAATCTCCTTTAGTAATGATAATACTTCTTGCACATTTCCACTGTATATGCTAAATTTAGCGTTTTTCTTGCCTTCTATTTTAAAGGTTAATTCTGGCCAATCCCCTGATTTATATTGATCCTTAATGATTTGCAATTGTTTCATATCATCAAATGTATAGATATTACCTCGATGATCTTTGATTATTTCTGAATCTATGTAGATCTGATGACCTTTTTTTAAAAAATCAATAATGATAATCAAAATGCAAAATATCAGTGCAATGATTCCTCCAATTATTAGAATTAAATCCTCACTTTGGTGATAAATATAATATCCGAGCTTTAATGAAGCTGGAACCAGATAAATACATCCAAGAAATAACATAAATGAAAGATGTGATCTATACTCCTCTCCTTGATCAATTATCAAAGTACTATTCATTCTAATCCCCAAATAATAATGTATTCGCAAGTATTTAACCTAAACTAGAAATTATTACATTAGAGCTTTTTTTTACTATTTTCCTTGATTTGTATATATCTGAAGTATTTGATAACCAAAGCAATAATTAGAGTTCTAGAGTGTTTAATGATTAACCGAAATCTTTGATTTCAATTATCAATATTAGATATAGATTTAAGATCTTTTAAATTGATATTAGAGTTCTTTACGATACATTCCATTTTCTTTTTCAAATAAGATTCCGAATTCTTTGTATAAACCCTCCTGATCTAGAGAATTTTCAAATAAACAGTGTTTTTGGATTTGATAAACAAAAATTCTTAATCATCATTACGGCCATTTAAAATTTACTTCTATACTGAATTCCTTTCCTGTGGCACGATAATACTTTTCTTTCTGGCCATAATTATTGTCTTTAGTACTGCTTAGAGCAACAAGATTCTTTTTTATCAAATCATCAAGATGTCTTTTGATTGTTCCTGGATTCATCCCTGTTGCCTTCTTAATTGAAATAATATTCATCTCTTTTTCAATTAATAATTTTAGAATTAGTTGCTTTTTTTGGTGATAAAGGTGTGAAACCGCCTCATAGTCAGATATTACCTTGATATCTACAATCTTGAAAGTTTCACTAACCAATTTTATTCCTCCTTCTTCAAAGTCTTATAAATCCTCGTAACAGCCAATGCTGTGATAGGGAATTTGAGCAGTTCAATCAACATCAACAATATATTGAGAAATATCATAGGTAATACATCCTGAAAAGATGAAATTTCTTCTGGCCTTATACCACTTGTAAAAATTCCTCGGAACATCTTGGGAATATCAAAAATCAGGAAGAGTAAAAATACTGTAGTCATCACTCTCTTAAAATTATTTTTGATAAAATACTTGTTTTCCTGCCATGCAATCCGTAAACTATTGTGATTACTTATAGAAGGTAACATCATGATAAATAATGCGTTCCAAAGAATATTAAAAATAAAGACAAGAGGAATAATATTAAAATTTATATGATCCCAAAACTCACTTTGTGGTCGATTCATGTCAAACGTTAAACTTAGAACAATGATCATAATAAGATAATTTTTCCAGTAGTTTCTGAAATACTTGAAAGATCCTTTGAACTCGGCAAACATATCTCCACTCAAATAGATTTCATGTGCCAACCCATACTGAGATGTGAGAAATATTTGGAGAACTATGAAAATCAAGAAAAATCCTGCTATCACGGTTATATAGAATATTCTACTCTCATGTTCAAAAATTAAAAACAACAAAAATCCAAATATTATGGATACAATTACTGTAATAACTACAGCGAAGATCTGGGTGGAAATAAATGCCCGTGCATTCTGCTTGAATAATTCCCAGCTGAATTTAATGTCATTGAGACTTTGTTTGAATGAATTGTCATTCTCTATTGACATAATCCTCAGCATTACTAACTTTGCACTCCATAAAAATCTATATTCTACCCATTGAATAGAGAATCGATTTCAATATTATTTATGTCTGCATTCCTTATATACCTTTTTGCTTTGAACACAAATATTTGCACAATTTGCAAACGTTTGCAAAAAATGCAAACAATTTCCTTAAGACAATAGTCGATTTTAAATATAATTAGCGAGTTTTACTCTTATACGGAGTTGAAACAAACATTCAAACTGAATTACGAATAAAAACAAAAAACCTTCATAAATCATTTGATGAGAATCACATTCTCAAGGGAATAGATATAGAATTGTATAATGGGGAATTTGTAAGCCTAATGGGCCCCTCAGGATCTGGTAAATCTACACTACTCAATATCCTTGGAGCCTTAATACCTAGCTCAAAAGGAGAAATTCTCTTAGATGGCCAATCTATTGTACAAATGAATAAAAAAGAACTAACCATGCTTAGAAGGAATGAAATTGGCTGGGTTTTCCAGGATTTCAATCTTATACAAAACCTAACAGCATTGGAGAATGTTCTCATCCCATTACATCTTGCAGGTAATCTCGGTAAAAATGCAGAGATGAGAGCGATGGCCCTTTTGGAGAAAGTAGATATGCTCGACAGAATGGAACATGTCATGGATGCTCTATCTGGTGGTCAACAACAAAGAGTGGCCATCGCAAGAGCTCTTGCTAATAATCCCCCAATAATACTTGCAGATGAGCCTACTGGAAATCTTGACAGCGAATCAGGTAAACTTATAGTTGAGTTATTCAAGGAGCTTGCAGCTGAGGGAAAAGTGGTACTCATGGTAACTCACGATGTTGAACTTGCTCATGCAGCCCAGAAAGTATACATTCTTAGGGATGGTATATTAGAGGTTGAATTACAAGGAATGGAGGTAGAAATCTAATGGTCATGAAAATTATCGACATTATTGTTGAATCCACACAGTCGATATACAGAAATAAGAGAAGATCCATGGCTATGGTTGCAGGGATTATCCTTGGAATAACCATTCTTTCTGGAATAATCATATATTCAAGTGTTCTACAGCAGGAAAATTTTGATTCAATCATAGGTAGTGCACAATATGAAGTATCATTCTCTGTAATCGAAACAACTAGTGATGAATCCACTCTTTGGGAGGTTGGACAAACATTAGCAGACGATATAAGGGTTGAGAGTTATACCGTAATAACTGGTTCCTCTTCAGGAGGGTTTTTTGGTGGAGCAGTACCAACATTTTCAATCACTCTCTCAACAGAACTTGAAAATATTGCCGAAGATGAGGATTTTGCCTTTACTTCATTTACTCCTCAATTTGTGAGAGATAATTTTACAAGAACGACAATATATGATAAATTAACAGAGAATGAATTTGTTGGTACTTTTGACCTTGCTGCGGTTAATACGAATAAAACAGTAATTCCACAAATTGTTTCCAGCAGGCTTAATCTTCAGGTGGGTGATATCATAGACCATATCAATCTCACTATTAGTGAAGAAGGAGAGGCTAGAGATGGACCAGGAAGTGGGCCTGGTGGGATTACAAATCGCGAATATGAGATGATCACGATTGATAATGTGGAGATCACAGGAATATATACTACAGCTGATTCCAATGCAGGATTGTTTAGTAATTTTGAATCATCGATATTTTATTTCAGTACCAATTTTCTAGATGATTATGGTCAGGCAGCCTCAGACCTTATTCGACAAAATAAGGACTATTTTCTTGCAGTGAAAATCGATACTGAACAGTTCACTGTATCTGATGTTGATATCCTCAATGAGGAAATTGATCTTTTTATCAATGACATTGCAGAATTAACAAGTGATCCAGTATCAAAGGATGATATTATCGTTGGTTCCAATGAGATATCAGTACTTTTAGCTCCATTCTCAATATTGAATATATTCTTGGTTGTCTTCGATGTTATACTTGTTATCCCAATCATCATTCTCTGCTTATACCTACTCAGCTTTGGCCTTCAATTGGCTTTAGAAGAGAGACGTAGGGAAATAGGAATTTTCAAAGTACAAGGAGCTAGTGCAACACAGATTTTCTCCTTGATAAGAAATGAAGCCTTTATGCTCTTCATATTCGGCACAGTTATAGGCTATGTATTATCGATTTTGGGTGCTTGGGTCATAGGCTCATCAATTGGTTTCATGAATTTCAATATCAGCAGTCTTGGTGAGTTTGGGGATTTTATTACCTTTGATATGATTGCATTACTCGTATCATCAATTTTAATCTTCTCAATATTGTTAATTTCTATCTACAAAAGAGGAAGAGAATTCATTAATATGGAAGTATCAGAGGCAGTTCAGAGAGGTGCGGTCAAGAAAGTTGGTTTCTTTACAAGAAATAATCTAGATATTGTAATGGTTGCATTTGGTTTACTGTCTTCAGTTATAATGATCATTGATGAGGAGACAACTTGGTTTGAAACTATAAATTTTGATCCTACTAGTGCATTGTATACAATTTTAATCAGAATATTCGGAACTGTATTTCTGTGGGCAGGTGCAGCTCTTTCTGGAGCCAGAGTAGCAAAATGGTTACCTCAAAAATCGGAGAGGGCATTTCTTTCACTTCCCAAACTAAGAAATGTTGGGCTCATTATTCGAAGTGGATTGAAGAGACGCGGTGATATTGATAAACTCGTACTAATCATCGTCTTAACCCTTTCAATTACTACTCTATCAGGCATTCAAGGAATGACTGAGCAATCACAGGCTGAAAGAGTTATAGATTACCAGATAGGGAGTGATTTCAAGATTACCTTTGCTAATGAAGGAAATTACACAGCCGATGTCCAAGCTATTGATGGTGTCTCAACAGTTATGGAATTACCTATGACCTCAGTTGATATACTTAGTCAGAGTAGTACTTTTTATGGAATGGATCCTAATCATGCTTCTTCGCTCCTCTGGCATGAGGATGGTTTTGATGAAGTGTCATTAGATGATGCTCTTACTGATTTTTCATCGACATCAGATATTCCGGAAATACTCATGGGAGAAACCTTAGCTCGAGTAACCAGAACTGAGATCAGTGATGAAATTAGTCTTAAGGTAACACTTGATAATCCTGATATCAATGCTTCAGATGTAGCCAGATTAAAGGTGAGGGTTATAGGTTTCTTTGATCATGCCCCTGGAAGTATTGGAAGTAGTGCAATCGTAGGTAGTCACGATACAATCAATCAGCTAATTGCTTTACAGGCTAATACAAGCATCCTATATAACAATGAAATACCAAGCTATACTTATCTTGTTAAGGCCGTTAGTAATGCCAACACTGATCAGATGGAGGAGGATTTCTCCAAGCTAGATGGTTATTCTGAAATAAGAAACTTGGAGAGAGAATATTCAGAAATAGGTTTAAGCGGAACCTACGGCTTTCCAGGGTTGTTAACCATGATGTATCTCACCTCTTTCGCAACTGCCCTTGTCAGTGCCTTCGCCTTCTCAGCCATCATAATGGAGAGAAGAAAGAGAGAATTTGCTGTTTTACAGACTGTTGGATCAACTTCATCTCAAGTGTATACAGTAGCATTTGGTGAGAATTTTCTTATCATGCTCACCAGTGTTATCTGGGGAACTATCTCAGGATTGGGGTTAAGCTATCTGATGAATGGTTTCTTTAGCTTTATTGCAGATATACTTGGTATAGGTGGTCTCCCAAGAGTGGTGACCATTGATTGGTTAAGTCTAGCATTTAATGGATCATTAATCCTCGCTGGTATGCTAATTGCTACTCTATTTAGTGTAAGATCAAGTGTGAATCAAGATCTTACGGAGGCAACTCGTACGATTTGAGGTGATTATGATGTCAATAATGCAAATATTAAATCAAGAAAGTAATCAACTATTATTAGCGAAAGAAATCTATTCCATCTATAAGGGAATGGGAGACCAGGCCAATGTTGTAGCACTGTCCGGGGTTAATCTAGGCATGAAAATGGGTGAATTTGTATCCATTGTGGGACCTTCAGGTTCCGGAAAATCCTCTTTGTTGAGGATACTAGGTGGGCTACAGCATCCATCTGCTGGAACTGTACATTTTGGATCCAAAGAGGTTAGTAAAATTCCAGAAGATGAGCTTGTAGATTTTAGACGATCAACTGTTGGGTATGTATTTCAGGAAGGGAATCTTATTCCAACCCAGAGTGCTTTCATGAATCTTGTTCAAACCCTTAGATTTGCAGGTGTTGAGCGAAAAGAGGCTAGAAACAGAGCAGTTAAAACCCTAGAACAACTTGGAATCAAACACAGGATGAATGCTTTACCATCAAAGTTATCAGGTGGTGAGAGACAGAGAGTAGCAATAGGAAGGGCCTTAATAACCAAACCAAAGCTCATACTTGCAGATGAACCCACAGGTAACCTGGATTATGCAAATTCAGAATCTGTTATGGGATTATTCCAGGATCTTCATAATGCTGAGAATACAGCTTTTCTTGTGGTGACACATTCTAAACATATCAGCAGATATGCTGATCGTTCAATTGAACTTCGTGATGGCCAATTTGTAGGTGAACATGGTAAAGAAATGGATTTTGATAATCTTGAGAAATCAAGAAAAATCAGAATTAAACTAGATGGTGGAATAAACCTACCCCTTGAGATGATGTCTCTAGTTACTAAATACGGTGAATTATGGGATTTCTCTATTGAGGAAGAAAATAATTACCATAAAATCGTTGCCAGACCTTCCGTATTGAGTACTGGAAATGGCCATAGCTATACAGCTTGTCCTGTCTGTAAATCGTCAGTAACATCCAAGGATGGTAGTTGTGGATCTTGTGGAGCTAAACTCCTTTGAAATTAAAATTGGAATAGAAATATATTCTAATTACATATTACCTACCAATTAATTAAACCCGATTTTATTATAAAGAATATGTGCCAGGTATTAGAAGAATCTACTCCTATGGATGCAATGTTCATCCCAGATTTAGTTATTTGTTTTTTGACGCTTGAAATATTGACTTCCCTAATCCTTTTCTCCAATGATCTGGATCAATCACCCGGCTATCTTCATGTCCATCAACATTTCTTTGGAAAATTAATGATAGCTAAAATTAAAGTTCTTTACGATACATTCCTATTTCTTTTTCAAATAAGATTCCGAAATCTTTGTATAAACCCTCCTGATCTAGAGAATTTCTATTCAAGAATATATCTAACTCCTTGACTTCTGCATGGCCTCTGGCTGATTCAACTGCAGCTTTGATTAATGGCTTCACATATGATTCATCTGATGATATTATTGTGCCAATATAGCCTTTTTCAGATTGTTGAGGGTCTTGATAAGTCAATAATCTTGCAATAATCTTATTATCCTTTTTTACAATATTATGAGATAAAACCTTATCTTCAATATCCTTTATTTGTTGATAGGCAGCGTTTGCTTGATCATCATCAATCTGATAATAATTTTTAATTAATTCC
The DNA here is from genome assembly GCA_026702845.1 of Candidatus Heimdallarchaeota archaeon. The sequence continues at coordinate 775,291 of JADCLS010000001.1, forward strand.
AAAAAGGCTTTCCCATCATTCTCATGATCCAATTTTTTCAATTCTGGATTATCATCAAATGAAGAAATATCAATAGAATTAGGATCAATGGTTGCAACTTTCGTTAGCACTTCATCCTTTTTATAATCATATTTCTCAACTAATTTTAATGTATCACCCCACACATTTGAAGCTCTTGTCATTACTTGCTTTACACCTTTTTCCTTCAAAACTTTCAGAATTTTGCTTAGAAGTGCTTCGCTAACCTCTGGCTCTTCTGTTATGGGGAATTCAAGTCTTGCTGTTTTTGGTTTTCCTTCCTCATCTGCTTGGATAGTTGCAGTTACAAATCCAACAAGTTTCTCATCCATAAATGCATATAATCGTGTATCCGGATCAAAATTCTCAGCAGAATATGCTCGTTTCAGATTTTCAGCATTTGTTTGTCCAGCAAAAGTCCAATTTTCCATAATTCTTGTTCCAAGCTCAACTTGTGCTTCAATAAATGATTCTTGATATTTCTTAATCTCAAAAGACATTATTCAATATTTGAATAAAACCTATATAAATACTAATTTATGACTAAATTGGTTTTTTTTGCAGATGGATAACACATTGGCTGATTCAATAAAGGCATAACTAGTAACCAAATTAATAATCTACAGTTATTTAATAATCATTTTCTCTAATTCTTTGTTATAATTTTGATTCAAACAGATGTAAAAATAATAAATTGAGAAATTCAATAAATAGTTTACAAGAGAGAATAAAACAATATATCTCCGATATTCAAAGAAGGATTATGTCAAATTCTTCATATTCAAGTGAGATCAAAGAGATTACACCACCATTTGCAGGAATTACCGGTATAATAATTTTAGCTTGGATCGTTTTTGGTATCTTTGACTCTCTAGATGAGAACAGGTACTATTTTGCATTGGCAATGTTTGCAGCAGGATTACTCTCAGCTTATCAATTGCGATATTCAAGAAGAACCAGAAATCCCATACAGGGAAGTACAGTTGCTTTTTTTGTAATCATTTGGTTAGCTGTGTTTTCTTTCACCTCTGAGGATTCTGCTCTTACTTATCAGCAATTTACATTCACATTACATCAATTAGAACTGGTCTCATTATTGCCACTCGTGCTTATCTGGCTTCCTCCTCATAATGAGGAGAAATTTTTTGGTTTGCGAGAATTGGAGTATAATGATAAACTCCATGCAATCTGGCGTTTCTCAGTGCTTTTCATGGTACTCGTAAAAATATTCCAATTTGGAGATGAATGGTACTGGATTTCGTTGGAGTTTATTATCCTAATTCCGATGATTATAGAGACTACACAGCTTCATACGAAGAAAAAAGACGATATTCCGATTCTCACCCTGTTTATACAAACTGAGCTGGGTGATAAATTCAGTGTTCCAATTTCTATGTTCAAAAGTGTCTTCTTGATCATCATAGGTTTCATTTTCGGCATTATTGTATCCAGATTATGGCTGCTCGTTATCCTGATATATTTCGCAGTGGTCCTGGTTTGGGGCTTCACTGCACTTTTACCTGAGGATGTCAAATCCAGTGGGCAAGAGGATGACCTTGAGGCAAAGATTGAGAACAAAATTAAGGAGTTTTTTGGAGAAAAACCCAAGGAAGATGAAATGGAGATGTCTGACGAATATCTTGATGAGGATGGAGCGATCCAAGAAATTGGGGTAATCACTAATGAGGTAGAAAAACCTTCAGAACCTACCGATTTGGTTAAAATAGATGGATCAATCGACATAGTTCATGCTCAAAATGCTGAAGTACCTGCTGGATCTATCCAGGAGAAGGCCCATGCCATGGGAAAACGGGTAAGATCAGGAATAGAAAAGCCGTACTACACCCTTAATCATATCCTTTCCACACTCAAAGAGGAAGATTTTAGCAAAGCATGGCGAGTCGAGGAAAATGGTTTGATTTTTCCCTCTAAAAGAGGAGAATGGAGTCCCAATGCTGGATTAGTTCTCTTTCCCATAGAACTGGAATACTATGATTACCGAAGAGCTGATGAAATCTTGCTGCTTGGATTCAGCAAACCCCTTCTTACTAAAGAGATGAGAGAGAAGCGAAAGAATCAGAAACCAGGTAAGAATAATGAAATGAATTTTGAAATAAGCAATAATCTGATAAAATTTGGCGATGTTGAGTTTAACACCCGATCACTTATTGTTACCAGGAATCAATGGTCTGAAATTCAAAATCAACTGGATGAGGTGACACAGGATGACGATATTAGCTATACAGGATTCAAAACACTCAAACAAATGCAGCAGGTGCTAGCATCTTTATCTGATAAATGGCTTGAAGTTAGATTAACCGCACAGGAAGTTGCAGTTAATTTTCTTGCTGGACTCCTTGGCTCTTCAAAACCAGTTTTCATACCAAGAGAAGGGTTGGATGCACCAAAATCCCCACAACTTGAAAATGATAGTGAATATAAACTTCTGGAGTGAAATATGATAAATTTATGAATTTGCTATAATATGTTCATCTTAAAAAGATCAATATGATTCAAATGAGACAATATTGTGTATACCAATTATTGAATCTGATTGAGATTTAGTGGTATAATAATTATTATAAAGTAATTATATTGTATTCTCTTAGATTAATCTCTCTAAGGTGAATATAGAATTGCAGAAATATAAAGAAATCATCCCTGTTATCGATAAATGGATAGAATTTCAGGCCTACATGTCTCAAATACCTGCAGTGTCTATTGGGATTGCTCATCAAGATATAGTTCTACTGGATAAGCAATATGGAATAGCTGATCTCAACAGCAAAGAGAAACTGAATTCAAATCATTTATTCTGTTGTGGATCACACTCAAAAATGTTTACAGCAATGGCAATTATGCTATTGCATCAAAAAGGTGATCTTGACATACATAAAACTGTAAATAGCTATATCCCTTGGTTTCGATCTCCAATTGATACTTCCTTAGACAAAATAACGATTCTCCATTTAATAACCCATACTGCAGGGATAATTACTGATGCACGGTTATCAAATGGCTCAGCTCCAACTACAGTAGATGAATTGAAGAAAATTGTGGGAAATGGAATATCAACATCTGAACCAATGCAGAAAATAAAATATTCAAATTTCGGTTATTCAATATTAGGATGTATAATTGAAGATGTTTCACGATTATCTTATGATAATTTCATAATTCAATATATATTAAGCCCATTAGAAATGAAAAATTCCGCAATGGGATTGATTGCATCAAATAAAGATCGTCTAGCAAGAGGCTATACTAAGTGGTATCCTGGAATTAAAAGAGAAAGAGTACAGAAATGGGTTTCTGAGTCACTTCAAAGCATTTATACCTCAGTGGGGGGATTAGTTAGTAATTCAAAGGATTTGTTGAAATTCTGGTCTGCTATTTCCAATAATAATGGCAATTTATTCTCTGAACATGTACTGAAGGAAATTTACCAGACTAGTATATCGATTGGGAATCATCAAAGAGGAATAGGATTTGATATAACTGATCTACCCACTGGAAAATTTTGTCATATTATAGGTGGGACACATGGATATCATACTCAATCTGGAATTTTGACAAAGCAGAATCTTGTTTTTACTATTTTAACCACTACTACTGATGCTCCAGTAAATACATACTCAAAAGGAATCATTGACCTATTGAATCTGGTAGAAACAAATTATCAAGATTTTCAATCAGAAGAAGAATTGGATTACCACAAATTTGAGGGCTTGTATGAATGCCCCTATGGTGTTTATTATATTTCTCAAGTCTATCAAAAATTGGTGATTTTTGATATCAATTCTGAAGTACCTGCAATGGATCCGATAATTCTTGAACCAGTGGGAGAGAATAAATTCATTAGCCGCACTCCATTGTATTTTATCAAAGAATATGAACCCATAGAGTTTAAAATGGATGATTCGGGAGAAATGAATCTTTATGATAGTCTAGGTCGTCTTGTGAAACGATTTACCTATGACCCCTATTTTCGTTTTAGTTGAAAGTTTAACAGATAGCCGACTTAATCATTCATAATTGATTATTGCGAATTTTTTGGTTTATATCTCTAAACTCATCGATTAATTCAGTTAAATCGGGATTAGAATTGACTGTTCCAGTTTGTGTAGAGATGAATTCTGGTGGATTGAGAAGTCGAATCCTCTCCAGTATGGTTTCTTTTATCTCTTCTGCTGTCATTAAACCCACTAATCTCTCCTCTGCAACCACGGTCGTCTGCCCTGCAGTATGGATATTCAATGTGGATATCCCGAAAATTCTATCAAAGGGTCCTCTGGCAATATCAAGGTTAGTTATGGTTCGAAATGGCACAATTTTCAATGTCTTGGTAATAATTCCTTTACTTACAATCACCTCTGTCTCTGTAATCTGGTACCAGATTGATCCATAATACATTCTCATGAGCCAATATGCAAGTGTTGATATTAATAAAATTGATAGTATTGTGGCTGTTATCATCAAACCATTCCAGAGATTAACCAAAGAAAACGTAAGAATTACTGGACTTATAGAGATAAGGAGTACTGTCAGGTAAATTATTAGATATTTCAATAATAATGCTCGTACAGGATTGAATTGGGGGTATATCACCTCTGCTTTCGGTCGATCCATATTTTGGGGTTCACCTTCTGAAATCAACCCCTGTAACCATTTGACTACATTAATACCTGTCTGTGTCAGTGTATACCCTGCATCCTGTTTGTCTATCAGATCAGAAAGTGATTTGAGATGGAAATTCAGCTTACCTGTTGAATTTTCTGTCAATTCGAGCAATTCTGAATGTGATATTGGATGTGAATGATTGTTCAATTTGGCTAGAATTTCCCTTCTAATTGGATGTTGAACTGATTTTAGGATTGCAGAGACAGATGGCATTTGAATTTATATTATCTTTTATTGATTTTAATATTACTAGTGCTTGAAGAAAACCTGTGGGATTGATTGTATAATTTTATCATTTTAGCTTTTCAAAAAGTAAATCCTTTAACTCTCTGACTTCTTTCAGTAATGCCTTCATATCATTATTTTCATAATCCTCATCATGGTCATAGTCATTATCATGACTAATAGCGGCACTACCTTTGATTTTTCTGACCTTTTCTATTAAGAATTCTCTGAGTTCAGTTACCTGTTCATAGGGAATTCCATCGATTTTACCTTCAGGCATTGCAGGGCCTGATGATCCCGCAGTCTGTAATTCTACTGAACCAATCCCAAATAATCTGTCGAAAGGACCTTGTCTAATATCAATATTAGTAATTGTTCTGAATGGTACTATTTTATTGCTCCTGGTAATTATCCCACGATTAACCTGTATAGATTCCTCAGCAATCTTGAAATCTACTGAATTATAATACTTAATAGATCCATATATGCCTATTAGATGAATTGGAGCGGTTACTATGAAGGAATAGAAACTATACCAGAAACCTAAATTGGAATCGATGATCCACATAAAAATATCCATGGGGAGATTGATCAATAAAAAGGAGATAATCCAGAGTAGGATGTATTTACTCCTTAGTGCAGTAATTGGTTTGAAGGGTTGGTTGGTAACGATTGTCATTTATTGTACCTCCTAAAAATATAATTGGTCTGGTATTTATTAAGGATAATCGATAATAATTCTTGTCATATTATATTTCGCAAGGACAAGAGTTCTTGTCATGCTAGAAAAATATGATAAAATTGTACAATTATATAGAAATTTCCCAATTGAACTTGAATAAATTATGTATTGCTTTGAAATAGGTAGGTTCTATGATTTAATCTATCATAAACAAACTAAGTTTAAGGGAAAAGGAATACATTAGTATCTGTGAAGGATGAAGTCTCTGAGGAATTGGCCCTACTAAAATCAGAAATAGAGACACTCAAGAACCAAGTACATAACTTGATGTTCAAAAGAGGGATTTTCCATAATGTTGTACGTTTGTTAGGATATGTTCTCTTCTTCATATTCGGAATGGCAGTAATGGAATTGTTTTATGCTCAGTTGTGAATGATGTATCACATTTTGTCAAATAATTGATAACCAAAATGATTATTAAGAGCCATAGTGATGATTGTATCAGAGAGATATGGTGACAAAAGACAAAAAAGTATATCTTTGTGAAATTGATGGCACGTTGTTTACCACACGAAGTGCATATGCCTATCATCTCAGGCACATTCATAGAATTAAAATGGATAAGGATGGTAATTTGAGCAATATAAATCAACATAAAAGTAGTAAATCATAGAATTTACTGTTCATCCATTATTAGCTTGAATTCTGGATATATCTTTTTCAACATAGTACACATAATACTTATTGGGATGTTGGAAACCCAGCTTAACTCCAATATCCTTTGAAAGAGAATTTACTGCATCCCAGCTAAGTCTTCCGCCTAGATCTAGGACATGATTGATCAAATTCTTGGCAACAATTTTGGCAAAACCCCGTTGTCGATATTTTAATAGATTTCTTGTTCTGATATCAATCGAATACTCATTATCCAGAAATTGTGTTCCTATACAGTAACTCACAAGCATATTTTCTTTTAGGTCTATAATACCATAACCAATACTCTTTTCCAAGTATTTCTTCACAGAAATATAAGTCATATATGCCATTCTTCCCATTTCTCCTGTAAATAGATGTTCATCATCAACTGTTAGCTCTCGTAGCTCAAATCCTTCGATTTTGATTTCATTAAACTCAAGCATATTTTTATCTAGATCATCCGAGAAGGTTGACCAACGTTCCTTCTTTATTACAGTTGTGAAATGATATTTCAATACCGCTTCCCAATCTGCATTTTGATCATTATGGGGTACAATGATCAAGGTCGGATGATTAAAATTAGTAAATGCATTCTCAATATCATCTTCTAATCTTGCATTCAGCACCGAAATTAACGGATTACCCAAGAAGTAAACAGAATCAGAGCCAATCCATGCCTTTGTTCGTTCATCAGTACAGATCAATTTGAAATAACTCCTTAGGTATTTAATACTAGTATTTTCCTCAAATAATTTCAATAATTGATTAAAATCAACCTGATCTGACATTGTATGATTTGTAGTTCATACTTTTTAATCTAAATGTTATCTAAAGTCTTTGAGGAAGTGGGTAAATTTTGTTAGAATATTGAGTCTATGAGTGTTTGAATCTTAATTACAGTGATCTCTTCAGAGAGTTCGAAATAGATTGGACTAAAAGATTGATTTTATTAATGCATTAGGAGTTTGATCTTCTATGGATTGTAGATTATTAAGATTTAATAATGAGAAATGGCAGGATTCTGAGTTATTTGAGGGTGTGAAGTTCAAGGCATTTAGAATAGATAATAAACTACTTCGATTAGTAAAATTTCCCCAGGGATTTGTTGAACCCAAATGGTGTACAAATAAGCATATTGGGATAGTGATCTCAGGCAGATTCAAGCTTCAATTTACTGATGTAGAGATGGATTACCAACCCCTTGATAGCTTTATCCTCAATTCAGATCACATTATTCATGCAGTAGAGGAATCTGTACTATTTTTGATAGATGAGGATTGATCTTTTTAAAGATCAAATTCAAGTAAATTGTCTAAAAATGGTTTAATTTTGTCATTTACTGATATATAATTATTCTCGCTGAGATCTAATAATAACAAGTTCTCTAGTTTTGTGATTCCTTCAGGGATATTTCTAATCTGATTATTGTTCAAAAAAACCTCCTTCAGAGCTTCTAGTGAGAGCATTACTTCGGGAAAATGATATATTTTATTGTACCCAAGAGATAATACCTCCAATTGTTGAAGATTCTTCATCTCTCTTGGAAGAATAGATATGCGATTCTCAGATAAATATAATTCTTTTAACTCTATCAATTTCTCTATAGATCCTGGAATTGTTCTAATCATATTTCCTACCATATTTAGACATTTTAGGTTTTGAAACTCAAAAACTATTGATGGAATTACTGAAAGATTATTGCTTTGCAATTCAAGATATACAAGCTTATCATCCTCAAATTTCGTAAATATGTTAACTGATTGATTTTGTTTAGAGATTACTCTCTCAAGTTCATCAATTTTTTTCTTATCAGACTGCAATAGATTAAAATGAATGGTTCTTGATATAACACATTCTATGAACTTAACTTGATTTGGATTAATAAATTCATATATTTTTCATATACATACCTTGCTCAAGTTTCTAAAACTGCAGTTATGACATATGCCGGGAGCTAATACTTAATTAAGGTGATTAATCTATATACCAACTTGATGACTGACTATATATCCAAAGAATACTTATCATTCTTACTAGGCTCTTCGTCTCTAGTATTATTTCTTATGACAATAAGTTCTTTACTAGGGATATTAATTCCTGACAAGATCTATCCATCCGATTATCTTGCCTCATCTTTCCTACCCAATGATGTGGTGAACTTGAGTATTATTCTGCCTATATTCCTCTATTGTCTTTATTCTCTGAAATCAGGGAAGTTATTGGGAATACTCTCTCTACCTGGAGCATTGCTTTATACAGTGTACATTTACTCCATATATTTCATAGGTACAACTGGAGGTATTATACGAATTCTCTACCTATTTCTTATCACTATCAGTATTTACAGCCTCATTTTTTATATTACACAATGTAATTTTGAATCCATAGTATCTAAGATGGAAGGTGTCAATCATAGGCTTATCTCCCTGCTTCTTATCAGTATTGCAGGAATATTTATGTTGCGTCAGATAGTGGTTATGTTCAGCCCTCAGGATGTGGATATAGTATTAAATGGTCAATTATTTGGTGATTTTGTAGTTTTTGGTGCTTCTATGTTGCTGGGTGGATACTTATTATGGAAACAAAATGCCTTGGGATATATTGCCAGTACAGGATTATTGCTTTTCTGTTGTATATCCTTTCTTGCTCTTGTTCCATTTATGATAATTCAAGCTTCAATGAATGATATGCCAGTTGATTGGGGAGGAATTATTTTTGTTTTATTTTTTGGGATGATCGCTTTTGTTCCTTTCACCAAATACTATATCTTGGGCCTTAGAAAGGTGGAATTCAATTAGTATTATTTATTTTAGAACGTCTTAATAAGAGAATTGGCAATAATTCCATCAATGCAATCAGAAGTAATCCAATAATTCCAAGAACATTGTCATCTGAAATTCCTCCTGCATTAGATATTATTAGAAGTGGCACAATTAGCATCGCAAGTGAATGATATATGGAAATGGCTATCATAAAGATCCTATGCCAAGCGAAGATCCCACGTTGAATAGATCTATACATCCAAGGTATTCCAAGGAAAACTAAAAACCCATGGTAAATGAGTGAAATTAAACCAGAGGTACTTATGGTATCAATTTGCTGAGTTGTAATATCTCCGATTGCATCAATTAGTACAAAAAAACTGATTGTTCCAATAATTATGGTGATGAATTCAGAAATAGGTTTTACCTCATTTGTATCTGTCATATCCCCTTTTGAAGTTCTTATGTAATTAATACTTATCTCAAGGGGATTTTTTGAATGAGTGATATTTAATTGTAATTTGTGACCTCGAATTTATCTTGCCAATTAGTAGTATGGAAATGCTTTTTCAAATCTCTCCTTCTTAGTTGAGAGTGTATTGATCAATCCATCTAGGGTCATATCGAATTTTTCTGTGACTTTTGTGTTGTATTCATAGGGTTGGAGCACCAGTATATCAGAAACTCTGTTCATCATATTAATTTCAGCTTTATCATTACCATCTACTTCAGTAATTTTGGCATATTCAAGTGAGTGGATGTTCTCAAGATGAACATTACTTGGTTTTGCCAGAAGTTCTGCATACTGTAAGCAAGATTTCTCAATAGATTTATCTATTACAGTATTTGAGTTGTCATACTTAAGAAATTTAAGGTCTGGAAATCTGCTGAAATCAATTTTATGGTTTGCAAGATTGAGTCGTAGGTAAAGCCATGTTACAGATTCTGGAATAATACAATTATCAAATGTTTTCAGGTTTGGTTCATCAATATAAATGAATTTCAGATTTTTTCCGGGCCTGAATGGGGGGAGATTAGTTAGCCCTATTCCATCTATAATAATTGCTCTCATATACTTCATCTCAAATAACGATCTTGGAATAACCAACTCCTTCCAGAATGATTCTATAAAGTGATTCGTTAATCTGCTTTTCTTTATGGTAAATATACTAAATCTCATTGGTTTGAATCTGTATACTAATTGCTTATTTATTACTTCAAATCCAGACATTAACCAATCGAATGCTATTTCTAATTTTAGAATCTTGATTTCAACAATTAATTGCTGGATCTCTTCCTTGTTTAGATAATTATCTCTGATTAACGAGTTAATCCAATTTGGAAGGATCATGACAGGAAGAGATCATACTTGTGCTTTATATTCCATTGTATCATTTATTGGATATATGTTAAAATTGTAGAAATTACTCATTCAATTCATTTATTGTTGTATACCTGTTATTTCGAAGAAATTGTTAGTATTACTAATTGTGTAAATATGAGCCTGTCCACAACCTCGATCCTCAAGATCTTCTATTAGAGCTTTACAATATCTATTTCCTGCAGCTTTCTCATCATCAGTGGTAAATTGTCCTCGTAAATCCTGTTTTACTAAAGTATCAATTGGTAGACCAAATAGTTCGATTAACCGGAGTCTTGCAGGTAAAATTCCAGCATAAATGGGTATCTCTATCCCTGCTTGATCTATGAAATCGAAATAATAATCTGCTTTGAAAAATCCCTGAGTTATCAAGTATTCCGCACCTAGTTTCTGTTTTTTCTGAGCATACGCGATTTGATTCTCTCTGATAGAGACTTGTTTTCCTGACCTAGTAATTTTACATGGATTTATATCAATCACATTCCCAATCATAAAAGTTGGATTAATTAAGGGATCAACCAGCTTTCCACTTTTATTCATAGTTTTATATTTTGAAGATAGATAATTAGTTTTACCGGTTTTTAAGTAGGATACAAAACCCAGTAAATCAAATCCATTCTCAAAATAGTTGGGATCTTTAGGACCTCGTGGATTACCTAGAATGGGTAAAATATCAGAAATATTATGTGCATGTGCATCTAGGATCTGGGTATAGACATCATAATGGGTCAATCTAGTTGTGAGATGAAGACTCACTCGCACATTATGATCAACTTTACCTATGTGTTCCTGTAACCACTTTGCAGTAGAAAGAGATGAATATCCAAATACTGGACGATTTGTTATAGAAATCATATTCACATAGGGGAGATAGCTATCAATCTCTTCAGTAATAGAATCTTGGATCTCATGTAATGAAACATATGGTCCTGAGGGAGGTTCTATTTCAACTGAGATTTTCATCATTTATCACTTAGAGGATTAAATACGAATTTTGCTATATAGATTTCTATTAGGATTGTAATAATTTATTCGTATTGGCATTAATTTACTCAGATGAAAATAATAAATCTAGGGAAAGATTTTCATTGATCTACTGTATACTGAGTGTAATTCCCTCAAAACCTATGTAAATGTTCTTTTATTTGAATACTCAAAATTCCAACTTCATATCTAGAATGTTGGTCTCTCCACTGAATATATCTAGGATCGTTCCCATAAGCCAATCACATAAATTTATTAACTCTAGATTACTAGTCATCACGTGGTTTCTTACGAAATTAATATCGAGAAGGTATTTAAGTACCTTGATGGAAAGGAATACAAGGTTTTTTCTCAGATATTTGACCGTAGAAGCAAAGGAAAATGTGAATGCTTGGAAGATTGGGCAAAAATAATTGAATCTATTTGGGATGAGTGGTATAATGATTTTCCAGAGTATAGAGAATGTGATCTTACAGTTATGGCTCGTATTAGTATTGAAATTGATGAGTTAAAACAACGATTGATTTGTATGATACTGGGTCATAGAAATAAACAATATACTGGTTTATGTCGTTTAGGGCATGAGTATAGCTCATATTGGTGTGATAGGTGTGGACAGACATTAAAAATAACCAAATAAGGAATAGTAGTTATTGATGCTTCTTGGAGATCATAAAGATATAATCATTAGTTTGTTCTTCAAACAGTAAAATATTTTGATTCTGGATGGTGAAATACCAATGCTGATACTGATGCCTCAGGATCCATCATATATGATTCTGTTAAACTCACTCCTATTTCTTCAGGTCTGAGCAATTGCCACATGATTTTCTGATCCTTCATATCAGGACATGCAGGATAGCCATAACTGTATCTGGTTCCCACATATTCTCCATGTCGATATGTAACTGTTTCATCAATTATACCCCATAATCTCCTGATTTCATGATGAACATATTCTGCCATAGATTCTGCAGTTTTTATTGCCAGTGCCTGTAAGATAAATGAATCTTTGAATGCACCTTCTTCTTCCCATTCCTTTGCAATATCAAAGATATGCTTGCCACTGGTTGCAACAAATAGGCCAAGAGAATCATGTTTTGGATGTATGTAATCACTTAAACACAAATGAGGTGGTTTATTCTGTCTGGGAAAGTTTAATTCTACAGGACCACTCGGAGTATCAAGAATGATGCTATCCTGATCCGAGTGACATTTGAACAGCTGAAACACTGCTTTTGCCTGGAGAATATCCTCTCTGATGATTCGTTTTCTAATTTCTTGCACATTCTTGTATAAGATAATTGCCTTGGGATCCCTATCCTGTAATGCGACGTCTATATTTCTTGAAAATCCTAGTAATTTACGATAAAGAAAGCGTGTATTTTCGTATTCCCATACCTTCTCCAAATCTACATGTTCCATTATCATTCGATTTATATGAGCAGGCTCTGGTATCCTGTCTTCAGAAAGTGGAGTTGACATGTTATACCTCTAATGCCTTGTTGATCAGTGATAATCCTGCCATGGCATCCTTGGCATAATATACATCAAAATCGGCATGTGGGGCAATTTCATTTTCCACAAATCGCTTAGTAAGTGCTGCCCCACCGACAATAACTGGGATCTTGTACCCTTCCGCTTTTAATTGTTGAATAACTGACACCATGTACCAACTACTCTTTACAAGTAATCCACTAAGCCCAATCATATCAGGTTGATGATTGTTTATTGCCTGGATCAATGTGTTTGTACTGATTTTAATTCCCAGATCTATCACTTCATATCCATTGCTCTCAAGAATAATTCTTACTAGATTTTTACCAATGTCATGCACATCACCTTTTACTGTTGCCAGGATTATTCTTTTCTTTATCTGTACGGTTCCCGTTTGCATTAGCGGTTCTAGGTGAGAAATTGCCAATTTAACAACTTCTGCACTCTGTAATACCTCAGTAACAATCATCTTAGCCTGCTCAAAGAGTGATCCTACCTCATTCATACCATCCATAATTACTGAATTGATAATTTCCAGAGGATCCATGGTCTCTAGCATCAACTCAAGATCTTGAATGACCTTAGTTTTGGTTCCATAAATGATAGCAGATTTTAATGATTCTTCAGGGCCTAAATTTTCAAGAATTTCCGTTCTATTCGTACTTGTCTTATCACGATAATATTCAGTAAATGTAGTCAATGAATCTAAGCTTTGATTGAAAATTAGGTCCTCGGCTAATTTCCTCTCATGTTCTCCAATCAATGAATACCTTAGGATTAGAGCAGGATTGACAATTGCTTGATCCAGACCTGCTTGAACACAATGATAATAGAATACAGAGTTGAGTACCTCTCGACCAGCAGGTGGTAAACCAAATGAAACATTACTAACACCTAGAATAGTCTGAACTTCCGGATATTTTTTCTTAAAGGCAGCTATTGCATCAATAGTCGCCTTAGCACTGTTTTGTAGCTTTATATCGGTTCCAGAATCTACAGTGAAGACTAGCATATCGAAGATGAGGTCTCTTGCTGGTATTTTGTACTTATTTACCAGTAAATCATATAATCTATCTGCTAGATCCATTTTTCTCTTAAATGAAATGGCCATCCCCTCATCCTCATCAATTAATCCAACAACAACAGCAGCACCGAATCGTTTTATCTTATCTACCAGGATCTCTACTTTTTCAAATCCACTTTCAAGATTGAGTGAATTAATTATTGATTTTCCTTGACAGTACTGCAATGCCACCTCAACTGCATCCGGGCTGGTACTATCGATCATAATTGGTACTTTGACAGACTGTATCAATTTGGGATAAAATTTATGCATGATTTCAATCTCATTAACCTCTGTATCTTCTAGACAGATGTCAAGGATTTGAGCCCCATTTCTGACCTGGTCTTTTGCAACTTCTATAGCCTCATCGATCTGACCACTACGAATAAGATCTCTGAATCTCCTACTCCCCTGTACATTTGCCCTTTCTCCTACCAATATAGGTCTGAGTTTATCATCTGGAACGACTGATTCCACCCCTGTTGCAGAAAATAGCTGATGAACTGATTTTTCTCTTGGTGTATTGGATATTGATTGTCTTAGCTGTCGAATATGATCTGGAGTGGTGCCACAACATCCACCTGCAAAATTAAGTAATTTTTTCTCACTATAGAGACTAATTTGTTTGGCAAAGGTTTGAGGTGTCTCATCATAGCCACCTTTCTCATTAGGTAATCCAGCATTTGGAAAGATGAAAACTGGTAAATCGGAAATAGTATTCAGTGTGAGTAATGGCTCATACATTTGTTTCCCTCCAACTGCACAGTTCATACCTATTGCAATTGGATTATATGATCGTACAGTATGGAAAAATGCCTCAATATCTTGTCCTGATAAAGTTCTTCCTCCTAATGCAATACTTGCTGATACCATGAAGGGAATTGGATGACCTAATTGCCGTTCAAGATTGATTATGGCTTGTAGTGCAGCTTTGACATTCAAAGTATCGTGAGCTGTCTCTACGAGAAGAAAATCAACTCCTCCTTCTACAAGACCCTTTGCTTGATCAAAGTATGCTTGGGATAGAACATCGAACGATACTTCTTGACTCAAAGATAATGCTTTAGTGCTGGGGCCCATGGATCCGGCGACAAATCTAGATTTGAATTTATTAGCTGCTTCTTTTGCTATCCTTGCAGCTTGAAAATTAATTATATATGATTCATCCTCGAGTCCATACTCTGCAAGTACTACTGACATTGCACCGAAAGTGTTAGTTTCAATAATATCTGCCCCTGCATTAAGGTATGCCAAATGAATTTCAGTTATCACATCCGGACGAGTAATAGAAAGATAATCATTACATCCTAGAAACTGCTCTCCTCCAAAATCTTCTGGACCAAGTTGATATTGTTGAATCATTGTTCCCATTGCGCCATCAATAATTAGAATCCTTTCTTTCAACAGATGTGTAAGGGCATCAATCATTATGATTACTAACAAACTATATCATAAGTGTTTTTTGTTAATTCATATTATAAGAGTGAAAAATCTAGCTTTTCATTTAGATATTCACGAACTTTGATTTTCAACTTAATTATAGCAATCCTTTTTCTTTCTTCCATTGTCTGATCTTTTTCTTTGCCCATAAATAATGTCCAGAGGTATTTGCACTTATATAGCTCTTGAATGTACTTTTTCCCAGCCATTCATAGTAACCTTTAGTGAAAATTTCTTCCTCACTCAACTGCTGAACAAAATTCAGTGTTCTCTCGTAGGATTCATTGAATTGTTTTCTCACTCTTTTGAGTTCCCAGTTCTTGTATTTTTCGTATATCTTCTGATTTACTATTGTAAGTTGATTCCACTTTAATCCAGGTGCTGGTGGTTCTGGATCAACCCCCTCCTTTCCAATCTCATACCATGAGATGAATTTTCCCTCCCATTCAAAGAGATGAGCCATGATATCCTTAACAGACCATCCCGCAGAGGTTACTCCTGCAATTTCCAGTTGCTCATCACTGAGATCGTCAATATTTTTGAGCAATCGCCTTCGCTCAGTAATAATTTTATCCAATAGCAAATCTTTTTTCATTAAATTTGGCCTTAGAGTTAGGTATTTAACTTATATGGGGTAAATAGATACAAATGGAATCAATTAACCTGGTTAGTATTAATCTTCATTCAAAAAGGAGATGGCAGTTCCAGCAAGTGTAGCAGACCCGATAGGTAGGCAATTCTCATTTACATCGAATTTGGAATGATGATTTGGGTGGATCATCCCCTGCTCCTTATCATAACCATCGAGCATGATCATAGAAACAGGTATTTTTCCTTTAAGGCTGAAATCATAGAAATCCTCTGCACCAAGCATGGGATTGGGGAATTCATGAATTCCTTCATCACCATACATCTCAGCATATACTTTTCTAAAGTGATCATTGAGATTTTTGTCATTGATACCCACGGCATATCCTCGAACAATTTCTAGCTCAGCCCTTCCTCCAAATGATCTGGCAATTGAATCGACGAATTCAGGTAATCTACTGAGAATATCTTCTCGTACTTCTTCATTTAATGTTCTCAAGGTTCCATCCATCTTGCATGTATCAGAGATAATATTATTTCTGTCTCCTCCTACAATTTTGCCAATAGTGATAACTTTGGGTTCTACAGGGTCTGTGGTTCGAGAGAGCCATCCCTGGATAGCTACTCCAATCTGCATGGCGATATACACTGGATCGATAGTCATGTGAGGTTCACTTGCATGCCCTCCTCGTCCTTGAACTGTGATGTACAATTCATCAGCACTTCCGGAAATAGTTCCATCTTTGAGAGCAATCATTCCCCATCTATTTTCATTGTAGACATGCAGTGAAATGGCTGCATCAATATGTGGTTTATCAGGATCTCCAATCGCTCCTTCCTTTATCATAGGTGTTGCTCCTCCAGGTCCTTCTTCAGCTGGTTGAAATAGGACATCAACAATTCCTTTGAACTCTGATGCATTTTGTTTTAGTAGTTTTGCTGCACCTAGTAAGCAAGCAACATGTGTATCATGACCACACGCATGCATCTTACCATCAATTTTGGATTTGTATGCGACTTCATTCACTTCATGCACTGGTAGTGCATCCATATCCGCACGAATCATAATTCGTTTACCATCAGCCGACCCCCTAATTGTGCCTACTACACCAGTTTTGGCATAGGTTTTGAATTCTACTCCTAACTCTTTCAGTTTACTTTGGATAAACTTGGAGGTTTCAAATTCCTCGAATCCTAATTCTGGATTCATATGTATATGTCTCCTATATTCAATTATCGTTTCCTTGATGGCCTCTGCTTCTTTTTTAAGATCCATATTTACACCTTTGAGAAGCTCGAAATAAGTGTATTTCTTCAAGAAACATCTTCTTGTTTACAAAGCAGATATATTTGGAGATTATTATGAATAAGTTCTAATAAATTAGGTTTCCTAATAATAAGATAATTTCGGAGAATCATCCGACTTTATATCGGATTTATAAAATTCTTTGAACTATCTAATCTGTCATCTTTTTTTTATAGTAAAGGATCACTATAACTGCTGCTAATAGATTTATCAATGCATAAATCCAGTATAAGGGCTGGTTTGAAGATGGATTATCGAGATATTGGACATAAAATGTAGCGTTAGCTGAATTTGCAGCTCCATGAAATATCATAGTTAACAGGCCATTTCCCGTTTTATCAATGATAAAATAGTAAACAAATGATATGCTGATAGTCATTAACATAAATGCAAAGAAAGGTGTAATATTATGTTCATCATATAGCATAAACCATAAAGGCAAATGCCAGACAGCCCAAACAATACCAATAATCACATTTGTTATTTCCATTCTATAATCGGTTGAAAGTTTTTGCTGCAAGTACCATCTCCATCCTAGTTCTTCTTGACCTCCTCCAAGAAACATAGTGAAGATCATGTAGGGGAAGTACACCCAAATACTGGGTAAGCGACTTTCAGGAATTTCTAGCTGAAGGAGCATACCTATCAAAATTGCTAAAGCATTAATCAAAAGGGGAATTAATACAACAAATATCACCCACGGCCAGGTAATACCTTTGAGTGAGAAGAAGGTTTTCACATGCTCCTTGAAAGATTTACCCTCGGATCTTAAGGCATAATATGCAGCAAATAAAGGTCCAAAAGCACCTATCACAAGTGTAATCATAAAAATAGGTTGTCCGGCTTCTCCCAGAGGTAAAATCCCAAAATACTCTAATACTGAGGGGATCCAAAGTATCCAAGAAAATAAGAACAACGAAGCTATAAATGTCAAAGCTTGTTTGTTCATGATATATTCCATGAAATCCTCCTTATATAACTACCTTTAGAAGATGTTTAGATAAAAAATGACGCATAATGTTGTTTTATGAGAAAATAAATCTTCTAATACTCGAATGAATAACATCAGTCAGACTTTTTCCATCGAATATGTGAAATGAAGTCATGAATTAATTTTTATTAAATAAATGTGTAGAGTAATCCTGAAGTAACTCCTGGCATGATTAAATTATCCTATTTGATGAAATCTATTCAATTTCTAGTAAAGGCCAAATCCCTCATTAGGATAACTCTCAGGCCAACCCTTAATCCAAGATGGCAATTTTGAATCATCTACCCGATCTGTGACTGCATAGTAAGCTTTCACATCAATTACTGGTGTTTCATCAAAGGCATCAATGTTATTGATTTCAATCATCCCATCATTGATACTTAGGATTTTTACAACAGTCATTGCCAGTGGATTCGGTCTATATTCTGCTCTTGATGCAAATACTCCTGTTCTAGGGGGATCTTCACCATAGGGAGGTACCATATCCAAGATGGAACGTTTTTCATCTGTATCATTCTTATCTGCCCACCAATAAATCTGGGCATGACTAAATTGATCTAGCTGCTGCAATCCTTTGTGGAATTCTTTAAATATGGAGACATAGGTTTTATTATTCTTTCTAATAATCGTTCCTATCTGTTTGATTGAAAATACTTTACTCATGGGTTATCACCTTTCTTTATCACTGGAACTAAATACTCAATAACAGAATCTGGATCTTCCATGCCTTTAAACTCTCTTCCATATTTTTGAATAAGGTAAGGTTTTCCTTCAATATAACCTGAATTTGGTAACCACTCATTCCAAATATATTGTGATCCACAGGTAATATTCTTCCCTTTGAACTTAAAAATGGCATATTCTATATTGGGTAGAGGTTTGCAAAATAACTCTACTGGGATTTCTTTGTATTGTGTAACTTCTATCCCTATGAATACATAGAATTCCTTAGTTTGATTGTATTCGGTTGGCTCTATATGTACCTCGTATGCAGTATGATAATCAACAGCTAAAGTTTTTAGATATTCCTTATGTTTCTTGTATACCCTGTCAAATCGTTTCCAAGTCTTACCAATTTCATTTTCTGTATCCCAACCCTTTTTGTTATGAAATGGATCACCGAAATAGAGCACTCCTAACAATTTAATTTCTTTACTCACAAAAGAAATATCTGATACTTCACAATCCATAAATCATCATCTAACCATTGAGTATTTGTTCTAATATGAGATTGGGGTTGTTGTTTTTAAATCTATTTTCATATTCATAAATTAGTGAAAAAAATTCATTATATTTTGAATTCATTCAAATTTAATGATTTCATGTGATGCAAATTAAATTTACAAAACCTAATATGGAGAATAAGTATCTTAAAATAAACCAATACTAGGTTGACCCTTGATGGATGATCTTTCAATAGACACCCTGAGGCAGAAATTCAATGAATTGAACAGCATCATCAAAGCATTATCTCATCCCTCCAGGTTACAAATTATGGTTGCAATTGCCGAGGGAGAAAAGAATACAACCCAATTACATGAAGAATTGGAAATAAAGAAAACTACGTTGATAAACCACATAAATGAGCTGATTAAGGTAGAATTAGTGTATAAGATGGGTCATGGCCTATACGCCATAAGTAGTACTGGAGAGCATGTTCTTGTTCATCTCTCAAATATGTTACGAGAGTTGAATCAGGAAGATGAGGAGATGGATATCAACACTTTGAGATTATCAGTTGCTAGATCATTCCTTAACCGAAAATAATAGTTTTACAATGCCTTATTTATATGCTGGTTATTGTAGAGATTCAAGAATATCACTAAATGATTCTCCCCTAAAGTAGCGATCAATTAGTTGTGCTCCTTTAATTTGATGAGTATAATTTGTTGAAAGCATGTCTATATACTGTACATTAGGTAATTTCTTCACAAACTGTTCTGTTTCATTGGTTGGATGCAAAAGATCTCGGGTTGCATCAAGAATAACTATCTCAGCAGTAGTACTTGTGAAGTCCATCATGGATAGTCCACCATCCTTAGCATTGCATAAAGCTGATAACTTAATTTTTCTGAGATCAAGCTCATACCTGTTTGGATTAAATTTCACCACATTCTCTGGTTCATCTGTGTTCTTGAAATTCCATTTCATGTAACTGTTAACAATCAACTTAACCAATCCTGCAAAGGATATTGGGAGATGTATGATTACTTTCTTAGCAAGGGTATCAGCCTTGATATTGATAGCAGGAATCAAAAAGACATTTTTCAGCGGTTGTGGATAATTAGTATGGAGATACCGGAGATGAATATGTGATCCGTATGAAGAACTATATAGGTAAAAATTCTTGAGATCAAGTAATTCGATGATTTTAGCCAAATCTTCCACAGAATAATCTATAGCAAAATCATCTTTACGAGGTTTGTACGTGAAAAGTGAAGATGCTTTCTCCCTGAATTCGATATAATAAACAGTATAACCCAATTCTTCCATCTTAAGTAGATTTTTCATTATGTCATTGATATCAACTACCCAACCAGGTAAAAAAATGACAGATCGGTCACCACCATCAAATATTTTTACTTTGAGTTGTAAATGATCTCGTACATCAAGAAATACTTCTCGCACAGTTCTCTTGTTTTATTAATTAGTACTCCTTATCATATTTTATGCTTGATTATTGATTTAAGTATTGAGAATCATACAGAAATGCAACAACCTTTGCTAGGATGATTTATGTATGAATATTATTGTCTGTAACCATGGATATTCCAAATTTACCTAAGATTGAGGGTTTTGAATTCAAATACTATCTGTATGAAGAGATGAAGGAATTTTTAAACACTATGGCTAATACTCATAAATCTCTAATGGATCTTGAGATAATTGGCCAGACCTATGAAGGAAGAGATATCTTGTGTGCAACCATTACCAATCTCAACTCCCCAGCATCAGAGAAGCCAGCGTATTATATTGATGCAAATATCCATGCAGGTGAGGTAACTGGATCTACAGTTGCCTTATATACTATATTCTATTTACTGAATCAATTTGGAAAAGAGAAGGAGATAACTTTTTTACTGGATAATTTCACATTTTACATTATACCCAGGATTACAGCTGATGGTGCAGAACGCTATCTTACCACTCCTAATACCTTAAGATCATCCACCCGGCCTTGGCCTTTTGATTATAAATTGCCTGGTTTCCATGATGAGGATATTAATAACGATGGGGAGATCCTTCTCATGAGGAAAGAAGATCCACTGGGTGATTGGAAGATATCTGCTAAAGAACCCAGACTAATGATCAAGAGGGAGATTGATGATATGGGTGATGGTCCATTTTATCGATTATTTCCAGAGGGTATGCTTCATGAGTGGCAGGAAGGAGAGCCTATACTTGCAGCTAGAAGAATGGAGGGTTTGGATCTCAACAGAAACAATCCTTCCAGATGGGAACAGGAATACAAGCAATCAGGTGCAGGTCCCTTTCCTTTGAGTGAGCCAGAGACCAGGGCTATAGCTGATTTCTTCAGAGCTCATGAAAATATTTGTGGTGCAACCACATTCCATACCTTCTCTGGTGCTATACTCCGTCCATTCTCCTATGTTTCTGATGATGAGTTTGAGACACATGATCTTGAGGTGTATGAGAAACTGGGTAAATTGGGAGAGAAGATAACTGGTTATCCTTGTTTGAATGTGCACAAGGATTTCAGGTACAATAGGAAAGAGGATATCCGTGGAGGATTTGATGATTTTATTTTCGAGAACCTAGGTATACCAATATTCACCACTGAGTTATGGGATATGATAAAAGAGGCTGGGATTGAGGATAGAGATATTATCAAATTCCTCATGTATCAGAGGACTGAGGAAGAAGACCTAAAACTATTACACTGGAATGATGAAAAACTAAATGGAGAAGGATTTGAACCTTGGAAAGAATTCGAGCATCCTCAGCTAGGTAAGGTTGAGATAGGTGGTTGGAAGTTCAAATTTACTTGGCAAAATCCTCCATTGGCTGGAACCTATCTAGCTGATGAATGTCACAAGAATGCTCTCTTCCTCTTTGCACATGCTGCATTATCTCCAAGAATTGACTTTGGAAACGTAAAAATTGCTTCACATGGTGAGGTAACCAAGATCTCTCTTTCTGTGCTCAACCATGGTTTTCTTCCTACTTATATCAGTAAACAAGCATTGAACAGAAAAGTGGTAAAGGATAGTGAATTAAAGATAGAGTGTGATGGATGTGTATTACTAGCTCCCATAAAGAATAAAGTATCTGTTCCACATCTTGAGGGTCGCAGTAATAAACTGCGAGCTAGTGTATTTGGTGGTCTCAGTCCAGAGGATCAGAAATGGACATATAACTTTACAGTGCTTGGTACAGGTTTAGTTCATGTAACCATTACTACTGCTCGAGCGGGAACTTTACATAAAACTCTTGAAATTTGAATAAGGTTTGTAATTAGTAAATAATCTGATCTAGCATTCAAATAAAGTGATAGTCAAATTGGATTATTAATTTAGAAGGTTTTTAATTACTAATATTAATCATGAATGAAGAGATCTTTCTTGGAGTATACATACCATAAAATTAGAGCAGTGATCACTGCACCAAACCAAAATGATCCAATTGCTGCAGCTGTGGCGATCTCAGACAACATTTCAATATCGGCATCTGTATATCCAGGAGTACCTTCGAATACAGCAGCAACCATCATAGGGGTAAGTACATATGCGCTTAAACCACTCAATGCAGTTGATACACCTCTACCTATGAGGATAAACTTCACACCCCATTTCTTCATACCATACATGGCGAAGAATACTCCTCCACTCACGGCTAAATCTACCAAAGATATTATACCAATAACGGCACCATAATCAAAAATACTACCAATTCCAAAAAGGGAAAAGGCAAGACCTATTCCAGTCAAAACCATCAAAATGGTAATTCCAGTAGGTCTAAAAACCTGACCTTGAGCCTTATACTGAAAGGCTAGAGCCTCATCTTGGGATTTGTACCCACCTTGCATGGGTTGCTGAAATCCTTGTTGTGGTTGATTGAACTGGCCAAGTTGACCGTATCCACCTTGCTGAGGTTGTTGCTGATAGCCTTGTTGGCCTTGCTGAGCTTGCTGCTGGGTTATTTGTTTTCCGCAATTCGAACAATACTGAGTTCCATCAGTGTTGTTAAATCCGCATCCATCACAAAACGGCATAAACTGTTACAGAAACATCGATGATATAAATATAACCTGTGATTTTATCATAAGAATGTAAATTAATATGTTATTTTGCTAAATTGTTGAATTAGTAATTTTTCTTTCTTCTAACGATAACTGTAGCAATACCAAGGAATGGGATTGCATAAATGGCAGCAGGAGAAACTGGAATGGGTAATCCTGGTTGCTCAGGCTCAGTATCATTGGATTCTGTAGTTACTGGTGGAGTTGTTGTAGTTGTTGGTGGAGTTGATGTGATGACATCCTCTGATACTCTCTCAACTGAGAAGCTTATGGTTCCCTCACCATCAAATGCAGGTCCAGAATAGCTGTAGGATTGCATCAGTCCATTATCCCTGGACCAAGCAACAGTGATTTCTATATCTCCATACATAACATTTATTGAGAACTCGGTAGTGGTCAATGAGGTTACGTATCCACACTCATCATAGATAGCATCTACCCAGTCCCACCATGCCTGATCTCCGACGGGTATGGCAAAATACAGAAGTGCAGGTCCTCCACCACGATGATCTTGATCATGGAATTGATAATATGCATCATTGAATTGCGCAAATTCAAATCCAGGCTCTTGCATACCCATGGATACATTTGCTTGAGTCACACCATCGACCTCCATATCCACATACACTTCAGGACCATCCTCAAGGGATAGATCAAGGAAAGTAACAGTCATGATGTCATCAGTCACAATATAAGTATCTTCTGCCTCACCAAAGGGTAGACTTCCAGTTACCTCGGTGAATTTGTAGTCCATTGTGGTTCCAGCTGCAACACCAAAATTTAGATTCATATTCTCTCCATCAGGCATATCAATGCCACGATGCATTTCCCAGATAGCTATGTTTCCTTCTATGGTACCATCAATCTTATAATACTCAAGTACTCCTGTGGTTTTACTCCATTCTGCAGTGACATCCATTTCCCCTTCCCAATTTGGAATGAGAATAGTAAAGGAATCTGCTGTCTCAGAAATATCCCATCCTAGCTCATGATATAAATCAGTTAGTTCATCCCACCAAGCCTGACCAGTTAATATCTCATTTCCTATAGGGATCATGAAGTAGAAAAGTGGTGGTCCATCAAAACCCATACCTGGTGGACTCATTCTGCTTTTAGCATCAATCCAATATCCAGAGCTAGTTTTACCAAACCATCTCATATGAGGGCCGTTGTCGTCTCCTTCTCCATCATCACCTTCACGATATTCTGCCCAGACACTGAACACATCTCCATCATAAATCCTGAAGTTGTTCTCATACTCGTTGTTATACTCATCATAATAGGTATTCGTACCAAAATCAAGATAATTGCTTGTTCCATTTTGTACGTGATCAAGAATATACCTCTCACTCATCCAATTACTGGAATAGATGGGCTTACCTGCGTTAAATTCATAGACTAAATCAGCTCTCAAAGCAATAGTGAAATTGTTGCCCTCATTATCTCTCATTGGTTGTTCAATGTACATACTGGTAAGCAATCCTGTATTTAGATCCCAGGTTCCATTTTCCATCATTCCATCATTGAACTGTAAGGTGAGGGTGTCAGTTGTCCACGTAACGGTTGCACCTTCTTCTTCAAACATTTCAGTAACATTACCATAGAATTGTTCATTTCCCAGTGGGAATATTGGATACCAAGTACGTGGGAAGAAATCCGTATCAAAATCATAGTAGTATTGTTTATTATACTCGTCAGTCATGGCACTTCCTTTCCACCACATACCCTCAGAGAAATTCGAGAGTTCGTGGAGTATGAACACCAATAAATCTCCATCATACATGTAGAAATCAAATTCTGGGTCTTCATTGAGATTTAGCTGTTCACCACCCATATCCATACTGCTATCTCCGAGTGGGACACCTTCTGATGAATTAATGGTAAGGTCATAAGACCACATGAGTCCTGGATCTACTCCCCAGTAGATTCCCCATGCGACAGGATCAAAATCTCCTCCATCTCCATCGCCTCCTTGGGTATGATCATACTCCAACCAGAGTCTGTATTCGGTTCCATCATCAGTAGTACCTGATACCATGTATTGATCCATTATTCCAGTTTGCATCAACCATCTCTGGTGATACTCAGTGATATTATACTCTGAGCTTGTGGGGCCAGTAATCTCGAATTTATCATATTGAGGCTCTGAAATATGAACACTGAATCCATTGGCCTCCCAGTTTGCCTTGTACATCTCCCAATCAGCATCATTAGCTGTAACATCATTCTCATCTGTAGTTTGTGGGACAGTGATAACAGGTTGCAATAACATTGGTCCTCCCCAGTCCATATAGTTGTAGGAAGAGACATTCCATTGATACTCATAATTCCACCATTCATTTGAAGAATCACTTGTTAATGAGAAAAATGACTTATCATCTGTAGTAGACAAATCTTCTAAATGATGAATTTGAACGGTAAGAATATCGTTTAGTGCAATTATTCCCATTGATGCATTATTTGAGTCAACAGGCATAAAGTTATCCTCTCCGTAGGAAACATTGGTTACCTTATAATAGAGGTACTCCGTGTTTTCTACTTCAGAAGACCACATGGTATTAAAGCTAGAATTCCAGGCTTGACTTGTTTCAAGCAATCCCATTACTGACAATACCATTAAGGTTATTAAAATGATCGAAATTTTTTTTGTTTTCATATTAATCACATTAGTTGTGCTGTTGTGCCATAATTGCTTCAATATATATAGCTTTCATAATTCAAGATATAGCTTGGATAGCAAAATAATTGAAAACTTATTAAAAGTTTAGTTCATTATTAAATATTTTTCATTCCTAAATTTCCTACTTACGAAATTAACAAAACTTCCCCAAAGTAAAATTATTCTAAAAGATGATTTAAGGCCAAATATTGTCAAAATTGAGAATATATGATTCTATCATTTACTTGATGTATTTAGTTAAAATCTGAACCACAAATCAGAATAAACTATTTAAAGCAAAACAATAGCATGAATGTAATGTTAAGCAAATTATTCACATACTGGGGAAATTATTATTCCTGGGCCAATAATAAATTCCGAGAGGTAATTGGTAATATCAATGATGATCAGTTTACACTACTCGACGAGGATGTTGGGAAATCTTTGAAAGAGCTAGTAATACATCAAATTGTTACCTGCGAATTACTATTACGATCTCAAGAGGAGATCGAACCAATGATCAAGAATTTACATGCAATGGCAAAAGCTGAATTGATGGAATTCTGGAGAAAATCAGATGATGCATTTGCAGAAAAGATCCATACTGATTTTGAAGGTGTAGTCAACATGCCTGTTTCGGAGACTCAAAAGATAGAAGTACAGAAAACAGAGATGTTATTTGCCTATACAGATCACTCAACATTTCATCGTGGGCAGATGTTAACTATGATCAAAAAACTTGGTCAAGATGCAGTCAATACTGATTTCTATTCATATTTGCTAGTCAAGTATATGTAATTCCTTCAACCAACCATTCAATAGCTTCAATTATTCCATTCCCAAATTTCGCCGAACCCTCGAAAATTCCAAATTTTCTTTGCTTCAGACTGTTGAGTTGGATAAAATCCTTAATCTCAGCAGCTTTCATTGGTGATAGTTCAACAAGATCCTGTTTATTGAGAAGTATCATCATTGGTATTTCATCAGGAATGATGTCCAATACATATTCAAATTGTCTTTGAGCCTCCATATATCTGTGCTCTTCAATTTCCTTTTTCAATGTGGCATCTAAGACAAAGATAACGGCATTCGATTCTAACACTGCTTCTTCCCAATAAATCTGCTGGAATTGTACCTGTCCCCCAAGGTCAATTGCTGCTACTTTAACTCCTTCAATCAACACAAAATTTTGACGAACATCAAACCCCAAGGTCATATATGGGTCTTCAATAACAGGGTTTCCACTCTCAAGAAATCGAACTAGAGTAGTTTTGCCTGATTGGCTAGGTCCAACAAAAGTAATCTTTGGTTCATTACCTTTGTTTAAAGCCTTGAATAGACCCATCTAATTGTATTAAATATTTTCACATTAATATAATCTTCTTATAATTTTCTCATTAATTGATTATTTCTTAGTAGGATTTTTTTGCCAATGTCGAGTCCTTTGAACCATATAAGGGCCTTTAGGTCTCAATTCCTCAATTCCCTCTATAATGCGATCAACTACTTTTCTTGAGGTTTCTTTGGACTTGGGAAGAGAACGTAAATCATCCAAGTAAACAGGCTTACCATAGGTTAACGTTACCTCAATTGATCTTGGACCTCTACCTGTACTCAGTCGTTTTCCAACAGGCATGGCAAATTCAGCACCAGTAATGAATGCAGGTATAATTGGTGCACTCACAGAATGAGCAAACATACCAGATCCCAATTTTCCAGGATTACATTTATTCTCTGACGGATTTTTATGTCTCTGCCCCTCAGGAAACCACATCATAGTATCTCCTCTGTTGACCCGACTTATTGAATACTCTACAATATCTGTGGATTTTGTTCCTTTCCTAACAGGAAACACATTCATCATCCTCCCAAAGGCGTGAAAATATTTGTTTCTCATAAGTTTTTCATCAGCAATGACGAGGGGAGGTCGATTAATATTCGCGGCGACTAAGAATCCATCTAAATGTGATACATGATTTGGCATGACTACAAAATTAGAATCCTTGGGTAAATTTTCTTTTCCGTATATCTTCACTCTCCATCCCCGTTTAATGATAAAACGGATGATAGGTGTTAAAATACCGAACCAAAAATAATTTGTTCTAAAATTGTAGTTGAAGAAATCGCAGGGACCCATCTTCCCGTCGATACTCTTTTGGAAATTTAACACTGTACTGTTCTTTTTGCTTTCAAATTCAGCTTCTATATTGGTTCTTCTAAAACGAAATATACTCATGATCTATCAACTCAGCATAAAATAGGTGATGATCTTCTGCAGCTAGTACAGGAATAGATGGGAAATAAAAAATATATTTCCGTATATGATCAATATATTTTGGATATATTTAAACATCGTTATCACTATAGCTATCTTCGTTTTGTTTCTTCCTAATCCTCGAGGGTCATGCTTCAAAATTTTACTTGTAAAGTCAAAATTTTTATTATTTCGTACATCAAAACAAGAGATTTCGGATAAGCGCTAATCTCTATCTATAGTTCCCGCTTTTTAGAAATATCTTGGAATTACTAAAATCGGAAATAAAAAAAATTATCGTTTTAAGCGTTAGTTCAATAATTTAGTAAACCGCTAAATTTTTCGAAATAAATCATAAATTATTGAAGGAAAACCTACTAATCCTTCATAGTTTCTATTTTCTCAAAGTAAAATCGGTCATTTTTGCTCTTTGATTACACGAAGGGCATTTCCCAGAAAATACTAATGAGGTGTGCAGATGATCTCTGTGAAATGCTGTTTGGCAGAAAGGGCATTCCAGCTGTTCTTCATTTGATTTAAATCCGAATTTACATACATGACAATGGTTGAGACTAGATCCACACTTAACACATTCTATTAATCCTAATGCTTGAATATTGGCACAATTTGGACAGCTATGATTAGTATCTGATCTGATTATCTTCATATATACTCGCATGAATTCATCTACAAGTAACTTACCATTATAATATCTATTGAATTCATCCAATGATTCATTCTCTGAGAAATCCAATTCTCTTAGATCTCCCAGCATCTCAAGACCCTTTACCACAAATTGTAATTTATTCCCTCTCAGAGTGAGTGTATGCATGGATTTGAGTTTACTGATACTCTTCGGGATCATATTAATCTCATTGTGATCCAATCGAATGCTTTGTAATGCTTTGATCTCTCCTATGTTCTCTGGAATCGCTTTAATATTATTGTTTGACAGATCTAGTTTCTCTAGCCGGCTAAGATTGCAGATACTATCCGGTATGCTAGTAATTTGGTTGTTGGATGCCACTAGTACTCGAAGTTTGGTTAGTTTACCTATGTCTTCTGGTAGTTCCTGTAATTCATTGTTTTCAAGATATAACTCCTCAAGTGAGCTAAGACCCCCGAATCCATCTGGCAGCTTACGTAGATCATTATCTGTCAACACTAATCTACGTAAATTTGATAGATTCGTTATACTCTCCGGTAAAGTTTCTATCATATTATTCTTGAGGTAGAGAATATCAAGGGAGTCAAGCATACCGATGCTTTCAGGTAGATGATTGATCACTCTGCTATCTATGGAAATGATTGATACATTACCATCAAGAAACATTGATTCTACCGTAATATTACCAATATCTCGCATGAAAGCATCATATAATTCTTGACTCATTGATGATTCTTAAGATTATTTTATTGTTAAATTATCGGGATATGAATGAATGAAAGTGTAATTTACAGAGTTTTCCCTTTCATTCCTGAGGCTAAGCTATATACCCCCTCTGCCAGCACTGGATGACCATAAACCATATCTGCCAGATGTGTCCAACCAAGATCATTTTCCATTGCCATCACAATCATTTGAATCAGGCTACCTGTTCTCTCACCCCACAAATGTACACCAAGGATTTCGTTGGAACCTTTTCTTCCCACAGCCTTGAGTACACCATCCCAGTCTTCAACGATCATAGACTTACCTAACCACTTGTTGTAGAATTTATGTATCACCACATCATCTCCATATTCCGCTCTGGCTTGTTCTTCTGTCAAACCAGTAGCTGCAAATTCTGGAGTAGTGAAACAAATTCTAGGGACATTAGGCATCTTGAGCCTGTTCCACTTGGTTGGGTCTTTTTTATCTGCTTTAAGATTATTTAGGAGGACACCCGATTGATAAGAGGCCCAATTGGTGAACATGGGATTTCCAACCACATCTCCAATGGCGAAAATATGAGGTAAATTTGTCTGCATGAAGTCATTTACTACAATAGCTGATTTATTTCTCATTACTCCAATAGCATCAAGATTTAATTCATCTGAATTAGGTATCCTACCAGTGGCCACAAGCAGTTTATCCGCAGTATACTCTCCTTTGTTCTCTCCATCCTTTAGGATAATCGTAAATCCATCATCCTCTCTTACTTCATCCACAAATTTGTTTAGAATTATCCTAATCCCTAGTTTCCTCAAATAATCTGTCAAGATATGAGCCATCTCTGTATCCTCACCGGGAAGAATCTGTGGCATACCCTCAAATACTGTTACCTCAGTTCCTAGAGAATGATACAATTGAGCAAATTCTAATCCAATCCTGCCTCCACCAATTACTAGTAAGCTTTTAGGTACCTCTGTAAGCTCAAGTATCTCCTTACTAGTCATATAGTTCACATCCTTCAAGCCCGGAATGGGTGGTATCATGGATTTTGACCCTGTAGCGATTACAAATCGTTCAGCTTCATATTGCTGTCCATTCACATCAATGGTATGCTCATCAACAAATTTGGCCTCACCACGTATCACAGGCATATTAGTGCGTTCTTCAACATGTCTGAGTGTGCCAGATCTTATTCGCTCTACAATTTTCTGTTTATGTGCCACAATTTGTTTAAAATCTTTAGTTTTATGTGATTTTTCAACTAGGGCTTTCGTGGGAATACAACCAGAACAAATACAGGTTCCACCAAAATGTGAGTCTACATCTTTCTCAACAATAGCAACCTTCCATCCTGCTCTGAAAAAGGCTACTGCTACTCTCCTTCCTGCAGAGCCAGAACCTATCGATATAAGATCATATCTCATAAATCATCATATATCATTCAAAATATTAAGATTTGGAGTATTGAATCTATTTCTTGCTCACGATTTATTCACTTGCAGATCAGATACTCCAGTGGAACCATAACATTCCTTAATAAAAAAATCTATTATTTTATCTGAAAATTCTACTTCCCAGTTCATTTGGGGTGGAAATTCGATATTTCCATTGAATTTGAATCGAATTCTTCCATTAAATTCTCTCCTCCATGATTTTGAGTATTTCAGTGGTGATACTGGTAGTTTGACTATCATGGGTAATTTCATAGATGAACATAATAAGTTGACCTAATATAGTTCTGAAATACTAAGAGCTTTTGTAGCGATATTTTTGAAAAAGATTTATTTGATATAAGGAAAAGAGTAAATTATGCAAAGACCAGAATTGCCAAATAATGAAACTGAGAAGCTTATTACATTTATCTACTATAAGGATTTACAGGAGGGAATGGAATTCTATGGTGGTTTCCTTGGATTCCCAATGGAGATAGACCAAGGATTCTGCAAAATCTATAAAATATCTGCATCAGGGTATATAGGAGTGGTGGATGAGAAATTTGGAATGCATAAGACCCATCCAGTCAAGCCTGTGCAGTTATGCTTACGTGTTCCTGATGTTTTGGCATTTTATAACTATTGTCAATATCATCAAGTATCCAACCTATCTGAGCTGTTTACCAACCAGGAATTGAAAATAAAGGCATTTGTATTTGATGATCCAGAAGGTTATCAAATCGAGATCCAGGAATCAATCCTTTGAAGTTTTAATTTTAAATGATCAATATTCCAAGAAGTCTTTTAGTTCAAGTTATTTATTTTTTCTATTCTTTTGGATTACAGAATATGTTACAAGGCCTAGTATTAGTCCTGTGATTGGAAATGGTTGAGGTCTGTTCACACTTTCATCAATATTTGGATCATTTCTAACATATAGCTCTACATCAAGTCCCATCTCCTTAGTATTGGCTGGAAAACCTACCTGAAAATCATACCACATTACATCGAATTCACCCAGGACCTCTTTGTCTGCATTTACTACGATATCATCCCCTGTAATCGCCCTATTTGATCCGTTATGTACATAGTCGCTAAACTTAGCAATAGCCATCATATCTGTCTTCTCAAGCATAAAATAAGGTGTATCTTCAACATAATCCCTATCTGTACTGAAATCAGAACTATAGAATTTCATATTCAACATCAAGGTGTTACTTTCATTAAGAAAATCCCAGTTCCAAAATCTTATGGAGTATGTAATTTTAATAGTGGGTGTATTGAATTGATCATTATCAATAATGGTGGGGATACTTGCTTTCTCAATCTTTACATTCACCCTATACTTGAATATTTTAGTCCAGAACTCAATATCAGCTGAGAAGCCGATTTCCTGTCCATCAGTGATATTTGAGAAACCAGTATTGTGATAATCCGGACCTGAAACAATACTTTCCATTCTTGGATCAATATACTCACCTTCTGCATCGACCTCGTAGACATTAAATACTTGAAAGAGGAAGTAATTGTAAGTATCGCCCCGTTCAAAATCGTAAAATCTCATCTTTGGAGTTGAATTCTCAAATAATAGTGTCATATGATCATAAGTTGTGGTCTTATCAGATGCAGCAGCCATGGGTAATAACATTAGTACCAAAAGTATAATTAATTTGACCTTCATGAATAATCTGTAATCTTCATAGTATATAAAATTAGAGAATTATATACGCTGAATAAATTGATTATTACATTTAGGTACAGTGTAATAAAAAGAATCGAGATTACTTACAAGTAGCAATAAAAACCTCAAATCATCGGTTCTAAGCATACAAGTTTAATTATCAAGAACCTTTACTTATTGTTATGGTATCACTATTATGGATAATCCCCCCGATTATTATCGTTTTGTTATTTGTTAGTATTCGAACACTTGGTAAATTTGGTACTCGAGAGCTCATGTGGACCAGAGAGATAAATAAATTCAAAAAAGCCAATTTGAAGAATTTGAGAACTGATCTGATTGTTTTCACTGGTAGCTCAAGTATACGAAAGTGGAGTACACTAGAAAAGGATATGTATCCATTGAATGTAATCAACAGGGGTTTTGGTGGTGGTAGGATATTTGAGGTGACTGCTTACTATGATACTCTCATTAAAGACCACAAGCCTAAGGCAGTGGTATTTTATGCCGGCGAGAATGATCTAAGTGATTTTTTCTGGGTAAAAGCAGTAAGTACACCAAAACAAGTCTTGGAGGATTTCAAGATGTTTTGTGAGAAGTTCGAATCTAACTTTCCAGAAATTCCTCTATATTTCATTTCTATTAAACCTCCAAAAAGCAGACTGAAAAACTGGGAGAATATGCTACAAGCGAATAATTTGATCAAATCTTTTTGTGAGGAAAGAGAGACTAGGTATTTTATTGATATTGTGGAGGCCATGACAGATGACCAAGGAGTTATACTAGAAGGGATTTCTGCCTGGGATGGTATCCACATGAATTCCAAAGGATATGAGATTTGGACAGATATTATCAAACCTATACTTTTAGAGCATCATAGCTAGTAGTAAATCCATTCATCCTCAGAAATAGTATTAATACTCAGAGTATAAAAGAAATTGTGATCACTGCCTTTTATGAGAAGAATTATCTCAAAATTGTTCTTTACAAAATCCTCAGCCCATTTTGGAAAGGTGTTCTGTTCTCACGATTATCACCGTTTATTGTTAGAGAACTACCAGATCCAGTGATAGAGTACCCTAATGAAGTACTAGTGAAAAACTTGAAAACTGGATTCTGTGGTTCTGATATGAGTATTCTCACTACTGATCTTGATACTAGGGTGGCTCCTGCTGCATTATCCATGTATAGCAGGATTTATCTCGGCCATGAGAATGTTGCAGAGATACTCGATGTGGGTGATGAGGTGGTGGGCTTGAAACCAGGTGATAGGGTTGTAGTTGCTGAAGGACAATCTTGCAAGTACCTAGGTCAGGAGTTATGTGATTCCTGTAAGGCTGGTAAACCCTTTATCTGTAAAAATATTTCTGTTCCTCATGATCAGCATATTGATACGGGTGGTGGTTTCTCTACCAAGTGGAAGTATCATTATCAACAATTAATCAAGGTTCCTCGAGATATTTCTGATGATCTGGCAGTACTTACTGAACCATTTGGTATCGGTATGCGTGCAGTGCAAAGAAGAAAAGTACAAGCTGATGATACAGTGCTCATCTATGGATTTGGAACAATAGGAATAACAGTGTTGGTTGCACTTAAGCATTTCAATCCAGACCAAGAGGTATATGTTATAGCTCGACATCAATATCAGCAAGACTTGGTAAGAAAATATGGTGGAATGGTAATACAGGCAAGTTATGAAGAGATTGCTGAAAATAGGGATGCTCATTTGTATGAGGGATTATTGGGTAATAAGATGATTCTTGGAGGATTCGACCTGGTTTATGATTGTGTTGGCAATTCGATAACTATTCATAACAGCCTTCGCTGGACCAAGGCAGGAGGTACAGTAGTTATAGTGGGTGTTAACTTGAACTTATCAAAGCTGGATTTATCACCTGTTTGGTATCAAGAGGTGGATCTGATTGGGTCCTACATCTCAGGCTGGGACAGTAAGGAGGATCTTTCCGAACACACCTATCATCAAGTATTTGAGCTATTCTGGAAGGGAATGGTAGATCCAAAAGATATCATTACCCACCGATTCAAACTTGAAGAGTATAAAAAAGCTATAATGACCTTCAGAGATAAGAAAAAGACACAGGCAATCAAAATCATCTTTGAATTTTAAATGAATTCTGAGCTTCCTTCTCCTTGTCTGTTGGAAAAAATTTTCATGATGTAATATCAGATAATTACCAATTTTTTATTCTGATTTATTTTATTCTGTCAGACCTGTGATGTAGTATATGATTACTGAGTTATCAAATGCTATTTCTCTTAAGTATTCATATCTTCCCGAAGCTCCTCCATGACCTGCTCCCATATTAGTTCTTAGAATAAGGTCGTTGGTGTAATTTTCTAGAGCTCTCAATTTTGCTACCCACTTTGCTGGTTCCCAATAAGCAACTCGGCTATCGTTTAATCCTGTTGTCACAAGCATATTTGGATACTGCTTATCCTCAACATTGTCTATTGGACTGTATGACATCATATAGTCAAAATATTCTTTATCCTTGGGATTACCCCATTCTAAAAACTCACTTGTGGTGAGTGGAATACTTTCATCCAGCATAGTATGTATGACATCAACGAACGGAACCGCAGCATAGGCAAATTTAAAGAGATTTGGTGCAAAATTGATTGTAGCACCTACGAGTAAGCCACCTGCAGAGCCTCCTCCTATAGCAAGTAATTCAGGGGTAGTAACTTTTTCCAATAAATGTTTGGCTACATCAACAAAATCGAAGAATGTATTCTTCTTTTTCAACAATTTCCCGTCCAAATACCATTGTTTACCTAATTCATCACCACCGCGAATATGTGCTATAACAAAGATTATCCCTCTATCCAGAAGTGAAAGAATAGAATTCCTAAAGCTAGGGTCTGATGCAAAACCATATGAACCATAGGAATAGAGATATGTTGGGGCTGGTAGGGTGATATCCTTTTTATGTACTATTGAGATTGGTACTTTTGCACCATCTCTTGCAAGCACATATTCTCTTTTTGTGACATAATTTGTATGATCAAAACCCTTTACTTCATCCTGTTTTAGAATAATTAATTCTTTGGTCTCCATATTATATTGATAGGTTGTTTGAGGAAAGGTCATCGATGAGTAGTTGAAATTAAAACAATTGGTATCATATTCTAAATTCACTCCCCATGGGTAGGTTGAGTACGTTTCATGTGGTAATGAGATGGTGTGATTATTCTCTTGATTCTTTATATCAAAAATTCTATACTCAATTAAACCATTCACTCTTGCAAGCAGGACCATATAGGTACTGAAAACTTGAATATAATTGAGATAGGTGTTTTCATCATAGGGTAGCACCTCTACCCAATTTTTTATATCATTAACCTTACAACGCATCAGCTTGAAATTCACTGCATTTTCATTTGTTAAAATATAGAAATATCCCTCATGGTGATACAGAGAGTACTCATACTCTGCTTCTCTCTCTCTGAAACAAATTAGTTTATTATCTGGATCATCAGCCCTCATAAAGTGAAACTCATCTGAATTTGATGCACCTGATATAACAAATATATACTTCTTATCACTGGATCGAGCAACTCTGGCACCTCTTTTTACATCACTTTCCTCAAAAATCATTTGATCCTCATCAGATCCAAGGGTATGGACCCACACCTGATAAGGCCTTTTAGAATTATCAAATCTTGTATACAGAAAAGTATTGTTATCCTTCCATTGCATTGTCCAGCTAGTAGGTTTGATTTTATCCTTGAGATAGGATTTAGTATTAATATCAAAGAATCTTATCTCATAATCTTCATATCCATCAAGATCCACTTGAATTGCTAAAATACTTTGATTCGGATTATATTGCATATTAGATATTTTAAAGAAATCATGCCCTTCTGCCTCTTTATTTCCATCTAGGATTATTTCTTCCTCTCCTTCAAGGCTTTTTTTACGACAGTAGATAGAATATTGTTTATCCTTCTCAGTTCGGCTGTAATAATAGTAATCTCCATTCTTAATTGGTGCAGTTGTATCGTCCTCTTTTATTCGACCTTTCATTTCCTGATACAGATTCTCTCTTAGGGTCTTTAGATGTTCAGTTTTGTAATCAGTGTAGCTATTTTCTGCATTGAGGTAATCAATCACCTTTGGATTCTCTTTTTCTCGCAACCAAGCGTAATTATCTATCAAGGTATATCCATGAATCTCAGTCTTTACTGGCTTCATTTCAGCAATTGGAGGTTGTTCCATAATCGAAAAAAATCTGTAATATAGAAATAGCTTTATCTTTGTATCAACTAAATTGTTCCATCTAAGACAATTGAATTCTCAATCATCAATTACATATTTTCAAATTCTGACATTGAACCATCAATGACAAATTCTATCTATGTATTTCTGTTTATTTTTGAGTTTGGTTATCTATTGATTACAATAATATTCGAATTTTGAAATCACATTTCACAAATGTAAACAAATTAATAATAGATGAAGATAAACAACTACTATGTCGAAACTCTTTATTGTAATTTTTACATCAATTCTTATTATAAGTTCAACACAGGGTAGTTTCTCGGATATACAGATAAATGAAGGGGAAATATCCTATTTTACATTATTTGTCGTTGCAGATTATGAATTTTTTGATATATTTGGAATAGAAACTGTTTCAACTATCTATTCACTGATAGATCAAGTAAATTCTATATATCAACCATATATACCCGTTCAGTTATATCTTTCTGAGGTAATTATAGATTATTCAGATGAAGATTTTGTGACTAAAATTTATAATAATGATTCAGAAATTCTAGTTAATGATCTTCTGGTAAATTTCCGACAGTGGGCAGCGGATAACAATTCAGTATCTGAATATGATTTAGGATTATTTATCTCCGGTGAAGATTTTGAATCATCAATTACCGGCCTTGCATATGTTGGATCATTAGAAACATCTTATTCTTATGGTATTTCAGAAGGTTGGCGGAATTTGCCTTTTACTGCAACTACAATTGCTCATGAGCTCGGTCATTCATTCAATGCAGGCCATGATGGCTATGATAATGAATGCAGTAATACTGGAACACTCATGTCTCCAGTCATGTCGATTTCAAATCCTCCAACTGAATTATCACAATGCTCAGTTTCAGAGATTGTTTCTTATGTGAATGGCTTATCTGGGAATTATTTAGATACAGATATGCCTGCAATTTCAGATGTTGCGGACATAGTAACCTCAATTGAATCTGATGACACTATCATAATGCACTGGATTGCGAATGATTCCCATCCATGGAAATATACGATCAATATAGTTGACATAACTAGAAATAACATTCATACAAATACATCATATTACTGGATCAATACTGATTTCATAGAATTTGAATTTATCAAAACCTTGCCTGGAGATTTCAGATTAACGATTCAAGTTATAGATATTGCAGGAAAAGTTGCTGAAGATGAGGTTTTAATAACAGTACATTCTGAGTTGATTCCATCAATTATATCTTCAGACAATTTTCAGATGTATAGTAATGAAACGAGACAGATTTGGTTCAATATTACCGATTCTTATGATGGTACTTACAAATTCTATAGGAACGGAACTGAATTAGATACTGGTAATCTCAGTCAAAATCTAAACTATGATTACAACATTACTGGATTAGAATCAGGTGTATATAATTATACCATGGTTGTAGTTGATGGGAATTATACTGTATATGACAGTATATTTGTTTCAGTTCTTGATATAGATAAACTAACAACAACTTCCACCTCTAGTTCAAATCCCACGACTAGTAATCCTTCAGATAATATATCTGATCAAAATCCAACGTCTACAACCGAGGAGGAGACACCTTCAGAGGATCTTATCAGCAGTCTGATGAATCTAAATGCTTTGAGTGGTTTTTCCATGTTTTTCGCTATAATTATTGTCAAAAGACTAGCACATCTCAAGATGATTAGAAAAACATGAAATTGAGAATAGATTTTGCTTGTATCAGGCATTTGCAGATAGGCCTTGCTATACGCAACTTTGGATATTGAAAATCAAAAATCCAAAAATCATTAGGTCAGCTAGATCAAATTTTAATAATAGTTTTATTTAATAATGTTATGAAGTTTCGAGATGCTATAGAAGAAGATGCTCTTGAAATTGCTAATATCAAAGTTCAAGGTTGGCAAACAACATACAGGGGGATTTTTCCCGATGACCGGCTGAATTCATTGAATCCATTAGATAAGATGGATCAAACAGTTGAAATGATAAAAAACATTAACTGTAAGGATCACAAAAAAATGATTGTATGTGAGATTGATGAAAGAGTTGTTGGATTTGCAGCAGTAATCATTTATCATGGAGAAGAAAGGGAGAAATATGATTCTGAACTTACGGTTATTTACATCTACCCGGAATATCAACGTCAAGGTATTGGTAGAGAACTGATGCGCCGTGTAGCTCAATTCCTAGTAAATAATGGTCAGAAATCATTGCTAATCTGGGTGCTTGAACAGAGCCCCAATGTTGTATTTTATGGTCGAATGGGAGGCCGGGTTCTTGAACGTACTAAATATAGAAAGTGGGGGAAAAAGTATCCTTTAGTTGGTTTTGTATGGGATGAAATCTCAAGTCTACTGTGAATCGTTTGTTAACTGAAGTGAAATTTGAGTTTCAATAATAGTAATGTGTATATAGTTAATCTAAAGCTTACCTTAATGAATGATGAAATACATTTTCTAATTGTAGGGATGCTTTATTTGATTATTGCCGTGCCTATATGGTGGAAGAATCGAAATAATCGATATGATCGTGGTTATCACTGGATACTATTCAGTATTGCTCACGGTCTTGATGAGATATTCGATTATTTTGCAAGTATAGATACTATCGATTTCTTTATTAAAAATCACATACTCTTTGAGAAATTGGAATTGGCAGCATTTTTCCTCACAGCAACATTTCTTATACTTGCCAGCTTAGTCAAACTAGGATGGTTTAGATCAAATGAATCCCTGCTTCATGTATTACCAATTCCAGCCGTAGTAGTTGTATTCTTTCTCTCTTTCAATGAGTTAGTGTTGGATACGATAGGAGAGCTATCTATAACTGTTCTTGACTTTGAATACTCATATACAACATTGATTTTTGGAGTTCTTGCCGCTCTACCACTTGTTTACGCCTACATCTATGAATTCATAGTTCTTATCAGAAAAACAATTAAATTAAAAGATTTTAACAATAAACAAGTATTCTTTTCATTGTTTAATGGTCTTTTGTTCATTTTCTATATCATAGGAGAAGTGTATGCTTCTGTTTTTGTTTATCTAGTCTATCTTGAGGTAATCACAATTTTCTTCGTGATGTTATCCCCTCTAGAGGTGATTTTAGGTACAAATATTCAATTATTCCTGATATATGATAAACATGGGCTACCAGTCATGCATACAAAATTCAACACTAGAATTGATGATGATCTTATTGTTCTAGTTACCGGTTTCCTGACCGCGATCAATTCCATGGTGAAAGAAGAGCTGAAACTAGGTAATTTAGATACAATCCAAACTGAAAATGGGCTATTGATTACACATTATGATGAGGAATATATCTTCTCTATTTTAGTAAATGAGGATCGTATGATTACGAGGGAGAAATTTGAGTCAATAATCCCCCAAGTATTGGGTCAACTTCCAAAATATTATGATGGTTTTCTCGAGAATAAACAGGAATTGGAGAGAATGGTCTTAGGGAATTTTGTCAGTTCGTAACAGGACTAATTTCAGTGTCCACAACAACTTTTGGTTTTGTTAATCCAAGTTTCTCCTCTACCACAAGGAGATCTGTCTTGATTACTGCAAAAACCAGATAAAATACACCTATAATGCCTCCTATATAGAATACATTCACTATTCCTATGTAATCAGATAATATTCCTCCAAACAGCTGAGCAACGGGAATTAATACCCATGCAATAACCATTCGTACACTCATTACTCGTCCTTGGAGTTCAGGTGGAACACATGATTGCCAAATTGTTTGTGAGGATACATTCATCAATGGCATTGTTATCCCAGAAATGGTTAGAAACACAACAACTCCCCAGAGATTACCTAGGGAGGCCATGAGTGCAACAAAAATAATTGCAATATACGAAACGAACTGAGGAATGACTACCCCAATGGCATTATTCTTGAACAAAGGTTTCACTCCCATGGTGAATGATGCGACTATTGAACCCCCCTGTGCGAATGCCATGATCAATGCTAGTGTTCCAGCAGTACCAGCAAGAAGTGTTTTATCCAAAACCATCAAAGGTAGTAACACCTGTGTTGGTGCCATAAGAATATTAATTAC
The DNA here is from genome assembly GCA_026702845.1 of Candidatus Heimdallarchaeota archaeon. Next base: position 816,617 of record JADCLS010000001.1, read on the forward strand.
GGTAAAAGTCACTAGGAGCGTGAGCAGGCCATTATTATCTTTCAGAAAATTGATCCCCTCCATGAATTCTGATTTAAATGAAGGTTTTTCAGCAGCTTCTCTCTTTGCTTTGGTAATATCTGGAATATGAATGATAAGGACCGGAATAACGGCAATTGCAAAGGTAATTACATCTATCCAGAGGATATTTGCCATTTGATCTATACCCAGCCATTCGATAAGTGTAGCTCCTATTACTGGTCCTATTAGTTGGATTAAGCCATTGAATAGAAATTCCATCGAATTAACACGAGTTAATTTCTCTCTTGGTACCATGATTGGAATAATTGCTTGAACCGCAGGATTCTGGAACCCCTGCGCCACTGCCCTGAGTGCAAGAATAATAAGGATATACGGGAGTTTAACTAGATTGAGATAAAAGAGAATCATTAATCCAGCAGTAATTATTGCTTGTGCAGTATCTGCAATCATAATCACCAGTTTTCTGTTCCAGCGATCCACTAGCACGCCAGAGAATAGTGTGGTGACAACGAATGGTGCAAATCCAGCTACCATTGCCAATGAGAGGATTAATCCTTTCTGCCCAGGATAATCTACTGCAGCTGTGACTGATAACCACCAAATCAGGGCAAATTGTACTACTGAACTTCCCAGTAAAGATATTAGCTGGCCATTGAAGAAAATCCAGTATTGTCGGAGACTTTTAGATGTTGCGAGAGGTTGTTCTTGTTCCATGATTTTCACCTTTTATCCATTCGATATACATCGAATCGATTTTTATCTATTCTATATTAATCGAATGGTAATATTTAAGTGTTATTACACTTCTAATTGTAACATGGATAGAAAAAAGTGTAATCGATTTGAATTAATTAGAACCGTAAAATCTGGAGTTGAAATACTTGGATAAAGCTGATAGGGAAATTCTACTAAATCACTGGAAACAGATACCTTCAGTAAAGTATATGGAAGATGAAGTATTCAAATTTATGGATCATCCAATCCGAACTGCTTTGGTCAAGATCTTACGCCAAGGTATTCAAGATGGTGATGATATTCGACATGTGATGAGTTTGAAAGAATTATTACCTGAGATTAACAAAGAACTACAAAGGGGTAAAAACGAGAAAATACCGATAACCACTTTGTACTATCATAAAGATAAATTACTGGAGGCAGGAATAATTGAGGATGTTCATCAAGTATTACAGGGTAAGACTATGGAGGCATATTACGGAAGGACAGGAAAAGGGTTTATTGGTACTAAGCAATTTTCTGCAGAAATGGATCAGGTTCAAATCCTAAAGAATGTGCTATTAGCTAAGAATCCTGAACTCAAGGTTAAAGAAATAGAGGAAATCTATGATACTTTTTTAAAGCATGGTAGGTGGTTAGATGGAAAAATCAATCAATGGATCAAGGAAAATGAGAATTTGATCGAGAAAAACAATTTGGATATTATTGAAATATATGAGATGTTCTATACAATTAATCCTGTTCCTTTGGAATTTCATATGGACAGATTGAAAATAAGTGAATTAATGGGAATGAATGGTGAAATTGAGAATAAATTGACCCAAATCAAATTAAAATCTAGTTAGGTTCATATAGGTAATGTTTTGACCTTCTAGAGTAACAGGAAGGAAATAAAATGAGAGGAAGAATAATTTTAGCCTTGCTAATTGGCTTACTAGTAGTTAATTCTGCAAGTGCTGAAGTGACTTGGAATATCGGGGAAATATACACCTTTACTATCAATTTTAGTACCGAAATCGAAATTATCAATGAAGATGGAGCTAAATCCTTAACTTCATCCTCCACCTCGGGAGAGGTAGAATTAGTCATTGATGATATAGATGAAGATGAAATGAAAATCTACATTCAACAATCAGGAGGCCAAGGTGGGCAAGTAATCGAAGATAATAATGGTGAATCGTATGATGCCACAGAAATTGGTGCAGATTTGCTTTCCATTTCAGCCACATATTCTAATGATGGAGATCATCATATAACCAATCTGTATATATCTTTATCTTCAGCCATATTTGTTGAGCCTGAATGGGATGATCTGAATGAGGCTATGAAAGTATCTTTTGAGGAATATCTAGCAAAAGAAATTCATTCTGGGTATACATTTGAAGATTTATTTGATGAATCAAAGGTTAATATCATGGGTAAAGATAATGTAAATGATGCACTAGATGAATTCACAGATGTTAATAAATGGTCAATTGAGGTTGATGCCTCAGGTATTATAGATGTACTCTTCTATGATCTGGAGAGTTCTGAAATGGAATATATAACATATGATACTTATACTATTTTTACTGAACTTGAATTTGACAATGAAGGTGTTTTGAAATCATATCACATGGAGACAGAATCTGAGTATACTACTGATTATGGTTCTACCAAGCAATCTACCATCCTTAACTTTGTGGCTGGGAGTGGATTAGCAGCAGCAGTTACTGCTCCTGGTTTATCAATACCCCTCGTTTTTAGTGCCATGGTTGCAGTGATGACAATTAAAAGAAAGGAGGGTCGAAAATGAGAACAAAAATACTCTTTATTATACTTAGTATTATTCTATTCAAAAGCATGTTAACAACCAGTGCAGCACTACCTTGGACAGAAGGAGATACTTTCTCCTTCACTGAGACAATCGATATAGATACAGAAACGAAACCCATTAGAGTTGATCAACCTGGCCAATCTGCTGTTTCGAAAACTGAATCTGAGATAGACCTAGAGATATCAGAAATCAATGAAAATCAAGTGACCTTAGATATGCTTAGTTCAGGTGCACAACCAATTGGATTAACCATAGATGTCACACCTGAAAAGGTTGGAGAGGAAGTCTTCAAAATTGATGCTGAATACAAATTAAATGCTGATCTTGAGACGATCCTCACTGATGTTAGTTTCAGTTCTTCTGCCTTCACCTATCTTGTAGATCCAGACTGGGAATTATTCAACCAAGGTATAGCTTCTACACTAGACCCTGATACATCAGTAGGATATGATTTAACCAAACTCTCAAGCATCTCGCTTGAAGATTTAATGGATGAAGCAGTTGAGTATAAATTCCTAGGTGAGAAAGACCTTAATGATGCATTTGATGCCTTAGATTCATCTGAATATCTCTCTTACAGCTTTAGTGCAGATTTCTCAGGCAATGTCATTTACTCATTTTTTGACAAAGATGATAATGAATGGGTATATATTGAGTATGAAGTATACACCTTAGAATTTAGTTTTGATTTTGATGATACAGGTGTGTTAAAACAGCTCAGAATGCAAAGGGAAACAAAGGTTACCACAGATTATGCAGAAATCTCGAGTAGTTTACTCCTCCGTATAAGTAATCAAGATGACCTCATTGGTAATATCACAAATATTCCTGCATTTGAGATCACAGTAGCAATTCTAGTTCTTAGTGGAGCTGGATTTATGAGAAAAACAAAATCGAATCGCAGAATCTTTAAATAATCGAAATCAATACCCAAATCATGGGCCTGAGGCTTACTCGAATTAAAATTAAAGGATACCGCTCAATTATCGATCAGGAAACCACTCTTGAATGCATGTCTGGAATTGTTGGTAAAAATTCTGCAGGGAAATCAACAATTCTCAATGCCATTCTCCAGCTTCTCACTGAGACTAAATTCAAGGAAGAGGATTATCATCAGGTGGTGGGACAAGAGCATAATGAAATCGAAATTACTGGTGAATTTTATATTAATGGTGAGGAGTTGGAGGAAATCAAAAGGATACTGAAATACAAAACTAGTACATTAACGATCATAAAGAGAGGAGATGGAGAGAAAAGCACTCATTTTATGAAAGTAAAAATTCCAACGAATCAATTGCTCCAAAGTTCATATCCGTCTACCAAGACAAAAAAAGAATACAAAGATGCTGTTGAAAATGGTTCCTTACCCGATTACTTTGGTGGCGATGAGGGAAAATTCAATATTGGAGACATTAAATCTGCAATCTCAAAATATATGGATGAGCATGAAGTTGAAATGGGAGAGGAGAAGATTATACCGATGGAAAAATCACTGTTTAATATCCTTCCAGAACCACTGTATGTACCTGCATTCGAGAACATTGATAAACAGGTCAAATATCAGAAAACAAATCTTTTTGGGAAATTATTATCCATGGTTATACAAGAAATCGCAGAATCATCAGATCCAGATTACAAGCGATGGAATACCAGTGTTAATAATCTCACCTCTAGATTATTTGCCAGGGGTGGTAAACGTCCAGATGCTCTTGTATCTTTTGAGAAATCACTCAGTAATTATATTCAACAAATCCTACCAACTGAGGTTGTACTTGATTTCAATCTTCCCAACATGGAAGAATTATTACTCAATGCCTTTGCCTTGAAACTTGATGATGGAATACTTACAAATGTTACCCAGAAAGGTCATGGTGCCCAAAGAGCAGTTATATGGAGCCTTCTCAGAAATTATCTTGACACAACTAAAAGTAAGGATAAGCAGAGTGTGATGTTCTTAGTAGAAGAACCTGAACTGTATCTTCACCCGCAAGCACAAAGAGTAATGTTAAACGTGCTCACTGAGCTATCATCCATTAATCAGGTTATCTACTCCACTCATTCCCCAATATTTGTAGATTTGAGTAACCCAAAACAGATACGGCTGATCAAAAAAGAGAAACGCCAAAGTGTGATTTATGCCATAAGTGAGAAGGTGCTTGAGAAGAAGAAGTATGATATAAATTTTCTTACAAAGATGAATAATGAGAGTGCAGAATTATTTTTTGCACAATCAGTTATATTGTATGAAGGTGCTACAGAGCAAATTATTCTTAACCATATGAATCAAAATGCTCCATCATTGAACGAGATTGAACCACAAACTAAGGCTGATATGAGAAAGAATTTTGATGAGTTAGGTTGTCAAATTATTAATACGTCTGGGAAATTCTCCATGCCATTTTTTATTCATGTATTAAATGATCTGAAAATACCATATTTTGTGATATTTGACAAGGATAATCAGAGTAAGGCAGTTCATGAGGAAACAAACACTCATATCAATAATGGATCAAAATACACTGAAGGTCGCCCAAATGGCTCAATCCAGTATATTCCCACATTGGAACCTGCATGGGGGTTGTACTATGAATCCTCTGAGAAACTACCTGGTATATTGAATGTGCTCAACAATATGGATAACCCGGAGTTTGATAAGGCTAAGAAAGAGTATGAATTTCTCAAGAAGTTAGTATACAGTTTTGCCTATGCAGTATATCGCAACAAGCCCTTCAAGGAGCATAAAACTAGATAATATTAGTTCAATATACAGGAGAATATCCAATAAATTTAGAAAATTACTTGATAATTGAGACTATGGTGTATCGCGTAGGATTACTAGGAGCTGGAATAATAAGTAATCGACTAGCTCAGTCGTTTGAGAAACATGCAGATGTTAATATGAAGTATGTTCATGATATAAATCAAGAAAAAGCAACAGAGTTTGCATCCAAGTATGGAATCATCGCAACGGATCTGGATACCATACTAGATGATCCTGACGTGGATTTCATTTATATTGGTGTTCCTCCCAAATTTCATGCTCAACTAGCAATTAAATCTCTTAATGCTGGTAAACATGTAATATGTGAGAAGCCCATAGCGTTAAATCAAGATGAGGTAAATGCCATGATCGAATCAAGGGATCGTAATGATAGGATAACTGCCATTAATTTACCCTTCCGATTTGAACCAGGTATTGCTCGTTTAAAGGAGGAATTAAATAATATTGGTGATATTCAACTCGTTGAGTTACGGTTTCGTTATCCTAGCTGGCCACGTGCATGGCAGCAAACAGAGTGGCTAAAAACTAAAGAACAGGGGGGAGCACTAAGGGAGGTGGGTACACATTACTTTTTTGCGCTTAATGAGTTATTTGGAGATGTCCAAACTGAATTTGCTCAAACGATCTATCCTGATGAGCAATCAAGTGAAATCCGATCTTCAGCGATACTGAAACTAGATGATGCCCTGTACTGCAATCTTAGTCTAATTATCAACTCATCTGAATCTGATGAGAATACTCTCATAGTTTATGGATCTGAAGGTGTCTTATATCATCGTATGTGGCATATTGTAAGCAAAAAAGTCCGGGATAACGAAATTCAAATCATGGCTGAACGTTTCTCCTCAGAATATGCCATGCTTGAACAGTTTATCCTAGCTCTAAAGGGGAATGAAGACGCCAAGAATAAATTGGTTTCTTTTGAGGATGCAGGAAAAGCTCAAATGATACTTGAGAGTATTCATTCTTGATTAACCTATTTAGATTTGTTTGAAGATATTCCTCTTGAGTAAGTAGATACCAAATATATAAAAGAGCAAACTGTACCCTATTACTATTAATATCTCAGGTAGAATCTGTGAAAATGTATAATCATGCATTAGGATCTGGCGAACCCCTTCAGATAATGCGTAAAACGGGTTTAGATGCCAAACTTGTAGATTGCCCATCGGTTTGTCAGGTAAAGGAACCCACGTTCCTGTAAGAAAGGTTAGGGGAATGCCTATTATGCTGGGAAATCCCATTGCGATATTACTCTCTTTAATGAGTGCAGATGTTATGAAACTTATACCTAAAATCAGAAAAATTGATCCTAGAGATAAGATGAAAACTCTTAGGAAACTCCCAGGTCCTGGATAGCCGATAAAGTAAACAGTGACCAGAAAAATTGCTAGTTGTATCGCAGAAATTACAATTTGAGTAAGGCTTAATCCCACCACTATACGTGGCTTGGGATAACCACTTAAAATGAGTAAATCCATGGTTTGGTTTTCTCTTTCCTTAGCCAATATTCCAGCTGATCCTGATACACCTAGTATCAATACATAGATAATAAAGCCAGGGATGTACTTATCAAATTCTGAGTAATATGTAGAGGATACATTGACTTCATTGGTGTTTATCTTAATAACCGATTCGAATGCAAGTAGTTTGTTCACATAAGCTTGATAAGTGGAGCTGAAAATGGAATTGGTCTCAATAAACAAAGTATTAGTGTAATCACCTAGGACTTCAATTTCTGAACTATGATTAACATACGGGATAGGGGCTATCCCTGTTTCATAGTTAATTTTCAATGAGAGAGCCATAATAAGGGCCATAGAGAATTGATGGTCTACAATCAATCCAAGGGAGAATTCTCTTCCTTGTATGCCTCGAATTAGCGAATCTCTATTCGAAACCTCTTGGAATTGAATTGATGGAGTATTTAGTTGGTAATGCGAAAAGAATCCCAATTGAAGGGGATCTCCTATTAGTTTCCATTCATTTCTTATGGTTTCAAGTTCATCAATCAGATCCTCCACATACACAATTTCATCCATATTTACAACGCCTATTTTGATCATCCCATCATCGACACCAGCTGCTGAATTGATTGATTGGTCACCATACATAAATGCCATAGATAAAGTGAATAACAGAGGTAATAAGAAGATTAGAGATACACTCATACTATTCCTAATAGTTTCCCTAAATGATTTCAAAGCATATTCAAACATCAAGAATCACCTCCATCGTCTTTTCATGAAGATCCACATGGATACTATCATGAAGATTGTCGATGTGGATAATCCAATCATTAGGTCAAAGAACACATCTGTTAGTGATAAATTCCATAATAATGTACTTTTCAGGACATTGGTAATATGAGTCGTAGGTAATAGATCCCATAGTTGGAGATCTCTTAAATTTCCAGAAATGGTAGGATATACTTTTTTTAGTAAAATAATTGTTGGGAGGCTGGTAAATGCTCCGGACGCATATCCAAGTATGGGTGTGCCAAATCCATAAATATATCCAACAGTATCCTCGTCATGGAGATAAGCTGCAGCAAGATAATTTAATCCTGCATTGAAGGGTAATAAGGAAAATGATAAAACAATCGCCATAGGAATGCTGCCTACAGGGTTAAAGCCCAATAATACTGTACTATAGAATAAAACGATGGATTGTAGTATCATAAGTATTACTTGCAATGCAAAAGTTCCTAGGATATATTCCCAAGGTGATAGGGGTGAGAGTAATATTCTATCAAATTTCCGCTTTCCAGGTCGAAATTCCTCGCAGAGAAATGAAGCAAAAAGCGAGGGCTGTATAATAATTCCAAACATGATTAATCCAGGACAGAGTAGTTCAAAGACACTGTATTCTTGGGTATCTAGATTATAATTGTATTTCAGGTCTATTGTTTGTAAACCAAGAAGCAAAGAGATATCTGTATAGAAGTGGGTGATTTCAAGTAGAATTTCCCTTACTATCTGATAATTCTGATAATTTGCATCACCTACAATTGTGATATTCTCTTCATTTAGATGTGGGAAATCGGGTATATTTGGATCTAACTGCTGTAAAGTTGTATCTAAAGACTTATTGAATTTGAGGAACCAGTAATCATTGATAAGTGTGAGTATGGATAATGAATAATTCTCACTGAATATAATGCCTGCATCAATATTCTGAAATTCAATTTGATCTTCTAGCTCAGGTATTCCTTGTATATCTTGTATCTTGAAGATTGATTTGCCATCCTGGTAGGTACTTTGATTGAGTATATAGATTAATTCACCAGATAAATATTGAGAAAACGGTACACTTTCATTAACTCCCAATCCACTAGTAATGAGTTCTGCATAGCTTGTATTCTCAAAAATCTGGCCATAAAGGCCTATACCTTGATCCTGATTCACTATCCCCAATGTGTAGGTTTGATACATTCCAACTTCACCTGTTGAAAATCCTAACCAGAACATAAGTATGAAAAACAATGGAAAAAGGAGAAGATAAGGCACTGTCCATTTACTTCTAAGGAGTTGTTTCATCATCTTCATGAATACCCCTTTCACTGCAGAATTCATGAATAGTATTCACTTATTGCATTGATAACAATTTTGTGTACCTAGTGAATTATTATCCCTTCACTTAAAAATAATACTTAATTGTTGAATTTACTTCTTCCTAAGAATGAATTGTTCATTTTTCCAAAATCTATTAATTACGCTCAAAGCATTAATTATCAATTTACTTGATTTCTCTAAATGGTCAGTATTCTGAGTATTCTCTCATATTTTCATTACTTTTATCTTATTTATTTCTGATTTCCAATGTAAAAATACCAAAGTTGCAATTATTATTCTTATACTCTAACGAAATGGATTCAAATTATATTTGTCCTCTTTGTTCAATATCGTAGGAATATTTCATATAACACGAATATTATAAATTGTTTTTTTCTATCACAAATTAGATCATGAGCCAAATTGAAAGCACACGTATTCAACAGTTTCATTCAAGTCTCTTCTCTTGGTGGAATGAAAATAAACGTGAATTTCCATGGAGAGAGACTCATGATCCTTATCACATTCTAGTTTCTGAGTTCATGTTGCAACAGACCCAGGCAAACCGTGTTATTAAGAAATATACTGAATTCATAACTCGATATTCTGATATCGATACTCTTTCTAAAGCGAGTAATTCAGCAATCATCAAGAGTTGGCAAGGGTTGGGATATAATAGACGTGCCTTGTGGTTACGAGATGCTGCACAGTATATTGTTAACTTGGGATATTTTCCCCAAGATCCAACGGAATTGGAAAAAATTAAAGGTATAGGAAAATATACTTCTAGATCAATACCAATATTTGCCTTCAATGCAGACTTAGCAACAGTAGATACCAATATAAGACGAATATTGATCCATGAAAAATTTGCTGATGTTGATAGCACTGATAGAAGTTTATTCGAAATTGCAGAACAACTTCTTCCAAAAGGAAACAGCCGAAACTATCATAATGCATTGATGGATTATGGAGCGACTCATCTTACTTCTAAAGTTACTGGAATTAAGCCCAGAACAACTGCTGAATCATACAAAGGATCCAACCGACAAATAAGGGGTACAATTTTGCAGATAATTACAAATGGTCCAATAAGTTTACCAGAATTATATTTACGATTACAAGAATTGAGTACCTCAAAAACACGGATAAATACTATTTTGAATAAGATGAACAGAGATGGATTGTTAATAGTGAACAATAATGAAGTATTTATCTGACCAATATCTCAAAATTATCCTTTTCACATCAATTAGAAACAATATTCAAAACTCATGCTGTAAGTGATGAGTTATGTTTAGTTTTCTATTCAAGAAACGATCAAGGGCAATTCTAGAACAATTCATGGGTAGAGAGCTTCTAGCAATCCATAATGGTGCGAATTTTTATGGATTACAATCAAAAAAATCTGTGAGAGGAAATGGTATCTTGATTCTAATGAAGGATGAATTATACTTTGGTATGTGGTGGCCAAAACGATCATACTCAATACCTATTTCAAATATACTCACTGTAAGTAAAACCAGAGTCTTTAGAGGAAAAACAATGTTTCGTGATTTATTGAAAATTGAATTCAGAAATGACGAAGACCCTGATACAATAGTATTTCTAGTAAAAGATATTGATCTCTGGATCACGAAACTGAACGAATTAACGTCTTAGTAACAGTTTTTTATTCTGGTAATAACAGAATAGTGTTTTCTCCTCAACACCTAGAAACACTTTTACATCTTCACAACAATTTTGCTCAACGAATCCCAAATCTCTCAATGTAATTTTTTGCCACTCCAGACTGAACCCGCTCCAATACATAGGAAGGCCATTAAACCAAGAATCTCTATCATCTCCTATTCCCTCAGTATGATCAATTAGGAGAAATCCATCAGGTTTGAGTACTCTACTGCATTCGCTGAATAAACTGGCATGAAGATTCCGAGGTAAATGCCTAATACTGAACATGGACACTATGCCATCAACTGAATTATCTTCACACGTACTTAGGAATGAGAGCATCTCAGCTTCAATAAAATTTTCTGCCCATTGAGGATAAGCTGACTTTGCCATTGAAATTTGTTCAGGAGATAGGTCAATTCCAGTATAAGATATACCTGATTCTATTATACGTTCTGCAATTGGAAATCCGGAAGCACAACCAAGCTCAATAACTGAATTTACCTTACTCAACCATTCTTTGAATACTGGAATATCTGCTTGATTCGGATCTTTATCTTCCCTATACAATTTGGCAGCATGTTTATACCCTTCTTTTACAAATTCTATGTTCTCTTCAGGAGTTGGCACAATTTCAATAGGTTCTGTGAATTTAAAAATATACAGTTTCTGTCTGTTTCTTCTTATTTTGTTGTTACCTTGTATAGACAATGATTATCAGATGTCTCTCTACATCCTTTACAGATAATTGTGGCCGGTTCTATTAAATATGCTGATACTCCTTCAATAATTCCTTCCAATAGATTGGTATAATGTCTCTCTGATAAGTAGTATACTAGTATCTGATTATCTAAATCAATTCAGATCTCAGAAAAGCATCCTTATTTTAATTGGGTTCCTGAAAATAGAACGTATCCTCTATGGTGTAAAAGAAATGAATCATTATTGCTTTTCATTTTCCTACTTAATTTCACAATGCTTTATTATGCCCTTTTCTTCTTTTTCATTATGAAATACTGTAATATTCATGAACGAGTGGAGTTAAAAAACGGTAAATGCTGGGCTTGTGGAGAGATAGAAGGTGATATAGTCAAAAAAGATATGAGTATCATAACACATTATCGATATCTCATTCTGTTAGTAATATTTTTTATTTTGATTTTTCTCATAAATCGAATTATTCATCAATATTTTTGATATTTATATTTCATCAGTTTTTTCATTATTTTGTTCTTCTGGCTCTTCATCAGCTGAATTATCTACTTTTTCATGCTCGATAGAAATAGTATCATCACCTAATTCGGTATTTTCAGTTGAAATATCTACTTTCTCATCCTCTGCAGAAATCGAATCATCAGCTAATTCATTGTAGTCAGTTGAATTTGGATCCTCATCAAAATCTGTTGGAAGACTAGAGACAGTTTCTGTATAACCCTCTGGGCTGTCTTCCTGAAAATCATCAGGATCAGTATCCATGGAAACAGTGGGATCTTCTTGTACTGATAATTCTTGCTCAGTTGTATCAATTGTGGATGTACTCGTAGGTTCTTCAATTACAGGTCGGGTAGGTTCTGGATCTGAGAGATCTGAAAGGTCAAGATCACTTATATCATCTAAAATAGAATCAATTTCTTCTCTCTCGTCCTTATCAGTTTCGAATTTCTTTTTCTTCTCTGCCTTTTCCTTAATTATTTTGTCAATTTTGTCTTGAACTGTATCCTCATCAGAAGGTATTAGGCCTGCAACCTGTAATACCTGCCTTCTGAAGAAAATTAGGAATGCAATTATCACTGGACCAAAGAAAGCAAGAAGAGGAAGGCTAACGATTCCAATCAATTCAAGTTTATTCAAAGTCGTGTAGATAATCAAGGCATACCAGAGGATGAATCCTTTTGCTAATCCAATAAAGGTTGATTTTGCTTCATCATTGATTGAATCAAAGAGTTTCGATGGTTCCTTGGGGAAGTACCCTTCAAGTGTCTTTATTTCTATCTCAAGTAAGTGCTTGATATCAGATCTAGTGTCAAGTAAGTCTTGAATCAGAATATAGATGAAACCTGTAAAGAATGATTGCACTCCAATTTCAAACATAATCCTTGGAATTTTGAGATTTGTAAGAGGAATAGCAACTGGGCTATCTTTTGACATCTGATAATCTATCCATTCTACTTGCTGACCAATGAGTAGGATAATACCCAAGATTAAGCCTACTATTAATGAAATAAGCATTGTCTGCATCATTGGCTTTAGATGAAACTCCAAAGCATAATATTGCTTAACTGTTATTCTGAAGTGATATAACAAAATAATTAGCAACGTTACCAACAATGAACTCAGGAGTATGATGAAACTCAGTAGAGGATTAATAAATACAACTGCTATCCCTAAAATGATAATTCCTGTGAATAAAATACTCATAGCTATTAATGCATGCTTAATTGACTGATACATCTCAGCAGGATCAATTCCTAATGAAGAATAGATATCTTTTGTTTCTTTGATAATATAGAAGAAGAATATAGTAGACACAGCAAAAATAATCGAGATAATTTGCATGGAAAGATCGATAATTGGTTCTTGAGGAACAATATCGACGATATAGCGATTTTCAATAAAAGTATCTATTCCATCACCAGTAATAGTGATTGCTATTTCATGAGGTCCATGCTCCAAACCTGTAGTGATTAAGTTGAAAACAGCTGTGAAATCATTGTCAATATAATTTGCTGAGTAATTCATTCCATTGAAATGCACTGAAATATTTGCATCCCTATAGGTGATTTCATGTCTAAAGATATCTCTCACAGCAATCGATAAAGAGACAATTTTTCCTTCCTTAACACCATTTATCCTCTTAAGTGGAGAATTAAAAGTTGCATTATCTGCACTTAATGTGAATTCTGGAGATAGAGTACCTTTTATAGAGAATTTTACTTTTGAAACAATTTTCCCTTCATGATCTAAATAATCTGAAAATTTGATATTGTTATATATGGGATGATCAACAATAGTCAAGATCTGCCATGTACCTAGAGTATAGGCTTCAGGTTTGAGAGTTGTAGAATAACTACCCACATTAGCTATAGTTGAAAGTGTCTGAGTGTCTGTCTGACCTACTTTAGAAATAATCAAACTTACAGATGCATCGGTGATAGTTTTGTTGTAAAAATCTTTTAAAACTACCGTAACTAAAGAATCACCTTTGCTTTGTTCAATTACATTTGGAGAGGAGAGAATTGGGAATATTGATTTAACCTGCTCTATTCCCTGTCCAACTAATATTTGATTACTTGTATGATATATAATATCCTGAACAAAATTATCATTTAGATCATATATGATCATATTATCAGATTCAAAGTACACTTCCTGGGGATCATCACTAATTATCTCAATGAGCGCACCCGTCTCTCCATTAAAAAGAAAAATACCCTCTCGTACTTGAATCAGAAAATCAGGTACTTGATCACTAGTAACATCAAACATTCTGATGCTTCCCACTTCGTCTTCAATATCAATACCTGTATCTGCCAAGCCTAATGAAATAATGATTTGATCTTTTCTAGGGTCAAAAACATTGAGTGTATTCTCATCAGTATCACTGGAGGCCATGGCGATAAATCCTATTTCCATTTGTCCATCATTATCATAATCAACTAAAGTCGCTCTCAACATATCCTTACTTAGTTGGTGATATGTTGCCACACCATTTGATCCATCTACAATAACAAAATTTGCTCCATTTCCATAATTCCTAACTGCAATTAATGCATCATCTTTTCCATCTGCATTAAAATCATTTACTTTAATTCTATGTCCAGCCCAACCATTGGATGATACCAGTAATGAGGTTGGATTATAAATCTCAGTAAAATCATCTCCTGAATAAAAAATTACATCTCCCCATGTAGTTAGAACAACAAAATCTTGGTTACCTTGTTGATCCACATCTGCTACTACTATATCTACAACACCATCTCCGATATTAATTGTGGTTTCAGGATAGAAAATACTATCTTCCAATACATTTAAGGCATAGATTGAAGGAGTGAATCCGCCTGCAATGATTATCTCATCAAATCCATCTCCTGATAGATCTTCAGCTTCTATTGCTGCAGGGAATGCATCAATTAATTCTTTGTAATATACTGTTTTACCGTCTGATCCATTGATAACATGAAGATAAGATGCAGCTGATCCACCAAGAACTGCCACATCTAAGATGGAGTCTGCAGTAAAATCTCCGATGACAATATCTGAAAATTCACTTACATTATTTCTCAATTCAAAATTTGAGTAGAGTAAGCTTCCATTTTTTCCATCAGCGAAGAAGACAGAACCATCATAGGATGCAGCTATAATATCTGGAGTACCATCTCCAGATACATCTGCCATTTCTAGCTGTGCTATTTGGCTGTACCCAAGGATGTCTGACCTCCATAATGATCTGGATGTAATGGGCATCATAAAAGGATCTGTTTCGTTACCCTGTTCCACGGAATTTCCATAGCTATCAATCGCAGTAAACCAGAATTGCAATTCAGGTAGTTGAAATGATGCAATTGTGAAAACAGCAGTTCCCTCCGGATCCTCGATTGTTATTGTCTCGGGTAATCTCTCAGTTTTGTAATGGAAAGATATCTCATCAATATTTGGTTCACTATAAATTAGTTCAAAGGTTAACGGCTCATCTGATGTTCTTACAGGTGGTAGAGACACAGATTTGAGAATTGGTGCCTCATTATCAGATAGAAAGATATACACTCTTCCAAATTTTGATCCAGCTGCAATAATATCAGAACTGTTATCCCCATTAAGATCTCCATAAGACAGATGAGCAACAGAATTCTGAGGGGTTGAAAAAGAATTGAGCTCTGTGAAATCCTTTCCATTCATTACTCGTATTTCTGAATGTTGAGATGAGATGATTATATCTTCATATTCATCATCATTAATATAATCTGTCTGCAACCCTGTTACTCTTCCTCCAGCAAAATTCAATCGTTCAAAAATAGCGATGAGATCACTTCCCCCAAGTATATAGATATCTCCTCCTTCTGTTCCTACCACAATATCAAGAACTGCAGTTTTTGAGTAGTTAACAAGCGTCAAATGACTTACGCGAGCATCATCAGCTCCTAAATAGACTCCAATATAGGGAGAAAGATCTTTCCCACTACTTACAGCCACTTCATAATTCCAATTGCCAAATATTAGATCATTATAACCATCCTGCAGTATATCAGTATGTGTGATGGTTTCTATTTGTGGTATCTGTGTACTTTCAGCAATAATCGAAGCATCAGTACCATTTATCAGATAAGCGTGGCCCGAGTATTGATTATAGGAAAAAATCTCATCCAAACCATCTTTATTCTGGTCAAATGGATACACCTTATAACTATCTGTCAAGAGCACTGATCGTGCAATTTCAGAAAAATCAGTGCCATTGAGTAATATGACCTGGGGATCATTGGAAATAACAACCAGATCCATAATACTATCATTATCTAACCGAGCAAGTTGAAGACTTGCAAGCCCTGAAGACGTAGAGATGGATAAATTCATTGCGATTGATCCATTTATCCCGTTGATAATGTTAATTTCCTGAGTGTTAAAATTGATTGAAATCAAATCCTCCACATCATCATTGGAATAATCATATGAGAGGAAAGTATCGTAGGTACCTGGATTACTAACATTATAGAAGATATTAGATCGATTCAGGCCATCATAAGCAACTATTCTGTAATAGCTTACTGCAATAATATCATTGAAGTTATCTTGGTTGACATCAGTAATAGAAATATGCCTAGTCTGTTCCTTATCTGGTGTGATAATATCATTCAAAATGCTATGATCTTCATTGCTGAAAATAATTTCAGAATCATCTGGACTTATAGGTTCTACACTTGTTTGATCAAATACTGGATATTTATCTTGATTCTTGTTGTTGGTTGGAATATCAAATATTTCGTGATTAACCTCGGTCATATCTTGATTACTCATTGTACTTGGTATTGTACTGAGGAGAAAACCAATTACTAATACTAATTTGAGAAACCTGTAGAGGGAGCTCATTATTCCAACAGAGTGTGCTTTGTTAATAATCTTTGTTTGTTTATGATAGCAGAATCACCCGAATTATATAGAAATAAAAGTTTAGGTTTGATAGGATTATTTACTTCATAGTATCTCAAAATATCTCTTAAACAGTAATATTTGATTATTTTCGTAAACATTTTAATCAAAATTCTTAATTAATGGATTGAAATACTTGTTTTCACTACTATTATATAGGTCAATTGTGAAATTTAAGCTTTTTTCCTTCTTTGTCAAGATTTAAATTATAGGTCGATTGATACTTTCTCCTCGTGTACGAAAATTATAAAAAAAGATGCCAGACCTTTTTCAAATGGATGTATCTGCAACAGTGCTTAATCTAGCTAATGTTTTAGAAAACTCTGCAACATATTACCCGACCAAAACTGCAATTATCTTCGGTGAACAAAAATTCTCTTACGCCCAGCTGAATGGTGCGGTAAATATGATTGCTAATGGTCTGGTTGATAAAGGAATCAAAAAGGGTGATAAAGTAGCTCTATCGATGCTGAATCTACCCTATTTCCCAATGATCTATTATGGAATCCTGAAGACTGGAGCTGTGGTAGTTCCTCTGAATGTCCTTTTAAAACGAAAGGAGATTGCTTATCATCTCAAAGATAGTGATGCTAAAGCATATTTCTGCTTCATAGGTACACCTGAGCTCAAGATGGGAGAAGAGGCCTTTGCAGGCTTCTCAGAGGTGGATGAATGTGAACATTTCATCCTCGTTACTCCACCTGGAGTTGAATCTCCAATTCCTAATGTTACTACTCTTGATATGTTGATGAAGGATCAATCACCAGCATTTACCATGGTTGCTACTTCTCCAAGAGATTCAGCTGTCATTCTTTATACTTCAGGTACAACAGGTCAAGCCAAAGGAGCAGAACTTTCACACAATAATCTTTACTCCAATGCACATGCGACTACAACATTACTAAGTAGTAATCCTAATGATATTCACTGCATTGCCTTACCATTATTCCACAGTTTTGGTCAAACAGTGCAGATGAATGCTGGTTTGATGATGAGCAACACACTTGTACTGATCGCCAAATTTCTTCCTGATGTTGTATTGTCTGCTTTTGAAAAAGAGAATATCACGGTATTCGCGGGTGTACCTACCATGTGGTGGGCATTATTAAATTACCCCAAGGCTTCTGATTATGATTTGGAGAAAATATCAAACATGTTGAGAATAGGTGTTTCTGGTGGTTCTGCACTACCTGTTGAGGTGATGAAACAGGTGGGTGAGAAGTATAAAATCAATATCCTTGAGGGATATGGTCTTTCAGAAACCTCACCTGTTGCAAGTTTCTCTCGAGAGGATCTACCCTCGGTCGCTGGATCTATCGGTGTACCCATTAGAGGTGTTGAGATGCAAGTGGTAAATGAGAATAACGAACCTGTACCTATTGGTGAGGTGGGTGAAATCTGTATCCGTGGTCCTAATCTGATGAAAGGTTATTACAAAAGACCAGAGGCAACAGCTGAGACATTTAAGAATGGCTGGTTCCATTCAGGTGATCTAGGAAAAATGGATGAGAAGGGATATTACTATATTGTGGATCGAAAGAAGGATATGGTACTCCGTGGAGGTTTCAATGTCTATCCTCGTGAAGTAGAGGAGATATTGATGACCAACCCAAAAGTATCACTAGTTGCTGTTGTTGGAGAACCTAATGACCAGTATGGAGAAGAAGTAGTTGCGTATGTCGTCCTCAAAGATGGTGAAACCTCAACTGAAGATGAATTGAGAGATTGGGCCAAGGAGAACATGGCTGCATATAAGTATCCCAGGAAGATCTATTTCAAGGATGCTCTTCCAATGAATGCTACTGGTAAGATCCTCAAGCGTGTCCTTAGAGAATAAGATATTTGCATAAATTTTATAGTAAATTATGGATTAATATCAATCTTTCTCATAAAGGTATTATGTGAAAAAGAATCTATACTCACCATGGATATCGAATCCATATTGCATCGAAATAAACGGATAAGGTTCATGCATTCATCCTTTATAATGTCATTCTTTACCCTATTATATGCAATTTGGGATATTCATCTTTATGGTCTCTATGAACCATATATTTTCCTCACAGGGCTTCGTTTAGGGTTCTTTATTATTACTCTTAGTATCCTATTTTTAATTGATAAAGTCGCTCTAAAAGTCACATTTGAGACATTATCTTTAGGGTACCTTCTGATATTTTCTAGTATTATGTCGATACTTCGTCAATTTTCAAATACTCCTCTTGTACTTACTCTACTATATGAATTTTTATTCATCTTAGCAATAATAGTACTTTTTCCATTAAGTGGTAAGGGTCAAATTATTGTAAGTATGTTTCATGTTGTAATTTTCATGGTTTATCTTATATCTGGTTCAATTGAACTTGTTATGTATGAAATTATCGGAGCGTATGTATTTATGATTCTGATTATATCTGTTTACTCAATGCAAAGTCAACGATTACTTGGATATCTGACCTTAGTGGTGGAACAACGGTCTGAATTACGGAAAGAAGTGGATCAGTTGCATATTCTTTTACCTATTTGTTGTTCATGCAAAAAAATTCGAGATGAATCAGATCAATGGGTCAGTGTTGAGACTTATATTAGTTCCACTTCTGATGTCGATTTCACTCATTCATACTGTGATGTATGTACAAAAAAAATTATCGATTCGTTAGATTAGATCAATCTATTATCTAGTTCTCAGTATTATCTGATCATTTATAGTTGATTGTAGATGTCTAGCTATGCAAGATAGGATGTCATTACTCAAGAGTTACGTAGCTTCTGCTACTGATGCTCTAGATCGAGATGATATGTTTTTGTACATGGAGTATCGCCAGGAGATAAAACGAGTATTGAAGGAAATTATGCACGATATGAGATCACCTAAAACAACACATTCATTCACAGTTTCCGTCAAAGGATTATAGATATAGTAAATTATGATGCCACAACTTGAATAATAGCTAATTCATCAACAGTGATCCTTCCATCGGCCAATGCCTGACGAGACAGCTTGGTAAGCATTCCCTTGCTGAGTTCTCTGATATATTGTTTTAGCTGTTTTTCTGTAAGTTGTTTGCTACCATACATCTCCTGAGCTATGTCCCTGATTTTTTGACATTCCTCCTCGATGATTTGTAGCAATTTTGTTTCATCTTCGCTTACAATCAAATCTTTCATCGCAATTTTGAACGCGTTTTGTATGTAATTATTTATTGTATCATCTATCAGTTGTTTCATGCTATATTATACGCATACAAAATATTAAAATATATAGTCTAGGGAAACGAAGAATACTTTTACTAGTTTGAGAGACTAGTAAAAAATCTACTTGATATTCGGAAAAAATAACTGAATTAAGTAATATTTTTAATATTTGTTCAGAATGATGGAAAATAATTGTCATTTTATATCTAATAAATCATTATTTAGGTGAATAGTCCAATTTCTTTTAATTATCAAAATTTTTTGTTCATCTAGAGATGAAACTGAAACTTGGTATTCTCGCACCTATTGGAATCCAAGTGGGTATTCTCTTCTTGTATTCAAGTATACGATATCAAGTCATAGACAGGGCCATTGTAACAGTACTTATGTTACTTATATTTCCCATATTGATCTTCTATGTTCTCTATCCCTTTGTTATTACTGAGTTTGGTCAGTTAAAGAAACGTATCGATAAGAGGCTAGATAAGGAATTTAATTCAATATTCTTATCAGATTCGACATCAACGGCATTAGAGCGTTCAAGAACTATATTAGAAGAAAAGATGGTAATAAAGGAGAATAGTATGGTTTCTGAGAATATCAAATCCAAATTAATTCCCTTATTGACCAAACGTGCCCTATTGAATTACCAGAATGAATTTTATTCTAGGGATAATAAAATCAAGGTTGAGCGATCATTGAACTATTTTGAAAGCCTAATGCATTTTGCAATCCTTAATATCTTCTTCTTCATTTTCGATCTCATTCTAATTATTATTATGTGGTTCACCTCGGTAAATCTGTATGTAATTGTGTTGGATGAGATCATTTCCAAACCCGTATTTTTCTCAATGCTTATTACGAGTATATTAGTATTGGTTTTCTCAGGATTTTTATATCGCTATGCAGTTGATAAAGTTGAATACTTTTTACCCTATGTCCTCCCTATATTATTCTCCGAAGACAAGGAGGAACAGTATTTCAGGCAGCAAACTATCCGTTCGTTGTTATCATATAATCTTGATAATCTTTTGGATCGTCGTGAACAGAAAATCCATCATAAATTGTTCAGTAAAGCTCAAGAAGAGCTAGTAAATGAGTTGATTTCTGAAGAGCTTGTAATCACCGCACGTAAGGAGTTTGCGCAGAAAATTGCCTGGAGAGAGTATGCTTCAATTTTTCAAAATGTTAACATTGGTAAGGATAGTCTATTGGAACAACTATTGGTTGGAAAACGCATCGGTGAATTGAAAATTGATGAGAAGGATCTATTAGGTTTGAATTCAGATTTTGAATATATTTTAGCTCATGTGGAACAATGGAAGAAGCAAACAACAGATTCAAGAATTATTGCATACTTTAGATTGTATCGAATTATAGAGTATATTATTCGCACTGTAGTATCTGTAAATGGGTATATTACCGATGAAGAGGAAAATAACCTATTTAATGGTATTAAAGCTCTACAAAAACAAAAATTGATTGATGATCAGGCAGTGACAGCTCTGCACAATTTAAGATATACAAGAAATAAACTAATGCATGAACCTGGAATTGATTTGAAAATTGCTAGAAAATCATTCACCGAGAATATTGAAGTTATAAATAATCTACTAGAAAAATTGTCCAATCAGGATTGATTTTTCTTAAGACTTTCCAGAATTCTATTTGCAACAATCCCAGCCTTATCTTGTAGAAAAACATCAGTAATCTGATCTGTATATGGAGTTCTCTCAGGATTAATTTCGATTATTGGTATTCCCTTTTCCTTAGCAAAATACGGGAATGCTGCAGCTGGCATAATAAGGCCTGTCGTACCAATAATAATAAGTAAATCACATTCGATAATGTTTTTTGCAGATTGGTATGTTACAATCTCAGATATTCCCTCACCAAAGAAAACAATATCTGGTTTTAATACTGCATTACATGTTTTACATCGAAGAGGTAATTCCATTTCCTTTATCTTTATTACAACATCCTGCTTGTAATTTTTCATATCGGCGTTTAAATACTGAATAAGATCCACAATTGTTGTACATTGAGTACAAATTGCTGTATAACAATTTCCATGAAATTCAATTACGTTTTTACTTCCAGCTTCTTGATGTAAATTATCAATATTTTGAGTAATTACTGAAGATAATCCGTAATTCTGTTCCAAGTGACTCAAAAGGAAATGTGCTGGATTGTAATGTGCATTTACAAAATTCTCAAGAAAGATCTTTGTTACAAATTCCCAAGCCTCCTTGGGGTGAGAATAGAAATATTCAATTTCGAGTAATTCCATATCGTATTTAGACCAGAGTCCATCAGGTCCTCTGAATGGTGGGATTCCACTTTCTACAGAGATCCCAGCACCTGTAAAGGCCACGATATTCTTGGATTGCTTTATAAGCTTGACCGCTTCCTCAATCAAATATATCTCCGTTATGCAATGTGGATAAGCGAATATAAATTATCATAACATATCTTATCTAAACCTACAGAAAATTTGCAATTCATCGTACTTTCTAATTGATATAGAGGAGAGTTATTATCTATCCACAAAATAGGTGTATGAGTTTCCTTCATAGTATCTACCGACATAACCCAAATCAAATAGTTGTTCCAATCCACTATTCACGTTAAAGGCAGTATCATTCAATTCCTTTGCAAGATCAAGTGCATTTCCTTCTTTTTTCATTACTATCAACTTGGCAATTTTTTGCAGTTCGGGTTTTATACTGATAAATGCAAAGGAATTTAGTTGTTTGGTGGGGTTAACACGTTCTTCTTGATGAATGATCCCTAAAATATCTTGAAGTTCATTCTCGAATGCAGCGAATTGCTGAATTTGTCCAAAAGAGCCTTCTATGAATTGACCATATTTGGATATGAAAACTGTGCGAATTTTGTTTATCTTATCCACAGGGCGTTCATCATCCGATGTAACTAAAGCTATGGTAATCTTTCCGATTTTTTCAATATGAAACACAAATCCTCCTGCACTGACCTTATTAGCGTAAACTCCTGAAATTTCTTTGATAAATGATTGCATAGCTGAAACCATTGCTGTAATCAATGCTGCCTCTGGCATAGGATAGAATGCTTTATCGAATAGACATGTACCATCCAGCTTAAAAATATAACATGCAAATATTTTCATATTCACCGACCTATGGTATTGATTCCTAAGAGTATATAATTCATGTTCTTATCGGTATATCATTTGAACCATACAAGGTCAAAAAGTATTGATTTTACTATGCAGGATTTAAACTTCTCCAACTATATTTTTCATAAGTTCATCGAATTTCGATGCAAAATCTCTACTGTTTTTATCCAGATAATGAATAGGCCTCTCACCAACATCATCAGATTGTAGTTTTCTCATAATATAATTAAATTCATTGCCTATAACTGCATCATCCATTGGTAGGATCCCAGCTAACTGTGCATCAGCTCCACTCACTCTATCAATGATTCCACCATTCACAAGTTCATTAATCATCATTATACCTTCCTCATTCAATAGATATTTGGCCATTTGATTGATAATTAGTGATACCTTTGGCTGTACAGAATTGTATAAGGTGCTTAAAAATTGTCGAGTACCATCAACATCTGCATTAATTAATCTAAGGATCATCAAAACATGATCAGTAATAGCTACTCCATTAATTGCATGTGTTGAGATCCCTGGGGATGAATCTATGAGGATATAGTCCATGTTGAATGGATCATCAGGCAAGGTATTCTTGACAAGAGTCATCATCAGGAACAGATCATCTAGAAGGGAATCGGTATCTCGTTGATTAATCTTTGATATCGCCTCGCCAGAAGGATCCGCTAGAGCCATATAGAACTTACCTGGTACATCTCCAAAAATATAGGTAGCATCAAAAAATACCTCTGCAGGATCTGCTCCATGTAATAAATAATCATTGATTGTTTTCTCTTCCCTATTCGGTGCATAAGTTTGCAGGCTGGGTGCACTCAGATCCATATCTATAATTGCAACCCGTTTTCCCTTACTTACTAGATAGGCAGCGAGGTTCATAGAGACTGTGGTTTTTCCAGAACCACCCTTAAAACTAAATACGCTGAATGCTTCAGTCAAATTAAACTCCTCATGAAAAGGTCTGTAATTTTAAGTATAATGTGTCTATATAAATAAATTATCCAATGGGAGTTAGTAATTATCATTTTTTATTGATAAAAGCTAATGGTTATCCTTTAATATTTCCTAGATCGTGAAGATCTTGCTAGAACAGCTATAGTCAGCAATAATTTATACATGTCCGATGAATATACAAATGCAGAGCTACTTACATCACTTTTTGAACTTGGAGTCAAAGACGTTTGAGATGTTTCTTCAGATCCAATAGAAAATTTATAAAGTAAAACTGCTTGGTTTGCATTATAATCATTCACAATAACTTCCATAATATGAGTGGTTCCATCTTTATTATCTAAGTCGAGAGAAGTAAGTATGACCCGGAGAAATCCTGATTCCTCATCAAATGAGAATATCGGGTTAATACTAAGGCCATCCATAATAAATTTGATACTTGATTCGCTGACCCCAGCGATATTATCAGTGATTGTAAACCCTAGTATGTAATTACTATTCAACTCAAAGATGCTATTATTGGGATTGCTATTTGCGATGGTAATCACGGGAGGAGTATCATCAACCACCAGCTCCCAAACAACGTAATCCTGATCATTTGTAGCAATTACCCGGTAACGCCCATCTGATGATATGCTGTACTCAAAAGCGTATCTGCCATTTATTAGCTGAGCTTGAAGATCTTTCCTTGAAACGTACTCATTTTCCTCTACATATAATGTGTAGGTTGATGTATCAATAACTCCATCATTAATATTGATAAAACTTCCACCGATAGAATTTGATGTGATTATCTCTTCTAGTTTAATTACCTGGTTCTCCAGTTTGTACCAATCTAATAAACTAGTTGCAAACATTCTATTGTTCATGCCAACTCCTACATATCTTCCCTCAATGCCAAAGTTATCTGACCAGTAGTTACTGGATGATACGATCACTTTTCCTTTACCAACTTCTTGATGGTAAGCTATAACTGCCTTGTCTTTTCCTGCCACCACCCATGAATTGGTCAAAGATAAGTAATTTCCACTGTGGCTAATATATTCCGCTGTTCGCATCAGAGAACTCTGATTCATTACAGGTATCCCACTTATTGGCAATCTATCTGTGATAGCTTCAGAATTTGCCTCTATCCCAAAATGAGATGTTAAGGTGTTGAAACCTGTTGTATTTAATCCATATATTGTATCTTGAGTGTCAACATATACTCCATTAGTCGTTAAAAGAAGATCTCCTCCACTATCTACAAAGTTTGATAAAGTCGCTATCTCAGCAGTAGTAAGGCCCCCCTCCTCCAGCCCTAGCTCACTCATATCTTCATCTATGAGATTGAAGGGATCTGGTAGCCACAAAAGATCAATATTCTCTAATATCTCTGTTGTAAGTTCTTCATGGATCTCTTGAATGGCGTAACCCTTTTCCATGGCTAACTGAATCATTTTACCAATGTTGGATCCCCCTATCTGATTCTCACCTGTAATATCCCAGTAAGTATGATGTAGATCAATCCCTAGGGTTTTTTCAGCCTGATCAAGAATGTCAATTTGGATTAATGCAGTAGATGTGTCATTACCAACTGAAACAGTAATTATACCACTGATAACAGAATTCTCAGGAATTTCATTAGTTTCTAATCTTAACTTGATTTTTTGAGAATAAGCATTAGATAAATCTGGTGTGGATAGATAACTGCTGATATTCCCATCAATTTGGATGGTAATTTCAGTGGGATGGGAACTGACCACTGTTAGAGGAAGCTCAACATTCATCCCTTTTGGTAATGCCTTTAAATATGATATTGGTCCGAGATGAGGGGTTATTTCCACTATTTTTGAAATGTTATCATTAGTCAATCCTGCTTTGATAATCTCGTACATTCTTGAAAAATTTGCAATACCTTGACCATAGGCAAGCTCATCATTGATACTATTATCCCCGGATTTCATCAATGCTGCCTTTATCAGACCCGGATTCCATATAATTCCTTCTTTCTCCAAACCCGAAATCAAAGTCGCAATTCCACCAGCAATGATTGGACTTGCAAATGATGTACCCGAAACATCTGAGTAACCACCATCAACATCGATACTTTTTATCCCATCTCCTGGTGCTAGTATGTCGGGTTTGTATAACATATCATAGGATGGTCCCCGAGAGGAATAACTAACAAGTTCTCCTGTAGCATCAACTGCTCCTACTGAAATACCATGCAATGAGTTACCAGGGCCTCCAGGAGATGTACTATGCGATGTTGGCCCCTCATTTCCAGCTGAACCCACCAGTATCATACCCGCATTGGTAAATTTCTCAACAATGATATCCCATGGTGGGGCATACCCTCCAAAACTGGTATTAATGACATTTATGCTATCATTCATAGCTAGTAAATAATCAAAAGCTCCGAGAAAGTCTCCAGTTAGGCTCAATCCATAGCAACCTAGCTGCACATCAACTAATTTTGCACCAAATGCCATTCCACTCATTTCTGCTGTGTTTGATGCAGCAGTTAGACCTGCAACTGGAGTGCCATGAGTTTTACATGCATTAGTGCCTGGTCTGGCAAAATTCATCGTCTCCACTTCTTTCCCCTGAAGCAGAGGATGAGTAAAATCAATACCATTATCCATGATCGCAATAACTGTTTCACTACCATTATAGCCCATTTGCCATAGCAGATCAAGACCCAGCATCTCAGCAATATCTGAATCAAATTGAGTTTGTTGCGGTAAGATTGGAGTATGATAATTATCAAAACTATTATCTGGAAAAATTTGAATTGAAAATAATGACCTAAGTGCTTGTAATGAATCCATTTCTACGTGAACTCTCATTGCTTGAAGATGAGGATATATAGTCGAGGGAGAGACGATTTTATTGATTTTTTCTAAATCTTCCTGTTCATAGAAAAGGAAATAATCCTTTCCTTGATCCATTAATAATGATGTGCCTTCTAATGTTGCATAAACATCCGAGCCATCGATCATATTTGATCTTACGGGAAATAATGGAATCCAAATAAGGATAACAAGGCAAAGAGCATAGAAGGGTCTCATATCTTCACGATAAGAATTTGTCTCAAGAGTTATAACTCTTCTCCAAATGGAATAAGCAAAACAAATGAATACTTGATGAACCTTTTTTTTCTTTGATTATATCTGCTGAGAGAAAGACTAAATTAGAATATGTTGTAATCTATAGTGTAGGTTTAAAATTCATGACTTTTGTAGAAACTGTTTTAAGACTTGTTTTCCGTAAACCTGATGCTCCATTAATAGAAAATATGAGCCTGTTGGAAAATAAGCTATTCGAAGGTGATATGGATTTTGTTATAACAGAGGTTGAAAGAATTTGTAAAGGCGAATGTACTGAATTTGAGAAATTGTTAATTTCTTCAATTCGAGCCAGAGCAAAGGTAGAACTAAGGGATATGGATGGATTGGAGGAGTCTTTAGATGAGACAATATCTAAATCCAATGAAATCTCTCATCCTATTCCAGTATTATTTGCCAAAGCAGAGAAAGGCAATCTCTATTATCGACAAGGAAAAATGAATGAAGGGTTAGAATTACTTGAAAATCTAGCAAATGAAGTTGCCGCAACTCGGAAATTCTACTCTTACTATTCCAAGAAAATCGATGCAAGGTTACAGAATCTATTAGGTAAGATGTATGTTAGAACAGGTGAGGTCCCCAAAGCAATAGATAGTATAAACTCCTCGATTCAGATATATGCTGAGCTTGATGAAGCAACTGCATCTGCGGAGGCCTATAATGATTTAGGTATCGCCTATGCTACAAAGGGTGATTTTGAAGGTGCTGTATCTAACCTAAATGAGAGTATTGCAATATATGATCGCTTAGATAATCAATTACAGTTATTAAAAATAAATAATAATCTAGGTATGATTTATTGGAGACTAGGATCCTTTGATGAGGCATTATCTGCTTTTGAGAATGCATTGGCATCAAGTAAGGAAATCGGAGCTGATGCTTATTTTGGCCCTATCTCACTAAATATCGGTTTGATTTATCAGGATAAAGGTGATGTTGAAAAAGCATTTGAGACTTTTAATCAATGTCTAGCAGATTTCAAGAAAAAAGATGATAAACCAAACCTAGCAACTACCCTGTTGAATCTTGGCAATCTACAACAACTGGTCGGAGATTATACGAAAGCGATTTTCACCATGAATGATGCTGCAAAAATCTTTAAGGAACTTGATGATAAATCCAACCTAGCAACAATTTATGGCAATATCGGTGGAGTTCATCTTCAAAGAGAGAAGTATAAAGATGCTTTAGGATTCTTCGAGAAATCAATTGCTCTAGCTGAGGACATTGGTCCTCATTTACTTATGGATCCATTAGCATCTAGTATTGAGGCATTGGTGGCATTGGATGAAATGGATCAAGCCAAAGAGAACCTCAAAAAACTCAAGAATGTCAAGGATGAAATGAATCTAAGGGCAATTGATAAACTCTATGATTATGCAAATGCTCAAATTTTACTGAAGAGCTCAAGAGTGGTCCAACGAGCAGAAGCTCAAAAAATCTTGAATGAGATGGCCAATGATACTGAAGGTATTGATCAAAGTTTCACAACTAATGCAATGCTTCTCCTTGGTGGTTTATTGTTAGAGGAGCTCAAAGCTTCTCCCAGTGAGGAGGCTCTTACTGAATTCAAAAATCTCATTGATAAATTAGACAAAGTTGCTCGTGGAGGAGAGACTGCATTGGACCAAATACCCAATGTTATCAAGATCTTACTATTAAGATCAAAACTTGCCATTATTGATCTGAATATTGACGAGGCTCAGAAAATCCTTGATGAGGCTCATGACCTTGCAAGCAAGAAGCGATTATCGATCTTTACCAAACAAATAGAGGGTGAAAGGGAAAATATCAAGAATCAGATGATGAAATACAAATCTATGGTTGAGGAGAATGCTAGTCTCTATGAGAGGTTACAGCAATCCCAGATTGAGAATTACTTGAGTCGTGCAGAAGCTATATTGAAAATGGGTAAGAAGAAAGAGTGATTAATATATAATATATATCATATTTAGCGCTCTAGTAAAACTATGCAATTAATAATATTTATATATAGTTAGCTATAATCTTAGGCTCTTGGGCTGATAATTTTACTAGGATCTAATTTGGAATATTTTTAAACCTTTACCCCCCTTTTGTTAAATATTATTTACTTGGAAAAATGACCCTTATCTAGTTAGCTTTATATACCCGGAGAGGTGACGGTATTTAAACAGAGGACACACTGATGCGCAATAAAATGATAGTAATTGCTATATCACTCTTGTTACCCTTATTTATGCCTGTAGTCTCTACAGCAATTGTAACACCAAGTGGATCAGCAATTAGCCATGCAGATATTGAAGCTGTGAATACTTTTAGTATTGACAAGAATGCCTATTCCTATTACAGTGAATGGAACAACGTATTTTATGATACAGACATAAAATATACAATCGAGGGGAATGATTTTAATCCCATTGCAGCAGAAGATCTCATCCAAGTTTCTGATTATGAGCTTGAGAATGTGGAAATGCAAGTAAATGCACCCCCAGTTCCCAAGGATCACAGACCCTTCTTCATTGACAGTGAGAAGGTGATGAGACGACTACCCGGATCTGGAACATTTGAGGATCCCTATCTTATAGAGAACTGGAATATAGAGAGTACTAAAACTAATCTTATTCAAATTCAGGATACTACATCATATCTAGTAATTAGGAATAACATTCTCAATGGTCTAGATGCAGGTTTCACCGGTATTCTAATCATCAATGCTGAGAATGTGAGAATTGAGAATAACCAAATTTCCAATACCAATGACGGTATCGTTACAACAGGAGCCACAGGATTGCAGATCGTTGGTAACACCATTACAAATAATGCTAATTCCGGAATGAATGTTGAAGGAGCCAATATGATGGTTTCTAACAATATAGTAACCAGTAATTATGATGGAATGCTAATCACATCCTTCAGTGGTGTAGTCGATTACAATACAGTTTCTGATAATGGTAATGTGGGAATCACTCTTGCTTACAGTGATAGTATGTTGGTTAGCTTCAACACCATTTATAACAATGGTAATGATGGGCTCTTTCTACTTGATTCAAATAATAATTTCCTGACTGATAATGAAATTTTCGGTAATGGATTTTTGGCAGTAATTGGAACTAACACCTCTCCAATAAATTTCGTGAATGGTGAGATAATCATCAATGCTAGATTTGCAGGATCCGGTGTATTTCTTGATCCTAGTATGAATAATGTAGTTGATAATAACAATATCTATGATAATGCTGGAATGGGTCTATACCTACAATTATCTGATGGAAACACCATCTCGAACAATAATATCTTCTCAAATGAGATGACTGGATTGTTCACTGAGGATAGTGATTCCAATTGGATCAGTGGTAATATTATCGATTCTAACGGTAATCCCGATGTATATTCCTTAGCATCAAATGATTTAGAGATGATTATGCTTGCTAGATTTGCAGGTTCTGGAGTATTTCTTGACCCAAGTCATTACAATACTCTTGTGGGTAATACTTTCTCAAATAACCTTGGTGATGGTCTTGTTCTTGAGTATTCAACCAATACTTTTGTTGATGGGAATTACCTCACAGATAATGGCTTTACTGGAGTATTCTTCATAGATTCTGATAGTAATACTATAAGCAACAATATGATTGCTGGAAATGGTGCAGCAGCTGATTTATTAGAAGTAATGTCTGGTGGTGATCCCTTTGCCATGAGATCTATGGCCAGATTTGCAGGTTCTGGTGTCTTCCTTGATCCCTCATTTGATAATGTACTTGATAATAACATTATCATGAATAATGTAGGTGATGGGCTTGTTCTTCTGGAATCAGATAGAACCACCATTTCAAATAATAACCTCTTATCAAATGGTGGAGATGGTGTGGCTTTGTACAATTCATCATCCAATAGTATCACCAACAATCTTGCTGATGGTAATGGATACATCGCTGCAGCTTACATGGGTAACCTTGATTCATCTGACAACATTAATTTCAAATTGATGGCTCGTTTTGCAGGATCTGGAATTTACCTTGATCCATCACCAGATAATGTCGTAACTGGTAATACAGTGTCCAACAATGCAGGTACTGGAATTCATCTCTATGAATCCAATTATTCAACTATTGAGTGGAATACGGTATTCGATAATGTATATCACGGTATCTTCCTTCAAGATTCTAGCTACAATGGAATTAATTGGAATGTCGTTGATAACAATGGTGGCGAGATCACTGGATTGACAACGAATGCTCGTTTTGCAGGTTCTGGTGTCTTCCTTGATCCCTCTGTTGGTAATACTGTCACTTATAATAATATCACTAATCAAGGTGGAGATGCAGTATTTGTTGAAGCCTCTGGTTACATCCTCATTGAGGAGAATAGATTATTTGATAACTTGGGTTATGGTGTGAATATTGATCCCAACTCGGGTTTCAATGCAGTAACTAAGAATAACTTCAAGAATAATAATGGTGAAACCTCCCAGGCTAGAGATGATGGTTTTGAAAACTCCTTCTACGTGAATTACTGGGATGGTCACGATAATAATGATACTGACTTTGATGGTTATTCTGATGATCCTTACTTCATTGATGGTGTTGCCTTCAATGAGGATGGAACTCCATCTAATATTCCTAATGGATTGAACCTCTACTTTGATGCCCTCATGGAATCATCACCCCGTACATTGAATGCTGGAAGTGATGGTACACCTATTACTTTCAAAGTATGGTTACGGGATGGATACCGTGCACTGAATATCAACAATTCAAGGATGTGGATTAACAACACAGTTGAGGCTATGAACCATCATATCATTGACATTCAGACCTTCACAGTTACTTTCCCCAGACAAGGTATTAATGATTTAATTAATGCACTCGGCATTGGAGAGCCATTTGATTGTGTCCTAAAGCTTTCAGGTTATATGAATGATGAGTTGCTCTACATCGAGGGTTATGATACCGTAACGATTAATCAGACAGACATTGTTGTTCCCATAATTGCTGCAGCCATTCCTCTGAGCATCACAGGTAAGAAAGGTAAAGATAAATTAAGTAAATACTTGAATTAGTTCAGCTATTGATATCTAAGATTGCAATGATAATCATTGAATGACCAAAATTTATAAATTC
Source organism: Candidatus Heimdallarchaeota archaeon (assembly GCA_026702845.1). Next base: position 848,855 of record JADCLS010000001.1, read on the forward strand.
TTCAGCCCATATAGGTTTAATCATGTCATCCACAGAGAAGAAGATATTTGATTTTTTGAAATCGATTGCATTAGAGGATGGCAGGATGACGGTAGATGAGACCCGGATCATTACTACCGCCATGAGAACCGCAATTAGCTTTGATGAGTACTTGATCCAGGCACTAGATGATAGTGTGATTACCGAGGAGGAAAAGGAGAGACTAAATCAGCTACTAGATAGGATCTATGTTGAAGCAGAAAAACAGGCAATGCGGGATGACGTGGTTAGTGATGATGAGAAGGAGTTACTATCAAAATTAGCAACCTTTATCTCGAGTGTAAAGGATAAAGAAGGATTATCCTAATGGTCGATACAATTTCCAAATTGATCATTATCAATCTTTTAGACAACGAATTTTATATCCAAGTCTTAATATGATATATCTAACCATGAATATGGAAAAGGAAATCTTTGAGATTCTTAAGAAAATTGCCATGAAGGATAATATACTAAAGGTTGATGAGACACGTATCATAGCAGTATCTATGAAAAATGCGATAACATTTCAAGAGAACTTGGCCCATGCTATGGAGGATGGAGTAATTACAGATGAGGAAAGAGAGAAGCTGAATGCAATACTGCATAAAATGTATGAAGAAGCAGAACAGCAAGCAATGCGAGATAATGTGATTAGTGATGATGAAATCGTATTACTATCTCGATTATCAAGCTATCTTGATGATATGAGAGAGAAAAAGAATCTATGATGAAATTCTAGCTTCTCAGAGTAATTGTAAATTAATATCAGCAGCATACATATACATTGCCAAATTGATAACTACAAGGAGTAGCCAAACACTCTTTGACCATGTAATAACCTTCTTTCCATCTAGCATACTAACTGGTATCAGATTGAACAGAGCTAGAAATGAATTCAAAAATATTGAGAACTTGAGGATGAATATCAATGAGAAACCCAGAATCTGAAAAGGAGGAAGTAAGACAATTAAGATAATAGATATCAAAGATAAGAGGAAATTAGTAGCAGGTCCAGCAGCTGCAAAGATTCCTCTTTCTCTCTCTGTTGATTTACCAAGTACCATGGTAGCTCCTGGTCCGGCAATCCCAAATCCTAATCCAGCCACAATAAGGGTAATTATCGTCATTTGTTTAATCAATGCAAATCTTGCGTATTTGCCAAAGAATATTGCTGCATATTTATGGGCCATCTCATGAAGAATAAATGCAGGTGCAATAATTGCAGTAAGTAAAATAACTGAGGGAATAGACTGATCCCCTCCTAATAATGGTCTGAACCCAAATACCAGGAAAAGTAAGACAAATGCAATGAGTAGATCAAGTGATTCTCTACCTGTTGTCAATATCCCAGGATTGTTTCTCAGATGCAGTTCGTATTCTAGTTGTGTAGGTTCCCTTGTTGGCTGTTGAAATATAAATGGCATAGCTATGCAAGGATGACTATCAATATGGGATTTACAGTATAATCTGCTACAACTCCTGCAACTGAATACCATCTGATAATCTTTAGATGGATCACAGAGAGAACACTGCATAGTGACATACTAGAAATCCTATCTAAATAAATATTGGATAGATGAGAATTTTCTTGAATACTCTACCTGCCATTGAGCCCAAAAAAATACTGTCCCCGAATTTTCTTTTGCATCACATATATCAATTGAAACTTGGTAGAGACAATATATCAAAAGAATACATGAACCCCGCACCATTGGCAATGATAAGTAAGATCCAACTCAGTTTAGACCATGTAATGACCTTTTTACCATCCAACAAACCAAAAGGAATGAGATTGAATAATCCTAGAAAGGAATTAATGAATATCGAATATTTTAACACCCATAAATGCTGGAATCCGAGGATCTGCAATGGAGGTAGAAATAGAATAAACAAGTAAAATAAGAGTGATAATATGATATTTATAGCAGGTCCTGCAGCTGCGAATATCCCTTTCTCCCGATCATCTGAATCACCCAGAATGAATGTTCCTCCAGGTCCCGCAATACCATAGCCGAAGAAGGCGACAATCACGGTGATAATTGTCATGGGTTTGATCAGAGCAAACCGAGCAAATTTGTTAAAATACATGGCAGCATATTTATGCGCAAGTTCATGTAGGATAAATGCAGGTGCAATGATTATCCCCAGGATCAAAACATAATTGAGCGAGAAATGACCATCGATGGCCGGTCTTAGGGCAAAAACAAGAAGTAATAATAGAATTGCAAGGATCAAGTCGATGAACTCTTTCCCAGTAGTTAGGATTCTTGGGCTATCTCGCAAAATCTGTTCATAATTCTCATTAATACTTGCTGACCCCTCACAACTATGTGTCTCAAAATGATGTTTGCACAAGGACACTTTACAAGTATCACAGGTGTATAACAAATCATATATTTCTGAGGTATCACATTGGGTACAATGCACAAATCATGAGAAAAATACCCTTCTAATTAATAGTTGTACTGAAGAGAGTATAGAATTGTTAAAATAAATCAAGCTGGATGATTTTGAAAAATATTAATCTACAAATTACCTATTTGTGTAATTATTGTGATTAATCTTAGACTATTTGCAAAAATTGAACCTTGATTTATTGTCAAATAGTATTATTATAATTTCAGCCGAATCTGTTCGTAGGGATTCTATTAAGCGCTAATTAACAACTGAGGGTTAAATAAATCAATTTGATATTTGAAGGCGTTATTGGCATTATTTCTGATTTAACTGGAAAAACATTTGCCTCAAATTACTATGCAAATATGGATACTTATTCAAATTAATATACTATTTTCTTAGGGATTCACATAGATTTTTGTTATGTTTTATGGAATATATTTGTATTCGTATTGTCAAAACTAAATAATTGCATAATGAAGGATTGATTTGTATAATCTATTGATTATACATAGTTTACTAGAAAAAATAGGTGGGCTGAGAAGTCCTACCACAATAATTTATATACTAAATCAAAATAATTAATTTTGTCAGATTTCTAGCTTTTCAATGATATAAAATCAGAAAATCTGATTATTTTTGAAATAATGATAAAATTCCGTTTATTATTTATACAATTGGGCATTATAGCTATAGATTTTATAGTGCACTGTGTGAAACTTTCTCTTGAATTTATATAGAGTTGCAGTTTTTTTGGTTTTGATCACAACATGACGCAATTTGATCAGGAACTAGACGCAAGCGGACTTTCCTGTCCGATGCCTATTTTGAGAACGGCTAAGGCCATTAAGAAAATGGACTCCGGTAAAGTGCTTAAAGTGACAAGCACCGATCCAGGCTCCGTAGAGGATATACCCAAATGGGTGACCAAACAAAAGCATGATCTGCTTAAAAACGCAGTGGAAGGGGAGAAATACGTCTTCTATATCAAGAAGAAATAACTGAGGTAAACAATTATGTCTGATGAAGAACAATCAATAATAAAAGAGTTATATGGAAAATTGACGGGAAAGATGTCGATGCTCCATGGAAGTATATTACTTGCTGCTATGAGTACAGCTCTATTTTTACTGGCCCAACCATTCGGTGCATCTTGTGCCATTATTAATTGGGGCCAGAACATCTACGGATGGAACAATGGTACAACTATCCCTGACACTTTCGCCATGAAGTGTGCTGCAGGAGTGATGATCCTATTTTTCGGTGCCATGGCTGCAGCCATGATTTCAAAAGAATGGGCTTTACGGATTCCACCTACTGGTGAGCTAGTGAAGGGTCTAGTGGGAGGTTTATTCATGGGCTTTGGAGCAGTAATCGGTAAAGGTTGTACTCTGGGTAGCTTCTTTTCCGGTTGGGCAGTATTATCTGCAGGTGCTATCATCTTTGCTTTTGGCCTCGCAATAGGTGCATTTATTGCAGCAAAGTGGCTTCTTTTTGAGGTTGAGAAGTGGCCTGGCATCTCATCAGGTTCTACCAAGACCCTTACTCTTGTACCCAAGAATATCCAGCCTATTGTTGGATGGCTTCTACTTGCTCTTGCTCTTATCTCACCACTCTTTCTTGGTCCCTGGGGAAAGAATACATCTACTGGATGGGCATCTTATGATATTTATTTTAAAGCAGACAGGGTAGTCATAGGCTTTATCATAATCTCTGCCTTGATGGGTTATATCCTGCAGAGATCAAGATGGTGTGTGGTTCGTGCACTTCGTGAACCTTGGATGACTGGGGATTCAACTGCAGCAGTTGCTATTATTGCTGGTATCATTACTGGTATGATAGGTATGGCCACCTACAAATTTGTTAATCATGGAGCACTTGTAGATGGTGTGTATGAGCTTTCTGCAATCGAGAAGGTATTTGTTTTCCCTCATTTCTGGCTCAGAGCACTGATTGGTGGAATAATCTTTGGAATCGGTATGACTATTGCAGGTGGATGTGCAGTGGGTTCCATTTGGAGAGCAGCAGAGGGTCAGGTAAAGCTGATGATCTCAGTACTCACTATGATCTTTTGGATGCCTTGGGTTGCTAAACTCTGGATCAAGGATGGAAAGGTAACATGGCTACCCGATACCCAACAGAAGATGGTCTATCTCCCACAAGAGATAGGCTATGGATGGTCTATAGTCGTATTTATAGTGCTTCTTTTCGGTTGGTACATGTTCGCCAAGTGGAATGAAAGAACAGGCAAGTTCTCAGCGATCTGATTGCTGATGTACTAATGCTATTTCCCGCTAATAAATTTATCCAAAATATATGAAAATTAGTATTTAATAACGCAATTTTTCCAAATTAAATTTTATTATATGATTATTTGTATATCTACTATATTTTTTTACATTTATTCGGCTTTCCGAATATCTAGCAAGAGGTATTTTTTTAAATCATTTTCAGATAAGCTTTGGGTAATGTCAAGTTTTACTAAATTACTTTTCAACCGGAAATTACTTGCACAGCTTCTACTTGGTTTTATACTAATTCTCCTTTTGAGTATAGTATCAATTACTACTGTTACTGTAACATTAACTCGATCCAACATGGAAGATATGATCAATGAGGATCTTGATGCCTATGATACTACCATGAATGATCAAGTGTTAGAGATCTTTGATAATGAAATAGAATATATGCATAATCTAGCTACATTGCCTGAAATTAAGGAAACTGCAACATTGGCATCAGGTATGACTGCACTTGATCTATGGGGTAGATATGAGGGAGAAAAATGGGGTGATGATTCAGATAGTGCTGGTACCGGTATATCTGCACGAGATGAGCTAACGATAAATTTCAATAATGATGTAAATCCAGAGATATCCAAATACTTGGCTGGTATACTTGCTGAAATCTCCTTCTCAGAGATTTTTATCACTGATGTTAGAGGGTATGCAGTGGCGTCATCAGCCAATACAGGTGATTTTGCTCAAGCAGATGAGGGCTGGTGGCAAAGTGCTATGGAAAACGAATTGGATATTGGTGGATTTGAATTTGATGAATCCAGTGGAGCTTACTCTATAGCCTTTTCCTTGGCAATTAAATCAACTAATACAACTCTTACTGGGGGTGAGTGGGCTGGTGTACTAAAAGCATCTTATAATTTCGAAAGCTTCTATCATATGCTAAGTAAATTGAATATTGGTATTAATGGATTTGCCATGATAACCTCACATCTCGGTGAGATTATATTTCATCATGATATTACTAAAGTGGGTAGTGAATTATCCGACTTAGTGGGTGCAAGCTCTTCTTCTGCTTTACTAGTTGAGGATAAACATGTAGAGATGCATGTAATGATTGGAGGAGTGCAGTATTTGGTCGATGCAAAGGAACTTAATCTTGCTGCTTCAGATCATGCAGAATTCTTCGATCTTGATTGGCACCTTATGACATTGCTTCCACAATCAGAAATCGATGATATCTTGCAAGAGCCCACCATGTATTCTATACTCGCTGCAGTAATATCTCTTATCCTGGCTATTGTATTCTCAGTGTTCTTTGCTAATTCCATCGTAAAAAGGATAAACATTGTAGTAAGATCCATGAATCGTGGTGCTAAGGGAGATTTGACAATTGATGCAGAGGAAGATGAAAAATTGAACAAAATATCAAGTAACCCAGATGAGATTGGAGAACTAGCCTCTTCCTATAATGCCTTAATAGATAGTATACGTATGGTTGTAACATCAACCCAACAATCTGTGAATATCCTCACATCAACCTCTGAGGATCTATTGTCCGGTTCTGAGGAGATTAATGCAAGTGCTGAAGAGGTGGCATCAACTTCACAGGCAATGAGTGATGGGGCAACTACACAAACAGAACTTATAGCTGAGGTAAATGAGAATATCAATGAGCTTCAGAATATTGTGGATGACATCGTTAAGAAGATCCAAATGAATACCCAAGAGGTAGCATCGATTTCACTACAAACCAATATTCTCGCTTTGAATGCTGGTATTGAGGCATCAAGAGCTGGAGACTACGGTAGAGGATTCAATGTTGTGGCAGATAATGTACGTAAACTATCTGATCAATCAAAACTTGCCTCAGAGAGAATCGAAAAGGTTGCTGAAGAGATTAGAGAGACGCTACTGAAATCCTTCAACAAAATCTCCAATACCATGGTTAATGTTGTCTCAGTTTCAGAGGAAACTGCAGCAAGTGCTGAAGAAGTAGCTGCAGCTGCTGAGGAGATGACTGCAACTATTGAAGAATTGTCTTCTGCAGCTCAGGAACTCACAACACAAGCTGAATCGTCACGAGATATGATCAATAAGTTTGCTATTTAAGCCATAAAGATAATATATTTCTAAAGAATCATTCATAATTTTCTAATGTCAGCAGCAAATTTATGTCCAGATAATCCCTCACAATCAGCAATTTCAGCAGCAGTATCTATTATCTTAGAGATATCCCTATTCAATTCCTGAAATGTTTGAATTTTAATAAAATTCAACACTGATAACCCTCCTGTAAATCTGGCAGTTCCTCCTGTGGGGAGGGTATGGTTGGGTCCTGAACAGTAATCGCCAAATACCTCAGCTGATTGTGATCCGAGGAAAAGAGATCCATAATGCTTCAACTCAGATTCAAAATATGCCTGCTCATTGTGCATAATTTCCACATGCTCTGGAGCTATTAAATTACTTATTTTAACCATATTCTCCTTAGTATCACATAGAATTACCAATCCCTCCTGTATTGATTTCACTGCAATCTCCTTTGTAGACAAATTTTGAATTTGATTCCCTATCTCATTTATTACCTGTTGCGCAAAATCAAAGGATTCAGTTAGGAGATAACATCTTGCATCAATATCATGTTCAGCCTGTGCAAGGATATCAGCAGCAACTAATGTTGTGTTAGCATTAGAGTCTGCAATGATCAGTAATTCAGATGGGCCGGCAATCAGATCTATCCCAACCTTGCCAAACACCATTCGTTTAGCACTACTTACATATTTATTTCCAGGACCAACAATCATATCCACGGGATCAATAGTTTCCGTACCATAGGCAAGAGCTGCAATAACGTGTGCTCCACCAAGCCTCAACACTCTTGTCGCTCCGGCAATATATGCAGCTGTTAATACCTCAGAAGTGATTTTTGGACAGCATACCGTGATCTCACGAACCCCAGCAATCCTTGCTGGAATAGCACACATAAGCACTGTCGAGGGTAGAGGATAATTACCTCCGGGGATATAACAACCCACTCTATCCACTGGAATGATTTTATGACCAAATCTGCCATATTGATTGATCATCTCAAAAGAATTAAGTTGATCAAGTTGAGCTTTGGCAAAATTAGATATTTGTTCTGCTGCAAAGGTTAATGCACTGATTATTGCCTTTTCAGAGTTTTTGAAGGCTTGTTTTATCTCCTCCTCACTCACTTCAAATGTCTGGTCACCTAAGTCATCATATAAATTTGCATAATCTCTAAGAGCTTTATCTCCCTCTGCTCTAACCTTATTAATGATAGCTGATACATCTGGAAGATCAGATTCAAGATCTTGTTTGGAGAACTCATTAAAATTTATTATTCTCATTTTCTCCTCCTCCAGAGCTCATTGATCACCTCAGCAGGATTGATCCCCTGTTGAACCATTAGGGCTGTCATGAAGAACTGCAGATCAGCTAGCTCCCAGATCAGATTTTGTCGATCCTCAAATTTTACCACTTCTTCTGCTTCCTCAAGTATTTTTGATTTTATTAATTCCTCATCTCTTAATAGATTGGTTGAATAAGTGGATTTATTTGAATTAGAACGTTCTAATAGTGTATTATAGAGATCATCTAGGGAGAAGCTCAGATCTCCAAAACAGGTTTGTTTTCCTGTATGACAGCTAGATCCCAACTGATCTACTGTGAAGATGAGGGAATCAGCATCACAATCTGATCTTATACTCAGTAATTTTTGGATATTTCCTGATGTCATTCCCTTGGTCCATAATTCTTTCCTTGATCTGCTGTAGTAGGTAGCATATCCACTCTCTATGCTTCTAAGAATAGATTCCTTACTAGAATAAGCAAGCATACGAACTCTTCCTGATTTATCCTGGACTATTGTTGGAATAAGTCCCTTAGAAAAATCTAGTATCTCAAGTAGAGCACTCTCTAACCGAATCTCATCTGTGTAGATCGCCATTCCTATTTGGGCATGCATACCCTCTTGATTCAGAAATTTGATATCTTCAATGCTAGTTATCCCTCCAGCATAGGTTATTTGGTTACTCGTAGCGCTATTAATTGAGGATGCCAATTGTTTATTTATTCCTTGAAGCATGCCTTCCTTATTCACATCTGTGTACAGAAACTCAGAGCAATAGGATTCAATTTCCTCTATCTTCTCAATAGTCTGTACCTTAGTGCTATTTCTCCAGCCATCATCAACTATTTCACCATCCTTGCTATCAATTGCAGCAATTACTCTATCAGGATTAAAATTTTGTAAGAAATCGGCATTTGCTTGAGTTCCTATTATTATTTTCTTAGGCCCCAATTGCAATATATTATTTGCCTTTTGTTCAGATCTGATACCTCCTCCAACTCTAATATCTGCAATATTTGCTATTTTTCTGATAAGATTCTCATTATTTCCATTGCCAAAACTTCCATTGAGGTCGATTACAGCAATCTCTCCAAATAGATTAAAATATCTGGCTAGATTCTCAATATCTGATCGTTCTAGTACTTTTTGTTTACCTTGTACAAGTTGCACAGCTTTACCATCTAATAGGTCAATACTTGGGATGATCATATTCTCACTATCACTCCTTTTTGTTTTAGACACTGCTTGAGTTCTTGAATCTCGATTTCTCCATAATGAAATATTGAAGCAGCTAAACCTGCATCCACATTAGTTGATTTGAATAAGTAAACAAAATCTTCTATAGAACCAGCACCACCAGAGGCAATTACTGGAATATTCAGTTCCTTAACAAGTGAATACAATTCTAGGTCAAATCCTTGTTTCATTCCATCAGCATCCATAGATGTTAGTAAAATCTCACCAGCCCCTAACAATTCTACTTCTTTAACCCAGTCTGTTAGCAACAAATTGGTATTAACTGTTCCACTATTAGAGAATACATAGTATTCATTATCAATTTTCTTTACATCAATGGCTACAACAATACATTGTGATCCAAATACCCTTGAAACATTACTGATAAGTTCAGGATTACTCAGAGCTGCACTATTAATCGCAACCTTATCTGCCCCAGCAAGTAGCAATTCTCTGATATCTTCTACTGACTTAATTCCGCCTCCAATCGTGAAAGGGATAAAAATCTCCTTGGCTACTGATTTAACTAGTTTCACTACCGTTTTCCGTTTCTCATTAGTAGCTGTGATATCAAGAAATACTAACTCATCTGCCAATTCATTATATGATTTGGCCAGCTCAATAGGATCTCCAGCATCTTTTAAGTTCAGAAAATTCCTTCCCTTGACAACCCTGCCATTTTTAACATCCAAGCAAGGTATTATCCTCTTACTCAGCATGCCATCCACCTCTTGAGCAATCGCAATCCCAATTGACCAGATCTTTCTGGATGGAATTGAGTGGCTAGCAAATTATTTTGTTTCACAGCTGATGCGAACTTCTCATAATATGTAGTTGTGGTAAATATTATCTCATTCTCTATTGGTTCTGGAAAGTAAGAGTGAACAAAGTAATAGTAACCTTCCTCAAAATAATTCTCACTTCTTGGCACAACAGTATTCCAGCCTATTTGTGGAACTTTCCCTAGTCTAAACCGTCTTACATCCCCTTTGAGTATTCCCAGACCTGGTAGGCTTGTTGATTCCTCACTGGATTCAAAAAGTACTTGATACCCAAGACAAATACCTAAAAAGGGTTTATCTGCCAAAATCCATTCCCTTAACGGAGTATCTAGTTGATTTTCTTTAATAAATTTCATCAGGGAATCAAATGCACCAACACCGGGAAGGACAAGTTGGTCAATACCATCAAATTCCTCTGGTGTACCAATAAGCTTTACTTTTGAACCAAGTTTATCGAATGCATTCATGACATTGAATAGATTTCCCATATTATAATTTATCACCCCAATCATAAGTCTAACAACTCCTTTGTTGATGGAATCTCATCCTTCTGATTTTCATTAATCTGGCATGCCAATCTCATGGATTTAGCAAATGCTTTGAATATTGCTTCCAATTTGTGGTGATCATTCTCACCTTCCAGTATTTCAATAAAAATATTCATACCTGAGGCTCTAGCTAAGGATTCAAAGAAATGTTTAGTGAGGTCTGCATCAAAGTCTCCCACAAACTGTCTACGTATGGATCCTTTAAACACTACATATGATCTACCAGATAGGTCTAAACTACATAAAGCAAGAGTTTCGTCCATCGGGAAAATGAAAAATCCTGCTCGTTCAATGCCTTTTCGATCTCCCAATGCCTTTTTGATAGCCTCTCCAATTACTAAACCCAAATCTTCAACTAGGTGATGTTGATCCACATGTAAATCACCCGTAGCATCTATTTTTACATCGAAATTACTATACTTGCTAAATGCCTCTAGCATGTGATTGAGAAAACCTATAGGTGTATTTATTTGAGACTTACCAGCTCCATCAATAAAGATACTTACAGAAATTTCAGTTTCTGCAGATTTCCGCTCAACTACAGCACATCTCATAAGATAACCTCCAACTCATTTACTGTAGGTAAACGATAATCACTTTCTAACTCTTCCAAACCGATGGAAATTGAGGTGACACCAGCCTGTTTAGCAGCAACTATGTCATTGATAGTATCTCCTACGTAGATTAATTTGTCAGCTTTCAATTCTTCTTTTATCATAAGTAGCCCTTCAGGATCAGGTTTTTGCTTATCCATTTCCAGATCATTCAGACTGATCATCAAGTCAAAAAACAGCTCAATATCAAATTTCCTAAGGGTGAACTGCATCTCATCCCGTGGTCTTCCCGTAAAAATTGCCAAGCGATAATTTTGGTGGAGTTTCTTGAGAAGTTTCTTATCGACAATCAATTGCTCATTTTGAATGAGACCATCGAAATTTTTACCCAAATAATACTCTTGAAACGTATCAATAATTGTATCCAAGGAGATGAATATACCACGATTTTTCAGAATATTCTGACTGAGGATCCAATCATTATTACTCCCAAGATTTCTCTTCTCATTAGCTATTTCCTGTTGCTCACAAGGTATTTGAGAAAATTTCTCAACTGTTCGAGAAATGGATTTTCTGTATGATGCTTGGACATCTATCAATACACCATCCATATCAAAAACTATAGTATCTCTGGAAAGTAATAAGTCTATGACATTTAGTAGATCATCCATCTGGATTTTTGACCCGATTGTTATTCTGGAGCAACCAGGTATTGCATTTGATTGATCTCTAATGAGAATTCCAAGTGATCGTAATCCTCGAATCATGTAGGAATTCAAAGAACCAAACTGCACTAGAATGAAATTTGCTTCAGAAGGATATACAAAAAAACCTCTTTTCTTCAGTTCTTTGCTAAGATATTCTCTATTCTGCACTATTATCTGAATTGAAGTTTTAATTGCAGAATCATCCAAGATCAGTCTTTGGATAAATACAACTGCCGCGATATTAACTGCATATGGTGATGATCTGGCCTTTAATTGCGAAATAAATTTCTCTGGGCCAATTATTGCTCCTAGCCGTAATCCAGCCATTGCATATGCTTTGGAAAATGTGCGTAGTACCAAAAGGTTATCATATTCTTGCAACAGATAGATTAACGAAACAGCTGCAAAATCGACATATGCCTCATCCAGAATAAATAATGTAAAAGGATTGCACTCCAAAATGGTTCTCAATTCTCTAGCACTTATCACGCTCCCAGTAGGATTATTGGGGGAGCAGATGAACACTACTTTGAAATAGACATCTTGAAGAGGACCTATGAATGAGTAACCCTTCAATATATCATATTCATAGATTTTTGCCATAGTTAATTCTGAATAGAATTTATACATACTAAAACTAGGTCGGGGAAGTAGAACCTTATCATCGTTCCTGAGAAAGGTTTGGCTAATTAACCGTATGGCATCGTCTAAGCCATTTGTTAGAAGTAGATTGTTTATCGATATTTCAAGAAATTCTGAAATTACATCGTACGCTTCGTTATAATTAGGATAACTGGAAATCATTTCTCTAGATAATATCAATTCATCTTGAAGTTCTATAACGATATTCTCATTAAAATCTAATCTTAGATATTCTCTTCTCTCCTCTAAAGGGGGATTATATCCCTTGAATTCTGAAGGATACGGTGACAGAAAACTCAATTGATCCCGCTCCTCAAATTCTCAAGCAAGATTGTATATCTTTGTGGTGTTTCTTCAAAGATAAAATCAACCTTGGATACTACCACACCAGAACCACCCAATTCACGTATTTCATTGATTATCTTGGATAAATTTCTTCTTGATGCTATTATGTGCATGGCAAACATATCAGATCCATCCTTGGCATAGATGGGTGATATTGTTGGGCCATTTAATCCTGATAACTCATCAGATTCGAAAATTCGTTTCATCACCTCATTGGGTTCTCCACGCATATTTGCCTGAACTGATAGAAAATTTCTTGCTCTTAACGTTGCTTCAAATAATTCCAAGAGGAGTAAAGCAATTTTCAGATCCTCCTCTCTTGACAAGTTAATTCTGTTAGCAAAAAATGTGGCCTCTGAGCTGAGAATAGTTCCATCTTTCAATCTTTTCAATCGATTATCCACCAGTGTTTGGCCTGTAGAAACTAGATCGATAATAAAATCCGCATTTCCAAGTGCTGGAGACACTTCAAGTGTTCCTGCTCCTGAGACAAACTCAAATGGAATTTTTTTCTCTTGTAGAAATTTTGCGCTTATTTGTGGAAATTTTGATGCCACCCGGTACGTTTTACCATTTGATAGCTTGTTTACACTTGATATATCCCAAGAATCCGGTACTGCTATTTCAAGTGTGCATCTACCAAATCCAAGTTCATCATGAATGATTATAGTTTCATTTTTAGGATTACTATACTCATTGATTAAATCAAGCCCAGCAATTCCGAAACTCAGAACTCCTGATTTTACGCCTTCCACAATATCCTCTTGACGAAGAAAGACAACTTCTATTTCTGGAATTTCCTCAATACTAGCTAAATATCTTCGATTCTCTCTGCGTATTGTCAATCCGCAATCTGAGAAAAGCTCAAATATTCTATCATACATCCTTCCCTTACTAGGAAGTCCAATTCTAATTTTAGTTACTAGAGAATCTCTAGTGAACACATTCACCTTGTTTCATAAAAAACACCTCCAAATCAATTGATTTGAAAATCTAGTGTAGCCTATTCTGTTCGAAAATTTCATGTTGATGAACACAAACACCAGGTTTCATATTACCTCAGCTACAAATCAACTTTCAATATTGGTCTATAAAATCATTATGTTTGTACAGCTAACTTGATGAGACTTAATTGAATAATGTTAATAATCCTAGAAACTAGTTCATACTTCATTTTGATAGATATAATTTACCAAAAATAATGTATTTACCTTACCATCTAATTTGTTATATTTGGCTACATCCATAATATTTGGCTAATTTGATTGAATTAGTATAAAATATAGCAAAAAAAAATCACTTAATTAATAGTTTAAATACTATCATTTTTTACTTTCGAATATGGCACTAGGTAATCCCGAATTACTCCTGCTTATAGGTCTGGCATTACTCCTGTTTGGTCCTAATAAGATCCCAGAATTTGCTAGGGCAATCGGAAAGGCGACCAATGAATATAAGAAAGGTATAGCAGAAGCTAAGAAGACTTTTTCAGGGGAGACAGATTCACAGTTTAGCACGGAGGAATTGGAGATCATTCAGGCTGCTAAAGATGCTGGTATTCCAACGGAAAACCGATCGATTGAAGAAATTGCATCAGATTTAGTGGAATAGTGATGACTATTGGCATTTAAACCCAATTGGATGAAAGAAGGCGAGAAAAATCTAGCTAATGCTCCCGAAAAGTTACGAGAGAGTTTAGAAAGGACAGTTCCAAGCCTAAAGAATCCAGGGGGGATAAATTTCTCCGCCACTTCAGATGCTCAGAGTAAGATAATTTCAGCAGAACCCATGGAGTTGTCAGATCATGTCATTGAGTTATACAAATTACTGAGAAAAGTTGTTCGAAACATATTTATTTGTTCAGTACTTGTCTTCATACTACCCGGTATTGAGGATGGTAATCTGGCCTTATATCCGTTCAAACCACTAGTTCTCCAGGTTCTAAATGTGGTGATCCATCACATTTTTAATTCATTTGATATGCAGTCTGTTGAGATCTATATTGGATCTCCTCTGACTCCGATATCCATGTACATCAATCTTGGAGTCTTCATGGGTACACTGATAGCTTTACCTTTGACACTTAAACAGATTATGGATTTTGTAACACCTGGACTTACCCCTAAGGAAATAGAAACCCTATTTTCAATTGGTAAAAATGCGATTATCCTTTTTTTGGTCGGAGTAGGTATATCCTATTTCTTCATTCTTCCCAATACTTTTAGAATCCTTGGTGTATCTGGAGGGATTGTGGGAGAGGCTACACTTTTACAGATGTACAGCCTTCAATCAGTCATTAACCTGATGCTCTGGGGGACACTTGGTGGAGGATTGCTCTACGCATCTCCATTACTACTTGTGGCATTGGTTAATTTAGATATACTCGAGACACAACAGATTGCAAATCGAAGACGTGAGATTTTGATGGTTGTGTTTATTTTTGCAGCCTTTATCACCCCAGATCCAACGATTGTGTCAATGGTCATATTATCAATACCAATGATTGTCATTGTTGAGTTGATGATCACCATGGGTTACCGTATCGAACTCAAGAAACTCATAGAAGGAGATTTATTATTATGATTGACTACAGATTATACACCTGGCAATTACTGAACCTCGCAGTCATTTTATTCTATCCATTACTTAGGAAAGTACTGGGATGGAACACCACTGAGATCAACAAACAGATGTTCAAATATCTGTCAATTACTGTTTTATTCAGCATTATTATTCAAGTCTCCTATGTTTTTTCCTTTATTCAAGATACAGAGTTCATCTATATTCAATTTATCATTATTTTGTATTATGCTCAGACGGGATTCATGCAATTTACCTCGGGTATCAGATCACTACCCATGAAGGTGAAGAGATTTAATGAAGATATTGTCAAAAAAATAGCTCGAGCTTATGGTGGCAAGAATTTTGAAACAGAAGATGGTATATTTAAATTTCAGATTATCACACCCTATAGAATGCAGTATGCTGTCTATATGGATAGAGTAAAAGATGAAGGATACTTCAATTTTCAGAGTTTTCCTTCAAATTTGAGGTTATACAAGATCCTGTTATTATTCAGCTACTATCTAAGTAGCCAAGCTCTAACTACTACTTCTGAAGACGTGAAAATTCCATTTTTTGATGCTCAACTCAGTGCTGTGCTTTCAGTTATTGTAGTCATGAGTGTGGTGGTGCTTCTAGCATATCTTGAGACTAGTTCTTTAATGACCTTTGCATCTGAATTTCCTGATTTCTACAAAAAAGCTTTGACAAAAACTGCATTGTCGCTTGCTGGAGGTTCCTCAGAACCAAACGATAATACCAGTGTGATAAATACATCCAAGGATAAGGCAAAGGCATTGCTTGAGAAGCGTGATTTCAATCTTGTGCAGGCAAAGAAGCAAGAATTACAGAAGAAAGTAGATTCTGTTTTTGGAACGGATGACAAGGTTAAATCTATTGATCCCAAGGTGATTGAACGGGTACGATTGATGAATGCTGTCAAGAGGGTTTTGAATTCCACTCCCAAATGGAAAACCGTGTCTCTTGCAGAGATAGCGAAAATAGTCAAGGGTGATGAGAAGGAAGTAGAGATTATTATCTCTGGATTACGAGATCTAAAAGAAGTGACTGGAATCTATGATATCTGGGAGAAACAATACCATGGTGACAGCATGGGCCAGTGGTTACAGACACAGAATGTGATAGAAGCAATCAATGAGAATAAACTCGATACGGTTCGTTCTGTTAAAATCTATCCTGATGGTACATCTGAGTTATTTTTGAAAGAAGATGAAGAGGATAATCAAAAAAACCTGAAAAAGAATTAATAAAATCTTAGTCAAAATAATAATTGTACAAAGAATCCAATATTTTATTGATTTTATGAGAAACTTAATTATTGGTTATGTTGAGTTTATAAAAAGTATTCTTTTTATCTAATTTTAGTTATATTTATATAGTTTTTATATTCGGCAAACTAGCAAGCAGAAAAAATATTAGAAGGATTTTTCTGCCTAATGGTGAACTTATGAAAAGAAATTTTATTCTTATATTTATTACTGACTTCGTGCACTTTTTTTATTCTAATCAATTCTCATTGAATATTGGCATTTCAAATCTCTAAATGATATTGTGCGCTAGTTCAAAAACTAGATTGATGTCACATTCGATAAAAA
>JADCLS010000010.1 GCA_026702845.1 Candidatus Heimdallarchaeota archaeon
TTGTAAACAACTGTACTACTACGATCAACTATTTTAATCTCAAATCCACAGTTGGAACAGTGGTTTTTGTTGTGTGTCATAAATTCAACAATTACCACTACCTTTTATCTAGAATTTGCACTCATGTGCTCCTGTGCACTAGAATTTCAGATATTTACTAAATTATTCAAAAAATGAATTGAACATTTGAACTACCCAGTAATTGAGTTTTGGACTAATTGAAGCGCGGGGATTACGAGATGGTGAAAATTAGCCTCAAATTGTATAATTTAGATTACAGAAAAGTTTGTGATTGCATTGAAAAAATCAAAAATACAACTAATCTTAATTCATATTTCCAGCTTTAATATGTTACAATGATCAAAGAATGCTTGCATACAGGACAAGATGTATCCTTGACCAGCCAGGTCTCAAGATGAACCTTGTGGAACCAGTATGAGCAACCAAGACACTGCACCCCATGATCAACATCTTGATAACAAATAGGACATATCTCATCATCATTCACTTCGGTTTCCATCAAGAGAATCGTATCATAGAATATACCTGCTGATTCACCGATGATCTTCCTGAGATCGTAATAAGGATTGAAGGGAATCGAGCTATCGAACTCCTTGTGAATAGTTGTTGCAATAGTAGCTGCTGTTTCCCGAACATTTGAAGTATACAAATCAATTTGGTCCTGGTCAAGAGTCGTAAGCAAATCACGGGATTTTGCATCACGGTACAATGAATTGATGAGTGAATTCCCGTCTTCTATGGGATTGGTCACAACTACCACTAGTTTTTTCTTCGCTCTGGTCAGAGCAACATTTAATCTTCGAGGATCAGATAGAATTGGTACATTGGTAGTGGTTATAGTTGAAAAGAGAATAATATCCTTTTCTGATCCCTGGTACCGATCAACCGTATCGATGGTAAAGCCAGGTAATAATGAACGCAATGTAGCAACTTGAGCTCTGAATGGTGCAATGATCCCTATCCTATCAGAGGTTATAGCAATGTCGGATTTGAGCAAATCATGCACTATGGCCACTATTATGGACACCTCAGCTCCATTCATCTGCATTACAGAACTGAAATTCGTATCTTGCAGACAAATGACTTCATAGGGATGATTGGTGAGTAACTTGGATTGGATTTCTCCAATCGATTGTGTAGCTACCTCCTCGTTGGCAGATTGTAACTTACCATCATAAAAACTCTGATTAGGGAATTTCAGTATCTCATCATGCATTCTATACTGATATTGGAGCAGGGTGAATCTATGGTTCTGTATGCTATCAACAGATGCCAGGCGTTCAAACATACTTTTTTGCAGATTATTGATCTTAGCCTTAGATGATTTGACGATTGGTTGTAATTGTTGATGATCACCAACTAGAATCACTCGTTGTGCCCGGAGCACCGCCTTTAATGTTTCAGGCTCAGTCATCTGTGCAGCCTCATCAAGGAGTGAATAATCAAAGGAAAGAAATGAATACTGATCCTTGCCAATAGTTGAGGTAGTGGATAAGATAATTATGGGTAACTCATTTTCAATCGCACTAATATATTCTTCATGTCTATTTTCTATTAGATAGGGATGAAGCTCATCGAATACTGATTGTTTTCTACCCATTCGGATGAAGGGAATATCTGCCTCCTTCAATCCCATACCCACATTATCCACAGCCATATTGGTGTATGCAGAAACTAGTATTTTCTTCCCTCTGTTGAAGAGCTGATTCACTATTTCAACTATCACACTTGTTTTGCCAGTACCTGCAGGACCTTGTATGAGATAGATGTCATCTGTAGAAATAGCATGTCTTATTGCTTCCAGTTGCATTACATTGTAGTTTGGTTTGAGTAATCTAGTGAGGTTTATTGTATTAGATAGTGGTGATGTAATCATTTTAGGGTTGATAATACTACTGCTTAATTTTGATGGTATTCTTGATACTGCATCAATTAGCTGGTAAACTGATTTTCTGCCGCTTCGATAATTCGCTGTTGTTCCTGAAGCAACAATAATGATATGATTAGGCAATATATTTGAAGATATTAACTGAATTACATTGGCTTCAATAGATTTGATGATGGCAAGAAAATTTAGGGTTACTAGATCATGACGATCCTCAATATCATAAACCTGAACCAGATCCCCTCTTCTGAACCTATTCAGAGGTGAATCAAATGAATAACTGATTTCAAAATCTCCATTATTAAATTCCTCATTCAGTTTCTTTGTTGTAGCAAGAGCATACCCTCTTTGTACCAATTTATCTGCATAGGTATCTGATTTACCTACATTTGCCATCATACCCTGAGAGAGAATTTCTTCAAGCTCCTCCTCATATAATGCGTCGCTAAAATTTCTGAAATATGTACGATGTGTATCCTCCCATCGCTTCTTCAAACAGCTTGTTTGATGCACACAACCCTCACATGGGGGATCATCACGCAAACCTGCACATAATGAGGCACAACCATCCTTAACAAAACAATATTTACATGCACTAGTCTCCTGACCCTGTTTAATGTCAGGTACAACCTGATTGCTCAAAACTAGATAAGCCCAATTACGTGCCACTATCCAACTGCTTGTCGGTATGGTATACGGTTTTTTGGGTACCAATTTACGATCACTGACATAATAGATCAATCCATTATAATCACCCCTATCTTCCATCATGGCTTGATAGATGGTAATCTGCGTATTGTGTGTATCATAGGGATTGGAATGAGGAATCTTGCTGGATTTCAGCTCAATGATATTACTCCTTATCAGACCATCAAATTTACCGTTAATTCCCAGTTTCCATGATTGACAATCCTGCTCTGTTATACCCTCAAGTTGCAGTAGGCGATCAAATACTCTACCATTCTCATCTAGATAGGTTTGCATTTCATCTTCATCTAAATGGAGACTGACAAATTCTGGTTGATATTTATCCATGGTGAGTGTGACCCGATCCTCATGTGATAACTCATCGTTTACAATTTTATATGAGAATAGCTGATGTAGACAATTTCCTTCCATCATTCTCTTTTGCATGTTAGGTGGTATAACGTCACTAGCTCCGGATGAGGATACATAGACTTTACGTACACAACTCAAGCTATCTGCTATCGAGGTGGTTGCTACCTGAAAATTAGGATTAAGGATCAATTTACCTTTGTGATCTATGATTCCATACTTAGAGGATACAAATAGCAAATCCAGAGTATTGATATACTCAATAAACACTTCCCATGGTTCATAGAGATAAAAGGTAAAATCCTGTCCACTCCTATCACTTCCTGTGATTGTTTTGTTTTCTTTGTCCACTTTTTGGACAAGAATGAAGTGATCCATATCATCAAGTTTCTACTGGTGTTATATGAAGTACAGTATGATTGAATGGATTATTTTAAGACATAATCAGTTGAGCTAACTGATAGAGTATCTGAAAAGTGTAGTGTAATAAACCCATGTGCATTGCAATCCATGATATAATCAAATCCCTTTGGAAAACTAAGATCTAGAGTACCAAAACCGATTGTTTGCACGGATTGGTTGATGAATTTTTCTTGTACTAAATTTCTTATTGATGTGTGTCCTCCATGGATGGAGTGAACACGACCCTCTACAATCTCAAACCGAATTGGGGATTGAATCGAAAGATAATCTGCACCAATTTTAATTGAAGTATTTATCTCAAATATACCTGCAAGAGAATCAGGGGTGATCAGAACTTGACCTCCAGGAAAAGCATAATACATGGATGGTTCACTTTGTCGTATGCCTAGCTGATAATGCAATATTGATGAGTTATCAGTCTGAATAATTGAATTCCGCCTCAATTCCCATCTGAGATCTTCCTGAATACTCCATATTGTAGAGTAATCAATATGTGATAATCTGAGCAGATGTTCACGACGTAATTGAGCAGAAATAATGAGAAATGTGGGTTGAATGGAAATTTGTTGTATTAGATCAAAAAGGAGATTGAATGATTCATAATTGGGATTATTTGTGGATATACAGGTGATGATTAGATTACTTTCATCCAGAAGCTCAAAACTTCTACGCATATCCTGAATATCTTCAGATTCAAATTGCCAAGTATCTGCAAAGGATATGGGAATATTACTATTAATAAAAAAATCCAATAATGGATCAGTGATATGTTCCTGGTAAGAATCTGTATAGAGTAACACTCTGTGTATTTCCTGAAGATCTAGATGGGAGAAGTACTCTTGCCAGAGTGATTGCATAAATCAACATCAATTTCTTGATATTGATTAATTCTCAGTTGTATTCCCATGTGCTTGAACAGAATCGAGCAGTATCTTCAGTTGAACAGTGGAAAATCAGATTTAGTATACGAATTTCAAAATGTAAAAATTTTAGAGATTCAAATGATCAGATTGATGATTTTAGGTGAAGAGACTTTGTTTTTACCTACCTATAGATAGGTGTAATGTTTGACATTAGGATGATTCTATTATACCATTGTGTCTACAACATTTTTTTAAAAAAGAAATTCATGGTGAGAATTATGAAAATCGTAACACTTCTGAAGGTGACACCAGACACTGAAACGAAATTTCAACTGAATGGTGACGGTACTGATGTGGCGGAAGATGCTTCAATAGAATGGATCATCGGCCCGTATGACGAATACGGCGTTGAAGAAGCCATAAAAATCAAGGAGAATTTTGGTGGTGAAGTAATCAGCATTACCATTGGTAAAGGTGTCGAAGAGAAGAGCATCCGTAAGGCTATGGCAATGGGAGTTGACTCCGGCATTCTTGTGAATAATAAGGAATTACTTGAGAGCGACCCCTTATCCATTGCTAAGGCTCTAAAAGCTCTGATCGAACCACTCAATCCGGATATTATCTTTTGTGGTAAACAGGCCACAGATAGCAGTGATAGCTTTATTGGGCCTGCGATAGCAGCCTTGATGAATATCCCCGTCATCACTGAGATCAATACTCTTGAGGTTACAGAGAATGGTGTAGTTGCCACTAGGGATGCAGCTGGACGTAAGGAGAAGTTTGAGAGCAAATTCCCTGTGGTTCTCACGGCAGATAAGGGTTTGAATGAGCCTAGATATCCCAAATTACCCATGATCATGAAGGCTAAGAAAAAACCACTTGATATCAAGGATTCCGCAGGCACCGATATTCGCAAGAATGTTGTTCAAACAGTAGCTGCCTTCCCACCTGAAAAAGGATCAGGTATGAAAATTACTGGAACACCTGACGAGTTAGTTGAGAAGCTAGTAGATGGTCTAAAAAACAAGGAGAAACTTATTTAGGAGGAATTATGATGAGTATAGCAGTATTTTTAGAAACTTACGAAGGTAATATGGTAAAAGCAGCCAAGGAGGCCATCACAGTAGCTAAGAAATTAGGTGACGATGTAGTTGGTATAATCATAGATAATAACGTTGATGGTGCTGTAGAGATTGCAGGATCTCTTGGTGTGAGCAAGGTTAAAGTTGCTGCCGGGATCAATTTATACCATCCTGCGATGTATGCAAGATTAATCACCAATGCAGCCAAAGATGCAGATATAATAGTATTTCCAGCAACGGTGTGGGGTAAAGAAGTTGCACCACAGGTATGTGTGAAACTTGATGCTACACCGGTGTCAGATATAATTGAGGTCCTGGATACTTCCACATTTAAACGTTCACTACATGGTAACAAAATTCATGCCACTGTGAAAACTGAAGGTAAATTAGTGCTAACTGTTCGAGCAGGAGTATTTGATGTACCAGAAGAAGTCGGAGCTGCAGCCACCAAGGAGGAGATCAGTGCTGAGAGTGTAGATGGAGATACATTATTCAAACTAGCAGAAGTACTAGCCTCAGCCAGTGGAAAAGTTGAACTAACTGAGGCAGATATAATCGTTTCAGGAGGAAGAGGATTAGCTGAATCTGCTAATTTTACCCTCATAGAGGCTCTTGCCAATGAATTAGGTGCTGCAGTTGGTGCATCTAGGGCAGTAGTTGATGCAGGTTGGAGACCACACAGTGATCAGGTTGGTCAGACAGGAAAATTTGTATCTCCAAAACTCTATATAGCTGTGGGCATTTCTGGAGCGATACAGCATTTGGCGGGAATGTCAACTTCAGATATTATAGTAGCGATCAATAAAGATGAGGAAGCACCAATTTTCAAAGTTGCAGACTATGGTTTGGTGGGTGATCTCTTCGATGTCATGCCAAAATTAACCGAAGCTGTTAAAGCTGCCAAAAGTGCCTAAAATTAGTCAATTTTTCACCACATAACAAAAATGAACATGGATTAGAAAAAAAAATATCATAGAAAAGGCAAATATCATAGATTGTAAATATTAAAAGAAAAATTAGCGTTCAATGATAAGCTTTGAACTATCTGAGGAACAAAAGATTCTAAGAGAATCGGCTAGAGATTTCGCTGCTTCACTGGCACCAAAAATCCCTGAACTTGATGCTAAACAGGAATTCGATCCAACTGTATTACCCAAAATGGGTGAGATGGGTCTACTGGGCGTATCTATCCCCACCAAATATGGTGGCTCTGGTATGGATTACATCTCTACTGCTATTGTTTCTGAAGAGATGGAATATGTCGATGCTGCTCTACGAGTGATTATTTCGGTCCATAATGGTTTGAATTCCCTTTCTATCTATCAATGGGGAACTGAGGAGCAAAAAGAAAAATATCTCGTACCTCAAGCTGAGGGAAAACGTATTGCAACGTTTGGTCTGACTGAACCCAATGCTGGTTCTGATGTAGTAGCCATGGAATCATCAGCAAAAGAGGATGGTGATTATTATATTTTAAATGGTTCAAAGATGTGGATTTCCTTGGCAGATGTAGCTGATAACTTCCTTGTTTTTGCAAAGACACAACAAAATGTAGGTCATAAGGGTGTTACTGCATTCCTAATTGAGAGAGAGATGAAGGGACTATCATCTGGTACAATCCATGATAAATTAGGTGTGAGATCTGGAAATACAGGATACTTAAATTTCGATGATATTGCAGTCCCCAAGGAAAATATACTGGGACAAGTTGGAGAGGGATTCAAGATAGCCATGTCTTCCCTTGATAATGGTCGATATACTGTTGCTGCTGGTGCTCTTGGTTGTGCCAAGGCATCAAGAGATGCATCTGTCAAATATGCTCATGAGAGAAAGACATTTGGTAAGGAAATTGGAGAACATCAACTGGTTCAGCGATTACTAGCCAATATGCAACAAGGTATCGATGCATCAGAATTATTGATCTGGAAAGCAGGTTGGATGAAAAATATGGGTATCAGAAATACACGAGAGACAGCTATGGCAAAGTGGATGGCCACGAATGTTGCCTTCCAATCAGCAGATGATGCAATTCAAATTCATGGTGCATATGGATTTGCAGGTGGTCCTGATGGATATCCAGTGGAACGATTCATGAGAAATGCACGTGGTGCTAGAATTTATGAAGGATCTGATCAGATTCAGGAGATCATGCAAGGTAGCTATGTCATGGGCTATCGGGTGGATAAACCATTAAGAAAAGAATTACCCAAATGGGAACCTGAGGAATAAATAAAACTTTAATCTAGTAATTACCAATTAACCTGATGAGAATTAAGAACGAATATCAATATTTATTCAAAGGAAAACATTTTGCACATATAGCAAGCATCAACCCTGATGGATCACCCCAGGTAACACCAGTTTGGGTCGATCTTAAGGATGATCTAGTACTCATAAATACTGCAAAGGGAAGAAAAAAAGATAGGAATCTGCAGCTAAATAGCCCTGTTGCATTATCAATACAAGATAGTAATGATCCGTACAAGTATATCAGCATTCAGGGAATTGTGGTTGATAGAATATTAAAAAATGCAGAAACACACATCATTAACCTAGCACAGAGGTATTTTGGTCGAGATTTCAAACGAGCAGAGGATGAGGTCAGAATAATCATTGCTATCGAACCAAAGTATATCCATTATGGATAAGAAAGCATTACTGAATTATCTAATTCCTTGATGTTAATGCTACGATTAAGTACCTGCTTGATGATTGCAATATTGGTCAATACGTGATCGGTAATTTTAGGAATGGTGTAGGATCCACTGGCTATTACCAATGGTACAAGCAATTGATCCGCCATGTATTCATCTACCGCTGCCTGCTCATTCAACAGTTGTTTCAGTTGATTTGCCAGAATATTACCAATCTTCTCCGATCGAAGGTTAGGCTTACCGAGTACACTGGTTCCTTTGATAGTATCTTGATAAAAACAAAAGGCAGAAAGACAGGTTCCAGAGCCAACACTATTCACATACTCTATCTGAGTATTTGCATGATCTGGAAATGCTGCAGAGAATCCTCTAATTTCACGTTCAGCCACTTCTGATTTTGCAAGTGACGTAGAAGTTAATGAACGCACCAAGATCTGAATCAAAGGTGATACTTGAAATTCGAATTTTTTTATTCCAGTGTTCCTCACGTTTATAGAACCCTTAGCCCCTCCTTTGGGATAGAAACCATGTTGGTGAATATCAATATCTATCTGGATCCCAATTTTAGATAATAATGGTTGTAGAACTAATTGACAATAATCAAGGGTGGGGCTCCATTCTGTAAAAGTTCCTCCACCTGTAAAAGAAAAGGACAGATCCTGATTATTAGCAATTGCATAATTGATGGCGATTTGAAGGATAAGTGACACGGATGCAGCTGTATTAATATTCAGATTTGCATGTTCTGACACCTTTTCTCCCTTTAGCAATTTAATCTCTGTAGATCCAATATCACCTCCCTGTAAAGAATAACCAGAAATTGAAGAGATCAACTGTAATCCAAGTAGATGCTGTGTTCTCAATCCAGGTTTACTTCGATTTGCCCGAATATTATATACCTTGATATCTTCATCAAGAGAAATTGCAAGAGGTATGGCAACTCTTAATACAGATCCTCCCCCTATAGCACCATCTATACTGATCATAATGTAGATAGTCATGTAAAATATGTATAAGTATCTATTGTAAACGTGTATTTATGAATTAACTAGTATTAGGAGATTTAATCTTGAAGGACTACAAGAGGTTGAACCATAGAAACAATCGGTTCCTTTGGAGAGAGGGCATCGGCAAGTTGCGATAGGTATCTTACCACCATATATCCCTTCTCACTCAATGTATATTGCTTTCTATGATCTTGAATGATTAATTTTGCCTCTGTAAGTGGTTTTAGATGATGAACTAGTAGTCCAGTATTTTTCACCTCTAATTCATTTTTCAATGCAGTAAATCTCTTGGGACCATTCTTAAGAGTATGAATAATCTGAATTCTTAAAATATGTGAGAAAGGAAATATAATCTCATCAAAAATATTCTGAGGTTCAAATTCTAATTCACCAAGGTCAGAAGGTGCATTATTGGTGGAAAGACTGGTTGATAGATCCTTAACAATTTCTTTATGTCTAGATACTATCTGGCTTACTTGTTTCCAGTCTCGATTACAATTAGCAGTTCTGGATGAATCAAATGCCTTTTTCTTAGCTTCATTATGTAGTCGTGTTATCTGTGTGAGAGAATTGGCTACATCACCAACAGCTAGTGATTGGGTATAATTAGCAATTTTTGTTTTAATATCAGATTTGCAGGATTGACCTGTCTGTACATCATATGAGCACTCAAAGGTCTGTATTAATTGGTTTGCCTCTCGTTCTAAAGCACGAGCCATAGTACTTAGATAATTAATTTTGATATCATTATTGATTCGACTAGCTAGTGTATCGATTTCTTCACGAAGTGGAGCCATTTGTTCCTTGATAGTATCATTAATTATCTTTCTAAACTCTTCCTTGTCTATGTTAATACTCATAAGAGTAAATTTGGAAGTCAAGTATATAATTTGTACGTTAGTAGTTCATTTAGATTATCAAATAGGTTTGATATTTTCGGTTAATGTTCGTTTTATTTAAAGAAACCAGAAGAATAAGTTAAGTTGATTTGGCTTCATGAGCAAATAAATAATTCATGATGTATTTCAACGTTTTGAAAATAAACTATTACATCGGGTTGAAAGTTTAATCTTGGTTTAGGGAAATTATCTGTAATTTTTTAGAATTCAATCATACCTTCTTCAACAGTATCAGAGACGCTTTTCAGGTAGATTAAACCAGTACCACCAACAAGGATTAATAGTCCTAACCAAACATAATTTTGTCCCGCAGAATATTGCTGAGGATTCGACGCATAGTCATCAAGCGTCAATAATTGCCAAAGTCCAAAGACGAGCAAATAAGCAGCAAGATACGTTATTGCTGCAGATAATAATATGAAGATAAGTCCATTTTTAATTACTGTTCCTAATGGAGCCATAATCCAAAAGGAACAAATTAATTATTAATACTTATGTAATACTGAAAAATAAATGAATAATAATTATATATTCTTATACCAAGAATTATTTTTCAATTATCGCTTAATTTCTGGTTATTCCACTACTCATTACCATATGTCTATATTGTACTTTTTGTAAAGAAATATAGTAACCGGATGATTCTGTGTAGAAATTGCCATCTCCAGAACTGCCCTCAAATCAACTATGTGTTGAACAAAGCTCAATCTTAATATTTATAAAATTATATACTGAACCACCATCCATTTCTGGAATGATGGGACCAATCTGATGATAAAAGACATTATTTTGAGTATAATCCCTATAGAAAAACAATGTTTCAGAAATTTGATTAACTCCTTTAAAGTAACAAGGAGTATGAATGAACTTAAAATATGTTCCCAACATTGAGTTTTCATAAAAAATACCACTTATATCCCAATAAATTCTGTAATACAATAATCCGCCTTGCTCTACATAATACCCTCCATTATTTCCAGCATGTCCAGTATCATATACAACAAATGCTGTTGCAGAAGAACCAATATTTGGTGCAGATGTTCTTAATCCAAAGGTTGAAGGATTAGTTGCATCACGTATCCATGTAAAACCAAAAATGGTCCAATCCTCGGAACCTACATACATATTACTTTCAATTGTCACATCTTTTGTAATCGTCGATAAAACAGAAGTAGGATTTAGACTATGAAAAATTGGATACTGGAATTTTATTTCTCGAAAAAAGCATTCGAATATTGGTAAGTATTAGTTTAGGGTATTCTATCTGTAAATTCCAGGATATTTTTTCAGATATGTGACTTGAAAATCCATGAAATTATAGTTACTATTGGCTTTGGAGTTCTTCTTGCATGAGATCACAGGAATTAACCCTTCTCCTAACAACGTTAGCCTCGTTAACCTGCTCCCACATTCTATAGAATGTGGATTTACTTGAAATCGTTGTGAGAAATCCTCTATATATTAGAAAATCATCGTAACTCGATTTAGTTGAAAAATCCTTCCGAACAATGTTCTGTGACCTATTATAAACGCAGATTTCAATAATAACCCACACCAAATAATTCTTGATCTACCATAATTTGTGGTTTTTACTTATTCAGGAAATTTATTTCTAAGAATTATTTAATTCTGTAGCTATCAATTGCGTGAATAAATTTACTCAAATTTAGAGGACCAATTGTTGGTGTTGGAAGCACTAGTCATTCTAGTCCTCCATCTTTTGAAACCAATGGAAATGTGAACATTTCTTGCTGATCTATTTCCAACAGTGAACAATGATGCTATCGAGTAGTTAGGCTCAATGTTGATGGAAACATTTTTGAGACATCCTTAATATAAAATCAACATAAAGATAAAAGAAATTTCAAGGATCACTAGAATTCCTATAATAATATTTAGCGCCAATAACTACAATCTAATTAGAAGTTTTAGAACCTTTGGTTTTTCTTGGAGGGAGACTGGCAAGATCACCCATAGCTGGAATATTTTGAACTTCCTCGTATTTCATCTTTGTCCATGGTTCATTATTACCATCTATAACATCTCGAATACCCTCATCCAATTCAACAAATTCTGGAACATCAGGTTTCTGCCACTTAGATCCTTTCTTTATTTTTTCCTGCAGTTTGGTCATGCCAAAAATCAATGCTTCAGGACGAACAGGGCATCCTGGAATGTAAATATCAATTGGGATAATCTCATCAGCACCACCGATAATGGCATAGCTCTGATAATACTTACCACCTGTTGAGGCACACTCGCCCATCGCTACCGCCCATTTAGGCTCAGGAATCTGTTCCCATAGCATTCGTAGACGTGGAGCCATCTTATGACTTACTGGACCATTCACTACAAGTGCATCAGAATGACGGGGAGATGGACGGTAAATCATTCCAAAACGCTCTGTGTCAAAGCGTGAAGTACCTGCTGCCATCATTTCTAGTGCACAACACATGATACCAAAGGTGAGTGGCCAGAGCGACTGTCTTCTAGCCCAATTTTGTACGTATTCAACACTCATTGTTTCTACAAGTTTGCACTTAATCTTGTATTTTAAAATCTAGTTATTCTTTCTGTTTGAATTGTTTATAATTAACGCTGAAACACGCGAATACTGTTTCAATAAAGCATCATGTTTTTCATTTTTCATACGACCAAATAATAGAATCATGATCATTTAAGTAATATGCATTGCATGCCTGATTTACACGAATTCCATTTACATAATAAATCCAGAAATAATTCGTGATATTCTGATTTGCAATGACATTATTAATGCCACTTATGTAAATCGCATGCCCGTAAGAGATGGTCTCAACTACGAAATTTGCAATCAAAATGTCGTAGACAGTATTGTTTGTGAATGCTTGTACAGTTAAACTATTGTTTTCAATCAAACCAGCATAGGACACTGTGATGGTAGATGTAATAGGATACACCTCATAACTATTAGGGGGAGAAGGGGAAAATAATTGGGAAAAAAGCAGGAATAAGAGAATAATTACCATGAATAAAAGCAATATCCTGTTTCGAGATACTTTAGATAATCCTTTATGATTTCGCTTAATACTCCCAAATTTCATTGATAATAAATGATCAAGAGTATCGAATAATAAAGGAAAAAGAGCAAATAAGAAAAGATTCCCTATAATGTGCATACTGCTGAAAAATAATCCAATCACAACACTGGATAGAAATAGAGAATAAAATGTAGATATACTTGTAGCATTCAATATTGCATAGGGAATGGTAACAAGTAAATCGAAAATAAGCGCCGAGATAACCCCAAAAATCATAAAATATTCTGGTTTTGAAACATGAAATGAAGATGCCAAATATCCCATCAATGCAATAAATATCCATGCAATCAATTTGAAGAAGAAAATTATTCCCGAGGTAGAAAATACCAATGTCGCAAGTAATTCCCATCCAATTACCATTATAACTGTCGTCTGTAGTGCAAATTTCCTCTTAAAAGTAAATCCTAGATAAAATGCAGTAAGAGAAATAGTTTCTATATTTGGTACTAAAATTAACATGAATGATGTGGCAATACCAGCTGCTGCTAGTTGGATCATGAGTGCTATCAGATGAATCTGCTCAAGTTGTTTTCCCTCAAGATCTAATGTGCTCACAATATCAAGGCACAGTAACATAAGAAAAAATTTTTGGTAAAAAACTTAATGAGAAGTTTAGATAATTACATACTAATTAGATTTATACTAAAGTAATTTTTTAATAAATTGATATTAATATTAGAATAAGGAGCATTCTTCATAAGAAAATCTCTTGAGGTATTAAACTTGGCCAAGAAGAATAAATATCTGACAAAAACAGAATTGAAACAGATCATCCAAAAGCTTATTGATGAAGATAAATTCGATATTCCAATCACAATTTTGGAGGAAGTAGAAGAAAAGATTCTTGATCGTGCAGAGGCTATCGATGCGGAGAAGAATAGAAATGACAAAAAAGACAAGGATTCAGAAAGTATATATTTAACTAAAACTAAACTTGAGAGGATAATCTCAGAAATCTACAAGGGATACAACTTTGCGAAAATTGATCCTGGAAGTGCAGTCGGTATGGTTGCTGCCCAATCAATTGGAGAACCAGGAACCCAAATGACACTTCGTACTTTCCACTTTGCAGGTATCCGTGAGATGAATGTTACCCTAGGTTTACCCCGTTTAATCGAAATCCTTGATGCAAGAAAGAATCCTTCAACACCAACAATGGATATTCATATCAAAGAAGAGTTACAAAATGACAAAGAAGCTGTTAAACATATCGCAAACAAGATTGAATTAACAACTGTCAACTCCATAGCAACTTCTATTGAGATTGATGGAAGAACAAGTATGATTAGAATATATATGGATAGAGAATTGCTTGAGGATAAACAGATTAGTCCAAAGATGGTCCTCAAAAAGATTAAACACAGAAGAGAGATCAAGGCAGATTTAGATGAAGAAAATTATGTAATAAAAATTCAGGGAGAAAGGACTGATGATCTCAAGAAGAATTCAGCTGAGGCTCAAAAATTAAAAGAAAAAATAAAGGATATTCAGATTAAAGGCCTTAAAAACGTCAACAGGGTATTAATCAGCATTTCTGAAGATGAGAAGAAGAAATCAGATAAAAAGGAGAAAAAAGAAGTATATAAGATCATCTCTGATGGATCTAATTTCATGCAATTGCTAAGAATACCTGGTGTTGACCCAAGAAGGAGTACAACCACCCATATTCACGAAATTGAGCAAACTTTCGGCATTGAGGCTGCAAGAAATGCAATTCTTGAAGAAGCACTCAATGTAATGAAAAAACAAGGTCTTGACCTAAATGAAAGACATGTTATGCTTGTATCAGATCTCATGACATGGGATGGCAGCATCAGACAAATAGGCAGACATGGTATTTCAGGACAATCAAGTTCCATTCTAGTAAGAGCAGCATTTGAGGTCACCGTTAAACATCTACTGGAAGCATCAATTTCTGGAGAGAGCGATGAACTTGAGGGTATTATAGAAAATGTTATGGTTGGCCAGGAAATTGCATTGGGGACTGGTATCATAGATTTAACAATCAATCCCGATTATAGAAAATTCTCCAAAGAAAGAGAAGGAAGAACTATTGCAGCATAAAAAACCAAAATTGGATGAAAATTGAAAATAAATAAAAATCAATTTATAAGTTCGTCCCAAAAATTCCAGCGCACAATTAATTTTACACAGTTAACAATGATTCCATTGGCCTAATGGCTCAATGTTGATGGAAATATTCTTGGGATATCCTTAATTTATATTATATTTTTATTTTAATACAAATCCTTCAATATTCTAAATTTAATATATTCCGTACCTTATATTAATGCTTATTCCTCATCTTCTTCGCTTTCAAGGACTCTTTGGATGATAACATCAAGATCTACTGCTTTACCAAAATCTGATTTTGCAGGATCAATATTATCACCACCAAAGGTGAATTGTATAATATCTCCAGAAGAATTACGCACAGTATTATCATAATGAGATGATAGATCTTGCAGGGCATTTACTAATCTCCTCTGCATGTAACCACTATTGGATGTACGAACTGCAGTATCTACTAAACCCTCTCTACCACCACAGGCATGGAAGAAATATTCAAGGGGAGTTAATCCCGATCGGAAGGAATTATCAACAAATCCTCTTGCTGATGCAGATAGATCATCTTCCTTGAAGTGTGGTAAGGTTCTTGAGCGATAGCCTCTGTGAATTCTATCACCTCGTATAGATTGCTGACCAACATTAGCAGACATCTGACCAAGATTAGTCATATTACCTCTTGCACCAGTTTTAGCCATAATAACAGCTTCATTCTCCATACCGATAGATCTTGCCGATTCCTCTGCTGCCTCATCCCTTGCCTTTGATAATTCATCTTGGATAAGACCTTCAAGGGTTTCCTTTAATGTTCGACCTGGTTGACGCTGAAGCTCACCTTTTCGATATTGTTCAACTAATAGATCCACATCTTTCTTTTTCTTTTCAATAATATCACTGATCCGGCCTCTTCCATCTATATTAACATCGACATCATCCAAACCCATGGAGAAACCCCATCTAGTAATGAATGCTGAGAGCATCTTGGTGATACCATCTAAGAATTTTCTTGTAGCATCAGTTCCAAATTCTTTGAGAATTCTATGTAAAACACTGGGAGAAACTTCTGCACCAAATCCTTTTTTATCGATTATACCCTTGATCAAACGGCCGTTAATAATTTGAACATAACCATCATGAGTACAGGTTTGTACAGTACATTCATTATTTGTGCAATAATTTCGATTTTTCATTGTTGATACATAGTTGAATTTCTTTGGTAGAAGTGTACTAAAAAGCAATTTTCCAGACCACATCTCCTCACCATTTTTATCTACAAAATCTGGTTCAGGTAGATTGTCAACACCAGCTGCTGTGACCAACTCAGATGCCACATCACGGTATACTTTTGTATCACTCTTAGTGAATAAATATGCTCCAGTTATGAAATCCTGAATGGCTCCAATAATTGGACCACCATATCTAGGAGTACTGATCTGTTCTTGAACAAGCATAAGAATTCTAGCCTCTGCTCTTGCTTCTTCAGATTGAGGTACATGAAGATTCATCTCATCCCCATCAAAATCGGCATTATATGGTCTGCAAACACATAAATTCATTCTGAATGTTTTGTGTGGCATAACTTTGACACGATGTGCCATAATACTCATTCGATGAAGACTTGGTTGTCGATTAAAGAGCACAACATCACCATCATTTAGATGCCGTTCAATGGTGAAACCTGGTTGAAGAGTACTCGCAATATCACTTGTGGATCCTACAAATCGTAGATCGACTCTTCTTCCATCATCTCGTATGATATAATTCACACCGGGATGACCATTTGGACCACGCATAACCAGTTCCTTCATATCCTCAATATTCCATTCTGTAACCTTTTCCGGTACAGTCAGGATTTCTGCAATTTCCTTGGGGATTCCTACTTCATTGATACTAAGTAGAGGATCTGGGCTAATTACAGTACGTGCTGAGAAATCTACACGTTTACCAGAGAGGTTAGATCTGAACCGGCCTTCTTTTCCTTTCAACCTTTGAGTAATAGTCCTTAAGGCACGACCACTTCTATGTCTTGCAGGTGGAATACCACTCACCTCATTATCAAAATATGTTGTGCAATGGTATTGTAATAGTTCCCATAGATCCTCAACAATGAGTTGGGGAGCTCCTGATTCACGATTATCCTGCAATCTTTGATTAATTCTGATAATATCTACGAGTTTATGTGTTAGATCATCTTCACTTCTAATTCCATTATCTAATGTAATAGAAGGTCGTACTGCAACTGGCGGCACTGGGAGAACCTCAAGAATCATCCAATCTGGACGGGCATAATTAACATCAATACCTAGCAGCAGAGCATCATCAGCGGGGATTTTCTTCAATCTATTCTGTAAATCTAAAGCAGTAAGCTTGTCACTTACTTTATTTCCATCACTGGTTTCGTACTCCTCATAGTACGTAGTTGGTTTCTCTAGACGGATTTTGTTTTGGAATGCATCACAGTGAAAACATCCCCTATTATCTTTTATCAGCTTTTCCCTGTTATTCTTTGCTCGTTTCCAAAGTAACTCAACCTGGATTGTATTAAAACCACCTTCCTCAATTTCTCTTTTCATCTTCCGAGCTTCTCGGATGATTTGTTCAGGTTTAAGCATAAATCTTGAACAACTTCTACAGGTAACTTGTAGGATCTTGTAGATGATTTTGTTAAACCCTACATGTACAATAGGTC
Source organism: Candidatus Heimdallarchaeota archaeon (assembly GCA_026702845.1). The sequence goes on from JADCLS010000010.1 coordinate 17,727, forward strand.
TTTGAAGTTCTATATGACCAAAATGACCAGGACATCCACCTATTCTGTTGCCACAGGTAGAACATCGCTGTGAAGGATCAATTGTACCCAGTGCCGTATCCATAAGGCCAGATTCTATCGGTGTACCATCCTCGGAGAAAGTATCAGCCGTAAGAATCCTCTGTACACTCATCTTTCTAATTTCATCAGGGGAAAGTAGTCCCATCTTGATTCTATTAATTGTTTTAGGAAGTGTTTTCTTACTCATTAGTGATCACTGAAAAATACGTATAAAGTCTATACGTGAGCCCTAAAACAATAGTGATTTTATTGTTATTAAAAAATTAAGATAGCATTAAATTAATCATCATAGTTATAAAGGAAAAAAATACTTCTTGAATTATTTCTTTTTATGGGGCACAAAAGTATTTCCCTTGCAATTCATACATCCCTTAGCAAAGGAGTTCCGACAATAGGGGGTACCACAGGATTTACATACGCCTTCACTCTTCACCTTTCCTCTTCCAATGGATTCACAATGAACACAATTCTTAGTATTTGCAGTTTTTGAGAAACCAAAAAACAAGTAAAGGGCAAATCCACCAGCAACTACTGTGAGTATGATACCAGTCCATCTAAAGAATTTCGTCAACCCACTTTCCTCATCATCACCACCATCGTCATTTACGTTTTCAAGGATAGTTTCAATATATATGTCAAAGGTAAGTGTTTTGCCTACAAGATCACCCTCATCATAACCATCTTCTGGAGGAATAACTAATGTCTTTTCTTCTCCTATTTTCATCCCTAATAATCCCTTATAGAAGCCAGGAATAAGTACTTGATCATTTACTTTAGTTTCAAAATCATCTGCCTCTTGTTGGACCTGACCATCATAGGAGAGAACATAATCAAGTCGAACAACATCATTAGTTTGTATCCCATCTTCTGAGGTATAAGCAGTCACTGTGAAAGCATTCAGAAGTATGGATGTGAATAAGAATAATAACGTAATTCTAACCACAAAGTTGTGTTTCATCATATTATTGTGTGAATATATCTTTTTATTACTTCCTACATAGACACCACTATATCAATAATAACCTGTAAAGATTCTATTTCAAGGTTGTATAATAGATTTTTAATATTCCACCGGGTAAGATACATTATGAGTAAATTTATTAATTTTGCAATGAAAAAAATCGATACGACAGGATTGCATTTTCACTATCTAAGAGTAGGAAAAGCGAAGCCATTGCTGGATAGAATTAAAGAAAACCTTGATGAAGAAACCACATTCACTCAACATGAAGTCAAACAACTAGCAGAATTTCATTATTCCGCCACATACACTGAGGACTATAATGCAACTATCATTAATATAGAGATTCAAGAAGATGAGATAGCAAATATCCGCAGAGATTTTTGGGAAAACTATGTTTGGAAGACAGATAATGATCCTCTGCCACTAGCATTAATCATTCCAAATTCTAAGGATTTTGGATCCTTGACCACGGCTGAGACAAGTGAAGCATTATCACTGATTAGATTAACAGATCGACCTTTCAGAGTGTTTGAGCTACAAGAAGATGTTGAACTTAATGTAATGAATTGGTTATTTGATGTATGTTCTATAGTCCATAGGCACGAAAAGGAAGAAGATAATTGAAATTTATGAATTATTAATAAGACTACACAAATAATTATATTTTAAGGAAAAATTGTTAGCTTAAGGAACTAATAATGACTACAATTAAGGAATTAATAGCTGAAGGATACTCAGGTGTAAGTGTCCGTTCAGTTTTAACAGATGCTGAGTTTCGTAAACGAGTGCTTGATGATTCTACCGTTCGAGGGAACAACAAAGTAAAAAATTTAGTTATGGATAAAATCGCAGTGGGTGGAAAGGTATTGTTAACTGGGCCTACTGGTGAGGCGAAAACTCTATTTGCCAGAGTGCTTCTTGATCACATCACCCGTGAAGTAAATAGTAGAAAATATCAAATCGCAGGTTGTCCATTTCTAGAGGATGCAGGATACCTCATTCATGTGATAAATAATTTTGAGAAGAACCTTTTCAATTCAATTGAAGTATTACAAAGTCTATGTCCTGCCTGTAGAAATAACATTGAGACTGCTATTTCAACCAAAACACAGACTATTAATCTAGATAATACTGATCAAATGATCAAGAATGCCAAATCAATAAAAACACGATTAGAGAATGTAGAAGTAGAAAAAACACTAGTTAGGAGAGCTCAAATTGACCCTAGAAACGATCCCGAATCTCTTTATATGCTACTAGCTGGAGTTGAGAATTTGGAGGAACTCCTAGGAGGTGAGAGTAGTGAAACCTTTGCCTTTAAGAGCCACAAAGTAGGTACTTTATCACAAGGTTTCATGGTAGTGAATGAAATTCAGAGATTACATCTATCTCTGCTGGAATCTCTCATGGGTTTCCTAGAAGATCCACAGGGGATTAAATATAATCTCGCTGGTGAAACTGTGTTCATTGATGGTGCCATCATCTTCACATCTAATGCACCATTGACGGTTTTCGGAGAGGAATCCCAACCTATCATCAATCGTGTTCCTGAAGTACTATGGCCTGCAAGAGATATCGATCATCGAATTGAAATTGTCAAGGATATGTTTGAGGATCATTTACTGGTTTCTAAGAATAACATCACTGCGAATCCTGCATTGATTAATATGTTTGAATTAACTAGTGGTAATGATACTGATGTAATTTCACGACTTGCGTATGAGTTTATCAGTCATGTTGCCAACGAGAGTATTCCCAAATCTCTAAAAACTCAAGGAATTAGGTCTGAAAATCGAGTCGCAAGAACTGATTTTTATTCTGGTCTCGATGAGATTCATAATCCCCAGAGATCACCTCACATAGATCTACGTACACTGAACAATGCAATTGGTGAAATTGTTATTAGATCCAAGGTATCTGAGGAGTTTGATGGTATTATTGTAACACTTGATGATGTGAAATCCGCTCTGGAACTCTATGATATTTCACCAACCCTGATTAACAATGGATTACAAGCTGTAAAGCTCAATCTGCGAAATAAGATTAGGGAAGGAAAAACAGCAGTAAATGTTGATGAGGTTACAGAGGAATTGGATAAATTGACCACTCTCACAGAGGATAATCTGAAGGAAATAGTCTACTCTTATGAGAATTTGAATAGCAGAGAGGGAAAAGCAGCAGAGTATATATTCTCTCAGCTAAAACCCAGCTATGAGGCACTCCTTCAGATAAATTATCTATGAGGAGCAGAAAATGCCCCACCGAATTTTTTTATTAACTCAGGCGCATTATCCAGATCCTCTGGTAGATTACTCATCTACAGAATTTATCATGGAATTCAATGACGCAGCTCAGCTTCTCAGACAATGGAGAAACCCACATCTAGGAAGATCCTCAAGAGAGGGGACTGTTCTAGGCTTGGCTGCATCTGCACGTGCTTCCTATGGTGCAATTCAGGAGAAATTGCTAACCACCATTGTACCTGGAGAAGAAGAGGACCAACTAATTGATAAGTTGAAAGTTCTTCGATTTATGCTTGATCAAACCCTACCCAAGGCACTAGAGTTGGTTAATCTTGACCAGCTCCTTACTGCTGAAGATATTCAGGAGTTCATCAATCAACAGATGGGACTCATGCAGGAGGAGTATGGCAAGCAATTAACCACTGCAATGGAAATCATGAATCAGTTGAATGAAATCACTGATATTGAAATAACAGATAAATTTGGTAGGAAGAAAAGAATATCAAGAAGTGATGTGTTAGACGTCATAGGTAATATTCTGGGTAATATTCTTCTTCGACAGATGAGCCTCTGGCCAGTGGATGATGTTATTGCGAGACCCAGAGGTCGATTACATCTAAAAAAGACCTATACTTCTGCAATTAAACGAGAAGCATCCATTCCTCCCCAAAAAATATCCAATCAGGATATCCGAGTCATAGATAAAGATAGACTGGGATTGATTTACTTCATTGTGGACATGAGTCAGAGTATGGGAATGACCGTCTTTAAGGATGGTTTAACAAGGTTGGATGGTGCTCTTCTGACATCTCTCGGTTTATACTACTACTTCAAACTAATCAATAGAAGAAAACGAAGAGAATTTGATAGTTTTAAAATGCATGTTGTACCAGTGGTTAAGAATCCGTATGTAATAGCAGATAATAAGAAATTTGAAAATTTTCTCATGGATGCTGAAGCCAAAGGAAAGACTAGATTAGTCCATGCCACCATGGCTGCAGTCAACCATGTATCTGAGCATTATAAGGATAATAATATTGATGTCCAGCTAGTATATCTAACTGATGGTAGACCAAATGTACCATATGACGGTAATATTCCAGGTGTGATGTCAAATGAGTTTAAACAGTTCTTTTCCTTGAATCCAGACACATCTACTCCAAAAAAGGCACAGGAATGTATGATTCAACTCAATCAGATTTTCACATATTTGAAGAACTCAAGGAGCAGAAAATGGACAATTTCATACTTTCTGATGGCAAGTAAGAAATTTCTAGGTAGCAGCCTCTACTTGGATACCAAACAGATGGTCTCTGGAATATGTCGACCCATTCTAATCGATCCCACAGAGGTAGATAACCTCGGTAAGAGGATATTGAAGGAGACGATGATCAATGAGCAGTAGGTTGATGTTATGAAACATGATGAACGTTTAGTGAAGGTGTATAATGAAGCTAGATCAGTTGTAGATGAAATCATCGGCGTGACTCCAGAAAATTATAAGCTTCTACTCTTTGTGGATCCCTCCCTGTATGGATCAGTGCTTCTTCAGACGAGAAATGCAGGTACACCTAAGGCAATTATCTCCTCCAATGAGCTTGAGGTATTAAGGGAGCTTAAGGAGAATAATTACATTCCCATTGGTACAGATCTTGTATATGCTTCAAGAAAACCCAAGATTTTTCTTCCAAACTACAGAATAACAAGTAAATTTGATGAGGAAGTACTCAGAGCAAAACTCATCCATTCATTTGCTAAAGCTACAATCATCGAGCAAACGAAATCTAATTTCCCTGATACTCTAGAAAAGCTTTACCGGAATGATGCAATTATTTCTGATCTTTTCATGAATAATGTATTTGAATTCATCAAAGAGAGAAATGCACCTTGGGTTTGGCAATATTTTCAGGATTTTACTGCAGCCATCAGATTGCTTGGATTATATAATCAAGATGATTTTTACGTACCGCCAAACACCATTAGAAATGCCTCCATCTTCTACAACTACCTTTTGGAAATCAAAGATATCACCAAAGAGAGATCCAAGGCCGTAGTAAAAGCTCCCTTATTCGACCTAATTTTACATGGTATTGGGGATATGGTGCTTGAACAGTATCTAGGAAAGAAAGATGATAAAGCTAGGGAAGTCCTAGAACCTCAATTAAAAGGAAATTTAGGTCAACCACTAGGAGTGATTGGAAAGCGATTTCTCGAGGAGTATGGTGAAAATCCTGAGAGTATATTTGATACAGCAAGAAATATGAAAAATGATTACGAACTTGTAAAAATATGGTCTCGAGGAGATACGAAGAAAGAGATTGATGAGGTACGAGATAAGTTAAACAATCGTTCTATAATATGGCACAATTCCAAGAATAGTTTCTGGTCGGATTTATGGCCACTGCGAGCCAGTGTTTTTGATAAAGTAAGTAATGCCTATGTTGGAAAGCTTCAAAGAAGAAAGTATCAACTCTATTCAGATCTCCTTGATGATAGCCCATTAGTTACAACTCATGGGAGGGTAAAACTTAAGGATAGAGAAGTAGCTGTCATGAGCATTCAGGAGGACACCATTGGGCAAGAACAACTATTGATCTTAAGAAATCATCTGAAAGCAAGAAAGGATACTTTCTCAACCCCACTTCCTGGATTACCGGATATTGTTGTTTTCAAGAAGTTCTCTGGAATGCATGTAGCATCCTACCTAGGGGTTGCAGACAAGGTTGCATTCAAAAAATATCCCAACTCACCCTATGATCTCCCTCTAGTTGTTCGTGCATTACAAGTGACCAAGAAAAAGGATGCTTATCTTAGTGAGGAAAGAGATGATGAAGGAAAGATAGATACAGCGGATTACAGCAATCTAGAAAAACTAACTGAACCACAGCATAGAGCCATCAAATATCTCATCAGACAAAGTGAGGTGACACAATGAACCCAGTTATGAAATTCCTTTGGTTGTTCCAATCAAGACGATGGATCTTGCATGAGAATCTAAGACTTCAGTATCCTTCCATTCACTTTATAGGTGAGTTAGGTAATATCAAGGATTTTGATCGTCTGCTCCCCTTACTCTCTAATCCTTCTCAATTGGTGAGAAATGCATCCACAAAAGCCTTGAGAACCCTAATTTTAAGGAATAAAGAAAATCCTGAAGCATATCGACATATGATTAATGAGATAATCTTTGTTTTCAAGAATGCTAGTGGATTAATTGAGAAATTGGCCAGTCTTGAAGTGATAAAACTATTACCAATAGCAAAACGAGAGGAAGTGTTGAGCAATCTTGTCCTGGAGGCTGAAAATGACCTTAAATACCAGGTAATTGATGCTCTATCAGATACCCGAGATGTAGAGATCCTAAATAGTGTTTTGAAGGCTAGTAATTCAACTGATTTAGTATTAAAACGAAAGGCATTAGAAACCTGGTATACTGGATTATCAGTTCAGGAACTTGATGAAGTGCTAGAGTATGCAACAACTAACTTACATGTATTAATTCGTGCAACTTATGAGCTCCAACTTTCGGGTGAATTTCTCAATAAGATTCTATCCTATGCCGAGGTTAAGAAATTACCAAGACCAAAAGCCTATCCGGATTTCATTATCAGATATCTAACTGAATTACTGGGAAACTGGGAGTATGAACCTGAATCTTATCGTTCACTACATGCTATAATGGTTCCGTCATACTTCACTTTCGATACATCAGATAATGAAGAAGAAAATCCATTTGTTGTTCTGTAAACTCTATCATATAAGAAAACCATTTTTATATACAGTGTACGAAATCCTCGAAGAATAGTTTTCAAAATTTATTTAATGGAATATCGCTAAACAATTAATTTCAAATCAATTTATTTCAACATGGTAAATCCTTCATAAAGGGGATGTCGATCACAGATTTGACCCACCTCGGCTTTAACCTTGTCTAGTTCAGCTTGATTATCAATATTGGCAAGAGTCTTAACCATTAATGATCCAATCTCAATCATCTCAGTCGTTCCCAATCCACGTGTAGTAAGTGCTGCGGTTCCAATACGAATACCACTTGGATCAAATGGAGAACGTGTTTCATTTGGAATGGTATTCTTGTTTGTGAAAAGACCTACTGTATCCAGCACATGCTCAGCTCTCTTACCACCCACATCATATTGTGATATATCGAGCAAAATAAGGTGATTATCAGTACCACCTGAGATTAGTGTTGCACCTTCGGCCATCAGACTATCTGCAAGAACTTTAGCATTCACCTTTACCTGTTTTGCATAGTCTTTGAATGAAGGATCAAGTGCCTCCTTGAAGCTCACTGCTTTTGCAGCAATCACATGATCTAGAGGACCACCTTGCATTCCTGGGAATACAGCTTTGTTAATTGCTGCATGATGCTCTTCCCTGCCCATAATCATGGCACCTCTAGGACCACGAAGGGTTTTGTGCGTGGTTGTGGTGATAATATCACAATAAGGTGCTGCATCAGGATGTTGTTTACCTGCTATCAGACCTGCAATATGGGCAATATCAGCCATGAGATATGCACCAATTTCATCCGCAATCTCCCTGAATGCCTTGAAATCCAGTTCTCGTGGATAAGCTGAGAATCCTGCAAGAAGGATTTTTGGTTTACTCTCCAAAGCCTTCTTTCTTACCTCATCCATATCAATAAGATGGGTATCTGGATCTACACCATAACTAGTGAAATTGTAAAACTTACCAGAGAAATTTACGAAATGTCCATGGGTGAGATGTCCACCATGATCTAAGCTCATAGCCAGAATTGGATCTCCCAACTCCAGCAGAGCAAAATAGGTTTCCATATTGGCTTGGGATCCTGCATGAGGTTGAACATTAACAAAATCTACACCAAAAAGTTCCTTGGCCCTATCAATTGCAAGTTGTTCTGAAATATCCACAAACTCGTTACCACCATAGTAACGTTTGCTAGGATAACCCTCCGAGTATTTATTTGTTAAAACACTTCCCATTGCCTGAAGTACTGCTTTTGATACGTAGTTCTCAGAAGCAATCATCTCAAGGCCTTTTCGCCCACGATTCAACTCATTTTCTAATACTTTATGAATCTCAGGGTCAGTAGTAGATATGTCGTCAAGGAATTCCTTCTTCATTATCGATAGAAAATTTCTTGCGTTTATAAAATCAAATTTAGAGTTTTAGTTATTTGCTCTCACAAATTCCCTTTGAAATTAACTATCCATCTAGGTAAGAATCAATTAGGTTATTAATTATAATGTTTCACGGTAAGTATACTGTATTGACTTTGATCATGAATCGATATGGTATGTATTTAGCTATAGTGTAGCGATATCATCTGAGGGGGTCGCCCAGCCTGGCCAACGGCGCAGGGTTCAGGTTCAAAGCATTCATGTTTTGTGGAAAATCCCTGTACATTAGTGTTTCGTGGGTTCGAATCCCACCTCCCTCATTATTTCAAGTACTCTTTAGGATCAACTAAAATTGTATCCGGGTTGTTATAATTATTTGCAGCTATAATATGTTTACAGACCTTTCCTGGAACATTAATGCACCTAAAAGTAAAATGGTCACAGGAGCAAAAATTCGGCAAGATGACAAGATATTCACCTGTCTCACCTGTAACTATATAGTACTCTTTCTCCTCATATTTTTGAATTTTATGTACACCTTTCTTCTCAATGATTAAATTTGCCTTTTTAACCTCATTGGGATTCGACATCACATCAACTCAATAACATCAAGATGGATTGGGAGGAGGCTAATATCTCCCAAGCTTAAATCTGCCAACTTTCTTACCTGAAGAGGAACGCTTCTCTCCCTATTGATGTGGATTGTCTTCATACCAAGTAGCCTGGGTTTGAGAACCTCATGCATGCTATTACCTACCATAACTGAATTTTCAGGTTTAGAATTTGCCACACTGAGCATATTTTGGTAATAATCTACAGTATGTTTGGTAGCAGCAACTGAATCAAATCCAATGACTTCTGAAAAGTAATCCTCTATATCATTGGCCTCGATTACTCCGTTGATATGTGATGAATGACTACTGCTTGCAACGATTAGATTGTAGCCATGATCAATCAATGCATCGAGAGTATCTCGTACCTCCGGATAAAGAACTTCCTCAGTTTTGGCGGCGACCTCATATTCAAAAGGTCGAGTACGTAATGAAGAACATTTAGGATCCACTTTTAAGTTTTCATAGAGAAATTTAGGAAAGAGTTTATCGCAAGTCTCGAGGAATTCTAGAAATTTAGGACCGACCTTGGTTTTTGTAGGATTTCTCAAGTATTCAAAAGCTACATCCTCCCACCTTCGCATTGCCTCATCATATCGCTTTTCGGCCTCCTTTCCAGCAATGCCAAATTGCTCATGGAGATGTTGCAGAGTGATGCGTTTATACTCCATGAATATTCTTGGAGTTTCCACTAGTACACCGTGTAAATCCATGAATAAGGTTAATGATGACACTGTGAATAACTCCTAATGTGCTATACAATATTATTATCGTCACATCGATATTTATGTTATTGTATATAGAAAAATAAAACGTACAGAAATTCTTCTAATTCTAATAAGAACTAGTTCCGTATACCAAAAATTGCAGTACCTATTCGTAACATAGTTGATCCAGCAAGTAGAGCTGCTTGCCAATCACCAGTCATGCCTATACTATACTCATGAAGAGAATGTTCTTTCCCTATGTTAACCAGTTTTTTATATTCAGATTCACAGGTTGCCATATCCCAGGATGCATTTCCTATACCCATAAGTCCGATCAAATCAAGATTACTCTGGTTCACATCATCAATAATGTTGGGTAACTGTTTATAGGAGACTCCTGCTTTACTAGATTCTTCGCTGATATTAACTTGAATAAATACTGGCTTGGTGATTCCCCGTTTAATCAATTTATCAATATGAGAGGATTTGGAAAGAGTATGAATTATTGGATTGGCATATGTAAGGTATCGAATATTACCAGATTGTAGAGGTCCAATATAGTGCCAATTAACATTAGGCACCTTTGCTGCCTTATCTGCCAATTCTTTTGCATAATTCTCACCGAAATCGCGAATTCCAATATCAATTGCCGCATAAATATGTGAAAGCGATTTAGTTTTTGAAACAGCTATGATTGTGGGCATGGATAAACTCTGTTCATCAACAAAAGACTCTATCATCGAAACCAGAGATGAATAATTATCTGAGATCACTCTTACTAGCTGTTCATGCTCCATATGAGTGATTATTCAAGTACTTGGTTAAGCATATTTATGATTGAGTGGATAGGTGTCTTACCAACTCAGAAACAGTATCAGAAAAACAACGCTTATTTGTCAATATATCTTTCACTAGCTTGGAGACATCAAATTGCTGCTCTAAAGATACTGTAAAGCTCTCAGAAGCTCTTCGTATCAATTCAGTTCTAAACTGATCCATACGCAGCTGGTTAACATGTTGTTGAATAAATCTGTTATGCTCATCTATTGCATTAACCAAATCATCAATCCCAACTCTCTCAAGTGCACTGGTTGTCACAACAGGAGGTAACCATGAGAATTTGTTCTCCTTTATGAAATGCCGAATCTGGGCAGCAATCTCTTCTGCACCAATCTTATCTGCTTTATTCACAACAAATACATCTGCAATTTCCATGATTCCAGCTTTTAGTATTTGGATATCATCTCCAAGACCTGGTACGGTGAGAACTATTACAGTATCACAGATCTGAATTATATCAACCTCACTTTGACCTGCACCAACTGTTTCAACGATAATAATATCAAATCCTGCTCCATCTAGAATGCACACCGTATCAAATGTAGCAGCAGATAAACCACCAACTCGACCTCGTGATGCCATGGATCGGATATACACACCATCATCTGAGGTGAATTCAAGAAGTCTAACCCTATCTCCTAGTAATGCACCCTCACTATACGGACTGCTAGGATCCACAGCAATAACTGCTACAGATTTATTATTATTTCGATACTCTCTAATGACTTCATTGATCAATGTACTCTTGCCAGCTCCAGGAGGACCTGTGAACCCTATGATATGGGCATGCCCTATTTTTGGATAGATATGATCCATAGCTAGTATTCCCTGAGTATCCCTGTTCTCAACCAAACTGATCAATCTCGCTAATGCTCGTTGATCTCCCTTGTAATACTGGTTGAGGAGTTTGTCTATCATTTATTCACCTATAGGTTTCTTCTATATTCTCCACCAACTTCATACAGAGCATTGCTAATCTGGCCTAATGAACAATATTTAACCGTCTCCATCAATTCCTCGAATACATTACCACCTTCTATAGCAATTTTCTGGAGTTTATTCAGAGCATCAATAGCTTTGCCTTTGTGCTTCTCTTGAAATTTTTTCAGCCTATTGATCTGGAAAGTCTTCTCCTCTGCTGTGGATCGAATTAACTCATTTACCTCAAGAGCATTATCAGCCCTATTTGGGTTGAGGAAGGTATTAACCCCAATAATGGGGTAACTTCCATCCATTTTCTTCCATTCATAATACATACTTTCTTCTTGTATTTTTCCACGTTGATACTGTGTCTCCATACTTCCCAGTACACCTCCTCGCTCAGTGAGACGATGAAATTCCATGAGAACTGCTTCTTCTACCAATTCTGTTAGCTCATCAATAATAAATGCTCCCTGATTGGAGTTCTCATTTTTCGCTACTCCAAACTCTCGGTTGATGATAAGCTGAATAGCCATGGCACGTCTCACAGATTCCTCTGTTGGAGTTGTCAATGCCTCATCATAGGCATTGGTATGAAGGGAATTACAGTTATCATATATGGCTAATAGAGCCTGTAAGGTAGTTCTAATATCATTGAAATCCACTTCTTGTGCATGTAATGATCGACCGGAAGTCTGAATATGGTATTTAAGCATCTGACTTCGTGTATTTCCCTTATACAAGTCCTTAATGGCAATTGACCAGATTCTACGAGCAACTCGACCTATTACACTATATTCAGGATCCAAACCATTGGAAAAGAAGAATGAGAAGTTAGGTGCAAAATCATCTATATGCATACCTCTACTAAGATAGTACTCAAGAAATGTGAATCCGTTGGCTAATGTAAATGCTAGTTGTGAGATTGGATTTGCTCCTGCCTCAGCAATATGATAGCCTGAAATTGATACTGAGTAGTAATTCCGCACATTATGTTTGATGAAAGCCTCTTGAACATCACCCATCAACCGCAGGGAGAAATCTGTGGAGAATATGCAGGTATTCTGAGCCTGATCCTCTTTTAGGATATCTGCCTGAACTGTACCACGTACTCGACTCATGGTTTCTTTCTTAATGCGTTCATATTCATCATCAGGTATGAGCTCTCGTATTTCCTCCCACTCTTTTAGAATTGGAGTTTCTTCATTTACCATCCAGTATTCTCCTGAGTGGACATTGAAGCCATATCTACCATCACCAGTTCGTACATAAGCCTCAGCTGCTAATAGTTTACCCTCTTCGACTACCCATTTTCTGCACTGCTGCCTTACTGCTGCATTCATGAAAAATGCCAGCATAATAGGAGCTGGCCCATTGATTGTCATTGATACCGAAGTTATTGGATTTGATAAATCAAAGCCTGCATACAATCGCTCAACATCTTCAACAGTACAAATTGATACTCCACTCTCTCCAATTTTTCCATAAATATCCATTCGTTCATGTGGATCCTGACCATACAAAGTAACACTATCAAATGCTGTGGATAATCGTGCAAATTTTTGATCCTTCGCCAGATAATGGAACCTTTTATTGGTATTCTCAGACAAACCTTCCCCTGCAAACATACGAGTGGGATCCTCAGCTACTCGTTTGAAGGGGTAAACGCCTGCAGTGTAGGGAAAACTACCAGGTACATTTTCCAATCGTAGCCATTCAAGTATTTGACCCCAATCCTTGAAGGAAGGTAGGGCTATTTTAGGAATTTTCTGGTGTGAAAGGGATGTACTAAAAGTTTGCACCTTGATATCCTTACCTCTGACTTGATAGACAAATATATCACTTGCATACCTCTTTATCAATCCCTCCCAAGAATGGATGAGTTCCAGATCATGCTCATCCAGCTGAGTTTTATAAAACCTAATCTGCCGATCCAAAACATCGAATACATTATTTGAGAGATCAATTTCTCTAGGGGGTTGATTCTCTAAACGTTCATTGGCAGGTAATTTGGTTTCTTCTAATAGATTTCTTGTGGATTGTAATTGCCATAGTTTTCGTGCTAAATCTGCTTTCTTGAGAGTTTCGCTTTTGTATGTTTTGATGGTATCTGCAATCTCAGATAGATAGCGTACACGTTCGGGAGGAACGATATACTTCCGATCTGAAAGCCCAGTTGGGATCTCCAGTTTATTGGTTAGATTCGAGGTGAAATCCCCAAATTTTTGATTTACTAAGTCCATTAGATATAAATAGAAGGAATTCACGCCTCGATCATTAAATTGACTAGCCATAGTTCCAAAAATTGGGAGTTTCTCATCTGGTAGGGATTCTATGTCAAATAATTTTCTGGATCGACGGTATTGTTTGCGTACATCACGTAATGCATCAATAGATCCTTTCCTTTCAAACTTATTGATTACAATAGCATCTGCAAAATCAATCATATCAATCTTCTCAAGTTGTGTAGCTGCACCATATTCAGATGTCATCACATACACCGATATATCTGATAGTTCAGTAATTTCAGTACTTGATTGGCCAATACCACTGGTTTCAACAATGATTAAATCATAACCAAGTGCTTTACAAGTCATGATGGCATCACTAATGGCCTTGCTTGTGGCTAGATTTGATCTCCTTGTTGCAAGACTTCTCATGTAGACCCGTTTTGTATGTGAAAGAGAATTCACACGGATTCTGTCAGCAAGAAGAGCTCCTCCTGTTTTCTTTTTAGATGGATCAATTGAAAGTAATGCCAGTGTTTTGTTATCATAATCCATTAAAAAACGACGAATTAACTCATCGGTAAGAGAACTTTTACCTGCACCTCCGGTTCCTGTTATTCCAATCACCGGTACTGTGGTTTCTACGAATAGTTCCTTGATCCGTTCAGGTAATACTTGATTATTCTCAATATCTGAGATCAAGCCTGCAGTATACCTCCAAAATAACTCTGTCTGATCACTAGTATTTTGATGATAAAATTCTGATGTATTAAAATCACAGACTTCAAGAATATGATTAATCATCCCCTGTAATCCCATTCGTCTACCATCATCCGGAGAAAATATCTTGTTAATTCCGTATGCTTCCAATTCTGCAATCTCATCAGGAACAATGACTCCACCTCCTCCTCCAAAGATCTTGATATGTGATGCGTTGAACTGGTTTAATAGATCCTTCATATATTTGAAGAATTCCATGTGTCCCCCTTGATAAGAAGATACAGCTATCCCCTGAGCATCTTCTTGAATAGCAGCAATAACGATATCCAAAACAGAGCGGTTATGACCTAGATGAATGACCTCTGCCCCACTATCCTGCAAGATTCTCCTCATAATACCTATAGATGCATCATGTCCATCAAATAATGAGGTTGCAGTAACTATACGAATCATATGGGAGGATTTGTACACTTCAGGTTCTGTAGATTGCATGATGAAGGGGAGCTACTCATTAAAAAAAACCATTCTATAGGTATAGTAAAAAAATGTTGAGAAATATAAGATCAAAGAGATATTAAAAGTCCATAGAAGAAAAGGGAGTGATTTCCTGTATTACCTGGATTGCCAGTGATGCAGTTTTTATAACTTCATCATCATCATCTCGGTTAACGATTTTAGTTAGGATGGGGATCATACTGGCCAATTTCAACTTACCAATCATCTGAATAATTGCAATTCTCACTGTTTTGTGATGATCATGAAGTAGTGTATGCTTTAATTTCGCCACAGGTGTTGGATCATCAATGAATTGTAATGTTTTAACAGCCAAAAGTCTATCCCCTTCTACCTCTGAATGTATGATGGTGTCAATTAGTATGGGAATTATAGCTTCAAAATTCTTCTCCTCAAAATTCTGCTTGACTTTAGTTTCAGGGTAATGAGATTCCAATTTTGATAGAAGCTGACTGAAGGTCTGAACTGTCATTTTTCCAACAGTGTGTGTTGAGTTTAATACTATTTTCTTTATCTGATGAAATATCGATTTGTTGTTTTCATGACACCAATTATTGGTTATTCATCTCAAATTTAAAATATCACCCATTTAGTGTACTACTATGGAAAATGGTCCTATTGAACTATGCGAGGGGATCCCTCAAGATCTTCGTAAAACTCTGGAAAAGCAGCAGTATTACCTCGTAGGAGAACATAGTGGTGTAAAACTATGTAAATGGACAAAAGACGATATTCGATCCCTAGGCTCTTGCTATAAGTATAAATTTTATGGGATAGAATCCTATCGCTGCCTACAGGCTTCCCCTGCACTCACATGGTGTACTGAACGCTGCAGTTTTTGTTGGAGAGGATTCTCATATGCAGGTGGAGACAGTATGGAGAACGTCAAGCATGAAAATCCAGAGGCTGTATTAGATGGTATGATTGAGGGTCAAAGATATCTAATGTCAGGATTTGGAGGTCATCCAGCAGTACCTAGAGAGAAATGGGAGCGAGGTAATGAGCCTAAACATGTTGCTATTTCACTTTCGGGAGAACCAACCCTCTATGAACATCTTGATGATTTTATAAAATTATGTCACGATCGGGGAATGACCACTTTTTTGGTTACCAATGGTACAAATCCTGAAGTATTAGCTAACCTACAACATTTGCCTACACAATTATATCTTACTGTAGCAGGTGGTTCTCAAAGAGTACACTCCAGTATCACGAGACCATTCAATCCCAAGCAGGCATGGAAGAAAATGAATGAGACCATCGATCTCTTTCCCTCTCTGGATACCCGAAAAGTACTCAGAATGACACTCGTGAAGGAAAAAAACATGGTTGAGCCTGAGAAATATGCTGAGATGTTTCTACGTTCAGAAGCTCATTTTCTAGAAGCCAAGGGATTTGTTTCTGTTGGAGATGCAAGGAATAATCATGGATATGAACGAATGCCAAAGATCGAGGAGATAGTAGAATTCAGCGAGCAAATAATTGCTGCAGCACCTGAAATAAAGCTAATTGATAAATCTGTAAGTTCTTGTGTAACCCTCATGGCAAAAGAAGATTATCCATGGAGGATTATGAAATTTGATCATATAGATTACGATATTAACTAGGATGAATACTTTTTGTAGGATTTCCTCAAAAAACAAGTAAAATTATAGGATTCATTTCGATGAATTAAAAACTCAATTCATTTCATATTGGATAAGGTAATCTATACCATATTTTACGTGAATTAAAATGGTGATAACATGTCCACAGCAGAAAATCAAGTTAAAGAAGCAATTGAGATATTGGCTAATATTAGCGAGGACACCGCAATACCAAGGAATATTAGAAGAGTAGCTACACAAAGTCAAGAAATACTACAGGATGAAAGCTTAGAGTTGGCAGTACGAGCAATCAATGCCATTGAGATGTTGGAGGATACTACAGGAGATCCAAATTGTCCGAATCATGCTAGAACATTAATTTGGCACATTATAACCCGTCTAGAGTTACCCACTGGTGATGATGACTGGGATGATGATGAGTATTATGATGAGGATGATGAGGACTGGGATGACGACTATGATGAAGAATAATTAATCTCTGATCAATATAAGATTTTCATTGTAAACAAACAAAATTACTAGATCATCTGTATTATTTCGATATATCTATTAATAATTATTATTATAATGAATCAAAGGAATATTTCCTTCAGGCGAGATGTCCGAGCTTGGCCCAAGGAGCCAGATTCGAATGATAGGGTGGCATTCACCCATTCCAAACTACCTGGTGTGCTACGCACTCGTGGGTTCAAATCCCACTCTCGTCATTAGTAACCAAATGCGATAACTGATTCAAAGCATTTTTAAAATCTCAATACGTGTTATAATTATAGATGAAAATTATCTCCATCAGCATTTACTCAAGAGAATATGAATTAGTATTTCATAAAACTATTGAGAAATCTCTGAATGAGGATAGAATGGAGATAATATCTGCATTTCTCAATGGTGTTAACCAATTTGGAAAGGAAACCTTTAGTGAGGACCTAAGGAGAGTTGATATGAATGGTGTATGGTTAGATTTCCTACACATTGAGAATTATGTAATCGTCATGGTAATTGAAATCGATTTGAATTATACCGAGGAAGAGAATATAGTATATGATTCTGTGATTGAACAGATTGAGGAATTTATTCATGGTATGCTTCTTGATCAAAGTTTCTCCTTAGAGACACCAGATGATATGGAATTCTTCAGTGAATTTATTGAGATGAAACTGCAAGCATTGCAATTAGGTAAAATCAATATTCCCAGTAATATTAAACTAGGGAGCACTGATTGGAGTCTAGATATGGCTATGGTATGCGAGAGTAATGGTATTTTAATTCATGATAAAAAATATTCTCATCGTAATTTAGATCCCTATCTCATCAGTATGATGCTCTCAACATTTCAAAGCTTCGCCAGGATAGAATTCAATTTCACTTTGAAGAAAATCCACATTGGAAAGCAAAAATTATGTGTTGAAAGTAGTGGAGATAAGATATTTACGTTGATAGTTTCGATAGGTGAAACAAATGTGAAATCCATGTCTACAAAAACACGTAATTTGATCGATCGAATTTTATATTCCATCTTGTCTGCTGTTGAGCAAAAATTGATAGAAATACAGGATGAAGAGCTGTTTTACAGTATACTTGATGAATATAGTATCAATTGAGCGTTGATAAAATCATCAAATTAGCTGTAACATTTTATTGGTTTAATTATTCAATTCTTATATCTCTGTGTATGAGACAAGAGGATGCAAGAACCATGGTAGATTTAGAAGAAACAATTGCCAGAATCAAACAAAAATTGCTTGAAGAGAGGGTTTGGCTAAGAAAATTCAAGAGTTTTTCTAGATCGATAAATTTCCTTGATGATCCATTTTTAGAGGATAAGCTGATACATAAAATAAGTAAAGAGCTACCTTCAATTAGTAAAATATCAGGAGTGGATGGAGGGTTGATTTCAGAAGCCCTTGCAGGACTTGATCTAATATTATACAGAGCGGTAGGAGTGACCTTTCATGGTATCGGAGATAAAGTTAAAGCCTCCTATACGCCCAACTTTGACCCCAGTCCAAACACCTATATCGCACCTTCATTACCCTCTAGACACGAATTTCTCAAATTATCAACACTTTACCGTCTTCTTATTGAATATGATGTTGCGATTCAGACAATGAAGAGTCAAAATCCAACAGTGTTGTTTTTAGATGGAAGAGTAGTGCCGCAAAGTAGTGATTTTCAAGACATTCATCAACAATCACCACAGATAATCAAGGTTGAAAATGCAGTGAAAGAGAAGTATAGAGAGCTCATCCAAACCGCCTTTGATAAAAATATCATCATTTGTGGGATAATAAAGGATTCTAGATCCAGATCTCTTTGTACAACTTTGCTAAAAGAAATTCCTGATTGGATCCAGTTCAAAGGTGTAGATTCCTCTTTTGTTAAAGGTTGGAGAAAGAATCTTGAATTTATGTTGGATCATAATCTTGCTGAAGGAATACTAGAGGCTGGAGAGAGGACTTCGTGGCACATTATTGAAGGACCAAAATGGGTTTCTCCTAAATATCCCTTCAAAATAATAAGCTCCTTGGTAAAATTAGTTGCAGAAGATCTTCCAATAAAAATTGAGATAATCTATAATAAACAGTTTGAATCCTCCATGACTATAGTTCTCGGGGCATTAGCAACACTTAGTCAGCATGGGTTACCTCTTGCTATACCAACCATCATTTTAGAGGCAGATGAACGTGTGAAATTGAAGGGAGAAGATCTTGACAGGGTATTGACAGAGATATCAATTGCATTCAACATTCCCACATCAGAATTAAGAAAGAGGAGAAATTTCACCTCATCTCTGGATTAGTTCAGTTTGTTCATACCGTTTAGACACATTACTAAGGCTTGTATTATCAAACTCAGCTTCAATATACTTCTTTCTCACTTGAATAAAAATGGGAAAATTTACTGCAGAACCCGCAAGCAAGGCTTCACCCACTCCTAAGGTTGTAAGTAGTTGCAGTGTTTCCTGATTAATACCCTCTGATGTTTTACCTATGTAGGAGAGATCATAGGGATTAAGAATTCTCATGATAAGATGTGAATTACATTGTGATAAAGCAGTTGTTGATAGGTTCACAGGCCGTTGACTGATTAGAACCAGTGAACATAGAAATTTTCGACCCTCTCTAGCAATAGTATGGATTATTGACTTTGCAGAACTACTCTCTGTTTCAGGGGCAAATTGATGTGCCTCCTCAATGAAGGAAATCACAGGTGGAATTTCCTGAGATCGACGTAATTCAAATAATCTACTTAGATAATAATGCAGAATCACCCTTTTTTTCCATAATGATGTCAGACTAGAAAGATCAATAATGGTTAATCTCCCAGGTTTGATGGTATGCAAAAGATCAGGATTCTCAACGTTACTAAATAAATGAGTTGATTGAAGCTGGCCAAGCCAGCCGAGTAAAGCCTCTTTCACAAGCGGATTCATTTCTCGCTCATATACCTTGGATATTATTGATTCTATTGTGAAAGGTTTGTTATCAAATCGTAGATCAGATAGAATACGACTCAATTCTCTCATCTGAGCAGAACTCATAGTAGGAAATAATTTACCAAAATCACCAACTCTGAGATTACCAATCGCCATACTAAGCGAATCACTTGAGATCTTCTGAACATCCACATTAAAAAATCTTGAATCTGAAGTTAATCTTGTCAGATCACCATATTCTCCATGTACATCGAACAAAACCAGTGCTGGACGACCTTCGTTAGGATGTCTTCTCAGTATCTCCTCTATGAGTACAGAGGTGGTGTAGGACTTACCACCACCTGAAATAGATAGAATAGCCAGATGTTTTTGAAGTAAATTATCTAGATTGATGGAAGCAGACATCTCGGATTGGCGTAATCTACCGAGATGTAATCCTGTGACATCTAATCCTAAGAATCGTATAAGAGTCTCTTTTGATGCATAATGTATCTGTGAACCAGGTAATACAGGTTTAGTATTACGAATTTTTACACCATCTTTATATGCACCTAATACTTTAATTTTAGCAACTAAGTAATCCCATCGCTCAGAGGGATAGACAGATTGTACAGATAATCCTTGAGATGAGCCATGAATAATATCAGGTGAGGAGAAGTACCTATTGGTTCTACGAAGGGATTGCACAACACCCAATACTAGGTTGGATTGTTGCTCGCTTTGAATAAAAGTTCCAGTCTCAATACTTTCTCTTGCATTGCTCTCAGAAACAACCATCTCAAATTCTAATGAAGTGGGGCCATTCTCATTGGCAACTACAGTACCTAAGGCTGGAGTGTGCATACAGATACTAGGATCCTTATACTATTTAAGCAAGAAAGACAGTAAATTATAACTGAAGAAATTAGCCCAATCGTCTATGGATCAATCGTGTAAACTCTTATTAGAAAGCCAGGCGCTCTAATTGTTTAGGAAAATTCATCGAAGCGCGGAATGTCCATCCCAAATCTAGTGTTTCCCCGCTTTTCACTCAAAAAATCTTATTCAGGGGCAAGGATAAATCAATATAATCAATAATCAAAAGGCGAAAATCTATACTTGTGTAATCTTCTTTATATTTCTGATGTCAGAAGTTAATAAAATTGTTACCTCAATTTAAGAATCGCACATGGTTTGTTACTGGAGCAACAGGTCTTGTAGGAAGTAGCATTATCTCGAAATTGTTAGAATTTGAAGTTAATATTATAGCTTTGGCCAGACCAAACTCTTCAGATAGTAAAAAACAATGGTTAAGAGACACAGGAGTAAAACTCATTGAAGGAGATCTTTTTGACACTGAAAGTTATAAACATTTTCTAGGTACATGTGATATAGTTGTACATACAGCTGCTGCAGTTCGACTGAATGATGAGGAAGCAACAAAGAAAGTCAATGTGGAGGGAACAAGAATAATTGTTCAAACTATGAAGGAATTCAATATTAGTCGGATAATACACATCTCTACTGTTGGTGTGTATGGGACTAGTAATAAGGTTCCTATCACTGAGAAATTTGTCCCAAACCCAATAGGAGTATACTCCCAGAGTAAATTAGAAGCAGAAAATATACTTCTTGAAGATAAACAGCTTAATGTAACCATCTTCAGACCTCCATACATTATAGGAGATTTATTTTGGGATAGGCATGTCGTACCCACCCTTACCAAACTTCTAAATCATAGGATACTACCAAGATTATGGAGGAAAAATCCCCAATTCGGTTTTGTTCATGCAAGAGATATTGCATCTGCAATCATCTTGGCATCAAGTAATGAGACAACACCTTCTCAAATTTATAATATTCAATCATTTTCTCTAGGATATAAAGAACTGTTAGAGTACAGCAAGTTAATCCTCCAGAGAAATATAATAAAAATTCCATTACCGTTCTCTTTCTTGAAAATCCTAGCGGTGATAATCGATACCATTACAGGTTTTGTTAACAAATCACATCAGTTATCAAGACGTTTACAGACCATCAGATACAACTGGAATTTTGATACATCACTTATTGAGGAAGAATTAAAATGGGAATCCCAACATCAGAATCCTCATTACTTATTCACGCTACTCTCAGAATCATTATTGTCAATCACTGATACTTCAAATTAATCTAGTTTTACAATTCTTGTTTTTTCAAAAATGTTCACATCCATTGACTCACCAATATCAATATTCAGTGAGTGATGGAAACTAGAACTAAGCTGGATAAGGTTCACAATATATCTACCATAACTAAAGTAATCTTCAAGACTATAAACAGCATCCTCATTCTCGAATTCAATAAATGGAATATCCTCGATCGGCTCAAATTTTCCAAATATCGTTTGTTTTTCAATTGAATCTAAGATAAATTGATTTTCGATGCTGAATTCCTTTTGGTATAACATTTCATCCACCAAATTTGCCATTGGAGTGACCTTATATTGCTGCAATTTCTCCCTGTAATCCTTCACCTTGATAGTATCACCAGAAATCAATCCTCTTAATATCAGATGTGCCATTAATTTCGAGATAGTAGTTGGTTCCTCAATACTGTTGATCATCTTCTCAATGAAGTTGATTGAATTAGAATACTCTCGTTCCAAATCAAAATCCATTACTGCAGAGTAACCTATTTTGAGTGCACCTTCAATATCCTGGCGTTTGATTAATTCATCAAATTTTCTTGCTAGTGATCGGTAATCTGGGCTCACTAAATATCTAAAGTGATTGAATTTAATAAATTATTTCACTCTGTTTTAGTATAAGATAAATTTATGAAGGAAATTACACAAGTCAGTATTCTTATCGGAATATATATTAAATTCAATCCTCTTATGACCACTATGTCTGATAATTTTGATCAAATGTTAAGATTGAATATTCTTGAGATGTTAAACAGCTCAAAAACTATCTTAAATATAAAACGATATTCAGATGCTGATCTTATGGTACAATTAGAGGGGTTATATCGGTTTGCAGCAAAAAAACCAGATCAAAATGATTTAATGAAGGCAATCGACTTTCTACTTCAGAGGTCTTTAGTCGAATCCTCAAAAATGGGAGTAATCAATGTATTTGCCATTACTGAAATAGGTAGAGAAACACTCTCAAGAATAGCAGATGGTGATGATACAGTCATTTATTGAATCAGTGAATCTGATGTCATATTATCTGGTTTATTAATGTTAAGCAATTGAAGAATAGTTGGAGCAATATTGGATAATCCACCAGTATCATTTAAACTAACATTCTTTGTAATGAGAAATGGAACGAAATTAGTTGTATGGGCCGTATGGGGAGCATCACCATGCAACATTTTCTCACAATTACCATGATCGGAAGTAATAATCAAAATGAAATCATTTCTCTTGCAGGAATCATAGATCATTTTAATTGCCTTATCAGTAACCTCTAAAGCCTCTACAGTGGCATCAATTTTCCCAGTATGTCCGACCATATCAGGTGCAGCGATATTGATGACAACGAAATTTTGGCGCCTGTCTATTTCCTTTACTGCAGCTTCTGCTATCGCTATTGTAGACATGGAAGGTTGAAGATCATAAGTGGCAACCTTTAAACTTGGAATAAGGATTCTATCTTCATTTTCAAATGGAGTTTCAACACCACCATTAAGGAAGAATGTTACATGTGCATATTTTTCAGTTTCTGCAACATGAGATTGTGTAAAACCTGTTTTAGAGATCATCTCAGCAAGGCTATTTGTAATTTTTGCTGCTGGAAATAGACTAGGGAACATCCATGATTCTTCATATTGAGTCATGGTAGTATAGCATAGATTCTTCGGAACTTTCTTGTTCAAATTGTGTAATGAATTTAGAACCATTGTGATCTGACGAGCACGATCAGGTCTGAAGTTGAAGAAAAGAACTGCATCATTATCTCTTATTGATCCATCAACATCACTGACAATAGGTTTGAGAAATTCATCTGTCTCACCCATATCATACCTTCTCTGAATTTCATCAACTGAATCTACTACTGGGTATGTTTCCATTTGAGTAAGCATATCAAAGGCGATCTCTGTACGATCCCATTTTTTATCTCTATCCATGACATAATATCGTCCAATAACTGATGCTAGTCTTGCTCCTTCTAATTTGGGTAGCAAATCAATAATATATTGTCGTGCACTAGTGGGAGGGGTGTCTCTACCATCAGTGAAGGCATGAACAAAACGATCAAATGAATCTTTTGAGAATATCCGCAATAACTCATAAAGATGATCTTGATGAGAGTGAACGCCACCATCCGAGACTAATCCCATTAAATGTAATCTACCTCTGGATTTAAGATGATCTCGAATTTGAGTAATTACTGAATTACTAGAGAGTGAACCATCTCTAATTGACCGATTTATATTTTCAAATGATTGAAAAGTAATTCTACCAGTACCTATAGTTAAATGTCCAACCTCTGAATTGCCCATATAACCATCTGGAAGACCTACATGGTTTCCTGAAGCATCAATGCCTATATGTGGGTAGGTTCTTTGAAGGTAATCCCAAGTTGGTGTTTTTGCAATGGAAATTGCATTTCCAGGCCCATCAGGTGCAATTCCAAACCCATCAATAATAAGCAAAGCTAGGTTCTGCGGCGGTTGTTTCATAATGCTATTTGGATAGCAAGCGCTATTAAAAACTAAGTAACCTAACAAGTTTTTGAGACAGTCTAGTAATTAATTTGATTATTGCTTGCCCTTACAATTAAATCAACAATATTCAGTAACTAGCCAAATGGCCTTAGCATTTTTCTCGTCAGTTTGAAAATTCAATTGATACGTTGTGAGTACGAAGATCTAAATAAAAAAGGAACTCTGTCGGCATAGCTTTTTTAAACCCATATTTTGACTATCAATTGCTGGAGACACAAAAACTGTGGTAACTGAAATTGACGAGATGGCTAGGCAACGAGAGGCTGAAGTTGCAAGTATTAGCGATCAAGAAATTTATGAAACTATAATTAAAAAGATACTAGAACTGGATACTGAACCTATTATGAAGGCAAATATATTAATTGAAGCTGTTCCAGATATGGGAATGATATTTGGAATTCTTAAACATCAATTTAATATTGGCATGATGTCAGAGGAAGAATACAAAAGTATCACACAGTATTGCATTGACGGATATCAAGCAAATGAGCAGGATGTCCATTTCAACCCCCTTACCTATTCAGAAGATTAAAAATAATTATTGTATCAAATTTGTAAATATTTTCTAAAGCCTTAAAATCACATTCTCAATAGTTTTATAAATCTGAAATCGATTGGTAATTTATTGGAGTTACACAACCCTTGGGAAAAGAGTTCGATAGTCTAGCTGACCAAC
Organism: Candidatus Heimdallarchaeota archaeon; assembly: GCA_026702845.1. The sequence goes on from JADCLS010000010.1 coordinate 43,071, forward strand.
GTAACAGATTAGCTACTACTATATCAGATGAGGCAATTTCAAAAACTGTTATTGAGAAAATCCTAATACTAGATGCAGATTTAGATATGAAAGCCTCAATTCTTATGCAAGCTATTACTGATATTGGAGTAATTTTCAGAGGACTCCAATACTTTAATCAAGAAAATAAAATAAATAATCAGGAATACCATGATCTGTTAGAAATATGCATTCACAAGTATCACTTCAATGAAGAAGAAGTAGATTTCAACCCATTGCATTACCACTCTGAGGATCTTTAAACCAGTATTTCAGTCAAAATCGACAACTATATGTTAGAATGTAGACCTTGATCATTGTAAATGAACCTAAACCAATTCTATAGATCTAATTAGTACTAAATAACTCATGAATATAATTAATTATTAATCCTTTAATTAAATGCAAGTACTGAAGAATCATCTAAGGGAAACCATAATTTCTAGTATTTTTGGGATGAATGTGATATATCCTCAATTTGATTCTGGGAACTCATATTACTAATGTTTATTTTCTCAATGACAAGTGCAGTTATATTGTAAATATTTATTTCTAAACCTAATTCATTTAGACTTATTTGATGAATATTTTCTGGGCCATTGCCTCAGGTCTAATACCCTTCTTGAAATTTACAAGTACCTTTCCTGAGCTTGCTTTTCCAAATCTCTTAGCAATTGAACCCGCAACCTTCATCTCATTATCTGGATAGATGAAATAGACTTTCTGACCAACAAGGGAATCAGGAGCCATATCTATACTGAGATCAACAATAAGCTGTCTCTCATGCAGCACTCTTCTTGATCTTCGTACTGAAGAAATGGTTCCAATCTCTGTGCCTTTTTTAAGTTCTGCACGAGGCTTAATTACTCCACTTTTATTTGCTGCAACTCCACGCCTCTTAGGTTGGAATTCCTCTGCCTTGATATCATCCATGGTATAGTAATCAATGATTACCCTTTCCATCTTTGCCTTCTTCTCAACTACTTTGGAGGTTTTCTCAATCTTAACAGGTCTATCCGATTTTGCTTTCTTAGCCTTTTTGGTAGCTTTTATTGGCTCTGGTTTGGTAGGAATAGGACGAGTGATTTTGGCTGCCTTATTCATTTCATCCAATCTTCTTCTCTTTTCCTCTCTTTCCTCCTCAGATAGAGCTTTAGCTTGTACTGCCCATCCAGTCTCTCTCTTTTCAACACGTTGAAACTCTGCTTCTTCCTCTGTTAGAGATCGAACCTGTACACCTCGTTTTTTCTTTGTAGGTATACCCTTTGGACGGGGAGACCTTTGATCTTCACGAAGGGAATCCTTGGTTTTAGTGGACTTCTTGGGTTCGTCCTCTACCTTTTTCTTCTTAGGTGTTTTCTTGGGTTTCTCCTCGACAATTTCTTCTGGTTCATCCTCTACCTTTTTCTTCTTAGGTGTTTTCTTGGGTTTCTCCTCGACAACTTCTTCTGGTTCTTCCTCTACCTTTTTCTTTGGTGCTTTCTTTGGTTTCTCTTCAACGACTTCTTCTAGCTCCTCCTCAGATGCAGGTTTCTTAGATTTCTTCTTTGGTGCGCGTTTTGGTTTCGTTTTTTGTGTATCTTCCTCGACTTCTTCAACCTTAATGTCTTCTGGCTCTTCTTCAACTTCAGTAGAAGCCTTTGGTGCAACTGGTTTGGATCCTACAGATTTTACGAGTAAATTAGCTGCCTCAATGAATTTATTAGCACGATTTTCTGTGAATCCTACGTCCATGAGCATCTCAGCTGTTGATCCAGCTAATTCCTCAGCAGTAGATATGTTAGCATCTTTTAATCTCTCGGCCGCTTTTGGACCTACACCGGATACTTTCTGTACATCTTGTGTCATTTCTAGTTCCTTCTATACGTTGTACCACTTTTTTCTTTTAAATAACTCTCGATATTGCACTAATTCATTTCTGTATATGAGTATTAATATATATATATAGATTCATAGGTATATATGTCAGAGGAATTCATTGAGGATCTGGTATTGAAATGGGCCACCGAATACAAAAAAGGCTTTGCAAAGCCATTGATCCTATATTTTTTATCGGTTGAGAAAAATTATCCCTATCAGCTCACTCAAGATATATATCATGAAACAAATGCGGAAATAAATATCGCTGGATCAAATATTTACCCCTTACTTGCAGGTTTAAAACATGATGGGATAGTAAGTTCAGAACGAATCATAGTTGAAGAAAGCAATAAATTGAGAACAGAATATTCCTTGACATTTTTGGGTCAGAAATTGCTACAAGGATTACGTGTAGAGCTTCTTAATTTTTTAAAAATAATGCAAAATATTCTAGAGGAAACACCTCAGATAAATCAAGATATTTGGTAAATCTGTACTTTATTTTTCAATTGATGAAATGCATGAGTTTAGATAATATTGGATTATGATGTCCCAAGTCTTGCTTTGAGATTTTGAATAATTTCATCCTGCTTAACCGCTTTCTCCATGAAACTCATACTCAATTCTCCTTGGATACGTTCATTCTCCTCACGTTCTTCCTTGATCTGCTGTTCAAGGGTTGATACTTTCTTCTGTAATCTCTTCACTTCTTCTGAATCGCCAGCTCCGGCTTTCATCTTCTCCATCAGAGCATTCATATCAACACTACCGCCACCTGAATCGGCGAGAAGTTGTAGAGCACGTTTCTCCTCATTGAACTGAGCTTGTAGCATTTCTCGTTCATCTTCCAGACGAGTTTCAAGATCTCTTTTTATAACAAACAGGTTCTGGAGTTCTCCTTTCAAACCTCTGATCTCATCTGCATAATCAGAAACATTTTGCTGTTCAAAAGTTAATTGTCTTCTAGCATTTTCAATATTATCCCGAGATTCAGCGAGTTCTTTGGACATATTATTAATCACTACTGCAACACTATTGATGTAATCCTGAACGGCAGGATGTAGTAAATCAAAGTATTCCTCCATTATTTTGAAAAGTTCCATATGCTCTGGTGGTGCTGTTCCCTCCAGATAATTCGGTTTTGCCATGGTTTCTATCTCAAAATACGGTTCGTGACCCTCATAATAATCGAATATCGTCTTATTCTTCTTACTGAACATTATTTATTCACGTTAGTAATCTGATAGACTAGCTACTTTTAACTGTTATACTCAAATGATGAAGCAAAGATAGATATATCCTGATATCATACGTATTTTTTTTAATACAGAATTGATAAGATTTAATACTGTAAACATTTAACCTATTATTGTAACACATGTCTTCTGCCAAAGAATCAACTAGATCAAAAATTGAGGAAAAAGACACAGATTATAGCTTTATTCATGTTAGAATACGAAAGGATTTGAAAAATGAATTATATAAATATGCAGAGGAAAATAAAAGCTCCCTGACTGCTGTAGTGAATAAAATCGTTGAGGATTATGTGTTCAAGAAAGAAGAAGTAATTGAAGAGGAGGAGGAATCCGAGGAGGATGAATTACTCAATTTAGTTGTTTCTTCACTGTTAAATCTCGAGCAGAGAATGGATTTCAGATTGAATATGCTTCAGGATATGTTCAACTCATTGGCTCGTACTTTGATAGATTCGCAGAAACTGCAAACCACAAGATCCAAGAAAATTGCACAATTGAAAGGAGAAGAAGAGAAAGACGATGATACGTCTGATATTCTTGATATTGATTTCGAGAAAACTATATATGAAAGGGTTAAGAAATATATCGCTGATCAAGGCAGAGTGATGGATTTGGATTTGGTGACAAAGCATATTGAACTTGATCCTACACTCAAGAATTATCTTAATAATCAATTGGATAATATGCCTGGATGGAAGGAGGCACTCATTACAGATGCTATAGAGGAAGCAGCCTTCGAAATCGGATTCACATTGGTATCGGAGGAGGAAGAAGACTAACGTGTCATACAGACCATTCTCCAGGAAGAAGAAAATCGATGCCAAAAACAAAGAAGCTATAGAGATTTTCAACAAGTATAATCGTCTTGCACCAACAACCAGAGTAAGATATATCAATGTCATTGATGAGTTGGCTGAATTTCTATCTATTCACAAACGTAGTCTTTGGGATATAACAGTTGATGATATCAAAAAATTCTTCTTGGATTCAGATAGTAAAACCAACAGAACAGTATTATCTACCTTTTATCGTACTTTGATTCAAGCTGGATCTTATAAATGGGATAATCCCATGGATCTTTTCCTGAAGATGGAGAGAAAAGCAAAGGAAGAGGGTAGAGAAGAAGTAAAGGTCTCCACTGATGATACTGCCAGTGTACTACAACAATTAGCTGAAAGTGATACAAAGGAAGAAATTAAACCAAAAAAGAGGAGAAAAAAGAGACAGGAACGTGTTGGAAGAGGGATCATTACCAACAAGGATCTTGATAAACTACTTCTAAAAACCAAAAGTATTAGAGATAGAACCATCTTAATTTTCTTTTTCTCAACAGGTATCAAACTTAAAGAATTGACAAATCTCACCATGTCTGATGTTGATATTGAAGCTCGACAGGTAACGATTCGATCCTTACGCAATGAGGATGAATTCAGAACCATTTTGCTACCAAGAAGAACTATAAGCTATCTTAAGGTATATGAAAAGTGGAGAAGACGAGCCCTGAGTCCTGTTCCATACTATTTCATCACCACAGGGGCAACCAAAGGAAAAATGAGCGAATCAGCCATTACAAATTGGTTGAAACGAATTCAGAAGGATAGACCAATTGTTGAACGATGGACGGCCATGGATTTCAGAAAACGTGCTCTTCTCCAACAGTATTGGATAACTAAGGATCTAACGGCAGTTGCTAGATTCGGTGGATATAAACGTCCTGAATCAGCATTGCGCCTTATCTCAGAGACTTTGAGGGATCAAGGAGTCGATTCAATTGAAAAGCTTTCTACCGTATCAGAGTTTGATAAGGAGAAAACCAAGATTAAAAGTGCAAGTGTTGCAGATCTAGATAATTTGAGTGTTACAATAGAATTACAGCAACAAGATTTAGATTTCATTGCTAGCACGGGCCAAACACCCACACAGTTAATACGTTCATTATTAAGGTATCGTACTTCAGGAGACGCACCAGCCGCACCTGTATCTGCTTCTGAGAAGAAAGATGCTAAACCAGATGCAGGTGGGCCTAGTTTAGGTGGACCAAGTACTGGACCAGGAGCTGGACCTGTAGGACTTCCAAGTGCAGGAGCACCAACACCAGGAGGACCTGTGAAAGTAGGCATGCCAAAGGCAGGAGGAGCACCAAAACTCGGAGGAGGGGGAGGACCCAATCTTGGAAGTCCACCTGCAGGAGGACCTAATTTAGGTGCAAAACCATCAGGAGGACCTAATCTGTCCTCAGCTCCATCAGGAGGACCTAATCTATCCTCAGCTCCAAAAGCAGTAGGACCTGATTTACTCAAGAAAAGTCCCGGACCAAGTTCTGGACCAGCACCTGCTGGGCCAGGTCCAGGTGGTCCTGGACCCGGTGGCCCTGGTGGGCCTGGTGGACCTGGAGGAGGATTAGCTGGACAGATTTCTGCAGGGTTAGCAGGTTTGAAAAAGGCACCTGTTGGTGATGCTCCAGCAAAGGAAGCACCTGCCCCACCTGGAGGAGGGCATATGGGAGAATTAGCCCAATTACTTGCCAAACGTAGAGCAAAATCTGCAGAAGGTGATGATACACCAAAACAGGACCCAAATGACCGACCTGGAGGGTTACAGGCAACAATACGAGATGTTGAACCTGAGAAGAAAGATTCAAAGGACGATGATGATAAAGAAGATGATATCCCAGAACTACCTGATTTTGATTTCTAATTTTTAAAAATCTTGACAAATCTCACTAGATTAATTTGTACAACCGAGACATATTGGTAGAAATTCTTTTTGATCAAGAAGTATTGTTAAATTATTGAGGTCCTCTAATTGTTATATAAAGCAATTTGATTGACAATATATTTGCCACCCGTCGGATGATCCAAAGCTTACTGTAGATTCTTTTTAGTCAACTAGGTAGCTCAGTACTTACGATTCCTCAATCACCCCCTTTATTAAATCGAGATTCATCACGCCAAAACCTCTAACTTCAAATTTCGTAAGGATTCTTCGAGAATTCGGTTGAATTCACGTTGTCTTGCGTGATATAAATTAATTTTTGCGAATCCGTGCATGTACCTGCAAATTGTCCAAATCACTTCCAAAAAATGTGAGATCGACCAGAGCAACCACCGGAATTTCAAGTTCCGTGTGGTTGTTCTAATTTTAGTGACCTTGGCTTGTCTATAGTTATTTTCAATTCTAAACCTTCGACTGTAGATCTCTTTGACACGTTTTCGCTTGATATTCGCAGTTGTGCTTGCCAAAACAAGAATATTTTTGTCTTTCCGCCGATTTCTTTTGGATTCTCCAAACTTGAAAATGTGCCCGACAACAGGCACTTTTCCTGAATATTTGTACAGGAAGCCATTTCTCGTGATTTTTGGATATGTTTTATCTGATTTGTATCTTCCTCTTGAAATGAAAGGAATCGACTGAGAATCCAAAAATTTGAAGATTGGGTGAGTTGCAAACTCACCATCCATCAAAATCATTGAGATTTTGATCTGAATTTTTAATCTGGAAAGTAAACGTTTCAAAACATCAAGAATTTTCTCCTTTCGGTAGACATAAATGATTGCTAAAGTGATTGGGAAGTCTAAAAGTTCTTTCTCGTCCGCCACAATCGATAATGTGGCAAATCGAAATGCCTGTCGGCGCTTCCGATTGGATCTCATGTTCCAGATCACCTGATTCTCAACAATATCCTCTCCAAAAAATTTTTCATCATGGAGATCAACTGCCAGAAATGCATTTAGGTTTGGTTTCACATATGGATGTTTCAGAGCATAACTCTGAAACAAATCAGAAAATCTGATTTCAAGTTCTTCCTGGCTAACTTGATCAAATTTTTTCCCAATTCTGTTGAAAACAGTCTCTGAAGTTGGAAATTTCCTAAATCTAGATCGCTGACTTTCACAAACATCTTCTAGAGATGTTTTCTCAATTGCAGAATGCAAAAGAGCTTTGAAAAGCTCATCTTCGCTGTAACACAGTGAAGGAGCAACGAAATTTTTACATTGCTCCATCGCTCGAACTATAACTTTTTGGCTGAGAAGTCGAGATCTTCTCATGTCATTTTTTCCTCTAATCATGATTTGTTGCAAAATCAGGTAAAAATGACATCTTTTGAATCTTTCTTTTATCTAGTGAATTATTATATAAATTAATTATTTAATTGATATTTCGCGAGTACTGAGCTAGCTTTCTGTAGCTAACTATATCATTCTCTATTTCATTCTTTACGATAGTTTACCTATCAACCAAATCAAATAAATGGAAAATATTTTATTATAGTATGAGTTATTATACTCAATAATTAATGGATTTTGAAATAATATGAGGAGAAACAAATTAATACTATCAGTAATGATACTAGTTTTATTTATACCCTTCAATAGCAAATCAAATTTTACTAGTGCATATCATGCAGGTACTAATGGCTGCGGTAATAGTGCTCATGATATAATTTTTCTTGAAGCTTTAGAATCATTAGAATATAGTGGTTACAATGACCTTGCTTTTGAAGCTAGCAATTATGAATATATAATTTGTAAAGGATTAAATGATGTAGATGAATTTGGTGATGCACATTCAACTTTTGATAGTTGGCATTTTTGGTATGGTGGAGATATTGAACGTAATGGTGCGGGGCTTGCGACCATTCAAAATTACGAATTAGCCATTCAAAGAATAAATGTGAATAAGTACAATGCTTATTATTATCTGGGTCGAACACTTCATTTCATTCAGGATTTAACTGTACCACAACACGCAAATAATCAACCTATATCAAGTTCAAACTATCATTCAGAATATGAAAGCTTGGTCGAAGATAAGTTAGATACTATTAAAACCTATGGAGATGCAATAGATCCCATTTTTGAATCATATTTAGCTCCATTGTATTATAGAAGCTATAATCACCATAAATCAATATTTCTTTATTTAAAGCATGCAGCTTCAATAGCACAAGATAAAGCATATCTGGTTGATGACTATGGTGATTTTCATGATAACAATGGAGCCCATGCAGAGGCTGCGATTTCTCAACTATTACCTTTAGCTATACAGCTCACAGCTGGGGCCATAGAAAAATTTCATCGAGATAGTAGATTAATTCATTATTATACATTTGATAATGACTTTAAAGATTATTTTTGGTTTCATGAACCTGTTGATGGTACTGTGAAAGGTAACGTTATCAATTCTCCAACAGGAAAATATGGCCAAGCTGCTTATTTTGATGGAACTAATGATTATATTTCTTTTGGAAATCAATTTTATACATTAGAAAATTATAACCAAATATCGTTATCTATGTGGATAAAACCAGAAACACTGAATCGAAATTATCAAAAAATTTTCAATAAAGGTGAAAATGGTTTATTTATAAGTTTGGATGATTATGGAAAAATTCGAGGAGGTGTTTCCGGATCATATGCTACAACGAGTAATAATGTTATTACATCAACATTTAGGTTTTATCATATAGTAATGACTTGGGATGGTTCAACAAACGAAGCAAAAATATATGTAAATAATTTACTGAAAGCATCTTATACAGGAGTTAATTCAGAAATTGGTGCTGGAAATAGTAATTTAGGAACATGGTATAATGGATATTATGATTATTATGGATATCTTGATGATTTCAGAATTTATAATCAGATTCTATCACCTGAAGACATCGATTTTATTTATCATTACCCTTTAGGGTTCGCAAGATCAGGATATTAAGATAGCTATCTATCAGAAGTCATGCTAAAGAGCATCTTGCTTACCAAAATTAATCATATTTTAATAATGAGATATTCAATCGATTTGGTAACTCGATCATGTTCAGAAGAATAAATAATCTAAGATTTTCTCAATCCAGTCATTTAAAAAAATTGTATGATTCCTAAAATATGAGTCTACCCCCTATAAATGATAAATTTATAGAAAGAAGAATGAATAAAATAACTCAAATGTGAAGTTTCTATAATTTGAATTATTCGGTCTAGTCATTGCTGACCCTCACTTTTAGAATTTGTTGGGTTCAATCGAATCCTGGGTACAATTTATTTTCTGCTGATAAGAATGATACTATAGGCTTACCGTCGAAAAGTTGTGACAATTAATTTTGAAACAATTTTTAAATAAATATAAATAAATTTCTTAGCTATAATATTTTTTTTGAAAAATATGTAATAATTCAGAAATTAGAATTTATTTCGAAGATAGATTATTTTCGTAAATAATCACCAAGCTATTGCCTGTCCATCAGCCCTTGGATCAGAACCAGCAGTCAAGGCTCCGGATTCTGCATCTCGCATAATTATCTGACCTCTACCAAAAATCATTCTTGCCATACCTGCAGTCGGAACAACATCATGACCCATACTAGCAAGTTGGCTCATTACATGAACCGGTATTCCTTCTTCAAGGGCAACTTTGCCCCCAGAACTCCCATCAGTAATACAGAAACGAGGATGGTCTAGCGCCATTTGTGGGTCCATCTTCTGATCCACTAAGTGGCTCAGAACCAATGCATGACCTTGTGGTTGCATAAAACCCCCCATCACACCAAAAGAGGCATATAATTCACCTTCCTTGGTTGCCATTGCAGGGATGATGGTGTGATATGGTCTTTTGCCAGGTGAGAGTGCATTTGGATGACCTTTTTCAAGGCTGAAATTATGGCCTCGGTTCTGCAAAGTAAATCCTCCTCCTTTTGGAATTAATCCCGTACCAAATCCCATATAATTGGAATTGATAAAAGAACAGGCATTTCCATCTCCATCAACAACAGAAAGGTATACTGTACCTGAAGAAGATACAGGTGAGCCGTGTTTAGTATCAATTGTTGCTCTTTTTGGATTAATAATTTGTCGTCTTTCAGTTGCATAATCCTTGGATAGTAACCCTTCTATTGGTATATTTGAAAATTCAGGATCAGATACAAACCATCTGCTATCTGCGAATGCAATACGCAGTGCTTCAATAAAGATATGGTAGTAGTCAGTGGATAGAGGGTTCATGGAGGCTAAATCAAATTCTTCAAGGATGTTTAAAGCCAGCAAAGCAGTAATTCCCTGTCCATTAGGTGGGATTTCAAATACATCCACTCCATGGTAATTTACTGAAATTGGAGTATCGAAAGTAGATTGGTGGGATTTTAAATCATCAAGAGACATAACCCCACCCATCGAACCCAACAATTCAACTATATTCTTTGCAATAGTTCCCTCATAAAACCCTGGCTTACCATGTTCTGCAAGCATTTCAAATGTATTAGCAAGATTTGGTAATTTCATCATTTCGCCAAATTTTGGTGCACGATCTCCAATAAGCATCTCAGAAGCATTAGGACCATTATTTAGTTGTACTCTACCTCGATCCCATGCACGAGCTGTGATCAAGGATACTGGAAAACCATCTCTAGCGAGTTCGATTGCTGGTTGGAGAACAGTTTTGATATCCATGGTTCCATGTTTTGAGAGTGTATCTATCCATCCAGCTGCTGCTCCTGGTACTGTAACAGTATGTGGATGGAACCTAGGAAGACTCTCAGTGAAACCCTGTTCAGCCAGTAAATCTAGAGTTAGATCTTTTGGAGCCCTTCCTGATCCATTTACACCGGATACATTTTTTGTTTTAGAATCATAGAACAAGGCGAAACAATCACCACCAATACCGGTGCTGGTAGGTTCTGTAACATTAAGTGCTGCTGCAGTTGCTACAGCCGCATCAGCAGCATTACCTCCTTTCTGTAGCATTCTCATTCCTGCCTCAGCTGCGAGAGGTTGTGATGTTGCCACAATACCTCTTCTACCATGAACAGGTGATCTTCGAGAAGAAAATTCCATAGATGTTATGATTATTCAATTGATTATTAATATATCCAACAATGATGGGTGCAGTCGTGAAAATTTACTATTTCTTACTCAATTCTTGAAACTACAATTCTATATGCGTATGAATCCTTATTTCTGATAATCCGCACTACATCTCCAGGTTTGGCACCAAGTACAAGCACACCATGATCATCCTCATAGATTCTAGGTAAGTGCTTTAGTTTGGCATTATATGATTTGAGCATTTCCTTTATTTCCTCTTTGGACATCAACTGATGCTCTGGAACCAATCTATGACTGTAGATATTGAAAATGGGGTGATTCTTCTTCAATAATTTGATGTTCCCCTCAGCAGCCTCTCTATCGGCAGTATAGGTAAATCTTTTCACAGCGACAATCCAACCTTCATCTATTTTGAGGGAGACCATCTGTTCTTTGAATTCACGAATTGTTGCCACACGAACTACCTCCTCGGTGGGAATAAGAGTGAGAAGAGATTTTATATTAGCTTTTTGTCCTTTCTTTCCTTCGACTGCGTTATCAAGTTTCATCTCAGAATACATATATGTACCTAGATTATCAGAGCCGGTTTCAATCCTGATAAATTCCTTATCCTTTCGTTTCTTGGGAACGTATCCTAGTTGGGTCATCATATCCCGGATACCCCAGTTTAAACGATCAATAAGATCCTTATCATGCCTAAGCACATCCTTCTCCTTGAGTAGCTTCATAGGTATGAGTTGGAGCTGCTTAGCCTCACCTTCTTTCTTTGCAGCGGGGGTGAATTTCTCCATTGACATCATGGTTAATGATATATTTTCATCTTCAGGATCGATTGTCTCAATAAAATCACGAACATGGTTAACTCCAATGCTTGGCATATCTATTGTTCTGACAACAGCTATGAGATCATTGGTGGAAGTATAACCCTTTAAATCCAAAGCCACATAATTTGAGTAATTAGTCCTCTCTGCTTTGATAATCTCTGGTTCTCGCAATTTTATTAGTGTCTCAGCTCGTTTCACTATCTCAGTTGGATTTTTGAGGATGGCATCATCCTCAACCCCAATCTCTTCCTTCTTTACTTGAGATGGTTTAACCTTCCTTTTCTTCTTAGCACTTGTAGCTTTGACGTCATCTAGGTTTTTAACGATTGTAATATCATTTGACTTAAGCTCTTTCTTCCCTGCAGAGGTGGTTCCCTCTCCAGCAACAAGATAAAAAGTGATTTGTTGTTTTTTCTTCCGCTCTACAAGATTTCTAACATCTTGAATATATGCTCTGCGGTGACCAAAAAACCATACGATACCAGCTAATTTGGCTTCTTCATTCAATACTTTAATTTCAAGAAAATCTGCCTTCTCACCGGATTTAATCTCATGATTTAACCGTCCAGAAGATATTTTGAATAAAGCAAAGATCTTTGACTCATTAGCCTCAATAATTTCAATTAGTGGATTGCTACTCATATTAGTCGACCAAGGAATTGAAGCCTTCCCTATATTACCCGTTATAAATTAATCTTATTAAACTAAGTGTTGTTCACAAAAATCACTGAGTAGCTTACAGTTTATTTAAGCCAGTTTTTTTCTTTACAATAAACCACGGTTTTTTTCAATACTAGAAATTTAATAAATTTCTTCTTTTATGGCAAATATTAAAATACTGATTTGAGATTTATCTCTTAGATGACTGAAAAAAAACTGATTAAGGAGCAGATTGCTGAAGTTGTGGATGAATTGCGTTATGGCCATCCAGAAACAAGAAAAGCAGCAGCCATCAAATTGGGTAGAATCAGAAACATCGAAGTAATACCTTACCTAATTGAAGCTATTCAGCAGGATAGTTACTCCTTTACCCGAGTTTCAGCCATTCAAAGTTTGGGATGGATTGCAGATCTTAGTGCTGTTGAAGCATTGATCCAAGCAGTGGATACAGATAAGGATAAATTGGTTAGAAAGACTGCAATAAATACCTTAGGTGCTTTTAAGGACCGACGAGCACTACCTGTTCTAGAAAAAGTTGTAAATAATGGTGCAGAAGAAGAAGATGTCCGAAATGCTGCATCTATTGCCATTCAGGTTATCAATGGTATAACCCCAGATTATTCACAAAAGTAGAGGACGTATTTGATGTACATTTTTATGGGATCACGTTGGGTAAAAAACCCTATCTCACCAGTATTTGAATACACTGCGATCAATAGTGATAAGATAATCAGGAAATCATTAGCAGCTGGAGAGAGGATACACTTCGTGATACATGAAGAAAGGTACTGTATTGGTTCAGAAGTAGGAAGAGGAGAATGGATCAGCTGTTATAGCAATTCACAGAAACAGGAAGATAATTTGGATAGGAGTGTGACAATTACAACTGGGAGACAATGCAATGATTGTAAAATGCAGAATTTTTACGATTGTCGAATGACGTGCACTGGAGTTTTTTGTAATCCTTCTACTCAATTAGCCAAAGAAATGTGTAAACCAAAGAAAACAGCAGTTTATTTAACATCGATAGCTGGTTTACATAAAGTAGGAGTGTCCCTAAGTCTTCCAAAGCGATGGATAGAACAAGGAAGCGAGTATGCCGCGCAAATAGCGGTAGCCCCTGGACTTGAAGCAAGACGGTTAGAACAATTACTTTCTGAGGAGCTTAATCTAAAATTACAAATACGAAATTCTCAGAAAATAAAACAAATTCAAAGGAAACCTAGTGAGAATGATTATCTAGCTTTGGATCGATATATTTTGGATGTTGAGAAAATCATAGAAAAAGAATTTAAAAAAGGAAGAGTCTCACATCTTGAAAATCCAAAAATTATTGATTTACAATCATATTATGGTGATGCTATTCCTGATGGATCAATAACTGAAATAAGTGTGAAAAAGGATCAGGAATTCGGAGGGAAAATCATTTCATTGAAAGGTTCTATAATAATTGTAGAAAACAGTGGTTACCATTATCTTCTTGATTTAAAAGCCTTGATTGGAAGAAGCTTCAGTTTTCTTGACAGAGAAGCTATGATGGAGGCTCAGACCTCTTTATCTGATTGGTTTTGAAATCTTCAATAAAATTATACCAAACTTAAAATAGAAACGCTATTTCCTTGAATTGTTGAGCTTCGATTATCCTCATGCCAATACAACTCCGATGATGAGACAATGGTTAAGCATTAAGCAGAAATTACAGAAGGATAGTCAATCTGAGGGACCCATTATCTTCTGTAGAGTAGGTGATTTCTATGAATTATTCTATGATGATGCTGAACGAGCTTCTAAAATTCTGGATATTCAACTCACTAAACGTAAAATCGCAGATACAACCTACCCCATGGCCGGAGTTCCAGTAAGATCACTTGATACCTATGTAGCAAGATTAGTTCAAGCAGGATACCGAGTAGCGATTATAGACCAAATGGAAGATGCAAAACAAACCAAAGGAACTATAAAGAGAGAACTTACAAGAATTGTGACCCGAGGTACTGTGACAGAGGATAGTATGCTACAGCCAGGAAAAAATAATTACATAGCTTCTGTCCATCGCATTAAGGATAAACGTGTAATTCGATATGCTCTGGCTGTATGTGATTTATCTACTGGAGATTTCAGGGCAGCTAGCTTCTCTGAGCCAAAAAAATTACTACGTGCATTTATCAAATATTCACCTGTGGAAATCCTACATCATCAAGATGAGAAATTTGAGAAAGACATCTTTGGGATCTCCATTGACAATGATATTATTCTCACACCGATTTCTCCATTATGGCTGGAGAATAGTTATGCGATAGATGTGTTAAAGCAGCAATTCAAGGTCAAAACCATGCAGGGATTTGGTTTTTACGATGACGATCTAGCATTATCCACTGCAGGTGGGTTGATTAAGTATCTCAAAGAGACGCAATTCACCTCTTTTCCTCATATTAGCAAGTTAAAGGGTTTCGATATTGATCATACCATGACATTAGATGCCACTGCAATAAAGAGTCTAGAATTGTTTAGTAATACTCAGGATAATACTAGTTATGGCAGTTTGTACCAGTTACTAAATGAAACAGTCACACCGATGGGATCTCGTTTATTACGGCACTGGATAGCAAATCCGTTAGCAGAGAAACTCTTGATAGATGAAAGATTACATGCAGTTGAATTATTTCGAAATGAAACTGTGCTACATAATGAGGTGAGATATTCCATGGAGGGGATGGGAGATATTGAACGATTAATAACTCGAATTTCTATGGGTCATGCCAAGGCTACTGAATTGATTCGACTAGCAGAATCACTTGAGAGTTTACCTGAACTAGTCAATAAATTAAAACAGTACCGTACACATTTTCCCAAAGGATTACTCCAATCAATTGACCCTTGTGAGGATCTTGCACATCTAATTCGAAGATCCATAGCAGATGATCCTGAGGGAAATGTTGGTGAGGGAAAAACAATAAAGAGGGGATTTAATGAGGAACTTGATAAATTACGTGCATTGATGAATGATGGACAACTCTGGATGGATCAATTTATCGAATCACAGAGGGAGAAATATGGATTATCAATTAAAATTAAGCAAAACAATTCCATTGGTTACTTTATTGAAGTCTCAAAGAAGGATATGAAATTTGTCCCTGATCATTATGTGAGGAAACAGGTCATGGTCAATGTAACACGATATATCACTGAGGAATTAAAAGAATGGGAAAAAGATGTACTAGAGGCTGAGATCAAGATACTTGATCTTGAACAATTGATTTACAAGAATGTACTTGATCAAATGTCCAAATATACTCCACAACTGCAAATCACCTCCAATGCTATAGCAGTCATTGATTGTCTCAGTTCTCATGCCTATTTATCTGAGAGGATGAACTATTGTAGGCCAAAAATAAAGGATGATGATACACTTCTCATACGAGGAGGAAGACATCCTGTGATTGAAGCTTTGAATGCAGAGCCATATGTACCAAACGATCTTGAGATGGATTACAAAAATTCCAGGGTTCATATCATAACAGGACCAAATTTTTCAGGTAAGAGCTCATATCTAAGAATGACAGCATTATTAGTAATTATGGCTCAAATAGGATCATTTGTCCCTGCTAGTGCTATGTCTTTAGGCGTCATTGACAGAATATTTACCAGAATTGGTGCGAGTGATAATCTCGTTGCAGGGCAATCTACATTTCTAGTTGAAATGGTGGATGCCGCAAATTTGGTTAATAATGCAACTGAGCATTCACTCATCATTGCTGATGAGCTTGGTAGAGGAACATCTACATATGATGGCTTAGCCATAGCCTGGTCAATTGCAGAATACCTTCATAATAGCTCAAATCCTCCAAAAACTTTGATTGCATCACATTATCATCAGTTGGCAGAATTAGAAAATCTACTTCATGCATGCAAGAATTACCATTTCAGCATATCATTTGACAAAGGAAACCCAATATTTGATCATACCATACGTAAAGGTTCTTCTGACAAATCATTTGGTGTGGAGGTGGCGAGGCTAGCAGGGCTACCTGACAGTGTCATCTCACGTGCTAGGAGCATTCTCGAGATTTTGGAAAGCAAGGCAGCTGACGTCAATCCAGAAGGAGTAAGTTCCAAAAAATTGGTTGATCTGGTGATAGAAGCTGATGGAAAGGTTCCATTGACAACATGGTTTGGTGATGATTTTGATGTACCTATGTTTGCGCCTTCTGAACCTAAGACAACCTTGAAACCAGAGTTGATAAAGAAACTAGAAGATATCGATCCCAACACGCTTACTCCTATGGAGGCATTACATTTGATACATCAGCTAAAGGAGATGTTGAGATGAAAATTCAAAAATTGCCAGCACATATTGTTGCAAGAATTGCTGCGGGTGAAGTTGTTGAGAGACCAGCCAATATTGTGAAAGAATTAGTTGAGAATGCCATAGATGCTGAATCAACGGAGATTGTGATTACTCTTGATAATGCCGGTTTGGATAAAGTTGTCGTACGGGACAATGGGCTTGGGATTAATGAAGAAGAACTAGAGACTGCATTCCAATTGCATACTACTTCGAAAATCGTGAGTGATGATATACTTTCAGTGAGCACCTTGGGTTTCAGAGGAGAGGCACTCTCATCCATATCAGCAGTTTCTCTTGTTCATTGCAGATCAAGAACTGCACAAGGTGAAGGTTATGAGATAATTATTGAGGGAGGAAAAAAGGTAAAATTTGGTAAATGCAATTGCCAGATTGGTACTGAGGTGAGTGTGACAGGTCTATTCTTCAACACACCTGCAAGAAGAAAATTTCTCAAAACAGCTGCCACTGAGAGAAAAAGAATCAGTCATCTCATCACAAGTTATTGTTTAATGTACCCTGAATTGCATATAAAACTAGAAGAAAAATCTGGGAATGGGTTAATTACTCGTCTGGAAAGCCCTAAAAGAAGGGGTATGATGGCAGTTGTGTTTGATGTTCTTGGTGCTGAAATTGCCAAGAATTTACTTCCCATCAAGGGTAAAATAGGAACTTGGCAGGTGGATGGAGTAATTTCTAAACCGATTCTTACTAGAAAAGATAGATCTCTTCAGTTTATTTGTGTGAATGGAAGACCGATTCATCATAATTCAATACAGGAAAGTATTGAAAAAGCTTATGGGTCACAACTAATGAGGAGCAGCTACCCAGTTTTGGCAATTAATATCTCAGGACCTGTAAATGGAGTGGATTTCAATGTCCACCCACAAAAATCGGAAGTAAGATTCAGATCAGATGATTCTATTGTTCAGGAAATCGCAATTCTTGTGGAACAATCACTCGAGGAGACTTGGGAATTACCTAAGTTACAGAAAAAAAAATTAGGATCTATTAAAACACCAGATCTAGTAGAGAAGAGTATTAATGAAAAAATACTGAGTTCTAATAAACAAGAACCTAAAAAGAATATCTTACTACAAACTAGTCTAAGGGAGGAGATTGAACCCTTTGAATTGGGAACTCAATTAGATAGTATAAAAGCAGAGAAAAAAAATAAATCAAGTAGTGATTTCTTAGCTGATAGAGGGGTTCATGTCGTTCAGGGGATGAAAGTATTAGGACAAGTAATGAAGAAATTTGCAGTAATTGATGCTGGTGATGAATTGTGGATGATGGATATTCATGCCTCCGATGAGAGAGTATGGTTTGAAAGGTATGAAGCCAGAAGAAACAAGAAAATTCTTGAGCAACAGTTACTTTCACCTCTTGAGGTCTGTTTAATCATGAGTGAAAAACAAATTGTATTGGATCATCTAGATCTGCTTCAAAAATTTGGTCTTGGGATTATAGATTCTGCTGGAGATAAACTGCTTATTTCTAGTGTGCCCATATTCTTTAATCGTAAATTGACAAAAGAAGGCATAATCGACCTTCTCCAAGAATTTATTGCTTCATTACAACATGGTGAGGAAGGAGATGTGGAGACAATTTTCAATAAAGAAGAGTATAGAGTGGTTGCCAATCTTGCTTGCCATGGATCAATTCGATCGGGTTATCATGTATCAAATGACAAGATTGCAGAAGTACTTGATTTGTTACTCAAATGTAATAATCCTTGGACATGTGCACATGGTAGACCCACAATTCTTCGTGTAAATAAGGGAAATTTGGAGAATTGGTTCAAGCGGTAAGTAATCATATATTTCCTATGGAACCGGTGGAGAAAATGGAGAAAATAATTCTGATGTGCAAAATTTTCTTTTGAATAGAGATACGATATTAAACCCTAGAAATACAAATTTAAGTTCAAATGCGATAATTGTTAGGAGGGGTTGTTATGCGCATATTTTTTGCAGTTAGGCTTGACTAAACGCAAAAAATCTTTCAGGAATCCGGATATCCATAAGAAAAGGAGATAAAATAAAAATAATACTCGTGATACGATTATATAAATGAGAGTGGCAATTATTGGATCGAATCAGGAAACTGCGAATGAAATGCAAATGAAGATAGCATTTGATCTGGGAAGAGCACTGATTGATGCTGGCCATACCATAATAAATGGAGGTATGGGGGGCACCATGGAACAAACAGCGAAAGGTGCAAGAGAATCAGTAAACTGGAAATCAGATTCAGTTATTGCTATACTTCCTAGAGATAATCCACACGAGGGAAACCGCTATACTGAGATAAAAATTGCCACTCATTTGGGAACAGGGAGGAATCGACTTATCATACTGAATAGTGATGTGGTGATTGCCTTGGGAGGAGGTGCTGGGACTTTAAATGAGATCACTCTTGCTTGGGAGCTTGGAAAACCGCTTGCAGCCTTCACTGGAGTAGGTGGATGGTCTGATAGAATTGCTGGTGAGCAATTGGATGAAAGAAGAAAGGATAAAATCTTAGGATTATCAACTATAAGTGATGTGCTTGATTGGTTGGATGTAACAGAGAATAATACCAAGTAATTTCTATGATCACTAGTAGTAAATTCAAAAACAACATAAAATGATACATCATATGTATTGTGATCGCTGCGATGGACTACTCAAGGCCAAGCTGTACAGGGGTGAACAGATCATGGAATGTACTGATTGCGGTCACATTCAAGGTTCCATGGATATCAAACCTGAAGTTGAGCACATCAAAAGCCAATCTACTGTTTACGAGCACTCAATGAAACAGTGCAAATTCTGTCCTATGGAATTTGCCAATGACAAGTATTTTGCCAATACTATGGAGATCCATCTAGCTGAAGAACATGCCAAATTTTATGAAGTGATGAAGGCCGGGATATCTGACTTGGTGGAGGAGTATATGACTTATGAGCACCCAGTGGCAAGTTATGCATTATCCTTACTTACTGAAGAAGAGGATCTAGTTGATGCATTTGAGTATACATCTCATGAATCATTGAAAGTTGAGATAATCAATCGTCTGCAAGAACAAGATAATTTGAGGTATCTACTAGATCTAGCTGAAGAAGAAACAATAATCTCCTCAATTCTGAACAAAATTAACGATGAATCCTTCCTATTTTCCTTTTTATCAGAAACCGATAATATCAAACATAAAACAATAATTATATCCAAAATTAATGATCAGAGCAAATTAAAAGAATTTGTTCTTTCCTCGAGTGAATTTAAACTGCAAAAGCAGGCCCTTTTTAATATACATGAAGATGAAGTACTCAATGATATTCTTACACAATCAACAAAGAGGGAAATTCATGAATTGATTCTAAATAAACTCGTTGATCAGAATATTATTCTAGACTATCTAGATCAAGAACATCCCATGGCGGTTGAAACGGCTGTGAAGTGCCTAAAAGAGGTTCAGGAGAAAACTACAGATATTCAGAAAATGCACATATTACTTCATGGTACTGATAAGAATATTACCTTTAGACTTACGAGTGACCTTAACAAAGCTGAAATCTTGAAAGTGATTCTGAATTCAAAATCAATTGAATTAAAGCATAAATTGGTGAGTTCAGCAATAACATCAGATTTAACGGATGATTTACTTGAAGAAATCGAACAACTAGACAGTTCTCTTATCTCCATTCTGATAAAACAATCTAAAAATCTACCTCAACTAAAGTATATTGCCAAAAATACACAGAATATCGATACAGGGATAGCTTGTGTAGATCAAATAGAAGAATTAGATCCATTTGATATGAAGAAATGGAGACTTTTTCTTATAACCCAAGCACAGTTAGAGGATGTGAGAATCCAGGTAGCTAAGCTCATTCAAGGTGAACAACAATGTGTCCAATTACTTCATGAGGAGATCCCAATTCCGGTTAAGCTAGTTCTTGCAACCAAATTGAAATCACCTGGAATGTTAATCAAAGCCTTTGAACTAAATATTCCTGAGCTTAGAGAGTGCTTGATTGCCAGATCAGATAATGAACAGATGTTATTAAAATATCAAAAAATATCTCAGATGACAGGTGAAGTACCTAAATCACTGCAAGCTAAATTGCAACGATATACATAATTACCACTTACGATCAATAGATGGCTTTGTATACTGCTTGATGTACTCAAATATTTCATCAAGATTATCAGAAACAAGATACAGCTTGTGATGATCCGTCTTGATAAATTTTTCATTTATACTATGTCTAATGAAATCCATTAATTGATCGTAATATCCATTTACATTGTAAAATACAATTGGAGCATCGAGTAAATCTAGCTGTTTAAGTGTGAGAACCTCAAAAATTTCCTCTATCGTTCCGAATCCTCCGGGTAAAGCAATAAATGCCTCTGACATTGAAATGATAGTATCTTTTCTAAGGCTCATAGTCTTTGTAACAATCAATTCATCACCTTCTTTGAATTCTAGGCCCATACCTAGAAACTGTTTGGTGGTCACACCCCTGACAATTCCATCACCATTGACCATAGTATGTGCAATATGTCCCATGAGACCGATATCACTACCTCCGAAAATCAACTCATCGCCCTCCTTTATCATACGAAGGGCCAGTTCAGCGCTTTTATCAAAATAGATCTTGTCCACATACCGGCTAGAAGAGCAAAAAACACTTATTTTTGTCATTATTGTAACAATAAACTCAACATACTTATTCTTTCGCAAACTTTTATCATAAAATCAGTGCAAAATGAGCGATGTCTAGTCTATTTCCCGACAACTATTATATTAACTTCTTTTTTTTTACAACTTAGATGGAAGAATACAATCTATTCAGAGCAAGCGGCTTTCTACTAGTTCTTGTCGTTTCTCTGTATATTACAATCGATGCCATTTACCAGCTATATAAACTACTGAAACGTGGTAAACCTGCACCTGAACGAGTGGGTAACTGGGGAGCTCGAGTAAAAGCAGTACTGGTTTATGTATTTGGTCAGAAAAAATTACTCAGACATCCTGCTGGGATTGGTCACTTATTCATTTTCTATGGATTTATCTTTGTCACCATAGTAAGTCAAGAGGTATTTGTAAGGGCTTTATTTCCCACATTCTCATTGAGTTTTCTAGGTCCACTCTATAAAATCCTAATCATGGGAGAAGATATTCTCTCGTTAACTGTAATTTTGTTCATTATAATTGGTTTGTGGAGAAGATATATTACAAAACCAATCAGATTTAAGGATGATCTCGTCCAATCAAAAGGATTAAACAGGGACGCTACAATCATTTTGATTGCTGTCGGACTACACATGATCTTTGGAATGCTACTGGAATCACTAGAGATTTACAAAGGAGTACATCCACTAGGAGATGAAGCTCCCAATGTAGCGATTATATCAGGTGCACTTTCAAAGATGTGGAGTTCAGATCCAATAGTACTTGAGGAGATTATTTGGTTCAGTCATGCAGCAACCGTTTGGGTATTCATGATTTATATTTTTGGTACAAATATCCGTGTACCCAAATATTACCCATCAAAACACTTCCACATTCTATCTGCAGTGGTAAATGTATTCTTCATGAATTTGGGATACAAGGGTAAATTGAGGCTTATTCCATTTGAGGATGAGGATCTTGAGATCTATGGTGTCAATGATGTGATGGATCTCACCTGGCCACAGATGCTTGATTTGTATAGCTGTACAGGCTGTGGTCGTTGTCAGGAAGTATGTCCTGCCTATCTCAATGATCAACCCCTCTCCCCAAAGGCATTGATTCTTAATATGCGAGATCAGCTTTTAGAGAAGGCAACAATAATTCGAAAGGATCCTGAATCAGAACTGGAACTGGAAACGCCACTAATAGGTGGGGCAGTTCCCACGGATATGCTCTGGAGTTGCACCACTTGTCTAGCCTGTACTGTAGCTTGTCCGGTCTTGATAGAGCATGTTGATAAGATTATAGATCTCCGCAGATACCAAGCCATGATGGAGGCAGATTTCCCTAGTGGAATTGAAAATGCCATGAATGCAATAGAGGTAAATTCCAACCCATGGAACATCTCTAAATCTGATAGAGATTTATGGGCAGAAGGTTTGGATATAAAAAGAATGAAGGATCATCCAAATACTGAACTTCTATTCTACGTAGGTTGTGCTGGTTCATTTGATGATCGAGCCAAGAAGGTATCCACTGACCTTGTAAAAATTCTTAGAGCAGCAGGTATTGATTTTGCAATCCTTGGTAAGGAAGAAAAATGTACAGGAGACCCAGCAAGAAGATTGGGGAATGAGTATTTGGCCGTCGAATTGATGCAACAGAATGTGGAGTTGCTCAGTCAATATCAGTTCAAAGAAGTAGTTACGATGTGTGCACACTGTTACAATAATCTGGCTAATGAACTACCTGATTTCTTTGAAGATAAGACAATTCACTTCAAAGTCTATCATGCTGTGGATTACATGGCAAAATTGCTCAAAGATGGCAAAATTAAGGTAGATGGAGACAAACCACTTAATATCACCTATCATGATGCCTGTTATCTAGGCCGTCACAATGATAAATATCATCCACCCAGAGAGATACTCAAGCAGTTCAATGGTGTAAATCATATTGAAATGGAAATGAATAAGGATATGGCATTGTGCTGTGGTGGTGGTGGAGGAAAGGCATTCTACGAGCTAGAAGGCGGTAAGGATATCAATAAAACAAGAGTTGAAATGGCACTAAAGACCGGATCTGATGTAATTGGTGTCAGTTGTCCCTTCTGCACGATCATGTTAGAAGATGGTATCAAAAATTCAAATGCAGACATAGAGGTTCTAGATCTAGTTGAAATTGTTGCTGATAGACTAATCATTGAATAATATCAATAACTCACTAGTAACTAGCTGGTAATTGTTCGAAGCAATCACCTAAACCAAATTATATTAGCAAGAGATTATTTAGATATGGAAAGTGAAGATCGTAAATATCTCAGAAAGCTACTAGTTAATCATTCCCTGACTGATGTTTTATCAATGATTGAAACCGAAACACAATTTCATGAACTACAAGAGAAATATGAGGATTTGGACGATATAATCAGAAATCTATATAAAGAGCTTCAAGATGAGTTGGAATCACTTTTTCTATTCAATATTGTGGGATTGGCAGAGTTGGATTATATTCCTCTTGATAATCTTATTGCTTTCCTTCTCAAAATAGAGCCATTTGTGGATAATTACAATCTAGATAATATTAAAATCAATGCAGTGATTATCAACAAAGTTAGTTATTATCCACTTTCAGATCTTATTGAATTACTAGATACCTTATCACCTTATATTAATAAATTCGATTTACGGGCTGTTGCTGATTATATTCTTGATCAAAGTAAAAAGAGACCAAGTAACTGATCAGCTTGCTTTAGTATTTTGATAATTCAGAATTATAGATCTTATGAGATAAAATGCAAAAAGAATGGCTAACAAATACAATAAAAAGGGGAGGAGTACAGAGAGAACATTCACAGTTTATACTCCTGAAAATGTATTGAAATAGATTTGTTAATCGAAATAGTAAAAATCCTAGTTGATATTTACTCCTAATATTAGATTTCCAATTTACACCTTTTTATTATATTTAACATAATAATTGCCCACTACAAGGATGTAAAAGATAAAAACAACTTCTCAAGATATAACAAGAGATGAAATATTCAATTTACAGGAATGAAGAGGAAATAACTGACGGTTCTTGGGAAGTCGGAGATAAATTTCGGGCAAAATTGGAGCTTGAAGATGGGAAATATCGATCCAAGATTGAATTAATTGATACACAAAACCAAATAAGATTTGCAAGCATTAAAGGTGGAAAAATCAATGAATTAAAAACGATAATCCCAAGTACTTTGAAATCAGGAACATGGAGAATTAGATTAACCATTATTGATGTAGAAACCCAGGAAATTCAAATACATATTAAAGGTAATAAAGAACTCCAGAAGGATAAGAGAGAGAAGTCCAAAATTGGGAGTAATAATCACACAGAACTAGAGGCTCAAAAGAAAGCTGAAGAGGAGGAGCAACTTAGACTTAAACAAGAAGATGAAGCCAGAATCAAAGCTGAACGGGAGGCTCAAAAGAAAGCTGAAGAGGAGGAGCAACTTAGACTTAAACAAGAAGATGAAGCCAGAATCAAAGCTGAACGGGAGGCTCAATTGAAAGCCGAGGAGGAAGAGCAACTCAGACAAAAGCAGGAGGAAGAAGCCAGAATCAAAGCTGAACAGGAAGCTCAATTGAAAGCCGAGGAAGCTGAGAGGTTAAGAAAAGAAAGGGAAATAAATATTAAAGAAATGGATAAGGACGAGTTGCTGATAATGATCAGCAAAATGGATTCTGAAGAGGAGCTTGATCGAATCATTGCCATTGAACTTAATGACGAAGAGAAAGCTGATCTAGAAATACCTGTTTCTGAAATAGAATCTATAGATAAGAAATATTACGTTAATCTTAGAGAAAATAATGTAAAATACCTGTATGATATGCTTGAGAAAAAACCCATTGATATAAAGCAGGCTGCAGATGCACCTATGGATGAGATCCGAGCTTGGTATACCGATCTGTATAGAATTTATGATAATGATGATCACATGCTTAGAAAGGAATATCGTAAAATTAGAACATTTAATGCTCAAAAAGATCAAGAACTCGCCAAAATCAGAGACTCACCTAAAGCAGAAGATTTACTTGATGTATTATCTGGGGTATCTTCTTTGGCCAAAGAAAAATTGAATGAAATCGGGATTTATAAGGTAATTGATATACTTGAACAACCGCTAGATGTACTGATCCATCTAGAAGTAGACCCAGAGAGACCCTTGCTCTGGAAATTATGGTTAACTAATGCCAAAGCTCACTTTCAGATACATTAATAATATTTAATCATTCAACACCCAAGAAATATATAAAGCTATGCTGATCATAAATTCTAATGACTGACTTGAAATTTAAGGAATACTGGTGGGTATATCTTGAAAGTAATCCAAATTGGGATAGAGATAAGGTAGAACATAAACAATTAATGAAGGGGCATTTTGAGTTCATAGACAATCAGATAGCACAAGGGAATTTATTCGTTGCCATACCAATGAGTCCATCTGGTGGCCAATATTATTTTGACGGTCAATTATTGGAAGATGCGATGCGATCCATTATATCTAGTGAACCCTCAATTGGAAAAGTATTCACCTATCAATTGAAACGAGCCTTTATACCAGAGCATCATGTATATTTCGTGCTTGAATCTAAAAAACGAATAGAAGAATTTCACAAAATTAGACGGGAAGAACAGTCAAAGCAACATTAATTAGTATTATCTACTGAAATGATTTTTTGTTTCACACTCTCTCCAGAGCGTTCTTTTGTGATACTATATACAGCAGATATATTTTTTAGTAAAGGAAATGAAAGTTTATTTTTTGAAATATTCTTTGATTTTAAGATCTGATTCGCATAAAAAGCGGATTTAGATTGATTATTGCTAGTTTTATTTTTGGCATGGGAGGTTCTCAGTGACAAAATTTTCCCCTGGCGTTTCCTTTTCCACAGATTTTCAGGATAGGGAGCCAAGTGATTGTGATAGGAGTAACCTAGCAAGATTCCTTCAGGGGATACCGATTTAAGAATCGATGTATCTATTACTAGCATTGATACTAAAAGGAAAACAATAATCATTATTGAATCATGTAACCATATTGAATACGGTAGAACCATCCAAATATCTAGGTAAATCATCAATAATATTCTCGCTTTCGTTCTAAACTTAGATTCTCGGATAACCTTGGAGATTAGAATACTGTTGATCAGAATTACAGTAATTTGTCCGTAAATCCCAATAACAATCCCAATCAGATTTATTATTCCCAATACAATTGGATATTCCACTAGTATTGAAATCAAGTCATTTTTTATGTCAAATGTATTTCCATTTGCATCAAATAATTTTTTAGTTGTTATCTCTTCCATTTAATCGACCTAATACAACATTGTTGTACTATATATTCATTCTAAATTTGGTTATATTAAGTCAGATTGCGAAAGTGATAGGTGCAAGTTGATAAGTTAGCTAGCTATTTCCTAGAAATCTACACTTAGAGCGATTTTTATGTGACTTCTTCTTGGATCAACAGCTGAAGATAATCAAATATCTTTGAATTATCCATCTTCTCAAGAATAGATTTGTGCTTGTCATACTTATCAGTCATATTTTTAATCTCCACCTCTAGTTTTTTGATTTCCACTTTCACTTGAGTAATGTAATTATCCAAGTTATTTTGCATACTCAAGGACATGGCCTCATTTAATACAGATCCTGCCTCGTCCATATCACCGTTGATCATTAGTAATTTTGATTTCAACATTAGTACTTCAATAATTTTGACTGTAGCATTCTGATCCTTGGTTAGGATAAGTAAAGTATCAACAATACCCTGTGCTTCATCAAAACTATCATGATGATTTGAAATCATAAATTCTTGTAGGAGCAAATCACAGTAGTGAATAGATGCATCATAGGTAAATTCGAAGTATATTAACGTATCTTGAACAATTGATTGTAGTAGCTCCATAGATTTTCCCTTGTCAATTAGCTTAGGTGATAATTTTAGTTTTAAACCCTGCAATAGAATATATGCTTGTGATATGATCGGATTATTCTCTTTTATACTTAATTCTCGTAAAGATTGCAACTCAAAATCGATTTTCTTTTGCCATTTCATTCTCAATTTACCTAGAGCAAATAATGAGTTTGCCAGGTGAAGACTATTACCTAAGGATCCCCACAGATTAATAGCATTTGTCAGCATCTCTTTGGCCAATGCATAATCTCCAGTATTAGTATACACCTTTCCAAGTGTCCAGTAGCCATAGCCAAGACCATAGCTATTATTAAATCTCTGTGATAGGGATAGATTTAGATTCAAATATTCGATAGCATCTGTGTATTTTCCAATTCGTCGATATATCTCTCCACAATTCACAGCTGCAATAAGTTGACCAAAGGGATAATTGAGATCTACACTTATCTCAAATGATTGTTTGAACATTTCAAGGGCTATTTTGTAATCACCAATATAATAACTCAGCGTTGCTCTGGAATTTATTGCTTGAGCTATTAGATATTTATCACCGCTTTTCTCTGCCAGCTCTAAACCTCGTTCACGGTATTTCAAGGTAATATCAAGATTTCCTCTTTCCATTTCAAGAGAACCCAAGGCCTTCATAAGTAAACACTCCTGTTCCATCACATGTTCCCTTTCCTCCGCAGATAGGGTCTCTAATAAGGATAATCCCTCATTTGCGATGGAAAATGCTTTTTCCAATGTTCCTTTTCGATGATGACCCCATGCTTGAAGGTATAAAGCTTCCAATCTCTGGTTTATAGTCAGCGATTCCGAGTTGAGGAGGTCTTTGGCCAAGGAAATTTGTTCAGCAAATTCACCTAGATCATGAGTGATATGAATTACCAAAATCATAGTATCAGGAGATTTATCAAATGATCCAATCATTGCCTTTGCTTCGTCGATTTTTCCACTATAGATCATGGATTTGATCTTCTTGTAATTCTCCTCGTTAATCAGCACAAGATGTAATTAGACAGAATATATTTAAGCACTATTCAAGTAATAATATACGAATATCTATTTTATTCAACCTAAGTCGAAGAACTTCTCAGTCAAAAATTTGATTATGCAGCAATATCTACATTTCCGAGTTCATAATTTATTTCCTGGAATTTTAATTCAATATAGGCCAAGGCATTTGTGATGGTAATCATATCACCACCACTCAGTGCAGTTGCTAAAGCAACAAAATCGCTATCATCCGCATATCCCTTCAACACTTTGGTTACAGCTCTGATCTCAGCAATACCACGAATGTAAGTTATCTCATCAGCACCTATCTCGCCTTCATGCCCCTGTATATCCACCATATGGTATGATATAGACAGAAGAGCTGTTCCAGTACTTTGCAATTGAGGCATCGTAGTACCTGCAGCAGTAAAATTCATTGCAGTCAATCCGATTCTATATCGAGTTCGATTCAGACCCTCATCTGCTTGGGTGAGATTTCCATCCATATTATCAATAATTAGTCTGGCTTCGTTGATTGTTCCAACATCAATGGTCAAATCCTGTAACAGAGCCATATTATGCTGGATATTCTGGACGTTAAGCTGCACTCCCTTCAATCGTTTCATCGTCCACATCATATTCTGAAAGCCTGCTGCGATATGGTAGAAATTCTTTCCATTGGTTGCCAGATCGAGTTCAGCAAAAATTGCATTAAATTCACCAGCAGCATCACTCATCAGACCATAAGTACCATTTTCAGATCTTGCATCCATTGAATCAATGAGATCTTGGGTTTCATTTCCCTTTAAATTCATTAATATCGCATCATCAAGAGTATCATTCAGCTCAGCGATCTTCTCATCATACACTGAATCTGGTATTACTGTAAAATTATCATATTGAGGATCTGTAAAGATAGAGATCGAACTATTCAAACTGGTAAGTACAGGGGCGGCTGCAATGCCAAATTCTCCCACTGCAATGGATATTTTTCCAGTATCCCTGATGAACTTGAACATACCTGAAATCTGATCTCGAACCTCAAGGACAGGAGAGTTGTCATCCAATTGTAACTCATCATATGCTGTAAATACGGGATCATCAAAGGTGTCTACCACGATGGTGAGATTATTGATAATGTTGCCAAAAATTGCCTCTGTACCCTCGAAAGATGTTGTTTCTCCAACTGCTTGAGTTACATCCTGAAGTGCAAGTGCACCATAAATAAGGTGAATGAAAGGAGCTCTGACTTCACCTGAACCATCAGCAATGAGTACTTTTAACACATCCAATGTGGAGTTGAATAGAATTGCAGCATCATTCATCAATGCAATCTCTCCACTGACATCTGTTCCTGCTTCTGCCTGCATGGCGTTATTCAATTCCTCTTCGTTAATTTGAGTGATTTTGGTTATGGCATCCTGAATATCCTCAATTGATTGGGTGATATTAACAAATCCTGCCTCCATCTGTGTAATACCAGCATTAAATGTCTCAAGTTCTGATTGTGAAAGTGAGGAAGTAACAAGAGTTGATGCTGGACCTCCTATTACACTCATAGATTGCATGATTCCCTCCGATATTTTGGTTACACCAGATAATAATGGACCTACTCCCTCGGCCAAATCTACCCCTGCCTGCATCGCCAATAATCCATTCTCAATTATCGGGATCAAGGTCGGTCGAGCTTGACCTAATAAAGTGAATAGTAGAAGATCATCCAAGCCCTGTAGCATAGCCTCTGCATCCATGAACCATAATTTTGCCTCTGCAAAGTATGCATCAGATGTTGGCTCTCCAACTAGATTCATCCCTTCTGTAAGTGCAAGCCCACCCATTCCAAAACTCATGGCAAATTGTGCAGCACCTGTAAATACGACAAGTACGTAGGGAAGAATTATCACTCCTAATATGAAGAAGGCAATAGTGAAACCAAATGTAAATAATGTCAGAAATCCAACTTTACCACGTAAAATCTTTAGAATCCCGGAAATACCCAGGGAAGCCAAGGTTCCAACAAATAAGGCCAATATGAAGTCCAACACGATACCATAAGTCAAAATTAAATCTATGATACTCTGTGTGCCCTCATCTATCGTCAATCCAAAGGTTTGAGCACTCTGTAACATCCTTTCAATAATGGGAAACAGGTTGAGAAAAGGTGTCATCAAGCCTGTAAAATAACTAGGCTGGTAAAATGGAAGTGCAAAGCTAATAGTAATGACTGCAGGAGTACCAATAAGAAACATCTTAAAAGTACTCTTGGTGAAAATAGCCATCACAAAAATGATAACAATGCCCAGCATATAAGCCAAGTATCGATGTACTAAATTACCTGAGGCATTCATCGCAATGCCAATAATTAGTTCTAAAGCTAACGTTGAAACAATTCCAACCAGTAATCCTAGCTTGAGATTTGATTTCCCTTTTTTTGTATCCCCATCAAGGTCAGGAAATATTCCCGGACCATTAGGATCATAGTATTCCATTTCATCACTCATTGTTGAGTCACTATTGAAATGATATTGTTTTCCCTTTTATATACCACCGAATCATACTGGTTTTTGATGAAAAATCGTATGTATTTCGTTCAAAACGCGAGTGTAAGTGTCATAAGTGAGATGTGATTTTCCAAGATTCTGAACAAATTTGTACCTTATACACTAATAACTTAAATTTACCTTTGAGATATACCTTTGTCAAGGAACAAAATTATGTCAACTAAAAGCAATGAAGTAGTAAAAGTGAGATACAAGACTGTACTCCTTGGGAATGGCTACGTTGGTAAAACATCAATAAAACGTGCCTACTTTGGCATGGAATTTATTGATAACTATCGTATGACATTGGGTGCAGAGGTGAGTATCAAAAAATTCAACAAGTACGCCATGCAGATCTGGGACCTTGGCGGTCAACAAGGTTTTAAAATGATACTTGAGGATTATTTCATCAATGCCCATTCCGCTGTGGTTATCTTTGATATTACAAATCGAGAATCATTTAACAAGGTACGGGAATGGGTTGATTTCTTCAATGTTAAATCTGGTAGAGTAGTACCCATGGTGCTAGCAGGGAACAAGGTAGATCTGCGGGAGACTGTTGCGGATGAGGTGACCCAGGAGGAGGCAATTGCACTCTCTCAGGAATTATCAAGAAATTCCATCTTTGAGGTACCATATATTGAGGTGAGTGCCAAAACAGGACTCAATATTGATTATTTATTCAGCTACTTACTATCGGTAATGGAAACCTATCGTGCTAATGAGTAACTATATTAAAAATGTAAATTATATCCTAATAATGGAAATAAATAAAACTGTGATTATTAGCTCAATGATAAACCAAATTCCTAAGAGTATAAAATTCTTTTTAGATATAATAGCAAATCCCTTCTTCTCAAAATTCCTCGAATAAGAAATTAATTTGAAAATTACAAACATGAGAATAATATACAAGTAATACCCATATGAAACGCTAGAGTACCGTTGGATATGAAAATAATAATGAGTTTTTAAGATTTCAATGACAATTGAAAGAAGAGGAAAAAAATAAATCTTAGAGAGAAGAGGTAAATGAGATGTTGAGCTAAAAAATAAAGGAATATAGGATAAAAAGGTAATAAAGAATGTTAATAAACAAAGATAAAATGTAAGCTCAATTGTATCAGACATGATACTATGGGCAATACCAAGCACAAATATCCCATAGAACAATAAGTAAGATATAAATCGTAAGAAAATTAATTCATTTGTAGTATTGTATAGGTTTTCGGCAATTTTTTCCAATTTCATAAAGAAAAAAAAAATCTTCACTAGGATTATTTCAGTTCAGAAATTAATAAAACATCCGATATCAAGAATCAAATAATATTAGAACTAATGTAGAGTTATTTATTATCGGTAGTACTAATGAATAATGTCTAGATTATACATCAATCTCTTCAGTACCACAACCACGATGAATGGCAATATGATTCTTATAGTTATTGGTCATTCTGGGAACAGGAGAAACCACATCGGTGAAACGGATCAGTTCCTCATATTTCTCCTCTTCCTCTAATGTCTTGGCCAGAGTAATAAGGTCAAAGTTCGGATACATACTAAAAGTCTTAATCACCTTTTTCAGATTTGGGTGATAGAGTTTGTGAATAAAGCCATCCACGTAGTTATGAGGAAAGAGCATACCTTTGAAACCCATATTTTCGAATCGCTTACCATGATAGATGAGGGAACGTTTAAACAATCTACCGAGAGCAAGTATCTGCCGAAGAATACCAATCCGAGTATCACATTCATCAACATCAGGTACAATAGGAAATACCTTATACTTCTTAGATTTAAGAAAAGGAATGAGACACTTTACACAGAAGCTGAAAACGTTTATCTGATCACGATTAATCGAGGATTTCTCAATAACCTCATCGATTATCTTGTACATACGTTCAACATGAGCATCATACAATATCCTCTCCCAACCCTTGCAATCTGGTTTAAGTTCCAACCACAAGATTTTGCTTGGGTCAGTCATCTCTCCTGCTATTCCTTCATTATTGAGTAACTCCTCAAGAGTCTCTATTCCATGCTCTCTAAGCTCAGCAAGGGTTAAATCCTGAATCTTCTTATCCAAAGCCCCCTCTATTTCCAAATAAGTATCGTGGTGGATCACTGCAACATCATCCTTGGAAATACGTACATCAAATTCCACACCATCAAAATTCTTCAATCCCCACACTAGAGCAGCAATTGAATTAGGTTTTAATACAGTCATTACGATTTGATGTATGATGATCTATCTAAATCTTGTTTGAGTTAAGATAATTTTTGCTCGAAATTTTTTTGTTGATTGATTTTAAGGTAATTATTCAAGATCCACTAGAGCTAATCGACTTGAAATGAATTTGGGTATATTATAACCAATGAAAAATAGATACAATCCGAATAAGTAGATAATATATGCAATGATCATCAAGGTGATTGCTGGTCCAACTATCATTATCCCTATTCCGGTTGCTGCGATAAAAGTACCAAAAGCGACAGTGAATACTCTGAATTTCACCAAACGGTTCTTTGATTTCATACCTACCATAATGAGCAGTATAATATGTTCGCCAATTATCACCAACATGAGTAGCCCAAGCAAAATAGTACTGAATCCTAGGATTTGTAAATCATCATAACCACGAATAACTGAAAATGTCACGAATTTCTCATCAAGTGAGAGTATGGTACCCAAAAACACTAACATAAGGAGTGTAGAGATGATCCAAATTGGTTTACGATAGGTGAATTTAGGGATATACAAGCCCACATAGGATAATGCGGACAACATCAATACTGTTCCAATGCCATAGATACTGGCATGTAGAAGAAGTGGAAACCGAGCATTAAAGAATAATCGTATTAAAAACGCCAAAGCCCCTCCGGAAAATACCATGAGTGACCCAATAAAGATAAAAAAAATTGCAATTTTGATGTTATCAGGCTTTCGTTTATATGTACGGTAGCTAAATAATGCAAAGAGAATAGAGAATATACAGATTCCAACAAGTAGAATACCTACTGTCATTCCAAAGTCAGTTATGGCCATAATTTCAGTAATGTATATAATAGGAATATAATTGCTAGGTATAGAATGGGATTAAACGCTCAAAAGCAGACAATATCTGTGCTTAGGTTCTAATTATGTATGAATTTTGGTTGTATCCATTAGATCCTTGTAGTGTGGATAATACTCCACGAATAGTCCCTTGAAACGATTGATTTGCTCATCCTCATCATCCCCCTCTAAAAACGTACGGGCCAGCGAGGTGAATTTCGATATACAGACACCCGAATGGGATTCATACTGATATATGATGAAATATTCCTTGATTTTTGCCATGAAGAACCGTTGTGTTGATAATTCTATTTTTCTTGTTGCCTCTTCCTCATCCTTAAACGCATCAGTTTCCGACTGTCCTGTGATCTCACCAAGAATAGCATTAATACCATATATGGCACCTGAGGCAAGAGTTGCAGATTCCAGACTGGCTGTGGTGAATACAGGTACCCCTGCATAATTCGAGATGAGTATCTGCGTAATCTTCACACTATCCTGTATTCCAACAAAAGGTTGTTTATAGAATACCCAGAATACTCCTAGAAAACCAATATTGGCCACGATATATCGCAAAGCAGGTGGTAATTCTAAGGAATTGAGTACTGGAAGTAATGAATTGGCAAGTGGACCGACAAATGCTAGTAAAATTAAGTATAGGGTATATTTCTTGCTTGGACCTGTTGCAATGAAATAATACCTTCCAAGAGGTAAATACAGCTCCAATACTAACATCACCAAGATGGCAAGAGTGTAAAGGTTCCAGACAAGTGAACCAGTATCACTCACTGTTGCTGACGCCCATGCACCCCATGTTGTATCATAAACGATATTCATGAAATCATCACGAATAATTACTGCAGTCAGAAATGCTGTTAATATTGCAATATAGAGAACCATGTTGATAACAATATTCTCATTTCTCAAGGAGCTGAAAACCCAAACTGTCCCATAAATGATTAACATTCCTGAGATCTGAGCAATAATATACACCACTCGAGCAGCATCATAGTTATCAGCAGGTATACTACTGTAGAGTATATGGCAAATATTCCAGATTAATACATTGATTGCGGTGAAGATGAAGATCCGGGTACGTCTGAGTCGATATTTCCTAAAAAGCTCATAGGTGACATATACTGAGAATAAACTGATAATTATTCCAATAATGTCTATGATGATATTAGTTGTATTTGCCATCATAAGCTGAATCTCACTAGATTACAAAAAACTAACTAGCCAACTGAGCAGGTTTTGATTATTTTTAATGATTTATTCTAACTATTATGTTAATACCTGTTATATTATTAGTAGAAACTTAACTTTATTAATTTCTATACTTCTTTTTCATAATTAAGGCCCCTAAGAAGACAATCATGGAAGGATTGTATTGAATTCTGTAATCATATGTTTTAAATGCAATTAATAGATTCTACTATACTATTTCATTATCTCACTTACTGTATGTGGGAAGTATTTCACGATTAAACAAAAGAGAGATAATTCCTGCCAACATCAATGCCACGCCACCGATATAGGTGAGATCTTCTAGTGTCAAACCAAGAGATAGCAACCAAGATCCTATCAAGGATCCCAAACCGAAAAACATCATTCCAATAGATTGAAGAGCTGCAATTAATTTATCAGGTTTAATCTCATGCTCATGCTCATGATTATGATGACCAAATACTATATTACCACTTGCTGAAAAACCTATATCCAAATGACCATGATAATGTAAAATAGATACATTTGATTCCACTGTCAATGCAGCCTTGTTTCTTGAGGGTTCTAATAATCCCTCAGCCAGTCCAGCCAAAAACAGGAGCATAAATAGAAAGATGACTGCAGTTACATTGGTGTAAAAAATCACTGTTAAACCCTTGAGTACAAGTGAACCCAAGAGAGGAATTGAGTAACCTATTCTATCAATCCATTTCCCTGCAAATATTTGGCTGACACCCCAAGTAAAATCACCCACAAAATATGCAAACCCCAAATTTACCTCGCTAATTCCCTGTTGATTCAGCATTATGGAAAGGTTAGGAGTATAAATACCATGGGCAAAATCATACAGAGAATAGATGATGAAGAGCATAAGAATTGCAGGAGAACCAAGAATTACCTTTTTCCAAAGACTGGGGTGAGAATGGTTGAGTTTCCTCTCTGTAGTTACCCTTTCTTTCAGCTCTGGTTGATCTATTCTCAGAATTATCATGATTAGTACAACAATAATAAATGCTCCAGCAGACATAATTTTGATACTGGTCTCTTGGGCCAAGACTAGATTGGAACTGAGCACTTGCTCAAAAATTCCAGCTATTGCCTGTCCTACAGCCAATCCGGAGAAAATAGCGGAGAAAAGAGACCCTATAACCTCGCCTTTTACTTCCTCTTGCATAGTATCTGAAAACTGAATCACGGCAAGAAAAAGCATGCTAAACCCTAATCCCTCTAGCAATCTTGTGAGCAAGAGAATTTCAGGAGATGATGATAATGACATTGAGATTAGAAAAATAGCAAAGAAGAAATTCCCAACAAGGTATCGTGTACTCATTTTAGAGATAATACTACTAAGAATAAGATATCCTAGAATCTGTCCCAGAGCATATAATGATCCGGAGATGGAATTGTAAGATTCAGTCCCCCCGAGATTTAAAATCTGAAAAGGATACCAGAATTTCACCCAACCCACACTTAGAAAAATCATAAAAGGAAATCCGAAAATTAAATTTTCATGATCTCACCTCCTTAACAAGTCTTTCATGGTTATACCACAAAAACATGGACAACAAGGTCTTGAGCTTGTTGTCCATCTTATAATCCCTTGGAATTACATGATACAAGGTCACCTCTCCAAATACGTGTTCCACTTCAGCTCTGAGATATGTTTTATTGTTTCTACGATACAATCCTGGCATTTTATTCTGTTGTCGAATTAACAGATCCATGGGGCTGGAAGTTCCATGATCCACAGAATTGGATTTTATTGGAATAACAGCTTGTTTTCCCTCTTGATGCATTAAATTAATGATATTCTCGCTCCAGTATCCTTTATCAAGGTGTGTTCTCTTTATTCTTCGTTTTACTCTAGCATACATGTGTTTCCAGATAGGTCCGAATGCTACTGAATCATGCACTCGACTTCTTGAGGTTTCTATAGCTACTATTGCCCTGCTTGGCAGGGCAACTGCAAGGTGAACCTTGCAGAATATGTCTGAAGTCTTAACTATTGCATTAGATTTCCATTTAATCAGTCTCCATACTTTTCCAATTATCATTTTAAAACCAGAACTGTCAATTGCAATATCCTGATCTCTATCGGATGTAAGGGCATGCCCTGACATTCGTATCCAGCTTCTCCAGCTGGATGTATTAGCTTCATTCCAGTAATCATGGAAGGTGGATCTTTTCGGAATACTCCTCAGATATCCCTCATCTATTAAAAAACCACAATTCTTCAACCTAGTGGGGAGATCTTCCCAGATAATATTGGAGACCCTAGCATATACACAGATTGCAATTACAACCCATCGCAACCCAATTCTAGGTCTGCCTCTTTTTGATGTTTTTCTTGGTTCTGGAAACTTTGGTCTAAGAAAATCTTGATGTATTTCTATGAAAATCCTCAATTCATGCGGGTCTATGATTTGTGTTCGAGACACTAGTCATTCTAGTCCTTCATACTTTTGAATCTGACGTTTATAGCCGAATCTCTAGCTAAAGTTATTTTCATCTGCTAACAATGATATCATTGAGCCTAACGGCTCAATGTATCACTGATTAATTTTCGGAAATGCTTAGGTGATTTCAAAATAAATTTTCTAAATTAAATTTATACTTGGTATTTTAAATTGTTAAATACTTGATCAAACCATTTTAGAATATGTTAAATCAATGAAATTTGCTATATACTTTAAAAATTTAAAGAAACTTGATAGAATTGCAGTTTAGTCAATTTATTTTTTTCTCACTAAGCTGATTACAGGTAATAGCAAAAGTAATGCGAAATTAAAATTTAATCTTCCTTGAGTGGTGAGATACAAAGGATCCTGATAGATAATATCCACATCATGAAATTTGTGAACTGGAGTTGGACCCCATATTTTACCTGAATGATCTACGATATTTATCGTTAATTCTCCATCAAAAGAATCAATCTTCTCATCCACATATATCGAAAATTCAAATACATTATCATACTCAGATTTTGATAAGCCATCATTGAGGATACCAAAATAAAAATCGGTTTCATTAGCATTAAATCCATCAACAAAGGTATCATCTATTACCTCCCAGCTACCATAATTAGGAAATCCAGATCCATAGCTGTATATACTAGAATTCTCTTCATTAATGGTATTTACATGAAGATGAAAGAAACCTGATACACCTGGGTCAAAATTCATTACTACATGTGCTTGTATTAGTAATTCATGATCTCCGTTTTGTTGGTAATTGTATGTCCATTCTTGAATAAGGAATGAACCATATTCAGTAGTTAATTGTGGTCCTTCTAGGATAACGCCAGGTTCTGCAGAGCCTACTAGTAGCGTTGTTAGAATTACTAGAAATAATAGCAGTCTCATGCTAAGTAAGGATTTTATTACCTACATAAAGTTAATCGAAATTTAGACTACATTTGATTACAGTTTAATTTAATCATACAAAGATAATTCAAGAATTCTTGTGTAGGTATTTCCTTTCTTTCAAGAAACACAGTTGAACGTTTAATTATTTTAATTGTCCCAAAAATAGGAGAATCTTAGATTTTAAAAACTATCTTCAAAATTATTGTTTGCTATGAAAAAAAAACAAGTTTTATTCATGGGGTTATTATTATCTATTGGTTTGTCAATGCAGATTATTGCACTTCCCAATGGATTGGGAATGCAAAAGGAAAATGGGCATCTAGTAAATTATGACTCATATCTACCTTCTAAGGGTAGAACATACTATTTTTACGTCGATTCATATCTGATGTTAAAAACAGGTTCCTGGCTAACACTTTCTGGTGCAGTATACTACAATTTTGATCTTGAAACTGAAATAGATGATGCTGTTGAGTTTATGAAAACCTATATTGGGGATCATGTTGATTTTTATATCACATTCAATGGAGAGTTGATTCCATATACATTGGATGGTTGGTCATTTGAGAATCCATATTATGAATATCAGGAGGATAGTTTATACATGATCATAATTTATCATTATAATATCCCTCCACAACCAAAAGGTGGATATGAAGTATTTGGCCAGGCGATATGGGATGGCCAAGTATTCTTTGAAAGTACAGGGTTTATTGAATGGGTCAATTTGCCAAAAATGTAAACTCTCACTTTTTAATTTTCTTCACTTAATTATAATTGCGAAATAATAATCTTAAACAGTTCTAATACTTCTTCTACAGTTTTTCCCCAAGCTATCAATCCATCTGTATGCCCTAACATACAAACAGGCTTATCGAGCACTGGATTAAACCTGTAGACCTCCTGTATAGCCTTGGCCATTTCAGGAGTGCCATAAGGTACATGTTCAGGAGTTGTCAATAAACCCAGCCGTTCATGTGCCTTCCATAATTTCTCATTGTGTACATGAGCAATGAATATAACATCTGGTGCTATGGCGTAGATGGCAGCATGTGTTAGACTTTCAGATGACGGCTTAATAGAACCTTTGGAGATGAGTGAATTCTCATCTATATTATAATCAAGTACAATTGGATAATGCTCCACTCGTGTATTTTCCAGATCTCCAGTTTGAGTACCTGAAACAAGGAACTGGCCATCAGTAGTGTATCGTAAGCTTGCATTTCCAAATCCAACATTAGGAGTCAACGGATGCTCGGCAGGATAGACACCAATTAAATTCATGGTCCATAATTCATCTCGCAATGAAATGAGATCATCCAATAATTTCTCATTCAATTCCAGTTGGATATTGTTATGCTGTAGATGATACTTGATCACTCCATCCAAGGGTTCTTTAGTCATTTCCTCAAGTAATGGTACGATCTCTTTGAATTTGTGTACTTTAGGAGTGGGAAGGTCAATATTGCCTTCGATTGCAATCAATATAGTTTGCAAACCTATAAATTTTGCAGCTTCAACGTCATTTGCATAATCATCTCCTACCATAACTGCTGTTTCAGGCTGTATTTTCAGTCTATTGATGGCATGCAAGTAGATATGTGGATGAGGTTTTTCCTTTCCTGATTCCTCAGAACTGATAACTGCATCAAAATACTGATCCAACTTCAATTTGTGTAATTTTCTGAATTGGATTTCTGCAGACATATTTGTGATGATAGCTAATCTATACCCATTTTTCTGTAGCTTCTTCAAAGTTGTCTCTACTCCATCAAATGGTGTAATGTGTTCAATAAATGCATCCCAGTATCGTTGTGTAAGCTCTGCAATATGTAAGGCTAATGATCCATTAAATGCATGCTCTACCATGCCTTGAAAATAAAGTGCCCTTGAATGACTTCCAACAGTATCGGTGAGAAAACGTTTTACAGTTCGTCTACTCTCCGAGTAAGATTTCATAAATTGATCGTATGAATCACCGGTCAAATTCTTCCAATATTTGTATGCAGCCTCAAGTCCAACTTTATGGCCTTCATTGTATGAATATAATGTTCCATCAAGATCAAAAAATATAGTATCGAGTTTTTCCATAGATAAATATTGGAGTACTTCCTTATATAATTATCATTAGGGGAGATTGAATAGATGGTATTAGGAGATAGTGATTCTGAGATATTTTAGACGATTTGTATATTGAATGAAGGAAAATAACACAAAAAGAAATCCATTCTTACTATTAATCCAACACAGCCTTATATAGATAAATCTCCATATACCTTTGTGTCAATAAAAAAAGATGATATTCAACGCAAACTCAATATTAATCTAATCCTAAATATCATTGCTCTATTTATACCTCTGACATTGGTTAATGGATATTCTCAGTCTATTATTGAACTCATCTTGGTTAATGATAATTATTCCTTGATGGGGTATTTTGCAGTATTTTTTTTCTGGTTGGAAGCTAAAAATTCCACTACAGGGGCTTCAATAATGAAAAATTACAATGCAGCATTCGGTATATCAGTTTTTTATTTTGTTATGTTATAATTTACGCTCTATTGACAGATTATGTGCCAAATATACTGGGTTTTAGTATATTCGTCGCGATATTATTTGTGATCTATTATCAATCTGACATTGAACCCGAGTATGTGCAATAAAGTTGAATCTCATTCTGCTTATACTATAATTTCCTTGAGATATGTCCCATTCTCATCAAAATACACAATTCGAATATGATCCTGATGATCAAGTGCAAGATTTCCAATACCATCTTCATTCTCACATATCGCTGCTAAATCTGTTATACCCAGTACTACAATATCGGGATGGTTACACAATTCACAACGTAGTGTTCTAATTTTTACCACCTCGAGTACAACTTCAGATTCCTCTCCCAATGGTTCTTGAGGTGCGATCTCATCTACTTCATATGAAATTTGATTATATGTCGTAGTACCACACGATTTGCAAACCCAGAACCCCCCTTTTATTGTATACGTAGTATTTTCACAATATGGACATACAAACAAATCAAATTTCATATACAATACTTAGGGTGATATAGCATATAAATGTACTGCAGAGATATTACTACTAGATTTAACTAAAATAATTCAAATATCAAGTAATCTTAGTTGTACATAAAACGAAACCTACTTAGATGACTTACCTACTCCCTTAAACTAAGATTATAATAAGTCTTAATTATTGATATTCAGGGATAGAAGCTTTAATACAATAATATGCTCCACCAGGCATTGGAAACCAATCTTCTCCAAATCGCTCTTTCAAGTAACTGCTATATCTGGAAATATGCAAATGTAAGGCGATTGGGGTGCCTTCCTTCAAGTTAAAAGGTTTCCAACCTCCCCTTGGTCTTGAAACAATAACATAATCCTTCCCTTTTATTAATTTTCCACCTATAATGTTTGTGGAAACTACGAATTCTTTATCCGAAATTTTTTTTATCTCAAAATCAAGATCATGAACAACATCAAGAATACGTTGCTCATCCCAAATCATTGCTTCCACACCAACAAGAGTGCCGATTGGAAGCATATCTTCAAATTCTACCCTCATATTGACATATTTTTTATCAACAGTGATATCCATATTATTAACTTTAAAGTATGCTTTCTTCTCATCCAAATATTCAATTTTCTTTATTTGTAAAGGAGTTAGGCCTTCTCTGCAAATAAAACCATTTTCTCCCATGAAATGGATAATATGGAGTAGGTCTTCATCTGCTGTTAACAAGGGAGGCATGTACCAATTTGTATTTTTTATCATATCGATAAAATCTGGATTGCTCCAAATATGTTCCTCATTAGATATTTCCCTACGACATATTCTCTCATAGATTTCTTGAAGCAAAAAACGATTAATTGAGTACTTCTTTTCATCCCAATCAACAAACATGCCTACATTGAATCCCCCTATGAAGTCATTATTCTCATCACACCATTTGGCCAGATCTATCCATCCTTTTGGTGCTGGTAGTTCTGCAATCCATGTATATATAACTTCGATTTTATTGTAAAAGGCATCAACCTCTGGTATGGTTCTATGTTCAAAATCACCATCTGCCCAACCAGGATTTTCCTCAGCTGCCTTTGAAATAGGAGCTAATTCTTTGAGAAATGATATAAGCCACCCAGAAATATCTGACAAGAAGACCAATCATGAATTTTGTGACAGTATAGATAAAAACTCCTTGCA
Source organism: Candidatus Heimdallarchaeota archaeon (assembly GCA_026702845.1). The sequence goes on from JADCLS010000010.1 coordinate 85,882, forward strand.
AATTACATTTTTTTGAGACTTAATAATAGAAAATTATGATTTTTTGATTAGATTTACCATATTTGATCTTTAGATTTTTTTTCTTCTCAAAGCATAGACTAAATTGATGAGTTTACTAAGTATTCAGAGTGGCCACAAATCCCAGTACACTAGTAGTTACCTGCATACCCACCGTAGCCAATGCTAGAGCACCATATATTCCGATGCCTATGCCTTTAGCCCACGGGCCAGGGAAATATTCTATTATTCTCTTACCATGATTGAAGGCATAGCAAATAGGTTCATAGAATGCAGTCAACCAGACTGCAGCGATTTCAAATGCCCACGCTCGTTGGTTGTACTCATCCAACGTATCCATATCTCTGACTGCAATTGCTGAGAACCAAATTGCCTCGATAAAGGCAAAGATCCAATCAAATATACCGAATAATACTTCGAATATTATTTCTGTCTGATCTTTTACACTATATTTCCAGACACACACCAGCTGTACTATTTGCTTTAGACCAACAAATATGGTGAAGAATAGCTTTTTCTCAGTATTCTCGAAATAATTTGGATCTAGTTTATTATCAGAATATCCATCCATATATTCGAGAATGAGATCAGGAATGGAGGTAAGGAAGTGGAAAATTGTCTGAACCGTGACATCCATTCGCATTACTGGTATCTCAACATCATTATCTGCCACTCTGTCATTCATAGCCACAAACCTGAAGACCTCTGTGTACGCTATCTGTAGTAGCTCAATGATCATACTGATCAAATTTAATATCTCATCAGGTTCATCCACGGCATTATTCTCAATATTGGTTCCAAGAACTGCAACATTAGAGAATATCTCCTTATAAGTCATCTGCTGTCCATCTAATCTTAGATAGAAGATAGAATCGGTCCAAGTGAAAATATCACTCACCACTATACCGAGTGCAACGACGGGTTTGAACATGAATGTAAGTATATCATTCAGTGAAACCAGCTTGGTGGTATTATCAACCATGAATTTGTCAATGAATGACATCACTCTTTCACCAGTAATCGAAGATAACATGGATCCAAGACCAGCTGCAGGATTTCTCATGAACTCAACAAGACCAAGGAAGGATCCAATAAAACCGTCTCTATCCGGTCCAGCTGCGCTGAAACTGAATGGAACCTCAAATGGAGACGCACTCAATTCTTGAACGGTATCTTTGATCACCTCAAGAGCCATCTCTCCATACGATCCAAATACGCCTTTTACAAGAGATTCAAGCACATCCATAAGTACATCCTCAAGTATCTTCGTAGCTTTTTCAGCCAAAAAATCTATTGCCACTTGGATAATAGTACCTGAAAAGATGGAGCTGAATACATCAGTTACACCACCTAATGATGCCATAATCCCGTTCTTATCAAATGGTGGTAACATATCCTCTATCTTTGCCGATACATCATTTAAGGTATCATTGATCTCTTGCATAACTGGGCTTTCCATCACAACATCCACAGCTCCTGCCATATGTGACCGGTAGATGGCATACTGATTAAAGAATATATCTAATATATTCTCAGCTCGATTGAGATAATCTGTTGCTCTGGTGACCAAAAACATCATATCACGGATAAAACCTTCCCAAATGCGTTCGAATTGAGCTGCTAGCCAGTTAAGCACCAGATTAAGAGTATCATTGACAAATTCGACCACCGTATTCACAGCATCGACGACTGCACTGCCAATTATCTGCACCGTTTCCAGAGTCCACTCCCATGCCTGTTCTAACACATCTACAATGGCACTTGCTGTCTCCTTAATTGCAGTGACTCCAGCATCAAGAACACCCTGTGCAAAATCTTGTGCACTGGTGGTTCGGTTGAATACCCTGACATTACCATTGATATCATAGATCTCAAATTCAATTAATGTCGTGGAAAATGCATTCCCATTGTTGATCACTGAGAAGTACTCATTGATATGATATTTCTTGGAATTCACATTCTTGATCACCTTGATAAGAACTGAATCCTGGTAGATCTTGATCTTATCAATGCCGGCCTCATCCTCCAAATCCACTTGAAGATTGATTGTTGGATCCAGTATACCTGCAATGGAGCTCACGATGTTTCTGACTGCCATTGATATGGATCCTGACACCGAGAGCCCGACAGGGAATCCTCCCTTCTTCTTCAGGGATACAGAGAACCCGGAGAAGGACAGGGTATTGAGCCAGTACTGACCCCAATTCTTTAGTGTGGGGAAGACGTCATTTCTGAAATCCTTGACAAAGGAGAGTACTGCATCCTTCAACCTCGATTTTATTGATGACCATGAACGTACTACTGGCCATTTGACACAAATTCCCCATTTGCACTTCTTCTTCCAGTACCAGAAACTATCAATGACTTTACTGGCGAAATTACCCAATGATTTCATTAAGTTCCAGATTGTTGATAGTCCTGCACTTACCGCAGCAGTGACTGCCTCCACCAGCACATCTGGTCTGATGGAATACTCAACCTCCACCTCGCCCAGTAACTCTGCTGGAGTGAAATCAGATACAAGCCTCTGAGAATCAAATATATCGATGATCCCGTCAGAATCGGAATCCACACTAGTCGGATCCCCGACATTTGATGTATCTCCCATCAATTCCTCCCAATCCGTTAGTCCATCGCCATCTGTGTCCATTCTGAGCGGATCTGTGACCACAGTGACATTATACTTCATCACTTCTGGTTCCTCGAGCACCAATCCCTCCTCGGAGTAGACACCACCTGAAAACATAATTATTGGAATGGTGAACCCTTGAATCTCTATTCCATCGGCTAATCCATCACCATCAGTGTCTGCATTGTTGATATCAGTCATATAGGTATTTATCTCATCCCAATCGAGGATGCCATCGCGATCTGTGTCCTTATTGGTTCCTGTGGATTTGTAGATGTAAACCTCCGCATAATCTGTAATATTGTCATTATCACTATCAGGAGAGTTCGGGTTGAGATAGTATATCTGTTCATTCTCATAGCCTTCAGCATCATAGTAGATATTCACAAAAGCACTGTTCACTTCTGTATAATCATCGATTCCGTCGAAATCTGTATCCTTGTTGAGCATGGAGGTGCCTATATCTTGCTCCTCACGGTCTGTAAGCCCATCCCCATCAGTATCTCCTGAACGAGGGTTGGTTTTGAGGTTCTTCTCATAGGTATCGTACACGCCATCCCCATCCGTGTCTCCCTTGGTTGGATCAGAGGTCACCTTCTCGATGATTAATCCATTCTTGGAGATCAACTCGACCTGCCAGCCTACAACTTCTTCATAGTCCGTCAAACCATCATTATCTGTGTCAGGATTCGTGGGATCTGAACGGTATGTGAGCTCTCCAAAGGGACCATAGCCATCGGTTAGGCCATCACCGTCTGAGTCAGGATTATTATCGGAGGTTCCGTAAATATCCTCGAAGAATGAGGCCAAGCCATCACCATCAGCATCCTCACCAAGTACATACTCTACTGGATCTGCCTGACCGTCATTATTGGTATCGGTATCATGTACATCGAAATCAAGGTAATCAAAGGTATTATGATAGAGAATTTCAAGTTCATCAGTCATGAAGTCGCCATCCATATCAAGAGATACAGACAGAGCTCCCTTGGTTGAGACGATAATATCATCTCCTACCACCAGTTCTAACTTCAATCTATATGATCCTGATGGGTTGCTGATGAGATTGACATCCTCCTCGGTGAGTATAATATCATAGAGATCTGCAACCGTATCATTATTTGCAATCACTGAAGTATTCAGTGGAATAGTAAATCCATAGCCATCCTCATCAAACAATCCAGTACCTGAACTGAGTAGGGTATTATCTCTAGCAAACAACGAATATTGCAATTCCATTGTATCACGGTAATTCTGATTGAATATTGATGGAATTACAGTACCTCTGAAGTTGAATATTGTCTGAGTGTCACCATAGATATATTGTGTTTTCATGAAACTGAGCTCAGCCTTGTTTGGAATGATTGTGAAGTTGAAATACTGTGTGAAATTGGCACCAAATGGATCAAAGGCAACGAGTCTAGCGATATTATGTTCAGTATCAGTTCTACTCCAGTAGGAGCTTGTATTGGTTTCTACACCATTAATTGTCCATAAATACTCCATATGCAGTAAATCATAGGGGCTATCAAAAAGCTCAGGAGTAATAATGATATTCGTTCCTTCCACCCGCTCTATTGATGTTTCCATAAACTCTGTGGCATAGGGTAATTCATTATCAATGGTCACCAGAATTTCATTCACTTCATAATTATTGTATCTATCACTTACTGTTAATAAAACAGTATAATTGCCTGGTCGGGTAAATGCATGACTGAAGTGATTACCAAACCCAGTGGCAAGTTTCTTGAAAAAATCTGCATGAAGTCAGTTACTAATTCAATTAATATTATGACAGTAATAATAAGTAAGTAAAGCCTATGGGTGAATTTTGATATATGTAAGAAGTATTAGATCTCTACCAGTATCTAAAGTAAAAGAATATTCCAACACCATTTAGCAGTATAAGAATAAATGTTATTAATGCAATTTTTGCAATGTTTATTATATTTTTCTCCTCTGTTTCCTTCCACCAACTAAGAAAATAAATGAATCCAGTTGCTAAAGCAATAATCACTGCAAAAATACCAATAATATTATAATATGAGTTATTTGCTGTATATATTGTCATTTCATAAGAATAAGTACCTGGAGGTGCACTTTCATGTATCATAAATAGCTTAAAACCGTCCAAATCCTCATCTACATTCCAATCATACCAGCATATTGAACTACCTGGTGCTTCTCTTGCCCACCAATATGTTACTCTACTAGATAATTCAAAATCCATTGTAATAGAGTCGTTCAGATCCGTCATAGGTGTGGGGCATACGTACCCAACTAATTCATTTGATGCTACTTCAAATATTCCAATTTCAAACCCTATCAAATATTCCCCCTTTTCAAGAGAATATGATATAGTATCGTAATCATCTTGAAATAAAAATTCAGCTTCTTGCTCTACAATTATACCTTCAACATGATCAAACTCTTCTATTTGCATATTCAACAGGAACAGGTTCCCATACATGAGCGTAAAATTTACTAAAAATACAAGGACAAGAAATCCTACAACTTTAATGTTTTTATTTATCACGATCTATACATTTCTTAAATTAATATAAATATTGTCTAATTCTATAAAATGAGAACATTTTTCATTTCAACTGTAGAATACTCCATGATCTCAATTTGGTATAATTATTAGTAGAAAGTAATTCAAAGTAGAGAATAAATTTGTAATTCGGATTAATGCAACCCTATTCTCCCCCATTGGAGATAAGTTACCCTTCCCAATTACCTTAATTTAGATAGGATAGAATTTTACTTCTGGTTTTTTAATTGACTGTCTGATTCGAGCCTTCTCAATATCTTCTGAGTAATTGAAGGCCTCACTAATTTTTTGCTCAATCGATTTTACAATTTCTTCATCTTTTTTATCAAAAAAGGATGTAATGTATGAAATGAGTTTTCTTAATGTTACTGCGTCTATTGTGATTGTTGTATTGGTTTTGGTTGTATTGATAGCCATGATAATTCACCAAGGATATATTGGTGACAATAATATTTAAGTATTTTCTAGTATTGTCACCAATAAATTAATTCTCAAAAATTTTATTGTCACCAATACGTGACAATCTTTTGAGTTCAAAGAAATTGCCACTAAACCCAATCCACATAAGTTATTAAATTTTCATTCTGAAGTATTACTTCAACTTCTTTCCGCTTGCCATATTCTTCATATCATTCAGTAGAAAATCAAAGAGATTATCTATGTTTTCTCCTGTTTTAGCACTAGTATTAACATGTTTCGTCTCATATTTATTCCATTCGGCTATCTTATTTATCATTTGGCTGGATATCAAGATTGCAGTAGGTGTATTCTTCCTCCATAAGATCTATTTTATTTCCCACTAAAGCAACTGGAATGAGATTGTTCACATATCTCTGTATTTCATCTATCCAGAAATTTATTCGATTACAGCTTGATTGATCTGTCACATCATAAACCAAAATGATGGCATTTGCACCCTTATAGAAGTCTTGTCTAAGGCTCTTATACTCTTCCTGTCCTGCCAGATCCCATATCTGTAATACTGCATCACCTATCCGTTTTATACTAAAATCACTTCCAAATGTTCTAATATAGGATTTATCGAATGTTCCACCTAGATATCTTACCCTGATTGAAGTCTTTCCCACACGTGGATCTCCCAAAAGTATAACCTTCAATGAATAAGCCATGATTGTGCTCACACAGTATGGTTAAATAACTTGTTTGTTTGTGTATTTCGTAGAAACTAATAATAATTCAATTTGTACCTACACTTCATAAATTGAGTTAATCGTAAGGTTCGGTAACTGGTCCCCAGGTAAGAGTATTATCATCCTGGAACATAAGGATGTCAGGTGGATTATAAGTCCAGATTATTACAGCTAAAACCATGAGTAGGAATAAGATCAGGATAATCTTACTTTTATTGGCAGGTAGTTGTGGCATTACTTGAATTTTATAAGATGCTAACAATCCTACAATGGTACCTACTATAAAGAGGCTAACATCAACTGGGAAGATATGATAACCTAAAATGGTAGAATAAGCATAATATACGCCAACTATGAAAATCACGCCGATGGCGTAATGGATTATTTTGGCTAAGAATATATTATTAGCCTCATCCTTAGTCAATGGATAGGTTATCAGCATATATAGAATCATAGGAAAGAAAACGAGTTTAGTATGTTCCCAGGGTGATTCATTTACTGCAAATAACCATGCAGTTGGTAGGAAGTAGTTTGTCCAGATAAACAGAAAATGAAATAGTGAACCAACAAGTATCAACACCGGTATACCAATATACAACTCTGCTGTTTTTAATTTCATAATTCGGAAATTTGAAATTATATTTAAAATAGTTTTGTGGGAAATCTGACGGAATTGGCATCTAATTTATTAAAATCACTATATATTATACTTTGATGACTTTATTCGAAAAATTGTACAAAGTTTCGTCTTGGCCAAATATTGTTAATATAGATGAATTTATGGTTTTTCCGCATGAATAGCACAGTTTGGCAATCGTGGTTTATATTCTCACTCAATCCTGATACAAAGACCCCTGCAAGAGATTTTAGGAAGATATCCTGGATCTTGCTTTTTTGTGTGGCTTTACTAGGAGCATTCAGGGATTACTTCATTTATGCTTTGATGCATGATAATTTTCAAGAATCTGGAATCAGTTATGATTTTAGAGAGGCTAGATATCATGCAGTGATTGAATTTTTCATGATTCTCGTTTTCTATTTGATATTGCTCAGGCTTTACAATTATGTACAGCAAACAGATCCTGCCCAAATTTCCCTAGATTTATTTTACGTGATCCAGTATGGCTTCATCAAGGACGTATGCTTCTTGATTTTCCTAGGTGTTTATTCATTGAGCAATGATGTTTTTCCAAGAAAATACTCTTATTTTGAGGGTAATGAGCTACTCACCATATATTGGAATTTGTTTAGCATTTATGTTGTCTTCACTGTGTTGTATTTTGGTAAATACATAGTCGCAAGATTGAAACTATCCTATCAAGATTTCAATAAATTACTTGTGGCTGCGTTTGTCATATCAACATTGGTTTTTGGAGTAACATATCTGATAGTCTTCCTTCTCAGGTTTTTAATTGCCTTGCCGTTTGGATTTGAATTTTGGGGGTAATGAAATGAAGTGTACAAATTGCAGCAAAGAATTACTGGCTGATTGGAGAGCTTGTCCTGAGTGTGCGACTATTGTTTCACAGGGAAAATTCATTTCCTGTCATCGATGTCATCAGCTCATACTTGATCCGAATCCGAAATTCTGTCCGTATTGTCAATTCAAATTGGTCAAAAAGGTGAAACAGGATATTCCAGTGTTGAAATTTGAGGAACCTGAACGAACCTCAGTCATTCCTAATGATGATCAGTTGAATATACAGCTATTGCGTTCATCTTACAAATTTGATGGTGCACAGATACTTCGAATTGCTGGTAATTCTTCAATTTCAAGATATAGGCATTTCTCCTTGTTTCTGCTTGGAATGATACTCTCATGTACTGCGATATTTATTGGCAGTTTATTTGAGGGAAATACGCCATTATCTCAGACAGCAAGGATCTTTATCACCACCAGTTTTATCACACCCAGTGTTCTGTACGCATCAGCCATAGGTATGAAAGAGGCAGTGAGGATGTCGGGGATCACCCTCAGGGTAGAATCAATTCTCAATGTAGTTTCATCCACAGTACCTGTATATCTCGTTGTTGCTATCGTTAGTTGCCTACTTGGGGTGTATACCCGTATTTTCATGGGTGCAGGGACTGGAGAGAGCGAGTTTGCATTAATGATATTCTATGTTCTGATGCTCATAGTTACCTTATTCATGACAGTTCAGCTGGTCATCCTCGTTAAAAACACAGTTGGAGCTTCTGGTTTGATGAGTATTCTTCTCATTCTCCTTTCTTACTGGATTGCAGGAATCACGGGTGGTATGTATATTGGGATGCTGCTAAATAATTTATTGGATGTGATATTATGAAAAAAATTCCAGTTATTCTTGTTTTGTTGCTTATCCCATCAGTATCTGCTGATTTATCGGTTAATTCAAGCATTATGATTTCTGAATCAACCCCAAATTTTGGATTTATGTCAATACAGAATCCATATAGTGAAGCGAGTTTAACCCTAGTTAGCATTGATCTATCCTTTAATGTGGATTATTTCAGATTGTGTTTAACTAAAGAGGAATACAGGTATTATTGTCTCCGTGAAAATCAAGTTGAGGGTTATACAGATAATTGGAATCTTGTTGAAGGAGATTATGAATTTGAGTATGAAGTTTCTGATGTATTAAGGGTGGGTCAGCAATTAACCATCAGTTTGGTATATCGACTTGAACCAGTTTCTGCAGGGCCTGCAATAGCTGTGTTTTTTATACCCCCGTTTGTATTGATAATATTATTCCTATCAGCAAAATATCGAAAATAGTATTCGGAATAAATGGTCATATAGATTGATTATCTAAACTGATAATCTTCTACTAGGAAACGACAATAGCAAAGCTACTTTTTAATATAGTATTTTGTTTATAGATTATGCTCTTTATAGTAAATCCTGCTGCGCAGAATTTTCTAAACAAAAAAACCTGGGAGACTAAGCTTAAGGGAAAACTATCACAAATGGGTGACTATGAAGTTATTTTTACTGAGTATCCAGGTCATGGCAAGGAAATAGCTATGCAGACAATCAAAGATAAAACCCATGATATTATTGTTGCTGCTGGAGGCGATGGTACCGTCCATAACGTTGTTTGGGGTATGTATGAATCAGGAGTACCTATAAATGAGTTTCCCAAATTAGGATTGCTACCCGTGGGTACATCAAATGACTACTGTAGAACTAATAAGATCCCCTTTGATTTAGATGAGGCCTTGAATGTGATAAAACAGGAGAATGTTTCCAATCCCAATACAATTAGGGCCAGAGGAGGAGAGCAGCCAGAGCATTACAATATCAACCTGGGCCAAGTGGGTCTGTTATCTGCCATTAGCTATGCAGCAACAATTGAGCGGGAGAAGCCAATTTTCCCCTTCAATATCCCTCCTTTCTGGCAGATGGTCAAGGGAAGTCCCAATAGATACACCTTGATTGCAATTAAATACATTCTTTGGAAATACAACCATTTTGAGAGTCAAATGACCATCAATAATGAAGATCCTAGATCGATTTTTCTGGATGTGTTTTCTTTTGGCGTAGGTGAAACTATGGCCTTGTACCCGTTCTGTCCACAAGCTGAATTATATGGTGATGAATTTGCATTGACTATAGGTACGAATCTATCAAAAATCACTAAACTTGGCCTTATAAGCAAGATTAAGAAACGTCAATATGAGGATCTTGAACTGTTAACTGCCAAGAAAGTCACTCTTGAGACAACTCAGCTCATTACTGGTGATGCTGATGGTGAAATGTTTGCAGATAAGACAAAGCATTTTGAATTTGAATTGATGAAAAAACAGCTCAAAGTTTTGGTTCCCTAATTAGAAGAAAGACGTAGAAAGACGAGAATAATCAACAAAGATAATATCTGATAAACATTGACATCACTCATGGATAAAATACATGCATTCATTGCTACAGGTAAGGGTGAGAAGATTGGTCATTATGCAGAGATCATTGAGAAAACTGGTATAGAGAACAAGGCCCTGATCCCTTTAAATGGTAAACCCATGATCTATTATGTTCTAGAAGCATTGGATGCTGCAGAGAGTGTGGAATCTATAACAATTGCTGGATTAACCAAAGATGATATTAGCCTAGAGATGAAGAAACCCCTATATTTTATAGAAGGTGGAAATTCATCATTTGAAACTCTAAATGGTGGAATGAGGCATTTTCGAGAGATTGATAACCCTCCTAGTCATGTGTTGAATGTTACCTGTGATATACCTCTTATTACAGCTGAGATGGTAGATATGGTTGTTAGAGCTGCAGATTTGTCTTACAACAAGGATATTTTCTTCAATGTAGGCATATTTGAGAATTTCAGACAACATTTTCCAGAACGAAAGAAGACTAAAGTAAGATTGGATCAAGGATTTGTTGTGGGGGGAGATCTTAACATCTTTTCTCCAGAAGTGTTTGTTGGAAAGAGTGGAGATACACTAAAGGAAATGTTTGCAAATCGCAAAAGTGTAATCCATATGGTCAAATCGCTTTCCTTTAGGTTTATCTTCAAATTTTTACTGAAACGTCTATCAATAGCAGATATTGTTAGACTTGTGGAGAAAAAGTTTGGATTAACTGCGGTGGCAGTAATTACTTCATTTGTCGCTCAAAGTGTAGATGTGGATTACTATGAAGATTTTCCCAAGATGGAAGAGTGGTTGAAACAAGAACGATACAAAGTTACTGATAAAGATACAATTACTATCACTGATGGAACAAATCTGTACAATTAATTTCAGATGACTCTACTTTTGAAAACCGTATTCAATGGGTCGATAAGTACGAAAATAGTAGATATATGTTTAAAATATCCGAGATGATTTCTTTACCATAATAATTTCGAATTCGATTGAATTTAAACGTACACAGCCGTGAACGCTGCAAATTGTATCTACTAGTTTAAATATGGGAATAATAGCGTGAACATATGATTTTCAAGTTACAGCAATGTGATAAGTGCTATCATGAGGATACAGTGGATGTACAGTTACTTCAAGGTGCCAATGAGAAGCAGCTGGATCATGGTGATCACTTGAGAGTAGTATATTTTGATAAAAAAGGAAATTACCTTGGTGATGCTATCCTACTCAAAAATAATATATTACCGTAATATTGCAATAGAAGCTGTAATGGAATTAAATATTTCTTCAATTAATAGGAAATTATGATTTTATTGAATTTTTTCCTAATAATTATTTTGCACCACCCATTTTGAATGAAAAATAAGGTGCAAGAATGGCAAATAGAAATATTGGAATAGTTGCCCAGTAGGACCATTCTAGATTTCCAGAAATAATAAAATCTATTATAGTCAATAGAAGAATGACTGAGAAGGTATATGGAACAGACATTTTCCAACCAAGATAACCTTTTTGGATTTTGGCCAAATCAATTGAAATGGGAGATTCTGTTTTAGTTAGGGTGTTGCCACAATGAATACAAAACTCTGCTGTTGGATCATTCTCTGTAGAACATGAGCTACAAATTATGGTTTGTTTAGTCATGTATGTTCTTGAATTTTTATTTTTAATATAGTAAACTGTTATTATTAGCAATTTTTGAGTATTTATTTGAGAATTCTAAGAAATAAGATGCTTGACTTCTCATAATTTTTGTTGACGAAATTCGCTAACAATAATAGATTTATTGATAGCTTAACCTTAATATCGTTCACTCTGAGCTCAATTTCTTTGATTTGATATAATCTGCCAATTCTTGGTCTCTTACACCAATGTGATTAATCAACCATTTTATGGTTTCGTTTTTTATTCTCTTTAGGAGTTCAGCTGTCTTTCCACCAGATGAATACTGCAAAACCATTTCTCCTACTTTATTCTCAAATGATTCATGGATTTTCTTATGTTTCTTAATTTCAGGAAAATTATATTCCTCCATGATTTTTTCTTCATCTCTGAAGTGTACAGTAATATACTCCACTAGGAAAATTAACATATTTTGTATTTCTTCCAATCCACTCCCAGAATCACTTTTTTCTACTAATGAATTTAATGTATCAATCAGTGTCTTGTGTTGGGCATCAATTAGATCTATCCCGATTTTGAGTTTATCAGACCATTTAACCATGATGTTCTTTACCGTAATATACGTAATTAAATTTTGGTGACAGGATGTTTGAAGATAATGAAAATTGAATTATATTTTACATCGTAATTTTCTTGATGCTAATTGAAGTACTTTTCAAACACTTTCCCTCAAATTATAAAATCTTAAGATAGATGTTGATTCTCAACTTATAAAAAATCTACAATATTCAAGTAATATTAATATTCATTATCCTAAGTTCCACTCATGGAAAATTTTTGTGTTCCATTGTTTGATTTCACCCATCAGACAGATCAGATCCAAGCAATATCCTATACCTCTGAGATACTAATATACTCATCTGCAGATCAGACTATCAGGTTTTATAATTTTCACAAAAAGAAAATCACTCATGTACTCCATTCACTAAATAAGAATAATTCATTTTTATCTAGTAATGAATTATTCTTGATGGCTGGAGATCCTTCTGGTCATATTGAAATTTGGAACCTTGGTACTTACACTAGAGTATCAAGAGAGAGGGTGTTCTCACACAAAATGACAACGGCATGTATCTCACCTTTGGAGAATGCAGTAATTGCATCTGGAGTAGCTGGAGAGTATTTGGTTAAGAAGATAGAAATTGACAAGCAAGGAAGATTGAAGGAAAAATTGGAATTTGATATTGAAGAGGAAATCTCTCATCTAGCAATAAGTACATCTAGCAAACAAATTTATGCTTTGGGTGAACAAGACGTAATTCAGCTTGCATGTAAATCACTAAAATTTCACAATGAACAGAAGCAGGAAAACATTTATGGCCTATTTAATTCTGATCTACATCAAAATCTTATCGGACTATTTCCTGATAAGGTGAAAATTTGGCAAAGCAAGAAATTCAAAGATGCAGGAGGTATAATGGTAAATAAGAAAACATTCCCACAAGGAATTATTCATGCAAGATTCGATGAAGTTAATCGGATTTTAGTTGTTTCTGATCAAACACAAATACATGTCTGGGATCTAAATACAGCTAAAATGCTTTACAAATATTCACTGAAGCCGATTGGGAAAATAAAAGACCAGATAACATGTATTGAGATCTCATCAACCAATAATGCATTAATTGTTGGCTCACTCCATGCTCTGATAATATTGGAGTTATCAAGTGGAAAGTTACTAAAGTCTATACAAAGAACTTCTGAAAAGAAACTTATAAGAGGAAAATACCAGTACTCTGATATATCTGAAGATGGATCACTCCTAGCAGGAATAAGAAATCATGGATCTAGTGAAATCATTGAGATCTGGGATCTGACTAGTAAAAATATGAAGTTCGAGATGAAACCAAAGGATGAAAATAATCATTATTCTTGTATTAAAATTGCACCTGATAAGAGCTTTTTGGCAACAGGTGATGAGAGTAAAACAACAGGGGCCAAACTATGGGATCTTAAGAAAGGCACTCTGGTAAAATCACTTAAGGAAATTGATTATGGTGTTAAATCTATTCACATCACTCCCGATAGTTCTTATCTAATCTCTTCAGATGCAACTTTCGATATAGAGGTCTTTCAATCAAAAACTGGGAAATTGGAGAAAAGGCTTTCTTCATCAACTAAAAATGTGACATCCTTTGCTATGACCACCGATCAGCAATATTTAGCCTGTTCTTATTATGATATTATGGATACTAGCAGTGATATCAAAATTTTCGATTTCAATTCCGGAGAAGTAGTTAAGGAGATTAAGGCAAAAATTAGTTCTGTTGATAAAATAATACAAGTTGAAATATCTAAGGATGATAAATACATTTACGCCAGATCAATGAATGGAAAGAAATTCAAATATGAATTGATGACTGGGAAAGAGAAACAATCATCTACAACTAAAATGGAACGTATGATCCCAGAAGAATCGATGTACAGTTATCCAGTAGGCGAAAATATTGTGATCACTTTGCCAAATCTGAAGATTCCAGCTACGATTCGAGATCTGTATGAGCAGGCCATAGCTAAAAATGGCTGGATTGCTATAGCAGCTGATTCTTATGCATTAAAAGAGGAAGTTGATGAGGAGACATTACACCTTATTCAAACCAGCAGATAACTAAGAATATTGAATATTCAGAATATAGGGGGTTAATTAAGGTTTTATTATATCGATAATCTGCTCAAGGAATATGCTGAGCCAGGAAGAGAAAAGAACTGAATTAATCCAATAATTTTCGCATAAAAGTTGCTGAATTACAAATAATAAATTCCTTAGATTGTTTTAAACGATCATCTCCATCCTCACGAGTTATTTTATCATATCCTCTCGCAGAAAAAAAAGATTCTGCCGTATTCGTGAATAAATATAGTGTTGATAGGTTAATATCACGTGCATAATTCTCTATATCTTGTTGCATGATTGTACCCAAACCTTTTCCCTGAAATCCCTTTTCAACAACCATTGATCTTAATAATCCAATCTCTTCATATTTTTCAATTGCAACACAACCCAGTATCTCATTGGTATTGAATGAAACAAGTACCAAGATATGTTTTGTATGATTTTCTAAATCATCAAGAGGTAGTTTTTCAGCTAATAGTAATTGCTTAACTCTTGGAAAATCATCTTCTGTCATTTTTCTTGTGAAAAATCGTGATGGTTGTTCAAACTCCATAGATTTTAGTACATTTCGAAACTAATATTACTTTTCCTACTACTAGTAAGTAGTTTGGGTAGTCATACTTTGCCTTTGAATAAAAAGAATATTTGGCCATCAGGTGCAGTCACCTTTGCATTACCCTTAGCAATGCCTCCTGAAAGCCCTTCTAATTCGATTCCCTTGTTTTGCAGTTGTGGTAGGATTTCATCCATATTTTCTGCAAAATATGTTGGTACAGGAAACTCAAAATCTTGTGTCTGGTGCAGACCAATAGTTATCAACCCATCCTGAAAGATACCCCACGGATACCAACCATCAGATCCATCTGATTGGTGAGTTGTCTTGAAGCCTAAATCATTTACCTTCTTCTTAATTTCACCATAGTCTTTGACTGGAACGGCTAACTCCCCTAGCTTACCAAACTCGACAATACTCTTTCCACTGGGTTGAGATTTTTCGTTATATATCTTATTGACAAGATTGATCCCAAATATCTCCTCAACAACCTCGAACATGGCTTGGTTAATTTTTCCCTCCTCCTCATCCTTCCAGAAAAATGTGATCCCAGACTCCTCTACAAATTGTATCTTTTCACTTATATCTGAGGTAAAGTAGATTAATCCTGTATAGGTGAATTTATCCTCGCTAATCACATAATTAACCACTCCATCAGTATATAAAGCAAAATTCGTGGGAGAATTACCCTTTTCCAGGAGCTTGAATCCTAATTTCTCATAAAAGGGTACGGTTTCCTCAAAATTGGTTACTCCTCGTACAATATGCACTGAATTTCCTAAGGCCATAAAATTGGTTAGAATTGAAATATCTTATACTTTCCGATTGTGGAGAATTATGTATTATCCTTCATTTCTTCAATCTGATTGGATCAACTATAATCGATCTAAATAAATTCACCTTAATTGATCATTCTACGAACCTATTTCCTTGGTACCTTGTACATGATCATGATTAGCCGTTCCTGAAGTGTAAATGGAAGAAAACGTTGTAGTATACCAAATAGTTTAGCATCAGGTCCTGTTGTGTACCTTGGCTTGGGATTGTTCTTTTTGATCGCATTCATGACTGCTTTTACAACTACTTTTGGATCCACTCCCTTCGATTCGGATTCTCTCATGATACGAATGGCCCTTTCAGCCTCGGGATCCTCACTCTCATTATACTTATAGGCCTTGATCCTTCCAGCATCGAAATTCGTATGAGTATCTCCTGGTTCTATTAAACTGACCTCTACTCCAACCTGTTTCAACTCCATCCGTAAACCATCAGTATATATACTGAGTGCTGCCTTGCTGCTGCTATATAACACTTGATAGGGTAGTGCTAATCTACCACCAAATGAACCTATATTAATGATTTTTCCATTGGATTCTTTTAGTAATGGCAGTAGGGAGGTGATTAATGTGTGTATTCCAAATAAATTTACCTCAAATTGTTTGCGAAGATCATCAGCAGAAGTCTTTTCCAAAGGACCTACGATGGCATTACCAGCATTGTTTATTAGAACATCCAATCTTCCTAGATCTGTGATCTGCTTTGCACACTCGAGTATTGACTGAGTATTTAATAAATTCATTTGCATATAGGTTATCTCATCACTTTCGACTTCACGTCGTGATGTACAAAACACTTTGTATCCTGTGGAGACAAGGCTCTTGGCAATGGCTAGTCCTATTCCTTGAGCAGCTCCTGTCACTAGTGCAATATTTGTCATTATATATCTAGATTTTAATTATCAAAAATGTATTTATGAATTTACCTCAATGCCTTCTAGCATTAAGCTAGAAGAAAAATAACCCATTTTATATGTGCTTTTAAGATTAGATCTCAAAATATTGTATATAATTATCTTTTAATTATTTATGAACTGATAATAATTTATCTCTAGTTATCCTGTTAATTATGTGACAACTATGGATTGGTATTCCATAATATTTGTAATAATCAGTACTGGAATCTGGATATTAAATAGAGGGAAAACAGGAATTTCTGATTGGGATTTCAAAGATTTATCCATATTCGTAACATTTCTCACCTCTCTAATTCCTCTCGCCTTTTGGTTATGGCATTTCACTGATCTAGTACCAGGTTGGTTAAATCGATTTCAATTTGAGGAATTTATTACTGGATCCACTCTAATTCTTATTTCTTCCATTATAGCCAGAAATCCTCATCTAAAACATAAAAATTACATATATTTCTTAGCACTCCTCCCAATATTTTCAGGCATTTTCTATTTGTTTTCAAATATTTCAATTGGATGGGAGATCACACTTGTTATGTATAGCAGTTATGGTCTAATCACAAATGCTTATGCCATCCAATTCCCTAAATATAAAATTCACTCAATTGGATTATTTCTTTCATTTGGATTATCATTTGCCTTGTTCTTCAATGAAACCATATTCCTTATTGCTGTTATACTTTATCTTGTCTTCATATCATCTTTAAATATTAAATTCATCTATAATGATCATGAGGATTAAATCTCATCTATTTTTCCTTTGAGTGAATATTCTAATCGAGCCCCAATCCCCTCAACTACTTTGGCAGCAACATATGATGCTATTCTACCGGTACGTTCAAGATCATATCCTTTTACAAGACCATATAATATGCCAGCTGCATACATATCTCCAGCACCAGTTGTATCTACTGCATTGACCTTAAATATGGGTATCTTGTAACTATTTTCCCTATCAAAGATCACAGATCCATTTCCACCATCTTTGATTACACCCATTTGAATATTGTAACTTCTTAGCTCTTCAATCATATCAGGAATGGAATCTTTACCTGTGAACATCTTTGCTTCCTCAAAATTGGCCAGAACAAAGTACACCCCATCCTTCATGATTTTCACAAAATCCTCCTTGGAACGTGAGACAGCAAAGGGATCAGCTACATCAAATACAATTTTGGTGTCATTATTTTTTGCAACTTCAATTGCCTTAGTTAATGCTTCTTTCTGTGAATTAGTATCCCACATATATCCAGTAAAATAGAGCCATTCTGATGCAGCAATCTTTTCTTCATCGATATCATTGATATTATACTGCTGGCAGGCACCTAAATAGGTATTTTGTGTTCTTTCTGCATCAGGAGAGATAAGAATTGTAGATGATCCAGTTGGTAAAGAATTGAATTTGAGATCAGTGATAACTCCTCCCTCTTTCATCCCGTGTTCAAATTTTCTGCCAAATTCATCATCAGCTATAGATCCACTATAAATAACCTTCAACCCAAAATCTGCAGCTGCCTGGATTGTATTTGCACAGGATCCTCCTGGAATGTATGCTATCAGTGATACCTCCTCAAGTATTTCCTTACGCCTATCAAGATCTATTAAATGCATCGTACCCTTATGCATTTTTAGCTTTTCAAGCACGTTATCTTCAATCTTGGCCAGTAAATCGATGAGTGGATTACCAATCCCATAAACATCGTAAATCTTATCCATGAGTCAATAAAAATAGAACTAGTAATAATTGTATTGTTAATTGAAAAGTAGAATTCGTAATATTCATTCATTTTATGGTAATTTGCTTTCATCTTTTAAGCAATTAAAATTGTGCAAAAAAAAGTTTTGTCAGCATATATAAGTTTAAAACATAGTGAAATAATTAAATGCATATTTTTTCTATTCATGTTTTACTTAAACAATTTTATAACATATGGATTCTTAATTCTTTTATGAGTAATCAGAAATTTTATGATTTTGCAAGGAAGAAATCTAAAGATAAGAAGACTAGATATATTCCTGATAGTACAGAATATTCAAATAAAGAAAAGTTGAATTCTCACAAAAATAAGAAAAAACAAAATCAATCTAAGACAAAAAATATCAATGATTTGATATTAAATGTTGATCAGAATATAGCTTCAAATGATTTTAATAGAATTAAAGAGAATAAAAACCTACCAAAAACAGATACTATAGAGAAGGAAAAATTAACAGCCCACTTTAAAAATATGGCAAAGGAATATTATACACCTGAAGTTAAGGAGGAAAAACATTCAGTAGGAGATCAAACAAAATACTTTCATGAATTGAATTTGATAGATCCCATTTTTCATGCTCTGAGTGCCAAGGGCTATGTTCATCCAACTCCAGTTCAATTTGAAGTAATTCCCAAAGCTCTATCAAGAAAAGATATCATCGCAAGTGCTCAAACAGGATCTGGGAAGACTGCAGCTTTTGCTTTACCTACAATTCAATTATTACTCTCCAGCAAGAAGAAGAGGGTTCCAAGAGCTCTGATTCTCACCCCCACAAGAGAGCTTGCAGTACAAATTAGCCAGAACATCAAACAGTATGCTAGTAATACAAAATTACGACAAGTTACTGTTTATGGTGGTGTTTCCAAAATGCCACAGATCAATCAGCTGGAACGGGGAAGAGATATTATTGTAGCAACACCCGGTCGTTTGCAGGATCTCTATGCTATGGGTAAGATTGATTTGGATAATATTGAGATGTTAGTATTAGATGAAGCTGATCGAATGTTGAGCATGGGTTTCATTGATGAGATTAAAGAGATTATTGCGACTTTACCTAAGACACGACAGATTATGTTATTCTCTGCCACCATGCCACCACAAATCAACAAATTGGCTGAACAATTCATGAATAACCCAATCAGAGTTGTTGTTGATGATCAATCTACACCAGTTGATACTATTGAGAGTTCTGTGTTATTTGTTGAAGAACCGCACAAATTAGATCTACTTCTTCACATACTCAAAAACGAGTCCGTAGATAAAGCTCTTATCTTCATGAATACAAAGGAAAGTACGTATAATGTTGTCAGAAGACTTAGAAAGGAGAGAATCAGTGTTGATTCCATCCATGGTGATAAATCTCAATTTGAAAGGAGTTTGACACTAAAAGATTTTAAGAGTAACAGATTTAATGTGCTAGTTGCTACTGATGTTGCTTCTAGAGGGATCGATGTTGACGATATTTCACATGTTATCAATTATGATATGACATTTGAACCTGAGGTTTACATCCATCGTATTGGACGTACTGCACGAGCAGGTAAATCAGGTATCGCCATCAATTTCTGCGCATCATCCGAGAGAAGATTGCTTGAGGATATTGAAAGGATGATCAAGCAACATCTATTGCGGCCAGAGGAATATCCTTTCATGAGCCATATTACTCCTCCTGCTGAAACTGACTTCAATGCTAAAAGGATGTATCGTGGAGATTCTAAGAGAAGATTCAAAAAGGGAAATAGCAAGAAAAGATTCACCAATAAACCAAGTAAGAGATATTAATAGTGGATTTATTATAGAAGAAATGTGAAGAAACAGCTAGCTTATATGTTATGAAATGCCCTAGAACTTAATGGTATTACAAAGAATTAAAGAACTACTCAAGGATGTTGAAAGGGAATACAATATCAGGATTCTCTTCGCAATTGAGAGTGGATCTCGGCTCTGGGGAATGGCATCTGATGATAGTGATTACGATGTCAGATTTGTTTATAGAAGATCCCAGGATAGATATATGTCACCATTTCAACCCAAACGAGATACAATTGAGAAAATGTACAAGGAGGAGAATATTGATCTATCGGGATGGGATTTGGCCAAATATATGAAACTTGCAGCCAGCTCCAATCCACAGGCCATGGAGTGGCTAGTAGCAGATATTATATATATCGGAGAAGAAGTTCTAGAGAAATTTCAGGAGGTGCATAAATGCTTTATTCCCATGAACTCATATATGAACTACCGTAGTTTGGCCTATAACAACTACATGAGGTATATCCAGGATAAAGACACTATTTCTTACAAGAAGTACCTTTACGTGCTCAGAGGTATTGCCAATTCATTATTCATCATTGATACTGGCAAGATCCCTCCAGCTAAATTTAAGCAAGTTATGCAGGAGTATATCCCAGAATCTATCCAGAAATTGGCCTTGGAGTTAATCGATCGTAAACGCTCACTTGAGGTAATGAAAGGACCTAGAATTCATGAATTGGATACTTATATTCATGACTTTTTCCTAGATCTTGACAAGCATCAGGATCTATTGAAGAAATATGATCGAACAGAGAATGTACATGAGGTTTTAGAGCAATTATTTTTTAATCTTATTGACTACAGAAATTAAATGTACTACAAGATATTCGACTCTAGAAGACTATTTACGAACTTTTTCAATATCCTCAACTGGTAACCAGTCATCCATATTTCCAAAATCTGATCGCTCTATAGAAAATGGATCTACGTTCTCAAATTCTTCTACACCTATTAATACTAGATATCTCTTACCTGCCCACCTTTTATTTTGAGATGTAGTTAGATTTAATGTCTTTGAATTATTATCTACAAGACTTATAGATTCCTCTTTTGTCATTTTCTCAGAATTATAAACAGAGGAGACTTTCATTTTGGCTATTATCTGACCAGATCCATCATTATTAAGTAGATATAGAACATCTCCCTCAGAAACTCTTCCATATGGCATCTTTCTCCCTGCTGCCCCACGTATTATCATCGTTTTACTTTTGTCTGCTAGTTTTTCCAATTCTTTTGACTTTTTGTCTAGATAAACCACATGATCCATATCAACATAGTATAACAATTATTAAATAAATCTATAGGATTTCCTAGCTAGTGATGATTCGGAGATTATCAAATTATAATCATGCTAGTAATAATTCGATCAATTAGATATTTGGCGATATTTCTTTTCTTCTGTAATACTGATTGTATATATCCATCGACACTTTTAATATCGCTTGTTTTGAGAGATTATTGAGCCAATATGGAAATTCGACAGTTAACAAAAACAGATTCAGCAATAGTAAAGGAATTTTTGAGTATCGAAGAATTGATTAATGAGGAGTTTTATGATTATGAAGGCCCAGAAGAGCTGATGGAAGCTGTAGATAACAAACTGTTAGATGTATTTGGAGCAATTGAGGATAATAAATTAGTTGCTTTGATTGCATGTACTGATTTCTATGACATAGGAAGGGTTAGAAGAATCATAGTTCATTTTGATTATAGGAAGAAAGGGATAGGTTCGAAGATGCTCCTAGCAGTGGAAGATCATTTCAAACAACAAAATAAGCACAGACTTGAGGTTTTTGTCAAGGCAGGAGATAGAAGGGGATCTTCATTTCTTAAAAACCATGGATATAAGGTTAAGAGTACTGCCTTAACCGGTGATAATACCTACGAAAAAGTCATTTAAGATCAATTTTATTTACTTTTTCCGGTTAAGTTCATATTCCCTTCTCCAATCAATCCATTCCTGTATTGCCTCAGCATTTGACTTACTTGGCTTCCAACCCAATTGTTGTTGGATCTTCTCTGTTTTAGCATGAAAATTTTTTCCAATTAGAACAGCAGTCATCTTGGTAAATGGAGGTTTAAATCCAAATTTACTCCAGAATTCGAAAAATGTCGCCATAAAAAAGAGACTTCTGAAAGAACGATTCTTTTCAGGTAAAGGAATATCCATTTGGTCATGTAGTTGGGTAATTACATCTCTAACAGTGGTTTGTTCATTTGACACAACATTGTAACTTTCAACTTTGGTTTCTTGACGTATGCTTAAAATTACTGCTTGGCATACATCATCAACGTAAACGAGTGGAACAATAATATCTCCATTTTCAACCCATTCAGGTCTTTTTTTTGCAGTATGATAAAGAATAGGAATAAAGCCTTTGCGATCTCGTCTTCCTACGATATGTCCTGCTCGAAGTAAGGTCACTGTAAAATCAGTAGTTAATAGAATTTCCTCACTCTCTAATTTCGTCAATCCATACTTAAACCAGGAAATTCTATTTTTCTTGGTGTTTTCTGTAATCTCAGTATTCCCGACTTGTCCATACACTGCTAATGTGCTTATATGAATAATTCTCTTAATATCCTTTCTGGACATATATTGTACAAGATTGACAGTACCATCGTAGTTGACCTCTCTAAAGGCAGAAATTGGGCCACGATCACTAACATATCCTGCTGTATGAACCACAAGATCTACTGATATATCTAAACTGTCCATAGATTCCTTTGAACTCAAATCTGCTATCTCATATGGTATTCCTAATGTATCTAGAAATTTTGATTTCTGAGGATTCCTAATTAGTCCTATGACTTCGTGTCCTTTATTTTGGAGAAATTCGCATATATGCCCTCCAAAGTATCCTGTGGCTCCAGTAACAAGAATTTTCATTAAATTCATGTTTACATACGATAATCTAAGCATTGTGTCTAATTATAATCGAAATGTGAAAAGAAAACTAAATCTCACTGCCATTTTTGATATTAATTTACAACTTATCATCAAACCTTAAAATTGAAAAGGAATAATATACCATATCAAATCGAATAGTTCTAGTAATCTGGATATACTAGTCGTGGGTACAAGTGAGACGGCGATAAGTTTTATTGAGACCTTACTTGATAGTATAGATTTTTCTCATCTACTCCAGGTGGTTAGAATGGATGATGCAGTCATGCTCTTATTAGAACACAAATTTTCGATTGTGATACTAGATGCTGATTGTGAACATGTAAATGTAATTAGTTTTTCAAGAGCGATACGTATTAATCATCCTGCTTCGCGAGTAATTGTACTCTCAAAATCTGATTCGATTGAATTCCTGATTTCTTTGGTCAATTTTGGTTCTGTTAACTCCTTTATTCAGCCTGATGCTGAAGTTTATGATATCTATAAGGTAATTCTAGAACAACATGCGAGATTCACAATAATAAATATGTTAACTGAATTAATCAGTAACCCTCCTAGATTTACTCCAGCTTATTTTATGCTCTATGACCCAAAGCTCATGGATCCTAATCTCAAAGATGATTTCTCTTTTATTGGTTGTATATTTTCGTATGATGATAAGGTGAGATTTTCTTATTTTGATGATTCCCTCTTTGATGGAGATCCTACACTTCTATCACTCTATCTTTCAGCTATCCCGATTCTTGGTGAGCGATTACTTTCAGAAAAGGTTCTGATAGACGAAATTAATTTCGAAGGAATTTCAATTCTCTACAATTTTGATGAAGGGTTACAGCATGCAATATTATTAAGAAATTTGAATAATCTCAATATTAGAAAGGCTGAAAACTTTGTGAGACAATTCATTGCTTTAATCAGTTCCTCATTTGATAATTCTCTTCGATCAAGAGAACCCATTGAACAGAAGGAAGAACAAGATATACTTCAATCTGTCACAAATTATGTACAGAATAAACTAGGGATCCGTGATCATCATGACGAAGATATTTCCATAGTATCTTTTAATTTTGAATACCATTACTCCCTAGGAGAATACATAATAACTCAAATTGATGATCTTTCAGAACTAAAACTAGAGTTATATCGGCAGAATATCGATATTTTAATGATTCATTCTGAGCATTCAAAGTTGGAAAATTATCAATCAATGCTTAGCATGTTCAAAGAAATCAGTCCGAAAATTACCCTGATTGAATTGAATGATAATATTACTAAGGAATTGATTTGGAATACTTTGTACCTCAATCAGGTAGATTATCTTATTCCTGATTTTTACTCAATTTTTGAAGTTAAAGAAGTAATTGATAATGCTATCTACAAGGCAATTACAATTGAATCCAATATAAAATCACCCTACCCACTAGATTTGCAATTTGAATTTGAGCAGGAGACCATTGTAAAATCACTTATAAGAATGAGGGATAATTATTTTATTAAAATACCAAGACCGACACTACGAGCAATATATATCATGAGACATCAAATGTATTATTATCACAAGATATGGTCTGACGAGGGAGTAGTTTTGGAATTTGATGAGCAGGCATTTATCAATTTTATCAATTCCATCGAGAAATTCAGTAATGAGATCATGCATGAGCAAAAAATGATCTCAGGAATCAGGTTTGGTAAGGATATGCTGATAATTAAGCAAATCAATGATATAACGATCATTATCTTTACCCGTGATGTGAATTTTACTAATTATTTTCTAACTAATAAATACATATACATAGCTGCCATACAGCTATATAGCATTCTTTCTATTGCAAATATCCCCACCGCATGGACGATTGAGGAGAATCAAGAGGTTGAACAAATCATGACCGAACTTTTTTTGAATTTCTCAAGTTTGAATACTACTGAATTTTAATTCTTGATCGTCTTCTTATCATTGGTAATATAATCAAACCCATAATAACAAGCGTATTATTGAACTCTAAAGCATTAATCTGGTCAGCGGGATTTGCAGGTGCTGTTGGCTTCTGTTCCGGAATACAAGATCCACCTACGTATTCCTTAGCAGCTATAGGTTCATTACTGATAATGATATCATCAATACAAGTGGTCACATTATTATTCCCACTAAGCCAAATATCTTGGTAAAATTCAATACTCAGAAGTTGTTTTCCTGAGTATTCTGTGAACTTTGCATTGATATTTTCAAAGGAATGTTCTATTTCCTGATTAATATCGAGGATAATATATTTCCATTCTCCATAGTTGTATTCAGGATGTGGAGTTGAGTAGTGTGGATGGAAATCATCTCCTCCCCACCAAGAATTTCTCTGGAAAAAAGAAATAGAGAAATACTGATCATTATCATCGATCATTGTGATCGAAAGGAGTGTATTAACCAAAACTGAATAATATGCAAAACCAATATAGATATTGTCTCCGTAATCGAAGTTTATTTCATTAAATAATGAATCAGGATGATCTCTGACAGGATCAGAGAAAAAATATAATCCATAATTTCCAGAATATTTGGCATCCTCTGTGATCTTTACATCCATTGTTCCTGATCTGTTATAAACATCAAATCCATACCCTGAAACTTCACTAACATCTTCAAAGTCAATAGTAATTCCATCTGCATTGACTAGTAAGAGTTGACTAAGGAGAACGATCAAAATAATTAGTGATTCTTTCATTACCAAAGTTGAAAATCTGGCCTTTATTATGATTTTCACAAACTAATGAATTATTGATTTTGCATCTATGAGTAGTTTGATAGAAGATGACTGCTTCTTCTTTACTCATCATTGAGATGAGTTCAATTTCGATTATTCTCTCTTCCAATGTGATTTCGATATGCCTTCTTACCTCTAGATCTATACATTGAAATCACATCTAAGTATACAAAGATGGCAATGATTGATCACTATAGATTACTAAGTCCAAGTTTATTGATCTATGTTTGATCAATCAATTATACAATAATGCGAGACTTGATAATTTAGTAGAACACACAGTCGTTATGGATACATATAAAGTTGCGATCATTGGTACTGGATTTGGCACTAAAGTTCAAGCCCCTGCTTTTCAGGCAGATCAACGATTTGAAGTTGTGGCATTGGCTGGTCGAAACACTGAAAAAACCAAACAACTTGCGAGTAATCTGGAAATTCCATTTTCTACAGGTTCTTGGAAAGAAGTATTAAAAGAAGATGTAGATCTTATTTCTGTCGCCACACCTCCTTATCTACACTACGAGATGGCCAAACAAGTATTGAAGTCCGGTAAACACCTTCTGTTAGAAAAACCCACCACCAGTACAGCTTATGAGGCTAAAAAATTGTATCGATATGCACGTGATGAGGAGTTAGTTGGACTCCTTTCTCATGAATTTCGATTCCTACCTGAACGAGCTTACATTCATGATTTATTACAGGATGGAGCTATCGGAAAAGTAAGAGAAGTTCATCTACAACAATTCTATACATTTGGTGCTGCATCAATAGTAGCTAACTTTGGCTGGTTTTGGCGATCATCTAATGATGGAGGAATTCTAGGTGCTCTAGGTAGTCATCTAATCGATTGGGTACGTTATACTCTCAATGAAGAATTTGTCGATATTCAGGGTCAGATCTATACTAGAGTACCTTGGAAAACAGATAATTATGCCACTCATAAGGTAACTGCAGATGATGGGTTCTCATTCAATTTTACAAGTGATTCTGGAATAACTGGTACAATATCAAGTTCAGGTTCTGTACATCATACTCTTCCCTCTCGTTTAGTAATTGGAGGAGAAGATGGAACTTTAATGCTTGATGGTAAAGAAGTCAAGATGGGAATGGCAGGGGAGACACTTGAAACCCTTCAAGTTCCAGAGAAATATGGCTTGGATAATTCACAGGTGGAGAAAGATGCTAGAATACCTCCTTATATGAAGTTACTTGAAATATTGACTCAATCCTTGGATAAAGGTGTTTCCTTAAGTCCTTCTTTGTACGACGGGTGGAAGAATCAGCAAATTTTAGATGCTGTAAAGCTAAGTAATCAGACAGGAACAAAGCAGTTGATTACTGATTAGAGGATTGAGATGTCGATAATAATTAGTAGGCCTCGTCAGACAGGTCGATCCAAAAACAGAGATAGACAGCATTTCAAATGTCAGAGTAAAGAATGTGAGAAAAAGGCTGAAAGGAAATGTGTGGGTTGCAAAAAGCATTTCTGTATCAGCTGCTCCGTCATCTGTCCTCAATGCAAGAAAGCTTTTTGTCTAGGTTGTGAACGTATGCATGCACATGAGAATCCAGATAATTATGTATAGAGAAAATTTTATTGAAAGAATATGAATTCCATTGATCTATTTATTCTCAAAAATCTGACGAAGTAATTTTACTAGATCTTGAAAGTTGTAAGGTTTCACTAATTTTCCTATATATCCATAATCAGAATATTTTTCGATGATAAAATCTTTGCTATACCCACTGGATACGACGATCTTAGCATTTGGATCTAATTCAAGCAATCGTTTTTTAACCTCATCTCCACTTAATCCTCCTGGAATTGTTAAATCTAGAATAATTAGTTTGATTGCTTCTTTGTTCTGCAAAGATTCGAAAACCTCTATTGTATCATATCCATTTGCAGTACTTATTACATTATACCCAAATTTTGATAGTAGTTTTGATAGACTATCCCTTATTAGCTCTTCATCATCTAGAATCAAAATATTTCCAGTATCTTTGAATTTGAAATTTCTGTTCTCTTTAATGGTGATCAGATTAGTATCAATTTCTTTTATATTAGGTAATATTAATGTAACAGTAGTACCTTTACCTAGTTCTGATTCTATCTGAATTTCTCCTTTATGTTTTTTCATAATTGCTAGGCTAGAAGTCAATCCCAAACCTGTTCCATTTGCCTTGGTAGTAAAAAATGGTTCAAATATTTTCTTTTGATTTTTCTCACTTATTCCTTCTCCTGTATCAGCAATAATAATCTTGATCATTGTATCGGTACCTGTTTCAGATATACTAGAAGCCATTTGGACAGTAATATTGACAGATCCATTATTATTCCTAACTGCAAAATCTGCATTCAAACAGATATTTTGAATTACTTGGGAAATTTGTGCCTTATCTACTTTTACATAGATTTCTTCCTCGATAACAATTTCTGGAACTGTCCTAGATCCATGAAAACTAAATTTAACTACTTCTTCTACTAATTGTCCAAGATTTACAAATTCTAGATTAGGTTCTAAATCCTTTGAAATTTTTAACAATTGATCAGTAATGCTTGAAGCCCTTTTGGAAGCAATCATGATATTATTTAATGCAATATTTAATTGATCATTATCAATTTCCAACAATTGTGCAATGGAAACATTTCCTGTAATCACATTCAAGAGATTATTAAAATCATGAGCTAGTCCACCAGCAAGCTGAGATATGCCATCTAATTTGCTAGCATCGATAAGTTTCTCTTCTAAGCGCAATCTCGGAGTTATATCTCTCAATACGCCATATAATCTACCATCGGATAATTTTTTTCCAGTAATCTCAACAGGAATGATACTGCCATCTTTTTTGATCATTGGTCTGGTTTGTACAATAATTTCTCCAAATTCTGTTTTATATATGCGTGCGGGATTTTTTTCCAAATCATCCTTTGGAATCAGATCTTCGATATGCATATTAAGCCATTCCTCTTCAGAATATCCCGTTAATTCACAGGCCTTTGAATTTACAAGAACATATTTTCCATCTGGAGTTGCTATAGTAATAGCATCTACTGAATATTCAATCAATTCCCTGTATTTTGACTCGCTTTTACGTAATTCTTCCAGAGCTGTATGTTTATCTATTGCAGTAGAAAGGATATAACTAATTGATGTCATGAAATTAATATCATCGTCAGTGTAATCTCTGAGAGCAATAGAATGTGCACCCAGTACCCCCCAAATCCCCTTTCTACCCAGTATTACGACACTAATTCCACTCTTTACACCGTGATTGATGAGTAAATCTGGACCAGTAAACCTTGTTTCATTGATTAAGTCAGGAACTACAACTGGTTCCTTTTGCAATAAAGTATACCCCGCTTGTGACTTCTCTTTGGTTTTTACACAGGCAACGCCAACAATTCCTTCGTGCCAACCCACTCCCTTCAATAACAACAATTCATCTTCAGATATTAATTTAAGCACTTTACAATATTTAACATTCAAAGTATTGGCAGTAGTCTCAACAGCTAATTGAAATAATTCTTCTATGTCATCTATCGTTAACGCAAGTTGTCCTAATTTAGCTACTTGGAATTGATAATTTGATTGTTTTATCAAATGTTTGCTTTCTTTAAGGGTAGGAAGTGAAGTCATTCCTTTATATACTTATTCAATTAGATTTATGAATACAAATCCATGAAGAATTGATTTTTGCCAAGTAAGGGTATTTATTAATCACATAAATCCGTTCAGAACCTCGAAAAGAATAATATTGA
Source organism: Candidatus Heimdallarchaeota archaeon (assembly GCA_026702845.1). The sequence goes on from JADCLS010000010.1 coordinate 115,682, forward strand.
TATTATATATATCCCAAATCACTTATCCGCTTTCAATTCACAAAATTCGATGAATTGAAGCAATCAAAATTAAAATAAATACAATATTTTACCTAATATTGACCTTCTGCTGGTTCTATTCATCAACCATATCAATGCAGCAAGTCTTCTATTAGTCATAATCCTACCCTGAGTCATGGAGACAAAATTCTTCATTGGCATATTATCAATGAATTCAGACATCATATCTGCATCAGCAATGGGATTACCGCCCTCATCCATTATATCATCTGAAATTACTGTTTCTAAAACTTGTTTCATAATACTTTGATAAATCTTTTTACCTATAATATGATCCTTGATCTGCTCCATACGTGTGTATCTGTTGATTTTCAAAGATGGTTTGAAATCAACTCGTTTTACGTATATAGGTTCATTTATAGGTTCAATCCATGGTTTTGTTGCCTTGATATCAAGAATATGGGTTAATTTAATATCCTGGGAAGATGATCCTACAAGAATCTCGTACTCTCCTCCTTTAACATGCCAATCCATCATCTTGGTATTATAGTAGGCAAAACTCCTGAAATCAAGTTTTATTGCTACTTCCTTTGATTCCCCAGGTTCAAGGGCAACCTTAATAAAACCCTTGAGTTCCTTATGTGGTCTGTCAATTATGGGTTCTTTTTCAGATACATATAGTTGCACTATTTCCTTACCAAATCTTTCACCTGTATTCTTAATTGTAACAAAGATCTCAATTGCATTCTCATCTGTAAGTTCATTTGTCACACTATTACTCTTGGCTCGTATCTTCTCATATTCAAAGCTAGTATAGCTTATCCCATATCCAAAGGGAAAAGCAACTTTTTTGTTGTATTTCTCATGAAATCGATAACCGACATAAATACCTTCCTTGTACTCCACCTCCTCCTCTCCAGGATAGTTTCCATAGCTGGGATCATCCCGTTCATCTAAAATAAATGATTCTGATAATTTGGCACTTGGATTGACAGTACCTGTGAGAATATCTACGATTGCTCCTGCTCCTGCCTCTCCTAGTAAACCTGTGAATAATAATCCTCTTACTTGATCTCTGAATGGTATCTTAACTGCTGAACCTCCAGTTATCACCACAATGATATTACTATTTACTTCTAGTACTTTATTAACCAACTTTAATTGATTTGGAGGCATATCAAGATGCTTGCGATCTACTCCTTCATTTTCATAGCGATCAGGCAGACCAACAAAAACAATGACTTTTTCTACTTTTTTTGCTAGATTCTGAGCTTCATTCAAGTATTCCTCAATATCTTCATCCTTGAGAGTATCATACCCCTTGGCAAACTCTACATTCATAATTTTCTTGAATTCATCTATAGTTTTATCCACCTTGTAAGGATTGATATTGGAAGATCCACCACCTTGAAATCTAATTTTCTCAGCCATTTCACCTATGATTCCAATCTTGTCCTCTTGTTTTATAGGCAGAATGTCATCATTTTTCAGTAAAGTAATGCATTCAGATGCAATCTGTCTTGCTTTGTTATGATGAGCATCTTTATCATAACTATACTCTTTTTTATTGTTGTTTCCCCTGATGAGTAATTTAACGATATTTTCTGCTGCTCTATCTAATTCTTTCATATCTAAAGTGCCATTTTTTACTGATTCAAGTATATGAGATGGTCCTACATCACCTGATGTAGGCATCTCCAAATCAAGACCCCCAGCAATATCAACACCTAGTCTATCTGCAGCACCCCAATCGGTCAATACGACACCTTCATAACCCCAGTCAGATCTCAATACATCTTTGAGTAGATGGTCATTTTGACAGGCATAGAGCCCATTAATTCGATTATATGCTCCCATTATTGTCCAAGGTTTTCCCATCTTTACTGGTTCTTCAAACGCTGCAAGATAGATTTCTCTCAAGGTTCTCTCATCAACGATGGCATTTATAGTCATCCTTCGTTTCTCTTGATTATTTGCGACAAAGTGTTTGAGAGATGTACCTACTCCTTTGCTTTGGACTCCATTAATCCAAGCAGTAGCCATTTTTCCTGCTAAAAATGGATCTTCACTGAAATACTCGAAATTTCTACCACAGAGAGGAGTCCTTTTGATATTTACTCCTGGTCCAAGTATAACCTGTACATCCTCGGTGAGACATGTTTCTCCCAAATTCTCACCTAATTCATAGATTAATTCAGGATTGAAGGAATTCGCAAGTGCTGATGCTGTAGGGTAACATATTGCCTCTACTGATCCTGTGCCCATTTCGAGTGAACTAATATCCCTTTCCTTACGTAAACCATGAGGTCCATCAGAGACCACAATTCTTTCAAGATTGGCACTAGGAATAGGTTGGATCTCCCACATACTCTTACCTGTGCAAAGTTTGGCTTTCTCCTCTAATGAGAGGGACTGCACGATTTTTTTTGCATCCATAGGTCAATTAATTTTACTTGAAAATAAAAAGGTTCAAGCAATCATACTTGAGAATAAAAAGATTCTAATAATAAAAATATCAATATACTATTAGGTAGTGAATTTCTTTGGATCTGCAATGGATACTTGATGTATGGATCCTCGATGTACTGATTTATGATTCTCTCCATATACCATGGCACCATGAATATATATTACAGTTCCTTCGTGTAGGTTATTCTCTGACTGATACATAACTGAATCCCCAAATCGATCAGTAATTATATATCTAGATGGCCCTATTGCAAGATCTACGAGAACTAACAGGTTAACAGTTTTATATTTGTCGATTTCTGCAATGGGTATTATGTGATTATATGATTTAAGTTCTTCTCCAGCTGATTGCTGCAAGTATTTGCCTAGGATCTCTTCTTGCATCACACTAACCAAGTAGCGAATATCAGATATATTCATAGATTACTTTAGGTGAGAATGAATATGAACATAACAGCTACAGAGAGCTAACCGAATGTATTAAAAACTATCACTATTTTCCTATCAATGACAAAACTATTTTGAATCTATCAGGTATTCATTGATTTGTGCGATTAAAAACAATTGAACTGTATTTGGGTGTACCGATTCTCATTATCCTGGGTACTCTCTTTCATTTTATGTTTCAATGGACAGGATTTTTCCTTCCTACAGCTTGGCTGTTCGCAGTCAATGAATCTGCCTGGGAACATACTAAATTGGTGTTTTTTCCTATGATTCTCTATGCAATTTTCACATATCCACTGATCAAAGATGAAGCTAATAATATAATACTCGCAAAAATAGTTCATTACTATACTGGTATTGTTTTTATCGTTGGCGTGTATTATGGTTATTCAGCCATTTTGGGAGACCATTATCTACCTATTGATATAAGCCTATTTATTTTTGGTACAATCTTTGGTTTGATATTTTCTTATCATATTGAGCGGAGAGCTGCATTTTCAAAGCAAATTCAAGTATTAAGCGTAATTTTAGCTTTAATCACCATATTCTTGGTTATTTGGTGGACATATGATCCTCCTGAGAATGATATATTTAAAGAGCTAACTTCAAGATTGTCTGGCCCTGTTATTCCTTAATACTTCGAAAGAAGTATTGAGTTTAACCTTCTTTTAAAGGAATAGCCTTTATCCACAATAAATTAATTAAACCTGTTCATACTTTTATAAATGCCACCAAAGATGTTTATAAACGAGTAATTATTAATATATATCATGCGGGTCTCCGTTGCGTACAATACAATTTTGTCTATGATTTTTATAGTATTGATAAGTATACATTCAACACCCGCTACTGCTCAGATTGAAGAAACCATATATGTCGGAGCATATGATAATGTACCTAAGGTTTTTCCAGAAGGAGATAGCTATGTTGGGATTTTTCCTGACTTATTAAATTATATTGCTAATGAGGAGGGTTGGAATTTAGAATATGTAACCTGTCTCTGGAGTGAATGTTTAGAGAAACTAGAAGCAAATGAGATAAACATAATGGTGGATATGGGATATTCTGATGCAAGAGCAGAGATTTATGATTTTAATAAGGTTCCCGTAATTACTAACTGGGCAATGTCTTACTCCTCAAAGGATAAAACCTACAGTTACATCGAAGATCTGAATAACACTGTGATTTCAGTGTTGAAGGGTAGCATTCATACAGATGGTGAGAATGGTATTAAGGCACTGTTAAACAGTTTCCATGTAAATGCAACCTATCTGGAAGTATCATCATATCTTGAAGTATTGCAGAAGATCGAGGATGGTGTCGCTGATTTTGGTGTGGTTAACCGACTTTTCGGTATGGTTAATGAAAAGGACTTCAATAATATTCAGAGATCTTTTTTAGTATTTAATCCTGTAAACCTACATTTCGGATTTTATAAGGGATCTGACTTGACAAACGCATTGATTGAGCGAATAGACGCTCATTTATTGAATCTTATAGGTGATTTAGATTCTGAATACTATGAGATACTCAATACCTATCTTTATGAGTTAGAAGGTGGTGTTCCTGAGTGGATACTCCCTTCAATTTTGGGATTCATTGGATTAATAGCTGCTTTAATTGGATTGAATATAATCTTCAAAAAACAGCTCAATAAGAAAACAGAGGAATTACAGCAATTCATTAAGGATCAAGATGAACAAATTAATGTCGCCATTGAGGACTTGGTTGTGGCAAATGAACGATTACGAGAGTTAGATAGGTTAAAGAGTATATTTCTTGCATCTATGAGCCATGAATTACGGACTCCCCTTAATTCAATTATAGGTTTTACACGAATATTACTGATGGGGATGGGTGGCGAATTGAATGAGGAACAGACAAAGCAGTTAACTATGGTTGAAAAGAGTTCAAAACACCTTCTCAACCTGATCAACGATGTGTTAGATATTTCTAAAATTGAATCTGAGACTATACAACTATATTATGAGGAATTTGAGCTGCATACTCTGCTTGAGGAGGTGGTAAAGTCAGTTAAACCACAAATTGAAGAAAAGAACTTGCGGATCACCCTTTATATAAATCAAGAAATCTCAGTTTTTACTGATCAACGTAGAGTTCAGCAAATATTGATCAATCTTGTGAGCAATGCCACTAAATTCACCTCTGAGGGCGAAATTATGGTTACTCAGAATGTGCAAGATCAGTTTTTTTATATTACTGTAAAAGATCCGGGGATTGGCATAAAAAAGGAAGATCAGGCAGGACTATTCAAACCATTTATGCAAGTTGATATGTCTTCGACCAAGAAATATGAGGGAACAGGTTTGGGGTTATATATTTGCAAGAAACTTTGTAAGCTACTTGGTGGAGATATTGAGATGGAGAGTGATTACAACAAGGGAACCACTGTTCGGTTCTACCTTCCAATTAGAGGAGAACAACCAGATGAAAAGAATATTAGTTATTGAGGATAATGAGGAGAATATATACCTGATACGGTTTATTCTCAAGAAAAAAGGGCATGAAGTAATTGAGGCACGAGATGGGTTATCTGGAGTAGAAAAAGCAAAATCGTCTCAACCAGACATCATCCTGATGGATATACAGTTACCCAAGATGAACGGATATGATGCAACCAAGAATATTAGACAAGATCCAAATTTAAAGGATATACCAATTATCGCTATAACTTCATTTGCAATGCCTGGAGATAAAAGAAAATGTTTAGATGCTGGTTGTTCCTATTATATTGAGAAACCTATCAATCCTGAACAATTCATAGAAGTGGTAGATAGGTACTTGGGGATGAATTAGATGAAAGTACTCATTGCTGATGATAATAGTAACAATCTGTATCTTCTGGAGATGATACTGAAAAGTCAAGGTCATGAGGTTGTTTCTGCTGAAAATGGTAGTATTGCCTATGATCTGCTCAATAGCCAATCATTTGATATGATCATATCGGATATACTAATGCCTGTTATGGATGGATTTATGTTATGTGCCAGGGTTAAACGAGATCCCAAATTCAAAGGGCTGATTTTTATCTTCTACACCGCAACGTATACTACAAAGGAGGATGAAAGATTTTGTTATCTCATAGGTGCAGATAGATATATTAGGAAACCCACAGATCCAGATCTCTTAATTAAGGAGATAAATGAAACAATTAAAGCATTTAATGAGGGCAAGAAATCATTAAATTTCGCAAAATTGAATGACAATGAATCTAGTCTCCTGCATCTGTATAATGAGAGAATCTTATTCAAACTAGATCAGAAAGTAGAAGCCTTGCAAAATGAAATTGAAAATAGAAAGAGAATAGAACACAGACTTATAGAGGCGCAATCAATTGCTAATCTAGGTTTCTGGGAGTATAACCTCAACGAAGGAGTATAACCTCAACGAAGGAAATTTATCTATCTCCATTAACATTAATGCTTTTAGACATTGATTATGATTTTACGCTGGAAGCAGTACTCTCAAGAATTCATCATGAAGACAAAGATATGGTTTCAAGTGTAATTCAAAACATACCAGAGACCCCATTCAGTCATGAAATGTATTTTAGGATAAAAGGGGAGAATGAGAAACTAATTCATATTTATCATCGTTTTCAGAAAATTACAAATGAAAATAATGAATATCTCATGGGGTCCCTGTATGATATTACTAAATTGAAGGAAGCAGAGAACGATCTTCTAAGAATGAAGACAAATTACTTTAAAATGGAGAGAATGAATATCATCAAGCAATTTGCTAGTGGTTTAGTGCATGACATACGAAATATCTTATCAGTAATTATTAATGCCTCTGAACTTACAAAGATCCATAGTACTGATGAAATAGTAAATGAAAATATGGATATTATTCTCCGTTCAACCCATATGGGTACTAAAATTCTCAATGATCTCCTCCAACTTACTCATGAGCAGCAGATTCAGATGCAAAAATTTTCAGTTAATCAGATCATTGAGAATCACAAACCTGATTTCAAGCGATTAACACAAAATGTAACTGATTTAAAATATGATCTATCTGATGATCTACCTTTAATTATGGCTGATGAGCATCAGATCTACCAGATATTGATTAATTTGATAATCAATGCGAAAGATGCTATAAAGGATACTGGTGAGATTTGTATCAGTACATCAATGGTGACTAATGAGGCCATAACCTCCCTTAAATCGTATGAAAAAATTGCTGATGAGTATGTGAAAATCTCAGTAATTGATTCTGGAAGCGGAATTGCAGAAGACGATCTTGAACGAGTCTTTGAACCATTTTATACTACCAAGGAATCAAGTGGGACTGGATTGGGATTAACAATTGTTCAAAATACGTTAATGCGTCTAAATGGTTTCTCAACCGTTGAATCAAAGCTTGGTGAAGGTACAACAATTAATGTATTCATTCCAGTATTTGTGGAAGATAACAAAATTTCTGCTACTTTTGAGAATGACTAGATGAATTTCAGCCTATAATTGATCGGTTAGAAATGTAATATTACTGTATATGCAATCTTTTTTTCTTTGGATAGTTTTAAGTAGGAAATCCTTTCTGATTAATTCATGAGTAGTCAAAACATTCCTATGGCCAAACCAGGGCCTGCGAAGATGGTTGTTAATATATTGCTCCTTAATCCTTTGATTTATGCGTTATTGCTCTTTCTTTTGAGCAGCATCACTCCAGAAATTGTATTTCAAGCTCCTCAAGATAATTTTTCTGATTTTGAAAGTCTAGCAATTAGTAGTATTCTTTTTTATGTTATGCTTTTACTTATACCCATGGAATTTATCATTGCAGAATTTGTGGTTTCTCCACAGATTGAGAAAGTAGAAATACCCTACAGATTTGGAACCATACTCATAGGGTTTGTACTCTTTCTTGCTATATCCGTGTATGGATTACTAATTGGTCTAATATCCATTTTTGCAGAGACTGAACCTTTTCTTTCTTGGGTTCGAGTTGGTTTATATTTTGTAATCTCCATTATGTTGATGTTATATCATAAGGGGAAACACTTTGATCCTTGGGTAAGAGAATTGGAAGAGCATTATCAGATGAATCCAAATCAAGATATGTACTAATTAACTCAATCTTGATTTGACCAGCTCATCAACTCTGTTCAACAATTCTTTCATATCATCAAATTCAATTTTATCAAAGCAGTTTTCTAAATCTCCCCAGTAAAACATAGTATGCTCTTGGCTTAAGTATATTTCATGATGTTCGGTTAATTCGGCTAGCAGATACGTAACTTTCTTATGTTTTATTTGATTGTTCTCTAAATAATCATAGGTCTCATGAAACAATGTCTCTGTGTGCAAGATCAGTGCTTTTGGAGATATTCCTGTTTCCTCTTCAAATTCTCGTTTAGCAGCATCAACAACTGTCTCATACTCAATTTTTCCTTTTGGGAAGCCCCAATGTAAACCCTTGCTGTGTTTGAGGATTAGATACTCTGGAATTGAATCTAAAATGCGGTATACGATTATTCCAGCACTAATTTCATCAAAACCCACAATCCATAACCTCAATTAAATGGTTTACCTGTGTCAATCAGATTAGAATGAGCTGTGGCAATTAAATTATCTCCTTTGTAAAGCTCTCCCTTCATATGGATGATGGTTTTACCTTCTTTGACAACGCCAGTTTTGGCAATGAGTTTATCTCCTAACAGTGCTGGTTTGAAAAAATCCACAGTAATATTGATAGTTGTGAAAAAGGTGTTCATTCCGAGTGAGTACACGGTTGCACCTATGATTTCGTCCAACATTGTTGCAATAATACCACCGTGTAGTAGTTTTGCTGGATTAAGCATATTTTCATTGACAATATACTCAACTTGAAGATTACCCCTCTCCACATGTAAAAGTTTGCCAGCAAGCCATTTACCCGTATTCGATGGTCCATGCTCCATATTTGTACCGATCATTTTCTTAAGAAGATCAACATTAGGATTGCTCATCAACTTGATCTATCAGACGAGTTATTTAGATAGTTGCGTTATCCTCACAAGCATCTTGTTATGTTCCAAATTATATTCTATGTAAAATCTGATGAAATGGGAAAATGGTGATAAATACCATATGATGCTCATCATTATGAAACAATCTATTCTTCATGTGGCTGTTGTTGTTAGAGATTATGATGAAGCTATCAAATTCTACACAGAAAAGCTAAAGTTCACCCTCCTTGAGGATACTTATCAACCCTCACAGGATAAACGCTGGGTAACTGTTGCTCCCCCTGGTAGTAATGGGTGCTCAATTTTGCTGGCCAGAGCATCAAAACAAGAACAGGAACCATTCATTGGCAATCAAACAGGAGGACGTGTATTTCTATTTCTTCAAACTGATGATTTCTGGAGAGATTATCACGATATGATAGAAAATGAAATAGAATTTGTACGCCTACCAAAAACAGAAGATTATGGTACTGTTGCAGTTTTCAAAGATTTATATGGAAATCTCTGGGATTTAATTGAATTAAGTGAACACTAGTACTATTAGCAGGCAGAACCCATAAATCCTGTAATTTCTTTTCACACAAATGGAATTACCCAAATTATCCTATCTTATTGGAGGGTATTATGATTACTTGCTGGCGATCATGTTATTTTTCTTCCATGAGCAACTCTTCCCCATATTTGATTTCGTTGTACCTGAGGAAAAGATGTTCATTCGTGCTCTTGCTTTATTTCTAGCAGCTGTTGGTTACATGCTTATTAAAACTGCAGATAAAGCAAGAGAATTTGCTGTGATTGGCTACGCTTCTGCGGCAGTTAGATTTGGGTATGTGTTATTGGTGGTAATAAGAATCACAAACATTCCTTGGGGATTTATTCTCCTAGCAGTAACAGATGGTATTACAGGCTTGCTTATAGTTTATGCACTCTATTTTGCTAAATCTGAAAAGGACTAAAATTAAATTGTATTATGGTTGAAATAACAACAATTTCCTCAATATTTCACATATTAATTCGTTAGCCCGAATAATGATAAATATACCCTCGATTTTTTTTTACTATGAATATGCGAGGATTCATCTCACAACATAAATTGTTTACGGGTTTACTTATCCTGAACTTGCTTGTTACTAGTTATATTGTGATTCTTTCACCTAGACAAATCGACACCCCTGATTATGATATTATCACAGTTCCTTTGATTGGAGAGGTGAATTTTGAGGATTATCCAGGTTTAGATAGGGAAACTATTGGTTTAATCAACTCATTACGTTCATTCTATGATGTAAACAATTTCAGTAATGCTAGCATCAACAACATCGATATCCTCCCAGGTATGTTAACACAATACTTCTTCGCCTTCACACAATACGGATTAGCTCAGGTAGCAGATACTACACCTGGTTTCAGATCTGATTATTACAAGAATACATTCAAGAAGCTGATTTACATGATGAATTCCTCAGCAATGGAGTATCATGAATGGACAAATACATCATACTCTGATCCACTATATGAAGAGCCAGGAAATGATTTTCGAGGTCCTACCAATATAATGTGGACAGGACATTTTGCTTTGATGGAATTACTATATCAATATCTATTTGCAGATGATGTATTCAATGATGAGATTGTTTGGTTTCTTGATGACTGGAAAGCATCTCTCACTGCAGATACCACATGGGATGGTAAACCTGCAAATGGGCTAGGTCTCTGGGGCAATGGATTAATACCTTGTGAACCCTATATCATATTCATTCAATGCAACACTATACCTTGGTATACTATGATGCTATATGATGAATTAGAGGGTACAGATTATACTAGATTGATTACCCCAGGGATGGATTGGTGGCAGGAGAATATGATCAATGAGGACAATATCCCCATTGATGGATATTTCTTCATTCCACCTTGGGCAGAATTAGAAGACGAAGAACATCGTAAAGATCTTCCCTCTGAGTATCCCAATCCAGCCATGACTATGGGTATAGATAAACCCAAGGTATCTGCATATGGTTCAGCTTGGATCATTGCCTTTCTCAAGGGAATGGGATTTGATGATTTAGCTTCATCATTATACTCCTCCTATAAGGAGAAATTTATACATTATAGTATTAATGATCAGGCCTACGTTCCAGATACATATTACTATCCTGATGAGTTTGGTATTTTTGAGATAGTAGGGAACCTATTTGGATACTTCATGACAAAGGAGATGGGTGATTTGGATCTGAATCGAAAATTACGGAATTTCTTTTATAGCCCATACCAAGGATTTTGGTCAGATGATGGATTTGAATACCAATTTGATACTTCTGCATTCGGTGAGTTAGCAGATTTTATCGCTCCAATAGTCAATTTTGGACAAGCTTGGGGAAGGGCTGATAGCACACTTGCAGACATTCTAAAAGGAAGATCTACTGATTTTGATACATTACCATTTATCTCTGATCAATCTTCCTCGCATGGTTTGTTCATCTATCAGGCGGTTTATGATGAAGAAAATGAAATATTCATTCTCAATGTAGAAGTGAATGAGAAAACATCCCTATATTTTGACAATTATCCTCATCTTTCTGCTATTTACGATAAGGATGGATTATTTGATAACTGGAATTTAGTTAATGGACAAGTCATCCTTGAATTAGACATTGGGAGTTACCAGTTAGTATTGAGGTGAAATGATGAGAGATAATGTTATATTGAGAATGATTAGTACGGTGCTCGTTAATACGATAATATTCATAATTTTCGGGTTGCTGAGTTTTCCATATGTCAATATAGGAATGATCAGAATAGGATTGAACATTGGAATACTTGCTCTCGCAGTTATTGCAATATTTAACGAACCACGTATATCTTTTGCTGTAGGATTAATAGGCTCTATCTTATTGGAATTATTTATTACTGGTACGGTTGTGTCTTTTGGACTTGTGAGTTTAACCTATGGAATTCTAGCATATATTATCTCAAAACCTGTCTATGACTATTCATCGCTTGCCACCAAGGTTGAATTGTTAAGGATAATGAAAAATACTTCATTTGGATTCTTGGTGTTCATTATTCTTCACATAATAATCTTGCTCCTTATTCAAAATCAAAATATTCAATCTGCAGTTCTCTTTGCAATTCTTCCCTTATTTATCCCGTCATTTTTTGCCTTAGTATTTTACTCCCCAGTATTTGCAGTTTTAACGGGATTAATAAGAAGTAAAACAGTGACACCATCTCAGCTTCCTACAACGTGATTTATTCAAGAATTTTCACAAAAATTAGGTAAACGAATACCCGAATAACCTCATTTATGTAAATACTTAAATTGATTCTATTATTTTTTGGAGTGATGCATATTCCTGATGGTTGGTTGAGTTTAGCTGTTAGTTTATTCACATGGGGTGCTACTCTTATTGCTCTTGGTATATCGGCGACGAAATTTAGAAATGATGATTTTGAGAAATTGTCAAATATCGGGGCTATTGCTGCCGTGATATTTGTCGCCCAAATGTTTAACTTTCCCGTTGCTGGTGGAACGTCGGGTCATTTATTAGGTGCCGCTCTTGCCGTCTATGTCATCGGAGTACCTGGAGCAATCCTAGCATTATTCACTGTCCTTATTGTCCAAGCTTTTGTCTTTGCAGATGGTGGAGTTCTAGCTCTTGGGGCCAATTCATTTAACATGGGTGTGATTGGTGCTCTTGTTGCCGGAATAGTGGTCAGAGTTGCACCTAAACTTGCAGATAAGGAAAATAAGAAATTATTCCTTGTAGGTGCGTTTATCTCTGCATTTCTGGCAGTAATTGTTTCTGCATTTATGGCTGGTGTCGAATTAGCAATTTCTGGTACAGCTGAATTCATGCTCTCAATCCCACTCATCCTTTTCTGGCACGCTATAATCGGCTTGGGTGAGGGAATACTCACAATCTTCATTCTTATCTATCTCATTCAAGTAGATTTTCCGTTGGAAACAACAAGAGATGATGATCAACCAAGTTTTATTGTTGCAATAAAACAAACCAACAAACCGATGCTGGGATTCAGTTTGCTTCTATTAATCCTATCCTTGTTAGCATTAATTGCCAGTGCATCTCCAGACGGATTGGAATTCGTAAGTCAAAGTCTATCCTTTGAAGAGGGAGGGGTCTTTTCTCTAGGATTGGCTGATGATTATGCATTTTTCGGAATGAATAATGCAATAGGAACCCTTCTTTCTGCATTACTTGGTGTATTAATCATGCTAGGGCTTTTCTTCCTACCCGTTCTCTATAAGAAATCCAAAGAACTAGAGGATTAGATAAATTATGACAGGTGATCATCATCATATAGGTGAGTTCAGAAAAAAAAGAGGTAACAAATATGATACGAAATCCAAATTATTAGTTTTGATATTCATTATCATTATCAGTTTACTCATCATCACTTATGAGCAGTTAATACTGATTGTCTTCTTGGTAATTTATTATATTAAGATATGGCAGGTATCTCTACGATCACTAATGAAGAAACTTATTGTTCCTCTACCATTGATTATATCATTGGCAATTCTCTCATTTTTCTCTGAATCAGTCAATAACCTATATTTTGCAGGTTTTAGCATCAGCTATACCCATTTAGAATCGTCAATTTTCTACTTCTTAAGAGCATTAATTCTGGTAGTAACTGCGATTGCAATGGTAGATAGTGAGGAATCCTTCTTTGAGATCATCTATGCATTAGATGAATTTGGTATGCCAGATATAATTATCTCCATTCTTTTGCTTATGTATCGTTCATCTCTAGATTTGTATGTGGAGGCAAAGCGAATGATTGATGTCAGATATTCAAGATCTAGTTACAAGAGATGGGGAACTAATCTATATACTTATCGAATAATTGGGTATATGATTGCTGGGATCTTGGTGAGGGCATTTATTAACAAGGATAAGAGAACCGATACGCTTTACTCCAGGAATTTTAATGGTCACTTGTACCACAAACCGAAACCTTTCAAATTCGGTGGAATATTCATGTTATGGATAAGCAGCATATATCTAATCATAGTGCTGCTTCTTACCAATGTACAATTTTTATTCATTGGTCAATTAAATCAGGGATAGAAAATGACACACGAGATTGTTTTTGAACTACGAGATATTAATTTCTGTTATACTAAAGGCCATAATGTCCTCAAGAATCTAAATATGAAAATTACCCATGGAAAACTCATTGCCATTGCAGGTCCTAATGGGAGTGGTAAGACTACACTCATTAAGCACTTTAATGGATTGCATAAACCACAATCAGGGATGATACTATTCAAGGGAAAACCAGTGGAGAATCATAGACATCTAACCGAACATGTTGGTATTGTATTTCAAAACCCTGATGAGCAGATATTTTTCCCAAGTGTTGAAGATGATCTTGCCTTTGGCCTACGAAATTTCAAAGTACCTGAAGATGAGATCAAACGTAGGGTGGATAATGTACTCAAAGCATTGAAAATCGAGAAGTTAAGATACCGATCATTCTTTAATCTCAGTTTTGGTGAAAAGAAAAAAATCGCTTTTGCAGGAGTTATGATCACCTCCCCTGATATTATGGTTATTGATGAACCAACAATTGGATTAGATCCATGGTCCAAAGAGGATTTCCTTGAAATGATACTGGAGATGAAAAAACACCATACGGTGATCGTTGTATCACATGATTATGATTTGCTGAAAATTGTTGATGAGATACATTTTCTGTGGGAAGGAGAGATCAAGGCAGTATATGAGGATTTTGAGGAATTCAAGGAAAATATGTTCAAAGTAGTACCTGAGTAACGATATCATATTCCCATTATTTCTCTACAATTATTTCAACTACATCCTCATCTACGAGTTCATGATCTATCCCAACTTTTTGACCTGAATGCGAGCTGGATTCTCCCCAAATTCGGGCATATTTGAAATACTTGAGCAGATTACCATGAATATTTTCAGCTAAATACCCAACAGAGGCCCCTCTTGGTAGCACAAAAGGCGCATCATAATCAGGCTTTCTTCCAGGAGGTTTTGTATACACACGAACTATATCTAGCATGTTAAACATACTTTCTTTTAACTTCTCCATTGATTCTTCATTATTAATTGAAATTGGAATTATTTGATAGTTTGTTTTTTGTTTTAATAGTTCAAAATTTTTTATGGATCCTTTCAAGTCGCCTTTTGTTGCGATTATAAATATCGGAATATCCGATACCCCATCTGTCAATATTTTTGCATCTTCAAGCTGTTTATTTAGAAATTCGAGCTGTTTGTTAATATCAAGGGATAAATCAATAACTAATGAAAGAGCATCACTTGTTCTGGCAACTCTGTTTATTTGTCTGTTAATATTCCATACAGGTCGATATTCAATAAATCCAGGAAGGTCAATAATCTGAAAATTCACACCTTTGTGAGTACAGGATCCTGCTTGAGCGATCTGCGTAGTATGAAGGTAATTTCCTACTTGTACCTCAGTATTTGTTATTTTATTCATCAATGTACTTTTTCCTACGTTTGACATACCAAAGAGAACGATCCTTCCAGCCCCAGAAGGAAGAATATCAAATGGATCATATTGTCTTGCCTTTGATTTTGGTTTTGCGAGAGTTTCATCCTTATATGATTCAAGATCTCGAACTAGAATCTGAAAATCTCCAGTTTTATCCAATTTTTTATTTTGGATTTCAGTAATAATTGTATCAATTTCTGAAACAAGGTCATCACCTTCCTTTAGATGCAATCTTTTAGATACCTTTAATCTATACATTTTGATTGATGGCATAGTGTTATCACCAAGGTAATTCTCTAATTGAAAACTTCCAATTAATTTATAACTTCATTGATCGTTAACAATTGGAATTATTGTCTAATTAACGAGAATAACAATACCAGCTTTCCTTGCGTGTTGTCTTATTAAGTGATTGACTTTTTAGCATTCTAAGCAAGCATTAATATCAAATGAGAAGTGAAATTTTATCATTACCTCGAAAACTGATAGTTTATGACCATGTGGATCCCAAATAAGGTTGATCTATTTTTAAGTGTACTAATCGCTGTTCTGTTCCCTTTCTTGGCCCAAATTCTGCTAGACATCACTGGTGCATTCCTCCCTTTGTTATTGTACTATGGTCTTGCATGGGGTATTGTTAAAATAAGACGAGGATCTACAGGATATTTCAATCCGCTGAGTAGAAAAATTCCAGTTTTCTTTATAATAAACATGATAGTTACCCTAATCACTCTTATCTTTGCATATCTAGCTCGTCTCGTCGATATCGAGGCAACTAACACCGGAATTTTGATCACAGCATTAATTTGGGCTCCAATTAATGCAGCCTCAGAACAGTTATTATGGATATATATCTATGAGTCTTGGGATCTCTATCCTAATGTAAAGAAGAAAATAAGTAGATCTATCGGCTTTATAATGTTCACGGTCTATGTGGGTCTGATCCATATGGTTTTCTGGAGTACATTCCTCCATACTGTAGATCCAGCAAGCCTCTTTGGGATATTGTTTATCATTTCTATCACAATTTCTGGATATATCCATATTCTTGTCTGGAAAGAATCCAATCAGATGATATTCACCTTTATTCCACATTTTCTTCTCAATCTCATCCCGATATTCTGGACTCGATACTCAATGGTACCCTATTTGTTTAAATAGCATAATTAGATTCTGATTAAGCAGAATGTTTCACAAATCAATATTCTCATATCAAGGTTGATATGTTTGCTAGACACCTTAATTCACCATCTATTTTTAATGAAATAGTTCAGTGATCAGAACATACATATAGACCCAATTTAATATTTCAAATAGATGATTGAGATTGAATTCTTAGCTAGGTTAATAGCAATAACATTGGTTTTCTCAATTATCTTCTTAGTTTTTTTTCTTAAAAAACAGCAATATGAGGCAGAACCGATCTTTATGATCATCCTTGCTTTTATTCTGGGTGCTGGATCAACCATTCCTTCTTATTTTACCTTGAGATTCCTATCCCAACCTTTGGATAGTTCTCTTGAACAAATGACATTGGCAGATCCAAGGTTTGTCTTATACGCATTTATTCTTCCCGCAGTTGTATTTGCTCCTTTTGTGGAGGAACTGTACAAAGGACTAATAATTTATGCAATTTCACGGACAAGATTCTTTGATGGACCATTGGATGGACTTATATTTGGAGGAATTGTGGGAATAGGATTTTCTGCAGCCGAAGATGTGATGTATGGTATTTATCAGGCTGATCCTGTGGCAGGGATCTATGTAACAACAATTCGATCTTTACTCATGCTTGCAGGCCATCCACTCTATTCAGGTATGCTAGGCATGGCAATTGGAATGAAAAAAATCCAACCAACTCTCACTCATTATCCTAAATTACATGCTCAGGGTGTTACTCGTCCTATTGCCAATTTTTTCGATCGTGTGGAACCATCAAAGTATCTGCGATCTGTTGGCCTACACGCATTATGGAATTTTGGTACAGTTCTAGGGTTACTGAATTTTGCTTTAATCATCCTCTATTCAGTATATTTGATTAATAATATCAAAGAGGCAAGAAAAATCGATCAGAACCTATTTATGAGGGGATATTATCATAATAAACATGATTATGGTCCAGAGAGTGAACATTATGTGATAAATCCTGGAAAATTCACTTGAAAACCATACAGCTGCTATTTTTATTAAAAGAAGTAATGGATACATGACCTATGAAAAGAATTTATCAAAAAGTCATCTAAGTGAGGCTCTAATTTAAAAATACACCTACCTATAGGTAGATTATGTTATTCGATCCCAATAATCTAGATCGTTATTATCCAGATGAAAGAAGCAAGGAGATCATAAAATTACTCGTCGATTTCTTTGAAGGAAGAGGTAAGGTGAGATTGCTTCAGGATGATTTCGATAGGATCTTCTACCAGTATTTGATTGATTTCATAGCAGAACATGAATTATTTTACACCTTACTCACACCTAAGGAGTATGGTGATGGTACAACACGGTGGGACACTTATCGTAATTGTGAAGTGAATGAGGTATTAGCATTTTATGGCCTTCACCATTGGTATACTTGGCAAGTATCTATACTAGGACTTGGTCCATTATGGATGAGCAATAATGAGGAGATAAAGAAAAAGACAGCACAATTACTCAAGGAAGGGGGAATATTTGCATTTGGGTTATCAGAAAAGGCACATGGTGCAGATATATACAGCACGGACATGATTTTATCCAAAATAAAAGATGGAATGTATACAGCAAAAGGTAGCAAATATTACATTGGAAATGGTAACCAAGCTGCTTTAGTTTCAGTGTTCGGTAAAAGTGATGCTTTTGAAGATCCAGAGAATAAATATGCCAAGTATGTGTTCTTTGCAGTATCAACAGACCATGAGAAGTATGAGGCTGTCCAAAATGTTGTAGCCACGCAATCCTATGTCGCAGAGTACAAATTGCATGATTATCCCATTACCGATGCAGATATTTTGGCAACTGGTAGAGAAGCATGGGATATGACGCTCAATACTGTCAATGTAGGCAAATATAATTTAGGATGGGCATCTATTGGAATCTGTACTCACGCATTCTATGAATCAATTAACCATGCCTCTCATAGAAATCTATTCAATCATTATGTCACAGATTTTCCCCATATCAAGCAGTTATTTGTTGACGCCTATGCTCGTTTGTATGCGATGAAGATATTCGCATCTAGAACATCAGATTATATTCGAACAGCCTCGAATGAGGATAGACGATATCTTTTGTATACCCCAATGACAAAAATGAAGGTAACCACCCAAGGAGAACAAGTAATTGATTTATTATGGGATGTGATAGCTGCAAAGGGATTTGAGAAAGATATGTATTTCAGCATGGCTGCACGAGATATCCGTGCCTTACCTAAGTTAGAGGGAACAGTACATGTTAATATGGCCCTTATTATCAAATTCATGGCTAATTATTTCTTCAAACCTGGAGAATTTCCAGATATTGGAATTCAGGATCATGATAGTGATGATAGCTTCCTTTTTAGGCAGGGGCCAACCAAGGGTCTTGGAAGAATTCAGTTCCATGATTACAAGCAAGTATATAATTCACTCAATTTACCAAATATCGCAATTTTCAAAAAACAGATCGCATGGTTCAAACGAATGTTGATGATTGCAAGACCTTCAAAGAAACAAGCAGAAGATATTGATTTCCTACTCATTGTAGGTGAATTATTCACCCTAGTAGTATATGGACAGTTGATCATTGAATATACCCTTTTGAAGAATCTTGATCAAACCATAATTAACTACATCTTCAACTTCATGATTAGAGATTTCTCCAAGTATTCATTGCAGCTATTTTCCAAGGCTCAGACTACCAGATTACAACGATGGTTCTGCAAGAGAATGGTGAAAATCGCAAATCATGATCCCATCGAATTCAAAACAATGTGGGATACAGTATACTCCTTCAAAGATAGATATGAAATGAAACCTTGATTTATTTTGCTTTTAGTTCAGGTTTAAGATTTATTCTGTATAGATAGTAGAGAACAAAAGGCGTGGCTATCATAGCGATAGTTCTCCAAGGAATGACAAATTCTTCTTCCTCTTCTTCAAACCATTCATTACCAAATGTTTTGTGATGTAACCACAGTTTATCAGATTCATAAAAAGCATCATCTCTTGCAGATCTGATAGTATAATACTTTGTAACAAGATATCCCGTATTGATATTATATGTCAATTTCAGATCATAATCAATAACATCAGTGAGTTTAAACCTTAATTTGTAAGAGAAACCATACTTAGATAATGATACATTTTCTTTTAATTCAACATCCTCGGTTCCATATTGCTCATAAAGTTTGTCTTTGATCTTGATATTACTCATATCCATCCAATAGTTCCAGTCAGTAATAATGGCGTATGATCCGAAATCAAGCATATCTTGATACATAAATCCAAATTGATTAGAATCTGATACATTTAGTTTGATTTGAGTTCCATCAAATCCAACGAAATGGATCTTCAGTTTTTCTCCATCGTATACACTTACTAGATTATCTTGTTCTTGATATGGTTGATTCCATACACCATCCACAATATAGTTTATTATATTATATACGTGATAATCACCTAAATCAACATCTATGTACTTATCATATTCAGATTCTGCATTGCTTGGTTGCAGTATCATGATTGAGATTAGCACTATTGTTATAAATTGGAATCTTTTCACAATTAAAAGTATTCTTCAGCTACTTATAAATGTAATCATGTTCCTTGATACACCTATAATTAAAATTAATGATTATTGGAATAAATTAGCAACTTATGATAATTTTCCTTCTCTTTTCTTTTTCCTCTTGACATCTTCAGGTTTAACTGTATTCATTTTATATGCAATACCAAAAGCTAGAGGTATTAGGATTAGATAGTACCAGAATGTTCCGGGATCACTATCATCAAACTCGAATGATGCAGCTGTTGATCCAAAGTATAGGAACAGAGAATCTGAGGTATACATTGCTAAATCTCTCCTTCTCTGAATTTCCATTTCCATAAGTTTCATTGCACCATTATCACCATAGGTGTACCAGTACCAAACACGTAACTCCTCTGGAATATATATGCTCAGTTTATAGATGAACTGGTCACCTACAAATTTTGTCTGTTCTGTCACTGAGATATTATTATGCCATGAAAATTCCTCTAGATATTGGTCTTTGATATGAATATTATTTACATCCATCCAGTAGCTAAAATTTGTATGTATTACATAAGAACCGAAAATTGTCGCATTTTGCTGAATATATCCCCATGTACTTGCTGGATTGTTTGAACTTATATTGAACTTCACCATGTCACCATCTATCTCATCAACTACTACTATTATTCGATTACCCTCTTTGGCAAATACGGATGTATCATTGGTAAGATAATAAGGAGTATCCCATTGCCCTGTTTGCACCCATTTATTCATGTAGTAATATTGAACACTTCCTAATTGGACCTCTATATTGACTATCTGAGCCTCAGTGCTAGAGATCATTACTAGTGATAGAAATAATACCATTAGTAATCTGTTATTTTTCATATGATTAGTAATGCTACATGTACTTATATACTTTTCAATTGAATAACAGCGTTCTAAGTTCTCAATTTTGTCTCTTTTGATATATCTTTCAACCATTTCCTAATTGTTTTACTTATTTTAATAGGATTGTCACTGACATCTAAGTATAGCAGATTTCTAAAGCTGGTGATATCTTCAGGTAATTCCTCTATTTCATTTGATTGTAAGTATACTTCCTCCAAGAATTTCATCTTATTATTCAAAAATGGAGCTGATGACAGAAAATTTATGGATAGATCTAAAATTTTGAGAGTGGAGGTAGATAGATCGATTTTTTCAAGCTGATTATCTGCTAGATTGAGTACTTGAAGATTTGCTAATAGATTTAGTGTAGGGGAGATACTTGTGATCTTATTTTCCTCAAGATGTAAACCCAACAAATTAATTAACTGACTGAGATCATAGTTGAAATGATCTAAATCATTGGTTGCAAAATTGAGTACTTTAAGAGAGGGTAGTGTAAAGACTGAAGGATGAATAGTTTTCAATCTATTCCACCTTGCACTCAACCTTTCAAGATGGATTAACCCACTGAGATCGGGTAAGGAATCTATTGAGTTGCCTCTGATTAGTAAAATTCTCAGATTACTTAAGCTACCGATACCTGGATGAAGTTGACTAAGATGGTTACTTCGTAAATTCAAAATTTCTAAAGCATGAAGATTAGTAATGTTATCTGGGAGATAATATATCTCCTTTTTATACAAACTGATTCCAGTAATCTTGTTATCTCTACACGTATAACCAAAATCATAATCTTCGAGTTCTTTTAATTTTGGAATAGGAGTACCTACCATTAGCTGGAATTCCTTTAGAACAGCTATCTGATCCCGCATAAGTGTTTCTCCATAGTATTCATCAATTAATTCTTCTGTTGGTTGTTTTTGTTCAAGATAATTTAGTAAATCATCAATATTCTTGAAATCTTTGGCTTCAAGTGAATTGGGGATTGATTCTGAATAAATTAGTGTAATCTCAGGTGTTTCTTCATATATTTCAAGTATTACTTGTCGTTTCAAATTCTGTAATTGTCTCTCATAATACAATCTCTGTCGACGAGATATATGATATTGAGAAATCTCTTTTATTGAGCGGATTTTTGTTGATGCTGAACTGGCTGCCTCTATCTTATCCTTTAACTCAAGAACCCTATTGTAATCTTTCTTGTATTGCTTTAGCTTCTTAGTCCATTCTTCTTTCAATTTGCTTGAAAGACCAGAATGTATATGCTCCTCTATTAAATCAATAACCTCAGGATAATGACCACGTGCAAAGAATTTGTCAATAGCCTCTTGTTGTTTTTCTTCCTTATCCCTAATTTTGGATGCATATTTACCATATTTTTTATGTTGATTTTGCCAATAAGATTGAACATCAACAGGTAGGTGTGGATATTTAAGCAAATTCTCAATCCTCTCAACTAAGGTAAGATAATCAAAATCCTCAACCATAGATGGTATATCTTCCTGTAGTTTTGAAATCTCATCCTGCTGGGTATTTATCTGTGTCTCATATTTTTCTAGTTTTGCTTGCCATTCCTCTTTTATCAGCTTGGGAAGTTTATTGTTAGAGAGGAATTTCCTTATTGCATCTAATAGTGGAGAAATATTTCTATCATGCAAAGCATTTTCTTCTAATTCTATTAATGCCTTCTCCTCTTGTTTGATAATACTAAGATCATGTTGATAACCAGCGAGAATTGTCTCCCAAGTATATACGATTTCATAGGACAATTGATGACTGCTTAAGAATTTGTCAATCATTTTAATGGCTTTCTCAAGATCATTATCTTCCATTAATTCATCGACATTAGCCATTAATTCCTCGATATTTGTAACTAAACTAAACCGTTTTTCATTTAGTTGAATGAGTTGCTCATTAAGAGGCCCCAACACTCTTTTACAAGGATCTGTATTTTGTATGAAAATTTTGATGAGATTTATTGCTTGTTGATATCGTTTTTCTTCTTTCACTTGTGCAACTTCTATTAGCAGCTCATCCATTAGTATTAGGTCATTTTTGATTTTTTCCTCATAGCTTGATTTTCTCTTTTCCCAAGTGGCCTTGATACTCTGAGCCAACTCTTTATTTAGTAAGAATGCATCAATTTTGCTCACAATTTCAGTGAGATCTTTCTCCTCGAGTAAGGAATCAATATTTTGATTCAGAGAATCTATTTTTAGCTGGATATCATCCATCAGATCATGATATTTATCTTTTTCAAGATTCCATTTAACTTTCATACTCTCCGTTAAATCCTCAGATTCAATGAAATCATCAATTATCTCACAAATTAGGTGATAATTGAATTTTTCAGCTTCACGATTAACCAATATTTCCAATTCGGCTTCATTAATCCTGATATTAGCAGCTTGTAATTGGTATTCATTTAATTTGTCTGACCATTTTGTAAAGAGGGAAGGAGGAAGATTGTCTATAAGAAGAAATTCTTTGATTCGCAATGTAGCGGTCTTATATTTGCTTTCTTGAATTAATCCTTTTACTTCATCTTCTAAGAATTGTTCGTTGAGTTGGATGACCTCAAATATGGTTTGCAGTTTTGTTTTTCGTTCAATCCATGAGTTTCTCTTCAAATCTGAGAGGTTCTCAAGTTTTATTATCTTGTCTATGATCTCGATAGACTTTTGATATTCTCTGTTTTCCTCAGGTATTTCTAATTCTGAGGTTAGACTATTTAGAGAATCATTGAGATTATCTAGAATTTGTTGCTCTTTGGCCTGGATCTCTTGCCATTTATGCTTGAGTTTGTAGGGTAATTGTTCATCCATCAAAAAGGCTTCTATTGAATGAAGTATAGATTCTAGACGTTTATTCTTTTTGTAATTTTCCACATCTTCAAGCAATTCCTTTTCTTTATTCTCTGCTCGTTGAAGTAAATCCTCC
This sequence comes from Candidatus Heimdallarchaeota archaeon, assembly GCA_026702845.1. The sequence goes on from JADCLS010000010.1 coordinate 139,635, forward strand.
CAATGAGTAATCTCATTGCTATAACGTTCTCTGATAGATTCTGCAATCTTTTTATCCAATAAGAATTGTTTTTGCTTTTCTATCATCTCCGCATATCTATTTTCCTGTAGTAATTCTGAAAGACCTTGAGTATGCATGGCCACCTGTTGATCTTGAATATCTTGTTGAGATTGAAGTAACTCTAATTTATTATCCCAGATTTTTTGTAAGTCTTCTCCAATATTTACTGATTTTTTGAAATGCTTTATCAGATCTATAGCTTCCTGTAGCTCAAAACGTTCTTCTGCAGATTGAAGTTTATCATCAAGAGTTGCCTTGAGATTCTCTACTTCTTTGATTTTGTTTTCCAAATATTCAATTTCCTGTTGCCATACTGTTCTCATTTCTTGAGAAAGTAGATCAGAACCTAGAAATTCTCTAATGAGTTGGATCCCATCTGCAAAATTATTAGTTACAAGTAATTTCTCTAGATTTTCCTCCAATTCAGATATATCATGGGTGAGATCTTCAATGATGTCTTCTGCTCTTTGCCTTTCATCAATCCATTTAACCTTCTGTTCATTTGTTAAGTATCTCATAGCGAGTATCTCATTAATACTAAGAATGATTTTTTCATAATCATTTAAGCGTTTTAACTGTTGAATTTTTTTATCTAATACTTCTAACTGCTCATTTTCAAAACTTTTAACATCCCAAGAGGGCTGTAGTACTAGGACATCATCATCTAGCTCATCAGTGTCCTTTGCATCAATGGATGCATTGATTCTACCTGAGATGCATAAATCCTCTACAATAGTATATATTTCATTAAGATCACTTTTTAATCTTGCAGAAACTCTTACAATAGGAATTCTATTGGATTTACTTACTGTCTCAATCTTGGCTATTGTCTCGATTAACGTGTCTTCGGTAACCTCGGAGGATATTGAGATAATAGGTTTTATTTCTTCTTCTTGGATTTTTTTACTGAGAACTGTTTCAATATCTAAATCAAAATCTTGCAATATGAGTGCTATTTGATCTTTTGAGATCTGATCCATTCTTTCATAACTTTTAATGATGCTGGGGAGATACTGCTCATCATCAGCATGCGATTCTATGAATAAGGCAGTTCCATACCACCCAAATGCAGGTGTTGATAGTTTGATTTTCGCCCTACCCAGTTTGGAGTAGTATAGAAGAATACCACTTGAATTCAACCTATCTAGAGTAGCAAAATCAAATAGTTTTGATTTTAATCTAAGGAAAGATGTGAAATCTCCTTTCTTAAATAATTCAAAACTAATATTTGAGAGAGATAGAATATACATCTCTTTAATCTGCATTCGTTCGAAGTATTTACCATAGATCACATCATTCAACCGATTTACTAATTCACCAGTATTCTGATGATATTCTGAAAATAGTCGAATCCATAATGGAAATTTAAGAAGTGTATTGATGGGGTAGACAAAATTTTCCTTGTCTGGAAGTCCGTATCGTTCAAGAGCTGAAATTGTTTCCTTTTCGGTTAATTCATTCAAGTAATAAGATTCTTGGTTTTTACCATGAAAATGAAGGTGTTTGAGGATCTCCTTCTCAAAAGTCATTATTATATCATCTTGGGACCAATCATAATTTCTACTGGATATAAGAATTCGTTGATTAGGTATTCTATCTAACCAAGTTGTTACTTTATTAATAATTGAACTTTTAATGTCTGAGGATGCCTCATCATACCCATCGAATAACCAGATCATGGGTTTATCAAGTTCTGTAGCTAATTTTTGAATCTGAATCATTGTTGATTCAGAGTTTCTACCAAAGGTACGATCAAAGAAATATTCTATACCTTCTCTGAGGGGAACATAGAATACGATATGTTCTTTCTCAAGATATTCATTTGCCCATTTAGCAATTAACCATGTTTTTCCAAATGCAGCTTCTCCTAGGAGAAGAAAGAGATTTTTTCTTGGGAATTTAACAAACTCCTCAAATTCATTATTTGCATCACTTCGATTAACAAATTTATCTGGATTGAATTCAATATCCATAAATGATGCCATAGTTGCATTTTCAACCTGAATTTTTGATAATTCTTTGAGTTTGTGTATTGTAATATCATCCTTAGTCTGGTGTATTCTGGTTACTTCATATGACTCAAAACATGCCTCGCATGTGTGATGAGTTTTTCCTGATAAATCAGGTGTAAGTAACCCGCAATTTGGACAGTTAAGCGAGGTCCTAATTAATTTTAATTGATTTTCATACTCTATTGCATTTGATATGATCGGAATAGTAATCTAACTCCCAAAGATTATTTATCTAGTAAATTACACTTACTAAAGATTTGTTTTCAACTTTTGGACGGCATCGTGTTCTTTGTACCAACTCAATCAATTATTAAGTCATTATTGGGATGAAGTATCTGTAGTTGTGATTTTGCCTTTGTGAGAGGAATCTTATTTCCTGATATTCTTAAGCGTTTCAGATGTATTAATTCAGATATCCATACAGGTATCTCACTAATATGGTTTCCATAGAGATTCAGTTCCTCCAAATTCACAAGTTCTCTCACGGCTTCAGGGAATACATTAAGATCATTCGTTCCAAGTCTTAGTGATCTTAGAGATTGTAATTCAGCAAACCAGTATGGAATACTTTTCATACGTTTACCACTTATTCCCAGAAATGTCAATTGATTAAGATTAGCAAAACTATCCGGCATCATAAAGCGTTTATCATACTTGACCCTTTCTAACATCCAGAATTCACGTAATGATGTAAGCTCACCAATTGATTCAGGTAATTGATGAATATGTGTATAATCCATCTTGACTATCTGTAAATTGGAAAATCTACTAAATAATTCATAAAACTCATCCAAATCTGTATTGTTCATATTTAGTATCGAAATATTGAGATCAAAAAAATCTTCAGGTAGAAAAGCAATAGGGTTCATACTCAAGTTGAGTACTCGAGGAGATAGCTCCTGTATTGCAGTTATTGGTAAATAGGAAATATTCATCTGGGATAGATCAAGAGTACCTGGAATATATTCTCTTTTGAATTTATCTGCGTCTATTGTTGCACCTAGAATTTGCAATTCAAGAATGAGACTATCCAGATCTCTCATACTATAATTCAAAAGTGTTTCAGCTATTAAATATTTGTTTATTCGTGTAATCAGAACTCAGTCAATTCAAGTTGTTCTATTGTTTTTTGGAGTAATTTTCCTTGGCTATCCCATCCCATCAATTTGTAATAGATTAACAACTCGCGAGTATATTTTTTCTTATCAATTGGTTTTGTGGAGCCCTTAGGTAGGGAATAAAATTTCTCAGGTAAGAAATCATCCTTCTTTTCGAAACCCTGAGCATTATTATACATTCTCTCCAAGCTTAGTATGCGTCTAGCTGCACTCTGCATATCTTTTGTTGAGAACTCTATTCCAGTAATTGCTTGTAATGCCTTCTGCATAGGTTTATTGGAGACAAACTTAAAACCCAGAGATGGTAAAATTGCCGCAAAATATGAAACAAGAGATTCTGGAAGTAAACTTACCATCTTATGGGCCTTTATGTAGCTATCAAAACCGTGGATACAAGTTCCAATACTATCGATTAATGCAACAGTAGTAGTACCAAATTCGATTAGTCTTCCCTTACCGGAGTACAAGTAGTTTTTGAGTGGTACTATAAGACCCATAGCCTCAACTGAGATAACAGGACTACCTTTTAGATGATCTCCACCTCTGGAGGAAATCCCATATCCTATGGATTGACCAATAACTGCTCGTGGTTCATATGCAGAAATTCCCATGCCTTTAACCTGTGCAACAATTTCAGCAACATTATATGCCTTTGCAAACTGATACTCCCCTTCACCCATCTCCTTAGACAATGCAGTTTCATTTGCTGCAATTTCATCCAATAATTGCTTCAATACTTCCTTGTCATTTAATTGCTGTCTATCAATTACGTTCTGCTCAATCAAATGTTGGAGTGTCGAGATAACATGACCTGAGGAAATAGTATCGATGCCAACCTCAGTTGCATGCTGGACTACTGGTAAAATAATCGTAGGGTCAAATATTCCTATATGTGGACCTAGTAGCTGCACACTCTCAAATTCAGGGGTAAGAATCTTCTCATTGTCTATCTCATAATGGTGTCTGCATTTCACAACACAACTATAACATGCCTTTGTTTTTACATGATACATGCCCATATTTTTCCCATGTAGCATCTCGTATTGTGGATCTTTATCTTCTGAACTATTAACAGTGAAATTATTCACCGTGATCCCATCAATATCCTTGTAGTATTCGGGAAAATGATTTGTACCGGTACAAGTATATTTCTCAAATATATCGGTAGTTTTGATTGATGCTGTGTAATCCTCCTCTAGCAGTTTAAGAGTTTCCTTATCATGAATATTGTATGTGACTCTAGTTTTGGCCTGAAATACAATTGCTTTGAGCTTTTTTGATCCCATTACTGCACCAACCCCACCTCGGGAGAAGTCATTTTCCTTATTATGAGTGATGGAGGCAAATTTCACAAGGTTTTCACCTGCTGGGCCTATTACAAGTGATTCAGATCTATTATATTTGGAATTTATCCAATCCTCGGTTTCACTTATATTCAATCCTTTGAGTTCTGATGCTGAATGTACCGCAAATTGAGTTCCATCAAAGTGAAGATATGATAGTTGATCTAGTGCACCTGTGATAATGAAACCATCCAATCCCATTTTGCGTATGGTAACAGCAAACCTGCCACCTGCGTTGGAGTTTGTAATTGTATTAGTTAATGGAGATTTAGTAACTAAGGATGTCCTAGTTGCAGTCGGTAATCTAGTACCAACTAATGGACCTATTGTAAAGACTAATGCATTTTCTGGAGAGAAAGCTTCCGTTTTCCAATCGACCAATTTGGAGAACAAATACACACCAGTACCTCTACCTCCTATATATTTACGGCATTCATTTTCATCGAGAGTGATTTTTTTGGTTTTTTTGCTTTGAAGATCAAAGTGAAGGAATTCTTGAGAATACAATATCTTAACTTAATATGCAATGAATAAATACTTTGCGAGTTAAGACCATAAATATTCTATTTTTGCATCTAATGGATTATTAATTGGTTTTTAACCATGTTTTGAGTCATAAGTACATCAAAATAATGATTGAAATAATTTTAGCATGATTTGATTGAAAATAATATTATATGAGTACTTTTATGACTTGATAGTGTAGAATACTTGTAGTATCAGTTTTTGGAATGTCGAATAATAAATACGAAATTAGATCGATAAATTCTATTAATATTACGATATGCCCAAATTTAATTTTAAAATATACAAAAATCCCAAAACTTATATATGATGAAACGAATATATTATATGAGGTATTGATTATTACTTTACTGAATAAATTATTAAAAAAAGGAATATATAGTAACGACGCATATGAACGAAAAATTGCAGTAAGATCACTAGCAGATCAAAATAAGCTAGAAGAGATTGCTGTTAAAGATGAAGATAGGGATGTTAGAGCAGAAGCTGTGATGAAACTACAGAATAAGTCCCTAGTTGAAGATATTGCTCAGAAAGATGCAGATAGATTTGTAAGATTTATCGCAGTGCAGATCATCGATGATCAAGAGCTACTTGCAGAAATAGTACTTATGGATGAACATTATGTGGCAAAAGAAGCTATTAAGAAAATAACCCACCCAGATATTCTAGAGTACATCCTTAAGGAGAGCTCAAATCTGACTTATAAACAGATTGCAAAGGATAGACTTGAAAAACTATACGAGGATGATCTAGGCCTAAAAAATGAAGCATAACATAAAAATAGACAGTTATTAGATTAGTTGAGTGTATTAAATTAAAAATGTGGCTTCTAAGAGTTCCTTGAGAGCCAGATAGTTAGGATCAAATTCTGAGAAGAGAATATCCTGGTTAAGGTACTCAAACAATGCTGTCTCAGTAGCAATCTGAATGAATTTCTTGAATTGTTTTCGCATAAGATAGGTTTCTTTATGTACAATTAGTACAATTAGGTTATCTGTTATCGTTCTTTCAAGAAGGAGGATATTTCCTTCCTGCTCAATTCTGGATAGTTGACTGCCACCAAATAACTCTGATGAGAATGTAGCAAGTGCTGATATGAATCCACCCACTAGACTTTCATCGAGCAGTGATGATTCATCAAACTTATAGGTGAATACAGGTATTCCACCTGGCTTCATTATCAGCAACATACTTGGCTTGACTTTTGCATCCCTGGCCCCGGAGCCCATTTGTGCTTTTTGGAATTGGAGCAGTTTTAATAAACGCATACCCTCAACAGCATATAGGTTTTTGATATATTCTTCTGATAACCAGAAATCCTTTATAGCAAGGCCAACATCATCCTCAGATGCTTTGTTTAGAAATTCTGCTCTATTCTCATATAGCTGGATCTCTAATCGTTGATCACCTTCTCCCTTCTCATCAAATTTAGATATTTCTTTAGCTCTTTCTATACTTATCTTGGCTTCTATTTCATTTTCAATTCCAAGATTGAGATATGCAGCAATCACATTGAATATCGAGAAATAGAATGGATTATCCATAGATGTCAGTAAGGGTCCGATATCATTTAGGATCTCAAGGGCTTGTCTCATGTGTCTATCAGATTCTTCAATAATAAACCGTTTGAGTGAAATTTCGATTTTAATGAGAGAACATTCAAGAATAACATCAAAATTATTGTTTTTCTCGGCCAATTTTATTCCATCAGAGATGAGTTGATCTGCAGTACGAAGTTCACCCTTGATAAGTGCATTAACAGCAGCTGCACTGTAATACCACTGTGCAGCATAGGCATCAATTTCTTTCTCATCATCTTCTAGATTAGTCATCTTCAAGAGTACATCTAAGTATTCATCAGATTTTTCAAGATTTCCAAATCTTGAAAAGAAATAGCTGAAGAGAGAATATGTTGCAGGTTCAACCAAATTTGCTTTTTGTGATGTTTCAATGGCCCAATTAACCATTTTTTCTGCATTCTTGAAATCCTTATCGTTTTCATAGGATTTGGATGCCGTGAGCATGAAGGCAATAGCAAAACTGTAATTTTCTAGCTTCACCATAGGATCTAGTACATTTTCAATGTATTGTCTACCTAGAGCATGTAACCCCTGAGATATATATGAAGTACCTAAATTTGCTCCTACTGCTGTAAAACCACGTAAATCACGGGTTTCTTTGAAATAATCATAAGCCAGCTTTAATGCTGATTCACCATGTTTCATCTCTTTCAACATGAAATTGGAGATCCCATACAGATTATATAGATAACCACGTTTCCATACATCCTGAACATTTTCAATAAATGATAGTATGGTAAGGATTTCCTCTCGCATTTCCTTGGCCTTTCCTGTATGAAAATTGATGGTTACTTTCAAAATATGTTCATAATAAATACAATCAAGATAATGATCCCCTAGTTGTTTCTTAAGCTTATATTTTGATGAGTTCTCGACTAATTCATCAATTACTTCTTGTAACTTTTCGAATCGTCTGCTGAAGGTGTACAATAAACCTAATGAGAACCTGGATTCAAACCAGTGAAGTACATCTAGCAGAGTCAAATCCATATCAAGATCAAAATCTTTCATGGCATCATCGATTAGTTGTTCTGCAGGTTCAAATTGATTTTTGTACGTCAAAAGTCTAGCTTCAAATATTTTTAAAGATGAATTATCCTTAAATTTATCTTCTTTTCTCAAATCATGTAATCGTTTATACTGTGCTGAGGTGAAGTAAATTTTGCCTATCATGAATAGCCAGTATTCATTCGGTTTAGAGAAAACATTCAATGTTTCAGCAATGGCATTTGAGAGTTTGATATATTCATTTTCAGCTATACCCTGTTTATTATAGCTATACTCAAAAGATTCTTTCTCATTATCTGGAATCTGTTTGTAGACCTCCAAATATTCCGGAGGAATAATTGTACTCATATACGATAGTATACACTTAAGATATTATAAATTCATTTTGCACCACTAAAGTCTTAATGTTGTAATTCACTCAAATATCAATATGAAATTTTAGAGTAATCCATCATGCCGAAGTTTATTCAATTCGAGATACATTTTTTCTACTTTGGTCTTAGTCTCCTCAAATCGTAGGAGATTGAGTTCATCTTCTCTTTCCAGAGTAATTCCAAGATTTTTCTTTACAATGGCCTGTAGTTGACCAGTGTTCAATATGCTATATTTGTGCTCGAGTTTATCGATAACCTTATCGTATATCTCATATAGCTTCAAGTCAAATCTATTATTATAGGCATATTTAGAACAGTAAACACACCGATTGAGTAAATTATTATCATCCAATTCTAATACTGTCTCTAATCGATGTTTATTATTATTACAGAATTTATTCTGTAGTCGTTCTATAATGATATTGGCAACAAAATCAAATTTCCTTATTTCTTCAGGATCCTTTGATAATCGATCAAAATCTATGCTTCTTATCCCTAAATCATTTATCTCTATGGCATTCAAATCATCCAAATGTACTTTTGATAAGGCCATTAACAGAAAATTAATCCTATTCTACTATTTAATTCAATCGTGAATTTGTGGGTCAGATGATACAATATTTTATTAAAACAATAAATTTCTATAGTAATTTCAAGACTAACTAAAAATCTGATGGTAATATAGATATGAGATCTAAGATGTTAAATTATCTTCTTCTTCTTCTTCTTGGAGGTTTTTTGGACTTGTAATGAATAGGTTCTTGAATCTCAGCCATATCTGGAGTTAGATCATAATAGCTTGGTTCTTCTTTTTCTTTCTCCAACAGTTCTATTAATTTATCAAATTTATCTATTCTAATGCCCCAGAAGAAGGCAGCTTGGTAGTTATAATCCTCATCATCTGCATTGGCACCTTTACGCTTACTTCCATCTGAATTGAACTTGGTTTCACTTTGAAGGATGGTAATAAGTCCTTTTTGGGAGCATCCTTGTAGAAAATGTGCCTCCTCTAGATAAGCTATCTCAATTGTCTTGAAATCGTCAATATTGATTTCAGGATCGTATTTCTCGAATTTCTCTTTAAGTACAAGCGATAGGTCATCAAAATCTGGAAAGATATAGTTTTTGTTCATACCTAGAAATATCTCGATTACTTCCTCATCCTTGTTTCTCTCACAGTAACGTTCCAGGCGTTCGTAAAATTTTTTACGTTTGTTCAGCTTTGCGTGTTCGGCCCCAGTAAGTTTTTTTATCTTTTTGCTCAATAAGTTGTCTTCCTTGATAATGACTTTACCCAATATCAGTATAAAAGGAATATTGTATAGGCGTCTAAAAATAGCGAATATAGATAAGGTGCATAAATACTATGTTTTTATTTTGCGTATAGTGTCAGCTAACTGACAATATTGGTTTAATAATTATCATTAACAATATTGTCTCAATATTCTTTTAAATTGTATTCATCCCATTGAATTTATGATTAGAAAAGCAACATCTATTTGTGTAATTTTCTTACTTCTACCATATCTATCCAATTCAGCTATGTTCATTCAAACAAATTTTTACTCTATTATACAATTTCAACAAATTGATACATTATGCGTAATTAAAGAAGGTTCATCAGATCCATTTATTATTAGATCTTCTGATGATACACGACTATCTCTGTTAGAATCCTTGACAAACACTGATCTCTGCCATAATTTCGAGAATTTTGATTTCACCTCAAAAGCTATACTTGTTGTTCAATTAAGCCAATATGAGGAATTTTATTCTTTACGTAATAGAGGAGATACAATACATTATTTTTCGATGGTAACTCAGAATGTAATTTTTGTTGATTATTTAGGTCTATGGTATAGAAATACATTAATCTTTGAAGTATCACTAGAATTCACAAGTATTGAGGAACATATTTTTCAGAGGCCTAATCCTATCGAATGGACTATGTTCATTTCAATAATCTGGCTAGTATCACTTGTATTTGTGATCAGGCGAAGGAAAGCATCTATGAGATCTATAAGATAGTTTTTCAATAATTGATATTATTCTTCTTGAAGTAAGTATACTTAATTTGCCTTCTGGATCTCTGCTAGAAGAGATTTCAATCCATCAATAATATCCCTTTCATCCTCAGAGATCCTCTCATCCTCCAAAGCCTTATTATTGAGGTCATCCAATAATTCTTTCTCATATTGTTTTAAGGCTAAATACTCCTCATTAGATATTTCTTTGTCCTTTACTATATTCTCAACTAAATCCTTGTATGATTCCATTTTTTGATCAATTTGATCAAGAAGCACTTTCTCTTCTTTTGATATTTTTTCATCCATCAAGGCCAAAACATGCAATGATTTCTTTATTTCTGAGATTTTTTCTATACTTTGTTGTAGGATTTCCAATTTCTTATTAAAAATCATGAATACAAGATAGAGGAATATTATCTTAAGGATTATCTGATTAGGACAGATAAATGTATTATTCTGGTAAGTCTTACAAAAGCTAATGTATGTGTAATTTTCATAAGATCAAACCATTTAATGAAGCATAGTTTATTTATTATTTATTCATATCATCATTATGGTCAAATTTACTGGAGAAATGCTTGCGTTTCCTTCTATCAGTAATTTGAACCAGATCCTGATAAAATTGTATAAAGAGACAGATAAAATAAAAATAAAGAAAATATTAGAAACATTGAATGCAGCTGTCAATACATATTGTTACGATGAAAGTATTGGTTCAGAGCTCAAGATCTCCACAACCATGAAATTAACAGAAATTTTAATGGAATTATCTAATAAATTGAAGGATGTTTGGATTTATCAACAGTTGTATATCCTACGAAATTACCTAATTCAAGATCTATCCTATATTCCTGTATTAAGAGATACAATGGGAAGAGCTCTGATTACTGCAAATATCTTATCACAAATTCTTGCTTTTGATGATTCTATTGTAATTAAAGAGTTCATAATAGATCAACATGATCCAACATATCACTCTACAATATCGATCAATTACAACACATTACTGACTTCAATTGGTGCTTTTGAGGTGGCTTTTTATGTTCTAGATCGGTTTCATCAGACCACAGTGAATAAATGGATAAATAAGATAATGCACTTCCAGGAATTATTGCAACAAATGATTAGATCAATTGACTTTAATTTGTTCTTGAGTAATTATCCTAAGGATCGTAAAGAACATCGTTATAAGAGCTTAGAAAGATATGTTCATGGATATATAAAGGCAAACATTATTGTACGACGATTATTTTACTTATTCGGACCTTCATATTTTGAGCAAAGTAGCTATCCTGCTCTAAGTAATCATGTTATTACTTCAAAGGATGACTTGAAATATATTAAGGAGAAAGTGGATGCTATTCAAGAAGAGAATTCTCCATTATTCAAAGACTTTGCAACATCAATCTCAGCAGTACTGCATGATATGGAGCTCTATATTCAACAAACTGAATATTATCTTAACTTTCAAAACACGAGAATATTACTTCCTGAGATGATAGAGGTTACGGAGAGCATACTTTCCAATCTCATTGGAAAGGGTACAGAGGATCTGCTCCAATCTTATGATGCAGATATGGTGTTTGAACAGATTGAAATTCTACTCGGAATTACCATTATGGAAGCTGAAAAGAATGATGACATTAGAATTTTTAAGAAATTTCTACACAGATTAGAAGAGTTAACTCAAGTATCTATACAGGATAATCCCTCATACCACATTATTTTATTTCTGGCCAAATTTCGGATGTTCAGACATTTTAATTTGAATGATTTTGAACCCAGCAAGGAATTGACAAAAATATTAAATTCAAAAAGTATACAGATTCGTGATAGATTTGCCTTGGAAATGCTACAATCGGTACTTAACAATGAGTCATTGAATATTATCTCAGATGGAAAATATAATGAATACTCACTACAGCACTTATTGGTTCATTATAATCAGTTTTTGACAAAAACTTCAGTCGATAAGAAATGCTACTTCAATTTCATTGATCTTAGATCATGGGTTGTTGAGCTTGATAATTACATTCCTCTAAATTGCAATTTTTTTATGTTAGATAATTAACTATACTACATCTTTGTCTTCAAGAATTTTGCTAATTGCTGGTCAATCCCCATAATGTGGTCGATTAACCATTTCATCGTTCTACTATTCAATTTAACAAGAAGATCTGCTCCTCCTCCTGAAAATACATAATCTTTAATCAGTTCAGTTACTTCATCTTCAAATTGTCTGTGAAGTGTTTTATGATGATCTATCTGTGGATAATTATACTTCTCCATAATTGCCTCCTCATCCCGAAAGTGTTTCTCAGTGTACTCAGCAAGATAGTCAAGCATCTTCTCAATCTCGTCTTTTCCAGTGCCTTCCTTTGTTTTTTTCATTAAATCATTAAGCGTATCAACAAGGCCTTTGTGTTGCGCATCTATATTCTCTATACCTGTTTCAAGTCGTGATGACCATTCAACCATAAGAAGGGTATCATAATGAATTATTTAATTGTATATCAGAAGGTTTGAATCATTTATCAGAAATGATTGCTTTCTCTACCGATTACCACAATCATTTCTGTACGGTGAAATACAGTTTAGTTTTGATAATTTCCTCTATCTCATCTAGTAGATTTCTAGGTAAGATATTGATATGCTCTGGATCAATTTTGTGTTCTATCTGTGTGAGAATCTCTCGAATAATTACTCGTATGGGATTTACAGCTTTGATTCCAACATAGTATACAATTAAGTTTTCTGAGTGCTCGAACATGATTTTTAAATCAGCATATCCAAATTCCTCAGGTATATTTTCCTGGCCTGTCATCTCTCCTAGCATCGCAAGTATGCCACTCATTCCACTAGCAAATAGGAATGATTCATCATCCTCCTTACTCTCCCTGAAATTCTTCTGGATGATTGGTACTCCGGATCTCCTATCTGAGATCATAATGAACTCTCCTCCAATATCCTTGGGAAGTATAACGTTAGGGTCTATTAGTACAGCCAGAGCAATTAGCATATATCCAAGTGCTGTGATTATCAGATAGTAAAACGTAACAGATGAGTACTGACGTTCCACGATCACTGCCAAAATCGAACTTACTTCAACTGTCCATCCTAGTAACATCGTATAGTCTGCCTTATTTGCCTTGTAACCTTTCATTCGTTGATTGGAGTACATCATGATCTCAATATTTATCCAGGCCAGAGGTAAGATCATGATTATTATGGCATTTTCAGGACGGTACAACAATTCCCAGTTACTGCCATTCCAATGGGTATAGACTGCATTAACAACAATTCCAAGGCCAAAGAATGCCAGTGCGATCATAATTTTCTCTCTGGTGACATAATTAGATCCTGTCAGGCTTTTTAAGGCAAGATAAATGGTCAAAGATCCCAAAATTAAAACAATCATAACGAATTTGGATAATGGAGTGGTGAAAGACTCAGGAACAGTATTTCCGAAGATGTAAATGATACTGATAGCTAAAGGCTGAAGGCTCAGAAGGAAGAATCCAAGGGCAATATGTAATATCTCTCGGTATTGTTTCTTAGAATAGGAACGTAGAGTAGTTACCAATGCACTTAATGACATAAATAAGGCGATGAGTGGTGGTAAAGCTAGGATATTCACAGCAAATTTGTGAAATCAATTGCATAAAAGGATATCGTGATTATTAAGTCTACAAAGCGTATAAGTATTGAATTTTTTATCTCGATTAATATTATCATCTCAAATCAAAATATTTCCATGTTAAGTACAATTGCATTGATGTGAATCCTAATAATTTATATTTTACAGCGATAAGAAGCAATTGTGAGCATTTTCGGGGTATACTGGCCAATATTTTTACTTCTCCTTCTAATATCACTGTTTATTATCTATATATTCGGTATTATCGCCTTTTCGTTTTATTTTGCCAGGAAGCCAAGAAGCATCTACCCTGCAGTTCCTGAATTCGGGATTGTAGAGGATCTGAGAATTAAATCAATGGGAAAGGAGATTGAGTTATGGGTGGTGAGACAGCAACAACCTACAGAGAACACAGTGATTGTAACTCATGCATGGGGTAGAGATAGGGGAAGATATGTCTGTAGAGCTGAAAAATGGTTCAATATGGGTTTTAATACTATTATTTTATCAGCTAGAGATCATGGAAAATCAGATAAAATGTTTACTGGTATGAACCTATTACGGTTCAAAGAAGATGTTGAAGCCACCGTAAATTGGTGGAACAAACCAGTTTTTCTACATGGTCATTCAGCTGGTGGTGGTGCATCGATCCTAGTAGGTGCAGAACATCCACTTATTAGAGCTGTTGTGGCTGAGAGCCCACCTAGAGTGATGACCTCTGGTCTCAATGAATTTTTCAAACCATTTTCCCGTGCAATGACGAAATTCATGTATTTTGGAACAAAATTAGTATTCAGACTATTATTCATCAGATACAAAGATTATGAGATTAATCCTATTATGAAGGCTGCAAGAAGCAAGACTCCTATGATGATGATATATGCACTTGATGATGAGATCTTTAATGATGTGCCTCGTATGGTAAAGGAATGGGAAGCATTACCTAATGTTGAAGTAGCTGTATTTGATCATGGAAAGCATAGTACAATTAGCAAACAACCAAATTATAATGATATACTTGAAAAATTTGTTAAGAAACATCTCTAAATTCTAAGATTTTATAGGTAAAAAAAACAGAAGAGAATTTTATTTGATCAGATGTATCTATGCGACAATTATTTAATTTCAATATATTATCAAAATCATGGATGAATCTGATCGCAAATACATCAAAAGAATGATCGCAAAATATGGTTACTCTCAATTAGTACAGCAAATAGAAATAATTGAGGATGAAATGGCAAAAGATGTAGATACTATGTTTAAATTCAATATATTTGATTACCAAGGCCAAGATTATGTATTTCTTGATAACATAGTTCTCTTTCTAAGTAAATTGGAACCTTTCATTTTCAATCTGGATGTTAATGAACTTGAGATCCGTACAACACAACTTAATGATGAGAATTTTGTCTCTTTGGAACAGCTGCTCAGTTTAATTAGAAGCTTGGATCCCAATGTAGAGGCTTTTAATTTGATCGAAATTGCAGATTACATAGAGGATCAGAGTAAAAACAGATAATTCAACTTAAAAGATAAATAAATTAGATTCCAAGAAAGCATAAAATTAGTACAGTGAAATTATTCAGGTAGTAAATCCTCAGGGATAAGATGGAATTTCAACTCGAGTTTCTTTCCCTTGAGAAGTCTATACTTATCATCAGGTTTGGCACCCCACGAATCATTTCCTGCAACACCCATTTGTCTGTAATCGATATTCACCCTAATACTATCCATCTTCATCAACTCATAGGTATGTTGAGCTTCTTCCAGCATTTCAATACTGTATGGTGAGATGGTGAAATCAAAGCTGGGATCACCTTTAATGGTGATTTTAGAGCGATCATCATGGATTGTAACCCAACGAGTATCACACCTATTCGCATTTTCTTGAGGGTAGATATATTGATAAATAAATTCATCTAGATTCATCTTATACTTACCTATAAACGCTGATTCTCTTCTATCCCAGTAATTCTCATGGGGTCCACGCCCATACCATTCAATTGATTCCATACTCTTCCTAGTGTTGAAGATCATGCCGAATCGTATCATCTCCTTCTTAGGAACCAGACTACTATGCACTGTTACTCTTCCCAAACTGTCAATATGAATACTCATATTGAATTTTTTAGCCTTTGGCATTTTTAGTTTATAGTTGATGGTGAAGCTGTGCTCGGTGATATCAACAGTATATTTTCTCACCTTGATTTTAGAAGCGATATTCTTCCAGCGATCATTGAGATTCTTTACTGGAAGACCTGGGAATACATTTTTCAGACCTTTATCATTATTCGTTTGAGGTCGGATAAAACAGAATTCTAATGGTTCCTGAAGAATTTCCCGTTCATTACACGTATATGAGATGATCTCGGGTTTTTGCTTGCCAACCTCTAATCTGAAACCACGGCCCCATACATCATAATTTAATTTCTTATCTACCCAATATAATTTAGGTCCTTGCCCTTCCAGTGAGTAAGATTTATCCTGAATTTTGAATTGCTGTTGAGCAATAATATGTCCAAATTCTCCCCATGCAGGTTTATAGTTGAGTTTATAATAGATATTCAAAAATCCCTCTCCAGAGAAGACGGGTAGGCGATATTTAAATTCCTTTATTTCACCAGGTGCTACCACAACATCGAAAATCTCCTCCTCGTCTACCACATTTCCATCTGCAATCACCTCACAAACGATATAGACATTTTCTAATGGTTGGTGATAATAGTTATTGTGAACAAAGAATCTGCCAGAATTTATAAAATCATGATCCAATTCTGTGTGGATATACTGGTACACCTGTTTGAGTTCATGCATATGAGGATTTAGTTTTCTATCAGGTGCAAGCAGGCCATTAATACAAAAAGTTCCATCATTGGGTTCATCTCCAAAATCTCCTCCATAAGCCCAGAATTCTATTCCATCTTCTGTTTTCTTTCTCAAACCTTGATCCACATAGTCCCAAACAAAAGCACCTAAAGCACGTTCGTTAGAATTGATAATATCCCAATACTCTCTCAAATTACCACAACTATTGCCCATAGCATGGCTATATTCACATAGCATTCGAGGCATATGATCAAATTTCTCTGGTTTTATGATTTTGATATATAATGGAGCAATATCTGTGAATAGGTATGATTTTTTGTCAAACCACTTCTGAAGATCAATATGTGATGTATACATTGTGGAGTATACATCAGCAATTTCTCCTGGATGATCCTGCTCATAGTGAAAAGGTCTTGATTTATCTATGTTTTCAGCTGCTCTACGCATTTTATGAAAATTTTCTCCTCTTCCTGCTTCATTACCAAGAGACCACATGATAACACAGGGATGATTTTTATCTCTGTGAACAACCGCTTCAATTCGACTAACCACGGCATGTTCCCATTCTTTTCTACCTCGAGGAATTTTCTTTCGTAAACCATGTGTCTCAAGATTGGTTTCATCCATGACATATAGGCCATACTGATCACACAACTCATAAAATTTTGTCTGATGTGGATAATGTGCAGTCCTAACAGCATTGATATTATTTTGTTTCATGAGATGAATATCTTGAATCAATCGTTCTACCGGAACTGCTCTACCATAATCTGGATCATGCTCATGTCTATTAACACCTTTGAGCTTGACAGGAACTCCATTAACTAGGAATACTCCTTGTTTAATCTCTACCATCCTAAATCCAATTTGCCTTCTGATGATTTGTAAAACTTGATCCCCTTTTTTCAAGATAAGGGTAAATCGGTAAAGATTGGGTACTTCAGCAGTCCATGTGTCAACATTCTCCAAGGTTGAGGATAATACAAATTGGTATTGATTTATTATCCCTACTAATGTTAGTTTGAAATCATCTTTCTCCAATATTCCCTCTATTTCTGTTCCTTTCTCTATATTCTGCACATCTACAGTAATTGTGAGTAATCCATCCTTGTAATCGTTCTCAAGATAAGTGTGTATTTTGAAATCGCTAATAAAGGTATTTGGAGTGGTGTAGAGATACACATCTCGATATATACCAGATAACCTCCACATATCTTGATCTTCAAGGTATGATCCATCTGACCAGCGATAAACCTCTACGGCTAACCAATTTTCCCCCTTGACAAGATATTCAGTTATATCAAATTCTGCCGGTGTCATGCTATCTTGACTATAACCAACAAACTTCTCGTTGATATATACATACATAGCAGATTTCACACCAGCAAAATGAAGTATTACTCGTTGATCCTTCCATGCAGAGGGTATTGTAAAACTACGTTTGTATTGGCCAACTGTATTTAACCTCATATCAATCTGTGGTATCTTCTTCATATGTAAAGCAGGTGGATATTTCATATTGAGATATATCGGTCTATCATATCCCCTCATCTGCCAATTAGATGGTACATCTATTTCATCCCAAGATTCGATATTATAATCATTATCTAAATATTCGTCTTCCACTTCAGTTGCATTTGGATAGAACCTGAATCTCCATGATCCATTCAAAGAAAGCATATTACTAGATTCAGATTCAACATCAAGATTATCATCTGCTGCAAAGGGTATAAAACTTGCCCTTGGAGGCAATTTGTTAATTCCAACAATTGTGGGGTCGACCAATTCCCTACGTTCTTTCAATAAACAACCGCTCTATACAGGATTATTAATGATTTGTTGCTAGAGCCGAATTTATTATTGAAATTGCAGTGATTTTTTCGAAATTTTTGGAAAATAATCTTAATTATTATACTTTGACACACAACAATTATGAATTCAAGATATTTCGATAATTCATGCCAAAATTCATCGAATTTAAATCGAAAAATACATTGGTTCTTTCAGGAATGATTTTACTAGTTTTCCTCTGTCTACTAGGTGCATCATTTGTCCAAAGTGATTATGGAAATATATCTGTGGATTATATCAATATAGTCAACGAAGATGGACTTGAAATATCAGGAAAATTATATCGTCATGATACAGCTACTGAAACCTCTCCAGCTGCTGCAGTGATCACCCTACATGGGTTGAATAATGATAAGGATACAGAGGGTCCAGTATCACTAGAACTTGCCAAACGAGGCTTTGTTGTACTGGCACTGGATGAGGTAAATCATGGAAATTCAGATCCTGGATCAGACTCCAGCCTAGGAGGAAATGCTACTTATCGATACTTGCAAAGTCTTACTTTTGTCAATCCTCTGAAAATTGGTCTAGTTGGTCACTCTATGGGACAATCCTCTGCATCCGCCATAGCAAAGGAATTTCCCTCACATTTGGCTGTAGTCAATCAGGCATTTGGACCTGTAAATCTGACCCTAAATGATCATCTCAATAATGTATTGCAATTGGTTCCAAGGTATGAGGAGTCATCCAATCTTCCAAGAGATGAATGGATTGCACAAGGAACCTCAATGATTGAGTACAATCTCGATCAGATTTCAGAAACTATGGTGGGAACTGGATATGATACAACGTATGGAAGTTTTGCCCTTGGTACAGCACAACGATATGTTGAACTAGACAGCACTCATCCTGGTGGAACATGGGATGGTGAAGGAATCAAGGAAACAGTGGCTTGGATGCTGCAAGCATTGAATGGTGAGCAAGAAACAGCAGCCTTAGATCATGCCACACCCTCCACATACATGATTAAGGAGATACTCACCCTTACAGCCCTCATCCTATTACTCTTCTCATCCATACCTCTGGTGAAATTATTACTGGATAAGGAGTATTTCAGTGGTATAACTCAGGAAGTTCCAGAAGAGGTTTATGTAACCGGAAAGGATTGGTGGAAGCTAGCCACAGTTAATGCTTGGATAGGTGCAATCACTTTCTTATTTGTTCCAATACTAGGGGCAGCTCCAGGATTACTAGGGCTGAACATTCCAATTCTACGATTAGGCTTGGGAAATGGTTTCCTGCTATGGTTTGTCGTTAATGCGTTTATAGCTAAGAAATTATTTAACAGATTTAAGGTAAATAGCGGAAAATCACTAGCTGAACTAGGTGGTGTCGATTCTGATGATGAGACAGTTGTTTTCAGAAGTACGATACTTGCTATCGTGGTGGTGTGTGTATTCTACCTTATAGCAATAATCGCTCAGGTATATATGCATATTGAAATCAGATTTATGTGGTCTTTTTTCAGAGTGTTATCACCAATTAGATTTTTACAGTTCATCATTTATTCTTTCCCAATTTATTACTTCTTCAAGTATAATGCTGGTTTCTTCCTGTATGGATCTGCCCGAATGCCTGTACAAGACACTGAATTGAAAACTCAACTCCATTGGATGCTAAAAATGTTGTATTCTATGTTATCAGGATTTATAGTTGTTTACATCCTTGAGTACTTCCCTATGTTTTTATTCGGAACAAAGCCTCTATTGGGTGAGTTTGCCTTATTCTTTTGGTTACTAGGTATCTTCTTGATGTCCATTATTCCTGAATTCTTTGTCCTTTACATTATTTTGAATGTTCTCTACCGTATGACCGGAAGGATATATGTTGGGTCAGCTTTTGCCACTCTGGTGGTTACTTGGGTACTTGCCACTGGAGTCATGATTTAATCACGAAATATCTAAAGGATTAATTTGTTTATCAGAATGATAAAGGCCATAATATCTGTAATAATCACAAGTATCTAGTAGATGATTTGTAGAAGATTAAATACCTAAATATTAATTACTGAGACCTCTACCAAGTTACTAATGAACCCATTTAAATACATACAAATAGGATGAGTATGAGAGACAAGGAAGGAGACTTCCACCAGATCTTATTTGGCTATACTACCCCCTAGAAAAAACAAATATATTTTTTGAGATGTAATAGAAATGAAATCATCTTGATGTTTACTGCGGAAAGGTGTGTGATTATGATGAGAAATCGTATTCCATATATCACGCTTTGATGATACCACTCAGGATGCTCCTTGTATAATGAAAACAAGTTTCTGATCAAATTAAAACCATCTTCTTACTGATTTTTTGTATTCAAGATATAGATCTCCAAACTCCTCTTCCAAGTTACTCTCTTCCCATCTAATGAATGAATACCTAAACAAAATAAAGACTGGTAAAACAAGGAATAGGAAAAGTGAGTACTGAGTAAATAATCCAAAGCCGACTAGCCCAATTAATACTCCAAGATATATCGGATTTCGTGTATGCGCATAAATTCCTGTAACTGCCAATGATTCTGGTATATGAAATGGTTCCCGATTCTCCAAAGATACTTTTGATTTAGCAAGTAATTGATAGTTCCCTGAAATAATCAATATCGCCGCTGGTATACATATGATCAAACCCATAATTACCGTATATGATGGATAATTTAGATTTACTGGATTAAGAGGATTAAATCCTGAAGTAGCGAGAATGATGCGGATCATCCAAGCTAGAATGTAGGCAATAATTGTGCTTATGAGTAGTAAAATCACAGTATTCTTGAGGATAGAATACCAATTCATAAGGACAAGTTTCCTATATAATTATAAGGGTTACTGAGAACCTTACATAAAAATATATTATATCTTATATCCCATCGCTTCCTGAAGCTTGTGATTGGACTTCACAAACTTACCTGTTCCCTTCCCAATTAGCTTGTCATCTTCATTATATAACTCAGATATAACTTTGTATTCTCCACTTTCAACACTCAACAACTTAGCCTTAGCAATAATTTTTCCTACTGATATTGGTCGGATAAATTCAATAAAAAAGTTCTTTGTCAATAAAAACACTTCCTCCACAACAGAATTGGCAGCAAAAAAGGCAGCATCATCTAGAACTTTGAAGTATACTGAGCCATGAACTGCATTTCCAGCATGATAATATTTTGGATCTAATTTTAATTCCAACATTGCTTCTTCCTTGAAAATTAATATCTTTGCATTATAAAATTGGTTTAAAGGATGTGAATGATACATATTCTCTAGTTTTCTATAGTGAATATCATTATTCATAAGTGAATGAAATCATTCACAATTTTATGGCTATGTACGCTTTTCTAGTCTTGAGCTAAATGAATTGACCTATTTGATGAATCTGCGAAAAATTTATTTGTTGCAAACCAGAGATAATCAGTGATAAAAGGCATGAATGGGGCAAATAATTTGAGGTATTTGATCCAAGTTTCCAATAGTATCGATTTCTCAGAACTAGTCAATCCTTTGGAATATCCCTTGATTTTTAGCTGCTCAATTTGAAAGGAGCAAAATATATTCCAGAATGTATTTTCTAAGGTTGAGAGTGCATCTGAGTATTTGTATTGCATCATAGTAGTTTCATATTCTTTCCAAAGATTATTTATAGATTGTAAGATGTCATTTTGAAGAGATAAATCCTCAGATTCACCTAATTGGCCTTCAAGCAAGATAAAGGTGATTTTTGCAGCATTGAACATTTTTGTTTGTAATTTTCTTCCTCGATTAAGCGTTGCTTCAGATAGATGTTGATCCCTACCTAATGCCGCTTGGGCTGCCCAGTAGCGTAGTGCATCTGCTGAATAAGTAGATATAAGATCTAATGGATCATAACCTGACCCTGAAGATTTGGATGCCTTGATTCCTCTTTTACCCTTTGCCTTAAATCCTAATCCCCATCCAGAAATAAGAAGATGATTCCATGGCTTTATTTTATCTTCAGTCAAATACTGCTTGAGAATTGTATAGTATGCCCAAGTTCGGATAATCTCATGTGCTTGTGATCGGAAAGCAAGTGGTTCATATAGTGATTTGGTAAAAAATTTATCATATAGGATCCTGGGAGTAAGAGAACTAGACATCCAGGTATCAAATATATCTGGATCAGGTAATGCATCAGCTCCACATTCACATATTCGCGATTGAAGTTTTTGCGGTTGTATAGGTAAATCATGCTCCTCTGCAATGATAATATTTCTACAACTGGAACAATGCCATGCAGGTATGGGAATGCCATAAAATCTCTGCCTACTGAGTGTCCAGTTCCATTTCAATCCATCAATCCAATTAATCAATCGTTTCTTCATATGCTTGGGATGAAATTCTATTCCATCAATAAATTGCAACATCCCTTGCTTTGAAGATAGTATTTCCAGGCTCCATTGTTCCGTTTCGATGATCTCCATAGGAGTGTTACATCGTTCACAACAAGGATATGCATGATTTATTGTTTCAGATCGAATCCAATGTCCCTTCTTTGCAAGATACGAGATTATATACTCTCTGGCTTCCAATATAGATAGTCCTTCTAGTTGGGGATCACGCATCCTTCCATGAGAATTGATTATTATGTTCGGTTGAAGCTGATACTTTCGATATAATTCTATATCCTGTTGATCTCCAAAACTGGCACACATCATAATTCCTGTACCCGTATCCGGATCAATACTCTCATCAGCTATAAATTGCAGTTTCTCTCCATTCCAGGGATTAATTGCATTCAACTTGGAATAATCCTTTCGGCTATCATCAGGATGATAGAAGATTGCCATCGCTGCCGGTATTAATTCTGGTCTGGTGGTAGCTATTTCTATGGTATCTCCATTATTCAAATCAAAATTCAGATAATGCATAAAGGTCTCCCCCTGCAATGTTTCAATATCTGCCTGTGACAGAGCAGTTTGACATCTTGGACAAAATAGTTGTGGTTCTCTTGTCCTAAGGATCAATCCTTTATTATATAATTTGATAAAATCAAGTTGTGTTAACTTGATTGTTCGCTCATCAATAGTTCTATATGCTATCTCTGGATGATAGGAAAAGCCTAATGCATCAAATTGTGCCTTTTGAGCTTCAATTCCCTTCTGTGCTTCCTGTTTACATAGATCAAAAAAATTGGATGGATGCATACCTGGAAAGATATCATATTTCTGTTCTGTGTACCGTTCAGTAGGTAAGCCGTTATCATCAAATGCTAGTGGAAGAAGTGTTGGTCCTCGCATACGGTGATATCTGGCAATTATATCCAGCTGTGTATATGACATCGCATGTCCGTGATGTAATTTACCATTGGCGTAGGGAGGAGGAGTATCGATGATAATTGAACCTTTTGTAGTAGGCTCGAATCGATAGATTTCTTTATTCTTCCAGTATTCTTTAATTTGCTTCTCAATAATCTGAAAATCAAAGTGCTTAGTATTCAAAAATTCCTTGAGTGATGGCATTGTTTCCAACAAAGCACTCACTCCTTAGCTGTTCTTGTGTCAACTTATTCACCTCTAGTTGTCTTATAATGGTAGATGGTGTAGGAAGTTCCACTGTCATCAGAAAAATGAAAATTAGATGGAATTAATGACCTTAGACCACATCCTTGTCTACCTATTGATATTATGACAAATGATAATTAAAGTCTTTCCAATCTACACATTGTTGCTTGTTTGAGTTCCATAAAAAATAAGAAATAAAAAAAAGGTAGAACTGAAGGATATATAGTTGATAATTACTAAAATTATGTTATCTTGTAACAGCTTTGAATCGAATTTTTATAGTTTTCCATGAAAATCCAAAAATCCTTTTCTATAAAGTCATTGAGCCCTGTATAATGAGTTCCGAAAAATATAATTTTCTTACTGCAATTGGCTTATTTCTGGCTATATTCTTTCATCTTATTAGCTTGGTCGTTCCTATGTTCAATATTACATTTATTGAAAATGCTGTCCAGCAGAATTTTGAGTACAATGTACTGCAATTCGGTGTCGGACCAGCTTTCTTCTTATTCATCTCGATTGGATTTATGATATATTTAATTCGAAGAACTAGAAAGGGATATTCTATACGGTATAGATCCATCATTCCAGTGATCTGTACATTGTTTGCCATATATATTAGTCGTATGATTATGAATGGAGAACTAGAAGTCGTTCAAGAAGATCATGCAACTGCTGATCCTACTTTGAGTTTCTCAGGAGCTGCAATATTCCTTATAATCGCATCTATTCTCATCCTTGTATCAAGTTTCTTATCTAAACAATTCATTACTCCAAAAGTAAAAGTCGATGTAAAGGATGAACAAATGTTAGAAGATACCCTTGAGACTACATCAGAAGAGAACAGAACACAAAAATTTGCCAAAATTGTTAAACGATATGAATCAATTGAGATAGAGAGATTGGCCAAATTACTAGATATGGATAGTCTAGCACTTGAGAATTGGTTAATTGATTTACCAGAGAATTTAGGTTTCTCGATCAAGAAAAATGAGGTAATATTCAACTCTTCTGAACTAGATTTACATATAGATGAGCTAATGTCAAAATTCTCAGCATTTGAGGAAGGCAAAATTGGCAAAATATAATTATATTTTTCCTTATCAACTCTAGAGATACTTTATATCCAATTTTCCAATATTTACTTATGGATTACCCAGAGATAGAACTGAAAACACGAAAGCAACTAAGATTTTTCCGATGGTTCAGTGCCTACATCCCTCTGAAATTGGCTGAAAGAATTATCTCATTTGACAGTAGAAGAATCCAGTTATCTGATGATATTCATCGTGAACCAATAATTGCAGATGGGGTTACATGTGAATGGTTTATTCCTAACCATTACGATGATAGGGTTATACTTTATCTACATGGTGGAGGCTTTGTTTTTGGGATTTCAGGTATGCATGTCCGTATGATGGAATCTCTATCCAAGAAAATGCGATCCAGGGTTCTGTTAGTAGATTATCGTTTGGCCCACCGTCACCCATTTCCTGCTGCACTAAATGACTGTGTGAAGGCATATCAATGGCTTATCTCTGAAGGTTATCAGCCATCTGACATTTTTCTTGCTGGAGATTCTGCAGGTGGAAATTTATGCATTACCACCCAACTTCTACTGAAACAGATCGGATCTCCCCTTCCCAGAGCAGCTGCGTGTCTTTCACCTGTTGTGGATTTATCCTTTAAAGTGGATTCATCAATAAACGATGTACTTCTCCATCCCCGAGCAATTAAACGATTCAATTCAAGTTACATAGGAGATGATGATCCTAAGAATCCCTTGATTTCTCCCATCTATGCAGACTGTAGTGATTTATCTCCAATTCTAATACACGTTGGAGAAGAAGAATTACTTAAAGATCAAGTGTTAAGATTTGTAGAGAAATTGGATGGTAGTACAACTATGATTTTCAAAAAAATCTATCCTAGAATGTTTCATGTATGGCAATTATATCCTCTATTACCTCAAACTAATCAATCATTGGATGAAATTGTTCTCTTTTTTAATAAAGAATTTAATTAGGATTCCTAATTTTCATTGTAATTTAAACCATAAGATAATATCTATCCTTTTATATACAAGGTGATAGTACCAAGTATGGAATTAGATCTCGATGAGATAAAAGAACTTATCTCTAGTGAGACTAAGGTTGGAATCATACTGGCATTGCAGTATTTTGGGACACTGAATTTGAAATTACTGGCTCTTGTTCTTGATCTTAAACCACCATCTGTTCTTGACCATATCAAATCTCTAGAGAATTCAGGGTATATCCAGGTGAATCCAAATGTCAAAGCAAGAGGAAAGTACTATGAACTCACACACAAAATCAAAGTAATCTTCGGTTTTGAAGAAGAAGTGGATGTGAGCGATATGAAGGATGCTCTAAGAGAACTGACTGGTAGAAAAAATCCACTCTCCTCTCTCACAGAATTCAACCGTAATTTAGCAATTGCTGCCAAAAATTTTGCCATGTACTCCATAAACTACTTCAATAATTTTGATTTCAGGGATATCTCTTTCGATGATCTCCCTAGATTTAATATGCGCAATTATCTTGAAATTAAGAGCTGGGATCAGAAGGTAAAGCTCAAACGAGCATTTGATCAGTTTAATAGTACCATTGAGGAAATAGAAAGAGAAAATAAAACTATTATGAGCCTTAGTTCTGAAAAATTCTTCATTTATGCATTCATGTCAAATTTGACAGCTCTGGATCCCAAAGTGAAAAAAACAATATAAAAAAATGGGTAAGCTAGGGAGATCGGAGAATCCCCACTAGCTGTTCCATCGTAACCAAATAAATAATGCGTATTCACTTCTATAAATATTATTACAAAAATCACTATATAAAATAAAGTGTGTTTCTCAGATAGTATACTTGCTACTCTCTTAAGCTTATAATTTGCCATTTATTCAGAATAGTAATCTATTTTTATGAAAAAATACGAGGAATGTTGGATTGTTACTCCTTAAATTATGCATCCATAAGAAGGGATGATGATAATTTTCACAAATGGTGCTATTCTTGTCTCTAGAAGGATATTAATAGGATTTTATCATGCAATTGATTTTTCATACAACTATATATCCATTGAAACTAATTGAAACGATAAAATATAGTAATCTCCTGTCACATTGATCCTCAGCTTTTGAGATGCCTCAAATTATCAATTTGAAAGTGCGAATTATTCAATCAAGAAAGATTGAACCATATTTTATACAGATATAACATACTATTTTATGGGGAAAGAATAGTCTTATATACTTTAGAAAGTATTAATTGTGTATGTTAGATAAAAATAACACCAACGATTCCATCTATGATGAAAATGATGATACGCTTGATTCTCTATTTGAAGAGGATCAAGGAGCCAGTTATTATTTAGATGATTTGTTGGGCTGCTAAAAACCAATGAACATCGCTATTTCATCGTAGTGGTGTTATTACAGATCTTAACTAAATTGTTTTTATTCAAAATGAAATCGAAATTCTAAAATTATAATAACTCAACCATGGAATATATATTATGGAAATTATCCTCCGGCCATATAGAAAAACCGATCGAGAATTTGTAGATGAAATATGTTATCTCACTGGATTTGCGGGTCAATCTTTGCAAAATAAACCATATTTTCCAGATAGAAAATTATTTTCACTTATATTTTGCGATTATTATTTACAATTCGAGCCAGAATTCTGTTTTGTGGCTGAGGATAACGGCAGGGTCGTAGGTTACATCATTGGAACACCTGATTCCCAGTCTCAGGTAAAATCCTTCAATAGAAAGATGATCCCAAGGATTCTTCTACGGCTACTGAGTATAACTTTTTGGAAATATCCTAGTGCCTTCAAGCGAGTATTGGAATTTATGCGTTTAGAGCAAGAAGATGAGGAAGAAGAGCTCCTATCATCCTATCCAGCCCATCTTCATATTAATCTCCACCCTGATATCCAAGGTCGAGGTATTGGAGGAAAATTACTTCAAATGTTTGAGACCAAGCTGAAGGAGAAGGGTATAACAGGCTTGCATCTAGGAACGAGTAACTACAATCATCATGCTTTGACATTTTATGAAAAACATGGTTTCTCAATATATTCTCGCACTCCTACCTTATTCTGGAAAGAATTGGAGAATATGGAATCAATTATTTTCATAAAATCGATTTAGGCTGAAGTTACTCGAATGAGCTATTATCCATGAATTTTGCTAAAAGTTCAAAACAACTGAAATTATTGATTTTTATGGAATATACTGAGATGCAACCATATTCTGATGATGAGATTGCACAAATCCTTACTTCCAGCTCGATGGAAGAGTTTCCCCCTATTAAGCCTTATATAATGGGAGATCCTAAACATAAGGTGGGGATAGTGTTACAGCATGGATTCATTGGTTCTCCACTGGACTGGGTATATCTTGCCAGTTATTTGTCAAAATCCTATAGAGTTATTCTCCCACTACTTCCTGGTCATGGAGAACATGCAAGATTTCTTCATGGTGTTAATTATGAACAATGGATTAATTCGACCAATCATGCCATTGAACACTTGAAATACGAACTGGAAGGTAGAATGATAGTATTGGTAGGCCATTCACTTGGAGGATCTATATCTCTAGTTATCGCATCTCGACGAAATGATGTAGCTGGTCTGGTCACCCTGTCATCTCCCGTGCAATATAATATTCTGAAACGATCATTAGTTAAGATATTAGGTATTATTGCAGGAAAAAAGTATTATCTCTATTCCACATTCATTTTCCATGATGAATCTATGTATAATAATCCCTACATACTTTTTCTGGATGCTTATTTTCATAGGGTTACTTTCTCAACCTTAAGACAGTTGATGTTATTACTTGATAAATCACTAGCCTCGTTACCTGAGATTTCTGTTCCTTACCTCAATATGCATTCCATTCATGATGAAACCGTCCCATACAGTAATGCTCAGAACATTATGGAGAGAATCACCTCAAATCGTAAAACTCATATCAAATTGGATAAGTCCTATCACGTCATTATTGCAGATACGGATAAATTCAGGGTTCGAGAAGAAGTATCGAAATTTATTTCCTCTTTATTATAATTCAATCAATTCTGTTTCATTTGCCTTATTTACTGCTTCTTTCAACCGTTGCATCCATGCGTGTACTTTATCAGTGGAATCAAATATTTCTCGCTCGTAAAGACCATAATCGTTGACCTCTATCACATCATAATAATCAATGACTCTATTCTCAGCAACCCCTTTCTCACCAAGGGTCTGTTCATTCTTATAATATGGTGTAATTGTTCTCCACTTGGTATATGTATCAGTATTAGCAATAATCTCTATTCCAGTAGCCTTCTTAGGTATGGAACGTAGGGCCTTCTCCATTTTAGGAACGATATCATTCTTCAATACTAACAATTCAGGAATACTAAGCTCAACTTCATTACCATCTAGATCTGTTACTGTGGCCTTAGCTATTTGGTTTGTCAAGGATATTCTTAGTGCTAAATCCTTGTCCTCAGCAATTAATTCATCAATTTTCTTCCTGCATTCTTCAATTGAATAATTTCGAGAATACACCTTTTCAGTACCTGGTATGGCCTTTAATTCCTTACCTTCAATATTAGTTGTTCTATACTGTCTTGTTTCTCGACCTGCTAGGGATAAGCGATTTATCCAAGTATTGATCTCTGAATCAAGTTGCTTTCTTCGGGCAAATGCGTTTCCTAAATTCATGTAAACACCTCGTGGTACGGCTCGGGTTGTCCAGGGTGAAGATACCCTGTGTCTAAATTATACTAGCATAGACATTAGTATGTAGGTTGCTTTCTGTGTTGAAAGCATGATGCACATTACCTGTGACGGGCTACAAACCAAACTTGACTAGTTTTTGGACAGACTAATTGTACGAGTTACAGATTACGTTGTACAAGATTACGAATCCTCATTTGATCTCAAGCCGTACAGATACACAAGGTAAACATAATTAATAAATGTAACCTATATACCTGTGAATTAATTATATAGATTTGAATTGCTTTGACTTCATGTAATTCTAACTTCTTGGAATAAATGAGAAGTGTTTTTCAATTAATTCATGGGCAGATTTGTATACAGCGGTATCATTTAATGAATGATTTAGATCACTAGCATACCGTTCAGTAAAGGAATTAATGAATCCTTGCATGCTGGATATCAGAATATTGGATATACGATCTGTTATTAGGAGGAAGTATATGTTGAAATCATCAGAATGGAAGAAATAGACATTTCCCTTTGACATACTGATTTTCCTAATATCACCCATCTCTAGATATGTTCCGGTAAATCCTCGCAAACCTTCTAGAAAACTGGGGATTAGCTATTCAGGAATATCTTGTTGGGATTTCATCCAATAGTAGCTGAATAATGATAAACCAGAATCTCCTGCTATAACTCTCAAGGAACGTACTTGAAACGGTAATACGTACAAGATTTCATCGCATCGGTAAATGGCGATTGAGGAAATCAATAATCCAAGAGGGGCTATTATGAGGTTAACAACTGGATGATATACTGTCAATCCTATTCCAAAAAATATTGCTGCGATTGGACCAAATAATGCAGTTCCTGTAAGATTTAATAAAGCATGGTATTTGATTTGTTGAGGGCTATGTACCCATATTTTAAACGTATAATAGAAAAAAATAATAGTTGAATAAATACTTGCTATGGTTAAGAAAATGCGTAGATTTCCTATAGTTTTGAACGATGGATCGCCATTCTCCAATTTATATGGCTCAACAGTTATTTCAGTAATCAGAATATACATCATAATAATACTGAATCCTATTATGATCCCCAAGGTAATACTCCTCATTCCTTTATTATTTAATATTTCAAAGGCATAAATAACACCAATCAAGGTAAACATGAGAAATATATTACTTAAAACAAATAATGTTGATATTTGGAAAAGATACGAAAGTGCTTCCAGAAGCCAGTATAAACTATATGATACCCAGGTCAAAAAAAAGTAGAAAAGAAATTGATTCTCATTCCTTAAATAACTCCTGTAAATCAAATATACAGAAATTAAAATGGGTATCATAGAGATTAATAGGGAATTCACCTCAATTGTCCAAAATAGGTCGATCAGTTCTACGCTC
Source organism: Candidatus Heimdallarchaeota archaeon (assembly GCA_026702845.1). Next base: position 170,663 of record JADCLS010000010.1, read on the forward strand.
CTTTTCTTAATTATATTGGTTCATCAGTACTTATAAATCTATCATAAACCCAAATCAACTCCTATAGAAAAATTATCAAATAATACATTCACAAAAAAATCAAAAATTGGTGATTAAGTAGTGGTACTAGTCTTAAGGGGCCATTACCACTACGTGGTTCGTAACCACCATATGTAATATAGGTAATATTATATATAAATATTTTCTAGTCGTCTAGTCTCCTAGATAAATATCTTAGTAAAATTAAACATACTTAATTAAATATCATATCTTCTAGAATAATACATTCGTCCTCGTTTAACCATCTATTTGCACAGATTCATGCAAAATGAATACAAATATGTCTAAAGGTAGAATTTGATACATTTAAGGCTATATATTATCTGGATAATACAGAAATGCCAATGAAATTATAGATAACTTGGTTCTCGAATTTATTTAAGTAAAAAAATATCAGTACACAGAATGATATATAAAGCAAATCTAGTTAATAATTTTAATCAAATGCATTCTGGCAAAGAGAACCGTACAATTGTAGATTATCAGATAATTTTAGCTAGTTCTCAAAATTTTGTCCAGATATTAGATAAAGATGGTATCATTCTATATGTAAACAAAATTATTCCATCACTCAAATTAGAAGATGTTATTGGCCAATCTGTATTCAATTTCCTTGATCCAAAATATACTAATGAGTACAGAAATGCGATTAGCCACGTTCTGGAACATGGAGAAAATGTTTCAGTTGAAACATATAATGTCTTTCATCAGTATTATTTGAATCAATTTTCTCCAATTTATGATGGTGGTAAAGTGATGTACGTGTTGTTAACTGCAATCGATATCACAAAAAATAAACAATACATGGATCAACTGGTAAATACAAAGAAATCACTTGAGAAGAGAAATAAAGAATTAAAATGTCTTTACGATATTTCTTCAACTTTATCATTGACAAATATTTCAATTTGGGAGAAACTACAGCAAATCACTGTTATTATAGTGAGTAGTATGCAGTTCCCAGAGTATTGTAGCTGTATGATAAATTTGTCGCATCGAGAAGTTGTAAGTGAAAATTTTGAGAAATCCACAAATTCTATAAGTAAAGATATTATTGTTAATAATAAACGTCAAGGAACAATTTCTGCATATTACAAGGAAGGTTCCGTAATACAGTTTTTAGATGAAGAAAAGCAATTATTGATTTCAATTTCAACAAAATTAGCCAATTTTCTATATCTTCAAGAAATGGAGTACAAGACATCTCTTTTAATTGAGAAAAATATGGATGGTTTCTTTGTTATTAATGAGAATTTAGAATTCATTGATGTAAACAAGACATATTGTGATTTGATGGGTTATTCGCAGGATGAATTATTAAAATTGAATCTATATAATCTAGAAGCTATAGATGACAAGGATGAAATAAATACAAAACTGCAAACCCTCAAAGACTCCGGTCACTTGGCTTTTGAATCCAAACATAAGACAAAATCTGGACAATTAATTGATCTCGAGATCACTGTTAGCTATTCATATGACATGGATATTATTTTCTGCATGGTACATGATATTACTGAAATACTGAGGCAAAAGAAAATCCAGAAGAAAATAGAAGAGAAGATGTTTCATAGTAAGAAACTTGAGAGTTTAGGTCTACTTGCTGGAGGTATCGCCCATGATTTCAATAATTACCTAATGAGTATTAAAGGGAATGTTAGTATGGCCCTAATGGAAGTTCCACCCAGTCATTCAACTTATGAGATGCTAAATGAAATCAAAGAAATAACAAATAAAGCAACAGATTTGACAAGTCAGATGGTTGCCTATGCAGGAAAAGGTGAATATTCCGTTAAGGTAATTAATATTAATGATTTCATAATCGATCTAAGAAAAATTATTGATATTTCTACAAAACGATCCGTGGTTAAATATGACCTTGTAAATGAAAAAGTGAATGTAAAATTGGATAGCAGACAATTCCAACAACTCATCATAAATCTGGTTACAAATGCAGCTGAATCAATAACCCATGATGAAGGGGAAATCATAATATCAACAAGAAAACTCTATCTATCGGATTCGATGATTGCGGAAATGGAATATCATGGAAAGCTATATCCTGGAGAATATGTTGTTTTGTCTATAGGTGATAATGGTAAGGGAATTCCTGAGGATATAAGGAATCATATTTTTGAACCATTTTTCTCTACAAAAAAATCATCACGAGGTCTAGGTCTATCTATTGTTCATACAACAATTTTAAATCATAATTATGCAATTAACTATGATTCAGTAATAGATAAAGGAACAAAAATGAATATTTACATCCCTGTGACCTATGAAGAGATTGAAGAATTTGAAATTAATATTACTGGAGATGAAAGTAATCATGGAGATAAAACAATCCTTATTGTTGATGATGAAGTCGGTGTACGTAAGATAATTCATAGAATTGTAGAAAAAATGGGATATGTTGGTATAGAAGCGGAGAATGGAAAACAAGGATTGGAAGTTCTTGAAAATACTCCTGTGGATTGTATAATACTTGATCTCAAAATGCCAGTAATGGATGGAATACAGATGTGGAATGAATTGGTTAAGATGAATTTTGATAAACCTGTTTTGTTTTCCTCAGGATATACTGAGTATGAAATTTCAGCAATTGATGATTATGATAAATTAGCTGGGTTCATCCAAAAGCCCTATGATTTTCATCAGCTTGAGTCAGCTCTATTAAAAATACTGTAATTATCAAATAATTGGCCGTTAAATTCTCCTCGCTCAAAAAGTATTATTAAAATTAAATGTGAGTTTGGATCATGCCAAGTATGGAATGGGATCTCAACCTTCTAGTACCCAAAGGTTTTGAGGATCCTAAAATTGATGAAAGCATAACATTTGCCAAACAGATGGCAAATGAATTGGAAAAGACCTACAGAGGTAAAATAAAAGATCTAACAGCCAAAGAAATTGAGGAATTAGTATCCAAAGAGGAAGAAATCTACATTAAAACCTCTGAAGTGAATCAATTTGCACGTTTGCACGTTTCTGCCAATTCTAATAATATGGATGCTTTGAAGCTGGTGAACAAACTCCAGGTTGTGAATACAGAGATAGCCAAGCAACTGACCTTTATGGATCTAGAGCTGGGAGATTTGCTCAAGAACAATCCTGATATTATTGAGGATCCAACAGTTGCTGATATAAAGTACTATCTTGAAAAAACTCGACATCGCGCACTTTATAGACTATCTGAATCTGAAGAGCAGATCATTATGGAGAAGAACCTGTATGGTCGTAATGAGTGGTCCAGATTACAGGGTCAGTGGTTATCGAAAAAGAAATTTCCCATTGAGATCAATGGTGAGATCAAGGAGATGGGCTGGGGTCAAGGAGTATCCCTACTTAGCCATCCTGATCATGCAGTAAGAAAGGAAGCAGTGGAGAAATTATTCAGTGGACTAGAACAGGATCGTGAGATGTACGCCTTTGCTTTACGTAATGTATGCTCAGATACGATCACAGAATACAAACGAAGAGGCTATCCAGATTATATGGAATCAGCCTTCATGTCTTCCAATATTAACAAAGCGATGTTTGAAGCAATGATTACAACTGTCGAGGCAAATGTGGATCTCTTTCAGGAATTTTTGTTATTACAGGCCAAAATGCTAGGAACAGAAAAATTACGCGGTGAGGATCTCTATGCTCCCAGTCCATACTCAGATGATCGTGAAATATCATGGGAAGAGGCAACAAATATGATCATCAATGGATATTCGGAATTTGATGAGGAATTTGGAGAGATTGCCAGGGATATGGTGGAGAGCAACAGAATTGATTCTAAACCGAGAGATGGTAAACGAGGAGGTGCATTCTGCAGTACTGATTACAATGCTAAGAAGGCATTTATCTTCCAGTCATTTTCAGGTACTCTTGACAATGTTGGAACCTTAGCGCATGAGATGGGTCATGCAGTACACGCTTATCTATCATCACGTTCACAACGACCAAATAATCAGTTTGCAGGTATGAGTTTAGCAGAATCAGCATCAGAGTTTGGTACAATGATGTTCACAGAGAAATTCCTGAAGGAAGCCCCAACTGATGAGGCAAAGATTGCTATTCTTCACTCAGCACTATCTGGGTTGATGACATCCATTTTTGAGGTCAGTTCAAGAACAAGAATTGAGCAAAAGCTGTATGAGGCCATTGATAATGGAGAACTACTATCACCTGATCGCATTACTCAAGCATTCTGGGAAGGAAGGAAGATCTATTTTGGAGATGTGGTTGATTGGAACCCCAAACAGGGTTATGAATGGTGCTTTAAGGGTCATTACTATATCAGTGGTCTAAGGTTCTATAATTTTCCATATGTATTTGGTGAATTACTGGTCTTATCATTATACGCACAGTATAAAAAGGATGGAGACGCCTTCAAACCCAAGTACAAGGAATACCTCTCAGCAGGTGGATCTAAATCAGCTGAGGATCTGGCTGCGATTTTTGGTTTTGATTTCGCGGATACAGCTTTCTGGGAGAACGGTATCTCTGAGATGAGACGAATGTTGGATGAGCTAAAATCATTATTGAAGTAAATCCTTTGAAATAAATTCACTAAAAATCAAAAATCATAGTAAATAATTAAATTTCTAATTATTATTATTGTACTATGATCAATTCAATAAGATTTCTCCTTGAAAATTCCAATATTAACCAGTTTAAGAAGAATATGTTATTGAAGAAATTGGATGATTATTCAGACTTAAATATTGATGAAACAAATTTGCAAAGAATTTTGGATGAGTTTGATATCTTAATCGATAAAAATACTCATGAGATCATTTTTTGTCTTAAAGGTATAGAAATTGGTAAAAATCCGTTGAATTATATAGCATTAGAAGAAGATGGAGTTAGGTCATTTATATTAAATGCATATAATAATATAAAAGATTCATTTGAACTAATAACAATGAAATTGGAAATTTATAATAATGTTAAAAACAGAAATAAAAAACCTATAAAGGATTATACAACGATATTTGAAAAACAAAAAGAGGAAATAATTGTATTGAGAGAGAAAATGGAATCTGTACTTATTGAAAAGAGTATTCAACATGAGACCTATGATGAGTGGATTTTCAAGCTAAAGGAACAGATTCAAGAAGTACATAACTTTCAGAAAAAAGAGCTTGAAAAAATGAAATTAAATGAGGAAGAGAGGAAAAAAAGAGAGGCTGAAGAACGTAAGAAGATTGAAGATGAAGAGAAGAAGAAAAAAGAAGCAGAAGAAAGAAGAGAAGCAGAAAAGAAAAAACTGAAGAAGAGAGAAGCTGAAGAAAAGATTTTGGCTGAGAAGGAGGAGGTGAAGAAGAGGGAGGCAGAACGAAAACAGAGAGAAGCTGAGGTATTATCATATTTAATTTCCCTTGTAAATGAATTGGATGCTGGAGATGATATTACTCCAGAAAATACATTCAAGATTATAGCGGAGAAATTTTCAGATCTTACTGTTGAGAAAACAAGATCTTATCTTAAGCAAATAGCCAAAAACTATTCAGAATTCAAGTTCGTGACATTAAAGGATGTTTTTAGGAAAATCGATATTGTGTCTCTTGAAATAGAAGAGTTGTACAAACGAATTGAAACTACTGAAATTGAGAAAATTGGAAAAACGTAGGATTAATCACCTACATTGCCCAACTGATGATGCAAAGATTGCTATTCTTCATTCAGCACTATCTGTTGATTTTGCCAATAAGGCCTTCTGGGAGAATGGAATTTCAGAGATTCACCGTATGCTTAATGAATTGAAATCTTTATTGAACAAAAAATAAGTGCTGAAAAGTTCTAGTTGCTTTTATATATCCATTTTATCAAAATAAAGCTTGTCCCAAAATAATTTTCATAAACATTGAGCCGGTAGGCTCAATGGAATCATTGTTGACTGTTGAAAATAAATTGTGCGCGGGATTCGCTCATACCCATTAGATTCAAAAGGTAGAGGACCTAGAATGACTAGTGCGACCAACACAAATCATAGATCCTCTACATTTGAGTGAATTTATTCACTCAAATGAAAGTATTCTTCGAAACAAATTTCCAGATCAAGAAAAATCAACAAATTATGGCAGACCACGAGTTGGTCTACGATGGGTTCTCATTGCAATTTGTGTTTTTGCAAGATCGCAGAACATCGTTTGGAGGGATCTACCATCCAAATTGAGTTACTGTGATTTTCTCATCAATGAGGGCTATCTCACATCGATTCCCAGTAAATCCACATTCCATAGAATGTGGATGCAGGTTAGCGAGGCTAACCTGAGTAGCTGGATTCGAATGGTAGGATTTCAGGATTCAACCCATGAAATTGAAGATCTGCTTGTTGATAGCTCAGGATTCGAAATTAGGTCAGGTAGTATCTGGAGATTCATCAAATGGCAGCGTAGCTTCCTCTCAAAGAATTCCAAGATGTTTCGCAAGCTCCACATCGCAGTTGCCCTCCCCAGCAGGGCAATAGTTGGGATCCATCTCTCAGATATCAAGAGATTTGACTCAAAAGCGCTAGGACCTGTACTTCTAAGTGTGTACAAGCGTTTAATCCCGCAGATCAAGAGATTCCATGCGGATAAAGCATATTGGGATGAGAAAATTATTGGTTGGTGTTGTCAAGAAGGGATCACACCCGTGATCCCATGCAAAACCAATTCGAAAATCAATGGAAACTATGATTTCATGGATTTCCAAGTGAAGTATCAGAAACAATATCCTGGAATTTACAGAATAAATACCCGTAACTATCTCAGAGCTGAGGTCGAGCATGTATTTGGAGAAATAAAGCTCCAATATCCAATTATCAGAGATCAACTTAAGCACAACAAACATAAATCCTTGTTGTGCCAATTCTTGTGGTATAACCACAAGAATCGGTTAAGGAGGTTGAGAAATTAACTAACGATTTTTGGGACATGCTTAAAATAAACTATGGCAATAGTCAATGAAATCGAGTATCTATCTGAGCATAAGATTTTTTCTAAATTAATTCTTGAACAACCAATAATTACTAATCCCTATCAATTATCAATCTGGTCGGCCTATTTCTGGAGAAGGAGAGAAGCTCATCAAGCCAGACCTGATCCAGAACTTAATCATGTTTCAGTTTCTACAGGTGATAGAATATTGGAAGTTGGTTCTGCTTACGGGAGATTTACAAGAAAATTAGTAGAAAAATTTGGAGAGAAGTGTGAAATCCATGGTTTAGAGCTAAATGATACTTTTGAGAAATATATTCATATGTTCACCAGAGATCATCCTGAGTTGTCTGTTGTACATTTTACATTTGGATCTATTCTTGATGCGAAATCGGTTTATTCAGAAGTTAAATTTGATTGTATTATCATCCCAATGCATACATTCCCTAGTTTTGCATCTGAAAATCTACCCAAATTGCTAGCAAATATAAGGTCAATTCTTAGTCCGGGGGGTATCTGTGTTTTCTCAACTCGAAAATTCAGGAAGATTGACCCCAGTTCTTTCACAGATTCATTTGATGGATTTTTTGACCTTGAGATGAAGGAGAACGCTTTATCCACCATTGTTTATTCTTTCCCATCAACGGTAACGGTGTATGGTTCTCAAACTATTAGCTATCAACTATATCTTGAATTTGATGAAAATTACGATGTTATACAGAAATATCTTGTGAGATCAAGCTCAGATTACATTCATCAAGATATACTAGAAAAAGTAATTGTTGAAAATAAATTTGAGATAGAGTCAGTTATTGAAGAAGAATTCTCAATAGTATACAGAATCAAGTACATTCATACAGAAGTCCAATCTACACAATAGATATTAAAATAATGATTGAGTTTTCTGATTTATGATGATTATCGCCATAGATCTAGGGGGTTCTTATACAAAGATTATCTCTTTCAGAGATACTGAATTTACTTATCATGAGCCAATAAGAAAGGAAAATACATCTTTTGATGAAATTGTTAAATCAATGGATGGAATAGAGAAAATAATTATAACTGGTGGTCATGCGTTAACTCTACCTGATGTAATTGATGACATACCTGTAGTTAAAATTCACGAATTTGAAGCTTTGGTTGCTTATGGAAGGCAACATTCTCAAGAACAACCATATTTACTGGTTAATATTGGTAGTGGAACTCCTACAATATTAATAAATCAAGATCAATCTGGATATAGACTGGGAACTGCAATAGGAGGTGCCACACTAGTTGGCTTATCAAGGTCATTGCTTGGGATTGATTCAATTCCTGAGCTTGAACAACTCGCCATAAATGGGAAACAAGAGAGGATTAATCTAACCGTTGGAGATATTGTTGGAGGGCCAATTGGAATACTCCCAGCAGATGCAGTAGCATCAGTATATGCAAAAGCCAATCAAGTCTCAAGGAAGGAGGATCTTGCATTGGGGTTATTCCATATTATCGGAGAAAGTCTGGGGGCATTTATTTTATCCAAATTGGAGAGTTTAGCAGTAAATAAGGTATTAATCACGGGGATGCTAGCAAAAAGTAATATTATACAACAAATTGTGCGAATGAGGCTTGAACCATTCGAAATATCAGTAGTATTTGATGATAAACCAGCATACTCTACACTACTAGGAGCGATAAATAAATACCATGAGGATCATGAATAGATAATATCAAATGTTCACAAGGTCAATAATTAAATATTCTAAATTAATTTCATTCACATGAGTATTTTATCTCGGGCATACACAGATTGTGATTTTGAAATGTGTATGTCATTTCTCATTAAACTCTTTGAACAAACCCAATCTTTTGTCAATTGGTGTCCTGTTAGATTCGAGAATAGTAGTGGGGATGATGATGATCCTTTCTATCTATGGTTTGATGAAGAAAAACTGGTTGCCATGACAGCCAAAGAAGGTAAACGAGATTACTTCTATTTTATTGATTCTGAGTATACATATGTACAGGATGAAATCATTAGGTGGATTGATGGACATGCTAAAGCACATTTACTTGGATCTCAATACTCAGAGTATTTCATTCATGCCATGGAGGGAGAGGAAAAAGAAAATTGGTTGAAATCACATGGTTTTGAGGATGTAGGTGTTTATGGATGGATCAGAGTCCATAATAATCATTTCAATCATACATATACTCTTCCTGATGGATATAGTATCAGGACAGTAACTAAGCATGATCATGAAGCATATGCGGCTGCTATCCGTCAGACTTTTGGACATGGAGAGTCATTTAATAAAGAGGTAGTAGATTGGTTAAATAGCCGTTCATTCCATGTGGAAGAACTGGACTTACTTGTTGTTACTGACGATGATGAGATTGCAGCCTTTTGTACATTCAGAGTGGATCCAAGAAGTAAGATTGCAGAGTTGGAACCACTTGGTACTCTACCTAGTCATCGTAAGAAATCTCTTGCACAGGCAGTGTTATTTGAAGGTCTAAACCGACTTGAGAAATATAAGCCAGTAGGCTTACACATTGGAGGTGCAGCAGATACACCTGGGGCCAATGCACTTTATGATAAAACAGGTTTCACGGAGAAGATTGCTGATCATCGTTGGATGAAGAAATTTGATAAATAATTTTATAAGCAAGATTCACCAGCTTTCACATATCTAAGCACATATTCACCTTTTACAGTCCCATTTGCTTGAGCAATAGGATTGCATTTTGCCTTCAAAATAAATAGTTGTGGGGCATTAAAAGGTATTCGGGACAGGGTTTCAAAATTGGCCATACCTTTAAAGATAAGTAGATCAGTCAGCCCTATCTCTTGTTTCAGTTTTTCAGGTATATGATACATAAACATACCAATGTCATCTGATCCATTATCCAAGATCTCAACATCTAATGGATAGTCTTTCATTTCAGCCCTAGTCACGTCATTTAGTACAACTTTGCCTTTGACAACCACTTTCACTTGTTTCCTAAGGTTCTGTAATTTCCGAATTAAGAAAACATCCAGAAAATGTTCACCCACATTATCAAAGAAATACAAAATGGTTTGAACGTTTTCAACAATTAATTCTGATGAAAATCCAACTGTATGTTTCCATGTATTACGTTTCACCTGCTCAATTTGCAGAATCATCTCATCAAAAATTTCGTCTTGATTTTTGTAATATCCACCGACATCAAATTCCATACCATTTCCAATTTGACTTAACTGCAAGCATTGATCAAGAGTGAAATCCTCTTCCCGATATTTCTCGAATATTTTTCTTCCAATTTCCATACCCAGTTCTTTTTCTTTGGTGTAACTATCAAGAATTCCGATTGATTTGAAATAATCCTGTCTCACCATACCTATCTGGGCAGGGCATAATCCTCCTTCAATCCATGTGATTTCAGGATTTGCAATGGCCTCATCTATCAGAGGAATCAGTGTATCCATAGCATCCTGAGGAGATGGATAATTAGTTCTCTCAAGTATTCCCCAGGCTCGTTTGATGATACAATCTCTGCATTCCTCAGCGATCTTCATTATTTTGATGTTCCTAGATGTCTCATTATAAAATTAAGATGTATTACAGGTTATATGCACATGAGAATATTGAAAAATTGAAAAAAATCTAAACTTGAATATTAACTAATTTGTGGATTATATCCATGATACGTACATTGCTTCAACTGGATGGTTGTCAACATGGAATTGGTTAATGGGTGTTATAGGCCACTCTGGATGGACTTTGGTTGATGTTGTTGCTGGAGTATTCTCTGGAGTTTCTGGGGCATTATCTGCGATCAAGTCCTCAATTACTGAGTTTGTTGCTGGTGTGAAGGCAGGGTTGGAATATATAACCAATGCAGCAATTGATGGGGCTTTGAATGTATTCTCAACGGCAACCAATTTATTAGCTAATGGAATAGGAGCTATTCTATCAAGTTTACTTTCAGGATATTCATATCAAGATAATGGATATGCGACTATTACTGTAAATGGAGTTGCATCTAATATTGGGGTGGTTAAATCGAGTCAAAATTTGGATTTGCTATTTGGTGAAACGATTTTTGAAATAGATGATTTGGGGAAGGATAGTGCAAGTATTGACTTGATCTCTAGTGGCGAATCGATTATGCAATTTAATTTAGGAGGTATTATGGATGGCACCCAATCTATAACAGATCTATTTATTCCTATGATTAGAACAGCATTTGAGCAATTAACTGGAATTCCAACTGAAGCGACAAAATTATTAAAAATGTTCCCTTATATATTTTTTGAAATGATGAAAGAGTTTATCATTCAAGAATCTGTACTAGTTTGGGCATTACCTTTATCAGTATCAACAGGTCTTAAGGCACATGCACTAGCTTCAGCTTTACAATTAATTGCACATCAAGTTTCAATTTCATCTTCTGAATCTTTGATTAGCACATTAATCAATGACAATTCCATGACATCAACTGAGAAAATTGAACTATCTCAATACTTGTCAAACTTTCATTTCGGATTGCGTATTGGTGGAACAATTGATCTAGGGTTACATTTCATGTTATTAGGAGCAAAAAATAAAGGTAATAGTCTTATAGATCATGAAGGAAAGATTGGTGCAATAGTAGCTGCCGCATACAGCTGGTTTGGACAAAATCTGATGTTTAATAACTATTATTCTAAGTTTAATTCTCCTGTACCTTCCTTAGATCCTATAAGTTTTCCTTTCACTTCAATACTATCAATCTTTGGATTTTACATAGGTTGGAGACAAATGAGCAACATATTTACACCTATTGAATTATTATTATCAATATCAAATATTAAAAAAGTTTCAAAATTATTTACACAAGCTTTTACTAATTTGGCTTCAGCACAAAATGCCCTTATAGATCATGTTTTGAATGAAGGGTCAATTATTAATAAAGAAACAATGCTTGATCCTAAAGTAAAAGATGCGACAGGTGAATTAATAGATGTTATAAACAAGAAAAGAACGCAACCAAAGTTCATTCTTAGTAGATTAACTTTTTCAATATTGCATTTATATTATCAATACCGATTGAGTGAACTTTGGGGTTCAAGTCATACTCGGTATTAGGTAATAGAAATTGCTTTTGCTAAATATAATATACACATTATTAGCATTTTTAATTAGTTCACTATTCCACACTTTCTATATTTTAATAAAATATATTATATTTTTTTCAATTTTCAAGCTAAACGGGAAATTTAGTACATATAATTACAATAATATTCTTCTTTTTCACTTATCATATCTAGAAATATCAAATCTCAGAAATCGTAATGATTTCTTATTTCTTATTCATTTAATCCTAAGTCCAATTATTTTTATGAATTTTATATTGAATTATTTTCAAATGCATGATATTCCATATCTGTATAATAGTTATTTATTTTTTGGGCTTTTTTCGATTACTAGAATAATAAGTATTGGTCAATATGAATTTCTTAAACGTGAAAGTAACCATAATATAAAATTACTGACCATCAGATATTTTCTCCTATTTGCTTCATTATATGTTCAGATAAAAACTATCGAAAATATAAGAAAAAGAAAATCAGAAAATGGTTTAAAATCAAGGAATTTAATGTTTATATTACCATATTTTGTTCTATCTTTTTTTATACTATATTTTGGTATATATCAATTTTGTTTAGATATAAAATTTCTATGAATGCTGGATTGGATAGGATTAGCAATTATTTTAGTAATTCTAGGGGTATAGGTTATTATTTTTTAGATTATTGAATTTTTATCGAGATAATTCTAATCTTAATCTCTTATTTCTTGGGTTCTATTTCAAAACATAAAATTCGAATAACCCCTCAATCACCAAAAGAAAAACCCATCTCGCGTAGTTAATTATTGTATTCAAAAATCAGACAATCCATTAAATTTTCTCATATTTTCCTCAAAATCATCCAGAATATAGGTTCTGGTAGTTTTAATTTATGAGTGTCCAGCAAGGTTCTGATATAATACCAGATCCTTGGTTTTACGATACAATCTAGTGATGAATGCCCTTCTGAAATCTGTTGCATTGGGAATGATGTTATGGTTTAATAAAGGTCTCATTATTGATGATACAAATATATTACCTCCAGAAAATATTAATCGAATAGGAGCAGGATCAATCATTGGATTAATATTAGCAGCAATTGGAATATTATATTCATCTAGTGGGAATACTCCATTCAATCCAGGAGAAATCACAGCATCTCCTAAATCACTAATTACTTCTTTAATCCTTGGGATCTTTTTAGGAATAGCTAAAGTTGTAATATTTGCAAAAAATATTGCTACATTTGCAACAAAAGAAGCTCAAGGATCAAAAGGAATGGCATTGTGGGGGGTCAAAGATGGGATTCCAGAATTAGGTGAATTTTTCTTAGATAAACTTAGTGAACTAGATGCAATAGAGAAAAAGGCTATTTTTGCAATAAAATTCTTGATCGGTTATCATTTATTCTTCGCATTGCTGAATAGTTTTTACTGGAACTCAGTAAAGGTCTAAATAGGAGGAATTGATTTGGTAAAAATAAACAATCTTGAGCTACTATCAAAGGAATTGAATATTAATTTAGAAATTAAAGAAGAAATAGATTGGATGATGTACATTGGACTTTGTATAAGAGGAAGATATAAAGAAGCTGGAAATTTGATTTCTTATAATAAACAAAATCAAATTTCTTTGTATTTATGTAATATAAAATTCCCAAAGAAAATAAAATCATTAGTATCAATGACTAATATAAAATCAATATTCATTATTAATAGCGATCTAAGGGAATTTGATAATGAAATTTGGTTAAATTTTAATAATTTAGAAGAATTATATCTTATGGATAATAACCTTATTGAAATTCCTTCATCGATATTTAATTTAGTTAACTTGAAGAAATTGAACATTGTAAATAATAAAATTATTAGGATAGGATCAGAAATTCAAAGATTGAAGAATTTCAATGCAATCACAAACTTTTCTGCAATCTAAATTATACAATTTGAGGCTAATTTTCACCATCTCGTAATCCCCGCGCTTCAATTAGTCCAAAACTCAATTACTGGGCAGTTCAAATGTTCAATTCATTTTTTGAATATTTTAGTAAATATCTGAAATTCTAGTGCGCAGGAGCACATGAGTGCAAACTCTAGATAAAAGGTAGTGGTAATTGTTGAATTTATGAAGACCAACAAAAACCACTGTTCCAGCTGTGGATTTGAGATTAAAATAGTTGATCGTAGTAGTACAGTTGTTTACAATTG
>JADCLS010000011.1 GCA_026702845.1 Candidatus Heimdallarchaeota archaeon
GGTGGCAATACTTTGCCACTCTCCCAATGCAACTCAATCACCTGTCCATACCGACGAGAACGAGGTCGCAGGCTATTATGACCATCAAATTCTTGATGGTCATCCAGGAGGTGATAAATTAGTTAAATTATACAAAATTAAGGATTTGTGATTGGGTTGGTAAATGCTTGATGTTTGAAATAAGTTTCATATAATTCTTGATATTTGCCACCCATTTCCATCAATTCCTTGTGTGAACCCTCTTCAATGATTTTACCTTGATCTAGTACAATGATTCTATCAGCTTTTACTACAGTACTTAGTCTATGAGCTATCACTATAGATGTTCTATCTTTGAATAAATTCTCCAATGCTTCTTGAATTACTGCCTCAGTGTATGCATCAACAGAGCTTGTAGCCTCATCCATAATGATTATCTTGGGATCAGAAAGCAATGCACGTGCAAGGGTTACTAGCTGTCGTTGACCAGTAGATAATCGACCTCCTCGTTCTCCCACCTCGGTTTGAAGTCCATTTGGCATATACTGAAGAAATTCATCTGCATGAACTGCAGTGATGGCTTGGTTCAGTTCCTCATCTGTAGCTTCCTGATATCCATATCTAATATTCTCCTCCACAGTACCTGAGAAAAGAAATGGATCTTGCTGAACCAATCCTATAGATTTACGATATTCTTCCAAATTTAATGATCGGATATCATAATCATCAATTTTTACCTCTCCATCTTGAAATTCATAAAATCTGGTGATTATATTGGTAATTGTGGTCTTTCCAGCACCAGTAGCACCAACTATGGCCAATTTCTCTCCAGATTTTATGTGAAGATTGAATTCTTTCAATATCGGTTCATTCTCTTCATAACCAAAGGTAGTGTTAATAAATTTGATATCTCCGTTGACTTTCTCTAGAATTCTACCTTCGGGATTGGGATGGACCTCAGGTACGGTATCCATCACCTCAGCAATTCGTTCATATGCTGCAAAACCTGCCTGCATCTGTGAATAAAAGGTAGAGAGTTGCATTAGTGGAAAGAAAAATCTATCCAGATACAATATAAAGAGATAGAGGCTTTCTGGTGTGAGATTATATTGTCCCATTATGGCCCATTGACCACCATACTGAATAATTAACCATATACCTATAACACTTAAAATGTCAAGTGTAGGAAAAATGAATTCCATAGCGATTGATTGTCTGAATCCAGCTCGTACATTATTCTGATTTACTTCTTGAAACTTTTGCAAGGTTTCTTGCTCACGACCGAAGGATTTGGCAATGGATATTCCTTCTACTGATTCAGCCATTGCTGCATTTACTCCTGCTATCGTCTTTCTATACACACTACTGAGTTTCCTGGCAATCCGCCTGAATATCCATGTGAAGCCAATAACAAAAGGAACGATGATCAACATCAACAATGCAAGCTGAAAAGAGACAGAAAAGAGGATAACAAAGCTAATGATAATTAATAGAATATTACCTCCGAATGTTGCCATTAACATGATGATATTGGCAGACTCTGCAGCATCGGATCCCACTCTAGAGGTCAATCTCCCACTAATTTTCTTATCAAAGAATTTCAAATCTTGTTTTTGAATGGAATTAAATACTCCAGTTCTTAAATCAACCATAAATTCTGGAATAAGTTTTGCCATGGCGAAATTATTTAGAAAATAGAAGAGAAATTGAAGTAAATAGAGTATGAAAAATCCCAGTGCAAACACATATACAGTACGCTGTGGCTCATTATTCTTTATTGATGTAATTGCATCGGTAAAAACCAGTGGTGTTACAAGGTTTACTGCTGTATTGATCAATACTACAACTATAGTAAGGGTGAATGCAAATTTATAGGGTACTACCAGTTTCATAATTTTCTTCAAAAGCATCCAATCAGTGTAATCTCGTTTTTGTCCTTCAAATTCAAGACCAGAATAAATCCATCCCATTATTGCTCAACCTCCTTAATTGGTGGTAACTCAATATATTTACTGAATATACGTCTATACTCCAGTGATGAATGTACGAGCTCTTGATGATTTCCCACCGCTTTGATTTCACCATCTCTCAGTACAACGATTTTATCAGCCTTTCGAATTGCAGAAAGCCGATGGGTAATTAAAAACGTGGTACGGTTCTGCATTACTTTATCCATTGCGAGAGCTATCCTCTCCTCAGTCTCTGCATCTATAGCGGAGGTGCTATCATCAAGAATTAGTATAGGAGGGTTAATGAGAATACATCGAGCAATGGCAATTCTTTGTTTTTGTCCACCGGATAATCCAACTCCACGTTCACCCAACTTGGTATCATAACCATCCGGTTGTTCAACGATAAAATCATGAGCTTGTGCGGTGATCGCTGCTTGTTTTACCAAATCAAAGTCTATTGCTTCATCACCAATTCCAAATTCAATATTTGAGCGAATGGTACTGGCAAAAAGAAATATGTCCTGTTCGACTCGACCGATATTCTGTCTCAGGTCACGTAATTTGAATTGTTGAATATCTGCATCATCTAGAAGTATACTTCCCTCATAGGGATAGAACCTTGAAATTAATTTTGTGAGGGTCGTCTTACCAGAACCAGTAGGCCCTACCAGTGCTACTGTTTCTCCAGCATTCACCTTCAGGGAGATATTTTTGAGCACATATTTATCAGTTCCCTCATACTTAAAGCTTACATCCTTTATTTCTATATCTCCTCGTACTACATCTGGCCACGATTGTTTTTCACTTAAACTCTCCTCAGGATCGAACGCATACATGGTATGAAATATTCGCTCTCCCGCTGCAAGACCTGATTGAAACATACCTACTGCAAATGAAATAATAAATGTCGGACCCATGAGGATTAAGAGCATTCCATTGATCGATATTATCTCCCCCACAGACATATATCCTGCATAATGAGCCCAGATACTTGCGATTAATGAAACACCTATGGCAAAATTGATCCAAAATAATGGCCAATATTTTGCCTGTATTATCTGACGTTTGTACCAAACACGTTTGAAATCATCCACCACTTCTTTGAATTTTCTCATCTCAAATCGCTGGGCATTGAATGCTCTGACAACTCTAACTCCCGTGATACTATCCTGTGCAGAACGTGAAATCATACTCCATTTACTCATAAAAGTACCCATGATTGGTTTCATTTTATCATTGTATCTAAGGATAGATTGCACGTAGAGGATGAATATGGGTGTAAGAGCTAAGGTGAAGATTGGATTAATAGAAGTAGCAAAAATTATTACTGCTGCTAACCCAATAAATGCCTCACTCACCATCCTGATACCTGGATTAATCATCCCTCCTAGTTGCTGCATATCATTGGTAGCTAGTGCCATGAGATCACCACTTCGGACCCTGTTATGGAAACGTAGAGGTTTTGCCTGAATAGTCTCAAAAAATTCTTCTCTGATCCGTCGTATGGAATTCCAACCGATAGAATTTGTGACAAATATATTGAGATAGCTAAGGATTATTCTTAATAATCCTAATCCCAGAATAAGAATAGCATAAAACAGTAATAATTCATTATTTTTTGGATAAACCGCATCATCAATCATGAAACCAATGAGATAGGGTATTGCTGTTCGTAATCCAGTGACTGCAAGCAATGCAAGAACCATATAAGTGAATTTGAATTTATTTTCGGATAGATGCCCTAGTAGCCAGAGGATACTTTGCTTTCGTGCCTTAGCATCTCGTTTAGAAGTGTCAAATATATAACTCATCTACTCAACATTGTTTTCAGTGTACGATTGAATATAAATAATTAGGATGAGGTCATTGCAACTGAGGGATAATCTTAACAATACTTTAGTTCTTGATAATTATCTGATGTGTCTTAAATTCTTTAATTCATATAATTTGGTTAATCTATAAATATGTGAATAAATCGTATATTCTTGTGAGAATTAAAAATTTAATATTTCTGATTCTGCTTCTTACTCCATATAATTCTGGTGCTACAGTTTATGATGTGCATTTGTATGCCTTTAATCCAGATGTGACATTAGATGTGAATATCATTTTTGAATATATAATGGATGGAGATAAGGCATATGTAGTGGTGGATTATACTTTTACAGGAACGGTTAATGAGCAATACTGGATAAAATTTAGGTTGATAGCAGATACTTTGCCATTTTTAAATTATAAATACATCAATACCAGCCTGTCAAGCGATTATCAATGGACACAATCATTTAATGAAGCTAAAACAGATTTCTTCATTAAATGTAATGATTGTGGTGAAACAACCGGTTGGGTCAAATTTTATAAGAGTCTCGGAAATGGCGTAGATACTAATGAGATCAATGTCATTGCAGAAATCCAGACCTCCATTAATGGGGGAGTGGTTTCAAATGGAGCATCTCAAGAAGTGACCCATACTGAAATTGAGTATATAACAAAATCACTTGGATTACCAGTGTCAACTGAAAGTGAAGAGGATGAAGAAATAATCACTGAGGAAGGTTTTCTTCCAGTTGCAGTAATTTGGATGATTATTCTTGTACCAATAGTACATATACGCAAATCAATATCTGAGAGATTATAATATATTTCATGAATGCTCAGTCGTGATAGATTATGGAGTTATCGTTCATGGTGGAGCATGGGCAATCCCAGATGAAACTGTTGATGCGCATCTCAAAGGTGTTGAGACAGCATGTAACGTAGCATTCCAATTAATTGAAGATGGTAAGTCTGCCATAGATGCCGTAGAAGTTGGTATCTCTCTTATGGAGGATGATCCAACATTTGATGCTGGTAGAGGGTCTTTTCTCAATCAAGATTCAGAAGTTGAAATGGATGCGATCATCGCCACTCAAGATCAGAAAATCGGAGCAGTACTAGCAGTTCAACAGGTAAAAAATCCAATTAAACTTGCGAGAGCAATACGAGAAAGAACTGATCATATTATGATAGCTGGAGGTGGAGGGAGGAAATTGGCAGAATCCCTAGGACTTGAATTAGCTAGCGAAGAGGATCTACTTGTAGGCCGTGAACTTGAACGGTATCTCAAGGTGAAAAATATTGTAAATTATCAACCTAAAACAGCTTTTGACAAACCTAATGGGTTTGGTACAGTCGGCATGGTAGCGATGGACAAACAAGGAAATCTTGCAGTTGGAGTCAGCACAGGTGGCACCCCTTACAAAAGAGCAGGGAGGGTTGGGGACACTCCAATATGGGGAGCAGGTGCCTATGTTAATGAACTAGGTGGTGCTGCGGCTACTGGGTATGGTGAGGATATTATCCGTAGATTATCAACAAGACTGGCTGTACAATACCTCGAGACCATGGATCCGCAACAAGCAGCTGAACAAACAGTGAAGGATCTATCAAGTATTTCAGGACTTGGTGGATTCATTGTCCTAAGTAAAAAAGGAATTGGATTTGCATTCAATACTCCTCGTATGGCCTATGCATACAAAACCAACAAGTCTGTACTTGTTTCTGAAATCAATCCATAAAATAATTCAATTTTGTTATTAAGAAATGAGATAGGGTATAGGTTATTGCAAAAAAATAGTACAAATAATCAGTAAATTTCTAATTAATTGTACAATATTTAGACTAATGCCAAAAAAGCGGTGTAAGATAACTGTTCCTAACCCAACAGGAATAGTCTAAATAGACAATCCTGCAATATTTACCAATTTGCCTTAAATTTCCTAGCAAATTTTTCAAAATTTCGATATTTTTATAAAAAAATAGATTTATGATAACTAACTTATATCATTTTTCTTTCTTCGTTAGTGTGAATCCGCTTAATTATTATATTTAGTATAACAGATTATTCTCAAACAAATTATCAACAAAAATTTCGAACAGGAGATAATCAGATGACGCAAAAAGCACTGGTTGTTGGTGGTGGTATCTCTGGAATACAGGCATCGCTCGATCTCGCAGATCAAGGGATAAAAGTATATTTGGTTGAGAAAACACCGAGTATCGGAGGTAGGATGGCCCAACTAGATAAGACCTTCCCAACCTTGGATTGTAGCTCATGTATTTTGACACCGAAAATGGTAGATATCTCACGCCACAAAAATATCGATTTGATGACTTACTCTGAAATCCAAAGCATATCTGGATCGGTAGGTCATTTTAAAGTAAAAGTTCTGAAAAAACCTAGATATGTAAATGCAGAACTTTGTACAGGTTGTAAATTATGCCTGGAAAAATGTCCTGGAAGCAGTGACAGTGAGTTTGATCAGAATTTAGGAAAACGGAAAGCAATTTATGTTCCATTTCCACAAGCCATACCAATGGTTCCAGTTATAGATCCCGATGCTTGCCGATATATCCTAACAGGTAAGTGTGGATTATGTGATAAACGTTGTGCAGTCGGTGCGATAGATTTTGATCAGAAAGAAGAAGTCGTGGAACTTGATGTTGGATCAATAATATTTGCCACAGGTCTATATCCCTATTCACCTGTTGAAAGAAATGATTATGGATACAATGATATCCCAGACGTTATTACTTCACTTGAGTTTGAACGTTTGATTTCATCAACTGGGCCCACTGAGGGACACGTACATAGACTGTCTGATGGTAAGACACCAAGCAAAGTCGCATTCATTCAATGTGTAGGTTCGAGAAGCGAATTGAGTAACTATTACTGTTCAAGATTCTGCTGTATGGTATCTATCAAAGAAGCAGTACTTATGAAAGATCATTATCCAGATTCAGAATGTACCATCTTCCATATGGATATTCGTGCATTTGGTAAAGGATTCCAAGAATTTTACAACAGATCTATATCTGATTATGGTGTAAAGTACATCAAAGGCAAGGTAGGTAAGATTGAGCAGAATAATGGATCATTACTCCTTAAGTATGAAGATGTTGAGAAGGGAAAAACTCTGGAAGATCATTTTGATCTAGTTGTATTAGCTGTTGGAGCAGTTCCATCGGTTGTTAAATTCCCCATACAACTATCTCTTGGTGATGATACATTTGTGCAGGTAAAGGATCGCTATTTGGATCCAGTAGCCACATCTGTCGATGGTATTTTCATAGCAGGTGTAGGAGAATCTCCCAAAGATATCCCAGATAGTGTTGTCCAAGCAGGAGCTGCTGCGATGCGTGCATCAATTATCTGTACGGAGGTGAATCAATGAGCTCTGAAGACGTAAGAATTGGAGTATTCATTTGCCACTGTGGTAAAAATATCGGTGGTGTCGTAGATGTAAATGCTGTTGTAGAATATGCCAAGACTTTGCCAAATGTGGTGGTTTCTGAACAGAATACCTTTACTTGTTCCGCACCAGGCCAGAATTCCATTAAGGATGCGATCAAAGAGCATAAACTGAATCGTGTTGTTGTCGCAGCATGTTCACCACAGATGCATGAGCCGACATTTAAAAAGACGGTACAGGAAGCAGGATTAAACCCATTTTTATTTGAGATGGCCAATATTCGTGAGCATGTATCATGGGTACATCCTAAAGAACCTGAAAAGGCAACAATTAAGGCTAAAGATATCGTGAGAATGGCCATAGCTAAGGTACGATTACTCGAGGCAATTGAAGTCAGCAAGGCTGGAGTAATACCAAGAGTTCTTGTTGTTGGAGGAGGTGTAGCAGGATTACAAGCAGCGTTAGATGTTGCCAGAAAGGGATTTGATGTGGTTCTTGTTGAAAAATCAGCAGTCCTTGGAGGTAATGCACTAAAAGTAGGATATCTTGCGCATACGGAGAGAAGGGGTACAGACATCATTTCCTCACTGATAACAGAAGTGCAAGCCAATAAAAGGATACAAGTATATACTGAAACTAAGGTAAGTAACGTAGATGGAGCCTTTGGGGAGTACCATGTGCTTATTCACCCATCTAAAGGAGATAACATTGAAGAGAAATTTGGTAGTATCATTGTTGCTACTGGATACGAACCATATAGACCCAAAGATGGAGAATTTGGATATAAAAAGAATAATAATATCAAAACTCTATTTGAATTCGATGAGATGTGTGCTAATCCTGAAGGAAAATTTGACAATGTAGACAGAATCGTATTCATAGGTTGTGTTGGATCTATGGAAAATCCGGATAAAGAGGGAGCACGCACACATTGCTCACGAGTCTGCTGTTCTGCAGCATTCAAGAATATGCTTAGGTTAAAAGAATACAAACCAAGCATGAGAATCAGTTTCATTTACCAAGATATCAGAACCTACCAGCGCAATGATGAAAGGATGTATGAGAAATTATCTGAGAAAGGAATTATCCTCATTCGTTATCATCGAGACCAAGAACCCTTTGTTGATATTGAGGGAAAACTCAATGTGCAGACCTATGATTCTCTTGTCCAAGAGTGGTTAAAAATACCTGCAGATATGGTTGTACTTGCAACAGGGATGGATGCTCCAAGTGATGTGGAAGAGACTAGAAATCTCTTTAAGCTACCATGTGGAGGAGAAGGCTTTTTCAAGGAAGCCCATGCTAAACTCCGACCTGTTGAAGTACCTTCCCCTGGAATTTACCTCGCAGGGGCCTGTCAAGCACCCAAAGATATCATAGAATCAATAACTAGTGCCAGTGCAGCCGCTTCAAAGGCAGTTATCCCACTAATACATGGAGAGGTGGAACTAGAACCACTAACAGCTACAGTAAATGAAGATATTTGTGGTAGATGCGGGGTTTGTGAACCCATATGCCCCTATGGTGCAATATCATACAAATCAGCCACAGGTAATGGTAGGTTAGTTGCCCATGTTGATGAACGTTTGTGTTCAGGATGTGGTACATGCGTGGCTGGATGCCCATCAGGTGCACTTGATCAGAAGGGTTTCAAAAATAAGCAACTATATGCTATTTTGAGCGCATTGGAGGTGCCAAAATGACAGAAGAGTTTGAACCTAAAATTGTAATGTTTGCCTGCAACTGGTGTTCCTATGCAGGATTGGATCTAACTGGTACAAGTAGATTAAACTACTCAACCAATGTTAGAGTAATAAGAACCATGTGTTCTGGAAGAATAGAACCATCTTTTGTGTTTGATGCATTCAAAAATGGTGCAGATGGGGTGATTATCTCTACCTGTCATCCAGGTGATTGTCATTACATCTCAGGAAATTATAAAACCTTCAATAGATTTGTCCTTATTCAAGATTTATTAGAGAAATTTGGCATTGACAAACGAAGAGTAAGGCTCGAGGGAATTTCTGCTGCTGAAGCGAAGAAAGCACAAACTGTGATCAATGAGATGGTGGAGACTGTTAGAAGTCTCGGACCAATTCAAATACTGGAGGAAGTTACTCATGTCTGATAAACCCAAAGTTGCTTTTTACTGGTGTGCCTCCTGTGGAGGATGCGAGGAAGCAGTAGTTGATTTGGCAGAAAAAATCTTAGATGTAGTAGCAGCAGTGGATATTGTACTGTGGCCTGTTGCTCTTGATTTTAAGAAATCTGATATTGAAGCTATGGATGATGGATCAATTGCTGTCTCTTTCATCAATGGATCTATCAGAACCTCTGAACAGGAGGAATGGGTTGAGTTGTTACGGAAAAAATCTGGTCTGATTGTGGCATTTGGAGCTTGTTCTCATTTGGGTGGAATTCCAGGACTTGCAAATTTCACCAATAAAGAGGAGATATATGACTGGTATTATGATAAATCGCCTACTGTTGTCAATCCGGATAAATTGAGACCTCAAGAAGTAACCAAAATCAATGGGTACACATTAGAGCTTCCTAAGTTTTATAATTCTGTCAAGCGATTAGATGAAGTAATTGATGTGGAATACTATCTTCCTGGCTGTCCACCACATCCCGATCTGATTGCAGGTGCCGTAAATGCAATACTCACAGGTCAGTTACCACCAATAGGATCGATTCTATCACCAAATAGAATACAATGTGATACCTGTTCCCTTGAGAAATCAGGTAATAAGATAGCGATAAAGAAATTTAAGAGGGTAATTGATTTTAAACCAGATCCAACCAAATGTCTACTCGAGCAAGGAGTAATTTGTTTAGGCCCAGTTACACGTGGTGGTTGTGGAAACCTTTGTACCAATGCCATTATGCCATGTCGTGGATGTTATGGCCCAACAGATGAGGTACAAGATATAGGTACAAAATTTGCTTCAGCTCTCGGATCGATAATTGATTCAGATGATCCTGAAGAGGGGGCAAAGATCATGAATGGTATCACCAGCTATACTGAGTTGGTCTATATGTTTAACCTACCATCGAGTATCATGAAGAGAAAAAATATGGAGGAATTGAAATGACTGAAAAAGTGATAACAATCGACCCAATAACTCGGTTGGAGGGTCATGGAAAGATCAGCATCTTCCTTAATGATGAGGGTAATGTAGATAAAGCATATTTACAAATCCCAGAACTTCGAGGTTTTGAGAAATTCACTGTTGGAATGCCTGCTGAGGAAATGGCGAGGATTACCCCGAGAATATGCGGTGTATGTCCATCTGCACATCATATGGCCTCAACGAAGGCATTAGATGACCTGTATAAGGTGGAACCTCCACCTGCTGCAAAGATGATACGTGATTTTTACTATAATGCGTTCATGGTTGAAGATCATGCCATCCACTTCTATTACCTAGGTGGTCCTGATTTTATTGTTGGACCAGATGCACCAAAAGCAGAGCGAAATATTCTTGGTGTGATTGGTGTCGTGGGTATGGATGCTGCAAAAAAGGTAATACTGACCAGAAAGGCAATACGGAGTTTGATGACTAAAATATCAGGGAAGGTAATTCATCCTGTCTTTGGATTACCTGGAGGAATATCTAAACCATTGACAAGAGAATTGGTGGAAGAAGGTAAGAAAGTAGCTGATCAGGCAGTAGAATTTGCACAGTGGACACTTGAGAATTTTAATGCAATAGTCTTAGGTAATGCTGATTATGTTAAACTCATCACAGGTGATATTTATACTCATGATTTCTACAATATGGGGCTAGTCAACAATAAGAACCAAACTGATTTCTATGATGGTCATCTGCGAGTGACAGATCCCAAGGGTAAGGAATATGCACGCTTTCATCCTAGAGATTATCTTGATCACATCTCAGAGCATGTTGATTCTTACAGCTTTATCCGCCCCAATTTCTTGAAGAATATCGGATGGAAGGGATACAAAGACGGTGTGGATAGTAGTATCTACAGGGTTGCACCTTTGGCAAGACTGAATGTTTCAGAATCGATGTCTACTCCCTTGGCACAAGCTGAGTACGAGCGAATGTATTCTACTCTTGGTGATCGACCGGTACATCTTACATTAGCCACCCATTGGGCACGTCTAGTGGAGATACTCAATGCAGCAGAGAGAATGAAGATATTGATCAATGATCCTGAAATACTCGATTCCAATGTAAGAGAAATCCCAACAAAGACACCAACCCGAGGAGTAGGCTGTGTAGAGGCACCTAGAGGCACATTAATTCATGATTATCATACAGATGAGAATGGAGTCATCACCAATTCTAACTTGTTAGTGGCCACTCAGCACAATACAGCACCGATCTGCATGACTATTGAAAAAGCTGCGAAAAATCTCATTGTTGGAGGAAAGGTAAATGATGGATTGCTAAATATGGTTGAGATGGCCTTTAGAGCATTTGATCCATGTTTTGCATGTGCAACCCATGCCCTTCCAGGCAAATCACCTCTGCAGATTGATATCCTTAACCATGATAAGGAGATACTCAAGACGATCAAATCATGGGAAGGAGGGAAGATGTAGATGGTTCTAGAAGTTATAAAACGCAAACCACTTGAGGTTGGAGATAGCCTCATGCCTGAATTGAAGCGATTTGGAATAAAGGATACTGAGACTTGTTTTAATTGTGGTATGTGTTCTGCTGTTTGTGAACATTCAGAGGGAGATATCAGTATGCCTAGGAAAACTATCCGGTTAGTTCAACTCGGTCTGGAAGATAAACTCAAGCAGGGATTGGAACCATGGCTTTGTTATTATTGTGGTGATTGTTCTGATTCATGCCCTCGAGGAGCAGATCCTGCAGAATTGATGATGGGGGTACGAAGGTATCTCACTGCAGAGTACGATCACTCTGGTAAAGCAGAAAAATTGTATACTAACAAATGGGCATCTTGGAAATCCATAATTTTATGGTTCCTCTTCCCCATATTTGGTCTATTATTAGTACATGCAATTCCATGGTTTGGAGCAGAGATTGTTACGGATACTGTTCAGTTGAATAAATTTGCACCAGTCTATGTTATATGGGCAGGTACTGTGGTTCTAGGTTCGTACAAAGGTAAATTCCTTATATCAGGTATGTGGAATATGTGGAGAGAAACCATGAGTGAGGATGCTACTGGAATGAAAATCCCCTTCTCTGCATATATCATTGAGTTTAAGACACTTGTTACCCAAATAGCCACGCAAAAAGTATGGAAAAAGTGTGCAGACACTACCTTCAGGTGGTTCAAACATTTCCTCCTAGTTACTGGTTACTTTATTATGTTTGTGTTGATATTTGCCCTATTATGGTGGTTCCAAACAGATGAGGTGTATGCTTGGTATCATCCACAGAGATTACTTGGATACTATGCAACAGTGATAATGATTGTTGTATCAATTGATATGCTATATGGTAGATTACGACGGAAGACACAGATTCATAAGTACTCCCATCATACAGACTGGCTATTTCCAATCTTCATCTTTTTAGTAGCAGTGACTGGTATACTTGTCAATCTATTCAGAATCTATATGCCATCTGAACCATGGTACACCTATGGAATGTATGTCTTACATTTAATGGTTGCATCTACTATGTTATCCAACGAAGTAGGTGTAGGAAAATGGACACATCTATTCTACAGACCTATGGCTTTATACTTTGAAGCTGTGAGGAAACGAGCTAGATCAAAATTACTTCAATAAACATAAATCAATGAATTAAAATAATTAATCTAAAGGTTCTCTTGATAAAGATTCAAGTTTTCGGAATATTTCTAAACTCTGAGCAGCCTCCTCAGCATTGAGAACATCCGTAGCAATACCACTCTGAACCATGACATACTCACCAACCTTTACATCTACAAGCGTAATGTCTATTTCGATTTCAGAATTATCATGGAGCTGGATGATTGCCTTATCTTCCTTAATTCGTATCACTTTGTAAGGTATTCCGACACACATGATATCAACGAATAACTCTGTTTAGTATATCAATATTATCAAAATATTGTTTATTATTGCCTCTATCTTCAATTTTATTTGAACTAGCTTTTAAACAACCTCCATGAACATCACCTATGGATCATTCAATACATATCATTGGTTGTGGTAATATATTCAAAGGTGATGATGGTATAGGATCTGAAGTCATCAAGTATCTTGAAGAACATTATGTGATTCCTGACTCAGTATTGATTGAGGATGCTGGATTAGCATGTGCAGACTGGTTACTAAATTTGATAGGTGATCCTGATGCTCCCAAACAAGTGATTGTGATTGATGCTCAGAGTGCATCTTCAAACGACCCTCCAATTGAAATAGGAGAAATCTTTGTAAGAAAAGGCCATGAACTAAATTTACCTGATATTTCTATTAATAGGCACCTATTTCCAGATAAAACTGTCGTAGAATTACTTGAACAATCAGGTGTAGATACTACTTTCATCACTTGTCAAATCAATGAACCCTCAGAGGAAATTATTCAAGGTTTGTCAGATCTAATAAATAGTAAAATCTCAAAAATTGGTGATATTGTTGCAGAAATCGTACATTTGGTATCACTAAAAAATAATTAGGCTGAAAAAATATAACCTTATAGAATAACGTTATAGATTTTAATAATTCTCATAAATAACAAAATTATTAAGATTATTTGCTAAATATTGCTTATGAGTGAATCAATTAAATCGATGAAAACACAGATCTGGTATTTGGATCGATTTTTGACCAAACATAAAGATATAGATGGATTGCTTGATATCAGACATTATGATGGGGAGAAAACAGGAAGAGAGATTTTTGAACATGCAATTTTCACCCTGTACAAACATTCCTATGCGGAACTTCATGGTGGGGATACTGAAAATGTAGAATTTTCATTTAATAATTCAATGGACATACGTTCTGCCATTATTGATGGATACAAACGGGCACTCGACACCTTTATTGAGGCAAGAACAACAAAGGATATGGATGAGATAGTCGATCCTGAAAGAGGGAGAACTCGAGGAGATGGCTATGCTACATTGGCAATGCATACAATGCATCATATCGGACAGGCTATGTGGATCACAAATATGCATTCTAGAGCATAATTTTAACGTATTAATGCAAGTAAGTTATCTAGACTAATATATTCTGTTTTTCCAGCCTTCTGAGAGCACATGTATCTAGCTAAAGTTTGTCCAAGATTGATTGAATCATCCGGATTATAGTTTAAAAAGAAACGAGCTGTAAGGAACCCAATAGCCAAGCTATCACCAGCACCATTAGTATCAATTACTGGCAATTCCAAATTTACTATCGGATATTTCTTTACACCATTTTTATCGGCGTAGAAACAGCCATTTTCACCTAATCCAATGATAATTACCTTTTCAGGGTATATTTGTAATAATTCAATCAATGTTTTTTCAGGATTTTGTAAAGAGACACCAGACATGAAAAGGATATCAGCCTCACGAATGTAATCCTGTCTGTAAGGATCTCGTATATCTGGTACATCCTGAATATCTACAGATAATGGTATACCTTCCTCTTTTGCGATGGGTAATACATATCTAGTCCAATTAGATATATTTACATGAATTAACCTAGCTTTTTTTAGGTGATTTCTAACAAAATTCATATCGGGGATTGTTTCCATTGACCCTTTACCATCATAGAAATTTTTCCTTCTACCATCCCTGTACATGAAATTAATACTTCTCTTTGTTCCCTTAGGATCATAGAAAATAAGTGATTGAATACCGACCTGTTCTAGGCTATCAATAATATATTTACCCATGAAGTCATCGCCCACATAACCCATGAATGCAGTTCTAAATCCAAGCCCATTAGCCAAATGACTAGAATATCCTCCTGCACCACCAATCATATCAACATTATCAGAGAAATTGGCCTCCACAGTGAAATCAATATCCTTTCCATGTAAATATACATTAGTATCAATTCCAATAGCACCAAGGATAAGAAAATCAATCATTACCTGATTTTAATTTCTTTGAATAAGAAAAAATCTATACAATATCGAATAAATGTTAAAATGGGTGTTCTTTAATAAAATTCAAAGTTTCTCTTGAAACTAATAAATATATTAGATATGCACCAATTATAATTGGAACAATCAAATGAAAAGGAATTGTAAAGAGACCCATTCCCATAATCTCAATCATGGAATAAATCGTGATCAGAAACAAACCAATCGTTCCTCCCCCGTAGATCAAGAGAATCATTAACCAAGCAATTTTCTGAATTTTGGTTTTCAAAGCAATAGCAGAAGCTAGAACCATCAATGAACCGATGAATGAGAAGACTAAGCCCATGAATCTTAATGCGTTATTAATAACAGCCTCCATAAATCGTTGTCCATCAGGATCTAATTGATTTGTATCGATCATAGGATTTGAAAACACCAAAAAAGCGAAACCAAGTGTTAAACCAAGGGAACCTACAATGAGGGTAAATATGTGCAGATTACGATAATACCCAGGCATATCCATTACTCAATCAACCCAAGATTATTCCTTAATACTTCATAAAAATCATACACATCTGTGAAGGTATTATATAATGGTACTGGAGCAATACGTATCACATCTGGTTCTCTCCAGTCACAGATAACACCTTGATTTAACAGCTCATCATACAATTTTTTCCCATTCTTTTTAATATGCACAGAAATTTGACTTCCTCTAATTGTTGCAGGGGGAGTGATACTTATTTTATCAGTTTCAAGGGTATGCAATAGTTGCTCAAGATAACCTGTGAGTTTCATACTCTTTGATCTTAAATTTCTCATACCTACCTCCTTAAATATCTCAAGTGAGGGGATAATTGGAACCAGTGATAGAATAGCTGGTGTTGATACTTGCCATGATTGTACAGAGTTGTAACTTTCAAAAGTATCTTCCATTAGAAATCTTTTTTCCAAATTCACGCCCCACCAGCCTTCTAAACGAGGTAATCTATCTCTTAATTCATCAGTCAGATAGGACTCATGTATATAGGCTCCAGCTATTGCGCCTGGTCCGGAATTAAGATATTTATATGTACACCAGACAGCAAAATCTACTTTCCACTCATGCAAATCTAATGGGATATTTCCCACAGCATGGGCTAGATCAAATCCAACAGTGATTCCTTTTTTGTGAGCATGTTTAGTGATCAATTCCATATCCATAATCTGTCCAGTATAGTAATTAACACCACCTAATAGTAATAATGCAATCTCATCTCCCCTTTTCTCAATAATATTAACAATTTGACGCTGATCAATCACCCCAGTTTGATCAGGTTTCACCTCAATTAATGCTTTTTTTGGATCATATCCATGAAATTCAATTTGTGATTTCACCGCGTACTGATCTGAAGGAAATGCCTTACCTTCGATAAGGATTTTATTTCGTTTATCGGTTGGACGATAAAATGAGACCATCAGTAAGTGCAGATTCACAGTCAGACTATTCATCAACACTACTTCATGTTCTTGTGCACCAACAATAGGGGCCATGAGTTTACATAGGGATTTATGCAAATCTACCCACCGTTGATCTTTGAACCAACCTTCAACGGCAAAATTCTTCCAGCTTTCCATATGTGTATCCAAAACATCCTTTGTTGATTTAGGTTGTAATCCTAAAGAATTTCCATTGAGATATATAGCATCCTTGCCATTGTGTTGAGGTATGTGAAATTGCTGCCTGTACTGTTTCAATGTATCCTCCTCATCCAGTTGAATAGCATAAGCTCTATCGGTTATATTCATTAGATTTGACTCCAAAGCTATGAAGTTATAAATTTACTAGAGTAAGAATCAAAGTATGCGAAAATTGTCATTGTAATTGATCGAATGATTAATACATTCGACCACTTATTCCTTTTATTCATAAATTATGTATGATTACATGATTTTGATTTTTCTTTCAAGGAATCAAACAAAGGTACTTGAATAATTAAATTTCATTGTAACATAATGAAAACAGATACTGGTATCATCTTTGATATCAAAAAATTTGCAATCCATGATGGACCAGGTATCAGAACTACTATTTTCTTCAAAGGATGTTTTCTTAATTGTTGGTGGTGTCACAATCCAGAATCTCGAAAGCATGAGATACAGCTTGTTCAAAATGAAGTAATGGGTAGAGAAATGAGTATCAATGATCTTCTTATTGAAATTGAGAAAGATAGGATTTTTTACGATGAATCAGGAGGAGGTGTCACCATATCCGGTGGTGAACCGTTTTACCAATATAGATTGCTGCATTCCTTATTATGTGAATTAAAGTTGCATGATATTCGTACAGCAGTTGATACGACAGGATATATTGATCAAGATATTATTGCATCAGTTATTGATAATGTAGATCTCTTCTTGTATGACATTAAATTAATTGACAACAAAAAACATATGCATTATACAGGTGTTTCTAATGAAATAATCTTATCCAATCTCAAATATATTCTTAACTATGGTAAGAAAGTGATCATTAGAATACCCATCATTCCTGGTATTAATACAACCGACAAAGATATTGAGGATTTTCTAACTCTATTCCTTGAATATGGAATTAAGGAAGTCAATTTATTACCCTATCACAGAATTGCTGAACACAAGTATCAGCGACTCGGGATGACTTATCAGATGGAAGGTATAGAGGAACCAACTGCTCAGTTTATGGAGGAAATCAGAGAAAAATTATTAATAAACGATGGGATAATAATAACTATAGGTGGATAAATTGAATGAACGCATAAAACAATTACGCATCAAAAGTCTAGATGCAATTCCAACGTTAAATCTTGAAAGAGCTAAGTTGATGACAGAGTTTTATCAGACTGGTGCAGCACATAAATTATCAGCACCCATTGCTCGAGCCAAGGCTTTCATGTATCTCATGGAGAATAAAACCATATGCATCAATGAAGGAGAACTAATAGTTGGAGAAAGAGGCCCAGCTGCAGCAGCCACACCTACCTATCCAGAAATTTGTGTTCATTCGGATCAGGATCTTACTATACTTGATACTAGGGAAAAGATATCATTTAAAGTAACTGAACAGGCACGTGCATTCAATAATTCCACCGTGGCTCCATTCTGGACTGGAAGGTCAATCAGGGACAAAATATTTTCCAAGGTTGATGACATTTGGAAGGAGGCATATTCTGCTGGAATATTTACAGAATTCATGGAACAACGAGCACCGGGACATACAGTTGCTGGAAAAAATATTTTTGAAAAGGGTATGGCTGATTTTAAACATGAAATAAAAGTTAGTCTAGAAAATCTTGATTTCTTCCATGATGATGAGGCCTTCAAGAAAAAAGAACAATTACATGCAATGGATATAGCTGCTGATGCATTGATTTTATTTGCCAAGAGACATGCAGAACTAGCAAGAGAATTGGCTGAGAAAGAAGAGGATGAAAGTAGAAAGGCAGAATTATTTAAAATTGCGGAAATCTGTAATTACGTGCCTGAAAATGCACCTAGAACGGTTCATGAAGCATTACAACATTACTGGTTTATCCATCTGGGAGTTATCACCGAATTGAGCACTTGGGATGCATTTAATCCAGGTCATCTTGATCAGAATATCTGGCCGATGTATGAACGTGAAGTTATCAATAATAAATCCAGCAGCAAAGAGGAAGTTAAAGAATTACTTATGGCACTTTGGGTTAAATTCCATAATCAACCTGCACCTCCAAAAGTTGGTGTTACTGCTGAAGAGAGTAATACTTATACAGACTTTGCCAATATAAACCTGGGGGGATTAAAACCAGATGGCTCAGATGCTGTCAACGAGTTATCATATCTTATCCTTGATGTAATTGAAGAGATGAGATTGTTACAACCAAGCTCAAATGTTCAGATATCTAAGAAAACACCTGATAGATTTATTAAACGGACATTGGACATTCTAAAAACAGGCTTTGGTCAACCATCGATATTCAACACAGATGCGATTATCCAAGAATTGACTAGACAAGGTAAATCATTGATTGACGCCAGACTTGGAGGTGCATCTGGTTGTGTTGAGGTAGGAGCTTTTGGTAAGGAGGCCTATATACTTACTGGATATTTTAATTTACCTAAGATATTGGAGATTACCTTAAATAATGGTGTAGACCCCAGAACTGGAAAACTACTCGGACTTAGTACAGGAGATCCTACAGATTTTACTAGTTTTGATGAATTAATGGAGGCCTTCAAAACTCAGGTAAATTTCTTTGTAGATATAAAAATCAAAGGAAATAGAATTATTGAACGATTGTGGGCTGAACAGCTACCTGCGGTATTTTTATCTATTTTAATTGAGGATTGTATCAAAAATGGAAAGGATTATAATGATGGAGGTGCTCGATATAATTCTACCTATATTCAAATGGTCGGTATTGGATCACTCACAGATAGTCTTTCCAGCTTGAAATATAATGTGTTTGATACTAAACGAATGACTATGGATGAGATGATAACTCTATTGAAGACTGATTTTGATAATCAGATACATCATTCCTTATTACTCACAGATACTCCAAAATACGGCAATGATGATGACTATGCGGATAGTTTTCTAACTGATATATTTGAGATTCTCTTCGCTGCTGTCGATGGTAGACCCAATACAAGAGGAGGAGAACATAGGATCAATCTTCTACCTACAACCTGCCATGTTTACTTTGGAAAAGTCACAGGAGCAACTCCTGATGGAAGAAAAGCAGGAGTTCCTCTTTCAGAAGGGATCAGTCCAGTTCAAGGTGCAGATCTAAAAGGTCCAACTGCAGTAATAAAATCAGCTAGCAAGATTGATCATCTACGAACCGGTGGTACTTTGTTAAATCAAAAATTCACACCTACATTCATGGCAGATTCCAAAGGTATCGAGAAAGTAACTCACCTAATCAGAGCATACTTTAAAATGGACGGCCATCATATTCAGTTTAACGTAGTATCTGCTGATACTTTACGTAAAGCCCAGAAAAATCCACAAGATTTCAGAAATCTAATTGTGAGAGTTGCAGGCTATTCTGATTACTTTATCAATTTAGGTAAAGATCTTCAAGATGAGATCATCGCACGTACTGAACATCAATCATTTTAGATGAATACTTCTCCACAATCATCACAGAATTCTGCTCCTTCTTGAATGGGAGTTTTGCATTTAACACAATACAAAATGGTATCATCGTAAAAATCACTTATTGTATCAGAAGCATAACGTGTTGGAGGTTTCCATTTCTTGAAATTTGTCCAATCAATTTCAGCTTTAACCGCATAAACCACAAAGCTAAGTGCACCTAATAGAATGAGTAGCAATGCTGCACCAATATTTACAAAGGAGAAGTAAATCTCAATTATTGTGAAAATGATTAGTATTGAAAAAGGGTGTCTCAAGATACGTAAAATCATTGGAGTTTCAATTTGGTATTTATCATCAGAACCATAGTTGGTGGTTAACTTGAATCTTTCATCAAGTGCGGACATTATTTCGAATTAACATCGCACCTTATTAAGTGTTTATCATTGCCTAATGCTCGAACATTTTGAAATTACGATTTTTAGTTTGAAAATTGCAATTACTGACCGTGGTACGCAAATATTGTCTACTTCAATGAGAAATCATTATTCAAGGCTTTCTAGAAGATGATTTTCATATGCTTCTGCTATATTGATTTTCTTCTGATTGAGATAGACTCTCATAATATCCGAACGAGTGATCCAACCCACCAGATTGTGTTCTTCATCAACAACAGGTAATCGATTGATTTTCTTATGTGCCATGAATGCAAATGCCTCTGATAAAGTACATTCTGGTCGAACTGTATGGATTTTATTAGTACAAATATCATCTACAATCCAATCTGTTATCTGCTTGGAATTCAAAGCAATCTCGACATCATGTTCAGTAATAACCCCAACCAATTTTCCATTATCAACTACAGGAAAACCAGTATGGCTAGTTTCGATCATTAACTCTATTATATGTTCTATTCTATCTTTAGAAGAAACTTTTATGGGTTTTTCTACCATAACGTCATGAACGAGGACCTCATCAAGTATATCGACTGATTGCATGAAGGTTACCCCTCTTCGTTTTAGCTTAATGAAATACATGTCCTCATTGAGTACAATACCAGATATCAGCCAGGAAGTTACAACTGCGAACATTAGGGGAAGTATCAAATGAAAATCATCCACCATCTCACTGGTCATAATTATTGCTGTCAATGGAGCACGAGCTGAACCTGCAAATAGTGCGGCCATACCGAGTAAGGAGAAAACTCCAATTGTCTGAGACGGTAAACCAAAGCTATGAGCAATTAATCCGAATGCAGTTCCCAACATCACGCCTTGAAATAGAGTTGGTGCAAAAACTCCTCCGGATCCTCCAGAACCAATTGATACGGAGGTGGCAATAAATTTCATCAAGGTTAGAAGAATCAATATTCCTATAGCATAATCCAATTTGAATGCTTTATTAATTGGAGCATATGTTATTCCAGAAACTTCAGGAAAGAATAATTCCATACTACCAATAAGTAATCCTCCTAATCCTGTAAGGAGAATTGGAGAGATTTTGATTTTTTCAAGGAGATCCTCGATAAAATAAAATCCTCTTACCCACACAAAAGAATACAGACCCATAACAATTCCTAGAAGAATGTACAGGTGAATATTTGAGAAGACATTATAATTCTCATAGACTGGATAGATGAAGGCAGGCTCTGCACCAATGAGAATATCACCAACACTAGTCCCTGTGACTGAGCTAATAATGAGTGGAAATATTGAATAAGTTTTCCTATCACGTCTGATAACCTCATACCCAAATAATACTCCCCCTAAAGGAGCATTAAACGTTGCTGATATACCTGCTGATACCCCAGCTATTACTAATGTCTTAGAATCATCCTTTGAAAGCCTACTTTTTTGGGCAAGAAAACTACCGAATCCTCCTCCTATCTGTGCAATTGGCCCCTCTCGTCCTGCTGATCCCCCTGATCCAATAGTAATGGCAGAAGCCATGATTTTGACAAAAGGGATCCGTAATCGCATCTTCCCATTGTTATTATTTACAGATTCTACAATCTCTGGAACACCATGGCCTTTAGCCTCCTTTGCTCCATAATTGACCAACAATCCCACAAATAGACCACCCACTGCAGGAGCAAGAATTGTAATCAATCCACTTTGATTGGTAAGTTCTGATGGTATTACAAATAATACATTGTTCACCCATACAATGAGAACCCTGAATACGTACGCACCTATTCCTCCTATTATGCCTACTACAAATGATAATAATAGTAATAGTAGTTTTCGCTGATCTGCTTTTGAGATATAGGTATCTAAGGAGAAATTCATGCCCTTCAAGTTCCGTTTAGTGATTCACTTAATTTATCATATAAAAAAACCTTGAAAGCTGACTGATATATGTAAAGATCAATGCTCGATAATTTTCGATAGAAAAGAAGCTATTTGTATAATTTTTTAATATTAGAATAAATATTTACCTATTTTTATAGATAATATTCTACCCTATTTTTTTCTCTTCTTGCTGTATTTTGATTGGTAAGAACTGTAACTAGCCATTTTGCG
Organism: Candidatus Heimdallarchaeota archaeon; assembly: GCA_026702845.1. Next base: position 22,804 of record JADCLS010000011.1, read on the forward strand.
GGACATCCGCATATCACCCATTTCCTTGTCGCGTTTTAATCGATCTAATGTACCACCAGACATCTCAAGCTTTTCCTGAATGAGACCCTTTTCATCTAATCCACTAATTTTTTCTAAGTTAGATATTGTTGCCTCCTGAGCAGAGATCGCCTCATCATACATTCCACGATCGATGTAATCTACGATTTGTTCCTCCATTAATGAAGCCTCTAATAACTCACGGGCTACCATCACTTCCTCGTTTTCCTTAGTGATGAGATCCTCATCATCTGTTAACTGTATGGTGAATATTCCTGCGTGCTTTCTTGTTTCCATTACATCATCCGTGGCGTTATATTCCAGCTTATAGGAAATTAGTTCTTCATTTTTCATCATTTCAGGTTTGACTTCCAACTCTAGAACTACCTGCCTAGTTTCATCATCTCTTAGGTCACCTAGAGTTGCTCCATCTAAAGAGTATGAATAGATCTTAGTCACAGTTACGCCTTCTTTTCCTCGCACCTTTAACACCGTATTAGAGGACACTACTGTTAATAAACCATCTAGTCCTTCTGAAACGATAGAGGGAATACTATCTGCATTCTCAATGAAAAAGAAATCTCCTGCCCCTATTTCAGCAATCATCTTCATCATATCCTCATTGAAATCATCACCTATGCCAAAAGCAGAAACATTGATCCCCTTATTATGTATTTTACGAATGATGTTAGTTACTCCTTCCATACTGGTGACTCCTTCATTGGCCAAACCATCAGAAAAAAGGAAAATACGTTTATTCTTTTTAGATTTGGGGTTTATCAATTCATGTCCTTTGATCACCCCTCCTGATAGATTTGTCATTCCCCTTGCTCTGATTTCATTGACTTTGTTCTTGAGTGTCGATTTATTTTTTAGATTACCATCCTTGAATACTACATCAACCTCATTGTCATACATTACTAGATGCAGGCTATCATCATCTCGCAGATTATCGATGACTTTGTTGACAGCAATCCTACTATTCTCGATCTTCAATCCACCCATGGATCCAGATCGATCCAAAACCATGGATAACTCAATAGGATTTCGAGCTTTCTCATCCTCTGTTCGAGTTTTTGATACTTTAAACTCAAACATAAGATAGAGTTTGTTTACTATACCCTTGAGTACATAATCCACAGAGGGTATAATTTTGATTTCGATTTGTTGATTTTCTATTGTTTCTTGTTTCATGATACATCACTTTTTCCTGGCTTTCTTCTCCATCCGTTTCTTTGATTTCAAGGCCTCCCTTCCCTTTGATGTGAGTGAATACTTCTTCTTGGGACGTCCTCTTGGTTTCTGCTCCTTTTCCACTTCCTCGATTAGATCCTCATCTATTAACGTATCTATTGTTTGGGAGAGGGTATTGGGTGAAACACTCATCGATCGTAAAAGGTCTGATTTTCCCTGCACTTCCTCAAATTTCTTTAAGACTTTCTCTTGAGTTTGCGTAATAACTACCGGCTCAGCATTGAAATCCTGATAAAGTTTCAATCCATAGTTGGTAATCACATACCTATTATCGTCGTCCTTTTCAAGAATTGAGGCTAGATGTAGTTCCTTCAATCTTCTATAAAGAGTGCTTGTAGAGCAAACGGCATTTTCAGGCTGGAGCACAAGAATTGAATTCAATTCGGATGCAGATTTAGGGCCTTTAAGTAGGATTGCCATGATTTCCTTAGTTTCTACACGCTGGAAGACTGGAAGAATTGCCATATATCAGATAAGGTTAATCACCCATATAAATATTATTCATTTGTCAAATATGATAAATAATTATTTTGTCAAAAAGAGTAATAAAATCTATTGGGTCGCTGAGGAGCAATTATTTTCACCCTCCTTGTTTCTGATCGATGATTTTGTTGAATTATTGTCTATAAATTAAATATTTGCTCAAAAAAAGATAATTATCTTTAGAAACTTTATAAATATAGTTTTGTAATATATTATGAATCAATATGGGAGAAGATCTTGGTATGAAAATCCTTCAAAATATCAAAGAAGGGTATCTTATGTATGCTTACAAGCTGATGCACCAATGTAAGGATATCAAGGGTCATGTCGTTTTCGAACTGGCTAAAGGTATACTTGAATTTTACAATAATGATTTAACGGTATCCAATATTTATAAATCATTATCTATCCTTGAATCCATTGAGGTTGATGATTTAAAGCAATCCCATCCCGAATTAGTTTCAGATCTTTATGCATATCTCTCCCTGGCATACGAGCGTCTGGGGTATACCACCGATGCTGAAAATTATGATTTATTATGTAATCAAAATAGAATAGATGATCTAAACGATTAATTATCAATGCTTTCTCTTATGTATTCGTCAACAATCTCATTCAATTGATTTTGATCTACTCCTCCATCATCAAAGAGAAGATCAATAGTCTCTGACAAAGTATCTAGAATTCTAATAATCCGGTACTCAATATGCTGAGTGATAACCTTGTAATGATCTCGATCATAACTCATCACCATAATGTATAGAAGATTCTCTCCATGTTTAAAATAAAGAACAGTATTTCCTATAAGTATCCTCCTGATTTTTTTGTTGAATTCAATATTTGAAAAATGAGTGATTGATGATAACATTGATGAAATTAATACTGGATCTGATCTACTTGTAGAATATTTACGATAAATTATTGGAACACCTGATGGTTCGCAAATATATGCCATATCCACATTATAATTGATTTCTTGGCTAATATCATTGTCAGATATCACTACCTCAAGTCTCTTATCTCGAAACATGCTTAAATACATACCTAGAAGAGAAGAAAACATCTCCACATCATAATTGTTCTCGAAGCTGAATGTTTCACTTTCGATGGTAATTTTCCGGATGTAATTTCGTATATCCTCTATCATTTTGTTTGCTTTGAAAATGTCCTCATGTATCGTCCCTTGATCTACTTTGATAACTAAGATTGCGTAATAGTTCTCCAGTTGCAGAAAATCAAACCATAGATTGGAAAAATCGATCCTACGTAATTGACCTTGGAACTCAGATGAACCAAAATTATTCAGGCCATTCACAAAAGATGAAATGACAATCATATGCTGTGAATTTATCTTAGATTCGAAATTATTGTGAAACACCTGGTTGAATTCATGATCTAATAGGGTAACTGCAACAATTTTCATTATAACAGCATATCTTAAGGTAAAATTATATTTAATCCTTTTGTCAAAAGACCGTTTAGATAATTGTTTTATATCCTGCTTGAAAATTTCTCCTCAACAGTATGGTTATAAGTGAGTTGTATCTATGTATGATCATGTCAGTTATCATACTTTCAGGGTCTACATCTGATAATCATATAGTTGAGAAAGTAAAGGATGTCCTTAATGAACATGAAGTACCTTTCAAAGAATATGTTGCTTCTGCTCATCGAAATCCTGATCTTCTTGATAAAATTCTAAATGAAACGAAGAATACCTCTAAGGTCTATATAACCATAGCTGGATTATCTGCAGCCTTACCCGGAGTTGTTGCTAGCAAAGTAGAACAACCTGTGATTGGTGTTCCTGTGTCATCAAAACTAGGTGGATTGGATGCTTTATTATCCATAGCTCAAATGCCACCAGGTGTACCTGTGGCTACAGTTGGAATTGATAATGGCAAAAATGCAGCATACATGGCTATCCGAATTCTAAATTTATTGTCCTAGGTCTCAGATAACCCCAATTTTGTCAGAACAGAAATCGTTTTTTGCAAATTTTTCTCCTTTACAAGAATATGATCTGTTGTAAATGCCGATAGGACAAAAATTGAAATGTCTTCTTTAGCCAGTGCTCCTGATATATGAGCTATAAAACCTATTAGATCAAAAGGTAATTCCATATCAAAGGTAATAATCCTCCAATCCCTATCTAAATCAATAACATCCTTCCCTTTCAGCTTATGTTGATCTGTCCATTGCTCAACAATGAGTGTTACACTATCATCCGCATCCTGGATCATGGCAAAACAATTCTCAATTTTCTTATTTGCTTTTACAATACTATACGTCTTTTCTTTGACATAAAATTTACCTTCTCTAAGTACCTGCTCAATATTCATAGCTAAACCCATTGATCTAATAATAATAATCTATTCACTTATTCACAATTATCTGAAATATTTGAGGGCTCAAATTGATATATGGGTCTCTTTCTGTCAACAATTACTGATAGTTGAAGGCAGTTCTTGATATAATAGTGCTTCTGTTTATTAATGAATACATTCCCTATACATTTGGTGAACTGATATGTCATTATTAATTACAGTGTTAAAAGCATTAGGATTGCTCATTGCAATTGGTGTAGCCTCTGAACTTCTGGCAAAGGGCAGTGAGATACTAGAAAAAAAATTCGGGGCTGGTTTTACTGGTTCAGTAATTTTGGGTTTTATCACGATGTTGCCTGAATTGATTTTTGTACTGGTTGCTGTAAATGAGGCAGTAGATGCAGATACTATGACCAAACAGTCTGAATTATTAGATATAGCACTTGGGAGTGCCGTGGGTGGAAATATATTGTTATTTACTGTGGGTTATGCTATGGTTATTCTCCTGGCATATTACAAACATAATGAAATAATAGCCTTGCCTGTAACTCTCAAGGATGATCTCATATATCTACTAGTTGCAAGTATCTACTTACTCCTCACTGCCCTCAAGGGAGTATTCACTTTGGTTGATGGAATTATACTCTTTAGTCTCTATTTTGTGTTTGTAATTCATCAATACATAGAAACTAAAAATCTAGTTGAGAAGGAAGAAAATGATGATATTCCGGATGAAATAATTCCTAAGAGTAAATGGGCAAAAAGCATTTCTTTTCTTATAATTGGTGGATTAGGAATTCTCTTGGCAGCTGAGCCATTTGTTCATGCTATTATCGAAATCAGTGTTGAAACAGGTGTATCGGCGATAATTCTAGCATTAATCATCTCCCCCATAGCTTCTGAGTTACCAGAAAAAATCTCGGCCTTTATGTTAGCTTCTCATTCATTGGAAGGTGCGAAGGTAGCAGTCGCAAATTTTATCGGTTCCAAAGTGCAAGCATCTACCCTGCTTTTTGGATCCATGATTCTATGGAAAGTAATTGCAACTGGATCGAGTTATCCAGTAGGTGAAAATTTCATTCAGATCATGTTAGCTGTACTAACCACTATTGTGGGAGTATGGATTACTTATGATCTGAAGCTAAAACTCAAAGAAGGATGGGTTGTACTGATCTTATATTTCTTAGCAATAGCAACGGTATTAGTGTTTATTTAGCCATAGTATATTTCAAATAATCTGCATAACTAATATAATCTAATTCCTCTTTCAAATATCTATAGTACTCACAATCATTGCAATAAGTCATAATTTTGGCAGGTACACTCAAATGTCGATCTGATTTGTTTCTTACCATAGTAGTATACTTGATGAACATGCAAGAAGTACCACCATTTGAACCTCCTAGAAATCCATCTGCAATACTATGTTTTGTTGCTGGACAACTAGTATCTTTCTCACAATTACAGTTCATAATTTCCCAGCAGTTCTTAACCTTTTTATCCAACTCAATCCAATCCATGGTGATAGTTACTATAACAATTTATAATCCTAATTCCTAAAAAATAACAAAAAATATAATTTTACAACTAATTTTGATATTAAATGATTTTACCCTTTGAAAATGAGATGTGTTCCTCCAATCTTTAACTCTTCTAGCAAATTGCCTGAGATATCTAGACGGGATAGAAGATGCATATTATCAAATAAATCATCTTCTAAGAGTGATAGTGTGTTATAAGAAAGATCTAATTCCTCTAAATTTTCCAAACCAGCTAGATGCTCTTGATTTATCGTTTTCAATCCATTACCAGAAAGATCGAGTTTCTTTAATTTATGGAGATCTTTAAATAGATCTTCGGGTATTGATTTAAGCGTATTATCGACCAAATATAATTCCTCTAAATCATCTAAAGGTGAGAATAATGCGGCATGAATACGTTTTAAACCGGATATTCTAAGAATCAATAGGTGTTTATTATGAAAAAAATCATGTGGTATACTTCTATGAGAATCAATATTGACTGCCCTAAGAGAGGGAAAACCAGAGAGAAAATCTGGAGAAGGAGAATCTGTGCATGATAGACTTAAAGTGGCCAAAGATGGAATAGATAGGTACATATTATTGTTTTTTGAAGTGATACATAGATGTAATTCCTCAATATATAGATCCTGAAAACAGTCATTTGCTAATATTAATGAAAAATTGCCATCCAAGTTGATAGTTTTTGCAGTACATCCTGAAAAATGTTTTTCTGATAAATACATGAGATTGTTATCAGAAAGGTCGATTGAATCCAAACTAGGTAATTCACTAAATGCTGCTTCGGGTAAGCTAGTTAAATTCGCTCCTGAAAGATCCAAATGTGTAATATACTCCTCTTCATCAAGACCCCATACTATTTCATCACGTCTTTGCTTGGGAATCATATCTAAGATCTTCTCTAATTTGCTCATAATTACGTAGATTCTGAGATATTCTTAAAGCTTGAGGCAAATTATACATAATTATTATTTTCAATTTACAAATCTTTTTGAATAGAGGTTATTATTCTTCTTTGTGGTATCAGAGTCTTTAACCAATGGGCTTATATTCCTTGCGATGTTTATTATTTTTCTTCCATACCTTGCGAAATCTGTGAGATTGGCGACTCGAACTTGGGAGCAACGTGATATACTTCCTCAAGAACAGGTCAGGAAGATCGTTTTTCTAGTTCCCTTAAGTATATTATTTGCTTTCGTAATTTTCTACCTAATTGTTATATTTCTTATTGATGTATTTGTGTTTTAACTGATTTTCCTTTTATGAATCTATTTGTGAACCACTCAACAGAATAAACAAAATCTCTCTTGTACCAAACAATGAGTATTCCAGACCAAAACAAAAATAATCCCAAGGCAAATATTAGTACTAATAATATATTCTCAGACCAATCATTTCCAAAACCTATATTCAATAGTTTAACAGCTAATTCTGCGATCAATCCCTCGAAAAAATATACTGTTAAACTACTCCTTCCAAACAGTTGTAGCAATTTTAATCTATTAGAATTGTTTAAATCAAGTTTATTAAGTAAATATATCTGAAAAAACAGGAATATGCCTAACCCAAGTATTGTTAAGGAAGTTTTTAGTAATCTATCTCCCCATGGAGTATCAGAATTAAAAAAGAGAACACCTAGTAATCCAACTATCAACATAGGAAGGTAAGTTCTCTTCATGGCAATTCGTATTTCAGCTTTTGCTGTTGAAGTTGCGATGACCAAACCCGTATAAGCACCAAAAAATCCAAAACTTAGGTAAGGAAAAATGCTAAATTCAGTGACTATCCAACCAATCAATATCGCAGCACCAATATTTAGGTTTATGAATTGATCAAATAGAGGTAAACCATAAAATTTTCCAGGTATAGAAAATATCAAAAAAACTAAACCTAGGATAATAAATTTTCGTTCGATTGTATCTATTTCCTGTTGTTTTTTTAAGAGTGTATACAAAACTATACTCACAGTACAAATATTTATGCCTATGACAAATAATGTTCCAGTTTCAGCGACTAATCTCCAACTCCAACTCAGTGTTCCATATTTTACAAATCCAGTTATGAGCCCTATAGGATACTCACTTGCATTAATATCAATACCATTACCAAACAATATTCTATAAATATAGTTTAATATAATTAACCAAATTCCCCCAAGGATACTTACTTTCAATATACGGAGATCAAGTGACTGCTGATACTTAAAATATGTCACATACACATTCACAGTTCCTGAAACCACATAAAATATCCCTGCCATCATGAATGCAATTATTGTAAGAACAACCGGGATGATAATCAAAGGGTTTTCTCCAATATAATCATACATTAACTCTGTATTTGCCATACCCTTCCAGGTATAATGGATACGATGAACAAAAATAATTACAACTATAGCCAGTCCTCTAATAACATCAAATGCTACAACTCGTTGTTGTATTATTAATGGATTGAGTTCATCCTTCAATATTATTGAATGAAAAACTTAGTTGATAAAGAGATTGCTCAAAATATATCAGAGTAGTAAATAAATAATTCGTTTTAGAGTAATGCTCTACCTTCTTTCAGAGGACATCTATCCTCAATATATATTATCCCAGCTTCTTGACATCGCTCAGGTAAAATTGATGAAGTCACTCCCTCGGGCAACCAAATTAGTGGAATTCCCTTTTGAATCGCTTCCAGCCCAACCTTCTCAGCAATCTCTGGTTTACGATAAATTATTACTCCTGTAACATCTTCATTCAGTGCAGATAGATCTTTTAATGTAGGGACACCAAATAACTCTTCAACCATAGGATTGATAGGAATAAGATCAAATCCAATACTCTTCAAATACTGAGGTACATAATTACCAGCTTTTGCAGAATTGGTTGAAGCACCAACAATGGCGATTTTACCCTTGTTTTTCAAGAATTGTTTAATTGAGTTGGAATCAGCGTTCACATATTTTATGATCATATTCAATCATTTTAGTATTCTGATAAGATCAATTTTTAATGCATTACGAGGTTATTAGAATGTAGTTATTAATCTACAATAATCTCAAATCTCGATTTTATGTTTAGCTAATCACAAAATTTAACCAAAATTACATGAGAATTGAAAATTATAGATTTTGAAGTTTTTAAAATTGAAATTACAAATTCACATTGTTAAGCTGAAAACTTTTATTTAGTTTAGCAAGTTTACTGATTTAATTAATATGAGTGACAATATTACTAAACTCTTAGAGCTATCTGAGAGTGATAATAAGAAGGACCGTAAACAAGCAGCCATGGATATGGGTGAGCTTGATAGTCAGTTCCCAGCTATTATGGAACGATTGCGTGACCTATCTGACAATGATGAGGATAGAGGCGTACGAAAAGAGGCAGCTAAGTCTCTGGACAGACTGGCAACAAAACCAGTTGCTGAAGCTGTGGTTGACGATGAAGGAGGATCAGAGGATACTGCTTTTGATGATGAAGTCGGTGACTCAAGTCTGGAGGCAGGAGAGTATGATCTGGAATCCAATCTCTCTGATGAAGAAGAGGATAGAATTGAAGCTGAAGCTACTGGAAAAGGACTAGATGTCCTCATCATGGAGAGAAACTTTGCCATTCTAGATTACTATGGAGAAGTTAAAGAAAAGCTTGAGGCTAAAGGTGAGGTCGTTGTCACAAATGACGGTACAAAATCAAGAATTACTGGAGTTGACCTCGAATTAGAGAATGTAGATGCTATTACTTCCGAAGTTCTTGCTGAGAGAATTCACATCGGTCTTGTTGCACCTGGTAAAGATGCTGCTTGGAGAGCAGAGTATTCATACGAAAAAGAATTTGATCCCATTAAGGTAGAACAAACTTATGTAGATCCAGAAACAAATGTTTCACCCAATTTCTTAGGTGGTGAAGAAAAGTCATTTGAATTGAGGATCATGATAACAAATACCTTAGAAGTTCCAATTTACAACATTAAGGGAGAGAAACTTCTCAACAAATTAGCCAAGATTGGCGATATGGTCTTCGAAGGTGGAGAGATCACTCGCGGTTCTACTGAGAAAACTGTAACTGATGAGGATGGTAATGAAACTTCAGAGAATTTTGATACTATCGAGTTTACCATGGAAGAGATTGAGGCTGGTGCTTCAGCTGAAGTTATCATCAATATCTCTGCTGCCCTTCCAGATGATATGGAAGCATATCACTCCTACGATCTCAATGTCACTTACCATGTAAAAGATGAACTAACCTCTGGTCTAGAATTCAAGAGCATCGATGGTGTCTCCAATATGAAGCAGAGAATTCGTCGTAAACAGAGAGAGGAAGAACCCAATATGTTTGATTGTGAGATACTCTTCTCAAATAAATCTGAATTCATCTATGATATGAATAAATTCCAAGTGTATGAAGGAGATCGTGGATCTGAGAAACTCGTACTAGATTGGGATGGCAATGAAGCAACTGAGGATGAGAGAGAAATTGTTCCAGGAGAAGACATCATGTTTGAATTCGTCTTCGAGAGTGAAGATTACTCCACCCCACAATTTGGTAACTTTATTGATTTCAGTGTTCAGCACGAAATGGTGAAATTATCTGAGAACTTACTTACTCTTCCTGATCAGGATCTCAAATTCATGGCTCTGGAGATCTCCAAAGTCTATACAGATGCAGAGGGTAATGAGATTACAGAATTAGAAGTAGAATCTTATCGTGAGACACCAGTACATAACCGAATTAACCTAAAGGGTATCGGTACATTCCCCATTGAGGGTCTTGACATCTGTGAACAAATTCCACCAGGATTTGAACCACCAGCTGAAGATGAAATTAAAGTAACTAGAAATGGTGAAGAGGTTTCTCCTGAGGATTACGAATACGAGCTTGTCGATGACGATGAGGTTGCAGGTGGTAAGAAAATGTTCATCAGGTTCCGTTTTGTACTTCCAGTAGAGGAAGGCGAAGAGGAAGAAGATGATGAGGAAGAAGAAAGCAATGGCTTCAAAGAAGGTGAAGAGATTATTGTTAATTACACCGCAATTGCAATGAATCCTGAACCCCGAGAAGATCCCATTCGAGCACTTTCCTATGCTGAAGGTTATCTAAACGAGGCTCCTGACTCTAAAGTACGTGCTGAGACACTTATTGAGGGTGAAGGCGTACTGCAGATGGTTGTTGTCCACAAACGTGCTGAGGTAGATATTGCTAAGACCACCTTTGCTGTTGACTACAATGGACAGAATGCCTATGAGATTGAACTCGAGGGTGAGAACAATGGTACATCTGTTGAAAACATTGTAATCGAGGATCTTATCCCAACTGGTTTCAAGCTTCTTGAGGATACTATCACCATGACACCCGAGGGTGAAACCCTAGATGAGAAAGGAACTGATGAAGGTCAAGTTTATGGATGGGCTTTCAACGATGTAGAACCTGATGTAATTCTAAACATCAAATTTACAGTTGTTGAGGAAGATCCAGACTCTGATACCAGAAAACTCTTCACTGTATACAAGGGTTAAATCAACAAGTTATCATTTAAAACTAAATTAACAAAAATATATAATTACTCAAATAATTCAAAATATTCTTAATTGAAAAACAAAAAGATAATTGAATAATGTTTTTCCCTTGACTTATATGGTAAATGCAACTAAAGTATTAGTTATTGATGGCAAGGAGTATAATGAATACAAAATCCAATCGTATCGTGATTATTCATTTGATGTCAAACTTATTTTAAGCACAGTGGATGAGGAGCAGATAACTTCCATCTCGGATTATTACCCAAAACGAATCCAAGGGCCAGAATTCAGGGACATTAAGATAGTTCATAATACACAGAGAATAAGTGACGATTGGTATTCGGTTACAGCTGAGGAAGATCTTGATGGAGGGGTAGAGATGATAATTGAATTTACTCAGCCTCTAATTGGGAAGATAATTTTTGAATATGAAATATTTATTGAAGGTCTTCCGCCTACACCTAGTAGAATTGAATTACAATGTAATTATGAATCTGATCAAGTTTATTCGATTGAAAGTGTTCCTATATTGCACATAGAACACCTGAGAATTGAAGTAGATATGGCAAAAACTACGTTTGCTGTTGATTTTGAAGGTAAGAATGCCTATGAAATTGAACTTGAAATAGAAGTGATGGGCACTAATCAAGATATGGTAATTATCTATGATTTAATACCATCGGGTTTTATTCTAACTGAAGATACAATCAAATGTGATGAGTATATTACCCTTCAAGAAATTATTGAACATTCTGATGGATTACTATATATCTGGAAAATTAAAGATATGAAGGTCATGGAACCCAGAACAATAGCATTTATTGTTGTTGAAGAAGATCCAAAGGGAGAAACTAGAGCTCTCTTTACTGTTTATAAAGATTAAAAAGAAACCATTGCAGATAGTTTACATTCCCACAACCTACACGGGTAAGATTTTTCTATGAAGGCAAAATTCATGAGTTAATATGTCAGCTAGTTTTTGGGCAGAATATGTATATATGATCTTCTTTATACTCGGTGGATTAGTTGGGGTCATTATGGGCTTCAATCGACTCATCAAGAAAGAGGAGGAAGAATCTGATAGGTGGAAAATCTTTGCTGGAGTAGCAGGATTACTAGTTTTCCTATCTGTAATGCTAATGCATCTCACCGCTCCAGATGGTGTTAGAATAACCAACTACTCGTCACTCTTTGGAATACTCTTCTTTATGTCAATCATAGCTAGGCCACTTAAGAAAATTCCAGTAGCATTTGTACTGGCAATAATAGTGGGTATGATTCTGACTTACTTTGTATTTTCAAGAATGGATGATTCAACAGTACTTGGAAGTATTGATATGAAGTGGATTGCTGTGGCATTAGGTGCAGTCGTTCTAATTGTTTTCGTCATAGGAAGGCTACAAGAAGGCTTATTTGATGGTATGCTTGTAGTCCTGGGTTGGAGTCCTCTCATCATAATAATAAGTCTAGCCCTGATAGGTCAAGGTATAGCCTTATTAGCAGGATATATGTATCCTGATGGCATTTTTGATGTATTACCAGGATAAGACAAATAATTATCTAAAAAACTTGATATACACCATAATTTAACTTAGCATATCAAAATAATTATAATCAACCCTTATTGAATAAACATGAATACAATGTTAAAACTAGTTTACTGTGTCGAATGTGGATTAGTCCTCATGGGTGAAGAGGTACAGGCAAAAAATCAAGTTTGTGCATATTGCAATAAAGAAACAGCATTCAAGAAACTTGATAAGAAAGCAGTAGCAATCGCTGATGAAGATGAAACTAATGCTAAACTGAAAAGTGTGTACAAGTTATTCACGGAAGGAAAAGCAGAAGGAGTAGATTTTCTTTTTAAATAAATTGATCTGCAAGTTTAATATTTTTTGTTTCCATTCCACTTAACCAAACGAGAGACATCCAAGCCAAGGTTGTACCATAATAGGGTATCATCATAGTATCCCTGAACGGCGTCTCGTATAAAAATTCAATCAGAACAGGAATTACCCATTTAATACCCCATTGGTATTTTCTGGCAATCCAAGCTACTAAAAGTGCGTAAAGTACATCAATTATAGTATTCCAGATACCTCCAAGTGCTAAATAAAACCAATTATCCAGGATCATCAATGTGAAAGATATAAGCCCAGTGATAAAAATCAGCAGAAATTTAGTTTGATCTTCCTTTGAATTTGGAATATATGATAATTGTGAGCGATATTTCATGAGAAGAATCACAATCACAGTTGCGACTAATGATACAACTAGATTCAAAACTATTAGTACCATCCTATGCCTTGAAATCCCAAATGAGGTATCCGTGAGAGTCAGCTCTATCCAATCACCATGTAACATAAATTCAGCTTTTTCTACTGCACCAGATGTTGTATCGATAATATATTCCCCGATCTTGTTATCATTCAAGGTTAGGATGGCCTCAAAACTAGCCTGAGCACCAGCAAGAATTCGTTGATCCTCACCAATGGGATAATAGGTAAATTTCTTGACAACATCAAGCGTGTAAATGGAATTACTAGGTAGAAAACCTATAGGATCGAATATTGCATAACTATCACCTACACTTACCCCTGCAAATGTCGTTTTATTTGGAACATAAACCCAGAATGGAGAATATGTATCTAAGAGCAAGGTACTTCCATTATAGACAAAACCTTGTGGCGATACATAGAACTCAAGATCACTATCCAAGTGCACTAGTACCTTAATATGGGTTTCATTAATTGGCAATGATGTAATTGAAAGGGTGGTTATTACATTGCCTGAATAATTCTGATATGTATAGGTAAGATACTCTTCTTGCTCAAAGAGATACATCTCTCGTTTGTTTATTGAATTATCAAGCCTAGAGGTTGCAGGACTTAAAATTGTAGAAAAAACAAAAATGAATATGGTAAATCCAAATAAAAACCAACGTTGTTTAGAGGTTAGCATGAAACAGAATATTAATGATAATTATATTAACCTAGGGCAGTGTGTCCATATTATACTCAATTTTTTTTATTCGAAGGTTTAAAATTGAATAATTAATTAAAAGTAAAATACTAACACATCAAAGATTGTGAATAATGCTTAAGTAAGTAACTCATATCTATTAATAGGTTAAAATGAAATCCCTAGGTATTCATTCAAATAAAGGTGGTGTGGGAAAGACTACTATAGCCCTCAATGCAGCTGTTCTACTTGCTCAGCAGGGACATAATGTAGCATTGCTGGACTTTGATTTTGGTGGGCCCAATCTTTATACATTTTTCGAAACGCTGAAAATCAAGAAATATCTCAATGATCATTTTTGGGGTTCAGCAAAATCTGATGAAGTGATCTATCATGTAAATGACGCTTTAGGCCTAAAATCTGGAAATCTATTCGTTGGTTTTGCTAATCCTTCACATGAGTCAACCGTGGCATCAATTGAGTTAGATTCTAAAGATGCTATGAAAATGCTTCAGAGTTCAATGATAATGAAATCATCTTTGACCAATGCTCCATACAAATGTGATTATTTAATCATTGATACAACTCCTGGTATTGCTCTAACAACTATTAATTCATTTATTAATTCAGATATTATTATGTTTATAGTCAAATTTTCAAATGCTGATATTGAAGGAACTATTCATACCATTTCTGGATTAGTGGATAGTCTGTCTTCTGAAGCCACGATCATCTCAAATAATGTACCAGCAAAATTCTTAAAAGATAAGGAGCTTTGTGTAGAAGTTGAGAAGGCAGTGGTCAAAGAGGTAAGGGATAAAACTGATATGGGTGCTCGATTCTTAGGTTGGATTGAACGTGATGAGAATCTACTAGATGCTGAATTTTTGAGTGCTGTAAAAAACCTTAGGGGAGAGAAAACTAAAAGGGTAATTCATGCTATTGATCAGCCTGATTCACCAATAGTATTTAGTCTGAAGGGAATACTTGGTAGGGTATGGTGAAAGTAATTGAGAGTGTATGCTGTCTATATAATCAGTGATAGTGGATCACCTTTGATGTCTGAAGTATATCAATGTCCAGATGGTATACCTCCAGATGCTCTACTAGGAGCATTATTAACGGCTTTCCGTGCAGTAGCGGATGATGTAACAAAAAAACAGAATTCTGCTGAGAAGATGGTTCTCAGTGGTATTACGTATCATCTCAAATACTTTGCCAATTTCAGTGTGGTTATAGTTGCTGATGATGATGATACACCAACTCGTCTATTGAATAAAGTAGGATGGGGATTTCTCAAAGATTATGGCACAATACTTGATAAATGGACAGGAAGATTAAATGAATTCGATCCGTTTAGACCTAAAGTGGACAGAATTGTGAAGTCAATGTCCAAGGTAGATGAGACGAATTCTATCAAACCTACCAAGAAACTGGATATTGTCAAAGTATTCAAGCTACCTAAGGATATGAAAAATGTGGCAAAATCAATTATCTTTTTCCAAGATGCAACCGTTGAGGAAGTATCTGAACATTCAGGTGAAGATAAAGAAACTGTGACAGAAAAATTGAAAAAATTACAAGATGAAGGCTTTATCGGCACTTATCAAAAAGATAATGAAACGTACTATTTCTGTGGATAAAATGTATTCATGGCATATATTGCCAAATCTCGTACATTACTAAATATTTCTGACTCTTTCTCTAGATCTTCTTTTGAAAACCACTTTGCTTCCTCAATATTGACAGGATCTATCCATGCAAAGAATATCCAATCCATATGTATATGTCCCTCTGCAATATCTTCTGAGATTAATAAATGAGGCATCTCCATGATATAACTTCGTTCATCCAGCTGACGTGGAGTTACAGGATGAATGAAATCTACATTTAAATCACCGTACTCCTCCTCAATCTCACGGATTGCGGCTTCAAAAGGGCTTTCATTGCGTTCTAAATGACCTCCTGGTGGTAAGTAGGTTTGCAGTTTTCTATGCCAGTGTAGTAGAGTTCTTTGCTGAGTTTTATCCATCAAATAGGTGGTAGAACAAAAATGACGTTCCATAAACAAAATTAATCCAGTGGTTTTATCTACATTATGCTATGATTACAAATAGGTCATTTTTTTAATTTTTCCAGCAATTCAATAGCATCAGAGAAGTCTGGATCCAAAGAAATTGCTTGTTCTAAACTGCTTATTGCGGATTGAAGATCTTCAAGTAAATAATATATCAATCCTAGATCATAGAAGGAGTATTTAAAACTCTTATCCAGTTCAATTACCTTGTTCAGTGTTGAAATAGCATCATCATACATGGCAAGATTTCTCTGACAATAGGCAATTCCATATAATAAATCTCTATTATCAGGCATTTCTTCATTTGCTTGTAAAAAGGTCTTCAAACTTTTATCAAAATCTCCATCTTGAATTGCCTGTGATCCAATATTGAATAACTCTTGAATATCCATGGTAAATATGTTAATGTAGTATTTTTATACCTTAATTTTCAATATTGTTCCTTAGATCAAATTTGATCAGTTTTTTTAAAATAGTTTCATGTATGCATTACAATTATGAGTTTGAGATCTCTTCTATATTCGGGAAAATATGCTGAGATCTTAGAATATGATTCAACTAAAATAGATGATCTATTATGTCAAGCTTGGGCTAATGATTTTTTAGGAAATAGTCAACAATCAATAGCGATTATCGAGGAAATCAAGAAATTTGAGATAACAAGTTTTGAAATGATTGAATGTAATATAATTTTAGCTTCAAGTTATCTTTCATTGGGAGAATTTGATACAACAGAAAAATATCTTGATAGTGTAGAGAATTATTGCCAAAATGAACCTCCTTCTTACAAATTAGATGAAGTAAAGGGTAATTATTTCAATATTAGAGGATCTCTCAATAGTGATAGGGGTAATCTGAAATCAGCACTTGATTTTTTTAATCAGGCTTTGAAAATAGCCAACCAGATCAATAATGTAAAAATGAAAATCCGAACATATAATAATCTCTCGATCAATTATTTTTATAATTCTGACCTTGAAATGGCATACAAATTTGTGGAGGACGCTCTCAATTGCTATACGGATGAAGAAGATCCCACATTATTATTAATTTCACAGAATAATAAGGCCCTTATACTTCATTCAAGAGGAGATCTAAATGAGGCATTTGAATTATATATTAAATGCTATGATTTAGCATTACAGCTCAATATTAATGTCTATATTTCCATGATTCTTAATAATCTAGCTGAAATGTATGTTGAATATGGCGAATTGGATCATGCCATCAAGCTCTATAAAAAATGCCTCGTTATCGATGAACAGATGGGAAATAAACTGTATATTGCTTTTACAAAAGATAATATTGCAAATCTCTTTAGAAAGCAAGGTAAATTAGATGAGGCTAAGAGTATTTATCAATCGAATTTAGGTTATTATAGAGAAATTGGCAATCCTCTTGAGATTTCCTTGAATTTAGTTAATCTACTGGAGGTCCAAATTCAACTAAGTGAAACTGAAGAGGCAAGAGATCAACTGAAAGAAATAGAACAGATCTATTTAGATCAACCTCAATCAGATACTCTAAAACTTCGATTTCTATTTGCTAAGGCAATTATGGCCAGACATTCTGGTAGAGCAAGAGAAATTTTTAACTCAATTGATTTTTTGGATGAAATTATTGATGATGATACGATTGATCCTGACATCATTTCAAGATCTATGTTAATGAAGGCTGAAGTATTATTTGATGAACTCAGACTGTACAGTAATAATGAAGTTCTTCTTGAACTAATTGCATTAATTGATCAACTAGAACAATTTTCAATTAATACTACATCTTACTCAGTATTAATTAATACTTATCTTATCAAATCAAACTTACTTCTATTGCAACTAAAAATAAGAGAGGCACAACTTTTATTAGAAAATGCAAATCAGATGGCCTTAGAAAAAGGTTATACCCTTCTTGCAGTTCAAGCATCTCAACAAATGGATGCATTATTGGAAAATATCAATACTTGGGATGAATATAGTAAAAGTAAACCTTCTCTTAGATCGAGAATTGAATTATCAAATTTAAAAGATATTTTGGAAGTCCTCTTGGACGATAAAGAGAATAATCAAGAAATGAGTGCTGAAAAACCTCTTCTTTTCAGTATTCAAACCAAAGAGGGATTATCAAAATTTAGTCTAAAATTTAATGAAGATTTTAGTGTTAATGAACAATTGATTGGAGCATTTTTATCTGCATTGAATGCTCTTGGTCATGAAGCATTTTCAACAAAAGGCAATCTTGAAAGAGTGAAACACCATAATTTTACCATCCTCATAAAATCTGTTGATCAACTCTTCCTAATTTATATATTTGAAGGAAATTCCTTTTTTGCAGTACAACGTCTGGATAAAATATCAAACATATTACTCAAATCAGATTCTTTGACAAAATTGAAAAAATCCTACACCCCGCGTGATCAGTCAGATATTGCCAATATTATTAAATCCATAATCATTATTTAATACTAAATTATATTGTGAACTATCACTTAGACCTACTCAACTAATTATCATTTCTTTGTTCAAACTAGGTAACAAATATAATTCCCAACAAGATAATCAAATTATGGCACTAGAAGATGTGATCATACTCATAGTTGCGGTAATTCTACTCGCGATAGCTCTATTTGTTGGAGACAAGATTTTTGGTAATAGAAAGGTCGAATTTACGGGATCGTACTTCATTAAAGCATTATTGACGGCGGTGGTAATCATGGTGATTATCATCGGAGTCTCTGCTGTGGTTGGGAGGATAAACATACTTGGAATTGGACAAATTGTACCAATTCTCTCCTTTGTTTTGGGAGTGTATGCAATCAAAATAATATTAATGGTAGGAGCAACCTATGAACGCTCCACTTGGGTTGGAGTGATTGCTTGGCTAGTTGTGTATATAATTAACTACATCAGTGAAACATTATTCAATGTACATCTAATTGATTTCATCTAATCCTATGTGATTTGGGCTAGGAAATAAACTTCTTATATTCAACATTGGACTGAATATTGTAGACGATGTCAGCATTCTCTAAATATTATTCCTTACTTAAGGAATATCTCAAACCATATAAGGTTCAGATTATTATTCTTGCCACTCTCATGTTTACAAGGATTGGCATATCTCTATATTATCCACAGATTGTTGCCAACTACATAGATTCAATCACCTACAAATCTATTGATGAATTACAGCAACTTGCAATTGTGTATATTGTATTTGCCGTGTTAGAGCAATTTATTTATGTTGGAAGTGTTTTCTTTGCGCAGAATGTTTCATGGGGTTCAACCAATAAGCTCAGACAGGATCTCCTTGAGCATGGTGTTAAATTGGATATGAGTTTTCACAATCAGTATAAACCTGGTCAGATGATTGAGCGCATTGATGGCGATGTCAATGCATTATCTAATTTCTTCTCTCAAATGGTCATAGCACTTATCGCCAATATCCTACTCATATTCACCATTGTGCTGCTGATGTTTCTTGAGGACATCACCATAGGATTTGCATTTTTAATATTCATCATCATCTCTACCTTCATCATAGGCAAGGTCAGAAATATCGCTGTAAAGCATTTCAGGGAACATAGAGAGAAAGCAATGCTGCTATTTGGATTTATTGAAGAACGGCTCTCTGGAATTGAGGATATCAAGGCCATAGGTGCCATTCCCGGTGTGAAGAAAGATTACTACTATTTGGAGAAGGATAAATACAGAACAATGATTAAAGCAGTTCTGATTTCTCGTACCCTCAATCTTGCATTCAATATGCTTATGGGAACTGCCATTGCCATGGGTCTTGCTATGGGTACACCCATGTATCTCAGTGGAGAAATGTCTCTAGGTACTTTATTTGTCATCTACTACTACACAACAATGTTAGTACGACCAATAATGATGATTTTAAGACAGATCCAAAATCTACAGGAAGCGGATGCATCAATTGAAAGAATTGAGGAACTTAAATCCTATAGTAGTAAGATAGAAGATAATGGAGTTGCGGATATAACTGATGACAATATTACTATTAGTTTTGATCATGTCAGCTTCTCTTATCACGATGATAAACCAATATTAAAGGATCTCAGTTTTAATATTAATAAGGGTGAGACATTAGGGCTCATAGGGAGAACAGGATCAGGAAAGACCACAATTACCCGACTATTGTATCGATTGTACGATCTCGATGGAGGAGATATTCTCATAAACAACCAACCTATAAGATCACTCAAGTTATCCAGTTTGCGAAAGAACATTGGAATGGTTACACAGGAGGTCCAACTCTTCCAGACAAGTCTCAGGAATAATGTAACCTTCTTTGATAAAAGTATACCAGATGAGAGAATAATTGCAGTGATCAAAGATGTAGGTCTTGAAGAATGGTATAATACACTAGAAAAAGGCCTTGATACCATTATTTCCAGTGATCAGACAGGCGTATCTGCAGGTGAAGCCCAACTTTTAAGTGTCACCCGTCTTTTCCTGAGCAATCCCAAGATGGTCATTTTGGATGAGGCTTCCAGCAGGTTAGATCCAATTACAGAGAAAAAACTAGATCGAGCTGTTAGTAAGCTTACTGAGGATAAAACGACAATAATAATTGCCCATCGATTATCCACACTTGAAGAAGTGGATAAGATTTTACTTATCGATGATGGTCAATTGATTGAATTTGATAATAGAATCAAATTACGCGATGATAAGAATTCACGATATTATCATCTATTACAAACCGGAATTGAGGAGGTTCTTGTATGAAGGATGAAGATATGGGTATGATGCATTATCTATCCCTCACCTGGGATCTTATTCGCTTTAGACCTCTTCCCTTTCTACTGACCATCATTTTCAATGGATTGATGTATTTTGCCCCAATTGCCGTCACTATGGTAGTCAGAGAGATTTTTAATTCAATTACCGGTGAACCAGTCTATAATTACCCAGTTCTTGCCATGATTGCAATCATTCCTCTCTTATATCTTATCCGAGTAATGATTGGTGTAGGAAGTATGCTTGCAGAATTCACCTTTGTCATGCAACTTCAAACTCTGATGCGTTCAAATATGCTTGATGGAGTTTTTCGGAAACCTGGATCTGATTCCCTTCCTGGATCACCAGGTGAGGCAATTTCGAGATTCAGAGGAGATGTATCAGAGGTTGCATTTTTCACCCACTTCATTGCATTCATGATAGGGTTCCTAGCCTTTGGTATTGGAGCAACCTTTATACTCATTGATGTCAGTCCATCAATAACAGCCATCACCTATATACCATTTCTGATAATTATTTTTGTAGTACTAATCTTCAAGAATAGAGTAAGAGAATTACGAAAGGTTGCAAGAAAACACGCAGGAATTGTAACTGGAACAATCGCAGAAGTATTCAACTCTGTTCAAGCTATAAAAGTTAGCAATGCAGAGGCTAATGTCTTTGACTATTTTGAGGAAATAAATGAGAATAGGAGAAAAGCCGTAGTTAAGGATCGTACTTTCAATCGATTACTACGCAGTATCTCAGAAAGTGTCAGCTCCTATTCCACAGGTATTCTTCTGCTGTTGATTGCTACTCTTATCCAAGAGGGTTCATTCTCTGTGGGTGATTACATTCTCTTTACAGGCTTCTATGGCTGGATATCCACAGTATCTATAGAATTAGGGGAATTATTGGCCTGGTATCAACGAGCTAGAATATCTTATGATCGTATGTTCAATATCATCAAATCAGAGCAGGATGATGTTTCTTACAAGTTTCTCACACAGCACAAGGAGATCTATTTCAATAAAGAATTCCCTGAAATTACAGATACACCACTTAATGGTAATGTATTCAGAAATATGAAGATTGAGAATCTAAGTTATAACTACAGAGATTCGGTGAATGGAATACAAAATATAAATTTTGAACTCTAACCTGGAACATTCAATGTCATAACCGGTGAGGTAGGATCTGGTAAAAGTACCCTTCTTAAAGCCGTCATAGGTTTATTACCCAAACAAACTGGTGAAATATATTACAATGATGAGCCTGTAGATGCTCCTGGGGATTTTTTCATTCCTCCGATCTCCGCCTATGTATCTCAAGTACCTAAATTATTCTCAGATAGTATCAAGAATAACCTCTTATTGGGCTTACCCAAGAAACAGGATCAATTATTAGATGCCATAGACCAAGCAATACTGAATGAAGATATGCAGAATTTTGATAATGGACTGGATACTGTCATAGGACCGAAAGGAGTAAAATTATCCGGTGGTCAGAAACAGCGTGTAGCAGCTGCAAGAATGTTTATCAGAAAACCAGAACTCTACGTAATTGACGACTTAAGCTCTGCACTGGATGTGGAGACAGAGAAGCAGCTCTGGGACAAATTATTCAAAAAGCGAAAGGCTACTTATCTTATCGTTTCACACAGAAAGTCTGTATTACAACAAGCTGATCAGATATTGTTAATGAAACGTGGTAGGTTAGTAACAAATGGAAAATTATCTGATCTTCTTAAGCAAAATGAAGAGATGAAGGAATATTGGAGATTAATTAATCAAAAATAAATTAAGTACTTGTTGAATCAAATTCTCAAAAATGATATAATATCAATAGTTAATCGCTAGAAGCTCGGAAAATGCAAAATAACACTGTTCGAATTAACGAAAGTTTATAAGGAAAGATAACCCAAGATAAGTACTGAAACATGAAAAATCTAAAATTTTACATCATATTCACAATGCTAATATTAGGAGTACAATATAGCTCTTCAATACTCAATCAGGATACTTTAGGTCTGAATGAGATTGGCTATATATCCAACCCTTATCCTGCATTTGAGTACATAGATACTGATTCTAATGGTAATTTTGATTTCCTCAATGTATCTGTTGGGATTTATGCTCTTGGACAAAGAGAGTATACCATGGATATGTACTTCTATAAGAACGATAGCGGTGATTACATAGCCTCAACCTACTCTCAAAGATATATTTCCTTCCAAGGAAATACAACTATTACCGGGATTTTTGAATCAGAATATCTCTATCAAACTGGGTATATCGGCTACGTAAACTTATTTGGGTATGTTTATGAGAACTATAATGCAAATTCCTCCTATCTGGGTGTGGTTGAATATACATTCTGGTTGGATTACACACTATTTGATCTCCCTCCAGCAATCATTACTCAACAGAATATCTTCTATCGTGATTTGGATACCAACAATGTAACATCTACATGTTCCTGTGTGGATATCATCGAAATTGTAACAACAGTTCAAGTGAATGAGTTTGCCCGAGAGCTAGAGTTCTATACCTATGGTTATGTATACTCGGGATATTTTGAGTATCATATTGATAGTATCAATAATAACTGGATTTACTTCTATGATGTGGATGTGTCTAATTTCACGTTTTCGACATATATATTACCAAAAACTAGTTATCAGAATTACACGGATATATTACTAGAATTCTATACTTATGGTTATCATTACGATAATAACCAGGATTCGACTTTTATCTATGATTATTACCTCCAAGATAGTACTAATGGTACAAAATTCGATTCTGGATTATTTAACATAGAATATAGTACACCTATGCCCATAGATGTTAATAATAATGGACTAACAGATCATTTCTTAATTGATGTAATTATTAATACTAAGATTCCTGCTGATCTAAACTTCTATTTTGGGTTTGATTTTTATTCATCATCTTTGAATATCTGGAAGTATATCTATTCGGAAACATTTGAGATTTTCAATACAACAGGGATTTATACCTTCAATACCACACTAAAGGTGGATACACTCTATGGTATAGATTTAGACTCATTCTATAACCTCTACACTTATGGAGAGGCTAATTTCCTAGGTAATAATTTTTCACTACGTATTGACCATTCTTTGAATAATGTTCCATTCAATCATACCATTTATGACATTCCTTCAGTATACCTTACTTTTCAACAAGCCAATCCAGTATATTACACCAGTCCATTATATGCAGACTTCATGAATGTTACCGCATCAATTCATGCACCACAGCATTCATATTTGGATATGTACTTTGATTTCTACAGCCCAGATAATTACCTATTCTCAACATATATAGGTACCGAATGGTATCAGTATGAAGAATGGGCCGACATTAGTGTTGTAATCCCTGGCGAAACCTTGTATAATACTTATTACTCTGGAAACATTACCATGTACGTATCTGTATATGCCTACGATTATTTAACCGATACCAGTAGCTACATATATCTGACATTCAATTTTGGTTTTAATTATGCTGATTACAACCCTAATGGACAAATATCAACTACATCTGATATCACAACAACAACCTATACAACAAGCGTATCTTATACAAGTACTACATCTGATCCAACCCAAACCAGTTCAGATACTCAGACTACTTCTGATCCTAGTACAGAAACAACTAATCAAAATACTTCTGAGACAACGACTGATCCAACAACAACAGAAGATACATCTTCTGAATCGAATGTTAGCACAGATGATTTTAGCACATCAGATGAGGTCTCTACGTCAGATACCAACCAGAATAGTGAGACTGATACAAATTCTTCAGGACCACCAGCTCCAACTCTACCAATTCCAGCTCCATCAATCTTTGTGAGTATTTTCAGCATTGGATTTATTATTCTTACTATAAGGAGAAAATCAGTCTAGTTTAATATCTGTTACGAATAATTAATATCTTAATCTTTTATCAAATTAAATAGGAAAATGCCTATAAAGTAGATTTCTATCAGTTTGTCAATGCAACTTCCTCAGTTCTTCCTAGTTAGAAAAATTATATCAGAGATTAAATGGCCTGTAATTGCATTGATTACCTTTATTTCAACCGGTACGTTATTATTTTATCATTTTGAGAAGGACACGTATCTTGCAGCTGGAGAGGAATTTAATTATTTCATAGCACTGTATTATGTTCTCGTTACCATCTCAACAATCGGATATGGTGATTATACTCCGACAACAGTAGAAGGTAGATATGTCACGGTTGGAATCATTGTATTTGGTTTGGGACTAATTTCTGTCTCCATTAATAGTATTACTCAAAGAATCATCAAAAATGCGATAGATTTTGACTTCAGAGCTAGACAGGAAATTAGTAGATTTTCAAATCATGTCATTATTGCAGGGTATAGTTCAGTTGGTAAGCGAATCGCACAAAGTATAAATCTCTGGGATACTCAAGTTGCAGTCATAGATGAGAAGGAAGAAAGGGTAAAGGAGGCTCGGGCGGATGGATTTTCAGCCTTAACAGGTAATGTAGCAACCATTGAGAACCTAAAAAAGGCAAATATATCAAGAGCAAAAAGTATCATATTCACCTTCAAAGATACAGATACAATTTTATTTTCTGCCAGAGCAGCTCGATTATTCAACGATAATCCTGATGATCTGGTGATTATCGCTGAGTCAGATCCCAAAGTTGTACCTAAGCTGTATCGTACATCAAATATAATAACAGAACTTAATAGGTATGAATACATGGGAGAAAAACTGCATCACATGTTTACAGGTGTCAGGTTAGAAAAGACTGGTTTTGAGATGCCAGATGGTGTGGAATTTTTGAAAATACCCAATTTTGCATCTGAAGATGAGGATAACTTAAAAAAAATACTATCAGAAACTAATTTCCATATTATGGGCAAAATTATTGGTGGAGAATTTATAGAGATAAAAAAGGGAATCTCACTACAAGATGCCGATGAAATATTTATCGCTGGTAATAGAACAGGCTTGGATTCCTTGATAATCAACCTACAAAGTAATTTTGTGCAGCTTGATGATGATAAACGACTTGTAATTGTTGGATATGGAGAACTTGGTAGAAGTATTATGAGTGCTGCTTTTGATTATGCAG
Organism: Candidatus Heimdallarchaeota archaeon; assembly: GCA_026702845.1. The sequence goes on from JADCLS010000011.1 coordinate 48,854, forward strand.
ATCAGATAACCATAGTGGAACATGATCAAGAGTTGAGAACTATCGCAGAGCAAGATTTTCACACTCAGATTACTCTTGGTAAGGAAAAATCTCATCTACTCATCAAACAACTGAAAACTGAATCAAGGAATTTAATCTCAGCAACTGAATTAAAACAATCCCTTGAGCAGTTGCAAAATCAATACACTGATGAGGAATCGAGGGTGCTTGACAGCAAGATAAAGAGAATTATGCTACAGATAAAGGAAATAGAAGAATCTATAGAGAAATTAGGTGATGTACCAAACATCGAGACATCTATCCTTGCAGAACGATCCTATACATCAACTACACAGGTTCATCAACAAATTTCCCAATTCCAAGATAATAGAAGTCATTTACAACAACATCTAGATTTCATGATGGGTAAACTCTTGGGCTATGAGATAGAATTGCTGAAACACGAAAATAAATCAGATGAGATGAGTAAGAAAGAGAATCAATTGAAACGAATGAAACTGGATATTACAAATATCAAAAGACTCATCTCAGTTGAAGTAATCAATACTATTACCCATCAAATCACCAAAAAAATTTATGAGATTGAGAGTATAGAAAAGGTCTCAAAGTTAGATTCCATACTATTACGTATCATTCATGAGGAATATAATCTCAAAAAAATCAGTATTACATCACTGATTGTGAAATCAGAAACTGATGATTCAGATTTCATTGAGGCTGATAAATTGATACTTACCTCACAATCAATTGGAACCATGAGTTCTATAGCTATGCACGCATTGGAGGTTAATCCCACCATAGATATTCTAGCCCGTACTATAGATAATGATCAATCAAAACTAGTACATTCAATTAGTGAGAAGATCACAGTCCTCAACCCTGAGAATGAAATATCAACCAGGTTGGTCAATCAACTTGTTCAGCAACTCTTTAACAAGAAATCCATCAGCTTTGATAATGGTCAACTCCTCTTTTATCAGGGAAATGTGCTTGATGTTATCAGTCTCAAAGGAGGTAGAAAAGTGCTGGCCTCTTATAGTAAACATCGATCGTTATTTGATAGAATATTCTTCAGAGGGCGTAAAAGAATCAGAGAAACGAGGTATAATGTGAGAAAATCACTTGGATCATCTGATTACAACTTAGATTTTATCAAGGCCAATTTTCTTAGTTAATATCCTCAATATCGAAATTAGGTACTAGCTTTAATCAAAACGGTTCCAATTACTCATTACCTTTATTAAGCAAGTATTGGCAAAAACAAAATATGGAACCTGTTGAACTAGGTGATTTACTTCCTCCTATTATAATATTAATTCTGACTGGAGGATTAACCTCATTGTTTGCTTACAAGCGAAAAACTACAAATGTTAATGCTCTAGATTGGATGATTGGAATTTTTGCCACCACCTTTATCATGGGGCTTGTGCAGATATTCAAATTGTATTTTCAAGATGAATGGGTAGTGTTCTCATTATCCAAGGGGGATCATGCATTATTTGTAGATCCAGTGAAATTTTTCCATTTTGCTGCTCTTATCATTTTATATTTCATGTGTGAACAGTTTCTCTCAGATTCTTTCAATAACCTAAGAATTAGCATATTAACAAGTCTAGTCAGCCTTTATGTATTTGCATCACTATACTATCTAGCATCTGGAGAGATCCTATTAACGAGTACATTTCTTCCAATGGCCACACAAACTTCAATTGGGAGTATAATATTTGATCTAATTCAATTGTATATTGCTATTCTTCTTACTTATGTATACTATGCTCAATATCACGTCTCAGAATCAGTTACCATCAGAAATAACCTGCGGATACTCCTAGTTGCCCTGGCTATCTTTGTTGTTGCCTCGGTGATAGAAGTATTTGAAGTGTTCATTCCTGGCCTAGAACCCTATGCCAATGGTTTTCTGCTAATGATACCTACATTTCTGATTATTTCCATTTTCTATGCACGAAACCCAAATTTTGTCTATCTCGCTCCATCCAAAGTATTGTTCTTACAGGTGGTTTCCTCAGCAGGACAGCTATTCTATGCGGTTGAGTTCAAAGAAACCATGGATACCAGTGATTTTCTTGTGGCCCCATCACTTACCAGTGTCAATACAATTCTAGGGGAGTTAGTAGGTGAACGTGATTTACAACTATCCAAATTTGAATATGATATAGGAGATAATGATAATGGATACATAGTGTTTGAAAGAATTGGAGAAAACCTAATTATCCTTCAGACGAATAGACCTGCAGGAATATTGAAACGAGCTATGAGATATTTCTTGAGAGAATTTAATAAGGAATTTGAATCACAAATCATCAATTTTTCTGGTCATATCAGCGTCAATGATAAAAATATCAGTCCTGATGATGTGCTAAGGATGTGTATCCCCATTGTTCAGGCCAAACCCCTGATCTCATCCTATGCTAAGTCTGAAAAAGCAAAAAATGTACCTAAGTTAAAAGATAATTGAGTACTTGAACTAGAAATATTCAATATCCCTCATTATTGGAATACATCATGCAAACAGAAATTACAGAAGAGATAGATCTTCTTGATGAGCATGGACATATCACCAAGGAGGGCTATGCCAAGGATCTACTCTGGAAATATGATAGATCAAAAATCAAGGCCAGTTGGTTGCGTATCAAAGAATGGGATTATTACTATATGCTTAATGAAGAATTTGGGCTTACCCTTACCGTGGCGGATTTGGGATATATCGGATTTGCAGGAGTAGCGTTCCTTGATCTCACCACAAATACTGTAGATCAAGCAGATACTATGAGTTTCTTACCCCGAGGAAAGATGGGTATGCCTTCCAGTTCAAAGAAAGGTAATGTGTACTTCAGTGACAAAAAAATGACCATTTCATTTGACATAGAAGAGGGTAGGCGAGTGCTGAAAATCGATGGATTTATCGGGAAAGAACCCATTGAGGCAGTGATAGAACTTGTAGATCAGCAAGATGAGAATATCACAATAGCTACATCATGGGCAGAGAATAGAAAAAGATTCTACTATAACCAGAAAATCAATTGCTTTCCAATATCAGGTTCTATCAACTATAAAGGTAAGGAATATACTTTTGACCCTCAATCAAGTTTTGGTGGTCTAGACTGGGGAAGAGGAGCATGGACATATAAAAATCGATGGTATTGGGCCTCAGCATCTGGAGTAATTGATGGTAAACGTGTAGGCTGGAATCTGGGTTATGGATTCACAGATAGAACTCCAGCGAGTGAGAATATGTTATTCTATGATGGTAAGGCCCATAAGATAGAGGATATAGAATTTATATTTGATAAATTCATGGATGACTGGAAATTTACCTCATCGGATGGTAGATTTGAGATGACCTTCAAACCAGCCATAGATCGTGCATCCAGTACTAATCTGCTTATTATAAAATCCATTCAGCATCAGGTATTTGGATACTATACAGGGTTTATGATCCTAGATGATGGAACAAAGATTGAGGTTAATAATTTTCTAGGTTTTGCAGAGGATGTCCTGAATTATTGGTAACTACCTGCGTTTTCTAATCATTGCTATGGTAAAGATTGAGAACAGACTTATCATTCCAAGAAATGCAGATCCTAGTTGAGATTTGGTCTCCAATATCTCACTTATCTCTGTAATATGAATTGTTTCACTTAAATAAATAATAACTGTATCAGAACCATTCACAGAAATGGTAAAGAATTGGGTCTCAGTTTCCTTGTCAGTAAATGAAAGGGTCTCAGTAATGGTTGATACAATGGTTTCAAATATCGTAGTAGGTGATTCTGTCGTATCCCAAATAGTTGTTTGCGTCTCGGTAGTTGAGTAATCTGATGTTGATGGATAGCTTGTTGTTGTACTGTAATCAGAAGAAGTGGGATCTGTATACGTTGTGGAAGTACTATAGTCCGTTGTTGTACTGTAATCAGAAGAAGTGGGATCTGTGTACGTAGTGGAGGTACTATAGTCCGTTGTTGTACTGTAATCAGAAGTGGTGGGATCTGTATATGTGGTTGGTACAGAAGTAGGAGGAACTGTTGTACTAGTCGGTGGCTCTGTAGTTGTTGTACTTGGATATTCCGTTGTATATGATGTGTCATATGTAGTTGTACCTGAATATGAAGTATCAGTATAACTTGTATCATAGGTCGTATCAGAATAACTGGTATCATAGGTGGTTGTTGGTATTTGATCAGTGAAAAATCCATCATCTGATCTGTTAGCAGTCGCATTGAATGCCATGGTGACAATCAGAGCCGTCAATAAGTACAATGTAAGAGATCTCTTCGTAATCATTAACATGAAAAAGTGAAATTAATAATACTATTTATAATAAGTAGCTAGAAATTATCTAGTTTGATATATTAAAAATAGTGTATTATTCATTAATACGATGTATCATTTTCATACCAACGAATCAAATAAAATTTCATGTGTATCAATTAATCTGTTTCATCAGACAAAATATTGCAAATGTTCAAAAATTATAGACAACAGACAATAATTATCAAATATATTTGGGATCATTGCTTTATTTTATATAAGCGATATTTCCCAATTTCATAAGACAAGGTGGTAATAATTGGATATAATTAATATACAGGGTCTGACAAAGACATTTGGAGATAAAAACGCTTTAGACAATGTGGATCTTACTATTAAAGAAGGTGAGGTATTTGGACTTCTTGGGCCCAATGGTGCAGGAAAAACAACTCTCATTCGTACATTGATTGGTTTGGTAAAACCAACCTCGGGAAAAGCAACTGTGTTTGGATTTGATGTGGAGAAGGACATGATGAAGATACGCCAGAAAACGGCCTTGTTGCCAAGAGTGCCAAGTATATGAGAATTTAACGGCCAGAGAATCGATTCAGTACTACGGCGAGATGCATGGCGGAGATAAGGAGACAATAAGACAGAAAACTGAGGAATTAATCAAACTCATTGGTCTTGAGGATAGAGCTGATGATCTGACCAAGAAATTTTCCGGTGGTATGAAACGAAAGGTACTCGTTGCCAGAACCCTGGTCATGGATCCGGATCTCATCTTCCTGGATGAGCCCACAACTGCAATAGATGTCCTTGGTGCAAGGACTGTTCGTAATCTGATCAAAAAAATGTCCAAGGATCAGAAGAAAACAATAGTACTCACCACTCATGATCTAACGGAAGTGAATTTACTCTGTGATCGGATTGGGATCATGGTTAATGGTAAATTAGCTGCAATTGGAACTCCAGATGAACTGGAGGAGAAATTCAAAGCTGCTCATCTCGAGGATGTATTCGAGGTTCTTCTCACAGGAGAGGGTGTGGTGTGACCAAGTATACCCAACTGTATGCCTTGGCCAAACAGGAATTCAAGCGGAATATTCGCTCCAAATCAATCCTGATCATTATTCTCTTCATGCCTATGCTTCTTTGGGGATTGCAAGCAGGAATTTTATATCTAAATACTGAAGAATCCAAGAATCTTGAAGGTGAGACATTTTACTTTGTTAATCTTGATTCTGGCAATGGCACGTATAATTTTGGCGAGCTTATTGAGGCAGTGCTCGATTATCAGACTTCAAATAATGCATCAAGAATCTATAATTTCACCATGGTATTACTGGATTACTCTCTGGATCCCAGTAATCCGCAGCTGAGTTATGATACTATTCAACAGGATGTTCTCGATAAACGATATTCTCCTCTTGTCATAGTAGAGCATAATTTCACTAGGGTTTATGATAATTACGATAATTCTGCACCTTTGCCCCCTACTGTCAAAGTGTTGGCCCTGCCCAATGATAATCAAGTAGGTAATCAAGTACTATGGGAACTGAATAATCTGATGAATACTCCACCATTTTTGATTGCATCATATGATCACGTGACATATTCCAGTAGAATCGGCCTGACAATGGATGGTGAAGAGGCGGTGGATAGATTTCAGGTATTCATTGTCACCTTCTTCTCCATCTATGGTGCCTTGATAGCTCCTGCAGGATTAGTAACCAATGGTTTTGCAGTGGAAAGGGAAAAGAGAACTTTAGAATCACTACTAGTCCTACCAATATCGAAGTTTGAGATAATGATGACCAAATTTCTATCTGGATCGATTTTTCTATCGATATTCTCGGTTGTGAATATTTTTGGTATGCTGTTATTCAATTTCCTGAGTAAAGTTATCTACGAAAATAGCAATGTAGAGGGTGAATTTCAGGATATGAATCTCAGCTTTGGGGATATTATGCTGATATTTCTTGTTATCCTTCTTGTTGCCACCACTGCATATGGATTGGGTATCGCTATCACCTCAGCCGTCAAGGATAGTAGATCCGCAGGGGGTACATATAATCTGGTTATAGCTATGCCATTTGCAATTCTTGCATTGATTATTCTGATCAATGGTATCCCAGATGGTATTCATCCACTGTATCTCATACCCTGGACCCATGCACTAGCGATACTTGTCAAGTATTTATTCCCAAATTCAGACATGGCCTCGAAAATCACGCCTTATATCGGCCTTGATATATTTCTCCATGCGGTGATTCTTGTAGCTTTCATCTTTCTCAGTTTCGCTATCAGTGCAAAACTGCAGGATAAGGTACTCAAACTGGAGGGTTAATCATGAGAAAGCAGAAAATTTTTAGTCTAATAAAGCAGGAACTACGTATTGCATCACGAAGTCGATACTTAGTCATATCATTCATCCTCTTACCCATAATTATGTGGGCTTTTCAAGGGGGAATTCAACTATTTGTAGTCAATCTTACAACAGAAGAGGTGGAAGCACCATACGAGGGTGAGACCTTCTATATCATCAACAAGGATATTGGAAACAGCACACATAATATGGGCCAGATGCTTGTTCAAGATCTTCTATTGCAGGTGGATAATGAATCTCTGCCATTATATAAAACAGTAGTAGATTACTCGTTAGATAATATGACGTTTGATGAAGTATCAGATCTGATACGAGAGGGTAATACAAATCCTGTTGTATTCATACTAGCAAATTATACCTCAGCTATTAATCAGTATACTTCAACCTTTATTCCAGGGATGATATTCATTCTTCATCATCCAAATGATGGCATGTTTGCTTCTGATATTCAGCGAGCATTGTATAACATTTACAGTTATCCTCCATACACTCAATTAAATGTGGAACATAGATCTGCAACTGAATTCTCAACCGTAGTGTATGAGGGAGAAGAGGGGGCCAGTAATGAATTTTCCACTGGTTTTATCTCATATCTGATCATCATCCTTACGGTTATGGCTCCTGCACCCTATGTATCAGCAGCGTTTGCTGGTGAACGGGAGAAGGGAACTTTGGAAAGCTTACTTGTCCTACCAATAAGAAGAGTTGATGTTCTTATTTCCAAAGTACTTGCTGGAATCATCATTATATGTCTTTTTGCGGTTTCCAATATTGTTGGGCTGTTACTTTTTGGACTTATGATGAACACAGCAGAAGAGATCGATGGTGCTGATTTTCTTGCCATTGATGTTAATCTTCAGCTTATCTCAGCAGTAGTTCTCATGGTGATGCTCACTGCATTTGTGGCTCTTGGGATTGGTATATCACTGGCATCAATTGCCAAGGATACTCAATCAGCAGAGGGAACATATGTGGCAGTTATGCTCCTACCAGCAATTATCGTGGGTATGACTGCCATGCTGGGTTCTTTCCCTGAGGGTCTTACCTGGATGTATATCATTCCTTGGATGCACAGTATTGCGATTCTTAACAAGGGAATGTATCCTGAAACGTACTCAACGTACGCCATCACAGGAAGCATAATGGGCGATATGTTCCTCCATTTTGGTTACTTGTTTTTATTCGTTGCTGCTTCTCTCTTTATAGCCTCAAAGTTATTTGGTAGAGAAAGTTTGATCAAATAATTACATAAGTAACAGATAGAAAATAATTGAAAAACCTATCCAACCAGAAAAGATCATCACATAGTATTGGAAACCAATCCTCCGATCACCTTCACCAACAGGTTTCAATCCAGCCCACTCAGTTGAGAAACCTTTTGTTTTTACCCTATATGAAATATGAACGAGAATTCCTGAAATTACTAATGGAACAAAGATAACAATTACCCACAGATATCCTACTAATAGCCATGTAATTATGAAAGAACTAACAAGAAGAATTGATTTGAGTATCTTATACCATAATGGTTGAATACCTGTATCCATTAATATCTCAATATCTTTACGAAGCATCTATTAACAATGTGTCTCCCTACATATCAATATATAATACTGATGACAGTTCAATGTGAAGATTTTTCTTAAGGTTAGATTTTCTATATTGCTAGTACTACAAAATTATACTGAATTGGAATACAGTTTGCAGTATATGGTTTTATCCTTCAACGATATACATTTTTTTACTAACAGGATGCTGTACTTCATACTGATGAATATTTAATTCGATTAGCTGGTAATTGGGATCATCGATAGAATTGAAATACCTATCAAAAAACCATATTGATGGAATTATTGATTTTTTGAGATTCATATCATCACAAATTCTTGCAGTACCCAATCCTCTAATAGAACCTGCTTTTTTCTCCTCATAAATATCAAAGGAGATTTCGATTTTATTGTTCCTTTCAATCTGAGCAAGTTTTGCAGTTCCTGTAAAGGTAACCATCCATAGCTTAGCGTTGTACTTAACCAATGCCAATGTTCTAACCCTTGGTTGATCTCCATCAGATGTCGCCAAGCTAACATAATCTTGTTTTTGTAGATATGAATTGATATCTTCTATATTCATGTGAATGAATGATTAGTAATCAATATATATTTTTTTAGCTCGGACTTATTGCATTAAATTGCATTGCTGCAATCGATGTTATAATAGTTGAATAGTAGACATCATATAAACATTCTAAATTGATTAAATTATACTGTATTGGAATAATTGAATTTATTACTAAATACAAATCATTGTGAAATATGCAGAAAGAAGAAAAGATTGCACAATACAAGAGTATCTTTGAAAGAATTCACCATGCTTATGAGCAGGAACTATCACCTGAGGAGATATACAAGGTAGCAATTGATGAGTTGGCTACTATCCCCTATTATGACTGGACTGGAATCTACGTACTTGATGAGGAAGGCAAAGATCTCACACTGCATCCCTATTATGTTGGAAAACATACAGATCATGTATTTATTCCCTATGGAAAGGGAGTGTGTGGTACTGCGATCAAGGATCATCAGGATCAGATCATAAAGGATGTGGCTGAGCTGGATAACTACCTGGCCTGTTCCACAACGGTGGTTTCAGAGATTGTGGTACTGATAGAGGATGAAAACAGGATCTATGCCCAGATTGATATTGATTCCGAAACCTATGCTGCCTTTGATGAGACAGACAGGGTGGAGATGCGCAAAATTGCAGATTTAATTGCATCAAAGCTCAAATAATTATTCACCCCTCATTCTTTTATTCATTCTTGATTACAGGAATCTGATCAGAATGAATTCTTCATCTATGAGCAAAAGTTTGTTTGTAATGATCATAGGCATTTTTTATTGCAGTATCTAGCTTGGAACTGTCTGATGAATTCAATAGAAAGGATTCCAGCAATTTTGAAAGGAAATCAAATATTTCACCCACCATCTCGATTCTCTGCTCTGGTTTCATAGAAACCACGTCAGCAATCGGTATTTGGGCAGAAACTTGCCAATCATGTAATGCCTTCCAAATAAATCCTTTCATGGGTAGCAGGTTTATTTCGGTGTACTCACTCATGATTTTTGCAATAGTGTCTACAACCTCATATTGTGAGGCTTCTAAGGCCACGGTTTGATAGTAATCTTCTCCTTCTTCCAATTTATGTCTTTGGAAGTTGAACTTAGACATGAGAAATATTTCATAATTAACTATTTATGTATAGACAATGAATTTTAGTTAATTGAATGATTTTTCAGCAAAATTTGTTTCAATTCGATAAATCAAATTACATTTCTTCTCAAAAATCTTGATTTCTCCAACAAAATACTCACTATTCTCAATAATTTCTTTATAGCTTATCAAAATATCCACTTAATGGTAAAAGACTATCCACTCCTTCCAGACACTCTTGATGCAATTGTTGATGAGTTGAAGCGTGATATTCACTTTAACAGAAAGAAATTCCTTTTAGCTCTGATAGCTTTAATTCTCTTTGTTTCTGGATATATTATTGCCCCAAATCCCATCCCTGATGGACAATACACCGTCGAGGTCAGTTATCAGGCGTTGACTGCAGAATTCTCCATTAATGTAGATTCAGATCTAGATTTTCCCACCAATCAATCCATCATATATGCAACTGATGGCACTGATACGATCAAAATCACCTACTGGAAATTCTACCCTGGAAAGGTGGGAGAGGTGATATTCTTCAATGCTGAGGAATTTAATAATGGTATACTCAATCAGGAAATTGGTATTGAGGATTACACAGGACAGATTCTAGATTCCAAGAAGATTGTGAGCTTTTCTGGTAGCTCGGTTGATGATGGTAATGTATTATTTGAGGTACGTATCCTCAAGAACTCAGATATAGGCCTCGGCCTACTCTTATTGATCTCTTTCCTCTGGTTAACAGAGTTAGTACCCCTAGCAGCTTCCTCACTTATCATTCCCGTGGTGATTGTTCTCTCAGATATTGATACATCCACGGCTGCATTCAAGAATTTTGCCAATCCGATAATATTTTTATTCCTAGCAGGGTTTTTGATGGCAGAGGCTATGGATAGAAGTGGTTTGGATAAATTTCTTTCATATCGGATCATAGCTGCAGTACCAGCCAAGCCAAAATTTCTGATGTTAACTTTTATGGCTCTGGCTGCATTTTTTTCCATGTTCATGTCCAATACTGCTGCAGTTGCCATTCTCATCCCAATCAGTCTCACCATAATAAAATCTGCTGAGCTGGAGGATGAATCATACAAGAAAACCATGGTACTGGGTATTGCCTATTCTGCAACAGTTGGGGGTATAGGAACGCTTATAGGAACTGCACCTAATATAATTGCGGCAGAATTCCTGAAGAGCTATAATGCCACTTATGATATAAATTTTCTTGAATGGATGATGTTTGGAGTACCTGTTGTCATCATAATGGTACCACTTGTCTTCTTCTATCTATGGTTTGTATTCAAACCAGATGCCAGCGAAGAGAAGCTGAAAATTGCCAAGGAGAAGAGTATGGAGAAAGTTAAGAAAGAGAAGATGAATCTTGACCAGTTTCTGGTTAGTATTACATTTGTTATCATCATCACCCTGTGGTTGACCTCTCAGTGGCATGGAATCAGTACGTCAGTAGTTGCAGTGCTAGGGGCAGTTCTTTTCTTCTTCACAGGCCAGGTGACTAATGAGGACCTACGAGAGATTAATTGGCCAACACTCATCACCTTTGGTGGTGGATTATCATTGGGTTATGTTATTATTGAAACAGGCCTTGCGGATTATATTGCCTCCAAACTCGGCAATCTTGGCAGTCTGCCCATGGTGCTCATCATGACCATCATTGCACTCGTGGCATTATTACTTACTGCTATAGCATCAAATACAGCCAGTGCAGCGATACTCATACCCATTGCCATGCCATTGGCAATAGTGCTCAACCTCAACCCCATAGTCCTTGCCATACTCATTGCAATCACCTGCTCACTAGATTTTGCAATAGTTATCGGGACTCCACCGACCATGATGGCATACAATACTGGTCTTTATGAAGTGAAGGAGATTTTCAGAATAGGTATAGTCTTGGATCTAGTTGGATTATTACTTGTACTCATTCTATCTTGGACCCTCTTTTTCCTGCTAGCGGGAATTGTTATTTGACGAATTAGAGCAAATATCATAGTAAATATTCAAACATTAGAATATCTTTGTCACTAATTGATTTCCCAAACAAATACCCTTGTCTCCAGCAGCTCCTTGCAGTTATGTATCATTTACTATCTTCATATCGTTATTTGATAATAGCCAATTTAGGACATGAAGAGTTAAATATTTACTAATCAAAGGTTCCTTTAATTGTAATTATATTCTTACTAATTTATTTAACAATTTGAATTTATAATGCTTGTGTTAAACCATATTCTTATTGTAAGTAGTATAGAAATTACCTTGTTATAGCAACTTCTTTTTAAATAAGTTAATTTTTATAATTCAAAAAATGTAATATTTTATATATTATTTATATTTAAATGAATCAATGGAAACTCGGAAGATACTACTTTTTCTAATGATAAGTAGTTTTATTTTACCTACAACTAGTAATATACAAATTAACGAGACAGTAACTGTTTTCACACCACCATTTTTAATAGAGGATTTGACCCTAGATAAAATTAGTAATTCAACTGGTGATTTTGTTATCGTAACAGTAACTGTAAATGAATATTTTACAGTTGACAAAATTCGTGTATATTTAATCGCGGACAATTATTATACGATTCCATTTTTTGGAAATATGAAAAATAATGGAAATACCCTATGGAGAGGAGAATTTGCAATTTCCAATGATGATCCAAGATATATTTTTGTTTCTAGATTCATATATAATATGTTTGGTCAGACTTTCTATGTCAATAATAATGAATCATTCACATCTCCAATCCTAGACCTAAATACTGACTATGATAATTCAGGTATCAATCAAGGTAATTTCCAATTTGAATCTATTTCTGCTCAAAATACTTCATTATATAAGAATGAAACCCTTGAAGTTTCAGGAAAAATAATTGGTGATTATATCCCATCCATATATGGTTTAAGGATGTTCCTTCTTAGCAATGCTCCTGATATCTCTTTTGCTGGTGGACCATATTCTACCATTTTAAACAGAACTACCGGAGATTTTTCACTCTCTTTTTCTGTTAGGAGTTATTCTCCAGATTTTATGTATGTAGATAGAATTGAAATTGAATATTATAAAATATTTGAATTAAATACTCTCACATTATACCATGAGTTAGATTTTGAAGAAATGAATATTACCATTCTTGACGGTAGAGAATTTATACCCACTCCAGAAATTGATTCATTAGTTTTTGGAGAAACTTTAGCTGAAAATATTCATTATTGGAATATCGATCTTACACTTACCAATACAACGGATATAATCTATGTATTTGCAGAATATGGAACAACCAACTCCACATTTAGGAATTCAATGTGGTTAGAATTTGATGGTGATTCTTGGATTTTCAATGAAACTATCCCATCCAGTTGGCCAGTATCCTTACAATTACGTACATTAACTGTAAAGGATGATAATTATAATGAGTGGGTTTATACTCATGAAAAAGATTTCAATGCAACCTTTGAAAGGACACTATATACTTATGATGCACCAGATAGTGATGCACCAAAAATAGATAATATAATCTTAAATTCAACAAGTATGAACTTTTTAGACAGTATTGAAGTTCAAGCATTTATGTCTGATAAAGCAGAGATATATTCTTATTATCCACCCTTTCCGATGCAATATATCGAATTTGCAGCTAATAATGATATTTTTTCTTATTATCGACAACTAGAGGATCCTATAATTGATAATCATGAATATATTGGAATGAAAAATTCCTTCTCATTGTTGGACATTCTAATAAGATCAAATTGGAGCGAGGAGGTGTTCATATCTAGTTTTAGTGTAGAAGATAGCCTAAGGAATGAAGCAATAAGAACCAATGGTTCAGATTTCATATCTCCTATCATAAGTATTCAATATCCAACATCTTGGTATACTGAAATTTCAGAACAAACAAGTACAAATGACATTAGCAATACAGGAATTAGCTCAACACTAGTCATAACTACAACGATTATCTCTTCTCAGACTAGCAAATATACAAGTGGTTTCAAAATATTACCAAGTATATTTTGTTTCACTTTCTCAATAATTATCTTAAGAAAGAGAAAGATGCAATTATGAAACAAATCTAATTAAGCTTCATAACAATTGCACTCAAAATGCAATAGAATGAGCCTTTTTCGCCACCCATAAGCAAATAAAAATTTGATTTCGACAAACCATAATAATTAATTCACTGGATTCATCTCAAAATGACTACTCATATTACCAATTGATATAGACAATGCGATCAGAGCTGCTATTAGCCCTTTTTTATTGAGGTTCCCTATCCATTATCACTATTCATCCCATCCATAAGCCACCATTCACATGAATGGAGGATCCAGTAATGTAACTAGATTTATCAGAAATCAGAAACTCCACAACATCTGCTATTTCACTTGGTTGACCCATCCTAGCAAGTGGAATCTGGTTGACGATACTTTGGATACCCTTTACAGGAATTTTGTCAGTCATAGGAGTTTGGATAAAGCCAGGGAGAATACAATTTACTCTAATATTCTGTTTTGCATATTCACGAGCTGCAACTTTAGAGATACCCTCCACTCCAGCTTTGGAGGCCACATAGTTCACCTGGCCAAAGTTGCCAAATTTGGACACAACAGATCCAATAGTGACAATTGAACCACCTTGTAGTAATGGACCCACATGCTTGATCATTAGATAGGTTCCCTTTAGATTGATGTCAAGTACTGTATCCCACTCCTCCATACTGATCTTTTTTATAGTACGATCTCTGGTTATTCCTGCCATGGTGACCAAACCATACAAACCCTTTGTCATTTGAATTTCCTTGACTAAAGAAAATATTGATTGCTCATCAGCTACATTAATTCTTAATGCTTTTACTTCAATATCATAAGAACCCAGCTCTTCTGCAAGGTTTTTTGGTTCAAATATATCTGTAATAATTAAATCATAGCCAGATTTTGCCAGTCGATGAGCAGTAGCTGAACCTAGACCTCCAGCTGCTCCTGTAAGTATAACGGTTTTTCTCATAATTAGCTTCTGAAATGATCACAATATATGTGTTAGGCAGAAATTACTGATAAAAGATAATTTTTCATAATTAGCCATATTGATAAGTAAGCGAATTTTAGCAATTAAAACACATCTGATATGTATTTTTCTCATGATGAACAAAGAATTTTTAAAAAAACTATCATGATAATCCAAAAATATGGAGTTATCCACCTCCCTTTTTTTCATCCTAGGAGTGAGACTAGGCTACCTAAATAAGCTTGTAGATAATGCTACCTTAAGCAAACGAGATTCACGTATTAGACTTAATGTAGTTGAATTATTAACCTTATTAGAAGATCTTTCTGACTTATTAGATGGAATCGAAGCTCTGGAGGATACAAATGAGGAGATACTTGATTTAATGAATTATCTTAACTCTAAACACAAAATTGCAGAAAATGAGAACAAGGAATATACTGGGCGAATTGTGGGTGGATTTAAATCGAAACTCAATGAAGCAAATATTCATAGAAAGAAAATATCCCATGAGAAAGCAGAAGAAATAAAGATTTCAGTTAATTTATGGATAGACAGAGTGAAAATTATTTCAAAAACCGTTTAGAACGAACTATTGGGATTAATAATACTGCTACGAGGAATGATAGGTTGTGAGGAGTTTCAACCGTAGTACTTTTCTCCAGAACATAGTACCCTGTAAAATCATTTCCAATAGTAATTGTTTCAGAATCTGATTCTAAAGATATAGTCCCTATTGTACCAGCTTGAATTATATCGAAATATTCAGCAGCATTTTTATGATAGATTGGGTCTATAGTTGATATCCTTGGGCTAAGATTTGTGATACTCAGTAATCCTGTATTCTCTGATACGATATCTAATCGTGGTGTCAACTCCAAGATGTACAACAGGGCATCCCTTATAGTTTGATAATGCAGATCCAGAAATTTGCTATCTGGTGCGAAATATCCGTAGATCTCAGTCCATTCCTCAATATAGTGGGTATCATTATCCTCTTTTACTACAAATGCAGTATTTGCTACTGAAGATGCATTTCGATACACTTCAAAGGTTATGGGTACTAGTGTTCGACGTTCGATATACATCCAAGATTCCCAGTGACCAGGACCATAGGTATGATATTTTGGAATATTATTGGGATCTTGATAGTTCGGAGGTAACATTGACCATAAATCTGATCCAATACTATTGTATAATTGAGGTTCTGGCCAATAACCATAATTTACGGGAAAATATGTTGCATTAATTCCCGAATGCAAAGAATAAGCCATGGCAAAATAATGTTGCATGGCAAAGTCTCTAAAAGCCTGAGTTTCTGGTTCAGAGAAAGCATCAGGACCAGCATACACCTGTGATTGAGTATCTACCAATTCTCCATAATCTCTATCCACAGGATAATTTCGGTTAAGATCGGTAAAACCAGGATGATCCTCATTGATCAAACCATCCCCATCATTATCTATTCCCTCAAAATATGTACATTCATAACTGGATGGTAGATACTCCTGTGAATCACCCTCTTTCTCATACACATCAAAGCATGAAATCTTACCATCACCATTGACATCTTCAGGCCCATCCTCATCAAATTTACCATCTCCATCATTATCATAGGGATGGAGATTCTTTCTCAACCAGTGATTCCCTTCAATCACCAAATCTAGTGCATCTAAGTTAAGTGCAGGAATAATATATAACTCAACAGAATCAAGATATGATGTTATCTCATCATCAACTCCGTAATTATTGATAAGATCTAGAATTAAACGCAGTGAATCTTCAATGGTTATCTGTTCTCTACCATGGTGTTGAGCTACAATCAAAGCCTTAGCTTTTTGATAGTCTTTCAACTCATTGGTTATTCTGAGTGCATAAATTGGTTTATCTTGGTATGTATTACCAATTACCTCCATATCAACCAAGGGTTCTACTGATTCTATTTGTTTCAATTCATCATAGACCATTGAGCTATTGTGATAGCCAGAATAGAGCAGTGATAGATTATCCCAGTCTCTAATTAGCTCCGGATATGGTTTCAAATCCCAAGAAGTGGTTTGAGCAGATACGGGGAATAAACTACAGAGCAAGACAATTATCAGTAATTTACTGAACTTCATAGAGAATCTGTACTTCAGAGATTAATATATGTTTGTGTTGGGATGATTCTAGATAAATGCTTTTGCTATATGATACTCCTGTCGTGTGTGATCTCGTAGTTTTACTTTGCGTAACTGATAGATACTAGTTTCTGGATAAAACTTTACCGTCCTGCTCCATCTACCAAGAACATCCTCGGCAACAACTTTGATTCTATGTATTTCCAACTGTCGTTTTACCTCTTGATAATTTCTCTCTCCTAGATAAGGTAGACTTTTATCAATCTTGATATTAAATACCTGAGCTCCACCTGCCAATTTTGCCTTGAGTTTGACTGCACCCATCTCTTTGAGTTTCTCAATCATTATTGGTACTGCGACATCCGCATATCTCCCAGGAGTCTCTTCTAATCGACGAGGGGCATTACGCATGGCTTCATCTATCAAAGGTAGGCTCACATGACCTAGTGAAGCCACCTTGATGAGAGGATCATAAATTACCACACCTATACATGATCCAAGTGCCAGTGCGGAGAGAATATCAGGTGGTTTACCATAAACAATCTCACCGATTCCTGCCTTACGTTCTACCAAGTATGAATATTAAATCATTTTATTTTATATATCTTTAGGATAGTGACTTGATCATTATTATCTCGAACCTAAAAGTTAATCAAATATCAACTTTTCATCTCATTTGTCAAGAATGAATGACTATACTGCCAACTTACAACATATAAAAAATCGATTTTCAAGTATAGATCATTTCTTTGATTATGTAACACTCATTCTGGATGAACGAGAAGAACAGCTTATTTCAAATAAACGTAGAGAGAATCTCAAATCAACTCCTTCTGCAGTCTTATTCAACCTCTTCTACCCTAAATCAATGATAGAATTCGAACCTGAATATATTTACTTACTTTTAGAGAAAAGGTCCAACCATTTGCGAAAGAATCCTGGAGATATGGCTTTTCCAGGAGGGATATCTGAACCTAATGAGACACTATTTGATACAGCTACTCGTGAGGCCGAAGAAGAAGTGGGATTGGAACCTGAAAATGTACAATTTATCGGCTTACAAGATGAGTATGTTTCATCTTCAGGATACATCGTTCGAGCAGTGGTGACAAAAACCCCTGTTGATGTGGACAAAGAGGGGATGGAAACTTTTTTGCTCAATCAATATTATCCCAGAACAGAGGAAACAGATTGTACTGTTGTCATCCCACTAAGTCATTTTTTTAATACTGCAAATTATACCAGTGCATTCTATAATTTTGGTGATCGGAAAGGCTATTTACGGTGGTTTCATCTATTACCATACTGTCAAACATCGATTTGGGGCCTCACTGCCACAATGATTCGCCGGTTCTTGGATCTTATCTTTCATGAACATTTACTTGGCGATGAGCCAATGCCTTAACTGAACAATTCATTTTTTAGCAGCAATATTCAGCCTTTATTGGGCTGTATTTATAATAATCAAATTAGTTGTGAGTATATGAATTCTCAACCTATCAAAGAATCAACAAGGAACATATTGCGCATAGCATCAGGATTAATGGTACTTGCATTCGTGCTACCAGCAATTAAAGTGAGTTTCTGGAACATATATTTTTTTGATTTTCTCAATCTATTTGGATTATTAATATTCGTTGCTGCCCCATCACTATGCTGGGCAGCCGCATCTGGAAATAAATCTACTAGACTGTCAAGGTTGTATGCACTAAGCTCAATCATTCCTCTACTTGTGGTTTCAATAATAAATTATGTCACCATGGAAGATTTGACTGGAGGATCGGATTATTATCCTGTAGAAATTGGATTTGGGCAGAAAGTACTTTTCTTCTCGATTCTTATCGTCATCATCGGTAGTGTTGAAACATGGAAGACATTGGAAAAATCTGAAAAATCGTCTCAAGTTGGAATACAACGAAAATTATACTAATTGGTTGCGATCTGAGCAAACAATCGGAAGGTCTGAAATCCAACACTAGTCAAAAAAACTCCAAATAAAGCAAAATATCATCAAAGTAAAAAAAGAAATGAATATTCCATAGTGATTTACTTCACTTCGATTGAATCAAACAATTCAATATAGGTTGAACGTTGGTATTTAAAAACTACGTAAAGTAATAACCATCACCGATTACCTATGTTCGATGATTTAAACAAGATTGTTGAGAAAACCACAGCTGCAGGTGCATCATTTGTTAACGCACGTTACGATGACCTCACCTTACGTACAGCAGTTAAAGACAACGGTCGACTAAATAATTTCAAGACCATGCGTCGAGCTGGTGCAGGATTCCATGTTTTTTACAATGGAGCCCCAGGTTATGCATTTACTGCAGATATATCCATGGAAGCAATGGAACGTGCTGCAATGGACGCACTGGGAATTGCCAAAGCATCTGCTCCAGTGACATTACTCAAATCTGAGATTGAGGCGACATCCTCGATCAAGAAACTTGAGGTGAAACCTGATATCAAGAAAAAACCCTGGGAGCTAGAGACCAAGGAACGTTTGGAATACTTGGAACGTATGGAAGCAGCAGCCAAGGATAATATTGAAAAAATTTCAAGCCTCATGGTTCTCTATGGAGAACTTAGTGGTAAGAAATATTTCGTGAATTCAGAGGGATCCGAAATCTCTTGGTATCCAAGTGTGATCGATCTAAGAACTATGGTTGCTACCAAGACCCCAAGTGGTGATCTCGTAAGTGCCGGTGATGGAAATGGAGGTTCTGCTGGAATGGAACTCTATGATTTCGAGGGAAAGACACCAGAAGATATGGGCAAGAATGCTGCATTATGGGCCAAGGAACTTATTGATGCAAAATCAGCCCCTGCTGGAGAGTTTGCTGCCTTAACTGATAATAGTTTATCTGGTGTTTTGGCACATGAATCTTTTGGACATCTAACTGAGGGTGATTTTATTGCCACCAAAGGCAGTCCTATTCATGATCGAATTGGAGAATCACTTGGTTCGGAACATGTATCAATGTATGATGAGGGGGTAATGGAATTCTCCAAGGATGTAAATGGTTTCTTCTTACCCTATGATGATGAGGGAATGGAAACAAAGAAGATCACTCTTCTTGATAAGGGTGTACTCAAGGGATTCCTCAACTCCAGAGCTACAGCACCTCATTCAGACGGTGTTGTTTCAGGAAATGCCCGTGCAATTAACTATACATTCAATCCCATTCCACGAATGCGTAATACTTATGTCTCAGCTGGAGAATTGACAGAAGACGAAGCTATTGAGATGATGGGTACTGGTATCTATGCACTGGGCACCTCTGGTGGCCAAGTTACGGGCGATGGTACTTTTCTCTTCAAAGCAACACGTGGTTACTTCGTAGAGAATGGTGAGAAGAAGTATCCTATTAAGGATGTCACCCTAACAGGGAATATCCTAAATCTATTACATGGAATTGAGGGTGCAACCAAAGATTTCGAGTTACATTCAGGTTACTTTGGTGGTTGTGGTAAAGGTGGACAGTTCCCCTTACCTGTTGGTCTTGGAGGTCCAAAAGTCCTCTTCAACAAAGTAAGATTCGGAGGAGAGAACTGATGAGTGAGAAAGTAATTTTTGATAGTCTATCTGATGACCTCATGGCCATTGTAGATAGAGGATTAAAATATGCCAAAGATCATTATGCTGATTTTGAACATGAACTCTATGTCGTTAATTCCAAGTCACTCAATATCTCCATTAATGCTGGTATGACCAATGCAATCAAAGGTGGTGCAGTAGGTATTGGAGTACGATCAGTTTCTGATCAGAAAGTGGGATTTTCCTCTTCATCAGGAATTGAAGACGAAAATGTGAATTTTGCCATAGATAATGCAGTAGCGTTGAGCAAATCGCTAGATCAAGTAGATGATCGTTGGAAGACTTTTGTAGACAACAAGAATATCGGCAAAGATGGTAAGCTGTATGATGATGTTCTGGAATTTACTGCAGAAGAGGCAGTTAAAGGTGCTAACTCAATATTTGAGGAGGCCAAGGCTGTCGATGCTCAGAAAATAATTTCTGTTTCAGGTAATGTGAATGTGCAGTACGGTGGTTTTGCTGTTGGTAATACCCTTGGTATAAACAAGGCAACCCGTTTTACAGTAGGTGTTGCTACATCCAGTACTACTGCAAAGGCAGGTGATAAAACCAAAGACGCATTTGATTATGTATTTGGTAGAAATGTACCTGACTTTAGTGGAATAGGTACGAAAGGTGCTAAAGAGGCCATCAAATTACTCGATTCAAAACCTTATGGTAAAACTGGACAGACCACAGTTGTTTATGATAATCTATCTGCTGCTCAGATGATCAACACAGGGCTGGCCAATTCCATTAATGGTAAATCTGTCCTAGAAGGTCGTTCCGCATGGGCAGATAAGATGGGTGATAAGGTTGGCTTAGAGCTTGTGAATATCTATGATGATCCCACCATCCCAGAGGACCCCAATATGCAGGCAATTGATGCTGAGGGATACCCTAAGAAGAAGACTGGAATCATTGAAGGAGGAATCCTTAAATCCTTTATCTTCGATCAGTATAATGCACTTGCACATGGCAGTGAAAACACTGGTAATGCAAATAGAGGTGGTCAGCAAAGCTACGAAGCCATGCCTTCCATCAGCACTTCAACACTGAATATGATGCCTGGATCTAAGGATCTTGATAGTATTGTTTCTGAGGCAGGAGATGGCATCTATGTCACTGGATTTTTGATGGGTATTGGTCATTCAAATCTCATCTCGGGTGACTTTTCAATAGTATCTCCCACTGCATATCTCATTGAAAATGGTGAAATTAAGAATCCTATAGATTCTGTTACCATTGCAGGTAATCTGTACAAATCATTCAATCAGGTTGTGGATCTTACGAATGATGCTGAACTCACATTTATGGGTAAGATTCCAAAGATTGCTTATGAAGGCTTTACAGTATCAGGTTAATTGAAACGTTAAAATCTATTACTCAATAATATTCAAATCAAATTATCCAACCTCAAAACGACTAACTAGTAATGCTTCAGTCGAGTTGGAATTATAACACTCTGTACAGACATTCACCTCGTTATCAGGATTTTCATTATTAGTAATTTTCAGCATGGCAAAGTTATCATTACATTTTTCACACTTAATTTTCTTAGCTCTTCTAAACCACCAAAAGGATTGTAAATTGGATTCCAAATAAGTGATTGTATAGTTAGTAGATGGCAATATTTTGTGAATGTAATCTTATGTATATAGTTTATTTGGATAACACACTATAAAATGAACTCAATTTATTGATAAAAATACCTTTGATGTTATGAAATTAAATTATGAGTAAAATTTGACTCCCCAATTTTGCGTTCTTTAATGACTAAATTTTCTTCTATTAATAAGAATCAATTTATGTATGCAACTATGACCTAACAAAATGAAAAATACTACTCAAAATAGAGTAAAGTTAATTTCTGAAGCTATAGGATTGATCTGGTTTTTTATAATTTTATTTCTTCCATTCAGCATTAGAACTAGATATAACACAAATGTAGCTGAAATTATTCCCGAAGATGCACAGATAATCGATACATATACACATTACTTGTATATGGATTTAACTGATTTTAATATTCTTACTTTTATGCTTTACATCATTCTATTCTTATTGATAGTTATGTTTTTACTGTTCTTAGACTCAAATGAGAAGAAACTTGAGGGCCCATATTACTCAAATTCAGCCATCTTGATAATGAAAATACCCGTTATTTTATTCGTGATGGGAATTTTTGTGTTAGCTAAATTCCATTGGCAATCCTATACTGAAATTTGGGATTATGGACAAGGAAGGGAGAGTCTACCATTTTTTTCACTTTATCAATTATTATTGCTAGTTAATCATATTAGATCAAATTAATTGTGTTTCCGAAATAAGTTAATCATTGCTTTCTCCAAGGGTTAAATCACAGATTGTTATATGTCAATCATATTATCATCACTCATGGATCTTAATACACTCTCCAAAGAAGAACTCATCACACTAGTCGAAATATATGCTAAAAACTGGTTGGCAATTGATGGCACCTGGTTCTTAGCTGTTGAAGAAGCGGAGGGTATGGAAAAAGCCATAGAGTATGATATCAAAAGCTGGGAGCGATTCACAATAGTGGAGGCTAATCGAATCATGAAAGAGTTTGCTGTGGCAAAGGGTTCGGGCTTAGAAGGGTTGAAGAAGGCCCTTGAATATAGAGTTTACTCCTGCTTAAATGTAGATTCTGCTGAAATAAAACATGATAAACTAGTATACACCATGAATACATGTAGAGTACAATCCGCACGGGAGAGGAAGAACCTAGCGCTTTTCCCCTGTAAACAGGTGGGGATAGTTGAATACAGCGGCTTTGCACAAAGTATAGATCCTCGAATCAGAACTAGATGCATCGCAGCACCACCTGATGATTTGGAACGTGAATATCACTGTGCTTGGGAATTCAGTATCGTTGACAATCAAGTTTCGTGATGAATTTTGATCTCAGTTGCTGATATTACAGCTTCTGCAATTTTCTTTCTGGTAGCCTTAATATATCTCCAAATTGTTGCTCTTGAGACTTCAAGTTTTTCAGCTACTTGTTCCTGAGTAAAATGCTCAATATCTAGTAATCTGAGAATTTCTCGATCGATTTTTGATAGTTCTATTTCTGCCACTCCTTGTATATCGTTAGAGACAGAATCAATCTTAGGAAGTCTTCTTGGCCTACCAACTCCTCTTCCTCTCCCTCGACCCCTTCCCTGACCTCTTCTACCTTTACGTGGCTCTGACATATTTGTACTAGTGGCCCGTAATATATATTAGTTATTTCATCCTTCAATACCGAAACCAAAATTCATTGTTATGTTCATTCTTAGTTACGAAATCTGAATTATGAGCGATTGCACAATATGTGCATATGCTCAAAATTATTTTTGATTATTTAAAGCACATCTTTTTATATTTTGAGCATATGCTCATAATTAGGAGTAAAGTATTATGCCCTTTGGAGATAAAACAGGACCTGAAAGAAAAGGACCAAAATCTGGTCGAGTACTTGGAATTTGCACTGGTAATGAAACTGGTGGATATGTGAATGATGAAAACAGGCTTCGGAAACGCTTGGGAAACCGTAGTTGTCACAGAAATCGTCATCGAAATATTGGAAGAGTAGGCAATACTAGACGAATAGAAGCTAGTATGCGCAATTATGGGAGAAATAGAAGAAGACGAAACTCCTCTAACCAAGGAATGGGTGCACAGCAACGAGATGGTTGGCTTCAGCGAGATTTTGATGGTATTACAGAGGTTGAAACGAAAGAGGTGTAATTACTTAAAACATATAAAAACCATAAATGGAATAGTTTTGTGATAAACTTAAATTCCATATATTGGAATAATTCAGCTGTTTGAAGGAATATTCATTAATTTAATAAATGTTGTCAAAATCGATATGCTTTCTAAAAATTCATTAATCTTGATTTATTCAACATTTGATCTTGCTTTCTTAACCTCATTAACACTTCCTGCCTTTATTTTTCTTGCGTTTTTTGAGAATGATGAATTTTCTAGGTTACCTCTCATGGCATTTTCCATGTTGTTAGGAGTAATTGCGATAGTTTTGTGTTTAGTCTCTAACATATATCTAATTATCAAGAAAAAGATTGCAAAATTCACACATTTAGTTTATTGGGCTCTTTTCATTCTTCACTTAATTTTCCTTATTTCTTTTGGAATACTATTCAATGAATTTATAACCGTTTTTCTAATAATTGTAGTCTTCTTTATACCTGTATACCTCCAAATGTGGGCGAATTATCATATTACAACCTAAATGAGGGGAAAAATTACCTAATTGTAAAACACATAATGTATAACCAAGGAATACAGGAACAAGAGAATATTGAATAAGAAGATTTATTTGAAGATAGAGATTTTTTAAATGATATTACTGAACCCAGGATGAATAATAGGATAGAGATTGAAATCAACCAAATCCATACAGGATCAAGTTCTAGAATACTATGAGGGAGGATCACAGCAATAAGAAAACAAATATTGGACATCAAAAATGGATTTTTGTAGGTCAATATCATTCATTTTTGTAGTCATCTCTAAGATAATGTAATTTCAATACTTAGAAACATTTAACTTTGAAAGTAATTTTTACGTCAGAAAATTTTTGTAAATACACTGAGGATCTCTTCCATCTCTTCAACAGAGATAATTTCCTCTTCATAGGCAATTGTGATAATTTCATCTAAAAAGATGTACATCATATCCTTTGTTGGTTGGCTCATTTTTTCTTTTGTTACTTGATGAATTTTTAAAAATTCAAATATCCTGTCCTCCATCAATTCAAGTGAACTAAGCAGCTTGTTGAGGTATAGGAGTTCAAAATCAGAAATATCAAGATCTTCCATATTGAAATGGACATTCTCCATTACGTAATCTGAAACAGTATTGATAAATTCAGGTACTAATTCAAGGCCGATTACAATATCGGGTATAACATTCTTGGTAGGCGTCTCATTTTGTACTATCTCATTATCTTCTCTAGTTACTCCTGTTGAATGATTTTCAGAATTAATTTCATTTGAATGACGTATTGTATCAGTGTTGACTTCTTCGCTACTTGACTGTATAAGAATATCATTATGAAGTTCTTCAATACCTCCTTTATTTTCTAAGTCATCAACATTTTTCAATTTTGAATGCTGTGAGTCAATAACATCAGCTGGAGATGTAATATCTTGTTCAATTTGTACAGTAGTATATCTCTTTTCCTTACTTAAATCAATACTTGGATATTTTTTTAGAATCTGTTTCATCGCATTATAAGCCAAATTAGATTTGATTGAAGTAGAGAAATTCTTTGTGATATGCTTGTTTAAATGCTCTTCCCTTTGTATTATTTTATTTATGGTCAGCATTTTCATCCTACTATCTCTGATAGAATCAGCTTTATGATAAAATAGGTAAATATCTGGCAACTCATCCATTTTTACAAAAATCTGAACCAATTTATCCAAATACTCGATTGATTCATGATATTTGTCTTCATCATGTATGTCTACAACATACAGAAGGATGTCAGTACCTGTTAGTATATCAATTTCTTCAAGATATTGATCACAATCGGTTCCTCCAAGCTCAACAATCTCTAGATTATTACTTGACGTACTTACTTTATGTACTCCTATAGTTGGAGTATATGTATCTTCAAGATCCTGATTCATAAATACTGATTGAATAATCATTGTTTTCCCAGAGCCAGCGATACCTGAGAGAATTATTTTCATTTCCAATTGATACTAATATATGTACTTAGTATAGTTTTCCATGCTGAATAAGTTGAAATATCACCCATTTATCTAAGTTTTCAAGATTAGGTTCTTTTATTTGTTTGAACTTTGAACATCCATGAGTGTGGCAAGAAGAAATATGGGCCTAGTAGCTGTAGGAATATTTCTGTTATTATTTGGATTGATATTCTCACTAGCGGGATATTTCATCATCATAGATTCACTTGATATAGAACAGACTTGGGGAACAACAACTGGAACGATCATGGCAAGCGAAATAGTGAATAATGGGGAAGGATATACTGCTTATATTCGCTATTCTTATCAAGTAGGCGGAAGGTCATATCAATCAGATAGTGTGTATCCAGGAGGAGCCTCTTACAGCTCCTCGGATAGTTCAGAATTTGAAGCACTTGTTGAGAAATACCCCGTGGGAGCATCAGTCACGGTGTACTACAACCCTTCAGACCCAGAACAGAGTGCACTTGAGACAGATATACCAGGTTTCATCTGGATATTCCCGGGCATAGGCCTATTCTTTGTATTTATGAGTATAGTACTCATAATTGTAGGTTTACGGGTAAAAGAACGACCAATAGATTATAATTATGATAGTAGAATTGATATTGATGTAGAATCAGAACAATTGGAATACTCTAGTCCAATAAAATCATTATACTCTTGTAAACACTGTGGAGATGAAATTTCACTTCGGGCAAAATTCTGTGATAATTGTGGTGGAGAGCAATAATAATACTATTTTAATTTTTATAAACCAATTTTTTATAGTCAGTATCTCTTGATAGCTGGTATCCATCTCTTAGAGCTTGAACATTCTTTTCCCTAAATTTCTCTGGGCTCGATTTTATCAAGGACTGCTCGAAATATTTCGCATCAACCTCTAATAACTCAAGATTCTCAGCATCTTCTGGCCGTACATCTTGAATGATGGCAGGAATGAAATGATCATCGAAATCGAGCATCTCAGAAATGAAACCCAAAGCTACAATATTGCCTAGTTTCTCATTACCAAGTTTGATGGCAGTTTCATACAATGGCAAATTTAATGCCAATTTAGCATTATTCCATTCAGAGCCTTCAAAATTTTGTACATTCATAGAATCAATGAGAACAACTGTCTTTTTAGTCACCATATCTTTAAATTCATCATATGCTCGTTGTGCTAAACAGATAAGTATATCTGGTTGTTCAATAAATGGAAAGACTATTTCCTGATCTTTTGGAGCAAGAATGATATCAGCAACAGTTAAACCTCCAGTTGATGCAGGTTCATACCATGATGTTGCGGTGACATTTAATCCTTGAAGAAATGTGGCTTCTATCATAAGCTTGGAGAAGAATTGTACACCTTGGCCTCCAATACCCCCAATTTTTATTCTGATGAGTTTGTCCATTATTTGTTACCTCCAGGTCTACGGAAGACACCCACAGGTATCCTAGTATATCCAACTCTGGGATCAAATTCTATCCTAGTTGCCTCTGGTAAAAGATTCTCAGCTTTGGTAGTATCTATCTCGATTGAAGCCTCTTCAAACATTTTATTCATGTATGGCCCATTGGGATATCCATTTCTCTTTCCATAAATTGCAGGACATCCAGATATGAGATCTATAAACGCAAAGCCGTCAACCTTCAATGCTTCTGCGATTACCTTGGGTAATTTATTGAAATGTGCAGATGTATACCTCGCTACATATGCAGCACCTGCACCTAAGGCAAGATCTACAAGATTAAATGGATCTGCATTTTGAGATATTGTTGTTGGGGTCTTAGTATCTACAAATGATGTTGCTGATGCTTGACCTCCTGTTAAACCATAAGTTGAATTATTATTACAAATTACAGTCATATCACACTGACGACGTGCAGCATGAATGAAGTGATTACCACCTATTGAGAAAAGGTCTCCATCCCCAGAGAATACTATTACCTCTAAATCTGGGTTCCCCTGTTTTACTCCTGTTGAAAAAGGAATAGCTCTTCCATGAGTGGTATGAAAACCATCGATATTCACATAACCTGAGGCTCTACCTGTACATCCTATACCAGAAACCATAACTAGGTTATGATCAAAATCATATCCTGCCATTTCCGCACCTCGGATGATAGATTGTAGATTAGTACCTAGAGAGCATCCAGAACACCAGATGGTTGGAAACATCTTTGCGGTAATTGATGTTTCAAAGTTATGATGAAGTTTTCCGAAATCGATAAAAGTCATATTATTCAGCTCCTCCTAATATTTGCCTGGACCGATCCAAGATTAGAGATGGATGAGGTATTTGGCCACGAACATGAGCAAGATGATGTACTTCACGTCGTAGATATCGTTCTACTGGCCATATAAGTTGTCCTTTGGACATCTCTACAACCAAAACTGCTTTGCTCCCAACTAGTTCACGAATTTGTTCTTCAGGAAAGGGCCAAAGTGTTTTTATTACAAATACTCCAACCTTCAATCCCTCCTTTTGGGCAAGAATTGCAGCTCTTCTACAAGCTCTGGCAGTTGATCCAAAAGCGATTAACACAAGATCTGCATCATCAATATTATACGTTTTTGGCTGAGGAAAGAGGTGAGCATGTTTGTTAATTTTGTTAAATAATCTTGCCTGTAATAATTCATAATTATCAGCAGAAAGATCTACATGACCAGTTGCATCATGGGCAAGACCTGTTCCAAAGCTTTTCAAATCCTCTCCAAATGCGTTGTGAGGTGGGACAAGAAAACTTGAGATCTCCAAACCTTTGTAAATCACTGCAGGTGTAGTGGGTCCAGCTCTATCAATAATCTCTAATTCATTCTTATCAGGAATAACTAGTTTCTCTTTCAATGTTGAAAGGATCTGATCACTAAGTATGAATACTGGGGTTCGAAGAGCTTCTGCAATGTTAAATGCCTCAATAGTGAAATCATAACATTCTTGAATACTAGAAGGTACAAGAGTGGGGATAATATAATCTCCATGTGAACCAAAATGTGCCTGCATAACCTCTTGTTGTCCAGGAAATGTTGGAAGTCCTGTTGAAGGTCCACCTCTCATCACATTTACAAGAACCAATGGTGTCTCAGTAAATGAAGCTAGACCTATACCCTCTTGCATAAGTGAGAAACCAGGCCCAGATGTTGCAGACATTGCCTTTCTTCTGGTCCAAGAACAACCAATAACAGCACTTATGCTGGCAATCTCATCCTCCATCTGAACAAATGCAATTCTATCTTCAATTTTCGCCATTCGTTTAACAACATGTTCCATGATGCTGGTTGACGGAGTAATAGGATATCCGAAATATCCTTGTAATCCCGCAGATAATGCCCCCTCAGCTATTGCTTGATTTCCAGACATTATATGTGTTCCTGTTAATATCCTATCCTCGCTCAATAGTTTTAACCTCCTCTAACATGTGGATACTCAGTGCAAAATCAGGACAAGCATACAGACATTTCTTACAGGCCTTACATGCTCCGTTTTCAATAGGGTAAAAATTACCTCGATGAGATTTCTCATTACTCATGAAGATCGCATCAAAAGGACAGATTGATACACAGATTTTACAACCTTTGCATCGGTTTCTGTCAACTACGAATACCCTATCTTCTTTTTTAGATACGATATATGCATCAAAACGATTATTTGATTGAACCTTTTCGTTTTGAATTTTAGTATTAGACACATTTCAAGCATAAGATACACTATAATAAAAAGAATATGACAAGAGAGAGAAATAATATGGAATTTGACCCTTTTTTACTGTCAGAAATTTAGGTAATCTAGCTAGAATTACTTTTTCTCTTCCTTTTCCTTCTCTTCTTTCTCTAGATTTTTTCGAATTTTTGCAAGAGAATCTGCTAATTCCTTAAGATGAAAGGGTTTGATCATCGCAGCATCGAAAATATCCGCGGGATCGTCCTCATATTTGGATTTCTTCTTCTCTTCTGACAATAGTATCGTATTGATTATGTTAAAACTAGTTAATAAA
This sequence comes from Candidatus Heimdallarchaeota archaeon, assembly GCA_026702845.1. The sequence goes on from JADCLS010000011.1 coordinate 79,182, forward strand.
GAATAAATGAAATCAATTATCAGTTTGAAAGATTATACATAAAAAATAGTTCAGCAATACGTAATAGATGTACTAATTGCATATTATTCTATAATTTTCAGCTATTTCGGACTTATCATTGAGTAAAGCTAAATGATATTGCTATCAATATATCTACAATGTCAGCAAAAGAAAAAAAAACATTTGATATTGAGGAGATTAATCCTCCATTACCTAGATATTATAATGTTCAACCTTGGCAGCTGATACTCATATTCTTCTCGATAATAATAATTTTTATCATCTATTTAGCCATTACTCGACAGATGATGTTTGAACCTGGACCTCGTTAGAGGCAGGAGATTGTGCAAATTTGTAAAATTTTGTTAGAATGGCCAACAAAAGAGAAAATCCTATTATAAAAGCACCTGCAGACATAATTGCATTGCTCAATCCGAATAATTCTGCAATATATCCGGTTAATGTAGTTGAGATGACATTTAGCATCATTAAATAGGAATTAGTGGCTGAATATGCTCGAGCCCTAATTTCATTTGGTACTGTTTCTGCAAAAATTGCATTGATACCGAGAGAAAATACTCCATTGAAAAAACCAGATAATAAGGCGATAATAAAGATAGCTTGCATGGATGGCATGAATGGAAATAGGAAGAAATAGAATCCTATACCCATAAATCCTACAAATAATGCAATTCGCCTTCCTATCACATGCTCGAATGCACCAAAGGTAAAATTCCCTACGATTGCACCTGCGGCACTAAACGCACCAATTAATCCATACTGCTTTTGTGCCATTGATTCAAGATTGGGATCCTCATTATAGAATACTTCATAGATATATGGATATAGAAGGTTCCCAAAGGCAGATCCAACCATAAGAATTGTAAATAGAATTAATACTTTTCTAATCACTTTCTCAGTTAAAAGATAAACAATTCCTGCTTTAAGATCATTCAATACCAATGACAATGCTATTTTCTCAGTTGAATTTGCATCAGGGATTTTTGTTAGCAATATTATTATTAGAGAGAATATATATGTCCCACCAGCAAAATAAAATGTAACCACCCCAAATTCAGCATAGATAAATGCTGAAAAGATTGGTCCCACTATTCTCATGGTCTGAAATACTAGCTGTGAAAGAGAAATTGCCTTTACAAAGAGTCTCATACCTGTAATTTCAGGAATAACAGCAGATCGTGGGGCAACGAAAGCAGAAGAAGCAACACCAATTAAAAATGTAATAACAATGATCCCTGTGATTGATTGTTGAAAAGGAAGTAGTACAATGGCTATGGCTCTAAGACAATCGGAGAAAACCATAATTCCTTTTCTGCTAATCCTATCAGCTAATGCACCTGCAACTGGGCCAACAATGATCCATGGAATAAATTGCACCGCTAGAACTGTAGTTGTAAGTGAAAGGTCTCCAGTAAAGCTATACACGTATAATAGGGTAGCCACCTGTAATATGGCATCTCCAAAATTTGAGAAAAATTGTCCACTTAATAATTTCATAAATTCTTTATTTTGAAATACCTCTACATAGGAGACATTTTCAGCCATGTACCAAATAAAAATTTCTCAAGATTTAAGGCTTTAGCTTTGCCTTAAGGAATTATAGGTATTCCTTTGTATTAGAGTTACCTAAAAACTAAAGTTTTGGTTGTTATAGAGATTCAACTAACATAATAAAAGCCCAATCAGCAAAAATCTCTTTGTTTTCTATCCTATCACCCATGGCATCAATCTGGCCACTACGTACTTTACCTTGTACATCTATAGCAACATAGGCTCGTCCCATTGGTATATCTTCCATATCACTGTCTCCAGCATAACCTGTTATACCAATACCAATGTCTGTGTCTAACTTGGTACGTACGTTTGACGCTAACTCTCTGGCTACAGTATCACTTACAACCCCTTTAGAAATATCAATTTCAAGTAGATTCGTCTTGGAATAAATAGAATAGATAACAAGTGATGCAATGAGATACTTTGATGATCCTGGATTATTAGTTAAACGATGTGCTATTAAACCTCCTGTGGCAGATTCCGCAAGCGCAAGTGTATATCCTCGTGAAATTAGTAAATCATGTGCGGTCTTGGCTAAATTGTCCATGGTTTCAAATTATTGGCTGATGATAAAAATATGCTGTATGACATGTTTCGATTTTGGTATTATGTTTTATTTATGTGATTACACTTGTCTGTAACATTTTTTGAACAACTAATTCCAATTCAACTGCACTGACATCTTGAATTGAAATTAATTGAGTGGTCCCACGTTGTCCTTTTCCAGAGATCGTAGTATTTATTACACCTAAATGAGATAATTCCTTCAAATATTCCCAGATTTGAGTATGTTTACGATAAGTTATGCCATAATCCTCACATGCCATCTGATAAGACTCTTCGGCCTTTCCAGAAGTAATATGAGCAGCATGAGAAAGTTTCAATTCTCGTGCAATTCCGAGAAGTAACAGTTGCACATGTATTGGTAAATCCATAATGGTTTTCTTGATTATAGAAGGCTCAATATCTGCTTTTGCTAGCCTCACATGTTCTGGATAGACTAATGAACTTAGATCCTTATCTGCATACTTACCTGCAAACCACATTAGTTCAACGGCTCTTCTAGCATCTCCACGTGCAGCTGCAATTTCTGCAGCTAATTCAATACTATCACTCATCACTGCCCCGTCATGAAAACTCTGCTGAACTCTATCTTCAATTATTTTGTACAATTGATACTTGGAGTAAGGGTCAAGAACCATGAGAGCAGGAGTAAGGCTACTCTGCGAGCTCATATCCAACCTGTCAACAAATTGATTTGATTGAGAAATTAAGAGAAGAGCAATTTTATGACTAGTTTGAGATCGTTCATCATTTGTTCGTGTTAAGCCGTAAATAAGACCATTAATATCATCATCCTTTAAGTAATCAAGTTCATCCATTACAAGTAATAAGGTAGTCTTCCTAATCTCCAATAGTTCTACAATTATCTCAAGTAACTCCTCAGATGAATATCCCCTGCTAGGAACATGAGAATTTAAAGCTCGAGCAATACTAAGCAAGATCAGATAAACACTCCGATTACGTCGACAATTTACATGTATGTAACGCATAGTTGGTAAACCTACTCCATTCTTACTCTCCACCCACGTACCTAGTTTTTTTGCAAGAGATGTTTTACCTGAACCAACTGGGCCTGAGATGATCATATGTTTGCTAATTTTTGTATCTGTGAAAATCACTTTGTAATGTCGAGCTAAAGTTTTGAGATTCTCGACTCTGAATAGGAGATTATTGGGTACATATTCTGAGGATAACTTGGTTTCATCTGTGAACACTGATGGTTTAGCCAATTCTTCATCCAAATAATCTAGATCATCCATGTACTAACTATATGCAATTTTGACATATAAACTTAGTACTGAGAGGAGTAAAAGTGATCATATGACATAACAATCCTTGTGATCCTAAAATTCAATAATCTCTATTAAATCGCCTCCAAGTTAACCTAAATTCGTATCATTATTCAATTATTATCCATCACAGCTTGGTGTGTAGAATTTAGTAATTTGAACGAATGTTATATTAGATTCAATTATTAGTAATTTTGTAATTATTTTTACAATTTATACAGCATTACGGTTCAACTACAAGAGAATATTTTATTTGCAAATGATAAATAATTGGATTACATGGATGTCATTCAAAAAATTGGACAATATATGCTCGCTGATGGCTATGATATGGTTATCGATCTTGAAAAATCATCTGGAATCAAGATGTATGATAAGAAACATGATAAAACCTATCTTGACTTCTTCTCCTTTTTTGCTTCAGCACCAATCGGATTTAACCATCCTAAAATGCTTGAAGACCAAGAATTTCTTAAAAATCTGCAGCTTGCAGCCCTACATAAGGTAAGTAATAGTGATATCTATACAGAACAGATGGCTCATTTTGTAGATACATTCGGCTCAGTTGCAATGCATGCTCCAATGAAGTATTCATTCTTCGTCTCCGGTGGTGCACTTGCTGTTGAAAATGCCCTAAAGACAGCATTCGATTGGAAAGTGCGAAAGAATTTTGCTAGTGGAATGGAGAAAGAACTAGGATCACGTATTGTTCATTTCAAACAGGCATTTCATGGACGTACAGGGTATACTATGAGTATGACCAATACTGCAGATCCAAGGAAGTACATGTATTTTCCTAAGTTTGACTGGCCAAGAGTTGATAATCCTGGAATAACCTATCCCTATAACGAAGAGGAAATATTAGCAAAAGAGAAAACCTCAATAAATCAGATTAATGACGCATTTGATAAGTATCCTGGGGACATCGCGGCAATTATTATAGAGCCCATACAATCTGAGGGAGGAGATATCCACTTCCGCAAAGAATATCTCTGTGAACTTCGTAAGATTGCCAATGAAAGAGAAGCAATGTTAATCTATGATGAAGTACAAACAGGAGTTGGTATTACTGGTAAAATGTGGGCCTATGAGCATTTTGAAGGAGCAGAACCAGATATAATTGCCTTTGGTAAGAAAACCCAAGTTTGTGGTATTATGTCTAGTAAAAGGGTAGATGAAGTGGAAAATAATGTCTTCCATGAGAGTTCAAGAATTAATTCTACTTGGGGTGGAAATATCGTTGATATGGTGAGATCTGCGAAATACCTTGAGATTATCACTGAGGATAAGCTAATTGATAATGCAACAAAAATTGGAACTGTAATCTTAAAGGGATTGAAAGAACTGGAAGTCAAGTATGATCTAATGACAGCAGTAAGAGGACGAGGATTACTAATTGCTTTCGATCTCCCAACAAAAGAATTGAGAAACAAGGTTGTTTCCATGATGCAAGATGAGGGAATTTTAGTTCTTATCTCAGGTGTGAGATCAGTGAGAATTAGACCTCATCTCATTACCAACGAAGATCACGTAAATCTATTTCTAAATGCAGTTGATACTGTTTTTTCCAAATTAAAAGCTTAAATAATCATGTGAGAATTTCTACGCTCAATCCAAGAATCAAGATCATCAGGATTTTCAGGATATTCCTTATAAATTTCTCCAATTGTGTCAATTTTGGAAATCGCTTTTGCTACCCTTAGCATGAGACCCCAACGTGGAAACGCTTGAAATAGTTTTTTTATTTTTTGACCCACTGTGAATTGGGCATTCTCATCTTGATATTGTGTGACTAACTCATCCTCATTGATGATTCCCTTATCAAGTAAAAATTTTACATTTTCAATTCCCTCAGCAGTGATCAATCTACCTGTTAGAAATGATTGAGCATGGACACTACCCATAAATCTATTGATCTCTTTATTATATTCCCAGAGATCGCGGTATGAATAACAACCTTTCTTTATTGCTTTTGAGGCTGTTAATCCTGCCAATCTCCCGCTCTCAAGTGCTGGACCATGACCCTCAAAGGTTGTTGGATCAGGTAAACAACCAGCATCTCCAGTGAGTATTACTCCATTGAATACTAGTGAATCAAAATTGGGCCTCATTGGAATATTGCCTCCTCCTTTCTTGATTACGGTATACTCTGAAGGATGAAAATATTTATCGAGATATTGATGATAAAGATCCTTAAGTGATTTTCCATCAGGATAAGGAATTGATTTTACCCAGCAAATACCCAAATTCAACTCTCCTTTTCCCTTAGTAAAAATCCAAGTATATCCAGGAGGATCTATCCCGAATTCATAAATCCATACAATCTCCTCTCTGAAATCATGATCCTTTCCATCATTTAATTTAACTATTTCTCTATAGGTGGCGATGGTATACTTATCAGGGAGAGTGAGATCAATACCTAATGTCATTGATTTTGGGATACCTTTTCGCACCTTGGCTGTGTACCCAGAAGAATCTACCGTTACTTTTGCTCTAACCTCTCCATCTCCATGTTTTTTACTTTTATACTTCACACCAACTACAAATTCATTCTCAGCGATAACCTCAGTTACGGTACATTCATCTCTGAGCGTTACACCGGCTTCCAAGGCAAGTTTGAGTAAGCGTTGACCATACTTCCATCTGTCTACTTGATAACCAGGTGATTGTACCGCAGTAACTTTTGATTTCAAATCTCCTGCAACAATGGTGATTTTTGAGATTTTTTCACTCAATTCTTCTCCATTCGGCTCCTCTAATTGCATATTTTCCTTTAGTAAGTCAATGTTTTTTGCATCTATTGCATCTCCGCAATTCTTATCACCTATATATTCCATTTTCTTTTTATCAAGTAGAAGGACTGATAGTCCCTCTCTAGCAGCAGTCATGGAAGCCATCACTCCAGATGGCCCACTTCCAACAACTAGCAGATCAAACATTTCCATGTACTACACAACCAACATAGAGTACATAAATGTTAATCCCATGTAAAAATGAATGCGCAATATAACCGTTAAAACTTAAACGATACATTTATTCTATTTTTTAAAATCATACGCATCCAACATAATCAAAAAACATACGATACAAACCTCAACAGTAATAAAAGCTAAATTCTAACTTATTACTTTATAAATGTGATCAAGGTAGAAATACTTAGCCTAGGTAATGAATTATTAATTGGAAGAACAGTTAATACAAATGCAACAAAAATTGCCTTAGAACTCAGTAAGCGAGGGTATTTTGTAACCAGAGAAACAAGTTTACGAGATGATGAAGACCAAATTTTGTTAGAATTTGATCAAATAACTAAGAGAGGAGCAGATATTTTGGTGATTACAGGAGGATTGGGAGTTACCCAAGATGATATGCAATTAGAATGTATTGCCAAGTATACCCGACAACCTTTAGAATTAAATAATCAAGCAGAAGAATGGCTAAAAGAACGACTAAAGCAAGATGAATTACCAGATGCTGTCAGGAAAATGATTTTGCTTCCCAAGGAATCGATTGCCCTGAAGAATAATGCGGGGGCAGCTCCAGGTGTCGAGACCAGGGTTGGCAACCAAATCTGGTATTCACTTCCAGGTGTGCCCAGGGAGATGATTGATATTTTGGTCAATCAAATTCTACCTAGAATTGATGATTTGTTCGGGATACAGATAATGGATGAATTAGGCTTTACAGCCTATGGGATGAAAGAACCACAGGTTGTTTCAACCATCTCGCAAGCTAAACTCAAATATCCAGAAATTCATTTCAAATCTCATCCTAAAAAGGATGAACAAGGATCCTGGCTTGAATTGCATGTTACAGTCTTTGGTGATGCTTCAGAAGAAATAGCAGAAGCAACCAAGTATTGGAAATCACTAATCGATGATATCCCAAATGTAAAAACTACTGATATTCACAAGATATTCGATGAGGCTTTTGTTCCGGAAAAATTTGATAACTAATTATGGTTGATGTATTTCTCTTGTAGTTGCAAGCATATATCTTCAGTGAATTTTACTGGATCTGTTTTATTTGATTTTGTTTCATATACTACTAACTCAACCTTATCCTTGAAGCAACTTGGTATAGTATTAGATATTATCCGTGGCTTGTTCAATAAATCATAATGTCGTGTGAAAATATGTTCCAATGATTGTTTTTCTTTACTCTCATAAGATAATAAGAGATTTTCTGAAATCATGGAAAAAGCATATGTCTTTCCTTCAAAAATCGCCAGAAAGAGTACATTTTTTGCAGTTTTAGTTCTCGTAAAATGATATTTTTCTTGTATTATTCCCATTAACGATTTGTATATTCATCTTAATATAAATTTTTAGGGTTACTAAAACGAAATTATTGAGTTTACTATTTTTATTTTTTCATTTAAATGCAGCAATCATTATTCTTTCCTCATTTTTAGGAGTATCGACTATTTTTTTTAGATTCTCTGGCAAATAGAATTCAATCTTTGAAAACCCTATCTTGCTCAAACTCGCTTTAATATCATCCAATTCAAAAATGGTGTTGATCATTACCTCATTGAATTTCTTGTAACAACCTTGATCAAGATAAAAACCTGTTACACGAGTATATGCTCTTCTTTCAGCAGGGATATACTTGCCATACATGATGATAGTAGTATCATCAGTTTCTTCAACATCAACAAAATCCCAGGTCTTCAAAGTTTTGGGAAGATTAATATCAAATAAAAACCATCCTCCAGGTATTAATGCTTCATATACTCGTTGAAATACTTCATCTAGTTCTTCTATCGATTTCATGTGGTTCATGGAATCAAAGGTTGAGATAACCATGGAAACGGGTTCTGCCAATGTGAAATGCCGAGCATCATCAATTATGAATTCAACAAGATCAGTTTTAGTTTGAGCAATTTTAATCATTGCTTCTGATTGATCAATCCCAATAACAGAAATCCCTTTGTTAGCAAGAATAGAACAAAGACGTCCTGTACCACAACAAAGATCAAGTACTACACCCTTACCAAGATTCTCCTTGTAAAAATTGATTACACCTGGGGAGATTTCATCTATATACTCTGTCCAGTAGAGATTGTATACTTTTGAGAATATATCACCATAGATATTGATATCCTTGACCACATTTAACTCAAATTATTTCTCTTTCTATGCTTTATGCTCAATTGTTGTTTATATCTCTTTTTTACAGTCTATACTTGATCTATTGTATAACAAGGTTTTTCTCTCTCTTGGCCTCAAGAACTAATACTCCACCATTGATTAATCCAAAAATGAATCCATTTACGAGATACCAATCAAATCCGGATGTATTAATATCAATTGCCACGATTATTGAAAGAATTACTCCTGTGATAAGATACGAGAAAAACTGTTGTGTTGTTGTAGTCCGAGGATCTATTTTTTCTTCAACTAGGTTCAGTATGGCAATTGTGAACGAGATAAATGGCATGATATATTGTTGTAAAAATAGTGATCCAAAAACCACAGTAACTGCAAACATGACCACAGTACCGATAATAGAAATTGTATTATTCTCAAATTTTGGGAAAGGTGAATAATCTTCTTCAAATTCTTCAAATAAAATAGGTAGTTTTGCGATCTGATTCTGAGTAAGAAAGGCTACAATAACGGCTGAAGCCCAGGCAAAGAAATTAGGACCAAAATTGACTGTCATTGAGAAATATAGATCACTTACTCCAGCCATGATTAATAGATAGCCCCAAACATACATTATTAGTGATTTCTGGGAGCGTATTTGTTTTCCTTCATATTTTTTGATATTCTTGAAATAACCGGATAACTCTTTTAGATCATCATCACTAAACGAATCCTTGGTTTCACTAGAGCTCATATATTGATTTGATGAGTTATCTATTTTATATGTTTAACCTACTTTGTTTTACAAAGTACTCCAAGAGACAGAATACTCCAAGAAAAATAGAAGGTAGACTATATATATATTATTGATGGGTATTATAATTCATGACAGAAATAATCATTCAATCAACAAACGTCACAAAAACCTATGATAATGATGTCAAGGCAGTTAAAGGGCTTGACCTGCAGATTAGGAAGGGAGAAGTGTTTGGTTTTCTTGGTCCAAATGGAGCTGGAAAATCGACTTCAATAAAGATGATAAGTGGAATACTTGCACCAACATCAGGCGTGCTCGAAGTATTAGGCTTTGATGCAACTAAGGAACATAAGAAAATTGCGCAGTCAATAGGCTATGTTCCTCAAGACCTGGTATTCTATGATCATCTTACAGTAGAGGAGAATTTGAAGACCTTTGCAAAGGCTTATGAGATAGATAACATTGCTGAAAGAGTTGACTATCTCATGAAATTACTAAAAATCGAGGATCTAAAGGATAGACAGGCAAGAAATATGTCTGGTGGTCAGAAGAGGCGATTAAACCTTGCTATCGGATTGATTAATAAGCCAAAATTACTCATCCTTGATGAACCTTCAGCAGGAATGGATCCTCAGTCTAGGAATGTTCTTTGGAATACTATTGAGGATATGGCCAAGGGAGATGATATCACTATCATCCTTACTACTCATCTGATGGAAACAGCAGATCGTTTATCAGATAGGATAGCAATTATCGACGAAGGAGTTGTCAAGGTAGTTGATACCCCTAAAAACCTAAAAGATACCTATGGTGCTGGAGATGTAATTGAGGTAAAACTGAGTGATGATCTAGATCATGAAGTTCTTGAAGACTTAAAACTGCAATTTGAGCGATCATTTGGAGAGAAGAATGTCCATCTTCCAGACCATCTCATCAAGGTTATCGCCACCGATGGAGTTGATGCAATTAAAACGATTGTGGAAACTATTACTAGTAAGGTTGGTAAGGAACACATAGTAAACATCAATATGCATGAAAACAGCTTAGAGGATGTATTCATCTATCTCACTGGTAAGGAGCTAAGAGAATAAGGAGGAATTAGAAATGAAGAAATTATTACAACTAACAACTAACTACATTAAACACTATACCCGTAATCGATCAATACTAATTGGAGCAATAGTATTCCCACTAGTTTTTGTTGCAGTCTTTGGCATTGCATTTCAATATAGCGAACCTGGAACAACTACAATTCGTATTGGTATTCTCAGTACTGATCAGGGAATACCATCCAACGCAATCGTTCCATTTGATAATTCAAATGCTACTGCATTTGAAGTGCGAGATTATTTCTATGATATTCTTACGGATATTACCTTTGAGGATAATGAAACCAAGATATTTGATATTAGCTACTATAATGCAGACAATGAATCTACTGCCCTAGCTGATCTCGAGAAACGTGAAATATATATTCTGCTCTATCTTGATAATGATTTTTCTTTAGGCTTTATGGCTGCCCTTCGAAATCAACTGCAAATTATCCCAGGAATGGATATATACACCAATAACTGGGTTGGCTATCCTAATGCAAATTATACAACAGATATGGTTATGAAGGGAGATCAAACATTACAGTCATTCTCTATTGCATCATCTGTTTTACTCAGTGTGGTTAATACTTTCTTCAATCTTGGTGACCAGCTAAATGGAGTGAATATTGATGTAGAAGGAGCGTATGAAACTGAATCTTTCACTGCTTTTGATATGGTTCTTCCTGGAATTGTAATGTTTGCATTACTTATAACCATGCAAGTAGTTGCTCAATCTTCACTAAAGGATGTAGAATCAGGCCTTATTGAGAGATTGAAGATATCTAAAATCTCAGATTGGGAATATACCCTCTCACTCATCCTAGGCCAGTTAGTTATCAGTATCATTCAGATACCCATTCTTTTTGGGGTAGGGCTAATGTTTGGGTTCCCCTTCAATTCCAGCATAGGCATCGCATTCCTTTTTGCAGTACTGATCTCATTATCTGTGAGTGGTATAGGTTTGATGATTGCAGGAATTGTCAAGAATCAGGAAGCTGCTGGTACTGCAGGAAATATGATTGCCACTCCTATGGCTTTTCTCTCCTCAGCCTTCTTCATGGTGCCTAATCCAGAATTATTTAGCATCGGAGATATTGCATTCAGAGCCTTTGACATTCTACCATCCACCCTAGCCATCGAATCCCTCAGATTAGTCATGTTGTCAGGATATGGTTTAGGAGATCTTGTGTATCAACTGGTGTTTCTCAGTGTACTAGCTGTTCTCTACCTAGGTCTAGGAATGTTTCTGTATTCTAAAAAACATTTACGAGCAAATTGAATTAATTATCAGAACTAATTCTCAATAATTCAATCAGTTAATTACTTAATGTGCATTATCTATAAAAGTACTGAGTAAATCAACGAATCGGAACAAATGCAAATTGAATCCATATTATCCGAATTAAATATATCTTTAGAGCAATATGAGAATAATAAGGCCAAAATAATTGAAACTTCCGAAATGATATTACATTTGGGACAGAAACTCGTCACATATCTGGATCAACCTGCAGTAGCATGTCAAGGGTTGATTCGTTTAGCCATTAAGGATTATTTTAACAATACGCCTAGATATTTACGAGTAGATCAATGGGTTCAAGTTTTGAGTTTGAAACTGAGCAGTAGACTATCAAAAATACGTATGGATGATTACCAAATTATTGCAGATAGCGTAGTTAAGGATTTTCTTGAATATCAAGCACACATTACAACGTAATTTTATCTTTAATATATTCTCCAGTATCTTCTATTCGTAAATAACGGGTGATCTCCATAGATTTACTCATTGGATCAATAATAATAGATCTTGTGTAATCTCCTAAAATATCTTTGGCCACAACAGGAATTTGATATTCCTTTAATTCATCTTCCACTTTTTCCACATTTAGAACTCCAGCATGCCTTATTGGTGTATTACTGTTTCTAATCACTCTACCTCCTCCTGCTATCTTAGCCTCAATATTTTGGGCACCCATCTCAGTTAAGGCCCAGTGCATGGCATCAACAGCCTTATCTGCATACTTACCCAACTTAAAAGAACCATTGGTTAACGTTGGGAGAGAAACATGACTGACAGCGAGATAATCACAATCAGGATCATACATTGAAATAATGACACAAGTTCCAACTCCTTTTGCTGTGGCATAATCTGGAGATGCGATCATTTTCATCGTACCAAGATCAATGGAATAGCGTACCAATAATTTATCGTGTAATTCACTTAATAAAGAATAATGTGATTATCGAATGCAAAATTGATAGAAATTATCTGTTGAGTAGTGTTTATCACAAAGAAAAAATAATATACATTAATACGTTGTGATGTCTATGGATAAAGATTCTATCTATTTCATGGATCCCTATAGAAGAACTGATGTCCATACTGATATATTTGCAAAGGAAGATACCTGGAAGGAATTTTTTGATGAGTATGCTACTATTTCAACGCAGTATATTGAAGTCGAACCTGAAATCCAAATATTGATGATCAAATCTACTCCCAAAATTGAAAATGGTAGGCCTTTAATGATAATTCCAGGCTGGTTTTCCGTTATCACTGCCTGGATAAGCATACTTAAAGAGATCTCCAAACAAAATGTGGTTTATTACTATGAAACACGGGAGAAAACCAGTGCGCGACACTGCAAAAAGAAAGTAACCTACTCCATTGAACGTTATGCTGAGGATTTTGAAGTAGTTATCAATCAATTAGCCCATCCCATAGAAGAAATTACGGTGTTAGGATCATCTCTAGGAGGTACTATGCTCTTCAATTATCTTGCAAGATTTAAGAGACATCCCCATTGCACACTTTTAATGGGTCCCAATCCATTTATCAAACTTACTCCAGTAGCACCTATACTGTTTAATCTCCCAGTATCTGTATTCATTATCTCAATTCGTTATGCTATATGGCACATGGTCAAATTCAGAATCAACAAAGAAGAGGAACCTGAACAAGTGACCAAATTACTACAGGTGATGAGATTAGCCTTACCAAGAAGAATGAAATACAGTGTTAGGCATTTACGCAAATACAATGCTTGGAAACATGATATTGAGGCAATTGATTCAAGAGTTATCCTTATCGGAGCATTAGCTGATAAAATGCATGGAGTAGATCGTACTAGACGCATTCGAGATGCAATAAAGAACAGTGGGTATCTGGAATATTCTAGTAATCTTGGAGCTCATTCAATAGGTTTTGCCAGAGATATGGTGAGATTGAGCAAAGGTGATAATTCTTTCGTTGAATGGGATAATACGCAATCTTGACCAATTTAGGCTCACCGATTGTTTACTTTTAAATAGGTATATGTTACTCAACTCAATAGTAAGGTGGATTTAATGAGGAAATTATTTTTTGCTTTGCTTTTCTTTATGGTATTAGGAAGTAGCAGTGCTCAACATGATTTAGATACCATTGTATCAATGCGTTATTCAAACCAATTTATGCCTGGAGACAGTTTTACTTGGGAGATGCCTCGAGGTGCTGAGAACTTTGACCTTCCCGAGGGATATGTAGGGAATATTACATTAACTGTCAAGAAAACACCGTCAAGTTATATAACAGAAGAAATTGATTTTGAGGCATTTTTTTCAGAGCATTTTGCATTCAATGTGGCAGGATATGATATGAGTGGATTAGAAGATCTCACCTTTCTGTTCTTGTTATTCAATGAAGTAACGTTTGAGGATGGAACTACTATGAATTTCTGTGATGAATTCTGGGTATATATGGTAATTGATGATTTTTATTATGATTATGGTAAACCAATAATAGATATATCACGAGAAGGAAGTTATGTCACATATAACGCATCATTGGAATATGATGATGGTTCACTAGCCAAGTTTACTGGGATCATTAATAGGGATCTAGGAATAACCGATTATCTATATGCCTCATATACTGATGTCAACAATAAAGTAGATGAAATACAAGTGAGACTTATTGGGTCAGAGTTGACTCGTTCTGAAGAAGAAATAATTTTGAAACTCCCATTTAATTTCAATATTCTCTATATATTTGTTCTAGTTCTAATTGTTAGAAAGAAAATTGAATTACTCCATTGATTTCATTTTGATAGAATCAGCATCTAATTCGATAAAACCTTTCTCATCCAACATCGGGATAATCCTATTTTTCAATACTACAGAAGCAATTTTGGACATTTTACTAATCTCACCAATCTTATGAAATTCATCAGGTGCTGATGCCAAGGCAACAAGTACTTCAATCGATTCTTTCTGACTAGGTACCCACTCGCTTATCACCTTGATTGTATTCTCCAATCCCTTCATTCGTTTGTTTAGCCGGTCATTTTCCTCCTTGATTGGATCAAAGCTGGTTTTCATCTCTGCTATTTCCTTATCTTTCTCAAGAGTTATACTCTCTAATTGATTCATTAGCTCTCCATTACTTTTTTCAAGGGCCTCAATTCTTCCTGTTACATCAGATGACCTGTTTTTTTCATCCTGCAGTTCGTTCTTAAGACGTGCAACTTCTTTTTCCAAATGTTGTAATTTGGGTTTAAAATCCTCCACAAATGTTGAGAAATCCTCTTCTACTGTCATCAAGTATCGATAGGAATTCAAATAGATAAATATTTTGTGGTCATATTGACAAGAACCAACTACATTTTTCTTATAGTGCAGATTATACGCATTTATTCCATTCTGAGGATTGATCCAACCTGTGTCTTGCTCAAGCGTCGTGGAGGCAGTATCAATGGGATTAGATTGATTATAATAACAATCACAAAAAAGCTGAAGAAAATAGACCAGTCAATAAAATAATGTATAGGAGGTATAGTATTATTCCCATAACCAGATATTGCTCTGAAGATCAATACAACAATATTTGTATAGAAAAATCCAGCAATAACACCAAACACTAAGCCAGTACTCAAAATAACTACATTTTCTATCAGATACAGCCGGAATATTTGCCGATGTACCATCCCCATAGCCCTGAAAATCCCTATCTCCTTCTTACGAATATTGAGAGATAAGAAGGCATAATAGCTGAAGGCAACAAAAGAGACAATCATGAAAACCAATAATAAACCATGAAGGACTGTGAATAGTACCATTTGAACAGAATCTTCAAACACACTACGATCAGCAGATTCAGGAATTATTATCTCAGATTGTGGAGAAATAATTTTTATTTGCTCTCTAAGTTTCGTTGCATTAACAGATGGATCTAATTTCAAGTACATTCCAGGTGTTGAGTATATTGTACACTCTGGAATTGTAGCATTGATATAGGATTCTAAATTCAAAAGATTCATCACAAAATAAGTCTCGTACATATTATACCCAGTTGGGCTATATTGTGAAGGAGTTACCTTACTTTTGACTAAATTTGGGAAGAGATCAATGGTTGCTGCAAGATGAAATTCATAATTAGGTACCTTTGAAGAGAATGAAATCTCGATATCTGTTCCCTCTACATAATTTTTAGCAGCAGCAAAACTTTCTTCACCAAGAACTGCATTTTCATTACTTTCATCAAGCAAACCCATTAATTCTGCTATAGATTGGTCATCAAACTCATCATCCCAATAGGCCACATCTGTAAATTCCTTAGGGTTAATGCCAAGAAAATGATATTCCTCAGTATCACCCCAATTGTAATCAAATGGGGTTTTCTCAAAGGTTAGTTCCAAAAATGCTGTTGAAGCAACAATATCGAGTGCCTCTAATCTTGCTACCTGACTATCATTTGCATAATTAAAATCAACTATGGTCATATCAGATCCTGCATAGTAATACTGTCGTTGTGTACTGTAGCTTTCAAAAGTTGTTGGAATTACAATAGCCATCACTGACAGCAGAGTACCAATAATAATAAGAGCGATCAATTTGGATGATGTGAATCGATACTTATACAAATTCCGTAAACTTAATGCTCCAATGGAATTATTATGGTTCCATGTAAAATTTGACACATATGATATTAGATATGAAAAATACCTTGCAACTACGAGGGGAGTAGAAACTATCAACAAGATAAAAATGAAGGATCCTAATCCTGACCAGAAAATCATATAATTCTCCGGAGAGCTAAAAGGGATAAAAGGAACAACCAACCAGTAGGTTGCAGAGATTGCAAAGAAGATGGCATCAATATTCTTTCTCTGCCAGAATGGTTGCTTAGTTTCTTCCATAATTTCTCCTTCATCAACTGATGTACTAGCCAGAGAATTGATAAGAGGATAATTTATATCCAAACCTAAAATAAAACCAATAATGGGAATTTTGTAGAACCAGCTTAATGGAAAGATTAACTGAATATTACGTTGCGTAAATTCAAGAAAGCCAGCTGTATTTAATGAAATCTTGGCCCATCCGATTGAAAGAATCATTCCTATTATAATTGCTAATAAAGTTGTGACTACAAACTCTGCTAACAACATTGTTTTGACTTGAGAGATCTCAGTGCCTCGAATTTTCATGGTAGAAATAATCTGTTCCTTGCGTTTAACAACCATAGTCAGACTGAAATAAACCAAAAATAGTGATAGTATTGCCATTATCACATTTCCAGCCATAGCGATCGATTGCATGGATACTACAATTGCAATTTGTGAACCAATAACATTATCGAGTGGAGAATCAATGGAATAAGGATCCCTATAATAATATTCATTGAACTTAACCGAATCAATTGTTTGCCAAGCCCAATCATAGAGTTCCCATCGTATTTGACCAATATTCACAGAAAGTGTCAAACTAATCGATTGTTCTGTCAAATCGGTATAATAACACATTCTCAAAGATAGCCCAGTATAGAAATTTGACATTGCATTCTGCCTTTTCTCTTGAAATTCACTTATGAAATCATCAGTATCGTCTTCAGACTGAAATATCAACATATCATTCCATGAAACTGAATTTGAGAATTCACTGCCATCATATAATTCCTGTCTTTTATTATAATCATCAGGAAAATAAACAACTTTATCCACGGTATAATTAAAATGGTCGTAGGTACTAAAATCAAAAGCAGTGACATTTTCCACTACTTTTAGACTTCCAGTTGCAATGGGTATGAAATAACTTCCATTACTCAATTGATGAACAAAATTGGTACTCTCACGATTAAGAAGAAGAATTCGGTCATCAGCATTATAGCTGAACATATCTGAGAAATATTTGGAATTGATCTCATTTGTATACAGGTAACTGGTCACTTCAGAAGTAACTATACTCTGTTCTTGTTGATCTGCATAATACTCACCAACTGCATAATCTCCAGGAACAAGTGCATGAATACTTTTGCTTATATGTTTCCGAACCATATCAAAGTTATTTGCTTCAAGCAGGGACTCTACTTTCTGAGAAATCGTAGTTTCCATTTGTTGGCCCTCAGTCATCGATTCAAGACCAAATAACTGGAAATTAATAATAGGTGTATTTTCTAAATCATAATCATTAAATATCTCGTATTTATAAGATTCTGTGGTTAAATGAGAGCTGGAGAAGATTGCCACTGCTATCATCACCCCTATCATACTTGAGAGAATGTAACGTTTATTTATCTTCAAGTATTTCAGAATAAGAGGAGGATAATCTTCCAAAGATCCAGTTGTCTCATATCCAGTATTCCTGGATTTTACTACTTTACTAATGGTCCAGGGAACCCAAATAACGAGAAATGGTATTGGGATATAGAGTAAATATATAATATCCCAAATAAGCCAGGGAATGATGGTATTAAAAAGAAATAGTGTAAACCATTGGTAAATATCCATCTTTTTTCTAGCAAAAAATCGTTCCATAGTAGCTCACATCATCTCGGGTATAAAAACAAATCCAACTCGGAGCAACTTTAATCTGTCAGTTTTATACTTAGAATGGATATTAGTACACCTATACACATTAATCAATAACATTGATCACTATTTTACAATTCAGTTTTAATTTTCTTGACATATTTAATTTCGAAATTATTTAGTTCTTCGATGAGTGGCCGTAGTTTCTCACCAACCTCTGACAGCTTATACTCTACTCTAGGGGGGATCTCATCATAACTAATTCGCTCGATTAACCCAGCATCAGTAAGATCACTCAATCTATCAGATAATGTTTTAGAATTAATTTTCAGTTCTTTTTTAATGATAGAATATCTGCAGGGATGATCATTTTTAATGAATAAGGCGATCAATCTCAGCATATGTCTCCTTCCGAAGAAAGATACAGCATCTTCCAATGTACATTTAGTTTCTACGTTCATTAGATTATCTCTCACTTACCTCTTAATAAATATTATTTTTAACTAAGTTTATTTTATAAACTATTGACATAAATTAAATTAGAATTCCGATGATTGATAATTTTTACTTTCGGGCAACTCTCTGAGAACAGAAAAGTCATTAATAAAAAATGGAATCTAGAATTGGATGCACTGTACTAGTTGTGAGTATATACTGGATCTCTATTTCACTGGGGATATCACCCATCTGTGGACAAAAACAGTAACCGGTGAAACCAGATACTACAAGTTGGCCTATCATCCCAAGATCTATGTCACTGCAGATATGAGCCGGGAAGAAGCAAGGTTCAATATTGAGGAGCAGCAGTACCTGACAACCCCGGAGTACCCCCGAGATTTACGTGAAATTGCATATATTGTCTACAGCCATCCAGATGTCATCTCGGTGAAATTTGTGCAACGGTTCCTCACCTCTCATCACACACAACTAAGCAATGTACTCGAGGTGGAACTGTACTCTCTTGATAAGCTGGAACAGGTGGTCAAGGATTTTCGCAGTCGTAGGATCAATATGTACAACATAGACATCAATCCTAGACAACAATTCTTCATCGATACCCAATCCCGTTCCATGACAGCCGTCCATATCATCACCAAAAAGCGAGGAGTGGTCCGAGCCTTTGATGAGAGCCGCTATTACAACGATTATGATCTGCCAGAAGGATGTGAGGAAATTGTATCCATTATACAGCATGAGAATATGGATAGGCTGGATTATTTTCTTCCCCCACTGCAGGTGGTGGAACTGGATGTGGAGACACACAAACTGGCTGCCTTTGCCTCCAACCGCGACAGGATCAAACAGATCAGCATCAAGTATGGCATCTATCATGATAACTCACTGGAACCGGTGAGCACCACTGAGTTCACTGGTGTTGAGCTGCAGATCCTGCATGACTTTGAGCAAACTATCCATACACTGGATCCTGATTTCATGCTGATACCCAAGGGAGATAAATTTGTACTCAACTACCTAGCACACCGTGCAAGAAAATACGGTATCCAGCTGATACTGGGAAGATTGGATGAACATCCGCTCTATGCAAGGAAGCAACAGGAGGGGCAATCATATATGACCTACGGGCAGATCATGCATCGGGATCCGGTGATCTATCTCCCAGGACGGGTACATATTGATAACCAGAACTCCTTCTTCTTCTATGATAGTGGATTTGATGGGGTAATAGAACTCTCACGTATGAGTGGCACCCCCTTGGCTCGGGTATCACGTGCATCCATTGGTACTGTGCTCACAGGCATTGAGATGCTCATCAACTCCATGACCATCCCCGCAACACTCCTGCCACCTGCCAAGGCACGAGGGGAACGGTTCAAAACAGCAGATCATCTGCTCATCTCGGATAATGGTGGTCTCATCTATGATGCCGTACCTGGGATCTACACTGGTGTGTGGGCTATTGATTTCACTTCACTCTACCCCTTCATCATGATGAACCACAACATCTCCAGTGAGACTGTGTTATGTGAGCATGAGGAATGCAAGCAACCCACGATGGTGAATCAGGAACTGTTTGATGATGATCCTTACTACTATGCCAACAAGAAGAAGATGGCCGAAAGGGCCTACCAGTATGACAATATAGTGCCCGAGGTGAATTACCATATCTGTACCAAACGAGTGGGAATTGTCACCCGTACCATGAGCTATATCCTCAACAAAAGAGTAGAACTCAAACGTCTGAAGAAGGATTCCACCACACCAAAATTCCGAAAAGATCGTTATAAACGTCTGGATTCAGCAATGAAATGGATACTAGTTAGCTGTTTTGGGTACCTAGGATTTCGTAATGCACGTTGGGGTGCAATCGAGGCACATCAGAGCGTGACAGCCTATGCCCGTCGGTACTTGTTGCAGGGCAAATTACTGGCTGAACAACATGGGTTCAAGCTTATCGGAGGCATTACAGACAGTCTCTTCCTGCAGGCTAAAAAACCTGAATTTGACAATAAGGAGCATATGCAGAACCTTGTGAGGGTGATCTCTGAGAAAACGGGCATACCCATGGATACCGAGGGAAGATTCAAGTGGGTGGTATTCTGTAATGTCAAGGATTACAGCAGAATATCCGCACTTAATCGCTACTTCGGCTACTTTGATCATGGTGAGTTCAAATTACGAGGGATCCGACATCGTCAACGTCGTGTGACCACCATTGAGAAGGAATTTCAGGAGATTATTCTCGAGATGTTCAAGAATGCAGATACCCTGGAGGTTTTTGAACAGATCATCCCCAATGCGGAATTAGAGCTAATGCGCTGGAAAAAACGATTGATGAATAAGGAGATCGACCCCAATCACCTTATTATCAAGTTGAAAACGGGAAAGGGATCTGGAAATTACAAAGCAGTCAACACCCATCAAGCGATAACAGCCAGGATCTATGATGAGGAGGGAAACTCTGTGGAGGCGGGAGAGAATATGTACTACATCGTACGAAATGACAAGGCAAAAGGTAGGAATAGAATCACCATCGGGCCACAAGTAACAGCTGATTCGGATTATGATCCAGTATGGTATGGAAAGCTGCTGGAAAATGCGTTTCTAGAGATACTTGAAACACCACAGCATCAATTTTATGGAAAGGTCAAATATGATGGTAATCCCCGGTCAGCAACACTGCATGATTTCGGTTTTGAGGAGGAGAGAGTGCAGAAGAACGTAGATTATGAGAAGATCTATGAACGATTGAAGACAAAGAAGGCACGTAAGATTGCACAAACAGTAAGCCTTGACACATATTTCTAAAAAAAATATAAAAAACAATCAAAATATAGGAATGATTTTTATAAATTGATGTTCCATGATATTTAGATAATAATGTCTTCAGATAACGTATTTTGTCATGAATGTGGTACCAAGAACCTAAAGACGGATGCAAACTGTATCGCCTGCAATACTCCCTTAGAAGGTTCACCAAAGACCCAGACTTATCAACAACCACAACAGAGTTACCAGGCTCCACAAAAGCCACAGTATCAACAACCCCAACAACCACAATATCAGCCACCACAGCAACCTCAATATCAACAACCAAGGCAGACACAGTATCAGCCACAGTATCAGCAACCTCAACAAGGTTATCAACAACCTCAGCAGGGTTATGGGGGAACCACCTATGGTAATGTTCCATTACAAGGAGCAGGATTCCAGCCTCAGAATATGATGCAGAGACCTAGAAAAGATCCTGGCGTTGCGTATATCGGAGCTTTCTTCATTCCAGGGTTTGCCTATTTCTATACAGATAATGTTGGAGGAGGAATTGCTGTCTTATTGGTGACGATTATCACTACTTTCTTCTTCATTGGTTTCTTCATCTGGTTATGGCAATTTTTCACTGCTGGAGGAGTGGTGAAAAATCATAATCGATTGAATGGATACATGGAATGAATATTGATTGAAATTAATAGATAGTTCAGACCTAGAGTTCAATTTATGTGAAGTGCATAATTAATTAGCGATTTTGAGTTTCATTTCTTAAATTAGTAAAAATTTGATTATACAGTAAGTGTAGATCTACCTTTGAAATGGCTCAAACGATATGGGAAGATCCAAGGTACATGTTGTTTGTATGTATTGTAATTTTCAAACTGTTGTGATAATTTTTTCTCTTCAAATATTGAACCTAGTAGAAAATACCCCCCTGCACCTAATACCCAAGATAAAGTGGCTTCATTGACTGTGATAATCAATGTTGAGATGAAAGTAAGTAAGATACCTGCATACACAGGATGTCTTGAGTATGCGTAAATACCACCAGTTTTTAATGACCCCTTCTCCTTGGTAAATCCGATAAATGAGAATAAATCCCAATTAAGAACACCAAGAAGAGTAAATATAATGGCAATTAAATTGAAAAATAGAAAGATAACCAATTGAATACCATGTAAAAGTAATCCTTCTAGTACTAGACTGGTGATTGATGGCACATGCATTAATACTAAAAGGAAACTGATCACTGAAATAAGATTATAAATTAGACGATAAAATCTCTCATCAAGCCCTGCTAATCTTTTCAATGTAGGAGAACTGGTTATTGTATGGATTATTCCAAACCAGATCCAGTATGACAGGTAATTCAATAATAATGGGATATCTAACACAATGGATTATTCGATTAATTTGTCATAAATGTTATGTCTGATGAGAATTAAGGTGTGATTTCCAATCCTTGATGTCTGTAATAGAGATTATAAAGTTTGTAATAAACTGACTGATTCTTCATGAGCTCATCGTGTGTACCGATTTCCACAATATTTCCATCTTCCATGGCAATTATCTTATTCACATCTCTGATTGTTGAAAGCCGATGGGCGATAATAAGTGTAGTTCTACCCTCGAATAATTTATTCTGAGCGATCTGAACCAGTGATTCTGATAAGGCATCCAAACGAGACGTTGCCTCATCCAAAACCAGGATTTTAGGATCGCTAAGCATGGTTCTTGCGATAGTGATCATTTGTCGTTGACCAGCTGAGAGGCTCTTACCTGATTCAGATAGAAGAGTATCATAGCTGTTAGGAAGTGCTTTGATGAATTTATCAGCCCCAATTAACTTGCACATCTCATAAATCTCATCATCTGTGGCTGATGGTTTTCCATACCTGATATTTTCAAGGATGGTCGATGCAAATAAGTAGGGTTCTTGAGATACAAGGCTTATAGTCTCATAAAGAGAATCGATGGTGATATTTCTAAGATCTTGCCCATCTATACTTACTACACCCTCATTGGGGTCATAGAACCTCATTAGAAGGTTTGTTATTGTAGTTTTCCCAGCACCAGTATGACCCACTAAGGCCCATTTTTGACCTGCGGGGATTGTAAAAGTGACATCCTTGAGCACTAACTTGGGTTTGATTATTTCTTCCTCGTGTGAACCACCCTTAATCTTCTTCAGACCCGCGTGATCGGATGTAGCACTCATTTCCTTCATTTTCTTCATCATCTCTGGATTAGGCTTTGCATCCATTTCCTTCATACCTCTGGGTGAACCACTCATCATTGCCTTTTTCATCTGTTCTTTCTTTTCCTGTTCCTTCATTTTCTTAACTTGGTCAGCGGAGTATGCAAAACTTACATGGTTAAAATCGATCTCTCCCCTGTCAACTACGAGATTCACTGCTTCAATACTATCTTTGACCTCAGGTTCTTGCTCAATTATATCGACTAGCCTGTCTAATGCAGCCAATGATGCCTGAAGTTGTGTAAAGCTATTACTTAACTGAATAATTGGCATAAGGAACCTTTGTACCATGACAGTGCCAAGATAAATCGAACCGATTGTCATACCAATTTCTGTAACACTCAGAAAACCTCCAATTATTACAACTCCAAAAGTTAGCAAAATAGATATTGAGGATATAAGAGGCATCATGATCATGAACACCAGACCAAGGCTTTTCATATGCCCATAAGTCTCATAATTTAATTTCCTAATATCAGCAGATGTTTTCTTTTCTTGATTGAATGATTTTGCTATCATCACCCCAGAGAGATTTTCTGCCAATTTACCAGATGTTCTACCGATCGCTTGTCTGACTGCTAGCATTCTTCGTCTTCCGATAGTTGAAATAAACTTGGTGAGAAACCAAGCAATTGGAATGGCGAGTAGAGAGATAAGAGCAAAATATATAGAAAGGTTGATCAATACTGCAAATGTTCCAACGATCAGTAATAATTGTGCAGAAGTACTGGTGAATACTGTTAATCCAGTTGCTATCTCTTGCGTATCGTTGATCACTCTAGATGTTACTTCTCCCGACTGGTTCATATGATGATACCTCATATCAGCGTCAACTAGCTGTTTAAATGATCTTTTACGAATACGATCCACCATCCCTGTTGATAGTGTCGCTGTAAACCATGTATTTAGACTTTGTAAGAACCAAACCATAAATGAAAGGCCAAAGAAGATCATTACCAATTGGAGAATATCTGCATTGATGATAGATAAGCTGAGTGTATCATCGATAGTCACAAATTGATCTATGGCTCTTTGAATAATTATTGGCTGATAAATGGATGCAATGGTGTAGAACACAATGATTATTGTGATGAGAAATAGCTTGTTTTTATCATCCTCTAGAAAGCCCCAAAAAATTTTCAATAAGGCCTTAGTGCTTCTACTGCGTTTTTTATCTGCAAACATGGCACCTCTGCCCCTTGGACCGTGACTCATTGCTCACTACCTCCCAATCGCTCATTTTCTGGAAGAAGCTCAAATATTTGCCTATAAGACGCACAACTATGTAGTAACTCATCATGAGTCCCTTGAGCTAGAATTAGACCTTCATCAAGAAGAATAATCAAGTCTGCCCTTACAAGGGTATTTAATCGCTGTGTAACTGTTATTGTTGTTCTACCCTCTGATAAATTATTTAAAGCAATACGAATCAGATTCTCAGTTTCGGAATCCAAAGCAGATGAAGAATCATCTAAGAGTAATATATTGGGATCTGCAAGTATTGCCCTTGATATAGCCAATCGTTGTTTTTGACCACCTGAGAGAGTCACTCCTCTCTCTCCAATAACCGTATCCAGCTGTTTTTCATATGAACTAATAAATTCCCAAGCCTGTGCAGCCTTAGCTGCTTCAATAATTTCTTCCTCAGATGCTTCAGGACGTGCAAAGGCGATATTTTCCCTAATAGTACCTGAGAATAGGAAAATATTCTGTTCCACCCTAGCTACATGCTCTCGTGCCTGCTGTGATGGCACATCTTCATAATCAAAACCATCAATTAATATTCTTCCTTCTGTTGGACCATATAATTGTAATAATAACTTCAAGAAGGTTGATTTTCCTGAGCCGGGACCACCGATAAGAGCTACTTTGGCATTTGGAGGGATAATTGTATTTATGTTCTTAAGTGCAAAACCATTCTCAGGATTATTGCCATAAGCAAAACTCACGTTTTCAAAGGTTATTTCATGATCCCAATTTATTTCTGAATTATATTGTATATTAGGTTTCTCAGGATTAGGATCAACCCAATTTAACTTTTTCCAAATCCGATCTGCATTGGTCAAAGCTGCCTGTATCATGAGTAAACTCATAGGCACCATGAAATTCAGTCGTGTAAGTGCGATAAGGAGACCAACAACTGTCAATACCATACCAACACTCATTGTACCTGAGTATATCGCTGTATATCCCCCGATACTTATCTTACCCACGGTCCAATAAGATAGACTTATCCAGAATAATATTGCAGTGAGTGCCATTAGAATTAATCCTGGAAGGTAAAAAGCAGATAACTGTTGCTCTTGCTTTGATAGATCTGCATATTCTGAACTGGAAATATTAAATCTGTCAATTTCTCTTTGTCTTCCAGACATTCCTCGGACAACATCTATTCCTCTGAAAATCTCTTGTGATTCCTCAGTAAGTATCCCAACTGTGTCTGCCAATTTTCTGCGGATAGGTCCGATATTCTTGGCATAGCGATACGCCAATATAAAATATAAAATAAATATGACAAAGACAAGCAACATTACATCCAATGCGAAATATCTAGAAAGGTAGTACGTTGTGAAGAAAATTGAAAAAATTGCTGAAATAAAAATACGTAAGGCAGGCATTAATCCCACTCTTAATTGTGAGATTTCTGTCATGCCCATAGATAGCAATTTTGAGGAGTTATTCTCATCATGGAATGTGAGTGAGTGTTCCTGTATGGTATCAAAGTACTCTTGGCGTATATCTCGTTCATATGCAAATGCAGTTATTCCCCAGGTATAGTTGCTGATAAATTGAGCAGCTAAATTAAAAAGACCAATACCAACCATTGCAAGACTCATCCAAATAAAACTACTACTGAACCCCTCTTCAATAAGTATATCAAGAGCTAAACCAATAATAATTGCTGGAAACATATTGCCGATCGAGCTGAGTAAATTCAATATGACTGACATTCCTATTAGAGGAGGATTTTTGTAGAAAAAACTCAAAAATAAAGAGAAACCTGATTTGTACTTTCTCTTCTCAGATAAAGCTAAAGCATTACTCAGATGGTTTCTCGATATGGATACATTGTTATTCTGAATATTATTTCACCTTGTTTAACTTGTTTTACAAAAAATATTATATTAAACTTATGTCACAGGCAATACAAGAAACAATAATATGGAGTTTAACTAAGAATAATTCCGAAAACAAAAAGGGATTATATTAGCATTAAATTGATAAAATTATTTTTAGCGGATGATAAGTTTTATATCTTGTTTTACATGTGTTACAATGAGTTATGTCTGAACTAGCAAAAAAAACTATCCGTATACGAGATGTAAATAAAGACCTGTATGATCACTTCAGACGACTTGCCGAGGGAATTATGGAGAAAAATGTAGGTGAGATATTCTCACGTATGCTTTCACATTACCAAAGAGATAGGCTTCCTCCTGGTCACAAACCTAGAAAAGGACCGATGCATAACAAGAAATCCTTATTTGATTTAGAAAAGGTTGAATTTATATGTAATCACCCAGAATTAACAGTAAGCAAAAAGGATCTCCTGGCAATACCCAATAGCAGGTATGCTTTCAGAAAGATTGAACGATTAGTATTTGATGAAAGTGTGGATAATAAAGCTATTATGGATCATGTGCTCTATATTAAGGATTGTGGAGTGGAGTTCAATGCTAAATTTAATCAAGAATTAAGCAAGTTATTTGTTCTTTCAACCACTTCTAATAGATCACTTGAGTTATATCCTAATGCTGAAACCAAAGATATTACAATTAGGGATGTGGAAATAGAAATATATGAGAGTTTTGTCAAGAAAGTAACCATTGAAGGAATTACTACAGGCCAAGCTGTCAATAAATTGTTAAATATATTTGTCTCTCGTTTAGATGAACATCATCAAATAATCCAATTAGCTTCTGAACCAGGCATTAAACCAGAAACCATAGCAAAATTAATCGTTGTAAGTCTATTAGAGGAAGTAATAGTTACTAGCAAAGATCTTGATGACATAATGGATAGAACTGTGTTTTTCTATAGAATTAATCGTCTTGTATTCACAGATAATATTTCTGCTGAGTTATTCAGGGAAAAAGTAAGTGGAATTTATGCTTGTGCAGAAATTATATTTCCTGATAATATACCAAAACTTATTCAATATACAAGAATCAAGCGTTAGAATCACCATCTAATTTTTTCATTAATTCCCTCCCTTTAGCTAGCTTCTTCTTATGTTTCTTTCGTATCTCTTCAGTTAATTTATTTGAATCATTATGAATGGGGGGATCGATTTTTATCTTAGGTTCCTCAATTTTTTCTTCCTTCATGAACCATTGTGCAATTCATAATATTTTATAAGTATCAACAATAAATATGGACTCTAGTAAATAATATGGAATTAAACTATGGAATAATCTTGAAATAATGACATTCTTTAGTATAGTCACAATACTTACATTTATTACGATTTGTCACCCCATTAGCCATTCTCATCCTTTTCCAATAGTGTAATAGATTATCCAATATCTTTGTTTGCTCTTCCCTTCTTTTATCAGTTAATCCAAAACTATGTATATTCATGAGAGATCGTAGATTTTCAGGAAGCGGTTGCATTTTATCAAGAGCCAGTAATACTTTGTCAATATATGAGGCCGAGTCAATATCCTGAGATACCTTTAGGATGATGATTTTCAACGAGGAAATATCAAATCCCATCTGTTGTAAAGCCATAGCGTAAAGAATTGACTGAAAACGCTCACCAGGCCAAATTTTTTCTAGGTTTCGCAAATTTCTTGTTGTTTTTATTTCAAACAGATATTTAGGCTTTCCTTTTCGAAATACAATACCATCATGGATCCCCGAAATTAGAACTTCACCGTAATTAAAGAACACAGGAAAGATTGATATCTGTTCTTCATTATTATCAATCCTATCTATCAAATCATCTATATCGATTTCTTCAGTTGGGATCAATGCCTGATGAATCTCTGTGCCACGTTTCTGAATATCGGTTGATTCTGGTTTATACTGTATGTCAAATTCAACTTTTTTCTCACAGTACAATTGAGCACCTAAAGTTGAGATATACACTCTGTCGAACTCATTTGCTAGTTCAATTTCTGAGGATAGAGTGGAAATATCCACTTTCAATGATTCTTTCCATTTAGGATCAACCATACATTTACATTCTGCTCAAATTATTAATACTTACTCCTTTTGTATGTACAAAGTAAGTATACTGACAGTATTTGAGATAAACCAGTATAGAAAAACATACATAAGAGAGTGAGAAACTTAAGCATATGACACCTGAAAAGCAAGTTGAGTTCGATTCATTAGCAGATTATATTGGTCCCTACTGTGAAGATTGCGATGACATGCTTGAACCCATTGAAATTACCGGTGGGCTGGCAATGTTTTGTCCTGATTGTCAGGAATTCAAATCAAAAGGCATTGTACAGAGCTCAATATACGAAAATAAAGAAATCCAAGAAAACCCTGATAAAGGTATATTAATTGTAGAGGCAAAGAATACAACAACTGGCCGTTCCAAACGAGAGATGTTTTGTTCTGACTGTAAAGATATGCAATTGGTAGAATATTGGGAAATACAAACAAGAAGTGCTGATGAATCAGCAACTAGATTTTTCAGATGTACTAATTGTGATAAGAATTGGAGAGAATACGATTAATTTCGTTATTTATTAAGAGATTTTTTAATAGATTCAAACATATTGCCACTTAAACCAGTAAGATCTGCGGGGAAGGGTAAAATGACAGTAGATGAATTTTCAGTTGAGATTTCTTGGATTGTTTGCAATAATCTGAGGTAAATACCTCCGCTTTCTGCCATAATTGCACTGGCTTCAGCTAATTTTTTGGATGCTTGCATTTCACCTTCTGCTAGAATTATTCTTGATCTTCGTTCACGTTCACTCTCTGCTTGTTTTGCCATGGCACGTTTCATATTCTCAGGTAATTCAAGATCCTTAATTTCAACTCTCCTACAATCAATTCCCCATTCATCAGTTGCCTCATCAAGCACCTCGAGTATATGCTCATTGATTTTATCTCTATTGGAAAGTAGATCATCAAGATTCACTGCACCGATGGCAGACCTCATGGTTGTTTGAGCGAGTTGCATAATTGCAAAACGGTAATTCTGCACCTTGATAATTGCCTTAGATGCATCTGTAATGGAATAGAAAACCACCGCGTTTACATAGGTAGGAACATTATCTATGGTAATAGCTTCTTGTTTAGGGATATCAATTACTTGAACTCGTTTATCAACAACGATAGCCTTATCAACAAAGGGAATAAGCCAAAATAGACCTGGCCCCTTGATTCCAATATAACGTCCAAGACGTAGAATAACAGCACGCTCGTATTCATTCACCTTTCTTAAACCTAGGATTAAAAATACAAGAATTAAAATGGTTGGAACAGTAATATATTCGTAAGCCATATACAACTCTTGGGAATCTTCGCTTATATTAAAGTAACAGCTCCTACATGAACTCAAATCATCATTATTATCAAGAATTATATGAGTATTCTGCCGTTTAGAAAATATTGAATATTATACATTACCTTTTTTCACGAAAATAGAACTCAATACTTTAGCTAAAAAGAAAACGCCAAAAAATACAACGAAACCTTGGATCAAAATATTATCTCGAAGTGCATCAAATACTGGGTTTCCTGATTCTTCATATGAGTAATTCGGGTCTATCTCTGCAATAATGTCCTGTGTCTCTGTCAAACCCACCCAGCTCTTTACCAACTCACCCTCTGCATTCAACAGTATTAGAGTTGGGATATTTCCGATATTAAAAGCTTCAGTGATTTCTCCTTTATAATCAAAACCAAAAGTCCAATTAATATCAAAATCATTATTTTCCTCTACGCCCCGTACAAATGATTCTATCCCACTAACAGAGTCATCTAGATCAACACTTACTGAAAAAATGTCGACTTTATCACCAACATTTTGCTGGACCTCGTATAGATGAACCATCTCAATTTTACAAGGTTCACACCACGTTGCCATGGCATCTATGAGGAGGTAATCTTTACTTGTTAGTAGACCCAATGATGTTTGTGTATCATCTAGTAATTTTACATTATAATCATGAGTATAGCCTTGTACTGGTGCAATCAGCATAATCATTATTACTAGGAAATATAATCTTCTCATCACTAATGTCATTTTTTTTGAGACCAATATAATTGTTAGTTTGTGTAAAATTTATTATTGTTTAATTTTTCACTCTTCAATCAATTTCTCCAGGAGACTAATAACCTCTTGCAAGGTATCTCGGACTTCACTTTTGAATTTAGCATCATCTACAACTCTTTTTGATCGTACAGGAGTTGTATCTTGTTCGAACGATGATTGTGGTGTGGCTTTGAAAGTTCCTCCCATCTGTGAAGGTTTGCGAAGTCGCTCTTCACCTACACTCTCCACAATCTGCTCTTCAGGTTCTTTTCTGAACATCTCAGATGGTTTGCGAAGTCGCTCTTCACCTACACTCTCCACAACCTGCTCTTCCGGTTCTTTTCTGAACATCTCAGATGGTTTGCGAAGTCGCTCTTCACCTACACTCTCCACAATCTGCTCTTCCGGTTCCTTTCTGAACATTTCAGATGGTTTGCGAAGACGTTCTTCAGAATTATCAGATTCAAACGTCTCTACATCTTCAGTTTTGAACATTTCTGATGGGCGGCGTAATCGTTCTTCTTCAATTGATTCTGGTTCATCTCTGAACATCTCGGAAGGCTTACGTAGTCTATCTTCGGAACTAGAAGAATTACTTCTAAGTACATCAGCAGATGTTTTCGATTTTTCAACAGAAGTTTCAGAAGTTGTTGATTCTTTGTGTAGATCGGAAGGTTTACGTAAAGTTTCCTCTTCTTCTGGAATAGATTTTAATCTATCAGAAGGTCGAACTAACCGTTCGTCTTCAGATTCATTGATTGATGAATGTCGAGGGTTTACAGCTGATCCTCCTTTTAATTCAGAAGGGCGGATCATACGTTCCGATTCTGCATCCTGTGATGATTTGTTTTCTTCATAACCACAGTTAGTGCAGGGAAGTCGGACATTGAATGTAGAACATTTCGGGCATTTCATCTCTTTGACAGGTTATCATTAATTTCTTAATTATTAAGTTTTGAGTCTATAATTGCATAATATTTGAAAATTCACAAGAAATACCCTAAAAATATTCAGAGTTAGTTGATTATTTAACTCGTGTAGTAGTTCGAAGTATCAAATTGGTTGTAGTAGAAATTTGTTAATTACAATTTACATGACATTAATAGTGTACTATTACTCTTATTGACCACAATATAAAAATAACCCAGATGTAAAGATAATTTTGAAATTATTGTGTTTTGGAAAAAGAAAACTTCTTCATCTATGCCCCAAACAGCTACTGATGATAGTGGTGTCAGTTCATACTTTCTGAAAATTGCACTCCTAGGTGATGGTGCTGTGGGTAAAACCTCAATTAGGAGAAGATATATGGGTCAGGGATTCACTGGTGATCACTTAATGACAATTGGTGCAGATTTTGCGGCTCATGATGCAGAGATAGTCCATAATGATAAAGACTATAAACTTACCTGGCAAATTTGGGATCTCGCAGGACAGGATACTTTTAGCTCTGTTCGATCCATGTACTACCGTGGTTGTTTTGGTGGTGTTCTAGTATTCGATAGAACTAGACCTACTTCTTTTGACAGCATTGATGGGTGGATAGGTGAGTTGAAGAAACACAGCGGAAAAGGTATGGTTCCCTTGATTTTACTGGGTAATAAATATGATCTAGTAGAATCTGCTGAATTTGTTGTTCCAGAAGATCAGATCGAGGCAAAAGTTGCCTCACTAAATGAGGAATATGCGAAAGATAATGTTAGTATATCTTACTACAATACATCGGCCAAAACTGGATTGAATGTAGGCGATGCTTTCGATGATCTTGGACATAAAATACTAAGTTATATATTGAAATAAGTGGTGAATGAGATTTTTATTGATGCACATTGTCATCTAGTTGAACCTTATTTTAAACAAGCAGATCTTGGTAGAATTATTAATGAGGCAGCAAAAGTAGGAGTGAAGAAGATTGTCAACTGTGCCTCTGATCCTGCCCAGTACGAGCAATGTCTACAATCACTTGAATTTGAAAATGTAAGCATTAATCTAGGAATTCAGCCAACTATTGCAGGAGATGTGATAGGAGCTGAGATATTAGTACCTTATCTTGACAAAATCAGTGCTATTGGAGAGGTCGGGTTGGATTATCATTGGGTAAAACAGGAAAAAGATCGTCAGAGACAAGAAGAGGTATTTATAGAATGCATCCAGCTGGCAAATGAACATGATTTGCCTTTAGTAATTCATTCAAGAAAAGCCGAAAAGGATTGTGTGTCATTACTTGAACAGCATGCAGATGTACCTGTTCTACTGCATAGTTTTGAGGGAAATTTGGAGCTCATAAAATTATCACTTGATTCTGGTTATATTATATCCATACCAACAAATGTTGTTATAAGACGAAATAGAAGGAAAGTAGCTCAAAGAGCTGGAATAGAAAATATTATATTGGAAACCGATAGCCCCTACTGTGCACCAAGTGAAGAAATATTTCCAAATACACCCAGTACAATCCCAATTGCAGCTGAGAAAATTGCAGAATTATTTGAAGTACCTATAAATGAGTTAGCAAGTATCACCACGAATACAGCGAAAAGATTCTTTAAAATATAAAATTTCTTAGGATACTTTATTTTTATTCGATAAGGCCAAATTCTTCCTTGAGTTCATCCCAAGTAGTGATATCCATTATCATCTCTTTAAGAACATCTGGAAGACTATCCTTATGGATTCTTATTTGTTCTGTGGTATTTCTATCCCTAAGAGTTACTGTCTCATCTTCTAGTGTATTATAATCGATAGTAACTGCGAATGGGACACCTATCTCATCATTTCTCGCATATCGTTTTCCAATGGCACCAGATTCGTCAAAAATAGCATCAATACCCATATCTTTGAGCTCCCAATACAGGCTTTTTGCTTCTTCCAATAATCCATCTTTTTTCATTAATGGAGTAATCAAAACTGACCATGGAGCAATAGAGTTGGGGAATTTGAACCAAGTCCATTCCCTACCCTCCTTCTGGTAATTTGCAAGTAAGGCGGCGTAGAATACTCTCTGAACACCAATAGATGGTTCTATCACATGAGGGATGACCTTTTTTCCATTTTGATCTATATGCATCTTCATTTTAGATTTCTCTTGATGTTTCATAAGGTCATAATCAGTTCTATATGCAAGTCCAATACATTCAACTATACCAAATGGAAATTGGATCTCCAGATCATAATTGGCAGCTGAGTAATGTGCAGTTTCATGATCAAGAAGGTGTCTGAACCAGAAAGTATTCTTATCAATACCCAAGCTCTCAATGAACAAACTCTCAACGGCCATATAGTATCCCATATACTGATTATAGATGTATCCTCGCTCAATACCCTCGGCCAAAGTGATGGTGATTGGTAACCCACCTTTCTCCTGTGCCTCTTGGGTTAGTAACCTAATCTCTACTTGCTCGTACTCATCCCAATTTGGATGATTATTTATTTCATCAGGATCAACAAACATTTCCAGTTCCATCTGTTCAAATTCTCTCATTCGTATAAGAAAATTCCTAGGAGAGATCTCATTTCTATATGCTCGTCCAACCTGAGCAATTCCGAAGGGAAGTTTTGCTCTCATTGAATGGGCAACACGTCTGAAATTGATGAATATATTTTGAGCTGTCTCAGGTCTTAAGTATCCTGTAGTTCCGGATACAGGGCCAATATTGGTTTGAAACATCATATTGAATTCTCTTGGTTTAGACAATGTACCTTTACAGCTTGGACACGCTACTTCATGTTTTTCAATGAGTTCAAATAACTCATCATGGGATAACCCTTCAGCTGATTCTCCTGTAAATTCCTCAATAACATGATCTGCACGATGCATAGCCTTACACTTCTCACATTGAGTGAGTGGATCATTAAATGAATCTATGTGCCCTGATGCGGCAAATACTGATTCTGGCAATATGATTGATCCATCAATCTCATAGACATTATCCTCTGAACGTATGAATGTTTCTCTCCATAGTTCAACAATAGCCTGCTTGATTGCGGATCCCACAGGACCAAATTCATAGCTTCCAGCTAATCCATTGTAAATATCTGCTGTAGGAAATACAATTCCTCTTCTCAGGCATACATCAACGATCTCCTCTTGAAGAGAAGGTTCTTTTTTCTTCTTAGCCATAGTAATCTATGTGTATCAAGCATCCGGT
Source organism: Candidatus Heimdallarchaeota archaeon (assembly GCA_026702845.1). Next base: position 114,190 of record JADCLS010000011.1, read on the forward strand.
CTTTTAAAAAATGTCAGTTAGTATACAATAAATCTACCATTTGGTTATATGATGTATTGGAGACATCTTAATTGATAATCTGCGTAAAGGACATTTTTTACCTAGTTTTACCCATTGGATAATATTACGTTGTCGGGAATCGTAATTACAACAAGTAAAATTGTGTACAATTTGATTAGATTCAATAGAATTTCCCCACCAATTTTTCCTACGATCTGATTGATATTGAACTCTTTCAAACTCAGACCGTTTCATGGCTATCCCCAAATAATTATTCTACAATTAAGCTAGTTCGATCTAGCTTAATTTTGCTAAAAGTCTTTGTGTTGATTCTTTTTAATAGGTTATCTAGCTTTTATTCTTTTAATTCTTGAAAGTCTGGCTTTTTGTAAGGTTCGATATCCGCATTGTTGACAGCGTATTCTACTTGAACTTAAAAGCTCATTTGGGTTCATAACTGTACGGCAAGAGATGCAAAGAAAAAAAAAATGCCAACATGGTAATATCTAAATGGATGTAAATGCTGATCCATCCCATGTGATTATCTGATCACAAAATGGACAAATCCCTTGCCAAATCTTTTCCTTTAATTTCCATCTAAACAGCTTTCCAATTACATTCTTCTTGCATTCACTACATCTTACCTCATGCTCCTGGGAGGGAGAAAATGGCTCGTGGACATGAAATCTCGCAGGCCTACAGAATTCTCCCATTTTGTGATGAGATCCAAAACAGATTTCTTCAAAAGGGTAAAATTTCTTTAGTTTGGTCAAATACAAACAAGAATTTCGACCTAAGGTTCTATCACACCTATAATCGATGGCAATATCATAGGTTGAAGGGGTAGCCTCAATGTCAATTAGCTGTTTCGTAGAAGCGACCCTTTTCAGTTTCGGAAAGCTAAGGAAATTTGTATCAAGCAGAATATCAGATTGAAATTTTTCAATATTGGGAAATTTGTATATTTCAGGTGGGATTTTCAGCGGAATTTCTGGATCTTCTATTCCTTTTTCTTTCGCAACTATGGCCTTAAGCTCCTTTGATAGCTGATTTTCTGGATAGGATATTTTTTCTGCCGGATTTGAGTAATTTAGAAAAACACGGCGAAGTATTAAGTGTTTTAATTTGACAAGCTCTTCTGTTTTTGCTGTGAAGTGATCTGAATAGACGTTCGATAGGGTTAACATCTCAAGATTTTTGAAGTTGTGAAGATTTGTGATTATGTTCTCTACATTTTGGCTCATATTGATAACCAAGGACGTCACCTTGTAGAGATAGGGTAGAACGGCGTCTGGGATGTGTGTATCAATTTCCACATGACTGAAGTTGGATTTTAAAACACTTGTTGGAATTGGATAAGGATGAGAACTAATAAATAAGTTTTCAGTTGATAAGGTGAAAAATCTCTTCCCTGTTATGCTTACACTAATTTCAGTACCCATTTTATTAATATTAATGAAGGATTCCTGGATATCCAATAATTTTAATTCAAGCTCAATTTGATTTCTTAAAACATTTGAATCAAAATTAATCATCAATTAATTATCTAGATGTACACTTATTTAAACTTATAGGATTCTTGATAAAAACTAGTTATTAATACTTAAAAATGATGTTTATGTCAATTAATAATTCTAATTCTGGAAATGTGGGTATTAGAAAATCACTTTTTACTTTTTACCTAGCCTTGATACGCTTAATTCTTGATGGGCGCGCTTTTTGTAAAGTCCTGTAACCGCATTGTTGACAGCGTATACGGCTTGAGCTAAGCAATTCGTTCGGATTCATAACAGTACGACAACTGATACAGATGTAGCGTGTGGTTCCTCTTATCTGTGACACAGATGAACAATATATTTGATAAATTTAAAGGTTAAGATAGCTTATAATTGATGTTATTACTATCCAGTAAAAAAATTGGAAAATTAAGTTACTTAGAGATTCGACTCAGAGTACATAAATTAAAATTATGTCTTATAATAATTGTAGTTATCCGGATGCTTTCTTGATAATATCTATTCCATCTGCTTCAAAACCCTGAGATACCAATAGATCAATAATCCTAAACTCATGATTACCCTGTAGCTCAATATTATCATCTTTTACAGTTCCACCACATGCTAACTTGGATCGTAGTTTCTTAGCAAGTGACTTTAAATCAAACTCACGTGGGTCAAGGCCTGTGATAACCGTATAGTATTTACCCCACTTACGGCGTTCAATGACGACCTTCATTCTACTTTCTTGCATGGCCACTTCTTGGCATACACATAATTCTTCTGACAAGCCACAAATATTACAGCTATCGCCTATATCATCGTCGAATATTTTCGTTTACCTCTTTTTATTAGTCACTGCTGTTTAACAGTACTATATTCATAGGTATCCTTTTCTAATTTAAAGACTACGGAACAACAAGTAGACTATAAGTGAAAAAATAGCTTGAATTGATAAAATAGTATGATTTGTAGGTATGAATTAATTTAGGTTGTCGTTACTTGATTACCATCCTTTGACACATAAACAGTATGTTCATGCTGGCTTATCATATCTCCCTGATTACCATTGAGTACGTGATATTCAACTAGTCCACCGATATTTTGTAATTCTCTCATACCCATGGCTATTTGAGTCTTTGTCAGTCCAAATTGTGTCAACCATCTCGCAGCAAATGGCATACCTTTGAAATCATGTATTGCATGGTTCACTATCGTTCTAGCCTGCTTAGATCTGGGTCGTACTCGCAGAGGTGAAGCTCTAAATATTGATACTTTTTGAATATTCGGATGAATAGATCCCTGTCCAGTGCTGGCAAAAGTCTCAATTGCATAAACCTCTCCTTCCTCTACCAAATCGCCTTTCCTTGTTCCAATACAAGGTACTGTTTTGCCTGCGTGGACAATAAATCTATCAACTAAATGACCTGATAGCTCAACAACTGGTTCAAAACCAGCATCTCTAATAGTTTTCTCAATAACACCACCAAGGTCACCAGTCATAGTTCCAGGTCTGATGATTTTAACAGCTAAATTAGTTGCATCCACCGTAGCTTGCACCAATTTACTGTAGGAACCGTCAAGATCAACCGATTCTGCAGTATCTGCAATCCAACCATCTATTGAAACACCCACATCAATTTTGACAACGCCATGATCCGGAATTATCAGGGGATCATCAATTGCAGCAGTACTATGTGCAGCTGCATGGTTAATACTGACATTAATGGGGAATGCGGGTACAGCACCTGCATCTCTGATCATTTCATCAGCCTCAAAACATAGATCCCACACTGAGGTTCCAGGTTTTGTTTTCTGCACTATATGATTTCGAATTCTAGAAGCAATTTTTCCTGATTCATGTAATTTTTCCAACTTATCAGAATCATCACGTTCTTCCATTTTAAGTCCTGGATGAACCTTTGTCTGATATCTCGCTGGATGAACTCTAGGTATTGACATAGATTGTGAGATTGGAAACTATCAAATAATCCTTGTTATTCAATAATAGATAAAAACAATATTAATAATCTTGAAAATGCTGTAATCTCCTGTTTCTTATTGGGATCCATTTGTTGATTGAGCTAATTAGATCTACGAAAGCTTGCTCTACATTGGTTTTTGTCATTGCAGATGTCTCGATATAGGGAACGGTAAATTGGCCTTCATATCGTTTATTTAGTTCTTCGATTTTTGCCTGAATGGTGGCATTATTCACACATTGATTAATTTCAAGAGGTGCTAAATCCTTTTTATTACCGATAAGTACAATGGGTACGCCTTTGGATTGAGTTGATTTCTCAATACTCACGAGCCAGTCATCAATCTCATTGAAAGATTCTTTTCGAGTTAGATCAAAGATCAGAAGTACACCGAAACTTCCTTGGAAATACACATCACGTACATTTGAGAAGCGTTGTTCTCCTGCTATATCCCAGATTAGTAACTGATAATTCTCCCCATTTAGTTCCATTGTCTTTAATGAAAAATCTGCACCAACTGTGGGTTGATAGTTCCTTTTCAAGCGGTCGCCCATATACGCCTTACGAAGACTTGTTTTACCAGAACCCCACGAGCCTGCCAAACATATTTTCAAGACTATATTGCGACCTTGCATCCTAAACTAAACGTATCCCTAGAATACATAAATATTATCTCATCACAATGTAAGAATTAGGTATAATGATTTTGAATTTAATTATTTCATATTGTAACTCAACGTTCCAAGCAATTCAATGGCAATATGTCTGAGATATGCAAGAGATTCATTGATTAATGATATTGTAGAAAAATTCCGATTATTGTGATATTGAGTAGTGACAAAATCTGCATCATCATCATCTATAATGGAAATATAATCATTCATGGACCCCATTAGACTTCCGATCAAATTCTGAAGAAGATGGGTTCTAGTAGTGATTAAATTTCTCCGTACAATAATTCCCAAGGCATGTGTTTCAATTCCTCCTCTTGCCTTGGGATTAGCAATAGTAAATGCAATCCAATGTAGATCTCCTTCAGGAAATTTCCAGGGAGTAGTTCCAGTAGAATATCCTTGGTTGATCAAAGTATCACTATCAAATCCAACCATTAACTTGATTACCTGCTGCATGACATCATTTGACGAAATGATAGGAGAAGAGCCAATAAAAACCGGACCGGTTATCTCATTTAAACACATAGCTATACTTGCAGGGAAGAATTCATCTTGATAGCTTGAAATTGCCAGTTCATGATTAACACTGAATAGTTTTTCAAAATTTTGAATTTTCTGCATTAGTCCTCCTGCTTCTACAAATGAAGTGGGATCTCTCCTCTGAATTTCTCTTATAGGTCTGGTGGATATAATGTACCTTATTTCATTCTTTGCTGAGATAAATTTGGTAGAAATCATAGAGACACTCTTCTTATTTTCTGGATTGATAGGAGGATTGAGTGAAAAAATCATTTCTTCCGAGGGTATATTCTCTGTTAATGTACTCATTACTGAATAAAAAGTATCAATTTCAGCTTGATCACCAAAAATTGAGGTGAAATTCAATTCAGCAGTTCCTTTCCCTAAACCCAAAAATGATCTCGCCCGTTTATTGGTCTCAATAACAAAAAATAGGTCATCTAACACATACAATTCCTCAAAAGTATTCTCAAAATACTCATTTCGAGCAGATATATCTTCTGCTACCTTAATATGTGAATGTGAATTCAAATAAGTTGACGCAAGTAAATCTGCAAGGATATGAATAGCTGAATAATCCATACTTGAGGGATCAATACTTGCAGTAAAATAGAGATTAATAGAACCTAAATCTGAATCCGTTCCAAGGATGGGGATGGATATAATATTGCGAATTCTGAGTTGATATGGAACATCTACGAGTGATTTATCACGAATGTTTTCTATTGAATATAAGTATTGAAAATTGGTATCTAAATCTAGATTTTGGGGTATCTTCTTAGTTAAATTCTTCAATGAATAGCATACTTCAGTTGATATTCCATGTGCTTTCTGTATCTTGTTGATTTCAAATGAATTTGATGGAATAGGAAATTCGATATATGCGTAATCTGCATCAAAAATCTTACAAAATCTGGCGAGAATAAGCTCAAAAAGATAATTTAGCTGATCTTTATTTCCTGTGACTGCATTCATGCCAGATAATTGTGTAAGTAAATCCATTACTTCATCATTTGCATATTTCCAGCCACTCATTAGATCCTTTCCTATAACAATTATCTGTTAAATTTGTGTCCCTCTCTCAAATGAGCTTCATTCAATTTATCCCCATCTACCACTTCCAATTTCGCACCAGTGCCAACACGTTTACCAGTTGTAAGCAAGAAACCAGATTTACATACAGATTCTGCCTGGCGTGAAGCAGTTCTTCGGATAATGAGTCCTGCATCTGCTGAGAACGTGAGCTTGGCAATTCCCTGTTCATTTATCTCCAAATGAGCGCTGGCTTCAGATTTGTTTCCTTCCAAAAATGAGCTGGCCTTTTCATCATAAGACAAGATAATCGTCATATTAACCGTAATGTAATCTGCATTCCAAATAATAAAAGTCTATTTGGTCCTAGTATACAAAAATAGCAATTTTAAAGATAATCAATATAACTACTTCTTGGGTTCAGGAATACTTCCCTTTTTCGTCGTCATTGTTTTTCCAACATCCGAGCCACCCCTAGCTGCATCTTCATTAAGAAGATAGGCCAAAGAGCTTTCAAGGTTTTCAGTATTTATCTGCTGATCTTTAGACATCTTTGAAAATTCCCTCTTCCAGCTCTCCAAATCTCCAACACGTTTCTGTATATCAAAAATCAGCCTATTGACAGCTGCGTCTCTACCTTTTCCCTCAGTAGGGCTATCCAATTCTGCCTCCAATAATTCAACTATGAGTTGAGAACGAGGAATTCCTTCTTTATCTGCTCGTTTGGTGAGCTTATCTCTCAAATTATTTGGACATGAAAATGTAATTCTTGTTTTTCCATCAGTCATAACAATATACTGTTTCATCAACTATAAAACTCTTTTACGTCAAATCGATTAAAAAGTGCCGATTCACCAAAATTATTTGACAAGACAAGAACATGATATCATATGGAGTAGATCATCATTTCCGAGAAAGCATACACAATGATTTTTTTATCAGAAGTCAATAGCTAATGACCTCTTTCTTATTGTTTTTAATAATCAATTTAAGGTGTCGCGTATGGCTATTAGTACGCCTGATGAGTTAGAACTACTCAGTGTAGGTATCGATGTTGGTTCCTCAACCAGTCACCTTGTTTTCTCTAATCTTATTTTAAGAAAAGATAATCACAGTTCTTCACGCAAGTATGAGGTTACTGAGAGAGAGATAAAATACGAGGGAAGAATTATAGACACACCTCTAATTGACAAAAATACTATTAATATTGATGAGTTGGTAGCGTTCTTCAAGGAGGAATATAGTAGAGCAGGAATTACACCAGAAATGGTCAATACTGGTGCAGTTATCGTAACTGGAGAGACTGCTAAGAAAAGTAATGCTGCTAAAATCGTTGAGCTGCTATCGAATGATACAGGTAAATTTATTGCAGCCACTGCAGGACCGAATTTTGAATCGATGCTTGCAGCCTTTGGATCTGGAGCGACAAATAGATCTAAAGAAAAACGGAAAAATGTATTGTCAGTAGATATTGGTGGGGGCACATCTAATATGGCAATTTCCAGCAATGGAAATGTGGTTAGTACAGCATGTATCAATGTAGGAGGAAGATTATTAGCCTTTGAAGAAGATGGTATGATCTGGAGAATTGATGAACCAGCACAAATCATTATTGAGAAACTTGGAATGTCCTATAAGGTTGGAGATAAAATTCCTGTCGAAGATATCCGGAAAATCGCCACAAAATTTGCAGAAGTTCTCATTGAGGTTTGCGTAGGACCCACACAGACTGATCTTGCTAAGTTGTTGATGATGACCACTGATCTTGATTTCTCTATCCCCATTGATGAGGTTGCTTTCTCAGGAGGTGTTGGAGAACTGTATTACGGTGAGCAGAAGAGTTATCGTGATATGGGAGTGGTTCTGGCAGAGGAGATCAAAAAATTGAGCCATAAGTTTACTGCTTCGATAATTGAACCTGAAAATAAAATCAGAGCTACTGTAATTGGAGCAGGTGCATATTCCTTATCAATTTCAGGTTCCACTTGCTATGTTGATGATTCTGTGAAATTTCCTTTACGGAATATCCCCGTTATGCATGTAAATGCAGATAGAACCAAATTAAGCATTGACCATATTAAAGAAGAAGTCGCAAAGTCATTTGAAAGATTTGATATTGAAGAAGGTTCTGAAGTAGTAGCATTATACTTCAAAGATCCCGTAAGAGTTGCCTATGATAAGCTAAAACTCTTCTCTCAGGCAATTGAATTGGCCCTTCCAAATAGTGTATCAAAAAATGTTCTCATAATACTTATTTTTGAGAAAGATATAGCAAACTCAGTGGGTAATGTTACACGAAGAGAGACATCAATTAAAGAGAACTTGATTTCGTTGGATGAACTGCAACTAGAAGAGGGAGATTGGATCGATATCGGTGCCCCTCTTATAAGTGGAGAGGTTTTCCCTGTAACTGTGAAATCCTTGGTTTTCAACAAAAAAATAATAGCAGAATAAGTAAAATAGATAATTTATGCAACTATGGTACTTTTATCGATTATATCATAACCTGCACGTAATGCCTTTAGATTAGTTTCTACAAATTTCGGCCAACGTTTTTGAATAATATCCTCTACAAGCTTTGTATCCAATTCCAGCAATCCGAGTCTGAGAAATGCACCCATCAAGATAAGATTTTCTCCTCGGCTTATTTTTAAGTCCTCAGCCAATTTTCCAGTATTTACATTATATACCTTGGCTGGCCATTCTTCTAGTTTTTGTAGAATGGCATCGACCTTAGGATATTTCATTCCCAGATTCACTGCCACAGGAGAGAGAATACCATGGGTATTGGTGATAATGTGCCCATTTGGTTTCAGATATTCTATCACTCGCAGTGCTTCCATTGGCTCACCAGATATGATAACATCTGCCATGCCCTTTGGAATTATAGTACCATAATTATTACCTACTCGTAGATGAAATACTACAGATCCTCCTCGTTGGCTCATCCCATGCGTCTCAGCTGCAATAATTTGATACCCAACCTCATGAAAAATATTTCCTAGAATGTGTCCTATAGATACTGTACCTTGACCACCGATACCAGTGATGATAATATTAAATTTCCTCGATGTATTTACCATTACATTCCCCTCCTCTCAACAAAATGAATGGCATTCTTAGGACAATGTTCAGCACAGTATCCACATCCAGTACATAGTATCGGGTCTATATGTGCAATACCCTTTTCATCCTTGGATAAGGCAGGACATCCAATGGGATCAATACATCTGCCACAAGCGATACACAACTCCTCGTCGACTTCCATTAAGGGAACAGGTTTGCTTTCAACTTTGTACTCACGTGAAACATTTAATGCACATGGGGATTTGGAAACAATCACACGAACTCCTTCTACTTTTAGAGCCTCTTTAAATACTTCCCTTGATTCCTTGAATTTCATGGGATCAATAATTCTTGTCCATGCTCCCATCGCAGAAGCTGTTTTAGCAATATCCAGGTTTACTAGATCCTCTGAAGAAGGGGTTGGTTGAGCTCCAGTCATAGCTGTAGTGGAGTTATCCATCACAAGAATTAGGATATTTGCCTTCTTCCAGATTGCATTTGCCAATCCAGGTACACCAGAATGCCAAAATGTACTATCACCAATTATTGCTACTCCAAGATTGTTATCTTTTGTTTTAGATACTGCAGTAGCCATTGGAATGGAAGCACCCATACAAATAAGACTATCTGCTTTATCATGAGGAGGCAATACTCCAAGTGAATAGCAACCAATATCATTACAATATATTGGATTGGCTCGTCGTAGTTCCTTATCCATGAGTACATAGGTCGACCGATGAGGACAACCAGCACATAGAACTGGAGGTCGCATTCGTAGTAGATCCACCATCTCGAGTTCTATTTTTCTGTGTGGAGTATATTCTAAATTTAAAACAGTCCCCATCCAATCTAGTAATTTTTCTGTGGTGAGTTCACCTTCTTCAGAAGTTAATCCTGATCGCTTTCCAATAACCTCTGTTTCTATTTCAGTATCTGCAAGATAATGATTGATTAAAATCTCAATGAAAGGCTCTAATTCCTCTATAACCAAAACCTTAGGGATCTGCTTACATAGTTCTAGGAAACGAATGTGTGGGAATGGATAGACCATATTTAATTTTAACACATGAGCAGGTAGATTGAAGTATTCAATTGCCTCAACAGTATAATTAAAACTAGATCCGGAGGTCACCACAAGATATTCTGGATTTTCACCCATGACATACTCATCATATGGTTTGAGTTCAGCAAGATGAAGGGCTAACTCCTGTCTCAATCCTAGCATTCTTGACTTATTTGCTCTAGCATTACCTGGAATAGAGACGAACCGCTTGGGATTACGTTCATATTTGATAGGTTCAAGAATTTTAGGGGGATAACGCTTTAATACTCCTAAACTATGTGAAATTCTTGTTACTGATCTTACAAAGACAGGAATGCTGAATTTTCTTGATAATAGTATAGCTTCTCTAGTGAAATCATAACATTCTTGTATATTAGATGGTTCATACATAGGAAGATCTGCAAACCGAGCAATGATTCGATTATCTTGTTCATTCTGAGATGAATGCATCCCAGGATCATCAGCCACAATTATTACCATTGCTGCATTAACACCAGCAAGTGCTAGAGTCATGATAGGATCCATTGCGACATTCAACCCAACTGACTTGGTTATGACGGCACTATCTGTTCCAGTAATAGCTGCACCTGCAGCTTCTTCAGTGGCAACAACCTCATTTGCGGACCAATTTCCCGAGATACTAGAAAAATTCTTATTCAATGTCTCCATAATCTCAGTGGAAGGTGTACCGGGATATGCAGCAACGTATTTGACTCCTCCGTCAAAGAGACCGTATGCTATGGCTTCATTACCTAATAAGGTCAACGTATCAGTTGTTTCATGATCTTTAATTGATTTTCTTGTTCGTTTAATCTGATTCTCCAGCATAGTGCTTACCTACAGTGAACAAGAATAATTATATGAGCCAATTATCATACAATTACTCAGATTCAAGTCTCGAAATTTGTCAAAAATACATAAATTAATCGACGTAGAACTATGTAATTTCTCAATCAGATTTATTTTTGACCTCATTAAATCAGAAATTAGTGCATCCTTTTAATTATTTAATAGGATATAATTCCGGAACCATTACTTCTCTGAACCATTCAATTGCATCAGTAATGGCCTTTTCAAATGTTAAACGTGGATACCAATCCCATTTTTTCTTTGCTTTTTCATCAGATGAGATGCACTCAGTATTAAACTCATAGATCTCATTAATATCCCGATATTTAGTTATTCCAAGTTTTGCAAATATATTCCTAATTTTTATCTTTCGAGCCTCTTGTATTAAATCTAGATGAGTGATGTTACATGATGTTAAGTTCTGTTTATCTAATTCATTAAGAATTTCAAGAGGAGAAGCAATAAAGGAATTGAGGAAATAATCTCCAAATGGAACAGTTTTATCACCCATGATAATCATGGCTCTTGCCATATCTATGGGCGTGATCCAAGAAATTTTCTTATCAATGGGGCCTAAAACGGTTAGATTTCCACTTCTTATCCCATCACAATAAGTAGTAGTTAATCCTCGATCATATGAGCCAAATGTTTTACTAAATTTGGCTAAAACAAGTGGTACTCTAGAGTATTCTCGTTTTTTCAACTCTCTTTGTCTCAATTGCTCAGCTCTCTGCTTTTCTTGCATTTTCTTCATTTCTATCTCAAAAATTTCACTAGCAGCTTGCCTTTTCTTTGTTTCTTCTGCTTGACGTTGCCAAAACAAATCAATTTCACTTAATTCTTCTTGTACATCATTTTCTTGCTCATCCAAAGAAGTTCCTTCTTTTATTTCGATTGTATCTTTACTAATTTTTAATTTCGATGTTTTCAATGAATCAACTTTGGAGATTTCAGAAGATGCAGGTTGGGAACCTCCAAGTGTGGGACCCGATGTGGGACCTGATGCAGGTTGGGGACCTCCAAGTGTTGGACCTGATGCAGGAGTTGATGCTGCTTGGGGACCTCCAAGTGTTGGACCTGATGCAGGAGTTGATGCTGCTTGGGGACCTCCAAGTGTGGGACCTGATGTGGGACCTGATGTGGGACTTGATGCTGCTTGGGAACTTGAAGATGGAGTTTCATCAATTGTCTCATTTAGCCCCATCTCCTCAAGTTCATCATCATAGAATGTAATAGGATATTTTGGTTTTTCTATATTCTCCTTTGCACAAGCTCTTATCTGTTTTGAACTCCAACCATATTCATCTTTATTCCAATATTTTTTTAGCATTCGACTGACTTTTCTATTTATTTTATGATAGTCTGTTGGATCTGATTGCCTAGTTAACTCATCGATATTAGAGGGAAACTCCAAACCTTCAATTTGCGGTAATGCGGTAACTATTTTGCCGATTCCCAGTAGTTGACCTATTCCTATAAGATTAATTAAACCAGCATAATTTTCGAGTTCTATTGTTTCCAAATCTTTACCAGGACACAAATTTACTTGAGTATTGTATACTATATCCCCTTTATCAAGTAAATTATAGAGAGTTACTGGATCTAGTATATCAGCTGCAAGGATAGTGATCTGGGCAGGTATCTGATCAGTCTGAATAATTCCACTTGGCGAGGCTGCGATTATATCTAGATCTTCTCCTATGGTAACTAGTAATTTCAGCACCATGATCCCAAGAAAGCTATCAGCACCTAAAACAATATGCCTGCTCATTAATGATATAATGGCATTTTAATTAAATAATCTTAGTGTATTAGAGGAATAAATCGACAATTAATCTCCTAGTTTTGTTAGCAGAGTAATTACATTGATATATAACAACGAGGCCTGAAGTTTATGAGTAATTTCGAGATTATGCTAGAAATTCTTAGCAAAACAGCGATGATTTATCTCGGGGTCTTTACAGGTGTGATTTTTATCAAATCTCCTCTTGCTAAATATCGAAAATTATTCGTTAACATAACAATTAATATAGTCACAACAATGCTAGTTTTTGTATCATTTGTTAAAATCGCGGATTTTCAAGGTAATGATTGGATTTTTCCAATTATTGCTTCCCTTCTTGTTACTGTAATTGGATTATATGCCCCTCCACTCATCGCGAAATTAATGAAGCAAGAGAAACCTAAACCTGCAGAAATTTGTACAGCAACTTTTTCCAACGCATTGAATTTTCCATTTCCAATAATCTATGCACTCAGTCCTCAAGGATTAGGTGCAGCAGGATTATTTCTTGCAGTAAATCTCATTATGCGAAATACAGTAGGGTTATGGATATCAGGTATATCTATATCAAGATCAGCAATAAAAGATGTATTAAAATTTCCACCAATTTGGGGAATAATTCTTGGGATCATTGCCAGAATTTATTTTCAATCTATGCTGCTGCCAATAGTTACATTTGAACCAGTTGATTTTGCATTTCAAGTAGGTATTTTCATGACATTAATGACAGTTGGTTTCTCTTTAAAAATACCTAAAAAAGAGTATCTGCACCCATATTTCAGAGTAGGGATGGTTAGATATGTATTATCTCTCATCCTGGCAATAGTTTTGATTTTCCCATTCAACCTCCAGCCGATTATTGCTATTCCACTACTCGTCCAACTAATAGCTCCACCTGCCGTGTACAATGGACTGTATGCTGAGAGATTCGGATTAGATACTGAATTAACCACTCAGGTTATCGTTACACTTACTCTAATTGCACTTGCAATTCTACCCTTGGAATTATGGATCATACACATGTTATTCTTGGCATAATTATATTGTACTTTGGAAATATGGTTGATCCAACTGCAGATTATCTGCGAATATTGGCAATTTTCCCCTAATCTTTTCATACTGCTATTTCTTTGATGATTTAATCAGCATGGCCAATGGAAAGATCTATACCTTGATCCTAAGTTTACAAACTATAGGTGAGAGGATCATATTTTCCTTTGTACAATTATATGCTGACAAAATTGGAGCCTCAGGAACTGAACAAGGAGTTTTACTCAGCTTACGGAACATTATCTCCTTTTCTGGACAAAATTATTTTGGCAAAGCTTCTGATAGATATGGTCGAATTAGTATTCTTCTTATTGGTTTTCTACTCTCAGCTATTAGTTCTTTCAGTTTTCTCAAAACAATTACACCCATTACAGTAATACTTGCTTTTGTTCTATATTCGATAGGTTTTTCAGCAATACAACCAGCCTTTAGTGCTTTGATAGGTGATACCTACCCTGAACATAAACGTGCTGAGATGCTGGGAAAAATTGGAGGAATTGGAGGATTTATTGGTGCATCTCTTTTTCTAGTGGTTGGCTTAATCTCAGATACTCTTTTAGATCCATATCAATATCTGTTTATAATTGCTGGATGTAGTTTTGCATCAGCAGGATTTGCAGTAGTATTCCTACATTTCAGATATTTCATACCCACTGTACCTCATGTGAGAGAAACAAAAGTCTCGTATTTCTACCCACTCAGTTTTGGATTTTTCAGGAAATTTGTACTCATGGATGCTCTGTTTGCCCTTGCGATGGCTACATCTTGGCCACTCTTTCCACGGAAAACAAATGAGTTGGCAAATACCTCTCAAGTCACTATTATGTGGTCCGTGACGTTTATTAGTTACAGCATCTCAGCCAGGTACACAAAGCAATTAAAGGAAAAGATAGGTTCATACTCTAAATCCTTATATTATTCTAGATTTCTACTCTTTCTTGTTCCATTGACTTTTGCCTTTGCTACTAGCTGGTTACATCTCATCCCAGCAAGATTTATTGCAGGTATCACATTTGGATATTATGCAACCATACAAAAGGATTACATCCTAGAATCAGTGGCAAAAATCGGAAAAATCGAGCATCGTGGCTTATTTCTTGGTACTCATGCATTTATGTATGGAATTTTCACTTTTGTAGGATCTATTGTATTTGGAAAATTGGTAGATGTACTAATAGATTTGAATACAGGAATGGGATATGATGAGATGTTTATTGTTTCTGCCATATTAAGATTTTTTGCAGGATTCCTTTTTCTCCTAGTACCTGATTTAATGCATAAAGATTTCGAGATCTAGTTTATTCATCTTGAAAAATATCTTCAATAGGCAATTTTACGTGATTGGAGAACTTGAATGCCAATCGTAAAGTAGGTTCAAAATTTTCTGCTTCAATTGCTTGAATTGTCTGTCTTGAAACACCGAGTACCTCTGCAAGCACACTCTGTGATTCCCCTTTATTTTTTTAATTCTTTTACTCAATTCTTCAAAATTCATTTCTCACATTAGCATATCCTGTTCTATTCTCAAAACAAATGTGTACAAACAGAGTAATATCAACTATGAAGAAAATATCATAGCAATGTTTGAGAGCCTTTAACCTCCGATAATCTAATAAAGAACACCTATTACAATAGTTGAGATCAATTTCAGTAGAAAAGTAATACTAACTGCACGATTAGAAGCTTTCTCAATTATCATAGTAATGCGTTCATCCTTCTCACCAAATTTTCCATAGAAGTGTCAAGTTTTCCTTTTCAAAATAAATCTACATTAAAACCACTCATTTAAGGATGGCGATTGTTTTTGTAGGTTTATTTCTCTAATATCTTTTTTTATCCTAGATGAGATCTCTTTAACTCCCTGAATTTCGGATAACGCATCTGAATCATAATAATCCATTATATCCCTATCCAAGTTTTGGATATGCATAGCAGCCCAGTGAAGCTGATTATTCCTCTTTCCGAATAGCAGTTGATCATAGCTTTCAGTTAACAATTTCTCTGCGAGTATGTAATTGTTATATCTGAAATCATTAGGTAAGTATCGTTGCATTCTAAGTGGAATGGAAAATTTTTTCACTATTTTTTGGACACGAGGCATTAATTCCTCAAAATATGATGTACATGGTACCTCCCGTCCATCATAATTCGAAGAAGATGTAAAATTATATACATCCCGATATTTTTCTAATAATTCAGGGTATCTGGTCTCAAGTTTGTTAAGAAACCAACTTCCCTGAACATCATTCATTGTCATTCCAGGACTCATGATGATATAATCTGCACCTACTTCATATGCTGCTTGAAAAATGGCTTCTAGATTCTCTTCATTGTCTGTTAAATATGGAATGATTGGCATGAGAGTAATTCCAGTTTGGATATGGGCATAGTTTTTTTTGATGATATTTATAGATTCTATGCGCTGCTCAGGAAAAGCTGCTCCTTGTTCAAGAAATTTTGAAAGTATCTTATCCATGGTTGTAATAGTAAAGCTCACAGAAGCCCATGTCTGTTTACCTATTTGATTAATTAATTCATAATCTCTTCTGATGAGATTGGATTTACTTATTATTTTTACAGGATAGGAGTATTTCTTTAGGACTTTAAGGCAAGTTTGTGTATTAAAGAATCTTGCCTCTGCAGCCTGATAAGGATCTGAAGTTCCTGACATTGCTACTACATCTGGCAGGGCCTTACTTGATCGTATCTGATTATCCAAAACCATTGCCAAATCTTGTTTGACCATAATTTCAGTATCAAAATGGATGGGGAGATAATACCGTGAGGAACGAGCATCACAGTACACACATCCAATTTGGCAACCATTATATGCGTTTAGACTGTACCGATTCCAGAACCAAGAATCAATAAACTTGAAACGGTTGAGTGCTGTTTTGAACCGTTTGTTGATGTAGGTCACCATATATTAAAGATAATTATTTTCTTTATTAAGTATCTTGGGAGGTGAATAGAACTGAACCAATTTCTTGCTTCGAATAGCTAAGTACATATTTGTAGGCAAGGTAGAATGAATATGGATAATCGAACCTTTGGAATCATTTTACTGGTTTTCACCACCTTTTTCTGGGGGTCAACCTTTATCCTAGTAAAAATAACCACAAGTATTGTACCTCTAGATGGATTTATCACTATTCGTTTTTTTATTGCTAGCCTTATCATCGCAATTATTGCGATATTAGATGCAGAAGCACGTCAAAGCTTACTGAATCGTGATCTGCTCAAAGCTGGATCTATTCTTGGTACATTTCTTTACCTATCATTCTTCTTCCAAACTGAGGGTTTACAATTGACCACTCCCGCAAAAGCAGCCTTTATCACTGGATTTGGAGTGGTTTTAGTTCCTATATTTGCACGATTCATGGGAACATCTATTATTAAGAGGGAGCAAATATCTGTTGTATTAGCATTTATAGGGCTAGCCTTCTTATCCCTAGATTTTAGTCAGATTTCAATCATCAATAGAGGTGATTTACTCATCCTTATCACAGCAATTTGCATTGCTCTGCATATACTTTTCACAGATAAATATGATAAATTGAATATTAGAGCTCTTGTCTTAGTGCAATTACTGGTCATAAGCCTAGAATCCTTCATCATATCCCTTTTCAGGAAAAGTATTTGGATCCCCGACACATCAACTAGTGGGATTATATGGTTAACCCTTGCTGTTACAGCGATTTTAGCATCAGCATTTGCATTTCTTTCTCAAACATATGCACAGCAGGAAGGAGTTCCACCACATGTTATCGCCATAATCTTCTCTCTTGAACCAGTATTTGCATTGGTCATTGATATCATACTGAAACTTTATCCTACTGTTCAAGGTTTAATTGGCATGTTTTTGATTTTCTTGGCAATGCTTCTAGTATCATTTATCCAAAGAGAAAATTGAGCATACTGTCAGTTTCAATATTTAAAGAAATTGAATTTAAGTATAATATCTACACAGTACTCGTTAATTTTCCTATAATTTTTGCGAACTAGTGACAATTCTCGACACCAATAGATAAGATTATTAAAATTCAAAGAATTGGTTCCATGTGTAGAATACATACTA
The DNA here is from genome assembly GCA_026702845.1 of Candidatus Heimdallarchaeota archaeon. The sequence goes on from JADCLS010000011.1 coordinate 131,782, forward strand.
CACCAATGAGGACCTGTGTATGGATAAAAACCTGATATTAAGAATTTTGGTTTTTGGAGATAGTAAGACAGGTAAAACCTCATTAGTGAGAAAATACTTGGAGAAGGGATTCAGAACACTTCATAGACCAACACTCGGAACAGAAATCTCAACTATAACCTACGAGTATGATATCAGTAAATACCCGAAAAAACTAAAAACCAAGAAGAGCACCTATGTGTTTGATCTACAGATCATGGATTTTGCTAGCACACAAATCCAAGAAATACTTCAAAAGGATCGACTGTTCACAGGTAATACGGGGATTTGTTTTGTTTTTGATGTGGGTAGATTGGATTCATATCTAAATACTTCTCATATTCTCACCCGAATAAATGAACGATACCCTAGAATCAATATCCCTATCCTGCTCGTTGGTAATATGAAGGACAAGAAATATCGGATGTTATCAGATGATGATATCCAGCAGTATGTAGATAATTTACGTCAAGATAAGAGAATTAGATCAAAATTTATCGATTACATGGTGATTTCTGTTAAGGATGATGAGGATGTATCTAGCATCTTTGATTCTCTGGCAGATCAAATAATAATGAATCTAAATTTTAAACGAGGAAAATTTGTGGTATAATTTTAATAAAATACCCATCATTAGGTCAAAATTCACAAGTAAACTTTTTCTGCATTACTTCAAATGGATTTTCGATGGATATTATCATACGAAAATCAACAGTGTCTGATGCAGAGGAAATCCTAAGATTATATCAAGAATACTGTGAATTCTACGAGATTAAATCCGATAAACGGGATCATCTGCTTAAAGAATTCAGAGCATATGCAGAAGATATTAGTGTTGGTGCTCAATTTATTGCTTTGGACGGAGATGTAGTTGTAGCATTTGCGACTCTTGCAGTTTCCTATTCAGCCATCAGGATGGGAGAGCTTATCGTACTCAAAGAGTTATTTATCTGTCCCGATTATCGTGGCAAAAATATCGGTAAACAGCTCTTCAAAGCATGCCAGCAGTATTCTATAGATAATAACTACCATGATATGCTCTGGATGACAAATACTGAAGAATATGCATTAAAAACCCTATATGATAAATTCGGAGGATCTGAAAGAGAAGATGATTTCTATAACATTTAATAATTTATCAATGCCTTTCTAATTTAACTAGCGGAGCAATCAAAATCAAGGGAACTGTAGCCACAAAATAAACAACTGAAGTAATCCGGAAGGTAAAAGCATATCCTGATGAATCTATGAGATAACCTCCAACTGCAGCAGACATGTTCCAAAATAATCCCCATGCAAGAGCTTCTATGCTATTTATCTTACCTCTGTGTCTCTGTGGAACTACATCCATAAGAATTGATCGAGATAATGGTTGAGATGTATTCATTAAACCCCCACGTAAGATATACAAAACAGATACAACAATTAGTATCGGATAGAAAGAAATCGCTACCAGGCAGGCAGTTGCAGTGAGTTGAACCAGCATTATCATATATACCCTTCCTCGTCTCTTTGATAATTTCTGAGCAACGATTGATGATGTACCAGTAAAGACAAATGTCAGACCATAGAGCAAATTAACCAGTGTTGGCATGGCGTCATAGACCTCGATGAAAAATATGGCAAAGAATTTGATTGTCATACCTGCCCCCATACCGATTAGTAAATTAGAAGCAAGGAGTATGAAAATTATTTTTGTTGAGTTAGGCATATTACCCTTGGTATTGTCAACCAAACCAGGATCATCATAGATGGCCTCAGATTCCTTGAGGGAGGCATCATCACTCATAGCATAGAGAAATACAATTGAAACTATGGAGAGTACTAATCCAACAGTCATGACTGTTTTGAGATCATCTAGATTCCATTCATCTCCTAAGATAAAAAATAGACCGATATTTAAGAAAGGACCCACTGACATGGCTAGTTGCCTTACAAGATGAAGGTTAGCATAGATTTCAGAACGAGAACCAGATTCTATAGAATCAGCCAAGATACTTTCTATCGAAGGACGATTAAATCCTTGAAATAATCCCCAAAGAACCAATGCAATAAGTATACTGAAAAGAGTTTGTGAAAGGAATAGTATGATTAATGCTGCAATACCAAATATTCCAGATATTTTCAGAAGTATATCCCTTCTGTACTTATCAGCAAGATATCCAGATGGGAATACAACCAATGTCATGGCCAAACCTGTTGCAGCAGAGGTGTATCCCAGGAGTGTATTAGATTCTCCAGCGATGTAGAAGATGAATGCGGAAAGCACATTACCCATCCATACACCCCTTCCCAGACTTTGTAATGCTGAGAAAAGAAACACATATTGGACGTTGGAATTCAATTCTCTATAAGATATCATGCTCTTCTCTATGTTCAGTGACAGACTGACTTTTATATATGCTTGTTTGTAGGCAATAGTCAATCCAGCTGATTTTGAATTTTAAACGGGAGAATTTGAATTGTTCCAAACATCCGCACTCAATTTGAGGGAATCATTTCTCGGAGATTTCCCCGCAAAAGACAGAATGTAAAACTATTTAATATATATTCTGATTATATTAAATTATTGAAAAATATATTCTCGTTAAATAAAATCCCCATCCGATACAAGCTTTTATTGATAATTACATTATTATCACTTAGTATTATTTTTGGTGCGAATTTCTATATTAATAATCGAATAATACCTTCAGTTATAGATGATGGTACTGACCAATTTCATTTGATTTGTGAATTATCTACACAGGAATTCAGTGATATAATAGTTGAAGCAGGTCATTCAATTCATCATATAACACACAATTTCTTATTTAGAGAGTGGATTTTGAATAATTCATTGCCAATTTCTCCAGTGAATGATGCGTTTTATGTTGCTATTACCACAATCCCTAACCTCCTACAATTACGATACATAAATGCTACTGGATTTGAAAAAATTGGGTTAGAACTAAATCTATCTACATATTCGTTTCTTGATCAACATGAAATGAATAATGTATCTGATACTGTATATGACATGGAAATTAGAAATTTAACAGACAAATTCTATCTCTCTAACATAAATTTAGCTTTTGAACCTCATTTTGGCCAAGAGGAAACGATACCTGTTATCAAGGTAGCAGCTCCAATAAATGAAAATAATATATATCTTGGGTATCTAATTGCGACCTTAGATTTTAAAACTATGTTTCATGATGAATTAGATAAAATGTATTCAAATTATCACAATATTGAAATTGCTTTAATTGATAACAATTTATATTTTCTGGAAACTAATTATGAATCAATTGGTTGGGAATCTCCTGAAAATGGAGGAAGAAATCGTACACTACTTGATTTGTATAATGCTGAAATTATCCCAATGAATGAACATTATATGATGGAGATTCCTGGTTATATAACAATACTATCTCCTCTAAATCTCCAATTCACAGATGGTGAGTTTTCAGCTATGATTATGTATAAACTAGCAGAAAGTGAACTCAGTTCTAATGTGGATGAAACTATGAATCATTTCAACTTATTCTTTCCTGTGGGTGTTATAATAGTATCGCTAACCATGGATAGGATAATTTTAAAATCTATGATGGGAATACGGCCAGTATGTATGCATTGCAAACGTATAAAACATCCGAAAAATAACAAGTGGATGTCAATTGAGGGGTATATATCAAGTATATCAGATATGCAATTTTCTCACGGTTACTGTGATAGTTGTTATGAAAAAGAATTATCGAAATTTGATATTAACTAAATAAAGAAATCTGATTCTGATACTTTATTATAACTATAAACTATCAAATCTTGTATGTATGGAGGGGTCAACATAGCTAAGTTGATGGGTTTATAACTCAAATCTGGTATTTCTTGATCTATATATGATGAAGTCATGGCAAACACATCCTGATCAGCATTATTCATATTATGACCCTCTTTTTTGAGGAAATCAATCATACTTAACAGATCCTGATCTTCTATGAGCATATTTTGGACCCCATCTAATATTAACTCCAGAGAGATTTTGTTCAGTTTAGGTATGAAAGCTGATGGATCCTGCCCCCAGGCAATGAAAGGTGGTGCCTCAGCATGAGCCTCAATCAATAAAGAATCTGTTAATCCCACACTTTGATTCATGATCATTTTTGAGACCAATGGAAACATCTGAATCATGAATTCTCGACCAAAAAGATTGGCATTATGTTCTGTAATATCTGGCATCACAGTTTTGAATGCTAAACCAGCAATAACCTCAAAATCACACAATCGAATACTCAGATCACCAAATTTATCCTTTTCCAACCTTCGGAAAATATGAATAGTATCACCATACTTGTAATTACGATTATTATAGTGAAAAATGCCTTTTCCTCGGTAAGTTACAGAATAGTTAACAAAACCAGTTAGGAGGACCTCCTGAAATAACCGATGGATCTCTTGCGCAACTGCTCTAGCTTTATTTGAAAATTCCACATATAAATCGGCTTTGTTCACAATAAGTCTTATGGGTACACCTTCCATCATCCGATAAGGTAACATCAATGGGATTTGTTTTAATGTACTTTTACGAGTCATATCACATACACAAATTATTCCATCTGTGTCCTCTGCTAGGGATAGCCACATTTCCTTGTATTTGAACTGTCCGCCCATATCATAAAGAACTACTTTGAGATCCTCATTAACACCAGTCCATTCAGCTGACGAGGGAATAATAAAATTATGAATAACAAAATTTGAGGTAACCACCATATCTTCGGACCAAGGTTTGATATCAGATGTTCTATATCCCATAGAATTAAGTATAGACATCAAAGCATGAGTACCCTTGGTTTTACCTACACCACCGGGGCCTAATATGATAATTTGGTAGGTCTGCACCATTTGTAGATCACTCCGAGAATAACAGAATTTAACAGTTGAGGACATATAAACTTGCTGTAGACCTATTATAAATATGATTAAGAGGAGATAAAATATACTATTTTCAAAAATGAGAATGAATTTGAAGCGTTTATCAGGTACAACAAGATTAGTATATTGCTTATTAGCCTTCATTCCAATAATTAATTATCAGTATTTTAACAGGCTTTATTCACCTTCATCTAGAAAAACCTAATAACATGACTTCGATGCAAATATCAGGTAGATAATTTGGGTCATGATAGTTACATCGAACTCACCAAACGAATAAACAAAATGCCACAGGAAGCTCCAGTAACAGATACTCTGATGGAAATCCTGAGAGTATTATTCACAGAAGAAGAAGCGTTTCTAGTGTCACAACTACCAATTAATTTCATCTCTGTGGAAAGAGTCTCAAAAATTTGGAAAAAAGATCTACGTGAAACTGAAGCAATCCTCGACACCCTTGCCGACAAGGGAATCATGGTTGATCTAGCACCAATGAATGGAACCAAAGTATACACACTTGCTCCACCCATGGCAGGATTTTTAGAATTCTCATTGATGAGGACAGATGGTAAATTTGATCGCAAGGTTCTAAGTGAACTGTATCATCAATACATCAATGTGGAAGATGAATTTGGAACAGCTCTCTGGGGACTTGAACCCGCAATTGATCGGGTTTTTGTTCATGAGGAGGCAATACAGGAGAAACACAAATCTCTAATTCTAGATTATGAGAGAGCCAGTCATATTATCGATACTGCTTCCTGTATCACGGTTGGAACTTGTTACTGTAGACATAAGATGGAGCACGTGGGTAAGGCATGTGATAATCCTCAGGATGTGTGTTTAACATTCAATACATCCGCTAAAACACTATCAAAGCATGGAATTGCACGGGAGATAGATAAAGAAGAAGCATTTCAGATACTAGACAATGTTCGACAGCTTGGATTGGTTCAGATTGGAGATAATGTGCAACAGGGGGTCAATTGGATCTGTAATTGTTGTTCCTGTTGCTGCGAAGCATTACTCGGATATACAAGATTTGGGTATTCTCAGCATATTGAATCTAATTTTTATGCTTCAGTGAATCAAGAGCTCTGCGCTGCCTGTGGAATATGTGAAGAAAAATGTCCAGTCGATGCTATAACCGTGGAAGAGTACTCGATGATTAATTTGGAACGGTGCATTGGATGTGGAGTTTGTACTAGGTTCTGCCCTGAGAATGGAATTGTAATGGAGAGACGTGATACGTTACAATTTACTCCAGTTGATACATTTGAACGAGTTGTTATTGAGGCAATTAATACTGGTAAGTTGCATAACTTGATTTTTGACAATTTTCATTCCATCTCTGGACGAGTATTAAATCGTCTCCTCAAAACATTTTTCTCCATACCCTTTGTTAATAAATCACTAGTAGAAAATCAACTAAGATCTAGATATATTACAGCCATGTTTGGAGCATATAGATCATTAAATAGGGGAGATAAACCATCAATTGATTTTAATAGATATACCCATCCTGAATTAGATTGAAGAGTACAAGAATGTAGATTAATATAATATTTACATCAAATGACATTTAAATTCACACAAGATTAATAATAAATCAGCTTTGAATCAATGTATGGATCCGTCAAATGCAACAATAATGCTAATACAAGCTGCAATTCTGTTTATCATCTTTCTTGCTCTATTATTCCAGACCATCAATCAACGAATTTATGCACAAAAGTACTTTATGGCTGTTATCCTCCTTGCATTTATCAGGGCAATCCTTGATATGATGCTGAATAAGGACAGGGTAATCTGGAGTTTCTCCTCCAATATCCATTTCTATTTCTATTCCGCAACAGTCATCGTATGGTACTTTTATGGAGAAATTGCATTAAATGAACGTCCTAATCTCTTTAGAGTGTGTATAGTTTTCCTGTTACTGGGTTTACAGATAGGCATGCAATATGTGGGATACCTCTTGTATGCAAATGATATTCGAATAATCCCAACTGCAGATTATAAAAATGAATATTTTAATCCTGAGGAGTGGTTTCTTTACCCATTGAATCTTGAGAAAGTTGGCCATACTCCTTTCTGGGAACTACCCATAGATATTTTGCAAGTATTCATATTTCTCTTTATGCTCTATGTCTATGGTAAGATGACTGTATTTTCCCAGGGGAAGAAAACATTCACTGCAAGTGTTTTGATGGTGTTCTCCGTGATATTCTTCACACTAGGTGCGTTAATTGAGTTATTAGAGCACTTTGGCAGGCATGAAGTCAATGCGGGTATCAGTATGGCCCCAGGATTTGCTCTTCTAGCAGTGGTTTATATCTATAATCCAAAATTTGCCTATGCTGCACCTGTTTCTCTTCACAGGCTCATTATAATTCATAAAAATGGAACAATGATCGCAAATGAGATCTTTGATGATAAATATACTGGTATTGAAGAATCAAGCTCGATGATAAGTAGAGTATCAAGTACATTAAACCAAATCTTCAAGGAGATGACGCTGAGTGACTCAGATCTAGAGATAATGAAATCTTCTAGCTCAACCATACTATTTGCTAAGGATGACAATATAATGATGATTTTGGAACTGGAAAAATCTACCTATCTTTTGGCAAATGCACTCAAAGATTTCTCAAAAGAATTCGTACGAGTATACCATGAAGCGTTACATAAAGAACAAATTAAAACAGAAGATTTTGATAATATTATGAATTTAATGATCAAGTACTTTCCATTTATAGAATGATTTATTGATCCTAGCACACTTATCATTAACATACTCAAAGAGTAAATCGCCTAAATTGGATATTTGATTTCTAGTGTAATTAGTATCAAAATCACCTCATAATTCAGATATGGTTACTTATGCCTGTGATTGTATCGTAATTTTAATGATATCTAGTTAAATTTATTAAATTCAATAATCTTGTTCTGATTATATATGGATTTTAATTCTTGTCTGAATTTATATCTTACAGGCCAGTACTCAGCGATTCTTGATTTTAAAAATGACCTGACAGAGTTGAAATTTAAGGCACTCGTTGCATATGAAATAGGTAAATTTAGTATGGGAGTTAAGATTACATCAGATAATGAAATTGTTGATGATGAATTAAAATTTCTCAATCAAGTGAATCAGCAAAATTTGGGAATTCTTGAGAATATACAAGATCTTATTGAAAAAACAAATTTTGATGTTCCCTCAGTAAATGATAACTTAGAATCGATATTCTGGTATGTACAAAAAGTGTTTTTTCTACTAGATCACTATGTTGTCAATTATGATATGATAAAATTCAATCAGTTCTTTGATTCTCTTGAGATATTCCAAGAAAAATTACCTTTTATCAAATACTATCAACCCCTTTGGCAAGCAAGAGCTAATATTAGAAATGGAGATTTTAACAAGGCCATAAATCTACTAGAAATTGCTACTGATATTCCAAAACAAAATCAATATCACCAACTTCAAATTTCTCTTGAGCATGCAATAGTTGTCAGAAAATTGGCACAATTTGACCGATCAATTGAATTATTTGCTTATGTGATTACACAGTCAAAGGAATTATCGAGTAATATCATTTTAAGCAACGCCTATCAAGGATTAGCGATTTTATATCAAAATCAAGGTGAATTTCAATTAGCAGAAGAGAATTTATTGAAAGGACTAGAAATTAGGCTGGAAATTGGAAACAAGATGAAACTTGTGACATCTTACTATGTCTTAGGAATCAATTCAGAACATCAAGGTGAATACAAGAAGGCCCTTTCTAATTATCAGATGAGCCTTGCGATATCCGAGGAACTTCAAGTCAAACCCTACATAGCATCTAGTCTGATGAGTATTGGAATAATCTATCAGAATCTTGGTGATTACGTAGCAGCGATAGATCATTATAATAAGAGTCTCAAAATACATCAAGAATTAAATGATGAAATGGAGATAGCTAATGTAACCATGTTTATTGGTACTATCTATCAATATAGGGGAAAATTAATTGAAGCTGAAGAATTCTTCTTATCAGCAAAGGAAATTTTTGACAGAAAAAAACATCCATACTCCCAAGCTCTAATATTAGCGTATTTAGGAGATACTTATCAACTTAGAGGTCTCTATGAAAAGGCGTACAATTATCATCTAAAATCCTTAGGACTTTTTAAGTCGATTAATAGGAAGTTGAAAATTTGTTATTCTTTGTTAGCTCTTGGAATTTTATCAATTTATACCTACGAATATGATCAAGCATTATCTTATTTGAGAGAAAGTATGTCTCTTGCTGAAGAAATTGGTAATTTTAAGGTTATTAGCGAAATCGCATTTTATCAAATTCTTACTCTTTGTCAAACTGATAACATTGAAGATGCAAACTTGATATATTCGAAAGTTTTTCAAGATGAACAGCATAATGAGTTTGTAATACTAAAGAAACAGGTTATTCGGGCCCTAATATTGTCCAAAAGTAACAGAATCAAGGATAGGATAAAAGCACAGTCTGCCTTCGAGAAGATTATACTTCAAGATACTGTAATAGACCATGATCTTAAAGTATTTTCTACCTTAAAAACTATGGAATTATTGTTGGATGAATATAGATTGGATGAGGATGTCGAGGTACTAGAAGAAATCGAGAAATACCTTAATATTTTGCTTGAAATTAGTATTAAACAATCCTCCAGCAATTTACGTATTGAGACTTTGATAATAAAATCAAAACTCTTACTGATTTCAGGTGATCTCTCAGAAACAGATAGAATACTTGAGGAGGCCGTTAAAATTGCAGAGAAAGATCAGCTTGAACATCAACTTGTAAAGATAAGTGAAATAAAAGATGATTTAAGAACGAATCTAAGGAAATGGGAAAATTTGCTCAGTAGAAATGCCTCAGTAAAAGAAAAATTACAAGAAGTTGAATTGAAAGAATTTATGAAAAATGCATCGAGAGTATATTGTGAAATGATTAGTCAATAACTTACTTGGCTTCATCACCAATATCTATACCTTCACAACTGGGGGTCATACAACCTGTTTCAATACCTCTAGCACTAGCATAAGTTAAAGAGATGATTAGAGTAATCATGAGTGGGGCGAATAGAATAGCTAATCTTTTGAAAGTGAATTTGATACCTAATTTGCTAAGCATAATTTCTTAAAGTCGAATTACCTTTATAAATATTAGCTAATTTCTCTCCTCGAACATCAATATATTATAAAAAAATTACTAAATCGGCAACTTTTTTATCTTTTTTCCGATAAATTTAGAATTGCATTCGAAAATAGTAATAATCTTATTTGAAATCGAACCTTGGAATCCATCTTAGAAAATCAGTTATCCATGCGTATAAATCGGAAGTATTTGAGACCAGATATTGATTATCAAAAATACTTTCTCTGACTAATTCTTCATCAAGCATAGGTTCAGGATACGTTACAATTCCCATCTTTGAAAACTCCCTATCCCATTCATCCAATCTTATCTTGGCTTTATCGATTCTAGTTTTTGGGATCAGTGTCTGAATGAGGTAATCATTTCTGATATTGATTCCTGTTCGTTTTAGTATCAAATTGGCTCTATTCTTAACTCCTTGCAAACTAGAATCATTACCATTAGTCAACAAAAGAGAAACATCAGCTAGTAAAAAAGCATTGATAATATTGTAATCTATACTTCCTTCTGCATCAATAAGAATGTACTTGTACTGTGATCGCAAACTCATCAATAGAGAAACTAAATTTCTGAAGTAGTGTAGTTTTTTCTCCTCACTTGGATACTTAATTTCCAAGTTACCACTTGGATCTGTAAGTATCAGATCCAATTTGGATATACCACTTGGGATAATGATTTGTTCAATCTTACACTCACTATTGAGATACTGATTGAGATATGGACCGTTGCTTTGGATGTCGAACTGAGAAAATATTGTTTTCAACCGACTATTAATAAAATCAAAATCTATAAGAATCGTTTGTTCTCCACTATCTGCTAGGATTCGTGCAATATTAGTTGTTGTTGTTGTTTTAGATGCACCTCCACCGAACGAATGGGTAATGAGAACTGTAGATCCTTGCTTCTTAATCTCTCCAAGGGTCCTTGGAATTAAGAATTTGGGAAAAGAATATGTCAGATCATCATCTTGTTCTGACTTTACGATAATCCCTCTCTGATTAAGCTTTTCTAGTACTGGCTGCATTTCAAATTGTATTAGCATAGAAAATTCTCTTATTGAGGTGTATATTTTACCATCAACAAGTCGAGAGAGCATTATTGAAAGAATTTCTGCCTCTAGATGAGATATTTTATCTCTGTTCACAAGGTCATGAGGTAGAAAAGTTGTCAGGTTTATTTCAGTAGATGATTGATGAATAGAGTACAGCTGTATTGTTTTCATCAGATCATTATAAATATTCTTGAGAAGTACATGATTCCAGATCTTGCGATAGTCTGAAACTATTGATTGTTCATGAAATTCAAGTAGTTCTTCAAGATAAATATGAATATTCATTTCAGACGGTAACTGCAATAAGAAATAATTGTGTTTGAAGTCTTGTTTCCATGCAATTGAAAGGATTGCATAGTTCTCAAAGTGTTGAATGTCAATTTTTTTCTTGCCATCTAGATCAATCTTTTGTATATGCTCCTCAAGTTGTTGTGAAATTGGAGTAGAGGTGAATATTGGAGTTTTTCCCAATTCTCCACAAATCATCACAACCGATCCTTTTTTGTATTCCTCAGTCATTTTTTGGTTCTCAGGAATGATTGTTAGTTTTTTGATATGAAGCTGGATTCTATCTTTAGGAGAATATGCAAAATCTGATCCCAAATTAATAGTTAAATCATGTTTTACTTTAGTAGAGAAATCAACGTGTATATCAACACCAGTGGAGATATTTTTCTCAATAGTTCCTTCAACTAAATCACCAATGCTACCACCGATCATTTTTGCGATGCGAACATCCCCTCTAGCCGTAATTTTTTGCTGAAATGATCTATCGATGTTCCTTTCTATTGGATGAAAGCTTTTATGTATGAACACATAGATTTCTACACTATCTGGAATAAAGTTAGATTGAATAGTAATAATTCTTTTTTTCCTGACCACTGAATTCATTGAATCTGATAACTTCATATCCGGAGTATTCGAGGCTACTGAGAAAACAACTTGGCTACCTACCTCAATATCCTTGAATTTTGATGGAATTCTAACCCTATTGTGATCTCTTTTAGCCACAAATTCATAGTTCAGTAATTTTGGCAATCGAATCAGATCTCAGATTAATAGAAATCATTTAATGCTAACGATTAAGTATTATGATATTGATTAGAATGCAATTTCATTTTCCCAACATTTTCCCAAATACCATTATTCGTTTTTATTATATATATCATTAGTCAAGTATATAATTTATGAGACACAAGTACTCGTATTTTCTACTGATATTTCTAGGAATATCCTTTGTGATGGTACAGCCTGCATTGGCTGGAACTGCACATGTTCATGATACTGTTGTAATCAAGTTAGATGATGATTTTGCAGTTGATTTGGCAACTAATACCTTCTTGGAATATGCTGGGGAGGCCAAAGTGCTTAAGTATGCGACTTTTGAGCTGTACTTCGAAATGATTAAGTATAGTAAGAATATCGTTATTATCGGGCATGGTTCTGATGATGGAATCATGACCTCTGAAGGCGAGATATCATGGGAAGCCTATGCAAGATTTGTTGATAGTTTGAAGGCAAATCAGATAGTACTTCTCAATTGTAATTCAGAGAAGGTCTTACCCTTCATCAATAATGCACGTGTGTTCACCTTTCCAGATAATATTGATGGGAGAGCTGCAGCAATGATTGCATCAATATATGTGGATGGATTGAATAATGAGAATAACATAAAGGTTCTCAACAGAATCCAGAAGATCAGCTTGGATATCAATAATGGCAATCTTGAACCTATTTACCTCGCCATAGGTCTCTCAGACCAGGAACTTTTATGGAATGGTATTGATATAGTTTTTCTAATTTTTTCCTTAATATTGGATGGTGTTCAGTGGTTAAAGGGAAACGCTGAGATCAAAAATAAAGTATTTCTATTTGTACAAAATGCTATGGATTATGTTCCTGGCTTCCTCGATGTGATGAAGACATCAATGGATGTAATTACAAACAAAGGAGCAAGTATTGTTGATCTTGCAGCATCGATAATGAATTTTGCACTTAAGGTTCTAACTGTCAAAGCAGAAATCGATTGTGATTATACACAAAGTCTTGTTGATGGGATTCTCTCAGCTATGGGTTTCTGGGACAAATTATTCTTTGCAGGTGCAATTATTGCAGGTGTCGCTTTAGCTCTATATTTTGGTGGTGCAACATGGGCAGTTAAACTGGTACTATATACCGTTGATGTTTACAATATTGCCACATCATTGTATGACGATTACTATGATTGTGATAATATAGGTAAACAAGCCACACCTTGCACTCCAAATACCCTTGAAAAACCAGTAGTTGGATCTAGACCCACAGGATCTAGATTTGCCTATACTGGTGAGGAATCCGCAACTTTCACCTTTGCAGCAACACATATCAGAGATGGTACAAGATTGGAGTATCAAATCGATTGGAATGATGGCACAGAACCATACACAGAAGTCTCAGCAATTGAGGGAAATACTGTTACCGCATCTCATGTTTACCAGACACATGGTTTTCATTATGTTAAATACAGAGTTAGAGTTCAAGGTGCTGATGAGAGTCGATGGTCTAGCTGGTCTAGCAATAGTCTATCCATACTCACGAGTTATCGAGGATTACCCAACACACCGGGTATTCCAACTGGAACGATTGATATCACAAGAGGGTTCCTTGGATCTTGGAATTTCTATACAACCCATGGTGATGGAACAGGTATCCCTGTAATTTATTACATTGATTGGGGAGATAATACATACTCCGTTGAATCGGGTATTTCTGGAGCTTCAATCACTGCAACACATAAATATCAAAACCCAGGAACCTTCTATATAAGAGTAAAATCCTCAACATTTGGGAATCCAAACTGGTCAGGATGGAGCTCGAGTAAGCTTGTGTATATTTATGATCATCCTGCACCATCCATTCCAACCTTCATAAATGGTAGAACTAGTATCACTGCTGGTTTTAGCTATGAATGGCAGTATTGGTCTTATCATATCTATGATGAGCAGGGTGGTAGTACTCCCTTACAATACAAAGTGGTCTGGGGAGATAGCTCAACTACCTATCATGATGGGAGTTCAGGCCAAATAACCGCTTTATCACACACTTATTCCTCCTCAGGTACTTATACGATGAGAGTTTATGTCCGAGCAACAGAATCTGCCCTTTGGTCAGGTTACCGTTCATTTACTGTGACAGTTGTAGATCCTAATCCCCCACCACCACCACCACCACCACCAAAAGGTGGAATTACCCCGTGGTAAATATAGAATTAAGTCCATACTAATCTATATAGAATTAATCGTAACTCTTCTCATATTTTTGTGAATAATATTTTTTTATCTCATCAAAACTATAATTATTATTATTTATGTTAAAGACTTGAGTTCCATAAATAGCCATTTCTCTCAATACATGACGAAGGTTACTTCCACGATCACTCAATCTATACTTAAAATCGAGTGGACTCAATTTGGATATAACTTTACTTATAAGCTTTGAGTCAAAGAGTTCTTTCAAACGAGTTGATAACATCTTGGAGGAGAGATCTGGGTATGCTTTTTCAAAGTCGGAATATCTACAATCACCTTGAATTATTAATAAAGAAATAATTTCATAGGTCCATTTCTTGGAGAACAAAGAAATTATTTTTAGCACAGGATCCTCTTTGAAATCCATATCAATCCTTCGTCCATATGCCTATCACGTTTCCAAATGGATCTTCAAACCGACCGATATATCCATGATTTCCTCCTAAGGGAGTACGCTCGAGAATAATCTTTCCTCCTAACTCAGTAATTAATTGTAATTTCGCTTCAATGTTCTCTACATTGACATAAAAAATTGTTGTACCACTACTAGGTTTATCATGCGTCAACCCTATTCCTCCTTCAATATTACCTGTGTCAAAGAAAAGGTAGTCTGTCATACTTGGTGCATCATTTATCTTCCAATCAAAAACCTTGGAATAGAATTTTCTTGCCTTTAGTAAGTCAGTCACTGATATATCCACATGAACAAATTGATTTTTTATCATTTAGATCAATACTCCTTTACCATTTTATAAATTCCTCACATCAAAATTATTTCTCTGGCGAGAATAAACCCAAAATATTACCGAAGCAATCTTTGAATTTGGCACCAAATCCGATATCTTCAGATATTAGATTTTTTTGACTAGTAATTGACCCACCATTCTGCTGTACTAATTGCAAAATGTTTTCGATATTGATTACATTGAAATAAATGCCTCTATCAGTTGATGTTACTTCATCAACTAATGGAAAACCTATACTTACATTTTTGTCATTTACTAGTCCATAGCCAGGTAATAATTCAGTATTTATTTTGAAATTCAAAATTTTCGAATAAAACTGTTTTGCTTTAACAAGATCTGTTACTGGTATTTCTACATGAGTTACATCATTCATAGTTATTCATCTGCTGTATTCCAGCACAATCAGTTAAGCTTATACAGTAAAAAGGAAATTCTTACCAGAATTTCTCCAACTTACCTAGAAGTAAGTGATCACAAGAGATGTAACCCTTCATTTTTTGCATATCGTTCTACTTTTAGCAACAAATATCTACTTAACCAGAAGAAAAATATCCCTGAAATTATCAATACTGTCCATTCCACCTGTAAGGGAAGAATTGGTGTCCAATTTCCCTGAAGTGCATGATATCTAGCTAAATCAAAGGCATAGGTGAACGGAACAAGCATTGCAATCCACTGGATATAGACAGGAAAACTCTGCACTGGTAAAAAAACTCCTCCAAGAAATTGCACAAGAATACCAAGAATACCAACAATATTTCCTATTTGTTTCCAAGTTATAGCCATCAAGGATACAAGTACTCCAACAGAGGTAACAAAAATGAAAAATACTAACATGAGGCCCAATAAATATAAAGCATGAATGGTAATTCCTGTCAACCAAAATAGTAGGATTAGCATTGGTATAGTAAAGATCTGTCTGATGATAATATCTCCAATAATATTCCCAAGTAAATAGGCATATCTTGATTGTGGACCTGAAAACAGGTATTCCAAAGTACCATTGTACAAATCTCTATTGATTGTATTCACAGGCTTATAAAGAGCAGTATTTTGAAACAGCATCAACGTCATTCCACTAAGAAAGAAAATAAATAATCCATTTTCAAAACTCCCTTCATTGAAATAAGTATCAGATCTGAAGTTAATTACTTGTGAGAACAAAAAGAAAGATGCAGTCAATATTACTATCTCAAGTATTGCTCCGACGTAATCTGCTCGGTAACGAATGAAATAGATCATATTCAATTTAATGGATGCCAGTACAATCTTAAGAGAAGATGTATTCTTACTTGATCCCATGTCCATAGCTTTTATGTCAATTGATTTTGATTCCAAATATGTATTTACCATAATTTTATCCCTCCTAAATCAAATGTAAGCCATTGATTTTGGCATGACGTTCAACAAGCTTAATCAACCATATAGTTGATAACCACAATAAAATACCGGATAGAATTAAGCCCAACCAGAGGTATGTTGGATCAAATAGAGGTATCCAACCAGGAATTGCATAGTACCTCATTAAATCTATACCATAAGTATATGGTAGAATATAACTAATTATTCTAAATTGTGCAGGTATAGCTTGAACTGGAAATATAAAACCGGACATGAATTGAAATAGGGTACTTAATATGCCTGCAAGAGATGTAATTTTTCTGAATTTAACACCTAATAGAGCAAATACGACACCAAAAGCAACAAGAACCAGTAAAGTTACAAATAATACACCCAGTACTTGTAATAAAGAAATGATGGCTAATTTGAAATAAAAGATTAGGAAGAGAGCTATTGGTATAACCACAACAGAGCTGATAATTGCAGAAGCGATGATATTACCGATGAAATACCCGAGTCTTGAATTTGGAGAGGAATATAAATATTCCAGAGTACCATTGTATAAATCATTTGCTACTGAATTTAATGGGGTCCACAAGGTTACACTATCATAAATAATAAACATAAATGCACAAAGATAGAACAACAGTGTTGTATTGAAATCCATCTCTATATCCACGTAAACATAAGCATTAGCAAAAAGTGCAAAAACCCCGATAAACATGAAAGAACGAATGAAATCACCTATTAAATCTGCTTTATATCGTTTTTTCATCACTAAATCCTTTTGCACAGTAGCTTTTATCACGTTGAAGAAATTCGCATTTTTATTTAAATAAATCTGCAAGGAGGACTGAATCGGTTCAAGTCTTGTTCGTGTTTTGACCTGCAGGGTCATTGTTTCACCTCATCAACAAAGGCTGCACCTATATGATGCATAAACGCATCCTCAAGAGTAATTGAACGTTGACGAAATCCAGCCTTGACTTTATCAGCTCGTAATACCTGGATAATTTTCTCTGCACCTTCAAAAAGATCTGATACACCAAATGAGTACCAAGTGTGCTCCTTTTCTTCTCTCTCATTAAAAGCACTTACACAATCAAGATTACGAATCCTATTCATTGTTTGAGAAGGTACATCATCCCTAACCAATTCTACAAAATCAGTTACTCCAACTGCATTCTTCAAGGCCCTAGGTGTATCTGTAATACCAATAGAACCTTTGTTTATCAGAGAACATCTATCAGCCAATTCATCTACCTCTGGTAATATATGAGATGTGAGAATTACACTCTTTTTCTCATGCAAAACATACTCCTTGAGAAATGAACGAATATTTCCCGCTGCAAAAGGATCCAGACCTTTAGTAGGTTCATCAAGAAAAATTATCGGAGGATCATGTAATAGTGAACGCATAATCACTACTGCCTGTTTTTGACCTCCTGAAAGGTGCATAAATTGTTTATCCATTATGCCATTAAAACTAAAGCGATCTCCAAACTGGGCAATTTTGTCATCAACCTCGTCCTTCCCAATTCCTCTTAGAGCACCAAAAAATCTCAAATTTTCACGTGGTGTCAATCTAGCATATGCAGAACGTTCGGTATCTTGACCAACATAACCCAGAAAATGCCTGATTGTATTGCTAGATGTATCAAGATCGTAACCTAATATCTCAACCTGTCCTGAATCTTTGTTAAGTAGGGTAGCTAATATCTTTATCAGGGTGGTCTTACCAGCACCATTAGGACCTAATAAACCTAGAATTTCTCCCTGACGTAAATTTAAATTAGCTCCATCAAGAGCGATTTTATTCTTTCCATATTGTTTATGAATATTTGAAGCATGTAATACATCCATGAAGGTTAATGCAATTTTGTTTTAATAATATATCCTACGATACTAAGTTAATCTTAATTACTGAAAGTGAATATCATACACCTAAAAGTGCAAACCATTAACTAGGCTGTTATAACGGCTCTATTCTTCTTGTTCCACGGTCTCGGTTCCATAAAGCTTAGAGATAGTCTCCTTATCAACCACACGAATCTTTTCACAAGGTGTATTCTTTTCCGTTTCATGAAATATCTCAGGATCTAATTCTGCCTTTACTTGATCACAATCGGAGCAGTAACAATACACTTTTCCATCCTTCTCAAGTACTTGAAGAACTGAATCGCAATCATCACAATAACTCATTATTATCTAGTATCATATCATGACCTATTGTATTTTAGATATTCGAAGGAAAAGTAGTAAATTCTAACAATTAAAATGAATTTCTACATTTTTTCAAACATTATCAAAACTGTTTATTGTTAAAAAATATGGTAGAGAAGTTCGATAATTCGAATAATAGCGGTAAAAGTAATATTTCAGATAATTGCCACGAGGAATCAGAATTTCAAGACTTTACGGTCATATTCTAGCGCATGATTTATTCATTTAAACAAATAGGTTATTTGTTAACTAGAGACGATTTACGTTCAACTAGCCATAATTACAGGTGATTGGCTTACGGATAATTGCGTATAATTCCATGGAAATTACTTTCAATCTGAAATTATTCTACTAGACTAGCTAGTGTGGGAATTTTTTTGAATCTCTGAGTCTTGAAAATTCCGTCAGATGAAGTCGATTAAAGATATTTCTTGTTTTTACACCAATCATTAGAATAACTTATAAACTATATTCATACATCTTGCTTGTGAACTTGTCTTTATAATTAGACAATGAGCTGGGGAGCTCTGTTCTCGCGGCGTGGTATGGTGTGTGTGGTTACCACCATTCCGCCAATTTTTTTCAATACTTGCTGAAATATAGAAATTTAGAAAGAAATAAAATAATTATTTAATTATAATAAATGTGTTTTTAAATACAATATCTCATCTTGCATTGTGTCAATTCATCAATACGGGATACAAGCTGGTGAATCATTGGAGCTATCTGAAAATGAGAAACTCGTACTTCATTCACTGGTTAAGTGGCCTAACCTCTCTGATCAGCAGATACATTCTCGAATAAAGATGAAGAAATCCACTTTCTCTAGTATCAAAACCAGGTTGCGAGAGCGACAGATGTTTACAAAAATATATATTCCAAATTTTAGTAAACTTGGATTTGAACTATTGCATGTGCAATTCGGGAATCTTAATCGGTTCACAACTTATGAAGAGAGAATGCGAATTGCTGGAGAAATGATGAAGAGTTTCAAAGAGGATTTCTTTGTTGTTTCTGAAAGCAATAAAGCCTTAAATCTATCAATTTCAAAGAATTACACTGAATTTGCGAAGAATATAGAAAAATTCTATCAAGTATATTCCGAAAATAACTTTCTTAGCAAGGAAGGATTGAAAATCATAAGTTTTCCATTTGAAACCACTAGAATTCGCAGTTTTTTAGATTTTGAACCTCTAATGAATAAGTTATTTGATTTAAAAGCAGAAGAAACTGATCCTCATCGATGCCAAGAACCAAGCGGTAAAGTAGTGAAATTAACAAAAGCTGAAACTAAAGTATTGATAGGTTTGATTAAATACGCTGAGGAGAGTGATACTTTCATAGCTGAAAAAATAAATGTGTCAAGGAACACAGTAGCCTCATCCAAGCGTAAATTCGTTAAGGAAAAGATTCTCTATCCAAAGATCATCCCTAACCTACCATTATTAGGATTTAAAATACTAGCACTTACCTACAGAAGATTTAATCCAGAGGTTAGTATGAAGGATAGAGAAGATTCAGTTTTGTTAATCAAGGAAAAATTGTCTCCACATTTCTATATATCTAATAACTTAGAAGGAATACTGATCTCAGCACATCAAAGCTTTGAGGATTATGATAAATCAAATGATGAAATAATGAAATTCAACTTAAAGCATAATTATATGAAAGAGGAACCTCAAGAATTCAAATTCTCAATACCTGATATAAAGATCATCAAGCATTATGATTTTTTAAGTGTGGTTCTAAAGTTCTTTAATCTGAAAGAGATTGAGTTTCAATAAGTGGTTTTTCGAATTTTTGAAGCATTAAAATTGTTATAATGATAGCAGAAGAGTTTATCACCATATCTAACCAGCTATCGGAATACTCTAATGGATTAAGTGAAATTTCAAATAACTCCCAAAATACTCCCCCAAAAATAGCTAAACCAATAATTTTTCTTTTATCTTGGATGTACATCATTAAAATTATTGTAAGAATTGTACTTGCTGCAAAATGAAAGAATTTGTCAAAAGTAGTCCATGTCTGGCCATCTCGAAAAATCTCCACATACCCTTCCACGATACCCCATCCAAACCAATTGTATGCACCTGCGTTCTCAATATACATGAGAATAAACATCAAAGTCATCAATGGTTTATTCATGTAAAATTTTCTAGATCCCTTGTGAGCTCTTGATACTAGTCCTCCATGGAAAAAGACGAATAGAAAGACCATCATGTATGATCCACCTGAAATTTGTTGTTTATGAACGATATTTATGATCCAAGAAGGTTGTTGAGAGTAGGGAATCCACAAATCTCGACCATATCCATAAATATTTGCAAGAAGAAGCATGAATGCATAAAATAGAGTGAGATACCTACCTTTTTTCTCCTCTTCTGTTAAAGAAGGAATTTCTGTTCTTTTCACATAATTTATGATATTTTTGAAAATTAAAGTAAATGTAAATCCACCCCATGCAAACCCTATAAATAATACGTGATACCCTTTATCCGTCAAAAATAAAATCCAGAAAGCATCAACAAATCCCCATAAACCAATAAATTGATTGAGAAATGACTGGAGGGGAAGAGGGTCCCCTGTAGTAAGCATTTGGTTGAGGATCTTCTCAAGAGTGGAAAAATTGGCTAATAATGCCATTAGAACAAATATCCATAGTATTCCTTCTATCAATTTCAATCGTAAATCTTTGTTCATTAATCGCATCGTAAAAAACTAAATTCAAAAGATTTCGCTCTTAACCAATCACAAATACTGGTTAAAATCGATTTATTTTCTATAGCGACGATTTATTAATACTTAGTGATATAATGAAATAATGTATGAGATTAAACCCTTTCAAGAGGCATACATTGGTGATCAATACCGTATAGGAGCATCAATTTACAACCTCTGGCCCATGGGTGGACAAACCAAAATCAAAGAGCTAAAAGAAAGTTATAGTAAAGAGGATTTTGATCCTGAAACGAGACTATATGCCTTCATTAACGATGAAATGGTAGGATTCATCACAACTAAATTATTGGAAAATAATGAGGCTTATTTTGAGTGGCCATATGTGTTAAGAGATCATAGAATTGCTGAAGAATTGTTGATCAACAGAGCCATCGATGTATTAAAGGCCAAAGGTGTCACTAAACTTATCACTAGAGCAGGTAACTACTGGGGAAGAACACGGGATCTTGCAGAGCATTATAGGTTTACATATGACAGGGACATTGTATCTTCAGGTTTGTTCAAAATTTCAGTTATTAAATATACTGATCATAGTAAGGTAGTAGTATATTCAAACCAATTTGAGGGACTGCTTAAAGATTACCTAAAGATGAGAATTAATGATGATTCACAGATTGATCAAATAATTGCATTTAATAATAACATACGTATTGGTGAGGAGAAACTTAACCCATGGGATATTCCCTATTCTATAGAGGCAAATATTATCTACATTGATGAGGAGATTCGAGGCCAGCTCATACTCATGCATAATAGAAACTTTGGAGAAAGGAGATTGATTATCACAACCCTCCAGGCCACCTCAGATGATGTTAGATTAGCACTTCTTTCCAAGGCTAGGGAATTACTTGAAAATGACTATGAAGAAGTGATAATTCACATCGGTCCATGGGGACTTCAAGAACAACCTGGGTTCTGGAATGATTTAGGTGTTGAGTTCTACAGACAATTGGCCTATTATACTAAGATACTAGATTAATAGATTCATTTTTCTCGGGATTTTTCTCGTTCTTTCTGACGTCGTTCTCGCTCTTTTCTCATCTGATTTCTTCTATCCTCTATTTTTTCGGCAAGGGGCTTATTATCCTTTGATTTGTCCTCAATCTTCTTTTTTGATTTATCTTTAGCTTTTTCTTTATGTTTAGCATCAGGTTTAGCTTCAGTCATAATCACTCTGGATTTATCCTGAGATTTTGCGATTTCAGTGACAGATGTAGATTTTCTATAAATACGGTGTTGGCCATTAAATACCTCTATATTGGGCAGATCTTTGTTCTTAAATATACTCTCAGTTCGGCCTAGAATAAGGAAGCCACCATCCTTAAGAGAACTCATGAATTTGTTGATAATTCGCGTTTGAGGTTCTCTGTCAATATATATGAGGACATTCCGACAAAATATGATATCAAGATTTTTTGGATAAGTATCTCGTAATAAATCCAATTTGGAGAAGGATACTTTATTCCTGTATTCTGTTTTCACCTTGTATGTATCATTATCTATCTGATCAAAATATTTTCTCCGCTCAGTGGCATTTACCTCTCCCAAATAAGCCTCATCGTACATCGCACCTCTGGCCAGATCAAGTAATTCCTGTTTGATATCCGTAGCTTTTATTGAGTAGTTAGTGGTAAGATCTCCCATAAGCATTGACATGGAATATGGTTCGGTTCCCACAGCACAACCAGCAGACCATAAATTCAGGGTTTTACCTTTAGCATTCTTTATGGCAAGGGGTAAAACATCCTTCTTAATTATTTCATAGGTTTCTCGATTCCTCATAAAACGAGTAACGTTAATTGATAATGATTTCTTTAGAGTTTTCAATTCATTCTCATCACCTCTAAGCAGCTCTAAGTAGGCCTTATAAGTATCAAGATTATGTCTAGCTACCCTAGCTCGCAATCTACGTTCGATGTAGTTTCTTTTGTAATCCTGTGGATTTATCCCATTTTGTGAGAGGTACCTTATTAGCAAGTCGATATTCTTCTTATCAGGATATTCCTTGATATTGACTTTCACAGGAGTGAAAGGTTTATTTTTATCCCGGTTAGCGAGCTTCTCTCGTAATTTCTTTCTAGATTCTCCGCTACTACTAGTAAATAAGGTAGAACCTCGAGCTACACGGGGTTTGTATTTATCATCATCATTGCTCAAAAGTGTATCTCCTTTCGAATATATAGGTAACCTCGCATTAAACACTATCGCATAAAATTTACACATTAGAGAAGCGAAATAGATATTTTTAATCAAGTGGTAAGATAATTTTCACTCTACCAGACGAAACAATATTTGCATTGAGAAATTCGTCTATCTCTCCCTCCTTTTCGATATTCTTGATAGCAACTAGTAATTCATCTATAATTGAGGAGCTGCATTCATAATGCTCATGACCCCCATATATGACTGGTTCTGAACTTTCAACAATTTTCTGTAATTTATGTAGAGAATGGATATAAGAATCCAACTCATTGCAAGGAGGTAGATAGATTGGACCGTCATATACAGTATCAGCTGTGAATAACTCATTTTTATTACTGAACAGACATATACTTCCGGAACTATGCCCAGGTGTATGAATAACTTCCAGCTCAACGCCTCCGAGATCAAAGATTTCTCCACCTTTGAGAAATCGAATATCAGAACAGTTTGGGATCTTGTATTCGAATTGATTGTATAAATCACAGGAGAATGGCTGTAAGAATGAAATATCTATTGGATTCTCTACTGTCTCTGCTTGATGGATAAAAACAAATTCAAATTCATGATTACCAAGGATATGATCAAAATGATTGTGAGAATTTAAGACAATGAGTTCTCTTTTGTCAATTAATGAATTCACTATTTTCCCTAAAGATTCAACTCCGGATCCTGTATCAAAAAGGAGGGCTAGTTTCTCACCAATGATTAGGTATAGATTCACGTACGTGGTTCTATACCTCGGTTCAATTCTATCCAAACGCTCACGAATGAGATATAGATGATGATTTAGTTTTTTAATCTCGAACCAAGACACTCATTCAGACCTTGTTAACAGGGGATATTAAGTATATTACTAGTAATTGATTTTTGGATAGGTAATTAGAACATAAAGAATAACTCTTTTGACAAGAATATAAAATCAGCTGTAGAATTTACGATCAATAATCCATGATAGCAATATGTAATGAAATGTAACATAATTCCAATTTATTAGCAAAAATCGGGAGAAAACAGAATTAAATGCAAATATTATGATATTTTTGAAATTATTAAGTAGTCTAGTAATTATTTGATAATTTTTTTGGTCACTATATATATTACTTTTAATGGGATATTTTTTTGATAATTATGAAATCTAGTTTAGAGATTGCCCAAGAAGCAACACTTAAACCTATTATAGATGTTGCCAAAACACTTGGTCTTACTGAGGATGATCTTGAACTTCATGGCAAGGTCATAGCGAAGATTGCCCTAAGCAAAGAGAGAGAGGAAGAGATTAAAAAACAGCCCAAAGGTAGGTATGTTCTTGTCACAGCCATCACACCTACACCAGCTGGTGAGGGGAAGACCACCACTGCTATAGGATTAACCCAGGGCCTCAATAAAATAGGCAAAAGAGCTATTGTTACACTAAGACAACCATCCCTTGGCCCAGTTTTCGGGATCAAAGGTGGAGCAGCAGGTGCAGGATATGCTCAGGTATTGCCCATGGAAGAAATTAACCTAGGCTTCACTGGCGATTTTAATAAGATTGAAAGTGCGCACAACCTACTTTCAGCTTTACTAGACAATCATCTCTTCAGGGATAATAAACTCAATTTTGATATAGAGAATGTTGCCTGGAAACGTTGTATGGATATGAATGATAGGGCCTTGAGAGGGATAGTGGTTGCCAATGGAGATCCAAAAATAGTGGGAGTGAAAAGAGAATCTGGATTTGATATCACTGCTGCTTCTGAAGTAATGGCACTTATGGCTCTTGCTGATGATCTTCAGGATGTGAAGAAGAGAATTGAGAGAATTGTTGTAGGTAGAACGCCTGAAGGTAAGGTAATCACAGCTAAGGATTTATCTGCACCAGGTGCCATGACAGCTCTTCTCAAGCATGCAGTAAAACCCAATCTAGTACAGACCTATGAAGGAGCTCCAGCTACAGTTCACATAGGGCCTTTTGGTAATATCGCAACTGGTACTAGTTCTGTGATTGCGGATAAACTTGCCATTCACATGTCTGATTATGTTGTTACAGAGGCTGGATTTGGATCAGATCTAGGTGCAGAGAAATTCTTCAACATCAAATGTCGAGCAGCAGGTATGTACCCAGATGCAGTTGTTCTTGTGACAACTGTAAAAGCACTGAAATTCCATGGTACTGATGAGCCATTCGATAGAGAGAAGATCAAAATCCCTAATCTTGAACAAGTCAAGAAGGGCATTGAGAATCTAGGCAAACACATTGAAAATATGAAGTCATTTGGTACTCCTGTAATTGTTGCACTCAATTACTTCCCACATGATACTGATGAGGAAATAGAATTTATCAGGAACTATGCTCTAGAAAATGGTGCAGATGGATTCTCCATATCCAAGGGTGTTGCTCTTGGTGGAGAGGGTACTGAGGAATTAGCTACTATTGTGGATGAGACAATTACCAAGCATGGTCCTGTCACCCCCAATTTCACCTATGATTTAGAGGATGAGATAGAGACGAAGATTGAGAAGATATCAAAATCCATCTATGGAGCATCTGGTGTTAATTATACAGATAAGGCCAAGGAAGTAATTGCACAGCTCAAACAGGATGGATATGGAGATCTGCCTATTTGCATGGCAAAGACTCATCTTAGCCTCTCAGATGATCAAACCAAGAGAGGAGCACCTAAGGACTTTGAGATCACCATTTCTGATGTACGTTTGAGTGCTGGAGCTGGTTTCATTTTCCCACAAACTGGAAAGATTTTGACTATGCCTGGACTTGGACCAGTACCCGCAGCAAATAATATAGATATTGATCAAACAGGCAAAATCACGGGATTATTCTAAATTTTATATAATAATACAATAATTGATAATTTCATACAAATCTCATATATATTGAAATTGAAAATTAATTGATTCTAATGGTTTTTATTTTTGATATACCACATTGTAGTAACAAATAGTATTGCACCTAAGGAAGAGATCATTATGATGCTAGTTATCTCAATGCTATTCTCGGGTAGGTTTTGCACAGAATCTACATTACCGGATAAACTCAATGGAGAGTTAAAACTATTTTGATCTACAATCCAAACATATCCATTTTGAGATATCAGAAGGAGATCATCTGGTACGCCACCCTCATCAAGATCAGCTATGATTATATCAGCAATAGCATCAAAATCAATGGGAACAGACCATGTGGGTTCGATATTATCAAGGAAATCTTTGGTTTCAGGGTAGCATGCAATTGTATTATGCGCTGCAACTGCTGCGAATTTGCAGCTATCATAAAATCCATTATAATTCTCCAAATATCGTGATCTTGCATTTGGTGCAACTATAACTTCTTTATCGAAGGCAAAATCAACATAACCGATTTGAGGTAAAGTAGTGAAAACAAATTCGGACTGCCCAAAGTATGCCCCATAAATATCTCCAGAAGTAGTTTCAACCATAAGATCTTGAACAGAGTCTCCATCAATATCTGACAGATAAGCTTGTAAAGTATTTCCAGGAATGGTTGCTACTCCACCAGCATCAACAGATGGAACTACCAGACCAGTTCCATTGAATGATAATTTGTAGAAAATCGAATTTTCACCCGTAGGACTATCCAATATCAACAGGAATTCATTAGTTGTTGGATTTGTATCCAGCTGACCTGCAAGAATATCTCCCAATAAACCCAGAGTCATATATCCATTATTGGTTGTGGATGGTATCTCGTACAGTACGGCCATTGTATTGGAGAAGAGATTAAGCTTATAATTTCCTGGATTAGTCTTACTTTCAGCTGCGATGACAAGATCGAATAAACCATCCTCATTAAAGTCAGCCATATCAAATTTTGCATCTTTAACATCATTTAGAACTGCTGAATATATTGGATACTGACTATCTTCAATGGAGAAAACGCCTACCTCAACATTACTTACAAGTGTTTTCAGATACCGCATACCTCTACCTGAATAAACGGGTCTTATGTCATATACATATTTGTTTAATGAATACACTATCTCTACTCCACCACCACTTATCCAGTCTAATAGCTCAAACTCAAAACTATCCCATCCTTTCGGATCCCCTGGGTATTTGTAATCCTCAATAACCTGTCCATCTGCCATGTTTATTACATAAATTCCAGATTCATATGCAATGATAAGATCATTTTTTCCATCACCATCAAAATCACCTTTTTGGGCATCATAGAGCAACCCAAAATCTCTATCATAAATATCCCAAATTGCCTTATTATAGGATTCATCGGTCCTCAATAGATAGGTATCTGCTCCTCCGAAGTAATAGTCGTCAACAACAAAAATATCATCAACCCCATCAGTGCCTATAGCATCATTAGCAAATACATCTTCTGCAAAGAACTTTGTTCTGGAACTGAATTCTTCTCCAACACGGATAAATGGATCTGCTAATCCTTGTGTGATAGGATCTGGTGATATTGGTTGTAGACTTCTATAGAGATCAATCTGATTGATCCATCCAGAAGATCCTCCAACAAGAATTGTTGGTTCTCCTTCCTTAATTTCCATTTGAAGCACAGATCTAGCCTGAGCTCCGACACTCACAAAACCTAGCCCTTTTCCTGTTTTCATATCAATCATGGTAACACCAAAGTAATTACCAGCCTCACGGATATTATGCCCGTAGGCCATCAATATCTCATCACCCCAGGGAGTGATCACTGCTGAAATACCAAGGTTCACATTTGCTGTTGCACCTTCAGGATTCTGGAAGTTCCAGATAATCTCACCAGTTGCACCATCTATTGCAATTACCTTGGGACCAGGCTTTGAAGAGAAAGTATAGAGGGTATGAATGATATCATCGATGTCATCATCATTTATATCTTCAACAATTGGTGCCTTCGTAGCAGCACCAGCTTGAATATCGTCGAAATATCCATCTGTTAGGATAGTACTCCAAAGTAGTTCTCCTGTTGCACCATTGATAGCTGTGAGATTACTCGCACCAACGACTATATCTAGCAATCCATCACTATTAAGATCTGTAGTCACCATTTTATTACCTAACCAAGATGTGCCAAAAATATCTATAGTATAGAAATCAAAAAGCTCTTTCCACACCACGGTACCTGTATTTGTGAAAACAGCAGACCATCCAGATTTACTTGAAATCGCTATTGAGGGAACAGATGTGGAGGTAAATTCACCTACAACAATATTTGTCACATATGCTATATTAGACTTTGGTACTTCGGGGTTGAAATTATTAAATGAATTATTTTCAATAGCCTCTGTATCTAGAATTTTTATTGTTCCATCCATATATCCCACAATTATTTCATCTGTCCCATCATTATCAAGATCTCCAGTTGTGAAATCACCTACAATTGATTTATCTAGGTTATCCCCATTGGGATCGTACCCAGAAGTAGAGTAATTGCCGATCAATACTCCTGTGTATAGGTTATACACAAGAATAAATGAATAATACTCATAGACAAATCGACTAACTTCACCATCGATTCTGAGTAGATGTAATTCTGCTTCTACATTGAAGTCAGAATTTGCAGGATCGATTTTAATCCCATAGAGAACTTCATCATTATAGACATCCAAGGCAGCGATATAGCCCCTAGGGGAATAGGCCAGTATATCTGTAAATTCATCTTCATTTAGATGTAATGGGATCATTTCCTTGATTTCAGCATTATAATGAATGGTTCCATCACTAAATTCAGCAAATCCAGAAACAGAAGAATAAAAGATTTCAGGTGCTCCCGGATATTCCTTATTGATCACCTCATAGGTATTGATCACTCCTCGATCAGATTCAAGGATTAATTCAGGATAACCATTGCCATTGGCATCAGATATTTCCACATCGGTTAAGTCTCTAACATAGGTTGGGCTGATCCATTTCTCTGTATATCTAATGTGATCCACAGTGTTGGAGAGGTATTCA
Source organism: Candidatus Heimdallarchaeota archaeon (assembly GCA_026702845.1). Next base: position 161,411 of record JADCLS010000011.1, read on the forward strand.
AAGAGATAGGCATTTCGTCCGTCAATACCGAGGATTTCATGTCTACCATCCTTATCGCTATCACCCACTGCCATCTTGGTTATAGATCCATGTGTGAAGCGAGTAAAATCACTTTGTGGATTATTCACCGTAACAAAGGCATTTGGCATATTGAAACCACATGCATCAGGATACTCATTCACCACCTTCTTCACAAAATCCCGTTTACCTATTCTGGGATTTACATTGAAATCGCAAGCATCCCAATTAGAATAATTACTAAACTCGTAATTAACGTAGTAATTCAAAGTAAACCCGATATCTGTATTTGGAACAATTGCGGGTCTCATGGCCTCATATTTCTGTAGAAAAGCATTACCAAGTTGAGTCATAGATCGGTATCCATCTGAATTTGCATCGTTGTACAACACAATACTGTCATCATCAAAACCTAGAGGATCAATAAGTGAATGATATTCGCTCCAAGATACTCCATCATCTTTTGAGCTCATAGCAAAGATCCCTCCATAAGGAGTTGTTGTACTCTGCTCAAATGTAACAATGATATTATTGGTTTCTGGTTCTCTAATGATCTCAGGATTGTACGAGCTCAATCCGGATGTGAAGAGCTTCTTCACTGGTCCCCAAGTTGCATTGTAAGGTGAATAATCGATGTTACCAAATGAATCCATATCAAATACAAGAGTTGAGTAGTAGAGATCTAAATCAAGATAATTTCCATCTAGATAATATCCACTCAACACAATATCGTAGGAATTAGCAGCAGATTGAAACACATCCATTGAATTAACACGTAATGAAACAGGACTAAGTGATCCAAAAGCAGTTGCATTGTAGGTAACTAGTGCAACTTCGCCTGTACTATGATCATAAATGCTTGCTCGAACCAGAAAGTTAGGATTGGTTGCACTCCCAAACAGGTCTGATTGATAGATAATTCCCACTAAATCAGCACCGATATCCATATTGATGAGATTTGGAACCAAATTTGATGGTTGACCTGCACGCACCCTGTTTTGAAAATCAAAATCAACAATTTCTCGTATTGTTGAAATACCACCCGATATAGTAAAATCGAGTACCTTTATGGTGAGATAATCTATGGAAAATTGATGATCACGTTCAACATAGCTGAGATAGAATTTCGAGTCCTTTTCCAACAAGGAAAATTGCTCAAAGCTAATGGTAACTCCAGATGCTTCAACTGAACCAACAGCAGACCAAGATCCACCATTATCTGTTGAGGAGTAGATTTGAATCAAATCAAGATATTTATCCTGGCTAAAAGCCATGACCAATCCTCCTGCAGAAGTTCTCAAGATATCGTGATCGGGGCCTGAAATATGCTGAAGATAGAGGTATTTTGAGGTTTCAAAACTCCTTGAAGCATCAGAAGTTAAGGAGCCGGAGAATGCAATGGATTGTGAACCAGCTACATTCTCATAAATATCAATTCCATATTTGTGTGAGATGATTAATTCAATGCTGTTATCAAAATCCGCATTATCAACCTCTACATCATAAACTGGAGTATATTCGGTTGTTTGAGTGAAAGAATCAAAATCATACATCTTTACGAATCCTATTCCATCCCATTTCAATACAACAACAAATCCAGATCTGATTTCAAGTGGTGTTGATAAGTCCTCACCTGCGATTATTAAGTCCTGCCTACCATTCTGATCCAGATCAGCAATATGTACATCATTTATCAGAAAATGCTGATTGACAACAATATTACCAGGTAGGTTGTATTTACCTTTACCAGAGTTACCTAGAAAAATTTCTGAGTATTGGAATACATGAGAGAAATATACATCAATGGGATAATTAGCCTCCTCATAGTTTGATGTATCTATCTCAATCTCATAAATCAACATAGCGGAGGATGCAACCACAATTAATTCTAACTTGCCATTTCCATTTATATCACCGGTTGTGAGAGCAGTAATCTGTCTCTTCTCGGATGGCAATTGTTTCAAGAATGGATGCTCATTGATCTCAATAACTGAAATTAGCCTATAAGTATCATCCTGAATTGAGCCCACCGTTGTATAAACTGCCTCAAAAACATAAATATTGTCATCTGTAGAGGCAACAAACTCCTGTAACCCATTTTGATTGAGATCAAATCCTGCATTGATTTGGGTGACATGATTGAAGATGGTGCGATTGAATGAAGCACCTATACCATCAAATTCCTCATTAAGATAAGGTGAGATATTAGTTTTAATCGTATCATTGATGTCAAAACTCTTGTAAGCTCTTTTGAAGGTATTATTTGTCAAGTGTTCAAAGACATAGATGTTATTGTTAAAATCTCCAACAATTATCTCATTCTTACCATCATTGTCCAAATCCGCAGTTGACATGGATAAGGTCCAATCCTGAAGTTCATCCTCATTATCCCAGGTTTCCATTATATGATACCCATAATTGATCATATAATACTGAGAATTGGGATAGACACTAAATTTTAAATTTATGTCTATTCGTTTAGCAGATGGGTATGAGGCAGCTAGTAAGGAGGTAGATGGCTCATAATCCGCAAATAAATTGACTACTCGACCATTAAATATGCTCTGATCACCTAGGGTTTGAAAAACTAACATACTTGAAGGTAACTTACTCTTCATCAAGGGATGATAACCAAGGAATGATAGGCCTTCAGTTGGATCAATGACATAATTGTTGTATATAACTGTGGGATCATTGAATTTCGCGGTAGCCATACCAGATAGAGGATCTGCATTATTCACAGCATAGGGTATCTCAACCCAAATGGGATACTCTCGTGATCCATCATTTTGCCAGTAGGTTATGCCATATCGTTCCTCATCAAACCCAAAATGATCAGAATCATATCGTGCGTAACCTACAATTAGATCCATATCACCATCATCATCAAAATCCACAGGATTTGCATACGTCCATGCTCTACCTCCGGAATTCTCATTAATTGTCTTGAAATAATCACCTCGATAGGTATACTCCATACGAGAGTGTTGGGTCTGAGTAGCTGTAGCAATGGACACACTAGATATGGTTACACTTTGTACATTTTCTACAAGCTCGAAATCAAGATCTAAACTCTGTTCTGGAAGTACATCGATACCTGATGTATCGATCTCAATGAATTCGCCCTGATCATCATCATGTGCGAATGTTGTTTCTAGCAAATGTAATTTACCATTGCTCATGATGAGATCTGCGTATTCTGACCCTGAGGTATCCATACTTTTGAATTGGGGAGACCAAGTAGATTCCAATAACACACTAGAAAGTGTTCCTGTTAACTCTAGATCCTGTAATGATCTCTGTATACTGTATCCTTCCTCATCTTCCATGAATAATGGAGTAAAGTAGGTACATGATTCTGTTGTTGTGACATAATCAGAACAGGCCGATGGACGCCATGCTGATCCCGGCTTGACATTCACTTGATAATAAATGGCCACATCATTAGCAGCTAATTCTCGGTTATACCCACCCTTACCATTTGAAATTTCTCCATCCCAGGAGGATATAATCAACCAATAGGCATTATTTAATGGATCAATGATCTTTGGATAAAGAGGGTTTGTAGCCAGATTGGTTGGCAATTGTTCTTTTACATAAGTCGTTTCTATGGGGAAGAAGGAGAAACTGAAATATTGAGCCCCAGCATCTCTTTTTTTCTTCATGAACCCATTCACAGAATCTGCAAAAATGGAATCTGAGACATTGAATAACATACTGGTCAATTCAGCATCAAATACTGGATTGGCATACTCTGAGTATTGACGATAGGCACCAGCCCAGCCATTTGTTGTAGTTACAATATATTCCAGATTATTCTCCACATTAAAATCGACAAAGTTTTCTGCAGTATAGGAGAACATTTCCCCATTACCAAATGGAACATCAGAACCTAGTCTACCCCTTCCTGCACCATAATCAATCCATGCTGGAAAACGATTAACAGCTTTGGTTAAAGCCAAGTCAAATAGGTTGGTATCCAGTTTGTATCGCTCATCTACCCAACTATCCCAGACTACCTCATACAAGGAAGAAGTTTCATTATATGCAATAGCAATAATACTACCATCAACTGTTCCGACAAATCCCACACCAACAGGTTCATTTGATCCTTTAAAGGTCATTTCACCAATAGCTGAAGATTGTGCGGTATCTATAGGGGTATTGACTGTTCGAGTGTAAATAGAATCGATTTTTACCATGGCATTGGTACCTACAACTGAGATTTTTAGATATCTGAAATAATCCAAACCGAAATCTGCCAAAGTTGGATCTATCTCTACATAATAATCTGCAAAACTAGAGTATACCCACTGATAGTTGTTGTAATCAATATATAACGGGTACCAGTTTATATTATCTACAGAGATATCAAAGAAGACATTAGTATTAATTGTATTAAATGATCGAATCTTGAGATCCCAGAGATTAGGTACACCATTACCAGATACCTCTTCATCCTGTCCAAAATCAAAGATTGCATATTGGTTATCAGTATAATTGTGCGCAATGGTGGTATAATACCCATCAGGAACTCCAGCTACACGAGTATTATAATGATCTCCAGTTGGTAATTCAAGCCCATAGAATCCAGGTTCATCTTTACTAAATGTATCAAAGTACACACCTGGATTACTGCCACTCTCCTGTGAACGAGAGGAAGTATCACTCAAGAGATCAACATAATGATCTAGGGGATATGGATGTGCATCATTAACCTCCCAATCTTCAAATGGTTTGGTTATTTTATGAACTCCTAACACGTCCTCGATAGTATCAAGGATGTACACCCCATCACCTTGTGCGGTCAGAAGAAGCTCATCTAAACCATCATTATCTAAATCTCCACCATCCATTGAGCTAATAGCCCTATTAATCATTGTTCCACTTGACCAGTAAAAATCATAGCTATTATCCTGTGGAAATGGCATAATCCCTGTATCAGTTTCAATAATTGTTCCATTATTCTCTAGTAGTAGAATCTCTCCACTCCGCATACCCACTGCAATCTCCTTGAGTGTATTCTGATTTACATCAGTAATACCAACTGCAGTTATATCTGAAGGAACTTGATAAGAAAATACCTCATTAAAGCTCATCCAGTGATCACTGGAATATGGATAGCGACCATGCTCATCAAATTCAAATACTTTTAGAGATTTAGCAGCACCAACAATAATATCCTGCTTGAAATCTCCATCTAGATCCCCGATGATTAGATCCATGATTCTCCCAATACGAGTGGCAGACCATACAAGATCGAATTGATTCTCCATATTGGTATAAGGGTCATAAATATGTGTCTGCTCAAAAACATACAATCCACCATCTTCTGAACCTGCAATGACTTCGATGAGATTATTATAATCAGTATCTGCAAATACTAATGAGGTGACATCTGATTGAAAAATTCCTCCTCCAATCTCCCAAACAAGATCATAGGCAGAGGTCACATAGTTCCACCGGTAAAGATGAATTTCATTGTCATAGAGGTATCCACCTGCTAGAGCCATCATTTCTGCATCATCTGTAGTAGCCACTGCATGAATGGCTGCTTTGCTTACCCAGGGATCCCATTTGATATTGTAATCATTAGCTGCATCAGCCAGGTAATCATTCATATTGGTTAGACTATCATAGGGATTATTGATTGCATCATCTTCTACTGGATCAGGAATCCCATTTTCAAAGGAGTCAATTGTGAAATCATTAAGCTCACCTCTGACCTCCTCCGTTATCGTTTCTGCCATACTGTTATACATGCCACTAGTTAGCATCAGTAGTGTGATTAGTATAAAGCTTATCTTATTTGATTTCATTAGAAATCCTCCTTTCCTTTGCTGAATGGAGATTTAAATCCATTCTTAACAACAGTTCGAACCGCTGCTATCGCAACTCCTCCACCAATAACTATTGCTCCACCTGTGATTGCTGTTTCTCCAATTGTAGGATACTTGATACTGAAAGTGGAGGTTTTAATAACGGTAGTATTTTCTGACTCCCCAAATACTATCAGAGTATAATTTGCAACTCCCCGGGTCTGTGGAAATTCAATTCCCATATCCTTGTAGATGAGGGTATTATCCCCTGTCATCGACATGGTTACATTACTATCAGTAAGCCCTGGGATAGTATACTTAACAGAGCTAATTGTCAATCCAACATGTATCTCTATGGGGAGTGTCGGAGTATCAAATTCATTGAATTCGTAAACCTGACCATCCTTTGGTGAGATAATTTCCATATATCCACCTGGAAGTAAATTGACAGAGAATTGAATTGACCTGTACTTAGTTTCTTGATTGATATGAGTCCGTAACTCAAATTCATATGTGGCATTGGCCTCTGGGAGCAGCATTGCTGGTGCCTGCCAGTAACCCGGATCATCCTGTCTGACCAGAGGAGAATAATCTCCCAACCACTCAGTTGAATTTGTATCCCGAACCCGATAATCAATTTGATTTGCGGAGTAAGAGCTGTCAAAAACGATCACAGGGATGAGATTCGTCTTATAATTCTTGTTTTGAACAGGGCTGAGTATGGCGATTTTTACAAGGCCACTGAAACAGGCGTTAATTTCCTCTTCATTAGTGCTATTGTCCAGAGGATCAGTCTCACAGTACACTTCAAGACCATCAGAATATGTATCTTCATCAGTATCCCATCGTGCGGGATCAGTACCAATCTCATACACCTCTAGGCCATCGAATAATCCATCCTTATCGCTATCAGGATCCAATATTGCATTTGATGTTCTTCCTGAACTGAAAGTTGAGTAGATATAATACTCCTCTCCATCACTCAAGCCATCTTTATCATAATCCCATTCAAATCCATCAATAATCTCATTATCATTTTCATCTGGATCAAGAGGATCAGAATCATAGAAATACACCTCTGCTCCATCAGGTAGTAAATCTCCGTCACTATCCGAGTTATTCACCTGGGTATAAATTAGAGACACAGGATTGCTTGGATGATAGAAACCAAACAATTCAGAAACATCATCTAGTCCATCTCCATCAGTATCATTTGTAAATGGAGAAGATTCATAGATTACCCATTCCTCATAATCAGTCAGGGAATCATTATCTGTATCCATTTTGTACGGTTTACTTCCAATTTGAAGCTCATACTTATCATCGAGGAGGTCACCATCGGAATCTGCTAGAGTTGCAGAAGTATTGAATGGAGTTATCCAGATGAAACTGATGTAAGGTGGTACTATGGTAGTAATATTTGCGATAACAAATTCCTGACCATCAAAAAGTCCATCTCCATCCGTATCTGAGGAAAGAGGATCTAAGTGCAGTGGTTCAAAATCGGGGATCTTACCAGAACCGACCCATACCTCCCAACCATCTGGGATTCCATCTGAATCACTATCTCCTCTTGTAGGATCTGATCTAGCCTTGAATTCATCATAATCAGACATTGCCTGCATTATCTGCCCATTGTAGTAAACTGTATCATTATCTGTATCCCATTTAAGAGGGTCAGTATACATGGTGTAGGGTTTACCATCATATTCGAATGAGTAACCCAAAACCTCATCACCATCTAGGATAAAATCATCATCTGTATCCGAATCAAAGGGATCAGTGTAGTAGATGAATATTTCCTCCCAATCAGTGAGAAAATCATTATCAGAATCCTCATCAGCGGGGGATGAATAGTATACAAATACCTCATCATAGTCCAAAAGACCGTCTCCATCTGTATCTCTCATGAATGGACTGCTGTGGAAGAAAAATATCTCCTCTCCATCATATAGCCCATCATAGTCGGTATCCTCAAGGAAGGGGTTGGTTCCGAATCTGAAGAACTCTTCTCCATCAGTGATACCATCACGATCGCTATCAACATGTCTGGGATCTGTTCCTAACAGCAACTCTTGCATATCTGCCAAACCATCTCCATCAGTATCAGGATTATTTACATTTGTATGATTGGATTCCTGGAGGAGCATTCCTTCAAGACCATCAATCAGCCCATCATCATCGGTGTCGCCATCAAGTGGATCAGATGGAGGTGTTAATGATAACTCGTAACCATCAGAATTCATGAAGGCCAAGGAGGCGGATCCTTCAACATAGGCAGTATCCTTGTCAGAATCTGGACATACAGGATTTGTTCTCACCAGTACTTCTGGAAGTGGTAACCCAGTTTCAGGATCAATATAAATGATGGGGATACCTTTTATCTCTGTGTAATCTGACATATCTCGTAGAAACTTATTCTCAGGAGCAATAGAACCATCTGCAAATAAGAGATAGCTATCATCATCAGTATCTTCATCCAATGGATGGGTATATCCATTATTGATGATGAGTAACCCCTCAATATTTGTATACTCCCCACTGCTGCCATAGTATATTCCTCTCTCACCTTCTTCTCCATCAAGAAGGCCATCACCATCTGTATCTGGATTAAGAGGATCGGTTTTATCATCAAAATACTTATCTCCAATTTTGATATCGAATACCGTTGTAGTCACACCCGATATATTGTAAGCATGGTTTATCTCGTAGTAATCATCCAAACCGTCCTCATCACTATCTCCAGCCAAAGGATTGGTACCGAACAATGCTACTTCATCATTATCTGTCAATCCATCAAAATCTGTATCCTCATTCAATGGATCAGTATGATAAGATAATTCTGTCTTGTCATCTAGTCCATCATTATCCGTATCAAACAGCCCAGGATCGGTGCCCAGGGTATAAATCTCAAATTTATCCTTTAATCCATCTCCATCAGAATCATCTGAATTGGGATTTAGACCGGCAATTCTATTCTCATAATCATCTGATAATCCATCATTATCTGCATCTCCACCTACTGCCCCTTCTCTAACTGCATCTTCGGGAGTGCTCGGAGACAGTTCATATGGATCATTAGGGCTGAAACCATCTGGGCTCCAGCTATATTTGAAACTCCAATCCCACCATAGAAATGCGATAGAACATTTGATGACTAATTCGATTGAAATGAACATCCGTAATGGAGCACTGGATATCAAATCCTGTACAAGAGTGAGAACTACCTCAAATGCACCTGATAATTTGAACCATGCAATTCCAATATCAATCTTTATTGAAGCTTCAAAACCCACTGCAATGGTTAAGGTTAGTGTACTTGTCTCTGGGCTATCCCCACTTGCCGCTCGTTTTATGATTTCTATTGCCAGAGTGAACCACACACGAAGTGTAATTGCATCTAAGCCTATATACTCAGCAATACTATTGAGTGATCCCGCAGCACCACCTGTTAAGAAATCAAGCAACGTAAAGGTTCTCTCGATCGTGATTGAGAAAACAAAACCCCACTCAAGAATTTCAAATATATCCTCTGTGCCAAACTGTCCATTTTCAAATGAGAATATTTTCATCTTGAAAAAGCCAGATCCAGAAATAATCAACTCTACGCCCAATGATTCAAGCATGAAACTAACAAAAGGATTCTTACCAGACGCAAAATCTGCCAACTCGAAAGAAGCATCCAATACAGGGGAAATGGATAAGAATGATAAAGCTTCATTCATAACTGCAATAGGATCAGTATTCTCGAAAAGATTATTTCCATCCAGAACTACGCCTACTATTTTCTCAGTCAGTTTTTCTCCATTCAATTCAAAATAAGGGCTTAATCCAATATCAATTTTTATGGTAAATAATGACATTGAACCAATCCCTATGGGGATTTCGTCTTTGAAGAGCTCCCATCTAGGCTTACCCATAATTGAATCAACCTCAGCAAGTAACCAATCCATTAATTCATTTACTTTTCCTGCTAACCATTCAGTGATTTTGGCAATAACAGTACGATACCCTCCAGTAAATACCTCATAAACAATATAGATAGCCCCCAAAATAATCTTATACATCTCAGCATCCGGTGAGGAAAGTAAACTTTGGATTACATATTCATCAATTAACTTGAATATTTCAACCTTTGTTGGTGGATTATCAATTGTATCCAGTATCTTACCATATATTGATTTCACGGACTCTAGGTACAATGTCAAATCAGTACCTGTGAGAAGAGAACCTATATGTAAACCACCCATAAGTAGTGTCAATAGAAGTGATTCCAATGAATTATCTCTGGAACGAATAATCTGAAAAATTAGGCTAATACCCTCACTAATTGCCATGATAATGTTTAAGTCTACCGCGTCAAGGGACAATCCAATTGATGGAGGAGTAAATAACTCAATGACAAAAATTAGCATATCTGAGATCATATCTTCCAAGCTATCAAGTACATCCCCAAACATCTTCTTTAGATTTGGAGGATCCTCGATTAAAGCAATTACACCAACAGTTAAATTGGCAAAATTTTGGATGATGTATCCATAATCCTCATTTGTTATCTCGTATTTTGATAGTAATTTCGTAACCAAAGTAGACAGGTTAACTGCACCATCGAGGGAGAAATCAGAACTGAATATACTTATCAGGAGAGACATGGTATCTGCAATAACATCTCTAATGTAATCTTGTGTTGCTTGGTCAACTCCAGTCAGATTAAGTGCTGGGAAAAGATATCGATCAAGAAAATCATTAACATCTGATGGTGGGCGTTCAATCGCATCGTTTATTACTCCAATTAACAATTGTGCCTGCTCTTCAATTCTCTCAGCTTGAGCGATCTCCTCGGGGTACAGCTCTCTCAGGTAATTTTCTAACATCATGTCTAAACCAGGACCCTCTATCACTCCAGTGGCCGTAAGAATCAGCCCGATTGCAGTCATAATGGTATTCGTCAATGATTCATCCAGTCCAACCATTCCTAGGGCATTATTTATCTCATTCATCAATCGTGGACCATACTTGTCTAAGATTGGCTCTATATCACCTCCCATTAGTAGATGGGCAACTAGAGCAACTATTCCACCTGCAATACCTATAATTTTAGTTGTTTCTGTACCTAGTCCAAAGGCATCTTCTGTAACAACAGTATTGAAAAGAGATTTAAGCATTTTTTCATTAAATGTACCTGCAATGAATTTATACAGGTCTTCACTTGAATCCATATCTAGTAGATCTTCAGAAATATCAAATAAATCACCCAAAATACTCTCTACTGTAAATCCACCGAGAGTATAATCCTCATATTCATCGGGAAGAAGCATAAAAATAGCCTCAGTGATGAAATTCTGAATATCCGTTGGTGAACCCTTTAGAGCAAAGATTCCATTGACTATAAGATCATAATAATCCATAAGATCATCAGGAATGGGTAGCATTGGTCTTAATGCTTCTAACATAGCCTTTAATTGTGAACCATCTGGATTTGACACTGCTCCAATAATATCTGGAATTGATCTTAGTGCATCAGTAATATCAGTAACTGTTTCGTAATCTAGACCGATCTGATTTCCTACTCCATGAAGAAGATAGGGGAGCATCTGATCGATTAATCCACCAACTGGTCCTCGAATCCCTGTGGATATTTTATTTGGTAGGGGAGGAAATTGGGTTATTTCATTAATAATTATATCATTTGGAGTAATAGAATCCTTGGCGATCATATCCATGATATACCTTTCATTTAATTCTCCAGTTGATGGATCCACATCACGGTTTGTTGTAGGATCAACTACATACCCCTCACGAGCGATTCTTTCACCTTGTGAAGGATGCTTGGCCATATAAGCATCAACTCTTGCTTGCTCTGTTTTAGGATCAGTTTGTCCAACTGGATTCGCTATTTCGATATTAGATGCCATCAGTGAATTAAAATTCTCAGCAAAGTATTGCAAGGATGCCATACGAATATCTTTACCTAGTTTTGAGTAACGATCCTCAAAATTGTTTTCCAATACATCTGCAAGGGTCCACAATGCATATACAAATAGGTGTTCTGCATCGGATTGCTCATCACCTGGGCCATAAAAATTGATCTTCTCATTCATAGCATTCAAGGCTTGGTGTGAATTACCAGAGGCAAAAATATGGAAAATATCGTAATCATTGATTACTGAGAAAAAATCATTCCATGAGGACTGAGGTGCATAATTATCGTTCATTAGTTTGACACCATGAATAGTTGTTGAAACCATATAAATCGCTATAGAAACTGATTTTGTAGATAATACTGACTGTATATCAGCAATACTATCAACTTGGACACCGATTACATTTGGGGTCATCAAATGTAATGAATCTACAACGGATAATGCAGTATCCTTGATAATTTTGCTATCATCATAAAAAATAACAATCAAATCTTGGTTAAAATCATAATAATGATTTAGTTCATCAATCGTTTCCTCTATCTCATTAGTTTGCATAGAAGCTTGATTTGCAGTTGCTATGACACCATTGAATATAAAACTGGATATAATTATCATTGTAAGTATTTGTATATTTTTCATGTACCCACCTTCAAAAAGACCAACTATATTTGGTCTAATGTAAAAATTCGATAACTCTGTCTAAATAAGTTACTATATAAAGATAACTCGATTAAATTTGTATCTCACCTTGAATGTACCGGATTTTTGGTAAATTATTCGATTTTGCACTATAATTATCAAAAAATATGAACAATCGTAAAAATGTTTACTATTGGTATCGATTTTAAAAGTAATTCGCAAAAATGCGAAAGAAGAATTTTCGATTAATCAATTCTCAAAATATGACGAATTCTATATTATTGCATGATTGGAATAATTAGATTAAAATTGTTAATATTTAATGTGGAACATTCCGATGAGGGTTGAAATATCACACTATGGCTAGAAGAAATTATCCCATGATCCATTATTCGTTTAGTTAGATTGCCTTATTACTTTGATGACTAATAACTCAACTAACTTTTAAGGGTTTATTAGTCAATATAAAATCTGTTTCAGTTTTGAAATAAAAATATTTGTGAAATTGACACTTTAATAAACACGATTATAGAATTTTAGCAATTATTTTGGCAAAATGTTTATTTCAATTTTGTAATCGAGGCAAATATTAAAATTCAAAGGTCCAGCACTGACATTAGATTTGAAAGATAAGAGGTGAACTCAGATTTGTTTGAAAAATTTCAAGAATACATGAAATATCGGAAAAAAATTAAGCAGCAGGTGAAATCAGATAAAGCGGAACTCAAAAGAAATAACAAGGAACGCAAATCATTACCTGCAGAGGAACGTAAGCAACTCAATAAAGAAGATAAGTTAGCCAGAATAGCGAATAAACAGAAACGAAAGGCAGAAATCAAGAATATGGACAAAGTTGATGCTAATAAAGCCAAACGTCATGACAGACTATATAATAAATTCTATTTTAGAAAAAGAAGGATTGGAATTGGCATATTGAGTTTTTTACTCATTTTAATACTTACCATTGTTGTTCTAGCAGCTATTGTACCAATGATCAGCTATCATGTTGAGGATGCAGAATTATTAGAGGAGGCAAGGGGAGAGGCTGAAATCCTCAATGAGCAAATAGAAGCGGAAGGAATAGTGCTTCTTCAAAATGATGACAATATTCTTCCACTATCAGCTAAAGTGAATATATTTGGTTTCTTAGCTCTAAATCCCTACTATAGTGGAACAGGTGGAGGTACTATCGATACAACTGATGCAGTAAACTTCTATTCTGCATTGGATAAACAGGGTATTGAATATAATCCTGAAATAAAACAGGTATATGATGATTATTTCGAGGAGGTTGGAACTGAGGATGCAAGAGGTTTTCTTAGTGCAATCACATCACCCAATCTAGAACAAATTGAGATGCCAGTTGATCGATTGACAAGTACACTTATGAGTAATGCAAAAAGCTATTCTGAAACAGCAATTATCTTTGTGGGTCTGAATTCTGGTGAGGCACATGATGTTACTCTTGATGATCTGAGATCTATTGATGAGAGTGAAATGATAGATTTGGTTGCGTCAACCTTTGATAATGTCATCGTAATTGTTAATGCAGGGAATCCACCAGAGCTTGCTTGGATAGATCAGTATGATAGTATTAAGGCAGCTATGCTCATCGGTTATCCTGGTTTATATGGCTTCAGAGCTGTTGCTAAAATATTGGATGGAACCTATAATCCCTCGGGTAAATTGGTTGATACCTTGCCTTACAATGTCAGTATGGCACCTTCTATGATGAATGCAGGATCGTATTTTTATGAAGATGGTACGCAATTTGTGTCCTATGAGGAAGGTATTTACATCGGGTATCGTTTCTGGGAGACTTATTACCATGGTAATGAATTAGGTTACAAATCAGCAGTACAATTCCCATTTGGACATGGACTAAGTTATACCAGTTTTGATTGGACATTGAAGAGTACATTGTTTAATGATGAGAGTATGTCCATCCAAGTAGATGTAACTAATAATGGGTCAGTTGCAGGAAAAGATGTTGTCCAATTATACTATTCTGCACCCTACTATGAAAGATCAGATATAGAAAAACCAGCAGTGGCCCTTGTATCTTTTGTAAAAACAGGATTACTTGCACCGGGTGCGACTGAAACTGTCTCGATAGAATTTGATACCAGAGATATGGCATCATACAGTATGGATGCTGGAGCATTTATTCTTGAAAATGGCACCTATGATATACTTGTATCAAGAAATGCACATGATGCAATTCTCAATGAATCCTTTGTGCTCGATAACATCATAGAATACAAGTACGATGAAGTAACTAACACTGAAATTTCAAATAAATTGACTGCAGTTGCTGGGAACATCAACTACATGACTCGAAGTGATTTTGATGCGAGTTTCCCAAAATCACCCGAAGGTGAAGATTTTGTGACCCCTCAATCTGTTACTGCTGCAAAGGGTATTCCTGAATATTCTAAAGTTGAAGGTACTGAACCTACAACTAATGCAGATAATGATATAGAACTTGCAGACCTCAAAGGTAAATCCTATGATGATCCTCTTTGGGAGGATTTTCTTGATCAATTCAAGGTGAAGGAGATGGCCAAAATGTATACTACAGGTGGCTGGATGAGCACTGAAGTCAGTCGTTTGGGTGTTGAAGGCACTTTAGCGTATGATGGTCCGGCTGATATTGGTGCATTTATTGGTGTAAACACTGGTGTGGGATTCCCAAATGAGATGATACTTACTCAAACCTGGAATATCCAACTTGCATATGATATGGCGATAGTCATTGCCAAAACTGGAAGAGCACTCGGGGCTCAGGGTTGGTATGCACCGGCAATGAATATGCATCGTACTCCAATAGGAGGTCGAACCTATGAATATTACTCGGAAGATCCTGTGATAGCAGGTATGATGGCTGTTGCAGAAGTACAAGGTGCAAATGCGGGTGGAATAACTGCATACATCAAACATTTTGTACTCAATGATCAAGAATTCTCTTTAACAGGGAGATATAATACTGTTACTTGGGTTAATGAGCAAGCCATGAGAGAGATTTATCTGAAACCTTTCGAGATGGCTGTTAAAGATGGTAATGCTACAGGCCTAATGGCATCTCTAAACAATGTAGGTGCAGTTCCTGCGATCTTAAACAAAGCGCTCCTCACCGATATTCTTAGAGATGAGTGGGGATTCAGAGGAAGAATAACCACAGATGCGTATGGTATAGCTGGAGATTCCGGTGATGTTTATGGGTATTTATTGGCTGGAATTGATACTTTACTTGAGGTGACCCCATTTGGAAGTACATCATTAATAATGGATTATTATGACGAAAATCCTGTTGGTGTCGTGAATGAGCTAAGGGAAGCCACCCATAATACCTGCTATATGGTATTGCAAACATATCTGTACGACTGATAACTTCCAGGTATAATAATCTAACAAAATCAATCTAATCCAAGATCCCTTAATCTTTTTTCAAGCAATTTCTTCTCATCCATATACTCCTCTACACCCTCTTCAGATGTGTTGGCAGGTCTTTGTTCATCTTTGTTGATAGAGGAGGATTCGGTACTTTCTTCATCCTTACTACCAAATTTAGCCTCACTAAGAATTTTATCAACTTCATCCTCTGGGATTTCATGGAGTGAGGAGTATTTCTTTTTAATAGATTGATCATTATCACCAGATCCCTCAGCTTTATTTTCGGATTGTAGGTTAGTTCCCACAGGTTTCAGGTAGCTCCGAGGATCCACTCTACGCGATGAGCTGGCAAACTTATCCTCATATTTACTTGGTGGAGGTTTTAATTCCTTTTCCTCCTCTTGTTTATCCTCCGATTCAACCTCCTCGGGTTCTTCTATTACTTCCTCCTCTTTCTCTTCTTTTTGCTCACTTGAACCAACAGGTTTCAGGTAGCTCCGAGGATCCACTCTACGTGATGAGCTGGCAAACTTGTCCTCATATTTACTTGGTGGAGGTTTTAATTCCTTTTCCTCCTCTTGTTTATCCTCCGATTCAACCTCATTAGATTCTTCTATTACTTCCTCCTCTTTCTCTTCTTTTTGCTCTCTAGAACCAACAGGTTTAAGATAACTCCGAGGATCCACTCTACGTGATGAGCTGGCAAACTTGTCTTCATATTTGCTTGGTGGAGGTTTTAATTCCTTCTCCTCCTCTTGTTTGTCCTCCGATTCAACCTCCTCGGGTTCTTCTATTACTTCCTCCTCTTTCTCTTCTTTTTGCGCTCTAGAACCAACAGGTTTCAAATAGCTCCTAGGATCCACTCTACGTGATGAGCTGGCAAACTTGTCCTCATATTTACTTGGTGGAGGTTTGAGCTCATTATCATCTTCTAACAATTCGTCATTTTTTTGTTCATCCTCTGATTCTTTGTCCTCTGATTGTACTTCAAGTTCACCAGAAATAGTTTTTTCAATAGATGTTATAATCTCTCGTGTATTCTCGAAAACTTGAAAATGAAAATCGGTTACTATAAATGCAATAACTAGATCTTCATTGATTTTAGCAAAGACTATCTCGAAGCTATCAAATGGCATATGCCCTACTCCTCGATACTGTATCTCATCAGGGAGCTCTGAGAAAAATTGTTTTGGTTGAAGTTGTGTAACAATCTCTCCTGTTTGTTTAAGATTACTAAAATGTTCTTCATTTTTGCCTATAATTAGTGCTTGAGAACCTGAAAAATTGAATAATGAAATTCCATGTACATCAAAGGAATCTTTGAGTACATCGATGATTTTCTGATTCAGTGCCTTTAATTGAGGATCTGTTAATTTTTCAATTACTGCTTGCACCTCAAACATAAAACCTTCAGTACTCATGCTTTAATTATGCCATAAGGAATTATAAAGGTATTCTCCATCTAGCAATACGGAAATTTTTAGAAAATTAATTATTGCTCAAATATCTTTGTGAAAAAGTGAGAGATCAGGATTAAAGGAAAAACCTAATTCTTGGTAATATTTCTTATAATCTAAAAATTGCCCAAAGAGGAATAGGTTTAATTTTTGATATCCTTTTTCCTTGGCAGTATCGATATTCTTCCCAAGAATAGCTCTTCGAACCTCATCTTTTGTATCTCCCAAAGCGATAATATTTGTCATCGACACTTCCTTACTATCAGCTCCAGGTGTCGTTAATATACTGTTTCCTATGACTCGGTCTCCATCTTTGACTATGTGCCAACTAACGATTCTCTCAGGGTTTTCTTGAATGAATTTGTACTGAGCATCAAAACGATCATGATCTAAGATTCCTTGTTCTTTATACATAGTCCGTGTAGCATCGAGATCAGATTCCTCAAAGTTTTGTACTTGCAGGTCACTTGAAGGTGATTTGAACGTTCCTAAATCAACAGACGCAGATGATCCTAATACCCTTTTTAGAGAGTATCCATACTGTTTGACTAGATCCATAGTTGAACCCCATTCCACACTTGCTCTACTCTGTACTCGTTTCACTCCTTTACTTCTCAGCGTTTCAATCGCTTTATCAAATAATAAATTGCTTGCTTCCTCAAAACCATCTTTTACAATAGGAAATTCCATATTAGCACGGATTATATCCTCTCCTTCCTTTTGTTTTTTAATAGTTGCAGTCATGAAACCTACCATTTCATTATCCTTAAAGGCGTATAATTTCAGCTCTGGATCGAAATCATCCATAGCATACCGTCTCTTTAGCTGTTCAACTGGAGTTTGAGCAGTTCCAGGCCAATCCTTAAGTCTGGATTCACCGATTTCTACTTGCTTCTCAAGATATGCATCATCAAAGGTTTTAATTTCGTAGCTCATAATTGTTTGAATTCAAAGGAATATACTATTAAGCATTTAGCTTGAGGAAAATGGGATTTGATTTAATCAATCAATGCAGATTTTATCATTCTTAATATTGAACTAAGCATTTCTTGCAATTATTAGATTCGCAGTAAATGATAATTTTTAAAAAGAATGTAAAAACTATGAATCATGGAAGATAAATCCATTGATAATAATAAGATTATTGATCATATTCATGAATTGGCAAATAATCTTTGGTGGTCTTGGAATTACTCTTCACGTGATTTATTCAGGGCATTAAACCAGAGAGCCTGGAATAAATCTAGAAATAATCCCATCTGGATGTTCTCCATGCTAACTGATAGTTATATTGAGAATAAGCTCAAGGATAACGATTTCTTGGAGAAATATCGGGTAGCATATGATCGATATTTGACGAGAATGCATAAAGATGATAAATATTATCCCCAGTTTACCAAACCCATAATTTATATTTCGTCTGAATTTGGATTACATCAATCTCTTCCATTCTATTCAGGAGGTTTAGGAATAATGGCTGGAGATTTTTTAAAAGAAGCTGCAGATCTCAATATTCCTTTAATAGGAATGGGTTTTTTATTTTCAAAGGGAACATTTAAACAACATGTATTTGATAGTGGTAAACAGGAAGAGGAGTTTACCACATTAAACTTGGATAAAATGCCTATCACTCCATTTTATATAAATGATAATGAAGTAAAGTTATCTATTAGATTTAATGGAAGTACAGTTATTGTAAAAGTTTGGCAAGTAAAGCTGGCTAAGAATAGTTTATTTCTATTTGACACTAATCTTGAGGAGAATGATGCTGAGTATCGCAAGTTATCTGCTCAGTTATACGATCCTGATATTTACATAAGACAGCTACAAAAGATAATTCTATTGTTTTCATCTGTTGAACTTGTAAATAAAATGCAACTCGATCCTCTGCTCTATCATTTAAATACACCTGATTCAGCACTGATCACCTTCAAATTATTTGATATGTATTTGCAATCCATGTCCTTTACTGATGCACTTCTAAAAATTAAAAATCATGTCATCTACACTTTATACAGTAATGATAATGATTTCAAGAGTTTAACTGTGGATGAGCTACAGGATTTCTTCAGCAATACATTAAATCGACTTGGAGAACATGCACAAAGCATTATTAGTTTAGGTATGAATGCTACTGGATTTGACTGTGCAAAGCTGATGAATAATTGTAGTCATAAAATTGTATCAGTTGGAAATACCCTTAGTGCACTTTATAATGATAAATATAATCTCTCTCTTCCTATCATTAGAATTGGGGTACATGCTCCTTCATGGATCTGTGGGCCAATTAGAAGATTATTTGCTAAATATATCTCATATAAATGGATAAATTTTCATGATGATGAGCTTATTTGGGACAATTTGGATAGTATACCCAATGATGAATTCTGGAAAGCAAAATTAAGTGCTAAGAGACACTTATTCGCACATATTAGAGAAATGGCCAGAAAACAACAAAGGAAGGGTAAAATGAGTGCAAATCAAGTAGTAGCATCTGGTGCATTACTTGATGCTGATGTATTTACCATTGGTATTGCAAGACGAGTGACCAAATTCAAAAGAGCAAATCTCATTTTCAATGATATTGAACGGATACGAGATATAATCAATAATGTTGATATGCCAGTTCAGATCATTTTTGCAGGAAAAGCCCATCCAGGAGATGAGCCTGGCAAACATATCCTAGAAATGATCTACAAGGAGGCGTTAAATGTGGAGAACAGGGGAAGGGTGGCGTTTCTAGAGAATTACGATTTGTATATTGGACGATTATTAGTACAAGGAGTAGATCTATGGCTAAATAATCCCATAAAAAATACTCATTCCTCAGGTACTTCAGGGATGAAAGCTGCAATGAATGGAGTACTTAACCTTTCCAATCCAGAAGGTTGGTGGGCTGAGGCGGCAGAACATGGAATAAACGGTTGGGTATTTGAATCCTCAGAGAAAAAAGATCAAGAAGGGCGAGATAATGATGATGCCAATGCGATTTACAATTTGCTGGAAAACGAGATTATTCCCATTTATTATGCACGTGACGGTCGAAATACACCCAATCTCTTTGTAGAAATGGGTAAACAGGCAATGAGAACTGTAATTTCAAGTTTCTCAAGTAGGAGAATGGTCAAGGAATACATTGAACTGGTATATAATGAGATAATTGAATAGGACTACTTTATTTGTTCGTGTTAATCAAATCCCGTATTAGATCATTTTTGTCGTACTAAATTTACTAATACCGCAGAATCTTTATCTACTTAGTGCACCTCTAGATGATATGAAGGCTCATAGACAAAGAAATTCTTTTCAGAAGATACGTGGTTTGTTAACCATGTTTATATTTATTATCATTATCTTTATTGAAACATATTTTATTATTATTGAACCGATTCAAAATGGTATTGATCTACAATCCAGCCCTTCACAATACTGGGGTCTTGCCATTCCAGTGTACCTCATGGTGAGTATTTTAAGTGCAATCACTGCTTGGATAGGGTTCACAATGTACCGTACTCCTGAACCAATCAAACTAACTTATGAAGAAGCATATCAAGTTGCACTGGAGGATCAACAGGAGGCAGAGGAGGAATCAAGCTGAATCCAAAGGTATTGGCTATCATTTTCGGCCTAACCCTTATAATTATCCTCATTATCACTCCATTTATAATCGCAGAATTATATTTAGTGTTATCTAGATCTCAGCAGTATGAGGATCTTGAAGGATATACATCTATCTCTTTTAAGACAGTGGATAATCTTTCTATCCAAGGCTGGTATACACAACATCATGAAAATCTCGTAATTATTGTTCACGGTCACTGGGATCATTCTAAAATCATGCAAGAACGATATGAATCAATATTCGCAGATGATTTTGATATTCTATTCATAGATCTCCGAAATCACGGTCGTTCCGATGCTAAACAACCTGTCACATTGGGAGTAAATGAATCCAAGGATGTATGCGCAGCTTTAGAGTGGGTTAATACAATGAATTGGAAGAAGACAATTCTCTGGGGCACCTCGATGGGGGCAATTGCTGCTTTGTTAACCAGAAATCCTCCAATCGATGCGTATATACTAGGATCTGCCTTCCTCAATCATGAGGAGGTGATAAATATGAACATGCAGAAGCATCATCTTCCTGGACCTTATCGTCAGACAATATTATGGTACATGGATATCCGTATCGAGGGATTTGGTTTCCCCAATATTCTAGAGAGATTTGAAAACATAAGCATACCTTGTCTATATCTCCATGGTGATCAAGATATTGAAGCACCAATATCTATCATAGAACAACTCAATAATCTCAATAATTCCAATATTGTGACAGTAATCATTGAGGGAGGAGAGCACAGCAGACTGTTTGAACATCAAAAATATCATGAAGAAATAATTGAGTTTCTGGAGGGATTGGCATGAGAGACCCCAAAGAATATTCTATATCAGAATGGTCTTATCGTTCAATCAAAGGAATATTCAAGGGAATTCTCAGACTATCCTATGGTGTCAAAAGTCAAGGACTACACCATATTGATGATTTAGATGCAAGTAAAGGGTTTGTTCTCGCGGCTAATCATGGTTCTATCGTGGATGCATTTGTTATGGGGTTGGAAGTGGAATCACATAAGGTCAGATTTGTGGGGAGACAAAGAACCCTTTGGAGTAATCCTGTTTTCGGTAAAATCAATGATATCGTTGGTACCATCCCTGTACCTGAGAGACGGGAGGCAGGAAAATCAGTAGTGATCGAGGCAAGTGTATCTGCACTTCGCAAGGGATCATGTGTGGGCATCTTCCCAGAGGGGGCAATTCTTACCAAAAGAAAACGGTTTGAAGGTAAATCTGGTACAGCACGAATGGCACTTGAAGCAGGATCACCTATAATCCCCATGGGTATCCTTGGAACAGATGGATTATGGCCATATGGTGCTAAGATGCCCCGACTAGGCCGACATGTCAAACTATTTGTAGGGGAACCACTGTATTTTGACGATTATCATGGTATGCATGAGGATAGGGTAGTAGTGAGATATGTGACAGATAGGATTATGAAAGAAATAAGAAGTGAGTCGGGATGGTATGATGTTCCCTCTCAATATATAATACAACTTCATCAGCAATATGAGAAATTAAGTAAACCAGTAGTATAAGTGTGGAAAACAGATACAAGTTCAATGATTACCAATCAGAATTGGTACTTTATTTATTTGACAATTAAATTACTAAAACCAAATATTCGAGGATACAAATTCCGAAAGCATACTATAAAAAGTAAACTTTTAGGTAGTTTTGCGAAAAATGTGAGAATAATTTTTATAGGAAATATCGATTCAACCATTATTCTCCCGTTATTGATGATATATTCATTTTATTGATTACAGGAGAATACAGGTGTCAATATTTGTCAAAACATGGGAATTATATTTTGATACTGCTGTTGATTGGGATTCTTATTCCCTTTCAAACAGCAC
>JADCLS010000012.1 GCA_026702845.1 Candidatus Heimdallarchaeota archaeon
TTGTAAACAACTGTACTACTACGATCAACTATTTTAATCTCAAATCCACAATTGGAACAGTGGTTTTTGTTGGGCGTCATAAATTCAACAATTACCACTACCTTTTATCTAGAATTTGCACTCATGTGCTCCTGCGCACTATAATATCAGATATTTACTAAATTATTCAAAAAATGAATTGAACATTTGAACTACCCAGTAATTGAGTTTTGGACTAATTGAAGCGCGGGGATTACGAGATGGTGAAAATTAGCCTCAAATTGTATAATTTAGATTACAGAAAAGTTTGTGATTGCATTGATAGAGAGTTAAGTTATTATAAATTTGTAATATGATTTTAGAAAAGGATTGAAATCTACTGGGTCGGACAATTATCTCCTTCAAGTATGAATTACAAAACCTAAAATGATATGAAAACTCAAATTAAAACATTTTTTAGTACATTCACTATTTCTTTAATATTTAATTGAATTTCTTCATTATCTGATATATATGTATTAGCATTTGATTTTCTAAATCCATTCTTTGAAAACATATTTAGGTAATCGGAATTCTTTTCACTCATCATTGTATTTAATCGAACATACATATCATCATTTTCCCATAAAAACTCAATCTCTGATTTGGAAAATAATTCTTCATTCATTTTTTCTCCAGGACCTTTACCTATTATTTTATACCTATTTTCATTTCGATTTTTTAATAATAGAAAAGCTTTGGCTAAATTAATTAGAGTGATTGAAGGCATTTTGAGAATAAATACTTCTCCCATTTCCGCTAATATAGCTGCTACAAATATTAATTCAACGCTTTGAGGTATGCTCATAAAAAAACGAGACATATTTGGATCAGTAATACTAATTTTCTCATTTAATCGTAAACTATTTTTCCAGATTTCTAATACTGAACCTCTTGATGCTAATACATTCCCGAATCGAACAACTCCAAATTTTGTTTTTGTTGAAATGTTTTGGATACTCATTGCTGAAACTAGTCTTTCTGCAGCTAATTTTGAACTTCCCATCATATTAGTTGGATTTACAGCTTTATCAGTTGAAATTAAAATGAATTTTTCAATTTTATTTTCTATTGCACACTCAATCATATTTTGAGTTCCAATAATATTCGATTTAACAGCTTCAAATGGGTTATATTCACAAACCAAAACATGTTTTAATGCAGCGGCATGAAAAATAATTTGTACATTTCGTGTAAGACTCAACATCCTCTTCTTATCTCTTACATCTCCAAGAAAAAATTCAATATTGTCAGATGATTTATATTGATTATACATATCATTTAATTCAGTCTCTCTATTATCGATTACTATTAATTTTTTTGGATTCATATATTTCAATTGATTAATTATCTCACTACCAATACTCCCAAGACCTCCAGTAATTAATATAATTTTATTCGAAAAATGTTCAATTATTGTCTGTTTATCCATATTATTTTTCTCCTCAAATAATTATTAAAATATTCTATACATTCAAAATTTCTTGTCCGAAAATATAATTATACACATACTAAAAGGTTCATTACGATTTTTATATTTATTTATACTGAAAATTTTGTAAGATAAATGATTTTCATGTTATGCATGTCACAGAATATCATTAGATTGTAAACTATGTAATCTTCCAATTGCTAATCTCAGTGCAATTGAAAAATTTATTCAATAACCTATGTGCATAAACCATGAAATATGATTTGTGACAGATTACATATAATATTATTCGAATTTCTCGTTTCTATTAGTTAAATTCTTTAATAAATCTCGTCCATTAATAAAGGATCCTTTATATTTTGAAATCATTTTATTAATATTCTTTTCAAATTTATTTCCTAAATTTTGCATTGTGAGCCATCCTTCAAAAGAACCAAAAGATTTCACTTTTGGTTTTTCTTTTAGTTCGTATGGATGAAAATAAAATGCACTATGACCAGTTTTCAAAGCATAATTTAAAGAAATTATCGAGTATTTATATCCAAATATTCGCATTGTAATTCCAGATCCTGAAGGTAATTTCAAATATGGAAAAACTGGCCATGGAAATTCCCATAAGGTGGATTTACCAGGTTGAAAAGAATCTGATGATAATTTATAAGGATTTATTGGCAATTTACTAAATTTTCCAAATTTTCCTAAAAGGGGCCTTGTTGGTGTAATGCTTGAATCATATAAAATTCCACTTTCAATTAAGATAGGGATATGTAATGCAGATACGACTGAATTAGGTGCTCGATAACCGATGATAGTATCGCCAGTAAGTTTTTCTAATAATAATTTTGATTTCATTAAATCCGATTTGAATATACTAATATTCTCATCATTATAATCTTGATGATGCATATTGTGTAATCCAATTTCATGTCCATTTTCTTTAATTTCTTTTACAAGATCAGGATAATAACTAGCAATTTCTCCAGTGAAAAAAAAAGTAGCTGAAATATCATTTCTATCAAACAATTTTAATATTTTCTTCGTAGGTTCAATAATTTCTCCAACTGGATGGTCAAGATTATAATATGATTCAAAAAATTGAGTATGTGAATCCCAAATTGAGTTTTTGCTACCAGATGCCCATCTACATTGATACCATTCATCCATATCTATTGAAAGGAATATTTTATTCACAATTATTAGATTAATTTATTATTAAAATATCTATCATAGTGTGCAAGTTATTTTGAAAGAAAAGATGACCAGAATTAGAATTTCAGTAATTTTAGGTTAGATTTTTCATTTTTTTTGGGCGAAAAGGTTTTGTATTTGTAGAATAAGATTTTTATTCAATGAATACTTAATTGTTTTGAATCTAGATGAAATTGCGAACTTCAAAACAGAATTTATTCTTATATTTTGCAACAATATTAGTTAGAACCCCTTTAATATTCAAACTTACAGGAAATGATTCATTTGAAATGATGTTCTATGCAATCAATTTAACTCGTTACTCCTCCTTATTGTATTTGTCATGGATTTCATTATTTGGTATATATCCTTATTCTCCACCTCCTCTTCTATCTCTGATAATTCCTTCGATCATTTTTATAATTTCGCAAAGTAGTATCATCTCAATAATAGTTTCTTCATACCTGTATGGTATAATTGGAGTTTTTTTAATAAAAAAATTCTTAGGTAAAATTAAATTAAATTCAAATAAAATATTTTATATTTCATTATTTTATAGTATTAATCCTATTTTTTCTCTAAATACTCTCTGGTCAATCGGAAGTAGAGGAGCCCTATTAGCTTTTTTACCCATAATTTATATAACAGCATATAATTTTTCATCCCATAGGAATATAAGGAATTTAATTATGTTATTAATATCGACAAATATATTATTATTAATTCATGTTAGTTCTTGGTTATATATTCCTTTTATCTTGATATTTATCTTTTTTACTGATAAAAAATTCCATAATTTTATTAGTTTTTGTATTAATTTCAGATTTTTCTATACAACATTAAGCATATTATCGATACTAATAGTTTATGTTTCTCTTAAAATTATACCCTTGAGTTCCAATTTTGTCGGTGTATCACATTTACTACCTTTAAATAATATATTATTCGTAGGGATAGAGTTAATTGTAGATCTTAATCTGCGAAATGGTGTGTTTTTATTTATTTTAATTCTTACGATATTAATTAATATTAAGAAGGAATTATTTAATCAAACATATTTAAACCAAAAAAATTTTTTATATAAGATAATGTTTTTAGGAATCGTCTATTTCTTACCTATAATTATTCTTCCTTATTATTATTCTGTACATATTTTACCCCCATTATCCATAATTAGTGGAATTGAAATAGATAATTACTTTTCAGAACATTATCCTATAATTGATCATAAGAAAAAACAACTTTTAAGAAATAGTAGTATAATTTATATGTTTTTCTTATTCTTTGTTTTGCCAAGTTTTAAGAAAATGATTCTCTTTCATGTTCAATTTTTCCAATTTATTTTTATCTTTATTTTCTCTCTTATTATCATTAAAAATAAAATAAAATTTAATATAATTTCAAAATACAAAAATATTTTAGTTCTAATGATTTTAATTTTGTCTTCACAATTTTATACACACTCTCTTGTTATAGAAAATTCGGATTTCCAACAGAATCATTTAACTTTAGAGGAGATGGATTTAGGTAATTATTTGTTAAATTTAGATATAAAAGGGAGATTGATTTCAATGCATCACTTAATTGCACGGAGATTATCTGGTTTTACAGGAATCCCCTTTTATTATGATATAAGTGGAGCATCTAGCTTATTAATTCATAATAATATCACATCAGATGATATATATACTACTAAATTAAAATTAGAAAAATTTCAATCAAATCCTATTTTATATGAATATAATTCTAATAAATTAACTATAAATATGAGAAAGTACATACTCTCTCACTCTTTTAATGATAGTTTCTCACAAAAATTATTAAAAACACAACAAACTGATTATATTATATCTGTTAATTTTAATTATGGAAATTTCACTGATGTATATTCAAACGTTAAAAGTAGATTTTTTGCTGATTTGGTACAAATGGAAAAATTAGAATTATCATTTTCTATTGGATACTATGAGTTATATCGGATAATTTATTAAATTAAAATCAATTAAATTTAAAAGTATATTATATTATATTATATGTTAAAAATGCCTCTACATTTCCGCAAAAGCGGGTTGAATTTTGAAAATTATCTTATTTTAGTTCATTTCACAGTATTTACTTCTCATTTTTAGATAATGTTTCTCTCTGATGTATTCTTTCTTCAATCTATTCCGATCATTTGATGTGTATTTTTTTGTTGGAATGTAATCAGTAATGTATTCCTGACATAACTCACAATATGTTCTTGAGAATTGATCATTCCTGATCATTAAAATCATGCAAGAATTGAATGAATGGATAACTGATCTTAGAGATCGATTACTCAAAACTGAGAGTATAGGAAATGACTGAAATTATTAATGAATTCTCTGATAAACTACCAAAGGCCTTGTATGCTGGTTTTCAGCGATCGAAACTGATCCACCACCTGAAAATTAGATGCGCAATGGATTTTTTACCTTCAAATTAGCGTAAGCTACCTAAAATTTTCGTATTAAATTTACCATTCTATTAATTAAATACAGATTTTCTCTAATCTTTTCATGATTTTATTGAACTATCAAGTGTGATTTGCACGTTCTACCTTGATTTTTTTATTCTACCTGTACTCCAACTTCTCCTCTCTCTCTCTCTCATATAATAATTGTCACTTAGACTATTTGGTTAAAACTCTGTCCAAAAAGATAACTAGTATTACATAGAAAATGAAACTAAGTGCATAAATTTCAAATGAGAATGCTCCAATTAACAAAAAATATAGAATCGGATAAAATAGACCTATCAGATAAAGTACATTAATTAACTTTGAAATCTTTGAATTTTTACTAAAACTCGTAATTCTTTGGAGCCATAAAAGAAATAAGAACCCAGATAATCTAGGAATAAAATCTGAATAACTGATAGTTGATTTTTCTTCTCCATATATTGCAGGAATTGGAACATCTGAAATTGAAATTTGTAAAATTGCTAATTGAGATAATAAACTAGTTTCGAATAAATACCTTTTTTTCAATTTTGACAGATTTATTTTGTAGTAACTTTCTCTCGAAATAATAGTATAACCATTTTGACTGTCTCCTATATTCCAGGTTCCTAAAGAGATAGATGTTAAAAATTCAATAATTTTATTACCAATTTTCCTTACGAATGGCATTTTCCTGTTATCTGATAAAAATCTATTACCTTTTACATATCCTAATTTATTTTTAATTAACTTATCGAGTAAGATTGGCAAGTAGATTGGATCCATTTGATTATCTCCTGCTAATACTGCAACATAATCACACCCATTATCAAAATTATATTCATGAGCTTTTAGTATACTTGCCCCTACCCCTCCATTTACTTTAGAATCAATAATTTTTATATGCCTTTCAGGGTATTCCGAAATTGCTTTATTAATTTCATTTAGAGTATGATCTTTACTCTTGTCATTTACAACACAAATCACATCAACAAAAGAAGGCACAGAACTTATAGTTTTAAAAATCAACTTTTCTTCATTGTAGGCAGGTATTGATACACCTATCTTGTAATCCATATACATATATTTGTATCTATAAAAAAAAATAATTAAGATTTGTTTTTCTTATTAAGGAAAATTGATAACTCAACTCAATAGTTTAATCTTTCTTATTGAATCAATTTAGCAAACCAAATTGATTGGTTGATGTGTTAAATATTGAAATGTATAAATAAAACCAAATCATATACAAAACATGCTTATCTGTATACTAGGATCAGCAAAAAGCGTTCATATTCAGAGATGGACTGAATATCTAGTAGAGCAAAAATTTCAAGTTTATTTAATATCTTATGAGTGGGATTTTTTTCCAATTAAACATATCAAACAATATATTATATCAAGTTCAAAATTAAAACCTAAACTAATAAAAAATATCATAGAACTAAATAATATCGTGAAACTTATAAAGCCAGATATTATAAATGCTCATTACTTAACAAAATATGGTTTTATTTCTTCTTTCATTAGATTTAAAAATAAAATTAATACTACTTGGGGAAGTGATGTGCTTTTAGATCCAAACGTTTCTTTATTTTGGAAGTTAATATTTAATTTTACTATCTTCAATTCTAAAATTATTCATTCTAACGGGAGGAAAGTCACTCACAAATTAATTAGTAACTTCATTAAACCAAAAATAATTAGAGAAATTCATTTTGGTGTAAATATTCAGGATTTCATTAGCTTGAATAAATCACCTAATAGATCAGATCTTAGAATAATTTCCACAAGGTCACTCTATCCAGTATATGATATCTCAACATTATTAAGAGCTTTGAAGATAGTTATCAGTAATAATAACTTTAATCATGAGATCAAGTGTCTTATTCTAGGAGATGGACCCGAAGCTAGTAAATTAAAATTGATAACTGATAAGTTACAATTAAATAGTAATGTTGAATTTATAGGTAAAGTCAAAAAGGAAGATATAGCTAGTTATCTAATTAATTCTGATATTTACGTATCTACGTCATTATCAGATTCAAGTTTATCTCAAAGCACAGGTGAAGCTATGATAGCCGGTTTACCCGTTATTGTGACATCTGATCCTGAAAATAGATTATGGATTAAAGAAGGCAAAAATGGATTATTTTTTGATGGTAAAAATTATGTTACATTAGCTTCACAAATCATAAAACTAATTCAGAATGAAAACTTGCGAATTTATATGGGGCAAAACAATCAAAATGTTATTAAAAAGTATAAAAACCATCAAATTCAAATGGAAAAGGTACTTAGGATGTATAAAAAGGTGAATAAAGAAAAATGAAGTGATTATTTGTCAGCAATATTTTAATTGAATATTAAGAAACCATATCCAAAATGAAAAAATTACGTAAATTAGTAGATTCATCTATAATTGTTAGATTCACAACCTCTTTGTTTTGTATGGCTGGATTACCTGATGGTTTATTTTATTATTAAATATTATTGAAATAGGCTGATCGATTTAATTTTGATATTTCTGAAGTTAATTAATTGGTAATTGTGTATAGAATAATTTGAAGTAAATTGAAGAGATAACGGAATGAAAAAAGAAATAAATTAAAAAAGAAAATAAAAGTGATAGAATTTTTGTAGGATTTATTAAAGAAATATAAGTCAAAACCATAATTAGACTTGCAAATTTTAAAAAAGCATCTTGACGAAATAGCATTCGACCTTGAAATAATCCGGATAAATTTATTGATATCATCTGAAAAGATAAAATAATTATTAATAACACAGTGACTTGATATTCAATAATTACATTTATTTCCAAAAATAATAAAATCCTATTTATAAAATTTATTTTATTCAAAACAAACATTAGTGCTTGAAATGGAATAAGAATAAAGGTAAAAGTTTTTTGATAGAGATTTCTGATAAAGTTGTGTGGATTGTTGATTTTCTTGCTATATAATATTAGTGTTAATCCAAAATTTGATAAAATCAAGGCACTCAAACTTAGAAAAATTAAAACTATATCAAACGTGATTAAATTTTGAATTCCAATTTCATTTGAGATATATCTATAAAGAACTAATGTCACACCAGAAGTAGAAAAATCAGAAATTAGAACTAGGATAGATTTTTTGATTAAATCCATAATAGAATCCTTAATTTCATTATTAAACTTAAATCTAAAATATTTTCGAGCAAAAGTGGATAAGGTTATTAATGAGATAAAAATTATTGGAGAACTATAAGCTATAACATAAAATTCATCATTCTTATTACCCTTAATAATTAAGTAAATTGAGAATATTAACCTTAAAACCCCCCATGAAATCAACATTAATGTTATGTTTTTTAAAAAACCGAGACTTCGGCCTAATGCATTGAAATTTATAAAAATACCGTGTAAAAAAAGACAGATGCCCAGAATAATGCTAGTAAAAAGGCTATATCCATTCCTAAGAGAAATATATGAAATAATCAAACCAGAAATTGTTGATGTGATGAAGGTAATTATTATACTTGCATCGATATATGGTTGTTTATCCTGTATTATTTTGATATCATAATCTCCGGTAAACATTTGTGTCAATGGGCTATGTAAGTTGAAATGTGCAAATACCAACAAAAAAGTGTAAATTGCCCAAATATATACAAAATTACCATATTCTACATTGTTTAGTACTCTCATCATGATAATCCTAACTAAATAACTAAGGCCTTGTGATATTATACCACCTATTAATAATAAGCTCGTATATCGGATACTTTTGTTGATGACATTCACTATATAAAAATTAAAAGTAAAGATAAAAGTTTGTGTTTATAATAATTTATTCATGTAAAAAAAAAAACTATGCTTGAAATATTCCCCTAAATCAATTTTCCACAAACCAATCCTTTACAATTCTGGCCCATTTTTGAAATTTCTGGTACAGCTTCTTTCAATACGAAAATGGAGCGATAGCACCTCAAACCGCGGTTTTGAGCAGATAAGGTATCTGATTTGCAATTTTCGAGTATTTGACTGATCTCAGATGCTTCTCCCAATTCTCTTGCAAATACCCAGAATTCCGAGCTTCGCAGGAAAAATCAGTGAAAAAATTTCATGTTCAGAACCCTAATGAAATCCCCCTAAATCATCCTGATATACGGTTCCAAGGCATTATTAGTCCTAGAGATTTCTCTGGATACTCCAAATATGCAAACAATCTTCCAATCCATGCTATTGTCTGTTTTTGCATATATGCTACTCATTCTATTAAATCCTCATCTTGTAGATCCTCATTAATTTAATCAGAGAATGAATTCTCTGTATCTGCTCTATTTTCACCTGATTTCCAGTGAATAAATTCTCTCAAATGTAGAGGATTTATGATTAGTGTCGGAAGCACTAGTCATTCTAGGTCCTCTATTTTTTGAATCTAATGGGTTTGAGCGAAATCCGCGCACGATCAATTTTCAACAGTTAACAATGATTCCTTTGAGCCTACCTGCTCAATGTCGATGGAAATATTTTTGGGATATCCTTGATATAAAAATACCTACCTACTTTAATAAAACAAAACTCTGTTTTTAATATCCAAACATTAAATCGGGAATACATTATTATAAAGCAGTATGCAAATAAGGTTATAATATGTCAGACGCACCAGCAGCACCCGATAAGGGGAAACAACAGAGCAGAGAAAAAGTTACGCCTAAAGATATTCAAAGAATTTGGAAAGAATGTCATGTCGAATTAATGAAAGTGATTATTGGTAAAGCAGATGTCCTTGAGGATATTATGATCACTCTTTTAGCAGAGGGTCATATTCTTCTTGAAGGAGTACCAGGAATTGCAAAAACAGTTATCACAAAGGCTTTTGCAGATGTGATTGGGCTGGAATTCAATCGTCAACAATTCACCCCAGATGCATTACCTTCTGATGTACTTGGAACTAATATCTATGATCCAAAAACTGGAGCATTTAAATTACGAAGAGGACCAGTATTCTGTAATTTCTTACTTGCAGATGAAATTAATCGTTCTCCTCCTAAAACACAGGCTGCAATGCTTGAATGTATGGCTGAAAAACAGGTAACCATTGAGGGTGAAGGGTATAAATTGGATCCTCCATTTATAGTTGTAGCAACCCAGAATCCTGTAGAACAAGAAGGTACCTATCCTCTTCCTGAAGCCCAAGTTGATCGTTTTGCCATGAAGTTAGTTTTAGACCTCCCTACTGGTGATGAGGAAAAGGATATCATTGCATTGAAACACAGTGGTTTCAAAAAGAAAGTCCGTCCTGTAACAACCGCTGCAACAGTAAATAAAATGATCAAAACCGTGAAGGAAGATATTTACATGTCAGATGATATGATGTCCTATATCAGAGACATTGTCATGGCAACTAGAACTGATCCTAGATTAATCCTTGGATGTTCTCCTCGTGCTTCAATAGCACTACTCGGTGCTTGTAAATCCCATGCAGCAGTACAAGGTAGAAATTATGTAATACCTGATGATCTCAAAAGAATTGTGGTTCACTCAGTAGCTCATAGATTACAATTAAAAGCTGAAGCTGAACTCGAAGGTACAACTGGTAGAATTGTTATTGAGGATATAGTAAAACAAATTACCGTTCCTGTGTGAAATAACTTATTGTAAAACAATATTAGATGAAAATTTACTTCTTGTCAACAACATTTTATAATTAGCAACATATTCAAACAATATAGGTTTGTAATATGAGTAAGAGATCATATGATGATATGAGAGTTCAAAGAACCAAAGATTTCTTCAAATCAGCACAGCGGAATATATTTATTGTCGTCTGGATGATAAGAATACTAGCAGCAAGTTTCTTAGTATTCTTATTCAATACAGTTTATAATATATTGATACCAGAGGTGAAGGTATTCAGTGATGTTGGAGCTCTCTTTCAGCTATTATTTCTCTATTTCTTCGTGGTCGTTGTAGCTTTATTGACCTTTGTCGGATATGTCGCATCTCCACTCTCATCACAAACCGAGGCTGTTCATTATCTATGGTCAGCAAGAGCCTTTATTATCAATAATCTTTTCGGTTCTCCGGGAATGGTGGGAGATATGACCGTGGATCAACTAATGGGCGGCTCAGAAGATCCCCTTGCACCACTAGCGTATCTCATGAATAAACCTCAGAGATTGGGATACGAGGATCAGGTTACAAATGGATTTATAATGCTTATTTTTATCCTAATGTTTGTTACTGGCCTTCGTTTTATTAGCCGATAATCAGTCTCCATGGCAGGCGCCACCTTGGTAATTGCACAGGCAATTATTACATGGGGATATATGAAGGGAGTAACTTACGATCTAACCTTGGATCCCACCTCCTACACAACTCTGTTAAATTCTAGCCTGTTTCAGTTGGCACTTATCTCATACCTATATTTTGAATTCTCATTACAAACCGGGTATATCTATAGTTTAACTACGCCCACACTATCAAGACAGAAACGAGTTGGATCTCAATTGGCAAGGCTCTCCCAATTCAGACTTGGAATGACTAAATTGGGTACAGAAGATGAAAAAGCAAGTCAAGAGGCAATTAAAGAGAGGAAGAAAGAGGAACAGGGAGATGAAGGAGAAAAAACCTCATCAGCATTGGCTGCGGGATCTGGTTCTACAGCACATAAAAAATTTGGAGCAGATGCATTGATATTTCTACTAGATTCTGCACAGGATTCAATGTTTGCGAAACCCGGTGGTGAGCAAGAGAGATTAACTGGTCGTTTGCAGAGATATCATGATGGATTATTAGCCCATGATAAAAAATTAGATGATAAATTAGGTGGTTCTGCTGAGAGAGCCTTTAAACCGATCATGATTTTACTCATTGTCCTTTCCTCCATGGCTTTTAGAGTAGTATTACTCATAGGATTTGCTTGGCTTACCCTAAATTCATCAATAATTCTATCGTATATTGCACTTCCACCATCAATCACCAATTCAATTGAATTAACCCAACCAGAAGGTACTTTGATTATATTAATACCTTTGATTTTCTTTATTATCGGGATATCCTATGCCATGGCAAGGATCCAGGGTGTGTTAATCAAATCGGAAGAGCTGATTATCAAACAGACAGAGGATATTCAGAAGTTACTCAAGGCAGGAAAAGCAATCACTGGTAGAAAGGAAGGAGAAGATATACTGGCTGCAAAGCAGCAAGAGCTTGCTCAACAAGCACAAGGAGATACTCCTACACAACCTAGAAAAAGGAAGAGAAAATCCAAAGCAAGAGCAAAGAAATAGAAAAATCCTAACAGAATTCATGAAAACTAAGATAGGATAAAATACTACTTTGAGTGAGGGTCAATATGGAAAATCTATTGGCTGTATTATTCTGTGGAGGCCGTGGAAGCAGATTATATCCAATAACTGATTTTTACCAGAAAGTAATGATACCAATTGGTAAATCAGGAAAACCATTATTAGAATATGTAATCAATCATCTAAAAAAGTCAGGTATAACAGAATTTGTAGCACTTGTGGGATATAGAAACAATCTAATTCAACGATATTTTGGAGATGGTAGTAAATGGGAGATTACAATTACTTATGTTATAGATTCTGAGAATTACAAAGGAACTGGTGGAGCATTATATAATGCAAGAAACCGTTTAACAAAAAATCACTGGCTTATTTACTATACCGATATTCTAACAAATTTGAATATTCAAGAACTGTATAAAGAATTCCAAAGTAATGCAAAAAAAGGATTGATTTGGGTTGATGATTCATGGAAAATAGAGGATGGTTCAGTTGAAGTAGATATGAATGATATGGTTACTGAGATAGCCACTCGACCGAAAAAGAAAATTTATGCAAATACGGGGATCTCTATATTAGATGCGTCTGTACTAGAAATCATCGAGGATCTTGTAAATAATCAAAATAAGAAGAACATTGATTTATCTAGCGATATTATTCCAAAATTAGTTGATAATCAACAAATAGCCGCATATGATGAGAACCATTGGTGGATTGATATTGGATCTCTCAAGAGATACAGACAACTGACAAATGATGTTATTGAGGAGATTTTTGGTGAGTAATATGTGGAAGCAAAGTCTTGATGTTTTAAATAATGTTCAGGTGATTATATGGTACGAAAAACCATTAGATCTGTTACCTATATCTGATTATTTACATCCAGGATTACTCCCCATAGGAGAACCCTTCTCAAAAAGTAAATATCACAATCTCCCCAACCTTGATTGGTTAATAAGGCATTATCATTATCACGGAGTATGTAAATTCAAAATAATATCAGAAGAAGACTTCAAAGGTCTGAATCATTATTATAATGAGTTTGATGGAATGGATATTCAATTTATTAATACCAATTTACTGGATTATCTAATAGAATTAGAAAAAGCAACTCATGATCAAGTTTTCTCAATAATTGTGTCAGGATACGTTCTATCTAACGCTGATTTTCATCAAGCTCTCATCAATCATCAGGATCATGAATATGCAGCCACTTTATTTTCATTCCGGGGTTTAAAATATCAGGTAGGACTTGTAGAATTAGATGATTTTAATCTTGTAACTAGTTTTCGTGAGAAGCCAATCGATAAATCAAAGCTTGTTAACTCGAATATGTTGATCATCACTAATGATAGAATAGGTCAATTTAATATCGTTAATCTGCAGAAATCATTTGTTAAAGAAAGTAGCCTGATAAAACAATTAATTCATCATATAAAGGAAAGTGTTGAGCTGAAGAATTATGAACTAGATGGGATAAATGGTCCTTTGGAGGTAATTAACTTATCATCTATTGAAACCTGGATCAAGATGAATCCTGAAGATATTATTCAAATGTTCACCTATCTTACAGATGCATAAACATCACTAAAATTGTGGATTTTTTCAGCTGTGAATAAAAACATAGGAGCAATTTTATCAATGATCAGTTGAAATTGAAAATATATGTCTGAAGTACCTACTGAATACAAAGTATTCAAGAAAAAATTCTATAAATCATTGCAGAAGGCACTAGGAGATGATTTACTAGCTGTAATTGTCTATGGTAGCTGTGCCACAGATCGAATCTATGCAGGTGTATCCGATGTGGATTTCTTCATCTTATTAAAAAAGGTTGATGAGTTATCTAGACCACTTTCTGAGTTGTATCAGGAATTCAACACTGTAATATCTGAATTCATATCTAATCCATTGTTTGCAGCAATTCTCGATTATGATATATATACTGAGGATATGATTCCTAAAGGGAAGAATTTAAATGGATTTTCAGCTATCCGTGCAGTCTCTCTTAAAACTGGTGAAACCCTTGCAGGGAAAAATCCCTTTGAGAAGATGACCATATCTAAAGAAGATCTGAAGAACTCTGCAAAGCTTATGGTACATGAGTATCTCACCAAATTAACAAATTCATCAATTATCACCGAATTTGACGATGAGGAGACACAAGAATCATATAAAATTGAGATGGAGTTCAATGCAGTTGATGCAGTACTTTCATCAGCTCAGGCTTATCAAATATTGATGAATGGTGAATATAAAACCATGCCGGATATTGTTTATGATGCAGAGATAAACCCAACTGAGGGATGGGATAATGAACTAGTAGTTGATGTTGGATTGCTTCGCCAAGGTGTGGAAAAAGAAGTAGATGATTTATATAATCGATCGATAAATTTTGTGGGAAATATTATTAAACTGATGGAATAGGTGAATCTGTGTATCTAATCACAGGGGTAGCTGGATTCATTGGATGTCATTTGGCTGAGAAGTTATTAGAAGATGGCAATACTGTTTTTGGCATTGATAATTTTGATTCACATTACAGCAGAGATATTAAAGAAAATAATATACAGTTATTGAAAAAATTTCAATTATTTACTTTTTTTGAAATAGATATACTTGATATAAATTTAGTAAATATGGTTCCATTCTCAGATATTTCATCTATTTATCATTTGGCGGGTACACCAAGTGTGAGAGATTCATTTTCCAATTATCAGGGGTATTTGAGGAATAATGTCGAGACAACATTGAAATTATTAGATATAATAAAAGATTATTCAAATAAGAAATTTATTTATTCAAGCTCATCCTCTTTGTACAATTTACCTAATTTATGTGAAGAACATCCTCTTTCAAATACCAGAAACATATATGCTGCCAGTAAATTAGCAGCAGAACATTTTATTACTACCTATGCAAGAAAATATCATCTAAATATCACTATACTAAGGTTATTCACGGTTTATGGTAAGCGCCAAAGACCCGATATGGCCTTTCAGAATTTTATTAGGAAAATTAAATCAAATCAAAAGATCCAAATTTCTAACAACCTTGAAACTACACGTGATTACACACATATTAAAGATATTTTAAGTGCGTTAATACTTGCAGAAAATAAATGTGAAGGCTTCAATATCTACAACATAGGATCAGGTCGAGCGATATCATTAATGCAGATACTTAAAATTTTTGAAGAATTGATGAATGTAAAAATTTCCTACATCTTAACAAACCAAGAAGATGAACACCAGCATACATTAGCAAATATCTCGAAAGCAAAAAAAGAATTGGATTATTATCCCAAAATAAGAATAGAGGACGGTCTAAAGGACTTCATTCATGATTTCATAAATTAACGTATCAATGTCCACACATCAAATTGGTGATTTTCTTCACCTTTGAAAAATTTAATTCTAAACCACTCTTTGATCTCTCCATTCTCCTCTTCTTTTCTTGTTTCGATAATACTATCAACAATAGATTCTATAGTGGCTCGTTGATCTGAGGGTACAACCCCAGCATCAGCTACGAGTAATCCAGACTGATTTCTGCTACTCAGACGAGCAGCCAGGGTTTGAGTAAAATTAATGAGATCTTTTGGATTAGTGTAAACAGTTAACAAACTATATGGCCAGATGATAAACCGGCATTTCTCATTGGTTTTTGAGATCTCATTCAGTCTAATCGATAATAGAGTTAAATCACGTGCAGATGGTAGATTATGCACTCCTGGGATCTCCTCATCCAATTTATCAGCACCGCGGAATGAATACATATCAACAATCTGAATATTTTGATTTAAAATGGCATCATTCACAATCATACCTGCTTCAGGCGAGTAATTACTCAATTCTTCAATCAAATTATTAGCAGATTGGATTAAAGTTACAATACAGGTAACACCATCATTTTCAAAACCATCTAGAATGAATTGTTTTATTATTTGATTCCGTCTGGTAGACAGATCACCAAATAGGGCAATCATTTTCCCGTCAAGTATGGGTAGAATAGCATCTAAGGTGAGTGGAATAGACATAATTTGTGAATGATATTCTATTAAAAAAAATCCACTGCTCCTAAATACAGATATAGCATATTTTAATTAGATATTTGAACAATTATCAAATTCGACTGGAATTGCAGATAAGGTATTGGTATCTATCCTATGATTTGAAAAGGGCATGTTATTATTGATATTTGTGGCTAATATCTGGATCAATTTGCTTCTGAACCTCGCACCAGTTTTGTTATTTGTGATTCTGATGTTTATAGTTTATATACGAGGAAAGAAGCAAAATGAGATTATATTAAAAAAGCTGGAGGAACAGATCCAGGGTGCACTCTCACAAAGAGGAATAACATACGAGAGAGTAGAAGTTAAACCTGATGAATTTGAGTATCGATGTGTGATGAAGAAAAAACGTATTCGCATCTTAACCTTGCATTTGAAACTTGTAAATAGGACTTTTATCATACAGTGGTTGATTAATTTAGTATTCAAAGAAAAGGAAAAACTATTCATTGGTGCAAAATTCGCCAATGAGAGTGGAGATGATGAGGATCCCGTTTATCGATTTGATGTTGTTCCATATTCAAGAAAACGCTATATTTCGTCAAGATTTGAGTACTATGTGGAGATGGATGACATCCCAACTTTGGATAAGGAAGTCGATAAAAAATTCATGATAAAATCCCAATCTGCATCCTATGTCAAACATTTAGTTGAGAATGAGGAAATTGTTAATTTGATCAAGTTGTACGAGCAGAATATTGAGCAAATTGGGTTACAAACATCAAAAGAATCTACTGATCCTCATTTCTCAATAACCTATGTTTTCTTTGGACATAAAAAACCACCAATTGTTGATTTTCTAAGGCTTTTCTTCCTGATATCAGATGAACATTTCAAAAATCATGATAATGTTAAAAAATTACTATCAAAAGGAGCAAAGGGTAAATATAGTTCCGGAAGAGGATCTGCAAAACGCATTGGTAAAAAGAAGAAGAAAAAATCTTAATTTCAAATTTAATATACTTCAGATTAAAATAATTATTATTTTTTATTTTTATGCATGTATTTTTATATTAATAAATAAAGAAGTAACTTACGTGAAAGGAGTAATATTAGCTGCAGGTAAAGGTACTAGGATGTATCCACTAACTAAAGATATTCCAAAATGTATGTTACCAGTAGCCGGTAAACCAATCATAGAATGGGGAATTCAATTATTACGAGATCAATTACAGATCCATGATATTTTGATCGTTGTTGGATATAAAAAAGAGAGTATTATTGATTTCTTTGGAGATGGCAGTGAATTAGATGTTAATATTGAGTATGTTGTTCAAAATATTGAAACAGTATATGGATTAGGGGGAGCGTTATTACTGGCTCAGGATTTCGTTAATGAGGATTTTGTGTTGTTGCTGGGTGATAATCTATACAAAGGACCATTTCATAAGATATATAATCACCATATTCAGAATAATAATTTGGCAACTTTGCATATCGAGGAAGTTCAAGATCCTACAAGATATGGTGTTATAGTACTTGAAAAAGGTACAGATTTAATCATTCAGATGATAGAGAAACCTAAATATCCACCTAGTAATTTAGTCATCACAGGTT
Source organism: Candidatus Heimdallarchaeota archaeon (assembly GCA_026702845.1). Next base: position 18,031 of record JADCLS010000012.1, read on the forward strand.
TTTACGTTTTGAACAGGACAATTTTTGACATCCTTAACATTTTGCCTTTATCTGAACGTGGAGAATTAGAATTGACAGATGCAATCAATCAATTAGTTAAGTCAAGAAGAGTAAAAGGAGTGAAAATAGATGGGTGGAGAAAAGATCTAGGCTATCCTAGTGACTTGTTGGATGCTTCAAGATGGGTATTATCTGAAAATGATGAAAATGTATTTCTTTCATCGATAGATGAATCTGTTAATATTTATCCTCCCGTATTTGTTGGAAAAAACTGCATCATTAAAAATTCTACCCTTGGTCCCTATGCAACTATAGGTAACAATGTTAAAATTATTAATTCAAGGATTGTTAATTCAGTAATTTTAGATAATACAATTATAGAAAACGATACTCTGATTGATACTGTAAAAAATCCTAATGAATCAATAGAAATTGAACAGAAATCAGAATTTGATTAGTTATTTATTTACATCAAATCGCATAAAAGCACCTGGAAGTTCTTTTACAATATCAGAAGCCATAAGGCCATAACCAAATTTCTCTGCTGCCATCTCACCAGCTTTACCCATTACAAATGCAGCCACTGCAGCTGCAATGAATGGGTCATCAATAAACGCATAGCTTGCGGCAACCACTCCAGCCAGTACATCGCCAGACCCTCCTACAGTCATACCTGCATGTCCAGTAGTATTGAGAATCGTTCTATATCCATTGGTAATTATGTCGATTTTTCCCTTGATTAGGAGGGTCACTCCTAATTCCTTGGCTTTATTCTGAGCAAACTCAATTAAGTGAATAAATTCTCCTGGTAAGTCCTCATCAAGCATCATACGTAATTCTCTTTTATGTGGGGTTAGAATAGCTTTGGAATTGTGCAATAGATTGAGGTGCCCTCGGAATGCACGGATAGCTTCAGCATCTATCACAAATTTCACTTTTTCTTTGGCATATTGGTAGAATTCTCTGGCAAATTTCGTACAATCTGGATGATTGGAAAGCCCCATACCCATAGCAATCACATCATGACGTTGTACTGCCATATTTCGATAACGTTTAAACCCCTTGCTTGTAATTCGAGTACCATCGACTTTCACTGCAATAAAATCTTCAGCATATGATGCTACAATATCTCTAATACTTTCAGGAACTGCGATTCTCAGAGTATCAATACCTGATCTCATGGTTGCCATACCTGAAAGTACAGGAGCACCTGTAAAATCGTCAGATCCACCAATAACCATCACCCGTCCATTTTGTCCCTTATGTGAATCTGGATCACGTATCGGCCAGTATTGTTTCAGATAATTGGCACTCACGTAAAAAAACGAGGTAGGCTTAATCCCAATATCCGAGATCACTATGTTTGATCCATATTCTTCCTTCTCTATAATTTTGAAACATCGTTTTGAGAAATGCATGGAAATGATGGTTTGAGGAATAAATTTCTCACAATACCACTTACCTGTATTACAATCCATTCCACTGGGTAGATCAATAGAGATAATTTTTGCATCAGGTAATTTGCCAAGTAGGTTGAGGATCACATCAGTGGGAGTGCGAACATGATTCTTCAAACCTGTACCAAATACTGCATCAATAATCACCTTGGATTCCTGAACCTTATGCAGGGTTTGTTCCAGAGATATAGTTTCTGAGAGATAATGAATGACCACATTGGTTTGAATGAGCTCATCATGAGCTACCTTTGCTTCTTTGGTTTTGGGTCGCTTCAGATATATAAAAGTGATATCAAAATGCTCTACTAACAATTTTGCAGCAACACTTGCATCACCCCCATTATTTCCACTTCCAGCAAGAATAAGAATTTCTAGATCATCTTTACAGATTACTTTGCAAGTATTGGCAATAGCCACTCCAGCATTCTGCATGAGATCAAGAGGGGTAACTCCTGTATCAAATTCGTTTTGCTCAATTGCCAATATTTCCTCACGTGATAAGTAAGTTGGATGAGGAATGGGTAGATCTTTTAGAGTAAACACTATAGTTGGTAAAAATTGTAAAAATTATTTAAATGTAGGAATACCTAAAAAAATTGAAGTTGAATTTTTGTATTCTATTCAACAAATGGCAGAGATTTATACATTCTCTCCATATCGTTTGCCAATTTGCTCTTCTCGATCCAACTCATCAAAGAGCTGAGTCATTCTAGGAACTGCTTCCACTGCATAATCCTGATATCGGGCAAACTCCTCCATGAAATCACCCATATCCTCAAGTAGCTGAGGCAATACTTCATCATCAGATTTAAGCTCCTCCAGATCTGCATGCATAAGCGATACGGCTTTTGTCATACGTTTCTGATGACCATCCTGCTCCACCATAATATCTCGCAGTTTGGTGGTAGTAGTATCTGTAGAAAACTCAAGACCACCAACAATTGATACAATCTCATCAAGTGATGCCTGAGTATCCTCAAGAATGAGTAATGTTTCTTCTAACCTGTCAAAAATTGAAATTGCGGAATCAATAGTATTGTCATCAGGTTTGTTATTAAACCCATTCATCACTTGTTTCAACTCACCCTTGGTTAGCATTGCCAATTCGCTGACGTAGTCATTATACTTACCCTGTGCTTCCTTCATATCCTCCCGGATTTTCAGTGCACTGGTTACTAAACTGTCGGATTTTCTAAACGTATCCTTCATAACCATCGACTTCCTTATTTTCAAAAAACGTGTTCAACCAATCATTGTGATCTAGGATCATAACGATTTCAAAATAAAATTAGGTTGCATCCTATTTAATGTCTAGCAATTTTTGTTAAGAAAAAACTCTTTTTTGTCTCAATTTCTTATTGATTTATTGCTAGTTCAGCAATACTATCTCGTATGATTTTCCGTGCGAGATCCAACTGTTCCAGATCCAAACGTTCATTGGTTTGATGCAAGTATTCCTTGGAGCCTGGACCAAAAATGGCAAATGAAGCATGATGATTCTCAAGTAAAGCAGCACCGTCTGTGGCATAATACATCCCACCTAATCTAGGCTTGAAATTGGTATACTTATCTGTATATTTGGCTATGGTTTCTCCCAATTCATTATTGGATGTGATCACTGCCTCAGCATTATTAAAATACTCAATATCCAGTTGTAGAGACTCATGTGAATTCAGAACAAGTAGAGATTCAATTGCTTTTGTCACCTCTGATATTCCCACTCCTGGAGTTGTTCGAATATCACATACCATCTCTGCGGATTCGGGTACAACATTGGGTACTGTTCCCCCAGAAATCATACCAACATTGAGAGTTGATTTACCAAGTTCTGGGATTGAAGTTTTCGGTAGTAGGGCATGCAATTTTGGAATGAGAGATGCTAGAGACTCAATAGCATTGGTTCCCAAATCTGGTCTGGAGGCATGAGCCTGTTTACCCTTAGCTGAGATTTTTGACCATAAGATTCCCTTCTCCATCACCGCCACTTCCAGCTGAGTAGGCTCAGCTATTAGTAGATGACTTACATTTTTCATAGTATCACCCCTTGCCATCTCTCGAGCTCCAAGAAGTCCAATTTCTTCCTCTGCTGTTACTAGTAATCGTATCTCTTTTGTAAGCTCAGATTCTCGTTCCAATAATTCGACCATCACACCAGCAAGAGCAGCCACTCCTCCCTTCATATCCACACTGCCTCTACCCCAGAGTTCATTGTCAATGATTTTAGCCGAGAATGGATCATGTTGCCACAAATCTATATTACCCACTGGAACTACATCAAGATGCCCGGAGATAGCAATAGCTGATTCACCTTTTCCAATTCTGGCCTCAAGGTTCACACAATCCTCTTTATACTCGTTAAGTGTAGATTCTATTCCATATTGTCGTAAAAATTCTGATAAAACAATTGCAGCTTCTTTTGTCTTTCCTCCAGTTGTATCCAGTTTTACTAGCTGTTGGGTAAGTGATTCGATTTCCTTTCTCATAGATCACTATTTGGCAGGTACTTAATAAATAAATGAATTGATCTCTGAATTATTATCGTTTATATAGATGTTGAAGATAAATAGGAATCGATCTCAAAGGATTGTGACTTAGATTTAGGAAATACAACTCAGTAAGATTTTTCATACTCAATGGTAAGGCAAGCAAGTTATTTTGGGAGAGATTTATCTCCCTGAGATTTTTCAGATCACCTATAGTCTCAGGTAACAATGAGAGCTTATTCCGTTCAAGGTTGAGTATTTCAAGAGAATTGAGAGAACTGATACTATCGGGTAGAGTTGATAATCTGCAATTAATAATCCGTAAAACTCTTAGATTCCCTAAATGCTTGATGAGATGGGAGAGATGATCCATCTTCACATCCAGTAGTTCGATTTTTACCAGATTTTGTAATTCAAATAAACTGAATGGTAGTATTATAGCATCTTGACCCGATCTTCCACTAAGTGAAAAAGATAATCCATCTTGTTCCTCAAGAATACCAGATAATAATTCATTTTTAATGGATGCCAATCTCAATATTTGAATTTCGAGAAGAAATCGATCCAGCCATTCTTCAGATATCAACCCTTTTCGGATCATTCTGTGAAATTTATAGAGATACATCCCAAGCGCCTCATCTTTTGGATAGGAAATGGGTGCATCAAATTGCTGATAATAATTTGAATAGAACAATTTATCCACTGCATGGGTATAAAACAACATATCCAATCCCTGGAGAGGGTTATCTCGAATATCTAAAAATCGTAATTGATTAAATATAGTGGTGGGAATCGATGATAATTTGTTATGCTGCAAATTCAGATATTCAAGTGAAATAGGCAAACTGGGAAATTCATTAATCAAATTAAAGGATATATCTACTTTGTGAAGATGCGTAATTTGGGTCAAAGAATCGATGTATCTCACCTGATTATTATTAGCGTCTAGTTTCTTCAGGTTGAAAAGATATTGGATCGGGAGACAGGATAGCTTATTGTTATTAACTGATAATTCCTTAAGATTTAGTAATGGAGTGAGATCTGGTAGTGATTGTAAATTATTATCATCCAATTTCAATACCTCCAAATTAATTAATTTCACAATTTCATCAGGTATACTCTGTAGATTGCAGTGACTAATGACCAATCGTTTAAGATTTTGAATCCGATCAATATAATCCGGAAGGAATAGGATATTCACATTCCACAGATAGAGGCTTTCCAGTTGATCAAGATCAAATACCGAGGAGGGAATGATCATGGGATAATCATCGGGAGTGGATTCTACCCAATAGGTGAATATATCAAATTCAAATCGCAGAGCACCCAATAGTTTGTATTTGTATGTTTCCAAACCTAGAATCTGAATCTCAAGTAAATATTGTCTGATCCATTCAATGGAGATAAATCCCCTATAATGAAGAAATTCATATCGAAGGAGGATATCCTGAGGGATCTCTCCAGAGAATTCCTTCAATCGATACACACCATGAATCATACTAATATAATGGTTGATTGAGTATATAAATAATTGGCAAACTGATGAATAGAAGCGAATAATATATCAATAGAGATGTTGTCAAGCTATTGTTATGATATTGCATTATTATTTCAACTTGAACGAATAATGACCGTCAACCTTTATTAATTTGGATTTGAATGTAAACTTGAAGAAAATTGAGTCAAGATCGAATTCGGTATATTAACAAACTCGTACTATGTGGCCAGTATAAAGTGGGAAAAACGTCTATCAGAAGGAATTTTATGGGTCAAACATTCATTCAGGATCATCTGAGTACACTCGGTGCGGATTTTGCCGTGAAAAAAATCGATCTTGACGATGGAGCACTACTTGAGCTTCAGATATGGGATCTTGCAGGTCAACCCGGCTTTGAGAATCTGAGACAGAGATTCTTTCAAGGTGCAACATCTGCATTCATGGTCTTTGATCTCACCTCCAAGGATTCTTTCAATGATCTGAATGGATGGTTTGAACAATTCTGGAAAGCACATCCAACAAAAAATCTACCTATAGCGATATTAGGCAATAAGTATGATCTTGAAGGTCATGAGATCAGTGCAGAAGATGTGGAGGAATATATTCAGAAGATCAAACAGGAGAATAACATACCCAATACATTCATTAAATATTATGAAACATCTGCAAAAACAGGACACAACATTGAGACGGTATTCATGGAGATTGCCAAGGTAATCATTGATGAGATAAATAAATCTTAGAAAATAAGCCAAATTATTCAAGTATTACCTAATTCTTTATCCAATACTTCAACAGAACCACGTTTGGATGTTGCAATTTAGAGAATTTACACAAGCCTTAATCACTCATAAGATTACAGTGATCACTCTGGTGAGTACCTTGTTGCTCTCATCCACAGCACTTGGTGTTCAGCGTACCGTGCTGACAGTGTATACACAACAGCTAGAATCATCTTTCAGTCAATATATCATTCTCGCAGCCGCTATTGCTCTTGCCAGCTATGGTGGATCAAAAGCCATTGGAAATTATGCAGGTGGTATGTTCTCACAGAGTAAAGGTAGAAGACCAACAGAAATCTCAGGTATTATCATCCTCATTATTGGTAGTGTGTTTCTGGCATTTGCTGATTCACTTGGCTGGTTTTTTATTGGCAATAGTTTTGTTGGATTTGGTATTGGAACACTATTTGCAGCATCGGCCATTTCTTTTACTGATATTGTAAAAACTAGTGATAGAGCAAAGGCTTTGGCCCTAATGGAATTGTCAGTCTATGTGGGAACTGCAATAGGAGCTTTTTTTGCGGGTATTATTGGTGTTAGTAAGCTTCCATTCATCATTGCCCTGATAATTGCGATCATCGCTTTACTTACATCCCTATTAATTAGAGAAACCACAAAATATGCAGAGAGTAGTGAGATCCCCTTGTTTCCCACACTGGAGGAGAAGATGAATCAGATCCATCATCATCGTGATGATCTCGTTAAGACAAGTTCCAAGGAATTATTACAGCTAATTCATCTGGATAGGGAGGTGAATAGGGATCCTGAATTGATAGAAATCGGAAAGGTATCCTACATCAAAAGATTTCGTAGCCCATCTCTCATCGTGGTATTTTCAACCGGAATAATGTCAAGAATTGCAGATACTGCAATTATAATTATCTTTCCACTCCTGATTATAGAATTTGGGTATTCCACTGCACAATTGGGTATTCTTACCTCTACATTCACCATTTTCTGGGCAGCAGGGATTGCAGTATCCGGTCCATTATCAGATAATATTGGTAGAAAGATACCATTATTCGTGGGTGAATTCATGGAGGGTTTAGGGTACATTATCATTCTTTATCTTGATTTGATTGATCTTTTTCCAATAGTATTTCTTGGCACTGCTGTGGCAGGATTTGGACGTGGCATATATTTTCCCGTTCCACCCTCTACAGCAACAGAACTAGTTATGCCAAAGGATAAAGCAAAAACTCTTGGGTTCTACAGATTGATGCTTGATTTTGGATATGTTATTGGTGCGGTCCTAGTTGTTATTCTCGTTGATTTTAGGACTAACAGTGAGAATTTATATACTCCTGTGTTCACCTTGATCATAGGTTTTCTCTTCCTTTTAGGAGTGAGTACAATTATCTTTCTTAAGGATCCAAAACCTGGGTTCAAACAATTACGACAGGTGACGAATCATATCCATCAAGTCAGGAATTCAATGAGTAGTTCCTTCAAGAGCATCTATACTATTCTAACTGATCTTGAGAAATCGGTATCATATCTAGGAAGAGCTAAGCAATTCGAGCAGGCAGCTGATCTTATTCTGGAAAGGATGACCATGCAAACCTATTCTGGAGGGATTAAAGCTTCAGATGCAGTTGAAATTCTTCAATTAACCAATAAAATTGATAAAGTAGCTGGACACACGATGAGAGCAGTACGAAAATTGCATCTGCTCAAAGAGCCCTTACCTCCTGTAGTGCATGAATCACTGGTTAAATACTCACTAGTGCTAGAATTACAGATGCAAACATCGATTGAGACGATAACTCTGATCCCCATTAGAATAGACTTGGCTGCAGAGCATTCCTATGAGGTGAGTTTTGTGGAAGAAGTACTGGATGATCTACATAAATCATTGTGGAGAGAAATCATGAACATGGCAGATGAACTTCAGCCATCTTCATTAATCCTACTACTACAGGCTATCGATTCTTTGGAAAAAGGTGCTAATGAACTGGAAGATGCTATTGAGATAATCAGAATACTTGCCTTCAAACATCAGGTCTACCTGTTGTAATTATTGAGATAATTCATTCATTTGTGTACTTAAAGTATCAATAGTATCATTGATCTGATCCAGTTTATCTCTCTCCTGCTGAACCAGATTTTCAGGGGCACGATTGACAAATTCACTTCTTAATTTGCCCTCTATCCCCTTTTTCTGCTTCTCCAACTTTGTTATCTCCTTCTTCAATCGGTTAATCTCCTCATCAATCTCAACTAATCCCTCTAGTGGGATGTAGATTCGTAGATCATCAACAAGATCTGTAACTGATTTCTTGGGAGGAACAATTGATTCCATCAAGGTGAATTTATTTTCATCGATCATTGCTAATTTAATAATTTCTGGTACAACTTCTCTCAATAAAGCAGTTTTCTTACCAGCCTCAAGAATCAAGGGGATTTTCTTCGATGGTTTAACCTTGAATTCTCCTCTTATTCGTCTTAAGGCAATGATTAGTTGAATGATCAGATCGAATTGTTCATTAATCTGCTCATTGATGAATTTTTCTTGGAATTGTGGCCAAGAGGCAATGATCAATGCTTCCTGATCATGAAATTCTGATGGAAGCTCTGCCCATAATTTTTCAGTCAGAAAGGGCATGAATGGATGGAGCATTCTGAATACTGAGTCAAGGACATGAAGGATGATATGAATAGGATTAAATTTCTCAGTCTCATCTCCATAAATACGTAATTTGGATATCTCTATATACCAATCAGCAAAACTATTCCAGAAGAACCGCTTCAATTCTCTACCAGCATCCAAATAATTGAATTCCTCAAAATTTTTTGTTACATCTCTGATGAGTTGATGCAATTGAGAGAGTATCCATTGATCTGTAAGTTCCAATTCATTGATTTTCACATCCTTAATATCCGAGAATGCATAGGATTCTTGTAAATTACCCAGAAGAAATCTTGTTGCCTGCCAAATCTTATTGCCAAATCGATGAGTTGCTTCGATATTCTTTGGGTCAAGATTCATATCCAAACCAGGAGTAGAGTAGGATACAAGTGTATACCTGAGGGTATCTGCACCAAATTTCTCAATGATCAACAATGGATCATACTCATCAATATTCTCCATTGATTTACTTATTTTGCGTCCTGCCTCGTTTCGAATCAATCCATGGAAATAAATATTCTTGTAAGGTAGCTGATTGGTGAGTTGAGCACCCATCATCATCTCTCTGGCGACCCAAAAGAGCAGTATATCATATCCTGTCTCTCGGGTGGTATTGGGATAAAATCTAGCAAGATCTGTGGTATTATCTGGCCAGCCAAGAGTGCTGAAAGGCCAGAGACCAGAGGAGAACCAAGTATCCAGCACATCTTCATCCTGATAGATATTCGAGCCACCACATCCAGAACAGGTTGTAGGATCCTCTCTTCCAGTTGACATCTCATCACAATCATTGCAGTACCAGATTGGAATCCTGTGTCCCCACCATAGTTGTCTGGAGATGCACCAGTCAATATTATTTTCCATCCAGTATCGAAATCGCTCATCAAATTTATTTGGTACAAAGTTGGTTTGTTCCATGTCCAGCAATTTGAGTACTTTCTGTGCCATGGGTTGTGTTCTGACAAACCATTGAGTAGAGTTACGAGGTTCAACCACTGTATGACATCGCTCACAATGAGGAACTGAGTGTCTATAAGGTTCTATTTTGACTAGTAATCCCTCTTTTTTCAGATCCTCAACAATTGCTTTTCGAGCCTCGAAACGATCCATACCAGCATATTTTCCACCATATTCCTCCAAAATACGTGATTTCTCATCAAGTACGGTGATCATCTCTAGATTATGTCGCTGTCCAGTTTCGTAATCTGTAAAATCATGAGCAGGGGTGATTTTTAATGCTCCGGTACCAAATTCTGCATCCACGGATTCATCCTCTATAATAGGAATTTTTCGTCCCAAAACTGGCAGGATTGCATATTTTCCGATCAGTTTGCCAAATTTTGGATGTTTTCTCGATGTGGCAACAGCTGTATCACCAAGCAAGGTTTCAGGACGGGTCGTGGCTAGTTCTATAAATTTTTCAGCATCTTTGGCCCATTCTCCACTTCCCCATTCACCTCTAGGTTTTCTCCATTTCTGAGAGGTAACTGGGTATTTGAAATACCACAAGTGACTATCAACTTCTTCTGGAATCGCCTCAAGATCTGAGATGGCGGATTCACATCTTCCTGGACACCAGTTAATAAGATAACTGTCACGATAAATCAAATCTTGTTTATACAAGGTGATGAATGCCTCTCTGACTGCACGAGATAACTGATCATCAAGAGTAAATCGTTCTCGATCCCAATCTGTTGAGAGACCCATTTTCTTGGATTGCTTAACGATTATAGAATGGGATTTCTCCTTCCATTCCCATACCTTGTCTACAAATTTCTCCCTTCCCAGCTCTTTTCGTTCAATTCCCTGTTTGTTTAACTCTCGTTCCACCACATTCTGCGTTGCAATCCCTGCATGATCAGATCCTGGTATAAATACTGTTTCCTTCCCTCTCATTCGCTCATAACGGATCATGAGATCCTGAATGGAGATTATTATGGCATGACCAAGATGCAAAACTCCTGTCACATTAGGTGGAGGGATGGTAATACAAAAAGATTCAGATTTGTCATTAGTGATGCCTAGTTCTCGTTGTTTCTCAGGTTTAAAGAAGCCTTCTTGCTCCCACCATGTATAAATATCAGATTCAAATTCTGTGGGATTGTAGGTTTTGGATAATTCTTCCTTCATTTGTAGACAACTTCACAACCTTCTAGGCATTATAAAATTTTACGTAAGTTTGCACCAATTACTGAATAGGAATTTTATTATATAATTTATGTAAAGATGATATTTTGAGTTCCAATTTTACAACCCAATTCAGAGATTATAGTAATTTTTATCAAATCGGTTTTTATTTTGAATATATCCTAGGATCAAAACATCTCACATGGTTATTATTAATAATTCATCTGATTATTTCGATCCTGTCCTTGTATATATACAAGAGCCAGGATTGGATAGTACAATGGTATACCATTGTGTCAATTTCACAAGGAGTATCCATGTATGAATTGCCATTATTCTTTTACATTGATGGCATCAAGTATTTTCCATCCTATCATTTCCCAGTTTTTTATTATGTATTTACAGGTTTAATGATGATTACAGGGATGAATGAACTAGTTGGGAGAATTACTTTATGGATTTTTTTAGTGTCATCAGTATTTTTATTACTAAAATTGGGTGATAAATACGAGTACGTCAACTTGTATCTCTCTTCACCTGTATTATTTGCAATTTCAATATTAGGTACTTTTGATGTATTTGCATTGAATTTTGTTTTATTTGGAGTTATTCTATTTAATAAAAACAGATATTTCGAATCAGGAATTGTAATAGGTTTAGGTGTTATGAGCAAAACTCTTCCTCTAATTACTTTGTCAACTTTGGCTTTGTTCTTAATTATGAACCGTGAATTCAAGGATTTTGCAAAATTATCAATTGGATCAATACTTATTATGGGGAGTATAATTTCTGCTTGTTATTTCAAATTTGAAAATTTTGAGTATTTTATTGTAGAAGCTCAAGCAAATCGAAGATTTGAAAATATGACATTATGGTATTATATATTTCCAAATTATAATACTGCTCATAATTCATTGGAGCATAATTATCTGATTGCACGTGGCCAAATAATTGTCATGATTCTATTTCTACTCATTCAAAGCCCTCTATTGAGGAGGAAGAGACAAATGATATATCCTGTTATCTCTAATTTGACAATAATATTCACGATTATACTCAAATTTCTCTATCTATGGTATTTTTTGTGGATAATGATTCCAGGAATATTGATGTTCAATATAGGAAGAAAACTTTACGCATGGATGATGATTTATTTTATAGCCTCATTGGGTGGTGCTTTGTGGGCACTTTCAAATATCAGATCTGATCCTCAAATTGCCTTTTATTCCATGATAGTTCTATATCTCTCCTTGATTTTATTGTTGATATTTAATAATATAATCATTAAAGAATTACGTGAAATCAAAACCTAATTACACAAAATTATTTGATCCATAATGTACTCTAAAATACAGTAAGAGTTAATTTACCCTTTATTTTTTGAATTAATATTTAATTTGTATATCTACTCATTTAATTCAAGGATTTGAAGAAAATATTTTCTTTAACTTTCCAAAATTTTTCTGACTCATAACTCATTCTTTTTAATAACAGAACTGCGATTTGCAACTATCGTAATACTATTGGTGATACAATGAGTTTAACAAGTCAACCAGTAATCATCTTAAGAGAGGGCAGTGAGAGAACCCAGGGAAGGGATGCCCTCAGAAATAATATATCAGCAGCAAAGATCATCGCAGAGACTGTAAAATCAGCTCTGGGACCAAGAGGAATGGATAAAATGCTCATTGATTCCTTTGGTGATATTACCATTACCAATGATGGGGCTACTATTCTTAAGGAAATTGATGTACAGCATCCAGGATCAAAATTCATCATTGATCTGGCCAAAACACAGGACGAGGAAACAGGTGATGGAACAACCACAGTTGTTGTACTTGCCGGTGAATTACTCAAAAATGCTGAGGAGTTAATCGAGCTGAATGTTCATCCATCCATCATTGTTGAGGGTTACCGCTTATCCATGGACAAATCTCTGGAGCTACTAAATGACGTCGCCATAGAGGTGGGATCTGAGGATAGAACCCAACTAATTCAAGCAGCAATCACATCCATGTCATCCAAGGTAATCAATAATGAAAGAGACATTATGAGTGATGTGATCGTTGATGCAGCACTCAAAGTGCTTGATGAGAATAAAGTTGATATTGATAATATTGTAGTTATCAAGAAGCAAGGTGGATCACTGAGTGAAACCACACTCATTGATGGTATGGTACTTGATAAGGAAGTTGTGCATTCAGATATGCCTAAATCAATCAAGACTGCCAAGATTTTACTGTTGAATACAGCACTAGAAACTGTTAAGACTGAGTTTGATTCTAAATTAAACATTGATTCCCCTGAACAAGTGCAGAAGTTTCTTGATAGAGAACAAGCAGCACTAAAGGAGATGTCTGACAAAATTGTTGCCACTGGAGCTAATGTTGTATTCTGCCAGAAGGGAATCGATGATATGGTTCAACACTTCCTTGCCAAGGCTGGTGTGATGGCAATCAGAAGAGTGAAGAAGAGTGATATGACCAAGCTCTCCAATTCTACTGGTGCTCCTATTATAAGTAACCTAACTGATCTAAGTGCAAATGATGTGGGTAAGGCCAAGAAAGTAGAGGAACTCACTCTTGCTGATGATAAGTTGATTTATATCACTGGTACTCCCAAGACAAAGACTGTTACCATCATCATCAGAGGAGGAACAGAGTTTGTACTTGATGAATATGAGCGTTCCATGCATGATGCATTATGTGTAGTACGAAATGTCCTTGAAGATCAGAAACTAGTACCTGGTGGTGGAGCTCCTGAACTGTATATCGCTAATGAGTTAAGAAAATTCAAGCTCGATAAGCCTTCAAAAATACAACTGGCTATAGAGGCTTTTGCCAAATCCATGGAGGTTATTCCCAGAACACTTGCTGAAAATGCAGGTCATGACCCCATTGATATGATTGGACAACTGAACAACAAATACAAAGAGGGTAAGAATTACTTTGGTGTATCTGCAGAATCCTCAGAGATCCAAGATATGCAGAAACTAGGTGTCATGGAACCTGTCAGAGTGAAGTATCAAGCAATTTCTTCAGCAGCTGAGGCCGCTACCATGCTTCTTAGAATTGATGATGTTGTTGCAGTCAAGGCAACTAATGCAGGTGCTGGTGGTATGCCACCAATGGACGATTATTAATTCAATAAATATAATACAAATTCTTCATTATAGTTATACAAAGCAAAAAATTCAGTATTCAACGCAATCTGCATAATATTACGAGATACATAATTTTCTTGAAATGTATTATAATAGAAATGCTGTTCGTTCAAATGAATAATTATGGAAATATTGTAATCGTAGACAAAATCAAGTATTTCAGTGTCATTATAATTATAAATTTCATCAAACTCACCTGATAACCCTATTACCATAAGATCAATATTGGATCTCGTTGTATAATAACCCAATCCTGGTGTATTTACAGAGATTATTACATCCTCTAGTTCTAGAGATATCCCATCAATCCATTCTATTAATTCTTCAAAAGCAGGTCGATGAGAAAAATTCATCTGTGAATTGAATTCTTCTGTGGAAAATCCAGAGTAGATGTACATGCTAATCTGAGGACTGGCAAATGCTAGAAAAACAAATATAATAAACACTTTGCTAAACTTACGATAATTTGATTTTTGCATGGAATAGGATTTCTTGATGAATTGAATAAGAATAATCCAAAATACAATCAGATAGAGGAATAGGATGAGCTGATTTTTATGATAGAGATAAAACCGGGTATTGACATCATATACTAAATTTTCTAGAGGAATGAACGGAAAATAGAATAAACCACCCGTGGATGCAAAGAAAAAATATAATATCAATTTCTCATTAGATTGATTGAAATGTTTCAGTAATGCATGAAAACCAATTGCTGTGAAAACAATGAGTACAGGATGGATGGGGGACAGATATCTTCCTGATGTTCGTCCATAGTACGTAAACCATAACATAAGAAAGGAAAATAGATAGATTTTTAATGAACATAACAGTCTATTATTTTGCATATCAAGTCTCCTGAATAATACGAAGAGTTTTGGAATACTATAAAATAGGCCCATCATACCACCAGTTAATATATAGAGTATACTAGCAGTAAATGAAACACTCATGCCATTTTCTATATAGACCGCATATGGATCTGTGATAAGCTCAAATTGTGTAATAATCGATGAGTGTTCAGTGGATATATATTCACGGGTGAGGAAATCTGTTATTTGAGGTTGTTTATTCATGAACCAGAACCAGAAGATTCCAAATAAAATCGGAAGGAGCCCAAATAAGATAATATTTTGGATTTTTATCTGCTGCTGATCATTCTGGAGTAGAAGATAGAGGACATAAGCACCAAGCAAGATGACTATTACAGAATAGCCAACATAAAGATCAAATGCAGCATTATAGGCAAGAAATGCTGTTATTGCCAGAAAAATCAAGTATTTCAGGAATGAATATACCTTATGTCCTCGAATTACAATAAAGGACATGAAAACAAGATATAATATGGTATAACCTGATATTTTGCTCAGAATTGCCAATGAGGCCGAGATGGATGCGATAAATGCAAAATATGATGGAGTATCTTTGCTTAGAAAGTAAATGCTAGCAATCATGAAAAACATCACGGGTATGTCTTGATAATATGCATACTCATACATTAGATAGTAAGTGAAAGGAGAGATCAGAAACATATAGCCAGCAAAGAAGGACAGATATCTAGATCCTGTTAGTTGCTGTGTTAATTGGATTACTACCAGTAGGGTACCCATCAAGAGTACCCAGGGATGGAGATTAGCACCTGAATGGTAGGGATATCCCTTGGTGACAAACATCGAGTACGTTATGTACATGACATTTAATGGTGGTTTGAAAGTAGGGAAAAAGGAAAATGGATTAACACCTGTTGGGATACTATCATAGAGATAAATATAGAGTGCATTTGGAAAATAGAACTGCAAGGCATCCCATCCTCGTTCATAATAGATGATCTGATAGAGAAGGTAAAGAGAGCTAAGGGATACTATCAAGATGAAAAAAACTCGTTCTCCAAAAGTGAATTCTGGTAATTTTAATCTCACATTGTTAATTGAAAGTATTTTATTTAGAATAAATCTTACAAGCAGGATCAACCCAATTGTATAATGAATAAAAACAACATAATGTAGAACATTCTCAAATAGAACACCTACTATTACCATGGGCATAACAAAGCTTGCATAACCCAGGATTATTGAGATAATAGCACGATCAAGCAGGGATTGTTCAAAATCAGGATTAGTAAAATACCTCCTCAAAATGGAATTTAACTTGTCTCCAATTAGTAAAATTCCAGCTATTTGAACAAACATCATTTCTATCATATTTCATCATCTCAATTCAGAGATTTGTCTAGAAAGGAGACAAATAACCTTGATAAGGCAAGTTCAAGGAAATTATTATCATTCATTAATATTAGTTAAGGAATATCAGAAAAATTAGTGCAACTAAGTATATTTCATTCATTACACTACTGATCAATATCGTTTGGGTTTTCCCTTATCCCGTTTCTTCTTACCCTCTATTCGCTTGGGATCTACTTTTTTAGAGGGAGCTCCTGTACCGCTGAATTTCTTTTCAGCTTTACGTTTGTATTTTGGACGTTCATTGAAACCATTGTTAGTAAAATCGGAAGGACTATCCTTCATGTGAGGTGGATAGAGATATAATATAATAGCTTTTTTTGCGATCAATTGGAATAATTACCTATTTGAGACAGAATACTGCTCACTTATCTCATTTTATCACGTTTTGGTTTTCGTTTCTTATCCTGATCATATTTCTTATATTTGTCGTATTTACTTGATCCTGATTTCTTTGCAGCTGGTTTTTTAGGACCGGGTTTATCCTTGCTATACCTGGGTTTACCTTTAGGTCTTGGCCTAGAAGGTTTGGAATCGTATTTCGATGGTTTTCTCCGGTCATCCTCCGATCTTGGGGTATTCTTCTTTCCCTCAACTGGAGGCAGACTCTGAATCCTTCTGAGTTTAGTTTTCATCCGTTTCTCAATATTCTCCAACCACTTGAATTCTCGAGGATTAGAGATCAGGATAGATGTTCCAGATTTACCCGCCCTACCAGTTCGACCAGCACGATGCACATAATCATCAAAAACCTTGGGTACATCATATGAAATAACATGAGTGATGTCATCAATATCTAAGCCACGAGCACCAATATCGGTGGCAACCAAGACATCCACATCGGTTTCAAAAGCACTTATGGCAAGATTGCGTTGTCGCTGGGTCAATCCTGAGTGCAATTCCTCTAGTTCAAGACCAAGCTCTAGTAGTTGCTTGGCTAAAACCCTTGTTTTCTCCTGAGATGGGGTGAAAATGAGAACTTTACCCAAGTCCTTGCGTTTCAATACTAACACCAAAGTCTCAAAGCGTTGTTTATCCAGTGTCTCGTATACCTCATGCTTGATGGTTTCAGGTATCAGTGACCGCCCTACCTCTACAAGTATTTCCTTGTATTGCAGTTGACGAGCAATTTTTTCCACATCTCCTGGAAGAGTGGCTCCAAATAATAGGGTCTGTCTCTTCTGCTTGGGAGGACAGAAAGATAATATCTCAGTTATTTCAGGACCAAAACCCATATCCAGCAATCGATCCACCTCATCCAACACAACCATCTGAATATCACTGACCTTGATCACTCCTTCTTTGATATATGCCAATAATCTCCCAGGGGTAGCAATAATGATATCATTCATCTCTTCCAGCATGGTCTCCAATTTATTGAGATTTTGCCCAGCAAATACTGATACATAAAATACTTGTGTCTCCTTGGTTAATACCTTGATTTCTTCAGCAATCTGTCTTACCAATTCACGGGTGGGCACGATTATCAATGCAATAGGATTGAA
Organism: Candidatus Heimdallarchaeota archaeon; assembly: GCA_026702845.1. The sequence goes on from JADCLS010000012.1 coordinate 35,915, forward strand.
ATGTGAGATCTTTACATTGATCACTGTATGAAGGATGGGTAGAAGATAGGCAAAGGTCTTACCAGATCCAGTAGGAGCAATGGCAAGCACATTGCTGCCATTAGTGATATGCGGTATAGCTTCAAGTTGTATCTCAGTGGGAGTTACAATCTCAAGCCCATGTAATTGCGACATGATGCGCTCATCCAGTTGAAAACTATCGAAATTCATGATGCAACCTTTATCTCCGCTAGTAGTTGATTGGCATTCACCTGTTCATTAAGCTTCACATTAATTGATTTGATCTTCCCATTAACAGGTGTCTGTATCTTGTTCTCCATTTTCATTGCCGATATAATCAACAAGGTATCACCTTTCTTTACTATATCTCCAGGTTTGTGCAGAATGGATGATACAACTCCAGCCATCGGTGATTCTACATCACCTGATTCGGTTGTTGAGAGAGCCACATCGAATGGGTTTTCCACCTTGATATCTAGTGTGTAGGCTTCAAGCTCAACACGGATTAATCCCTTACCAAGTTGCACGACATCATGCACCTCATATGATTGCTCACCTAGTTGAATTTGCATAGTTGTACCTTTATGAATGATATATTCTTTATCATCAAGTAGTATAGTATTCTGACTGACATCAGCCTTGATTTCCTTATCTCTAAATTTTGTATTCACTATTGTCATTTAATCACCTAGGCCAATATGTTGTTCTCCATCTGGAGAGCTGGGTTCCGGATTCTGCGACTGCTGCTGCCTTGTTTCCACCCTTCATGGAATATGCGGCAACCGCACGGGCAAACATTTCAATCTCCTCAGGAATCTGTGGTGTTTTGTCATCCAAGAAGCGAGTATGAAACTCACCTGTTGAGAATGCATCACTTCCAACTAGTTCTCTAATATATGGGATGGTGGTATGAACTCCAGCCACTATATACTCTGAAAGGTTAGTCTGCAATTTACGAATGGCAGCAGATCGATTATGAGCATGAACCACCAGTTTGGAAATCATGGGATCATAAAATGGGGTGATGATACATCCATCATCTATGGCACTGTGCACTCGTACCCCACCACCAATGGGATGACGAATCTTGGTTATTCTACCGGGAGATGGATTGAATCCTTGATATGGATTCTCAGCATAAATACGTGCTTCGATGGCATGTCCCTTGAAACCAATGTATTTCTGATTCAGATGAAGATCCTCTCCTGCACTAACCTGTAACTGTCTCCACACCAGATCCTCTCCAGTAATCATCTCAGTAACTGGATGTTCAACCTGTATTCTGGCATTTACTTCCAAGAAATAATGCTCATTGCTTTTTGGATCATAGAGAAACTCAACAGTACCTGCGTTCTTATAGTTGATACCATCTGCAAGGTTCACTGCTGTCTCATGGATCTCTTTAGCTTTTGCTCTATCAATGGTTGGTGCTGGCGCCTCCTCGATGAGCTTCTGATTCTTCCGCTGCATGGTACAATCACGCTCACCAAAATGCAGCACTCGATCTCCCGTTCCCATTATCTGCACTTCAATATGACGTCCATTGGGAATGAATTTCTCAATATAAATCCGATCATCATTGAATGCAAGCCTGGCCTCACTCTTAGCCATGGATATCTGCTCACGTATCTCCTCCTTGGAATTGACAAAGCGAATACCTCTTCCTCCTCCTCCTGCTGATGCTTTGATAAGCAAAGGATATCCAATTGAATTGGCCTGCTCGATCAGCTCCTCATCATCCATCTGTTCTGTAGTCCCAGGAATCAAGGGTGTACCTGTCTTTATGGCAACATTTCTCGCTTGTAGTTTATCACCAAAAGTGCTCATCTGTTGAGGAGTTGGGCCGATGAAATCCATACCAGCATCCAATACTGCCTGTGCAAAGCCACTATTCTCAGCAAGAAATCCATAACCTGGATGCACTGCCTGTACACCCATATCTTTTGCCTTATCCATAATAGCTGGGATATTAAGATAGGTATCAAGTGCGGTCTCACCCTCTAGATGCAGAATATCATCAGCTACACGTGCTGGGATGGTGTTCTTATCTGGATCACTAGCCGTGATCACTGCCTCTATACCATGATCTTGCAGGGTATGAATCACACGTAATGCGATTTCACCTCTGTTTGCTACAAGGATCCGGCTATACATAATTGATACAAAACTTTCAAGACTATTAAATTATTCATATCTTGCACTTGGTGAATGATCTATTCGATTAGTGAAATACAGTTGATTCGTAGATATTATTCCTCTCTGATGATTTCCACCAGTTCACGTTGTGTTGCAGTACGAAAACTTGGGAAGACAGCACCAATGACTGCAAGTAAAGCAAAGAGATACATGAATGCATCTATAGATGGATCAAAATAGGGAAAGAGCTCGAAAAGAGAATCACTCACGATTTTCACCCACAGAAATTTCGTCAGTAATTGTGCTAGAAAATACGCGGGGATGATTGAGCCAAGGCCAATAAATATGCCCTCTACCATCACCTGTAATAACAAGGCAAATCGTGAGTAGCCAAAAATCTGCAATAATGCCAGTTCTCTTTCTCTCTCCACCACTGAGATAAGCAAAGTGGTGAATATGGCAACTGCACCTACTATTAGCCCCAGAGTCGCCATAGTGATGATTATAGTTGATTGTGAGTGACTTAATGAGCTGAACCGACGTTCATAATATTCCCGGGTGCTGGCGATGGTCACCTCTGGATAGTTTACATTGAATTCATTCTGGATGGTTTCTGGATTTACACCATCCTTGACAGTGGCAAGAATTCTATTGTAAAATGGTGCTCCATAGAGTGGATGATAATCAGGTAATGGATTGAGTATGTATGAGATGTATTGCAGATCAATGAGTACTGATGAACTGCTAATTAACTCATTGGCAATACCTACCACTGTTGAGTTTATAACCGTGTTGAGCATCTCTATCTGTATTTTAGATCCAACCTCATATCCATAGGCCCCAGCGACATAACGAGAAATCACCAGCTCTGAGCTATTGGCTTTGAACCATCGTCCCTCCAGAATAGTGTTGTCATCAAAGTTGAACATACTGGTATTACGGTATGAAGACATGAGAAAGATCAACCGTTCGGGAAAATCAAGCGGTTTTACCAGATGATACAGGTGTGGTTCTATCTCATCAAGATCTGGATGATCATAAATAGGCTCTAAAAGCTGGAAATTATACATATCCTCGAATCCAATATCGATTTCCACGTCGAAGAACACCTCACTACCATAATGTTGCTCTATGGTGTAGCCAATACTGGCATTGGTGTAATTCAATGACCACGCAAAACTAAGAGCAAGAGCAAAGGCAACAAAGGTTAGAAGTGTACGAGTACGATTACGAGTAAGGTTCTTTATGCCATTTCTGATGATTTTAATAGGGATATAGGGTACTAGCATGAATATAGGTCCCGTACTCTTCAATTCTGATGATTTTCCTCTCATTGCCTCATAGGGGCTGAGACGCAAGAGATTTCCAACAGCCACCAAGGTTGCCAGAAGGATGAATAGATAGGAGGAGATGAGGGTAAAGATAACTGAAAACGGAGAAAAGGCAGCCTGTGTGCTGATTAAGCCCCAAGAATCCACCATATCCTGCACCAGATATGTCAATAACAACCGGGCGATCGCCAAGCCGATTCCAGAAGCTAGTGTGTAGAGTATAGTAACCCTGAGAAAATAGGAGTAGATTATCCTACGTCTCTGAAAACCATAGGAATATATAGCACCAAGAGTAGTCTTCTGCTCATTGAGATATCGGTTCATGACGATATAGATGATAACGGCGGCAACAAGAAAAATAAAGATTGAGGCTGCATACATGTATCGGGATGTTAGATCAAGTGCATCTTGCAATCCAGCTCTGAAACTTACTTCTCTCACATGCCAGATCAGAATGGCATTGGGTGTGGTTGAATCACGATTAAGCTCATCTTCCAGAAATTCTGCAATTTCCACCTGTAGATCAATATCTATAGCAAATGTGAAGTAGATCTGAATGGAAGTGGCCTCATCTGTACCCAGTAATCTAGTTGCCCCTTCCAGATTAATTAGGACCAATCCTGCTTGGGCCAGTTGAAATGAAGAATACTCAATCGATTCGACTAATCCCACAATAGTGAAATTATAGCTACCAACATAGGAATAAATGGTAATATTCTCTCCCACTTCATTTCCATCTGCTACTGCCTGAGATTTCAGGATAACACATTCATCCGCTGTCTTGGGAAGGTTGCCCTCCATTAGCTTGATTTCATTGATCTGTGGTAGTTGAGTATCATTGATACTGATCACATCCACAGGTATCCATGTATTCTCAGCTATCTCTCCCTGTCCTGAGGATTGAATTTTTGATGAAATATGCATACGAGATTCTATAATCATATCACTTGATTCGAGATCGAAATTGCTGGTGATCATCCGCTCCACGGTCTCCAAATCCTCTGATTGTAGAAAGTCATCGAAAAATAGATTGATATGAGCCAGCTGATACTCCTCCTCCTCACTATCAATTACATTAGCCAGATTATATGGAAGATTGAGAAAGGCAATGGGAAAGGCGATAACTAGGATCATTGCCAGTAAGATTACTGCTGAACGTGATTTGTAGAACCACAGGTCACGTATTGCTGCAAGATAGATTCTATTCATAGCAGTTCCTCAATTTTTCCATCAGACATCTTGAATACTCGATCCGCAAGATCCAGAAGACTCTGATCATGCGTGACCATAATCACTGTGGAGCCATATTCCTTGGATACATCACGTATCATGGTGACCATCTTACGTCCCGTTTCCTCATCCAATTGTCCTGTGGGTTCATCCACAATTATCAATTCAGGATACTTGGCTATGGCACGACCCAGTGCCACCCGTTGACGTTCACCCCCGGAAAGCATGGAAGGATAGGACCGTTCCCTACCCTTGAGACCTACTGATTCGAGTACATGATATGCCCGTTCCTTGAGTGCCTTGCCCTTCACTCCCACTAATTCAGCAGCTAACTCCACATTTTCCTGTGCAGTCAGTGTAGGTACCAGGCTGTAGAATTGGAAGACGAATCCCACTGAGTTCTTTCGATATTGTGTAAGTTGAGCACGGTTGAGATTCTCCAGATGTTTACCAGAAATGCTTACCGATCCATCTGATGGTGTATCCACCCCTCCGATCATATTGACCAAAGTGGATTTACCCGATCCTGATGGACCAATGACAATCACAAATTCCTGTTTGTTGATGGTTATGCTAACATCATCAAGAGCCTTTACAGTGGTAGATCCCAGCTGGTAGTATTTCTTCAAACCCTGCACAATAATGTGGGATTCCATAGGAGATCATCAGAAATATCCAATATAAGGAATTGTATAAGTTAAATCAATTTTTCTGTAATCCATTACCAAAGTAAGCCAGTGCCATGATGGAATGCAAGGTGAAAATATCCACTCGATTGATATAATTCTTGGTGAGATATGCTGTTGCACCAGTATGCTGTCGTGCATTCTCAATCCCAGTGTGATGCTCAATGATATCTCCCAATTCTACCATTCCCTGTTTCATCTCATCAACAATAAAATCAGGCAATCGGATGATAGTCTCACCACCCCATGCAAATTCCTTTCCATCAGTGGCCACACAAGCCGAGAAGAGATGTATATCACCATCAATACTACAAATTCCACCCTCGTGAGCCACTGCCAGATCACAATCTCCTACAGCTGCTAACGCACGATTTTTTGCACCTATACGGGTTTCACCCTTGGATATTGGCATATTGGATACTCCCGAGGATACATCCTTGGCTATAACCTCATATGAATCAAAATACAATGCTGAGGCTTGCTCAACAGCCTTAACCTTTGCGGGATTGGTAGATCCAGAGGCAATACGTACCATACCATCGATCCTTATATTTAGTTTAAATGTGTATAGAAACTAATGAGGAGATCGAAAAGAGATATATAATTACCAAAAAGCTAGCTTTTATGTTCAGAGGAAAGAAAGTAATCCTTAGACAGGGGAGATTATCAGATGTTGATAATATCATGATACATTGGAATACCCTGGAGTTGAGGAAGACGATCGCATATCAATTACCAGATTCAGTTGAGCATGAAAAGGACTGGATCCGTAATAACTGGGAGAATATGCGAAAGGGACAGAGTTATCATTTCATCATCACTGATGAGGAAGATGAGTTCATCGGTACAATAGGGCTTTTTCAAGTGGATAGAATTAATCGAAGAGCTGAGCTGGGTATAGCAATTCATGATCCGCAGATACGAGGAAAGGGATATGGTACTGATGCGGTCATCACTATGTGTGCAGTTGGATTTAATATTTTAAACTTTCATTCCATCAGATTATCCTATCTAGACTTCAATCAAGGAGCAAAGGCATATTATAATGCCGGATTCACTGAAACTGGCCGGGAGAGACAGGCAATTTTCAGAAATGGAACATATGTGGATTTAGTTAATATGGATATTCTTGAGGATGAATTCAGGGAAAAATTTGGTGATTATTCTCTGTATCCAGCATAATACAGGGAAAATTATCATCAATTCTAACAAGAGATTATATAAAACAAGAATCATGTTATCTTCATGAGTTTCGATGAGGTTTTCACTGAATTCGATTTTGGTAAAAACATAGTTGTTGTGGTTGGTGCAGGTATCGGAGTGGGTTCTGGCTTGAAAACATTCAGAGGGCCAGGTGGGATGTATGAAAATAAAAGAGCAGAGGAACTGGCATCTCCATATGGATTTGAGCAGGATCCTGAGATGGTCTGGGCATGGTATAAGGAGCGTATGGAGAGGATGTTTGCTGCTGAACCCAATGCTGCACATCATAGTATCGTTAGATTGGAGAGAGAAGGAATACTGTCCATGCTGATTACACAGAATGTGGATGGATTACACCGACGTGCAGGACAGAAAAAACTGATTGAAATTCATGGTACGGTACTCAAGACCCACTGTTTCAGAAATTGCGGAAGAACCGGTGAGATGACCGCACCACCAGAAATTATACCAGTTATGTGTGAATGTGGCTCCTATCAACGCCCAAGTGTGGTGTGGTTTGGTGAGACATTGAATTATGATGATCTACACAAAGTGGATACACTGCTACGTCAGGCAACAGCGGTCTTCAGTATAGGTACATCTGGCTACGTCTACCCAGTATCTCAATTTCCAGCCATTGCACAACATCATGGTGCAATTCATGTGGACTTCAACATCGAACCATCACCATTATCACATAGTGCTGATTTATTTGTAATGGGCCCTGCAGAGGAAACAGTTCCAGTATTTGTTGATTCTCTATTAGATCATCTAAAAAAATCCACATAAAATTGTATGATTACTCAAGAAGATAGGAATTAACTTCAAATAGGTTGAGCAGTGATCGGAATGTGCGTGAAGGCACTGATATTAGGAGATCTACATGGTCATCATCACAGGTTACGTGAGCTAGTGGTGCATACAAACCCCGATGTGATTATCTTGACAGGAGATATTCCCTCATCGATTGATCTACCTGTGCTGATACTCTCCTATATCAAAGGGAGAAGAGATGAATACATCAAACAGATATACGAACGATTTGAAGAGCGACTGACCTATAGACAAATACGTACTGCCAAACGGATATTATTACAACTAGCTGAGTTCAACATTCCCGTGGTGATGATTCATGGTAATACAGAAACCCCACGAACCATTAGATGGCTGGAATTATTCTGTCATCGCTATCCCAATCTCCATTGGATTGCAGATGATGCGGTGATGATTAACAAGGTGGTATTTGTGGGTCATGGATTCTCATCAAATGTGGAGGGATATAATCGTAAACTCACCCCTGGTGAATTAAATTTTGCAGAGGATTTCAGAAAACTCAGCTTCACCATTCATAAGGCAAAGGTTGAGTACCCAGAGTATGAGGATATCATCCTCATAACCCACTCTCCACCATACAACACCAGTATTGATTACTTAGCTCATAAAAAATCACATGCAGGATCCATGAGTGTCAGGGGAGTACTTGATGATGGAGAGGTGGAAAAGGCAATCTGTGGCCATCTACATGAAGCATTCGGTGCAGAGTATGATACTAATTGGTGGGCAGTAAATGCTGGGGCAGTAGTGGAGAATATTGCATGTACTGTTGAGCTAAACTCAGGATCGGTGGTATGGTATACTAATTTCATCAATCGCATCACCCTTAACAATCTCATCTATGCTGGAAGAAATGCCATAAAATACGATGCTAGATCGGATTAGGGGTATTGAATTATTTAATATTCTCAGGTGTTCTCTCTTCCATCTCAATGACATTCTGCACGGTTTTCATAAATTCTGATATCCTGAAGGGCTTGACAACGAACTCCACAGCACCCGCCGCCAAACATCCCTGAACAATTGCAGAACTGGAAATGGAGGTGACCATGATCACCTTGACATAGGGGTTGACACCAAGTAATCCCTTGAGAGTACGTAATCCATCCATTTTGGGCATGACAACATCTAGGAGAATAATATCCACATCAAACCAATTCTCAACAAACATCTCAATGGCATCCTCACCATTATCAGCCTGGGCGATAATATTATGGCCCATCTTGGTGAGCATCTTCTCCTCCATGGCTCTAATGAATCTGGAATCATCAATGATGAAGAAGTTTATTCCTTGGTTCTCGAGTTCATCATCATCACTAGACATGACCAGCTTAGCACCTTAAACTTGCATAGAATGATCAATTAATAAATTTTGATGTTCTATTGTGCAATTATCAAATAAAATAAGGGTAGAAATACTAAAGATGGAATTTTTTCCTCGTGAAATAGTGATTTAATTTCCCAGCTGCTTGTTAATCTTATCTATAATCTCATTCTTGGTTGAACGAGTTGTTACATCTGATATATTCATCTCTATAGCGATTTTCAGCAATTCTGATTTTGTTAGTGAGTCCAGATCCAGTGGGCTATCACCAAATCCAGTTGCTCCATCATCATCTATTTTGGTGAATTCAGGAGTTTCATCATCTGCATACTCATCGATATCATCATGATCATCAAGATCCACGATTGATCCACTATCGATAACTACCTCACCTGAATCAGTTTCATCTGCCATTTTATCGCGTAATTGTTGTAAGGTCGCTGAATCAAGTATATCATATTCACTAAGAATCATATCAAGGGATAGTAACACGGTAAGGCCGTAATCTGTTCTGGCCACACCCTTGAGGAAAGACGTCTGCTCCTTTCCAGAGATGAGATCAATAGCACTCCGTATCTTATCCTCTTGAATACCAATGACTGCTTCCACATAATCCACCAGCAATCCAACCACTGAAGAACCGGATTTGACAATAATCACATAGAGTCGGGATTCCTCATCATCAAGCAGAGTATCATACTCGCTTGCTATTTTTTGTTGTTTTATGGATAGACGTTTCTTGAGATCCACCACGGTCACTATCTCACCACGATAGTTGATAACTCCAGCTGTATGTGCTGGTGCCTGTGGGATCTCGGTAATTGACGAGGGGGTGAAGACCTCGGTCACTTGATGCACATCCAGGGCGTAAAATTCATTATTGAGTTTAAACGCAACAAATTTTGCTTCTTCTGTTTGAGCAGACATGTATATCTGTCTACTTTCATGACAATATATTAACTTTAATAGAAGAACTCTAGTAAATTTCTCAAAGCAACAAATATTTTCACACTATCTGGTGCTGTTGATTTCAATTACCATAAACTAGCTGAAATGGTGACAAATACAGAAATAATTCTGATGAAAGTATTTTAAGATAATTCTGATCAACACACGACCTCTACAGCCACATCGAGAATAACTCGCAAACAACACCTGGGTATCCTGCGTTATATCCTTTTCATCAGCTGTGTGATGGTCAAATTCTCAAAGAACAGCAAAAAAATCTGATTTTAACACCAAATAATCAATTTGAATTGTTAGAAAATCATGTGGAAAAGACATCTAGATGACTAGAGAAAAGAAGCTAAAGAAACTTGATAATGGTAAAATGATAGCTGAAGCAGGATAATTGACATTTTATCAGATAAAATACTAAAATTAGTTATCCATTAGAGTAATCACAAATGATGTTAGATGACAATTCAAGAATATTTCGACACGAATGCGCCAATAAATTATTTTTAGATACTTACTTAATGAAGTTTGGAAAATAGGATGAAATTAGTTAATCTATGTATAATATGCTTTGTTACATCTTTCTCTGATTAACCAAAATTACTTCCATAACATTCTAGTTTTTTCCTCCGCTCATTGAAAAACAGTTGGCGCAGTGTCTAGAATGTAAATGGCAAATTTTAGTCACTGACTGAATTATTCTTTCCGTCTCTTCTCACGCCAAAATTCATTGAGATTTCCTAGACAAATGGATGTATTGGAAAAAAAATTACATAAGAATGTCGTACTCAAAGTAGCAAGTACAAATGATTTAAATTAAATTAATTGTAATCATCAAATGTAAACTATGTCAGGTAAAAAACGAGTCCTCATTGTTGACGATGCTCGCTTCATGCGACTGGTGCTTCGTCGTATTTTAACACAGGCAGGATACGAGATTGTTGGTGAGGCAAGAGATGGGATCGAGGCCGTAGAAATGTATGCAGAAAAGAGACCAGATGTGATGACTCTTGACATAGTGATGCCTCGTCTCAATGGAATCCAGGCTGTGAAGCAAATCATGGAATTTGATCCTCAAGCAAAAATTATCATGGTCACTGCATTGGGTCAAGAAGCTTTTGTACTTGATGCCATCAAGAGTGGAGCACGGGAATTCATTATTAAACCATTTAAGAACCTTGAGATTGTAAAAGCAGTAAAGAAGACTATTGGTGCATAAGGAATATCTTTAATTGGCTGATATTGTCCTACAAAAAATATTGATTATTTTATCTTAGCTGATGTATTATCAGATATTTTAGTTTTCGATACTAAGATATTAAAAAAAATAAACAACACCTACACAAAGTTTAAAATTTGATTCCATGATTATCTAGCGATGAATAAACTAGACTTCCGCAACGAATCACAATTGAATAAATTGAAAAATGGAATATGGATAATTGTTTTTACAATTTTCTTTATTTCTCTCGTCCTATTGAGCAAAGAATCGACAATAGGAATAGTTCTATTACTGCTTGATATAACAATTATTTCAGCCTACTATATAATATCTAAAAATCAACAGAAGAATCTACTGAAACTTGAAAAAATGAGACAAGCAGAGAGAAAACCCCTGAATATGAAAAAAATAGAGACATTTGCCAATGTGAAAAGATGTTTTGTTTGTGGAAATATCTATGAGGTTAAGATGATATTTGGTAATCCACCATGTCCAAGTTGTTCAGAAAGAACTAAATTATCTAAAACAATTCCTGGTGAAAGGTACAAAAAAATAGAGCGAAAATTGGGAATCTGTAATGTATGTGGAAACCACATCGAGATCAAGGATAGAGTTTGCATAGCATGTAATACGGCCATTGATTTTAAGGATAGTTTCATAAAGGCAATTCAATTAGAAGGAATGACTTACTAATAATATTTAGACACTTTCTATTAGAATATGCCTCGTCTCAATGGAATCCAGGCTGTGAAGCAAATCATGGAGTTTGATCCTCAAGCAAAGTTAATCATGGTCACTGCACTGGGTCAAGAGGCTTTCGTACTTGATGCCATCAAAAGTGGAGCAAGAGAATTTATTATTAAGCCATTCAAAAACCTAGAAATTGTAAAAGCTGTAAAGAAAACCATTGGTGCATAATTTGATTTCCATTTAAGAGACGATAATTGAATTTATTAAAGGAACAATCAGTATATGAAATATGAAGGGAATAATACTTGCAGGTGGATCCGGTTCAAGATTATATCCATTAACTGCTGCGATTAGTAAACAAATCCTGCCTGTCTACGATAAACCTATGATTTACTATCCTATTTCGATATTATTATTAGCAAATATTAGGGAAATCTTAATCATTTCAACAACTGATCATATAAAATTATTTGAGAAATTACTTGGAGATGGTAGTAATTTAGGTATATCATTTGAATATGCTGTCCAAGAAAAACCTAGAGGATTAGCAGACGCTTTTATCATTGGTGAACAATTTATTGGTAAAGATAATGTTACATTAATACTTGGAGATAATATATTTTATGGTTCTAATATTTCAAAATTTTTGATAACTGCCAGAAATATCATTGCATCAAAAGGTGGTGCTTTAGTTTTTGGTTATTATGTGAGAAATCCAAAACCTTTTGGTGTAATTGAATTTGATTCTGGTGAAAATGTAATTTCAATAGAGGAGAAACCTGAAAATCCAAAATCTAATTACATTGTTCCAGGGCTATATATGTATGATAACAATGTTGTAAACATTGCCAAAGAGGTAAAACCTTCAAAGCGAGGCGAAATTGAAATAACAAGCATAAATAATATATATTTACAAAGAAACAAACTTAATGCAAATAAATTTGGTCGAGGTATAGCTTGGTTTGATGCAGGGACAAGTAGCGGATTACTGGAGGCCAGTAATTTCATTGAGGCTATTCAGAAACAACAAGGATTTTATATTGCGTGCCTTGAAGAAATAGCATACAGAAAGGGATACATTTCAAAAGATGATATATTGCATTATGCAAAAAATCTCAATTCTGAATACGGAATTTATATAACTGAGATAATAAATGAGATAGAAAATCAAAGAAATCAATGAATAGGTTTTTTTATTTCATCTTGTTTTCTCTCATTAATGAAGCTATTAGTGACTGGTGTCGCAGGATTTATAGGGTCTAATTTTGTAAACTATTATCTTGAAAAGAATAATGAAGATGAGATCATCGGAATAGATAAGTTAACTTACTCTGGAGTATTGAAAAATTTTGATGATTTTTCTAATACTGTTAAGAATCGATTCAAATTTATCAAGGGAGATATTCAAAATACGGAATTAATCGAATATCTACTTACAGAGTATCAACCTCAATATATTATCAATTTTGCTGCGGAATCTCATGTAGATAGATCAATAGAAGATCCTATGATTTTCTTTAATTCTAATATAATAGGTGTGGCTAATTTGCTTGAAACGGCGAAGAAGTTCTGGTATAAGAATGGTACATGGAAAGAAGGGAAAAGATTTTTACAAATATCTACAGATGAAGTATATGGTTCTTTAGGACCAACAGGAGAATTTACAGAATTTTCACCCATTGACCCGCATAGTCCATATTCAGCAAGTAAAGCATCTGCTGATTTATTAGTTAAGGCATTTTATGACACCTACAAGATGCCAATACTAATTTCTCGTTGTTCAAATAATTATGGAACAAAGCAATTTCCAGAAAAATTCATCCCAGTAATAATCACAAAGTTACTTAAACATGATAAAATCCCAATATATGGCAATGGTCTTCAGATCAGGGATTGGCTTCATGTTCAAGATCATTGTTCAGCCATTGAAATGATATTAGATAAAGGGAAAATTGGCAATACATACAATATAGGTGGGAATAATGAGATTAAAAATATCGATTTAGCAAAACTAATTATTCAGATTCTTTCTGAAATTACTGGTGATAAAGATATTAACGATTCATTAATCTCCTATGTTGAAGATAGATTAGGACATGATGTCAGGTATGCAATAGATTCAACTAAAATCCAACAGGAAATAGGATGGAAACCAAATGTAGAATTTTCAAAAGGAATAAGAGAAACAATTAATTGGTATTATAACCAATTTCAAAATATTTCTTGATGGATATATGAGTGAATTTTTAAGCAAATAACTTAGTTTAATAATATGCCATTTGAATTTCAAAGATTAGAAATCCCTGATGTAATTTTAGTAAAACCAAAATTATTTAAAGATGATAGAGGCTCCTTTATGGAATCTTACAAAAAATCTGATTTCTTAATGAATGGCATAGATGTAAATTTTGTTCAAGATAATGAATCAATCTCTGATATTGGAGTTATTCGAGGTTTACATTATCAAATTAAACCCAAGGATCAAGGAAAATTAGTAAGAGTGATAAAAGGAAAAATATTAGATGTAGCAGTTGATATTAGGAATGAATCTCCTACCTTTGGAAAATATGTAGCTAGAGAATTAACTGAATCAAATAAGTATATGCTTTGGATTCCATCAGGGTTTGCTCATGGTTTTCTCTCTCTAGAAGATAATACGATTGTGAATTATAAGGTTTCAAATGAATATTCAAAAGAACATGAAGCGTCAATTATCTGGAATGATAATCAATTAAATATTGATTGGGGGCTTAAAAATCCTAAAATTTCTGAAAAAGACCTATTATCTCCTTCCTTAAAGAATGCGATAATTAATTTCTGAACTTATCCTTTTATTTTGTTAAGATACTCGGAAGTAGCTTCTTTCCAATTTCTCATTCGATGTTTACTATAAAACTCCAATCCAAAATTGTCAATTTTAGAATATCCGGGCCTCTGAGCAGCTAGATTAAAATCTTTTAGAGATGCAGCGTTAATTGTACCCTTCCAGTGAATTTCTGATAAAATATATTTTGCCCAATCATAACGTGAACAGATCCCATCATTAGAGATATGAAATATACCATAAGCCTTGCTTTTAATTAGTTGCCAGCTCATTACAGCAAGATCAGGGGCATAGGTGGGAGACGAAATTTCATCATTTACAATTGATATTTCTTCTTTTTTTGCCCAGGATAACAATTTTTTAATAAAATTGATAGGACCATTACCGAATAACCAACTTGTACGTATTACTATATGTTTGGGATTCATAGTCTGCACATATTGTTCACCTAAATATTTACTTCTTCCATATTCACTGATTGGATTAGGTTGATCATAAATATAATATTCTTCACCCTTAGTTCCATCAAATACATAATCTGTAGAGTAGTGAACAATAGGAATATTGCATTCATTAGATGCAATTGCCAAATTTTTTGGTGCCATGGCATTTATTAGAAATGCTGTTTTCTTGTCTTCTTCTGCCTTATCGACATTGTTATATGCAGCACAGTTAATAATTATTGAAATATCCTCATTTATCTTGATAAAATTCCGTATTGCCAACAGATCAGTTATATCTAATTCATCAATATCTGTGGCTATATATTCAATATTATTTTCAAGGAAAAAATCTTTAAACGCATTTCCAAGTTGACCATTGGCACCAGTTAACAATATCTTCATATTTCTAAGATCTAGGAAACATCATATAGCAGTTATTATTATTTTCTACAAAATCGAAATATAATTCAATTTGCGTTTAGTTATTCCTATGCGCAATTCAATTGTTAGCAATACATTTTGATAGTCTCACACATATTTTTATAATTTTGAGTTGTACAGAGTTTTGGATATGAGATCAAAAGAAGATACAACATCTTTGGTTGTTATTATTATGATCTCACTGGCCCTCATTGTTATGATTAGTTTAGAACAACCTAGCTTCTGGATTGTTATTATTATTAGTTTTGGCATTGTATGGCTAGGATGGAGAGGTTCGATTGTCATAGAAGGGTTATCTATCTTAAGAAATTTGAAAAACCTCCAAATCTTGGGAGAATTCTTTCCAGACAAATATCAAGAATTATTAGCTCATCCAGCATATAATTTGAAGGAGAGTAAATTACACAAAGCAACTCAAATTGAATTGATCCAGAAATTGAATTCTGAGGATCCGATATTGAAGATGATTGCTGCAAACTTTATGCTGAACCTTGAAGTGCTTTATAAATATATGATGAGAAAAAAAGATTTCCTCAGTCCGTATATCTTACATCGTATTGATAATGAAGAATTATATCTGGAATTCTTACTGAAATCACCTAATTTTCGTGAATATTGTATTACTAAATTAAAATCAGAACTCAATTTATCCATACTACCTTTAATGATTGATGATCAGAAGGCCCATAAAACCTGTATTGATAGAATTCAACAGGAGAGCTATTTGGCATTGCTTGGTATAGAAATTCAGGATGAAATGATTCAACAATCTATTATTGAAAAATTATCTAATGAACGATTATTGAGTGGGATGTATGACCATTATTATTTCAATAGAAAGTATGATTTAGCAGATAAAATAAAAGATAAGGTAGAAGAGCTATCAAAAGTATCTATTGGAAATGAGTTACGAGATACTATCGTACAGAGGCTTGAATACATTAACAGTAGTAGCATGAATGATCTGATTATGTATAGTATTGAAAATCGCTTGGTTAAAGCGAGTAATCTTCTGAGGTTCATCTATGATGAGAATACATTTAGAAATCTCAATCTATTACCGTTGAATAGATCAGTGAAACGTGAGATTGAATCAATTCTGAATGATAAACCGGGTATAGATGAGATAATTCAGAATCTTTATGGAATAGTGATTGAAACAAATGAAGACATAAATTTTGATCAAGTATTATATCAAGCTGAGAATGCACCGGGATGGAGAGAAAGAAAAGAGGCTATTCTAAAGATCAAGGATGATCGTATACTTCATTATCTATATCAACGAGAAGATCATAATAAGGTAAAACAGACAATAATCGAGAATATAAACTCCCAATCAATCAAAAATCAATTACTCAAAAAGAACAAGAACAAATCATGCCCTGAGTGTGGTTCAACCTATAATGGATATAAATGTGGGGAATGTCAATACACAGTGCCTTTTTGTATCATTTGTTATCAACTCATAGAAAGTCAGGATTATATTACAATGTCCTGTTGTTCCAAAACTATGCATGTGAGACACTACAATAAATTACATCATCGTTGTCCATATTGTAAAACGAAGTTAAAATAAAAATTTCCCATGTGCTCTGAGAACTCGGAGTTTTTCTTCTTATACTCGGAATACTATAGATTTAGTAGGTGAACACAATGGAACAGAGTTTAAATCTAATTCAAGACAATCAAGCAATGAGATGGATGACATCAGTAATTCTCTTCATTTTACTTCTAATAGCCCTATTCCAAGGATCAGGGGCAATTTTCGTCATAAGTATGATCGGTTTGATAATTCTCCGTGTACTTGATCGGATAGAACTTGAGACCAATGATTGGAAGAATACACTAGTATAGAATACATTCGCCTTCCTTTCTCAAATCAGAATATCCTCATTCCTTTTTATACAACTATTACAAGACTAGTTATGTGTTCTAACGAAGAACGAAAACAGTTGATACTGGAAACAACAATCAAAACATTACTCATGGTATTGTCGGAGAGTTTTACTAGAAATGAACTACTATTCCTGATCAAAAAGCTAGAAAAAGAAGGTACAATGCCTCGAGTGTACATTTAATGTTTTCTTTTTCACTCCTAAAAAATTCAATACCAATGTTCTTAAGTTATTATGGTACGTAGTATTATGAGAATATGTCTGATAAGGATACCTTTCACTCTGAAACAAAAAATGTGATGGTGAGTGCACGAACCAATATTTTCAGAGCTGGATTGAATGCCTTGGATATTCGTGAGAATATCACCGCTAAAGTACTTATTCTTGGAATTACCAGTGCAGGAAAATCTACCATGGTAGAGTTCCTGGAGAGGGGGTCAATCAAAGATATCAAACGTAAACCAACACTGAGTTTTCAGTTTCACCGGTTCAATTTTGGTAAGTTAAAGATGCAGCTTATTGATGTTCCCGGACAACGAGCATACTGGAAGGATTGGCATAAATACACTAATCGTGTCGATGGAATTGTATTCATGATTGATTCTACTGATATCAAATTAATGAGTGCTATCAATGCCATAATTAAACAGGTGCTTAGCAAGGTGAATCCTGAGGTTCCCATATGCTTTATTGCCAACAAACAGGATGAACCGGGAGCTTTACCTGCAGAGACAATATACAAATTGATGCGATTTGGGTCACTACCAAATAAGGCAGATATTTTCAATGCCTCAGCCATAACAGGAGTTGGATTGTTACAGGCATTCAGATGGTTATTGACAAATATTGATTCAAGGTTACGATTTTCTAATTAACGGATAAGTTGTGATGAATAAAAAAAACAATATTAATTATGATTAAGAGATTACTTAATAATTGATATCACCATACCAACATTATTGCCAATTAGAGTCTTAGTTGCAGATAAAGGAAGAGATGTTGATGTGATAGCTCGTGCCTGTGAGCTTGATCATGCCATCAAAGTGATTGCAAGGGCAAAATCATCACTTGATGTCATTTCATACAGCTCTAAGGCTCAAATTGATGTTATTGTAACAACTACCAGAATAGATAATAATTTTGACAGGATCATATCTAGAATCATGGAGAAGAAACCTATTCCCATGCTCATACTTCAGGACTCCTATGATACAACACTCTATGGTCAGGAGTATGATATTGGCATCATCGATAAATTACTAGTGAATTATAATAAGGCTGGATTGGTGATTAATGAGGTATCCATGATCACAAGAATCCAAATACTCTCAAGAGTTAAATTAGATAGAATTATTGAGAAATTGGAGCGGGATAAGAAAAAACCACGTCGATCGTTTGATTTTAGAAAAAGAAAACCAGTGGATAAGATTGAACCTAAATCACTCATCGCTCCAATGCCCAAATCCAACAAAATAGTGGTTATCGGAGCGTCCACAGGAGGGCCTCGATTATTATCTAAGATCATACCCTATTTCCCAATTAATCTACCCCCGATCATTATTGTTCAACATATCCCGGTTGGCTTTATCGAAGGTTTTGCCAAAAGAATGGCTAGGGTATCACAGATCAAAGTAAAGATTGCTGAGCATAACGAGATAATTCAAAAGGGAACAATCTATGTTGCACCTGGTGGGAAACATTTACGTCTAAATGACCGGGGTACGATGATGCCAAGAATTGATATTTTTGATGATAAACCCATAAATTTTGTGAAACCAGCTGTTGATGTCACTCTATTCTCAGCAGTGGAGATCTATAAGAAGGATGTCATCAGTGTTATCCTTACAGGAATGGGTATTGATGGATTGAAGGGATCACAGGAGGTGAAGAAATACGGTGGCAAAGTATTGGCCTTGAACAAAGAAGATAGTGATATCTATGGTATGAACCGAGCAGTGATTGAAGCCGGAATTGTGGACAAAATCCTCCCAGCTACAGGAATTGTAAAGGGAATAGTCGATGCTTTGCGTGATCGCTAAGCTTTGCAGTTTATCCTCGAAATGACTCACTTTTTTTCCAACCTAAGGAGACATTGTTAATAATACACGATGGATAAATGGGATATAGTCTTCTTCAGAGGTTAATATATGGACGATATGGATGACATGTCTGAATATAAGGAAATATTCCTTGCTGAACTATCAGAAAATATTTCCTTACTTAACAGTACTTTAATTGAGGTTGAGAAGGATCCAACCAGTGCCAGTTTGATACAGGAATTGGTCCGGGCTGCCCATACTGTGAAAGGTATGGCAGCTACCATGGGTTTTGAATCACTTACAAAATTAACACATGAAATAGAAAATCACTTGAGTACCTTGGATAGGATCTCAGATACTCTGATGCAAACATTATTCTCTGCTGCAGATATGATGCAAGAATTTCATGATGCAATAGAGGCAGATGGTGATATTGAAGAAATTGATGTGAATAAAATCATAGGTAAACTGAAAGGAGTAGCTGAAGAAGATGACGTGAAACTCGGTCAGAAGTACAAACTCATCATCCGGTTTGATGAATCCACTAAATTGCTTGGTGCAAGAGGTTTCCAAGCATACAGGGTAATTGAGAGCAAATGTGAGGTTTTAACCAGTGATCCTCCAATCGATGTCTTGGAAGATGGAAATCTCCTTGGTGATATTGAGATGGAGATCCTCACCTTTGAGACCGAAAAAACGTTGAGATCTGCAATTAGAGAGGTCGGTGATGTAAAAGAGGTCGTCCTCTCTGCACTTCATGATACTGTTGCACCACAAGCCACTCCAGCTAGAGAGAGAAGAGCAGCAAAAACCACTACCGTTCGAGGGATCCAATCAGTTCGTGTAAACCTCGATAAATTGGATAGTGTAGTCGATCTACTTGGAGAATTAGTAATCACCAGAGGTAGATTCCAGAGTTTAATAGATACTATTACACCTGAGATTTCAGAGCAGTTCCAGATATTTGATAATACTATCTCCACCATTCAGGATACCGTTATGGGCCTGAGAATGGTGAATCTATCCCGAATTTTTGATACGTATCCACGTGCAATCCGTGATATTGCTCACTCAAGAAGTATGGAAATTGATCTTCTACTCCAAGGAACCCATATTCAGATAGATAGATCAGTTGTTGATCAGATCAGCGAGGCACTTCTACACCTGCTGAGAAATGCTGCGATACATGGAATTGAGGATCCTGCAATACGAAAACAAGCAGGAAAGCGAGCCACCGGTACCATCCGACTAGCAGCACGTAGAGAAAGAGGTGAAGTAGTATTCGAGGTAGAGGATGATGGCTCAGGAATTGATGTTGATAATATCAGAGCAAAAGCCATTCGAGAGGGATTGATTAAACCAGATTCCCCCTTTACAAGGGCTCAAGTTGCTTCACTCATCTTCCATTCAGGATTCTCTACTGCCAAAGAACTTTCAGATGTGGCAGGACGAGGCGTAGGTATGCCTATCGTGAAGGAAACGATTGAGGAGATCAATGGAAATATCCAGATCAGAACGAAGAAAGGAATGGGAACCAAATTCATTATCCGAATTCCCCAAACACTGGCTATTATTGATGCCTTGATCGTCACCATTGGGAATCAGCTATTTGCCATTCCACTACTCAATGTTGAGAAGATTTTCTCTATCAGAGATCCATCAATTGAGATGCGTGAGAATTCACAATATCTCAACTGGGAGGGATACAACGTGAGAATTGTGAATTTGACAGATGTGCTGAAAAGAGAGGGCCTAACCGGAGATCCAGTTGTGGAGGAAGAAGATTCCAGAGCATTAAAACTCAAACGGAGGAGCAGGGAGAAAATTATTCTATGGGAACGTGCTGGAAGACGTGTGGCACTCAAAGTAACCAATATTTTAGAGCAGCGAGAAATTGTAACCAAACAGCTTGATGAGGTGTATTCCGTGAGAGCAGAGGGATTCCTTGGTGCAACCATCCTTGGGTATGATGAGGTAGCACTGATTCTTGATCCTGATTACTATTAGATAAGGAATAGTTTCGACAAAATAACTATCTTCAAGACAGCTTAATTAAAACAAATTTAATATAATAAATTAGTTGCATTTCCATATAGGATAATTTTTGCAGGTGGTCACATGTCATTTGATAAAGAGGAATTTGAGGGTTCGGAGTTCTCTGATGTTGAGATAGAGGCGTTTCAGGAGATCTCAAATATAGGGGTTGGTCATGCTGCAACAGCATTATCAGAATTATTACATCGAAAAGTGGATATGTCTATCCCCTATGTTCATTTACGTGATATCAGCCTCTTTGCCGAGATAATAGCAGGATCTCCAGAGACTATAATGACTGGTATCCTTGTAGATACTGTTCTTGATAACAAGATGCTAAACTATCTATTGGTATTCAATGAAACATCTACAAAGAATATTCTTAGAATATTGCGTACATCAGAACCACCAGATAACCTGGCTGAATTGGATGAGGTGGGGATATCGATCATTCAAGAAACAGGTAATATCCTGTTGCATCATGTGATAACCGCAATCAATTCCTTTACCGATAGTGTATGGTTTCCCTCAATCCCTCAGATATCTATTGATATGATAGGAGCCATGATTCAAGAAGTAGTAGGGAGAGAAAACAATCCCATGTCCAAACTCTTACAGATCCAATGTGATATATTCACAGAAGATGAGAGCTTGAAGGGAGAGATCTTCATCATTCCCAATAAAGAAGGCTTGAAACTCCTGATGGATAGACTGTATGGCGATGGTTGGGATCAGGTTTAGGTGATAATATGGAAACACATCCTGTAAGAATTGGAGATATAATTTTTGCTTCTGCACCAGATAAACTGGAAGCATTGGCTCTGGGAAGCTGTATCGGCTTGATAATATACGATCCGGTATTAAAGCTAGGTGCCATGGCACATATTCTCCTACCTGAGGATGTAGCTCATGATTCAGATAATAAATTGGGCAAGTATGCCACCACTGCAATACCAGAAACCATCAGAACAGTGATGAACAAAGGAGGAAAGAGGGATCGACTTGTTGCCAAAATGGCTGGTGGAGCCCGTATGTTTGAGCTCACAGGAAAAACGGCACTTACATTAGACGTGGGTAAAAGGAATGCAGAAATGGTAAGAAAATTACTAGAAGCAAATAATATCCCTATACTAGCAGAAGATGTAGGTAATAATTATGGTAGATCTGTGACCTTTGATTTGGATGTTGGTACATTGACAGTTAAAGTAGGTTTGCGAAAAATATTACGAACAATTTAATCTATTTACTTTCAATATAGGTTCGAATCCGATCAGCAGCTTCTGTGATTTTTTCTGTGCTAGCACTGCCAAAAGAGATTCTGAAGTGATCATTACGAGAATCACCAAATTCGGATCCAGCCACGGTTACGACCTTGGTGTTTTCAAATATATCCTCAGCAAAATCATATCCGGGATTATCAGAGGGATAATGGGGAGAAACTATCTTGGGGAATGCATAGAAAGATCCCGAAACCTTGGGGAACTGTACTCCGTCGATCTTACCAAATTCTTCCACTACTACATCTCGGCGCTTTTGCATCACCGTATTAAGTTGTTTTCTAAATGCCTTATCCTCATCAGTTCCCATAAAATCTGCAATGGCAAATTGTGAGAGTGAAGGTGCATTAGCCACCATGAATGGATGGATTTTTGAGAGTGGAGCTAATAATTCCCTATTTCCAATGGCATACCCCAGCCTCCAACCAGGTACACAGTATGTTTTACTAAATGAATTTAGAGTAATAGTATGATCAGGTGCCAACTGTGCCATGGGAATATGCTTCTCTCCATCAAAAGCCATGAATTCATATACCTCATCACTCAGAATAATCACATCGTTATCAATGGCAAGATCAGCTATTGCTTTTAGAGAATCCTTATTGAGAATTGCACCTGTTGGATTTCCAGGGGTATTGATGATCATCATCTTAGTTTTCTGAGAAACAGTCTCGGCAACTAAATCTGCAGACATCTGAAAATCATCATCAAGCGAGATGGGTTTTACTGTACAACCTGCCATCAGAGGTATGGTTGGATAGTAGACAAATCCAGGGTCTGGTACAATAACCTCATCCCCAGGATTAGTATAACCGAATATGGCACCGTAGAGCAATTGTGTTGCACCTGCACCAATAATTACATCAGTTTCCTTCATATCAAGGTTATACTCCTCTGTATACTGAGTACGAATTTTGTCATGCAGTGGAGCTATGCCATTATTCAGTGTATAGGCATGTGACCGTTTATCTAGTTGGTTTTTCAAACTCTCAAGCAATCCTTCGGGAGGTTGCAGATCAGGAGCTCCAATCCCAAGAGAGATCACTCCTTCCAATCCTGCTGCTCTGGCGAACATTTTCCGAATACCACTAGGTTTGAGTATTTCCAGCATTTTTGCCTGATGAACATCAAATGTCATAATTTTGTGAAGTAGTTCATTGATTATATGGTTTCTGCGATTTCGGTACAAGAAAGTGAAATTTGAGGAGTTTATTCACTCAAAGCTCCATCTTTGAATCTTCTAATCAAATGTTTCTTGAATAAAATACTTATGAGAAAGATAGTAAAGAAACTGAAGAAATAGATCCCCCTTATATATGCACTAGTTCTATCTACATACCAAATGGCACTTAAATGCAGTGATTTCATGAATGATGTATTCTCCGTCCAGTTTGCCAAACCAAAGAGTATTGATATATCAGTAGTACCACTGAATTTCCATGCTACTGCAGTTTCATTATCAAAATGAACTATTGACTGAGCTACACTAGCCATGTAGGTTGTATAGGATAAGATGAATGAGGACTGGTTGATCTCTTTATTATCAAAGGATTGAGTTAGATTTGAGATATGTCCCATTATTGATTCTGCTTGATTCTTTTCAATCTGCATAACAAAGAAATCATACTCTGTTGTTGATTGATACATGCTCGCATTGATTTCTAACCTTGACTGCTCAGCTACTGTATATGTTTTCATTCCGATTAGTTTGGAAGTCTCAGACAAAATCCAAAATGATTCTGTTGACTCATCTGTCTCAATCCATTGTTTATCCTGCAAAGGACCTGCATAGATACTGAAATACATAAGTAAAATGACTGTGAAAACTAGTAACCAATCCGTGCGTTTATGATATATCTTGGTTACACTCTGTTTTAATCTTGAAAAACCATCAAATTTGTTCAATAAATACCGATCATGTAATTCTGCTATGGCAGGAATTAAAATGAAGAAGAAATACCAGAAGAAGATGACAGCATGTACGATAAAATCAGAGATGCCCCATTCCAGCTGATCAGTTCCAAAGTATGCAAGTCTTTGTTCCACAGACCAATTAACAAAGTAAATCTCAGTGCCAGTATTTGGATCACTGGGAATTACCTTTAGGAAAAAACCTGCAATTGTCATGGGTAACAGGCTATTTCCCTCCAAATTAATCAGTATTCCCATATTGATATCATAGAACCTGTCATCAATAGGCCACAGTAAAGCCATGGGCCCGAATGTCATATCAAAAAACATATGAGTGAACCAGGCAAATCCAAAGTATTTTAGATAAAATGACAAATCTGTAGACTTAATGGGTACTATTTGTACTATTAACAATAATATGAGTGGAACAAATAAGGAATGTGTAGCATAACGATGTCCTCCAAAAAATAAATCCATATCCGGAATAAGTGATCCTAGAGATACAAGGAAGAAGGATACTGGGTTGCTTTTTAATAATTCTCGTTTTTGCTTAGGAAGCAGGAAGTACAGCACAATATTGGATATACCAACATGAGTGGTTGTCCATGTCATACATTCATAATAACTGCCATTATAAAAAACCCATTGGAAGAAGAATATCATTTAATGTAGAAATAGCTATTCTAGATTAGTATAAATAGATCAATATGAAATGGACTGAGCTAAAAGTATAATTATTGCACAAGCTATACTACTAGTATGTTAATGAAATACATTGATGCTATAAAATGTCCAGTGTGCAAGGAATCTCGTCTGTGGAAGATAGATGGTGATTTCACAGATGATCGGATGATTGAAGGAAAGGTCACCTGTAAAAATGGGCATAGATGGATCGTCAAGGAAGAAGTATGGAGATTGGATAAAGAAGGTGCAGAAGAAGATATGCAGTTTCTTGGACATTCACTTACTGGTTTTCCCAGTCAGATCAAGGAGACTGTCAGAGGAGATTTCCTAGTATCTATGAAACTCACTGTTGAGGAGTATGTGAAGAGTAGTGATAAGCCCCTATTCATTCTTGGGTCACCCATTCTCTTTCTCAAGTATCTTCCCACAACAGAACGGGAGATTGTGGTTGTCAATGAATCAGAGGGGATATTGAGACAGGCCCAGGAGATAGCGGTGAGTAAAAGGATCTACAAACAGTTATCATGTATTCGTGCAACAGAGGTTGATAGTCTACTTCCAGAAGCAGAAAGAGTATATGTTTTTGATAATGTACCCGATGAATTACAGAATAATGATACTGCCTTTCTCGTTGAGCGGGACCCCAATGCAGAAGTACTCTGGGAAGGGGAAGAATGTATATTTATGAAAAAAGAGAGTGATTAGGCAAGCACTAAGGTATTCATTGCACCATCGAGAACGATAAGAATTGATTTTCCAAGCCCAGAAGCCTTTCTGAGTTCATCTTCCAGCTCGTACATTGATAAGCGTTGTCCAAATACCTGCTGGGTACGTTTAGAGCTAAGATCACTCACAAGAAAGAAGGAATGATCTCTCGCAAGAGTGGCAAATTTCATAGCTTTATGGTCACCAAAATTGTATTGGTCTCGGGATAATGATGAAATGACCTCATCAGGAGTGGTATACTTAGTCATGGTCTGGTAGAATAGATCATTACCCAAACCTTCTGGACATTGTGCTACAAGAATCATACTACCCCCTGATTTTAGTACTGCGCGAGTATTCTCAATACCTTTCTGTGCCTGATACAGTGATCTATTGAGAGGAGGAAAGACAAAACTCACCAATACATCTACAGGTTCTTTTATTTTGTGTACATATACCTGCTCTGCCGCCTCTACTGCCTCATCAAATGCCTTCTTCATTGATCCAGCTGATACAAATCCGATTTCATCAGCAGAACTTACCAACTGGATTGTAGATACCTCGATACCTCTATTCAATACAAAATCAAATCCCTCCCATAGATCCTGTTGTAAGGGATTATCATAAACTTGAGTAGGACCTGAATTCTCATCTAGAGACCATGAATGATTTTTCACCACTGTTTCATGTTTGGCCAATCCAGGAATAATAGACTTTACTCCACCTGTGTATCCTGCAAAGAAATGGGGTTCCACTGAGTTAATTGTAAGAATATGGGGATAGTTGTTGATGATGGGATTAATATGTACCTCTGTATGACGAGTTGTGGTTCCCAAATACTCTGTGTCACCATGACAATCATGAATAAATACAGGAACATTCAATTTTTTATCAATTCCTTTCAATAGTCCCTTGAGTTCATTCTCCGTCGGAGGAGCATGAGTACCAGTGGCAATAATTATTCCTTCAATCGTATGAGGCAGCTCTGCAAGGAGCTTTAAGATTCTTGCGGAGGGGGTGGATCGATGAGCATCATTAATCACTACCAAAGTCCTCTGTGTTATTTTATCAGTAAGATGAAGTAGTTTCTCTCTAATCTCGTGATCAGATAAAGGAGTGAACACTTCCTTTTCCTTGATAATTTGACAGTTTGGTGGGATATAGATCTGATCAAGATTCATAAATATATGGGGATTGTGTGCTCATTTAAACGAATAGATGTGGATTAGATATTTTTCTCTGAAATGGAGCTGATTCTTGAGATGATCATTCCCTCAATAGTATAGGGATTTTGTGTTCTTGCCACCTGTAAAGCAGCTGTTAATTTAGTGTCACTACTGGTATAGATTGTGTACAGGGGATCATCAGTACTAACAAACTCTCCATTCTTCTTATGCAACACCATTCCCCCTAGCTTATCTCTGGGGCAGCCTGCGGCGGATAGTATCTTCTTGATGTAACGATTATCGATACTCGAGATATATCCATCTGTCGCAGCCTTCACAGTATCGGTATATGTACCCACCTCGACCTTCTTTGAGGTCATATCTGGATCTCCTCCCTGAGCCTCGATAATCTCCTGGAATTTTACCAGAGCTTTTCCTGTTTTGATATACTCATGAGCAGTAGTCGCACCATTACCAGCAGAGCTCAATCCTGCCATCTCCAGCAATATACCTGCCAGCTCAATAGACTTCTCAATCACTGAATTAGGTCCTCTTCCTTCCAATACTTCCAGAGCCTCTCGAGCCTCTAGAGAAGGACCAATATTATTTCCAAGTGGTTGATTACCCAGGGTTAGTGCTGATTCCACACCTATGTCTACTTGTCTGCATAGGCCTATCAAGTCATGAGCAAAATCTATTGCTTTTGCTCTTGAAGGCATTTTAGTCTGCGGACCGGTTGGAATATCAAATACCAGCTTATCAACTCCCATGGCCACTTTGGTTGAGACAATACTTGCCAACATTTGATCCTGTGGATCTATACCCAACTCACGTTTCACTCCAATCACGATATCATCAAGTGGACTGAGTTCCAGTGGTGCATTCCACACAATCATACCTCGTGATTTTGGTGCTATTTCGGATACCTCCTCAGGAGTAAAGGAGACATTGGCAAGTACCTCCATCGTATCAGCTGTACCTGCGGGTGAGGTAATCGCACGTGAAGAGGTCTTGGGGATTAGTAAACCAGCTGCTGCAATGATTGCCACGATGACTGGAGAGACCTTATTACCAGGAATACCACCAATAGAATGCTTCTCATACACAGGCTCCTTGAAATCAAATTGAGTGCCAGCCTCAGCCATGGCTTTGGTCATGGTAACTAATTCATCATTATTATATCCATGGAATTGGCTAACCAGGGCAAAAGTGGATACTTCTACTTTGGTGAGTTTTCTTCTTGAAATATCATTGACGATCTGGGTAACTTCATTAATAGACCATGGATTGCCCCCAATTTTTGTTTTAATAAAATCGTATGTAATAGGTGGTTTTCTTGCAAGAATGGTGACCATGTCATCCTCCTTCAATCCTAACCACTCAGCATCTTTGGGAGAAATTGCTGCCACATCATCGGATATAAGATCCTGCACAACTATAGGGCTCATCACTATTTCTTGAATATCACTCTTGAGTGTGACAAGTGAATCATGTCGCAATTTCAGATTTGAGGCTGTATCCTTGGAGATCATCATCACACTATCAACAGAACGAATATCTAGAATTTTTACTGGTAATCTAATCACGTTTTTTCCCTATTTGCATTCAATAGTAAATATAAAAGCCTGTGTATGAAAACCAAATCTCTGCATTAGAAATTGTTTAGAATTTGACGAATATCGTTTTTATCACGTTGTGATAGATAGTTGTTGTGTTTTCTGTCTTAGAAATAATCATTTATAAAACAATACTACACGCCTAGCATATGGTCAAAGTATACAGAGTAACCGGAGAATTAAGGAAAACACAGAAAAAGATGAAAATTCCATTAATGATGGAAGTACGTGCTCATAAAGTTGAAGATGTACTGGAGAAAGTATTTTCAGAAATTGGTTCAAGACACAGGGTGAAAAGAGAGGATATTCTAATTCCCAAGGATGGAGGTATCGTAGAGATAACTCCTGAGGAGGCAAGAAGCCCCATATTCCAGCAAATGGATGAGAGTTCCTTTGTCATTACCCAGGATTGAGCTACTTGAGTCAACAAGCACCTAGTCCCGAACAGGTATACCAACAATACCAAACTGTAGTTGAACAGATACAGATTCTCGAAAGCCAACTGGATAATATCAATTCAGTGCTTGGTGATTTTGAGACCAGTGTATTGACTATAAATGGCATAAAAGCCAATGATGCAGATGAGGAGATAATTATCCCTCTAGGTGGTTTAATATCTATTAAGGCAAAACTCACGGGAATTAAGGAAATTCTATTGAGTGTGGGATCTGGAGTGGTAGTTCCCATCAATCCAGATAGAGCCATTGATTATATCGTTGGTAGAAAGACTGAGATGATGGAATACCGTAAAAAATTGATGGAAGATCATCAGAAACTGGCAGATATTGCCCAGAATTTACAAAACTATCTAAATCAACTTCAACGAGCGGGATAATTATGTTTGATAAACTAAAAAAAGGATTTTCTGGCATACTAAAGAAAGTCAAAATCAAGGAATTAAGTGATAAAGAGCTAAATCCTATAATTAATGAACTAATTGATATCATGATCAAGAATGAAGTGGCTGTGGGAACTGCAGAAGCGCTAGGTGCGGCACTAAAAGAAGAATTGATGAATATCGAACATTCCAGGTTCAAAAGTGCACGTCCTATGATTGAAGAGGCATTAACCAAAGCAGTCTACCGGATTTTGGAAGTCCCTGAAGAGGATTTAGTGGATATTTTTGCCAAGATTAAAGAGGCCAAGAAAGAAGAGAGACCGTATGTTATTCTCATGCTAGGAATAAATGGTACTGGAAAGACCACTACCATTGCCAAGCTAACCCAGACTATTCTTGATAAGGGCTACAGTGTAGTACTGGCTGCAGGTGATACATACAGGGCTGGAGCCATTGAGCAGCTGAGTAAACATGGTGAGAAACTCGGTGTGCGTACCATTAAGCAAGAACAAGGTTCAGATCCAGCTGCAGTTGCCATTGATGCTATTGACCATGCAGAAGCCAAGGGAGTGGATGTGGTGATTATTGATACAGCTGGTAGAATGCAGAACAATATCAATCTAGTAAGAGAACTTGGTAAAGTAGTACGTATGTCAGATCCTGACTTGAAGATTTTTGTTGGAGATTCTCTAGCTGGAAATGATGTAGTCAGACAAGCAGCACAATTCAATAAGGATATTGGAATTGATGGTGTGATCATGACCAAGATTGATAGTGATGCCAAGGGAGGAGGAGTTCTCTCAGTGGCACATACTGTCGGTAAACCGATTCTCTATCTCGGAATAGGTCAGGGATACAAAGACCTGCAAGAATTTGAAGCATCCTTTATCGTCAAGCAAATCCTACCATAAACGAATATTTTTTAACACAAGTTTAGCCGTGAAATTAGTAGAAGGTATGACTTTCAAAATCAAGAACACAGTAATCATTATTGTTTCACAACTGGATATTGCTGGCATGAATATGAGAGCCAGTTTACTGGAGTATGGGGTATATCAAGAAGAAATCATAGAATCTGTGCCAGATATTTGGCCAGATGGAACTTATTATCTGCATAAAAATGATCAATCAACTATTTTAACCATTCCTGCTGATCAGATACACAGTGATTACCTTGCAGATCATCTTGAGGCAGATCTTGTTATCTTTGCCAGCAAGCATTCAGCCAAATCTGGTCAGAAGGCATTATTAGTGCATACTACTGGCATTTTTGGCATGGCAACAATTTATGGTGGAAGAGATCAGGAATGTGCACGTGCACCACCGATTATGTTGACCAAGGCATATTATTACCTAATTAAGGCACGAGATGAAGCATTACTTGGAGAATATATTATCTCCATCGAGGTTACACATCACGGCCCTAGTGCATTACAAGCACCACTTATCTATATGGAGACTGGTGGAACTGAGGCTGAATGGAGGGATACCAAAGCCTGTGCAGCAGTTGCCAAGGCAATATCCTGGATGATTGATGAGGTCCATGCTCCACAGAAATTTGATAAACTCACATTTGTGGGGATTGGTGGAACACATTATGGTGCAACATTTCAAAGACAACTTGACCGTGAGGAGTATTACATGGGTCATATAATCCCTAAATATAACCACAAAGAGTTATGTGAGAATCAGGATATGCTGGAAAAAGCTGTGACAGAAGCTTGGGATAAGACTATGGCTGAGGAAAAGATTTTTCTCATTGACAAAAAGGGTTGTAGTGGTGCACATCGCAATCAATTTGTAGAGATGATCGAATCGCTGGGATATCCTTGGAAATATGGGTGAAGATTCAAGAATAGAGTATCTAGCTTAAATTAATATATTGCATCAAGAAAACATGGCAGAACGTATTAGAACGTATGAGAAGAAGGATTACGAACAGGTAATAGAATTATGGGAAAAGACAGATCTGACTATCACCCTATCAGATCAGAGGGATGAACTTCAGAAAACTGCAGATAGAAATCCCGATTCTTTTTTTATCCTAGAGAATGAGGGAATTATCATAGGTACAGTTATAGCTGCATGGGATGGGAGAAGGGGATACATTCACCATTTAGCAGTACATCCAGAATATCAGCGGAGAGGATATGGAAAACAGTTGATGGCATACTCCATGGATTATTTCAATAAGAATGGTGCAGTTAAGGTTCACTTATTTGTTGAGAATAGAAATGCAGCTGTTATTGAATTCTATAAATCCATGGGGTGGGTGGTAAGAGATGAACTCACCATGATGACAGCAACCTTGCGAAAATGAGGAAATTATATGTCTAGTTTCGAAACATAGTTTTATGGATGAGCAATAATCAGTATTATGGATCGCATTGAACTACCCGACCAGGTAAAATTCATCATGCAGAGATTACTTGACCATGGATATCAAGCATATGTTGTAGGTGGTTCGATTCGTGATACTTTATTGCATAGGAGAGTAGCGGATTATGATATCACTACCTCAGCACATCCAGAGGAGATTAAACAAGTCTTCTCCGATAAAAAAATCATTGATTTTGGTGCCAGACATGGAACAGTAGCTGTAAGGCATAAACGAAGGTTGTATGAGATCACGACTTTCAGGGTAGAGAGTGAATACAGTGATGGACGGAGACCAGATACTGTGCAATTTGTTGCCAACCTTGATGAAGATCTTGCCAGACGAGATTTCACTATCAATGCCATGGCTGCAGATATTCATGGTAGTATTATTGATCCATTTCATGGAGTGGAAGATATTCAACGAAAACTCATCAGAGCGGTTAGAGAACCAAAATTGAGATTTGAAGAGGATTCTCTAAGAATTCTTCGTGCCTGCAGGTTTTCACTTCGATTTTCCTATAAGATTGAGGTAAACACCTATACAGCCATGAAAGAGACCATGCATTTGATTGATCAGCATAGTATCTCACCTGAACGTATAGCAACTGAGATGAAGGAGATTATTATGTATGGTAAAGAAGCAATTCATTTACTCCATAAGCTCGGACTCATTGATCTCCTTTTTCCAGGTATCAGCGAGATTAACTTCTCATTAACTCTGAACAGATTTGATCTGCTTGGAGGAGCAAATATGGAATTAAATTACGCACTTCTCTTCCATGAGTATCTCAAACTGCATGAAACACATGAGTTATTCAACCGGATTGTAGGGTACGGTAAGTATACTGAGGAGTACATTGAGATCCTCTCGAAAGCGGTTATTCCGTCAACGATCATTGAATATGCAGGAGAACAGGAGATAATCCGCTGGTTACATAGGATAAGCAACCCTATCCGGAGAAAAAAAGAATTCATTGCAGATAAGTTGCTTACAGATATACTTGTTTTGAATACAGTACTCTATGAGAAAAAACTTGAATTCGATGACATATTTGCAGAGAAATTTGCATTATTGGATAGGAAACTCCCTGTGAATGGAAATGATGCCAAAGCTATTGGATTCAGGGGAAAGCAAATATCTGCGATTCTGGATCAGTGGACACAAATGATGTGGAGAAATCCAAACCAAACTCGAGAGGATTATCTAGACTTTGTTACATATACTAAACAAAAGGCAGACCTGGATGTATTGAGATTGAGAAATGAGATTTCAAATGATGTTCCCAAGTTTACGGAGGAGGAAGATGAAACTATCAATTTGGAAGTAAATCGATACCTCATTTTATTCGATAACGTAAAAATAATAGCAAGTAAAAGAGATCTTAGCATTATTAAAAATAATCAACTGGCATATTTCTATGATGGTAGAATACAATATCAGAACAACCAAGCCACCTGCAGCATTGAGAACTTGGATGAAGTATTGAGTTCACTTGGGGCTTCACATGTAATTTCGGATACATTCTAAGAATTTACCAAGGAATTACTATCATTTTTGTTCAGCTTTGCTTCCTCCAATAAACAGACTTTTGTTTACCTAAGTGGTGCTTGGTTTAACAAGGGATATAATATGACAAATCCAAAAGTATTTTTCGATATGACCGTTGGTGGTCAAGATGTTGGACGTATCGTCTTTGAATTACGGGCCGATGTTGTACCCAAAACAGCAGAGAATTTCCGTGCCTTATGCACCGGTGAAAAGGGATTCGGCTTCAAGGGCTCTTCATTCCATAGAGTCATACCCAACTTCATGTGCCAAGGAGGCGATTTCACCAACCACAATGGCACTGGAGGCAAATCTATCTACGGCAATAAGTTCGAGGATGAGAATTTTAAGTTAAAACACACTGGACCTGGAATTTTATCCATGGCCAATGCTGGACCTAACACCAATGGTTCCCAATTCTTCATATGCACAGTAAAGACTGAGTGGCTTGATGGTAAGCATGTAGTATTTGGCTCTGTAGTAGAGGGAATGGATGTTGTCAAGAAGATTGAGGGTGTTGGCTCACAAACAGGAAAGACAGCCCAAAAAGTAGTCATAAAAGATAGCGGAGTACTATAATTAGTTCTTCAGGCATAGTAGAACGTATTAGATCAAATATTGTTATGTAAATCTAAAATTTTTGTTTTATTTTTCACCTTAGTGATTTACTTATAAGTACCTTTGAAGTTAATCAAATTCTATTAAAACTGGGTAATTTGGGCAAATTAACCTTTATCTCAGCTCTACGAGTTTGTTCTAGTTGTTCCAGAGAAGTGATGAGATCTGAAATCGAATGAACGGAACCGATTTGCTCTTTGAATCGCTTGATCTTGGGATTAAAGTAGAGAAATGCCTTCTTCATGCCAACATAGAAATCTCCCTCAATATTCCCCTCGAAAGTATTATAAACCTGATGTTTAGAATGATGATAGTCAAGTAATTGCTTGTGATCTTTATCTGTCAGTTCTTTCTCAATCACTTCTCTGAGCTGAGATTCAAAGGAATATCGCAACCATTTTTGTTGAGAAGTATAAGTATCCATAATCTGCAGATTGGAGGCATATACCCACTGCTGTGGAATAAGCCCAAAATCAACTAGTGCGATTTTGATATCCTCGAATACATTGCGTATCTTCTCGTAGAATGATTCCCCCTCATGATCAAGAGGAATATCCCCTCTTCGTATTGAATTTACCAGAAACTCAAATAGGCCTTCGTTATAATCATTCATCTCCTTCTCCAGATGGGTTAATTTTGCCTGTTCATTGCTTGCTTTAGTAGCGATGTTTTCTTTGCCAAATGATCGTACTTCAGGATTATATGATTTGTATTGCACGTATTCTCGTTCCTTCCCAGAAGTTGCCTCGAAATCCTCTATTTCTTTTAGGATACGTCTCAACAGCACCGGTACAATTTTATCAGAAAGAATCCGCTTGGAAATTGCAGTTAATGGAAATTTATTCTCCAAGATCTGCAATATATCAGGTTCTGAAAGATCGACATTTCTGATTGTAGAGCTCAACAGTTCACCCATCTGTGAAACTATAAGATCATACTGCTGGAAAAATTGTGTTAGATCGAAAGTATCAATGAATCTATCTACCCATCCAGGAATTTTTCTTCCTCTCACCTGAAATAGTTCTTCCAATTCATCTAGAGCCTGTATCTCAATTAATACCATACCTTCATATAACTCTCGCACTGAGCTATTTGGCTGTATTAAAACAGCAAACTTCAGTGATCCAATTTGAAGATGAATAGAAAATACATCAACTGCGTAATCAAAAATTGCCAGAGAACCATTTATTATCAACTGTGCCACGCTATTGAAGACATCAAGAGAGGATATATACTCAATGGGCATTTCAGTTTCATCAAATGAGGTGAGTAGAAATCTATATCCTGTTGGACCTTGAATAAATTTGAAGATCCCCAGTGGGATTCTATGCAGTGTTTCCTGCTCGTTATCTAGCTTACGATGCATAGATTTTCTGCCAACCTTGTTTCGGATACTCTCTGACAATCTTCCTTCAAATTGATTGACATTTCCTCTACCAATCCGAGTGATATTGTCCTCATATTCAATGATGCTTCGTCTTAGCTCTGCATCTCGTTTGGTATTAATCACAAAACTCTGTAATGCCTCTAGAGTTGATTCGGCAATCAGTACATGTTTTAATCCATCAAATAGGTCACCACTGGTCAGAGCATACTTCTTTCCATCAGAGATGAAACTGAATCCCAGTAAAGAGGCTTTTAGGTTTTTTACCTGAGCATACTTCTGTATTCCCAGAAAATCAGGTAATGTGGTCTGTGGAATATTATATTGGTCCAGTTTCTGCTTCAAGATCTCAGGAAAGGGATTGAATGTGGAGAAATTCGCCTCTAACATTGCTTGAGATGCTACTAGTGAGCTATCCATAATTGGTGCAAAATCATTGAGAGTGGAGAGTTTCTCATATTGATCAGTATAGAATTTAGTAGCTCTGATAAGTTTGAAAAACTGACCTTCAAGGTACAGAGGAAGGTTTTCAAGGTGCAATTCACAATTATTGCATATTTTAACAGAATTACAGATCTGTTCATGTTTACCACTGACATTAGCTGTAGTATGATCTAATTCCATACATACATTTTTCGAATCGAATTTTAGCAGGCTGAATACTTTTTCTGGAACTAATTTCTCCAGTTCATGACCTAAAACCATGTTGCCACCAATTAATGGACCACCAACATGAATGTACTGCCCCTGTATATCCTTCAAAACCTCATTCCTATCATTTACAAGAAAATAGATTGGCCTCAAATTGATCTTTTCTCTACTCTTCAGTTTATTCAGGGTATTTGATAATTCCTTCTTCTTGGTGTTGATGTACTCATAGAAATTATCTATGGCGTTTTCTCGCTCAATGGGGCTCTCACTTCTACGAATAATGTTAATTATGACCTCCAACTCTGGTGGATAATAATTCTTGCGATCCACAATCTGTATAGAATAATTCATCTTCCTATCCGATAGACTTGGATCGGGGTAGAGTGAGAAAATCAGGTCTTTGAGTTCATGATCCATTTGGACTATGTTAGATGTTCGTTTTTTATAACAATAAGTTTTACTCATCTTTTTGGATTTCTGTTGTATTATTATTCTTCTTTTTATTTACAAGATAAACGCCTGAAATAATCAATAATAAGGCAAGGATATAGAATAATGAGAATGCATCACCTAGTAGGAGGATGGAAAACAGTACTCCAAAAATGGGGACTAAATTAACAAATACAGCCGTCCTAGAAGGACCTATGATCCCAATGCTCTTATTGAAGGAGATATTTGCAAATGCAGCAGCAAAGATGGCAAGGAACAGTAAAGAGTATACTACATCGTTAGAAAGAGATTTGATAACTGTAAGATTGAAATACGAAGGATAAGCAATAAATGCGGTGATTCCCAGGATAAGCCATCCATAAAATGTGATCAAGGCAGTGAAACTCAAGGGTTTGATATGTTTAAACATTGGTTTTGATAGTGATGTAAATCCTGCCCAGACAGTTGCAGCAATGAGGATAATCGCATCACCCAGTATGCGATTCTCCACATCTTGATTGGGCGATTGCAGTACAATGAGAGATACTCCTAATAGAGCTATGATAAGACCTGTGATTCTCTCCTTGGTTAATCGTTCATCGAGATACAGAAGTGCTGCAACAATTGCAGTAATAGTTGGATTAATTGCAATAATTAATGTTGCATCACTAGAGGAAGTGTATTTCAAACCTGTGAGAAAGAAATAATTGTACAATGAGATCTGTAGACTGCCCAGGAATACAAGCTTTAGATGAAATTTCAGTGATTTCGGTTGAGTATCATCAAGGATTCTATCCTTTTCGAGTATATATGCAGCAAGAATAAATACCGGAAGTGCAATTGTATAGCGCAGAAATGCTGCAAACAATGCAGGCAATGCATGAGCCACAATTGATCCTGTGGGCCATGATGCACCCCATGCTATCACTGTAAGGAGCAACAGAATATAGTTGGTGATATTTGGAGATCTTACCACAATTCATCAACAATTTAGTGTTTCAAAAACCTAGGTAAAGCACTCAAAAAATTCAACTCAAATTACAATTAATTCAGTTTTGTGCAATAAAAGTTATTATTAACAATGTATTCAATCTCCTATCTTGAGTGATGATTTATTTGATGATTTAATTCCTCTTGAGGACGATATGAAGAAGGCAGATGACCGGATAATCAAGAAAGAAGATCGTGATAAACATGAGGAGTATGTGAAGAAGATCAAGACGAAGGTTAAAGAGCAGGACCTATTTGGAGATATGCTAGATCTAACCGCGGATCTTCAGAAGGAGGATAGGATTATCAGTAAGGATGAGGAAGTTGTTGAAGTATCTGAAGCTGTTGTTAACGAGGAACCGGAGGAGAGGATAAATGAGGAGGTTGAGATACCAGAGGATGTACTAGAAGAACCAGAGGAGGCAGATTTATTTTCTGACCTAGATGATCTAGATCTAGAGAATTAACATCATCGAAGATACTATAGGTAAGAATTAATAGGATAAATCACTATCTTCAATTGAGTACAATGAAGTTGAACTGGTCTCATTATTTCATTTTCTTTATCCTGGCCCTCAATGTTGTGGCCTTCTTCGCACTTTTGCAAGATCATGATACATTAGAGGCTATCGCTAAAACATTCAACATATTTTTTACAGGTACATATACCTTATCCTTCAACGAGGATTTCAATATTTTCAGTTTTCTTGCGATCACTGGTTTACTTACAGAATTATTCATCTTGATAATTTTTCTCACCATTAGCATACGATATATTTTATCAAAGGATGAACATATTCGCTCCATTTTAGCCGGCAGTCAAATGAAGATTCCTGTTCGTCAGATATTACTGGTATTCTTTCTCTCCACGACCATTATATCTACCATTGTCTTCAAATATGTGGAGAATACAACTTGGTTGAATGCGGTTTATTATATCGTCGTTACCATTACCACAGTTGGATATGGTGATCTGGTAGCAACACAACCAATCACCAAGGTGATCACCATCATTCTCATTGTGACAGGCATTTCATTTATTGGTTTGGCCTCTCAATATCTTGTGGATAGGATTATTAGACTTCAGCTGGATTCTCAGCTAACATTACCAACTAAACCTCTAGGTTATAAGAATCATATTGTAATTGGGGGCTATGGAGCTAAAGGTAGAAGACTAGCTCAGCTATTCATTGATAGACAGATCAAAAAAGTAGTAGTGGTTGAGAAAAATGCCTCACGATCAAGTGTATCTATTAATCGCAAGGTGGAGGTGATTTCGGGTGATATCACCAAACCCAATGTGCTGAAGATTCTAAATATCGATCAGGCACAAGGATTATTCCTAGTATTATCTGATGACAATCAGACGATTCAGACAGGTATACTTGCCAGGTCACTAGCTCCGGAACTCAATATCTACGCTGAACTGAGCAGTAACACTACCTATAATATCGCAAGATATGCTGGTATTAACAAACCGATTTCACAATTTCATTACCTTATCAATGTCATCAGAGCTAATTTGTATCATCAGGAGATCATCACTCTGGATACGATCGATAATATGAAGACATATGAAAACAGATTGGGCTACGTCTATGTTCCACTAGAGTTTGATCATCATGCATATTTTGAGAATGCACTTGAATTGGGAATAATTAACACCAATCTAAATGAATTCTCACCCAGCTATTATCCATCCATTCTTGAAGAACTATACACTCTTGATGAGAAAAATAAAATACCAGAGAGCCAAAGAAATCGTAAATTACTAGCTATAGATAAGGAGGAGCTAATCAAACCGAAATTTGATGTAAAAGACTTTGAGAAGGTGAGTCATAAGAGAGTCATCTTTGCAGGTTACCCTGAATTTGTTGATGAATTCATTGCCAGACTTGGATTGGGACCAGAAAATGCCATAATTCTATGGCAAAATCAAAGGGAACGTGAGGCAATTGAGAATAAGGAATATGTCAATTATGAGTGGACACTCGAAACTGGCATTGAATTACTCGAACGTCTAATAAAGAATGGAGATATGGTAATATGTACTTTTGATGATATCACCTCCTCCATGGTTCTCGGTGTCACACTCAAACAGTTGCAGAAACGCACACATCTGGTACAACTCGTGCCATATGAATATGAAATTGAATCATTGGTTGAGATTGGTGCTGATGCAGTGGTAACACCACAGAGGATTATATCCGAAGCATTGCTGACAGCATTCACCAAAACCAATTTTCTTGCACCATCACAGGTATTTACCAATGGACATCTCTTCGAACATCTGGTGTATGAAGAGGATCCATTTGATGACAAAATCGTCCAAGAACTTGAAGAAAAAAACATTATGATCCTCTATATTCAGAAGCTTGAGGAGGGAATATTCAGAGAGGCACTTCGTAATGATGTAATTCGTGCAAATGACAGGTTGGTAGTGTACATCAAATATTAACTGAATTCACGTGCGGTGTAGTCAGCATCTGCCATCATGCGTTCTGTTGATTCCTGAGCGCTCTCCTTTATTCTCCTCTCATTCAATGTTAATAACTCCCCATCTTGATAAACTAACTTTCCATTTACCATGGTTAGAACCACATCACTTCCATTACCTGAGTAGATCCAGTTGGAGAGGGGATTAATTACAGGTGTCATGTTTACAGAGCTGAGATCTACCACAACAAGATCTGCAGGCCGACCAACATCTATAATTCCAGAATATACTCCCTCTGGGAAGAGTTTAGATGCATTTCTAGTACCAAGATTTAAGGCAGTTATGGTGTTCACGATTTTTGGATCATGGTGCAGACCTTTATGAAGTAAAGCTGTTAATCGTACCTCCTCAAGCATATCTAGATTATTATTTGATGCGCTTCCATCAGTACCTAGTGTAACATTCAGACCCATAGCTAAGTATTCTGGGATTGGTGCAATTCCAGCTCCAATTTTTAAATTGGATTGCAGATTATGAAGAATGGTCACGTGATTTTTAAGCATTAACTCCCTGTCATGTGCATCCATATGGATGCAATGAGCTGCGAAAATTCTATCAAGAATGCCTATATCAGCAAAAGATTGGATAGAGCTCTTGCCATACTTCTCCTGTGCTTCCTCTACTTCTCGCTTTGTCTCATGAAGATGTGTGTGAATAAAGGTATCATACTTACTCGCCTGCTCGTAGATCTTAAGATAAAGATCCTCACCCACAGTATACGGTGCATGAGGACCAAATCCAAAGAATAGACGGTTGTCCTTACCATGCCACTTTTCTATCATTCGTAGGTTATTTGTATAGGAATCCTCAATTTTCTCATGCTCAGGAGTATTAGGAAAGATAGATGGAGCTAGAAATGCTTTTGCTCCACTTTCAATGACCACCTGTGCAATTTCATCACTATAGAAATACTGATCTACAAATCCAATAGTACCTGTTTTGAACATCTCTGCAATCCCTAATTGAGCACCCACCCGAGCATCTGAGGCAAGCATTTTTGGTTCTACTTTCCATACATGATTGAATAACCACTCATGAAGATCAGCATCATCGATAAGTCCTCGAATAAGTGTCTCAGGCAAATGTGTATGGGCATTGATGAAGGGGGGTACGATCAATCCCCGGGGATAATGTAATTTCACAGCATCTCTTGGAACTAGTGATGAGTCGTATCCGCCTATATAACTGATTTTACCACCCTCGGTGATCACATGTTTATCTCTTAAAGTTTCATTATCTGGCCCCAGCATCCATTTTGCTTGGATGGATATGACATCACTCATAATTTTGATCTTTAAGACCTTTGATTTTATAGTTTATTGCGTCATCGTGGTTACACAGATATTTTTGATAAATTTATCAAAAGGAGAACATTGAGCCACATCAATTAATAATAACAAACTCAAGTACTCAATCATGACCATTAACAAATTAATTGTTACATCCATTCTTGTGGGAAATCAAGATGAAGCACTGAAATTCTATACTGAGAAACTTGGTTTCGAAAAAAGACAGGATCTTGCTATCCCCACCACTACAGAGAGATGGTTGACTGTATCACCAAAAAATCAAAAGGAAATTCAATTTTTGCTACGTAAACCTCGTGCTGGTGAGAATGAATTGATCATCAAAGAAGTACAGGCTAAGATTGGCAAGGGTAGTCTGTGGACATTCTCAACCAATAATTGTCAAGAAACCTATGAGATGTTAGCAAGTCTGGGAGTGGAATTTATCTATCCACCCTATAAATCACTATTGGGAATGGAAGCAATATTTGCAGATCCATTTGGCAATAGATTCACCCTCCTTGAAATTCCTAAAAGTTG
This sequence comes from Candidatus Heimdallarchaeota archaeon, assembly GCA_026702845.1. Next base: position 77,721 of record JADCLS010000012.1, read on the forward strand.
ATAGAATGACACGTAGATCACCTATAAGTGGTTCATGGTATCCAGGAACTGCTGAATCACTCAATAAACAAATGGAAAAACTATACTTGGATGATAGATTTGGGGTTGGATCGATACCTAATGGAATTAATGATGCGAATAGGGTGGTAGGTGTGCTAGCCCCACATGCAGGATATGTATACTCAGGATATACTGCAACCCATTCCTACTCCGCATTAAAGCAACAATTACCCAGTATAGATGTTGCCATTATTATGGGGCCCAACCATACTGGCATGGGATCAGGTATTTCCTTCTCTGCAGAGGACTGGGAAACACCATATGGTGTGGTAAACATTGATCGAGATATATTAGAATTCTCAAAATCCTTTGATTTTGGTGAAGTCGATGCTAAAATAGATGAGATGGCTCATATCAAGGAACATTCAATTGAGATACAACTTCCATTTTTGCAATACTTGTATGATGATTTCAAGTTCTTCCCCATCTGTTTCAAGGATCAGAAAAACTACAAAGTGTTGGCAGAGTTTCTCAAAGCAGTGGTTGAACACTTTCATGATAAAAAAATTGCGATTATAGCTTCCAGTGATTTCTCCCATGAACGAGATTATGAATTACTCATGGAACATGATCAGAAGATGATGGACATTATTTCAGCTGGTGAGATTGAAAAGGCAGAGAAATTCCGTTCAGAAGTAAGAATGACCATGTGTGGCTATGGGCCAGTATTTACTCTGTTATACCTCAATAAACTCTTACATAATCACATGGTACGAATACTATCCTATTCGAATTCATCTCAAATAACCAATAATTTTGAGAAGAACCAGTACCGAGTGGGTTATGCCTCCTTCTATGTACCAATCATACAATTATAAATAAAATCGTTTTCTCTCTGGAGGATCTTCCCAAATTCCAGGAATTCCTTCTCCACATTTTGGACAGCTACCATTCACGATACTGTACTTCGTAACCATGAATCCCCTTCTCTCTACAACAGTATTACCACAGGCATGACAACGTGTATCCCGATAATTATTCCCCTTATAGATATTACCAGCATAGATGTATTTCAATCCAGCCTTTCGACCAATCTCGGCTGCAACCTCAAGATCATTCATAGTCGTGTTCCTGTTTTGCATCTTGTAATCAGCATGATAGGCAGATAGATGCCAAGGAATGTGTGGATCAAGATCAGCGATATATTCAGCCATGGCAGTTAATTCCTTGGTACTATCATTGAAATCAGGAATTAGTAAAGTGACCAATTCCAACCAGAAACCCTTTCTGTACACATTCTCAATCGATTTCAGGATCGAATCTAGGTCTGCGCCAAGGGACTTGTAATTGTTCTCATCAAAAGTTTTCAGATCTATTTTGTACAGATCAGTGACAGGTCTTAGGTAATCAAGTACTTCTGGTGTTGTATTTCCGCTTGACACAAATCCAGTTGCCATATTATGTTCCTTGGCCTTGCTAAAAATATCATGAGCCCATTCAGAGGTGATGAGAGGTTCATTATAGGTTGATATGATGGATCGAGATTTTGATGCTATAGCCTGATTAATGATATCCTCAATATTTGCCTGACGTGGGCGTACTCCAGCATCAGGATCCCGTAATGTCTGAGATATTTGCCAGTTCTGACAGAAATTACAGCGAAGATTACATCCCATCATACCAATGGACATGGCATAAGAGTTGGGGTAGGCATGGTAAAATGGTTTTTTCTCTATGGGGTCATTATGCAGAGCAGCCACATATCCGTAGGGTACCCTCAGTTTTCCACCCTTGTTAAATCTCACCCTGCATATGCCTCTTTTGCCTTCTCTAATTCTGCATCGATGTGCACAGGCATGACACTGAACAGTATTCTCCTCCAATTGGGTGAATAATGTACCATTAATGGTGTTCACATCTAGATCTGATTGAAGATGCATCACCTAATAGTACACTACAGAGTATATTATTGTATTGTTAACTGGGTGATATTCTAAAAAATGAATTACTGAAGAAATTAATCAAAAAAGCTCATTCCTCTAGAAATATCTAAAATCAGACCCATGAATTGCATATTCATGTCCTATATCACTAGAGCTGGAACTATTTTCTCATTCAAGATTGTGCTAATCACAGCTGGAATCATCGTGTTGATTGGTATCAAGGCAGATTATGAAAATCAGGTCGCCATGCTAGAACAATCTATGACTATCCCAGATTTAGAGCCAGAGATCACCATTTGGTTGGGGTATTTTCTTTTATCACTTCTAACCTGTCTCATTTGGTATCCAATTGCTAAAATATTCAGCCCCACATTAGGATTATTCATTGCACGGATTTATGGTGTGACTGCACAGCCATTTCTGGATAAAAAGATCAAGAAGCGAAGAGTGGGCATTGCTCAATTTCTTACTCGCTATGCCAATCTAGCAATATCATTATTTGCACTTGATTTTCTACTATCCAATTCATTGTATAATTATGGCAGCTATCCACCATTTATCTCATTTATCTCAGCTTTGGTGATTATCACCTTCGTACAGCCAATGAACTTTGCCTTGGAGGATATTGGTCTTAGATTGTACAAGGAGAGCACCAATGAGGTATTATCTGTTACCTCCTTATTGGATCGGTTTATTTTCAAATTCATTCAAACTAGCTCCCTGGTTGGGTCACTTGCAGTTATTTCTTTGAATTCCGATTTAATTGATAATATCCCTGTTCAGGTACGTGTGATCTTCGTTCGAAGTTTTATCATTTCCCTTCTAATTCTGTACCTGTATACGCTGTTATTCCAAGTAGATGCTGACAAAAAATTGTGGAAGAATCGCTCTATTATCGAGGCAGAGGTTAAACTTAAGTAAATGTCCTTGAAGTACGCTATATATTATTATAGAATGTGAACTTGTATTCAATTATGTTTGATAAGAATCCCTTTGAAAAAAATCCAAACCATGAGTATGCTCATTGGATTGCCATATTCGGGGCAGGTTTACTCATCCTGATTGGTTTTCTTGCCATATTTGGCATTAATTACACCTTTTTGGACCTATTTACCATGTATATAGTCATGATGCTCATGGGTGTGCTCATCCTATTGATAGAGATTGAAAATGATTACCTGCCATTACAATACAAAACTATCTTCAAATCAGCTAAGATAAAGGCAATGTTTTATTTTGTATTAGGTTTATTACTGATTGGATCAGGTATACCTGGTATATTGTTAATTATTGCTGCAATTTTATTATATATCTAACTTCTCTGCTTTGAACTGAGTAGTACCTCACCTTTATCATTGACCCAAGTTCCATCTCCCTGAGATTTACCACCGGCTAGATATGCCTGATGAGGATCAACCACCTTTACTTTCATAATGATGTAGCCAATAATCATGATTCCACCTAGGATTAAGACTCCAAACCTTGTGGCCATACTGACATGGATGAATAGAACCTTACTCATGAACCATATGGATCCTGTCCAAACAAAAGGCCCGATAGCGGCTGAAATCCGACCGAATATGTTGGAGAACCCAAAATAGTTACCTACTTTGCTTGGTGGTGCTAATTCTGAGACATAACTGCGCTGAACTACCCAACACCCACCTAAAGCTGGTCCAACAATAATTGGAAATATGTATAAGAGATATTTGGGTGTAGTTATTCCACCAATGGTAAGATTGGTGAAGAAGGCAATGATTAGGGCAATTAACCATAACAATGTGATCAGATCAAGACCCTTCTTGGGGCCATAGTTGTCAACAAATTGACCTACAAAATATGTGAATAGCACTGCACTACCAACACCAATCCCCAAAACTACTGTGACATCACTACCCTCACCAAATCCAAGACCTACAGCAACAATTGGGGTCATAAAGAGGATGACTGTATTTGCCACATCCACAAAAATCAACCAACCAAGAAGAAACCACTTCATATCACTAAATTTCCATACCTCTTTTGCAGTCGTGATGACTTCCTCCTTTACCTTAGCCACCACATCCTCGATACTCTCAGCATCAGTATTGACTGGTTTCTCTTTGAGTGTAAACAGAGGAATGGTAAATAGAAAGAAGAGAGCTGCTGCAATTGGGTAGAGAACTGGGATATAACCCATCTGGAATTTCTCGGCTGTGATTAAATCACCTGCATCGTTATATTCAGCGACCTGAGTGTACCAATCATCCATAGCAAAGCCCAAGGTAAATAAAAATCCAAGTCCAATAGCAATGAAGGATCCAAAATAACCAATTGCTACACCCAATCCACCAACTTTACCAATTTTATCCTTATCAGTAATGAAGGGTAACGTGGCATCGTATACAACCAATCCCATTTGATATGCAAGATTAGCAAAAAGGAAGATAGCCAGAAAGAGAAAAATGTTCTCAACAATCCCAATAATGCCAAGAGATGCCATCAACATGATGCACAGGATGGATAATTTTATCAATAGACCACGTCTACGTTCCATCTGATCAGAATATGCCCCTAATATAGGGGAGATCAAAGCCATAATGATATTTCCAATGAGAATGGTGTTGGTTACCGCAAGATTTCCTGCATTATATGCATCTTCTCCTGTGTAACCAAGATTGTAGTACATTACCATCACAGCAGGACCTAGTGTCATGGATACAACAGCCATGGAGAAAATGGTATTTCCCAAATCATAGGATATCCATTTCCATATATTTTTCTGATACCATGGCTCATTGCTAATGAGATACTCAGTTTGAGTTGCCATATTATTTGATGACTGATATAAATTTTAAAATGCTTCCTAGGGATTTTCCATCAATTATAGAGAATTATATCAAAAATCGTAGCATTTCTTTACTTTAGGTTAATTTTACTTACAATAATTTCACAATTTCGGGTAAGGTATCCTTGCAATCAGCCTCAATTTTCAATGTAGCAAGTTTATCAAATTCTGTCGTACCTAAATTTATGATAATTAATTTTTGATGCCGCATTGCTACGATTTTTGGGTATGATGCTGCTGGGTGGATCTGCAGGGATGATCCAATAACCAGACACACATCAGCCTTCATAGCATGTTCTCTGCAGGCTTCTCTCTTGTGAAGAGGGATGGGATCACGAAAATTAACCATGGTGGAAATAATTCTACCTCCACATTCGGGACATTTGGGTTGATTTGGATGAGGATCCTCACTCTGTAGGCCCAAACCGACTAGTTTCACATCCCAATTCAATTCAGCAAGAAGAAACTCGTTATTACAGCCGGTACAGATCATGAGGGTAGAATTCCCATGAATCTCAATAATCTTATCTCTAGGAGTTCCAGATTTGATGTGAAGATTATCAACATTTTGAGAAATTAACACCTTAGCTACACCTCGTTCCAATAGTTCCTTTATTGCATAGTGGGCAGGATTGGGTTCATGCTCAAACCATCGTTTCTCTGTCTTCAAATCCTTGTACTGTTTAGAATCTCCACGATAGTCAGGAATGCCACTTGGAGTACTCACTCCTGCACCTGTAAAGATAACAAGATGTCTAGCCTCACGTAATATACAGGCAAGGTCCTGTAATGATTCAGACAAATCTTGCATAGGTTGGCCAAGAAATAGGATTAAATAACCTATAGGTACGCATTCTCGATCGATAGCTCAATTACTATTACAATCAAAGGCATAGTTTGAGAGTACAAATCAATATTGGCTTAGGAACTCCCAGATATGCAATTTTCACTTTTAGGTTACTCTCAGCCTTGCTTTATATGTAAGAAAGCAGTATCTTATACTAGAGGTCGATTATTATCGCAACAAAATCTGAAACAATTATAATTGAGGAAGCGGAGAAAATAGTGGATATTGACACTGGAAAATCACCTATATCAATCCCATTAACAGATGTGCCAGGTCTTGGAGCAAAATCAGCACAAATACTCACAGAGGCTGGAATCAGCAACCCTGCAGCTCTGATGGATGCATCACTGAGTGAATTGGAAATAGCTGGTTTAACTAGAACTATGAGCAAAAAACTTCGAGAAGGAGTTATCAGCCTATTTCCACATATTTATGGGGATTTTGCTGAAGAACAAAGCCTTGAAGATATTGAAGGCATTGGACCCACAACTGCAAAAAGTCTGAGAGAGAAGGGGATGAATATTCATCTTCTCGAGACAACACCAGTCAAAGAACTCGAGGAAAGATTTGGGATCACGCAGAATTCTGCAGTCAAATATCAAAGTGCAATAGCAGAATCCAAAGGCGGGTATTTTCAAACTGCCTTAACTGTTATGGAAAAACAAAGAATCTCCAATACATTTACTTTTGGTGCAGAATCCCTTGATAACCTCTTCTTCATTCCAGAATTGGCAAAAAGTGGAATAAGAGAAGGTGAAACCTATGAATTCTTTGGATCGTTCAGATCAGGTAAATCTCAGCTTTGTCACCAATTATGTGTAACCGTGCAATTACCCCGTGAACTCGGAGGACTGGGTAAGAAGGCGATATATATCGATACTGAGGGTACTTTTTCACCCACTAGAATAATGCAAATGGCCAAGAATATCAAAGAAGAAAAAGGATGGGATAAACCAGTAAACGAAATTCTTGGTGATATCATGTATGCCCGTGCAAAAAATACTGATATGCAACAGGGCATTGCTATCAAACTACTCGAAATTCTTGGAGAAAATTCCAATGAATTTGGCATGGTAGTTGTGGATAGCGTTACGGCTCATTTTAGAGCAGAATATGCTGGACGTGGAACGCTTGCGGATAGACAGCAAACACTTAACCACCACCTTAGTATATTGCATCGTATCGCAGATACCTATAATCTAGCAATCGTTGTAACCAACCAGGTCCAAGCAAATCCCGCACAATTCTTTGGAGATCCAACCACCGCGGTGGGTGGCAATATCATGGCACATTGGGCACAAACCCGCTGTTACTTGAGAAAATCCAAGGGAGAAAAACGAGTGATCAGAGTATTTGACAGCCCTGTTCTGGGGGAGAATGAAGCAGTCTTCGAGATCACTGGTGAGGGAGTACTCAGCTCTGAATGATGATCTGAAATGATCGACCTAGAATGTGCTCCTGAATATCTGTCTCTTTTTATCTCTCTCCAGAGCAATATTCGGGAGCATATTCACCTCTAGGTTTATTATTTCGAAAATGAAATTATATAAATACTTAAGTTCGATACCACAAATTGATAACTATGGATTTAGAAGCCAGAAAAATCTATCAAAATAAACCAGGTTCATATACCTGCCAATCATGCAATTCACAGGTTGATGCACCACGTCACTGTGGTCATCATATGTATGTTGAGGTCCATGATGATGGAGCTCATTGGATCTGTTGGATGGGAGCAAAATGCGGAGACAAGATGGTCGATACATGTTGTGACACAATGGATCTAAAAGCAATTGAATGATTTAGTCATCTGAAATAGCCCTATTCAAAATTTTTGCATAGCTAGTTATTGCACTTAGCCCACTAGACGTTATATGAACTACGGTGGTGGGTTTATCATCAACAAACTTTTTCTCGATATCAATAAAATTAGATGATTCCAGTTTCTTTAGATGTGATGATAGATTACCTGGTGTCACATCAAGAGTTTTCTGAATGGTAGAGAATTTTGCCTTAGATCTCGGGAGCAAAAATAGTAATATTGCGATTCGAGCAGGAGCATGAAGTGAAGGATCTGTATTGGATATATCAATCCATGGCAATCGTTCACTCATGATTTCTTAGCTATGAAATAGAATATTATAGTTTCTGAATATCTCTGTTTTATTCAAAGTTTGTTGAAAAAAATTTATCGGGAATCGGTATTGTAATAGATATTTACTCCATTCCCCATAGATTAAATATATAATATACCGGTGCAATTCCAAAATATGAGAAATCTCAAATTGGGAGACAAAGCTCTAGATTTCAAATTGAAGGCCACAGATGGCAATGAATATACATTAGATGATTTTGAAGATGCCGAATTTCTTGCTGTGATGTTCAGTTGTAATCATTGCCCTTATGTTATTGCTAGTGAAAGAGAATTTAAAGAATTGCAGGATGAGTATGGACCCAAGGGATTCCAACTTGTCGCCATTAATTCCAATGTGGGTCATGCAGATTATCCATCTGATTCTTATGAAAACATGATAAAGAGAGTGAATGAAAAAGAATTCAACTTTCCCTATCTAGCAGATGATGGACAACATATTTCTAGAGCATATGGAGCCATCAAGACTCCTGAGATATTTCTATTCAATAGGAATCGAGAATTGGTTTACTGGGGAAGGATAAATGATAATCCAAGAGAACTGGAAAAGATATCCAGACATGATCTGAAAGAGGCCCTCGATGAGCTAATAGATGGAAAAGAAGTAAGTCAACCAGAAACCATGCCTTTGGGTTGTACAATCAAGTGGATAGAGTAGCTTCAGAGACCTATAATTTCATTACGAATTGAATTACCAAGATAGGTAATCATTAAAAATTGCGAAAAAATAGTGAAACTATGAAGGATGAAGCCCCTGCAGATGTGGATATTCCGGACAGCTATCTTATCGATTTTGTAGAAATGTCAGATGGAGCAAAACTCCGCCGACTATATTCTCATCCGGAAAATCCCAAGGGAACTGTTCTAATATACCCTGGGATGAATACCCTAGTACTATCTTGGGTTAAAATATTGGTTCAGCTACGGGATCTCAATTACAAAGTGGAATATGTGGAATCAAGGGAGAAATACACAGCAATTCTTGAAAAACATCATGAGATCTCAAAAGAGAGAATGTTATTGGATAATTCTGAATCAATACAGGCAATTGGGTTGAATGGTACTGACTATATCGCGGTAGGTAGCAGTCTAGGCTCATGTACACTTATCCATAACCTTGCCAGAAAATCTATTGATACCCCGAAGGTAATTTTACTTGGTCCTTTACTTGAGATCAAGGTTCATTTAAGCATTAGAATTCTGATGTATTTTATCAATGATTGGCTCTTCAGAAATGTTGGTGTAAAAATTGTCAAGAAAATGATTATTAGGAGATACACCAATGAGAAGGCTGATCCCATGCAGAAACGCAAATACCAACTGGCTCTCGAACTAGCTGAGTTCAACAGGTTGAAAACTGCACTGAGAAAATGGCTGGGTAGCAAAATCGAAGAGGATCTACCTTTGATTGATGGTGAAAAATCTCATTGCTATCTCATTGGAGCATCAGAGGATGTTCTTCATCCAGATACTGAGACAATATATATTGCAGATAATATTCCCAATGCAGAATATATTGATCTGAAAACTAACTCTGCTGCTCACGATACTCCATTGGTAGAATTTATAGAATCCATTGTTTAAAATCGATTATCTTCAGTGTGATATCTGATGAGATAACCAAAAGGAGCTTCAACTTCGGTTGTCATTACCCAAATGGTATCATATTCAGGCTGATGAGCTGGGAAAGTACCATACCCATCTGTGAAATAGAGCAATACAGAGGGAGATATTTCTTTTTCCTCCACATATTCAAAAACAGGAACAAATGATGTTCCTCCTCTACCATATATCTTCCCACTTTGCCAAGGAAGATCCTCACCACTTAGTGTTTCTCCAGATTCTATATGTACTGAATGCTGAATTGCAGCATCACACTGAATAACAGTCATATTAATATTCCCAAAACTATTGAATATCGACATCGACTCACTGAGGAAAAGCATTAATTCGTCATTGGTAATGGATCCAGAGGTATCAAGCGCGATAATGACCTCGATATTTTCTTTATCAGTGGATGGTAGTATGATATTTTGATTTATATATCGTCTGTTTGGTGGAACCCAACGATAATCAGTGATAATGGATCGTTGAATATACTGCTCAAGATAAGTATACCAGGGAATCCTGGGTTCAAGTAGGCCCTCGATGTAATCCTTCAGACTTGCAGGGAGTTTGCCTTGTCTTCTAGCCTGTTCATAGGCATATTTCATCAATCCCATGAATCGGTTCTCCTCTGCCATCCTGAGTTCTTTACTCATACCATTCATCATTTTATCATAATTGTCTATGTAATTACATGCTTCAGGTATGTTGGCATATTCAAGAAGATCACCCAATACTTCTTGGGAAAATTGTTTCTGTGAAGGAGATATCTTCTTAGCATCTTCAGAAAGGTGTGCATTGGCAAAATCATAGAGTAATTGATTGATATGCTCCACATCATTATTTTTCAGATTACTGGGTACTTTAGAGACATCAACCACATCGTATTTGTTAGTACTGCGATCAAGATGCTGATCATACAAGGAATTATTAACCATAAGATGTGCATTAATGTCACTTGCTATGGAGAATACCTCCTTGTTATGACCTTTTGACCTCTCACCATGTTTCATGATAAGATGAATGATTGCATGCAAAAGAACAGCCCTCATCTTTGCTGGTTTCATCTTTTTAAAGTAATCCACATCCACATAAAACCTGCGTGTATCCATTGCAAAGGATTGTACTTGGGGTTCATTCCTTACAGGATAGATTTCCAGCTGGGTTAGTAAGAAACCAAAGAAGGGAAGATCAAAATGAAGCAATCCTCGAGCTTTAGACATCTTGATTAGCAATTCCTCTGCCTCTGCTGAAGAGTCACGCTCGAATTGTTTTGGAATCTCATAAAATTTTATTTCATCCAATTCCTTCATTTCAAATAATAGATGGGCATTACCATTATTAAACCTAGAGAAAATCACCTGTGTAAAAAGGATTATTTATCCTTAGATACCTCAAAATCTAGATGAATAGCGAGATGATGTTATTTGCTTTGTTTTTTTCCGATTCACGCGCCAAATTTTAAATCCGTTGGATTTTTTCTTTATTTTAAGTAATACTTGGTGATTGTGTGCAAGAAGTAGATGTACTCGTAATCGGAGCAGGCCCTGGCGGATATCCTGCAGCAATTCGAGCTAGTCAGCTCGGAAAATCAGTACTGATTGTGGATAAGGGGAACATTGGAGGAGAATGCCTTAATTGGGGTTGTATTCCCTCAAAAGCTCTTATCTCAGCAGCTAATTTCTATCATAAATTGTCCCATCAAGCAAAAGAAATGGGTATCTATGCAGATAATGTACATGTTAACATGAAAGAGCTAGTTGCATGGAAACAGAGTATCCAGGATACACTTATCACAGGTATCAAGCAACTTCTGAAATCCAACAAAGTAGATTTGAAAATCGGCACTATTAGCTTCACAGGTAGTAATACTGCAAAAATTAATGAGAGTGAGGAAATAATTTCTTTCTCAAGTGCGATTATAGCCACTGGAGCATCTTTCATATCTATACCGGGATTTGAGATCGATGAGGAACGCATTTTATCAAGTAAGGGTTTACTGTCTCTTGAAGAGGTGCCTGAAGAGCTTGTGTGTATTGGAGGGGGAATTATCGGTTTAGAGTTAGGTACTGTATTTGCTAAACTCGGTTCAAAGGTAAAAATAGTAGAATTACTACCACAGCTCATGACTGGGGTGGAAAAACGGTTGGTAAATGTGGTGAAGAAGAAACTCACAGATATGGGTGTTGAGATTTATCTTAATTCCATGGCAAAATCACTGACGAGGGGAGAAAAACTAGAGCTGCAAATTGATACCAATGGTGAGATCACCACAATCACAGCTGATAAAATCCTTCTTTCCATAGGTAAGAGAGCCTCAACCAGTGAACTTGGTCTTGAAACAATTGGTGTGGAAACAGATAATCGGGGCTTTATCAAGGTAGATGAACAGATGAGAACTAATCTGAACCACATCTATGCCATTGGGGATTGTACAGGTATGCCATTTCTGGCACATCGGGCCACAAAACAAGGTATCGTTGCTGCTGAGGTACTAGGAGGATTGGATAGCAGTTTCAACTATGATTCAATACCTGGAGCAATTTTCACTGACCCTGAGATCGCATTTATAGGTATATCAGAGAATGAAGCCAAGGAGCAGGGAATAAATGTGGTGGTTGGTCAAGCATCTTTTGCAGGCAGTGGTCGAGCTCTTTCACAACAAGAGGGAAATGGCTTTGTCAGAATAATCTCCAATGCAGATACAAAAGCAATTATTGGTATTGAGATGGTAGGACCCCATGTCTCAGACCTTATCTCAGAAGCATCTCTAGCATATCAAAATGGATTAACCCCTCATAACATCGGTGAAACTATTCATCCCCATCCTACTCTACCTGAGATGTTTCTCGAGGCTGCGGAGGCAATAGAGCAGAAGGCAATCCATGTGCCCAATGCTAGAATACGTAAGAAAAAATAATCCTAGAGGTTCAAGGTATTTTTGAATGTAGATGGGATCGCTATTTCCTCTTTTTTCATGGTTTCATACGCACCCTCTGGAGAATGAACCATAATTTTTGCTCCTGAATTTTTATCAAGGAATGAATTCAACTCATCACCCGTGGTATGACCTGAGAACTTAATTTTTAGCATCTGCTGCTTATATCTAGATCGTAGGTATCGATTCTGCCTCAATAGTTGTGCACCCATAGTATTTGGTGCCTGATATCCTGTGAAGATCACTGCAGTCTCCTCATCATCACGAGTATATTCGAGTAGGTTTCTAGATGTACCAGCCTGAAGCATTCCCTGTCCAGATATAATGATTGTATTCTCGATAAAATCTTCTTCCTTGAGGGTTGGAAGTACAGAGATTCCCTTGGTTATGTCCCCAAATTTCTCTAGATTCAGTGTTTTTGTCAATCTACCACCCATTCCAGTAAGTACTATATCCCATTTATCAATCCCATCAATCTGCTTGAGCTGCCATAACATCTCTTGTGTTCGTCCAATTGAAAAAGCTGGGATAATTGCCCTCTTAGATTGTGAAAGAATGTCCTTCATTCCCTGATCCGCAGGGATCTCAGTAGTTTCTCGATTATAATTTGTTCCATCAAAAATTAGATGATCGACGTCAGTAGGGAAGTCTGCAGCTTTGAGTAATGGTGTACCGCTACTATTGAAATCTCCAGTATAGAATAGACGTTTGCCATCAATATTGAGCTCAAATCCTGTAGAGCCGAAGAGATGACCCGCCTCAAATGCATTTACCTCCACTTTCGGAAGGATATTCAATGGTTCACCTAATTTCATCTCATTGAAATTTTTCTGTGCACGCATCACATTTTCCAAGTTTATGAGATCTCTAAGTTTGCTATCTTTTTGAAGCACATCAGGATGAGTGTACCTCTTTACTAAACGTGAGGTATCATTCCAAAGCATATCTACCATCAATTTCGTCATTTTGGAACCATACCAGGGAATATCTCTGTTCTTGTACAATAAGGGAATTGATCCTGAATGATCCATATGGGCATGTGAGAGTAACACAGCATCCACTTTGTCGAGGATAGGTAACCAACCTGGAGAGGTATTATTCACCACAGAAAGACCAAAATCCATGAGAATCATTCCCTCATTGGTTTTGATGATTATGGCTGAATGACCTATCCCATCCCCACCAGGAAAGAATATTTTGATCTTTTGCTTAACCTCAGGATGTGAATATACCCATTTAGGTAACCAATTTTGTAGGTGTTCCTGAGGTAACTTGGCATAAAGATCCATCTCTATTGTCTGAGGAGGAAGTTGAGAGATTTTTTCACCAAGCACATTATAACTTGCTGGAAATTCTTTGGTTAATCCACCATCCAGAACAGAGATAAATTCATCATGAGTTTTGGCATCCGATGATTCAAGCTTCTTCTTGAGAAGGTAACCCAATACATCTGATCGATTCGACCAGCTCATCCAAGGAATGGCATTCTCAAGAATCTCCAATTCTGATGCTGCCATGATCTCATTAATGTACTCAGGTCGTTCTTCTATGGAGTTGACTTTTTGTGCCACCTCATCCCATATTGGCTCATATTCACCATAATTCCTATAAAGATCCAGTGTGTATGAGAGCGATGGAATTGCAGTACCCAGTTCTTCAGATTCGGATATAACATCATTCAACCACTGTTTTAATGACTTCACTGGAGTAAAACAATGAATAAGCTCGACAAGATCCTCCGAAGTGACAAAATTGTCCCTATACATAATAAACCAGAAATTCTTGAAGTCAGCTGCCTGAAATATACCAATCTTGTACAAAATCAAGCTGAATACTGAGTAATCCATAGGGAATTCTATTGATTCACTAGTAAGTTCATTCCACATCATTTTTCTTATGGATGATACTGGTTCGATCTCATCTATTTTGGCAATACTTTCATCTAGGTTATCTCTAGCTTTTTTGGTAAGTTTTCTGGGGATTCCCTTCTTGGTATAATAGATGGAAAGAAAATTTCTCATCTCGGTTAAAAGATCACCTGATATCCAGGGAAAGATGGGTTCAAGTAGGTTTAAATCCCTATTTTGCAAAAAAATCTGTATTTGCTTACCAGAGTGTATATCCACAAGGTATATCAGATAGTCATGTTATATATCATCTAGTTATGCATTATATTCTAAATATCAAATCTTGGTTCTAATATTATCGAAGAAACTTGTAAGGTCACTATTCCCCCCCGAAATAATTAGACCTACTTTCAAGCCTTTTGGAATTAATCCCTGAGCTATTCCCTTGCGTAATGCCGCAAGAACCACAGCAGAAGATGGTTCAACAATTAGTTTCATTCTCTCCCAGATGTAATGCATGGCAGCGACAATTTCTTCCTCACTCACGGTAATGATATCATCAACATGTTCTGAAATATATGAGAAGGTCAATTCAGATAACACTGTTAATAATCCGTCACAGATGGTGCTCGGGACATGTGAAGTAACCCGGTTTTTATTGGTGAAGGATTGATATGCATCATCTGCACCTTCAGGTTCTGCACCAATCACCCGACCTATCTTGGATGATAGTTTCGCATAGAGAGATGTTCCCGAGATGAGTCCACCACCACCAATAGGGGAGATAACCAGGTCCAATTCACCCACTTCCTGAACCAATTCTTGCACTGCAGTAGATGCTCCTTCAATGATATGTTGATTATCAAAGGGATGCACTAATGTGTATCCATGTTTTGAAATGAGATCATTGCATACAATCTCTCTTGCCTCAATGGTTGGCGTGCAGAAATGCACCTCAGCTCCATAACCCCGTGTTGCATTCACCTTCACCATTGGTGCATTCTCTGGCATGACAATTACAGTTTTAATGTTTAATAATTTTCCAACAAGTGCTACTGCCTGTGCATGATTGCCTGAGGAATGAGCTATTACTCCTACCCTCTTTTCTTCATCAGATAATTGAGAGATTGCATTGAGAGCACCTCTGAACTTAAATGCACCTCCTCTCTGCAGATTCTCGCATTTGAAATATACTATGGATTCTAACTCCTCATTCAATGATCGTGAACTCATAACCGGAGTTTTGTTTGCATATGCTTTCACCCTCTCAAAAGCGACTTCTAATCGATCTAACACATGGTATTGGTTCACCCTAGATTATTTTAAGTCGTCATAGTTATCATTTTACAATTCTCTTTTTCATATTATTTTGACGCGAAATATTTTTCTACCTCTTCTTGTTAGCAAGACTATGAGAAAAGAGTATATCATATATGGATTTATTAGCCTATTTCTTGCCATCCTAGCATTCATCTCGGTAGATTATTCTGGTAGCATTTTACAGATCCTCATGCATATTATTACAGGATTAATTCTGACGCAGTGGTATATCTGTCTCGGGCTAATCAGCCCCTGGATACTCAGAAAAGCATTGGAATCCAATGGGTTGAATGATGATGATCCAAGACATGAATTTCACAATGGGATCTTAAGTAAACCACAGGTTGGAATTATCATGGTAATTTTCACCTTCTGGATACTGCTCACAAGCTATGTGTTAGATTCAAATATCACTGCCTTTGATCAGCTTGTTGTTGCATTCTATATACTTGGACCTTCCGTTTTTCTGATTCGAAGAGGATGGTTCACTTTATTCGTAAGTGTACTTTGGGTGTGGTTTCCAATAGAGTGGGGATTAGCAGAAGATCATCTAGGATCTCTGCATTTCGAGATACTTCCTGCAGATGCATTAATTGGCCTTGTAGCACTGTTGTTACCGTTGATTGCCTATGGTCGGCATGTTCCCTGGTATCACTGGAAATTGAGTAAACTGGATCTGAAATGGTTCAACTATGGATCAATTGCGATCACGCTTGCAGTTGTTCCGCTTGGCATTCTGTTAAAATTTCTGAGGATTAGCCTAGATAATCTACGAGCAGAGGATAGCTTCACGGATGCTCTTGGTATGGTGATTCTGGTATTTCTAGCGATTTTTGTGGTTCAGGGATTAATGGAGGAAACCTTATTCAGGGGAATTATTTTTAAACACTGGTACTATGAGTTACAATTGAAAGAACAACATGAAAAATTCAAAACCTATTCTTATGCCTCTATCATCTCAACTGGGATTCTGATTGCATCGATCCCCTTTTGGGGTGCTGTTCTAGGTGTACTCGCCAAAATACCCTTCTGGTTTTTTACAGATATGGAGGCCAGGGTTGGTGATCTCCATCGACCTTTGGGAGAGTATGAGGGTGCCCCTTTATTTAGTGACTTGCCAGTATGGCCTTTTTACCTCTTAGTAGGAATAATATTAACGATAATTGGTATATTACTCTTCCATAAGTATCCAACCGCTCTTGTGCCAGCTCTCATGGCATCTGCTATGATTTTTGGTTTTGCTCACTTTCAAGATTGGAGGTACGTGTTTTTCGCAACACTGGCTGGTATGGGATATGGAATGACGTATTTCAAAACCAAGAATATTGCAGCTGCAGCCATGGTACATATGGGTGTGGATGCAGTATGGGCGATATTTCTCTCCTATTGATCGTATTTGTATTTCTTTGCTATTGGAAATGTGTCACTCGTATTAAATAATTCTATTAATGCTGATTCTGCATCAGGATATTTGAATTCAAATCCAGTATCCAGCAATTTCTTGGGATCAATTCGCCTACCTTCGAGTAGTATACTTGCACGTTCACCAAAAATTAATTTCAAAACGAAACCTGGAGCAAAGGTCCAGGTCAATCGACCCATTATTTTTCCCCCTATCTGAGCGAGTTTCTTCATGGGCAGTGGATGAGGAGAAGCCAAATTGAATATTCCCTCTATTTCTTGCTCAGCAGCCCATACTAGTGCACCTATAGTATCTACCACATGAATCCAGGGATAGATCTGTTTTCCATTTCCTATCCAACCTCCGACAAAGAATTTATGTGTCAGGAACATCTGTTCAGCTGATGTGCCAGTATGTGCCAATACTGCGCCTAAGCGAAATATCACTGACCTACCCCGTTTAAGATTAGCAACTGGGGATTCCCAATTGATACACAACTCACCAAGGTAATCATCTGCTGGAGTATCTGTTTCTACATAATTCTCAGTCAGACTTTGGGGATAGTAATTTGCACCTGACATGCTTATGAACACATGATTACGATCTGATTGATTGATGGCCTCTACAAGATGTTGAGTTGGCAGCGTGCGGGATTCTATCAGTAATCTCCGTCGGTTCTCAGTCCAGCGTTTTTTGAAGATATTCTCACCTACAAGATTGTAAATAATATCAAATTGTGGAATTTCATCCATCCAAGCTCCTTTTACTCTGAGATCTGCAACAAGAGTTTTCACATCACTTCTATCTTGCTCTCTTCTACTCACGATGGTTATTTGATGTCCTTTGTTGAGGAGGTTCTTGATGAGGTAGGTACCTAATAAACCAGTGCCACCAGCAATCAATATTTTCATTATTGATCAAATACAAATAGGCTATATATTTCGTTTTTCCTTAGTTCAAACTTTAGTAAATCTTTATAGAAATATTTTGAGATATATGTATGGGGATATTTTCTTACACTTAGACAGTTACTATCGCAATCGCTGGTATTCTTCACAGTTTTCGACCTTGGGATACTGGTTTTTCTTAATAACCAAACAAAGGAAACTTTTACCTCTATGCGTGCAAGACGCGCAGAGTGATTCAGACGACGCATGGACTTGTGGTCCCGTAATATCATATGTTTTTAGTTCTATTACACTCATTTTTGTTCTCTACATCCTATTAATTAATTAAGGATGGGTGGCACGATTCAAATATCGAATCGAAATAGGTACGTATGGTACCTCAAATACTTGAGATACCGAGAAATTAATACTAATTTCCTAAACACTCAATCTGTGAAAGGGTATATAAAATTATTCAATTTTTAATCTATTGCGCGCAAAGCTTATGAATCTAAGCATATTTTTTGGACATATAAGTTCAAAATTTTGAAGATTCAATCAACTGTAAATTTTCTATAAAATATTCATTCAGTTGGAAGTTAGCAACTATACTTATCTATCTTCTCGATATAGTAACATTATGAGTAAAAAGGATGATCCGCGCAATAAAGATCGTCTAGTTGCAAGGGGCGCAACATTATTCACAGGCTCTAAAAAGACTGAGAAAACAGAAAAAAAAGTTCCTCGGCGTCCTGTAAATCTGGATAATGTAAGAATTACGACCCGTGATATTCCTGACAAAAAAAATGAAGAGGAATTAATTAAAAGGCTTGAAGCAGCAGGAATTGAAACTAATGCATATAAACATAGGTATTTGATTCGTCGGATAAAAGCCAGGATGAGTAAACTCAATATAACAACCTACAAGGAATACATGGAAATAATAAAGAAATCGACACTAGAGATCAAAGAACTCCATGAATCACTCTCAATAAATGTGACAAGGTTCTTCAGGAATCGAGATACTTTTGAGGTTATCCGAGATGAAATTCTACCCGCATTAATAAAAAACGCCAAGGAACAAGGAAGAAAAGAGATAAAAATCTGGTCTGCAGGATGTGCTGTTGGGGCAGAACCTTACTCCATTGCCATGATTGCCTCTGATGTTGTACCTTCAACCATGAATGTACGGGTCTTTGCCTCTGATGTCAAGGAAGAATTGCTAAATATCGCTAGATATTCAACTTATAGTGATCAATATGTAGCTGAGATGCACCCTTTCGAGATTCAAAGTTATTTCAATATAAATGAACATGGTGAATACCAGGTAAAGCCCCATATCAAGAGACTTGTCTCATTCACCAAGGTTGATCTGATGAAGGATAGTTATCCTTCTGGTCTTGATCTGATACTTTGCAGAAATGTGCTTATTTACATAGATCGAGATGCTCAGAATGAGATTATGTCGAATTTTTTCCAATCTCTCAGACCCAATGGCATGGTCATTCTTGGTAGAACTGAAACATTATTTGTGGATTGGCGTAAGCATATCAATATTGTAAGCACCAAGCACAGGATCTATCAGAAAATAGGAGAGACCCCTGAAAGTCTTCCATCCATGGAATTTGAATTGAAGGATAAGGACAAGGATTATAATCGATCAAGGGATACTAAAGTCATAAGTTCAACACATCAGCAACGATTGCAGGAATTGAAAGACTTCAGAAAGACCTTTGAGGACAGAAGAAAAGCATGGGAAGATAGGATTGCTGAATCCGAGAAAAGAGATACAACTAATAGAATATCTACCAGAGATCAGGGGTTATTTAACCGAACATCAAAATTCTCAGACAACAAGGTAGTCACCACAAGATCTGTAACCAAGCGAACCTCGGTCTCACCAAAGGCGAACAGCTTCACTCCCTCAACTCGAGGTGGAGGAGCATTAAGTTCCTTCAGAGATTCCCTAAAGAATAGCACTTCAGATACATCAAATGAGAATCTTACTGGTTTGGTTGGTAAAAAATCACCTGAAGAGGTGTATCGGGAACTCAAGAAACTACGAGAGAGAAGAGAGAAGAGCAGAAGAAGTTAGGTTTGTAATAAATTCGAATAAATAATTGAAACGAAAAAGAATAACATGATGACAATTACTGTCAGAATTACAATATTACGTGTTGTCTTCTCTGATTGCCGCTTTGAAACACCTGATTTCTCAGCCAACCGAAAAATAGAGAACATTAATGAACAAGATGCATTAATGGCTAACAGGTTAAGAAATAGGAGCAAACCAGCCAGCATGGCATTTTGAAAATCAAATAAGGCTAGAAATAATCCAATATCTGCTGCTGGAGGAGCTAATGATGCAGCAATTGCCACACCAACCATAGAGAGACTTTGACCTTTGGAGATAATCAATCCCGCTGCCAAGCCTGAGGTGATGGCAAAAATTATTGTATACAAAGCATTTGCGTCTTTAGCCCTGGAGAGCATCTCAAAATTTACATCAGAATCTTCTATTCGGATAATGAAACCAATAAGCATACCGATGGCAATAGTTAACAAAATACCCACAATCTCTGCTGTGATACCCTTTCTAAATAGACCTCGTCCAGGAACCAATATACCCAGTGAAGTTAGAGCAACAGGCCCTAACAAAGGTGCAACAATCATTGCTCCAATGATTATCACAACACTATTTGACAATAGACCAAAGGATGCCAAAATCGCTGATAAAATAACCAACGATAGATATTCACCAGAAAGGACAGCAGAACCAGCAATATTGGCTACTATTTCCTCCACATTGGCTGCATGTGATCGTTTAACCGTAGCTTTAGTTTCTTTAGGTGATAAGAACAGGTTCAAATCAAAGATAGATATTTGACCAAATAACTCTCCTGTTCCTCTAGCACGTAATTCATGAAGTAAGTGATTTGTCTGATCCTCAGCAACCTTGACGAGAAAGAGATAATTATCATTGGTTAAATGAACACAAGAAAAAATTACAAGGTACTGCTCTAGTAGATCCTCAATAACTTCTTTTTGGGAAGCAGGCACCTGTATATGTAGTTCTTTCATATTCGTATCAGATACATGTAGAGCAGTATAAAAACTCATCCTACATGGGATGATAGTAATAACAAGCAATACATTGATTAAAACAAATTTTTAGATGATGGTAAATTGATGATATAAACTAATTCTAGCATAAAATATTTCATTCTAAGGAGCAATTACTTATTATTTCCATCACTCTCGATCATCCTAGTCTGATATGAGATTCATCCTGAATGCTAAAATGGTGGAAACAACCACTATTACCAAACCATTACTTGATGTCATAAGAGATCTGCAATATAAAGGAACCAAACTGGTATGTAGAGAGGGAGATTGTGGGGCATGTACAGTGTTGCTTGGAACTCTATCCGATGGTAAGGTTCATTATCAAACTGTTAATTCATGTATTCTTCCAGTTGGAAAAGCGGCTGGTAAACATGTCATCACCATTGAGGGTCTACTACCGAATAAGATCCAGGAACTCTTGGTGGAGAGAAATGGTACACAGTGTGGATTCTGTACACCTGGATTTGTGCTTAGTCTGAGTTCTGCCATAATTAATAATCAAGATCCCCTGATGCATGTAGATGGAAATATATGCCGATGCACAGGATATACCTCAATTCTGAAGGTTATTGAAGATCTTAAAGGGATTGAGCTGAGCATAGATGAAATTCTCCCTTCGTATCATCCCCCCATGGCTGAGCAATTACATCAGATCCAAAACAAGGCTGATTCAGGTGCGAGTGGCAAATTTATTGCTGGAGGAACTGATTTGTATGTTCAGCAATATCATCATCTTGTAAGTCAAAGTAGTGAGTATACAATACTCGAGTTGAATAAGGAAATCAGAACACTAGATGAAGAAATTCACCTTGGGTCCGGAGTTACAATGAATCAGCTCATATCGTATTGTAAGGACCATAATGTAATTGACACGACAAACATGGATCTCATTGCCAGTACACCTATAAGAAATTCAGCCACCATCGCAGGTAATCTGATTAATGCATCTCCGATTGGTGATTTCACAATTATTCTATTAGCTTTGGATGCAGCTATTAAAACAAATAAAAAAATTCTGAAATTGGATAAATTTTACCAGGGATACAAGAAGCTTGATCTTGGTAATGAAGAAATTATTGAGACAATTCTCATACCACGTATTGACGGACAATTTTCCTTTGAGAAAGTTTCCAAAAGACAGTATCTTGACATAGCCTCTGTCAATTCTGCATGTTATATTAAGATTTCAGATAATACTATACAATCCATCAGGCTATCTGCAGGTGGTCTATCACCAATTCCCCTTTTTCTCAAAGACACATCTAACTATCTGATGGATAGACCCATCACTTCTGAAGTATTAATCAAAGCTCTAGATATCGCAGATAAAGAAATTTCACCCATATCAGATATCCGAGGAAGTGCAGGCTACAAACGATTATTACTCAAACATCAGATTCTAGCTCATTTTGAGAGATTAGCTGAAATCGACCCCATGGAGGTATTAGGATGAAAAACATAGATTCCAAGAGGCATGTAACTGGGAAATCTGTCTATGTGGATGATATACCTGAATTATCAAATACACTGCATGCACAAGTGGTTTACTCATCCAAAGCACATGCGGAGATTATATCAGTATCCATTGAAGATGATCCAAGACTGTTAGGGTTTATTACTGCAGGGGACATTCCGGGTGAAAATCAAGTTGGTGGAATAATTCCAGATGAGGAATTGTTAGCCGATAAGATTACTGATTATCAGGGTCAACCCATTGCTATCGTTATTGCAAAAACCAAACTGGAGGCACAACTGCTAAGAGATAAGGTGCATGTGGAATACAATGAACTTAGGATTATTACAGACCCACGTGAGGCTTATGAGCAAAATCAGCTAATAATGCCACCTCGTACCATTGGAATGGGAAATATTGATGCTGCTTGGGATGATTGCTCTCTGATTATTGATGGAAAAGTAGAACTAGGAGGACAAGAACACCTATATCTAGAGACTCAAGGAGTATATGCAATCCCTAATGAAAGTGGAATGAAAATTATCTCCTCCACCCAAGGCCCAACTCAGGTACAGAAAGCTGCTTCCCGAGTGCTTAGCCTACCTATGCATACAATCGAGGTGGATGTACGGAGGCTAGGTGGTGCATTTGGTGGAAAGGAAGATCAAGCCACCCCTGTTGCCTGTATTGCCGCATTAGCAGCACATATAATGAAACATCCTGTGAAATACATACTTGACAGGCATGATGACCTAAAATCCACAGGAAAAAGACATCCTTACTCAGCAGATTATAAAATTGGAATGAAAAACAACAAGATCCATGCCTATGAAGTTACATTCTACCAGAATGCAGGTGCTGCTGCTGATCTCTCTCCTGCTGTGCTGGGTAGAACACTATTTCATGCAACTAATAGCTATTTCATACCGAATGTAAAGATTACTGGAATATCTGCTAAAACTAACCTACCCCCAAATACTGCATTCAGAGGATTTGGTGGGCCACAGGGTATGTTTGTCATAGAGGCAGCTCTTCACAAGGTTGCAGATGTTATGGGTATCAGCAGAGAAGAGTTACAGTTCCACAATCTTCTGGTAGATGGTGATGAGTTTCCTTACGGGCAGCAAGTAGAATTTGTATCCTTATCATCTGCTTGGAAGCAATTAATTGAGAATACCACTGAATTACGCAATGCTATTACTTCTTTCAACAAGCAATCCAAAATGATCAAAAAAGGTTGGGCCATCATGCCAGTAAGTTTTGGGATCAGCTTCAACAACCTTGTGATGAACCAAGCCTCTGCCTTGGTTAATATCTACAGTGATGGTAGTGTGGGAGTATCGACAGGAGCTATTGAGATGGGGCAGGGTGTTAATACAAGGATAGTTCAGGTGGTAATGAATACTTTTGGAATAACTGAAGATAAAATAAAGATGGAGACTACAAATACTATTCGGGCAATCAATACCTCTCCATCCGCTGCAAGTTCCACACATGATTTGAATGGATGGGCAACAGAAAATGCCTGTACTCTTCTTAGAAATCGATTATTGGATGCAATTGAGGAAAAATCAAAATTCATGGAGATCAAATTTGAAAATAATAATATCTTGTCTTCAGCAGGAGAAGTATTGATGAGCTGGGAGGAACTAGTACAGCTGGCTCTTTCCCAACGAATTGATCTTGCTGCACATGGATACTATGCAACTCCCAAAATTCATTATGATAATTCAATTGAGAAGGGACATCCCTTTGCGTATCATGCCTTTGGTGTGGCTTTGGTATCTGCCACTGTTGATTGTCTTCGAGGGATATATAAGCTAGATCATGTGGAAATTGTGCATGATTCAGGTAAGATGCTCAACTCAGACCTAGATCTTGGACAGATAGAAGGTGCATTGGTGCAGGGTTTGGGATGGATGCTGTTGGAGGAATTGAGGTATGATGAAAAAGGTAGATTACTATCGAATTCACTCTCAACATACAAAGTACCTGATATTCACTTTGTTCCCACCATCCATACCAATTTTATAGGTCAGGATAATCCACTTGGATTAATGGGCTCTAAGGCAGTTGGAGAACCCCCACTCATGTATGGAATAGCAGGATATTTTGCTATAAGAAATGCAATGAATAGCTTCAAACCATTGAAAATGCCCTATGATACACCTTTAACTCCTGAAAAAATATTATTAGGTCTCTGGAATACATCCGCTAACTGAACAATATTGGAAGAACTTACTGTGTCACTGATCATCAACTCCTTATAACCATCAAATTGAATAACAATTGTGGATAATCGCAGAAAATCACTAGTATTCGTTGCCCTGACTCAGATCATCTGGCCGAGTAATGCAGCTGTGCCAGTGCTTCTTCTGGGCAAATTCAGCAACCTACAGTTGATTTTCTTCAATTCTGTTGCTGGATTTCTACTGATGCTACTCCTATTATTATTCCAGAAACGACAGGACATCATTGTTTCATATGCAAAGGATATGAAGATCCTAAGCAGATTGATGATGATGGGAATAACAGGGATTAGCCTGTACTTGATATTTCTCTATCAAGCCTATCAGTTACTCAATATCCAACTTGCATATACCATTAATCTACTCTGGCCAGTGATGACTGTGGTGATTTCAATCCTACTCCTCAAGGATAAACCCAAACAGAAACAGATTTTGGGAATACTTATTGCCTTCTCAGGAGTATTGCTTGTCATCAGTGAGGGTAGACTCGATAGTTTTGGTGTAACTAACTGGTGGGGAATACTATCTGCATTAACTGGTGCAACCTGTTACGGATTATACTCAGTACTGGGGAAGAAATGGGATTATGATAGGCCAGTAAGTACATTATTCTTCTATCTATCTTCCATGTTATTCACTGGATTGGCATTGATCATCACACAGGATATCGATATACCACCTATAACCATCTTGGACATTATCGGATTTATCTGGGTAGGAGCATTTATTTTAGCACTAGGAGACCTCTTCTGGTTTCTTGCTCTCAAGTATGGCAATACTGCTGAATTATCCTCTATTGCCATGTTTGGACCCTTCATCGCATTTATTTGGATTTATTTTCTGCTGGGAGAGCCGATTGCCTTATTCTCAATCATTGGAATGGCTGTTGTTGTTGTAGGAAATTATTTCAGCAGGTATGTGAATAATCAGATGAATAATTGATTTCGAAGAGATCTAGGATGATGGTTTGGGGCAATCCATAAGCTCTAGCTTCTTAAATTAACGAACGAATGAACCTTCGAGTTATGTCAATAATTATCTCCAATGGAACAGTCGTGAGTGATAATGAGATCAAACAGGTGGATATTGGCATCAAAGATGATAAAATTGTAGCGATAGAAAAGAATCTTGAATCATCAGAATATTCCACTGTCATCGATGCTACTGGGAAGTATATATTCCCAGGCTTTATTGATCCGCATGTACATATCAAATTACCCATGAGAGGAACCTTTTCACAGGATGATTTCTACTCAGCCACAAGAGCTGCAGCTGCAGGTGGCGTAACAAGCATCATCGATTTTGCCACACAAATGGGAGATCAAAGCCTAGAAAATGCAATTGAAGAGAGACATAGAGAAGCTCGAGATAAAGTGGTTATTGACTATGCACTTCATGGAGGGATTACTGAGTGGGATCGGGTCAAATCAGAACTGAATATGATAATACAACATGGTGTTAGTTCATTCAAAATGTTCATGGCATACAAGGAAAGAGGATTATACTCATCTGATGAGGATATCGTAGCTGCGATACGAGCAACCAAGGATCTTGGGGCGATGATAATGCTACATGCAGAATCAGAGGAATTACTTACCCCATTGCTACAGAGATATGGATCTGAAGAGATGAAGAAGAAACATGGTGTGTTGGCACATGTTTACTCTAGACCCCCTCAAACTGAGTTCAGAGCCATTGAAAATGCAGTGGGAATGCTTGAGGAGGCCCAGGGTAATCTGTATATCGTTCATATTTCTACTAGAAAGGGTGCAGAATGGATAAGAGTTGGTCGAGACAAAGGACTCAATATCATTGGAGAGACCTGTCCACAATATTTGATGTTTAATGAGGATGTATTTTCACAACAAAATGGACACTATTTTGCCACCGCACCTCAGATCAAATCAGAGGACGATAGAAAGGGATTATGGAAAGCCATTCAGAAAGGTGATCTTCAGATTATCGGTACAGACAGTGTTGCATTTACTAAGGAACAGAAGGATTCTTGGAATAATGATTTCATGGAGATCCCCCTGGGAGTATCCGGGACTGAACTCATGGCCCCCCTACTCTACACCAAGGGAGTTCTAGAAAAAAAATTATCATTAACTGATTTTGTCAATTTTCTTAGCACACATGCTGCTAAGGTGTTTGGGATGTACCCCAAAAAGGGAACCATTCAGGTTGGATCAGATGCAGATATTGTCATTTTTGATCCTCAGAAGAAGAAAACCATACATCATGCTGATCTGTACACACCAATCGATTGGAGTGCATACGAGGGTTGGGAACTACAAGGTTTTGCCGATACAGTGATTCTTAGGGGTACGATAATTTATATGAATGATAAAGTGTTAGCACCAGCAGGATATGGAGAGTATATTCGACGTGGTGCGTCTGGAAATTATCTCTAGGCATTTTTGAATTGAATAAGCTGTGCACAGATACTGATTGCGATCTCCTCTGCAGTGGAATCATTAATGGGGATTCCAATAGGAGCTTGTACCCTATCAAGTTTAGCCTGTGATACACCTTTCTCCTTCAGCTGTTTGAAGATTTTGGCAATCTTGGTTCTACTTCCCATTAGGCCAACAAATCCTAAATCCTTATTGATCACTGCATCGAGTACCTGAGCATCATACTCCATTCCAAAAGTTGCAATAATGACAAAGGATCTATCACTACTGGGAACAGTTCCAGCTAAATCTGGATAAGAACCGATGAATTTCTCATGAGCATACTCATTTTCATTGAAAATGGTTAAGAAATCTCGATTATCATAGAGTTTGATGTAGAAATCTAGAGTAGAGAGAATCCGTGTGATCGCATAACCCACGTGACCTGCTCCAAACATATACACTGTGTATGGTTCTCCCATCATCTCTTGAAACTTCCAAGGATCAGATGTAAATAGTATCGTACCGGTTCCTCCTTTCTCAAACTCGATTCCATGTTCATCCAGAGAGAATAATCCTGATTCTGGATAGCCATAGCAATTCAAAATGGATTCCACCACAGGGAGGTGAGTATGTGTTAGCTGCATCAACACATTGGTTTGAGTACCAGAACATATCAGACCAGACTGTTGATTCTCTGGTGCTTTAGTGTTATGATCCTGAATTCTCAGTAGTGGAGTTGAATTGCCATCTGAAAGCATGCTTCTTGCAAGATCCACCATTTTCATCTCCATGATTCCTCCTCCTATCGAACCTACAGTGATGGAATTGGTAACCATCATCTTAAAACCCTGTTTTCCAGGTGAGCTACCCATATGATCAACAACCACAATTAAGATACAGCTCCTCTCTTCACGTATAGCCTTCCTAATTGCCTTCCAGATGCGATAATTCCTCATAATGACTATGGTAGGTCTTTGATATTACTAGTTAATTCTTTCAGTACAAGAATATCAAGATATCAACTGAAACGTAAAGAAAACTATCAATATGACTGCAAATCGTTCTCTGTATCAATATCATGATGAATTAGTGAATTCCGCGTTGTATATAATCCCAGTGAGTCACACTGATTAAGAATACCTCGTAATCCCTGTGGATTATCTGCACCTTCAATAATTAAAGGGATGGAGCTGGAATTTACCAGAACGGGATGTCCTCTCTTTTGTTGATAATATGGTACTACCATATTATGGTTTTCAAGTAAGACCTTCATACCCATCAGATCTTCGGGAATAATACTAGGAAAATCAGCTGGATGAATGAACACACCATCAATATCAGAATCCAGAGAATTGAAACCACAGAGAATTGATGAAAGCATTCCACCCAGCTCATAATTTTCATTGTAACAGATACGTATCTCAGAATTAGATAGATAGGATGATAGTTCATCATGATAGGCACCAGTCACCACGATAATGGTTTCCACATGTGCTAGAAAAGAATCAATAGAATGCTGGATTAGCGGTTTTCCTTTCAAATCTTCAAGTAATTTATTGGTACCAAACCGTGTTGCCTTACCAGCTGCTAGGATGATAGCTGCAAACCTCATGGCTCATCCTTTAATACCAGTTTCCAGTGCAACCTCTTTGCCTTCCTTGTACTTCTCGAAGAGATCAGCCAGTTTGAGTATATCACTAATGACTGATTCATACTCCAGAGTGAGAAATGCATAATTCTCGAGTAACAATTTTCCATTGGCAACAACATCTCGAATTTCATTACCTGACGACGCCCAGATAAGATTCTCCACCACAGTCTCCTTTCTTGTTGGAATCATATTGGGTTTATTCAGATCAAAGAGAATGAAATCTCCATCCTTACCAGCCTCCAACGTTCCAGCATTCAATCGCAGAATATCAGCTGGTATTTTGGTGATTCTTAATAAGACATCCTCTGCCTTCATAACTTTAGCATCCTTGTTGAATGCTTTCTGGTACTGAGAGGCCAGACGTGCGGCAGCAAGAATATTTTGGTTATCAGCAGATCCAGAGCCATCTGTTGAGATCGCCAATGGAATTCCCATTGCCATCATCTCCATAATTCTAGGCATACCTGAACCAAGAATGGTGTTTGCGAGTGGGTTGTGGATTATCTTTGTTCCAGTTTTTTGTAGCAAATTCAAATCATTATCAGTGCTGTTGACTTGATGTGCTAGAATCGCATTTTCATCTAGAAATCCAATTGAATGAGCATACTCGACAGGGGTCATGCCATATTTCTCTGTAAACCACTTGGTAGTATTGGGTTCTTCAGAAGAATGAATGTGTATCAATTTATTATGCTCATCTGCCCATTTTTTCAGAGCCTTGAGCAACTCTGGTCCGTTGGAGAACAGTTGATCAGGCCCTGGAATGATTATACTACGTGACTTGTCACCATGTTTTCTCTCATAAGCATCTAGTCTTGCCACAGCTTCATCAGGTGTATCTAGAATTCGAGAATCATAATTCCGATCCTGAGAACCAACAGCAATGTACAATCTTGTTCCAGCCTGCTCATTTGCCTCTACGAGCTCATCAGCATGATATTTATTGAAATTACAGTGATGAGTAAGTGCGGAGGTGATACCAAATTGAATATCATCCATACGTGCTTTGAGATATGCGACTAAATAGGGTGATTTGCCAAATTGCTCAGTTAATTCAGCTTCCTGCTCATGCAACATTCCTGTGAAGTGATTCACTGCCTTGTCAAGCCAAGAAGTAAGAGGTTCATCCTTGGCTACACCAATTAATACACTCTCATGATCATGGCCATGGCCTTTAATAAAACCTGGTAAAAGCACTGCATTATTCATGATCAGATCTTTGAAGGTTGCATTGTTGACATCATTACCAATAATTTTCAGGTTATTACCATAGGTCTTGATAATTCTCTGTCCAATTTCCTCTGAGAATTGGCCAACTTCTAGGATCCTCTCACCCGTCAGGATATAACCATCCTCAATTCGATCCAACAAGCCATTGCTCTGTGTCATGGGGATGAGGAACTTGGCTCTTGCAAATATAACAGTCATACTCGGCTTCAATCGATTATTTAATGTTCTTAGAATTAGTCTTGTGGTAATCTCACCCAAATAGGATTAATAATTTACTGAACTTTGCAACCCTGTCGATAATTTGCTAGGAGAAATAAAACGATAGTTTAGAGACAAGCAACTTATTTTTTAATCTCCATGGATAATGTTGGTTCTATACAATAGCAATTCGCCCCCTTGGTTGAATGTATTATGAGAATAACTGTTGAATTCATGGCATTTGTCCGTCGTCCAATCGGGATTGAAAGGATATTTGATCAAACACTGAATAATGAAACAACGGTTAACCAATTCATGGAAAACCTTGGATTCTCACAATCAGAGATCAACATGATGCAATATTTTGTATCGGACGGATCTGGAAAGGAGAAAAGCTCCAGGGTCCAGAAGAAATACATTTTCAAGGAGGATGATCATTTGTTTATCACTCTTCCAATAGGTGGTGGTTAACCATCTGGAGGCCAATTATCATGCTTACAAACTTAAAGAAACACGAATATCCCTCATCAATAGAAGAGGTACTAAAATTGCTGGAAAATCCCAAATCAAAGATACTAGCAGGGGGTACGTCTCTCTCACTTGAATCTAATGACAAGATAGAGACCCTAATCGATCTTCAACAGGTTAATTTATCATATATTAAGGATAAAGGCGATTACTTTGCTATAGGGGCCATGACCACAGCGATTGATATTTATGAACATGCAGAGTTACCAGAACCTCTAAAAGTTGCAGCAAATTGTGTTGGAGACACTCCGATAATGAATGCTGTAACCATTGGAGGTAACTTGGCAAAATTTTATTACTGGGTGGATCTTCCACCCATGCTCTGGGCACTGAATGCATCATTCATACTCTATACTCCTGAGAAACAGGTGATGAATGCAGATGAATTTTTTGCATATGCTATTGAAAGCAATATTGCAACTCGTGGAGATCTTATTGTAGAAATTCAGATACCCAAGATCCCAGAAAATGCATTTGCTAGTTATCAATCATTTTATACCACAGTAAATGAGAAATCGCAGCTAAACTTAGCTGGTTATTTTGAATGGTCAGATGGAAAGGTATCAGTAGCCAGAATAATTCTTGGTGGATCATCGGGTAAATTTAGCAAACTATCAAAGACTGAGGCCAAATTCCTTGAGGGTGTAAGTATTGATGAGTTGATGAGCACTGCCAGAGGAGAGGTTATACTTGGTAAGAGCTACAAGACATCAGTAGAGTACAGAACTCATATCCTCGGCGTCTATATCAAGAGAATGTATGAGGAGTTAATAAAGAAAATGGAGGGTTCTCAATGAAACTAGTTACAACCATAAATGGAGAGCGTAAAAGCTTTGAAGTAGAACCAAATACATTATTAATGGATTTTCTACGACATCATGGGTATTATGGAGTGAAAAATGGATGTGCTGAGGGTACTTGTGGATCCTGCACTGTGTTAATTGACAATAAACCCATGAAATCATGTATACTCTTTGTTGGTCAAGTGCAGAATAAATCGATTACCACCATTGAGGGACTTGGCACACCGGAGCACCCTCATCCACTGCAAGATGAATTTGTAGAGTTTGGAGCTGTTCAGTGTGGTTACTGTATTCCAGGAATGATACTATCTGCACATGCTCTGCTTCTCAAGAACCCAGATCCCAGTGAAGAGGAAATCAAAAGGGGATTAGATGGCAATTTGTGCAGATGCACAGGATATGTCAAGCAAATAGACGCAGTGAAAGCTGCTGCTAAACGAATTAAGGAGGAGAATTAAAATGACCGATACACCATTCAAGGGTAAAATTGTGAAGACCAGTGTACGTAAGAAGGATAGCCTAGCATTATCCCAAGGAAAACCATTATATGTAGCAGATCTACCCAAGAATCCCTTAATCGCCAAAGTATTACGCTCACCTCATGCACATGCAAGGATAGTATCCATTGATATTAGCAAGGCAGAAGCACTACCTGGAGTGCATACTGTGGTTACATACAAAGATGTACCTAGAATCCCCCATACTACTGCTGGACAGGGGGCACCAGAACCTTCACCATATGATACCTTTGTTCTGGATAACAAGGTTAGGTATGTAGGTGATCGCGTGGCAGCAGTAGCTGCAGAAACCAAAGAGATTGCACTCAAGGCACTCAAACTCATAGATGTGGAGTACGAAGTCCTGCAAGCTGTTCTTGATCATGAGAAAGCAAGAGATGATGATGCACCGTTAATTCATGATGAGGAGGAGGCATACATGCCCATTCCTGTATTCTATGAACCCAAGAAAAATCATGTATCTCATACTGATTTCACATTTGGTGAGATAGAGAAAGAATTTGAAAATAGTGATGTCGTTGTCGAGAGGCGATTTGATACGCAGTATGCCCAGCATTGTCCCATTGAACCTCATGTATGTATGGCATACTATGATGAAACTGACTACAATGAAGAACCGAGAATTGTGGTACGTACTTCAACTCAGGTTCCATTCCATGCCAGGAGAATCATTGCTCGATCACTGGGGATACGTGAGAAAAACCTTAGAGTCATCAAACCAAGAATTGGAGGTGCATTTGGTACTAAACAGGAAGTTCTTCTTGAGCAACTAACCGTATTCCTCACCATGAAAACTAAAAGACCAGTTTTACTGGAATTCACCAGAAAAGAGGAGTTCATATCTGCCAGAACCAGGCACCCCTATACTGTCTGGGTAAAGGCTGGAGCAAATAATGATGGTACTCTCAATGCGATAGAGCTCAAAGTTCTATCCAATACCGGTGCCTATGGATCACATGGATTGACGGTGATGAGCAACGCTGGATCAAAATCCTTACCATTGTACCGGATGAATGCTGTGAGATTCATTGGTGATACTGTGTATACCAACCTTCCCGTCCCGGGGGCATATCGAGGTTATGGTGCCACACAGGCCTGTTATGGTGTGGAGATGGTGATCGATGAGATAGCTGAGAAAATTGGCATGGATGCTGCAGAGTTTCGAATGAAAATACATATTCAGGAAGGTCAAGGTTCTCCTGTCTTCAAGGCACTAGGAGAGGGAACTGAGGGTGTGGAACAAACCATCAAATCATGCAAATTGGATGATTGTATCACTCAAGGCATGAAGGAGATAGACTGGGTGAATAAAAGAGGACAACCTGGTGATAATCCCATCAAGAAACGAGGTGTGGGCATGTGTATGCTCATGCAGGGCTCATCGATACCTAGGATTGATATGGCCAGTGCCTATGCCAAGATGAATGATGATGGATCTTTCAACCTTCAAGTAGGTGCAACTGATCTTGGAACAGGATCGGATACGGTATTAGCTCAGATTTTTGCAGAGGTTCTGGACTGTCCTGTAGAAGATATCATTGTGTATTCCAGTGATACTGATCTCACTCCTTTTGATGTTGGGGCATATGCAAGTTCCACCACCTATCTCTCAGGCATGTCAGTAAAATTATGTGCTGAGGATATCAAAAAACAGATTCTTGGAGTTGGTGCCAAAATGCTTGAAACTGATATTGGTGAGGTTTACCTAGAAAATGCAAGGGTTTACAAGAATGATAAAGAATCGGTATCTTTTGGAGATGTGTGTAAATTTGCACTTTATACCGAAGATCAGTTCCAGATCCAAGCAACCGCATCCAGAATTAGTGATGAATCTCCACCACCATTTGCTGCTCATTTTGCCGAGGTAGAAGTAGATACAGAAACAGGTCAGGTTAAAGTACTCAAATACGTCGCTGCAGTAGATTGTGGAACGCCAATCAACCCCAAACTTGCTGAAGGCCAAACTGAGGGTGCTGTGATGAATGGAATCTCCTATGCTCTCACTGAGGAGTACATCTTCAATGATAAGGGAGTAATGCTCAATCCTTCATTCAATGATTATAAGCTCTTCACCACAGCTGATATGCCAGAGATGAAGACCATATTAGTTGAATCCTATGAGCCTACAGGACCATTTGGGGCAAAATCAGTATCAGAAATAAATATCAATGGCCCGATGCCAGCTATAGCCAATGCCATCTATGATGCAGTAGGTGTACGTTTGTTCAAGGCACCATTTACACCAGAACGTGTACTCAAAGCATTACATAAAAAAGGATAAAACTAACCAATTTCGTCAATTTAACTAACAAAGTTTTTTGATTACACCACACTATCCACAATATTGAAGGCCACATCGTACCAATATATCAAACAAATTATGCCATATTTGGATATGCTTTTAATATTGGTACTTAGCGAATTATTTTCATTGTATCGTGGCTATGAATTAATCCTGTACTCACTCATCCTGTTCAGTATCCTACATTCTCAATTTGTATTCATGAACAGAGTATCGAAGATAAAAACTGGGATCTATTCATTATATCTTGTATTTCGCTTCAATTGGTATTCCATTCCTATTATCCTTTTCATGATTGTATTCACCATGAACATGGAGAGACAAAAACAATCAAACATCAAGGATGAGATACAGGAAATGATCTGGAATATCACCGATGATATTGTGTTTGTTAAGGACAAAGATCTTAGATATGTAAAGGTGAATTCTGCTTTGGAGAAGTTTTTTAAGAAGGAGAAGAATCAAATCCTGGGAAAAACTGATTTTGAGGCATTCCCAAATGAGGCAAAATACTATAACGATGGAGACAAGAGAGTTCTAGCATCAAAAGAATCAGAAACAACCTATGAAACTTCAGTCTTGAATGGGATTGAACGTTCAATGATGACGATAAAACAACCAATAATTGATAAGCAGGGTGATGTCATAGGGATATTTGGTATTGCTAGGGATATATCAGTTCTGGATAGAGTATCAAAGGAATTGGAGGAGAGTAATGAGCTATTGGAAAGAATCTTTGAATTTGCTCCAGATCCAATCTTTCTCAAGTCGCTTGATGGTAAATATTTGAAGGTCAACGCAGCATTTGCCAAAATTCATGATATGAAAATTGAGGAAATTCAAGGTCTACGGGATGAGGAGTTATTTGATGCAGTTATTGCTGAAAAATTCAAAATCACAGATAGGGAAGTACTTGAAAAAGGAAAACCAGTCATAAACCAAACTACTACAAAAATCAATAACAATATCATAACAACTGTAGCGACCAAATCTCCACTTGTAAATAGCAAAGGAGAAATTTCAGGGATTATTGGTGTTGTACATGATATCTCCAATCTGACAAATCTTGAGAATAAAATTATTGAAACACAAAAAATGGATTCTGTTACAAATCTTGCTGCAGGTGTTGCTCATGATCTCAATAATATCCTCACTGGGGTTCTGGGATATGGTAGTGTATTAAAAGAAATTGAGGAGAATGAGGAGAAGCTTGAATTTGTGGATAATATAATCTCAGCCACAAAACAGGCTACAGAATTAATTAACAAACTCATGTTATTTACAAATCAAAGTAGATCAGTGGAATCCTCACAGATTGATATCAATGAAGTTGTGGAAAATACTTACAAAATCATTCAACCATCTATTAGTAAGAATATCAAATTTTCATTTGATCTTTCAGATTTACCTGCAGTATCTGGTGATGTAACACAGATTAATCAGATTATTCTTAATTTACTTATTAATGCAGTAGAGGCAATTGAAGTTGATGGAGAGATTGCTATATCAACATCAGTGGAAAGAATTCATGAATTTAGTTCATTTAGATATTTATCTCCTTCGATTTCACCCGGACAATTTATTAAATTCAAGATATCAGATACTGGAACTGGAATACCACAAGATATACAAAATCGAATTTTCGAGCCATTTTTCTCTACTAAATCTCATACAAGAAGTAAAAAAGGCACCGGACTAGGGCTAGCGATAGTATACGGGGTGGTTACAAAACATGGTGGATTAATTAATCTAGAATCTGAAGTGGGCAAAGGGACATTAATTGAGATATACTTACCTGCAGGGGGAACTCTTGAAAATCCCTTGAAACCTGCAGAGAAACTTATACAAGGAGATGGTACGATTCTCTGTATCGATGATGAAGACAGTATTCATGTATTACTAAAAAATATGCTCCCAAAGCTAGGTTTTACTATCATTTCAGCATATAATGGCATGGAAGGAATAGAATTATTTCAGAAACATAAGAATGCACTTGTAGGAGTGATCTTGGATCTTACAATGCCTGAAATGAATGGCAAGGAAGTATTCCAGAAGATAAAATCAATTGATAGTGGTGTCAAAGTAATATTATCCACTGGATATGGTAAGCAGGTAGATCTGGATAGTTTAAAAGCAGAAGGAATACTGCATGTACTTCCCAAACCTTATACTATATACGAGCTATCTGCAATCCTTGCGAAAATATATTAATAAGGTTCTATATTAAAATGTTGTGTGAGATAAGATTCAAATTGCTCTGGAGTACTATCAACTTTTTTGACCACATCATCTATTCTCGATTGAAAGAAGGTTTCCTCTAGGGTTATCCTTCCATTTACTGTTCCCTGAGTGATTAGTCTGCCCTGAGTAAAAATGGATTCTGGAGAATTTTGAACATAATCACAACTCTCCTGAAATTCTTCTAATTCCAAAAGATGAGTATGAAACTTGTACTGGGTATTCCACTCACCATCCAAATGATACTGAGTTAAGTAATAGTTACCTGTTTTGGTTATTCTATAGGTTCCATCTTTACATGTTGAGGTTCCAAGTAGTGGTATAGGATATCTTGAGCTTCTACCAAAGCCAACATCGACCAGATACAGCTGATCAAGCTTGACAATTATCACCATATGATCTCTCATTCGACCAAATTTCTGCTGACGATGGATAAATACTGAGGCCTCAGACATCCAGGCATCAAATCCTAAATATTTTAGGATTGAGCAGAAGAGACCATTTTGCTCAAAACAAAATCCTCCTCGTTTATTCTCCACGATTTTCTTCCACAGAAGGTCTGTTTCCAATACGATTGGTACTTTAGCCATGACATTCAGGTTCTCAAATGGAACATGTAAGATGTGTTGATACTGCAATGTCCTCAATAGCTGTAATCTAGGAGTTAGATCAACATTTTCTGTCATTCCAATTCTCTCAAGATAGAGTTGAATGTCCATGACCATTCATTCATAAAGCAGCACATTAACACTCTGTTTAGAGATAAGGATAAACTACAATAATTCACCAGATAATAACATACTTGATGAATATGATATTCGAAGAGGAATTGAAATGAATGCTCATCACCAAGATTTACTTGAGTTGTTGCAAGGATTGATAAAGATCAATTCGGTGAACCCAATGTTAGATAGTAATGCACCTGGAGAATTAGAAATTACATCCTATCTTGGTAAATACATGGAAAAAATGGGATTAGAAGTGCATTATCAAACTATTGAAGAAAATCGAGCAAATGTGATAGGCATACTTCGTGGTAAAGGAGGAGGAAAATCGTTGATGCTCAATGGTCATCTGGATACGGTTGCAGTTGGTCAAATGAAAGAGCCATTCACTGCAAAATATGAGGAAGGCAAGATTTATGGTAGAGGAGCAATTGATATGAAATCGGGTGTTGCATCCATGATCTATGCAGTAGAAACGATTATGCAACAAGGAATTGCACTCAGAGGAGATGTCATAATCACTGCAGTCATTGATGAGGAGTATGCCTCAATAGGTACTGAAGAGGTACTTAAAGAATACAAAGCTGATGCGGCAATAGTAACTGAACCTACTGATTTACAAGTATGTGTTGCTCATAAGGGATTTACCTGGACAAAAATATCAGTATTTGGGAGAGCAGCTCATGGAAGCTTGCCTGATGAGGGAGTTGATGCTATAGTGAAGATGGGCAAGGTTTTAGTTGCCCTTGAGGATCTGCAGAACAAAGTTTTTCCAACCATTACACATCCAATCTTGGGAAATCCATCGATTCATGCTTCACTAATTGAGGGTGGAACAGGATTGAGTACTTATCCAGATAAGTGTGTGCTTCAGCTAGAACGTCGATTACTCCCTTTTGAGAGCAGAAAAGATGTGGTCGATGAGATGAAAAAACTAGTAGATAGCATAAAACAATCAGATCTTGATTTTGATGCTGATGTTGATGTTTTCTTTCATCGTCCAGGTCTTGAAATAGATAGGGATCATGCCTTAGTTGTAGCACTATCAAAATCCTATAAAAATAACATGAACAAAGGGGCTACGTATATGGGAGTTAACTTCTGGATGGATGCTGCCCTTATTGCGGATGCTGGGATTCCTTGTGTTGCCTTTGGACCTACAGGAAAGGGGTTACATGCAGATATTGAGTATGTGGAATTTGATTCTGTAATCCAATGTGCGGATATATTGACTAAAACAATTATTGATTATTGTGGGTAATTTTCCAGATAAATTTATTCTTGTTTTTTTCCTTTACAATTTCAGCCTTCCCTAGGAAGATAGAAACGACATTAGCTTCTTCTTGAGAAAATAAAGAGATCAATGGCATCTTGAAACCATAAGTGGAGTTATCAAAGTAAGTAATATACCATCGTGAATGACCCACACCTTTTGTACTGTGATTAAATATAATTTCAAGGGATGTAACTTCATTCCACTCTATTAACTTATACCTACCAAGTTGAGAGAATTCTAGTCCAAATGAGGTCAAGTTGAGTCGAGAAGTACTAGAATGGAAATATTGGAAAACCAAGAGTAAAGAAATTACTAGTAGAAATATCCCTAGATACCTGAAATTTTCATCATAAAAGGTGATTATTATAAATAAAGCGATTATGCTTGTTATAATCCCTATTATTATATATAAAAATAGCCAATTAGTACCTTTTAACCTGTATTCATGTTGTTCCATACAATCATATTGCATGATCCAGTTCATTAATAATTCAGTTACTTCAATGGAGACTAAACAAAGAATTTTAAATTCCTATAGCTAATCTTCAAAATTTAGATGAGATCTACTCATCCATATAAATTTCAGATATGTAAAAAAGAATTAATTGAAAAATGTGGATAGGGGATAGGCTAAGCATTTTAATCAGTTAGCTTTGAAGATAACTCACGTGTATCCAATATTTCGAAAGGAGGTGTATACCATATTTATCTCCCAGTTATTTGCCCTCTACACCTTATCGACTTTTGGATCCTATATGGGTGTGTTTCTTGATAGATTTGAGGTATCTGCCATCATTATCGGAGTAGTATTTACATCTAGAAATCTTATCCAAATATTTCTAAGGGTTCCCTTCTCAGAGTTATCACAGATGATAGGTAGAAAACCACTCATTCTCACAGGAATGGCTTCATATACAATATCTCTGGGATTATTATATCTTGCACAAAGCTGGTGGATGATTCTGATTGCCACCATGTTCATTGGTATAGGTATGAGTCTACATTGGCCAGCTGTTTTCTCCTATATTGGAGACATATCCAACAATGAGTATGGTAGAATCAATGGGATCATATTTGTTGGGCAAGATCTTGGTGTTATTATCGGGTCTATCTCTGCCTCATATTTACTTGGGAATGAAATTCTTGAACTTCAAGGATTATTTGGCTTTTCATTTCTTCTTGGAGTATTTGGGGTAGTATTATCATCCTTTATCCTTGATGAAGTGATTGATGAAGAAGATAAAAGTCATCCTGAATCCATTCCGAGAGCTCTTTATCAATCATTTGTCAATATCATCCAATCCCTCGTTAAGTTAACTAGAATTTACCCCCTCAACACGGTATTCCTCTTAGAATTACTTGTTACATTTACAGAATTCTTCATAGCCAGCTTTATTCCACTGCTTATGGTTCTCTCACTAGGTTATTCTGAAGCAAGAGTAGCAGATCTATTTTTCTACTCCACACTAATCTTAATTTTCTTCAAACCATTGATCGGAAAGATATTTGATCGATTTGGATTCAAATGGCCAATTATACTGGGTATGGGATTAACTAGTGGTTTGATTTATCTAATGCCACTCGTTACCTCCTTCGCACAATTACTCTTGGTGTACACGGTGTATACAGCTGCCTTATTTACTTGTTTCATAGCCACTTCAGGTGGAACAAGTAATTCTGCTTCTGCCAAGGATCGAGGGTTGGCAATGGGAGTGCTAGGAATCTATATCTCTACTGGGAGGATGATGAGTTCTGTGGTTTTAGCTCCAGTTCTTGAGTATTTTGAGTATACAAATGGAAGTCGAGAACTTGGTTTGAGATCTCTCTTTGAATTTGGTTCCTATTTGATTCTGGGACTGGTTCTTCTCACATTCATTATTCTTAATCAATTTGAGCGGAAACAGCAATCAAGAGATTTGAGTTAAT
Source organism: Candidatus Heimdallarchaeota archaeon (assembly GCA_026702845.1). Next base: position 118,111 of record JADCLS010000012.1, read on the forward strand.
CATCCGTTATAATTTAAAATTTGGGAGAAGGTTAGGATTTGTATGTTTTGTTTATCCAATTAAATAGGGGATCAAAACTATTCTCACCAAAAAATGCATGCTGACAATTCTCAAGCACTGAGAATTGCTTTATCTCACTGGGTACTTCCTCATAGAGTTTTTTTGCAGCATCGATTGCAAATAACTCATCATTATCACCAATTCCTACAAAAACTGGATACTCTATCTTTTCAGGAAAGGAGAAATTTGCTGCACTAATAACCTTGAGAAACCTTAAAGTATAATGGAAATTGAAATGAGGATCGCCCTGTCCTCGAATTCCCTCTCTATAATAATGTATAACTGGCTTAGCAGGCTTTATTAAGGACCAAATCAAGATCTTCAATGTAGTTGTAAGAGGTCGTTTGGGATACACTCCATCTCTGACCTCTCTTGCTGCACTTAGTAACACCAGCCCATCTATTTTGAATCTATTTGAAATCATGACACTGGATACTACACCAAGACTATGGCCAATTAGCACTATTTTATCGTGTTTCACTTTTATAAAATCCAATACTGAACTTATATCCTCGAAGAATTGATCCTTACTCTTGTAATCTCCCCTAGGACCCTCTGATAATCCATGTCCGCGCAGATCCAGCCCATAGACTGAGAAATTTTGCTCAGATATTGGTTTGGCTATTACTTCATACGGTTGACTGTGTGCAGTAATTCCATGCATGATAAGAAAGGCAGTTTTAGATTCATTCGTTGACCAATCTCTTAGAAAAAGCTTAGTTCCATCTTTGGATTGAATGAGCTTGTAGTCATCTTGGCATTTATCTCTAAGTGCTTGTAAATCCATTATGATATATCAAAATTAGTAGCTTAAAAATATACTGTAGTCCTAATTTTCAAATTGATAGGATGAGTATTATTCAAAATTAATTATTGGTGTTTGATAAGGTGGTTTCAGACACCTTTTCCTCTATTATTGATCATGAGAGTAAGTAGAGCCTTTTGAGCATGTAGCCTGTTCTCAGCCTGATCCATGGTCCGTGATTGTGGACCGTCAATGACATCATCAGTTACTTCTAGCCCTCGATCCACAGGTAAACAGTGCATATAGATGGCTTCAGGGTTGGCTAATTTCATCTTCTTGGCATCAACAATCCAGTCTTTGTGAGGTTGTTGCATCTCTGCGGCCTTATCCATATCAGGCATCGCTTTGAGCGAACCCCAGTTCTTGGCGTATATCACATGTGCATCCTTCATTCCCTCCTTCATATCATTGGTGATGGTGAACTTGCCACCTGACTTTACAGCAGCCTCTTCAGCCTCTTTGATTACATCTGGATCAAGCTCGAATCCCTTAGGATGGGCCAGAGTTACATCCATTCCCAATCGTGTCATGAGCGAGACGAGAGATTGTGGAACAGCTACAGGACGAATGTATTTCCCATAGGCCCAGGAAACCACAATCTTCTTGCCTTTGAGATCATTTCCAAAATTCTGTCTGATCGTTTGCCAATCAGCCATAACCTGGCAGGGGTGGAACATATCGCTCTCCATATTGAGCACAGGTACGCCTGAATGCTCAGCGTAAGTCTCTAGAATCTTGTGAGAATCACCATACTTATCTTCAGGTCTGATGAAACAATGTCGTACTGAAATAGCATCTCCATATCGAGATAGCACACCTGCAGTGTCCTTTATTACTTCACCGATGGATTCCTGTAAGGCAGATGGGTTGAGAGTATGTGTTTCGCCACCCAGCTGTGTCATAGCAGACATGAAACTCGTTCTTGTTCTGGTGCTTGCGTTGTAAAAAATCGAGAATAAGGTACGAGCTGCGAGTAATTGATTGTGCATGTATCCTGCTTGTCGTTCAAGTTTGAATCTCTCAGCAAGTTCTATTACAGCCTTCAATGACTGCATGTCCCAATCTCTGGTTGCTAAAAAATCTTTGGGAAATATTGATTCCATAGAACCTAGCTTTCTCCAATCGCTTGAAAAACTTAAGTGCCATAATCAAAACAATTGACATGATTTATACTATTATTACATTAATATCCATACTCATGGTATCGTTATTCCCTTGAACCTGGCATATACTATTTTATCTGTTAAAATTTATTCATTTTAACAGACAGGTTCAACTGACAATAAGATATTATCATATATTCTGATTTTTCTATTATATCTGGATCAAATTTCGAAATTGCCCAATTCCCTCATGGATTTCTGAATCTTGAATTTTGAGGAAATGTATCAGATTGAATATTTCTGCATGGGATAACCCGTGTTTACTTATCAACGAGTAATATTTTTCCATCCATGATATGATTTGATCTGTAGGATTTTCATTTATCACTTTCAGTTTATCAAGAATAGAATCTACATTTTGACGAGATACAGGATTGATATCTTGTAGAAATGCTTTGAACTTGGGGTTTTCAAGAATCATTAACTCTTTTTTCGCCTTATAATCACCCATAACATACATTTTTGCACATTTTCCATAATAGGTGATATAATTCTTACCTTTTCCTCCAGATTTGTTTAATACCTCAACTGCCACAATTAATCCCATTTCCTCCAGTGTTTTTAGGTGAAAATAGAGATTCGATTTTTTGACCACTGTTTTCTTGCCTTCTTCCTTCTCTATCAACTGTTCTATTCCGTTTTTTATTTCAATTGCATTAAAAACCTTCCTCACCATAGAATTTCCAGAGATTGGATGTTTATCATCAAGGCCAACAGTTAATAGATGAATAATGTATTTCCTAATTCCTTGAATTGCCTTCTTGAAATCTTCATATTTTACAATTTGGATGTTAGGAATAGAATCAAAATACATGAAGATCCTGTCAATTTTTTCAGGAGTAGAGTCTATTACACCAAGATCAATCATCACATTCATTATTTGAAAGGATTTACTAAAGGCTTTAGGATGAACAAAAAACTTTATATTAATTTAGTCAGTACTGTGATACTAACAACTAAATTAGTCAGTATGAATTCCAAAAATACTGACTTAATATAAGGTGATTGAAATGAAGAAAATTAAACTGAAAAATTCAAGCAAAGAAGTAAATAGATTAGGGATGGGATGTTTTCCACTTGGAGGGCCATTTGGTAGGGATGGAAACTACTATGCCTATGGTGAAGTAGATAAGAAAATAGCTCTGCAACTGCTCGACTATGCCTATAATCAGGGTATTAATCTCTATGATACTGCAGACGTGTATGGTGTGGGCAGATCTGAGAAGATACTTGGTGAGGCCTTTCATGATAGATGGGATGAGCTGGTCATTGCAACCAAATTTGCTAGTACATTTATCGAGGGGGATCCCGCATCAGGTGGTGAGAAGAATACATCTCCGGAGTATATCCGAAAAGCATTAGATGACTCCATGCGTAGGTTACAAACTGATTTTATTGATATCTATCAACTTCACAGTTCACAACATGAACCAGAGGATGCAGTAAAGGTCAAGGAAGTGTTAGATGATCTTGTTCAAGAAGGAAGAATTGGAGGCTATGGATGGTCTACAGATGATCCAGAGAGAATGGAGGTATTTGCAGATGGAGCAAACTCAGTTCAGTTTATTTTGAATGTATTGTACAAGAACGATGCTATGCAGGGAATTATAGATCAGCATGATCTGGTTGGCCTAATCAGATCACCATTGGCATCTGGAACATTAACAGGTAAGTACACCAAGGATTATGTGATAGAGGATAAGAAACACATGCTCGCCAAGGTTGATATGAAAAACGAAAGGAGAGTATTGATAAATGAAAAATTGGGTGAAATGAGAGCTATATTCAAAGATGGAAATCGTACACTTGTGCAAGGCCATCTTGGGTATATACTTGGAAAGGGAGAACGTATTATACCTATCCCTGGATCAAAATCAATGGATCAGTTGAAAGAGAATCTTGGCACCCTAGATTATGGCCCACTTAGCCGTGATGAAATGAATCAGCTAGATGCCATATTTGCTGATTTGCAAGCAACTCTTTTTGACAAGGGAAAGATGGATGATCGCTACTTGCTCAAGAAGAAATAAGTTTTCAATTTTTATATAATCAAATTACATTTCCTTTTGATACAATTATACCTATTCCTCCTTCCAATAATACATACTAAATGGTGTTGGATCGGAATACCCAATTTTCTCTGCAAGCAAAGATGAAGGTTCATTCATTGAGACCCAAATGGGGATGAGGTTATTTTTCAATGCAAATTGCGTAATTTTTGCACCTAATGCTGTAGCTAGACCGTTCCTTCTGTATTCCTGTTTAGTTTCGATTTGAATATCCACATACTTATCAATCTCCAAAACAGAACAAGCAAATGATGTGAGTGAGTTATTGTGAAAGATTCCAAAGGAAATACCATTCTTCAAGAATTGATTTGTGTCCTTGAAGAATTTGCTTATTATCTCATTTATCATCACTTCAGATGTAATATCTCCTTCATTCATCCTACGTAGAACATATCCATCAGGGATTGCTTCAATGAATGATTCAAGATAGTTTATTGATTTAGTATACTTGAACTCTTTTCGAGTAAATTTCTCCAGATTGGGCCAGCAGTCTTGAAGGTTCGGCAACCATTTTGCATCTGCTAGAACAATATTCATTTGTGGAATTTTCCTCAGCAGTATTCGTGCCATTTCACTAGAATAATCCCCAGTTATGTAATGTATAATATTGATAGAAAATAATACAACTGTAGGATATCTAAGATTATCTGTGTACCCATACCCGTTATCTGGTATTGTTTCAAGCATCGATTTACCATAATTAAAAGAATCAAAATATTGAATAAACTCACCCATCTTTTCATTTGGAATCCTAATAAAAGGCTTCATATACTCTTCTGTTAACATATCAAGGAGATCATCAAGCAAGAATATTTAAATTCAATGCAACTAAGTAATTCAGCATTAAACTAGATCGTCAATGGTAATAACCTTGGAGTATAATGTTGTATAAGCAGACTATAAATCTTGTACTCTCTTCCATACTCCCTCAGCAAGTTCACGAGCCTTCTCATGAATTTCATTCTCATTAACTCCCACAAGTAGGTGATTGAGCATACGTATATCACCATTGATTATTGTTGAATGTACAGGTTCATTGATGACACCAAACATGAAATGACCAGCCGTATTATCAGAATTTACAGGCGTTTTAGGTCGATAATCAGAGATCATCACATCTGCTTTATATCCAGCAATCAATTTACCCACCTTGACACCCATAGTTTTCTGTACGATTACAGGGTTCTGATATATCAATGCATTATATGGCTCAATAAAACCAACAGTATTATTTTTCCTGTGATGTTTCTGCAGTAATGGTCCTGACATAACTTCAGCCTTCATATCAGCACTCATACCATCAGTACCCAAACCTGCTTGTACATCATGCTCCAAAAGGGTTTCAAGATTAAGCATTCCAACGGCATTATTCATGTTTGATCTAGGTTGATGGGTGAGATTAGCACCAGAAGAGGCCAGTAGATTGTAATCATCTGGAGACATGTAAATTCCATGGGCAAAAATCGCCTTCTCATTCAGTAAATCATGAGAATTGAATCGCTGAAGGGTAGTCATATTGTACTCCCTCTTAGCATGCTCCATATCTGCTGTACCCTCATCCAGATGGCTGTGAATACCTGTATCGAGCTCAGATACTATCTGTGAAGCATGGTCCAAGGTATCCTTATCCACTGTGAACGAGGCATGCAATCCTAATAGGCCAGAGAACATATCATCTCCTTCCTTCTGTTTTGCCCTGATGTAATTCTCATTCTCCTTCAGACCCTCATTTGCACCATCTTTTCCATTTCTATCTGTAACTTCATAACACAGGTTGGATCGTACTCCCAACTCCCTACCCGCCTTCTCTATCTGGTTGAGACTACCAGAGATATAACTTGGACTGGCATGATGATCTATTACTGTAGTAGTACCACTTCTCACCGCTTGAATGTACCCTAGTAATGCTGAATAATACACATCTTCCTTGAGTAGTGCTCGATCAAGCTTCCACCAAAGATTCTCTAGTACTTCAACAAAACCGGGGGGAAATGGCTCAAGAGGCATACCAGTAGCAAAGGCGGAATAAAAATGCATATGTGCATTGATCAAACCAGGCATGACCACTCTTCCATCTGCATCTATCTCCATATCCACCTCAGGGTATTTGGATACTATTTCATCAGTTGATCCCAGATCCTTAATGAGATCCTCATCGAGATACAGGGCACCATCCTTAATCACCCTATTCTTCTCATCATGGGTGATTAGATAGCCATTTTTTATTATTATCGACATTACAAATTAAGGTTAGAGCTTCTGTTAATATAGATGTGTGTTTATCCTTGTTCTCATTCACTAAAAATTGCAATCTGGAAAGAAATTAATCAAATAGCTAAAAGGAATTAAAGAATATTCTTCTCAGATCGATATACCTTTTGGTTGACATAACTTAATACTACGATAAAACAAGTAGTAGTAAATATTTCCATAATTTTTCATCTCCAATAACCAATAGCATTGCAGAGAAAATGATCCCAATTACTAGATACCTTAATCCATTGTATGATTACTTAAGATCATATTTCAAATATTCACTCATAGAGCTGGAGATATAAGAATCTACTGTAAATCAGAAACAGAATCAAGTATCACCTATTTCTTCTTTATTTTTTAATTATTTTTTGAAGAAGTTAGTATATTCTTTTATTTACTGCACAATTCAGTAGTATTACGAAAAATGACAAGTGTTGATGATTTACTAGAAAAAACACCGATGGGAATGTACCTACAGGATAAACATCCCATCAGAGATGGAATTAGATATGCTCAACTGGCTGAGAAGATGGGATTTGATCAGATTTGGCAGGCAGAATCTCGTTTAGCAAGAGAATCAACCATACCACTTGCAGCCATAGCAACTGTGACTGATAAAATCAAACTTGGAACTGGTGTGGCATCAATGTGGACAAGAAATGTGGCCTTAATGGGTGCTACATTCAACACTCTGAACGAATTAGCACCTGGAAGAGTACTCGCTGGACTCGGTGCCTGGTGGGAACCTTTGGCCTCAAAGGTCGGTGTTAAACGTGTAAAGCCACTGAAAGCAATGCGTGAAATCGTGCTCAACCTGCAAAAATTACTAGCTATGGAAAATGTGACATTCGATGGTGAATTTGTTCAATTTGATGGAATAGAGCTTGATATCGTACATGGTGAGAGAAAGCCATTGCCTGTACCAGTATATATTGGAGCTACTGGACCCAAGATGCTGGAATTATCTGGAGAGATTGCCGATGGAGTGCTACTCAATTATCTTGTTTCACCACATTACAATAAAAATGCCATGAAATTATTACAAAATGGTCTAGACAAATCTGGAAGAAAGATGGAGGATCTAGATAGACCTCAGTTAGTGGTTGTCTCGGTGGATGAAGATGCAGATAAGGCAATAAATCGAGCAAAAGAACTGGTTACTCAGTATCTAGGCCAGCAACCTCATATTGGAAAAGCTTCTGGAGTATCCCAAGATCTTCTGGATGAGGTGGGTAAAATTCTCACCTGGCCTGCAACACCTGAGGACATTAAGAAAGCCATGGAAGTTGTACCAGATGATGTGGTGCAACTTGTTGCAGCTGCTGGAACAGCAGAGGATTGTAGATCAAAGGTAGCTGAGTATATCAGAGATGGAGCTACAGCACCTATCATGTATCCTCTGGCAGATGATCCAACTGAGATGATTAAGGCTTTTGCCAAGTATGAGTAGAATAATTACTGAGTAAAAAGTGAATAGATAATATAGTCTACAAGTTAATAGTGCAATATGGTAAAGAATTCACAATTCCATTACATATAAATGATAGTTTGAGGAAACTAATTAATCACTCTTAACTTTCAATCAATGTATGACACTGGTGCTTGTAATCAGAACGCTGGAAGGCATCGCCATAGTTTCCGATACCTTATCAACTGCAACTGAGATGAGGAATATTGAGGGAAAAGATAAAATGGTGCGTTATGCGGTACATAAACGCAGGAAAATCACTCGAGTTGGTGATTATGCAGTAGTACATGCAGGTTTGACATTAATTAATGGCCGAACGATTGATCAGGTGGTGAGACATCTGAATTTCGATCCTCATGGATCAGCGGATGATTTTATTGAGGCAATTAGACTCGAATTCATCGAGGAACTAGCTAAAGATCCCATTGTAAAGCAATTCAAGATGAATGAGATGTTAATTTCTCTGGGAATAGTTGGATATAAAGACAACAAACCCTTTGTATATCGATTTATTTTCATGCCAGGAGAGGAGGACCCAATTGACTATATGGTTAATGATGATGCATTTGATCCCCCATACTATGGCTTGGATTATTTTGGAGATTATCATTTCATCAGAATGGTCATCAAGGCCGCTAAGGCTGAGAATCTACTTAAACCATTTGAGATCCTAACTATCTACGAGGCACTGGATTTTATTCGATCACTGATGCGTTTCTCAATAGACTTCCAGCGATTTATGGTAGAGGCCACTGTGCAGTTCCCATTAGAATCAGCAATTATTACACGAAAGAATGGATTTGAATGGGTGGATAAAATGGAGATTAAACCATTCCGTTATGAGGATAACGAAGAGGGAATACCATACGTTTAGCAATTTATACCAAAAAATACCTATAAGTAAGGCAATATATCTGCTAATTTAAAAAACCATGTGGAGACTTGCATAAGTTACATAATTTAGAATACTCGTAATTAGGTGAAGATATGATAGATTTAACTATGAACCAATCACAATTAGAGAACTCGATTAATCTTGCAAGGGATTTGAAAATAATGCTACCCACCTTTGAACAGATGAAAGATCCTTCTAAAATACCTGAAAGTATCAAGGAGCAATTAAAGGATGTGGGATTGTGGGATGTCAATCCTCTCAACCTCTTCAGAATTAATTGGAGAAACGAGGCCAAGGAACATGGTGGGGCATTTAAAAAGCTACCCAATTACATTGAATTGCCTTCCTCATTAACTGGAGTTGAAGCTAGAATTTTTGTTATTATTGGCCGATGGTTCCCCACGGGGGCTCACAAGGTTGGGGCCGCTTACGGTTGCCTTGTTCCTCGTCTCGTGACCGGTCAGTTTGATCCCACCAAACATGAAGCCGTTTGGCCATCAACGGGTAATTACTGCCGAGGTGGAGCTTTTGATAGTCAATTGCTGGGCTGCAAGTCAATTGCCATTCTTCCTGAGGAGATGAGCAAGGAGAGGTTTGAGTGGCTATACTCAGTAGCAGGAGAAGTCATCAAAACTCCAGGATCAGAATCCAATGTCAAGGAGATTTATGATAAATGCCATGAGCTTGAAGCAGAGCGTGGAGATGATATCATGATTTTCAATCAATTTGCAGAATTCGGAAATCACCTCTGGCATTATCAGATCACTGGAGATGCCATGGCCAGTGTCATCCAGCATGAGATGGGGGAGAATGATGAATTCTTTGGTTCCTGCTTCACCACTGGTTCTGCAGGTACTATCGCTGCAGGTGATTATTTGAAGAAAGTCTTCCCCACCTCAAAGATTATGGCTGGAGAGGCCTTGCAATGTCCAACGCTCTTGCAAAATGGATTCGGTGCTCATAGAATCGAAGGCATCGGCGACAAACACGTTCCCTGGATACATAATATGCGTACTACTGATATGGTAATCGCCATCGATGATAATGATTCTGTCAATCTTATTCGATTATTCAATGAACCTGAGGGAAGAAAATTACTCAAGGAGCATGGAGTAGATGCAGATCTTGTCGATAATCTAGATCAGCTGGGTATCTCATCTATCGCCAATATATTGATGTGCATCAAGACAGCAAAATATTTTGAATTGGGCAAGAATGATATGCTAATTACTGTAGCCACCGATTCCATGGACCTCTACAAATCCAGATTATCAGAGCTGGAGGCGGAGTATGGCAAATACACTGCAGTTGATGCGATGGTGGACTTCAAACATTCCCTATTGGGTATTAACATTGATAATATGCTTGAGCTAGGATATAAAGAGAAACAGAGGATTCATAACCTCAAATACTTTACCTGGATTGAGCAACAGGGAATGGAGCTTGCAGAATTAAATGCACAATGGTACGATTACAGAGAGTACTGGTCCTCAATCCAGCAATCTGCTGATGCAATTGATGAGAAAATCAAGGAATTCAATGAAAAAGTTGGTTTACTCTAGATTATCCTCATAAGATTTCGCGCAAATTCCAAAAATTCAAAGATTGTTGAAAAAGATTATTAGTTACCGAGTTACTAAGTAATTAAGTAACTATGTCTGCAGTTAAAATTGATCGGCAACATGAGATAGATGAGCTGCTAGCCAAAATTTATTTGGACACCAATATTAAAATGAACAAAAAAGAATTGCTAGAGTTTATTTTTGATATTAGCTTCAATAATTATGATCAGCTGATAGAAATGATAAAAAATCTTCATACAAAGGATAGCATTGAATTGAGAAAAAAATTCATTGAGGAATTTGCCGGCTGTATTCAAGCTGATGATGAGGATATTGATCCCAAATCAATTTGGAAGGTTGATCTGGAGTGATAAAACATACCTAGTTATTTTTTGGATACAAATATCCTCTGGTGGTATTTCAATGAGAATTCCAGACATTATCAAAAGGTCAGAGCGTTTCTTGATGACTTATTTTTAGATCAAAACAATATTTTTTTTGTGAATAGTTACGTATTTATTGAGTTTTTCCACCATATAGTAAAGAAAGTGATAAATGGATATAGTATCTGTGCTAGAATTCTTTCAGATGAATATTCATTCATCAATATAATTTCAAATGATAGGGAGAAAGAAACTCTTTCTTCAATTCTGGAGATACTGAATAAATACGGGCACTTTACAACAATAGGTGGTAGGGATTCTTCTATAATCGTTTCTATGGAAAAAAATCGGATTAAGTATATCATTAGCAATGATACAGCCTTTGATAATGTTGAAGGATTGAAAAGAGTAAATCCAATTTGAAAAGCTGAAGTAACAACCAACTTAGTGTATACTTAGCAAAAATATATATTAGTGAAAATCTAAACTTTGGTCATGAAGACTTCCTTTGAAGAGTGGAGTTCAGCCATCCGATTCTCTCCAGAGTATCAGGATTCAGAGGCGATTTATTTCTATGAGGATAGGTATGGCCTTAGACCTCTTAAAATGGAAGATATACTGGAACATAGAAAATCTATGTTACACATTCTTAGAAGTGGTGAATTCGGTGTTGAAGAGGTAGAGATACCAACTTGCAAGGTGTGGGTCATTATGATTGATGGTATCATAGTCATGGATCGTAGGATGAATTATCAGGGATACAAAAATTTCACGCTAGGAAAATTTGAATCGGTTTAAAACTTCATTTTTAGATGAAAACTATTATCCAATACACAACTTCTTTGGATGAAGTTTATAATATATAGTTATATTAAATAAATATTGATCATGAGTTCTGAATTAGCAGATCATGAGGAGTTTGTCGATATTCTTCGTGAAAAAATAACGAAAATTATGGGGATTTTGTGTATATCATTAGGATCATTGACGTATTTGACATCTCTCATAGTCCCAGCAAATAATATGATAGTCTCTCTTGGCACTTTTATCCTTGGAATTTCAATAATCATTTTGCTTATACTAAATAAAAATCAATTGGCAATGTACAGTCTTATTTATGGATTAACAATCATTATGAGCATAGGAGCATGGATATGTCAATCTGCACAATTATTTATTGTTGTCACTTACTTGTATATCCTAGCAACAATATATAAGATGAGAACTACAGTCAAAATACTAATAATCTATTCAATTTCTTTTATATTCTTAATGTTATTTACAGGAAGGTATACCTTTAAACAAACTCTAATACAACCGGAAAATATTGCATTAGTTAATAATATTCAAGTATTAATAGGACTCGTGGTATTTTCTGTTGGAATCTCAAATTTGATGTATCTCGTATTTGTAAGAACTATTGAAATACAAAAAATGGAGTACCAGCAATTAAATGAGAACCAAGAGTTAATTATCTCCCAAGCACAACTTGACACATCTAAATTAATAGCTGGAGGGCTTGCGCATGATTTTAATAATATTCTTTCGATCATTCAGGGAAATATCAGTCTTATCAAGGAAAAGGAGGAATTAGAAGCTGATCTAGTTGATGCATTGAATGAAATAAATATGGCTACAAATAAAGCTACAAATTTATCGAACCAAATGCTCAATATTGTCAAGGATACGCGTAAACACCAACAAATCATTAATATCAATGATTTAGTTGAAAAAACATCAAAATTTTCTCTGAGGGGGCGTAAAAGTAGGTATATAGTAGATTTTGATACTAGAGAACCTAGAATTAATGGAGATTACTCATCAATCAGTCAAGTAGTTCAAAACCTTGTTCTGAATGCAGATCAAGCAAACGAGGGAGGAATAATTCAGCTTAAAACAAATTTGGTTGTTTTGGATAATGAAAATGAATACTCTTTACAACAAGGAAAATACGTACAGGTGAAAGTAATTGATGAGGGTCCAGGGATTATAGAAGATAACATGGAAAAATTGTTCACATTATTCTTTACTACTAAGGAATTTGGATCAGGCATAGGATTAGCAATTTCTAAAAAAATAATCGAGAACCATAAAGGATTTATTGGTGTTTCCAAGAGAACTGGAGATTACACTGAATTTTTCTTTCTCATTCCAGTGGTAAGTGATACAAGTGATACAGAACTTCAAAATCAAGAATATATTACAAATCTGGATAAAACCATTGTCCTTTACGATGATGATAGAAATCTGTTGAAAATTCTTGAAAAAATGCTCGAACGCTTCGGTGCAAACATTTTTTCAAGTAGTGAAAGTAATACATTATTTGATTATTTACAGGAAAAGAAAGTTCATGTAGATATTTTCATACTTGATCTAACATTACCAGGTGATAAATCAGGAATCGAAATTCTTCCAAGATTGAAAGAGTTATATCCAAATGCTTACTTTATTTCTACTTCAGGATATTCAGAACGGTTTATGGAAATGAATTTCAGCAACTATGGATTTGATGACTTTTTACCTAAGCCTTTTGATTATTCACACTTAAATGAGATTTTACTCAGGTATCTTAATTTTAGTTGATACTGCAGGAGAAGAAGAAGTGGAGATTCCTACCTGCAAAGTGTGGGTTATTATGATGGTATCCTAGTTATCCCCTACCAGGGGATAAATCCAGGGATGAAATCTTACCAGACCTTAAAAAATTCTATCCGGGAGCATATTTTAGAGCGACCTCAGGATATTCAGATAGTTTAATAATCAAAGTGTATAAAAATTATTGATTTGATGATTTGTTACCAAAACCATTCGATTATTCAGAGCTAAATCAGATGCCTAAGAAGTATCTTGATTCAGAGTGAGACGAAAAAATACTATTTTGTCAAAATTAAAGGTCTCTGTGTAAAAATTAATATTTCATAGGATATTTATCACAATTCTATGCCATTTGCAAAGAATTTGAGATGCCCCATTTGTAATAAAGAATATGGGATGCATGATTGGAGACAGGATACTTGTGGGTTCAGGTTACGAATCCAGTATAACATGGAAGAACGAGCAAATACAGCGAATAAGTCAGAAATCAAAGGAAAACCATTATCGCACTGGAAATATTGGCAATTCTTCCCACTAAATAATCAAGACAATCAAGTGAGTATAGGTGAGGGCGGAACAAATCTAGTCAAATCAAAAAGATTAGGTGAAAAATGGGGATTGAAAAACCTATATTTCAAACTTGAGCTTTCCAATCCCTCAGGTTCATTCAAAGATAGACCAATAAGTATTGGTGTGAGTATGGCTAAAGAGAATGGAGCTTCAACTGTTTCTGCAGCCTCTTCTGGGAATGCTGCTGCATCCCTTTCTAGCCTGGGGGCAAAAGCAGGAATGGATGTTGTGGTATTTGTACCTGAACGAGCCTCTGCTGCAAAAGTTGCCCAATTAGTTACCCTTGGTGCAAAAGTCATTCGAGTAAGTGGTGGAGAGGATAGTGAGGGAGATCCATCAGTAAAATTATTCAAAGCTGCCGTAGATAAATGGGGTTGGGTACCATCACCCAGTTTTGGTCCATTCAATCCCCATCAATTTGAAGGTACCAAGTCACTGGCATATGAGACTGTGGAGCAACTAGATTGGCAGGCACCAGACTGGGTAATTGCCAATACAGGATCTGGAGGATTACTCTCTGGTACTGCTCAGGGGTTCAAAGACTGGTATGATCTGGACTGGATAGATAAGATACCCAAAATGGTGGTAGTTCAGCCTGATGCCTGCAAACCAATTGTCACTGCATTCAATAACAAGGTGAAACCTTTCGAATTTGCAGATCAACCAGGATTCCCAGATACTGTTGCAGGTGGTCTTGCTGATCCTCACCCATGGGATGGAGATGCTGCTCTTGAGATGCTGTACCTCACCAAGGGGTATGGAGTGGGAGTTTCTGATCCTAAAATCATGGAAGGACAGCGACTACTGGCATCCCATGAGGGAATTTTCGGCTCACCATCAGGTGTTGCAGCCATTGCAGGCCTTGAAGCTATGGTTAATAATGGTATCATTGATCCCGCTGATGTGGTAGTTGTACCCATTACGGGCCATGGATTGAAGGATCCAGCCGTATTGCAGGATCAATTTGAGAAAGCCATTGTATGCCCAGCAGATGTTGAGCAACTAGCTAAAAAAATGCAATTGTAAATTAATTAAATCTCATGTTACTTTTTTCCAGCAAGTAGATTTTGGTTCTTCACTCTTAAGCTAATATTTATTATATCAATCATTAGCCCAATTTTTACCTCCTTAGCTTCTTCAGCTGTATTACTCCCATACCTTATTAGTTAACCATTTTTCAGACTATCTACGTTTCAGATTGGTGTTGTAAATACAAATGCTTCACTACGGCATATTCTCTATTCGGAGATATTCAGGATTGATTCCCTGTGGATCATTTAGCTCTCTCAGCAATTTTGCCTTGTATTCTTTTTTGATGAGGATTGGGATAATCTGATTAGTCTCGAATAATCCATTTCTCTTCAAATCGCTATAATTCTTAATCCAGAGAAATTCTCCCTCTTGTCTATTAATTCTGTCCAGTGAGAGTGGAGGACGCATATAACAGTATGAATCCATCTTATAGTAGTGATCTGGATCTATAATATGTTCTTGGTACGAAGTATAGCTTGGATTCAGTGGAACTGATGTCTTGTCAATGGAATGAAAAACATATACATAACCATCCTTGTCTGGATGATGTTCACAGGCAAAATACAAGGCAATCAATGCATTCCGAGTGATATCAAGCAACCGTGTATCAAAACCACTGTGATGCTGTGTGAGCATCCACCAGGTAATATCATCAGATGCAAGAGAATCCCTGAATTTATCTGCCATCTTTGATTCTATAAAATTCTTGATCTCTCTGATTTCATATTGCTCATCCTTATCAGCCAGAATATTCCTAGCAATGATTGGGAGGCAAGGATTCTCATGGTATCGCGCCTCACCTCGAAATCGAGTGTGCAAAAGGCCTGTTAATCCGGAAATCATGATATCGTACTTGAATACTGAATCAATCTCATATTTTTCATCAAATTCAACATCTGTTCTCTAGTTTAAACATGCTTTGAGTTGTAAAACGAACGCATTTTTCCATTTATTGTATCGTTCCTCAAGAATCTCTTTGCTAACGCTGTAATCCATAATTGCCCGTTTGACAGCAAATTATATACATTTTGCTTCAAAATATCAAATATATTATATTACGTACTTGAATTCTCCATAACTATAATAATCATCTGAGATAGCAATTTTTTGGCTATATTGTGATGAGTTAATATATTGAAATGTACTTTTTTTTGATATGAAGAAACGGGTGGGGTTTGTTGCTAATTCTTCTAGTCACACATTTATTCTCTACGCATCTATTGCATTGTACCGAAATTTGGAATACAAAGAATTGATAGAAAAAAATTTTGAGGATAGACTTTATTTAAATGAGACAGAGCTCCTAGCCGGTTTGAATAGTATCCTTGGATCGAAAATTCCACTACTGAGATATGAGAAATATCCAGAGAATTTTGCGTTGAAACCTGAAATTAATCTTGAGTGGGAAACACATGTTAGTGATTATGAATATAGCAGCAGACGTCCCTATACCTTACAGTATCGTAATTTGCTAAAAGCATTAGATAGTTATAGGAGAAAAAGCAAATCAGATTTATTTGGCTCTCTTTTAGTCTACCAATTGGTTGGAGAGACTGATGAAGTTGTTTCCTGTAATCCTGATGATTTGGAAAATAAAGATTTCACACCTGAAGAACTGGAGAAACAGAGATATAATTGGTATTATAGTAGAAATAAACCTAGATATATAGATACAATCAATTTCAGTTCAGAAAAGAGTTACCGGACATCAAATGATATTGATTTCAATGGATACTCAGCATCTTTTAGTACTATCCAACAATATCAATCTTATAAATTCCCAGATGAATTTCTATTGGAGACCAAAATTCTAAACATTGATGTTAGTAAATTACGATTCCGATCAAGTATATCTTCAAAGGAAGTGATAATTACAGGGATATTTAGTAATAATAATGTATGTTTGAAATCCTATTCCTCTTTTTCTGATCTAGAAGTACTGATAATTTGTAATGCAAAACTACAGGAGATCCCTGAATTCGTCTTCACACTAGAAAAATTACGGATACTCATACTTAATAATAATCAAATTAAAGCCATCCCTGCAAAAATCAACCAGATGAAGAATCTAAAAACATTATACCTTCATAACAATGACATTCATGAGGTTCCGGTATTATCAATTCCGCTTAGAATACTGGGCCTTACAAATAACAAATTAACACATTTACCATCATTACAATGGCAGGAGTTGGAAAAATTGTATATTGATGGAAACCCTTTGATTTGGTTTGATCATAATGAAATTGAGAATATGAATCAAATATTGAGATTAGATATTGATTCATCCATCCTTCAAAAATATAAACAACATTTTGATGATTTGATCAAGGGTAATACATCTATATATGATGAAACTGAGAACCAATGGGGGATAACTGAAATCAGTGAAAGATTTTTTGATAAATTGAATCAAGATATGTGAATTCTGGATTAATACATTAAGGGGATATAAGAAATAGATATCTGGAATTAGGTACCAAATTAGGAGACAATGATAAGTTTCTAATTTCCTGAAACCAAAGAATAAATTCCTGAAAACTATGAAGATCATTATTATGTTTAACCATATTTTTATTTTAGAAAAATGAATGAAAGTAGTGATGACTTAATGGATTAATGCAATATATTTTTACCAATGCTGACTCACAACCCCGAAAAATGTACAAACAATTAAAGAGCTATTTTTGAGATTTTACTAACCCACAAAATAATAAAAAAGGAGACAATAAAACAAGATGCGTAGTTTTTTAGGCCGAGATATTATTGATTTGATCGACATGGAGCGTAACGAGTTTATGCACATCCTCGATACCGCAGCAGAATTAGAACCCATTGCCAGAAGCAGAACCAATGCCAAGATGCTTGAGGAGAAAACAATGGTTACCGCATTCTATCAACCATCCACCAGAACCAGGCTGGCCCACGAGGCAGCTATGATCAGACTTGGCGGAAGAGTTGTTGGATTCAGCGATGCCAAGATGACTAGGGCCGGTGACTTCTACCAGGAGACGAACTGGGACACATTCCATATGCTCCAATTTTATGGTGATGTACTCGTCATGCGTCACTATGATCAGAAGGCTCCCTACGAAGCTGCTGCTGCCTCTTCAATCCCCATCATCAATGGTGGAAACGGATGGGGATCACACCCCACTCAGGTGCTTACTGACCTCTATACCATTCAGAAGGAGAAGGGAACCCTTGATGGCCTCAACATCCTGATGGTTGGTGATATGCGTATGAGAACCATGCACTCGCTTAGTAGGGCCATGACTCAGTTCGACATGCACGGCTTCTACTGTGCTCCACCAGAGATGAGCCTAACGGAGGAGTTCATCAAGGAACTTGAGACAAGAGGTAACAGTTTTGAGATTGTGGATTCCGTCCATGATGCCGTTGCTGAAGCTGATGTCATCTACATGGAGCCTGTAGTCCAACCAGATTATACTGTTTCAAGACATGAGAAGCAGGATGAGTATGGTCTCACCCCCAAGGAGTACAAGATCACCCTCGATCTGCTGAAAGAGAAGGCCAAGGGAGATGCAATTGTGCTGCACTCACTCCCCAGAATGGATGAATTAGATCCCCGAGTTGACAAGACAAAATTCGCCAGGTACTGGGAAGAGGCTTTCAATGGTGTTGTCATGAGAATGGCCCTTATCGCACTTGTACTTGGTGCAATGGAATAAAAAACATCAATAATCAAATTTCTACCCAAGAGCATTTGTTTTAGCGAATATGCAATCACAATAAGTTTAAATAACTAAAAAACAGAATTACTAATAATGCTGACCTTAACTCATGGAGATCATTCAATAGACATCTCCACTGATTCTTTGATTATCCTTCAGAATTCTACTGAGGAAGATTATTGGAATCTAGCAAATGAGGATCTCAAGGTCGAATTTGATGGGAGATGTTTATTCATACATTCACCTGCTAGATATGAACATGAAAAATTGTTAATGGAGATCTTATTCATAATAAATAATTACCTCAAGAAAAACCCCATGAAAGGTGATGTTATAGGTTCTAGATTTGCATTAAAATTACCTAATGGTAAACGACCAGAACCGGATATTATCATTCTTTCACCTAATTCTGTCGATCCAAAATCCTCAGTTTATGAAGGAGTTCCATTAGCAGTAATTGAGATCTTATTACCATCTAACTACGATCATGATTTCACCACAAAAAAACAGTGGTATTTCGATGCTGAAATCCCTAAAATTATGTATATTGATCTGGATAATGGAATTTGCTACATCTATAATAAAGAAAGTAATTACAACGAAGAGAAAATAAATAATTTTCATGCAGAGAAAGTTCTTAATTTGTTATTTTAAATATTTTCAGTCATCTTAAAATTCTAATCAATAATACTCAAAGCCAAAATATTTTATTATCTAGCTCTATTAATAAATCCTATGACTGAAACCGTTCTCAAGATGAGATTTGAACACTATTATGAGATTCCACCTCAATTCAAAGACGATGTCAGATACTCCAAAACACTTGTTGAGTATTTCGTCGAAACTCTTACCAAGAAAGGAGATGTTGTTTTTGATCCATTTGCTGGTTTTGGGACAACGATGTATGTGGCCTCAAAAATGGAGAGAAAGGGTCTCGGCACTGAAATTACTAGAGAGAAAGTTGAATTTATGCAAACTAAAATGGAAGACCATATGATCATTGAGGGCGATATAACTCAAATAGACATACAAGATCTTCCCTTGATAGATTTAATAATGACCTCACCACCCTATATGGATCGAGACAGCAATTTTAATCCATTCACCGATTATAGAGATCAAGGCAATTACCAGCAATATCTTAATCAAATTAAGCACATCTTTTCTAGAATTAAACCCCGTCTTAAATCTGGAGCACATATTGTCATTGAGGTATCTAATCTCAAATCTGATGGAAAAGTCACAACTCTCGCCTGGGATATTGGTAAACAGATTTCAGATGTCTTTGATTTTCTTGGTGAGATCATAATTCATTGGGAAACGGAAAACCTCTATACAGATGAAGGAGCATATGGCTATGGTTATGATCACAGTTACTGTCTGATGTTTCGAAATGAATAATAAAGACTTTCTCATTCACAATAATATTTAAGAAGTAATCAAATTCTTAATTATAATATGATTAGAACTTTTATAATCACAATATTTTTGATAGTGTTCATTTCTTCATCCCCTGCTGAGGTTCAATTGAATGAGACTAGAGAGATTACTGTAAGTATATCGGGATTTTCATTCAATCCAGATACCATAGTTGTCAACCCTGGAGAAAATGTAACCTTTACTGTCACCAATGAAGATTCTGCGTCTCATACCTTCACTATTTCTAGTTTGAGCTTAGACATTGTAGTGGCTGAGGGAGAGACAAAATCAGACACAGTAATCATTCCAGATGATTTCTCATCTGCAGATATAAGCTGCCGATTTCATTCAAGTATGAGTGCTCTACTCACTGTTCCCACAGAAACAAGCAATAGTGACAGTACAGGCTCTCAAACTAGTACTGGTTTGATTACTTCAACTGTAACAACCACAGACCAAGCAAGTACTCAAGATGTGGAAAATAGTACATCTAATCCAGCACCAACATCATTTGTAATCACTCTTTTTGGCCTTTTTACTTATTTTTCTATTAAAAATAAAACTACATTAGAACGATGAAGATACTGCATAACAAGAACTATTGACACTGAAAGAATTCAAATAAATCCAATTTGTAATTCAAATTGCAAAGGATAATAAATTAAATGATTGGTTTTACTTTAGCAGAAAATGAATTATGTACAAAATGATGATAGAGTAAGTTTACCATTGATAACTGCTTTGTATCTTATTTCATTATTATTCTTCTTAGTTATTATATGGAAATATCTTAGGCTATCTCTTGATTTTGTTCAATTAATATTCATCGTGATTTTTTTAGTTATTGACTTTTCAATATTGATTATCATTCCCTATTTACAATATTTAATATTTTTAAATTTCAAATATCATGAACCTCAGCAACTAATATTGAGAAATTATCCAAAAGTATCAATAATAATCCCTTTTAGGGATTTACCAATTGTTGAATTCAGATTGATGCTTGAAGAAATCCAAAAAATCCAGTATCCTAAGGAAATACTTGAAGTTTTGGCAATAGGAAAAACGTCTGAAAAAGAAAATTTTGAATCTACTGCGGATCAGTTTGGGGTTAATCTATGTATTCAGAATATATCTGAGGGAGGTTATAAATCTAGAGCATTGAATAATATTTTAAACAAAGCAGGTGGAGAATATTGTATTATTTTAGATTCTTATCATTTGGTCAAGCCATATATGGTTCTTGATTTTCTCATTTCCTTTGCACAATTAGACAACAGTGTCGCATACATACAAGCAGGTGTGGATTACTATGAAGTTGACAAGATTATCAGGAGATTTAGTAGTGTATTAAGGTCTCAGCTTTATTTCTTTTATATTCGTGCTCGGTCTGTAATAGGAAACGCTCAATTCAATGGATCAACTTGTTGTTTCAAAACTGGTATTTTAAGGGAGATTGGAGGTTTTCCTGAATATTCTTATACTGAAAATTCTGCAACAAGTATTTTGTTTCAAAAAAAAGGATATCAGGGATACTTTTTGAATAAAAGCCTGAGCTCATGTAAAACACGTCAAAACTTAACAGAGACAGTCTCTCAATTATATAGGTGGGGTCATGGATTAGGTTCTGTTGTCAATCATGAAACCAAAGAAATAATTTACTCTTCTAAATTGAATGTGATCAGAAAATACGATATGATTATGTATCATTTGGTTAATAGCCCTGCAGCTTATCTGATTTTAATATTACCTACAATATTTTCAATTATTAGTATTTTCCAAATCACTATTCCATTCTTATACTTTCATCAATTTACGATTTCTTTGCTTATCGGATATTTTTTGATTATAAGTATCTTAACCATATTGAATGAAGATTCCAGATATTCGAAATTTCAGAGAGTAAGACATAATATTGTAATGTTTTTCCTATCATTAGCTTTTCCTGTTTATGTGCACCAAGCTTTTGCAAAAGGAAAAAGAAATAGAGATGGCCCAGATTCAGAAAATTCTTCTTGGGCATTTGTTATTAATATTAAGAAATATAATTATTTAATTTCTGCATTAATTGGATTGGAAATCATGGCTATAATTATAAATTTCAATTGGTTTAATTCACTAATACTGGTATTTTTCTGTATAGGGCAATTATTAACAATATTTTCAGATAGGTGATTATTTGCTAAGAAAATCGATTACTCAATTTATATTTAGACAGGAGTATTTATTCAAATCAAAGATTTTCTCCAGAATTTATGCTTATCTCATGTTCAGATTCAAAGATATATCAATAACGAGAGAGAAGAAAAGGAAAATAAATAATTTACTAGATGAATTACAACTTAAATCCTTTGAGAATATTAAGAAATTCAGATTGGGAGGAAAGAATGATGGGGGATATGTGTTAATAGATTTAGATTTGGATTATTCAATCTTATTTTCTTATGGTATAGGTAAGGATATTGCTTTTGAAGAAGACTTCAGTGGGAAATTCAATTCAACAGTATATATGTTTGATCATACAGTTAATGATATCAAGTCAAATGACCCTCATTTGATATTTATGAAGGAAGGATTAAGCACTAGAAAAAAACCTGGATTCAATACTTTGATGGAACATTATTATAAAAATGCAAATGGAAATCAGGGAAATTTATTTTTGAAAATTGATATTGAGGGAGATGAATGGGAGGTTCTTCAGCAATTAGACAACGACATTTTGAGCAAATTCTCTCAAATAATAATTGAGTTTCATCATATGAATTCTATCAATAATACTTCACTACAAGAAAAAATTGAGGTATTCAAGAAGTTAAATATGCATTTTCATCTACTGCATGCACATGGCAACAATTTTTCTCATATATTATCATGGCAAGGTTTTAAGCTGGTAAACGTACTTGAATTAACTTTTGTGAGGAAAGATCAAATAAAAGAAAGAATTCATATGAACAACTCCTCGCTACCTATATCATGTGATGCCCCAAATTACTCCTATTTACCTGAAATTAAACTTGATTTTTATCCTTTTAAAATGAGGAGTGCGGATGATCAATTGGTATCATCTATAAAATGATAATTCATTATAGAATATAATTAACCCTCTGAGCTAAAGGATACACTTACTATCTTAGATATACAAGAATACAATATTTTGATCTTCATTCTATGCCCAAGTAGGTTACCCGATAATTGATAATACATCCGTCATCAGTTAGTTCATAGCTATTTCCCTCAGTTATCTCTCCTGCTATAGATTCTGATGGATTGATTGAATCAGAAAAAATTGACTTGGTCCATACATCATACTCTCGAAGTGTAAATTGTATCAGGTCATCATTATCTAGTTTTAATCTTGAGAATACTGTTGTCCAGTCTGACCATTCATTTATTTCTATTTTCCGAATAGCTGAACTTCTACCAAGATCATTCTCACTATCTCTGATTGCATTCACATCTACGCTTAATTCAGCATGTGTTCCGGTAGGATCATGAATATGATCTGCATAAATCCGTAATTCTACCTTGTATAATCCTGTCTCATCACCATTACCCACAATAGGAATGTAATAAAGGAGATTAATAATAAATAGAAACATTACAAAGATAATCAATGCAATGGTTTTTGGATTCATCCGAGCCATCAATTGAAACTACAATAACCCTCAACTATTTAAACCATCATAAAATCAAAACAAAAATGACTAAATCTGCTGGAAAATCCATGTTCTAAAGAATAAAATCAGGATATCTAGAGTATCTATCTGACAATAATTCTCTCAGGATTAATGATACTGATTATATGTGATTTGGCCCGTCATTAGTATATTTGTGGTAGCATTTGGATAAATAATTACTGTGTGAACTTGTCAATAATCTCATAGAGATCAACAGCAAGAGATTTATCAATTCATTAGTATATTACTATTTATAGCAATAAATGCAACTAATGATCTATCTTTCTACAAAATAAGCAATAACTTGAACATTGTAGAATTCATTTCCTAATTCTAACCATAATATCTTAATAAAATGATCCAAGTTTATCTTCTATAAAATTCTTTACACCATCGAAGGAAATCTTAAATTCAGAGCCTTCTTCGACGATCAACTCATTAAGAATCAGTGAGAAATCAACAATTTTATTCTCTAACACAGAAGTCGTATTCCGTGTCAATACTGTGACGAGAAAAGAATCAGTCGATTTGACAAGAAAACTACCTTGACTTGAGGCAATTTGAGACAATTCACCTATCTGGGATTCATTCTTACCAAATGATGCAATTGCTGCAATGAAATTTGCCATAAGAATAGCTTTATCATCTTCTAGAATAGTTCTGGACACAAAATCATAGCCAGTCACAAATGTCCCATTGATTGTAGTTATTAGGAGCACCTGTAGCCCTAGCTTATTTGAGAATAGAATAAGTGCTGGAACCAGTAGAAACAATATTGCTGATATCCCACGTAAGGTAATGAAAATTGCATTATCTGATCGAAAACCCTCAAAAAATGCGAAAATCGCAAGTAAGACCAGAGAACCCATAACTATTTTGGTTGTAGTGCTATCAACTTTGGATAAACCCTTCCTTTCCTGGTTTTTCAGGATGATAAAAGAAATGAAAATAGATATAAGTGAGATAAGAATCAATATGAATCCAAAGAAAAATCTGAAAAATGGAGCTTCAAAAGATCCAAAATGAAAACTGAGATGCTCCATCTCATTGAATAACTCTTCAGAACTAGCAAAAATAAAGTAACTCACAACTGTCAATCCAATAAATGATGATAGCTTCCCATAGGGCCTGGGCACGACCCCTAGAAATTCAATACTGGCTGCAAGAAGTACCAGTGAAGATGATATCGCAAAAAATATCTCAACTCTCTCAATTAGCAAGGTATCGTTTATCTCATCTAGATAATATTCTGCAAACTCATGAAATCCATGTAAAATTGGGAATAATGCCCATAGTATAGAATTTGGAACTCCACGCTTTGTTCCTAATATTAAAATAATCAATCCACCCAGCGTAAAGATCAATCCAAGCATAAATATTGTATTCATAAGGAATATCAAGATCAAAATATATAAAATGATTTTGATTACCGTAATTTTTGTTTCCTATTTAATTTACAGTGATTTAAACTGCATAACAAATATTTTGAAGAATCGCAAAAGATGATTACGGTTTATCAACTAGAGAGTATTTTTGATATTTCAGTTATCTCATGCCTCTCAAACTCTTGAGTAGAGATGGTGAATCTTTTCATACGATCTTTGATATCTGAAGACATGATATATTGCACCAAAGCCTCAAGTCTCTCGTTAATATCCTGTATCTCTCCCTCAAAGATGAAGCATAGCAGGAAGGATTGTAATTGTCTTGAAATTATCTTGAATGCTTCATACTGCATAACATCGATCAATCCAGTATGATTAAACGTATCTCTACCAAAGGAATTGATTGCAGATAGAAAAGAAGATATGAGCATCTCATCAATCTTCAGCCGTTCTGCTCGTTCATTCAACTTGAGTGACATTGATATGATACCCCCCTCAGCAATTATCATGAGGAGAAGAGGAACTCCATTGCATGATCGATACAGGTTTAGCCATTGATTTGCTTGTTTTAAGGTATTATCGACAATTTGCAGTTTCAATTTTTCATGTAAGGATAGGTTGAGCTCATTTATTTTGGTCCAGAGCACCACATTTTCTGATAGTATACCCATCTCTTTTTCGATTTTATTACGCAGCATATCCAATCCTGTGTTTGACGAAATCTCCAGTGCTTCTTGCAATATTTCCTTTGATTTATCAATATTACCCTGCAGCAAGGTAACTTTATGCATAAGAAACATAGTCTCAACTAAGGTGGGATGTAAGTTTTCTTTGGAGGATATAAATTGCATCTTCTCAATATATGCGAGAATCTCTTGAAGTACTTCATCTTGTCCATAGTGTTGCAATTCTACAATATACAATTCAACTAGATGTTTCATAGCCAGTAGTGTATTTTGGTTGGAGATATTTTCTCCTTCTACAATTGATGTCAATATCTTCTCAGCTTCTGCTTTATGGAGAGATCTATTACCTGACTTAAGGTAGAGAGCATACATTAAATCATAATGTAATTTCAAGATTTTATTATTCTCAATTTCTACGGACATAGTCTCTAGTTGGGTGAGTTTCGATAATGCAATATCTCTTTTGTCTATTAATAAATAACATTGGATGATCTCACTCAATGTCACACCCATGAGCAAACGATTCTCCAATTTTTCCCTAATCTGATAGCTTTTCTCATAATTTTCTAATGCTAGATCGTATCTACCTATGTTTTTGTATACTCCACCAATGCTGTTATATCGATAAGCTATACTATAAGCATTTTCACTTGAATCCAACAATTTCAAGCTCTCATCAAAAACCTCGAGGGCCAAAGAAAATTTTCCCTTTTCATTATATATTTCAGCCATATTGCTCAGGGTACGTGAAGTATTCAAATCATTTCCAATCTCTCTATCAATTTCCAAGGCACGATTGTAATACTCCAGAGCAGCATTAAGATTACCTCTTTCCTTCAATGTAGAGCCGATATTTTCAAGAGAAAATGCTATATCCTGCTTATTCCCAATCTCTTCTCGTACAGCTAGGCTTTTTTTATGAAAATCTAGAGCTTGGTCTAATTCTCCCAATTCTAGATAAATTGCCCCAATGTTGTTCTGAATTAATGCTACAGCGTATTTATTTTCGATTCGTTCGAATTTTGACAAGGATTCTAAGAAATAGCGATTGGATTCGTGTAATTCTCCTTTTGAATGACTGATCAGTCCCAGATTATTGAGTACTGCAGCAATATAAAATTCATTTGCGGATTTTGTGAAATAATGTATCGCACGATTAAATGCCCGAGCTGCCGCTTCATTCTCTCCTTTGTTCAGATGAAGTAGTCCATTAACATTTTCAACCCTTCCTCTAATATTTTCTATAAACTCACCTGTACAATCCCCTATCGTTTCTAGATCCTTTATTATGGATGAATATCGTGCATTCATTTCCACCATATCACCTTTCTTTAGCAATACCTCACAAATACCAACAGATACGTTACATTTCAAGATGGTTTGTCTTTTTTCATCAACGAGGGTGGTAGAATTGATATCAATTTCAACCTCTGATAATATCTCCGAAGCTAAATCTAGTTTTCCCAACTCATTATATATTGATGCTTTGATGGATTGATGTATAATATGTTCAGTATATGATATAATATCATGAAATTCCTTGTTCTCAAATAGCAATTCAGAGGTATATTCCAATGAATTCAATGCTTTGGTGAACTCTCCTCTCTCAAACAGGATCAGTATTTCAGAGATGCTTTGGGAATAATGGATTTCCACTATTCAAGATACGAGTTTAGTTATTAAAAATTTTCTAAGTAATGGCACTTTAATAATCCATTAATTCAGTAGTTATTCAAGAGGTCGAAATTCCAAATTCAATCATTTTGCTCATAGATTTTCATACATTCAAATACAGCTATTCTGCTCGATCACCCATTACTTATCAAAATTGCATATCCAATCTAACAACCATTATTAATCAATTATTTTAATGCTAAGCATGAATAACACAAAAATATGTCTTGTTACGGGGGCAAATCAGGGAATTGGATTTGCCATAGCCAAGGAACTTGTTAAGTTAGGTCATAAGGTGGTCATGGTAAATCGCAATGAGAATAGGTCCAAAGAGGCCATCGAGCAATTGAGAAAAATCAATGATCATGCTGATATTGATCTAGTACTTGGCAATCTCTCTACTATTAGAGAAATAAAAGATGTGGGAAGACGATTAAAGGAATCTTATGATGTGATAGATGTTATATTCCATAATGCAGGTGTATGGCCAACGAGAAAGGTAATCACAGAGGATGGATTTGAAGAAGCTTTTGTGGTTAATCATCTAGCAATATTCCAGCTGACCTTTGATCTCATGGATAGTTTGATGGCAGCTCAAGAACCAAGAATTGTATTTGTAAATGCGGGACTCATTCTTCAGGGTAAATTCGATATAGATCTCACACCGTATGGTAAGGATTTCTCTCGCATGGGCACGTATTGCAACACCAAATTGGCTACTATCTATTTTATGAACAAACTGGTTGAAAAAATTGATTCAGATAGGATCATCATCAATGCATTACATCCAGGAGTTTTCAGAACCAGTCTGGGAGAATCTGGGATCATGAAGTATCTACTGAAATTTTTCAAAATTTTCATGAAATCCACAAAATCAGCTGCAAAAGGGCCTTTATATCTAGCATTTTCACCAGAAGTCAAAACCTCAGGTGGTTTTTACAATATTACTGAACTAATGGAGCTACCTGATTTTGCAAAGGATGCAGAGACTGCAGATCAACTCTGGCGTTTGAGTGAGCAAGTATTGGATTTACAATGGTAAATTAGTTGAACAATGGAAGAGAGAAATTGATAATTGAACAACATAATGCGAATCATATGCACATTCATACCAATTATGGTGTGAAGATAGGTAATCGAACTTTAATCAAAGGTTGACCATAAATACCATATTTTTCCAATTCAACTATGATAAAGAATCCACAAGGTCAAAAATTATTGGAAAAGAAGTCCAATAGGTTAATTATCTCAGCAATAGGACTATTCATAAGTGGATCAATTGCAAATACTGTGGAAAGTATCCGTGTAGGTATAGATAATGACTATATGAGGGCTTTTTTTGGACTATTGTATATATCATTTCTAATACCATCATTCGTCGGTATTTTGACGTTCTGGAACAAATATCTATTTGACAAATTACTCAAGGTGTTCTTCATGGCAGTAATTGGATTCTCAGTCTTATTATTAGTTCTCAGATCCCTCACTCCAATTATCCTCATTGATGATCCAGTATTGAATTTCATTTTGGGTTCTATTCTTTCCTTTGTGACTATTATCCTTGTGATGATATTGCTACTCCTTATGAAGGTGGAACTGGATATGCGTAGATACTATCCGATCATATCAGGAGAGGATCGTGAAAATCGATTGAATGATATTCGCTCAGCACTCAGAGAGACACATTTTGAAAGAGTGATCAATGATTTGAAGATACTCATACCAGTGTACATCATCACCTTCCTAGTAAGTTATTATCTGAACATTGATCAACGATTTTTGGAAAATGTGCTCACAATTTTTACCATTATCGTCTTGGTTTGGGATAAACGAAGGTGATTACATTATTACTATAAGATCATTTATTGATCTTTATTATGAATCTCAAATTTCTCCAAGAAGATCATGATAAAATGCATGAATTTAGGTAATTAAGCATTCGATCAACGAGTAATAATGCAAATGATAATATCCCTTTTGAATCATCGTTAACCATGAGAATCGGAGAAATATTATCATCTCTACTTACCTACAAACCTCGGTATGATGACCAGATGGAAAAAAAAATTGATCACATTACAGATTTATTCAAATATGACAAGGAATTAGTTGAGATTAGTATTGGACCTATACTAGTCTTCACAGATCGTAGGCCAAATTCACTCCTGGCAATATCATATGCAATACGGCTGACATCTGCACTTGATACAACTTTATATGCGATTACAGAAGATTTTCATAATGATCTCATCTCAGAGGAATGTAAGAAGCACAATATTGAATTGACTTATCTCAATGCAGAAGTATTAAACCAGTCACAAATTGATATTGTTGCACTCAATCAGAAAATAACCTCGCTGGGAATTACCCTTGCAATAACGCATTTTCATTCACACTGGAAGGATATTTTGCTAGAGAAATTACGGATACCCATCCTCATCACAAAGATTGACAATTTCACCAAATGATACGTAGTTTTGCAGTATTTCAATTGATTTTTAAAAAAACTTAACTGTTATATAAATTATAGCAAATGACTTCTTTTGACCTCTCACCCTTATATAATACAAACTAGTTATAGTTTTTCAATGACTGCAATCCGGATAAATTTAACTATCCTCCTCTTGTTGTTTATGACATTGAGTCTCAACCACTACACAGATCATGGATCCATGATCTCATTGTCTGTGGAGTACGAGCAATATGATGCAACCAAAAACAATATCATTTCTCTTGATGAAGTTGAACAATCAATACCTGCATACTATGAAGAGGAATTCACCTTTTATTCAGAACAGCTTGAAACAGAACTCTTCAGTTCCAATGCTATTGATATAACAGATATAGATCTTGTAAATCATCAGCTATATGTTCTTGGAAATTATCCAGTATCCAAATTCAATCTCTCTTCTAGTGGATATCAGACACTTAATCCAGAATTCAGTTTCACAACTGGTACACCCTCCAAATACAGCTCTTTTTTCCTCATACTCAATGAGGACATGAGCTTCAGTATGGGGGCCTTGCTTGATTTTGATGATGAATACGATTATGAATTTGTAAGCGTACTTCCAGATACGGATCAGGGGATGTTTTACATGCTAGCCTTAAGATTGGGAGATAACCAGGCAGTTGTAGTTTTCAAATTCAATGGAAATTTATCCCTAGTTGGCAGTTATGTGCTTGATAGTACACGTGCGGATTATCTGGGAGATATCACAGAAAAATCATCTCAGGATCTGTTAAAAATGGATGAATCCGGCAATATAATCATTGCTGGGCACAGCGAGAGAGGGTTGATCGATCAATCATCACTAGCAGTTGATGAACCTGAATTCATGAGATGGGATAGCAAGATTGATTTTGATGCATTCAATAATGAGGATATAGTTGGGTCTGCAATCCCTGGATACTATTTTGACTGGAGATGGAGAGTATGGGAAACAAATTCTACCTATTTCAACTATATATCTTCCAAAGCTCTCATTCCGATGAGTGATTCAGCACCTATCCTGCTAGATCAACCAGTTTCCCAAGTTAGGCTTGAATTTATTATTGATGATGAACAAATAGTCGATGAGCAGATCAAAGTGGAATTCAGAGATTATCATGGATATTTATTGAATAGTCAGAATTTAAATCCTAATACGGAGAGCCAGTCTATCTTTTATAAATCTAAGGCTGCTGAAATCTGGCAGATAGTGGTCGTATCAGAAACTAATAAATGGACACTATACCAGCTGTCTACTACCAGCTGGGAATATCGAGATACTAATTTTCAATATTTTGATTATGAAGAATTTGATGTGGGTGCATTTCTAGGATTACAGCATGATAATGTAAGTTATGTGGGATTACAGGTAGGAGAATCAACTGGCTGGAAAAGTTATTCAGGTAGTGGATCTAGGATCGCAGAATTTAATGCTGCAACTCCACAGATTCAGTTTGCAAATCCTATATCATATTTCAATATAGAGTTGATGAAAAATCTTGCCTCGTTTAGTAATATTACAGTGGAATTACGAGATATAGATGGCGAAATTATTGATACTATCTCGATACTTGATACGTCAAATGCTCAACAGGGACTTTCCTATCCAGGATCTCATAATCTGGAACCAAAAATTAAAACCATTACTTTCTATCAGGACACAGATTATGTAGTTATTGATAATTTATATTTTAGAGCAAGTCAACCAACAGAACAAGTACTTCTCGATTCAGCTTGGATTGTAAAACTTGATACTGACCTCAATCTCATCTGGGCTAGAAATTATGGGTTAGATGGACTAGTTTCAAATCCAGGTGATTTTGGAGTAAATGCACTGGCTACCAATGGAGATAGCATTTATCTTGCTGGAATAACCCAAGTTCCCTTTGATTCCAATGGTACGACTACACCCTACAGCCAGCTCAATTTCGAAAGTGGTGATGGATTCATTTTGAGAGTTGATTCTTCAGGTGATGTGGACAGTTTCACAACTCTTGGTGGATTGAGCTGGGATCTAATCTATGATATTGAGATACAAGATGGATTGATATATGCAGGTGGATTTACCATGTCAACTGAATTCACCTTACCAGGTACTGTATTACCCTCAGTCCAGATAGATAGTAAAGGAGGAGGTATGCTAGCAATCTTGAATGCTACTGATTTTAATATTTACATGATACAGTGGGTGGGTAGCACTCAGGATTATGATATGGATACCTTAGTTGCGGATATTGAAGTATTAGATGGAAATCTCTTCTACAGTGGCGAGTCTCTAGCTGGTGTTAATTTCAATGCAATAGGATCATATGCATACACAACAGGAGTGCAAATGCTGGGTATAATTGATGGCGATTATGAGCTAAAATATGCCACAACGGTTAGTGGTCAGAGTTTCAGTGGAAACATAGAGATTAATTCCAGTTCTGCAGAAATTATCCTACCCATGAATAGAAGTACAAGTATTCTTACTTTCGGTATTTCAGATCCAGATCATGATGGGTTGAGTAGCTACTCTGAACAATTTGTGCATTTCAGTAATCCACTTTTGAGAGATACTGATGATGATGGCTTGTATGATAACGAGATCTATGAGTATGGTACTTCTCCAATTATGATTGATACTGATTCAGATTGTCTAACTGATTATTATGAAGTAGACAATGGTTTAGATCCTACTAGTGCAACTTCTGATGCAGGTACAGATTCTGATGCAGATGGTTTGACTGACCTTCAGGAACAACAACTGGGAACAAGCCCTCAGAGTGCTGATTCTGATAGTGATACTCTGAATGATTTTGATGAGCTCTTTATTTATCACACTAATGCTACAAATGCCGATTCAGATGGTGATGGTCTATCAGATGCCGATGAAATCAATATTGTGGGTACTTTTCCATTAAATCCAGATAGTGATGCTGATTCTATTTCAGATTATGTGGAATATACAACAAATATAAGCATCACTGTGGATTCTAACCCTCCTTACTATGGAAAAAGTGATCCAATGAAGAAGGATACAGATAATGATGGATTATCAGATAATACCGAGATACTGGCCAATTCCGCACCATTCAGAGCAGATACTGATGGAGATGGCATCTCAGATAAGGCTGAATATACAGAATACAGAACTAAACTGAATTCAATTGATTCAGATAATGATGGATTAAATGATTCATATGAACTATTCTACAGCCTTACAAATGCATCAGATGCAGATTCTGACCAAGATGGAGTAAATGATTATGATGAGGTTATGATCTACTTCAGCAATCCCTGGTATTATGACACTGATGGAGACTATTGGCCAGACTTGTTCGAGATTGAATCAGGTACCAATATTTTGGTTGATGATGAGGATAAAGATGGATTAACAGATATAGATGAGGTATTATTTGAGTCTGATTCCAATAATTCAGATACCGATGGCGATCTACTTCCCGATCTATTTGAGTATACCTATGGATTGAGTGCTAGTGTTAATGAAACCTATCTAGATCTGGACGGAGATGGTCTCACGAATTACGAGGAATTCCTATTCTTGAGTGCCCCTGATGATAATGATACGGAAAATGATGGATTGAATGATTATCTTGAGAAATTCTATGGTTCAGATCCAAATGCCTGGGATAGCGACTTAGATACTATCTCTGATGGTGATGAGATTCATTTATATGATTCTTCTCCACTTCATGTGGATGGAGATTTTGATGGAATTGATGATTGGATCGAGATATTTGTGCTTCATTCCAATCCCAACTGCTCTGATAGTGATGGAGATGGGTTCTATGATGGTGATGAGTATAATTATGGAAGTTCTTTACTCAATAATGATACTGATAATGATTCCATAATTGATTTTGATGAGGTGTATATTTACTTCACCAATGCACTATCAAATGATACAGATTCTGATACGCTTACTGATGCTGCAGAATTATTCGAGTATGGCACCTCGGCTTTAACTAATGATACTGATGAGGATCTGTTATCAGATGCCTATGAGCTGAACAATAATCTTGATCCATTAATCGCAGATCTGGATAATGATACCCTTCTAGATGGTGAGGAGATCCTGATGTACAATACAGATCCAAGAGATGAGGATTCAGATGATGATCATATCTATGATGGTTTCGAGGTAAACATTGGAACAGATCCAAATTCAAATGATACTGATGGAGATGGTATGGAGGACTTTTTTGAGGTTTACTGGGGTCTGGATCCCCTGGTTGATGATACAGCCGATGATCTGGATGGAGATGGACTCACAAATAAGGAAGAGTATGATATGGGTACTTCTCCAGCAATGGAGGATACAGATGGTGATGGAATACCTGATGGAGAGGATGAAGAACCACTTGATGCTCTTGCCCAGCAACTAGAAGAGCAATATGGCATTTCAGATGCGGTATCAGATAATCCTGCCATGGCTACAATTGTGGTTCTGGCATTGCTCGGATCAGGGGGATTAGGAGCGTTATCTATGAAAGGAGGTAATGTATAATGGCAATAGCAAAAACACAGATGAGAGGTGCTGCAGGAGCACTGGGAATTATAGCTATTCTTCTAGGAGGAATGGTACTCAATGATATCGGAACAACTTATAGCCCACTTGAAGGCTTGGGAGGAGATGCAATCTATCCAAATAAGAATACTGTCGTCATCGGAGAGGAAGTTATATTCAATGTTCGTGCATCACTTTTCTCTAGCACCTATGGAGTGCAGTATCTGGTATGGAACTTCAATGATGGAGACTACATCTACTATTCAGATTCGGAATCATTGATTGTACCACATACCTTCTTAAAACCTGGATACTATCTTGTATCAATACTTGCTCTCGTAAGCCCGACTAGTTCCAAGATATTCACTGTTCCAATCACTGTAAATCCTGTGGAACATGAACTGAGTATCACATCAGTGGATACTGTGACTGAGGAAGCTTCATTCACATTAACTGCATCAAGTAATAGCAGCTTAGATCCCATACTCAATTATATCTGGGATATGGGTGATGGTAATAACAAAATCGGTAAACGAATTGATTACGCATATGAAAATGCAGGAGAGTATACTGTTCGATTACGTGGATACACCAATGATAGTGTGGCCTATGTAGCTTTTAAAACGATAACTGTGACTAATATTCTTCCCGTGGTGGATTTCTCAGCCAATAAAAGTGTACTTCCAGATGAGATGGTGGATTTCAAGGCTGAGGTTGCTGATACCTATCATGACCTATTGAATATGCGGTATATATGGTCTTTTGGGGATGGATTGATGGATCAGGGCAAGGAAGTCAGTCATATGTATACCCATGATGGGGAGTACAATGTAACTCTCACTGTGATAGATAATGCTGGAGCTATGGAAAATAAAACCCGTACTATAACAGTGGAGAATATGTCACCTATCATCAACTGGATCTACACAGAGCGAAATTATTATTTAGAGGGTGAGACTGTTACTGCTTATGCAGATATTGATGAAAGCAATCTAGACGTGCTGGATTATGACTGGAACGTTCCTGCAGATGGCAAGGCAATTTCAATCCCGTATTTTATCGATGGAGAACATTATCTAAATTTGACTGTAAGTGATTTATCTAATGCCAAATCTAGCGCATCAGGTAGTAATTTCACG
The DNA here is from genome assembly GCA_026702845.1 of Candidatus Heimdallarchaeota archaeon. Next base: position 153,645 of record JADCLS010000012.1, read on the forward strand.
GTGATTAATACCAAACCCTATGCATCATTAATTTCAGCTACCGCATCTTATAATATCACAATTATCACTTGGGGAACCCTTGGAGCAGATGCTAATATCACTCTTTACGGAGAAGGTAATTACCTGACTCATCTCACCTTGAATAACTCATATTCATCATATAATCCAGCTAATAAAGTATTATTAGATTCTGTTTCACAAGATCTTGACGAATACTATGAGATACAGGTGGATGGTGATCACACCGAAGCCTATGAGTTAAATGTGCAAATTCGCTTTGAAACTGAATACGGTAGCACTGCTGTGATCAAGACTCTGAATAGTGAATGTACACTCTGTGTGTCTGATACCTACAGATTTCCAGTAGCACCTATTGATAGAGGGATCTATGCCAATTATACCTTCTCAATCTTTGATCCTGGAAAGGATATACTAACCCTCTATCTGAATATGGGAACTGAGTTTACCAGTGTATTTCAACCTGTACAAGGTCCTGCAAGTGGAACAATTTCAGTGATTGGAGCATCAAGCATTCCTGCGGATCAGATTACGTATTATGTTAAAGATGATGGAGAGTTAAGTTCCAGCATCTATTCGTTACCCTTAATCGATTATGCTGATTTACCCTTACCAACTGAATTCATACTACACAATACTTCATGGAGTTATTCCGGACATGTTATAGATTACTATGCTCCTGCTTCATTTCCATTATTTTCCACTGAGATGAGAGCTGATGAAGCAGGATTATTCCAAGTTTTCAGTGCTTCAGCCAATCCAACATCGCTGAGCTATGAGTGGCATTTTGGTGATTCAAGTACGTCAACTCAGCAATTTCCAGCTCATAGTTATAATACTCCTGGTGAGTATCTTGTATGGGTAATAATTCGTGATGGTAAGTATGAACAGGTTATATCTCAATGGATTACTGTGCATAATGGATTGATGGATTATGAAGTATTCATGCAGGGTTCCAGGGTTGAGGGTAATGCAATCAACTTTGATGTCCTTGGAGATAGTACTCTAAAATATATCTGGGAATTTGATGATGAAACCTGGGGTTTTGGTATGAGTACTACACATGCTTTCACACTAGCAGGAAATTATACTGTGAAACTGCATGTATACGATGATTTTGGTCAGCATGAGATATATCAGATGCATACTTGTATCAATAATAAACCCCCTATGCTCAAGAATTCTCTTTCAGGTACATATTGGGGAAATATCGGGGAGCATCTGAATATCTTCCCAATTATTGATGATAGTCCTTATGATCTTCTTAGAACCAGCTTTTCGTGGCAACTCAAAGAAACTGGAGGAATTGATGGAGATTCCTTTCCTTCTCGTAATCTCGATTATAATTTTGAACAGGATGTTTACCCAGTAGTTGTTCCGATATCAGACCCCGATGGTGCTGTACTTCAATACGCTCATGGATTGAGAACATACGGTCAAGACTACACGATTTCCGTCAATCCATACTATCATGTCTATGGAGATACTGATCGTGTTGTTGAGATACGTGGCAGTATTTTACCATTTATTGACACACAGGAAATCGGAGATATTGAATTTAGACTTTCAAATTTGGGATGGGAGAAAGTAAGTGGAACTGGTGTGCTCCTTGATAATTTCAGGTTCAGCCTCAAAGTCAATCTCTCATCAATTGCTGATGAAATAGCAATATTATCAGCACAGGAAAAACTTCAGGAATTTGAAGATCTTAACCCTCGTAATAGTATCTCAGGGGCATATATGTTGTACATATCAGTAGGTGATCAGTTCAAAGTAACTACTTTAACCATCACTGCAGATCAGGATGGTGATTTTCTATCTGATGATCTTGAGATTCTATATAGTAATGCAGATGATGTAAATCTTAAGTATGATGATAGTGATTCTGATGGCAATAATAATGCAGATCCTGTAGATTATGTTCTAGGTAATGATACTGATATGGATGGAATCCCCAAATTTTACGAGGACCTGATGGGAACCTCTGATTTATCTGAGGATAGTGATGGAGATGGTTTAACTGATGGTTTTGGCCTGTATGGAGAACTCAGTCTTGGTACAAATCCTGCAAAATTTGATAGTGATGAGGATGGACTCTCAGATGGAGAAGAAATAATCGGCTGGCAGGTGCAATTGGTAACTGCTGATGGGATAAAAGTGATTCAGGTAAGCTCTAACCCCTTAGTTAAAGATACAGATGCAGATGGTCTTGAAGATTACTTGGAAAGAGAGCTTCAGATCAACCCAACAGAAAAGGATACAGATGAAGATGGCATGTATGATAAATATGAAAGCAATATAGGTACTTCACTAGTAAATAGAGATACTGATTTTGATATGCTAGATGATGAATTTGAGCTGACTAGGGCATTTCAAAGCACCTGGATTGATACGGATAAAATCGCCCATACCACAACTTTCTATCTCAACCCTCTACTCAATGATTCCGATGCAGATGGCATATCAGATTATGATGAAATCTACGTGTATAACAGTACAGGAAGCTCTAAGGATAGTGATCAAGATGGATTACTAGATGCCGATGAAATTGCTCTTGGAACAGATATTATGCGTGCAGACACAGATGGAGATGGACTAGCAGATGGCCTTGAGGTCGCGGGCTTTGAAATTCCTATTGTTCAGATGAGTGGTGGAAAGTATGCTGAGGATGGTTCGGTGATAATCGCACCTGAAGTATACAGCTACAATGTCACAGTGACCACAGATCCCCTTTCTCTTGACTCTGATGGAGATGGCCTGACTGACTTTGAAGAAGTCACTGGTGAGGGAGGTGAAACCGGAATGGTGAGTAATCCCAAGTCTGTTGATAGTGATAATGATGGAATAAATGATTATCTTGATCCAGAACGGTTGGTATCAGATTATACACCAGCTGATATCACCTCTGATATTGATATCACTTATACTGTCGATCCAAGCCTATCAGAATCAACCACTGTCTCCACTCTAATCACATCCTTATCAACTGTTTGGGATCTGATGACTGATGCAGCAGATATGGTAGCAGATATTATAGATTATACCTGGTACTGGGGAGAGGCATGTTGCTGTTGGGTATGTGCAGATGTGCCTAAATTCAGATCCTGGAGTTCAATTTATACCTATGCTCAAGATAAGATACTAGATTTTGTTGAAGATAATTTGGATAATATATTTGCAACTCTGGATCAATGGAATACAGTTATGACAGATACCTTATCCTTCATTGGTTTTGATTTGGATATAGAAACTAATTCATGGGGGATTCCAGTAGATATCTCACTCTCAGGTTCATTATCCATGATGGTTAAAAATATCGTCGATGTCATTTCTGATATCATCAACCCTCAGATCAATGTGCAGTTAACGGTTCATGATGATGCAGGTATCAAAAAGATCAAAGTATACCAAGATGGAGGGTATCTAAGAGAAATCTCGAATATCAACACAGAATATTATCATATCAATGAGTATTTCAGTACCAGTAAGGATGGATTCAGTTTAGATTCCACTGAGATTGAATTCCATATCTATGATATCAATGATAATATCAGAGTGTTGAGCAGAGAAACCAGTGTGGCTACCTTTGCCAGTGATCTACTGGATGATGCCATAACATGGATAGAGGAGACTGCTGATGCAATAGTTCATGCACTTGAAGATGCCTGGAACTGGGCCATAGATGGCATTGTAGCCCTGGGAGAGGCTGTGGTTGAGACTGTGGAGACTGTGGTGGATTTTGTCGAAGAAACGATTGATACTATAGCAACATGGATTGAGGAGCAGTTTGCAGCCCTATGGGAGAGTTTCATCCGTTCTATTTTGTATGTGCAGAGCAGAATCGAGGCAAACATGGAGCTAGCAGGTCAATATATCGATACTGCCTTTGGTGCTTATGAAGGTATCAGGCAAAAAGTTGTAGATGGTGTGGATACTGTGCTTGCACCTGCGGTAAAAATGGTGAATGATAGTCTCACAGATATAAATGAATTCATTGACGAGTATATGCCTCCTTTTGATAAGAGTAGTATATTCGGTGAAATGCTGGGATATTTGGATTTTGTGCAGAGTTTGTTACCTGGAGAGATGATCAAGAAAGCCATGGAATGGCTCATGCAGAAAGCCATGGAGATACTGCAGGAAGTAATACAGGAAATCATTGATTCAATGATGGAGAAGCTATTCGGCCCATATTATGATTTATTAATTGATGAAGTAGAGAGCCTATTCAGTCAATTCATTCCCTATGATGAGAGTGATCAAGGAGAACAAGATATTTCACTTGGTGGTGATGAGGGTAGTTTCATCACAGCTATCCTAGATACAGTAAATATGATCAGGGAGATTCCACGTAAGTTACAGGAGATGCTTGAATATGCAGATGGGGAGCATTTCATGATAATTGCAGATGCAATATTTCGTGATGATCCAGCAAAGGCGATTTCCCTTCATGATATTTTACGTACTATCCTCACAGGTGCTGTTGCATTTGGATTAGCCATGGTTGATCTTTTCAGTTCAGATGAGGAGACAATCCCACTCTCACTTGATGGTTTTGAACCTCATGCGATTCGTCTTGATTTGGAAGGAAATGAAATCACTCACTTGTGTATGATGATTGCCCAGTTTGTGGAGATAGCTATTGATGAGGGGGTAAAATTCTATGAGGCAGCAGATAGAGGAGGTGATAATGATGTAGAGATTGAAGCTCAACGAAAAATAATTTCTGTTGCAACTGCGTTACATATCATTATCACGACCTTGGATTGGATAATCTCTTTTGGTGAGAATAAAAGCCCCTTCCTATGGGATGATAACTATAATGACATCTTCTGCAGAGATTTCACCATGGGTGTGGTTCAAGCTATTATTAATATCATCAACTGTATCGTGGTATATAAAGTGGATAAACCAGTGGAGAAAGTTGTTGACTGGACCTTCACCGTCATTGACTGGTTAATAAAAATTGGTGATGCAGTATGGTTATCTATCCTCTTCAAAACTGATGATTATAAAAATCAAACCTCAGCAGAGAAAGATGCAATGCAATGGGAATTGATCGGAGCATGGCTCACCGTTGTACAACAAATTATCTGTGATGTTACTTATCATGGGGCGAAAATAGTGGAAAAAGTCACCCATCCGGTGCTGAAGGCCATTGCTGTTGGATTATATGCTGCATTGAGTATAGCACGTGCAGGAATAGCTGTTGCAGCTGCTGTTTTTGATTTCATAGCAGATCTGAAGGGAGACGAAGAATCTCAACTACTAAATCTACTTATCTGATAATAGAACCTTACAAAGTCTATAATATGCATTCAGTGAATACTCAACAGTTTTAAGGCTGACACGCTCATTGGGAGCATGAGCTAAATTCATATCACTCAATTTTAATTCAGGGTCGAAAAGTGAGAAACCAAACCCCCTTCCACCAAGATTGCGGATGAATCTTAGATCGGTAGCCCCAGAAACCATAATGGGTACAAAAGTAGCATCAGGATAGTAATCAGAAACGGCTTCTCTCATTGCATCTAAAAATTCAGAAGTAATCTCACTGTAATTACCATCAGAACCTGAGAACTCGGATTCATCCGGAACCTCCAATATTGCCTCTTTGGCCAAATTTCCCAAGGCTCGTGATACATGCTTACGAACATATTCATCATCCTGACCGGGCAGGGTTCTGATATCGACATCAATGTAGGCATCTCCCGGTATTACGTTGGTCTTCTTGCCTCCATGTAGGATATTTGGTGAAATGGTCATTCGACTTACTGCATGGAGAGTTGAGGCCAGAGTGGGTGATTGTTTATGTAAAATGAAGAGGATTATGCTAAATAATGGTTTTATTCCAATCAAGGATCTAATGATGGGGTTGACTCCGATTCCTTTCATCATCTCACGAACATACTTCAATTCAGCAGGGGCATTGTATTTTGATAATCTGTATGCTGCCAGACTTGCCTTCACCACAGCATTATCACTTTTATAAGGACTAGAACCATGACCGGGAGTACCTTTGAATCGAATACGCTTCCATGCAGTTCCTTTCTCACCTATACAGTAGATGAGCTTGTTATTATCCAAGGGGATACCTCCTGCCTCACTTACAGCATAATCTACTTTCATGAGCTCAGGTCTATTATCTGCTAACCATTTAGCTCCAAATTCCCCTCCTGCCTCCTCATCTGCAACGATGACTAGAATGAGATCCCCCTTTGGCTTGAAATTCTCCTTGCTTAGCTCAATAAATGCCTGCACCTGTGTAGCTACAATAAACAGCATATCCATAGTTCCTCTACCCCAGATATACCCATCCTTAATTATTCCTTCAAATGGATCCTCCTTCCAGGATTCTGGTTTGGCAATAGGTACTACATCGACATGAGCAGGACCCAACATAAGTGAAGGCCCATTCTCAGTTCCCTTGATGACAGCTATGAGATTAGCTCTATTTGTATCTGTCTTGATTAACTCTGATTCTATATTATTCTCAGAAAGATAGTCTTGTATGGTGATTATTGACTTCAACTCATCTCCAGGTGGATTAACACATTGATTCTGAATTAATTTTTGAAGTAATGATACTGCAGCATCTACTGATACCTGTTCTAATACCATAAGTGATGTAATAGATGTAATTGTTTAAGGATTCCCTCTTTACTTTCGATATTCGTTATTATCCTTAGATTCTTGTATCCAAAATAAACCGATTATTATGGCTGAATTTGATAAACGAACTCTTGATGAAAAAAAATGTATTCAATCATGCTGAATGTGATAGTATAATAACAAAATTCAGTGAAATCACCGAAAATAATGAACTAATGCTTGATTAAAGAGTGGAATACACCTATTGTGTACAGAATTCTGTATACTATTACAAACAAATCGTAAAAATTGCTGGAATTACGGTATGTCTGTACAAATATTAATTAGGTAATTATTTAGTTTTTTTCCAATGACACCATTAGAGCAAATTGATGATATTGATGAATTCAAACTACTTGTCGATGAGTATGTCAATCTGGTGGTCATGTTTACCGGACTTGATAGTGCTGCCACAGAAAAATTGGAACCACTACTCGAAGAGCTTAGAGAAGCCATGAATCTTCCCATATACAAGGTTAATGTGTGGAATGTAGACTTCATCGATATGGAGAAGGAATGTGAGGTCTTCAACCTGCCTTGTCTTTTATTTTTCAAATCAGGTTTGCTTGTCTCTAAAACCAGCGGATACAAGGAGAGACATGAGTTAAGCATCATCTTCAAACAATTGATAGAGTTAGAGGAAGAAAAAATCGAACTGGCCAATGAACTGGCTTTAACAAGGAAAAAGCTCATAGGACTATAGTCTATTTCAACCAGTCCTGATTTGCATGTTTGATAGACCAGGTCAAGTAGGTCTCATGAATGAGATCTGCAAATTCCTCCACGGTATCAATAATCATATCCCTATCATGTTGTGGATAATTTCCCCTGGCAATAACACAGAATTCAGTCAGCCCGATTCTGAAAATGATCCAACCCTCATAGATCTCTGGATTAGATTCTGGAATTTTATATTCTCCCAACCAAGCCTTCTCCAAAGGGATCTCAGATAGGATTTGCATCAACAGAGTAATAATACCGGTTTCCACCTCGGGCTCTGTAAATACCTTTGAGATACCATTGTCCAAATCAGTGAGAAAGAGAAGGTCAAGACTGTAATTCAATCTAATGAGCATATCTCGAGCATATCCATCAATGATGGGTAATAATGCATCAGGAAAGTTGAGTGTCTCAATAAACTTTGCTAACTCGTCCTGATACATATCCTCGTATGCTAGATCCTTGGTGAATGTTAAATCCAAAAATTTTTGATGATATTTCTCAACCACTATATTCAATATACGACGAGTGAAGAGTTCATTATCATATGATCCCTGAATGATGATATACGTCAGACCCTCATTATCCAGCAAACTAATTTGATATTTTCCCACCTCTATCTCCTTGAGATGCCCCTTCTCCACCTTCCCTAGCTGTTTTGAGAGAATAACCATGGAATCTATCAATGATACCATCAAATGATTCTGTATAGCTACAGTTTGTCTATCAAAGACAATCAGGCCTTTTCGGCTTTCTTGATTGTAGACTATCAATCGATGGATCATACAATCGTATTCAATTACTATCCATTATAATATCTTATAATATGGAAGGAGAATATGGTAGTTTTTTTACAATTCATTTGGTAATTATGCGTTTTTATGTCATTCCCCTATTCAATAAAAGGTTCTGAATATTCTCGCTTAGTCTTTCCACCTCAGAGACAAGCAATTCTCGTTGGTATCCCGGAGTGTAGTATGCTCTTCCCACAATAACGAAGTCTGTGATACCTATTCTGTGAAGAACCCAGACCTCGTGGGTACGTTCCTGACCCTTAAAAGTGATAGAGTTATAGAGTTTTGACTCACCAATCCATTGCCTGTCAAAGCTGATCTCACTCAGAATCTCAAGAAGAAGTTTGATAATATTTTCATTATTCCCATCAAATACCGTGATCACTCCATCATCCAAATCAGCAAGAAAGAGTGTATCCACCATGTGATCAGTATTATTCATGAAACTCTCCACCATCTCACCTACCTCATCCAACAAATCCTTGGGGAAAACCATGGAGGTGAGTAAATCCTTCACTCTTGCCTTCACAGCCAACTCATCTTTATATTGTCGAGTGATGTCCTGTTCCATAAAACTATCATGAAACTCATCCAATACCCCATCAAGTAACTTTCTTGTGAATGCCTCATTGTCAATTGCATCTTGAATAACACAATATGCCAGGTTATCCTTGCTGAGTATAGCAAGTTGAAGCTTACCCAGTTCAGCCTCTCGTAATAATCCCTTTGATTCACCCATACTCTCTCCTAGTAACATGAGGGCTTGAATAAGGCCTATCAGTAGATCCTGATTCAAGTCTATTGTGCCATCATCATAGAGGGTCTTGCCTATGCTCTTATCCCTGTCCAAAACAATTAATCGATGAATCAAGTTGTGTTGGACTAAAATCAATGAGATTTTAAGATTTCATAGAAGATTGGAAGAAATGATCAATCTACTGAGATCACCTAGTAAATATTCATTTTTTGCCAATTTATCTCTTGATTTTCACAATTCTATAGGATCAACTAATGATACCAGAAATGTTGTATCAAACCAACTCAAATTATGCGAGCTGTGCGGTCATCCTTCCTGATGGTTGAGCTTCGACCCGTTCGTCGTAGCAATCAATGTCAAGGAAGTGTTCGTCCTCTCCAATTACTTCGTACCAATCATCCACGACTGATTTAACAGCGTGAAATACTGATTTATAGATGAAATAGATTGTGGATATAGATGACACCACAACTGCAACGCCAACGCCTAGTGCAGCCATAGTAATCTGAATATTATATGGTGATATAACTATATAAGTGTATTTCCAATAGCTATTCTTCAAGCAAAAGAAATGCGCCAAAGTCGCACAAGTGGCGGGAAAAGATAACTTATAGTAAGCAATCCTTTTTTTGAAAGGATTTTGTTTATTGAGATTGGAAATTGTGTATATTCATATTTTCGTCAATAATCTCTCATTGATCTCATCAAGGAAAGTATCCCATTTGGAGGGATAGATTTCTCTTCCTATATACTCTATGTTCTCGATTGATATTTGCAATTTCAGAACCACCTCTCTTCCGCGACGTTTTGGAATTATCAAGTCATCCTCAATCAAGCGTTTCACATGCCAGTGAAGGCTTGAACTGGACATACCTAACTTCTGACCTAATTCTTTCATTAAAATTCCACCATTATTTGGAACCTTATGCAGTATTAATAGAATTTGTCGAGGTACTGATTTCTTTAAATTGCTTACAATTTTGATTATATTCGGCAATTTATCTTTCCATGTGTGGTCAAAAAGTAATTTCTTCTTTCTATCCTTGATAGCTATGATTAATTCTTCTTTCTCTAACCCGTCAATGTGATAATTTATTACTCCTACCTGACGTTCTAGTAATTCAACTAATGCACGGAAATGGATACCAGGGTTATTCTTGATTGCCTCAAAAACAATATTCCTGGTATCTACGTACTCAGACATTACTATTCCTCTTCTTCACTTGTATTATACAAATGTTCTTCAAAATTTATTGGGATTTTATCTGGATAGATAAGGATTGTAAATATAATTGTTACCATAATGAAACTAAATAATCCTGCTAGGAGTTCAGGTAACTCGGATTCCCAATCTTCAGGAAATATCACATCAAGATTCCCAACAACCATATATGCTGAACCTGCGATCGAACCCAAGAAAATTAGAAGGTAATCCCGTTTCCGATATCTCTTGAATAAGAAAATAAAGATGATAGCTATTAGTAGAAAAGCAACACCACTAACGAATTCTAAAAAATCTCCAATCTCCTTGATTGGTATCGTGCTCATAATTAAATATCAGTGGAATAATATAAAGAATATTTGGTACAATATTTGAATTATGATTTTTACAATCACATTCAACCTCCAGAATAATTCATACCTTGATTTGTTTTATCATCAAAACATTTCATATTTCATGGTGTTTACAATGATGGTTTAACGTAAATATTGGCATTAGATTTGCTGAAAAATTATTTTGTTGGGAAATTTCATTTTTCTAGGCTAATTAATTAGCGCGATTTCTAATTGATAGAATCAATTTACAGGTGATTTTAAGACATTTATCTAGTTTTGAATCTTACGCGCAGATTGAAAATTTAGGTGATCCAAGGCGAGAAAGAGTTGAAATAGGTTTCATGAATTTTTCAATTGCTACATGTCAAAATACATTGGAAACCTATCTCTACAGGCACAAGTGCCTGAAAATCAGAACTTAGAACCTCATTTTAAGCAATCGATAGAGTTCGATATTCTTTGCCCAGTTTCTGGATGCAAAGAGATCAAAGCCAATGGCTTTGATAACAAATTCGATCACCCAGTACAATTTTACAAGTGCAAGGTCCATGAGCGTACTTTTTACGCTCATACCTCCTGGTTGATGAAACAACTGGCTGAGATTGTGGTTCGTAGAATCTTGTTGCTGATATTTGCAGGATCAACTCCAGGAGTTGATGTGGCAGAGAGGTATAACCTCTCTGTTTCAACAGTGAGTAATCTCGTCAATCAAAGCGAGAAATATGTGGATTCAATTATTAACAGGATAAATTGGGATGCAAGGAAATTTGCACATTTGGATCTTCCAGCAATGTTGGAAGATGTAATCTGGATTGATGAGACCTTTTTCAAGGTGGGAAAGAAATCATGGGCACTCATTCTGGCTGTGGACTACAATGGTAGGGTTCTGGGCTGGAAATTTGGCAGGAAACGAGAAGCTAAGGACATTCAGGAAGTATTGACCCAAGCGGGTCAATACATGCCTAACTGGAAGGTTGTTATTGGGGATGGAGCAAAACCATATGCCTCTGCTGTACGCTCGTTTCACAAACGAGTATACCTGATCCAGCAATTTCACACCAATCCATGGAAATGGGCTAGAATAACCGAATTTGATCCAATTCATTCTCACAAAATTATTGAGAATGTTGTAGAACTTGATTATCAAGCTCTCATGACAGAAGAACCACAGATTGGATTTGCATTACGCAAATCCTACAAGGTGAATGCACCAATAAAGAAGAGAGGAAGAAAACCAGGACAGAAAAATGGCACAGGTAAGGAGAAATACAGGAAAAAGAGGAATAAAAAGAAGAGAGGGGCAAAATCAGCTAGAAAGAACGGAAGAGCGTTCCAATTTGGACACAAGCTGAAATTCATGGAGATTGATTGGTTAGAATCAACCCCAAAAGGGATTGATATACCAACTAAAGAAGAAATTAGCAAAATATTATGGGTATCGAAAATGATATTTGGAAACAAAAGCATCGTCTCAAACCGAGTGGAGAGCGTTAACAGCGAGTTCAAGCTGATTATCCCAAATAGAGGTATGCACAATGAGAATCACATTGCAAACAGAATAAAACGACTTGTACAACTAAAAAACCTGAGCTCAGTAGCATCATCCTCACGGATGAAGCTACCAGTCTCTGCAAGACTGGGTTTCAATAATTTGATGAATTTCTTTGAACCAAATATTGAAAATATTGAATGTAGAAAGGAGGTAATTATGATTTAAGGATTAGCCAAGAAAATGGAATTATCTCATTTTGTTGATTTTATTTTTATTGAGTTATTAATCAGAGACTTCACAGGCTAGTACGGATCCATTTCCTGCATCCACAAGAACATCATAATTGACATCACCAAAGGAAACTACAACTTTCCACACAAGATAACCGTTTTCATTTTCCAGTTCGGATGACACTACTGATCCTCCAGTTGTGTATGCAAGAGCAGCCTGCTCTGCTTCCTGCTGAGTGATTGTTGCTAGAGATGAAAAGTCACCTGAGTAATCCTCATCCACAGGTATTGAACCTTTGATATCAGGGTACTGGTGATTCCCACCAAAATCCCCTTCCTCATCTGGAAGCACATTGAAAGGAAGCATGCCATTTTGTGCTAAGACAGTGATGCCTGCTACTGAGAACATCAATACGAATATGCTCGAGAGAAGTAATCTTTTCTGCATAAATAATATAGGGTTTGCCTTTATTAATACCATTTGGAACAATGACTAAATTCTCTAGTACAATCATTGAATTCTACATATATTAACGATAAAAACATTTTCTGAAAATTATCTGTAGCTCAGCAAACTTAAAATTGAAAACTTCCTACTATACATTATCGCGATAGTCTCCCCACCCTCTGTACATGCATAATTTTTCCCTTTCTTCGCGTATAGGCAAAACTAAACGCAAATATTATTTTTCAACAGATGAGCATTTATTCTCTATACCTCATCACAAAACTACAAATATTGCACAACTGCGGCTTAAGTATGTGTGAACCAAATTTACTTGATATTCTAGCCCTTGATCAACCCATGGAGATCAGGAGCAATAAAAGTGGAACCAAGATTGCTTTCACCCTAGACAGGCCAAATATCAATAAAAATCACTATCAAACCATCTGTTATGTCTATCTGATTGATGAAGGAAGACAGATTCAACTCACACAGAAGGGGAAAACAAACAATTTACGCTGGTTGGATGATGACTCTCTTGCCGGATTGTATGTAGATCCTGAGGATGCCAAGAGTAAAATCCAGATAGTGCTCTTCAGAGATCTTGCTGGTCAACCGATGATACTTACCTCCATGAAGGGAGGGGTGAATAATTTTGAGTTTTATGATGATGGGATCCTCTTCATTGCCAATGATCCAGATAGTAAAAAAGATAGAACAAATATCTTTGGAGAATTCTCACATGTTGAGGAGGAGATCTCATCTAGCAGATTGTACTTCCTAAATATCTATAAGATGATGGAGTATCGAAAACAACAGGTGATGTTACATGATGATGCTGCAAAGGAGCTGGTGGAACCAGTACTGGAAATAAGCAACTACTTCGAACAGCAGGAGACATTGATGAGTATCTTGGTTCCTCATGCTAGAAAGGATAAATTCATACTCATCACTCGGCCCAAAGATGATCTAGTTTATCTAGATGATATAACAGCCTATCTTATCACACTTGATGCCAACATGCATTTAGATGAGATGATCAAGGCAAAGCTTGAGAAGAAGGAGGGTAAGACATTTGGAGATATTGAGATTAAAGAATCAACCCTGGAGAAGGGAGATATTCCAGTTGCATTCTCTCCTGATGATAGTGAATTGGTTATCAATACTTACCTTAATGGTAGAAAATTCTATCACAGTCAAGATCTGAGTATCATAAGTATCAATGATTGGCAACATGAGGATATGACAAGTCATCTGAAAAAACAATGTATCACTGCTGAGTATGATAACGAGATAAATAATGTTATTTGGACAGAACATGGGATCTATGGAATATCTGTGGATCACTCACAGGTTAGATTGGTACATATTGTAAACAAGGAGATTGTACTCCCTGATCTCAGTGGATATTCTGTGACTACAGGAATAAGTGATACATCCAGAGGAATTGTCTTATTCCTTGAAAGTAGAGAACATCTTCCAGAGTTGGCAGTATACAAGGATGGTGGAATTGAGATACTAACCAACATGAATGAGGTAATTATAGATTGGAAATTAGGCACATCTGAATCCATTAGTTGGAAATCTGTAGATGGGATGGAGATAGAAGGTGTGTTGAGAAAACCACGTGATTTTGATCTGAGTAAAACTTATCCACTAGTCTGTATAGTACATGGAGGGCCTGCATGGTACTCATCAGGGTCATTACTATCTGGAGGTCTAAAGAAATACTACCCAGCTACACAATTTCTCAACAAGGGAATACTGGTACTTGAACCTAATTACCGAGGATCCATTGGTCGAGGAGCTGAATTCAAAGAAGCATATCGATTCAATATTGGATTCGCAGATCTCGGAGATGTGGAGAGTGGAGTGGATTATCTCATCTCTCAGGGTTTAGTTGATAAGGATAAGGTGGGGATCATGGGTTGGTCTCAGGGAGGATACATCTCTGCCTTTGCCAGTACTCATTCCAAGAAATTTGCAGCCATATGTGTGGGTGCAGGGGTGGCATCCTGGAAGACCTACTATGATTCCAATGATATTCGTCAATGGGCAATACATTATCTAGGAGGAACACCTAGAGAAAAACCCGATTACTACAAAACTACTGCACCTATGAACAAAATAGAGGAAGCATCAACACCTACCATGATCCAGCATGGAGAGATGGATCAGCGATGTCCCACTAGCAATGCCACCGAGTTATTCAGAGGATTGAAAGAACAGGGAGTGCAAGCTGAATTATTTATCTTCAAGGGAATGCCACATGGTATAACAAAACCTAGAGAAAATCTGGCTGTTCTGTACCAGAACTTGAATTGGTTCTCCCATCACTTACTCGGTGAGGAATTAATTCTCCACAAGGAAAATTCTTCAAATTAAATCCGAAATACAATCACAATCTATTTTGAACATCTAGAAATATGACATCCAATTAAAGACAAAATCATAATCGCATTTGATTTTGATGGCACAATTACTGTAAATGATGTGGTGATAGATCTGATAAAATTTCTCGCTGGTGACTGGGATAAATATCAGAAACTGATGAAAAAAGGAGAGATGAGCCTACGAGAACGCATATACAGAGAATTTGAGATCATAAATATCACAGAGGAGCAGTACTTCCAGTACATTGCAGAGATGACTAAACTTGATAAAGGGAAGATAAATCTGTTCAAGTGGATTCGAGAGCAGGTTATCGAGATCCATTTCATATCTGATGGATTGAAGGGAGTAATACGTTATGCTATGGAGACTTTGGATTAGGAGATGAAATACGATATACCATAGATGCACATGAACTGATCTGGGAGGAGGATGGAATTAGAATTGTACTCGCAGATGATGATTGTGAGCATGATTACTGTGCCAACTGTAAACCATCAAAGGTACAAGCACTAAAGGATGGAAGAAAGATATTGTTTGTGGGAGATGGCAGATCAGATATCTATGCAGCTCCATATGCGGATATCATCTTTGCCCGAAAAGGATTGACACTTGATAAATATCTTACAGAACAGGGACATGATCACTTCGTTTTTGATGATCTATCCCAGGTGATAGATGAATTGACAAAATATAATTTTTAATCTAACAATGCTTAATAGAGTGTATAATTGTATTTTCTCATTGAGTAAGTTACATATATTCATACTAATCATTGTTCTATCTGGATTGAGAACATCTGCTGATGTCGCAATTGGTATTGATCCTGGTGATACCCAACGCTATCATTGTGAATCACTTGCTGCCGTAACTTCTCCAATGGGATTTCATCGAATAAATTCTTGAAGTATTCCACCAGATCAGAATCGTGAGTGAGATGTGTTGAATGTTGATTAATTACTGATGTGGCATATTTTAGATCCCAGTGAAATTCTCGGTGCATCTGTGGATGTTTGAAATCAGCAAGAGCTCTGTCCATCTCACCCAAATAACGTCCAAATTTGGTTAATATATAATCTGAATGTGGATTAACCTTGGCAAATACCTTCCCGGGGGAATATGAAACCAATGACACAAAATGTGTGTCTCTGAACGTGACTGCAACCATATTTTGATTGTTTTTACTTTTGTATAGCTGAGGTTTATCAATCCCTTTCTTTGATAGATGTTGTAGTGCTTCGTTCTGGAAATCCAAAAAATCGGGATCCTCGGAAGCATTTGAGATTTCCAAAACATACTCTTTCTCTGCAAAGCAGTAGAAATTTTGATCTCTTTCGCTAGGCAATTCTGATAATAAGGCAGAAATCCCATAAAAATCTAACAATGCTGACTCGGCCACTTTTAGATTTAGATCTGGACGTTTGGTCTTTCTCAATATTTTATGAAAAAACAATCGGTTGAATAGCATATCCTTTGAACAGGAGACAATATATTGATAATCAATTTTTTTTTTTACCAACTAGTGCTCTTCCCTTTTCATCTATATTCTAAATATTTATTCTAGCAAAATAATTGGATTTAAAGTCGATCAACAGGCACATTATTAGTGTTATTTTGGTATAGTCTTTAGATAACTCATGAAAAATCCAATCTATCCAAATTAATCTTCTATTGGGGGAAGGGAATTGCAAAATATTAAGTAATGCAATATTGACAATTACCGTATTGAAGAGTAATAATATTATGGTTACGTTAATCCTATCTTTACTTTTTGGATTGAATGTAATTTTATCAATTTTTAATGAATTGTACATATTTTCTGTATTTGTTTTTGTTCTATCACTTATTTCAATTTCCCTAATTTGGTTTAAATTAGGGAAAAAACTAAATCTTAGGAATAATTTCAATCTTATAAAGACAAACAAAAGGCAAATTATGTATACTTTTTTAATATTGATACTATTGTCATTCAGTATAAATAGTCTACTTAAATTTGGTAACAACCTATATTATGAAAACTTCAGTTATCTAGATGAAGATAATTTCAACGATTTTGAAATTAATATTATTGATAGCGGAGATCCAAGTTTTTATCCAGAAAGAGATGATTTATTAAATCATATTTTATCAACTACTAACAGCTTAATTGAAGTAAGTAATTTTGAACTAGTTAATTATGAAATTACAAGATATTTTGAATTAGATGTATTAATAGGAGAGAGGACAGATAATCCACCTTATAAAAGTGCGTTGCTAGAAAAAATAATTCTTACTGAAAGAACCAATTATATTACTAAAATATTAGATATGACAACTCAGAATTATAACTTAAATGATACGATATTAATTAGTCCACAAGATCAAAATATAATTCAGACCAATGAGAATCATTCAATACAAATTTTCATGCAAGAAGAGTTGTCGACAAGTATATCAACACCAGATTTTGTAACTAAAGATTTGCTGATTAATAATTCAATATCTATGGATTTACATTTATTCAATGAAGTGAAGTATTATATTATTGTCCCTGAAAATTATTTTAGTCAATTTTTCAACATTTATGAAAAAAGTAGACAATTTTGGCAAGGATTCAATTTTCAATTAAATTATAATTTTAATTATGAAGACTATTATTTTTTAAAAACTGAATTGGTTCATGATGATTTTATTCACCTAAGAGCGAATGTTGCTAATGCACTTAATGATATCAATCAAAATGATTTTATTGTTGAGTTAATCAAATCTGAAACATTAATTCAATTTCTAGGGATAATAAATGATATTTCAATAATAAATATTATTATGATTATTCAATTTCTGCCAATAATTTTTCTAACATTCTTAATAATAAATTATTTTAATAATTTTAATTTTTCCAAAGTCAAAAAGATATACACATATCTTGAAACTAGCACTCTTTCATTAAATCCATTTCTCAAACTACAAATTCTGGAAGTAATCATTATTGGGTTAATAATTTCAATTATTGTTAGTACTTCAATTTTTCTATTTGAAATAGAAATTAATAATTTCAGAGTATTCAGTCAAAATTTTATAATACTTTTATCAACTTCACTATTTATACTCACATTTGGTAAATACTTATTATTACGCAAATTGAAAAAGGAAGATTTAATTCAAACAAGTACATTATCCTCCAGCAAATTTCGAATTCCATTATTTTCACTGATAATAATTCCGATAATTCATGCGATAAGTTATCTAAAATATCATGTTTCTTTATTAATTATTAGTCTAATTATTTTATTCATATTGATATTTTCATTCGGTAATATTATTAACTATTTTCTTATCTATTTTATCACATTTTTTAAAAACCGAAGACTCAAACAATTCAAAAGACCATTTGAATCATTCTATAATATTATGTATCTAAATGAAATGGATTTTAATGTATACAAGTTAATTACAAGTGTGATATTATTATCATTGGTAACTTCATTGGTTTTCTCGAATTATCAACAAAATATGGTTAATCATTTTGAATATACTGTAGGAGGAGACCTCTCAATTACATATAATGAAAATATCGAAGATGAATTAATAAATTATCTTAATACGAGTAAATATGTAGAAAATTATATTCAAACTTATACAATTTCATTCATAAATTTTTATCTAAATGAAGAGATCCCAGTTCATATACTTGGTTTTGACCCGGAATATGCGTTTGAAATATTTAATTTAAAAGAAAATTACTTTGAATCTGATTTTAAAACGATTGAAAATTTGCTGGAAAATGATGAAATCATTATTCAAAAAACGATATTAGAAGAATTTGGACTTTCAGTTGATGAGAATTATGTAATATCTGTGAATGATGTGGTTTTGGAGTATAATATTGGTGCTACATTTAATAACTTCCCTAGCTTTTATTTTAATGATTTTGATCCAAATTTGCCAGAAATATATATTATTTCCAATCTGGATATAATTTCCAAAATAATTAATCAATATAATGTCAATCCAGTTAGAAAATTGATAGTAAACTGTAACACAGCTGAAGGAATAGAAAATTTGATCAATGAAATCGAATTAGTTTTTGAAGATGGCTATTCTCTTGAAACAAAGAATTCTTATATAAAATGGAATATGAAACGATTGATCAATAATTATTTATCCAATACGATATATTTAGTGTTACTATACTTGAATATCTTCTTAGTGCTATCTTTTATAATATATACAATGAATCATTTTCGCTCAAATATAAAACTAATTTTCATTTACAAATCTGTAGGTACAAAAGACAGAGACATTATTATATCATTAAATAAATCATTGATTATAGTTTTATTTTTCCATATTGTGGCTACATATATTATTTCTATTCCAATAGGTTGTGTAATTAATAATCTTCTTAATTATCAATTGAATTATCAAAATGGAGGGTTTTACTTAGATCATTCTGCTTTTTACTATTTATTTTTGATATTCCTATTATTTACAATTTCTTATAATTTTGTAGTTTTCAAAGGATTTAGAGATAAGGTAGGTAATTATTTGTTTGTGGTGCGTGCAAATGAGTAATTCAATACTACATTTTCAGAAATTAATACATATTTATGAAAATGATGATCCAAGATTAAATATTATCGCATTAAGAGATATAAACATTAATCTCGAAAACTGGAATGTAATTATAATAACCGGACCATCTGGATCGGGGAAAACAACATTACTGAACATATTGTCAGGGATATTAAGACCTACTGCTGGAAGTATCAATATCAATAACTACCGAATTACAGATTTAAATCAAAAAGAATTGAATAATTTTTATATGAAAAAAGTAGGATATCTAAAGCAAAATCCAAGAGAAAATGTTATTGAAGGTATAACAGTTCAAGAATTTATTGAGCTAAATTTGCAATTATATGATTTAGATTATGATAAAAAGGAAGTAGATGGAATTCTAACACAACTTAGTATTGATCATTTAAAACAGGAAAATATTTCATATTTATCTGGGGGAGAAATTCAAAGAGTTGCTATAGCAAGTATTATATTGAAAAAAAATGAAATCATTATAGCTGATGAGCCTACCGCTCATTTAGACGAGAAAAATTCTGTAAAATTAATTAAGT
Source organism: Candidatus Heimdallarchaeota archaeon (assembly GCA_026702845.1). Next base: position 173,811 of record JADCLS010000012.1, read on the forward strand.
TGATTTTATCACTCCAAGATAAATATAATTTTTCAGTAATAATAGCCAGTCATGATGATTTATTACGGGAATTCTCAGATGTGTCATTAGTTATTTCTGACGGAAAATTGGAGGAGATTGAGTGATAATCGAATTTTCTGATGTTTCAATGACATTTTCAAACCAAAAAAGGGTTGAACCCGTGCTTAACTCTCTAAGTACTAAGATAAAATCAAATGAGTTTGTTATAATTTTAGGACCATCAGGATCTGGAAAATCAACACTATTAAATTTGATAAGTGGCAATTTAAAACCCTCAAAAGGAATAATTAAAATTAATGAGGAGAAGAAACATTCTATTGGGTATATTTATCAAGATTTTTATTTATTTGAAAATTTAAATATTCTAGAAAATATTATTTTCGGATTAAATGACGAGAAAATTGACAACTCAATTGAATATGTTAACGAGTTATCAAAAGTATTCAAGATCGAAGATAAGCTCTCTTTTCAACCATCTCAATTATCAGGAGGTGAAAAACAAAGAGTTTGTATAGTTAGAAGCTTGATTAGTAACCCGATGATTTTGTTAGGAGATGAAATTACTGGGAATTTAAATTCGGAATTAGCTTTAGAAATAATTGAATATTTAATTAAAATTAAGCAAATTAATCAAGGTATGATAATAATTCTTGTAACGCACAATCGAAATTTGGTAAGAAAAGGAATGAGAGTAATTGAATTGCAAAATGGAAATATTATTAATGATTACACCAAAAAATAATATTACTAATTAGATATAAAAAACAATCCCACTAGCAATGCCACCGAGTTATTCAGAGGATTGAAAGAACAGGGAGTGCAAACTGAATTATTCATCTACAAGGGAATGCCACATGGTATCACCAAACCCCGGGAAAATCTGGCAGTGTTGTATCAGAATCTTAATTGGTTCTCACATCATTTATTAGGAGAGGATCTTGATCTTCTTAAGGAAATAAATAGTTAATCTCATTTTCAAACTAAAATTGATAGATAAAAAACGCATAATCAAGACAAATAAAATTAAATTATCCTTTATACTAGTTAATCTATACCTATGGTAAATTGTAATTTTCATCTGGATGAAACTGCTAATACTCGTTGTCAACGATGCCAACGTATGATTTGCTTACTAGATAAACATGTTACCCAGACAAAATATTCTCAAATAGAGCTCTGTTCCATCTGTTACTATGATATGGAAATAAACAAACTGAAATCAACAAGATTTTTGATTTTTGTGCTTGCTTTTCTATCACTCTTTATTATCCTTCCTGTATCTATGTTTCCTTTCATTTTTAAGGGCTTAGGCACTGATGATTATTTTGGGCCCCCTCTAGGCTTTATAATCCCATTTTTCGTGATTTTCTTCTCTATTCCTCTGGGAATGGGATATTTTATCTTAAAACAAATGATCACTGCACCTGGTAAGGCTGAACAGATGAGAAAACAAAAAGAAGAGTTTCTGCAATCACTAGAACATATGCCTAAAGGTGTTGTCTTAAGCAAATATCAACCTAGCTCCTATAAATGGAGCAATACAGAAATTAATTGCAATCAATGTGGAGAACCTATTTCCTTTAAACAGAGATTCTGTGGTAACTGTGGAGATCCAACTGATGACGAGATGACATTATTTGGTTAAACAAATGTATATATCTATTAAAATAGTGTTTGTTATTGCTTTTCCTTGAGGCTTTGCTACTCATTAAGCTCCAAAATTGTTTAAAAGGTAAATTTTCAAGGATAGAATATTTATTGTATTTCCATTGATTGTCAAGATGAGAAGATAGAAGAATTAGGAGCAGTGGACATAAAAGAGAACTAGATGAAATTTGGTTTTGATTGCAAGCAAAATCTATATCTCATCATAGAATAACCCTATGATATGAAAGATAAAATTGTGATTGCCTTTGATTTTGATGGTACTATTACTACCAATGATGTGGTTATCGATCTGGTTACCTTGATGGATGAAGATTGGAAACGATTTCAGAGGTTGATGCACAAGGGAGAGATGAGCCTACGTGAGAGAATTTACAGGGAGTTAGAACTGATTACTATAACCCAGAAGGAGTATTACCAATATATTGCAGAGTTGATGAAGCTAGACAAAGGTGCCATAAATTTATTCAAGTGGATTCGAGAACAGGATATTGAGATTCATTTCATATCAGATGGCCTCAAGGGAGTGATACGCTATGCTATGGAGACACTTAGTCTGGGTGATGGGATCCGCTATACCATAGATGCTCATGAATTGATCTGGGAGGAGGATGGAATGAAAATCAAACTGGCAGATGATAGTTGTGAACATGAATACTGTGCCAATTGTAAACCATCTAAAGTACAGGCATTAAAGGATGGACGAAAAATAGTATATGTGGGTGATGGAAGATCTGATGTGTATGCAGCACCATATGCCGACATCATCTTTGCTAGAAGGGGATTAACTCTTGATAGGTTCCTTACAGAGCAGGAGAGAGATCATTATGTCTTTGATGATCTGAGTCAGGTCAGAGATGAATTGATAACACTAGATTCCAAGATTTAATTCAAAGTATCTTCTTGTAGTATGATACTCATTGATTTCACAAATTGATCAACATTCTTCTTATCAAAAACCATTGGTGGTTTGATTTTCAGCACGTTATGTAATGGTCCATCAGTTGAGATGAGTATCCCAAAATCTCGCATACGGTTTGTTATATACGTTGCTTCTTCAGCTGCGGGTTCCATTCCATGTTTCACCAGTTCTATTCCTATAAATAGGCCAAGACCTCGGATATCACCGATTAATGGATGATCCAGTGTATGTAGCTGCTCGAGAAAATACTGCCCCACTTCTTTGGCATGATCCTGGAGATTTTCTCTCTCAATTACCTGAAGTACAGCTAGACCAACAGCACAGGACACAGGATTACCTCCAGTGGTGGAGAAGAATTCCATTCCATTCTCAAAAGCCGAGGCAATTTTCCGTGTTGTGATGACAGCTCCCATGGGATGGCCATTACCAATGGATTTACCCAGAACTACAATATCCGGAACTACATCTTGCTGCTCAAATCCCCAGAAATGAGACCCAATTCTTCCAAATCCCACCTGTACCTCATCTGCGATACATACTCCATCCACAGCATGTACATATTTATACACATGCTTGAGATATCCATCTGGGAGTATGATCTGTCCTCCAACACCAGGAAGACTCTCACAGATGAATACTGGACGGGTTTGTTCACAGATCAAAGCAACTTCTTCTGCATATCGTTTACCAGCATCCTCTCCTTTGAACGGCCCTCTGAATGTATCAGGAGTGGACACCTTATGCACAAAAGGCTTGGCACCTCGTCCTCCGGGTCCATCGAATTTGTATGGTGATAGATCTATAGCCAGATTGGTGTTACCATGATAGGCACAGTCGAGAACTATTGTATCCTCGGTTTTTGTGTAGGCTCTTGCTAATCGCATTGCCAATTCATTTGCCTCAGAACCGGAATTTACAAAATAACACACCTCCAATGATTGTGGAAGTGTACGTGTTAGTTGTTCTGCATAGTCAAGAATAACCTCATGTAAATACCGAGTATTGGTGTTGAGCACGTAGGCTTGTCGTAATGCAGCCACTACATGCAGATGTTGATGGCCCACGTGAGGTACATTATTGACAGCATCAAGGTATCTCCTTCCTGTATGATCGAAGAGATACTGCATATACCCCCTCTCAATTTGTAAAGGTGTTGAATATGAGATGCTGAGTGATCTTCCAATCCTGTTAGTTCTACGTGCAAGTAACACCTCAACATATTTTTCTTTTGCTGTGGTTTGAGTTGAATCGAGTTTCAGAATCAGATTGGGATCAGGTGAGATGGATTTCCATACCACCAATTCTGCATATCTACACACACCTGGAAAAGTATCAGTATAACCTAGTAAGTCCAGAATCACCTGAAAATGTAAATGAGGTGACCAGTTGCCATTGATTCCAAATCTACCTATCTCTGCTAGTTTATCTCCAGCATTTATTTTGTCACCTATCTTCCAGGAACGCAATGATTCTCTACTGAGATGCCCATACAGAGTATAAAATTCATTATTGTCCAATTGATGTTTGATGATGATGGTCGGTCCATAATCAAAAGTTGAGGGATGATCCTGTAAGGAATAAATTATACCATCGAGTGCTGCGTACACCATCTCTCCCTCATTCATAAAAATATCAATTCCAAGATGCGTGGCTCTCCAATCTGGCCCCTGATCTGTAGTCACCTCAAAATTATCGTGTATATACTGATATCGAACCTCAGCATATCTCCCCAATAATGGATAAGTTTCTACAAGTTTTTGCTTGATCAATCTATCTACTGCTCTTCCATCTGCAGCATCCTCTATCAAACCAAGATCTAGACTGCCTACTGATAAATCAAATGATTTTGCATGATCCAATGGGATTTTCAAAAGAGGAGAACATGTCGTTGCTGATAAGTACTTGTTAATCGTCACCTCATTTGGATGAGGAGGTAAACCACAGGACCATCTGAAATAATAACTGGCAAACCTGGGATGAATTGCTCGAAGTCGCTCAAGAGCCTGCCATGCAGGTTTTTCAGAGATTATGAGATACTCGTTATCAGGTTCTTCCTTTTGCTGGAATGCAGAGATGCAAACACTAACAGCAAGTCGAGTACAGAGGAAAACAAAGAGATGATCCAATTCAATCTCCTCTAATGGATAGACACTATGATAACCACGAATAACTTGAGATGCTGCATGAAGGGGATCCTTCTTGTCAAGGATAACATAGGCCAAAGCGATAGCGAGATCAAAGATAGTATGTGAGTAAACCATATCTCCTAGGTCTATGATCGAAATCTCATCATCACCCCAGATTACATTATAATCATTTGCATCATTATGGATCACCTGTTTGCGTAATAACTCAAGTGGGATCCGTTCAAATGCACTCTTGTAATACTCCACAAGCTCTAGATCATGAGTAAGATGAATAGAAAAATCTTCAATGACTTTTGTGGCATGTTTGAGATCCCAATGAAATTCTCTCTCCATTTTGGGGTGAGAGAAATCAGAGAATGCCTTGTCCATCAAACCCAAATACTGGCCAAATTTTTGTAAGATAATATCACTTTGTGGTTTTACCTTTGCTAGCACCTTTCCAGGAGAATAGGAGACCAATCGAACCAGATGGGTCTGTCGTAAAGTTATTTGGCCCATTTCCTCATTATTCTTGGTGAGGAACAACTTAGGTTTTAGTATTCCCTTGGAGGAGAGATGTTGCAGCGATTTATTCTGAAAATCCAGGAAATCTTCATCTTCATTTGCATTGGCAATTTTTAAAACATAATCCTTCTCTCCAGAGCAATGGAAATTCTGATCTCTCTCACTTGGTAATTCTGTAATTCTCGCCGAGATACCATAAAGATCTTTGAGTAGCGATTCTGCTTCATCAATGGTTAGATCAGGACGCTTTGGCTTTGTCACTAATTATTTATTAATCAATGATTTGAATAGCTTAACTATTGGATTAGAGAATAATTCAAATAAAAAAGAAAAAATGTTCTTATTCAATATTTATTTCTTTAATTTTCTGCTTTGCCAAATCGAGATAGGACATGATATTTGAGAGCTTAATTTTTTCAGCGACTGAAGCATTTCTAGTAATCAGGGATTGCATTGATTGAATTTGAAGTCCTATATCATTATTCAAGTTTTTAAGTTCATTATAATAATTGATTAAATTTCTTGATTGTGCTATTTGCGACGAATTCTCCAAAATTTCCTTTGCTAATGCAAATTGATTATCGATTAGTAAGAGTTTAGATTTCAAAATATTTGCTTCAAGATAATTTGGGATGTTATTAAATCTTCTACTGATATTGGAAATCTCATCTAATTGAAAAATCAATGATTTAAATAAGCTTTCCTTAGGATAAATTTTGTATTCATTTAAGTCAATTAAAAGAATGAGGAGTTTCTCCTTTATTGATTCAAGTGGTTTTCTTTCCTCAATTTGTTTGAGGAGGAGTTCTCTTGCCTTAATACTATCAGTTAAATTTCTCTGTGAGATAAGATGATAGGCTTTAATCAAAGTGATTTCTCGCAATCCCATTTTATCAGTTGTTCCAATTTTATCTAACAAATTAACCATATCTCTCACTTTCTCAATATCCCCAGTTGATTCAGAAATTTCAGTTAGCTTCAAGATGATTTTGTATATATTAAACATAAAATTACTGTTAAGATTATCATATAGTAACTTCTCAAATTTCATCGCAGCTTCATCAATTCTGCCAACCCTCAATAAAAAGGAAAAGTAATCATAATTAGTATTTGTTATCGCAATAGAATTATTTACATTCTTTGAAACCTCGATAGCATTCAAATAATAAGACTCTGCTGAAGCATAATTACCAATTATTGAATAACAATCCGCAATATAACCATAAACTTGGATTTTTGATAACACTCCATCAACCTCAAGTTTATAGTTTTCATACAATTGAATGGCGTCATTATATTTTCCTAGCTGAATATTGGCCCAAATTAGCTCATTCAAGTTATTAGTTGGAAAATTCCCTTTAAGGAACCCCAATTCTACGAGGTTTTCTAAAACCAAATTCATTTTATCAGACAATAACACATTAGAATATAATATTGCCTTTTTATAGTATGAAATACTCTTCCATAATAAATTCTTACTCTGATCACATAGATCAATATTTTTATTATAATATTCTTCTGCCTTTAGGAAATTATTGCTAGAATGAATATCAGCTAGTAATTGTTGCAGTTGTATAATTTTATTGATTCTCCCAAGTTCTAATTCAATACTCAAACAGTTTTCGCCATTCTTGATTGCTTCTGTTGTATTTCCTAACAGAACATAATTCCAAGTTATGAAACTCAATATTTCTGATTTCTTGTGACCTTTTAGATCAGAGCATGTATCAAGTAATTTGAAGGCTTCTGCATTTGAGGTATAAGCATCACCTATTCTAAAATAGTAGAGAACTTTGAATTCAATTAATTCAAGTTCATCATCTTCTGAAAGTGGATTTACTTTTTGAATTAATGGTTCGATATCATCAAATTCATTTTCAGCTAAGGAAATATAGAGTGAAAAAAATATTTTGTCAAAATCCGAGAAGTGGTGATGATTCTCGTTAATAAATTGTTTTATGTACTCCAAATTTTTATATTTGGACTGCTGAAATGATGTAATCACCAGCTGTTTCAGAAAGATAATTTGTGATTGAATATTAGTAATCTTTTCGAAATTTTGAAAAAATGAGTCAAGAATTTTCTCTGTATACAGAAAGGATAGTTGATATAGTTCCTCAATGATATTTTTATAAATAGGTTCAATTTTAAATTCATAATTCTTGTCTGATAGAAATAACATTCTCCTCAATTTTGAGTTCTGACTCATCAAATAATTCGTATTTAGCGATCATTATAAACTTTTCAAGCTAATGAAATCATTTAGGTAATTTTAACAGATATATTTTATATTCACGAAATATTTATGTTATGATAATTTGTTTTTAGCTTAACACACAGGAAATACGGGTTGGAATTTATGAAAAAAGAAGAATATATTGGAGATATAACTCCAGATGTTATGGAATCTCTAATAATTTTGGAACAAAACATAATGATAATGAAATTAAAAGAGTTGTTAATTGAAAATAAAAATGACACCGAGTTAGTAGAGGCACTAGATGACTTACAAAGGTTGAAAGAAGAGAGAAAGGTGATAATTGATACAGAAGAAGCCCCAATAGAAATTGAAATAAGTACATATATTAAGGATTTAATAAATCAAAAATCAGGACCGGTACCTAGAATTGTAAATTATAAGGGATTTAGATTAAGACAATTACATTATAATTTTAATCCAGATTGTTATTTGATTTATTATAATGGCACATGGAGACTTATTTGCTCTGGATAAAATAATCCATTGTTTTAGTTTTAATATAAAATGTACAAAATACTTAGTATTCAATATCAAAAAGAAATTCATCTAGAATAACAATCAAGTTTAATAATAATACCCATCATTTATGTATGAAGAATTCCAAATTGAAGAGATCATCAGAGGTAGGATCTATCCTGGAGAAAGAAAAGATTATGTAATTGTCTTTGCAGGTGGAACGGGAATTAAACAGTCTTATTATGGGAATTTTCTGGAATACATAAGCCAAACCAGTAATCTACCTGTTATCAGTTTTGATTATCGATCCATAGGAGAATCGAAGTTCAAGGAGCTTCAGGAGTATGATTTGGAATTATATGACTGGCGGATAGATATTGGTATGGTTCTTGATTACACCAGAAAGCAATATCCTGGAAGAGAGATAATCTACATGGCCCATAGTTTTGGAGGTCAGTTTCTGGGAGTAGTGGAAGATATAAAGGATATCAAAAAATTGATTTTTATTGCCGTTCAGAATGCCTACTGGAAAAATTATGCAAAACCATACACCTATTGGTTCTTCTGGAAGGTAATCACACCTATCATCAGCCTCTTCTTCAATTATTATCCTGCAAAGAAAATTGGTATGGGAGAAGACATGCCCAAAGGTATTGTAAATTCATGGAAACGATATTGCATGCGTCCGAATTATTTCTTTGATGATCCAGAATTTGATCTTTCGGGTTATGATAAAATCGAATTACCATTAACAGCATTCAAAATCATAGATGATGAATGGGGATGCAGAGGTAATGCAGTAGAATTCTTTGTTGATAGATATCCTAATACAGAATCCAAAATTATCCCTGTGGATCCAAAAGATCATGGATTATCCCATATCGGCCATAATGGTTTCTTCAAAAGAGAAAACCTGTGGAATCTGATAATAGATGAATTGAAAATATGTACTTGTTTACCCCCCTATCCTAACTTCCACAACTTAATATTCTCAAAATCTCATCGTATGGATTATTTCCTCTAAGATTCCATGTCTCAAACATGGTGGCAAATCGTTCCAGGGTTTGCTTGCCTCGGTCAGAGGCAACAAAGCCTCTGATCTTGCGGTGG
>JADCLS010000013.1 GCA_026702845.1 Candidatus Heimdallarchaeota archaeon
ATTGTAAACAACTGTACTACTACGATCAACTATTTTAATCTCAAATCCACAGCTGGAACAGTGGTTTTTGTTGGTCTTCATAAATTCAACAATTACCACTACCTTTTATCTAGAGTTTGCACTCATGTGCTCCTGCGCACTAGAATTTCAGATATTTACTAAAATATTCAAAAAATGAATTGAACATTTGAACTGCCCAGTAATTGAGTTTTGGACTAATTGAAGCGCGGGGATTACGAGATGGTGAAAATTAGCCTCAAATTGTATAATTTAGATTGCAGAAAAGTTTGTGATTGCATTGAAAATATTAAGGAGTTAGACAATAATACTTTGCTTTTCTTCAGGAATTTTTACACTCAAATATTCAGATACTTTTATCCACTAAATCAAATGATTGGTGGGTTTTGGACTAGGAAACTTCTTCCCTGTCACTCCTAGAGAACGGAAAAGAGAAAAGGTTCCAAAAGCTCGCAAGAGAGGTCTATAAGTTCGACTAATTATTGATGATGATAGAATATACACTGGAATCGCATAATGATGTTCTTCATCTTCAAAACTCAAGGTCTCTGCGAATCGTTGAAAGGAAGAAGGCATCTGAGCCATGGCTTTTTTATTCACAGATTTCACCGATTCATCCACTTCAGCCACATATTGGAAGGTCAGTTTGAGGTAGAGATCACTATTACAGTGTGGACAGAATATCATACTAGAGTATAGTAATTCAACTATATTAAACCTCATAGCAAACTTCTATGATTCATATAATATCCTAGGTGGAAAGATCATTATTAAAGAGAAAGAAGAAAAATTCTTTAATATCTTTATTTGATGGAATTATAGCAATACAACAGTAGAAATCCTTCTACAAGTCACATCTAATCATTATCTAGAGATTTGATTAATTACTTTGTATTACAAAGTACTTTTTCTAACCAAACCTTTTGTTATAGAAAATTGGTTCAGACTATATATAGTATTGATGAGTACTATAATTATGACACGCATAAACACAACCACCAAAGAATTACTACGCTACTACATCATCGCTTTTGCCTTCTCATGGGCAATCTGGGTACCACAGGCACTGTATAATCAGGGATTACTGGCTTATAACTCCTACATCGCCTTCTTCGAGGCCAATCCAGTGGGAGCTTTCGGACCTTTGGTCAGTGCACTGCTTCTCTCCCTCCTCAGGAAAGAGGGAAGAGAGTTACTCAAAAATGGATTCAGACGGAATTTTGCTAAACGATGGTATATTGTTTCCATAACACTACTACCAGTTATGTTCTCCGTTGCCATAGGTATTGCCATGCTCAAAGATGGATTTGCCCCTGAATTCATGGGTGCCACCAATCCAGCCATGCTCATCATCGTACCCATCTGGATCTTTGTCTATGGGGGACCTATTCAAGAAGAATTCGGCTGGAGGGGTTATGCTATGCCCCGATGGATGGAGAAATACAACTCACTCACTGCTGGAACAATCACTGGATTTCTCTGGGGTTTCTGGCACCTACCACTCTTCTATATTGCCAGAGAGGATATGTATTACAATAAACCCATGTTGGGTCTCTTCCTATCCACCATGATGCTCTCTGTCATCATGGTATGGATCTACAATCACACCAATCAATCACTCCTACCCATGTTGTTATTCCACACGGCATTTAACTCATCCCATGCATTGATCCCCGTACTGGAGCATGATACGAGCAGCTTCTGGCACATGGTATTTATGGCAGCTGTATGTATCCTAATTGTACTCAAGGATGGGGTAGATTTAGGCAGACGCTCAGAGCTATCTTAAAAGAATATCAGTACCTACCTAGAGACAATTCAGTCTACAAAAATCTTAATCTAAATATGCATTCTTAGGATACTAATAACCACGATTACTTAAACTTTCAAAAAATATGAATTTCTATCCACTTGATTAGTTTCAATAAATAACGAACATAATTTAATACTCTTACTTTTTAATACATAAATTGGCTGTATATATTGACCGAAATTCAATTTTAGACTACTCTACGAAAATTAGCACTAATTATCGATGATCAATTTCCTCATAAATCAAAATTAAACATATAATGTTCCATCAAAAAATTCACCGCTAAAAAAATTTCAATATTTGCAGCTCTCGGTGTTTTGCTAATGGCCATGCAGATAGTATCACTTGTTGTATCTAATGTCTTACTTAGAAAAAGATCAGAAGCACTTACTGGAACATAGTACACTATACCGATTCAATATCCTCAGTATCCAATATCAAAGGAGCTTGAGATAATTCCTTGTTCTCTGTTATAAATTTCACTGAAATTGCCACTTGACAGTTTAAACAGGATAGGATATAGATTGGAATGGAATAATGATGTTCTTCATCCTCAAACCGTAGGGTCTGGGCAAATTTTTGAAATGAATCAGGCATCTTTGCCATGGATTTGGCATTTACTGCTTTCACGGATTCATCTACCTCTGCAATGTACTGCAATGATAATTTGAGATAGAGATCTGTTTTACAATAAGGACAGATTATCATAATAAAAAAATGAATTCTTACCTATATAATGTAAATTAACATCGAAAGTTGATTTGATAGCAAAAATAATTAGAAAAATTCATTTTGAATTTACATATGGAGAGTAAATCAATTTTATTTCTCTGAGAAATTTTATTTTGGGAAATCTCCCCACCTTTCTCACAAATATTTATTATTTGAGCCATTTGTGTTAGAATTATGCCACACATTATATTAGAATATTCCTCAAACTTGAAAAATCTAGAATATAAGGATATCTTTGAGGTTGCTCATGATGCTCTCTGTTCACATGCAGAAGCAGATATTGAGAATTGTAAATCACAGGCTTATGAGAATGATGCATATTACATTGCAGATGGGGATACTAATAAAGCATTTATTCATATCGAGATTTCATTAATGGAAGGTAGATCTGAGAAAATTAAGGCAAGTATCGCAAAGGAAATAATAGTATACATCGAGAGTTTGATTGAGGAGACTTGGAGAGAAGATCTTTACACCCAGATTTCCATTCATTTCAAGGATATAATCAAAAAGGATTATTTCAAGAAAACAATATAGTATATTGATATTATCGTCTAATGAACTAGGAGATACAATATCCTTAAAATGAGAAATATTATGACTATTTTATGAATCAAAGTAATAGTATGAGACGTGATGATATATCAGTTGTACGTGTAAAGGAATTAATAATGTCAAATTTAAACTTAGCAGATAGTTTCCTTGATTTTGTTTTTAAAGAACACAATCATTTATATGAGAAGTTGATTTCATCGCTTCCATCTTATCTTGATCAAATCTCTACCCCTCAGATCCATTCAATCAGGATGGATCTGGAGAATTTCCTTCATATAAATACCTCTATCCTAAATAGTATAATTAATCTAGTCTTGCACAAGATTGATTTTGAAAAAAACGAGGAGCTTTTCTCAGAAGTAAATGATGATTTAGAGGCCGAATTATCACTTTATAGTTATATTATTCCAGCCCAATATGCCATATATCATATAGTAAATGCACTTGAAAATCAAATTGATAGAAATGAATTACATTCACTTGCGAAGGAATATACTGAGTATTCTCATAATCATTCCAAACGTAGAAGGCCTCATATGAATAAACCTGCAGATTTAAGAGAGTTCATGGACCCACTCATTACTAAAACCCATAATTTTACATCCTGTATTGATAAGCATGGGAACTATGCATTAAAGGTACATGGATGTATTGATGGATACGCAATGCAGCAATTTGAAGATAGAGAACTGATCTATTCACTAGTTTGTTATGGAGATTATTTTAGTGCAGCTAAATATAATCTCAATTTCAAACTTACACGCACCAAGACAGTACTACAGGGTCAATCATGTTGTGATTTCTACTATCAGGATAAAAGAAATGAAGTTGAACATCCAGATCTGGACTTCTGGAAAGAAATGCAAATACTACACTAACCGGTCTCAGCCATCCAATAAAAGGTTGTATAGTTTTTATGAACTCTAAAATAATGAATTGATTTTAGGATAATTTATCTGTTAACAAACAAATAATTCTTATTTGATTATTAGTCTTGATATGTAAGGTCAATATTGGTCTTGCAGAAAGTAAAATGGCCATTGTGTCATTTTGCGAGTAGAGAGTTCGTAGGATATATCGCAAAACGTATTTCTGCGGCCTGTAAATAGAGTTCGTAGTGAAGCTTGGTATCATGCTACCTTGGGGTGGTAGTGAGCGAGGGTTCAAATCCCTCCGAACTCATTAATTTTTCGTAACTTGAAACGTATATTACTTGTTCAGAATCCTAGAAACACTCTAATCTTTACGAACCAAGTAATTTTAAATTAAAAATGCTAACTTATTTACGAAATTAAACACCAAATAACCAAATCAGAAGAAAAATTATGATAAATCCAGATCCATATTTAATTAATGCACCTTCAAAGTATTTTTTTGCATTTTCACTAAATGAAGGATTAGGAGGGATTTCCTCTCTTAATTCAATATGTTTTATCTTATGATCTAAATTCTTATTCTTACAAGTTGAACAGAAATCCTTCTGCACTCCTAAAAGGGTCTTCCCACATTCGACGCAATTGGCCATGTTTTTATTTTTAGATTAAATTATATAAATTACTTCAAAAAATTTTTAGGATTTGAATAATATTGCTACCTTGGTGGTAGTGAGCGAGGGTTCAAAAAAGTTGATGTTGTGTTCATCATCTTTGAAGATCCCTCCGAATCATTTTTTTTTAGATAATTTCATAAATTAGAAAATACCACTTTTCTCTTATAATATAATTCAAATAGGACAAATAAGATTGATTGTATGGAAGATATTGAAAAAAACAAGCAAATTGCACAGCAATTTATATTAAATGTATACAGTGATCAAAATTTTGAGAATTTAGATAGTATTATTCATCCTAATTATCATCTAGATTCAAGGGGAGAACTCAATTCTCTTGAAGATCAGCTTTGGGGTGATTTGAATCACCATGAAACTGGAATTGAAGCATTAATCGAACGAATGGAAATCATGTTTAGTTTTTTCTCCGATGTATCAATTGAGCTTCTTGACATTGTTGCTGAGGAAAATAGAGTAATGATGAGATATTTCAAAGAATTCACATTCAGTGGACCATACATGGGTTTTCCTCCAACGGGAAAAAGAATTAAAATCAAAGGTATGAGTAATATGCTTTTTGCAGATGGAAAAATAATCTCTGCTGATATTATGTTGGATAACTTCAAATTTTTAGTTGAGGCTGGTATTTCAACGATGGTAGAAGAGAATCAATCAAAAGTTAATAGATATCTTGATAACCTAAAGCGGTTGAAAATCATTCCTGAATAACTATTAAATAATCAACCATTACAAACTTGTTACTTTGAAGGCCCAGCATACCTATTTAATTCTGTGATTTCAAAGCAAATGTGGTTCTATGAATGCTCCAAAAATTATATAGTATATCAACAGATATGCAATTGTAATTATACTAAATATCATGATGTACATGATCATGGGATGATTTCTTAATTCAACTTCCTTTGATTTAAGTTTCAAACTACAGTAAAAAATGTTGAATAATGAAAAGCATATAGCACTTATTGCATATAATCCTTCAAGCACAAAATATGCCCAAATTGAAGCAAATGGAACAATTGATAAGATCACGAAAGTGATTAACAGCTTGTGTTCATCTCCCTGAGAGGGATGATTAAAACTCAGTATGATAAGTTCAATTAAAAGAAGGTAAAGGCCAGTAATTAGAAACCAGTGACCAAGAAGCTCATCAAACAAGTAAATCTCTTGTGCAAATACTGAATTAGCCAATAAACCCTTATCCAAAGCTGAAAACCAGAGATAATTTGTCACAAAATGAATTCCATGACCAATAATGAAGAAAATTGAACCAATTTCTATTACTAGGAATTGCCCAAGACTAAATGTAGTGTGGATA
Source organism: Candidatus Heimdallarchaeota archaeon (assembly GCA_026702845.1). Next base: position 6,004 of record JADCLS010000013.1, read on the forward strand.
TTCACTGTGGAGTCAGCAATGATGGCTCTGAATATAATCGAGTAATAAACAAATACAATGAGTGGAAATACAAGTAATCCAGTGATGAAGTATAAAGGGTAACCATTGAAGACAAGAGTATTGATGTATCCTAACAATGGATACAAAATCCAACATATTACACTAATTCCTACAATTGTGAATAGTGATTTGTTTAGAACCATCATTCACATGATACCATATTCTGTCAGTATATTAACAATTGGAATTGATTGATAATAAATTAATCCAAAATCTTAGAATATTCCTATCAAACAATCAGGATTCAATTATAAGATGATTTGATGATTAGATATATAAATTAATTTGACTCAGATAATAAAAATCAAAGAGAGTTTATAGTTCAATCCTAACTTAATCAGATCCATATTTCTTTTTCAAGTAAACTAGACCCAAGATTACTGTTAAACCAAGAAATAGATGAAATAGAGTAACATCTAATTCTAAATCCGAAATCAATGAATTTAACAATCTAGAACCTAGAAAACACCAGAAAGCTGATTGGATAATGCAAAACAAGGAGTATAGAGCATGAGTTTTCTCAGGAAGCTTAGCAAATCCACTACCAATGGATGTGACATTATTGGGAATAAGAGGTAAAATACGTAGGAAAAGAACGGCATTCATTCCTCGTTTCTGAATCCAGTCATTAAATTTCTGCATTTTGGGACTGGATGAATCAATGGATCCCCACCGACCAAAGCGATACCCTAGTATACAAGAGAGGTAAAGTCCCGTGAAATTTATTAGAGTTCCTGGTAAAAAGCCAAATTTGTATCCAGAATAGATCATGAGAATGTATCCTGGAAATGTGAGGATAGGACTCTGTAATATCATAATAAGAAGAATGGAGATTCCAGCCTGCACTAATGTTATCTCCTCAAGAAAAGCAATGAGATCAACCATCTGATCTGTTCAATTTATCATCAGGTGATATATGTTAGCAATCAAATCATCATAATTGATCAATCCATATAGAATCAAATACCGAATCAATAACATTCAGCAACATGATAAGAACTGATTGTTACTTTTGATAGGACAATTCAGTATAGCATTGAATGGGACCGATTTCTTTTTCATCAACTTTATCTGAGGTTAAAGCAATAACTTATGTATTTTCATTTTGATATTGCTTTATGGAAAAGGTAACTCTCATCCTGATATTCTCAGGTTTTCAGGGGTTAATCCAGAGTATAATTCGGTTCATTATGCCTTTGGCCTTGATATTCTATGGATGGGATCTCAATGACTATGCATTGGTATATTTTTTCCAAGCACTTTCTATGGCCCTTCCATATATATTTGGAGGTTTTTTCACTGATCTTAGGGGTAGAAAACAAACAATCTCACTTGCTATGATCCTCCTGATCATCGGAATCTTCACACTTGCATGGTCAATTGATGGAGATCGACTCATTATTATTATCCTGGGTCAGATGATTATTACATTAAGCGGAGGTATGGTACAGATAGGGATCTCTACCATCCTTGTTGACGAAACCAGCATTGGTCAGGATAGAACTCATAATTTTGGTAAGAATTTCAGCATTCGCAACCTACTTGGGTTTATTGGACCTGTTGGCATTGGATTACTTATTAGCGGAATAAATCTGGGTGAGATCTACTGGAGAATAAACTTCACACTATTCAATCAAAGTATTTATGTTTCTGTGTTGTATCTGGTTATGTTTTTCAGCACTGCTGGTGTTTTACTCAGTCTACTGTTACCTAAAACCTCGGTAAGCTTTATCCAGGAAAATAAAGCAGCAAAGTTATCAGATTTCTCTGAAAGCCAAAAATCCATGCAGAAAGCATTCTTAGTTGAAGAAATCATGCTAGGATTTCTCTCAGGAGCTATAGTTCCATTCATCAACTACTATGTGCTGATAACCTATCAACCAACAGATCTTGTATGGAGTTTGATTTTTGGGATTTCAAACTCCAGTATTGCCTTAGGAAATTATTTTGTTGGTAAATATTCTGAAAGTTTTGGAAAGGGTCGATCTATAGTTATTCTAAATATCTTTGCTCCTTTTTTTGCCCTCGGCATAGCATTGGGACCTAGTTTTACAGTTGTGACGATATTTTACATATTACGTGCTGCATTTGCCAATGCAGTCCATCCTGCTTGGGAAAGCTGGTACTTCAGTCATACTTTGGATACTGCAAGAGGACGTTCGTTCTCAATTATTCAAATGGGAAGAAGGGTGGCCAGATCTATGGGATCAGCAACTGGTCCACTGTTTTACTCCTATTTTGGTGCGATGGCATTTCCTATTATTAGTATCTTCTATCCCATTTCCATGAGTATTCCCTATCTTAAAGAGAAAATATTGAAAGAGGAAATTTAGGAATGAGTAGATAGAGATTTTAATATCACATAGTTGATGCATTTGTGCATACTCAGAATACTCAAGATATTCCAGTAGCTGAGTCATACAAAGGGATTTATGCCATGCATAAATATTGGTCCAAGAAACCATATAATGTTATCAGAGGTTTGATTGAAGAATACACTGAACAAGATGAAATTGTCCTTGATCCATTCAGTGGTTCAGGTGTATCTATCACTGAGGCTTTATTCTCTGGAAGAAAGGCTGTAGGGATTGATATCAATCCAGCAGCAATTTTCATAACTGATCAAACCCTTAAAAAAATACCAATTAAGCTAATAATCAATGAATTTGAATCAATAAAGAATGATTTGCTAGATACAATCCAAAGTATGTATGAAGTTAAAAGAGAAAAGTCATACATTGGAACACATTTCATATGGGAGAAAAAAAGTTTAACAGAGGTTTGGTATAAACAAGGGAATAAATCTGTGAAATCATCGTCAACAACGAGTGATCAAGAACAAGCAAATCAGTTTACAAGAGAGAAAATCAATTATTTCTATCCAAAACTGTGTTTAATTGAGAATTCTAGAATTAATGCGAACAAAAGAATGCAGGTGGCAGATTTATTCACGAATAGAAATTTAACTGCATTATCTATGCTACTACATAGAATAAATAGCATCGAAAATAGTGAGCTACGCAATCTATTCAGATTTATCTTTACCGCAACTCTTGGCCAAGCAAGTAATATGGTTTTTGTGGTGAAGAAACGTGGTAAAATGGCTGGAAAAAGTGATCAAAAGAAGTCTGTAGGTAGTTGGGTAATTGGATACTGGATCCCAAAGGAGCATTTTGAGATCAATGTGTGGAATTGTTTTCAGAACCGATACAAAAAGGTGTTAAAAGCCAAAACACTGCAATATGACATGAAATATGATGTCGATTATGCTCATAATTTTGATCATCTGAAAAATCACAACCTCTTGCTGGTTAATTACCCCTCCCAGCTCTATCTCAGTAAATTTGCTGATAACAGTATTGATTACGTCATCACTGATCCACCACATGGCAATCGACTCCCCTATCTTGAGCTGAGTCTGTTATGGAACAGTTGGTTGGAATTTGAAACTGTGGATTATGAAAATGAAATTGTTATAAGTGAGGCGAAGAGCCGTGGTAAAAATGTGGAAGAGTACACATTGACCTTAAATCTTGTAATCAGGGAAATTGCTAGAGTATTGAAACTGAATAGGAGATTTACCCTTCTATTCAACAGTTTGGATGATGATGTATGGTTTAACTTAATCACTAGCATTTATGCCTTACCCTTTGAGTTGGATAATATCCAATCGATGCACTACTCAGCCGGTTCAGTAGTACAAGACAGCAGAAAGAGAGGGTTAAAAACGGATTTTATCATTACTTTCATAAAATCAGGAAATGATACACCTAGACAAATTTCAAGGATCTATCTAGAACAGGTCGACATGCTGGAAGAAATTCTTGAGTATCGTTCAACACATCCCCCATTTTACGATTTCATGAATTTTATTATCAAAAATACATTGCAAAATAACTCTTTTCCATATATTTCTGAAATTATTAGATTTTATGAGTTGAAAAATCAGGTGACTAATGACTAGTTAACAACTGAATGACCACATTGTGATAGTTAGACTCGAATACTTATTTATAGGTAGTGAATAATCGATTAGTTATGTCTATTGAGAGTAGAATAATCATTGGAACCATCTTTCTACTCGGAGGAATAGTGCTTTATAATTTAGCATTCTATTTCCAGATGAACGAAAAATACTCTATAGCACGTAGTAGGAACCTCAATTGGATTGGATTTGGACTGTATGTATTTGCTCTTGGTCAGTTTAAACCTGAAATTACGGTACTGGAACCTATAACTAAAGTTCCAATCTATCTAATGGCAGTTATGATATTTATTCATGCGTACTGGTCAACGATACGAGTAAATTGCGTGAAGGAGGATGTCATTATTAATTATCAGCTGTATTCAAAATATGTCTGGGTGATTTGGATAATCAATCTCATCGCATTATTTATTCTTTATCAATTCGATGGTACTCATTTAATCCAAACCTAAAGTCGCCAGAAGAAATTTTAGGGATTCAAAACGTGAATTATCCAGGGGAATAGAATTTATATCCCTGATTTTTAACTCATCATCATACCACCCCTTAAAAATACGAATAATTTGCTGTAATACTCCGCTAATCACAGGATTGGTCATCATCTCATTTCTCAACCGAATGCTTATCTCAAAATCAACTAGGGGCTGAGAACTCGGAATCTTGATAAGATATCCCACTGGTTCTCCATTCCAGAGAATAATCCACCAATCCGACTCAGGGTCAAATCTCTCAGTCACACTCAATTCTGGATTTTGTAGGAGCAGGCGACGAATATGAAATACAGCAACAGGGTCTGTGAATGGTAGAATATCAGTGGGATCTAGTTCTTCAATTTCCTCACTAGTATCCAGCTCTTCCAGTTCCTCAAGTATCTCTGGGAGTGTTATCTGAATATCCTCCTCAAAAGCAAGATAATATCCCTCCACAAGTAATCCCTTCCGGAGTAAATGTTGCTTGGCTTCCACTAGTTCTGACGTGGGGTAACCTAACCAAACACCCAGTTGTTCTAAAGTAAGTGGGATATGATTCTTTAGTATTTCAAGAATGATTGCAGCCAGTGCAGATTGAGATTTTTTTCCATCTCCTCGATCAAGGACCCGATCACTAAATGCAATCCATTTGGCCTTTTCAGTTCCTGTAGGTGATAGATGATCTCGTCTTACCATCCTCACACGTTCTAGATATAGTAACCGTTGTCTAACCTCTGATTCCATAGCATTGACCAGTTTGCTCATCTCAGCTATATCAGTACCCAAATGTTTCAGAATTTTGCGATCCAGATGTCGTAATTCAGGTAATTTCGGATATGCAAGCATAATATCTTGTATCAGTCGCTCTGTAACATATCCCTTCCGAAAATTGATACCATATATGGGGCTAATATGAATTCTATCGGGATGAGTTCCTAAACGGTATGCAACTGATTGTATATCATCTAATTGAACTAAGGCAGAAAGTACAGCCTCAACAGAGAGATCATGCTCATGCAATAGTTGCTTCTTTTTGTACCATTGACTCAAGTCCTTCCATGTTAGCCCGATAGTTCTAGCAGATCGTAAAACAACATTCGGGGTTTCAGAAAATTTACGAAGTATAAATATTCCTTCTTGATTTTGGTAACCTCGTTCCTGTAGGGTACGTACCCAAAGTTGAGAAAAAAGGGATTCTTTAGTCTCGATGCTTGTATCGAGTGAGATTTTCTGATATTTTGACCACTCCCTGATCCCCATGAGAATAGTTTCAGTATCCTGTGTAGCGGTAGAAAGTAAATTGAAAGATGAAACCCTGTAAATTTTGGATCCAGATCTAGTTAGATCAAATTCAGCTTGAGGTAAACCCTCAGCAAAATACCAGTAATTTTCTCCCTTAGCATCGAAATATGGTTCTAACATTAGAAGATCCACAAATGCATCTCTTCTCTCAAGAACAAAATTTGGAGTATTATGCCAATCAACATCTATCTCTCGACTCGTGACCATAAATAACTCATCTGGAGAATCAACTCGGGTCAGGGCTCGTTTTATCTCACCTCTTCGGTGTAGATTTGATAGTATCGGTGCTAGCTCATAAATATGAATTCCTGTAAGCAGTGATAGTTGATCCGCATTGATCAAAGGATAGAGATCAAGGATCTTTTTAACCATAAAAGAGCGGAGTTCAATTGCACTGAGATCCTCTAAATACTGGCCTTTGATCTTCACCTTACCTTGTTTCATAAAATGTTGATAATGCCATACCTTATTCTGATATACAATCACAGAATAATTTCTCTGTTCTTTTCGTATTATTGAAGATAGTTGTCTTAAACTCACCTCCAGCATACTTGCTAGCTCTGCTTTCTCAAGGTTGCCAGGAGTTTTCAACGCCATATCCATTCTTTCATCCTTAAATTCTGGTTTCTGTTGTGTGGTAAAAAGGAGGTAATTAGCTAAACTCATCTGCCTCTGCGCTTGATCAAGTAGAAGATTTACCATTCCATCCTTTTGCATCATATTATATGGTTTTCTTATACTTGTATGCAAGCGAGCTCGTAATCCAAATTCTCCTCCCAACCACCAAGCAGAATCTAGAATTGAAATCATCATCCGATTACTATTATTTCTCTCGGGGAGATGGAGGCCTTGATGAATAACCCTAATTCTCAATATATCCTTCAGATTCATGATCATGTGCCTCCGATATCTATCCAGAATTTAGGTGGCACTGAATGAATATTCCTAAATTGTATCTCCAAGTATCCTTGTTTGAAGAAAAACTGCTCAATTTCGGAAATTATCTCATAAATACTATCTTCCAGTGAGGAAATATCATGAAATATTATATCTTCAATGAAGAGCTTGTCTGTCTGCTCTTTCACTACAAGATAAATAACAGGAGAACCAAAAAGCGTTAGGAGGTGTGTGATCTTGGATGGTAAGGATTCAAATAGACCGACTTCATTTTCATAAATCTTCCATTTTTGCAATCTATGTTTACGAGAGTTATCCTGAAGAATACTCTGTTGTGTGGGAGTATAATAGATAATCGTCAATTTATCTTGAACAAAGGCTGTATGTGAAGAGATTTTAGTTTGTTGTATCAGGGTTGCCAGATGTAAAAGAACCTCAATTCTCGAATATTGAGAATACTCCTGCACATGTTGAAGAATCTGAGAAAAACTTATCGGACCAAAATGATGGATAACTCTTAGAATTAGCCCCTCTAATCTAGAAATTCTGCTAGAATACTTGAGTACATTGAGTCGATACTCCACAGATGAGCTATAAGGAGATATATTCTCCAGCCAGCCATTTTTTATTGCTGAGAAGATGATATCATTAATTTCCCGTTTTTCCATGTCGACAATTGAAAACAGCTCTGAAAGAGTTAATGGACGATTTTCTTTCTCAAAAATATATTTCAGTGGGAAATCACCCTTAGGATATATGGTCCAATAAAGAGGATGATAAAGAACACCTCCATTATGATGAATTACTCCCTCTCGTAGAGCACGATGAATGAGGAGTTTTGCAGGCCTCTCTGGAGCATCCAAATAGGATAATACACGAGTGATGGGTAAACTACCAAAATAATTGAACAAATCTGATATACTGCTATACTTTCGATCTATGGCCATACCTCTTGCAATAAGCCTAGTTTCGATGATATCGGATATTTCAAATTTCCCACTGCTTCGAGTTCCACCAATCAGATAATCCCTTTTCATCATGAAGTGTGGTTTTAGAGATAGAACAACTGATTTATTATCAATATGATTTGCAGCCTTATTATTAATTTCCTCTATTGTCACTGCCTGAGTATGAAATGCTCGTGATCCCAATCGCTGCAGTTGAATACCTATTTCACTAAGTAAGTCATATTGACGCAGATACTTCTGAGCAATCTGTATATTGAGTACTTGTAGAATATCTTTATCAGGGATTGATATGAGTAATCGAGCAATTGTTTTTCCCGCTTTAATGGCCATAAGTCGAGTATGTCTGGGAAGTTGCTCCTGCCTGAATGAACCACTGATCATGTAAAAATATGGATCTAATGGACTGAGAATGAATACATCCTCTGAAGGTGAAAGAGAATGTTTTAGCTGTTCGAATTGATCAGGAAATCCATAATAGAGATATGAAAAAATCTCTCGAGATATAACCGCAATTTCTACTATATATTGCTCTATGCTTGCATAGGGAAGACGAGTAATACGCAATAAATCCTGCAATGTTAATGGTCCATACCAAAGTAAACACTGTTTGAGAAGCCACTGTATGGCATGTGCATGCCGATCCTTGGTATACTGAACTCTTGGTAGAGCGATGTATTGTGGATTGGGAAAACCACCCTGGATCAAAGAGATATCCCATCCTATTCTGCTGATGTATGCCTCTTGTTCTAAGAGATTAATTGCCATCTGAACTTTTTGCTTTGGTTGAACAAGTAAATGCTGTAACTCCTTACTCGTAATTCCTCTGTATTCCTGAATCATCAATAATACGTCTTGGGTGAATTCATCAAGGTTCTGACTAGTATCTCTTGTTAATAGAATAAATTGATCTACTTGGTCCTTGTGGATGAAAACCAACCGACGACCAAGAAATCTTCCATAATATATCTCCTCACCTGCCAAAAGGTCACGTAATTCCACCCAGTTGAATCCAGGTAGACGAGATACAAACTCGATAGTATCTCGAACTGGCCCATTTTCCTTAAGATAATCCGCAATGCTCATTTGGATTCTTTGCTGAGATTTATCTAACCTCATTTTCAACAATCTATATGCACCAAGAGTTTCAAATCGAATTCGTGTTCCCTCAATGTTCATGAGTAGGGTCCGATCCTCAAAAAGCATGTACTCGTCAGAGCTTTGTTTGAAAAATCCCTTCAAAACACTGTGTTTCCTCACCATCTGTTCAAGAATTGGTGCTAATTTATCAATTGGATGGTTAATAGTTTTGGATAGGATTTCTGCATTGATTGGACCGGTGTATCGTAAACACAGAATAATCAAATATTCAAGTGCTGTGGATGGAGATAATTCTCTGGATCGTTCTCGGATTTCAGGATAATTATAGCCAAGTTCATCCCAGATTGAATCAGCAAAACATGCAGCATGATAGGCCATGGCTTCTCGAGTGGTATAACCTTGCATCCAAGGTAAAATATCCTCACTCTCATTGATGATCTCCATGATCCTATCCTTGGAGATACCTGTGAGAATATATGCATCAAGTAGAAAATCCTCTGTATATTTACTGAATTCAGCACATCTAAATACTGATATTATTTCGTCACCTGTATACTCGACATGAATCTTGGCCTTGAATGCCTCATCAATTTTTTCTATGTCAAAGATTCCCTTTCCATCACTTAGATCTGGCAGTAATCTACTCAAAACCTGCTGATGTAGATTGAGTAACAGACTCCGTTTATCCTCCATCAAAATTATATCCGTGTTATCATTGAGCAGAATGCTATGAGACATGGGTGATGGTATACTCTCATTTGACACTGTTAGAATTTTGATGGTTCCGTTTTCAATATTATGAAGTACTGTTGATGCAACTTCAATATTATAATTATCGTATAGTATTTCTCGAATTGTCTCATCAATAAGTGGGTAATCTGTGGGTAAGGATTTTAGTAACCATCTGGCTGACTTCATCTGCTGATCAACACTGTTTTTTCGTTGACCTGTCTGCTTCAACACGAGTAGAGAACGCACTGCAACTTGCCTGAAACGAGTTCGAAATAACTCTGTATGACGTAATTTAGAATCCATCTTTGATATTAGATCATCAGCATTTATTTGTTGAAATAATTGGTGGTGATCAAATTCAATACCTAATGGTAACCTCATAAGAAATCCATTATCTGTGGCAATGGTTGTGATATTACACCCCAAACGCTCACCAAGATCCGTTGCTACAGATTGAGCGAGAACAAGATTGGTTTCTCTACCATATATGGCAAGAACAAGTATTGACTTGGATCCAGAAGGCTCTAAGTACTCCTCTACAATTATCCGGTTGAGTGTGGGAAGTGGGGTGATACTCTGCTGCTCATCAACATAATTCAAGACGATTTGTGCCTCTACCTCCGAAATATGGTATCTTTGCATAAGCCATTCTTGTTTTATGCTCTCTTCCAACTGTTCTAGTGAGGAGAACATGATGCTTATCTCCTCTGAGATCTCAAGGGTACGTGTTTGGGCCTCACCTACCCAAATGGGAAGAGTAGGGATCTTTCCAAAGGCTTCTCTGACGATGATTTTAGTACCTACTGAGCGAACATACTCATAGGTTTTACCTCCGAGCACAAAAATATCTTGATCATCAAGTTTCTCTGCAAATCTATCAGATATCTGACCTATCTTGGTTCTAAAAGATTCCAGAATGACCTCAATCATTGCCGCATCAGGAATGGTTCCAATATTGAGCATATAAGCCTGTCTAGCCTTCTTTCTTCGCCCAAATTCCTGTATTTCTTCATCGTACCATAGGAGAGCATATTTCCAAGAATTATCATCACCTGTGGTCTCAGCTGCTGCTTTGAGGATGCTAATAAATTGATCAATAGTGAGATCTCGGTAGGGATACGCCTTATTTATTACAGAGAAGGCCTCGGCAACACTCCATCGTTGTTCCACAGCCATACCCACTAGCATCTGAAATAATACATCAGTAGGAGCCTCAGGTATTCGTATTCTGTCCACCTTTCCCAGCATTGACAACCGGGCAATTGCCATACATTCAATCAGATCATCTCTATCAAATACAAGCAAATTACCCTTGGATTGAAGATTCATTGAATGACCCGATCGACCAATACGCTGAGTAAAACTTCTAACTGTTTTTGGAGAACCTATTTGGGTAGTCTGATCAATACTACCAATATCAATTCCCATTTCAAGAGAGGTTGAGGTGAATACAGCACGCATATCACCTTTCTTAAGCTTCTCCTCTACATCTAGTCGTACTTCTTTTGCGAGTGAACCATGATGTACTGCAATTTGGTGTTCCCATTGAGTATTATACTTGATCATCTCCAACATCATCTTCTCGGCAAGATGACGAGTATTGGTGAAAATTAGTGATGTTCGGTGTTTAGATATTTCCTCCTGAATAATTTCTCTATGTCGTTTCTGTATATGGGAGAGTGGTGCATTGATAAGATTTTGAGTGGGAGAGATGACATTGATCTCTAATTTTCTCATCTGATGCATATTTACAATACCAATTCTCTCTTCTCGTGCACCCATCAGATAATGAGCTACTAAATCAGGTGGCTCTACAGTGGCTGAAAGACCAATACGGGTAGGTTCGTGCTCAAGATAATACACTAATCGCTCTATACATATGGATAGGAGTGAACCTCGTTTATTATCAGCCAATGCATGAATCTCATCAACGATTAACCACTGAATATACCTCAAATTATCCTTGAATTTCGGTGCGGTGAGCATGAGAGCCAGTGACTCGGGTGTAGTGATGAGAATATGGGGTGGAGAACGTAATAATCGAGCACGTTCCTTACTAGATGTATCACCGGTGCGTTTGGCTACTGTGATGTGATAATCATGGATCTCTTGGATACTTGTAAGAGGAATTTCCAGATTCTTCTGGATATCATTGTTTAATGCCTTTAGAGGAGAAATGTATAGAGCATAGATTTTCTTCTCCAAAGTACCCTCATTCTCCATATTACAGAGCTGTGAAATAATCCCAAGAAATGCTGCTAGAGTTTTTCCAGCACCTGTGGGAGCCATAACCAAGGTGTGTTGTTTTTTTATGATTCTTGGGATCGTAATTCTTTGTACTTCATTCAGCTGCCCCAGCTCTCGTTCCACCCAAGCATTCACAGCTGGATTGAGTATTTTCTGAACTGAGCTCATCCTTGAAACGGAAGATATCTCTTCAATAGATACATTAGCTCGGCTCACAACAAAAATATCCAGCAATATTATATTAATATTAATGTAAAACCCGAGAAATTCAGTGTTGATGTTTACAAAAAAAAAGAAAAACAAAGATAGAAGTGAGGAGAATATTTTTCCGCGAATTATCTATCATTTTAAATAATATACCAATTGAGAATGTATTAGAAGCTCTGTAAAAAGAGTCTTCTTTTACCTTGCGTTATACTGACAGGATTGAGTAATCAACTGCAAAATCAGGAGCAGGAGGACACCAATATGGAAAAAGACACAATCGTTAAGGTTGTATCTCAGGTTAAGGCTGAGTCAAAGAAGCGTAACTTTACGCAAGCAATAGATCTCTCCATTGCCCTACGAGATGTCAACCTGAAGGACCCAAGTAAGAGGTTCCGAGCAGATGTATTGATGCCACATGATGTTACAGATGATGTAAACGTCTGTGTGATAGGTGATGCAGATGTGATTGCCCGAGCTCAAGAAGCAGGGGTCAAACACACCATGGATCAGAATCAAATCGAGAATCTAGCAAGGAATCCAAATGAAGCCAAGTCCTTTATCGCCGGAATAGATTACTTCCTGGCTATCCCTCAAATGATGGCCGGTGTGGGTAAATCTCTCGGTAGATTTCTAGGACCTGCTGGAAAAATGCCTACGGTTCTACCACCCAATGCCCCAATAGATGCATTCACTGGTAGATACTCACGTACTGTCAGATTAAGATTGAGACAGAACCCAGTACTCAACTGTAAAGTGGCAAATGAAGCCATGTCTGATGATGATATCGCAGACAACATCATTGCTCTTATCTCTGAGGTTGAGAAGAAACTGGACAATGGTCTGCATAATATCAAGAAGGCATACGTGAAGACCACCATGGGCCCTGCTTTTGAGCTTAAACTGTAAATGGAGAAATGTCCATGACCGAGAAAAAAATCGCCAAACGAAAACTCGAAACAGTTGCCAAAATAAAGGATCACCTAGCGGAATACAACACAGTAGGAATTGTGGCAATGGAAAGTATTGCTGCAAAAACAGTTCAGAAACTTAGAGCAGACCTCCGTGATAAGGCCAAGATAATCGGTGCAAAAAACACACTGATGAGAAAGGCACTTGAGGAGTCTAATGTAGAAGGATCCGAGAATCTTATCCCCTATGTCAGTGGATCAGTTTCCTTCCTTTTCACTAATGCCAGCCCTTACTCCATTGCTAATTATCTGGAGAATAATAAGGTAAAGGCTGCTGCCAAGGGAGGTCAAGTTGCACCCAAGGCAGTTACTGTACCTAAGATGAACACAGGTCAGCCACCAGGCACCATTATCTCACTGTTAAATTCCGTTGGACTTCCAACCCGTATCGAGGGTGGAACAGTTGCCATCCCCAATGACACTCAGGTCATTGAGGTTGGTGATGTCATTACACCCACACTCGCCTCGATACTAGCACAGTTGGGAATAGAGCCCTTTGAAGTAGGTCTAAGTTTAGATTGTGTATTGGAGAATGGAGAAATTATCGAGCATGATGATCTCATCCTTGACTTTGATGCACTTAGAAGTGAACTTATCTATGCCTACAAGGCAGCCGTTTCCGTATCACTGGCAAGTGGTTATCTCACTTCAGATACCGCACCCCAGGTAGTAGCAAGAGCTCATTCAAACGCTCTGGCCGTCGCAGCAGAAATAGGATATATCACTAAAGAAACTGCACCCAGAGTACTTGGATTGGCCCTTGCCAGAGTCAAGGCTTTAGCCAAAGCGCTACAAGCTGTTGACCCCTCAGCTGTTCCAGCTGAAATCGCCTAATGAGGCGTAAAATCATAAAAAACTAAGGAGAAATATATAAATCATGATGTATCTTTATGCAGCCCTTTTACTTCACAAAGCCGAACAAGAAATCACCGTTGATGCCGTTAAAAAGGTCCTCAAGGCCGCAGGTGTCGATGTCGATGATGCTAGAGTCAAAACTGTCGTCGCCGCTATGGGTGAGATCGACATTGAAGAAGCAATCGCTTCCGCAGCCTCCATGGCCGTAGCAGCTCCTGCTGCTGCTGGTGCTGCTCCTGCAGCCGCTGCTGAGGAGGAAGAGGAAGAGGAAGAAGAAGATGAGGAAGAAGGAGAAGTCGTTGATGATGACGATGGTCTCGGAGCTCTCTTCGGTTAAGTTTCTCAATCAGTAAATACCTACTACAATAAATCTACTCATTTTGTACTAAATAAGAAAAAAATTAAATCAATCTGAATTGACAAATACAGATACGTCTCTTGTAGAATGCATTATATACTATTATAGATTCTCGAAATCAAATGAGTAATGCATCTTTTGAGATTATCCAGCCAGATAGTTTCCAACCACAGAAACACTTCTATGATAGAACTTTGAATGCACATCTGCATCCTCTGGTAAAACATTTTCTCACCATGTCCAATGAACGAATTCTCAACAGATACTGTCATCTACATCCAGAGGTTAATAAGGAGAAACTCGAGAATTTACTAAAGTACCAGCCCTCCCATTTCAGGTGGGCAGGTGCTGATCTCTTTCCAGTCACCACAGCAGAGGGAGAGAGAAAGATGGTACTTATTGAGACCAATTCCTGTCCCAGTGGACAGAAATCTATGCCCCTTTATGATGATACCGAGGAGCGGGGGGGATACTGCACATTGATTAAAAACTCGTTTATGCCCTTGGTGAAAAAGAAACGACTACCAGAAGGAGCACTTGCTGTATTATTTGATAAGAATCCCGTGGAGGCAGGTGGATATGCTTCAGCGATTGCTGATCTCAGTCAGGAACCAGTGTATCTGATAAAATATTACAATTCAAAAGAGGATCAGGGAGTGAAATTTGATGATGGGATACTATATATTAAGGATGGTGATTGGAAACCCATGCGTGCTGTTTTCAAATATGTCACCCAAAAACCATGGAACCGTATTCCTCTCAAATCAAAAACATTGATTTACAATTCTATGATCTCCTGTCTAGCTGGAGGAAGAAATAAATTAATGGCTTCGAAAGCATATGATTTATTCAATGGTGAGATGAATGCCTATGGACTTGAAATCCGCACTCCGGACACTATCAATGATATAAGTAAGGCAGAGGTACCCTTATGGATCAACCACATGGGAGGAGTAGGGGTGATAAAGAATCCATATTCCAATGCTGGGCAAGGTGTGTATACTATTACCAATAAGAAGGAGCTGGATGCCTTCATGGCGGAGGATCATGATTACGATCTCTTTATTGTGCAGAGCCTAATCGGTAATTCTACCTGGACATCAAAGACTAAGATTGGACAACTCTATCATATAGGTACCATACCCAATAAAAGAAATAAATTCTATGTGGCGGATCTGAGAATGATGATTTACTCTGGACCTGAAGGTTATCGACCAGTGGCAATTTATGGTAGACAAGCAAAATTACCTCTCATTAATAAACTAGAGGGGGAGTACGATAGCTGGGGTATGCTGGGAACCAACTTGTCTAGAAAGCTGGGAGAGAACTCTTGGGCATCTGAGACTGAACGTCTGATTCTCATGGATCATCGTGATTTTAACAAGCTTGGAATCGGTATTGATGATCTAATCGAGGGATTCATTCAAACTCTCCTAGCTGCCATTTCCATCGATACTATGTCCATCAACCTGCTCAATACCAAGGGAAATTTGAAGAAAAAATTATTTCGATCACTCAATACAGACCGAACACTAATAGAGGAGTTATACAAGGATGACTGATGTCTGGGTATCAGATAAACTAGATGTTGCAGCCTTACCAAAAGGAAGCAAGACATTTGGCAGAGTGGGTATATTCAACCAGGCCACGGGAAAGAAAATCCATATACCTGTAATAGCGATTCGTGGAAAAGAGGATGGTCCTACTGTGGGTATTGTTGCCGCACTTCATGGGAATGAGCTTAATGGAGTCCAAGTAACCCATACATTGGCAGAGATGGTTAAAGCAGAGACATTATCAGGTAATTTAATTCTAATCCCAATTCTCAATATTCCGGGCTTTGAAACAAATCAGAGAACCTTTCTAGATGGAATCGATCTAAATCGCATCATGCCAGGAATGAAAAAAGGTGCACCATCTGAGATCTATGCCTACAGGATTTTCCATCGCATTATCCTACAATTTGATTATCTCCTTGATTTACATACAGCTTCCTATGGTCGTGTAAATTCCTATTATATCAGAGCCAATATTCAGGATGCCAAGGTTAGAGAACTAGTGGGACTCCTCAATGCAGATATCATCGTTCATAAGAAATTACCAGTGAATTCATTGAGAAATGCTGCTATGGCACAGGGAATAACAGCGATCACGCTAGAACTTGGTAATCCTTTAAGTTTCCAAGAGAAAATGATTGATAAAGGGATTATGGGGATAATTAATATCTTAAAATTTCTAAAAATTGTTCCAGGTACTTGTGAAATCCATGAAAGCAGCACTACAATATGTTCTAAATCTTATTGGATACGAACAGTGGAGGGGGGTATAATCGATATTCATCCTCAATTAACACAAGTTGTGAAAAAAGGTGAAAAAATAGCTGATTTATATAATTTACATGGACAGCATATTAAGAGCTATTATGCTCCTGAAACAGGAATTATCATAGGAAAAAGCATTAACCCTGTTACCTTTACAGGAGGCAGAGTTATCCATCTTGGGATCATAACTGAACTAGAGATCTTTGATCAGGGTGAAGAAGATGATGAAGAGGACATCTATGATGATGAATATCATGATTTCTGAGTTAATTTAAATAGTGTAGATACCAATTCAGAAGTGATCAAAGTACATTACTACATCCAATCTTAAGGAGCATTAAGTGATACATATTCTCTCGCGAATGAACAGCATATCTAGATAAAATAATAATAGCAGTAAACGTAGATGAATACTGAATAGAATGAGATGGTTGAAATCCACACGAGCAGTTAATAATATCATCGCTACAATGCTCATTTTCTCAATGATGATAGTATCCATGGGAGTTTTATACTCCACCATATCTCCAACTGTTTTGGGATTTCAGGCAGAAACAATTAACACCAATCAAGAATTTATTTTGCTTAGTATTCAAAATGAAATGGAAAATCTAATATCATCAGCAAGTGGAGCTCAGACAAGGATATCGATCACCTCAAATGATGCAACGTATCGAGTCTCCGAGGGCAAAGCACTTGATATTTCCATTTCTGATGCAGGTGGGATCGTTCAAACACAAAATGTGTACACAGGAGAATTTTCCATTGATGTTGAGGGATCCTTCCAGTATGAAGTAAATGAGAAAATATTAACTCGAACAATTTCTGAAGATTCGATGATACAGAATGATACAACAGTTAATAATTCCAATTTTGTTGCAAAAGTACAGTATGATTACAGTATCGCGTACTTTACCCTGTATACTTTAACCAGGGTGGATGTTGTGCAAACTGGGGCCACAAGTATGGCTGTAATTATTACTACTCCTCAAATTTACTTTCTTACACATAATGGATTAATCACAGGTACGTCACTTGATTTTCCCATTCAAGATTCTGATTGGACATTGCGATTACGTAGAATAACAAGTACTACCGTGTCAACTTCAAATCTAGTAAATGGACCCTTCTCCATTGATCATGATATAGATGGAGTTACATCTCCAACGAGTTATGCTTTTGGAGATAACACCATCACCAATCTAGAAATAACTTTTGTCACAGTACCAATTCTGTTTACTATCTAATGAATCCACCCTCTATTTGGTATTGGTTCCTCATCAAGGAAAACACCAGGATCATTTACTGTTCTCCCCAAATTAATTAGATCTGTACCCTTGATCAAATCAGGACTGGTAAAAACGATTCCCAACTCCTCCCCTCCAAAGAAAAGTAGATCATGTAATTTAATTGAATTCTTACTAGCAATAGATTCTATCCATTCATCTGTTATTAAGGCATCATTGTCAATTTTTATGCCGATTCCCGATAGGTCAGCAATGGCATGAAGTGTTAATGCAAGGCCGTCAGAACAATCCATAGAAGCACTGATTTGATTATTCTCGATAATTTCGAGGAAATCATAGAATAATTCAGGTTCAGCCATGATCTTGATTGCCTTTAGTTCATCACCAATAAAATTTTGAAGTAATATGCCCAGAGCTGCTGCTGTAGAACCAAAGGAAGGACCCAACCAATAAACATACTCATCATTCTTTGCCCCAGATCTTGTGACTAATGTATCAGACAAACCCATCACTGTGACATCAATAACTAGATCCTGTGCTTTATTAAGATCTCCACCTAAGTAATTGATATCATACTTAGTACAAGCATCAATAATGCCCAGTAAGACCTCCTCTGCGTCATCCATTGCATTAGTTGAAAGTGAGACGATCAGATCTTTTGGTCGGCAACCCTTACATAGTACATCGGATATTGCATTTACTGCAGCCCTGTAACCACATTGACGATTACTCAATCCTGGTGGACGATCTGTAGAAGCAACCCAAGCATCAGTATTAACCACAAGATATCGGTCACCTATTGGAATAGCAACAGCATCATCGGGATGTGGCAATCCATTTCGATGATGAGAATCCAAATATGGACCGATTTTATCTAATAGTTTATGTTCATCCACAAAAGTTAATCTGCTGAAGAATAAATAAATAGCATGAAAGGAGTTCAGTTAGACGCTAATCTAAGAGATCGAGAATTGGCTCGCGATCAATGTGTTTTCAATCTCTATATTTATATTAATGCAATGGAGAATTGAGATGAAGAATTATGTCAGCAAGAAAACAAACCTATTATAGAGGTAAGACACTTGAAGAGCTACAAGCTATGTCTTTGGATGAGTTAGTGGAATTACTCCCAGCAAGACAAAGAAGATCATTACTCAGACCACAATACTGGAATAAAGAGAGAACTAAATTGCTAGGAAAACTCAGAGAAGCTAAAAAGGCACTCGATAAGGGACAGGAGATTACTGTCAAAACCCATAGAAGAGAATTTATTGTTCTACCAGAATTTGTTGGACTCACCGTAGAAGTATATAATGGTAAAGAATTTGTTCCAATTGAGTTAACACTAGATAAAGTTGGAAATTACTTTGCAGAATATGCCCATGCACGTAAATTGGTAAAACACAGTACACCGGGTGTTGGTGCTACTAGATCATCTATGTATGTACCACTCAAATAAGATATTAATTTAATACAAGTAGAAAATAAAAGAAAACAAGAAACCCAAAAAATGTTGCTGATGTATTGGATTGATACCGGCTCGAGAGTGTAGTTTGATTAGATATGGATCTTGCCAAGGGTAGATTCATTCCCCAAAGTAAGAGAACTATAAATTCCACTATAACTATATAGGACAATATATTCTGAGTTACTAGATCTGATAGCAGATGAAGTGCATATATATTGAGTAGATATAATAATAAGTATACCAGTAACCTTTTTGGATGGAGCACTAGTAACTCGAATTTTATTTTATCATAGATAGAGACTTTCGATATATCAATAGATTCTCTAAAATGCTGCATCATAGCAATAGCTAGCTCTTGATTAGTATATTCTTTTGTTGGTGAAATTGGTTGATTAACAGCAGAGGATGTTAATTCTTCTCTTAATTCACCAAAGGATTGATATTCCTTGAGGGGTTTTCCTTGAGAAATATGTAGGAGCTTTGGATACAACCCAATCTGATTTGTAAATATTTGTTGAGAGTCCTTACCAATAAAAACACGTATAAACATATCAGATAATGTCCAAACATCTTTTTCCCATTGAGTCTCCATCGTTATATCTTGATCAATTGACCTCAGGATTGTTTGCAAATTTAAATATCCTTCCTTACCTCTATACACTGTATTTTGATATACATCGGTCCAATTTTTCAGAATTTTGAATGAAATCACTTCAACATTTGTAAGTGCAAATGATCTAATGGCAGCAATATTATCCTGATTTACTTCATACCGAATCAATTCTCTCCATGAATCAGGAAATGAACCACAACGATATAATGATAATAAGTATTGGAAGAATTGTTCTCTTCTATGTACTTCAATTCTCCCAAAATTTCGGAATTTAGAGAAGCTAGCCAGAACTATCAGGTTATAATAAGGCAAGATAGACCTGGCAGAAGACCCCCAATTTTTTACTCCATGAATGAAATAGGTAATAAAGCCAAAATACGTGATTTCTGATGAGTTTTTTGCGAGTAGATTACAGTTTATACGCAAATAGGGCTCAAGTTCTTGCGGAAATGATTGTAAAAACATTTGCTTGAAATAATAATGTAGTCCTGAAGAGTCTTCTGGAGGAGGAATTATCATGATTTTTTCTTTGGATTTTAATTTGCTTTTCCCATTAATAGGATACCAGAATAATTGACCTTGGAATAAGGCATTAATGAGAAGAAGAACAAGTGTGAGTATCAGAATGGGGAGGGTTCCCTGTTGAACATAAAGAAAACTGACTGATCTGAATAAAGCATAAAAATATGCTTGAATCTCGAAAAATATAATGGTTAGAATTAGAGGAAAGTAAAAATTCCGTAACGTAATATGAAGGTTCCAACCCACCTCTTCTGTTTGACCTCGAAAAATATTTACATACGGATAATTAGAGATACCGGTTTCAATTTTATTCACCCAACCCAAAATTAGAATGGAAAGTAGGAGAAATAACCATAGGGATCCAAGATCTACCTCAAACAGATTCAAAAGAAAGGAAATATAATAAATGATTGAATAAAGGATCAGAAATAATACCCCATAGACATAAATCAGAGGGATAACCGAATCTGGATTGGTGATTCTAATTTTCATCACTTCTAAAATATCTTCAAAATACAACCAGATTACCAAGATTACAGTCATTGTGTAAAGATGTTGAGATGAGATCACATGAATCAGACTATAAATAGATATAATAGCACATACTCCCAATATTCTCATCAGGAGACGATTCTCGATGATTCGTTGGATCACAAATTTATAGCTGCTTAGATATTTATATACTCTCTCTGTGACAGATAGTAGAATGAATCTATCCAAATTGTCATTTGAATTTCTTTAATGGATCATCGAAAAACTAGCGCGATATAACTTTAATTTTTTATAACAAGATTATTTCTTCGGTATAGGGATAACATATATGCCAAGATTCAAATATTCAGTAATTGGGCTTGATCCAGATAAAACAGTTAAAGCCAGTGCCCGTGAGATTAGTATTTCTCACAAACATGCACGAGAGATATGTCATACAATTAAAGGTATGTTGGTTGAAAGAGCAAAAGAATACCTTGAAGATGTAATAGATATGAAAAGAAGTGTACCATTCAAACGCCACCACAAGAAAGTAGGCCATAGATCCGACTTAAAGGGTTGGGATGTAGGTAGGTACCCCGTCAAGGCTGCTAAAGAAATCCTGAATTTATTAGAATCACTAGAGAAAAATGCTGAATTCAAAGATCTTGAAGTTGATAGATTATTATTATTCCATGCTGCTGCTCAAAGAGGGAGGAAAAACAAAAGAATTTTTCCCAGAGCATTTGGAAGTTCATCACCTAAGGTCAACACACTTACCCATGTGGAATTAGCAGCGGAGGAAATTTAATTTATGCCAAATTCAATCAAAAGCTTTACTGAAAGACGATTAACCACTGTCTTCTTAGATGAATATTTTAAGGAAAACCTAGGATCCGCAGAGTATGCATACCTTGATTATCAAAATACAGCACAACAATCGAGAGTTACTATCTATGCCAACCGAGTTGGTCTTGCAATCGGTAAGCGTGGTAAGAATATTAAAATGCTATCTGCCGGAGTAAGAGAAATATTAAATGAACAAAATGTACAACTCGAGGTTGAAAGTCTTGAGGATCCTGAGAAATTTGCTACGGTTATGGCATACAGACTTGCATCTTCGCTCGAGAGAGGAAGACATTTCAGACGAACAGCTTATGGTGCAATACGAAGAATCATGGCATCAGGTGCACTAGGTTGCGAGATTTTGATATCTGGAAAGATCACCTCCCAGCGTGCAAGGGTTGAATCATTTAGAGAGGGATATGTTGCCAAAACTGGTGATGTTGTTAACAAATATGTCAGTGAAGGTAAAGTAAAGGCCAAGATTAAAAGAGGTATTCTCGGTATCCGAGTAACAATAATGAGCGGAGATGCAGTATTACCTGATCAGATAGATATCATTGCTGAACCCACTCATACTTCCAATGAGATTACAAGAGAGAGTGATCTTGAAGTTGATGATCTTGTTGAAGATGAGATGATTGAAGATGAGGTAGATGAATTCGGTGAGCTTGAGGAGCTGGCTGAGGATGAGGATCTTCCTGATAGCGCTACATCAGCTATTGAAGAGGAAGACCTAGAAGATCTGGAGGAATAGAAAAATGGCAATACTACGAATGAAGGAAATCAAAAAAATGAGCCCCGATCAGAGAATGGCCAACCTTAAAAAATACAGAGCAGAATTATCTGAGAAAAAGGCACAACTCTCTGCTGGTGGTTCTATTGACAATCCCGGTAAAGTATCAGAATTAAGAAAAACAATTGCTCGGTTATTAACAGTAATGAATGAAGATAATGAATAGAGAAATGAGTTCTTCTAACATTAAACAAATTTTACATAACACATTAGTGGGTCACCTAGTAAAAATCACTAATCATTCAGATGGTGGATTAATCAACCTAGAAGGAATGATAGTTGCTGAATCAAAATTCATGCTTGAAATAAACCTATCTAACAGGATTGTGAAGGTAACTAAAGCCTCAGGCAATTTTCTTATTGATGGTTATATTTTTGATGGAAAATTATTGATTGGTGATTATAAATACCGACAGAAAAAAAGAGTGAAAACTTGGTAGAGATGTATAATTCTCTTGGCTTGTCTATCATCTATTTATTTATATGGAATATTGATAGATTGAAAATTAGCAGGTATCTTGCATTCCTGACGTAGAAGTAAGCCAGATTGAAAGGTCAGGTTTCATAGTTCGCATTCCTCGACTTAATGTCACAAGAACTAAGCATTGGTTTATTTCATTATGCAACTCAAAGATCCTGTAAATGAGGAATATTACAATGTCCGCTAGAAATATTGGAGTCGAAGTGAAAGCTCCATCTAAAACATGCGAGGATTCAGAGTGTCCCTTCCACGGTACTTTACCAGTTCATGGTAGAATTATCGAAGGTGTGGTCAGCAGAGCTTCTATGCAAAAAACCGTTGTTGTTAGAAGAGACTATCTGTATCTGGTTAAGAAATACGACCGTTATGAGAAGAGGTCGGGAAAGGTCAGTGCACGACTGCCAAATTGCATTGATGTCAAGAGAGGAGATCTGGTAAGAGTTATGGAAACTCGACCACTTTCAAGAAATGTCTCATTTGTTGTCATCGAGAAGTTAGAGGCTAAACACTAGGTGATTGTATGGCAAAGAGAAAAGCAGCAGGTACGCCTAGAGTGAAATCTGCATATGGACTACAAAACGGATCACAGATCAAAGTCGCTGACAATTCCGGTGCACGTATAGTTGAAATTATCTCAGTTGCTGGATACTCAGGTAGATTGAATACTTATCCAAAAGCAACTGTTGGAGATCTAGTCATTGTTTCCGTTAAGAAAGGGAATCCTAAGATGAGAAGACAGATTGTCAAGGCTGTAGTGGTTAGACAGAAAAGGCCCTATACACGTGAGAGTGGAGAAATCATTTCTTTCGAGGATAATGCTGTAGTCATTGTCAATGATGCAGGAGATCCAAGATCTAATGAGGCTAAGGGACCCATCGCAAGAGAAGCAATCTCAAGATGGCCCCGTATTGGAGGTATTGCCTCTATTGTAGTATAAGGAGTGTATTGAAATGAGACCGAAAAGTACGAAACCAAAGAAACAGAGAAAATACACTTTCAATACGCCTAAGAAAGATGTACATAAGATCATGTCAGCACCACTTAGCCCTGAACTAAGAGAATCCAAAGGCTTCCGTTCTCTTCCCATCAAGAAAGGTGATGAGGTTATCATCATGAGAGGTGCCCATGCCGGTAAGAAAGGTAAAGTGAACAAAGTTATCCCCAGTAAAATGAGGATCCACGTTGACAAAGTAATGCGAGGAAAAACTGACAAAAGTGAAATCCCAGTACCCATCCATCCTTCCAATGTTATGATCACTAAGTATGTGACCAAGAGGGATAAGAAAAGAATGGACCTAATCAATCGCAGAATCAAAGATGAAGAAGAATTAATAGACATCGAAGCAGCAATGGAAGAGGAAGAGGAAGAATCCATAGAGATGGATGATGAGGAGCTCGAGGATGATGATGAAGAGCTCATCGAAGAAGACGATGATGATGTCGAACTCATTGATGATGAGGAAGAGGAGGAAGATGTAGCATGACCAAAGCAGGTAAGAAACAACATCAGAAGAGATTATCCGCACCAACAACCTGGCCCGTTCATAGAAAGGGGACCAAGTTTGTGCCAAAGATTTCTCCTGGTGCACATGGAAAGAAATTTGGTATGCCTATGCTAGTACTTATTCGTGATGTACTGGGATTGGCAGAAACAAGAAAAGAGGCCAAGTACATTCTTCAGAGTAACAGAGTACTTGTTGATGGAAAGGTTCGTAAGAAAGAGGGAATGCCTGTTGGACACATGGATATTGTCACCTTTGATGGTACAGACATGCGATACAGAGTGCAGTTACACACTTCAAGAAAACTTCTTGCTAAGGAAATCACCGAGGATGAGGCCAACTATAAGGTCTGCAAAGTGATTGGTAAGAGAAACTTGAGAGGAGGAAAAACTCAGATTTCACTGCATGATGGCAGAAATATTCTCCTTGATAATGAAGATGACAGACTCAACCAAATATCTGTACAAAGCTCACTTAAGATCACAGTTCCTGAACAGGAGATCGAGAGCATCTACGAACTTGAAGAAGAAAGTAGAGTACAGGTACTTGAGGGAAGACATCAAGGTAAGATTGGAACAATTCTTGAAATTTCCAAGAGATTTGGTCCCAAAGCCTCAGAGGTTATCATCAGGGATGAAAATGAAGAGGAATTCCGAACCGCACTAGATTATGTCTTTGTGATCGGAAATGAACTGGAGTTGGCTAACTAATGAATGCAGAAGAGATTAAGAAAAGTTGGGAAGAACAACCCATGCTACGTCCTAAAATTGAGGCAGTCAAGCTGAATGTTAGCTTGGGTGTTGCAGGTGCACCACTTGACCGTGCTAAGCAAATCATCAAAGATCTTACTGGGCAAGAACCAGCAGATACCATAGCCAAAAACACTTGGAGAAGCTGGGGTATCCGTAAAGGACAACCAGTGGGATGTACCGTTACAGTAAGAGGAAATCCAGCCTATGAGTTACTGATGAGGTTATTCCATGCCAAGGATTACAAGCTTAAATCTCGATCAATTGATAGACAAGGTAATTTTGGCTTTGGAATAAAGGAACACATCGATATTCCAGGCATGTCTTATGATCCTAATTTAGGAATCATAGGATTTGATGTCAATGTACAGATGAGTCGTGCTGGATACAGAGTGAAGAAAAGAAAATACAAGAACGCTAAGATTCCAAAATCTCACACTCTCAATCC
Source organism: Candidatus Heimdallarchaeota archaeon (assembly GCA_026702845.1). The sequence continues at coordinate 31,612 of JADCLS010000013.1, forward strand.
TGAAGATACAAAATTATTCTTAAGTGAGAATTACGATATTGCTCTATTCTAAATAAATCCAATCTATACATAAATTATCTATTATCAATAATATGCATTACTCAAACCAGTGTCGCGATAATACACTATATATAAATCAAGAATAATAGGGAATTAATCCTGCACGTGATTAGGGATTCATACCTGTAATCACAACAAAACGATAAGGAGGATTATTTATGAAGACAAAAGAGAAAAAAGTGAGAACCCACGGCAGAGGAACCCGTTCATGTAGACGATGTGGAACCTATCGTGGAATCATTAGACGAGCAGATCTCATGATCTGTAGGAGATGCATTCGAGAGATTGCAGAACCTCTTGGCTTCCAGAAGCTAGGATCACGAGGTGGATAAAGTATGCAGATGGATATACTTAATGATGCGTTAATTAAAATTCGGCATTATGAACAGCTGGGTAAGAAAGAAGTTCTTCTTCAACCCACATCAAATCTGCTACAAAATGTATTATCAACCCTTCAGAAACATCATTATATTGGTGAAGTAGAACGCATTGAGGATGGTAAAGGTGGTAAATTCCTTGTTCAATTACTTGGGAGAATCAATAAAACTGCTGTAATCAAACCAAGGTTCCCTGTTAAGGTATCTAATATTCTAAAATATGAGAAGAAATACCTACCTGCCTCAGATTTTGGAATCCTTGTACTATCTACTCCAAAGGGAGTGATGTCTCAGAATGAAGCAATTGAACAGCACGTCGGTGGGAGACTGCTGGCATATGTCTATTAGGAGAGATTGAAATGGTAACATATGGTAAACTAGACACTTATGTAGATATTCCAGAGGAAGTTCAATCCGTAAAAGTAGATAATTCTAAAGTCACCATCAAAGGTAAACTTGGTGAACTCACCAAGGACTTCAAGCATACCGATATAAAAATCAGCAAGGTTGATAATCAACTATACCTTGAGGCCTACTTCCCAAGAAGAAGGGATAAAGCCATGATTTATACTGTCAGAGCACACTTGAACAACATGTTCAATGGTGTGACCAAGGGATATGAATACCGCATGAAGGTTGTATTCTCTCACTTCCCCATCAGAGTGATACCTGATCTCAAGAATAGAGAAGTGAAGATCGAGAACCTCTACGGTGGACGTAAACCCAGATTTGCCAAGATTGTTGGTGATGTCAAGGTTGATAAAGATGGAGATGATGTGATAGTTGAGGGTATAGATAAAGAGGCCGTAGGTCAAACTTGTGCCAATATTCAAGAACTCACACGTCAGCGTGGTAAACGAAGACAATCGCCCAAGACATTCATGGACGGTGTGTTCATCTACGACAAGAAGGTAAAAGAATAAACCACATTCAGTAATCTTACTAATTATTTGCGAATTAACCAAAAACTACAAATTGATAGCATTTAATCAATTCATATGTCTACTAAAATTAGGGCCAGTCATATTCTGGTTAAGAAACAGGGTGAGGCACTGACAATTAAAGAACTACTAAATGAAGGAAAGGATTTTGCAGAATTGGCTAAGAAGCACTCAACTTGTTCCAGTGCAAAGAAAGGAGGAAATCTAGGTGAGTTTGCCAGGGGAAAGATGGTCAAGGAATTTGAAAAAGTGGCTTTTGACCTAAAAGTTGGTCAAATTTCAGATCCAGTGAAAACGCAGTTTGGGTATCATATCATCAAGAGAACCAAATAATTGGTACTTTTGTATGACAAAATCAAGGATCTTTATTTCATCAAAATTATAAAACATAAGTTTTAGGAACTTTTATTTATTTTTTTTCAAGTAAATCATTATTTTGATTACAAATATTTACATATAAACATCTGCTCAACTCAATTAACCTTATCTCAGAGGAATTATTATGTGGCTTTATATCGAGACTGAGCAGGTAGATCTAAAGATCAATAAAGCTTTGAATAAGGCAAAGCAAGCCATTATGGGAAATAATAACCGACTGATGAGAAAAAAGGAGTATATTAATGTCAGTGGTCAAATGGCCATAAGAGCAGATATAGAATCAGAGACCACTTTCATAAAGACTCTCGAACTCGAGGGATTGAGTGGAGTATTATTTTCAGAGGAAAGTGGAGAGAAACATTTTGGTAAAGGAGTTGACGCAGAAGATGCCATTGTACTGCTTTTGGATCCCCTTGATGGTTCTCAAAATTACATGAAGGGATTACCTATCGGTTGTATTTCTGTTGCTTATGGAAAATATGTGGAGAATGCAACACTTGCTACTTTAAGCAGAGCAGCCATCCTTAATCTCTACTCTGATGATTTGTTTTTTGCGGTAGAAGGAGTAGGTGCTTGGTTCAATGGTGAACCAATTCAGATGAACAAGGGAGATCAGATTTTGGATAATGAGTTATCTCAGATCAGTTTTTATGCCTATGGAGAGGTTGCAAAAAGATATTTTTTCGATTTTCAGGAAAAACACTCTCTACGTAGCCTAGGATCCGCTGCATGGGAATTAGCGTTAACCGTGATCGGTATAAATGATGCCTATATTGATCTAAGAGGAGTACTGAGAGCGCATGACTTCATGGCTAGTAAGATTATCATTGAGAGTGTAGGTGGATCTTTCAAATTTGTGGATGAATCAGTTGATATTTCAACCATAAAGCTCGATACATTCAAAGAGGGATATGCTGTAGTAAGCTCCTATCATCCAGGATTCGTCGATTATCTGATTAATGATTTCAAGAAACACGGATTGGTTTAAGTCATTGAAACAATTTAATACGCCTAGATATTATAATTTATAATAATTCAGTAGATCACTGATGTATGAATATCAAAACAAGTAGTGAGGCAATTGAAACACTGGATGTGGATGCGATTGTCATTGGATTATATAAGGATAACACACATGGAGAAACTGCCATACGTCTAGGTGCAATTGCTCCATACCTTGAGCTTGATGAGTTTACTGGTAAGACCAAACAAACTATGATTCTCTACAATGTTGAAGGCGTGAAGGCTAGGAGAATTTATCTTGTAGGTCTTGGAGAGAAAGAAAAGTGTAATTTTGAATCAGTGCGAAATGCAGCTTCCATTGCTGCAAGGACACTGCGAGATCGTGGACTAAAATCTATAGCATTTGAAGCACTACATGGTGATGCTCAATCCACTGCGGAAGGAGCAATATTAGGTCTGTACAAGTATGATTTTCTTAAAACTCAGAATTTAGATAAAATCAAGAAAGTAGATGAAATTATTTTCAGTGGTAATGATGTTGATGCTTGGAATACAGGGGTTATTATGGCAGAAGGACAAAATTATGCTAGGTTTCTGGCTGAAACTCCAGCCAATATCTGTACTCCCACATGGTTTGCAGAAAAAGCCAAGGAATATCTTGATGGAATAGATAATATTGAGATTATAGTGCATGATGAAGAATGGGCCAAAGAGAAAAAAATGGGCTCATTTCTATCAGTAGCTGCTGGTACGGAAGAACCAGCCAAATTCCTTGAAATTCAATACAATGGTGGAAATGAAAATGACCCACCAATAGTATATGTGGGTAAGGGTATTACCTTTGATACAGGTGGGATATCACTCAAGCCCTCAGCCAATATGGGGGCCATGCGAGGAGATATGGGCGGAGCTGCATCAGTTGTAGGAACCTTGTATGCCATCTCAAAACTTGGATTGAAGAAAAATGTGATTGGTTTGACACCATTAACTGAGAATATGCCATCAGGGAGGGCTACCAAGCCTTCAGATGTTGTCACTGCTTCTAATGGAAAAACCATTCAGGTAGATAATACTGATGCTGAGGGAAGATTAATTCTGGCAGATGCCTTGGTGTATGCAGAAAAGGAATTCAATCCTCACACTGTCATCGATATAGCCACACTTACCGGTTCAATAGGTGTAGCCTTGGGAGAGGCATTTATTGGTGTGTTCACAAGATCAGATGAGCTTTGGAATGAACTCAACAGGGCAGGAGAAAAAACATTCGACAGATTCTGGCGCATGCCACTTGATCCAATATATCGTAAAGCACTTGATACTCCTCTTGCAGATGTCAATAATGTGGGAAGTAGAGCAGGTGGTGCTTGTCAAGCAGCTGAGTTTCTTGGAGAATTTATAGAAATGAAACGTTGGTGCCATGTTGATATAGCAGGAGTGATGGATTCTCCTGGAAGTAGCGATTATCATCCCAAGAAAGGAATGACTGGAAAACCTGTAAGAGGACTAGTCGAATTCTGTAAACAGATGGAATAATTCAACAATGAAATAATTCGTAGCATATGATTAATTTGTTAATGATTTGATCATTTTCATCTCAATATATATTTAATCTCGCGAAAATTAAATCATATTATGGCTATATTAGATGAGACTTCATGGCTAGGAACTGATTATGTAGATCTATTCATTTTCCTTGCCTCTGGTGCTTTCATTGCAGCATTAGTCGCTGGTTATTTCAAGATCTTCAAGAAGGAAAAATCAGACTCACTAACCTTCAAACTAATTCTTAGAACATTGGCATTGTTCCTCCCAATATCATGGATTGGTCTATCTGTTGGATCTAATATGAAAAGTGGTGTACCCGTAGAAGGAGGGGTTGTGAACATCATTCTGACACTCATTATATCACTCACACTCATACTTATAATTACAAATAACTTCACCAAGGTACTGAAAGCAGAGATTGAAAAACTCAATAAGGTAGCAGCTGTAGTAGCAAAAGGAGACCTGAGAACTCCTGAATTCTTCAAGAATACATCAAGTAATGATATCTTCTATCCATTCTATCTATCCTTCGCAAAGATGCTTGAGCAATTACGAAACCTCATTCGTAGTGTCCTTCAGGCCTCAGAACAAGTAGCGGGTAATGCAGAAGAGATTGCTGCATCATCTTCAGAGGTATCAACATCATCGGGTTCTATTTCATCAATTATGGAAAATATAAGTCATGGAAGCCAAAGACAAGTAGAGAAAGTTGAAGATGCTGTAAAAGCAGAGAAGAGCCTGCAATTAATCATAGAAGAATCATTCGAACAAATTTATGAATCACTCGAGCTGGTTCAGGAAATTTCTGAGGAAACCAATTTACTAGCATTGAATGCCAGTATTGAAGCTCAAAGAGCAGGAGATGCTGGAAGAGGGTTTGGTATTGTAGCAAATAATGTAAGACGTCTATCTGATGATACTCGAACCTATAATGATAGCATTGGTGAATTGTTATTTGAGGTGGAAAATAAAATCAAAGCAAGTCAGCAAAATATCTCCCGATCCATTGGTCAAATCAGAGGTGTCTCAGAAGATGTTGCCGCCTCATCAGAAGAAGTAAGTGCATCTGCAGAGGAACAAGCAGCTACACTTGAAGAAATGAGTGCAGCAACTCAACAATTGGCAAATCTATCTATGCAGCTAGAAGAGACGTTGAGAAACTTCAAAATTGAATGAGTAAAAAACCGAACTGTTCGAATTACTATATCAAATGGACTAAGCTTTTTATCCCACATTCAAAATAACCTCTATATGTCAGAAATCAAAAAATCGATAATTACTAGAAATGAACTCATTACCTACTTATTTATCAATTTAGAAGTCGATACAGATACAGATCTACTTCTGAAGGAGGTGAGGAACATCCCAGAGGTTGTTGAAGCACATCTACTTTATGGAACATTTGATGTAATAGTCAAATTTATCACTGATTCATCCAATGAAATAAAGGATGTAACTATGAAATCAATTAGATCAATTAAGAATGTCATCAAAACTGTCACATTTATCTCATTAGAAACTTGGGAACGAGAGCAATAATTTGCTCACTATATATCAATCCATAGTACGAAATTTAATAATTTCTTGTATATTTTTTAGTTTAGTGAAGGCAATTATTGGTGGGTCAGGATTCTATGAGTTCATCCCTGATGCTACGAAAAAAACAATCTCCACTCCCTTTGGAGAAGTAACTGTAGATTATGGAATGGTAGAAAACCATGAAGTGATCTTTATACCTAGACATGGAAGTGGTCATTCTATCACACCAAGTAATATTAATTACAGAGCAAATATTTTTGCAGCATTTATGATGAAAGCAGATATGATTTTTGCTACAAATGCGGTAGGAAGCCTTCATACAGAGAATCCACCGGGTAGTCTAGCTGTTTTAGATCAAGTTATCGATTTTACCAGTGGCAGATATGGAACCTTTTTCGATGGATCTGATTTGGAGGTTACAACCTATAATGGTAAAATATTAAATGGAGTAGTGCATACTGATGTTACTAATACATTTGATACTGATGCAAGAGCAGTATTAATTGAAGCAACAAAATCTTTTGATCCTGATGTTAGAGAACATGGTACAATTGTGGTGGTTAATGGCCCGAGATTTGAAACACCAGCTGAAATTAATGCTTATCGAATTCTTGGTGCAGATTACGCTGGTATGACTACAGCACCGGAAGTATTTCTTGCAAAAGAGCTTCATATACCCTATGCTACGCTAGCTGTATGTACAAATTTTGCTGCTGGAATGCAATCTGGTGTATCCCACGAAGAAGTGGGGGAGTTATTTGGAAAGAAAATTAAATTAGTTCAGAACATCTTCCAAAAAGTACTTTCTATGTAACAGATTTTTGCTAGGAGAATCCAATTTTCAATTCGGCTTTGAATATGTTTTAAATGAGTAAAAGAGTTTGATTATTTGATGCCGGTTCATATTGTTACAGATAGTTCAGCAGACTTGTCTTCAAATGCACTCTATGACCTAAATGTGTCCGTAATACCTGCAAATATCATATTTGGGAGAAGAAAATATCGAGATGGCCTTGATATTACTCCAAAAGAATTTTATGAGAAATTAGCAGGTGATTATTTTCAGCCAGTAACTACTCCTGCATCACCACTTGAATTTTATAAGGCATTTGCAGAACAGGAAGAACAAGGAAATGATATACTTGTTATCACATTGCCTGATTCACTTAGTGGTTTTCAAGAATCCGCAAGAATAGCTGCAAAATATGTTAATAAAGTTGATATCCACATTTTAAATTCAGGAGGACTATCTGGACATCAAGGGCTTCTAGTAGTACTAGCAGCAAGATTAGCCAAACAAGGGTATTCTCTTGCTGAATTAGTTGCCAGAATTTCCGAGGTGAAACAACGTACTCATTTTTATGCATTAGTTCCAAAATTTGATCAGCTTATTAGATCAGGTAGGGTTCCTGCCCCAAAGGGAATGCTAGGGAAAATAATAGGATTCACTCCACTTCTAACCATGGAGGATGAGGTATTAAAGACATTAGATACTCCAAGAGGATTTGAAAAAGGCTACAAAAGAATCCTAGACGAGTTAAAAACCAAATATCAGGCTGAAGAACCTGTGATTTGTGTAGTTTTAGATGGATTAAATCCAAGTGCAGCATCTCGTGTAGAAGAATTAATTCGGGAAAACTTTAATGTTTCAGAATTACTCTATGCAAAAGTTGGAGCAACGATTGGTGCCAATGCTGGATCTGGAACTGTAGGATTAGCCATCGCTCCAGATATATTTTAGGTGATTATTATGGTAATCGGTCAAATTTCATTAAAGTGTACAATTCCAGAAAAACTGGATTTTGAATGTGTTTTAAAAACAGCGTACGCCCCTAGAACAATTAAAAGAATTGAAACTAAACTCCCCATTTCTGCAACTGCTGTATGTCAGGAAGGAAAAATTGTCATACCACTAGATAATCTAGCAGCACCACCTGAATTTATCAAATCATCATTCTCAAGGGGAGAAATCAGTTTGGATGCTAGCTCAAGCAATTTGACACTGTACTTGGAAGATACTGAGTTGGAACATGAATTAACCCATTTGGGTAATATTGCTGCATCAATAGATGAATTGAAAGAGTTGAATAAAACAATATCAATCAAACTTGAATTAAAATAAATTAAATATATGCTGAATAAAATTGCTTATATTTTTCCTCATATGAGGAATCTGTATATTTGATCATGATGAAGGAAGTACCATCTTCTGTGAATTGACATGAAAATTTCGCTCCTTCTGCTGTAATAATGAGAACATCCTCTCGTTCATCAATTGGTGAGGATAAGGATTCTGAAATATGATTAATAAACTTTCGACCAGCTTCCCAATCAGGAAGATGGAACCTAATCCGTTTACTCATCGCCTTCTCCTCAAAATTATGGGTACACCGATAAGTATGAATATTGACATAAACCACGAGTAGTTGGAATACTCTAGTTCACTAAGATCATCAATACTACTTCCTGAAATTGTTGATACGTCCAGTGTTTCAGTGGTTTGTGACTCACTGCTGGTTTCCTCTGTTGTTGAAGAGGTTCCTGTAATAGTCGAAGTAGTTCCCAGAGGAACTTGTGGTACAACATCCTTGGGAGATACATCCTGTTCTTCAAAATCAGCTGCTGTATCAGTATCGATATATAATTCAACACGAGAGATAGATTTGCCAGCAGATGGGGCAGCAACGGATTCAGACCCGTCAGGTGCTGTTTCATCACCATATGCTACGACATCTATGAATTCACCTTTATGATTCTGAAAGCGTATATAATCTCCAGAATTGACTAGAGACATAGATATCTCGAAATCAGCTGTTTGGGAGTACGCCGTATTAAAACCATCAGAATTTCTGGCGAAAATCAGAGATGTATATGCTGGAATTATGTAATCTTCAGGAATCTCAAATACATCATTATCATCACCTATCTTCCAGGTTCCTATTAATACATCAAATGGGAATGAATTTGTGAGTTCAAAAAATTCACCCTCAGTATCAGATACAACACTGGGATCTGAATGAACCTCCGAAATAAGAACTCTCCAATTATCTACTGTACCAATATTTACCACATTTATAGTAACTTCATCTGTATAGTTTTGAACATCAAAGGCAAAAACCTCAAAACTTGTTACTCCATTTTCTAATGTGGTTGTATCAAAACTTGCTGAGAATGTTTCATTAACTACTGGGATGCTTCCTTTGACCACATCATTGAAGGCATAGTTGACTTCGGTAACATTGAGACCACTAGTTGTACCTGTTAGAGCAATATTTCCTGAGACCACATCGGTTTCAGAAAAAGAAGTCTGGGCGATACCCACTGGTAATTCCCAAGCATCAGCCACATTCACATCCTGTGACCATACATTTGTATAAAAAGCAGCAATGTCTGGTGCATCAGCAACGACGATTCCCATATCTCTATTAGGATCACCTGATGCATAAGTATTATCCTCTTCTTGTGGAGTCACAGATCTTGGGCTCCAGTTGCCAGAGTATACAAAGGTATGTTTTCCATCAATAATCCAGTATTTATTGTGATAAAACCCTGCGGCGCTATCAAAAGCATCTACCGAAGCATTGTAAACGGGGATAAGATTTTCTACTAACGATTCCGCTGCAGCTTTTGTATCCACATTTTCACTTCCACCTACCCTTCGAGTTGAGATCAATACTTGAATATCTATTGAGGGATTGGCCTTCTTTAAATCAATCAGTGTGTTGTTGAAGTCTGCACGAGAAATAGTGTACATTGACACATATATCGACTCTTTTGCAGATTTAAGATAATCAAAAATTACTTCATCTGCATTATCTGGATTTACAAAAGCAGTCACATTGTAAACTCCTGTGAAATTTGATTTAGGTATGTCAGTATGACTGGAGAAATCAAAGTAATAATCAAGAGATACCTTAGGTTCTATGGCTAATGATGCGGTTGAAGCTACAAGCTCTCCATCTTCCCAATCTTCTTCAAATACAGATAGATAATACTGGGTGACACTGCTTGATTGAATGACCATTCCTGCCTCTCTATTGATGGTAAAGGCACTTTCCCCATAGTTAATACTGGAAATTAGAGAAACCTTACCATCGATCAACAGCATTTTGTTATGAGTATACGAAAGGTAACTGTCATCTGGTGTTGATGTTGATGAGCCCATATATCTAACAGATATACCCAAACTGCTTAAATATCCTCCAACATCATCACTATCGCTCTCCTCACGGACCTGAACTCTAATAATCACATCTCGTTGTTTAGCTTTCACCAACTCTCGAATAAGGGGATTTGGATCCTCTGCCCAACTAACTGAATCATCAAACTGGGTAATATACTGGTTCTGCAATTCAATTGTAGAATTTGCCTGGGCAATCCATGCTGCATGGATCTCCAAAGCGTTGTCAGGAGTAAACATTGGAGAAAGAGTCATTTGCTCCTTGATATTGAAAGCCGGGAAAAGCGTTGGACCGTAAGTATCTGGCTCTACAATGTTTAATTCTTTCTCAGCAGCCTCAGCATAAACTGGATGCATACTTGTAATCAATAAGAGAATAAAAATGCTTAGAACATATTTCCTCATAGCTTCTCCATTCCCATTATCATTAAAAAGGTTGATGATGGAGTTTTTAAAAACTTTCAAATTTTTTTGTTTATAACCTCTACTCTACTTATAAACAAATTGGTTTAAATAAATATAATCTGTAAGTCTAGTAATTGAGCCTAGATACTGACCTCTCATCATTACTCTCTGACTTAAATCTCAATGAATATGAGAAGAAGGCCTATCTGAGCATGCTAGAGATAGGATTAACGGTTGCTAAATCCATTTCCAAAACATCAGGTATTCCGTATGCCAAGGTATATCAGATACTTGATAGCCTGGTAGAAAAAGGGTTAATTGAGAAACGTGAAGGAAGACCAAAGAAATATGCAACGATCCACCCCAAAGAAGGATTGGATAATCTTATGGACCAGATGGCAATGCAATTTGAAGTGGAACAAAAAGACCGACGGAATAAAGTAGAAATAATACTACCTCAATTGCTCTCTATCTATCGTTTATCTGCTGATGATATAGATGAGGATCCCATTACTATGGAAAATGGTATGGATAATATTCTTCACACTATCTTACAAGAATTACGAGTATTTTCGGATCAAGTTCTCATTTCTTCAAGTAATACGCAATTAATATCAACATTGGTTGCTTCAATAAAACCATTGGGACTGAAGATTATGTTGAGAACATTAGAAACCATAAAAATGGAGGATTGTAGACAGATTACGGTACAAAACCTTGGCCCAACAACTACAATTGTTTTGAATTCATCCGTTATGGCAACAATATATTATGATAAAGGAGAATATAAATCAATTTTTACAAGAGAGAAAGATCTAGTTCAAGCATATCTTATTGATATCGACTATGGAGGATATTCAAATGAATAGATTACTCACTGGAATTGATGGATTTGATGAAATATCAAAGGGGGGATTAGTTAAAAATCGAACTGCATTATTACAGGGCCATGCAGGCACAGGAAAATCTACATTTGCCATGCAATTTCTAGTAGCAGGTATCGAGAAATTTGACCAGAATGGTCTATATTTATCATTGGAATACGATCCATATTTCTTAAAAGATGATATGGCAAATTTCAACTGGGATTTAGATTCTTATCTTAATGAGGATAAACTGATTATTGAGACATTTAAAGGAGGTGTGGAGAATCCACAGGATATCAAAATCGATGACCTAATCAACTTCATTTTTGAGGAAACATCGAAAATTGATGCAAAAAGAGTTGTGATTGATTCATTAAATGCGCTGGAAATATTGCTTCAACCTTCCATAAATATAAGACAAGAGCTAATACGATTTAACTCACTAATTAGTGATTTAGATTGCACTGTGATCTTAATAAGTGAGAAATCTGAACAGAGCCAATTATTTACGTATATATCCGATGCGGTAATCAATTTATTTTATGAGCGTGTGGGTTCTAATAGATTGAGAGGGATAGAGATTGCAAAAATGAGAGGGGCGGAGCATTCATCACAAACTCATTCTCTTCTTATTTCCTCTGGACAGGGTATTGAAGTTCTCCCCACAGAAATTGATTTACATCTTTAATTGCATCCAATGATGATCACATTCACTAAATAATAAATCTTTGAGTTTAATCTGATCTTCTCCATCCTCATTTCTGAGATATATGCATCCGTCACTAATATATTCTAGTGTATTCACCAATCTAGGATCATGTATAATTGGATGAATTGTAAAAAAGAGATTGATCTGTTTACTATGACAAAAAGTGATCAGTAACTCAATAAATCGCACAACTTGTTCATGCCCAGGAGTAGAATAAAGTAATAGATTACTTGCAGAGTCTAATACTACTCTTTGAATATCCTCATGATTTTTCACTGCTTGAGTAATTTTGGATAGTAGGTTATTGAGATCAGAAAGATTATTTACAGTATACACACTTGTAGGAACCTCGAGTGAGGGGTTAATTCGTTTATACCTCCAGCTTACGGCATCGACAATTATAACACTCTCTGATGTTTTATTTATCAAATCAAACAAGGGAGATTCTTTTGTGTTGATGATCAAGGTCTTTTTAGGATTACTTTCAATAATTTTTTTGATAAATTCTCTTTTCAAACCGATATTATCACTAATCAATGCAATAGCTGCTGCTATTGGTAGACCTTGAATAGTTTTATCTACTGCATCGATATTCAAAGTGATTCTATCTACATTCATTAAGTTAAATGATGGGTAGGCAATAAATATATTAAGGATTGTTGCAATCAAATGTCAAAGATACTAGTATTCAAAAAAACAACAGAAAATAATTCTGTATCCTCGGTAATAGATGACATATAAATTCTTGATCAACAAGAAGATATCATTAAGAATATTATTTATATCGACAACATATTACTATGTCCAAGTTGTTACGTGATGCGTACTCGGATATCTCAGACGATTATTTACGTAAGAAAAGCAAGATTTGGGAAGTTTTCTTAAAATTTTACCATGATTATCCTTTGATAAATAATGGTATTGTGCTTGATGTTGGGGCCGCAAATGGTAGAAATTTACTTGCTGTCGATTGTAAATTCTCCATCGCACTGGATCTATCAATAGATTTACTACGTGGTTTTATTGGCCCCCCTGAGACTGCTAGAATAGGAGGAGTATTACCTAATCTACCATTCCGAAACAAAAGTATAGATGGGATCTTGAGCATAGCAGTAATACACCATTTGATAAATCATCAGCTTCGTTCAGAAGCTATTTCAGATATGAATAGAGTATGTTCTACTGGAGAGATGATTATATCTGTTTGGAGACTTTGGAGGCGTGGTGTTCGTGAAAAAATATATGAAAAAATACGTGAAGGCAAGTCAATTGATGCATTAATCGATGAGCAAAGACCCTGGAAATCAGGAAGTGGTGAGGTGTTAGCAACCAGATTTTATCACTATTTCACCTTTAAGGAATTAAGTGAGTTGATGCAAAAAGAAGGATTAATAATCAAGAACTATGCATTTACTGGTGGAAAATATAATGACGCCAATATTTTTGTAAAAACAGCACTTAATGAAATCTGACAAAGTTTTTGAACCATACAATCATCTATTTATTTACTCCTTCATATAATAGTATTAGAGATAAATAGAATATTACAGGATGATAATATGGGATTTTTTGATGATTTATTTGGTCCAATCCAGCTAGCCATTGAACAATGGTTACTCGATACAAACCTTACCATGGCTCCTTTTAATACAGTGTTTTTAATGTTAATCTCTCTTGTAGTAAGCTCCATATCAGGTCTGGCAACAAGATTGGTTATCGATATGGAGGATATGGAGAAAAAAAATCAACAAATTCAAACACATAATCAGAGGAAGAAAAAGGCAAAAGAAACTGCAGATAAGAAACTTTGGCAATCAGTGCAGAAGAAGGATAAACTCATCAATGATCTTCAAAGAAGCATAATGATGAAACGTATGCTCCCTTCCCTGATCACCTTTGGTCCTATTATTTTCACCTTCAATACTCTGCGTGAGGCTTATCAGTTCAACAAAAATGTTGCACTAAATGGAAATGCAGCATGCACAAGCTCATGCGGGGTTGTTACCGTATTACCATTCAAAGTACCCACTTGGATACCAGTTATTGGTAACTGGTTCTCACCATATGCTGCGAATCCTGAATTATCAGTTACTGGTTTTGGGTTTTGGTATTTCTTGACAGCAATTACTACCTCAATGGTATTACAGAAAATATTTGGAATTAACCTCACAGGTACCCAGCAACAACCGATGGGTCCAAGATAAGTTAAAGTGAAGAAAAACACGAAGTTTTTTAACGCGAACTAACTCAAATCTTATTAAAATAAAATAAAATATTGTGAATATGGTTAGAAAGTCAATCCGTAGTGGAAAACGAAAATTAGTCAAAACCCCCGGCGGAAATTACTATTTTAAGAGAATAGCTGATAAACCAAATTACCATCATTGTGCAACCTGTGATCGAAAGCTACCAGGTATGCCAAGAGGCACTCAGGTTGAGATCAGAAGATTAACGAAAACACAGCGATCACCAAGCAGACCCTATGGTGGACAGCTTTGCAGTCCTTGCCTACGTAGAAAATTAATTGTTGAAACTAGACAACAAAATTGAACTGGTGACATTCCTTGAAAAGAATCATAGCTATTGGTGGCCCACATGGTAGCGGAAAATCATCAGTAGCTAAAAGGCTAGCAGAAGAACTTGGTATGAATTATATTTCTGCTGGATCTGTGTTTAGACAAATTGCCAAGGAGAGAGGACTAAGCATGGAAGAGATGTCAAAAAAAGTTCTTGCTGAGCCCTCACTTGATCAGCAAATTGATAATCGAACTAAAGAACTGGGTTCAATAGAGAATACCGTTGTTGATGCTCAACTCGCTGCCCATTTTACTCCAGATGATGCAATACTGAAAATTAGCATCACTGCACCATTTGAAGTCAGATGTAATCGAATTGCACGAAGAGAAAAGACTGAAATTGAAATTGCAACTAGTGAAACTTCAGTCCGTGAAACCAGTGAGAAGAAACGTTTCCTTGACCTGTATGGTATTGATCTTGATGATAATAGTTTATTTGATATCATTATTAATAACTCCAGAATGAATGAGGAAGAAACCTATCAGTTAACGAAAAATATTGTATTACACGTACTAGGTTAATTATTTATCAAAATTTTTTAATAACACTTCAAGAAGTTTCATCTCAGCTTCTGAAACTCCTTCAGATACATTCACTATATCTGCAGCTTCACCCATGATTTTATTCTTCAGCTTTGTTAAAAGTGTTTTCTCGGATTGGTCTATCACTCCATCTTCTAATGCACTTTCTAAGGCCTGATCATATAAAATGAAATTTATTTGTACTGACTCCAGTATTGCTGCTTCTTTGGGTGAAATTTTTCCATCTGCAAGTGCGATTTTTGTTAAAGCAGTAACGAGTTCTGAAATTTTCTTCTCTTGTGGATCCATAATTAGTAATATCAATGAAGAATTTATAATAATACCCTATATTGAATATTTTTATCGTAAGTATTTGTAGATTTATTTGTGTTAAACTCGATATACTATCAAAAAATAGTGAGTATGGCACAATTAATGTTTAGATTCTATATATGCATTGAAAATAATTGCAAGCAGGAAAACCAACGAAATGCCATAAGAAATAATACTAAAGATAGACCTAGGATCTATGAAAAAGAGGATAACAGATAAAATTGGACCAGTAATCAAACCTATTGTGATGAGCAGGGAGACAAGTAATGACCTTACCTTCGGTGCCTCTACTTCTGAACTTATTTTCTCAATTACAGATACATCATCTGACATACATTCAATATTATGTTAATAATCAAAAAGGCTTGTCTTATATTAGGAACTAATCATCAATTATTTCATTTTTTCTTGCGAGTAATGCTTCTGCACTTGTCCAAGGTATTTTGTAATCATGTGCAATTATCTGAAGAGATTTTTCTGCTTCTTGTCTTACAAACAGATGAGAGTCCATTTTCACAGCTTTTACTAGTTCTTCAACCACATCAGATGATGCTAAATTTGCGAGTATGGAAGCAGATTTTTTTCTCAATTCCCAGTTATCCTCATTTTTGAGCATGGAAATCAGTAAAGACCGAGTTCGAATATCCTTGAAGATTTTAAGAGCATCAAGCAGATCTCTTTTGGCAAAAACATCATTTTCTTCCTGGATCATTTTCATAATTTTGGGTACGGATCCTGAAGACCCAAGTTTCGCTAAGCTAATAGCAGCGGATGCTCGTGCAAAATCCCACTCCTCATGTATCATAATATCTTCCAATTCTGTAATACACTTCTCATTTCCCACTAATCCCAGAGCTTCTATTGCTTCATTTCTAGCATAACTAAAACTATCATTCATTGCACAATCGATTAAAGCTTCTTGAGCCTCATTCATATCGAGCAAACCTAAGGCCTCTGCACTATCTCTTCTAACAAAATCATGCTCGTCATGTTTCATCTGGTAAATAAGTGGTTCCAAAGCCCGTTCATCTGCCAATTCACCTAGCTTGAGAGCGGCTTCTGCTCTCGTCCATGCATCTGGATGGCGTGAGAGTATAGCAACTAATTGTTCCACTTCATCGGGTTCACTCATAGATACATATGTATTTTGCAGTAATAAATAATTGTGGATATGAGATATTACTATGAGATCAAGCTGAAGAATTTCGAGAGATCAATCCATCAACGATTAATGAGAATAATTTCTCAGATAGCTCTGTTTTCAGAGATTCAAGCTCCATTACCTTATCAGAATACATGATATACACGTGATTGGTGATAGTCTGAAAACCGGAGCCGGGTTTTGATAAATCATTGGCTACAATAGCATCAGCACGACAGTGTTCCATTTTATTTCTTGCTCGATTAATCAGCTCCTCTGAGGTCACATCCCACTCTGCTTTGAATAGAACAAGTGTGGAATTAGGATATTTAGTTTTGATTTGATCAGATAATTTTATCGTATTGGTCAGTTCAACAATTAATTCATTTCCACTCTTTATTTTCCCTTTAATGCGTTTCTTTGGTGTGAAATCAGCCATTGCAGAAGAAAGTATTACTATAGACTCAGGTTCTTTATCAAGTAGTGATATTACAGAATCAGCCATCTCTTGAGATGAAATAACATGGAGTGTATCAATAGCCTCTGGTACAAATTCATTGGTTGGACCTAGAACAAGAGTTACATCTGCACCTAGGAATCTAGCCTCAGAAGCAAGAGCGATGGCAGTTTTCCCTGATGATGCATTGGTGATATAGCGAACATTATCTAGATACTCACGAGTAGGCCCCCCAGTTATTATTACTCTTGTGTCCAATTTTTTTTCACTTAGTTGATTGATGACCTCAAACACAATATCTTCAATATCAGGCACCTTTGCCTTTCCCTCCTCTCTTTTTGGGGCCAGTATCTCATATCCAAAGTTCTCAACCTGTTCCATTGCAAAAGAAATGGCAGGTGAATTAATTAGATCCTCATGTGCAACAGGAAGAAGTAGCAATGGAACACCTTTTCCAGCCAATGTTGATGCAATTAATGTAACTGAGGTGTCTGCTATTCCTGTGGCAAGTTTTCCTAGAGTATTGGTTGTACAGGGAGCAATAAGCATCATATCAACAACTGGGTTCATCACTCCTGCAACTCGAATGTGCTCCAAATCACCAGTAATTGTAGTAATTGGTTCATGTCCTGTTGCCCACCACATTAGATCCTTACCAATAAGATTCAATCCATCATTACTCATTACCGGGATAATATCTGCTCCATGTCTAATTAGTTCTCGGGCAATTTTTGGAGATAGATATGCAGCGACACTTCCTGTAATTCCCATTAAAATAGTCTTTCCCTGTAGTTTTTGGGAATATGTGCCCTTTATCTTAGTACTTGGATGATTTGAACCATAACTCATTGATTATATTCTATGGGTTAGTTCTAAAAATTTGCAGTAATTTCCACATGAATTTGAAAGAATAAGATGAATTTTTAATCGTCTATAAATAATTTCCAAACTGCTGATTAATGAAGATAACTTGGTTTTCTGAAACCCAATGATGATAATCTGGAGCTCTGAAATCAGCCTAATTTTGGATTATAAACTTTGATTGCATCAGGAACAGCTTCAACTGATACTTTATTTGTGTTGTACGAAAATGGCTCACCATCTACCTCAAAAAGTATTGGAATTTCTGATTCTACTGAAATCCTACTAGAAAATCCTGTGTGAACCCTTGCTTTACCGATAATCTCTCCCTTCTTAAGGGGTCCCATTAGCCTTATCATCCCAATTTTTGAGTATCCAAAAGCAATGGTGTATGCTAATCTATCAGAAAATTGTTCAGCATGTGGAATAGATTTGTAATCACCAATAGAAGTACTAAAACCGCTCATTAGTAATGAGAGATCGCCTTCAAGCTTTTCATCATCAGTAGTGATAGTACAAGGTATGTTTTTCCATTTCAAGATCGCTTTAATCGCAAGTACGTCATATCTAACCCTGCTTTTTATCCACATCATCTCGCGATTTACAGAAGCCATAATTGAGATTAAAGCTGCAACACCTATATCAGTCATATTGAGAGAATATCTAGTTGTATCACCAGTGGCTAAAGAAATTGGAGTTTTTCGAAGCTCTCCTTCATTCAAAACCTTAATCTGTTCATCAAGATCACGGGGCCATCCTATCACGTTTAGATAATCGTTCACAGTCCCGCCTCGAATAAAACCCAGTGGTACCTGTGGATCAGTAGTATAGATCCCATTGACTACCTCATTGATTGTTCCTTCTCCCCCTACTGCAACGATACGACTATAATTACCTGTCTTGATAGCATTTTGTGTCTCAGTTACACCAGTCCCTATACCATCAGCAATAATATACTCATTTGTTCCGTTCAAATGAGTAGATATACGATCAAATGTTTTCTCCCAGAGCTTACCAGTTTCATTACCTGAAGAATTGGGGTTCACAATAAAAAGAGTAGAGTGATCTGTCAATATGGTATTTCAGAAAATCGAATTAAAATATCTATTGTAGAGTGGTAGGCTGATAGTTAAAACCAATCGGAAAGATCCATGACATCTTCTGAATCCTCAGGAAACAGACTATCTAGAGACATCTTTATCCTTTCCATTCGATCCTCATGGTAATGACCCAAACCATAATCCTTGACTAACATGGTACAAACATCAAAATACTTGGAAACGCCCTTTGGAGGAACAGTTAGAATAATCTTTGAATCTAAACATTTTGGATTCTTACACGTTCCTGATAGTGGAATACGACGATATTTGGTATTACAGGTCACACATCTCACCTGTTGTGAAGCAAAAGCCCTCAAATTACCCTGTAAATCAGGTAAAGCATGTTTTTCCAAGATTCTGAGAGCTGTTTCTTTTACATTTACCGCTCGGATAATATTGGCCAAATGTAGCTGCTCATTCAATTTATCTCGAATATTCAAGCTTGAATCTTTATATCGAGTGACCAGAGGTCCTTCAGATATATCTGAAGTTGCATGAGAGAAGACAAAGCCTTCATACTGACCTTCAGTACCAAGTCTTTGTTCTGCTCGATGGATCTTTTTTGATAGAGTTGAGGGCATCTCAAATGCATCTGCTGCATTATAGAACTCCAGGCCGTAATTTGTCATGGAATCTAAATTAAATGCCTCATCATCCACCTCATTTGGATTCAAGGTTGCAACTAAAACAAGAGGTGTATCCATTTTTGACCCTCGAGTTGTTGGAAGGTATTCTTTTGAAAAATTCAAGAAACCATCCATAAGTAGAATTATCCCATCTTCATCACCGTCGCATTGACCAGAAATCAATCCATCAGACATGATCATGCTGTGATTTATATTTTTAGAACTTTCAACTTCTAAACAATAACTTATTGCTTTTCCATTAATTATCTCTATCTCTTTTATTCTATCTATTAAAGTAGTCTCAGAACACATTTGTAAGTTGGAGGTATTTGCTAATTTTTGATTTGCTAGATAATCATATACAATATTTTGCTTGGTTACATGGGTAAGTTGCAATTTTTTTAGAATTGGAATTAATTCAATACCAGTAATATTGACATGGTATAATCCCTTAGTAACCTTAGGTTTTTTTCCTAATTCCTTATACCTTTCCAATACTGCTTTTCCATATCGAGATCCCTTCACTTGATGTATTCGAGCAAAAACACCTAGAGATGAGCAAAGAAGAGTGTAATCTTTAGAAAGATTTTGATTCCCAGTATAGAGAGAAATTCTATTCGCTGAATTAATAAAAGACCCATCACCATCAATTATGGCAGATAGAAATTGTATCTTTAATTCTCTGGATAGATTGAATATGTAGGGAGGTAATCTCTTGGTCAAAGCCGAATGATTCATCTTCCAGGCATAGGAGAGGAGGTACATGTGAATTTTATTTACATGTACTAGCTGTCCATTATCTTCTTTGAAATAGGGTTCAGAGCCAAAACAATGCGTTATTAGATCTGCAACATGAGCTCTAATGATTGAATCTGGGACACTAAAATTGGTCTGGTAACAGCCATACTCATCCCTAGAATAGCCTTCAGAGATGTAATACCCTAGAAGACGAATAAGCTGCACATCAAGATCTAGGTACACATTTGATATGGAATCATCTCTAGATATTCCCAGCTTAGCATACGCAGGAACATCATCCCAATTGAACACTCCTTCACTCTCGAGGACTTCCAGATGAGACAGGGGAATGGATCGATACCATCGAAAACTAAAGACTGTGCTCCCAACTGCAGGTAGCAGGTCACTGAATATCTCCCTCAAATACCTAGTAACCTGTTTGGTTCCAAGAACTACTATCTGGGATCCAAGAGCTTCCTTCTCTAGTTGTGTATGTGCAAAATCAGTCAATACATCCTTCATCCAGTCATGAGCTTGCCTAAGTCTCAAATCATCACGAAAAGTAGTGAATTTTCTAGTTCTAGGGAGTTTTTGTGAGAATTCCTTGAGAAGATTAATTTTTCTATCATGATAACTCTGAATCAGGTTCTCTGGGATATGGTGGAGAATAGGGAGTTCATCATGAATGGTCAAATCTCGTGCCTTCTTCTTTCTAAACACTTGGTTGGTCCTGTCCCAGACCAATTGCTCGTGGCCTGGAGTCATACTGATACATCTCCCTGTTTTCGTGGTGACCTTGATCCACTGATCTGTTGTCCCTCGTATCCAGTGTTTAATGGGTTGCAAAATGACCTCATTGCTCTCTTCATCAATGCTTAATGCTCTAAGATCTGAGAATGGATTACTCAAAGCGATTGTTCCGAAATCATCAACAATTTTTTGCTTGATATCCAAGCTCTTCCTGTTTTTGTCAATCTCCTCGACAATTTTTCCAATCTCTTTTCTGATGATAGATTGTGATCGAACATTGTAAAGCAAAATTTCTTCATTATATGCCACACAATTCCGTCTTTTACTAGCATGCCAAAAAGGATGGGCCCAGCATACAGATGACTTGGTGAAACCAACTATTCGTCCAATCACTCCGGCACTGGTATGAGGAGCAAGACCAATGACTAATTGACCCAGTAAATCCTTATCTGATTGAATATTGTAATATTTGGGTAATTTATAGATTTTCTCAAGTTCATTATCCACAAATCTGCTTACATGAATAAGGTGATTTATGCTGCTATCACTAATAATTATATCTTGTACCTTGAGCTCAAGTAACTGATCTTCTCTGATTAATTCCTCTCCAAATATATCATGTGTATACCCTAATTTTACCAGGGTTGCAATATCAGTACTTATCTCATTAGGATAAAAATGTGTTAACGGAGCATCAGTTGCATCATACCTTATCGTTCCATCTCGGAATACATTGAGGTCATATTCTGCGCGCAATATACCTTTATCAAGCAATTCAGGTATACCACTGGGATTTTTCAGTTGATCCTTTAACTTAACTAGAGACGGAAAGGTACCCAGCCGAGATCTAGCAGAAGATACAAAATCAATCATATTCAAGGTATAGGGTTTAGTAAAAATGACTCTACTTCCACAGTGATCACAAGGCCCCTCTTCATTAGATCTACCACATTTAGAATTCATGCAACGACCCATGAGCTTAGTTTCCTCGCCACATTTTTGGCAGTATAGCTGAAATTGTGAGATGTTACACAATGAACAGTGACGATTGCTCATATCTACCGTGATATGGCGTTGTTCCATGGCCCTTCCAAGTTCTTTCCTCACTTTTTTTTGATCACCCACAGGGAATAGACCATGTAATTTCGGTTTCATCAATCTAGCCTTGGCTTTCTCCGGTCTACCCATTCTTGCACCAATAGTGGTACCAATAAGATCACGTACTGGTACTTCTGCTATGTTCTTGATAATGATAAAACCATTCTCTGCATTCAGATCAATAGTTGCATCTTTTGGTAATTGAAGACGCAATGCACGGTGAAAATCACCAATATCTAAGCCTTCATCTACTACTTTATGGAGTATATAGGAGGTCTCCAGAATGGATTTACATTTCATTGGAAGTACACCTGCATCCACCTGCCATAAGGAGTCATGCAAATCTTTTACTTCCTCTGGGGATAGATAAACCCAAGCAGGAGTATATTTGGGATGAAGAGGAACATCAAATTGTTTGGATAATTGTATGGCATCATCATAACTTGGGGGATGACGCATTAAATTCTCGAAGAATTGAATCTCATGTTTACCATCCATTCCAGTCCATCCCTTTTCTCTCAATTCTAGTGCCCACCATTCAGGATTATACCCAGATGGACAAAGACGATAATTATTCTGGATGAATTCACCTACACCTACCAACATATCTCCCATAAAGATGATCTCCTTGATCTGGCTCCTCAATTGCTTTCCCACCTCATAATTTGGGATATCAACCACATCTCCATTTTTAAGAAGTACGATTGGAGCTTTAATAGTATCAATGGGGACGACTATACTACCTTTTCCCGGTCGTTCTGTTCGAACATGAGTCCCAGGAGCAAGGAAATCATCAACTGCAGACATAATACCAGAATGAACTCCAATTCCTGCAATTCCAGTACTTCTAGCATGACCATATCGCAATCTGAAACCTCCTTCAGCTGTGGCATCAGAAAAGGTTGGTCTACCCATTAATGCATCTGATGCAAATGAATAATCTGGGAGTACTTGTGTAGGTTTCTCTTCCCCACTACCTTCTGAAGCCCGTTTATCAGTGTACTTACCATCTGCAATCTCTACCAGCCAATCCCATCCCTTTAATTTTAGCTTTTTTGTACGTTTGGTGATTTTCTTAGCTCTTCCTACCAAACCATCATTGAGTACCAAACAAGCACCTCCTCTCACCCGATTGGTATCCATACTATCGATATTTCGATAGCCACTGACTTCTTCATCCTCAGTAGCATCACCAGTTACCTGAATAGGGATATTTCGCCAAGCATGTCGAATCTCATCATCACTGGTTGGAAGCTGAAGATGCATAATTTTATTATATAGTCGAACTTCCTCCAACATCCGCTCAACTTCCTTCTCTGTGGCTTTGTATCGTTCCAATTTGAGCTCCTTTCTAATCTCATCGGCGATATAAATGGATACACCCTGCGCAGTGCCACCTGCAGATCTAATGGGACCAGCATAATATACTGCAAGATATGAGGTGTTATCTATATTCGTTTTGATTGTTACCGCACTAATCCCCTCGATTGGTGCTGCAGTGATGGATTCTGTCTGATAAGAGAGAGCAGTACGTAGTGCCTGATCAGCAAGCACTTCTGGGGAGCCTTGCATAAGTTTACCCGCGGCTATTTCTTTGGCAATCTTAATCACGATTTTATCCTTGGGTAATTTTTCAATTTCCTCCAATTCAAGTAACCGTTTTGCCACACCAGGGGGTCCCACCAGCCCTTCTGTTCTGGAAGCAACATCCTGTGCAATATAAATTTCAACCTTTTTTTTGGGATCAAATCCCTTGCTTTTTGCCTTCTCTGCAACTTCAAGTATCTCTTTTACTTGATTCTTTATGGATCGATGATACTCCAAAGTGCGTGGGCTAGCAGCCAATTTTTTGTTATCTGAGGTCAGAATTTTGAGAGTTTCTTCATCCACTACAACTTCCTCCCACATACCTATATTTACAACTTATTTTTTGAAGAAATACTTTTGTCGGAGTATAAATAAGATTTCATATTCCCAAAGTTCAGCTTGAATAGCAGCGTTTACTCACTTAATTGGGTAATTATTCATATACATAGTTGTATCTCACCCATCAATGAGCTCTAAATCATGCCCCCATTGTAATCATATGCAGTCTAATATAGCCAGGTTCTGTGAGAATTGTGGTGGAGATCTAAGTGTGCAGGATAATCAAACACAGATGACAAATTATAAGAGTTTGTTACCCCAGACAAGAGGGTATCTCCTCTGGGGAATTCTTTATGTGATAATGATTGTGCTAGAGGGTTTACTACTAAATTCATTATTTTTCTTTAACTCTATCCTGGGTGCTGTTTTTGGCATACCTTATACTATTTACATTTATTATAATTTTAAAGATATGAATCATTTACATGAGGTTACTCATCAGAAAAAGCCATTACCGATTATTTTGCTAGTTCTATTATATTTCTTCTTTGGTATATTACCCATAACCATTTTCTTCAAGTATCAGCAGCTGCGAATCCATCTGAAAAATGATCATAGAGGAGAATCAGTTCTCCCACCAGATCCTTGGGTAGTTGTTCTCTTCCTTATCCTCACTGGGATTAGTTTCTCATTCATAATTCCCATTCTAGTCATGACAATGTCAGTGAATCTAATTGGATTTATTGTTAATATTGCAAGTATTATAAGAATGATTGGATTTCTTGCTTTTGAAGCTCAATGGCAAAAATCATTGAATACACATATCGAAAATCATAGCCTAGCCTTTTCGTAACTGCAAGAAAATTTTAGTCATACAAGAATATTTGCACATACAGATCATTTTATAAAATAGTTTAATTATTACACTAGTATGAAATTAGGTATTTCAGAAGAGTTTCCCATATCACTTGGTTTTGATAATATTGAACAAGTTCTCAAAGAACTCATGCTAGAGGAAAAATTTGGTGCTTTGACGGAGATAGACGTCAAGGCAACAATGAAGAAAAAGCTGGATAAAGATCTCAAACCCTACAAGATCTATGGATTTTGCAATCCACCTCATGCTCTGAAGGTTTTATCTGCAGACCCTGAGGTAGGGCTTCTTCTCCCATGTAATGCCATTGTGTATGAGACAGAAAATGAAACAATCAAGGTTTCATTGGTTAACGCAAAGGAAATGTTCACAATTATTGATCTTCCTGAAGCAGAAGAAGTGGCTGAAAAAGTAACTGAGGCATTCAATTCAGTGATGAGTAAATTAAAAACTAAATTGCAATAAATATAATTCAAATTACCAGAATTTCTCGTAAAGTATGTCTTCTTTAGGCCATCCTAATTCAAGAAGTACTGATTCTTGGGTTTCCAGCATCGGTATTGGCCCACAAGCTAATGATGTAGGACGCTCTCTATTAGGTCCTAGCTCCTGTTGCCACTGTAATACTTGTGATCTAACCATATCTGCATCAATTCTACCATTCAACCCTGGCCAATCTGCTATTTGATTCTCTTTAAGTCTGGTTAAAGTGTAGACTACCTTGATATTGGGATTGATCTCCACTATCTTCTGTAACTCTTCATGGTAGATTATATCTTTCACCCTCTTGTTGGAGTACAATAGCAGAAATTTTCTATCCAGTTTAAGATCTGTTGCATACCTCAGCATTGACATCAAAGGTGTGATTCCGACACCTGCACCAAGAAGCAAAATATCATTATTCCTCTCAATATCGAGTGTGAATTTACCATATGGACCTCTGAGATGCCATACTGAACCTTCTCGTAAGCTAAACATGTGATGGGTGAATAACCCGTATAGCTTGATAGTTAAATCAATATATTTTGGATTTGTAGGGGATGATGCAATAGAATAAGCTCTATTTTTTCTTCCAAACACATCAGGAAAGAATACCATCAAGAACTGCCCGGGAATGAAGTTAAATCCCTCAGGTTTCTCAAAACGAAATGTACGAACATCTGGAGATTCTTCAATTATTTCGATCAATTCTGCCTCCCACTTCATGGAAGGCATTCTCTTTCTCTTTTTTTCCATCTGATTGTTGGACATTCAGTTTACCCTTAGCGTAAATATGTACAAATCATTTATAATAAATATTATGCGTGATCAAGAAAACGCGTTAAACAATTCAGAACAGGATATCTAAATTGTACTTGAGAGTAAATATTTTTTTAATTTTCAGAAATATAATGTATAGAGGGAAAATAATGGATTTTATTCATTATCCATTAAATGAATATAAATTGCGTATAGTAGCGACTATACGCAAAAATTAATCATTTGAATATATGATCAATTTATTTATTGTATAAGTTTGGAAAATTAATTGGATGATTGTATCAGATAGATGGATGGGTTAGGAGAATTTCCAAAGAAATGCTAGATAACCTAATAATCAGATTGCAGAACCATGGAATATGTACCCTAAACGGGCAATTGTCAGAGAAATACCCGATACCTACACTTCATGTATATCTTCGCATCCAAAACTATCGAGCCTAAGTATAGAATCAGCAAGAGAACAACATAAGGAGTATGTTAGAACCCTAAAAGAATTGAGCCTTGAGGTGATTGTGATGCCAAAAGATAATTCATATCCTGATTCATGTTTTGTTGAGGATACAACCATTATACATGGTTCCAAGGCTTTTATAACTAGGATTGGTGCTGAGAGTAGACAGGGGGAGGAGACTAGTGTTTCAGAACTTCTTGGAGAGTATAAAACAATCAAATCAGCAGAGAAACCAGCAACTATCGATGGAGGAGATGTAATCCATCTAGATAATTACTTGATCAGTGGGCTGAGTTCCAGAACTAATGCCTTGGGAATAAAACAGGCGAGTGATTTTTTAGATACTAGAATTAAATATATTGAGGATCCAAATATTGTGCATCTCAAAAGCTATGTAACATATCTTGGAGATGATGTTATGGTGACAACTGATAGATTCAAGAATCATGAGGTACTTGAGGGATTTGAAAAAATCCTAGTGACAGAAAATGAGGCATATGCAGCCAATACCCTCACCATTGGATCAACAGTAATTATGTCTGAGAATACATTATTACAAAAAAGTGTCCGAGATTATGGATTTGATACAATTGTGCTTCAGATGGATCAATTTGAGAGATGTGAGGGTGCACTTAGTTGTCTTTCAATTCTATTCTGAAATATCTGATCAAAATAAAACCGTTAGAGCGGAAAGCATAAAATAAATTTACTCTCAATTTGTAACAATGAATGATGAAGAAGCAAAAGAGTTGTTTTTAAAAATTGATGAACTCAAAAGCAAGAAAAATTATGCTGATGCATTTGAATTGATACAGAATTCAATAAAAAATTCCAATCCTGATGATAATACACTACTAGCCAAATTACATTTTGAAAATGGAGTAGTATTTGAGGCTTTTGAGGATCCATACTCTGCTCTTGTGGCCTATCTCAAGTCATTTGATCTATCACAAAATTATGATGATTTCAATTTTCAAGGCACAATTCAGCTAAAAATGGGATTATGTAATTCAAAGTTAGGAAATACTGAAGATTCCTATCAATGTTACAGAAAGTCGGGCGAATTATTCAGAAAACATGCAGAAAAGTTTGAGGATATTGCATATTTTACACAGGCCAACCAGTTCTATGCTTTTTCTGAAAAAATGTACTTATTTGCAAAGAATGATGAGACGAGGAAAGAAGTAGCTTACAAATCAATTATGATGGAGATAGAATACTATAAGGATCTTTGTAGAACAGCAAATATGTTTAATTATTCAAATAATAACACTGAAGCTAAAAAATATGCCTGGAAGGCCCTGATCATGAGTATGGATATTCTACAAAAGGGGCTGAATGAGGGTTTTGATA
The DNA here is from genome assembly GCA_026702845.1 of Candidatus Heimdallarchaeota archaeon. The sequence continues at coordinate 59,584 of JADCLS010000013.1, forward strand.
TAGAATATCTTGTTAACCAAATTCTTCCATTCTTCCCTCTTACCAAGAATGCATTATTACGGATTGAAGATGAATTCACACCAGTAATTGCATTAAAAATCGATGAGCTCTACAAAACATTTGAGGAACTAACGGATGATATACCGGACTCTCCTGAAGATATTGAATTATGGATCTCCACTCATAGTGAGTCACTGAGATTTATGCTTCCTCAATTAAGCCCTCGATTTATGTTTCTCACCATTGATGGCAGATTGTTCTACCAGACACAATTAGGTGCCGAAATCAATCGAACCGAGGAAGAGATGGATACTACAATGTTTGGGAGTGTCTTGACTGCGATGCGATATGCTTTTCAAGAGCAAGTTTCTCCTGTTCGGGGATTGATTAATGAAATTAAAGTTGGAGGAGATACTCTAGCAATAGAAAATTCAGAAAATATCATCGTTGTTTGTATTACCACCTATGTATTCCCAGAGATAAAGAAATACCTTGAAGATTTCACTCAGAAATTGGAAACCTTATATGGTGGGAGAATAGCTGAATGGTTAGGTTTTGCTGAAGGGATTCAGGATGTCACTGAGTATATCGAAAATGAGCTTACATCAACCTCAATTTTCAATTAGAATTCAAATGTGATTATTAGTATGGTAAAAATAGGTTTTCATGCCTCTGTAGCAGGTGGAATTCATACAGCGTTTGAACGAGCGATCAGAAAAAAGGCAGAGGCATTTCAAATTTTTCTAAATTCACCTAGAGTATGGAAGTATAGCAATCTTGAGGATGAACACATAGATTTGTTTATCCAGAACCGAATATCATCAGGAATAAATGATATTAATGTTCATCTCTCCTATTTACCAAATCTTGCAGGATCTAATCCAGTAAATAGAAAAAAAAGCATTCAATCATTGAATGAGGCCATTAAAAGATGTGAAATCCTTAACATTCAATCTCTTGTCCTTCATATTGGATCTCATCTAGGAAAAGGAATTGATAACGGGATTGCAAATACTATCTCCATGATAGATGAAGTACTAAACGTTAATTCTAAAGTTAAAATCTTACTTGAAACATCATCTGGATCAGATAAATTGGTGGGAAATTCCTTCCAAGAACTACATAGAATTATTGAAGGTGTGAGTAATCCAAATCAGGTCGCTGTCTGTTTTGATACTTGTCACGCCTTTGCTGCAGGATATGACCTAAAAAATCATGTAGAGGATGTGTTTGAAGAGTTTGATCAGATTGTGGGATTGGAAAAGATCCATGTCATCCATGCCAATGATTCAAAGGGAGATATAGGAAGTAAACGAGATCGACATGAGCATATTGGTCTGGGGTACATTGGTCTTGATGCCTTCAAATATATTATAAACAAAAATGAATTCAAGAATGTGCCCTTAATTATTGAAACACCAAATAATGATATCAGGAGAGATAGTGATAATCTAAGTGTATTACATAAGCTAAGACAATAGTTGTGAAGATACACACCTTTATGGTTCATTGTGAGTATTAATCATACCTCGATCCTGCATCTCATTGAGCACAAAATCTAGGATTGTATATAGAATATGCTCTACATTACACTCTTCTTTATATTGGATGGCAGAGCAGAGTTTTTCAGTGTGAATAACAACTTTTATTGTTTCATCATCCAATATTTCAAGGGCAAAGGGATAGATTCTACAGGTAAATGGTTTGAAATGGTGAATAGAACATAGATTGTCTTCAAGAAATGTACATGTGTATACAAATGGTTTACGTTTAATAAGATATACTTTCTCAGTATTACCTTCCATAGTTTTTGATGGTAATATTATAGGTGATGCAGAATCAATAATCTGGAACAATTCATATCCTTGATCCTGTATTCGTTTAATATCATGATCAGTTACTGGAATTCTCAATTCGGAACAGCATTCCACAGTATTTGCGCAATCATAGAAAATGTTATTGATGACTTCAACAGATTTGGTGTTCAGATGGATTATCCCAATATCTAATCCTGATGATACGACTGGTAGTTCAACTGAACACATAATTTTAGTATAGGGTGAAAATATTTGTAGATTTCTCTAGATCACGAGTATTCTACATGAAATCATCAGACAAATCTTTTTTGAACTGATCCCTGACAAAATTGGTTTTTAACTCACTCTCAACCTTCTTGAAATGCTCAATGACTTCATCTGTCATTGATGGATGAATTAATGCCATGGCATCAGAAATATTCTTGTATGTCACTATTTCTGTATTTAAATTCTCTCTCAATGCATTCATTCCAGCTTCCCTAGCCAAGGCCTCTATATCACTTCCAACAAAACCCTCAATCTGATGAGCAATCTCCTCAAGATCGACGTCATCTGATAGGGGCATATTTCTGAAGTAGATATCAAGAATATCTCTTCTCCCTTCAAATGTTGGAGGACTTACATTGACGAGACGGTCAAATCGTCCAGGTCTCAGCAATGCAGGATCTATCATCAATGGTCGGTTTGTTGATGCAATAACAATAACATTATTGAGTACCTCTAACCCATCAATCTCTGTAAGAATCTGTGAGACTACACGCTCAGTAACAGAGTTCTCAGAACCCATACCTCGTTTACTGGCAATCGCATCTATTTCATCAAAGAATATCACCGTGGGAGATGCCAATCTAGCCTTTCTGAATACCTCTCTAATACCACGCTCTGATTCTCCAACAAATTTATTTAGGATTTCAGGTCCTTTAATAGATATAAAATTTGCCTCTGCTTCATTAGCAACAGCTTTGGCAAGCATAGTCTTCCCTGTACCTGGAGGACCAAAGAGCAATATCCCCGTTGGTGGTGTAATCCCCATTCTGGTGAATGCCTCGGGATATTTCAGTGGCCATTCCACTGTTTCCTTGAGTTCATCTATTACAGCCTCTAAACCACCAATATCCTCATATTTGACATCTGGAACTTCAATAAAAACCTCTCGTAATGCAGAAGGTTGTATCTCAGATGCTGCTTCAGAGATATCATCATGAGTTACCTCCATACGTGTCAGAATTTCAGCAGGAATGGTGTCAGCCTCAATATCGATTTCAGGTAAAAATCGTCTGAGAGTGCGCATTGCTCCTTCTCTTGCAAGTGCTTTTAGGTCTGCACCTACCATACCATGGGTGATCTCTGCAAAGTATTTCAGATCTACATTTTCTGCTAAAGGCATACCTCGAGTATGGATCTGCATGATCTCATATCGTCCTTCTGCTGATGGAACTCCGATCTCTATTTCCCTGTCAAACCTACCAGGTCTGCGTAAAGCAGGATCGATTGCAGATTCTCGATTAGTGGCAGCAATAACAATTACATGACCTCTTCCTGCAATGCCATCCATGCTTGCTAGGAGTTGGGCAACTACACGTCGTTCCACTTCACCTGTTGTTTCCTCCCTCTTGGGGGCTACACTGTCAATTTCATCAATAAAAATAATAGTTGGAGCTCGTTCCTGTGCCTCTCTGAAAATTGAACGTAATCTCTGCTCTGATTCACCGTAATATTTTGACATTATCTCAGGACCATTGAGTGTGATGAAGTGTGCATCAGTCTCATTAGCTACAGCCTTGGCAATCATCGTTTTACCTACTCCCGGAGGCCCATGTAACAATACGCCCTTTGGAGGATCAATGCCTAGCTTCTCAAAGAGTTCAGGATGTCTTAATGGTAATTCAATCATCTCACGTAATTTCTGTATGACATCATCAAGACCACCAATATCCTCATAGGATAAATGAGAGGATATGCCTTTCTCATCGAGTGGCTTATCAGAAATTTTTAATTCTGTATCCTCAGTGATGACCACTATTCCCTCTGGTTTGATTGCTTGAACCACAAATGGATTAGCTCTCCCTAGTACGGGGATCATCACCGTATCTTCCAATGTTAATGGAAATCCGAGCAATTTTTTCTTCATAAATGCCTCAAAACCCAATTCAAGTGGGTTAGATGCACTTTGTGTCTGTGCAAACAGAACATATTTTGCTTTCTCAATATTAGCTCTTCTGATAATGACTTTCTCGTTAATACTAGCACCACAATTACCTCGGATCACACCATCCATTCTAATGATATTTCTGTTTAGATCCTCAGGATAGGCCGGCCAGGCAATTGCAGCAGTGATTTTCTCTTTTCCGATGATTTCAACCTCATCACCAGTACTAACTCCAATGGCCTTCATTGCTTTATTGTCTATGCGTATTTTACCTCTGATTACATCTCGATTTTTTGCCTCTGCCACAGATAACTCAATGGTGGGCCTTCCATCTTTAATTTCTTCTTTCTTTCGTTTCATGATGAATCACTAGTATTTTCTCTACACAGTAGTATGTAAATTTCATTTAAAAAAGACTAACTCGCGATAAAGTTTTATTATTCTAAGATTGATAATGTTCCTACTTTTGTATATCTAATATTAGAGCTTTTAGAATCTGCTGGAATTTGATCAAAATGGTTTGAATATCACAAGAAAAATATTGATACAAAGAAAAGCTGCTAATACCATCTCACGCTTCTGTAGAGTTTCAATTTCTGGAATCAAATTATCTATTGATCCTTCAGATTCTGAGAAAGAGGCAATTTTCTTACTAACTGGACGAATTACGGTGAAACTAGCTATCAATAAAAGTAACCATATAGTCTCTTTCATGATAAGCCAAATCTCAGAATGATCAAAACTCATGCTTAGATATACACCAGTAATTACTGCTAAGCTACCACTAATGGATGCAATTTTTGCATTCGCACTTAGAATCTTGACAACCTGTCTTTGAGAATCTTCATCTTTCAAACTCTGAATTACACGATTTATAATAATCACTATTATCAATGGAGAAAACCAGGTGATAATGGATAACAGATGAATATATTTTACAATTAAATAGCTTGATATGGCCATATGCTATTACATTAACCACCACAATTTAAATGTTATTTCATCTGAAATTAACAAGATCAACCCAAGCTCAAAGATTAAAATCTTCGAGTAGTGGAGGTCCTGGTATTCCAGAGTTCATCCTTTAGAAGATCACGAATTGCTAATCTAATGGCCTCAGATCTATTAGGATATTTCTGGAGCCTAACTAGCTCATCAAGTCCGCTTAAACTCTCTTCTGGCAGGTGTACAGTTACTAATCTCATAGTTATACCTTCTTAATAATGTAATACATAGCTTAATTAATAAGTATGATAGTAATACTATCATATAGTTCTGGTATTTTTTCGCAAATAAAAAATATTTATCAAATCGTTTATGGAAAATAAACTTTGGTGCAATTGAGTTATCAAGATGTATAAATCAAATCTAGCATTTTGAAAACATTGCAAAACACTCCTTGTTGAAACAATTAATATAAGTAACCTGGAATTACGGATTATGAGAGATTTAGATGCCTTCAATATTACTGATAATTTTACCTACCTTAATAATGCATCAATTGGTTTACTTCCAAGAAAAACATTGGAAATTCTCGAAGAGAAGAACCGAAAGCAATCATGGCTAGGAGAAGCAGGACTTGATCGTGATGAGATTTTGCAGAATTGGGATTATTTACAGAAAAATATTGCTCAGATCATAGGTGGTAAGGCTGAAGGAGTAACTTTCACAACAAATACTGCATCTGGATTACATCTATCAGCAGATGGTATTCAAGAATCACTCAAATCCAATCAATCAATAGTAATCCCAGATATTGAGTTCTCAACAAATAGTTATATCTGGCAAAAACTAGTTAAGAGAAAGAAAATGAAGCTTGAAACCATAGCCTATTCTCAGGGAGAATACAGACTTGAGGACTGGGAGGAGATTATTAATAGTTCAACGGCAATTGTGGCCCTTTCATCAATACAGTATTCAAATGGATTGCAATCTGATATCAAGGGAATATGCAATTTAGCACATGATCACGGTGCTAAAGTGGTGGTAGATGGAATTCAGCACATTGGAAATACTCCTTTCAAAGCGGAAGAATGGGGGGTGGATTTCATTGCAGCAGGTGGCTATAAATGGCAACTTGCACCTATTGGTACTGGTTTCTTTTATATTAATCCTAATCTTATTGAAGATTTTGAAACCATTCTAATTGGATGGCAAGCAAGAGAAGATGGTATGAGATATATGACTCATAATGATTTTGTGCCAAATCATGGTGCAAGACGATATCAACAATCTTTAGATCCGAAATTATCTGCATACACGTCAAGCCTAGATACGTTGTTAGAAATAGGTATTGAAAAAATTAACAAACACATCACATACTTACTGGATTATTTAATTCAAGGATTACCAGATCATGTAGTGCTAATGAGTAATAGAGAGGAACAATATCGTGGTGCAGCTATAAAATTGGGGGTGGAGAATGCAGAACAGAGAGTTGAAGAGTTAAAGAGACAGAATATCATCGTTTCATACAGAGATAATGCCATACGTATCTCACCTCACTTGTATAATACAAAAGAGGATATGGATAGATTATTGGATTTCGTATAAATGATATGATGACTATTCAAGGATTTAAATTCTTTTTGAGGAAGATATAAGTATGAGATTCTGGATATGAAAGCATAACTTATTAGATTTTTTCAAATCTAAGGCTATAATCAGGTTCAAAAATTATGGTTTAATTTCAATTGATCCAGTAAGTGGAATAGCATTGATATCAAGAAGTATCTCAGAGAAATTATCGATGAAATCTAGGCGGAGCCCTTTTTGAGCACCTAAAGTCACTATATGTCCACCAGACAAATTAAACACGAATGCTCGTTTACCTATACGTAAGGCAAAGAATATCGCTGGGAGAAGAGAAAGAAATACAATTATCTTGAATAACAAGTAAACAGGTAGAAAAGCATCCACAATTGTCATGAATACTAAAAGATAGAGAAGAGGTCGATTAAATGGAGCACGTCCTACCTGAAAAGATACAACCTGTGATATTAAGTATTGTTCATCTCTTGGAACTCTGAATATACGCTCAAGGAGATCAATCCGTCTCACTAGGAGACGCTGGTTAGTTAGATAGATCTCCTCAGATACTGAGCCAGTGAAGAAAACTAGTAAACCAATTGCTAGAAGAACTAGAGAGTAGAATAGAGGTATATCAAAAAACAGAGATATTATGCTGATAAACCCAATTAGAACCCCAACAAGGAGTTGACCTTCTTCAAAATAAATCAAGTGAACAGAGTCTACCTGCCTCTCATCACGTAATAACATAGATTTCACAGGGAGATTGGGCACGAAGGGACGTAGAAGTGTATCAATCAGTTTGGTGATTTTTCCTTTCTGATGAGCTCTACGAAAGCCTCTTTTGATAGGGATAATAGGCTCAGCTGCCTGTTCATCGCCAATTGTTGCATCTGGATCTAAGCTAGCTTGATTTATTTGTGTTGATGTTTCTTCTGAGGGAGAAATCCTCAATTGAGTTGGAGTTTCAGTAATTGGCCCTTCTGGAGAGGATGTAGGTGTATCTTTTATTTCATCTAATGGTGAGACTGTTGAAGCAGTCTCAATAATTTCTTCTTTAGAAATTAATGTTTCTATGGATTGATCAACTGATGTATCTGCTGAGGATTCTGAATCAATATCACTTTGGGTATCAAGTAAATTTGAATCGATAATTTCTTCTTTCACAGTTGACACGTCCATGGATTGATCCACTGATGATTCTGCTGAGGTTTCAGTGTCAATATCACTTTGTGTGTCAGACGAAATTGAATTATCATCATTCGAAACATCTACTGTGATCTCTTCACTAGTTTCAGTTGGATCCTCATTTGAATCTAAACTTTGGGAATGCTCCACCTCTGCAATGACATCTGCAATTATCTTCTTCTGTTCTTCTTGGATTTCTAGAGTAGTAGTAACCTCATCAACAGTTACAATAGGTTCAATATATTCTTCAAGATCAGGGAACTCTGTAATTAGTTCAGAGACACGTTCATGTTCTCTATTAATACCTTTTTGAGCCTTTATTTTTTTCTTTTCTCTTTTTACTGAATGGGTACTTTTTTTAACTGAATGGGCACGCTTGTTAGCGTTTGATTTTTTCTTTTTAACATTTTTCTTATTCATAAATTCACCTCTTAATCAGAACTCCTGTCCAAATAATTTTTTGGGCCTCCGCCACATCTACTAAACTCAAGTATGGGACTTCCACCCGTATTCCTATTCCCTCAGCAGTCATTGAAATTGTTGGGAAGCTCTGTATCAATTCAATAATCCCATTTCCAAAACTCCAGGCACCACGAATTATCGTGAAGATGATCAAAAAGGTGAAGAGGAAGAGAACTAGTTCCACTCGTGGGAATAATTGAATGCTTGGGAGAAATATTTCTCTAAAATACGTTAATAAAACGAGAATTATCAATGATATTAGAGTTTTAAGCATATAGGTTAGGAATAACCTTGCACCATGTCCGGAAACATAATTTTTCTTAGCTGTGATATTTTGAATCTGTGTGAGTAGAGCCTCATAAATTGTTGTCTCTCGATTAATTCCGATAAGGTAGAATAACCTTGGTGGATGTCTACGATGTTCAAAAAAGATCCTATTTGGAGTCATTCGGATGATAACCTTTTGCAGAGAGTAGAACTTAAGCCAGAGTAGGATCGTAAGCATTGATAGTAATAACAAAGTCAAAATTGGGATACCAAAGATATCACTAGATTCAGTATATGATCTATCGAGTACAGGATCCAGAAAATTATTACTTATGATAAGGTAGAATATGATTAGAATTAAACTGCCACAAAAAATTGAGATAGTCTTGAGTCTTATTGGATAATCTACTGATTTTTTCCAAATTACTGGTTCATTCACGAGAAGAAGATCTTCGACTCTAAGATGTAATAACTTCTCATGTTTTTTAGCAATAGTGTTTGCCCGTATTTGCTGAATCTCCGTAATATCAGTTCCTTGCTCCCGATGCAGGGCTTCTTGGTACTCAAACATTGCACGATTAACTACCTTCCCAAAATCACGAACAGGGAGTTTGATATCACGAGAGCGTAATATTTGCATAATCTGGATAATCTCTTTTTCTTCAAGCCGATTAGTCAGGATTTTTCCAAACAAGGAACTTTCATCTCCAATATATCTCCTTAATGTAGTAAGAGGGTTAGCAAGTTGATGTCGCATAACCCATTTATCGCCACATTTCGTTTTCAAAATAAATTTAATATACGTCTGGTTCACAAGGAAGAGTAAGAGAATTGCAGTTACCAGCAATATCACTGGAATAAAAGAAGCAAATGCAAAACTGAGATACAATGAGGAGAATGCAAGGATTAATGATATTCCAAGATATTCCAGGTTAAGGGAATTTACCTTCTGGAACTCAAAACCAGCTATATCATCACGTTTAAGATCTGAAATGAAGAAAAATCTTTTTCCTAAAATTCCAGAAATTTTAGACATCTCCTGTGCAAAAATTATTCGTTTATTGGTAATAATCATTTCATGACTGTATTTTGCAAATTTCACACCATAAATTATTGTCAAGATATCAACTGAGGTTAGAAGCACATAAAAGAAAAAATTCTGACTGAAAATGTGAATTCCTTGACCAAAATAGGTTACTGTCCTAACAACAGTTGTGATTAATCCAAAAGAGGAGACTATTCTAAGCAAATAGAGATTCTGATCCATATCTGCGATTCCATCAATTTTTTCTCCCTTAAACCAGCCAAAATCCCATCTTTCATAACGTTTGGGAATTTTTCCAGGGCTAGTACCATAGAGATTCAGGTAAGCTTGTCTTACAAAGCCCCTGGGAATGGAAGCTTTTAATTTAAAATCTGCTGCATTCCGAATTCTTATCAATAAGGTCTCTCTCCATGGATAGGAAATCAAAATCAAAAGGACGCCTGCAGCTAGAAAAAAATAGCCTAGGCTAATAATCACATCTGAGGCAATATCTTGATAATAAGCTTCCAACTGTGATTCAACAAAATCTTCTTCTGGTTTTAGGAAGGGAATGAATTGAAGTATCCAGAAGATAAATGATATGGAATCTGGAAGTTCAAGTTCATTATAGAATGACCTACCGCGTATTAGGTTAATTCCTAGATTAGTCGCAGTCAGCAATCCAAGAACAAATCCCAAAATATTTGCCTTAGGACCTTTACTCATTCCCTCAATATGTTCAAAAGGAAAATTAAATGATCGACTTAGGTAGGTTAAGGGACGTGGATAAAGTCTTCGTGCAACTATTCTCTTGTTTGTTAAAGTAAGACGCCAACGTTGTCTAATTGTGTAAGAGCCATACCATAAAAGCAAAATGTAGAGACAAACCTTCCATAAAATGGATATTGGAAGGAAATATATACCAAATGTTAGCAAGAGAGTTAGCCAGAGATAACGGTGCTCAAAAGCCCATACATTGACTGAATTTTGTACAATCTCATCCTTGGTAATTGCAAAGTCGACCATTACATTTATTTGATTACATACTCAATTAATAAGTTATGTCAGTTTTATCCTAAAGTATTTGAATTCTGAACAAAGAATTATTGCATTAGTTTAACTAAGTTGATTTATTTTGAAAATAATCCATTCTATTAAGTAACAAAAAAAAAATTAAAAACCTATTTAATTAAATCTTCTACTAAATACCAGGAAATTCATCAAATATCAAATTAATTTCAATTAACACAGATTTAATAGCGTTAATACCGTACTGATATTGCTGTTCCAATACAATTTTTAATAACTATCAACTAATATTCAAAATTACTCATCCTCATAAATTCGAATCAATTATCCATAGGAATTCATTGTATCTTAAAATATCGTGAGAAAAATATGAAAAATAAGAATGCCAAGTTTGAATATTAATAATTCAACAGTTCACTACCAACTTTCTGGTGAGGGAGAAAGTCTTGTCCTGATACATGGTGCATTTGTTAGCCTGTCGATGTGGAAGCCTCAAATGGAGTATTTTTCACAGTATTTTCGGGTAGTCACATATGATATTAGAGGACATGGGAAAACAGGATCTACTCCTCTAAAAAAATATACTATTGCACAATATGCTCATGATTTGCTAATGTTAATGGATGCTCTAGAAATTAACAATCCCATTGTGTGTGGACTCTCCTTAGGTGGTATGATTGCACAAGTATATGCTACAAAATATCCCAGCCGCCTATCTGCATTGATTCTATGTGATACAGCAGCTTCTCTCACTATTACTACCTGGGATAAAATGATGAGATTGATGTATCCTAAATGGTTGATGTTATTGAGTATTCGATTAATGGGGGTGACTAATTTCATCAAATTTTCATTCTGGACAGCAGAGAAAACAAGAAGTATGGAATGGCTTGGTGATGGATCAATCATTGAATACGAGAAGAACGAGATGAAAAAAATTTCCAAATCTGAGTATCTAAAGATTTTTGGATCACTCTACGATTTCTCCCTACAACCACTTGAGAAAATCAAAGTACCTACGTTGATTCTTAATGGAAAATTTGAGGCTAAATCGATATTCAAGCATGCTGAGAAAATGCAGGGATTGATTGATAGTTGTGAGGTCGATATCATTGATAATGCTGGTCATGTAAGTAACATGGAGAATATTGATGAGTTTAATCAGAAGGTGATTAATTTCTTGCAAAAATATTCAATCATAACAAATTATTCTCGCTAGGTATATACGTTTAATAGAAAAACATAATGTATGGATATGGAATCCTATTTCATTGTAAATCCAGCAGCAGATACTGGTAGATTGAGGCAAAGATGGTCAGAATTTCAACCACAAATCGAGCAAATAATTGGTAATACTATTGAAGTTGGATTTACAGAATATCCAACCCATGCCATTGAATTGGCTCGAGAAGCAGCGAAAAGTGGTTATAAGATAATATATTCAGCAGGTGGAGATGGAACAGCAAATGAAGTGGGGAATGCCATTCTGCAACATAACCTAAATATAACCTTGGGTATCCTACCTGGTGGTACTACCAACGATTTTCACAATGCACATAGATTCAACTATGATCTTATTGAGACCTTCAAGGCCATGCAAGAGGGAAAAAGCCTCAATACAAATGTTGGTAAGCTGACAGGGGATTTTGGAGAGCCATATTATTTTTTAACTCACTCAGGTTGCGGAATAGGTGCGAATACATCAAAAGCAGCTAGAGATGGTTCAAAATTCATTAAGGGTGAGATAAAATATACTTATTACGCCATAAAATCCATTCTCAAGCAGAAAAATAATCCAGGAACATTGAAATTAGATGGAAAGGAATTCAATGAGGAATTCACCATGATTGCTGCAGGAATGACTGATTTAATGGCTGGATATAATATTTGGCCTGGAAATTACTCAGAAAGAGGAGAATTTGCAGTCATGTTTAGCTATGGACAATCAAAAATGCAATTATTGAAACTTTTGCTGGCTGCAGAGAAGGGTGAACACATCAAACGGGATGGGGTGGGATACATGACTGCTAAAAAAGTTGAAATATCACTGGATAATCCATGGTGTTTTCAAGCTGAGGGAGAGATATTCACCGATGCGTCTAGAGAAGTCACTATGGAGATCATTCCAGATAGATTACCAGTTCTCATCCCTCAGGAGTATTCAATACCCAAAAAATAATAATTCTTTACTTAGGATCATATAATTTAGGATAAAATTAGAAGGAGCTTACATTGTCAAAGGTGAACGTATTCCGTTCTCATCGATCATGGTAATTCGAAGGGGTCCATCAACACCTAGTTCATTGATCCCAAGAAATTTCTTGATGATATTGAGAAATGCCACTGTATCTACACATGCTTCAGGTGGTAATACTCCTTTTTCAGTGATCAAACCCTTGGCAAGCATTATAGCCCCAACAGCCACGGGCATGCCTGTACCCTCACCCATACCCATTCCACCGGCTGAGACCAGATCAAATTGGTAGCTGCGATTTTTGCCATCCTTTTGACCATGAATGACTGTGGATATACAACCCCTAATCTCACCAAAATTCATCTCTTTTAACATCTTCTGCTGCTGTTTTAACAACCAAGACCTAGAGAAATCAAACGCATGCATCAAAACACCATTCACCTCCACTAGTTCCTCATCAATCATTCCTAGCTTGACAACCTCCAGTGTGAGTTCAAAATATTCATGTGGTAGGACTGAACCCCGGTTAAGAACAGTTTTCACTCCTTTGATATGTTGAGGAATAGTTAATATCTCTGGATGTGGATAGATGTATACTTTATGAGAACCGATAAGTGGGAAATCAAATTCTGTAGAGAGATCTTGTCCAGTTGGATCAAATAATTTCACATATCTCATCTCACCATCCATCCAAACGGGGATATCCATGAGCATACCGTGGATTCTATGTCCCACCACACCAGGACCCTCCTTCTCCCCTCCATGTATGTGATAATACTCAATGCTCTCTGTCTCATCTAATAAATTATCAGCAGCGTACTTTGAAAAGAGATTGGAAGTACCTGGTGAAGAGCCAAGGCCAATAACCATGGATAATCCTTTTTCCTTTGCCTTATCATGTAACTCGAGAACCTCAACTGTGGCATCATAATCATCATTAACATCAATATAATTCATCCCAAGTTCAATGGCTACTTCCATGATTTTCTTAGCAAATAGAAAATATGGTCCAACACAGTTAACTACCACATTTGCACCAGATAGAGCCTGAGTAAGAGAAACCTTATCATTGACATCCACATGCACCGCAGATATACCTAGTTGGGTTGCTAATGCATTAGCTTTATCGATATTTAGATCAGCAATGATAACTTCATCAAACACCTCACTCTTTACTAGTGTAGCGGTGGCAACACTTCCTATTGCCCCAACACCGCCTAAAATGACAACTTTCCTCGACATATAGTTGTCACAGGCATCCTAGGGATATAAAGGTCATCCATACTATAAGGCAATTTGACAGCATCTCAGCAAAGATTCTCAGATCAATGATTCTCAGAATGTACAAGAATACCTTTTATACCCATTCGAAACACAGAACACATGCAAGATGATTCACCTTTCTTCATTGTGAACCCTGCCGCCGATACTGGTCGGTTGAAAAAAAAATGGGCAAAACATGAGGAAAAATTTAGGCAGTTAGTTCCAGATATGCAAGTTGTATTCACTGAATATCCAACCCATGGTACTAAGTTAACCAAAATGGCTGCTGATATGGGATACCATAAACTGTATACCGTGGGCGGAGATGGGGTGACCAATGAGGCCGTTCAGGGAATAATGAGGGATAATCTTGATCTGACCTTGGGGCCATTACCAGGTGGCACCAGCAACGATTTTCATTTTGCACATGGAATCCCAGCTGATCCGGTGGAGGCATTTGAGGCATTACAGAATGGTACAGTAATTCAATCAGAACTAGGAAAAATCGATGGTGATTTTGGAGGTCCATATTATTTTCTGATACATGCAGACTGTGGAGTATCAGCTATTGCCAATAAAATGGCACTTGAAGGAACAAGGTTGCTCAAGGGAGAATTCAAATACACAATATATGCCATAAAAGCGATTTTATCCCTCAAAAGCAATCCTGGAGTATTGAAAATTGATGATCGAGTTTGGGAGGAGAATTTCAATATGATTGCTGTGGGGATGACCGGATCGATGTCTGGATTCAAATTATGGCCAGGGAATTATCCACAACGAGGAGATTTTGGGATTAATTTCTTCTACGGACAAAACAGAAGACAAATGCTAGGATTATTACTAAAAGCAGAGAAGGGTACTCATCTGGAGGAAGAAGGCGTAGAATATGAGCGAGGAAAGAAGATTGATATCAATCTGGAACGACCCTGGTGCTATGAGGCAGAGGGTGAAATGTTTACCACGGGAAGTCAACATATCAGCATGGAAATGATACCTGATGCTTTGAAGGTTATGATGCCTCATACAGATTTCAAACCAAAGGATTAATGGAATTTTTCTAATCAATTATTTTATTGGAAGATGAATGAACCCATTTAACTCCAACCACTTATCAGAGAAGAACGATTTTGTTGTGATCCAAGTAGGGAGGGAGCCTATTGGATTATCCATAAGTGATAATTCATGAAGATTTGGTAAGTTATTAATTATTTCAGGCACATATTCAAGCTTATTACGCAGCAGAATTAATTCCTCCAATTGAGTGCAATGTACTAGAGCTTCAGGAAGAGATACGAGGTTATTATCTGCTATATCAAGTATTCTGAGTTGGGCAAGCTTATCTATATCCTCAGGGAGATTGGTCAGCTGGTTGGAAGATAGTTCAAGTATTTTTAGATTGTAAAGTTTGGTGATACTTTTAGGTAAAGATTCAATTCTATTTCGCCATAAACCAAGTTCTGATAATTGAGACAAGTTACCAATACACTCAGGTAGTTGAACAAGTACATTGCTTGTAAATAACAAGGTTTCCAACTCAGTCAGTTGACATATTTCATCTGGAAGAGTTTTAATCAGGTTCTCATCCAGATTCAATGACTTAAGTGAGAGAAGTTGATTAATCTCCTTGGGTAATGATTCCACCTTGTTTGAGAATAAATTCAGTCGTTTCAGCTGAGTAAGGGCCTTTATGTCAGATGGAATGATTCTAATTTCGTTTCCACTCAGTGTTAACTCAGTGAGGTTGATACATTGGGTCACCACTTCTGGGAAATCAGTCAAATAACAATATCCTAGATTTATTGAACTCAACTGTTTCATGTTACTAAGGACACTAAAATCGGTAAGGGGATTGTATGAAAAATCTATATGTTTTAACTTTGGTAACTTGCTCAGCCAATTCGGGATGATTTTGAGATTATTATCAGTATAGATAAGTTCCTCCAGCTGAGTAAGAAGTTGTATAGTCTGTGGGATATCATTAAAATTATTAGTTGACAAATCAAGAAATTTGAGATTGGTAAGTTTTCCAATTCGTTCATCCAATACTGAGATATCATTATCATACAGGGATAAGGTCTCCAGTTGTGTCAAATTAAATAGTTCATCTGAGATTGATTGATAATCACAATCCTCAAGACTGAGAGATTTTAGATTTTGTAACATTCGTAATGAGGGTATGAGATCCTGTGATATTTTTCCAGATATGGATAAATACTCCAGATTAGTTAGGAAGCTCAAATCTTTTGGAAATGATATGGTATTGGCTGATATGATCAGTGTTTGAGGATTGATTTCTTTGATACTATCAATGGGTAGAATTAATGTATGTGGTTCATATGATGCAATACTGATACTTACGGAAATTTTCTGATTAAACCTAGTGATATAGATGAAATCATTAATTGCTGGCCTCTGATTGAGCATCATATACTCAAAGTGAAGTTTTTTCTGAAGTTCATCTAGATCATCAACCAACGCTAATCAAATTCAAGAGATGTTGTAACTACATCAAGGTATTTCACCTATAACAGGGATTTTGCTAGAGAAATTGCTGAAGAACTTTCAAATTCAGTTTACAAGATGATTATTGTGAAAATTATGCTTATCTATGACAAAAGTATATAGACAGAAACAAGAAAAATTAAGCTGTGGACAAGTATACCTTGTTACTCCATCAATATAAATTTGAGGAGATATTTAAGGCTCTAATAGAGGTAGATGACCTTTTTGAGATATATTATGTTAAGAGCAGGGTCTATCTCAAACAAAAGGCATATGAGGAAGCAATATCATACCTGATGGAATGTGAACGGCTTGTTCAATCAACAGGTGAGATATTCAATGAACTCAAAGTGATTGAACTTTCTATTGATATATTCAAACAATTCATGAAACATGATCATTATCATCGTTCAATGGGAGAATTGGAAAAATACTTGAGAATCATCAGTTTCTTTGAGAATAGATTAACAGAAGATGAGAAAATCATCTATTTCCAGATTAAGATACACTATCTTGAATTACGGATTAAGGATACTGGTAAGCAGTACTCTGAAGAAGTTCTAGAATTAATCAAAGAGATTCAACTAACTGCAACCGGATTACCTGGTATTGCAAAGAAATATGAAATACATATGGCTTGTCGACAAAAACAGAAAAATGAAAAATATGATTCTGTTGATAATCTAGATTCATTTTCCATTTATGAGAAGAGTGAGATTCTATTAGAACTTGGAAAGTATCATATTGAATTTGAGCAATATGAATTAGCCAAAAAGTTTCTTGATATGGGACATGATCTCAGTGAGAAAAATAAATTTCTCGATTTATTACTGCTGTTCAAAGAACATCTGGCCCAGATAAGTTATTATTTGAAATTTGGCATGGAGAAGTCCACTGAGTTGTATAATCAATATTCATCATTTAAGACACAATTACTTAATATGCCATTTGTCTCAGAGTATCCTGTGAGGAGGAAGAAACCGGAGAAGGTAATGTTTGAGGGGATAGATCTGTTCAACAAACATTTTGATATTGTCAATAATATAGTTATAGGTGAGCATGAGCTAGTAGTTTTTCGAGGTCCAGCATCATCAGGAAAAAGTACGATGTTGCGATACTTACTGGGTTTTGATCATCCACAAAGTGGTGAGATATTATTCGGCAGTCAACCACTTGGTGATCTCCAAGTAAAGGAGATGACCCTGCTACGAGGTGAAAAGATGGCTTTTGTTATCGAAGGTGCGATAATGATACCCTCTCAGAGCACGAAAATGCCTGCAAATGAGGAAACTCTGAATTTTCACCTCATGAAATATGATGAAAAAACAAGAGCAGATATCCTTCAATTATTTAATCGATTACAAGCAACAAATGCACATTATAATGCATTTTTCATTGATTTACTGGCATTATTCAAGGATCCTCCTGAGGTTGTTTTTCTAGATGAACCCTTTGCAGAGATGCCGGAACAAATTATGGAAATTTTTATGAGTTTGCTTGGTTGTGTACACAAACTAAGACATTGCACAATTATCATGGAGACACATCATGAGTTAATATCAAAATATGCAGATTGTCAGTACTTTCTTAGAGAAGGAAAAATTGTCACTATCTTGGATAGAGTATAATTGAGGTTTCAAAAAACTAGAAAAAAAATATTGATTAGCATTGTCGGATTGGCTTTAACACCTGGTAACGAATCCCTATACAAAAATAATGAATATATTGGTATGCGATTATTGTAATAATTCATGTTTAATTTATTATTCATTTAATCTAACATATACTGTTAAGACACATTATTTATCTAACTTTTAATTTTAATTTTATTACTATTTAATGTTTATAATAAATATTCAAATTAATAATTAATTTTAATTAAGTGTATCAATATTGAAAAAACATTATAATTTTCAAAAAATTTCATGAATTCTGATATTATATAAAATATCATACATAAATCGATAATTTTGCATTTAAGTATATAATAATATAATATTTCGAAAATAGTATTTAACAATAGTCCATTAATAAATAGCGTTAATACAATTATAATTTTATGAATGAAATTGAAATGAATTCGAGTAAAAATGGATTAAAATAATGTTTTAACTTTAATAATTTATTAATATTATAAATAATAATTTTCTTGCAGTTCAACTTTATTGATAAAACTAAAATATTCAAATTTTCAATATTCTATATATTTGTGTGAATCTATTTGAAATATATATATTTTATATGTGGCTGTTATAAACTATTTAACAGACAGGACCACTAAACCGAGTCCTTGCCATAATATTCCAAGTTTATTTTAAAACATGTGAATTATCGTTTTTTTGATGCTCAAATGATTTTTCTTTTACTTTTTAATATATGATATCTATTTAGTAATCAATAGATTATGAGTTCAAAATATTTTATGATATTATAGATGAATATTATTTTTAATATTAAATTGAATTATAGCACTTTTCTATATTCATTTGAATATTAATTATATAAAGTAGATAGTTAAATAACAATTATTTCAAAATATTAATTATTGATTGAATATAATAATAAAATATCAATATAAAAATGATAATCAGATTTACCTACATTTTACTATCTTATTCATACATATGAGTAATATTCAGATGTAATATGTATGTCGTATTGTATTTCTCGCGTATTAATCAATAATATTCAATATCACATCTATCAATTGAGCCAGACTTGTGGTCTCATATACGTCAATACCTTCGTTAATACAGTATTTACAAATACTATCCCCTGTATCCCATGCAGTTTTGGGTTCTGGATTAAGCACAATAACTCGTTTTACTCGTTTACCTATCCTACCTAGAACCACTGATGATTGTGGTACATTATTCGTCCATGGACCTAACCAATCACGAAGATCTCCAAGAACAATAACAGTTGTAGAGGAACGTAAACGATGCTGATTGTATCGCTCAAATTTTAGAAATGCACGATAGTAATCGGAGTTTTCCCTTCCCTCTGTTTTGGCATTCCAGTTGTTCAGTGCTCGTTTCATCCCCTCATCAATCGATTTGGCAGTTTTGAATTCAGTAGTCACATCAAAACAAGATCCGATGAATTGATAGAAACGTATATCTCGAAAAACTTCTTTAGCATGCCAAATAATAGTCAAAAATAATCGTGTTGCATGAAGTGTACTTGAACTAATATCGGTCAGTAACAGCAAATTTGGTTTTTCTTTTCTTTTCTTCTGTTTTCTTAGTTCAATTATGGTTCCACCATGCTGTATATTGGCCCTGATGGTCTGGCGAAGATTGATTTTCTGATTACCATGTCTCTTACGTCGTTTATGCTTACTGGCCAATTTTCTACCCAATTTTCGTAAGGTTAGTGATAATTCAGGAGATGCTGCAAGTGAGATTAGTGGTAAATCTTCTATCTCAATGGCAGATAGTGGATTTTTCACCCGGAGATTGTCCATGATATCCATTCTCTCTTTTATAAGTTTCAGATATTCCTGTTCCATTTCCTTCAATAGGTAATCAGTATGCTGTGGTGCAACTTCTCTGAGCATATATTCAATCTCAGCTATAGCCTCACCTTTGGCCTGCATGAGCTGATCAATGGTATAAGTTGCCTCTGTTATCAATCTAAGCATATTTGCTGCTGCATTACGTATATTGCCCTGCAATAACTGCCGCACCGTACCTTTAAAGGAGGAATCAAACCGAATGAGGGCTGTATAGCCATCCATTCCGGGTAACCCAGACCCCATCCCCTGTGCTTGTCCACCACTTCCCCCTGGCGCTACACCATTGGCACAAAAATCTGTGGAACCATATTGAGGCAACAGATCAAGCGATTCAATTGGTTTACCTCGTTCCTGTTCAGGTTCTTTTTCCTCTGGTTGAATCTCACCAAGGTCCCAGAGCAAATCAAAAAGCTGTTGCTGCTGTCTATTCTTGGCAAATAACATACGAAGACCCAATTTCAATTCCAATTGTGAATCCACAAGGAGCAGTAGGGTATGTGATTCTATGCGTTCCGCTATCGATATATCAAATCCAGCTTGATCCAGCCTATCAATAATATCGCTAAGTGATTGCTGCATGAAATCATCCCAGTAGTTCGTCAGTAAGTAGCATATTTTCAAGAATCTGCAGATCAGAAGTATTTTTAGCGAGTATTCCCAATAATCGTTCTACCCTTTCCTTTTGCATGAATTCCTCACCAAGAATGAGTATTGATCGTGCAAAGTCTATGGTTTCAGAGATACTAGGTGCCTGAGTTATGTTGTTTTGCCTCCGTATTCTGCGAACCATGGCAACAATTCTGTCTACTATTGATTGTTGAAGCTCAGGTACATGTAACGCAACAATATCAATCTCACGTTGTTTACTGGGATAATCTAGGGAGAGATACAGGGATCTACGTCTCAAAGCACCTGAGAGTTCACGGGTGCCATTAGAAGTAAGGATAATGGTATGTTTTGTCTTTGCCTTAATGGTTCCAAGCTCTGGCAGGGTGATTTGATTCTCACCAAGTGCCTCTAGTAAAAATGCCTCAAATTCCTCATCAGCTCGATCTACTTCATCTATTAATAGTACAGTGTGTACATCACTCTGGAGTACCTGAAGTAATGGTCGGGCAATGAAGAATTCTTGACTGAATACATCAGTACCCTCCTGTTTTGCGATCTCTATCAGTTGTTTCTGGTAATTATACTCTCCTATCACCTGTTCAGCGGTGATACCCTCATAACACTGAATTCTATACAGGGTCGAATTAGTTATTGAGGCTATTGCGGTGGCAAGGGATGTCTTGCCAGTTCCTGGAGGACCCTCCATTAGCACAGGTTTGTTAAGCTTCATGGCAAGATTGGCAATGGTTGTGATCTCCTCATTGGGTAGATATTTTGCCATTTTGAATTGATTTGATAGATCACTCACAGATTCTTGGAGTAAAGTGCAATATTAAGACTTGAGTAAGGGGATAAGAAATCAGATCATCAAATGATTTTTTTCATTGCATTTGCTCGATATCGGTGATATATTCTTGAAGTAGAGAGTTGAATGTATCTGCATCAGCCCAATGTAAACAATGACCATGACCTTCCATATAAGTAGTGGTTATGTATGGCTCAAAGCTGGGTCGTTGATCATGGGGTACGGATAGGCCTGCCATTATGGCATAAAGGGGAACGCGATTATTCTGTAAATGAGGTAAGACATCCCATGTACATACCTCCTGAAGCTCTGAAAGAAAAACATGCTCAGGACACCGAGTAATCTGTTTGAATTTATCTTGTAACTCCTGTATCACCTTGATTCCGTTGTTCATATGGTACAAATACAGGTCCCACATCTTGTTTGCAGTTTCTCCCCTAAACGAGGATACAATCTCCTCTGTCTTTTCTGGCGTATTCTTGACGTAGAGTGACCCCTCGAAGGGAAAGAATGTATCCACACCAATCAAACCGATGATCCGATGCTCAAGTAATTTTGCAGTTTCAAGGATTACTGGTCCACCCATAGACCAACCGATGAGGATGACCTTCTTTAGATCCTCCTGTTCTATCACCGCGGCTACATCCTGTGCATATGCCTCCATGGTGTATTTCCTTCTCTTACTTTTGGTTTTTCCATGACCTGCAAGCTCTATGTAGAGGTTCTTGTATCGATCACGAAAGAAATGTTGTAGTGTCCAGTGCTCAATCACACCACCAGCACCATATATCCAGCATAGTGTTATCTCCCCGCTTCCTTCCAATTCATAATAGATCTCTGATTGATCCGCAGAATAGGCTAAGGTCAAATAATCAGAACTCCAGGGAAATGCTGATGGGACAATGATCAGAACCCTCGATATCTGGATAGATAGAGGCATCCTTCAGATTATCCTTTAGGTCTTCTGATATATAGAAATAATCAATACGCCAGCCCACATTATTTTCCTTGGCTGTTTTGGTTCTCATTGACCACCACGTAAAGGCACCTTCCACATCACCATGTATTGCCCTGTAAGTATCAATGAAGCCATCATCAAGCAATTTATCGATCCATTTCCGCTCCTCTGGTAGAAATCCTGAATATTTACTGTTTGGCTTGGGATTTGCAAGATCGATCTCCTTGTGTGCAGTATTCACATCACCACAAATCACCAGAGATTCACCCTTAGCACGTAGTTCCTGAAGCAGCTCCAGAAAAGCATCATAGAACCTCATCTTGTAATCCAAGCGTTCTGCATTCTTCTTTCCATTGGGAAAATAGCAGTTAATCAGAGTAAAATCCTTGAATTTTGTCATTAGTACCCTGCCCTCGGAATCAAACTCATCAAATCCCATGCTTGTCTCTGATTTTGCTTTGAGGGATTTAGGGTAAAAAGTGGCCACTCCGCTGTATCCCTTTTTCTCAGCAGCATGCCAATCTGATTGGTAGGATTGCAGTTCAGCTACCTCATCAACCTGTTCCTCTGATGCTTTGGTCTCTTGAAGTGCTAGAATCGTGGGTTTATGTTTTTTTACCCATGAAAATGCCTTCTTACGGATCACCGCACGAACTCCATTAACATTCCATGAGTAGATGCTATACTCAGCCATGAATGACCAGATATGCAGATCAATTTAATACTTTGTGTAGATGGAGACATCTGTCCGGTACTTCTGTTATGCAAATAGTACCAGATGAGTAAATTATCAGCATGATTTGGATTGTTTTTTATAATTCAAATCACCCAAGATACTTAGTGCTAGAACAGGATTATAGATGCAATATTTGTTATAAGGATACCAGTGAACAAGATGAGATCAGATGTCCATCATGCATAAACATATACCATCATGACCATCTGGCTGCCTGGTTACTCACGAAAAACTATTGTCCTGTGTGTAGAGCAAAATTTGAACATAGTTTTATGGAGATAATGAAACCAAAAACGGAATATGATTATCAGCGCTTGTGGAAGATAAATCAATCTCTGGATAGAATTCAAGGCAATATTGAAAAATGGGAGAAGACACATAGTAAAAAATTCTGGGAGGATCCCACGGATGAGGATGAAGAACCTATTCCCTGGGGTAAGATCTTTGGACCTCTATTTCTATTTGCACTCTGGATGCTTGTACTATTTGCAATATTTGGATAATTAATCACTCCTTGGACCTTATCTAATTTATTTTTTTTTAGTTTCATATTAATAATGCATACATTGTATATGTTCTTTCATCGATACATGCAATTATAACAGTATAATGTATACAATGTATACAAGTCCATCAATATTCATCGATAAATTCGTACCGATTTCTCTTGCTCTTCACTCTTTTACTAATAGAGATAGGAGTAATCTTGATGAGTGAAAGAATATTTTTTAACTTAAATCACCTTGATCATCTGTGACATCCATTGAGACAGGCTTGACCTTTGATGATGTACTTTTGGTTCCACGTTATTCAGAAGTATCATCTCGAAAGCATGTCAACACCACTACCAAACTCACCAGAAATATCAGTATGCATATCCCTGTCGTATCATCCAATATGGATACTGTAACTGAAGCAGAAATGGCCATAGCCATGGCTCGTAATGGAGGGATAGGAATCATTCACCGGTTCATGAGTATTGAGGAGCAAGTGAGACAGGTATCTCGAGTAAAAAGATCAATGAGCATATTGATTGAAAATCCCTACACCCTCCTCCCTTACAATACACTGGGAGAGGCACAACAACTTCTCACAGAAAAAAGTGTCTCCTCATTGATGATTACTGATGAACAGAACAAACTCAAAGGTATCTTGACTAAGAGAGATATGCTCTTTGAAGATGATATGTCCATCAGATTAGATACATTAATGACAAGGGAACTCATCACTGCCAAGCCTGGAATAAGTAGCGAGGAAGCCAAAGATATCCTCAAGAAGAATAAGATAGAGAAATTACCACTGGTTGATGATAAAGGTTATCTCAAAGGCCTTATCTCCACCCAGGATATTGAAAAACAACGCAAGTATCCCAATGCCACCCTTGATGAGAAGGGTAAGTTACGTGTGGGGGCAGCCATTGGAGTCAAAGACGATTACCTTGATAGAACTGATGCGTTACTTGGTGCTGGTGCAGATACAATAGTAATTGATATTGCCCATGGACATTCCAATCTGGTAATAGATACTATCAAAAAAATTCGTAAACAATATGATGATGTGGTTGAACTCATCGCAGGCAATGTAGCTACTGCAGAGGGAACTGAGGCTTTGATCTCACATGGTGTGGATGCAGTCAAGGTTGGGGTTGGACCTGGATCTATCTGTATCACCAGAATGGTAGCTGGTTCTGGTGTACCACAATTGCATGCCATCATGGAATCAGCCAAAGTAGCACATGATGAAAATATACCGATTATTGCTGATGGTGGTATCCGAAGAAGTGGTGATATAGCAAAGGCAATTGCTGCTGGTGCATCCACTGTTATGCTAGGTAACTTACTAGCTGGTACAACTGAATCTCCGGGTGTACCAATCACACGTAATGGCAGGCGTGTAAAGGTAATCAGGGGAATGGCATCACTAGGTGCCAGCCTTGGAAGAGAAAGCAGAACAACTGGTAAGAGTTTTGATGATGAGTTTGCTCAGGATTATACTCCTGAGGGTGTGGAGGCAGTCGTTCCCTTCAGGGGATCTGTAAAGGATGTGCTTAGTCAGTTGGTAGGAGGATTGAGATCAGGGATGAGCTATACTGGAGCCAAGAGCATAGAGGAAATGTGGAGCTTATCTAAATTCATCAGAATAACCAATTCTGGACTTCAAGAAAGCAAGAGCCATGATGTGAATACTGTTTAATCAAGCCCAATTTACAAAACATATATGAATGATATCATTTACTGAATATTATGAGTAATTATAGAGTAATAGCCATAGCAGGTAGCTTGAGAACAGTAAGCTACACCCGATATGCACTAGCTATCGCACTAGATGCTGCTGCCAAACTGGGAGCAGATACTGAACTCATAGATCTGAAAGATTATGATTTGATGTTCTGTGAGCAGTATGATAATGAGGAGGATTTTCCTGATGATGTGTTCAGATTCAGAAAAAAAGTTGCTGAAGCAGATGGTATTATTCTAGGTACTCCTGAGTACCATGGATCTTTCTCAGGGGTACTGAAAAATGCCATCGATCTTCTAGGTAGAAATGAATTTGACAATAAATTGGTTGGCCTCATAGGAGTGGCTGGGGGTAGTATTGGAGCTACTAATTCATTGAATGGGTTGAGACAGGTAACACGACACCTGCATGCTTGGACCATCCCCAATCATGTATCTATTCCACGTGCATCTAAGAAATTTGATAAGGAAGGTAACTGTTTAGATGAAAGTATTGAGAAGAGAATCCGTGAGATTGGTGAAATTATCGTAAAATATGGAAAATTGCATAAAATGGGACATTGTGAAGATTAGCACACTCTAGGTATGGGTTCGCCATAGGGTTTCTCCAGAATCCTTGTACCTCCAATATCAGTTTTTACTAACACTTTTGTCTTGGGAGATTCCTTAACCTCGCCGATAATAACAGAGCCTTGAGTTATCTCTTGATTATGTAATTTCTCGATGATCTCATCAGCTGCATCGGCAGCAACTACCATCACAGCTCTTCCTTCACTTGATATCTCCATCATCTCAAGACCGAGAATATCTGCAATTGCTTGAGCCTGTTCATTTATTGGCAGAGATAGCTCATCAATTTCCAGGCACACATTTGATTTCTCAGCAATCTCATTCAATGCTGTTGCTAAACCTCCCCTTGTGGGATCCTTCATACAATGTACACTTGTATTTGCCGTGATCTCCTTCACAGCAGGCCATAGAGCAGTTACATCAGATTGCAATGTTGTTGTGAATTCCATACCTTCCCGAAGAGCCATCAAGCTTGTACCATGATTACCCACCTCTCCAGTAATGATGATCTTATCTCCAATTTGTGCAGCAGAATCTCGTATCGGGTCACGATACAGATACCCAACTCCTGCAGAATTAATGACAATATTCGATACCATTCCCTTAGGCATAACCTTTGTATCTCCAGCAATAATTCTCACCCCCGCTGCTCTTGCTTTGTTTCCTATGGTCTCACAAATCCGTACAAGATCCTCAATAAGATATCCCTCTTCTATTATCATACCGATAGTCAGATATTTAGGAATTGCTCCCATAACAGTCAGATCATTTACTGTTCCAGCAATTAACAAATCACCAATATTACCACCCTGAAAGAAAATGGGATCTACCGTGTGACTATCTGTGGTTATCACCAATTGAAAGGTGCCATCTGGAATCGTAACTACAGCAGCATCATCCATACTTTGTGGCCCCACAATATCCCCTTCACCATCTGTGATTCCGATATGCTTACCGATTAGATCTATAAGCAGATCCATTCTTTTTCCTCCACCACCCATGGATAAATCAACTGTTTTATCTTTCATCAGCATGGGGAGAGATGTAGAGAGGTATAAAATTATCCCAATATCGCAGTTGCAAAGCTCATTTTTCAATTCTCATACCAAGATAGTTCAGCTGACCAATGGAAATTCCGGCATCACCCGGGGGAACCTGTTTGTGTAGTAGCAACGCATTACCCAATGTTTGTCGCAAACCATCGGTGATAATTTTATTGTATGCAATTCCACCGGTAAAGCCAATTGATGAAATCCCTAGGTCATTAGCAACTTCTCTTCCAAGTGATGCCATAGTTTGAGCAACAGCATCATGAGTGAATTTCGCTATATGTTTTCTTGGTTCGATTCTATACATCCCCATAACCTCTTCAAATATCTTCCTTGTGTCAATTAAGGGTATTTCTGAAGTAGTGATATAGGCATCAGGATTTATGGAGAAGCTTTTATCTGAGTATAGTGCTAGATCCTCGAGTTTTATTGCTGGTTCTCCGCGATAACTTCTGAACTGTGCCACATCAAGAAGGCTTGCCACTGAATCAAATAATCTTGCCAAGGAAGAAGTAATAATATTTTTGGGTGATTGAGTGATATACTTGTATTCCACCTCCCCTCCCTTTAGATTATGCAGGATCTGTGACTTAAGTTCCTGCTCAACATTGAAATCTATTTCAGTAAGGTAATGGAGAAGCATCCTTGCAGGATGAATACTGTTTCTATCACCACCATTATAATTGATGTCACAAGTGCTTCCCAACCGTTTCCATTCACCTTGCTGAAGCAGGATTAACTCAGATCCCCAAGCATTGTTATCGGTTCCCAGGCCAAATCCATCACATGCCCATGCAAGTATTGATTCATCATGAGGTATCTGTTGATCGAAAGCAAGTGAGGCGACATGAGCTACATGATGTTGTACTGTGTGAAAATGGACTTGATGAATACTAGCAAGCTCCTGAGCTGATGATCTGCTAATGAAATTGGGATGGTAATCTGCAATGATATGTTCAAAATCTAGATGATAGAGACCTCTTAGATGTTCAATAGTATCTTGCATGAATCGCTGCGATTCAATATTGACTATATGACCTAGGTGCTGGCTGGGTATGATCCATCCATCCTTGGCAAATGATATAGTGACATTTTCCTCAGCTCCAGCTGCGAATGCACGCAGATGCTGAAGATCCTTATGAAACAGGGGTTGGGGTACAAAACCCCTTGATCGTCTGATGATGAGATGATGATCACCTTGTGAACGCAATACGCTATCGTCTACCCGTTGAATAATTGGACGGTTATGTAGGAGCATCCCATCAACAAGAGAGGTAAGTTGAGAAATCACCTCGTCAGGTGTAATAGGCATGGGAAGCCCAGGAAGATTTGCAGAGGTCATCAACAAACAATCAATCTGATCATCAAACAGAAGATGATGCATACTGGAATAGGGCAACATCACACCAAGTGTTTGAAGTCCTGGTGAGATCTCTTTCCATAAACCCGGTTCCCTGACTCTAAGTACTAGAATCGGTCTACGAGCAGAGATAAGATGACGTACATCTGCCTCAGTTGTATAACAATACTTCTTGACTGATTCTATGTCGCGCATCATGACAGCAAATGGCTTATCACTCTGTTTTCGTCTTTGATATCGAAGTTTTCCCACACTTGGCTCATGATGTGCATTGGTCACTAGGTGTGTGCCCCCTTGACCCATAATAGCCCAGATCTCTCCCATTTCAAGAGCACGCCGGATATTTGCCCAATCTGAGATTATTTTGATTTCTAGGTTTTTATGGTATTCCTCATAATGGGGGCCACAAAATGGACAACAGGTAGTCTGTGCATGAAACCGTCGATCTTTCGGTTGGGTATACTCTGCTTCACATTCATTACAGAGGGGAAATTCACCAAATGCCGTGTTGATTCTATCATATGGAACTCGACGAATCGCAGAATACCGTGGCCCACAATCTGTGCAAGAGATGAAAGAATAATTTTTTCGTCGTCCCTCTTTTTGATCTCCCGAGCATGCAGAACAAATGGCTATATCTGGAGGAAGTGGAGATATACCTTTATCCGTATGAATTTCTTTGCTAGGAACAATGATGAAAGAAGAGTTAGAAAACTCAATCTCAGATTCATCAAGTTGTTTGAGGGTAGTATTCAGGATCAATGCCAATTCTGGTTTTCTCTCTTCTATTGCTACAAGAAATTTCTCTGCATCACTCCTACTTCCCTGCATAACAATCTCTACCCCAGCACTGGCAAGATTTCGGACATACCCAGATATTCTGAGATCATCAGCAAGATTCTTGATAAATGGTCTGAACCCAACAGACTGTACCACGCCGGTGATCTGTATATGAAATAGAGATTTGTTTGACATTTATCTAGATTCCTGTAATAAACTATATCTCATCTATACAAGACCTTTATTCATGTGTCTCTCCGTAGTGGCAAAAATAATTGAGATTCTTGATCAAAACAAAGCCCTAGTTGATATAAATGGGGTAAAAAAAACCATAACTATTTCATTAATGGCTGATGACTTACATATTAATGAATGGGTTCTAGTTCATACAGGCTTTGCCATTGCCAAGGTGGATGAGGAGAAGGCAAGAGAGATCTTGGCATCATATGAACAGATAGGTGGGGTACCGGGTCAGTAGGTGAATCCATGCGTTTTCAGGATACCTCTCCTAAATTGGATAAATTCAGATCACGAACCATAGCCAGAAATATTTTAGAATCCATTGCTGTAAAATTCAGTAAGATTGGAAGATCAGTGACGATTATGCACATCTGTGGCACACACGAGGCAACGGTTGCTAGATCAGGAATACGTTCACTACTACCAGAGGGATTAAGAATTATTTCCGGACCTGGATGCCCGGTGTGTATATGTCCCAGTAGCCATATCAGTACAGCAATTGCACTTGCCAGAGACGGGGCAATTGTAGTCACCTTTGGTGATATGTTCAAAGTTCCTGATGCACATTTGGTAACACTTGCCAAAGCCAAATCAGAAGGACTTGATATCCGTGTGGTATACTCAGTGTCCGATGCTGTAGAAATCGCAAGAAACAATATTAATCAAAATATAATCTGGCTAGGTGTAGGTTTTGAGACCACAGCTCCCATGACAGCCCATGTACTCCTCGATAATCCACCTGATAATTTCTATGTAATCTCTGATTTCAGGTTAGTTCCACCAGCCATGCATATACTTCTCTCTGACCCTGATCATAATCTAGATGGGTTTATGCTTCCAGGCCATGTATCAACAATTATTGGTACCAAACCATACGAGGAGTTTCCAGAATTATATTCTATTCCCTCTGTGGTGGGTGGTTTTGATGCACTTGATTTTCTTGTAGCAATCGATCGTATTCTTGATCAAATTCTTGAAGGGAAAGCTGAGGTGAATAATGCATATCCAAGGGTGGTGACCTCTGAAGGGAATATTAAAGCAAAACAAATGTTATCAGATGTATTTGATATTGTTGATGCTACATGGAGGGGAATAGGGATCATTCCCGAATCAGGATATGAATTGAAAGATCAGTTTTCCTCACATAATGCAAAATTATTATTAAAAGAGCCAATACCTGATGATGTGCATCTTGCCAAGGGATGCCTCTGCGGTTCTGTTGTGCTAGGTAAGGTAGATCCAATTACCTGCCCTCATTTTATGAAGCGATGTACTCCAGAAACAGCCATTGGACCTTGCATGGTTAGTGATGAGGGAACCTGTCGAATAAGGGCCACTTATGGTGAGTTCCACTGATCTCTGGAGATCTCAAATGATAAATTACTTGAAGAATTCATTCAAATTATACGTATGCTGGGCTGAAAATTAATATTCCTCATTATTCTTGAAGAATTGACTTGCAATCCTTTGTTAAAAAAAATGTTGGAATTATTGCACATGGAGATGCAGATGGTCTTTGCTCGGCTGCATTAATCAAAACTATCTATCCTGGGGCACTTGTATTATTTTCTAAGGCGTCACAGTTACACAAAGTGATGAGGGAGATGGAACGCAGGGTAATAACCATGGATATTTTGTTTATCGTGGATATCGCAATTAGTCAGAAATCTCATCAATTCGTACTAGAACGACTTAGTAAAGCAAAGGAGAAATATAAGATCTATTATTACGACAATCATATTCTCCCCTCACAGATAGAGGATAAAACATTATCTAATTACGTGACGAAATACCAAAGTATGAAGAATTCCTCCTCTTCAGCAGTGGTTTTTAGGGATTTGTATGATGAGAAAATCGAATATCTTAGAATTTACTACTACCAGGCCTGCTTAGCAGCTTATGGAGCAATTGCAGATTATGCCATGGATTGTCCATTTTTAAAAGATATGCTCTCTTTGTATGATGCATCAAATACTTATTATCAAGCCTTTCTACTCAAACAAGCTTCAAGGGTCATTGATGATGACAATCTAAAACGAACCATTGTGGATAAACTATCTGTTGGAATTCTGCCTTCAGAAATATTTGAGGTGGTAGAAGCTGCACGAATGGCATCGAGAGAAGTATCTGTCGCGGTTAACTTCATTCAGACACATGCCAAAAGAGTGGGTAAACTTGGTATTATTGTAGAGTGTCCTGTTGCCAGTATGGGACATAATGCTTATGTTGCAGCAACCATGACTCAATCTCCTGTTGGTGTGGCTATAAGAAGACAGGGTGGTAAAGCATTCTTTGTGCTGAGAAGGCTGTCGAAAGAAAGCATTCATCTCGGATTATTGGCGACTAGGGTGGGAGATGAATTATCATGTGATGGAGGAGGTGAGGAAGCCACAGCTGGAATTACTTCAGAAGATATTCAGATTAATGATGTACTTGATCATTTGAACAAATATATTACAATGTTATCGTGACACAATTTTAGATATTATCAGAACGAGAAAGGAAATAAATAAGATTTTTACTTCAATGATGCAATTTGAATTGCATATTATTTTACCTAAATCCCGCGCATTTGCTTAAGATAAGTTAAATAAATAAAACCATTCGTATTTAAAAAATAATAGTTGATGAAAAATATATAGTAAATTAGAATTCTAGAAAAAGTATCCACATTAAATTTAAATATAACATATGCATATTATTTATTTGGTAGTCAACTGCGTTGATCAGGAGGATCTCGTGAGCAGTTCCCTGCGAAAGGAGGCATTCCCGATAGAAAGGGGTGTCCACAGGTAATGAGCGATCATGAATCCTGAACGAGATCGGAGAATACGTTGATAGATCAAGAGCGTATTTATCTTCTGTTCAGAGCACGAGGCCATTTCTCGGGATGGCCACTCTCACCTCTAGTCTGGTGAAAGCCCAGAGAGGATCAGAAATGATTTACATGACAGAGCTCCTGGCTTGTGAAGGTGGGCGTGAAGTAGTGACTACCCTTTTTTATGCGCAATGAAATCGAGTATTTTTGAAAATATCTTATCTCTATCTAAATCTCTGGTTAATACATGACCTGATTGTTGAACAATATACTTTTCTTTCAGGTCAGAATTAATTGAGATATAGATCTTTTCTGCATTGCTAACAGGAATTGATTTATCCTGAGTTGAATGGACTATCAGCAAAGGTTGAGTGATTTTATTGAGATTATTCCTAACATTGGATACTAGTTTCTGTAATTGCTTAACACTATCTGTGTGAAATGTTAAGTAAGCACGATGGATTTTTCGTTGATCAGGATCATTGATATCTCTAATATCATCATCTGTACGTTTTACCCACCAACCAATTGGAAGAATGGTAATCAATCTCTCATACCATTTCAATATTTTTACTGGTGCTGAAAGAGTCACACCTGCTTTGATATTTGGAAAATTTTCTAGGACCCAGAGCGTCATCAATCCACCCATGGATAGACCCATGAAATATACTGAATCGAATTCTTTCAATTTTTTGCTGACCTCATCACTGACGTAATCTGTCCATTCAATCCATTTCTTCTGTCGTAGATCTTCAGGAGTAGTTTCGTGACCAGGGAGTACCAGATTATGCCAGCTATAACCATGTCGCTCAAGGAATTCACCCAAAGGATTCATTTCTTCTGAGAAACCAGTGAATCCATGACAGGTGATTACACATTTACTCATGTAGTTAGTGTTACTATTGGAACATATTACCTTTTCGTGGCAAGGAGAGAAAAACTGAGTGGAATATTATACTTATGATCCAGAGTATACATCTCACCTTCTTTTTTCATGAAGGGAAAGATCATCCATGATGCTCTATCATGCTCGTGCAGCCATTCGAGGAACAGGCCATTACGTGTTAATTGGGAGATCACCTCTCCTAGACTATGGTTCCATTGATAAGTTGTAAACTTAATTGATTCATCGCGACTGGCGTAACTACCTTCAGTCTCAAATTCCAACGCCTCTTTGATGAAATAGGGGTAACTTACTTTGAAATCACTGGCATCATCTTCATTATAGAAGATGTTTATAATAGGATGATTCTCAACGATATAAAACTGACCTCCTGCTTTAAGATGATTATAAATAGTCCTTCCCCAGCTATCAAGCTCATCTAACCAACATAGCACACCGTAGGAAGTGAATATAAAATCAAATGTAGTGTCCAAATTTAGGGATTTAATATCTGAGCACACAAATGTTGCTTGGAGACCTAATTCAGAGGCTAACTGTCTTGCTTTGTTTATAGCTTGAGATGAATAATCCACTCCTGTTACTATTGCACCCATCCGAGCAAGAGATAGAGTATCCATTCCGAAATGACATTGAAGATGGAGCACAGTTTTTCCCTTCAAATCAGGGAGTTCCTCCTTCTCTATGCTGTATAGTGAAGATTTACCTTGCTTGAAGGCATTAATGTCATAATAATCTGAATCTGCATGGATATTAGCCAAATAATCCCAACGCTGTAAATTTTCTTTATGTTTATCATCCATAAAGTCAATGTAAAGTAATTCAATTTATGTCTTTTCTAGATGGACAATTATTCTTTAACCTGACAATCCTTATTCAAATCATACTTGATCTGATTTACCACAATTTCAAAGTATTCCTTGTTCATAGCTCGAGCCATCATCACAGCACCTTGAACAGCACTAGTAATATATAATGCCTTATTGTATGCGGAATTACTGAATGTGAATGTGCCATTTGATTTGCCTTTTTCTAGAATAGCTTCCAGCCATGAAAAATACACCGAGATGAAACTATTCAGTTCATTCTGTATTTCCTCTGTAAGTGTATTGAATTCTGCCACCATCACTCCTCCTAGACAAACCTCATTTTTATCCATCAAATCCTTTCTAAAGAATTCAAAATAATCATCAAGTGCTTCTTTTGGTGTCCTTTCCAGTTTGTTTACTTTTCTCATGAGATATTCGGCCCGAGATCGATATTCTTGAATAGCAGAAATGCCCAGAGTGTTCTTTACCTCAAAGTGATAGTGGATTGAAGCTTTCTTTATGCCAATCTCATTGGCAATATCCTTGTAGGAGAATGAATTATAACTCTTGGTTCTAATGAGATGGATTGCTGTTTGAAGGATTTTTTCTTGAGTATCAGAACCTTTCATTGTATATTCACCAATATTAGTTAGAAGTTAAAAATTTGACTACCAAAAGGTAGATAAAATTTATGAATATACATGATTTATCCCTATTTCCTTTTTATTTGAATTCAATATACGAATTTGTAACTTGATTTCACTTTTATTCTAGTCACCCGGATAGGTTTTTATTTGAACTTAAATAGCGAAATTTTATAAATATGGGGTAATAACAATGGGACCTGATAAAAAGACACCTGTTAAAAAAACCGTTAAGCGAAAGAAAGTGAAAACTGCCATAAAGGCTGAGGATGAGATTGCGATTAAAACAACTGAAAAAATCAGTGCCGAGAACTTTCAACAATTATTAACATCCTCGTTTATTAGCAATCAAGAACCTGATGTGAAATTAGTGGCAAAAGGGCAATACAAAGAAGCCTTGGAATTACTTGAAGATGCTGAAGCTTGTCAACTTACACCAATGCTGATTGGACCACCAGGTACAGGTAAAACCATGCTTGCCAGAAGTTTTGCTACTTCAAGAGGTAGAGAGTTTGAATGGCTAACCATGGATGAGAGTACAAAACCTGTTCATATGATTGGGGCATTTGATCCATCTGAGACTTTAAAAAGAGGATTTGTGCAGGAGGCATTTTTGGTTGGACCTCTTACAAGAGTAATGGTTACTGGTGGAATATTTCTAGCCAATGAACTCAATAGAGCAACTGAATTCACACAGAACAGTTTTCTAGAGCCTTTGGAAGAAAGAAGTCTGATGATACCACGACTTGGTAGAATAAAATCACATCCAGAATTTTTTATGATATGTTCTGCGAATCCAGGAGATATGGCTGGGACACATAGAATATCAGAGGCTCTGAAGGACAGAATCAAGGTATGGATACAATTGGATTATCCAAGTAGATCCGTTGAGATGGAAATTATCAAAAATAATATTCCTCAAAGCAGGGTTACCAAGGATTATCTTGATCTGACACATCAATTAATTGATGCAACTAGAAAAAGTAGAGAGATTGAACGCCCAGCCTCCATTCGATCTGCCATAGCAATTACTAAATTAGCAGGAAGAAAGATGGAAATATCAAATGATTTGACCTATGGAGATTTCAAGAAAATTGCATATCAGGTATTATCAGGAGGAATAAAACCAAAACCGGGTAATAATGCTGAAACTACAATTAATCGGATTATTAACCAAGTTGTCAAATGAGTTGTGTGATATGTACGACCTAGTAGATTTTGCACATGAATTCGTAAATACTGCAAGAAAATTCGCCTTTGAATTTCCAGCAATAAAAAAAACCTTCTTTACAAGTAGGCAATCCATTGCGATAACATCATTGGGAGTATCAAGAATATTAAGGAGTAGAAACCCTCTTACAGCAGATAGTTTAATCCAGCTATCGATAATCACCTCACCTCCTGAGGCACAGAAGTATGCAGAATTTATTGCTCTGAAGATTCTTTATGGTGATGAATCCGTAGAAATTGAAAAGGAAATATCAATTGAGGATGCTGAATCAAATGAGGAGGAAAATGATAATCAGCTGACCGCAACAAGATTATTATTACAAGATCTCTTGAACTTCCTAAATTTGGAGAAATCCATTAATGTAAACAAGGATATGAAAGTGATTAATTTCGCGGATGCTCTAGAAAATGAATTATTCGTTAAGAAAAATGAGAAGGGTATTTCTAA
The DNA here is from genome assembly GCA_026702845.1 of Candidatus Heimdallarchaeota archaeon. The sequence goes on from JADCLS010000013.1 coordinate 95,722, forward strand.
TGAGGTAAAGTTACAATTGGCCAGACTAAGACTTGCATTTGAGATTGTAGGAGGTCGAGCTGGAATCATTACCCATAATATTTCAAATAATCAAGAAATGATAAAAGTTGCTTCTCACATCCTTATTCAAGATATACCCAATATTAGGTCACAAGGATTAATTTCATCTCAATTGCTTGGAATTAGTGATCAAATTGCAAAACTTACCTTCGAGAAATTCATTGAATATATCGCTAATTTGCTTGTGGCAACTAGTTTATCAGATCCTGAAGAGATTAAGGATGACATGGAAATAATATTCAGTGAATTCTCACAATATGAGCTTCATCAAGGGTATACGATAATGCTGGATTATCGATCATTATTACTCAGATTTAATGTTTCTGAACCTTATTATGCTCCATTACTTAAAGAAATAATCAAACGCCTTGAGCTGGAAATTATTACACATGCAGAGATAATAGATGATTTTCTAGATTACCCATCACTATTTCAAGATCCTTTTGATAGAACTAAACTTGAGGAGATATTATCTAATTCGATAGAATTATACGAGGATAAACTGGAACTTCTGAAAAAAGCAAATGAATTCGATCAAAATTTCGGAACGAATATATCAGAGCTTTTCATGGATAAAATAGATACTGAGCAGATCCAATTGGAAGATTTAACAAGGAATCCCTTGGAAAGTGCCCAGTGGCAAGAATTATTTGAACAGAGCATGGAATCTGTATCAAATGCTAAATTGGAATTCTCAGATTACGATTCTTTGCTAAATGAAATCAGAGATTTGCATTCGAAATTAGAGAATACATACAGTAATGAATATCTCAAAAATATGAGCAAAGAATTTTTAAAATCAATGGCTACTACATCTAACAATACTGATGATCTCCAATTTACGGTGGATAAATCAAGAGAATTAGGGTTGAGAATACCACTGAATGAACTTAGACAACGCGGCCATGAGCTGGGTATGACGAATGAAGAGATTGCCAGACTACTAGGAGACCTCTTCGAATATTTTAAGGAGTTGATAACCAATGATCATCCAAGTTATGAGAGAAGTAATCAAATTCTGAAAAAAATCTCACTGTCAACTGACCAGTTCAATGAATTGACGGATTTATCTATTAAACATAAGCAGGAAGGTGCATTGGGTGCACTAGCCAGCCAGGATCTGATGACAATTAGTCAGAAAATCCCTAAAACTAAAGAAGGTGACGAATTACTAGATAGAGCCCTAGGAGCAGGTGGAGGAGAAAATTTACTTGAAGAATGGTTTAAACATGGGAAGAAGTTACCTGCAAGAATACGGAAAATTGTCAAAGATGCAACCAAAAGAATTATGATCGATCTAGCTAAGACAAAATCTGCTTCCTTAATAGGTAGTTCTGAGGCAGGACCACTTCCAGAAGGAAGTATTAGGCCATATATACTCGGAGATGATCTAGATCTTGTAGATATTGATGAGAGCCTAGATAATATTCTATCCCTAGGAAAACGCATTGATGATGTTGTTCCTGAGGATTTTATTGTTAGAAAAACCGTATCAGGAAGAAGATGTGTGATTTTTCTAATTGATATATCTGGATCAATGAGTGGTGCTCCTCTCGCTTCAGCATCATTAGCTGCTGCAATGCTTTTGATGGCATTTGCCAGAGATGAATTAGGAGTAGCATTATTTGAATCAAATACCCATGTTCTTTGCTCAATCAATGATGTTATAGAAATAGACGAAGTAGTCGATGAAATTTTGGAATTAACTGCTCGAGGAGGAACTCAAATGCAACGTGCACTAGCTTGGGCAGAAAATCAATTTGTGCAATCAACAAGTAGTGATAAAATGTTTGTAATGGTCAGTGATGCGATGATCGGTGATTTTGAACGAAGTAAAAAACACCTAAAGGCGATTGCAGAAATGGACGCCACAAGTATTATGATAATGCCAAATACCGGATTTGGTATGGGAAATGTACAGAATATCCTTGAAGAGGCTAATGCACAATTGGTCACAGTATCAGATTGGAAAAATTTTCCAGAAATAGTTAGTGAGGTGCTCTCTAGATCATGAGTATCAGCAAGTTTATTGATTCAGCTAGAGTAGCACGAGCAAAAAAAATTTCATCTAAAAAAGTGTTAGAATTTGAAATAATAAAAAAAGATCCACTAATCACCTTTATGGTTATACAAGGGTCATCAAGAGATCCGTATATAGTAATAATTGATTTAGAGAAGAGAGAGGCAGTGCATTCATGTCCAGATTTCAATAGAAGATACCAGTATTGTAAGCATTTTGGTAAATTATTTCTTTCACTAGATCCAACACTGTTTAATCAATTCGCCAGTGTATCCCTTCACAAGATTTCAGTTAAGGTAAAAGAGAGATTACAGGGATTAAAATCTGCAATAATCTCTGAAAATATCGAATCTGAGGATTTTAATGAAGATATAGATCTGAAAGATGCCATTATGAGCTATTTGGATTCTAAATCCCCGCTTCTTCTATCATACATTACCAATAGTATTAAGGCGGAAATAAAAGGAATATCATTTCTAGAGTATCTTAACAAAGTATCGTATTATTTAGAAATAATCCCTGGAAATAAGCAAAAAGTGTTTGCACAAGAATTGGCAAAAGATTTGGAAGATGATATCATTTCCAATTTAGATGTATTTTTCCAGACTTTCAATGCAAAAGAGATAATTTACAAGCTCGAAATTTGTTCTTTATTATCACATCTATGTAACCGAATGAATATTCGGGTACCACTGATTAATATTCAGTTCAACAATTTATCGAAAAGAGAACTTGGAGATACTATTGCATGTATTGATCTTCTATATCAATTCAATTCAGATATTTTTGAGCAAATTTTACATCATCTTCCTAGCTCATTCAATTATAATAATGAGATATCTGAAATTTATCATCGAATACTTAGATCATTCACTTTTTCAGGATCTAGAAATATAATTCTAAAAAATTGGATTAATCATAAACTAAAAAGATCATCTGAGTATTTGTTTACAAATGATTACATAGATGAATATCTCAAATATATAATGCTATCCAATAATGAGAGATTCAATTATAAGGTATCTATATACAAAGAATTGGGCCATATATCAACTAAGTTGCTCGAGGCCAATCCTGGGTTCAGATTCATTATAGGAGAGATAAAACAAAGTGAAAGAGAATATATCACCCAGCAAGAGTATAATGACCATAGAACTTTTTTTGAATGGCTGAAGCAGGATAATAAAACATGTTCATACATTGAAAAACCTAGAAATCGAGTTCCTGAAGCATTACTGAATTCACAGGGCATAATTGTTCAATGGAAATTAAACATCAATCAAGTATTTCCTGAAAAATTTGAAGCTTTTGATGGATCAACAAGATTGGTTCTGGAACAGCATTCACCTCATTTCAAAGTATTACAACCATTTGATTTTACATTAAATGATAACATTCGCCGTAATGAATATGGCTATACTAAATCTTTCAAGGCACAATATATCATCACTTCAGATCAGGTGGTAAATCTTGTTTTACAAGGCAATGAAATTATTTCTAATGTATTACCCTGGCATTTACTATCAAAATTTGCCAATACAGGGTATATTAATGGAGGAGAAGTATCATTAGCAATAACAGAATGTATCAATAAAGCATTTATCTATGGGAGCGTAGCTCTCAAAAGTGCCCTTATAAAGATTTCAAAACTAGGAAAAACTGGTTTGAGTAATGAGATCTATGAAGAAATGCATAAGGTTCTAAAGAGTGATACTGGAAGATTGAATGCTACTTCTCGACCACTAGCCAAGAATATTTTGAATGTGGAAGGTGATGAATTACAAGAATTATTAAATTTCCATTCTCATGAGGAAACGAAACAGCTATTGTTAATAATAAAATCTGCACGATCATCTAATTCAGTATTAGCTTTTAGAAAATCGATCATTGATGGAATCCTTAGGTCAATAATTAACGATACCTCACACTGGGTAAAATTCCTGCAATCATTTGCAATTCGAGAGGATATCGGCCATTATTTCCCAATTAAACTAGAATTTAAAGCCTTGATCAAAAAAGAATTGGAAATACTGAAAAAACAACTTGAAAAGGAGATAATCAATACACACCAGTTGTTTAAAAAACCATTAGGTGAGCTTATTTGCTCAACTGCAAAAATATCACCTTCACAATCAATATCAGATTTTGATCGTGAGGAAATCAATAAACAGATTAAAAATATTCATGAAAGTATGTAAAAATGTAAATTAAAGGCTATTTCCATGTTTTCCAAATTAGTACTGGAAAAAAATGTAAGTGAGAAAGGGAAGAGTTTTATAGTTAATTTTCTCATTCGGGAATATGAATTTGAAAGAAATCTATGGTAAAAACGTCTTCAGTAGGAAGGTGATGAAAGAACGTCTTCCTCAAGATGTTTATGATAAATTGATTGAAACTATAGAAAAAGGTGCTGTTCTTGATATCAGTATCGCTAGCACAGTCGCACAAGCTATGAAGGATTGGGCTATAGAAAAAGGTGCAACTCATTATACACACTGGTTTCAGCCACTAAGTCGAGGTACAGCAGAGAAACATGATAGTTTCTTATCAGCTGAGACATTACATTATGGTGAGGCTATCATTAAATTTACAAAAGATGAATTAATCCAAGCAGAACCTGATGCTAGCTCATTTCCATCTGGAGGGATGCGATCCACTTTCGAAGCTAGAGGATACACCGTTTGGGATCCAACTAGTCCGGTATTCCTCATGGAAACAGGTGTGGCAATCACATTATGTATTCCATCAATTTTTACGTCATATAATGGTGATGCACTTGATAAAAAAACTCCTTTAATGAGATCTATCAAGGCAGTGGATCGAGCTACCCGTACACTATTAGAGCTACTAGGTCATAATTATGAACGTGTATATCCCACATTAGGAGCAGAACAGGAATATTTTCTCATTAACAAGGATTTATTCATGGATAGACCAGATTTACGTTTGACTGGAAGAACACTTCTTGGTAAGGAAAGTCCACGAGGACAAAAATTAGAAGATCATTATTTTGGCACTATTAGACCAGATGTGTTGAATTTCATGTCTGATCTGGAACTAGAGGCATATAAAATAGGTATTCCCATTACCACTAGACACAATGAGGTTGCCCCATCTCAATTTGAACTTGCCCCAATTTTTGAGCATGCCAATATAGCTAATGACAAAAATAAACTTCTGATGGAGATCATGCCAAAGATTGCCCATCGTCATGGTTTTGAAGTACTTCTTCATGAGAAACCTTTCAAAGCCGTTAATGGTAGTGGAAAACACAATAATTTCTCCCTAATGACAAGTTCAGGTAGAAATCTCTTTGATATAGGAAATTCTGAACTCGAGCAATTAGAATTTTTATTATTCATCAATATAGTATTACTTGCCGTATACAAACGTGGGGAGTTATTACGTGCATCTGTAGCTTCTCCAGGAAATGATTTTAGATTAGGAGCAAATGAAGCACCACCAGGGATAATATCTGTATTCCTAGGTTCTACAATCACGTCGATTCTGGATAAAATAGCAGAGGGATCCTTTGAAGAGAATAATGTTGAAGGAACATTTGTTAGTTTGGAACTGGATCAACTCCCACATGTGAAGAAAGATAACACAGATAGAAATCGAACCTCACCTTTTGCTTTCACTGGAAATAAATTTGAATTCCGGGCCGTAGGCTCATCACAATCACTGGGCTTTCCCAACACATTTCTCAATACTATCATTGCTGAAGCTATGGAAGACGTAAGTAAAACCCTGAAAAAACACCTCAATGGAGATCTACGCATTGCGATTCTTGAAACAATAAAGGAGGTATATAAAAAATCCAACAAGATTGTTTATAATGGCAATAATTATTCAGATGAATGGGTGAAAGAGGCAAGTGATAGAAAATTACTCAATATCAAAACCAGCTTCGATGCACTCCAACTACTTACTAAAGAGAATCATCAAAAATTATTTGAGAGATATAATGTTTTGACTGAAAAGGAATTGATAGCTAGATACTCAATAGATATGGATCATCTTAGTAGTTTAATTGAGATCGAGGCAAACACTCTTATTTATATGGTTGATAACGGAGTAGTTCCAGCAGTACTGAGATATTTCCAGGAAACAGGATTATTATCAGAAAAAATACATCCACTACTAAAAGGATTGCAAGATGAATTGCTCGGATTATTTGATTTATTGCAGAGCAGTGTAAGAGAATTGAAATCCATACTTAAAACATTTGTATCGCTTGATGATGTGGAAGCAGCAAAACTGGGTTCATATGAGATGCGAGATATAATGGAAAAAATCAGAAAGTATAGTGACGATCTGGAGGGACATATTCCAGAGGATATCTGGCCATATCCAACCTATATAGATCTTTTGCATTCAACTGAAGAGTAGAAGATTTTATCCTTTATTCAATAGATTATCTTATATTTTCTTTTATTCTTAATATACTATGGTTAAAATAGATTCATGGATGGATCAATATAGTATATCTTGTAGCAGGACCAAATTTAAAGAAGCAATTACTCATCCATCTGTGCGATCTAATTCTGAACATAAAATGGATTATGAACAACTTGAGACCATAGGGGATGCAGTATTGGATCTATTAATATTGGATTATATCCTGAAACTATATCCTGATGCCTCACCTTCACAATTAACACGAGGACGATCGAATATCGTAAATAATCATGTTCTCGGAAAGGCAGCAAAGAAATTGGAACTAGATACAATACTCATAACTGATTCCGGGTATGAAATCACAAACCGTGATCTATCAAATTCATTGGAGGCGATAGTGGGGGCGATATACCAGGATTCAGGCCTAGACAGCTGTAAGCAATTATTAGATGGATTGATGCCTTTGCTTGAAAAGATAATCAATGAAGAGTATGGAGGGTTAGATATCAATGCACTGCAATCAAATCCAATTGGTAGATTACAGGATTTTCTTCAGAAGAATAATGCACCACTACCCATATATTCCCTGATCAGCAAATCTGGCCCGGATAACGATCCCACCTTTGACATAGTCTGTTTGGTTGAGTATAAAAATACGATCTATTCTGAACATGGACATGCTTCAAGCAAAAAGAGGGGTAAGGAAATAGCTGCAAGAAAAATACTCAAGAGGCTAAATAAACACTAATCTCGAATGAGAATAATTCTCCGATCCAGCTCAACCTTTTCAAATAATTCTGTAGGGTTTTGAGAGGAGATACCTTCTTTGAAGTGTGGAATTAATAAAATCACATTAGCATCATAGGCAAATATCTTTTCAATTATCAATCGAGTACCTCTTTTATTAATAAAAAAATATTCATTAAAACTATCACAGCTGATAAGAAGATAATCAATCTCATTATTCATTATTTTAAGGATACCATCTTGATCAGAAACTAGTTCTGCTCTTCCAATATTGTCACATATGGATAGAAATAGATTTTGTCCCTCATTTTCGGGTTCAGATGCCATTATCGTTACTGAACCTAAGTTATTACCCAGGAGGAGTAGTATATCAGAAATTAATTTAGAATTGGAGTAGGTCAATATATGGTCTGTTGATTGTATGAAATGAGCCAAATGTTTACTCATTACTTGAGAGCTTGTAGTTATACGTTTCAAAATAAATTCAAGAGTTGTTGATAAATCTATAGCCGCATTTATTTGAGATTCATAAAAGTGAAGAATGGCCATATCAGAAAATTCATTTTGTAGTCTCTGTAATGCTTCTTTGATCTGATGTTTGTCTAGATTGTAATCGAGAGCTATTTTGATAAAATCTAAGAATATTTCAGTGGATCCTGACACTCTATTAGCTAATAATCTTTCTATTCTAGTTAGATAATTCAATCGTCTCAACTCTTAAGAATAGCATCAGTCATCTTGGCAACTCTAACCATTTGTTTAACATCATGGACACGAATAATATTTGCACCACGAACAATCCCTACAGCCACTGTTGCGGCAGTTCCCTCTACACGCTCATCAGGAGGCAAATCCAGTGTGTACCCGATAAATGATTTTCTAGATGGGCCAAGCAGAATTGGGAAACCAAGGGATTTTAACTCTGAAAGTTTATTTAGTAATATTAGATTCTGCTCCACAGTTTTGCCAAAGCCGATTCCAGGATCTAGGATAATACATTCATCTTGAATACCATTCTCCCGTGCGAGTGTAACTGAAACCAGTAACTCCCTCTTTATATCCTCTACAAGATCCTCATATTCCACACCTACATATCTGCCACCTAAACCCTGCTGTTCATCAACTTCTTTGGGTTTGCTCCTGTTGTGCATAATAACTATTGGACATTTAGTTTCAGCGACTACTTTAGCCATGAGTGGATCCATCTGTAATCCCCATACATCATTCACCCAATCAGCTCCTGCTTCAAGAGCTTGACGAGCTACTTCAGCCTTATAAGTATCTACCGAGATCGGTATATCTGTCATAGCCCGAATTTCCTTGATAACAGGAATGACTCGTTTAATCTCCTCTTTTTCTGAAATAATGACACTCCCAGGTCTGGTGCTCTCTCCTCCAATATCAAGGATGTCAACTCCAGCCTCTAAAAATTCAGTAACTTGTCTTTTAATTTCATCAAGCGATTTAAGCAATACACCATCGCCTGAAAATGAATCATCAGTTACATTGACTATTCCCATAATATAGGTTTGTTTTGTCCAATCAAGTGGCATATTCGACCTCTCTAGGTTGCCAATCTTATAAGTTTGGGATCAGATTTACTCAGTTTTATCATAAATTTTGTCTTTTATTCTCGATATACCATCTTGATTAATTTCTTCAACCAACGCTGAAATACTTTTTCCTTTGATAGGATGTATCCATTGGCCAGCAATATCTGCTAGAGGAACCAGCACGAAGGCTCGATGGATCATCTCTGGATGTGGAATGATAAGATTTTCAGTCTCAATGACCACTGAACCATATAGGAGAATATCAATATCAATGATTCTTGGACCCCAGTTGAAAGTTTTTTTTCTTCCCAGACGTTTTTCCAATAGTTTGATCTCGGTTAACAATTCTAAAGGTGGTTTTTCAGTCTCTATTTCAACACACATATTAAGAAAATCAGCTTGATCTTCAAATCCCCATGGCAGGGTCTCATATACTGGAGATAGTGAGATTACTGTACCGAATACGGATATACCTTGAATACACTGCTGTAAATTTTCCAATCTATTTCCTACATTTGTACCTATTCCTAGTAAAACTGCTACCAAGTCCTATACCTCCTTGTCATAATGAACAAAAATAACACCAAATACAATTAAGATGAATCCCAGGATAGCAATAATATCCAATTGCTCTCCAAGCAAAAACCATGAGGTCAATGCTCCAGAAAATGGGATAATATTAGTGCTTGGTGCAATTTTTCCAGCACCAAACACTTCTATTGCCTTATAATGTATAATATATGCGATAAATGAAGATCCAACACCCATAAATAAAAACCAAAATATCACCTCCATTTCCAGGATGAAATATTTCGGGATAGAATGATTAACTAGAACAACTGGAAGTAGAATGAGAGTGCCTAAGATTTCAGACCATCCTGTAATGGCGATGGCTGACATTCCTGTATTGCTAGCTCGCTTTGAGAATGAGAATGAGCTACCCCACATGGTCACTGCAGTGAGAATGATCAAATTTCCCAAGAGAGTGCCTCGATTTTCAGATACTCCTACAATGAGCATCACACCAAAAATTCCAGAAATAACTGAAATCATTTTTCTCTTAGTCATTTTCTCCCCCAGTAATAAAACACCAAATAACATAGTCATCAATGGGTTCATGGAGACTAGTAAGGATGCGATTGACGCATTTGTCTTTGTTAATCCAAAATAGAAAATAGAATTATTTACTGCCACCCCGGTAATCGATAGGCCAAAAAGTGAGATCCAAACAGATTTATCACAAGGATAAAAGTTATCTCGTGTACGTAATCCCCAAATAAGAACTGGGATAAACATAATGGATGCGAGTGCAAAACGACCAAAGGTGATTTCAATAGGAGTGAAATTATACTTACTTAAGATTGCACCACCCACAATGGATATTCCCCATACTGATGTACTAATGAATGGGAAGAAAACTTCTGATCTCAATAACTCTCATCTTTTTTTGTTTCTAATTAAACTATGTAATAATACCATTTGTGCATATAAATAAAATAGGAAAAAACCGCACTATATATATCTAATAATAGTAAAATTAGTGTTTTTAATAAGAATTAGATTTTCAATAATATAGATAAAACAACCTTTTTGAATATAGTAAATAAAATACTATTATGAGCGAAGAATTACTTAAAGCAATGATTGAAGTTTTTCCAAATGAAAATATGACTGTCCCATATATCGAACTTAAATTCCGCTATGGAGGAAGATTTGGTATGGATGTCCTAGAAGAGACTTTACAGAAGCTCATTGACATGGGATATATGACTTCTTATGAATTTGCTGGGAATGTAAATTACAAAAACCTAAAAGATCTCCCTATTAGTTTCTCTGGTGGATCTACCACCACAGTAACACCTGCAGGCGATGGTAGTATGGCTTCAGATATTGCAGGTATTTTAAATGCAATGGCTGATAAAATCGGAGATTCAAATATTACTAAAATGGTATCTGATTTCAAAAATAAGTATGCCTAATCTTCATTTAGAAATGATATAGCTGCTGCAGCTAATGTGGCAGCACCAATGTAGAGTTTCTCATCATCAACATCAAATTTTGATGAATGATTGGGATGTATGATTCCCTTCTCCTCATTATACGTATCCATCCAAAACATAGAAACAGGTACTTTCCCCTTTAAACTAAATTCAAAGAAGTCCTCAGCCCCCAAGATAGGTTTCTCTTCCTCCCTAATATCAGCAGCATCAAACATCTCAGCGTATACCTTTCGGATATGGTCATTTATTATCTTGTTATTGACACCCACTGCATATCCATGGATTATCTCAACCTCAGCTGAACCACCATATGCCATCGCAATAGTATCTACAAATCTCGGCAAATCGGATTTTATCTTATCTCTAACCTCTTCATTAAGAGTTCGTAAAGTGCATTCCATCCGACAAGTATCAGGAATGATATTATTCCGATCCCCACCTATGAATTTCCCTGCTGTGAAGACAATTGGTTCCACTGGGTCAATTACCCTTGAAAGCCAACCTTGAATACTCACATATGCTTGAGCTGCAATGTAGACTGGATCGATGGTCTCATGTGGAGCAGAAGCATGACCTCCTTTTCCCCTAAAGGTTATGTAAATTTCATCTGCACTCCCAGTTAAAGGTCCATCCTTTATTCCTATCATACCACCTTTTTCTCTGTTCTCAACATGAAGAGCAATTGCTGCGTCAATCCTGGGATTTTCAGGATCACCGATAGCACCTTCCTCAATCATTGGAGATGCACCTCCAGGGCCTTCCTCTGCTGGTTGAAAAACTAGATCAATGGTACCTTTAAAATACTCTTTATTAGTGAGGACTAGTTCTGCAACACCTAATAATCCAGCAATATGTGCATCATGACCACAGGCATGCATCTTGCCGGGATTTACTGATCTATACTCCACATCATTCTCCTCTTGCATGGGTAGAGCATCGATATCAGCTCTAATCAAGATACGTTTGCCTTTTCCTGTTCCATGTATAGTAGCTAGAACCCCTGTTTTGGCCATAGTCTTATGCTCTATTCCAAGTTTATCAAGGTGTGAGCATATAAATTTTTGAGTTTCAATCTCTTCGAATCCTAGTTCGGGATTCTGATGCACTAGTCTTCTGTATTGAATAATTTTACCAGACAGTGCCTTTGCTTGATCAGCAATATTCATAATGGAATGAATTGATGAGATAAAATAAAGATATATGTTTACATAATTCAGTCTTGTGCCTTTTCTATATCGAATTGATATTTTACTAGGGAGCTTACTATTGGTTTATTTATAGAAGAAAATTGTTATCAGATATGGTAAATCTGTCTGAGACAAATATTAACGAAGCAAAGAGCTCAGATACTTTTAATGGAAAACAGGTTGTGACCTATAGACTAGATAAAGTAAAAGAGCTTGGTGTAGATATAGAGAAATTACCTTATTCCATTAGAGTACTTCTTGAGAATGTAATTAGAAATTACGATGGATTCCTTGTTAATCTGGATGATGTGAATACTGTAGCCAACTGGCCACTGGGTGCTGGTGAGAAGGATGTTCCCTACATGCCAGGAAGAGTAATTCTGCAGGACTTCACTGGTGTTCCACTAATCGTTGATCTTGCTGCAATGCGAGATGCCATGGCAAAAGAAGGTGGAGACCCTGAAAAAATCAATCCACTCATCCCAACAGATATTGTAATTGATCACTCCATTCAGGTGGATTCCTTTGGTAAATCAAACTCTCTTGACATAAATCTAGATTTGGAGTATAATCGTAATCAAGAGAGGTATGAGTTGATCAAGTGGGCTCAAAAAGCATTCAAGAATTTCAGAGTAGTACCACCTGGTAGTGGGATCATCCATCAGGTGAATCTTGAGTACCTTGCATCAGTAGTTGATATTAGAGAAAAAGATGGTGAGCAAATTGCAATTATTGATACATGTGTAGGCACTGACTCCCATACCGTTATGATTAACGGTTTAGGCGTTATGGGTTGGGGTGTCGGAGGAATCGAAGCTGAGGCAGTTATGTTAGGTCAGCCCTACGTTATGGTGTTACCTGAGGTGATTGGCTTCAAACTCACTGGAAAATTACCCGAGGGAGCAACGGCCACAGATCTAGTTCTGACGGTTGTGCAGATGCTACGTAAAAAAGGTGTTGTTGGCAAATTCGTAGAGTTTTTTGGCTCAGGTCTTGACAAACTAACATTGCCTGACAGAGCAACTATTGCTAATATGGGACCTGAATATGGAGCAACCATGGGATTCTTCCCTATTGATAATACAACCCTCGATTACATGAGAGCAACAGGTAGGGACGAAGATCATATTAAATTTGTTGAGGAGTATGCCAAGGCACAAAATATATTCAGAACACCTGATGCAGCATATCCTGAGTTTACAGACACACTTGAACTCAACCTTGCAGATGTTAAACCCTCCATAGCTGGACCATTAAATCCTGAGGAGAGAGTTTCCCTTGAAGAATCTAAGGGTAGAGCAATTGAGTTCCAAGAAGCATATATTAGCAATCGAAGCAAGAATGCTGAGATTAGAACTGCAGAATTTGAATACAATGGCGAGAAAATCAACCTTACTGATGGAAATGTAGTGATCGCAGCTATAACAAGTTGTACAAATACTTCAAATCCTGCAGTCCTCATAGGTGCAGGATTAATAGCTAAGAAAGCATCAGAACTTGGGGTGAATACGAAACCCTATGTTAAAACTAGCTTTGGACCTGGTTCTCTAGTAGTAACAGAATACCTCAAGAAACTGGATCTACAGAAGTATCTAGATGAACTCGGTTTCAATGTTGTTGGCTATGGCTGCACAACCTGTATCGGAAATTCAGGACCATTGCCTGAGGAGATTGAAAAGGCGATAAAAGAAAATGATCTGTACACATCAACTGTCTCATCCGGAAATAGAAACTTTTCTGGAAGAATTCATGCACTCACCCTTGGAAATTACCTTGCCTCACCCATGCTTGTAGTCATTTATGCCATAGCTGGTAGAACTGATATTAATCTGTACGAGGAACCAATCGCGGTGGATAAAAATGGAAAGGATGTGTTTATGAAGGATCTTTGGCCCACCCAAGAGGAAATCAACAATGCCATAATGAAAGGGCTTAATCCTGAGATGTTTAAACTTAACTACAGCACCATACTTAATGGAGATATTAAATGGCAGAGTCTTAGTGCTCCTTCATCAACATTGTTTGAATGGAATGAAAGCTCTACCTATGTCAGACATCCACCATTCTTTGAAGGTTTTACAAGAAATCCAGAAAATCCAGGAAATATAGAGAAAGCAAGAGTACTCTTGCTTCTAGATGATAAGATTTCTACTGATCATATCTCACCTGCAGGAAGTATCGCTCATGAGAGCCCTGCTAGCAAATATTTACAAGAGAATGGAGTAACACCTGTAGATTTCAATTCCTATGGATCACGTAGAGGAAATCATGAGGTGATGATGCGAGGAACTTTTGCTAATGTTCGTGTAAAGAATCAGCTAGTTCCTGGAAAGGATGGCTGGTTTTCTAAATATCTCCCTGAGGATGAGATAACTTCAACTTACGAGGCATCAAGAAAATACATTACCAATAATATCCCTGTGATAGGAATTGGAGCCAAGCAATATGGTCAGGGATCATCTCGAGATTGGGCAGCTAAAGGACCCGCATTACTTGGCATGCGAGCTGTGATTGTCAAGAATATTGAACGTATTCACCGATCGAATCTTGTCGGTATGGGAGTTCTTCCACTTCAATTCATGGAAGGTGAGGGCTGGAGAGAACTTGGTATTGATGGATCTGAGGAATTCACTATTAAAGGTGTTTCTGAGGGGCTTGCTGTAGGTAAGATACTAGAGATAGAAGCGACAAAAACTGATGGTTCAAGCATTAGCTTCAAGGTAAAAGCTAGAATTGATACCGAAGTAGAGTTGGAATATTACAAATATGGTGGTATTCTTAAATACGTGCTAGCTGAATTATTAAAATAATTTAAACCGTCTAAACTATCTATTTTGAATAAAAACTTGGATAAGATCATCCCTTTATTATTTTCACCTGAGCAATCAATTCCTCTTTGAGTAATGGACGTGATAGAGGAGTATAGACTATTGCATCAACTATCTTCTCATTCAGTAATGAAAGAACTAACTCACCATGACGATCCGAGGTTGTGAAAATTTTCCTTATCTTTGGGTTCTCTTTCACGCTCTCCAGTAGTTTGATCCCAATATTATCTGGCATTTGATGATCTGCAACTATGATTCTAATATCATTTTCAGCTAGTATGGCCTCTGCTTCATCAAGTGTTGTAGCAATATGACACGTGAAGGTATCCTTGAAATGTCTTTGTAAACCTTTGAGTAAGAACTTAACATCGTCAAAAAACAATATATGAATATCTTGATACATCTAATCGTTCAATTTGCTTATGCTATATTTTTTTTCGCCTCAACTTTGATTACTTTGTATAAATTGTAGCATTATCCGGGCTCATACTTGCACCACATTCTATGCAAAATTTGCTATTAGAAGCATTTATAGTCCCACAACCTGAACATTTCTCAGGTTCAGAAGTATTGATTTGATGATTATTTTGACCGGTTTGTTTCCCAACTCGTACTCCCCCATACATTGACGTCAACAGCGATCCTCGAATAATAAAGATGAATATCCCAATAGCATATAGCCTTATTCCAAAGAAATAATCTATCCCCAATATCCAATCTGCAAACATACAAGACATAGCAATGAGACCTACAATGGAATTTGTACGAGTTCGGCTCATAATAGTATTAGAATTGCCAACCTTAATAAAATAATCAACCTAATACTGGAAAATTAAATGGAATTAATATTTTGACCACACAAAAATGATCCTGTAATTATAGCTAATAGGTTATTTTAAGATCTAAGGGACATTCTGGCATCAATTGTTACTGTTCTATCCTCTAGAACAAAAAGTGGATTAATATCAAGTTCTGCAATACGTGGATGATTCTCAACAAGTTTGCTGATTCTAACAATATTATCTAATAACATTTCTATGTTTACTGCTTTCTTACCACGGAAACCCTGCAGTAGCTTGATTCCTTTCAGAGAGAATAGCATTTCTTTGGCAATGGAAATGTTGACAGGAACTGGTTCAAACTTCACATCATTAAGCAACTCAATAAGAACACCACCTGTTCCAACCATTACAAAATGGCCAAATTGAGGATCATATGTAGCACCCAAAGCAATCTCTACACCGTCAGAATAATATTTCTGTATCAGCATCTGCCTATCTTCATTAGGTACTTTATGAGTGTTGTAGATCTCCTGTATTGTATCATATGCTTGTCTGGCTTCATCTAGTGTTTGAATATTTATAATTACTCCACCACTATCACTTTTGTGAGAAATGTGCTTGCTGGCAATCTTTAGTACAATAGGGAAGGATATCAACTTACAACTTGCTTCCAAATCTTCTAGTGAGTATATAATCGCAGCTTCAGGTAGGTTGAATCCATAGAGTGAAAATATTTTCTCAATCTCATGCTGAACTAGCAAATTATCTCTTGATTGTGCAGTGGTAATAATCAAATCTACATCATCTATAATTTTCTGCTCGATTAGTAAACCATCATCAATCTCAATCTTCTGCTTCCATTCAGCATATTCACAGAAATACCGCAATACCTGTACTGCTTTTTCTGGATAGGGATAAACTGGATAGGATAAATGTGGATTACGTTCTATATCCCCATGATCTCCGATGTAGCAGACAATCACAGGTTTTTCACTATTTTTGGCAACTTCATCAATAATACCCAGTTCCTCATCAATAGTTGCCACTACTGGAGGCAGAAAAAGGACAAAAACTATGTCTATTCCATCATCATCCAATACAATCTCTACTGTATCCTTATACCCTTGAATACCTGCTGAGGGGAGTATATCAATAGGGTTGGCAATACTAGCCTCGAGAGGTAATATAGCTCTCAGTCGTTCATAGGTATTATCAGATAAATCATTTACAGTAAGACCATTCTTAATTAAGGAATCTGTTGCCATTGTTCCAGGGCCTCCTGCATTAGAAACTACAGCTACATTCCTTCCCTTAGGTAAGGGAGCACGTAAAAACATCATCGATGTATCTATTAGATCTCGTATACTCTCAACACGAACAACACCAGCTCGTCTCAACACACTATCAACTAGATTATCCGCACTGGCCAAAGCACCGGTATGAGATGCTGCTGCAGTAGACCCTCGGCTAGTCGATCCTGATTTCACCATAATAATCGGCTTCTCCAGAGCTGTTTCCCTAGCTACCGTTATGAAGTGTTTAGGATCGCTGAATGATTCCATATAGCTTGTAATTAAATGTGTTTCATTATCATTCTTGAGATAGGGTAACAGGTGATTAATATTCACATCCATTTTATTACCTACAGACACAAATTTGGATAAACCCACACCTAATTCACGGGCATAACCCATAAGGACTGCTCCGATCGCCCCTGATTGGCTAATAAAGGATATATTTCCAGCCTTGGGTACATTTGGACTGAAATTAGCATTAACTTGCTGACCAAATGCATTGAATATACCCATGGAATTAGGCCCAATAACCCTAATTCCAGCCTTCTTTGTTTTCTCAAGTATTTGTTGTTCTAGTTTTGCTCCTTCATCATCCTTTTCCTTGAATCCGGCGGTAATTATGATCATAGCCTTGATACCCTTGAGTATGCCATCATCAACTAATTCCATGATATATTTTCGTGATATAATTGAGATGAGCAGATCTACATCATCAGATATATCTGTTAGTCTAGAATATACTGTTAAACCATCCATTTCATTTATTTTAGGATGGATTGGATAAATTTGACCCTTGAATCCGTAATTGATTAGATTTCTTAGCAATACCCTACCAATAGTATTCTCATTTCTACTTACTCCAGCTATTGCGATTGAATTGGGATTGAATACATATTCTAGATTGTTCATGGATGAAGACTTTTGTATACAAATTAAAATAACTAGCCCTTACTCCAAACAAGTACTTGTTTTTCTCAGGTAATTCGACTAGAGTGAAGTGGTGAGTAGGTGATTCATCTCCTCAAGGATCACTTCAGGATAATCATCAATCAGCTTTTGCTGGATTCTATAACGAACCAATCGACCCCGATTCTGCCTAACCAAATACCCATCCTCAGATAATCGATTCAGATAGGTTCCGATTTGTGAGGTCTCACCAAATATAATTGCCTGTACTATTTGTAATTGTTCTTCCAGTAATTCTTTTGCTGAAAACCATAGACTGGGGGAAAAATAATTCCGAATGAAAAGTGCAACTTTTTCCCGCTTTGATGATTGCCATACTTCTGAAGCTGTACGTTGAATTTTCTCTTCAGGTAATGGGTGCTGTTGTATTTGTGTTCCTCCAATAACAGATTGAATAATTGCCTGTATTTGTTCAGGTTTAAAGTCTGGAGTAATCTCTATTGTAATCCCATTAGGTAATTTGACAATAGAGTTCTTAGCCATAGTCTTTTCTCAACATACATGCAATAAAATCTTATTCTTCCAAATCAACGAATCGCGTAAATGACTTGAAAGTAGTAATAATAATGGCAACGAGGGGATTCGAACCCCTGAGTGCGTAGCACACTGACTGTCATGGCAGTAGATCGTCTACCGATCGTTCAAGGCCAGCTCCTTGGGCCAGGCTCGGACACGTTGCCTTATGTAGTGGATTTACCAATCCATAATATAATTACTATATTATGATTTAAAGACTTAACGTTAGTTTTCGTAAAAAAAAATCATTTTGCTGAAAAACCGATGATATTTTTAAGAGATACATTGTGTAGCTTACAGTATCGATGTCTGCAGGCAACAAAATTCTCGGAACAATACTACGATCAGTGTTTAAAATCATGGACAAGAGTAGATTACCAAAAATTGAAGGGGAGCTCACACTCCCCGGATTATTAGATAAGGTGACCGTCACTAGGGATAGAGATGGTGTACCACATATACGAGCTAAATCTAATCATGATCTCTTCTTCACACAGGGTTTTATTCATGCCCAAGAGCGATTGTACCAGATGGAAATGAACAGACGAACTGCAAGTGGTAGATTATCTGAAATTTTTGGATCAATGGCACTAGATACTGACAGGACTGCCAGAACATTTGGATGGAGAAGGATTGGAATCGAGGATTGGAACAATGCAGAGGAACCGATAAAAGAGGCAGTAAATGCCTATGTGGCAGGAATTAATGCACATTTAAATAGTTTGGACACGAAATCCCCTCTAGAATTCTTTCTCATAAAACATAAACCCGAATTATGGGATCATGAGGATGTTATGGCCCTTTCTCGTTTGATGATTTGGAAATTATCACATGCATGGTATGGAGAGCTAATCAGGGCATCAATCATTGATGCAGTTGGGCCTGAGCATGCTAAAGAACTTGAAATTGAATATCCTGAGGATAATCCCAACACCTTACCTGATGATATTGAATTCAATATTTATCTCGATGAGACATTGAAAAAGATTAAAGGTCCCTGGATAAAGCAATCCTTAGGATCCAATACATGGGTGATATCTAAGGAGCGTTCTGCTACTGGAACACCCATTCTATCCAATGATATGCATCTTCCGATGCAGCTCCCCTCCCTCTGGTTTCTTAACCACCTTAAAAGTGATGAAATCAATGTCACTGGTGTATCTATTCCAGGTTTACCCCTTGTTCTTGTGGGACATAATGAGCATATGAGCTGGGGAATGACATTGGCATTTACTGATGCTGAAGATCTCTATATCGAGAAAATATCCAAAGATAATCCATTACAATACCATTTTAAAACAGAATTACGAGATCTAAAAGTGGTTGAAGAGCAAATAAACATAAAAGATGAGATCCCACATGTGGAAAAGGTGAAGTTCACCCACCATGGTCCAATCATCTCTGATGTTGTGGGATTGGCAGAGAATCAACGTATATCTGTTTGTTCGAAATCATTGGAATCAAATCAAGCAATATATGGATGGTATAAACTTAATATTGCAAAGGATTGGAATGATTTTGTTGACGCCATTCAACTGATAGAAGCACCACAATTGAATGTGAGTTATGCGGATAAGGAGAACATCGGATATTATACCTCAGGTAGAATCCCCAAAAGAGCAAAAGGACATACCGGAATGATACCTGTAGAGGGATGGACAGGAAATTTCGAATGGGGAGATATGATACCGTTTGAAGAGATGCCTCATGCACTGAATCCTGAGAAAGGAATTATTGTTTCCTGTAATAATAAGATTGTTAGTGATGACTATCCTCATTATCTAGGATCAGTATGGATGAATGGCTACCGAGCAAAGAGAATTGAGGATTATTTCGACACTCTTGATAAAATATCAATTGAAGATTGTAAGAAAATAATGTTAGATTACTATAGTATCCCAGGATTGCAATTTATTGAGCATTATAAGGATGTAAAACTCAATGATCATGATCCTAGGGTTAATCATGCTTTGGAGATAATGAAAAATTGGGATGGTAATCTCACAGCAGATAGTGTTGGAGGATGTTTATACTCAGTAGTCAAGTATATGATGGTTAGGCATATATTTGAACCTAATCTTGGCAAGGAATTAACTGACACAGTTATGGGTACTGGTTTCCATCCCCTGCTCTTAGATTCACATGAATTTTATGGACATGATACGGTGACTATTCTACGTATGCTTGAAAATGCTGAGAATTCGTGGTGGGTAAATCATGCTGGTGGAAAAGATAAACTACTCAGGGATAGTTTCAATCGGGCATATGAGTGGTTACGAAAAAATATGGGTCTAAATCCAGATAAATGGACCTGGGGGAAAATTCACAGTATAGAGTTTCCACATAGTATGTCAATCCAACCACCAATGGATGTTGTTTTCAACAAAGGCCCATTTCCTATTGGTGGAGATACAGATACTGCCTGTCAGATGGCTTATTTCCCGGAGCAACCTTTCATGGCTAAATCATGGGTGCCATCAATAAGACAAATAGCTGATATGGGCGATGTTGCCAATTCTCAATATATGTATGCACCAGGTCAGTCAGGACAGCTGTCCAGTAAACATTATGCGGATCTAATTAAAAAATGGATTATAGGCGAATTTAATACATTGTACTGGACTAGAGGACAAATAGAAAAAGAAGCAGAGGGAACTTTGAACCTTAATCCTTAGAGGAATTAACCTGCTAGATACCTATATTGTTCTGGAACAGATATATACACTAGATCAGATCATTTGGATCCAAGGTGAATCATATAACTATCATTCTGATATTCCATCATCTTTAGTTGATAGTCATTGGAAGAATAAAAAAGATAGATATCCCTTCATTTACAATGGAAGCAACATCTATTGCACACATTTTATGGCTGATGAATTACTTACTTTATACATTGGAAATATTTGGTTTAAGGATATCATATACTTGCAGGATCATAACATTACTGCCAGGGGAGGTAACCTCGGATTTAAGCTGATTTTACATGATGGGGAAAAATTCCTTGTTGGAAGAAGGAGCAGGGAAAGAGAGTATTTGCAAGGGATGCATTCACTCTTGGGTGGAATGATCGAGGAAGAGAACAAAGAAGACTTGAAGGGGGCGATTCAGAAGGAATTAACAGAAGAATACCTGGAACCATTGAAAATTGACCTGATGTATCTTGTCGCGATAATGCGAGAATCAATATATTTTGGTTATAATCTAATTTTCTATGCCAAGGTAAGTAGAAATACCTCATTAGATATAATTTCCGCTAATGATGAATGGGAAAATCAAGAATTACACTGGATGACTATACAGAGTATACAGAAGCTAGTTGACCGGCATCATGACCTTGAATATCTCCTTTATTGGATGGAGAAACAATAATTCTAGTGTAAATTCTTGATCTTCTGTTTCTCCACAACATCTACATACTGGATCTGATGCATATTCAGGTTGCCAGGTTTATTTCTAGGGAAGATACCACCTAAAAGGAATTTCTGATATGTTTCCCGAATAGTTATACTACCATCATCGTGATATACATCTATTCCAGCATGAAGAATATTCTTGAAGCATGAGCTGCATATATCCTCTGTGATGATAGTTCCAACACCAAGATCTTTGAGATCCATAGCAATGCTCTTATCAAAGTCAAATTCGTTCTTGATTGTAGAAAGTGAACCATCACAAGTATCTACCATAATAAAACTCTTGGCATTTCCAAATATTTTGGATGGTTGAGAATTCAGATCAGATTCAACATCTATTGAAGGGATTAATAATTTCATCTTCTTCTCTCCTAGATAGCCTGTTTGATCTGGTATTTTTCCAGCTGAGCAGTAGTCATAGTATGCATAACCAGGGATCCTGGCTCATTCATTGGCCAGATACCACCGATCAGGTATTTTTGATGAACTTCCCTGATGGTGATTGAACCATCATCATTCCAGATATCAATACCTTCTGCTATTAAATTGGCATAACAGGTCTGACATATTTTCTCAGTGATAATTACCGAAACACCAAGATCCTTTAATTCCCTAGCGATATCTTTCTCATCGACATCATACAAAGAATTCTCAATAGAGGTGAGATTCATTTCTTCATCAATTAGAATATATGATCTAGCAGATCCAAATACTCTAGAGGGGCTGGTGTTCATGTTGCTGTTCATTTCATTGGCAGGAATTAAGATTTTCACGATTTATTCATCTCCAAATTTTTCCAAAGTTATGAGCAGTTTTTCCCTGAGGGGTGAGCTCATACTTGTCTATATAATCATATATCGATGCAACTTATAAAGTATAGGTAAGTAACAGTGTGTTAACAACTATTAGTTATTAGAAACTAGTCAATAATCCATATACCACATTCATAAATGTGCATAAAAATAAAAAAATGAAATATAAGCACGTATATCACACAAAATAAATCAAAATATTATGGATTTCACCATATTATTAAATCAAAATAAAAAACAAAATGATTAAAACATCAAAATCAAATTTCAATATTATACACTTTCAGCGACTAAAAAAACTAGTTGTGAATATACAAAAATTATTGGAATCGTTCCAGCTGTTTATCCTTTCTTTCCTTCGTTTCCAGATGATTCTGACATATACAATGGCTTGATTCTGTTTTTATATTCAATGCACCTTCAATATATCTTTGATAAGACTCACGTATGGTGAGAGAGTGTTTATCCTCATAGAATGTAAAATAATCCTTGAATATTTCAAAACAGGGATTACAAATGGTGTCAATAACAATTGTTTTTACTTCTAAATTCATCATATCTTCAAGGAACTCACATTTTTTCGTATCAAAATAAACATTCTCCAGTACTCTAAAATCCAAATCATCAGAATCTAGGATAAGAAAACTTTTAGACAGACTAAATAGCCTATTAGGTGGAGAATTGAGATTGGCCTTTAAATCATGAGAAGCAAATAGAATTTTACTCATTACAATCCACCCTATAAAGCTATACTGTAATTCTGCTCCGTCTTCTTATCAAATGACGATCTGGTTGATGCATAGTCATGGAACCAGGATTTAACATAAGGTTAAATCCACCAAGTAAAAATTTTTGATATGTTTCCCTAATAGTAAAACTGCCATCATCCTCCCAAATATCAATATTAGAGGAGCTGATATTTTTGAAACATGCAACACAAATTGCCTCTGTAATAATATTATCAATTTCTAGTGTATGCAATTCCGCTACAATTTTGTTATCAAAGTCAAAGGTGTTCTCAATACTTGCAAAGCTATCTTCATCAGTATCATAAATAAGAAATGATTTGGCATTACCAAATATCTTGGCTGGTTGAGAATTTAGATTTGAGTCTTCTTCAATTGATGGTATAAGTATTTTCATAAATTTATAACTCCTTTAATTGAATTAACTGAGCGCTTCGCAAATCAAGAAGGCTCAATTTGCGTTCTATAATTACAACCCAAAAACAAGGATATAAATTATAGGTAATCAACACTGTGTTAACAACAGATAGTTAGTATAAATTAGGCAATAATTCAACCATGAAAAGATAACAGAAGGAAATATAACAGAAAATTGATAGATTCTATAGATTTTTCTATGAGAGGTATAATTTATAGACATTTTTCGATTATGCACAAAATTCATCAATGAGGGCCACTGTCGAACAAACCCCTGATAAAAAGTATGGGATATCCAGATTCTCATTTGGTGCATGATTTCTACTATCTGGGTGAGATAAAGGTACAAGAATAACTGGTACATGAAGATAATGTGAAAAAAGAGCGATAGGAAGTGAACCTCCAAGTCGAGGCACAATGATAGGTGTGCTTGCAAAGCCTCGATTGACTGCTTTGATCACCTTATCAATAACAGGAGAATTGATGGATGTCTCATTTGCCTCCATTGCATGACCAAAATCTACCCTAACTGAATCATATATACCCATCTCAATTGCCTTTGAATTAATATGCTGGTGTAGCAATGACTTGATTCTATTAGAATTCATCTTGTACACCAAACGACAATCAATACTAGCCACAGCCTCTGAAGGGATAATTGTTCGCCTTTCTTCACCCACTACTCCAGACATAATTCCATTAATATTTAATGTGGGATATGATTGCGATTGTAGAATATTATTTAATCCTGGCTGGTTTGGAGCTTTTGTTAGACCATACTCTTGGATTATATGCTCAAATATCCCAATCAATTGCTCCTGTGCGATTTTTTCCCGATCTGATGGTGGATGAACATTGTCATAGAATCCTTTTACCATCACCCTCCCATCTGACCCAACCAATGAATGTAGTAAATGGATAAGGTCTAAAGTTGCTGAACGAGCCAATCCACCAAAATTTCCAGAATGCAAATCTGATTGATTATGCTTCACTGTGATCTGAAAATCCAGTATTCCTCGAACTGCACCTACTATGGAGGGGGCATCTGTGCTTAATGATGGTCCATCTGAAACATACACAAAATCACAGTTAAGCATCTCATGGTGCTCCTCCATAAATGGACCTAGTGTGGGACTTCCAAGCTCTTCATCACCATCTAGAATCATCTTAATATTGATTCTCGATAAAATATGGGGATACTTACTCTGTAAAAATTTGATTGCTAGGAGATGCGCAAAATGTTGACCTTTATTATCAGCAGTTCCTCTCCCATATAACTTATTTCCATCGAATTTAGGCTCAAAAGGGGGAGAATCCCATAAATCCATATTACCTTCAGGTTGTACATCATAATGACCGTAAAATAGAATGGTTGGAAACTGTTCTCCAACAAGCATTTGACCATAGATTAAATCATTTCCTTTCGTTGTGAATCTCTGTACATCAAATCCACAATTTCTCATTATAGATACTAGATGATCTGCACATCTTGCCACCTCAGATCTGTATGTACTCCTACTGGGCAATTTTAAATACTCGATCAATTCCTCTCTCCAATTGATGGCTTCCAACCATGATAAGATCTCATTACGCATATTATCAATGCAATAGTGAAAGATTTTATTATTACTCCAGCTAAGTGATTAGTTGAGTAGTTTATAGAATAAATCGATCAACCATTTCTTTTGAAGATTCTGCCTGAGATGCCAGTTCCTGAGCTGCTGATGACAACTCTTCTATCGTTGCAGTCATCTCCTCAGCCGCTGCTGCTACCTCTTCAGCACTGGCAGCAGTCTCCTCAGATACAGACACTACATTAACCATAGTATTGGATATTCGGGAGAAGGAATTCTGTAACGTCTCTCTGATCTCCTCTGCCACCAATGCAATCCTCTCTGAGGCAAGTTTGGATTGGTCGGATAATTTACGCACATTATCAGCCACTACATTGAATCCTCTACCATAATCACCAGCCCTAGATGCCTCAATACCAGCATTGAGTGCTAAAATATTAGTTTGCAGTGAGATTGATGCTACCTCCTGAGTATTCATCTGGATCTTTTTAACAATATCATCCACAATATTCTGGAGCTCACCTATATTCTCATTTACCTCTGCAATTAACTCTGTCTGTGTGGTTGCACCATCAGACATTGCTTGCGATGTTGAAGCCACTTCCTCAGATGAAGCATTGATTTCCTCTGAACCTGAAACTATATCCTCTGAAGATACTGCTAGGATACTCACGCTTTTCTTTGTCTCTCCAATTATTTGTCTAAGGCTATCAAGGAATGACTCATAAGCAGAACCAAGTGTGCCTGGTTCATCCAATCTTTTGGTGAGTTCTTTTAGCTTCATCGTTTCATTCTCATCAAGAGTTAAATCACCTGTTTTTCCCTTATTCATTATATTGGAGATGAATTGAATGGGGTTTGCCACAGCATTAGAAATTAATATGGCGATACCAAGACCCACAACTGCAGCTATTATCGTAATAACTATTATCATAGTAATGGCACTATTTACGGTATCAGCAGCATCTGACTCTGCTAACCCAATTGATTCAGCACTGATAAGCTCTAATGAAGTTATCATACTAGGGAAGATAGAATGGACCACATCCATGTCCTCATTAAGCAAATCCATTACATCGAATATGCCTGAATTTTCACCAGATACTGCCACCACAAAAGAATTTACTACATAATTTTTGAATAATGTATAGTTGGATGCCCAGATACTATTGGTCTCTAATCTAACTATATGATCTAGAAATGTTGCAAGTTCACTAGAAAATTTTGCTCGGGTACTTGTAGCATCTCCAATTCCGTCAATATAGTGATGCATCAAATGAATCATACGTTCAAATCTAAACTCAACTTCCTGCAAATCATGTACATTTGTGTTTTCCTCACTATCAGCTAGAGTTACAACATCTGAATGTATAGAGGTATAGTTACCATGAATATCTTCTGAAATTGCATAAGCATTCTCAAGAATATCAAACAATCCTGTATCAATGGTGGATAGGGCGTTTCTGAAGTCAAGATATTCAGTTTTAAAAGTGGAATAATCCAAACCACTATTTGCTTCTAAGTAAGTCATATTGTTGTCAAACTGATTAGATGCGACGTTAAACGCAGCCTCTGTCCCATCTGTATTCTGTTCGAGAAAATGATGCATTAAATGAATCTGTCTCTCAAACAAATATTTGAGATTCAATGCCTCATCAACATATCCATTTCCAGCTGAGATTTCATCCTCAATAAGGGTATCAATCTGGGATATAAGATCAGGATAGTTATCATGAATAGTATCTGATATGGCAAAAGCTTGATCTAAAAGATCAAACATACCTGTATCATTATCAAGAATTGAGGGTATGAAAATATCAGATACATAATCATCAAAAGTGACCCATTGTGTGGAGTATTTACTATTAGTGATCATATATACTATGTGTTCACTATATTCAATAAGTTCATCATCCAATAATGCTCTGGTGGTCCCATTGTCCACTCCGGTCCTATCTAAATAGTGATGGGTTAAATGAATAAACCTTTCAAAATGAAATTTGAGTTCCACCGCATTATCTGCAGTATTTTGAGGTTCACTATCAATTAATTCTTCAAGAACTGCTGTTTGAATCAAATATTGCTGGTGAATAAGGTTTGATGTAGCTGTGATCTTATCATAAGCATCAAAAATTCCACTCCCAGTACTTGTTACAAGTGTATTTATCTGACCGATAATTTCTAATGCATCGTCAACATCATTACTGAATTGAGGAAGTTCAATCTTCAATGAATTCAATCCAGAGACGACTGATTCATGATAATCATTGAATTTAGTCTCTGTGGTTCCGTCATCCACTCCCTCTCCCTCAACATAATGGTGAATCATATGAATCATATAATCTGCTTCATATATCAGATGATCAGCATCAACACTAATATGTGCAATTTCAGTTAGATTATCTATCTCAGTATGCATGGCATTCATCTGGCTGTAGCTTATTACACCAGCAACAATACTGAGCAATATTATTATTCCCATCCCAATGAATAATTTCCTGCGAATATTCAAGTTGCTCCAAGATAAGTATGTACTCATTTTTATCAAGCAAAGGGTAACTAATGAATAGAATATAAGCATATCGAGATTTCACAATAGTTCGATTGTGCGAACCTTTGTAAATCTCAAATTAATTTATATAATAAATAAAAAGTACAAAAAATATGTAGAAATTCTAAATTATTTACGTATCCTCACATATAAATTGAATTTTATCAAGAAATTGTAATTCGTGTATTTGAAATAAAAGTAAGTTTATATTTTGAACGATTTTTATTTTTGAATTATTCTTCGTCATCAGGATTGGCAATCTTATCATCTTCCCTTCCAAACCATTTATTTCATCAATTATGGTTTGAAAGTAGTATAAAAAATATCCATAGAATAGTGATTAGATCCTACATAAATATTATCAATAATTCATATGTAATTCTAACTCTCTCAGCTTACCATTAGCTCTAGTATAATTGACAAAAATAATACCCTGACCTGTATTCTTCTGTGTAACCTGTAATTGTATAAATGACCCTGGTTTTAGTACAAAATCACCATGAATAGCTTGGTTACGTTCAATATCTATAACAGAAATATTTCCAGTAGACGCAACCTTGGTGATGACTGTTGATATATCACCTGTATTGATGAGAAGACCTTTTACTGTACGATTATCTTCTCTTCTCAATACAACCTCAAATGGTTCTGAGAGAATTAATTTAGGACCGATTTTTTTCGTACGAAAGATGGTAAAGACAAAATTTAGTAAGCCAATGCTTCCACCAATGATAATAGTTATAGGATCCATAGATTTGACTACATTATTTGATTAAAATAGCTATCGTTTGTTGTTATTTCTTTCTATACACTTTGAGGAGAGATCCACAACTGGGGCAATGTACTTGCAATTGATCAGATTTGAAATCCTCAATAGCTGCAAAATCATATTTGAATACCTCACCACAGAAGGAACAATTCAGTTTATCAGTCTTATCGATAGCATCGAGTGTTTTCTTCTTGACGTATTGCGACTGAAAGGAGAATTTATCCTCAGGTTTAGGTTTATTGGTAGTAGGTTCGATATCAATTATCTTAAGATCAATCTTGTTATTCATTTAGTTAAATTTATCAACTTCATTTAAAAATTGTATTTTTGGGGATTAATGTTCAGAATGAAGATGATGGGATTAGTACGCGGCAGCAATATACACGACGAATTTACCTTCACTGCCACAATAAATACAGTTACCATGAGGAATTTCTTCTACTCCCTCAAGGGTTCCTCGCACCTCTGCAGATACTTCGTCTTTAATTGATTTGGCACAGGTAACGCTACCACACCAGTTGGTGCGGACCACTCCAATGTCGTTACTCATTATTTCCTTCAACTCATCCATATTAGCTGCCTCTCTCTGTGATTCCTCAAGAATCTTATCAGCACGGGCCTTGAGGTTCTTTGAGATCTCTTTGAATTTCTTGTTAATAAATCGCTTCAAGTTTTTTATTTCCACTGCTTCTTTCTCACTGGTATCTCTTCTGGCCGTGAATACGCTCTCATTCTTTATGTCCCTGGGACCCATCTCAAGACGTAAGGGTACACCCATCATTTCCCACTCTGAGAATTTCCAGCCAGGGGTGTATTGATCTCGATCATCTAGTTCCACACGGAAACCCCAACCCTCTATCTTATCTCGTAACTCAGCACAGGCTTCTAGAATCTCATCTGCCTTTTTTCCCTTGAAGATGATAGGTACGATAACAATCTGAGTGGGAGCAAGCATAGGGGGTAGAATCAATCCCTGATCATCACCATGCAATGATAGAATACCTGCAATTAGACGAGTGCTGATACCATAGGAAGTCTGGTGGCAGTACTTGGTTTCACCATCCTTATCCAGAAACTTAACATCAAAAGGCCTGGCAAAATTCTGCCCCAAGTGATGGGTTGTTCCAATCTGTAACATCTTATGGTTAGGAAGGGGGGAATCATAGGCAATGGTGTACTCAGCACCAGGGAATTTATCATGATCAGGGCGTCTGAAAACCATATAGGAAAGACAGAGGGCATCAAATAGATTTTGATATATCTCCATTGATTCTCTCACTTGGACTGCTGCTGCATCGTAGGATTCATGGGCTGTGTGACCCTCACTCCAGTAGAATTCTCTATCCCTAAGAAGAGGCCTGGTTTGTTTTGTATCCCAGCGAATGATATTTGCCCATTGCTGGGTTTTAAAGGGCAGGTCTGCATGGCTGTGAATC
This sequence comes from Candidatus Heimdallarchaeota archaeon, assembly GCA_026702845.1. The sequence goes on from JADCLS010000013.1 coordinate 125,798, forward strand.
CACTGTGCAAACATAGAGTACATAATCGTCTCAGATGTAGGACGCAGAGCATATTTCGTGGGAAGCTTTGTATCACCTACTTGAGTCACCCAAGCCACCTCGATAGAGAAATTGAAATGCTCCTCCTCCTTTGCTAGAAATTCCTCAGGGATCAATAGGGGAAAATAGTAATTCTGGTGGCCTGTTCTTTTGAATTCTTTGTTCATAAAGGTCTTTATTGCCTCCCAAATTTCTACACCGTTGGGAAGTAACACATTACTGCCTTTTGTAGGCGTTCTAATGTCAACGATTTTCGCTCGTAGTATTATTTCTGAGTACCATGCTGAAAAATCAGATCTGGGGTTATCTAAAGGCATCTGTTTTATCTCCTAAAAATTTGCCAATACTAGATGAGTGGTGAGAAGATCTTCTTGCATGTAAAAAATGGTACATTGACGTTCAATCTTCCTAATTTGGAAAGTGTTCACCGATACACATACTGGCTCAAATTACTCTACGCGTGAATATTACTTAAACGATATGTTAGTCCACACTAGTTATCACTTATTATTAACTGACAATCGATCCTTGGTAAGAGATTTCACAAATGCTTCTTGTTCCTCCGTCTCGATAGAACAAGGTCGTTTTGTACGTATATACCTAATCGCTTCAGTACCATTACGTACTTTATTTTTCCTGAGACTCCAAAGTGAAAGCATAGTTCCAGTTCGGCCACAACCAGCAAAACAATGAACAAGTACCTTTTTGTTTTGTTTTTCCGCCTCTTCCACCAGTTTATAGAACCTATCAATGGTTTCACTATCAGGAACTGTATAATCGGGTATAGGAAGATGAATTAGCTCGAATTCCTCTGCATATTTATCAGGAGTTGGTTCTGATGTTAAATTGATGATAATATCGATTCCCTGTTCCTGAAGAAAAGTAAAATGGGTATCCTCATGGGGTAATGAACTACCAGCAATAAGGTCTTTATCTAGCCAGGAGAAGTTATCTAGCATAGTCAAGATATAGTAGAAGTTGGGAATAATAAACATTTTTGATCGATGATAGTTTTATTATGGCCATCCATTTTTTGAATTTTTTATAATTAATAGAAATAAGTTTTGTTTGGTGGAAATCGGGTCTCATTACGATTTAGCTTGTCAATCATTACTTCTCGGATATCAATATCTGCAATATTAGCTAGAGAAAAAGAGTAAATCAAAATATCTGCCAGTTCATCCTTTAATTGCTGTAGTACATCTGGATCATCAAGTCTTTTTTGTGAGGTTTTAACAGAAATCCACTGGAATAATTCCATCAACTCCGCTGCCTCTATTGCGATAGACATGGCTAAATTCTTAGGCTTATGATATTCTTCCCATTCCCTGGCTTTAATAAATTGACGAATCCTCTCCTGTATCTCTTCAATAGCATTCATACACCAATTTTGTATATTTCATTAAAGGAACTTGGGAGGATTTTCCGAATTATTGCATCTAAATAAGATTGATGCTGACAAATTCGACTAAATACATCATGAGATTAATATATTTGCTCTTGTACTATTAGATTCTATTAATTTTGAAAAGTGATTACATGAAGGCAAAAATTATTGATTTTGATACTAATGCAGAGATAATTGTTATTCACCCAGATGATGAAGATCCTCGAGATGCTCAAACCAATCTAACCCAGATAAGGTTTGAAAATAAAAAAAGATTAGTCCATGTAGTAAGATCTCCCATGGTAGAGATTGGCAATGTTGGGATTCCACCTAGCTTAGCTGCAGATCTCGGATTATCAGATGAAAGCTCAGTAAGCATATATCCCCGAAGAAAACCAATTTCATTACCGATTATTAAGAAGAAATATGATGGTGAGAAATGGTCTTATGAAGATATGCGATCCATTGTTGATGATATATACCAAGGAAATATATCTGATCAAGAAATGACTATGTTTACATTGGCAATGCAGTATGAGAATTTGAGCATTGATGAAACTGAACATCTTACTCGAGCATTCACACTGAATTCAGAGACAATTGAGTTTAATGAACCTGTATATGATAAACATTCTATTGGTGGTATTCCTGGAAATAAAGTCAGTTTATTAATTGTTCCCATCGTTGCTGCGGCTGGTTTACTTATCCCAAAAACGTCCTCACGAGCCATTACTTCACCCTCCGGCACAGCAGATACTTTTGAGGTGCTGGCAAATGTAAAATTTTCAGCCGATGAAATATTAGAAATAGCACCCAAAACCAGGGGTATGCTAGTTTGGGGAGGACAACTAAATTTAGCACCAGTCGATAGTGAGATAATCAAACGTGTGGAACGTCCTTTATCACTTGATCCAGAAAGTGTAATTATTGCCTCCATACTCTCCAAGAAACTTAGCACAGGTGTGAAGCACATGGTGTTGGATATGCCAGTGGGAGAAGGAACGAAGATGCCCACTAGAGAAGAAGCACAGGCATTATCTCGATTATTTGTAGAGATTGGGAGGAGAGTTGGAATACAAGTCGAATGTGCATTAACCTATGCAGAACAACCTGTTGGTCATGCTATTGGACCAGCTCTCGAAGCAAGAGAAGCAATTCAAACCCTTATGGGTAAAGGACCACGTTCTGTCCTTGAGAAATCCATAGAGTTGTCAGGAATTCTGTTTGAGATGGCAGGTATGGCAGGAAGAGGTAAAGGTGCTGAAATTGCTTCTGAGATAGTAGCTTCTGGAAAGGCATTAGCCAAGTTTAATGAAATCGTCCACGCCCAAGGAGGAGCAAAGGAGGTTAAACCAGAAGATATTGAGATTGGTAAATATTCAAGTAAGCTAATCGCCACTGATGATGGATATATTTCTAAAATATTCAACACGCAGGTCAAAGCAATGGCAGGTGCCCTTGGATGCCCACAGGATAAAAAATCAGGGCTTATTCTCCATCGAAAGACTGGTGAGTTCGTAAAGAAAGGAGATATGATCATGGAATTATTCACAACCCGAGAGAGTGCTCTTGATAGGGCAATACAGGTGGCAAATGTCAAAACACCATGGTTATTGGAGGGTATGGTCCTGGAAAGAATAAACTCTTCTCAATTTGAAGTGATGTGAGTACAAATAGGGGACAGGAATAAACTGTTTATATAAAGATAAGGATATACATGCATGAATGATTTACCAAGGAAATCAGAGTATATTGTTAACAAAATGGTATGCCCAGATTGTGGCTATGAAGAAGCTAATATCGTTACTCATTTACTAGATATCCCCCATTATGATGATTTTATGATGATTGCCATTAATTGTCCCGAGTGTAAATTTAGAACCTCTGATTTTTTCAATGCCGATACAAAGGATCATATCATATCCACATATAAAGTTGAAAATGAGAAAGATATGAGAACTAAAGTAGTCAGGGCAACAGATGGAATTGTGAGTATTCCTGAATTAGGAGTGACGATAGATCCCGTGAGTGGCTCTAGTACTTGGATTCGTAACATAGAGGGGATTCTTGTAGATATCCTTGAAAAAATCGAACTGGCTTTAGATAATTTGGAAACAGATGAAGAACGTCAAGAAGCTCTAGATAGAATAGCATTAATCCAAGATCTTATAGATGTGAAAGTCCCCTTCACAATAACTGTTGAGGATCAACAGGGAAATTCTATTATATTACCTGAGGATGAATCAAAATTAATTATTGAGAAACTCTGATGAAAACCATTATTCATAGTTTATGATACACAAATACACCTTCTAACAGAATATTTTATTATCTCGTTATGATGTGCCTCCTTATGGTACTAGATCTTAACACTTTGAGATCAAATCTTCAAGCAAATAATTACCGTCTGCTCATGGACAATAGTAAATTGATTGTGGGGCAAAATAATGAAATTAATAAATTTTACATGATTTATACCCTAGTATTCAATTTTCCGGCCCCTGATAAAAGTGTCTATGATAGATTAGAGATATTGGCCAAACAAAATGTAGCACGTTTAGCACCAGCTGGAAAATCTTTTGGATTGTTTAATGCCGGTGAATTCCCAGATATTTCAGACAGTAAACTCAATCAGAGAATTGTCAATATTGTCTTACTGGCAAATGAAATAGATGAATATAACCTAGGAAGATTCAATCGAATATGGACTCATCATACTGCACCTGGTAAATCAAATAATGAAACTGTTGTGATTTCTGTTCTACTGTATGATAGGAAGAAGGACATACTTTACACCCCTCGAAAGGAAGAATTGGGTAATAACTATGCACTTATTGGAACATTAAAACACTTGGAGGGAATATTCAAAGCACCAGAAGAAATTAAAGAAGCAGAAGTGATAGAGGAAGTAAAGGTTGCGCCAGAGCGAGAACCTGAACCTGAAAAATCAGACCTCATGTCACAGCTTGATGATTTAATGAGTACTACTACTCGCACACCTATTTCAAAGCCAGCTACACAACCAGTAAATCCTCCAGTTCAAGCAGCTCCAATTGAGGAACAAAAGGTCGATGAAGCAACTTTCCAAAAAATCTTACAATTCTATGAAGAAATCGAGATTTCAGACCTTGCAGACCTACTCAATGTATCCGAGAAGAATCTAAAATTATGGTTAATAGGTTTAGATGCATCCTATGGTATAAAAATCAATAAAAACCTTGTAATATTCAATCAGAGTGATATTGAAGATAATATAGATGCACTGTTTGCTGATTTCGAGAGAGCTGAACAAACCGGATACGGTAAAATTGAATGATTAATCTGAATCAATTTCTATTTTCTTAATTTCTTTATCCACAATCCATTTCTTCTTTTTCAATTTTTCAATGTGAAATCGAATCTCATTTTCATCGGTATTAAGAAGGTTGGCAATTAACTTAATATTATTGAAACCATAGGCAATGAGTGATTTGAGAACCACACGTTCTTCAAAACTTAAGTCTTCAGCCTCCTCAATAATCATGAAAATTTTCTCAATAACTTCATTTTTTAGATACAGAAGATCCATTAGAAAGTCTTGATGATCAGAAATCTGTTTGTTTATCTCATTTATTTTCTCAACATGAGTGTCAAAACAATCCTCACCTACACAATCCTTCAGACTTTCACCTCTTTGGATCTTTACACCGAACAAATTAGGATCAAAATTATCTGGATCTATCCTCCGGGTCTTTCTTTGACCATCAGATAAGATTTCTACTACTTGACTGTGAATGAAGTTAGGAAATATCCCAAAGAAAAGAGTCAGGTTGGAGATAATTTCAAAGATAGTAGCTTTTGCACCTTTATATCCTGAAAAACTTTCTCTTGTCTTTTCTTTTGTTCCCAATATACTAACAGAAGTAGATTCATTTTGATGCTTTTGAAGACGCTTGAGGTGCCTATGAATCGCAGGAGATGATAAATTCAAAATTGAGGCCAACCTGTTGCCATAATTTTTCTCTGTAGCCAGCAGATGTATGATATGACGTCTGGTCTCAGAATCAATAATACTGAGAATAGGATGGTCAATATCGCAGGGAAATTCATCAATTAACTTCATAATCGCACCTCACTCGCTCCAAGATTGTGACATTCGGTCTAAAAAGTTAGAACTTTCCGACTCATCGACATATCAACCAACATAGAAGCACCACCAATCTCAGCATTATCAACTAGCTGATCTGAGGTGATGTCTCTATGATTTGAACATGGGCCACAGAGCTTGAAATTACCTCCTAATTCTATGAAGGTTTTTAAAAGCTCTGCAAGTACTGGCATCTTGTCAATACATGGTACTTTCTCAGCTGCACCTTTTACGGCAACCTCGACTGCTTCGCCCATCATGAACATGGTTACTTCTATATCCATCATTAAAGCTGCATTTGCAGCAATAAATGGGAACAAGACATTTTCAGGTTCAGATGGTCCTTTGGTTGTTATAACGAGTAGTTTTTCTTCTGACATTTTTCTACACTCCTTAGGCAGTAATGATTATTTTCTGCCTTTCTTCTTCAGATAGATCCTCTAGGAATTCTATCTTGTCTTTCTCATACTGATTCATCCATAAAGCTAGTGGTCTATATAGGATATGTGCGAACTTGCTAAATGGCAGCAGGACAAAGAGTTCTCCGACTGCAACAACATGTGCAATCAATGCCCAACCAGCAAAGGCTGGGTAAGTTTCTGGATTACCATAGACTGCAACTAGTACAGTTAAGATAAACCCTGTTAGGCCAACCAACCAGATCAAGATGAGGATCAGCCAATCTTCAAATTTTGTATTTTTATAATATTCTGCATCCTCGGGTTTCCGCAGTCTATAATACATACTCATACTGGTTCCAAACATCATAGAGATACCAGAAATAACTCCCAATAATCTAATGGGATGATAAATTTCTACAAATCCACCTGGATTACCCAAAATTACATCCTTGATCATATAATCATATGCTGTTGCAAGGAATAAACCAACAAAACCATACACAATAGACATATGAATTAGCTTTCTACTTACTTTCTGAGTAGGGTGCATTGGGTTTAAACTTTTGGCGTATTCAGGTAAATTACCTTCCTCTAGATTGATATATTCAAAGGGATCATCTCTATGAAACTTATTCTGTTTGATTCCATCATTAATCAACATGGAAATGAAACTCTGAATCGCAAGCTTTATTGCAGAAGTAGTTGATATTTTATCCATAATGTATTCTCGCTCACGCAGTGGCTCATTTAATGCCATACTACGGTAAGCTTTGAAACCCCCTATGACAAAAATAAGTGCAACAAAAATACCCATAGTCATACCACTATAATGGATAATTTCACTAAAATATCCTCCCAGTAGAGAGTAATCGTGCTCAAACCAACGGTTATTGTTGGACATATCCATCATAAGTGCCAAACCTACACCTAGAAAAACCATGACCAGAATGGTTAATAACTTACTTTTGGCAAACAGCTTTGATAAAGGAGTTATATCATTAGTAGCAATGGCATACTTTCTAGCAGCATGCATAAATTGAGCGGGATTGGCACCTCTAGGACAAGCATTGCTGCAATCTCCACAATAATGGCAAATCCATAATTCTTTAGATGCGACTAACTTTTCCTTCTGACCCAACTGAGCCAGACGTATCATACCTCTAGGAAATTCATTTGTTGATTCTGAAAGAGGACAAGTAGCAGTACAGGTTCCGCAATTGAAACAAGCACTAACATCAAATGCCCCATATTCTTTAATTTCATTAATTAGGTTGGGTTGTACTTTTATAGTCATCAATGACCATCTCCAAAGCCGTATTCGGCATATTCTCCACTTTTGTTGAGAAGTTTCAGACCATCGAATTTCATCAGGTAATTTACTGCATTTAATACATCCTTGGAGTCATAATTCATCTTTTGTGCAATTTCAGGTACTGTATGAAGATTTTCATCCTTAATAGCCTTGCTAACACCTCTGATCATTCGACTTCGTTGTTTGTTTTGTTCAAGAAAATCTGGATCTACTGGACCTCTCTCTTCCTTCAATCGATCCAGTGCATCTTTATAATATTTGGATTTTCTTGACATTATGGTTTAACCTCCTGAATCATTGCTCTTACTTCAGCAGTTAACACATCAAGGTCATATCCTTGTAGAGTAACTGCCTTTTTAGGACAGACCGGAACACAAGCACCACATCCCACACATAATGCAGGAGTAATGATTGCATTCTTTCCATTATCTGTTGGAATCATGGAGATTGCATTGTACTCACATTGAGTTACACATTCACCATTACCATCACAGATGTCCTCATTAATTGTAGCAATATAGGGAGATAATTCAATAATTTCTTTCTTCAACAACACACTTGCCTTTGCTGAGGTTGCAGTGGCAGACATTGTTGATTCCTTGACATCCTTAGGACCTTGAGCAGTTCCAGCTAGGAATATTCCATCAGTCGCACTTTCTACAGGTCTGAGCTTGACATGTGCTTCCAACAAGAAGTGATTGGCATCTGTTGGTACTGAAAGATTTTCTATTATTGCTGGTTTGGGTCTAGGGATCATAGCAACAGCTAAAACAATAAGATCGACATCAATTTCAAGATCTAGTCCATAGGTGAGAATATCTTTTGCTTGGATTGTCAGACCATCTTTTGATATCTCAACTGTCGGTAACTCATCATCAGGTACTTTGATAAATATTACATTATTCTCGGATGCTTTTCTGTAGTAAACCTCCTTATCACCGTAAGTCCGGATATCACGATAAAGATCATATACGTTAATATTAGGAAACATTGACTTCAATCGATTTGCCTGTTGAAGTGTGGCAGTGCAGCACGTACGTGAACAACCAGTATTGTAGGTTGTACCTTCTCTCAGTTCATGCACATCCTCAATTTGTCTAGATCCCACACAATGGATCATGGCAATATTCTTGATTACCTTCCCATTAATTTTCAGGGATTTGTCCTTGTACGAGTTGAGTTTCTTTATTAAACTTGGTAAGGTGATGACGAATTCAGATTTGTTGTATCCAAATTCCCCATCTAGTGGTTCATAATAATCATGACCTGTGGCCATGGTTACTGTTCCAACATGTAATTCTCTCGCCTTTAATTCATCATTTTTCTCTTCTATCGTTACAAGTTCATGTACAGGTTCATTTATCAATACCTCATTGGAACGAGCAAGCTTGAGAGTGAAATCTCCAATCGTTCCCTCAGTACCTACAACCTCTGTGCTAAGATGTTGAATGACATATTCATTCGAATTAACTTGTTTGATTAGATCTTCAACAAATTTCTTTGCATCAACCTCATAGGGATAAAGTTTATCCAACTCTAATGTGCGACCACCAAGTACTGGTGCTTTCTCAATCAGATGTACTGAGATCTTTCTATTTGCAAGATCGAGTGCTGCGGTCATACCAGAAACTCCTCCACCAATAACGGCCCCAGCTTGAATCATCTGTTTTTCAATTGGAGATAATTCCTTCTGACGAGTAGCATTGGCAATTCCTCCTCTGATCAACCTAATTGCCTTTTCTGTTGCTTTTCCAGGTTCATGCGAGTGAACCCATGATACTTGTTCTCTGATATTGACATGTTTATAGGTGAAAGGATTTATCCCAGCCTCTGCAACTACTTTCTGGAATGTCATCTGATGTAATCTGGGTGAACAAGAAGCAACAACTACATGAGTAAGATTGTTGGCTGCAACATCCTCAGCAATCATTTTTTGCCCAGGATCAGAACACATGAAAATGAAATCCTTTGCAACAACAACATCTTTTTCCTTTCCAATCACCTCTGCAACCTTAGCAGTGTCAACATAATCTGATATATTTCCACCACAATGGCAAATATATGCACCTATTCGTTTTTTATTTGCACTCATAGTATCACCTGGAATTCTTCCATCATGAAAGATTCACGTAATCCTCCATCAAGCCATACTCCTATCTTTCCTGCAACAGCACTTCCAGAGATTATGCTGTCGACAATATCTTTTGGTCCAGTTGCAGTACCTACTGCAAATACACCTGGGATATTTGTTAATCCGGGTTCTGCATTTAATCGAATTTCTCTAACAAATTTGTCAGTATTTAATGACACAGGGAGTATCTTCTGCATTTCAGTATCAAATTGTGGAACCACACCCATTGAAAGAATAGCTAGATCATGTTCAAAATGTTCAAGTTGTCCATCATCTCCAAAAACCTCAACAAAGAATTTTACGCTTTGATTTTCCATTTCCTCAATACGAGCCACTTTACCCTTTACAAAATTGATACCCATGGCTTTGGCTGTCTCAAAGAACTCATCATGACCTTTTCCAAATGCACGAATATCCATATAATAAATAGTGATATCTGCAAGTGGTGCTGCAGCGGAAAGCAGCATTGCTTGCTTGATAGCGAACATACAGCAAATTGCACTGCAATATTGTACACCAATTGTCTCATCTCGAGACCCTGCACATTGAACAAAAGCAATTGACCATGGTTTCATACCATCACTTGGCCTAAATATTCCTTGTGTAGGCCCTGTGGGTGCGAGTATTCGTTCCATTTGTTTTGCAGTGATAACATTTTTAATCCTCCCTCCACCAAATCTCTCTTTAATGGTTGGTGTCTCATAGAAACCAGTTGCTATGACAAGGGATCCAACTGTTAATGTTATTATTTCATCACGCATATCAAAATCAATAGCTTCTGTGGGACATGTATTTGCACATCTCCCACAAAGAATGCAATTATCAATATCAAGTGCTGCCTTCTGGGGTAATGCTGTAGCAAAAGGCACCCCCACTGCCTTTTTGTATCCCATATTTTCATCATATCCATCATCAAAAACGATAGCTGGACAGACATCTGCGCATTCATTACAGCCAGTGCACTTGTCCATATGGATAAATCTCGATTTCTGAAGTAAATCTACCTCAAATGTATCATCACTTAGTTCTTTGAAGGATTTGAGGGTGCATAAAGTCTTAGTATCAACTTGAGGATGATGGAAAGCTGAAGACATCTTTGGTGTGGTGATACAACTTGCACAATCAAGGGTTGGGAATACCTTTGAGAGTTGGATCATTGTACCACCTATTGATACTTGTTTTTCAATCATCAAAACTTTTCTACCAGCATCACCTAGATCGATAGCAGTTTGGATTCCTGCAATTCCAGCCCCAATAATCAATGTATCATAATCAGTCACGCTGTGGCCTCCAATGGTGATAGATTATTGGTGACCTCTGCGATGAAGTCTTTCAACTCATGAACAAAATGATCAGCACACACGGTACAAATAGCTGTGAGTTTGATTCGAGAGTAGTGAATTCCTCTTTTCTTCATCTCCTCAACCACCTTTCCTATACGTGTAGATAATTTATCATAAGTATTTTTATACGGGCTGTCAGTACCGCATGAAGCGATATAAATCCCGTCATAACCCATCTCAAATACCTCTAGATACCATTCAACGGGAAAAATTACTGGATCAAGTGTTCTTATTACATACGTCTTGGTTGAATACTCCAAGTGTTTTTGTCCAGCATTATCAACGCCGGGATAAGAACATGCATCCGTGGATATAATTAGGATTTTAGGTTCTATTTTGTCGTTTTCCATTATTTCACAACCAGAAAGAAGATGTTGATTGAGGGAAAAACTGACCCTAAATCAACAATTTGCATTTGTTAGATTATTTATTTCTTCTTATAAAGAGCCTGTAGTAACCCTCAGCCTCTACAATGCCAAGGAATTCGTGACCAACTCTCTTTACCCAAACAGGAAGATCATTTAGAGTTCCCTTATCAGAGGCCATGATTTCTAGAATCTGACCCTTTTTAACTTTAGAAATTCCTTTCTTAGCTTCTAGTATAGGACCTGGACAGGCAGATCCTCTTGCATCTACTGTTTTATCAGCATTTGGTGCTTCAGTTAATGTACTCATAGTTTTTACCTCGTGATCAAGAGAGATCATTATTAACATTCAGTTGATACACTCTTGCTCTTAAAATAGAATTATCTGTCTACAGTTATTAACTTACTGTTGATAACAGTGAACTTTTAGTAAATTAAATCCGAATATTTGGCAAATATCAGATCAAAAATTTTTCGAATATTGATATTTATCACGTCAAAAAGTAGAATAATGTATACAATATTAATTCAAAATGAAATTTTCGTATTAGATGTTACGAGTATCGCAACAAATCCAAGAGTATTCTTTGTATACTGAACATTTTTGATTTTCAATGAATAGAATGAGAAATTTTATATCCCCAGATAGAGTCATTAACATTAAGTTATAAACACCATTCAGTAACTTGATCGAGACAGCACCTAACATGGATCTAATGACCAAAACTCAATTTTGTGATATAGTTAAAAAATGATCTTTTCAAACTACTTTCACTATTACTAAAGGATAATAAATCAATTCAGTTATACTAATTCCTTTGGGGCAGTTTGAGTCGAAAACAGTTGATTGAGTTTCTGAATAATTACAGGAGAATGTACTTTTGATTTTTCTGATTGAGAATGCAAATTTAAGGTCTGTAATAGCTGTTGATAGGTTATTAAATTTCCAATTAACTTTTGATGAAGTGATATGTACTCACCTTTTAAATCTGATAACATCTTGGTATATTCTTCTTTCCCTGTTGCAACCAGATCCATATAATCCTCCACTTTTGCAGTGAAGGTGGGAGTAACAATTTCTGGCCAAATTGGACTAAGTGATGCGATCAAAGCTCTACCCCAGTCAGTTGAAATTAAATTACTACCTGATCTTTGAAGGTAATTTCGGTCAATCAGTTTTTTAATGATATCAGGTCTACTACTTTTCGTTCCGATTTTTGCTGATTCCATTGCTATAAGGAGATCTGATTCAGTTAGTCGTTTTGGTGGTTGTGTTGGTTTCTTTTGCTTTTTTATGGATATCACCCTCAGAGATTGGTTTTCTTGAAGAGCTGGAATTGCTCGGGGGATACGAGTATCCCATGAATGTGCTTCTTTCCACCCTAACTGTTTGATGGTTCTCCCTTCAGCATAGAACAACTCATTCATGATATCTATATCAGCTTTAACAACAGAAATAATGTAATCATGCATAAATAAAGAAATGTAATGCCGAGACAATATAGTCCATGCTTGTAATTGTTGGTTATCCAGATTATGTATCCCAACTAGCTCACCTGTGGGATGAATTGGATCATGGTCCTCAACTCCCATTTGCTTTCCATTGTTGACAACCTGGTGATTCTGTTTTATCTTTGTGATTATCGGTATGAATTCCTTATATTTCAATAAATCAGAAATTATTTTTTGATGCGGGAAATTGTCTTTAAACTTTGCATTTTCAGTACGGGGGTAGCTTAACAATTGCTTATTATACAGATCAACCATTAGATCCAAAGCCTTTTTTGCTGAGATCTTCATCAATTTTGATAGCATCGATACGGCAGCGGTAGTATTCAATGGTCTAGGTGGTAATTTTGAAGAATCATTAGTCTTTATTTTTTTCACCTGAGCCAAATCCTTTCCTTTAGTATGCTTCAGAGCTAAAAGTAAATTATCTGCAATTGTCTCATCAGATGTAAATCCCATACTATGAATCGCTGGAAAATAACTCTCAGGTTCAAAATTAGATGTTTCTGATAAATTAGCAACAATCTGCCACCTATCCTGAGATATAAAACTCTCATGAGCAATATCTCGGTATACAATGAAGTACAATGTGGGTAATTGTACCCGACCCACTGAGATCACTTTAACCTTTGCCACTTTTCTTGCTGCACGAGTAATTTCTCGAGTTCCAGCAAATCCCAACCAGGCATCTGTTATTCTCCTACCCTGTACACTCCAACCCATTAAATCCACCCAAGCCCTTGGATTTCTAAAACTTCTTAGCACTTCAGCATTAGTTAAGGAAGAATTCCAAACCCGTCTGATAGGTATTTTATTCTTCTTGATTACTGAACTAAGTATATTCACAACCTCTAAGGCAATATTATCACCTTCAGAGTCTGGATCAGTGGCCAGCCACAATTCATCCTTTCCTTTGATAAGTTTCTTGAGGATAGAGACATATTTGGTCATGTTTTTTACCACTAGTGCTTTTGAATCGTAAACAATCTTTACTGGTGGACACTGACCCCAATTGTAACCTTCAGCTGTTTCTATCGTAGATATATGTCCTGCCAGTGGTAAAAAAGTAAACTCATATGAAATATTCTTAGCTGAATCTATCCATGTACCATTGTACTCATAGATGTATTTACTATGCTTAACATTAGACACCCGCTTGCAGAGAGTGTTGGCAAAAATTTTGATCTGTGATGTTTTTTCGCCAATTACTAAGCATTTCATAACTGCATCATCTAATTTTGTGATATTAAGGTAATGGATTGATACTAGTAATTCAATAACTTCTTAATTATTCAATCCCAAAGGAAATATGTGTCCAATCGATTTTGTAAACCTATTGATCAAGAGTATATGTTAGTTAGAAGTAAACGGAGATCAATCAGCATTCAAATTCATCATGATAAGGGAATTGTGGTCCGGGCACCAAAGTGGACAAAAATCACTCAGATTGAAGATTTTCTAGTATCAAAGCAAAATTGGATAGAAAAGAAACTTGCAATATACCAAAATAAAATAACGTATTCCCAATTTTCACATGAAGGTAAAATTCCATTTCTTGGTCAAATTCTTCAACTTAACCTTAATAAAATCGATAGTAATCGAACTCGAGTTATCAGAAAAGAATCAACTCTTCAGGTATTTAGCAATTCTTCTGACCCAGAACATCTGCTGCATAAAATTGAGAAATGGTACCGTTCTGAAGCATTAAAATTACTATCAACACTTAGTGAGAAGTATTTACCCTATATCAAACCAACAATTAGGATGAAATATCCAGAGATAAAGATAAGAAATTACAAAAGAAGATGGGGAAGTACAACAAAAGATGCAAAGATTACTTATAATTGGAAATTGATACTGGCACCTGAATCAATCATCGAGTATGTCGTGGTTCATGAGTTGTGTCACCTAGTTTATTTTAATCATTCAAAACAGTTCTGGAACCTAGTCTCATCCATACTTCCAGATTATAATGAAAGCAGAAAGTGGTTGAAGAGTAATGGACATCTCCTTCAACCAAATTTTCTTCCTCAATAATACATAATCCAATATTATTACTGGGTTTTATACAAAAATATGGTAATATTTTAACTTTAGAGGCGAAATTTTGAAGAGATCTGGATTTAATTACCTATGATCACTAACCTAAAGTTAACAACTTTGACACAAAATTCTAAATTATGAATGTAGTATCGAGAAAAGTATAAGAAGGATATTTTCAATGATATATTATGGCAGAATTCACTGAAGAAGAATTCAATACCTCATTAGTTTGTGAAATTGATCATCCCCTTTTTGATATTATTGATAATGTAACTAGAAGACAAATTTTGCGATTAATTGCATGCGAACACAATTATGGCAATAGAATTGCCAATATCCTTGATTTATCCACACCTGCAATCCACAGACACCTAAAGTATTTGCAAGGGAATAATCCTGGAGAACTATCACTAATTATCGAAGGAGAAAAAACAAAATTATCAGCATCTGGACATAAAGGAGGAGAGGCTCAGCTTTACAAGGTGAATGCCAATATTGGGTTATTCTTTCATATTTTCCCAAATTTTGTCCATAACCATATTGTTGAACTCAATAACGATCAGGAAACAGTAGTGCGTGAGGAAAATAAGGATACTACATTGAGATATCTTGAGCCCATGGAGAGTAAGGTAGAACTAGATGCAGATGAACTGAACAATTTACTTGATATCCTGAAGAATATCCCCAATAGGACTGAAAAACAAAAGGAAAAAGATCTCAATAAAATTGGGGATGATAAGTTAAAGGGGATTTTCCATAGCATTTACCTATCCGTGCAGAAACATAATAAAAGGATAAGAGAACTTGAGGAAGAGATGATGGATATATTATCAATCAAAAATGAATTCATGGAGCTTGTGGATATAATTCTCAAAGCACAACCTGATCTAGAGTATGAGGATAGAGTGATTTTACGAGCCATTACCTGCCTTGGTAAACAATGCTCTGCTGATCTCTCTCATCTTATGAATATGGATACCTACATGATTGAACGATATGTTGCTGGATTACGAGAGAGAAAGTGGATTAAAGAATAATTATTATATAACCTCAATAAGTACTAATTTACAGAGTAATTGTCTTATCTGCGTCTGAAATATCTTCCATATAAGTGCCCACAGTCGCTAGTCTATCTACAATATCAATAAAGTCATCTTTAGATAATGATTGTATATCAGCCATTAATGAACAAAGTGTGATATTCACCTCTCCAAAATCCTTAAGATCCTCCAACAATTCATACCACTTCTGAACTGTACCATTCTCGATTCCAGCCTTTAGAGCCTCCGCAAAACCAGGTATAGGTTCATACACATACTCTAATTTATCATACATATCTTTTCTAAAGGACCAGACCGCAGCATCAGTTACGAAAATATTGATCTCATAATCAATAGTTACAGCCCCAGCTACTATTGTACCTAGGGTAATCATGTTATTCAACGAGCCATCTTTGAGTAAAATTGATAATTTCATTTTTTAGCCTCTTAGGTTAATGACATTATTAACAGTATATTATTAAATGTTAGTTATTAACCCAGTAAATAATATATGAAAATGACAAAAAAAGAAATAGTAAGAAAAAAATTAGACCAATAATTTATAACTTTTCAATAATTATCAAGATTTGAATTTAACCTATTATAAAATTAGAATTACCGATTTTTTTTAATCAAATACCATCCAAGGATACTCATCACGGACGATCTTATACACCAAGGTTGGAGGGAAAACCCCTGCCTCGGTAATCATAGCATCGATAAGATCCCGAGAAACTGATTCAAATGCAGGGTTCAATACTTTCAATCCCTTGGGTGCATTCTTCCAATCAGCAAGGATCTCCTCCTCATCCCTCATCTCGATAATTGTTCGACTACCAAAAACAGTATCACTATCAAATTTCAGCAGGGGACCTGCGACATATAGTGGTATATCTGATTCCTTTGCAGCTAGAGCCAGCAGTCTACTGCCAATTTTATTGAGGACTGTACCCTGACTAGTAACAGCATCAAGACCTATCATGATCAGATCAATTGACTCTCTACGAGCAATCCAACGCATTCCGCTGTCAACTACTTGAATTGTAGGAATCCCTGCCTCAACTAGTTCCATTGCAGTTTTTCTTCCTTGATACCTGGGACGGGTTTCAGTACAAATTGCTCTAATATTCTTCCCAAGCTCATGAGCACGAACAAAGATTGCTGAGGTAATACTTGAATGACAATGTGTCATAACAGTGTAATCATCTTGAATTAGATGTGCTCCGGTTTCTATGATTTTTTCTTTGGTGGATTTGAGTAGATTTAGATACTCATCTGAAGTATTGATTACAGCTTGTCTCATCTCATCAGTGGAATCTGTTGATTTGTGATGTAACTCATAAAGAATCTTACGTAATCCGTTTCTTAAAGCCGGTTCAGTGGGTCTAGTGTTATACAAAATATCTCTTGCTGTTTCGATCTGCTTGAGGAAATCATCCTCGCTCATTTCTGGCAATCGTTTCGCAAGTGAACCCAACGCTTTGATTCCTTCCACTGCAACAGCAGTTGCACCTTGAATATTCAGAGAGATGATTTCATCTGCAACTTTTTGTAACTCTTTCATAGAAATGGGATTTTGATCATTGAATAATAATTCTTTCGAAGTTTTCAGGCTATTTTCCATTATTTTATATGCCTATTGGATCAATTACATCATCAATTAATGATAAGCTAGCTTTTAATCATATTTTCTTTCTAATCTATCAAAGAATTGATGGAATTACTAAAAAATAAAAAATAGCACAGTATACTGACAGTTCTAGATTACTTAGTTGATTATCATGAATGAGAATGTTACAGATAAAACTATTCAACTTCATACCCGGAATCCAGGTATGCCTTTGGAGTTGGAATGGGTGAATCGAGTCAGGGTGAATCGTAGTGCAGTAGAGAGACGAGCTAGTACTATATTCACGCGGAGATCCGTTAAAAAGGCGAATCAGATTGCCTGGTTGTTACGAGCGATCTCATGCATTGATCTCACCACACTTTCTGGAGATGATACAGCAGGCAAGGTAAAACGATTATGTGCAAAGGCAAAATCTCCTGTTCGAAGGGATATTCTCTCTGAGATTGGATTCGAGGATCTTACTGTTGGTGCTGTCTGTGTCTATCATCAATATATTGAAACTGCATTACAAGAGCTAAAGGGAACGCAGATTCCTATAGCTGCTGTTTCTACTGGGTTCCCTGATGGATTATCCCCCTTTGAAACACGATTACAAGAGATAAAAGCATCTGTTGCAGCTGGTGCAAAGGAAATAGATATAGTAATCACACGAAGCCATGTTCTTACTGGAAACTGGGAATCACTATATGCAGAAGTAGCAGCATTCCGCGAAGCCTGTGGTGATGCACATCTGAAGACGATTCTTGGTACTGGTAATCTTGCCACACTTAGAAATGTCATGAAGGCCAGTCTTGTTTGTATGATGGCAGGTGCTGATTTTATCAAAACGAGTACAGGAAAGGAGAGTGTTAATGCAACTCTACCTGTATCATTGGTCATGGTTCGTGCTATTCGAGAGTATTACGAGAAAACAGGATACAAGGTAGGATTCAAACCAGCAGGGGGAATTAAAACTGCAAAAGATGCACTAGCTTGGTTAGTATTGATTAAGGAAGAACTTGGCAATGATTGGTTAACAAATGAACTCTTCAGATTTGGGGCTTCCTCTCTCCTCGGAGATATAGAAAGACAGATCGAACATGGATTAACAGGCAAGTATTCTGCCTCATTCAGACATCCAGTGAGTTGATAATGATGGATTTTAAAGAAATTTACGAAAATATGACTTATGGACCTGCTCCAGAGAGTGATTCCATGGCAATTGAATGGTTGAAACAGCACAACAGCTCCTTCGATCTTTTTATAGATGGAAAATGGCATATTCCCCATTCAGGGAAATATTATGAAACTGTGAACCCAGCAAATAAACAGGTGATTGCCAAGATTGCTGAGGCAGATGAAGAAGATGTGGATATTGCGGTCAGTGCAGCCCAAAAAGCATTGAAACCGTGGCAAGAGCTTGGTGGACATGGAAGAGCCAGATATTTATATGCTATAGCACGACAGATACAAAAGCACTCCAGATTATTTGCAGTTCTAGAGACCATGGACAATGGCAAGCCGATTAGAGAATCTAGAGATATTGATATACCACTAGTTGCCAGACACTTCTACTACCATGCAGGCTGGGCCCAGATAATGGAAGAAGATATGTCTGATTACGAGGCTCTGGGAGTGGTAGGTGCTATAGTACCCTGGAATTTCCCCTTGTTAATTTTCTCTTGGAAAGTAGCCCCTGCATTGGCCATGGGTAATACTGTAGTGATTAAACCCGCTAAACTAACTTCATTATCAGCTATTCTCTTTGCTGAGATATGTAAGAATGTTGGATTGCCTGATGGGGTATTCAACCTCACCACTGGAAGTGGTAGCAAAACGGGAACCTACATCGCAACTCACCCAGATATTGCGAAAATAACATTTACAGGGTCTACAGGCGTAGGAAGAATCCTTCGTAAAACTATTGCTGGAAGTGGTAAAAAAATCACCCTCGAACTTGGTGGAAAATCACCTATCATTGTTTTTGATGATGCGGATCTGGATAGTGCTATCGAGGGTGTTGTTGATGCTATCTGGTTCAATCAAGGTCAAGTTTGCTGTGCCGGATCACGTTTACTTGTACAGGAAAGTATCTATGATGAGTTTATCTCTAAACTAAAGAAACGAATGGATACACTAAGAGTGGGTGACCCCATGGATAAAACCACAGATATAGGGGCTGTAGTTGATAAAAACCAATTTGAAACCATAGATAATTATGTAAGAATTGGAGAGAAAGAAGGTGGGATAAAATACCAACCCAAATGTAACACCCCTGATGATGGTTACTACTACCTTCCCACGATTTTCACTGATGTATCCCCAGCGGATACAATAGTACGGGAAGAAATATTTGGTCCAGTACTGGCTTGTATGAGCTTCCGCACACCTGCTGAGGCGGTGATGTTGGCAAATAATACAGTATATGGACTTGGTGCATCTATCTGGTCAGAAAATATAAATCTAGCCCTAGATGTGGCACCACAGGTCAAGGCAGGAGCAATGTGGATTAATTGTCATAATATCTTTGATGCTGGAGCAGGATTTGGTGGATACAAAGAATCTGGATTTGGAAGAGAGGGAGGAATTGAGGGGTTATGGGACTTTATTAAGGGTAAATGGGAGAAGGAATTCACCACCAAGCCAATTTCCCGTGCAACTGCAAAATATGAACGATCAACGAGTTCCATGCCAGATATTGACAGAACTGCGAAATTATATATTGGAGGAAAACAAGCCAGACCTGATGGAGGATACAGTATTATTATTAATGATCCTGAGGGTAATCGCGTCGGAGAGGTGAGTAGGGGCAATAGAAAAGATATCAGAAATGCTGTAGAAGTGGCTAGAAAATCCACTAAATGGCCTTCTGCCACTGGGCATAATCGTGCGCAAGTTATCTATTATCTCGCAGAGAATTTTATTGCTCGTGCAGATGAATTTGTGGATAGATTACAATCCTTACTCCATGTAACTGAGGACGAAGCAAGAAAGGAGGTAGATGAATCGATTCGTAGATTGTATTACTATGCAGCTCATGCTGACAAGTATGATGGTCAAGTACATAGAATCCCGCACCGTAACGTTACTATTGCGATGCCAGAACCCATTGGAACCATGGCAATCATCTGTCCTGATGAGTTCCCCTTGCTAGGATTCATCTCCACGGTAATCCCTGCTTTCGCTATGGGTAATACTATTGTAGCTATACCTTCTGAGAAATATCCACTACTTGCAACAGATTTTTATCAGATCCTTGAAACATCAGATGTGCCTGCGGGGTCCATCAATATCGTAACTGGTCTAAAGGATGAGCTTACCGAGGTACTGGCAAAGCATTATGATGTCGATGTTATTTGGTACTGGGGCACTGATGAAGGTTCTAAAATGATTGAAATCGAAGCATCGGAGAATATGAAGCGATCTTGGGTCAATTATGGGAAGTATCGAAACTGGATGGATCCACGACACGGTATGGGAAAGGAATTCCTGAGAAAATCAACTGAAATCAAAAATATCTGGGTACCCTATGGAGAATAAACATTAATTTCAAATTCATAACAATTCGACAAGGAACAGAGAATCACGTCATCTGAACATCAGAATCGGTGATAACATGAAGACGGTTTAAATTATAATTGGGTTTATTTAATAATACGTTCCTATGAAGTTGCAAGAGCACCAGTGAAGAGAGGAGTAAAAGTCTCTATCTCGTCTGGAGATAAGACACTCATGATCTCGGAGATCTCATCCGGATTGATTAATCTATAGTATACACGCCTCATATCAAGTAAATTTGGCTTTTGGCGAATGATACCCTTTTCACGTAGGCGACGAAGTGCGTATTTAATATCTTTAGCTGAATAATGGGGTAGAGCTGCCCTGATGTCTGAGGGAGTCATGGGGGAGGCGTTGTTGCTCATCAAACTTAAAATCTCATTGGTTGGTCTTGGTAACTTCATAATAATCACTTACTATACTATTATTGGATTCATTATTAATAATAGTAAAGTTAATTTTGCTTTTCTTGTTTCTGACCTCCAAACGCGCGACATGATGTGGAATATATTTCCAACAATTCTACTCCGTGGTAATGAAAGTATAGTAATTAATTAGTCAAAATGAATTATCTACTATTGATAGTATTGAAAAAAATTTTTCAGCAATGATATGATTTATGAATTATTGATTTCCGATATGAAAAGTATAGTAATCTATACGATGTGTTTGCTATACTTCTCCTCCCAGTTTACGCATCCGACTCTTTTTCTAGTGCACGTATTAGCTCCCTGGCACCATTTTCCTTGGCCCAGTCAAGTAGCTTGTTAGGATCAATTACACCTTGCAAAGCTGCATCCTTTGCCTGATTCATTGCTGTAGCTCCTGCTGCAGATCCATCGGGATGACCATGAATTCCTCCACCAGCTGTGATGACCACATGAGGAGCAAGAGCATCTATGATACGTCCAATATTTTTGACGCCAACTCCGCCTGAGGCGATTGGGATAACCTTTTTCAGGCCTCCAAAATCGGGATCAAGCAATCTTTTGTTACTACTCAATGTCTCTTCTGAATCTACTTTTTTATCACCTGTACCCATTTTACCAAAAATTGTACCAGTATGAATTGCATCTACACCTGCAAGTCGATACATCTGAGCTAGAACGCTCATGTGGATACCATGTTCAGGATGTCTCGTCAATGCCCCATGCATAGCACGATGTGCATGAATTGGAAGACCATATTCCTGTTCACGGATATGTTGCACTGCAGAGAATCCAGTAGTGATAACATCTATCATCAAGCATTTACCACCATGATCGACAACAAAATCTGCACGTCTCATCATTGTATTGATGGATCCGGTGATATTTGCAGCATACACAACTTGTCTACCAGTTTCTGATTTTATCTGATCAGCATACTCAAGCACCTTACTAATTCGATCCTCAAATTTACAGAAATCCTGGTCAGTTTGTGGTTCGTCATCTTTTACCCAAGTTATCCCTGATTTACCATCAACACCACTCCAAGAATCAAAAGTGGTTTTTGCATGAATATCGGGTGGACTACCAAGTTTTGGTTTCACAATGGTCCCTAATATAGGCCCTTGTTTGATTCCAATGATATTGTAAATACCCTCCGGACCAACAGCAGGACCTGGAAAAGAGCTAATCAACTCATTTGGCATCTGCACATCGGTAACTCTGAGATAATTGAGCGAATTCATTCCGTAAATATTTCCTGCATACAGACTAAGCATCTGTGGAATATTGTTTGGCTCAAATAATTCCAATGGGTAGGCTATTTTGATCCTGGCAAATGTATCCGTTACTTTCTCTACCTCATAAGTCTTTGCTGATAATCGTTTGAGTATCTCATCTGTCATAGCTGCAACTTTTTGCCATGTGCCCACAGAGGATTCTGCTGGGATCTCTCGGAACACCCTTTCCATGTTTCCTTTGGGAACATGAACATCAAAATCCACTATAACATTGGTATCGGGATCCACTTCTAAATTTGGTTGATAAAATTCGTCATCCATATACGACATGGTTAAAACCTACTCACTGACATTTGTACTCGATTTTATATAGACTTTGAAAGATGGCGAAGGATTTGCTGAATTAGGATCGAATTTTGCATTTTAATATTTATTTCAGAGATTTTCGATAAAAAAATTGAATCTCTTCAGGTATATCATCATATGCCCCATAATTAATATCAGTTAGCCTACAACCCATCTTAGTATAGAATTTACTTGCAATCACATTATTATTCTGAGTTTCAATTTTTAGTTCTGAGCATTGATTTTTTTTAGCCCACTGCTCTACTTCATAAAAAATCCTCTGACCGATCCCTTTTCCTCTAAATTCAGGGACTAAACGCAAATCCCAGAGAACTGCAAGGTCTGAACGATTCTCTAGCATATGTACACCTGCAGTTTGGTAGGCAAGGATAGCACCTGCAATAGGTTTATCAGCAGAAAACCCAAGGATCATCCTCCAGTTAGTCACATCAAATAATCGAAGTAGTCGATTAGGTGCATCAAATATATCATAATCCTTGTGAAATTTGGGTACGCTGACCTCAATGAGTTCTGCCCCTTTAACTTGGTAAATGCTAGTTCCAGTGAATGCAATGGAAATGGAAGCATAGAGATCTAGAGTCTTATCAGTTAAGGGAAATATCTTGAAGCTGATCAAATCAATCACAATTTGTTTATTTCATCTAGTACTTCTTGTACCATCTCATTATCAAATTCAGGATCCTTGAGGCATTTTTTCAAAACTGCTTTTACCATGGGTAGATTATCGCCTATTGTTTGAACAATCATGGCTACTCTAGCCTCAACTGGCATTGGTTGCACTGCAAATTTTGATAATACTTGATACCAGATCTCAAAATCAGAGAGAACAGCTGCTTCTTCCTCTCTCTTCTCAGCCTCCTTTGAGAAATCAATAAATTCCGGCATCGACATACGCTGTATGTAGCAATTGCGAATAATTGTTTAAATGTATCGAGATGTGGGAATACAAACTTACAATTTATGGGACTTTATCTACAAGGGATCAAATTTCATGGATTACAGGAAGGATGGAGGTATACACATACTGGTAGAATACATTGTCATGGTCCTCACCTGAATCAAATTCCTCACTTAAGGCTACAGCATCATCAAGATATTTTTGGATGAAAGCATTGAATTTTTTCATCTGATCAGGATTCGATATCTTGAAGCTTCTGATCCCAATGGATATAGGAGATACAGGTAATTTATGCTTGGAAAAGATGCGTTTTTTCTCCTCCATGCTTGCATCTGATATAGCCTGCAGATCCTCAAATACCAGCTGCAATTTTTGAATCAGGTTGGTTTCCACCACATTATTAATATTCTGAACCATGGTGAACTGGGTGAAGAGGTTCTCAAATTTTCCATTCTCGATATTTTTAATAATAGACTCTGCCATTTTATCTCCGGTGGGATCAGAGAATATCTCATCCTCCAGCTCCTTTTCTTGCTCATCAAGTTCTCTTTCCTTGAGCAATTTTGTTGCAAGTGAGGTGAGTCTGTAATATTTGCCCCTTGACGACGCTGTGGCTTTTGAATCTATCTCAATAATATCATCCTGTAAGAGTTGCTTGATATAGTTTAGTGTGGTAGTCTCCTTCATCCCAGTATACTTAGCCAATGCTTTGAGATTCATGGGTTTCTTGTTGATATGCAGGGTCATTACAACACCAATACCATTACTTGAGAGAATTTTCGTTCTTAATTCCTTCAGATTTGTCTCGTCCATGCTTCAATAATGTCAATATTGACCATTAATTTAATTGTACCGGAATAGCTTGCACCGAAATGTGTACAAATATTTATATATTTTGAAATTATATAATAAATGTAAATATTCAAATATTGAATTTATTTATAAAGGTGATTTACATGAGTACAGACAAGCCTAAATTATCAACAGTTCTGAAAAATCGAAATTTCTCCTTGGTATTTCTAGGAGGATTAATCTCTGATATCGGATCTAATTTTGCATTTATTGCATTTTTATTTCTGGCAATTCAATTTACAAGTCATCTAAGTGATGCAGCATCTGCTCAGGCAGTTGCTCTCATCATGGTGGTGCAGATTATCCCTAGTCTAGTAGTAGGACCTTTTGCAGGAGTATTTGTCGACCGTTTTGATCGTAAGAAAATTATGGTTGCTGCAGATTTATTAGGAGGTTTCAGTACACTGGCTGTACTCTGGGCATCCAATATCGATCAATTATATGTTATCGGATTTATCAATGCCTTTACCCGAATATTCTTCTATCCTGCACGAGGAGCAAGTATCCCCAAACTAGTCGAACCAAACCAGCTTGTACAAGCAAATGGAATCACACAAACCATGACACAGTTATCATCGCTCATTGGTCCTGCCATAGCAGGAGTGATTGTCTACCGTTTTGGCTATGATGTTGCTTTCATGATTGATGCCATTAGTTTCTTCATCTCAGCCATGATGATCATCACTATCACCAGCAACCTCAAACCTGAGACTGATGGAAGTAAGATGAGTGCAAAACAGGTGCTAGGTGATATGAAAGAGGGAGTAGAGTTAGTTTTGCATGACAAGGTGATTGCTTATATTCTAACCCTATTTGTGCTACTTCTCTTGGGTATAGGTATGGTTAACCCTCTACTTGCATTTTACCTAAGCAATAGTTTTGGATTAACTGAACAGGATTTTGGGTTTCTAGTATCCTTCTCTGCGATTACTGGATTCATCACTGCAATAGTACTCACTGTTAAAGGTAAAATCGATCGTAAGGTGACAATGGTCACATCTTCCACCTTTATCATTGCTATCTCTCTTGGTTTGCTTGGCTATGCACCATACACAGCACTACCTGTGGTGGCATTGTACATATCCATGGCATTCATAGGGATGATCAATATTTCACTTAATGTGCCCCTCTCAGCTCTATTTCAGGCCATTATCGAGGATAAAAATTTAGGAAAGATCAATGCTTTCATGGGAACTGCATTGGCAGTTGCTCAGCTATCATCTGCCAGTATCGCTACCTATCTGGCTGGTTTTCTATCCATAAGCACCATATTAATTGCAGTAGGGGCATTTACTGGGTTGATCGGTATCGTGGGAATTATCTATCTCAAATCCTCAGGGTTGGAACATATTGCACAGTTGCGAGAAGTAGAGAGCATTGAGAGAAAAATGGCTCAGAAAAAGAAGTTAGAAGAGAGAGAAACACTTGAGATGCTCAACCAAGATAATGCAGTCATTACTAAATATTAATTGATTATTCCATCCTGAGTATATTACTAACTTTTTGTTTTGTTAAAGAAAAGGGTGGAACAAGAGAAACTATCAAATTAACCATAAATAATAGGCTTAGATACTGAAGTAATAAATTCCATGGAATGATCAATCTAATATTCGGCCCATTCGAAAATAGATTATCACTTAGACCACTAAATACATAGATTAAGCTGAAAATACTAATCATAGCAATTACTATCCCTGCAAATAGTCCAGAAATCAATATTATTAAATTCTCTTGGCTGAAGATCCTGAAGAGCTGCTTGTTGACCATCCCCATAGCACGATACATCCCAATTTCTAGATGTCTATCTCTAATGGAGAGAAAAACATGAAATGCAAAGGCAATAAGAGTTGCTACAATACTGAATACCAGGAGAGCATGAATAGAAGAGTAAATAATTATATTCATATTAGCTGATGAAGTAAATTCTGATTCATAATCACTGGGAATAGAAATAGATAATCCATTGAGTTGAGTATAGAGCTCTTTTCGAAATTCTATTAAGTCAACACCTCTATTAATATCCAAATATAATCCTTGTTGAACAAAGACTTCCAAATCCTTGTATTCATAATTGCCGATTTCTCTCGCCTTATCGATACTCATAACGAAAAACGCAGATTGCTCTATTCCATCAGCTTCATATCCTGTAATTGAGGAGAAATCTACCATTAATCGTGGAAAATCAGTGAAACTAGTGCTTAAGTTCAATGTATACTTATTAGATTCCAACGACAGATCAAATTCACCAAATTCTAGATCCTCTTTATCCAAATAATTTTCATCTATGGCCACATTGCCGGATATAACCTCTTGAGTTATAGAACTCAAATTTCCATATGCGGGTTTCCAAAACGCAGTGGAGTAGAAGGAAGAACTAATCCCAAGTATTGTATAGAATTCCCCATATTGACCATTAGGATCATTTTTCTGTATACCTACTCGATAAATTTCAGCATATGAATATATCTCCTCACTATGAAGCATCGTACGAACATCAGGATCACTTAAATCCGCATTTTCAATGAACATATCTGCACCTACCATGTAATTTGTGTACTCTTCAGTATAATTATTCATTGTAACTGGTAGTATAATAACCTGGATGGATAGAAGGCTAGTAATGATAAATAGAGCAACTAGTTTAGAAATTGAGAACCGGTAATTTGTCATCACTTTCATGGTCATGGATGATAAACCAGCTTTTCGAGACCATAGTTTTGATGAGAAAAATTTGAGAAATGAATGAAAGAATCGAGAGACTACCAGGGGAGAAAAAATCAAAAATATTAGTAGGACATAGAATCCAATAACTGTCCAAAATACATATCTTAGTTCAGAATCGCCATTAAAAGGATAAATGATTACTATGCTCCAATAGAGTAGAGATATTCCAACCACCAATAAATCCACATTCTTCCTTTTCCAGAGGGGTTCCTGCTTCTCATTTACTACATCATAATCCACCTGTAGTTTTGTTAGGCTATCAAACATTGGGTAACTGATGTTCATGGTAAAGATGAATGAAAGAAGAGGTACTTTGTAATACCAATAGATAGGGATGATGGTTTCTTTTCCGATTGATTCAAATTCCATGAAACCAGTTGTACCAAGAGCAATCTTAGCCATCAATAAGGATAATATCATCCCAATAATTGAGGAGAAAAAGGCAAGAGACAATATCTCCATTAATAACATAGATCTTAGTTGATCTGTTTCTGTACCCCTGCTAATCATGGTTCTTACCAGACGTTTCTTCCGATTCTGCAATACAGACAGGGTAAAATAGACTAGAAATAATGAGATTATAGATAATACAAGTGTGGCAATCATCCCCATGGTTTGGAGATATAGCAGATTGCTGATGAGATCATCTATCATCTCACCAAGTGGACAGAATATGGAGAAAATCTTATCCTCATAATCAATTAACTCATAATATTGGATTTCCTCATGAAGTTGCAAGCGTACGGAGTTCAACTTATTGATAAATTCCTTAGTTAATTCATAATTTAAAAGGTAGAACCGGTAAGAGTAGGAAATCATATTACCCGAATTATAGTATTTTGGATTAAAGGCGTTTAAACTCATAACCTCCAATATTGTGTCAACTAGGGCCTCAGTATCAGATATTGGTTGCAGAAGGATGATCCCGTCATTAGTACTGATCTCATCAAAAGGAGTATCAGCAAATTGATAAATCTCGTCAGATGAATATGTGATTACTCGTGATACTGAGTAATTAGAATAGAAATATTCTCTATTCTCGGTTGCACTATTGATTTTCTGGTAGAGATCAAATCTAAAGGTGAAGGGATATTCAGGATCACTGGTCTGAACAATAGAATGAGCTTGCCTCTCAGGTAGTAATAATATTCTTTCTGAGGGATCATATGATTCGGGATGAAATTCAAGCAATGTAAGCAATGTGAACATAGAATCGGTATAATTCTCTGTTCTGAAATCCCTAGCAAAAGTCTGCTGGCTAGGGTGGTATGTCAGATTGTAGTAAGAAGGAGCTATCTGACCATTAAATATCATCTGGGTCTGAATTGAACTGTACTCATAACCATAGTTCTGCAAGAATCGTCTGATATTATGACCCTCGTTATTAATTACAGAATACGTATCAATATCAAGATTGTAGAAATCCAGCTCAAAACCTGCTGAGAGATCAAAGTATCTATTATCTTCATACTGCGTATACTGTGTATATGTAATCAAAATACTAGCAGAGAAGATAGAAACGGAGAGGATCAATCCCAAAGAGGAGAACAAAATGTATTTCCTATTGATTTTTATATACTTTCCCATAATTGCAAGTAAATCGATGATTTTCAGAGGTTGAGTATATACACTATCTCTTGTTCGCAAGAATTGAATAAAAACACCAATTATGGAGATACAAGTAATTATTAATGCAGGATATAAGGTCCAAAGAAGATCAAACAAGGCAAAGGGGAGATAGGCATTCACGTTGATGAGCAGTAACCATTTGAAGAAATTGAATTTTGATCTGATCTCAATTCTTTCCATAGATCGATGTCTTAACAGACGTATATAAACGATTATTAAGAGTTATAGTACTGTGAAATTCTCTATTAACATCAGTATATGTGATAAGTTGGAGTGACTGCAAAACAATGTTTTTTAATAAAAGAATTATAATAGCATTGTGGACTCAACAATTTGAGTCAACAGGGCACTTATATCAGCTCGGTAGATAGCCTCCTTGGCGTGGAGGAGGCCCTGGGTTCAAATCCCAGAGTGTCCATTTAATATTTTTATATTACAGCCAATTTAATCCAATAATTTAATAAATTTCGATTCATTCATTTCTGGGCCTAATTACGGCTTAAGATGATTATTACTTTCCAAATAAAATTTCATCTTTTTACGGAGTATTCTGCCCATACTTTTTATTGTCATCTTACCTTTCATACTCATGATATTTAGAAATGCAGTTATCAAACAACTAGATTGCATAAGCGATCTTTTACATCAAGCCATTGAAAAAGCACCGGAAAATAAATTTGCTGAAACTCATTTTAAATGGAAATATAATTGGAATATATACCACATAATTGAAACATTATCATTCTACAACCAACCGGATCCAGAAGGATTTAAATGGGCCAGTCGGGCTGGATTTGACTGGAATGAAACTCCACAGGAAGATATAGAGGAACTGCAGCAGAACCTAAAGAAGGAGGACCTGAAATCTTATCTACTGGAGGTAGTTGGTGATATCCATTCAACTGTAGATAACTTCTCAGATATTGATTTAGCTAGCAAGGATGGATTTCACTGGTTTGATTCAGTTGTTCATAAGTATATTTACGCCATCTCTCATACCTACTATCATCTTGGAGAACTGGCTAAAACACTTAGAGATTGGGATGCTGAACATATGGTCTGGGGCCAATGCAATCTATGAATTAGTATTGATTTATAATTTCATGTGCAAATCTAGTAGCTTCAAGTACTATGGAGGTGCAATGATCTCTACGTCCTGAATTTGTTGAATCAATAGATCCATCATCTAACAAGTAATCTTTTAAAAATGCTTTACAATCAATTGACCCTTCACCAAATTTCATGCGCATGTGTTCTTTTAATCGATTAACCTCATCACGTATCTGCTCCTCGTTTACTTGTTTCTCAGAAAGCAGTTTAGACATTGCTCCAACTGTACCAGTCATGGCACCACAGAGACCTCGTTCTCCCATACCACCTCCAAAGCTGGTGAAAACTGAGAAGAATTTATCAGCATCAGGATCTTGATGGATACGGAGTAATCCCACACCTGTCGCCCGTGCACAGTTATGATCAGCCCAAATCTCAAGGATAATTGAATCAATACTCATAAACATTCATCTTTTACTAGCTTTAACAAGCATAGTATCTAGATCTGCACCAAACTAGAGAAAATTATGGATTATCTTGCTGCGTGTATAATTCTATTACTGAGAGTGATATGATGTCTGTGAGGCTTGTTGGTAAAGTCTGAAGACGATTCTCCTCAATATCCAAAACTTCGAGCTTTTGAAGTTGATTAATCTCATCAGGATTGTGTCGATTTGATTTTTATAGAGCACCAGCTCGTTCAACGCCGTGAGTTTAAGGATGCTTCTGGGAAATACCCTAATACCTTTATTGTACAAGCATAATCCAGTAACTCTACTATTTTTATGTGTATAACCGAAGTCATTGTAAGTGATTTTTGAGCGTTCAGGAATTGGACCCAAGTGATTTTCTAGCATGAGCATTGCTGTACAATCCTGTTTCTGGAGCGTTATGCCATGATACTGCTTCAATTCCTGAGATGACATAGTAAAAATGTAGTAGGTCATCAAGTAAAAATTCCTAGAAATTCTCAATTTAATGGTTATTTTTGTGGAATACTCATCACCATCCAAGGTTGATTTATTATTTCTAACTTACCATTTCCATTATGCCTTTTACTCCACTCCATTGGGGACCAGTATTCCTTGTTTGGGCTTTTTTTACTCGTAAAGGGGTTAAAACAGAGTTAAAATGGGCAGCATTATCACTAGGTGCTGTAGCACCTGACATTCAAGGGATTTACGCGATTTTTTTCAACCCTGAAGTTCCCCTTCATGGATTTTCACATACGATAATTGGAGCATTGTGTTACTCAATGATATTCTCAGGAGCAATATTTTTCTTTTCCAGATTTAAATCGATTAGAAACTTTAAACCACTAATTATTCACTTCTTCATCGGTGTTATATTTTTTCACCTATTCCTTGATATGTTGATTTATCCAGATATGCATATTTTCTGGCCTGTCACTGAGATCAACACTGTGATAAGCAATTACAGTACTGTGGCCTTGTTATGTGTTGTTTGTGGAGTTGTTGGATCTATCCTTCTGATATTTGCTCAAACAGAGCCTGCAAAGAATTCATCATAAGGGGGATCGATGAAATCAAATCCCTTTGGATAGTGAGTTAACATCTCGTAAAGACTTCTTCGAGACATGAATTTGAATCCATCCAATCCTGGATGTATTCGAGGTATAGGCAATTCATCATAATTTGAATTGGGTATTAGACCTCCATCTTTTTTCAAAATATATCCAGGACCTCCTAATGATTTTATCGTATCAATATTTCTAGCCTCTTCCCATGCTTGTATTTCAAAAAATCTAGCTGGTGCATCAACTGCAGCATTGATCAGGACTGACTCATATGTGGGAGGTACCATAGCCAAGTGAAGAGGTTGACAAATTAGCTGAACAAAATCTGTTACTATTCCTGTTCTCTCCCATCGTTGAAGTATCACACGACAGGTTGGGTCTAATGCCTGAATAATTCTGCCAAAAATAAATCCTCGTTTAGAATCCGGATATGATTTTCCCAGATAGATGGAAGAAGCTTGATCAGTAGTAGTATTTCCCGGAGGAATCACATGAAGATTAAAGCGTAATTCAGGCCTGAGATGTCTATGTTCAGGGAGCATGAGATTATCATATGTTATACCTATACTGGGTTCTGTGGGCCTTGATGGACGAATTATATCTCCTCGATTGAAGATTGGTGTACCATCATTGTGCCAATCAAGAGGAAGTGATAAGTCCATAAATCAACAGTTAATTGTTTGTTGAAATCTGTTATGTGCGATGTTGGTCAAATCTATCACAGAATGGAAAAAAACCTTAGAATATTTCATTAGGTCGGATTATTAGATTTCAAATTGTAAAGGAGAATTACTAAAACAATAGAGTTAGAATCAAATTCCTTAAATTTCATTAATGATTAGAAGGTTTATCAATAAACCCCTTTATTGATATTGGTGGAATCTTCTTGGTTCTACCTGCTTAGTTCAGAGCGGTCGCCCAGCCTGGCCAACGGCGCGGGGCTTAAGATCCTGTACATTAGTGTTTCGTGGGTTCGAATCCCACCCGCTCTATTCATGATTTAACTTTAGGAGGTTAATTTTTTCATTAAAATTAGCATCATTGTTAATGGTGGAATTATCTAACAAATGTTGATAATGAATGAGTTAAGCACATATTACAATATTTTATTTTATTCTGGTTATCTTTCTTGGGTTCAATTGTTGTTAGTGATTCAAATGTTGAATTTAGGTGTTCCTTAACATAATGTGATGATTTAGATTCTTCTTTTACTTCTTGAGCCATAATTTTATTCTCCTGGGATACAAATATCAATTGTAATTGAATAGTCAATTATCACTGATATTTAATTTGTTCTTACTAACAGATATCGTATTCCAAGTATAAAAATAATTGCACAGAAATCCTCAATTTTGGGAAATTTCGTCTCAAAATATAGTCAAAATGATTTGATTATTCTATACACATAGAATAAAAATTTACAGAATAGGTGAGAATTGAAGAATCTAAAAGCTAAGATTTTTAATATTTATCATCTAGTTTAACATAAGCAATGTCAATAATTGACGAGGATTTCGCCATGGCCTTTGATTTTTGGGATGATATTCCAATAATCAAGGAATATCCTGATGAGATCATCAACAGAGTAATCGAGGGAACGACAAGAAAGATCATACTCGATATACTAGTAAAGGGAGTAGAGGAAATTCATCCCAATCTTGGTGTGAAACGTATACGAAGGGCATTATCTGTAACTGAGATATACGATCGTCTCAATGGAAACTCAAAAAAAGGAATTGAAGGAATTCTACCAGATGATACCAGAATTAAACGAAATAATTTATATTTTCACCTAGATAAGATGATGGAATTCAAGTTTATTAAAGAAATTGTCAAGACAGAAACTGGTCGTAGGAGCACCACTTACTTTGGGAGATGCTCAAAGATCATGGTTCCTGTCCACAAGGAAGGTATTCGAATCAATGATCTACCCATCCTGCAGGACAATAATTTCAATGAATTCCTGAAAAGAATTCATCCAGATATTGATAATGATAAATTATCCGAGATTATCTTGAAGAGCAATGAAATCAATGATCATACCTATTTTATCAAAGTTGAAACATGGATTAATAATATGGAAAGATACACTCGGGGATTGGAGATGGATCTCAGAGAGTTGTTCAATTTGATAGGATTTCTATCTCGACTTGACGAGCAAACGTTTCATGCACTTCAAGAGTTAGGAAAATTGCTGAACGTACCAAAACGTGGCTAGGTATTCATTGATTTTCTTAGTAAATCAAGTTGATGATTTATAGCATCTGAAAATTCAGTAATATTATATTCCTTAGCCTTGAGAAGAAGATCTGGTGTTTCTGTCAAATAACGAGCTTTTGTTGTATCCCCCATATTTAAAATTCCATCTTCCAAATTATCTAGACGATCTGCTAATTTGATTAAAAATACTCTAGGATCCTTATCAGCAATCCTTAAAAGTGGTCCAAAGAGATCCTTTCCATTTTTTGTCACACCCTCTACAAGTAATGCAATTTCTTCACCAAATAAACTCCGAATCTCATCTATTTTGGTTTCTGTATCCTCAACTACATCATGTAGTAATCCAGCTGCAATTACCTCAGTTCCATAATTTTTCAACTTTTGAGATACTCGCACTGGATGTGTGAAATAAGGAACCAAATTTTTCCTGGTTTGACCTGCATGCCTATCACGTGAAAAAATATATACTGATTTTAAGAGCTGTTTATCTACATCATATGTGGATAAAGAGGCATAAAATTTTTCGAACATAATTCTTCTTTCATGTGAAATTATAAAAATAAAAAGGTCTCTTCAAGTTAGGCTGACATTACTTGTATTTTTGTTTCTGAATACCACGTCGAAGCTGTACGATTAACATCACTAAAGCCACACTGATACTTGCCTCGGTAACCAGTTTACCAATAGGGTTCTCGAGATGTAACATATCAAAATATACCTCTGAATCAGAAAACCAATACCCAAAAACTAGGAGAAAGAAGAAGTAGAAATAGAAAATGATGAAGGAGGTCGATTTCAGACCCAGCATAAATATATCTCTTCTCTTATATTCTCTCTCTTCTCTCCAGTAGAATTGGTTCATCTGGATCATCAGTGTGAAAAGAAGAAAACCAACTGCAAGAGGTAGGAAGAGGAGAACGTACAAAGCATCAACTTCTAACTTGATAATTTCTCGAACGTACAAATATACAGGGATCATTGCAACTAATGAATAGAATAGCTGAAATCCAGTGGTGAAAATCGATCTTGGATGATTGAAAACTAAGATCGTATTTGAATATTCTGTGCTCATATGATCATGATATTCAAAGTCCATTTAATAATATAGGTATTTAATATCATATACTGGAATAAGAATGGACTCAAATACGCGTTGATAGTATCCATCTTGATTGGTTTTTATAGAGTAACATATCGATGAGGTATTAAATACGTTTGATATTTGTAGATTATAGTGAGTAGTATCCATGAAAATTGGACTACATAAGAGGTAATTAGAATGACAAAAGGAACTCCTTCTCTTGGTAAACATAATAAAAAGGCTTCACATCAGATGTGCAGAAGATGTGGAAAGAGATCAATGCATAGACAGAAAAATGTATGCGCCTCATGTGGTTTCGGTAGAACAGCAAAAAGAGCAACCCGTAGCTGGGTAAAGTACAAAGATTTTAGTAAACGCTAATTGATGAGTTTCAATCAAGATCTTAGATGATACCTTCACATGATACCTTCACAATCGCCTTGCATCAAGCTATAATAAGATTTAAACCAGAATTTCCCATTTGGCAATTGTATGGACAAACTGGTATAGGTGCACGAA
Source organism: Candidatus Heimdallarchaeota archaeon (assembly GCA_026702845.1). The sequence continues at coordinate 161,203 of JADCLS010000013.1, forward strand.
TCACCCTAGCAATGAATGTTAGAACTGGAAAGGATGTGGGTCACCCAAATTCATCATACATCTGGGATATTATATCCACAGTCACTTCTACGTTTGAATTCCTGGATTATACACTCCATATAGGACAAGGGTATATTGGGTCCAGAAATACTGCTGCACAGATGAAAAGAGAAATTCCAGAAAATGTGAGAATCTTTGAGGAGGAAGTTCTCTTATCAGAACCTCATATTATTGCCAGAGAGAATGGAGACTGGGAATTTGCTGAGCAATCTTTATTGCACGATTCAGATACTATGCCATTTGGCCCTGTTGCACTGGTCATTCATGGAGTAATGCAAGAGGAGCTATATTTCCCAACTCAAATGTTTATATATCTTATCCATACTCTTGAACGAGGAGAAGAACCACTAGAATTACCAGGTAGGGGAAATTACTCAGCCGTGTCAGGATGGAAGGCATATGCTCGATGGATGCAATCATTTTCCATCCCAATTCGTGGAATTCGACATGAATACCAGGAAACGTTACTACAGATATTGTTTGAACGCCGAACCATGTTTTGTGTCTATCTTGAGAATCTTGTTGAGATTCTGAATGAGCAAGAAAAGGAGCTAGTTGAGGAAATCATCAAACGATATAGAGCAGTACTACCTGCAATTATGAAAGTTATCAATACGGGATTATCATATAATGGTATCAAGGAAATATATTTTCTTGAACAGATGGCACTTCCAGGCAATAAGGAAATAAGAAATTACATAAAACGTAAAGCATCAGGCAGATGAGTCATCTGAGTCTTGCTCAAACTCAGCATCTTTCTTGGGAGGGAATTCCTCACGAAACTGATCAGGTAAATCATCTATTTTAGTCTGCTGAAAAGGTTGTTGAGGTGGCCGAAATGGTTGCCGTTGTTGAATTACACCTTGCATAGGAGGCTGCATGGGTTGAAAAGGGGGTTGAACCATCATTTGGAATCGTAGTTGTTTCATTTCCTCCTTTCTTCTGTAATATCCTGATTCAAAAGCTTGTTTATCAAGCAGTATAGCCGTTTGCAGCTCATTTCTGAGAATAATAAGGCTGATTACTACCACAATTCCTATTCCTATATAGGTCCCAAAATCAGGAATTGAAGAAGATCCGTTCCACAGGGCATGGAGTAACATTGCTCGCCATAGCTGTTGGTATTGATTGTCAGTGATACCTACTTTAGCCTCGCCCACTCCTGCACCAGCCAGGCCAGTATATAGTGGATGTCCAATAATCTGGGTTAATGATCGAATGAAGGTGAGGATTATACCTGTACTGGCTCCAGAGTTTACGGTGAATGCAAGACCGTAAATAACATTTTCTCCGGCTGCGAAACCAGCACCGACCATGGCACCATAGATTAACCCATCAAGAGGTCCATCAAAACTCTCATTTCTTGCTAGAATTAGCACAAAGGCAATTTTGCATATCTCCTCAACCACTGGTGCGATTAGGATTGCTGAAATAATAGGATTATCACCAACAACTAGAATGACAAGGGCAGATAGAAGGAGTGCGGGAATAATTGAGAGCAATCCAAATAGAAATGCTATCCCAATACGAGATAATGGTTCTGGTTCATATTTATCCTTCTTGTAATAGAATAAGATGGTAATGAAACTGAACACAATAATAATGGCAAATATCACGAGCCAAGAGTTACTTTCATCAATTGCCATCTAATAACATAGTCATCTAGATATTATTTAGCTTTTGTAATTAGGAATGGTACAGAAGAATAATAGAACATAAATATATGCAAAGACTAGTTCAACAATGATTTTAGTTGATTTTTGAATATTGTAGAACCTCCGTGAGAAGGATGACGTACATACGTTACTGAGTAGCCTAACTGAATGAGATACTTTTCTGCTACTCTACCAATAGCTAGAATTTGATCAAATTCTCCGGTATTGAGTAGATAGGTTATTGCTGTTTTTGATATCTCAAAGTCTCGTTTTATCGGAGTACGATTTGATAATTGTGATTCTTTGCCAAAAGGATGCAAAGGAATAAGATTCCATACAAATGGGGGATACTCGAGGTTCTTCAGTTCTCGCCACATATATAATGCAGAATTCTCATTATTCTTCCCTGATTTAGTTGCCTGCTTAAATTTGGGTAGTCCATATAATGAGCTAACAACATCAAGATGATGATTATCTGTGAATGGTAAACCGGTTCTACGACAACCCAAGTAGCCTGGAGCTTCACCTACAAGGATGCTCCTTGTTGTTTGTATCGATTCAAGGTATATCCTTAAATTACTTTCTCTGATTTCAGAAGCGGACACAACATCATGATCGACACATGTATCTATGTAAGGATTGAACAATAATGGGCCCTCAAGAGATTTCAATAGATTCACAAAAAAATTGATGTCAAATACCATTGCATCACTTCATAATTTTCTCCAATTTAAGAATGGGGATTATACAAAGTAGGAAAAAGAAAGCCTCAATGATAAATACAAGCTCAAAGCTATCACCACTCAGCTCAAGGATAATTGCAGCTAGTGTAGCAGCTAATGATCTTGAGAAAGTGGATACTACACCAAAAAAGGAAATAAGTAATGCCAGATTACGTTTGTGCAATGCAGCCACATCAAGCATATAAGTGACCCCAATCACTGCAAAAAGGCCAGAACCCATGCCGAAAAACACCACACCCAAGAAAAGAATGGAAGTATTTAGGATATAACCAGCATACGCTATTAGAATCAACCCAATTGATCCAGTTACTTGTCCTAAGAGTAGAACAGATAGCTTATTCCTTTTCTTGGCAACTAAATTTCCAATTGGTGCGAATATAAGGGTAAGGCTTGCCCATATTGAAACCAATCTTCCTATCTCAGTTTCCTGAAATCCTAATCTGATGATGGCATAGGGCTCTAGAATCTGATCCTGCATGAATAATCCTAGGGGGTAAAGAAAGATGAAAAGAAACATGAGTAGAGAATGATTCGAGGATATATCTTCCTTTAGGTGCTCAAAATTAAATTCAGAACTTGTATCGATAATTCTAGCATCATCATTGATAGAAAGCAAACTTATCATACCTGTAATCAAGAATAATACAAGAATCATGATTGTGAAGGAGGTAAAGAAATCCTCAATAATGAAAAATTCATTTTCGGATCCTCTTGTAACAAAAATACGCGATCCAAGGATTCCACCGACAGCAAATCCAGTTAGTCTACTTACTTGTATAGCTGTAGCAACATTTGATCGTTCATTATCACTTGCGATAGCTGTCATATGACTATCAATTAGTGTTGACATAATAGCAGAGCCAATATAAAACAAAATCATTGGGAGAATCATGAGAAGATTATTAGCTGGATCAAGGAATAATGGGATCAATGTAATTCCGAAACTAGCCAGGATAAATCCCAATATATAGTAAGGTCTAGTTTTATTATTCTGATCGCTTAACCTTGCAAAAACAAAACGAATTAGCTCAAAAATTGCAGTAGATCCAATAATCAATGAAATAAATGATGGAGTCCACCCTCGAAATGTTAATTCTGCATTAAGAAAACTGGAAAAAGCGATGATGGTGACACCTATTCCTATTTTTGCCAAACTAACTGGGACGAACTGCATGGTTGATCTTGTTTGCTGGTTGGATTGAGCTACTACCTGCATTATTTAGTAATTATTCTAGGTAGTTATTATAGTAATTATCGGAACACATTCTCAGAATTATTTTTCAAATTTATCAGTCAATAATTTACGCAAGGTTTTGATCTCAATAAGAATAGCTGAAAAAATATCATCTGGTGTATCCAAATCATGAGAGGTTGCTGGAGATCCCTTGACCTTCCGTACTCTGTTGATGATTTCTCTCTGAATTTCCTCAAGCAATGATGAAGGAACTCCATCTAACCTTTCCTCAGGTCCTGACTTATTTGCAGAGTAACCAGCAGTCTGGATTTCTATGCTTCCAATACCATATACTCTATCATAAGGACCCCTTCTGATATCAATATTAGTGATCGTTCTGAAGGGAACAATTTTTCTAGATTTGGTTATGATTCCTCGATTCACATGGATCTCATCCTGCAAAATCTCGAATTCAATGGATAAATAATAGTACTTCAATAGCCAGATGATTAGAAATAGTATTGGTAGAATTACTATACCGAACCATTTACCAACGGCCAATGGAATCCTTGGAAAATGCTCCTGTTCATCTATTAATACCACAAAAGTAGTGAAACCTACTGGGATTAACCAGGCAAAGAGTGCAATTGTCACTGCCCAAGCTCTATATTTAGATAGTAGAGTGGGGATTGGTTTGAAATGATTGAGATTTAATTCGCTCATATTTGTCACCTAATAATCTAATATCATGAGTATTATTTAATAGTATTTGGCAAAAAATTTTGTCAACTATCAAATTATGCTTGACAAAAATCTTTGTCATCAAGATTCTCGATTCTCCTTAGATGTTGATATCACTTGGTTCAATGATTGTAATTCTTGCAGAATTGGTACTACATTATTCTCAGGAACGCTTACATTAGCCATGAAATCAGGAGGATTGAGTAATCGCATACGCTCAAGAATTGTTTCCTTTATCTCTAACCCATTTGCCATGCCAACCAGCCTCTCCTCAGGTCCATGTGCAGTTTTTCCTGCTGTACTGATCTCAACTGTTTGCATATTGAATAATCTGTCGAACGGCCCCTGTTTCACCTCCACGTTGGTGATTGTTCGATATGGAACTATTTTTGTTGTATGAGTGATCACTCCCTTGAATACCTCAACTTCTGTATCTGTGATGTTATACGTAATTTGATTGCAATACATAGAGATAAACCATAATACTAGCATCTCTGTTCCTAAGAAGATCCATCCTAAGATCCCGAATTTTATTCTGCCTACAATTAGATATGATAGAACGAGATGAACAATTGCTACGATAGTATAGATGATTAGTGATTGTAGCTGATAATTAGTGCGTAAACTGCTCATAGGAGTTAATTTCTCAATTACCACTGATGGTCTGTCTGTTTCCATGGCTTCTCCCTCATCTATCAAATGATGTAACCAATTTAGAATATTTTTACCTTTTATAGAGAGAAGATAGCCTTCATTCTTCTTTTCTAGAATATCTCCGAGGATTTTAAGATGATAGTTTAATTTTCCAGTAGATTCTTCTGTTAGATGTAACAACCTCGAATACTCCACAGGAGAGATATTCTGATTGAGTACATCCAAAATTTGTCTTCTGATAGGATGCTGTACAGCCTTTAGAATGGCCGAGACAGTTGGCATAGATTGAATACATTGGAATTAAATAATCAAATTTCCTACGATATATATGATTTTTAGATGGAGATCACATAAAATCTTCCCAGTTATTCATTATCTCTTCCTTAGTTTTCACTGATACCTCTGGATCTTTCAACATCGCCCGTAATGATGCTCGATTAATAACCCCATACATAGATTGTTGTAGTTCTTCATTCCAAGAGAGAGTATGATCAATGACATCAAATAACCTAGCAAAGATTTTTTTCTGCTCTTCTATCACCTCCTCTGTTGAGGCAAGACGAATATATTCCCCAAGTACATCCTCAATGGCATTTTCAATCTCTAAAGTATTTAATTCATTTCGAATTACCTCCAAGCTTTCAATTTTCTGCTCTAATGAGTGTTTAGATGTTAAGATCTCGTCAATATCCATACTATTAATGGACAATTAAAGTATTTTATTTGATCTGATTAAGCATAAAAAAAAACTACCATAAATCAAAGTAATCTAATAATTTTATCAAACTCTGGTCGTTCAAATGCTCGTATATTATTCTCGATATACCTCAACACTGAAGATGTGTATTGGGATGTTGAATTTACTTTCCTGTACAGATTCTTTAGGAGAGAGTATTTTTTGGATTCTGTCCAGTAAGGATTAGTTGTTATCATTACAACCATTTTCTCAATATCAAGCACTTAGATAATTAGTAATTCATCATATAAAAGTGCATATTCTAGTAAAGGATCATTTATTAAAAATATATGTAAAAAATTATGATTTGTTCAAAAGTGTTAAATTTCATTTTTGGGTACGAATTATCATATATATATCAAGAAGATTGATATTTTCATACTCAAGTTCTATTCCTAATCCATTAGATGAGAGAAAAGATCCAGTATCACCTGATACTAATGCATCACCTAAATTTTCAGTAGATATTCCTGGCTCAATATAATATATAGAATGTGGAGACGACCCATCTTTACCATCAGTTGCAATACCAAGGATTGTGGCTTTAGTAATTGGAATCATAGAACAAAGGAGATGGGAGAGTCGTCCACCTTTTCCTGTGAAACCAAGAGTCGTAATTGTTGGTTCTCCTGAGAAAATCATAATATCTTCTGAATATCTCTCAAGATATTGTGCTATTTCATTCTTGCAGGATTCGATATTCCCCATTAAAGAAGAATTCACAATTCTTGTAGTAGTATCTTCTATCTCCAGAATTTCAGTCAACCGAGTTAGTAAATCATGTCTAGTTCCGATAATCTTAATTCCAAGATTATTTTCTTCTTTGGAAAGTATTGCCACAGGTTCAATTTTATGTTTAGCCAGAAGATCAAGTACTCCAGGATATGATTCAATTCCAGGAACAGAAGGACCTGATCCAATCACTCGTGGATCATCACTTATCACATCGGACACTACCCAAGAGTATATTTTCCCATAATGCAACAAATTGCCTCCCTTAACTCCATCTATTCTTGATCGTAGATAATTCAGTGCTTCTATGGGAAAGCCAGAATCCATTGCATCTTTTATTACTGCATTATAATTATTCAACGGAATCAAAGGAAGAGCAAAACTTGCAGAAGTACCACCAGTTACCAACACATGAATAATTCCCTTAAATTGTTCGAGTATACCAAGCACATGTTTAGTGACTTCAATTGTGGTTTCAGTAACATACGGATGAGTGGATTCAAAAAGAGTAATCTGATTGTTCGGTGATTGGGCTAGAGAATAACCAGATGGTTGTACTGCAATAATCTTCTCAAATTCAATATTATTCGAAATGAAGGCATGAGCAAACAATTCAGCATTTTTGCCTAGACATAAGAGCAACCTTGGTTCACTAGATGTGAAGCAAGATTCATTAACGATCTTACTTATACAACCCATGGCAAATCCATCTATGCTCTGCTTAAATGCTTCAAGAATACTCAAAACCAAATCATCCATAGATCATTTACCAATTTATTCTTGAAGAGTATTTTCTGTTTACCTAAGGATAATTACACCTAACTTGATGCAAATCAACATTTATTCACAGAAATTGAAGAATGATTAATAGGTGTATGAAGAATTCGACATTAATGGCATACTGTAATAATTGTGGAACAGAACACCAAAATGATGAAAAATTCTGCCGTGATTGTGGAGAACCCATACAGCTACAATCCCAAGAACAGCAGATTAGCCAGCCAACTCAGCAATCGATGCAACAAAATTATCAACAACCTGTGATGAATGATCACTATCAACCACAGATGATGCAGGAAAATTATTTTAGACCGACTGAATATCAAGTTGAACAAAAATTGCTAAGTGTCAAACAGACCTATAAAATAAAGGATGTTAATGGGATAGATTTTATGGTTGCCAAAAGGAGTTTGACTTCATGGGTTAGGCCAAAATTCACTATCGAGAATGTATTGGGAGAGCAAATTGGTTTTATTCAGAGTAATTTCTGGAGAACTGAATGGGTGATCTATGATAATCAGAGTAATGTACACGGAACAGTCATTTTCCCATTTATCATGTGGTTCACCAAAAGTTTTGTTGTAGAGACTCCTATCGGGTTGTTTAGATCAGGAGAATCTGTATTTTCCAAACGTTTTGATTGCTATGCTCCAGATGGACGTTTATCATTTGTAGTAGATAAGAAGTTGATCAGCCTCAGAGATAAATTCAAGATCCAATCAAATGATCAACTGGGTCCATTTGTTACTTGTCTAGCTGCAGTAGTAATTGATCAAAAGTTTCATCAGAAAAATAATTAATTCTATTCCAAATCAATAAATTCATCATATTTTCGCTCATCAGATTTTTCAGAATTTCTGGATTTTTTCATCCTAGGCTTCTTACCCTTATTCAAGAATAAAGTATACTCATCATCATCATCAGCAATTTCTGATTTGATCTTGATATTCTTTACAGGAGTTGTGGGTTTGATCACAATGGTTGGTTTTGATGTATCCTCTAATGATTCTAACAAGGGCTTGAGAGGTTTCTTCTTAGGTGGTAGCTTTTCAGTTGATTTTTGTTGTTTACTTTGAGTATCATCAACAGATCTAGATAGTGATTTATCAATACTCTCACTGGTATCTTCTACATTGGGTATTACCTCAGAAGGTAAGTTTGGTGATTGAATTATATAATTATTCACTGGTTTTACCTGCATACTAGCCAGAGATGATACTTCATTTCCTCCTATCTCATCAAACGTACCAACATTTGGAGGTTTAAGATATGGAATCGTTTTGATGCTAATAGATTGTTCAGTTACATTAGGAACTTCTGATGGATGTTGTGCAGCTGTAAGGATTTCTGGTTCTATTGGTTTCTCTAATAGTTCTGGTTCTACAATAGTCTGCTCTTGTGGTTCCAGTTCCTCTTCAGGTTCCTTTCTTAGTATGGCCAGATCATCACCATAGGCTGTTGTGCTTTTCTTAGTATAGTACTTTAGCTCACTTTCTCTGAATTTTGATATTTTGGTCCACCACCTAATTATCCGAGTGGCTTTGATGGTGATTATTCTATCTCTATCATCATCTGAGAAATCAATCCAGTTCTCACCCATGATAGAAGACTCATTTTTCCACCTATCCTCATCCTTTTTCAATCGAATTAGTTGTACAGCTTCTTCTAATCGTGGATCAAATTTGTAGTTAATACTCTGAAAATAATCCAGTGCATCCAGAATACTGTATGAAACCCAGGAAGGAAATGAAAACTCAGTTTGATGATCCTTGAAAAGAGTAGATTTACTAATTCTGTACAAACTATTCTCAATGAGATATTCGTGAGCTCTTGATCTCATATCATCCACAGTGGAGAGATACTTCTTCTCATATCGCACAAAAATATCTATTGCCTCCAACACAAGTAAGGTTACTAATGGTGATGATCTGATATACGCTTTTTCTCGATAATAATCCGAGGACCACCCACCATCATCTAGCTGTGATTCAATGAGGAATTCAAATATTGCTTGTTTGCGAGGTTGGTACAATTTAGCATAGCTCATCAATGCGAGAATAAGAGCAGAGGTCTGTACATCACTTTTCTTATTATGTTCATAATCAATACCTCCATCCCACTGCTGATACTCTTCAAGAGAATTAACAATAATCTCAATTCCCTTCTTGAAACCAATAACTGAATTGGATATTCCCAGTCGTCTTAGAAAGGTAAGTACCCACAGGGTTGCAGTCCACTTAGGTGTATGTAATGATTGCATCCAAGTTCCTGCATCATCTTGTTTTTCAAGTAATGTTTTCACCCACCCATCATTGATTTCCATATACATCTGAAACAGATCGATATCCGATTTTGAGGCATCTAGGAGATCACGATGAGCAATATACTGAATTGCTGGATCACCTTCCAATATCCATTCATTGACTTGAAACATCGTCTAAGAAGAGGCTGAAACATGATAGTAAATAATCATTTCATTTTGAAGGGAGAAAATTTAGAATTTTTTACCAAGTTTTGATCGCGAAATTTTGATCTCATTTCAGTCAGTAATTATGTCACATAGCGACAGCTATACGCAATTATTACTCAAGTCTCTGAATTAGGGGGTTTTAATGCTTCTGCTTAAAGAACTGAGTATTGCATGAATTAGAGGTATCTGAGGTTATATATAATAGATTACTCAGGTTGATAAGGCCCGAGTGATAATGAAAATAAATTGCGCATAAAAAAAGGGCCAAATCCTGAGGAAATGGCCCTGGAGAGGAAAAAATGAGTCAGATGGTTCAATCTAATTGATCATCAGAGAGACTTTCTTGGCCTCATCAGCGTAAGGCAGCTCAACAGAAAGTACTCCATCAGTCAACTTGGTTGATGCGAGCTGGGCATTTATTGGTTTGTTGAAATTGAGTCTTCGGGTCACTTTGCCTCTGAAGGGCCTCTCACGATGGATGTATTGCTCCTCGGATTCGTTCTCCAGGTTGACACTGATCTCAACATGGTCAAAGGTCACATTGACCTCAACCTGCTCAGGATACACACCGGGAATATCTGCAAATACCCGGTACATATCGTTCTCTTCAATAATATCTAGTGGGAATGTGTTCATTTTCTATAAACCTCCTTACTTGGGTACGAGCTTGACAGATTTTGCAATCTCTGCCACGGGCAGTGATATGGTCACAACTCCCATCTCAAGGGAAACAGAGGCCTTACTGGCATCAATTGGTTTGGGGAAAGCTAGTGTTCTCACCAGTTTGGTGGCATATCTCTCTCTATGGAGATAATTGATCTTGCTGAGTTCCTCTTTCTCTTCCTCGGTGGCTTCAGGCTTTTCAGCGATAAGCCTTAAAGATTCATGATCAGCCTCTATGGAGATCTCCTCCTTGGAAAAACCAGGTACATCAATGCGAACGATGTATCCGTTCTCATCCTCAACCACATCCATTCTGGGTTTGAAAGTGGTATTCATCTGTCGGGATCGGGTTCGTGGGTAGTAATAGCTCATTGCCATGTTAAATTCACTCCATGCAGCCAGAGTAGCTGCGATTGTTTCACAAAGAACTATAGGTGATTGCGACATATAAACATATCGTCTAGTACAGTACATAGAGTAGTGTACTAAAAGTATAATTGTGCAATTGTTCGCGCATTAATTTTTAACAGAGTTTATTAATATTTGAAGGTGTAAAAAAATGAGGAAACAGATCAGATTCTTCGCAACTTTCATCATAAGATCCAGAAAATTGTTAAATGGGAATTGATTCAATTCTAATAATGCTAAAGTTAATGGATATATATTCAAGGGAAGATGTAGCTAAAATCTTTGAGCCAAATTATATTTTTAAAGCATCAACTGGATCATGGGGGGGCCAAGGAATCGTAAGGTTAAAAATTTCTTGTGGATATGTTTTTTTTGTAACTCTTGATAAATCTGACAGTGAGTATAAGTAAGTGCCTTCCCAAAAATTCTTACTCTATTTTCTCATAAGTAATTACTTAATTTTCTAGGTAAAATTCTAGATTGAATAAAAGGTGGGG
>JADCLS010000014.1 GCA_026702845.1 Candidatus Heimdallarchaeota archaeon
TTTTTCTTGGTTCTGGAAACTTTGGTCTAAGAAAATCTTGATGTATTTCTATGAAAATCCTCAATTCATGAGGGTCTATGATTTGTGTTGGAGACACTAGTCATTCTAGACCCTCATACTTTTGAATCTGACGGTTCTAACCGAATCTCTAGCTAAAGTTATTTTCATCTGCTAACAATGATATCATTGAGCCTAACGGCTCAATGTACCACTGATTAATTTTCGGAAATGCTTATTGTTATTTAATAAAATTATTTTAATGTAAAAAATAAGCGTAAATTTTCTTTAGATATTTATTCCTCTTTTACCATAATTGTATTTAACATTAAAATACAAATCAAATAATAGAAAAATATGGATTTATTCAATTTGATGGGGAATAATAGGGTAGATTTTCATCAACTATTCTTCTTGCACCTTAGTAAACATGATAAGAAATTATGGAATGATAAATTGATCAGAAATAGCATCTCTTACACATTAAAAGAATATATTTTTCATTTGAAGATTAATTCAACTGTGAACATTTTTATTACTACATTAATGATATTCTCCTATTATTCTATAATAGAAAATATTCTAATCAATATAAGCATATTTTTACTCATTACTCATATTTTGATTTTGTATACTCGATCATCCCACAAGAGAAACATCTCAAGTTGGATTAACTTTGTCAGATGTAAGAATTATGGTGACAGAATAACATACAGTTCAGATAATGAGCCTACAATTGATTCCCTGTTATCTCTTATCCAATTTTCCCTATCTTATCTTAAGAAGGAAGATCATAAAAAGTATATTAAATTGCAAAAAGACTTAATATTAAGGAATCTACTACCTGAAGAAGATCAAAGGATCATTTATTTAATTGAGAGAAGAAATACTCCCTTTATAATTAAAATCATCGAAATTATCGTGATTATAACAATTATTCCAGCTATGATTCTTGGATTAACAATATCTTCTATAGATCTATTTAGAGATTCTGAGATTTTCCAATATTTTGTATCAAGTATATTTTTCATTTTATGTGCAATAAGCCTAGTAATTTTTGTATTCGCATTTATCATTCTACTGGTTTATTCTAAGATTCAAAATAAACAATTAATTTGGGATGAATTTCTAATCGAGAAAAACATTATTTATGATCCTGATTTTTCAAATTATAATAAATTTAAAGAAAATCTTCATCCAGAAACCCTGATGAGAATCCAAGATTATGTAAAAAAAGTGTATGGTGCCTCAGAATTTGATATTTTATCATAACTTTAATTTTTGTCCATATTTTTCACAATAATTATGACTAATGCTAAAAATGCAATACTGGCCCATGCAGACAATACTACCCATCCTTCTGTCAAATTTTCCATACTTCTATCATAGATGATAGCTGTAAGAACCCTTATCCCAGCAGCACTAGGTAAATATCTGAAAATAGCTGATCCAGCTGAAAACTCAAGTGGATTAATTGCTCCTCCTATCATCCACAATGTCATAGTTATGAGAATAGAAGGGCCAGGAACAGCTCTAAAGTCACCCACTTTCAAACCATAATTTACTCCCAGTACAGCAAATGTAAATGATAGTAATAATAAAACACCAATAAATTGTATAAAACTAATAAATGTGGGAAAATACTGACCATATAGAATTGTAATCAAGATCAGCAAAATTAGAGTGTTAATGAAACTAGAAAGTATTGTGGCAAGAATTTTACCTAATCTGATTTTAATTTGTCCATGGTTGGCCATAGCTATTTCAATATCAGTCCCCCCTTCCTTTTCAGATGTTCCTAGCAGGGCACCATCAAGAAGGGCAAAGAGACTGATCCCAAAGATAATTACTCCTGAAATCATATAATCTGGCCTGGGAAGAGGAGTGGGATACACTGTTGTCTTATCCACGTAACAACCTGGATTATTACCAGTTGCTAATTCAAAAGCTTGTGAGAAATCATAGATTCTGCTTTCCAAGCCCAAACGAATATTTTTTGATACGTCTTCATGGACATTGTTGATCTTTGCATTAATGGTTATTTCCAGACCTGTCGTTAGATTTGACGAGAAATCATCAGGGATGTATACTATCAAGAAGGTTTCCCTAGTATCAAACATCTCATTTGCGGTCACCTCATCAACATCATAGGTTACAAAATATGGAATAGTACCCTCTCTAGAATCCATGGTGTCAATAAATTGATCTGTCCATCCATTAACATTGTGTGTGTCATAATTGACAATAACCATGGTAAAACCAGAATCTGAAGAACTAGTAAATGTAAAAGCAGAGATAAAAAATATACCCAAGGCCAAAGGAGGTAGTAACGCTATAGCTGAGAAAATCTTATGATACTGCTTGTAGCGAAGACATTTTTTCACCTCTGCAAATATGGATTCGATCAACTGTATACCTCCTTTGTGAAAAGTCTAAAGGCAATGGCAAAGGTGATCAGGCCAAATATACCAGTGATGAGTAGATCTATTACTAGCAACGATGTATTTACTGTTCCAAACACAACTAGAGTGATGAAGGATCTAAAGAAGTAGGTACCTGGCCATATTGTTGAAAGGAATCGAATTGCTGGTTTCCAAACCTCAGGAGGAACGAGGCCACCACCTACATACCATCCTAGTATATTGAACATCAGTATCGCTATGGCTGAAGGAATGAGTTGCTTGATACGCGTTGAAACTATCAAACCAAGACCAGACATGGAAAGGATCCCCCAGAATACAAGACCCAGTATTAGCAGGAAATTACCTGATGGGAAGTATCCAAAGACTAGGAATTGGAATAAGAGAATGATTCCAAAACCAAAGAATGTTTGGACTATATTCGCAATGAATTTTCCCAGGATTATACTACCTGGAGATGCAGCCATGATTAATTCCTTAATCGTTCCCTTCTCAAATTCCTGTGCATTAGCTATGGCAATATTGGCTCCAGCTGGCATTAGCACAGCAAGAGCACAGACAGCTGCCAATACATAATCTCGGAAGCTGATATCTATTGCTGAGATGGTGGTGAACTCAACTTCAGGAACTTCAACCGTTCTAGGCACCAAATTACGGTTGATATGATTACATGCATGTTCCATCCTCTGCATAACATTCTTGGTGATGTCATCCTGAATATTATGAATATGTGTTAGTACTGGTATCATCTCTCCATCTGCCAGACGTAAGCTAATATTAAGTGGGATGACTATATAGGCCAGAATATCTCCATCTTCAAACAAATCCAGAACTTCTTGTTGATTATCTATCGTTACAACTGTCATTTCAAACCAAAAATCACCAGTACCACTTCGCATATCCACCAAATAATCCTTCAATTCTAATGCTAATGGATCGTTATCCTGCAGAATTATACCTGCAGGCAATATCTCTGCTTGTGTAACAAATACTCCAACTAGCAATGAAACAACAAATATAGGGGCTATACCAAACACAATGAGAAATGGTTTTCTGTACCACTCCTTTAGGTCTTTGATAGCTAGACTCGTTGCCTTCATCTCATTCCTCCTTGACAAGTGACTTACCAGTCAGTGATAGGAATACATCAGCAAGAGATGGCTCTCTCAAGCTGAGATCAAGTATTTTTAGACTATCCAACCTTTGCAGTGATGAGGAAAATTCAGTTAGTAATTTGTTACTAGGTTTGTCAGATGGAATGATTACTCTGTATTCATCATCTCTTGATTGAACACTGGGTTTTCCTCCACTTATTTTTGTCATCCTATCTTTGAAATCAATATACTCATCATCATCAATAGTGATAAGAGCTTCGAGAAAAACACCTCCTGCATGTTTTCGCTTAAGCTCATCGGGGGTACCTAAAGTGACCATTTTCCCCTTATCAATAATTAGGCAAGTATCAGCAAGTGCGTCTGCCTCCTCCATGTAATTTGTATTCAGAATAACTAATTTTGTCTCTTTTATTTTCTTAATATGTTGCCAGATATCATTTCTACTCTGAACATCAATTCCCAGTGTAGGTTCATCAAGGATGAGGATCTTGGGATCATGCATTAGTGATCGTACAAGTGCCAATCTTCGTTTCATACCTCCACTAAATGTGGAAACCCTATCTTTGGCCCTATCTTCGAGATCTGCTAATTTCAAAGCCTCTTCTACTTTTATATTCTGTTGATCTTTGGGTATTCCATAGAATTTAGCATGAAATTCTAAATTCTCTTTTGCTGTTAAATAATCATATAATGCAGTCTCTTGAGTTACAAGACCAATCTGTTGTCGGACCAAGGTACTACTTTCTTCTGGATCCATATCAAGAATCTTCACCTCACCAGCATCACGTTTGAGTAGACCACAGATGACATTTGCAAGGGTAGATTTACCTGCACCATTTGGACCTAGTATACCCAGACAGCCTGGCGTATCATAAACTATACTCAGATCATTGATCGCTTTGGATCGTTCGATAACTAAATTTTTGATAGAAATGGCCATTGTATCACTGCATGTTCCCTCGTAATTGTATATTTCAAGATATTTTGATCATATCATTTAACAGTACCAAATTTTGTAATATCTACTCAATTTATGATAGTTCATAAGGTTTTGAACAAACAAAATGATTTCATATATCTGAATTAATATATGTGTCATTATCTTGCTCTTTTTTGTCATGGAAATCTATAAGTGATGATCTATTAATCAAGAAATTTTGATCAACCATAAGACTTACTCTCCCATAATTAAACACTATAATTGACACTAGTATGTTCTTATACTTGTATCAAAAAATATTGTTAGGAAGGTAATCCATTTAATAAGGGATGAGAAAGAAATGCTGTATAATGACCCTATCAGTAGATGAACGGATAGATCTTGTCAAACAAGTAGCTGAAGAGCTGATTGACGAGAATGACCTACGAGCACTCTTTGAGGAAAAACTGGAAAAAGGGGAGAAAATATATGCTTATGATGGTTTTGAACCATCAGGTAACATTCACATTGCACAGGGTCTATTACGAGCCATAAATGTGAATAAACTCATCAAATCTGGAATGACTTTTATCTTTCTTGTAGCTGATTGGCATGCAGCTGCCAATGAGAAATTTGGTGGGGATCTCAAAACTATCAAGAAGGTAGGTGAATACTTCATTGAAGTATGGAAGGCCTGTGATATGGATCTTGATCATGTGGAGTTTAAATGGGCATCAGATCTTGTTGAGGATCCCAAATACTGGGAAATGGTACTACAGCTGAGCATGAAGACTACACTCAAGCGTGCACTCAGAACTACCCAGATTATGGGTAGATCTGAGACAGATGATCTCAAGGCATCACAGATTCTCTATCCCATGATGCAGAATGCTGATATATTCTACATGGATATTGATGTTTGTCAATTAGGGATGGACCAGAGAAAGGTAAATATGCTAGCTCGTGAGACAGCCAAGTTCTTTGATAGGCCTAAGCCTATAGCTGTACATCATCATATGCTAGCTGGATTGAAGGAACCACCAAAATCAGATCTAACTACGATTGATCGGGCAGTAGAGATTAAGATGAGTAAAAGCGATCCAGATAGTGCAATATTTATGTTAGATACTTTCGATGATATTTCACGTAAAATTAAAAAAGCCTGGTGTCCTGAAAAGCAAATTGAAGAAAATCCCGTCCTAGAATACTGTAACTACATCATCTTTGAGAAATATGATGAGATGATTATAACACGTCCTGAAAAATTCGGTGGTGATCTCATCTTCTCCAGTTATAAATCCCTTGAGGAGGCTTTTGCTTCAGGAGATCTTCATCCAGCAGATCTTAAGAAAGCTGTTGCTAAGTATCTTGATGAATTACTGGAGCCTGTAAGACAGCATTTCAAATCAGATCCAAAAGCAAAGAAATTGGCTGGATTTGTGAAGAAGGCTGTCAAAAAACAGTACGAGAGTAAATAATATCCAATAAAGCAAATTACGTCCTAAATTTTCATTTTTTTAACCAATGGTATGAGTATAAAACCTAGATAAAAAGGAGGATAGGGTAAGAATGCAAATTCTGTTCTACCAGCTTGTTCTGTATCAACTTCAAAGCTAAATTTCATAAAGTAGTCAATTTTGTGATATCCTGTCAACATTATGCGAAATTCTCCAATATTGACTTGATAGGTAAGAAATATATGATCATTCTGGTCTATATCGATGTCATAAAAATCGCTACCAGTATCTACCCATATATGTAATGCGTTTTCTGATTTTGATTCGTAGAAATAATCCTCCAGCATGATATCCATTTCCAATGTAAGTATTCCATGTTGATCGATAGGAATAATATAACAATCTCTTTCATCAAAATAGTATTGACTTGTGATATATTCAGGACCTATCTGTCCAGAACCATTAGTATTAATATCTAATACCCTAGGATTTGAAAAATCATCAGGTGCATCTCCACGCTTACCCATATCCTGCTGTATTTGGAATTCTCCAGGTTCAAACCAAGCGTAGAAGCTGTAATAAATTGTATCTGAAGTGCGTAGCTGTAGCATGTATGTTCCACCTTTCGGAACCAATGATCTGAAATACAAAGTTTTTGAATCCCGAAATTCTTCTGTTACCGCACGTAAGGGTCCAGACCATTTGTAATACACATCATTGAAGACATAGAAGGTAATGTAGTTATCCCAATTACTATCACTCGTCAAAGTTATATTGAAGTAAAGGTATCCAGTTTGGAGTAGTAGTTTAGAATAGCAATCGGTGGTGTCTTTTGATCCATCCAAATCGTCAAATTCCTCTCCAATCTGGCCTGTATAATTCTGTTCGAGTTCAAACTCCACAGGCTGTTCGCATGATGCATCAGTTAAAGATCCTCCATCATTTTGACCCAGATCTGGCAATCCCTCAGTAAATTCAAGCTTGAAATTATAATATATTTCTGAATCGCTGGTATAGAACATTAGCAGTACATTCGTTTCCCTGACAATATTAATGCTGCGAGATTGAATAGGATCATCCCCTAAAATTATTAGACGATTGATTAAACTATTATCTGCTATGTAATACAAAGCGAGATGGAGAGTTTGACCTTCATCACTACCATTCTCATAATAATCGATCACATCTAGCGTGAGTACCA
Source organism: Candidatus Heimdallarchaeota archaeon (assembly GCA_026702845.1). Next base: position 7,110 of record JADCLS010000014.1, read on the forward strand.
AAACACCAGTAGAATTCACATCAAGATCATAGCAATCTTCTCTATCTTCTCCTCCATCTGAAGCAGTAAATTGTAATCCTATAGTTCCTGAATATGTTGTATTGAAATCTACATATGGATGAGGATAATTATATGGTGCATCTGCACCACTCCCAGCGTCGTTTTGAGATTGTGATTGTGCTGAGAGAGGAGTTACATTTACCAGAAATATCAAGATGATAATAATTGTTGGGATTGCCTTCATTCAATAATAAAACACTCTTCTCATATATATTACTAATCATTATTCAGTAAGAGAACACCAAAATCTTTATCCAACTAATTATGGATCAAATCTTCGAATTTTCTTAAACAATACTGGTAAAAGAATGAACCCAAGGTTAATTGATGAAAACTTAACAAAGGCAAGTTCTGTGGTTAACTGAGCCGAGGTATTAGATTGAAGAGGAATTAATTCAAGATACATGCTATAATTTATATTTGTATACGCTTTTAGTCTGATATATATCTCCTCTACTGGTATGTAGTTATGTCAACTATTAATTGACCATCATCCTCTCTATAAAACACCAGCCTCTCAGTTTTGTATGAATAAATCCTAACAAGAAGTAACATATTTTCCTCAGGTTCTAGGTAGGGTTCAATCAAGTTGATTTTCATAGATAATATCAAACTACCTTCAAAATCTGGAAATATCACGAACGAATCTAGTGTATCACTCTCATTATTATAATCCATGAAATCAGGTCCTATAATTCCAGTTCCAAAAGTATTTATTTCTAGTTTTCTTGCCTGTGATAGTGTGCTTGGAGCATCCCCGTCAGATCCCATATCATTTTGATTTCGTTCTAAATAGGGCTTGTACAATGAATTGAATGTGTAAGTCATGGATATCTCAGTCTTTATCAAAAACCAGTATATTCCTATCTCGTTGATATTAGTACGGAATGTGTATGGAGTTTCATTATCAATAATTTCAGATATTGAAATCATCTCATAGGATTTATCAAAATCATCATCATAATAAAAAACAGAGAAATAAATCATCCCAAATGTTGTACTCTTTGAGTTGATTGATACATTGAAATACAAAAAACCATATCTATCAATGTAGTATTCGTAATAATCTTCATTATCAACTGACCCGTCAAGATCTTGATAGTTATTCCCAATATGGCCTTTGTATGTTTCACCTATGTTTATACTTACCTTTTGATAAAAAGATGCATCTGTGTTGGAGTTAGCATCATTCTGATCCATGTTTGGAAGTCCTTCGATAAAAGTCAATTTGAAGCTGTATCGAATGTAGGCACTACTAGAACTAAATAAAAACAATATATCTTCTACTAAAATAATATTTATCTTGAATATTTGAGAATTATCTTTTTCATCTATTTTGAATCTAGCGATCAAATCAGAATCACCTATGTAATACAAATCGAGATTGAGTGTATTAGAATTGGATTGATTTCCATACTCTTCTATGCTGAGTTCTATCTGTAATTCTCCTTGTTGATACATTTTGAGATCATAACAATCACGTTGATCCTCCCCTCCATCGTATTCTGTATATAAGGTTCCAATCGTAGCATAATACTTCACATCAAATGTTATTTGAGGGTGAGGATAGTTATATGGAGCATCTCCACCACTTCCTGCATCATTCTGTTCATCTGACTGGGCATCAGCAGGAGATGTAAAGAGAAGTATGGAAAAAATAAATAAAACAAGGATAATTCTCACATAGTATGATACTGCTCAAACATATATAATTCTAATCCAAAATTGTAATGAAACACCATACAAAGCAATTATCAAACATGAAATGAATAAATCTGAATATATTATCGATTTTTTCTAATAAGAAATACTGGTATACCAAGAAAACAAACCGAAAAATAGAATGGAGTTTGACTTTGATTACTTGATTCAAAGTAATCAACATTTTCAGATGCTGATGACTGGAGTCGTACTGCTCGTACATAATTATATATTCGGATCACATCCCCTTGAGGTCCATAACCTTCTGGAAAATCTGATGGATCACCTACCTTGGGATCTGAACGTTGAGCACCTGCTCCATGCACATCCATTAATACTGTATTACCATCAGGTGTTTTCATGAAACCTAGTGCCTCTCCAAATGCAATATATGCAGCGTACTCACCATTTTGCATGTTTTCATGGGTGGTACTTGACCAGAAGAAAGGATAATTAGTAGAACCACCTTCATCAGTTATGGTACTTATTTCAAAGATAGAATCTATTGCAGCTGAATTAGTTGTTTGAGGAGATCTACTATATTCCACAATACTTTGTAATTCCTTTATATTTGGTAGTCTCCAATCATCATAACCAGCAGCATTAAGGTTTTCAGCAAATTCTAAAGCTTCTTTCCAATTAAATCCTTCCTCTGAATCTGTTTTCATCCACATCAAACCAGTGGCTAGATCAGATATGGTTCCATCATTATTATCAATAAAGTTGTTTTCACCATATAATGAGTTACCCCTGACGTACTTGACAAAAAATGCCTTATCTGATTGTGACATGGGATCATATATGGGATATCCTTTAATTCTTCCATCTGCCAAATTTAATCCAAATACAGTTGCATCTCCAGCCATAGTCTTTCCCACATACTCTGTATCACTAACATACTGAGCATCAATTATCCGTTCTGTTGATAGGTCTCCATACTCAAAATCAAAATACTCAGTATTAATAAATGGAGTAAGTTGACCGGTATCCGTTCCTTGCCATCCTGAGGGATCAATACCACTGAAATCCATGAGAGAATACAGTTCCTTGATACTTGGAAGTCTCCAGTCTGTATAGCCGCCTAGATCAAAATCAATTACATTATCTCTGGCTTGATCTAGCGTCATTTTTTCTCGTACACCCTGTTCCCACATTAAACCAGTATTCAGATCTGTGATTGTACCATCACCATTATCTTGGTAATTTTGCTGTAGGCCTTCATACTGGGCATCTTGGCCATAAAATGGATCATCTGAGCTAGGGGTACTGATAATCGCTGAATTATCGTAGAATAGTAATTGATTTGAATCAACAATAGAGTAGCTTATCTCATCCGCAGAAACTGGAACAAGAAGTATTTGTAAGAATAATAATAATAGAAAGAATTTCTTCATTTGATTTCTCCTAAGTATATTATAGCTAGGAACTATTAATAATGCTTTTGAACCTTTGGTCTACAAGAGTTTTTAAATTTGCAATTATTAGATTACATATGAGACTATGCCTTCATATAGATCGTCCAATATGATCATTTTGTCGATTCTTGAGGAAATCATAGGTTCAGAATATGAAGAACAACAAGGTATTCTTAAATCTCATATCATCAAAAATTGCCAGTTAAAGAGCACAACTGCTGAGAAATACCTTGAAAAAATGGAACAAGCTGAATATATCATGAAAAAGACGGTACACTGGGGAGAACGAGAGACCTTTGTGTATCGAATCACAGTAAAAGGTTTGGAACGGTATACTTGGTTCTTCAAGATCAATACGGAGTTGGAATAATATGAGTGTGATTACGCAGCAAGAGGATAGAATAAACACATATCTCAAGATGGAGAAGCCATTCTTCATGCTCAATTTGGTATATCCTTTCCTTTTTGTGTTCGTTCAATTATTTGAATTCTTTATTATTCTATTGAATAGACCAATCATTCCACCAGAAATACGAGGTTTGATTGTCATAATCTTCATGATTATCCTGTGTATTACCAACTTATCACTTTATTATACTTTATATAAATCCTTGAGATCTGATAATAAACTAACTTTGAAGATGTATTCAATAGTACAATATCGAACTCGTGTACGATATTTGTTATTTCTCTCACTTCTAGCAACTCTTGTATATTACGTAAGCTATTTCCATGGGTTTATACTTAATAGGATACAACCCCCACCAGAAAATCCCTCGATTTTGCCATCCTTTGCACCTCTTGTGGAGATCTTGATATTTGTAACGTTTGGGTTGCAACTCATGTATCTGGTTTATAATCTCTATCATGTTGATAAATGGAGGAAGATGGATCAGAAGCTTAAACAATTGGAAGAGAACATTTTTCAAGATATACAGATGTAAGAATATTCAATTTTTATGCCTAAGTTCGTATCTTATGTATTCAAAAGGATACCAAATAGAGAATTATTTTTTATAGGTAATTTGAAGCTCATTGATCAATGAATAATCGCTACCTACTATTATTCCTCTTGTTTTTATGAGGTAGTTTACACATTCCCATAAAAATATCTGCTCAATATGAATACAAGACAGAATTGATTGATTTAGATGTATACTATACTAGAGAATTGACCCAAGAATATGGTCGAAGATTTGAATTTAATCTCACTAACTTGGATATTGATATAGAGACCCCTCTTCTTTTCAGAATGAATGCAAGTATTGGTTCACATATTACTATGATTATCTATTCTGAGAGTGAATTATTTGGAGAGGAATCGAGTGATGGGGATACGGTTTATCTAACCTACTCCAATAAGCCATTCTATTCTATTATATTTGATGCGATGTATCCAGGTACTTTCACTTTTCTAATTACTGTATATGAACCAATTGCAGGTGATAAAATCAGTAATCCCATTCCAGTATATCAAGGCCAAACCTTTGTTACAAATACCTTTTACTCAAAGTATGTGTATATGATGTTGGAAACTAATTCCAGCTTGATGTACTCTATAAGGATAACAGGAATAAATGATTCTACCTTCAATATTGTAGTTTATGATCTGCGATATACCTATAAAGAGCGAGTAGTTACTGATAGCTCTTCAAATGCGCACATTGAGGTAGAAATATCAGGGAGAATATCACCAGCTATAATAGAATTGCAGGTTGATCAATTCAATTATGAATTAATAGGAAATTACAGTATAGAAATAATCTCATCTACTCTCAGGCCGGGAATGACCGAGGATTTCCCTTACAAACTTCAAATGGGTAAATCCACTGATCTAGTCATAAATGATGATGGACACACCTATGCAATCATTGACATTCCAGAAGATACTTGGTACAGATTTGATTTTAATAGAAATAGCTCAACTATAATTTATTTTACTCTTATTATGATAGGTGCTTTTGAAGGTAACTTCTATTTGGATACCAATGGAACCTATTTCCATAAGGGAATTGGTTATAAATTAAGATTTTATTTTAAAACCTATGATGTCCAGAGTAATCTGAATATTACAGTAACTGAGGATCAACCTCCAGCAGGTTGGTATAGTGAGATCCCTAAGAAATTATCAATTGGAGAAAATGAAGAGGTAATAGGTGATCATTCACCAAGAAATTATTATTATCATGAAAGCTATTACTACTTTGTTGCTAGCTCTCAAAATCAATATAAAATATCAATCACTGGATCCATTAATCCACATCCAGAAGTCTGGTTTGATGATTCTTCGTATTCTTCACTGGAAACTTTTGAAAATGGAACTTTTCTTGTGATCCCTCGTAACTCTATAATATTTCTGAAGGTGATCTCTTATAATTCCCAAACATTTTCTATTTCAATATCTATCTTGAATACATCCTATAGTATAATTTCATCTACTTCAAATGCAAGCATATCATATTTTAATCCCCTATCACTTATTTCGTCTTTACTAATTCTTCATATATTAAGAAATTTAACCGTGAAGCGTAAGGAATTTTTATTTCGCTAGTTCATTAATTCCCCAATAAATTTTAGATCACCAAGTAAAATGACAATTGAAGGTTTTAATTTCATGTCCATAATTTCCCGCGAAACATTGAATAATCCATCTGAAGTGATATTTGATATTGATGGGCCTAAATGGTATTATTGGATATTATTACTTTTCATCTCCCTACTCTTTTCGATTTTTCCTTTCCTTTTCGATCTATGGGATTATCAGCTATTTATAATTCCAGGAGCTATGATCCTAGGTACTTTAATCATCGCTACAATTTGGCATAGGATTGGAAAAAGATTGGTATTCAGTGTGGCTGAGTATCAATTTCAGAGGCATGCAATAGCCCATGATCGGATTAAAATCAAACAGCAATCATCATCACCAATCTTGAGATTTATTTTCGGTTGGTTACTCAATCTCCTAGGTTTCAAAATACTCATGGAGAACCAGTATTTCATGGAGATCAGACCTAAAGATATGAAAATTGGCATTTTCTCTATCAAGGATCTTCGAATCACTGATATCTTATTTTCCTCCTCCAGCTTTGTATTTTTATTCCTTGTAGTATTACGGATACTCGCAGATTGGTTACATCTATCTTTAGATTTTCTATTCAGTCTATCCTCATTATTTATCGCTATACTAATAAGCCCTTTACTTGTTTGCTGGTTAATTCCAGTCATATGGCTGATAGAGGATGCACAGATTCGTTCTATTACTCCTGAACAGGGAGTTACATCACGACAGTTGCCAGATAACCTTAGATCAGGTATATTTAACAAATTTCTAAATTTCGGAGGATTGATTTCTGGTTTTACAATTTTACTTGATGTGATATCAAATGAAGTCTCATCTTCTGAATATGTGATTACTGTACTAGTTTTTATTTCCTTAATCTTAGGCATCTTGGCCAGTGGATTACTAGTTTCTAGCTGGTATCTAAAATTCTTTCATGCCAATGATGTTAATAATCTTCGCAAAGAATTGGCCAAATATATCCCCTTGGGGATGACAGTAGTCAAAAAACAGACTAATTTCAGTAGACACTGTAGATACTGTGGTGGTTCAAGGGAATCTGCAGATCAATTCTGTCAGCAGTGTGGAGCAAAATATTGAGGTGATACAATGGCAAAACTATATGGCCTACGATACATCTTTGGAGAATTGATATTATTAGTTGCAATATTTTTCTCACTCATGCCTCTTATTCCAATATTTGATATGTTTTATCAACCTGAGATCAACCCTCTTACTATTGATAGACTGAGAACGGCTGCTAGAAATTTTGGAATTGCATTGTTATTATTCTTTTTCTCTCGACTGGTGAGATATAATGAGCTTCCGATAAAGGGGAATTCTAATCCCAATTTCCAAGCAGAGATGCTGAAATGCTTTGGAAAAGGAGTGAAACGAGTTATGGCCAATGTCATTTTGTCATTATTAACAATATTCGTAGCATTTGATTTGTTATCAATTATGTTAATTTGGCATCCTGATGATCTTGAGACAATCTTTGTTGGAATTCTACCTATGTTTATTCCTGCACTGATTATCAGTATCCGAATGATTGGATTTCTTACAGAAGCCAAAATGCATTATGGTGAGAAGAGTTCATTTAATACTCTAGTTCCTGCATCAATTGTCAATAGCACAGATGTTTACCCTAGGAATTTGGAATTCATCAGACCCAAACTCACCTCATGGTTACTGTATCTAGCTCTGATTGCAGGACCTAGTGGTATAATGATCGCTGCAATGGGAAGTTCGAGTTATTTTTTTATGATACTTATGATTTCTTTGATTGGTGCTCTGATCTCATGGAAAATTCTATCTCCATTCATTTTTTCACTTCTTATCCTCAATCCCCTGCGTAGAATAAAATCAGGTAAGAAATTAAGGTTTCTAAATAGAAGAGGGTTAGGATTTCTGGGTATTGACTTATCAGACGATAATCAAATCTATGTGGAATCTGAAGTAAAAACCATAGATCTGAATAATGTCAGGAAAACAATTTCACGGATGTTTGAACTCATCACCAGTGGTCTTGCAATAGTGTTCATATCACTCTCAATTTACGGATACGAGAATTACATGGATAGATTTAACGACCCATACCTTCTACTCACTGAATTATTGATTCTCTTAATGATGGGGCCAATTATCCTCGGATTCATCATACCTGTAGTTTGGAGTATTGAAGATTTTGCATTAAAATCAGTAGATGAAGATAATAATATATCCCTGATGAGTGATAACGTACGGGGAGGACTCCTTAATCGCATCTTTGGTATTTCTGGTCTAATCTCAAGTTTATCGTTCCTGTATCAATACCATCTCTACTATCCAGAACTCACTGATAGAGAGATAGTCAATCAATCCATGCTCATGGTTGATTCGGCTGTATTACTCATCTATCTAGCAGGTTTATTTGCAGGACCTTCACTTGCCTTTGGATTACTATATCTCATAATTATCCATCCTAAGATGGTAAGAAATTTACGATCAAAAATAATTCCATATATCCCTGTGGCTGCAACTTTTACTCGTATTGCTACTGAAATGGAGACCAATACTTTCGATAATTACATTAAACAATGAATTAACAACTATTAACAATTTTGTGGATGCATTAATTAAATAGTATGTACCCTAGGTATGTATGGCAGATATCGATAACCTTGGTTTACTCAATTCCATTCGATTGGTTAAAGATAGACTACCATTTATGACTAAATTCATCTCGGATAAGCATCTCTACCTATTAGGTCCTAGAATTACTGAAGTTCACCTACCAGCATACTTTCATCGTAAAATATGTGAGGAATTTTACCAGAGTATTATAGAAAAGATGGAACGTTTGTATTTTTTATTTGGAGATATTGATGCTGACCTACTTACCATAACTCATATGGCTACACATGATAAAATCGAATCTAGATATGAGATACCTAGGGATGAACAACAAATTGAATATAATCCAATTTTGCATATTATACAAAAGGAATTTATTGATATTCCAAAATTCATAGTTATTGGTCATACTCACGCCCTAACAGATAGAAATCGTCCCTTTCTGATACATCATCCTCTCCTTGAAAAAGATATTCAACCAAGTTATTATCCTACATTTGGCTATATGGTCACTGAACAAATCAATGGTGTATTACGCAATGATTTCTACACCTATGAGACGATGTATAATGATTTTGGCAATCATCCCCGTGAGATCCCGTTAATGATTACATGAGTAGACAACTTATACACTGAGCCATTGAATACTGAAATCTAGAATTATTTATTAGTTTGATTTTTCCGTTTCCAGTATGGATACTTTGAGTTTTTTCTTGTTGGGTAACAAATCTCGACATGCCTGGAGGTTGAGTACGATATTTTTACTATTTCTTGTAGTAATTTACTATTATACATTTCTCCAAACAGCCAATCCAGTTATTGCTATTGCTGTAGTATTAGGCATTGTTGTCATGACCTTCGGGTATATTTACTATAGACAACAACAAGATAAGCTAGTGTATGATCAGGATATTCAACGGAAGCAAATGCAGAAACAAGAGATGCTCAAAGGATTAAAGAAGAATAGTCACAACTGCATGAGCTGTAATACGCCTCTTGAGGGTCGATTTTGTGAAACTTGTGGTTTTGATAATGAACGAGCGATCCTTAATGATTAATCCTTTTTGCCTTAGAATTATTAAAAATCCCTTCTAGTAATCATCAATTATTGAATATCGGTATTTATCAATTATTGGAAATTAATGATAGATGGGTTGATTTAATTACATCTTTTGCTTTTGAAATTTTCCAAGAGGAAGGAAGAAATAGTTGGTTGACTTATGTACCATTTGGACTTATTGCAGTATCAAATGAAGAGACCAAATTTCCAATACCAAGGGAATTATTTCAATATCTATACCCACTTGAGCCGATAGAGGGCAATCTATATATTATCGGTTTCAAAGTAGGCTCATTCAGGAGTACAGGACACTACCATTCATCCAAGGGTGGAGTTCTTCCTCCATATCGACGTCTTGGCATTGCCAAGAAATTGCAGGATTATACTGATACATTGCTTGCAGATATGGATGTACGCAACTACACTTTTAATACCTATCCTAATGTGTATCTGGGTATGTTTGTATTTGGGTTGATGAATGGATATACATTAGTCAATCACCTTCCAAGTGATGATGGATTCAAAGTCACCTTTCAGAAAAACTTTGATGGATCTACTCCTAGGATAATAGCCAAGGAACGATTACCTGAGATGAATTACTTTGAAGTAGCCCTTACTGATAAAGATACAATCATTACAACGATAAAAAAGCATGAAATGATAGGCTGGAAGATTAAGGATGATGGTCATTATTTATTATTCAACGATCAACCTAGAGTCAAATTATAAAATGAAATGCAGGTGGATTGATTTCCAAATTTCGAAGGTAAATCAGGAGCTGACCGATGTGATGAGAATTGTGTTGCAGGTATTCAACCAGTAGATTCAATCCAAAGACATTCCCTGGAGTATCTTTAAATAAAATCTCCTCTGATAGCAGAGAGGTAATATATTTTGTCTTATCTCCAACTTGTTGATATAATGCCTTTATTTTGGTAATGGTATTATATTCATCAAACGTATAGGTAAGAAATTCCCAATTATCATGATATAACCCCACTAGATAATATTCTTGTGATCGTATCATATGCATCAATATCTCCCCAAGAGGCCTTGAACCCGCACTGTAGTAGATCAGTTGATGATCTTCCAAGATATTAAGCAATTCTGAAAGATATTCTATACTGACAAGAAGTTGAGATTTCAAATGATTTAGAGGACCAATCATATTTTGGATAATTCCAATATTGTTTTGTATGTTTGCCACAGGATATCAAGTTTTGTTCTGTTTTCATTCACATTTAAATATTTTAGAAAAAACATTCCTAACCAAAAATTCTGATTATATCAGTTTTTGACATCATTGTCTATTATGCATTTTTGAGAAGATAGTATATTTCCCTGATAATACTTGGTTGAAACCATTTTATTTTTCTCATGATTGATGGATAATCCTTCTCAGTTATTATTTGTTTGAATCTAGTTGCTTTTAGGTGATTTTTCTTGATTGTGCCGATATCTGACAGCATGAGCATGTCAAATGCCCGAGAGAATACAAAATCCTGTTGGATGTATATGGGATAATCAAATGAGATAGATAATTTCAAGAAATCATGTTGAACTTCAATGGTTTTACACAAACCACACTCATTCATCTCTACAACTGCAGGTTGATCATCTATACTCATTTTAACCTCTGAGTAACTGGAAAGTGCGATAAATTTGAGTGTCCATTTCCTATCAGATGGAGCAAATTTTGCAGTGGGCCGATCTATGGTTATTGTTACTTTATCACCAATTTGTTGTGTAATGGTTGTTTCATCGTATTCGCCGTCCTTAAACAATTTGGTTTCACCATCATCTTCATAGAGATGGAATGTGTTATTTGCACCAGGAAATATCGAAACAATGATATGTGAAGGATTGGCTACTCCATTGTTACTATCTGCATCCATGGGAATAATTGCACCTGCTTTGGCAAATATTGGTATCTGATCCAATCTATATGGCCTATTGAGAATTCTGTTTCCATCATTATGCTCATAATTGAAGAAATCATAGAATACTCCATCTGGAAGATAGGTTTTATGCATGACGTGCTTGACTTTCTTATCTAGTTTAGTTGTAATAGGTGATACAATCATCTCAGTTCCGAACCAGTACTGATTTTTAAATTGATATGCTCTATTATCTTGATCATGATAGTACATGGGCTGCATCAATGGAAGACCTTCCTTGTAACCTAGGTGTGCCATCGAGTATAGATAGGGGATTAGTTGATGACGTAATCTCATGAAATCACCCACAATGCGTAAAGCATTGTAATCATGTCTCCATGGCTCTCGTCTGTGAAATGCATTTTTAGTACTATGCAATCTGAAAATGGGACTAAACACACCAAACTGAACCCAGCGAATATAGAGCTCTGTGTCTTCCTTTCCCAACATATGACCCCCAATATCGTGGCTCCACCAGCCATAGCCTATATTTGATGCAGTGATTGTGAAGTAGGGTTGAAATTGTAATACTTTCCAGTTAACAAAGGTATCTCCTGAGAATCCTATGGGATAGCGTTGATGACCTTGATTCCCCCAACGTGAGAAAATAAATGATCTGGTTATATCCCTTCCCATATCTAGGAAATGAGTATGATTAACCATCCACAGGGGATCAAGATAAGGTAATTTTGATTTTTTAGATTGTTGATAATCCATCCACCAAAAATCAATTCCTAGATTTTCATGTTTTCGAAGTACTAAATCAAAATACGCTATCATGAATTTCCGATCTGTCACGTCAAATTCCACAGGTTCCTCCTTAGTTATGTCAACACCCATTACTTTGGCTATCTCTGGATACGCTTCTTCATGAGCTCTAATCCCAAGGGCTGGATGTAGATTTAATGACACTTTAAGATCTCTATTATGTAACCATTCAAGCAATTCCTTGGGCTCTGGGAATAAATCTTTATTCCAAGTGAATCCTGTCCATCCACTACCATATTTCTTCTCAATGTTTACCAGATGCCAATCCATATCGATAATGGCCACCGAGAGTGGTAAATCGTGATCCTCAAAGGATTCTATAAGTACTTTGTACCCTTCTTGAGTATATTCCCAATATCTTGACCACCAATTGCCTAGAACATATCTTGGGATCATTGAAGGTTTTCCTGATATTTTGTAGTAATCTTGTAAACATTCAATATACATTTGTCCATGACCAAAGAAATAGATATCAATCTCACTCCCTATTCTTGATTCAATCCAAAAATCATCATTGAATACTAGACTATGGGAATCATCTAATACTGCATATCCATTCCGGGAAAGCAATCCAGGTGATAATTTAGTCGATCCCCATGTCATATCCAATGTTCTTGCTGTTCCACCGAGATTTTGATTATCCTTTTTACCATATTTCCAAATTGTCTTGGTTTCATTAACAAGGATCTCAAGTGATGATGCTGAGAATTTCTGATTTTCTTTGTATGATAATTTCAAAAACTCAGTACGAATATAGAGTATTCCATTATCTCTTTCAACCTCGAATTCTACTTTGTCCAGATCTCTAAACCATATTGCTTGTGTTGGCCGATCTTCAAATATGCCACCACTATCGTATTCCAGACGGAATAACCTAGAGGTTAATACCGTGATTCGAAAATTTGCTCCCTGAATAATGGTATCCTTTTTTGCGACTGGTTTACAATCAAAGACGAATCTATTATCTAATTCCACAATCTCTAACTTTTGATAATGAATAAAAAGGAATTTGGATGATTTTGTTCATCTGTTCTATTATTTGGAGTGTATACGTTTTCGTTGATGTGATAATGAAAAAGTAATGGCTAAAACGATTGAAATGATAGAAATCGGGCTTTCTTCCATTTTTGAAGAATAGATATTATCTACTTGCACTGTTTCGTTATTTAATCCATATTTTAATTCTTTGTTTTCCTTTACAGTTGTAGGTGAGGAGCGTAAATCAAGTTCATGATATACTAGTACTCCAGTATCCTTATCATATTCATACAATGAGTATTCATTTGATGCAATTACTGTGGTTCTATTCCTCCATAATCCTGTATCTGTCACTGTAAATCCATTCATCACATTCTCTCCTAACTTCCAATTAGTGGTAGAGAACATTAAGGGAGTACGTATGTATCCAGAAACAATAAATACAATTGAAAAGAAATTTTCTTGAAATTCCTTATAACCTGTTGTAAATTCTGCTTTTGGTTTGAATCCAGATATACCTGATTCATATTCAACCTCACTAATCATATTGGTTTCAATTGCTAGTGTTCCAGTATATGTAATGCTTAATTGATTATAATGATCTATTCTTTGAATTACACTATAATCCTTATTCAAGAGATCAAAGCTCTCAAATAAAGGATCAATCATCTCTCCATTCTGCAGGGCGTAAATATTGAATGATATATCATTAAGATATTTGAATTTAACTGAATTCTCATTGATATCAAGAAATGTATAAGTTTCATTAAATTCAAGTTGAAGGATTACATATTTTCCTGATTCAATTGTCGTATTAAACACGGTCTGGCCAGTATAAATTAGTTTCTTGTCTTGATTTATTAGTTCCTCAAAAGGTAGAGAAGTTGCAGAGTTCATCGAAAGTATTAATATTAATATAATTAAGATGAATCCTCGATTATTCATTGTTTTTATTGAAAGAATACTGTTTAATTAAAATTTATAATAATATTTCTTATAATGAACCATTTATTTAGGGAATCTATCCTGCACCATAGCTATCAATGCCAAATAAAAATGATTTATTTCTAACTGTAACCTGACCCCTTATCATCTTCAAATTATTATCCTGTTTGGATTTTTTAAGTTGTAAGTGGTTAGATAAAGCATCTAATTGATGAGATGGCAAAATACAATTGTGTATACCTATTTCTTTAGCTTTGATGATGATTTTCACAGCTGTTGCAACTTCCTTGGCAATGATAGTTCCCATTCTTGTCCCTTTGGTCAAACCAAATCCCTCATTTTCAATTAGTATGACTTTGGATCCTGTTTGAATAAGATAATCAAGATAAGAAGATCTATCTGCACCATGTGCCTCTCTATCAAGTTTTAAAGCCCAATCAGGAATATCATCCATAATAGTGGCTTCATTACTTACTGAGATCGAATCCATTATTGTATACGTTGCTGCACGGTATTCTTGAGAAATAAAACCGTGCCTGGAATAAAGTCTCTCTCCCATAATACTTCCCCATAGTTCTAGAGTATTGTATCCAGAATTGGTTGCAATCTCTAATAATTTCCTCAAGATAGCATCACCAACACCCATTTGTTGATACTCCGGAAGGGTGGTCATTGATGCAACCCAAGCAACCTCTGGATAGAAACGTAACATGCCACTACCAACAATTCTATTATCCATCTCTGCAACTAATGGATGACCTAAGTTGAATTTAATTATGTTCCGTATATAATCTTGAAGCAAGGAAACACTGACATCAGTTACTGGATCACCGTAGACCGAGAAGGCCTCTGCAATCAGTTTTGCTGTTTGTGGAATATCTCGTTCTTCAAGATCCCTAATGTACATAGTACTCATATAGAATAGGTGATTATTTACAATTTGGTAAAAATGGAAAAAAAAGAATATTTTCAGATATGTACATTACTTTTTAGATTGTTCAATTGCTCTTATCATGATGACATCAGTATTCATTATGTGTTTCTGCCACCAATCACTCATGAATCGATGGATTTCAAGGGCTTGTTTGAGATCTCCCCCAGTTTGTACATATTTAGATCTCAACTCATCTAATTTGTTGACAAAAAACTGATGGAGTGCATGATGTTCCTCAATATTGCCGTATTTATGTTGATCCATAAATTCTTCCTCTTCATTGAAATGAAAATCAATATAATTCATCAAAAAACTCAAACTATCCTCAATTTTATCCTTTGCTTTGTTCTGCTTAATACATACAAACAGTTCATTGATTTTGTTTATTAATTTAAGATGTTGATCATCAATTGTTTTATTCCCACTAGTCAATTTTGGTGACCATTCTATAGACATAATCAAACACTTTACAGATTATTTTATCAATATTTGCTGAAATGAATAGATTTTCTGTCAAAATTGTAACCATTAACTGATCAATTAACGCTTGATGAGCTTAAATTGTACTTTTGAGATATAATAGGAAATAGAATATGAAGTACATCAATGAGTAGTAATTTGATAAAATTATAGACCTCTAGGCAAATATTTGATTTCACAACTGATAAGCTATAAATGCAAAGTAAATGAGAAATCTGTGGAGCTTGACTATATAATCAAAAATGGATTATTGTATGATGGGAGTGGGAATAAACCATTTAAGGCAGATATCGGTATTAAAAATAATCGTATTGTAAAAATTGGAACACTAGATCAAGCAACAAAGATCATTGATGTCAGTGGTCTTCTCGTGGCTCCGGGATTCATCAATATGCTGAGCTGGAGTGTGGAATCTCTGATTGATGACGGTAGGGCTCTCGGTACATTAAAACAGGGTGTAACATTGGAGGTCATGGGAGAATCCGTCTCATGGGGGCCAATGAATGAATATCTTAAGCAAGTTATTCCTAAAATGTTTACTTCTGATTTTGAGTATGAAGTAACCTGGAATACTCTTGGAGAATACCTGCAAATGCTAGAGGATAAAGGTATATCTACTAATATTGCAAGTTTTGTTGGGGCTGCTACGGTTAGAATGTACTGTCTAAAGGAAGAGGATGTTAAACCTACCCCAGAACAACTACAGCAAATGATGGATCTAGTGGAGGAAGCAATGAAAGAAGGTGCAATGGGAATTAGTACAGCACTTATCTATCCTCCTGCAAGCTATGCAGAAACTGATGAAATCATAGCCTTAGCAAAGGTGGCAGCAAAGCATGGAGGTATGTATATCTCACATATGCGATCTGAGGGGCAGAACCTTTTACAAGCCTTAGAGGAATTTATTACCATTGCACGGGATGCAGATATTCATGCTGAGATCTATCATCTGAAGGCAGCTGGCAAAAGTAACTGGCATAAGATGGATGAGGTAATTAAACGTATTAATGAGGCAAGAAATGAGGGGTTAAGAATTACGACTGACTGCTACCTATACACAGCTGCAGGTACGGGCCTTGATTCATGTATTCCACCCTGGGTGGCCGCTGGAGGGAGAGATGCCTTTGTTAATCGACTGCAGGATTCAGTAACTAGAGACAAAATCAAAGAAGAGATGTTAATTTCATCTGCAGAATGGGAAAACTTGTATATTGAGGCTGGACCGGAGAATATCATCCCTATCGGTTTTAATCGGAGGGAATTGCGTAAATATGCAGGAAAAACTATAGCAGAGCTTTCTGAGGAATTGGGGATGGAACCAAGAGATACAGTCATACATTTGTTAATTGAGGATCATTCGAGGGTGGCTACAATGTATCGTATCATGAAGGAAGAAAATATAGAGAAGAAACTTGCTCTTCACTATATGTCCTTTGGTTCAGATGGTGAATCCATGTCTGCAGAAGGAAAAGTGCTGGATATGCCTGTTCATCCACGTTCTTATGGCAATGTGACCATGCTATTATCCAAATATGTGAGAGATAAAGGAATTATTCCCATGGAGGAGGCAATACGCAAATTAACCTCTCTTCCCGCAGAAAATCTAAAGATAAAGAATAGGGGGCGATTGAAAGAGGGATATTTTGCCGATATTGTGGTGTTTGATCTTAAGGAGTTGAAAACAGATGCTTCGTACACTGATCCACATCATCTATCAGAAGGCATGCAATATGTGTTTGTGAATGGAGAATTAGTTCTAAATCAGGGAGAGTTTACAGGTGCGACCCCAGGCAAATTTATCAAAGGTCCAGGATATGTTTCCTCTGAATAATCACCTAACCTCTATCTAATATAGAAAATCCTTGTAAGTAGTCCTACACTTGAGGATATCATTCATATTTGTACTTATTCTACCTCTGTTTGTAACGAAAAATGTATTAAACAAAATCAAATATCAAAATTTCTAAAGATTTTATTACTTAATATTGGGTAAAATTTTGTCAATCCAATACTGACATAGTCAATATCTCTACGAGAATGAGTGATATTTCAATTTTTTTAGTAAATTTATTCGATAATACTAAAAATTTAATCCAGTGAGCTTTATAATTTCATTAATCACATTATTTATATTAATTAAATTTAAAAAAAATAGATGCAGAAACGCACTCTGTTCTTATTATCGATCCTCTTGACAAGTATTGTTCCATTCCTACAACACACTAGTGCGGATAATTCTTCTCCAGAGACACCCCTTCCCATGGTAGGAAATACGGTAACAGATACTATTACCGAGGGAACATCTTTGTACTATCTATTTAGTGCAGAGACAGGAAACCTTACGATTATACTTTCAGTTCCTACCGATGCGGATTTCGATCTATTGTTATATGACACTGAATTTATAGATACTCCTATGGGTCAGATTGGTCAATCCCTGACTGACGGCGTTGGAGTAGAAGAACTCATTTATTACGATATGCCTTCCAATTTTGATGTAACTATCGAGGTAAGTGCTTTTTTAGGTAGTGGTGAGTTCACTCTAACTGTCTACAATAACGAAACTGGTGGAGCAGATCCTGATCCTGAGCCCAGTGTAGAGTTCATGGAAACCAATACTGTGACAGCCACCATTAGTACTGAGGGTGCTAGTTTACTGTATATCTTCCCAGCTTTATCAGGAAATCTCACCATTACCCTAGAAGTTCCAGCAACAGGAGATTTTGATCTTGTTCTTTACGATACTGATAATATCGATACCCCACAGGGTCAACTCGCCACTTCTTTCAACAATGGAGTTGGTGTGAATGAATTGATCTACTTTGATATGCCCTCAAGTTTCAATGTAACAATTGAAGTTGTCTCATTCTCTGGAACTGGTGAGTTCACCTTGACTGTATATAACAGCAATATCACTATTGAACCACCTGTAACTTATACTGAATACAAGCTGGAACATGGTTTGACCTCAGTTCTTGATATTGAAGCAGGTAGTACGGTATACTTCAATTTTACAGATGCAAAAACAACAATTGATACTTATTTCCTCATTATATATGGCTTCAAGGATTTTAGATATTCACAAGTACATGCAGATTACTCACTGTATGATAATATAAGCCTTGTTAAGGGTGTTGAGCACACATATATTGTCGAACTGACACAGGGACAACTATTACGTTTTGCAGTAACTGATCTCTCTGGTGAGGGCTTTCAGATGTATACAGCTATTTCCCAGTTGGTGGATTATACTCTTAGTACGGAAACATCAGCCTCTGGTACCTATGCGAGTAAGGAAATGCAATTCTTTCTAGCAGATATGACCGAGTCCAACTATGGTGCTGATGAAATTGTTGAGTTAACACTAGTGCCATCAATTGGTGAACCAACCCTATCCCTGTACGAGTATAACATCCAGACAAAGAGTGTAAAATACTTGAATTCCTCTGTTTCTGTTTATGATCAGACCCTGGACAGAAATGTGTATAAAGCTAGCTTTACTAATAACTTGACGTATTCTCTTCTAATTCAAGTGTATGCAGGCGAGACTGGAGCTTCATTTACTCTTAGTAACCAAGAGGTAATGGATCCTCCATTACCTTTCAATGGCATAGAACTATTTCCTGGGGAGAATAAGGGTGGTTTTCTCAATACAACTAAGAGATCGGAGACCTGGTTTCTCGATACTCGTGATATGACTGCAAATTCGGTAAAATTTGAGATCAATTTGGAGAACAACTGGATCTTCAGAATGTTCTTCTATGAAATCTACAGTAACGGAACCGCATCTAATCAGATTTTTGCACAATATACTGGTAATCCACAAACAACATACATCTTTATAGACGTAAGTAAAATGGCTGGTGTCAAGATATATGTTGATCCATTCCCAACTCTTACTGATGAACAGATAGTACAGTCGTACAGTATTACTGTAACAGTAGAAGATCTCAAGTCTGAAACTGTGAAGTATACTATGGATACTGTTGTAGGAGATATCTACTACTCTTATGAAACAACTGTAGTTGACATAAGTAATAATCGTCCTGGACGGCTCAATGTTGAGATTGATTCAAAAGTAGATGCTTCTTTCAGAATGAATTTAGGGTCTTGTAATGCATTTACGGTATTCAATACTACAGTATACGATGTGACAGAAGGAAATAAAATCTTGTATACTTCTGGGATCCTAATCTGTGATCCACGAAATGAGCTGGGTAATTATGACGTTTATTACCCATTAATTGCATTTGAGAATGGCCACAAATACCTTTTTGTCCTTGATTTCTTTACCAGTGGAAATATTCTGCGTATAGATTCACAATTAGGCAACCCCACCTCTCCATCAGCCACAGGTGGGAATAATCCTGATGTTTTTATCTACAGAACGTACTTTGATCTAACCATAAAATCTTTCAATATCACCTTTGGATCTACCCTAGAGGAATTTGAAATCATTGTAATAATCAACGGAAATGAACAAAAATTCACTAATGAGGGTGGCATGATCTCACAGTCTGACTTTATTAACCGAGTCGAGGTGATAATTATATTCAAGAATACTGGTTCTGACGTAGGACAGTTCACCTGGTCTGTCTCGAGTATAGCTAAGGAAATTCCATCTGGAACATCAACCGATACTCCTTTCCCATTTGCCTTTTTTGTCTTTGCCCTTATTCCAGCGATGTTTTTCAGAAAGAGAAAGCTTGCATAGGCTGAAGCAATTTAGAAGAATACCCAAGAATGTTCAATATATTAAATTAACTTTTCTTTGAGTACGCAATTTACTGTATTTATGCAATTTAGAAAATTTTTGGAACTGTAATTTGTAAAATAACCTTTTCTGCTAACGAAATCTGATGTTTAATTAGCTCATAGTATTGTATATTGTGTGTATTGTGCTTTTTACTTCCTTTTTCTGATTATTGCAACCATTGCCACAAGTCCTTCAAAGAATGCGGTACTATCAAATGGCAAGAAAGTGGATGGCATCTCCTCATTGGAATTGAACCTTACCTGGGTCTCAAATGTATCCAAGAAATTATCATGATCATGTACTACAAGCTCGAAATTGTAGGTTCCATAGGTTACATACAACCCCTGCTGAACTTTATCTGGTATCTGGGGGAAGCACCAACTGCCACAACAACCTTTTGATTAAATTGATTTAGTTATCAAAACCTTATAGTTTCGCTTAGAATATACATTACAACAGCAGTGATGATGTTAAGAAGTAGTAAAAACATGAATAGCTGTGATCGTTTTCCTTCTTGATACTCGTTGGCATCTCTTGACATGTAGAGTAAGATTGCACCTAATGCAAGAAATACCGAACCAATTATAGTGAATATTGCTCCTGCCATGGGATCATTATTAGCCTTAAAAATGAACACAGCTGGGAAGCAGGCTGTTGAACCTCCAATACAATAGAGGGCCAACATTCCAGATAGAGAGTTTAGATTATAACCCATAGAGTGTCAAGATAGAATTTATTCTACAATTATAAATAATTACAATGATAATTAGACAATAGCGTTAAATTATTGATATTTAAGCTAAAATAAGATCATATCGTATTGAAGCTTGAAGAAGGATAGCTATAAATAAGTTTGAGACTACTTAATTTCATGAAGCAGTTGGTTATCTTACTCGCTTGTCTGATTTTCAGTTCGATTTCAACTGCATGTACTCCACCGCTAGATGTTGATTTGTTAGATTTATATAATTTGGGTATAACTAATTCAGATCAGATCTTCATTGGTCAAACATCAACAGGCTCTGTCCTTCTTGATATGGAAACTGAGAATATATATGATTATAATATATCTTATTCCGCTCATTCGTTGAAAATTGAAGATTCTACGAGTTATAAAATACAATCATATATTCAAAAGTATCACAACACAACAGATTGGAGTCCCTACTACAAATGGGTTGTAATGGAAAGTAATTCCATTATTAAACAAGAAATTGTCTCTGAAGGTTCAGTCACATTTTACAGTCCGAAATTAAATTCAGTGTTTCTTATTTTGGAAAATGGAACTACACATAGGTTTAATATCGAAAATTATCAGATAAATAAATTTCAAATAGATAATTGGACCCCTTTGGATATTAGTATGTTATACAAACTTCATCCTTGTGATTCTCTTTTTAGGACGAGATTTATTTTTTATAATGATAACCTGGGAATTTTCAAAGTTTTAAATCAGAATACGCAATATTATACTTTTTCTGAAACTGAAATTAACTTTATCACACAAGATAATTCTAACAGCATTATTGTAATCAATAGTTTATATTTGATCAACTTGGATAGAGAAAAAAGGATTCTTTACCATTATAATATTCAGACAAAAGAATATGGAGTATGGGAAATCCGTGATTCGGATATACATCTAAATACAACTACTATCATTGATGATTATTTAGGATTGGTTATTATTGTATTGATCCTAGCTATAGTGAGGTTACGTTTAAAAAAGAAAGGATAGATGAGAGTTGAATGATGGCCAATGGAATTTTGTATTTTGCGCATAGGCACCGCTATCTGCAATTCATCGTTAAGAAATTTTATTCTAACTATCTAATTAACAACTATATTTGATGAAATTTAAATTATTTATTTAAAAAAATGAGTGTACATGGAACAATTTTGGTATTTTGTAATAACCGTAATCTTATGGGTTATGGCCTGGTTAATGAGAATGAGGAAACTTGATATTTTGATAGCTCGATATGAGAGTTTTCAAAAGATATTCAGAAAGGATTCATTCATCATTGATAATGATGGAATTATTTCCTATTATACAGCAATATTTTTTGCAGGCGGATTTTTGCCATTATCTTATTTACTCATTGATAGTAGTTCAGTGTTCCTTTGGATTACTATGTTTTTATTTGGTATGTTAATAGTTGGATTATTATATCTCCAAATTACTACTCGCTACCTTATCTTTCAAAATACTGAAACTTGAAAATTCAATCTTTCTTATTTCTGAACCAATTAATTGTACCTTCTGCCTCTTCATTAGAAATAATTACCTTCATTAATTTGGCTACTTCAACTGCAAACTCTGTGAATGCTTGGCCCTTAGCAGTCACGACTCCCCCATCAACTTCAATATCACTACCAGTAAAAATAGTATTAGTAAAGTATTCTTTCTCATCATCCTCTATCGTTGCTGTGCATTTCAAGCCATTGAGTATACCGGAATTAGCCAAAAATACAGGTCCACCACAAATAGCTGCAATTAACGCACCATTGTCCTTCAACTCTTCTAGGGTTTTATTCATAAGGTTCACATTTGCATTATGATCTGGATTCCTGATGAACAGTTTGGGTTCTCCTCCAGGAATAATAAACAGCTCTACTTCTGAAGGATTGATATCTTGTAAAGTGTATTCTGCAAAAACTTTTAGTTGGCCATAAGATTGAACTAATCCCTTTTCAAATCCAACTGTGATAATATTATGTTTCTTAAAAATTAACAAAAGTTGAGTGATCTCAAAATCTGCAAAATTATCATATAGAAATAAATGTACATCCATGATGAATAATTATGGATAATTATTATAAAGAATATCTCCTAGGCAATAGATAATCTCATGATTCAATGACTAATACTATGAAGTTATTACAAATAGTTGTAACTGAGACTAATTGCAGAATGTATTCAATTTTCAGCTGTGATTTTTTCTGCTAAGGATATTTGATGCTTAATTAGATCATAATAGTATCCCTGTTTATCTACAAGTTCTTCATGAGTTCCCTGTTCAATTAACTGTCCATTATCAATAGCACAGATGATATCCGCATCTCTAATTGTCGATAACCTATGAGCGATAATAAATGCAGTTCTATCTTCAAGTAATATCTTGAGTGCTTTTTGTACCTTCAATTCAGTAAATACATCTATTGATGATGTTGCTTCATCCAGAATAATTATTCTTGGATCTGCAAGAAGAATTGCAGCAAATACTATCAATTGCCGTTGACCAATTGAGAGTCTACCTCCTCTTTCCTGTAGTGAAGTACTCAAACCCTTAGGAAGTCTCTTGATATAATTTAACATTCCTACTTTATCCAAAACAACTAGCATTTCTTCATCTGTTGCATTAGGATTACCAAGCTGTAGATTTTCACGGATGGATCCTGAGAATAGGAAGAAATCCTGTGGAACTGCAGCTAGTTGAGATCTATATGATTTAAGATTAAACTCTCGGATATCTCTTCCATCAATCAATATCTCACCAGATGATATATCATATAATCTGGACAGAATGTTGATGATAGTAGTCTTACCTGCTCCTGTATGGCCAACAAACGCCACAGTAGTGGCCTTTGGAACAATCAGATTGAAATCAATGTATATTGGTTGGCCTTTGATATACTCAAACGAAACATTCCTAAATTCAATTTCACCATCTATTCGTGGCATATCCGGTAAATGTTCATTCCTTGGTACAGTAGTCTCAGTATCCAACAATGCATAAACCCTCTCTCCACCAGTTAATGCATCTTGCAATTGCTCATAAAAGTTCCCTAGTCTTACAATGGGTCGAAAGAGAATGCTATTGTAATTCAAAAATGCAAAGAGCACACCTGCAGTGATCGCACCTTCTAAAACCAGAATTCCACCGAAATAGAATAAAACAGCTACAGAAAGAGATGATAAGTAAAGCATGGTCGGGAAAAAGGTAGCATTAACGTTCATGGCACGTATTACTGCTTTCATTCTAGATTCATTTATCTTACTGAAGCGTTCTTTATTTCCAACCTCTCGATTCAATCCTTTTGTAACTTTTATTCCTGCAATACTCTCTGCAAGATTGGCCATAAGCACAGCATTAGTTCTCCTTGCTTCCTTTCTCCTGGGTCGTGCATACTTCTTGGCTAATCGGGAGATAAATACTACAGGTATAATCAAAACGAAGGATATGAAGGTAAGTTGAACATTTATTTGAATCATCACGACAAATGCCATAAGAACCGTGACAAGATTGACTGTATTTTGAATAACAGAACCTCCAATAAATTGCTGAATTGCTTGAACATCTGATGTGACCCTGGACATCAATCTACCCACTTCATTTTTATCATGGTATCCCATATCTAAATATTGTAAATGTTCAAAAAGTTCCTCTCGTAATACAATTACTGCATCTAAACCTATTGTTGCAAAGATTTTTCGCAATTTGAAACTCATATAGAATATACTTGTTTCAATCAATAGGTAATATCCAGCTAAAATGCTTACTTCGATCCATACAACTGCTGTTTGAGGTATGAGGACGATTAATAAAGATCTAATAATGCCAGAGATTGTATCTATCCAAGTAATTCCAAAATTAATATTGGTTGTATTATCTGAGAACCTATCAACTGCTATAAGCAAAATAATTGGAGAAATCGCAGTGATTGCAGCAAGTACAATCATATAGAAAAAGGCAATTGAAAGTTGTTTTTTGTATGGCAGAGCATATTTGAGCATGAATTTGAATAATTGTGTATCTGAATAACCAAAAGAACCTCTTACAGTTTCTTTATTCGCATCTGCATGTAATGCCATTTAGTTCACCTCCATTTTCTGATCGATCACTGAATCAAAATCAATAAACTTTATCTGGTGATCTATAGCATCATTGAAATCTTTGTAAGGACCATCGATCGCTATTAATTCATCATGGGTTCCATCTTGAACTACTTTCCCATCTTCCAACAGAATAATTCGATCCACATACTGAAGGCTAGAAGGTCTCTGTGAGATGACCAGTATCGTTCTGTTCCTGTCAAGACTTCCAATTTGGCTCTGTATTTTGGCTTCGGTTTCAGGATCCACTGCGGAAACGCTATCATCAAAGATGAGAATTTTTGGATTGGTAAGAATTGCCCTTGCAATAGCCACCCTCTGCTTCTGTCCACCAGATAATGTAACACCACGTTCACCCACCATTGTTTGGTATGCATCAGGGAAACTTTGGATATTTTCATGGATTTGAGCGATTCTGGCAGCATTTTCAATATCGTCTTCGCTGGCATCACTGTTACCAAATGCAATATTTTCAGCTATTGTCAAAGTAAAGAGAAAACTTTCTTGATGGACAATACCAATGTATTTACGTAGTTCATCAAGTGAGTATTGCTTAATATCTATACCATTTATGAGTAGCCTACCCTCAGTAGGATCAAAAAATCTTGGTATTAGGTTAATAAGTGTAGATTTTCCCGATCCTGTGGCTCCTAGGATGGCCACCTTCTGTCCAAAAGGTATACTAAAACTAACATTTTCCAAAATGTTCACCTTGGATGCTGGATACTTAAAACTCACATTTTCAAATGTTAACACAGTTTTATCAGTATTCAATGGAACAGGATTCTCAGGGCTTAGAATATTTGTTGTTGATTGCATTACTTCATTTAATCGAACTGCGGCAGTATTAGCCATCTGAAGGCGTATGGATAGCTCTCCCAGGAATCTCCCGGGACGGGCTATTTGAAAAATCAGTAACATAAATGCAATAAATGTTGAATTCTCTATAATACTAGTTCTCACTAGTCCTCCACCGAAAAATACAACTATGAATAATGAAATATTAATGAGATAAATAGCTAGTGTCTGAATTAATGCGTTTACATGGATTTCTTTTTTTGCTGCTTGAAAATATATCTGATTTGAATTCTTGAAAATTTCAATTTGATTTTCTTCTCTACCAAATGATTTGACAGTTCTGATACCAGAAAAATTCTCTGCTAGTGTATTATTCATTGCACCATACGTTTTTCTTGTATCATAGAATATCGGGAAATTATTTCTAGAAATACGATACAGAGAAATCAGCATTATTGGTACGATAATTGAGAAGGCAAATGCTAACAAGGGAGATTCTACCCACATAGATACAAATGCACCCACAAATAATAATGCAGTAAGCATAGCGATCCTATATCCCCAAGTAAAAATATCATTCATGAGCAGGGTTTCTTCAATTGTCCTTGCCATTATCTGACCTATACTTTCAGAAGCATAGAATTCCATTTCTTGAGATTGTAATTTGGCAAATATATCCTCCCTCACATCATACAACACTTGCTGGCCAAATTTATTGTTGTAATACCTCATACCCACAGCTGAAAGATAATCAATAGTTCCTAACAACGTAATTATCCAAAAACCACTTACCAATGCATTACTTGAAGGATCAGTATTAATAGAATCTAGCACTTCTTTGATTTTAAGTGGGATCATAGTCTGTGCTATTGCTCCTATGACTACAAATAGGGTGACAATCCCAAATAATTTTATCTTTCTTAATACATAAGGTATCAAATATGTAATTAATGCCCTGATATTTATCCCTATTGTAACTATTTTTTAATTCTTTAAATTTCAATTGTTTGGGTACTATTCAATTAGTCACTGAATATAATATTAAATATCAATTTTTGTCTATATTCTATCTATAAGCAATATTCAAGGTTATTTGAGGTATTGAAATATCATATCTTTAATTGAAATTCACATCTTCCTTTTATAGAAATTCAATGCTTTCTTTATCGCAGCATTAACAAGCGAGGATTCCTCTGTTTTTATGGCAAATGTCATTCTATCCTGGGCATATATTAAAATCTGCTCCATGGCATCCATCCTATCAGATTTTGTCATTTGATTTAATTCTACAAGGAATTTCTTATTATCAACTTGCCATAGTTTTATACCCTTCCATAGAAATCCTTTGACCACAATAACATCAATTCCGACATCTTTGGATATAATAGAAGCAATTTCAGCCATCATTTCGAGCTGCTGAGGTTCGGCTTTTATCTGATTGAACTTATCTTCATCTATGCCCATATTGTTCATTCTTAGAATCATAATAGATAACTAGTATATAATGCTCTCCTCGATAGTAATCAATATTGAGGACTTATATTCACGATCATTGACTATTAGACTCAGGTTTCTTAGGTAAGATCTATAATTCAATTCATAGAGAAATTCAGAGAGATCAACTTATATGACAAAAATTAAATAATTTACTGGGTATAATAATTTGTAGATTATGTCTCCACAAGAACATAATCTAAAACCTACAGTACCAGAGATTATCATCTCAGAGGTCGAAGTTTTCAGTTACTATGACATGATGGATCCCTTGATCTGTATTCCAGAGTTGATGAAGGGAAATTATGTGCTTGTCGAGGATTTCTATCACAATGGATTACAGGTTTTGGAGGCCCTAACCGCAGTATTAAGAGAACAGAAAACAGGAGGTTCTTACCAACATGAGCGGAGCTTTCGCAATACCTATCGTAAGGCTTCCCAAAAACTTCTTCTACTTGTTATAGATCATGAACTAGTAGTTCGAAAGGCTCCGCAAATTGGATGGTTCAAAAGATTTTATCCTGATGATGAGCAATTTTTAATTTCATTTCCCAATGTTCAGGGATTAAATAGTTCGTATCAATGGTACAAAAAGGGATTGAGAATACCTGAGCTTGGAATTATTCTTCATCCATATTATGGAATATATTTTCCCACTAGATTTGATCATTTACTCCTTTTTGAGGAATGGTTACAGCAATATAATGGAAATACTAATTCAGCAGTTGATGTTGGTGTGGGAAGCGGAGTGCTATCATTACAACTACTCAATCATGGATTTTCTCAAGTAACTGGTACTGATGTAAATATTAATGCCGTGATAGGTGCAAGAGAGGAAAGAGAAAGATGGGGAACAGATAATTTGACAGTTGTTCATGGAGATTTACTAACTCCAGTTGATACGAAAGTAGATCTCATTGTATTCAATCCTCCATGGATACAGGTAGAGCATGAGTTAGCAGAAGGTATCGAACAGGCAATTTACTATCAGAAGGGATTATTCAAAAGGTTCTTTGATCAAGCTGAACAAAAACTAGCCTTTGATGGTCTTATCGTAATCTTATTCTCGAATTTAGAATCAATTCATAATGATCAAAGTCATCCAGTTAAGCAAGAACTTGAAGATCATGTTAGGTTCATCCAGCGGAAATTGATAACTTCAAGTGTTTCAAAAGGTTCTGTAAAGTCAAGACGAAAAAAATGGAGACAAAATGAACAAGTGGAATTATGGGTCCTTGAACATACTGATATTAGTACAGAGTAATTTCTATTTGGAACTCCCAATTCAATATTTGAAAATTATCTAAAGTAATATTTTGTAGGTAGAATCAAAATTTAAATGATAGGTCTTGAGATTATAGTTATTGAGTGTAATATATCGCTTCCTGGCATTTCATAGCATTATAGGAAAAATTAATCCTCAAAAATTCAAAATAACCTTCTTTGATAAATTTAATTATACATCAGAGACTGTACAGCTTCCATATACCCGTATTATGGTAATGCAAGCAAATAAAACCTATAATTTAACTAGAGATTCGGATTCAAAGAAATTTGAAATTCACGAGATGATTAATCTGTATGAACACGGAAGACTTGAGTTAGAGGTTGCTGTGAACATCGAATTAGATGAATTACAATCAATTACTCTAGATAATTTTGAAGGGTCTTCAATTAATCAGCGAATTATTTCAACTATTTTAGCAATATATAAATCTCAGAATATCATGAAAACCCAATTTGATTTTGAGTTGAATAATGAGTTTATCAAAGAACTCACTCAGGAATATGGTCTTGAGAAAGTTCACTCACAGTTTTACATTTCACTTGATATGTTGACAGAGTTGACACAGGAGCAGTTCAAAAAAGAATTCCCTCAGGAGGAAAGGTTATTAGATTTCAAAGGAAATTATCTCTATCATTCAGGATCTAATTATATCACTGGTGAGAAATCAGAGATTTTCATTACATTGGTAAAGACAATGGTCATGAGAAAAGCAAGTATCCAATTTCTTCAAAATTTGCAAGAAGAAATAATTGTTGAATTGAATACCCTCTTTGAATATTTAGAAGAAGAGGTAAATCCTTCTTGGATTTACATACAAAACCGATTAAAAGAAATAACATTACAGCATAAACGTTATCAAGCAACCTATGAGGGTCGATATTTAGATAAAGTAATCAGCACGACATATGCAAAAGTTGTAAGAGAGTTAGAATTGGTATATGATCTCCCTAATCTTCGTGAAAATTATTTTAATAAATCAAAGAGAATACATGATAGTATCTCCCAATTACAGGAAATGATAGCTAGTAAAGCAGAAAAAGAGGATGCCCAGGCTACCGAGAATTTAGGTCAGCTGATTGGGTTACTCGCGATAATTGAAATTCTAACTAATATTCTACCTGATACAGATAGTTATAAAATTATTATGAGAGTGCTCTTAGTGGCAGGAGTATTACCATTACTTATCTATTCATGGTACTCAACACGTAGGAAAATCGACTTGAATGAAAAACGAGCATTAACAATCCAGCGAAGTATTGAGCTCAGGCAAAATATTGAGGGAATAGATCGTATCATCAATTTATTTTCTTTACAACAGAAAAATTCAGAAATACAACTGGCTACTGAATTCTATGAGAAAGAATTAGATATGATGCAAAGATTACGGAATGAAATGCAAGCGGAGTACAATGTACTCTCAAAATAACGCTCATATAGTAATATATTAATCAATAAAAAAGATATGATTTTACTTTGCTAGATTACTGGACAAGATGCGATTTTAAACTATAATAATGAATTTCTCTTAGCTTTACAATATGGACAGAATTCCATATTATTTTGTAAATGACTATCGTGAATAATGGATTGACAACATTTAGTAACAATATTATTAGATGAATCCACTGTTTGGTAACAAATAACACACCTTTTAGATGAATTACAGTTACAGAATTGTTTGTATTCGATGCAGGTTTCACATGTTTCTAATTTACTTATATGATATAGCTGGGATCGTAATGATTTGGATTTAATAAGATTCAATATACTATTTCTTACTTTGGGATGGTTTTCTTCATGAAATAACTTAGCTAAAATTGTATCTGAAGAAATACTCTTAATGGCCTTTCTCCTTTGTTTCCAATCTTCGATTAATAAAATCTGATCGATATGCAAAATGAAATTATTATTACCATCAGATAATATCAATTTTTCGTCACCCAATTTATATTGATTCAGGCAGATTGAATTCAATGACTGGAATCGTTGCATTTCTTTGCTTAATATTCTTATATTCCTTTTAGTGTTTGAAAATTCACGCATTTTGTTAAGTATATAATTATCATAAATCCTGGTAATGATCCTCTTAGTGATTTCACTATATCGTTTGTATCGAACTAGATGATACAAAATTACTTGAAATTCAGGTTTATTAATCATCTGCAAACGTTTCCTCAATTTCTTATTGAATTTTTCCTGATCAAATTCAGGATTTGTGCAATTAATGAATGATAGAAATTCATGATCTTGGGTAATAGAGTAATAATAATGTAAATATGCAAATACTTGATCAGAAGTTATATTCTTCAAAAGATGTATCCTAGTTTCAAGATCATCTGTATCAATGATCATAAAAGCAAGTAATATTTCATTAAATACATTATTCCCAGCTATTCGTATTAATTCATGATTATTAGTAAGCAAAGGAATCAATGAAAGGTACACTTGATTATTGATTTTTGTTAATGCACCGATTCCATGATTTTTAGAAAATACTGCCAATTTCATTAATTGTATATCCTCAGTTATTCTGCTGAGAATATAACTTGAGAGAAAATCACTTCTTTTCAGAAGGTATTCAGTTAATATATCATTATTTTTAATAGATGTACATGCGATGATTTTTGAACGTTTTTCACCTGAATTCAAAAAAGGAATATAGTAATCATCTTTCTGATTTAATTCGATTTTCATTGAAAGCAGAGTGTGATTTAGATATGATGAATTGAAATATTCATTAAATTGTTGATTAATAATCCCAGCAATAGGTGTAGATGATTTGGTACTTTGTGCAACTGAAGTGACATCATTATAGTACATAAGAAAAGTGAATCCGAGAACAATAAATCCAATTAGCATTCCAAGAATTAAATCTGCACTCATACACCATCATCTGATAATATATCAGTGATCTAATTATATAAATAAATGCAAGAATTGAAATTCAATTGATTTGTATTAAATTGCAAAATATAGGCCATTTTCTACTAATTGATGTAACTCTGATTCCTCTTCTGAATGAATTTTATCTGGTCTTAATCCAATATTTTCAATCTTTCCTAATATGTCAATTAATGCTGCTTTTACAGGATTGGTTGACCGATAACAGATAAAATATGCAATATAGTTATTACTTTTCTCTATGATAATTGTATAGTCAACATACCCAAAAGATTCGGGTAAATCTTCTCTTCCAGTCAATTCATTAAGAAGCGTTAGAATTCCTTTCATTGCTCCTGAAAAGAGCACACTGTTATCTACTGAATCTTCATCCATTTCTTTGAATTGATGGATGAGAACTGGAACCCCTGATGTTCTATTTGATATAACAAGTGATTGACCTTTTATGGTTCTGGGTACCAGAGCATAAGGATCTTTTCTCAATGATAAGGAGATAATTACAAATCCTAATGCCGCAAATACAAGATATAATGCTGAATTACTAGCAATTACTCGTTCAATAATAAGTACGATAATGGTTAATGATCCCATAAACCAACCAATGAATACAGATCGATACACTCCCTTATTATCATCAGATGCATAATTCAATGATTTTTTAGTGATAATTAAAATTTCTAGCATGATCCAAAATAATGGTCCTGCAAGCAAGAAGACAGACCAAGTTGGTGAATAACTAATTACCCAATCTTCAATAGATGGATCCCAAACT
The DNA here is from genome assembly GCA_026702845.1 of Candidatus Heimdallarchaeota archaeon. Next base: position 39,407 of record JADCLS010000014.1, read on the forward strand.
GAGGTGAATCCATTAGCTGAGTAACCAAGGCCAAACAATGATGAAATAACAAGCCAATACTTTCTACCATATAATCCCTCACCAGATAGATTATTGAGTGCATACCAAATAAGTAGAAAACCAAATGAGGCTGCAGTTATTTGTATGGTACCAAGTATTTGTCGTAATGTACTAAATTCTTTTCCTAAAAAAGAAAATAAAGAAAATACAAATGGATGTATTGCATAGATCATGAAACCTGCAGTGATCCAGCCTAGTTCGATAAATTTACGTTCACGATATACTCCAAACAGGATCAATGTTGATATAAAACAACCAACAAATGCAACTAATGCAGGGATCAATAATAGATAATTCACATAGGTACAGATACTTACCATTATAAAAATGAAACTAGTAGAATTATTCTAATTTCGATATTAAAAATTAATTTACATATAATGAAATTATAGAGAAAAAATATATGGTTACCAAAAGTTTTCTCTTAAAATAATAACCTTATATATTAGGAGGAGTTATATCAATTAACCGAGGTCTTGATTTTTTAGAGACCTCGGTTCTCCCTCCCCCAATGAATTTTTTTATAAAATTATATTTTTCAAAAGAATTTATGTTATTTAAAAAATGCAAAATTGTATGATTTGATATATTTTTACTTATATTTAATATAATCTTAATGTGCAATCTCAATAGATTGCCTTTCAAGGTATGCTTTGAGTTGTGGAAGCATCATCTGAGCTGTATACTGCTCTTTAAATTTCTTAAAACCTATTCTATTGTTAATAGATAACATGGGAGCATTAGATGTGGCATTTCCAGTGTTAATATACTCCAAACCTTCATAATTATCTTTGGCATGTTTCATAATGGCTGCTTTACACCATTTACCCAAACCTCTACCTCGATATTTTACAGGTACTCCGGTGAGGCCAACTCCCATTCGAGTTGGGGTTTCAGGATTATATCCAAGAGTAGTTAAGCTAGAGACATCTCCATTTTCTTCTACAGTAATACAATAGATCCTGGTATTTCCTAGTTTGGCAGAACGCTCTTCAGATTCTCTAAGGCTTTTCTCAGTCTCAGTCATATCATTTATTGCTAGATCATCTCTAGGTACTAGATTCATTGTCTCATTGAATGTGGCTAAATATGCTTCCATTCTATTATCAGGCATTTTATTATGAAATTCTAATCTTGTTGTAGGATTACGTTTTGCTCCATCCTCAATCCATTCATCCATCATATCCCATGGTACATCCTTAATATACGCCCTGTTCTCTATATTGACTTGAGCAATCTGTGCACCAACTTTTTCAGCTACTTTAATAATAACATCTTCCTCAGAATTGGCTATGAGGACCATCTTCTCCTTCTCTACCATTTCATCATAAATATCTTTAAGCAATGATTTCATAATTCCATTTTGTCTGTATTCAGGCAATAGAATTGTTTCGGTAATCATTAAAGCTTTATTCGCCTCATATGATGGATTCTTAGGTGCAAACCCAGCAGTAAGAAAAATCCCTATCAATTCATCGTATTTGTTGGCCTGATACAGTCCCTGAAAATTGAATTCTAGTTCTTCACTCTCAGCTTGTAAAATTAATCCCTGTTTTCTCTTCTCTCTTGGAGAAAGGGGATCATTTGGTCTTAATATCTGATGCATTTTTTCATCAAAATTAAAAAATCTGTCCCATTCTTCTTGTTCTGCATTTATTGGATCAAAAGGTTTCTTTTCGAATTCCATATACTTACTACTGGTAACTCATATATAAGTTATCCAAAATTTTTGAGGGTTATTATTGCTCCAACAGTGAATAGCTTCAACTCTAAAGAATATTGCATACACCTAGAGGTGTAATGAAAAGAATTATGCAATTGGACTTGTTAAGGATTTTGATATAATAATCTCATTTGAACACTATATTTCTCTGGTTTTTGTAAGTTTATCTTCAAGCTATTATATTTTAGGTGAGGGTGAAGCTGGATGTCCATATGATTTTAGACATAATCAAAATTTACTGAATTTATGAATAAAAATAACTGGGAAATTTATGAACGACTATGAGTAAATGAAATATTTTTATTTTCTGAAGCCCAATATTATTCATATGAAGCAAAATGGACCTAGGATGCCAAAAATTGATTTTAATGCTTTTGCTCGTGGGGATAGATATTATCGTGAAGGTTCCTCAGAAAGAGAAAAAACTCCACTGAGCCATGCCATTTTAGGAGCGTTAATTGTTTTAACACTTACTGGTGCGATATTAGGGTACTCAATATTTCATAGAGAGGCACCTACTTTAACCCCCATCCAAATAACCTTAGATTCTGGAATTGTTTATGATAACTATATCAGTCAAATAAATGATGGATTGGAAGTTGGATTTATTATAGAATCAAACAGTGACTTAAATTATTATTTAATTATTCATACTTTGGATCAAGGTGAAATTTCAAGAATGTCTTTAAATGAAATCAAAACTAGATCTTACATCATACGAAATGAAATCACTGATAACCGACTTTCATATCAATTCAAAAAAGAAATGAATAATTTCCATTTTTCATTATTCATCGATTCAATCCCAAACCAACTAATTGGAGAGAGTTTAGATCTTATTTATTTCACTCAAAAAGGAAAATTAATTGATAGAACTTCTTCTTTTTTTGCATCATTAATATTATTTAGTCCAATATTCATCGTATTTTATTTGCCAAGTATGAAAATTATCAAATCTTATGTAAATGAAAGAAAGATTAGAAAGATATTAGGAAATGATTATGAAGAACTGACAGAAGATTACAATTTCACAGGTGCAGATATTTTTAGTCCACTACGTTCAAGAAAAAAAGATGATGAATAAAATTACGGCTTTGTCTAATTTAATTTGTCTAATTTAAAATCATCAGAAAATTCTCAAACAATTTCTTATCCATTCAAATTTAGAAAAATTGTGAAATAAAATCATCATTTGAAAAAATTATGAAATTATTTTGAAGATAATATGAAAATACACAATTTATATCGATATTATTATAATTCTGATCATATAGTTTTTCACAAAATCACTTTTACCTCTTATTCAGGTGATATTGATTCCTTTATTCTTAACATTCAGTTTAATTTCGTTATTATTTTATCAATAAATAGAACCTTACTTCATACATGAAAGTCGAGTAGATCCTTCCTCGTGTCGTTTATCATGCCGTTTAACATCAGCACTCAACTTTGCCGTATATTCACAATATTTACTTTGATATCTGTCATTTTGTTTATAGATTTCATTATCCCAATCAGATTCACAAGATAACTTTCTATTGGTGGTTTCATGGTATTTCAAATGTATTGCAATCAATCGTTTATTTTTTGCTGTAAAATCACAAGTTAAACTCTTAAATAATACAGGTTTTGCAATTTTAGGTTTCTTCACTTTATCAGAAATTGTGAAATTATCGAAATCTAAATGTTTATTCAAATGATATAATAAATCACATAGAACATAAAATGTTTTCTTACAAAAATTACAAATATACGCCATATATCTTACTTTTAGACATGCTCTTTGATGAGAAATCAGAGTGCTAAAATCTGAAATTGTTCGAGAACAATTTCTGCAGGTTTCACGAAGAACCAAACAATGATGTGTCTCAAGCGATGAGTATATTAGATAAAATAATGAAAAAAGGAATTTATAGTAATGATGAATATTTACGAAAATTGGCTATAGTCAACATTGAGGATCAGAAGAAACTTGAGAAGATTGCATTTAAAGATAAACATAGAGATGTAAGGGCTGCTGCGGTCAAAAAATTGGTTAATATACCCCAAATAGAAAAAATCGCCATAAAAGATAAAGATCGATTGGTTAGATTTACAGCAGTGCAAATGATTAATGATCAAGAACTCCTCGCTGAAATTGTATTAAAGGACGAATTATATGTAGGGAATGAGGCAATAAACAAAATTTTCAACCCTGAAGTACTTGAACATATTCTAAAAGAAAGTAGTAGTTTGACCTTTAAACAAATTGCTTCAGATAGGCTTGAAAAAATACATGAAGACGATTTAGGCCTAGAACAAGAAGTATAATTTTACCGTTTAACCTTACAAAAAATATTATAGAATTATTACATGATGCACATCGGTTTAACGAGTAAAAGAATGAAGTTTACGGATAAATAACCCAATTACCAATAGTTAGTAAATAGGATCTATCAATTCAAGAAAGTGACGACTAGGAGTTCTTTAACAAACATCTCTTGCCCTTGAACTCATTTGAACTTTCTGGAGTTATAATTGATTTAGGTCACGTATCCTCCCAACAGCATATAGATTTTGGATATTTTCCATACGTTCATACATACATTTCAATAGCAAACCATTTCCTAATATAATATGATTTCCTTTAGATTTATCTTATTTCTTCTTCTAATTAATCAGATTAGTATGACTGGATTGGTAGTAGATAATAAAATTCAACTAAATAACGATTACGTCATCCCAATAGTTGAATCAAGAGAAACCTATGTATACTTTGCAGATTCTCAACAAAATTATGAACAGATGAAAACAATTGAACATAGAGCACATTATGACCATATCCGGACGATAATCCTTGATTTATCAAAGGAAGAGATGGATATCATTAAAACAATAAATTATCAAGTTTATCGATATGATGATTTCTCTCAACTAAGTTTTTCACCAGTAATGTCCTCTCCAGGATTAAAATTGGATAATTCTGATCTTGAGATGGATACTATAGGGATAACTGAAATGTGGGATATTGGATACAATGGCTCGGGTGTAGCATTGGCAGTGGTGGATAATGGTGTGCAACCCAACCATCCAGCTCTGGAAGAAGCATTAATAGAATCAGTTAATTTTAATCTCACTCCAGATGGAACCAGCTATCCAGTATGTATGGATCATGGAACACTGGTAGCTGGTACAGCAGTTGGTAATGGTGATTTAGCAGATGGGAGTAACAATCCATCATTTAGGGGACCTGCTTTCGGTGCTGATATAGTTGCAGTCAATATGGGATGTGAGGGAAATACAATAGTTGGAGATATTTTTGCAGCATTTGATTGGATCATTGCTAATAATGCAAGCATTGATATTGTCAATATGTCATGGGGAGGTGGTACAGCTAATTTTGATACTATCATGCAAATCCTAGAATCGGAGAATATAATCGCAATTTCCTCTGCTGGTAACGCAGGACCTGCACAGTATACCGTCAGTTCTGGCCCAGGGTTATCATATCCAACAATTACTGTGGGTGCATCTTGTATCAAATCAATGGAGACATTTAGTTTTGCTTGTCTATCAGATGATCCAGAAGCATCATCAGGTCTTGCAGAATTCTCATCTCGAGGGCCTGGTCCTGGGTTCAATTTCAAACCAGATATTACAGCACCAGGATATAATATTTATGCACCTAATGTTGGAGGGGGATATACTAACTGGTATGGGACTTCTGCAGCATCACCTATGGCATCTGGAGGAATTGCTACATTAATATCTGCGATACGAGCAAACAATATCACATATAATCCTGGTGTGATTAAAGCAGCTATAATGAAAGCAGCTCAACCTCTAGGAGGATTTTCTGAATTAGATGAAGGAAAGGGAGATATTCATGTTTTTGATGCTTGGAATTTTATTCTTGATGCAGATCGCATAGATAACATACCACTATTAGTTGATATGTCTCCTCGAAGAGACACAGCACCATTACAAGCTCAAGTATTTAGTAATTTACAAATGCAGCTTCCATTAACCATCATTAGCTCCTACCCTTCACTTACAGAATTTAGCATCTCAGGCAATATCAGCCAGATATTGAGTTATAATGATGTTCTGGATACAAATAAATTTTCTCAGAAAACTTATCTTGATGTTAATACATACGGAGCACAAGGATATTATGAGGGTACTGTAACCGCGATTCTAGGTAATGATTCTGTATCTGCAACGTATAGATTGGATGTGGGAGAGGCAGCAGCAGCAAAAGTGCTCATGGATCTTGGCCATACATCCTGGGATAATGCAGGATTGGATGGCATAGGAGGATCAAATACTGGTGAAATGGTAAATATCGCATTAAGTAAATCATTCTGGGTAGATGAGTTTCATGATATTCTAACATCTGATGTGTTGAATCGATATGACATATTGTGGATGCCTGACCCTCTTGATCTAGGTGGATCAGAAATTCTACTTAACAGCGAGATAACAGCAATTGAAAACTTTGTTCTTCAAGGTGGATCTGTATTCATTGATTTCAATGGAAAACTCAATGATCCTATTTATGGATTAACAGGTACTGATACTTATGAGCTCAACAGATTACTCAATAAATTTTCAATCACAAGTAATAATGAAGTTATTAATGCTCCATCTGATACGAGAGAAGCTATTGTAATAAATTATAATAGCTTAGGAAAGGATGTATCAAGTATTACGCACTTTGGTAATTTCCTAACAGTATCAGAAAATGCAGTAGGAGTAGCATCTGTATCAGGTAAGATTACAGTAGCAATGAATGATCTCGTTAATGGAGGAAGAGTGCTAGTTAGTTCTTCTAATTTCTGGCTTGATAATGCAGGTGCACTAGGAATGTATCCTTCAGGATATGATGATGTAAGGTTCTGTTCCAATACTTGGGATTGGCTTTCTTCATCTGAGCAGGTAAAACGTATATCTTTTAATCAAGATAAGGCAAGTATAGAGGCCAAATTTCAAGTAATTAATAATGGTACTGTAGTAGTTCCTCCCGATATCATTAGAACTGATCAGAATGGAATAAGTATTTTGATATCACCCATAGATTTAGGTAATGGGATATGGGGATTCAATGATTCAATCACTCAAGATGGAAGATATAAATATGAATTAACGTATATGGATGAATTTAGCATCTGGTATGCGTATGTTGATACCCAAGCTCCCTATCTTGCTATAGCTGAGGGATATTATAATCAAAGTATCTTCAATCGAGACTCAAGTATTTTGCTTAAATTTACTGCTGGGGATGCTGTAACAGAACTTCAAGCAACAGATTTTGATATTACCTTAGATACAACCACAATCTCACCGTCGTACTATAGCTATGCTGATCACATTCTCCGACTTTTCATCTATAAATCATATTTGAATGATGATGATGCTCACCTTTACAATCTTAATATCACTGTAACTGATTCTGCAGGTAATACTGCATTCATCATCTTTCAGTTTGCTTTCTCTGATGTCTTCACAGAGACTGAAACTATTACAAGTGTAACCAGTCAAACGATTATGACAACTACCCAAACAAGTGAGGAACAATCCACTCAAGTGTCTAGTCTATCAGATACAAATGATACACCAGTCTTTGGTCTCTCGATAATGATATTACTGGGAATATTGTTCAGAAGAAGGAAATTCTGAGACGTTAATATTTATAGTAAGAAGATCTTTTCATGTCATTAAAATAAACAGATAACACGAATTCGAAATCGTATTCAGAGATAAGTAAGTGATGAATTGCTTCTGCAATTTCTGATTTAGCTTCATCAGACCTTCCCTCATACAATGTGATCTCTATATGAATAAAGTTTTGATTTGAAGTTCCATCACCAATTTTGTATTTATTTAACCAAATAAATCTCGATTTACAATTTTCTATGGCTGTTTTGGCCAAATCACTGACTATTTGATTTATTGAAAGCATGAGTTCATCAATATCATCTATTTGAACACTATCAGTAACTTCTATGCGTATCTGCGGCATAGATTGTATTTGATATTTTGTAGCTAAATAAGTTGTTATCACATCAAGTAGTAACAGAAATTCGTTATTCAGAATTAATTTCATGATATTGGATATATCTCAAAAAAGTTAATTCTTATTTGAACAAATTGTAAGGCACCTTTATTAGAATAAATCCTATAGTGAAATTCCATGCTACAAAAAACCAAGAGTATACTTCTTCTTCTAATTATTTTCTGTTCTATATCTCAAATTTCTGCTGAGGACTATTCATTTACAAATATACATGTAGATGCACTTAGTTATGTATCTATGGAATTCAATGTATCTGATTATTCCGAGTGTAATATTCAGTTAGATTTAATACAAGGAGAAGAAATGACTATACTTATATTTGATGAACAAAATTATGATATTTGGAAAGACCCATTGACATATCAAGAAGCTTCTAATAATTTGTACAAATTTAATTTTACCACACCTCAAGATTACTCAGTTAATCTGAATAAAGGTTTGTATTTTATGATTATTTACAATATGTGGGGAGTAAATTCCATTATAGTGGATATATTCCTTACTATTACTGAAACAATAGATACGAACCTATTGATCCAAATCGGTTTATTCAGCATTATTATGATATTCCCCTTACTTGGGTCAATTCGTAGAATGCTAATTTCTCGCACTGCTGAAGATAGTTCTACCTATCAAGAATATAATCAATTCTCAGAGAAATCATGTCGAAATTGCTATAGTCGCATAGAAGATGGTAAAGAATGTCCGAATTGTGGCCAGAGATATTAAAAATTATAATTTTGATTATTGATCCTTCTTAAATTTATTCAACTTTGTATATCTTATGCTGATGATTACTAGGAATGAAATTACAATTGCATTAATAATTAGGCTACCATCCTCAATATTAGCTTCATTAGGAATATTCGTACTCCTATCTACAATTGTTATTATGACATCATCAATAGCAAGATTACCTGATATATCCCAAACAGAAAGTGTGACGGTATAGTTACCCACTGCCATATTAGCCAGACTGAAGATGATCTCATCAGCGAAAATACCGGTTACTGATTCCTGATCATCAATCTCAATTCTATATAAGTCAGGATGACTTTCTAATACAGTCCAAATTAACCCAATATTGTAATTCTCCTAATTCAGAGGATCATACTAGCTGTAATTGGATTGTTAAAAATGAAGCTATTTCTTTAGGCTGAATAATGAGCTAATTCTTTAAGAATTGGGGGACAATTTAAGAGATATGCACCTAGATAAACTTGAACAATGGAGTAATGCATTTGGGCCTTCAGGATTTGAACATGAGGTTGGACAACTTATCCACAGCTATGTTTGTGAATTCGCAGAAGAAGTAACCAACGATAAAACCGGTTCAATTATATTCAAAAAGGGGAATAGTGGACCTAAAATAATGATTCCGGGACACATGGATGAAGTTGGATTTATTATAACCTCTATTGATAAATCAGGTTATTTGTCTTTTAATCAACTTGGAGGCTGGTGGGATCAGACCCTTCTTAATCAGAGGGTGATTATTCGATCCAATAAGGGAGAAAAGATAACTGGGGTTATAGCTGCTAAGCCACCTCATCTTCTAGAGGCTTCTGATAGAACCAAGGTTGTAACCAAATCAGAGATGTTTATTGATGTTGGTTGCAAATCTGATGAAGAAGTCAAAAAACTGGGTATTCGAGTTGGAGATCCTGCAGTACCTGATTCTACATTTGAGATATTAAAAAGGTTTCAAATGGTGGATGATAAGGAAAAAGAAGTACAACTCGCCATGGGAAAAGCATTTGATGATAGAATTGGTGTATTTATTGCCACAGAGGTCATGAGAAGAATTATTGATGAAAAAATAGAGCACCCTAACATTATATATGGTGTAAGTACAACACAAGAGGAAGTTGGTCTAAGAGGGGCAAAAACAGCAGCACAAGTTATCCAACCAGATTTAGCGATCGTTCTTGAAGTTGATATTGCTGGAGATGTTCCAGGAGTTGATAAGAAGAAAGCACCTGCTGAGATGTCGAAAGGTCCATCCATTCTAGTTGCAGATGGGAGTATGCTACCCAATCCTAAGTTCAGAGATTATGTTATCAATCTTGCCGAGGAATTGAAGATTGATCACCAGTTATCCTTTGTTTTTGGAGGAGGTACAGATGGTGGAGTAATTCATACCACAGGTAGTGGAGCTCCATCGATAGTCATATCAATTGCCACCAGACACATCCACTCACATAATGGAATACTTGATCTTGGAGATGTGGATAAAACGATCACCTTGATCGTGGAATTACTAAGAAGATTAGATGATAATACAGTAAAATCCTTTACATCCTATTAATTAACAAAATTCTACTTTAACTATCTTTTTGAAAAGCTCGTAACTATTAAAAAAGAGACAATTTAAATCTAAAAATTTCGATCCATGGGTTTCCATTGGTTCAATGGAAATGTATATTTTGAATGTACATCATTTGAGGAATAACGAGAGTATTAAGGTAGAACATAACAAGTTGAAATTTATTTTCTGTTCATTTTAACTTATACAAGTTTAAATTCAAGATTTTCAAAATGATGATGTGAGATTATCTAAAATAGAAGAGGGTGCCCTTATAAAAAAAGAGATGGAGATTTTATTCGATCTGGAACAGAAATATCAGATTGAATTTCATCTTGATGAAATTACCCAATTCAATGTATGGCGTAGAAATCGAAATATCATAAAACTCAGTTTGGGATCAAGATCTATCGGAGAATTTCCGAAATCAATTTGCAATTTGAGCGAATTGAATTACCTTTATCTTGGAGGTAATATGATCAGAGAGATACCAGAATGCCTTTATTCATTGAAATATCTCAGAACCTTAGATCTGATAGGAAATCCAATAACAAGTATTTCAGATAAAATTGGAAACTTGCAAAATCTTGAGGATCTAGAATTTGAGGCCATGAAACTCAGCAAATTACCAAATTCTTTGTGTGATCTTAAATATCTACGTCGGATCAATCTTGCTTCAAATAGCTTGAAGTATTTACCAAAATGTATAGATAAACTTGAAAATCTAGAGATATTACATTTAGATGAGAATCAACTTACTACCCTACCAATCAGTATTAGAAATTTAAAAAAACTCAGAAGCATATTTCTTTTGAGAAATCCATTGGATTATACTGATGAGCTACGGGAAACATTCAACATATTACGGGATAATAACTGTAGAATATATACAGATTGATTCAAATGCTGATCTTCATTTGTGAAAACCTTTGAAATTAAATTGAATATAAATAAATTCGTTTTTCTCATGTAAATCAAGATACTTTAAAATTAATAAATAAGTGTAATGCTGTCATGTAAAGTATCATGGAATTGAGTAATTTCTCAGTTTTGATGATGAATTTGATAGTATTCCCTCTAGAATTTGATAATATTATATCAATACAATCATTGCAGATAGCCCGGACTATAAGCAAATGATGTAGGGAATTAAACTCTGAAACTAGCAAATTTTTGATATTGTGAATGGAGCTTTGAATCTTGGAATATCATACCTTTCAAGTTACAAAATTTGAATCTGCATTATAATGCAATTTAAAGATATTAATCGCGGTTAAAGCCAGGAATATATGGGAAACACTCACGAATCAAGCTATTTGCGGATTTGAATAGAGATACATCTGAAACGGAGATAAATTCTCTAGTTAAGTAAACTCCATATTGGTCATAGAATTTTCTTGAAAATTGTTCCAATCCAACTTTAAGACTATGAGATGGTTTAGTTGCAACGATCACATAATATACTGTCTGGTCAGGAGGAGAGTTAATGATGAGCGTTGCATTTTCCAGTGCCACTTCCTTGATATTTCCCTGTCCTATTGATTCTTTGGCAAACATATTGATACTTAATAATGCAGATGCAAATAACGCATTGCTCATATTTGAGGGGTTAATATTCCAATTGTAATTGTATAAAATCATCCCAGTTTCTTGATTGATAGCAGAAATCTTGATAGCTTTGAAAGGTAAAACATACAACATTTTGGGTTCCATAATCAACCCAATCGTTGATACCATTATTCCTGTGCCAAGGAATAAATCAACGATCCCTGGAACTAACTGGCTGATTTTAGTGACAAAAGCGATAAAACTAATTGGCCCCAGAATTATATTCCCTATAATATACATTCTAATTTTGGATTTCATGTGCAGTGGGGCATTTACAAATATCTTAATTGAAAAGTAGAAATATAATATCATGACATAAGCAAAAATAATAGACATAAAGACACGAGTTAATCCCGCATTGGCAATAGAGTAATCACCATTTGGGAATTGAATAATTTCAGAATTTCCATCTAATAAAATTATGAAGATATTGAATGCAGCAATAAATGAAACACCAAGTAAGGCTAGATTTATGGCCTTATCTGTAGTGATAAGATTGATCGTCACTTGTGCTGATAACAACATAAGGGACAGAACAATATTTTTGAATATGAAGATATTTTGATTTAGCAATAAATATGATATGGCACTAATTGCTTGAAACAATCCAAAAAGTACCCAAGATAGTGCCATAAAAATCAATGCTCTATCAGGAAATTTTCTATTTTGGTTAAGAATAACCCCACAACTTGAAATCATCATAATTGAACTAAAAGATGTGATAAATACTTCTATAGTCCAATTAACCATAAACTCAACTTAGGGATATTGTTTATAAAGTATTTTGGATATTTTGAATAAATGGTAAAATATTTCCATGATACAGAAAAAATCTAGTTAGTAGATAAAATAATCAAGATGTTATTCAATATTCCATATAGGATTTGAAAGGTATCTCTCGCCTGTATCTGGAACAATAGCTAGAATTGTTTGATTCTCATCCATAGTTTTTGCAATTTTTAGTGCAGCTGTGACTGCGGCACCACCTGAGTACCCCACAAAAATTCCCTCTTCAGATGCCAATCTCCTTGCGGTTAATACTGCCTCTTCGTATTCAATAGTTTCAATACCATCATAAATGTGTGTATTTAATATATCAGGAATAAAACCTGCACCTATTCCAGCTAATTTATGAGGGCCAGGATCACCACCTGAAAGAACCGGAGAATCTTTAGGCTCAACTGCATAAATTTTAATTCCAGGAATTTTTTCTTTTAATATCTCTCCTGTGCCAGTAATAGTACCACCAGTACCCACTCCAGCTACAAAAGCGTTCAGCTTACCACCTGTGGCATCAAGTATTTCAAGAGCTGTAGTTTTTCTATGCACATCTGGGTTGGCTGGATTTTTAAATTGTTGTAAAATAATTCCATTTGGATCCTTATTAGCAATTTCTTCAGCTTTAGCTATTGAACCTTTCATCCCTTTGGTTTGATCAGTTAGAACAAGATTCGCACCATAAGCTCTAAGAATTTTACGCCTCTCTATACTCATTGATTCAGGCATAGTTAATGTCAATTTGTATCCCTTAGCAGCACATACCATAGCTAAGCCAATACCTGTATTACCAGAGGTTGGCTCAATGATGTGGGATTGTTCATTAATCAATCCGGATTTTTCTGCCTCTTCAATCATATTCAGACCTATTCTATCCTTTACACTCCCACCAGGATTGAAATATTCCAATTTGAGGAGAACAGTTGCTCGAATGTCATCAGTTATTTTATTTAATTTTACGATGGGAGTCTTTCCTATCAGTTCAGTTACAGAATTATAAATCATCTTAGATCATCTCCTTACCTTTGAATTGATTTTGTCCATCAGTTATATCTCTATTATGTTGGTTCTCTAAGGATTCAATTCTTCTGAGCAGTTGATGTATCAACTCATCTTTGTCTTTTGGTTCTTTTTCCACCTTCTGTCCATTCTGCTTGACAGTTCTACCTAACACTCCCACTATTGTAGAATTTTCTGGGACATCCTTAACTACTACAGAATTTGCTCCAATCTTAGTATTCTTTCCAATTCTGATATCACCTAATACACTGGCATTTGAACCTACCATTACATTATCTTCAAGGGTAGGATGCCTTTTCACAGGCTCTAAACTGACTCCTCCTAGTGTCACACCTTGGTAGAGGGTTACATTATTTCCTATCTCGGCAGTTTCGCCAATTACAGTACCTGATCCATGATCAATAAAGAAACCCGATCCAATGGTAGCACCTGGATGGATCTCAATACCAGTAATAGTTCTAGATATATCTGATAGAAACCGTGGAATATAAGGAATATCGAGTTTCTCAAAAAAATGTGCTATTCTATGTAAAAGTATGGCTTTAACTCCTGGATATGAGGTTAGTACTTCAAGAATGGATTTTGCCGCTGGATCTCTTTCATATGCTGCCTGAATATCACTTGCATGTAATCTGACCAATTGATCAAGATCCTGCAGCATATCATTAGTATCAATCGCAGATCTATCCAGTTCAAATTTGTACAACCAGTCCAAAAGGTTTAGACTCATATCTCTTATTTCCTTATCATGCGATTTGAAGGGAAACGGATTTTGAGGTTCCGAATTATCTGTACTCATGAATATTCTATATCTTGCATAGAATATAAGCATTTGGCTAAAGGTAATTGAAGAATAAATTTCAAATAATAATGTTGAGTTTTATCATTTTAATTTGGTTCTATTTTTATTAGTGATTCGGCTGATACAAACAATAATGAAATTATTTCAGATTTTTATTCTGTTACTTCTAATTAGTTCGTTCAATATAATCAACACTACAAGTAAATCTTCTGAGACATTACCGGCTGTGGAAATTATTCAAAACAATTTAAACAAAATCTCTCAAATAAATTTGAATGAAGTTGAGTATCAACCCTTAGCTACGAATGTTATTCCGAATGGAGATTTTGATCTATATAATGAAAATAATGAACCATTGTATATGGACGAATATGGTTCAGGGTATAGAAATTACACTGTAAATTATGATGGGGATCAAAATAGCGGATTATATTCACATAAAATTGAACTTCAAGGCCATCAATTCTCGGCCAGCAGCTCATTTTCAAGATACCTAGGATCCATATCTCCATCAATTACCCTCGATGAAGATATTGATATTACATTTAGTGTAAAACTATCCTATCCTTCAATAAATTTTGGACAAACCTACTTGAGAGTGGAATTATATAATCAAGTTGAGTCTAGCTATCATACAATTTATGATTATTTATCATATAGTTCTTTATCTAGTTCTTCAAGCAATTATGTTTACATTGGTAATAATGTGACTCTTGATACATGGACAACAATATCTCTTGATGTAACACAAATATTTATTGATAATTTTGGAGGATCTACTTTGGCCAACGAAAGATTAACAAATATTCAGTTCTATGCAAATTCTTATCAGAATGCTCCAGAAATTACAACAATTTTGTTTGACGATATTACAGTCAGTAATTCTTCAGCATATAATTACACTCCAGAGGGTGATTTTGAATCAAGTTATACCACATGGAACTATGGAGGGATAACTGAACCTTCATACATAAAAGTAGATCATCCAAATGGTGAAACAATTCTGAACATGACAAACAAAGTAACTGATACAGATTCAACTTCAAATTCCGGTATTAGTGATTATAATTACAATTACTATGATATGTATTTTATGGAAGAGAATATGGGTACTCTTTCATTTGATTATAAATATGATAATACAAGTTATGGAGGTAATCAATACTCTTATTTTTATATTGGATTTCGAAATGATACATTTGAATTTTACACATACTATTATCTTGCAAGGGTGAATTATGGATTATCTGGAAATTCATCTTCAAGTGGATATCGACAGGTTACTTTTGATTATAGTGGTAAATATAATTCATGGGAGCATTTTGAAATAGATCTATATCAATTACTAGAGGAATATAATATGTCTAATTTGGGACTTTATTATGCGGAATTGTATAGTTATACTTATGGGGCAATCAATGAGAGTTCTTCTTTATATATAGATAACTATCAGTTAATTTCAAATCCAATCCAAGATTCTAGTTTTGAAGAAAACTGGATGAGTACAAAAACAAATCCATTATTAACTTGGAGGAGATCAGGTTCATATCCAAATTATAATATCTCGGATGACAGTCATTCTGGTAGTACAGGTCTGAGAATTAGTCTAGATGCCTCTTCTAGTACATATCTATACAAGAATATACTTCTGAATATTGAGAAAAATTATTTTACTGACTTCTGGACAAAATTAACAAGCTCAAATTTTGAATCTTACTCATATGCGTACATTAGACTATATTTAAATGATTCCCATTCAGTGTACTATGTATCTGGTTATGATCCAACATATACTTATACAAATTCAAGTACAGTGGCATATTATCTGATATCAGAAGCAAATCAAGAAAATATATGGATAAATATCAGGAGAAATGTGTATAATGACCTAACAGAAGCATTCGGCATATATGAATCTCTCAATCGAATATATATTGGAGGAGACACATCAGCAGCTGGCAGTTTCACTTCATTATTTGATGATATTAACTTTATTGAGGACAGAGATGGACCAAGTATTTCAGGTGTGAATATCAGGGCAACAACCAACTACAATGATGTGGTTGAAGTTGAGTTTATGATAAATGACGATCTATCTGAAACTCTAAATGCAAGCTTGTATTATCACAATGGAATTTCTTGGAATTCTGTACTTGCAGTTAGAGAGGGATTGTATTATGTAGCCTTCATTCCTGAACAGAAATACAATACAGTAGTATCATATTATATTAAGGCCTTTGATATCCATGGGAATTTTGCAATTGATGATAATTCAGGAAGCAATTATCAATTTGTTGTCGGGGACAATATTTCTCCAATTATTGAACTAGTTACTCCATACAATCACACAGTAGTTACAGGCAACATCACTATTTTGGCCAATTCTTATGATGCAGGTTCAAATATCAGTTTAGTCGAGTATTATTTTGATGGATTATTGCTGGATTATACAGTATCTTCTCCATTCACAAAAATATTGAATACCAGAGAATACGATAACGGAACCCATGAGATTTTTGCAATAGCTTATGATTCCGAGAATAATACTGCTGTATCAGATAAAATAATTATCGAGATAAACAATGACAAATCAGCTCCAATTATATCTGATATCCTGATAAATCCTAGATCTCCTACATCTGGTGCAAATATCTCCTTATATGTAAGTATTGAAGATGCAAGTGAGATAATTAGAGTATCTCTTTTTACAAAGATCAATGATGGTAGCTGGATAGAAAGTCCAATGGAGAAATTTGGTAATTTGTATTCTTACAACTTAGATCCAATATTTGAAGGAAATAGTTTGTATTACTATATTGTTGCAGAAGACGAATTTGCGAATAGTGTTAGTAAAGGATCCTCTTTATCTCCTTTTTCATATTCTCTTGATCCTCTAGTTCCTCTCGATACTGATTCAGGTAGCAATGATACTCAAAATCTGATAGAGGAATTGATAGAACAGGCTACTGAGTTATTTAATGATAACCAATTCTACTTTGGTATGGGTTCTGTTGTATCTCTAGCGATTGTCTATCAAATTCTCAAATTCTCAATAAAAAGGAAGAAGGCAAAGAAATAAAATTCTAGAACTCTCCTACAGTAAATCAACTCTAGTTCAATTATCGGCCAGATAAGCATTAGGCTAATGATTACCATACAACACCTAAAACTATATATTTTTCTGAAAACTTATGAAAATCCTTCTATCGGAATTATATTTCGTTTTCATCTATTATCTTAAATCCATTTTAGGGTTTCTATTGGATAAACTGAATTCCCTTATTTTTGAATATCTCAGTATAATCTTCAGTCAATTGATTTTTACTGACATCAATTAATTGTAAATTCTGCATATTTGATAGTTCTGATGGGACTGAAGTGAGTTTATTTCCAGCTAGTGATAGAGTTGATATTGTTTTATTTTGACTTAATTCCTTAGGTATATCTCTGAACAAGTTATTATTTAGGTTAAGTACTGTCAGTTTTGGGATATTCAATACTTCCATAGGAAAGCTATTGAAGCTGTTAAATGTAATATTTAATTCTATTAAATTACTTAAATCACTCATATCTGGTAATTCAGTAAGTTTGGAATAACTAATATTTAAAGTTTTAAGACTGCTTAATTTGGAGATAGATTTAGGGAGTTCATATAAATTAACAAACCTTAAATTCAGAAAACTTAGTTTAGATAATGGTGCAAGATCAGGAATTGAGTTTATTTTCTTATCAATACATAAATAGTCAATATGACCTTCCTTTATAACTATACCTTGAGGTAAGTAATCTGTATCTACAAGTACTTTTAGAGGTTCTTTGAGCATTGCATTGATCTGTTCTAGTACGAATTTCTCCTCTTTAACAAGTGGAACTGCATTATAATTATCCATGCAGTATCTTGAAATATGTATTTAATATTAAGTAGGTTAATTGGAATTATCAAGTCATGTTGAAGCTAAAAAAGATAGAATTTGATCTAACAATGTCCTTTCTGTAATATGAGCACCTTGACCTACTGTAATCTCAATATATGATATCTCCCATGCAATATACTGACGAATCTTCTCTGCAAAAAAGCTCTTGAATTGCTGAACCATTGCCTGTTCTAACATTACTAGAATAGAACCTCCCCAACCAGCACCAACCATACGGGCACCATATACAAATGATGGAGAATTTTGTTTTATCAGATCAACAAACAAATCTGCTCTATCCCATGACGCTTCAAAATCATTCTTTAAACTTTCATGTGACAAGTATAAGAGGGAACCAGCTTCCTTTTCCTTTCCAATTTCTAGATAATGATAAAATTTCTTAACTCGAGCATTCTCATTTATTACATGTCTAAGTCTTTTGAATTCAATTTGGCTAAGCATTGATTCTACGTCATTAAGATCAGCAAGGCTAAGTTGAGATAAGAACTCGATATGCTTGTATTTTTCATTTTCCCTAATTTTAAGGAGTGCCTGCTGAAGCGTTTCAACTCTCATATTATATTGAGAATCACTCAGATTACGCTGTATTCCTGTATCAATTAAGAGAAAAGCAATGTTTTTTGGAATATACATGTATTCATAATGATGATCAGAACAGTCTAGTAGAATTCCTTTATTCTTCATTCCAAGCTGAACGATAGTTTGATCCATAATTCCACATTTAACCCCTACCAATTCGTTTTCAGCTTTGTGAGCAAGTCTAATAATCTTGTTGTCAGAAAATTCTCTTTCAGTAACCTCGTACAAGGCATTGAGAATTCCAACTTCAAGAGCAGCTGATGAGCTTAATCCTCCTGAAATGGGCATATTCGATGTAATCCAAAGATTGACTCCTACATTGATCTTCTCTTCTCGCTGAAAAACATCTATGACTGCTCGAATGTATTTTTTCCAACCATCATCGAGATCAAAACCAGAGCTATCGAAAACATCTTTTTCATTATAACTCTCAGCATAAACCATGACTTTATTATCTAAACGTAGTGAAGCATGTATTGTAATGCCTTGTTGAATGCATGCTGGTAATACCAGACCTCCTTGATGATCAGTATGTTCACCAATTATGTTAAATCTACCAGGAGAGAATATACTTACTACTTTCATTTCAATTTTCCCCATATGTCTCTTATTTCAGTTGCCACTTGTTCAGGTTCTAGTGAATTAATGAAAATCCCTAGGGAAGTCTCAATCCCAGCCCTGTATTTTAATCTATCATTATTGATTTGGGGAGAGATTAACTCAATATGTAAATGAAAACCATCTTGATGAACTGGAGCTTGGAATACACTGAGAATGTAAGGTACTTTATGATCATAGCGATTATCAAGAATCTGTAATGATTTTTTCAATAATATTGATAATTCACGAATCTGATCTTCTCCAAGCTCCATTAATTTCCCTATATGTTTTTGAGGATAGATATTAAGCTCAAATGGCCATTTGGAATAGTTTGGAACTGAAACAACAAAATACTCACCTTCTTCGATCTTATGTGATAATGAATCATTGCAGAATGGACAGTTTTCTTGTATAGCATCCAATTTATCCCTGATGACTCGGGGAAGAATTGGAAATGCATAGAGCTGTCCATGTGGGTGCTCTAAACTTACTCCAATATCTTTACCATAATTTTCGAAAATGAAGATATATTCAATCTCCTGTATTGAAGAAATTTCCTTACTTCGTTTTATCCAATGCTTTATGACTTCTTGGACAAATAATTCAGATCTCTGTGATAGTGGAATATCATGATTACTGGAATACAGTATCACTTCACAAATTCCTTTGGCATGAGGATAATCCATTGATAATGTAGGAAATTTATTTGGAAGAGAAATGGGATGATTGATCTCTTCAGGTACCTCAGGTGCACCAATACAGAAAGGACAGACTACTTTCTCCTGAAATGGTCTCTTTTTACGGTGAGGAGCAATGATCACATGTTCAACAGAGAGGGGATTATACTCGAAACGAGACATGATTATGGTCAATTGAAGATTAGATGTTATATCTTATCTGTAAGTTACCTAATGTTTTGCTGTGATTTTTGAGTTTCTTATATAATCATAGTTGAATCATAAGAGTGAAATAAAATTATTTAATAGTTTATCTCCATACTCTGTAAAATAAGATTCAGGATGAAATTGAATACCATAGGTAGGATAATTTAATACTTTTACAGACATGATACAACCATCATCTGATTCAGCAAGAATTTCAAGTGATTTAGGAAGATCCTTTCGCGAAATCATTAGTGAATGATATCTCATTGCATTGAAATTATTTTCGATACCTTTGAATAATTCCTTATTTTCATGGGAAATTCTGCTAGTCTTGCCATGCATAGCTCTAGGAGCCTTTTTAATAACTGCTCCATATTCAAGTCCTATCCCTTGATGACCTAGACAAATTCCTAAAATGGGAATAGTTTTGCATTGCGATAGTATATCCCTACAAATCCCAAAATCCCGTTTATTCTCAGGATTGCCTGGACCTGGAGAAAGAATTATAGCGTTTGGTGAGAGAAGATTTATTTCGTCAATCGTAATCATATCATTTCTATATACGATCACTTCTCCTAAATAAAGAGATGATACCTGCTGTACTAAGTTATAGGTAAATGAATCATAATTATCAATGATCAGGATAGTCAAACTAGCACCTCCATAGATTCAACCAATTCTAAGAACACCATCATTTTATTCAATGTCTCATAGTATTCATTTTCTGGTTGAGAATCAGCAACAATTCCAGCACCTGCCTGTAAATTGAACTGATTATGCTTACCAAAAATTGTTCTTATGGTTATTGCCTGTACCATATTTCCATCAAGCCCAAAATATCCTACTGCACCAGCATAAGGCCCTCTTTGCATTTCTATATTCCTGATAATTTCCATGGATCTTATTTTTGGTGCACCAGAAACTGTTCCTGCGGGGAATACAGCAAAAAAAGCATCAAATTGATCCAAAGAAGATTTGATTTTGCCTTGTACTTTGCTGATAATATGCATCACATGAGAGAAGATTCCAATCTTCTTGTACTCTGATACTTTGACTGAGCTTATTTTTGAAACCTTACCTAGATCATTTCTTGCCAAATCAACAAGCATATTGTGTTCAGCAAGTTCCTTTTCATCATTTAAGAGATCTTTTGCATATGCTTGATTTGTTTTTGGATCTTTTGTTACTGGCCTCGTTCCTGCAATTGGAAAGGTGGTCAGTTCAAACTGATTTTTCTCTATCAACAACTCAGGAGAACTACCAAGAATATGATACTCATCAAATTCCATACAATACATATATGGGCTGGGGTTTCTCTCTCGTAATTTCAAGTATAACCTAAAATAATCTTTTTCAATATCAAAAGTAATTCTCTGCGATATGACAGTCTGAAAGACTTCTCCAGCTATTATATCTTCCTTAATTTTGTTGACAGAATCCATGAACTTTTCTTTTGTAGTATGATGTTTAATATTGTTAATAATCAATTCATCATATTTTGGTAGTGCATTAGATAATACTTGTTTTAGTTCTTCAAAACGAGTATCCGAGAAATTCTGACTAATATAATATGTAGTTTCTGTGGAATGCTCGTAGATTATAGCATCATCAAAATATGCATACATTGCTTCAGGATATGCGTTATCACCTTCAAACTCAATCGTTTCAAAATTTCTTATAAAATCGAATGAAGTGAATCCTAGTAATCCTCCAATAAAATGATCCAAACCATGATTATTTTCAACTTTATTGAGTTCTAAAAGTTTTCGTAAAAAAATAATTGATTCAGAGAAGGTTTTGGTTAATATTTCTTCTTCAATGTTACATCTTTTGATTAAACATCCTTCTCTCAACTCCAATAGATATTGCGGATTGAAACAGATAATTGATTGTTTATTCATTATATCCGGTCCAGAAAGTGATTCTAACAGTACAGTTCTATGATACTCTACTCGAATAATACTATATATTTCCAAGGGGGATAATTGAGTATGTAAAGGAATTATTTTCATAATAAGATCTCCATTTTAAAAAATTCCCTGTGTATAAGTCGTATAGATTCTTTCAAGTTAACTTGTGGTACTAAGAAATGGTACGTATAATCTGATGCTCCAGAAGCAATGAAACTAATATTGATTTTCTTTTCTGCTAAGGTAGAGAATACTTTTGCTGCAATTCCGGGAATTACTCCTATAGAAGATCCTACAATACAGATTAAAGCTTGCTCGTCGGTTATTATCACCTCTTCAACAAAGGTTAGAGCATATAACTCTCTCACTAATATCTCCTTCTTATGTTGATTAATTACAATTGCAAGAGACGCATGTGACGTGCTAATTGAGATGATATTGACGTGTTCACGTTGAAAAATCGAAGTTATCTGTGAGAGAATACCCTCTGTGTTTCCACCAGTTATAACTTGTATCTGAAATACAACAAGATTCATAATACTTGAGATTGATTTTACTCCGAGTTCAGAGTATGTGTATGCATTGATTTTTGTACTAGTTTCAGATCTTTCAAAGTTAATTATTTCTATGGGTATATTCTTTAATTTTGCAGGTAAGATTGTCTTTGGATGAAGAATTCCTGCACCATAATAAGATAATTCAGCTGCTTCTTCATATTTTAACTCTGGAATAAGAATTGCATCTTCTATAATATCAGGATCTGCACTCATAAATCCCTGCACTGCTTTCCACAAATTAATTTTAATTGCATCTACTACATAACCAATACTAGTTGCCGCATAATCAGATCCAGAATCTCCGAGTAATGATATATTCCCATTCTGGGTTCCTCCATAATATCCTGGAATTATTATTATATCATATTTTTCTAATAAACTCAATAATTTTTGATTATTGGATTCTGATTTTTCTAATAATACTTCAGCGGAACCATATATACCATTTGTAACTAGTATATCCCTAGGATCTACCAATATAGTTCTTTTTTGACGAGATAGAAGATGGAATAAAATCCGAGAATTAATTTTCTCACCAAAACTAATGATTTCATCTTCTAACTGATTAGAGATACTACCAAGTAATTCCACTGCAAGGACTTTGCGAACAAGCTCATTGTATTCATCCTTGAAATAATTGAAATCAGAGGAAATAGTGATATGTTTTCTCATGAGTATATCTAGTAACTCAAGCCTAGTATCGAAACTCGATTGTTTTACAAGTTTCTTCAGCAATTTTGTTGTACCGTAGGATGCTGATACTACGGCTATTTGCTTTCCCTCAAAGTTGACCAGTATATTTACGATTTTATTCAAATTCTTGCTGGAAGAGGCAATAAGTCCACCAAATTTCTGAATGGTTATATCCATAATCTAAATAAATTGACAAGTAGTTATAATAATAATTGGGCAAAAGTTGTCATTATAATCAAAAGATATAATTTATGGTATTTATACCTCAAAATTGTGGTACAATGTGGCAAAAAATAATTTCAGCATTTGAGAATACTCCTAGTCAGCTAAAGGTGATAAAACTCTTCCTTGAGATCGGGATAAGAATTGAAAGACATGGTAAATCAAGTTCTGGAGAAGACAAGGTTGCGATATATTGTGGCCCTATCGAACAATCTGTCACAAAACTAGCCAATGCGATTGGTGTCGATAGGAAGGTTGTACTTGCTACCTGTAAATCTATTGTTGAAAATAATGAACTAGCTGATGTATTTACTAGACTAAAGCCGGTTGCAGATATCAGTGATGTTGCGCGCTATGATAAAAATTCATTTGAGGGTGTTATGGATATCTACGCATTTTCAGACAGTGTGGGTATTGCAGCTCTTGCAACCAAATTACTAGCAGAGGAAAATATTGTAATTAGATATATGGTGGCCAGAGATCCTGAACTCAGTGTTGAGAGTGTTATGACTATTGTCACTGATAAACGTCCTCCAGGTAGATTAGTTGAACAATTATTGAGAAGCAAGGATGTAATTAAAGTCTCTTTAAGTTAGGTATATACCCTAAATATGAGGTACAAATACTATTTTTTTACTTTTTTCATAATTATCCTTAATTCTGTGGCGTTAGTGTTTTTATAGTTCTTACTAAGCAATAATTATGGAAACATTGCAATCTTATCATCAACAGGTAGATTTACCAAATCTCACTGAAAAAGTATTAGAGAATCTAGGATTGAGTCATCTTGAATCATATAATTTAATGTCTGATATATTGTTAGGCAGATTAGATGATATCCAATTATCTTCCATTTTGACTGCCATCCGAATAAATATGCTCTCTGGCGAAGAAATAGCAGGCTTTTCAGAATGCATGCTTGATAATGCCAGGAAAATCAACTATCATGGACAACAACCATTAATCGATGTTGTTGGAACTGGTGGTGCAAAATTCAAGACTTATAATGTATCCACCACAACAGCACTGATACTGCCCTTATTAGGAGTTAGTGTCGCAAAACATGGTAATAGAAGCTCAACATCAAAATCTGGATCTGCTGATTTACTTGAATCCTTGGGTATAAATAAAAGAATGGATGTTGCAACTTCTGAAAGAGCACTCAATGAACTCGGATTAACCTTTATGTTTGCCCCTACTTTCCATCCAGCAATGGCGAAAGTAATTCCAGTTAGGCAGAAATTAAAAATTCGAACAATATTCAATCTATTAGGTCCTCTTACCAATCCAGCATCAGTTAAACGGCAACTAACAGGATTGTACAGTCCTAAACTCCTAAGACCAATTGCAAAATCATTGAAAGCAAGGAATTACGAGCGAGTAGCACTCGTGAATAATGAGCTCGGGGCAGATGAAATTATTCAGATTGGGTCAACAACAATTGTTGAACTAAATGAAGGTTGCATCACTGAATACAAATTGACAGCATCTGATTTTGGAGTAGATACATGTAATCCTTATGATATATCAAATTTAAGGCCTGAAGATTCTGCAAAGAAATGCATTGATATCCTTCGAGGAGAAAAATCTAGTTTATCAGACTTTGTTGCAATTAATGCTGCTATGGCACTGAGAGTCGCTGGAATAGAGGATGATTTGAAAACAGGTGTATCAATGGTATATGATGCTCTTGAAACTGGTAATACCATTGATTTAATCAGAAGATTTGTGATAAAATCTAACGGAGATATCGATAAGTTCTCTGCATTAGTGGAGTAATTACAATGGCTCTTGATATAGCTATTGATTTTATTAGCAATGCTCATAATCTCATTGATAATGGGTATTATTTGCCCTGCAAGAGTACAAACACGGCACCTCTCCTATCTTCATTAAAAACATCATTTATTATCATGGGTGAACTTAAACTTGCAACACCATTGGGAAATTTGACTGTTTCAAATAAAATTGAACACATAGTACATAAGTTAGGGCTTTATTTCGATGCGATTTCGATTTTAACCGAACCCACATTTTTCAGAGGATGTTTATCCTATCTAAAAATGGCTGCTCAATATGGAAAACCTGTACTAATGAAGGATTTTATTATCGATAAAAAGCAAATTGATGCCTCAGGTGCTGCTTCTACAATTCTCCTTATCAAAAAATTTGTTGAAACAGATAACTTAGGAGACATGATTACCTATACACATAGAATTGGAAAAGAGGTAATTCTAGAAGTTGATAATGAAATTGATTTCCTGAACAGTCTTGATACAAATGCAGATTATCTTGCCATTAATAATCGTAATCTGACTAATTTTACAATTGATGTGAATAAAACTCGAAATTTATTAGACGAATATCAACCTGATAAGAAAGTATTTGCCTTCTCAGGTTATACTGATAAAACATCAATCTTAGAGGTAAAAGATGCTGGTGCATATGGAGTACTAATAGGTTCACATCTAACAAGAGTACAAAATCTTGGAGATTATGTGCAAACTCTAAAGGAGGTGTTAAATCATTAAAAAATTAAAAATTTGTGGAATTACTACTTTAGAAATTCTAGAAGCAGCAGAAGATGCGGATTACCTTGGATTTGTAATTGGGTCACCAAAATCGAGGAGAAATTTAGAAATGAATGAATTTGAAAAACTGATTTCGAAAACAAGCAGGAAAACAGTTGCAGTAACTGTATCTGGTAATAAACACTTTCTCAAGCAAATTGATAATACGGGAGTAGATATAATTCAACTGCATGGTAAAGCACGAGATTTTCGGTATTCCCTACAATCCAAAGTAGCAATGGGAATCCATCATTCAGAACTAGATAGCTCGAATTTTTCTGATTTAGAGTATCTGAGTGTTGATAATCTAAACAATGGATATGGAGGTAGTGGCAAGACGTGGGTATGGAAGCCAATCAATAATACAAGAGTTGAAGTTCTACTTTCAGGTGGGATATCATTTTCCAATGTAAAAGCAGCCTTGGATGTAACAGGAGCTGATGGTGTTGATCTTTCTTCAAGTGTTGAAATTGGAGGAAAAAAATCACCTTTATTGGTGAGACAAATAATAGAGAAGGTACAATCTTATGATAGAACAACAGAGATTACTATCTAATTATCCAATTAATGGATATTTTGGAAATTATGGAGGAAGATTTGCTCCAGAAATCCTGATTCCTGCTTTGGAGGAATTAGAGACTGCATTTGATACATTGAAATATGATCCGAATTTCAATAAGAAACTTCACCGATTGCAAAGGGATTTTAGTGGTAGACCTACTCCATTATTTCACGCAAAAAGACTTTCTGATAAATATGGAACAGATATTTACTTTAAAAGAGAGGATCTTCTTCATGGTGGGGCTCACAAAATTAACAATGTTCTAGGACAAGGATTACTTGCAGAATTTATAGGAAAGAAAAGAATTATTGCTGAAACTGGTGCTGGACAACATGGTGTTGCAACTGCAATTATTGGAGCTGCACTTGGTTTGGAAACAGAGATTTTCATGGGAGAAATTGATATTGCCAGACAACAATCAAATGTGGAGAGGATGAAAATACTCGGTGCAAAAGTAATTCCTGTAAAATCTGGTAGTAGAACATTGAAGGATGCAGTAAATGCTGCATTAAGAAACTGGATCTCTACAGTCGATACTACTCACTATTTGATAGGGTCAGTTGTAGGCCCACATCCTTTTCCATTAATTGTCAGATCCTTTCAATCAATTATTGGAATAGAATTGAAAGAACAGATGAAACAATTAGATTTGAACCCTACAGTGATTGCATGCCTTGGTGGAGGTTCGAATGCTGCGGGTACATTTTACCCACTAATTGATGATAACATTGAATTGATAGGAGTAGAAGCTGGTGGTAAAGGATTAAATTTAGAAAATGGAGCATCATTATCAAATGGTTCAACGGCAATATTTCATGGAATGAAATCTTTTGCATTACAAAATGATCATAGACAAATCCTTGAGGCCTACTCCATCTCCGCAGGGTTAGATTATCCAGGAGTTGGTCCAGAGCATGCATTTTGGAACGAAATTGGTAGGGTTAGGTATCTCAGCATAACTGATGAACAAGCGATATCAGCAATGCGTGAGACAATCCAATTAGAAGGAATTATCCCCGCCTTAGAATCCTCTCATGCCATTGCTCAGGCTATTCAAATAGCAAAAGAAGGAAAAACAAGAGAAATTGTAGTAACCCTATCCGGAAGGGGAGATAAAGATATAGGTGTTCTAATTGAGTAGAAAGAGTTCGTTGGAAATTTTATTGAGAGATAAAATAGATAAAGGTAGGAAAATTCTCTCAGCTTATGTCATGCTAGGTTATCCCACTCTAGATAAATCTATTAAATTAATAGAACAAATTGACCAATATGTAGACATCATAGAGATTGGGATACCATTCTCCGATCCAATAGCAGATGGAGAGATCATTCAACATGCATCGAAGATAGCTCTTGCGAATGGAATAACAATAGATAAGGCATGGGAAGTAATAAAAAAGCTCAATATTAAAGAGGATGTAGGATTGGTTCTTATGACTTATGCAAATATTCTACTTAATGTTGAGATCCCAGTTGATATTGTTGATAGTTTCATCATTCCAGATCTACCAATTGATGAGGAATTCAGTCATCATATGCCGTATACTAGCATCATATCACCCAATTCTTCAGAAAAGAGAATATCAATGAATGTGAAGAATACTAACGGATTTGTATATCTAGTTTCAAATTTATCAACAACAGGGGGGCAATTCATTGTTGATAAGAGAAATATCAACATCATCAACAAGATTAGGTTGATAGACAGAATGAAACCAATACTCATAGGTTTTGGCATATCAAACACTAGTGATATTGAATCTGTACTAAATACCGGTGCTGATGGAATAATAATAGGTTCAGAAATAATTTCCAAATTAGATAAAAACGAAAATGCAGTAGACTATATCAAAAATATCAGAACATTTCTTGATCTGTATTCTAGTCATTTATAAGGATTCTAGTGAATTAATTTATCCAGCCAAAATTTTCTTTCAACCATTCTACGTAAATAGTCACACCATCTTCAAAGCTTGTTTGTTGCTTCCATCCTAGTTTCTCAATTTTACTGGTTTTCAGTCCACCTTTTCTTACATCACCTATCCAACCCCTATCACCACCTGTATAATGGAATTCTGGATCTATGTTCAAAGCTTTAGCGATTAATTCAGCAATCTTTGTCACATCAACTGGTTTATTTCCTGATAGGTTGAATTCCTCGAAACCTCTAGATGCTCTATCCGATGCTACGATAAATCCATTAATGCAGTCTTCAATGAAAAGGTATGATTTTGTTTGTGTTCCATCTCCTAGAATGGTTAATTCAGCAGGATTAGTTTTAAGTTTCATGAAAAAATCATACATTACGCCATGTTCTGACCCAGGGCCAAAAATGTTGCCAAATCTAAGAGAAGTGGTTTTCATATCATAGAGGCTGGCATAAGAACGTAAATACATTTCAAAGGCAGCTTTTGCTGCACCATAATTGGAGATTGGATTTAATCTTTCTGTCTCAGGAGTGGGGATCTTATCTGTTTCACCATATATAGTTCCACCAGATGCTGCAAAAACAAAATGTTCGATATTTGTTAATCTAGCAAATTCCAATAATTTCATTGAACCGTCGACATTTACTGAAAAATCATAATACGGTAGAGCTGTACTAATAGGTACAGAAGGTTGTGCAGCAAAATGGATAAGTGTATCTACAGGTTCTAGTTGAGTTTTATAACTATCAATATCTCTAATATCTGACTGGATGAACTTAACATTTTCATTTTCAATAATTGGTATTTGTTCTGGTTTTGGGGGTTGTGTATCAATTAATTGTATGAGAGAAGTTCCCATTCCTAATATTTTTCTTAGATAAGCATTTCCAATAAATCCTGAAGATCCTGTGATCAATACTGATTTGCCCTTAATACTCGTCTCTGAGCTCATAATCTTAACTTTAACATCCCATTTATTCAATCTCTCTATGCATTCTCACAACTTCGTAGCATTTTTATTTATCATTCAATCAAATTGAATTGATATTCTGTATTATCCTTATATTTGAGAAACCTATACTAAGTTTTACGTGATTCAGGGTTCAACAAATAAGATGGCATCAAAAATTCTGTTCATATCGACTGGAATTCAAATTTTCGCCTTTTGCTTACCTATGATTGAATTCTATGATTATATTGGAAATCATTATGTTATTTACTTATTTGACCTAAGGTCTCCGATTAGTATTACTATTTACATTTTGGGCCCTTTTATAACTGGCTTGGGAGCTATAAAGACACTGAACGGGATTTCTGTAAAAAAATATGCTTGGGGAGGCATAATTCCTTTAATTTTAACTTTAATGACTATGATTGAATTAATAGAAATCATAGAACTAGAGAATGCTGTAGTTGATATTTCACCTGGTTTCGGACAACTTTTGATATTTTTTGCAATAATAGTATCAATATTTGGAGGTGTGATATCGCAGAATAGACGATTTGTTGTACAAAAGGCACTAGAATATCCTGAAGCTCCATCAAATCTTATTGCAAGTAATAATGACCTGGAATTATGTTACAATTGTGAGGGACCTGTGGATGATAGTATTTTTTGTTCCAATTGTGGAGCGAGAATCAGATAATTATTTCTGATAATTAATACTTAAGAGATAACCCTGCTTGAGTACTTTCGTTTCAGCATTCTTTAAGGTTAATTTGGTTGTAGAATAAATAAAAATCTTACCAAAATTGTTTCCAAATTCGTTGAAAGTAATTGAAATATCATCATTAGAGAATTCAAACTTATCTACATCTATTCCAGGGATAATATGAGCATTAGTTGACAAGGCAATTTTATTAGAACCATTCAATGGTCTTATTACTAGATATCTCACACCTTGACCTGGAACAGGGATTGATACTTTTCCCTCTAATCCGAGGATATCGATTACTTCTTCATTCCAATAATCAAATATAACAAAATTCTGATCTGCATTATATTGTTCACTATATCTATATGGCAAGAGATCGCGTAGCATCACCCTCTTTCTTCTCTTTCGTTTTTTCCAATTGATAAGTGCTGCAAGATGCGTACGCCCTAAGGAAGTATTAACTGTGCGAGTATATATTTCAGGTAATTTCTGATCAAATATATCTAATGGTTGAGCAATTGGTATCTGGAAATCCTTCTCACCTTTAATCGGAGAATATGGAGGAAGAATCCTTTTGAGCAACTCCATACGATCTATATCTACTTTAGGCTCATCATCGGAGATGAGTATACTTCCACCTGATAAACCAAATATCGTTAATTGCAAAAGTATCTCATCCATGGATAATTTTGATTTATTCTGCCGTACGATTACGCAATCAGGATCATTCACCCAAAGTGTATTATGCATGTATGAACGTTGGATTGTCGCTTTTAATGCAGGTTTTAACGCAGGAAATGCTAGTTTGCTTACAGAATACACAATTTTGTCAAAAACAGACCATTCTGCAGCTGTATCTTCTCCTATTCTCATTGCATCTACTAGACCTATGCTGGGCCCTAGAGGAGCACCACATCCGAGAAGTATTTTATTTCCTAGACCATCTCTTACTGCTTGAACACCTCGCCGCAATACCTGTGCTCTAGACATGGTATTATGATAAACTGATTCGAAAAGTGTAATTGCAAAGAGAAAATCAATTTTTAAGTAATCAAATTCCCATTCCTCACTGACTGTTTTGGCTAATTGAACGATATGCTCATATACATCATCTCGACTTAGATCAAGTCCATAATTCATCTCTCTCCAGTTATTCAGTGCTTTTGCTTCCTCTCCATCACGATTCTTAATGATCCAATCAGGATGTTGCTTTCGAATTTCAGATGATTCAATAGCTAGAAATGGTGCCACCCATAATCCGGAGTTGAATCCTCCCTTTTGAATACGATTAGATAACCATTTGAGGCCATTTGGGAATTTTTCATTGAATTTGTTAGTTCCAACACCCCAATCTCCAATTTTGGTCTGAAAACCATCATCCAACTGTATGAGATCAATTGGAATATCCTTATTGTGTTCAAAAAATTTGATATTGGAGATCATTTCATTCTCTGAAATATCCTCATAATAGTAATACCAACTACACCATCCTGCTTCAGGTTTTACCTTTGTATTAACCTCTGCTAACATGCCTGTTAATTCTTGGATGTGAGTTAATACTTCATATGCCTCAGGTTTGGTGACTAGAGAGAGAATGGCAATTTCGGATTGTTGTAATCCCTGGTTAAGTTGATTAATTGGAATTGAATCAGTCTGTGACAGAGCACAGAACCAATTGATGTATCCTTCCTTTCTGACTTTATCCATGAGGATCCTAGTGAATTGATCCTTATGAGTAATAAAGCCAGTTACTAATGAATTTTTACTGGTTCTATCAGTGATAACAGCATGCATTTCAGAGAAATAATGATCATTCAATGATCGATCATGATTCTCATTCATCTTTTTAATAAGATGTAAATAAGGATGAAAAGAAGGTATTTTCGGTGTACCTTCTCTGCTGTATGATAAATGGTTGTGTGACCAAGATTGAAAACCATTGGAATAAAAGCTGATATTTCTATGGTCAAAGCCATCTGATAGGTTAAGAAAACCTTCTTTACCAATATAAAAAGGAGCAAATCCATATAATTTATGGTCAAGATTAGTTTCTTCTAAAAATATTTGTGAGGTCAGCATAGGATATTCCCCATGATATTGGGTTTGACCTAAAATGCTTTCATAAAATTTAAGCACAAGAGTGGCTTCCATGCTAATCTTATGCTCATCTAGTGAAGAGAAAACAGTAGTAACTCGGGCCTCTTTGCCCTCACCAAGCTCATCACTAAAGTCTGAGAAAATCTCAATAAAATCAAAATCATCATTAATTAAAGGAAGGAGGCGAATAATATTATCATCTTTACGTAATAATATGGCTGAGCTGAGACCAGAAATGGTAACATTCTGATTAAGTACTGAAAAACGAAGTACCTTCTGATCTTGATGAATAATCAGCTCACCAGCTGCGTATTTAATATTCTTGATATGCAATACCTCCTAAGGTGACTGTAATAGTGGTAATTCACACAATTTATTCTTAATTTATATTTCTATGCGCTAACATGATGTTCAATCCATCACTGAAATTGTAAAAAATTGCATAAATCACTTGTATGATGATATAATATTTTTTAGAATCACAAATTTATTACAGCTAATAAGGTCTATTCATATTATATTATGTTTTTTAGAAGATATTATGATTCCCTTTTGATTCTTCAGTGCACCGGGCTCTTGGGAAATTAATAGAGATTGTACTAGAAGAAA
The DNA here is from genome assembly GCA_026702845.1 of Candidatus Heimdallarchaeota archaeon. The sequence continues at coordinate 72,558 of JADCLS010000014.1, forward strand.
TAGTTTCTAATTCTACTTAAATAGACGATCATCTCCTACATTTTAATAAACAGGAACTTGTGGATTTGTTGGAAGCATATAGCATCTTGAGTGCACTTACTGCAGGTATTTGTCTTGTCTCTTATGTACTATTCATTTCAATTAGAAATCCCGCTTTACTTGCCATAAGTAATATTTTGTATCCTATATAATATGATAATACTGGGAATAAGTTCTGATATAATTGTTTCTCCAATATCTCAAGTTGCTGATATGGAGCTTATCTGTTACAATGATTGCTTACAAGATAAACGGAGCCTAAGCATGATTTTAAATGAGACAAAGGTTTAGATGAGGTATGTTCAATACACTAGGAGGATATTATATCTGGGCCCATGATCGATATAGGGAGGTTTTCAAAGAATTAAACTCTGAGGAATTCAATTCTATTGATAAAAAAATGGGCAAAAGTATTCGACAGCTCCTTGAGCATCTTATGTTTGTTACTAAATTCGCGTTGGTAGAGAAAGAAGAGGATTTATTAGAATATGCTGAGGAATGGATGGAATTAATGGATCATGAATTAATCGATCAGTGGAGGTTATTAGATCTAGAAGTTCACGATGCATTAAAGAATATTGATCCAATGAAGAAAATAAAATTTCAGCCACTTGGATCTTCAGAATCCCTTATTATCACAGAATCTGAGTATTATCTCATGTTCACAGATCATATGACCTTTCATCGAGGCCAATTTCTCACTGCATTAAAACATCTTGATAAACCTGGAATTAGTTCGGATCTGTATTATTACATACTTGAACGAGAGCATCAGTAACTATAATAATTAATTTTCTGTTAACAAACCATGTATACCCTTATTATGCTTCATGGCTTCTATTCTTCTTCTCAATCTCGTAAGATTCAATTACTTAAAAATCTCATAGAAAATGATCCCTTAACTAATATTGGAGAAATTATAACACCGAACCTCTATACATCTCCTGAAGAATTTGAGACTATGACCATTCCAAGTCTTGTAGAGCTTGTTATATCCCTAATCAGTCAATCTAAATATCCTGTAATATTAATGGGCTCTTCTCATGGTGGACTTATAGCTGCTATTGTCTCCTCACAACAACCAATTACTCAATTAATATTGTTAGCCCCCGCAATTCAATATAAATCAATAATTGAATATCGATATGCTGATATGATGAGTCAATGGGAAGAGCAGGGATTTATTGAACTTTCCCATGAATTATGGCCTAGATCAGTCAAGTGGAGTTGGGAATACTATCAGTCACTTCCAATTAAAATATCTAAAAGCTTATCGCCTATTCTTCTGATTCATGGAACTAGTGATGATGTCATTCCAGTCACACATTCTAAACAATTTATCACTGAGCAGAAGGCTCATGGGGTATCATGTATTGAATACTATCTAGAAGATGGAAATCATAGTTTATCCAATAAATTAAATGAGATCAATGAGATAATTCTTGGTCATATTAAACGACTAGCTTAGAATATTAAACGTATACCTCACTAATAGTTACGAGCAACATTTAATAGTAAATACTCATGATCCCACAATATGAATGAAAATGAAAAGAATGTTGTCATGAATGGAATTCTTTACGGAATTCTATTGTATTTTATGATTCAATCAATTTCAACACTTGTTATGTCTGTGTATCTATTAGAATTACTCAATACAAGCTTGGATGCAAAAGCTTTAGGTATTCTCTTTATGTTTAGTTCAATTGCAGCAATCTGGATCAAACCAAGCAAAATTTCATTAAATGCTGCTGGTTTCAGCTTAATATTATTTAGGATTTTATATCCATATTTTAGCACACCTATCAAATTACTACTCTCAGGTATTGCAGTGGCTGGTGCCTGGATCTTATTACCCATTCTAATTATGCTCAACAAATCAAATCGAGAATTTGCCACATCAATCATGATAGGAACATTATTCAGTGCAATCTTATCCGTAACAAGTAAAACTCTTGGTTATTCTGCAGATATCACTGAATATGGAATTCCATCCACCACAATTAGTGGGATATTACTTGCAGGGCTAGCTGGATTTCTCTTGTATACCTACCAAATACCAGAAATAAACGAGGAAAATCAAAAGGAATTTTCATCATTTTCTTTTGTGCTTGGTTTTGTTGGTGTTTTAGGTCTACTTTATTTTGTATATTATAGTCCTGTTATTCTTACCAGATGGTCAGAGGCAAATTATACACTGGTGATAATTATCTTCTCACTGATGATGTTAATTACCTCTGCAATTATCTTATTCAAGGATCAATTCTTAGAAAAAATAAGTATTACATTATTAGGTGTTTGGAATGTATTATTCATGTTCACTTTGATCTACTCTATCCTCCTGAATCAGGTTGAATTTATCTCCACCTATCCCTCAGGTGCGATAATTATTTCTCAATCAAGTATGTTAATGAAGGCTATTGTATATATTAATTTAATTTTATCACCGGTGATATTTCTAAATATTGGTGTATTATCAAATTCTTTGGTTCATAATAAATGCAACAGAAAAGGATTGGCGTTATCTTTCTTCTTCAGCTCAATAATATTTGTTTTGATTATATTTATGCTTATCTTCTCAAATACTTGGGGCTACGTTGAGCCTGTGAGTCCATTATTTAGGGGCATGATGTGGATTCCATTTTTCTTTTTGGGAATTATGATGATCTATCCATTAATTTTTGGTACAACCATAATTATTCAGAAATATCATTCCTATCGGTTCAATAAGCAATTTATTCTGCTATTCTTATTACTAGCGACAACAAGTATTGCATCTGTTTCATTATTATCATTTAATGGAAATGATTCTAGCCAACCAACAGAGATTAGGGTGATGACGTATAATATTCAGCAATTTGCAGATGCTGATGGGGAGGTGAATTTTGAAAACCAATTACAGCTCATCAAGGATAAGAATGTAGATATTATTGGTTTACAAGAATCCGACACAACCAAAATCAGTACCGGAAACATAGATGTTGTACGGTACTTTGCTGACCAATTAGGATTCTACAGCTACTATGGACCAAAAAGTGTGATGCAAACTTATGGTGTTGCATTACTCTCAAGATGGCCAATAAGTGATCCAAATACATTTTACACCATGGGTGATGAAGATGAGATAGGAAGTATATATGCGAAGATTGAACTTGATGATATTACATTGAACATATTTGTTAATCACCCCGCAGGAAGTGATTATTCAAAAATGAGTCATACAAATACGATGTTAAATCTCGCCAAGGATCTTGAAAATGTCATATTACTTGGAGATTTTAATTGGAGGCAGGATACTGTATATTATAGCATGGTGACTAGTTTCTATGTAGATACCTGGCGATATGTATATCCCACAGGAATTGATTCCAATAATTTGAATATGTCCTCTTCAATAGATCACATATTTGTGTCTGATACTTTCGGTATAAGTGGATCCACGTACATACCATCACCTGAAAGCGAAACAGACCATCCTGTTTACTGGACAGATCTCACTTGGTAATAAATTATACTTGAACAATAAGGCATTAATAATTTATAGTTAATTTGAATATAAGGTACGGTTCGATTATTTGCCCACAACTATCGTTTCTGTGCCTTTATTTGTCTTATACCTGAAACTCAAGATATTGTGATATTTTTTAAATAAAGTATGGTTAATTATTGCCGATTTTTCTTCTAGCAAATATTATTGTTATGAATGCAAGGCCAGTAGAGAATAAGTTGAATGGGGATCGATTGTAGTTTGATTCCTGTATGAATTTGACATAATGATCCATAACTTCTATTCCACTTATGAAGGTACCCTCACGGTAGAATTCATAATGGTATCCCCTCGAGTTTTCTTGAGTGAATATTTTTCCAAGGCCAGGGAGGATTTTTACTGAAAATTCAATGAAATTGTGTTTAATTGTCATATTCACCTCTAAGATTGGTGAAAAATCTATCGATTCATCCAAAATTCTGTACTCAGCGTGTGATTCATTAAGAAGGAGATCATAACGTAGCTCTAGCTCATACGCAGCACATTCTCCATTAGCACATTCGTAACTTTCCTCAAAAACGATTAATACTCCACTCTGAGTTAATCCTTCAGTAATTGATATATTCCCCCCAACCTCAATGAAAGTATTCAAAATATTAGTATCTGGGTCATATGAGTATGCAACGTAATGTATATCAAAGGATTGCACTACCGGGCTCGTGTAATCCAAGTTTGAAACACTTGTAATATCTTCCCTATCATCAGTCCATGTATCACCCATTGTTTCCGAATGTGCTGGAGCAATTAGTAATAATAGTACCAATAATAGACCTATTTTCGAGTTTTTCATATTCTAGTGTAATATAATTTACTAATTTAAATAATCCCAATTTTATCTAATGAATTTCTTTGATTATTATCAAATGATCAATTTACTCCAATTTACCCATCTTTTCAGATTCCATCTCACTATGTTCCGGTTGTGACTAATGGTAGTTTAATTTGATTTGCATTACTAGATCCCTCACTGATCGAGCTTGTCATCCATCTTGAAATAAAGACTGAAGTTGAAATATTATTAATATTTATCTGATCATATTCAGAATAATTTGGGACAAATGGGGTAAGAGAAGAAACTGCTAAATTCATATATATAATTAGTAAGATCAAAATTAAGGAATTTCCTCTTCTCAATTACTCTCACCTTAGAATTACTAGAGAGCTGAAACTTGAATTTATATATCTTTTTAGAAATTGCAATACAAATGATAGGAAGTTATTCATTACTTAACAGAACAAATCCGAATCCAACAACAAAGGTGAACCCTGCAAAGACTGAAAACGCAGTGAAAATATCACTAAGAGAAGCAATCCAACCAATCATCATTGTTGATAATCCTCTTCCGAGTGAAGTATACACACCAAGTGTTCCCATAGCTATACCACGTTTATCATTGGGTGCAGTGGCTGCAGTGTGTGAATTCATGGCAGCATAATGTAGAACGAACACTCCAATTATTATTGTAACTAGGCAAATCAATACCCAGAATGTATCCAGTACACTCATAATGAAGATTGAAATTGAGATGATTATGAAACCCAAGATTACAGGTCTGCGATAGCCAAATTTATCTGAAAGATTGCCGATTCGAGGTTTGAAAATCAATAATACTAGTGTAGAAATTGTCAAAAGATTTGCAATCTCACTATCCAAATATCCATATTTACTTAGTAAACTGGGATAAAATGCTCCAAAACCAAATTCTACAAAGGCAATGAAGAACTGCATGAGATAAATAGGGAATAATCCGGGAATTCTAGAGACTTCCACAAAATCACTGAATAGTTGTTTGAGAGATTTCAGAAATTCTCTTGATTTACTTGCAACCACAAGTCTATCCTTTTCGAGTAAACTTTCCTTGAGGATGATGAACGCCATTAAATTGGCGAATACACTAATAATTAAAAATCCGCGATAAAGATCTATTAATCGTAACTGTCCTACTAGTAGATTGGGTCTTAGGAAGTATGATGCCAAGGCAGCTGCTGAAAGTTGTCCAAAATCACCCATTTGAAAGATCTTACCATTCATACGCCCCATATTTTGTCCATCTGCTATATCACCAATAGATGCAAAAATGGCTGGCCAATAGGCACTCATCCCAATAGAGATGAATATAACAGTGAAAAGGGCATAAATCCAATGATCTGCTATGGCTAGGAAGAAAAGTGCAAAAGTAAAACATGATGTTCCGAATAGAATAATAGGTTTTCTCCCAACTATCTGGGACATTTTAGATAAAGGTATTCTGAAGAATATCTGAGATGTATTCTGAATGGTTAGTAAGGCACTAATGATTAATATCTCGGTCAAAAGGTCTTCTTCAAGAAATATTACAAAATAAGTCCGGAGAACTGTGAGTTGCAACACCCCTAGAATATTAATGAGTCCTATTCTAGAGAGGTTGCTTATCTGCATAATCTATGAAAGTATGATTGTCATATAAGCCACAACATTATGCCAATAATATTTTAAAGGTTCATATAGGTAATATTCAGCACAAAGCCAAATATTTCAAATAATATGTTTTCAATACCAACCTATGTTTGAATACAAAATTTACAAGGGAGACAAAAGAGTAGACAATGATGAGGTATGGGAGCAAAATGATGTACTAGTTGTTGAATCAGTCCTAGATAAGGGTATGTTTGATTCTGAAATTAAGTTAATAGATCAAAACAATGGTCTCAGACGGTATAGTAGAGAAGGAAATCCTAAAAATGGCAAACATATTTTCACCACATACTTTCCAGCATCGCTTAAAGATCAAACATGGAACCTTCTGTTGAAGGTAAAATTGGAGAAAGGCCAACCTATTGAGATTATTAAAGATTTGAAGGTCAAAGGACGATTTGTAGTCCGTGAACCAGCAATTGTTCTTAGTAAATTTACTATGAGATTACGGACGGTAAAAGATGAATCTCAACTGGCTGAGATAGATGCTATAGAAATAAGTGAAGATGAGGTGATAGATCTGGAAATTCCCATCACAGAAGTACATGATATAGGTACGATTTTTACCACCAGATTGGCAGCACAGAATGTAAAGTACATCTCGGATCTAATTAGAAGAAAACCAATAGAGGTTAAGGAGATAGCTGAGAGTAATTTGAAACGAATCCTCAAATGGTATGATTTCGCCTATGCTGTGTTAGATAAACCTAATCATCCCTTGAGAGTGGAATACCGATCTTCCAGACAGGATAGGCAAAAATACAAGGAACAAATCACCCAATTAGCTCGAAGTGAAAAGGGAATTGAACCAATCACCGCTTTGGGCATTAGAGAAGGAACAATAGAGAAACTAAAAGCTGCAGGGATAAATACTGTGGGTGATATGCTTAAGGCAGAATTGGCCCATCTAATTGTTCTTGATTTCACCAAGGAAAAGGCCAAGGAATTATTCAAGAAAGCAGAGGAATATGTTGGAATAAAGATTTAATTGTTCATTAGACAAAAAATTGAACAGCTGAGGATAATTCACTGATGTGGAAAAATATAATACACAAGAAAATAATGACCAAATAATTTCTTAACCTTTATTTATTCTCTTATCATCGATAATATAGTGAAACTACCCTCAAAAAAAACGTTAGTGATCTTATTTTGTTTTATAATCATTATTTTGAACATGATCAACACATTTTTTCTAGTTTCTCTTCAATCCAATGATCTGATAGAGGGAAATGATAAAGTACTAAATATATTGACCTACAATCTTCATGATGCTTCACTACTAACACCAATTAATTCCATTAAAGAGTTGAATCTTGATCTTCTATCCGTTCAGGAATATATACCAGAATCAGAGGCAGAGATAATAAATGTGGCTTCCACTCTTGGAATGGAATATTTCTCAGAACCTTCTTATAACTTTAGTAAATATAATCTGATGATATTTTCTAAATGGCCTATACTACATCAAGAATGGCAGCCCTTGAAACTAGTTAATGGGCCGACACCTAGAGCTATGCTACTTATAGAATTACAAATTGAAGGTGTGGAGATATGTGTGGTTAATGTACATTTTAACACTCCAAATTTTGTATTTACTCGTTCTGAGCAAGCAGATGAGGTTATAAGTTCAACACAGAATTATGATAGAGTTGTTGTGATGGGTGATTTTAATACTTACCCATCATTTATGGATCCTGCGTATAGCAAAATGGCAGGATCATTTAACGATATATGGTTGAATAGTGATAGAATTTCATTTCTAGGGAATAGCTGGAATACATATTTCCCTATTTTTAGGGTTGATTACATCTTTTTTAAGGGATTTGAGGGGATATCACAACCTGCAGAATTATTAGATTTTGATCATTATTCAGATCATGATGCACTGAATGGTCATCTAGTATATTGATTTATTGAATGAAATTGTGATTAAAATCTGCGATGAACCTTTCCTCGAGGTAATCGCTGACTATCTCAGTTAAGCCTCTACAATAACCGATCTTAACTATCTGAATTGCCATAATTTTGGAAATAACGCCAATATTTTTTAGAATAGAAGCATACGATGTAATCAAAGCTTGATGAGTACTAATTGGTCTTTCTAATTTATCAAGCTCAATCAGTTTAGATGTTCCTGGGATTTCGCCAAAATTTGCTGCGTCAAAAAAAAATACTATCTTATCTTCAGAAGAAACTTGTAGGATAACTTCATCAATATCATGCTCTTCCTCGTTTTAGCATTGTATTTCAGGGAATTTTCTTGCAAGTTATTGATTTGCCAATATACCAATAGCATCTTCTTGATTTCACCAAGGAAAAGGCCAAGGAATTATTCAAGAAAGCAGAGAAATATGTTGGAAAAGAGATTTAATACTGATTCATTTTTGATGGAATAATTCAACCTTCGAATGTAGCAAATGATTAATTATCAATAAAATACTCTAATTATTCAAAATAATTAATTCGAAGTCAAAATATTAACAAATGAAATAAAAATAATTATATTATAGTAAAAAATTCATCTCCTTCAATAATTTGAAAATAATTTTTAAAATAATAACTAATAATAAGTATAATAATTATGTTTGACACATTATTAAGCACTATACTACCTTGGGCAATGATAGTTATATCCATTCTAGCGATTATATTTTTCATATATTTCGTAATAGCAGAAGATTTGGATGAATTGCTTGCTTTTATTCTTATGGGATTGTTTATAGGAGCAGCAGGTATGTTCTGTTGGTTGGGAATCCTTCTATTAAAGGCTGATATTAATGTTGAAGAGTTAAACACTTGGTTACTTCTAATAGGATATATTCTGACATTAGGGTTACCACTAATTGTTTTAATTTCTTCAAATGCTGATTCTGAATTTGTATTTATTATGAGCCCTATTTTACTAGGTTTGATAGGTTTGTATTTAATTCAATATGTTCTCCCAGATTTATTATTTATCCCATCATGGGACATTATGTTGATTATTCAGTTTTTAGTAGGAACAGTTGCCATAACTGTAGGAGAAGCTGTAATTCTTGTTATTATTGTAATAGTGGCAAATATACTTGATAGTGGACCAAGTTACACACCATCATACACAAGCTATACAACTCCTGAAACAACTAGCATAATAGAGCCTTTGAATGAATCTATATCAGTTGATTCACCTTCCATACAAGAGCCAAATGATGAATTAATTGAAGCAAAAGAAGTAGGTTTTAACTCTGTCAACGAATGGAGAGAAGCACAATCATTAGGATTTCGAACCAAAGATCAACAAAGATATGCTAAAGTTAGAGGTTTTAAATCAAAGGAAGAGATGGATAAAATCATGGCATTAGGATTTAAAACAAAGGATAATTATCAAATTGCTATGGAAGGAGGTTTTGAAACAGATAATGAGTGGAAAGAAGCTAGAAAATTGGGTTTTTCTACTAAAGCTGAATGGCAAAATTCCTTAAATAATGAATTGAAATCGAAGGATGAAGGTAGTGAAGATAAGCTCATTAAAGTAATTTCTAATATGCAAAAAATCTATGGAAACAACATCCTAATCCATGATATAGCCGAGGAAATGGAACAAGAAATCCCATCTATACTTACCATAATTAAAAAATTAATTTCTTCTGAAAGGATCAATGCTAAGCTGAATACACAAGGAACAACTGATGTATCTGATGATATTTTAGTTCTTCAAGACACTGAAGAAAAACAGGTTTCTATCAATAAAGAACGATTTGAGAAAATAGTAGAAACTTATGAAGAGATAAAATTAGCTAAGATGGCTGATTTATTGAATATTGATGAGAGAGATTTAGAATTATGGATATTAGACAATCCTAGTGATTTTGGAATATCGATAAAGCAAGATCTAGTTTTATTTGATAAAAATAAAGTAGAAGATGCAATTGATGAATTGTTTATGACGATAGAAAAAGCAGAAGCAACAAAAGAAGGAAAAATATAGCTTTTTAAATTTTGACAGAATTTCTAAAATCATCAATGAACTTATTTTCAAAATATTTTTTTAATTCTTCTGTTAAACCCTTATGGAACCCGATCTCACCTACTTGTATTATAAAGATCTTTACCTCAATTCCCCTACTTTCCAGTAGTGTTACATAACTTGATATCTGGGCCTGGTGTGTGCTTATGGGTTTTATTAATGATTTAGACGATATAACTTGAGATTCACCTGGATAATCACAGAAATCCGCAGCATCAATAAAGATCACAATATCAGATTCTTCTAAATTTAGTATGATTTCATCTATATCATGTTCCTCTTCATTATAACAACGGAAATTAAATCGTTTCGATAATAGTTGACTTGCCAATATACCAATAGCATCATCTTGACGATAAATATTACCTAGACCAATCACAATCATGTCATTCACGTATTATATTGATGAGATGTGCAGAACAGCTGATACAAGGGTCATATGCTCTAGAAATCATCTCTAGGCTGAATTGGATCTCATGATCTTCCTTGTAATTCATTAACATATTACGCGTGGCAATTTTCAGATGAGCCTCAATATCATCTAGATTCATGGCTGTTGGCGTGATAATATTTGCATCTTGTAATAATCCATCTTTCAATGTGTAATCATGAACGAGTAGACCTCTAGGTGCCTCTACTATGCCGACTCCCCGTCCTGTAGTAGTCTCGGGGTGTAGTACTTCAAGGTCTACTCCTTGTTCATACAGTTCGATCATCTTCTCTGCATAGATAACCACATGTTCCAAGGCAAATACATTTTCTATCGCTTGGGCTGTGTTAATGTACATGGGATTAACATCCCAATCCTCATGATAATATTTAGAAAATAATGAACGAGCAGTTCCAGTTAATCTATCTCTTTGGAGCAATATTCTTGCCAACGCACCTACAGTAAACGGTTTATCATTCATCAATGATCTTTTGGCATAAGAATGAGGTACAAGTCGTTCCTTAATGATGTCTTTGTAATACTCACCCGGAATTTTCACTCCATTTGACGTGATTATATAGTTTCCAATAAAACCGTAATTTTCATCATCAGGTAAGATACACAAATACTGAGTTTCTAGTGAAGATGCTCTATCAAATTTCATCGGCCCCAGCAACTCTACGATTCTAATCGCTTTGGGTAATAATTCCTTTGCCTCTTCAACAAGTTCTCGCAATAGTTCCACATCTGGATATTTGGAAAAGCCTCCAGGTTGAGGGTTTTCACCATGAATCATCCTATCACCACCAGCGATATGCATCAGTTTATTCCCAAATTTTTTCTGAATTAATCCTTCTGTAACAGTCTGAGCATGATCTGGAAGAAGATGTACGGCTGAGGGTTGTTTGAAAAGATCAGGTAATACTAACAAATAGATGTGTAAAGTATGGCTTTCTATGATTTCTCCCATGTGCATGAGTTTTTGCATGTATTTAGCAATAGGAGGCAATTCAATCTTACAAGCATGTTTCATTGCTGTTGTGGAGGCTATCTTGTGAGAAATATTACATATAGCACATATCCTTGGAGTAATCGAAATTACTTCATTGATTGATTTTCCTTTAACAATCTCCTCTACCAGTCTAGGACCCTCATGTACAACCATTTGAACATCTTTCACATCCATTCCATCGATTGTTACATTAATGCTAGCATTGCCCTCTATTCTAGCTACCTTCTCCGACTGAATAACTCTTATATGATCACTCATGGATAAACCTCCAAATCGATTAATTTATCTATCATAGTCTGTCCACCATGAACAGTCATTTTTCTTACAATCTCTTTTTGATTAAATCCTAATTCTAATCCTTTTTCAATGAAACTACGTAAATTTGCTTCAGGATACAAACCATAACATCCTTTACATATAACATTATTTGAGGGACATGCTGCATTACATCCAGAGAGTGTTATAGGTCCTAAACACAATTCTCCTTTGTCTAGCAGACAGATATTTTCTAAGGTTTTGCAACTATCACACACAGGTCGATGAATTAATTGAGGGAGATTATTATTGATTAATTTAGAAAATACATGGTAAATCTGATCCTTAGTTATAGGACAACCTGATATCTGCATATCAACATGAATATAATGATGCAATGGTTTGGGTTCATATGCAGGAGTATGCATTATCAAATCTCCATATACATTCTCGTAACGTTGTTTCCATAAATTATCACTATTCATCCCAGATTGTATCCCACCATGGACTGCGCAAGTTCCTATTGCGATGAGAATTTTTGATCGACTTCGAATCTCTTTTAGTTCTTCTACCTCCTCTCTAGTGTGAATTGCCCCCTCAACAAAGGATATATCTAACTCACATGTGTCATCATGTAAACTACTAGCCATAACAAAAGAACGAATATCTGCATGTTTAAAGTAATCTAGCAATCTATCTTCATCATGAATTATGACTAGTTGATCGCCAGCACAACCAGTAAAACCAAATATACCAACCTTAAGTTTATCCATTCAAATCATCTCCCTCAATTTCTTGGCTTCAGCATAATTGAATACTGGTCCATCAACACAAGTATATTTCTCATCGATTATACAATGTCCACATTTGCCTATACCACATTTCATTCTCCTTTCCAAAGTCATAATAATATGATCATCAGCAATACTTAATTTCTGAAGTTCTTGAATTACATACTTGTACATAATAGGAGGACCACAAATTAGCGCATAAGTATTTTCAAAGTTCATCTTTTCATCCACTTGATCGAATATTGTAGTAACTACACCTTGATTGTAATCCCAATTATCCTCTGGACTAACATCATCAACTGTTAATACGCAGTGTATATCGGGATTATCAATATACTCAATGAATTCATTCTTATATAGCATCTCATGGATATTTCTTGCCCCATGTAATATACAGATCCGGCCATATTCTTCCCTGTTCTGTAATACCGCATGCAGTAATCCACGTAGTGGGGCGGCTCCAATACCACCCATAATAAACATAAGATCCTTTCCTTTTAACTTATCCATCGGAAAACCATTACCATATGGACCTCTAAGTCTTATTGAATCACCCGATTTTAGTGAAAAAACCTTTTGGGTAAACGTACCAACCTTGTGAATCGTAAAGGAGGCTTTATTATCTAATTGTGATGAGTAAGAGAAAGGAGCCTCTCCGATGCCTGGAAGATCCCATATGGCAAATTGACCTGGAATAGGATTGTATACATCTAAAGGCTGTTCTTCATCAGGTGATACAATGAACGTACGCACATGAGTATTCTCTTCAATTAACTCTTCAATTTTGGCCTTGTATGAGTAATATGGATTATTAATCATAATGTCACCCTCAAATCTGTCATAACTCGTTTAACGTTGATATTTTTTGGGCATTGCTTGATACATCTTCCACAACCTACACATGCTGGTTTTCCTATTGCTCCAAATGAAATTAATTTATGCTGATAATAGGTTTTTAGACGATGTGATCTAGAGCTACGGAAGTCAATATTTCCTGCAACTGCGGAAAATTGTGGCAGGTGACAGCTATCCCATTCTCTCATTCTTACTCCATTGTTTTCAGCATTGATTACATCATCTACATTGTAGCAACTACATGTAGGACAAATATTGGAACATATTCCACATGATAAGCATTCATCTCCTAAAGAATCCCAATACCCATTATCGAAACTAGCATTGATAATCTGTTGAATACTTTCTACTCTTATTGTGCTATACCGAAAATGTTCATTTCTAAGGGAATGGTAATGATCAATAACAGCTTTGTATACTAAATCCTCCTTGAACGATTTTTTGGGAATATCTTGCATAATTTTCTCACCATTTGCCGTAATTACGTGACAAATGTAATGATCTGTTAATTCATACAAAAATATATCATATCCCTCATTTACTTTATCTGTGTTTAGTACATTACATACACAAGAGTCATCTGGGAAACACGAGTGGCCGATGATGATTACATCTTCCCTTTTTCTTTTGTAGTATGGGTCTTCATATTTTCCTTTCAAAAAGAAATGATCAAGAATTTGTATAGCATGGATCTCACATGGATGTATACCAAAAACTATCAATTTTTCTTGAACAATATCATTATACATTATTGAATTTCCAGTAATATTGAAAACACTAATTTTCTGTGGAATGAGTATTTTTTTTATTGGGAGTATAGTTCGTTTGTAAGAAAGGGCAAGTTCATCAAATTCAGTAATCTTTCGATATTGAAATTCAGATTTTTTTTGTACTGGTCCTATTATATCACCAATATTCTTGCAAATATTGAAAATGGTATGAACTAGTTCTTTCTCTATAGCATAGTATGCCATGATTTCACTTCTCTATGTTAATTTGAGATTCATCTTTAATTACATTTTACTCTTGTTTTTATAAAATCGCATAATAGTTTTAAGATTTTTCACCAATAGTTTTAAATTTTTAAATTTTTATGTATGAATGATTAATAATTAATGCATATTTATTATAATTAATTAATGTACCATAATCCGTAAAAGCACACATCAAGATAAGAAAAGAAAACAATCTTAAAAATTACCTATTTATCAAGGGAAGTATGGATATTGAAGTAAGTGTTAGAATGGCTACAGTCGATGATATAGAAGATCTCATCAAATTGCGTTTAGAAATGTTCAAATCATCAAGTATGATTGATAAGCCTGAAAGTATTGCCGAAGATAAATTTATTGAAATCATTAATCGAACTCGAGAGCCAATTAAACAATACTTCTTGGAAAATATCCCTAACAAAGAGTTTTTTGGCTGGTTGGCATTCAACCAACATGGAGAGGCTATTGGTTCTGGAGGAGCAATTATTCATAAAAATCCACCAAGCCCATCAAATATCAGTGGCAAAATTGGATACATTATGAATATAAGCACCATGCCAAATTATAGAAGAATGGGCGTAGCAACGAAGATTACAACTACTATCCTCAAATGGCTAAAGGAACAAGGGATTACTAAAGTTACCCTGCATCCATCTCGTGACGGTAGATTCTTGTATCGAAAACTGGGTTTTGCAGTAATTGATGAGATGATCTTGGATCTGAGCTTGAATAATATTTCATTGTAATTCATTCAAAAAAGAACTCTGTGGTTATCTTAGTATCGATATATTCCTTTACTTGTATCAATTGATCTGCATTTCCCTTCCATTCTGAGATTAACTGTCCAAATTGATTTCCCAATTCTTTATTAAGATCTTTAACAAATTGCCTTAATTCAGGATAGATAAATGTGGTAACACTAACGATGAAAAAATTATATTCAGAACTGTTCTCCATGATGACTGAATTCCCATCAATCTTGATCTCGTTAATAAGACCTTTAATTGGTGATACCTTCTCTTGAAAGGCAATCTTTACTGCGGATAATATGCCGGCAAAGAGAATACTATCTGATTTTATCGATTCTGTGTTTTGAGATAATCCTATCTCATTATAATGAAATAATCGCCCATCAGTAGTAGAAAAGATAAAACTAGGAGGGGTCATAGGTAATAAATAACGAATTGAAGTACGATGAATATCTAGCGTTTGCATAATTGCATCCTCATCTATGTTTCCAGCTTTTAAATCATTGATCATTGAAATGAATTCCCGAATTTTCAATGCTTTAACTGAGGTCATCTCGTTATTCTCGGATAGTAAAGCTCGTTTTGCATAGTGAATATTCTCAAGAATGTGGTTGAGGTATTGTTTATCAGTTAATTGTTTACTAGTAACATACTCGATAAGTTCGAGAGCTACTGTTAATGCCCTCCAAGCATATGCATATGCTTGATTGTTGTCATTTGAGTAATTATACAAATTTGATGCTTGACTGAGATCTTTGAAGTACATTAACTGAATATCTCTATTTTTCTTAGCTAGTTCAGCCATCTTCAATTCATTCTCAGCAACTATATACATTTTTTCTGCCATTGAGAAAAATTGAAGAGAGAGCGAAAGATAATGTACTGATTCATAACTAATTCCTAGCTGAAAAAAGTAATTTCCCAGAACTTTGTATTTCTCATTTCTATCTCCATAATATTCCAAATTAGATTTACATATCCCTATATGGATTTGTATCAGAGCCATCGTTCGATAGTCATATGTTTTAGAGATGAATGTAAGTGCCATATCAAAATTGATAAGGGCTGTATCATAATTCTCCATTTTCAAATAAATATTTCCAATTTTAAAATAAATATCTCCTGTCACACACTGATACTCCATTTCATCTCTCTGTTGAGTGATGGTCTTCAATTCTTGAAGAGTATTAAGTGCTTCATCAATTGAACCTATATCCTCGAATTTTTCAGCTTTCAACAATATTTTTTCAATATCAGTGTATTTCAATTAATTGACTTCATTAATTCACTTATATATGAATGGTGCCCTAAACTTGTTAAAATGCAGGTTTTAAGGGGCTAAATGTTAAAAAACAGAAGTCTTCTCAAGCATTTTCAGGTATTCACATAATTCCTCATTTACCTTTTTAGCATCCGATTTTATCATTTCTTGCCATGTAGATAACTCCTTTTCCAAGTTATTCCTATGGAAGGCGATTTCGACCTTGTACAAGTCAAGATCATGCATATTTGCGAGCTGTTCTGCTCGTTCAAGGAAATAATCTGATTCTATAACATTATTTGTAATTAGTGATAATTTGGATTGCAGAATAAGGCATTTGATCTGCATAGGGTAAGCATTCTGTGATTCGACAGTCATATAGATTTGATCTGTCAAAGAAATTATCTCGTCAAAAATTATTTCACCACCTGTGATACTCATCTCTTCTATGAGTAGCTCACAGAGATTGATCATAATAAATAGTGATTTTTCGACTTCTAAAATGTCCATGGTTAGCACGTATTCAAATATTTGCTGAGCTTGTACCCTTTCTCGCAATCTGTTACCTGTTTTAAGAATAACTGCCTCCGCGATTCTTGCATTCTGTTCAATGAATTGATTATCACTTTTCTCATTAAGTATCACCAACTCATTCATGTATTCTTCAGGATCAGCACAATATTCTTGAGAGTTAATGATCATTAGTAACAGTAAATCCGCAGTCTTGAGATCATTTCCAATCATGTGTCGAATGTTTAATGCTTCGATAAACGTTGAATGTGCCTGATCATATTTACCTTGTACATACTGCAGGTGACCAATATTTGTTAAAGTTGAGGCAATTTCCTGTTTATCTAGATATTTTTGATGAATTATCAGACTTCTATTGAAATACTCCATGGCCTCTGGGTAATAACCTTGAATTCTAAGAATATTACCAATATTGTTCAGATCAGATGCTATTTCGGGTTCATTTTCTATTTTTTCATCAAGTTCGAGTGATTTTTGATAATATATCATTGCCTCATTTAATTGCCCACGATATTGATAAATTATGGCAATATGATTGAGTGACTCTGCAATATGACGTATATCCCCTTGTAATTCGAATATGTACATGGATTTGAGGAAATTTTGCAAAGCCCAGTCTGGATCTCCAAGATTGAGATAAATCATTCCCTTGATATTGTAGAATTTACCTAAATATTGTTGATCAAAATATTCTTCTCCAAATTCTCGGATAAGTTCCTCTCCATCCTCAAGAATCTCCAATGCTTCTTCAAATTTACCTAATCTCCATAAAGCTTGACAAACAACATACTTAGCTGCAATCTGTACTTTAATATCGCCAGTACGCTTAGAAAGATGGATGGATTCATAACCATTTAGCAATGCTTGTTGATAATCAGATAATTTATCGTCTAACTCACTTAATAGAATAAGAACTTGGGTTGTGATAGTCATGGAACTCAGTATTTGTCTGGCCTGGATGTATTTTCCATGTAACATTAGCAATTTTACCTGTTCAAGCAATTGCACTCATACCAATGTGCAACCATGGATATTTTAAAGGTATGTATAACTAAAAAGAAATGCATCTATTTCAAAAAAAAAAAATCAATTAGCTAACAATAGCTGAGGTTTTCTTGTACATGGTACAATTATTTATTAAAGTTTTAATGATACTACAATTAATGAATCCTTCAAACAGGAAAAATATCAAACTCGGTCAGAAAGTACAAGTAGTGGAGAAGCAAAATCAGAAGAATGGAAAACTCACAGAGGGTATCGTCGCTAAAATTCTAACAAATTCTGCTAATCATCCACATGGTATTAAAGTGAAATTAGAGTCAGGGAAAGTAGGTCGAGTGAAAATCATAGAAAGTGAATAAATGATATCCCCATTCACATTCAATATATATTAGATAAGTAATGGTAATTCATGGATAATTTCATCATTTCTAATGATCCTAGTGATGTTGATGTGATAAAACTACATAATTTCCTTGCCTATCGCTCATATTGGGCAAAGAATATCCCTCTTCAGACAGTTGAGCAATCAATACGGGGATCATTGTGTTTCAGTTTATTAGAGGGTAATAATTTTATAGGATTTGCGAGAACAATAACTGATCGTTCTACTTTTGCATATCTAGCTGATGTTTATATCGAAGAAGAATACAGAGGAATGGGTTTAGGTAAGAAAATCATTCAAGCTGTGATGGATCATCCAGATCATCAGGATATACGAACATGGGTATTATTCACTGCTGATGCTCATGAATTATATCGGCAATTTGGTTGGGAAGTGATGAATCAACCTGAGAAAGTTATGGTTATCCGTGGTGGCCCTTCCTTTTATCCCGAATTAAGGTGAAATCAATGAATATTGATGAGATGATCAATATCCAGAATTCCCTACAGAAACAGGTGCAAGAAGGCGAAGTAGATTCTATTTCTCTTATTGCAGGATTTGATATCTCATTCAAAGACAATATTGGCGTTGGAGCACTTGTTGTATTCAAGGAAAAAGAGATTGTTGACATCAAATATCATGTAGCAGAAATCGATGTAGAATATATTCCTGGCTTATTAGCATTTAGAGAATTGCCAATTTTTTTGGAGTGTTGGAAACAACTCACATCAAAACCTGATCTCGTCGTTTTCGATGGTCATGGAAAGATTCATCCACGACGGATGGGAATAGCTACACAAGCATCATTTTCAATTAATACTCCAACATTTGGTATAGCTAAAGAGCCGTACATAGGAGAGTATGATGAGCCTGAGAGAATATTAGGAAATTATACACTTGTTAGAGATGGAGATGAAGTACTTGGAGCTGCTCTCTGTACTCGTGATGGATCGAAGCCAATTTTTGTCTCAGTTGGTAATTTGATGAATCTACAACAGGTAATTACTCTAACTCTGAAGTATTCAGATGGTAGTGCTCGAATCCCTATCCTCACCTTACTTCCGGATCAATACTCAAGAAAATATATCAATAACATGCAATGATGAGTATAATATTAGAAATTTAGAGCAAAATCATGCAATCTATATTATTGAGTTTGTTATGTTGCTTTGAAGATAAAAAATTACAATTAGTTAAGAGTACTATATTATTATTCCACAACCATAATTTCAACCAATGTGTAAGAAGCATTCTAATGTTTTTGACATCTTGAGCTAATTATTGGATAATTTCATATCATTGAATATTATTTTCTGCTCCACAAGGATTTATTAATAGTGGTCGAATAGTAATTCATGTCATTTAGAGAAAGTATTACTTTTCAAGAAAATCAAGTAAATCGGATATTTATTTGCCCTATAGACAACTCTGAGTATGATTTGGATGAAATTGATGAATTAGTACAATCTAAAGGATATGCTGAATGCTCAATTTGTATTGAAAATGATAGATTGACCTTATTTGGTCAAAATCCTTTACATAATTTTGGCCCAGATGAAATTCTTGTAATCGATAATCCTACTTCCAGAGAAGAGTATTATTCAGCACTTTCAACGTTAACCAAAATATCAAAATTTGAAGATTCATTTCTTGAGGATGCTGAAAGTGCATTATTCAAAGAATTCAGTCTTTTTGATATAAGGAAGGATAATATTCTCATTAAACGTGAGGATAATGAATTAATTGGTTATATTACTAGTTCAAGGTTATTTGATCATCAAAATCGATTTACCAGAAAAGCTTATCAAAATGCAAGAAAAGAATACCAAGTATTAGGAGTTGAACTTCTAAATTTAAGAATTGGCCAAATCTATGTTGTTCCATGGTCACGATCCAATGGTTTTGCTAAGAGGATGATTCGAAAATTCATCAATAGGAATAATATCAAAGATTCAAATGCATTTTATGTAGAGCATATGAATTCATCATCGACATCACTATTTAATAATATTGAATACTTCAAAATAGCACAAGATCATCAATACAGTATACTAAGTCACAAATAATCAATCCATATTTTTGATAATAATGCAAATATATTCATATCTCATTTAAAATTAAGAGAGTTATGTATGAAGATATAATTGATCGATGGAAGCAATTTCATCCATTAGATTGTCATGGTTTGGGAATTCATGAATTTGATGGAGAGATACCAGATTACTCTCTACAAGGTATAGCAAAAAGAATAGAGGAAATCAAGTCTGATCTTAATGTATTACGATCATTGGAGGAACCAATTGATAAGATTGAAAGATATGAGTATAATTTATTAATTTCAACATTAGAAATTGAGTTATACGATTTGGATATTAACAAAGAGTATCTAAAATCACCTATTCCCTATGTATTCAGCTGGTTCAATCCATTAAGTATAATAGAGAATTCATTCACCATGCGTAGTTATGATACCATCAATAATAGAGTTAAATCAATTACTAAATTAGAAAACAATATTCCTCGCTTCATTGAAGTGGCAATTAATAATCTACAAGGAAAATCTATGTCTAAGGTCAAAATTAAATCCGCTCTTGAATTTTTAGAGGGTAATTTAGCCTATTACAAAGATGACCTAATTTCATTTATTACCCAAATTGAAGAAGAATCATTGATTCAAGAATGGTCACTGGCAAATGAGAAAACAATAGAGGCAATGGAGCAATTCATTGATTTTCTTAAGGAATCGATCAAAGAAGCACATGATGAGTTTGCACTTGGAGAAGAAGAATTCATAGAGATGTTATCAAAAACAGAAGGAATGGATGCAACTCTTCTATCTGCAGATTATCTACTGAAAATTGGTGAAGCAGATCTAAACCGAAATTTCTCATTACTACAGCAAATTGCAGATGCAAAAACTAATGGGAATATTAAGGAATTATTAAAAGAAATTGAAATGGATTATCCAGCTCCAGAAGATTTACTCAGCTATACAGAGATGACACTTGAGAGGACAAAACGTTATGTGATGGAATCTGATCTAGTTTCAGTTCCTGTTGATAATCAATGCAAAGCAATCTATACACCGAAATCTATGAGAAATTTTGCATTTGCAGCTATGGATACTCCAGGAGCATTTGAAAAACCTGAGGCATCAGAGGCATATTACTGGGTAACTCCTCCTGAACCCACTTGGAGTGAAGAGAAAACATCCAGTTATATGACGCAATTCAATAAATCTGCTTTTGAATCGATAACCATTCATGAGGCATGGCCTGGTCATTATTTGCAGCTATTATATAATAACACTGCAGAATCTACCATCGCAAAAATGTTTGCTTACTCCTATGCAATGATAGAGGGTTGGGCACATTACACAGAGGAGATGATAATTGAAAGTGGCTATGCACCTTTTGATCAAGATAATCTTCGTGTGGGTCAGCTACTTGAGGCATTGGTTAGAAATGTTAGATTTGTAGTTGCAGTAAGGATGCATTGTAGAGAGATGAGCATTGAGGAGGCTACTGAAATGTTCATCACCAAAGCATTTCTTAATCCTTTCAGTGCTCAACTAGAAGCTAAACGAGGTACCATAGACCCCATGTACTTAAATTACACATTAGGTAAACTCATGATCAAGAAACTCCTTGAGGATTATAAGAAAGAAAAAGGAGATGAATTTGATCTAAAATCTTTTCATAATGAATTACTTAGTTTTGGTAGTCCTCCTATATCTGTCTTGCGAACGATGATGCTTGAAAATCCTAAATCCGAAATACTATAATTAGGATCCACTAGGATAAAATTCTGCTTTTTTAGAATATTCTGGTAGTACAACAATACATACCAAATACAAAATAATTCCTGCACCACCAGCTAGGGTGAATAATACCCAAAGAAGTCTAACAATGGTTACATCAATATTCAAGTATAAGGCAAAGCCTGAACAAATTCCATCAATCATCTTATCTGGACCTTTAGTTAATTGCCTTGTTGTAACATAATTCACGGTAGTTCCGCAATTAGGGCAGAATTGACCTTCAAAATTGGTTCCACATTGACCACATATCATAAGTGGAAATTGCAGAAACAACTATTTTAATGTAAATAATGGCTAATCATCAGAAAGATGAAACTCGAAGATAAAAATCACAATATCGGCAATATCTTCTTGATATCTAAACCTAAATTGAAATATATCCACTATCATCTAAGGTCATGGATGAAGCTAATAAGGCACAGAGATCATATACTTTGCAAATATTGATTCTGACTGTATCCTTACTTATTGTAAACACTGGTTTTGGAATTGTATTCCCTGTATTTCCGAAATTTTTGCAATATTTGGGTGGGGGAGACGCTGCGGACCTAGGATTACTTGCTGCTACATATGGTGTAACCTACATGATAGCCTCTCCTATTTTTGGGAACCTGGCAGATAAGTTTGGTAAGAAGCAAGTGATCCTATTCGGTTTATTTGGATTTATCATCTCCAATCTTATTTATGTGTTGGCCACGAGTGTATCAATTTTATACATAGCTCGAGCTATAGAGGGAATTTTCTCTGCTGCTGTGTTTCCTCCCAGTATGGCACTAATAACCACACTTGCACCTGCTGAGAAAAAAGGAAAATATATTGGCTATCTAGCCGCTGGCCAAACCACAGGGATAATCATCGGGCCTGTACTTGGTGGATTTTTACTCGATGGATTTACAGTATTTGGTTTGACATTGGTAGGTACCATTCATCTTCCTTTTTATACCAGCGTGGGAATAGGCATTATTGCCTTTCTCTTTGCATTGATATTCATTGAAAACTCAGGATCTAAGGTAATTATTAAAGCAGAGCGTTCCAATGGTTTCAATCTGCAGGTAAAGGAGACTCTTCAAAAGCAATATTATGTACTTCCTAATCCTAAATCTATCTTTATGCTTCTTGTGATTGTTGAGATTTTCGCTTTGAGTGCTTGGTTAATAGTAGAACCTGGATTTGTTTTCCATTTTTATGACAATCTATTCCTATCGCCTACTGATTTTGGTATATGGGTTGCAATGTATGGTACAATTGCAGTTCTCGGACAAACTTTATTTGGGAATTTATCTGATAAATATGGTAGATTGAAAATTATGTATCTTGGACAGATTTTATCACTTTTGTTTTACTTACTGCTACCTTTGGCAAAGACTATGGTTCCACTATTACTGGTCGTACCTCTAGTTGGTTTAGGTTCTGCACTACGAGAACCAGCAACAAAGGCATTACTCTCTGATGTGAGTAAAGAGGAACACCGAGCTACAGTTTTTGGCATTGAATCAGGATTTATGAGTATTGCTCAGATATTTCCACCTATCATTGGAGGTATTCTCTATGAGGCACAAGGTATTGCATTGATATTTATTCTCGGAATCGGTTTCGCCACAATTAACCTATTCCTCATTCCATTCCTCAAATTCCAAAAGATTGTTGAATAAGAATATTTGTGTAAGTAATAAAGATATTTGCGATCAGTACACCTTTATTTAGGGAATAAAGCTATAAGCGATGCGAACATAATTTTCCATAGATGGAGATCAATCAAGAAGTCATAGATTGGCTGCTAAAACAAGACCCTTCAATAGTATTTCAAACAAAACGAGATCTCCTTGAATTATCTGAATCAGAATGGTATCAAGATAGACAAAATATTACGAAATACGGTTGGGGTAAAAAGCTCCTTGAACTTCAACAACCTTCTGGACGGTGGGGAGTTGAGGATAATGATAAGGATTTCAAATATGGGAAGGGTATATATGGTCCAAAATATATCAGCACGACTTATACTCTGTTATTATTGCGACGATTGGAGATGATGCATAACAATCAAATTCATTTAGGATGCGGTGAGTTACTTAAATCAAAATATGTTTCTCACTTACTTAACATAGATCATGATTTACATACTCCATCTAGTAAGGATAATCCCAAGGATTTATGTATTCCAGCAATTTTTTTAGGCATCATGGTGCATTTCGATTTTGGTAAACAATATTATGATAGAATGCTAAAAGAGATAGAAATATGTACACTGAATACTGGTGGATGGAATTGTAGATCTCAAAAAGATCAAGCAGTGAAACATTTCTCTGTACACACTACTATTAATGTTTTAGAAGCTTTGGCCCTAATTCATGCAAAATATCCTCAATACAGAAAACGAATAAAAGAAATTACTGATCCTGCACACGAGGCATTACTAATTCATGAACTATATAAATCACATAGAACTAAGGAAACTATTCACCCCTCGTTTATTGATATTACATTTCCACAACGTTATAGGTATAATATACTTGGTGCTCTTGATTATTTTCAATCAATAAATTTTCCTTATGATGAACGAATGGAAGATGCATTGACAATAGTACGGAATAAGAGCAATAAAGGATTTTGGAATAAAGGTACGCAATTTGGGGGTCTCATTCATTTTTCACTTGATGTAGCACGACAACCGAGTGCATTCAACACTCTTCGAGCATTACGTGTCCTAAAGAAGTACTCTGACTGATGCTAATAGAATTTAATTTTTCTTTGCTTTTGCAAAATTGGTAATGTCACCAATCCAGCAAACCACGCTCGTAGTGGTAAAAATGCTTCTTCAGTTTGATACTCAGTTTGAATTTCCGGTTCATCGTGACTCTCTACGAATATTGAACCAGTAATATTCATGAAATAATTTATTTTGAGATATCCATAAATCAATAATTCATATCTTCCTGGAGTAAGCGTAAGTTTTACTGATAATGTAGGACTGAAATAATCATCCATATCAACTAAATAATCATAGTATGAGGAAATAATATTGAATTGCATTGAGTTAGAAGAGTCTTCCGATGGATCATGAAAATAAGGTTCTCGCGTGATCTTTAATTTTATTGTAACTTCATATATCTGCTGTAAATCTATATAATATCGATCTATCCAATCAATATTATACTCATCATCATAATATTCTGGTCCAATATGTCCATATCCTGATTGTCCAATAGTCAAGAGATCTGATTCGTAATCAAACCCATTAGCATCTGAACCAGTTCCCATGTCATTCTGTTCAGCGATATATTCTGCTTCAAACCATATTTTGATTGTATAATTCCATGCACATAATGTTTTTATTTCAAAGAGATATGTCTTAGCAATCGGAGCTGCAGATCTAAAGTACGTTCCACTTGAGCTTTGATAATAGATGACCTCATTTCTAATCTGTCCACCTCCATCACTCTGGTTATGAAAATAAACATTGAACTCTGTTATTTCCCACAGATTATCATTATATGAACCTGTGAAATTGTAATAAATATATCCTTGTTCAGGTGCTGTAATTAAATAATAATCAGTTTGATCCAATCTACCACTGGATTCTATGAAACCATTCCCGATTGTTCCTGTATACTGTTGATCAAGTGATAGTGTAATTGGATAGTCAGCTGATGCATCCAGGCCACTTCCAGCATCATTTTGATCAGTATTAATTTCCTGCTTTTCAAAGGAAACTTTGAACTGATATGCGACTAAATCATTATAGGAGGTGAATCGTATTAAGATATCATCCCGATATTTTATAGGGATCTCATAGATAATTATTTGATCATACCCATATTTGCTGATATCGAATATCTTGAAATTGGTTGTAAAATACTCCAATTGCACTTCAAGATAATTATTTACATAATTAACATCATTATTACGCAAAAAGACCAATTCAAAATAAATGATTCCAGGATTAGTAATTGAAACCACATAGAGATCTTCATAGTCTGATCCTGAGTTTTGGTCAGTGAGAGATGCTCCAATGGTGGCATTATATACAGTATTAACTTCAATTCTTGCAGCATTCAATTCATTATTTGATGCATCTTCACCCGTGTCAGCGTCATTTTGACCAGATTGAGCTGATATCATTGGCTGAGCTAAAACTAACAGAAATAAGAGTATGAAAAATCGGATTTTTATCATTATACATGCTTATAGGCTATTTAGTTATTTATTATCTCGCTTTTCTTAGTTAGATTTTGTGAAATTCTGATATTTGATATTGATGTGAGAATAGGTATATAATTGATATACCAGATCTTAGAGAATTGGATATTTCTCAAACTATATTTGAAAACTTTAAACTGTATTGAAATATCATACAATCATGAGGTTCCATTATGATCCATCAGTACTGTCAGAAACAGAACTAAAATTCTTGAAAGAAGTATGTGGATCCTCGACAGAATCTTCTAGCTCTATTATCACTCTTTGTTTTGGTGATGATCAGGTTCTCAATGCAGTTCATAATGGAGCTACTAAACTATTAATTGTCGAATTACCTGGAGACGATTCATTTCTTGCGAGTATCACATTAAATCAATTACATCAGGCAATTGATCTGATACAGTCTAACAGATTTTACGAAGAGAGACGTAGTTTACTCAATATTGATGTCAATGGAACTAAACAAACTGCAATAAATGATATTTACATTGGCCCCACCCGGGTAAATAGTCGTATGAATTATGATATACTCATGGATGATGTTCCACTATTTGATAATGGGGACTCATCTAATGGATTACTCATCAGCACACCAACTGGGAGTACTGCATTTGCATTCAATTTGGGTGGTCCAACTATAAATTATGCAGCTTCAGTGATTCAAATCCAATCCATTGCATCTAGAAATCCCATGACTAGTCACTTTATTGTGCCTGATGACAAAGAACTATGTATCGAAATTCAACAGCCAGATCAAATCGTTGTACAGGTAGATAACGTACAGATACAAAGCAATGATAAAACATTATGTATTCAAAAGGCAATGAATACTGCGATATTTATTGTTCCAGATATACCTCAACAAAGCATTCAATCAAAAGTATTCAATAAATTGAATTATGAGGATACCAAGGATCTTACTTCTACATCTAAATTCATTCTTCATGTATTACAACAAGCTAATAGCGAAATGACTGCAAATGAATTGATGGAAATCACACAGATCACCAACAATAAAACTATGAGAAATGCGCTAAAATTACTGATGGCCAAGGGATTTGTGAGAAGAAAGGAAAACCTAAGTGATATGAGAGAATATCTGTATTATGCCATCTAATTGCAAATGATTCAATTCTAGATAAAAACGCCGTAGGTAACAAGTAGTTATGATTATCATCTAGCAACGTAACTTTAATTTTTTTGTCACGATTTTATGTGGCAAATCATAATAATTCAGATATTAGTTGGGGAAAACACAAAGGCGGGAGATTATAGGTCGTAGATATAAGAATAGAACTTTTATAATAAAATAATTTATTCTAAACACTTACTCGATAAATAAAGTAAATTCCTAGTTTTGGGAAGGTTATTAAGTAAATGTGTCTATTATTGCAGGTTTAAGCAACCAGTGTGAAGGAATTTTCTCACTTTTGATTATGAACGTTTATATATTAAAATTCTGATTAAACAACAATTAGTTTTGTGATGTACATGAGAGTCCATAAAACAAAATCAGCACTAAATGTTACTATACTCTTTATAATTCTTTGTTTCAGCTTAATTCCTTCTTTGGCATTAAATACTAATGACAATGCAATTAATGAGAGTACAGATCTCAAAATATCCAAGAATATACGTATTTCTAGGCCTTCTATTCAAAATCAAGATGAAGGTCAGAAAACTGTGTCAGTTGTAAACTCAAAAGAGATGGGAATGATACAACCAGATTATATTCAATCTGCCCCAATTTCAATTACAAGTGATGCTCAGCTTATCGCTGCAGCAAGTAGTGGTAATGGAACGATAAATGATCCTTATATCCTTTCTAATTTGAATATTACTAGTACGACAGGTATTCAGTTATTTATTTCTTCGACAACTTTGTACGTTGAAATTCGTGATAATCACTTTGAAGGTAATAATAATGCCGGTCAGTATGGTATTTATCTTAACAACGTCCAACATGTGAAAATTACAAACAACTCTATTCTAAATAATCAGAATAATATTCGGTTGGTTGGTGCAGATGATGTTCTTATTCAGTTTAATAATTTAAGCATTGCAGAGAGGAATATTTATGCTTTTGATATGCGATCTTCAACCATAAGGTTCAATTATTTGAAATCTGCAAGTATTGAACATATTTACCTCTCTGCTACAACCAAAATAACATCTTCTTATAATAATCTTATAACTCGCAATGTTCTTGATACAGGTAATGGTATTACTTTTGTAAAGGCATATGATGTGAATGTGTTTAAGAATACATTCAATGGATCCTCAGCTACGAAAATTTCTCTTAGTGATTCTAATGATATACTGATTTCAGAGAACAAGATACAAGGTGGTGGAATTGGGATCAATATTCTAAGTCTTAGTATGAATAATGTTATCGAATTTAATCATTTCAGTATAGTCAGTAATCCTATTAGTGTAAATGAGATGAATCAAGTAATCAATGGCAATGAGCTATCTGATGTAGTTGGAGTGGGAATTGAAGTCAAGAATCTCAATGTAACCATAAATAATAATAAACTTTGGGGGAATGGGTCTGCCTCTTCAATCGGTATCAGATTTGATTTTAATGAGGTCAGTCCTACTGCATATAACAGATTTGACGGCTTTTTAGTAGGTATTGAGATTACATCTACAACTGCAGCACCAGGTGCATGGAATATTGAATATAATGATTTTATTAATTGTGGAACAACGGTTACAGATGATTCTTTGTTTGGACAGTCATTTAAATACAATTACTACGATGATCACACTAATATTGATAGTGATAAGAATTATATTGCAGATTCTCCATATACAATATCAGGAAGTTCATCAGATGGTTATCCAATGGCATATCCCAATGTGCCATTATCTGGAAAACGCTTCAGTTATCCAATCTATATCGATTCTAATGCGGCTCTGGCAGCAGCTGCAGATCATGGTACAGGTACCTTCTCAGATCCTTATGTTATCGAAGGTAAGAATATCACACAGAGCAGTAATCGAGCTATTGAAATTAAAAATACTAATATGTATTTGGTCATAAGATATAATTATATTGATAATGTGGATAATTCTAATGACTCTATAGTTTTGACCTTTGTTACTAATGCAAAAATCGTAGATAATGAGATAAAAAACTCAGCTGATGGATTTGATGTATATGGATTATCAATAGTTCAAATTTCAAGAAACTGGATTTATTCCTATTCTGGAGCTGCGATTTACGTTAAATACTCAAATAATCTTGTAATAAATGAGACTATATTCTCTGCGGGAGGAAATTACAATGTTTGGATTGCAAACAGTAATTATATCACAGTTGAACAAAACCGATTCACAACTTCCATTCAATATCCACTTTATGTGCAAGCATCAGATAATTGTGGCATAAAGTTCAATGAATTTTATGATAAGAGCTCAGGTAATGCCGCACAATTTTTTGCTGCTAACAATAATACTATTTCTAATAACTACTTCTATGGTCTTGGAAATGCACTTGTACTTACTAATGGAGCAAACGATAATACTATAATGGGCAACACCTTTTCAGACAATATCAAGGCTATTACTGTCAATGGTTATGATGCAATCATCTGGCAAAATACGATAGAATATAGTCTAACAGCTGCAATTCACGTATTCGGTGGTCCTTTCTCAGCAAATAATGCGATCATTGAAGATAATTATATTCAATTCAATGGTGGGGATGCATTACTAATTGATAGAGCAGATGATGCTATTGTTGTTAACAATGCTATTAGGAATAATTCTGGTAATGGTGTAAGAATAACCGGTGCAAATAGCTGGGCATTACTAGAAAATAATACATTTAGTTATAACAATATTGGTGTAATTATTGATGACACTGCAACTAATGCAACTATAAGAAATAATGACTTCATTGACCTTCAAACCTCTTTTGTGACTAATAATTTAATTTCACCAACGGCATTAGTAATAGAAAGGAACTTCTATTCCTCACTCGACCCGTGGACAGATGTTAATAAAGATGGTTTCGTAGATTCACCACCATATTACACAAATGGTGGTACTATTGTTGCAGATACTCTTCCAAGAACACACCCAATTGCTCCAAAAACACAGTTTGATAACTGGTCTCCAAACATATTTACCCATCCACCAAGTACATATAACTATACTGAGGGATCGACGGGTCATTATTTCATCTATCAAGCTTTAGATGATAATCCTGAGAGGAGATTTGTATTTCTTAACGGATCATTACAGGATGTTGGTTTTTGGTTTAATTATGTGAACTATACTGTAAACGCTGATGGTCTAGCCTTTGGTGTATATAATCTAACAGTCGTCTTTAGAGATGATGGTGGTTATGCATCCAGATGGGTAACAATAGTATCTGTCTTAGATGACACAGCTCCAGTATTTACATCAATTCCTAGTAATGTAACAATTGGTTATGTAAGTACTGGAAATGAAATTTCATGGACAGTTGATGAGGCATATAAAGAAGTGTACCACATTTATGTTAACAATTCAATTTATGTGGGTAACGTTACCTGGACAACGGATACCATTTCATTGAATATAGATTTTCTACCGTATGGTACAACGCCAGTTAAATTAGTTGTTGTTGATAAATCTGGGAATAGTGCTAATCATACTGTAAATGTATTAGTTGAAGATCAATCACCACCATCAGTATCAGATGAACTGGATGCCGATGTGCTGCAAAATACTCAATATGATATAACATGGACGGTTTCCGACTACAATCCTGGTTTCTACGACATTCTTGTTGATGGAGCGTATAAAAAGACAGGGTATCCATGGGTAAACGGAACTATCACTTACAAATTCAATACCACGTCTGAGTTTACGACGTATAATGTTACACTAGTCCTCAGAGACACTAAAGGCTATATTTCAATAGATTCAGTGTTTATCACGACGATCGAGGAAGATATTCCAGAAGTGATACCTCAAGCAGATGTGAACATGGATGAGTTTGATACAAATGTAACTGTATTATGGCCAGTTGCTGATGTACACCCAGATTATTATGATGTTTATCTTGATGAAACATGGCAAGTGACGAATTCTTGGTCAAATGGTACAATTGGTTTTGATCTAGATGGATTAGGTATAGGATCACACAATTTGACAGTAATTGTTTATGATACTTTTGGTAATTATGCCATTGATTTAGTCTGGGTTCTAGTAACTGATTCAACAGCTCCAAGTATCACTGGTCCTGGTGATTACTCTTATGATTATGGTCAAATCTTTAACAGCTTGACATGGCAAGTCACTGATAATAATCCTGATGTCTATAATGTCACTATTGATGGTGGAGAATATTCTAATGCTTTATTTATCGCAGATACTCTATGGTCTGGTGATATCTCATTCAGTGTAGATGGGTTGATGGATGGAGTATATACATTAACAATATATGTCTTTGATGATGGAGGAAATAGTGCCAGTGACTCAATTACATTAACAGTTAAAGATATTACTTCTCCTGATGTAAGTTCACCAGCTGATATTAGTTTTAATACAGGTGAAACAGGATATCAAATCTCATGGGATATTGGAGATCGAAACCTCAATGCGTATTACATATATCAAGATGATATTCTAATGACGTGGACTTCAACTGCCAATATAACTGTTAATTATAGTCTTGATGGACTTGGATATGGATTTTACAATTTTACTATTTATGCAAATGATACAGAAGGTAATTTCGCAACTGATACTGTATTTGTTACAGTAAATGATTTCATACCTCCTGAAGTTGATAGTCCTGCTGATGTCAATATTGAATATGGTTCTACTAGCAATTCTGTTACATGGATTGTTGGTGATCAAAATCCCTATAGATATAATATAACCATTGACGGCTCATTGATGATAACAAATGCGGATTGGACGAATGGTTCAATTAGCTATCCTATAGATGGATTAAGTTTGGGAAGCCACACTGTGATTATTAGTTTGATTGATATTGCTGGATGGATTTCTACTGATTCAGTTACTGTAACTGTTGAAGATACAATTAATCCAACTCTAACAACTGAACCTACTGATCAGTCCTATGAATTTGGTTCCAAACCTACATTAGATGTAGATTGGATTGTCTCGGATCTCAATGCTAAAGATTACATTTGCTACCAAAATGGAACAGAAATAAAAACAGCTGCATGGATAAGTGATAATGCATTGACAATTAATGTAGGAGATTTTGCAATTGGTGTACACAATGTAACCATTATCTTCTATGATATTTCAGGAAATTCTGTGGTATCAACCATTTATGTGACTGTAGAAGATACAACTAACCCTATATTTACCACAGAACCTACTAATCAAGGCTATGAATATGGATCTACACCTACTTTGAATATAGATTGGACAGCCACTGATTTAGATGCATTTGATTACCTCTATTACAAAAATGGTTTATTAATGCCTTCTGGGTCTTGGACAAGCGGAGCTGCTGTAACAATTGATCTCGGTGGTTTTGCCTTGGGTGTTCATAATGTCACATTAGTATTCAGAGATGGATCTGGTAATTCTGTTATCTCTACAATTTTTGTTACTGTTGTTGATACAACTGCACCTACGGAGTCGTATTCAGTTGCAGATTTTGCCTATGAACATGGTACTTCGAGCTATGTAGTAACTTGGAATATTAATGACTTAGATGCAGCAGTGTGGTCTTATTGGTTAGATGGAGTGGAACAAGTATCAAATAATCCTTGGAGCTCTGGAAACGATGTAAATTACGATTTTGGTGGTTTTGATGTTGGTGTATACAACATTACTGCGATCTTCTACGATGGATCAGGTAATTACTTCAAAGATGTAATTTTCTGTAAAGTAGAAGATACTACTGCTCCAGAAATTACTTCCCCAATTGATATTTCGTATACACAGGGAACCACTGGCCATACCGTCACTTGGGACATTGGAGATATTAATATCGATTACTTTGATTTTGAAATAGACGGTGTAGATCAGCTGGGTCAAACATCCACAGCGAGTAATTATACTGTAGTTAAAAACGTAGATAGCTGGGCAAGAGGAGTGTATAACTATACCATTCTCGTGTTTGATATTTATGGAAATATGGCATGGGATAGTGTAATAATTACTGTAACAGATGATACAGACCCAGTAATTGATAATCCTACTGATTTTTCATATACCTTAGGAACTACTGGTCATTCCATCACTTGGACTGCAGGTGATCAGAACCCTGATTATTATGATATTTTTGTTGATGCAAGCCCTATAGTTTCTGGTACGTCATGGTCCAATGGTACCATAACCTACTTAGTAGATGGACTTTCTCTTGGACCTCACACTATTAGTATCTATGTTTATGACGTAGATGGTGCATTCATTACAGATACTGTCACTATTACAGTTCTCGATGCCTCACAACCAATAGTTGATTCACCAGCCGATACAGGTTACTCGGAAGGTACTGTAAGCTCATTTATTGTTTGGACTAATGCTGGAGATAAAAATCCGGATGTATACTCAGCATATGCAAATGGAACTGCTATTGTTTCTAACCAGGGATGGGTTAATGGTTCAATTGCAGTTGATGTGGGAGGTTTAGCATATGGCATATATAATATCACATTAATCCTATGGGATGATGCAAGTAACTTCGTAACCGATCTTGTGTGGTTAACAGTAACTGATGATGTTGCTCCACTAGTAACAACTCCCTCAGATTATAATTACGAGGAAGGAAGCACTGGACATTCCGTTTCTTGGACTGCAACTGATCTTCATGCAAGTTATTATCGAATTTTCCTAAGTGGAACACAGATTGTTGAAGATAACTGGGATACAGCTATTCAATTTAGCTTGAATTTGGATAGCTATACTCTAGGAACTTATATATTCACTCTGTATGTTTTCGATATGAGTAATAATTCCATAACCGATACAGTTGTTCTTTCAGTTGTTGATACTGTTTCACCTTCAGTTTTAGATACATCCGATACTACTATTACAGAGACCAGTACAGGAAATACTATTAGTTGGACCGCTACTGATACAAATGCTGGCACCTACACTATATACAAGGACAGTTCTCCTATCGATAGTGGATCATGGACTTCTGGATTGGCAATAACTTTTGACATAGATGGTCTTGGATTAGGAGTATTTACTTATCAAATCACCTTTTATGATACTAGTTCCAATTCTGCCTCAGATACAGTGATTGTCACCGTATATGATGGTACATCACCAACAATCGATACTCCAATTAATTTTGAATATCCAGAGGGATCAACTGGAAACTCTATAACATGGAATGTATATGACCTTCATCCCGACACCTATAGTGTTACCATTGATGCTTCAAGCTACCTCACTGATGTAGCATGGTCAGGTTCATCCATCACCATTGATATTGATGGATTAGTTATGGCAAATCATTCCATTATTATTACAGTTTATGATCAAACCGGCAATTCAGTATCAGATCAAGTATATGTTAATGTCTTTGATTCTACAATACCAGTGATTGATAATCCTGCAGATATCTCCTATGAAGTAGGTACGA
Source organism: Candidatus Heimdallarchaeota archaeon (assembly GCA_026702845.1). The sequence continues at coordinate 107,460 of JADCLS010000014.1, forward strand.
TCACAAACTATGTCATTTGGACAGCATCTGATAATTTACCTGATGTTTATAATGTCTATGATAATGGTGTGATGATTAGAACCAGTGTCGCATGGGCATCAGGTGCCGTTGCTGTCAATCTTGGTGGACTTGATTGGGGTACTCACAATATCACCATTGTGCTCTTAGATGAGGCTGGAAACAGTATCAGTGATTTGATTTGGGTTAAAGTATACGAGACGGATATACCTGATGCAAGCATGCCTGCAATTGTAGGATATACTGAGGGTACTGGTCCACATACATTTACCTTGACCGTTGGTGATGAGCATCCCAATGGCTTCAATGTAACAGCAAATGGAGTGCTTATTCATAGTTGGACCAGCTATACTAATGGTACATATGTCATAGATTATGCAGGCCTTACCGCTGGAGATCAGACTATTCTAGTGAAAGTATATGATATAGATTGGAATCTTAAAACTCTTAGTGTAACTATAACCATCGAGGCAGATCAATCCCCAACCATAGATTCGCCGGGTAATAAGACCTACAATGAAGGTAGAGATGCCTATTACATCTATTTTACAATGCATGATACTAATCCCGATCTGATGTGGGTCTATATCAATGGCACTCCTTACTATGGTAATGTACCATGGACTGATGGAGCAACTATTCAGTTAGATGTTGGTCATAGAACATATGGAATTTACAACGTAACCATGTATATTACTGACACAACTGGAAATTATGCAAAAGATACTGTGTGGATCACTGTAAAAGATATCACTAATCCTGATGCAACAGGAGTTGCTGATCTCACCTATGATGAAGGATCAACTGGCAATACTATCACCTTTGGCTATGGAGATAAATACTTGGATTACTACATTATCTACCAGGATGGTGTTGATGTATCAGGAATGGTCAGCGTTTCCACTAATGGCACAGTAGACTGGAATGTCGATGGATTGATTGTGGGTCAGTACTTCTTTACTATAGAGGTATATGATAAACAGGGTAACAGCTCATCTGTGTACCTTGTAGTGACAGTTGAGGATAATCAAGTACCTGATCTCCAGTATCAAGTACCAGATTACACCTATGTCCATCAGACTACAGGTCATTCAATTAGTTATACTTTGATTGAAAACTATCCAGATGTCTACTATACACAGATGGATGGCGTGAATTACACACTTCCCTCTAGTTATATTGATGGTAATGTATACTCTACTTCTATTGATGGACTTTCAGTTGGCCAACATGTGTTAACCGTAATTGTACATGATATTCATGGTAATTTCGCCACTTTCAATATCGATATTACAGTTGTGGCAGATACTACTATTCCGGATATTGCAGGACCTGCAGATCAAACAATAGAGTTAGGACAGAACACCACATTAAGCTTCATTGCAGGAGATTGGTTCCCAGATACCTATAGTGTATGGGTAGATGGGAATGCTTATGATTCTGGTACATGGACCAATAGTTCAGGTATTAGTGTTGAGCTTGGTTCTGAATTGTACATTGGTAGTCATACCATACAAGTAATCGTGTTGGATACAAGTGGTAATGAGAATTCTGTTTCTGTAACACTAACTATTGAGGATACAATAGCACCAGTCGGCAATATGCTCAGCACATATAGCTTCAAGCATGGTGAGGTAGCATCTATTAATATCATCGGTACTGATTTAGATCCAGATACTTTTGTCTGGTATATTAATGGAACTGAGCAAATAGGTGCTTCATGGTTCTCCAATCAAGAATTTACCTTGAGTTTCTCACTTGAGATAGGGTATTACAACTTGACACTTGTGTTATTTGATGTCACTGGCAACAAGTACACAAAGACAGCTTGGGTCACCATCTATGATGGTCAGATTGACTACATAGGTGCTGATTACGAGCTGAGAATTAATCCAGGAGAATCAATTTCCTTGATGTTCAATGCCACAGATAGCAACCAGAATAATTTCAGTATTAATATTGATGGTGTGATGATACTTTATGGTGATTGGGATTGGTCATATTACGAATATTCATTCAATTATACTATTATTGGCACCTATGAAGTGACTCTGGTGGTATGGGATGTACAAGGTAATACTGACAGCATGACAGTGACTGTGGTTGTTGCTGATACCATCCCTCCAGTAGTTATTGCAGGTGATGATGTTAGCTTTGTCTATTACTATGATGTAGGTACCTTCCTTGCCACCTTCAATGTGACTGAGGAATATTTTGGTACCTATGCAATTCTCATCAATGGTACATCTGTATTGACAGAAACCATGACGAGTAGTTATATTACACATGATGTATCAGGATTTGCTCCAGGTACGTACAATATAACCCTTGTAGCAATAGATCAGTATGGTAATACAGGATCTGACTTCCTCTTTGTGTTTGTGACAACATACGAGCAAGATGAGCCTGTGGTTGATCCCAGTGATCCAGCCAATGAAAATATCGTCTATGGCGCAGGATCAACACTCACCCTTACCTGGAGTGTGGAGGAGCAGTATCCAGATTATTACAATGTCTACATCAATGATGTAATTGCATTTACTGGTAATCTCAGTGGTTCAGCTCTTGCATTGAATGCTATTAGTATCACCTATGAATTCACTGCACCAGCGAAGGGTGAATTTGAGATCTATCTAGAAGTATTTGATGTTTGGGGCTATAGTAGTACATCTGATGTCTTCACCATCGAGGTTCTTGACTCTCTTGATGTTCTTGCACCTGATCTAACCTCACAGAACAGTATCATTATCACCGCGGATATGGAGTACACCATAACCTGGCAAGTTGAAGATGATGCTCCTGATGCTTATCAGTTTATCCTTGATGATGATGAAGGTAATTTTGTATCATGGGATGGATCTGCCATTTCATTCAAGATTTCCGGTCTCTCTGTTGGTCAACATACTTTAACTCTAAAAGTGATCAACGATGATGGCTATGCAGCAGAAGATACCATTATCATCACGGTTGTGGAAGCAAAACCTACAGTTGCAGAGGATGCACCAGGATTTGGTTTCTTCATTGCAATCCTTGCAATGATCGGCCTTATCATTCCATTGAGGAGGAGAAAATTATGAAATCAATAAAATTTCTATTACTAATCATCGGATTACTGCTGTTTAGCCTGCAGTCATCTGCTGTGGCTACAGCACCAAACATCACTGGGATGGAAACCGTCTCAGCTTCTGAGGGAACTTTAAGGTTGAACTGGACAGTTACTGATGATAATATCAAACTCTATGAGATCACTCTCAATGATACAACAGTTGTTGATGATGGAACATTTGATGAACCTGAGGGAACTGGTGCAGTAAGAACTGATATTCATTTCTTGCTTGTTGTATCATATGGATACTACTCACTTGAATTACGTGTAGAGGATTATGATGGCTTGGAAGGTAGTTTTACCACTATTGTGTCTGTGTCTGCAGGAGAGGCTGCTGGCCCAGCTGCATTTCTACCATTGGATACCTCATCGTTTGTAATTGGATTTGTTGCCCTAGTAATAGTTATTAGAAAGAGAAATCAAATTTGATAAGCAAATATACTTAATCAAAATATATAGTAACACAAATATCTCATGAATCTGAATAATAATGAATCATTGTATCACTTTAGTTCATAAATCAATATATATCTCTTTCACCATAGATCGTAAATGAAATATTTATCTCTCATTTTTCTAATATTGTTATTACAACCCCTACATGCAGAAACTACAGAAGATAATTTTTGTGATGGTGATAACGAATTAACAGGTATTCCTTGTGAATTTGAGATTACTGATGCTTTTGATACACAGCATTATAATGATCCTAAGATAAATACAAAGCTGCAAGTAACCATGCACGTTTATGAAAATTCATCTGGATCTTTGAACTATACATATTACTCATATTTTGAGGCAGATTTTGAATCCGTACATGGTGAAACCTCTTTTAGATATGAGGTTCCAGATACTGATCCTGGATACTGTGGTGCCTATAGATATTATGGGGCGATTTTAGAGCCTGGGGAAACAGCTGTGGATACATTTGTATTGGATTATAGACTGGTTGATTGTGGTAAATACATAGGATTAATGTTGGAGAATTTGGATAATGAAACTACAACTGGTTATTTCCTCCATGAAATCCTGTATGCAGGTGAAGATTACGGATTTTTACCATTCTCACCGATCTGGATGATTGTATTACCAATATTGATGGTGATTAAAAAGGAAAAATTGACAAGATAAATTGCTCTTCAGAATCAAAAACTGATGTTAATCACGACCTAAGTAGCAAAAATAAAGACTAAATAGTTATATGCAAAACGGGATTCCTTCAAAAAATGTGCGATTTTTAATCATTGAACGGGATTAGTCAGATTATTCCAATGATTAATGTATTTGCATCAATTGCAGATAGCTCAGGTTATGTGAAAAGAGGTTTTTTTCTGAATTTAATTTCAGAGGTAAAATTTACCTATACCATAGTATTATACGTATTGAGTACCTAAGTCTTGATTATTTTATATATTGTCAACCATATATTATTTGGAGGAAACACCTATGGTAAAACACTACAAAGGAGAACCCAGTAAATTCATCATCAAGTATGTCAACGGAAAGCAGAAGAAAAAAGGGTATGGAATTTCTTTCTATTATCTGAAATTCAATACTAGTATTATTGCTATTCCAACCACCACGATTGATAGTCATTTCATCTACAACGAGATAACCAAGAATTTCCAGACTATCAGTCTTCAAGGACACTTCACTTATAAGATAAAGAATCCGGAGAAAATGGATACTCTACTCAATTTTCAAATAGATCCTGAAACAGGAATGTATGTTTCTGAAGATCCTGAGAAATTGGAATTAAGAATCAAAAATGTGGTTCAGATGGCCACCAGGGCAATAATCAAGAAAGTAGATCTTGAAGATGCATTGGCTTTAACCACGACACTAGCAGATACCTTGATCAATGAGGTTCGGGATGCTGAACTCTTGAATGAAATGGGTATTGAAATCTTGAGCATTACCTTTAACGCCATAAGACCTACTCCTGAAATTGCTGAAGCACTGGAGGCTGAATACAGAGAAAATCTACAGAAACAAGCAGATGAATCAATATTCGCCAGAAGAGCTGCGGCAGTGGAACAGGAACAGAAGATCAAGGAAAATGAGTTGAATACTGATATATCACTTGAGAAAAAACGTGAGCAATTAGTAGAACTCAATGGTAAAAATATACTGGCAGAGGCTGAATTCAGGGCTGAAGCTAAAACTAAGGAACTTGAAACCTACAAGTCATCAGACCCTCAGATGCTAATGGCGTTATCTTTCCTTGAATTATTTGGTAATCCCAGCAAAATAGGTAATTTCACAGTGACTTCTGAGATCTTGGCCCAATTACTAAATGCTGATACTAAGAACTAAAAATATACGTAAACCCACTCATTCGACCATGAGTTTTTATGGTTGTTTTCACTATAACCTTTGAGGAGAGAGGGATTACAGCTTTCCTCTGAGGTAAACAACTTGAGATCAACAGCGGTTACCGTCCATTTTATCTGGCTTTCAGTTGCGATATTACTAATTATTTCAGATTCAGCACAATATGAACCAGAGGTTGGATATATTGTTGCCTTCATCGCGTACCCCTTATATTATTTATACTACAAAAAAGGAAGTAATGGTGCCAGAATAACACTGGCGATTCTAACCTTACCACTTGGAATAATTCTATTCTCTACTGGAGCAAAAAGGATATCAGATCCTATGAATAGACAATTTCAACCGCAATATCATCAAAATATGCAAGCTCAGTACATTCCTCAACAGCAATACCAACAATATCAGCAGGGTTATCAACAATATCCTCAAGGACAGTACCCTACCAATCAACAATACCAGCAGGGATATCAGAATCAACAGCATCCTCAAGGGCAACATCCTCCAAATCAACAATATCAACAGGGATATCAAAATACTCAATATAACCCCTATTACCCTCAGCAATCTTCACAGAATAGAGAGAATCTTCAAGATTCGCAAACCAGGAAAGATGATAGTGATGAGGAATAAAGGTAAAAACTACCTATTTATTTCTTAAATTACTATAAATTACCTAAATCTTGGATTTATTAAGTCTTCGTTCCCATATATTATATGAGGAATTACTATGGATATAGAAAAAATTGTTATTATCACCCAACATACTTGGTTAGATGGGTTGATAGCGAAATACAATACTAAAGAGCAAGCAAAATTCTATATTGAGCACATGGGGGGAGATTTTGTTAACTATATAGAACAACATACAACATATTATTCAGCTTTACGGTTACTCAAACAACAAATTCCAAGTAGTATTAGATATCAAGTGGTAGAAAAATCATTTCTTCCAAATTTTCTCTTTGGTCAGAATGATCTAGTTGTTGTTTTGGGTAGAGATGGATTAGTTGTAAATACTGCCAAATATCTTCATACACAAATGGTCTTGGGGGTCAATCCAGACCCTGAGAGGATTGATGGAATATTACTTCCATTTAGTGTAGAGGATGTGGGTGAATGTCTGGAAGAAATTATTCATGATAAGTATACTACAACTAAGATTAGCTTAGCAGAGGTGATTTTGAATACAGGTCAACGATTGGTGGGAGTCAATGATATATTTATTGGCCACAAATCTCATCAGAGTGCCAGGTACAGTATCAGCTCAAATGATTGGACAGAGAAACACAGTTCCAGTGGGATAATAATAAGTACAGGAGTTGGTTCAACGGGATGGTATAAATCAGTGGTTAGTAGTGCATTGAACATAGCTAATGCCATCCTTGGTTGTAGAACTGCCTATATTCATGATTATCAATTTCCCTGGGATGCTAATTTTCTCAAGTTTGCTGTTCGTGAAGCATGGAAAAGTAAAACAACTGGTAATGCTCTTACATTTGGTAGTATTAACCAAGGAGAGGAGCTTATAATAGAATCTCATATGCCTGATGGGGGGGTTATCTTCTCAGATGGCATAGAAAAAGATAAAATTACCTTCAATTCAGGAACAATCGCAAGAATAAAGCTTGCAGATCGTAAAATAACTTTACTGACAAAGAAATAAAATCGCAATCACATAATCTCGCTTTTAAATATAATCCTAATTCCAGAAAAAACCATTAGACCCTTATCTGTTCAATAATTTGAGCAAAAAAAATCAATAAACACGTTATTTAAGTCTTTAAATTGAGTATTAATTGACCCTCAGGAGTAATAATAGCTCTCTTCATACGTCCATCCAACTCTAATCTGATCAATCCTTGATTCTCTAGTTCCTTAATATGATAGCTAGCCATCTGTTTGGAAATTTCTAAATAATCCCTAACTTGATTGATTGCTCGAACCATGGTACCCCCTTGATCTGAAATTAAAGAAAGAATTTCAGTTTGTTGCTCATTAATCTGTATTGCTGATACTTTGGGCATTGGTAGTTCCAAGGTTCTTTCCTTTAGTGATTTATCTTCTCCCTTCACTTGTTCTATCATATAGAAGGCTTTTGCTCCAATAAGAACTGCTGAAACTGCTGCTGCTGCAGACATCAATTTAGTACCACCAGTGATATTGACGAGAATTTCATCATGTTTATGATTTTTATATATCTCAATGATTTTATTGGTAATCGATGTCTGATCAAACATCTGGATCTCTTCCAGCTTACACTGTATATCCCAGTTATTCATCATTTCCTTAACTTCTAGTGCAGTACTTTTTGACCCTTCATTGTGGAGAAGATAGAGGAAATCGATGGAGTAGGATCGCACACCCTCAAGTATAGGGCTTGTACTTGTTCCCTGGGTGGCGATCTGTATGATCATAACAATAATATCATACACTCCTTATTAAGAATTGATACGATCCTACGAATTTAATCTTCTTTTATGAGTTCTGTTCCTCTCTCCTCTTTCATGAGACCTCGGGATAACTCACTGAAACCTTGACCCATTCCTAGGAACCCTCTGCCAATATTATGAGCTGATGTCTGTACACCATCAATTACTCCTTCAAAGGTTCCCTGAAAAACATTCTTGATACCTTTTCTCTTCATCCCCGAATTAAAACCGTCTACAACCCTACCACCAACTCTAAGTGGAGTGTTTAAAACTTCTCGGGCGATCTTGTATACCTCTACATGGATGTCTGCCACACTGTCCGCAATTTTTGTTCCTCTTCCGGCTTCAAAAACTGTTTCCTTGTTTTGTTCACTCATACATGAATATACGCAACAGATATAATAAATTCTTCCTTTAACAGTCAAATATCATTTTTGACTATCCAGTGGATACTGTTTCTCAAGGTTATCGATGAGATATATTACTAATATGAGTAATTCCTGGGTGGAATCTTCTGTACGACCATGAAGTATATCATTTCTGTTCATTCTGAAATCATGAAGTATATCTGCTTGATCTTTGGTAATAATTGAATTATCCTTGCATTGTACAATAAGCCAGAAAAGTTTCTTTCTCTCAGTTATCTCTATTTTAAGCAATCTACTCAAAAGAATTTCAAGTTTCCTGCTAAGCAAGGCATAGAGAAAGATGGTGTCGGTAAGAGTGAGTAGTTTTCCCTTCTTCACTTCATTTACTATGTTATCATATTCGGTGATATCTAATGTTTCAGGCCTAAAAAAGGGATCTAATTTATCTCTGAGAAAATCATCTGCAATCTCAAGAATTTCAGAAGTTCTGTGAATAGTGGTTTTAACAGATGATGTGATAAGATTCTTTGTTTTGTTGAAGAATCTATTGAAATTAGATTTTGCATTATACAGAAAAGCTTCTAGGTTGAATTCATTGACTTTTTGTTTTGTATCTTCTACTTTCTCCTTTGTTTTTATCTTACCTGTATGCATGGCATCTTTTGATTTAGAACGAGTTTCCCTCATCAATTCCAAGAAATCATTATACAATTTTGATTCACTGAATAAAGATTTTTGAGAATCACCCATAGTAGAATCTGTCACTAGATGTATCAAATAGATAATATTAGTAAGATTTTCCTCGAGATGGCGATGAATTATCTCTATTCTAAGAAAAAATGTTGTCAAACATTTGATTCTATGCTGATTTTGAGAATTGAGACAATATGTTTAACTCATTGCCAGCTACTGTCATTATATGAGCTTTTCCGAGACTATAACAAAAGAAATTGATATTTTCAATAAGGCAAGACTACGTATAATTGAAAGAGCTGCAAAAGAAATTATTCGCAATTTCGATGATATTCAATCGAGAAAGCAATATGAAGGATTTTTATATCCATTTAAACGTATAACTTCATCATCAAATAAGTTGGACAAAAATACCTATGAGGAGATCATGAAACGAATACATTTCAGGATCTTAGAATTAATATACTCAGAAGGAAGAGTAAACGATCATAATTGGGATGGTAGAGAGGAAAAATTGAGAAAATTACTCTACCTTAGTGATAGTCAATATTTCAGAAAACCATGGAACAAAACTATATCAGCATCTGTTGCAAATATAATTACAGGAAACCAGGGAGGAATAAAGACCCAAATTGAAACCTCACAAGATCTGATATTACTCATAGAATCTTGGCAATCAGTAGGTATGAGTCTAGATTGGGGAGCTATTGCCAAGAAAGTAAATATCAAACTCAAACAGATCGATAATGTAGAAGAACGTATAGAATTCAAAAACAAGGCCAGTCCAGTATTAGCAGCCCTTGATAAGTATGCCAACCTTGAAAACAATATCAAATTTCCCAAGAAAGCCTTCTCAAAGAAAGAAGTTAAAACACGATTAGATGCAAGAGTCCAACGAAAACGCGTTGTGGTAGATGGTAAACATCTACGTGATCATATGATGACTAGAATGTACAAAAAAATGTATGACTACAAATGTGAATTAGAAAGTGATCACTGTGATGGCGAAATAGAGGTAAATCATAGAATCCCACTAAAATACGGTGTAAAACTAGGTGGGATTGATGCACTTGTGAATTACCAGCTCCTCTGTAGTAAACATCACAAAGAGATTGAACAGCCTGTGGTCAACAAACTGGATTCCATGCCTTCAGATTACGAGAAACTTGATTATCTCAAACAGGTATATCCAGAAGTCATTAAAATAAGCTTAACATTGAAGCATTAATCTTTTCGAAGAATTTTGATAATAGGTAAGATGAACAGAGGGAAAATAATTGTTAGAGGATCGATTGGTCCCCAACCGAAGTACTCATCTCCTCGACCTCCAATCAATTCCCAATTAGAATGATCCACTACAACTACACCATCATACAAACCGTATCTGCTCATTTGATATTGAATAGTATATTCTACAGTATTGTGAAGAAATAATTCTGCAAGTATTGTATTCACCTTAAATATAATTGAAAAATCAGATTCTGTTATATTTGACTTAAAATCTTTAATTTCTTGCATATTCGTGTCAATGGACAGAATGCGATATTGAATCTGTGTGTAATTATAGATGAAATCATGCATGACTTCTAGGTAAAGATTTTCACATAGACTTTCAGGACAAGTTTCAGTATAATCAAGAATCATAATGAGTGAGTTATTGAGATACCCATCTTGCTGTAAAGCACCATAGGTACTTAATTTCATGGTAACCTCTGAAATTTCCTCAACATAATTAGAATGATAATTAATAATATCCATTGCACTGTATGCCCCCTCACATGGTTGTATAGATCCATCTATAAAACAGTCATCAATACTATCAGAAGATCCATCCTCCCAGATGGTTCCAGCACAATTACTGATGAACATCATGGTAATCAGAAGTAGAAATATTTTTTTCACACTAATAGTACATCCTCAAACCTATATAAAATATAACTAACGATTTCAGCTTTCATAATGCTATAATTCAAAGGACTAGATATCTTTCTTGCAAGATTCACTACTCTTTAAAAATTGGAGCCATTGAAAGATAAATATGTTGTATATCGATGTCATCTTCCTTGATTTTACCCTTTGTGAGATCGTTTTCTATTTCACTTTCAATCTCATTTTTCAATTGCTCTAACTTTTCTGCTAATTGGGAAATTTCTGTCTTTAGTCTAATGAAATGAGAAAGCTTTGAGATTTTAACTTGCATGGGATGTGATACAAATGTACCTTTACCAAGTTTGATATTTGACAAATCCTTACCCTCGGATGCCATTTGAGCAAATTCCAGGTATTGTTGAGTTGCTAATACCTCGATATTAGAATTTAATTGGCCTCCTATAGTAAATACATTATATAAAGTTTCTTTACCATATTTCTTTATCAACATTTTGGCCTCATTAATTGCCATATTTCTAAACTCTTCAGTAGTGACTGATTCAAGGTTTTCAATATCTATATCAAAAGAATCGTCATTTTGCTGATCTTTTAGCTTGAGCATCTGATATTTCATTGCAATAAAACCAAAAGCTGAAAGCTTATAATATTTCTTTGATCCTCGAGTTGATAAAATTTTTTCAGCATCAATCTCAATAAAAGGTCTAATTGTGACATTTAACTCATTATCAAAGTACTCTTTGACTAGGTTATCCAAATGACCAAGGGTAGTGCTTTTACTTTTGCCGATAAGATAAGCAATTCTTGATAGGTGTATAGAACCTATTGAGGAAAGAACTGTAATAATTGCATAATAACTATTTGAACTAGAAATCCTGTTAAGGTTAGCATCTAACTCTATAAAGGTATATCCCTCAAATGTTTTTGTTTCATAATTGAGTGATGATTCCATACGACATGAATAGTGCAAGATTACATAAGTGTTCGGTTTCAGAATACATTCGAAAGTGTAATAATGTTTATATATGTGGAAACCTACCATGTTAGTAAACAGAACGTTCTACTATCGAACGTATACGGTTGTGATACAATGTCTAATTCTCAAAAAATTTCCACCCCTGATCCTGAAAATGCACCAACTAGCGTAATAAAAAACCCTGATTTTCTGAAGATTCTCTTTGGAGGATTAATATCCGATATAGGTACATACTTTACCTTTATTGCAATTATATTCTATACTCTGAAATTATCTTTGGAAGGCGGAATGACTGTTATTGAAGCTGGCCAGATGGTTGCACTTATAACTATTGTACAATTAATTCCATCTATTTTAGTTGGACCTTTTGCTGGAGTAGTAGTCGATAGATTTGATCGTAAGAAAATTATGGTACTTTCTGATGTAATAGGAGGCACATCCTCTCTCGTTTTAATATTTGTAAATCAGTTATGGCAAATTTACCTGTTAACTGGAGTTTACTCTATTATCAGGGTTTTCTTTTATCCTGCAAGAGGTGCTGCATTTCCATTAATTGTCGAGAAAGAAGGATTGATGCAAGCCAATGGTATGATCCAAATAACTGCTCAGATTTCTAAGATGATAGGCCCAGCACTAGCTGGTGTGATTATTGGATTTTTGGGGTATAATACTGCATTTATAATAGATGCTATTTCATTTTACATTTCCAGTATACTGCTATTCACTATTACTAAAAATCTGAATGTAGAGAATAAAGGTGACCCACAGCATGTTATTACTGACTTTAAACAAGGATTTACTTTATCTTTCAAAGATCCCATAATAGGATTTATCATAGTTATACTAATATTCACCATGTTGGCCATAGGGGCAATTGATCCTCTATTTGTCTTATATTTAACCCAGTATTTTGGATTAGGTGAGGCAGATTTTGGATATATTCTCAGCCTCAGTGCAATTTCTGGATTCCTAAGTGCAATATTGATGACTACCCTCGGGAAAAACCTTAAGCGTAAAATCACTTTCATGTTACTTTCAATTGTAGTAATGGGGATCTCAATGACAATAATCGCCTATGCATCAGTATTTTCATCCATTCCCATGCTTTATCTTGGAATGATCCTTGTAGGAGTGATCAATGTTCTCTTCAGTATACCTCTCAATGCATTGGTGCAGACGATAGTCGAGCCTAAACACCTTGGTAAGGTTTCAGCATTCTTATCTACTACAATTATTATCTCCCAACTTTCAGGAGCCGTATTATCTACTCAGTTACTTACCTGGTTCTCTATTGATGATATTTATTTTGTAGTCGGTTTTGGATTGCTTTTTATCGGGTTCCTTTCATTAATATTGGCCTATTCTCGCAATATAGAGTACTTGGCTCAAAGAAGAGAAGCTGAAAGTATGGTAGAAGGACAAGATATATCAGTTGAATATCACAAGCAACATGATAATGAAAGCTTAATAGTGTCTTCTGGATAAATGTATTGTGAAATTATCAAACTTGCAAGAATTACTACCTAAATAAAACTAATAATCGTGCAATTCTCAAAGTGATTTTATATGTAGTGGAAAATGATTGTCCATGAATCGATGGAAAACTGTCGCTTTAATTTTCATTCTAGTACTAAGTCCACAAACTGCAACTATGATGGGTTGGCAATGGTCTAGTATGGAAGTCATCGCAAATAATGATGAGCATGCAAATTATCCTTCTATGGCTATTGATGATGGTGGGAATATACATGCTGTTTGGACATCAGTTAATGACGATTTTGATATTTTCTATAGTATGTGGATTAGTAAATTTCAAACATGGTCTAGCGCTTTGGTTGTGTCAACAGAGAGTACGGGGGCATCATTAGCTCCTGCAGTTGCTGTAGATATTGGGGGAAATGTACATGTTGTTTGGACTGATACTACAGATTATTTAGGATCAGGTACTGATCAGGACCTATTTTATAAAAAGTACAATACAAATACTGATACATGGGGAACCACAGAGATTATATTTGATGCTAGAACTGGTGTCGCTGGAACTGCGGAAATCGCAAGTGATAGGTGGGGAAACGTCTATATTACTTGGGCTGATACTTCAGATTATAATGGAGCTGGAACGGACACTGATGTGTTTCTTCAGAAATGGGTGTACGAGACTCAAAGTTGGGATGATATACTGGTTGTTTCTTCTGAAAGGACAGGCAGTTCATATAATCAAAAGATGTCCATAGATCAACTTGGCAATGTACATATTGTTTGGAAGGATGTCTCAGATATACTTGGAGCATCCACTGATGATGATGTATTTTACAAATTCTATGATGCACGCTCACAGGCATTAAGTGGTGTTCAGCTAGTATCAGATGAAAGCACAGGTCTTGTGGAAGGTGTGGATATTGAAGCTGATATTAATAATAATCTGCATGTAGTTTGGAATGATTATACTGATATTTATAGTGCTGGAACTGATTCAGATATATTTTATAGAGAGTACTCGTTTGAAGATCAAAGATGGGGTCCCTTGGATATAATATCAACCGAAATTTCAGGTACTTCACTAGATCCAACTATCACCAGCAATTCTTTGGGAGATGTTATTGTTTGTTGGCAAGAAAATTCTAATTATCTAGGCGCAGGTACTGATTGGGATATATTCGCTAAAACAAAGAAAAATACTGAAGCTTATTGGGGTATAGCTACATCTGTTCTTACAACAAATGATGGACATTCGACCGGTCCAAAATTACTTGTAGATCAATCTGATTTTGTTCATCTTATCTTTGAAGATGGAAGTGATTATGATTCATCAGGAACGGACACAGATATCTTTCATATGTGGTATGGTGGATATCCTGATTCTCCAATTTTGAATGAAATATCAATTGAAATCCAACACCAACTAGTAGATCTCACCTGGTCATCGTCATATGCTGCATCAACATACCACGTTTATAGGGAAGATTCGCCAATCCATGAAATTAAAGACCTATCCCCCATAATTGAAACTAAGAATACATACTATGTAGATGAACCAGATGAGGAAGGTGTGTATTACTATGCAATAGCCGCGGTTAATCAAGCTGGATACGCACTTTCCAATAATATCATAGTAGTTATAGGCAATTTACCTGGATCTGATAAGACTAATGCGATTGATTCAATTATCGAGCATGAAGCAACAATTCCAGCTGCAATAGGTTCAATAATCGTTATTATCATTGCTGTGGTAGTGATCAAAAAAAGATAGCTTATCTCAATTTGTTCATAAGTTCACATAAGACAAATAATTATTAAATTATGACACGTACTTCTTCAATCAACATGTTTGAACATAATAACATCAAAATCAAATGGTTGGGCCATGATAGCTTTCTCATTACTGCAAAGGGCAAGAATATCTATCTAGACCCTTATAAAATTGAAGATCAAGAATTACCTAAAGCAGATATTATTATTACATCTCATGAGCATTTTGATCATTGTAATCCTGATTCCATTAATAGTATAAGCAACGAATCAACCATTCTTATCGGTCCTACGAGTACTAAAGCACAACTTGAAGGAATTGGAAAGAAGAAAGAAGTAAAAGAATTTAATGTAGGTGATCTACTTGAGGTACACGGGATTAAAGTATCTAATATCCCAGCATATAATATTCACAGATACAGAGATCCTGAAAAGAAACAAGTATTTCATCCCAAAGAACAAGGACATATCGCACCAATCTTGAATATTGATGGAACTACAATCTATCATGCAGGAGATACTGATAAAACTCCAGAAATGGATGGATTAAAGCCCACTATTGCATTAATTCCTGTGAGTGGCACCTATGTTATGGATGTACCTGAAGCTATAGAGGCAGCTCTAGCAATTGATGCTGAAATAACAATCCCCATGCATGTAGGAAGGGGAATTGGAACACTAGAGATGGCTAAAGAATTTAAGGAAAAAATGCCAGAAAAGCGTATAGAAGTATTAGATATGTGATTAATTAATAAATGCCAGTATTCTGCAAATAACAGGCATTGAATAGATATTTACAGATTAGATTTATATTGGTGATTTTTTTAAATCAAAAATATGCAAAGGACACAACAGTATACTCCAATTGGTCAAGCAGGGATTGCAGTTGCAATTGCGATAATTCTCACCCTTAGCCTCTTTGGTTATGCGTTTTTTATCAAGAAGACCCCAAAACAACTAATTTTGCTGTAACATTAAATTATGGATTATCGCATGATCAGGAAATTGAAAGGGTTGAGATAGCATCTCTTTTAGAATTTAATTTTGGAGCCTTACCGAATATAGTATTACACTTCTTCTTTGTTCAAGAAAAGCCAACTGGATTTCAAATAGATGAAATGGATTTTGATATGTTGAAAGAAAGAGCATTAATTGATCAAGTAGTGACTGGAGATTCAATAACGATCACTGCAGATGATTATCTAAATAATTACCATGGCGTTTTTTGGGTCACTTCAATTGCAAATGAATTAAAGGGATCAACTTTTGAATCATCGTATACGATTGAGAGATCAAAATTATATCAAAGATCAGGTGCATTTATTGTAAGTATAGCCTTATATCTCATAGCTTTGGCACTTCTTCTTATTCCTGCACAAAAACCATTGAAAACGTGGTGGCAAACAAGGAAAATCAAGGAAGAGATAGGACAGGATAAAATAAGTGATTATGATAGGCAACACAAGGATGTCTTCGAAAGTGTATTCCCAACTAAGAAAAAAGATGAGAATTAAGCCATATTTATCCAATATCGAGTAGATAAATCAATGGTGTTAAAATATTTAGGGTAAAATGTACCACTCATGAGTTCGTTAAGTACAAAAAATCAGATTGCAATACTGTTACGACTTGCCTTCCTACCACCGATTACTGTCTTATTCTTGCACGTGCCAGCTGGTGATTACAAATGGTTGGATGCTTGGTTATTTATTATTGCACTAGAAATAATTTCAGTATCTGCAACTATTTGGTTGATGAAAAGCAATCCTGAGCTGATTGAAGAAAGACTAAAAGGTAATTTTCAAAAAGGTCAAAATAAACGTGATACAGGAATAATTCTTATACTATCTCTATTCATGTTAGCAATATTTCCAGTTGCAGGTTGGGATTACCGAAATAATTTTCTGATGTTAGGCTTGCCATTCAAAATTATAGGCTGGGTATTATTATTTCTTTCACTTCTTGTTCTTAAAAATGTGATGCAAACAAATACCTATCTCTCTCGTTCCATTATTATTCAAGAAGAACGAAAACATAAAGTTATCGATTCAGGCCCATATAGTGTTGTAAGGCACCCAATGTACTCTGCTGTGGTTATAATGACAGTTGCCATTTCATTGCTACTAGGTTCTGCTCTATCTCTTATCCCTGGAATCATCTCATTAATTTTCCTCTATATTAGGGCAATATCAGAGGAAAAATTACTTGAAGAACAACTTGATGGGTACAAATCATATAAGGACAAAGTTAGAAAAAGAATTGTTCCCTATCTTCTTTAAAGTAGAATAATGACATATTCTAAATATGAAATATAAAAACCGCATTTATTATAAGTTGGAATAAATATAAAGAATATTTATTATTTTTTTAACTTCTTTTGGCCTTAAAAAAAGATAGATATTTATGTAGAGAATGATATATGTTATACTAGATACCAAGTATGATAGATAATCGTCTCGATTCTGGTAACATTTTTCATTCTCTCCTATCCATACCTAAGATTATGATTATAGGTCCTAATGATTGTGTTAGAATTACTAAACAGCTTTTTTTTAGAGATGATGATTTTTATCATCCTCGCTATCGCACACAACTATTGAACATTTCGACGATTCCACTTTTGAGATTTTCTAATTCCCTGCAAGATGGAAGTGTACAATTAATTGATGTTAAATTCAATTCCATGCCAATTAATTCCGAAATTGCGACTGTACTAAATTATTATTATACAGTGGCAGATCTATACCTAGTTGCATTTAATCGATCAAATGGTTCAATATTGCAATTGTATGCAATGCTTTCTTATATCTCTTCTTTGTTAGAAACCCAGAAGGTCACTAAAGGAATTATCTTACTTGAATATTTAGAAAAGGAGGATGAAATAATCAGTGATTCAGTAATAGTTGAATTATTTAGAGAATTTCCTATACAGGTTTTATCATACCATACTATTAAGAATAGTGACCAAAACTCAATTGAGACATTCAAATCAGCATTATTAGGGCATATTATCCATCACTTCTGAATAAAGAACTCATATTTCTAAGCATAATTGAAAAATAAAAAAATATTTACAGCACTCAATTTTGAAAATTAATGCTAAATCAAAATAATTAATTATATGCTTCGAATATTATTCCCCCATTTAGGCCGTATTACAAAAATTTGAACGAAACAGTGTATTTTTATGATAAACCTAGTAAAATCATTCGCATATGCAAATTGAATTTTTTTGTACGAATATTGTACCAAAATCAATTACATTAATTGTACATCTGATTAATATATATTGGTATATCCACATCAGTTGTTATACATAATAATTTACTCAACCCTCACTTGCGAAATTTTGAATATTTTAATTGAATTTGGCTGTTCCAATAATAATTTGTTGTTTATAGTTTAAAATTCATAAAATAGAATTACAATATTTGTAAATAAATTCAAATAATATGTCTAGCTGTTTTATAGATTAGTGCACTATTGCTCCTTACAGTATTCTATTATAAGGTATAAGTTTTCTAGTATAAATAAAAATGCAATTTCTTTTCTCGAAATAAATTATATGTTCAATAATTAATTAAAATATTAAGAATTTTACATCATAATATTTTAAAAACAAATTAATAGAAAATTGTAAAAAAAATGTATTTTTTTTTATATCTTGATTGATTTACAATGCAAGAGATATAAATTAGTAAGCAGTTGTTTTTATAGACATATAGGTAATTCGTATATTCGAGTAAATATTGGATCAAAGTTAAACAGGTGATCCATATTTCTCATTTTAATCAGATATGAATTATTCTATTCCCCCCGAGGAAAAAAACAATGCAAAAAGGTAGATTACTCCCACTGATGATGATGTTTATGCTCATTGTCAGTTTAAATCAGGTCTCCGCGGCACCGAATACATTCATTGCCTCCAATGGAGATATTGATATGACTGATGGACTTATTGATGAGGCATGGAATAATGTTACTACTGATTTTTATTCTGATGTCACAGCCATTAATGGTTTCATGAAATTCATGAGAAATGAATCTCACATATTCATGCTCATGAGAACAAGTAGTTCCTTCACCTGGGTAGCCCTAGAATTTGAGGGAACTGACACAGCAATGGCATCCGGACATGATGGATGGGAATTTGAAATTGGATCAGATACCGTTACGGCTAAAGATCTCTCATACACTGGTACGAATAGTCCTCCTGACGATACTGTAAATGATCTTACTATTGAGTATGTCTTTGGTACAGATTATGTAGATATTGAGGTTATGAGACCAATAAATGGATCAGGTACTGAGGATATTACTTTCTATAATGATACCACAATAACATTCTTCCTTGCCACAAATGTAAATCACTTCTCCAGTACAGGTACAATATATAATCTGTATAATATTTTCTATATTCTAGAAGAAGGAGAGGAAGCGCCTGTAAGTGTACCAGATATTGTTATACCAGTTGTTGTTGCAATAGATTGGGAAACTATTAAACAGAATACATTAATGTATGCAGTTATTGCAGGTCTTGGATTTATGATAGTACATTTATTCATACGTACTGTGATTAAGCCACTGAAACACCCCTCACGTATCGTCAAGGGTGAGTTCAAACCACCATCCTTTAAAGAAAGGATGAATCAAATCAAATCAGGAGATATTAATTATGACCACAAAGAATACTGAAGAAGGCGAATTTTTCATTGCACATAGATACTCTATGGGCCATGTTATCCAACACTGGGGCAATTTACTAGCCATGATGATACTAATGTTTACAGGTATAGAGATTGCGTTTGGTGATTTTGTAATCGGTGATTATGGGTCTACTTCTGACTTTCACATATATGTGGGATATTTCCTTGCATTCTGGAGTGTAGGGTTATATCTCTTCCTTGTGATTAAAGATAAGAAATTTAAGGAGATTATTCCTACACCAAGAGATTTCCTAGATCTATTTCTCATAATTGGCTGTGGTATTGGTATACTCAAGGATTGTGATATGTATCCCTATTATGACTACTACAATCCTGAAAAGGGTAAGTACTATATGAAGTACCATCCAACACAAAAGGTTCTTGCATTTGTTAATCTCATTGCACTCTTTGGTATTGGAATTACTGGATTTGCATTGTACAATGAACTACATCCAGATGAATTATTCCTTGCGACCCTAAGTGATAACTTGATCTCTCCCATTGTAGGTGCATTAGCATTCATCAACCCTATAGTTAGTAATTGGATCGAGTTCAAGATAAATACAAGAATTATCCATTATTTCTTCTTTATTTATTTCCTTGTTTCATCAGCAACTCATGGATACTTCTCCCTGCTCCCACAGAACAGGTCAAGACTTGTTGCTATGATTAAAGGAACTGAGAAGGTGCCCATTCATGGTGATACCTTAGAAGTAACCAACAAGAATAAGAAAAAATTCAATGAAGAAGCCAACACTGAAAAGAAAGAAGCTGAATAAATCAATTAGTTCTTATTGAATTATTTTCCCAAATATATCAAAATAGTTGAAATATTTTTCACTTAATTTTCAAAAATCATAATCTACATAGTGTAATTGAAATATATTTGATTAATAATATATATAGCATGAACTCAATTCTTGACTTTAGTATATATGATGCGACTCTTACTAATCACTTAAGTAAAGAAGAGAGCTCAATTCTTGCTAGAAATATTGATAGAGATTTGCTTGTCCCCGGATATTCCTTCCTAATAATTATTGACCTTGAAAATATTACTTTGACTGAGCTATACAAATTCCTATATATGGTCCATCTTCATCGGAATGAGAATCATTACAATATCCAAGTATTAATTGATAAATCTTCAGGAAGAATCAATTTGGAGGAGTACCAACTTACAGAAAGTATGAGAATTTTAGAGAGTATGGTAATTGAGTTCAATATTTCACCAGAGGATATTAGAATTATTGACCTGGATAATTATTATGATCGTATTAGCAGAAAAGATATATATTCCAAATTAGCTAATAGTGAATACAGTGGATATACTCATGGTTGTGTTAATTCAGCACTCATAGTTTCTATTATGATAAACTATGATATTATTGATCATGTGGATTGCATTATTATTAGTTCTACTGAATTCGATCTGTATAGTACAATATTTGAAAATATTAGGAAAAAATTAAAACATAATACTCCACAAATTTTGGTACTCCCAGAGGTGAAACCTCTAGATCTTGCATTATTATCAGAGAACAATATTAAAAGCACGTTGAAACGATCCAAAATATTAGGTTCAGACCTAATAAAGCTTGATAGGCTTATTCTACAAGTCTTTTTAAAATTAGTTAACAATAATAAATTAATTAATTTACGTGAAGCATTTACCCAAGAGTTAATAGCTATTGAACCTAATGAGGATGTATCTTACAAGTTGAGAATAAATTATCTTGCTGAATCAATAGAAATTCTGTTTCAATATCTATCTGAATCCCTTAATTTATCTAATAAACCTGATGTAATTGATTTACCAGGAACACGAGAAATATTTGATGCCTTACGACATGAATTAAGATATTCTCTATTCAAGATAATCTTATCTGAACCAAAAGAAGTTGAATATTCGGATCTAGTAAAGAAGATTAATGAGATCAAGGGATTTTCAGAATTAGATCCGTCAACCATATCTAAAGCAGTAAAAAAACTTGAAGATGCCAAACTAATTGGAACAAGGAGTGACGGGCCAAGGAAAAAATATCTGCGAGCGTTAGCAAAATCGTATAATTTTTCAGTATAAATTTAATGAATTAACAACTTGGCCTAATAAAATACTGAATTTATTACTTGATGTTCGGTTTCTTTTATTCGCGTACCCATAGGCAAAGGTTTTGAAAAAAAGATCTGAAGATCCTAGTAATTTACTTAATAACTGTTCTTGCATGTCTAGTTGTTGGGAATTGATACGACCAATATCAACAGTATTGTCTGGTAAATATTCAATGATAGCTGCTCTACTTGGTGGCCATCTTGCATTTTTCATAGATAGAAATCCTCTACGCAAGGCAATATTCTTGAGATTTGAGAATTCTAGAAAATAGTATGGTGTATAGCCACGAGTAATCAGATGATAGATAAGCATTGCAAGAAACCAATTATCAGTTTCTTTTGACACAGTATTGTTGAAAAATTCCTTAGGAGCAGCGAAACCAGGAATACCACCTGTTCCTTTCACAAGTGGCTGAAGATCACTTGTATCTTTACCCCCTTTATGATTAGATGCATAGCCTGACCCATCAAGATCCATTATTGTTAGCTGTAATGAATGATCCGGTAATATATTCAATCTAATATTTGTTGGTGCCAAATCCCCATGAATAAATTCATACTTATGTAGAAGATCAATTGTATAAGCAAGCTCATACGCTACTTTAATGTACTGCTTAAATTCTACCCTAGATTTATCAATTACTTTTAGGCTCAGTTTCATAGTACTTCTATCATACAAATCAAATCCTGGTATATATCTGAAGATTGCACATGAAAATCTCTCTTCCTCTATTAGGATACTACCAAAATCAACAGGAAATCCCTGCAAAATAGTGGTCCACAAAAACTTTTTTTGATGTTCCATCATGTGTTTTCTTAGTCTTGGATATAGATGTTGGGTAATGTACATTGCACGTTGTTGTTCCATGCTATTATTCTTGGCATAGACTTTGATTACCCTCATCTCATTATTCAAGGTACATTGATAGAGTGTGCTTCTTGAACTGGTCATATGTTGTACAGGTATTCCGAAATACTTGCCTGATCTCAGGATTAGATCTACTTTCATTGAATCAACCCTACACTCACAATTCCAAGTGTGATATCATCTGAAATAAATGAATTATCAATAGATGCGAGAAACTCATCTAAAATGACTTGCATCTCAACATCAGAAAATAACTGGAGCTTTTTCTTCTTGGATCTGTTTTCTCTAATGAAACGTAACATAACTTGCGGAGTGAAATCTTTAGCTATAGGACCTGCTGGGAATCCCATACCATCTGTAGCAATGACAAAAAAAATCCCTTCATCCAAGAAAGGATTGTTTAAAACCTGGATTACCGGTTCTTTTTGCAATTCCTCTTTAGCTATGAAACCGGATAATGCACGAGAGGTCGCTTTATGAGCAAATAACAGGTGAGCAGAAGCACTGACACCATCCGATCGCAACTGGATTATTGTCCCATCTCCCAAGTAACTGATAAAAGAATGATAACCATCAGTCAATAGGAGAATGAATGTTGTTTTTGAGATTGAATTACGCTCAGAAAGAATATGTTGGATTTTTTTA
The DNA here is from genome assembly GCA_026702845.1 of Candidatus Heimdallarchaeota archaeon. The sequence goes on from JADCLS010000014.1 coordinate 130,851, forward strand.
ATTGATTCTTTAACAATTATCTCAAAATTGGCATAGATGTAATGAGCATCCACATTGAGAAACTCCTCTTTAAATATTTGAGTACATATTTCTGCTGCTTCTTCCCCTCCTATCTTATCACCATTGTCTGCAGAACCTGAATTGGAAATACCATCACAAATTACCATACCTCTAATAACACCATCCTTGCTTTGAACTAATGTATATCTATCCTCATCCTTACCAGTTTTAGGTCTATTAGCTGCTGCGACTGCAATATGAGGTGATTGATTTTTGCTAGATAATGTGACTATAGGTTTCAAAATCGGTGTTTTCAATTCTCTAACAGGATAATCTGAGGATTTGGGATCGATAATATCTTCTAACAATGGATGATCTTGCTCGAATTCATTTGATAATCCTTTGAACTGGTCTGAAAGTTGATCTAGTGGTTCAGCTGTAATATTTCTCGTGGGGTCAGATTTTTTCATTTTCTCTTGATTTTGAAACAATAATTTCCCAGAATCTAAAAGTGCCATATTATGTTCATCAAAATAATTTTGTAAATAACGTTGAACCGCAGAACTATATTGAGGATATGATTCAATGAAATCAACTACATTTTCAATTTTTTCTCCTTTAAAATACAAATTCCTAATTTTATTTACCAGTGATTCTAACCGATCTAGTATGATTAGATAATGTATATCATTAGCTTGATCATGAAGAATTCGATAAGAATACCTTTTCTCCATAGTGATTTTTAATTCTTCAAGTAACATATCTGTAATTTGGTAATAATCACTAATACTCAGGCTGGTTCCTGCAGTGTATTCTCTTTCAAGACGCTCGTTAATCAATCCAAAAATCAGTTTCTCCAATGAAAATAACCAACCATCATCTTGAATTAAATGAAGTTTGATTTTAGATATTATTATTTTTTCAAAATCATTGATTTTCACATAAAAGACCATGCAGGTACCATCAGAAAATTGAATTTTTGATACTAAAATGGATGGATCAATTAGTTTATTATATTCTGATAGAACTAGGTCTTTGATCCAATCTTTCAGGTTAGATTGTAATATTGGTTCACCATAAATAAATACATTATCGTCGTAAATACCTACATTTTCAAGTAGTGATCTCATTGAGATAAGTTCTAAAGCATCTGTTTCCTTATAAAACATCTTGAGTTTTTTTATGAGTATTAGTTTGTTGATTATTAGAACATCTCTGCTTTGAAAATGTTGAAGAATTATGAAATTTAGAAATTCGCTGTACTCAAACTGATTGAGAATTATTGTTCTTTTTGTGAGCACAGGTTTGATTGATATGTTATATCGTTCTATCGCTATTTCCTCTAACCAATGAAGTAAATTATAGTGCAATACTTGTTCTACTTTATGTTTACTGTATCCCGTGATTTTTGTTACAGATTCACTACTAGTGAAAGGTAGATCAGTAATGCTGGATATGAATACTTCTTTTATCTCAGATGTTGCACTAAAATTGAAAATTGAAAACATTATTTTCTGCAGCTTCATGGCCAAATTCTCCATATATCGTATTCAGAGTAGAGATGTACGATAATGCATCTCATTTGTTGATCAATAATGTTGTGGAACTGGTAAAGAATTCTCGTAATAATTCAGGAGAATCAGTTTCCAAATAATTCCGTGAACTCTGTGCAATAGCCTTTAACATATCCTCATTATTTTGATTACCTCCATAAGAGATAGTACAAATAGGATAACGAGTATTGATATCATTAGCCAAATTGAGAGGATCCTCACCTAAATTGTGTTTACCATCGGAAAGAAGAAAAATCACAACACTACGATCTGAAATGGTCTGAAATGCATTATCTGAAGCCTCATCTTTCATAAATAATTCTGCAATACTCTGGGCTCGATCTAGAGCCGCAGTAATATTTGTTCGGCCTCCTCCCGTAAGTTCAATGGGACTTTCAATCACATCCACCAAATCAAATAATTTTTCATCTGGATACTCATGAGTAAGATTACCCCACAATTCAGAATTACCTAATAAGGTCTCAAGAGAAACATACTCATCACCTAAAATGAGTTGAGGACTTTCAGAAAAGGCAACTGCGGCAATATAGAATGACTTCCTTGCACTTGAACCAGCAAGTCTTCCAAGAAATGCATTTGCTGCATCTCTTACCTCAATTGATTTGGTTCTTGTAGTACTTTTCCCTAGATTCCTCATGCTAGTTGAACCATCAAGCACAAATACTACAAGATTAAGATGATTTACTTCTTGCAATTCATTGATTTCCAAATCAAAAGCAGCATTGTTTTCCATCATCATCTCCAAATCATCATTTAATTGTTCATTAAATTCTTCATTTGACATTATTTTCACCATGACATTGTATTCACTAGAATGACTAATGATAGGCACCCTAGACGAGATACAAATAATATATGATTTCACTAGTTAATAAATGTGACTGAAACGTCAACTATATTGTGAAATAAAATTCATCAATATGTGAAATATTGTTCATTGGTTTATTGAATTTATTGTCACCTAATTTTCAAGAGTTTCCAAAAAAATCAGATGCAGATACTACATTCACATTAGAATTTATTTATTATCTCTACAATTTGAGGTAACACAATAGCACAATCACTTTCGATTTTATAGTCACATTGATCATCCAAAGCTGTTTCTCCTAAATTTATAATGATTAATTTTGCTCCATTTTTCTTGGCTTTTCTTGGAAACGTAACTGCAGGATAAACTGATAATGAAGAACCAATTACCAAGAATACATCTGCTTGTTGTGTATGCTTATTAGAATCTTTCATCTCACTCTCAGGCATTGGATCCTCGAAATTAATGATGCTTGATATTATACGACTATGACATGATGGGCAAGAAGGTTGGCCTTCAACAACCGTACTAGTTCGATATCCTCCTCCATATTTTCTCTTGTCCCAACCAATTTCACTATCCAGGTATCGTTTATCACATTTAAAGCATTTGAAATAGTTAGTATTTCCATGCAATTCTGCAATATTTTTTGGTTTTATTCCTGATTTAATATGTAACCCATCTACATTTTGACTGATTAAAAATTTCATTATACCCATATTTTGAAGTTCCACTACAGCATAATGTGCTGCATTTGGTTCATGTTCTGCCAAAGGTTTGCTCAGTGGTTTGGGTTTTTTACCCTGATCACGTAGTGTCCATACTCCTTCTGGACCTCGATAATCAGGTAGGCCGCTTGGAGTAGAAATTCCAGCTCCTGTAAAGATAACAAGATATTTACTATCGGCGATTATTGCTGATACTTCTACTAATATTGAATTCATTAAGTATATTTGAGTATTCAAATTAAAAAATATACTCACAAGAAGATGTATATGTCAATTATAATTGATTATATGAGTGACCAACACGTGTATGAGCCTCACTCAGAGCAGAATTGGCTTCTTGTACCTCATATTTAAAACCAGTGGCCACTCGTTCATTGTTATCGAGTACGAAACCTGATTTCGCAATAGATTCTGCTTGTCGTGATGCAGTTCGACGAGTGATTAAACTGGCCTCAGAAGGTAGACTCAGAAGTACAGTCTGTGCATCGAGATTTATCTCCACAGTCGCTCTGCTATCGCTTGAGCTCTTTGGATTATGAACAAATTCTCCATCAATAAAGTGTAACTTGATTACATTACCCTTATGAGCTGCTTTTCCAGCTGACCTTGCAGGTATATATTGACGAGAAGTTGCTGATTCTTTTGTAGTTTCGGCTTCCTTGGGAGGAGAATATGATGGTGTTGTCTTTTTCTCCTTGATTTTTGGAAGAATATCATATAGTTTTATGATAATGTCTTCCTTTGATTTCCCCAGCTCAGCAGAAAGTTCCAATATTGATTTTTCGATTTTATCGAAGATAATATCGTCACTCATAACTGTAAGAAAGATTTACTATGATTTAAAAATTTCGTAAATTTGTTTACATCAACGCTTCATTTTCTGCTTTCAAATTCAAAATAAACTAGAATTCTATTACAGGATTGAAGTTTAAATGGAATTATTAATCTCTATGTTTATTATTGATTAATTTTGTAATCGTCAATTATAGCGGTTTTTATCTAACTAGGTTTATTGATTGTAAGAATGACCTACTCGAGTATGAGCTTCAGTTAATGCTGAATCGGTTTCAATTACCTCATAATCATAACCAATGCCGATTCTTTCATTAGATTTTAGCAAGAACCCTGATTTTGCAATAGATTCAGCTTGTCTTGATGCTGTTCTTCTTACAATTAAACCTGCATCACTTCCAAATGTTAGTGATACTTTTTGACCAGGTACAGAAACCTCAACAATTGCTTTTGCAGAACTTGAATCCTTGGGATTTTCAACAAATTCACCATCAATAAAGAATAATTTTACAACTCCTTTAACTGGACCAGCCTTTGCCTTAGCCTCAGCTTCTGCCTTCAATCTAGCCTCTTCCTCTGCTTTGGCCTTAGCTTCTGCTTCTGCTTTGGCTTTTGCCTCAGCTTCTGCCTTCAGCCTGGCTTCTTCCTCTGCTTTGGCTTTAGCTTCTGCTTCTGCCTTCAGTCTTGCTTCTTCCTCGGCCTTTGCCTTAGCCTCAGCTTCTGCCTTCAATCTTGCTTCTTCCTCGGCTTTGGCTTTAGCTTCTGCTTCTGCCTTCAATCTTGCTTCTTCCTCGGCTTTGGCTTTTGCCTCAGCTTCTGCCTTCAATCTTGCCTCTTCCTCGGCCTTTGCCTTAGCCTCAGCTTCTGCCTTCAATCTTGCCTCTTCCTCCGCTTTGGCTTTTGCCTCAGCTTCAGCTTTGGCTTTCTCTTCGGCTTCCTTGGCAAGCCTCTCCTCCTCAGCTTTTTTGGCTGCTTCTGCTTCAGCTGCCTTTGCAGCTTCTTCAGCAGCTGTGTCAACTGCAGGTGTCTCCTCAACAGGAGCTACCGGAGTTTCTTCAGGTTTTGTATCTCTTTCAGCAACAGGTGCTGGGGTTAAATCGGGTTTCTCTTCTTCACTCATATTGAACGTATCCCTTTCTGATTGTGGTACAGAATCTACTGTTTTAACAACTTCCCTTGCTCGAGGGTCATTTGGGTCAGCATCCGCAAATTCTTTGTCATCTTCTGCCTTAGCTTCTTCTGCTGTTTGATATTCCTCTGGTCGATATTCCAATTCTCTCTGATCTTCAACAGAAACAACAGGGCCAGAATCTTTGGCTTTTTCAAGAAATTCGTAGAATGCCTTTTCTGTTTTTCCTCCCTCATCCTCATAAATTGTATATTGCAAAGGAAGATAACTTCTCTCTGCATCAATTTTTTGTAGTACTTTTTGTCCTTCCATTCGTTCCTCTCTATTCGCTTGATTACCTACCCAAAGGTATACATTCTCGTTACCATCTAGGACAAAGACATCTTCTGATTTCAAACTAGATTTATCTAGTGGTACTTCCTCAATAAATGCTTCATCAAATGCAAAGGTTTCCTCCTTTGTAAAAATGCGGAAAAGTTTGTATTCGACCATATCCAATTCAGCTGATTTAAGGAAACCTGGTGTATCATCATCAATTACTTCAAAATTGAGTAAAGATTTAAATTCATCACTTTCCTCACCTTGCAAGACGGTGTAAACATTTGGTTCTCCACCTCTTTCTTGATTATCGATCTTATTAGCGACCCAAGCGCCAGCTCCCTTCTCATCTACACTTGAATCTTTACCAATCCAAATATAAAGATCAGAATCATTATCAATTACATACACATCTCCATCCTTGAAGATATACTTATCCCCTTCTTTATCTAGGGTCTCCATATTTTTACCAACTATGTGCAAAACTTTCATTTTGGAATCTAACCTATGTTAATCAATTATAATTTATAAAAGCTACACCTTTGTTTTATTTTTTTTTTATTTAATTTCACTATCATTTAACACATTCAAATGTCGATAAGAGAACTCAAACCTGTAGGGATTTTATCTACAAATAATCAATGAACCCTAGATATGATTAAGAATTGATTGTAAATCTTGTTAAGTATGCAACACAATGAAGGTAATTTTACAGGGTTGAATAATAATTCAATCTATTATCAAAATTGGCAACCAGAGAATGTTAAAGCTGTGGTTCTCATTACTCATGGTTTTGGAGAACATTCAGGAAGGTACATGAATGTAGTTGATACACTGATTCCTGAAGGATATGCTGTTTGGGCTCTTGATCATCGAGGTCATGGCAAATCAGAGGGAAAAAGAAATTTTGTAAATAGGTTTACTGATTATTTGCAGGATGTGCAATCTTTCAAGCAGATTGTGAGGAAGGCTCATCCCGATATCCCATTACATTTACTAGGTCATTCTATGGGGAGTATAATTGCTAATAATTATATGGCCTTATATGCAGACCAGGATGATTTCACAACACTAATTCTCTCAGGTACAGGAGCTGCTCCTGGACCTGGAATAAATGGGGTGACGATTATTCTTTCCAAAATATTCTCTGTTTTACTACCGGGAATAAGTATAGCATCTGGACTTGATCCCAATTTTATTTCTCATGATCAAGCTGTCATTGATGCGTATATCAACGATCCTTTAGTGCTTTTTGATAAAATCACCCCAAGGCTCGGAGCTGAAATGATGAAATATCTAATGAGGATGAATGAATCTGCTTCAAGCAATCCCCTGCCAACTTTTCTGCAAATTGGGAGTGAGGATGAAAGTTTTGATCCCAATTCATGGCAAGGGTTGATTGATAGTTTTCCAAATAAGGATAAAAAATTAGCCGTTTACGAAGGTTATAGGCATGAAGTCTATAATGAAGTGGAAAAACAAGCCCTTATAGATCTCAAAGATTGGTTGAATGCTCACTAATTCAAAGTGACTATACCTTAAAGTATACAAATACATTCCTTTTTCAATTCTTTTAATGAATATCCCTAACAAAGATAGACGTATCTCTCAATCAAACAGAATTGGTGATGAAATGTATGGAAGCAATTGGAAAGCAATTATTGATGGTATTGACTCAATTGATCCGACCTTCGCTGAGTTTCTTCAAGAAATTCCCTATGGCAGTGTTTATCCACGTGAAGGTTTAGATATCAAAAAAAGAGAAATTGCAGCGATTAGCGTATTGACTCAATTGAATCTCAAACCTCAATTGAAATCACATATACTTGCAGGACTTAAGGTTGGCCTAACTAAGCAAGAAATTCTTGAGTTAATTCTGCATATATCGATGTTTATCGGTTTTCCTTTGGCTTTGGATGCATTGAAGGTAGCTCATGAAGTATTTAAAGAGAAAAATGTCTAGAGAAACTCAGTCTCACAGAAATTTGTTTCTCCAAGTTCGTCACCACTATACTGTTTAATTGCATGTTTTAACAACGGTACGATTATAAATGCAAGTAATACTACACTTAAAATGATAATACCATAGAAAAGATCTGTAAAATACCCGAGAGAATAACCTGAAAATGCAAAAATTAAAGTTACCTCTCCTCTTGCAGCCATACTTACTCCTGTTGTGTGAGATTGACCTTTTGTATATCCCTGCTTTGCAGTGCCGATTAGTCCTCCTAAGTACTTGCTTGAAAATGCAATCAATAAGAGAATAACTGCAATTCCAATAGCTGTAAATGATGCGACTGCACTCAGATCAACGCTAAGTCCGATGTCCAAGAAAAAGAAGGGAATAATCCATGCACCGATAGGCTCGAAATCCTTATGAATATCTAGATAGTCATCCTCATTTCCAATTATCACTCCAGCAACAAATGCACCGATAATGGGTGCTAGGCCAAGCATTTGTGAGAATACTGCCATGTAAAGCATGAATGCAATACTCACAAATACCGGAACTGAAGTATCATTATACATCTTCGTCTTAATGAAGAAATAGGGCAATACATACTTATATAGCATAAAACTTACGAAAAAGAAGATTGCAATATTTAATAGAATCCCCAGAACTCCAATCAAATCGAGACTTGAAGCCTCACTAAAATATGCCAAGACTAATGAGAATAAAACAACTGCCACAATATCATCAATTATTGCAGATCCCACCACTGTTTGTGCAACTTTAGTCCTCATTTTGTTGTAATCAAGAAATAATCTAGTACTGATCCCAATAGATGTGGCTGTTAGTGTAGAACCTAAAAAAATCGCGGCGTGTAATTTATCTTCTCCAGCAGGAATCAGATCCAAACTAGAATTGGTTACAATTGTGTAAATAAACACAACACCACCAAGAAATGGTAAAATAATTCCTGCCATTGCTGTTAGAAAGGCTGGTTTCTTCACCAATTTCATATCGTCAAACTCTACTTCCATACCTACTTTAAATAATAGCAGAAGCACAGCAAATTCTGAGATAAAATTAATTACATTACCCGTAATATCAAGATGATGTTCATCTAAATGTAACCACCATGATATTGATGAAGTGGGATGAGCAGGATACGCTTTTAAGTACAATATACCCATTATTGTAGGACCTAGTATGATACCAACAATTAACTCCCCAAGGACATCAGGTAAGCCTAGTTTTCTAGAACCGATTTGAGATGCTTTGATTAAAGTCAAAGATAGTGCAATAAGAAGAAAGGGTAGCTCATAATCTGATGTTGCCATAATCTTCATTGATTTAAGTAGAAATATAAGTTTTATAGCCTAGGAATTGATTATAGCATCTATTTTTCAAATTAGGATCATTTCAAATTCATTAGCTTGATGTTTACATTAAATTCTAGTTATTTTGAATTGTTTGTTGATGATCTGAAAGTTGAGAATAATTGCCTGTATATCCCAGTTAAAGTTAGGATTATGATCTAAATATCGATCATTGCTAATAATTTTACATTGCTTTGCAAAGGCTGTTTCAATAATTAAGATATCATCATTCTCACCAGGTTCTGCCTCTATTACCCAGTTGAGATTAATCATTCTAATCAACTCCAAGGGTTTATCTATTTGATGACGAAGAGCTGAACTGATTATTATAATGGGTTCATATTGTTTTCTCTTTAAGAATGCCCTACATAATTTGATATTACTTACTTCAGGTTTTCCTTGGGTGTATGCAACATTATTTCCATCCACTACTATCCTCTTCTGTACCTTGGATTTGGGTTTACGTGCTGGAACAATTCTCTCAAATGTATCCTCTTGGTCACGATGTTTAGTATGAATATGTATTTGCAATTCTTTACCTTGAAATTGACTACCACAAAAAGGGCATTTCGCCATTAAATTTAATTTCGATATAATGAAATTTCAATTTTCTTACAGATTCATTGAATAATTGTTAATAAAATTATCATTATATGTCTAATATTTTAGGGATATCCTATCTAATTAATATTGATTATTTGAATTGTGTAAAATGAATGGAGTTATCCCTATCATTTTTACTCATTATATTTCCATTTATCATTGCTTTGGTATTGCTATTGCGATTTAAGTGGCAGGCGGATTCTGCAGGTTATGTTACTTGGTTTATACTTGCAACATTTGCTCTTCTATTTTTTGATACGGATATTATCGTCATTCTGTTAGCATCTTTAGCTGGAATTGTAGCATCTTTCCCCATTTCTCTGATGGTAGGATCATCCATTCTTATGATCACCTACATGCAACAAACTGGTGCACTAAAGCGAGTCATAATTTTCTTTAAAACTCTAGGTGGCGGAGGCTCAAAGGGATTTCAAATTATGTTCCTCAATCTCGGTCTCGGTACATTTCTAGTGTCCATAGGTGCAACCCCAATTAGTATCTTACCCCCAATCATGTTAGCCATGGGATATTCAGGTTTTGTAGCAGTGGCCTTGCCTGCTTTAGGATATGACCCTTTGACTACATTTGCTTTACTATCAATTCCTGCGGTTGTGTTTGCAGATATTATGGGTATTCCATTACAGGAGGCTGGAATTGTCTTCTCATGGTTCATGCCAGTAATAACCACAGGTATTGCCTTTGGTATGTTATTTATTGCAGGTGGGTTCAATGAATTAAGAAATAGGGAATCAATCCTTTATGCTATAGTTTCTGGACTTACAGCAGGTTTCACCACAATTCTAGTCAATATACTTGGTTTGACAACATTGACGGGTGTATTCGCGGGACTTGCAGTCATGATTGTATCACTGGGATTAACAAAAATTTTAGGTTATGAGATCATAGACGAATCAGTTCTCACTGAAGAAGAAATAGAATTTGCCAAACAATTTCCACTAATCAAATCATTATCACCATGGATAATCTTGATCAGTTTGAGTGTAATTACCAATGTTGGGCCTCTCTATATATTTCTCTTCAAAGATTTAGCATTACCTATAACTATAGGAACCAAGGAAGTAGGAGGATTGTTAATACCTGCTATTACAGTATACACTCGAGTTTTCTGGCAGGCATATTTCTGGGTACTAGTTTCAACAATTCTATCAATGTTTTTCCTAGCTCATGATAATATAACAATCCGTAGAACCATGAATATTGGAGTTAAACGAGCGATTAGACCAATGCTAGCAGCATCTGTCTTCTTTGCTGTAGCTTATGTTCTAAATCATTCAGGTACACTTATTGATAACAATAATCTATGGATATCTGCCAGATCACATGATTTGATAGATGATGTAAATAATATGGTCTATGTTCTTGCATTAGTTACTCAGAATCTTACTGGAAACTATTATGCCTTAGCTGTACCCTTTATTGGATTATTTGGAGGCTTTGTTACCGGTTCTGAGACATCTGCAATTGCCATGTTCACTAATTACCACAAAGAAACATCAATTATTATTGGTGTTGATCCTGTGATAATTGGTGCATCTAATGGTATTGGAGGAGGTCTGGCAAGTGTTTTATCACCAGCAAAAATCGCAAATGCAGCAGCAGTTATCGATAAACCTGGGATTGAAGGAGAAATTATTCAGAAAACAGCTCCAATCGCACTTATACTTGTATGGTTAACTTCATTGATGACATTCATTTTTACTATGAGAACAACTCAGTATTTTGTTCCAGGCTTACTTTATAGCTTAATTCCTGTTGTGTTATTTGTCGGTTATTTTCTACTTATTAAACCTAAAATCACTACCAAGGATGTTATAGACGAGCTTCTCGAGTAGATTTTTGATCATATCAAATACTTCGTTATATCCTCCCTCAAAGTAGGGATCCTTGATTTCATATTTTTCATCATTGATCTCAGACAACAAAAATTTATATGGAAAATTCTGGATGTAAGTACTATCCAAATGTTCTTGTTTCATACCAAATATGATATACTCTCGAGGATTTATCAATTGTAACTCACTAATATGAGTTGGTTGAAATTGATTTAATAGATCCATATCTACACCTTCTTCTATTAACCTCCTCGCTGCTTCCTGAGTGATAGCATTATTGAAATAAACTGTACCTGCAGAGTGCACATTTTTTAACCCCAAATGTTTTGCATAGATTTCAGCAAATGCAGACCTAATAATGTTACCAGAACAAAGAAAAAGAATTGTTTTTTCTTGTATATCATCAAAAGTAAGCATTAATTGATAATTGGATCAAACACTTTTGAAGTAATTCTATCTAGAATATCTAAATGTATAGGAGATAGAATGGTAAAGAGTGAGCTGAATAAAACCAGCATGTCTTCAATTTCCAGTAAATTAGAAATTAGAGCATTAATTCTTTTAAGTGCAAAGGTCGAATTACCTTTATGAATATAGCAGAAGACAATTTTCTCATGCTTGACCATGGTGATGGTATGATCTCCTAGTTTGATACGTTCAATGAATTTCCCAGCTGTAACACCTATGGCTTCATGACCGAAAGTATTGATAGCTGATAGGAATGATGCGATTAATTGCTCATTTAGCTTTCTATCTTTCTCAAACACTTTAGTGTAGATTTCGACGCCATCTTCCTTGATGAGTATCATAGCAACTGGATATTCATTGACGATTTCTACATTATATTTACGAATAGCCATGGACATCATCAATTCCTCAATGTCAACGTACTGCATTCGATCTAGTATTGAATCATTCTTATCGATTGTATTCATCATAACCTCCAGATCTAGGAGTTTATCCATTTCTATTGAAATTTGATTTGCCAATCGTTTATCAATTAATGATTGAGATTCAAAATTTATATCCAAAAGTATTTTCTTTGCATGTTCTAGATCATTTTCTAGCATCAGTAGTTTTGCTTGAAGCAGTTTACCTTGAAACACAATTGGGCTAATTGCTTGTTCCTCACCAAACTCTATCAATTCGTTAATCAAATCGTTAATGTTCTGTACAAGTGAACTATTCTCCATAACCTTGAGCTCAAATATATAGAGTATACAAAGATTGAATATTGAATTAGAATAAAATTGTGGATGTAATTGCTTTGCTTTGGCGATCACCTCTATGAATTTTTCTTCTGCTAACACTCGATCCTTCATTCGGTCTCCTCGAGAAAGCAACAAGGCTGTGATGAATTCATAGTACAAATCAATGTATTTATTTTTGTGATTATTTATCTCATATAAATTGGAAAGCATGATTTCATATTGATGGATTTTATCAGCTTCTTCAAGTAACAAACATATTTCAATTAAGTTTGAAATGCATAAGGCAGAATCAGTCTTATTATCTAATTTTTGCAGTATAGTAAGAGCCTTTTCAAAATAACTGAGAGCATCATACAATTTGTAGTTATACCAGAAATACACTCCCATATTATTATAAGATAAAGCAAGATTTTTCTGATCATTGGCCAGTTTATTGAATTTGATTGATTCGTGTACATGATAGTTATCTGCTTGTGGATCTGTCCAGCTATAACTAATCAAATATTTTAGATGATGATACTTTGCTCTTGTCTGGTAATACATTCGAGATCCATCATCATTAATTTCATGAAGCAAATTTTCAGCGTTTTCAATAAAATAATTGGCATCGATAATTGATCCTATGAACCAAAGACAATATACAGTTTCAAGATAGACTTGGGTCAAGAGTAATGGATCCTTTTCTCTCTCTGCAAGTAATTCATTGACTGCTAAAGATGCAGAGAAATCACCAGATAATCGCAATAATTGACCTTTGTAGAGTAAAAACTCAGAAATATAATTCTCTGGAATATTATTGATAGTATTTTCAATTAGATCTAATCCCTCTTTATAATTCCCTCTTTGGAATATTATTTCCAATGTGGAACGGAGATTAGATAGATCTGACATACATATATCCAACGATTCAGTAAATTTAAGGTTAGCTAATATTGAATAATTTTATAATTGCTATTTCTATACAAACAAGAATTTATTTAAGTAATCAGTATCTATTAAATTTACAATAAAACTTCACGTATTGACTTTAATGTAACACTCATACGTTTATCTAATTGATTTACATTAACTTTTTATCTCTTCTGTATGATCATCTGATCATGTATCAAGCATCTAAACTTCCTCTTGGATCAGAAGATAAATTTCCAACAGATATTTATGATCAAGTCTGGAGACCTGATGGTAAGTACTTCGCTGTTGCTTGTTCAGGAATGGATACTATCCACATTTTCAACAATAAACTCTATTACGACCATCATTACAGAAATGTATTTGATGCAAAAAGTGTGATTGTATGTAAATTTTCAAGAGATGGAAGGTATTTTGCACATAATGATGGTAAGGATATAGTAGTTAGAGATGGTGAAAAATTTGATGAATTGTGGAGGCATACGTTAGATTGCGAATACTACACTATTGATATTGAATTTACACCTGGTCAGCAACCAGCTCTTGTTGTATGGGGTTGGGTTGGAGATATAATCAAACTATTTGATATGAATGGGAATTTGCTAGATACACTTGGGATCACCAATAATCATTTTGGTAGGCACTTGAGCTGGATAAAGAAAAAACGTGAAAATTGGTTGGTGGTGAGTAATCGACACAACAATAAGCTTGAAATTTATAGGATGGAACGCCAAGGAGGATGGCACTTTGGAGAAAAGGAAATCTCTATAGATATACCTTCATTCAAAAGAGAAGAAGAATTGCTTTACAATCCCATCAATAAATGTATCTACATGTTCTTCAATGAGACTTTAATCTGTATCGATATCGAGGCCAAAACAATCGTACAACAATTTGAAGACGTGGGATATATATGGGGTAGAGTTGCTTTTGATAACACATATAGTAGACTTGTTTGGGGCTTTGCCTACCATCTCCGTTTTCTTGATATAGCAAAAAATAAAATCTTTGGCACGGATCATGTAGGAAGTGACAGTAATCGCTCTGTGGCTTTCTCTCCAAGTGGTGAGTTATTATCTGTGGGAGATAGAGGATGCGATCTTACCTTCCTGTATCTTCAACCTGGTAGTTATCTAGAAACAAAAGCAACCCAAGATAATAAATTTCAGATATCTGAAGAGCTGATTAGTGTAGCCAAGATCAAGGCTGAGATTACTGGGGGGATGAGCGGAGCACCTGATCTTGGGATAGGAGGAGAACTGCTCGGTTTCTCGAGGCCTCCTGAGAAAGCTGATGGAGCAAAAGAATACAGAGAGATTGATTTAGCTGATAATATTAGGCAATTTCTTGCACTCTCAGGTGGTGATACAACTAAAGCAAAGAACAGATTGGAAAAATTCAAGAAAATTCTTACAAGGTACGAGGAGATAGAGGTTGACGATCTTGCGGGTATGCTAAAAATGGACAAATTTGATTTAATAGATTGGTTGATTGATTTACCGGATGAATTTGGATTCAAATTGAATAAAAATATATTAATGATAAATACAGATACTATGGGTGTAGAGATTGATCATCTGCTGGATCAATTCAATGAAATGGAAAAAAATAAGTCTGGCAAGATTTGAATTAATTAAGCTCTTATTTTATGAACCAAAACAGCCATTAAATGGAATCTTGGTTCCTCATTCTTTACTTTCAAGTAAAAATCACATTCCCTGCAGTTTTTGTATTTGGAAGCAAAAGTTCCTTGAACTGCACCACCACACAATGATCCTCCCACTACCCAACAAGCTCTTCCCGCGTTCCGACCACTATGTGTCTCATTTAAGGAACGTTCCAGAGGAACTGGACATACTCCAAGCTCAATTGATTTTGATCCATTTGGCTCACGACCGCATTTCTTGTACTCCCAACAATTCATCTTTATTTCGGACATATGAATTATGATCCTAGTAAGATATTAAAGAATATCCACGGATTTTTTTTTAGAAAAATGCAAATATTTAATATATATTATTCGTGGGCACGAACGAAAGACATTTACTAAATTCGGATTTGTCTACTTACTTGCAAATTTGAATCAAGTAGCTTTGAAAAACCGCCAAAATGAGATTATCATATTCTAATATAATAAAATTATTCACGTCTTTGAGATTCATAATAATCTAGATATCTTTGTTTAATTGATGATGGGATAATCTTAGGTCTTTGCATCATAAAAATTGCTTGGAATAATTTTACCCCTAGATAGGGCCAGTAGAGATTTATGAAATATATCATATCTATATCAAATTGTATTGCAAGCATTTGGATGGTAAAAATCATCACATAAACTCGACTGGAAACTTTGATATTTCGTAACCAGATCCAGTAAAATGCAACTGTACTTGTCACCATGACAATCCATTCCAACTCTTCTATAGATTGATAATATGTTATGAAAAGAATGAATAAAGAAATCTCTATAAGTATATAGGATGGTGTGAGAAATCTGATAGAATGTTTAAACTCAGGTTCTAATGGATACAAATTGGGTAAGTGATCTCTCAATAAAACTACACACTCTGTTACAACGAAAATTGAGAATATTATTGACAACAAATCTACTGAATCAGCAAGCAGATCAAATAAAAAGATGTTAGATAGATATGAATCCCAATCTGTGGATGAATGTGCCAGATAATGATTGACTTCTCTTAGAACTAAATAATTGGTGAGAACTGCAAATAAAAGATGTGTACTAAGCAGACCTCTATGAAAAGTCCGTAATTTTCTATTAGATTCTTTTTCTAGGATTAATTTGCCAGTTATACCTGAATATACTTCTTGACCAATAAAGAGAACAGTAGCAATAATAACAAAATATATTGTTGGTTCTAGTCTAGCATATACAAGATTATCAAAAAAATGATTGGGGTTCATCAATGCAAACAAGAAACCAATAAATAATAAAGCTGGAGTACTTAACACTGCAGTTTTTAGGATCAAACTGACTATTGGTGAAGTGACATGTTGAAGAGCAGTTTTTGGAGATTGATTAGTCAATCTTCTGCGTTTGACAAGTTGTATGCCATCTTTTGTTTCATATGCCATTTTATCGGATGTATACTGTGCCACAAATGTCTCTACTGTGCCAATCTCCTTGTGGATGAGATCCATCACAACATCTGTTCCAAGCTTAGTTGGGGAACCTACTCCATTGAGAACATCAATTATAATCTCTTCAGTATCAGAAACAATGCTGTAAGAGTTGTCAATTCCATTAGCTACCAAACTCTGGTTCAGATCGTTTAGGTACTGCTGGATCGTTAATGCTGCATCAGCAGCAATTTTTGTTCTGGTTTCAATATTTAATATGTCATTTGTCAAGATCTATCACCTCTTCAGGAACTTTGGAAACAGCACATCCTCCTCATGATGTTCAAATACATTGAGAAATTGTTTTAATTCTTCCATCATTTTTTCCAGTGCAATCCAACCATCTTCCTTGATCACGAGTATTTTTTTAATACGTGGGCCATCTACATCTGCTTTTGATTCTATCAGATTTTTCTTTTCCAGGCGATCAATAGTGCTGTATATGGTAGGTAAGGGAGGACTTAATTCTCCCCATTTTTCTTCCAAATTTTTCTTTACTGAATAGGGATACAATGTTTCTGAGCTAAATGCAGCCATATAAAGAATTGCTAGATCAAGGAAACTCCCCCGTAATCTTCCTTTCCAGTGGCTCAACAGTTCAAGTATATCCTTCTTCATGTGTGACTGATAGTATTATGTGACTCATAGTATTAAAATACATCCAAAAATATACTATGAGACTGATACTATATTTGTCAAATAGTATTTTTTTACTATTTAAGTAAGGGTTTTAGATTTGAGTTTATAGTAGTTATAGCTTCTATTAAGCATAATTTAAATTAATAGATGAGAATAGATAAGAAAATTGATTTCAGAAATTCAAGTTGAAAGAGTTTTACATTCCTTTGCTTTTTCTTCTTAGTTTTGGTACTGCTAACAGTGTAAATAACACTGTGAGCCATGAGATTGGCAACATAGAAGGTTCTTCTGAGATTGTTGGTTCTGAGACGATTATTTCCTCAATAATAATTTGAACTGCATTTGACAACGTACTTGATCCTTCTGCATTTATTGCTCTCACAGCATAGAAATAATCATCTCCAATGTTTACATCACCATCTATAAATTGAAGTAATGTTGTTGAACCCAGATATTCAGTTATCGTAGTTGCACTATCCCCACGATAGATTTCATATTTAATTATCGGAGATTGACCTGCGAAAGGAGGTGTCCATATTATTTTTGCTCGTTGTTCATAGCTAATACCTTCTATTACTGGGGCAGCAGGGACTATTCCATCAGCACTTGGAATTACTTCTATTGTCTCTGAAGGAGCAGATTCACCGATTTCATTTATAGAGGACACAAAATACCTGTAGCTGTCACCATTGAGTAAATCAATGTCTACAAATTCTGGATTTGTACTGATTCCCCAAGAGACAAAACTTCCCATATGAGATCGATAAATTCTATAGTAATCTGCATTAGATACGGCATTCCAAGATAATTCATTCTTTGCATTCTGACCTGTTCCTAATAATCCAGTTGGGGTATCAGGACGAGGGGCAGAAATCTCAGACGCAATTCCAGGAATAATGAGATCACCAGGGCTAGTTTCCTCTAGATCATTAACCGCTACAACTTTGTAATAGTACGAAATTCCTGGTGTGACCTCCATATCTACAAAATAATATCGACTGGTATTGGCTATGTAATCTCCAAAAGTTTGACCGTCAGTAGAACGATAAATTAGGAAATATGCCATTGATCCTTCACCAGTGGATTGTGGCACATCCCAGGTCAAGAGAATTGAACCATCAGTACCCTGAACTTGGAAATTGCTTGGATCAGTTATACCATCTACGATCTCAAATACATATAGCAGATTGAGTGGGTTTCCCATTAAATCTTTGACTTGAATTAGCAATTGATACATTCCAGCAGGCAAGTTGAAGTTCAGATTAATCTGCCCATTAACTAACTGGGTAAACCCAACTTCTCCATCGAGGTAGAAGGTAACATTTGATTCCAAGCCAGAGTCATCAGAAACAACAAGTAGAAGACTAATAGCAGAATCAAATGTAGTATGGATCACTGGACTTAGTGGAAGATTAGTGGAGACTACTTCTGGTCCTTGTCTGTCTATAGTAACAGTTCTTTCAACTATTCGTTGATTTCCGTTTGCATCGGTTGCTATTACACGGATTTCATGAGCTCCTTCTCCTAAATCCAGATTCATATTAATGTATTTCTCATAATTTGGTGTTGTATCACGATAATAAAGTTGACCATCAACAATTAGTTCCACTTCGCTAATTGTTCCATAATTGTCATCTAGGTAGACATTTACTGGTAGGAGACCATCAAACAGATCCTCATTTCTCCAATAAATTGAAGGTTTGAATAAATCAGATTGCGTATCCCAATACTGGATTTGTGGATGATTTGATACTCCTGTTTGAGTAAAAGGGAGATCTGATTCAAGGATGTTTGCACCGATAAATTCTATCAGTCCATCACCATCAATATCTGTTGGAATCATTCGAGAGGACAACATAGTGGCAGTAAACACTCCTGGATAGATAATCTGACCCAAATGATTTATTACATTCACTCCCATTCCAGAAGCTATAATCTCATCAATACCATCACCATCAAAATCAAAGGGCATCATATTACCAGTACCTACTTTTGACATCAAATAACGTCCAGTACTAGATATTGTGCTTGAAGTTCCCACATCATGAACTGTGAAGTCCCAATAATCGAAACTCGCATACTCTGATAAGTACATATGCTGGATATTTCGAGCTAAGATAATCTCATGTTTGCTATCAGAATCAAAATTACCCACTGCTGCCACATATAAACTAGTATCTGGTGCTTCCATCTTCTTTGGATTAGTAATCCATCCAGATTTGGCTTCCAGAACAATAAGCCCATGTGCAGTGTAATCATCACCATTCGGATTATAAAGATAATATGAACCTCCAAGAATTAGGTCTGGTGCAGATGACCCACATACATCAGCAATATATGGTTCTCCTGATGGTCCAAAGTTGGGAACAACAGGTGATATGCCTTCAACAGTTCCTGAGAGAGAAAGCGCAATTACTTGCCCATCTACATTGTATCCGATAATTTCTAATTGACCATCCTCGTCAATATCCATCATCAATGTTCTTCCGCCAGAATTAGCAGGTGTAGTTACTCCAAGATCATGTTTAGGGAATCCAGAGACGTCAGATCCATCCTCTCCATTGAGAGCATAAAATGAGATCCGGTTATTTTTACCATGGTGGAAAATCATTTCATCAATGTCGTCATTATCCAAATCTGCAAACACTAAATTTGTAATTTGATTGGGTGAAGAATTTGTAATCTCAGTTATAAATGGTGAATATGAAGCTTCATTGCCCAAAAGGTCGTAAATTCTAACTATGTGCTTCCACGCAGCATCATAACTCTGATATGTGATGAGGATTTCAGGTTCTCCATCTCCAGTTACATCATGTACATGAACATTAGCATCCCAATAATCGGAGTACCTATCATTGTATTTGATATTTACAGGCCATCCTGGAAGTAATCCGTATTCCAGACTCTTAATTTGCAACATGTCTCTATAAATGTAGATATGATCAAGAACACCATCAGCATCAATATCAACATATTTTCTTGGAGATGAAATATACATCGATCCACCATCACCAGTTGGGCCTACATTTTCAAATCCCTCGAAATGTGTTGGTTTGGGGCTCATACCAGATGCGAATCCATCGTTAAAGTAGACTCTTACATAATAGGAACCATCTGGGAAGGTAAAAGGTAATGGATCCATTGCAGACCAAAATTGGAATGTTCCCCAGGTTTCTTTGAGATAAACATATACCAAATCACCAGAATGAATCATTTGATCAGTGCGAGTATTATATATATAATACTTGGCCTCTGTCATACTTGTAATAAAGGTAGAACTACCCTGTCGATATACATCAGGAACTGAGATATAGATTTCAGATCCTATACCAAAAACTGGATTACCCATCACAATAACATTACTTGGAGGAGGAGGAATTGATACTACATATACAACAGGTTCGCTTCTCTCAGATATTTCAATCCCATCTTCAAGAGCTACAACAACAAATGTATGACGACCATCAGCAGCATTAGAAACAGGATATTCTAAATCTCTTACAACTGATGTTATCGTCTCTCCATTTGGCTTGGTATAGAAAACTTTGTAGTCACCAAACCATCCAGCACAACCCACACAGAACTGGGCATTTACCCAACGCACTGTAAAGTCGCGTTCATCAACCTCTTTCTCACCAGTTCCATATAGATCTGGTGCAACTTTAAGCATATATTCTCCAATATCTGGAATATTGATACTTACTCTTTTGATATTGGAGTATGGGCTTGTTTGACCATTTATATCAATTGCATAAACCACATAGTATCGATAAACTAGTGATCCAACCACCCCTCTGTCATTTAATGAAATGCTTGTACTAGTTGTAGACCAACTCGCTACTATATTTCTCAAAGAACTGTCACTAAACTCACGTATTATGTATTTATCTACAGAGTAACCTACTGCATTCCAATTAATTGAGAAATCTCCTGTTGTACTAGAAGAAGGACCACTGAGTACAGTAGGTGCTAACGAGGGTTGAGTGGATGTTTCTTCGATATACTGGATCCTTGGAAGAGTCATATAATTAGATAATACTTGTTCTTCAAGGAGCCTTCTATCGTTATCTCTTGTATAATAATTCTGATAGATTTTCGCGATGTCATTCCAGATGAAATTATCAGCATCTCCTAACCAGCTTCTATAGAATAGTTTGGGATTATTATCAGTAGCTTTGATAGTTATTGTGACTGATCGAGTTTCACCTACTGTCAATTCATCATAGATTTCCATTAAATTGTAGGTTGATGTACTAGAAGACCAAGTTGTTTCAGACTGAACATAAATATCAGAAACAGAAGTACTCGTAGTTGCCTTACCTAGGACTAGGTAGTTCCTGAATTGATTAGGCTTCACTGCGACGATAACTGCATTTTGCAGATAGACATGAGTTCCACTACCTGCGCCAGAATTTTGGTCTCCAATATTCTTGAAGTTAATTGTTAAATCCAGTGTTTGAGAGCTTCCCAATTCGGCTATTCCAGATGCAGAAACTAATACTTCAGGTATTGGGTGAAGGTCACTGTTATCAATTTTTTTACTTATAAACTTTTTAATAAATAAAGTGCGCTCAGCAATTAGAATAAGACCATCATATATTTGTATGCTATAAGGTCCATCTGATCCATCACGGGTAGCATAGAAAGTATACGATGCTTCTCCTGCACTGTTTGTGTAATCGGTTTTTAAATGAATTTTATCTCCTCTTGGAGTTAATAATTTGAATTTAATATCCCATTGTCCTGTTGGGTCATATTTTTCAGGTGTTGACACATCATCATGATAAATAAAAGCAGATATTTTAACGGGTTCACCAGCTGGTATCCATGAAATAGGTTTATCTTCAGGATCTAATCCCGCAGATAACTTCATAAATGCTTTATTATCTGACTCTGCTGTTGGCCAACCCCATCTGAGGGGAATTTTATAGTTAAATTTCTCAATAAGGATATTTCCGTCCAATGATATATAAAATACAGAACTACTTGGTAATTCAATTCCTGTAGGAATACCAAAATAGTATTTTATTTTTAATTTATCAAATTTTGATATAAAGTTGATATTTGCAGTCAAAAGTGAACCGAGACCAATTTTTATTCCTATCCCAATTTCAAAAGCAAAATTTGTAACTGCCAGTTCAACACAAAATGTTGAAGGGTAGTATGTCAAGCTAAAGCTGAAGGCAATTTTAATAGGTGTTAAGAAGTCGGATAATTTATCAACGTAAGGAGCTAAGAATGCTAAGCTACCTCCACTTGCTAATGATATTAGAAAAGCGAGCAATTTATCAGTAGGGATGGTGACATCCAATTTAAATTGCCCCCATAAGCTTATTTTAGATATTTCAGCAGTAAAGGTACCTCTTGTATACGTGAATTCAATATCTGCATTAATTGAAACTAATAATTCTTTAAACCAAGATGCATTTTTGTTTTTCACTAAATATGCAACTAATGATGATAGAATTTCATCAGCTGCATTGGAAGATTGTTCAGCAAGCGTCACAATAATAGCTTCAATATCTTGATCAATATCATGAATTAATAATTCTGCTAATTGAACAATCATATCTTCAAAACTCAAGGTCAAGTCTAAGTATATACCCGCAGATGCCTTAACTGTTCGTGTATTGCCAACTTGGGTAACAGATATTGACATCCCATAATTAAGCTCTAAGATTCCTAAGGAAATTTCTACTTTATCCTCAAATGTACCTTGAGTAATATCATTTGGAAATTCAGTTTCAGTTAATTGAATTAATGAAGAAACTATAGGAATTTCATTTCCACTACCAGATGATTGAGGTTCTATGATGTATGAATTATCGGTAGGATCTGTTTCTTTAATTTCAGTATCAATTGGAGTTACAGGCGATGTTGTAGAAGGTGCATCTGGTTTAATTGCAGAAGCTGGTGCTAACGATACAAGTAACAGTCCTATTAGGACAGATACTATTATGGATTTAAATAGATGTGTTTGATTAATTTTCATAGTTCTTCCCTCCTTCTTAAGAAATTGGTTCTCATTATGAGACCAAATAGAGCAAAGCTAAGAATGACGACTTCAATACTTATTGGTAAAAATGATCCTTCACTTTCTTCAATTGTCGTTTCAGCATTTGGATTGACAAAATTCACAGTGTTACTTTGTAAAGATTCAGAATGAACCTCTTGATTAGCTGCCAATCTATATGTGTATGATGACCCATAAATGACATTTCCATCATAATAAGTCGTTGTGTCTCTATCAAGGATAGCTATTAACGCATAACCATTACCATCATCTCGATATAACAGTATCTTTTGAATTCCAGTGCTAGAATCAACCTCCCAAGTTACCACAATTATCTCTCCATTTTGCATTGCAGAAAGTGAGGTTAACTGGTTAGTCAGATCTGTACCCATTTGGGTAGAAACAGCCACTGAATTAGATAAAGCTGATTCACCCTGATCATTTACAGCACTCACTCTGTAGTAATATGTCATCCCAGGGTTTTCAATTGTATCTGTGTACGAAGTTGTAGTAGTATCAGCTAATACAATGAAATTCTGATTGTCTACCGATTGATATATGATATATTTAACAATTCCAGATCCTACATAAGAGGGTTCAGTCCATGTTAAGGAAATTACATTACCATTTGAATCCCCTGTGAGAACAGGTGCATGAGGCACTGTACCTGGTGATTCAAAGAGGATATTCAAAGGACCAACCTCTTCACTAGATCCAAACTCATTGAATGCTAGAAGTTTATAACTATAACTTACTCCATCACTGACTGCATAATCAGTGAAATTCAAAGCATAAGTTACGGTTAATTCAGTGAATTCATTACTTCCTACTGATCTTAAGATCGTATATCCTACAATCTCAGCATTAAGATTTTCTGGTTCATTCCATTTCAAGAACACACCATTCGTTGTGGCTTCAATAGTAAATCCATCTGGTGTAGACGGTGCGATTGCAGGTTGTGACATAACATTTATCACTTCAGAGAAGCTACTTTCTCCGATATCATTCTCTGCAACTATTGCATAGTAATAGATGATATAATTCACAACTGTATTATCGATAAACTCAGTAGTTGTAGTATTTCCGATAAGAGATAATGTATTTGGATTAGTACTTCTATAGATGTGATAGATAAGTCCCTGAGCATTTTGGAGCGGTGGGTTCCAGGTGAGGATAACCTCACTATCAGAAACAGCCGCATCAAAATTGGTTACTGTTGAGGGATAGCCTGACCCTGGAAGAGCTTCTAGAACCACTTCAGAGGAAGAATCACTTGAACCACCCGAATTAATCACAATAACATAATATTGGTAACTATTACCGGCGATTACATCATAATCCGCGAAGAATTTGGCAGATGTTAAGCCAATTGAAATGAAATTCCCCCCAGACTCAGCTCTATGGATAACAAACTCAACACCTGATACTGAATAATTCCAGTAGATGTAGTTATAACCAGGCATTGATACACCATCTATTTCTATGATTGCTGAGGGTGGAGGAACTTCTTCTTGTGGTTGAGCTACAACGATATTTGATATACTGCTCTCACCAGCATTGTTTACTGCTGTGACAAAATACTGATAAAGGATACCATTTAATACAGTAGAATCCGTGTAATATAGATTGGTCGTGTTGCCAAGGAATAATCTAGAGTTGGTTTCATCTGCTCTGTAAATATTGTAAACTTCAGCGTCTCCTAACCATTCTAAGTATACAAACCCATCTCCTGATGTCGCATTTAGATTTGTAGGTGCAGGTGGTAAATCTAAATTAATTGCAATATACACCTCAATTTCAGAAGCCTGAGGCCCTTCTCCTAATGCATTAACAGCAGCCACCTTGTAATAGTACGTAGTTTCATAGGATAATCCTTGATCTAGAAATTCTGTCAATGTTGTGGAGACTAGAAATACGAATCCTGAACCTGAGGTGGTTGATCGATAAATTCTATATTCTGTCACTGGGCTACCTCCATCAGTATTAGGTGCAGCCCAGCTCAGAGTTACCTCATCATCATTTACCTGTGCATTGAATTCTAAAGGTACACTTGGTGGACCTAGAGGGATCAGTATTTTAACATTTGATTCATTAGAGTTTCCTGCCTCATTGGTAGCCACTATCTTGTATGAGTAGGAAACTCCATTAATCAACCCATTATGGGTGTAACTATTTTCAATGATGGTATCCAGTAAAGTGTAGCTGCCATCACCTTCAACTAAATAATAGATAGAAATTGCAGTAATAGAGCTACCACCATCATCTGAGATTACCCAAGTTAGTGTTATGCTTTCTGATGCCACTGAACCATCCAATACAGGTGTGGATGGAGTAGTATAGGGATATGCAGAAACAGTATTACTGGGATCACCCTCTCCAATGGCATTCTCACCAGTCACGTAATAATAGTAGGTCTGACCATTTGTCAAACCAGAATCGATATAGCTTAGAGAGCTGGTAGTTGCAAGGAATACAAAATTTGAGCCATCCAAACTGCGATAGATTAAGTAATTATTAGCTGATGCTTCAGAATTCCATTGGATTTCTATTGACTGATCACTTCCTAAAATCGTCAAACCTGTAATGATTGTAGGGGCTAGATCATAGAAAATGCTCACCTCAGATGCTCTTACAGATTCACCTTTTGCATTGATAGCTGAAACTTGGTAATAATAGGTCGTCTCCTCAGCTAAACTAATAGTATCTATAAACTGGAGAGTTGTAGAACTACCTAAGAAACTCAAGGATCCACTAGTTGTTCCACGATAAACGTAATATTCAGTAATTGGTTGTCCTCCATTATCAACAGGTGCTTGCCAATCAATAATTATTGAGGTTCCATCCAGTGTAACTTGAAGGTTGGTTGGTGCATCTGGCACCGTTCCAGGAAGCACAGGAGTTGCTGATACCTCGTTTGATATGAGACTTTCATGCTGAGCGTTGAAAGCAGTAATAACATAGTAGTAAGTTATATCATTTGCCACTGAGGTATCTAAATAGGTCAGAATTGTGACATTTGTTAGGAAAATATAAGATCCTGAACTAGTGCCTCTGTAAATTGCATAGGTTGTAATCGGTAATCCACCTGTGTCTACAGGTGCTGACCAAGTGAGAGTAACCTCAGTATCTCCAGCAGTTGCCTGAACATTGGTGGGAGACCCAGGGATTCCTGCAGGAATGGCACTTACCTCTACAGATGAGGGTGAATCTCCTTGTGCATTGTATGCAATGATCACATAGAAGTACTCGACTCCATTTGATACACTGAGATCAGCATAGATAAGCTGAGTGGTTGTTATTAGCAATGTATAACCCGAGCCTGATGTTGTACTTCTATAAACCTTATATCCATCTATTCCAATTCCACCATCAGAGGATGGAACTGACCAACTAATGGTTAGTTGGGAAGGATTTGATGTTATCAATACATTTAGGGGTTCTGAAGGTGGTGTGGTAGCAGGTGTGGTTACAGTAAGAAATACGGTATCCTGGGCATATAATCCTGAAGAATCATAAACCGTAATTACGAATGTATATGAAGCAACCGCAAAGCCATCAATATCAACAACTATACTACCTGATGTCCAAGATTGTCCAGAGATATAAGCAGATCCATTAATAGTCACATCGTAATAATCAGGCTGAATATCTGATGCAGACCAGGTGATCTCATTACCGGTTGATCCTACAATATATTGTAAATCATTAGGAGAATTTAGAGTAGGTGCGGTAGCATCTATTACTGTTATAACAACTACATCAAATACAATATTTCCTGCCACATCTGATATACTCAGATTATACGTGAAGGTACCTATGGCTAAATCATCGAGGGAATAGGATATTGTTCCATTATTCCATGATTGGTTAGTTACAATTAATACACTATTTTGGGTAATATTGTATCTATAGGGATTTTCATCCCCAACTGACCAATCAACCGTATCTCCTATATCTCCATAATTCACACTGAAATCTGCTGGAGAACTAATTTCAGGAGAAGTTATATCAGCTACTGGTGCATATAAATTATAGAGATCTGTAACTTGAGTTCCAGATAGAGATGTGTTATAGAATTTGGTCTCATCCACATATCCATGGAAATTACCAGTTGGGGTATACTCTGCATCTCCTATTCTGGCATGATATTGTGTTGTTACTGCATAGTAGGTACCATCCCAAGCGATCTCATTGGCCAAATTACCATTAAGATAGAATTGTAACTTGCCATTAGTTTTATCATTAATTATTACAGCATGTGCCCATACATTCAATTCAACTGGAATTGTGTCACTTGTAATAAATACATTTCCACTGGATGTCGAGAACCAAGAATCATAGTAGCCATCTGATGCAACATCTAACCTGAATATTGTAGTCCCAGTAGGACGTGTAATAATATTAAATACATTGCCACCATGGGATAAGGGTTTAAACCAAATTGATACAGCCATATCATCAAATCTCTGGAAATGATAGCCTAAATCAATTGTATCATCGACACCATCAAGATATACACCCGATCCTTCTACACCCGTATCAAAGAAAGCTCCATTCTGAAGTGTGGCATCATAACCTGTACCCTGTTGCTCGGTTGAGGTAAGTCCAGAGCCTTCATTGAAATTCCAATGAGCCCACAAGTCTGATGAAGTGGATAGACTAGATGATTTCATAACCACCTTATCTATCTCTATCCAAGTACCTGCACCACCACACCATTCGGTTGAGGTGATCACAAAGGGTAAATCAATAGTTGGGATTCGATTAGGTTGTGTGTAAGTTTCAACAAGTACTCCATCTACATATCGTAATATTTCAGCCTCTCCACGTACGATTGTATAGTTGTGAAAATTAGCATCTGTAGTGTATGGAGATGAATATGAGGCATATCCATCTTTAATATATCCAAAGCTTAAATCATTTGATGTACCTTGGAAACATGAAATTGTATTCGCAGCTCCATAGGTTGTAGAGTAATTATACCAAGAGTTCCAGTAATAGTAACCCCAATTATTAGTCAAGGGAGCCATATCGGTGAAACCAAATCCATTACCTCTACAAGATGCCACATTAGTATTGAATTTAGCAATAACTGATACTGTAGTCATATTGCTATATTCTGGTTTTGTGATTACACCTGAGAATGAATGGCCACCAGCACTGAAAACAACAGTTTCTCCGCTGGAAATATCCTTATTAGCAGTTCCATAATCAGCTGTATTCCATATTGTAGGATCATAACCATACGTAGGATCATTAAAATCATCAACGATCATTCCTTGTGGAAGTGGTTCATTAATTGTCACAACTACCACATCATATGATATATTTCCTGCTGTATCCGAAATGGAGAGATTATATGTGTACATTCCCGCAGGTAATCCATCTAAGCTGTATGAGATAGTTCCATTGACCCATGCGGAATTAGTAGCTGCATATGCTCCATTCTGTGTTAAATTGTATTTTGATGGATTGGCATCACCTACTGTCCAGGCTACTGTTTGTCCAGTTTGACCTTCTGTTATAGAGAAATCTGCTGGGGAGGTTACGTCGGGTTTTGTAGTGTCTGGTGTCGGTGCATGTAAGTTATAGAGTTCTGATACTTGAACTACAGATAGAGAAGTATTGTAAAATCTAACCTCATCAATTATACCTTCAAAATCAAGACCTATTGTAGCTGAAACAAAAATATTCTGAAATACTCCCCCATCAAAGGATTGAATTGAAAATACTTGTCCATTAACATAAAAAATTCCTTGATTAGTTATTGCATCTTTTACCAATACAACTTGGTACCAAGTATTATCTAAGATATCAGTAAAACCAGATTCAAAATAATCTCCACCATCATCATGATAATAGCCAATATACTTACCACCATTAAAATTATGTCCAAATGCTATATGATTATTTGATGTAGATTGTTGTCGGATTATTGATCCTGTTTGTCCGACCTCAGGTTTAAACCAAACACTTATTGTCTGATGACCAGTTTTCACAAAATTTTGATTAAGATCGATAATATCACCTATTCCATCAAAATACAATGCAGAACCTTCAATTCCTGAAACATAAGTTGGATCACCACCAATTGTTCCACCAGGAGTATTACCCGTTATATCGTTTAATATAATTCCACTTCCCTCATTGAAATTATAATAAGCCCAGAGTAAATCATCTAATGATTTCACAGTCACAACTACCACATCAAATGATATGTTACCTTTTGCGTCTGAAATAGAGAGGTTATACGTATAAATTCCTGCTGGCAATCCATCCAAACTGTAAGAGATGGTTCCATTAACCCAATCGGAATTGGTAGCAGCATACACGCCATTCTGTGTCAAATTATATTTTGATGGATTAGTATCACCCACTGTCCAGGCAACAGTTTGACCAGTCTGACCCTCATTAATTGAGAAATCTGCTGGAGAACTGATTTCAGGATAGATTGTATCTGCAGGTAATGCATGTAGATTGTAAAGATCAGATACTTGTGTTGCAGAAAGTGATTTATTATAAATTCTGATTTCATCAATGGTTCCATCTAGTTTAGCACCAGCTGCACTTCCACCAATCCACATTGATTCTACAATACCATTGACGGTATAGTAACCTCCATCATAGGGCTCTTGAGATAATAATTCCCCATTCATATAGAAATAACCATAGCCAGTTTCAGAATCTTTTACGATTACCATATGATACCATTGGGGACTAGTACCTACATACGGTGATTGTCGAATAGTACCAACTGAATCGTAGTAATACATCCTATATTGATTACCAACATCATTTATCATGGTGAATGCCATTGCATTGTTTGAATTAGACCTCTGATATAAGATGTACCCATATGCATCTACTTCAGGTTTGAACCATGCACTAATGGTCTGACTACCTGTTTTGAGAAAATTCGCATTTGTATTGATCCAATCATCAATTCCATCGAATTTTAGTGCTGTGCCATCAATCCCTGTGACATATGCAGGATTACCTATATGAGAACCATCAGGATTATTACCTGAAATATCTGTTAAAACACTACCAGATCCCTCATTGAAATCATAATATGCCCAAAGATCGGTATCTAAAGGATCCATATATTGACGATACAAATCTTCTATTTGGGATGGTGTAAGGGTTTTATTATATAATCTAACCTCATCAATAATACCTTGATAAAAACCATATGGACTTCCATTGTTATTTGCAGCTGCAATATAGGCATTCAATAAATGACTTACATATAAAGTGCCATCCCAAGTCCAAGAATTAATTAAATTATTATTGATATAAAATGATACATTATTATTCGTTTTACTTTTTATTAATGCTATGTGAACCCATTGACCATAATTAACATCTTCTGAGCTATCAGTATAAGAATTTGATCCATCATGCCAACGCATCCACCATTTATTATCAGTATCTGCAGTTGGAGCAAAATTGAAAGAGTCATGAAGTGAAAGTGAAGTATATTGAGTAAAAACGCTACCTTGTTTTTGTTCAGGTTTCGTAAAGAATGAAATTGATAAATCTTCAGTTGTAATGAAGTTTCTATTTAAATCAACATAATCATCAATACCATCAAATTTCAATCCAAAACCTTCAATTCCCTCTTCATATGTGGGATTTCCCATAATTGTGCCATCAATTTGATTTTCAGATTTATCATTCAATACAGAACCAGATTCCTCATTGAAATCATAATAAGCCCAAAGATCTGTTTGTAGAGGATCTAAATTGACATAACTAGTAGGGATTTTCATATAATGTATTTTACTGGTAACATAATCTGCAACCCATAATTTATCTCCAGAAATCTCTATGCCAGTTGGTATTGTTGTTGGAACATCAAATTGATAAACCAATGATCCATCAGATGGATCTAAAACCATTACTGATCCAAATTCACTTTCTGCAAGCCATAAATACTTGCCATCAAAAGCTAAACCTTGTGGATAGATTGTAGGTAGAGCAAAACTTTCAACTGAAGTTTGTGTGTCCAAATTGATTTTATCGATTGTATGATCAGTCCATGATGCTGCCCATATATGATTTGTTCCATCAAATGCTACTCCAGTAACAGATCCAACTAGTGCATTAATATCAAACATATCTACAGTAGATCCGGAAGTACTTAATTCGTAATAACGAGAGGGAAAACCACCTCCAGGATTACCTGAAGTATGAATTAAGGTTCCTTTATTCCAAGCTAAGCCAAAAGGAGATGAATATGGTGCACTGAAACTGCTGATTTGAGATCCTGAATAAGGGTCTATCTCCTTTATATTTCCAGCACCATTATCAACCATCCATAAATTGGATCCATCAAAAGCTAATCCACGAGGCCATGTAGATGGTACGCTAAATGAGCTCAATAAGGTCAATTCTGGACCTTTAATGCTATAAAGTAAGGAATAATCAATATAATTCACGCTATCAAATGGTTTTTCATATGTTAAATATGAAATATCAAATCCAGTATTTGTATAGGTTGTCGATATTAAAGTATAATCAGTCTCATAAGGATATTTTGCATTGATTATTAGAGTTCCATTCTTATGAAATACAAATTGTATATCGGACCATACATTTTCTGAACTTGGACTTTTTGCTGATGAACCAGTGGAAACAATGTTAGGATCTAATCCTTGTACCCAATTAGCAGAATTGAATGCAAACATATATTTTGTTCCATTAGAGTAATAGAATTCCAACCAAGGTGTCCTATAGCTTGAACCTCCCGATACAAGATTAACTCTTGACTCCCATATTAAGGGAAAATCTACTTTACTAATATCAATGTGAATTTTGAAACCCTCATTAATATCAATATCTCCATCCGTAGGCATAATTGCTAATCCTTGATCTGTATCGATATACATTAAATTATCACCTCCGGTGTCTGATTTCTCAAATACTCCTGCTTCTAATTTATCTGTATCGTAATAATCATTCCAGTAATAGGTATAGCTATCATTTTCTCCACCAAGATTAGTGAAATTGCCATACCAAGTTTTTTGATCATAATCAAATGAATAAATAGACACTTCCAAGGCATAGAAGAAAATAGCTCTATCAATACTATCCACAAAGCTTATTGATGGGCTAGACTGTATCTTATCTGTCTCATAGTCAAGATCAAGTAATAGCCAATTATTGATTTTCGAGTTAAACTCCCATGTATCATTATATAAGTTGGATCCGTCATATCCCCCATAGAGTAGAATGCTCTTTCGTACAGGATCATACCATGTCTCTGCTTGGTTCAATGCAATTGGATGATTTGAAGGATTGAGATTGGTCCATGTATTGGTTGCATATTCATAGCTCCAAGTATCTGCACTCCCAGAGATAGAACCAAACATCAAAAATTTGCCAGTTGAATTATCAAAAGTTATTCTATGCTGAGATCTCGCTGATGGGTTGGTTGATGGGTTCATACCTGTCCAAGTATCTGAATTGAAGTCATAGGACCATGTATCTGCCAGTTGACCTCCATTGCTACCTCCAAAAAGCACAATTATGTCATTTTTAGCATCGTAATCCATTGAAGACCAAGATCGGGCAATCGGTCCAGAGCTCATCTGTGTCCAATTGTAGTAATCCACACTGAATGCCCAAGTATCTGAGAGATAAGTCGTACTATATCCTCCATGAATAATAATACGCCTGCTTTCAGCATCATAGGCAATAGAATGTGCATATCTTCCTGCTGGAGCAGTTGCAGTTTCTACATGTGTCCAATTTGCAGTTGGGACATCAAATACCCATATATCATTGTATTTTGCTCCTGCACTCCCACCATTTGAGCTACCACCGAAAATGTAGATTTTATCCTGGTCTTCCACATATACAGAATAGGCATCTCTGTTTGATGGCCCTACCTCAGTTCCTTCAGTATATACTTTCAAGAAGTCCATATGCGATTCATAATTCAGATTTTGCTCGAAGTGGAATATTGTTGGTTTAGCATTTATTGAAATTGTATCTAAAAATTCCCAATAGGAAGAATTGGCTAGTTTAACCCAAGTAGTAATTGAAGAATAAGCATTATCAATCACCCAACGCACATCATACCAAGTATTTGCTTCCTTTGGTCCTTTTAAATTCTTTCCATTTATATAAGCTCCATCATATCGGATCCAACCATACGGTTCCTCATAAAGGAAAGTTGCATAAGCTAAAACATTCAAAGAATCATCATAAAGACGAATTTTTGGCAAAGTATATGTATTGAGTGGAATAATCTGCTTGATTCTGGTTTCAATGATTCTTGTATTATCCGGTAAGGAATACCTGACATAATCATCATTCCCCCCACTTACTGGGATATGCATATGACCATCATAAACAACATTAGTTACATCTGTTCTAGTCCAATCAGCAGAGCTAAATACATCATCATTGAATTCCTCGTAGTATGAAAGATGTAGATCAGATCCAGTGAGATCTAGTACGAAATTCTCAGTTTGGGAATCAGATGAACGTACATTATAGATAAATAATTCATACTCTGGATCGATATCAATTTGAATGGGTACAGCAGAGATTCCACCATTAGAGTCTGATGTTTGAAAAATAGTTTTATGAATCAAATTCTGGCCATCATAGATAACATAACCCCATTGGTATACACCAGAACTTGTTTTGGAGAATAGCATATCAACTAAGGTACCATTTCCATAGAGATCTACTGGTTTAATCCCGGTTCTAAAATAGTATTTACTGTCAGTTACAGTTAATGAGAGTGAATCTGCGACATAGGTTGCTCCATTCCATTCATAATTTACTACCTGCATATCTGCACCATTAGTAGGTTCAACATGGGCAAATAAATTCATAATCCCATCATTATCGTAATCCCAGGGCCAAAGTGAAGTATGATGATAACCTAAATCAACTGTAAATGTCTGGGTAAAGGCGTCACTACCAGAATTATAATCATAGATGAAAATTCCTGCATCAATTGCTATTAGGGCAATTTCCATTTGATCGTCATTATCTAGATCCTCGATAATCAATTCAGCATTATTCAATCCAGATGGAATGGTCGATTTAGTTAATACACCATCTGTACTGAATTTTAATCTTCCAAATGCACTACCATCGTAATAGGCATTGGAAAAATAAATCTCATTTGAACCATCCAAATCAAAATCATAAATATTGAAATTATTCAGTTCAGATTCGGTTGTGATTGAATTTGAGACATCAACAAAGGTGTTTGACTGAGCATTATATTTTGAGATATAATGATAATCAGATCCTGAGTAGTCATTCATTATGCATTTGAAATAATACATCGTTCCATTACCAAAGGCATCATATTCCCTGTAAACTGTCTTGGTAGCAGTAGCCTCCGAATAAATTTCATTGGTAAAACCACTGGTTCTTGAATCGAATTCATAAATCTTGGTGAAACCAGCAGCCCCTCTTAACTGATCTGTCCCAGTTGCTGAGATAACGGTTAGAATTTCTGGAATCCCGTTTTGATTTATATCAATTACATCACCATTTCTCTCTCCATCATATCCATTTGCACCTACCTGACCCTGCCAGATAGTATCCCATCTCTCCCCAAGCTGCTCAACCGGAGATAATCCATTACTGGGCAAGTCTAAAACAGAACCAACATCAGGTGATAGTTGTGATGGTATCATCTGTGGAGTGTTCAATGGAACCTCCCGAGTGTTAACAGGTGTGTTAACTGGAGTATTTAAATTCTGATTTTTTGTTAAATCATTACTAAAATTATTAGTATTCAATTGTGCATCATCTTCATACTGAATAGAGGTTTCTTGAGATCCATTAGTAATCATTGGTACCATGGAAACTATCAATAAACAAAGTATGAAAATGTTTAACCACTGTTCTTTAAAGGTTGAATATACCTTACCGACCATTTTCATTGACTTATGTGAAAGTACTGAGTTTATAAAGTTTTAATAATCCCATTTTTGGGAATTGGTTACTATAGTCTTTCTCATGAAGATAAATTGGATTTTATTATCTCCAAAAAACTAATTCCTTCGTTTGTTATCATGTATCCTCTATCAGGTGTGGAAATCTTAGATACATAATCAAAGGAAATTAGGGTTTCTAATTTTCTATAAAAAGTAGAATTACTGATATACATAAAATGCTCTCTTAAGTCATTTCCTTTAATGGTTTCTGGTCCTATAGTACGTAAATATTGTAATATGGCAAGGTCATTTATATCCAATTTTATATTATATCCATTTTCATGAACTTGCTCTTCTAACCATCTATGTAACCCCTCAGTTATTTCCCATCAACCCTTTTGAACACATTATCAAGCGATTTGTAATTGAACCTTTATTTAATTGTTGGGAATTCTGATGTGCATCCATAACGACCTCTTTTCAACAGAAATAGGGATTTTGGAACAGACAAAATATCAAAAATACTAAGGATTTATTCAATTGTGAAAATATTAAATAATTTATGCAGTAATTCATATTTTAATTAATTTCCCAAATTCATAGCTGACAAAATTCAGTCAAATATAAAATAAGCAAAAGAAGTCTGGATTCTCACAAATATGAAGATTTGTCGAATAACAATATCTACTAATCAAATATCAATACTTCAATAAATAGAATTCAAATTCAAGGACTTTAAACTCCTATGACTACATATGTCTTTTGAAGTCATAATTTTTTGGTATTATTAGAATATAAAAAGTCTACAAAATGAGACTATTCATTGCCCCGCCGTTTTATCTGTTATTATTATCAATTTCAGCCTTCAATCTTGAAAAATTAGAATATACAACAAGAAATACCAAATTTTATATCTTTAAGGTCTGAATATTAACATTTAGTAAATAATTTTTGTTTATTTTTAATTAAGAATTTCAGTAAATGCCAACCCAATCACAAATCCTTATTGTATAATTTAACTAATTCATCACCTCCTGGTTGACCATCCAGAATTTGATGGTCATAATAGTCTGCGACCTCGTTCTCGTCGGTATGGACAGGTGATTGAGTTGCATTGGGAGAGTGGCAAAGTATTGCCACCTCTTCTTGCA
>JADCLS010000015.1 GCA_026702845.1 Candidatus Heimdallarchaeota archaeon
ATCTGGGAATTCTGATTGAGCACATTGCAAGAGGAGGTGGCAATACTTTGCCACTCTCCCAATGCAACTCAATCACCTGTCCATACCGACGAGAACGAGGTCGCAGGCTATTATGACCATCAAATTCTGGATGGTCAACCAGGAGGTGATGAATTAGTTAAATTATACAAAATTAAGGATTTGTGATTGGGTTGATCAGAATGGGTAAATAAAATAATAATTTCAATTGAGATCATCACATCAAATGGCAATTATTTTCTTCTTCTCTTGAAGTAATAACTATGGATCATTATATCTTGTGAGCCACCAGTAGCAGCGACTACTGCAACTAACTCCCAACCTTGTTCTCCCATGGATGAAAGGTATGCATTTACTGTTTTTGAATCATCAGTTCGGGTTCGTAAGTATTCATAATGGTATTCCCAGTAATCCAACATACAATAAAATGGATAATTAATTATTTATTATTTTATACTAGTGAGCATTGAAATTTCAATAAAAGTAGGTTAATTCTTTGCTATAGTGACAACCCAGCCTCCAGAGCACATACAAGTTACAGTGCTTGATCCTTGCGGAGAAACTACCTTAGCACTATTTCCATCAGTACTCTCTATGATAACACCCGAGATCTCTGTTTTGAGCCCTATCCTCATCCTCTTGAGATGAGCCTCCTTCGTACTCCAGTACCTTGTTACCTGCTCATCACTTGAGAAATCCAACCGTTCACGTTCATCATCAGAGAACATCTGCTTGGTAAAAGTCTCATCTCTAGGTTCAACCTTCTCTACATCTACAGCTGCATTCACTACAGCCATAGCAATACCATTGGAATGTGAGATGGAAACTGCAACCTCAGTATCGTGATATATACAGAATGGGGCCTTGTTCTCATCCTTGAGTATATCTATAGTTTGTGGGGGAACTCTGAGTTCACGTGAAAGTGCGATTTTAGCAGCAATTCGTCCTGCTAGCCACTCCTTACGTTTCTTACCCACCTTGATACCACTATATCTCGCTTGCTCATTGACTGTGAGAAATGTAGTAACAAACTCCTCAAGTACGTCCTGCAAAGGATCAACATCAACTGACACGATGGATGAAGCAAGTTTTCCAGCTAGGTAACGTGCCTTGCTAATGACTCCATCTGCATTCAGAGCAATTTCTGGTACATCAACCTTTCCGGTATTGATCATGGCATACTCATGCAGATGAATAACACATGTACCTGATTTATCAAGCACCAGCACATCATATACAGAATGAGTGGGAGTGGAACGCAAATAATGAACCTTGATTTTTCTGGGTTCATCTCCTTTGAAGAGATGAATAGCACCAATTTCAGATGGTAAACCCATGATACCCTCTGTTAAGAGCAGGTGTAATCCAGCAGCTTGGAAAGCTGCTTCTATCGCTAGTGGATCAATTTCCATCTCTTCTTCCTGCAGAAACATGGGTTCTCCAGGTCTGACAAATGTAGCCACTGCTGAGGTATCGGTGATCTTATTGAGTGCGTGCAATACCTGGTATCTGGGTCCATGGAAGAAGATCTCATAGATTTCCTTTTTGTCCATCAAAACCGAGTTGTACTTCTTCTCCAGAGCTTTGAATCCAGGGATACGAGTACCATACACAAGATCTGCTGTGAAATGCTCACGAAGATCACCTAGCTGTTTGCCATCTGGACCTACGAATATCGATTTAAGCTCAAGCGATGCGTAGCTATGCCTATCTTTGAATTGGACGACAATATCTAGATCCTTATCTCGTGGCAGTTTGACAGGAGATGCGAATTCAATATTGACTATACTACAAACCTCCTCATTCTTGATGGCCTGAGTTGTCTGAACCATCGTCTCCATACCCATGACCCCAGGAAGTACTGCCTTGCCATCAATACGATGATCATCAAGGTATAGATCCCTCCTGAGTGATAGAGTTCTATTGGCTATTCCCTTCTGGTAATCCACATCATCAATCATGATACCCCTGCCAAAATCTGGTTTATACCAGGAACTCTTGGCTGCCAGTGCACCTAATTCACCTGATATTACCACTTCAGGCTCTTCAGACAAGGCAAACTCTGATACGAATCTTCTCACTCCTTGTTGTAATGGAATAGGCGTGACACCTTGTGATTCCAGAACCTTCATAGTCGATCCTCTGGTAGCCATACCAACATCTGCCCAGGCAGACCAATCGATGACCATGGCATTGATACCCTCAGATCTTAATTCCAGCATTCGTTTGGCAAGATACTCATTGGCAGCTGAATAATCTGCTTGTGTTGCATTTCCAAATCTACCTGCAACGGACGAGAATGAGACAACCCTCTTTAATTGTGAGAGATCCATCTGATCAAGCAGATATTCCAGTCCCTTAGTCTTGATATTGTATACCATTTGGAATTCCTCCACACTCTTATTGAGTGTGGGTTTGGAGATCTCAAGACCCGCAGCATGGATGAAATGGGTAATGGGAGCAGATATTACTTTTTTGATGCGTGTAAATCCTTCCATTACATTGTCCTCATCACTGATATCTATCGCTTCGTATATCACCTCTGCACCCAGTTCTTTCAATGTCTGGATATTTTTCCATACTGTGGCAGATTTCTCTATCTTGGAGAATTCCTTATTGAGGACAACAGGGGTTACTCTTTCACCACCTTCCTTGAGCTCTTCCATCAGGGATAGTTTTCTCTGTTCTATCTCTGATTCTGTCATTCTTGCAACATCCTCAGCATCATCACGAATTTTGGTTCTGCCAAGCAGGATCAACGTTGTATCCGCTTGTACTAGGGGTTTGATGCATTCAAAGGTGATACCCTGAGCTCCTCCTGAAACGAGAAGGACTGATTGTTTTGGTAATTTCCAATCCACTTGCTCCAGATCCTGTTCAGCAAGTGCTATCTCATATCGTTTACCATCTTTATATTCTACTTCCACTGCAGGATTGGCCAGTTCTGTCTCCACCACTTCAATCCGATCGATTTTTACTATCTTAGCATTGATACCCTCAAATTCCTGTGATAAAGCCTTGAATAGCCCACCCAGTGCTCCTTGATAGGCACTTAATTGAGCATCAAGCTCAGTATTTATCATTAAGACTAATTGCAATGATTTTTCAACAAATGGTTTGAGGAGTTCAAATACCGTATCTATTCCTCCAAGTTCACCTTCAGTGGGATGGAAGAAGATAAGTGTCGTACCACTATCTACAGAATCAGGGATATTCGCCCTAAGGTTGAAGCCCAATAAGGTACTCAGCCGTTTTGTGATCTCTGTTGTGCCACCTATAATAATTCCAGGACCTCGATATTTTTTGAAGGTCTCGACATGATTGGTTCTGAGTACGTATCGGTGGGTTGTAGGTGCAGAATCAGCAAGTACTGCTTTTTTCTGAGTTCTCTCTTCATCAACAGCTGAATTTTGATGTTTATGCATATATTCTGCGATTTTCTCAATAGTGTCATACTGACCAAGGTCAAGATCTTCACGATATGCCACATGAAACCGTTCTCTCACCATTCCAAATATCTCAGAGCTCTTCACACTATCAATGCCAAGATCTGCCTCCAGAGAAAGAGAAGTATCGTCAAGAGACTTTTGATCATATCCTGTCTGCTCTGAGATGATGTTTATCAGGGTTCTCTCAACATCTGCATAACTTTGTATCTCTGCAGGCTCAGAAGGTTTTGGTTTCTCAACAGATTTTGTTAGCGTTTTTGTTTTAGTTTCTTTCGCTACAGGCTTGTCAGTGAGTAGTAATAGAATGTCATTAATAATGATTGCATTACTGAATCTTTCTCCAGGGATGCCAAAAGATCCCTCCAATTTTTGTTGTAATGTTTGAATATCGAGACCCAAATCATCCAAAGTGACATACTCACTCATCATGGTGGTAGGCATACCTGATAACTCAGATAACAACTCATACAATTGATCCTTAACATCAGAGGATGTTGAAACAATGCTTTCTGCTTTGGACAGATCTACTACAAGATTCTTCAGCTCCGCAAAGGTCGATGCTTGAATTGCAGAAACATCAAAATCTGCTTCAATAATCCTGAAAGCCTCATCAATTTGTCCGGAAGACATACCTAGATCATCTTTCATTGAAACATAATCATCAATCATACTAATGGGATATCCAGATACATCAGATAGGATCTGTTTGAGTCTTTCTTCAGGATCAGATGAAGGAGTTAATTTCTTAGCTTGTATTTGTGATTTTACTTGATCTTTCTTTGCAGGAGGTGAATGAGCACTGCGATTTGAGTAATACTCTGCAAGTGCATCAATTGTTCTCATAGTTGAGAGATCAAATTCATCATCCTGTGCCAAACCATATCGTTCCCGTATGGTTGTGGCCACTTCAGCCACTTTTACAGAATCTACACCCAAATCTGCTTCGATATCAAGAGTACTGTCAATCATATTTTCGGGATAACCAGTGGCTCGGGCAATTTCCTCAATGAGAGCTTTGGTGAACTCCTCTTTGGGGATTGTAACACCACTTGACTGTTCTATCTCATCAAATGTATCGATTTCAGGTTCACTACCCACC
Source organism: Candidatus Heimdallarchaeota archaeon (assembly GCA_026702845.1). The sequence continues at coordinate 4,567 of JADCLS010000015.1, forward strand.
CTATTACTGAAATATTCAGCAATATCTACAATTCTTGGCAGATCTGCGATATTTAGATCATCATCCTGTTCCAAACCATAATGCTCTCGAATAGAGCCAAACACCTCGGCAACCTTAACAGAATCAATACCTAGATCAGCCTCTATCTCAAGCTCTGGATCTATCATATCCTTGGGATAACCAGTGCTCTCAGCAATTTCATTGACTAAAGTATCAAGAATAGCCTGATGAGAGTTCTTTTTTCCTGTGGTTGATGATTTAGGTTTTGATTTGACCTTTACCTCTGGATTAGATTCTGGTTCTTTGACGGGTTGATTATTCCCAGAAGAACCCATACGACCTGCGAAATATTCAGCCATGGCATCTATAGTTGGATATTCAGCAATATTCAATTCACCATCCTCTTGCATACCATATTTTGTACGGATGTTGCCAAAGATCTCCGCTACCTTCACACTATCTATTCCTAGATCAGCCTCTAATTCAAGATCTGGATATACTGTCTCCTTAGGATATCCAGTTGACACAACAATCTCATCGATCAGTGCCTCGGTGAGTTCTTGTTTACCCAATCCCCCTGATGTTGAAGTAGACACAGTATTTTCTTGTTCAAAAGGAGCATCACCAGTTCTACCAGCAAAATATTCAGCCATGGCATCGATGGTTGGATATTCAGCAATATTCAATTCACCATCCTCTTGCAAACCATATTTTGATCGTATATTACCAAAGATCTCAGCTACCTTCACACTATCAATACCAAGATCTGCTTCTAATTCAAGATCTGGAGATACGGTCTCTCTGGGGTATCCTGTTGATGCAACAATCTCATCAATTAAGGCAGTGGTAAGTTCTTGTTTACCAATACCTGGTGCAGAATCTTCCTTGAAAGGAGATTTAGTGGGAGGTGATGATTTTATCGAGCTCAATTCAGAGGATAAACTGAATGCAGATGTAGAGGTGGGTTTCGAGATGATCTTTCTTGCAGGTTTGCTGCTGGGTTTATACCCATCCACACCTTTATCTTTCAATCGTAATGATTTTCCTTGTAGATAGAGTTCGGATCGTGTTCCACCTATACCCTCAAGCCAAGCATCATATGAGGATCCAAAACGATCCCCTGAGGCTACTTTCTTGTAAAGAGCAAAGGCTACCTGTGAACCAAATCCTGCAGCAAGTCGTAGTCCATAATTGATTGATACCTTACCACCCTTGGATAATTTGAGATCACCTAAATCAGGATCTGGTACTTTGAAATTGGCAATTGGTGGCAACAAACCTTTCTCAATGGCCTTGATGGCGACTACATCCTCAATTCCAGCACCCATGGCATGACCTGTTATGCCTTTAGTATTCGCGATATGAATGGCATTGGCACCTGATCCAAAATTATCTCGCAATGATTTAATTTCTGCTGCTGCAGATCCTCCTCGTCTGGGAGTATAGGTTTCGTGAGACATGAACATCATAGATCTAGCTATCTGTTCTGGATCTATCTGGTGTAGTTTCTTCATCTTATCCATGAATTTACCTAATTCACTACTCACATGATTGACATTCAATCTCGTTCCATGAAATGCTGAATTACTATAATAGGTTCCAAGTATCTCTACAATTGGTGCAACTCCTCTTCGATTTGATTCCTCTTGAGATTCCACCACTAATGCAGCAGCTCCCATTCCTATAATCATCCCGTCTCTGCGTTTATCAAAAGGTAATGCTGCCTCTTCTACCTTGTCTTTAATTGCTGCTGCACCTGATGCAAGAAAACCTGATCCTAACCACTCAAAAAGCTCATCAGAGGTGATATTATCTGCAGAGATAACTAATACACGTTTACATCTTCCTGTACGGATCCAATCATTAGCAAGGCCCACTGCCTGAGTAGTGCTAGCACATGCTGCATTCACCTGTGTGTTGGGACCTTTTGCCTTGATCAGTTGTGCAAATTGAGCATGCCCCATTGATAATGCCTCTAACAATATCTTCCGATTGAATTCATACTCATCCCCATCTTGATCCAATGAGCGAAGCTCTTGTTCAAGAATCTTCATCAAGCTCTTCTTTTCAAGTTCAGATCCCACTTTACGGTCGATCTCAGCATACAGGATATCCAGTATCCGTGCCATACGATCTTTGAATTTCTGTTTGTTGAATCGTTTTATCTCAGAAGCAAATTTATTGTATCCTGGAAATGCAGAAGCAAATACTACACCTGTATCTTCTTGAAGGTCTGCAGGTAGTTCCCAGTCACCGGGCAGAAAAGATCCTGTTGATGTTTTCTTGTAAGATCGAACCAGAGGAATACCTGCATCACGCAAGGCTAGTAAACCTGCTGCGATGGCAAGACCTGTGGCTTGGTCATAGGTATCAGCAATTTTTGCATCTATATCAAATTCCTTGACCAGATCAAATTTTCCAGCTTGTCCAGCAAGATTGATCACATCCTTGTAGTTCTTGGGGCTGAAGAATTCTGCATCACCACTTGGTTTCTTGATCAGACGTTTGATTTTCTTATCCAGTTGAGCATCCAGCTGTTCCTTTGGAAGATTATCAATCATATTCTCTCCTTTCAGGATAAGATCAAAGTTACGTTCATCAAATACTTCCTTGTGTCTACCTGGTAACCCTACACCTACTCCAGTCACTACGACCTTATCTAGATTTAAACCTAAGCGATTAACTTTGCCAGCCTGACCATCAAGATACTCGAGAGTTTTATCAATAAATGAACCAAAATCAGTAGGGCTCTGATCTAATTCCTTGGATTCGACGGATACTTGTTCCTGTTGGATCCCTTTGAGATGCTCCCACTGAAAATCATGATGATAAATATCATCATCTGCATCAAAACGTGGTACAGGCATACCTAGTGCGGCCATAGAGGCGAGTACTTCATTGAATGATTTGATTCCTCCCTTCTTGGGATGATTACAGACAATTGACAGAATGGTCTCATCTTTCAAAATATCTGAGACAAAACTAGATAGTGCTCTTTTTGGCCCAACTTCATAGTAAATGGTAGAACCTGCAGCAAACATCGATTTTACCTGTTCTGTCCACTCCACAGAACTACGAACCTGTTGTTTCATCAACTCTCGTATCTCTTCTGGATCTTCTGGGAAGAATTTGCCAGTTACATTGGATGTAATAGGTATCCTTGGTTTCTTGAAGGTGATAGTATCAAGAAATTCAGCCAGGGGTATCCCTGCTGGCTCCACAATTGTTGTATGAAATGCTGCAGAAACAGATAACCGAGTGGCTTTCATTCCTCTTGATTCAAATAGGGTTATAGCCTCGTTCACTCCCTCAGTGGACCCCGAAATCACTGTTGATGAGAGACTGTTTTTATTAGCTGCAATGCAGTATCCCTCTACTTCCTGTAGTATCTTATCAATATCCTCATATTTACCGGAGATCGCAGCCATAGTTCCCTTATCATCAGCATCTACAGTTGACATGGCTTTTCCACGTATGGCCACTGCCATCAATGCATCAGCAAAATCAAGTATTCCAGCAGCCACAAGTGCTGCATATTCACCTAATGAATGTCCTGCAACCATATCTGGTTTCAGACCATATGCAAGAAGTAACCGATATAATGCAACATCTGCTGTGAGCATGGCAGGTTGGGTTATTTCTGTTTGTCTCAATCCTTCCTCCACCTCTTTCTTATCCCTCCCATTACTGAAGATATAATTTGAGAGGGGTTTATCAAGAAAATCTGAAAGAATTTCATCAGCTTCATCAAAGGTATCCTGCACAATCTGGTATTTCATGGCCAAATCTAGCATCATATCTGTGTACTGAGATCCCTGACCAGGAAAAACAAAGGATATCTTGCCTTTTAGGTTATTGCTAACAAATACTCCCCGGGCCTCAGCCATAGATCGTTTAGTATCATCCTCAAAGCTTGATTGCATGAGAGAGATCAATCCATCCATATCCTCAGCCGTTTTGTAAGTAATACCCACACGGTACTTATCATCATTATTGTAGGGTAGAGCGTTCAATGAATCAACTATATGAGCTTGGGATTTATCCACAAGCAAATGAGATTTCAGATCCAAAGATTTGAGGCTACTAGTTAATTCATCCAATGATTTGGCTGATGCAATAATGGCCTCATTAACTAGTTCCTCATTTCTTTGCACGTATTTAGAATAATTCAGCAACTTGGGGGCTGAGGTCTTTGGTTTAAGATAGGTTGTGCTGGGATTATATTCCTCAAGGATACACACATAGTTTGTACCTCCAAAACCAAAGGAACTCACCGAACAACGGCGAGGAGTATCGGTTGGGATCCAGTTAGTAGGTTCAGTGATTACTTCCAGTGGTCCTGCTTCCCATTCTATTGTGGGATTGGGAGTCTCAAAATTAATAGAAGGTGGCATGGTTTTATGGTGTAAAGCCAGTGTCATCTTGATCAACGATGCAATCCCTGCAGCTGATTTGAGGTGACCTATTTGTGATTTGATGGATCCGAGTTTGATCGATCCTCGTGGTAAATTATATTCTCCCAAAACCTTGTTCATGGTATTTACTTCTATTTTATCTCCAACCTTGGTCGAAGTTCCATGAGCCTCCACCATTTGAATACCTGAAGGATCTATCTCAGCTGTCTCGAATGCACGTTTTATAGCTAGCTCCTGTCCAATAGGATTTGGTGCTGTGATTCCCTTGCCTTTACCATCAGAAGATGCACCTACTCCTATGAGCAATGCATAGATTTTATCTCCTGCTTTCTTGGCATCTGAGAGACGTTTCATAACAAGCATTCCAGCCCCTTCTCCCTGCACAAAACCATCTGCTCTGATATCGAAGGGGTACGATCCATTAGCAGATAATGCACCTATTTTGGAGAATTTCACATATGATGGAGGATGAAGACTGCGATCTGCACCACCTACAACTACGGCATCAAATTCATGTGATAATAGCCCCTTATAGGCCTCATCCATGGCAGCCAGTGAAGAAGCACAGGCCGCATCTGAGGTCATACTCTTACCACGAAGATTGAATGTAGCAGCAATTCTGCCTGAAATTACATTTGAAAGCTCACCAGGCATTGAATCCTCATTGATATCTGCCAGATCCTTTTTATATTCCTTTTCCAGCTCCTCAAGTAGTTTACTCTGATGTTCGGAAGATAATTTTTTGAATTCCTCACTCCTTTTCAAAGCAGCAGCAGCATAGGGGAACAGAACTCGCATATCCATATAGGTTTTATTCTCACCACCCATGGAATTACCGAGAATCACTGCACAGTTTTCATTAGGGAAGGTTTCGGATGAATAATTAGCATCTTCAAGTGCCTCCTTTGCTGCAATCAGAGCCATTTGTTGGACCATGTCAATCTGAGCCATGACCTTAGGAGGAATTCTGAAATGAATAGGGTTGAAATCTATATGATCAATGAATGCACCGAGTGTAGTATAGGATTTATCAGGTTCATCGCGATCTTCAGAGTAGTAGAGCTCTGGATCCCAACGATCCTTAGGTACTTCCCGTATGGAATCATGTTTGTTGATGATATTATTCCAAAATTCCTCGGTATTCTTTGCATCAGGAAATAGAGAACCAACACCAACAATTGCAATGGGTTCCTTCTCATAGGATTGTGAAAGTTGAATTTTTATTGTCATGTATATTCACCAAGTAAGGTATAGGTGAGATAGATAGAAATTCGTGCAACTCCTAAAAATGGCTGCACAACTCAATATTTACGCAATTTATTTCTACTATTAAAACCCTATATATTGTTTCAAAGTTCATCATTCTAGGCGAATACGATATTCAAACATAATTTCACTAGGCTAATTACCATTCTCAAAATGGTGAGTAGAGTTAATATATAGTATTTTATCACAAAAAAACATTTAGAAGGAAAAACCGGTCTCTTAAAGATTACTTGCACTATTATTTATCCCCAGAATTACAATATATTCAATATCAGCTACTAGAAAATGTATACTAGAAAACCTTTAAGTACAATTTGAGCATTATATTGTTTTATGAAAAAATCATTCACTTTTGTATTAGCTATTGCAGCTGTGGGATTTGTAGGATTTAGCCTCCTATATACTCCAACACAAGCAATTACCTCTGGAGGTACTGCCACAGGAACTCTTGATGCTTCTGATGTGGGTCTTGTAGTATCAGATTCTAGCATCAGTATGACAGGGCTTTCATTTGACAGTGCTGATGTGGCAACTATTGGAGGAGAGACCCGTTATTTATTCGAATCGGAGAATGAGGCCAGTGGAGATAAAATTACGTTCCACGAGAATGCAACCAATGTCAAAGCTTACTATTATATTGATACAACTGGTTTTTCTGCCCCATCCGGAGCCGCAACATCAAATAATTTTAACTGGGCTTTGTACAAAGTGGTGGGTAATACCTATGATGTGACCAATTTTAATGGCATCTCAACTGGGGGTGCATATGGAGCATATATGTCTGAGAATATTACAGGGAGCACCGTATCTCCAAGCAGTATAACTGCACCCACTGGTGTAACACCCACTGGAGAGGGAACATTAACCTTCACCGTATTGATTTCTTCAGATGGCAATCTGTGGCAAGAACAATCAGTTACTATTTACTATGTTTGTGATGCCACTGCATTTTACATCGATGATGATAGTGATTTATCTGCAGGTGATTATCAATCTGCAAACAACACTGGTGATGAGATCAGTATTCTTGGAAATACTTTCGTCTTGACTACTGCAGCTCCAACATCTAATTCACAATCCTTCACCTTTATGATGGGTTGGTATCAGGATGAGACTCAGAATGTCGTTGTTGGTGGTACCACCATGGAATTCTATATGATGTTAGCAATACCTTTCGGTCCTGCTGGAGATTATGTTGCAACCATCACCATCACCGGTGCAGCATACGTATAGTGACCTGATTTCCAATGGTATCTGAGAAATTTAATACTAGATTATTAACAACCCTCAGATTCCATCTTATATTTCTTTTACTTATTTTTACTTTCCCACAGGTTTCAGCTGCAGAAGTGAACTACTCACTAGATTTCAAAAATGTAGATTATGGATTTGTCAGCCCTGGAACTCGTTTACTTGGAAATTTTACAATTTATAATAACAATAATGCAGATGTTTTGAATTTTAGTATCACTGTATATTCTGAAATTACTCTTGATTACGATCTTGCGAAATTTGTTGTAATTACTGCAGGAAATAAAAAACTTGTCAATTTCGAGTTTATTGCACCTGATTCAGGTGGGGATTATGTAGTTAGAATAAAGGTAGCACCTAGTTCTGAGGGAATATCCTCAGGTAGTGTGGCAATTCCAGCATATGAGGGTTACCTCAAATTTACGGTTGTATCTCTTGGAATTTCGATGTTCTCCTTTCAATCTGGACATACTTCAGGAATTGGTCACCTGGAGGTGATAAATATCAACAATGTAAGCCTCTTTCTTTCTGGGTTAATAGAATATTATTCAGAAGGAGTAAAAAAACATGAAACAGATCTTGATTCAGTTAATATCCCGGCCTATAATGAAAGTGAGATAAATTATCCCCGTGTGAGGTGGGAAATTGCTACAGGAGAATTAGATGATGGGTTATACACTGCTAAAGTAATGATCTACTACAATCTATATGATAAACCCCGGAGTATTTCTTCAAATACTGGTTTTATTATAGGCGAAGCCCTTCCAATTATTTCTCTAGAACTCACAGCGTCTGAAAATACAAATAAACAATATGCAACAGTATTCATTTTGGCTAAAAATGAAGGATACCTTCCGTATTTACTCGAATTTGATATAAGCATCAAAGATAAGGACAGTGGATCATTATATTCCAATAATCATTTTGGAGAAATTGTGCAGGATGAATATGTCTATGCTGCGGATCTAAGGATTGATAGAGAAGGTGTGTATATTGCCACAGTTACTGGAAAAGGTGGTGACGTTAGTTTCACAGATTCTATCGAAATTGAGAGTAAAGGATTTCTTGAAACCCGAGAGGATCTTATCGATACAATAACTGAAGGTGCGGAACAGATACCCCTGTGGCTCTATATCCTCATGGGAGTGAATATCATTGCTTTTGTCTCATTTATATTAAACAAACTTCGAACCAAGAAGGTAGTTACAGATGTGGAGCCTATAATTGTAAAAGTAACACAAGTAGAACCTAAGATTAAGAAAATGCACATCTTCCTTTCCGAGGGAGAAGCTCTAGCCACTTATGATCATGAGAAAAGAGAACTTGATGAGATGGAAATAGAAAAAATTGGCCAGATCATCATGTCGATAGCCCAGATCAATTTTGATATCTTGGATTACCTACCTGTGGAGATAGATGCAACCACCACATTATATTTACAAATCCGTCAAGGCTTGGGAATAGCTTTCGAGTTGGATTCTTCCTCTGAATACCAGCGACTAATCAATTCTGCCAGAATAAGAGAACGGGTGAATTTATTCGTCAGCATGCATGGAGATAATCTACGTAGAGGCTTAGTAGATCTACAGATAGAAGATTTCTTATCAATTTTTGAGGAATAAAAAATCAATAAATTACGCGATAGTTACTAAAAGGACAAAAGAGTATTTGTAATTTAAAATCATGATGAGTTACTTGTGAAAAAGAAATTTATTAGTAAGTTGGTTCTAATAGGAGATCCCGCGGTGGGAAAGACTAGTTTAAAGACCTACTTGACACAAGGCAAATTTGATGCATCCTCCCAGATGACCATAGGAGCTGATGTTACCAGGTATGCACTGGATATAAGTGATGAATTTCAATTAATCTTACAAATATGGGATATTGCAGGTCAAACAAAGCATGGGGATCTAGCTGCAGGTTATTACAAGGGATCAAAAGGTGCGTTAGTAATCTTTGATATGACTAGAGCAGATACATTTGAGAATATTCCTTTCTGGCTTGATATGCTAATGAATTCCTTACAAGAAAAAATTCCCATTATGCTAATCGGCAACAAAATAGATCTATCCAATCAGGTTAAAATATCCAAGGATCAAGTATTTGATTATGCCAAAGTATTAACTGATTGGTTGGGGTATAATGTTCCTGTAGCATTCACCTCTGCAAAGACTGGAGAGAATGTAAATGATAGCTTCTTCAATGTTGCCAATTCAATGTTGGATAGAGTGATGAGTTAACACAGGTGAAATATATGGATGATATTCTAACCATATTTTTGGGAAAATTAAAGTATATTGAGGCAAATATTGTATCAGAACAGGAAAAGGACATTCAACTAAAACTTCTTTTCTCAGAATATATAGAAAATAAAGAGTACATGGATCTATATAATATCATGTCATACATGCAAACTGATGCCCCCAAGTGGTTGAACCGCACTATCCTATTACAGGTATCTAAAACAATAATAGACACTTGTGATGATGAAACTATGATTATCGAGTTTATTCATCAGGGGTATGATATATTAAAATTAACATTAATACTTCCACCTAAGGACATACCAGTGAACGATATTCTTGAATTTTATATCGTTATTGGAGAAAAATACTGGAAACTGAAGATCTATGATACTGCCATTAGGGCGTATGATGATGCATTGTATCTGATGAAGGGCCTTAAGGCTAATTCCATCTCCATGCTGAAGCTCATTTTACGTATCTCAAAATATCGAGAAAATCTCAGACAGTATCAAATTGCAGCACAGAATTCATTCCTTGGCTATGAAATTGCGGTGGAATTGGCAAGTGAAGGATGGATTGAAGCCTTTGCTAAACATGTTGAGGACAATAATCTTGAGATAGCAAATGTCTATGCACATGCCACTCAAGCCCTTATCTGGGATAATGAGGAAAAGAAAGCTAGAAATAATATCATTCGAGCAATACAGGCCATTGCAGAGATTATTTTGGTTACTCAGAACACCAAGAATTTAACCTTGCTTATATCAACAATTATATCCACCTTCAAGACCTTTAGAGTACTTGATAAGGCCGATAATGAGGTAATAAATATACTCCGAATGGTTATTGGACAATCTGGTGATGAGAATATTCTGGAAGTAGCAAAAGGCTTAATTAATTATTGTAAACTTGCATATTTTCCTGTTATCTATACAATTATGGTCATTTCAGATGCTGGTTCCTTAGTATACTCCAAGGATTTGGAAATAATTACAAAATCTGATACTGAACAAACTGAAACAACATTATTTGATGATGAGGGAAAAAATCTATACTCTGGCCTATTTACTGCAATGAGTACTTCAATGAAGATGGCTCTTGGTTCTTCAGATGCAGTGAATGCCATAGAGTACGAGGGCCAGATCATCATGATTGAGGAATGTAATGTTTTTACAACCTACTTAATCTGTGATAGAGAAACATATGAATTACGTAATCAACTATCAAAATTTACCAATCAGATTGATAACAGCTTCAAATCCATGAATGCATTGATGGTGAGTTCAAAGGAGTATATGGAAGCTATGATTGAACCCTTATTCAAGAAACATTTTGCAAATTATATACCAAATAATGGTATTTGAAGATCAAAATTTCAGATTTTTTGTGTCTAGTGATGAAAGAATTAATATGAATTTGATTCTAGAAAAATATAGTGCCTGAGTACTCCTCTTTTTTAACAGATTTGCAGCTTGCCATTCAAAACAAGGATGAAGAGACTGCGGTTAGAATAATTGAGAATGTCATTGATGACGAACTCCTTGCAGATGAACAGCTTATCAATTTCATCGAGATCGCATCTGAATACTATCGACGAAACAAGATGTTTGCACGAGCTTCTGAGTTGTTGCAAAAAGGTATTTCATTAACCAATGTAGAGATGCAACTTGCCAATTTACATGCAAAATTAGCAAACATTCATTTTTTAAATTCTAATTATGAAGAAGCCTTCAATTCATTCAAGATTAGTAATGAAATTTTTGTCGATTCATATAATTTTCCTGGTTCTATGAGTTCAGCAATCAAACTAGCTGAAATCTGCATAATTCAAGGAGAATTTTCTAGAGCATTTGATTACATTGATTCTGCAATCATAAAACAAGATTCAACTGGTGACAAAACATTTGAAAGAGAATTAATCCTATTACAAACGACTGCTTTTTTTAAAATGGGTGAGATCGATGAAGCAGAGAAATGTCTGTATGAAAATGATCACCTTTTTGATACAGCAAACAAAAGGAATAAATCATTATTCAACTACCTCAGAGGGGAAATTTATGACCTTAGAGGCAATTTACATAAAGCAATGCAATTTAATACTGCTGCCAAGGAACTGCGTGAGTCATTAGGAGATAAAAGGTTAATTGGTGTTTCTACCATGAAAATGGCAGATTTGTATCAGAAAATGGGTGAACTCAATCTTTCAGAGACAACTCATCTAGAGGCACTAGATCTATTCAAAGAAGAACGAGATCTTTATCAGATTGCACTGGCATACACAAATCTAGGCACTGTACTGTATAAAAAAGGAGAGCTAGTGAAATCACTGGAATATCTCCATGAGAGCCTTGATCTGATGGCAAAGCTAGGAATACGAGATAAAAAGGGAGATATTTACAATTTCATCGGTGAGATCTATTATAATCAGAAGAATTTTGAACAAGCAATAAAATATCAGAACCTCAGTATTGCTGCTTATCGATCAATGAATGATAATATCAATATTGTCAATGCGTATTTCAGCCTTATGAATGTTGGACTTGCTATATCTGATTCAGGCCTACAGGAGTCAATGATGAAACAGATTGAGGATTTATACAGGCAGGATGTGAACAACCTGAAAATTGACCTGTATCATAAGATTTCCAAAGCATTGGTGCTCAAACAAAGTGGAAGAAGATACAAAATTGGACAAGCAGAATTAATTTTAAATGATATCATCAATGCTACTCTAGTGGAGCATAAAATCATAATTTTGGCTATGCAGCAAAAGGCTGCATTATTACTCGATGAGTTATCAAGTACCGGTGCAGAGGATGAAATTCTCAAGGAATTAATTGAATTGATAGATAAATTAGATATAATTGCTATGAATCAGAATTCCTCCATCATTCAAGTTGAAACATCTATACTAAATTCTATCCTATCCTTACTTCAAGGGGATCTAGTAGTTGCGGAATCATTATTTGACCAAGCAGAAATGCTTGCTGAAAGTAAAAACTTAACCTTCATTATCGATAAACTAAAACGGATACGAGAGCTATATAACTCAGATTTTGATGAATGGGAAAAAATATCCAGCCTGAAAATTCCAATTAAGGAGAAATTGAGGTTTAATTCAGTATATCGTATGCTTGAGAGTACTAAGAAATCACTTTTTGATCCCTTTGCAGATCCCATCAGTGAAGATCCCAAATTATTACTAATTATCACAAAGGCAGGTCTTGTGTTCTTCTCGTATAAATTTGATAATTCTGTGATTGAAGAACATTTAATAGCCGCATTCTTGACAGCAATCAACAGTTTTGCCAATGATGCCTTCCAAACCTCAGGAACTCTTGAAACTATTAAGCATCAAAATTATAGTATCACACAAATACAACAGGAAACTCTGAATTATTACTATGTATACGAAAATATTAGCAACAATGCCAGTAAGAAATTACGTGAATTCATATCCTACTTTGGAAATGATTTCAAGGATTACCTTGCAGCTACTAAAAGTAAAATAAACATTATTCCGAATATTCAGCTTACAGAAAAACAGGGAGAACATATTCGAGCGATATTCTTATCTTGATTACCATTCTATGGCCATAGTTGCAATGGAGAAGCCCAATGCAGTTCCAGTAACAAGAATTTTGGAACCTTTCTGAATCATTCCCTTCTCAATTCCATACTCTAGTTGAGCCATGAGATCATTTGTACCCATATGAGGTATCTGAGTGAGACATTCTATTCCCGTTCGTTCAAGTGGAAAGTTAACCGAATCTAAAACCATTTTTGTCGCAGCATAACTAGAGCAAGAAATTGCAATGAAATCAAGATCCTTGGGGAAGGTGTTTAATACCCTACAACCTTGCATTAACTGTTTTTGGAAGCTTTTTACCATGAATTGAGAGAGGTCTCTCCCTTTCTGCAGATTTTGCATGGTATAAATGGCATGTTCATCCATCTGGAACATATCTCCAAATTGAGAATCTGACTGAATATCAGTATATTTTATCATATGTCCGGTATCGGATTTGGCAAAGAGAACAGCACCAATTGAATCTGCAAATATACAGTTCCCATCCGTGCAATTGTTAGTATATTGAGTTGTTAACTGAACAGATCCCAGAACGACATTTTCAATGCTCTCTTCTGACATGTGTAATCCTGCCATTTGAGCTGCAATTATCATAGAGGCACAACCATTAGTCATTTCCACCATAAAGGCTTCAGTATTTTCTAAGACAGCATGCACCGGAGGACCTGCCCCTTCAGGATGTTTCTGATAACCGTTATGTACACCAAAGATTGCTTGCACATCAGATCCTTTAACTCCTGATGTTTCCATGATTCGTGCTACATGCTTTCCTAATCTATCTTTCCACTCTGACTCATCAGAATACACATATGTATGGCTTACAGGATTCTTACGCTTTATAGAATCAGATAAATCTAAAGAATCAACAGCTATGGATTTATCTCCCTTCTCATATGACCAAGCGACTAGGGATAGATTATCAAATTTCATAACTTAATTCCATTTTTTTTATCATGAGTTATAAAAATTAGTACTTGATTACATTAGAATTGAATTTAGAGAGGAATATTTCCATGTTTCTTCTTAGGCCTTGTTTCACGTTTGGTTAATAATGGCCATAGAGCTTCGATAATTCTAGGTCTTGTTTCTGATGGAATAATAACTGAATCAATATGTCCAAGCTGAGCAGCAGTATATGGTGAGTAGAACTCTTTCTTGTATTCTTCAATTAACTCCTCACGCTTTGTATCAGAATTTTCGGCCGCATCTATCTCACGACGATTCAATATATTTACAGCACCTTCTGCACCCATAACTGCAATTTCCGCCATTGGCCATGAAAAATTTACATCCGTTTGCAAATGCTTGGATGCCATCACAATATATGCTCCACCAAAGCTTTTCCGAGTAATCACTGCAATTTTTGGGATAGTAGCCTCACAATAAGCATATAACAATTTTGCACCATTACGGATTATTCCTCTACTCTCCTGTTCCGTTCCTGGTAGAAAACCAGGTACATCTACAAATGTAATTACCGGAATATTGAATGAATCACACATTCTGATAAATTTAGCTGCTTTTATCGAAGCATCAATATCTAAAGCCCCGGCTAAAACCTTGGGTTGATTTGCTACGATACCCACTGGGATCCCATTAAGTCTAGAAAAGCCTACTATTATATTTTTTGCCCAGTGGGGGAGGATCTCTAAAAATTCACCATGATCAACTACTTCTTTTATAATATCATACATATCATAAGCTGCCATAGGATCATCTGGAATAATAATATCCAATTTCTCTGATTTTCTTTCTTTATCATCAGTAGCAGTTATCTGGGGAGCATCTCCTAGGTTATTTGAGGGAAGGTATGACAAGATCTGTTTCACCAAATCCAAACCTTCCTCCTCATTCTTGGATGTCAAATGAGCAACTCCTGACTTGAATGCATGAGTTGAAGTTCCACCTAATTCCTCAAAACTGGTTTCTTCTCCCATTACTGTCTTGACAACAGAAGGTCCAGTAACAAACATGTGACTGGTATCTTCAATCATAATAATAAAATCTGTTAAGGCAGGAGAATAAACCGCACCTCCAGCACTTGGACCCATAATTACTGAAATTTGGGGAATCACGCCAGATGCGGAGACATTTCTGAAAAATATCTCTCCATATCCTGCAAGAGCATCAATTCCTTCTTGAATTCTAGCTCCACCACTATCATTTATTCCAATAACTGGTGCTCCTGTTTTCATTGCTTGATCATAGAGATTTGTAATTTTTTTCGCATGAGCATTACCTAGAGAGCCTCCCAACACTGTGAAATCCTGAGAGAAAACATATACTAGTCTTCCATCAATTCTTCCATATCCAGTAACCACTCCATCTCCATCAATTTTGGGTTTACCTTTCATCAGCCCCACTTCTTTGTGAGCCATGAAAATCCCGGTTTCTACAAAACTATCAGGATCCAATAATCTTGCTATTCTTTCTCTAGCAGTAAATTTACCCTTAGCATGCTGAGCGTCAATTCTTTTTTGACCCCCACCTTCCATTGCTTTGGCAATCTTTTCTTTGTGTTCTTGGATTTTATCCTTGTTAGTAGAGCTAGGAACCATAATCGTGACTAAAATACTAGCTTATTAAATAGTTCTTCTAAGGATTGAAATTATTTCCTCGATACTTTAATCGGATTTCTTTGGCCCAATTATCATGATAAGTTGATCTGTATTCACTTGATCTCCAACTTTGACTTTTATATCTTTTACCTCGCCTGATATAGAGCATATTAAATCATTCTGCATCTTCATGGCTTCTAAAATGGCAACACGTTGTCCTGTTTCAACAGGATCACCAACATGTACATCAACTGAACTGATATTTCCTGGAAGGGGAGCTCTAATTTCCTCACCACCAGCCTTAGCAGATCGTTTTCTGCTCAGTTTCGGTATTGATGGCTGAAAATTAAATAGTGTTTTTCTTCCTTCAAGATATATCTGACCATCACTATGATTGATCTTGTATCGATGGATTTGTTTCTTATTAATCTCAACCTTAGCCAAAAATGAATTATCTTCCAGTTCCATCACTGAGGTTTTGTATAATTTTCCATCAATAACAACTCCATCATCTCCATCATATAGAATTTGTATTGTACGCCCATTAAGATTAATATCATATTTTTTGAATTTTTTCTCATCTATATCCTCAATTTCTCTTGGTGAAGAAAGTTTTTGATACACCATTCCTCGGGATATTGGGGTGATTCCCTTTCCGATATCGTCATCAGAGTTCATTATACAATCCTCCCTGTGGATTCATATCTCCCTTGATCTTTCCACTTTGAGTCTGATCGATCAGGTAGTATCACCTTGGAAGTCTTAAGACCAGTCATAAAGAGCGCAGCCACTCTTCTATTGAAGGCTTCTTTAATATATGATATTATATTGCTATCATCTATGAAATTAGTTGTTATCTTACCCTGATGGAATTCTTTGTTTGCTAGCAATACTCGGTGAAAAGCTGCATTAGTTGGAAATCCAACAATTGTTAACTCATTGAGAGCATAATAAGCCCTATGTATAGCCTGCTTCCGGTTTTCTCCCCATACAATTAACTTACCCAGCATACTATCATAATCACTCGGTACTTGATATTGATCATAGATATGGGAGTCGAATCGTATACCAAATCCACCAGGTGGAACGAAATTAAGAATTTTACCAGGACTTGGTCTGAAGTCATTAACTGGATCCTCGGCATTTATTCTCAACTCTATTGCATGTCCTCGAAATGAAATATCCTCTTGCTTCCAAGATAAACTCTTTCCTGTAGCAACTCTAAGTTGTTCAAGAACAAGGTCCTTCCCAGTGATCATCTCTGTTACAGGATGTTCTACTTGTAATCTAGCATTTACCTCGTTAAAATATAATTCTCCATCCTTCATGAGAAATTCAGCAGTGCCAGCATTGATATATCCCACTGATTTCGCTAATTTCTTCACCTTCTCTCCAACTTCCTCCCTTAATTCTGGGGTCATAGCTGGACTAGGAGCCTCTTCAAGTAATTTTTGATGCCTACGCTGTATTGAACATTCTCTCTCACCAAGATGAACCACATGACCTGAGCTATCAGCAATAAACTGAAATTCAATGTGTTTTGGTTTCTCAACGTATTTTTCCAGAAATATCTGTGATTTTCCGAATGCTGAGTGTGCTTGTTTACTGGTACGTTCAATAGCCTTTACAAGCTCATCCTCAGATCGAACCACTGCCATTCCCATTCCACCTCCTCCAAATGCTGCTTTGACCATTATTGGATAACCTATCTCTCTGGCAAGTACGAGTGCTTCTTTATTCGCATTAACTGGCTCATCTGTTCCTGGTGTGGTGGGGACTCCAACTTTTTGAGCTACTTCTCTAGATTTAAGTTTGTTCCCTAGTTGCGAAATTGCCATTGGTGGTGGACCCACCCAGATTAATCCATTCTCTATAACTTTCTGAGCAAATTCTGCTGATTCTGATAAAAATCCATAACCTGGATGAATTCCATCAGCACCTACTGTTGTTGCTATATCAATTATCTTTTCAATATTGAGATAATTATCAATTGCAGGACCATAACCCATGGATACTGCTTCGTCCGCAATTCTAGTATGCATGGAGTACTTATCCTGCTCTGAATAAATAGCAACTGTATCCATCTCTAGCATTTTTGCTGCACGATGTATCCTTACTGCGATCTCTGCCCTGTTTGCAATTAACAGCTTTTCAATCATTAATTTCACAAATATGTTTTGAGTTTAAAAGAAAGATGATGTGCAAATTTTCCGATGATCGAAATTTAAGTTCTAGAGTGACGACAATTAGTCTACTAAATAATATGTACAACTTGACCGATAATAATTCACTTAAACAAAGTTATTTAATTCTAAGTTTGGTCCTGAGTAACATCATCCTTTCGGAGCGATAATACATATTTATTACCACAGAAATCTAATTAAAAATTGCTATAAAAATAGCAATTCGTTAAATTGCAAGATTAGGAGTATTTTTTTATTAAGAATTTTATTCGAAACGAAAGTAACTATGTAGGTATTTATATAAAATGAATTCCTATTGAGAAAAGAGGAACTATGAAAGCTGAGTACTTTGGTAATGATGTTTACAGAACAGAGTATTTAAAGACTGTAAATATCGGTACCAGCCTTGTACAAGGTGAGGATGGTCACACTAAAAAGATCAGTTATGATGATCGTGTGTTTTTCAATTTCCATCCCATAGTTGACAGAAACAATCTAATTGGAGTTTTCTTGTTCTCAATCGCAGTAAGAATGTTCATCTTGTTCACTGCTTATGCAGATCCTACCTATATCCGAGAACGAGCGGGATTTAATATAGATTTCATCAATCACGTCTGGTTTGTTGATGAGGTGCTTCAGGGAAATTTCTTCTATCATAATTATTTAGATCTACAAATTTTCTATTCTCCAGTTACTCCTGTTATTCTTATCATTCTGGCGTATCCATTCATTTTACTTTTCAATAATATTGACCTTGTATCTGTAATTATAATTTCAAGTTCATTACTAATGGGTATCAAAGCTATTGGAAATTATCTTCTATTAATAGAATATAAGCAAAATAAAAAACTAGCAGCATTATTAGTAATTTTCAATCCTTTTGAATTAGGAGGAGTTATCCCCTGGGGTGGATTATCGCTGATAATTACAACCACTTCAATCACCTACTCGATTTTATTATACAGAAAAATCGCTAAGAAACAAATCTCAGCCAGAGTTGGATTTTCCGGGATAATTACTCTTCTGTTAATCAGTAGCTTTGCTCATAGAACAGGAACGGTTGTACATATTGCAGCAATACTGCTTATGGCTACCTTCTATCTGAGGTATCGGAAACTAAATATGTTAGACCTCAACCTCAATTACTCCAAATGGAAGGTTTCTCTGGCCTTTGCATTATTCATGATACCAATTATATGGTATTATTACTTGAGAGTACATGGCAGTGTGTTCAATGTTGTTGATTTTTCACCAAAATCGTTACAGCTCAAGGGATATTATATCGTGAAAACGATCACAGAAGGATTTCCTTTACTTGTCTTGACCCTAACGGGAGTATACCTCTGGTATCCCAAAAAACCTAAACCTTACAAGGAAATCAAATTATATACATTTGAGTATGGATATCTTTTCATGACTATTATATTCATGATGATCCCATTTACAGATCCAGATATAAATTCTCGTTTTCTCTTTGTCATAGATGGACTATTACTCTTTTTCTGGGCATATGTTGAGTATTATATGCGGCAGATGAAAATAACTAAGAGGAGATACGTCTACACTTATTGGATTTCTACAGTAATATTGTGCATATCAGTTTTTGTTATCTCAATATTGTATACTATTAATTACATTTACCAAAGAATTGGAATAAGAGAATTATAAGTCAAAATTATTTGATTTTAATAGTTTTCCAATATTTTTTTCTTTACATAAGGCCTTTGAGATCGGGGAATCTGGCATAAAAGAGTTTTTCATATGTTGATTCCTCAGCCCAAGTCTTTGAGATCTTGGGGAATTTACTCTCAGGGATTAAGGCAATAGCTTGTTGGGCCCTCTTTATTATAAATTCATGAATCTCTGATGTACCCTCATACACATTTAATACACGAACATCACGAGCAATTTTGTTGACCTCATATTCAGCAACGAATCCGTTTCCACCAAATATCTGTTGAGCATCATAGGCAAGATGATTGACAATTTCTGTTGTATAATTCTTTGCTGATGAAATGAAGTAATGGGTTAATCCACCCCTAGCTGCACCAGGCAATGAACTAGCAGCCATCTTCTCAGATGATTCACCAGTAGCTCCAACATCAAATGGTAACCAGTTTTTATAATACCTTTCAAGAGCTAAAGCACTCATGAAACCATATGTCCTCATTCTGGGTAGTGTGACTTCCATGGCTTTCAATTTCCTTGATACTCCTGGGAAAGCACTTATAGGTTTTCCAAATTGCATACGCTCCTCAGCATATTCCTTAGCAAGCTCTGTGGCACGTACTGCTGCACCCATAGCTTGAAAAGTTACACCCAATCTCATACCCATCAATCTTTCGAGGACTTTCTTATAACCCTCACCAACTCCAGCGATGATATTTTCCTTAGGTACCCTAACGTCTTTGAAATGCAGCTGTGCTGTTGGATTAGCTTTTAGACCAGATTTATGCTCCAGTCTTTCAGTAGTGATACCTTCAAGACCTTCTACAATAAATACATTATGACCCTCCATCTTTCCATTTACCATATTCTTGGCAAGAACAAGGCCAGTTTCAGCATAACCTCCATTGGAGATGAAGATCTTTGTGCCATTGATAACATACTCATCTCCCTCAAGAACAGATGTAGTTTTCACTGCTTCAAGATTTGATCCTGCCTCAGACTCGGTGAAACCTACGTATCCAACGTATTTTCCTTCAGAAAAATTCTTGATTATAGAATCATAGTTTGGCTGATGATATACAATCAAAGCCTCCATGACTGATAGGCTGATGAAGGTTAATACCTGAGTTGAAATATCATATTTTGCCAAGACCTCAGTCATCGCTGCAATGGCTATGGATCCAAATCCCATTCCTCCCAATTCTTTAGGAACAAAGAAAGAATACAATTCATTGTCTTTGATCATCTCATTCACAACTTCCTCCATCTTTGGAGGAAGAACTACCTTACCATCAACAAGTTTCGCCCCTATCTCATCCCATTCTTGAATACTGGGTCTGATCTTTTTCTCACAAATTGTTTCTAGAGTTTCAAGAACTGCCAGAAAAATATCGATATCATCCTGATCAACACCCATCTTCCTGCTCATAATTTCAAAAATTTCAGAAGCTGACTTGCCGTCTATTTGTTTTAGCATTGACATAAGGTTTTATGCCAATACTTGTACTTAAATGTTATTAGCTAATTATTGAGATTTTGCCTACCTATAGGTAGGTAAAAAAACATTAATTCGAGTCATTACTAGAATTACTATGCAAATTGCCGAAAATCGCATTCATAATACAAATATCCGTATTTTTATTTAAGCTCTCTCGGTTATTCGTCAATAGCTCTTGTTATTCAAATCAAATAATCCTTCATGAAGAACTCCAAATGCAATAATTTCCAGACGCCTAAAAACTAAATGAATTGATTGATTAACTAGTAATAAATTGGAGTAAATTTTAAAGTATTTTTTAACCCGATTATAGAGTTTGAAAAAAAAAATAAGTACGACCATACTTCATTTCGAAAGAATATTGATTAACTTATGCTAAAACTTCTGTAAGCATGACGATACTATTTTAAAGCATAAAATTTATTAAAAGATGTAAACAACTGCCTCTAGAAAAGAGCGTAGTACAGAATTGTAGGGAAAAACATCATGTCATCCAACAATAATGACCCGTCTGTAGATATAACCACTGATGAAGAGATTAAGGAAATTATCAATTTAAAGGATGAAACATACGATGCATCCTCAATCAAGGTACTTGAGGGTACTGAGGGAATCAGAGAAAGACCATCGATGTATATCGGTGATACTTCGAAACGAGGATTCCATCATCTTGTATATGAGGTCATCGACAACAGTATTGATGAAGCCATGGCTGGTCGTGGTAGTCAAGTTGAAGTAATCATCCATCCAGATAATTCGATCTCAATAAGGGATGATGGTGCGGGTATACCAGCATCCAACCATCCAACATATAATGTATCAACCTTAGAAGTAATATTGACCAAAATTCACAGTGGAGGAAAATTTGACAATAAGGCATATAAAGTATCAGGTGGCTTACATGGCGTAGGTTTAGCCGCAGTCTGTGCACTATCAGAAGATTTTCTTGTGAAAAGTTATAGAGATGGAAAAATATACACCCAACGTTATAAAGATGGTAAGAAAGTAACAGAGGTCAGTACTGAACCTCTTGGAAATGCGCATAATGGAACTCTTATCCATTTCAAACCAGATAGTAAAATTTTTGTCAGCACCAAAGGTGCAGATGAGGATGAAAGTGATGAGGATACATTCGAAGGATTTACAGGTGAATTTGATTATGATGAACTGGCCGTTCGATTTCACCAGATCGCTTACCTCACCCCAGGGTTCAAAATAATTTTTACAGATAAAAGACGAAAGGATGAAGATGGTAACTTCATTACCAATTCATATCTTGAAGAGGGTGGTCTAGTATCTTATGTAAAATATTTTCAAGAGAAAAAACGTAAAGCAGAGCTTCTAGATACCGATGCAGAAATATTCTATACGATGGGTATGGAACAAAATGTCAGAGTTGAAGTGGCTTTAACCTATGTTAATGATTTCAAAGATGTAGAACCAATAGGATTTGTTAATAATATCCATACAGGGGAAGGAGGAACCCATATTACTGGGTTCAAGAGAACTCTAACAAGGGTACTCAAAGAACATGCTAAAGAACTTGAAGAAATTGAAGCCAAAAATCGGAAGAAAGCAAAGAAAGGATCTAAGAAATCAGTGAAAGATGACCCTGAACTCTCCAGTAGGGACCTCAGAGAGGGTCTTATAGCCATTATTTCCACACAAATCCCATCGCCTCAATTTGAGGGACAAACAAAAACCAAACTTGGCAATTCAGAAATTGTAAGTCTTGTGTCAAGTGTAATGATGGAACCCTTCAAACACTGGTTGAAGAAAAATGAAAGATTAGGCAAGGAAATCATCAATAAGGCTAAAAGAGCAAGAGATATCAGAATAAAGGCCAGCAAGTTTCTTAAGGATCAAAGAAAGGGATCTTCAGCAGGTCGATTACCTGGAAAATTGGTGAATGCTAGAACAAAGGATGCAAGTAAGCGAGAACTCTATCTGGTTGAGGGTCAATCAGCAGGAGGTACTGCTGTCAAAGCAAGAGATAGTGAATATCAAGAAATTCTCTTTTTACGAGGAAAAGTACTCAATGTTGAGAAAGCTAGGCTTGACAGAGCAATGGAGAATGCAGAAATTAGGAATATTATTACTGCAATCAATGCAGGGCATCATGATGAATTTAATATTACAACCTGCCGATATGGCAAAGTCATCCTCTTAACAGATGCTGATGTTGATGGTGCTCACATTGCAACACTTCTGTTCACATTCTTCTATCGCTATATGAAACCCCTTATCGAGGAAGGAAGGCTGTATATTGCTAGAACACCCTTATATCAACTTGAAGCAGAGGGTGAATTGAAAAAGATATTTAAAGAAGGCCTTGGACAGGAATATAGGTATTTCTACACCGAGAAGGAAAAGGATTATGAGATGAGAATGTATGAAGATATGAAGTACACTCTAAAACGGTTTAAAGGTCTCGGTGAAATGAATCCAGATCAACTCAAAGAAACATCCATGAATTTTAAAACTAGGAAAATCGATAAGGTTCTCATCAGAGAAGAGATTAATGCCGAGGAATGGCTAAGTAATCTCATGGGAGATGATGTCGAACCTAGAAGGATTTTCATAAATAAAGGTGTATTCAGTGAGAAAAATATCAATAGTAGAGGAGATTTCTACAACCTCGCTTTTGATCTTCCATCAGTTGCTGAGAAGAAAACAGATTTGATGGGAGAACTCGAGTTAGCAGATGCACTTGAGGAAATTGTGGAGATTTAGGGGAGATAAGAAAGATGTCAATATTCGAACAAAACAAAAACGAAACGTCATTTGCAATTGAAATCAAGAGAGGTTTCAAAGAATATGCCAAATATGTTATTGAGGATAGAGCACTGCCTGATGCCAGAGATGGATTGAAACCAGTTCATAGAAGAATTATCTGGGCTATGCATGAACTCAATATTCTTCCTGGTAGACCACATAAAAAATGTGCCCGTATAGTGGGAGAAACAACAGGTAAGTATCATCCCCATGCAGGTGGAGTATATGAATCCCTGGTACGTCTTGGTCAAGATTGGTCACTCCGATACCCACTTGTGCACCCACAAGGAAACTTCGGCAGTATTGATGGTTATCCTCCAGCTGCGATGAGGTATACCGAGGCAAGATTAGACAGAATTTCGCTAGAATTACTGGAGAATATCTCTGAAAAAGTTGTGGAATTCATAGATAATTTTGATGAGGAAGAACGAGAACCGACTGTATTACCTGCAAAGATCCCTCATCTTCTTCTAAATGGATCCTATGGAATCGCTGTTGGAGTATCATGTAATATTCCCCCACATAACCTATCTGAGCTCATGGATGCAAGTATTGCCTTAATCGAAAAACCCACCCTTTCAGATGCAGAATTGTTTGATATTGTGACAGCACCAGATTTTCCAACAGGTGGGATCATCGTTGGAACAAGTGGCATTCACAAGCTATACAAAACTGGAAGAGGAAGCCTTAGATTACGATCAAGGTATCATCTTGAAATGCCAAAAGAAAGTAAAAAGGTGGATGAACCAACAATTGTCATAACTGAGATACCTTATCTTCAGAATAAAGCAAATATTGTTGAACGTATTGCTACTCTAATTGATGACAGAAAGGTAAGAGGATTGAAGGATGTCAAAGACCTTTCAGAGGATGATAAAATAGTAAGAATAGAGCTTGTAATTGAGGAACAATACGCAAATGATGATGGCATCAGTACCATTGCAGGCCAACTCTTCAAAATGACTAATCTCGAGATCTTGTTCCATGCCAGAATAAATGCATTTGTTTATGGTACTCCAAAAATGCTGAATCTCAGACAATCATTACTTGTATTCCTTGATTTCAGGGAGAAAACTGTTAAAGCAATTGCACAGGAGGAACTTGAAAAAGTAGTAGCAAGAATCCATATCCTTGATGGATTACTCATAGCAATCGCTAATATTGATGATGTAATTAAAATCATTAGAGGATCTTCAAGTAGAGGTGCAGCTAAAAATACCCTGATGAATACCAAATTCAGCTTACCTGGAAATCCAAATCCGGTTTTCTTATCTGAAACCCAAACAGAATCTATTTTGAGAATGTCACTAGGTAGATTAGCTCAAGCTGAACAAGCTGAAGTTCAAAACGAAAAGGATGAAAAAGAGAAAAGAAGACTTGAACTGGAGGATATTATCAACAATCGTTCTTCCCTGCTTGCTAAGATGAAAGGGGAATTTGAAGAGATTAAACAAAAATACTCCAAGGATAAGAGAAGAACAACTATCATAGAAGAGGATACCGTCGCCAGATCAGGTGATAGGCCTATCCTTCATCAGAGAGACATGCTACTAACATCTACCAATCAAGGAGTTGTCCGATCTATCGAGTATAAGAAATTCAAAACTCAGGGTAGAGGTGGTAAAGGAGTTATTGGTGTTGACCTTAAATCAGATGAGATATTGTATGATATGCAAGTAGTCTCCAATCTTGATGACCTCCTACTCTTTACTGAAGAAGGAAAAGTGTTCCAATTCCCAGCTTATGATCTAAAAGAGGTAAATAATCGAACCAACAGAGGAGATCCACTTAAATTCAGATTACCTGAAATTGAGGATTCAAATGTTGTAAAGATTGTTAATGTACCTCATGATCAGTTCACTGAGGATAAAGTTCTTGTCACAGTAACGCGTGGAGGAATTGTAAAACGAACCACCCTGGATAAGTACTCCAACATCAGAAGAACAGGAATTATTGCACTTAATCTCAAAGATGATGATTCTGTTGTCGATGCCTTTGTTACTGATGGTAAATCCTTTATTTTCATGGCCACAAAAGAAGGTTCTGCAGTTCTCTTTGAAGAAGAACAGGCCCGATTAACTGGTCGTGTGGCTCAAGGAGTTAAGGGTATCTCTTTGAGAGGAGGAGATGAAGTTGTTAGAGCTTTTCCCATAAAGAAAGAAGATGTAGATACTACATCTATCCTTACAGTAACCAACAAAGGAAGAGGAAAAAGGACACCGGTAAATAAATACCGAGTGACTAACAGAGGCGCAAAAGGTGTGATCAATATCCGTCTTAGTGGACATGAAGTCATCACATCTATGCCTGTACCTACAAAGGCAGGTAAGGATAATATCTCACTTATTAACTCAAATGGTATTCTAATCAAAGTTGCTGTGAAGGATATTCGAAACATGGGTAGATCTACACAAGGTGTCAGAATCATGAGACTTAAAGCGGGAGAAACGATTCTTATGGCAACATTCGTTGAAGATACAGATGAATCTGATCCAATAACCGATGATGAAATCAGCTATGATGAAGATCAAACTCAGGAAGTCCCAGAAGTTGATAGTATTGATGATGATGAAGATGATGATGACGATGTCGAATTAATAGAGAAAGGAGATCTTCCAGAAGATGCAAAAGATGTAGATATTGATGATGATTTTCTAGAAAGTGATTTCAAGAACGGAGTATCATTGGATGAAGATGATGATATCTGAATAAACTTCTACTCTACTAATCTATTAAACAATAATTTTCCAAATTCTTGATAAATCTCAGAACCACGTTCACTGTTAACTACTCCAATACCCATCATAAATCGGGTAAAATTAAAAATTCTATCATTATTCGTTTGGTGAGTGGTTGTAATTCTATCATTCAATGTTTTGAAGATCTTACTTTCTAGTTTCATTAATTCATCTAGTAATAAGTACGTTTTAGCAATTTCCTCCTCATTTAATTCAATCTCAAATACTTTTAATAGATTATTCATGAAATCCTTATTATGGTTGGAAAGGTCTTCAATCTCTTGATCTGAGTCATAAGAGATAATAAATCCATTGGCAGTTCTCCTATAATAGGCCAGTGTGGAACGGCTTTTTTTCTCCTCTTTACTTTTGATGAGAAATCCATGTGCAATAAGCTTATCAACGTGATGGTAAATACGTTGAGGTTTGGTTTTTAGCAGATCTGAGATTTCAGCAACCGTGTAATCATAACTCAATGGTTCTCCTTGTCTTTGAATTCCATGACGCATTACACGCAATATTTGTAACCTTGTCTCATCTAGCATAATTCTAATTTTCTCAGGATCAGAAATGATTGCTATGGATTCAGTTTCAGAAGTTTCCATTACAATATAGATATCTAAGCATGATTTTATACTTTTGTGATTGGATAAACTGGTTTTGACTTCTTAGATAATAGCTTCACTCAATATTGCTCATCAGGGATGTGTTTCAATATATCATCCAATTTTCCACTGTGACTGACCAACACACTTGCTGCTTTTGTAAATGCTCCGATATTACTCGTTCCCCCAACAAGGACAAATCGATCTCCGAGGGCACGTAGAATAAGAAATCCGTTTTTACCGCGAACCATTACATCAGTGAGATCACTGAAGCCTAGTTTGGTTGATGCAAGACCTCCTGAGTTGACCAGAGCAGCTGCAATCGCAGACATTTCAGAGGCATCGGCTGAAGTCTTTGTAAAGAATGCAACACGAGCACCTGTTTTTGTGACGATAGCAAGTGTATCTAGACTTGCTTCATTGGTAATTGCATGCAGCTCACGAGAGAGTCCCTGTGCTGTTGCTTGATTTACTCTTACTGACATAATATCACCTTTATCCAATCTCTATCTGGAACATACTGGTGAGATCAGCAAGATCCTGCGTCATGACCTCATCATCAGTTTCCTCCTCGGAGGTTCTCCTTAAGAGTTCAATAACCTTGATAATTCCACCTTCAGCGATGATACGTGGAGTATATTCCTTGACTAATATGATACCATCCAATGGATTATCTAGTTCCTTGAAATCTAAATTGTTTGATGTGCCCCCGATACGATAGACACCATTACCTACAACAACCATTTCTCGACTATATCCTGCAGGTTCACCTAATTCTTCGAGAATTTTCTTTGCACTGGCTTTTGAATCTTTCTGGAATACTTGAGCCATATCCTTTTTACTCATTTTTGAGGTTGGTGGGGCAGGTGCAGAATCATCCATTAGACCAGATGCCAAGAAACTGGCTTGTGGTCTTGAACCGATTCCACCCATCTTCCCAAATTTACCTTCAGGCTTTTTCTCATCGAGCTCAAGATCATCAACCGATATACCCTGTTTAGCAGCCATCTCTGCGTACGAGACATGTTCTGGATGATCTGATTCATCTTCAACTCCACTGCTAACTCCGTCATCAGTTGATGCTTCTGCATCACCAAGAATTCTAGCTTTAAATGATGAATCCTCATCACCTTGATCTAAAACCTCTGTTTTGTAATGATAACCAAACTCTTTTCTTGCATCTCCGGATGCTCGTGATCCGATAAATTTAAGTCTAACTGGTGCATTCAATCCTTTCCAGAGACTAATTATACGATCTTTATGATCAACTATGATGTATACTTTATCGTCAGCAGCTGCAAAGCTTGAAATTTCCTTTTGAGAGCCATCAGGCTGTACTTCAAAATATTGATAATCCTGAATTTTGCATCACTTCTTACAGCGTATTTAACAGTTCATCGTTTTTAATAGTTCCTCATTACGCTTTCTTTATTGCAGAAAATGAGGGAAGATATTTGGTTTTTTTTCACTCAGATCAATAATTAGCTGTCTATCACTAATAAGTTTTTATGGACTCTGAGGAACCCGGATATATCGATGTCTATCTTTGAAATAACTGAAGAACATGGTCCAGCAGCGATCTTAATTGCTAGGGAAAAGCAATTACCTCCAACTCCATGGCTACTATCCACTAGTGATGGATTGAAGCTAAATATGATTTCCTTTGCTACTGTGATACTATCAGCTGGAGATAACATAGATATTCCAGAAAATAGCTTTATCACACCTAAATTAGCACCAATAGCTAAAAATCTTGAAACCAGTATCCGTTATGAGTTGAATTTATTTTTGGATCGTCTTGATCTGCAAGCTTTACCTAGATGCTTTGGCCTGGTATTCAATCCCTTTGAACACCCGGAGGATTACCTGGATCAATTACTCTCCTACCATCCATCTATTATAGGATTACAAATCAAGGATATTGATCATATATCAAGTGAAGAGCTACTTCATACAATCATTGAAATCAGAAACCGAGTACCAAGAAACATAGCATTATACTTACCAGGTGGTGTGGGATTGGGATCAATCGCCTTGATGATTGCCCTTGGTATAGATATACTCGATGATAGTGTTGTCTACAGTAAAGCTGCTCAAGGAATCATCTATCAAGATGGATTTGAAAATAGATCAAATTTACCATTAAAACAAGCTATCCAGGTAAATTCTCGTTCAGTGATATCAGATTATGTTGCGAGTGTTCAAGCATTGAAGGAAAATACATTATGGCGTAGAATAGCAAGAGATATGCATGTATCACCTTCAAAAGCAAGTATGATCAGTATATTAAACCGAGAAATCTTACCAAATACTAATCTATTCAGGTATCCACAGAGAATGGAGAATAAATTGTTATTTACTGGAGATGAGGGGTTATATCATCCTGATGTGCTAGCTTTTCAACAAAGAACGATTGAACGATACAGAGTACTAGAAGAAAAGGAGTTATTACTCCTACTTCCTTGCTCAGCTAAGAAACCATACAGAAATTCTAAATCACATACTAATTTTGAACGGGCAGTTGGAGATGCAGTAAAGTTCAAGCGAGAATTAATTGAGACTTGGTCTCTGACTAGCCCTCTTGGAGTTGTTCCCCGTTCTATTGAAACAGTGTACCCTGCAGCATATTATGATATTCCAGTCACTGGATATTGGTCAAATGAAGAGGTACAACGAGTAGGTGAGATGTTAATAACAATGCTTGATCAATTACCTCGGTCGATTCCTATTGTCGCACATGTTTCTAAGGATTATGCACCATTAATTGAATTTGTTTCAAGACACCATGAAATCATTGTTTCATGGGATAAGGAGAAACCCTCATCCAAAATCGCTCTTGATCAACTGGGAGAATTTTTGAAACAGTACTTGGATCCAATTGAATTCTCAAGTCTAAGGGAAAAAAATCATATGAAAATCGCACGACGTGATATTCCAGGATTGCTTCAATTCTTTCATGGCAGGGAGTTAACAATTAACTTTGATAATATAAGACTCGTGGGTAGACCTCCACGGCCCATTCAAATTCAGAAGAATAAATCACATTATTTGAGTTGGGATCAACTCAAAGGTGAGATCAGATTATCGCCTGAAGCTGCCTTGGATTATGCAAATGTTTCTGAAAACTGGATACTTGTTGATGCTGAGGGGCTTAAAGGTTCTTCTCTCTATGGAGCAGGAATATTAGAAGCATCAACCAAAATATCACCAGGTGATGAGGTTCTGATTTTTAATAATACCAAATCAAAATTACTAGGAGTTGGAAATGCTCTCATCTCAGGAGTGGCCATGAATCAAGTAGAATATGGGCGGATAGCTAGTCTTCGTAAGAAATTTAGAATGGAGGTAAAAGCATGAGAGCCAATAAAAACGATGAAAGAGCATTTACATCTGAGTTAATCAGATTACGTGATTTCTCAAATACTCTGAGAAATGATTTCCATGATAAGATAATAAACTGGATTGATGCCAATCCATTAGATGATGGGACAATAACTGAGGCTTTAACTATGGTTTTACCTACCAAAGGATGTAAATATGCACTAGCATGGCATGGTGGATGTTCAATGTGCACTCTTCCAACAGATAATCCCCTCAATCCCACGGATGCGTTACTGCAATCATTACCAGATCGTTGTCTAGAACTGTTTGAGAAAAAGGGAGGCTCTAATAGATTTCGAGCGGTTAAATTCTACACTTCTGGTTCGTTTATAGATCCTTGGGAGCTTCCTTTTGAGATTAGAGATGAGATACTCCGGAAATTCACCAATCTTGTAGATGAGATTACCATCGAAACTAGATGTGAATTTGTAAATGAAAAACATATTGAGGGTATTCTTGAGATTGTACCAGCTAAAAAATTAATTGTAGCTATAGGTCAGGAGACAACTGATGATGAGATTAATAAACGAAGCATTAACAAGGGCCATACTCATAAACAATTTGCTCGTGCGGTAGAGATCCTACAACAATATGAGGTGAAAGTAAAGGGATATATCCTTTTGAAACCGATTTTTATCTCAGAGCAGCAGGCAATTGATGATGCCATCCAATCCGCTAGGGATATGATTAATCTGGAGGTGGATATTATATCGATTAATCCAAGTTATATTGGAAAGGCCACCCTTATGGATGAGATGTTTAAGCAAAAGAATTACCAGCCCCCATGGCTTTGGACTGTTTTGAGGGTGACAAAACAAATAAAGGAACTTGCTGGAAATAGAAGAATATTCTCAGACCCAGTAGCAGCAGGTAGTTCCAGAGGGCCTAGAAATTGTGGGGATTGTGATTCTTCATTCAAAGAGGCATTAAAATCATTCTCCTCCTCTCAGGATTCTAAGGTACTAGATACATTAAAATGTGATTGTGAACAGGTATACAATGCGTATCTGTCTATAGAACATTTGAAGAATGGTCATGGAATTAGTAATCCATATGCTTTATAATATCCTATGATAATGAATTTTCAATCTGTTTAGTTATTTATTCTTTTAATAATGCAGGTACTGCTTTGAATCCATACGTAACAAGACCTTCATCACCATCTTCGAATAATTTCCTGAATACCATGGATACTTTACTTCCAGGTTCAAGTTGTTTCTCATCAAAGACTGAGGTTAACTGGCAAGAGATACGTATACCTTCTTTTAATTCTACAATTCCAAAGTAATATGGTGCTCTATTCTCGAATCCTTTAGCTGCTTCAAAGATCTGTGTCCACTCTACAAGAGTACCTTTGTTTTCAAAGGTGTAATCCTGAAGAGAATCTGAATTTTTACACTTCAGACAAACCATTTTCTTGGGAAAGTGATAGGTATCACAGCTAGTGCAATGAGAGCCAACAAGGTTATATCGTGCTCCTTCTAATCTCCAATTTTCTGATACTAATTTTCTTGTCATTTAATCTCACCTTGAAAATACTGATACAACTGATGTGCCACCAGATCCACCAATAGATTGAGCTAAGCCCCATTGAGGATCTTCAATCTGTCTATCGCCAGCTATACCTTCGAATTGCTCCATCACTTCAATTATCTGAGCAATACCTGAAGCACCGATTGGATAGCCACGAGCCTTTAATCCACCGCTTGTATTTACTGGAATATCACCACGTAATGCAGTTCTGCCTTCTTCTGTGGCAATTCCCCCTTTACCAGGTTCAACTAGACCCAATGCTTCGATAGCCATGATCTCAGCAATGGTGAACACATCATGAACCTCTGAGAAACTTATATCCTTGGCAGTAATTCCAAGTTGTTTATATGCCTTTTCAGCTCCAGTCCTGACAGCTCGTAACTCATGAAGATTTGGTCGTTGATGTAATGCCATGTAATCATGTGTTTGGTAACAAGCTCTAAGGAATATAGGTTCTTTGACATAACTTTCTGCAATATCTGGAGCCATCATTACAATGGCAGCAGCACCATCAGAAGCAGCACAGCTTTCAAATATATTAATTGGATCTGCAAGTTTCTTAGATCCTAGAACACTTTCAATGCGTAATTTATTTCTGAATTGAGCCCGAGGATTAAGTCTTGCATTATCATGGTTCTTCACAGCTACTTGGGCCATCTGCTCTTTAGTGGTTCCATATTTTCTCATATGTGCTTTGGCCATCATAGCAAAATTACCAGGTAAAGTGGCACCCATGCTAGATTCCCAAATTGTATCAAGAGATGTAGCTAAAGCTTCTTGGGTATGTCTGGATTGATTTAGACTAGTCATCTTCTCAACACCTACTACAGCGACTTTATTCATATAACCTGTGAAGATGCCATGGGTGGCAATTCTCATTGCTGCTGCTCCAGAAGCACCTGATGCTTCGATGCTTGTTGCCTGTGTAAATATTCCACTTTCGGATGCAATTAAACAACCTAGATGTTCTTGACCTAAAAATTGACCAGATCCTGCATTTCCAACGTACAGAGCATCTATATCAGAGCTTTCAATTCCTGCTGATTTAAGTGCACCATTGATTGCCAAATTAGACATATCGGCAATACCCATATCATAGAGATCACCAAACTCGGTCATATCGTAGCCAACTACTGCTATTTTATCATATATCGGTTTACCCATAATCATCAACTCATCATTATTTTTCCTCTATGCTTGGCATATTCTGAATAGGTTAGATATGCCTTTTGCTCAATATAATCATCCGTTACAGGAGCTAGATTTCTTCTTTTCTCTATTTCATCAGTAACAATAAAGGAAAAAGCATCTGAACCTGCACCAGATCCATAAGAAACTAGAAGAATTCTTTCACCGGGTTTGGCTAGATCAAGCTGACGAGCAAATCCTACCATCGATGCTGCAGAATACGTATTTCCTATCTTAGTCACACATAGAGCATCCTCCAGTTTTTCATAGGGAATTTTCAAACGTTTGGCTGCTGCAATTGGAAATCTACCATTTGGCTGGTGGAAAGAGATCTTATCTATATCATCAACGGTCAGATTCAATTTCTCAAGTAATCCTTTTGTTGCCTCTAATGTGTGTCTGAAATAAGAGGGTTGGCCAGTAAATCTTCCAGCATGACTGGGATATCTTGCATGCTCTCTTCTCCAGAAATCAGGTGTATCTGATGTATAAGAGTACATACCTTCGAAAGTCGCAATAATATTTTCTGAACCAATAATTGCAGCCATACCTCCTGAACCAGCAGTGTATTCTAATTGATCACCGGGTCTACCTTGTGCACAATCAGTACCTATTGCTAAACCGCTTTCTATCTCACCACTCTTGACCAATCCAATTACATTTTGCAAACCAGCAGTACCAGCTTTACATGCAAACTCAATATCTGCAGCAGTCATCACTGGAGTAGCACCAATGGCTTCTCCTACGGTAACAGCTGAGGGTTTGACCGCGTAAGGATGACTCTCGGAACCCACATAAATTGCACCGATCTTGTCTGGTGTTGTTTGCGCTCTAGCCATGGCATTTCGAGCAGCCATGACACTAATGGTGATGGTATCTTCATCCATATCAGGAACTGATTTTTCCAAAACATTCAATGTCTTGGACATCAGCTTACCGTCATCATGCCACATATTAGCGATTTCATCAACTGAAATCCTATAACGTGGAATGTAGACTCCATATCCTGTTATTCCAATTTCTCTTTTGTTATCGGTCAAGGTATTCTCAGCTCAATATATCTCAAGAAAAATACTTCTAAAGAAGCATTTAGTTTCTCTTGATTGCTAGTTCAAAAAGCATTTTTAATGTTTAGTGTTAATTGAGTGTTTTTTTCTATTTTACCAAGATAATATAGTAATAAGACTATAAGCTATCTGGGAACTCAAGCACAAAATATCTTGTTTTATCACAATTTGTATGTGTTAAAGAATAATCATTAAGAACTTGGTACACATTATTATTATAGTGATTGCACCACGATCTCTACGATATATTCTACCTCAATTATTATTGGTGCCAATGCTCTACTATTTTCTATATCCAAATCTCACCATCGTGGTGATTTTGAGTGTAATACTTGTCGGTAGTAGTGTGTTCATGGCTTGGTTTTTTAGAGATCCAAAGAGAGTTATCATCAATGATAATTGTGTACTCTATGCACCAGCAGATGGTATAGTCAAATATATAGAACACAATGCAGATAGTGTGAAAATCGCTATACGGATGTCTCCATTCAATGTTCATATCAACCGGGCACCGATTGCTGGAAGAGTAACAGAGCTGAATCATAGTCCAGGAGCACATAAAAATGTATATTTTGCCGGGGCTGAGGATAAAAATGAGAGAAATCTAATAATACTTGAACAAGAGCATGTGAAATGTGAGATTCTTCAACTAACTGGTTCTTTTGCTCGTAGAATTGAAGTATGGAAAGAAGTTGGAGACAACGTATCTCAAGGTGAAAAAATAGGGATGATTAGGTTTGGTTCTCAAACAAATATTAGGTTAATTCTACATGATCAGCAAAAGGATTTATTAGTCCTTGCGAAAAAAGGAGATAAAGTAAAAGCAGGGATCAGCCCTGTATTAAGGATATGTGATTTACCTTGACTCTAATCAGTTCCATTGATAATATAGGCCATAAGATGATTAGTATAGGTAAATTTCAATTTGACCTTTATGCAATTCTAGCTAATTTCTCAACTATCAGTAATTTCCTTCTAGGACTTTACGCATTTATCGCTGTGTTATTCCCTGAATATGTTTTTAATGGTCATTATCTTCCTATCAGGGCAGTGGTTTTAGGTGCAAGTTTCGATGCAATAGATGGTAAATTGGCTAGAAGATCCAATACTCGCCCCAAACTAGGAGCTCAATTTGACACTTCTGCAGATCTCGTGACATTTGGATTTGCACCTGCAGCCATGATACTCAGCATGTTTTATGCAGTATCACAGGTTGGAGGGTTATTATTAGCTGGGATCTATCTCTTCTGTGCAAGTTTTAGATTATCCAGATTCATGATTGATCCCACTACATATCGAGGAGGTTATTTTAGGGGGATGGCCTCACCACCAGCGGCGATTTTTGTCGCAGGATGGTTTGCTTTGTCAAATCCCAACCTTATATTAGCGGCGATATCTCTCATGTTTGTAGCGGGTTTAATGATTACTAGTTTTCCATTCACTGCTATGAAACTTGTCAAAACTTGGTTCCAAAAAATAAATTTTGTATTTACCATATCTATCATGTTACTCTTTACCTATGCTCCTGATACATGGATGGAAAACCTTGGATTAATATGGATTGCTAATGTTTCATATTACGGCATTTTTGGGCCATATCATGCGAATCAAACATTAAATTTAGATTGATAATATAAACGCCTTTTACAATAAATTTAAGAAAATCAAAGAAAATATTATACTTAATGTCATTCTATACACCTAGTGAAATAGAAAATCTTGAGAAATTTGAGGTTTTACTTGAACAGGCAAAATATGACGAATTGGAGAGAGAGATTGCTGATTATTCTACAGATAATTTAAAGGAAATTATTAACATCTTCATTCTAAAGAGTCTTGCGGCCCAAGGGCTAGGAAAGTACGAAATTGGAGTAAAATTTGCAGAGTTAGCTGTCAGAAAGGCAGCTGAATTGAAGTATGAGATATTATCTGTAAAGGCAAATACGATTCTTGCTTCATCTAAGTGGAAACTAGGTGCCTTTGATGATGCATTAGTGATATTGCATGATATTATCAAACATCTTAATGAAAAGGGCAATAAGACGATCGAATTTTATCGAGCCAGGGCACATATGGTATTTGCTAATATCGCTTGGAGCAAGGGGTTCTACTCACAGGCAACAGAATATACAAAAAAAGCAATAGAGATTTGGGAGCAGTTGGACCAGGATATGTATTTAGGTTTCAGCTTGAATAATATCGGGTATATCAACTTATTCAAAGGAAATTTGAAAGAATCTATCGATTACTATCTACGCGGATTAGCTCTTATTAGAAACTACCAGCTTTCAAGTTCATTATCTCATATTCTTCTCAATATTGTCTATGCTTATGTACAATTGAATGAAATGGAACAGGCAAGAGTATACATTGAAGAAATGGAAGAAATATCCAATAAATATCCAAATAATGATGTGGTAAGAAGTTTTTATGATCTCGCACAAGCATATTATTACAAATACAGCAGTAGA
Organism: Candidatus Heimdallarchaeota archaeon; assembly: GCA_026702845.1. Next base: position 40,999 of record JADCLS010000015.1, read on the forward strand.
CTCAGAAACCTGATGAAAGCAGAGGTAATTTTTTCAGAATTACGTAAACGAAAGTCACTTGAATTCCAATATCAAAGGCTTATACTCATACATTTGACTGAAATATATCTTATCGAACTCTCATTAGGATATGATGCAGAGATTATCGAGGATATAAATAATTTAATCCAAGAACTACATGAGATGAATCCTCAATCAGGATCTGAGTATTTTATTGTTGAAGTGTCTCTTCTTAAGGCAAAACTATACGAATTGGAAGGTAATACCAGAGAAGCTTTACAGATTGTAAATGAAGCACTTGAAATATGCAGTAAGCATGATTTCAAAAGAATGGCCCGAGAGTTGATCAAAATTCAAAAGTCTATTGATGAGAGAAGTGAGATTTTGGATCAGCTTGATCATCATAAGATTGATGCTCAATCGATAGAAAATATGAGAGAGCTAGTTGATAACATCATCCATTTCAGATTGCAATATGATAAGAAATCTGAAATCGACCCAATCTATTTCCAGATAATAGATATTTCAGGAATCAATGTATTCACCAAAGTTTTGGATCCAAGCCTCGAGATGAATGAAAATCTCCTGAGCAGTTTTCTAAGTGCAATTAATTCCTTCTCAAAACAGACCTTCAAAAGCAAAGGATCAATGGAACTAATCCGATTAGAAGAGTATGAAATCTTGTTTGATGTTCTTTATGATTTGATGTTTATTTTCATCTATCGAGGCAAATCAATTGAATCCAATATAAAATTCAAAAGAATCATAAATAAAATCGATGATAATGTAGATATTTTGAAAATAATTGAAGGTAAGCATATGCTAAATTCTGAGATAACACAAAAAATTGAGAACATAATAACTGAAGAATTGGGCTTACCTATTATTTAGAGATAGTTCGCTTTTTATCATATAATTTCCCTAGTTTCTGATTAATTTTTCTAATTTGCTTATCACAAGACTTGATATCATTTTGAAGTTGTCTTTGAAGCTGATAATAAACCTGCATATTCTCATGATGTTCCTTTGCAGTATCTCTAGCGGAGTTTTGAGAATCCCATACTTGCTTTAGTTCCTCAAAAACCTCTGATAATTGATTTTTTACGAGAGAAAATTTATCATACAATTGCTTTTTCTTACCCTTATCTTGCTCTTCTTCCAAAGCCAGACCTAAGTCTCGTTTCTCAGCTAATAACTGATCTTTTCGAGCCTCCAAAGAGATTTTCTTTTGTTTCAGCTTATTTTTTTTGTTATTCTGCTCATCTCTAATTCTTCTCGAGTTCTCCAGGTTTTTGATCAGTTCATCAATCGTCTTACTATAATCTTCTTTTTTGAAATTTAAGAAGCTTTTTTCTTTATTTAGCTTATCAATGTGTTCCTCAATATGTTTCAATTCTTTTTTAGTAATATTCTCAGCTTTCTGCATATTTGTTGTTTTGATAACTATGCTATTAGACGAGTTTTTCTTCAATTTTCTCAGGAATTCTTCATCATCACTCATAGTATCACTTAGTTATTGGAATATTCGTTTTATCCTATTTCAATTAATCTAATTGACTCTATAGGTTTTCCCATTATTATGTTTGATATATTAATAACAAAAGATAGTCAAGATTATGATACAATTCACTATATCGTCCATTATTTTAAAAAGAACTCTTCCGGATATTCTCTTGTGCAATCAATATTTGAGAAGCCATACTTAGTTATGGATCATCATCAGATAATTCCGTCAAAAATGAAACTAGCAGGCTTTATACAGATGAAATCAGAGAATATTGCCCTTGTGCTCAATGAGGATCGAACACCATTAGCAAAATTATCCTCACCAAAAAAACAAGATTATATCCTGAGATTGCAAAACAATAAATCTTTCTTCCAATATCAGGTGACAGGTAATTCTGTAATTTGCTGGCAACATTATTGCATCTATCAAGAACAGAATGAACTGATCTGGATGGTATCAAGTGATAATTCTCCTATTTTTAATTATCTAAATGTTGAGAAATTGGCTAAATTACGGGATATACAATTAGATATGATTAGTTCAATAGGATCACGAGAGATTTATACCGACCTTTGCGAAATCGATAGGTATTTGGAATTTCTCAAATCATTTGGATTAGAAAGATTTGTCTGTTTTAAGCTAGTAGGTAATGATTTTGTTCCTCATAATATTTATCATGACATTAATCCATCCAATCTAAACGAATTTATGAATTTATTACCCATAGATCTTATTATCGGCATTTCAAGCCAACAATCTTTAAAATCAATCATCCATCTTGATTTAGTATTAATTGATGACCTAGAAAATAAAATTCAATTTGATAAACTACATGAATCCTTCAATCTTTTACATCCCATACTATTGGATAATGAACTTGAAGGGTTTGTTGCATTAAAATTCGCTGATTCAACAAATATTCATCCTTCTATTAACGAGGAAATACTATGTGTAAGTTATCTACTGTTCTTGATGAAAAACAAGATTGAAATGGTTAAAAAGATGAGAACTGATGATGTGCTGTATAAAACAACACTGGATATGACTGCTGATGCAATTGCTCTTCATTCCAATGGTATTCTCAAATATGTTAATAATGCAGCCTTAAACATGTTCAAAGCATCACATCCAGATGAGTTAGTTGGACGCCCCATCATTGATTTTGTTCATGAGGAATCTTTGCCAATCGTCCGTGAACGTATACGTAAAATGGCACAGGGCCATGATATTAAGCAGTGGCAAGTGGAGAAAATGATAGCAAATGATAAGTCAATTTTGAATGTACGTACCGCTGCTAAACCATTAATTATTGGGGATGAGCAATATTTTATGGTGGTTGTTAGGGATATTTCGGATCAAATATCTTTGGAAAAGAAAGCCTATTTATCTGAGCAGAAATATCAGACACTCATAGAAGCATCACCAGATCCTATAATTATCCTGCGAGAACGGAAAATTGTTTTCGCCAATCTCAAAACTCTTGAATTCTTCAATTTTCAAGAGATGCATCAACTACTAAATTCAGATTTCATAGATTATATAGCAGATCATGGAGAAGATGCAGCTATTCGATGGATGAATAAACCTGCAGAAGAAAAATATGGCAAATTTATCACAATACCAGTGGTGATAGATAATATCACCTATGATATGGAAGTATCAACATCACCAATTATATTTGAAAATGAGAATGCGGATTTAGTAATTCTGCGTGATAGAACTGAATTAAATCGGGCAGCAAAACAAATCCGGGAAAATGAGACAAAATATCGAAGTATCTTTGAAAATTCTTCAGATGCAATTTTTATCACTGATAAAACCTACATTACGACAAATGTAAACAAATCTTTTCTTAATTTATTTGATATTGATGAAAATGATATCAACAATCAGAGTATCTTCAATCTCTTCAAAAATAAAACAGATATTCAAATCATCAAGGAAGAAATCTCTGAATTTGGACACACCGATAACATCGAGATAGAATTCCTAACTCCAGATCAAAGGACGGTGATTGGTCAACTCACCATGAATACTAGAAAGGATACAAATAATCAGATTATTGAAACACAAGGGTTAATCAGGGATATTACCTATAAAAAATTAAATGATCAATCAATTCTCACATCTCAAAAATTGGAAAGTCTTGGTATTCTTGCAGGTGGAATTGCTCATGATTTCAATAATTTGCTATCAGGCTTGGTTGGAGCTTCCAGCCTCTTGAGTAAGAAATTATTCACTGATGATGAGGTGCTTTCTCTGGTTAATATCATTAACAAAACCAGTAATCGAGCCACAGAACTAGTCAATCAGCTTCTTGCTTATGCAGGAGAGGCAAAAATAAAGAAGGAAACAACAAATCTCTCCAAGGTCATTCGTGAGATGCAACAATTGATTAAACTTAGTATAAAACCTAATATTGAACTCCATTACACCTTGAAAGATATATTCTCCAAAGTGGAAATTGATCGAGTGCAAATAGGCCAGATCATTCTTAATCTTGTACAAAATGCTGTTGATGCCCTAGAAGAGGTGAAGGATTTACGTAAGGGTAGTATCCAGATCCAGACGAAGGTGGAAATGATTGAGGATCAGTATATCAACAATGTAATTGATAGTTATCCCATCAAACCAGGTATGTATTCATGTATCACCATCAGAGATAATGGATCGGGTATAGAAAGAAAAGATTATTCAAGAATTTTTGATCCTTTTTATACCACAAAATTCACAGGGAGAGGACTGGGTTTAGCAGCAGTAATGGGATTGGTTAAAGCTCATAAAGGTGCGATCGAGATAAATTCAGAAGTAGGAATATTTACACAATTCACAGTGTACTTTCCAATAAAAATTATGAGTGAGAGTGATGAAACAGAGGATACTGTGGAGATACAAAGCAAACTAGTACCTATTACCGAAAAGAAAACGATACTGGTTGTTGATGATGAAGAGATAGTCTTGGAAACCGTACAACGATTACTCAAGGCCCTAGGATATGAAGTAAAGGTTGCTGAAAATGGTTTCACTGGAATTGAATTGGTGAAGCATGAAGATATAGATTTAGTGTTATTGGACTTAACGATGCCTTATCTCAATGGTTACCAAACCTATGTAAAGATAAAGGAAATAAGAGCAGAGCTTCCGGTGATCATATCATCAGGTTATTCTGAAAAGGACAGTCGAGAACAATTTAAAGACTTGAAAATTGATGGATTTCTGCATAAACCATACACTGTTGACGATTTGAAGCGAATTTTGACAAAATATGTCAAGTGATAAATGATGAATATTTATACTTAAAGTACGAAATTCGATGCACAAATAATTACATATTTACAAATTTATGGGAAACTAACACAATTCAAGGATTTTTGCCAACAAATTTGTCAATAAATACTTCAAAAGACTACAAAGTGACACGTTTTTTCGTACAAATTCGGGATATTTGATTACGAATTTGCAGTTATTTTACAAAGTAAGAATTAGAAGAGGTAAATATTAAAATTCTCCAAATACACTGCCCTAATTATGTCAGAGAAAATGGCAAAAATTAATATTGATGACAAGGAGTTCGAACTTCCCTACTTTGTTGGAACTGAAGGCGAAACTGCCATTAATATTATTAAAATGAGAGGCATGTCCGGTGTTATCACATATGATAACGGTTATGGCAATACAGGTAGCTGTAAATCTGCTGTAACCTTTATAGATGGTGAAAAAGGGATCCTCAGATATCGAGGTTACCAGATCGAAGATTTAGCAGAGATGACCTGTTTTGAAGAATCCGTATATCTTATTTTGTATGGAGAACTCCCCAATAAAGATCAACTTGCTGACTTCAAAGCAAAAATTGTTAAGCATCACAACCTTGATGATGGAATTTATAAAATTCTTGATTTGATGCCACTTGATGCTCATCCAATGGGAGTATTGAGTAGTCTTTCCTCAGCTCTAGCAGGATTCTATCCTACCTCTGATTCTTTGGAAGATAGAGATGAGGCAGCAATTATGATGATTGCCAAGATGAAGACACTATCTGCTGCAGTGTATAGAAGAAAACTAGGTAAACCCTACATTAAACCAAGAGATGACCTTGGATATGTTGCTGATTTCCTCCAGATGATGTACAGGGAAACCCCAGATGCAGCATATGAAGTAAATAAAACAGTCGAGAAAGCACTTGATAAACTGTTAATCTTGCACATTGATCATGAGCAGAACTGTTCTGCATCCACTGTGAGAATGTGTGGATCATCACAAGCTAATATCTTTACAGTGATTGGAGCTGGAATTGCAGCACTTTGGGGACCTCTACACGGAGGTGCAAACCAAAAGGTCTTAGATATGCTAGCCCTAATTCAGAGAGAGGGTGGCGATACAGATGCAACCATGGCAAAGGCCAAAGATAAGAATTCTGGATTCAGATTGATGGGATTTGGCCACAGGGTCTACAAGAACTTTGATCCCCGTGCACAGATCCTGAAAAAATCAGCTGATGAAATTCTTGGCGAGTTAAATATTCAGGATCCACTTCTTGATATTGCCAAAGGCCTTGAAAAGATCGCCCTTGAGGACAATTACTTTGTTGATAGAAAACTCTATCCAAATGTAGATTACTATTCTGGTATCATCTACAGTGCACTTGGCATACCTGTTGATTTCATGACAGTCATGTTCACTCTTGGTAGAACACCTGGATGGTTAGCACAATGGAGAGAATCAAGAGAAGATCCTGATTTCAGAATCCATAGACCCAGACAAGTCTACATTGGTGAAACTAAGAGACCATTCAAACCAATGGCAGAGCGATAAGCCTAATCCTGTCTTAAATTCCAGAATTTAATTTTGATATTTTATAATCCAAAAAAACTTTCCATTTTATGAATAATGAGTTCATGTGTACCTAGGATAGATTTATATACGATAATTTTCACATGAAGATAAGAACCGAAGAGGTGAACCAGCTATATGCGATCAAGAACATTACACCAACATGGCAGCATGTATACAAACACAGGTACTAGTGTGAATAGTTATCCAGTGAATGTTTGTGCCATGACCTGGGATATTCTAGAAGCAGCTGGATCTCTTCAACCATTTAGTTCGATAAAACCTACAATTATTGAAAATTAATGAAAAGGAAACAATTGCTTCTGGATTTTTTCGGGTATTTCTTGGGAAATACAAATTTTGGGTTTGTCGAACTTGCGAAGGTAAATTCTATACAAAATTCAAAAAAAACGAAAAAATCACAGGATCAAGCAGCTGTTTACTTATCGAACAAGAAAACCTTCTAACAGGAGGATGGTTTTCAAAATTCACAAATCCTGTAGCTACTCGAACACCTGATTTTTCAGGGTCCAGGGATGAACGATGTGCGTCCCAACTTCAAAAATAATTGGTAGAAAAAAAATGCTCGAATATAAATTACCAGAAAACGCCAAGGAGCTCTTGAGGTATATTGATGCCCATGGCCCAAGAACACAGAAACAGCTCTATAGAGAGCTTGACCTTACTCTCCGAGCTCTCCGATACTCTCTTGAGAAGTTGGAAAGGGTTGGTTTACTCGTAAAGAGGCCAAATTTGATCGATATGAGGTCTCTATACTATGTTTTAACCATCGAATCCTGCGACATCGGACAGATCCTCAGCGAGAGTGTGACCTCTTCAGGTGAAGAGGCCCTGGCATAGGAACAGACTTGAAAATCAGGTTTTGGTCGTTAGAGTCTGCTCCTACAAGCCAACTAAAATCCCTAAGGAGATTTTGCAATCATTCATCGTGATGATGATGTAGTGATTTAGATTTGATTTGAATGTTAAGGAGCTCTTAAATGATTGAAAATGAAATGGTATTCATCTTCACAATCACTTATAGAATTTAAATATTGATGATTATTTTCGGATATCTTATATGCTATTTCCCAGATAGTATAACTTGAAACCATTAATTGCTTTACGCCTTGATCAAAAGTTCTATACTTGACTATATTCACATTAATCTCATCAATGATATATAGCTGTATTATATGCTTTTTCAAAAATTTCCATAAATATTTACCTAAGCTGTCATCATCTTTTCTTTTGTCAATAATTATATCAGTAAATTGTAATAATTCCTCTAAATTATCATCTAAGATGAATTTAATATTATTTGAACAGACATTCTTGAATATTTTCTGAATCTCTTTATCTTCAATTATTGATGCAAATCTTCTTTCTTTACGCCTCAATCGCATTTCAAATGAAATATGCTGAATCTTATATTCTGTTTTGAGAGAATTTCTATTTAATAACAGCCTATCTCCCAAAATCGATTCTATAAAATCCATTAGTTTCCTTACCTCTGGTGGGGGAGGAAAAACGTCAACCTCCTCAGCAGGCTCATCATATCCGATGGAAGGAATATACAGACGATATAAAACAATGTTCCCTTCTATTTTTTCATCGATCTTTATCCCAAAAGTGCTATATCCTTCTTGGTTACTGATTTCAATCGCTTTATTAATTAATTTCTGTTTTGTATCCTCAGTTAGAAAACCTAGTATCTGATCTCGATTAAAAGGAATTTTAGAAACTTCATCAAAAAATTCCTTAATCACCTTTTTGTCATACTTAGCCATATTTAATATATGATATTTCTAGTATATAAACACTTTAGTTAATTAAAATTCATTTTATTATCTTTGATAAAAAAAGTATTAAATCATATACCATTTTGCCATATACGTCTAATTAGATCTACCATCTCATGAATTCTGGCCTGATCAGTTAACCATTTTATTATAGAGAGTGTTCCCCTATTAAATATCTCTCTTCTATGTCCTGACCATCGAATCCCACGATGTTGGATCAATTATCAGCGAGAGTTTGACTACAGCTTCAGGTGAGGAAGCTGCCCTAGTATAAGTAAATGGGAAATCCTCACCCCCACTCCCTTCGTGATGATGAAGAGGATACTGCTGGAAAAACACATTTATTATTTATACAATTCCTTATAATAGAACAGATTAGTTCTACGATATCCTAAGTGTTCAAAAATGGCTAAATCTTTCAATTCAAGCACTTCAAACCTAATTATTGTTAATTGCTGATCCAATGCCCACCCCTCTGCTATAGAGAGTATTTTTTTCAATGTTTCTTCATTGGAATGATAATAACTATGTATCCAGCAATACTCTTGATCTCCTAGATCCCCTTTGGAAGCATAAACACTAATTGAAGCCTCAAAACCACTTGATCCAATAATAGAGAAGGAATGTATCCTCTCGAGTAATAATTCTGCTCTGTAAGCATTAAACGCCACACGAATATTATCTAGAGATAGAGATGGATTAATATTTCTCGTTCGAGTTTCAAATTTCAAGTACAAGTAGTTTAGGAATTCGGGTGTAATTGATTGAGAAGGAGGTACTTCATGAGGGGTAAGCTCATCTTTTTGCATGTATAAATGTTTGAGCCTGAATCCAGTTTTTTCGTATAATCTTATCGCAGAGTGATTGTTTCCAAATACATGTAACCCAATAATAGAATAATCAGCTTTGTATGCATTGATTCCAGAATTGATTAGAAACTCACCCAAACCTCTTCTGCGATATTCAGGATCGACTTTAATATCGTAAATCCAAACACATGGTTTAGTAGAATCCCAGTAATTTCTATTTGATCGTTCAGCAATCCAAATATATGAGATTGGGTGTGATTCTAAAAGAATAAACATAATTCTCAATGATTTTTGAGTGTCTAAATATCCTAGTAGTTTATTTTTAAATTGATCAAAAGACGTCTCTTCATGGAGATTTGCTACACTTGATTCGTATTCTCGTTCTAAAAAATACTGAATGTAATCAGAATCGGTCTGGGAGACTTCTTGAATGACATATTCCAATGGGAGCATTAAGTATAATAAGTATAACATGATTTTTAAGTTTTCATGTATTACTAGTATAACAAATTTCAATATAACAGAAAAGCACGTAACTATGAATATTGCCCAAGAATGTAAGAGATAGTAATGGGCCCTGGTAGTTAGGATCGAGTAAATTCAAACCTTGTTTGACAAAAATAATTGATTCTTGAAAGAGATGCAATTATATCTGCATTTTTCTGTAATTACTATTACCTAAACTTAAATCAAATATTTATGCATGTGATTTCAATGCTAATTCTTCAGAAATAACGGCCTCTACATCTAGGACACTGGAATCAATAACATAAAATACACTTCGCATATCTCTTAGGTTAGGCATCTTCTTGATCAACCCTCTTTCAATCAGTCTTCTGATACTATATCGTACGGTTCTCGTAGGGAGATTGAGGTTTTGAATTAACTCTCTCTGGGTCTTTTGACCATGGTTTTCAAGGTATCTTAGAATTGGAATAGCTGAGTCAGGTAGTTTGGTTTGTTTTGTAAATTCACTCATTTTTATCACTCTGTGGCTCAATCATAAATTGAAAGCAATTTGTTGAACGTAAATCTAATATTCCATTTATCATATATAAAGGTATGGATAGTGAAGTACGAAAAATGTTTAACACCCATTTCAAAATTGAAATATGAAATTTCATGACATTAGAGCGTTATCTGATCAAAGAAAGAGGAAAGAGTTGAATATTTATTACCTCGAGGTAGAATAAAACAAAACAAATATAAATAGTATTAAAAAATTATCAATTGCCGTATGCTACTTGACAAAACGAATAATGGAATGTTCGGGTATCTCAAATAATCCGTATTTCTCCTTAAGTTTGTGATGAATTGGTTTAGTACGAATGATATTAATTCTATCATATCCCTTCATCTTCCAGAAATTCATAAATTCAGCGATTATATGCTCCTCTATCAGATATGAACTGGTGTAAGGCCCATATACAATGGGGATGGCATGGTCAGTATGTTGCATGGGTGGAGAACCACCAAATCCTAGATAGCCACCAAATAAATCAGTGACCACTAACCAATTTCGGTCTGATGGATCCTCCCCTGCAAGAGATAGAAATTGCTCTTTGGTTAGATAAATAGGACTTCCTGGAAGAATGTTTGGTTTGATAAGTTCATTATATATATCTTTCAGATCATCTTTTTCAACCGCTCGAATGATTATACTATCTGGCTGTTTGAGATATATGTAATCAGTGTTTACATCATATATATGGAAGAGGGTCTGATTGAATTTAAATCCCAACTTTCTCAATAATGGGATGAGTTTTGAATCGGGGTTCAAATCCACAAGGTATTTTGGAAATTTCTCAGCTAACCAGTGCTCGAAGAGACGTTTCACTACATCTTCTTTGTTGTCAAAATTTGAAACGTAAAAATGTGATAATTGGGATGTATATATTCTATTTATGGTTAATATAATCGCCACAGGTTCTTGCTCATTCATGGCATACCACCAATCCACTTCCATCCCTGCATTGATCATCTGATCTAATATTTGCATGGTTTGCTTGATCTTCAGATTATTTTTATATACACTTGAAATATTACCTAACTCTATTTTCGCATTAGTATCGCCACGTAATATCTTAACTAGTTCTTGAGCCATAGCAATACTAGTGCTGGTTTATTTAAAAAGACTTTTGTAATTTCAGTTTGCCTAATTCTCTTTGTTGTGTTAACAAAGTCTAGATGATTTATTTGATCACAATCTAACTAAGATGTTAGTAGAACCCATCTAAGTGCATTTTTTATGCAAGTAAATTTCAGTTATCATCCTCCCCTCTAAGTTCGTGTTTAAATCAATAAATTAACTATGATTATATTCTAATAAAAAGAAGATTATAGAAAGAGATAAATTGACCTATCGAGAGGGTTTTTAATAAGAGAAACCAAAAATTGTTGGGGATAAATATGACGCAGTGGCATACCTTACAGATATCAAATATCGTTGAGAAACTTGACTCAGACGAACAAAAAGGATTAACACGAAATCAAGTTGAGCAAAAGAAAAAAGAATTTGGTTTGAATAAACTTCCAGAAGCACAAAGAAAATCACGTGTGAAAATACTGATTAATCAATTTAATGATATTTTAATTTACATCCTCATTTTCGCAGCTCTGGCAACAATGGTACTTGGAATTATCAACCAAGAAGGTAGAGCATTATCCATGGAATATTTTTTTGATACATTTGTCATCGTCATTGTTCTAATAATTAATGCTGCAATCGGATACAATCAGGAAGTCAAAGCTGAGAAAGCGGTACGATCACTTCAAGGGATGGTTTCAGAATCTGCATCAGTTATTAGAAATGGTGAGATGCATGTCATTGATTCACATCAATTAGTCCCTGGAGATATTGTCATTTTTAATCCAGGAGAACGCATACCTGCGGATTTAAGATTAATAGAGACATTTAAAGTCAGCATCAATGAGTCATCTCTAACCGGTGAATCCCTTCCTGTTAAGAAACAGGCCAATATGACCATGGCTGAAGAAAGCAGCCTAGGAGACAGGAAAAATATGGCGTATATGGGCACTATTGTGACAAGTGGTTCAGGTAGAGGAATGGTTGTGGCCACTGGAGAACAAACAGAAGTAGGAAAAATCTCTATGATGGTATCTAGAATTGAGGATTTTCAGACTCCATTGCAGAGAAAACTACATGAATTTAGTAATACTCTCGCCAAGTGGATACTATCAATTTCCATGATTATTATCATTGTTGGTGTTATTATTGAGCTTCAGCACCTCAATGAACCGGAATTTTTGCTCGAAGCCATTCTTGGACTTGTTATCATTGGAGTATCACTGGCTGTAGCAGCTATTCCTGAAGGTCTCCCAATCATTCTTACATTTTCACTTGCGATTTCTGTCCAGAAGATGGCAAAACAAAATTCCATAATACGTAATTTGGAAGCGGTGGAAACTTTAGGTTCAACCACTTTTATTGCAACAGATAAAACTGGAACATTAACTCAGAATAAATTAACTCTCATGAAGCTAATCACAAGAGATAAAGAGGTAGACATGTATAATCATGAAGCAATTGATTCTAAGCATGTTGATAAAATAAAAGAGATCATGGCCATTACAACCTCAAAAATCAGACAATTGGTACTATCAGGGGAGGAAATGGCAGGTAAAGTTGATCCACTTGATGAAGCCATAGTTAACTCTCTTGAACATGATTCTGTAAATATTGAAAAATATAAAGTATTATGGGAATATCCCTTTGATTCAGATCGAAAATTGATGTCTGTAGTATATCAGGAAGAGGGTAGACAGATGTTAGCCTTGAAAGGTGCACCAGATGTAGTTCTTGATAGATCCACTTTAGTTCTACAAGAAGATGGGTCATATGCATCATTAACTGAGGAAATAAAAAATCAGTACCTTGAGATCCTGCAATCACTAGCTAAGCATGGATATAGAGTGGTGGCGACCGGATTTCGTCTACTTGATAACATTGATTCTGAAGAGGAGAGTGAGAAGGTAGAGAGAGAATTGATATTCGCTGGCTTCATGACCTTTATCGATCCTCCTCGTCCAGAAGTATTTGAATCCATAGAGAAATGTCATCAAGCAGGTATCAATGTTGTTATGATCACGGGAGATCATCCAGATACTGCATTCTCCATTGCTAAGGAATTGAATATAGCAAATGACAAATTCAATGCAGTATGCACTGGCAAAGAGCTTGATAGTATGTCAGATGAAATGCTCAAGGAATCCCTGAAATCAACCAGAGTATTTGCTCGGGTTACACCAGAACATAAGTTACGATTGGTAAATCTACTTCAAGATCAGGGAGAAATTGTTGGGATGACAGGTGATGGTGTCAATGATTCACCAGCTCTGGTCAAAGCAGACATAGGAGTTGCCATGGGAATAACAGGCACTGATGCTGCAAAAGAATCAGCAGATATGATCCTATTAGATGATAACTTTACTACCATGGTCAAAGCAGTTGAGGAGGGAAGAGTGGTTAATGATAATATTCGAAAATTCACCCATTACCTACTAGCCTCAAATACCAGCGAAGTACTCTATATATTAATGGGATTCTTCATTGTTGCAGCTTTGAAGCCGATTATGATCAGACAATTACTTCCCATAACTGAAACTCAGATATTATATCTGAATCTTGTAACGGATAGTTTTCTAGCTTTGGCACTAGCTTTGGAGAAGAAAGAACGAGATGTGATGCAATCAAACCCCATGCCTCCCGATACTCCCATCATCACTCGCCAAGCAGCAATTCGAATTGCAAGTATAGGTATTCTAATTGCTACAGTAAGTGTTGTTATCTTTTTCTACCTGCTTGGACCTTATCAGCAATGGTCAGCACTAAGCAAAGATGAAATTGCCTATGCACAGAGCTATACACTTACATTTTTAGTTATCAGTGAAACTTTGGCTGCTGTGAGTTACCGTTCAAAACAACCAATTCATAAGATAGGATACATGAAGAACAAGTACTTCATAATCTCAATAATTATCATAATCCTGGCTCATTTATCCATACTATATATCCCAGTGTTCCATCTTCTGTTACACACAGTACCACTCTCAGGAACTGATTGGATTGGAATTATAGTATTATCATCTGTTGTATTTGCTCTTCTTGAGTGGAGCAAAAAATACACGTTTAAACAAAAGAAAAGCAAATTCTAATTTTCACTTATAATATTGTCTCTCAGTAATTTTATTAGTTAAAATGACAATAATTAGTATGTATGCAAATACGGAGTGAGGGAGTAGCAGTCGAGGATATATTGAGTTCAAAGGCCAAGGTTTTGATTCTCAAAACACTGAGTCAAAGAGATCTTAATATCACAGCCATATCTACCAGGGTGAAAGTAAGTCATACCCGGTTGAAACAATATCTTCAAGAACTTGAAGAGCTTGGAATCGTCAAACATATGCGTTTTGGCAGGATATTAATCTACTCTATGACTGATTCGTTACAAGCTAATAAGATTAAACAATTCTTCAATTCATGGTAAAATCCAATGTGAATCAATTTTGAGATAATATTGTGTCAAATTTTTAAATAAAAGGTCTGAAAATTAAAAAAATCTGTAATACTGTTTTTCGGTGCCTAAATTAAAAATTATGCTTTAGCAGACATTCTCATTTCTTCAGCAATGATAGCCTCTACATCGAGTACAGAACTGTCGATGAGATAAAATACGCTTCGCATGTCCTTTAGGTTGGGCACCTTTTTGATCAGGCCTCTTTCCAGTAATCTTCGGATACTATATCGAACCGTCCTTGTGGGAAGATTCAGATTTTGAATAAGCTCACGTTGGGTCTTCTTCCCATTGGCTTCGAGATATCGTAGTAGTGGAATAGCGGCTTCAGGTAATTTAGAATGTTTTTCGTAACTCATTATATTTTTCACCAGTATATTTTTTGCACCGAGAACAGATAGTTAGTCGGTAATTTGTTAAGTACTGTTCAGAGTATTTAAATGTTTCCCGCATATTGATAGATTAAAATAGTAACTATATTGACTTTAGAATAAACTAACTATTCGGAAAATATAAGTCGAAAAACGGAGTAGTATCAGGCTATATTTACGATTTACCTAGATATAATTACGGCTTAGCACGTTGTTTTTTATGAGGATATAATATAGTAAACATAGTTTTTCTTAATTTTTCATTTTGTTCAATTTGATGGCAAAAATTTGTGCATTATTTTTAGCGCTCATTACCTATAGACTTTTGTACTAATGAATAGTTCCATTTAAGCAATAGGTTATCTAACAACAGCCTTATATAAAAATAAGGATAATTACGAAAATCGTATAATGAAAGATCCACCGCCAGAAAATATAGGAAATCTAAACAAATCGCGTATACATAAAAATATCAAAAATGCAAGTCATTGATTCAAATATTAACCATTTAGATATTATTGCATGATAATTGTGCATAAATTCACAAATGAAATTAAATCATGAGAAATTATGATTTGGATAATTGTATAGTTTTCGAATGAATTTTGATATATTATATTGAAATAGTCTCGGAATATATGAAATTGAGAAGATTCTTTTAAGTATTTGTATCGAGAATCTGATATTCGAACAGACTTGGAATTATATTTTTCTCGAATTTAGCAAGATCAGCGGTTTATGTTCACATAATCATTAATAGACATTCAGAGTTACTATATAACATAAATTACTATCATTTGTTACATCAAATATATCAAACTAGACAGCCTAATTTGATTCAATTTAAGGATAACCAATCCAATAAAAATACTGAGATGAAGAAAGTTGTTAAGATCTTGTTTCTCCTAATTATATTAAGGGGGACTGCAGACATCCCGATAATCAATGATTCACTCACCTATCAAATCTCAAAAAATGAACATCATACTTCAGATGTATTTGTAGAAACCTTCGATGCGTTACTAGGAATTAGGATTGGTGGATTTAAGGGAATAGTAATAGAAGATTACCGGACAACTGGAAGTAAACAAATATCTGTAAAGGAGATTAATACAACAGGTCAGACATATAAGATCCTGAATAGCTATAATACAACAGGATACAAAGATACAGTTGGAAAGGTGTGGCAGTTGTCAATTTTTGGGTCATATTGGAAAGATACCACTGAATATGAGGATATTTCCAATCAATCCCATTCAACATCAATTTGGATAGCATCTCCCAGCAATGGTTGGCATACCATTGAGGATTTCATCATCGCTATGCTCCAGGATTATCACCCGACAATTAATACCCAAATTAGAGGTGTGAGTCTTCCAGGTGTGGATCAAGTATTGAACTATACCAATACAGCTTTTGAAATTGTAAATTTACCTTCTGATAGTCGTGAACACTATGTGATATTCAATTCTACAAAGCAAATATTCAACCACTACACAGGCAATCTCTTTAGTTATACACCGTACTATGTGGAGAATGTAGTTGATATGATAGTTGATTATAACCCACAAACGGGAATTATCCATGAGGCAAAATATCAACAAGAATTCAGATTTGTTGGTAATGCCTCAGGACAAGTTGAGGATGAAGGAGTAGGTTCATTGGTGGATGCAAATATGGCATTTGATCTTAATAAATCAATAGAGATGATCATGACCTTGGATGATCAAATCACTATTACAGAAGAAAAAAGGGATACTATATGGTTATACAGCATTTTCCTGTTAATTCCCGTGATATTTATTAGTCTCAAGATAGGAAAAGATAGAAGATTAAAATCTCGATAAATATCCCTACCAAGATAATCCACATGCTTTTTTGAGCCCGTTGATCCTCTAATTCAAATTCAATGTTCTCAACTGCCTCATCCAGTTGATCAATTGACATCAGCAATTTCTCCTGAAGATTCACCACATCAATAGGTACTTTCATTATATCTCCTGATTGCAGAGCTTCAGTTAACTCTATCCATGCTTGGATTGCACTAGCGTCTTCAGCATCCATATCCTTCCTTAGCTTGTCGACATTGCTCTTCAATATGGCTAATCGATTTTTATCAAGAACTGGTGCATATGCATCATTAATTACCTCTTTTGTGACGATCTTGGTTGTAATGGGGTTAGATTTGGAAAAAACATAGGATTTGATGGCAAAATCTGCAGTGGTCCTTATACTGTAATTTTGCCTCACTGCTTTATTATTTATCACTCTGAACACTCCTAAATCGAGATCCTCGAGAAGACCTGTTTCCTTATATGTATTAGCATCTATAACAATGGCCACGGAATTAGGCATCTGTGCCTGATAGATTAGTTGTGTATTGATATCTGTGGATGAGAGAAATGCTGACATACCTGGATGGGTATGAATCCAGCCAACAATAGATTTACCATCAGTACGTTCGCTAACCTCTATTGCAGCCATCACAAGCTCTTCAGTAGTAATCTGCACATGAACAGCATTGGCCTCTTGTTCACCAATTCTGACATCGTCGATATATACAATATTATCCTTCTCCTCTCCAATTAATAATCCAGCTGTCTCTTTCCCTTTTATTGAAATATCAAATTTTATCATCTTTGCTAATGCTTCTGCAGAAATCTGTATATCAGCGGTCATCTTCACTATGAGTAGGACACTCCTTCATATAAAGACTTCTTGTTTAGAGATTACAATTGTTAAATAATCAGAATGAGTTGGGGAATTTGAATAAATCATTACTGAGTATAAATTTGGCAAATTTGATCTGGTTGACAAGATTAGGTTCAGTAATTTGAACACCTAATCTCATACTCTGATCGATAGCATCCATGATAGCCCATTGAGCAATGAAAAAGCTCAGAGGAGACCCATTGGGATACATCTGTTGCCAGCTAACCCCCTGATTATTCATATTATACTCCTCATAGGCCTTGAGAAACTGATCTAGCTCTCGTAATCCATTATGTATCGCCCCTGTTGCCTGATATTCAAGCATGAGATATTTGGCAAAAAACGTACCCACATCCTCCAATCGATCGAATCTACCCTTTTGCATAAATTCTGGATCTATAACATAGACTTTGTCAATGATCTCCCCTGTGCTGGAAAGCATAACATTTGATTGATGAAAATCAGAGTAAGGATTACACCCAGACATAGCATTACTTAGTCGATCGAATGCCCTACCTAATCCCTGTGATATTTCCCGTTCCATACCAGTTGGTGCGATATATGTACCTATAATCCTTGCCAGACCCTTGTATGTCTCTGTATCTACTGGTTTTACCTTACCAGTATGTATGGCTGCAAGTAATTGCCCTGCATGAATTGCTTTATCAAGGATTTCACACTCATCATAATTAACTGCAGATACACCTTCGTATATTATCAACAAAGGATCTTTAGTACTGGCATACAAAACCTTTGGCGTGGCAAAATGTGGGTGGGATTTGAATCTAACATCGAGCTCCAATGAATGCTTTAGTTCTGCCATGGCATTTTGCTCGTTGTTAAAAAACTTGAAAGCCACTTGAGTCTGATTGTTACCATATTCTGTTTCATAAAAGATTGTAGATATCAATACATGACCAGATGCACCTATTTTCTGTACTGTCTGAGTAGCTTTAAATTCCAAATTGGTTACTGTTGCACGAAATTGTCTAGAAGCAGCCTCATATAGGTATTCCTGGATGAGATAAATATTGTTCTGGACGATACTCTCTATCTCATCTGAACTCATAAACTCTCCATCTCATTTTGATATTAATTTTCTTTGTGTCTCTAATGTAGCAATAACAAATTTGTGTGTAATTTTTCCCATTAAGAGTTGAGAACTGCCTCATCGTAGGATTTAAACATATAGTTTACATTTCCATCCTTGAACATCTTATCCAGACGATTGAATACAATTTTCTCAATCTCATCCATAGCATCTTTGACATTAGTACAATCAACAACCATATAATTTCTCATTGCTGCTTGTTCAACTAGATAATTATGGATTTTTCGAATGGCAGGAAAATGCTTTTGTCTGTATGCCCTGTCATGATCCGCATACAGTTCCTTATATCGCTCGAAATGAAGGTCTTCATCTGGTATGGTTAGGGTGATATAGATGATTGAGGGATGGGATAAAAGTTGTTCTGAAAGGAATCTAGGGGGGAGATGCACCCCTCGTATGATAAGGGACTGAGATTCATTTATTCCTCGTTTAACTAGGGCTTCTACTGCTTCTGCAGTGAATTTTGCATGTTCCTCATAACCAATCAAAACCTTGTCATAGAGAATTGAGTATATAGGTCTCAATTTTTTATATGCTAAGTAGGATTTTGTATGCAGTTCTGGTGCAAGATCAGGAGTGATCATTTTTCTTAGGATTTTTGAAACGATAGAGGTTGTGACAATATTCGGAATAGCAAATCTTGATGCAAGCATAGATCCCAATTCAGCCTTTCCCAAACCTCTAGATCCTGAAAGAAGAATTACTAGAGGGATACCACTATCATGCCAAACTTCGATCAGATTAAATCTTCTATCAATTTTCTCACCAGTAATCACAAAAGCAATATCCTTAATCATAGCCCTAAGGTCAGATTCATTTATCTCTGTGATATTTTCGGCGACTAATTTGTGATGTACTTTACGAGCGATCCGATATCCATCATCAAGGTTGATACCACGAGATTTTAGTGTATGTGCTAATAGACCTCGTGAAAATTGAGTAGTATATCCTTTGCCAATGATTTTGATTATGTCTGGTTGACTGCTAGTACTCACTAAGTATATATAGTAGCTGTTGCTATAATAAATTAGCGGAATAACTATGAGTGCAGATGAAAAAACATATGTGTTGACCAACTCTGGGAAAATCCCTTTTTCAGTTGGTTACCTTTCTCAGGCACTCATTAGTATTGGCTTACCACAAGATAGAGCATATCGAGATGCCTACGCGTTATCGATCAAGATTAACAATTTACCCAACAAGGAATTTACCTCGCAAGAAATCATGGAGAAAACGATTGAGTGGTATCAAGAGAGGGCACCTAAGTATGCAGAAAGATTGGCTCAGACGAAAGGGAAATTTAAGAAATTCAAACCTATGGTAATTTTGCTCGGAGGAGTAACTGGAATCGGTAAATCAACTCTCGCGGGCCAATTGGGGGCAAATTTTGAAATCAAATCAATACTAGGTACAGATCTTATCCGTGAGGTTCTACGAGTAACTATTTCTGAAGCACTTATGCCTACACTCCATGCTTCCTCTTATATGGCACATCGCAAGCTTGATACTTCATTTTTACCAGCCACTTCAAAATCGGTGCTTGGTTTTGAAGAACAAGCCCGAGCTGTAACGGTAGGAATTGAATCTGCCATTGAACAGGCCCTACAGGATGAGGAGGTGCTTATCATAGAAGGTGTTCATCTTGTACCTGGAATACTTAAACAAAAGATCCTGAAACACAAATCAGTCGTTTTTTTCATGTTGAGCTTGAAAAATGAGGAAGTTCATAGAGAACGTCTAAAAATCAGGGAAACTAAAGTTGAGGCTCGAGGGGAGCATTATTTGAAGTACTTCAGTAATATAAGGAAAATACATGATTATCTTATCACCCGAGCTGAAAAAAATAACATTAAGATCATCGATATCGAGGATGATGAAGAAGCCCTTACTGAAATAATCAATTCTGTCTGGGATTGGAAACTTGAGTTGATCCATCTCGAAGAGGAGAAATCCCGAGAAATTAATTCATGATGTAATTATTAGTTAATGAAATATTAAATCAAATTGATAATTAGGATTTATTAACAAATCTATAGTAAACACAAAAATGCTATTTCACGCCCCTAGACTAGCGGTTTAAATTCTATCGCAAAAAAAAGACATTCATGGCTATAACTAGTATTATATACTATAACTGTGAAGATATGTTGATGAAAGTTCCAGAATCCTACTATAATCTAATTAATGAATACATGAAACGACAATGCGAAGAGGATGAGTGTGTAAACCTCGTTTCTGCAGCTAAGTTACCATCAAGATTTGGAGAGTTTACAGCTCTGGGTTTTCAACAAACATACGATGAGAAAGAACATGCAGCATTTGCCAAAGGAGATGTGGTGGGAAAAGAAGATGTTCTCGTTAGAATACATTCAGAGTGCTTAACTGGTGATGCTATTGGATCCTTGCGTTGTGATTGTCGTGATCAGCTTGAAGGTGCATTGATCAATATTAACAGTGAAGAAGAGGGCATTGTCATCTACCTAAGACAAGAAGGTAGAGGTATCGGTCTAACCAATAAACTCCGTGCCTACAAACTACAGGATGAGGGATTGAATACAGTAGAGGCCAATCTGGCATTGGGATTTCCTGATGATATGAGAGAGTATTCCATTGCATCACATATCCTGAAAAGTCTGAAAGTGAAGTCAGTTCGACTGATGACGAATAATCCTAACAAATTAAGACAGCTCGAAAAATATGGAATCAATATTACCTCCAGAGTACCACACATATATGATACCAACCAGTTCAATGAATTTTATCTTCAGACTAAAAAAGAATTATCGCAACATATGCTCTAAATATGTAATTATAGATTATTGTATCAGATAATGTTCCTCAATTCCATAACCTAATGACTTCACGGAGGAAAGTGTGATTTTTTTACGTAGTTTTCTAGGAAACAAGGGAATCCCATTAGGTAAAAGAATAGGAGCTCTGAAAATACGCATTTCATTGACTAGATTATCATTAATGAAATTATTTATTACTGTTGCACCACCTTCAATCATTACATCGCCCTCTCTCCCCATCTCATCCAACATTGCATTAATATGTTTTACTACTTCTGGTAATTCGAATCTTGCCAACTTCATTACCCCATAATCATTAGTACTATTCGTCACCCAAATTGTTTTTGCTATATCCTGGTCACAAAACACCCGATGTTCTGGTAGACATCGTCCAGCTTGATCAAGAACGACCCGTATTGGATGGTTCACCTCCCCTTCAATATATTTTGTCTTTGTTTTTAAGGTGGGATTGTCTGTAATCACAGTATTTGCTCCAACTACTATTGCAGCAATTCTATTTCTCATCTTATGAACAATTTTCCAATCATTCTCATCAGAAAGTTCAACTTGTTCATCTGGATTACTTATTCTACCATCAAACGAAATAGCAACATTAACAAACCATTTACGCATAAGGTCCTATATGATTAAAATATTAAATTACCTTTGTATGAGGGGATATTTTATTGGCTTTTTATCATTAATTTGACAATACAGATAATTAATTCAAGATATTGCTTAAACAAGTGAGCATAAACAGTTTCATCTTTGAATTCAGACTTCTAAATAATATTAGTCTCGATCCTTCAAGATTGAAAAAAATGGATAATGGATACTGGTTAGACCTGAAGGATAGTAATCTAAAATACTTCATATTTCCAAAATTACTCTCTGAAGAAATTGTAAATGTTAGGTTCAGTCATTCTGAAATCACCAAAATTGATGAAAGTATTATATTCTTAAAGAACTTAGAAAATTTAAATCTGTTATATACCAAAATTAAATCACTCCCACAGGCCTTATGTGAGTTAACCAAACTTAAAGATCTGAATTTGGGGTATATGGAGTTCTTTAATGGATTACCCGAATGCATTGGCAATTTACAACAGCTAGAATCCTTGAACCTTAACAATTCAAAAATCAAATCATTACCTGAAAGTTTATGCAATTTGATAAATTTGCAAAAATTATGGTTATGGAAAAATGAGCTAAAAGAATTACCCAAGAATTTTGGTTTGTTGAAAAACCTTAGTAGATTAAGCATTTCCAGTAATCACCTTGAACAATTACCAGAATCATTTTCCAATCTTAGAAACATAGAAGAGATAGATTTAAAGAATAATCGTCTCACCGTTTTGCGAAATTTCGATAACATGTATCGATTAAAATCTCTAAATATTTCTCAAAACAATCTCCTATCCCTTCCAGAAATAACATTACAGCAATTAGAAATGGTAGATGCAGCATTTAATGATATCAATCATCTAAATCCTATAAGAGGAGAGAAAATTAGCTTCCTCAACCTGAGCAATAATAAAATCGAACAATTACCAGAACTAGATTGTCCATCATTAACTCATTGCAATCTTTCTGATAATCAATTTGAAGAATTTCCTGATTTATCAGGTTTGCCTTCTCTAACTATGCTTGATTTTTCTGTAAATCCCTGTAGTGTATCTGTACAAACACTTGAAAAAATTATTAAACCATTGAAAAAATTAACTTGGATTAATCTGATGGGTAATGATCAGCCACTTCCACCGAAAATTGGCAAAACCATAATACTAGGTTAATCTAGTATCATCTCACCAGGTTCTAACTCTGCGGCTATACCAGATAAATGAGATGCATCGGGAGGAGTAAGAAGTTTTACTTGCAGAGGATTAGTATGTAGCACCTCAATCTGGGTGATTGAACAATTCTGCACATCAATATCTTGATTTTCTCGAGTGTAATTAATCGCAATTTCGTCAAGTATTGTTGATAACATACCACCATGACCAATTATTATCACTGGATCTTGTTGAATTACATCCAAAATTCCCTGTTTTGCTCTATTATAATGCTCCTTGTAATTCTCACCACCTGGAAAACGAATTTCATGATTCCCAGACATCCACTCCTCACGAATTGCATTATGTTCCATCCATAATTCGGGGGTAACCTCTCTTCCTTCGAGATCCCCAACATTAATCTCCCTGAATTCCTCCTTGATGATTACTGGTAATTTAAGTTTATTTCCGATAATTGTTGCTGTTTCAATAGTCCTTTTTAGAGGAGATGAGTATAGTGCAATCGGTTTTGGGAGAAGGGTTGTCATAAACTCTGCTGTTTGCTGGGCCTGTAATTTTCCTTTCTCTGTGAGTGAATAATCTACTTTTTTGTATGAGAACTCCTTGGTTAAATTTGCTAGATTTTCTGCATGGCGTATGTAGTAGATGAGAACCATAGAAGGATAAGAGTTGCAGAATTAATTAACTATCTGATTCAGCAATAGAAAAATACGTGCTCTCCCACTGAAATAAGAAATCTACAATATCCTTATATGAGGGAGGATTTATGTTCATGTATGGAAAAACATGAGAAATTGCAACAATATGTTTTCTATTATTTTCTCATCATTATTATTTTCTACATTTTCTATCTGATATTACCTAGTTTTACAGTATATTATGAAGATGGTAGTACTAATAAAGTCTATACTTTGTCAAATATTTCTATAGAATCCATCATGACAAATGCTATGTTGTATTTTTTATTAGCATTACTTGTATCTGACGTGCTGAATGGAAGAGAGATCAAATTTATGGCTTTTAGTATAGCCATTTTCACTCTTGTAAGTATTATCATTCAGGTATTTCTAATGTTGGCATTTGAGCAATATTATCAAGGATCTTTTACTTTCATCAGTTGGGGACAAACCTCCGGAATAATTGCCATGTTAGGGCTCCTAGTTTTCAGTACATTATACGTTCCCAAACCTAAAAAAGAAGAGGATACTGAGACTAGTGAGCCTCAAGTACAAGATGATAATTAAATATAATAGTTGATAAAATACAATACTTAAATTGTGTTACTTTTTACCTTTTTTGGCCTTTGTTGTTGTTTTCTTTGCTGGCTCGGCTGTAGTTTTTTTGCTAGTTGCTTTTTTCTTACCCATCTTTTTCACCTCTTTTTAGTCATCATCGTCGTCGAAGTCGTCGTCATAGTCGTCCTCGTCGTCGTCGTCATAATCGTCCTCGTCGTCGTAGTCGTCGTCATAGTCATCCTCGTCGTCGAAGTCATCATCATCGTCATCTAAGACCTTTTTCTTTGGATCGTAATATTCGTCTCTCACGATTTTCACCATTGCTAAGTAATAGCTAACCGAAAGTAGGAGCTTTAATTATATAAGAATATCAGAGAAATAAAACCGAATTATTTCTATTATAATTACATCCAAATGATGAATTTTTTATTTATCACAAACCTCGTGATACACAATAAAAATATTGATGTGAAATCGATTAAATAGAGCTGGTTTTATTCAGAATTGAGAAAAGTAATCTTCAGCACCTAGAAGTCGAGATGACAATTCCTGGAGAAGTGGTTCAATCCAAGGATTTCTCCGAGAAGCGATATGTAGGATAATATCAAGTTTATCATTATCAGCAACTTCTTTTTTGATTTTATCAAGTTCATTGACTGCATCGTCATCTTTAAGCATAACTAAATAGATAATATCCAGAGCCTGTGTGATAAGTGGTTTAATTTCTTGTTTAATGTACTCATTTCCCTCAGAAATACTCATTTTCTTTAAATTAGAGAATAATGATTTCATATATTTATTTGATTTTGTAGGCCCATTTACTTTACGTTTGTCAAGGTCAATCCAGATTGAATTTTCAAGAATATCCTTATCCAACCTTGGGATACTATCAGCTGAGACTCCAGTAATATCAGGACCAATTACATCATCTTCCAGCCACTCAATGACCTCAGCGGAGCGATGTTGTGCAAATAGATTCAGTGTACTTGTCATTATTCTCACAGAAGGTCGATCACCTGAAATGATAACTCGCTCCCCTGTAACTACAGAATAAAGTATTGAATCTAGTTTCTTTTTAACTGAATTCTCCAGAAATTTAAATGATATATTCTCAGTATTTGCGAGATCTTCCTCCACGATATCATGTGTCTCCTTCACGATTTCAAGTAATCGTGTGATTGTAATATCTTTATCCTGTTTAATTTGATGTTCTACCTCTTGATCTATGATTGGGGTAAGTTTAAATAAGGTACTAGCCTGTTCAATCTTAACATGAAGCAAACCTACCTCAATATGATCAGGATGATATCTTGAGATCAAATAATGAGTCTGCAGTTCTGGTTGTGAGATGGGGATAAAGGCTTTGAGTACTTTGGTCTTGAATTCCTTTTCTCCCCGTATAATGAATCCTTTAATGGAGTCGAAACATGGAAGAGCCTGAGCACTGGGATCCAGGTCAAAGTCATCTCCTTCCTTCAATAATTTAAAATAATGAATATCCGCAGAGGCAAATGGTTTACCTAGACCAAAAGAATCAAGTGTCTCTGTCAACCAGTCTTTTGTCATCATCTCACCTAATACCTTGAAAGCCAATTCATAGGGTACAGAATCCATATCCCTCGGGATCTGGGATTCAGCATAGAACCGTATTTGATCTAATACTCGATTTGCTACAGCTTCTTTGGCACTAGATGCTAATTCTGCCACAATAATATAGGATTGTCTAATGGGGATGAAACTAACCCTACGATCATGGTATGATATACTCTGCAAATCTCTTTTATGTACTTCTCGGCTAAATGCCATTAATGCGGTTAGAAGTCCTGCAGCCAGGACTTGTTCATCCTCACGATCTGAAGGAGGATATTCTGCAATATTGATACCACTAATTCCAACAAGACTGAGTTTCAGAATCAGAGAAGATGACATTGATTAAATTCTCACATAGTCAATTTTAAATGTTTACAATTTTTTGAATGAAATTGGTTGTTTATAAACTAAGAATTAAAATCTAGATACAAATTGTCTTCTAGAACCTTGAGGAAATCTCGAGCTATCTCCTCATCGATAATTTTGAGCATCGGTAGGTCTCCTGTTGGAATAACTTGAACTAATTTCAATCGTGCAAGATTTTTTACATATTCATTTAGAACGGGAAAATCAAACCCAGTATATTTGGTCAATTCATACAAAGTAAGTTCCTGATGTTCAATAATCATGATTAGAACCAAGGACATTTGAATCCGATTTTTGGTTATTAATTCTAGTTTCTCCTTATTGAAAGGACTTGACATTGAAATAGTTTAATTGATTGATATTATAAGGACAGATATTTTTAGTTTATTGCAATAAGTAGGAGACTTAGCAATCCTTAGCCATCAGGGTCTTTCTGTCGTTGGCTTTTGCTCTTGCTGCTGCAGCATCAATGAGTTTTGCCATTGCCTTGTCGAGTGCCTCTAGGGCGTCTCCACCAGTGTTTAGTCCCTTATCTTTGATATAAGCTCTTACTTTGCTCTGAACGATGTATTCTACCATTTTTTGTTTTCACCTTTTTCTTATTGCTGACCTTCAAATCAGTATCCGAGGTAATTGAACTGGAAGCCCTAATCAACCTGTGAATACGATGATTCACAGCCAACAACTAATCGTCAATCACACTCTACCTAAATAAATATTTCGGATGGATAGACAGAAAATCAGAGTAGAGAAGTTGAGTAAATAAATTTCTGCATTTCTCAATTAAATAACTTGAAAATGCATTTTTCTTGGAGATCAACCAATTTTTTGTTGAATGACTAGAAGAATAAATGTGGATTAAAAAAACAGAAAAATCATTCATAAATAAGCCTGATATTATGAAAAAATGCAATTAGATACAATTATGCATTGAGAAAATCTCTTGTATCAATTTTTCAAAACTCCCCCCATCATTTAGCGCTAAATAGGATGAAAGAAGCATATTTTAATCAATTGGAATCACGGGGAAGAAGGGATGAGTACAGGGAATTCACATAGTTCAGCCAAATTTCAAATAAATGGATCAAGAGGAAGTTTGCATGTATTTTTCTTATTATTAATTCAAAAGTTCAAAAAAATACACTCCGGCAAGTTATACGCAAAAACAACATAGAGACACCTTTTATTTGGTGAGCATCTATGTATTTTTAGTGAAATTGAATGGTATATCATCATGATTATTAAATTCTAAGGCTTAGATGAGACTATAACGAGTGAAAGAAATTAATTTGAGAGATAATCCTGAAATTCTATCTGAATTTCTTGATAAACAAGGAATCAACGCAAGACAATGGATTCATCAGTATATCTTGGAACTGAAAATACTTGATCTGGAAAAGTATCTACATTACTACTTTGAATCAGTACAATTGATAGGAAATAGAATTTGCCTATTTATGAATAGCTCGTTTCAAGATAGAATTTATCTCCCAATCAGTCTCATGCAACTTCCTATAAGTGATATCATTTTCAATCGAATTACCTTAGCTGAATTCCCAGAGTATTTTTGTCAAATGCAACATCTCATTTCTTTTGAATTATATGAGACAAATGTTACTATTAATCACAAATTAGATTACCCCAATCTTGAAATATTCAGATGTACAGGTAATGAGTGGACATTATCAGAAGTATCATTTCCGAATTTACGGAAACTGATTTTAGAAAGAACCTCAGCTTTTCCCTCTGGAATCATTAGCTCTGAGCTAAGGCAAATTTTTATCAGTAAAAGTAGGTTGAGCCATGAGATTTTGACACAAATTGAATATCTTAACAAACTACATACGCTCATACTGGATCAAAACGAAATTAATGAATTCCCAAAATTTCTATTGAGATGCCAGCAATTACAATTTCTGTATCTTCGATTCAATAATATTGCAAGCTTAGAACTCATTGAGGATTATCGATCCCCCCTAAGATTACTAAACTTGCTTGGCAATAGGATACAACAAATCAACATAGCCTCCGAATCACTTCCACAGTTACAGATTCTAAACCTAGAATGGAATGATTTAATTGGATTTCCAACTTGTTTATTACAATTAACTAACCTTCAAACACTTCTTCTCAAAGAGAATCCTATAAAAGTCATAAAAATTGATAAACCAAAACAGAAAATAGCAATTGAAATTTCTAATGATGTTAAAGTAATCGGGAATATTACATCTCTTGTAGAGTACACAAAATCAAAGAGAATAACTATTTAATCTGATTCTTCTTCTTTCTCCTCAGCACCCTCTTCAATCGATTCAAAAACCTCATCAATTATTTCGTTTCTTAATTCATCCACCAAATCAAAAGATTTCTTAAATATTGAAGAGTTTAGCTCTCGTAACTTATTTTTAGCAATCTTATTGACTTTTCGAGATAATTTCTCCCCAAGAATAAGCTTCTTCACATTGTTCATGCCCTCGGAGTAATTTCCACGGATAATATCCTCTAGATCTTCCTTGGCTTCCTCCTGAATCTCCTTGATCATCTCTTCAAGAATTTCTGGAACAATATATTTTTCAAGAGCATCTTTGATTTCCTCATCGATCTCTTCCATAACCTCTGATAATATTAATTTTGCAGTCCCATCTAGTGCAGACATATATGACCTTCTCATGGTCTTGATTTAAATTTTATCAGCACATGGTGATTTTCTGTACTTCATATCAGAATTGATATCCACTTATACAAATAATTATATAATTGATAAATTATAATTTCATCATCTATCACTGTATTTAGATGATGTGAGTGATCAAAGTTTTTAATTAGGAGATAATCAGAATAAAGTATAGAATTACCATGAGCGCAGACAAGACAGTTGCCAAAAAAATCTCTAACAATATCTGGGAGATACCAAAAACTGCAAGAGGAGACATGAATGTACCTGTACATATCTATTCCAATGAGGACCTCTTCGAAAATCTTGATACAGGAGTTATAAATCAAGGTATGAATGTGGCCAGCCTTCCAGGATTGGTAAACAAAGTAAGTGTTATGCCTGATGGACACTGGGGTTATGGCTTTCCCATTGGTGGAGTTGCAGCAATGGATCTCACCGAGGGTGTAATCTCTCCAGGTGGTATCGGATTTGATATCAATTGTGGAATGAGACTTGTACAGACAAATCTCACAGAATCTGAGGTGAAACCTAAACTCAAACAACTAATCGAGGAATTATTTGTTGCAGTTCCCACCGGTGTTGGTAAGAAGGGTCCGATGACACTTGATGATAGACAACTCGATGATGTGATGTCCAATGGTGTTGATTGGATCATTGATCAGGGTTTAGGCTGGGATGAAGACAAAACATTCATGGAAGAGCAAGGTGTAATTCCTGGAGCAAGACCGGAACTAATCACTAAAAAAGCCAGAGGAAGGGGAAGAAACCAAATTGGAACTCTAGGGTCTGGAAATCATTTTCTAGAGATTCAAGTAGCCAGACCACAGAATATTTATGACAGGGAAACTGCATCAGCATTTGGTGTGGAAAAGGATGATCAGGTTGTCATGATGATACACTGTGGGTCAAGAGGTTTTGGACATCAAGTAGCATCTGAATATCTTAATACCTTCCTGGATACAATGCCCAAGCATGGCATTAAAATCAAGGACAAGGAACTTGCTGCAGCCCCTATAAATTCTAAGGAAGGAAAAGAATATTTTGCAGCTATGGCTAGTGCAGCGAATTTTGCTTTTGCGAACAGAGCAATGATCATGCATAGTGCTAGACAAGTATTTGAGAAAGTTTTCAAGCAGGATGCGGAGGAACTTGGGATGCACCTAACCTATGATGTCTGTCATAATATTGCCAAATACGAAGATCATCAAGTAGATGGCAAACAACAAAAAGTGCTTGTTCATCGTAAAGGTGCTACTCGAGCATTTGCTCCCAATCATGCGGATCTTGCGGATAAATACAAACCTTATGGCCAACCTGTAATCATTGGTGGCTCTATGGAAACAGGAAGTTATATGCTTGCAGGTACTGAAAGCTCCATGGGTGAGGCATTTGGAAGCTCTGCTCATGGATCAGGAAGAGTGATGAGCCGATCAAAGGCAAAAAGAATAGTGGATGGCCAGAAATTGCAGAATGATATGCGAAACAGAGGAATCTATGTTAAAGGAGCCTCACTCAAGGGGTTATCGGAGGAAGCAGGCTTGGCATACAAGGATCTAGACTCAGTGGTGGAATCTGCATTTGAAGCTGGACTATCCAGACCTGTCGTTAAACTACTACCCATAGGCAACATCAAAGGATAACCAATTTCTATCCTAAACATTGTTCATATTTTATGCATATTTAATAAGGAGGAGCATTCCAAAGATATTGATGAAGAAAATCTTGCTTAAGTTATCTATACTCAGAACCTATTTCATTCGTGGGCATTCCAACTGGTTCGCCTATGTGATCTCATTAGTAAATTTTGTCACTATTTCCTTCTACCTTCTTATTGAGAATCTCACCATAGTACCACCATCACTCAAATTTAGACATTATCTCATCCTATTTGCACTCATCTATGCACCATTAGCGATTATTGTTGGTTTTGTTGATATGAAGAAAGGTACGTACAGAGTTGAACAAAATATGGCTAAGAATTTAAGTCCATTATGGAATGATGTGTTTACTAGATTAGAAAGATTAGATAAGCAACAAAAAGAAATATTAAAATTACTAAAAAGCTAAAAATCAAACCAACATTGCACAGGAAGATGATCTGATACCGTTGTGTCTATTACTTGGCAACGATCAAGTACGAGGTCATTATAAAAGATATAATCAATTCGTTTGTTTGGATCCTCGGCAGGGGATGTGAAACCGAGGTCAGAGGTTGAAGTACCCATTGAAGTGGTGTAAAATAACCAAGCATCATTGTATATAGATCTCAATAATAATTGTTCAGGTGAAAAGGGTCGAGAGTTGAAATCACCAACAAGAATTGTGTTCTGATCGGGTATTGAGGCTAATAGATCTTTTACTTGTTCCAGTCTTTCTTCTGTACCGTTGGACGATCCTATATGTGTAAGATGTACAGATGCAAAATTGATTTGATTAGATTGAATATCGAGTGTGGTGAGAATTGCGGTTCTATCATAACTTAACCTAGGTTCAAGATCAATAGTTTTCTCACTCAATATAGGATATTTAGAGAAAATCGCATTTCTGATTGCATATTGTCCACCTTCAGAAATTGCGTGATACAAGTAGCCTAATTCACCCAATCCATCAATGAGAAAAGCATACACATTACCATAAGCATTTAGGGGAGAGGCAATCGTCACCTCTTGGAAACCAATAACGGTAGGATCATGGACCTCGATAAAATCTACTATACGCTGCATGTTATCATGTCCAAATGCATCTGTTCCATAATGAATATTGTAGGTCATCACTGAAAAGTCATCAATTACAGGATCTGATGGAGTAGTGTAATAAAATATCGGAATTAGTAGTAGTAAAAGAAGAATGATATACAGTTTTTTCTTAATGGTGGGGATATGAAGTGTAATGAGGTTATTACGTGTGATAACAATGATTATAAGTTGTAAACCGATAAGAATAGGGAAAAGGAAATAATACTCGAACATGAGCATTACTAAAGCTAATGACACAAATACCAGATACCCCAGATAATGGAAATGTGGTGATTTGAATGATCCATTCAATGATAGGTTGTAAACTAGCAGGTAAATAAATCCAAGTGGGGCGAAAAACCAAAAAATTGCCAGAGTACCATGATAGGGATAAATAATTGTGGCGATCAAAAGAATGATACCCATGAGAGATGGAATATATTTTCCTTGAATGAATCTAACCACGAAAAACACCAGAATCATTTGAATACATGCAGATATAAGTGCTAAAATCGGATCATTTTCAACCAAGACCAGAATACCTGGATTATTCATCATGAAAGTATATAAGAATAGTAAAGGGATCATACCAATAGACCATACACTTTGGCGACCACGAGAGGTTGAAACAATGAAACCTGATTCTCTATATGTAATCAGTATATAGAATATTATGAAGATTAGAAGTACCGGAAATAGGATTCTATAAAGGTGATTAGACATACTAAATAACGGTTCATGACCACTGTTCAACAATCTTATAGCATAGTCAATCAAAATAAATTGAAGAACTGCATCAGTAAGATTTACAGATGCAAAATATTCTCTTCTAGTCTCAGCGATTAAAGCATAAACGGATACACTGAAGCCTAATAACAGAAATACAAATCTCAAGATAAAATTAGCATCGAAGTATGAAAGAATTACCGTGATTAACCAAAATATTCCTAGTGAAGATAGAGAGTAACTAGCAATCCTCTGGGCTTTATAGAGGAGATAACTCAAAAGTATTGGCAGTAGTAACAATAGTGCCACTTGAACTTCAGACATAAATGACAATAATGATCCTATAGAAATGGAGATTATTGCCCGGATGAATGAGATGAAGAAAAATAGGTAAGATGCAAAAATCAATGATCTCTGCCATTCTCTCGATTCCATAATGAAATTTAACATGAAACCTGTACTTTCGCTCGATTTAAGTATGGTTCCCACTATCGATATTAATATGTGCACAGAAATTATTGCTTATGGTGATAAAATACGAGGATAAAATGATCAATTAAATCCATGAAGTAATAACTATTTATGAATGGGATCTATGCACATGATAACTATGGTATCATTTCCTGCAATTGAGGACATATACAAATATATCTCAACAAATTTACCATTCTCAATATTTGTAGGAGATTTTGAGGGAAACAAGATTTTCTTAAACAAAGCTTTTGAAGATCATAGCGGATATAGAGAATCAAAAATTGATAAAATTAGTATCTTTGATTTAGTACATCCAGAAGACATTGGGCTTATTCAGGAAAAATTGCAACAGGTAGCCAAAGGAAAGCCGATTACTGACCTGGAATTCAGATTCAAAGCTGCTAATGGTGAATACCTCTATTTGAGTACTGATGTAGTCCCCTTAGTTGACAATGAAAGGAAAATCATTGGATTTCTCAGCATTTCTATTAATATAACTGCTAGTAAACAGATAGATGAAGATAAATACAGATTGATGAAACTAGAACTACTAGCCTCCCTTAGTGGGGGAATCATACATGATTACAACAATATCTTATCTTCCATGCTTGCAAATATTAATCTTCTTCAAATGAAAATAAAAGAACCAGAACAAGAAGATTTACTTGAAGAGATACTTGAATCTCTAATAGAGGCAAAGAACTTAACCAACAAATTTCTTACCTTTTCCAAAGGTGGTATTCCTGTAATTAAATCTGAAAATTTAAAGGAAATTGTTGAAAATTCACTAGTTATACTATCTGGTTCAAACTCTATTGCTGAGATTAAAATGCCAGAGATTAGCATAAATGCTGATGAGCGGCAGATATTCCAGCTTTTCTCAAATATAATTGAAAATGCAGTGGAAGCAATGCCTGGAGGTGGTAAAGTGATTATCGAGGCAAAAGAAGTAAAACGAGAATCAACTAATATTCCCTCTCTCACTGCAGATGAATATGTAGAGATTCATATTTCTGATGAAGGAGAGGGAATGGATGAATTCATCAAGAGCCGTATTTTCGAACCGTATTTTTCCACAAAGAGTTATAATCAAGGAATGGGTCTAGCAGTTGCTTATTCTATTGTGAAAAACCATGAAGGCCATATAGATTTTACATCTGAGATAGGTAAGGGAACTACCTTTAGAATCTTATTACCTGCCAAGAAAAAACATGCTAAGGTGAAAATTGAACAGCCTTCTACTAAAATCGATAAGTTGAGAGGAAATATTCTCTTCATGGATGATAATCGACCTATTAGATTTGCGATCAAAAGGATGGCCAAAGTACTGGGCATCAACGTGGATTTAGTTGTTGATGGTGAGGAAGCAATACAATATTATCTTGATTATGGACCATATGATCTTGTTATTCTTGATCTTACCATACCTGGAGGGATGGGAGGAAGAGAAACCATCAAAAGATTACTCGAAATTGATCCTGATATTAAAGCAATTGTTTCTAGCGGATACTCCAATGATCATGTGCTTTCAAACTTTAAGGAATTTGGTTTTATCGATCTCCTATACAAACCCTATGACTTTTATACTTTCAAAAATTCTCTAGCTAAATATTTAGGATAGGAAGTATTGATGTCTGATCAATTCCCAGCATACTTTCTTCTAATTAGTGCAATAATTGCCATCGGTATTTATTTGTTTTTTCCATTTCTAGTGAAGGTACTCATTTTCAGCTATACTATAATTGTAATTATAAAACTGAGAGATTTTCGGCTTAAAATAAATTCCCAACAAAATAGCCTATAACTAGTAATACTATTCCTTCAATTAATCTA
The DNA here is from genome assembly GCA_026702845.1 of Candidatus Heimdallarchaeota archaeon. The sequence goes on from JADCLS010000015.1 coordinate 75,896, forward strand.
ATCATGACATTAATATCGATATCTGCATCGATCATTGCCTCCAGAATTCTATTACCAACCAAAGCAAATGAAGATAAAACTACTAATATCATCCCCCATGGTTCATTAGTTGCATTAACTAGAAAATTCACACTCAATCCCAATAGGAAACTAAACACGGTATCCTCAATGAGAATAGCAATACCTTTAGATGTACTCATAATTCAATTCCAATTCTTTGAGATTATATACGTTTACGAATACGAGGATTGAATTGACTTATATTTGATACATTTCACTACAACCCGTATATATTTTTCTAGATCTAATCCCAATATTCCATTAAATGAGATATTGATCGTTCTATGCTGTAAGTGATTATAAAATATCCAGAAATTATAATACTTAATATGAATAACTTTTGATATTTTTTTGGAGTGAAATTAAAAGCATAAATTACAAGTATTAAGATAATTGGTGATAAAGCAATTATAAATCTAGAAGATACTACAATGTCATATACTGGAACTGCTGCGAGTATTAGTCCTGAAGCGATATACAATCGCTCAATTGTATACAATTGCAACTCATCTCTATGCAAGAATAAATTGTAAATGAATAGGAATGTAATGACAAGTAGAACAATGAATAGAACAAGATTACTTTGAATCCATGAGAAGATGGTTGTACTTCTTTCCCCATTAGGATTTAATACTTGTTTTAAATAAGTCATCGTGAGTGAATAAACTCGTCTAATGAAAACAATAATAAAAACCGTGAATAATAAGATAATAGCTGTAATAGTTTCCTTGTTAAGATGGATTTTTTTGTAATGAAACACCAATCCAATAATTACTGCAACAAGGTGGATCACCAATCCAGTTCGATGAGCAGTGGAACTAATGACAATTAGTACTATTATTACGAGTATCTTTTTTCTATTAACATTATGTTGCAAAATCAGCGCTGAAGTGATAGAAATGATGGTGATGGTTAATGATATGCCACCCCAGGTCAGTAAGCCTACTAGGTCTACTGGATTGAAAATAGCAAGAAGAGCTACCAAGAATAAATTATTAGAATAATTTTGCAGATTGATATACACTAGGACAGCATTAACAGATAATAAAATACTAAATCCAATTGTAGTTATCGTGAACACATGCAAATCTGTATAGAATAATGGGAAGGTGATGAGATATAATATTGTTGGGGTTACAGGGCTATAATACCCATCATATCTATCAAGTCTGAATGGTGTACCCTCAACAAGATCCTGAAGAAAGAAGGCATGTTGAGATAGGTCATAATAGAGATTCTGTCCATTAAAATAATAGGTAATATAACTTTCTTTGAGTATAAACCATCGAATAAGATAACTTAAGATAAAAACTACAAGGATTTGGATCTTGAAGTTGCTTCGGAATGTATTAGTTACCTTTTCGATTTGAGAGATCTCAATTCACCTAATATCACTGATTTAGTAGATTTTTTTAAAACGTATTATTCGTTTCAACTATTTCATTCGATGATTGTATCGATTATTATCGATATAGAAGAGTAGATTTTTCAAGAAATCCAGTTATACGCAATTCTGACAAATTGACATATATCGATGGAAACTGCCAATAGTGAAATCATACCTTATCACAGATCATAATTATATGATTTTCAATGGAATCTCAATTGATTGGCAGATTTGGAGGTGTGATGTCCACGGTTTTTAGTTGTACTTAGGTAAAATCAAAAAATCAAAGTTGTGAATACTAGTTGTGCATTTCTAATAGATAACATGTAAAAAATAGAGTTAAACCCTGTTTTCACGCATGAATTCCTCAAGTTCGTCAATTCGACCTTCAGCAATCATCGATTCAATTAAATCTACACGAGCCTTCTCATCTCGTTTTAGATAACTATCATCAAGTGACATCATAATCAGCTTTTCCATCCTCATTAACCGTTTTTCCATCAGGAGTAGTTTTTCATAAAGAATTTTATTTGCAACTCTATAGGGTATCTCAACCTCTTCTCCTTCAATCATAACTTTTTTACCTGTTCGCTTAGTAGGGGTTGGCTTTTCTGCACTCTTCTTGGACACAATTCCAATGAATGAAGTATATAAAATAAAGCTAGAGGCAATAATAGGTTAATTAGATAATTTTTTATTCAAAATTTGCTAGTGGTTTTTTAGATGAATGATCAATTTCAGTACAAAAAATTCTAGAGAACAGAACTATCTACTAGCAAACTTGAAAGAAAACTTTTGTATAATCTAATCTAATGTTGATTAGTGTCGACAAAAACCTCATTTCTAGATAAGTACACATTAAAGAGAAAAATTTCTTTGGCTTTCTTGTTGCTATTCTTTGTTTTCTTTGCTCAGGTACTAGTATCTGGCAATTCAGTCTATCAGATGCAAAATGATTACGTACTGAATACGAGACAAAATTTAGTCAAAAATGATATTGGTAAGATCCTTGAGTATCAGCAAGAAGAGGATAAGTATCTTAAACAATGGTCATCTGGACTTGAGGTTACCAATGACCCATTGAAGTATCAGAAATTATTCAATGAGACGATCAGGATAAAAAGCGAACCATGGTATGCGAGGCTAGAACTTGATTTTGGAGAGCTTGAAAAATTATCAGGAAATGAGATTTTGGATATCCAAAAAGGAAGAGCGATACTGGCGAATATTACTAATGAGCACAGAAAGGAGTTCCTTAATCATGCTTACAGTAATATCTTCATTTTACCTTCCCTAGATACATTGAAGAATATCGAAAATCACTTGACAGCAAGTGTCGGTGAAATAAATCAGATGGTTACTATCCTCTATAATTACTACCTGCTGAGACCTAGTGGATTTTCTGCATTATTCAATCAACAGATATCGACTATTGAAGATGTAGGTATCAGCTTGGTTGATGATTTTTATGATATTCAATCAATAAATGAATCCTTGTACAATGATTACAATGATTTCAAACTTGATTATGATCTTAGGTATCAGGATATAAAGAATTTGTATAATTCACTAAAGAATACAATCGCTGAAACTGAGAGTTTTGAAAATGCTACTGAATCAGAAAGAGAACAAATTCAGCGTCTTTTTTATTTCCTAGATGGCAATATCACGTCATTTGAATCATTTATTGAGAGCCGAAAAATATTCAATCAGAATATTGTCTATGAACTTATTCGGGCCACTGGAAGAGCAACCAATATCCTTCAAAAACTAAGTGATGAATTTCAGAAAATTGTAATCTGGGCAGATGAAGGACAAGTATTGTTGTTACAAAGGTTTTCAACCACACTACTTATTCAAATAATTGTCCTGTTAGCTATAGCAGCGATAGGAATTACCATACTTTTCCTTGTGAATAGGCAAATCAGTAAAGAAATTATTGAACCTATAGAGGTAATTGCGCTCTGGTCAGAGTATATCTCTGAGGGAGATCTGACGAAGACAAGAAAGATTAGAGCAAGACAGGATGAGGTTGGAACACTTGAACGCAGCTTTAAGAATATGAATAACAACCTAAGGAATATCATTCAGGGTATCCATGATACTAATGAACTGATTGCATACACTTCGGAAGAACTATCATCTAATACCGAGGAGGTAAATGCAACAGCTGAAGAGGTATCAGCAATCGCTCAGTCTATGGCTACTGGGTCTACTCAACAGGCAGAAATAATTACAACTATTGTAGAGGAGTTACAAGAGGCCAATGATGTCGTAGATAGTGTTATCAATCAGATTACACACAATCTTTCAATCGTAAAGGATCTTTCAGAACAAACCAATGTTCTAGCGCTAAACACTGCCATTGAGGCAGCAAATGCAGGAGAATTTGGACGAGGCTTCACTGTGATTGCAGAAAATATCAGAAAGATGTCTGATCAGTCTTCACGTACTGCAAAGGTAATTACCAGAGACTCAAAGGCAATTCTTAATCAGCTTCAGACTACATTTGGAATCATCACTGAAAAAATTGAGAATGTTGCAGCTGTTTCAGAGGAAACCGCTGCATCTGCTGAGGAAGTCGCAGCATCTGCTGAAGAACTAACAGCAACGATGGAGAATATCTCTGCCAAAAGTGCCATTCTCAATGATCAGTCTGTGAATTCAATGATCAGTGTTAGTAGGTTTATCCTCACAGAAGAGGATGCATTAAAACGTCAAAGAGATCACAAATTACCAAAACATGAGGATTTGGTTGTTGAAGATGCTCTAAATGAACAGGAAGGCAAGAATTCAGAGGAACAGGCAGCTAAGGAAATCGATACTAACGAGAAAAATTAATAATTGGTTCAAATATCAACAAGAATATACGCTTCCCACCCATCAGTTACTTCTTTTAGATAAAAATCATGCATGGTGATTGCCTTTACATCATTACCTCTCACGTGCTTTGATTCATCAAATTCAGAACCGATAAAAGATCCAATAGCTAATACCCTACCCTCTTCTTCCTTGAAAGAAATATTGATAGTTTTACCGAAAAACATTTCCGCATCTCGGTAATATAGAATTTCTGCCAGGATATTATAGAGTAAGCGTTCATAGGATGCACCATCAAGGTCTACTGGCACGGATAACTCTCCATCCAGCTTACTTGTATCAGTCTGCAATTTAAATACGGTCTCACAAGCCTCAGTAAAAATTGATTCTAAAGAATCTGCACGTACTTTGAAAGCAATATCAGCAATAGCTTCTTCTTCTAGGAATTCAACAGGCATTAAAATCAAATTATTATGTGCCACTTATAACCTTGATTTTTCGTATCATAATATTATGGGAATAATCTGTCCATATCTCGAGGAAGAAAAGTAGCTTCTCTCACATTGGATAGACCCAATAGCAACATAATGACACGTGTGGGGCTTAATCCAAATCCACCATGTGGTGGTGCACCATACTTGAAGAAATCGGTATAGAATTCAAATTCCTTGGGATCACCACCCTTATCTTTAATCTGATCAATCAATATATCATACCTGTGCTCTCTCTGGGCACCTGTGGTTATCTCAATTCCATTAAAGAGGAGATCAAAACTTAATGTTGTATTCCCTTTCTCGGGCCTCATGTGATAAAATGGACGAATAACCTGAGAGAATTCTGTGAGGAAGACAAACTGATGTTTATACTTCTCCATTACATATGCACCTAATTCACGCTCTCCTGCAGAGCCTAGATCATGTGGCTCCTCGAGCTCCACTCCACGTTCAGTCACAATCTTTATTGCATCAGGCATCGATATTCTTGGAAATGGCAGCTTGGGAATCACGATCTCACGATCAAATATTTCCTTGACGGTATCATTCCATTTCTTTCTCATTTTCTTGAAAACATAATTGAACCAACTCTCTTCAAAATGCATTACATCCTCCACATCAGAAATATATCCCATCTCGATATCCAGAGAAGTAAATTCGGTATCATGTCTTGATGTATGTGAAGGATTGGATCGGAACACAGGTGCAATCTCAAAGACCTTCTCAAACCCAGAACATATAGCCATCTGTTTATAGAATTGAGGAGATTGAGCAAGATATGCAGTTTTATTGAAGTATTTCACCTCAAACACCTCTGCTCCATCCTCAGTGGCTGCACCAACAAATTTTGGTGAGAATATTTCCATAAAGCCCTGCTTGAGGAAATATTCACGGGAAAGATTGGCAAAATCTGAAAGCAATTGGAAGATCACTAAATTGGGCCTGCGTCTTAAATCCAGATACCTATTATCCAAACGAGTATCCAGATTTGAGGAGGAAAAATCGGTTACTTCCACTGGGAAAGGAGTATCCTTGGGTGGAGAGGTCATTTCGACAATTTCTTTACCCATGATCTCGACCCCTCTCTTGGTCAGTGTAGTTTCTTTCACCTCACCTAACACAGTGACAAAAGAATGAATTGTCATATTGTTAATTCGATCTAACATCTCTTCTCCAGCGATATCTTGCTTGAAGGTGAGTTGCACATCACCTGCTCGATCAGATAACTCCAAGAATTTTAATTTTTTACCCTTATTCCTAATGTTTGTCAGGTAGCCAGCCACAACAATCTCTTCTCCGTTGCGATCAGGTGTCACCTTATCTGTGGGTTCTCTGATAGTAAGCATTTCTTTATAATCCATAGTACCACCTACAAATGTCTCAAATTGGCAGTTATTCTTTAAGGTTGGGATATTTTTCAAATGATAATGAAAGGTGGAGTTCCGATAAGTTATTATTTCAAACTTCATTGAACATAAATAGATAGAGAATGAATACACTTGACCGTAATACTGGGATATATTACTTCAGCAAGATAGGATGGTTGGCATTATATGTAACAGCTGTCGTTCTAACCTGGCAGCTATACGGACTATCATTCTCACAAATTCTCCTATTACAAGGGTTATTTGGCTTATTCATGTTCATATTAGAGTTTCCCTCAGGAGTATTGGCAGATATCACCTCAAGAAAAAATGTCGTTGCCTTTGGTCATCTTTGTATTGCTTTTGGAACACTACTCTATGCCACTGCCACCTCCTTCGGAAATTTCCTACTAGCAGAGGCGACCTTGGCAATGGGACTTGCATCAATCTCAGGTTCAGATACTGCAAATATATGGGATACATATCTTGAATATAATGAGGAAGCCACCGCAAAGAAAATCATAGCTCGGGGAAGAAGTATAAATATCATCACAGCAGCCATTCTTATTAGTTTAGGAGGATTTGCATCACAGATCTACTTGGCACTTCCCTTTCATATAGTAGCAGTAATCTCTGCGATTAATGCCTTGTTATGGTTTTCTGCTCATGAACCATTGAGAGTGAAAAAGGATACTGGAAATGAAACCATGCGTGAAACCCTGTATTTACTCAATAATCCCAAATTTCTGGAAGCGTTATTTGGGATGGGTATAATCTCAATATCACTACGTATTGCATTCTGGGCATATATTCCACAAATGCAGAGAATAGAACTTGAGGAGCTATACTTCGGAGTTTATATAGGGGTTGGTGCAAGTATAGCTGGATTAACTTCCTGGCTCATCTCCACACGAGGTAGATATTCGAATACCTTACTCTATCTAGCATATATTGCCAGTTTTATTGGTATTCTATTCTTTACCCTTAATATGACATTTATTATTTTCATATTAGCATTGGCATTACAGCAATTTGCTAGAGGAGTGTTGAGTGTTGTAGTTATCATTCAGACCAACGAGGTTAGTGGTTCTGATGTGAGAGCATCAGCTGTATCTCTGATCTCAAGCCTAGGATCGATAATGTATCTATTATTCACTGTATCAATTGATCTTTTCCATTTAAGCTTCGATACTACGATGAGAGTAAATGTAGGGACAATTTCGATCATTCTGATAATATTACTCGTTATTATATTCAAAATCCAAAAGCAAGCAGAAGTATAAGGTAGAATATACACCTTTGAATATTCAATAACTATGATCCAAATTGTATAAGTATGGATAAACATACCCTCTCTATTTACAGGGCATTTTTTGTTACCTTTCTCTGGTCTTCCTCCTTTGTAATCATTAAATTTGGATTAGAGGATATCAGCCCATTGATGTTTGCATCACTACGTTATTTGGTTGCTGCATCGATTTTGGTTACGATGAGCATGGGTAGAGAAAAAAGCAAGAAAGAGATAAGGGAATTGAATAAGAGAGAGATATTCAAATTGATTTTATACGGTTTGGTTTTTATTACCTTCACACAGGGATTTATGTTCATTAGTCTTAAATTATTGCCTGCAATCATGATATCACTCATCCTCAATTTCACCACTATTGTTGTGATTATGTTGTCCCTACCCATGAGAGAGTATCCAAATAAAATTCAATTTAGTTTCATCTTATTGGCTCTATTAGGTGGAATGATGTACTTTTATCCCTTCAATCTGGATTACACTGGACTTGCCTATGTTTTCCTCTTACTAGTTCTTCTGTCAAATTCAGTATCATCTATCTTTGGCAGGCATATAAATAAAAATCCAGATATGAGTCCACTCACCATTACTACTATATCTATGAGTGCAGGTGCGATCATCCTTTTCTCCTTGGCATTGATTATTGAAGGCTGGAATTATATCTCATTGCAGAGTTGGTTGATAATCCTGTTCCTTGGTATAGTGAATACAGCATTCACCTTCACCATGTGGAATGCTTCCATGGAATATCTGAAGGCCTTCGAGACATCTCTAATTAACAACACAATGCTACCTCAGATCACCATACTAGCACTTATATTTCTTGATGAGATGCCCAGTACAATACAATGGATTGCTATCGCGATAGTCATGATTGCATCTGTAGTAGTACAGCTGTACTCAAGGAGCATTGATTACCTCTCACTTTTAATGAGTAGCAGAGATAAGGTAAACAGAGACGAGTTGGATCCTCTTTACAATTACTTCCCTAAAGAATTCTCACTTAATCTTAGGAGTTTTCTAAAACAAATTCCCTCCCATAGAATGCCAGTATTTACAGAGGAGATACATCCTGATTTTGCAGACATTCTCAAACCATTTCGACAAATAAAGGATGAAGAGACATTTTCTCAAGTTTTGCAAAATTTTCCAATTCAACATATCCTAATTATTTTAGGCCAGAGACTTACTCCTGCAAGTATAAGCAAATTTCCACCTCAGAGAGAACAATTAATTATATCTGCCAATCAGGAACATAAAGAACGATTGAGTGTTGCGGCAAAAGCCTGGTCAAAACATGCTGAAAGAGATGTTAATTTCTGGGGAAAGGTTGAAGGGAAAACACCCGAGAAAAACCAGAAATCAGAATCCATTATACAAAGCCTGATTGAGAATCACACCTGGTGGAACATTTATGGCCATTTTAAACATGAATTCATTTTTGAACTGAGGGTAGCAAGCGGTCATGGAGCGAGATGGACTGCGGATGGAAAGAAATTCATAGGTTTCGTCGAACCTTTTGATTGAATAATATAACATTACTCAACAATTATATCTTCAATGTGCCATATTTTTTTATGGCGATAGACGATAATTTCAGAATAATGAGTGATACAAAGAGTGTTCTTGAAAAATTACAGAAAGCAAACCGAATTATGGAAGACCTCATTGATTTAGCTGTAGAGGATAAGTCAATATCAGCTGATGAACAGGATATTCTCTTCTCTATTAATACAAATCTTGCAGAGTATGCCAAGTTAATCATTGATTCGGTATCTGATAATGTCATTTCTGATGAAGAAAAGAAAAAGATAGAGGCATTGGAACAAAAAATCGTGGATGATGCTAATGATATTGCAATGTCAGATAGCAATCTATCAAAAGATGAGAAACGAATGTTAACTGCATTAATTGATGCTATTGAGGCAATTTAATCATTGTTAATCTTCATTTGATAATAAAATCAATGAGATTTGATAATTTCATGGTATCTGACATATTGCTATATTTTTGTTCGTTAATTTTATCCAATTCAGTACGTATCCGTTACTTTAAATATAAATTTTGTACGAACTACAAAATATGTTCACCATTACACCCAAAGAGCTGAAGACATTAAGGAAAAATTGGGATGTGGTCAGAGAAAACAAGGATAAAATGGCCTCAGCACACTACGACAAATTATTTGAAATTGCACCCAATGTTGAGCCATTATTCAAAGCATCAGCAGAGGTTCAAGGAGAACGCTTAATTCACTCCATTACAGAAGTACTAAGATTACTCGACGTGAATGAGGAGAGTGTAATCACTTATATCAAGAGATTAGGTATCAAACATAGAGGATTCAAAGTAAAAAAAAGCTATTATCCATACATGATTGATTCTTTAATTTGGGCAATTAGCTCTGCACTTGGTCATGAATTAACAGATGAGGAAACTGCCACCTGGACCAAATTTATTGGAGAATTCTCTCAAATCATGATTGCAGCTAATAAAAGAAATTTCTAAGCTAAAGTATACTTATCAACAAAATTACATTTGGAATAAATCATCAATCGCGATACTTTTTGTTTGAAGATAACATGATCACAATGATTGATTGATGCAATCTGTCTTATGAATGTATCTTCATCAATATCAAGAATTAACTTATCAATATGATTGAAACTGATTCGATCTGGGATAGCGTCCAAATCCTTTTTGTGTACAATCATTTGTCTGTGCCCATTAATAGAAACTTTTGGTCTCCCTCGGTCAGCAATTGACCTTAAATCAACCGCTGAGATATCATCCATAGATTTATTCTGGTAGATCCTAAACATTTCTGTCAGTATTGTACCAACGGAAATATTAATTCTATTGGAAATAAAATTTAAGGCATTGAAATCATCATCCTTGAAATTTGATAATAATAGTCGATTACCCTCTCTACCATAATAGCGAATGGAATTCTCTCTCAAGTACTCAAATTCATCAATCATAAACTCTCGTTCAAGAAGCATTTTCTGAATCAATGTATTTTTCTGGTCCTCAGTCAGAGATTGGATTTCTCCTTTCTGTTGCTCAATCATCTCATTGATTTCATGTTTGAGTTGCACATCATCTATCACTCGACTCATTGTTCCACCTCATATAACTCTAATTTGTCGCAGTAATTCACCAGGGATAGCACAATCAGCTTCGGTAAAACCTTGGGAATTCGTACAATTCCACAATGATTTATACTGCTGATATAAGATAAAAAATCCTCTTTTGTTATGTCCTCCTCAAAAATCAGTTCATCTATATTGTTAAATGCCACTCTTGCATTCACATCCTGCAAATCCTGCAAAGCAACAGAAATTTTACTCATTCCTGTAATGTTTATTCTTTTCTTGGGAATAAGAGAGGCTATGGATTCAGCTGAAAGTGAGTTGACTGCATCCAGATCATCCGCAACACTGGCCATCATGACAGAAAGTGCTTTACCTATATTGACACCTGCATCTTTCATTTTAGATGAAAATTCCTCATACGCTTTAGTATCCACCCCTCGGATGGAAATAGTTTTCTCCTCTGCCATACTATTCCTCTCCAAGGACATTGATCTCATCACAGTAATTTGCCTTCGAATAGGCTAATAATTTGGGCATGGAAGAGGAGATCTCAATCGTACCACAATGATTTATTGAATGTACATATTTCAAAAATGCGTCCTTGGTAACTGAAGCATCAAATATCAGACGATCAATATGATTAAAGCTAACCCTTGCAGACGTTTCAATCAGATCATCCAAGGAAATTTCTAAATCATCCATATGATTGATAGAAATCTTCTTTCTAGGGAATTCAGTCTCATCAGGTTCTGGGAACACTTCATCAAAATCATTCATAACAGAGGAGATCATTGTAGAAATCACTTCTCCTATATTTTGCTCAGAACTCTTCACCTTATCGGAAAAGGATTGATAAATCTCGGCATCAACACCGCGAATAGTTACATTAGTTGTATTTTCTGACGGGCTCATAATTGTCATACGTACTACATGTATTACGATATATAAATATATTGTATTGTCTAACTGTATTACATGTATAACATGTATGAAAACTAGTCAATTTTCTGTTGCTTTCGAGCTACTTGCTGCTCCAAACGGTCCAGATGCACCATTACATCCAGCAACATCATATAAGTTACCACAGCACGAGTATCGGGCCAGTTGAAGGTTGATGCAGGTGCAGCCATCTGTTGAATATCCTCATAGAGAGTTTTGTAGCGGTTAAGATCCACTTGACCATGAAGCATCTTCATCATCTGTTCTCGGGTTTCTAGCAGACGCATTCTGAAAGTATTAACGGTTCTGCCCATAATTAGTATAGGGAAGCAACATAAAAAACCTCATTGTTACCAGAGAGATACCCGAAAGTATTGAAGAAAACATCATCTTGAAACAAATAGTAAAAAAAGTCGTTCCAATTTTGGAATAAGTCCAATTACAGATATTTTATTGTTTAAAACATATTAAAAAAATATGCAAATACTTCCAATTCTTGGACCCGTACAATAAACATCATCAATATCGTAGATTAATGAAGAAATAGTTTATCAAAAATGTGCAAATACTTCATTGCTGAATTGTGACAATCCTGTGAAATGGTGATATTTTGACTTGAATATTATTTTAAGAAAATAGGAAAATATTCGCGTATAGTAACGACTATCTGCAATAATTAGTTTATTTGATAAGTATTATTTGTTATTTATCACTTAGATAAGGTTGAGTATGAAGTTATTTACAGGTTTCTCAAAAACAGGATCAATTGCAAAGGACACATCGACTGAGTCCATACTGAAGGATGATCCAATCAATCCTTGATAACTAACCTCAAGTGTATATGAGCTAGTCACACCACTATAATAATTAACTCGAACAGCCCAAGTACCAGTCTGTGTAGCTGTGTATGATACTGTTTCTGGATTTCTGGTTGTGTATGCACGAACTGCATATCCACTTGAAGAAGTGGGATCAGCACCGGGTGCATAGAGATAGAAATCAAGATCAGCAGAGGTAGACCAAGAGAGAACAATATCAATTGATCCTGTAGCTGCAACATCAAAGTAGAAGATATCATCTCGTGCTGAAGAACTAACTGAACCAGTGAATGTATCAGTAACAGTACCAGTTGTTGGAGGAGTGGTTCCTCCAGTTCCTGGATGAGTGACCTCGAGTGAGAATGAGCTGGTCACACCACTGTAGTAATTGACACGAACTGCCCATGTTCCAGTTTGAGTGGCTGCGTAGCTTACTGTTTCAGGATTACTCAATGTGTAGGCCCTGACTACATAGCTGGAACCAGATGGATCAGTACCAGGAGCATAGAGATAGAAGTCAAGATCAGCAGAGGTAGACCATGAGAGCACAACATCAATATCTCCAGCTTCACCTACATCAAAGTAGAAGATAGCATTCTTGGAAGAAGAACTAACGGTACCGGTGAATGTCTCGGTGATTGGACCAGTGGGTGGTGTACTGCTATCAGTAGTTGCGGAAGCAGAGGATGATTGGCTACCAAGGTTTCCAGCTGCATCATAAGCTGCAACAGTATAGGTATAGGTTGTGCCTTCAGTTAGACCTGTGTCAGCATAACTTGTTCCTGTGACTGAGGTGAGGAAGGATCCTCCACGATAGATTCTATACCCTGTAACACCGATATTATCAGATGCGGCATTCCAAGCCAGATTAATCTGATCTAGACCTGCTGATGTAGCTGTGAGACCAGTAACTTGACTGGGTGCAGTAGTATCAGGATCTGCAGAAGTTGTGGCAGATGCTGTGCTGGATTTTGTTCCTTCATTACCTGCAGCATCATAGGCAGATACTTGATAGGAGTAGGTTGTTGATCCTGTAAGGCCTGAGTCAGTGTAGCTAGTACCAGTTGTTGAGGTCAAGAATCCACCATTTCGATAGATATTGTATCCAGTCACACCTACATTATCACTGGCAGAGGACCAGGATAAAGCAATTTGAGAATTACTTGTAGCACCAGCAGATAATCCAGTGACCTGTGAGGGGGCTTCGGTATCACCACCTGTTGAAGTACCAGGATAGGTTACCTCGAGTGTGTAACTGGTGGTGACACCGGAGTAGAGGTTTACCCTTATTGCATGAGTACCGATAGCAGATGTAGCAGCAGCTAGATTTTCTGGATTAGAAGTAGTATATGCACGAGCCATATACACACTAGAACTGCTTGTATCCTGTGTGGGAGAGTAGAGATACATATCAACATCAGCGGATGTACCCCAGCTGAGGGTAGCGGATATATCACCAGTGTTGTCTACATTAAAGTAATGAACAACATTGGGTGAAGAGGAAGATACTGAACCAGTGAAGGTTTCAGTAGTTGTAGGTGGTGGTGGTGGAGGTGCAGCACCAGTGAGTGCACGATAGACATTTAGTCTACCCTCAGATACTGTTCTTCCACTCTGTGAGGATATTAAATCAGCATTATCCATCAACTTTGCTTTTAGCTGTTCTGGAGATAGGCTGGGCTCATTAGCTAGAACTAGTGCAGCAGCACCTGAAACATGTGGTGTTGCCATAGATGTACCGGATATGGTATTATAGGTATTTGATGGCCAAGTAGAATAAATACTTGAACCAGGTGCAGCAATATCAACAGAGGTAGCCCCATAATTTGAGAATGAAGACATACCATCTGCCGAGTCAGTAGATGCAACAGCAATCAGATTGCTGGAGGTGTAGGATGAGGGATAATGAGCAGTAGCATCATTGTTAGTTCCATCATTACCTGCTGCTGCTACGAATAAACCAGGGAAGGCATCGATGGCATCTTTGAGTGCCTGATCAAATCCTCCACCACCCCAAGAAGCTGAGATAATGTCAGCTCCCATCATTGTAGCATACTCGATTGCGGAGATAGCATCAGCAGTACTTCCTCCAGTTGAGGAAAGGAACTTGAGAGCCATTAGCTTAACATTCCATGACACCCCAGCTACACCCATACCATTATTACCGACACCACCGATTGTACCAGCAACATGGGTACCATGATCATCAGAGGTGCCATCATAATAGCTAGCATCATTATTGGCAAAATCCCAACCATTAATATCATCAACAAAACCATTATTGTCATCATCAATACCATTACCTGCAATCTCACCTGGATTAACCCACTTATTGGCAGTTAGGTCAGGATGAGAGAGCTGTACGCCGGTATCAATTACAGCAACCACTACTGAGGAGGCATCAGTACGAATATCCCAAGCTTCTGGTGCTTGGATCTTATCCATGCCCCAAAGTTGACTGTAAGAGGCATCGTTTGGTATAGCCTCAATGGTATACTGTTCATTGTATTGCACTGATAAAACTCCGGGCAGTTTCTCAATGCTTCTCACCATAGAGGTGGGAACATTAACCACAACAGTAGGGATCAAAGAAAATGATCTCTCGATGTTAATACCCATGGATTCAAGAGTATCAAGAACGATATTATCGAATCCATCATAATTTACTAAAACTTGAACTGTAGGCTCCTGTGATACAATCACACCTGCAGTTGATAATAATACAAGGCCCATTACGGCCATGAATAATCTACTATTCATCTTATCACTTCATTAAGACCAAATTGCAAAATTATAAATTATTTGCATTTTTGTCTCACTAGTAAGTTACGGGAAAAAATATCGTATTTAAAAGTATGCCCTAAGTAAAGAAATTATGAAATGGTACGAAAATAGTAACTAAATCGTTCGATCTCATTATAGCCTTAATAGAAAGGTTTGAGAAATATCAACTGGCCTGAAAAATCGATCAATTGATCACTTAATAATGGCGGATAGTTTTACTAGATTGATTTGTCAAAAAATCGATCATAATATAATAATTCAGCCTTCTGTAACCCGAGTTAATGTACGTTGTAATAAATCAGCATATTCAGCAAGAGCAGATAGACCTTGTGCGGTGATACTGAGAACAGTCATTGGTTTAGAATCAACAAATTTCTTCTCCACGTAAATATATCCAGCATTGGATAGTTTGCTAATATGAGAGGATAAATTGCCAGAGGTTAATTTCAGTGCCATTTTGACTTCAGGAAAGATGGCATTGGGTCGAGGAGAGAGAAACATGAGAATTGCAAGCCTTGCAGGAGTGTGAATCACATCACTCAGCTGGATGATCTCTCTTAGATCATCGTTATTCTCTGACACGTTTGATCAATCACCTATCAATATTTATGACATACTCATGTCTCTATTCTAATTCGTCTATTTTTTGATCTGATTTCATGTTAACAAAGAAGCTTATGAAATTAATCGTACCCAAACTTATTCCCATGATGAGCCCGAAATAGACAACAACTTCTGGACTTATAATATAGTATAAGGCTATGCAGAGGATACTTGTAAAATAAGGGATACTCCAAATAAAATATCCTGGAATCTCATCCTCATGTTCTCCATTCTTACGGTTTTTTAGATCTAGAAACAAGAAGACTGAACCTATAAGAAAGATCAAAAATGGAGTCATAAAATCAATATTAATTATTACAAGATTAATAAGAATAACCGTTCCAATCAAGGTCACGACTAGCATTATCTTAAATGTACTCTCCAACATGAGTTTTGATTCTTTAAAACTAGTTTTACCCTCCTCTGTTACATAATCCCTCCCAAAATATTTCAAAGTAAGAGTGGAATATGTCATCCCAACGAACACTGCCCCAAACCACATTAAACTAGCCAAAAACTCCTCCCCCGATAACTTTAGAAGTAGATCTCCAAATCCAGCAAATAATAATACAAGACCCCATACTAAGGAAATGGAATCATCAATTTTCCTTTGCGTAGTAAGTTCATATGATTTGATATTGTTAATAAATCCTAGAACTTCTCGGAGTTCATCAGCACGTAATTCTTCCATATTACAAGATAACTACATTTACTTATAAAGATAGACCAAGTTTGTGACACAAACCTGTTCATGGTGTAAAGGAATTCACTGTACAACAAAGCAGGGAGTATATATTAATTGAATTCATATATTGATACATGCAACACATAATTACTGTCAATGATTTACAGAAAATCTACCCTAATGGTGTTGAAGCCATCAGTGGAATAGATCTGACCATTCAAAAGGGTGAGGTTTTTGGACTACTTGGCCCCAATGGAGCAGGAAAATCAACTTTAATGAATATCCTGGTCGGATTACTTGAAGCCAGCAATGGAACCATAAGTATGGATCAAGATAGCAAAATGGGATATGTTCCACAGGATCTTGTCTTCTATGAGAACCTTACTGTTGAGGAGAATCTAGTACTTTTTGCACGGTGCGAGGGAATGATCAACTATAAGGATCGAGTGCAGGAACTCATGACTGTACTTGAACTAAAAGAGTTGAAAAAGAGAAGGGCAGGAAAAATGAGTGGTGGTCAGAAACGTCGGTTGAATATTGCCATCGGCATGATCAATCAACCTGACATCCTCATTCTTGACGAACCTTCTGCAGGTATGGATCCCCAATCCAGAAATATTCTCTGGAAGCTAATCAATAAGCTTTCCGAGGATATGACCATCATATTGACCACTCACCTGATGGAGGTTGCTGATGCCCTCGCAGATCGAGTGGCTATCATAGACCAGGGAAGAGTGGTGGCCATTGGCACTCCTGAAGAACTCAAACAGGGCAATGGTGCTGAAACAACACTTGAAATCACACTCAAACATGATACGACTGCAATGATAATGGTTGGTGGAAAGGAGATTGAGGTTGTGAAGGGTAAAATCACCATGGAGGGACAATCAGAAGAGATCTTACCTGATGTATTAACAGCACTCAAAGAAAACTTTGGTGCACAATGCGTTGCAGGATTGCAACTTAAACAAAAAACCCTTGAGGATGTATTCATACAACTTACTGGATCACAACTAAGGGAGGAATCACCATGAGCATAACAAACACATTACTATTTTTCAAAGTACATTTTAAGAATCACATTACTTCCAAGACTGGCTTGCTGCTGGCTCTTGTATTTCCACTGGTCTTCATAGCCATTTTCGGGATAGCCTTCCAGGATGGGCCTGGTCAAACAACTATTGAGCTGGCTTTGCTCAATCAAGATACTGATGGAAATCTATCTGGTATCTATGTTAATGTGTTATCTGATGCAGAATTCGAGGATGGCACACCAATCTTCCATCTCAAATCAATTGAAGAAGAAACTTCTGTGGTAGAGGAACTACAAAAGAATGAACTGGCAGCTCTATTAATGATACCTGAGAATTTCACCATTTGCATCTCCCAGAATCAATCAATTGCTCTAACACTCAAGGGAGATATCACATCTGCAGATTTCAGTATTGCTAATGCTGTTATCAATGATATTACCAATGCGTTCATGGGAAAAGCTGATAGCTCAGTAGTCACTGTGGTCTCAATCGCTGGTGAGGAAGAAGTATCCTTCTTCAATCTCTTAGTTCCAGCCATGCTCATCTTTGCAATATTAAACAATCTTGGAACTGTGGCCACCAACTCATTGCAGGATGTGAAATCTGGAATACTTGATAGGTTGACTCTCACCAAGATGAAACCCTATGAATACCTTTCAGGACTCATCCTCTCTCAGTTGAGTATTGCATTCATGCAGATCCCAGTAGTATTTGGTGCAGCGATGCTATTTGGCTTCCCCATGTCCACCCAGGTATTCTATGCGGCAATCTTCATCGCATTCCTAGCAATTTCTGCAACAGCTATGGGGATAATACTTGCTACAATTTTCTCAGACCCCAACTCAGTTGGTGGGGCTGCAGGATTGATCAGTACAATGATGTTATTCCTTGCAGGTGCATTTGTACCTCTCCCCAACCCAGAATTAACCTCCAACTTCTTTGGTCATAAACTCCATCTCTTTGATGCTCTACCTGCAACTTCTGTACTGAATGGACTTAAGCAGTTACTGTTCTACAATGCATCAATGGCGGATGTTATGTTTGAACTAAGTATGACAATTTTCGTCGGATTAGTTTTAATTGCCATCTCTATTACACTCTATACACGTAAATTCATAAGAAAATAACTTAGTTAAATTAAATTAGTAAGATAATGATAAGTTCAATTTTATTTTCGTTTTGTCAAATTTAATATTAATATCAAATCATTCTTTTTTATTAATAAGCCTCATTTGGGGAATTATCTTTAGCTTTCAATTGTGGAATAATTTTTTGATCAAAGAAGAATTTCTTCTCCTTCATGATTAATAGAATAGCAATAATTGAGAATGTGAGTGTCTGATATACCTTACTGGCCTCAGAGATGGCAAATATCTCAGCAGAAGCATTTGCGAAGAGATGATAGAAAATTGCAATCAAAACAGATCTCTCAGTCTTGAAATATATCCAATTGAAAACTATCGTTAGTGGGAGGATTGATAGGAAGTAATTGATTGCTAGCCAGGGGGATTCTACCCATAATTCATGATGATAGAAACCATTTACAAAGAATAGGGGAAGGTGCCACAAAGACCAGAAGATCCAGTGCTTGATACTTGTCATGAAAAGGTTATTCTGGGATCGTAGGGAGTCAACTCCATATCCTCTCCATCCAACTTCCTCAAAGATGGAAGCAATGAAAGGAATAAGCATGGCAGAGATGAAAGAAGCAGACATAGCAAGCTGGCTTTGATCTCCACCGAAGGCAATAGAAAGCAAGACTGCAAGGAAGAAGCTGAGAGGTAAGGTAACTACGGTAATGGTAAGAACTTGAGGATTACTTAATCCCTTGAGTGAAAATAATCGTTTCTTGAAGTCCTTCTTGAGTTCAGGATTTCCAGATCTACTGAACATCATTAGTGAGACAAACATAGGTATGAATATGCCCAGTACAATGAGCAATAATGCGATACCTTCTGTGGCCTTTTCATAGCTGAGATATGCCGAGGCAAAGCCTAGGATCCAAGTAAGAATAATTGTTCGGAGATAATATTTAGTGGGTTCGTATTTGTGGTTTGGTAGTTGTAACATTATAATTCACCTTTTATGTCTGTCCATACTCGAATACACCGTAGTTATTTTTCGGGTGCGTTCAAAATATGAACACAAACAAATTATATATTGCAGTCCAAATATATAAACATTTTTCAACCATTCATAGTAAGTTATTCCGATTGCTTTTAATATTTGAACACAAAAGTAGAAGTATGGAAAATATTGTTCAAGAGCTCGAGAAACTAGGAATTACTGGAGACATGCTCAAGATGCTCGAAGAGCAGGGCTTTTCAGCAGAAATCCTCTGGGAACTTGTGAAACTCGGGATAACACCTGACAATATCGAGGAAAAGATGTTATCACTCATGGATAATGGTACTCTTGTTGGCATTGTCATGACATTAAACATGTATAAATCTCTTAGTGCACCAGAGATCTCCAAGATCATGGGAATTAAAAAAACAACTCTGCATAATTATCTTAATCATCTGGAAGAAGATAAATACATACAGATGGATGAGGAGAGATCACATGATGAGTGGAAGAAGCTAGGAGCCAGGGCAAGAAAATATTATCAACCCACCATATTATCTAAAATAGTATTTGATCAGTATAGCAATATGACTGATTCATTTGAAGATATACGTAACCAAATAGATGAATTACCGGAAATACTATCACAAGAGGGAGGGAGAGAGGCCAAGATGGTAGCACAGATCCAAAGCCTGGCAAAGGAACCCATGAATCTTGAGGGGTTTGTCAATATGGCAAGTCAGATGAATAATGCCATAATGAATATCTCTTACCAAGAACTAAGCAAATTAATAGTAAAAGCAAGGAAAGGGGCAACAGAAGAAGAATTAACTCAGGCTGTAAAAAAATCCATATTCTCCTCAAAAACAGCGATTAATATTCATCCTTTCTTCATAGATCTCTATACCAATGATCAGGCCGTTGAGTACCTGAAAACCTTCTGGCAGTTCCAACTTGATATTACCAAAATGAAGGAGAGATTTGATGAAGAGAATAAGAAAAATGGGTACAAGGGTCATAGAGATACCCAGTATATGTTTACATTCTCTGCCCCAGTAAGAACAGGTGATGATTAATACTCAATGGAACATCCAAAATTATCTAGATCTCAATTAATTGGATGTGATTAATTTCCTACCTTTCGATAGCAATAGTGATATGAACCATATATTGATCAAAATATAACAATAATTTATAAAAAACTAGTGCTTCGAATATCCGAAAAACATCGCAAAGTAAAATCAGGAAGGCCTATACTATTATATATTCAATAACTAATTTTTGTTACCTAAGAAGTGAGAACAAAAATAACAAAAATTGTTACCCTATCGAAGGGAACATATCAAGAATATTTATATAGAATGATTGAGAAGTATAATCTATGCGAGTTAAGACGAATACGACTAACCGAAATCCCATGAAAAGGGATAGAAAACTGGAACAACCTTCTAAAAAGGCCTATGGATATAGGAGAGGCCTTGGAGTGATGATTTATGTTTAGTATTAAGTATGCTTTTCAATCAATTTCAAGACGACCCAAGAAAAATGCAGCTGGTGTGCTGGCTATAGCTCTTGGTGTTATGCTCCTTGTCGGTGTCCAGGCTGGATCCAATGGCATTGAGAAGGCTTTTGCAAGTTCTTGGCTGGATGCTGCGGGAGGGACAGATATACATTTCTACAATCCTGCTGAGGGATTTTTGCCACTTAATACGTCAGATTTAATTGAACAATCTGCAGATCCTCGTTTTGATACGATCAAAACGATTACTCCAATGAATGTGATGACCCTATCATACTATGCTCAGGGACAATTTGAGAAGGGATTAGTTACCTTTGGGATTGACCCTGATGCAGAATGGGCTGCAGGATATAATTTTAAAACAACGTCAGGATCTATCATTGATTTGGATTTGTTAAAAGAAAATAATACTGTGATAATCTCGAATATTGTTGCTAAATTACTTGATGTATCAGTAGGTGATGTGATCCAGACCACTTTCCCTGATGGGCTTGGTGGTGGTACACCAGTGAGCCTTACTGTAGCTGAGATCTTTGATGCTAAGGTTGAGAGAGGAGCTGAGGGAGTATTTGGAGATGCAAATACAATTTATACTAACATTGAAGAGTTCAATCATCGTTTCGCAGAGCCATTAAAAGATTACACCACGGATTTCATCATCATACTCAAGGATGATCTTGTGGATAGGACCATGGATGGCTTTGATTATGAGAATGAGTACTTTAAGGGCATCGATACTATGAGAGATGTCATTGATGCTGTAACTGAATTGCTTGAACCTGAATTCCCATTTATCAGGGTTTCATCTTTCAGAGTACAGGGAGCAGAGGAGATTGTCGACCAGATCGGTAGTATACGTGATCTACTCAATCTATTCAGCTATATTCTCAATGTGGTTGGATTACTTCTTATCATAAATGTCCAATCCATGGGGATTGATGACCGAAGAAATCAGACTGCAGTACTCAGAGCTCTGGGAACCTCTAGAAGGAATATTTTCTCCATCTTTCTCATAGAATCCTCGATAATTGGTGCAATTGGTGCAGTATTAGGAGCAATTGCCGGGATATTCTATGGTAACTGGATCCAGGGATACATAGTAGATACATTTGAATTGGGTAACACCACTGGATCCACATTAACCGCTGGAGATTTTATCTTTGCCATTATCGCAGGTATTATCCTGTCGGTTTCTTCTGCGACCATACCCTCTTGGAAGGCATCCAGGAAAAATATAGCAAATGAATTGCGAGGTATTGATCAGGTGAAGTATGAGAAGAAATCAAACAAAGTTTTCTTCCTAGGTATTGCTGTTACCGCTTTTGGCCTGTACTCAGCTCAGAATGTAGGTGAGTTCTGGACCAAGGAGGCATGGTCTTCTTTTGATGATCAGGTCTCAATTCTACTAGGTCTTGGGATTTCTGCAGTGGGTATTGGTCTAGTCCTCAGCAGATTTATCAACAAGAGTATTGCCTACAATATCTCAGCAGTTACCATGTATGGCCTTGCACTATTTACTGTGTTTGAGGCAGTTGACTGGGTTCAAGAAGGAAATGGAAATAACTGGCTTGCGATTATAGTCGGTTATATTATAATTGGTGCCAGCTGGTTGGTATACATCAATTTTGAGCTACTGATGAGATTGATCTCAAAGGTATTGTTTGCCATTGGAGGTACAGCAAGATCTACAGCTCAGGTGATGACACGTAACGCCATAGGTAAAAAGGGTCGATTAGCCACCACCTACACAACTCTAGCTATAATCCTCATCATGAGTGTGATGCTCTCTTCAGTATCCTCCACCATCACTTCTACTACAATTGATGTGTATGAGGAATATTCCGATGGTGTGGATATGCAGGTAAGTATCGAGATACCCAATGCACAGGTAGCAGAGAAAATTTCCCAGATCCCCGAAGTTGAGCAGGTATTTTCATTCAGAATTGCTGAAACCCTGGTTTACTTTGAGGATCCCACTTCTGAATACTTTGATCCTAATATACATGTATCATGGCGACCAGTAATCGAGGTCAATCAATCCCAAATCATGCCCAATGGTGTCTGGGATGAAGAATCTCTGAGATACTCCTTCTTCAGAGCTTCCGATGAGTTTGGGTACCATTTCAGTACAAAATTCAATAAGGAAGATATGATGAACTTGTCAAAGACCCTAATGAATGATTTCTTTGCCAATAAACAGTTCGATGTTGAGGTCAAGATCCATGAGGATTTTGATGAGAATAAGCAGGTACTAGAAACCAGGCAGGAAACACAGTGGATGGCAATTGGTGGCTTCTTCTCCAGTACAGTAGCCCCCATCTATCTACCAGATCATGATGGTAAGATTATCCCAATTCGTCGTGTAGCTGCTGCATTTGATATGCTGGGACCTTATGAGTTGCTATCGTACTCCATGCTGGTTACTCCTGAATTAGCAGCGAAGTTACCCATATTTGATAATGTACCTGCTGCAAACCTCTTCCTAGTACGTTCTTCCAATGCTTATGCAGATGAGGAGGGCAATCTAGCCCTAGCACAGGAGATTGAGAGAAACATTAACGATCTTGGTGGTGACTCACTGTCAGCTGAGTTGGGGATGCTAATAGGTGCTTCAACTAGACTAGTATTCACCGAGGTTAGTTTCTTCTGGGGCCGAGAAGCAGCAGTATGGGATTTCCTTGAGATCTTCTCCAATCTTGGCCTGATTGTTGGATCTATGGGTATGCTCATCATTGCCTTTAGATCAGTCAATGATCGTAAGAGAGAGATTGGAATGATGCGAGCTGTTGGCTTCTCAAGATCATCAGTGGTTCAAACCATACTGCTTGAGCTTGGATTTGTTGCATTAATGGCATTATTCACAGGAATAGTCAATGGTCTGATTATGGCAGATATGGTTGTTGGTGACATTTTTGGCTCAGAACTCAATATTCCCTACTTGCGTATTTCGACCTACGTTATAGGGATTGCACTTCTCGCCCTGATAGGAGGGCTATTTCCTGGCGTGAGAGCTGCCAGGATCAAACCATCACACGCTCTCAGATATACAGGGTGATTATTATGCAAAAATTAGAAGTAAAAACAATTACACAAACAGTGACTCTCGAGGTCAAGGATCTCTTCAAAAGCTACAATGAAGGTGAGAAAAATGAGGTTAAAGTACTCAAGGGAGTGAATCTGACCCTGTATGCCGGCCAAATGGTAGCAATCATGGGCCCCAGTGGCTGTGGAAAAACAACCCTTCTCAATCTCATAGGAGGTCTTGATGGTATCACCTCAGGAGTAGTAAGTATCAAGGGTAGGGATATCAGCATCATGGCCGATAAGGAATTGACTGACTTAAGAGGAAAGGAAATGGGATTCATCTTCCAATCATACAATCTCTTTGAGCAACAAACTGCCCTTGAGAATGTGATGCTACCTCTCCTCTTGCAAGATATTTCCACTGAGATGGCTATTGCCAGGTCAAAGATGATGCTACAGGAAGTAGGTCTGGGAGATAAATTCAATGAACTACCAGGTAAGTTATCTGGAGGAGAGGCACAGAAGGTAGCAATTAGTAGGTCACTGGTGACAGAACCCCTCGTGGTTCTGGCTGATGAACCCACTGCCGAACTGAGCATGGCAATGAGTGATGATATACTCAGCTTATTCAGGAGGATGCAACGAGAGAATCCAGAGACAACAATCATACTTGTCACCCACTCTGAGCATATTGCATCACAATGTGACCGGATCATCCGTATTGAAGATGGAATGGTTTCTGCTGATGAGGAGGTGCACCACTGATGGCATTATTCAATAACAAATCAGTTGCGGGTACTTTCACCGCTGCCACCATGGTTAGCTGGCATCACCATACCCTCACGGAGCATCTACTTAAAGATCTTAAGAAGACACTCAGAAAAAAACTGGGAAAGGCAAAAAACAATAGGATCAATACTTTTGCTATATCATCTGTTGATTTCACCTCAGTTCCAGATAGTGACAAGAGAAAAGCAGTTGAGGAGAGCATCAGAAAGGTTATGTCCGCTTATGCCAATACTCTTTCCAAGATTTATCGAAAGGAATTGAGTGTCAATGGAGATAGTGATATCTACCACAAGGCACTCAAGAATTATCCAGTCATGTATAAGATGCTTAAGACATTACAAAATAATAATGTAACAAAGCTTGAAGAGACACTGGAGGAATTGATCACCCACGGCTCCATTGCTATTTGGGATATGCCTGGTTATGAAGGAGATAAGATTATCCTTGCTGAGCACATTGCCAAGTTTGATGATGAAACAGATGGAGATGTAACATCACTGGTGGATGAGGTACTTCTCCTTAATCTTGCCAAATACTACCTACCATATACCTATGAAGAGACTAATGCACTGCTACAGCAGATGAAACAGCTAGATGATCTCTCCAAGAAATATGATAATATGGGAGTTGAACCCATGGCTGAAATGATGTTCAGAAATATCATCGGATCCATCTCAGGCCTACAGGAGACGATCAAATTGCTGGTTAGACAGCTGAAATCAGTTAATGAACAAACTCCAGTGATAAAAGATGAATTGGCTGAACTTCCCTCTACCTCCATGAATCAGTGGTTGGATTATGATTTTGAGGGAATCAGTAGCAAGAGTATTGAAAACCTCATACAACTGGATAAATACATAACAGAGATCAAACCTAGATTAAGAAATCTGTTAAGAGGAACAGTGATGCTTCCTGAAGAGGAGTATAGCAAGTTGTTAAGGTTCATCATCCCCATCAAGGCAAGGATTGGTTCAATCACACAATGGTCTCACAGATTTGATGATTTACCTTCATTCACAACACTAGATGATGGTATAGCCTTTGAACAAGTTGAAGGAGAAAATTTAGAACCTGGTGAAGCATTACTTGAGATCAAAAAGGGTTTCAAGTTATTTACCAGAGGAAACTCCACCATCTATGCATTGAGAGGAATAGATCTTCAGGTACAGGAGGGAGAGTTTCTTATCATCAAAGGACCCTCCGGCTCGGGTAAGACCACCCTACTCAATCTTCTTGCAGGATTGGATGAACCAGGTAGAGGTGCTGTATTTTATAATAAACAGGATCTCAATGGATTATCTGATGGAAAACTGACCAAACTCAGGAGGAAAAATTTCAGCTACATATTCCAGAATGATGCATTGATCCCCCACCTCAATGCTGTTGAGAATGTAAAACTACCCCTAGAGTTGAATGGACTATCAGGTAAGTTATCTACTAGAATTCAAGAACTACTTGAAGGAGTGGGTCTCGGAGAGCATGGAGATCATAAACCAGCCGAATTATCTGGTGGACAGATGCAGAGACTTGGTATTGCCAGGGCTCTTGCACATCAACCAAAGATCATCTTTGCCGATGAGCCTACTGGAGCACTTGACAGAAAAACAACTTTGCAAGTAATGGAACTATTGAAACAATATCATGAGGAAACTGGGGTTACAATAGTACTTGTGACCCATGATCCAGAAGTTGCCAGATATGGTACTCGAACTATTAATCTAGAAGATGGGCAGATTCAGTAGCAGAGTACAGCCAAATATACAAAAATTCCGATACACATTACAATAGCTTATTAATATTCCAAGAACAATATTTGTTGTGAATGCCGAAGAAGAGCTACATACACTTGTGATACAAGGGGATTACAATGAAGCACTAAAAAAGGCTAGAAAAATAGATTCTATTGAGGCTAGAATCAAGGAGATAGAATGTCATCTGGAATTATCAGAAATTGATGAGATATATGATTTATTTGAAGCCTGTGAACCTTATCAACCAAGTACATATGATAGAACCAGAATTGAGATACTGAAATCAACGATTTACAGAAAAACAGGTAGTATGGAAGCAGCAAAAGAAACACTGCAAGGGGCCTATCAGCTATTTAATCAACTAGATGATGAGCAAAAAGTTAATCTTTTGATGATGGCAAATTATGAAAAAGCAACTCAACATTATTACAATGGAGAATACGATGAAGCAATATCTGAATTACTAGAGTTATTAGAGTTAGATCATAATGATGTTTATATGGCTAAGGGGTGGAATTTGCTGGGGATCATCAAATTCTACAGAGGAGAGCTGGATGATGCAGAGGATTATTATAAGAAGAGCTTGGAGATTAAGAGTCGCATCAATAATATCCATGAGATAGCCAAGACGCTCAATAACCTAGGTGAAGTGGCAAGAATCAAGGGAGACCAGGATCAAGCACTCATCTATCATGAACAGAGTTTAGATCTAAAAAGACAAATAGGTAATGAGGAGGAAATTGCCATCTCTTTCATCAATTTGGGTGACATCTATCAGTATAAGGGAGATGAGGAGAATGCCATTCTTAATTTCATGCATGCACTGGAGTTCTTCAAGGAAATGGAACATGATTTTTACAAATCTGAGGTGTATTACAGATTGGTTGGAACGTATAGTAGATCTGATCTAGAGAAAGCTAAAAAATACTTGACCGAATTTGAGGAGTATGCCAGTGATTCAGAAATACCATTTGTACAGGAGAAATTAATTTTCTCAAAAGCCTTGTATTTCAGATATAATGATAATCCACAGGATAACTCCAAAGCTTATGAGTTATTTGAAACGCTGATTACAGAGGATAGTTCAGATATAGAGATAAAGATAAAAGCTTCCTTACACCTGATTGAGCTGGGAATTGCAGAAATACAGGAAACAAATGAAATGGGTACAGTAACTGCAATGTTGGCCCATCTACTTCGGGCGAGATATGCAAAGATCCAAGGAGATATGAGAAGTTATAGTCAATATATTACCGAGACCATGGATCGTTGTGATGAAGAGAATAAATCTCTGATCCAATTGCTCATTAATGGTGATGCAGAGCCATTCCTGTCAAAATATCCTGATTACAAGGTATTGAACCTAGAGTTAATATTTAATCAAGAGGATCTATCAACTGATGAACTAACAAGGATTTTTTACAATTCTGTGAGCTTGCTTCTGTCTCATTATTCGGGGATGCGATAATAATAAATTATTCGAGCATTCTAAGTCTTTAAATACGGTTTGTGGATGCTTAGATAACCAGAAGGTACATCAATGAACAAGAAGTTATTACTAATAATATCGATTATAATCCTGAATATTTTATTCATGATAATTCCAGTATATGGATTAACAGGACAAAATGATTCCTTTTCAGCCATACGAATCATTATTGCCAGTTTCAGGGGAACGATCATGGAAATTGGGCCCATCGCATTATTCATTGAGTTCGCAATACTTCTGCTCATACTGTACTTACCATCCAGAATGAAACAAACAAATCCTGAAGTTCACGATTAATGCTATAAATATTACTGAAAGGTAATAAAAAGACACAGTAGCTTTATTTATTCAATACTTAAAGAGAATTTATGCTTGATCAACCACAAGCCAAACATCGATTAAAATTCATCTTAATCGGTCAAGTCTCGTTCTGGGCACTTTTTGCAGTGATCACTCTTTTGTTTGGGGAGAATGAGATGGCCACAGCAATCAATCCTGGTTACGCTATGGATACTTCAGCATGGCAATACACCATGATAAAATTGTATTCAGATACATTCTATGTAGTTGTGATTTCCATGCTTCTAATACCGATTATTACACTAAGTATGGAACGATTCAAACCTTACAGGAGAATTGCCCTTCAAACGTTCTATACCTTTATTTTTGCAGGTATATTCGTGGAGTTCCTAAAACCCATTGCTGATAGACCAAGACCCTTTCAGGAAGGTTCTGAAGTAAAAGACCAGATCAATAATTTCGGTGAGACCACAGATGAGGGCTCCATGCCTTCGGGGCATGTGGCTTACAGCGGTTCTGCTCTCGCACCAACTGCTGCATGGGTGGTTAAAAAAGTATTTTCGGTGCTTCTATTAGCTTATGGTGCATTTATGATGTACGTTAGAATGTTTATAGGAGTACATTTTGCCTATGATGTACTGGTTGGCAATATTATCACCATTGTGGCCATGACCCTCTCTTTTCTGCTATTCACCAAGATCTATCGAAATGGTGAGTTGACATCTAAACAGGAATGGATGATTTGGGGAGCTGGTTTGGTTATTATGCTCATTACCCAATTAACTTTGAGAGCATTGTAATAAAATAACCAAAATAATATTGACACTTATAATTCATTTATGATTGATTTGATAAAACCTGAATTCACTTCCTGTATGATTATTGGTCTATTTATTTTAAGTATATCATGTTTCTCCATCAGTAGGACGAGGAAGATCAAATAGACATAGTCATCATGTAAGGTTGTTGTGTAGTATATCAATTCCCTATTCGGATGCTTGATGGTGAATTCAATGATCTTATACATCAGATTAACCTGATCCTTAGAGAGTTTAAGCTTGAATTTAGCATCATCAAGAGATTTGCTTCCAAGGGATAGAGTGATCTGCTTTGCAGTGAGAATCAATTCCAAAATATTCACATCAAAGAATGTGGGCTCTCCCAAGCTCATCTCCTCGAAATATTTGAGTACCTCTACAAAATACCCCACATCATCAGGAGGGAGTATCTCAAGCACATTTACCAGTATTTTCATCCATTTCTCAGTATTTTGGGTGTATTCAATGGCCGATGGATAATAGTAAATTGTATAACCACCTATCTCCGATTTGATTGTTGCTATTGCTTCTTCTGAGGGTTTGATTTGCCCTATCTTGATAGAGGTTTCTGTCCATTCATTGTATATATTTAATCGTAATTTCTTCTGAGCACTGATATGAGATAAGCGGATATTTTTCTGTTTGGGTGCTGAGGGTACAGGTAAAGCACTTAGCCTGCTACCATTGCTAATTTTCTTTACTGGATAGAGACTGACCTTCTCCACAGTTCTTACATTACTGTTTCTATCAATTTGTAAATTATATACTGATAGAGTACCTGTACTTGATCTATGAGTATCCGTATAAGAAGATAATCCATTGTCATCAAAAGTATAGTCTGTGTATAATCTCCTAACCTGTGAACAACAATCACAGTGATAGGAGATGCTCTTGTGTTCCGATTCCATGAAAGTAAAGTACATACATCTTATATAAAGCATTACATTTTTGCTGTTCCGAATTAATCTTAAAAGTATACTAAATGACAATATTACTATAAATAAATTTTTTTTTCAGATATTAAATCCAATAAATTACAATGACAGCTTTTCTCAATACATGCAATGGATTTTTGATTAATTATGATCGAAAAAATATGTCAGTTTTTGACCTATGCGAGATACAGCCTGAAACTCTTGTTTCCAGGAGGAACACTGATACTAGTATGTGCTGAGTCTAATTCAAATGGAATAATAATTGTAAAGTTACTTCTATTTAATTGAAAAAATAAATTTATTCAGTTAATTTTGTTTTCTGTTCTGCTCTGTATTCTTCTAGTTGTGTACCATAGAGTAGACATCTTGCTGAATGACCAGGGCCAACAGTTACCATAATTGGTCGGATCTCAGAGCACTCAGGCATGGCTTGACCACAACGTGGATGGAATCTGCATCCAGAAGGTGGAGAAATCAGGTTAGGAATAGTCCCAGGAATGGTTACCAGTTCATCGGAACGCTTGGATTTTATTGAGGGAATAGCACCCAGAAGACCCTGGGTATAGGGATGTTTTGCGTTCTTGAAGATAGTTAACACATCACCAAGTTCAACAATGTTACCTGCATACATGACGGCAACTCTATCACAATTACCTGCAATCACACCAATGTCGTGAGTGATCAAAATAATTGACATTTTGAATTTTGTACGCAGTTCTTGCATGAGATCCAGTACCTGTGCCTGAATAGTCACATCCAGTGCAGTAGTTGGTTCATCAGCGATGAGTAAGTCGGGATTGCAGGATAATGCAAGAGCAATCATCACACGCTGTCTCATACCACCAGAGAATTGCCAGGGGTAATCACCAAGACGCTTGCTTGGATCTGGGATACCTACAAGCTCCAGTAGACGAATTGTGGTTATCTGAGCATCATGATCATTCAATCCCTGGTGCAGACGAATTGCCTCAGCAATTTGCTCACCAATGGTCAGAATGGGATTTAAGGAGGTCATCGGATCCTGGAAGACTACTGCTAGCTGATTACCTCTTAGGGTTCTCAACTCGGATTCAGGCATATCAACAAGGCTTCGGCCCTTGTACTTAATATCACCTTTGATGATCTTTCCAGGAGGTTGGGGAATAAGTTTGAGAATACTCATAGCAGTAACGGTCTTTCCTGAACCAGACTCGCCTACTAATCCGAGTACCTCACCTTCATAAACTTCGAGAGTTACGCCATCGACGGCTTTGACTATTCCATCCTCAGTGTAGAAATACGTATGTAGATTGTCAATCTCTAATATTTTGGTCTGCTCTTCTGACATGTATTATAATCCTCTGAAATCGTTCTAAATTGCAATTTCCTTTAGATAGTTATAAGGGCAATGATGTATTCTGTTTAGATAACAATTTTTTAGAAAACAAACTAAACTAAGATTTATAAAAAAGTAAAATTCAAACATAGGTATAAAATACCAAAAAAATAGATGCACGTTGGCGGGAATTCTATTTTTCTATCAATTTACTGAATTTTATATTCAATAAATGGAAATTACTTAAAAATTTTCTTTATTTAAATGTTAAATATAATAATTTTCTTTATTTAAATGTTAAATGTTAAATATCATTTGCAGAGATCCATCTTTTGGTATATTTGGATTCATTATTTCCGATTTTTATTGTGTCAAAATTAGCACCATCTATAAAATAAGAAACAAAGAATGAAGTTTTTATCATATCTATTAAAGATAGTGAAAAATCTGTATCAATTTTACTTTTCTTTCTAAGGTAAATGTATATATTCTTTCTCGGCTCCTTTAATTCACTAATAATTTCAACAAATTGATCTTGTGAAATGTTCAACTCAATTGTAATATGTCTCAGGTCGCGCATTTTATGGATAACATCTTTTGAATTAATAATATGATCTGCAACATTCTCGTCAGTACCATTTTCACATCGAATGGAAAGCTCAGTAATTCTTGCAGAAGAAAAACAATCTGGGAGAAGATCATCGAGATCAGTCAAAGTCAGTGTAAAACCAGAAGATTCAGTTACAAGATGTCTGCATTTCAAAGCTAAATTGATGTATTTTGGGATTATACAACTCAATTTAGGCTGGTTATGATTGAACGATGTAAAACTGTAAACATCCCTTAAATCCTCCTCCTTCAGATTATATAATTCCTTGTATTCATCTTCCAGAGCTCTCAAATCCTTTGTATTCTTAAATCCTATAAGATCAGAACCAATATAACTAATTCCCGGCTTCCGTTGAGGTCCGAACAGAGTCATAATTATTCATTGTTACTTTAAGTATAAGAATCTTTCTGAACCCAGTGAGTCCAATGAATCATTAATTTTATGAATTGAGCGGATTATATCCCGATTCTGATCAGGTAATAATCTATAATTGCAGTACTAACAGGTGAATACCTATACATTGAGGCCTGATTAAGATAGTACTCTCTCATAGAGGCCCCAAACCATTTTATTGGTAGTTTCGATGTAGAATCCTGTCTAGTGATAAAATTGACAATCTTCCCTATGAAGTCAATCTGACAGACCTCGGGATTAGATGATGATATCGCATTACAAAGGGTATTATAATATCTAGATGCCTGCAGAGATCCAAACATCTCAACCAGATCCTTATTTGTGTACTCCATTACTGATTTATATGATTTTTTGGTGATATCAGCCTCACCAGCATCCTCAAACACCATGAAATTCCCTAGTAGGTGATTAAATTGCTTGATACTTACAGGATCATCAGCTGAACCAGAGATTTTGAACAAGAGTCGTCCATCTGGATAAGAACTAGATTTCTTGATTAACTGGGTAAAGGAGAACAATTCATCATTTTTTACATGCTTTGGCTTAACGAGATGTCATTGTCTCTCATCACCCAATTAATGACAAAAAGACAATTTTTCCGATCTTATAAATTTATAGCAATTAGGAGTTTTTTGATAAATTTCGGTCACTCTGTAGCGATAGAAGAGATTTAAATAGATCTCTCTTTTAAATTTTCTTACTTTTGTTTTGTATTATCCAAGTTTTTTGTGAAATTGTTAATTTCAATGGGTTTAGTTGAAAGTATAGATATTTCAATTTTTCAAGTTTAATTATGCTTTCAGGCAGAGAATTGAGTTGGTTCTTTTGGACTGCTAATTTCTCAAGGTTAGTCAAATTCCCAATATTGACTGGTAAAGAAGTGAGTTTATTACTATGTAGTTCTAATGCTTTAAGGTTTGAAAGATTACTAATACTGTAAGGAAGAGAAATTATATTATTATCTGATAGAATAAGATATCTTAGTTGCACTAAGTTACCAATGCTATTTGGAAGAGAAATGAGTTTATTTCGGCGAAGATTAAGATCTTCTAGTTTGGTAAGATTTCCTATACTCTCTGGAAGAGACTTGAGATTATTATCTTTCAATTCTAATCTCTTAAGGTTTGACAGATTACCGATACTTTCAGGTAGAAAAAGAAGATCGTTATTAGAGAGAATAAGATTTGGTAGATTCACTAAATAACCGATGCTTTCTGGAAGAATATTACCAGAGACGTAGAGGTTTAATTTTTCTAAGTTTTCTAGTTTTGATAAGACTCGTAGGTCAGTATATTCATCAATCGATAGATCCAAAGCCCTAAGATTAGATAATTCTCCAATTGTTTCAGGCAGAGGACAAATTCTATTATAACTTAAATATAATGTCCTGAGATTTTGCAATGAAAAGTTCTCTGGTAATGAAATTAATTTATTATGATTTAAATGAAGTGTTGAGAGTCTTAGATTCCCTATACTATCAGGAAGTGTTAATAATTCATTATCGCCTAAATTAAGTAGTGATAGGTTGATTAACGCCCCTATACTCTCTGGTAGAGACCTTAAATAATTACCTTCTAAATCTAAATTTTTGAGATTGATTAATTTCCCTATATCCGGTATAGTCGTTAAATCATTAAATTGTAATTCTAGATTCTGAAGGTTAACAAGATTTCCAATACTATCAGGAAGAGACTTGAGTCCATTACCACTCAAATTTAGTTGTTGAAGATTAACTAAATTACCTATACTCTTAGGTATTGACTTGAACTGATTATCTTGTAATTCTAATATCTCAAGATTGATAAGATTTCCAATACTATCAGGAAGATAATCGAGTTCATTAGCAATGACCAATTTCTGTAGATTGACTAATTTACCAATACTATCTGGTATTATTTCAATATAATGATCTGATAAATCCAGCCTGTACACATGTAAGTTCTCTACGAAAATATCTTTATATAATTCAAATTTCCTTTCTTCATAACCTGATCTCAAGCTTTTTAGAATTCTTATTTCCTCGTTACACAAAATAATATATTTTTTCTCCAATTTACTTAACAAGGACTGATTTTTCAATTTAAGGATACTAGATGGTAGAAAATTGAGATCATAATTATTTTCAAGAATAAGCTCTTTCAATTCTGTCAGATTACCAATACTCTCTGGCAAAGAATCAAGTTTGTTTCCATGTAGGTCTAGTTTCTGTAGAAGAACTAATTTTCCGATACTCTCTGGTAAAGAGTTTAGATCACTTTCACTAATATCCAAATCTACAAGAGTCTCCACTTCAGATAAAACAGTGAGATCAGTATTTTCAGTTATTTTTAGTTTCAGAGATTGTATGGGTAGCAATGACAGGGTCTTAGGAAGTATTTCAATTATCGGCCCCTTAAAATGTAATTTTTGAGAATTTTCATTATAATCAATCTGTAAATCTTGACCTAATACCTTTAACTCAAAAACTAATCGATTATAGATTTCTTCAATTCCCATCTTTATATTACCACCCATTTAGAAATTATATCATTTGCTGTTATTTGCTGTATATTATGACAATTTTTGCTGGTGGTATCTTTCTTCTATGTTACGAAAGAGAAAATTATAGTTTGCTATTAGTTTAATTTTCCTAACTGTTAACAATTAATTAGTTTAAAAGAGAAATATCTTAGTAATTTTATTAGAGAGATGTCTTCTCTCCATCACCCCAGTCAAAGTACTTGTCCTGTTGTAGTAACTACACCTCGAATTTACTACCATAGTGTATGTGATCATTGTTGAATATCTGGTAGATATTCGGGATTAAAGGAGAATGACGCTCGCATAATAAAAATGATCTCTGGTCTATCTCCAAATAGATATTCGCTATTCAGCAGAGAAACTAGGCTCTTCTCCCTCAAATGGATTCTCCAGATTGCATTTATTGCAATGCCATTTAGGATTGAGTGGTTGGAATCTTTAATGGAGATGTTAAGTAAGTGATTGATAAACCTCAACAATGCGTCTCTCTTCCATAGTACTATGCTGAAAAATTATTAATTATAATGGTTAAATTTCTTTAGCAGAAGCAGATATCCATCTTGCTGTATATTTTGACTTATTATTCCCAATCTTTACTGTATCTAAATTGGAAGCTTGAAGATCATAAAAAATTGGATAATCATTTTGAATACTCTCGATTAGTGACATTGTGTACCCTGTGTCGGCTTTCTCAGATTTTCGAATATCTAAATAAATGTTAATTTTTGGAATTTTCAATGATCTAACCAAATCAATGACTTTCTGTTCTGATATCCTTAATTCAATTGTAATATGTCTCAGGTCGCGCATTTTATGGATAACATCTTTTGAATTAATGTACTTGTTTACCCCGCTAACCTAACTTCTACTACTTAATATTCTCAAAATCTCATCGTAGGGATTATCTCCTCTCAGATTCCATGTCTCAAACATGGTGGCAAACCGTTCCAGGGTTTGCTTGCCTCGGTCAGAGGCAACAAAACCTCTGATCTTGCGATGTATAACTAATGGGCGTAGACATCGCTCTGCATGGTTATTTGTCAGTGGCAATTCTGGCTGCTGAAGTGCTCTGAGAAGATCACTTTTGGCATTTGATAATTTCCTGCCAAATGATTGTACATCCTCTCTGCAGTCTGATGAGATCAATTCTATGATCTCCTCAAGTTCTATTAATGCATCATGCCAGATGATTGGATTCCTTGATTCTGGTCTCATCTCTTTGAACCTGGAGATCTTATGGAATAGTGCTGAGAATTGTTCATGAGCTGCATCCATCACCCCTCCACGTCTTGTGGCTAGATCTCGACTCTCACGTATCACATGTGCCCAGCATCGCTGTTTTCTGGGAAAGAAGTTGTATGCACTCCAGCCATCGACGATGGCTGTTGTCCCTCCTGGATCTGGTGACCAGATCTCTTTCAACTCATCTGAACTTCTTCCATTCCTGAACTCATAATACACCTCATGTGGTGTGGAGAAGCTCCAGATCCAGTCTATCTCCCGTTTATCTATATTGCTAACATATCCTGTCTCATCTATGTGTACAATATCCTGATTCTCGATGATTCCTTTGATTTTATTGACTGGTTCTTCCAGATTATCTGCAACGATCATCAGACAGTTGCTAATGGTTGATGCTGAGAACTCGTATCCTGTCAGGGCATCTAAAATGGATGAGATACCTCTCAGAGGTATCCTACCCTTGTAGAACAAGAGAGACAAGAAAGAAGCCAGTTTCGCTCCGAAAACAGATCCTTTCACCTCCTGCTTGTCACTGCTACTTATCTCACCACAACAACTGCATCTTGCCTCGTAGACATGATGTGTTGTGATATCTA
Organism: Candidatus Heimdallarchaeota archaeon; assembly: GCA_026702845.1. The sequence goes on from JADCLS010000015.1 coordinate 112,671, forward strand.
CGGTAATCTGCCTGGGAAGATCCACTGTCTGGTAACTGTAGATATGACGTTGGTCATTCAAATCCAGTGTTCCGTGACAATTATGGCACTCAGACACTAAATCATGGCTTTCCTTGTTTGATTCAAGAACCAGGGTGGAACCCTCATGACCCTTCTTTCTCCCCTTTCGCTTTCTGGGATTGGTTTTTGCCTTTCCTGATGGTTTTCTTTCTTGTTTAACCTTCTTGAACACTGGTTTGCTTGACGAGGGACTATTCGGTCCCTCATACAGCCTCAATCGATTTTCCAACTCAAGATTCTGTTTCTTGAGTTGCTTAATCTCAACCTTCGCAGAAGCCAATTCTGATTCTATTCTGTCCAGTCGTGTATTCAACTTATTGATGAGTTCCTTGTCACTGGACATGCAAATACTCATTTACAGCCATGATTCTAAAGCTTTTTCCTTACTTAAGAGATCATCTAGAATATTCGGATTTTTATTGTGGAAAAACACGAAAATTTTCTAGGGGGCTAAACAAGTACCGGTAAACAAAGTATTTTATAAATAGCAGTAGAATGTATAATTTTCTCTTAGAGTTATCTCATCTATTTATCCAAATGCTGGGAATAATGCAATAGGTCCTGCAATTGCCAATGGTATGAGAAATACTATAGCCACCAGTAATGATGGTTTGGATTCATATTTCACATGCATATAGAAACTAACCACTGTTCCTGCTTTTACTAGTGCCATGAACAGCAGAATGAATAATGAAGCAGGTCCTGTGGCCATTACTTGGCCCACTGCAATCTCAACAATGGTGAGCACTGCCAAAAAGATCAGTACAGGTACGTAGGGTCGTTTGGGATGTTCTTCTGTCATAATTTTTCCTCCTTATACCAAATAGACGAGTGTGAAGAGAATAATCCACACCACGTCTACAAAATGCCAATAAAGGCCGACAACCTCAACATCACTGCCATCCTTATCAAATCCTCCAATATGGGCTTTATATGCCATCAGTGATACAAGCACTATGCCCACCAGAACGTGAGCACCATGGAACCCAGTCTGTAGGAAGAAGGTAGCACCAAACAAACCAGACGCAGGAGTGAATCCCTCATTGAGCAGTGCAGAGTACTCGAATACCTGCACAGAGAGGAATACTAATCCGATGGCTGCGGTAGCTGCCAACCAGTTCCTGGTTTTCAATGAATCCTTGGCAACTGATGCCTCATGTGCCTTGACCATGGTGAATGAACTGGTAATGAGAATAAAGGTATTAATGGAGGTGACTATTATATCCAGAACCTCTGATGGCCCCTTACCATGATCATCCACCCATCCCTGATAGATTTGCTGATCTCCATAGGCAAAGAGAAATTCCTTGTTAAAGAGATATCCAGTTGAAGCTGTAAATCCAAGAGCTGGATCGACAGCCAGTCTGAGGGCAAATGAGATGCCTATGATGAGGATGAAGAAAATCACCTCAGAACTCAGGAATAACCACATCCACGTATGCTTGGGTATCTTGGTGGTGAGATGACTCTCATCCTTGAACATGCCGTAATCAGGGTTATTCACTCGATTTCTGATCTCATAGATGCTGAATGCAATGAAAACTGCCAGGAATATTGTAATAAATACAAATCCGAGTGCAGTGCTCTTCTCCTTGTTGAAAATATAGCTTAGTCCAAGTCCTATAAATACGGTGGATAGTCCGAGTACTGGAGCCCATAATGAGTAGTGCTCGGAATGTGTAGAATCAGTTACATGTTCAGTCATGCTGTTTCCTCCCAGAATGTTGGAATTTTAAGCCTGAAGGGATTATCTCCTGCAACAGGACCTTTGAAGTAGCTGTAGAATAGGTTACCAAACATGAGCAAGAAACTTGCCAGCTGCAGAAATGCACCAATAGTGGTTACTCTGTGCCAGAAGGTCAACTCGTCAAGGTATGGTAGACCCTGATAATCTGCATATCTTCTTGGCATACCATATAATCCAGTCATATTCATTCCCTGGAAGGTGAGAATATATCCAGGTATCCAGATAGCAAACTGAATGAATGCCAGAGTTCTGTTGTACATCTTACCACTCATACTGGGGTAGAGGAAGAATATAGCACCAATCAGAGTGGACAAGGAGCCTCCAATTATAATAAAATGGAAATGGCCGACGACAAAGTAGGTATCATGGAAAACATAATCAAGAACAAGAGTATTGACCATGATGCCAGTCACACCACCTAGTACAAAACCGAGAATGTATCCCAGTGAGAATAGCAATGGGCCTTCAACCCTGATCTTCGCCTTATACATAGTGAACACCCAGTTGAAGGTCTTTATTCCTGAGGGTACTCCAATGAGGAAGGTGAGGAACGTAAAGATCCAGTTAGGCGTAGTACCTATGGCCACGGTGAACATGTGATGACCCCATACCATGAACCCTAGGATAGCGATGGCACCCATTGAAATAATCATTGATGTGTGTCCAAACACCTTTCTCTGTGAGAATCTTGAGATAATCATGGAAGTTAGACCCATACCTGGTAGGATCATTATATATACTGCAGGATGGGAATATCCCCAGAATAGATCCTGAAATAATGCGGGACCACTACCAGCGTTCAGGGTGAAGAAGGAGGTTCCAAGTGCCTGATCAAACAATAACATCACAGCTGTCACCGTGATGATAGGAGTGGCAACAAATTGAATAAGCGACATCCAGACGATGGACCATGAGAACAGATCCATCTCCTTGAGTGACAGGCCTGGACGTCGCATTGTGAATATGGTAAGTAGAAAGTTAACAGCACCGATCACTGCAGAACTACCAGCAAGAACCAGCCCTGCAACAAGAATATCAAGTCCTAGAGTTCGTGAGGATAATGGAGGATATAATGTCCATCCAGTACCCACTGCAGAAGTATACACAAAGAATGCACCGGGAATCAGCATCCAAAAGGCGATATTATTCCAGCGTGGCCAGTAGAGATCCTTTGCACCAATCATCTTGGGTACCATGTAATTACCGAACCCAGTGGATCCGGCCATGATCACAAAGAAGATCATGGTAAAACCATGGGCTGTGACGAGTACAGGATGATCTACCACCATCTGAGCATCATCGATACCGGGATTGTAGAGTTCAACACGAACCTTTAGAATATACCAGCCTGATATGGCCAAATTAACCAGAGCGAATACCATATAGAGAATACCGATCTGTTTGTGATCAGTGGTCCCAAATAGCAATTTGGGGTTAAAGAACCAGGGTTTTTGTTTTATTGCTTCTGTCGTCATAATCATCACACTGCAATAATCGCAAAGAGCATGTCATAGTGGGATACTCCACATAGTTCTGCACATGCTCCCCAGTACGTTCCTGCCTCCTCAATGGTCAGGGTCACGGTATTCACACTTCCTGGCAATGCGTCTGCCTTAAAGGATAAATCATTAACAAAGAATGAATGGATAACAGAAGTCTCCTCAGAAGTGATTTCATATCGATATGCCTCGCCTACCTCTACCACCAATGCTTGATAATACTTGCCAGTATTGGGATTCTTGATGATTTGTAAGAATCCATCAAATTGAGATTCATACTGGGTAAGAAGTGTGGCATTGCTTATCACCTGTGAAGCAGAATAACGCACATCAGCTGTTCCATTGTTAAGAAAAATTGCACCAGGCATGGAAGCAGTGAAGTTAACATTGTGGCTATCTATGTAAAATGTCCAATCAAACTGCTTGCCCTCAACGCGGATGACCTCATAGGGAGTACTATCATTGGCGTCAATGAAGGCGTTAATTCCTGCTGCAGAGGTGAAGAAGATGATGAGAACCAGGATCACCGCAAATAATGTCCAAGTGACCTCGAATTTACCTTCTGCTATTTCCTCAGGCTCTCTATCGGAACCATCATCTCTATACTTGAAGACAAAAGCCAGCATTAGGCCAACCACCAGTATAATCACAACAAAAGAGAGAATGACCTGCAATAGGAAGGTTTTCTCGAAATTCTCTGTGTAGTTAGACCGGCCAGATGCCTTGAGTATAGAAAATAATAGCGTTAAGAATGCAAGTAGAGTAATGTTGATACTTTTTCTCGGAGCTAAAACTTCCGTAATCATATATGTAATTGGTAAAATGTTCGTATATAAGAACATCTATCGGAGTTTCGAATTGTCATTTTTTTGAATAATTTATAGCAATAATATTATCAAAAACATAGATTTCAGTGTTACTATCTTTTCAATATTAAGATAATCAGGCTTTCCCTATGCAAAATTCATTTTAAAACTATACCTTCATTGTAGAAATCTCAATAGTTTAGAATCTAGTATTACTATACAATCATTGCGCCAAAAGGTTTGGATATACGTTCAACATTTTCTAAGAACCTCAATTGCATTTTATATGATATCTCAGTTATTGCAATTGGTTTGATTAAAATAATATGTTGTAAATTTAGTCAATTCTATAATTACTGATATTACAAGTTATTATATTAAATAATGAAGAAGTAATTATGAAGAAGAAAATGGGATTTGTGGCTAATTCTTCAAGTCATACATTTATTCTATATCTCAATATAGCTTTGTTTGATGTGAGTGAATATCAGGAGTTAATAGATCATAATTTTTCAAATCGGTTGTATTTGAATGAGACAGAACTTCTCGCAGGTTTGAACTCATTTCTTAATGCTGATATTAATATACTTGAGTTTGAGAAATATCCCGAGAGATTTGCAAAATGTCCAGAATTAACGCTCTCTTGGGAAACTCATGTTCATGATGTTGAATATTCAAGTTTACGACAATATGACCTTTCTTATCACAAATTGCTACTAGCACTTGATGATTTCAGAAGAAGATTTCAAGATAGATTTTCTACATTACTTGCTTATCAACTTGTAGGTGAGACTGATTGTGTTGATTCTGTTAATCCAACATTATTAGAGTTCAGAGAATTAAGTTTAGATGAGCAAAAGAAGCGATATAATTTCTATTTCGATAGTCGCGAAGAGCCAAGATATGAAGATACTATCAATATAGAAACTGAGAGTAATTACCAGGATGCGTCTGATTTTGATTTTAGTGGATATGATTCTAAGTATAACACATATCCCAGCCTCCTTCCAGATGAGTTTAAAATTGAAACTAGAATATTAGATTTAAATTGGAATAAATTGCGATTCACTTATGGTAAAGGATCTAATGGGTCATATATCAAGGGGATTTTCAGTAATGGTCTTCTCTGCTTACAATCATACAAATTCTTCAAAGAACTTGAGATTTTAATCTTAAACAATGCTAATATTGAGGAAATTCCTTCCTTTGTGTATAATCTTGAAAAACTAAAAATATTAAACCTAGCCAATAACAAAATTAAGGAAATATCGGTCAAAATTAACCAATTACATAATTTAAGGGAGTTGTACCTCACCGATAATAATATCAATAATTTGCCGGAATTAACAATACCATTGGTTGTCCTTGCCATCTCCAATAATCATCTAAAGAAGTTACCTAGCATTAAAAGAAAAACGCTTCAAAAACTATTCGTAGATCATAATCGCCAACTATCTGCCGATGCAAAGGAAATTTGTTCATTACCAGATTTATTAAGATTAGATATAGACCAAAGAATCCTCTCATCAAACGAAGAGATTTTCTGCACATTACTTGATATGACGAGTATATACGATGAGAAAACCAATCAGTGGGGATTAAAACTAATTAATGATCGTTTTTTTGATAATCTGCCTACCTGAATTAAAATTAGTGGAGAATACTTATAGCACCAAGTCACTTCTCAATAGTTTAGAATCTAGTATTACTATACAATCATTGCGCCAATTAAACTAAAGTGAATTTAATAGATATGAATAACCTATTCTTATATACTAAATAGGTTCAAACGAATATAGTAGAAATGCGATTTCTTTTTCTGATCTCTCTGTTGATACTGGGATTCCTTTGTTTTCCTAGCAATGATGTGCAAGCCATTACAGAAGAACAATCCTCAATGCAGAATCTCTATGAGAATCAAACCAGTTTCATTGGTCTGATCCTACGAGATATACAATTTGAATTTTATCAGCTTGATGAGGTCGTATTTATTGACAACACAATGGAAAATGTGACAATTTCAATAATGGAGGTGAATAATGTGACAATAATGGGCAATACCTTCAATGAGGTAGAGGACGTGGCCATACTGATTTGGAAGTCAAATAATGTGACAATCGAGAGGAATTCCTTTCACAATCTTCCCACATATGCAATTGGAATATATGAATCCACAAGTGCTCAGCTTAATAATAATACCATAATCCTGGCAGAAGAGTTTTACAATCAATGGTTCCTGATAGTTGGGATAAACGTTGATAGATCACCTCGAACTACAGTGAAATTCAATGATGTGTATTCACCAATTGGTGACGGGGTATATATTCACAGTTCTGAGAACTCTACAGTGTATTGTAATACCATCCATCATACCGGATTTATTGGCCTGTCATTGATAAATTCGCCATATACACTGGTTTATAATAACTCAATCACAGATAGTTCTTCCTATCAATTGCATCATTCAGGAGACATACCTGCAAGCTCTGCAGTTGGTATCTCCGCATCTCCAGGTGTGATACTCAGGTACAATATTATCGATTATTCTGATAATACTGGAATCGATATAGATTCCTCCTCAGATACAATTATAGAGTACAATACCATTATTAATCATCCAACTGCAATATTTGTGGGCCGATCAGATAATGTTATTATTAGATTCAACATATTCTATAATAATGGGGTTGATATAGAATACGATCAGAGTGATAATCTGCTTACTCAGGGTAATGTGGTCACTGAGAGTAGTCCAATAGTTGCAACCACACCAAGGACAAGCAATCAAGCTGAAAGTGAAGATGAGCCTCCATACTATCTACTTCTTATCATCCCTATTATTGGTGCCCTGGGATACCTAATTCAAAGGAAACGCTCATCATAATCCTTATGTGGAATGTCTTGCCAGTTATTATGGATATGCTGATGATTTGATGATAATCTCACGTTCAAAATACATATTATATTTTTATTTTGTAGCAGCGAATTATATATGCTCGCTACTCAACAGGTTCAGCCACTCTATCGGAACCATCATCTCTATACTTGAAGACAAAGGCCAGCATTAGACCAACCACCAGTATAATCACAACAAAAGAGAGAATGACCTGCAATAGGAAGGTTTTCTCGAAATTCTCTGTGTAGTTAGACCGGCCAGATGCCTTGAGTACAGAAAATAACAGCGATAAGAGACCAAGTAAGGTAAATTTCATACTTTTTCTCATGGCTAATATTTCCATATTCATATACGTAGAAGAAAAAATGTTCGTATATAAGAACATCTATCGGAGTTTCGAATTGTCATTTTTTTGACTAATCTATAGCAAAAATATTACCAAAAGTATATTTTTTTCAATTACTTACTTTTCAATATCAAGCTACTGAAAGTTTCTCTATGAAAAATTCATTTTAAAACTATACTTTCATTGTCGGTAACTCATTAGTTTACTTTCTATAATACTATACTATCCTTGCGCCAAAAGGAATCTTATCTTAAATATAAATGCAATTGGATTAGCAAATATGAGTATTAAGAATAAAAACAAAAAAAGCTGTATTGATTGTAAATTATACTCTATTTTCATGGAAAACAACATTATTGATGGCCTAAAACCAAAGAAATAATTTTTATCTACTTGTAACACTATGATTGTGTCAATATTCCACAAATTCAAATAACAGGAAATAGTTAATCTGATTCTATATCTTCCCTATTTTATCTTTTTCAGCTTTAGTATATCTCTCAAATAATTCATCGATCGCATCTCCCACCTTGCCTTTATCAATAAATACAAGATCCTGTTTGATAGTGATACCAAAATCACTTGGATTATCTAAAATCCACAATTGTAACTTGGTTTGATCAATCTCAAGCAATTGGGCCATGGTCTCCAGTTTAATCTCAGAATAAGTGTCAACTATACGTTCGAATCGTCTCCTGTTAATAATCTCTTCTGCTTGTTCTGATCTTGATTCAAGGTTATCTCGCCTCGCAGTTTCTTTATTACTAGGAACATCAATTGAAGGATTTGATTTTTCTTCAATTTCAACAGTGCTTAATTCTTCATCTGTAATTTCCTGGCTGGTATCTTGCTCTTTCACTTCGGAATTAATATTTTCTTTTATTTCTTCTATATTTGCTGTTTCCGTATCTGCTGTAATTGTTGTACTTACAAAGCGACGAGGTTTGTAAAATATTTTGGCAACGATTATTTCAATAACAAATATTAACAAAGTCAAAATAATTATGTTTGCAAGGTATTGGAAAATGAGAAGAAACTTCAAACCATAAATAAAACTAATTTCTGGTAAAGTGAAACTGTACAATAATACCCCCAAAGAAGTGCTAAAGCTAGGAAATAACACTGCTCCAACTTCTGAACCATCAATAGTCCACATAACAATTAAAGGTGACAGAAAAATAAACACATAGGCTCCAATATATGACCAGAGGTTCAATTCAGTGGGATAATTAATCAAAAGAGATTTAATTCCAAGCCAAAGTAACATCCCTGATTGACTTAAACAAGCAGTGAAGAGAAACATCAAAAACTTTTCACTTGTTCCATCTTCTGCAATAATAATATACAATATAAATATCGATGCTATCACCGCAAGTGCAGAAAAAATTATCAGAATCCAAGGTAATATAGTACTAAGAAAAATGTTAACCAAGATAACCGATCTAATTCAAAATAAGAATGTAAAAAATTTTCTTGATACATTTTAAATAAAAAATCTAATAATGGCTAGAAAAGATCAGAAATCTAATAAATAAGCAATTTGAGAAGTAGTCTACATTTTGAATAGGTAAGTTTATCTTTCAAGTAATTTTTATATTTCTGAAAACAGATTCAAGCAATTTTCGCAATTATAAATCAAAATTCAGTTTTTCTGTATTAATCATTGCATCTATTTACATTAATTTTATATTGAGTATTGAGCAAATTTGCTCGTACACCACTATAAACATTCACTTTTTCTTGCTAAATTTTCTTTTTATTAGCATTTTAGAGAGGTCAGATGTTGATAAATTCTCCTTCAACATACTTTTTATAGTATTATTTTGTACAACCGAATTGTAGATGTTAGCAACACAGAATGTACAATCTCTGAGCTTTTCTGAGAATTTACTTAGATATTTTAGTTTGACCAAACCAAAGATCATTGTCCTCCTGAGTGTGACTGGTCTTGTAGGTTATTTCATCCCCAATCCAGTTACCAATTTTGGAAAAGTTATTGCTTTTGTTTATATGGGTTACGCCTCTGCAGGTGGAGCCATGGCAGTGAACAATTACATTGATCGTGATATCGATGCAGTGATGCAAAGAACAAGGTATAGAGCTAGTGTCAATGAAATCAATCCACCCTGGATGGTAGCAGTATTTGGAGGTCTATTAGCATTATCAGGGATACTCATTGCATTTTTTGTATTCAATCCTCTTACAGCATACTTCTTAATTTTCGCAGATGTATTCTATCTTACTGGATACTCTTTGTACCTCAAGCGTAACTCATTGAGTAGCACTATTATTGGTGGTCTCATCAGTCCAACACCTGTATTTGTCGGGTTTACCGCAGCCACAGGAATGCTTTCACTAGAGGGTTTATTACTTGGGTTAATTGTCTTTGTCTGGACACCATCCCATACTTTTGCCATGAGTGCAAAGAATATAGAGGATTATACTGCAGCGAACATTCCCATGATGCCAGTAGTGGTTGGGATGAAGAAAACAGCATGGTTTACTCTTCTAGGAGGAGTGATCACCATGGTTTATGGTTATTATGTAGTATTAACCTATTTTATCCCATTGAATCAAATTACCTTACAGGTCATTCTTGCATTAGTCAGCCTGTATTTTCTATACACTTTACTTCTATTTGTACGTGATCCCACTCCCGAAACAGCAACCATTTGTTTCAGAAGGGGCCATACCCTCTGGCTATCTGCAGTGTTTATTTTAGCCCTATTCTAATCCTCCTAAATTGTCTTAGAACTACCAATCTTACTCATAATAGTTTCTCAAGTTTTCCCAGTAATGATGAATATTCATAGGGTTTTTGTATAAAATCAATTGAAGAATGTGAGAACTCAGCAAGTAAATCTTTGGAATAACCAGATGAGATCAATACAGGTGTGCCAACTATCAATTTATTTATTTCTTTTAAAAATTCTTTACCTCCCATCACTGGCATAATGAGATCGAGTATTACTAGGTCAATCACATCTTTCATTTCTTTAAATATTTCAAGTGCCTTTAACCCATTTTCCGCCTCTAATACTTCAAAACCAGATTTTCTCAGTTGATTTACCAACAGGGATCGATAGAATTCTTCATCCTCAACCACCAGTAAGGTATGATCTTGTGGTTGAATTTCTATTGTAGTGATAGCTTCTTGTTCTAAATCATACTCATCATCAACCTCTGTCAAAGGTAAGTAGATACTAATACTAGTACCACGATCAATTTCAGAATGTATCTCAATAAATCCAGAATGCTGAAATACTAATCCCTGAACAACAGATAGACCAAGACCTTTTCCATCTTCTTTTGTAGTATAGAAGGGATCGAAAACACTACGAAGTTTCTCTTCTTGTATACCAATTCCGTTATCCGCAATTTCTACTTTCAAGTATTTCATCCTTTGAATGTTGTTTTTGCTGATAATACTGGGATTATAGGTGATATCCATCTGATCTGATGAATAATCAAATTCAGAAATATTAAGTTCAATATATCCATCATCATGTTTTATAGATTCAGCTGCATTGGTGATCAAATTTATCATGATCTGATTAAAATGGTTAAGGCTGATCTCTAGGCCAGAATTGGATGGTACTCTGTTACGAAAATTCAACAAATCTACATTCTCGAAAGATAACAACATCACACTGATCAATTTATCAAGAGCAAAAATTAAATTTCTAATAGATATTTTATCACTTTTTATCAGTGATTTTGTTGTTCCTGTATAGGCTAATAATTGGTTCGTTATAGTTGAAGCTCGTTTATTCGTTTCTTTTAGTTCATTGATTAATTCTAGGCTATCATCATCCAAATCGGAGTATGAGAGGACTTCTAGTCCACTATTCAATATCTGCATGATATTATTGAAATCATGTAATATACCCCCAGCCAATAATCCCAAGCTTTCAAATTTATGAGCTCCAAAAAGATGTTCCTCAAATCTCTTTTTCTCTGTAATATCTTCAACAAAACTAAGTGTGTGTTCTTCACCATTCAATACGACGATTATTGCTTGTACGAGTATAGGGATAATTCTACCATCTTTAGTCAGAGCACGAGTTTCATAAATTCGCGGTCCTTCGCCTTTCTTTCTCATTCTATCAACAGCGATTTGGGATTTGAGTTCATTATCCGGAATCAAGCTTTTCAAATCTTTTCCAATCAATTCATCTGGGGTGTTATATCCATATATTTTCAAATAAGAATCATTTACTTGGACGATTTGCCAATTCTTGTGTAATACCTGTCCCATCGGGGCATGAGTGAATACTTGTTTGAACATCTCCTCACTTTCGGATATTTTTTCCAGTGCTTGTTTGTACTTCGTAATATCAATCATTGAGGTTATAAGAAGTTCCTTCCTATCAGATGGGTAGGCTGACCTGATGAGCACATCTTTTCTATTTCCTTTGGCAGTTATGATATAACTTTCTCTCTCCAAACCATCTTTATCCCCAAGTCGCAAAAGTGAGCTCAATAGATCCTCTGGGGCCATAATTTGGGATTTGTCATACTTTATTAACTCTTCTTTGCTATTAACTTCAAAAAGCTCCAATACTGATTTATTCACAGATACTATAGGATTAAGATCAAATATTTCCAGCTGTTTCACAGGATCATATACAACTTCTCGTAGGGCATCAGGACCTTCATCTACTTTTGCTTCAACCCATTTGGATAATTTACTAATATCTCGTTGAATTATCCCCACATTTGAAACAGCAGATATTTCATTCAAGATTCTATCCATCTGACCTATATTCTTCTCAATATGCTGTTCACTAGCACGATGATTGACGTATAATAATAGTATTATAAAACAGGTTAGAATGATATGTACGTGTAACTCTAGCAGGTTGATGAGGACCAGCTCATTGAGTACATAAATAATGGTCGAAATAATTGGAATAAGTAGATAATGTTCCTCTTTATTGTATCCTAGTAGTAGAATGAATAGGATCAATGGATAGTAGAAAAATTCATTATTCACAATATAATTGATTAGATACAAAATAAAAAATGAAAATAAGGTAATCGTGGATCGTTTGAGCATTTCTTTTTCAATAAGGTTGATATTGAATTTTCCTATTTTCCAAATACTCATTCTTACGTAGTATACATCTCTTAATATTTAATAATTATTGCTCCTAGGTAATTTCGACTTATAGAAATACATATCATCAGTTAGTAAATCATATTTTACCAGTTTTTTATGTAATTAAACTTATTACTTGCATTAAACCATTTAGGTAATTCCTGTTCCATCCCCCATTCCAAATATAATAATTGAGATTATCTAATCTTCCTTTGTTTTGATGAGCTATATAAATTAAATAATTTTTTATAATTTTCTTTCAATACCTCGAATACTATAATAATTTACTATTTACATTCAAGTGCAATAACTATATTTTGTATAATGGAGCTAAAAACTTTCTCAATTTCATTTACCATAACATTTTATATACTCGAAATGAACCTGTAATTTGGTTGGAAATACCAACGAGGTTTAATATAATGAAAAAGATAATTCTTGCAGCCCTTTTGATTGGCTCATTCTTTACAATTCTTGCTCCTGCTACCGTAATGGCACAGGATTATACCTGTACTGAGGCAGATGCTACAGCAACCCTTACAATTAAGGCCATTGCTGGTACTCAATTTGATACTTCAAAGATCACTGTTACCCCAGATACTTGTTACAAAGTAGAACTAGTCAATGATGATCCCTCCGCAGAGCATAACTTCAAGGTCACTGGTGATCGAGCTCTTGGTGGAACTGATGATGATTCTGGTTTCCACTTCCTAGTTGGAGGAGAATTCGGAATTGCCTCTGGTGAGACTGATGTTGTATATATCAAGATGCCAGCAACTGAGGGTAAATACTACTTTTACTGTACAATTTCTGGTCATGAACCCACTATGAATGGAGCTTTCTTTGTTGGTGAAGATCCTGAGGATGCTCCTGGATTTGGTTTCTACATGGCTCTTCTCGGTCTAGTTGCCGCAATTCCCATTCTCAGAAAGAGAAATTAATTCTAATTGAATAAAATAAATTATTTATTGATAATCATTTTATAGATTTCATCAAAGATTTTTGACAAATAAAGCAAAGGAATATAAGTGTGATAGATCAATTTCAATCAATGGGTTCTATGAACTTAAAATTCTTGACCATTATGGTTTTACTAGTAGCTCAGCCTCTGTTTATTCAAAGTGTTGAGATTGAAACCGATGAGATTACTTTTAATTTTACTATTGAATTTAAAGTACAAAATTCTAGTGTTGAACTTGCAAAAGCGAATTTCATCAAAGAGGCCCTAATTCCCTTGGGAATAAATGTCTCCATAATACCCCTTGAATTCAGTTTATTAGTTGATTCTTTACTACACATGTCTGAAAATAACACATTTGATTTCAGTACTGTAAGATTTGGTGGAGGATCAATGATTCCGGATTTTGCTTGGCATTATGCATCAGATCAATATTTTGGATCGTATATGCTCCAACTCAATGATCCTAACTGGCAAAATTGGCAATCTCAAGATATAGGCTATACTCAGCAAGAAATAGATCAGATGTTTTATGATTTCGACTATATCACCAATCGACAGGATAAATTGAATGCTTTTGCTAATCTAAACAATTTTTATTTTGATAATTTGTTATATGATGTCCCTTTGATTGCAAATTTATATCCTGAAGCCATGTGGAGGGGTTTCGGTGGTCCTAATAATGAATTATGGGATGTTCAAGAGGGAGTTTTCAATTCTCGTGCTCTTGGAGCAACTTGGGTGACAAATGAGCCAGATCGAAATTCAAATAATACGCATCTTCGACTAGCTGTTGATACGCCATATATGTATAACCTTGACCCATTTCAGGCTGTTTCCTCAGCTCAAAATGCATTGACAGATTATACGTATTCTTCTTTGATTACTTTCGATAAGAATTCTAATCCCCATCCTGATTTAGCTTGGAATTATTTCCAGACTGAAGATGGAACGTATGATGATGATAATGATCCATACACTGAGGAGGTACCTTTGACTAGATTCACCTTTTTATTGCGAGATGATGCCTATTGGAGTGAAACAACAGATTATAATGGAAATTATATTGCACCAACACAATTTAATGCCAATGATATGGTTCTTGCTTATGATTTGCTCAGTACTTTTTTAGAATCATATGATTATGAGATGAATATTGAAAATGACTTTCAACAGGTCGTAGATTACAGTGCGTCAAGTACTATTACTCCTTCTGACACATTCAATATTTGGTATGACTCACGATATGTGGAGGCAAATGATTACATTAAGTTTGGTTCATGGATACAACCTCTTCCCTCGCATATACTAGGAGTATTAACATATTATGATGAAATCAATTCTACTACTATCATTAGTCCAGTTGAAGTAGGAATGCCATTTAATCCATGGGATTCATATGAATGGAACCACTGGGAGAGTTTCCAAGGATATTCTCACGTTGGCCCCTATGAGATAGTAGCTCTACAGGAAGGAGAATATTACTCATTTAGAGCTAGAGATGATTATTACTATCCAAATGAATGGGATGTTGATCAGTATTATGACAGTACTGATCCTGAAATACAGGCTCTAGAAACTATTGCTGGGAGTATGTTAGATGTATTTGCTCCAGGCTTGTCATTTGATCAAACAGCATATTACTGGGCATACGCAGGAAATGAGTTTACCAAAATTAAACCAACTTCTCAAGGGATTGATACAATTGATCATGTTATAATTGATGATTATAATACTCGGCAGATACAATTTGATTCTGGATCAATTGATTTATACAATATACCAGCACGAGATTTGGGGAATTACACTCAGTATGATGATGATTCAAGATTTATTGTTAAAACGAAGAAGAATACTCGAGGGCCAGAAATCTTAATTTTCAATGTTCTCAATGAACATTTGAAAAAAGTTAATGTCCGTAAAGCAATATCACTTGCACTAGATCGTTATGCTCTATCCGCTCTCTATAATGGATCTGCTATTCCTTGGTTAAATATCGCTTATGTTAATAATGGATATTTTGATGATATTCAAGCTCAACATGATTATGATTTACAAGCTGCCAAGAATCTAATGGAGTATGAAGGGTATACAACTATTGATTATACTCCCCCTGAAGAAACATCAAGTAGCATGACAACGAGTTCAACTAGTTCAACCTCTTCGGTTACTTCAGAGACATCAAGTAGCACCACTTCTACAAGTTCTGATACATCAAGTTCAGCTAGTCAGAGTGATGAAGAGACTTCAGAGAGTAATGCAACAGGTCCGAAAGCCCCAACAATTCCCTTACCCTATCCAGGTAACTTCATTGTTATGATGTCCTCATTTTTAATACTCGCTGTTTTATATCCTAGATACTTAAAATCAAAGAGTTCTTGAAATTTCCGTTAAAATTACAGTTTTACCATTAATTCATGATTTGCAGTTAGCTACGACTATGTGCAATATACTCATTTCTATAAACTTGCTTTCAAGCAGCAACAGAGGTCATTAGATGTACGAATTCAATTTATTCTACTCAATTCTCATTTTGCGTATAGCAATTGAGGCGATAATTGTAATTTTATTCAATTTAACTAGTCAAAAGTACGATCAATGAGTTGGCCTAGAGGTGAAAATAGTAAACAAATTGAGATATCGAAAAAAATACCAAAATGCATCAAATGCTAGTACATTATCTTCAAAATGCGATATTTAGGGGTCATTGGGAATCAATGAGCATGTAATACTTATATACTTAGGATATAATTTTACTATGTTGAGTCTAGTTTAATTCCCTCATTCACGTGGTGATCTAGGGATTCTAGAATAAATTCATACAAAACTGAAGGTGATTAATTGAAGGATAAACAAAAAGCTGCCAAGCATGTGGAAGTAGCATACTTCGAAGATTATTCCAATCCCGAGCTCATCAAGGAGAAGGTGATTGCAGGTTTGATTATATTGTATAGAGAGATATCCCAGGAACAATTGCTAATTCATGTTAATTCATGTTTGCAATACAGATATGATCCGATAACTCAAAACCAGCTACAAGATCATCTCAGGATTATTCAAAAAGAGGCTAGTATTTCATTTACTTTAGTCGCAAATTGGATAAAATATACTAAACATCCAATAAGATTGAATTTTAAGTTTCATCAAGATTTTGAATCACATGTTGAGATAATTCACTCGTTATTAGGATACTTGAGATTTACCAAACAGACATCTATCAGATCCATCACTCAGAAATTTAATAGATTCGGTATAAACGAGGGTGATAGTCAACGATTCCTGGCCTTACTTTCAATAAATGGCATTATTGATGCTTACATTAACGATACAATCTGTGAAGTAATTTCCGTAGAGGATCTTGACAAAAGTATGTTCTCATATACAGATCAGCTTATCTATGGTGTTCTCAAAATAAATAGGCAGACATCACTTCATGAACTAGCAAATTTACTCCAGGTTGATAAGAAACATGCAGAGCAGTTAATATATGAATTCTCATCCTCTACTGAGCTTCATTGTGAGCTATCTCGTGGAGGGGATGTATATATTGATAATCTACCTCAGATCCCCAATATTCAGAGTATCAATAATTTAGATCAGATATCCAAGAAAATGATTGGGTATTTGCAGTTGATGGGGAAAACACCGATATCTACCTTACAGAAGTTATTACAGCTTGATAGGTTAGATATTTTGAAGCAAATCTATCAATTGGTTGGGCTAGGTATCATCAATGAGGTAAAAATCACCAATGATATTGAAATAGACCTTTCTTCATCATACATATATCCAGAAATCGTAGATGAGACAAATACAATATACAATAAACTTCAATCTGATGTTTCAATTGATGAACTTGCTAAGGAATTAAACTTAACATCAGATGAGTTAATTCCAATGATTGGGTTGCTTGTAGCTGATGGACATTTTCCCGGAGCAAGAATTATCAATGGTACTTTTTCATATCGGCAAAAGACTAAACCAATGTTGAGGTTCAATTGCACTTGTACTGACGAATCCACTGATCTGGCGTGTCCATCATGTGGTGCAGGTTGTCTCCTATGTAATGTATGCAAGGGATATATTCAGAAACAAGAGCTGGTGCTTTATTGCCCTCATTGTCAGCATTCCAGTCATAAGGATCATATACTAGCATGGCTGGATATCAAGGGGATTTGTCCTACATGCAGACAATCACTCAACAAGAATCAGGTAGGAGGAATTCTATGAAGAAACATAGTTGTGGATATTATAATAGAAATGCAGCCAAGTTCTGCGTACAATGTGGTGAGGAGATACCTCAGGAATTAGAACAAGTAACATCAAAACCAAAAAACAAATACCTCACCTACTTCACTCATGTTCTGATGATCATTGCGATCAGTCTGATTTTTCTCGAAATCAATCTTTGGTTCATCTCTGCAGGATTGGTGCTATTTGACAGGTTAATGTTACAATCCGGACGTATCAAATTCCAGCTTGAAGAAGATTCTGCATTTGCAACATTTATTTCAAGTCTTGAAGGATACAATGAGAAGGTACATCGAGCTCTAACGCTTAGGAATAATGGGAAGAAGATCAAAACTGGTAGAAGTGTGACCATCCTTTTAGTGATAGCATATGTGTTCTTAGCAACATATAGTGTATTTGAGGAATTTTCTCTATTCCCTTTCGGTCTGTTTCTCTTAATTTACTTACTATCTCAGACAAAGTTAATTGGTGTTGAGGAAGAGATACAATTATCAGATAAATCTGTTCAACCACTGTACATATCTCTACTAGGTATATTGATTTATATTGTTGCTTCAATTAGGATAGATCAAATCCTTAGCGATTATCGAATTAGAGCCCTTAGAACCTTTTATTTCATCATAATGCTCAGCTTTATCTTCTTAGGAATATACACATACATCTATCAGGTTCCACGATCCATGGCTAACAATCCTTCATCAAAGGATTTATCCTTGGCATCCATGGTGTTAGGTGTACTGATCTATCTTCTTGATGGCTGGGATTTAGAATTCTGGTGGTTACTATCTTTCTCTGCATCTGCAGTCTTCATGCTATTACAATACAAAGAACATAATGATTTGTATCGAATGCAGAACGTATCCCAAGTCAATGAACGTGATCTTGGACCAAATCAAGGGTATTACACATCAGTGCAACAATCATTTGAACCAGCATCGAATAATCAATCAATCGTGAATCATGTTGAACAGGTACAAACATCAAATCAACTGCAACGAGATCAGAACAGGAATTCTGTAGGATCGATTTCTGAGATCATCACCAATTTAGACAAACTTGAATCTAGACATAGAAGAGTTAAGTTTGAATATAATCTCATTGTTAAAACTATAAATAAAAAATATGAAGAGATCGAATATTTGGAACAGGAGAAGGAATTACCTCTTGGTGCAAAACAAGATCGTCTTTATAAATTGAAATCTGAATTATGGGATTTAGAGAGAAAGTTAAATATCTGGGACAAGGAATGGGTTAACTTGCAGAATCAACTGGAATTTGATAATCCAGCCAACAAGATAGAAGATATTGAGAGAGATCTCGTTAAATTAAAGGAAAAACTCCCTACTGTCACAGATTTGATCAAGAATAATTCAGAAGATGTATTTTTACAGAGTAGGTCCGATCTTGAGGTCAAAATCAAGGAAATACAGATACGTAAGGATGAGATGCTAGATATTATTGTCCAAAAATCAAAAGAATCCAGAAAAGTTGTACCAAAGGAGAAAATTTCCTCTCCAGCAGCAAAGCCCATTCCTCAACTCGAATCGACAATAGTCAATGTTGATGACAGTACGACCGTTCCATTTAAATTAAGATCTCTAATATCTGAGAAGATACTATCCAATTTATTTGCCTATCTAGGTGCAACACTGGTTGTAACTGGTTTCTTCTTCTTGATCGTCTGGTCATATAATAATGTGATTCTGGTGAATTTTCCCTTTGATGTTCAGGCATCCACGGCAATAATTGGTGTAGTATTATTGTATCTATCTGCAACATTCTTCACCTTCAACAATTTTCTCTTACGCAAATTCACAGACAAATTAACATCAGTGTCGAGATTTCTATCCTCATTTGGTCTAGTTGTCTATCAATTCACCTTTTATGTACAATCTGTCTACTTTGTAAATCTCCATTTATCTGGTAATGCACTTCTATTTCCTGGAATTCTCCTAGTTTTAACATCCATGTTTGGAGCTTACAAGTTACATAGTAATTTTCTATCTGTCACCGGTGTCTCCATTGGGATGTATCTAGGGTTTATATCCGCATCTGAAGTATTTCAATCAAGTATAGCCATTCGTGAGGAAACCTTTATTGGAACTGGTATAGGATATGGTTTCCTATTTGCCTTTAATGTGGTTTTAATCATTTCTAGTATCATAATTCTTGATAAGAAGAAGATTTGGTTGCCTTTGGCAGTATTTTCATTATTCTCACCTATCCTCTGGTTACAGACTAGTAATAATCTAGCTTTACCCGCAATGCTCAATCTTCTGGTTGCAGCATCATTTATCTTTGTCTCCATAACTAAGAGGTTACCAACTCCTCGTCCTTTCTCTCATTTCATGACTCTCTTCCTTCTTTTCTATAATAACACTATCGCAATTCGAATAACTGCTGATATATTATCTTCAAATTGGGTTAGTAATGCAGAGATCTATAATATTGTCATAGTCTTCTCTACTTTCTTCACTCTCTATTGGATATTTGTTTTCCACGAAAAAGATCTGGAGATATCATTTGCATTACCCATGTCTTTTGATTACAACAGAGATCAATTGAAGCTGAAACCTATACAGAGAAGGTTGAATTTACTTATGTTAACAAGCTTGGGTTTTCTATTTGCAATTGTTGTACTATTACTTAATTACAATTCTTATGAGCCAATCTACTTCTTTGGTATTTTATTGAATATCATGGTTGCGATTGGTATTAAATATAATTTTGAAGAAATTGTCAAGAATAGTATAATTCTCATGATCATAGAGTCTGAAGTATTCTTCATCCTAATCCTGAACAATCCCAATGGCGAGGGTATCTATCAGATCATACTAACTGGAATATTTATCCTGAGCTTCATGTTTATCTTCTATATGCTTTCTTATTTCAGAGATGTATTCAATTTCTCAGAGGTTAAAGTAAGCTCTAATCACATGGCTGCAATCGTTGGGTTCACCTCGATCATCAACCTCCTTCTATCAGGACAATCAGAAACACAGGGTGATAAAGTATTGCTTTTCGGATCATTAGCTTGGATCAGTATTTCCATGCTGTTATTCATGAAAAAGAATAAGGATAATATGCAACCAACATACAATCACATGGCAATAGGATTCGGCATGATGTTCCAGTTTATCTTTGGACTTCTGAAACAAAGTAGTCGGTTCCCAATTGATTCTGTTACCAAAAATATGAGTGCTATGACTCATGCAATTGTAAATATTTCACTTGGGGGGTACTTAATTCTCGCAATTATCACAGTAATATTTGGAGATAGATTACGATTTGCTCTGGAGACAGATGAAACTGTGAAACACAATGATACAATTTCAGGTAATCTGAAATATGTGATGAGCCAGAATAGGATGAATGTACCACAGATCATCCTCTTCATACTCCCTAGTACTCTTATTATCTATGGAATGCCATATTTCTATTATCCTGTGTTGAACCAGGCAATCCTCCTTGGATACTTCATGCTTTACTTCATTCTACTGCCAATTCTTAATATGGTATCCAATCTACGAAAGAATGATTCATTTGGCCCATTGGCTGCATTCACAGGGTATTTTGCTTTTATTGCAGGTTTTGTCCTCCTTGGAGGTGCTAAGAAACTCTATGATCTCATCGTAAATGCTCCGCCACCAACTGGCCGAGGAGTCTATTTCATAAGGCCTGAATGGGCAATTTTATTGATAGTGGCCATATTCATCTTCTCTGTGACTTGGGTAATAATAATGAGTAATAAGAGAATACAACCAGTCGTGACCCAGATGGAGGTGACAGCATGAGTACCTTTGATGCACGATACCGAGTATTAACTCATGATGCCCGCACAGGACTGATTGAATTATCCAGTATTATTATCGCAGTATTACTTGGATTTGTCCTCCCCTTGCCTAGATTTGGCAATTATTCCGAGGATACCCGGGAATTCACAGCTGTCTTGGATAGAATGTCAGATCAAGTACTAATCATTTTACTGACTACTTTCCTAGGTATATTCCTGAGCTACTTCTATATTTGGTATGTAAAGGAAACCTCCACTACTTCTGTAATAACCATACATGTGCTGGTTTTTGTCAATTTGGTAATAGATTCGATAGTGCTTGAGCTGGCATATTTTACAAATATGGCAATTCTCACCTTCCTATTTCTAACTATATTATTGATTAAAATTCGACCTCAACATGAAAAAGATACGATATTTAATGCCACAAATATCGTCTTATCAATTTCACTGGTTATAATATGGTATATGAAAGCAGAAACTCAACAAGTAGGAGCATTAGAAATATTACTAAGCCAGGTAATTGTGGTGATCACTTTATTACTAACCAGCCGGTATATCTCCAATTGGATCGCATTTGCCATACCAATGATTTTGAACGTAATTTTAATTCCGGTCACACTTAGAGATTCCTCTTTCAATTCTACATTTGATGTAAATCTCCTCCTATTTACAATATTCTTGACATTGGCGATGATGAGAGCAATAAAACTGAAAATTAAGGAGTTCGGATTTGGAATTGCATTGTCATCAACACTCTTGTTGCAAATTCATTATTTGATGAGTACAGCCTTTAGTAAGAATGCAGATAGTTCGATATTTCATGTAGCTTTACCTATGATCGATCTCTCGCTGTTTACAGTTATTACCATACTTTACTTGGTATTGATGTTCATAATTTTCATTTCTCACAAAGAGAGTGCAGAGATGAGTAATTTTATCCCAATATTGAGTTTCATATCGATTGGGTTCTTCATCATCAATGCATTAACACAGAATTACATTGTTGTATTCCCCATGCATCATATACTCTTGGGTTTGGCAATATTGTCCTTATCGGCATATAATTTCTATGCTATAGTCAACTCAAAAGCAATATTGAGCTATCAAATCTTAGGCTTCTTCTTAATGGCATTCATACCAAATGACCTGTTTTCAGATCTAGCAAATGATGTGTACTTCATTACCTTTGTACTTGTATCATTAGCAGTTTGGTACAAGAAACGAGACATGCAATTGATGACAGAGGTAGTTGCTGGGGCTGTAACGATAACATTGATTCTGAATATTCAAATTCTGCAACATTCTGCTCATTCTGTTAGTCCAGGCTTGTTATTAGTGGCGATACTTCTGCTTGGATTAATGGTGCTGAAAAACTCCAGATTTAATGAGATCCGTAATCTTGTCATTCTTCAGTTTGTCTCGTTATATTTCCTTTCAAGTGCAAAGAATAGTGAGTATCTAGGCTTCTCCCTAATAGAACTGGGGTTAGTATTCATATTAGTCCAGATGATTTTCATTTTCTTCAAGTTCAGAACAGAGGATTACATCCTATTTGTTTCTGCCATACCTCAGTCAATCATCACCATCTTTCTACTGTTAACCTATGTTACTAGACCTGAAAGTATGCCAAACGAGTATATACTTGGGGGGCTACTTCTCTTCCCGTCTTTGATGCAGTTGCTCAGACGACAGCACAAGATTGAGAGTAGCTATATTCTTGTAATTCAGGCCATAGGGCTGCTTGTATTCAATACTGTGCTGAATCAAATATCTAATCAATTTTGGTTGCTCTCAGTATGTTATCTAGCATTTATCATTTTAGGAATGGTATATTGGTTCTTATCTAAGGATGATATGCAGCTGAAAACACTGGTATCTGTATCAGTCCTAATGATGTTCTATTATACATTTAGCAGTCTGTTTAGTCATGCTGTACCACATCCAATCATCCTTGGATTGAGCATATTATTACTTACCTCAATGATATTCATCTCTTCACAGTATCAAGTAATCCTGGGTACACAAGCAGCATCACTAATCGCATTTAGTATCAGTAGAGTATCAAATGAAAGTTTCACTAAGGTTGAGATTGCTGGATTGGAATTCATTCCACTGGTTAGTATCTTCTATATCATATTTATTGCTTTACTAGCAATTAAATCTATGATAACGCCGAGGGATGACTTAACTTATATCCCCATGACAATGACCGTCCTGAGCTCAGTTTACATCCTTCTTGGCCTACTTTCAAGCAATTATGATGTGACGCTGATTAATGAGGTTCCGCCGATAATTCTTGGTGCAGTATCCATTCTCGCCGTGTTACTCAGTGTGAGAAGGAAGGGAGAGAATATGATTTACACACTCAGTACAGCATTATTCAATATATACTTACTTACTTTCCAAGCCAACCAGATTATTATTTTCAATATCAGCTCTGTGACTTTGATCTATCTTAGCATCTCAATCCTGATGTTACAACTAATAAGGAAGAATACTGAGGAGAATAGAGTGTTGATGGTGCTCTTTCTATTATTTAATTCTCTGTTAACTATTTCATCATTAGCAACTAATGAGACATCAGTTGCATTGGAATTCATAGTGGTCATGGCATTAATGTTTTCATTTATTCCTAAGGTTTTTGAGAATCCAAATGAAGAGATTTACAGTACTCTTGGACAAACGGCATTTATTGTCGTACTATTGATCTTCTCAGGGAGAATGAGTTACTTACTACCTTCACGTCTCTGGGCAACCTCCTTTGTATTTATTCTCTACTCCATATTTCTGTTGATGGAAATGTACAAATCGAATAATTCATCAAATCTACTTGCCAATATGACTTCATACTCCGTCTTAATTATACTAGTCTCATTAAAAGTTGATCTGGTTCATCCTGGTATTATTGGATTATCAATCCTATCAGTATCAATACTTCAACTGAGGACTAAATTGCGTATCATCAAGGAGTATGTGCCCTACTTACAGGCCGTATCACTTTTCTTCCTTCTGTTCAATGATGTTCTATCCAGCAATGAGCTAGTATATTCATCGATTTTTGTCGGGATCTGGATCCCTGCAATATTAATCATCTGGTATATCAGTGGAACGAGGAACCAGCTATTCTCCTCTATTATGAGTATAACAGGTTTACTGCTAATCTCAAGCCTAGCATCTAATCTCACCTCAGAATATCTTCTCAATGAGTATATCCAGATACTTGGAATAGCAGTGGTTATCGCTACTGCAGTACTGTATTTTGCAGAAATTAGTAAATTAGAGGAAAGACTACTCAATAGAGCATTTATCTTTGTATTATTAACTATTATCAGTTTGAATTGGATGATACAGGTAATCGGATCGGATCAAATTTTATGGTTACGATTAATTCTAGATTGGTTGATATTCACCCCTTTCATGGCTCTAGTTGCCATCTATATCCGTAGGTCGATTACTCAGAGAATTATCACTGAAAATGTATCATCAGAGCAATTTGCCATGAGCGTCTTAAAACTGCTCTTATGTTTCATAGGTTCTGCTTTACTCATGGGTGCAACCGGGGTGTACTCACTTAAATTACTTGCAGTGGCCATCATATTTTGGATATTTGCAACTGAGTTTATCAATAAATTACTCTCTTGGGGCACATCTATCAATACAGTGCTAACGCTAGCATTTGTCTTGGCACAGATACCCAGTGAAGGAGGAGATACTGAGATCTTCTATTTCATCATGCTGAGTAGTATAGGAATAGTAATGACCATTGCTGCCGTTATAAATGAAGTTCGATTTTCAGGAGAACCATTCACCTCTTCACTGGTAATCACAGGTGGAGTATTCACGGCAATAACCATATTTGCACCGCTATTGAGAGGCAATTCCTTCCCAGTGGATCTAATCAATCCTGAGGCAGGAGATCAAATCATATACTTCCTCCCAAATATTGTTTGGGCATTGCAAGGATTGGGATTATTCATATTCGGTTTACGTTATGCTAAATCCTATTTAAGACGATTTTCATTGTCTATCCTGCTGGTTGATATACTTAAAACATTCATAGATATATTCAGTCAGGATAATTATTTGATCAGAATATTTGGATCAATCGTGTTGGGTAGTGTGCTGATGCTAATATTTTGGTTACTCACCCAAAAAGATGAGGAGAGACCTCAAATAGTTACCTAAATACCGTAGTGGATGTTTTGATCTAGATTTTTTTAGAATTTTCATTTATCAATCAGATACATTAAATGAATCTGCATTTTTTTATAGAATAGTGCCATATAGAATAAAGAAATCAACGAAAATAGGATTACCCCCTGGAGTTTCACAATACTCAGGTGATATACAAGATAGTGAGATAGAAATTGAGGTAATACATTACAAGATACACTCTGAAAAAAAAGAAATTGTTCAAGAAAAGGTTCCTATAGAGCATTTGGGTACCAAATTCAGTTTAATCGGAGAGCAGAGTGTCACTTGGATTGATATTCAAGGTTTTCATGATGAGAAACTCATGAAGGAGATTTCAGCACATTTCAACTTCCATCCGATACTTACTGAAGACTTACTATCCACCCTTCAAAGACCAAAACTAGATATTTATGATGATCACATTGTATTCTTCCTGAGACGTGTTTTTGATGATCTAACCACCCCTGAACTTGAAACAGACCAAATTGTAATTGTACTAGGCAAGAATTATGTACTTTCATTTAATGAATTAAATGATAATAAATTCAATAAAGTAAAGAAAATGATCCAAGAGTACTTTTCTTTATTTACTCGTCATGGTAATGACTTTTTAGCCTATATTCTCCTTGATTACATCATTGATACTTATTTTATTGAATTGGAACGAGTGTCTGATACCATTGAATTATTGGAGGATCAAATTTACTTGCGTGAATTGGATGATATGCCTGATAAAATCAATAAAGTAAAGAAGAAAAACCTGGGTATGAGAAAAATTGTCACTCCTTTAAGAGATATGCCATCCAAATTAGTTAGATTAGATATTCAGTTCATTCAACCGAGTACAAAACCATTTCTTAAAGATCTTGAGGATCATATCTATCAATTGATAGAGATGGTGGAGACTAATAGGGATATCATACCCAATCTAAAGGAGGGATATTCATCGCAATTGAATCATCGTATGAATGAGGTGATGATGACCTTAACAGTGGTATCATCCATTCTACTTCCGCTTACATTTATCACTAGCCTGTATGGAATGAATTTCAGTTATATGCCCGAGTTAAATTGGAAGATGGGGTATTTTGCCACCTGGGGTGTGATGATAACCATTACTATACTATTAACCATTTACTTCAAAAGAAGAGGCTGGCTTTGATAGTATACATGTAAGAATAGTTTCGGTCACCTCTGTTACCCATTTATTTTTTTATATATAATTGCTGTAGAACTTATGGTTAATTACGTACATATTGTGATTTCAGTGCTTGGAGATGATGTTGATGTTAGTGTGTTCAATAATATCAATAATGCCTTGGAAAATATCGTATCACGTTCTGAGCTCTATGAGGATGAGGAAGAATATGAAGAAGATGCGTGCAATTATCAGGCAAGAACAGAGATACCTATACTTCTCAATAGAATGGAATTTGAGGATCATGATCATCTATATCATGTCTTCTCATGCGATAAACATGATAACTGTTATTTCAGATACGAATTGCATGAAATTCCGACACTGGATCGTATATCCGATCTATTATGTAAATGAATTCATCCATGATCCATAATTAGTACTCATACTTTAGAAATTTTACTGCTTGAAATAATTAGTACTAATTATTGATGATAAATCCGTTTCATATCTGGTTTTTCTGTTGAAAAATAATGAACCCAAATATAGAGATAATTGAATAAACCAACAAGAATGGCTGGAAGAGAACCTGCCCATAATCCTGGTAAGAAGAGGATAGCTATGGCAAAGATATACATCCCATTATCTGTATACTTGAAGATACCTTCTTTCACTTTAGGCATAGAACGATATTTTTCATAAAAATGATCTGCCCCATAGGCCCTGTTGATGCCGAAATATCTCTTAACAGAGTAGAAGGCATACAATACAGGTAGAGATAGTATTACTGCAACTAAGCGTGCGATTAGTGGTGAAATGCTTAAAGTATTAGAACTATAAAATGCTAAAACAATTATGCTTATTAGCCTGAATAGGAATGGAATTGAGAACCATACTTTGAAAAATGTGAATGCCTTATCTCCAAACCACTGTGAAAGTTTCTTGCAATGCAACTCAATTCTCCAGAAAATCGCTACAATTAATTGATGTACAATTGGAGTGAGAAACGCAAGATAGAACCACAGTATGGTAATATCGCCTGTAATATAATCAGTTCGGGAAAAAGTAATCATGAGAAATATTGATATAACAACTGCTACATAATGTATACTTTGCCTCTCGAATACTAATCTTATATTACATTCAGACATAAATAAGAGATAAATGGAAATGATTTAAGTCTTGTTTGAAATGGTGAGAAAATTAATCTCATTGAATAAAAAATTCCAAGTTAATCTATCTCAAACTATGAATAATAATTACTTAGATTATTCAAAATAAATCACTATAGAGTAGTAAAGTGACAAAGATTTTCTACAATTACTAAATCACAAAGCTATGGATGAAAAGCTAGAAAGAATAGGAAAAATAATAGCTGACATACCTGGTTTTCTTGTAGGTACTGCGAGTTCGGCCTATCAAGTCGAAGGAAATAATCACAATGATTGGACTCTGTTTGAAAAGGCTGGAAAAACAAAAAGTGGAGTGGAATGCGGTATAGCATGCGATCATTATAATAGATACGAAGATGATTTTCAAACGCTCAAAGATCTAGGGTACAACGCACACAGGACAGGTATTGAGTGGGCCAGGATCTATCCTGAAGAGGGAAAGATTAACTCAGATGAGATTAACCATTACAAGAGATTTCTGGGTAAACTGAGAGAATTGGGTATACGTAGTTTTGTCACCTTGCATCACTTTACCTTACCCGTCTGGTTTGCAGAGAGAGGTGGATTTGAGAAGAAAGAGAATCTGAAGTACTGGGAGGAATATGTGGAAACTGTTACTCGAGAGTTGGGGGAGTATATTGATGTATACAATACTATCAATGAACCCATGGTCTATGCCTCACTATCCTATCTTTATGGAGAATTTCCACCAGGAAAGAAATCATTGCGTTCGTACTTCAAAATCGGTAATAATATTATGAGAGCACATTTTGCTGCAGTAAAGATCGTACGGAAAAATGATCCGTCTTCTGATGTGGGTTTGGTCAAGAATATCGTTCATTTCAAGGCATATCATACTTGGAACCCCATCGATCACCTCATGCGATTCATTTTTGACAAGGCATTTAACATCAATATCCTAAAATCTTTGAAGACAGGAAAACTACCCTTTACATTCTCCAAGATTTCAGATGCTGATATGGGTGATTTTCTTGGGATCAATCATTATAATATTAACCTTGTGGGTCTATTTGCACCTGATCTCATGATTGAGCATGAGAAGGGAGATACCAATCTCACATTGATGGGATGGGGAATATCACCCAAAAGTATGACACATGCGGTATTACTGGCCAAGAAATATCTTGAATGCCCATTCTATATCACTGAATCTGGTATTGGAACAAATGATGATGAACAACGACAGCAGTACATTCTTGATTACTTCCAGGCAGCTCTCAATACACTTGAAAACGGCGTGGATCTACGTGGTTTCTTTTATTGGTCGAACATGGATAATTTCGAATGGGCCGATGGATTTGGCCCTACTTTTGGATTGATTGGTGTGGATCGCCATACTCTTGATCGTGAGATACGAGAATCTGCAAGATTACTGGGTAAAATAGCAAATTACTGCACGAAATAAATAATATTGATTTTGCATAAATATGATTTCTCTTCACTTACTAGATAATATGTAATCCCTGCAGATATTAACTATCTAGGTTTAGAATTATAATATAAAATGACTAAAATATTAATATTTACTATTCAACAGCTTTTATCAAGAAATCTTTATGAATAAGAATCTAAGATATTACATTGTGATCCCAGATGATTTCGATGAGGTTATTGAGAAAACCAAAATAGAGAGCTGGTATCCGAGTGTAGAACGTTACACAATCCCAACTTGGTTTGTTTCATTGACATTACATCAAGTAGAATTATTGATTGCCCAGTATGAATATTATCAGGAGTTAGAGGAATTTGATCTTACTGATCCAGCATTACAAGATTTAATTAGAACCATTGATAAACTTGAGGGAGTAGATTTTGAAGCAGGTATATTTGTTAGACTTTCCACCCGAAGCCCCAAGGACTCTAAAATTGCCTTGGTAAAAGGGAAACAAGTTTTAGAAAACCATTCAGATTTGATAAATGAGAATCAGAAAACAATTCTCCAAATGGAAGCACATAAAACCGCACTGAAAGTTCATTCTGGTGAGGAAGCAATACAGATCCTCTGTAGCTCAACTAGAGTATATGATGATTTAAAAGAGGCTGTGGAGAAGCATTCTCCGGGAAAACTTATTATTAGACAATGGAAGGAGATGAGATTAGAACATGAATTCAGAGGTTTTGTTTATGATAATACCTTGACAGCTCTCACACAATATTTTCATTACTGCTATTTTCCTGGCTTGAAAGATAAAATGGGGGACATTCAAAGGAGGGTAACAAAACTATTTGAAGAATTCAAGGATAAAGTTGATATGGATAATTATATCATTGATTTTGTGGTTACAGAAAAGGATGCATATTTGGTTGAATTTAATCCATTTCTATATGGTGCTGCTGAACCCGGATTGTTTAGCTGGAAGCAAGATTATAATCTGCTAAAACATGGACCTTTTGAGTTCAGAATACGTGAATCTTCCTTAGAAAAATAAAATTTTCCTCAAATGATGGAATAAAGCAGCTGATGATTATTGTTGAGCCATGAGTTCTCCTTTATGTTGATGTTTGCAATCAACAATATCTGGTGTCTTTCGAATAAATGTACCACCAAGAGTATATTTCTGATAGATTTCTAAAATATTGATGGACTCATCACATCTCCAGACATCAATACCTAGTTGTTCCAGATTATTCATGCAATCACGGCATAATGAATTGGAAACTATGGATTTCACGCCATGGTTTACAAAGTCTTTTCCCATATGGCACTCTTCCTTGTCATTTGGATTATTTTCAAGGATGATGATATCATTGGGATCATCTCCAACAAGTACAAAAGAGACAGCATTTCCAAATACAGGCTCTGGTTTACTATTTAGGGTGGGATTAGTATCTTTAGTGGGGAAACAAATTCTCATAGGTTCACCTGTCAATATAATTATTAATGTGAAGTAATTAACTTTATGTGAATAACTTGAACTAATGCATATAATTCTAAAACTCGCTATTACGAAATATCTTAGTTTAATTGACTATATTTTTGAATTTCAGACTCAATATTTTACATATCTAAAGTCTTTTTAATCATTGCATCGAGAATTTATAAATTGATCTCATACAATCTGAAGGCTGAGAAGTTGAGGTTAAATTCATCAAATCCTGATTCTGGATCTGCATCAGAGTAGGTGTGGGTCAATCGAAGCTCCTTGATTTCTTTCCCTTCCAGTTCCTTGAGGAGTCCCTTTATTATTTCAGCCTTGTATTTTACTCCATCCTCATGATAGGCAAAGATGATAAGAAACGCGTTAACAGAGTTATCAGATTCATTCTCGAAAGTACCTATCCTCCCCTGTGCCACTACCATATCATTCTCAATAGCAAGTAATCTTTTAAGATGGCCTGGTCCTTCTTGAGCACGTTTAAGAATCTCTATCATCTGTTCCTCTGTCATATCGGGGAATTGTTTTGTAACTCCTTTGTGGAATGCTTGGATATGTTTCTCCATATCCATTGCGACAATATTGGGTGAAGTCGGAGTGCTGGCATATTTCATGAAGTTTTCCATTATTGCTGCTCTCTGTACAGCTTGTTTCTCCTCATACATTGATTTGAAACTTGAGATCGGCCAATCATCATTGAAGGTTGATCGAATTATATTTACACCCTTTTCCTTCAAGGTTTCCGTTGCCTTTTTAAGCAATTTTTGCTCAAGTTTTAATCTTTCTTCATCATTTCCAGCATCAACAAAGGGATATTGGATGGATCCATATTGAATCTCTCCTTCTTTATTTTCTACTGCAGAAGCAATGAAGCCAACCAGTTTATCATTATCATACAGGTAATGCCGAGTATCAGGAGTAAAAGTCTCTCTAGAGTAAACTTCCTTGAGTTGCTCCGCAGAATTAGGATATCCAAACCCAAACCAATCTTTGGTCACTTTCGTAACCAGTTGTATCTGATCTTCTAGATAATCTTCTTTGTAAGTACTGTATTTCATAGTGTTTTTTCAATATCTCTCTATATTTTAAGTGTTTACCCTGAGATAAATCTTACTTGTATGAACAGTATATCACTGAAAATTACCAATAGTTATTTAATTCAAAACCAAAATTTTTCACATTCATCCAAATATTGGTTTAATTTTGGTTTCATTTAAATATATGGAGGGTATGGCAATATTAGGTGAAAGAATAATTGGCAATGGGTTCTGGAAAAGATAAAATCACTCTCATGAGTGCTAATCTCGAAACACAAAGTAAAGAAAAATGGAGAAAAAAGCTCAAAGATGATGAATATCATCGATTAATGGTTCGGATGCCAGTATATACAGGACCGTCAATAATATTTACTATTCTAATAGCAACAGGAATTGGTTTTTATTATCCTGCAGCTGGTATAGCTATCGCTGGACTAGTTGGAACCTTATTATATCTGGATTTTAGAAGAGCTACCAAAAAGCAACAGAAACAAGATGTTATATCTCGGAGCTATCTTGCAGAATTTGGTATGGAAAATAAGATAAAATGTTCAACATGTGGTTCAATACAAAATAGAACGGCAGGATTTTGTACTTCCTGTGGTGCTGATTTCTGAGGTGCTAGTATGGGAATTTCTAAAGATATTAATTCTCTTACAACAGCAAGGATGGAGTCTGATACTAAAGGGAAATGGAGGAAAAAAATGACTGAGGATCAATACCATAAGTTGATGGTGAAAAAACCGAGTTATTTAGCTCCTACAATATTTTTTACACTTCTAATCAGTTTTGCGGTAATATTTCAAAATACTATTCTTGGTTTAAGCATCCTTGGAACGATGTCCTTCCTTATTATACTTGATTTATATCGAACTTCAAAGAGGCAACAAAAAGTAACACAAATCTCAAGGATCTATCTTAAAGAGGTAGGAATGGAAAATAAGGCAAAATGTGTTAATTGCGGCACTATTCAGGATAGACGCAGTTTTTGCACCTCCTGTGGTGGCGATTTATAGAATTCTATTATATTATTGGTAGAGCTTGAAGTTACTTTAAAATTAAGATCTAACTAAATAGATTATCTGATATAATTTTGTATCACTATATGTACTAGGAAATCAATAAATCTTATATTCTCCCAAAGGATATCTTTTACTCATGAGTTCTGAAGAAATTAGAGCAATGATTCAGACAGGAAAGTTGAATGAAGCACTCGAATTGCTAGATAGAGAAGAGATTAGTTCAGAACTTAGATTGTTAAGGGCAAAAGCATACCTCAATCTTGGCAGGTATGAACGATGTCTAGGAGTGCTTGAAAGTATAAGAATAGACAACACCAGTGATCAGATTGACCATGATCTGATAAAAATCGAGATTCTTTGGAGATCCTCGCAATATGAAAAAGCAAAAGAGTTATTGAACAAAATTGATGAAAATCTTCTAGTGCATGCCAATGTACGGCAGAAATTGCAATTTATATATAACAAAGCAACCTGGAACTCTCAAACCCGTAATATAGAAGAAGCACTTGAGATAGGAAAAATAGGTCTTAGTTTGGCAGAACAGGAAAATGAAATTGAGTATCTTGGTATTTTCTTCAATTTACTTGGTATTCAGAATTACTATTTGGGGAATTATGATGCTTCACTTAGAGAATATTATCAAAGTCTGGAGATGAAGAATCAGATAGGGAATATTCATGATATTGCTAAAACCTTGAATAATCTGGGTGAAGTGTACAAAGCCAAGGGAGAGATCGAAATAGCAGTAAACTATCATAAGAAGAGTTTGATGCTCAAGGAGAAGATAGGTAACCAGTATGAAATTGCAATTTCCATGCTCAATCTTGGAATGCTCTTTCATCAAATGAAAATGAGTGAGATGGCCCTGAGCTACTTGGAAAGAGCTATCGATAAATTGAATTCACAGAATATATCTGCCATTGCTGAGGGTTACTTTTCCATCATACAGGTGTATATCGAGCTGGAGGAGTTAAAGAAAGCAGAAGTCTATCTCAAAAAACTCAAACAACTACCTGAAAATCGGTATTGTGACCATGTAACCAAGATTTCTGAGGCATTGATCCTGAAAACCAGTAAGAGATCTAGGGATCGCATAAAGGCTGAGGATCTGCTCAAATCAGTAGTGGATGATGATATCATAGAACATAATGTAACTATATTTGCCCTCCTCAATCTTACTGAACTCCTCATGATCGAATTCAATTTAACGTTTGACGAATCCATTTTTGATGAGCTCAAGGATCAGGTGGAAAAGTTGGTGTTGATCTCTAAAAAACATCAAGCATTTGCATATATTGCCGAGAGCTACAAGTTGCAATCCTATCTTGAATTAATTGATTTACGATTTGATAGTGCTAAGAAATTAATGGAACAAGCGATATTGATCACAGATGAAAATGACTTGCATCTACTTTCAGATGAATTACGCATGGAAATGAAGAATTTTGAGAATAGAACTATTGATTTGCTAAACTTAGGTGCTTCATCCACACTTCAAGACAGAGTGATGGCATTACAGCTGGAGAAACAACTGTACAATATAATTGTGGGTGATAAAAGAATTGAACGACCCTTATATCTCATGATACTTGCTAAGAGTGGTGTTACCCTGTATACTAAGCAATTTGATGATGATTTTGAAATGAATACAAGTCTAATGGCTGGTCTATTATCTGCTTTTCAGGCATTGAGCAATGAGATCTTCTCAGAGCAGATCGAGAATATTCGTATTGGGGAGTATAATATTCTCCTTGCTCCATCATCCAATTTTGACCTGTGTTATGTATTCATTGGGGATTCACATACTGCAGAAAATAAAATTAAACGTTTTTTAAATAAAATTTTACAAGTAAAACTCATGGAACCCATTGAAAAGGCAATTATGTCGCAGATAGAATCACAATTCCCAACCAATGAAGTTGATAAGGTTTCAGCCACGATTTTCTCTTAAGTACTTACCATTCTAGGTAACTTTTCTCTTTGATATTTGCTTCTATATCATTTCTAAGAGTATCTGGCATGTCAGCAAGAAGAATTTGTGCACAAATTAGATCAGAAAGTTCAGTAATGGCCTTGGCTCTTTTTTGACGCTGCATCTTGAGCAGGATGTGTACTTTTACCTCGGGAGGGATTTCAAATTTCAGCAATTCTACGGCATAATCCTCTAGAATTTTTATTCCCTTCTCTGCAATCATATCAACTTGATGCATGGCGACCTCAGATACTGGTTCTGATTTAACAAGTCTGGCAAGATCAGGAAGGTTTTCATAACGAGTTATGGCAATTTTTCTCACAGTAGGGTCCGATTTGGAGATTATTGCATACCTTAAAAATTGAGGATTATCGAGTTTTTCTATCTCCATGGCTAGAAGTTCATAATCATTCTGTCTGTCCATATATTCAGTGAATTCATTGAAGCTCATGAAATCAAGATCCTTAGCAAATTTTTCCTTTGATTCTTTCTTTTTTTCAACATATGGACCTTTTCGATATCTTGTTTCCTTACCTTGAATCAATGTTAGACTACAATGATACTTTTCTCCTCTTGATTCAAGAATGTCTGCTACCTGATTATCCCACTTGTTCTCATCCATCAAACTCTGTATGCGATCTAGAGCTCTGCAGGAGAGTTCATCACTAAGGATCTGTGTGGCGATCACTTTCAATATCTTCACATTATCTGATTCATTAATGAATCTCTTCTGTAGGGTATATGGAAGTCTTTCAAATGCCTTATACACAAATTTCGGATCATTATCTCGTATTACAGTTTTGTACAATACTGCACCTTGTCGTTTGTACCTGAACCGTTTGAGATCCTCTAATCTTTGACCTCGGTTTCTGGAGTATATTCCACGACCACGAATTTTGCTAATGAACTCAGGCATCAGTAGATCATAAAATTTCGCATGATATATCTTTTATCCAGAGAGGATAAATTGCTGATCAGATTAGGTCTTCTAATCATATTTTATGGGAATTATTTAGAATGATCTTTGTAGTTAATTTTTTTCAGTTGTAAAATTTTTATAATCCTAGGGCTCCATCTGCCTGAACAAATCCAGCTCCCCATGTGGTGGATGGACTCATATAGTGAGCTCCAGATTGCATGGTGGATAATAGGAAGGATACACTAGCAGTGTGGCCATACATGCTAAACATCAAAGCAAAGACACCACTGACTTGTGGGCAGGAGAATGAAGTACCAGAGATATACATATAGGACGCATCATAGGTTGGTAGAGCTAATTGCCATCCCATACCAGTGATATCAACTTTCCCTCTTGATGAGAAATCAGCAATGGTTAATCCACTGAAATTATCTTCAGGAATATCTCCAATAATTCCTGCGACACCATATGATCCAGTATATCCAGACCAACCAGCAGCAGCTACTGATACTGCATCAGCCAGATTTGCTGGATATCCAGTAGTACTGGCACTTGGTCCATCATTACCAGCAGATGTTGAGATAACTACACCAGAGTTCTCAGCATTTGCTACTGCATTTGAAAGAGCTGTATTAGTGGCAGAATATCCCAGGGACATGGATATGATCATACCCTTGTTTCCAAATGCACCCTGGTTGTTGAGATTCACATAGTAATTGATAGCCTCTGCCCAGTTATTGAGCATCTGGGTTTCGGTTACTCCACTTCCTATCCAGTAGACAACTCTACCCATGACAATTTCTGCATTGGGTGCAACACCCATTACGTAGTTGTTAGTCATTCCCCATGTTGAGGGAACATAGTATCCTAGAACAGTTGCAGTGACTGAAGTACCATGTCCTTCCGTATTATCACCATTCCATTCCACACTATCGAATCCACCTGATTTGGTGAATGATCGGGAATACTGTGTATTGATCGCTCCGCTTGGGAAGAGATTAGTGTACTGGGAACTCAATCCTGTGTCTAGGATGACAACCACAGCATCTCCACCATAACAACCAGCAGCATGTGCTTTCTCCACATCTATGGCATCATTCCAGAAGGGCATTGATCCAGTAACTCTAGGAGTCTCTCCACAGCCAGTGGGTGGAGGGGTACCACCATTATCAACTGTGTAGCTGTTAGTATCTGAAGCAGAATTTCCTGCTGCATCGAAGGCCTCTGCTGTAACTGAGTGAGAAGCATCTGAATATAGGGTAGTATCCCATGAGAATGAGTACGGAGAAGTATAATCAGTGGATTTTAGCTGTCCATCAACAGAAAATTCAACTCTATCTACAGCCACATTATCTGATGCAGATGCAGAGACTGTTACAGTATCTGAAACTGTGGCTCCATTGCTTGGTGAGGTGATAGTAACAGTGGGTGCTGTGGTATCTCCTCCTCCTCCACCCTGGGTGACGGTTGCTACAAAATTAAAGTACTCAGTACCTGCACCAGAGTATCTCTGTACTCTGAAGTAATGGGTGGTATCCGCAGGTGATGAGATGATTATCTGCTCATCTCCATACATGAATGCCTCAGCCTTCCATGAGACCAGATCATAGCCTGAACAGGTGGTTGTTCCACAACTGCTAACCTGGGATCCAGCCTTGTAGTACAGGTCGAAATCATCAGTTGATTCGTACCTATATCTGAAATTAGGTGTGATCGTTGCTGTAAGTTCTGATGCACCTGAAGTGGTAATATAGAACTCATCATATCTTGAGGATCCACTTGATCCTAGTGAGTAGACATAAGTTTGATCTGGTATAACACTTACCATGCTACCATCAAGCATAGAGATCCGATCATCTGAGTAATCTGCAGATGTTGATCCTATACCCATACTACTTAGCATGATGAATGCTGTCAATATGGTGAGAAATTTTTTGTTCATGTTTGTTTCCTCGAGTAAGACAAAATTTCATTTTTATAAAATATTTGCATTTTTGTCTTAAAATCTGAAAATCTATTGGGCATATAAATTTTGTGGTTAACAAGTAGTCCTTACGATAGTGATAATCGTACGTTCGAAACATTATGTTTTCATACTAGATAAAAAACGAAAATAGTATAAAAACGTAAAACTATTGAATTATAAGATGATTTACCTTTGTACTCTGATTTCCTCATTTCACGATGATAGGGATAATGGAACAATTAGCTTGTAGCATTCGACACAGAAGACCATGGAGATGTCTTCATTGATCCATTTGCGGATATATCCTGGATTATTGCAATCATCTCCATCACATTTTCCATAAGGGCCAAATTCATTGGGTTTATCTTTTAAGCCTAATTTTTCTAGAATTGTGGAGATAATTGACATACAGTTTACTATATACCTGTTTTCATTTAAATAACTAATGGGTATATGGCTTCAATGATTGTATCTAGGAGTTAGAAATTTAACACTTCACTATAAGCAGGATATGTATCTATCATAAAGTATGCGGTTATTTCACCCTTGACTTCTTCATCCTTGTCAAAATTCAAACGTAGCTTCTTTAGTATTCCGTTAATACTAGTTATCTCAGTGTTTCCTGTATAGTAAAGTGAGAGGGGATTACCATTAGAATCGACGAGAAGAATGCTGAATACATGCTCAGTTGCATTTAATGTGCTGCCTTCAAAATTAATTTCTACACCACTCTCATCTTTACTTACCTCAACTGTTCCAAATCCTATTGGTTGAGTTAATATGGTATCATTCCATGTATTCACAGTGATACCTCCTGTTGCCAGAAGATCTCCTGAACTGAAATCACTTATTCCTGCCAGTTTTAGACCAGTACCGTAGAAATCAATTTCATCAGCATTTACCACGGCTATTATGGACGATGGATTAATGAAGGCGTTGGTGGATAAATCGTATACAGTTGATATCCTGTAGAAGAGGAAGGGCATATCCCATGCACCAATAAAATTTATGGCGAATCCATCATAGTTATGAAAACTTACCAAGCCATTCTCGTATGTCAGCTCCAGAGGGAATCTCTCCCGTAACTCGGGATTTATCAGTGTACCTTGCTCAGAGTATTTGCCAGGGATCACCCATAAGAGCATAGAATCCTCTCTTGCTTCTACCACACCGGCCAAATAGTGTAATGAGTCAAATCCTATCTGGTTGTAGCTTGGCAAGATAGTGGGTAGTGGGATGGCCGGTCTGATAAGCTCAAATACTGATGAATTTCCTGCATGAAGGTTGGGGGCTTGAAATGGATTATCTGAAATTTGAACTGGATTTAAACCGAACGTAAATTCAGTATCCAGATCACCAGTATCATCCCCTCCATAGAATAAAAGACCTATTCTACTCATATCTGATTTGTACCTACCCTTAACTGATACTGTTAGATCCTGACTTGAGTCCACAGCCCAAGTTTCCATAGGGATAATGGAGAAGAATCGTTTGTCTCCAGCAATTCGTAGTTCGTAATCCCCACTTCCAGATACCTCTATCTCCAATGTATCCTCATCAATTGCTGCAAGTACATTATCTCCATCCTTTCTCACAAACAGGGAGAATGTAAGTGGTTGATTGAGATTTATGTGATCAGGAGGAGTATACCTTAAACCACCAAATGCTTCTGTATAGAGCAGGAATACTCCATCATCGGGTAAATTTTCTCCTGGACCAAGGGTAGTCCTGGGATCAGCCCTACCTATTGAGGAAAGAGGATAGTCATAGGGTACATAAAATATTTCCCCTGATTCTCCTGCTATATAGATCCCTTCCTTTCCAAGTCCCGGAGAGCCATTAAGATCATTTCTATCCTCAAGGATGAGCTGGTAGGACCATCTCAATGTTCCATTGGGATTGATTGATAATAATGCTCCCTCTCCTGACCCCACGTAGATGACATCATTAGCGTCTATGGCAGGTGATGATCGTATGGGTTCAAAACTATCATATTTCCAGACAATCTCCCCATCAGTATCAATCGCATAGACTGTACCATCAGCAGATGCCTGGATGATTGTGCCATCTGATAATTGTGCAGGGGATGAGTATATGTGGTCATTAGTTCCCACCTTCCACAGCTGTTTACCTGTATCTTGGGTGAATGCTCTCAAGATACCATCATAACCTCCAATGAGCACAGCACCCTTTTCCTTCGTAGACGTCAGCATGGACGATGCAGCCATGGATCCTAGGCCCCCTGCTGTCCATTCCTGCTCTCCAGTCTCTGTATCATAGCTGAACAGGGTGGTTATGGCAAAATTAGTGGTTCCAAAGAAGATTTTGTTGGTTTTCACATTCACACTGGGATTGGACCAGATCATCTCATTGCCAAGATACACCTCCAGCTGCTTCCCGGTGTTGCGATCGAGTCGATAAAGAATTTGGTTGTCATTTGGGGCCAGAATTGATCCATCAGCTAGCATGGCTATGTTTCCCTCGAACCAGTTGACATTGTTGAGTTCCAGTCCATACTCCTCTTCTGCCTCCTCAACGGTATGTGCACCGAATTTCCAGTTGAGCGCGCCTGTCTCCCTGTCAAGACTATACACATGAGCATCTCCCGATCCGAATATCACCTGTCCTTGATCATCTAGCAAAGCAGATGAATCGATAATCTCATCAGTTGCAAAGGCCCATTTAAGGGATCCATTCTTGTAGATGGCATAGAATATCTGGTCTGCGGAACCAATGTAAATTGTTCCTTCTGCATCCACAACAGGGGAGCTGAATATTCCCTTACCAGTCCTGAAGGACCAGGGGGTTGCATCTGTGACCTGTGGTACCACTATGGATCTACCATTCTGCAAAGTATTTGCCCTGAACTTGGGCCAGGGACTCTCAGGATCAAGAGGTGCATGATATGCATAAGTTGTTCCATCAGGTA
The DNA here is from genome assembly GCA_026702845.1 of Candidatus Heimdallarchaeota archaeon. Next base: position 153,377 of record JADCLS010000015.1, read on the forward strand.
CTAAATCCTCATCAGGAGAGAGATCATAGTTACCGAATGGAATAAACATAATGATATAGATGAGACTCATACTAAGTAAGAGAAACAGAAGAATCAATCCTACTAGCTTCTTCTTTGTCCATTTAATACCCTTAATTCGTTGTTTTATTGTCTCAATGTTCATTGTAATACAAATCTCAATTCACACTGATATTTCTTAAGATGTATGCAGTTATATCATCAAATGTTGATAATTAATTCTTTGTATCCTTATTATTTGTCCAAGTCTTGTTAGAAGTAATAGCTTTCCTTATTTTTATTCTTTATTCTAGTCATAATTGGTAATAAAAATAGGAATATTACACCATTATATGGTAGAAAATCCCACCCTGATCCATTATAATTCCAATCTTCATTTATCGTTTCTGTATACATCATCGGTTCATAAGCATAGATGAAATCAGGAAAATCATAAATCATCTCAGAGAGGGTATACGTAATCTCATAGTCTTCAAATGAGCCAGTCTCATTATTATATCCGTAGAATGTATGTGAAGTCTCATTCATAAATACAAAAGTTCCTCTATCCTTGGTAAGAATATATTGAGCATTATATACAAATTTAGTATCTTCGTTGAATTCCTCGTAACTCTCATTACCATACCATACATCTTGATTGTTCCAAATTCCCTCTCCCCAGATGTAAATTGAATATCCAAATGGATTAGTTACAGATGTATTGATAGCGAACTTATTTGTTTCTAGGAATCTGGTCATGGCTTGTGGATCATAAGAATACTCATTCCCTTGGCTAATAACAGTGATGTTTTCATAAACGCCAGTACTGGGATTTACCTCTCTTATTTGTTCTTCATAAGCAAAGACAATATCATCACAATAGAAACGTTGTAGATCAAATCGCATGTTATCTCCCTTCATACCCATATAAGTGACATTCTCGTATATGATGAAACCTACTAGATATACTTGATTTGTACCATTGTATATATTGGTTTCCCAGATGAATTTCATGTTCTCTCCAATTTCAAAATCTTCAGTTATATCTGCTTGTGAAGATAGAGGCAATAAGAACAATATAAGAATAAGAATTGATTTATTCACGTTTGTTTCAGACTAGTCCAATATAAAAACAAACTCAATTTTCAGAGTACTTTTGTAGTCTTTGTATTGTCTGAATTGAGTTTACTAATGACAGTGAAAGTGTTCATTAAATATTTTTCCTTCCCATATTAATGCAAACAATTTTACCCAATCTAGATTATCTAAAGGTACGTCAAAATCAGAAATACTGAAGATCTCCGATTCTTCATTAATTTCTTGGGTGTGCTCCACTGGAATTAATTTAAAAGGTTGCCCTTCTAAGGGTGATGTGTCTGAATATCAAGTCAGTATTGATTAATTTCTATGTGACAGATACTGGCTATGCAAAGGAAGTAACATTGCATGCCCTCTACCAGGGTCTGAAACGGTTTGAATACCATTCTGTTACCTACCATGAAGAGATAAAGAAGTGTGAGGAAGAATAATATTGGATAGGATTGAGATAATTTATTACATTCAAATGTAGGTATCGTGATGAAGGAGCAGAGATTTAAGGGCCCAAATAGAGTGGCAGTTAATTATACCGGATTCTAGTCTATTTTACACCTGATTTGATGATCTCTATGATAAAGGATTTTAAGGAAGATAGAAAAACTGAGTATTATTTTGATATTGATCCATTTAAGCAAAAAATCAATTATCAGATATATGCACGACATTTACATGAGCTTTGTTGATATGAAACAACTCCTCTATTTTGAAAATATTGAATAATTACATCTTGTCCGTCCTTCTCTGAAACTACTTGATTATCTAAATAATTTTAAAAGATCTAAAAGAACTTTTTCTTGATCAACTGTATGAGTGCCACACGTCGAGGAGGGGTGATGGATGCAGCTCATGAACAATTCTCAGCACTGTTCCACAAGATCTCCAGGTTCAAAGAGATGAGACCCGAATCGAGGAATCCCATCATCTGGCATGATGCGCTGATAGAACTTGAAGAGATCATAGAATTGATCTCATCAGACTGCAGAGAGGATGTACAATCATTTGGTAGGAAATTATCAAATGCCAAGAGTGATCTCCTCAGAGCACTTCAGCAGCCAGAATTGCCTCTGACAAACAACCATGCAGAGCGATGTCTACGTCCACTGGTGATCCACCGCAAGATCAGAGGTTTTGTTGCCTCTGACCGAGGCAAGCAAACCCTGGAACGGTTTGCAACCATGTTTGAGACATGGAATCTTAGAGGAAATAATCCCTACGATGAGATTCTTAGGATATTAAGTTGTGGAAGTTAAGTTAGGGGGGTAAACAAGTACATAAAACAAATCTATTAACTATCTGGTGAGAATGGTCCTCCACCACCTCCAGTATATACAAAATGGAATGTGATAGAATCAACAAGATAATTAGCACCAGCATTCCAAAATCTTATCGCTACAATAGCTACCGTGTCTGAAGGAGCAACTCCATGGTAAATGTAATGAGATACCCAGGAGTCAGTAGATCCAAAATTGTAAGTTACTGTTTCTTCAGAACTATCGCTAAGCTCATAAGTTACATCGATCCTACCACCATTAGATTCAAACGTATCTTTATGGATATAGAACCTAATATTATATTCCCAAGAAGAAGTGAACTGATATTCTATTTCTTGCTAAATCCATCCTAAACTTAGTATTTTCATTGAGTACTCCCCAGTATGAGAATCATCTGTTGTTCGATATTGGTGATCCGTATCATCATCCTCTAACTCCCAATAATAAGGAATTTGACCATTACCATCTTCAAAAGAGCCATTTAATAATGGATCAATAATATTACCAGATGCGCTTGTTAGCATTGAAAGCACTAATACTAAAACAAGTAACGATCTGAGTTTCTTAAAGATTAATTTACCCTTCATGGGAACAAACTGTACAAATAATTAAATAAGTATTATTGGAATATATATCATATCGATTAATCGAAATATATTTTATTTTGCATTATAAGGCATTTCACAACTATTTGGGAAGCTCATGTGGAAAGACGTTGTATTAATTTATCCAGCCGATATGATGATGATAAAAGTTGGAACATAAGTCATAAAAGGTGATATTGTGGATTGTAAAGAGTAATATTTATAATTTTATCATTTCCAATATAAAATATGGTTGTAAAAAATAAATGGAATTATCTGGGTAAAAGTTTACTTTCAAACCTTTTCTCTTTATTTTTTTTCAATTTTGTAGCAATTCTTATAGTACTCACTTCAGTAAGCAGGATGAATAGAAAATATAACCTCTCCTATTCTATTAGCTTTTCATCAGAAATGATAAACTACGGTACTAACTTTGGAAATGAGTTTCTATTTTTTGTAGGTGGTATTCTTCTGGGAACATTGCTTGTCTATCTATTTCTTTCAAACATTTCTCTACAAAGTAAAGTATATTCAATATTATCATCACCATTTGTATACATACTCATAATTCTACATCCAATTTTTTATTTCTTGATTAATTTACTGGGTGGAAATATTCTGATTTATGATGGGGTAACAGACAAAATTACTAGATTATTTATCCCTTCTACAATATTCTTGTCAAGTTATGTGTTTGTAGTATTAATGAGAGAGATTGCCTGTTACAAAAATGCAAATCTTGAACATTTCTCTCAGTACAAAAGTGTGTATCTACTTATTTTACTTAAAAACAAGGCTCATCACTTTATTATGTACATGATATATCTATCAGAATTCTTCAATTTACCATTTATTGGAAGACAAATGATTCGTGAGTGTTTCATCTTAATTAGTAGTTATAGGTATTCAATAAAAGGAACATCTGACTACATAGGTCTAAACACTGTGACCTTACCTGGGGCAGTATTATTCTTCAGTTTAATGCTATTTCTTGTTAAAATAATAATCACACTGATTATTGTACAAATAGTTGACTTCCCTAATGAAGAATTTTTGGATCCATTGGAAAGAATGAGAATCGGAGATCCTCTAATTATTAGTACTAATGCAAAAATATTGGTCGCTATCACCTATTTTCTAGCAACTATTCTATATATTATAACGCCAAAAGGCCCTAATGCCCAGAATACAGAAAAGATTTTCTTCTTTCACAATCCAAACTTTACTAATACTGACATGGTGAATACTCCTCCCAGTGCAAATCATATATTTGGCACAGATTTCATCGGAAGAGATATATTCGCCAGAGTGATGTTCTCCTTACCATCGATTTTCTTGATAGTTATTTTCACCGCATTGTGGATTATGTTACTAGTCTTTCTGTATTCCAAGCTGTCGAGGAATATGGATATTCAGAAAAGAATATTGATACTTAGTTACTTTAATAAACTACCTTCACTGCCTATCTTGTTGATATTGCTCTGGTTTGTCTCAGTGAATTATTATCTTGAGGAACTAACTAGTTTTCAAACATTTCCCAGGGTTATTTATTTCTCCAGGATATTTTTCATATATGGGATTTTCTCATGGCCAAAATATGCATACATCAGTGAGATCAATGGAGGAGATCTAGAGACAGGATTAAATAGAACATTTCATCCAATCTTTCTACATATAATCGGTTCTACGATCTTTGAAGTCAACTTTTTGGCATATTTTGGATCTGGACCAGGAGATCCATCATTCCTACCTGGTCAATTACTCTCTGATGGTATTAATAATCGTCCTTTAACCAATTGGTGGAGTTGGGTCTACCCATTGATATTCACTTACTTCTTAGTGGCGATATTTAGAAATTACAGAATTAAGACCTGATAGAGGAGAGGGAATAGAATTGCTGAAGCATGTTCTGAATAGAATTTTGAATCAGTGGGAAGGTGTACCGGGAGGGTGAGAAGGAGAAGATCTACCAGAAACGGGAGCATGAATAATTAATAATGCCTTGTTCAAAAATTATCTAGATAAATAATTACTTAACTAGAGATTTTAAGCTCTTTTCCACAGGTCAGAGATAGATTCTAAAATATCTGGGTCTATAAGTTAATTGTGCTGCAA
>JADCLS010000016.1 GCA_026702845.1 Candidatus Heimdallarchaeota archaeon
TGTTATGCAATCGATAGCAATTGCATGAAAGAACATAAGTAATGTAATGATGTAAAATTTTGCAGTTACAGACATCAACAAAAAACTAGACAAAACCTGAATATAGAGAAGAAATCTTCAAAAATGAATTGTTATCTGGAAGAAGTAGGGGAATGTCACATGTAGTTGCATTCGTAAGTTTATTTGATAATCCTAGGATCAGAGATCCCATGATTATGCCTTTTGGGATGTCATATAAACTGATTAAATTAATTGAATATCAAATGCCAACAGATGAATTATTAATTGAAAGGAAATTGAGTAGATTTTCTATCTAGTCTTCATCTTGCATCTGTTCATAATCTTGTAAAAACTTTTCAAGATCGATTTCCCTATTCATAATATCTGAAAAAGTAAATGGATCAGTAATTTCTTCCAAATATGAAAACGACAAGTGATTTTCTAACATCACTCTATCGAACTGCTCCAAGGGATTATTCTTAATGTTTAGTAATGATATATCTACATTCTCATCATAGAATTCCATAGGTAGCGTAGCAATTTTATTATCATTCAACTCCACTGAACAATCACTAATTATCTTAAGGATGTCAACCGGAACCTCATCAATTTGATTTCCGGTCAGAATTATCTCATAAAGAGAGTTACATTGTGCTAATTGGATGGGGAATTTGATTAATAAATTGTTACTGATGTTAATATTTTCTAGACCAGAAATCATTATTGTCAATGGAAATTCTGCTATCATGTTATTAGATAAGGTTAATTGTTTTAGTTGTTTTAAATCTGAAAGCCAATCTGGCACTTTAGAAATTGAATTGTTAGATAGATTCAAACCCTCTAATAAATGAAGGTTTCTGATAAATTGAGGAAAAGCTTTTAATGCACAATTCTTCAATCTAAGATAATCTAATGAAGGAAAAGATAATTCAAGATCAAAATTTATATCTTCAAGAATGAGGAGACCTATCTTTTTTAGATTTGATATACCTTCATTTAGCTGTTTTATACGATTTCCACTTAATTCTAAATGAATTAAATTAAACAAATTATAAAAATCGTCTGGAAGGTATTGAACAAATGTATTTTCCAAGACGAAAACGTCAAGATCAATACATAAACTTATCGAGGAGGGTATTGACCTAAGAGGACAATTCCTAATTGAAAGACCTAACAATTTAGAGTTAAATAATCTTGCTGATAAAGTAGAAATGTCAGTTGTATCAATTCCAAGATATTCTAACTTTTTGAAACCTCTTCTAATAGAAGTTATGGGTGTATTTGATATATCTAGTATTTCAAGATTTTCGATTTCATATATTGAATCAGGTAATTCAGTCAAAGAGGATTGATTAATTTCTAATATCCTTAATCTTGTCAATTTATTAAATGGGAAATTGGCTAAATCGTACTTGTAATTATTAAATCTGATCTTTTCAGGTTGGATTGCTAACATTGCTCCTATAGGGAGAATAGGTGAAGTGTAATCCTCGTCAAAAATGAATTCGTTATCCTCAAGTAGCCAGAAGCCACCCTTATAATAAACCTCATTTCTTTTCTCCCTTAAATTATATGAAAAAATATCCCTGGCTTCAAGATTTATACCAATCAATTTTAATTCTGTAGAGATAATATCCTCATAATTCATTAAAATTTATTCTCTCTTCAAGTATTTAACATTTTTTAATCAAACAATGGTAGGGATTATGATTTCCAATATAATCATGAAAGAAAACTTTAATCTGTGTTTTTTCATCTTTCTTGACCTGTTCAAGAACAGTTTGTGCTCTGTAGAGGTGCGTTCCATAGATTAATAATCTGACAAAGTCAAGCCTCATAGGTGTGATATCTTCTATTTTAATTATTCTTTCATAAACCTCGATTGTTTCCTCAATTTTTTCCAGATTGAGAAAGCATATCTGTTATAATTTTCAGTAAATATGGATTCTCAGTATCTTTTTGGATAGCTTGATTGATATACATACATTCATCCCCTTCATCGACTAGCAATGATTGTAAGCTCAAGCAAATAGGTCCATCAGGATCCTTTTCAATCATTTCTTTTAGGGTATTTGGAATAGGTTTTTGTTTTAACTTCTTATCATTGCCTAATTGATCCAGAAAATCCATTACTACAGCAACTCATTATCCCTAAGTTGTAAGGTTCACTTATAATTATTACGAGATATATATTTTATTGAAATAATTAGATGGTTTCAATTTGATAGTGATAGCCTAGCATGTTTATGAACTAAATTCGTATTGGGTAAATTTAATTCTTTAATTCCCATTATTCTACTCAACCTGATAAACTAGTAATAAGTTCAACTATTTAAGTTCACCATTACTGACAATAATTTGCCTCTCTGAAGCGTGAGAATTAAACAGAATCGATTTCCAATCGAATCAAAAATCCCTCGAATTCTCAATCATCAACCACCATCGGGCCCGTATCCGAGTCACGTTCGATAATTCCCTAAAATCGCCTCTCGTACAATTGTGTGCAATCCTCACGCGATTTTATCATAGTCGTGTATGCTAACTCAAAGGTTATATTCGCGAGAGGGTGATGATAGTATGTCGCTCTGTGAGTGTCTGAAAACCACGGTTTTCGACAGGGAGTGATTTGTGTAACTTTACTGTTTCACAACTACACTGTTAAATAGAACAACTTCTATCAACAGTTTGCACGATCGGAATACACCCCCAGCATTTCACTGGGACTATTTCCTAAGGCGAGGATCACAGCTGTGTGAGCGATCGGAAACCATTCATAACAATCCACGGATTGACCTGAATGTTTTAAATTCACATACCAACAAACTCCTACAATTGGAAATGTAAGGTGTACTTTTAGGAAGTATAAATTATGTATTCAAATTGTTGTTAGCAAAAGCAAAATGTATTTGTAAAGAGAAATACCAATTATGTTTTAAATTAAGTAAAAAGCGATAATAGTACTTGTAATCGGCAATATCAAAATAGATGATATAAAACGTGGGTCTATGTTTACGACCCGTTCAAACGTTTCATACTGGTTGATGCTGCCAGTGCAGGCCTCTATCGGTTTTGTGTAAGTCATGTTAGTGGATGCACTTCGTGTGCATTGCGAAAAGCTCAGGAATAGTCGTTAACCTGCCCTATGGACCGGAATAATCACGAGAAATTGTGGCTAATACCGGATAGCTGTGGGTGCCTGGAATGGTCCAACAGTTAAAGATTCGTCGCCTTAGGATGGGACTGCTTCGAATTATGCTTGTAAGTGAGGTAACGGCTCACTTAGGCTATGATTCGTACCGGCATTGAAAGATGTGGCCGGGAGATGGGCACTGAGACAAGGGCCCAGCCGCTACGGCGTCCAGCAGACGAGGATACTACACAATACACGCCAGTGTGATGTGGCGAAACCGAGTGGTTCCTTCACAGGGACCTGTTGACCAGTGTAAACAGCTGGTTGAGGAAGCAGAGGGCAAGGATGGTGCCAGCAGCCGCGGTAAAACCATCTCTGCAAGGGGACTGCAGATACTAGGCTTAAAGCGTGCGCAGCCGGACGCAGTAGTCTTCGATTAAATTTGGCCGCTCAACGGTCAGTCTGTTGGAGAAACCATGTGTCTTGGGATAGGAAGAGGAATTCGGTACTCGCAGGGGAGCGGTGAAATGTTTAGATCCTGCGGGGACCATCTGTGGCGAAGGCGGAATTCTGGAACTACTCTGACGGTCATGCACGAAACCCAGGGGCGCAAAACGGATTAGATACCCGTGTAGTCCTGGGTGTAAACGATGCCGACTAAGTGTCGCCCGACTGATCGGGCGGTGCTGTAGGGAAACCATTAAGTCGGCCGCCTGGGGATTACGGTCGCAAGGCTGAAACTTAAAGCAATTGGCGGGGCTCTACCGGAATGCGTGATGCTTGCGGCTTAATTGGATTCAACGCCGGAAATCTTACCTCGATCGTTCCTACCCATGATCCTCAACTTGATGAGTTTAGGTGAAGTTTGAACTGGTGGTGCATGGCCCATTTAAGTTCGTGGCTTGAGCTGTCCACTTAATTGTGGTAACGAGCGCGACCTATGTCGTCAATTGCCAGCGATGCAGTAATGCAGATCGGGCACAATGACGAGATCGCCGCTGTTGAAGCGGATGAAAGTATAGTCCAGATGAGGTCTGTATGCCCTTTATATCGAGGGCCGCACGCGAGCAGCAATGGGTGGGACAATGCGATGCTACGTCGAGAGACGACGCTAACCGCTAAACCCACTCTCAGTCAGGATCGGGGCTTGTAAGCAGCCCCGTGAATATGGAATGCATAGTAGGGGCGTTTCATTACGACGTCCCGAATACCCCTATGGAGCTTGTACACACCGCCCGTCGCTTGATCCGAGTTGGGCGTGGTTGAGGTCGGGGTCTAACGGCCCTGCACGATACTCCGTTCAGTGAGGCGCAAGAAGTCGTAACAAGGTGTCCGTACCTGAAGGTGCGGACGGATCACCTCCTAAGTTAGGGATGAGGGGACTTTCGAGTCCCCTCGTCAAATCCCTCCTTTCATGAGCTCTGTGCTTTGTATAGTGTACGTAAGTTGGTTTACCTTACACCAAAAAATGTTTGAGTTTGTTGTGAAGCCCTGAAAGGGCTTTTTTTATGCGCTTTGAATAATGGAAAATAATTCTTTAGACTCAAAATAAATGCATAATATTAAATATAATCAATTCGAATAAATATACAGTGGACAAAGTAGATCTTATTGAGTATGAACTTAAGCTACTGGGAATTCCATATAACCCGAGATCCCTATTCGATGATGAAGACTCAGTGTTTTACATACGTGGCAACTATAAATCAGATGTCTTGCCATTAGGGTCTATGAAATCAATTGGGATACGCGATCTTTATATTTATGACAGAGCAAACATTCCTTTTATGTCGTTTTCTGAATTTGATCAATTAACCTCAATCACTATTACAAATTGTACATTTACAGAAATCCCTCCTGAATTATTTGATACTCCTAACTTGCAGAAATTAGTGATTAAAAACACTAATTTAACTCATTTACCTGAATATGTAACAGTAAAGAGTAATCAGTTTCATACACTTAGTATCAAAGGAACATCTATTAAGATATTACCAGATTGGATATTCAAGATCAAGGAATTGACAGAGATTTCATTAATTTCTAATAATATTGAAACAATATCAACAGAGATAATTAATTTGAAAAAATTAACAAAGCTTTGGTTAATGGGAAATCCTATAAAATATATTCCTGAATTGCCATCCTCTATTACTGAGCTTGTTTTAGGGGATACATCAGAGGAGTTTCCACATATTCGTAATTTGCAGTCATTAGAATATTTAGATCTGTCCAATGGCGAATTAACTTCACTCCCAGATTGGATAAGTGAATTATCTAATTTAAAACAGTTAGATTGTAATGATAACAAATTGATAAAGTTACCTGAATTACCTCCAAGTTTGGAAACCCTCAATCTCGATGATAATAAGCTGAAAAAAATCGAACTAAATCAATTACCAAATCTACAAAAATTACTTCTATCAGACAATAATATAGAAGAGATTTCAGATTTCTCTTCATTGGTGAGTTTAAAGAAGTTGGACCTTTCTAATAATAAGATAAAAATACTTCCTGATTTCTCTGCAATGGCAAATCTTGAGGAATTGAATTTATCTTGTAACAAAATCAAGGTTCTACCCATCCTATCTTCGCAAGTAAAATTGTGGGATTTAAATCTTTCAAATAATCAAATAAAAATGGTTCCAGAAGTAACACAGCTAAAGAGTTTGATGAATCTCAACTTAGAAAATAATCAAATAACAGAATTACCTAAAGGAATTACCAAGCTTCCAAAAATATACAATATCAATGTAAAAAATAATCAAGTTAGTTGCTTACCTCCTCCTGAGGAGTGGTTTCCGGAAATTGCAGTTGAGATTAATGCCGAGAAAAATAAACTCATGGACTATGAAAACAAGATATATTTTACCTATAGGTTTGTAGTTTCTTGGAATGATAATCCTGTACAATTCCTAAGAGAAATCGAATTCAAGGGAGAGATGCGCAGTTCGTTAGTTAATTTATATAATGATGAATCTTTGATGTATGATGGTTGATTTGCATCAAAATGGCGTTCCTCTGATGCTCCAATAGTTCAATTAAATATTCTGATTCAACCAATCCGTTTATCTATGGTTTATTCTAATCCTCTGATGCTCCAATCCTTTTTTCATTTAGCCTGATCCAAATTAGATTGCTTGTCCCAATCCCTAAATAACCAAATATCGAATAAAATTTCCAGACCATCTCGAACATTTTAATATCGAAAGAATAATACCACTGGATGAGATCATTCACCCTCATCATATTTTCAATTATAAAAGGATAATAAATAAGCAGGAATAAGCCCAATATAACCCCACCTATACTCTTCCTTTCATTTCTCTCCCCAGCAATCATTAATATTAGTAATCCCAGGATAATTATATTGATCACAGGTAAATAATCAATGGTAGAATATTGTCCATTGGTCACTCTAATAAAGAGTAATGAAATACTCACAGCTTTTCCCCTATATATCAAAGAATTAGGAATGAGTAGTGTAACCAACATTAGAATGTGAATGATCCTATCGGTTTGTACTATCCATTCCTTCATATCTATTCAGCCTGAGATAAAGTTAAGAACCCACCTATTTTTAAATGGGCCCATTTCTCTTGTAATTATAATCTTCTCGCATCTCTATTCCTTTTTTCATTGGAATTGGTTTGCCTAGATATAAACTTATTTCAACTAGAATTTTAACTAGATTAATGATTAAAAATTACTGGGCCTTAGTACTAGTTTTATTTAAATACTGTTCTCACGCTTTTTTCTGCGTATCCTCAGTTTCACATTGGATACTCCTTCAGTTCGAAATAAACAATTATTATACCTTATTTCATTTTTGTCACTATCGATAATCATATATATATATATGGTCTCATAATTATGAAAAGAATGGGTTTTGCCATTATATTAATTTCGTGTATGATATTCCCAGTAAAAGGGACAAATTTTACACTAATTGATAATAATGAATCTATAGCAGATGGAACTCCTGGAAGGAGTGCAAATTTGAATTCTTTGTTGGATTGTACTGATTCAGGATGGGGATATGTTGATTTATTCTACTCATACTATAATGGATTTGATAAAGGAGTGGAGCTATACAGTCCTCCAACAACCCCATCTTGTCCCCCACCACCATTATTGTGTGATTAAAGGTGAGATTATGCAAAGTATAAGAAATATTCGATTAATTATTGTGATAGTATTATTTGCTTTTATCTTTTTGACAGAAGCTCAGATAGTAAACAAAACCAGCTTTGATCAAGAAATTATCTTTGATGGGCCTGGAATGAAAGTATACAATTTCAACATCTCTGATGAATTCAGAAATGAGTACATTAATAAAAGTCAAAGAATAACTGTATCTGAAGATTTTGAACAGGTCAGGGAAGATTATATTTGGCTAGTATTCACTGAAAATGAATCATTAGAACTTGAATCATTATTTGATGCTGAAACAGTAGATGATCACCATGACGATTCAGAGTATCAAGTTTCCTACATTATTGATAACTTCATTGAAATTGATCACTACATCAGTTTCCAACAAAACTTGCTGGGGGATGAAGACATTAATGCTTTCAGGTTTTTTATCTTTTATAATCGAACTGAAGATATATCTTTCCATATGACAATTACCTCGTCACAATATGATGTGGGATATAATTATCCTGGAATTGTTTCAACTGATTCATTATCTAATAAATTATTAATATGGATACCGCTTGGATTTATTATCACTAAATTAGTTCTATTCAAGAAAAATTACCTTTTAAAGAAAAAATAACTCCCTATACGATAAAAATTTTTGGAATAATCAACCTCTGAATTTACCATAATTTATGTTATGAAGCATTTCCGAAAATTAATCAGTGATACATTGAGCCGTTATCGGACGGATCACCTCCTAAGTTAGGGATGAGGGGGTTTCTGCTCCCTTTTCAAATCCCTTCCTTTCATGAGCTCTGTGTTTTATCAAAGTGTATATTAGTTGTATTCTAATTTGTCACTCACCTAAAAACACTAAATATATTTTAAATCTTATTCAAAATCAATTAGAGTTACCATGGCCAAAAGAAGGAGATTAAAAGAAAGAATAAATCAAGGAAATGGACAGTCTACTGAAGTTCCAGAGATAGTATATGAGACAGTAATTGAAATTTCAAAACCATTAATACAATTAGCATTTTCTGAGTATCAGGAATTGAATAATAATGCTGATAAATTATTTTCTTCAGAGGAATTCTATGATTACATTATCAGAATTGGTAAGTTTAAACAGTGTTTTTTGGGTATATTAGATCTATTACAAAAAATAAGTGCAACATTAAATCAATGCAATAACGATGCAATAAATCAATTAAAAAATAATTTAATTGTAAGTCCTTTTAATGTCGATATTAATCAGATTTTTCAAGATTTAATGGAAGAACCAGAATTTGAACAATGGGAATCAATTTACAAAGGAATAAATGAATTATATCAGAAAATAAAAATGTCAAATAAATTCAGAGAACTGCATGATCAAATTCAGTCTAATCTACTCAATCAACTTCAACATGATATCCCTAAATATTCTGAACTAACAAATTTATCTAGGCCTGAGATGGTTGATGTTGAAAAGGCTGGAAAGGTGATCATCGATTACATTGTCACAAATAAAAAAATTAGTAATTTGATTTCTTATGCTGATTCTATTAGTACAGCTAATCCTAGACGAAATCAGCCAACTCAAACTCTTATTATGTCAGGGTTTTCAAATGCAAATTTTAATTTACAAGAATTAAATCTAAACTCTATGTTGTCTCAAGCCAAGAATTTAGAAAAATCTGTGGAATTAGGTAAATATATTCAAAATGATTGGAAATCTTATGCTGCTGAAACAATACCTAAACTCAAACCATTGTACGAATTATATGAGACTGAGCAGTCATTATTGAAAACACTTGCAAAATTTGACCCTGAATTTCAAGTTTTCCTACCTAGATTATCTGAAATTATCAATAAAGATCAAGAATTCACTGAAAGAGCTTTAAAATTCACTTTATCAAAATACCCTGAGTTAGGTACATACAATGAATTAGCACAAGTATTCAAACCCGTAGATTCAATTATGAATCAGATTGATGAGCTTCTCAATAAGTATTATGATAATGAGAAACAAAAAAGTGGGAAGATATGATTCTAATCAATTTGAAATATACACGTGATAGATAATATTACAGGATCAATAGATATTAGTAATAAATTCGGCATACAAAGCTTGGATCCACAGGTTCAACGTCGGATCAGACGCAGGAATAACAGGCAGAAAACTGCTTCTGTACTTGGCAAACTAAAGGAGAGGGAGATCAAATTTGAATGCCATCTCATCTATGGTCTTCCAAGGCAGACCCTGACCTCCTTCCAGCAGGATCATGCCTTTCTCAAGCAATATACCGATACTGTCAAGCAATTCCCACTGGTGAGATTACTGGGAACAGCACTGGATCAGCAGGTCCAGGATGAGATACGCTTCTCCAACCTCTTCCCCAAAGAGGTGATAGAGACACAGTGGATGGATAGGGAGACTATCCTACAAATAAAACAGGAGGTGAACTAATGGCAAAGAAGAATATGACTTCCAAGGATGCCTCTCGCATTCAGTCCCATTCTGACAAGAGTGGCAAGAATGCAGGCTTCAAATCACGAGCCCAGAGTGCAGCATCCAAGAACAAGAAATAATTCAAGAAATAGTTTCGGCCCACTCCCTAGTGTTTCTGAGACTTAATAACAAATCAAACAACACTTGCATGCTCAAATCAAAACTACTACGCATAACAATCGCACTACTACCATTCCTACTGGGAATTGTTTTTCAGGTATCAAGTTGCCCTACAGACGAACTTGGGAATATAATCCCAGATTGTTGATTTATTGGATTTCAATGATCTGGTAAGATTTAAGTACCATAAATTCATCCAATAATCTAATTCCAAAAGATATTTTTTCTTTTTGACTAGCTTTATCTAGCTTAAACAAATTTTCAATCTCATTTTCTCTTAATTTTTCAAGTTTCCTATCCTCTATTTTTAATCCTCTGGCAATTAAGTACACCATTTTGAGATAGTGATTGTCAAGAATAGATATATTATTTACTATATAATTAGAGATTTCTGAGTTTAAAATTTTCAGATCTATCTTCATTAGAGTGATTATCCAGATTTTCTTGAATTCATTTGATACATTTGTTAGTATCTGTAATAATTGTCCAATTTCATCTGTGTTAATCTTATCAAAATGCAAATTATATTGTATTCTTGAGATTATATATCTTAATTTCATGTTTATATCTGGATTATTGATTGATAAATTATATAATTCCTCAATCAATTCTTGAGATTGCTGTAAATGATCCAATTTAATGAGTAGAGGAATAAAGTCCAATGCAATGATCGATCTTACTTGGCTGTTTTCAGATACCTGCAATGCTTGATTATACATCTCCATCGAATCATCAAAGTTTCCTAGAAACTGATTGATCCTACCTAATAGTCTAAATGAATGTGCTATCAATGTTTCATTTTTCAATAATCTTGCTTTTTCATTTACCTGAATTGCATATTCTAATGATTTATTCAGTTCTTCAGTTTTCAAGTATAGAATCGATAGCTGATATAGAACTTCAATTTCTCAGGATCATCTTGCAGCAAATCTGAAACCTCTCTTATCTGTTTGGAGAATTCACCTGTGAGTTGAAAATCAGATGTTGTGATCTCATCCATTAATGTGTCGAGACCGTTAGGAAGGCCCATGTAATGTCAACACCTCACTTGATATTTAAACCGGCCAATTCGAAAATATATGAATACATAAATTTCTACTGAAACTGATATATGATTTTATGTTACCTAGATTTAACAGTCCAGAAGTATTGGTGAGGTAAGAGCTCGGATTTAAAATTAGGACCAGGATCCAGATACTGAAACTGAGCAGTGCTTCAAGATCACGTATACCCCAAGCTGGATGACCCAGTCCCCCCATGATTTCGTCTGAACGATAGATTGATGAATAGGAGTGTGATAGTGCAAATTAGTAAAAAGTACCCGATAAATTTTAAAATTCTATGTTGTATTTGACCTAAAATCACCTCCTCAGTTAAGGTGCTGGGGGCTCTCGGGTCCCCCAGACAAACACCTATCTTTCATGAGCTCTGTACTTGTCTAAGTGTATGTTAGTGTTAAAGAAGTATTTCTTACACCAAAAAATGTAGCGAGTTTGTTGAATAGCCCTGAGAAGGGCTTTTTTTATGTGTCATGATTCGTACTTTCGACTATATTATTCTGTAAGAAATATTCAAGATTTTTCGTATGATTGCATGAAAGCTTCAATTGCAGATTGTAGAGATTCATCCTCAGACATCAATTTATTACCTAGAGCAGATATAAATTTCATTAATTCTTTGAATTTATCATCAATCTGGGCAATCTTTCTTGTTTCCTTTATACTCTCAGAAAATTCAAATTTTTTCTCCAGATACTTATATTGAGTTATATCTTTGGGAATGGTATTAATCAATGCAGTTAGTTTGATAAAATGAGTATAGTCTCCTTGTGAAACTAATGCTCTTAGATAGTCTCTAAAACAATTTCTAAAATTATCCTCCATTCTCCAATGATAGTTAATGAAAAATGGTATAACTTGATTTACTACCCATTCAATATCATCAAAGTAAGCTGCTTTTAGAATTAAATCCCAATTTGCCTGTTTAATATATCCTCTCTTTTCACTTATAACTTCATTCACATAAATTGAAAAAAAATTAAGGACTGATTTCTTCAATATTATCTTGCTGAACTAGTCGACCAACAAGAGAGAGAAAGTTTGAAAGCTGATTTCTATCCACCTCAACAAAATTCTCTGGTGTCTGACTAAGAAGAGCCTTTTTGTTCCGTGAAATACGTTTCCATATTATTGGAAACCACAGATTGTAATCAAATTCTTGATTGAAAAGTCTTTGAAAGAATTCTCTTTCCTCTGATGGTTCTCCAGAATAATTTTCCAATTTATATTCAAGAGTTTTTTTTATGTTCATATACCTCTTGACTTGTTCATTAAGATTAATAATTGATTTGATTTGACTACCATTCATCATGGGATTATCGAATGTAGATATTCTATTTTGTAATATCTCACAATCGATTTTTTCGGCAATTTTAATAATTTCTGGCCACAAAAGAGGTAGTGGTTGATCAAGCAAGAAGATAAGGAAATCTGATCCTTCATCAATATTAGATTTTATTTTAGATGCTATAAGAATTGATAATCTCTTGAATTCAGAAAAAACTGGGTGATTTATTTCATTTATATCTACAGTATATCCCCTGGAAGTATACTTACCAATACCCATGAATGCTAGTGTCTGATAATTTTGATAAACCATGCTGATATACTGCCACAATTCTTGAAAATCACGAGAAAATGTACCCATAGATTTATCTGTGTAAAATATGATGAATAAGATTCCGTAAGTTAAGCAGATTGTTGATAAAATCTTCCTCCAGTAAAAAGAATTTTTTTAATGCACATTGGAGGGATGATTTATAAATTAAGTTTAATTTGATCCATACATTATGATGTTTACAAATCTATTTTAAAACAAATAATAACTAATTAAAGCTAATAATATTTTAGAGCCAATCTTTTATCATTGTTTTATGGAAGATAAAAAAAAGTATCTCGTTAAAGGAGTAAATATCATTTCTATGATTTCAGACAAAATAGATGAGAATATTGATATTTTAATTGAGGGTGACCGTATAAAGCAATTAGAAAAGGATATTTTTGACCCTGATGCAATAATTATCAATGGATCTGGCAAATTTCTCATCCCTGGCCTTACTGATATGCATACTCACCTCTCGACGGAAAATGATCTAAAATTGTTTATCGCAAATGGCATCACAACTGTGAGGAACATGTGGGGACAATGGAAACATCTTATTTGGAGAGAGAAAATCACTAATGAAGAATTTCTCAGCCCTTTTATCTATACAACATCTGAGATTATGGATGGGTCCCCTCCGATTTGGCCTGGAGGAACTCAATTAACTAGCAAGGAATCAGTTGAACAAGCAGTACTTACAGCTAAAGAAAGGGGATTTGATCAATTAAAAGTATATAATCTTATTTCACCTGAATCCTATGAGTATTTGGTGGAAGAGAGTAGAAAACATGACATTGCTCTTACTGGGCATATCCCCAACAGATTACAATTTAATAGGGCTATTCAAACAATGTACAATATTGAACACATGGACAAATTCATATTTAACAGTGTTAATGAGGAGACACAAACTCAATTGAGAGCTCTGATTTCTGAAGGGAAATATCTCGATTTTCATGAAAAATTACAGGAAAGTTTCAGTACTGAGATATTATTATCTAATATCAATAAAATTGTAGATAATCAGGTATGGAATTGTCCTACAATGGTTGTTCTAGACCGAATTGGGAGAAGAGAAAGAATACCTGAGTTTTTGAGTGAAGATGAGATGAAATATGTCTCCAAAAGAACACTTAGTTCTTGGAATCCAGATACAGATTTCAGAATTGGTAAATCGGATGAGGAAGAAGAAAGGAAGAAGAAAATAAATGTTAACTATATTAAGATATACTCCCAGATCTTAAAAGCACTATACCAGGCAGGAGCAAAGCTACTCATTGGTACAGATACACCAAATCCTTTTGTTGTTCCTGGATTTTCCATTCATCACGAACTGGGTTTTTATGAAAAGATTGGAATTCCTAGATATGAAATATTGAAGATGGCTACAAAGAACGCAGCTGAATTCATGGGATCTGATGATTTCGGTCAGATCACAGAGGGAAAAAGAGCAGATCTGGTTATATTAGAAAATAATCCTCTTGATGATTTTAGTACATTGAAATCTCCTACAGGTGTTTTTCTAAGAGGTAAATGGCTTTCAAAGAAAGCATTGGATAACATGTTTTTTGAAATTGAAAATGAATATAAATCTCCCTCCACCTGGTTTAATGGTTTGGATGAGGAGGAGTTGGGCGAGAATTATTTACAATACTCAGAATTGCAGAATGACACTGAAGTAACTGTAAAATACAGAATAGCGATAAATGAAGATAGCATCATTTTACACGTTACTAATGATTTGTCAAGTATGTTAACAAGAATACATGTCACCTTGGATGAGGGAAAACCAATAAAATACTCTGTTTGGAAACTTTTAGACAGTGTGAAATGTGAACTAGAACTAATCCTGAAGGATAACCAATGGCTAATTACATCTAATCCAAAGGATTTAATTCTAAGCAACTCTATACCTTCTATGGATCTCATATCATTTGATGTATTAGGTTCATATCTCATTAATAAATTGGATAGTATTGATCCAATCGATGTTACTGTTTTATATTTAGATATAGAGCCCATATTACGAAAAGCAACTCTGGAGTTTAATAAGGAGGATAACTGTTATTTGGTAAATACAGAATATGGTATAACCAGATTAACAATAAGCTATGACGATGAGATAATAAATGAAATTGAGATACAAAATAAATATGGAAAAAGAAAGTTAATGCTTGAAAAATAGTAAAAGGAAGTCAGATCACTTCTGAGTTAAGATCAGGTTCCTTGATGAAATATGAAGAATTCTGTTTAATTCATTATATATTTTCTCCTTCATAAAAATGACACTTATCTAAAGACCATTCCATTACAACTCAATGGAAAATATTCAAGAGATCCTCCAACCACTTGAGGAAAAAATTCAAAAGCATTTCTCCTCCGGAAAATCACCAGGAATGGCACTCGGTGTAGTGCTCAAGGATAAAAGGGTTTACTCAAGGGGATTTGAATACAGGGATCTTGAAAATAAATTACTTGTTACAGAGGATTCAATCTTTGATATAGGTTCTGTTACAAAGACTTTCACTGCTGCTGCAATAGCCAAGTTAGTTGAAGAGAAGAAGCTTAGCTGGTTGAACCCAATCATAAATTTCATGCCAGATTTCAAGGTAAATCATGACTATGCCACTAACCATCTCACTCTTGTTGATTTTCTCTCCCATAGAACTGGTCTTGCCCGACATGAGTTTTCATGGTTTTTTGAGAACGAGCTGAGTTATCAGAAAATTATGGATAAACTGCCTCATCTAGAGTTTTATATTGAACCAAGAGAGTATCACATCTACAACAATATAATGTATTATGTACTGGCAAAACTGATCTCAGATACAAGCAAGACTGCATTTACAGAGTTTCTACACAAATACCTGTTCGACCCATTGGATATGAGCAGTACAACATTTGATAATGAGATTCTTAATGATCCACAAATGGCTAAACCATATCGAATTAATGATGAACAACTCGAGTTAACTGAATATTATAATTTGGATATTTTCAGTCCAGGTGGAATAAAATCAACACTGAACGATCTATCCAAGTGGATTTCTTTAATCCTCAACAAGGGAAAAGTAAAGGATAAACAATTACTGAAAGAGAAAACAGTTAACTACATGCTCCGTCCCCACATATTCGGTGGAATGGGGATTGATTGGATTAAACCCGATTCAAAGGACTCAATGGCAAAAAGCTATGGACTGGGCTGGTTCCATGAAATATACAGGGGAAAACAACTAAACCATCATACGGGTCATTTACACGGATTCTCATCAATGATCGCTATACTTCCTGATGAAGAACTGGGAATTATTTGTCTCATAAATGAGCAATCAAACTATCTTTCATATCCAGTTGTATTAGAGATAGTAAATAGAATTCTCTTTGAAGATGATTTTGATTATTGGCAGAAGATGATTGATCAATTAGAGACAGACAATGAAAATAAAGATGAAAAGGAGAAAATTGAAAACAACTCTGAAATCGATTTGGAATTGTATACAGGTGTTTATACCAAGAAAGGGTATCCAGATCTTAGTATATTTGTTGAGGATAATATTTTGACACTTGGAGTTAACGACCAGAATTTCAGATTGGAGTTCAAACAGGATAACAAATATACATTCTCAATTCCCATACTTTATCTAAATTCTGAAATTGAATTCTGCATAGATCAAAATTGTACAGAGAAAGGATTGAAAGCAAAAGTTGACCATTTACTAAAACCACTATGGTTTGATAGGATATAATTGTTCTTTCTTGAGCTCTGTGCTTTGTATAGTGTATTTTAGTGACATCTTATACCAAAAAATGTAGTGAACAATAAAAATACTTTCACCCCTCTCCCTAGTTCCTCTGAGTTATAATAATCAACATCCCCAACCTTTGTATGCTCAAAACTAAACTACTACGCATAACCATCGCACTACTCCCCTTCCTTTTGGGAATTCTACTAACAGGATCTATGGATCCATATATATGCACTGATGAGGCAGGAAATCCAATTACAGATTGCTAATTACGATTCTATATTATTAATGATTACATATTTGTTAAATTCATTCAATGCTTTTTCGATAAACAAATCTAGGTTATCTATATAAATTTGATAGAGTGTTCTAATAGTCTCTACTTCGCTTTCATTAAGCTCCTCTAAACCTTGGAGCTCTTTCTTACCCTTAGAAATCAGATATATGTAGTAATAATAATTATTAGAATATTTAGAAATATAGTCTTTTATTACTTGAGTAATGAGTTCATTATCTTGTTGTATAGCTATTTTTAAAATGAAAATATATCCATATTCTTGATATTCTCTTGGGATGATTTCATTCTGGTAAATATTAATAAACTTCTTCAGTGCTGGAATCTTAATTGTTTTCCCTAGACTAGACAGATGAGAAAGATAACCCAATAAATATCTGAATTCAAAAAAGATACTCGTTTTATTCAATGATAATTCCTGCAATATCTGAAGATATCTTGACACTTCCTCTTCTCTTTTCAAAGTGATTAATAGTTGAACATAATTCAATACTACAATAGATTTTTCTTTATCATTTTCAGCATAATGAATACTGTGCAAATAAGCAGCTATAGCCTCTTCGTAGTTGTTTAAACAAGAATGGATATTCCCTAGAGAACGATAGGATTTACTCAGCATTCCCTGATCCTTCAATATTTCAGCTTTCTCACAAGACATTTGGGAATACTTCAAAGATGTCTCTAATAATCCAAGTTTTTTAGATAATGTGGCTAATTGAATGAGAATTATTATTACTTTGGAGTTTTCACCTAGTTCGAAAGCAATTTCAAGGCTAGATTGTATGTATCTATTAGCCATTTGATATTCTCCTAGCAAAGTATAAATTGAACCTAAATTCGAATAACTCCCATCAAGATCGTATATATCTGTTTTATTGTTATTCCTGAACCACAAACTCTCCTCAAAATTGATTCTCGCATTCTCAAGATCAGAGATCATCCAGTAACTTATTGCCAGATAATGATAAAACGTCCCCACATCAAATACCTGAACCTGCAGATCCAGCTTCCTCTGCTCCCTGAACTCCTTTCTCAACTCACTCAATTCATCATTCTTCGCATGCACCGACCGTGGAATGTGATCAAACAAACCCAGCAATCTCTCATTAGCCGTAGCGTACTCTCCCTTGCGGATCATGCCCACCACCTCCTGGCATCGCAGCTGGAATTCAAGAAATGCAATATATTCTATTGGTTCAATAACCTCATAAAATGGCTGGATAAACTGGTAAAGATCTATTCTCTCAAGCGTATCCACAGGACTGACCTCTTCCTCACCCCAGGGCCATGCATACATCCCCTCCTCACGGTTCAACCTATGTGCATGGGGCCAGCAAGCCATGAAATACTCATCTGCATGGGCATACTCCTTCCTCCTTCCCAATTGAACACCCACGAGCATATTTAGCTCAATCAATTTCTCAGGATCATCTTGCAGTGATGTTGAAATCTCACTAATGTGTTGTATCAAGGCATCAGTGAGTTGAAAATCTGGTTTTGAGATCTCTGAAATCAGTGCATCAAGATCCTTTGAAAGACCCATGAAATATAGGTACAACAGTTCGATATTTAAACTTATAAAAGTCAAATTATCGAAACATCAAAAATCTCAGCAAAACATAGTATTATCGGACGGATCACCTCCTAAGTTAGGGATGAGGGGGCTCTCGGGTCCCCTCGTCAAATCCCTCCTTTCATGAGCTCTGTTCTGTAGCAATTTAGCAAATCATCTTGTGTATAGTGTATATTAGTCAGTGTATGCCCTACACCAAAAAATGTAGCGAGTTTGTTGTAATAGCCCAGAAATGGGCTTTTTTTATGCGCAGAGAAAATACTATCTTCCTGTCATACTCTTGGCTATTTTGATGTAATCATTGATTTTTGTTTCTTGAATCATCTGAGTTATATGGGTACTAACATCTAAGACCTGTTTCCATTTAGCTACCATTGATTTTACTCTATCAATTTCTATTTCAATTTCCTTCTCGATATTTTTTAATTTCATTCCAATTGCATGCTCCTTTGCTTCTTCTAATATTTCAAGGGCTTTTGGCATTTTCTGCTCGATTACTAACATTTTAGATTTTAATATCATGCTTTGAAGTTGTATAATACGGTTGAAACCAAATTCATTCTGGATGATTAGATCATCAATTGTCTCATTTACCTTTAGAAACAATTCTTCTGATGGATACATTTTCAATTCCTCAAGAAATAATTCAACCAATAATAATTTGATTTCATTAGTTTCTCTTCCTTTTGAAACTAGGTCATCAATATCCATTCTACCAACTATCTCTCTAGCCTTAATAGTTGTATTCATAGTTTTTTGAGCAAAGAGAATTTTTGCTTGTAAAACCTCTAATATTATTTTATGTCTATCTTGGAATATTTGATCCTGATCCGCAAGAAATCTGGCATACTGATCAAAATACTTGATTGATAGATCAATATTCTTCATTTCGAATGCTAATTCTACTAAACTATTAAGCAGTCTTTCTTGATTGAATACAATATTTTGTGGTGAGTTCTCTTCAAGGATTTGAATTGCTTTGTTTAAATGTCCCTTTCTTCTATATATTTCTGACAATGAAAAAGCCATCATTGTATCAATATTATCCACGGTGTATTCAAGGTCCATTTTACTAGCATTCATCTGCATT
Source organism: Candidatus Heimdallarchaeota archaeon (assembly GCA_026702845.1). The sequence goes on from JADCLS010000016.1 coordinate 19,253, forward strand.
GCCAAGTTTTCAGCCTTATCTAACTCACCAATTACAACATAAAAGTTACACAATTCAGAAATTGCTATAGGTTGTGTAAAATGACCTTCTAAGGATGTAACCCTTTTTTCATGATATTTTCTAGCCAATTCGTAATTTCCCAGATATTCATAAGCACTGGCTAGGGAATTGAAATTGTTTTTGATTGAATAATTTCTATCAAATTTCTCGCCCAACTCTATTACTTTTGAAATAGTTTCTTTAGCCTTATCATATTTTCTTTGTCTATGCTCACTGAAAGCAAGTTTATTAAGATTTGAACAGTAATTATCATAGTTCTCATCCTTTAAGTAGAAATCAATCTCTTGAGATGTATACATATCTGATAACTCTTTGTTCTGCATCATATTACTGATCATTGAAAGTAGACCATTGAGCTGTCCTATATTGCTGATATGACCAATATTTGAAGCTGTCTTAATTAGGTCCTCTCCAAGCTCTTTTGCAGATAGAATATCTCCCTTAAACAACTTCTGCATCAATAAAGATTCTCCAATCATAATTTTCAGTTTTGATTCCTGATTTCCTTTTATAATTATATTCCAAGCATTTTCAACATGTTGCATTTCCGTAATTGACTCATCAGAAAGATAATGGAACAAAGCCTTTGCTTTGAGATAAGGTGATTTGATTTTCTGAATTTGTGTTTCGATATCTTTATAAGGCAGCCGAATCCCTATTCTAGCAATCCTATTGATATGATCCATAATACCAAGGAATGATGTACTATCTTCATCTTTAGTTTCTTGAAATTCCTTTTTTTTGGTGTATTGATTTATAGTTTCAGAGAGCAGAAAGTTATAATAGAGATTTTCAATATCATTGGAACTTGCGAGCTTCATCTCGGATAAATGAGTTAGTATTTCTTTCCTTATCATAATTCTTTGAGGCCAAGTATGATCAATCTCAGAATGAGCCAATTTCAATCTTAAGCTAAGTAATATATGCAAAGGTGTACTAGGATCGAATTTTTCTATCAAATCTTGAGCAGAATTAAATTGATGTGTTATTAATAATTCTTCTAATTGTTCCAATAATTCCATTAGTGAGACATTTATAGCTCCTTTAAAAATTTATTAAAGATTCAGTGAACAAATTCATTGTGGACTAATATCGAATTTCTGCACTTCTTATTATCTCTGTACCTGAAGGTGCGGACGGATCACCTCCTAAGTCGGGATAGAGGGGGCCTTCGGGCTCCCTCTGTAAATCCCATCTTTAATGAGCTCTGAGCTTTGTAATAAATGTGTACTTTAGCGAAACCGGAATATGTTTTACACCAAAAAAGACAGTGAGTTGTTGAATAGCCCTGAAAAGGGCTTTTTTTATGCGCAGCGATTTTTCATTTAAAGAATTTTTAGTGGCGATTTTTCAATTACAAAAACAAAAATATTACTGGTTTAATATCCGATCTCTATCCGTACAAATCGGCCTGATTTTTTGAACATGAGTCCGACAGTCATGCACGATTGTATTACCATATCCAATAAAAGTCCAAGGGGTCTCATACCAACGGGGTGCAGCAGACGGAGAACATGCAATTGCCTTTTTGTGAATTTCAAGATGCATAACATTCTATGAAAATCCAGGTGGTTTGAACTGTCCACATTATATTTGGCCCAAGTATGAAATTGAGTAACCTGAAAAACATAATATTCTTCATGTAGGTAGACGCGGTGTATTATGGTGTAAGTCATGTTAGTCAAATCTGTCTCACTTGGTGACGTATCCGTGTACTATTCGTGCAAGTAGGCCGATTATCAATATTGGTACCTTAATTACACAACGTCGGTCGCGCTCGTTGGAAACTCGTTTGATAAAATAATATCATGGATTTTAAAAAAAGCCAGTTTGACCTTAACTATTAATTTCGAGGGATGTTACTAGTATGTTTACGGTCGTAAGGCAAAAAATGAATAAAATCAGCGGGGCACCTCCTAAGTTAGGTTCATCAAATTCCTCCCTTTCATGAGCTCATGAGTACCATACCCTGCTATACCTAAAATAAAATATAAATGAGATCATTATTCAATTTTATTAATAATTCAACTAAAAAATTATTTAATAAGTAGTACATTTATAGAGGCTATGTTGAGATATTAATATCCGCTACCCTAATATAATTATTGATCATATATAATATTAATATGAATGTAAAACCAATAAAAACTGATAATTTCATATCCGATCTGATGGAATATGCCCAGGAACGTCTGGATAAGAGTATTTTGAATATCAAATCTGGTGAATATATTATTGATGAGGATCCAGAACATTTCTCTCTTCCATATGGATCTCTTGTTTTAAATTATAATGATGAATTTGATGGGGATTTGGATAAGGTAGATAGAAACAACTTAGGAAATCTATCAAAAATCTTCAATGTAGAATTATTTTTCTTTATGACAGAGATTGGTGATCATGATAATAATTTAACTGGTACCTTTCTTCGTACTTTATCTGATATTTATAACAGGTCGATTCTAAATTATGTGGCGATGGATTTTTTGCTAAACTCAACCGATCTTGACTGGCATGTTTTATCAATGCCGAATAGGATCGGGATCAATCCAATCACATTCATTAATCATAAGATTACTAACCTGGCCAAATCTTCCCCGAATTGCAAATGCTTGCTGAAATTACTTGAAGCCCCATCACAGATTGCTTCCATCAATGAGAATAATGATAGTGATGTGTTGCTTCAACTTTCTGCAACCATAGATTACAGTTTTATTGAATTCTGTAATGAAATCAGACGATATTGTATAATGCTTTCCATATATGGAAAAACAAATACATACATCAGTAATGGATTTATGATCTCTGAGGAGATCAATATTTCCCCAATATATGCATACTCAGAGAAACTGGATATGATATTTGAGAAAAGAGAAGATTTGAAGCAAATGAGGGATTCATTTACCACTAAGAGATCTCAAGAGAATTATTTCTACCTAGTTTTTCATAGCTTAGGTAATTTTCTTAAGGAATTCCCTGGTTCATTTACCAAGAAAGATTTACAATCTTACTACAAGGAAAGGCAAATACCCTCTCCAATGAAGTATACCCATCCAAAAAGCTTAGAACAATTCTCCTCAAGACATGCCCGGAAATTAATAAATGATCTTCTTAGAAATTTAGAAAGGCATGAAATTATTCTACCAGACCAACTGAACAACCCATATCGCAGAAAGTACTATGTGACGGAAAAGGGTTTACGTCTTGTTGAGGAGATAAATGTGTTGTATGAAATGCAATTGAGGGTGAGTAACTAAAATGAATGAAATTTCAATTTCAAGTGATGATTTAATGTTTGCATTGACAAAACTGGGCTTATTGCTGAGACATTATCCCAAATTCTACGACTTTATACTTATCCGAAGCATCGAACAAGATGTTGATTTACGGAGAATGAAAGTAGCCGCAATATTATACCATTATAGATTACAAATATATCAAAGAATGAAAAATGATATGGTTTACGGTTTAAATCATAAGAATACAAGAAAAATCAAGGATAGTCAAAGGAAGTATCTTATATCCATTAGAGAATATATCCGTAGTTTTAAATCAAAATACCAGAACTCACCGCGGCTGGAATACCTTGCTGAGACTGATCTAGCAGATGTTTTACCTCACATTCATGAAATCTCTGAGATTGCGATAAATAAAAATGTGAAACAACCATTTTCCGAAGATTTGATTTTCAAGATGGGTGTTAACTGGGTAATTTTCTGCGTTCCCTCAGTATCACCTTGTCCCCAAATTAATTACATTTTCGTAGTCAATCTTAGTGAAATTGAACTTAATGCAAATCTTGAGATGATCTTATTAAAATTCGAAACCCTAAATATGATCGAGGTGTATAACGATCGAATTTATGAGATTGAAGTAAAGAAGACAAGTATTCCTGATTTGCATAATTTGATCATTGATATTCATTTTCTGCTGGAGGATTAGTAATGTCAGAATTATACATACCATACACTTGTAGCATTGACCTACTCCAGTTATACACGGAAACAGGTAAGAGCTCCCAGACCCCAATCAATACTATTGACATTGGCAGGGGAGTGCTTAGTCTTCATAGATTTAGTGAGATTGGTAGACGAATGGCCAGCTCTCCCCACACTGATCTTGTCAGTGATTGGATATATACTCGAGAGTTCCCGTCAATAGTTGGTTATATTGCTGAAGCTTTGAATGGAAGATTGATGTTCCATGTTATCAATTTATTGGAATCTAATGCGATTAATTTCTATGTCGCCATTCCTGGAATTTACCGATGTCCCGATTATAGATTGATGGGTCAAGCAAGAACAAGCACTGACGACAATTATCCAGTTATACTCAACCTCGAGGTGAAAGGTCGAACTAAGGCAAAAGCATCGGTAATGATGAAGGATGTGATTGATTCAGCCTCTCACTATTCCCAGTCATCGGCCTATGAACGGATCTACAACTATGAAAATTTTATCGGAGCGATTCTCGAAGTGAGAATTCCAGATAACTTGTTCAGTATGGACGCTGGGGTGATACGTGTTAATGGCAATTTAGATGCTAACTATAAAATTTCAATTCCTCCACAAATCGCAGGTAACCATGAACTGAGGCAATGGACTATGAATGGGTTGTTTCCTGATGATTCATTAATAGATCATGATTATATCACTGAGCGATTATCAAATATTTTTTAAGTAGTCCTTTGATTACATTAATCTTCATTAAATGTGAAAAATTAGGAAGTATTTGATTTTCATTTGAATAGTATCTCTGTAGTCGCTAAGAGATAATTTCATCATATTTAAGAATTCAAATAAATTTGCAGGATAGGTCCCTATTCATTCATTATTTTCCTTGAAAATATATCATATCAACTCCATAAGTATCCCTAAGAGTAATTGAAAAAAGATGATGAGTTCATATCGTCTTTTGAGTATAATATACTTATCCATTCAATAAAATATGGCCTTTCTAAGATAATAAGTTTTCTAGATACTTAATTGTTTGATCCAGGATGAAATACGCTTCTCCAACCTCTTTCCAAAGGAGGTGATAGAGACACAGTGGATGGACAGGGAGACTATATTACAAATCAAACAGGAGGTGAACTAATGGCAAAGAAGAATATGACATCAAAAGATGCCTCTCGCATTCAGTCCCATTCTGACAAGAGTGGCAAGAATGCAGGCTTCAAATCACGAGCCCAGAGTGCTGCATCCAAGAACAAGAAATAGTTCAAGAAATAGTTTCGGAGCACTCCCTAGTGTTTCTGAGACTTAATAATCAATCAAACAACACTTGCATGCTCAAAACAAAACTACTACGCATAACAATCGCACTACTACCATTCCTTTTGGGAATTATTTTTTCTGGTTCTGCTGATCCATGTGAAACACATGGTGGTCCCATTATTGATGGTTGTTAATTTACTAATTCGATATAAATTCGATTGATTAAATATTCATCTATAAAATTTAAACTAAGTTCTTTTCCTCTTTCTTGATTTTCTTTCACTACTTCCTTCAATAATAAGAGATTTTCAATCTCAGTTTCTCCAAGATGATTGATTTCAGCTCTTTCTAGAACCTTTTTTCCCTTAACTACTTCATAAATAAGAGCTGGATATGAGTTGTCAGAAAATAGATTATTCACAGATTCTATTTCTGAATAATAATTTTCATCTTTAATGATATCTATTTTCATTAATTGTAGTATTCCTTTATTTTTGTAATCATCAGGTATTGCATTCTCACAAATTAAGTTTGAAAGTTTTATAATAGGTAAAACCTCAATTTCAGATCTTTGAATTATTTGGAAATCTAATATCAAGAAATTATAAATGAATTCAAAATATATATTATCATTCTCTTTATTTATTTTTGACATTTCTTTTATATAATTTATTGATAGTTCAGTTTGATTCTCTCTTAATAGGAGTGGAACGTAGTTAAGAAAAATTAATGTTTTTGAATTATCGGTTGGACCATAGCTGAGGCTCCTTTCAAAATAATTTATAGAAGTTTCAATATTTCCTAGATATTGATGAATTTCACCAATAAATCTAGTAGAAATTATCATCATTGTTCTTGAATTTTTGATAATTGCAATTTCATTGGCTTTTTCAGCATATTTAAGGGCTTCTTCTAAGTTATCGGTTTTTCTATATAACAAGGATAAATTAAGTAGTACTACTAAAGCATCTTCTTCATTGCCCTTTTCGTAGATTAAATCAATACAGTCATGATAATATTTTTGTGTTTTTGTAAAATCAGAAATAACCATGCAAATAGATCCAAGGTTGGAATAAATTTCCTTCAAATCCAAATAATGACCCTCTTTCTCCTTGAACCACAAACTCTCCTCAAAATTGATTCTCGCATTTTCAAGATCTGAAGTCAACCAATATGAAATCCCCAGATAATGATAAAATGTCCCCATATCAAATACTTGCATCTGCAGATCCAGTTTCCGTTGTTCCCTGAACTCTTTTCTCAGTCCACTGAGCACATCATTCTTCACATGCACTGACCGTGGAATATGATCAAACAGGCCCAGCAATCGTTCATTCGCACTAGCATACTCCCCTTTACGGATCATCCCAACCACTTCCTGGCATCGCAGTTGGAATTCAAGAAATGAAAAATACTCCTTAGGTTCTATATGTTCATAAAATGGCTGGATAAACTGGTAGAGATCTATTCTCTCAAGCGTATCCACAGGACTGATCTCCTCCTCGCCCCAGGGCCATGCATACATCCCCTCCTCACGGTTCAACCTATGTGCTTGGGGCCAACAAGCCATGAAATACTCATCAGCATGGGCATACTCCTCCCTGGATCCCAGCTGTACTCCCACGAGCATATTTAGCTCAATCAATTTCTCAGGATCATCTTGCAGTGATGTTGAAATCTCACTAATGCTTTGTATCAAGGTATCAGTGAGTTGAAAATCTGGTTTTGAGATCTCTGAAATCAGTGCATCAAGATCCTTTGAAAGACCCATGAAATATAGGTACAACAGTTCGATATTTAAACTTATAAAAGTCAAATTATCGAAACATCAAAAATCTCAGCAAAACATAGTATTATCGGACGGATCACCTCCTAAGTTAGGGAAGAGGGGGCTCTCGGGTCCCCTCGTCAAATCCCTCCTTTCATGAGCTCTGTGCTTTGTATAGTGTATGTTAGTAGTATCTTACACCAAAAAATATGGCGAGTTTGTTGTGATAGCCCTGCAAAGGGCTTGATAGATTACTGGGAACAGCACTGGATCAGCAGGTCCAGAATGAGATAACCTTCTCTAAAACACCATATGCAGGATGGAAATATATCGCAAACTCTTGGGTTTTTGTGGCACATGGAGTCGTTATCTACCTTACTCAAAAGCAAGGTTAGCTACTTCTTAACAAATTCATTGTATTTGGTGAGAAGGGTTATCTCTGTAATATATTCTTCAGCATTTATCCGAAAATGGTTTCAGAATCTACATTAACCTGTTTTTCTGATTTTCATAAGCTTGTATGGCTTTTTGTATAGATTTCATTCTTTTCCATCTCTTCCAATTGATATAGCTGAATATTAATAAAAAAGAAATTCCAATAAAAAGACCAAACCAGGGAAGAAGAGCATACAATATAAATGACAATTGATGGCAAGATCAGGATAAGTAAACACCAATGTATAATCTTTCCAGACACAAATATCTTGAAAAACAGAGAAGAAAAAATACTTGCATTTTTCTAAAAAACAAATCATCTCGAAACAATTAAAATAAATGGGATAATTTCTAAGTTTATGGGAAGATCTCAATTTCCGAAATCAATTTTAATTATCGTAATTCTTATCCTAAGTGTCAATAATACTTCAACTGAAGGTTCTAATCCCCAAATTACAACATTCATTCAACAATCAGATGATTTTGAGTATCAAAATTTTCAAATCTCTGAAAAAAATTTTGAAACAATTAAACAACCTAGCTCAAGCCTTGTTGCTTCCGATCCTATAATAATTAATGGGGATTCGGATTTTAACTTGCAAGCAAGTAGCAATAATTGGAATGGAAATGGATCTGAATCAAATCCGTATATTATTGAAAATCTCAATATTTCAAGTGATTCACATGCAATTAGTATCAGTAATACAAATGTTCATTTCATTCTTAGAGGTAGTACTCTAGACGGTGGTTCACTTTCAGGTCATTCTGGACTATATTTAAGTAATGTAGTTAATGGAATTATTTCCAATAACATGGCTGTTAATAGTAATTATGGTTTTCGTGTAATGCAATCTAGTAATTTATTAATTGAGTATAATATAGCTAGTGAGAATGGCAATAATGGTTTTTACTTTAGTGTGCCTTATGATATTAATATTACAAAGAATATTGCATACAATAATGAGTATGCAGGATTCTCATTTTCGGGTTATTCCACATTGTCCAAGTATATTAATGTCATTAATAACATTGCGTATAATCAAACATCAAATGTCGGAATAAGGATTTCCTCTCGATATGTAAATTTGGTAAACAATACAGTATTTGGGAATTCAGCAGGAATATCATTGAATGATGACCTTCAAGGAGATAATTTCGTGATAAATAATTATATCTTCTCAAATGATAAAGGCATTGCCTTCTATAGTGCAGGAAATAATACCATTGAATTCAATGAAATATATGAAAATAAGTATGGAATTTGGGCAAGCAATTCCGAAAATATGATTATCAGGAAGAATATTGTATTTGAAAATACATATGGTCTCTATTTGTATTTTGCAAGTAATAATCAAGTATTAGAGAATAATATTTATGATAATTCAAATGGTATCTATATTGTTTCAGAGTCCCAGTATATTTCAATAATGTCAAATAATATCACAAATAATGATTTCAAAGGAATATATGTAAGTGATTCTGCAGATATTATCATTTCAAATAATATCATTAGAGATAATGAGAGAGAAGGACTTTATCTCCATTCAACTTCTACTTCCCTATTTAATCATAACTTTACAATATTTAATAATGGCTTTTACTTTAATGGACTGTATGGAGTTTACCAATTTAGAGGATCAGAGATTAAAATATTAAATAATTCTTTTGTATATAATAACCAATTGTCGTCACAAGCCTTTTATGAATTGGGTGGATATTCAATAGATCAATCAAATATTTACAATTATAATTATTGGTCAGATTATCCTGGTCAAGATGCAAATAATGATGGAATTGGTGATATTGCTTATCAAATATTTGGAGATGGCCTATGTGAAGATAAAAACCCTGTAATTGTCCCTCATCACCAAGTTGATTTAACTATCCCCGAGGTAGAAATTATTACTCCTACCAATAATGGATTATATAATTCATTAACTATCGAGTATTATATATCAGAAAAAAGCAATGTAATCGTACTAATAGATGGAATAAGCAATGCAACATCTGTGGAGAATGGTACTCAGATATTGAATTTAGAAGAGGGAGACCATAATATTAGTATCCTCGCCCAGGATGATTTTGGAAATATTGGTTTGGCTCAAGCCAATTTTACCATTGATACTCTTGCCCCAAGTATCTCTATTACAAGTCCTAAGGATCAATCTTACTCAACATCCTCTGTTACTGTGTCATATCAAATCAGTGATGAGCACGCGTACACAACGACAATATATCTTGATTCTATGAAAAACACCTCTACAATTGAGTCAGGATTTATATGGACAGACCTCACTGAAGGTCAGCATAATTTAACTATCATCTCTGTAGATGAAATAGGGAATATGGCCAGAAATTCAATCCTTTTCACAATTGATTCTGAAGAACTTACATCTACCACCGAAAGCACAACAATTGCTGATATTAGCACATCAACATCAGAGAGTACAGATCAAACACCCTCTACAAAAAGCCAAACTAGTACATCTTCAGATAGTTCAGCACTAGGAATATTATCGATTTTATGTCTAATTGCTATAGCTCCAATAAAACGTAAAAATAAAATATTAGAAAGTTGAAATAATCTCTAGGTTCGATTATCACAAATGAGAGTATGAATATACGGGGTGGATCTTACTTTAGATAGCTAATTGAATATGTATTAATGAGGAGAAAAATACTGATCAAGTTATTACACCAAAAAATGTGGTGAGGTTGCTGTTGAAGCCATTGAAAGAGAGTCTTTTATACACAAAATATGAATTGAAAATTTCGGGTTAGAAAGAGATTCTTAAGCGAAACTAGAAATTGTTATTTTCAGATAATAAATCCTCGAGTTTTATTAAATTACTTATTAGCCACTTTGGTTTTCTTTTTGACTGGCTTGTTCTAGTTTCCACAGATTTTCAATCTCATTTTTCTCCACCAAATTTGAATTTCTTTAATTGTAACTGTGTTATTAGCTACGTATTGTTGACCTTGGATGAAAACTTCCATTTCCAAAGTTTCATGATAAATACCATCATTTGCATTTAATGTGATAGGTATTCCATATTGCTCATAGTAAGAGTCAAAAATTTCATCTGAAAATGATTGATTGAAATATAATTGCGATGTAAAATCAATCTCATCTGTTATAACCTTAAAATGTATATGGACTGTTCTACCGGCATACAAACCCGGAAATATTGTATCAAATACAACTAATCCATTTGAATCAGTTATTTGGTGGCCCCTACTGAAATCATGACCGTCGGTTCCAGCACTAACTATTCCAGAATAGTCTCCTGAAGCGTTTGCATGCCATATTTCCATCTTTGCATTAGTTAGAGGTTGACAAGCATCTGCCTTCGACCTTAACACTTCTATCTGAAGTTGGATTGCAAATCCAGGCTCTGCTTCTCCAGATTTTGTGTTCTTTGTAATATCAGATCTTAGAGGAGAATTATCTACGAAATAGGGACCTGCAAACTGCAGCCAATATTTTTGATCTATCAATAAACATACAATATTAGATTCATCTTGAAATAAAAGTATACTGATCAGTGAAACTAGTGAAATAGAAATACTATGTTTCAGATAGAATCTATATAGAATATTAAGGCTTATACACCTTATTGATCGATCGTTTAGTTGAATTGATTTGAAGGTGCGGACGGATCACCTCCTAAGTTAGGGATGAGGGGACTTTCGGGTCCCCTCGTCAAATCCCTCCTTTCATGAGCTCTGTGCTTTGTATAGTGTATGTTAGTAGCATCTTACACCAAAAAATGTAGTGAGTTTGTTGTGAAGCCCTGAAACGACTTTTTTATACTTTTAAACACCTCGTTGGGAATTTTAAGATTTAAGTTCTATTTTATTCAGTAATTATTTACTCAATGCATTAGAGATGAATTCTGTTACAATTCTTATCGTTCTGATCCTGAAATTAATATCGCTATACCCCCCATGACCAATATCATCAAAAATCACAATCTCAAAATCCTTCTCCTCCTTGAACCCATGTTTCTCTAATTCTTTTGCAAAATTCAAACTTTCCGAAACATGACATCTTGCATCATTTTTTCCATGAAGTAATAATAACGGTTTCTTTAAGTTCTTGGCATGTGTGATAGGACTTCTCTCTATCCAGAGTTCTTTATCCTTGATTGGATCTCCCATCTGTTGTCTAAAGTAATGTTTGTAATGATCCATTGAATGTTCGTATAAATTATGGAGATCTGATACTGGTATATCTGCAATACCAAATCTCCAAAAATCTGGTGAATTAGTCATGCACCACAGTGTAGCATAACCACCGTAAGATCCACCATACAATCCTATTGCATTTGGATCTGCAGATACATAATTTACTAGATATTTATGTGCTGCTATCCAATCTTCATGATCTTTTCCCCCCCAATCTTTTATACAAGCATCTCTGAATTCTATTCCATATCCTGTAGAACCTCGAACATTGGGTTGAAAGTAAATGAAACCTAGATCTGTGAAGTATTGTGCATAAACGTTGAAGTAGAGATAAGATTGAGCAGTTGGACCTCCATGAGGTTCAATTATTGCTGGATAAGTATTTCTTGAATCAAAATTCCTGGGTTTGTAAAGTATTCCAGGTATTTTAGTACCATCTATCGATTCATACCAAATATGATCTGCATTGACAAATAATGATGGATCTATATCATTTAATTCCACAAAAAATAGGTTTTCAAATTTCTTTGTTTCAAAATTGAATAATATATACTTTCCAGGATAATTTGGAGTATTAATATAAAGTATAATAGTCTCATCATTTATTAAATGTTTACCTGTAATCCAGCCTCTTGGGAGATCAAATTCTTCCATTTCTCCAGAAACGGTATTAAAACGAACAACAAAATCACTTGATTCTCTACTTGCTATGCATATTAACCATTTATTGTCTTGTGTCATAGCAACAGGAGAAATTTCACCTTCTAGTTTCTTACCAAAATATTTTATCTTCTTTGTTTCAATATTATATAGACCTGCACACATCTCATTTTTGATTTCATTTGTATAGAAGAGAAATTTCCCATCATCACTCCAGTTTACACCGATCCAATCAAAAGCACCTAAATGTATTCCCGGTAGTTCCTCAACTTCTTTATGGCTCAAATGATATAGGTAGACAGTTTGATTCATGTCTTTTCCTTTATCATATGAAGAAAATACAAGATATTTCATATCTGGTGAAAATTTCCCACCCTCTGATGGATTATCTGTGGCTGTAATTTGTGTTATATCTGAACCATCTAGTTTCATAATGAAAACATTTTGCTGACCATACACATTTGAATTATAGGAAACCCATTCACCATCTGGAGAAATATCAATGACATACTCCTGTGCTTTGGGTGTATTGGATAGTCTAGTCATTTTACTTGTTTCGGTATTGAATAAGAAAGTATCATTTTGTTCATTGCCATCAAGATCGATATTTAGAATAATATCCCTATTATTTCTAGCCCATAAATATCCCCATCTCATTACTTTTGGTAACTCACCATGAGTAATTTGAGTTACTTCTCTAGTATTAATATTCATGATATATAGTTCAATTCGACCAGTTTTATTATAGCAAAATGCAAACTTAGTTTTATCATGTGATAGATTAGAAAAGGATAGCTGAGGAATTGATAATAATTTAGAAATATCAATATTCCCTTTTAACATAGATTTTTATCATAATTTGGGCATTTAATGCTACCTAGAGATTGAGTCACAATTTGTCAATTATTACTGCATCCAAGAACAAGAAATAGTTTCGGAGCACTCCCTAGTGTTTCTGAGACTTAATAACCAATCCATCAACACTTGCATGCTCAAAACAAAACTACTACGCATAACAATCGCACTACTACCATTCCTTTTGGGGATTATTATTTCAGGAACAGCATGTGGTGCTGGAACTGATAAAATTCTTGGATGTTGATTATACTACTTCTCAACAATTTTATATACCTTTGTGACCAAGTACTCTTCAAGGATTTTTATGACTAAATCTTTATTAAATTGACTTACTTCACTGTCTTTTGATTCATTATCAATTGCATCTATAATGTCCAAAATGAAATCGGAATTATCGATCTCTATAGTAATTTTTTTTTCAATTGATAATATTTTCTTGGAATCTATATAGGAATAGAAGAAATAAATAAATTCTTCAGAATTGATCCAATCGTCCATGTTCTTAATTTTCTTGACTTCACTCATCCCATATATCAAGTCATAAATCATTAGAATTATCAATCCGTGTGCCTTTATCTCAATAGGTATAGATTGATCCGAGAGAGTATTGATTAAGAAATCAAGATCATTCTTAGGAATCTTCTCTTGTTTCTTCAATTTTAAATTTAATTTGCAAATTAGATATTTAGTTTTTATATTATTATCTTTTGATTTAATAATTTCACTTTTGAATTTTTGCAGCTGAAGTTCAGCTCTATTTATATCTCCAATTTTGATTAATATCAATATTTCAAAGAAGTATAGTTTTGATAATAAATTGATATCTCCCCCAAGCTCTAATCCCTTGGAATATGCGTCTTTTGCTTCGTCAAATTTGTATAAATATTTGTACCCCTCTCCCAATAAAAGATAAGATTCAGCTTGTTGCGATCTATTCCCATATTTTTTACACTCATTATTCGCTTCAATCAAAAAATGCAAAGCTTCTGTCAATTCTCCCATCCTCCTTTTTATTTGTGCTAACTGGTAGAGAATATCAACTATTTCGATAGGATCTCCAAATTCATACAATAATTCTAAGGTGGATTGATAGTAATGAAGAGCTTTTTCTAAAACTCCCTTATTTCTATGAATGGTTCCTAGATTTCCATAGTTATCTCGTTTATCAAGATAATGACCCCCTTTCTCCCTGAACCATAAACTCTCCTCAAAATTTACTCTTGCATTCTCAAGATCTGAAGTCAACCAGTATGAAATACCCAAATAATGATAAAACGTCCCCAAATCAAATGCCTGAACTTGCAAATCCAGTTTCCTCTGCTCCCTGAACTCCTTTCTCAACTCACTCAGCACATCATTCTTCACATGTACCGACCGTGGAATATGATCAAACAGACCCAGCAATCTCAAATTAGCCGTAGCGTACTCACCCTTGCGGATCATGCCCACCACCTCCTGGCATCGCAGCTGGAATTCAAGAAATGCAAAATATTCTTTTGGTTCAATAACCTCATAAAAAGGCTGGATGAACTGGTAGAGATCTATTCTCTCAAGTGTATCCACAGGATTGACCTTCTCCTCCTCGCCCCAGGGCCATGCATACATCCCCTCCTCCCGGTTCAACCTATGTGCATGTGGCCAGCAAGCCATGAAATACTCATCAGCATAGGCATAACCCTCCCTGGATCCCAGCTGTACACCCACGATCATATTCAGCTCAATCAACGTCTCAGGATTATCTTGCAGTAATGCTGACATCTCAGAGACTCTTTGTGATAATTCTTCTGTGAGTTGAAAATCTGATGATGCGATCTCATTTATTAATTGGCCGAGATCTGTTGGAAGACCCATGAAATATGGACAATGATTTCGATATATAAACAACTTATTTTACCGATATTGGATTACTTAATTTCTACTGAATTTTTAAGATTCCAAGTTCCAAATTTTACCATCTACTTCACTCTCAATTCAGTTTTAATCTCCTTAGGTTGATTTATAGATCCACAGGTTCAGGGTGAAATACGCTTCTCCAACCTCTTCCCCAAAGAGGTGATAGAGACACAGTGGATGGACAGGGAGACTATCCTACAAATTAAACAGGAGGTGAACTAATGGCAAAGAAGAATATGACATTAAAGGATGCCTCTCGCATTCAGTCCCATTCTGACAAGAGTGGCAAGAATGCAGGCTTCAAATCACGAGCCCAGAAAGCAGCATCCAAAAACAAGAAATAGTTCAAGAAATAGTTTCGGAGCACTCCCTAGTGTTTCTGAGACTTAATAATCAATCAAACAACACTTGCATGCTCAAAACAAAACTATTACGCATAACTATCGCACTACTACCATTCCTTCTTGGAATTATCTGTTCAGGATCTGCCTGTGATTATTATCTTGAGGAATCTTTTGGTTGTTAAGTATTATTCCTTAACAACTTTATAGAGTTTATTTATATAAAAATCATCAATTAAGTTAGTTCCCATTTTAAGGTATACCCCTTCATCTTTCCCTTTATTCGTTATCTCTAATACTTCAGTAATTTCTTTCTTATAGATTTCAAATTTTATATCTCCATTTAGAATTATTTTATCTCCTTTTTTAATTATCCCATAGATATTCCATATTTCTAACTCCTTAAATGTGTCATTCATCTTTAGAAATTCATAGATAAAATCAAGATTAAAGAGCAAATCGATTTTCATGAGAACAAGGATTCCTCTAGTTTTGTAATCTGCTGGAATCGTTTGGTTCTCCATATATACAATGAATTTCCTAACTGTTGTTTCATCTATATCATTTCCTCTTCTTGCTTCAAGATCCAATTTTATCATAGTATAGAGGAAAATCAGAATAATATGTTCTTGATTTTTTGCATACTCATATAATTTATTTAAGTAGTTAGATGCGATTTCCTTTTCTCCACAGGTTTCTAATAATGGAATATAATCCATGAATACAGTTGATTTTAAAATAACATTTTTACTATATTTCAAACTTGTAGAATAGGCCATTAAGGCTTCATTTGTTTGTGCCAATGATTGGTAATTCCTCCCTAATGCTCTATATGATCTAGAAATCATTCTATCATTTTTTGATTTCTTTGCTAGATCACAAGCTATCAAAATTTTTTCCATTGATTTTTCAAAATCTTCTTGTTTTCTATACAATATTGAAAGTTGCATTAGGAATTCAAAAGTTTCGATTTCCTCACCAAATTCATAGACTAATTCAAGTCCTGTGGAATATTTACTAGTTGCAGTGGGTAAATCACCCATTTCAAGATAGATATTTCCTAAGTTTCCATAGTTATCACGCAAATCTAGGTAATGACCTTTTTGATCTCTGAACCAAAGACTTTCATTGTAATTTATTCTTGCATTTTCCAGATCTGAATTAAATCGATAACTCAAACCCAAATAATGATAAAACGTTCCCAAATCAAATACCTGAACCTGCAGATCCAGCTTCCTCTGCTCCCTGAACTCATTTCTCAACTCACTCAGCACATCATTTTTCACATGCACTGATCGTGGAATATGATCAAACAAATCCAGCAAACGCTCATTGGCCCCCGCATACTCTCCCTTGCGGATCAAACCCACAACCTCCTGACATCGCAGCTGGAACTCAAGAAATGCAAAATATTCTTTTGGTTCAATAACCTCATAAAATGGCTGGATAAACTGGTAGAGATCTATTCTCTCAAGCGTATCACAGGACTGATCTCCTCCTCGCCCCAGGGCCATGCATACAACCCCTCCTCACGGTTCAACCTATGTGCAAGGGGCCAACAAGCCATGAAATACTCATCAGCATGGGCATACTCCTCCCTGGATCCCAGCTGTACTCCCACGAGCATATTTAGCTCAATCAATTTCTCAGGATCATCTTGCAGTGATGTTGAAATCTCACTAATGCTTTGTATCAAGGTATCAGTGAGTTGAAAATCTGGTTTTGAGATCTCTGAAATCAGTGCATCAAGATCCTTTGAAAGACCCATGAAATATAGGTACAACAGTTCGATATTTAAACTTATAAAAGTCAAATTATCGAAACATCAAAAATCTCAGCAAAACATAGTATTATCGGACGGATCACCTCCTAAGTTAGGGAAGAGGTGGCACTCAAATCACCAAATCCCTCCCTTTCATGAGCTCTGTGCTTTGTTTAGTGTACGTAAGTTGGCTTACCTTACACCAAAAAATGTGGTGAGTTTGTTGTGAAGCCCTGAGAAGGGCTTTTTTTATGCGCAACGATTTTTCGATTTATTTGATTGTCAATTAATCTATAAGTATTGTCAAAAATATATAATATAATCAAAAATTGATAGTTATTTTATTAAGATCAAGAAATTTATGAAAGTTGAAAGAGCTGTGGGGTCCTATTCTAAACCTTCTCTGAAAAAAATATACTGGATATCTTTATATTTTCTTTTGATTTTGAACTTGACCCTCATATCTTCAGGATACACAGAGGTAATTCTATTTGAAGAGAATCTATCATTCTCAGCAGAAAATGATAGTTTTTCATTTGTGATTTCGTTTACAAATGAAACATTATTTGAAAATAATAATTATTATCAACTACTCATTATTAATGATTCCAGCTTCCCTGTAGGTACATTTAATATGATTTTATCCATAAATGAAAATTTACATGTAAAAAGCTATGATGAATATCGATACAATGAAACCGAACTTGCCTGTGCTTTTTCAGATGAATATTTTGCAAGTGAGAAGGGTCTTAATTCAAATGCTGACACTACAGCAAAATTCAATTTATTTGGTTTTATCCAATCCAACATTAATACTCAACAATGTATCTTAGATCAAAATATTCTAGAGATTAAATTAATTATATTTTACCATGGAGAGACAGAATCAGCTTTGGCTTTAAAACTTGTAACAAGTGACATTGAATATGGGAAGGATTCTAGACCCACTGATATTCTTACAACAAACAGTAGTATACTATATTATCCATCAATTCTGCCAGTGTTCTTGTTAATTACAATTTCTGTAAAAAAGTCTAAAAATAGAATTATATCCTAGATGAAGTACTATTGCGTGTTTAAGGTCGGGGTCTAATGGTCCGATACCTGCTTCATTATTGATTTGTAGATATTGCATTTTACGACCTAAAGAAAATGACACTTAACTAAAGGCCATTCCATTACAACTCAATCCCAACATAAGTATCTCTATTTGGAAATATCTCGCTGAAATTTTAATATATGAGGGAAGGGCACCCTACTGGCTATCTCCTTATGAAAATCAAAACCTCCATCCATTACATGAAATTATCAAAATATTATTCTCTTTCAGTGTTTAATGCCCATTGAATTAAATTTTCAGTCATGTATACATCTTCTGATAACTGGTACAATAATTTTCTATACTCTTCCGTATTTGTTATTTGGTATGACAAATACATTTTTCGTAAGATACCCAAGGATCCTGTTACTCTCAACCCTTGTGATCTAGCAAATTTTCTAAGAGTCAAATCATCTGATGCTATTAGCATATTTTTTGATATTCCTAGTTCCACAACATCTACATCAGCCTCAGTCAACTGAGGTGGAAACTCCGTTAGTGATCTTTGACTGTAAATAACTTCGATGAATTTAGGTATTTCTGTATGAAATCTCATGCTATATTCCTGTTTAACTGATGTAGGAATAATAATCTCTTCAAACATTAGTTCAAATGAATTGATCAGTCCTAATCTTGTGAATGCACTCAAGACGCTGTTATCTAGAATAATCATTTTTTGTTGTCCCTTACTACAACTTCCAAATTATCAAAATCACTAATTGCCTCATCTATAGTTTGTGGCCCACCTATTCTGACCATTCGTTTCTTTCTGAAATCTACTAGAAATTGATCTACTTTGAGATCTAGAAGCTGAGCTGCTTTTGATACACTTATTTTCCCCTCACTGTACAATTCATAAACCCACATCTCAATACTCACATGTTCAATTTCATTTTCAGGGATGCCAGATAATGATATCAATTCTCGTGGAATTTTAATGTTGAGATTGTCCGTGGTCATGTACAATTAATTATATTGAATTGAATATATAAAGTCTTTTTCTCAACACATATTATCTTTTATACAACCTGAAGGTGCGGACGGATCACCACCTAATTTAAGATTCTGGAGGGCTTTCGGGTCCCCCAGACAAACACTTATCTTTCATGAGCTCTGTGCTTTGTATAGTGTATGTTAGTAGCATCTTACACCAAAAAATGTGGTTAGTTTGTTGTAAGCCCTGAAAAGGGCTTTTTTTATGCGCAACGATTTTTCGATTTATTTGATTGTCAATTAATCTATAAGTATTGTCAAAAATATATAATATAATCAAAAATTGATAGTTATTTTATTAAGATCAAGAAATATAAGAAAGTTGAAAGAGTCGTGGGATCCTATTCTAAACCTTCTCTGAAAAAAATATACTGGATATCTTTATTCTTAGGAGTGATACTAGTCCCAACAGGATTGAAAACAGATTTTCTGCTACTTTACATATTAGGAGTTTGCTTCATAATCACATCAATTCTATCCTATGGAATGACTCTTTTCACTGATTTCGAAAGAGTTCAAACAACAATAGTTTCTAGGCCCATGGTTGTAGGCTTGAAGGATGATACACATACATACATATTAAATGATGTAAAGGATTTGACAATTAATTTCACCGAGGATCAACTGAACTCTATTGAAGAGTTGCTCCCAGAGGATTATGAATTACCCTTTTCTGAATTTAATGTCGACGTTTTGAAGAATGAGATAGAAAAGGCCAAATCCTTGATTCAAAATTCTCTTCATAATAATATTGAAATTGATTTTGCAGATCCGTATTTGAGGGAGATATTTATGGGGATAAAATCTTATAAGAATAAGAAATTTGAGGAGGCGTATGAGATATTCAATCAGATGTTGATGGAACATCCTGATGATTATTTCATCTTAATGCTGCTTGGTCACACTCTCTTACAATTAAAGAATTACCAAGGGGCTCTTATGAAATACAGTCGCATTGCCAAAAATAATCCATTAATGCATGAGGCTTGGTATTTCAAGGGGAATGCATATCATCTTCTAAAGGATTACAAGAATGCTATGGAATGTTATAAAAGATGTTTGGGTATAAAAGGAGACTATATCCCTGCTATTGATGGTATTAATAAAATTAAAGACCTGTCACTCTCCTCCTAAATTTGATAATTTTATATTTTCTGAATGCTTCGATCTAAAAATCTTTACATTTTAGATGTTTTAGCTATGAAAAAGTCTAACGGCACTGCACGATACTCCGTTCAGTGAGGCGCAAGAAGTCGTAACAAGGTGTCCGTACCTGAAGGTGCGGACGGATCACCATCTAAGTTAGGGATGAGGGGTCCCCTCGTCAAATCCCTCCCTTTCATGAGCTCTGTGCTTTGTATAGTGTATGTTAGTAGCATCTTACACTAAAAAATGTAACGACTTTGCTGAAGTCCTGAAAGTGCTTTTATGAAAGCTAAATTGATATTATCATGATATTAATTTTGAACACCGTTTAATCAATATATCAAATAATATTTATCATGTTACTTTTCTATCAGCTTAGTGAAGCGAATAATCAACTTAATAGTGGAATATGACAAAAAATGTGGGTATAATAATAATTGGATTTATCTGAATGTAGATCTAATATTTTCTGTACTTTCAATCCTATTCGCATTGTTCATCTGGTTCTATAATCAAACACCATTATCATCCATCATGGATATAAGTTATTTGAATGCACTTTATTTCGTTACTTTTACTTTTATTACAGCCCTGATTCTGTCAATTATTTCCTTAATATTCACATATAAATGGATAATCCCTCTATACAATACAAATTATCCAAATTCTGAATCAAACGGTTCCATATTATATCTCCTAATCTATGGCCTAGGTCCTGTTCCTTTCTTCACTGCAGCTGGCTACATCGCATTACTAGAAAAAATTCTCACATTTTATGGGATATTATTTTTAATAGGATGTATAGTTTTGATTAAAACCGTTACAAAGGTTGATAGGCCCGTTAAGGAGAAGGAACCCCCTCAAGTTTCTACTAGATAATATATTGATATATTGAAAATTTATTAATCAAATTATGTGTAAGTATCATTATACACCAAAAAGTGTAGCGAGTTTGTTGAATAGCCCTGAAAAGGTTTTCTTATTCTTGAATTTATCATTGAAATAAAATCAAATTTCCAAACCTTAAGATAATCCTGCAAAACTCTTTTGTTAATATATTATCAACAACATTTTATGAGCAAGAAATTCAAGGATTATATTGCATTTGATCACATTTTTTTCTCTCTCTCTGAGATGGATTTTGAAAAATTGGTAGAAATTCTAGCCCCATTTCCTCCATCAAGGAAATTAGGTCAAAAGGTAGCTGTTTGGCTTGGAGATGGGTCATATTTGGAAGTAATGAATTCAGAATGGAAAGACGGGATTGGAATAATTCTTAGTTCTATTGACCCAAATTCTTTTGATATTAATACCCTAATAACCTCAAATCCTAATTTTGATTGGATTGTAGAGGATCAACAGTTACAAAATGGAGATCCATGGTATAAGATAATGTATTCAAGTCTTGAAGAAAACTCTCTAAAATTATTCTTGATGAAGTATTTTGCATATGATATTGCCAGTATGCATGAAATGAATTTCACAGATGATGATCGAAATCCCGACAATACCCCTTTTGCTGATTCATTACAGGAGATATGTATTAAGCTATCAGAGAACTCACTTTCCCAATTTGAAAATGATCATCAATGGATGCCTTGGGATTTAAAAAAAGATGATAAATTCATTTATGTTGAAATAAATCAAAGGAATAATAATCAAATGAAAATAAATTTCGATTTGTCGGATGTTACTTATCCAAGTCTCGCTAAAATAACTCTTAGAGCAAACAGGGAAATATTGGATAGTATCCAATCAATAAATTGGGATAAAATGGCAGTAATTGGTGATTCCATTGTTATTGATTTTGAATGAACTGATTGCGAATAAATACATCTTAAAAGAAAACAATACTTTCACCCCACTCCCTAGTACCTCTGAGTTATAATAATCAACATCCACAACCTTTGTATGCTCAAAACTAAATTATTACGCATAACTATCGCACTATTACCATTCTTGCTTGGAATTATATTTTCAGGTTCTGCCTGTAGTCCAGATACGAGAGTAGTCTCTGATTGCTAAAAGGAAGTAACTAGTAAAAATTCTTCTCTGTTAAGCATTTTTGAAAAGATTATTTCAGCATTGGTTACAACAATATCGATTTCTGAATTAATGTTCTCAATAAAGGATGAAATATCATCTTCAAGATAATCAAAATTGAATTCTTTATTATTCTCCAAAGCTATTATATATTCTTTAATTTCTTCAGTTTTTTCAATTTTTGCCTTTGTCGCAGAATATACAGAATATGCAAGTTTAACAAAACTATCTTCCATATTTAGTTTTGAAAAGAGTTTATTAATTGAATTAGATATGGTGGGTTCTATCCAAATCTTGGAATTTAAAATTGATAGAAGAATATAATATAATATTGAATTTGATAACTCCATTGATAAGATATCAATGACTACATTATTCAAATTTTTAAGTTCAATATTATTTTTCCTTGCTAAATTATATTGGATTTCAGAAATATCATATAATAATTTGAAGTGGGGTGTAGAAATTGCCAAAGTAACATTATTCAAATCAACTAATAGTTTCTCTGCTTTATCCAAATTACCCAATTTTATATTCAAAAATATTGAAAACATAAGTAACTTAGACTTTAGATTATCTGTTTTACAATGTTGTAAGGCTTTATTGAAAGTTTCAAGCGATTTAGTGGGCATTTTTAAATTCTGATAACTTAACCCAAGATACAACAAAGAAATTGAGACTTGACTACTTGTTCCTTCTTCAATACTAATCTCCAAAGCTTGAGATGAGAAATCCAAGGCTTTTTCAAAATTTCCAATAGATCCATAATAATTCGATAGTGAATGAAATGTATCTAACGCCTCTATCTTTCTTCCAAAATCATAGATTAATCCAATAGCTTTATCATAAAGGAGCAACATCTTATTGTGGTTATTTAATTGGGAGTAAACAGATCCTAAATTATTATAAGTCCCTCGTAGATCTAAATAATGTCCTACTTTCTCCCTGAAATACAAACTCTCCTCAAAATTAATCCTAGCATTCTCAAGATCAGAGATCATCCAATAGCTTATCCCTAGATAATGATAGAATGTACCCAAATCAAATACCTGCACCTGCAGATCCAGTTTCCTCTGCTCCCTGAACTCCTTTCTCAACTCACTCAGCACTTCATTCTTCACATGCACCGACCGTGGAAGATGATCAAACAGACCCAGCAATCGCTCATTGGCCCCCGCATACTCTCCCTTGCGGATCATGCCCACCACCTCCTGGCATCGCAGCTGGAATTCAAGAAATGCAAAATATTCTTTTGGTTCAATTACCTCATAAAAAGGCTGGATAAACTGGTAGAGATCTATTCTCTCAAGTGTATCCACAGGATTGACCTTCTCCTCCCCCCAGGGCCATGCATACATCCCCTCCTCACGGTTCAACCTATGAGCATGGGGCCAACAAGCCATGAAATACTCATCCGCATGGGCATACTCTCCCTTCCTTCCCAATTGAACTCCCACGATCATGTTTATCTCAATCAGCTTCTCAGGATTATCTTGAAATACTGCAGTAGTATCACTGATTCTGTTAGCCAATTCTTCTGTGAGTTGAAAATCTGATGATGCGATCTCATCTATTAATTGGCCGAGAACTGTTGGAAGACCCATAATATAATAATATCGGATTTAGTATTTAAAGAGGTCATTGTTCAAATAGTGGAATTATAAAATTCTGAAGAGTTTTTACAGCTGATACTCCATAAAAATTCTAAACCTAATTCTATTACCTTCCCTTATTAAGCCTTGATTGAAAGGCAGTGGTTCTGAATAGCATAATTGGTCTCTTCCCATCTAATCCCAGATCACGAAGATGTTGTGCCATTTGATGTTTACTATCACCTACTGAGAATCTCATTTTTCTACCACTTCCAAAATTCACCTTACCTCGCACATTGACATCCGTCTTGATATCCTTCTCATTAACAGTTGAGTACAGGAGCAACGACAGTGGTGGGATCTTAAATCCCCTCCCCATCTTACCCTGCAATGTACATATTTCTCCTTTTTCTGGGTCCATAACAGCACCATAAAATACACGGCCATTCAGTTCAAATGGTAGTTCTGTTACAAATTTCGGATATCCCCAGAGTTCTCTACCTGCAGCATTGGCAATCTCAGTACTGACTGGTAGATCAAGGATTATAAATCCTATCTTGCGTTTTTCCATTTTACTGTAAAGATTGAGATACCTACTGACAGGTTCCTTCTCCACTTTTTTGAGTACAGGGATAGCTATGCCAACCTCATTGTAGGAACCAATGGACGTGTTCTTGTATTTGTAAAACGAAAGACCAATAATAGCCTTGCCAAAAAGGCTTAAACCAAGTGTGTACGCAGTGTTCTCGAGAAATGCCTCAACTCGTTTTCTATCGCAGAGAAAGAAGGCAATGACATTTTCCACTTCATAGTACAGTATGGGGAGATCAACCATACCCTGACTTGTATCTACCGTTTCCTGCTCAACATCAAAGAAGGGATCTGCTTGCATCAATAACCAATAACCCTTGTTGATAATAACTTTTTTGCCAAAGGAGATGAGTATTTACATCATTTGAAGTAATTCATCTTGGGTATCCTCAATCACTGCCAATCGATTTATTTGGTTGGTACCCTCAAATATCTGTGTTAATCTCACATCTCTGAGTACTTTTTCTATCCCCTGTTGGTGTACTATAGATCGATTACTGATGATATCTATGGCCCGATAGACTACTTTGACTGCTCTGTCTGAGCAATAAAATTTACTTATGGCAGATCTACGTTGAGTAGGATGCCATGTCTTTGCATTTTCCCAGACCACTTGGCGGATGGCTGAGGTTTCAGCAATCATATCTGCCAGGGCTAGTTGGTATTCTTGAAAATGAATTAATGGAGTACGTCCCAGTGTTTCTCTAGTAACAAAATCCATTGTGATATCAACAGCTGCCTGAGCAAATCCTACTGCCATCGATCCTACTGGAATACGGGAAAGATTGAGCACTGCCCTGTTAATTGCCCATCCACCTCGTAATCCACCTATGATATTTGAATTCGGAACGAAAACATCAACTAACTCTATCTCTGCAGCATCAGAGGCACGCATACCCATTTTCAACTCAGTTCTCACCACAGATAACCCAGGCATATCCTTGGTGACTAGAAAACAGGTCCAGGATTCCATCCCCTCTCCCTCAAGAGCTGCAAAGAGCGTGATAGCCGAGGCAATGGCACCTCCACTGATGTACTGCTTTCTTCCGTTGAGTACCCAACCACCAGGTACTCGCTTGGCAATAGTGCCGGGTTTCATCACGCTTGCACCATGGCTCTCTTCTACATCTGATCCTGCTTCTGGTTCAGTGATGGCAAAGGCAAAAATATATGGCTCTCCTCTCTTTAATTTTCTGTAGATAGGTAGCAATCTCAGTATCGCCCTAAGATCTCCAGAGATGAGAATGGGTCCCATACCAAGGTGATGAGCACTTAGAAGAAGCATCAATCCCCCGTCTACCCTGGCAAGTTCTTCTGTTTTGATCGATGATTTCAGAGCTAGGGAATATTTAGTTTGCAATATAGGTGATGATCCCAGGGGTTTGGGCAATAGATCACTCAAAATGCCCTTTTTTGCTGCGATTACTAATAATTCCCGCACCTCATTGTGCAAATCATCATGGCTGATGAGATCCAATTCATCATACTTTAAAGCAAGTGGTCTTAAATAGCTTTCTGCGAAATTCCTGCTGTCTTTTCTCAGCTTTCTCAACTGCTTCGGGAGCATTGCAGTATCCTGTTCCCAGAGTAGTTGTGGGTTGTATTTTACTAGGAATCTAGTAATTCTTGATATGGAGGTGAACGCAGCGAATGGGGACAATGGGTGAACGTTAGGCAGAAATCCTGCAATACCAGAATCTGTAAAACTTTGGTTGACAGTTTCATGTTGAAGAGCAAAGAGGAAAAGTTTGAGTTCAGATGTTGATCCACCACTTACAGCAAAGAGATTGATGTCTCGGAGAATTTTTTCAATTCCTACATCTCTCATATAGCCCATACCTCCAAAAATCTGCATGCAATTATTTGCTGCTTTCACTATCTGGGGCATAAGAGAGATTCTGATGGAGATAATATCCAGCAGAGCAGCTAAATTTGGTGTAGCTATTCTTTCCAGATGTGCCTGGGATATTCGTAATGTAGTATCAACCTGTTCCAGCATGAGCTGAATGGCAGGATACATTACGATTGCATGTCCACCTTGAGTTCTGATCTCAATATACTGCTTCACCAGTTGAACCCCTCTGGTCAGAGTTCCAACTGCCAGGGCAAACCATGACCATTGCTCCATCCAGAATAATTGCAGATATAGCTCCATTGAGAATTCGTACTCTGTTTCCTCAACTTGTGGTTTGAACTCAAAGAGGGTTAACTCATCCAATCCATGGGATCGGTGCGTAGTTAGTTCCAAATTGGTTTTTGAGAAGAGCTTGAAAACCATTTTTTTCTCCTTCAAGGCTGGATGGAGCAAGTAATCCCATGTTTCATGTGAATGTACCAGATATGGACCGGAGAAATACTCCTCAAGGATGCTAAAATCTTCTTTAGTGGCTGAATGTTTCAATGCTTGAGCCAGGCTGTATCTCGCCAATCCATGCTTACCCTGAATTACGGCTATAGTACTTTCTGGGACATTTGGGAGAGCTCTTTGTAACATACTTGATGATGTTTGTTGATATATGAGATAGGCAACGGAGGTGTTCCCAGTTGATAGACTTGATAACATCTTCACACTTAGTATATTGAGGTTATTACTGCTAATATCACTCCATATCCCCATTTCTGCACCAATAATGCCCAATTCTTCTGCAGTATCAAGAAATCTCTGGATTTGTTGTGCTGAAAGAGGAGTTTCAAAATTTCGTGATTGATCAGCTAGATCAACTGTATAGGGTTTCAACACATCATTTAGGATGATCTGAAATTCATCTTCTGAAATGTCCACATATCAATTTATCCTAGGTATTTTTATCTAATTTGTGCAGATAAGAGATTGAATTGAAGGATGTTTTTTATTACTTGTCAGTAACCTATGAAAATATCATGAGTATAATTTGGTACTCATACTTTAGAATACTAATTATAGATGATAACCATTACCATTTGTACATCCCTCCTCTCTTCTTGAATTTTAACATGTCGAATTCAATTTCACTCAAGGCCTCTTCAAGTCCAACATCAAGAATTGGTGCTGAGTATCTCATCATTCCATATACATTGTCAAACAACCTTCCCAAAGGATCGACCATGACGTAAGAGCCTCTCATCAAGGTATTTGATTCCCAAACTGGATTATGTACTTTATGTGTCTCAATAAATGTTTTAAACTGGTAATCATCGATCAGAAGATCAGCTGCCCCATCATTCTCCCCTTGAATAGGGAGCATCTGAAAAACCTTCCATCTTCGTGGTAGTAACTCTTCTAGCAGCCAGTTCATATCCTCATTCCAGGTTCGTGAGGTCACTACTGTATTGATTTTAAGTTGTATTCCACGTTCATACAGTAGTTTACTTATTTCTATCGTCTGCTGTACATGATTCGAACCTCGTCCCAGTTGTCGGGAGATGTCTTCTATCCCACTATCAATACTTATTCCCATCCAATCAAGAACATTCTCTATTTCATATAGATAATGTTGATTTATCTTTGATCCATTGGTAATGACCATGGTTGTCATCCCCAGGTCTTTGGCCTTCTTTAGCAATTTTGGAAGATAATCCACTAAGGTAGGTTCTCCTCCAACAAACGTGACTTTATCTGTTCCCAATTTGGCAAATTCTTCAAGTATCTTCGTCCAGGATTTTTCTGGTATCTGCTTGATAGTATTGTAAAAATGTGCAAAGCAGAATCTACACCGATAATTACAGTGGTTGGTGATATGTAGATTAATCGATCTTACCCTAGATGGCTCTATGTTGTCAAATTTTGTATTACATATTATTTTATCTGTGTTAAGTGCCATTATAGTGTCTCCTTTAGTTGATATTCATTCATATTGAATACTATTCATCATAGTTATATAAATAGATTCATCAAATATATACTATTATATACATTCAATTTAATAATATTCATCAATAATGAATATTTGTGGTTGATTATATATTCTTCTCATCCATTGGTTTTGTTCAGGAAAAACATCCAATTTTTCAGATAGCAGGAGAGTTTCCCATTATCACGTATATCTGTCTGTTTGCATCTGAAGAGCCACATGGAACAAAATTTCCCATTGAGATGTCTACTGAGAATAATATTAAGAGGATCCGGGAATATTTTAGCATCTCTAGCAATAGAGAAATTGAGATTGAGGAGGAATGGTTGAATCAGGAAAATATTCAACAGAATTCATTCTTCATGGCTAATAAGATTATTCAGATTCTTAAAAAACGGCCTCAATGCGAGGTATTACTCGACTTATCTGCTGGAAGGAATGCTATAAGATTAGCACTATCCCGTGCAGGAGAGATAGTCAATGATTATTTAACAGGAATAGGATCTCCAAAGCTTATAACCTGTGCAATCCGGCCTGAGAATTATCCCGAGGTTATCTCGTACCCAATTAAGAATTTCCCCATTCCAAATGAGAAGGATAAGGAGATGCTCAATTATTTTTTGTACAAACATGATGTGATGACTCAAAATGAATTGCTGATTGAACTGGGTTGGAAAAATCAGGGAGAAATATCCAAATCATTACAGAGATTATTTGAAAATGGATATTTAGATCATGATAAACAAGAATTAACAGAAGATGGAAGAATAGTAGCTAAATTTCTTGAGAATGTTGTCAGGTAATTGATATTTGACTTCATTTAGTATCCTTCTTCCATTAAAAATTGACTCGTATGAGGAAAAATCTCCCAAATGAATAACTCATTTATTTTTGGGTCAATTCTCTTAATATCATCTGAATTAATGTATCTACATCTATTGGTTTCTCAAGTAGGTTGATCCCTTCAAAATCCAGCTTTTCATCTGAATATCCAGTTATGAATATTACCCTTTGATCAACACCTTTGTTGAGAATTCTCCGATATAACTCTATTCCATTTAATCCTGGAAGATTGATATCAATGATAATCAGATCAAAATTCTTATCTTGTAGCAATGACCATGCATTCTCTCCATCAGAAGATAGCTGCACAAGCATACCAAATTTTGATAGAAGGGTTTTCAAGGCTTGGAGAATATCCTCTTCATCATCCACAATAAGCACTGATGTATTACTCAATACATTGAGATCTGTGAATTCACGTTTCTGTTCGGCTTGTAACTGTTGATTTAATGGTAAAGGAAGAGTAATCAGAAATTCAGCACCTTTTTCTATCTGACTATTTAATTCAATTTTCCCTCCCATGGCATCTACATTCTGGTGAACAATTCCAAGACCCAACCCAGTACCACTTTTTTTGGTTGTGAAAAAGGGATCAAAGGCACTAATCTGATTTTCATAACTAATACCCTTTCCATTATCCTTGACTGATATCACGACTACCTCATCCCGATTCATCTTCTCTCCAGAGAATTTTCTTTCTAATTCCTCATAATATTCTTCAATCCAGGGAGTTGGCTTTATCTGTGAACTAATGTCTATCTTCCCATGATTGTGCTCAATAGCTTCTACTGCATTGATAAGCAGATTCATCATGATTTGCATCAATATAGTATCTGAACTGTACAAGACAAAACTAGTATCTTGATAATCAAAGATTATCTCATCATTAGCAGTTTCCTCCACAAGTTTAACAGATTCAGCAATTATCTTGCCTCCGTCAATTAGTTTGTACTCAAAAGACCGTTGTTTTGAGAAAGTAAGGATTTGGTGTGTGATTTCCTTTGATCTCTTCAGATTCTTGGTGATTGATGAAAGGGAATCCTCAATTTCATTAATTACATCTAACTCCAAATTACTCGTTTTCAATTTTGGTAAACTGAGTTTGGTCAATATTTCTATATGTCCTTGGATATTTTGCATAATATTATTGAAATCATGGGCCACACCTCCAGATACTCTACCTAGAGCCTTCATCTTTCTACTCTGAAATATTAATTCCTGCATCCTCCCTTTCTCCTCATATTCATCTCTGATTATCCGATTTTTGATAGTCAGCTGATTTGCCAATATATAGGTAATTAGACAGAGTAGTACAATAGAAATAATTACAGGAATAGTACTTATAAACGATACTCCTCGTATTTCACTCTCTACAGGTCTGAAATAAATATCAAGATTTCTGTAGTAGAATTGCATTCTATGATGTACAACATAATCATCATCATTCTCGAATTCTTCGTTTGTTTGAATAACCACTGTCTGATTTTCCTCTATCCGTATACAGTAGTCATTGAGTATATCATTCTGGGAAATGAGATCATTCAGAACAGTATGAAATTCAAAAACTAAATTGAAGTATCCATATAAGCTGGAATTATACATAATTGGGATGTATGCAACAAAACCTCCTCCTCCTTGATAGAATTCAGAATATCTTGTGATTCCAATAGTTTGATTGTTTTTTGCAAGAGCAAAGGCATCATTAAGTCCTCCTGATCCACTTGAATAATATGTGACATTCATGCCTATTGCATTTTTATTTCGGTCATACGGGTATACCCATTCAATGATTCCACCATTATTAATCCAGTTCAACGCTAGAAAACTGCCTGAATAGTTGAAATATGCTGGAATAATCTGAAGATATCGCTGATAATTTACTAGTTGGGATTCATTTCCTACCGATGTCCATTGATCAACAAGAAGAGTATCTACAAGTTCAATTTTATCAAGAATACTCTTATCTAGATCTCTTGAGAAATGTTCTAAATTATCTTGGGTATTTTCTATCAAATGACCTCTTTCAATATGTACATCAGCAATTAAAAATGCTATACTACTGAAGAAAATAATCAATGATATGATAATAGGCAGGTAATTTCCAAGAATATTTCTCAAAGACATCGTCAATTATAGATGTACATTGAGTAATAAAAGCATTTTAGATGATTGGTATAGAATAGAATCCTTTATTCTAAATTATTGAGATTAATTATTAGATAATTTTAATAATTCTTGTATCAATTGAATTAGGCAGATAATCTACCTGGTTTTTATCTATTCTGAGATCCTGCAAAGTAGTAATCTGTTCTAATACCTGCATCTCTTTCTCAATGGGATTATGAGCAATATAGAGATAACGTAAAGGCAAAGAAGCAAGGCAGATTGGTAATTCAGTAAGTTTATTTTCGCTAAGGTCAAGAAAATGCATTTTTTTAGAGACAAAGGCTTCATTTTCAATTGATGAAATATTATTGCGATTAAGATTTATCTCTTTAATATTTGGTAGGGCAAGGTTATTATCTACTATCAGCAGATTATTTCCTTCAAGGCGTAAATATTCCAATCGATGCATGGAATTTAAATTGGGTAGTGATCCAATCGTATTATTATCAAGTGAAAGATTCTGAAGATTATTGAGATTAACAATCTCTTCTGGTATTTCAGTAAGTTTGTTTGATTCAATATACAATTGAGATAGGCTCTCAAGTTGTTCAACTTTGACAGATAGTGAATCTAGCTGATTCCTGCTTAAGTCTAGTAGTAATAATCTTTTAAGATCAAATATTTGATGAGGTAGGTTTGTTATCTTATTCCCCTTCAGACTTAGTAATCGTAAATTTCCGGGAAGTCTTGATGTTTCATCAATTTTCTCTATTTCATTCCAGGTCAGAAATAAATCCTCAAGATCAATCAATGTGGAGAAATCTGGTAACAGGTTCAGTTTATTATTAGTTAGATATAGTTTAGACGGTTGTATTGAATTAATACTCCTCATCGGCACAAGTGTTAGATCAAGTGAGTCAAGAAAAAGCGATTGTGGATAATCTTTGAAAATAGATTCTAGTTGTGCATCAGATAACTCAATCCCATATAATTGGAGTTCTAACTTCAACACATCTGTAACATCATCCATATTTCATTCATATTTTCCATATATTTGATTACTAGCCAAGTGAATTGGTAAAAAGAGGTTATATCCTGATTATATGATATGCAAAGTGTAATAAATTCGCTAATGCGTATTGGCATCATTTGATTACAGCTCAATTAGAGGCAGTTCCAATTATTAATGAAAACTTAGAATAAATAATTCATTTGAATATTGATTTGCATATTATCATGGCTAGGTTTACAATATATTAAATATTCATTTATTTTCCTTAATCGTATGCAGCAATGGATATCTACACTGTCTGAGAAGATAGCCAAGAAAAGTGTGTCTATTTCAGTGATTGGTTTAGGTTATGTAGGGTTACCACTTGTCGTTAAAGCAGGAATACACCCTGATACAAAGGTGTATGGCCTTGATTTAGATCAACGAAAACTTAACCATCTTGAGGATAACCATTCCTATATTGAGGATATTTCTGATGAAGAAATCAAAACAGCCAAAGCTAATAATACGATTTTTTTGAGTGATTATGAAACAGCAATTCTACATTCTGATATATCTATAATATGCGTACCCACCCCAGTGGATAAGCATGGTGTACCTGATCTAAAGTATATCTATCTCTCTGTTGATGCCATTGGAAAGGAATTGAAAAAATCAGGTAAAAAACATATTATCATACTCGAATCCACAACATATCCGACAACAACCGAGGTTATAATGAAAGAAGAACTTGAAAAATTCGGTTTATCCCTTCATGAAGATTTTGAGCTGTGTTTCTCTCCTGAAAGAATAGATCCCGGCAATAGAACCTATGGTGTCCATAACATCCCAAAAATCCTTGGAGCGACCTCAGATGAAACCCAAGCGGTGATCAAGCAGTTTTATGAAACCATTGTGGGTATGACTATCATAGAAGCAAGTTCACCTCGTATTGCAGAGTTCACGAAATTATTTGAGAATATTTTCCGGCAAGTCAATATTGCTTTGGTTAACGAATTAGCAGTCCTCGCGGAAAAAATGCAGATAGACATGTTTGAAGTCATCAAACTCGCATCCACAAAACCATTTGGATTTTTAGCTCATTATCCAGGTCCAGGGCTGGGTGGACACTGTATTCCTGTTGATCCATATTATCTCCTTCACATCTCCAAGGAGTACAAATCCTCATTGAAATTCATAGATATTGCATCTACTGTAAATGAAAATATGGATAATCATGTGATAAATCTAGTTTCAATTGCATTAAATCGGGTGAAACGACCAATAAATGGCAGTACCATCGCTATTTTTGGTTACGCATACAAACCAAATGTTGCTGATCTTAGAAATTCTCCTGCAATTCCGATTTCTGAAAAACTTTTAGATTTGGGTGCTAAAGTGGTTGTCTGTGATTCTCATGTTGAAGCTGATGAAGTGCCTCATGAGATATTGAAAGAAACTGAGGCCATGAAGGTGGCAGATTTAATTTTAATTATCACACCTCATGATTATTTCAATTTTGAAGATGTTCTCAATAATATCGGGGATGAGGTGCCAATAGTAGATACTAGGGGAAATATTCCAAATACTCGCTTACGAAAGATAGATGTTGCATTGGGAAAGGCTATAAAAGAATTTGATGTCTAGACCTTTGAGCAAATCAGATAAAAGTTTTGGATTGATTAAATTACCTTAATAACTTATCTCAATAACTTGACAATATGGATCAACCTAGAATTGTCATATGCTTTCCTGCTAGAAACGAGGAGACCTACCTAGCCGAAGTACTCGATTCACTAGTAAATCAAACCATTAAACCAGTTAAAATTATTGTAGCTAATGATGGTTCTACTGATCGGACCGAAGAAATAGCTCGTAGCTATGATTCAGTTGAAGTGATTAATAGAGAAAAACGAGAAAAGTCTATTGTTGGTAGAATAGGTATGAGTGACGTCTGGAATAGTAGTATCATCCCAGCACAAAAATATGATGACGAGGAACCACTTGATTATATCTTATTTCTTGGAGGAGATTTGGTTTTGTCACCCACCTATTGTGAGGAACTTCATACAAAATTTCTTGAACAAGATGATTTGGTAATGGCTGCAGGACGGATGGTTGGTCCTGATGCGTTCAAGTACTCAGGCTTCATGTTGCCAGGTGGTGGTAGAATGGCAAAATATGATTACTGGAAGGAAATAGGCGGAAAATACCCTATGATGCAGGGCTGGGAGGCATACCCCATCTATAAAGCACAGGTAGATGGCTACAAGACGATTCTTTTTGATGATGTTATTTATACTCCGAAAAGACCTACTGGAGGAAATACTGATTATTACTCATATGGTCTGGCCATGCGGGCATATGGTTATTTCTTTCCCTTTGCATTGGGTAGATCATTAAAGCAACTATTCTTGAAGAGTAGAGGAATCAAGCCCTGTTTGAATATGGCCAGGGGTTATCTATTTGGGAAATCAGAGAAGTATGAACCTGAAATAAGAGAATTTGTGAATAAATCACAAAAAAGACGATTAAGAAAAATTCTGTTTAGGTTTTGAGCATTTTGAAATAAAATGAATATACTCATAAATTATGTTTATAGCTACTAGCAAATGAGATCACTTGTGACATATAAACCAATTTTAGTCATCCATGCAGGAGCTGGTACAGTACCTCAAGAATTGCGAGATTCAGCTAGATCTGGAGTATTAATAGCCATAAAAGAAGCATGGGACTTATTGATCAATGGTTCAACCGCTGTAGATGCAGTGGAAAAGGCAGTAGAACTCATGGAGAATTATCATCAATTTAATGCAGGCTATGGGTCAGTATTGACTGAAAAGGGAACCATAGAGATGGATGCTATGATCATGGACGGGTCAAACCGTAACGTGGGTGGTGTTATTGCAGTTTCCCGGGTAAAGAATCCAATCATCCTTTCCAGAAAGGTCATGGATAACAGCCCACATGTGTTATTCACCTCAGAAGGTGCTGAGCAATTTGCTATCGAACAAGGAATTGATTTGATTGATCCAAATCAACTCATCACTGAAAGATCAAAGCAACGTCTTGAAAGATTCCGTGAAAAGGAAGGAGGATATGGGTCATATATACAATCAGGAGATCCAGAACGACGTGATAAATATGGTACTGTTGGTGCTGTTGCAATGGATGCTGAAGGTAGATTTGCAGCCGCCACATCAACTGGAGGTGTGTTGGGCAAGAAGATAGGACGAGTAGGTGATACTCCAATAATTGGTGCTGGTACTTATGCAGATGATATGATGGCATTCTCTGGAACTGGTGTAGGTGAATATATCATCCGTTCAGTCCTAGGTATGGAAGTAAAGTTGCAATTGAGTATTCATCCAGAGCCTCAGAAGGCTTCAAATGCTGCATTAGAGGTTATGAAGGATACTATAGGAGGAGAAGCTGGTTTAATTTTGGTTACGCGTGATGGTTGGGCAGCAGCTAAAACAACTAAGGATCTAATATTTGCTGCAAAGACGGTAGATTCTGAGGATTTTATTGATTTTTCCCAATACGAGTAAACTTGTAATAGTTTGCGCGAAATCGTAGAATAATATAAAAAGCTAAATGTGATTAATAATTTTAATTCGTAATGGATAACCGTGCACGAACTAGTTATCAATGTATTTCATGCAATCGTGTACAGAGTATCTATATTAATCGTAATAAACATGCAGAGCTTGTAGGTAAGAGTCCTAATGGGTTGGTCGTCTATACCGATATTCACTACTGCTACGATCATCTACTAGGGATCAACAATTTGCATATAGATAGGAATCTGGCCATACGTTCCTTCTCACTTCTTGAATTTCCTGAGATCAAAAAGGTAAGGGCACCATCAGGCATCCCCATTCCCTCCATGAAACGAGCAGATATCAATGAATATTATATCGATAATATGGTAATAAATGATGGATTCAGATTGGTTCTCACGGATACTGGTTCAAATTCCCGATTGACTATTGGAATAATCAAGAAAGATGAGAAAGAGGTAGAGACTATCATATCTGACCTAGGATCTGTAAGTCTCAAGGTTTTTGAATCCAAAGATAAATTACGATTCTCCCTCCGGAAATGGTTAAAAGTGTTGGTAAATACTCTGGAAAGGGCTCCACCTACCAAGCTTGGTCTGTTTGTTGAGGCTTTGAAATTTGTGCATGAGAAGCAGAGCTCCCAACCCAATAGCTTTGAGATTGATCAGTTGGAGGTGTTACTAACTACGCATAAAGTAAAGGTAAAACCCATTTCTATTCTTTCTGTGAAAAACCTTGAAAAGAAATATGGGTCTGAATTCTCACAAATAATCTGGGAGATTTTCCGGTATATGTCCAAGAATAAAGGTCGAGATATTATCCTGCAAGAATTCACTCAGGTAGTAAACAGAGATCTCAAATTCATTACTTATGCCTTGTTAATCGTGGAGAATGAGGAGATGGTCTCATTGATACGACCAGATTTGGATGAGTAGGATGAAAATTACTGAATATTTGTCCATACACTAATATTTTAATTACAAAAATATCATACATGCCTTATGTGTTATCGATTAATGCCAAGGAAAAAACAGTTGGAGAACGTGGCATACCCAAAATGTGTATGAAGGTAGCAAATGTCTCTTCATCTGGGATCATAGGTGATTATAATATCTACCGCACCGAGGATAAGGCATCTACAAAGAATCGAGCACTACTCCTGTATACCACTGACAAGCTGGTTGAATTACAGGAGGAGGGCTGGCCTGTTAATGCAGGACATCTAGGAGAGAATATAACCATAGATGGTCTAGGATATGCAGAATTGAGAATTGGCGATCGATGGAGATTAGGTGAGATAGAAATTGAAATAACTGAGGAATGTCACCCCTGTTCAAATCTACGTGTATTACCGTATGTGGGTGATGAAAAGATCAAGGAATTCATAAAAACTCTACAAGGAAGACGTGGTATGTATGCCAAGGTACTCAAGGGAGGCAAACTCAAGATTCTTGAGATAATTGAAAAACTGGATTGATTATTAAAATATCATTTAAAATCAAGCATTTGAATAAATTTGAGTGTTTTTTGAACTCAAACTATCTTAAATATCATGATCAATTTGTATATGATACCTATGAAAAAACTAGTTCTATTTTCTCTGATTATTATCACAACAGGATTGTTACTAACATCTACTGTTGTTGCTATGCCAAATGGTCCAAATCCACCTCATCGTGATCCTCCCCGCATGCGTGATGGGTGTATGATTGGAGGTTCTGAGTATATGAATATCACCGGAAGTATAGAGATTAATGATGGTATTAGTATTACCCTATCAGTTTCTCCAACTCAGGAAATGATTGATCATATGAAAGAAAAAAATAATATGGAAGCTCTTGATATTGATGATTTAACAAATTCAATCAATATCACCCTGTACGAGCTGGTAGAGTTTGAAGATATTAATACTCCAGGTTTAGATGTCAATGACACAATTGTGAGTAGTTATTCTCTTGATGACGATACCCTGGGAGATGTGAGTTTTACAGAGGAGGATTCAATTGTCAGATATGATGTATCCACTCTAGATGGTGTGTTTGCACTCAATCTCGTAGTAAACATCAGTAATGATCTACCTCATGATTGGAAATGGTCAACTGTTCTGGAATATCCCTATGTCTCAAATACTAGCAGTATTAGTATGCTCCACACTGTTGAGACCTCTATGGGCAATAAAATAGATCCTCATAGACATTATCATCATCACAGACCAGGTGATGCCAGTGTACCTGAAAATCAAGTTCAGTATCACAATAATTCCATGCATATGAATAATTCTCGCATTCCCATTCTATTCAGTTGGGATACAACTGCCATGGCCGATGGTATTAGTATTGATGTTTTTGCTACATCTTTTGGTGAGACCTTTGCTATCAGTATGGAACAGGGAGATATTATAGAGTATGATCCCCGGATTTCTGTTGATGAAGACAGCTTTATGAACATTGAAAATGAATTGTTTGAACTAATCAATGATATCCTTGGTCAGTTTGGGTTAACTGTAAATTCTCCCACCACATTTGGTTTGCTCCTTGCTGCAGGATTTGTTGGGATCATTATCATCATAGCCTATAAGAAAAAATAATGAACAAGTAGTTCGTTCATTTAGACAATAACTGAAATATCATATCATTTGATGGTGGGTATAGATTATGGATCCTGATTTTGAGTACCTTGATCGATTGCGAAACAAGAGCAGAAAGCAGATGCTGATCGCAGTATATGAAGGACCCAAACATTACGCAGAATTATCAGATTTGACTGGATTGAAACCTGGCTCAATCTATCATCATCTCAAGGTACTAGAACCACTGGTAATCAAAGAAGGACAGGGATTATACAATATCACCGATCAAGGTAGACAACTGGTGGAACGGCAGCTCTTGGTGGAAGTATCACTACAGAAGCCAAAAATCGATCCGATTACTAGAATGGATGGTATGATGGAGGAAATCTGGATAGGTAAACTAAATCGCATACTTGGAGTATTTATCCTGTTTGTTATTATTCTTTTAGGATTTCAAGGTGTAGCATTAGCTGGTAGTGCTATTTATGCTGTCAACTCTTGGGTCATTATCATCTTTGATCTATTAGGGTTTGGTCTGGGTTGGATGGTGCTTTATATATTGGAGATAATCACCCCTCGAAAGCTATATTCAGAACCTAGTTTCCCACTGATGATCCGGTTGATTTCCATGTTTCCTGGAGCTGTTGTTGGTTTAGGATTATATCTCAGTTTTCTGGCAGGAGTGATCCCAACTGATGTGGCCTACCCCATCATTTTTAGTCTCACAACCAGTCTTGGTTTATTACTTGCAGCATCAGGAGAGGTATATTTAAGGGGGCAATCTTGGTCGAATGCTCTAAGATTCGCTAGTATCCCTACCGTATTAGATATCCTTCTCGGTGTGTTTATCCTTTTAAGTATCTAGACTAAATGCATCTTTTAATTGGTCAGCTATGTCTGTTTTGATCTCAACCTTCTCCTCTTCATCAAAAGTATATTCATTTAACATATCTAATGGATTATTCATCACCTGCCATGCTTGGGAGAATGGGGCCAGAAAATCCTGAACATCCAAGTAATCAGCATACACCTCTTTGAATTCGATGGGGAGGAAATTTGCCTCAAGATATAATTCCTCTAGATTGATACAATTACCAATGGACATGGGTAATAAGGCCAGCATATTATGTGAGAGATTTAATGCCTCAAGGTTGTATAAATTATCAAAAAAACCGTCAGGTAAGTATTCCAGCTGATTACCACTTAAATCAAGTAGAATAAGATTAATTTGTCTTTCAAATAGTTTTTCAGGCAAACTTAGGATTTCTCCTTCCTCAAGATTGGTTGGACTGATACATGCAGACATATCTAATGACATTAATTGGTAGAGAGGATAAAATAACTCAGGTGGAATATCTTCTAAGGCATTATTACTTAAATTCAGGTGCTGTATCTCAGCAAATTGCTCGAAAATTGTTTCTGGTATAGCAGTCAATCCTAGATCACTTAAATCCAAATAATTATTGCTTATAAAATCCTCTTCCCTTTGTGTTAGGATGACCTTTTGATCCTCACTCAAGGGTAGGATATCAAACAATATCGCAAACCCAGATTGTCCAAGTTCCAATCTAATGCCTCAGATGATCATTAACCAACAAAGAAAATAAATATTAGTCCGTAGATTGAACTAGTGCTTTGAAATCACGTATTTTTTTAGTATCCTCGAGCATTTTTGCGTATAGTCGTGGAGGGATCTCTAGATGTAATATTCTTAAATTTGATTACTTTCTAGGCAAATTGATTTTACCCGATGAGGGAATAAGGGTCTCATACAATTGAATTTTGTCTGTTGTTCACTTTTAACTCACTCTCTAGTATTAAAAATACAATTAGTAGAGTACATTGATTATGAGTATTATAAATAAAATCGAATCCTATTATTATTTGGTGGATTCCCTGGAGAATAGACATCAGGAACAGGAACTGGCAAATGAGCTATCAAATTACCTTGTGGGGGAGTATAAGGATCTATTCAGGTATAGTAAATCTGTGGTTGACAAATTTACTGCACTAGATAAGATTGCCACTTACTCCAGAAATAAACGAGATGCGGACTTTCTATCTGAGCTAGCCTATATAGACCTTAATCCAGATGTGAGAGCAAGAGCTAGAGAATCATATGAATACTTAAGTAAAAAATTTTTGCATTACAGAAAATGAATGCGGTTTCTGATTCTACAGTTCATTTAATATCAAGAGGATAATTGATGAGATTATCATCCTGCATTATCACCTAGCAACGCAAAACCGCACCATCTTTTATATCCATCATTTATTATTTAAGAATAAGATAGAGTGGTATGGTAGAGTGAGAAAAATCTAAAATAATGAAACAATTTCATGATGATTGTATCTGGTGATTCATTATCGATATAGAGCAATTCAAATCCACAGAAAAGATAATTCGACCATTTGTCACCCCATCCCCCATAAAATACTCTTACTGGTTATCCGAGCTTTTGGAAGCTGAGGTGTACATGAAGTTAGAATGCCTGCAACCAGGGAATTCCTTCAAAATCCGGGGTGCAACTCATGCCTTGTTAAAAAACAAATTACCCAAAAAGGTGATCACCGCATCTGGAGGTAATCATGGCTTGGGAGTTGCCCATGCATGCAGACAACAAAATATTCCCTGCCTCGTTGTATTACCTACATCCACATCTCCCTATCGTCTCTCACTTCTTGAGGATCTAGGTGCAGAGATCATGCTTCATGGTGAGGCTTGGGATGAGGCAAATAATCATGCCCTCAAGCTTGCAGAGAGTGATGATATTCTGTACATTCATCCATTTGCTGATGAGGAGGTGATCCTAGGACAAGGAACAATAGGTCTTGAATTGCTAGAATCATTGGATTTCGATGCACTACTCTGTTCTGTGGGGGGAGGAGGTTTACTCACAGGTATTGCTCTGGCACTGGAGGCATCCGGAAGATCAGATATAGACCTCTACTCAGTTGAAACTCTAGGTACCGATAGTCTCTACCAATCGATCAAGGCAGGAAAACTCATAGAATTAGAGGCAATTACCTCCATCGCTGGAACATTGGGGGCAAAGCAAACTGTCCCCTTCATCTTTGATAACCTCAATAGGCTTTTATCTGATTCCTTTGTGATAGATGATAGGGTAGCTGTGGAGTATATCCTTGAATTTCTTAATCATGAGAAAATTCTCATTGAACCTGCCACTTCATGTACCATAGCTGCAGCTATACAGAATAAGCAATTATTCAAGAACAAGAAAATTGTTCTGATTATCTGTGGGAGTAATGTGATCTTGGAAGAAGTAGAGCAGTGGAAGAAGAAATTCTCCATCTAACTCCTGTGAAAATGAACCATTTTCCATTTTCCATCTTCTTTATGGAATATTCTAGTCTCATTGACCTTCTTTATTTTGTATCCATCTGGAGTATAGGTGTTCTGCAATAAGGTGTACGCAGTATAAGCTGTATCTCCATAAACACGTATTCTTGGATCTACCAGCTCAAGGTGATAGGGGTGTTGCTGTTTGGAAGTTCTCATGAAGAAGAGGTGAAAATCCAACCCATCAACATTGTGTCCTTGTGTCTCGGGTTCAAAGCATGTCAGGCTTTCTGATACTAGCTCTTTGTAGACTTCCTCCCCACCATCGCGTATTCCATATAACATTCTCTTTAATATATCCAGGATTTCACTTTCTTGGTTCATACTGTACTGATATTCTACAATAATAAAGCTATATTGTATTCTGCTAGTTAATTTTGCATATCCTGCTTTAATTGTTCTTTGCGTTTCATCCATTCATCTTTGATCGATTCAAGTTTATTTTCATAGAAATCATACATTAGAGACATCATTTTCAACATGCTTTTCCTTTCTGTATCGTCTATGAGATCTATAGATCTATGAACCAGATCCTTAAAACTAGTGACGGAATCGATTTTTTTCTGAATCGCAACTGACCAGACATCTGCATTGAATTTGTAGTAATCATTTCTTTCTCCAAGAATATGGAACTTCTCGACGAAGCCAACATCAGTGAGAAATCTGAGATTAGTTGAGACAGATGATTTCGATACTTTAAGAGCATCTTTGATATGATTCATCTGTAGATGAGGATATTTGCTAATCATTAATAATCCAATGATTTGTCCTGAAATCTTTGTCACCCCATCTGCCTGCTCAAAAAATTCTCCAACATCAATGATGAAAGCTCTCTGCTCATCTGTAAGTTTAATCTCTACTTTACCCAATTTAATTCCTCTAATTAACAGTTGTATGCAATTGAAGTTTAATTTTCTAATATTTAAGGATTAATAATTATGTGTATTTTTCTTCGAGAATTGATCCTTGTGGAATCAGTATGTATTCATACTAGATGACTTCATATGTGAGTATTTATTCTGGATTGTTTGTTCAGTATGTATTGAACAAACAGTTTGATTTAAATACTCTGAGCGCTCTTTATATCATAGGAGTTTTTGATAATGACTACAATAATTGAAACAAAGAATCTAAGTAAGATTTATGGCAAGAAACAAAAGGGAACAGTGGGAATAGAAAACCTGTCTCTTCGAATCAAAAAAGGTGATATTTATGGTTTTCTGGGACAAAATGGTGCCGGTAAAACCACAACTATACGTTGTTTGCTATCCATACTACTTCCCACAGAGGGAGAATGCTATATCAATGGAGTTTCTGTTAACAGAGATAATCCTGGGATCAGAAGAGAAATTGGCTATCTTCCAGGAGAATTGAATATTCCAGCAAACTACACCGTCAAGGGGTATCTTTCCTATATTTCCTCATTGAGGAAAGCCAAACCCAGTAGATTGGAGGAGATGATCTCTCTATTTGATGTTCCCATGGATAAAAAAATTGGTCAGCTATCCAAGGGCAATAAGCAAAAAGTAGGTATCTGTATTGCTTGGATGCATGATCCACAAATATTCATCCTTGATGAGCCCAGTTCCGGACTTGATCCAATTTTCCAGCAGAGGTTATATCAGTTGATTGACAAGGAGAGGGAATCGGGTAAAACCATCTTCTTTTCCTCTCACAATCTCGATGAAGTACAGCGTGTCTGCGATAAAGTAGCTATTATCCGAGAGGGTCGGCTAGTTTCAGAGGAGAATGTCAAGGAGTTGGCTGGAAAAGTCACACGCAAGCTGAGATTGGTATTGGATGTTCTCAACCCTGCTGAA
This sequence comes from Candidatus Heimdallarchaeota archaeon, assembly GCA_026702845.1. The sequence goes on from JADCLS010000016.1 coordinate 62,981, forward strand.
CTTGCATTTCTCGGGGAAGATCTACTGCAGATCAATGAGGCATCTGCTGAGGTTTTGATCAGGATTACTGATCACAAGAAAATCGCTGAGATTATCGAGAGATTGCCCTCGATTAAGGATATGAGTTATGCTCCTGCCAGCCTGGAGGAGTATTTTCTCTCTAAGTACAGGGAGTGATAAGATGTTTTTCCTTCGTATGACCAACCATTTGAAGAGATTCAAAGATGCATTTCTTTACAGTATCATCACTCTTACATCACTAGTGGCCTCATATGGCTATTTTTATCCCGGTGATGAGAACATTGGAGCATACATCGGTATGATGGATGGTACCCTGTTTCTATCCCTTATACCGGGATTGGATGTTGCATCTCCAGGCTATGTATTTTGGATCTCGATGAGCATAGGCCTCTATCTATATTACACCGTGGCAGTTGCCAGTATTCGCATGGGTTCGAGAATACTTCCAACAACCGATGAGGATGGTGTGGAGATGTTATTAGGTGGGATGCCCATTAATCCAAGACAATTCTATATAGAGAACCTACTCGCAGCAATACTAATTCTGTTTCTTTCGATTATACCCTCAGCAGCAATTCTGACTGCATATGCCTCGTATCAGCATGATACGGATATTGGAGGGAGAATTATTAGTACTCACCTATTCATCTTTGTCATCGGATTAGTACTACTATCGATTTCAAGCTTTATAGCCATACAATTCTTCAGTAGAAGTCTTGCAAACAAGGTAGGTGTGGTCTATCTGATCTATGCTGCGTTTCTGGAAATGAGTGTGCAATCGGGTCAAGCACCTCAGGAGAGTGGTAATATCTCGTTGATGTATTATGCACAACCATCTGCTGGATTACTGACTGGTGAGTACAACTGGGAGCCCATTTATGTGCTTCTTGCTGTTTTCCTTGTCTTTGTTGCTCTCTCTCTTTGGATACTAAAATCTCGTGAGTATATCCAGAAAAGCCCCAAGACAGGGAGTAAGCGATGGAGACCGTCGGATCTCCTCAGTCCTGAGAACAAGCTGGCAAAGAAATACCCAGTGATCTTCGAGCAGATACGTTCTGATATTGGTAGCTTACTGGGTTGGATGTTGGTGACTATCTCACTGATTTTCTATTTTCCTAGCCTAACTCCAACCGAGGATGATTTTGAACAGATTATGGGATCATTTGAGATGCCTATGATGCAGGCTTTTTCTGGAGGTCATCCCTATCAATACGACTTCACAGGTTTCATGGCCATTGAATTCTTCTCACTACCCTGGTTCTATTGGGGTTTCTTTGTTGTTTTTTCTGCAGCCTCTATCGCGACCAAAGAGGTGAGAATCAATAATCAGGATGTGGTATGGGCGTTACAGCTCTCACGATCTTCTATCATTTTGCAGAGAACTGCAGTCTTATTGCTGGAAACATCCTTATTCATCTGGATCTCCTATCTCTCAATTCTGGCAATTATTGCCACCTCCCCATTCACCATGGATCAGATGTTGGTATTACAGGCATTTTTGGTGTTATGGCTGCAATGGCTGGCAATTGTTTTCATTCTGGTGGGAATTAGCATGTCTGGTACTGTATCTCGTGGACGATCTCGTTCAATACAAATATTTTTGGTGTGGGCAGTTTGTCTAATACTCGGATACACTGCAGATGCTCTATCATGGATGAAATTTTTAAGTATCTATCATTATATGGATGTTATTGGTATTCTCTTTGAAGTAGCTGAATTTGGAACTGAATTGTTGATAGCACTATCATTTTTGCTAGCATCAGTTATTTTCTTTATCATAGTATTGAAACAAAAATTTGAGTCATCTGATTTGATCTAAGTAGTGTTATATACTACCTCCAAGATAATTATTCCTCATAATCTCCTTTCAGAAATAGACTGATAAATGACAATCCCGCACCAGCAGCTATCATGAAATAACCCATGCCCAGTGATAAGGTGGCAGTTAATCTCCAAGTATAGGAATTTGCTCCGATGGTTAGAATTTCATCCTTATAGAAGCTATTACCTTCCAGAGTTCCTCCCGATGCCATTCCCTGCAATGCTTGGGTTTGTAGAATATAGGCTAGTGCCAAAATACCCAATGCTGCAAGAAAACCTAGTAGAATTAGAAATGAGGCAAATTTTGAGGGTTTACCTAGGTGAATTAGGGCAGCAATAAGGATTAATGCTGCAGATACTCCTAGTAGGATTAGGGTTACCTGTTGCAGGATCATCATTGCATTATAGAATTCATTGTCAGTTGCACTTACATCCTGTTCTTCAAGGAGAAATTCATCTGTAGTATCATCATATTCCAGGCTTGATGCACTGAAATCCATGATTCCGATCTCTAGTATGGTACCAGAGAATTCAGCTGGTGCATCTGGTGGTGCACCAGTGATCCATTCAATTGAGACTGTACCTGTTAGCAGCGGAAAAAATGCACCTGCCGCTAGACATACAATAGCTAGTAATTTTAGAATAAAAGCAATGTTCTTATTCATGTTTGTGATTTACTACCTTTATTATATAAACTAAAACCGGTTAAATCATTCAATTGATCAAATATGTGACTGAATATGGTAATAGGATGTAAATTACTAATCCGGAATGAAAGCAATTGTACATCTTATGGGGATGAAATATATTACTATTAGTACTAATTATAGATGATGACTGAAATAAATAGAACATCACTTGCCATCAAGGCAATCCTCAACTTCAGTTTATTGTATATCATCCTTGGTGCCTGTTTCTTCCTTCCAGCAATGAGTTTTGATTACTGGCAAGCTTGGTTGTACATTGGTACTTTTGGTTCCTTGATGCTTATATATCTTATCTATCTAGTACTGAAGGACCCTGAGTTGCTATTACGAAGGATGGAGAAGGGAGAGGAGAGAGAGAAACAACGATGGATCATTCGAGTTGCTGATGTTGTCATATTAGGTATTTTTGTCTTTCCTGCTTTTGATATGAGAAATGGATGGTCAGAAGTACCAGTATGGTTGATATACCTAGCTGATATATTATTTATTTTAGGCTATCTCTTCTTTTTCTGGGTATTACGTACAAATTCCTATGCCAGTCGCTTGGCCAAGGTAGAGGATACCCAGCAGGTCATCACTGATGGGCCATATAGTTTAGTAAGACATCCCATGTACACCAGTCTATTTATCATGATGCTGGTCACACCTATCATTCTGGGATCATTTTTTGGACTTCTTTTCATGTTTCCCTTTGTGTTGGTATTGAAATATCGTATCAGTGATGAGGAGGATATGCTAGTGGATGATTTACCCGGATATGATGAATATAAACAAAAGGTTAGATACAAGATTTTCCCTCATATATGGTGATCACTCTGTCACGGCATATTTCTGCTGTAGTTGCTGTTCTGTACTTGAGATCTCTATTCTTCCCTCTGCAATCAGCTTGAGTTTGTGTATCTCCCATTTGTCAAAGATCTTGCGATACTCATCAATGAAGAACTCATAGAAATATACCATCTCCCCCATGGCTCTGGTGCGATCATCGTCAAAAAGGGTGGTGTACTGCAGTGCATCACGCATCAATTCCTTGAACTTATTTACTGCGTCCACCTTATTGGTAATGGCAGAGTTGAACATATTGGCATTAATCTCATAGAAATCCTCTCTAGATCCAGGTTTTCCCTTTTTGATAACCATGGCCATGGTGATTAAATTTTTCATGGATGTAGATATGGTGGATTTGGCCACACTCAATCGTGCTGTAATTTGTGTCAAAGATTGCTGTGATTCCTCTGCAATCATCAAGAATCCCAGAATTCTCCCACTCATTTGAGGTAATCCCATACTCTCGAAGAAGATCCCTGCTCTCTCGATGAATTGATCCTCATCAGTTAAGTCTGGCATAATGTATTCTCTACAGATATGGTATGCGCCATGTTATTTATAGATAATTGTAGCTAATTACAATCTGAAAAGGAAAATATTGTAAAATCATCAAAGCCATAGTGATTTATAATTTTGATAATTTTTAAAAATTTATAACATTCGGAATGTTCCGAATGATGTGCAGATTTAAATATATAATGCGCCAAATAATTGGTATTGAATTTCATTTTTTGCCATCAATCTGGCTAATTATGATAATCACATAGGATTTGATTACAATGAGTCAAGCAATCATCAATATTGAGAATATTACAAAGATCTACCCAGGTGGAACTATAGGTATCCAGAACCTGAGTCTGCAAATACACAAGAATGAGATCTATGGCTTTCTCGGCCAGAATGGAGCTGGGAAGACCACAACCATCCGATCTATCCTCAACATACTCATCCCCAATGAGGGATCAATAACTGTTGATGGAGAAGTGATCAGCCGTGATAATCCTGAGATACGAGAGAAAATCGGGTACCTACCTGGTGAGTTGAATGTGCCATCCGGGTACACGGTGGAGGATTTTATCACCTACATGGCCTCATTGAAGAAACGCCCATCAACTAGGATGAGGGAGATTGCTAATCGTTTTGAATTACCATGGAACAAGAAAGTACAAGCTTTATCGAAGGGAAATAAGCAAAAAATGGGTATTGTGCTGGCTTTCATGCATGATCCTGAAATATACATTCTTGATGAGCCCACATCCGGCCTAGATCCATTATGGCAACAGGAACTCTACGACCTTATCCTAGAGGAGAAGAAACGCGGTAAGACCATTTTTTTCAGCTCACACAATCTTGATGAAGTACAGAAAATCTGTGATCGTGTGGCCATTATCCGAGAAGGAAAACTTGTTACTATCGAGGTGGTGGATGAGCTAGCTGAGAAAATAACACGAAAGTTAACTGTGAAACTTGATGACTTGAATGAGAATGAGTTGGAGGAAATCTCATCCAAGATGTCTGTGGATAGCTCTAATCTGCTAACTGGTGAAGTGACAATTATCATCAAGAATCCACAAGATGTATCTGAAACCCTAACTTACTTTAACAAGTATAATTCCAGGCTCAAAGATCTCGTTTTCCCACCAGCATCTCTTGAGCACTTCTTCCTTGAGAAGTACAGGGATGATTAGGAGGAAAGTAGTATGTATACACTTAAACGTATCAAATTTCACACCATGCGCTTCCGAGGAGAGATTATCTACTCAAGTGCTATCATAGCCTCTCTCATGGCCATGATAGCAGTAGCTTTCCCAAAGGATAGTGCTGGTATATCTGAATACTTCAATTTAATCTCAGAAGTGGGCATGGATGCATTATTAACCACAATTGATGCAGATGCCCCGGGATGGCTCTTCTGGGTATCTCTGATGGCTGGAGCCTACCTTTACTTTGTATCAGTTATTGCAGGTATAAGGATAGGAACCAAACTTTTCCCCTCAAATGAGAAATCTGCACTGGAACTCATAGCCAGCTCTCCCAAGCGAGCTAGAACTTTTTACTTGGAGAATATTCTTGCAGCTGTTGTGGCAATCATTCTAATACTCTTGCCATCCTTCATAATATTAGCAATTTATTCACTAACCCAAGATGCTCCGGATACCATTCCAAGGTTGGCTGCTCTTTTCACCCTAGCAGGCGTGGTGACTCTATTCTTTGTTGCCTTCACCTCATTGTTCAGTACATGGAGGTTTTCACAGGGGTCTGGAATGAAAATTGGATTCTTCTACCTGATCTATGCATTTCTTATTGAGATCGCTGCAGGATCCCTCCCTGAGTATGAGGATTTCAGAAATGTATCAGTAAACTCCTATATAGCTCCATCTGCTGGTTTACTTGATGGTGAGCATAACTGGACTGAGATGTGGGTGGTGCTGGGTCTAATTATTGCAATCTTTGCTCTTTCCTACTGGTTGATCAAGAGACCAGATTATATAGAAAAAGTATCTGCTCCAAAGAAGAATAGATTGACCTTTCTGCCAAAATTTGCACCTTCCGGTAAACTAGCAACTAAGTATCCACTGCTTTTTGACCAATTCCGCAAGGATCGAACCTTCTTCTTCCTCTGGACTGGTATAGTCAACATCGCATTTCTGTACATCATCGTCATCTTTGATATTGCTATCGCCGATAATCCAGAGATGCTTGTAACGATGGTGCAGAGTTTTGGACCCATGATGGATGCATTCACCTTCGGGTACGCGGTTGAACCGACGTTTTTCGGATTCCTCACCTTCGAAGTTTTCGGGTTAACATGGCTCTACTTTGGAGTATTTTGTTTCATTCCAGCAATCAATATTCCCAATCGGGATCAGGCTAATGATGAACAGGATATGATCTGGGCCAATTCTATCACACCTGAAAAGGTAATTAATTATCGTACAGCAGCTCTGAGTATTTTCTTCACCATCTATTTCTGGATCTCCTATTTGGTACTCAGTGGCTTATCCATAGCTTATGAGATGGAAAACGATGCTCTAGCATTATTTCATGCATTTGGTGTGGGATATTTCTACTTCCTGGCATTAATTCTATTTTTTGTAGGTCTTACAATGATATTACCACTACACAAAGGAAAGAAGTATGTAATGTGGTTCTATATTATTTCCATTATCTTGATGATCACGGCTTTTATGGTACCAGAGATTGATGGGGCTAAGTACCTCTCCATTGCTTATTACTATGATCCCGTGGGTCTAGTATTAAATAAAGTGGAGGTGGGTACACAGTACCTCATCTCACTTGGTTTCCTGGCCATCTCTGCAATGATCTATGTATTCAGCCTGAAGAAACGATATCGCTGTTATGATCTGCTTACATAATTGATTTTAATAAAATATTAATTGTCCACATCAATTACACTTATATAGCTGATCACGAATTAAGTATTTGTATTAGGAGGTATTTGAAACTAAGATGCAGAGACAGAAGTTATCCCCACGCATAAGTATCAGATACCCAACTTTATTGATCATTATTCGTGGCTAATTTTTTTTCTTAAAATCAATGTAGATAATATCTCACACAAGGAGAACCATACAAACGATGTCTTTCGAGGAAAGGATTTACGAAAAATTACGTGCCGTGGCCAGCACCAAGAAGATGACCAGAAGTGATGCATCTGATCGTGAGCTACGACGAGCCAGAGCACACCGGGGTAGTGAATACCAGGAAAAGCTGAGTGATTTCACACCAGCAGAGATTAAACAACTACTAATTGAGGAGCAGATTGCTAAGAAATTCTTGGGTTTGATAGGTTCTGGTAAAGAAGCCAATGTGTATCACATCAAGGATTTCAAGAATCGCTATCTTGCTGTTAAAATGTTCAGGGTACACTCAACCACCCATAATTTCAACGCTCTACATGTGCGGGGCAAGCTATCTCATACTGCAAAGCTGGGTATTGCCACCAGGCAGTGCTCAAGAGAGTATGAGAACCTGGGAATCGCTCACCAATCAGGGGATAGATCTCCCAAGCCAATATGGCGTAAGGGCTTTCTCTATGCCGCAGAAATGGTTGGGGGCAAATATCCTTCACCACTACTCACAGATATTAATCTTGAACACGAGGAATTGGACCCAATAGAGGTACTCGATGATGCTCTTGAACAACTGGATATTCTGTTCAACAAGGGAAATATGGTGCATGGGGATTATCTTGGGAATTTATTGCTAGATGAAGATGATAATCTTCAAGTGATTGATTTCTACCAGTCGAAACGATGGCATCCTGATTATGATACTCCAGAGAAGATCATGCTCAGGAATGCACTACCTATTTTGAAACGAGATATTGAATCTCTACTGGGGCATTTCAAGAGTAAATACAGGATATCCTATGATCCTGAGGTGGTGTTTGAGAATTTACCAGAAACGAAAGTAGCCGATCATCTGCCAACTCAGCTGATGGAAGAGGATTTTGACGTGAATCTCGTTGGAGGGGATCAGATTGTCGATTGAGGATAGAATCTACGAGCGATTGCGTGCAGCTGCAAGGATCAGGGACCTTACTCGCAAGGGTGCATCCAACGAGGAACTGGATAAGGCCAAGAAATTGCAACGCAATGGCTACCAGGAGAAGTTTACTGATCTCACTCCTTCCGAAATCAAGCAGATTTTGACAGAGGAACAAATTGCAAAGAAATTCTATGGTCTAATAGGTGCCGGCAAGGAGGCCAATGTGTATCACATCAAGGATTTCAAGAATCGCTACCTTGCAGTAAAAATGTTCAGAATCAACACCAGTAGTCATAGTATAAGTACTGTTGCTGATACTGCCAAATTAGGTGTGGCCACGGGTCTGTGTCTTAGGGAATTTGAGAATCTAGCTGATGCCTATCGAGGAGGAGTACGTACACCCAAACCCATTTGGCATAATGGATTTTTCTATGCGGCAGAAATGGTGGGTGGTAAGTACCCTGCACCTCTGCTAACCAAGATCAATCTCAAGGAGGAGGGTTTGGATCCTGTAGAAGTGCTGGATGATGCACTAGAACAACTGGATATCATATTCAACAAAGCAGAGATGGTTCATGGTGATTACCTGGGTAATTTGTTACTGGATGATGATGATCAGATCCAGGTGATTGATTTCTATCAATCAAGACGGTGGCATCCAGAGTATGACACCCCTGAACGAATCAAGATAAATAGAGCCATGCCCATGTTGAAAAAGGATATAGAAGGACTGCTCAATCATTTCAAGAGCAAGTACCGGGTATCCTATGATCCTAAGATAGTATTCAAGAATTTACCTGAAACAAAAGTACAGGATGCAGCACCTGATCAACTTATGACTGAATTTTTTAGTGATTATACAGTGATCTAGCCTTGAATAGATTTATACACAAACCAGCGAGATTAAATAGATGATTAGAGGTTATATTATATGAGTAAATGGAATGACCAAGACATTCCTGATTTGACTGACAAGGTGATCATTATCACCGGTGCCAATTCAGGTATTGGTTTTGAGAACGCTAAACAATTCGCTCAGAAAAATGCAACAGTAATCATGGCTTGTAGAAATGTGGAGAAAGGGGAAGCTGCTCTTGTTGACATTCTTACAAAACAGTCAAATGCAAATGTGGTGTTGATGGAACTAGATCTAGCAAGCTTGAAATCAATTAAAGATTTTACCCAGAAGTTCTGTGATCACTATGATCGATTGGATATTCTACTCAACAATGCAGGTATCATGATGGTACCATACAGGAAAACAGTGGATGGTTTTGAGTCACAGAATGGAACCAACCATCTAGGTCATTTTGCCCTGACTGCCCTACTATTTGATAAATTGAAGGAAACCCCAGGATCGAGAATTATCAATGTGTCCTCACTTGCCCATAGAAGAGGAGTGATGGACTTTGATAACTATCTGTATGAGAAAGGGAATTATGATCGTTCATTGGCCTATGGCAGGTCAAAACTCTCCAATTTATTGTTCACCTACGAGCTGGATAGGAGATTGAAGGCCAAGAATATGGATATTAAAGCAGTGGCTTCACACCCGGGTGTATCAATGACTAATCTGGCCAATGAGATGATGGGAAAAATGCGATACTTGTTATTATTGTTTTATCCACTGGTCAGGATAATGCTTCAAAGCGCAAGAATGGGATCCTTACCCTCAGCAAGAGCTGCAGTAGATGAAGTGATTGGAGGGGAGTATTTTGGTCCTGAAAAGGGCAGAAAAGGCTATCCGGTTAAAGTGGAATCAAACAAGGCATCTCATAACGAGGCTGATGCTAGGAAATTATGGGAGATTTCAGAGGAATTGACGGGGATTTCCTTTGAGATATAATAAGTAAAAATCTGAAAAATGTAATATGATCATATTTCGTGATTCAATCACCTAATTCTTAGATATTTCATAATTATGCTTAAAATGAGCTTATATGATCCTCAATTACAGAAAATCTGTTGAGCAATCAACAAATTTGAAAAAGGATTGATTACATTGACTGAGAATGCCATATCAATAAAAAATCTAACCAAATATTATGGAGCATACAAGGGAATAGAGAATATCTCCCTTGAGGTAAGAAAGGGAACAATTCATGGGTTTTTAGGGCCAAATGGTGCTGGTAAAACCACAACATTGAGAACACTAGTGGGGCTCTTGCAGAAAACCTCTGGTGAGGCATTCATTTTTGATGATGTGGCTGGAAGTCTTGCTTCAAAGAAAAGAATAGGCTACCTTCCATCTGATTTTGAGCTATATCCCTACTACTCAGTCAAGGAATATCTTGATTATATTGAATCACTGAGGGGTGAGGCTCCATTTAAGGAGGAACTGATTAGAAGACTGAATCTGGATCTAACTAGACAGACAGGAGAGCTATCAAAGGGTAACAAGCAAAAAGTAGCCATTGTACAGGCACTTATGCACCGTCCAGATATACTCATTGCTGATGAGCCTACCACTGGCCTTGATCCTCTCATGCAGGAGGAATTCGATAGAATTCTCAAGGAATATGTAGATTCAGGTGATAAAACAGTTTTTATCTCAAGTCATATTCTTTCTGAGGTTCAAAGAGTTTGTGAGGTAGTAACCATTATTCGTGAAGGAGAGATCGTATCATCAGGTAATGTTAAGAAATTGCTGGCATCATTACCTAGGAAAGCAGTACTGAAAGTACCAGAAGGTACAGATGGTGTGTATTTGGCTGAATCTCTGGGAGTTACCTTCAAATCACAGAGTGATGATGAGCTCACCGTATTCTTTGAGGATCCAAAGCAATTTATGAGTGCTATCGCGTCGTCTCAACAAGTATTAGACTTCACCATACCACCTGCAGATCTTGAAGAATACTTCATGACCTACTACAAATGAGGAAATTGAGTATGATAAAAACAAAAATTATCATCACAGAATTGCATGAGCATAGATCCTGGTTTTTGGGTTGGCTTATCGCATTCCTTGGGTTTGTCTTTATGATCATTGCTATGTATCCAGGAGATGAGGGGATGAGAGATATGATGTCTATTTTAGAGGATGATCTATTCGAGGCTTTTCTGGGTACAATCGGAGGGGAGGATCCAAGCTATGCCCTTTGGCAATCAATGATGAGCCCATTTTTGGGGATGCTCTTTGCTTTCTTTGGAACCTTGCTGGGTGTGCGAGTAGCAATGAAATCCATTTCCGATAAAACTGGGGAGATAATATCCACCTTACCCATCTCAAGAGAAGTGTATTTATTGAACAAACTTCTTGCAGTGACCATTTATGGTTTAGTTTTACTAGCTTCTTGGTTCTTACCCCTGATTATCCCTATAGGGGGTAATTCACTTCCTACAGATATGGTGAATATCCTAGCTCGATGGGGTTTCCTCTATCTAATGATGTCGGTGTTATTGGGAGTAATAATTGGTAATCTCACCGGGTCATCAGGTAGAGGAGCACAGAATTCGGTATTATTGATACTATCTCTATTTATCTTCAATGTGCTTGTGGGATTTCAGAGAGCCAATCTTGATGAGGATACCTTATCAGTACTCACCGATATCAACTTTCTCAACTGGTATAATCCAAGTGCTGTGATCCTAGGAGAGGATCTTGACATGAAATATATCAGGTTAATATCTGTAGCTTTTGCAATATTTTTCATCCTGGCATTTATTACCTACATCAAGAAGGATCATATTGATGAGAGGGGCGTGTTCTCCCTATATATGTGGAGAATGAAGAATAGGCAATCATCAGATGATCAAGCCTATATTAAACCAAAACGATCTGTCAAAACATCAATATACACGTTTTGGATTCGACCTTTGGAAAAGAAATTCCCCTTTACAGCTGATTTTGTCTACTCGGATAGACGAGCATTAATGATTCTCACCTTTGCAACCCTACTATTTTGGCCATTTCAGTTGATGGCCTATCTTGGTGATGTAGATGCAGCTAACGCAACAGGGGTAATTGAGGGGGGAATGATGGCAGTATTTGCTATGGGTTATGATATGTCAATTCATCCACCCTGGGTTTGGTGGTGTATGACTCAAGCCATAGGGATATCCTGGATATTGATGATTCCCATGGTTATGAGATGGCTTAGATCCGTTCCTTCTAGAGATGCTGAGGATGTAACCGGTGATCTTATCGGTTCATTACCAGTCAAGAAAAGGGATGTGGTTTTTCAGAGATTGTTTGCGGTGTTCTTAGAACTAGTCTGGATTTCCTTGTGGTTTGTTATCTGGTATGTGTTATCTATTGCAGTAATTGACTCACAAGTTGGTAATATGGTGACCGAGGCCAATCCTGCTGAGGGGATTGAGGAGGTACTATTTGAGTTTAATAATCCTCTTAATACTAGCTGGGTGATTATCGCGATCGCGTCAGGGATTATCTTCTACATGTTTCTCACAGTTGCTGGAGTGGCAATTAATCTCATCTTTAGAACAAAGGGGTTGAAATATGCCAAGATATTTCTCTATATTGTTGTTCTGCTATTCGTTATGGCTTTTGCACAACCCAATCCTGATCTTTACTGGATCTCAGGCATTATGGGTATGTATAACCCAGTGGGAATAAGTATTGACGAATCATTCAAACCAGGGAATTATGGTGTGCCCATACTTGTGATGTTAACTCTGCTTGGATTAATTGTGGTAAGAATGCATACAAAGAAATTCTCCTGGGTTAAACAAGATGCCAATACTGAAATCATTGATGCAGAATAGTGTAGATAGTAATCCTTAGTGGATTCAGATGGTTGTTTCTACCTACTTAATCAAATTTTCACATTAGTTTTGAAATGAACACACAATTTTATTTTGATGCACCAATTCAACGAATGTATGGGAAATTTCAAGATTCCAAACGTTGACAATGAGCCCATCCTTGGTTATATGCCAGGATCCGACGAACTCAAGACACTGCAAGCTGAGCTTGAGAAGATGCAGAATGAGGTCATTGACATCCCTCTCATTATCGGTGGCAAGAGAATATTCACCGAGGATAAGGGTAAATGTGTCATCCCACACAACCACAAACATGTGCTGGCCACCTATAGCATGGCTACCAAGGAACATATAGATAAGGCAATTGAAGCTGCAGCCAAGGCCAAGAAAGACTGGGCCAAGCTTCCATGGAACTCCAGAGCAGCCATTTTCTTCAAAGCAGCAGAGTTACTTGCTGGTCCCTACCGTGCCAAGCTCAATGCAGCTACCATGCTCAATCAGTCAAAGAATGTCTTTCAGGCAGAGATCGATTCAGCCTGTGAATTAATTGATTTCTTCCGCTTCAATGCGAAATACATGGAGGATATCTACCACAAGCAACCCGATTCTGCCAAGGGTATCTGGAACCAGGTGGAGTACAGGCCTCTGGAGGGTTTTGTATTTGCCGTCACCCCATTTAACTTCACTAGTATAGCTGGCAATCTGCCAACCTCACCAGCCCTGATGGGAAATACAGTTTTGTGGAAACCTGCAAGTTCTGCCGTTTTCTCGGCATATTATCTGATGGAGCTGTTCGAAGAAGCTGGTTTTCCACCAGGTGTCATCAACTTTATTCCCGGTAAGGGATCACAGGTTGGCCCCAATGTTTTACCACACAGAGATCTTGCTGGTATTCATTTCACTGGTTCAACTGGTGTATTTCAGGGAATGTGGAAAACAATTGGTGAGAATATAGCCAATTACAAGAGTTATCCACGAATTGTCGGCGAGACTGGAGGCAAGGATTTCGTCTTTGTACACAATTCCGCTGATCTTAGAGCCGTGGCAACAGCCATAATCCGAGGAGCATTTGAGTATGCAGGACAGAAATGTTCTGCAGCATCCAGAGCATACATTCCAGAATCTGTATGGCCAGAGCTCAAGGAGATGTTATTAAAGGACTTGGCAGAGGTCAAGATGGGTGATCCCACCAATGTCGATGTACTGGTCAATGCAGTCATTGACAAAGCAGCTTTCGACAGTATCACTGCGTTTGTTGATTATGCTAAGGAATCAGAAGATGCTGAGATTATTTTTGGTGGTAACTATGACGAGAGCACTGGTTACTTCATCGAGCCCACCCTGGTGGTCACCACCGATCCTCATTTCAAGCTCATGGAGGAGGAGATCTTTGGCCCTGTCATGACCATGTATATCTACAAGGATGACGATTTCAAGGATACCTTAAAACTCTGTGATGCCACCTCTCCCTATGCACTCACCGGTTCTATCTTTGCTCGTGATCGCTATGCCATTAACAAGGCCCTCAAGAAACTCAGACATGCTGCTGGAAACTTCTATATCAATGATAAGCCAACAGGTGCAGTTGTAAATCAACAACCTTTCGGCGGAGCACGTGCAAGTGGAACCAACGACAAGGCAGGTTCTTATCTCAACCTCATCAGGTGGACATCACCAAGATCCATCAAGGAGACCTTTGTACCTCCAACCTACTTTGACTACCCATATATGAGAAAATCAGGATTTTTCAAATAATCAACTCTTAATATTTACATTCGTGATAGCACACTAATTATTAAGTGAGTAAGAAACAATTATTAACCACCTGTAATATAATAATTCGGAAGTACTATGGATGTCATTGGCCAGTTTCTAGTTGCAGTTATGATTATCATTGTAGTATACCTGTTTATAGTTACACTTGGATACAAGGCACTGGATGTTTTCTCGCAAAGAGTTCATCGGGAACCAGATTCAAAAAAATTCTTGAGAGAATATCAGGATAAGTCTCTCTCTGAATTGCTCTTTGATAGAAACCAGCTGGTCATGATTCTGCTCCAGATGCAGATGGATCAACCAACAATAACTTCTGCTCACAATGTAGACAGTAAAATTGATCTGAACAGACTAAGCAAGGAGAATCGTCTGAATACCCAGTTAAGGAATAACCAGGAAGTATTTGAGAGACGTAGCTCATTAGATGTACTGATCAAGCAGAAAATAAGCAAGAAAATGCAACTCATCGAGCAATCACAGGATTTAATTGAGTTCCTGGAGAGCTTATCTGTGAAATCACAGATTAATATTGAAAGTCTTTCCAAAATCACGAAATTTAGCAAGGATGATTTGATGATCATAATGGAATACATCACCACAGACCTGGAGATCAGCTTGGGTGATTTTGACAAGGAACAGGGGATATTCACCAGGACACAAGATTTTACTGAGTATATCCGACAGGGCAAGGAATTACTGAGCAAGATGGAAACTGAGTACAGGGATATATTTAATGAGGTTGACAAAGGTAATTTAAAAACTCTAAAGGTATCCAAATCGAGCAAGTAGGTGTTATCTAACAAAAGTAATAGCACCAAATTTCTTCATAGTATTCATGTAATTACTTCCGAACATAGCAATATGAGGTTAGTTTTACAATTTAAAAAGAAAAAATTATTAGGTTAAGAATTATGATTTCTTTTATTTTGTACTTTCCTCTGAAGAAATCAATTTCTTCTTATTACCAGGTTTTGGAACGACTATATTTTCTTCAATAACTGGTTTAGCAGGATCAATTCTTTCTACATACTTTGCTGGAGTTATTTTATTATCAATTTCGGGAGTGTTCATTCTCTCAAAACCTTCAGGAATTTTCTTTACTCTGAGGGCAATTTTCTTCATGGGTTCTAAAAATTTATACACCATAATTTTATATACTTGAAGTAATATATATATAAATCTCTCGGGTTTAGCTTAATTGATTAATTAATTTTTTAATACATTCTATTCCAAATGAAAATTACAAAAGGGTAAGAAATGATAGGTAAGTAAATCATTTTTATTTGAGATGGTGAAAATATCGAGATTTTAAACTTATATCAACTTAGAATAATTTTGATAACGTACATTCCGTTCAGCTGTTTAGTAATTAGCGTATCAGATTTTTATAAGGAATCATAGATTTTTAATAAATGGGTAATTCTTATCACATATATTTTGGTGGAGATTGTAAATGATGACGGTACTGCCGGATAATGACATAGAATCGGCGTGATAATGCCTCTAGATGATCTATGGTACTCTCCAGCTTCTCATCCAGCAACTCAGCATACTGCATAAGCTTGAGATCCAACTCCTCCTTATACAATCTCTTCAGAAATGCAAGATGGATCCTATCTGCCTCATTCTCCAGGGTATTGATAAGTGCCAGTTCAGGTTGAAGCTCATCATCAATATCTATCCAGCGATCCAGCTTGACAAGGATTTCACGTATTATTTCTAGCATTTTGATATTATGATTCTGTATCCACTCTGGAAGTGATAACAGACGAAATCTGTGGATATATGCCTGCAAATTATCGACCACCTCATCAAGTGAGTTATTAACCAGTTGCAGATCTATTCTGCCTATAGATAGAAATAATCCATCGATTACCATCTCATTGATCATATTGGAGTAGTTATCCTGTCGATTACTCAGATCGAGAAGCACTTCATCAGTAGTCTCAGTCTCCCCTTGTATATTGCTAATGATCAACCCCACCTCTTCCTTGAGGTTGGACAGTATTGCTCGTAGGATCTCCACGACCTTTCCCCGTTCTCTGAAGGCAGCGATTTCCCGGTTAGTCAATTGCATATACCTCCGTTATTGTGATTAATCCTTTTTCTCCCACCATATCCTTAAGTTTGGGTAAAAATAAGCGTATTAGCTGTGGATCATCCACTAGTTCTATGAGCTTCGGAAGATCTGGTAACCCTCTCAGAATATTGGGTTTGTACTCCTTCTCTCCATAGCCCAGCATAGCTTGAATCATGGTCGCGCCAAGAATTCCATTATTCTTGGATAGTTGGATAATCTCTGATGATAATGATTTTCCCTTATGTTTGGCATTACCTGGTATACGAATCTCTACTTTGAGCATCTTTCTAGTCTTCATGTTCAGATCCTCCTTGCCACTATCACTCCAGCTAGCTGTCGGCCTGTTACTCCTCCAATGAACACAAACACCATCATCACCAATAGATTGAGGAAGGCCATCTGCATGGAATTATCCGAGAGACGCAGTGTCTCCACCACAAAGGAGCTCATGGTGGTGAAGGAACCAAGGAATCCGATACCAAAAAATACAAGGAAATTGGAGCTGATCAGATTGAATAATGATAACGTGACCACAAGTCCCAGCAGAAATGATCCCAGCACATTAACTGTGAATGTTCCCCATGGCAGATATTTACTCTCCTTGAACAATCCTGCAATCAGATAGCGTGAGATGGCACCGAGAGATCCACCCACTCCCACTAGCAATACTGGGAGGTAATTTTCAAACATATCATCAGTTGAGCATTGAATTATAAGAAAATTACAGCATGGATCTGTAAGAAAATGGTGAAATCAAATAATTATTCATCAGCTAATCTTTACCATTTATTTTATATCTGAATTAATATTCTATTAATTTGCACAGAATTTATTTCTTAGTCAAAATCTCATGCATTTCTTCACTGAATTATGGAGAAGAATCAGAGAATTAAAGAGTTGAGTTCGCGATACCAAGAGTCATTATGAGTAAGGACAAGGATAGCAAGAGGGGTAAACGAACCATTCTTTCTATTCTTGATGACATGGAAAATATTGATGATCTTGATGAAATTCTTAGCCTATCACAGGTGAATGAGAAGGTTAACATTGAGATCAAACCCTCCTCCAAGATTGAGGATTTCTTCAAAGTAGATCCTAGTATTGCAAAATCAGATCCCGAGGAGTATCGTCGGCAGATCCAGGAGCAGAAGGAACGGTACCTGGCTAAGATTCGCAAGAAAAAATATGACCGAACAGTGAAGCCACGGATAAATGTACGCCAGAAGCAAGAACAGGCAAAGCATAACATCCGTACCCTATTTGGGGACGAAATAAATAATTTTGAGGGTGATACAGATGAGCTGAAGAAATTAATCAAGCAGCGAAAAGAAGCATACATCAACAATATACGTAAATCCAAGAGAGAAAAGGAAGAGGACCCTGCTGAGATGAAGAGCCACAAGGAATTAGATCCTTTCTCCGATTCCCTGTTCAATATGGATATTGCCAAACTTAGGATGGAGCTGGATAACCGTAAGAAGGAATACAAAAAAACATTGAAATCAGGTAGGTTGGATGATTTTGCCAAGGATATCTCCTATCTGGAGGCTATTCTTGTGGAGCTTTCCAATGCTCATGTGGAACTGATTGATTACAAACCCTCATTTATTTATCGTAGGATCAAGGGTCGACTGATGAACCTCAAACTTGATACTCTTGAGGAGTATCTAGAGTATATTAAGACACATAAAGAAGAAATTGATGCCCTGAAGAAGAAACTAAGCATAAATGTCACAAAATTCTTCAGAGATAGAGCAACATGGGATTATCTAGAAAAGGAAATCCTAACTAAGCTTATTATGAAGAATCCAACAGGGATACGTGCCTGGTCAGCAGCCGCAGCCATAGGATCCGAGGCATATAGTATCGCCATGTTATTTGATAAGAAAAATTTCTCCAATGTGAGTATTATTGCCACGGATATCAATCCTAAATTGCTACAAAAGGCTAAGAAGGCCAGGTATGACCGGAGTTATCTATCAACCTTAGATGCTCAAGAGGTTATCCAATACTTTGATCATGATGATGGTGAATATACCGTTAAGATGCAATATCGCAGCAAAGTACATTTCAGACAGCTTGATCTCCTCAAAGATAAATATCCTGACAAATTTGATATTGTGTTTGCTCGTAATATCTGGATCTATTTTGAGAATCCAGAAAAGGTATACATGAGGATGTATCATGCTATGAATCCAGGTGCATATCTCGTTCTGGGTGCAACAGAGAGCGTGCCTCAATCATTGAGGGAGAAATTCAAGCTAATATCCCCACGGTATCAAACCTACCAGAAAGCCTAAAGTATAATAAATTTTTGATGATGAAGCAAGGATCGCAATTCAATAATGCAATTATTGAATTCTAGATCAAGATATTCCATTTCATCTGGGGAGAGTACTCTACTAGAATTGTAGCTGAACATAATCATCTGTGAAAATCGTTGCTCAAGGATGGTAGATTGGAAATCATGCTTATCCGCAATTGAAATAATCAATTCAGAGATTACATCAAGAGTTTTATCGGATTTCTTAATTTCCACAATATCTGAGATATAGACGTAGGATTTCATATTATACCTCTTAGAGTTCATCTTATAAACAATTGAAGCACATTCCCTTCTGAATGTTTAGTAGCTTGCTGAATTCAAAGGACTTTTAGGCTGATTCATCGATCTTAAATATGTCTGAAGCCATAGTTGATTTACCTGGCCGAAAACAGGTTCCCCAACCCATTACAATAGAAAAAACTGCTGCACAAAAATCAGGAGAATAAATAAGTTGAAAAAATACTATTCTATCGCATTAATTGCGATATTCTTACTCGCAGCAACTGCTCAGGTCTCACAGGCTCAGAGTAGTTATATCCAGACAAATTTCGAATTATATTACTACACCGAAGCTGGATCACGAAATACTGAGAGTGTTGCACTCTTTGTTAAACAATCTCTTGCCCCTCTAGGCATTGATGTGCGAATATTCGCCAAGCCATTTGGTCAGTTTGTCGGAGATCTACTACATGTATCATCCGGCCGGCCATTTGATTTGGCTCATGTTAGATTTGGTGGTGGAACTCCCACACCTGATTTTGGATGGCATTATGCCTCAGATCAATACTTTGGCTACTATATGCTGCAACTAGCAGATGCTGATTGGCAGGCATGGCAGCTGGAAGACATTGGGTACACTCAGGAGGAGATTGATGACATGATCTATGATATAGATTATGAGATGGATATATCTGAGAGATTAGCCAAATATGAGGAATTCAATGATTTCTACTATAACTATCTGCTTTATGATCTGCCTCTCATCGCTCAGAACTTCCGCACAGCTATGTGGAGAGGATATGGTGGTCCAGAAAATGAATTATGGGATCCCCAAGAGGGAATTCTAACCTCTCGTGCACTAGGTGCAGTTTGGGAGCAAAATGAAGAGGGAAGAGATTCCAATAGCACTCACTTGAGGTTCTCTCAATCCACACCCAACCAATACATTTTGGATGGGTATCAATCTGATGATAATGCCCAGACAGCATTGTCACAAAATACACAGACCAATCTTATCAGCTATGATAGGTATAACAATCCACATCCTAACATTGCCTGGAATTATTTCCAGACCGAGGATGGAACCTATGATCATGATAATAATGCAACCACTGAGGAGATCCCACTTCTTAGATTTACCTTCCTTTTCAGAGATGATGCTATGTGGGGGGCAACCACAGATTACGAGGGCAATGCAATTCCTGCAACCGCAGCTTCTGCAAGAGATATGGTTCTGGCCTTTGATTTGATGTCTACATTCATAGAATCAGATGCATATGATCTCAGTTTTGAAGGTGATTTTGCTGGAGTGGTAGATTATGAAGCTAGTACCACACTCTTCACTGATGATACTTTCAACATCTGGTATGATTCCCGTTTTGTTACACCTGATGATTACATCAAGTATGGTGCCTGGGTGGATGTCCTTCCCCATCATATTCTAGGTGGAAATCTTCATTATTACAATGAAACTGACGAAACTACAGTCATTAGCCCTGTAGAGGTAGGTATGCCCTTCAATCCCTGGGATTCACAAGAATGGAACCATTGGGAGACTCTTGAAGGTGTATCCCATGTGGGACCCTACAAGATGATGACGCTCAAGGAAGGAGAGTATTATAACTTCCGAGCAAGAGATGATTGGTACTTCCCCAATGAATGGGATGTTGAAACCTACTATGATTCAGCAGATGCTGAGATTCAAGCACTGGAAACAGCCTTTGATATAGATCTATCTATGTTTGCTCCCTTTGGTAATTATAATCAGGAAGCTTACTACTGGGCTTATGAAGGTACTGAGGAGAATCATGTAAAACCAACGGATCAGGGTATTCTCACCTATGATACAGTTATCATAGAGGATATCAATGCAATACTCATTCAATTTGAGGCTGGATCTCTAGACTCATTTGGATCAACAGCTCTTGGTGCAGAGCAGGTGGCTGCTCATGTTGATGATGAGAGATTTGTAGTGAAAACCATTGTACCTAATAGAGGTCCAGAACTGCTTATATTCAACCTTCTGAATGATCATCTCAAGAAAATCAACGTGCGAAAGGCAATATCTCATGTATTAGACAGGGATACTGTGGTTCAGATTTATGATGGTTTTGCCACTCCATGGTATAGCATCGCTTATCCCAATTCTGGTGAATTTGACAAGGTTCAGGCAGATCAACCCTATTCCTATGCTTCAGCCAGGGATCTCATGAGATTGGAGGGATATGAGGCAGCTGAGAGCAATGAGATCGTACCTCAGGCAGATGTTCCTGATGTTGTTGATGTCGCCGGTGCACTCAGCATACCCGGATTTGAATTATGGATGGCATTCCTATCAGGTATGATTATGATCCCCATTGCAAGAAGAAAATCCCAATGATTTGATAATCAATATACTATAACGCTAAATTATTAATAATATATCCACTATTGAAAAGTAATGACAGATAACCCAAACACACTTGATGAATTCAAGGCATACCGAGAAAAGATGAATGATAAGATACTAGGGTCTGGTCATCTGGGAATCAGACGATTTTTTACTCTTGATACCAAGGCATTTCAACCCGGTGCATTGGATATGAAAACAAAGGAGTTACTGGGTCTTGTATCATCTATGGTTCTCCGCTGTGATGACTGCATAACCTATCATGTTATTCAATCTGTGATCGTTGGAGTGAGTGATGAGGAGATGTGGGAAGCATTCAATATTGGTCTGCTTGTGGGGGGCTCCATTGTAATCCCACATCTACGTCGAGCAGTGGAACGACTGGAACAATGTAGACAGCTGGAAAAGAATGATCCCGATAGCCTTAGAATGCAAGCAGAATCACCTTATGATTAATATGTTAATAGTTTAAATGAGAATGAAATTAGTGCTTAGCTGAGGTAGAAATCATCTACCTCTATGAAACCATAACTGTTGAACAATCCGAGAGAAGCATTATTTTTCACCAATACATCTGCCTGTAGGAATTCCACCTGATGTTGCTCAAATTTCTCAAGCACCTCAGCCATAAGTGCCGATGAGTATTTCTTACCCCGTTGTCGGTGATGAATGCCAATTCCTGCAATCACACCTACTTTTTTATCAGCTGAGGATTCATGATGCAGAATGGCATAACCTGAGGGTTGTTTCAGAATTCTCACAAGATACACATCTCGTGTCAAGTATTTATGTATATCATCATTAGATATCTGTTCAAATGGATCAACTGATGTTATGGCAATCTCATTATAAATATTTATGAATTCCTCAACCAGATGAGGCTTATCCTTTTTCACGGCTACTAGTTTCATCACATTTCGTTTTGACCTAAGATACTCCTTTTTCTTCTTTACCCGTTCCTTGACTGTATTAAAAGGTGCCTCGAGAACAAGATAATGAAATCTTCGATTAATTCGATTGCTTGCTTGATCAAAATTCTGTACTCCACGAGATATCAGTGAAGCCATGGGAATCATCTCCACCTCTTCTAGGTCTTTCTTTTCCACTCTCACCTCAATTCTATCCTCAGTAATCTCTTCAATGAATTTCTCAGGAATGAGTAAATCATGATGATGATGCAGATGAACCTGCTCTAGTAGATGTTTAAATGCATTTTCTGCATTGACCACCACCGAAAAGCTTCCATCTGAATGAAAGATGAAATCCCTGATATGACCTAAACTCTCATCATTTCTATCCTTGACATCAAGTGTACACATTTTACTGTACAGTAGAAGTGAACTGTCTGGTTCCCAGTTGGTATGTGTTGTCTCTAGATCCTCCTTTGGCACGGTGGAGTATATACTAGTCCCGATTTTTTCTCTATCCACAAGAGAAACAGGCAGAATCTCATCCACATCATCTCTGAGATGCATAGCCTCCATTTTTTCCTCCAAAAGGCTACCATATATGATAAAGGAATGAACGGATAATGTCTCTCTCTCAAAGAGCAGATCCCCTACGTGGCCTATCTTGTTATCATTTGAATCAATCACATCAATCTTCTTGAATTTTGAGAAGAATATACCTCTACCAATGTCCTTCATGTTCTATTAAATAGAATAATATTGAGAGTGATAAAAGCCTGTTGAATGCTGAGACAGAAAAACTATACTTTCATGGAAGTATATTTCTTTCAGCACTTGTCACACAATGAGCATTGAGTACACTCAAGCTGGAAGGTTACATGGTGATACCCATGCTTTTTAGCTAGTTCTGTTGCATCTTCCAGGATCTCATTGTACCTGTTGAGGCTCTTTACATGGATGTGTGCAGTGATCAGATCAAACCCATCAGTTAATCTCCAGCCATGCAAGTCATAAATACCCATCACCTCTTCCAATTCTTCTATTTCATTCTTCAGGAGTTCTAGATCTGTTCCATGGGGTATGGCCTGTATTAGAATTCGAAGTGCACGAATAGTAATGGATAAGCCACTTCGCAATACAAGCAGAGAAACGATGACAGAGACCACCAGATCCAGCCAGTAGGCTGAAAACCATATGATGCCCACCCCTGCGATAATAGCAGCTATTGATCCAAAGAGATCTGCCAAAATATGCTGGTAGGCCCCATCCACATTGATACTATGATCCTTTTCTTTATGGAGCAGCAGTATTCCAAATATATTTACAAATAAGCCTATTACAGCAACGATGAGCATCATTGGTCCATCTACCACGAGTTCATCAAGAATAAATGTTCTCTCGATGGCCTCTTCTATGATAAAGATGGAGATGAACAGCAATGATAATCCATTGAATAAACCACTGAGTACCTCCACTCTACGCAATCCGAAAGTCATGGTAGATGTGGATTTTTTGTGTGACACTCTGATCGCAATCACAGCAAGGAGTATGGAGAACACATCATTGAGCATATGACCGGCATCTGCCATGAGAGCTAGTGAATTAGCCAGAAATCCGACAACGAATTCAACTACCATAAAAACAGCTGTGATGATGAAGACCTTGGTTAGCTGAGCCTGTGGTAGATGAGAATGATCATCATGAGTGTGTGTCATTGCTTATATTCTGAACCTGTTAAGTATTAATAAAGAGATAGAAATGATTATGGAGTGCTTATCCTCGAATTACTTCCCGATAGAAAGCCAATTCTTCTAGGAAGGAATCCTTTCGGTTATTGATATTCCTGAATCCATGTCCTTCTCCTTCAAACTCAATTAGTTTGTGCTTTATGCCCTTCTCTTGTAACACCTTGGCAATCTCCCTGGAATTCTCTGGATGTACTACCCGGTCATCCAAGCCATGAAATAGAATCATAGGTGTTTTCAGCTGATCAATATGGAACATGGGGGAACGTTCCTTATATGTTTCTTGGACTTCATCAGGCATTCCCCCGAAGAGGTACACACCATAATAGGCTTCGAATTTGTGATGTTCGAGTGCCATATTGATCAAGGTGAACAGGTTACCAATACCGAAGTAGGATGCTCCTGCAGTGAAGAGATCTGGATACAGGGTGAGTGCACGTTGTACAGAGTATCCACCAGCTGACCCACCGGAGATGAAAATCCTATCCGAGATCAGATCCTTCTGCTTGAAATACTCAATGGCATGGAAGAGATCCTCCATTTCAACAATTCCCCATTGGCCCTCGAGTTTATCCCTGTACCTTCTTCCATATCCAGTGGATCCCCTATGATCAAGGTCTATAATGGCGAAACCACTGGAGAGAATATACTGATACTGCATACTCAACGCATTAGAAGTATTACCTGTGGGGCCTCCGTGTACTTGAACAAGTACTGGTGGTTTCTCACCATCCGGTGCCTTGTAAGAGGGATTACTGGGTGCATAGTAATACAGATGCGCGGTATCTCCTCCCTTAGTGGGATAGGATAGGAATTCTGCCTCGATGAGGGGATATTCCTTATCATCAGCCTTAACGGAGTAGAGTACTTCAAAAGAATCCATGTCAATCCTGAGTATTTTAACGGCACTGTATGAGGTAGATGCAGAAACCAGCAACCCCTGTGATGTAACCTGAAAATTGCCAAGTATAGTATACTTTTCCAGTTCATATGGGGTCTCTTCGAGAGTGTTTGGATCAATACTGACCAATTTCTCCATACCTTTTCTGTTGAATTTCGCAATAATCTTCCCTTCTGAATCGATATCAAGGATCTGATTACCAAGGCCCCACTGAGGCACACCATACTCTCTATCTGTGGCCTTAGTGATCGCTGAGACCTTATCATAGGAGTATTTGTATATATTCCACCAATTTAGGGGATCATCATCCAGTTTCTGATAATAATCTGCGATGAAATAGATATTACCGTTTTTGTCAAAGATATAATTACTGACTGATACCTTGGGTACATTGGTAATTAATTGAGGTGTATCGATTTGTAAGCTGTCTTCATTGAATGTAGCCTTGAAAAGCTGACAGCTCTCCCAGGGCATGAATGGTTTTTTCCATGCCATCCATGCCAAGGCTGATCCATGTATTTTGGGATCAGCATAGAAATCGTGTGATTCAGACAGGATGGTGGGTTCCCTTAACTCACCATCTAGTCTTAAACAAGCAATGTAGTTTTCATTCTCCCTATCAGCATATGCTTTCTCGTACACAAAAATCATGGTTTTTCCAGATTCTGTTATGTTTGGGCAGGCGTATCTCCCTTTGGATCCATCAGAATTATTCTCAGGAGTAATGGCTCTGTATTCCTCCGTTTCCAGATCCAAACAATAGAGTCTTTGGTCCATGAGATTACTGAAATATAAGGTCTGTTTGAATACCGTGTAATTTTTCCCACCATACTCATGTACCATACTGCGTACATTCATCCCTTCTGGTGATACTTGCTTGATAATGCCATCTTGATACCTGTTGATGACAACTGTTCCATCTGCCTTGCTCTCCTGCCAGAATATAGCCGAGTCATTTGACTCAAAACTCGTATTTCTGATTGAATTCTTCTTTGCAAATACCTCATCCAAGGGAATTACTGATTCCCAGTCGAGATAAGATTTGATCTCCATAACTGTCTAATGAGGAATAGACATCTATATTTTTGCACAAGGCTTTCCAAGAGAATACCAATTTTCAGTTACTTTAGTGCATAGTATCGGTACCTGGATCTGCTATCATATCGATTGAGTTTTGAACTCATATTTACTATTGACGATCTATCGTTCCAGTAGAGCTTCTAATAGATCCTCTACTCTCTGCATAGATTCCTTCAACTCCTTTATATCCCAGGCCATAAAATTGAGATGCTCACGTAAAGAGTACTCATGCTCTCGTTCCTCCAATTGTGATATTTCAAGGTCTTTAACCACCAACCCTCGTATCTCCGTGATTTTTAGCATACGATCAAATTTATTATCCTTGTGATACTTATCAATATACTCCTCAGCAGTGAGATCGATATTTGGTTTTTTATGTCTCTCTATTTTACAATTCATACAGATGAGTGCTGCATTATGCATTCGAAGTGGATACTTACTAATCGGCCTATTCAGGGTATCCACTAGCGATTCCTCTGGATTAGTAAGCTGTTTCTTACAGAATATGCATGTAAACTGATCCCGTTTTGCCACAATATCGTGAACAGGCATGGCATTGATGTACACAGGTCGTTTACCAACAATCTCAAAATACTTGTGATTTCTTCTGACCGTCTGAAGAATGCTATTGGCCTTGCCTTGAAGATCAGCAGCAATCTCATCAGCAGTCATGTAGATGTAGTGGTGTTTAATCAATACCTTGTAAATTTTTACAACCGCTTTGGGCATGTAATGAAAGCTCATATTATATTAAATATTGATTTGCTATTTAAAATGACTCTTAAATGACATATAAATGACTTTTTTTACTTCCATATTTTTCTCTTTTTCCACCAGCTTATTTTCACGATACCCAAAAGGTATTTGAATAGTATACCTTGCATGTAGCTATGAATGAACGAATCGATGATGACTTGATGTCCTATGCGTTAAATAGGGCTCATATCGAAGGGGTTGGGTATGCTGATGTCAAATGGATATCGCGTGATTCACTTGCATTAAGTGTGAAGAATGGTAATGTAGAGCAGAATTCTCAATCCAGTACCCAGGGTATTGGCATCAAGGTATTAATTGATGGAGGGTATGGGTTTTCCTCAAGTAATGTGTTGACTCATGAGGAGATAGATAGAATTGCAACACGTGCAATAAGAACGGCAAAGGCTTCTGCTTCCACTATGAAAAACCCAATAGTGCTTGCAGATGAGCCAGTATACGAGGATAAAGTAATTACCCCAATGAAAAGGGATCCTATGTCAGTTCCCTTGGAGGAAACCATTTCCTTGCTAGTAGATGCCACTAAAGAGATGGATATTGGTGATTCTCGGGTGAAGGCTAGAAATGCTTCCTATAATACCTGGAAGGATCATATGGTTCTCTACACCTCCGAAGGCAGTAGAATAGATCAGACCATTGTCGTTTGTGGAGGGGGAATCGATGCTTTAGCAGTACAGGGGAAGGATGCTCAACGCAGATCATATCCAGGATCATTCAGAGGAGATCTGGCAACTGCTGGATACGAGTATTTTGAGGATCTAAAGCTAGTGGAGAATGCAAAAAATAATATGGACGAGTTAATGGGCCTTCTTGAGGCACCAAAAACCCCTGCACGTAATGATGCGACTGTAATCATCAAACCAGCTCAATTGATGCTGCAGCTGCATGAGAATGGACATGGATTTGAGGCAGATAGAGCGTATGACTGGGAGGCAGCATTCGCAGGAACATCGTTTCTGAAACCTCATCTGATGGGAAACCTAAACTTCGGCAATGAATTAGTGACCATTTATGGAGATGCCACTCATCCAGGTGGTCTAGGTTCATTTTTCTATGATCATGAAGGGGTTAAAGCTCAGAAGACAACACTCGTAGATGAGGGAGTGTTATCAAATTATCTATCCTCCAGGGATACTGCACCATTACAGGGTCTGACTCGATCATCTGGAACAGCTCGTGCCTCAGCCTATGATCGTATGCCACTTATTCGCATGACCAATATCAATCTCAAACCAGGTGACTGGAAATATGAGGAAATGATCGAGGACACCAAGGATGGATATATCTTTGATACAAATGTCTCATGGAGCATAGATGATTTGCGTCTCTCCTTTCAATTTGGAACTGAAATCGGGTGGAGAATTGAGAATGGAGAAATCACTGGATTAGTTAAGAATCCATCATATACAGGTATTACGCCTATTTTTTGGAATAGTGTCGATGCTGTTGCCAATGAGGATAGTTTCAGGATGTATGGAACGCCCAACTGTGGTAAAGGTGAGCCTAGCCAAATGATGTATACCGGACATGGAGCGTCACCCACTCGCTTCAGAAATGTTAGAATAGGAGTTGCCTAAAATGTTAGAAAGAATAATTGAAGTTGAGGAATATGGTAATCCAGGTGATCTCATTCAAGATAAATTGGATTGGTTATTAAATGCAGCCCGTAATCGGGGTTTTGATGCCTTGGTTAGAGGAGATTTTACTGTTGAGGGGGTCACAAGGTATGCTGTGTCACAGGTTACTCAGCATTCAGAATTATCTAATATTTCATTATTTATCACACTTTCAAGGGATAAAAAACTCGCTTCCGTCAATACAACAAGATTGGATGATAAAGGTGTTCAGGATCTTCTTGATCAAGCTATCAATGCCTGTAATGCAACACCCGATATTCCTTTCTATCAGGGCTTACCTTCCCCTCGTAGCAGATCTGCTGTAAACCTCAAGGGATATAATTGGACAATAGAGGAGAGAGCAGAATCGGTAATCACAGCTGTCAATGCGGCTGAGGAGATAGATCCAACAGTCATTCTTGCTGGGACTGCTGAAGAGAAAAAATCCTACTCACATATTTTATCCACCGAGGGAATTGATGTTGAGGATGGATACTCACAAAATCGGTTCAAGGTCAATGCCATTCTTGGTGAGCCTGAATATCGTGGATATGGTCAAGAAGGAAGATTCTGGAGATATGATCAACCAGATTATGCAGTACTAGCTAAAGAAGCTGCAACTACGGCAAGAGATACCATTAATCTAAAAACACTTGATGCTGGCAATTATGAGGTAGTACTTGGTTCACAAGCATTATCTGATATATTCCTCTATGCTCAGTTCACTCTGGACGCCGTGAGTTTCAATGAGGGAAATTCATTTGCATCTGATAGACTTGGGGATCAGATTTTTGATGAAAAATTGACTGTTCATGATCTCCCCCGTGATCCTAAATCAGTGAATATGGTATACAATTATGATGCTGAAGGAATTGCATCTGAGAACCGAGTATTATTTGATAAGGGTGCTCTCAAATTTATCCCGTATAATTCATTTTCCGCCTCAAAGTATCTAGATGATAAGAATGCCAGCACTGGCCATAATGTGGGTATGTGGACCATGGGTATACCGTTGGCTATCTCAATAGAAAAAGGAGACAGATCTCTAGATAAACAACTATCTGAGATCAAGGATGGATTGTATGTGAAAAAT
This sequence comes from Candidatus Heimdallarchaeota archaeon, assembly GCA_026702845.1. The sequence continues at coordinate 92,502 of JADCLS010000016.1, forward strand.
TTCTGGTATAATCGCCTAACAATACGAAGAGAGGGAGGTCTTACTGGTCTCACCAGAAATGGATTATTCCATGTGAAGGATGGAGAGATACAGGGAGCGGTCCGTAATCTTAGATATACAGAGTCCTTTGTTCGGGCGTTATCTCCTGGTAATGTATTGAGTCTTTCCAATACGGTGGATCAGTATGAGATCAATTCAGTTCCATCAGTTCATCTAAATACTTATCGATTTTCTAGTGTGGCACATACAGACCCTACAGTGTATAAGAAATAGAACCTAGCTTTTAATTCCATGAGATCTGAACGCGGATAATATAAGAATTATTGATAGAAGAGGATATACCCAACCCCACCAATTGAGGAGAGGTCGATTATTGATAGCATCTCCAAACATACCTCCGATTATTATTGCACTACTCTTGATGAACCCATAGTAGGCCAAAATCGAAATATCAGCAAACATTTCAGCAACCAAATGTAATTTGACTGGATTGAATATCTTGCCTGATATCCCTTCTTCTCTCTCTCCTCCATTAATTTCAAATATATACGCATATCTTGGAAATGAAATTACTGAATAGATGATAAGAACATACACAAGTAAATTAACTACAGCTATTTCTTCAGCACCATTTAGGGGCACATAAATGACAAATAATAGGATTATCAGGAGAAGTGGAAAGGATGGAATTTGGTTTAAGTGGGTGAGAATAGATAATTTCTTTTGCACATCCATGTTTTTAGTTATCCTGCTGTATATGATGAACAGTATACTGATCCAGATTATACAAAATAAAATTACTAGAACCATGGTTGGAAGAGAAAACATTACTCTTGAGAATATATCTCTACCCACATCATCAGTTCCGAATAGATGTTGACCACTAGGTGCAGTATTAATATAGGAAAAATTTACATAGTTAGGATTGAAGAAGATGAATACTTTTTCTTGCATCTGAGATAAAAGTGGATTTATTGGAAATAATATCACTATTATTATCATGAAAAATCCGAGTGTCATGGGGATGATCGCAAATAGCTTATGCAGGGATTTCATTGCCATTGGATTACCTATTCTCATTTGATTCAATATCTCTAAAGAGTCAATGTATTCATTATCTACAGTACCTGAGATAATCGCTGAAAATATAATTTGAACTGCTAATATCATTATACTGAATACTATGATTCCTCCAGGAATAGTTACTACATCAACAGCTACATAAAAACTCAGGAAATTATCTGGATTAACCAGTCCAAAGAAATAAGAATCTAGAAAGAGAAATTCTCTAATCATGTATCTAGCGGTATAAGGCATATTAAATACTATCGTGAGTACAAAATGATACATCAGAAACTGGTATGATTTATTCTTAGCAATAATCAAAGGGTAGATATATCGATACTGACCAAATTCCTCGAGATTAGCATCATGTGTGGGCCCGATCTCTTTTAACAGAACTGCTGTGACATACAGAGCAATGAACCCCATCATGGGAAATAATACTCTTGCGGTGCTTGTATCCCGAGCACCATCATAAATTAATAAGTTCGAATCTATTGAGCTCAAAAAAATCCAAACAGGAATTATTATCATTAAGACAAAATAAATGAGGGGTGATGCCAATACCCGGATGGCCATACTCTGCAGATCTACCAGATGTAGAATTGATATTACGATTAGGGTTCCTATTGCAACCCCTCCTAGAAGGACTACTATCTCCTCACCCAGTTTGTTGAAATACATATATCTGTCATTACTCATACCCATTACTATATTCAAACCAAATTGTCTATTGTACTTGCTAATCATTAGGAATACTAGTACTATACTACTCAATGTGAATACTAATGCAGAGACTAGGTGTTGTTTGATATTAGATAAAAAATACTCATATCGTTGCATATCTGTTTCAGTGAAATTCTTTCTAATAAACCTATATCACACAAGAATAGGTATTACTTACTTTTATCCCAATATTTATCCGTTCTTTTGTTCCTGTTTATACTCTGAGAACCATTTAATGAGTGATTGCATGTAATTTATATTTCCTGGCATATCAACATACCATGAACCAATTCTATCCTTCTGTTTAACCATACCTCCCACTCCCCAAATTTGCATAATAAATTCAGAAATTAACATGATTACATCCTTCTCTGCCTGTTGTAGCTTTCGTATACTTTCATATCCTTTGTAAAAATCCTCAATGACCTCTATATCGTTACCATGCCGTTTAAACGTCTGTGCACAGTATGCTACATCAAAAATTCTGTATCCCACACCAATGGTATCAAAGTCTAGAAATGTTAATTTATCATAATCTTGCAAAGTATTATGTGGGCCAAAATCTGTATGGATGAGTCCTATACTGCCATCTTCATCTTTGATCTGATCAAATTTTCCTTTGATAAGCTCCTCAGCTCCATCAAGATTAAGGAGCAATCGCCTTACATCGGCATGCTTTGTGAAATATTCTCTGATTAATGCCAGGGGTTGGTTGAACCAATATTCCAATTTTTTGTCCAATCCATGGAATTCCTCGTCAAATTCATCACAGGCACGATGAATCTTGGCTAGATACTCTCCATAGGCAAAAGCAATACCTCTGGTTACCTTGAATTCCATCTTACCTTTGACATACTTGAATAATACCAGGAATCTTTTTCCTTCTGGGGCATCAATAGATATGATATATTTACCCTTAGCATTTTTAACTGGTTGAACAACATTAATTTCTTTAGTTGCTAGATACCGTAATAAGTTTACCTCATAATTGTAATCAGCCTCTTTCTTCACATATTTTGTAAATTTCAGGGTTGCGAGACGGGCAACATAGATTTCATTATTTACTTTCAACTGATACATGTCGTTGTTATCCCGGGCTCGGAGAACCCTACAGTAATCCAGCTCATCAAACCCATACTCCTTTCTGATCAATTCTGCAATCATTTTGGTAGAATAGTGGGTATAAATAACATCCATAGTATTACATCACAGTATGTAAAATATATACCTCTTGTGAGCAAGATGTATCTTTTCTCAATTTCCAATTCTTAGTTGAAGAATCAATCGTAAAATTTCTTGTAGGTTTTACTTATAACTAGCTACCTACTTTACTCTAGTTTATCTAGTAAATCATTATGTCTTGTATACAACATATTTACACCAATAGCACTCTGACCATGTGGTGTGATGTTATAATGGACAATTTGTAACTTATCATCTTCCATAAACACTTCGATTTTCCAACCCCATTCCTCAGTTCCTGTATAGTATTTTCCATTTAATACAATCTTGTTTCCTGATACTCCACCTGCCATTTGCATTATTTTCCTCTGGTTATGCCATTCATCTATCCACGATGATTGGGTCTGTTCGTTCTCAGGATCAAAACCGATCAATAATTGTCCTTCATACTTTTTCTTCTCATAGATGTGATAATACTCAATCATTAGAAATTTCTCATTCAGTATCATGGATCCCTTTGCAGCAGTATCATTTTTGCTATGCAATACTCCTGGCTGGAGATAGATTTCCTTATATCCCCTCCAATTACCAACATATTTTTGCCAATCAAGTGTCATATAGTGTCATTAGATTATTCATTCTTATCTTCAATGTTTTGAGAATATCCTTTTCTTCGAAGATAATTCCTCAAATCATCGACCTCAGCTTCATAACTAAGCCAGCTATATTCGTATTTGAACCCCAGATTATCATTAATTTTGAGCATGGATGAGTTGGATTGTGCATTCTCTGTATCAATATACTCAAATCCATCCATTTCGATATAATCCTTGACCATTAGGATTTTGAGATAAGAAGCTATTCCTCTTCCTTGATACTCTTTTCTCACTCCAGTGAATCCTGTTTGAACTCTTCTTGGGTCCCCTTTGGGATAGGTTGTATCAGAGATAGCAATTACTTTGTTCCCATCTTTCATTAAATAGATAATTGCTTCCACGGGTTTTTCTCTTCCATTAATCGCCATCTCTAGTATGTCATTACCAGTTCGAATAAAATCTTCCTGACTTGAATCCTCTTTAGGAATCATGCTGGTTGTTTCATTATAAAAATCCGCTATTTCTTCTCTGAAATCCTCATCTTCGATAATATGCTCAAAAAACTCTAATCTACTCATGCTAATGGTTGTAAAATGTTTCAAGGTATTCTGTCTCCATTCTATACTCTTAAGAAAATCGAGATTGATATTCTCTCTTCTTAGTCTGTTACATCTCTCTTGAGTTGCTTTTCGTACAGGAAATTTTTCAATTATCTCTATTAGTTTACCATTCAAACCGATTGAACTGACCCACATCTCTACCTTAGATTTACCCTTCTCAACCGCTATATCAAGTAATCTGGCTAGTAATCGAGATCCTATATGTCGTTTTGTAAAGTTTGGAATGACTTCTATGTGTATCTCACAGAAATCTGTATTGGTATTTACCTCGAAATCTAGGTAGGAAAGCGATCCCTTTGCGACAATTCTATTCTCATCCCAAACAAGAATTTCATGATGCGGATTATTTTCTCTGTAAGGAACTCTCATCTCAGCAAGTCTGTACTCCACACTTGGTTCAAAATCAAAAAAATAATACGCTTCATGTATAATATGAAGAAAATCAAGATAGGCTTGAACCTTCTCATCATCTAGCGCATGAATCACAGTCTCAATATATTCCATAGGCTTTTAGATTATGGATGATTTTAAAATATATATACAGTGGACAACCATCATCATTACCAATTTATTTCCTCACGGTCAGAGAAGAATTTTCCTGTCGGGGGATTATCCATGATGGAAAGCCATAGTGGAGTATCAGCTCCCTGTTGCACAGAACGAGGAGCAGACTGACCACCCATATCAGTTCTCACCCAGCCTGGATGTACTGCATTGATACTAATTTTTGAAAATTCTTCTGCTGCCATCTTTGTCAAGGCATTGAGATAGGTTTTACTAAGTCGATATGCAGCATGATCTGGAGATAATCTCTCCCACTGACCCATTCCACTGGAAATGTTGATTATTCGGGGTGAATTACTTTTTTTCAGGAGTGGAATAAAATGATATATCATGGAAAATGGACCAAAAACATTGGTTCTGATTACTTGTTCAAATTCCTCCGGATCAAGCTGATTATAACTATTCCTTGAAATAATTCCTGCATTATTAATCAAAATATCCAATTTTCCTTGCTGTGTTTGAAGTTCATTAACTGCATCTCTTATACTTCCATTATTTGTAACGTCTAATCGGATTGGTATAATTGTATCATTATCAGATTCAATATCATTTCTCGTACCTTGATACACCCTGAATCCTTTATTTGCTAACTGAGAACATATTTCAAGTCCTATTCCTCGGTTTCCACCGGTCACCAGAGCAACTTTCATATTGCTGTTTTCAATGTGTAAATCAAAAGAATTACTGTTATGGAGATTGAAAATTTGAGGATTTATGATGAAATACTATTCAATGAAGTTTGATTATGTCTCCAATAGATATAAGAGATCCAAACAAGATAAATTATAAATGCCAGATACTGGATGAACACTCCCGTGGCCTCAAGAAAGTAAAATCTGTAATCAAATGCTTTTACCCAGATCATTCCTCCAATCATGGCAATTAGTAGTAAAAGCTGCCAGATATAAAAATTCTTTCTCTTCTCGGTAAATCTTCTGGCAAAGAATACATAACCCGTGGAGTATAACCAGAAAATGTAATGTGGATAAATGATTCTTGTCACCAGTAAATAACTGGTGATGAGACCTGAAGTAGCAAGTAGAATATTTTCCCTTGTATGTTTTTTATGTACAAACAGTACAAAGATCAGTGATACTAGGAGAAGTGGAATTTGATAGTAATGAAAATGCTCCTTCATTGAAGCTGTAAGAAAATAAGACCACATTGAAGAGGAGATGTCATTCCGATTGACTTGAACAATTATGGTATCATAGATAAATTTGTCACCATGTTTATTATAGAAATAGAGAAAAATTGGTGCAATTCCTATTATTGATCCAAATAAAAGCAAAACTGCATCTTGAAATTTTTTATTTCTAAGCATGGAATATCCCAGCACGCCTAAGGCTATAATAGGTATGATTTTACTCATCACCCCCAAACCTAAGAGTATACCTCCCACAAGAGAATATTTTCCTCCTTTAATACCTATGATGACTCCTGCTAGCAGGAACATCATCACAAATTGATCAAACTTCCCTGGGTATTCCACCACCAAGAGAATGGGTGATAGAAGAAATAGATTGGACCACTTGACTTTATCATTCTCATCAACTGCATATGAGGTTACGTATGTAAGAATGAGGACACACAACCAAAGAAAAATCCTTCCAATCCACTGGTATGCTCCAAAAACTTTGATAACTAATGCCAGAGCATAAAAAAATAAGGGAAAATGATGCGGTCTATAGTATCTTGCACCATTCACACGTATCATAGCTAGTTCATACATATCTTCTCCCTGAGCAATTCGTACTGCAGCCATCCATTCTACAATCCAATCATAAAACTCGTAATTGATAAGTGAAATTAGAAGGTGAAAAAAGACGAGTACAAATAATACCTTCTCTGATTGTAATTCAAATTTCATTATTGGATGATCCTCAATTGTTTTAATATTCCCAGTAGTATTTATTTATCTATATACAAAGCATTCTTTTTGATTATTGTAATTTAAATTTTCATTTGCCCATTTCTTCATTTTCTTTGGATTTTTATGAAGAAATAAATTAGTAAATTCCAACATTCTTTTATCTACTCAAAGAAAGGCAATGATATGAGTGAACAAGAGGATAAAAGTATAATTCCACACATATTTCGTTCTTCAATGAAATCCTATGTTCTATCTATTCTTATGTATTTTATACTAATTTTTGATCTCTTCTTATTTTGGGTTGTATACAGGATGCTCAATATGGAAGATCCTAGATTCAACTGGAGAGCCTTTGGGTATGAGCTTTTTGAATACACTATTCTGGCTTTAATTATTTCTCTGATCTACTTGAAAATCTGGGGAGCAAAATCGATTATTATAACTGATTCTGCAATTAGTGTCAAACGTCCACTGTTGCCAAGTAAAAAAATGCTTTTGAAAGATATCAAACTTACAAGCCTTGAAACGCCCAGAAACTTACTTGTCACAATTTTTGGTGAAGATAAAATCAGAAATGATGACAATCTGATGATTTACAGTCTGGATGGAAAAATGGAGATCAAATTAAGATTATATGCTGATCAGGATGGGATTGTTGAGGTCATTAAAAACTTAAATCTCGAACATGATCAGTATATCAAGAGATATATCAACCATCGATCCACATTTAACATATACAACCTGGTAAAACATCCTACAGGGATGTTTGGTGTGATATTGGTGGGTATAACCCTCTTTTTCTATATTTGGGGTGCCATGAATTATATTTTCTTCCCACCCAGCGTAGCTAGCCCACTAGCATTTGGTATGGCTAATCCTGCCTATTCATATGCTTTCTCACCACTGGGAGAAGGCAATCTAATAGATGCCCCACCAAGTTCAGAATTTCCACTTGGAACTGATTTTGTCGGTAGGGATTACTATTCTAGGATCATCTATGGTATGGTACTTACTCTTAATCTCTGTTTCTTGATGGCACTATTGACAATGGTTTATGCAGTGATTGTAGGAACAATTGCAGGTATGGGCAATACAGCAGTAGATAGGATACTACTTGGTGTTATGGATGCATTGATCTCTGTTCCCATGATGATATTTTGGGCATTTGGTTTAATCTACTCAGGTGGTTTACGAGATATTGAGGGTTTCTATTTTGATGGTGCGGTATTCTGGAATATAATGCTGATCACCTCGATTTTTATCTGGGCTGCACCAGCAAAAATCATTAGAAATGATATCAGAAATCTAAGAAGTATGGAATATATCAAGGCTGAGTATATACTTGGAGCAACTAAATTTTACATATTCAGAAAGCATATCGTACCTAGTGTTATTCCAATAGTATTCACCCTATTACTCTCCATGATCATCGAATATATATCTCTGACAATAGCGATTGCCATTCTCTTACCCTCTGAAGGTACATTGATTTGGGGATCTGATTTGAATCGTAGACTAGATATCAATTACTACCCTGATCAGAATGTATTTGATTCATATTTCATGTTCAGTACAGCGATTTTCAGTGTAACCATTTTTGGCTTTCTCCTCCTTGGGAGTGCACTAAAGGATCTGGCCAATTTCAACAGGAGGCAATAATATGAGACTTGCAACATATATTTCAATTAGATTTATCACAATTTTTATTCAAACATTAGGGATTTCAATGATCCTCTTCAGCGTTTATGGTGCAACTGGTTATGATGTCGGAGTGGCACATTTTGGTCTTGCTGCACCACAATTTATAGAATGGGAAAATGAGCAGTTAGGCACAAATTATTCCATTGCTGAGCAATATGTGAATTTTTGGGAAGGTTTATTTGTGGGACAATGCACTGAATTGAACTCTACTCTATTTACATCAGCATGCGAACGTGGATTTGGCTTGGGTTGGGAGGGGCCAACGTACAAACAGGATATAACTGAAACTGTGATCGATAAATTCATCAACTCAATGGTCGTGTTCTTGATCTCATTTCTCATTTATGGGAGTGTAGGTGTGGTTTTTGGCGTGATTGCTAGCGTGAAATCTGGAAAAACAGATCAGATAATCCATTTTGTAACTAGTGCGATGATTGGTATTCCGAGCATTCTCTTGATCATCTTCATTTTCAGAATATTCTTGAATCTGGACGATCCGAATTTCAATATTCTTGAAATAAGACGGTTGAATGTATCTCAGGGAATGGAGTTTATGCAGTTAAAATACCTGTTTCTACCAATTTTGACCCATGCTTTCATCTCTATTTCCTTCGTATTTCGATACACTAGAGAAATTGTTGTCGATGAAATGCAAGCTCCTTATCTTAGAACTGCCAAGGCAAAGGGATTGAATCCTCGTCAAGTTGTAGGCAGACATCTACTACCAAATATCTATGGACAGTTGATAAATGTATTAGCAATCTCAGTTCCTCTGGGTATCAGCTCTATGGCATTTATCGAGTTTATCTATGGTTATGATGGTCTCTTTAATTATATGCTAACTGCAGTGGTAGATTACTATGACTTTCCTGTTCTGCATGCAGGTACAATACTCATTAGCCTTGTTTCCTCGCTATTGATGAATGTAGCTAATATCTTCTCCACAATCCTAACAAAAGTACCCGAAAATAAAATTATGTAACTGCAACAGGGAGCACTTTATAATCATTTGAGTAATAATATTTATTATTTGATCGTGTAAATAGAATATATATGCGATTAAACTGGACGAAAGAACAATTGTACCTTCATATCTCAAAATTGCTTGATATGATGGTTAATGTGGCACAGGAGGATGATGTCATTACTGATGATGAGGAAGCAATTATTGAAGTTTGCAGACAGCGATTATGGGCTGAGCATGCTGAATTTGAGAAATATATTGATGATGACACTCCAATCGATGAGATAAGGGATAATATCTCCAATATTCTACAAAAAGTGCTAAAAGAAGCAACAGAGACTGCGAAAACTGATGGAACTATCACAAGTGATGAGCTCAAGCTTATAGATCAGATGGCAAAATTCATCAGAACTAATGATATTACAAAGTATCTGCAATGAAGGCCTATTATCTTAACAGTTTGGATTCTAACAGACTTTCCATTATATTTCTTGCAGGTAGCACACAGAAAACCTATGGTAAGAATCATAAGTTGGTAAAATTCTTCTCCAAGTATAATGTCAATCTAGTTACTTTGGTGCTTCCTGGTCATGAACATATGCTCCCTATTCCTAAAGATGGAGATGAGTACCTTAACGTGTTTTATGATGATGTACAAGAACTACTGAGTAAATTGGGCGATGTGATTTTTGTTGGATTCTCAATTGGAGGGATATCTATTCTAAAGTTGGCAGAACTGAACCTCCCTCAAATACTCTACTCTATCTGTATTGGTAGTAGCCTTTTTGTAGAACCAGAGGAGGCTATGTTGATCCAATCATATTTTACTATGAAAACATTCGAGGAAAGAGATTATAGCTGGGCAATGCATAAAATGCATGGTGAGAATTGGGTCGAACTCGTGGAATCACTGGCTAAGATACTGTGTATTGACTCAACATTGTGGCCTCAAGCTGATAAAATAGATCCCAGAAAAGTATTATTAATCCTCGGCGATGCTGATCATCCATTTCCCCTAGATAAACATAAATCTAAACTCAAGGATTTTGGAGTGTCAGTTAAAGTTGTTGAGAATACCGGTCATTTTGATTATTTCACCACATCTTGGGTAGAATTAAAGGTAATTCTTGAAAAAATCACTCAAGAAAATCCCTTGGGGCCATTGCTTCAATTGTTGCCTTCGCAGTAGTTAAGTCAGTATTGAATGGAATTGTGAGGAGTGGACAGGTTGCACCAGCATTGATGAAATCAATAATCTTTTCCTGTATCTCCTCCTTGCTGCCGTATGCACAGGTGAGATTAAGTATTTCATCAGTAACTGCTGCTTGTGCTTCTTTGATTTTACCTCTATTCCATAATTTCTTTATTGAATCTGCCTCCTGGATAAATCCAAGTCTCTTGAACATGTTGTTATAGAAGTCTCCCATACCACCGATGTAATATGCCAGATGACCTCTCAATAGATCTGTCTCATGCTTGCCATCACCCAGAATCCCAAGAACGAAAGGGGTGATACTGAACCTCGACTTCTTTTCTTCAGGAATTATGGATTTTAGCGTTTTAACCTCAGATGTGAAGGATGGAATGGGCATGATTACAGGTATCCATCCATCCGCTATCTCCGTGGTTAGTTTGATATTTTTAGGACCTAGAGCTGCGATATGAATGGGAATGTTCCTTATCTGTTTAATGGAAACTTTGAAATTTCGTAGATATCCCAATTGATTGGTCTGATGATTGAGCCTACGATTGGAAAACAGTGTTTGTAGTACCTCAACATATTCTTGGGTTCTTTGCAGCGGCTTGTTATAGACGATTCCATGAAATTGCTCAATTACCTTTGGCCCTGAAAGACCAAGACCAAGGACAAAGCGTCCATTGGATACTTCATCGATGCTAGCCGCAGTCATAGCAACAGTACCTGGAGTTCTCGAGAAGATATTAATTATACCAGTGGCAATTCTTGTTTGTTGTGTCTGATGCGCAAGAATCGATAGTAGGGAGATAGAATCATGTCCCCATATTTCAGGGACAGAAATCTGTGCATAACCCCATTCATCTATTTTAGGTGCAAGATTTATGATCTCATGGATAGGAAGATAATCTGCACCTAATACTAAACCTAATTCCATAGCAGATGAATCTGCAGTGAAACTATAATTCTATCTGAACATTGGATGTTAAAATGTGGATAATTCAAAAATTGAAGTAGAATTATTCTGTAGATGATAATTATAGCTATAAAATATTCACTCTGCAGAGAATACATGAAAAAGCGAATCATGGTATTCGGAATGGGTGGAACCATTTCATCAACCATAGGTCCATCCGGTTTATCACCGGGCCAAGTATCCCAGAATTTCATTAGTTTGATGCCTGAGTTGCTTGATCATTACGAGATAGAGACTAAGGAGTTGATGGCGATCGATTCCTCCAATCTTCAGCCTCATCACTGGAGTGAAGTGGCTGAGCGGATCTATTCAGAAGCTACTAGACGTGATATTGATGGGATAGTTATTGCTCATGGTACGGATACGATGAGCTATACTGCATCAGCAATTGCCTTCATGATACAACAATATGGCAAACCAATCGTTTTCACAGGATCCCAAATCCCTTTTTCCTATTTGGGGAGTGATGGTAGGAAGAATATCGTTGATGCAATTCTTGTAGCAGCTGAGGCAGATATAGCTGAAACTGTGATCGTTTTTGACTCAAAAATTCATCGTGCTGTCAGATCAGTCAAATTAAGAGAATATGACCTCAATGCGTTCGAGAGTACAGATCCAACGATTATGGGGGAGATCGGTATGGGTATTCATCTTTATGATCCCATGACAATCAAACGATCTGGGAATTCTCCAACCCTCAAGAAAGATCTTAACACCAATGTTGCACTTCTAAAAGTATTTCCAGGAATGAAGCCTGAAATGTTAACCTCCCTTGTAGATATGGGGTATGAAGGACTGGTACTCGATGCCTATGGTGCTGGAAATGTACCGATTCTGGAAAATTCCTTGTTAGATCCAATCAAAAGCCTAACAAATAAGCAAATCCCTGTGGTTATCACTTCTCAATGTGTATTTGGAACCACTGAGCTGTTATATGAGACTGGAATTTTGGCAAATAAGGCTGGTGCGATACAGGGATTTGATATGATCGCAGAGGTTGCACTTATCAAACTCATGTGGGTGATGGGTAAGACAACAGATTTTGCTAAGATCCGGAACATGATGCAGAGAAATATTGTCGGTGAGTTGAATCCTTATATCCAGTCCGTATCTAAAAAATAATATTTTGAATAATTGGCCAAATATTAAAGAGAATATTGAACGCAATTACTACAATTAGCCAGGACCCAGAGTAGTTATTCGATGAAATTCCAATATAGAGCATATACAGAGAATATCCCAATGCTACTAGCATGAGAATATCTGATAATAAATAATATACTGAAGAGAATCCTGAATACGTTGGTATTGGTAAAAGACCGAAAAAAGGGATTGTTTGCATAGAGTAGTGTACTGATTGATCTGGTTGTAGTAGGAGCAGTATCAGCTGAATCGATCCGGTAATAATCAATGGGATGTATCGGTACGCATTTAATTTTCTCATGGCTAGATTAATATCATATCTGAGCGGGGAGCTCGGGGGGAACCCTCCTTTAAATATTGCTCCAAGGATCCATGAAACGATATACCACCCTATGATGATAGTAAAAATAGACACTACTAAATTGATAGCAGAGAATCCTGCTTGGCTTTCCAAAGATGATTGATATAGTTCTGGAACATCGGAGTCAAAAGTGACCTCGGTTATTTTGGTAGTTGTGATTATAGCGATGAGACTAGTGATAACTGCATACAAAAATACTACAGGTATAGGATTAGGTGAACGAGGATCCTGTAATATTGCCCTTGAGGCGGATTTTGGGTTAGTAAGCATCTGCTTGGAAGCATCAAATAGGGAATTGCCCCTCCAGTATTCATTCTGAAGCATCATGATTGGTTGTCTAAGTTCAGGTTGATTGATTGAAAACTCAGTTCTATCTTCTCTTTGCTCGAGATTTTTCCCACATGAAGGACAAAAAAGTTCAACAGATTCATACCCATGTCCACAGCCATCACAGAATTTGAGATGCTCATCGCTCATACTAGTAATCCATCTGACTATCCTATTAATTTACTGAAGGAGAAATATTCATTCAGTAAGTATTTTTTCATCGAATAAACGCTGATACTAGCAAACTTCTTCTATGAATTTTTGAATATCATTGGACACCCAGTAAGCAACTTTATTCTCATCTTTTCCCTTCACTTCTAGTTCGTAATTAGCCCCTTTTATGGATGTGACATGAACATGTTCTGCCATCATTCTCACAGCATTTCTCATCCTTGTAGCATCACCTCGATTGGATTCAGTTCCCTGACAGAAAAGTGCTTCACCCATAATCGCTCCTAGTGCTCGCATATCCACCTTTTCAGGTCGATTTGGTGGATACAGGGGGTAATTTAAACAGATAATTGGAGGAAGATCCCCAAATTCATCAACAATCGGGGCTATACGTACACAGGAGGCAGCACCAATACCATGTCCAAGAATAACCCATTGAATATCGGGATAGGTACGTATCATCTGCCTGTATACAGTAATAAATGCCTCATCCAAACTGTGTTGATCCTTATCATATTTCTTTCCCAATACTCTAAATGGAAAACTAAATCGAATGGAGGAAATTTCCTTCTCTGCCAATTTCGTGGCTAACATGGCCAAAAAACCAGAATCCATTTTGGACCATTCACCATGAGCAATAATTACTCCATATTTTCCGGTCTTTTTCAAAAACAACGCTGGTAATGGGGTTGAATGATCTATTGTCAGTGACTGTGCCATAGCTATTCATCACGTACCTGTAATATAAAATTATATTTGGCTATCAGCCTAGGAAAGAATTTTCACCATTGTGTTGCCGAATACCAATGCATGCTGGACAGAGCAAGGTTGATCTAGGTAAACATCGATCACAATAGCCACGTTTGCAGAGTTGACACCTTGTTTTAACTAGAGCAATTTGACACTTGCTGCATTTTTCTAGCATCACAGAAATACAGGTTGGTTTTTAATTTATGAATACTCCTTCTAATTATTGGATTAGTGTATCTTTATTTCATTAGACTAATGCAGTACAAATCATCTAATACTACCGAATTGGACATACAGATTAAAAATACATAAAATACCATCAAAATCTCTTTTGATTCGTTTAATAATGGATCTTGGTTGGCTAGATCATTGCAGGTTACTCTTCAAATCCCCAAATGAAGCTTATATGCTTTTGGGCTCCAGAGATGATCCTCGTTCACATTTTATTAAAATCAAAGATCAAATTTATTTACCTGAACGTTTTCCCCCCACTCCTGAAATCCATTTACAAAGACTTTTTGATGACAGTATCACACTGACTTCTTGTGACATCAAACATGAGTATAAACTAATCATTTCCATTTTATTACGATTTGATTACCCACAAAATATCGATCCACCGAAGGAAATACAACAATGGATCACCAATGGGGCTGTATGTGATGAAATTGTATATTTTATCGAGATAATCAGAAATATGAAACGCAAAGCTCGACAATATGCTCTTCATGACCTAGTGGCATGCAGATCCTCTACATCAGAATACTTGGGGTATCTTCTACTTTTCGCCCGAGCTGAGCTAGCTTGTTCAGTGCTTAGAGAATTTGCCCGTTGGGGTATTCATTCCGAATTATTACTGCTCTTTGCTCAGAATCAACACACCGGTGTGGTTCAGTGGTACACTCAACAGTATATCCATGCAAATCAATCTCATCCACCATCATCACCGCTCGTGAATGCCTCCATACTCTTGGTGAACACACTGCATAAGAAGACAAGATTAAGGCGAAGTTTCAAGGATCCTCAAGCTTTAATCGGTTTGATCCATCTGGATACAGTAGATCGTCAACTTTTCTCAGAGTCCATAAATACCATATCTTTTTCCTCAGATCCATCTCTGCTGTATCGTAGAGCAATTATTCGAGTATTGAAATATGCTGAGATGAATCAATCTTCCACCCTGTTTGCAGGTTTATTATGTCTATTATTAATTGAACGGGGACTAGTATTTGAGGATGGTAAACAATCCATTATCCCGAGTAAAAAAATGATTGACTACCCACTGAAGAGAATTATGAGTCAGTTTACCATCTGGGAGAAATCAAATAGAAAGGAACTGGTCACTGAGGCATTAATATTCTTTCTAACACATTTGCCAGGAGAGAGCTTGGTAGCAGATTATTTACGTTTTGATCATCTCGATGTGAATGCTTGGGTTTCATCGCATCCTGTATTCAGACGGTATGCTGGTGAAATTCAGTTGATCATCTATAATGATCAGAATTTGCTTTCATCTATCCTCAAACATCTGAGTCGGCATATTAATACTGGTTTTTTCAGCTGGATAATACAAAATATTGAGGAAGAGTTGTTAATCAAGGCAATTGCTACATTGGATTTTAACGAGAAACTCTATCTATATGCAGCAAATTATACCTTTCCGCCGGGCTTTAACTTGCTATACCATCTGAAAAAAGGGAGAAAAGGAGCCACCATGCCTCGTTGTGATTTTCAACCTGCTGTAAATCAATTTAAAAAAACTCTAGCATATTTCTACCGCATGAGATTTCCACTTCCTACATATCTTCTCATCAAGCTTATCAAATATATGCATCAATCCAGCTTCCAAGAGGAAAATGTGCACAAATTATTCATACGATATCTTGACAAAGTTATTCTATCTCAGGAGGAAGCCGACTCACTTGCCAATCTTTTAATCAATACAATTTTGGATTATAACCATCAGAATTGCTCCTATTGTGTCCATATCCAATCCTATGTTGATAACTGGAAGAAATACACTTCATTCCAGAGACCCGAGATTTTGGAGGATACTATTTTAGGAATAAAGCTGGCCAATTTAGATATCTATGAACAGATAGAGCTGGATAGTATTCGTCCAATAACTGCAAAAACAATCGCAATTAGTTATAAACTCCTCAATGGATCAATTCATGAGATCATTGAGGGTAATATCGCTTTTGCTATTAAAAAATATAATTGGGATCAATTAGCCCGTCATTATATTGCGCTGGGAATGCAGAGACCAACTAGGGATGCCTTGATAAAATCTGAGCTCAAGGATGTCCCGAAAATGATCACTCGTGACCAGCTGGGTAGAATAGCACTTGTTTCTCAAACACTAAACTATTGTATGCAATACGGTTTTACCAAGGGTTTCGAGCAGTTAATAATTAGTAATATCTATCTTCGAGGGTGGAATATAGATACTAAAATTGAAAATAAACTTCCTATTGTTCTGGGTACCGTTGGCTATCCATTACGTTCCTATTTTGCGGCCTATCTTATATTAGATAAGGGTGATTTGAGCCCAGAAGTCCTACTTTTAGCCCGAGAGGTGAATGATAAGGTTATTCGAGATAGGTTGTTGAGAACACTTGAGAGAATCGGATCAGTAGATCTTTGGTATATGCTAGCTGGTTCTACCTTTGAAGACCTTTCTTCTCCTGCCATTGATTATCTAAAGAGGGCTCGAATGGGTAAACTTGAAAAAATGGATCTCATTCAGCGATTATTGAATGCAGAGAGGAGAAGTATGCGTAGGCTTGGAATGGAATGGATACAAGCTATAGAGTTTGCTGTTGAAGAGAATAGATATCCCTTCACCTCATTCTATAATGATACTTGGTTGGTAATTATGGAGTATTATTTGGCCAATAAACGATATCTCAATGAACATTACCCAAATTACTACACATATTTTGCATCGATGCTACTTCAACCTAATATCCCCAAGGAAGTGAATCAACGGTTACTCTCTATCATTCTGTCCGATGATCGCATGAGCAATCAAATTCAAATGCTCATGGATAGTTCTGTTCAGGCAAGAAAAGATGCAGTCATTCAAATGAGTGCTGGAGGGATCGATCCATGGTGATAATTGAGATTCATTTTCAGGGAGAATCTGTTATTCAGTATTCTGAATCTAGAGTAAATCTTCATTTTGGAACCAATGAGAAAGAGTCATTTTTTGAATTCCAGTTGCATGAACCCCGATCTATACTTATCGGACTGAATAGTTTACTTCAACAGCTTCTACCAAATAAAATACATGTTGTCCCTGATAGAACAGATTACGAATACTGGAGAGAACTTGAATATTTAAGGATAAGTGAGTCCCTATCAAATACTTCAGAAACAAGAAAACCAGCTGATCTTGAGGATTATAAGACGATTCAGAACAGACGAGACGATTTATTGGTGAGGATAAGATCTCAGATTAATTACCTCGACCTAGCCTATAAACGATTAGCAAAAATTGAGGAAAGGATACAACTCATGGTTTATCCATTCACATTACCACTCCTTACCATTATACCAGATAATGCCATGATTTCTCTATTTGGTGAATCGACTACTAGTATATTCTGCTTTGATATCAAATATTCAGGCTATTTTCATGGTTTTTTCGATTTCTCAGTTCCATTCTATGAATCTATTGATCTTATCACCCATCAGGAATATTGGCTCAGTAATACACCCTTACCAGGTCGGAAAACGGGGTCATCAAAGAAACTGTATCCGATAGATGATGCAAAAATTCTCAGATTTCATCGATCTCAGATGCTCCTTTTTCTATCTTCAAAGAATATTGGAAAGCAAATGTCTCTGTCTCCCATCATTTTATTTGATATTATTACTCGTATTCACAACTATCCAGAGGACAAATTACTTACGTTGTCTTTTTTATTTTCTGAGAAATACACTCTTATCTGTAAGGGTGAAGTTATTCAAATAAATCTCCCCCATGCTCCTAAACGAAGATTGGAAATTAACCTTCCTGCATCGCTCTTTCTCTCATTGGAAAATCTCATCCCCTATATTGATTCAGTGATCATCAAGACTAATTTGTTGGGGGTTACCTTTATTGTGAAAGGTGATCATTTTTTTCTATATCATCTCTCTATCCCTAAAACCTCAGAATTTCTTTTTGATATAATCTATGCCATGCAACAGGCTAACAATCCTGTTGATCCTGAAGAAAGTGGAAAATTTACCTCTTCTATTGATGAATCAGCACTCCCTCGTTCAAGTATTATCCAAAATCTTCTGTTGGGTAAATTGATTTACCATCCCCGAACACAAAAATTACTCTCTCACAATCTCTATATTTTTCCGACTAATAGTATATATATAGGTATGCTGAGGTTAAAGAATTTATTAGCATCTGTAGTGGTGAAGAAGAGGAATGCATACAGTTGTGAGATTGAAGGACATACAATGAGTATTGAGGTGGACACGAAAATTGATGGAAAGTGTTCCTGTGGTTCTCGATGTGAATTTTTAGTAGTGTTATATGCGATCATTTTGGAGGAGAAGGGCTATGAGTGAAAAAGTACCAAATCTCAATACGAAATTCCAAAAGCTACTTGCACTGGGTCTATGGCCAAAATCCCTTTCCCCTCCTGATCCGCAAACCCTTGAACGTATCTACAAGTTAGATCTTGACTTGTATAATCGTCTCTATAATCTATCAGTTCCAGATGATGGAACGCTAGATCACATCAAGGCAGAATATCACTCACAGAGCAGAAAAAAACGACAGAAAAAAATAGTAGCTTCACAACCAAGAGGATTATTCCAATTTCTAGGAGAAGGAGTCTCTGCTATGCTAAATCATGAAGTAACCGATGATTCTCTTTTGAAGAAATTGAAACTACCAGTTCTGAATTCACCTACTGAGGTGGCTACTTTTCTTGAGATAGATGAGAAAAAGCTTGTTGGGATAATTTATCACCGAAGATCAAATAATTACGCACATTATATTGACTTTACCATCCCAAAAAAATCAGGTGGAGTACGGCATATCTCAGCACCTAAACCATATTTGAAGCGTCTCCAATACAAAATCAAGGAACAGATTCTAGATCAACTAAAACTTCCTAAACATGTTTATGGTTTCTCTAAAAGAAAGACTATCTTCACAAATGCAAAATTGCATGTAGATGGTGAAAAATTAGTTAATGTGGATATTAAAAATTTCTTTCCCAGCATTCACTTCTACAGAGTTAGACATTTCTTCCACACCTTGGGCTATTCTGGGCAGGTTGCAACTATCCTTGCCTTGCTTACTACTAAGCAAGGACAAAAAAAGGTTGAGGTTGCAGGTAAGACGTATTATGCTTTTACCAAAGAACGCTTTCTCCCTCAGGGTGCCCCGAGTTCTCCCATGATTAGTACAATGATTGCACTTCCAATGGATATGAGAATAATTGAAAGATTAACGCCATTGGGATGTATTTATAGCAGATATGTGGATGATATAACGGTTTCTTCAGAAGAGAGCTTTAATGTAAGAGCTGTGGTGAGTATTCTACATAGAACCTTACGGATGCATGGATTTATTCCTAATCCAAAAAAATTCAAAATTCTAGGAATAACAGAGAGACAGGAAGTGACAGGATTGATTATTAATTCTGGAGAAGCAAAGATTCCCAGAGTGTGGAGAAGGAATTTGAGGGCTGCTGTACATAATTTTGTAACAAAAGGTGAGGGTAATCCAATTGCCCTCCTTTCCTCCATTGCCTATCTCAAAAAAACTCATCCTAAACATGCCAAAAAATTATTAAAAATGATACAAGATGCTATCTAAGGTATGGTTTAAGCCTATCTTCCTTAAACGTACCAGATCGGTAACTGATACCATGTAGATTGTGAACGGATTGTTCATCAATAATTCGTTGTACCAAGACCTTCATTCGCTGATCACGGCTTATCTTGTGTTTAAAATATCGGGGTAGATTCTTGGCACTTTTCATCTCAAGATGTACCCTATCCTTCATGGAATCACTTAATCGAATATTCGTCATGATTTTTCTATTACGAGGATATGGAAGTAAAAATTCTACCGTTTCTCTATGATCGTAGAGGGGATGATTACTTATCTGAGGATAACTGATTATATTATGAGCTGCTATCACTGCAAGATCATCTGTTTTTCTTACAAGCTCTCGTTCAAATATGGCAAATGGTCTAAAATGAAGTTCTCTGCGAATCTCGGGATGAGGGTCTATGGGAAACTCATCACCTGGTTTTTCTTCCCAAAGTTTTGTATGACTTGTATGGGTCATCCAGTATCTAGAATACTCTGAGGGGTTTTTCCTGGATAATTTATCGGTGAAATGATACACCATGGGTTCATCATTATCAATGTAGTTGGGAATAAAGAACCAAATACCATTTTCCACCATAATTTCCATATTCTCGTCCTTGATATGAGTATTGATGGGAATTTCGACTTGATGTAGAGTATCCTTGCTGATATCAAACACAGAAATTCTTGCCATGGGGTAATTCGCATTTACTTCATCTCTATCTCTGCTCTGAAAGGAATAATTGTTTGTGTAAAGGTTAACACATGCCACATACCTCCCATCTACAATCTCTAGGAGTACCGGTACTCCTGATAAGAATGATGCCATAGGGATATTTTCTCCTCGTTTCCAGATGTAACAATTCATATCAAAAGAACAGGTAACAATAAAATTATCATCAGCACTCCAAAGTGGTGCAATACCATAATACTGCATATCATCAAGAATGAGGTCCCCATAAACCAATATATTTTCCTTCTCGGGGAATTTCTCATATTGAAGTAAAGCTGCTAATTCTGAGCTACTCCATTGATGGATGTAATAATACAATGATGATAAGGAAATCTCAACAGTAGCCTGTGTTTTTCCACCATATTTTATATTCATCTCCACACTTCTCCAGGCTGGGATGACTAAATTCAATCTTGGATGGTTGAAATCTGGATCCATAAGTTGTTCTTTGCTTATTGGTTTTACTTTTGAGAATTCATAGATGATTTCCAGATTGTTATACATATCTCGTTTGGTCAAAACTCCTCGAGGTGGAGTAGAACCAGCTTGCCATTCGAGAAGATACTCACGATGTTTATCAATGAATACATGTGTATTTTTCTTATAACCAGTGTTTGTTAGCAGGTTTTGTTTATCTTCAAATGTGTCATAAAGATAATGATTACCATCTCGTGTTGCAAGCATCATGTATCCATTACTGGATTCCAATCGAGTATATCGTAGATAGGGCCTTTCCAAATATATGTATCCTGGGGCATTGTGTATGTTAAAATCAGTTTCAATCACCAAATCTCGTACAGGTTTGCACATGAGAGTTTCATTTATTAACAATTCATTGAAAACAGACCTGAGCACAAAAAATTCATCTTGGATATCAAGATAGCCGAATGATCCTTGTTTGAAAATCCCATAATTTCTTTTTTCTTTGGTGGTGACAATAACTAGATCAGGTGCTTGATAGATGATATACTCCTCAAAAACAAAGATGACCAAAACCTTGCAATTATCCAGATATTTATGCATACCAACAGGTATACTAAGATTGGGAATTCTTCTGAATTGACCATATATATGCACTATTGGCTCAATATCCAATTTATTTCTTCTTTGAAGTGTTTTCAATGCATTTGATTCCCTTTTGTCAATCTCTACTGGGAGGTCATTCAGAAATCTAGTCTCACCATCCTTGTGGTACAACAATTCATCCTCCATGAACCATATTAAATCCACATTGGTGATGACTTTCTTCCCATGGTGTAATTCATTATTCTCATAATAAATTAAATAATTCTCTTCGATATAATTTATACATCGTACTGGTGAGGGGATGGTGATGCTATCCTTTTTCTTATTCTGTTCAATATCCCAAATGTATATATTTTTTTCAGAGATGATAGCTAGATCTTTTGTTCCTCTCACCCAATGTAATTGATTAATCGTTATGGGTGATATAGTAATGCATATGAGCTCTGCTGTATCTCCTGTTTTTTCCCATACAAGAATATTGTTGGAATTATCGGTGACTGCATACCTGTTCTTGTCTACCGTAGCAATCCTTATCTCTCGATAGTAAAATGCTATCCATGAGAATAATTCCATCAACTAAAGGCAATAGTATCCAATTAATAAATTTTCTCAATATCATTCTATTTGTGATAGGATTGTTTGGAATTTATCATCCTTAACATAAGAAATAGCGGAAATATTTGAATTGACAAGTTAAGTTTAATCCAGCTCCTAAACATACAGTTTTTAATTTTTCAGGGAAATCATAGAGTGTACTTCTTGGCGTAGATCTTGATTGATCTAGGTGTGATGTATCGTCACGCATTGAGTAAACACACAAGAATCCCTGAATCGAGTGTCCTCAGAGCTAGTTCCCCTCCTCGAGCTTCTTGGCACGGATAGTCGTTCCTACTGCCGAACTTTGATGCTCGGGAGGGCTATCTCCAGTAGACCCCCGACTCCATGGAGCGTCAGCATTGCTCCCATTGCATTCCCGCTGCTGCTTCCTTTTCGCAAGAAGTACACTTTTTTTTTTGAAATATTCTTACCATTTAACTACGTGATTTTATAATTATTGATTATTTGTAGATATATGCTAGAAGAGAAACGAATCTCTGTTACTCATGGTAGAATGGCCTATTACATAAATTCAGTTGATGCTCCTGCAGTCTTATTCATTCATGATGTCAGTGGTAATCGAGATTGGGTGAAACAGGTGGATATTCCACAATTTAGGTGGATAATTCCTGATCTTCTAGGTTTTGGAACGTCTCATCGATCGGAAAAGTTTGATGCTCATTCTATGAAGCAATATGCTGAAGATCTCCTGACCCTTCTTAAACATGAGAATATCAGCTCTATCTCGGTGATAGGTCAAGGTTTAGGTGGTGTGATAGGTATCTATCTATTAGAAATGCTTGATAAAGAAGATATTAAACTAGATCATTTCTTTACTATTCTAGGAACCTATCATATCAATGATCTAGATCCATTCTATAAGATGAGTTATGAGGAATATAAGGAGGATTTTGATTTCGATATTGAAAGATATACACGTTTGAATACTCCTATGTCTAGATTAATTGCCAACCACCTGCGAAAACAATATCCTTTCAGTATATGGGCTGTACATAAAAAATTATCTGAGGTTTTGATGGAAGAATTTCCCCAAGTCCTGCAATCTGTTCAAATACCGATTCATTACATTATTGGAGAAGAGGTGCGTGGAGAACGTGAATCTGAGAAATTGATGAAAGGGGGGATTCATGATGTTACCGTGATTCCAGAATCAAAGATTAATGTGCATTTAGAGAATCCTGCTGAATTTTTCGATTATTTGGCCCGATTTATTTATTAGAATTAGAGGATAATCATTCATCCAATCTTCCGGCAATATACCTATATAATTATCGAAGTTCAGCTATAATATGTCAGAGCATTACAATAAACTGATGGAAAAACACTCGAAGGACTACTCAATTTGGGTAAAGGAAGGCGATAAGGTAGAAAAACACACAGATTGTAGGATTATACATCTGGATGAGACTGGTATCACCTTTATGGATAACAAGAAGCTGGGTAAGAGCAAGATAACCTTTGTTCCCATGTTCTCACTCATTCGTGTCCAGCAAGAATTTGTGTAGGAAAATTTCGACAAACCAAGGTAAGATACTTAATATTATGAAGTAATACTCACCTAATTCACAATTAATTTTATGAAAATCTCAGTACTGGAAAAAATAATCTTGATTATGTGATTTCATAAAATGTATTATTCTGGCCCTTGTATGGCTATATTTCGTCGTTTTGATAATTTATATTGTAAAAATTGCCTTGATCTGTCCAACACAACTTTGGTTATCAAAATGCATTTTTTCTCTATAGTCCAGTATATGGTACGAAATCAGTATTTTTTAAAGAAACTATATTTCTGTCAGCATAAATGGATTGTCGGTACATTCTTAAATAGGTAATTCAGATTGACCTTATATAGTTGATATCCATGCTAGAGAACAAAGCTACACTCGATACACATACACTGAAGGAATACAGTCTTGAAGATGAATTCTCCAAGGATGAGGGGATAATTGTCACATCAGGGATCAATGCTCTTGTTCGGTTGCTCATAGAACAGGCAAAAGCAGATCGGAGACGAGGGCTTAATACAGCAGGTTTTGTTTCTGGATACCGTGGTTCTCCACTTGGAGGTCTTGATCTCTCTTTACAGAAAAAGAAAAAAGTACTTGAGTCTCTCAATATTGAGTTCATTCCAGGTGTAAATGAGGATCTTGGTGTTACTGCCGTTCAGGGAAGTCAAACAGCCAATCTCTGGCCTGATCCCAAATTTGATGGTGTATTTGGAATGTGGTATGGTAAGTCTCCTGGTCTTGATCGTTCTGGAGATGCCATCAAGCATGCAAATTTCACTGGTGTTAATCACAATGGAGGAGTACTTGCAGTTGTGGGTGATGATCCTGTGGCAAAATCCTCATCTCTTCCCTCACAATCCGAACAGATGCTTGTACATACCTTTATCCCTATTCTCTATCCCGGATCTGTGGAGGAGATTATCCCTCTAGGACGATTGGGATATGAGATGTCAAGATATTCTGGACTTTGGACGGGTTTCAAGATAGTAACTGATATCGCCGATGCCTATGCCACAATTTCTCTACACAATGTGGATCAAATCACTATTCCTGATTTCAGTTATCAAAACCAGCCTTGGAAACACACACAGCAAACAACTCTTCTTCCACCTTTTTCCGTAGAATTGGAAAAGGAGGTGCAACATGGACGATTGATTGCAGCTAAGCACTTTGCCTATGCCAATAAGATCAATCAGATCAGATACAGTTCGACTTCTGATACTTTAGGTATCATCACTGCTGGTAAAACATATTATGATATGATGGAAGCCTTACGATCACTGGGTATTGATGAAATACAACTTGAGAAATATGGCATACGAATCCTCAAACTAGGAATGGTGTATCCTCTTGAGGAAAATATTATAGAAGAATTCATTGAGGGCCTTAATACTGTTCTTGTCGTTGAGGAAAAACGATCATTTATTGAGAATCAACTCAAAGAGATACTCTATACCAAGGATGAACGTGTTGTTATCATAGGTAAAAAAGATAAAGAAGGAAAACCTTTAATCAAAGATCATGGAGAAATCATTCCTACCGATCTTAAAGGACCTCTAAAACGTATTTTAAGTAATCAATTCACATTATCATTCAATGAAGATATTTCCTTCAGCAGTATATCTCTGGATATTCTGCCTTCACTGGATGCCAGTAAGAATAGAATACCTTATTTCTGTTCTGGTTGTCCTCATAACACCTCAACCCAGGTTCCAGAAGGTAGTATTGGAGTTGCAGGAATTGGATGTCATGCCATGGCCCTTCTACAGGATCGGAATACTATTAATCTAGCTCAGATGGGTGGTGAGGGTGTATCATGGGTGGGTTCATCACGTTTTAGTAATACCAAACATTCCTTCCAGAATCTTGGTGACGGTACCCTCTTCCACTCCGGATCGTTAGCTATTAGACAGGCAGTTGCAGCCAACACCAATATTACCTACAAGATATTATGGAATGGTGTGGTGGCCATGACTGGTGCTCAGATAGCTGATGGTCAGATGCCCTTACCTGAACTAACCCGTAGTCTGGAAGCAGAGGGGGTGAAACGTATCATTGTCTGTGGGCCCAAGGTACAAGAGTATCCTAGAGGTCTTAAATGGGCTAAAAGTGTGAATATATGGCATAGGGATCGCTTCAATGAAGCACAGGAGGTCTTGCGAGACACAAAGGGAGTTACTGTACTTATCTATGATCAGGAATGTGCAGCCAATCTGCGTAGATTAAGAAAGCGTGGAACAGTAGCCACACCCAAGCATCAGGTATTTATTAATGAAGCTGTGTGCACCGGCTGCGGAGACTGCGGAGTGAAGTCAAACTGCCTTAGTGTTTTCCCAGTGGACACAGAATTCGGTAGGAAAACACAAATACATCAATCCAGTTGTAACAGAGATTATACTTGTACCAAGGGAGATTGTCCTGCCTTTGTCACTATCGTGCAGAAAAATGAGGCTGGAAAGGCACCATATATCGAGCAGATGTTGTCTGAACTGGATGAATTGGATATACCCCATCCAGAGCGGGAGGAATTGAAAGAACCAAATCTCTTCACCACTGGAGTGGGTGGAACGGGAGTCGTGACTATTACTCGTATTCTTTCCATTGCTGCCATGCTTGATGGAAAATTTGTTACCAGTTTGGATCAGACAGGATTGTCCCAAAAGGGTGGACCTGTGGTGGCTCATCTCAAGTTCAGAGACGAACCCCAGGAAATATCTAACCGCATAGCTGATGGAGATGCCGATGTCTTCCTTCTTTTTGATCTCATTAGTGGTACAGCCGATAAGAATCTCAAGAAGGCAAAACGAGGTAAAACTATTGCCATTGCAGCCACTTCCAAGATCCCAACTGGTAGAATGGTGAGTGATATAACCAACCTCTATCCCGAGGATCAGATTATGGTTTCAAGACTTGAGAGTTACACAAGAAACGAGGGTAATGTCTATATCGATTCCAATAATCTCGCAGAGAATTTGTTTGAATCATCGATGTATGCCAATATGATTTCTCTTGGTGCTGCTTATCAGAGAGGGGTAATTCCAGTCAGTTTTGAAGCTCTTATGAGGGCAATTGAGCTCAATCGAGTAGCAATCAAAAATAACCAGAGGGCACTTAAAGTGGGAAGAATGATGGTGTACAATCCTGATTGGATAGAAAGTTTTGAGATCAAACGTTGGGGTGACTGGGAATTGATCCCTGAGATAACACCTGATGCTCGATCACTGATTGATCGTATTCAAGCTTCTAATGAATTACGTGCACTTCTTGAGGTCCGTGTACCAGAATTAATAGCATACCAAAATACTCAATATGCAGAAAAATATATTGAATTTCTTGAAAAAGTTGTTGCTAAGGAGCGGAAATTGGCCAAAGGATTCGAGTTATCTGAAGCAGTGGCCTTCTACCTCTACAAGCTCATGACATATAAGGATGAATACGAGGTGTCACGATTATACCTGAAAGATGAGTTCAACCAGGCTATCAAACATCAGTTCGGTGAAGGGGCGGAAATCAACTATCTCCTGCATCCTCCTGCTCTGAGAGTATTTGGATGGAAAAAGAAAATTCGTTTAGGTGGGTGGTTTAAACTTGGTTTCAAACTCATGTCAAGGATGAAAGTGCTCCGTGGAACCTTCTTTGATCCATTTGGTCATACTGCCCTCAGAAAGAAGGAACGTGACCTCATTATTGAATATATGAATTTGATTGAAGAGCAGATATCCATCCTGTCACTTGATACAAGGGATAAGGCAATCCAGTTTGCAGAATTACCTGATATAATTCGGGGATATGAGGATGTGTTACAACGAAACATCGATTTGTACTATTCTAGAATTGATGAATTGAAGAAGTAACAATATTGTAGTTAGGAACAACTAATAGAAGACAAACATCCACTGCCATCAATCCAGCATTGACCAACAAGAGATAGAAAGTCAGTATCATTGGTGATCAGGGCAAAGCTCTGGATGGGATGGTTGAATACATGTGCAGCCATTTTAGAATCTCTGATAATATAGGCTGTATTGCATAGGATTGAGTGCTTGATTTGCAATTGCTCTTTATTCACCATATCATTGATGAATTCTACATTCTCAGGGTTAGATTGATCCAGTACTATATCCTGATACTTTCTTGGCAGTGCTAGCTTCACCTGTATTGCCTTGGTTAGTAGTCTGATAATCAATTTTCTCAAGTATTGTACAGATAGGATGTGAATCACTTCTTCTGACAGTATCAACTCAATCTCCTGTTTGGTCTGCTTGATGAATTTCCCTAGTTCAAGCTGTACATTGTCTTTCAAGATATGAGCTACTTGTGTCTCACGTGGTTCCTCGGTATATATTTCCTCTAGATGCTCCTCCAACTCGGTCATGGCTAACTTGAACTGATCAAGTCTTGTTTTCTCTGCAGTAATTAGCACATCAATGATCTCTTCTGTTGTATTGGCAAGATACCTAGCTGGTCGAGTACCCTCAGCACGGATCATTCCAAGCTCAATAAGATTGGTTAAAGCTGGATATATTTTTGAATCTGGAACATGTAATTCCTTACTTAACTCCTTGCCAGATAGATGTGGGTGTAAGAATAGCTGTACAAGTATGGAGGATTCATGCTTACCTAGATTACCATAACTTCGAAATAACTCAATGGATCGTGAAATCCGATCTTTCTCACTCAAAATGACCGCATCCTTGGTAATAATATGGTTCAGATCGAGATTTAGTAGTTGGATATCGCTCATACAAGATATGTTCCTTTTCATACATAATAATTATTAGGTCGATAAATTATGAACTGAGGGAATAGTACGAGGATTTTGTGCTTTTTTTACTACTTTACTACCGTAGTAAAGTAAGGAATATCTTGATATAGTTTTAACCCATAGTATATTTATGAAGGAACAAGAAGTCTTCAACAAAGTAAAAGAACAATATGGCAATTTTGCCAAACAACAGATGGTTAAACCATTGAATATGATTGAGCAGAGTTGCTGTTCATCAGCTCCTGAGCAGGAGATCCCCTCTCTTGGATGTTACAATAACTTGATTGAGGCAGCTGGAATAAAAGAGGGTGAGATCGTACTGGATCTCGGCTCCGGTCCTGGTCATGATTTGCTTATGGCAGCAGATGTCGTAGGTCCAACAGGAAAGGCAATAGGAGTAGATATGACACAGGAGATGTTGGAGTTAGGAAGAAAGAATGCAGCAGGATATAAGAATGTCGAGATACTTGAAGGTAATCTGCAGGCAATTCCATTGGAAGATAATTCTGTTGATGTGATTATTAGTAATTGTGTGTTTAATCTTACCCCTGATAAGTCTCAAGCCTTCAAAGAGGCTTATAGGGTACTCAAACCTGGTGGTAGAATTATAGAATCTGATATTGCTCTCAGAGATGAACTCCCTGATGAAGTAAAAAATGATGATCAAGTATATTGTGGCTGTGTCGGTGGTGCACTGAAGAAGGAAGAGTACCTCACCCACATGCGTGATGCTGGGTTCTCTGAAGTAGAGGGAGAGGAGCTATTTGAGGGCTCTTATACCATCAAGGGGAAGCAGTATGAGTATATTTCAGTTCTTTTTAAGGGATACAAGCCAACTTAGCATTTTCTGAGCACTACTAACATATGTGATCCCCCATCAACCATTTCCTTGCAAATCTCAAGTTCCATCTCGAATAGTTGCTTCCAAGCCTCAGGGTGATGAATTAAATCATACAACACATCAGTTCGTTGTGCAGTTAAATACGAGGTTGCAGTGATCTCCAGCAGCTCCACATCAAATCCTTCAAGAAATTCTCTGATTTCTTTATATGTATACAGATGTGCGTGGTGGCCCTCAAAGGCCAGATAACCTGGATCATCTCCTGTTTCAAGTACTGATCTTACATCCTGTATGCCATCAATAAGATCTGGAATAAATGCTCTTGTCACACGTTGTAATGATCCATACAGAGACATTACTCCAAGCATGATGAATCCATTCTTCTTAGTTACTCTGAGGATCTCATTCAACGCCTTAGCTCTCTGATCAAATACATAACTCAGTGGTCCTCCTATTGATACAAGCATATCATATGATTCTTCCTCAATAGTTGATAAATCAGTTATATCAAGTAGCTGATACCCCAATATCTGATCAGTGAGCATCTGTTCATGTATCTTTTCCCGGCTTATCTCCAGTTGAACTGGGGATAAATCTGAAACAAGAATATACGCTCCTAGATTTGCCATGAATATACTGTATCTTCCTGATCCTGCTCCTATCTCGAGAATTCTATCATTTTTCTGCACATATTTCTTAAGATAATGTTGATGAATTTGGAGGCTCATCATATTCTTGGGAGATGAGACCAATCGATTCCATTCATCTTCTCCATAGCTATCAAAATACTCTCGTATTCGGTCAGGATTATAACTCATTAACTCTCCAATACTAGTCTTCTACTAAAACATTATCTTAATCACGTACAGGAATATATGGGAAGCAATCAGGGATCAAATCCTTGGCATCATCGAAGGCAGAAACCAGTATTGTACCCTTTTCTTCAATGTGTGACTTATATCTGGCATGAAATGCCCTCGCAAATTTATCAAGACCGAGTCTGAGGGTATAGGATGGCTTGGTTGCCAATATAATATAAAATACCCTTTGATCTTTGGGATCAGATATGATCAAACTGGCTCCCTCTAATTTAATTTCATTGATACTGCCTCTGCCAATCCCCTCATTGACAAAGGTTGATATCGCTAGTAATGTTGCAGCAAAAAGATCATCAGAGATGCCCTCAGTTTCTTCCTGCCAGTGATAATTGAAGATATTTGCTCCACTTCCCGATTCGATAACTGATAATTTTATTGCTTTGAAGGGGAGAACATAGAGGAGTTGTGGTGTTTTAACAAGACCATAGGAAGAGAATAGCATGCCAAATGATATGACAAGATCAGTTATTCCTGGTATAATTCCACTTAAGCCACTCCCAAAGGTGACCAAACCACCAATGCCAAAGATGAGCACTCCAAATAGGAATTTTCTGGCATCATTTTGAATAGATTTAGGTGCATTCCTAATAATCTTGATGGCGTAATAGGTGTAGGAAAGGACGATATAAAAAAAGAGAATGAAAGTGATTATTCTATTGAATCCAGTATGAGAGATAGATACATCTCCATTTGGATATGTAGTGATGGCAGCTGGATCCGGAAATTCTATGGAAGCAATTGCAAAAGCAGATAGGAAACTCAAGCTAGCAAGATGTGTTTTATTGATCTCACCAGCATCCATGAGACCCAGAAATATATTTGTACCAATGGCTGCAATAATTAGAAAGATATTCTTGATGAGGAAAGGTCGTTGATCCAGGGTGATATAGGCAATGATATTGAATACCTGCCAGGTACCGAATGCTAACCACGATATGGCCATAGCAAATAGTGCAGTATCTGGGGAGCTTCTGTATTGTTTGAAGATGATATATGCACTGAAAAAAATCATGAAAACACACAATGAGGTGATCCCCACCTCCAAAGTAATATTCAAAGCCATACATCAATCATAATTGATGAGTATTTGTACTCTCTCTCCTTTATAGTTCAAAATGAGAAAATTAGCTGAAAAATTCGCTCTACTATAATCATATTCTTAATCATAGCATATCTCCATATTCCATGGAAGAATCAGCTCTCGATCATCTGTTTGCGAAAATTAAGGAACATCTCGAGAATAATAATCTCAAGGATGCTATCAAATTACTCGAGGAAATTCAACCTGCAGATCAGGCAGATTTCATAGAGGAACTGGATTCTAAGGATCAGTTAGCACTGATACGTAGACTAGATCCATCTGATTCTGCAGATATGTTCGAAGAGCTGGAAGATGATGTTGCAGTCACCATTGCAGATCAGATGAGACCAAAGGTTCTAGCTGGAATACTGGATGAGATGGAGAGTGATGAGGCAGCTGATGTACTTTCAGATATTGATCCTGAGTTGGCATTGAAAACACTCAATCATATGGATGAAGCTGAGGAAATTAAGGATCTCATGCAGTATGCACCTGATACAGCAGGTGGTCTCATGACCTCATCAGTGGTACCTATACGGGCCAATTGGACTGCTCATAGGGCAATTCAGGAAGTAAAACAAATCGGATCCAAATCAGATAGCTCTCATTACCTATTTGTACTTGATCCTGAGGATAAACTAGTTGGTGTAGCTGGATTGAGGGACATCGTGATAGCTGAGGAGGATACACCAGTTGCTGACCTCATGGGAACCAAAGTTATTTCTGTACATGTTAACACCGATCAGGAAGAATGTGCTCAGGTTCTATCACGATATTCCTACCTTGCAATTCCAGTCATTGATGATGATAAGAAATTTCTCGGTGTGATCACAGCCGATGATCTTATTGAAGTGGCCGTAGAAGAAGGTACTGAGGACCTTTTCAAAATGGTGGGTATTAGCTCATCAGACGAAAATGTATTTACTCCTCCCAGGTTCTCCGTGGTCAAACGTTTACCTTGGTTAGCCATCAATATGGTGACTTTATTCATTGCCATCACAGTTGTGGATGCCTTTGAGTCTGTAATTGCTGGCATGGTTGTTCTGGCTGTTTTCCTACCTTTGGTCTCAGGAGAAGGCGGAAATGCAGGTAGTCAAACGACTACAGTCATTGTTCGTGGTCTATCACTAGGAGAAATTAGCTTGAAAGATAGTCGCAAAGCATTAACCAAGGAGATCATCGTTTCTCTCCTTAATGGATTCATCATTGGGCTTGGTACTGCAGTTATTGTGCAGCTCTGGAAAGGTGACTGGAGAATATCCTTGGCACTCATGCTTGCGATGATATTGAATTTCCTTCTAGCAGCTATCGCTGGGGTATTGGTTCCAATTACATTGAAAAAATTTAATGTGGATCCTGCTCTTGCATCTGCAGCGTTTGTCACTTCTGTAACGGACACCTTTGGTTTCTTATTCTTCCTTGGTATTGTGGCTTTAATAATCTGAATCAGAATTATTTCACTCTAAGTAAGAGGACCTCGTAGGATTGTAATTGTCCTGCAACTGGATCATTACATGTTGAATGTAGGATTGTTCCTTCCACATGCATATTTTGAACTGTATTACTGAAATTTGCTAGGATTTTGACTTTTTGATCCTCAAACACACGTATATATCCAAGTACATGCTTATTATTTGTCTCTATAAGTTCTATTGATCCTTTTGACAGTGCATCAAATTCATTCCTCACCTCAAGCAATTCTCTATAACAATTCATGAGGGAATTGGGATCTTCTTCCTGCTGCTGAACATTGATCTCCATACAATTACCCATGGGTAGCCAGGTATGTTGATTATCACTGAAGCCACCATCATCTTTCCATTGCATTGGAGTACGACAGCCATCTCTATTAACCGCACCATCAGTGAGTTTCATCAGTATTCTCTGAATAAATCCAGGATACTTGCCAAATACATGGGCCAATGCATCCTTTGAATCTCTGAATGGGATGTCCACCTGATGCATTCCTATCTCTTCACCATAGTAAATATAAGGAACGCCTCGCATAGTTAATTGAACCCCTGCAAGCAATTTGGCCTTCTCTATGCTATTTCCAAGTCTAAGGATGGATCTAAACCTATCATGATTGGAGTAAACCCAAGTGGGAATGAGTGGATCAGGGAAATGCTGCTCAAATTCGATAATGAGTCTCTCAAATCCTTTCTTAGAGAATTTCGTCTCCATGGTTTTGAACAAAAAGACACTGTGTAGACCATCTGCCGTCTCACCACCACAAAATCTACGCATATCATCCATGGTACCAAAGGTCTCCCCCACCATGAATCGATCCTCATAACTATCTACAAGCTCACGTAATTCTCTGACAAACTGAAAATTATCTTCAATATTCTGAGTCATCCTAGTTGATCGAAATAACATTCCATCATCTGTTGGAAAGAGATGTCTGGATCGTGGATTATCTCTAAATTGTTCATCTTCATAGACTGCCCCAATAATATCGAGTCTGAATCCATCAACCCCCTTATCCAGCCAGAATCGCATCATATCAAACATGGCCTTCTTTACTTCAGGATTCCTCCAGTTTAGGTCTGGTTGAAAGGGAAGAAATTGGGCCCAGTACCACTGATCTGTATTTTCATCATAATGCCAACCCTTTCCTGTCACCATGCTCTGCCAATTGTTGGGTGGTGCAATGCCTTTTGGTTTTTTTCCATCTCTCCAGATATACCAGTCACGTTTTGGATTATCTTTGCTTGATTTACTCTCCAAGAACCAGGGATGTTGATCTGATGTATGATTCAGAACCATATCCAACACGATTTTCATATCACGAGAATGAATTTCCTTGATTAATCTATCAACATCTTCCATCGTGCCATACTCCGGAGCGATGTTATAATAATCAGCAACATCATATCCAACATCTGCTTGAGGGCTCGTAAAAAAAGGGGAGAACCAAATAGTCTCTATTCCCAGGTTCTGAATATAATCAAGTTTGGATATTATTCCAGTAATATCGCCAATCCCATCACCAGAGCTATCTTTGTATGAACGAGGATAGATCTGATATACAGTAGTTGATTTCCACCAGGTATTACTCATTGATTTGATCTAATTGACAGATTAATTTGAATGTGCATGATTATCAGTGGTATTTTGTTCTGTTTTCTCGACAGATCTACCAAGATCAACACCATCTTTGAGGAAAATCAGCGTAAATTCAGTTATCTGAAACAGATTTCTAGATCAAAAAGGCTAGAAACAGAAAGGAGTTTGTTTCACAAAATGGCTTCACTCGATGTTCATAGCAAGAATATAATTAAAGAGATACTTTATAATGAAAAAATGGAGATAATCCAGCTCTCGATTGATGAGGTAGATAAAGCAATTGCTTGTATTCACTCAGCTTCTGAAAGAAATAAGCTTGATTATCCTCCAGAGTTGATAGACCACTTCAATTATCATCACTATAATCGGAACTGGTTGCTGGATAAGCTAAAAATAGGAAATTTTTTTGTTGCTAGGGAAAATAATGAGATTATTGGAACTATCTCTCATAAGAAAAATGAAATTACAAATTTATTTGTTACACTCGCATTTCAAGGTCAAGGGATAGGTAAAGAACTAATGAGTTTTATTGAAGAGAAGATAATATCACTTGGATATACTGATGCTCAGCTTAATGCAAATATTAGTTCTGTGGATTTTTACAAAGCTTTGGGTTATCAGATAATATTAGAACAAGAGAATTTACTTAGAAATTGGACTTTCACTGGCTTCGTGATGTATAAGGATCTGCATTAGTTTTAATTTAGGAATTTATTCAGAATCAGTAAGACTAATAATGGCACTAAATCCTGGTACCATACCATCAAAATCAACAAGGCCTCGGCTTTTCATTGTTTTCAATCGAAGTCTAACACCTTCGAACTTATCCCCTAGTATCTCATTTAATTCCTTGTATGGGATCTCTCCACCATGTTCTTTTATCACCGACATTATCTCATTGATCTCGTCTTCAACATCAATTTCAGGAAGGGCTCTATCATCCATACTCTTACATTTCATAAAATATTCTTAAAGATTCATCCCAAAGTTTAGTTGTCTCAAGTGATTTTTCTCAGATCGTCAACATTCTAGGTAAATAATTCTTTCTCAAATTGAAACTCATAGTAAGTTTTGTAGAGCTCTTGATAGGTATTATTTGATTTCATCAGTTCTTCGTGTGATCCGTCACCAACAATTTTACCATGATCAAAGACAAGTATTCTATCTGCCTTGATGATAGTTGATAATCGATGAGCGACAACTATGGAGGTTCTACCCCTGAAAAGATTCTCCAGACCATCCTGAATGAGACTCTCAGTGTATGCATCAACACTAGCTGTAGCCTCATCAAGAATAAGAATACTGGGGTCTGCAACGAGTGCTCTGGCAAAGGTAACCAGTTGTCGTTGTCCAGTAGACAAGCGAGATCCGCGTTCTCTCACATCTGTTTGCAGACCTTCTGGTAGGGAATCGATGAATTCATCGAGATGGGTCATTTTAACTGCCCTCTCAATGTCTGTATCAGTGGCATTTCT
Organism: Candidatus Heimdallarchaeota archaeon; assembly: GCA_026702845.1. Next base: position 128,543 of record JADCLS010000016.1, read on the forward strand.
ATTCCCATAACGGATATTATCTTCCAAGGATCCGTTAAACAAGTAAGGTTCCTGCAATACAATACCTAAACTATTCCGATAGGTTTCAATATCAATATCCTGTATATTATGGCCATCAATCAGTATCTCTCCACCCTTGATCTCATAAAACCTAGCCAGCAATGAGACCATTGTAGTCTTTCCTGCTCCGGTATGTCCAACAAGAGCCACATTCTGACCTGCATCTATCTTGATTGATAGTTTCTCATACACAGGTTCATCTTCCTTGTACCAGAAATCAATATCTTTGAACTCAATCTCTCCTTTGATTTCTTCAGGAATAAGAGTGCCCACTTTCATCTCGCTCTTTAAATCTAATAAGGAGAATATCCGCTCAGTCGCAGCACTCCCTGCTTGGAGTTGAGCTACCTGCTGACTTACCTGTATAATTGGTGCAAATAATCTAATGGAGAAGGTGTAGAACAGGAACAGATCTCCAATACCAATATCGCCACCGATCACAATTTTTCCTCCTGAGTTAATGATGATAAACATCACCAGAACACTCAGGAAGTCTACAAGAGGGAAAAATACACTGAATACATAAGATAGGTTGAGATTGGCCTTGAGGTTCACCTGATTGAGATCAACAAATTCTGATCGACTACGTTCCTCTCGGTTAAACCCTTTGGCAACACTCACTCCAGTTACAGACTCCTGTACTGCAGAATTAACCGCAGCTCTTGTTCTTCTTATCTCAGTAGAAAATTTTCGAAGGTATTTCCCAGCAAAGATAACCACAAGGATGATAAAGGGAAAAGTGGCTAGGATCAGCAAGGTAAGTTTCACATTGACTGAGAATAGAATCCCAACCATGACCATAATTAATACAAGAGAAGATGCAAATCCTGCAAAAATGTTTATTAGATTGCCAAATCGATTACTGTCATCCATAACTCTTGACATGAGTTTACCTGTTTGATTACGATCGTAAAAACTTAGATCCATCTCTTGCAGCTTATCAAACATCTGTACTCTCACTCTAGAAATTGATCCTGCTGTGATGACCCAGCGTACTCGTGTCATAAAGACAATGATAATCCATTCGAAAATGGTTCCAATGAAATAGATCCATCCGACTCGCTTGACAAAATCAAAATCAATAACATTTTCTTCCAACTCGTTTAATCCATCACTTACAATAATTGGAAGCGCTATGGCCACTACCGAGTTGATGATAAGGAGGGTGAACATGAGTATAAGTTCCTTTTGCTGCACCGATGCATACGCAAATAATCTACGAATGGTTTCCCTTAGTGAGTATTCCTTGTCATAATATGATTTTTCAATCCTCTGTCTCATAGCCATCTTCAATTACCTCCTAGAGCTGGCAGTTCAATAAATCCTGAAAATATCTGCCTGTATGGTTGAAAATCTCTTATCAATTCATCATGGTTGCCCATGCGTTCTATCTTGCCACCACGCATGAATACAATCTTATCTGCACGTCTGAGAGTGGATAATCTGTGGGTGATAATGATGGTGGTTCGATTATCGAGTAATTTCTCCATTGCGGTCTGAATCTTGGCCTCAGTAGATGCATCAACAGCTGATGTGCTATCATCAAGTATCAATATTTTGGGATTGGTAATAAAGGTTCTAGCCATGGCAACCCGTTGCTTTTGTCCTCCAGAAAGGGTTATTCCTCGTTCTCCGATAACGGTGTCGTAACCTTCCTTGAAGGAAGAGATAAATTCATGTGCTTGAGCCATTTTAGCAGCTTCCACTATCTCATCATCTGTTTTATCAAGTGCACCATACGCGATATTTGATTTTATAGACGTGGAGAAAAGAAATGTATCCTGTTCTATTACCCCCACCAGTTGTCTTAATTGATTAATATCAATATCTGACACATTAATACCATCAATGGTGATGCTACCCGAATCGACGTCGTATAACCTGTTTAGCAGTTTACCCACAGTACTCTTCCCTGACCCGGTAGGTCCAATGATTGCTACAGTCTCCCCTGGGTTAATGGTTAAATTGAATGCATCAATGACCTTGAAATTAGGGTCATAACTGAAAGTAACATCATCAAACTCGATTTTCCCCTTAATTTTATCCATCATGATTTGATCCCCTGCATCCAGCTTGGATTCTGTGGTTAGTGTTTCAAATATTCTCTCAGATCCAGCAAAACCAAGCATGGTGGCATCTAAAAGCCATTGAAGAATATTTGTTGGCCAAATAAGGAGAGAAGTCAATGCTATGAATGCAATGAGATCACCAACTGTCATTGCTTGTACAGGTAATGTGAGCCCAAATAGGTATAATTCAGTTTTTCCTAAAGATGTTGCCTCTATGATGTAGACTCCAAACAGAAACATAATCGAGGTGATCAAGCCCAATAATAAAGTTGGAAGGAAGATGGAACTCATATAACCACGTCTCACCAATATTCTCTCGTATTTGCTTATATCATCCGCAAATATCTGTTTCTCTCTATCCTGGGCAGAGAATGTTCTCACAACTCGTATTCCAGTGATGTTCTCCTGAAGCAATGTGTTGATCTTGGCCAGTCTTTCCTGCCGTTCAAGTGAGATAGGTTGTAGTTTTATAGCATAGGTGTACATGAAATACATATAGAAGGGGAGAATTAGGAGGAAAAGAACACTCATGGATATTGAAAGGGAGAACATGGCAATAAATGCGGCTATCATGCCCACCACTGCAGTGACTACCGATCGGATCCCAGGTGACAGGGCAAAGGTGAGGTTTTGGGTATCCTGTGTTGCCTGGCTCATCAGATCACCTACTCGTGATTTATTAAAGAAATCCATATTTTTTGATGCCAAATTATCAAAGAATTCCAGTCTAACCTGCATCTCAACATTCAAAGCCACCTGTTCATTCATCATGGAGGCAATATAGGAGAGAATCCCTCTTAATACCCCGAAGGTGATGATGAGCAATGAATAGAATAGGAGCATATTGTAATCTTTATCTGGAATGGCCACATCGATTGCATCTCCGAAGAGAAGTGGAATGTAAGTCTGTAGCACAATGGTAATCATGGTGAGTAGCACTAATCCCAATATTTTCCATTTATGGCCTAGTATATGGCCCAACATCCAGTATTTGTGTCCTTTTGAATAATATTTAGGTTGGAGGTAGTGATATACACTGTCCTCCCTAATTTGAGATTTCGAATTCACTATCTGAGCTATAGTACTATCTTTCTTAAAGGCTAATATTGAGGGATATTCACCTTATTCTATTACAATCAATTTTTACGGATATACCAAGTATCACCTTCATGGATTTTTTCCACCCCATATTTTGAGTATATTTCCATTGTTTCATTATCATTCATCTCAATTGCTAGTCGCACTGCCTTGATATCTGCTTTTTCCTTGATTTTGAGCAAAATATATGAGACTAGTTTATGCTTGTACTCTTGATCATCAAATTGCTGATCAATATAGCAGCTGTTGATATACGTATGTTCTTCTCCTCCTTCCTTCAAATCTTTTGGGTAAAAATCCATCTTATAGGTCTGGACAATGCAGTATCCTATTACCTTATCATTCTTTGTTATTATACTACTTATATTCTCATCAAATCTTCTATCCTCTGAAGTTAATAACCAATGTAAATATCTCTCCTTTCCTCCCTTCATAGTAACTGATCTTCCATAGATGATTGCACTAGGAGTATTCCCTGAAAGTTGCTGTTTAATCAATCTGATTATATCTGGTTTGAATTTATCTGAATAAGGGATAATTTTCTCATCCTCCTCCAGATTAGTTTGTACAATGGGGTAATTGAGATTGATTTCATACGTATCCATGCGTATGGTCACGAAATCTTGTTCATGTGCAAGTTTCAGAAGTGTATCTGTATGGGGGCCTAGAAGAGTTATATAATCATTCTTTTTCAATTTCTCAAGTGTAAAATGGAGTAATTTTTTCTCATATTTTTGTCTCCAAATTTCTTCTAGAGAGGTTCTGACGTGGATAAAACAATACCCAACGGTACCAATGATAGATGAATATGCATCATAATTTATAACAAATAATTTTGATCCTTTCTCCATCCTCTCTTTGTATACTTTCATCAGATCAGTTTGTATCAAATTTGGATATCGTTTGTGAAACTTTTCATCATTTATTTGGTTATAATCCTCAATCAGTTCTCGGTATTTTTCAAGTTCACCAATTGATATCTCCTTGATCATATTATTCAAATTACGCAGCCACTTTTTATGATTATCTACTTGTTTTGAACAATTAAATGATGTTACATAATTCGGAAGCAAGGAAGCTATCGTGGAAGTTCAATTTGTGCTGTTTAGCTGAAAACCCAATCAAAAAGTTATATGTAACCTCTAAACTGATGATTTATGATAACTGCTACACTTATTTTTCTCAGACGTGATGATGAGATCCTGCTAACATATAAAAAACGAGGATTTGCCATGGGAAAATGGAACGGTCCTGGTGGAAAAGTGGAGAAAGGAGAAACTATTGAGGAAAATGCCAGACGTGAGGTTTGTGAGGAGATAGGAGTTGAACTAACCAAAATTGAACATGTGGGAAATTTTAATTTTTATGATGATGGAACCCTTGCTTTCAATGTGCATGTATTCATCAGTTGGGAGTATGAAGGGGTACCTACCGAGAGTGAAGAAGTGAGACCTCAGTGGTACAGAATCTCTGAAATTCCCTATGATCTAATGTGGGAAGATGATAAGTATTGGTTACCACGTGTACTCAATGGAGAGAAGTTAGAAGGGGATTTTTTCTTTTCAGAAGGGCTGACGAAAGTACAAAATTTCGTAATCGAATAATGAATGATTCATTACTGTAATGAATATATAATTACACAATTTCTATACTTTCTACTAAAAAAAGAAATAGGATTGGAAATCAAATGGCATATTGAAGGTATGTAGCTCCTGTGGTGAAGAGTACTTGGAAAGACACTATCTCTGTCCACACTGTGGTAAATTTCCTGAGAGGAAAACAGTTCGGAGCTATGATGATACTCATCTAGGATACTTGATTCTAGCTCAATTTTCACTATTTTCTCTATTGTTTTTCTTTCTCCAGATATTCCGCCCTTTGCTAGTATTTGCTATCCTTATCTTGCTCGCTTTTATCTCCTTCAAATTACTAAAAGAAATTTTGATTCGTATAAGGTCTGGTATGGGGAGCAAGGTTGAAAATGGAGTATTTCTAATTTTTCCAGGTGTAGGGCTGGGTTTCTTCATATTTGCAATTTTCTGGGTTGGTTCGAATCCAGATATAGGATAGATTCTAAGATCATATCATTTCAATCATGGCCTATCATTAGTACTCATACTTTAAAATACATAATGTGTCCATTTAAATGAACAGAAATTCAGTTTTAGATGCTTGAAATAATTAGTACTAATTATTGATGATGGCTATACTCAGGGATCAGAATTCATGGCTATTGTAATATATTCATCCATCATTTCAGCAAGCTGTTCATCTGATACATCCTCATATATCTCATATAGGTCCTCTATGGTGCCACTGAGATTGTAGAGGATAAAATCCATCTTCTCCATCATACTACTAGGCAGGATATTATTCTCCTGAGTGTCTCCATGATATTTTACTACAACAAGATACAGGTGTTTTTCAGTGCTGCGGAAGAAAATTTTATCCTCCTTTAGATAGATTAACTGGATACGATCATTGAGTTCTACATTAGCAAAGGAGTTGATGGCGGAAAGCATACCTGAAATGAGTACAGGATCCGTATCTGTCTCCTCATTATATATTCTGTATAGAATCGGTATAGCATCTGTCTGACATACAAAGGCCATTTCTATGGAGAAATTATCCTGATTATTCACCGTATCCAGGGTATTTTTACCCACACTCATATTGAGCATGGGGTTCTTGATGAGCTTATAATAACCAGAGATAGCTCTGGCCAGTGCATCGCGTGATTCCTGTGTGAAAACGGAAAGCTGAGTTTTTCTCAAGATACCAATAATAATAGAGGTGATGATATCAATATAGTTGCCAAGTATCTCTGAATTGACGTCGTTCATCTCATCCGGCTTCTCCAGAACCAATGTGATGATAAACACATCATAGAAGGTGAAATCAAAGATGACCTTCTCGAATTCAATTCTGGTCAGATAATTCTGGAACTGTTCCTTAGTGAAGTTAGATATTCCATAGAGGAAATTATCTACCATCCATCGTTTCTGTGGGTCAGGAGCAACATCAGTTTGAAAATCCTTATGAAATATCTCAAGGAAATCTGTATTGTGGATGGTAATACTTGATAATATCTCTTTTGTCACAATTCCTCTAGTTAAACCAGTGAGACAAAGGCAATATATGCTTAAGTATTCTCATCTGCTGAATTGCATAATTTTAGCAGTAGATATCTAGGGCATTTATAGTTCACAAGTAATAAGATAGATATTCTAAGGTTTTTTTGAAAACTCATGAGAGAATTCAAAGTAATAGAGAAATTAAGTGAGGGAGAGATAGTGATAAACGCCTGGTTATCAATCCCATCCTCCCAAACTGCTGAGTTGATAGCTAATCTTGGCTATGATATGGTAACTCTAGATTTACAACATGGAATGATCGATTCCAGTACAGCATTACAAATGTTACAGGGAATATCCACAAGTAAAGCATTTCCGATGGTTCGATTACCGTGGAATGATCCCGGATTCACCATGAAGATCCTTGATGCTGGTGCCATGGGTGTGATCTGTCCTATGATCTCCACAGCAGAAGATACAAAGAAATTTATTGATGCTGTAAGGTATCCACCACTGGGAAAGCGAAGTTGGGGTCCTGTGCGAGCTTCAGTTTATGCAGGGGATGATTATTTTGATAAGGCCAATGAAACCGTGCTTGCACTGGCATTAATAGAGACTAAAGAGGGAGTTGATAACATGGATGCAATTCTAGATACTCCTGGATTGGATGGAGTGTATATAGGAACAGTAGATCTTAGTATTAGTCTAGGATGTGATTCTCTTGGGGATATCAATGATCCTATGTTAAGGGAAGCAATGGATACTATTATGGAGGCTGTGAAGGAGAGGGGGATGATTGCAGGTGTTCATACCAAATCGGTCGAACAGAGTATATTACTCAAAGATCGGGGTCTCACCATTTTAACACCCATAACAGATATACGTATTCTTTCAAATGCTGCTAGGGTTGCTCTTGAGGGAATACAATCTGTGCTGAAGCTCTCCGAAAATTAGTTCATGAACTAAAGATCATTGTCCGAATTCATAATACCAATAATACACTTAGTTAGTAAGAATGCTTATATATTATAGAAATATATATTAGTTCATGAACCATATATTTAAACATGAATACTTCTTCCCAGTGCTGAATGCACTCGGTTTTTTGGCAGTCATTACAGTAAATGCCTTGGCCAATATTCTTCCCATCAATGGAAAGAACACTGGTGAGCTCTCTGATCTCTACCCTAACTTATTTGTCCCTCCAGGCTATGTCTTCTCTATCTGGGGATTCATCTACACATTACATGCTATCTTTATATTCTACTCATTCTCTGAAGCTGGACGATCCAGCCCCTTACTAAATAAACTTGGATGGTGGTTCCTAGCAACTGCAGCATTGAATGTAATATGGATCCTATTCTGGCATTACGAGAAGGTTTGGCTGTCATTAGTTGTTATGTTCCTCTTCCTAGCCACTCTCATACAGATCTATTTATTACTTGAAATTGGGAACTCTCAGCTCACAGGTATGGAAAAATTGGCTTTTCATACATTCTTCTCTGTCTACCTTGGTTGGATCTCTCTTGCAACCGTTGCCAATGTAACCGCAGCACTTGTTTCTGCTGAGTGGAATAGATTTGGATTAAGTGAGGAATTCTGGACTGTATTGGTGCTTCTTGTTATTCTAGCTCTCTCTCTATCTATGGTACTTTTAAATAATGATTTTGCGTATGGTGGAGTGGTTATTTGGGCAGCAATTGGAATTGTAATCAAACAGATTGGCATACCCAGTATTTCCATAACCGCATCTGTAGTTGTAGGGTTGACTGCGGTGGGAATAATTTATAAGTTGATCAAATTTAGGTGATAATTATGGAAAAACGTGAACTAATCTCTTTAGCCATTATCCCAGTAATCGTATTGATAGGCTGGTTGATCTCCTTGGCAGGAAGCCACAATGGACAGACCATTAACACCATACCTCTATTCACTCTAGGTGTGTTGATAGCTTTTGTTGTCAATTGGATTGTGTTTATCCCAGCATATCTCAAGAGGACGGAGAAATTTTTCGATCTCACTGGAGGAATAACTTATCTCTCAGTTATCTGGGTCACAGGCTTCCTTGCTGGTTTCAATCTCCGCTCACTTATTCTTATGATCCTCATCAGTATCTGGGCTTTAAGACTCTCCATCTTTCTCTACAGAAGGATTCACAAAGCTGGTAAGGATAGTCGATTTGATGAGATTAAGCAATCATTTGCCAGGTTTCTTATGACCTGGACCATTCAGGGTCTGTGGGTATCCTTCACCCTGGCTGCTGCACTAGCTGTTATCACCTCATCAACAACAGTTGAGATTGGTATCTTTTTCGTCTTGGGCTTGATTGTATGGATACTCGGTTTTGCTATCGAGGTTATATCTGACTCTCAGAAATCAACATTCAAGGCTAATCCCGAAAATAAAGGAAAATTCATTTCATCTGGATTATGGGCTTGGTCAAGGCATCCCAATTATTTTGGTGAGATAGTATTATGGTTAGGAATTGCAATTATAGCTATTCCCGTTCTGCAAGGATGGCAGTGGATCACTATGATCTCTCCGATCTTCGTTATTTTCCTACTCACCAAGGTTAGTGGGGTTCCTATGCTGGAGAAATCTGCAGATGAGAGATGGGGAGGACAAGAAGATTACGAGGCGTATAAGAGAAACACACCAGTTTTAATACTTAGACCTCCAAGATCTTAATCCATAACCGTTCTGAAAAATTATAAAAAATGCATCAAACTTAACTTATTACGAGTAATATATTTTTGTCATATCAGGATCTTTCTTACAGAAATGATTAGGATTAGTCAAAAATAGGAATATTTGTATTAATCGCCTGATACCCTTTTCTTTCTCAATTTTACAGCTAATAATTCATAAATCCATCCCAATAATCCTGGAGCTATTCTATAGACCCACCAGTAAGGTCTGACATAGTAGGGAAATGCAATCACAGCCCTATTCCTTTTCATTCCCCTGATAATTTTTCTTGCCGCCTTCTCTGCTGTAATCATCTTATTTAGTGGAAATGGAAGTATATCAAAAGCATCTTTGGCAGTAATCCTAGCATACGCTCCATCAGGGATGAATTTCGTATCAATAGTGCCAGGTGTCACCACATTTACCTTTATATTATGATACTTAGCTTCCCATCTTAAGGATCTTGTCATGGTAAAGACAGCGGATTTGGTGGTGGTATAGGGTATGATCATGGATGCTGGAACCTGACCATATACTGATGATATATTGACTATCTGACCTCCTCCCTGAATAATCATTTGATCGTAGGCAAGTTTTGTTCCATATAACGATCCGAGAAAATTCACATTTATTGCTCGTTCCCAGACATCTAGATCAAGATCTTCGAATAATCCCCCTTGTGCAAAGCCTGCATTATTAATCATTATATCAAGTCTCCCCTCTGTATCAATAATCTGCTGAACTACGTTTTCAAAGGCATCGTACTTGGATACATCTAATTGTTGAGCATAGGCCTTCCCTCCATTGATATTTATCTGCTCCATCACCAGTTCAACTGATTTCCAGTTAATATCAGACAGGTATAGGATGGACTTAAGCTCTGCGAGTTGCATTGCCAATGCCTTTCCCAATCCTGAGCCTGCACCAGTTATAGCAATAATTTTTGATTGAAAGTAGCTCATAAGTGTTAGTAGATATGTCATCACAAAACATCTTGCCTATTTTATTGAATATTTATTTAGAAAAATGGGGTGAATATTGCCTTATTTATTTACCTCAAAAACCATTAACCCTTTTTGTCTATCTGAGACGTATAAATGATCATTGTGATATTGTAGATCCTTTGCCTCTCCACTTGAATAATAACGACCTGAAATTTGAATATCCTCTGGATTAGAGAAATCAACTATTAAAATTGAACCTTCAAAGGTTGCGATGAATATTATTGTATCGACTACTTCAAACTCTTGTATGACCTCACGAATCACATAGGATACAAGCTCTACATATGTACTATCATCTTCCTTTTTGCAAATCACTAAACTTCCAGTATCCTTATGATTTGCAGCAATTAGATAATTTCCCGAAATAATAGGGCTCCAGAGGTCTTTTGATCTATCCTCATATGATTCATATTCTATTGGATTTGACAGGTTGCTAATGTCATAGATAGTTATCCCTGTATAATCAGAGTAATGATAACTGCTGATCAACAAATCATCTATGATTTTCACATATATACAGGCAGCCTGTGTTTGAATAGTATTCAATATTGTTGGATTGTTTGGATTACTTATATTTAGAATTGATATGCCTTTTTCCCACGAAGCAAGATATGCTATATCCCCATGAATCGCAACATCATGACCTCCCTCTTCAATCTCATATATCGATAGAAGTAAAGGTGAACTAGGATCTGTTGCATCAACAATTTTCAATCCGAGTTTTCTATCCGCAATTAATAATAGAATTTGATCATCCTTGTTACAAATGTCAATATCCTTAGGATCATCACCATCATCAAATCTTCCTACAGATTCTATGGTTTCACCACTTATATCAACAAATATAACTCCTGAAGAATCAATTAAATATAGTATAGATCCATAGATTGTAAATAAATCCGCCTCATTAATTGATTCTAGATGTGTAGTTTCATACAATTGCACATCATAGAGTACCTGGCTAAAATATAAACCTGCCCAAATAATGAGGATACATATTATAACTGCAATTCCTCGCAATAGTTTCTTATTCATGAAATTCATAGTATATATTCTTTGAATCTATATAAATAATGATCCCTAGGCAATAATACAAAAATAAATCAGATTTATTCCTCTCCCAAAAATATTTAAATCTCCCTAGTATATAATTAGCCTCATGACTGTTCGCTTTCTACATTTAGCTGATTCACATATCGGAAAGAAACACCGTGGAATGCGAATGGTTAATGGACGCAATCTTATGAGTTTGGATGTCCAAAATGCATTCCAGGAGGCAATTGAGCTGGCTGAGAAGGAAAAAGTAGATTTTATCCTGCATTCAGGTGATCTCTTTGACAAAAAAGTAATTGGTATACGATCCATGATGGATTTCATATCAATACTCAAGAACACACATATTCCATTTTATGTCATTGCTGGAAATCATGATCGCCTGCGTTCTGGATCAAATCACATTGCCATCAACTTCATTCGAGATCTGGATGGAGTGTATGTGATAGATACACCGCAAAACCTTCATATTGGATCTACTATTATCCATGCTATTCCTTATCACAGACGTAAACATTTCCATAGGTTCTCTACTGTTCAAGAGCACCTTTTACAGGAAAGAGCAAAAACTGAGATCATGATGTTTCATCAATCAGTAATAGGATTCAACCTAGGTTACACTCCTCAGCCAGGAGAGAATATTCTCCACTACAAAGAAATATCACCTCAACTAAATTACGTGGCCATGGGACACATCCATATCCGTCAGTACAAGCGTCATTGGCAGAATTCAGAACAGATTCAACATTATCCTGGGTCCCCAGTTGTTGTAAACTTTGCTGAGCGATTGGATGTGAAAGCCCTTACTCTAGTTAGCATAACTAAAGATGACGTCGCACTGGAGTCTATTTCATTACCATCAAGAAGATTCTTTTCAGAACAGGTATCTATTGATCCTTATGGATGGGAAGCCCAGCTGGAGGAAATTGCTGAGAAATTGATTGATCCAGAAAGTTATCTTGGAATTCGATTGCGTGGATCGCTTAAAGAATCATCTAAATTTGCTCTTCAATCTTTTACTACCAAGTATCGTCAGTTCTATGCTGGTATTGGTATTTATACTAATCAGCTTCAATGGGTTTGAGTGCTTCGATTGCCTTTGCATCCTCTTCTCTCCCAAGCATCCTTAGATTGGCTGCACAGACATCAAGCATCCAGAAGGTCAGGTGTCTATGATTGGGATCTCTTTTTTTAAGCTCAGTAAGTTCTGAAACAATATTTTCTTTTTTCAAACATTTTGTATTACTAGTATTGTACATGAGTTCATCCTCAAACACTACTGTTTCTCCCGTAGATGTCACAAAAATACTCTCTTCAAGATGCATCAGCTCTGTAGGTCCATTATTATTCAAAAATAATTTGTTATCCTGAATATATACTGCTTGGTATAATGTATCTGAACAATAGAGGTCAAATTGATATAATCCAGCATATTTCTGCCAATCGGTATCAAACTGGTAACTAATCTCTATTAGGTTCATCTTTTCAAATTTGAGTAATCCAATTCCTGGGTGATGAGTGTAAATAGCCTTAACAGTTTCACCATCAACATCAAAACGAATAACTCTTGTATCAGTACTGAAAATCCAGTTTTCATGTGATTGATACTCGACACCATTTAGATACAACTTGTTTTGCTCAATAGTTACATTCCATTGACCCCAATCGCCAATATATGACCCTCCGAGAATATGGAGATTATCATAATCCTTGGCATTACCAACCTCGATCCCCACTTCTTTAACTTTCTTTCCTACCGATTCAAGATAATGTTTTAATAAATCTATTACAGCAGTTTTAAATTCAAATGCGGCATCCTCATTATTTGCTAGGCAAAATATCGCTATATTCTCCTTGTAGGACCAGAAGAGCTCAGAAATCAATCCAAATCCTCCACCAGCATGATTATATAACTCTAGATTACCAAAAACAGATTTGAAAACTCCAAGTCCATATCCCACCTCTCCATCAACCTTCAGCATCTCGTTGAATAACTCCTCTTGAATTATTCCCTCACCCTTATTAAGGAGAAATTGTGCATATCTTGCCTGATCCTTTAGTGAGAGAAAGGCACCTCCACAGCCATAGGCTAAGCCATCTACTTTTGTTGCCAGAAATCCTGAATATGATCCTTGAGCTGCATTTCCTGTTGCGTATATCTCTTCCACATCAAAATAAATTTTAATTCCCAGGGGTTGTGCAAGTTTTCTGCTTATGAACGTCTCATAAGGAATTGATGATACCTTTTCGATAATATATGTTACCAGATCCATTCCAATATTTGAATAATTGAACCGATTTCCTGGTTCTGAATGCAAATATGTACCGAAACAGGATTCTACATGTTCCGCAAAACTACCTTTCTCACAGTTAAATACTCCTCCTATTCTACCCTCTCCCAATAAACCTGAAGTATGAGTAAGTAAATGACGTATGGTGATCTTCTTGAAGAGGTCGGGTTCTCTGCTTTTGAACGAAATACTTGGTATCAATGTATATATTGGTGTATCTAGGGTGAACAAACCATCTTGACAGGCTAGTAATGCAGCCACTGCAGTTATTGTCTTTGTTGTTGATTGTAGACAGAAAAGAGTATTTTCATTAACAGGTGTGCTTTCTTTGCAGTTGAGATGGCCATATGTGGCTTGCCAGATCACCTTATCTGAACTTACTATGGCAGAGGATGCACCAGGGATGGATAATTCCTTCATTTTGGTCTTGAAAAATGTATCTAGTGATTGTGCTGTCATTAGTGGACATAGATGATACTTTATTTATAGTTTTTCAACAGAGAGGTTTCAAACTGAAAACCATGCGACTAAGAGTTTATATTGAGAGGGATAAACGAATAATCAGTGATAATTCTCTGTGATTTTGATGGGACGATAACCGATTCTGACAGTTGTGTCATAGTTCTAGAGCAATTCACCAAAAATTGGGAAATATATGATGATTACTTGGATCAAGGTAAAATGACCCTAAAGCAAGCCATGGAAGCACAATTTGGATTGATCACTACCCCTCCCTCTGAAATTCTATCATTTTTAGCAGACAAAGTACAAATTCGCTCTGGATTTGAAGAATTTGTGAAGTACTGCAAAAACAATGGAATAGAACTAATAATTGTTTCAGCTGGTTTGGATTTTATCATCAAGGAGTTTCTACCCATGGAATTGCCCCTGATCTGTGCAGAAACTCATTTTGAGGATAAGCTCCTTCTCAGATTTCCGGAGCAGAAGTTTCCTGATGCAATTGATTTTAAGGAAGATATGGTGAGATACTACAGAGAAAAGGGAGAGAAGGTTATCTTCATTGGAGATGGGGGATCAGATTTTCGAGGTGCAGCGGTTGCAGATGAGGTATATGCAATAAGGGGAAAAAGATTACATGATCATATAACTCGCAGTATTCCTTTTGATAATTTCTCAGAGATAGTAACTAAACTATCTGAGAAATAATTCTGTTAGTATTTTTTCAATTAAATGAATTTGACTAATCGGACTGATAAACACTTAATTCAGTGATTTGTTGTTTTATTATTGCTTTGAATATCGACAAACTAATCAAACGCTGTGGAGAGTTGAATTTCTCATTCAGTCAGCGAGTACTGCATGCTATGGAGAGAATAGATAGATCAAACTTCGTAGAATCACGGTATTCTGGTAGTGCGGATGTTGATCGTCCCCTATCCATTCCTAAGGGTCAGACGATTTCTGCACCGCATATGGTATTGATGATGTTAGCCAGGGAGGCACTCGATCCCAGAATGGGTGATACTGTGCTTGAAATTGGAACCGGGTCTGGATACAATGCAGCACTGCTATCCTATATTATCGGAAAGGAAGGAACCTTATTCACAATTGAAAGACACCTTGAGCTAGTGCAGTTTGCGACTGCAAATATGGCAAAACAAAAACTACCTGAAAATTATACAATCATTCATGGAGATGGTACTCAGGGTCTTGATAATATATCCTTTGACAAAATCATAGTCACAGCACAAGGTCCAGTGATTCCTGATCCTCTGCTTGATCAACTCAAACCCGAGGGTAGATTGATCATTCCAGTAGCATATAGCTCATATGAGAAATTATTATTAGTTAAGCATGGTAGACCAAATAATCTATCATCACGATTTCTTAAAACAAATAGTAAATATCTTGGTAGCATTGCAGTACATGATCTTTGTGATGTTAGATTTGTGAAGTTAATTGGTGAGTATGGTTATCAATCCTGATTCTCATAGAAAGCTAAGCTCTTAACAGTAACCGGAAATGCCTCACCTGCATACAAAGGTGCCCCGATATCTATCCAATCACCATCTTCTAGAAATAATTCATCTAGGCTAATGAGATTCTGTTTTATAATAGTTTCATCTCGTATGGTGATTCCAACCATGGATCCCATGTTATTTTGAAAGATAAGGATGATTAATTTTGTATTCTTAATTGAGTTTGTCAATGCAGTCTCTATTGCCTGGGCAAACTCTGATAGGTAACGGGTGTTATGATAAAATGGTTCTTTGAAATACAGAGCAACAGTATCTTGACCCTCCTGGAAATCAAAACGTCGATATGCTTTCTTAATCTCCTCAATGATATGTTCTTTGGAAAAGTTGTTCTTGTCGGCATTTACCACAAGAATAGGGATATTCTCAAGGGGAAAAGTAATGGTTGGATCCACATAGCAAGTCGATCCAGAAACAGAAAGTGAGTACGATCCAGCCCCTATAACAGTGGCTCTGATTTTGTTCTCTGGTTCTATTACGGGTATACCAAAATCATAGTTTTTTATAATTTCACCAAGTCTTTTACCAATATCATCTCTCGCTTCTGTTTCCCCGTAGATATACTCCGCTACTCCCCCACAGAATATTATTTCATCAATAGAAGTTGAGAATTCAAGATCATCTGTCATCATTAATTCATTCGCTAATTCACTCTTGGCTGGCCCTTGCATAACCTCAAGCAACACTTCTGCAAATTTCTGGGTGATGAGTAGAACCTCTTCTTCCTTCATATGATCTCCCTCCTTATATTTCATTCCCAATTTATTCAGTAGTAGTTCACTCGGTTGATTTATCCTCCAAATTTTGTTTGTATTATCTATACCAAGCAATCTACCTCCAACATTAACACATGCTGTGCTGAGTACCTGACCTTTGGATGATATTGCTAGATTGCTGGTTCCACCACCTATATCTACACTGAGAATTGTATTCTGCATTTGCTTTGATCTTGCAACGGCTCCACTCCCCATGGCTGCCAGCAGAGATTCAAAATTTGGTCCTGCAGTGGCACTAACAAATTTTCCAGATTCCTCAGAAAGCAAAGATACAATATCTTTGGCATTCTGTTTCTTAGCAGTCTCACCAGTCACTATCACTGCACCAGTATCAATATTTTCTGGATTATAACCAGCCTTATTATATTCAGATTTGATGAAGGATACAACAGCTGGAATATCAATTGTATCCTTATCTTTGAGTGGGGTATTGATAATCTCACTTTCGTAAAGAATTTTCCTTTCTTTCACATTAAATCTATTTGTTAAATTTAGAAACCCAACTTCTCTCTGTAATTTTAATTTGGAGAATATTAAATGGGTTGTAGATGATCCACAATCAATACCCACACTAAACACATACATCTGCTCGATATTTTCACCCATGAGGTATGCGAAATCATTGCTTGGATCATGTTCTTTTCTCGAGGTTCTATCTACAATATTACTTTCACCAGATTGTGTTATTCTTATTTCAAATTTCTGACCACAATGGTGTGAGGGTAATTCTTTATCCTCAGTAGATGATTGCAATAACTCCTTTTTCTCATCTTCAAGTATCATTTGATTCTCTTTACATTCCGGGCAAAAATACTCAATATTGTAACTTTCATCACTTCCTGGCATAACAGGACCTACTGTTCGCTTCTTTGCATTCATGCGATTTTTAGCAGATATTTCCATATTGTCCAGTACAGGTTTACAAATGCTTACTATGGTCTCTTTTTCTTTATTACTTATGCCCATTCGATTTAAAGTCAATTTCATAGCCTCTCTGAGCTTTGAAATCCCTTCAAGATTTGCTTCTACGCTCATATTCACTATTATCGTTTCAAATATCCTCTCAAATTTCTCAGCCTCTTCCACATCTGCTTTTGATTGTGTATAATACATAAGTATATACTGATTAACTGCCCAGATGGCTGCCTCAAGATTGATTTGTATTTCTTTGTCAACTACTACCTTTTTCTGTTCGTGAATGGTCAATCGCATACTCTGAGAACAGTGATAGGGAAATTCAGAAGCATCCGCAGTATCTTCCTCAATTTTTATTTGCATGGCATAGCTTGGTTCTTGTTTATGACCACAAGCATCACAGACAAAAACCAGAGTGGATGTGTAATTGCTCATAATACTATTTTATCTTGTAAATACATCAAATTATTGAAGATACAATAATATAGAACTATATTATTTTTTTTACAGTGATTAAAAAGACCCGTACATTGCTGGGAAGAGCCTCTGCAATTTTCAATTACTTGGATAGATTCTGGGTAGTTGATGATCCCCTACCCAAATCAAACTTTCAGGAAATAGGATTATCACCAAGGGAGGCTGATAGATGGTTGGAATTGATCAGGTATATCCAATCACAACCTTTAGTGGGGTTAACTATGAAGGGTAAGAGAACATATGTCCACCTGAGAGAGAATAAATTCATGCAGTTGATGAAGAAGCAATTTACTGATCCAGACTTGGAGTATAATCAGAGGGAGAGTGCCTTGTTGCTGTATTTCAAATCCCTGCTTATCCATGAGCGATTACATGGAGAACCAGTTACTATTGAGGATTTAATCGAGCAAACTTGGGTAATTGATAGACCTACCATAAAACGTATTGCAGAGGATGCAAACTCACAGCTTGAAGATAGTGATTGAAGCTCCATTAACAGTTTTTGAATATAGTTAACTATATTCAAATCTAAAGTAATCATAAATTATGATACACAAATGAGCAACAGCTTAAATACTTACATGTTCTGAGAGATTCCATGCAGCTTTTGCTTCCTATAGATTTCCGATTTATTGTGTATATATTCATGGGATTCGTTGGTCTAGCTGTGTTATTCAGAAACTTACTATATTATAAAAAAACACGATCTGTGGATTATTTATTGGTTGGGATATTTTTCTTCCAAATCTCTACAGTATTCACTTTCACCGTTTATACAAAATACTTCATGCAGAATCCAAGTTTGAGGGATTTGTGGAGATATTATTTTCATCAATCAGATGCTTTCTGGCAGATCTTGTGGTATAACATTCCCATCAATATATTCTGGGCGATTGGCATGCTCTGTACCATAATCCATACGTTCAGAACTCTCAACTTCAAAGCTAGATCTCGCAGTATCCGTGTTTTGTTTGCCATCATTAGTATTGAACTAGTATTACAAGCTTTATACTTCATCATTCTTTACTTATCCTGGTTGAGCAAGGATTTTTCCATTATATTAAATACAAGCGAGTGGAGCGAGTATAATATCGATCGTTGGTATTATCGACTATGGTTCTCTCAACTACTCTTCACACCAATGCTGGCCTTGAATATCGGTCATTCTGTCATGTATTTGCAATTAGGTTTGGCATATATTTTTAGTAGACATGAAATATCATCCCCTCAGTTAAGAATTCCAAGATCCATCTGGATTTTTTTCAGCATAACGTTCTCCTTTACTTGGATACTCAACGGCATTCTATGGCTATACGGTGATACAGGTCCATGGAGGCTTCTCTACGACTTCAACAATATTCTTAGATTACTGGCATTTATGTCAATCGCGTATGTAGTTTTCTTCAAACCTGAGACTATTTTGATCTCTCGATATCAAGTCATCAAGGCCTATGATATATACAAAAAAATGGGTTTGTTAGAGAAGAAACAGCAATTATTAGAAATTAATCGCTTTGTATCTTATTTTGAGATGGTAATGCCGATAATTAGATTACAGATTAGGCAAGAGGAAGATGCAGATAATGCTGAAGTGTTAGCAGTAAGTACTTGAATAGGGTGATTCAATGGTGGCAGGGAAATACGTGGAAAGGATCAATAGATGGAAACACTATATCCTCATCCAATTACACTTTTTAATAATGCTTATTCTTCTGAGTTTCTCAGAGATGGGGTGGGATATGGGAATGTATATGTCTTATGCATTAAGCTTTATTTCTGATCATTCTGCTGGTGGAAGTTATGGTCCATTATTCTATGCTATCTATATTCCCATCTATGGACTTTACTCAGCAGTTTCCTCAGAGTATCTAGGATTGCTCATTCTCAGTCTACCCAATATTCTTGCCTTTGTTCTGATTGATGTGTATATCTGGAAGTTCACCCATGATCTGAGGTGGTTGATTATAGGTCAACTCTCAACTCCCCTCTTCTATGGAGTATCCATATATGTTGACCAGAGAAATGATATAATCATCACCCTCCTCATGATTATGGCAATCTACTACTTCTCCAGGGATAGACCACTACTTGCATCATCAATTATTGGCTTTGCAACTGCCATAAAATGGGTGCCAGTACTGTTATTAGCTCCATATTTTGTAAATACGGTATGGAGATCATCAGATCGGAAAATACTTTTTGCTAAGATGGCCCTTCTTTCGATCTCTCCTCTGCTAGTTAGTACACTCATTCTCCATCTCCTCCATTATGTTGATATTCTCAACCCTTACACAGAACATCTGTACAGAGATCCCCAGGGGAACAATTTTATAAACTTGCTCTTTCAGCTTGGGGTTCAGACAGAGTACCTGAATCCACTCAGTGTGGCATTCATGCTGGTCTTTTTCTTGATACTGTTTTTGTTCTCCTTCAGGATACGCCATATGGAGATTGATTATGAATGGATTCTCATTCTTGGATTATGTTTCATGATGTTATCAAAGGTCACCAATAATCAGTACATGATCTGGGTGTACTACTCAGTAATTCTTGCTAAACGGATAAAACATGTTTTTCTATTGCAAATCTATGTGCTCTTTCTTCACTTCAAAGCCTGGTTTGACCATGACTTTGAGTTCCTGTTAACAGATCCATTTTATTATTCGATAAGTCTGGGAGTAATGATCATCATAATCATTCTTCAACCTCTACTCCTGGTAATCTTCTATGCTGATCTCAATCTGACCAAAAATGGTAAAAATGGAACTTTAAATAAAATTAATTACGAGACCTGACCCATCCATAAAGCTCGATTAACCTTCATATTGATTATCTGAGGAATGTTTAATGGTGAGAAAATCTACCACAGGTTATTGGAACTCTATTGAGGAGCTTTCAAATTCTTTAAACTCGTCATATAACAGATATTATACTAAGTTGAGATAAATAAAATATTAAAAATACTTGGATCTTTTAGCCTATTCTAAATATTTATAGGTATGATGAACAGTTTATTTCTACTGAATAAATGAATAACAGTCTGATAGAGAAAAGTGATGAGAGCTTATCAATAATTCCAGCTTCGATATTGATGAGCTTGCACTTTATTGTACTTCTGCTTCTTTCAAGCCTGTCAAAGTTAGGTGGAGATATGGCAATGTATTATCAGTACTGTAAAGATTTCCACCTCCTTCATTCCATGGGTGGTAGCTATGGCCCGTTTTTTTACCTTGTTTACGTACCTATATATCTCCTCAATCTTTGGTTCTCCAAATCAATTATGCTGTCAATTGCTCTCAGTATCAATATCCTATCCTTTATGATAATCGATATATATATCTGGAAACATACCCATAATCAATTTTGGTTGGTTCTGACCATGATCTCCACCCCATTATTCTACAGCCTTAGTTTCTTAGTAGATCAAAGGAATGATATTGTGGTTGTGATGCTACTAATGGTTTCACTTTATTATTTTGATAAGGAAAAGATATATCTAGCATCTTTTATTGGAGGTTTGGCAGTGGCAATGAAGTGGATACCTGCTTTGGGATTGCTCCCCTTGATGATTTACTACTCACGTCGAGAGGAAGAAATTGATTTTAAATGCTTGAGTATCCAAATTGGCCTGGCCAGTGCTCCCCTAATATGCTTAACCTTACTCATGTTTCTTCTAGGATATCAGGATATCTTGGTTCCCTATCAAGAGCATTTGTACCGAAGCCCTCAGGGAAATAATATCATCCATTTACTAAGTAATCTTGAGAAAATCTCATACCCCTCACTTGATTACCTTACCTTGCTCCTACAAATTCTATTTCTGGCCAGCCTAGCCATACTTTGTTTCATGGCATCTAAATCATCACAAAAGAACTTTAGCTGGGTATCCATAGTATTCTTACTCTTTATGATCACCTCCAAGGTAAGTAATAATCAATACATGATGTGGGTCTACTATCCCCTTCTATTAGATAGAAAAGCTCGAGATATTGTGATATTACAGATAACTATATTACTTATGCAGCTCAAAGCGGGGGTGGATACTATCTTCAAACCCTATATTCTCGCTTTCTGGTATCCCCTTAGTATTGCACTGGAAATGATTATCTGCATCTCACTTCCACTAGTTACCCTATACCTCGTTAAGACTCAAAACAGGTAATTTTTTCTCTTGTGGAAGAGTTTATGTCAACAACCCCTCTTCATCCAGAACTCATGAGGGGGCTCAACACAGACGAATATACTGATCAGAACTGTATTTCTGCTGTCCCATGAATCGTATACCATATTGAATGACTTTTTCTTCATTTTGGTCTATATCATGCCATCGACTGAGCAATTCGGATTTTGGGATATATGTATAATTGCCCAGGGTGGATGGATCCATGAAATAAAGGTTCTCTTCATCATATCCAATACAAACCACATAATGTCCATCTTCCCAGCGATTGGACCAATCGGGATTACTTTCCCCTGCCCATGCCTGAATGGTGATAATAGTGGGGTGAGAATCTTGGATATTTTGCTCGAGCTCCTCGATGGTCATTAATTGTTTTTCCTTCACCGATATCCCCAGTTTTTCTGCATAGGCTGTGATATTCCAACGTGGAGTTCCTCCTTCTAGTGTGGCATTGAGTTTTTCTGCCAATTTATCCTCTCGTTCATCAAATCCATAGAATTTGAGTACTGATTGTAATGCTGCCACACCACAGGTGTAATTTGTACTCTGTCTGACCATTGGAATATTCAGAATTCTTGTTGGTTTCATTATTCTTTCAAAACCTTGTCTTTTAAATTCTCTATTGCTTATACAATGTTAAATTGAACCCTTTCAATTGCAATTAGTCTTTTATAATCTTCAGATATGATTGGTCCAATTACTGGTTATTTAAAGAGATCTACTTCATATTTTAAAGCATATCAATAAACTAATTGTTTTCGTTTTCTTATCACGAGCTAGTAATTTTTATCCAATACACCTCTCTTTATCACTTGGTATCTGTGGAAAATCGCTTAACCCTGCAACAAAGGCTTCAAAGGATACACCCAGTGTACTTTGCTCTATTACATCTGCTGCTCCTACTTTCATTCATCCCCATCTCAATAATAGGTATCGATACCCTGTATTATTTGACCTATATGGAACGATTTTATATCAAAAACTCTGCTCGTGGAAGCTATGGCCCTCTTTTCTATCTGTTCTACACTCCTGTCTATTATTTATTCTATCGGACTACGGATCCTATACTAGGCCTGATCGTTGTCCAATCATTGAATATTATATGTTTTCTCGTCATTGATATCATCATTTGGAAGATGACAAAGAATAGGATTTGCTTAATTGTCTCTATTTTATCCTCTCCTGTAATCTATGGGGTTTCGCTTATCTGGGATCAGAGAAATGATGTTCTGGTGACTGTTTTTATTGTGCTGTCTCTGTATTATTTCTCCAGAGATAAGAATTATACAGCAAGTTTGTTTGTTGGTATTGCCACTGCTATTAAGTGGATACCTGCTCTTGGACTATTTCCGTATATTGTATATGCAGTTAGAAAGACTGAGAAGGACAGAAGAGAACAGATGATTCTGCTGGTAAAACTGCTCTTTCTAAGCACACTTCCCATTGTTATCGGAACTGCATTTCTTTATGTTGGGGGGTATCAGCACCTAGCTGCTCCTTATCTCCAACATCTTCACCGGAGACCAAGAGGCAATAATCTAAATTATCTCCTTTTTATCTATTTTCACAATGAACTACTTAATTTTATTGTCTCCACAATTCTTCTTGTGATATTTTTTATTTTTGTGCTGTATATTTCTTACCTGGCATATAATTCAGAAGATATATCCTATCTGTGGGTTACAAGTATATTCTATGCTTTCCTGGCAACATCAAAGGTGAGTAATAATCAGTTTTTCATCTGGTTATATTTTCCTCTTATCCTTACCCAGGATAAAAAATATATCGTGCTTATGCAGATACATATGTTGATCCTTGTACTGACAACAGCTGTTGATAGTTCATTTCTGGACTTGGAGGGGGCTTTCTGGCATTATGTGAAGCTGATTTTGCTGTTCAGCAGTACTATTCTTTATGGATTGAATTCAGTGTATTTACTGAGATCAAATAGAATGGTTTCGTGAAAAGTGGATTGATTATTTTATTATATCCTTTACCTTGGCATATATATTGCTATTATCTTCACAAATGAACTTTTGGTACAGTACTATTTTTCCACTACTGAACTAAATATTTATATACTTATATTTGCTTTATCTAACATAGTGAACGCATATGGTCAACATTCGAAAATATACCTATAAGGCACAGGATGCCATACATGAGGCTCAGCTCCTCGCAGATGATTCCAGTCATCCAGAAATTACCACTTTCCATCTCATCAAAATTCTCCTTGAACAGGAAAATTCTATACTCGTAACCATCCTGCAGAAGGTGGGGGCGGATACTGGTACGTTCAAGCAGATGCTCCTGGATAAACTAACTAAAATGCCCAAGGTACAGGGTTCATCTCCCAATTTATCACGTGATCTCAATGATACACTGAATCGTGCAGAGGGTTTGCTCTCAGATACTGGAGATGAGTATGTTAGTGTGGATATCATCATCAAAGCCATGGCTGAGAAATCCAAGGATTTCAAGGAGTTGTTATCCTACCAGAATATCTCAACCAAGGCCATTATCCAGGCTGTTTCCGAGGTACGTGGTACCGCTGGTCCTGTCAATGATCAGAATGCAGAGAACAAATATCAGGCACTTAAACAATATACCATCAACTTCACCGAGCGTGCAGCTAAGGGAAAATTAGATCCAGTGATTGGCCGAGACAATGAAATCAGGCGTGTCATCCATATTCTCTCACGTCGAACTAAGAATAATCCCGTCCTCATCGGAGAACCTGGTACCGGAAAAACAGCCATTGTTGAGGGCCTGGCACAGCGTATCACCAATGGTGACGTACCCGAATCCCTCAAGGGTAAAACCCTGCTGGGGCTGGATCTAGGTGGTCTGGTGGCAGGAGCCAAGTTCCGTGGTGAGTTCGAGGAACGTCTCAAAGCCGTGGTTGACGAGATCGAGGCCTCTAATGGCGAGATCATTTTGTTTATGGATGAGATGCATCAACTGGTGGGTGCCGGTGCCACACAGGGGGCCATGGATGCATCCAATCTACTCAAGCCATCTCTTGCACGTGGTACATTGCACGCCATCGGTGCCACCACCTTCGATGAGTATAAGAAATACATAGAGAAGGATGCAGCCCTTGAACGCCGTTTCCAGAAGGTGATGGTGGCGGAACCCTCGGAGATCGATACTATTGCCATACTTCGTGGGCTCAAGGAGAAGTACGAGGTGCATCATCGGGTAAGAATACAGGATGAAGCTCTTGTGGCAGCAACTGTGTTATCAAACAGGTATATCTCAGATCGTTTCCTGCCTGATAAGGCCATAGATCTTGTTGATGAAGCAGCAGCCTCACTTAGTATGCAGCTTGAATCTATTCCAGAGCCACTGGATATCCTCAAGAGAAAGATCAACCAGCTGGAGATGGAGAAATTCTCCATCAAACGAGATACCGATTCCGTGGCACAGAAACGCCTGAGAATCATCGAGGAGGAGATAGAGGAAAACAAGGCTGAGTATGCTGCACTCGAGGAACAATGGAACCGTGAGAAGGGTATCATCTCAGAGATCTCATCCATCAAGCAGGAGATTGAGAATGCCAAGTACCAGATGGATGTGGCCCAGAGAAATGGTGATCTGGGTGAGATGTCTCGGTATCAATACGGAATCATCCCTGATCTCAACAAGAAATTGGAGGCTGCCAAGGAACGATTACCACAAATCGCAGGAGATAAGCCACCACTGCTACGAGAGGAAGTAGGGGAGGATGACATAGCCGCAGTCATCGCCACTTGGACAGGAATCCCGGCCTCGAAAATATTGAAAGCGGAAAAAGACAAGCTACTGGAAATGGAGACTCATCTTGCCAAGCGAGTGGTGGGACAATCCAAAGCTATCAAGAAATTGGCAGAAACTGTCAGGCGTGCACGTGCAGGACTTGTGGCCACCAATCGACCACTTGGAACGTTCATGTTCCTTGGTTCAACTGGTGTAGGAAAAACCGAGCTTGCGAAGACACTGGCTGAATTTCTCTTCGATGATGAGCAGATGATGATCCGCTTGGATATGAGTGAATACCGTGAATCACACAGTGTGGCCAAATTAATTGGATCGCCACCCGGCTATGTCGGGTACGACGAGGGAGGTCAATTAACTGAGCAAGTTAGACGCAAACCGTATTCTGTCATCCTTTTGGACGAGATGGAAAAAGCACATCCTGATGTCTTCAATATGTTCCTACAGATACTTGATGATGGCCGTTTGACCGATGCCAAAGGCCGAGTGGTAGATTTCACTAATACGGTGATCATTGCCACCACCAATGTTGGTTCCTCCCATATCTTCGAGCTCGCATCCAAGGGTGCCAAGCCCAAGGAGATTGAGGATACGGTATTTGAGGAGATGAAACGCTATTTCCTACCAGAATTCATCAATCGATTTGATGAACTGGTGGTGTTTAACACACTCTCCGAGGAACACATGGCAGATATTGTCCGCATCCAGCTCAAGCAATTAAATAAACGACTGGCAGAACAGGAGATAAAACTGGATATCTCAGACGAGGTGATCGAGTTCCTGGCTAAAGAGGGTTATGATCCTGCATTTGGTGCTCGTCCACTGAAACGAACCATACAGAGGTATCTCACCAATCCACTAGCCAATTACTTGCTGAGTAGAGAATCAGGAGAAAAAATTAGTGTTGTACTAGATAATAATGAAATATTGCTCCAATAAGGTAACTATGCAAATTTAAGAAAGTAGATGTCTCTTGATGAAATCAAGATTTATTTCAAGATTTCTAATTCTTTTTTCGATATCAAATAATCCTAAATGTCCTTCATCATCAGGTATATCCAGTTCAAAATCCACACCTTCCTTGTATCCATGTTTTCGTAAAGCATCTGCAAAATTTGTGGATTCAGTTACTGGACATCTTGGATCATTTTTACCATGTACTAAAAGTAGAGGTGCTTTGACTTGATCTGCATAATTCAAGGGACTTCTCTCTTCCCAAAGGTCTTTCTCTTTCACAGGATCTCATTTGTTGCTTGAAGTAATCCTTGAAATGATCCATGGAACCATTATACAAGTTGTGCAAGTGTGAGACAGGGACTTCTGCTATACCCATTTTCCAAAGATCAGGAGAGTTAGTCATACACCAGAGTGTTGCATAGCCACCATATGAGCCACCCATTACACCAATTCTATCAGGATCTGCAGATTCATATTCAACAAGGTACTTATGGGCAGCTTTCCAATCCTCATGATCTTTTCCACCCCAATCCTTGATACACGCGTCTCTGAATTTTACACCATATCCAGTTGAACCTCGGACATTAGGCCTAAGGAGGATGATTCCCATATCTGGTAAAATTTGATTATATATTCTGAATGCCATGACATGCTGTGCAGTAGGACCACCATGAGGCATAACTATTGCTGGATATTTCTTAGCTGGATCCATATTTCTTGGTCTACTTATTATAGCCGGAATTTTGGTGCCATCTTTTGAATCGTACCAGATATGTTCGGCCTTAACAAATAATTCGGGGTCTATATCTCCTAATTCTGGTGAAATTAATGTTTCAGTTGTTTTCTCAACTAGATCATATAGAATGTAAGATCCTGGAAATGAGGTTTGTTCTAAATAAAGTAAAAGATAGCGATCATCAATTAGATTACTACCAGAAGCAATACCTTCTGGAAATTCAAGGTACTCAACATGTTTAGTTTTAATATCAAAGATTAATGGAGAATAGCTTGAATTCTTGTTGATTACACAGATTAATTTTGAACCATCATCTGTCATTTTCAATGGGTAAATATCATTATCAATATCCTCTCCAAAAAATTCAATTGATTTTGTTTCCAAGTAATAAACCCCTACCTTCATAGTTTCATCCACATCAGTTGAAAAATAAAATGATTTACCATCCTTGCTCCAATCTGTGAAATTCTCCTTGGATCCCTCTTTAAGTTGAACTACCCTTTCAGGGTCTCCAGTTTCAAGGTCTATTAGATATATATCCTCATTCAACATATTTCCCTCCTCATTTGTACTAAAGGCTAGATATTTCATCTCCGGATGAAAATGTCCCCCATAACTGGGATTATCTGTAGCTGTTATCTGAGTTACCTCAGATCCATCAGTCCTCATTTTGAAAACATTCATCTGACCATTTCTATTAGAATTGAACGAAATCCATTCACCATCTGGTGATGTATCTGATAGCATTTCCTGAGCATTGGGCGTATTGGTTAATTGCGTAGTTTCACCATTTTCAGTATTAATCTTGTAAATGTCATGCTGTTCATTCCCTCCTTTATCCTTTGTAAAATATATTTCTCTATTATTTCTATCCCATCGAATCCCTGTGAATCCTCCAAGCATTCTTGGGATTTGACCATCACTAACCTGTTTAGTTTTTCTAGTATCTAAATCCATGACATATAATTCTATAATTCCTGTTTTATCATAATAGTATGCCAGTTTTTTCTTGTCATGAGAAAGAGTGGTGAAATAGAAACTAGGTAAAGCTGCAAGTTTTCTAAAATCTAGTTTTCCTGTTGCCATACTTACCTGAAAATTCAATATAATAAGTGCTACTTCATAAATTCATTCCTCCTTTTCTCAAAAATCCTTTCCCACTTAATTCCAGCTCAAAATCTTTCTCCTAAACCTTTTTCTGGTTCGTTTTGGTGAGATTGG
>JADCLS010000017.1 GCA_026702845.1 Candidatus Heimdallarchaeota archaeon
TTGTAAACAACTGTACTACTACGATCAACTATTTTAATCTCAAATCCACAATTGGAACAGTGGTTTTTGTTGGGCGTCATAAATTCAACAATTACCACTACCTTTTATCTAGAATTTGCACTCATGTGCTCCTGCGCACTATAATATCAGATATTTACTAAAATATTCAAAAAATGAATTGAACATTTGAACTACCCAGTAATTGAGTTTTGGACTAATTGAAGCGCGGGGATTACGAGATGGTGAAAATTAGCCTCAAATTGTATAATTTAGATTACAGAAAAGTTTGTGATTGCATTGATTCTGATGAGTTCTTATATTTCCATTCTCTAATTAGCAATCATGATAAAATACTCAGCTATGCAACAAGATGGTTCAGTTGATATTGTGAAGACTGAGGAACCAGTACTCGAGGAAGGAGCAATTTTGCTGGATACTCTCTATTCGGAAGTCTGTGGTACCGATGTGCATCTGATGCATGGTCAGTTGGCAGGAGTACCTTATCCTATTATTCCAGGACATGTATCCACTGGAGTGATTGATAAGATCAACGGTGAGGTCACTGATATTGATGGAATACTACTGAAAGTCGGAGATGCTGTCACCTTTCTTGATGTACATGAGACATGTAATGCCTGCTGGTACTGTCTAGTGGCTAAGGAGACTACTCGATGTCCTTCTCGTAAGGTGTATGGAATAACCTATTCTGCCACTGAAGGTCTGCTTGGAGGATGGTCGCAGAAGATCTACCTCAAACCTGGGGTCAAAGTCATAAGGCTACCAAGCAAAGAATTTGCAAGGAAATTTATCGCTGCAGGATGCGGATTGCCCACTGCCATACACGGAGTGGAACGAGCAAACATCAAACTAGGCAATTCTGTCATAGTTCAGGGATCCGGTCCCGTAGGATTGATGGCAGCCATTCTATCAAAATTATCTGGTGCTTTCGAAGTGATCCTCATTGGTGGACCAGAATTGCGTCTGAAGATTGCTAAATCGTTTGGAATTGAGAAAACCTTGAATATATTTGAATTATCAGCTGAAGAACGAAAGCAAAAAGTTATGGAATGGACAAATAATCGTGGAGTGGATATCATAATCGAGGCTACTGGTGTCCCATCTGCTATCAATGAGGGTTTTGAGCTCATCCGTGATGGAGGGACCTATGTGATTGTTGGTCAGTATACTGATGCAGGGGAGATCTCAATCAATCCACATCTAGATATCAATAAGAAACATTTGACAATAAAAGGAAGTTGGGGTTCTGATTTCAGTCATTTTTATCTTGCAGTGAAATTTGTTGAGAAGTATCAGGATTTACCATGGGAAAAGGTCATAAGCAAAGATTACTCACTTGATGAAGTAGCACAAGCTCTGCAGGATCTTAAGGCCTACAAGATCATGAAAGCAGTAATTAAACCCAATTAGAACTAACAATTGTTAACTAGTGTTGTCCAATGAAATTCTTACTCGACAAAACTTTCTCCCCCAAAACAAGAGATTTTTTTTAGCGATCTCAAATTTTTCATCATTCAGAAGTTAAACTAGTATTTTCCTTAGTTTAGGAGATATTCATACTTCACTTGTTGCTGTCCATGAATATCATGAGTTATCAAGAATTTGATAATACACTAATTTGGTTTAAGGTGGTTGTTAGCAATACTTTCTAATACATCGTTAAGTGAAATATCTTTTGAACTTTCTATTCTACCTTCTTTATGCAACTTAAGGAATGCCCCGACTTTTTCCACCTTTTACGCACATACCACAGACAGTATATTTGATGCATTATTTTGATTTTCATTACAAATGATTTAAAGAAATCATTGAGAGTATTGTATTGTGTGGGCAAAAGAAAAAGATTTCCAATCTCATTTAGTAAGATTACTTGAAAAAACTCATGTAGATATTGAAGAGGAATTTTTCCCTTTCGATTTTATTAATCTCTCTGTGGATATAAAGGCAACTTTTAATGAAATTGAGGAATGGAGAGAATTGAAATTAATCATTTATCAAGATAAAGGGCGTTCAATTCAGAATTTATGGAAAGGTATTGGGAAGGTATTAATAATGAGGAAATTGAGAAAATCTCATCTATCCGAACAGTTAGGAGATAACATCCTTTCTCTTCCATCTGATGATTTTAATTCAATTGCACAAGAAATTCAGAATGTCATAACAGAATTAGTCAAAATTGAGTTAGTGAATCAATCAGATTATAAGTTTGTAGAGTAATTATTAATTATGAGTTCTGATGCAGTATCCAAATTAACTCAAATGGATTATATAATGATGGATAATCCTAATATTGAAAATCTGCCCCCAGAATTATACCCTACAGCTTTGACAGAAGATGGGATTTTTATAGAAACACTTCCCAATGATGAAAGTGTAATAGATGGACTTTTTGTTGCGTATGGGAAATTAATTGTAGTTAAAAAATTTTTATTAGAAAATAATTTGAATCGTAAATACTCCATATTATTATTACTCAGTAATAGAGAATTTAAACAGATACATCCCGAACTTAGAAAATCAATTTTCGATGAAATTCCAATAATTATTGTTTAAAGTGATATATTCAATTCTTGAGATATTCTTGTTGTTCCTCATGATATTCATGATTACCAATAATAATTTAAGTAATTTACCAAATACTTAAATATTATTTTCACATATTTATGTAATGACCATTGAAATCAGTAAAGAAATCGCTTTAGATCTAATCTATTCTAGAATTAGAGAATTAGATTCTCAGATCGAAGAAATCTTGAAAAAGTATAATGAAAGTACAATTGAAGATTTTATACAAGCAGTAAAAACAGGAATTATTATAGAAGCTGAAGATTATGCAATCGATATTGAAAATCTTCGAGACAAGAGAAATGAAATAAAAAATCTTATTCCATAGGTGATAAATTGTCCGATAAAACTTCAAATGCATTTTCAACTTTTGACAATCCTCCATACTTTTTCCATCATTTTTGGAGGATTATTTTTTCAGGTGAATTTCAAGAAGTTTTTTTACTAAATTTTACATGATTTTAACGGCTCTCAAGAAAGATTTTTAGAAATCTCAAATTTTTTGTTTTTCACGAAATGAAATAAGATTTCCTTCATTTCTTAAGTTACACATGTTCTTGTTCATGATTATCAACATGATTATTAGCTCTTCAACAATATATTGTAATATCATTGAACTGAACGGTTACAAATTCTTTAATATATTATTATAGATAAAATATACATATGGCAATATTCGATAGAATAACTATAAATCCTAAGATTATGGCCGGTAAAGCATGTATAAGAGATACAAGAATTACTGTAGCATTAATTCTCAATCTCTTGGCGAATGATGCTTCTATTAATGAAATTCTGGATGATTACCCCGAACTTACAAAGGAAGACATTACAGCATGTTTCAAATATGCTGAATGGGCTACATCAGAACAAACGTTAACTAGTGTTGTCCAATGAAATTCTTACTCGACAAAACTTTCTCCCCTAAAACAAGAGATTTTTTTTAACGATCTCAAATTTTTCATCATTCAGAAGTTAAACTAGTATTTTCCTTAGTTTAGGAGATATTCATACTTCACTTGTTGCTGTCCATGATCATCATGAGTTATCAAGAATTTGATAATACACTAATTTGGTTTAAGGTGGTTGTTAGCAATACTTTCTAATACATCGTTAAGTGAAATATCTTTTGAACTTTCTATTCTACCTTCTTTATGCAAATGATGTGGAAATGTTTCAACTGTTTTATGATGAGGTGCATTATTCCATCGAATTAACATCTTTCCTGAATGATCTTGCCAATGATAAGAGTATTTTCGCTCATCAATTGAATTATATTCTTTAACAAATATCACAGAACTATCATTAAGTTTGATTTTCATCTTGATATAAACAAAATTACTTCCTGTCCTCAAATCAGTGATATCTATTTCTTTGTTGAAATGATATTTTGATTTCAATTCGTTTGGTTTATACATCTTTCAACTTTTCCAATTTTATTTTTACATCCTGGAATGATGCAACATAAGCTTTCCACTCGATTAAATCATCCCATTTTTCTAATTCTTCTTTACCTTTCTGAACCTTATTTTCAAACTCTTCTAATGTCATTTTGTACTTTTTCTCAAAAAGAGAAATTCTATCATTTAACAAAGATAATTCAGAAATTAGTTTATATCTCTGAAATTCAATATATTCAATCTTATTTACTTCCATATTACTTCCTAAATATTATTACACATTACTAGTATTAATAAATTATTTAAATCACGAATTTTAAGAAATACTTTAGGCAAACATATTGAACTCATCATTTCATTATATTTTGAATTATTGATAATACGAGATTCGCAGAGTTTCAGTATACATGCGATGGAAGAAATATGTCTCAAATAGGCACCTATATCCAAAATCCTCGATTTCTTCCATACTTTGTCATTATCTTAATATATCAAGACTGCATCCACGGGGCTGTGAAACACAATTTAAGCCCGATCAAATATCAGCTAAACATCAATTCGGATGAAAAACAGATGTGGTCTGACTTCGCCCGTGAGCACTTCCGGGGCAACATGGCACGCATGATCAGAACACTGGTAAATCATGGTATCAATAACGGATATGTAGAGAACTCAGGAATACCAGAGGAAATGACCTCAGTCATAGAATCCATCGAGAATCAGACTGCTTCAACAGGTGAGCGCATAGGCTCTTTTCAGAGTGATCTGACTATCATCAAAACTTTACTATCCAAATTGTTAGAAAATCAGTCAAATTCGTATATGGCTTACCAGACCTCAATGAAACCCTCTCTTGAGGAGCTTGTGAGACGGGTTATCTTCAACTATGTGGATACCCAGCAACGGCTCGTGGATATTGAGGAAATGTACTCCTACCTTCAGACCAGCTCTGATGAGGTCAGGCAGTTCCTATACACCGAAAATTCCAAACTCCCAGGTGGTGCGAAGATAGCCATTTCTCTTATGCTGGAAGAAGCCGTGAGAGAACTGGGGTTCAAGAACTCTCAAGAGGTAAATATTTATGACTTCTAGGCTTTCACGACGGCTCAAGAAATTCTCGGATGAGGAGCTTATTGAGTACTATCTCAAGAGCCGTGCTACACTCAGTCCACACACTCTCAAGAACTATCGTGTGTCACTTACGAGATTCTTCAACTACTGCCATGAGCTGGGTATCTCCATGACCCGTGCAACTGAGATAGAAGTTTCTGATTTTATCAATCACTATCAATATAAATCAACCAAAGACTCATACAAGACTATTTTGAACATATTCTTCAAATGGTGTTTCAAACATCATCTGATGGATCAGAACCCGGCTGAGGATATTGTCATCAAAAAAGGCAAGAAGAAAAAACAAACTTTGATGTCTGAGCTTGACTTTAAGGCAATATTGTCAAGGTGTGAGGGGTTAAGAGAGATGACCATTGTATCTATGCTTTGGTTCACTGGTATAAGAGCTAAAGAGTTGCGAATGATGAGAATAGAGGATATTGACCTTGAACGAGGTCTTATTCACATATCCAACTCAAAAACAATGACAGGTTATCGAACTATCCCAATCCATCCAAACTTCAAAGGATTACTGAAGAAATACCTGCATAAGCGTAGAGCGATCAAAAGTCCTCAGAAATCACTTTTCCTGACAAAGAAAGGTTCTTCCTTTAGTGAGAGTACTATTACCCACCTGATCGATTTCTTGCAACGTGATCTTGGCCAATCCTCGAAATTTACATGTCATGACTTTCGCAGAGCTTTCATCACGAGATTATACCGAAAAACCAAGGATCTGGTACTGTGTCAGAACCTTGCTGGTCACTCATCAATAAAAACAACTAGAACCTATATTTTGGATGATTTTGAGGAGAATATGAGAAAATTTAATGGTTTAAGTGATTTTTAGAACCACTCTTATTTTGGTTTGAGAAATAGTTTAATTTACTGATGTGTAGTAATCAGATCCAATTTACATGCTACTGTAATCTTCTTGTCCAAATTTAATGAAATCAAAAATAAGATCGGATAAGATTTCAGAAGTAGTTGAGTTATCCAACCTAACACTCAACGAAATAAATCCATTGTCGATTTTTGCATAATTTATATGTAAATCATTTATATACTTTCTGAAATATTCTCTATTTCTATCAGGATTAGAAATTATGCTAGGATCATGAAAATATAAATTTGCACCACTTAAATCTGTTTCCCATATACTTTCCGTACTAATCTCTCTAAAAATCAATTCTGAAGTAATATATATCAGACAATTAAATTTAGATGCTGAAATTAAAATTTCGTTTTCCTTTTGCAATTGGTTTTTCAAATATTGATTATTTGTAGGAGATCTAATCATTATTGTCCTAGAATAATTTGTTTCGA
Organism: Candidatus Heimdallarchaeota archaeon; assembly: GCA_026702845.1. The sequence goes on from JADCLS010000017.1 coordinate 6,423, forward strand.
CAGATAGGTCAATAGAGTATAAATCTTGAAGAATTTTTTTTGTATTTTTTAACAATTGCATTCGAGAAATATCTAATAATGAGTATAAATAAAATAGAAGAAATGCCAATAATAGATAGAAAACAAGAAAGAACTTTGGAATGTCTTCAATCATTATTATTGAAAGGTATAATAAGATGATATAAAATACAATAAATTTAGACAATCTTGAATTTTTTTGCAAAAGTCTCTTTTCAAGATCATCTTCCATATCTATCTCAACCTATAATGCTTTTAAAGCTCCTAGTTTATTCGCATGTACTAAAAACCAAAGTACGTGATAAATTAATCCAATGATATTCATTACCTTCATTGTGAGAAATATTTTAGGTCCTAAATAATTTGCCAATACCAAAGCAAGTGCTAAATTTGTTCCACCCAATAATAATCCAGATGCTATATTTGGTGTTGATGATTGAAGGATATCTTTGGGAGCAGTAGGTTCCCAGAATCCATCAAGTAAATCCCACGCAAATGGAAGGAAATTTTCTGAAAATTTTGCATATCCAGGAGAAGAATCAGTAACAGTTCCTCCTAAAATAATATCAAAAAGATATCCCATAGTTCCCGTTAAATGAGCATATGTCATACTAGCAAAATATAGCTTCTGTTCTTGAGTATCTAAATTTGTAATTGCATTCAAATACCCTTTCCCTTCAATAATACTTGCAATAGAAAGAAATGCAATTGGCATCGCATAGCCGACTATACCAGCCACTTGACTAGCACCTGACCATCTTGGATTTGCTAAATAATCTAATCTTCTTCCTTGAACTATACCTTTATGAGGTTGTCCAGGGATTAATTCGACATCATAAGTAGATGATTCATGTGTAGGCTTATTACTTTGTTTTAAATGATAGGATAATAAAATTGCGGAAATAGGAAGAAGGAATTCAAGAATGGTTACAGCCGTTTGCACTCCATCTGCCATATCTTCTCCACCCAAAGTTTCAGTGACATCAAATGTTGGTAACAAGAAGATAGATGAAATCTTAAAATCTAAATTCATAAATTGAATGACGACATCTAAATTATCTCTGATAATTTGAATTTCTTTATCACCTATCATAACTCCATTAGCTGTCTCTATAATTGGAACTTCCGGTGTCATTGCGTCAATAATTTTTCCAAATATTTGTAATATTAATCTGAAAATTGTAACGAAATCATCAACCATTGGTGCTAAAATATTATCAGCAAAATATTCCCATCCCTCCTTCACACCAGCTGCAAACTCAGTAATCGTTGACTTGATCGCAGATAGTGCTCCAGAAACTCCAGAGAATACTCCAGCAACAACATCAACCAAAGTCCATCCAGAGTGGCCAATGACACCCATTAACCAATTCCATGTTCCTCGATAGTCGTCAGTATCAATGTACGTATCATGGATATAATCCACAAATACCAGAACTCCGGCCTTGGCCACGGCAGCATAATTCATGGTTCCACCTTCCTCACCATAATTCAATGCATCTTTTAGGCTTGTATCAGATAGAATGACCTCAGCTAACTTATCTAATCGTTCCTCATTATCAAACCAAGTGATAATTCGTTCAACTGAACCAAAACCATATTCTTCAAGGAGTGACCAAACACTATCTGCAATTTCAGTCTTTGTGATCCCCAAAACGGTGAATACTAGTAAATCGTATACTTTTTCCTTGATAAGTGACTTAAAATCGCCATACTGGGCCACAATTTTCTCAAGAAGAAGTACCGCATCAAATACTCTGTTCTCTGTGGGATTTTCTGCAGCAGCAGCATCCATGGAGGGTCGAGCAGAATATGGAATAGACGCAGCTGTTCTCTCATTTTCACTACTATCCTCGAAATCCTGACCAATAACGGCATGAGATACATAATCTGAAGATAGAGGATAGGAAACAAATTCTTCCACACCATCTACCTGTTCAAATACCCCTACCTTACCATCAAAGTTTGGCATCTTGATATTCAAAGATGGCTGTTCATATAATGTTCCTAGAATTGGTTCTGATTCCCAGTCAAAACCAAATAGTAAACATGTGGCCTCATCAGTGATAGATGGATTTGAACATACATATTGCCACCCGATAATTCCTGTATAGGCATTTCGCTCTGCCTGGACTTTAAACAGCACAGAAAGCTGACCTGATAGATCCTCAATAACATAGGTTAATTTCTTATAGGAATCATTAGGATCGAGATTTGGGACTGTACTATCAATCAGTATTTGAGTATTAGAATCAAGGTACATTGTAACTTGTGAATTTTCAGTAGTAATTACTTCAATCGTGACATCTGATCGATATCTACTCTCAAACACATAGCTGACCATGTAATTCTTAGTATGAGTAAGATCAATAGTATGATCCCCTCCGAAATCAGTAACAAGATAGTTTTGTTCTTCAGGATCATTAATTGCTGTTTTCCAGTAGCTTCCACCAGCAGATAATTTCTCGCCTCCAGTTTCAGCATCCTTGTAATATGTGAAGGAATCAATTAAAGTACTGAAGCCATCAACATTCTGTGGTAATCCACCTATGGCAACCATATTACCAAGCCAGTAGTGGTTATCCTCAAAAGTTAATGGACTAAAGGAGGGATCCATGTGAGACCCCATTTCATCCACCTGATACCTTACATAAGAAACTGAGCTTTTGGATGCTGGGTAATCAGAAGCAGAATGGCCAGTATAGAGATTAATATATCTTGAATTGGAATTATCACCATCTAGATACTCGACAAATGCGGAGTTAAATGTAGGTTCATCTGGAGTTATACCTAAGCGTAATTTGGATGCATCTACATTGTGATCCATTTGCATATAGAAGTATTGCACATCTTGAGGATTTAAATCGATAATAGTCGAATAGGGATATCCAGTAGGAATTATTGTATCCAAAATACCTCCATAACTATCAATTCGATATAATTTAATATTGTCACCTGCCTCTGCATCTATAAATATCTCCACATCTAAAGTGGAAAGAGGTTTATTCATATAAAATTTATAAACTCCATTATCATTATACAATTCCAACTCACTACCAGTGTTACTAGTGGCTTCAAGATCGATGATAGAATTGAACCAGTAATCATTCCACTTAATACTGGGTGTATCAAGGTTTACACTAATAGTATCATAGATATAATCCCTGAATTCCACAGTATATGGTCCTCTTTGTAGTACGGGTGGTTCATTGGTATTACATACACCATTTTCCCAGACACCATAGCAACTCATAAACTCCCAGAATGCATCCACAAGCCCAAATAATCCATTTGAATATGATGTAACAATATCCGAAACAATAGCATAATCAAGGTAGGTTTCTTGTTCAAATTTCAATGCAAAAGCACCCTGAGTAATTGATCCCCTAGCTGCATTCTCTGAGTAAAGAGCAGATCCTAGATTAGAGCTTCCTGAAATACTGGTATCACTCAAATATCCACTAGAGGTGATAACCTGAGGAACAATTTTCACATCGTCTGCTACTGAGTAGCTTGCCACAGATACACTATCGTCTCCATCTGTTAGTGTGATCTCAAGGATTTTTGATGGATTGGCACTGTAAGGATCATTGGGCAGTACTGAGAAATCTATAGAATATTGAGTTGCAGCATTGTAGCTTATACCACTGATTACCACATTATCAAGTGTTTTCCAAATACCATTAACTAGTTTAACTCCATAGATAGATCCATCAATATCAACTGAATACTCAACATTGCGTGTACCTAGAAGATCACGGTTGTATATGGTGCTTGAAAAACTATAAGTGGGATAATCCTCTGTTGAAAGGGATTTATCCAATCCCATGCTATAACTTTGAGTAGATACATAGGATTCATATAGAGCTGATACATCAGATGCAGATAACGCATGAGAAAAGACTACAAAATCATCTAATGAACCTGATAATTTCTGACCTGCATACCCAATACCTAATCTGTTGAAAGTGGTTGTACCAAGGTTATAAGTCATTGTTGATTGCCAGATACCATTTAGATACAATTTAGTATATGTGCCATCGTAGGTTAAGGTTATCAAATTCCAATTATCTAGAAGGTCATCCATTGAAACACCGGATGAAAAACTGTTTGCAAAATATGCTCCTGCATCATTTTGAAATCTCAATCCATTATAATAATATTCAAGATCTACACATTTATCATATGCTGTTGAGGATGAACCTAGTAATGGGAAGGATTTCCAAGTATCACTTCTGATTGTATAGGCAGTTGGTTTCACCCAAATACCATAAGAAAATTGATTTTCAAGTACAATATTTTGACCCAGGTTGATATAGCTTAATCCATCTAAATCAACAGAACTTCCTTCCATACCACTACTGAAATCTTCATTTCCATACCAACTTCCAACAGTACTAGAATAGGTTTCCTCAAGATTTCCATCTAGTGAATACTCATGAGTAATATACGCATAATTATGACTATATAGCAAGGCTACTTGATCATTAGACAAAGCATAATCAAAGAATTTGGTCTCATCAAGATACCCATCCAATGATTGATTGGGATCAAATGTTCCACCAGCTGAATCTTGTTCCTGGCCAAGGATAATATATTGGGGATTATATGTATTCGTTGGAACTCCTGTTCTTGTCTGTACCAGATTGCCATTAACATACAGTTGAAGAGTTGAACCAACTCGAATAACTGCGATGTGATACCAGGTATTATCTGTGAAAGTAGCGAAATAATCATACACTGACCCTGCAAAATGAGTTCTGATTTTGGCATTATCGATATAAACCATGAATGCATTAGTTGACCAACCATCTTGATGTACACTGATAAATGTATTAAAACCACCTGCCCCATGATCTAGATCATCACTTTTCACCCATGTAGCATACGTGAAGTCCTTAGTGTTGGCCATAACACTGCTAGGAACCTCTAAGTATTGAGATGTACTCCCGTCAAGCTCAATTGCCTGACCCCGGCTTCCAGAGCCAAAGTTAAGAGGACTTCCTCCAGTCTCGACATAATTATCAATTCTACCATAATTTGAAGTAGAAGAATATGCTATTCTCTGTTGCCAATAAATCTCAATTTTATCGGTTTCAAGCATACCTGAGTATGTATTAGAAATAGATCCAATAGTTCCTGAGATACTCAGAGTTAAAGAATTATCTGCATTGAATGTCACTGTGAAATGCCCAGTACCACTAGTTTTGTAATAATTTTGAATGGAATGAGTGCTCGTTACGACTCCATTGGCATCAAATCCTCTAGTATAACTTCTAATCCACGAACCAGACCAAGCATCATAAACTGGTGCAGCCCAGAAAGTATTGTATCCAGTTGCAGTATTTGTACCAAATATCGCTAGATAACCCATTTTCCCACTTTGAATATAATATGAAAAATCAAAATCGATATTTGTTGTTGCTGTACTGATCTCTTTTTTGTACCATACATTATCGTAATCTGATGTGGATCCTCCTGGATATCGCCCTTCTAGATACCCTCCTGTCTCTGTGAAAGTTGAATACACATTTCTAGTATATTCCCATTCTGGAGCTTTCACTCCATCATTAAAATCATCAACGAAACCACCACTATGTGAAATAGCATCATAATTGTTCGCCCTATCTGACAATGTATTATCATATGAATAATCCACAATTGGTTTTGGATTATTTACATCATTATTGATCTCAAGAGATGATGTTTCCTTACTAATTGATGCAAGACTTGCCAAATCGGTTTTACTTGAGGATACGTAGATACTATCTACTAATAATGCTCCAGTTCCAGATTTTTGAAATGAAATTTGTGTGAATGCTCCGTTAGATACAGAATACGCATAAAGGTCGATGATATAATAATGCCATTGATTGTCTAGGTTAATAACGAGATCATCAAGATTACTGGCAGAATCTAATACATTTATTGTTTTTATCGATCCTCCAATCATCACTTGTAAAGAGAATCCTGTCAAGCTGTAAGCCTTTGCAGCAAAACCTAGGTAATGATTAGAATCATCAATCACAGTATTAACTTTATACCAGTCTGGAGATGTTGTGCTTCCAGCACTAATTGATTTTGATCCTATGTAAGCATCGGTTGATTCTTGAGTACCGGCTGACCCGCTAATTTTCAAATCATTTAAAGTTTGATCCTCAAATACTAACACTTGACTAGGTGTGCTATCTGATACGTGTAGGCTAGGATTTACTTGATACATATCTGCATATATAGACCGATATGTTGTTTCAATTCTTAACTTTGGATTCAATAAATCTGCATATCCACTTGCACTAGCTTCATAAATGAAATCGGCATCATCAGGAGTTGAAATCGTAAGTATTCCCAGATTGGCTATAAAACTTATTGATAAGTAGTAAGGTCTGTTATCCTCAAGTGAAACTGAGTCAATGGTGGCTGTTCCCTTATTAGTAAGTACTTTGAGTACATTATCCTCAATAATCAAACCAAAAGTACGTGTATCATAGCTTGATGGCCTCAAAGAGGAACTAGGTGTTCCAATTAGCTTTATTGTTGTACTTGAGCTGCTTTGAATACCACTCAACTTGAATAGTAATGTAAACTGAGATTCTTTGGGTCTACTAGTAACGGACGATTCTTCAATCCATTCTCCATGGTTTATTGTAACGAAACCATCCTTATTTTCAGTATAAGGATGATGATTCCATCTTGATGATAATGATGATGTCGATCCACTTAATCCTTCACCGAATTCTTCTAACATACCATCATATTCTCCCATCGAGAAATAAAAAGTATCATCATTTAAGGTTGAAATCTCCTGCCACGTACTCTGAATATGATTTTCATAGTCATGTGGGGTTCCTGCTACCGGGAAATATGAATTCGGTATAACTTCACCTAGATAGTCTCCAACACCGGAAAAGCTTGATTCTCCTGTTGCTGGTGAGTAGTTAATATCATTAACATAGAGTGTTTCATCACCATTGAATTTCTTAATATATTTGAGACTAAGATCAGTATTTCCATGATCAATAGTATATTCTTTGACAGTAGTGATATCAACCTTTCCTAATGGAATGGTGTTATTATTCTTGGTTAGCATTACAGTATGTGTTTTCATTACTGTAGGTAAAATATAGGTACCCGATGCAAGTAGATTTTCTAAAGATAAAACGAAACGGGTATTCAGATATGTTAGCCCTCTGTATCCTGTGAGAACTTGGTTAGGATTCTGTTTCTCAAAGAATCCCAGAACAGAATCTACTCCATGATGTTTATACTCATCTAGGAGAAAACAGCTGTGAAGATTGGTATGTATCAATTTAGATATTTGATTAACAGGTGTTTGTTGTAAGAAATTATCAAATACCCTACCATTCATAATTGCCAGGGATTTGGGATCATCATCTCGATGTAATAATATACCATGAGCCTTGGCAGAACTCACACCATGTGCAACAAAGGTTATTCCTATAGATTTGACCTTGTTATTCATTTCAGCTTCTGCAAGTAGATTGATGATATTTTGAGGAGTTGCATACTCATTTACCATCATCACGTAATATGAAGATGTTTCAACTAACCAGCTTTCTAATCTGGAATAAACTTGCTTCCATACCTCATTCTCTTGTAGTTTCTCAATACTACGACTTTTGTAATCAGAAACAAAAACCACAATCCCCAGATGACCCTTGTTCACCTTGTTATCACTGTTTTCAATGATAGTATTGAGCTCTGAATTGAAATTAATAGTATAATCAATAGCATTGGAATCCAAAAATACCTTACCTGAACTTGTAACATTGACATAATGGTAGAGATTTTGAAGTAATCCAGGAATAAATACCTCACTTTCATCATATTTAACTTTCTCTTCCAATATATTTGTTGGTTGAGAAAGATATGTTGTCTCTTTGAATTCAATTTGGGTTGTCATTGGATTGGAATCATCATAATTTTCTACAGAATATCCTGCATCAATCCTATCCAAGGCTGCTTCTAAATCTTGTTCTGCATAGAATCGCTCTGATATGAGCCGTGATTGTTCATCTATCTTAACAGTCTCCAGACTCTGATCTAATATCTTCATAGCTAGATCTGGATCACTGATACCCTCAATGGGCATTGATAAGTATTCAACACTATCCTGATTTGCATACACAGTTGATGGATAGTATTCTAATCCCAAAATTAGAACTGAAAGAAATAGAAAAATTCGTAGTTTAGATTTGATATGTCTCAAATTTTTTTTCCTCCTATATTACCATTTATTGGCACAACATGTAAAGAATGATCCACTTATTAATATGCAAGGTAGCACTGAGAGTAACCTGAAAGTGAATCAATTACTACATCTCCAAAATTAAAACCCTTATAAACATAGACATTTTTTTTTCTTGATAATTTTGGTATGATATTTTTTTTTTATTTTTTTTATGAAATTGAAAAATTTACAAAAATAGATAATTCGTTATACTGAAATACAATGATGCTGCTCTTGATTGATTTTGTACTAATACAAAAAATATTTAATCGATGCCTTTTAGATAATTTGTATTGACTAAATTGCTATACTCAAAAAGAATACTATATAACAAAACTCTATTTCTTATACCGTAAATCAATAAATAAGAGGGTGTTACACATAAATGACATTATCAATTATTCCATTTGTACTATCTATACTATAGTATTTTCGGTATTTTGCATAAAAAGTTCGCACATACGAATATTTTGTCTCTGCTTGGATAGTTTATTTTATCTTTTTGTTGATTTTTTACCTTCGAATTCCACAAACTCTAACAATTGATAATTAACCTTATAACATAGATATAAGTTCGATAGTTAATGTCACTACTTGAAGACTGGTTCAATATGCCAGAAGGCGTACTACGTGGCCTATCAGAAATGGGGATAACCACTCATTGGATAATACTGCAGTACACTATCGGCCTATTGTTCATCACAATTCTTATGGAAGCCGTAGCATACAAGATGAATGATAAACACATCATGAAGATGGCACGCTCCATATCCAAGGTCGCACTGATCATTTTTGTCTTTGGTGCCCTGACGGGATCACTAAGTGAGTTCGGCTTATTACTATTTTGGCCCAACTTTCTTGAGCTGGTCGGCGAATACTACTTTATCCCCCTGTTCCTAGAGGTGTTTATGTTTATGGCCGAGGTGGTCTTTGTATATATGTATTACTACACGTGGGAGCGTGTGGGTAGAAAATTCCACCTTATCATAGGTGTGTTGGCAGTACTAGGCGTCTTTGGATCGGCCCTCCTCATCATGAGTGTGAATACATTGATGTCCTATCCCCCAGGACTCCAGGCAACCTATGATGCAACCACTGGATTGTGGACCATGCCTGAGTATCTGCTCTATAATCCTGATGGAACCTCACAGATCTATACTTCAGGAGATATTAGGAATATCATTGAGACAGATGTGGATCAGTATCATGCAATTCTTGGTGCCACAGTTCAAGAAATGGGTGTCTTTGGTATAGTCTTCCAGTCTCCTGGAGCAGTCATCAGCTTCCTCCATGCAACCACTGCTGCTGTTAATGTTTCTGTGTATAGTATAATTGGAATATACTCCTACAGATACCTCAAATATCGTAATTATGCGGAGCACAAAGAGTATTATTTCAAGGGTATCAAGCTCTTCTCCATGATGGCCACAAGTACCATGATGATTCAGGGTATTGTGGGGCATGCGATAGGTGCCAATATGGCAAAGTACAATCCTGAAAAGCTAGCTGCAATGGAGGGAACCTCTGATACTATCTGGAGTTTTGGGCAGCTTCCCCTGGTGGAGCCGGTGATGAATTGGCTATCCTATGGAGATTTTGATGCACATATCCTGGATTATGATACCATTCCTACAGAATTCCAACCCCCCCTGATCATCCACTACGTCTATTATTTCAAGATCATGATGGCAACAGCTCTATTTGGAATAACATTGATTACTCTCTTCTTTATGTTCAAGAGGGATGTCATCCCAGATCTGGTTTTAAAGGCAAGCATTAGCTTCCCCTTTGTCATTCAGCTTGTTTCTAACTTCGGATGGATCACCAGAGAGGCTGGACGTAAGCCATGGACAATTTATGGTATTCTGACAGTAGATGAGGCAGCAAGAGAAACTCCAGTAACGGGAATCTATTTCTTCCTGGTAGTTGTATATTGCCTGGTTCTTCTAGGTGGTATGGGTTTCCTGATTAAAAAACTGAATAAGATGTCAGTTGATGAATCAGAACTTGCTGAGAAACCTGAGAAAAAGGCATCTGAGGAGGAAGCATAATGGCAGAAGTTACATCATTCATGATATTTTTCATGATTATCACTGTTTTCTCATTACATGTGGTGTTATTGGCCATGGAGATAGTGATGTCACTGCTTGCATTGATATTTGAATTCTTCAACAAATCATCTCATGATCTGACTGAGAAGGTGACTCCCAAGTACTTGAAATTTATTGGTATCAACTATGCATCACAGCAGGTGTATCTTACTGCATCCACAGTATTTGTACTTGCTTTCTTCCCCAATTCTCTAGTATTTGCAGGAAAGGCACTGTTCTATCCCCTGACTTTCTTGGTGACAGTATTTGCCATCAGATTGGCCTTCCTAGCCTACTACTACTACGGTAGGGGAACGCTATCAGATGGAATGCTAAAAATCATGGGTCTTCTCTGGACTTTATCAGGTGTAGTATTGCTCTATCTTGATACCATTCTGCTAGGCTGGTTAAGTAATCCAGTAGGTATAGAGAGTGTTGATGCGGATATGGTACCCACTATGAATGTGGCTGCCACCTTCTTCAATCCTGTATCATTTGGTCTTCTTCTGCTTCTGGTTGCTTTTGCAGTAACCATTGGCTTGAATTTGTTAGCATTTATTCACATCACCCGAGTCAACAAGATAACCGATGAGGATACAGCAGCTGAGGATTTTGTTTCCATGCAGTATCTCAAGTTTGCTTTCTTCACAGGCATTGCTGTGGTCGTAACCATAGTCATTTACGTGCTCATACTTCTGGGAAATGCTAGATACAAATTTGATAGCCTATTTGGGGTAAATGATGCAGCAGGTAGCCTCAATGTATTATGGATGGTACTTCTCGCAGTAGTGCTCTATCTAGTCCACATGTTCTTCTCCTTCAAATGGTGGAGTAATAACAAGGACAAGAACTCACTCAGTGAGGTGGCTGATGCGGATAAGAAGAATGTATTTTTCCAGACCCTTGCCATCACTCTATCCTTTGCAGTTCTCGTCATTGCAGATTTCATCTCTCAAACCCCCTATCTGGTTGTTGCACCTGATCTAGAGGCAACTGTACCCTTTGTTAATGTGGTCAAAGGAGTAAATGAGAGAGCTGCATCCATAGATGTGTATTCAGTGGGTATCTTTGCCATGTTTCCATTAATCGCTGCATTTGGAGTATGGGTATACTTCTTCTTCTCTGGTATGTTAAGTGACAAGCCACTAGACAGGAAAAATCTGGCTGGAATAATTGAATAATCAACTATAATTTCCTAGGTATTTCATATATATAATAACAGAATTGATTTATTGAATATCCTGAATCCAAACTTATGGAGTATAACTGGACCTATTCTGTGGGAATACTTCTTTTATCCACATTAATCAGTCTGATTGCTTCATACTATTCAGCAAAGGGATTCCGACAGGATCGTTACCCGCATTTCTTATTCATGATCTATTTTTTTTACAAAATATTTTGATTTGCCTGTTAGTTCATTCTAACCAGTTGTCGCCAACACTCAATCGAGTTGATCAGAAAGTTGTACAAAAGTACGGTTCCTATGTCCCACTACTCGAGATGGGGTTTCCAGGCTTTCTGGCAGATCATCCGCTAACTTACGTTGCATTTACCAGTCGTTCTTTCGAACTTATAGACTTCTCTTGCGAGCTTTTGGAATCTTAATCGCTTTTCCGTACTCTAGGAGTGACAGGGAAGAAGTTTCCTAGTCCATTATCCTCCAATCATTTGATTTTGAGGATAAGATAACTATTATTTTTAGTATATAAACCTCTGAAGTTAATTTGCTTTCTTCTATATTCTATCAGCTTGAGAATATGATCTTAACATTTTGTCAAAATTTAATTCATGTCTATGGCCTGGGGTATTGTATCATTAAGCAGTATGTTACTGGCAATTTCGTATTTATTGCTGAATTTTATCATCTACAAGATAGCCATCATTTCTACAGTGCTCATTTTATTTGCCTTGACTGGTCTTGTGGATACTATATCCAGATCTAGGATACAACTGTCAAAGATAGTTGTTAACACTGCGTTGACCACAGCATTACTTATTTTCTCCATGGAGGATGATGCAGTCCTTGAGAACCTATCCTTACTTGGAGAGCGATCTCCTGCATTAAACGGACATTTTGCACTGGTATCTTCATTATTATTTGCCCTGGCTAGTCTGTACTGGATATACTATATGGTGAGGATTCACCTCAAAATACCTTCTTCTTTGAAATTCATGTCAGGAATAAATGTTTTAGGTGCATTTTTAGCAGGCCCTGTATCTGCATTAATTTTTATTTCAGGTATAATATGGTATCTCCCAGGTTTGGATTACCTGTTACTGTCCATTGGTGCCATCATTTGCACTTTTGCCTTTTCTCGAGAGCCTAAACTAGGTTATGTTCTTCCATTTGAAACCTATGCTTTGATTGTTTTTGATAGAGAATCAGGTGTTCCTATCTATCATTACTACTGGAGTGATCTCATCAATGCCAGTTTTATATCAGGCATACTCAAGGCTATTTCTTCAATACTTGATGAATCGCTCAATAAAGGTGCAGTAAAATCTATTCGACTTGATGAAGCAGTAGTAATTATCAATTCAATTCACTCAGATCGAGTTGCATTTGCGTTAATTAGCAGTTATAGGAACACCATGATTAATTTTGCCTTGAATGAATTTGCTAAGGATTTCACCAATAAATACAGAGAACAGCTTCTCCGTAAGATTCACAAACATTCAGACTATCGTGATGCAGATAAATTAATTGATAAAGATTTTCCATTTATTATTACAAGAACAGCTTAATATTGTGGTCAGGATATATTGAATTAATGCCATTAGAGAGCATCTATTTCCTTCCCCATGGTGGAGTAATCGTTCCTGAGTTGGAACCAAACCGAACTGAAGATGCAGATCTACTCCATGATACAATGAATGAAGTAGGTAAGGAGATTAAAGAAGATGGAATACAGGTGATAATTCTGACCAGTCCACATGGATATGTTGTCAACGAACAATACCTAGTATATTTCCACAATGTATTTGAATCCTGGGAGGTAATAAGTGTAGCTGATAATCCGTTGCAGAAGCAAGTAGAGCGCAGATTATGGCAGGGAAATCTACAAATTGCACAGATACTCAATCAGACTTTTGTCAGCCTGGGTATTGATTCTACCCCATTACTTCTTGGCGATCCCAATTATCCCTTCAAACTAGGTTGGGGTGAGACCATCCCACTTTCCTATATTGCAGATCAGGAGGGCCCAAATGTTGTCATTTTTGCTCTTCCCATGGATAGAAAGGAGCAGTTCAGAGCTGAGTTAACAGGAATTGGCCAGGTAATTGATGAGATTGTGAATTCAGAGATATTCAATAATGTCAAGGTGAGTTTGGTGATTTCAGGAGATCTGTCACATCGACATGATAAAGATCATGAGTATGGATTTCATGAATTATCTGCCCCATTTGATGAGGAGGCCATGCAATGGATGAAACAGGCAGAGGGAAAGTTACTTGATAAGATGTATGAGAAGGAGGATGACGCTGCACCTTGTGGATTGATGGGAATGAATATCATTCAGGGCATACTTGACAAGCATCCTGATACTTGGGAATCTACCAGAGCTGTCTATGGCAAACCGACCTATTTTGGTATGGGTATTGGAACATGGAAGAAACGCAATCAGGTAACAGAATAATTTCTACCACAAGCTGCACAAGTGATTTTTTTCTTTTTGAGTAGAGTATCCGGTTTCCCACAGAATTTACATATGATATATTTGGATAAAAACTCACCGAGTACCTGCTCCAAATCTCCACGTGACACACTTCGCTTGATCACCAACTGGGTCCCATCAATTTTTGTTGGAGCTCCCAATGTTTGAGAGATAAATTTTTTTACCAATGATGGTTCTCGCCTGAGTTTATTACATAATTGATCAAAATGTTTGAGTAGAGTATCAGATCCCTGTTGCTCTGTTTGTATACGTATGCCCTGCCGTAATCCCTCGGGGAGGTCATTAAGTGCATCAAATGGTGATTCTATATCATCCCAGCTCATAGCAACTCACGTATCTTTTGGATCACACCGAGTAGACCTCTTTTAGATGTCTTCTCTTCATCCTGCATACTATAAAAGGAGCTGATTTGATTGGAAACCAGACCTAGTTCCCTCAAATCTTTGCTAAATTCCAAAAAATCATCTGGTTGTACTATATCGGATATCTCCCCGGGAAATCTCTTATTAAAGCGTACTAATGCCTCTTGAAGAAGTTTCTGTATCTGTTTTGAGTCTACCTCCTTAGGATGAAAACCTACAAATAGAAGCTGTTTACTATGTTCAATTTCGAAATTTAATTGTATATTGGAAAAATCGATCTTGGTGAGGACTTCTTCATCAAAGGCCTCTTGTGAGAAACTATACAACGCTGATAGGAATGCCGTTTGGAGTTGATGTTGGCCAAGATGTTTCATACAATAGTCACTACCTGTACAGCCAGCGTAAATAGGAATTCCTGATGATTTCATCAGGATTAAATCATATGCCTGTGTCATTACTGTATATTCATACTATTTAATTATAAATTTCAACTCTCTCATCCATACTATTACACAATCAGTTCCTTTTTTTTGAATTATCAGCGATGATTATATTTGATCCAGGGTCACATTGCTTGCAGATGTACGCAATCCTAGGAAAAGGACTACTCCTCCAAGCAGAATCAATATTGAAGATAACAGAAATACCATTTCTGCACCTAAAATTGTGATTGTGGATGATAGTTCGATATTCTTCTTATATGATAGATCATACAGCACTCCACCAAAAATAGGGCCTACTGTTGATCCTAAATTGAAATTTGCCTGAACAATACCAAATTCCTTTCCTCGGTGAATTTCATCAAAGTAATCCACTTGAAGTGATCTAAACGCTGGTTGCATGGCACTAAAAAATACTTTGAGGATCAGAAATTGCACAATCAGGAATATTATCGTAGTTCCAATTTGTATTCCCAATAATGGCATAACAATAGCTACTCCTACGGCAGATCCGAAAACCACATTTTTCTTCTTTAACTTATCACTCAATAAGCCACCAATAGGTGCACCTACTAAAGAAATCAAACTAATCACAGCTATAATAAGAGTAATTGAGGCAGGATCAAGAAGATAATAATCCTCAAGAAAGAGTACCATTATTGGCAACAGCAGAGCAGACCCCATACCATTGGTAAATGCGATAGTATAGATGGAATAATGTCTTCGATTACGATTGTAATCCTCAGATTTCAGGATTTTCCTCAGCACAGCTGGGCTGCGTATTATCACCCATACAATTGCCTTTACTGCATCAATATAACCAGAGTTTTTCTTTGGATCATGAACATACTTCAGGATGATAATTAGGCAACAAAGGGAGATAATACCAACAACCATGAAAGTAAATCGGAATGCAAGATCCTCTGCAATTGATTGGCTGGTAAAGCCCGTATACACGAAATAGCCTATAAATGGCCCGAGTGTAGTTCCTGCAAGCATTGACAGCATATATTTGCCAAGATTGCGCCCTGATTGATCCTCCTCTGATAAATCTGCCACAAGGGCCTCACCCAGAACCCACACTGATGCTGTTGCTATGCCTTGGATTAATCGTAAAAGCACAAACCCCAAAAAACTGGTCATAAGCCCATAGAGTGACATTATTATCGCATATAGGAGCATACCTAGCACAATTAGGGGTTTTCTTCCGACATTATCTGATAATTCACCAAATGCTGGATTCAAGAGTAATTGAATGAATTTGGATGCAGCAGTGATAATACCAATCTGCAAAGCAATACCCAGAGTAATCCATCCAAAATGAATAGGATTGAGTATATCATTGAGGTATAGTGGAAAGAAGGGTATGATGATGGAAAACCCTGTGACTGATATGAACGAGGCGAGATAGAGGGCCTTAAGTCCACTATCCTGTTGATTTTTTGTTAGATTCATACTGAACCACTCCTAGCTTAAAATCATAACAGTACCTTTTGTACCATCGATTCTCACCCGATTTCCAGTTTTTAACAAATGGGTTGCATTCTTACTTCCCACAACAGCAGGTATACCCAGCTCTCTGGCAACAATCGCTGCATGGGATAGAGTAGCTCCAGAATCTGTGATTACTCCAGCAAGTTTAGGAAAGATTGGTGTCCAACCAACATTGGTAGTTGATGTAACCAATATCTCACCCTTTTGAATATCCATTGCTTCCTCGGGTGTGTGTACCAAACGAACCACACCTTCAACTATCCCAGCTGATCCTGGATATCCCACAATATCTGCATCCAGATTTATCTTTGCTCCTCTCATAGGAACGAGATCATAATTTCTATTTGGGTCATTTGCCCAAGTATAGGGATCAAACCCACTACCAATCCATTCTGGAAGGGCTGGGAGAGCTTTAACTTTCTTAAAATTTTGTTTTCTGATCTCAATTTTTTGTTGAGGTATGTCCTTACCTTTCAATGAGGTCAGTATCTCATCGATATTCAAGAAGAAGATTTCATCCCCTAATTCAAGGAGTTTTCCAGCTTGGAGCAACATTATTCTGAAACTAGCTAAGAGTCTAGTTAGGGAGGATCTTGTGTTCTCACGCATTTCTGTAATTTCGAGAATCTCTGAGATCTGTTTTCGCAATTTTCTAGATTTCTTTCCATCTACAGAAGCCATCACCTCATTCCATATTGCATCAAAAGTACCAGTGCTCTTCTTCAGGGAAACATTGATATCAATCTCTGCTAGTTGGTATTGCTTAATCTGTTCTGCTACCCATTTAGGATCCTCATAGGGTCTGGGATAGGATAGATAATTTTCATAAGCAGATCGATGACCATAGGTATTGATAAATTCCTCCTCAGTAATCTCGTTGTTAATTAATTTGTGTACTCCCACAATCGGTGCGATACTTTCAAGTTGACTGGATACTCCACTCATATGAGAAATTATGACATCTCTCTGCTCTTCTCCAACCTCTTTTGTCAATTCTCCTCTGAGTTTGTTCACCTTACCCATGAATCTCTCATTCATGTAATCCATGATTGTTAGGATATTCCAATATTGCTCGATCAATTCACGGTATAGGGGTTCAATATCATCCACACCATACTGAGAGATATTCTTGAGAAGATACCTATGCTTTGTGTGGATATTTTCAAATATTTCAAGTCGATTCTTGACTAATTTACTCTTCTTGAATTCAACTTTAATTTCTTTTACCATGAGATTTTTGATGAAATCCCATGTACCAAATGTTTTTACAGCGAATTCCTGTGGGATCTCATTAAACAGGCTGATAATATACTCATCACATTTATCCTTGTTTCGAAGAACTTTTTTCATTACTGAATACATGAAGGTAAAATTGACATAAATGATCCCGCCGATGAAGCCATAAGGTTGAATTCCTGCCAATGATTGTCTGTTCATGAATAACTTCCAGATCGACCAGGAAGCTGGAGTAAGAGGATATGGTAGAATATCCAGTGTCATTCGATTCGTCCAGATATAATCTCCAAGTTTTGATGCATTCTCATCCCAGAGATCTTCACCTCCAGCATATAAGGTAGTAATTGGTCTGGTCTGTAATAAATACACCTCATTATTATAAATGGCCCATTCAATATCTTGTTCTTCATTATACAACTCAACAAGTTGGTTTCCTAGATGTAGCAATCTTGGAGCGTATTTCCTGAGCAATTCAGGCCCCTCATAGGATAGAGTTTTCTTATCAAGCTTGAACTCCTCAGCATTAACAGCACCAGATACAAGTTGCTCTCCTAATCCATGGACATAATTGCCAAGCATGATTTCCCTGTTTCCAGTGACTGGATCTGAGGTGAATAACACACCAGAGATCTCAGATTGAATCATTATTTGTATGACAATAGCTATTTTATGTGAGAAATCAATATTGTGAGTCTTAGAATAGGTAATCACCCGTTCAGAGTCCTTAGAATGATACACTTCATATATTGCATCTAGAATTTCATCATCAGATTGTACATTCAGTACTGTCTCAAATTCACCTGCAAAGGATGCCTCAGCGGAATCCTCTGCTAATGCAGATGATCTGACTGCAAATTTAACTCCATTTATCCTGAATATATTCAAATCCCTTTGAATTTGTTTCCAAGTTTCATCATCGAGCTTATCGTTTTTGAAAGCACCAGGAAGTATAACCAGTCCATTTGGAACATTCAATCCCCTGTTAAACAATTCAATGAGTCTTAACCCCTTTCCTCCAGCTTGTGCTGTAAGTATATTATCCTCGAAGAGTACATAATTTTTTTCCATTTTAATCACCAATTTCAATTTGCTGCAACTTAGTTGCATCACTATGAAAATAATTGGTTTCCTAAATATATATACTTATCTAAGGTCCTAGAATAATTTGCAAAATTTTGCAAATCATTTTTGAAATAATGCTTTTTGAATGCAAAAATATGAAATCTTTAAATAACTCTATCACCATAACTTACATGAGATAATTATGTACAAGTTAACTCCATATGAGATTGATTTTCTTGAGCTCTACGCTCGAGCTTTTGATAAGACGGGAAAGACCAAGAATATGGGCCGGATTTTTGGGTTATTCTTGTTAAAATCACGAGATGAATCACATGCAATGGATCAGCAGGAGATAGAGAACTATCTCACCTATTCACGAACTAAGAACGGCAAGACTCTGGAGGTGAGTGTCTCTCTGAGCACAGTTTCACGTACTCTAACTGATATGGCAAAAGTTGGATATATCGCAAATTATTTTGAGGAAGGTGAGAATAATCGACCCATTAGAAAATATTTCATGAAATCAAGTCTGAAAGATATGGCTTTTGATCGATTGAAGGGTGGAATCTACGAAAGCCAAGCACTTATCAAAAATCTCAATCTCCTCCTTGATGATCTTCCAGAGGATGAAACTAATATGAGAGATAAGATAGTTGCTATATCCAAATTATATGGCGATATAATCAGAATCTATGATGAAATTCTCAAACGTTCTGAAGAATTTATGTAGATGATAGAATTGATCAAGCTCTTCAAGTATGTATCATAGGTATTTCGACCAAATATCATGCTCAACACTTATGTAATTTAAGGAAATTATATAATGATATGGTTACAAAACCTTTCAAGTTAATTCTTATTGGTTCTGCCGCAGTAGGTAAAACAACTTTACGGAAGAACTTCATGGGAGAGAATACAGGAGGTAATTATCTAGCAACAATTGGTGCAGATTTCTCTGTCAGTAAGGTTGAAGTCGATGGGGAGGAACATACTTTACAAATCTGGGATCTTGCCGGCCAATCCCAATTTGGTGTGGTTCGAGACGGCTATTTCCGGGGAACAAAGGGAATTCTTCTTGTTTTTGATTTATTAAGAAGAGAATCATTTGATGAGCTTGAAGGCTGGATCAATGAGTTTGTGGATAAGAATGAGATCGAACCCATAGTCATTTTGGGTAACAAGTCAGATCTTCCCAATCCGGTGATTAATAAATCAGAGGTACTAGCCTATGTCAATTCTCTTCAAAATCGTTTTGAAGAACCTACTTTCCATGTAAGATACTTTGAGACCAGTGCCATTAATGGAACAAATGTTGAAGAAGCTTTTCACGAACTCACTCGCTTAATGGTACAGAATAGAGAACATTTCTCATGAATATAATTTAGTACTCATACTTTAGAATACATGAAATGTCCATTTAATGGAGTAGTGGTGACATCATCTCACCTAAGCGCATGAAATTGGTAAATTTTACTGCTTGAAATAATTAGTACTAATTATAGATGATAGACTACATATCAAGAAGATAATTTAGTACTGAATTCCACACAAATCCATCATTTCGTTCTTTATTTTCAAAATTTTCAGTGTGAATCCATTTGATAAATGCTGGATGAACCGAATCTTTGGAATAATCATCAGTCTCAAGATACTTGAGCTGGTTCAATTTTCTTCCTATCTTTTTGTAAACTTCTGCATTGAGCTCAGTAATTGAATTTGGATCCTCTCGTTCAAGCAAGGTTAGTGAATATAATTCAAATACACGACGTAACTCAGCAGTGGCATCAGGATGATCATCTACCCTAACATCAATGTACACATCTGATCCACCACCATACCCTCCATTTGATTTGTATACCCGGAGATTAGCGGATTGCTGACCCCTGCTATCCCCACCAGCTTTCTGTCCCGCCTCTAATGCACACATCAGCTTCTCAGCCAGATCTCCCTCTGTAGAGTGATAGGTATCAAACATGGCATTTACAGTCTCCTCAGATACAAGAATATTCCCTTGGCATGTAACTCCATCCCCTGCCCTACCTCCTGCCCAGGAATAGCATTTCTTACCAGTAAAACTGACCGCATTACCCAAAATATCCACTATTCCAATTTGCCGATGTTCAGAATCAGGATCATTCTGTAGTAGAATGTCCAATACTTGTTGTGCACTTGCTCCTGCTACAAGTAATTTCAATCCCGTTCTCCCATACTCCAGGTTTGCCATTGCCTGAGTGGCTATACCTCCCGCTTTCAGGTCAATCCAAGGAACAAGACTGCCCACAGCTGGAAATTTGCTTTGCACTGCAATTCCGATTTCTCCTGTTTTATCATCTCTCGCAACTATTGAGAATGTCATAGAGGGCCATCAGATGCTTATCATTAAAATATTGCTTGTTTTCAGTGGTGATACGAGCAATTTCTACTCTTCTGATGTTTCTTCTGCTTCTATGATATCATTAAGTTCTTCATTCTTGATTTTTTGTAGTATAAATTCAACTTCTGAAATACGTTTCTTTACATCCTCAACTTGAGTTTGCAGAGAATCGATTTTTTCCTTGCTTTTCTCAATTTTCTTCTCTGCATTGAATAATTGCCTTAATTCTACAGGAACGGGTACTTCTTTGTTTCTGGCGAGTTCTATATAATCAGGGTAACTCTCAACATCATGGGCATCCAAATCTATCACATTATATGCCTCAATTCTCAGATCTATGAGCTCATTCTCATTCTGACCCATTAATACCTGTTTTTCTTTTATTGCCTTCTCTCCTTTTCTGATCAAATTCTCTAGATGATCCGAATATTCATTAAGCGAGATACTAAAAGCTTCGATATCCTCAATTTTATGATCCCTAATTGCTACCATATAACTTTTTTCTGCGTATTTTCGGTAATCTTTCATAAATTTCTTGGTGGTCGACATCGATACCATTTGGTTCACCTATTGGGTTCGGTTTTCTCAGTAATTTATACCTTTTCGATTTATCACAAATTGATTACATCAATTTTTGAAAACAAATAGGTATTTTAGTACACTTATTATCAATCTAAAATTTTGCCATGTGTTTTGTAAGTCTTGAAGTCACTTTCTTGGTGATATCGTACTTGACATCCTGCAGATCATCAAGTAAACTCACTCCAAATGCTGATCCTGGTGTATGATATCCCGATAATTGTGTTCCCTCCAGTTTCTGAGCTATCACTAATGCTGCATCTGCAGTAATAGTATACCCCTCAGGACATTCAAGTTTGGCTTCTACAGTAGTTCCCATGAGATCATCTACCTTGCCCCAGACATAGGATCTGGCTTCTCCCCTTCTCCCTTGATCTGGCCCCTCAGGCATTGATTTGGCTCTATTCTTAATATAATTCTCCAAGGGTTTGAATTTCAGTACAAATCGTTGGTAATTGAATAATTTGATCCATTTAATGGTTGATGGTTTAAATGCCTTCAGTGTCTCAATATTTGGTATACCGGTCGTATGATAGGCTGTAGACACATCTCCCCAGGGTATGGTAATAACGGTGCGTTTCAGATTTTCATTCGCATCAAGGCTGAAATCAATATCCTTTACATTCTTGGCAAAGGGAACTGTAACGATATTACCTGCTTTTCGCATCTTTGCACCATGTTTCAGAGCTTCTACTGTGCTTCGATATGTTCCTCGACTATCCACACCCTTTCGATTATAGAATGCTAATTCCAGTGATTTTGCTTCAAGTAGATTCTCCTTGAGATGAAGTGCCAGACAATCAGTGGGCACAACATCAAAACCAACTCCAGGCAGTACAACTATTCCAGCCTGCTTTGCTGCTTCATCATATGTTTTGGCTTTCTCGAATACCGCAATCTCACCGGTGATATCTGTATAATGGGTTTTGGCTTCAATGCACACCTTGATCATCGGTTCTGATGTTTTTGAGAATGGTCCAGCAGCATGTAATACAACATCAAAATCCTTGACTTTTTCAACAGCATGATCATGATTCTCAAGATCAAAAATCGTATATGGGTAATTCAATTCATTGGCCAATTCAGTGATGGCTTTCTCGTTTCTTCCGCCAAGTGTAATGGGGATATTCCGATTTTTTGCCAACCTGGAAATTAGCTTACCGGTGAAACCATTAGCCCCGTAGACCAGTATTTTATACACAATGTTCAGCTTATATCCTAATTATAAAAACTAGATTTTAGTCGAATGGTTGATTCACAAGAATATTGATCATATAAACTATTGAAACGAAAAATAGCTTATATTAACTGACCCCATCTATACTAATTTTATACGATAGGCTTAATTACTCCATAAATGGCAGAATACTTGTGAGAGAAACAGTCAACCCTTTTCAAGAGATCCCAATACGAGTACCATTCCCAGGTAAGAAGGAATTTTGGGTACTCATGGGTGAGGAATATGATCGTTTTCTAGAGGTTTTCGATATCAGTTGGCTCCAAGATCTCACCGTACGGGATAGCATTGTTTCTTATGCCATTCTATTATACAAATTAGCTAGAAAACTAAACCGAGAAAATGCATTAGCTACGAAGGATGATTTATTACTCTGGCTAAATATTGGTCTTGATTATCCTGTTTCTATTGATTTCTTGAATACCATTCTGAGAGATAAGCTACATATCTACCTTATAGTGAAACCTATTCGTGATCTGCTTGGAAATGAGAAAACCAGACATTTCAGACCAACGGATAATCATATAACCATACCTCATGAGTATTTGGCATCATTATCATTATTTCAGTACCCCTATTACCTACTCTCTTCAATTGCAGAGAAAGCAGAGCTAGAGGGATACGAATCAGCATTGAATTTCTTGAAAGCATTCATGAGATTGACTCAATCACTCGATGCTTCACTACAGGGAAAAATCAAGAAGCAACCTGCAGATTTTATCGAGCGATTAATTTCACTAATTAATCCCAATATGAAACAACCAGAGGTTGATGTTCAAGGGATAGTGATGCGATCTATCATAAAGTATGCCTATGTCCGGCAGAATAATCACTCTTTAGAGCTGAATTACAAGCTGAAGGATGATCTTAGCTTATCTAATTATCAGCGGAGTGAAATATTTTTGCAGATACATCAGGAGTTGGATATCGCAGTTGATCCTGAGTTTATATATAATGGCCTTCAATCAATTGGAGATGTAATTGAATTTTTTGAGTGTAAATTACAGGAGGAACCAATCCCAGATCATCTTATTTTCAAAGAAGAAGAGGTTACTGGCATTTTAGGTAAAATCCTAAAATCGTTTACTAAAGAGAAAAAAATCAAATTGAAACCAATTTCCAAGCGTAAAAAACTCCCTGCACATACATTCACCTTCAACTCAATGCAAACAGAATTAAAGCGGCTGAGTTACAAATTTTACAAGAAATTTCCAAATAAGGATGACCAGCAGAGATTATTGGCTGCCAATGATATTGTATTACCTGAAATCCTGACTTACTCCTATGCTAGCTCGATCAAATCACTTGCTGGCTATCGAAATAACTCCTATACTTACTATGATAATATATCATTCATGAGCAATATCATCTTTACTTCAATCATAGTTGGGTGTATTAAAGATCCTGAGCTGCCTCAATTGGGGTCAACCATTAGACGAAATGAGGAGGATATTCTTCTATTCCTAGAAAAACATGGGATGCTCGAGGAGTACAGAGCATTACTTCAATCCAATAAAAATGTATATGCTGATAATTTGCTAAACCGTATATTGAAACTACCTAAATCCCTATATGATGAGTTTTACGCCATCTATCTTCCCCGGAAATTGTGCTCAAAATTACACAGTTTTATTATGCTTCAAATATACGAAGAGATTACATCATTTGAAAATTATGGGATTGTCAAAGTATATCCCAATGATTGGCTTCTCATCTATTTCAAATTACTCATTAAATGGAATCTTGTCAATTTTGAGAACAGTGATATTCTCTGGCCAAGTGAACCTTATCAATTCTTGAATCTATCAAGAAATTCAAAATTAGTCACTCATTATCG
Source organism: Candidatus Heimdallarchaeota archaeon (assembly GCA_026702845.1). The sequence goes on from JADCLS010000017.1 coordinate 31,083, forward strand.
AAGATTAGTAACGAAATCCTGTAACTCATGTGGTGATGCTAATCCATTGCAATCAAGATTCTGCGAGAATTGTGGCATTGAATTTTGAAATTAACTACTTATTATAATAAATTCAAAATCCGGTAGATACTCTGATCAATGAATAACTTCCTCAGTGGTGATGGTTTTCATGTTCATCTGTATGTCATGGTTCTGGCCAATTGTAGTCAAGCACTGTATTTGTCATAACAATCACAAGGACGATCACGACCTCACCACCATCCATCAGATGAGAAGAGGTCGACCCGATGGATCACAATATACCTAATCGGGCAAATGATGAGATTAGAGCATAATTTTCTTTCTTTTAGCACATTCTTCTCATCTAAGCTTATAAGTAGAAGCTCGACTATCCATTCAACCCTGATCGATGAATGTGAAACGAAAGTACTTTGCTTTCCTTCAGATGAATGATAGATTCATCTGAACAAAGCAAAAATCTACACCCGTACACATCCGGGCATACGATGAGATCAGGGTAATTTTCTCTTTTTATTCGCAGCATATCAAGTAGATTTATATTTTCTTACCTAATAGTTGCCTTGTCCCTGATCAATGAATATCAAACGCTTTGTGTGTAAATACACTACCAATTTGGTAGAAATTGGTACTTATTTACGCAGCTACACCCGTACACATCCGGGCATACGATGAGATCAGGGACGTTTTTTGAGTTTACCAACTTGTCATTTTGATTTTTGAATGCTGACATTAAATTAATCATTTGGTCATTTTTCTTCCATTAGTTTCTCGAAACTAGAAGTATTATTATACTAGAGAAAAATAGATTTATTATGCAAAAGGTAATTCTGACATCGGTTCTGAATACTGGTACCAAGATAAAGATATTACACTCATTATACCATCATGAGGATGGGTTGAGTATTACATCCTTATCTGTAACAATTCATGAGAAAATATCGGACGTTAGAACTGCTCTCCATGATCTATCTCAAAACTTGCTGATAAAAGAAATTGGAAGAAAATATATGATAAATCACTCCTATGCCTACAGTAAACCAATTACCAATTTCTTCAAACAGTGGGAGAAATTGTGAGTTTTTTTAATCATTTACGTTTCAGTCTTTTTAGAAATCTATTTTATTCCATCTTTCCAATTCTTTGCTCTTCCAATTTGTAATAGCTATCCATGAGATCATCAATGTGATCCTCTATATCATCTTGATTGAATTGTATCTCATTCTTGATAATTTTGAACCCAAAATTATCTGGTAAATTAATAAGCCAGAGTAGTAAGGCATTTTCATCAAATTCTAAAAGTGCAGCAAGTTGTTCAATCTCAAGAGATTCAGATCTCCTGATTATTTTCTCAAACCTACGCAATCTCCACTCTATTTCCTGCTTTTTAGGCTCGGATTTCTCCTTCTTAGGTGGGCTCCTCTGAACACTTCTCTCTTTCTTTTTGGTGGCTCGTTTTTTCTTCTTGAAATTATCAAACAAGTCATCAAAGTCGTCATCGAGCATTGTTGTGCACCTCTCTAAAAATATAGGGTGACAATAAATATTAAAATCTATGTACGATGAGCCATATTATTCAAACTTTTCACCACTCAACTCAAGAAATTTGTTAAGTCTTCTTTTTTTCCTTGATTAGCTTTTTAAGATAGAGTATTCTTCACATTATTGAATTATTATGAAATTGAACCTGAGAAATAAGATAATTATCACGTTTCTTGGCTCATTACTGGTGGGGATACTGATATTAACAGTGGTTAATGCTATTCAGATCTCTCAATTCTCCAACACCAGTGGAGATATCACCTATAATGCCATGGAAGCTGAGGAATTATCAAATCTCGATAGAATTGCCTCTGATAAGGCATTACTTGTTTACGAGTATATCCGGGCAGTTGTGACAGATATCAATATGGCATTTGAGTTCGCAGATGCGTTATTCAAAGGAGAGATATCAGTGGATGCCATTGATTCTCACTGGGCAGATTCCAGCATTGATCCATGGGTACCGCAACAGGATCCCAACTATGATTTGGATTTATTTGTCTCAGATTATTATGGCCTAGGAAGTGCGTACTGGGGTGCCAGTACAATATACCTTCCAAATATCAACAATGCCGCTGAGTATGCAGGCATAAATCAGGCAACACAGGATCTGATTGATCTATCCTCTGCCTTGGAATACGTCTTTAAATCCATGCATGCTTCAAATCCTGATTACATATGGATATACATGGGATTCGAGACAGGTATGTTCAGGCAATTGCCTTGGAATGATATGTCTTGGACCCATGATGAGCCTGGTGGTAATTGGGATTTCAAGCAGAATGAGTGGTATACAGGTGCTGTTCAGAAAGATGGATTGAGCATATTGTTAGATAAGGATCCAGAAAGTGGTTTGGTGATATCTGCATCCTACCCCGTCAAGGATGCCTCGGACACGTTAGTTGGTGTTATTAGTGTAGACCTTCCCATAGATGTGGTGGAGGCTGCAATTTCTGGTGATTCAATTATGGAGAATGGTTATGCATTTATGACTGATAAAGCTGGAAATGCACTAATTCATCCAAAACTTGTTGAAGATGCCGATCTATTCGGTTTGGATGTCGCAACCCTCGAATTCTCACAGAATAGTGAGAAACTGGCCTTTACATCATTATTGCCAACACTTACTGCAGAAGCAACAGGTCAATCTGATTTTAATAAGGATGAAGCTAAATGGTATATCTCTTACTCTGATGTAGGTTATGGTTTTTCCATGTTTGTTGTGGTTCCACAGACTGATATCCAAGCACCAGCTGAGGAGATCAAGGACAATATCCTTGCTATCTTTTATCAAAATATCATTGTTTTTGTCATCATTATTGCAGTGATAGGTGGTATCATCATCTATTTCACAGGTAAAGCATCGAGGAAGATTGTTGATCCGGTAACTGAGTTAACCCAAGTGACCAAAATGATTACTAATGGTAACCTATCTAAGGATCTTAGAGGGGATGCAGCCGGTTCTCGTGAGCTCAATGTATTGTACAATACATTCAAAGGACTAATTACTGCCTTACGTTTTGGAAATCAGGATTACTATGCAGGTGACATCAACAGAGCCATGGCAAATTACCAGTCAGCTCTCGAATTGTTTACTACCCTTAACAACAAGAAAGGAGTGGGTATAGCTCTAAATAACATCGCTAATATCCATAAAGCACGTGGTGATCTAAAAGATGCAAATGCGACCTACAGAGACTCGATCAAAATTGCTGAGGAGCTACTGGATAATGCTGTTGAGGCAGACCGTGTTGATTTGACCGTTTCACTAGCTTCCAGATACAATAATATTGCATTGTTGTATAAGGAGATCGAGGAATTCGATCGAGCAGAACAGTTCTTGAATAAAGCCCTTGATCTTGATAGAAAAGTGGATAATGCAAGAGGATTTGCCACTCGATATGGAAACCTCGGTTTGGTCTTTTTGGAACAAGATAGAATTGATGAGGCTAAGCAATCATTTGATGAGGCTTATTCCATCGCTGAACAACGAAGAAATGATCGGGCCCTTGCCTATGCTACCATGAATTATGGTTATTATCATCGTCATTTAGGTGAGGATGAAGAGGCTTTGGAACAATTCCTCAAAGCAGTAGAGATGGCTGAGGGAATGGATATCCGTGTAGTTACAACCTCACTTCGCAATGTACAGGAGATATATGAGGAACAAGGAAAAGTGGATCTAGCAGATGCCATTGAGAAACAACTGCAGGCAAAGGCAGGAGGATCCAAACCCAAGGAAGTCACCTTTGTTTTGGATTATTCAGGTTCTATGTCTGGCAAGAGGATCCGCAATGCGACCCAGGGTATCCTCAATATTTTCAATAATCAAGTCAATCCCAAAGATCTTGTATCCCTGATCATTTTTCATTCTACGTATAGGGTACTTATTCATCCAACTTTGAAAGAGGAAGTGGAGCGTGAATTTATCAATACTGTGGGTAATCTCACACGCCCTGGAGGTGCGACTGCTTTTTATGATGCACTTGGACATAGTATGCAGGATTTCATAGATAGGCCTTCTCAAAAGGAACAGTGGGTCATTGCCTTGACTGATGGAGATGATAATTCCAGTGTTAGCTACTCACCATACCAGATTATTAGCCAAGCTCAACATTCAGTTGGTGTTAATCTTGTGATCATTGGTGTTGGTGAGTTACAACACAAGCAGCTCATTGAAGAAATGACAAATAACACTGATAAGGGAAGATACATCGATATTGCTGATGGTGTTGCAGAATCGATCACCACCGCCTTTGAGGAGGTTTCAACCATGCTAAGTGAGATAGCTGTGGAAGGCTTTGTGCCAGACGAGGATTAGGAGGATTAAAGATGAAATTTAGTGATTTTAATTTACGAACCCAGATACTGCTTAGTTTTGTAGTAATAACAACCATATCACTGGCACTAATTACGAGTATTGCAATCGGTAATATCGGAACCATAGGAGTGGCTGTCAATGAGGAATCAACACAAGCTCTAGAGGATCAAATAGTAACCAATATGCAAACCAGCTCTAAGGAAAATGCTGCGATAATTGAGAATAAATTCCATAATGCTGAGAAATCAGTTGCACGAATAGTTGAGGCAACACGGCAGCTATTTGTTGATAATTTGGTTTTTGAGAACATTACCAGCTATTATGATAACGAGACATCAAGTATCCCTGATGCTTATTTAGATGATGATTATGAGGAAACAATATCCCCAACTACCTCAACAGTGTATTGGCCTGAAAATGGAGTTCTTAGTGTGGAGATCAATGATGATACAAATGATACGATAAATCGATCAGCACATCTAGATACACTTCTATCCAGTATATGGACTGAGAACAGGGAATACGTCTGGCTATACATCTCCTTTGATAATGGCATATTCCGCAATTTCCCAGGTGCTTTTGTGGATTCAGATCGGGAATACAATCCAACAATTGATGACGGTTGGCATATTGAAACTATGCAAGCTGATGGTGATCTGTTATACAGTCCGCCATACTTTGACCTTACACAAGGTATGGTTGTCTCATTAACCCAGGCAGTTCTTGATGAGAATGGTGATCCCTTTGCTGTTGTAGGTTTGGATTTCAAGACATCAACAATTCAGGACAAAGTATTGGATGTAAATTTCCTTGATTCAGGATATGCAGCCCTATTTCAGACCTATGATTACTCTGTTGTTGCTCATCCAGAATGGAACTCAGCTACTCATGATCCTGATGCGGATCTACCTTTAATCACCGATATAGAAACTACAACAGGTGGAGTATCCGCATTATCCTCCATTTTATTAACTAAAATGATTTCTGGTAATGTCGGTGTAGATTCATATACCCGCTATGGTGAGGAGTACTTCATTTCCTATGCTCCGATCACACAAGGCAATGGAGATGAACTTTATACTTTCCTTATATCAGTACCTAAAGATGAGGTAGTTGCTGTTGTAGCAGATATCGATGAACAAATCGAAGATTCGGCATCAGCAATCACAGCTAGTACTATTACTATGAGCATTATCACCACAATAGTGGTTCTCCTTGCAGGTCTCTGGATCTCCAATCAAATCACCAAACCAGTGCAGAGATTAACTCGTATTGCTACTCAACTTACCCAGAATATCACCAAGAAGAATATCTTCGAAGGTATAGATCTGAGCTCAGATGAGTTGAATCAAGATGATGAAATTGGTGCACTTGCCAACTCTTTCACTGAGATGGTACAATACTTGCGTGATGAGCAGACCAAGAAGAAAAGTGGATAGATTAGCCAATCAAACTCAACTATAACACAGTCTCCAATGATTATTCATTAATACCCAATTGTTCAACTTCAAGCGTATGACTTGGTCAATTGACGATAGCAAGCTGGTACATGGTATAGGAAGTCATGATTTACATTTTCTTGATATAGCCGAGAATGGAGATCTACAGCTTATTATTGATGGGAAACACATCTCTTTCAGAACCATTCTCGATCAGTTGGCCGATAAGGGTTTGTCAAATTCTTTCACGCTTCGTATGCCACAGATGATTGAGTATCAAATTAATTTGATTTACTCCACATTTGAGACCTATATGAAAAAATACGATTACCAAGGAAAATTCAAACCACTTTATCCACTTAAGGTCAATCAACGCAAACTTGAAACTATGGCTGTAGTTAATTCGCATTCACAGTATGGTCTGGAAGCTGGAACCAAATCTGAGTTTGTCCTTCTGACCAAAGTGTTCCGAGATCACAAGAATCGCTTGATCATGTGCAATGGAGTAAAGGATAGGGAGTATATACAGATGATGGCTGATGCTATAAAACAGGGTCACCAGGTATATATCTCTGTTGAAAGCCCTCAAGAAGCTCGTTGGGTACAGGAAATAATCCCTAAAAAGGATCTTAAATTATTATTACGAATCAAACCTTATGTTCCAGTCTCAGGATACTGGGGTCATTCAGCATCTCGTAATTCCAAATTTGGATTATGTATCTCAGAATTATATCATGTATTGGATCTACTCAAAGAAAGGGGAATTGCAGATAACCTGATTGGAATTCATGCACATCCCGGTTCACAGATTGAGGATTTACCTGATCTCCGCAATTTTATAGATTTCATGATACGAACCTTTGCAGAAATCCGAAGTCTTGGTTTTAAGGAGATGCGAATAATAGACTTTGGTGGTGGTTTGCCTATCGATTATGATAACTCCCTTCCAGAGAATAAACTCGATGTCTATGTGGAATCTATTATATCACTAATTGTTGAGAAAGAATTAGATATTCATCCAAATATCATGATTGAATCTGGCAGGTTTGTCTCCGCACTCTCATCTCTAATTGTGGTTAAACCTATAGATATTCATAAGATCTTCCCAGCACATATAGAACCTAGCAAAAATGGTCAAACGTTCCTAAGTTCAATTGATACTGTAGCTACTTTGGATGATTTGAATCAAATTCTGGAACGATGGTTGGGTAGTAGTGATTATCGGAAATCCATGAAAGAGTTACTAGAATTTGAGTACTATACAGGAAAAATCAAGGATGCCATTCGATTGAAAATTATTTCTCTAGGAAAGTTAAAGGAAGCGTTGGAGAATGAATTTTTGAGTAAAGTATTTCTTGCGAAAGCATATCTGTATGGAAATTTCTCTGTTTTCAATTCTGTGGCTGATCATGTGATGGTGAATCAATACTTCCCTGTATTTGCTGCATTTGATTTACATGATCAACCAGAAACTATCATGCGTCTCGTAGATATCTCCTGTGACAGTGATGGAGAGATCTCTCGCTATCATAGTAAGGTATCTGATAGAATACTATTAACCAAAGATGGTTATCCACTTACTCATTGGAAGAAATTTACCCTCAAAGGTTTTCCCATACCGAAATTGGAAACTCTTAAGGAAAACCGGATCATCATACCTCTTGTTGGTGCATATCAAGATATAGTTGAGTTTGATCACAATCTTATTGGAGATCTTCCTGATGTATGTATTCGGCTTGAAGATGATGTTTTCAAAATAGATATCTTAAAACCCGCAGAATCTATACAGGATATAGTTAAGGCACTTGGATACAAAATTGATAATCTAGATAATCCCTATTTCGATTTCTGAGGACAATAAAATTAGTATATTCAATCAATAAAATTCTAAAATTATGATTCTATATGTGTCATTACCTCGTGCTCAGCATTTATATATGCATTATCAAATAATATTGCTGATGAAGAGTATAATCATGATATTATTAATATGCCTAACAGTTTTTTCCTGTCCCATAGTTGGAGGATGGGAAACTACAAATCCAGGAGATATTGGTTTGGATTCTGCTTACCTTGATAATTTGAAGTCCTTTATTGAAGACAATTGCAGCAGTGTAAATACATTGATTATCAAAGATGGGTATATTGCATTGGAACATTCACCATCAGGGCCTGATTCTATTACCAATATTTTGAGTGCAACTAAAAGTGTTACTGCAACCTTGATTGGTATCGCCATCCAGCAGGGTTTCATTGGAGATGTGGATGATCTCATGGTAGATTATTTTGTGGATTGGCAATTTTCCAATAATGATGAATGGAAGAGAAGTATCAGCATCAAAAATCTCCTTACAATGACAGCTGGATTTGATTATAATGAGCATAATAGCTCCTATACTACCCCTGGAAATTCTTGGTATGAGATGAGTAATAGCCCTGATATGGTACAATACATGTTAGATTTGCCCATCGTGTATGAACCTGGTTCTCACTGGGAGTACAGTACTGGAACATCAAATCTGTTGGGGGCAATTATCGAGCAGTCTTCTGGTATGGCATTAGAGATTTTTGCTCAGACATATCTTTTTGATCCTCTGGATATTGATTATCTAACTTGGTGGAGAGATCGTAATGGTATTCATTCGGGAACTGGATTTTCTGTGAGTACTCGGGCTCTAGCCAGTATTAGCTATCTGTATTTGAATCAGGGAAAACTTGGTGAGCTACAACTTCTGCCTGAATCATATGTAGAAGCAGTACTATCCAATAAAATTTCTGTGAATGAGTATTATTCAACTCAATTTAATGGATATTACGGATACAGTTACCAATGGTGGAATTTTGAGGCTTCTGGAATCTATTTTATGTGGGGATCAAATGGAGAGTTGATGCATACGCGTAGTTACGTAATTCCCGAATATAATATCATTGCAGTATTCTCTGGCTATACTGATATGGACTATTCAGAATTCCTAATTAATGAGTACCTACTGCCTGCCATAGGCAATGTATCAAATACTGCTGATACTCATTGGAATTTTGTATTACTCTTCACTATTGTTAGTGTGGTAAAGCTTCGGAGAAAATATTGGAACAAGAATAATAAATACATTTAAATTGCGAAAATTACCGTATTTGTTGTTTTAGTTCACGTAGTACTTCATCAAGATCCTCCTGAATAATGGCACGGAGACCAGGAGAAAATTCCTCCTCTCTCTTCTTCTGTAGTTCCAGTGCTTCTTTATGTTTTCTCAAACAAGAGAAAGGACATTTAGCAACATGGTAATCTACATGGTGTTGTTTCAAAGCATGGGTCTGGGTTGGAAATCCCCTGGTACGTTTGCTTTGAAATCTAGTTCCACAGATTGTACAAGTGGTGAAAAATGGTTGATACTGAATAAAGTAATTTATTCCTTTTTGGTATTCTGACATATATTGAAATCTCAAGCTAATTATTAAATATATATTCATGCTAAGATAGAATACTATATTCGAATAAGAATATCGTGAAATACTATAAATCTATGGTATAACGTAAATATATCAAAATATGTCCGTTTAGTGAGATATTTTATACTGTTTTGGAATATATTATTCCATTAAATATATAGATATTGAAATTCTAAAAGGAAATCTCCAATCTAATTGGAAATTTTATCTATTGCAGTAACTTCTTTCCAATTTATTGAAATATCCGTTTTCCTATACAAAGTTAATGAAAAAGGTGATTATTCCTATTTTCATATTCCTGTTAATCTCTCCCGTCTCAGCTCAGGAATTTTCACATCATTTTGATGTAAAAGCTGGAACATATGAAGCTTTCCAATTTACCATTGATGGAGACATTGAGGAGATTACTATTCATATATTTCTTACATCCAATCAGGGTCATAAGTATACTTTTGATATGTATATCCTTGATGAGGCTCAGTATCAAGATAAGCTAGATGGTAATGACTATAATCGAACCTGGTACTCTGATGATATTAAAAATGTGCCAACTTGTACATATAACACAACAGTCTTCAATGCATTGGCCAATAGTATTTACTATTTTGTAGTTGACTCACCTACAGATGCTCGTGTGCTTTTAGATATAACACTTATTCTTGGAGAGACTTCAGAATCAGCTCCTTTTTATGGGTTTATTACTGGACTTACATTACTTTTGATGCCAATTATCCTACGGAAATTTAGAAATCATTCTCGATAAGTATTGAATACCCTCCTCGATGATATATTGTAATTTAATCATCTTAAGTTTTTAAATAGCAAATCGATATTTTTTGTTCTCCTAAGGATAGTTGAATTATTCGGCATTATCTAATTCTGTTCAGGAATATTTCACAAGTTCGCTTTATTAATATATTAGAATGAATTTAATTGAAGTAATGAGGATAGTTGTCTAATTCTATAGTTTTATTACTTCTTCTTACCTCAGTATCTAGACAGTAGATATATTGAATTTAAGAGCTTGTTGTTCCGTATATTATTCCAGAGTTTATTGCAACCCAATCTATAGATTCCGTTGTATGAGAGCCATCTTTCCCATTACTTTCCTCAATACTCTGATAAAAACCGGTTGTTGAAATATCCGCAATAACTGAATACGAAGAATCTCCGCCATCCTCACTAGCTAAATGAGTGATGACAATTGGTTGATTGAGATAAAACACATTATATGAAATATAATTCCAACTATGTTTATTATCATCGCCTGTTGAATATGCTTGCAACCCTGAGATAAGATCATATCCAGATTCAATAGCAATAAATCCTACAGTTTCTCTATATGAATTACCTGGATTTGAATTTACTCCATTCTCTATTTGCATTGTAAAATTGTTGAAGTTAGTAATATCTCCTCTGGTGTGAGGAACTTCTCCATTATCATTCGTTTGTGTGGATGCAAATAAGGCTGGTTTAGAGGTAAAATTTTCAGGGAAATCATATGTTGTAACTGTGCCAGTTGCTTCTATTATACCCGCGATTATTGTTATAGATCTCACATGGTGCACCCCTGCTTCAATTACTAAATAATTAACAGCAGTTTCAGTAATACCATCACTATCTGTACTATCACTTTTTTGCTGAATTGTAAAAGAACTGCCAGTCACAGATGTAATTACATGTACTTGAGCTGCATTAGTTCCTCCTCTAACAGATGAAGTGCTTGATGCTACCGGTACAGCAACGACAACAGGATTTGAATAACTTCCATTCAAATTAACTGTGATTGGTGTATCAGTAACGAGAAGACTACCTGCTTCCCCTATGGCAGATAGGGCAAAATTAGACGGAATATTCAAGGTCTCCTGCATAATTGCATTAGTTGAGGTCATAATAGTTAATATATTATCATTTTCTTTGGTGATTTGCTGAGAGGGATCCAAAGTCAGTATCTCTAAAAATCCAGAAGATCCTACTGATAATGTGATTTGATTTACCAATTGCCAAGCTGTATAACGATTGTCATCTACGGTTAATTCAATACTAGAAATAATTGTTTCTTCTCCTCCTATATTCCTAATTTTCATAACTATTTTGTCAACCATCAAATTGTTATCCAAATCAAAATAATTGCTTGAATCTACTACTAACTCAGCATTTACAGAACTTAGATTACTTGCTATTAACCATATGGATGCAGAAGCAACGACGACCAATGCAATTAGAAGGATTGTCGCAATTACTGGGGAAACCGCACGGCTTTTATTTCCAAATTTCATAGTGTATGAATAATACTAAAAAAACAATTTAAATTTTTTTGATATATTCCAATAAATTTACCAATTTTTAGATAATTGAAAAATTAAGTCTATTTTAACGTATTCTACATCTGTTTATTCTATGAAAAACTATTAACTGATACGTGGATAATTCTGCTAGAAACAAAATATATTTACTTGAGTAATTAATAATAACTTTAGCTAAGCGACAAGATTAAACTGAATCAATTACAGATTCGATATCCTCGAGTGTGAATGGTTTGAGTATTTTCCCTTGAAATCCAAATTGTTTGAAATTCGCAAGTACAGGGTCTTCAGAATAACCACTTGCTACAATAATTTTTGCATTATTGTTAATATTCAGTACTTCTACTGCAGTTTCCTTACCCCCCATACCTCCTGATATGGTTAGGTCAAGGATTAATATATCATATTCAGGATCATCCTGATACAATTTCAGTAATTCACTTCCATTGTTGGTTACTGTATATCCATGACCTAGGGTTCTAAAAATCTTGCAGTAAATATTTTGAATGTGAGGATTATCTTCCATTAAAAGGATTCTTTTGACCTCAGAATTCGATTTGACATTTCTCTGAGGTGCTCTTTCTTGTTTAATGATAGAATCAGATCTGCCTACAGGTAAATAAATACTTACATCGGTACCTTGATTTAGTTTTGAACTTAGTTCAATGATACCTCCATGATTTTTGATTATCGAGTAACAAATAGCCAGCCCTAATCCTGACCCTTTTGATCTGGTTGTAAAAAATGGATCAAATACTTTATTTATGATCTCTAGAGGAATACCAGAACCCGTATCTTTAATTTCTACTAAAACATATTTGCCGGAGATTAAATCTTTTTTCGCTTCACCTTGATAATCCAGATTTCGAGCATTAATGGTAATTTTACCACCATTAGGCATAGAATTAATGGCATTCATAATAATATTTTGAAAAACTTGGTAAATTTGATTTTCGTCTACACATACATTCCAGAGATCGCTTTCCAAATTATATTCTGCTGAAATATTTGATCCACTTAAGGTGAAACTCACAGATTCTCTCAAGAGGTTTTCAACTTTTACAATATCCTTTTGTGGGGATCCTCCCTTTGAAAAAGTCAATAATTGATTTGATAGCTGGGATGTGCGAGTCAAAGCCTGTTGAAAATCTTTGAATATGGAAATTAATTCATCCTTGTCATCTATGTAATGTTTTGCAAGAGAAAGATTGGCTGTCAATCCAGTAAGTAAATTATTGAAATCATGAGCTATCCCACCGGCAAGAATTGATAAAGCTTCCAATTTTTTGGATTGCAATAGTTCCTCCTGCAAATTTATTAATTCTGTTAAATCGTTGGCAGTTCCCTGAGTACCTGTAATCTCTCCTTCTTCATTGGTAATTCTTATGGCATTGAAATTTAGTATCCTTGGAGTACCATCCTTGGCATAGTGTACTGTACGGTAATTACTAACCATTTTACCTTTCAATATCTCTTTTAAAAGTGCCTCATCTTTCTTCGCCTGCTCATCGGTTTGAAAATGGGTGAATGATTTTCCAAGCATTTCTTCTACTTTGTACCCCATTACACGTTCCCAAGCAGGATTCAGATACACATACTTACCTTCTGAATCAACTATCCAAATTAAATCCTGAGATGTTTCAACCAGGTTTTTATACATAGCTTCCCTTTTTCTTAGCTCTTGCTCAAATCTTTTCTTTTCAGTAATATCATTACCAACAGATTGATATTCGACTATTTCGCCTTTATTATTGAATATTGCGCGATCTATCCACCGATTCCACCCAATGGATCCATCTGGTAATAAAACCTCATGTTCATTCTCCAGAACTGGATTATCTTTGGTCAGTGCCTCGATTTTCTGCTTCACTGGCTCTATTGATCCTTCTGCAATATGCATGAAAAAACTGGTGCCTAAAGCTTCTTCTCGACTAATGTTATAGTATTTGCAGTATGAATTATTTACAAATGTTCGAACTCCATCCTCTTTATATCTTACAATGAACTCTGTTTGATCCTCAACTATGGCTTCAAATTTTTCCTTTTCCTCTCTCAATGCCTTCTCAGCAAGAACTCTCTTGGTTATATTTCTTATTATTGCTATAACCGAGATAGGGGTAAGATAATTAAACCTGGCCTCATAAAATGCTTTATCATCTTCTATATAGTACTCTAACGTGACTATACCCTTACTAGATAATGATTCATCAATAGCTTGTAAAATTCGACCTACTAATTCTTCATCAAATAGATCTGCAATTGACCTACCAAGAAATACTTCCTTTGGATAGATGGGATCTAATTGATTCCCAGCAAAATAATTGAGAAAATGTCCATCCCTGTCAAAGACAAATATCAAATCTGGAATCGTCTCTAATACCTTCTCGAGTGAAACACTTTCCTCATCTACTTTGCCTTTCATACCAACCGACGTATTGAAATGCATTAAGCATCAGTGGTATAAAATATTCTTCCATAAAATCTGCAATTTTGAGAAATATTTGCAATCTTTTATCAAAATTGGGAATCACAGATGTGAGACATGAGAATTTGATTATTGAACATTTAGGTTTCGATTAGCTGATATTCCTGAAATATCTTGCAGTGAGAAATTTTGAACAGAATAATTGAGGGATCAAGTAACTGTAACTGTCTTGATAGAATTGTATCACAATCTGGCAATTATTCTAATTTAGCTTGGATAAAGGAGATCATGGCTTTAATAATTTGAGTCATGAACTGGTAATCTACTTCTGTATCAGTTGACTTGTGATAATGGGGATTTCGGTAATTTGCAGTGTCGGTGATCATAATTGCAGCTGTGTTATTGTCCCAAAAGACAGCATGATCGCCTCTTCTTGTATCTGGCATGGATTTACCATTCATGGGAACTAGCAGTGGTAAGAAAAATCCCTCTGCCGCATTTTTTATCAACTCAGCTGTCCAAAATTCAGAAAGCATATTGCCAACTAAGGCAACAAAATCTCCCTTTTCTGGCTGTATCGGGACACCTCTTGGCATATCTTGTTTATCTGCAGTAAAGCCAACAGTCTCAAAATTCAGGACTACATCTATTTTAATCTCAGTTATTTTCAGAAATTCTAATAATTTTCTAGATCCGGTAAATGAAGTCACATCCTGCACATGCTTGTGCAAATAATTTCTGAATTTGTAATGTTCTTCCCTAGGAATTATGTGCATATCATGCCATTTATACTCTGATACAGTTGACCAATCATCAAATGGTTTCCAAACCCTGGGATCACTTTCTTCCCAGTCAACCATGGCAAAGGCTATATTGAGCGCAGGGATAGTATTTGAGTAATAATATGCTAGAAAATCAAGAATTGCCATACCACTTCCATTATCATCAACACATGGACAATTTGGGACACTATCATGATGTGCAAGCAGAAGGATACATGGTTTGTTCAAATCTTTAGGAGGTATCCAGATATTATGCCCCTTATGACCAAAGTGGTCCAATTGATGTAATTCAGCATGTTGGCCCCAAACCTGCCATCGATGATGGATCATTTTTGGAATTCTCTTATGCATTTTTGGTGCAGTGTATGGATTTCTGTCAACTGCTATCTGTTCTATAAATCCCTTCAGATGAGCAATGATTTTTTGGTCATCCATGAATATGGCTCAATACAGGTAATAATAAGGATTGGTTAAGATACTTATTGCATTACAAAAAAAATCCAAGTTACTACAGAATTAATCAGTTTTAAGTTGTTTCTCATCTCCTTTCAATATAATAATCACTAATTCAATTTTGAAAAAAATGGATCTCAGTAAGTATTTTGTACAATTTTTATGTAAAATGATGATTTTTTTTTCAATATTCAGGTCTTCAAATAGATTTTTTATACATATATCTGACCTAAATTTGGTATTTTTATTTGATTGAAAATTATGTGGAAATATTTTTTACTTATTTCCATTTCTTTTCACTTTTTTTGAGAAATCGGTAATAAATTTATAGTTTTCTGAAATGCGAAAGGAACTATAATCCACAATTAAAGCATTTTTTTGGATATCTGTACATTTTCTTCAAACAACATTTAATAATATTAATATAAATTATATATCAACATTTGAAGGTATACATGATGAATGAATATTTAAATAAAGGAAATGAGAGTAGAAGCAGTTTAGATCAATCCCAAGAGGAATGTGAAGAATTGTATTCTCGATTAGGGTGGAAATGGGCAGTATTGGCAACTTCTGTTCATAACCTTTTATCAACCGGAACATCTGTTTCAGATAATCTTATCTCAAGGATTAAAACATCAAGAATTGTTGTTGAAAGCGGATGCTATTCCACTTGTGCTGCATTACAGGAGCTTCAGGACATAGAACGGGAAGTATTTCAATATGTCATTGATAAAGATATTTCCCAAGTTGATAGATTCTATGACTTACTAGGAAAGGCGATGCAGGGTTCAATTAGAGAAGAAGATTTAGAGATTGCTAATCCAAAAACTGTCCTATCTGATTGCCTTAGTTTACCTTGTTCTTGTACTTGATTGGGTATCTTAGAGTAAATGCATCAATTTACTGGACATTTGTCCAATTTATTTACAAAACCTGGTGTAAATTGAAAGATATGGAGCTCAATTATTAGAAAGCTATCTTTGGATTAACGTACAATCATTTTCCTATTATGATCGTGCACCCTGTAGCCTTGCAATCATTTAATGTAGGTATGTAAACTCAAGTACTATGATGGATAAATTGATCGAATACATAGAGCTTAGACTTGTAGATATCAATGGAAAAATACGAGGTATGACTGTACCTTTATCTAAACCTGTGGTAAATTTAGAGGAAATCAAGAAAGATGCACGGATCATCAAGGGTATAAA
The DNA here is from genome assembly GCA_026702845.1 of Candidatus Heimdallarchaeota archaeon. The sequence goes on from JADCLS010000017.1 coordinate 47,533, forward strand.
TGTTGATGGTAGCTCCCTTCCTGGTTTTGCTAGTGTTGAGAATTCTGATCTTCATCTTGAACCAGATTTCGATTCTTTGATTGAATTGCCATATTTAAGCAAAAGAAAAGCTGCAGTTCTTTGTTATCTTTATCATCGGGATCAAAATAGATCCATCGCTGATCGATTTTTAGGTGATGCCAGATCATTACTAAAAGAGACTATGGAACATAAGATGGATGGAATATCTGTTCATATTAAACCCGAACCTGAGTTCTATTTGATAGAAGATCGTGAAGACCAAGTGATTCCACTAGATCAGGGTGGATATATAGCAGTTGCTCCCAATGACGCCTCCACTGAGCTCATGATGACAATGGTGAAAAGCCTCGAGACGATTGGTATGAATGTAAAATATTTTCATCATGAGGTAGGGCCTTCACAACAAGAAATTGAGCTAAACTTTACCGACATGATGAAAAATCTTGATAATCTTGCCACTCTCAAACCCACATTAAAGCTGATAGCCAAGCAGAATCATGCACAAGTGACCTTTATGCCGAAGCCATTTGATGGGGAGGCTGGTAATGGGCTACATTTTCATTTACAACTCTTCAAAGATGGTAAGAACCTGTTTGCAAATGAAGAAAATCCTTCAGAGGTATCCCAATTTGCCATGTCTTTTATTGCTGGAATACTTGATCATGCTAAGGCAATCACAGCTGTAGCAAATCCTTCTATCAATTCGTTCAAAAGATTAGTTCCGGGTTTTGAAGCACCTGTATACATATGTTGGGGATATAGAAATCGATCCACCTTAATTCGAGTACCTATGTATAAAAATCCTAAGGATGCAGCAATCGAGGTGAGATCTCCAGATTTTTCAACCAATCCCTATATCCTACTCAATGTACTATTACTTGCAGGAATGGATGGAGTTAATCGGCAACTTGTTCCCCCCACTCCTCGATCTGATGATGTATTCCACTTGAGAGAAGAGGAATTAGAGGCAGAAGGTATTGAAACACTACCTAGCAATCTTGGAGAAGCACTTGCAGCTCTTAAGAAAGATCCGATCATTTATTCCGCATTAGGGCCTCATCTAGGACCTGCTTGGCTCAAAACCAAAGGTGAGGAGTGGAATATGTACAATAATCTGTCGGTAACCGATTTGGAGATCAAAAAATATCTAGATTGCTAAATTATAGCTCATCGAAAAAATTATTTAAATTAGATTTTTTTTTAGTTTTTCTTTTCTTGATCAATTTTCTTTTTACTGCTTCATTCATCTTATATTCTTCTGGTATTTCAGCGGAAGGTTCCTTTGGTGCTTCTTTAATATCTTCTTTTTTCTTTTTCAAATCTTTCCCATGAGGATAATCATAGGTATCCAGTTCGATTTTTTCAGGTACTTGAAAGCTTGGATCTTGAATAACCCTCTGTAAAAAAGTGTAGAATATGTGCAGATTATGAAATCCCCTGTTTCTATTCCGATTGTTCCCTCTGAAAATAATGATGTCTATTCCTAATTGTCTACATGCCGCACAATCACATTGCTCCCATGGTTTATCCTCCAATGTTGCTCGATACCTAGAATAAACCGATGGTGCCTTTGGATTAATACTATCCTCAAACATCTGAAATGCCTCTGCAACCTCATGAGCTGTCGATTCATTATGTTCAAATGCTTTCATTATCGAGAGTAGGTTTTCTTCAGCTTCCATCAATTCATCCAAGGTAGCTAAACCTTCATCTAATATCTTCCTATATCGAGTTCCCAATTTGTTCTTCCGTATCAAAGGTAATCTGATTGCAGTATATCCCTGATAATTAACTGAGGAGTAATTCTGTCGTGCAGATAACCAAGATTTTCTCAACTCAGATGCAGAATCAAAGCTGGTGATTCCTGCCTGCATGAATTTATCCACATGTCTAAGTCTAGATACTCCAAATAGATGAATATCCAGATTTTGCTCTCTTTTGGCATTCTCTTTTTCTATAATCGGCTTCAAGGTCTTTAGGATTGATAGAAGCTGCTCAGTCTGAGTTTTTGCTACTCCACCGATGGCAATATATTCATAATTCAGATCTAAGATATCTAGTAGTGATTCTTTGTATGATTCGGGATCCCAGCCTTGGATTGCACCAACTGGAGTGAAGGAATAATCATCCTCTTGCCATTGGTGTATAAATTTCTCAGCATTGGTTTTGGTCAATTCTAGCCGGAAATGATTTTCCTCTTGGTCACTTGCTATGGTAAGATGATCAACAGATACACCAAGGTCTACTTTGATATCTTTATAGTATCGTAAAACTTCTTTTGTTGTATATGGGGGAACTTTTTCTTTGTAATATCCCCATGCACCACAATCCCCAAAAATCGGTCCATCAAATCGAAGGTAGTGATGAGCTCCATGGTCGGAAATCTGCTTATATTTCGTCTTATTCTCCTCAATTTTCACTTTTGACAGTAGGATCCCATCATAAATCCGATTAGGAAAAATTTCATGTGCATATACTCGCTTGCTCCCTGATAACCTCTGTTCTGTGGCATAATCATACTGATCATAAACCAAATCATCCCACTCAGGGATGAAAAATTTTAACTTTTTCATGATCATTCCAATGGGAATTCAAAGGTGATCTCCTTCTGAGACCTATTTATGGTATCATCAAGGGTCAGATAAACATTCAAAGATTCATCTGCATCAATGGCAGATAATGAAATAATTCTGATCTTCTCCTCGTGAAAATCCCTATCCATAGATGCTGGAATGAAGGAAATTTGTAAAGTATCATTCTGGACTGCTATATTATTACCAAGTGCATTAAAGATGGATAAAGAATAATCTTTGTTAGGGCCGATACTCAGGCGTATATTCTGCAGAGGATATGAAGTGCGGTTTCTCAGTGACAATATCAGCTCCGTCTGTGTTTCAGATTCTCTGAAGTTATCAAGAGATACATCCAGAGAAATATGACTATTGATTTTCGATTTTCCTTTTTTCTGTTCCTTTGATCTTGGTGTATATTCTGATTTTACATTCTGCAATTCTGGATTTTCTACCCACTTGACAAGCGTTTTTACAATTGATAATCTTGGAGAGTTGATTAATGCAGAATCATACCCTGCCTTCTCCTGTTTGGCACGAATTTTTGAAATGAGATGAGCCTTCAATACTTTCATCGAATCCTCATTATTCTCATTCAATTCTTCAAGAAGCTCTGTAATCATGTAATGATACTTCTTGGCCAACTTAATACGATCATCATATTTTTCCACCCATTCTTTGCGGGTCTCACTCTTCTTTGTATTCACAGTATTTAGGCCACGAAGTAAATCCTCTGTAAATTCATCGATACTATCGAATTTCTTTACAAATGCTTCGATCTCCTTCCTACTCTCATCACTTAAGTCTTGAGACATAGTTGAATTATCTTCCTCATATTTATTAATGCTTTGGAGAGATGAGTAATTTTGAAATATTTGATTATTGGAATTTGTAATTGGTATAGTTCTTTCATAATTACCTGATATTTTTGATCTCCACCAGTCTGTAAATGATATTTCTTTTTGCTCTGTTTCGAGGGCATAATTCAGTAACAGTGATCCCTTATTGATGAGATGATTACCCAGAGGTTTGATAAAAGTATTAGAATCGATCTCTAGTAGGAAATTAGGATCTATAACCAGGGTTCCCTGTTCACTTTTAATTTTTCCATCATTACTAAACGCTACAACTTGTGTTGCCTTAGCATTGAGAAATTCAAGATTACCAATTGCATCCAAATACTTGCCTCCCAGGCAGAGATACACCAGATCGTATCCTGTAGGAAGTCTCTGCATTCTATCTCTGATGCCAAGATTTGATGCCATTTTTATTATCTCATTCTTCCCTTTATTAGAGAAAGTGCACTCATATGGTGGTATCAGCTCATCATCCCGCAACAACCCAAATCCGGCTGAAATTATATAGTAATCGACTTGATGTTTTTTACGAAGAATATTAACAGTTTCTTTAACTCTTTTTGCCTGAGTTCCAATATAGAGGTCTGCAGCTGGTGTTAATAAATGATTATATTGCTTTATTGCATAAGCTCTTTTCTCTACTGAGTTTAGATCTTCACATAGGGGTTGATCATCATGAGCAAGAATTTTTTTCTTACCACATGAATTGATAACTAATATTCTCTGTCTCACTATATTCCTCCTCAGATAAGTACCACATAAAATTTAGTTTATATTAGCTTGATCTTTGTAACCTCCCTCGAGTCCTTGTAGTACTACAACTTATTGTTAAGCTAGCCACAATCACTTAGAGACTGCTTAGATCATTTGGGATATAGTTTAAATAACCAGCTGCGTAAGATGCATTTGAAGAATATGAAACCATTGTGGGTACCTTCTAGAGAGAGGATTGAGCAGGCAAATATAACCAAATACATGAATTTTCTGAATACTCGCTTCTCTCTTGATTTAAAGAGCTACAATGATGTGTATCAGTTTTCTATAGATAAACCTGCAGAGTTTTGGCATTCCATTTGGGACTTTACCAAGATCAAGTATTCCCGGAATTTTGATGAGGTAGTCAGTGACTTGCCATCGTTTGCACCAGAAACAAGATGGTTCAGAGGTGCTAAGCTAAACTTTGCTGAGAACTTATTGAGATATCGTGATGATCGTGATGCCATTCTATCTAAATTGGAGGGAAATGAGGTCAGAAGGATAAATTACAAGTTACTCTACACCCTAGTTGCAAGAGTATCCAATGCTTTGAGATCCCATGGTATCCAGCCAGGTGATAGAATTGTTGCTTATATGCCCAATATCCCTCAAACCATTATATACATGCTTGCTGCTACCTCCATAGGGGCTACATGGGCCTCCTGTGGTGCTGAACTCGGTGAAGGTGCAGCTCTGGATAGATTGGGTCAGATCGACCCCAAGATCCTATTCACTGTTGATGCGTATATCTACAAAGGTCAGGAATTCGATCATCTAACAAAGGTAAAATACTTGTCTGATAATATGCCAACTCTTGAAAAAATCGTCATTCTACCCTATATCAATTATGAACTCGATCTCTCGGAGATTCCAAAGGCATGTTCTGCTCTTTCTTTCGAATCAAAAGTTGAGGAAATCAGATTTGAGCAACTAGACTTTGATCATCCCCTATTTATCATGTTCTCTTCTGGTACAACTGGTAAACCCAAATGTATGGTGCAATCTGCGGGTGGTGTACTCATCAATCATCTCAAGGAGTTGGTTCTCCATACAGATCTCAAACGCTCCGATGCGATGCTGTATCTCAGCTCACCAAGCTGGATGATGTGGAACTGGTCTGTATCTGCCTTGGCCGTTGGGGCTACAGTCGCCATCTATGATGGTAATCCCCTCTATCCTGATTGGCAGGTGATCTGGGAATATATCGAACAGGAAAAGATTAGCGTATTTGGATGTTCAGCCACGTATATTCACTACCTCAAGAGTGTGGGTGCTTCACCTAGGAACTATGATCTTACTGCTTTACGCGAAATCTCCCAGACTGGATCTGCATTATCCGATGAAGGATTTGATTATGTTTACAAGGAGATCAAAGAAGATCTTCACTTCAATTCAATCAGTGGAGGAACAGATATTAATGGTTGTTTTGCAGCAGGAGTACCCATACTACCAGTATACAAGGGTCAGTTACAGGCACGAGCACTGGGTATGAAAGTGGTTGCATATAACCTTGATGCAGTACCAGTTTATGATGAGCAAGGTGAATTGATCTGTGAACAGGCAACTCCATCCATGCCTCTTTACTTCTGGGATGATGGAGATAATACAAAATATCACAATGCCTATTTCAATGAGTATCAAGATAAAAAAGTATGGCGTCATGGAGATTACATCTCGATTCATTCGAAAACAGGGGGGGTGAGTTTCTATGGCCGATCTGATTCAGTGTTAAAACCATCTGGTGTGCGAATAGGTACTGCAGAGATTTATAACATAGTCGAGGAGATACCTGGAGTTCTTGATAGCCTTGCTATAGGACAGCAATGGAATGATGATCAACGCATCCTTCTCTTCATTATGCTAAAAGAAGGGATCGAGTTGTCTGAAGGCCTGCAACGCACTATTCGCAATGAATTGAAAATAAAAGGATCTCCACGCCATGTACCTGCAATTATTCTTCATGCTCCGGATATCCCATACACATTCTCAGGTAAGAAAATTGCTTCTGCTATCACTAATATTATCCATGGTCGTGAAGTGACAAATGAGGGTGCTATGCGAAATCCAGAATGCCTTGCATATTATAGACAAGTACAAAAAGAATTACAGGAATGAGTAACTTAGTTACTATGAGTAAGAATCGAAGAGATACAAGACGAAAAGAGAATCCCAAAGTTCAACGTAAGAGATATAATCTGTCATTCAATCAGTTGATCAAAGAATTCGAACGGATAGAGGGATTTTATTCCCTGAGTGAGGAATCTTATAATGATATTAGTAAGGATGATCTGACATTTTTTGACCTTGAAATTGAACATGAGGAGCAGTATATAGAAGCAATAACTCAATTGTACCATGAATTATTAGATCCACTATTCCTGAGTACCTGGTTGATCTTCCCCAGGGAATACCTTAATCATCTCCAAACGGAAGCAGAATTTGATCATCAGATTATTGCAATGAATAAATTATCAGAGATTACACAATTTGCATCAGAAGAAATCCGATATGAATTTCCTGATACTAGTGTTATTCCACCTAAGATCTTTCCTGGTCACAGACAATATCGCTCCATCACCACCATAATTGAACATGTAATGGAAACTGATCAGAAATATGATACTCTGCTGGGTATTATTGATGCTCTGGTGGATGAAGTGGTTGATTTGATTATTAAACAAAATTATGATGCCTTTACGCCTGAGCAATTACTGTGGAAAACACTTGTATTTTGTGAATTTGAAAGAATTTTGCCATTTATGGATGAAGAACTTGATAAGGATATTATACGTGAAAATTTACTTAAACTGCAGCAATTTGCTATTGAGAAAGAATATTATTCAATTTCTGATCATATTGGATATTATCTTGAATCTGAGATGGAGATCGGAGAGGAAGATTAAGCGTCGGAAACTTCAAAATCCTTTGGATCTATCTGCTCAGTAGAAAATTCATCATCAGGTAATTCAATCGTATTGACATATTTTATTTTACCATCAATTTTTACATTGGGGCCGATTTTCACATCGTGACCATAGACATCACCCTTGACATGAACATAGGATAGATCTACAGTGTTTCCACGTACATCTTTTTCAATCACAAGTTCACTGAATGTTTGTATGCCATTCATGACAGAAGGGATAAATGAGGTAACCATCCTGGATATAAAGCTACCAAGAGCTGGGATACTATCCAGTTCCTCTGCTTCCTTGGATAATTTACTAACATCATCTCCTTCTCTTGCTTTCTTGGATACTTCGATGAGATCTGCCTGTAAATTGCCTCCAATCACACCTCCACCGTTAGAAATGAATTCCTTAACCAAAACATTTCCTGCAATATCCAATTTACCAGATATTTTTAATAATGCTGTAGATTTAATCTCAGGGCAGCTGATTTTTCCAGATATCTTAGCATCATCACCCAAAACGATTTTACCCTTACTCATCACCTTACCTGATATTTTAACGGAATTTGTGAAATAGGTATCACCTTCTGAGGTTAATCCACCTGAAATCTTGACAACATCACCGAATTTTGCATCTCCCTCAACATTTAACTTACCTGAAATTTTGGTGAATCCAACAACGGATAGATCCCCGTTAATATTTGCTGAACCCGAGATAGTCATACTCTCACATTTTAATGATTGTTCTGTGGAAAGCTTACCTGATACTTTCACAGGACCATCGACCACATCACTAGTCAATTTGGTAAAACCAGTTGCAACCACTTTATGTTTTTTGTCTTCTTTTGTACTTACAGTAGAATCAAGTATATCAAGATCTTCGAATTTCTTTAGGAGAGATTCATACTCTTCTTGATCAATTTCTCCTGCATCTAATTTCTGTTTTAGTTTTTCTTTCACTGATGACATATTTATGCACCTAAGTTATATTGGTTTCCGGTATATATAAGCTAAGTCAAATTTTATGTTATAAGGTCTTAACTGAATGGCATTACCATTAACTCATCGGTTTAACCTTCAACTGAGATTTTTTTATTCAATTTTTATTATTATTTATTCAAATTTCTATATGCGGATAATTCTACTAACAAATATTTAATTAGCTCCCATGGTCAGATTATTTAGATGGATATTCTTCATCAGAATTTTCTAGAAAATCGGTATCCGGAAGTAATGAATCGGATTTTATCTCTAGAAGGCCAATTAGAGCAAGAAGAATATCTACCTTTTGCTATTCTCAAATTACGAGTACTTTATCGACTTGATCAGTACCAGCAGTTGAAGGCTGATATCTACAAGTATCGACCCCTGATTTCAAATCCCATGGAACGTATTCAAATTGATTTTCTGGATCTCTTAGCAGATTACGAGCTTGGCACACATAAAAATATCATCCCAATGTTGAGTGAATTACTGAAACGTATTGAACCTGTATCTGGAGTGCGAGCCCATAGCATTAGAGCATCGATACTAACTGAACTGGGGAAAAACCAGTTATTTGATGCAAATTTTGATCTAGCATTGGAGACCTTAGAAAGAGCAGTTCAAGAGTTTGAATTGAGTGATGAACAAATTCGTGCTTCTCGATGTTTGAGTTATATGGGTCTTGTGCACGCCTATCGTGGAGAATTGAGTAAAGGCTTGAATTATCAGTTCAAGGCATTATCCATGGTTGAGAGTGAGTATCCTCTGCGTTTAGGTGCAATTCATAATAATTTCGGATTGATCTATCAACAAAAAGGCGACCTTGTTGAGGCAGCAGAACGATTTCAACTTGCCTTGGAAACATTCACTAAAGCTGGGATGCTGCAATCAGCTAGTATACCTCTTTCCAATCTTGGAGTGATCTATCTAGAGAGAGGAATGTTACAAGAAGCACTTGAGAAATTTATGCTTGTATTAGAGATTGATGAAGGATACAGAAATGTATACAATTTGTCTGATACCTATTATTATTTGATATTCATTAATATCGAGATGAATAATATGGATGAGGCAAGGCAGCTCATTGATACCTTCGAAACTATGATAGAAGGCAGTGAAAACCCTGTGGTATTGCAACGTTTTAATATTGTACGAGCTCGTTTCCTAGCTAAGAGTAATCGCATTATTGATAAGGGTAAAGCACAGGAACTCCTTTGGAATATCATCAAAGGATCGATTGTAGATTATAACATCTTTGTGGATGCACAATTGGCATTTTGTGATCTACTAATTGATGAGATGCAGATAACTGGAGAAGAGGAGATAATCATTCAATTACTTTCAGTTCTAAATGAGATGGAAGAACATGCAAACCGTGAGGGATCATACATCAACCTTTCCAAGGTGTTTATTCTGAAATCACAGATTTGGTTGCTTCAAATGCATGTAGATTGTGCATATGAGTACCTTGATACTGCTGCAGATATTGTAAGCAAACATCAGATCAAATCTCTAGATGAACGAATATCCCATCTCTATGATGAATTATTGCGTTTTGAAAAGATATGGGCGGAACGAGACATAAGTCTAAAGGAGAGAATAAAAGAAATCAATCTCTCCAATCTAGTACACCGAATGCTTTACAGTGAGGCTGAGCCCACCATCGAGGAGAATCCTGAATTATTCATCATTATGAAGAGGAATGGAATGCGTGTGTACTCCTATAATTTTAGTTCGGAGATTGGCTTGCATGAGGAACTGATCTCTGGTTTACTCACCTCTATGTATGGTTTATCCAATCAGATCTTTGATTCTAATAAGGATACGATGCAAAGGATACAACATGATAAATATAATGTAATCATAAAGGCCAGGGATGATCTACTATTTTGTTATGCATTTCTTGGCCCCAGTTTTCAAGCAGTGAAAAAAATCAATTCACTTGTGAACATACTTATAGAATCGGATGCTATATGGGAAGCTTTGAACAGATTGGCATATATTTTGACAGAACAGGAAATTAAAGGAATGAATATGATTATTGAGGATTTCTTTTTAGAGTGAAAAGTGTAGTCAAAGACCTTTTAAATATTTTTTTTACAAACCAATCCCGAAATTTTATTTAACCTTCTCTAGTTTATCACAGTATTGAATGTCTGATTTGAATGCGAAAGATGAGAATGTGAAAGGAGCAGTAAAGTTCAAGGTAGTTCTCATCGGGAACCCATTTGTTGGGAAATCTAGCTTGCGTCGTGCATATCTAGGTGAGCATTTCACATCAAACTATATTGAAACTATAGGTTCAGACTTCAGTTTCAAATCATTTAGACATGAATCAGGTAGAATGATCAATATAAGCATTTGGGATCTTGCAGGACAGATAGAATATAAATCTACACATCCTCTGTATTATCGAGGTGCACTTGGAGCTCTGGTGGTATATTCTATTGTTGATCGACAATCATTTATTGATATACCGAATTGGATCAGCGAATTCTATAAAGGAACTAATTCTGAGGATCATCCACTTCTGATCATGGCAAATAAAATAGATCTGAGGGAGGATGAGCAATCATGTGTTTCTGAGGAGGAACATGAGGGACTGATCACTCAACTACGAGAGACCTATCCTGACAGTTCGATAGATTCTATCATGGTGAGTGCAAAGAAGGGAGAAAATGTCGAATTAGGGTTTAAATCATTCACCAATCAGATATTGACTTGGATCGATCAGAAATCCAAAAAAACCAGACCAAATCATATTATCAAAGATATGAACCTCAATTTTCCCTCTTCGGTTCTAATGACCATGAACCAACTTTCAGGCCCTGTATTGGTGGCAAGTTCTCCACCCCTGCAGAATTTCTCCTCTGATCAACGCAGTATCATTAATACGCATGTGATCAAGTTAGTGTCATCACTAGATTTTGAGGATATTGTGTTTCATTCCAACGTGATAGGAGTGTATCCATGGACAGTACCCAAGGGTTCATTGAGATTCATAGCATTTGTACTTGAAAATAAAAAAGCTAGAGGTCAAAAAGAATTATTCATTATCGGATTAAATATAAATCGAGAAATCAATACAATAATTGATGGTTTGAAAGGAATAGTAAATGGGTATTTACATGGTTCAATGAATAAATTTGCTAGACTTCACAGCCGAACTAAGTTGAATATCGTTGTTGAACAAGCTGACCTAGAGAGTAAAAAGGAAGAAATATCTGAGATAGAAGATCTTCTGCTAAGTCTGAGAATAAAATCAGAACAAGCTGTCGAATCATGGTATAATTTGAATGAATCATAAATCAAAAGAACTTAGCAATATCTGATTAAAAATTTATATTTTGATAAAAAATGCTTAATAATTAGAATAATTATACAAGGTAATGAATTTATCAGAAACCCTTGATAATTGGTTTGATAACGGGGATTTGAACCTTAATACCCTTGTCAAAGCATTAAACTTATCCTCAGTTATCTGGCTTACTATTCACAATGGTGAGATACACCTGAAGGATAAATGTAAGGGAATATCTGATGAAACACTAGATTTATTGGCTCAGTATCCGGATTTCTCTAAAATAAAGGGATCTGGTACTCTGAAGATTGGAGATCAATCATTTAAAGTCATCAATTCCTTCTTTGTTGATGGTGATAAACACATCATCATCAGTGAGGATATGCTCTTTGATTATAATGAGGTGAAATTTGTCTTAAGTACTGGAATACGAGTAATAATTCTGAGTGATATGAGGAATTTTCTACAAGATTCAGTTAACCTAGTATATTCTGATCCTCAATCTCTTTCTGAGATGTCTTTATCAAAAATTCCTCCAGCATTTGTTGATGCAGTGATTCCTGTTGCCACGTATTCTGTGGTCAATGAATCCTTTGGTCCTCATTTTATCAGTACATGTCCAGTAGAATTCAATAGTTATAATAATATGCTATTTGTGGTCAATATCTATTCCACTCTAAATTCAGAACAAATCGCTCGTCATGGGCAAGTAATAAACTCTACACCCACATCAATTCCAGAAGATGGTGAGACTCTGTCTATCGTTTTCACCATCCCCAATGATGATGCTAGAGGTGGATTTGAGATTCATGGCCTAAGTGTGGTCATCACACAGAATTTTCTTAATATCTCTAAGGGCCTACTAATACAGATGAAGAGTATTATGTTCTCTGTTGTGGAGCAGATTAGGCAGTTAACATTTATGAATAACTGGTGCCTGATTAAGGATGAAATTGCTGCAGAACCAGTACAAGTAATGATAGAACCACTACTCAAAGGTATGCGAATGCAGTTATCAGCTCTCTTCGCAGTTGAGATTGGACAGAATGAAGTAAATAAGTGGACAAGATAGTTTGTTGATAATTGAATGGAAAATACTCCACTATTTGTTGGATTTTGCGTGATTTTACATCGTATACCTTAATTAATAGTAGTTTATCCAAAGAATGAGAAGATATGTATTATTGTAATTCATGTGGAATTGTTAGATTTATGAGTAGACCTGAAAATCGAAATCCTCCCACTACACCAATGGTGATCTTGTTTTGCAATTATTGTCAAGAAGAGAGTACCTACAGAAGAGTCGCTCCAGAAGATATAGGTGCGGCAAATGACAAAGGTGTGGACAACTCATTGAGAAATCTCTATAAAAAATTGACTACACCAATGTCTGAAGCAGAGGATATTAGATTAGATTTCTTAGATGAATAAATGTTAATATTTAGATAATTTATAATTTATCACTCTGATCAAGATATGGACCTTTAGGCCTCATTTCTTCAATAGCATCGATTATTCTCTTAACAACCTTTTCCGATGTTTCCTTTCCAGAAGGTAGAGCTCTGAGATCCTCAAGATAGATAGGTTTACCGTATCTGATAAGGATATCCAGGGATCTGATTTTCTTCCCATAGGTCACACCCCTACCTACGGGCATAACAAATTCAGGACCATAAAGAAACACTGGGATGATGGGAACCTCGGCACGATGTGCAAGCATTCCAGAACCTAATTTACCAGTATTACATTTATTATCGGATGGATTCTTATGTCTTTGCCCCTCAGGATACCATAATAGATTATCTCCATTGTTTACTCTAGCTATGGCATACTCCACAATTTTTGTGGATTTAGCTCCTTTTCTCACTGGGAACACATTAAACATAGAAGCAAGGATTCTGAACCACTTATTCTTGAATAATTTTTCATCAGCAATGAAATGGAAGTTATTGACCAATCTCCACAGGTGGCTGATGGCAAAGAAACTATCAGCATGTGAGACATGATTGGGCATGATAACAAAATTCGTGTTTCGTGGAATGTTTTCCAATCCCTCAATCTTCACGCGGAATACTTTCTGTGCTAAAACAAGAATGGGACCAGCGATTTTGAACCAAAAATGATTGGTGGCATAACTATAATTGAAGAAATCTGCAGGTCCTTCGATGCCGGGAGTTGAAAACATGGAGTTTTTTGTACTAACCATATTTTCTTGAGGTAATGGAATTCTCACATGGTCAAAAATAATTTCACACTTTTAAATATTATTACGCGTTATCTAGTTGCTGAAATGAATATAGATAATTTATGTATATCTGTTCAATTTTTTCACAAATTTCCATATCATTTTCCGATTTTATTTTTTAAAAAACTATATTTCAGATAATTTAGCCCAATTTTACGATTTTTCCATAAGAGTATAGGAATTTTAATACGATTATCGTAAATATACTATTCGGCGGATTATATTAGCATAGAATACCATATTTGAATAAAATGGATAAAATTATAGTTATTATTTATAGTATTTATTAATCAAATGCAAATTTAAGATTGGCTCGTATAGTATCTGCAATTTCATTCTGATCAATAGTTTCATCTGGTGTCCATTTTATTTTCAAGCCATCTTCAGCATGATGTTTAGGGATAAGATGCCAGTGGGCATGCATCACCACCTGATGTGCTATCTCACCATTATTCTGGAGTATATTATAGTTTTCAAAATTCCCTGCCTTGGCCACCTGTTTAATCATTACAAGAATGTCCTGTAAGTCTTTGTCGGGAACGTCATGCAATTTTTCAGCATGGGTTTTGGGGATAAACAGGCAGTGACCCGCAGAGAGAGGTCCAATATCCATGAAGGCAAAGGCATGATCTGTCTCCATGATTTTATTTGACGGTATCTCACCTGCGATGATTTTGCAGAAAATACAATCTGTCATGAGTCTGATAGAGTGAGCCCCTAATAAAGTGCTTTTCATGACACCTTGGAGGAATATCTACTCTTAATCAAAAAATGTACATATGGATATTGTCTAACTTTTAGTTGATTGATTGGTCAAAAAATAGTAGTTTTTGTAGATAATCTTGTATAAATGCTCACGAATTAATAGAATTCTGAAGATTGAATCCCTTTTGGATGAGTTATTTTAATAAATTCCTTACTTCAATCCACATTGATTACAATGGCAATTTACAAGTTTCAACTTCCCTTAACTGAGGAAGATGTCAAGAAGCTCAAAGTCGGTGATAATATCTATGTCACAGGACAGATTGTTACAGCAAGAGATGATGCCCATAAACACGCACTGTCTCTGTTTGATAAGGGTGAGCCACTCCCTGTGGATTTCTCAAAGCTTGCGATCTACCATGCAGGTCCAATAATGGCAAAAGATGATAATGGAGAATGGTATATGGTAGCTGGTGGGCCCACCACAAGTACCCGTATGGAGATCTTTCAGGATGAATTCATAGAGAAATTCGGTACAAAATTAATCATCGGAAAGGGTGGAATGGGAGAACGAACCACAGCAGCATGTAAGAAATTCGGTGCTGTTTATGGTATGTTCACCGGTGGTGCCGCACTACTAGCTGCCAACAAGGTGAAAAAAGTAGTTGAGGTCCACTGGCTTGATATTCTTGGTATGCCAGAATGCCTCTGGGTGCTCGAGGTTGAAGATTATGGACCGTTGGCGATTGGAATAGACGCTCACGGCAACAACTTCTATACCGAGAACGACAAATTAACCAGAGCTAAAGCAGAGGAGCTGAAAGCCAGAATTCCAGCATTACTGGGGGGATCACATTGAGTTTAGAGAAAATAATCGAGGATGCAGGTGTCGAATTACTCCGCAGATCTGCAACCAAACTACCCAAAGACGTGCTTGATGCTATGATTGCCATCAAGGAGCAGAATCTGAACAATGAGAGTGCATTGCTGCAGATGACAAATATTATTGATGATGCAAAAATCGCAGCCGAGGGCAGCCTGCCCATGTGTCAGGATACAGGAATCGCCAATTTCGTGATTGAGATAGGTGACGACTTCCCCATCAAAAGCAAACTGAAAGAATTACTCATCGAGAGTACAAAGCGAGCAACCAAGGAGATCCCACTGAGGCCCAATACCATCGATATGTTTGACGGTAACACCAAGAACAATGTGGATCCCAGGGGAAACGTGCCCATCATGTACATAACCATGGTTCCCGGCTCAGACCTGAAACTGACAGCCATGAACAAGGGAGGAGGATCATCAAATATTGCCCAGCTGGGTATGTTGAAACCAGGCCTTGGCCTTGAGGGAGCACTGAAATTCGCCATCGATGCCGTGGCAGCTGCTGGTGCACAGGGTTGTCCACCATACAGAGTGGGTATTGGCATTGGTGCTGGAGAGGATGCAGTGATGAACCTGGCCAAGAAGGCATTGCTGAGACCTGTGGGCAAGCGATCCGAGGATGCACGTGTAGCTCGTCTGGAGGAGGAGATGTACAAGATGTGCAACGAGCTACCTATCGGCCCCATGGGTGTGACCGGTGAGGGTACCGTCATTGACGTGGGCATAGAGCTGGCAGCACGTCACCCTGCATCACTTCCCGTAGGTGTGGTATTCTCCTGCTGGGCACTGAGACATGCCACAGCAACCATCTCCAAGGATGGAAATGTGACCTACGAGGAGCACTAAAAAACATAGGAAAACTCCTCTGGATCATTGAATCAATTGAAAACAAGATGAATCACTGGACTCTTTGAAATACAGCAAGTTTATATACTGAATTAATCAAATTATATTAGTAGAAGCAAAAATGAGAGTTTCAGGGGAAAAACACATCGATCCACCAATTAACAGTAATCTTAGTTATATGAGTCTTGAGCAGCTGAAGTCCCATTTAATGGTCAATTTGACCTATGAGCTTCCACTAAATAATTGGAAGTATTCCAATGAGCAAGCTATTGCTATAATAGATCAGCTTAACATTCATGAAAACATTTGCCATAAATGTGGATTACTTCACTCCTTTGATACACCTGTTGGTGGATTCCCCATTTGCATCTTTTGTTTTATTCATGATGGATCACACGAGAAAATTGATATCAAATTCTCGCACCAAGAGGATTGCAAAATATCCATATCTTGGGACAATTCCTCAATTCACAATCATTATATCCACAACTTTGATAATATCCTATCCACGCAAGACTTAGATGAAATTCATTTCTATTCCCTTGGAAACAAGGAAATAGATGAGATGATGCTCCAAAAACTACCGAAATTGATAATAGAGCAAAAGGAATTTGATAGGAGAGTGATTTTTTATCCATTGAACATCAATTATATGGTTGATAATTATTTCCAAAACACCATTATGAACTATATTCTTGAGAGGAATCTCAATTCAGAAATTCTAAATGAAATAATTGAACGTCACAAAAATGATGTAATCAAGGGAGCTGCAGCCACAAAAATTTATGATATTGGATTTCATAGAAAACTAGATGGGCAAATAAAACGTTTTGTCTGGATTAATAAGCTGTTCGGGTATTTCATCGATCACAAATCCGTATCTGAGAGTTTTGAAATATATCTATGTTACAAAGAAATAGATTTCAAAGAAGAGTGGAAGTCATATCAATCAGAAAATAATCTGGAATTAGATAGTCTAATTGAGCTGGAATTGTATGATTACTATGAAAAGTTTCCAAGGTGGTCTGAAAATGTCAAAGATAAAGAATTTCTGGAAAAAATCGCGCAATCGGATCACTTCATGATGTTTATCTCTGCTATTTTTCGACATTTAAAAGATTTTAATGTATTGAAATCATTATTGCCAAGAATCGAAAATGATACGGAATATAATAGTTATTGGAGAGAAAAGATCATTATGGAGTTATTGCATAATGACATACTTTCAGAAGAAGAAATTTGTGAATTGGTTAGAGCAGAAATCATTTCTGAGAATGAGTACGCTTGGACTGAGGAGGGATACTATATGTTACTGTTGCAGAAGGTAAATCAAGAAAATCTATTAATTGACCTATTTTCATCAACTTCAATTCTCACGTTCCAATACAAAATACTAGAAAAAATTAAATCCAATAAAAACTTGCTAAAAGATTTATTAGAAATGAATATCAATGACAGAATAAAAGAAGAAATCACGTACATATTGTCAGAGCAGTAATGTATTAATATTTAGAACCTTTTCAAATAAGTCAAAAACTTCCTCATCAATTCAGCTGATCCTGTAATGGCACCTATTGTTATCCCCATTGATATCTGAGACCAGAAGACTGAAAATGCTGCCACCTTAAACCAGAATTTAGGTTCTCCTTCCCAGCTAATAATTTCCACAGCTTCTTCCAATAATTCCTTTGCACTTGTATCGGAAACCCACATATATGGTCCTTTTCCGGGTTTCAGAGATAATAGAGGTCTTCCCGGAGCAGATGACCCTGATCCACCAATTAACAGTAATCTTAGTTATATGAGTCTTGAGCAGCTGAAGTCCCATTTAATGGTCAATTTGACCTATGAGCTTCCACTAAATAATTGGAAGTATTCCAATGAGCAAGCTATTGCTATAATAGATCAGCTTAACATTCATGAAAACATTTGCCATAAATGTGGATTACTTCACTCCTTTGATACACCTGTTGGTGGATTCCCCATTTGCATCTTTTGTTTTATTCATGATGGATCACACGAGAAAATTGATATCAAATTCTCGCACCAAGAGGATTGCATAATATCCATAGATCCAATGAACCATCAATATTTGCACTTGAGAATTTAAGTTTTAATAAATATAATTGAGTTAAATTAAAGTCATTTATATATTCAGCAAACCATAAAATAGATATGGATTTTTCTTATGACTCTTTAGTAGATGCTCTCTATATATATATAAATCGTGGGGAGATTAAAGAAACTAAACAGGTGAATAAATTCATCAATATCGACTTCAATCTGGATGATGAGATTTATGGGATAGAAATCTTAAATTTTTCCAAATCAAAAATTAATTTGGATAAATTGATAAAATTATCTGAAAACGAACTTGTAGCAACTGTGAGCACCTTATGATAAAAATTTCAAAACATGCCTTCATTCGCATGAAACAAAGAGGTATTGATCCTCATGAAATAGTTGAAATTCCAATAAAACGGTTTATCGCTCCATGTACAAAAGTGTCTGATTCATGTGAAATTACAATTCTAAAGAAAGCAACAAAAATTAAAATAATATATCGAATCACAGGAAATGATGAGATTATAATAATAACCGCATTTAAAATTTGACCTCTGAAGTTGAATCAATAGTATAATCTGCTATACTAACTATAATCTTTTAGTTTTCATCATAGAACGAGTTGAATCAAGTCAAGAAGGTACCTTTGGCCACATGGGTGTGACCGGTGAGGGAACCGTGATCGACGTGGGTATTGAGCTGGCAGCACGTCATCCAGCATCTCTGCCAGTGGGCGTGGTATTCTCCTGCTGGGCATTGAGACATGCCACAGCTGTCATCTCCAAGGATGGAACGGTGACTTACGAGGAACACTAAGCGATCTTTGGAAATAAACCTCCCATGAATGATTGAAAAAAATGAAACAAAAAAATTCATAGAATTTCTTGATGCATAGCAATTTTAAATCCTGAGTAAAACTAATTGAAATAGTAGATATGAAAATTAAAGGTTATGTGATCTAGTGAGATGAGACACTATTCGTCCTTCAGATCGTTATTTAGTGTAGTAATATAGTTTCTAGATATTTCATTTAGTGTCTCTTGATTTTTAATATCTTCTAATCTCATGAATTTGATGTTAACATTAACCTCTGACCTGATCATCTGCTTTTCCAAATCAGAGTAATATCCCAGGAGAAAGAGATGTTCATTGTTTGAGCTTAACTTTAGTAAATTATCCTCATCCAGTATCTGTTCCTTTTTTACAATGAAAACAGCATATGCATTATGTATCTTACTGAATACTAGTGATCTAAATTCCTCTTTGTTGCTAATAAACCAGATCTGCAATTCTGTGACTACTCCATTACCTTGTATTCTTTTCATCAGAAAATCAGCTCCCAAGGTACTCATATGACTCTCAAGAAATCCTTGAGCTTCCCAGCTTTTAGCACATTCAGCTTGTAATTCTCCAGAATCATTAGGTATTATAACCAGTTTGAATACATACAGTCTGGTATCATCCTCATTGATGATCTTCCTTGAACTCATGGATTCAATAAATTCGTTCTTTGTTAATAAGGATTGCTGAGTACAATGCAAATAAAATGGGAATGAAATATGGAATTAGGGCGTAAATATGTACTAATTTGTACGTACAGTTATTATTTGCATTTATTGATCTCTCAGTCTGATTTAGTATATTATTGGTTATAATAACAATAAATAGATTTCAATGAACAAGAAGAATCGCAAACTCAGTAAACTCATTCTTAATGGAATTAATCAAAACGTAGGCAAATACTACAATACACGTAATAATCGAGAAAAGTTAACTCCCAAAATTGAAGTACACTGTGGGATTAATGGTGGTAATCCCAATTTAAATTAAGAATCTTGTGAAATTACAATTCAGAAAAACGTAACAAGGATTAAAATTGCAGATGTAGTATCGAAAATAATTCTGAATTAAAGTGACCTATTATACTGAAATTAAAACCAATCTATTATCAATATTGCATATCTATTTCATAATTGTAATGATGAAGACGATTCAGAAAATTAATGATTCTTAACTATAGTAATACTATGGGATGTATGGGGCTGCATTAAAAAGTATACCATTTTCTTATTTCAATAATGAAATTTATTTAGTTTACTCGAAAAACATTATTAAACCTCCATACTTATCTACCATTAGATAGATGAAATATGATTATATAGTCGTTGGATCGGGGTCTTCCGGAGGAGCAATGGCCTTCTTCCTCACCAATGCAGGAAAAAAAGTACTATTAATCGAAGCAGGAAACTCCTTTAATAAGGAGACATTTCCAGATAATGAGATGGATTATAACAGCCAACTTTTCTGGAATGGTGCATTTGAGATGAATAAACAAGCATCGCATATTTTCATGCGTGGAAAATGCCTTGGAGGTGGATCCATTGTCAATCAGGCCCTCATGGATAGGTTTGATGAATATGCCTTGAAAGATTGGAGAGAGGAATCAGGTATTGATTTCTTCACAGAAGAAGCTCTTAATGTGCATTACGATGTTATTGAGAATTCTATGGCTCTAGAGGAGATAGAGAGAGAGAATTGGAACAGGAATGCTATTCTCTTTACAGAAGCATCAGATAAATTGGGTCTAAAATGGCACAAACTAAGACGTGCTCAGAATAGCTGTAAATCCTCACAGGGAAAAACAGTAGATTGTATTGTCTGTTTGGGTGGTTGCAAACGTGATTCCAAGCAGAGTACCATGGTGACCTTCATCCGAAAAGCAAAGGAGAAAGGATTGGAGATCGCAGATAATACTGAAATAATGAAATTGGATCACCATGATGATCATGTGACCTTATCTGGTGTGAAAGATGGCAAGGAAATCAAATTTGAGGCTTCAAAAGTAATACTTGCAGCAGGTGCACTTGGAACTACTACTATATTACTCAGATCTGGATATAAAGATAAACTCCCCGCAGTAGGTGAATACTTCTACACTCATACACAGAATATGAATTTTGCTAGATTCAAAGAACCTGTCAATTCTCACAAGGGTATGTTCCAGGGTGTATCTTCTGATGATATGAAAACAAGGGAGTTGGGATTCAAGATGGAAAATGTATTTGCCCAGCCTGTATCTCTTGCAATTCTCTTCACCCATGCCATGGGAAAAACCCATCAAGAAATTATGAGGAATTACAATCATCTTGCCTGTATAGAAATTGCATTGAGGGACAAGAAACCTGGACGGATAATGATGAACAAGAAGGGTGTGATTAGCTATGATAAGAGCTTGGGTAAAGAAGACAAGCAAAATTTGAAGAGAGGTCAGGAGATGGTTAGGGAGATGTTTGAGGCCATGAACCCTGAGGAGATCATCATGTCTGATTTTACTTTTGCTCTTCATCTTATGGGTGGAGCTAGAATTGGAAAGGATAAATCCACTTCTGTAGTAAATGAGAATTTTCAGGTACATGGTCATCCAAATCTCTATGTTACTGATTCCTCTATCTTCCCCAATTCTCCAGGAATAAATCCCGCGTTGACAATAATGGCTCTGTCTCATATGGCGAGTGTGAAAATACTAGGAGGAGAAAACTAATGGAATTCATATCAGATAGAGAGGCTAGAATCATCAACAAAATTGGTGATGCCCTGATTCCAGAAAACGGTGAGTTTCCAAAATTCTCTGATACTGGATGTATTGAGCATGCAGATGACCTTCTACGCTACATGGCACCTCAGGATCTAAAGGATCTCAAACTCCTCTACTTTGTGGGTGGTATATTTCCCAAGTTCCTCTTCAGATGGGTGATAAAACTCTGCAAACAACATAAGTATTTTCCAGCTTTCATCGCCACACAGCTGAGATTCATAGACTTCGGAGTGTGCTCTTTGGTGTACACCCTCTATTACTCATCAAAAACCAAGGTTGACTTCAAGGGACACAAGGTGTATGATGTGCTTGATTTTGAAGTCAAATGTGAGAGGGATGATTAATGAGCATAGGTCTGAGATCACCTCTTAATGGGAAGGAATTGTATACCTTCAATAAGCCCAGTGATGAGCAAATTGCTGAGGTGTATGCCAAAGCAAGAGCTGATTTTGATACTTTGAGAAATATGACTGTCAAGCAGAGATTGGAGCAGGTAAAACAAGTTAAGAAATATGTACTCGCAAATCAGGAGAATCTGTGTGATAAGATAATTGCTGAGACTGGAAAATCACGAACTGATGCTCTGGTATCTGAAGTGTATGGTATACTGGAGTACATCGAATTTCTAGAAAAAATGGCAAAGAAAACCTTGAAACCAAGAACTGTGAAGACACCTATTTCTCTTATGGGCAAGAAATCTATCATCTACCATGATCCCCTAGGTGTGGTATTACTTATCCAGCCATGGAATTATCCACTCATACAGGCATCACTAGCGATTCTTGGTGCTTTTGTTGCAGGTAATGCTGTGGTGTACAAACCCAGTGAATGGACACCATTAAAGGGAGTGATGGAGGAGATGTTTGGTGTTCTGACCGGAGTTCATATTGTGTATGGTGATGGAGAGACAGGTGCAAAACTTATCAATGCCAAACCTGCCAAAGTATTCTTCACCGGTTCTGGGAGGACTGGTAAGAAGATCATGGCTCAATGTGCCCTGCATCTCATTCCGTGTGATTTGGAGTTGGGAGGTAAGGATCCAGCCATTGTGTTTGATGACGTCGATCTGAAAAGAACTGTGGCAGGAGTGCTCTGGGGTGCTCTAACCAATGCAGGGCAGTCTTGCAGCTCTGTTGAGCGAGTATATGTACAAGAAGGTATATATGACGAGTTCGTGTCACAATTGAAAACTGAGATGGATAAACTTGTCGTATCTGATGCTTTTGATGCGGATATGGGTTGTATGAATGTCAATTTCCAGAGAGAAATCGTGCTCAAACATCTAGAGGATGCTAAACTCAAGGGAGCAGAGATATACACAACAGGTGATAATAAGGATCTCTTTTTGAATCCCAGCATCCTAACCAAGGTGGATTCTAGCATGGATATTTTTGTCGAGGAGACTTTTGGACCGATTATTCCGGTGGTCTCATTCAAGACAGAGGAGGAAGTTATCAATCTAGCTAATGATTCTGTATATGGTCTCTCTGCCAGTGTATGGTCCAAGGATGTTACAAGAGCAGAAAGAGTGGCTCATTTGTTAGAAGTAGGTGCGGTGTCCATCAACAATGTCATGATAACTGAGGGTAATCCCTATCTTCCATGGGGTGGAGTTAAGGAATCCGGGTTTGGTCGATCCAAAGGTACTGATGGATTGATGGGTATGGTGAATATCAAGGCTGTGGTGATTGATAAGCAGAGCTCCAAGCTGGAGGCTAATTGGTATCCTTACACCAAAACCAAATATGGCAAATTCCAGAAGCTGATTGATGCACTCTTCAATTCCGGTCCACTTGGTATCATCAAGGTTGCATTAGCTGGAATGTCGGTCGAATCAGAAGCTCAAAAACCAAGACAATAACCCTAGAGAAATTTCTTACCTAAACCACGATAGGTTTTCACCCTATCAATAATTTTTCCATCTTTTAGTATCAGAACCTCATTGAAATGCTCAGCCAACTCTCCTGCCTTGGCATGTCTTAATAGAACTGGATCCCCAAGTTTCAGTTTGCCCTTGTACTTGATCGGTGTTTGTACCTCGCCACATCCCTCATCTGCGAAAAAGCTTGCTTCTGCTGGCATGAAAATTTCTGGTTGTTTGTCTATTCCAATTGATCCTGAAGCTATATAACCTCCTCCATGGCAGGTGTACACATTATCTTCAGGTTTTCTAGTCACCTCTATGGCAAAACCCATGGCTGGTGCATATCTGAAGTCATTGTAGTAATCAAATAGTGCAGGAGAGAAGAAACCCGATCCTACGGTTACTTCTGTCACTCCCTCTTCCTCTTTAGTTGACTTCACAGATCCAGTTCCTCCACCATTGACTATAGTTATGGGATGTCCCTGTTCCTTGAGAATTCTGATGGTTTCTCCCCTGAATCTTGCCACACTGGCAATGGATCTAGTTTTTAGCAATCTCACCACTGCGTTGAGGATGAAGCTCCTAGCCGGGGATCTATCTGCTACTCCGGCAATCTGAGCCTCATATCCCATGATTGCCTCGAGTTTCACATGTTTACTCTGTAATATATACTCTCCCAGCACTCTCACCTGATCTGCTGATTTAATTGATGATCGGTAAACCCCAAAGTACACTCCAGGATACCTACTCGTCATATCTATATCAATACACAATCTGGCAGTTGTTTCAAGCTCCTTTGCCACAGTAGCGATCTGATCCACATGTTCCTTAAGATCAACCATGAAGTAGATTCTCTTTTTCTCCAGAAGTACCTGGCGGATATAATTCTCGTTCATCACTGGATAGGCAATAATAATGTCATCTATTCCTTGCTGTGAAAGAAATACAGCCTCAGTAGCTGAATAAGCCAGGATGCCTTCGATATTGTCATGTTTTAGTATATGCTCAATCATGGATGGTACACGAAGTGATTTGGATGCCAAACGAATTGTTTTATTCGTTCCTTCCATCTGTTTGGTGATAGCGTCAATATTTTTATCTAGCAAATCCAGATCAAGATAACATAGAGGCATGTCCTCTCCTCTGAATAGGCTTCTGTACTTCTCGTAATCCATAAACGGAAGTATAATTAATCCTATGTAAAGATAATTAGTTAGTACATAGGAATTGAAACAAATCAAGCTGATGATTGAATTAGTAGAAGTATCTAATCAATAGAATTCTTTAATATTGAGTACAATTGGCTAAAATCATCTATCCGTGTTACATTATCAGGTAATCCATCAGGAAAATATTTTTTTTCTTCCCTCTCAGAAGTATTCCAGGGCTGATTAATTAGAAATACATACTCACATATGCTACTTGCGGATTTAATATGCTTGAGGTGATCATCAACAAAAACCTTAGCGTTTATGCTTTTCAGAATATCGCCCTTGTCCACAATTTCATGTTGGGATCCAAAATGAACATTCCGGATACAGTTAGGGAAATACTTGGAAAGCATTTTATTGGTGTTCTCAATTACATGATCTCCAGCTCTTGAAGTAACAATATCTATGGTAATACTATCTGAAAGTGATTTAATCTTTGGAATATACTCTATAGCATCTTTATTTGGTATTAATTGAAGGAATTCCTCTGTTTTGTAGAATTCCTGAACAAGAATAAATGATTCAGCCTTTGTAATAGGTAGAATGTTATAAATCGAATACTCTGTATAATCCTCCTTGCTGAATTTGGTTTTATACCTAGAATTAGCAAAATCTGACAGGGCCTCAAATATATCTATGATTGTTTCATCAAGATCGATGGCTATTACTACATCCACAAATTTACCAATTTGCCTAATCATAAAAATCTATCTTGCTCAAGAGATTATATTGATCGAGGATAATATTGAAGTGCTTGATTCATACTCAAGATAACCTGAATAGGATATTCCTACTCAATGGTTATTTCTTTATCATGGAAGAGAGGATCATAGTGTTCAAGTAAATACTTTATTAATTCCTCTTCTTCTAAGTTGAGTCGTTCTTTCAAATCTTCCACCAGAATTTTTCCAGATAGTCGTACCAATTCAGCCAAATCATTCATTGTAGCCTATCTTGACAGCTTACTATATAATCCCTTGTAAATAAAAAGTAAATTTATTATATTAATTATCATTTATGAGAGAACTTGATCAATATTGGTGATTTTCATCGTTCAGGCCTATAAGTTCAATCCTATTTGGATTTTGGATACAAGACAAAACTATATTAACCAGAAGACCTTTTCATTGCTATGAATATTGCCGGAAGATTGGGAATAGATGCCTTACCTGCAGAACTAAAGTCGTATACGTATCTTAAATTGTTAATTGATTGTATACGAATTCTCTCCGGCAATCTCTTTCTGATTACAATCACCCTGTTTTACCTCGATACACTCGAACCCTTGAAGGTTGCTTTTATTTGGGCTGCATATTATGGTATCCAAGCAGTTCTTGATTACCCAACTGGAAATCTTGGAGACATGATCGGGCATAAGAAGATTTTAGTTATCGCCTATATCTTTCAATTAGGTGCAACACCATTCCTGCTCTTTGCACAATCTTTCTCTTCCTACCTGATTTTCATGTCCCTTTTCGCAATAGGTGCATCTCAGGAATCAGGGGCTTTGGAGGCTTGGTATGACAACTCGTATCGTCGATTGGCAAATGATATTGATCCTGAAAGGAAAATATTCTCTGATTATATTTCTAGGATCAGTTTCCTTTATTCTACAATGGCGATCTCTGGATTTGTATCAGGAGGGTTCATCTCGACCTATGTCTCCCGGGAAGCAGTGTTTGTTGTATTTACTGTACTTCTCATACTCATCTTCCTCATCATTCTCAAATTCCTTCCATTTGAGGAGCCTGTCGGTTCCACAAAATATCTCTCCCAGGTAAAGAACAGTTTCATGGCATTCTTGAAGAATCGAACCATGTTCTATTATTTCATGGGAATTGCATTTATCTGGGCTGCAAATGGAAATATTTGGTATCCTTTTTTATTGTTCCGCCTGTATGCAGAATACACTGGATCTGATGCTGGGGCTGGAGTCTTACGTGGTTTGATATTTTTTTCAGGTTTACTCTGGCAGATACTCATAATCAAAATTATCCGATTTTTTAAGAAGGATTACTTCTGGGTATTCTTCTGTACACTCATCTCGAACTCCATCTGGTTTTGTTTTATAATGGTTTACTATTTTTCCTGGCCTCCTGCAGGCTTCAATTTTTATCAAGTTCTGGGATTTTTTGCATTATACCAAATACCCTCTTTCTGGGAAAGCCTACAGGGTGTATTACAATCAAAGATCAATCTTGATCTCGTTCCTGATGAATACAGAAACTCAATGTACTCCCTGCTTCCCACGATTGCACAGGGATTAGGCTTGCCTCTAGTACTCATCACAGGATTTCTCATAGATTCCTATGGAATCAGATATAGTTTCTACTGGGTGATCCTGGTGAGTTTCGTAGGATCGATGTTGCTTGGAGTTGCATTTCTCATCAATAAGAATGAAGAGCGCACAAGCTTGGGTACAAGTAATTGATATGATTTTCTGAAAAACCCCAAAATCATTTTATTAGAAGTTCAGTAAGGATATAATCACTAATAGAATCAATTTCAGTATATCTTTTATCGTCTATAATTTTTTAAATTAGATATTTTATATTCATATAATGACTTTGAAATTCCCCTTTCTGATCACTGCTGGCAGCCCAACTGTGAGAGATGCGTTGATGGAGTATGCAGATGTGGATTACAAGGCGTTGATCAAGATAGAAGGTAAGCCTATGATCACGTATGTTATAGAAGCCATCATCGCTTCTGAAGCAGCTTCTTATATTCTGATCGCAGGAATACCCGAGAATACCATTACTATTCCCGATGGATTTGACAGGGATAGAGTTTCGTTCAAGATGTTAGAAGGCAGGCTGGTTGATAAGATACAGGCTGGAGCTGCTGAGATGCTAAGAATTTCCGAGAAGATTGATGGTATCTTTCCTGAGGGCTTACAAAAAATCATCATCACCACTGGGGATATTCCCACCATTATGCCTGAGGCAATCACTCAATTCATACAAGACTGTTCAGAATCGAATTTCAGTGATACATTTTACCATTCAATGGTGCCTAAAGATATCATGGAGAAAACATTCCCTGGTTCTGGTCGGAGTTATATGAACTTGCGTGATATTAGTCTGTGTGGTGGTGATATGGAGATGGTGGATGCCCCAGATCTCGTAGCAAAATATGATGTAATTGTACGATTAACTGAGAATCGAAAGTTTTTCTTGAAGGGTTTATTTTCTTTTTCACCATGGCTCATGTTCAGGTACATATTCAAACGAGTGAAATTCCAGGAAACATCACACATCATGACACATCTTCTCACCGTTCCATCTCGCATAGTACCAACGAAATATGCAGAACTGGGATTTGATGTTGATAAACCACATCAACTTGAGATGGCACGTGAGTATCTTGTGAGCAAATTAGCATAAATCTACACAGATTAATTTTTACAAGAGTAAATTATCTGCAGTGATAATATCCTTATCCTCGAATATCCAGATGATGAGAGGTATTATACTCAACAAACCAGTGAACAAGTAGAACAGCATACTTACTCTTGAAAAACTTGGTTTTTGCAGTGCTGCATCCTCAGGATCTTGTGGATTGTAGAATACAAATGTCTCTCCTCTTTGAGTTATTTCCTCCAATTTTAGACGTGCTGGAACTTCCTGACTGAATATCTTTTCCACTCCTGAGGCATAGATCACATCATTTCGATATTTCTTCCCATGGATAGTGTACTCATATTCTATTATGGGATAATAGACCATATATTTTGCACCTTCATCATCTGTTCTTTCCTCTTCCTTGACATAAGCATCAAGTATTTTACACTTAGTGGCAATAAAATACTTATTCCTCTGTATCCTCCGGTACAAAGTGGCTGATAGACTTCCAAGAACTAGATTGATAATCATTGAAATAATTCCAAACAAGATCTTCCATTTAGCCTTATTTTCCACACCTGTACTCATGGCATTCTGATCTGGGTTACGTTGATTATAGTAGATGGTGATATTCTCTCCTTCTGAATTATCCTTTACCATTTTGATGGCTGCTTTCTCTCCCCAGAACTCTTTATAATCCATCAATGGTGTGAAATGATCCCCCCAGTATATTTTATCATCAACATAGAATTTGTAATCAATTAGCACTATATAGGTGACCATATCTTCCACCTCATCTTCAAAATACCGAGATTTAGTGATAATGGCCTCTATTTCCTGCCAGGTTGTTGATTGTACACCCAGTTTATATTGTGTTGTTCCTACGTTTATAAATCCGATACTTATGGTACAAATCACGATGATACTTATCCCATAGGATTGGATCTTCCTCTCCCCGAAAGTTTCTAATATTCCATACATCTTTCTTCATGTATATATTATGCATTCAGATATATCTGAGTTGTCCTCATAATCTCGGAGTATCTATGAGTTAAATGCAATATTGCTAGGAAAAGCCTTCTTGTGCTATATGTTGACTAAATAGAGATAATTCTATAACTTACATATATCTTTTATACTATTTATAGATAATTTGAATAGGTTGTCGGAATAATCTTATATAGTATTTTATCATTATGAAGTCCATGAATACAATATCTGGAATTGATCTACTTGTAGGTATTCTGACAATTACTCCAATTGTAATTGGATATACGATGGGAATAATCTCCCTTGGGAAATATCTCAGCAGTAAAAAAGGTATGATGCTACTCTCTTCCATCCTATTCTTTGCCTTACCCAGTCCCTGGATAGGTACTACGATTGTTTTTCTGGGATATCTGTTTGATGTAGCCGTCAGCGATACTATCTATGTGTTCTCTTATGCATGGAGTGTAGCAGTATTTAGTACTGTTTGGAGTTATATCACTGCATCTTTTGATCAATCAAAACCAAGGCGTAAATTCTATGTTTTGGGTATTTTAGGCACTTTGAGTCTATTTTACTTCTACCTGATATATATCGCTAAGGAATTTGAGGTTCATGAGCTAGAAGGAACGATATTCAAGGATAGTACATTTACAGGTATCACAACATATATCACCTACATTTTTGCACTATTCATCCTATTCTACGTGGCTGTTACCTATCTGATTATATCTCGCAATACACAAGATCCGATAATCAGGTTCAAAACAAGGATAATAAGCCTCGGAGCTGTATTATTTGTATTTGGTGCAATTGCTGATGGTATTTTTGGAGTGACTAATGCAGGCTCACTAATAGTCATCCGCTTTTTAATTGTCTTATCACTTATCTCGCTTTATTTGGGTTACCTAACTCCTAATGTAGTTAAAGAGAAAATAGCTGCTAAAGAATAATTATCAAGTTATTTTTTCCTCAAGGACAATATACTTATTGATCGTTGATAACCTACACCTATGAAACGTTGTGCCTGGGCTGGATCCAATCCATTAATGGTGGAATATCATGACAAGGAGTGGGGGAATCCACTATATGATGATACAAAATTATTTGAATTTTTATGTCTTGAGGGAGCACAAGCTGGTCTAAGCTGGTCTACCATTCTTAATAAACGAGAACGATTTATAAAAGTATTTGACGGGTTTGATCCCAAAAAAGTTGCTGGGTATGATGAAAAGAAAGTAGATCAATTACTTCAGGATCCAGGAATCATACGACATCGGGGTAAGATAGAAGCTATTATCAGTAATGCAAGATTGGTTATCGAGGTTACAAAAGAATTTGGATCATTCAGCAATTATATCTGGCAATTTGTGGGGGAACCTATAATTAATCAATACAAAACAATAAAAGAGATTCCTGCCTCTACTGATCTCTCCAAACATATAAGCAAAGAGATGAAAAAAAGAGGCTTTAAATTTGTCGGGCCCACTATAGTGTATGCATTTATGCAGGCTGTAGGTATGGTCAATGATCATGAAACTACATGTTTCAGATATAAACAGGTAAGCTAATAGATCCTAGTCGCGATTTCAAACTTATTGTTTTATACATCATGAGAAATTGAGATTTATGTTTGAATTATATAAAAAACATCACCTGAGTAAAGAATACACGAGTATAGGACTATTTAGAGAACTAGATAAAAAGTTTACTTCAGAGAGAGTTCTTTATCCTGGTTGTTATGTACATATTACACCATCATTAATCTTCCCTGATGTTACCTATGTAGATTCATTCAAAAATACAAATAAATTTTTCGAAGACACTGAAGTATTGAAGTTTATAGAGAATGATAAAGAATATGCTGGAAAAAGTAAAATTACATTTTATCATCAGGATTATTATAAAAATCTTGCAGAGCCATTAGAATCCTATGATACGCTAATATCTCAGTATGCTGGATTTGTAGGTCAAGCAGTCAAAAAATATCTGAAAAAAGGAGGAATTTTGGTTTGTAATAACTCACATGGAGATGCCACAATGGCATCACTGGATGATGAGTATGAATTCATTGGTGTTTATAATCGCCTTAGTGATGAAAAATTCAGAATCTCAGATAAAAACTTAGAGAGGTACTTTATTCCTAAAAAAGAGATGGAAATTACAAAAGAAATATTGCTAAAGACTCAGAAAGGTATAGGATACACTATATCTCCATCAGGTTATATTTTTAGGAAGGTTTAATATCTGACAACTCAATAGTATGATTTAATGTATTCATTTCCAATGCAAACACCTTTAATCAAGTTCTTAATATGTGCAACTTTCGTAATAAAAGAATTGTGTTTAATTGAATCAGTAGGAGTGACACCTATTTTCATCAGTCACAAGATTTATTGTAACTTATATGTAAAATTTAGAAAACACATATTTAACATTATAATTTGAATGACTTAATGAATAAAATAGCCAAGATCCTTCTCTCTATATTCTTGTATTTCATTTTATTATCATTTGTTGCAGTATCAGATTATCCAGATAAGGATAATTTTGCTCTTGGCTTCATTATGTATTCCTTTGGCATACTGTTCATTCTGATATTTGCTCCTGTGATACTCAAGCTAAATAAATTCAAAACCAGTTTATCAAAAGAAAATTTCACTGCATCAGAGTCTTCCTATTTATCGGCAGTATCTGTATTATTGCTACTGTTGACCCTAGTTTCTATAATAGTAATGGCAATCATTAATGGATTTCATCACCCTCATGATTATTTTTATCTCATCCTACTATTGTCTGTACCCATTGGATTTTCTGCTTTTAGGAGAGGAGAGCAGAGGAGATTATATCAAGGCTATATAGAAGGCTACGAAGGATCAGTATCCTTAGAAAAGGCATTCTCTCATAGTTTTATTATTCCAGAACTACAAGATCCGCAAATTGTTACCCAGATTATTGATAGCTATTCCCCACAAATAGATTTAGAACCTTATTTTCATCATCATTTCTTGCGAAAATTAGCTAGGACATTGCTCATTATTGTCACCTTCGTTTTTATCACTGATGATCCAGCATATCTATTAGGTGCATCAGTTGTTGTATTTATTTTGTATGCACTGTCATTTCTTCATATTCGTAGCATAGGTATGAAAATAATGAAGTCAACAAATTCAAATTCATTATTTTCCAATAATACTAAAAAATATCAGCAACTAATATCCAATGCAATGAATTTGAGAATTTATGCTAGATTAAGCATTAGTGCACTGGCTGTATTTCTCGCCTCTCTCGTCTCAGTTCATTGGTTTCTATTTTTCCCATTGCTAGTTCTAATACTATATTATGCTCAGAGAAATGCAGTGCAACAAACAAGTTTCAGACATCATATTTTAATAAAAGGGGGATTGGCAGCGGTGGGTGTGACACCATATATTGTTGATCAATTCTCTGTTCAGAAAGTATTTGGCCATGATCAATTATTCATTTCTATTCCATTACTCAATCAGCTATCAACAAGAAAATATCCTGACCAACTTCTTTACCTCTTAGATTCCTTTACAATGGCAATTGGAAACAGTACACTCTTGAGTTTGGTTAGAATGATAGTACTTCCTATAATTGCAGCATCATTTACTATTTTATTGAATATTTCTGGAATCTCAATGATCATTGCTGTCACAATTTTCTTTTCAACATTATTACAGTACTTATACGGTATGTGGATTTCTAATTTAATTACACAGAGAATGAGACGAGTAATAAAGGTTAGATTCCTAAGGATGAACCAAGAAATAAAGCAAGAATGGAATGAGTTTCTACTCACTCTCTTCCCCTTCCGTAAAATATCTACTCTCAGATCTATTTATCATACTATGAATGCTGAGACTACAACAAAAAAATTGCATAATGCAATGATCTCAGATTCTTAAATTAAAAGTAAAATTGAAGCTAGTTTAAATGTAATATCAATTTATTCTATTTTCTTTCAAAACGATAACTCAATGATAGCTGATTTCGTCACAAATTTAATAAGCTATTTTTTACCAATCTACAAATGAGTAATTTGAATCTGAAGAAACTATTTGAACTCTCAGATTCAAGAGAATTAGATGTATTGGAGTCTGATTTACTTCATTATCCTAAAACAATACAAGAGATATTCAAGGTGAAATTGCTACGATTAAGAGGATTGCATAAGGAAGGAATGCAGTTAGCCTTCCAATTACTTAAAGGCAAATTGCAACTTTATGACCGTTACCATGTCATCCTTGAACTCGCTGAAATATATCGTACTACAGGTGTTCTGAGAGAGAATCGAAATATATTTGATCGATATCTGGGTAATTTGAAGGGAATCTATGAATATGACCTTGATAATATTGATCTTGATAACTACTACAAACATCGAGTACAGAGTGAATTTCTTCAAGTTTATCTGTATACCCTAGCTAGGGATGAGATATCTTTTGATTTGCTTAGATTATTTGAAAAGCAAATCTTTATCGCTAAGAAATTCAATGATTCTCGGTGGCAGTGTATAGTTACCATTAAACTAGCAGAAGTCCATTGGGTCAATAATGATTATTCGCAAGCCACAAAAACCTTCCGACAGGCATTGACTCTTGCTGAGGATAATGATGATGTGTATTCCATTAGCACTATTCTTGTAAGTTTACTGGAGTTGTATCTGGTGTACAGGGATCATTCAAAGACACAAAATCTGATAGGGAGACTTAAGAAATTGCATGAAATGCATCCAAGCAATCAAATTTTGGAGTTGAATTATGACTGGGCTTCTGCTATTCTTGCCAAGTCTGAATTAACAATTCTAGGTTTATCCAAAGCATCGTACCTATTATCCAAAATAATCTATTCTCCTCATATTGGTGCCTATCATACTATGATAGCAATTTATCATCTCAGTGAGATATTCTTCATAGAATTGAGACTGATTGGAAATGATGATGGTATTAACAGGATAAACTCACTGGTAAACTTGTTAAAATCCTCCACTGAATTATTGGCTCAAGCAATCCAGTATTTGATTATATCAAAACTCAATATTATCTTAAATGATATGGAGACTGCCAAGGAAAACATCATCAAGGCCTATGAGATTGGTAGCAGAACCAATGATCCCAAAGTATCGCATCTATTCTCCAAAGAACTAGAATTATTTTTTGAGCAGCGAGAATTCATGAAATTGATCAATGCTAATGATTATCTCAGGGCAAATGCAGGTTTCAGAACGATAAATACTAGCCGGGGAGATGGGCCATTTGATAATGAGAGCTCACTATATTTTCTCATTGCAACTGATTATGGGATTCATATTTTCAGCCACAAATTTCCCAATGTAGATTCTGTTCAGGAAGAGCTTATAGCCAGCTTCCTATCTGCCATTAATACCTTTATCAATGACGCTTTCGGACAAGAAGGGGGATACATTGAGAAAATTAACCATGAGAGCTTCACGATAATTATGAGAAAATACAAGCAATTTTTCTTTGTGTATGTATTCAAAGGAGAAAATGAGTTTGTTCACGATCGTATTACACGTATTGTTGGAAAAATCAGTCACATACTAGATTCCATTGTGAAGTCAAAAGTTGTTGGATTTATAGAATCAGAGAAGACTGCAGAGATAGCCAAACTTATTGCTGATGAATTTAGTTAATTCTCAATTTAGAATGAGATATGATACTAAAAGATGAATCATTCTATTTCTTTGTATATTTCGCTAGCTCGCTCTTTGTATAGTTGTACAGCTGGTTGGTCAAATGGTGGAGAACCTTTAATTTGGCATAATCTAACGGTCATTGCATGGAAAAATCCAATACATGATGCAAGTTCTGTGATGCTGTCTTCTTCAAGTACAACCTTGAATACAGGGCCTGGGAATGTATCCTCCACTGCTAGGGTGGTGATATTTAGGTGCTCTCCAGATGTAGCCCTTGATCCTGGTAGTAATTGTCGCACTTTATCAGCTACTTCCTTATCAGGTGCGCTCTCTTGGTATCCTTGGCAGCTGATGGAGAATATTGAAGAATCCTTTACTCCTCCATACCATCTTTGCAGATCTGAATGGGCAGAACGTGGCATTATATGAAGTGATACATCAATTTTATCATCTGGATGTTTTGGTACGGATTCATTAAGTAGTTGGGTGAGTAGTATACCCAGACCCTGTGTGTAGGCCCCAGATGGTAGTACTCTCATTTTGGCAATATTTTTTTTCTCCAAATTGAATATTGCTAAAGCTGT
The DNA here is from genome assembly GCA_026702845.1 of Candidatus Heimdallarchaeota archaeon. The sequence continues at coordinate 82,946 of JADCLS010000017.1, forward strand.
TTTCTCTGCAGCTGACCCTGATTTAAAATGCTCATCATAGCTTTTCTTCAATTCTGAGAGGAACTCAACTGGATCAATACCCATAGCTATCATTGGAACAATCCCTAACTCATTTTGTATGGCAAATCTGCCTGAAATATCGTGACTTACTGGGATGGTAGGCCAGCGCATGATCTCAGCAATCTCTTTCAGATGGCCCCCATTGGTTACTACCATAGTCGGATAATCTATGAGGTAGGGGACAAAACTCAATACTTCCTTTGTCTGACCCGATCTTGATATGTATAGTACCTGTAGATCTTCTTCCTTGAGCAATTCCTTTAATACATAGGGATCTGGGACCTCCAGATGGCTTACCTTGACTTTTGAATGAGGTCTGAATACGAGTGGTTGTACTTGAGATCCACCTATTCCCACAATTCCAAGATGGGTGATTTTCTTGAAAAAATCATGTTTTTCCTCATTCAACACTCTAGCTTTGGCAATGAACTCGTCCATTTTCTCAACAAAATCAGGTATCTCAAAGACTGGTAAATTGGATATTGAAGTGTATTCTTGAGGGATTGTAATTTTCATAAATCAAGGTTACATATAGTGTATAAAGAGATTTTTTTAGCTAGAGTATCTATTGGTTACTATTTCAGTACATAGGTATTGGTGGGTATTTTTAAATAGCATCTAGAAATCTTATTAAAATCTCTATTTCGGTTTATAATCTGCGATTACAATTGTAATTCTTAAATTCAACCACATAGCTATTTGAATTTCAAAATAATAAATAAAATATCATGTTGGAATCATTCCTATACTATTCCATTTCAAATATCTCTGATATATAGCTTAGAAGTAGTTTGGAGTCAAGTTCGATACCAGTCTTTACTGCTTGATCAATCTCACCCTTAATTTTCGATGAATTACTTATTCTATCTGCCATTACAAGCATCCTTTGAGTAGATTTATACGATTCTCCCTGTACAATATAGGCAAGGGTGCTGTTATATGCTGGTTGTAATACTATATTATACTCTCTGAACTTTATACGATCAACGATTCCTGATTGGTTGAATGCTTCTGAAACAAAGGCATTGATAGCAGATAAGAAAGCACTGATGAGCTGATCATCAAGATGATCTTGATTAAATTTTTCAGATAGGATTGATGTACCATTACTACTTGAAATAATCATGAATAACATGGGAACCTCATTTTCATCCAGTTTTTTCTGACCAAATAATAAGGTCTTGAAGAAGGATTTCACCTGATCCAGAGATATTCTTCTCTTATCCTCTATCTGCATCAGTTCTGATGTGATCTGCTGTGCAATGATCTGATATCCTCTCTCAATTGCCTGTTTACTGGCCTGATTCAACATAAACCTTGCAAGTTTTACCTCATCATTCAATAACTTCAGCTTGCTCTGCAAAATAATGACCTTTAGCTGTATTTCGACTGCATATTCCTTTTTAGCTTCATCAAGTAACATACCCAGTTTTTGTTCTATCTCAGCTTGTATTACTTTATTGTTTGAATTGATAAATTCTTCAAATAGAAGATCCAACATGGCAAAAGTAGCCTCATGGCGTATTCTGAAATCAGTCATGGGTTCCTCTAGGATCTGGTTAGCCAGTATTTGCGCCTCAGCTTTATGTTGCAGTCTATCGCTTTCTTTTAATGTTAGAATCTTGGCTAAATGGAAGTAATGCCTGAATAGAGGTTGCTCGGAAGCATGAACTTCCAATTCTGAGATCATATCTTTTACATCTATACGTTGATTCAATTTTATCTTAAATTCTTGGTAGAGTGCTGGAATTAGCCATGTAATGGTATTGCTTGATCTGAATAATTCATTTGCTTGATTGATATGACTTGAGCCTTTGTCTATTTCACCTAGCAACATATAGGTCTCAGCCATACTCTCATAGGATTTACCTAGATAGGGTTTATTATCCACCTTCTCATAGAGCACTTTTGCTCTTTTGGCAAATTGCATGGCCTTTTCTAATTCACCTTGCGCACGATAGGCATTGGACATAGAAATCAGATGATTTGCCAGAGTACGATTATCATTTCCGTTTTCATAGATGGGTAATGCCTTCTCATAGTATTCTAATGCATGATTAACATCTCCGATGAGCAGATATACATTTCCCAGATCCGTATAGCTCCAGGATTGTTGTATTTCAGTGCCATACTCATGGAAGAGATCATGTGATCGTTTGAAATCCTCTAGTGCCTCTTCAAGTCTTCCTACTGCTTGCTTAATTCCACCTACCTCCATGTAATTGTAGCCAATGGAGAGCTGTCTACCGAGTTCCTCATTGATATTTCTACTTTTCTCCATAGCATCCAGAGCAGGTTCGATTTCTCCCATTACATGCAGACACATACCCTTGTTGTAATAAAAATTCGCAGTTGCAATCTTAGCATCCTCAGTATTGATTAGGTTGGCTACTTGGATACCTGAATCAGTTATCTCCAGCATTTCATTATACCGTCCCAATTCAAAGAGAATAGGTGCCTTCCTCTGGTAAATGGTTAGCTTTCGTTCATGCATTTCTGGGATCTCTGGAGTAATTTTATTCAATGCTTCATCTAATATCTCTATTGCTTTGTCATATTCTCTTTTTCTCATAAAAATAAATGCCTTGTAATAGAGACTATCCACTAGATACTCAGTAGGAATATCATGTTGCAATAGTTCATTAACCTGAATTTCAGCTTCTTCCATTTGATTTTTGTGAATAAATATCTCGACTTGTTTTATTTGTAGTACAGGAAGTGGATTGTGTTCTAATCTACTCTTAACTTCTGATAATGCCTCATCCAACTTCCCTGATTTGATGAGTTCATCAATCTCTTTCATCTTAAATTACTCCTATTGCGACATTAATAAATTTCGTTACTTCAAAAATCAAGTCATCACGGTATTAGATTGCATAAACATCATTTATTCATTTTACTCAGAGCATCGTTGTAGAATGAATTCATACGAAAAACAATCTGATAGAAATCAGATAGTAGAAAAAGGATATTCTCATCCAGAATCATAGTAGCAGGAATCTCTGCATGGCAATAAAATTGTTTGTTGTAAAGCACAGGTTGCATCTCAGCGGCATCTCTGAATTCAGTAGGTAGACGCTTATTTTTTTCTCCATAGACTTCACCGAATTTTTCCTTGAAGTCTTTTTTGGAAAGAAGTTGATTGAATTCCTCCATATTCTTCAGTATATGCTCTCTGATGGCCTGTAATCCAAATTTGTCAAGAAAGTAAGCACCTCCTCCAAGTGCAATAGTCTCTCCAGATATTTGGATATAATACCCTGGAGTATTGGCTTGAGTTCGCTTTCCAGATTTGATTGAAGCGCTAATATGTGGTTTATAGGGAGTTTTGTCCTTTGAGAACCTGATATCTCTATTAATCCTGAAAATTGCAGTTTTAGAATCAGTCTCGAGTTCTTTATCAAATTCTTGAATCGCAAAAATTAATTCATCTATGAATTTCTTGAATGGTTTCTTTACATACTTCTCATAGATTTTTTTATTTTCTTGAAACCACTCTCTATTATTGTTCTCCTTCAACTCAATAAGAAATCTGAGCGTTTCCTGTGCAAAAAAAGCCATACCTTACCTTATTCGAGGTGATTAAAAATTGTGTCATTTCGGTTATATATGTTGATAATCCTAGATATTACTTTTTCTTTTACTCCACACAAGGACAGGAATACCTATGAGAAAGCCGAATTCACCTATCCTTCCCTCTCTTCTGCTCACTGATTCTGATGGTGGTGCAGTTAAAGTCGTGGATGTCTCAGTTTGTGTTTTTGAAGTAGTTCCTTCTGAACTAGAGATGCTCTCTGAGCTTGTATCTGTTGGATTTGAGGTATAAGTATCCGAACTACTCAAGCTTGATGTGGTGCTGGTATCGTAGGTTATTGTATAATGTAGAGTGGCAATGAATCCATCCTGATACCCACCTCCATATTTTTTCTGAAATGCATCTGAACTAACAGCGATGGTATCTGAAGGTGTATTGCCAATTATGCGATATGCACACCAGTCAGCCTCAGGATCTGCACGCCCCCAGACAATTGTGCCTTCTATGCTACTATCTCCAGTTATTGCATAATGAGTGAAATAATTACCCACTGCAGGATCTGCATCTGTAATGATGTCATTGAGCATCTCATAGAGGCTTGGCTGGTATTTACCCGAAGTAGTAAGTTGATCAAATATGAGGAAGGTTGTACAATTCTCGGCATTTGGGCCCACTGGTTTCAGCAGAAACCCTCCTGCCTCATCATAGCTGCTGCCGAGATAACTCGCATAATAATATTCCTGAGCATCAGGTTTTAGGGTCTCCTCTCCATAGCCAAATAGGTTGAGATGAAACACAAATCCATCTGAATAGCCACCAATTGTTTGATCTGCACCTGGTGTCGTCACCAGATCATTGGATCCAGTCTCCCCAATTATGGTAGGGTTTCCATGATCATCAATGAATAGAGAATTACCAATATCATTATACGATCCCCCGTAGTATGTGGAATACAGCATGGTGTTGCTAGTCATATTAAGAATACTGATTACTGCATCATGAGCAAATACTCCACCTGTATTATTATTTTGAGGCTGGTAGGCATCATCTGTCACGGGATAATCATTAGATCGAGTTCTACCGACAATATACATCAACTCCCCAGCTAGTAGAAAATCTCCCGGTGCTTCACTGGAATCCGATCCACCTAAGTAACTGCAATAGTGTAGTGTGGTCAAATCATTGGAGATATTGGCAATATAGATATCGTCATAGTCATTGTATGTGGTATCGTAGGCATTGTTAGTAACAGGAAGATTGTTCGATGTGGTTGAGCCAATAATAATCAAGTTTCCATGGCCATCCACCTTAATTACATCACCATATTCTCTTCCAGTACCTCCGAAAAATGATGATGCCAATATTTCTCCAGAATCAGAGATCTTGGTAATAAAGACATCCTCCCCTCCAATGTAGGTCTCATTCAACGTACCTAAGGTAATTGGAAAATCTGTAGACTGAGTGGATCCCAGAATATAGTAATTACCCTCAGTATCAACAGTGGCACTTCTTGCCTGATCATCACTTGAACCCCCTAGATAACTGGCAAAGAGAATTGTTTGATTATAATTTACTATCGAGTAGAATGCATCCATGGAACCATTTAAACTGGCATCACCGTCGATAGTTGTGCTCATATTATTTGATTGCGTCCAGCCTACATAGAGAAGAGTATCCTCTCCTGCAGCTCCTCCTGTCAAGGTATCAAAATCATTGCCACCCATATAAGATAGATAGGATAAAGACATGTCCTCTGTAGTAATAATTAATGAATTATCTGCTACCAACAGGAAACTTATAGTAACTATGCAAAGAATCTGGATTAATATTGACTTATGAGTACTCATTCCATTGAATGGATTATTTCTCCTTATATAAATTTTCTTAGGAAATTTATGATTAAAATATTAATTACATCTGATAGATATTATCCTACTGAGTATCTATAATGATCATCATCATGAAATTCATACTAATCTCTTCAAACTATGAAATAGATTTATTCTGATAGTTTTTCTTTAATCGAATGTGAAGGGAATGAGGCTGGTTGGAAACTCATCACTGACCTCTGATAAGGATTTCACTCCATCCACACAGGCATCAATCTCTGAAAATATCTCCATCCACTCATCATAGGTTTTCTCTGCTATTCTCTGTTTTATCTTCTTGATTATCTCCTTGTCAAACAGGTGATTCTTTGTTTCATGTTCTATTTCAAGCCCTTCTAGTAATCTATCAAAAAATTTCTTCTCAAATGAGCCCACTGCAAGGTACCTACCATCCTTGGTTTTGTAGAAATTGTAGAAGGATGAACCCCAGAGAAAACTTGAATCCAACCCACTTCGTAAATCTCCCTTGGCTAGAACTGCAAGTGCATTTGCAGCCTGTGTGCAGGAGAGATCAATATATGTACCCAAACCCGTCTGTATCCTTTGGAACACCGCTGAGAGTAGACCAATAACCACATAGAGAGACCCACTCAGATCTGCTAATTGTATCCCTGAGAGTTGAGGTGGATCACCCATTAAGCTGGCAACACCACTATTGGCTAGAAAGTTGATGTCATGGCCAGCTCGCATTGATAGTTCTCCTTTTTGTCCATATCCCGTGAATGAGCAATAAATCAATCCTTTATTGTGTTTCTTGAGACTCTCATAATCAAGGCCGAATTTTTTCATTATCCCTGGTCTAAAGGATTCTAGAACAATATCATACTCCTCGAGCAGCTCGATAATTTTATCCACTGAAGAACCATCTTTAAGATCTAATGCTAATTGTTGTTTACCTTCATGTAAATAAACTGAATAGTGTTTATTTTCTCTGAGTAAATCAGGTAATTTGGGATTGACAATATTAATCACCTCTGCACCTAGATCCACGAAAATTTTTGTGCTGAAGGGCCCTGGAAGTAAGGCAGTAAAGTCAAGAATCTTTATTCCCGAAAGTGGTTGGTTCATACATTAAGATAGTAACCTAAAATTTAGCTTTTTGCAGGATTACAATCTGATATGATCATTTTTATACTACAAATACCCCAAGTCACCATATTCGTCCAAGGTTTCTCAGGACTAGTTTATTTCGTTGTTTCTCAACAGTTCGTATGCCCCTTTTCATGAGAGGGGTTTCAAGGCTTTCCGGCAGATCCTTACTTTGAATTGCTCAGCATTTACCAGTCGTTCTTGCCAACAAATAGACTTCCCCAAGTGGCTTATGGAATTCCACCAACCTTTCCGTATCAGATGAAGAATTTCCTAGTCTTTTATCAATAATTATTCCAACTCTCTGAAAATCTTCTCAAATTGCTCAGTTCGAAACTCAAATATTTTTTTCACTCGAGGCCCGACAATCAGCTTATTGATGATAGGCTCAAAAATCCAACCCGGAGCTAAGTACTCCACCGTATCAGTCATGAGAACTCCATCATCCACTTCCTCAAATGTATGTGTATGTATCCATTGTTTGTATGGTCCTTTTATCTGAGTATCCTGAAATTCATACGGTGGATCAAATATTGTAATACGTGCCTTCCATTTGAACGGAATGCCATATAATTTTAATTTATAATTGATCTCTTGATTTAGCTTCATCTCTATTTGTTTATCACTAATGATCTTGAATTTCAGGAATGATGGTGTCACTTTATTAAGATTTTCAGGAATGGAGAAGAAAGCAAATACTTTATCCAATGATTTAGGAATGATCATCTGTTTCTTGAGTATTCTTGCCATATGCATTCAACGCATTGCTATTTTTATTATCTTGTTATCAATGAGAAAATTGACGAGAAATTCAGTTCTTCCTTCTAATCACATATTAAAATTAATAGTTTACAGTTTCGTTAAGATAAAAAACTAAAATAGAGATCCCCGTTTTATATACTGTGTTAATTCCTTCAAATCCCAATGTTTCACCAATTTCTTAATACATAGGTGCAATTCTTAATATAGATTGTCTATTGACAATGAATTATGGCTCCTATTGTTGAGGTTACTCAGTTGGCGAAAATTTATGATTCAGGGACGATGGCACTTCAATCCGTTAGTTTCTCAGTAGAGGAAGGCGATGTATTTGGAATTATCGGAGTAAATGGTGCTGGTAAAACCACATTGATTCGAATTCTTACTACTATGCTGAAACAATCATCAGGGGAGTGTAAAATTGATGATATCGATCCCAGTCTCTATCCAGAGAAAGTCAGATCATTGATCGGAGTTCTTCCTCAAGAATCAGGCTTATATGAGGAATTTACAATCTATGAGAACCTGGCCTTCATCGGTGAGATGCAGGGAAAGACAAGAATTGAGATTCAACACAAAATAGAGGAAGTAAGTGCACTTCTGGGAATTGCAGATCGTCTCACAACTAGGGTCAATCAACTATCTGGTGGGTTAAAGCAGCGTGCCATGATAGCTAGAACCTTGATGGGTGATCCCAAGATACTGTTTCTGGATGAACCCACAACCGGGTTAGATGTACTTGTGGCTCGAAAAGTACGCCAGATCATCCGAGATCTGAGCAAGCATATGACAATTTTTCTTGCGACACATAATATGTACGAGGCCTATCAGTTATGCTCTAAAGTGGCTATTCTCAAGCAGGGGAACATAATCAAAGTTGATAGTCCCAAGAATATCTATGATACACACAGACAGGGAGATGATGATTTTGAGGATGTAATCGCTCGCATACTTGGTATAGATGAACAATCAATAAGTTCACTGGAGGCAGGACTATGAACGGTGCATTAATTGTGATGAAGAAGGAGATCAAACTCCTGTTGAAAAGTAAGCGTCGGTTTTTTCTGCTTTTTATGATGCCTATAATCATTCTAATTATTGGATTAATTAGTACTGCCTCAATCTATTTCATTGATGATACTTTTGAACCTACTCATATTTTTGTCATAGATGAGCAACCCAGTGCATACTCCAATGATTTGATCACATTGTGGTCTACCTTGAATAATACAGAATTATCTATAATCTCTGCTAATTATTCAGAATTGATCTCAAGCATGGAATTTGATGTTTTGGTGTTTATACCATCAAATTTCTCATCGCTTATTAGCAATAACCAGACTTCCCAGATAATCATATCGTACAACGCTAATGAAACAGTTCATCAAAACATTGCCTACTCTATTCTTACCATCACTGAGCTATATGATGGCAATTTAGTAGTGATCAATTATCCAGATGTGCAATTCAATTACATAGAAGGAGGATTGCAGGAGATCAAAGAACAGGATGATGAGAATGTTGTGGATGAGGAACTAGCCCAGGTGTTGGTGATTATCCCAGTATATGTCATATTCTTTGTTGTCATCTCACCCATCAGTCTAGTCCTGATTTCTGTAACCATAGAGCGAGAACAAAACACCTTGGAAGTACTCTTCCTGCAACCAGTAAAAAGACGAGCTATTGTTATGGGAAAAATCCTATATGGTCTATTCTTGGTATTTGTCACCCTCTTCATGGACATTATCTCGATCCTTCTCACGACTCTAATGATGAATACTGCCACAGCTTCTGTTACAGATGAAAACACTGACTTTGATTTCTCTGGGTTTACAGATTTCATTGGTATGGAGGAGATTATCATGTTCTTCTTGGGAATAGTTGCTGTGGCGATCATCATTATCGCATTATCTGTACTCTTATCGCTGTTATCAAAAGATGAGAAGGAAGCAAACATGATCTCAGGCATAATTCCTATGCTGATAATGGGTATGGCAGTGCTCATCTTTGTTCTGCCCATAGCTGAGATGAGCATAGTAGGTCAGGGATTATTAGCTATCACCCCAATATTGGGGATCATCGTTTCAATATTTCTATCTACTTTAGCAGGTGGTGTTGTTCCACTAGCTTATATCTCGATTTTGGCTCAAGCACTGTGGTCTATACTAATTATTCTTGCCACTGCAAGAATATCAGAAGCAGAGAGTATTCTTGAATTATCATATGGTAAAGCATTCTCCGAGTTGAGACGAGCAATTTTGAGGAAAAATCTTTAGTTGGATAATCGTCTCAAGTACACAAGGCATCCTATGAATAGGATCACTGATATTCCAAAATTAAGTCCGTAGAGTGCTGGATTCTGCATTATTAAATAAAATTTGGGTTGATCATTTGATCGCATCAGTGAAGTGGTATAGCTAAATTTCTCAGTTTCTAAGTTGTAACTCATGAAATAAGGATAACTGAGTACAAAATTTTTAGTACCATCATCTGCAGTATAACCCACACGATTTGCTACATACACTCGCATTCCTTTGAATTCACCCTTAATCATGGGGAGGTCTCCTGAGTAACTCCATAATACATCTGTGGAGTATGATTCAAATGAGTTTCCCTCTAAATTACTTGTGATATTATAAGAAATGGCATCAACATATCCCTCTTGATCGGCAATAATGAACACCAACTCTACAAATATTCTAACTGCTTTCTTCATCTCAATAATACTGGTTCCATTATCTAGAATTCGGGTAAAATTTGTATCAAATGGTTCAGTATGGCCAAATGTAACATTGAGTTTGGTTATTAAAATAGGTAAAGAAGCATATTGATAGATAACTTCAGTCTCTGTAGGTTCGTAAGGATTATATTCCTCTGTAGAACCAATCAAGGAGTAATCATACTCCACTATACCATCCAATGAGTTACTCACTTGTGTTCCAAAACTTGGCTCAAGCTGTGTGCTCATTCTGTTCAGATATGAAAATGAGAAAATCAGATTGATAAGTATCAAAACTAAGACCATCATTAGCATTTTGTTATCAAATAGTTGTTGTAGCATTGATTTGTTACTCATGGGTGGTCATATTGAGATTTAGTATGTACCTACATAAGCATAAAGTTGACCAACAATTAAATGGTAACCTGTATATCGTTTTATGACTGCAAATTTATAATTTGCTAGTTTTTTGAATAAAGTATGAAAATCGAAGATAGTGGAATGCCAGAAGAGTCATATTGGCGATCATTTTTTGATCCAGAGTATATTTTCTCCACGCTCGAGATTCGTCAACCCGGTATCGTTGCAGATTTTGGGGCTGGATATGGTGTGTTCACCTTTGTCATAGCCCATTTTGCCGAGAAAGTTTATGCACTTGATATAGACCCAAGTATGATTGAGCATATCTGTGTAAAATCACATAGAGACAATATCATTGCCAAATGTTTGGATTTCACTCAAGATTGCGGTTTGGATGATTCCTCTATAGATACAGTGTTACTCTTTAACATTCTTCATGGAGATGACTTGCAACCTCTGCTTTCTGAAGTAAATCGAATACTCAAAGCTAATGGTTTGGTAGCTGTCATTCACTGGAATTATGATGATACAACACCTCGAGGTCCTCCAATGACCATTAGAAAATCTCCACATCAAATTATTGAGCTATTTGAATCCTTAGAATACAAACTACATATACATAAAAAGGTAGGTAAATATCATTTTGGCCAGATATTTAAACGGTCTTAAGTGCCTTGGCTATACAATTTTTAAGATCTTCTACAGCAAATGGTTTTTGGAGATAGATCACATTTGGGTACTTGTTATCAAGAGAATACTCGCTATATCCTGAGGTGATAATCACAGGAACATTGCTTAACCCCCGCAGTATTTTCAATGTCTCTCTACCAGAGAGTACTGGCATGGTCAAATCAAGAATCACAATTCTAATATCATCCATACTTGAAAATTTATCTAAAGCGATTTGTCCATTCTCAGCAGCGATAACTTGAAATCCAAAATGTTTTATCATCCTAGTAGTAACATTCCTTACCATTGTATCATCATCTACTAATAGAATTTTCCCTGATCTGTCCACTAATTCTTCTACAACAATTGACGTCTCTTCTATAATTGGCTTATCGGATTTGGGGAGATAAATTCTAAAGGTAGTACCTACTCCTTGTGATGTTTCCACCTCTATGGCTCCATTATGTGATTTGATGATCCCCATAGTAACACTCAACCCCAATCCTCTACCTGTAAATTTCGTGGAGAAAAATGGATCAAATATTTTGGAGATATTTTCATCAGGTATCCCAGGTCCATCATCAGTGACTTCTACCATCACATATTCTCCAGGTGTTATATCAAAAGAAGGAATGATATTCTTTAGATGTTCATCTGTGAGTACAATATTTGAAGAATGAATTCTGATATTACCATTTTTCATCCCTATTGCCTCAGAGGCGTTTATCACTAAATTGAGCATGACTTGTTGGATTTGAGATATATCGATATTTACTGGGTTCACTGAATAATCAAGATCATAATCTACAATAATCGCATCATATACAGATACATCAAGCAATTTTTTCATTAGAATGATACTATTAGATAGATTACAGGAGATTTTATCTGTTTCTGATTGTCCCGTGAAGGTGAGTATTTGCTTGGTTAGATGAGTGGCTTGATTTGAAATCTTAAAAATCTCATCAAGTATCTCAGTAGAATTTTCATCCAATTCTCTGGTTTTAAGTAGACTTGCATTACCTAGGATTCCCATTAGTAGATTATTCATATCATGAGCAATCCCTCCTGCAACAATACCAAGAGATTCCAATTTCTGAGCCATGAGGAGACGTTTTTCCAACTCATTTTTCTCCTCTTCCAGTCTTGTAATAGTGGATAGATCCCTGAAAATTACTAGAACTGCAGGATTATTCTCATGTGTGAAAACTGAGGCCAAAATATTCAGATCGAATATGCTTCCATCAGCCCTTTCTCCCTTTGTATTGTAATCTTTAGGTTCTTCTCCACCCTTCTCTCTATTCAATGTTCGATTCTGAATAAGGTTCTTATACTCAGGCGCAACAAAATCAGATGCTAATAGGTCAGATGCATTATTTGTAGAAAAACCATAGATTTCCTGAAGTTTGGTGTTGTAATATATCAATTTTCCCTCTTGAAATACCCCCACCCCAAGAGGTGAGGTTTCAAACAAAACACGGTAATTCATCTCACTCTCTTTTACCCTGTACTCTAACTTCTTGATATCAGAGATGTCTTGAGCTAATCCATGAACACCAACAACTTCCTCTCCCTCAAATTCAGGTCGAAGTTCAAATTGATACATCCTGTTTATTGGTTTCTCACCATCAAAGTGTTGTACACCCTGCAGCTCCATCTTAAAACTAACTATTTCTCCCCCCAATGCTCTCACATGGTTATTGAGAAGGTCAGGAAAGTCCTTGTACATATCAAATACTGAGATACCTACAACTTGACCGGGTTTTAATCCAATGAATTCAAGCCCTCCACCCTCACTTAAAATAAATTTACCATTCTTGTCCAATTGCCAGAAAACATTTGGCGTCTGGTTAACTCCAAGGGTAAATGTACGAAGAAATCGTTGAAGTATGGCAACTTCATCAGAGGCAAGTATATCATTTTGAGGCATTGAATTGTAAGTATTATTGTAAGCAACATAATAAATTCGTCTATTACAATTAGATGTTTCGATTACTTTTGATAAAAATTACTTACATTAAAATTGCTTGAGATCGATAAATAGTGCTCTTGCAATTATATTCATTTGGACTTTGAACAGAATCCATTCTTTTCTAGTAAGAGTATTAATAGTGAAATTGTAATCAAGATTAGATGGGACAGTGTACAAGTTGTTCGAATAACATCAAAGAAGATGCAGTTTTCTGCCCTCAATGCGGAGAGAGGGTCACTAATAACCAAACCATAAATCAATCACCTCAGGGTCAGCAGGGATATGGCCAACCACCACAGCAAGGATTTGGTCAGAATTATCCACCACAAGGTCAGCAGGGATATGGTCAACCATCTCAGCAGGGATATGGTCAGAATTATCCACCTCAACAGGGTTATCCACCTCAAGGCTATGGACAACCCGGATTTCAGCAATTTCCACCTGGTTATCGTCAGAGAAGGATTGATTATATCCGTCCTGAAGGTTATGTATTCACAAAAACCATGTTGGAACGTATACTTGGTACTCTTAAGTCAGATGTTGATGTTGTGGAGGAGATTGAGGAGCGTGAAGATCTTATGGATGAAGCCAAAAAAGTGCTCATTGGTGCATTTTCTATTATTACACTTTTCCATTTTATCCTGATAAATGTCAGTACTGCTTATACAATTTATAGTCCTGTGTTATCATTTATCGAGATACTCCTATCTACCTTTGTGGGTGGGTATGTATTCATCATCTCAATCGCATTTCTAGGAAAACGAATCGGTGGACATAACACACAAATCGATACCAATGAGATTATTAGAGTATTGGCCTATGCCTATGTTGCACGTGCATTATCACAGATATTCTCAGTGATAAACAATATCTCAGATAGTTCTTTTATCTATTTTATTTGGTTTTTATTTTCTCTCTATTCCTATTTTGTGGTTGCCTTTGCCACTCGAAGAGCCATGGATACAGGTTGGGGGTTAACTATTATCACCATTATTCCTGCCATTATTGTAAGATTTTTCGTTGAAATAATAATTGTTATGTTTATTGGCTTTATAGGGTTATCTTATACTATTTAGTAACTATGGGTATTCACGCTTTCTTAGGTAATAGCCACCAGAAACTAGTATTATGAATGTAAATATCACTGTATACCATATTGACCATGTAAGATCAACTTTACTATCAGTATTGAAGAACTCAATGAAGATTTCCTGACTGATACGCATGATATTGGTAATAGGTACATATTTATTATCCTCTAGGAGAAGAAATCCTAGGAATAATGGTTCAACGATAGCCAGTATCAACCCAAAGGTGAAACCACGATTTCCAATCATTCCGACGAGTAGAAAGAGACCTGCATAGATGAAAGTACCCACCAAGAGGACCAAGAGCATATTCGCATAAACATCAAAATTCTGTCCAAATTCAGTGAAGAAATCCTCTTCTCCCTTGGTACTCATGTAGATATAGGTGATGAGGAAGAGAATGATATTTATGGCGTACACAACAGTGTTGATGACAATCCACCGTGATAGCCAGTAAGTCTCTCGTTTTATAGGTCTTACAAGTGTGAGATCAACAGTTTTATCTGTGATCTCATCAGCACTTATAGGTAGGGATAATATGAGACATCCAAACACGAAGAGGAAGGGAAACATATTCTCATATACAAATCCCACATAAGCCTCTCCTATATCTGCATATGTTCTATCATTGAATGCCAGATCCATAAATAGTATGAACAGATTTAGAAAGATATAGATGATCCATTTCTTGCCGAGAAAGATGGTTTTGTAACCCATAATGATGGAGTTGAACAACCGGGGTTGCTGATCCTGTAGCAGTTCTTGTGGAGTTTTCTCTCTAAGTACCTGCTGAATATATTCTTGTGTATTAATTTCTACTGTCATGATTATCCCACCGTTAAGCTTGTGAAGAGTGATTGTAACCCTTCATCCGTGGCTTTGACCTCTGCCACATCCAGATTCTTCTGCACCACAATATCTGTGAGCAACGTATAGAATGCTCTTGCCTCATGAGTTAGGACAAGTAACTGGTTCTGTCCAGATCGGGGATCAGTACCAAAGTTGATCTGTGATACTACCCTGTTATCTGCTTGCTCAATCAACGCATTCGCTAGTTCTTTTGATTGTTCCAATGTTATCTGGATGGAATGAGGTTGATCATCTATCATCTCACGTATTCGCACAGGGCTACCCTGGGCAATAGTACGGCCTTTATAGAGCAGTATGATTTTCTCAGCTATTTTTTCCATCTCAAAAAGTATATGGCTGGAAATGAAGAAACTAGTGTTATACTCCTTTCTGTATTTCTCAAAGAGTTCGAACATGTTATGTCTGACAACTGGATCAAGACCATTAAATGGTTCATCAGCAATCACCAGAGCGGGTTTATGAATGAGGGCCTGACCTATCTTTATTCTTTGACGCATACCCTTGGAGAATTGACGGATACGTTTATTAGCGACCTTGGTAAGTCCAACCTCCTCCAGCACCTCTTCTGCACGTTTAATCGCCTCTTCAAGGGTCATGTGATATCTTGCATGTGAGATGAAGTAATCCCGTGCTTTCATCCATTTGGGGAAGCTCCCTTCCTCTGAAATGTATCCGATTAGACTACGGGCAGAACTATTAGTGAAGGGATCCTTGGTGAATAGCTTGACATTTCCAGTGTGTGGTTTTATGAGCCCCAGGAGCATACGAATGCATGTAGTTTTTCCAGCTCCATTTGGTCCTAGAAATCCAGTTATTGCACCCATTTCCACGGAGAATGAAGCATCTGAAACTGCAACTACATCACCAAAAGTTCGAGTGACATGATTTACTTCTGCAATCACTTCTTTCATTTTACAGCTCCTCCCCGGTCATTTTCTTTATTTTATAGTAAAGATACGCTGAGAAGATTACAATTATCCCCAGCGCAATTCCAAGTACATGGAAGTACTCAAGACCTGCTCCATCATTGAGATTAAGTGGAGTGGGAGGGATTGGATACCATTCTCCAGTAGTTTCATCCATACCCCATCCATTATTTATACCAAGATTGAGGTCACCTAGGCAGATATATGCTAGAATAACAAGAAACTCCGATGGTGAAATGAGTAACAGGAATTCATTGTCTGCATTAGCAGATGCAATCCCCGTACCAATGAGACTTCCAAGGAAGAATAGCAGGAAAAAGATCATACTTGCATAAGACCTGCGATCTACAGAGATGGAAAGAACCAGAATGAATAGACCCATAATGATGGTGGCCAATAGGGAATAGGAAACGATACCTGCATAGTAACTGATATATTCCCAGTGACTCAAACCCAGGCCATTGATGAAGAAGAAACCCATTATGAGCAAAGGCAACATGAGAAAGAGGTTCATGTACACCAATATTGATCCTATCTTGCCAATGACATACTCTCTCTTCTCCAGACGGGCCAGATAAATCTCGATTACTTTACCCTCCTTATCATCAGAAAATAATCCTGATCCAGAAATGGCAAATAAAGCCAATAGAAGTACACCTATATTCATAGTGAGGCTCATCTCACCGTAGCCATCTCCTGGTACAATATTGGATCCAAAAGGGCTGAGGTAGAGAGCCACAAATCCATTGAGGTTGTTTAGTATGATCTCCTCTGTTGTTCCAGCTGATACAGCTACAGCAGCTATGATCCCTATGAAATTGGTAAAAATAGTTAGGACCATGAGTACCTTACCAAATGTACTTCTGTGCCAGGTGGATATCACCTCAAATTTGATGATCTGTAAAGTTCTTTTCCATCTCTTATCCAAATCGCCATCGTAAGATCGATAGCTGAACTTTTGAAGGTACTCTCCATTTGTATTCTCACTCATGCTCTAATACCTCCATTTTGAGCCACCGCTTCAATGAACACATCTTCCAAGCTATCCTTGAATGGTGAGATCATGCGCACATACATATTGTTGTTTTTTGCCAAGTTGAATACATCTTGATGTGTTTTACCTTGAGCTGTTGCTGTGATGATGCTTTCAGTAACTTTATTTATTCCAAAACCTGCTTTGGTTAAGATCTCTGCAAATTCTTCATGATCACCA
Organism: Candidatus Heimdallarchaeota archaeon; assembly: GCA_026702845.1. The sequence goes on from JADCLS010000017.1 coordinate 100,095, forward strand.
GATACTCGTATTTGGAGGATTTCATGGCCTTTTTCCCTGCTAAGAATCTCATTAAGAGTTCCTTGCATCACTCGTTTGCCTTGCGACATCACAACAACGTAGTTGGCAGTTCTTTCTATATCAGGAAGAAGATGAGTTGATATGATAATATTCTTGCCATGGTTTTTTCCAAGATCATAAATGAGATCAAGTATTTGTTCATGAGACTGGGGATCACAGCCTGCAGTCGGCTCATCCAGTATCAAAAGTTGCGGATCATGTACAAGTGCAGTAGCTAATTTCACCTTTTGCATCATACCTTGGCTGAATGTATTCATATCTCTGTATCTTGCCTCCTCAAGCCCCACATAGTGAAGTGTATCAAAGGCTCGTTGTTTGGCCACATTTCTTGGTAATCCTGCTAGGATCCCCATGTGCGTTACATAGCGTGCTGCTGTTGTGGAGCGTATTTTGGTATCTACTTCTGGTTGATAACCAAACAGGTCCTTTACCTTAAGCAGATCATCTGGTAATTTATGGTTGAGAAAAGTCATACCTCCAGAGGAATAGGGGTAGATTCCCAGCAAACAACGAATAAACGTTGTTTTACCTGCACCATTGGGTCCTAGTAATCCAGTCACACCTGACGGGATTTCAGCTGAGAATTCATCAAGTGCTCGGAAGGTTCCAAACTCTTTTACCATCTTCTCAATGGATAGAATTGTATTATTATCAGTCAATTGATCACTGAATAATAAAATATATTTAGATATAAAAAGTGTTACCTTGAGGTGGGTAACAAAAGATAAAATAATCTATATTAGGCAGAATATAGTTTAATAAATCATTTGGATAGGATAATCTCTTTTTGATAGTATTGTTAAAATCTTCATTTTAACTCAGACAATTTCTCCAGAAAATAGGAATCTGAAGGTTGATTGAATTCCAGGTTGCTATCAGGAAAGAATTTATCATAGGTTAGTATAAATTCCTTGAGAAGTACATTGATTTCTTCTTGATCATCTGAGAAAATGTGAGATAAAATCTCAAATTTGTTAATAGCCACATTGGTGTGCTTGGAGTAGTGGTAAATGAGCACGTATTTTCTCTCCATCTGGATGTAGAACCTGTTTTCAGCTAACTCGATTTGTCTTGTTCCTCTACCTTTATCTGAGGTAACTCCTGCAAGTGATCCTATTTCTGTCAGAACTGCATCAATACCAAACAAGGCACTTGTAGCTAGATTTGCATTACCGTCATCTCCGGTTGAAAAAATTGGTTTTCCTCCTTTGTCTGCGATAATGATTTGGTGAATCTGCACTGAATCATAAAATCCAACAAAAGGATCCCTCAATAAGATGAGAAAGGTGAACAGAAAACCAGTATTGGCGGATAAATGTCTGATTGATTGTGGAGCTCCGATTGCGGTGAGGATGGGTAATAATAGGTTAGATAACATACTTAATGAAATGGATATAATGAGAAATATCACAACTCTACGTTTTTTGCTTTCTACCTTGGCAGTAGTTCTAAATAGAGGATGCAAAATCTCAACATACAGCATGATGAAACTCATGACAATGTACATATTCCAAATAAGTTCATTGTTGACCACACTTTTCCAACTATGAGTTGTATAATCATAGGTATATGATAGTACATCAGGTCGGCTTAATTGAATAGTTAGTAAAACAGCTATGATCAAATCAAACATCAACAATCTGTTCGTAAGATGTCGCTTTCTCAATGCATTAAATCCATGTAACGTGGAGACTAATATTACTCCTCCGGTGATATTGGCAACGTACCATACGATCTCAGCAGAATCATGATCGGTAGAGGGAAGGAGATCATAGTAGATATGACTAAGATCCCAGAGAAAAATCCCGATAGCTGTTAAAATAAATGCATTAATTTGATAGATCCTGTATTTCAGATAGATGGATACCGAGACAAAAATGGAGAATAAACTCACCCAGATACTCAAGAAATCCACGATGAAATATATAGTATCTACCACATATGTAAGTTCTTTCGTACTCATTTAATAATATCGAAACCGGTTCCACCTAGAGGATGATTTCAACACAAATCGTGTATCTAGGGGATCCTGAGCCATTTATCTTCCTGTACATCAAATAGTTGCCGATATTTATCAATCTCAGAAATATCAATACTGACAAGCAGAGTGTCTTGTTCATCATGATTTAGGATTCCAGTACACTCACCAAAGGGATTATACACAACTGAATGTCCGCCAAACTTGGCAACAATATCTTCACCAACCCTATTGACTCCAATGACGAAACATTGATTCTCAATGGCTCTTGCCCTTAAAAGTGCTAACCAGTGATCAATTCGTACCTTTGGCCATTCGGCAACGACAACGATAAGATCAATACCTTTCTCTGCTTGTTTCTGGTATAGCTCTGCAAAGCGGAGATCATAGCAGATGGAAAGGCCTATGGATAGAGTGCCGATTTTTGCAGTTACAACCTTTCTTCCGGGGGAAAACAAAGAATCCTCCTTCATGGGCTTGAAAAGATGAGATTTGCGATATGTAGTCAAAACACCATCAGGGCCAATAAGAACTCCAGTGTTATAATATCTGTTATCTGCTTTTTCTGATACACTTCCATAAAAATAACATCCCTGACTACAATACTCCTTCAGATATGTATAATAAGGAGAATTGTAGAAATCAAGGCTCTCTATACTATTTCTATCATATCCGGTGAGAAATAACTCCGGTGCGATGATAATATCAGCTGGATCTGTTTGTTGTTCAACCAAAGTCTTCAACGTTTGAAAATTGATATCAGGTTCTCCGAATACCACATCCATCTGAACAAGTAGGATCTTCACAAATCATTCTTTATGAAAAGGAATATAGTTGTTATCAATGATAGCCATATTAGTTCAAACTATTCTGTGTTTTTTTTTTAGTTGATATGTTTAGATGAAAAATGAATAGATCACAGGAAAATATCCGAAGGAAAGGATAAAAATCGTCAATGAGGGTAACATGTAGGTAAATAGACTCATCGATCCTTTTCTCCCAGCAAGTAGAGAATTCAATAATAAGTAACCAAAGGAATACAGGACATAAATTAACAATTCCCATCCGAACTGCATTTGTAGATGCAGAAATATTAAGATTTCTGCAACCCACCATCCTTCAAGAAGGAAGAGTTGCAATCCTGCATGGAATAGCAAGGGATAAGCAATGAGAATGATAAGTATCAAAATCCATGATATTCCTTTTTCCTGCTCCTTCTCCTGCCGTAATGGAAATTCTGCATTTACGAACCGTTTTAGCATTAAATCATTTACTGGTTTCTGATCTACCGCAAATCCAATCATGAGCAGGTTTGAGACCACTAGAATAAAAGCCATAATAGTAAAGGAATAACTATTTTGATGGCCACTTGCCACACGAACATGAACTGGAAAGATAGAATGTATTGTGATATGCATTTTAGTTGATTCCTCTATCCATTGTTCCTCTGAGATATCGAAACGTGTGATATTACGTCGATCAGTTTCAACAATGAATTCACCATTAACAATAACTGATGCTCTAAAATCAAAGCGTTTATCTCTAATATTATCCTGCTCCCCCACCCAAATTTGGATTTTGGTAAATGATTCACCTTGTAATTGAATACTATCAAAATAATCAGTTAAGGTCCGATCAAAAACAATAAATTCAGGATCTATTGGAGCATCTGCCACAAGTGGTAATATAATTGTTGGAACTAGGAGTATGATCATGAATAAACCGAAAGAAAGGATTTTTAATTGTACACCTGAGAAGAGAAGGCTTATATCCTTTTTGGAGAGTAGTTCATTTCGATTTCTCTCCTGATCTTCCATCTCATCAAGATATATGTCCTCAACTCCTTTGTACAATTTTTTGAGATATGAACTTCTCTGTTTAAGATCCAAAGAGAAACCAAGCATCTGCTGGATCTCATCATATAGTTGTATGGCATATATTCTATTCACGGATATCTGAACTAGTTGAATTCTATTATTTTTTCTCTGTTGATTGATATTTCTTGAAAGCATGCTGTTCCAAACAAATGTACTGTTATATCTTGCCTGGTGTAGACTAAGGGTGAGATCGGCCTCGGTGTATAGGGGGAGCAATTTCTTCCTGATAAGAAATTCCTTAAGAGTAAGATTCTCGGAATCAATATAGATTCTAATAGTTTTACTAAAATAGGGATATCCAGGGGCCACGAGTGTATTTAATCCTACAAAAGCAAGTATGAAAAAGAAATAGAGTATGAAAATACCAATAATGAAGGAATTTCCATCAAAAACATCATCAAGGAGAAATTGTAGCATGATTGGATATCCGAGAGCTAAGATGATTACAAAGGGAAGGATGTACTTAGAATAATTTCGCTTCTCTTCTGTATTACTTATCGTTAATTTTTGACGATCATATTCCCATAAGTAGCTCTGTGGTATATCCTCATTATTCCCAATATCAACAGGAATTGATAATTGTTGGATTAGTACAGGGATTCTGTTGAATAGTTGCTCCATTTTGGTTCTGGAGGCATAAAGCATAATATAATTATCTTTTAGCTCATGAGAGATCAGGAAAAATATTGTATCTCTCGCCTCACTAAACCTTCTTTTCACCTCCTTGAGTGATGAATCTGAATAAGGTACTTGCTCAAAACCCTCTGCAATGAATATATCTGTGAATACTGATGTAATTGGTTCATAAATAATTCTATCTGACATCTTTATACTTATCTCAACTTGTTGTAACTGGTATTTGTTAATCAAGGTGTTGACTTTGTTGAGTATGTAGATAAGGACAATGATGATGTAGTAGGAGAAGGAATCAATAATTCCAATAACGGCATTATCGATAAATCCGTTTTCTGAAGCCAGATTGAGCACAAAATCAAAACCAAAATACAGCAACATAAAGCTAATATTAGTAACTACTTTCAGTATATTTCTTGACATGGCCATGGTACGTTTCCCCACCGTAAAAGAATAGGGAATATTTCCTCCTTGTATTTGCTTGATCCTGCTGAGTTTAGATGGATCAAGATCATCAAAAAGAGCCTTTTCTTCTGTACTCACAATGACACACAATCGTCCAATAATATAAACTCTTATACTTTAGATGATACATTCAGCAAGAATTATGCAAATCGGTACCATTAGATAATGTGTAAATACTAATTTGCGATCATTCATACTCAAAATACAATGTGTGATCTATTAGCGATTGCTGTTCCAGTTGCAGTAATTTCTTTTTATTCTGCACTCCTCCTCCATAACCTTGTAAACTTCCATCCTTACCAATCACTCTATGGCATGGGATGACAATACTCATACAGTTCTGACCATTGGCATTGGCCACAGCTCGTACTGATGATGGTTTACCTATACGTCTCGCCAGTTCCTGATAACTTATGGTTTCTCCATAAGGTATTGTTAATAACTCCTGCCATACTGTCTCTTGAAATTCAGTTCCTCTCATATGGATGTTAAAGTCAAATTTATTGCGTTTACCATTGAAATACTGCTCGAGTTCAGAAATAATTTGCTGATGTAATCTATTTTCTCTTTCCACAAACTCTGCACTGAAATAACGTTTTACTCTGGGGTAAATTGTCTTTATTGCTTTTCTGTACTTGTATTCGAGTAAACAACAACCATCATCTATAGTCCCAATGATTAATTCTCCCACAGGGCTTTTGTAAGAGAAAACTTCTATTTCATTCATGCTTCTCACCCGGATTGTATCCAAATTCCTTGAAAAATGCTGCTCTGAAGCCTGATAACGAGTTAAATCCGGTGAGATAGGGAATGCTCAATAGCTCTTCGCTCTCAAGCAATTGTTTGGCATGCTCAAGTCGTAATTTCAGATGATATCGATTGGGAGTGGTTGATAAATATTCTCTAAAATACCTTCGAATGGTGCTGATGTTCGCCCCACATAGTTCCTCCAGATCTTCTTCTCTGAGTTTCACACCCAAATGTTCATTCAAATGCCTCAGAAGGGTCTCCAGCCATATTGGTTGGGTATACGGGTAGAATTCTGATTTGCACCTTTTACACCCACGTAGTCCATCTGATATCGCCTTGTCTCGATTTCTATAAAAGGAAACGTTCTTTCTCAAAGGCATTCTAGCTTTGCAGGAAGGCAGACAATATATCTTGGTAGATTGAACACCAATATAGAATTGACCATCATATCTTGAATCATTATCTTTGCAGATCTGATACATCTTCTCGGCATTCATGAGTACTTGCATATGACAAAATTAGTGTGTCTAATTAATAAATATGATGTTATCCTGAACAAAGGAATTGTACTGATTTTCGTGCAGGGATATTTTATTAAGCTTTTATATTTAGGTTAGTTATGGATATGAATACGAATTGAATTTGTATGTGAGGGGATGATCCCGGTTCTCATCAAAGTTATTCATTCGTATTCCTTTTAGGGTTACTTTGGAGATAGTTTTATTGTTTTGGCTTCTTCTGCCTTGGGTAGTTTGACGTAAAGTACGCCATCACTTAACATTACCTCACAGGCTTTGGGGTTGATCATCTTGTCAAAGTTAATTCGTCTGGTGTATGATCTTGTTGATCGTTCCTTGACAACATAATCATCTTTCTTATCTTCTGTCTCAGATTTCTTCTCAGCTCTGATCTGGAGATATTGACCTGATGCCTCGATATCAATCTCATCCTTGTTAAAGCCTGGAAGATCTGCATTGATCTCGTATGCCTCTTCATTTTCCTTCATATCTATTGGAAGGGCGAAGCGAGCATTATCCATATCGAATTCGGAAAATAAACTCCGAATGTCGTTTTCTAGTTTTCTAATATTAGTTCTTGGTGTCCATATCATTGACATAGTTTATTTTCACCTCTTGTTGGGGGTAGTACCTTTTCAGTACTGTACCAATAATACACAACCAAATATATAAATTTTTTTCCTTCTATTTTTAGTTTTTAACGTTCGAAGAATCAAAATTATGCAAAATATTATGCTGATGAATCAATGCACTTGACAATTCGCTGGAAGATTTTCTTGGATATTATCTATATTGGTTGAAGTGATATACACTCTTTTCAAATGTTTCATTCCTGAGAGATCTGGAAAATTTTTTATTGGATTCGCCCCAATATCAAGTACCTTAAGTCTAGTTAATTGGGTTAGATCTGGTAGGGATTCTATCCTATTCATTCCAAGAGATAAATATTCCAAATTTGATAGTGAATCAATCTCAGAAACATCAAATAATTTATTGGATCCAATGTGGAGGTATTGTAATGACTCCAAATCAGAGATGTTCCCCAGTGACTCAATTTGATTGTCAAAAAAGTCGAGTTTTATAATTGAGTCGGGTAATCTTGGTAAATGCCTAATTCGGTTTCCCCAACAGTAGAATTCCCTCATCGAATCCATATTATGTAAGTCGGGCAGTATTTCAATGCAATTTGTTTCCAGATGGAGGATTTCCAAGTTTCTTAAATGATTTATCTCAAGGGGTACATCTCGTATCAAATTATCATTTAATTTGAGGACTCTTAAATCAGATAAATTGCCCAAACACTTCGGTAAAGCCGAAATCCGATTATTATCAGCTATAATCTCCTCTAGTTTTGGAAGCCGACAGATTTTATGCGGGATTGCGCTAAGGTTATTATTACTCAGGATGAGAGTATTCAGGTTCACTAATCCAAAAACGTGTACAAGTTCTCCAATTCTGTTTACTTGAAGATCTAGATATCTTATGTTTTTTGAATTCAGTACTGGTAATGTTCGTAACCTGTTGTGATTAAGACTTAGTTTATGCAGTTCTGTACGATTTATACTATCTACTGGTAATACCTCAAGTCCAAGGTGTGACAGGTCGAGTTTATCTGATGACACTCTTTGCTGAACCTCTTCACTGCTCAGGGAAACACCTAGGATCTTTAATTCAAGTTCAAGATGCTCAAACTGTCCAAGTGTCATGAAAAATTACTATACATAATAGACTTTTAAAGATTTCATATGAAAAATTTGTAGTTGAATAATCCTCAATATGAAAATTCTGTTTTGCTGTTTCATCACATTTTTGCATAAGATTATGTGTTTTGATTCTTATTTTCCTAACATCTATGATCAGTATTTGTTACAAAATTAATTCGCCTCCATGCAGAATGTGGGATAGTTTAAAAGTGATTACTAAGTATAGTTTTAATATGGTGAAGTCTTTCAAAGAGATCATTTCGTATAAAAATACTTGGATTCAATTATCTGAGGTGGCTCTCGCTGATCAAAAGATCACCATGGATGAGTATCTAATTATCAGGGGTTTCACGGATAATATTGAAAGGTATATCGAATTATTGGAACAGTGCCTGGAAGATAATATTGTTACGACTGAGGAGAAGAAACAGCTGTTTGACCTACGATCGCGTATGATGCAAGATGCCATCGAAACTGCAAATGATGACCGAGTGATAAATCCTGATGAATTCATCATGTTACAATCAATTAGCGAGTTATTAGAAATTATTGAAGATCTTGAAGCAAGAATAGTTGAAAAGCATTCAGAATGATTATTTGATTTTGTGAAGGATGATAATACCTAGATATCCATTAATACTTACTGATTCACCTGATTCTATGCTATCTCCAGCATCCTCTACTTTAACAACACAGGGAATATTATGATTTTTGGCATAGATGGTTCCAGGACTATCATCACTACCATTGATCTCTATGATCCCTGCAGGTACCGGTCCTGAATAATCTTCTGGAAATTTATCGATAAAAATTATGCTGTTCTCGGATATTTCTTTAATTGAGGTTACTATTTTACCTCTTGCCTCTCCATCACTTGTACCCTCTGATATGATCTGTCTAATACCGAGAGTAAAACTCTGTGATTTATTAATCACTTGTAGATCGATGATTTTCTGAAAATTTTTCACTACCTCATAATGATCCACGTTTATGACAATCATCTCAATATCTTGATTTAGATAGAAACTCATGTGTGGATTTTTCTCGAGGAACACCTTCCGATATTGGTCATAATTATCCATAAAGGATGATTGCTCTGCCACCTGTCCGTAGGCAGTAATGGTGACTGCATTCTTAATATCCTGCTCAGGAACATTGGTTATGGTATCAAGATACATAGATACTTTTGAATGAATTAGTGAATTAATCATCTTCCTAGTATTCTTTCTGGTGAAGAATACCAATCGTTGTAGATCATCAACAGGCGTAAAAGCTACCAATGAAGGATGTGGAATATTATTTCTGAAAGAGATAAACACCCCAAAATGCCTCTCTCGAAGCTGAGTGTTGAGTATTTCCACCATATCATCAATCATTGTATCACTTCACCTTGTGGAGAATAATCATGCCTAGGTAACCATCCACAGTGATATTGTCACCAGAGCTAAATAATTCCAGACCTTCTTCCAAGCCAGAAACACAGGGGATCTGGTGTTGGTCTGCATAGGTTCTAGCCTTCTCTGATTTGCTGATTTGCACTATTGCTGCAAGTTCTGGGCCTGAATATTCATCAGGGAATTCTTCACAAACAAGGATATCTCCTTCTACCAACTCATCACCAAGTAATTTGAGGTTTTTACGTATCTCACCATACCCAGTTCCCTCTCCTTGTATCTGCCTGATACTAAGAGTATAACTGCTAGGTTTGCTTACGTTCAGATCTAATACGGTCTGGAATTGTTTTACCAATTCGTAGTACTCCACCTTAATAACAACCATCTCAATATTCTCCTTGAGGAAGAACTCCATATGAGGATTCTTTTTCAGATAGGCTTTCTTGTAATTATCTCGCTTATCTTTGAATTCCTTCTCATGTAATACTATCCCGTTTGCTGAGATGGTGAGAGCATTCTTCACATCATCTGGAGAATTGGTGGTGGTATCGAGAAACATGGAAACCTTCTCGTATATTTGTGCATTGATAAATTTCCGAGTATTCTTTGGTGTGAAGAAAACTAATCGCTGCATATTTTCCACCGGAGCAAAACACACCAGGGTCTGATGGGGTTTATCATTCCTAACCGAGGATAATACACCAAAATGTTGGATATTAAGTTCATTTTCTATACTAGTACGTACTTCTTCTATCATAACAACACCTCAGGTAAGGAAGTCCTTGATGATATTACCATCCTTGACCTCAATGATTCTATCAGTCTTCTCAGCCACTCCAGGATCATGGGTGATAACCACAAAAGTGGTGTTGTACTGCTCATTCAGTGATCGCAGCAAATTATATACAGTTTCGGTTGATTCACTATCCAGATTGCCAGTAGGTTCATCAGCCAATATCAATTTTGGCTGGTTGATCAGAGCCCGTGCAATAGCAGCACGTTGAGCCTGACCACCAGAAATCTTGGTGGCATTTTTCATTTTCACTTGAGATAATCCTACAATATCAAGGAGCTCATCAGCTCGTGCTTTGATCTCATCCGAGATCTTCTGTCCACCTATTCTGACAGGCATGAGTACATTTTCCATGACCGTGTATTCTGGAAGTAGATAGTGGAACTGGAAAATGAAACCCAAGTCATGATTTCTCACCTGTTTCAGCTGTTTCTTAGTCATTACATCAACTCTCTGATCTGCTATATTGACCTGTCCGCTAGTTGGTTTGTCCAAAGTACCCAGAATATTGAGAAGAGTGGATTTACCAGAACCAGACTGACCGATAATTGAATTGAATGAATTGTTCTCAAATTGGAGATTGATGCCATGGAGTACCTCGTACTGCCCAAAGCTCTTCTTTACATCTATTGTTTCTAATGCATACTTACTCATCGTTCTCACCTAGTTATTCCTGATAATATCAATTACCTCCATCTTGGAGGAGTTCTTGGCAGGTAATAATGATGCCACACCAGAGGATATGATGGCTATTATTACTGTGTTGATCACAAATGATGTGTCCATGACTATATTGAAGAGCCCAGAATTCTCACCACCCGCAAAGGTGTTGAAGCCCCAGATGAGAAATGCAGCCACTCCTACACCCAGTAGTGCTCCCAACATACCCAGGATTAATCCCTCGAATAGGAAAATCATGGCACTTCCTCTATCATCCAAACCCATGGCCTTAAGGATACCAATCTGTCGTGATTTCTGCAGAACAGTGATACCAAGAATGCTGGTGATGGCAATAACCACAGCCAGTAGGACAAATACCTGAATAATATTGGTCGAGCTTGATTGTGCCTGTAATCCACTGAGCAGGGATTCATTAGTCTCTTTCCAGTTGACTATCTCAAGGGTATCATCATCAATCTTAGCCTTCAGTTCATCAGCAATTGTATCTGCTGCAAAAATATCATCTACTTGTAGATTGATTGAAGTAATCTTTGCCTGTACGTCAGCTATACCTTCAACAGTGTTCTGATTGCCAATGACCCAAAGAGAATTCAACTCTGCAACACCAAGATCGAATACTCCCGCAATAGTTACAGTTGTATTCTCATTGAGAATGGGATTGGTTTTTATCACCAACTCATCTCCATTCTCAACTTCAAGGCTCTCTGCAAGATCAAGCCCTATGAGTACTTGGTTATCTCCAGATATGGGATTTCCAACAAATTTCTCACTATTATAGAAATCGTAGATGGCATTTGCTTTTGTCGGATCCACCCCTCGCAAGATAACATCATCTGGGCTATCAGGGTTGACATTTACAATAAATGCTCTGGCATCTAGTGAGGTCGCAACCTTTGATATTCCATCCACCTCATCAATTGTTGCCAGTATATCATCATAATTCTCAATCATATCCGTGGTGTTCACAGGACTGATAGTGATGTGCGGTTGAGTACCAACCGTGGTCTGTATTAGGTCATCTTGCAGACTCTGGATAAGTGAACCTACAAATATGTTGACACTAATACCAATGGCAAAGCCTAATATGATAAGAAACGTTTGAGATTTCTTAGAGCTCAAAAATCTAATTGCTACGGACAATGTGTACATATAATCACTCCTTTCTTGGGAAAAGTCCAAATAAAATCATCTCGAGAACCTCTTTCATCAACGAGAATTTTTCCTCAGGTTGGGTTCCAGGGGCTAGTTCCAAGCCATCAGCAATGGCAAAAATCACTCCTGTTACAGTTTCTGCCTGAGCGATATCTCGAATACTACCATTATCTTTGGCAGTTTGGATCAGAGTAGTTATCGGTTGAAAAACCTGCTCTCTGGCGTATGCACTGAGACTAAACGCCGTTTCCTTGCTGATCTGGGCCATATCAACTAACATCATGTTTAACATACGTATTGGAGGGTGATTGCTTATAAATTTGAAAATGCTTTCCAGCTGGGATTCGATACTTTTATGTTCATTTATTGCATCGATTATCCCATGGTGAAGACGATCCATTTTATGCATCACAACCTGCTCATACAGCTCTTCCTTTCCACCGGGAAAATGATGATAGATGCTACTCTTCTTCAAACCACACTCAGAAGTGATATCTTTGACACTAACGCCATCATATCCTCTCTTCATGAATAATCTTTCAGAGATTTCGAGTATGGATTCTTTGGACATTTTTATTCTGTACCGAACGTTCGGTTTGTTATATATAAATTGATTCATACTTGATGAAAAATTAGTTCATAAAATTATTTCATCATCATGAACTTAAAATTGAAAATAGATATTCCCATATAATTTCTATAAAATTTTGTATTGACAAGTATTTTTGTCAGTATTCATTAAATATACCCGGACCCATAATGAAATTATGAAGTACCTGAAATCTATCTTAATGAGTTGGCTAACCGTAATCGCCTTTGATTTTTTCCTTCACGCAGGGTTACTATATGAGCAATATACCATAACTCATCCATTCCTGCTTGATTCTCTGATGGCTGCAAAATTGATCCCTTTGGGTTATCTATCCTTTCTAATACAAATCATGTTTCTTAGTTGGCTAATCATTAAATTGAACTACCAGGAATTCACTGATGTCTTGAAATTCAGTCTATTATTTGGGGGAGTCATTTGGGCTTCACTTATTTTGGGAATGATTTCTATTTCAACAATTCCTTTGGAATTAGCCTTTTTCTGGTTTCTGGGTCAAACTATTGAGCTAGGAATTGCAGGAAGTACATTTTATTTAGTGGAGCATAAGTATCCACATACCTACAAATCTCTAATTCTATTCATTCTATTATTGATAATTTCATCTATTGTGCTACAAAATCTGGGTTAAATCACATCATTGGCAATTATCCTACTTAATCCCCAAATTAATATATTATTGTAATAATAAATCATATCATGAAATTTACTTCTTATCTGGAAGGAGAAGATCCGAAGAGAAAACATCAGATTGTAATTTATTGTAGTTCAATTACACTTGCTCTTCTTATACTTTTGTTAAATAGAACGGAATGGAATTTTCTACAGATGATAATTTGCGGATTGATACTGTTTGATCTCACCGGTGGGGTATTATCAAATGTCACAGATTCAACAAATAAATTCTACTATTCCAAAGGTATAGGTTGGCAGCTGTTATTTCTTGGCATTCACCTTTTTCATCCTTTGATAATTTGTTTCATATTTGATATATCTTTTTTATTCTTTGTATTAGCATACCTTAGTATGGTAGGAGGTGGTTATTTAATATTTACTCAAGAAAGAAAAGAGGATATGAGGATGTTAGCCATGATTCTGGTTTTGTTTCTATCTATCGTCGAGATTTATCTATTCAACCTACCTAGATCTCTATTGTGGTTTCCCATGGTTTATAATTTGAAATTAATTTATGGCTTTTCTGTACAACATTACTAATCAATTTTCCTTAACTTATATTCCTCAAATTTGAATCCAATAATACTTCAATTATGGCAGATCAGTAAGAATTCCTGTATTTAATAATGATCTAGTACTTAATCTTTCTAAAGAAAATAATACAAACAAATGAGATTAATACAAGTGGTGAACGACTATCTTGCATCAAGGATGAATCCAGTATTGCTGTAGCATTTAATAACAAGTTTGCCAATTTGTATAAGTTACGTGGACTTGCAGTGGATGTAAAAACTACTACTGCTTTGGAGATTGGGTCAATTATAATCATTTTTCCTTGATATCCTTCAGCTGCATATACTCCTAGGGTGTCAGAAATCCAGAATTGATATCCATATCCTGTAACAGGATACATTGGCCTATATCCTTGGTAAATTGGTATTCCTAGGATCTGATTATTTGAAGAGGCTTCAATCCATTCCTTGGATATTATCTGATCCCCATTCCAAATCCCATTATTTGCATAAAGCATCCCGAACTTTGCCATATTTCTAGGTGTCAAAAACAACCCTATTCCACCAAGTGAATACCCATTACTATCTGACATCCATAATACATCTTCAGGTGTCATTCCAAGAGGCGTGAACAAATATTTCAAAGCAAATTGCTTAGTTGTCATCCCAGAAGTCTTAGCAATGATAGCTGCGAGTAAGTAGCTTGCCCCAGTGTTGTATCGAAAATATGTACCCGGTTCTGTAACCATTTTTTGATCTAAAACATATTGAACCGGATTCAAATTCATTGACATCATGACCAGATCATCAGTAGGTGCACCCTCAAACCAATCTATTCCTGAGGTCATTGTGAGTAGATGATTGATGCTCAAATTCCTTTTCATAGTATCTAAATTTGAAAAATTCATTTCTGGGAAAAAATCGATTACTTTCTGATCGATACTGTTGATAAATCCCTGATCAATTGCTATTCCTATTAATGCAGATGTGAAGCTTTTCGATGCCGAAAATAATACATGCTTGTCATACTTTGAGTATGCTTTATTGGAAGTTACATAATATTTTTCATAAACTAGTTTATCTTCTTTAACAATTAGTACACTATGAAGAGGATCTGTTCTGTGCTGCAAAATATTTTCTAATTCTGTAGAATTCAGATTTACAGATTCAGGAGCTGCTTCTTCAATTGTATCTTCATTTACAATAGGAGTAAGATTTGGTTTATTTCCCCAGAGTTTTACACTCCAATCCCAACTGGCAGATGCTAAAATGGAAGCATCAGCAGAATAAGCAATTTTCTCAATTATATGATTATGTGATGACAAGGTCGTGATAAGTGATTTTTCTTCAATATCCCAAATCTGTATATATGATTCTTCTTTGGGTCCAAAATACCTCCAGAAATTTGTTGGTGCTGGATAGGTCTTTATGTCACCTGTAGATACAGCAAGAATATCATCTCCCGAAAAAGCTACAGACCAAGCTGAATTATCACATTCAAAGCTTTTAGATAGACTATTTGAATCTAAATTCCAGATGTTCACAGTTTTATCAAAACTTGCAGTAGCGAGGAGAGATCGATTTGCTGAGATAGCCATATCCATAACTCGATTTGTATGATTTTGATAAGTATTAATTTCTTCATAGTTTGTGATATTCCAGATTTTTACCGTACCATCCCATGACGATGACAATAATTTCGTTCCTATCAATTCAATATCTGTTACTAGCTTTTCATGACCGGTGAAATTGTCATATCTCAATCCCGTGATAAAATCAAAAAGTTGGATGGTATTACTGTGTTTTACAGCAGTATTCTCCATTCCATTCCATAATCCTCCACCAATTGCTAATGATTTACCATCAACCGTAAATTCAAGGTCCATGATAACATTCGGATAGATTGACCAAGCTTTGATAAATTCTCCCGTTGAAATGTTCCAGAAATTAATTTTACTATCCCAACCCCCTGTTGCCAGAATAGATCCATCTGGAGAGAAGGAGAGAGCAATAGCATTATAGTGATGTTTCTCAAAATAATAAATGGGTGTTCCAGAATTGACATCCCAGAGGATAACCATGCCATCATGACCCGCTGATGCAAGCATGTTTCCATCAGGTGAGAATTCAATATTCCTGACATCCCAAGCATGGCCTTTCAAAGTAGCATAGTCATTTGTTGTTAGTGTTGTCTGACTGAATATATCACCAGAGGCCGGAGAATGCAATTTATTATGAGCTTCATTCCTTTCAGCCTGTATTGATCCTGAGCTAAAGAAAACTAGTATCAATAGTAAAACCTTCAAAATTTGATAATTCATTATTTTCACTTTCTTATTAAAGTAAGAATATTTTCTCACTTAAATGAGAATATATTCTCAAAACATTTATATAACTTTCTCTTTTGCTAGTAAAATAGAGATAAGTAATTTCTATTTCTCTATTTAGGTGAGAGAATGAACGAAAAAATACAGGATGTTCTTACATATAAACAGAAAATATTTGAAGAGATTACTGATTTTGCTAGTTCCCAAGTATTACGAGATGAAATACTTTATCCAGTCCTTTTGGAATTAAAAAAATCTCCTAGGACTATATTGGAGTTATCTGAGTTATTATCAAAATCTGACAAAACTGTTTATCGTTATATAAATAAACTGGAAACCCTTGGTCTAGTGGTGCAAGCAGGAAAACGTATGGAAATCTCAAGGAATAATAAAATAAAAACTCATACGCTTTATTCAAGTTCTGCTAAGATTTATTATGATACATACTTTGAGAAGGAAATCGATGATAATATCACCGATGATGAGAATGCCAAATATTACAACAAGATAATGTCTACTATAGCTTCATTGGTGGGTCAGAATTATTCAAATAAAAAAGGAGATAATGGAAAATTATGGGAGTTAAATAAGGAAATATCACGGATAAAACGAGAAAGTTTCCAGCAATTACTTATTAATGCAAATGATGACACAATTCATACATTGAGCTTTATGGCTCTAAAGGATCTGATTTTTGTGATTGATATGATAGGTGAATTATCTGTATTACGTTCAAAAAACTGGATTGAGGATGTAGCTTCCTGTTTTAAATAGTTGCGATTTCATTTTCGATAAGATGAACATTCAATCCCAATCAATTTATCCATAAATGAGCAGTGGAAAATATAGATCTTCAGATTTGGACATTTGCATTTATCATTGATTCTGTTGAGAGATGGATACAAGATTTTTTAAAGAATAATGACCTTAGGGTTACAGATACTAATGCAGGTTGATGGAATAATTATAATAAACTCTTATTCAGGCCTTCCTTTATATTCAAAGCTTGACTCAACCATCAATGATACTTTATTCTCAGGTTTTATATCTGCAATCCGTAACTTTGCAAAGGAGATTTCACTGGGAGGACTTAGTTCATTCAATACTGAGCAGATGAATGTGAATTTAGTCGCTCGTAACAAGGTTTTGGTAGCTCTACTAAGTGCAAAAGATGTGGATATAGAGAAAGCCACAGCTTACGCCTTTACTCTGGGAGAACGTTTCGAGGAAGAATTTGTCATATCTGATAATAATCCCAATATAGATCAGTATCAACGATTTGATGATATTATTGATGAATTGAATAACAGGGATGATATCCCCTTTATCATACCTGTTTCTGAATTCGCCAAAAAAGAATTTGGTGGTGAGTTATCTATTCAACCCAAGTTAATTAATAGAGATAAAAAAGAGGTAGTAGTTGATCTTATTCTTGATAGAGGTAAAAAAAAGGGTTTGTTCTCCAAGTTAGTTAAGAGTTTCTCAGAGGATGTGACATTTGCCAAAGTCATTGATGGAATAGGTGGAAGGGGAGAAATACAGGATTTTCTCGATCAACTCAAAACCTTTGGTGCTCTGAGATCCAAGACGATAGATGATGATGAGTATCCTTTCTATCCCTCAAGAGGGGTGATAATCGCTAGGGATTACTCCCCAACAGTGGACGAGGTACTAGATAAACTTGATAGAACTAAGGGAAAGGCCAATCTACCTGGAACTCATATTGCATTTGATGCAGGGATGCCAGGCGCACCTTCCGCAGCCAAATGTTTTATTGAACTCTGGAAATGGAAAGATGATGGGTATCCAGAGAGAATTTTCAACTAGTATATGAATACAAATCGGATACTTAAAAAAATAATTTTATATTTCCATAAACTGATAATCAACTATTCCAGTTTTGACAAAGTATTTGAATTCAGCATAGTATCGCAAATTATGGTTCCAGTAGATTTCAAAGATCCTATCAAAATTGATTGGGAGACTGAATTTCTTGATCTTTCAATTATTCCTGATGGAAGCATTTCCTATGGTGCAATTCAGGTATTTGAGGATCGTATTGGCAAACGAGTCGCCTTACCTGCTCTAGTAGCCAAGGGTAAGCAACCTGGACCAGTACTAGGATTGACTGCTTGCATCCATGGTAATGAGATCAATGGGATTCCTGTAATCCATCAACTTTTCAAGGATCTCAGTGTCTCTGAATTATCCGGAACACTCGTAGCAATTCCAATTGTGAACCTTCCGGGGTATTTGAGTTACAGCAGGGAATTTATTGATGGTGCAGATCTAAATCGAGTATTCCCAGGAGATCCCAATGGTACTCCCTCCCAAGTCTATGCTGATTCCATTACTAAAAGGATATTGAAATATTTCAATTATCTGGTCGATTTCCATACTGCAAGTTTCGGTAGGATCAATTCTCATTACGTTCGTGCTGATCTTACTGATCCTTTGATTGCGAAGATGGCAATGATGCAACATGTGGATATTGTAGTCTCTGCCAAGGAATCAATTGCTGGAGGGGGTACATTACGTAACACAGCAGCTCATCTTGGAATTCCAGCCATCACCCTTGAACTTGGAAATCCTCAAGTATTCCAGGAAAAAATTCAACAAAACGCATATAAGGGAATCCTCAATATCATGAGGGAATGTGGTATGATCTCATCAGAAAAATCTATACCAAGCAAGCAAATTGTTTGTTCTAACTCCTATTGGATAAGAGTAAGAGATGGTGGTATATTAATGGTTCATCCCAAATTGATAGATCTAGTAAAAAAGGATGAGGTGATAGCTACATTGTACGATATCTATGGTCGTGAGGAATTACAGTTCCGAGCCCCTGAAGATGGGATTGTTATTGGGATAAACAAGAACCCTGTTGTTTCTTCTGGTGAACGTGTTCTCTATCTTGGAGTTCTAGATGAACCAATTCATAGATAAATCATGATAAAATACGTTCAAAGCATTATGAAATCCTTAGATCTCCATTAATTAGATGGTGAATCCAAAGTTTCTTCAACTTCGGTACACAGTATTGAGATAATCGTATCATAGATCTCTTTTCTACCTGGAATTCTCACATGATTAGAGCAGAGAGCAACATTCTTCACTCGATCATCTGGAATAGGCCCTGTTTCCACCTTAGTACCCAAATGTACTAGACGATTAAAGATATCCCAGCTCTCCTTAGCTGAATAATAGTACAGATGATGTTTTATCTCAGGATATACTTGCTGATGGAGTAATGGATTGCCATCATTGATAAATCTTGGTTCTAGCTTATTTGCTTCTATTTTATCTAAAAGGTCTTGCATTCCAGCCATAAATTCGTCTGCAGATTCAAATATTTTTTCTTGTAATATCTTTACTTTCTCTTGAATATTCTGTTCCCGATCAGAAATATCCTTCTCAAAGAGCTTGAATTTGATATCTTCAATTATCTCCTCAGCATTAATTTTGAGTGATAAATTACGAAAATTAAATTCAAACTTGATTTTTGCAGCTTCATTCATCACCTCTTCTGGTGGAATCCAGTTATCACTGTATACCGGAGCATGAAGTAATATTGGTAAGGGATCTATCTGAGTGAGGATTTTTATAGAATATTTTCGCTCAAGTAATTCTCCAGCTAATCTATTGACTGAGAACCCTCCAAGAGAATGTCCAATGAGAATAAGCTCAAATTTATCTGGTGGAAAATTGATACGAATGTATTTCAGAGTATTATCTAGATTCTTATGATACAAAATATCCTTGTAGCCGTATTTCACCAGACGTACATTTATATCCCGTTGCTGTAATTCCTCATACAATTGCTCCGCTCTCTTCCAGATCAATATCCATGGCAAATCCAGTGCGTTGAATCCATGAACCGCAATAATCAGATAGGTTTTCACAGATGATAATCAAATATTCAATATTTATTGATTTAGCTATCTTGCAGTTTGTTTTACTAGGGTTCATTTGTTGTATAAGACACAAAGAATTTAATAATTCATACTTTACCGTACATCAATGATCGCAGGCCTACCCAAACTGGAAGAGGATATAGTAAAGAGAATTATTAATCGTTTCTTATCAGACTATCAAGTGTTCAAGGAAATTGATTCCTACGAGAACTATATCTATGATGTGGATGATGCATACATACTGAGAATTTCTCATTCGGAAAGACGATCTCTTCGCGAAATTAATGCAGAGGTGGAATGGATAGTATACTTGAGTGAATTCATTGATGTGGGTAAACCTGAATTATCAAGGAATGAAGTATATGTTGAGATGATCAGCAATAATGATGATGAGTTGTATGCCGTATTATTCCCTAAGATAGATGGAACTACACTACGAGCAGAAGTACCTTCTGATGAATTGATTGCTCAATGGGGTGAGATAACGGCGAGGATGCATGAAGCCACCTTGAACTACACTCCCAAAGGTGAACCCAAGAGGGTATGGACGGAGGAGGAAGTGATTGCCAATCGTGAAGAGATCCTGGAACAATATCCAGATATACTCCATGAGATGAATAGACTGATAGAATCTATAAAAACTATTCCAAGGGAGGAATTTGGGTTGATTCATAATGATCTTCATGGAGATAATCTTTTACTGCAAGAAGATAAACTCATAGTCATAGATTTTGATGATGCTGAATATAATTACTTTCTGGCTGATATTGCCAGCATACTCTTTCATTCTGCATGGAGATGGGCTAAGGATAGAAATGCATTCATAAAGGATTTCTTCCCAGCATTTATGAGGGGATACCATGCCATACGTCCAATAAAATACCTGGATAAGCTAAATGATTTCATTCATCTACTCTTCATAGCTCTATTCAATGTATGTGTGATGGAAGCAAAGCTGGAGTATGATGAGCATGTAGCGAATATTATCAAGGCATGGACTCCTATGCTGCAAAATAATGAGAAATGGATAGAGTTAGATTTTGAAAGTCTTGTTAAGTAAATTTAAATTTAATGAATTAACAGCTGAACCGTAATTCACTTAAGTTTTAGATATCAACCTGAATTTATCACTGTTTCACTGAGTTTTTTCCATACCAGATAGTAACCTAGATAACCATTCTCTCATCAAATTTTTCAAGTATTGTAGTTATTATGTTATCCACATTCTCACCAGTGTAGGCTGAAGTTCTCAGAAAGATGACCTTATTATGTGTAATTTCAGCTATCCTTTTCATTGATCCATGTATCAAATCGATCAGGTTCTCTTCTTCAAGATCCATTTTATTACCAATTAATAATATTGTATGTTCAGTCTCTGTTGGAGTATAAGCATTTTTCAATAATGCCTCCAAGTCCATGAGAGAGGATCGTACACTAAGATCAAATACAAGTATCAACGCAGAACAACGTTCAAAATAATCAACTAAATTTGATTGTGCGTGTTGATCCTGAAAATCCCATAATTCTAGATTATATGATCTATTATTGTAGCTTTTCTCCAATTTTATAATAGTTGATGCTTCCAAAATCATTTTTTCTGTATGTTCATCTTGAATTATCTTCTCCATCAGTGTCGTTTTACCACAACCAGCGGGGCCAATTATTCCAATGGTAAAGTAATTGTACACCTCAAATGTTGGTTGGATTTCACAAGCTTTTAGCTGATTTAGTAGTTTTTTCACCTCTTCTCGTCTATCCTTATTAAAAAAATACCGCATTGGATTAATGGTCAACTTGTTGAGGTGTATCAAGTGAATAATATCTGATGGGATCTCTTGATCCACATTATGGGTCATATTCAATTCCCTTAGCGAGGTGAGGTTACATACTTCTTCCAGGCTACTTATCTCATTATTTGATAGATCTAATTGTTCAAGTTTGTCTAGTTTCTCTATCCCGGTGATGTCTTTCAATGCATTGTAATGCAGATTTAGAACGCTCAACTCCGATAATGGCAATATGCTCTCAACCGATTCAAGATAATTATAACTAATATCTAATTGTCTTAGGTGAGGGAATTCCAATATTGCTCTGGGTAATGTTTTGAGGTAATTCTCAGAGACATTGATGCTCATGATGAATTGGTTTAGAGTTTGTGGGAGAACTAGATCCTGAACTGCTAGCGACAGACCAAAACCACTGAGATCCAGCTCCCATTCTGAATCTGTTAGACGTTTGAGCCTATCTTCTGATAATTCTGTATCATTTAGCAGTTTAAACTCAAAAAAAAACTGGTAGATTTCGTTTTGATCATCCACTTGATTTATGCTTCTTATTGTACTAGATAAGCCTAATGTGGCAGTATTGGTAAAATGGTATCAATATTGAACCGCAAATATAATAATAAATCACTCAAGAATTAATCTTCATTGATGATTGATTTTCTAGAAATGTAGTTTAGTACAGCACCTATTACATCAATTGCTCCACCAAAACCCATAACATAGTAAGGTACAGATAGGGGAATATCGAGGTGAACCGTTATGCCAAGTATATCTCCCAAACCAAAGGGGATCAGAATTAATTCTTTATTGGCCACAACCAATGAACGCTCCAGATTGGGTATAGCTAGTATCGTTCCTCCAAGAACGATCCATGATCCAAATTGAAGGAGTGATCCTGCAATTTTCTTTAATAATGATTCTTTGCTCACAGCAGCAATAGTGAAGTATTGCCAAAATATCAACAATATGAACAAGGTAAAGAAAGTAGATCTAAATGCATTCTCCGCCCAGAATAGGAACCAGAAATGAGAGGGTCCACGAATGAACATCAACGCATAGATGAAGGCATACAGGGTATTAGTGGGTGCAAGTGATGAGATCAGTACATTCTTGCTATCTCTGAATAACAAATTAACGACGATGATTCTGAATTGCAATAATAAAACCATGGATAGCAGGAACATCAATCCAGCGTCAGACAGAAGTAAACACAGTACAACAAGTCCTGCAGTAGTGTAACTGATCATTACACTTGTTTCTTTCTTGCTCGCTTCTTCTTCTCTCAGCTTCCAAGGCATAAATGTACCATAGAACAGAAATTTGTGAATATTCGTTGCTATCGGGATCTTCTGTTCAATAAATGGAATATTGAAGAGTAGTAGCAGAACATAGATGATAAACATGATCCTTGAGACTATGATATCATAGCTATTCCTCTCGTAATGGCCAATAGCCACATCCACCTCAGTGAAATCATAGGCTGGGAAATAGAGATTATCCTCGTAATCCTCCATATGGCTATCCACTTGTGCTTGAAACAGTGGAAGAACTTCCTCGTAGGCTGTCTTATAACTCTCATCTCCTGTATCCACCCAAGCATAGTAGTTGAGTATGTAATCACGATAGTAGGCAAGTGTCTGAAACAGGCTGAATTCATAATCCAAAGCAAGCAACACCTGATTGTACAGATCCTTCCCCACCGTCAATGTATCCTCGTATCCTGCAATCAAGCCCTGCATATCCACGACAGTGTCCACAGCCTCGTATCCCTCGGCAATTGATGCCTCAAGATCATCCTTGCAGAGAACATAGATGGAACTCATGACGGATGATACGCCTGTTACTAAGTCCCACTCAAAAATCCATAGCATGGGTGGAGGCTCCAATCCAAAAGCACGTACACGTTCCGAGGCGAAGTTGCTGATATAGAGGCCTTTCATGATGGCATCTCGAGAGAGCAGCAACATGGAGGTAAAATTATCAACAAAATCCGCATCTGAAGAGGTAAAGGTAGCACTTACCCAGTTCTTGGTCACACTCTCCATATCAACATCTACATCCCACAGGATCTTGGCTGTGGCATATACATTCATATCAATCAATTCCCAGTTGCCATGGAAGGGATAGATAGAGAGCGGACCTGCACGCATGGGTCCACCATACTGCGTCCATACCCATACGCCGTGAACGTTGGCGTTATTATCCAGGAAATACTGCAGTGCCTGCTGATGCTCATCACCCATGTAGTTAGGAAAGGCATTGACTCCCTCGAATTCCCTACGAGACTGGAACTCAATGATCCGTTTCTCATCTCCACTGAATAGTGTGGGATTGAAGGGATGATAGCTGTAGAAATCTCCCTGCACGAATTTAGTTGATACCATGAAGTTATCTGAGTTATCAACACCTGCAAAGATCTTATCATAAGTCTCTGGATTGGTATGCATATCTCCGGCTCCACCTACACCTACAGACCAGGTTCTGAAAATGATGTTCTTATCCATTGTTTCACCTATATCAATGAAGGTGTTGAGCATGAGCTGCACAGAGGCTACATCCTTCACATACAGTTCGCTGGTATAAAATTGGCCCTCAAAATTGTAAGTACTACCAGCCTCACCGATTCTTATCATGAACCCCTTGAGATAGGGCATGACTGTGAATAATTCTTCCAGACCATTGGCGTACACGTCCCAAAGGTCTTGATTATGTGCATCCACTGATCCAATGGTTTCAATGAGATACTCCTCAAGTTCCTCGGTAAGGGCAACCATATCTGAATAGGCATACACATTGAATCCAAGATTATCTGCATATTGGTACAATTCATCAAATGCAGCACGTTGGGCCAGCTGCCTTGCTCTGAAATGAGAATCCTCAGCATATACCGCATATTGATTATCCTCAAGTGTATCAAAATTAATGAATTGTAAAAATCCATTCATGATGATGGAGTTGTAGCCAAAACGGATCATTCTTGTCAGGTAGGTCCTGAATTGTTCTTTCACCAGCTGCAATTCTGTATCATTGATATAAGGTGCATCCACAAGGTAGAGATTCTCAAAATCTCTGTCATTTAGGGAGTACTCCTCCACCTTTGTTTCAGAATCCCAATCGGTATTCATCCCTACCCCTCCTTGTTTGACAAAACGATGTTCAATCTCTGGAATGATAGTACCGTTGTAGGTGAAAACATCTTGATTTGTCAAGGTGGTTCCAGTATTCAGTTCCTCGATAAGCCAGAATAAGCCATATGCATCACTCAGCTGACTACCTCCAACTATTGCGAGAACATCATTTGTACCCTGCTGATAACTCACCATCATGAAGGAATCGCTGCTGAAGTTCTCATGCATATCCAGATCAGAAATCGAGATACTAAATGCATTTCTTGTCTGTTCACCGATGCTAATCACCCTTCCTGCAGGAATGGTGTCAGTTGGTGTATATACTTTCGTATCTCCAGTGGTATTCACTAATGCTACCAATTCAGCAATACCAGTATCGATGACATCATTGCTTATTGCTGGTTCGATTATTCCCACTACTGTACCGAAAGTAGGTAATTGTTGAGTACTTGGTGTGACTACTGAATATTCAAACTCTGGTAGTGTTTTATCCTCGAAACTAATGGCAATAAATCCATTTATGCCTGAGGAAACTATTAATCCCAGAACCACCATAATCAGTAGGTAGAAAATTGCCTTGATAATCCAAGATTTCTGTTCCATCACAGGCGGATTTCTTATTAATATACTAAAAGTATTCTTTAGCGTTTCTTCGATTTTGGTAATCAATCGGTTATTGAAACCAATCGCTGCAGTACGACTTTTATACTTTTTTTTTCTAAGTTGCATATGGAATTAAAAAAGTTGATAGGAATGGGTGTGCTTCTATTCCTACTTTTCCTTCCCATGGGTAAGCTTTTTGTGGATTCACCCCAGGGAGAACAACTATATTTGGATTATGATGAGGAATATTTCTCTCAGAACCCAGTAGTAGATAATTTCAATGCCACTAACAGCTACATGAGTAGAAAGAATACCTATCTCCAGATAAGTGAGAATAATGATGCATATTATGATCAGATAACCCATGTGTATCAAGGTACTCCAGTTAATGAGACATTGATACTGCGTGATATTGAGCTGGTGGATAGCTATCAGGATACGTCTGATTTTGATATGAATTTCTATCTGAGAATGCTGTATTTCAACCAGAATTCCAGTGTATTCAGTACTAGTTTGCTGGATCGACTGGAGTATACTGTCTTGCATTTCAAGTACTGGTTAGATGAACCTGTACTGAATGAATCCGCTCCATCTAGTTATGATATGTATTACTGGACTGAGAATCATATGATCCTCATGCATGCCGCAGAGTTACTTGCAGGTCAGCTCTACAAAGCCGAGATATTTCCGTACTCCGGGATGACTGGTCAGGATCATATTGATCATGCATTACCATATATCGATCGTTGGCTTGATTGGCGAGCAGATTTCGGCTTCTCAGAGTGGTACAGCAATATATATTATACTTTGGATATTGTGGCTCTGCTCAATATCATTGAGTTCTCAGAGAATGCACTCATTGCAACCAAGGCAAGTATGGTGATGGATCAGATGAATTTGGAATTTATCAATTTCTTCTTTGATTCACGATTTGGGACCGCTCATGGACGCACTGGTGATAAGAATCAGATGGGTACTTCTCTGCAGGATCCTGCTGGAAGGGAAAGCCCTTCTGTTTCAGCTTGGTTGATGCTGGGCCTAGGTGAGATACCAACGAGTGGTGACAATAGAGGTGCCATATCTATTGCTACCAGTGATAAATTTGTCGTACCTCCAATTCTTGAGTCGATTGCCAATGCCAGTAGATTGCAGTACGAGGGTTTCACCCGAACTGGAATGAACATTGCAGATGGGCCTTCTTATGGTATTCCCTATGATGAGGAGAATCTCATGTATTGGTGGGGTATGTCCGCCCCTGCCTCCCCAGAGATTTTAGATCTCACTCTTGCATACATGGAGAAGTATGATCTCTCCCCCAAGCTGATCTTTAATGATCCACTATTTCTCGACGTGCTGAATATTGGTGGTGCCTTGATTGGTGGTGATGCCAGTGATTACTCCGAGAAGATCAGTGATATCACCCGAGGTGTTGCCATGGAATCATTGAGTACCTATACCTATCGTACTCCACATTATCAGCTATCAGGCGCACAAGATTATCACAAAGGTCGTGCTGGTATACAGGAACACATCTGGCAGGCAACTCTAAGTGATCAAGCGATGATATATACAAATTCACCTGGTGGGGTAAGCCCCCAGATGTTCACTGGAGGTTGGAAACCACGTGGTACAATGTATCAGAATGTGGGTGTCTTCCAGTATGATCGTGTGGCTCAAGATTTTCTAGGAGAGATTGTGCTTGCCTACCTCAGCAATACAGATTATACCCATGCATATTTCCCACAGTGGGCTTTTGATGAATTCACCGAGAAGGATGGGTGGTTATTTGGTAGAGAGGGTGATGGGTATGTTGCTCTCTATTCCTATGTACCCGGTGAGTGGATCGAGTCCTATGAGTATCGCTCAGAGGGTAAGAAGAACGTGTATATCACAGAATTGGGATCTGCTGATGAATACATTGATTTTGATGATTTTGTTGCTCAGGTATCTGCAGCTGAGATAACAATAAAGGAGTTAGAGGTTGGTTTCTCTCTGGAATATCTGTCTCCTTCACAGGGTCTTGTTACTGTGTCCTGGGATGGAGATTTTGTGGTTGATGGTAATACCACAGATCTGGGCCCATATCCACGATTTGAGAATCCTTTTGTCAATCAGGTATTCGCCTCACGTATCACAACTATCAGCTATGGGGGCTATACTCTTGAGTTAGATTTTGATGCGGTTTCACGTACTGTAACGGAGGATACCTAGGATGAACATCACTACTTGGTTTAAGGCTTCATTTTTGGGCATACTAGGTGTATTCATGAGTCGAGAAATGATAAGTGTCGAGTGGGTGAATGCTGGATATATCTTTATCCTCATCTCATCTTTTATTGTAATCATGTCATCTCAGCTGTTTGCAGAGCAAATTGCTAATATATCTGTCAATGACTATAAATTCTGGATCTTTATCATAGGCCTACTCATCCCATTCATTGGCTTGATGTATCTAGTTGCAGCAAGGAATTTTCATATCACTGCAGTGGTGATTTATGTTCTCTACGTTGTAGCTCTCATATCTGTGCTGATGAAGATGAAATCTGCAAATAAAGATGAATTTCTAGTTGCCTTGACACTTGCCTCCAGTTTTCTACTGGGTGCTAGCCTTCTCCATTCATTTCCTGGTGTTGTTCAAATCCTGTTATTCCCAATATTACTCGGATTCTATTTCGTGCACTACATGGTGGTTCGTTCAAAACTTTGCCCTCATCTATTGAAATTTTCATTTGGTACGGTTCTATTACTAATTATTACACTGTTCTTACAATCCATGCCCAATCCATTCTTGTACAGAATTACCATAGGTATGGGAATTGCATTCTTAGCACTAGTTTCATTTCTTCTACGTAAAGTTGAGGATGGGTCGATACCTGATACAGTTACCAAAGTAATGCGAATAAGCTCAATATTCCTTCATTTGGGTCTGGTACTAGGTTCATTCTAAAACATTGAAATAAACTAGATAATCTTCTAATTCATTATAGATTAATTCAGTACAGCAAAGTACCGCAATTCATCTTTTGTAGGTTTCACATGAACAGAGCCTTCACCGAGAGCATAGATCTCCTTGATCTTCCATTCAGTCTGATCAATAAGTGAACGTAGCTGAGGTATGGTGTAACAACGGAGATAATGCTCCTCAGTAAATTCCTCGACTACAGTGTTTCCCTCAAAAATAACATGTTTCATGGGCATATACGCCAAACCTGTAGTCAAATCAAGAGTGGTGATATGATATCTCAGCAATTTATTATCTCCATCTTTGATTTCATCAAAATGCTTGGAATTATGATGTAGTGCAAGGATATTCCAAAATTCAAAATATAGAAAGCCACCAGCCTTAATTGATTTTCGCATATTATTGAGAAACTGGATGACCTCTTGATCTTGTCTTAAATAACAAAATCCAGAAAAGAAGGCAGCTGCAGCATCAAAGGCATTTTCTCTGACAAATTCACTCATATCTGATTGAATAAACTCAATATTATAGTTATTCGATATCGCATTTTTCTTTGCCTGATCGATTTGATCCTTAGATAAATCAATTCCTGTTACCTCAATTCCCAATTTACTCAGTTCCAAGGCATGCATTCCAGTTCCACAGGCTATATCGAGAATTGATGCAGGTTTTCTTCCAAGAATTTGTTGTGAAAGATTGAGAAAATCTTCAGTAGTATGGGTATACATCTCTTTTGCCTTATTCTGATAGATGAAGTCATAGTATTGTGCACTTCTCGAGTATGATTTATTCACAAAGTCAATTAGAATATAATGTAATAAATATTTCCAATATCCACGTTTCAGTATTAAGATTCTGAATTAATGATTACTCATGGTCTCTATTATGTTGTTCATTTACCTAACGTGCTCTTTCTGCTAATTTTTGTGCCATTTTACTAATCTCAGCCATTGAACTGGTCATTTCCTCTGCTGCAGCTGCCACTTCCTCTGCACTGGCAGCTGTCTCCTCTGATACTGAAACTACGTTAACCATGGTATTCTGGATATGGCTAAATGATTGTTTAATCAAAACCTGTATCTCCTCAGCCACTACTTCAATTCTCTCTGATGCCAATTTGGATTGATCAGATAGTTTACGTACATTATCAGCAACCACGTTAAATCCTCTACCATAATCTCCTGCACGAGATGCTTCAATTCCTGCATTCAAGGCGAGTATATTGGTTTGTAATGAGATTGAGGATACTTCCTGTGTATTTTGCTGGATTTTCTTGATGATATCGCTCATACTGACATATAGATCATCAATTTTCTCATTCACCTCAGAGATCAATTCAGTCTGTGTGGTTGCTCCATCACTCATCGCTTGCGATGTGGACGCAACTTCCTCTGCAGATGCATTCACCTCCTCTGCATTGGCTGATAATTGCTCTGAAGCATCTACCAAAGTTTGAGCATTAGCAGTTATTCTTGAAATCAATCTCCCATTGGAAGCAATGGTTTTATTGATCACATCTACAACCGGGCCAAAAACAGTATCATTAAGCAAATTACTATCGGTGATCTGAGCACTGAAGTCATTTTTCTCTATACGAGCACCAAGAGATTCTACTTGGCTTTTGAATGGAGTTATTAGATCATTTACTCCTTGAATACTCCCATAAACGATAATCATAACCATGATCAAAGCCACAAGTAAGGCATCGAGTTTCTGTATTCCTCCCTTCATGACATCTTCATCATAGATATTATTCAATGCCACAACAGTAGCCAATAATGCGATCATCATGTACATAGCCGATTTGAATCTATAATCCGAGAATGAATATCTGTAATACTGAATTCCTCCTACCAGTAGAAGAAGGGGAATGGAAATCATCAATAAATCTGTGAGTGCTGTGATCGGAACCTTCTCGAAAATCAATCCATTTGATATTAGCACTGCATAGACAACGAATTGAAATGGATACATCATCATCATCCAGTGATAGGATTTCATCTTTGAGAGTATCTTCTTAACGTTTTCAGCCATATTATTATGACTTATATGTAACAAGTATAAAAAAATTCTTTCTCAAGAGATTTTAATTCAATTTGTATAGAATTATCCTAGGTGATTATTTTACTCAAATACTTTCTTTCTCATATATTTGACTACAAGATAAAGAGGGACAATCATCATCACAATCCCGCCTAAGAGATATACAATATAGGATTCTCCATTCGCAGCCAACAAGAATGCTTTCATAGGCCAATACGATGGAAAAAATACAAACACTAGATCCCAAGGTTGAGGAACAAAAAATGCAGCTAGTGGGAGTACAAATGCACCACCCAATAGCTTCATGATGGCAAATCCCTCCACTTTGTTATTGGCAAACACAGAAAGTATCAATCCCAGAAAGGGGGCCCATAATGCTCCAAGAATACTCACCAACATGAGATCAATAAATTTGATAGATGTATAATCCCCAACAATTGGAATGGTAATGAGCAGCATGGGATAGCTCAATAACATGGGAGTGAACACTCTATACATAATGTATCGCTGTATTGATAAGGGGCTGACCTGCAAGGCTAACAATGTTTGTTCATCCTTCTCATCAAGAAGCATGAATCCAACGATCACCCCCAGGAGCATGGGAATCATCAATACCATGTAGAGGCTGATAATCAGGTCGTAGTACGGTGAGAGGTCAAATGGTATCTGATCTAGCCCCATTTGCACAAGAGGAAAGAGAAGCCTAAGAACTATTGCAAGTAAAAAAGGCAAGAGAATGAACCATTTCAACATGGGATCTCGCTGGATATTCTTAGAATCAGCAAAGAGCTGAGCACGAAGGTATTGTCCATAGTTCATCTAGGATACCTCCTTCAGCACAATATACTTGTTATACCTTCGTTTGGTATAGATATATCCAAAACCCATCCAGAATACGGTACCTATAACTGCATAGAAGATCTCCCAAATCTCTAGAGTTGTGGTGGCCATTGTCATCAAACTGACCATGGGTTGCATGGGGCTGAGATAATACAAAACCATGGCTATGGGATGTGTCAAACCAATATACGCAAAAAGTGGAAGTTCAAGGACAAAAACTAGGAATATAGATGGCATGAGAAAATCGGTAATATCCTTGTATTTCACTGCAAATCCGATCCCAAATAAAGTATAAACCACTGCCATGCTGAGTATACCCACTATTACCCAGAGATGATTGACCTCCACCCCCCAGAAGGCAGCAACAATAATGATATAGGTTTCAAGTAGACCCAAAATAAGTAATGATCCTACTTTTGACGATACGTATTCTCTGAAGGTTAATGGGGTAACAAGCAGAGCATCAATTGTCTTCTGATTTTTTTCATAGAGTATTAATGCTCCAACATAGAAGAATGTACCAATATTAAGATTGCTGAGCACAAATGCTGGAAGGAACTTCTGTTTGAATTCCACTGGTATATTATAAAATAGAGCAATCCACAGAAACATCATTACTCCAGCTACATAGTAGAATCCGTACCTGAACTGGATTTTTATTTCCCAGAGCATGGCTGAGCGAAATCGTTTTATTGAAAAACTCATTGGAGCTCTCTCCCCGTAACCTCGATGAAAACAGTGGCTAGGGATGCTTCTTGACTATGAATGGTCTGAATGTCATCCTGCCTTAGTAAATCAAGAAATTCCATATTTTCTGCAAGATTGGCCATTTCGAATTCTTTGCTCTGCAGTGTTCCATTACCGTATTCAACAAGCACTGATTTCTTCCCATACTTGAGTTTCAATGCTTTTGGAGGTTCAATAATGCTAATGGTTCCATCCACAATAAATGCCACACGATCACAGAGAGTATCAGCAACAACCATATCATGCGTGCAGAGAAAAATTGTTTTCCCTTCATCTCTCTTGGAGGCTATGATATCCATGATCTTCTTGGCGTTCACTGGATCAAGACCCGCTGTTGGTTCATCAAGGAATAACATATCAGGATCATGAATAAGGGATCTAGCTACATTCAACCTGTTCTTCATCCCTTTCGAGAAAGTTCCCACGATTGTATCAGCAGAATCTTTTAATCCTACTAAATCAAGTAAAGCCAATAAATCATCCTTTGAATTTGTTTTTTCGTACAAAGAAGCAAAATAACTCAAGTTCTCAAGAGCTGTTAGCTTGGTGAAATGATTGGGAAGTTCAAAGGAAATCCCGATATCCTCATAATATTCCTGATTAAGATCTCCTATCTCAGTACCCTTGAAAGATGCAGTTCCTTTGTAATCCTTGAGCAATCCTATGAGTATCTTCTGTGTCGTGCTTTTTCCAGCTCCAGATGGTCCTAGAAAACCAAAGATCTCACCCTTGGTAATATCAAATGTTATTCCAGATACAGCTGGTTTAGTTGCACCAGGATAGGTAAATTCGAGATTGTTTACTTCGATAATTGTCGTCATATCTACATATTGGCGAGAAAATCAGCTATATTTAAATTATTTGAATATTTTCAAATTTTAGAATAATAAAATATAATGAAATCAACCAATAAAATCACATAATTTTATAGCTAAAAGTCAATCTTTCATGATATTTTCCATTATTTCAACTATTTTTGCCTTAGGTTTTATATAAATTGAAGAACAGGTTCAACTTGTCAGATGGCTGATAAAAAACAACTTCTCAATTTCATTGATAATTTTGCCAGATTTTTCGAGAGTAAGGGACTTTCTAGGACCAAGGGGAGAATTCTAGGTTATTTGACCGTTGCTGAGAAAACTTATTCTACTCTGGAAGATATTGCTGATTTTCTGGAATTAAGCGTGAGTACAGTATCTCCTGAATTGAAACAACTTGTTGATCTCAAACTGGCAGATAGACTTGGAAGAAAACAAGTTTCAGAGATTGATGGAGATCGAGGATATGTTTTCCAGGTCACTGCTGATACTTGGTTGAATGTGATCGATGATAAGGGGCAGAGTTCCGCGATTTTTCAGATAATCTTGGAGGAAGGATTTAAAGTACTTCGTGATGATCCCCCAGAACGGAGTGTAATTTTGAAGGAGATGAAGATCCTGTTTGCCTATCTAGAAAAGGAGATGCCTAAAGTACTGGAACGTTATCGAGAATACAGAAAAACGCTTGATTAACCCTAATGAAGAAGTATAAACCTGACAAACAAAAAAATCTTTCTCAATTGATATTTAACATAATCTAGAGATTACTGATCAGTAACATAAGCAATCTAACTGGAAAATATAAAAGGAATAACCATAACGAATAGGATATAATCCCTCTTGTACCACCAGGGATTTCTAGAATACCATGGGAAAGCCCGAAGAATGGAGCAAATATCATTGTTTTCCAGTTTCTTGATCCAATACCTAGCTTTTCAGCTTCTTTTGCCTGTCGGAAATCATGATCCACCCAGATTTTTGTTCTTCCTTGCAGCAATGCTTTTTTTATTATCTCCCAGCTTGGATTTTTCTGTTCCTCTGGAGATAACAGCATTTGTGTCCAACCAGAAGCCCACTCCTTAAGCGGATTATGAATGTCGGTGCCAGTTGAGAGAAATACTGGACGAGTGATTTTCCCCTCCTGCTTCCTTAGTTCTAGCCAATCAAGCGTTTTGGGATCATACCAACGAATCTCATTATTAATCTCAAATCCATCAATACCCCACTCGTAGAGTTGATCTCTGGTTGGATGAATGTATTTTCCCACCCGATGACTACCTTGGTTTTTCGTCCAGCTGATATGATTGCATTGTACTAGTGCACCCTGATCATGAGCTTGCTGAATCACAGACTTGATCTCTTCATCTGATGGATCCCAAGATTCAGGTTTAGGAAAATCCATAATCCCTAGAAAATTTAAATGGATCCTGGCAGTGGTCCATTCATATCCTGGAATTATCAGAATTTCAGGATATTTCTCCTGAAGAGAAAGAATGGTATTGTTGTTTATTCCTGTATTGTGATCAGTTAGTACAAATGCGTTGAATCCATTTGCCATCTCCCATTTAATTAGTTGTTCAGGCGTCATCCATCCATCACTTGCAGTAGTATGACTATGCGTATCAAGCAGAAAGCTGTTTTCAGGAGCAAGGTGAGGTCGGAATTGATAATCAAAAATATTATTTGGGATTCTACCTTTAGAAAATTTGAGAAAAGGGATAACATCTGTGATTAAAATGGTGAAGAGAACGATGATCAATATAAAACCGATCCATATCACAAATCCAACAACCCAATTAAGCCATACATCCATAATTGATTTCTTTAGTTGAGATAAAATAAAGTTCCCAATTTCTCTACATTTAAAAGATATGCAATAATGGAATTATCATCAAAATTTTTGAAAAAATAATTAGTGAATATTTGTTAAATAAATCTATCTCAAACTTATTGCCTTGGCCTTTATTATGTACTCCTGTATCATGATCTAATTTTCTGACAAAATTTTATTGTTGCTTGTTCTTTCACACTAACAGTGCGTCACCGCTTTTGCTTTTTATTCTTTGTTGATTAATGAACAATGTTAGCATGTTGTTTTTCAACGATTCGAGTGCTCTTATGAATTTCAGCCGAGGTTTCCAAGCTTTCTGATTGATTAAGTACTCCTTCACTGAATCTAGGCATCTAGTTAATGCTAATGATTTTGCTCTTAATCATTCTTGTGATTCTGTAGACAATTGATGGCAGAAACTTTCATTATTTGATTTGTCCACAAGGATTAAAGTTCTAAATAGCTTCAGTAATTTTGGTTTATGGAACCAATATTACTGGATATTCCCAATCAATTTGAATCAGAACGATTGATCTTAAGATCATATAAGAGAGGTGATGGAGAGGCCTATTATAACTTAGCAAAGGAGAATTATGATCATCTAAAGAATGAGGCTGGTGAAGTAAAGGAACTCAACACTGTGGAGAAAGCTGAGAAATTCATCCGAGAACGTTGGACAGAATGGGAAACGAGGCAGAGACTTGTTGTTTGTGTAGAAGAGAAATTATCTGGTAAAATGATTGGACAAATGTGGCTGGAACCCAATTGGAAGAAGAAAATCATGGAACTAGGATACTTCATTATTAAAGAAAAAGAAGGTCTGGGACTTGTCACTGAGGCTTCTATTGCCTGCGTAAAATTCATTTTTGAAACGCTGGATATCGATCGAATTGAAATTCAAGCTAAATACACCAATACACGGTCGTGGAAGGTAGCTGAACGACTGGGTTTCACCAAGGAAGGTCAATTCAGGGAACAAGCTATTACGGACGATGGAACTCGTGTTGATCAGGTATTCTACGGATTACTTAAACGAGAATATCAAACACTTGAACCTTACAGATGAGCTGAAATAATAATCTGAATTGATGTCATACAAGGTCTATTACTCAAAGGTGAATAGCTCATCCATGGTTGTTTTAAGTATTTGAGCCAGGTCAAAAGCCAAACGGAGAGATGGACTGTATTTTCCCCTTTCTATATAGGATATTGTCTCTCGCCTCACTCCCACCTTCTGAGCTAGTTCTTCCTGTGTAAGATTATGCATGGCCCTGTAGACCTTAATTTTAGTGATAAGTTTTTTCTTCTTCTCTTTAACCATCTAAACACCTAGTCTGATTCTGGTTGCTGACGGTATCGGAGCTGAAAGAAGGTAAATATCGCCCACATTATCATCACACCAGACCATAAAAACCAGTTCATCTCAATACCTTCATCACCTGGAAGAATTCCTGAGGAATCAACAATGAATATGAGTAACCACATAACCCATGTGATTTTGTATGTCTGATATCCTGCTTTTTCATTAACACGAGTAGATAATTCATCATCTAGAATCTCTCCTCTTTGCTTGCGTTTCTTCCGTTCATTTAACACATAATATGTCACTCCGAGCTGAATTACCAATATTATGATTGCTGCAGTAAGAATTATTGCCAATCCTGTCATTCTATGCACCTATAACATGTATAGTCAAACTCATATAAAAAATATCTCACATATTGTAATGTATACTGCACAAATAGTAAGTAATACATTACATTTTTCTCAAATACTTGAGGAATATCGAACCATTCTATGCTATGTTATTGATGATCTTCTTGTTCGACGAAGTTTCTGAACCTCGATTTACCATCTATAAGGGTGTGACATTAAATGGAATTATTCTTGCGATACACCACAGTAAATGAACTGTCACCGAACTGAAGTATTATTGATTCAATATTTTATACAGTCTTTTCATAAGACTAATCTGTCCAATGTGCTGGGCCTCGTGATTTACAAGATGATACAGTATCCACTCTATGGAATAGATCTCACCATCTGATTCTATCTCCCTTTCCAGATCACTATCATTGAATTGTTTAAATCTTTCATAGATTTTTGTTCTCACCTCTTCCAATGCATTTAGGTAGAATTTCAGTCCCTTTCCCTTGAGTTGATTGATATCTTCGAAGCGATTGGCAAAAGCATATTTCCAACGTTCCTCATCTAGTTCCTGCTTATCGATATCATAGAAGATCCAGTCATTCTCCACCGCAGCAATATGGTAGAGCAGGGTCCCAATAGTCTCGATCTTATGTTCATCTGGAGTGAAATCCACCATCTCATCTGTTACTCCTTGCAATCGACGAATTAATCTGCTCCTGTTTTCTTCAAACATGGCATAGAATTTAGCAAATCCATTACTCAGCTCATAGTTTCTATCAAGTTTATTTTGTTCCATATGTCGAGGTTGGAGCTAATTATTTATTTGATTTGATCGGAGATTATTTGATCATGTTGATTACCGTCATAAATAATATCTTTCTGAACTCCTGATTGCCATGGATAATACTCTCATCATCCTGAAAATTCTGACTTATCACAAAAAGTAGTGCATCCTCATAGACACTGCAAGAGGGTAGCTTTCTCATAATATCTTTGGGAATAAATAAACAGGCTTGTAGCTGTGTGTTCTCTCTTAATCTGGGATCAGATGCAGAGGGGCTGGCTACTGAGAAATTGATCACAAGCATCTTGGAATCACTCTCAGGAATGGGCACAGGAAGCTCGAACACACCAAAATTCCAATCAGTGATGATACTCAGCTTTACACCCAACATGGTGAGAAATATTTCATGGTCATCATCTAGTAACAAATTCTCGGTGTTTCTGCTGAATATCACGACGGGTCCCTCGTTTTGCAAGGAGAAGATGACAAAGGGAATATCGAGTAATCGATCAATTATTTGGCTAAGACCCTCGGATGTGTTCACTATTAACTATACTACCTAATCATATATCTTTTTTGTGGAAAGAGTGATCGTATGTTTTTTTTTTGATAATCAGTGTTGATTAAGAAGATGTAGAATTAAACCTCACTAATTCTATAAAGAGGAGGTTTATTTTTTAAATGCAATATACCAAGGTCTGATGACGACATCAAATA
The DNA here is from genome assembly GCA_026702845.1 of Candidatus Heimdallarchaeota archaeon. The sequence continues at coordinate 138,041 of JADCLS010000017.1, forward strand.
CCTTGTTGATAATGGCAGGATCCTGATCAACTATTGCCTGTGCCTCATCTATGGAATCCACTTCCAGTACTGACTGGCCACCAGAAGCATCATCAAAAGGGCCTCCTAACACGAGTTTCCCCTCCTTGTGCAACTGTGCCATGAAATTACCATGAGCCATTAAGTCTTGTTTATCCCAATTCTCATTTTCATTCCAGTTCTCCCCTCGAGAATAAATAAGAGTGTAATATTTCTTCATATAATTTAGTTTTATTTATTACTTAAATTATTTTTGCTGGATGAGAATTTTGACTTCTTGATAATTGCTAATAAGGCAAGGATCATGATTGACAAACTTGGATAGGGTAATTCTTCAATTGGGTTTGGTGGCCCTGTAATGTCTGATTCACCCTCACTTTCAGTAGTTGAACTGATAGATCGTGTTGAAGTGGTAGGTTTGCTAGAAGATGAAGTAGCTGGCTCTATATCACATGAGGAAACAGCAGAATCTCCTGTATCAATCCTTTCTTCGGTATCCATAGAGAAATCATCAAAACAAGCTTGACTACGATAAGCAATAGGGCCTGCCATCATAAATTCGAAGAATATCAATCTTGTTGCTGTAAAATCACTATATGCTCCACCACTCTTTGAAAGGGCATATTTGTAATCGTCTGCTATGTTTCGAGAAAAATATGACCAATCACCTGTTGGAAATGGAGTTTTGAAGAAATAGAGGATATTATCCCATCCTTCTATGTTAGTTCCATATTTAAGACCCATCCAATTACCTTGTGCATCCTCAAAGAGTACATTGAGCTCAGCTGCATTGAGTTTATTGTACACAAAAAAGGAGAAGAAAAGATCTGTAGATCCATCAAAATTGTAATTTATGCTATTGGAATGAATGTATACTGATCCCCCATTACTCCTGAAATTTAACCACAATCCCCTAATCCCATAGTATGCAGCATTTGTGTCAGTTCTCGCCTCAATACTATTCTTGCCATTGTTTTCAATATCAAGAAATCCATTTTCTAAGATAGATCCTGAAAATTCAAAGCTCATATAATAGATATTGTTGGCTGAGGATGTCTGTACCGCTATCAAGAAAACAAGGAAAAAAATAAATACATTCCTCTTATCCATAAATAAGCTACTGGAGTAATTAATCAAAAAGATTTCTATCCGATGGTGGGTAATAGAATATTACAATGATTTCATTGATTATTATTGGAAGGATTAAGTTTAATTGATGACCTAGTGACCTGAGGAAAATATTGATAATTTTATCTCCATAACAAAAGTGCTAGTTCATAAATTCATTCCTCATTGTGTCAAAAATGCTTTCGCACTTAAATCCAGCTCAAAATCTTTCTCCTAAACCTTTTTATGGTTCGTTTTGGTGAGATTGG
>JADCLS010000018.1 GCA_026702845.1 Candidatus Heimdallarchaeota archaeon
GTGACCTTGTATCATGTAATTCCAAGGGATTACAAGATGGACAACAAGCTCAAGACCTTGATGTCCATGTTTTTGTGGTATAATCATAAAAAGCTTGTAAAGGAGGTGAGATCATAAGAAATTAATTTTCGGATTTCCTTATCACCTTATAAATTGACAATTATTACCTAACATCTCAATGAAGGTATACAAATAAATCATCACATTTTATCTGATATAATCAATCATTAAAATGAGTGTAAAATCTGAAATTCCTAACGCGATAGTACTGGTGATAGGATAATAACTACTCTATCGCGATGAGTACTATACACTTTTTTATCAATATGCATAATTTTATAATTTAGACAAACCAATTCCTAAAATTCTGCATCCGTTACAAGAGCATTTAATTTCGCATAGCAAAAACTAAGCGCAATATTACACCGCGACAAACCAGATGGAAAATTTAGTCCATTTACCCAATTCTGATTCCACATTAATATAGGCATCCAATGAAAGTACAATGGATAAAACTGAGAATAAACCCATTCCTGAACTTTCCTTGGTGCTAAATGATAGATTGAACAACTTTTCCATATGCTCTTCTGGTATCCCTATACCATCATCATGGATTTCCAACAACACATATTTCCCAGCTGGAACATTGACTGAAGGGAAAGATTTCGTCTCAAGATAGATAACATCAGTAATCTGTATTGTTACACCCCCACCATTGGCATTTTGTTCCACAGCATACCGAGAATTCAATAAAAGATTAACGAGAATCTGTTTCATAGAATTCTCATCAATTATTACTTCAGAGGTGGAATTATTTTCTATATTTAGTTCAATAGAACCTACAACTGTCTGTAATTCAGACTTCATCTCGCAGATTAGGTCCCCCAGCTTGTAGAGTTCAAATTCTTTTTGCTGAGAAGTTGATAAGAGCTGATTAAGTGAAGCCATTGCAGCATCGATTTGTTTTCTCAACTCACCAAGATTATCCTTAATATCCACCACATCATCAGATTCAAGACTTGCATCGGTGAGGAAACTCATGATCTGTACAACATTTTTGAAATCATGACTGATTCTCGCAGTTAATCGTCCAATTTCATTGAGTTTTTTCATTTGAGAAAGCTGTTTCTCTGCAGTCAATCGTTTATCATTTTCCTCCCTGAGATTATTAAGTATTAGCGTGAATAACAGAGATGTGAAATTAATTACTAAAAGAAGTAATTGGAAGGCCAAAACATCTCCTTCAGTACTCAGAAAGGATGCTCTTTGTGTTGCAGTTATGAAAAATGCGATATTTAAAACGAAATTGGTCAATACTGTGATCTTGTATCTGTAAAAAACTGAGATCAAGAATACTGGCATTATAACAACAAACAGAAAATCATAATGAATTGTCTCAATGGTGATAAGGAAAAATGGTAAGCTAGATATTCCCAGAATCCCAATAATTACCAGTGGTGCATTTCTGTTTAGAATTAGTCGTTTTAGTTTCTTCACTGTTTTATGTGTAATATACTCTATTTGCTTCATTTTAGTCAAATGGAGAGAATTCTTGTAATGATAACTTAAATATGGAAAGATTACGAGAATAAACAGAGGAAGAAGAAAGATCTCTCCCAAGACATCACCAAGCACCCACATGACTACAAAATACGTATATTCAATAAACGAGAGAGGAGGTAAATCTAATAGAATTTCAATAGAGAAGAGGGCATTCAAAAATGAAATTAAAGATCCAAAGGCGTAGTATTTGATGAAATCAACTGGTGCCAGCATTGAGCTTTCAGTTTTGAAGACTCGTTTAGCAATAAACACAACAACAGTATAATTGAATACTTTGATAAGAGAAGCATAGAGTGAACCTTCAAATTCAAAATAATCCCAAATATATAGATAGGAATACAACACATTGGGGAAAAATATGATTGCAATATCTGAACCATAGAAAAGGTAGAATGCCAGAACTATAGCTGGAGGGAGGTAGAACCAAGAAATTTGGGAATAATGAATAGCAGATTGAGATATACCTACTGCTATTTGATATAATATGGTAAAAAATAGATAAACCCAAATTCTTTGTTTAACTTGAGAGCTATCTATCATTGTTGAATATCTTTCCATAGAATTTATAAAATTGTGGTGGATTAATTATACTATTGAGTAAATTAATAAATTGAGTAGCTATTTTATTATGTTAAGGAATGATGTCAATAGATTTTAGAATATTCTTTTAGCATAGGCCAGAGCTTCTAACTTATGTTTATTGAATTCTGATAATAATTCTAGAGAGGGTTCAGTTTTCTTTGATGTTTTTGAGAATTTAATAGATTTTAGGGTCTTGGAGGATGTTTTTAGTGTGTGTGCCATAATTGTTCACCTATATACTATATTGTCGAAGTAATATATATAATAGTGCCAACCGAGAATATATAACCTACTATGACCTGTGAATGCAATACTATATCTGTATAATCCATACACCATACGGTGTAACTTTTCAATTCTGCCCTAAAAGTTAAAAATTCCTACTTCTTTCCTACCAATGATGCAGCAAATGGTCTGAAATCAATCAAAGATTGTATTCCAGACTTGATTGATGGATCATTTTCTAACATTGCCTTCGCCTCGGATTCGGATTCAGATTTAACAATTATCAAACCAAAAGGATCTGTCTCAATTAATGTTGGCCCTGCAATTAGCAATTTATCCTGATCTAACAATCCTTTGAGATATTGGAAATGTTCACTCATGATTTGATTATCCTCATCCGAGGGATTTGTCATGAAATCTTCCCGTTTGGGTTTTATTATTGCATAGAAATACTTCATGATCTTTGATAATGAAATGTCATTTTTAGTGTAGTTGTGCGAGATTAAATTGAAGGTAATTTGTACATGAAAACAAGCAAACATTCTTCGCCAGTATGAATGGCAATAGATCCAATAGATTGAATAAAACCATTCGCTTTGGGAAATTCTTGCTGTACTCGTTGTTCAAATTCTTTTGCCAATCCCTCAGCATTGAAATGAGAGATTATATAATCAACCTCATCATCTTTATCAAATTGCTTGGTGGATTCATAATAAGCCAACTCACGTGTCTTTTCAATACTTCTTGTTTTTCCAAATGCCGAAATTACGCCATCATGCACTTGCAAAATTGGTTTATAATTCAGGAATTTTCCGAGCCTGTATCTAAGAGGAGACATTCTACCTCCTCGAACCAAATTCTCCAAAGTAGCAACAGAGAAATATCCTGTTAGTGAATTACCATATTCCTCAATTCTCCGTACGCATTCATTAAGCTCAACATCCGCATCAATAAGTTTTCGTGCATACAACACACAGCTAAACAATGGTGCTGAGACGAGGGAGGAATCGGCAATAGCTACTTCAACATTTTCTACCATATCTGCAGCTTGAAATGCAGAATTAAACGTTCCTGATAATTTTTTACTTAGTGTCACCACAAGAATTTGAGAATAACCTTCATCTCTCAGTTTTTCAAAAACCTCTAGAAACTGTCCTGGAGAAGGTTGACTAGTCGTTGGGAACTTTTTAGCATTATTTATTTTATCTACAAATTCCTGATCAGTCAACTGATCTCTGTATAAGAGGATTGTTTCATCATCAATAAATATTGGGGTTTCTACTACCTTAATATCTAATTCTTTTGCTTGATGAGGTTTGGGATCACATGTGGAATCAGTAACAAGGGCAATCCTAGCCATGAAAACCATAAACTACTAACAAGTTTAAAACTTTAGTTGTTCAATGAATCAATTTTATTCGAAATATTTCGAACCATAGGTATTACGATGGATTATTTCTTCAATCGGTTTTCTTCCTGGACCTTTAGGATCATCATTGGGATAGGCTATGGGAAGGATTGCCACAGGTCTCACATCATCTGGGATGTTGAATATCTCAGAGATTTTATCTTCATAAAATGCTCCTATCCAAGTACTAGCCAATCCTAACTCAACAGCATGAAGCAGTATATTCTGAATTGCCGCTGCTGTATCTTGAAATTGATACAAAGTCCTACCTCGCTCTTTATAGCGATTGATAGTATTCTTAGGGTTATTGAGGATCACAAGTACATATGGAGCTTTAACAAAGAATCCTTGATTACCAGTTGCCTCATTCATTCGTTCTTTGATAGCTGGATCCTCTACAACAATTATTTCTAAAGGCTGTTGATTTCCAGCAGAAGGGGCCCAACGAGCGGAATTCAATAATTTTTCCAATTTTTCTCTTTCCACTGGCTTTTCTGATAGCGATCTCACGGAGCGTCTTTTTAGAATACAATCTTCAACGTTCATACTCTTAATTTAGTATAATTCTTGTTAGTCTTTCCTCTCCTCAATCAAAAAATGATAACAGAAAAAAAGTTTTAGAAGAATTGGTCGGAATATTAACGGTAGGTCTTTTATTAAATAAAATTTTTAATAATATGAATCTTATGGATCTGAATTTCGAGAGGTTGCCACTGGTATTTGCTATCATTATTCTTATGACAACCTCGGGATTTTGGATCATAACAACGTACCAAATTCAAGAGGATTTGATTGAGAATTCAGAAGAATTAACTAGCACTTTTGCCTCTAGCTTTGAGACCAAAATATTAGATCTTGTAGAGTTAATTGATAAAATCTTAATCCCACAATGGTTAGATATCGAGAATATTGATGATTTAACCTCTTATACCAGATATTTGGAAATGGTACCCCAATTTTTTGATTTTAGTGATTCATATCTGGCCATTAATTGGATTGATACAGATGGAGTGATCAGGTATGTCTATCCCTATGAGAGAAATCAAGCAGCAATTAATCAATCAATAATTTACACTTTAAATGGAGAATTCAATACTGCATTTAATTATGCAACTGCTTATAAAACCCCCTACTCAACAGATGCAATACGGTTTTATCAAGGGGGTATGGGAACAGCGATCTATTTGCCAATTGTATTTAATAACCAAATTTACGGCTACTTCAATATATTATTTGATGCTATTATCCTAATTGAACAAGAAAAGAAGGATCATGTCGGATTTCAGAAATATGATTTTGAAATTCTAGATGATGGGGAAGTAGTGATTGATTATGGTGATATTATACGAGATAAATACTTCACAGAATCAGAAATTAATTTCTTTGGACAAGAGTGGTTTATTCACTCTCGACCAAAGCAAGAAATTCTAAATTCTGTATCCTACATGCATAATATCTACATACTTATTACTGGATTATTTGCAACTGCCATTATTTACTATCTAACAAATATTATCGCACAGAAAAATAAAGAAATAGAAGAAGAATACCGTGAAAAAGAAATCGTAAAAGAAGCAATTGAGAGAGAACAGAAACTAGATGCTTTAGGTTCGTTGGCAGGTGGAATATCTCATGATTTCAATAATTTACTCATGGGAGTAGCAAGTAATGTATCCATTATTGATGATTTTGTACTGCCTAAATTGAAAGACTATGATGTTCCGGACAAAATAATCGATGATTTAGTAGAATCCGTCAATACAATTGAGCAGACTGTGAAACGTGGAAGTGATCTAGTTAAACAAATTCTCGGATTTTCTAGACATGTTGAAGTGGATCTAGAGATCCTAGATGCAGCAGAAATTGTAGAAGAAGCCATGAATCTTGTTAAGAATTTATCAGATAGAAGAATTCAATTTGAATATGAAATGAGAGCTGAGAATACTATGATTTTTGCATCTAGAACGAAAATCTTTCAGATGCTCATGAATGTCATTCTAAACTCAAAAGATGCCATTCAAGGCCATGGTACGATATCAATTTCAATTAACAATATGGAATTCAGATTAAACAAGTATGAAATTGAAAGTTTAGATTCCAATTATGATACCATTTCATTTGACAAGAAACAGCAATTGGTGATCAAAATCGTCGATACTGGAATTGGTATGGATGATGAAACCCTAGAACACGCTTTTGATATATTCTTCACTAAAAAATCTTTGACAAGTAGTAAAGGGACTGGACTTGGATTAGCAATAGTACAACAGATATTGACATCAATTAAAGGAGATATCCAAATGTCATCTGTTCCAGATCATGGAACCAAATGTGAGATATACTTACCTCTAATCAATGTGGATAAAAGTAGTTTTGAAAAGAAAGAACCTGAAATGGATGAAGATAAATCTAGTACTTCGATAAGCTCATTCCATCAAGATAATGTATTTTTAATTGTTGAGGATGAGGAACCAATCATCACAGCTCTTTCTCGATATTTGAAAAATTATAACATGGAAATTTTGACTGCGAATAATGGAATTATGGGTTGGGAGCAGTATAAAAATATCGTAGATAAAGATATAATTTTAATTCTGGATATTAATCTACCTGGCATTTCGGGAGTGGAACTTTACGAAAATATCAAAACGATAAAACCAGATCAAGTGGTGCTCTTTATAACCGGATACAGTGATTTTGAAGTCCTGGATCTTGAGTACGATCATGTTCAAGCATTAACAAAACCTTTCAATTCTAAACAATTCAAGGAAAAAATTGATTATCTTTTAAAATTCATTTCCGAGTAACAGTACTGTTCTTCTGTCTATGATACCAAGAGGCAAGAATGGGATCATAGAGTATATCCATTAAAACTTCAGTTCCTTCTGAAGATAATTTTAGCAATCCCAGTGATTCAATGACTAGACCCTCATTTCGAGAAGATCTTATGAATGATCTGACTATACCTTTAGAGAATCCCAGATGTATCAACCCTTGTCTTGTAATTGGTTGAAACAGATCAATGCATAGTAATATTATACCTCTTAAACGATTTTTAACACATTTTGGATACTTAGCCAAGATTTTCCCATGAATATCAGGTAAATTTTGCAGATTGATTTGTTCTGACAACAAGAACTACTCTTTTTTATCATATAAAAGGGACTGAAAAAATCTACCTCTTCTTTCTTGCGACATTAAGTAATTTATCTATATCTGGATTATTATCATGTTTTTTAGCCTCAGTAAGTGATTTGATAGATTTTGCAAAATCTCCTTTATCAAATTCTACCTTGCCTTTCAAGGTCCATGCAGGACCATATTTACCATTTAGTTTCAACACATCGTTGAGTAAATTAAGTGCCTGTGGGTATTCTTCCTTGATATCATGAATGAGAGCCTTACCATATAGAGATAGCAATTCTTTGGGATTGAGGCTTAAGGCTCGATCAAAGAATTCAAGAGCCTGATCGTATTCATTGAGCTCAATGAGAGAAATACCCATTCCAGAAAGGGCAACTAAATATTTTGGATCTAAATCGAGTGCTTTTTCAAAGGCCTCAACAGCTTCTTTGTGTTTCTTCATTGTGGCAAGAGAAGTTCCCATATTACTATATGGGTTCTTGTATTTTGGATTAGCCTCAATTGATCTCTTATATTCCTCAACTGCCTCATCATATCTTCCTAATTCATGCAGAGATAAACCCTTATTGTTTAATGCCTGATGATACTTGGGATCAACACGAATGGCTTCATCATAGCTCTTTAGTGCTTCTTCATGCTTACCTAAAGCAGCATTAGCACTACCAGCATTATTATGAGCATTTTTGAAATCTGGATCAAGATCAATTGCCTTGGTATAACAATCCATTGCCTTGGCGTATTTACCTGTTATTTTGTATGCAAGACCTAAATTATTCCAGATAAATTTATCATTGGGTTTGAATATAAGCATCTTTTCATACGCATCAATAGCATTTTTGTATTGTCTCTTCTTGAAGTACGTATTACCATTATCTAAATAAAATTTGGTTAATTTCTGCTCACCTTTCTCAAGTGAGGATTTAGCAGTCTCCACAAAAGTACTCACCTTGTCTTCTGGGATAATCTCCATGGATTCAGGATTGGTTTCTGCCAATTCTACAGACTGTTGTAAGTATTCTACTGCTTTTTCTAATTTATTTTCTTTGAGATAAAGGTCTCCCTTCTCATAGTATGATGGAGCATGTTGCTTATCCACCCTAATGACATTATCAAATGCCTTATGGGCAGTTTGGTTACGTTTTCTCGCTTTTTCTGCTAAACCCTTGTAATAATTCGCAATTATATTATCTGGGTCTAAGTTGAGAGCTTTGTCCATAGATGCGGAGCATTCGGTGTATTTTTTATTATTATAATTAGCTCTACCAGCATCAATATACTGTTGAACTAGCTTCTTCTCAATTACTCCCTTTTGGTCAACAGCTTGATCAGGATATTCCTGTTCAAATGCAAGTACTAACTCATAAGCCTCTTCATACTGATTTTGTTCCATTTTGTCGTTTATTGCATCTAATTTTTCCTTCAACTGTCCCTCAGCCTGATGGGATTCAAGTTCAGCAAACCAAATGGTGATACGTTCATCATCAGGATATTTATCTTGTAAAGTAGTAAGATGTACTCTTGCCTCACTATATTTTCCTTCTCTCATGAGAGAAACAACAGTGTTGAATAATTCCTCATCTTTTTGGTCTTCTTGTAATTGTAGCAATTTCTCTCTGGCTTCACGTAGCTGTACATCATCTGGATTAGTGGATAGCATCTGCTCAACTTTCTCCAAGAGCATAGGGATCTGCCCTGCATCAGAATTTTGGTCTATTAGGAGTAATAGTGCTTGTCTTTCCTCTTCTCGGAGTAAATCAATAACTTCTTCGAGCTTATCCTGGATACTATCATTATTTGGATACTTGGCCTCTAGTTCCTCAGTCTTAAGCTTGGCTTCAAAAAGCTGATGATCAGCAATAAGCTTGTCAATTTCTTGTAATGCATCAAAAATTATGCCATCAGTTTGTTTGGATTCTATTAGTTGTTTGATTTCCAGTAACTCTAAATCTGAATGGACTTCAAGCATCTGCTCCAGTAATTCTAGTGCCTGAACATATTCCTCATTCTCCACAAGAGTATCCAACTGTCTTCTATCAGCTTGATATGCTTGTTGATTTCTCTTCTCCAGTATTTCTTGTTTCTTCTGCTCCAACTCATCTGATGGATACAATTCAAGCAATTCTTCTGCTCGTTCAAGTGCTCGTTCAATATCCTCATCGATGAGTACATCAAGCTCTCTTAAATGCATCTGGTACTGCTCTTCTCTTTGTTTTTCATCGATTCGAACTAGTAATTGTTTGGATTCCTCTGTCTCCCCAAATCGTTCCTGAAATATAAGTATTGCCTGCTTTGCTTCTTCATCATTATTTTCATCAAGCATTAAGAGTATGTTACTCATGGATTCCTCCATCTCAGTCTTAGTTTTTAATGTCTGCACCTCTTCTAATTTTTGATTTATGGCTGAATTTTCAGGATCTTCTTGAAGGGATGACTGAAGCTTATTTTCTGCTTCATCATATTGCTTATTGGCAATTAACTCTTCAACTTCATTTAGTAATTGTTCTGCTTCCTTTTGTTTAATTAACTTCAAAATGTGATTCTGTCGAGATTGAATATCATCTCTACTCTGAAGTGATTCATTCATATTAGAAATTATTGTTAAGGCCTGCTCGTATTCTGTTTCTTCAATCAACGTATCTAATTTCTTTATTTTCTCACTTATTATTGAGTTTTCTTTTGCTCTGATGACTTCATCATATTTCATCTTCAACGGTTTTTTATCAGTACCTCTCTCCATAAGAGCATTAATAGCTTCATCATAGTTTCTATCCTCGATCATTCTATCTATACTCTGGATGAATTGCATTAATTCAGCATCTTCTAATAGGGATGATATCTCATCCTTTAGATCGATAAATTCCGTGTCATCAGGATAGGTAACTAATGCTTGCTCCAAATTATCTAGAGCATCTCTATACATACCATCTGATTTGAGTTGTCTAATTAATTCAAGAAGATTGCTTCGATTTCGCTCCTCCTGCATGGCTTGGATTCGGTCAATCTGTTCTTGAATCGCAGAAGTATCATTCTCCTTTTGGATAGTTTGTAGGTAGAGTATTGCTTCATCATATTCTTCATTTTCCAGGTATGCAAGAACAGTGTTATTGATTGTTTCTTCTTGGTCTTTCTCCCGTAGTTCTTCAATTTCCTGTACCTTTTGTTGGAGTTCAAGATTATCAGGATCATTTTCTAATAGGATGAGGATCACACCCATTGCTTCATCATATTGCTTATTTTTCTTGAGCATTGTGAATTCAATTAATTGTTTCTCTACAAAATCCTTTGCTCGTAATTTCTCTATCTCCTCGAGTTTGGCAAGAAGTTCTTCATTTTCTTCCTCTGCAATTGATTCCTCAAGTAATTGTAGAGCTCGGTCGAAATTACTTATTCGTATTAGTTTTTCAACCTCCAACAAAACCATATCATTCCTCTTAGTTTTGTACTGTTGTTGTAATTCTTCTTTTCTCGACTGTATCTGTTCATTTTCTGGATATTGTTCAACTAAATAACCAATTTTAGTTACAGCTTGTTCCAATTCTCCCTGTTCCTCCAAATCATCAATCTCTTGGAGGGACATCTGAATTAATCTCATTCGGGTCATCTCCTCAATCTCAGTGGTTCTCATCCATGCATGCTCATTTTGTGGACTAAATTCCAAAACCTTGGAGTAGAGTTCTAGTGCATGTGGATAATTGCTAGAATCAAAGGCCTCATCCGCCCTACGCAACAGATCCTGAGTTTTCTTCTCCTCCATTATGGCGAGTATATCTCCATGTTCAATAGTAGCATCGAAATGATCAGGATCTATCTTCAATATTGTCTCTATAACTAAAATAGCATCTCCATATTGCTCTAGTCGTCGTAGACAGGTAACTTTATGGAATAGTGCATCGACATTTTGCTCATGTGCAATTACCTTATCAAATTGCTCAATAGCCTCAGTATACTTCTCCTGCTTCATGAAGGAAACACCAGTATCGAAATATTCCTGAAGACGTGTCTCAAAAAGTAAGATTTGCAATTCCTTAATTTTCTGTTCTGCTTCATTGTAATAGGGATCCAATTTTAGAATCTCCTGATAAGCAGCTATCGCTGTAGCTGGATCTGCTGTTTCCTCTGCTTCCCTCTTGTATGCCGCAATCCGAATACTACGAAGCTGATCAGCAATCTTATCTAATCTTTGCTGAGCGAGTGTATTTTGAGGATCCAACGCCAATACTCTGCGATATGCAGTGTCTGCTTCTTCTATTCGTTTCAGTTCAAATAAACAATTGGCATATCCTTGGTTAGCATCTATACTAGCATCATCTAGATTAATAGCTTCTTGATATTGATTCAATGCCTGCTCATAATTTCTCATCTGCTCTGTACTCTTGGCCATGGTTAGTATCTGTGATAACTCTTGTTCCACACGAATACGATGAATTTCTCGTAATAGCTTATTGATGGTTTTACTCTTGAACTCGGGATCTTTTGATTGCACTTTGAGAAATATTTCCTGTGCTAATAATGGTTTTTTCAGATGATATTGACACATCCCTCTCAAGAACAGTCCATCAATATGATCTGGCTCTTTCTCCAGTAATTTTTCAAAATCTGCCATTGCACCTTTGAAATTCTTATTTGTATATTTCTCAAGTCCCGCTTCATAAAAATCAGTATCCATCTCTATGTTGATATTAGCCATCTCTGCTGATGCTTTCTCATGTAATGGATCCAATTCGAGTGCTTTGTTGATGTATTTTGATGCTTCTTCGAGTTTACCCTGTCGTTTTAGAATGCTTCCCTTGATATATGTGGATTGTGAGGATTCTTTTCCACTTGCAAGTGATCTATTGACAAATTCTTCTGCTTTTTTGATATTTCCGGTCTCCAAATAACCCTGAGCGATAATAGTTAACTCCTCTGGTTTCAAATCAGGTCTTCGAGGCAGTTTAAGGAGTTCTGCTCGATCATCCTTGATTTGCTGCTCTTGTAAGATAGCATAATCAAAACAAGCTACTGCTTCCTCAAATCTATCGAGGGAACCCAGGCTGTATCCCTTATTATACAGGGCATCGATATGTTTTGGATTGGAGTTGAGTACGGAGTCATATTCCTGTAGGGCCTGCACATATCTTTCCATCGCATGTAATGCTTTTCCTAGGAGAACTCTAGAATCCTGATGTTGAGGATTGAGTTTGAGTGCGCGACCAAGAGCATCAACTGTCTTGTCAAGTACTTGTAGACAGAATAAAGCTTGAGCAAGATTATACCAGGACATCAGAAACCGAGGATCAATTTTTATGGCATTCTGATAACTATCTATGGCAAGATCACAACGACCAAGGGAATATTGTGCTCTACCCTTGAAATTCCAGACTAATCGCTGTGTTTGACGATCAGGATTCATATTTAGTAGGTGAGTGTAACATTTGATTGCCTCCTTGAAGTTGCCAATATATTCATAGGAGAAACCCCGATTTATCCAGCCATCTTTGATTCGGTATTCAAGCTCATGAGCTAGTGTGTATTCCTCTATAGCTTTGATCCAGTTTCCTTCATCAAAATACATGTTACCTTTTCTAAGGTGTCCAATATGTGCACTCATCTTACTCTGTCTCATGAATAATTCTGAGGATAAATAAATTGCTTTCTTCGCCAATTTGTTTGAACCCACTACAATTGATAAAAAAGCAACGTAAATTCATTACATGACATTAGCAGATCGTCACAATAGAATTGAAAGGTTTCCATAGACTCTCATATCTTGTAAATTTATATGAAATTATATTATCGAATATCTTAGCGTTTTAGATTACTAAATCCACATGGGATCGTAAATATCAGTGAATTCTCCACTATTACCACTATGATACAGTGCATTATTATTAGCTTTTTCTGAAAGGATTGTATTCTCCTCATTTAAATAAATACTCTCAAGCATTTTCCACGCCTTGGCATTCTCCTGCTTGAATTTAAGAAATGTAATTAGATCGGATTTTGCATTTGAATACTTCTCCATTGCAATTAATGCTTGTGCTTTATTCAATAGGAAGTTATAGTATTGAGGAAACAGAGTAATTCCTGAAATTGCCGTATCAAGCATTGAATCGTAGTTTTTCGTCGATTCTAGAAGCATGATCTTATACTCGTACATCTCGGGCTTCAGATTTAATGCCAGTAAGCCTTCCATAATATGTAAGGCCTCATCCATTCTACCCAATTCATAAAGGATCCTTACTTTGAACATGGTTAATTGAGGAGTTTGATTCAGGTTCAATGCAAGATCGATGGTTTCTAGGCATTCCTCAAACTTCTTTTTCACTGCTAACAGATTTGCCAAGCCCTCCAGTGCCGCATAATACTTAGCATTCAATGCAATACTCTTTTTGAATGCATCTTCAGCCTCGTTATATTCCTCGAGATTTTGATGACAAATTGCTAGTTTGTAATAACTTTCTGCGGTTGGGGCATCATTAATAATTTTAAATAAAAACAGCTTGGCCCTGTCAAAATCAAGATTTATTATTGATTGAGAAACTTGATCCTGCCAATGATCTTGCATAACCATGACCACCTCGTGAAACACTTAAGCATTTCATATACAAATAGAATTTTTTAGCAATTCTGGTTATAGAGGGAGAAAGGCGACAGCAATAGATAATATGGGAAGGATACTGGTGAGTACCAACTTTATAGGATTTATTGGAACATCAGGTAGGTCACAAATGGTGGGATTAATGGGGGGAAAACCCCTGCTGGTAAGATTGTAGCTCTTGTCTTTATATTCCACCTTCAACATCAATTTGGGTGCATATCTGAAACTGTAGGCATCAAATTGTTTATTAGGTAATTGAGCCATTTGTCCCTTTAATACTAGAGCTGATTCCTGTAGATACTTGAAAATTCCTTCAGGATCCTCTTCTATGTATTCATCAATATTATCCATATTTAAATAATCCATAGGTTTAGCCAATTCATTGGGTAGATCAGTGATTTCAGCATCAGCATAGGTTCCATCCTCTATCTGTGTCATTAATCGTTGATTAATCCAATGAATAAAATTCCAACGTTCAATAGTGTATTGCCCTACAGAACCTTCACCGTTGCATGTATGACAAACTAGATCTCCTCTTCCATTGCATCTATCACATCTGCGTCTACCATTTCTACACCAACTGCAATCGTCCCGATATCGTTCTGTTTTGCCATTTCTGGTTCTTGTACGCATATTATATCCGTCCCCACCACAATGTGTACATCTCACATGGCCTCGTCCATGGCATTTATCACAGGTGAGTAATCCTCTTCCAATACATGTAGGGCATTGCATCTGTCTAATGGAAGATCTTAAGGGAAAATCTTGGATTTCATTAACAAAAGAACTTGGAATCCTTACAGGAACAGGTTGATCATAGTACTGAATTGTATTGGTTTGACTCCAGGGTAGCATTGCTTGCATATTTTCGATTGTATAATACAAAGCCTGTGCTTCCACCTCAAAAATATCAGCATTGACTATAGAGGTTACATTATATTCCTCAGGTGTCGGTGGAACATCTAGAAAAGGGCCGGATAATCGCTTTTGCTGGGCATGCCACCAGAATGCTCTTAATTCAGGTGCAACGATCAAATCTTCACCCTCAGTATCGGCAGATGCTGCTGTTCTAATTGGGATGTTGACTGGCCTAAAACTTGCATAAAGAAAATAAACTACAATAAATAGCAGAATTGAGATGAATGGCATCATTTCTGAATACAGAAAATAGTTGAGATAAAAGCTGATTACGACAGATACTACCAGTACCATATAACCTAAGACTGAATTTGCCATACTTGAGTCGGAATTTTCAATTTATTAAAGCTATGTCGGAAAGGAGTGGAATTTGCATATATAGCAAATGATGTTCTCCATTTTTGATCTAGGGATCGATTCGCTGACTTTATGAGTAAATATATCTGTATAAACATGGAAATTATCAGCTTCAGGAATAGGAGATAAGAATAAAATAATTAAATTGAAAGTAAATTTCGTTGTTACTTGATTAGTTATAGATTTTTTTGTGAATTGAAATTGAGATTATGTAATTTTCTTTCTTCTGATCTGAAAAACTGCAGCAACGAAGAAAATTGATAATATGCTTAATGGAGCGTCAAATCCAGGAGTTGGAATTGGAGGTGCTGGTGGCCCAGTAGCATTACTAGTTGTTGTCTCATCTTCTGATGTTGTTGTTTTGGATGTTGTAGTAGGTCTGGTATCATCAGAATTATTAATTGTTAGGCTGAGAAACGCCGTGGATGTAAAACCTGCACCTTCGGCATAAATTTGCACTATGATTGGCCCATTATCTAACTTCGTTGTGTCTAAAGAGTATTCTGTGATATCTCCATCATACAACCATTCATAATAATTACCAGGATTATCATATTTATAACTCAGGCCGTAATAAATATAAATATCACCAAGATTTGTATCCACAGTCCATTTAATCCTTACCTGTCCACTAACAGTTTGACCATCAGAAGGAGTAGTAAATCTAACATTGAAATAATCACCACTAGTTTCATCATAGTTCATATTGTATATTGTAATTCTTCCATCCCAGTGGGTCACATAAAGCATATCATTTTGAATATAGAAATCATTTGCATTATACAAATTGATATCAGTGAATTCTTTTACAAGAACAAGATCTCGACCAAACATCTGGATTTTGTTATTATTGATCTGGGTATAGATATACCCATTACGAACCTCAACGCCCCAGACATCGGTTGTAATATCAATCTGACTATTATAATCATAATTGATACTTCCACCATTGAACTCAATCCAATATTGGTATATCTTTCCTTCATCCCTTGCAGCCATCCACATTGTATTTGGATACTTATCATCCATACTCAAACCATAGGCATTAAAAGGTGTAGAGATGGTATATAACTGATTGAAAGCATATGGATCTGCATTGTAACCATAGATTTCTTTATTGAATGGTGCTGAAACCCAAATAACATTTCCCACAGCATCATATGTCACACCCCAAGGTGTATAAGGTAGATCTGTTGTTTGAATATAATTAAAGTCCATATCATAAACCCTTAATTGCCCAGGATCATCACACATAGTGATAAAATAATAGTTACCTGTGTCGGTGATAGAGCACAAATTATTCCCAAGATTTTTTGTGCTAGAATAATTAATAGATTTGGTTTGTTTTACCTGATCATTAGGCATTCCAGGATAATATATGTCATAAACATTCAACTCACCATTATACTTCATAACATGAAGTCGATTTTCATGAATCTTTATTCCTTGCCAACCATTAAGACTATCATCAGACCAGTTAAACAATAAAGTACCCTGTTTATCATAGATCATTATAGTTCCCATATTATTGTTGGATTTATCTCCACCTATCACAAATACATATCCCTGGTAGACATCAACTCCCCAAAGATCATAATAACCAATGGAATACTTCTTCTGTTGTTCGTAAGTATTTGTTTGATCATTATACTTTACTTGGAATAATTCCTCTGAGCAGAAGCTAGTCACCCAGAAACTATCATCGGTCTCATCATAAGCCAAACCAGATAAACAACCAAGATCAGCAGGATATGAGCTATATTGATACTGAGTATAATAATCCACTATTTTGATGGTATTATCGGAAAGGCTGGTAAATGCAACCTTATTTCCTCCCATGTATGCAACACCATAGGCTTGGAAATTGAGATAGAACCCACCATTATCGGTAAAATCACTGGCACCTATTATTGCTACATTTGCATCAGAATCATGAGTATTTACTGCAAGGAGATTATTATCATCCCAGTTATAAGTAAGACCTTGTGCACCATTTGTTTGATAAGTAGTTAAATTGATGAAATCTTCAGGCAATGGTCCTGGTGTGCCTCCTTCATATAAGAGCTCAAATATGTGTATAGCTGAACAACATCCTTTGACTACATAAAGGAAATCATCAACAATTTCGATTCCTTGCCATGCATCCAAATCATGAGATTTGAATTCTACCTGCAAATTAAACTGAAGATCATATATTCTCAATGTACCAATCTGTTCTGCACCATCTGCAGTTCCTCCAAGAACATATACCAATCCATTATAGATCTTCACGCCCCATAAATTCCATAATCCTGTATTAAGAGAATTCAAGATCTCCATATGTGGATCGACTGTATCGTCGACTGCTCGAACATGATAAATGGTTTCATCATTGAAGCCCACCACATAGAAAGTGTTATCAGTAGGATCATAGGTAAGACCTGCAATTCCATTTACGAAATCTGCACGATAAGAGGCCATTTCGATATTAGATCCATAGTCTAATATTTTGATGGTTTGATCATTGAAACTGCTATATGCAAGGTTTTCTCCACCCATATATGCTAATCCCATGGCATTATGATAGATTTTGAATGTTGAGGTGACTGCAAGGGTATTAAAATCAAGTATATTAATATCAGTATCATCTGAATCCATAATATTTGATGTGAGGAATTCATTGCTGTCATAATTGTAAGTTAATCCATTTTTCGTATTAGTTTCAACTGAACCTACACTTGATATACCAACAGGTAATAGATGAGGGGTATATTTTCCGTTGATAAGTTCATTAATTTGAGATTCGGGCAATGCATAGTTAATAATATGCACCTCTGAAAGTACTCCCTGGAAAAATCTGGGAATATCAAAAGTATCTGTACTTAATGCACCAAGAGTTAATGTCCGAGGGGTATTAGAGTATAGAGCTTGATCCACATTATAAGAAGTTGTTAATTGACCATTCAAGTAATGTTGGACATAGCCATGTTCAACAGTAATGGTAAGTTGTTGCCATACATTTTCTTGTAATTGTGTTCCATCTCCTACCCATCCATTCGTTTGTGAGTTGAATATCATTGGATAATTGTTGAAACCACTTGACTGCAAAGCAAAATTAGCTTGTGAACCATGATGATCATAATCAATTATCACTCTCTGTGTAGAATCAGCAGGATCTGGTCTAATCCAGAGTGCTAGAGTAAAGGAATCGATATTCATATCGAAATTGGGTATCTGTATGTAATCACTGCCATCAAATCTGATACCAATTCTTCCATCCTCCGTCACGACCTGTGGATCACCATAAATTTCTCCCATATATCCAGAAATTGGATCAGAAATTGATCCACCTTGAATATCTTGCAAAGATAAATATAATAATCTGTTCTTAGCTGGATCAGGAAAATTGAGCTCAAATACACTTAATTTGCCCAATGTGTCCAAATAATATAATTTATTCTCAAAGATTTCAAGGCCTACATTAAAAGCAAATCCTTCATCAATTTCCTTAAGAAATGTACCCTGATAATCATATACATGGATTACAGATACTGTGGTATCCAAGGTTATACCTCCGACAAATACTAAGTTATCAGTAACAGCGATACCACGTATATGTTGCATACTTGTATCAAATGAGGAAATCAATCGCAAAAGCCCTTGATCATCCTCTTGGAAGCGATGAACAGTATCACCTGCTTCATTTGTTATCCAGTAAGAATTTGTTTTACTATCATAATCCATTCGTCTAGGAGTACCATTTCCTAATATTTCTGAATTAGCAAATGGTAATGTTCTTTGAAATTCAAATGGTGGTTGATAATTATAAATGTAAATTACTTTTGATGTTGCATCAAAGAATGAGATCTCATTATTACCACGATAAGCAATACCAGCAAGTGATAATGCACCCCATGTTGTTTCTCCATTACTTCCCATATCAGATAGACCATATCGATATACTTGGGTAGAATCAGTAGCTGATAGGAGTAGACCATCTTCTGGAATTACTGTAATACCATTAGAACCTGAAATTTGGTACTCCTGTCGGTTAGATACTGTGGGTATGGATCCTGCAGGGGTTGGAGGTAGCCATTTCGGCATTGCTGGATACTCAACCTCAAACACCAAGATCTTATTCTGCAGATTGACATATAGTAAATCTCCAAAAATATCTATATCTCCATAACTTTGATCAAATTCTGAGAATGGTACATTTGCCAACCAATCGACATTCAGATTATAAATATTGAGACCATCATTTGCCATGACATAAATGAATTCTGAATCAACTGCAATTCCTCTGGCATCAATTGGACCAATTGATCTCTGAGATAATTCTAGAAGCGTACCACCGTTCATTTCTGAAATTACTATAGTTGAACCATTTGTATGGTAGAATTTTCCTCTATTATAATCCATGGATACAATATTATGGGGAGTTGACAAATCACGAATATACGTATTCGTCTCAATCACCCTTTCTCGAACTACTCCATCTCGTGGCATATAATAAAACATCGATATCTTGTCATTGGTTATAGGATAACCATAATCAGCAAATTCTGCACCTTGGGTCAAATATCCGTCATTTCGATTGAAATGATTCCAACTCATCCCTTTAGCTGGATCATAGAATTGAAAATTATCAATGGTTGTTCTACCTTTGTTATTTATAGCAACAGAATCACCAGTTACAAACATACTTGCAGCATCATTGAGTTGATATATATCAAAACCTGTATTATAAGGATCACCTATCTCAAAAAGAAAATCCAAAGCTGGGCTAAAAGCCTGCACTGTTTGAGTTCCTCCACCATCAGATAGGACAAATAGGTAATCATTTTCATTAACAAATGTAGTTACTGGCCTATCAAAAGGAGTAGCAGGTGAATAAAAACTCATAAGATAATTCCCAGTATTATCGTAGACCTCTATACTAGTATTTGAATGACCATTTCCTGCAAATCTTCGACCATTAGAATCTATTGCAAGAGTATGCATGTTATTTGATGTGAATAAAGTCCCTAGATAATTGAAGTCAAGATCGAAATTACATGCTTCCTGCCAGTAAACAACCCAAAAATAACCATTGTAAGGGTCCCAAGTAAGTGACATTGGATCATTTGCACTATGACCACTGACATCATACACAGCAGAAACACTCAATGTGGTTGCATCGTATTTAACAATCTGATTATTTGGTGAATTCACCGCATAGACATATCCATTCTTGTACAATAATGGTTGATAACTACTCTGAGTTAATTCATTATAATCTATATCGATAGGGTCAGTTGATGGTGTCTCAGCCACGATTTCAAAGGCAGCATTGAATTTTCTAATTCCAAATGGATACAATGCAAAATAATTACCTGAATCGACATCATGAGTAATTCCAAAGATAGTATAATCCAATTCATCATATTGTTGAAAATGTCGGAAACTCAATCCATCCGCATACCCCTTGGTGGTGAATAGACTATTATAATCAACAGATATACCATTGATATCAGGAATATCATACTGTGATACTTGCTTTAAACCAGTTGGATTTGGGAAACCCGAATATATGTTACTGAATTCAGAGATTCTTGCATCACCTCGATTAAGAATGAATAATTTATTTTTCTGTACACTTGCACCATGAGGATCACTAACACCACTGAAACCACCAGCTGTGTTGAGATTGTAAGTTGTATTTGTGTTTGCCTCAAAAACCACAGCTCGATTAGACATATCATCTAGTACGATCAAATTACCATGCATATCATACCTAACGAATACTGGTCGATCCCATCCTCCATCACCATATAATTTGATACGTTCACCTTTGAAGTTAAACACTTCTACAAATCCTAAACCAGTACCAGCACCATTACCAAGTGCGATATCACCTGTTGTTGGATCAACTGATACGGTATGTGGGTTAGATGCACCTCCAAATTGGTTAATGATATTGAATTGCATATCTAGGGCTACAACCGAACCTGAGCCATAATCAGTCAAAAACATCATATCATAATAGCTGGAATATTCCAATCCAGCAATTAAGGAATGAACTCCTGCATAATCATAGGTATAAACCAAGTTCCAGTTATCATAGATATCAAAAACTTGTATTCGAGTATTTCCTTGATCACTAACCCAGAGCCTATCCTTACCATCGATAGCAATAGTTGCGTAGTCGATAGTATTTACTCCAAAATGATTGTCATCAGATCCTGGGATACTAGACTCTCCAATGACATGATATTGACCCCAATTCATATCTCGTACCTCTACAGTATATTCTGTTTTCAGATAGTAAAAATCATCATGTACGGTGAAAGCCTGATAGGTATCAGTGTTGACATCTTTATCAAAAGAATAAGGAATGAATTCATCAAGAGATATACTGCTTGTTTGAGGAATTAATCCTTGATAATCGAGATTAAAAGTACTTTGTGGCTCATTGGTTCCTCCTTGAGCTGATAATTGCAGCATCGAGGAGCCGAACAATAAGACGAACATTAAAATGAATGTCCACTTCCGCATAGCGTAAATTATTATACAAAATATATAAAGAATATCTATTCTTTGTATGACCTCGATCAATTTTTTTAATCGAATTAGCGGTCAAACCGTATACAGTTCAATTTCTCTTTTGATTCAGAGTTTCTTTTTCCTATTCTGAAATTTATTTAGCAGGAATATCACCATCGGGTAAAAGCAAAACCCTAGATTATTTTCTGATGATTGAGATCCCTCAGAAGGTTTGAATTTGGTATTATCTATACTGAAATGGACAACATCTGAATCAGAATATCCCTTGAGAGTTCCTTCGATAATCATATTCAGTTGACAGACGGAATAGTAACAATAGTCTGTTGTATCAATCAATACACTATCAAAAAACATCCCTTCCTTTATGATGATCCAATCAAAAGTACTCATATATTTTATGAGGATATGAGGATCTCCTCCCAACGAGGTATCAATATCCCATCTTATTACATACTCAATTGTCGTGATCGTTGTATTCTCAGCTGGAGTAGAGAATGTAATATTGAAATAATCATCCTCAGTAGCATGAGTATATGGATCAGCTGTATCTGCATATATTGGCAATAGACCGAGTAAAATGAAAGATAGCAGAATAATGATCCTTTGATACATCTATATTTCTAGTCATAGAGTATTTTCTTATGCTTGTTTATAAAATTACGAATAATTGGGAAAATTAAGCTAGAGATTTACGATACATTTGTCTATTTTGATTTGATATTTACTTTTCTGCGTACTTGTACCAATGTGGTCATCATAAATATAGATAGTATTCCCAGTGGTAGCTCAAATCCTGGAGTTGGGATTGGTGGTGCTGGTGGCCCAGTTGCGCTTTCCTCAGACGTCTCACCAGGATCATCCGTTGATGCTGGAGGAGACATATCTGAATTGTCCACACTAAGGTAAATCTCATGCAGATCTGTATAACCATCTGCCCAAGCAGATATCCTTAAAGTTAGACTACACTCAGCATAGTAACACATATCATTTGTGTCAACAGTAAATGAGTACTCATTCACACCGTTCCATAGATCATAGAATCGTTGACTTACTGCATATCTTATCTGAAAATTAATGTCAGCGTTAATGGTTGTATCTACTTCCCATCTGAGAGTATAGGTACCTCCTATGGTGTCTCCGGAAGTAGGAGAGGTCCACTGGACATCAAGATAATGATCAGTGGGGTCGTCGTAAGATAGGGTGAATACTTTTAAGGTGCCCCAGCCAAAAACGTACAAAGTATCATCAAATACATCAATACCCTGCCAGTCATTGAGTAGGCCACTACGGTATTCAAATTGGTAATTTCCTTGGTTATCATATACTTTAATCGTTCCAATATCCCCTTCATCCTTGGATCCACCAATTACAAATATATATCCATTGTATTCAGCAACACCCCATGTATTCGTCATATCAACATGTAAATCCCAATCAATATCGATGTGTGGATTACCAGGTTCATCATTAAACCAACCATGATAGATCTTCTCATCACAATATGAAGTCAGCCAAAGAGATCCATCAGAATTATCAATGTCTACACCAGCTAGACAGCTAATACCTGTTGAGTAGGAATTCAACTGATCATGTGACTGATAATCAATAAGACGAATATGATCTCCAGAAGCAACAACAATAGTATTAGGACCCATATAACTCAAACCCATGGGATTATCACCCACCCAGAACTGGCCAGTTGGATTGTAATCATGTCTATTGGAGAAATAGAGATAACCATCGTTAGGATTTGATGTAATAATTAAATTACCATCTGAATTCACTGTGACGCCTGATGCACCATTCAGACCGTAGTTTTGATAATTGATAAAACTTTTAGGTAACTCTCCAATTGGGCTTCCACCCTCAAATAGTATATCATAAATGGTCAATCGACTGTCCCAATGGGCCACGTATAGTCGATCATCCACGATACAAGCATCTTGAGCATTATATAGATTTGAATGAGTCAGCTCCTTGTAAAAATTAAAGGTGTTATCTGCCATTAGTTCATAGACATAAATCGCATTCTCATTGACAAATGCATATAGAAATCCAGCATAATACTCGACACCTTTAACTGCTTGTCCTGTATTAAGCTCAGACCAGTATTCTAGGCCGAGAGTTCCTGCATTATCAGTTATATGGTACCTAAACACCTTCTGACTAAATTCAGAAGCAATCCAAAGTGTATCTGGAAGAGAGGGATCAAATGATAATCCTTCAGGAGGTACGCCAATACTAATAGACTGTAACTCATTGAAATTATTAGGATCAGTACTGAATACATGAATTCTTTGATCACCCATAGCTGCGATCCAAAGTACATTTCGGACATTATCATAAGTTACTCCAAAGCTCTCAAAGGGAACTTCGAAGGAATTAACAAAGTTCATTTCAGAATCATAGAAAATTACTCTACCTGAGGCAGATGAATCGATAATATCAGTGCCCACAAAGTGAGTTCCTGTCCAAGCTAACGAAATTCTTGATTGCATTCCACCATAATCAGCTATGTTATTCAAGGTCTTAGGAGCTTTTCTTTGGGGTGCAGGTATACCAGTATATAATTCCATCACTTGATTAGAAGAAAGCTGGAAATCAATGATCTGCATCTCAGAGAGAATACCTTGGAAGAATCGAGGGATACCAAATGTATCGGTTGATAAGGCACCAATGGTTAGGTTTCTAGGAGTGAAATAATTTAGTCCCATGTCTGTATCCCAATAGTTTACTTGTTGTCCATTGATATATTGAGTAAGTTGTCCATTATGAACAGTAATGGTAAACATTTGCCAATTATTATCAGTTAGATGAGTATTACGATGGTCACCAAATGGTACTAATGCATAATCATTATACCCCACGCTCTGTAATGCCCAGTTACCCCCAGCTCCATGGTGGTCGAAATCAATTATCACTCTTTGTTGATTATCAGCAGCATCTGGTTTTACCCACATATTTAGGGTGAAAGTATGAAGATTCATATCAAATCCTGGGATATTGATGTAATCCTCACCTGAAAATCTAATACCCGTTCTTCCGGCCTCATTCACAACTACTGGATCACCTTCAACAAAACCAGTATATCCAGAGGCCAAATCCTCAACATTCATATTCTTTATGTCATTTAGGGGCATATAGAGCAGACTATTCTGAACAAATGGATTACCCTGCCCCCCAGTCTTAAGATCATAAACATAGATTTTTCTGTTGGTTTGCTCTAGATAGTACAGCCTGTCATCATAAATATCAATTCCACCATTTCTGACAAAACGTGAGTTATCGACAAAATCAAACTGGAATTCACCAATGTAACTAAATATTCTAATGACGTTATCACCATTGACTGGATTTCTTCCTGGAACAAAGATGAGATTATCAGTCACTGCTACACCATACACCTCATCAAGTCCAGTTCCAAAAGAAGAAATATCTACAAGAGCTGTTCCTTCCTGATTAAGCTTCATGTGATGAATTCTCCCCTCGGTGCCATCATTGAATGTCTCTGCCAACCAATAAGTATTGGATTCGGGATCATAATCTATTCCCAAGGCGTTTACTAGATTTGTAGTATACAGTGCAAACATCTCATGATTGGGCCAGTAATTGAAGATTCTCACATCATTTGATCCTGAACCGGTAAGAGCCACATTGCCATTTCCAATGTAAGAAAGTGCATTAGTATCAGTATCATATGTCCATTGGGTATTGTAACTAAAATCATTAGTAGAGTATTCATACACTGTTGTTCTGACAACATTATCTGTAACTAACAATGTTCCTTGATCATCCACCACGGTCAGCCCCATGTATCCATTAGTATTGAAATCTCCTGCGAGTAAAAATTCTGGAACTGGACCAGGAGGTACTGGAGGTAACCATTTAGGTAAGTCAGGAAGAAGTACTTTGTATATATACAGAAAATCTCCATTCTGAACATACAAGTAATCTCCAAAAATATCTATGGCTAGGTGCCCAATTACCCACTCTGGATTATCAAAAGTGAGTAGATAATTCAAATCATCATTCTCATAAGAATATACGTGTATTTCTCCAGAATCCTCGCTCAAGTAGATAAATCGCTCATCCACGGCTATACTAATTCGGTTGTAAGCAGTTGTAATTGTCTGGATAGAGACATTATTAATCAAATCATCAACAATTTCAAATATCACAATCTGTGATCCAGACATATCATTATTAGCCACTGCGTAGAAGCGTCCATTGAAATAATCCATAGATCGTATATCAAAAGCTGGGATATCTGTCCCAAGATTTTCAGGAACAAATGAGCCTGAAGTCAGATCACTTGGTCTAATGACATTCTCATGTGGTAGATAGCTGAACAGAGTAGTCGGATTATGGGTGATTGTCTCAACATATTCTCCAAAATAGCTGGTTTGATATGTGAAATCAACCCTCGCATTGAAATGCTCAAATTTCATACCTGCTGGAGGAATATAGAGTTGATATTTATCTAAAGCATTTCTCCACTGATTGTTAACATATAATTGGTTATTCTGAGCATATAGATCAAATGGTCCATCCATGAGCCACCAATCTGATCCTGGGTTATTTGGTTCTCCAAGTTCCATAATGAAGGAGAAATTAGAATCGAAAACTTGTATCCTGTGCTGACCACCACCTTGCATATCTGAGCAGATATAGAAACGATTATATTCATCAGTAGCAACAATAACAGGTCTATTGAAACCAACCTCTGTACCAGAGTAAATTTCAGTAACAAAATTATCTGCATCATCATAAACCCATGCAGACGCATTACCCCCCTCAACTCCATTTCCTAGTAACTTATAACCATTAGGTGCAATGGTAATGGTATGGAGGTTTGGTGATGTTAAATTGCGATTTATATCATTAAAACTAAGGTCAAATGCTCTAGCAACATCATTGTAGAATGCAATCCAGAATATATTCTCTTGTGATGAATATCGTATTGTATAAGGATCTGATGGATAGGATGATAGATCGATATTATCGACAACTGTTAGGCCCACTGGTTCATATACAAGAATTCTTTTGTTCCCAGAGTCTGCAAGGTAAATATAACCATTGTGGTACTCAAGTAATTGCATACCATTTAGATTTAATCCACCAGCATAGGGATCATTGGTTGGAGTTTCACCTATATAATTCATATTTGGATCATATTTTCTCAAACCGTAGTTATTTGCCAGATAGATATTACCTTCTTGATCCAGGGTAAATGAATTGAAGTCAAAATTTATTACTCCAATATGATCATAACCAAAACCATCAGGATATCCTTGAGAAACATAAACATTTCCATAATCAACTGACAAATCACCTCTGGTGTAAATATTGTGCTGAGCTATCATCTCAAGGCCCGTAGGCTCAGTATACCCTTCAACATGCTTGAATATCATGAAATGATTATCTCCATTGAACACATAGACAGAATCATGATAGATAGCCAGATTTCTTGGACTGTAAGTATTAATTGATTCCAGATACTGATAATTCAAATCAAAGAGCTCGAATCGAGCTGCTGCTGCATCATCACAGATGAAAAGTCTTCCCTCTCTGTCATGAGCAACAAATATTGGCCGATACCAACCAGAACTTACCTGTTGAATCAGAGTTCCATCAAGGTTGAATACCTCGATATATCCAAATGCACCATTACCGACAGCAATATGCCCATTCTGAGGGTTGACACTCACGGTATGGGGATCGGTGGCCCCGAAAGAAGCTACTTGGTTAAATTGCATATCATAGTACTCAATTTTGCTACCTACAGTCTCTGCAACAAACATCATATCATAATAACTTGAATAGGATAAACCGATAAAGTTGCCATTATTTCCATCGATTGGTATTGTTGCAACATAATCAAGATTATTCCGAGTATCAAAGATTTGGATACGGTTATTGCCTCCATCTCCAACCCACAATCGATCTTGAGAATCGACTGCTAAGTTACCATATTCCATGGTTTCAGGATTATTGAAATGACCATTATCACTTCCTTCTATTCCAGGATCTCCAATTTCATATAAGAAATTCATTTCCATATCACGGACTTCTATATGAGCAAAATATTTGATATAGAATAATCCATTATGGATAATATATGAGCCTACTCCTGGTGTTATAGTAGGGGTATTTCCCCCATGCCAGTAATAAGAACCCTCATCCGGAGTGATAGAAGAGGGCGTAGTATCTAATGTATTCAAGTATTCCATGCTTATATCTTGGTTTAATGTTTCTTGTACAGAGCCACCATGTGCTGAAAACTGCATAAAGGAGGAACTAAGCAAAATAACAAAAAGAAAGATATATTTTCTGTTTGCTAGCATTCATCCTAAATTCTGATTTTTCATATATAAAATCTATCAATTACTAACTATTAGTTCTCTATTATTTATTATATAAATTATATTAATGTGATTCACCCTATCTAGGTACTTATATCAGCCTCTTCTTCTATTAATTACTAATCCTATGGCGATCAGGGGGATTAAACTGGTAGATAACTCAAATGCAGGTGTAGGAATGGGCGGAGCTGGTGGTCCAGTTTCGGTTTCAGTATCTGAATCGGAAATTTCTATATTATTATCAACAGTCACTTCTATATCATCATAATTTGTAATATTCCCTGCAAAAGCCGATAATCTGAATGTAATAAGACATACAGTGTCACAAATAGTTTTCGTATCGATAGTTGTTGAAGTATAATCGTATCCTTCATACAATAGATGTGTAGAATGAGCCGAGATTTTATACAGGATATTGCCTTCATAATTTGTACTGACTGTCCATCTGAAATTTACCTTTCCACTAATTGTACTTCCATTAGTAGGGCTTGTAAACATAGCTTCTAGGTAAATAGAATCCTTGTTGAGAATTATATCCTGATTATTTTCACCCTTAACCGGTAAGAGAAGTACTAGGTTAAAGCATAAAATAAACACTAATAACAATGTACTTGCCTTCAAAACCATACATTCAGTATAAATTGCAGATATTTTAAATATTACTACATTGAAGATTTCGAGTGACTGAAATTCGCCATTTCTGTTACTAGGTTCATGATCCAAGTAATCCAAGCATGGATTCTTTATATTCTTCAAAGGCCAATTTCCCCTCTTCTGTGATGCGCAGGACAGTTTTGGTCTTCCTTTTGTTGAGTTCATCATCCAATTTCACTATCTCGATATATCCTGCTTCTTCTAATGCAGAGGCTTGAGCTGAGATACTCCCCCATGACTGATTGATCTTATCTTTGAGGAAGATCATATCAACCTCCTCTGTAGCAACTAAATAGGTGAGAATTTTTAGACGTACTGGCTGATGAATGGTTTTATTGATCTCAATATCCACATCCTCACTCATCAATTCCTTCCTCCTCGATGATAGGATGAGTTTTGATGAAGTAGCTAAAAGTGATCAATCCTAAAATGAGGAATAATACTCCCCAAAGGATACTGAATATTCTCAATCCCTCAAATCGGGTCCAAGGTTCATCCATCACACTCAAAACAGAGATGAGCATCCCAGAAATGGTAGGACCTACTCCAATAAGCAGATAACGATCCTGTCCAGATTTATCTGCAAGATCCATCCCTGGACCAAACAATATCAATCCAAGGAGAAATGGCCATACACGGTACAGATTATCTGAATCTCCATAGGCATCAGGCATAAGAAGAACAAGAATTCCTGCCAAACTGAATATTGTTGCCATGAATACAATAAAAGGGATGAAATCGAAATCAGTTTCCTTTTTCATCTTAACATAGCCAATTCTTGGATAAGTGTATTTCTCTCTCACAAATTCTGAAAGAAATTTGAAAATAACCAAAGCCAAAACTACCATAATACCAATTGGCATAGTTGAGTAGTATAAATTCGAAATTATTAAAAGCATGATACCCATAAAAGCAAACATCAATCCATCTTGAATGGTGCTACGATAGGCCTCCTGCTGAGCTTCTTGAAGTGGTGTTACGTGCTTCATAACAATATATTAAATATTCAAATATATAAACTGAATCCGAAAAATTTACCACTTTAGGAATCAAAGTTTACTAGAAGTACCAAAAACTAATATTTTTATAACTTTGAAAAATAAAGTTTTGAAAGTAGTCAAAAATATAATCACAAAACTTTGAAAATTAAAGCACTTCATAAAAATTTTTAATCATCTTTGATGAATAAAAGGGTAGTAATTGAAATATGTTTAAATTGAATAATGAGCTGTAAAGGATAGATGGATGTAGTCGAAGAGAAGGCAAAACAATTCAAACAAGCAATTCAGAAAATAATAGAACGAGCCAAGGAGGATGGTGTGATTACTGAGGAGGAACAAGCCATCATTGATACAATCAAATTCAATATAGAATCCTATCAGAAGATGCTGGAAAAAGCCCTTGATGATAATATCATTACTCAGGAGGAGAGAAACCAGCTAAATGATCTCGAGGAGAAGATTTATGGTGATTCCTATTTTACAGCTATGGATGATAAAGTGATATCAAAGGATGAAAGTACACTAATTAAAACTCTTTTATGGTCTGTAGATCCAGATGCAGATGTATCATGGCTCAAAGAGGATATGAAAGAGTAAAAGATATTGTCTGTTGAATATATATATATATATCACATTGTTTTGCATTAATATGTATCTATCTTGGATAGATTTATTATTTTAAGTGCTCATAAACTATATTGAAGAATTTTGTCAGACAAATCAGGGGTTAATTATACACTATATCAGAATACACTAAGAACACAATCCGAGGGCATCCGAGAGAACGAAATAGATGACCCACAGACAACTCATAAACATCGGATGCGTACTACACAGAAATTGGATCATCGATTTGAGAAGCAATTTATTAGTGGAGCTGCAATCACACTCTTTCTCTTCTATTATTTCAGTTATACTGGATTAATTATTGGTGTTGGAGGTTCCTTGATATATATGTTCAAACACAGAAAATAAAATAATTCTAGAATAAACGCTCAAAGAGGATATGAAGGAATAATATTAAAGATATTAACCACCTTTCTTAATACTTTCAAATTAAGAAATTTATTCCCAAAGGTCAAAACAAGGATGATACTAGGTGAAAATAAGATAATACAGCAATAGAACTAGAGCTGCAATGCCAAATAATTTCTTTTCTAAAGAATTATCAACCCTTTTTACATCTGATCTCATCTGATGCTTTAGATCAACGGTTGGATCAATATTTTCTATCTTGATTCCTTCGGATGCAGTACGTACTGTATTGTTATAGCCATCATAGTTTGGCATAATTATCAAAATATAAGGGGAATTTCTCTATAATAAAGGTAAGTATCCTTGAGTCCACAAAAAAATTGAATTGAATGGGATTTTCACATCCCAAAACTACATGTCCATTGATAATTCTGGAATAAACACTCATCAATTCACAATCCCTGCACGAAGTATTAGTATATTACTCAATTTCATTTCCTATGGCATTCTCTGAAACAATCCAGCAATTACTAGATGCTGGAATCCTTGATCCACAATTTTATGAGCAGTTGATCATGGAATGCCAGATATTAGGAGTATCACACGTAGAGCAAATACTCAAGGAGTTTTATCACTACCCTAAAAAATTAACCTTAGACATGCAAGATCTTTGTGCTATCCCAGTGAGTATTCAACAATTGCTTGAGTTGGAAAGCTTATCAGTTCAACGAGCTAGATTGGAGAAATTAGCCCCTCATGTATTTAATGAATTGATAAATCTCAAACACCTTGAACTCTCGTACTGTTCTATCAGATCGCTACCTTTGCATATTTTTGACAGCTTGCATTCACTTGAGAGCTTATCTCTAAGGTATACATTCATTGAGGAGCTGGATGATGATCTCTTTGCAGAGCTTCATAACCTAAAAGAGCTCAATCTCAGCTGGATGCTTTTGTATAACCTCAGTTATCAGCATCTGAGAAATCTTACACAACTTAACTTTCTAAACATCTCTCATCTACATAATATCAGCCAATGGAGCTTAGATACGTTCAAGGGTCTTCATAATCTCACCTATCTGCAGATTGATACAAAGCAGTTAGTAAGAATTCCACCACAGGCTTTGGTACTTCCAAAACTTCAATTCTTTCTTCTCACAGATGAGGATTACAAGATCAATGATGCCTATTTTATCAATATAGTCAATTATAAACAGCATTCCCATCTTTCTTCAATAGCAATCCAACATCTAGCTAGGGTATTTGAAAATCACCATTATATTGATGAATTCAAATCATCTACTCCATATTACATGCCCATCTACATGCTTCATCCTTCCCAACTGTATATCAATGAGGATAAGCTAGCCTCGGTTAAGGATCAGATTTCTAAAGATGGAGTAGAAACCCTTGATCCAGTTCCCATCAGGGATCTACTTGGTCTTATTGTCTCCACCGATGGCCATACTAGACTCTTTGCACTCAAGCAACTGGGTTACACCGAGGCCTTGGTCATCTGGGATTATGATGATATGGATTGGGATGCCTACGAGATCTGTGTACAATGGTGTATTACAGAAGGAAAAGATGAGGTTCAAAAATTACATGAACTTAATGACAATGATTACAAAATTATGTGGTTAGATAGATGTAAGAAAGTCTTTGGGTCAAATTGATCCTTCAGTTCATTTCTACCTTTTCCAATTGAGATCTATCAAAATCTCCTATCAATCGTGATTCATAGGACCTTCTTAAATCCACCTTCTGGCCTTCCTTGTATGTTGTTGCAATACTTGATGCTTGATTAATCACCTTATATTCTCCAGAATCATGGGCTTCAAGGATATGTGTGGATGTGATACCTCCAAGATAGCCCCAGGTAGGATCAAATGGATACCAATGCCCTGATGGCATTAACACCTCCACCCATGCATGTCCTGCCACATTGTGCAGATTCTTACCTGGATTATTTCTATCCACTGTGTATCCTATTGCGATTCTTGCGGGTACACCAAAATCCCTTAATAGAGCTACGGTCAAATCACTTATCTCACTACAGTCACCCTTTTTGTATTTCAATGCGTAGCTAGCATCACGTGTACCATCTATAATTGTATACTCAATGGTATTTTTTACATAGAAGAACACTTTGGAGATAATAGTATAGATATCAGTCTCTTTTAGCAATGATTTAAGCTGAGGTGGAATCGGGATATTCCAACGATGATCATCTTCAAGGATATTGGTAATAGCATATGTCTTGGGATAATCTGTAGTTTTACCATACTTTTTTTTCTCCATGATACCAGGTTTTCTGATCATTTCCGTAATAATGGAAAATTCAATGCTACTTGGCCCAATATTTTCATACTTCCATGTCACTTCAAGGTTATTCTCCATATTTGTTCGGATATCACCACCCTTGGGAAAAATATAATAATTGCTTATCTTCTGATAAGATACTGCCTTGGGCATACGCATTGTCACTTCAAGTGAGGATAAACTACCTATGGTTTTCACTTTGGTCTGTTGTAGTAATGTATAGTTGATTTTCTTACCAAATTCAATAATGGGATGTCGTTTCTCTTTGAGTTTATCCATCAATGATGAATATATGTGATAGTTATAACTTCCACGTATTTTTGAGGGATAGGAAATAGAAAACACAGGTGTATCTGATATGATCTGATCTAGTTGGGGAAGGGTCTCAATATGTAGAATGGATTGATTCTTAGGAAGATATTTTGTATGCACGGATAAAACTAGTTTAACATGATTTTCTCGTTCCACAACAGTGTGGGGGATGATAAACTGGATTTCAGTCATGGTATTACGAGAGTTGAATCCTGTATTGATTTTCTGATCATTCACCCACATCTCAACCTTTTCTGCTGGAAAAGATATTTTTCGAGAACCCTCAAGGGAGTGATTTAGTGGAATATCAACAATATACTCAAGAATGTATTGACAGGTTTTTCCTTTGACTACAAAAGTTGTTTTGTATCCACTGTCAGTACTCATTAGCTAAAGATGAACAGAGGAGCATAAAAGGAATAAGGGTGTAAAGATTTAGGAACGTCATTAATCCAGAAAAAAAAAATCATCAAGTTATGTCAAATCCATTTATTCCCCACGGAGGAAAGGAAATACAGATATAGGAAAAATGTAGCTACAACCTATGATACAATTTCCAACTGATAAACAACATATAGCCATCATTGATTTTGAGGCTACATGTACCAACAAAGGTGAATTTCCACGTAATGAGATGGAGATTATCGAGATTGGTTGTTTGATTTTGAATAGAGATTTAAAAGTGATAGATGAATTCAACTGTTTTGTCAAACCTGTCAGGAATCCTACATTAACAGCATTCTGTACTGAACTTACGTGTATTACGCAAGAAGATGTGGATAAAGCTTCTGATTTTGCAGCTATGATAGATGGTTTAAAAGAGAAAATTAGAAAATATAATCCGTTATTTGCTTCATGGGGAGCGTATGATAAGAACCAATTGCTCAATGATTGTGCATACCACTCCATTGCATACCCCTTTGATGATGAGCATCTGGATATCAAACGCTGGATTCCTAAATTCTTAGGTCTCAATAAACCCAAGGGAATAGGTGGCATGCTCAATTACCTGAATTTACAATTTGAAGGCACTCCACACCGGGGAAGAGATGATGTTAATAATATCTTAAGAATTCTTAAGACCATCAGACCTCAGCTTTCCGAATAAGTGAATATCAATGGTGAATTTTAGAGGGATTGAATGTATCCATATATGATTGATAATACCATTACTAGTGTCGCAACAATAACCAAATCTATGCCTCTACTCATTGAGCTAATACCTTTCACTAATTCCTTAACATCATTTCCTTCTGTAGTTACAATATTAAGGAAATACTGAATAGAAATGTAGAAAATCAGGGCCAAACCGAGGAAAAAGCTACCTGTAGCAATATCAGTCATTTTTTGTGATACTATTAATCCTAGTATCAAAATAATCATACCTGAGAAGATAAATGCGATGGTGAGAAGCACAAGCCGATGAGCGAAAGTAATAATCTCCCTATCTTGAATTTTTGTAAATTCATATTCACTCATAATAATCACCTAAAAAGCAGAATGAAATTAAGGATACCAACAACAATAATCAATCCTGAAATGGCAAGAAATGCCATATTGAATTCCTTGAATCCTCGCATGAGCTCATCAATATCTCTTCCCTCACTTGTGGCAATTGATTTGAAATTATCACTTGGAAAATAGATTATTATAGATATTCCAAGTAGGAAGATAAACTCAAATAGATTAACAATAGTCGAAGTTGTTTCCTCCTCAAATAAGTTCAGTAGAGAAGTGATGATCCCAAACAATGCACCAGTGCCAAGCAGAATAGCTACAATGGAGAGCTTATTTCCAAATTTCCAAAGTATCTCAGCATCTGTATCTTCGAATTCGTACTTATTAGACATAATAGGTGAATTTTGACTAGGTATAAAAATTTGCTGAGAGGAGAAATGCTAAAAAACAAAAACTATAGCTTCTTTACTTAAAATATTGTGTTAAACGAATTATATAGTATAAATTGTTCAAATATAAAACAAGCTTTACAACCTCAAATCCGCATGAAATCCGAAATACTGAATGAGATAACCGCTAAATCTAGTTAGCTAGCAGAATTGTAGAAATGGATTGGAAAGTTAAAGAAAATGGGTTGTTTAGTTAATAAGGTATCTATATAAGCTTAATACTATAATTTATTTCTTCTTTGTAGTTTTCTGGGTAGTTGATGTTTTTCCTGTAGCTTTCTTACCCTTGGGATTACGTTTTACCGTTTTCTTTGCAACAGCAGTGGATACTTTCTTCAATCGTTTTCTCTGCCAAATACCCAAACCTGCAAAAATCGTCACAATACCTATGAAATAGGGTAGGTTTTCTGCAATCACAGGTTCTTCAAATACATCTGCGATCGCATCCCAATCAAATCCATCATCTGTTGCTGTTTCTGGTGGATTCAACACTATAACTGATATTTCAAATGTGATGGATTGAAGAAATTCATCAACCACAACCACATCAAGTGTATATTCACCTATTTCGAGAAAATCTAGATCGATAGATACTCTATCATCAGGTTCCCAAGTACTGACAAGATGGGGTTGACCATCTACTGAGAGCGTGAAATTACCACCATTGACACTATCAACTGTAAAATTCAGGTAATTACCAACCCCTTTGATAATGGTCATATCCTCTGGTTCTTCTGAGAAACTCAATTCTACAGGATTTACCACCTTTATCCAAGTATTATGAACGGCCATGTTGTTGACAGTGTCTCTGAAAACAATGGTCACATTCCACATTCCAAGTGTGAAATCAGTAATATCTAGAACCACGGCAGTATTGTTCACCCAAATCCCTGATTGAATTTCAGTTGTATTCCTGTAGATGGAGTAATCCAAACAATTAATGTCGATCGCAATCCAGCTAATCTCTTTTTCTACATCTTTGGCTTTGGTCAAGTCTTTTGGTGAAGATATTATTTTAGGAATGGTTGTTTCGATAACATTGATGATCACGATATCTGTGGTGTTAAAGCCCGAAATCTCAGTCAATACAATTTTCACAATGTACTCACCCAGAGTAACATTTTCCAGGATAAAGGATATTGATTCTCCTGAGGTCCAGTTACCTGTTGAATAAAATTGATTATTCACGAAGAAGGTGTAGGCTTTAGTGGAATTAGCAGGATTGGTTATACCCGTCCAAGTGATGGGAGTGAAGTTCGTTGATATATCATAATTGATATCATCAGGTCGGGTGAGGCTGACAAGTGTCGATGTCACACTATCAATGATATTATTGGTCAGGGTTATATCGCTAACATCGTTATCCAAGTATATCCAATTACTAATTGATGAGATTGTGTTGGTTGTGACTTCAATAGCTGTAGAACTGATAAGATACAATCCATAGGCATCTATGATGTCAACGGAATCTAGTATAGAATGATAATTTGTACTGAAACTAGTGAGAGTATTATTTTCAACTATTATTGTCTGTGAGTTTTCAAAATACATACCCACCACAGATTGTTGATCGGAAACCAATGTTGTTCCCTGATTTTCGATCATGTTGATTTCAGTTGAATCAATGAAGAAATAGGCATAAAGATCATGTATTGTAGTGACTGAATTCACTATTGTTGTCGTGATGTAAATACCATCAACATTGTTAATAAGTATTCCATAGGTTGGAAAACTGCTGGATTGGGCAATAATATTCTTCACCTCAGTAGAGGAAATCTCGATATCATTGGAATTACTCACTGCAATTGCCGTAGTCAAAGATGATGTCTGAATACCATCAATTACGATATCTTCCAGATCAATGCTTCCTAACGCATTATCAATTTTAAGGCCGGTGAACTGAGTTGAGATTACTGATGTTATTGAGATATCATTCAAGGAGATATTTTCAACAGAATCTACGCTAATTCCTCTCAGATACTTGACTTCTATGGAAGTGAATGAAACAGCAGTAAGGGTGAGATTTGTTGATGTACTGATACCCATGATATAGGCATTAGCCTCACTATCGACATAACTGATAGCTGATTCTGATAAACTGATATTATGAGAATTAGTGATGATAGCTCCATATATTGCATGTTCATCTGCAAAATCAAAAGTAGTGGCAAGAGAATATAGGTAATTAAAATTAAATTTGAATAAAGTTGCATTTGTTACTTGATCCAGCTGGTAAGCATGAATTTGACCTGTTGTGGCATGTAAATGATAGGTATAGGAATTACTGATGGTTAAGTTCTCTATCTGGCTAAACTGATAAGCATTAATTACAGGAGCCTGTACATCAATAATGTTAGTGTTATCGATGTAAATATTATCAGTATTGGTGAACTTGAAACCGTTATAGGTTGAGTTGGATTGTAAGGTGGCAAGATCATTATCGAGAACACTGAATAGAATGCTCACATCATCAGAATTGCGAATATCTACTGCAGTACTTGTATATCCAGTTGGAGCATAGATTTTCTGGATTGTGGAGTACTGAATGGTGAGATATGTACAATCCTCAATTAGTACAGCAGTATAATCAGCAGTATGTGATCCACCTAGTATATTAAAATCATTGATGGTGATATTAGTTGAAGTAGTCACATGCAGTGCGTAGGAATTGCGATGATCAACCAGAGTCACATTATCAAAGAATATATTTTCACAATTTATAATATTAATGTATGAGATGATGAATCCAGAATCTGGAGAATAATAATCCTCATATGTTGCATTAACCTGATCCTCAATGATCAGTGGAATGGGAACATCAGCGTCAAGGCCCAGATCATCCAATTCCATACTGATTTGGGTTACTATTGAGGATAGTGAGATCCGTATATTTGGATCCTGATCAGCAATATGTATGGAAGGATGTAGTGAATCATAATGCACCTTGATGCCATCTATATCCATAATAATTGATTTTTGAGGAGGAATGATGGAATCGGTGTGTGATGTAAGAACAATACCTGAAACAAGCAAACTAATAATTACTATAAGGGTGGATATTTTCATGTATAATACAACTTGAATTTGAGGTAAAGGTGATTCTTTTAAGGATATCTAGAAATGAATCTTTAGAATGTTGGAAAATTATGCTCTTTACATCAATTCTTTTGAATTTCCCATTTAATTGACATTCTGATATTGCTGGTCGCAAATTCTCTAACATTCACAATTACTTTATTTTAAGTATCGAAATATCATTTTATAAAGCTCATGGAAAAAAATACTCAAATAATATGGAACTTTGTTTTCCCTTCAAACATACTTTATAACCGTAAGCGTTCTGATACACTCAATCACTGGTTTTTCTCCATGAAATCACTTACAAATAGAATAGCAATAATACTTGTATTTTTGGTGCTGTTAAATCCAATCACCAATGCCCAGATGGCTGCCATTCAACTCGATACTCAGAGCAGGCAGACTTCAATACCCAGAATAGATCAGGATAGCAATTATCCTGGCTATTTTCTTGATAAAAAGATAGCGATTATCTATACAACCTCCAATGATGCAATATTTGAGACTGCAATCAGAGTTTATCACTCTGCTGAGATGATATATCATAATATCGAGATGATTGAAGTAGATACTTGGGATGAATTAGAATTCTACACCCGGTCTGAAGCCTATTTCATCAAACTTTATTTTATCGAGGGAACGCTTGATGGCTTGAAAATAGATGGGGTCCATGAGTGGAAAGAATTTGCAGATCTGGTAAAATATGCACACGGAGATCATATTCTAGGTTCTGGTTCCACCAATCTACTGCTACCACTGGTGAATGATAGCCAGCGAGTACATGTGGAGGGATCTGATATTATCGATTCCGAGCTATCGTATTTCTATAACCTATGGGAGATAGGAGAAGTACTTGCTGTAGTACCCGAGAGCAGATACCGAGATGCTGCTGATGATTTCAGAATACTGGGAATTGAGTATTTCTCAAGAAATATGAACTCACTGATCAATGCACAGATCACACCTGAATCTCCCCTTGGCGAGGAGGATACCCTGGCCAAGGAACGGGCGTTTGATGAGCACCTAGAGGCTATGAAGGATGTGTACCAAGTATTACCTAATGGAGAAAAGCGAAGATTAGATGATATTTCAACGCCTGTACCACAAACCAGCCTCATGTTCCAATCTCAAATTGATGCCATGAAACAACGGGCAGCCCTGGGGTTAGATGATGTGCAGCTGGATGAGTTGGATTTCTCCATTGCAGATATTCCACTATTCTCCGGTCTTGAAGGTCCCTCTGCATCTATAATTGACACTTTACTGGAGATCCTCATCAAACTTGGAGGATCCAAGCTGGGATTATCACCAGAAACAGCAAATGAAGTTGTCAATATTATCAAAACGCTGGTGGAGATACTATCCAGCAGTGGAGGAGATGGTAAGGAATCGTTGAAGGATCTGCTTGTTTCAGTAACAGCCAATGCACCGATACCAGAGAAATTCAAGGGATTCATCCCCATGATTGTTGATTCCTTCTATCTATTGCGTGGAGAGACCCAGGATGTGGTGGATTTTGGATCATCAGCAATTTCAGGAATATTTGGCCTGGCTTCAGGAGCATTCAATTCATCAACCATGGATTCCATTTTGGGAGTATTGCAAACAGTACTGCTCAATGGTGTGGAACTTGCAGGTCGAATAGATACTGCCAAATCCGAGAAGGAGGCAAATGGAGAATCATTTGAGCTAATCTCCGAGATTCAGGGTTTCTTCATGGAGAAGATACTTAATTTCTCAACCATTGAGTTTCTTACAGAGTTACTGGCCGATAGATTCCCCAATGTATCCATTGCAACTGAAGCAGGTGAGATTCTTGGCATTGTCATTCCTCTGATCAAAGCATTTGTCACAAGAGATTATGATCCTCTATTTGCGGTGATCCCCGATACTATTGCATATATAGTTGAGAAAATCGCAGCTAATACTAATTTTGGCTTTATCAGCTTTTCATCGGAGATGAAATCAGGCTTGGAGACACTGGCAAGGATGTTCCAGACCTCCATTCTGCTATACAATGAATTCAGCAATGCTGAGGGAGATCTACTGGGTCTACTGGTGGGTGATTCTAGTACTCCTAGCAGTGAGATCATTAGAGATCTGCTGGCTAAATTGATCGAGAGTGCATCTGGTTTTCTTGGAATTTCCGGAGGATTAAGTCTAGATCAGATAACCAATGTGGCCTCTGACCTCTTCAGCACCATGCAACAGGCAGTTACTGATGGTGTGAGTACATTTGATGCCCTCAGAGATTTATTGAATAATGTATTGAATACTCTGTCCATTGCTGATGCCAATGCACAGGATCTACTGGCAAGTATCATGGCTATATTTGGTAGTATCATGAGTGGGGATATTACCAATCCCACCATAACTGACCTATTAGCCATCGTTGGTGACATCATTCAATATGCCTATGAAAATTCTAATATGAGCACTGGTAGCTCTGAATTGATCAACTCCATTATCTCCCAATTCTCAACCGTTGTTGAGACTGTATTCGGTATTCTTGCCATTACTAAGACTGGAGGGGCTGCACAGATGCTATTTGCTACAGCTGAGGAAGTCGATGAAAATGGAGAACTTAGCTCAGAGGGTAAGAATAGAATATTTGATATGGTGACCAACTCTACCAAGAATCTAATCATTGGATTCTTGAGTAATTATCTGAGTGAAGAGACGATTTCTATTATCTCTACATTCTCGGATCTATTTCTAAACTTGATAATATCCATTACCTCAGGTGATGGCCAGGCAATCAAGAATATATTCCAGAGCTTGTTACTGCAGGCAATCAATATCTTCATTTCCAAGACTCTTGGAATTGATGGTTCTATTGCCAGCAAAATTATACTCAATCTATTTGGTGGATTACTTTCAGGCAAAACCCTTGGAGATACTGTATCAGATTCTGTTACCAAAGAAGAGGTACAGATCCTTGCAGGACAGGCATTAGATGCCAGAAATGCATCTTCCACTACCAAGACTCTGGCCAGTGTGGGTATAAGCCTATTTTTTGGGCTCAAGGATATGTTCACCAATACCCTGGATTTCATCTATCAACAATTGATAGCTGTACTCACACAGTTCCTCACCGATCTTATTGGTAAATTAACCACCAAGCTGAGTGATTCACTCAATAACATACCCATATTACAGGTGGCTGGTAGCTTACCCTTCAAGGGTGCCAGTTTTGTAGGCCTCGAGATGACATACGATCTCAATATTGCACCTAATCTCATCTGGGATAACAAAGCATTTGTGGAGTGGATGCTCAATATCATCTTCAAAGGAGCAACTGATTTTGAATTGGATGTGGGTGGTTTCTTCCAGAAATTACTTTCATTCCTTTCTATAACACCGATATTCTCTGCATCACTCTCGGTATCCAGCATGTCTAGTGGTAAGGGAGGGCTGTTCTCCGCATTACTGGGATCGCTAGGGGCGGATCTATCCATACAAGGGGAGGTGCATTTCATCTTGCAACTACTCTCCTTCAAAGCGGGGGCATTTGATACCTCGGGCTTTGTAAAACTACGAGAATGGGGATTATCCATTACTATTACTATCTCAAGGGATTTCACATT
Organism: Candidatus Heimdallarchaeota archaeon; assembly: GCA_026702845.1. Next base: position 41,501 of record JADCLS010000018.1, read on the forward strand.
ATTCGATGTGGTAACCGCGGGAGCTGGGGGAGGAGCATTGAACAAGGCAGCCAAGTATATAGGGTTGCAAACGATCACCCTTACGGTGTTTCTATCGTTTGGCTTTGAGATCATACAGATCATGAGCCATGATGGAGGACCTGCACAGGGAACATTGACATTGGCAATGACACTAGGGGCTAGTATTTACATCGGGATATCACTGGCGATAGTGGGCCTGGGAATACGAGCAGGAATTGATATCACGCTGACATTTATACAGGATCTCACAGGGGCAGGATTCAAGATAACACTTGATATACTGTTCTGGTGTGAGGTAATATTGGAATTCTTATTCTGGGACTGGTCGGCTAGATTTGAATTCAGACCTCCAGGTTCACCATATGATCTTACTCCGAAGAATGCTGCAGAGCTCAAGGAAAATGCATTTGGTTATGATGGAGATGGAGATGGACTGGCTGATAGCATAGAGGATCTAGATCCCAGTGTTAGTGCGAGTTCGCCAGATACAGACGGAGATGGCCTTAATGATAAATTTGAATTAAAAGTATCCAAGACTGACCCCAGTTTGAGAGATACTGATGCCGATGGCCTTAGTGATTTCCTGGAATGGATGATCTACAAGACTAATGTACACCTGCCTGATACAGACTTTGATGGCCTCACTGATAGTGAGGAGGTGGCACTTTACGGAACCAATCCCCTATCATTCGATACCGATGCAGATGGGCTAACTGATTACTATGAGGTAACTACTGCCTGGAACATCACAGGAATAACTCCAAGTGTCTTTGGAATAGTCATAGGGAAGGATCAATTTGATGATCATACTGATCCAACAAATCCTGATACTGATGGAGATGGACTCCTAGACGGTGATGAGGGAGAATTCGGCAACTATTTTGGTGACCCTGATAACTATCCAGAGACTTCACCAGATCCCTTACTTCTTTTCAATGGAGGATACACCCACCCACTGGATAATGATACTGATGATGATTCTTACGCCCAATACTACACCGGAGAGATTGCCGGAATGGGGCCAACTCGTGTCTTCCTGCGTGATATGACAGATGGTGTGGAGATCGCTGGTATCACTGCTACAACAATTGAAATCGATGAAGACGGGATCAGGGAGTATGTCACCAAGACATTCTTCACCAATCCAACCAACCCGGACAGCGATGGAGATACCGTTACTGGCAATCCCCGTACTAAGATACTTGGTGCGTTTCTGAATTCTGATGGCTATGAACTGGCACTGGATCCTGCATCAGATCCGTTAAATGCGGATAGTGATGGAGATGGCCTCCTAGATGGCCTAGAGGGCACCTTAAAATTCGATCGTAATGCCACCACGGATAAACTCAATCCTGATAGTGATGGAGATGGTCTGGCAGATGGTCTTGAATACACTCTGGGAAGCAATCCAGGAGATCCTGACACTGACGGTGATCTAGTGCTTGATGGTGATGAATTCTTCATCTATAATACCAATCCATTCCTTCCGGATACTGATTTCGATGGAGTGAGTGATGGTTGGGAGCTATTCTTCAGCCACTCATCTCCACACTCGCGAGATAGTGATGGTGATGCATTATCAGATTATGAAGAGATCTATATCTATGGAACAAACCCCATGGATGAGGATTCTGATAATGATAATTTAACTGATAGAGATGAGGTATTGGAATTTGGTACAGATGCTAATAATGCAGATTCCGACGAGGATGGCCTGAGAGATGGTCCTGAGATTATGGTTTATCGTACAGATCCTAATAATCCCGATTCTGATGGAGATTCCATTCTCTGGCTCAATGAATTTGGGGAACCCACCTTCCTCTGGACAGATGGAATGGAGGTTGCCTATGGATCAGATCCATTAAGTATGGATTCTGATAATGATGGACTTAAAGACAGCTGGGAATTATACTTGGCAACAGGTAATATTCCTGGCTTCCGCAATATTGCCCTTGATGTGCTGAATAATGATACCGATGGAGATGGCATGAGAGATGGCCAGGAAGTGTATGTCAATATGACACGCAGCCTGATCTATCCCTATGTGGCATTCTATCTCGTCTATCCTTATCAAAGCTCTCCAGTGCTTGAGGATACAGATGGTGATGGTCTGGATGATAAGTATGAGGTGGATAATAATATCGCCTGTAACTCTACAGATGCTGATGGTGATGGATTAAATGATTTTGATGAGCTGTTTGTTCATCTCACCTCACCTACCAACCCTGACACGGATGGAGATGGAATAAATGATAATGATGAGGTGACTGCAGCTCTGGGTGAGAATGCAGGATTGACACTGAGTAGTCTCTATGCACCTAATTATGCCACCAGTGCCACAGATCCTGATTCTGATAAAGATGGCTGGCCAGATGGTCTTGAAGTCAATGGAACCGATGGTAATGGCCTTTATAATCCTTATGTGGCTGACGTGAATGAGAATGGTATACCTGATGGTTATGAGCGTGATTATGATTATGATGGCATATCAGATGGCGATGAGTACTATACTTACAACACATATGGTGATATTCATGGTGGTTTTCTTGATTATCGCAATCCGGATAGTGATTCTGATGGATTGATAGATTCGGATGAAATTCTGGAGTATAATACCATGCCATTTAACCCAGATACCGATTTTGATACCTATACTGATAGCCTGGAGCTATTTGTGGGTACGGATCCGCTGGTATTCAATACACGTGATGAATTCCTGGCAGCATTTCAGCTGCTCAAAAGTCCCGTATTCATCACCAGTCCTGAGCATGGCAAGACATATACGGATAATACCTTGAATGTGGAGATTGAATCAGCTGTGAAGTTGAGAAATGCCACTTTCAGGTATAGGATATATGATGAGAACTCCAATACCACACTCAGCTGGTCTGAATTCATGGATCTTGAAAAAGATTTCAATGTGGAATTTGGTACCCAGAAATGGAGTTCTGATACAATAGAATTTGATAATGGCACGACTTACATCCTTGAGGTCTATGCCATCATGGATAATTATACCTATCCCACGGGTAATGTGGCTCTGGAAGGTGCAGAAATTAGATTAATTTCCATCTTCTCGATCAATAAAACTCTGTGGTTCGGAGTGGAACCTAAATTCTACTTCATTGGTGGTGGAGCACTGGTTGGTGGCATAATGCTACTGGTCATGATGAGAAAAGGGGTACCTAGTAAATTCAGGAACCCCTTCAAAAATAAAGGGAGGAATGCGAAATGATACGTAATGTGAAACTACTAGTTATGATGGTTCTCCTGCTGATGATCAGCAGTGAGTTGGCTGTGAGTGGCCTTCCCGCTGAGGAAAACTCACAAATTGATTACAGTGAGTTCATGAAACTCTTTGATCAGAGCCAGATGCAACCCGACGGACTTCCCTCTGATTTGATTGATACTCCACTATCCACCGCATATACAGATGATAATTACAATTACCCTGCAACACTGCGAGATAATGTCAATTCATATACGCAGGTTTGGAATCCCTGGATCACCAGAGCAGGAGTACATGTCAGTGCTGTAAGCGAGGATGGAGATTTCATGGCAGTTGGTGGTGGCTATCTCGTTGATACCACTGTCCATATCTACCGATGGAATCTGGATACACAGGAATACGATAAAGTCTGGGAAGCAGGCTCGGGTATCATCAATGGTGACATCTATGATATAGAATGGGCAGATCTGGATAATAATGGTCTTCAGGATATGGTGGTTGCATCAGCAGATGGGCACATTTACGTCTTTGAGCAGGCACATATCTATGATCCCTTCACATCACTTGATTCTCGTTTTGATTTTGTATGGAAATCTGATAAGATGTTCCAGGTATCCAGTGTAGAGGTGGCAGATATAGATCTTGATAATATTCCAGATCTCATAGCTGGTGCTTGGGATAACAAGGTCCATGTATTTGAGTACACCCGACACTCTGGCTATCCATTTGCTGCAGAACACTGGATGGAACTTGAGGAGAAGTGGGTATCGGATACCCTGGATGATAAGGTACAAGCTTTGGATTCAGGTGATATTAATAATAATGGCCTACCAGATGTGGTAGTGGGAACTCTGTCTGGATCTATTTATATCTATGAGAATGATGGTATTGTTGTACCCACTGGCACTGGTGGAACGGCACCATTCCCCAATGATAATAACTATGCACCATTATGGAATTCCTCAGGTAGATTTAGCCCTATTTGGAATATGATTGGCCACATAGAGATGGCAGAGCTTGATAGCACTCCAGGATCTGAGGCAGTTATCCTTGCCTGGGGTCAGGGAAGCTATGTATTGCATTATGATGCCATTGATGGCTTCTTCCTGGAACAGATGATCAAACCATTTGAGAGCTTCCAATATGAGGGTATGTATCCTCTTGATAACTGGGCTGATTTCATGCTATCGGCGACTAATGTCTATGCCGATGCCTCCCGAGTTGCATCAACTATACCTCCCTATGATCAGTGTACGGCACAGACGACAGAGCCCAATCTGGAAGGAATTTGTTACCTGGTGAATTCCAATTCTGGTGCCACTGATGCACCTGATGGGATTTACTCCAGATTTGTATCCAATGGTACTTATGGTGCAGAAGCTATTTGGAATATTGGTGTGGGAGAGGAAATCGCCACCAATGCCAATGATGCACCTGATGTCTATCTCCTCATGAAATTAGGCCATGCAGTGCCCAGTGAGTGGAGAATCTCAGTATCCAATGATCTGAATAGATGGTACTATGCCAATCAATCACAATTATCAGTGGTTAGTGGACCCTCAGGTTCTGCACTTGGAATTGATTTTGATCCATTATTTGCATTGAATCAGTTAACCAAAGCCAGATACATCAAGCTTGAACTCATTCCTACTACAAATGGTTATACCAGAGAGATTGATGCCATGGTTATTCCCTATGTTGCTCGTCCACTTACTCTAGCAGTATCTGCTACAATTGATGAATTATACTTTGATTACATTGATCGTGTGGTGAATAACAACAAGGGTAATCGAATCATATTCGGAGGAACTGATGGTAGATTGATGGTGTATAGCTACGAGGCGATTGATAGTATTACCTACAGGAATCCAGCATCGATCATGCAATACTTGAATTTTGATAAATCTTCATACAACATTAGACTTCCTGTCTATTCTGAGACTTGGGATTCCTATGTCAATGATTTCTACAATCTAGGTGAGACCATCTGGAGTATTCAGAGTACCAGTAAACGCACCTTCATCCCCTCGTGGAGATATATTACTGGTTGGGCAAATAGCCCTGATTTCTCAGCTGTTGATTATACAGGAGCTGAACGAATACATCACCTCAGTTTACAGGATCTTACCTATCTCTCAGGTAATGAAGTAGTAGTTACTTCCAATTCCACGGGAGATACTCATAGAATGATGATTTATGACCAATATTACAAGAAGATGGATCTAGCAGCAACTAACTACTACTTTGGTAATATTAACTCGTATTACGCTACAACATCTGCCAGCTATGGTAGTAAAATCATTACCAGTGTATTTGGTGAATTTGATAGTGATGTCCCGGGTAATGAATTGATAACAATTCCTTGGTATCAGAATCCATTAACCTTGAATTACACCGATAAACCCTACGATGCAGAGCTCTTTCCTAGACTCTGGATGGGTGGACTGCAGGCAGGATCACCTTTTGGATTGTCTTCACAATCATTTGGAGGAGATGCGGGTGTTATTGAGGATTCATCCAAATTACTCTATGGATTTCTTGATGAATCAGATACTTATCCCTCAGGCTATGCGGTTGATATCACTGGTGATGGATTAACAGATCTGGTGTTATCAAATGGCAGATTAGCTCTCATGAAAAATGTGGGATCAGCATCATATCCATTATTTGAACTTGATACTGAATTTTTCGAAGAGCTCAATGAGATTGTCACATCTCAGCCCATATTCTCACCACAATTCTGGGATTATGATCGTGATGGAGATCTGGACATCATGTACAGTTTTGGTATTGATACAACAGCAAAACAACGCTATGGATTGAATTTCTATCGTAATGATGGCACTGATGAGGATCCTACATGGGAGAGGACTACAGAGATTGTATCCAATCCCACGTTAGCTGGTGGAATGAGGGCAAATGAATTCACCTATGGATTTGTCGAGATCTCATCATCAGCACGAACCTCAGCTACAGCACTATGGGTTTATAGCCCGGTGAATAATCATCTACGTAAACTCCATGGTGAAACTGAATATCAATCATCATTTATGATAGGAACCAATCCTGAGGTGATGAAACTAGAGGTGAATAAATTGGTATCAGAACCCAACTATATCAATTTTGGATATACCATAACCGAATCATGGGCTAACACTAAAGAATTCACAGATTGGACCTTATCTATGACAACAGGGAAGCTGGATAATGATAACAATAATGAGATTATCGTATCTGATTTTGATAATAATCTCTACGTGTTTGAGCATCTGACAAATAATACCTACAAACGGGCATTCAAATCCCATAATCTCAACCATACTCTTGATACTGAGAAATCACCCTATAGATTCCAGGATCTTGAAGGAATTGACGGATCCTTCACCAAGATAATTTTTGATCATGGTAATCTCCTTGCAACGGGGATTGATGGAGATCAGGATGATAATCTAGAATTTATTGTCACTGCTGCTCAATCAGTATATGTATTTGAGGCCACAGGATTCAATGATGAGTATCGACTCATGTATGAGACAGATATGAGTAAGATTGAAGATGCCAATGGTAATTACTTTGCCTTTGATACTTTCTCTGCCATCTCGGTGACTTCAGATTTTGATGGTAGGGGACCGATGATTGCCCTAGCTGCAAATAATCTACTATTTCTGCTAAGATACGATCCAGCCGTTGGTTGGGTGGAATCATTCCAGGGAATGGATGGCATAGCAGGAGCGGATGGCATTCTTGGCAATCCAAACTACGATCCATCCATCGAGATCAGTACTTTACTCTTTGCAGATCTCAATCAAGATTCAAAGACTGAACTCTGGATAGGTGGAAAGAATACAAGCACCTTTACTGATAATGCATTTCTAGTAGCAGTGGAATCTGAATACGGCAACTACCATCAGGTCTATGCCTTCCCCCAGATGCTGACACAAAACAACGTACTCAATGATATGGAGATCTCGAATGATATGGATCGCGATGGTAAGTTGGAATTGGTGATAGCTCATAAATTCGGTGTGGATATCTGGGAGATAGATGCTGCTCCTGGTTTTGCATTACATAGAATTGAGATCATCTCCTCAGATCCCTCCTACGGTTCCAATACATTACAGCCAACTTTCGGTGAACAGCAATCACCTGATGGATTGGCTAGTCATAGGCATGATATGTTCAGGTTAAGTAATGGACAGTATGTGGTTGTATATGGTAATGAGACTAATGGCTACAGGGATTATATCGCACCATTTACTGGTCAGGATCAGATAGGAGTGTTAAGGTATGCTCTGACTGATGATCCCTCGGATATAGGTGCCATGGGTACCCAAAATAGGGTATCTACTGAGACCTTCACCTTGGATCTATCTGTCAATACATTCACTGATCCTTATTGGAGTTACACGCATCGATTGTGGTATGAAACTGAGCCTTCTATTACTCAGGCATCAGATGGGTTCTATATAGGTTGGATCGCATATTATAAGGTCTACAGTGGTGGAGTTCCAGTAAATGGCTATTTTGCCACTTCACAGAGATATATGCTTCAGAAATTTGATCTTTCAGGAAATAAAGTGGGAACAAGTAAGTCACTACTCGGTAACTATCCACTCTTCTCAACTCTGTTAACAGGTCCTGCTTTATCTGTAGATCCATTCCAAACCAGTAGGATAATGTATAGTTTCATGTACTATAATAGAGCATACAATTTCTTCGTGTACATCGATGCTGGAGATGCCTTGCAAACACAGTTGCAACAATATAGTGAAACACTGGGCTTGGAGAACTTCTACGTTCATTCTCTAGATCTAGTTACAAATCCAAGTGCATTGAGCTCACAGATCAACAGTTATGGAATTGTATTCTCAGGGTACTCAACCAACTCCAGCTACAAGATTAATCAGCTATTTTATGCCTCCTATGATGAAAATTATCAATTAGAAGGTATTTACAAATTCCACAGGAACAATGTAGTTGAGATTAATCCCAGTGCGGAGATGACACAAGATGGAAAGATCATGGTGATGTACGAGTCCCAGAGTAATGGCCAAAATAAATTGGCCACTGCATATTCATCAAATAATGGTCGTATATGGTCAGATGATTACGCATTGAATACACAAAATCCATATCTAAGAGAAATAGGAACTAACATATTTATCACGGATAATGATGCCTATGCCTATGCTCGTTTATTCTACAGACCAAGAATTGCACTTGATGGTAATGGAGGTATTCTCTATCAATTTGTGGATCGGTACCTGATCCTTCAGGGAGCTGATCCGGATTACACTTCTAATCCTTATAATCTCTTTACACTGAATTTCTATTTTGCTACACAGCTATTTGTTGGTGGAATGAACCGAACCACCTGGTACAACTACGATTCTATCACAGAAGTATCCAGTATTGCATTGGGAGATTCTGATAGAGATAATCGACAAGAAATTCTAATCGGACATAAATCCAAGGTTTCTTTACTTGAGCTAAATTCACAAAAGGATGGATTTACTACTCATTCACAAAAGTGGCAATCTCAGGAGTATGATAGAACAGTTGGTTCTGTAGCAATCTTTGATGCTAATGGAAATGGATGGCCTGAATTGATTTTCTCTGTTCAGGGAGGTGATGTGTTCGCTTTTGAAGTCTCAGATACAACTCAGGTACCGGCTGGAGATGTATTGATATCAAAGAATGATACAGTACTAGGAGTAAATCGGATACCTGGTCTGAAAAGTACTGAGAACCTAGTGGCTGATACCAATGCAGATGGTAAACCAGATCTTATCGTAACTTCTGAAGACGATGGTGATGGTATACTTCGTTGGAGTATAGATGAAGATGATTTAATTGATAGCTATTCCATGTCTGGGCAAACTACCTATGCTTACACCTTTGATGATAGTAGAGGTAAATCTATTGTAGTCATCTCAGATCATCACCTACGAGTATTCAACAGCACCATGGGCCTACTAAACGAGATCACCGTGGATTTCACCTTCAAATATCATAATAATTTATTATTTGATACAACAGGTGATGGACTGGATGAATTGCTAATTTTAGGACCAACTCAGATGCTGATTGTCAATCCTGTGACTGGAAGCCTCATACAAATATTGGATATTGGTGGAACAGTGGATTCACACTTCTTTGATTTGATTTACCATCGATTTAATGGTAAGGACTATCTAGGATTCAGAGATTCAGACTTTTCAACCTATCATACATTCAAATTATTTGATTTGAGTGGGAATATACTAGCAGAGTATGATCTACCTATTCAGGGTGGCTATGATACTACTAAGGTCACTTTAGGTGACTTTGATGATGATGCAAAGGTGGAGCTTGCACTATCAATTATAGATACATCTGGTCTTTCCAGTCTATATGTATATAATCTCGATAGTAAAGATTTGACCGAACCTGAGAATCTCATGGCAAATATCACATTACCTGTACGAGGAACAATTCTACGTGCACCTGTAATCATGTATGCACTTGATATTGATAATTTCAAAGGCGAAGAATTGATACTAGCTATTGCGGATATTGATCAATCAATCATTTCAGAGCTTAGTGTTCCATTCTCAGCAGTATCTGCAATCATGGTGGTGGATATCATGACTGAAACTGTAAGGTGGGAACGAACCTTTGCAAACGTATTGCTCAATTATGAGATCACCAATTTGAATGATATTCCCATTATCATGGCATATGTCGAGAATGAGGGTGTCTACGGTTTATCGTTAAGTGGCAAAGATCTATTCTGGGTTAGAAGTACAGATCATCCGGTCTCTGCATCAATTTATGATGATACCTGGATTGCAGTGACTGATTATAATGGCCAGACAATGATATCAGAATTTACTGGTATTGTATCACATGTGAAGGGAATTATTACACCCCAAGACTATGTGGTTGCATCTAGAACTACACAATTCTATGATGGATCTGTCTCCATGACCCTGAACACTGTTGATGTAACTGGAAACAATGCAGATGATGTCTTTGTCGGCTTCAATAATGGAACTATGGCCCTGCGTAATTATGAACTAGGTGAGTACTGGAGGTTGGATATAGATGATTTCTCATCCATATACAGTACTGGCCTGGAGTATTCCAAGAACAGGTATGGATTAGCAGTTACTGTATTAGATAGATTACTTGTCTTTGATCGTATCACATCTAATTTGGTCTTAAATGCTAGTAGTGACATAGGTGGAAACATTATCTCTCTGATCGCCTTTGAATCCAATGGATATGATGTACTATTGATCCAGACTGATACCAAGAAGCTCTCGATTTTCGATGCAAGTAAGGGTAGATTCACCTGGAATTCAACACAAACACTTCTATATTCACAACTTGAAACGGGTAGATTTGATAAGGATAATCCTAATCGTATCACTCATATCATTGGTCTGGGTCAGGATGGTGAAACATATCTAATTCCAATGCCAGATACCCTGCTGAGTGGAGGTAAATTCCCATCAGCAACTACTGGATATTGGGTAGACCTAGTTGTGAAGAAGCAGGAACTAACCTCAGTCTATATGCTATCCGATGATGGTGAATTATTGAAAATGATATGGCACGCTAATGGATCAATTTCAACCTATTCATTGACAGAAATCTCAGATTCCTGTCTTAGTTTAGATGTATATGGAGATTCAGTAATGATTACCACTACAGAGGTAGGAATAATAAGGGTGGAGGATACAGGTAGTAGCTTCACTATTGATCACATTATTGCTCTCAATTATGCAGGTCATCTGGATAACCAACTTTTGGATACTGATAATGATGAGATTTACGAGGAGTTAGTAATCATGGGAAATCAACTTGCTATATTTGATTCCAATGGAGATATAGTAGAGACTCACTCATTCTCCTCTCCAATTGATCAGCTACTTATCTGGACACCAGATGTATCAAATGCGGTTGCATTCCTCGCTATACTTGCTGATGGTAATGCAGAGATTTCAGATCCTAATGCACGTGTTCTGGGACAATTTATTGCTCCACTCCAAGGTTCTATAGAACTAGAAGAGCCACGTGAGGAAATGACAATTATCACACCGATTGCTACTTGGACTGAGTATATTGTAGATAATGTGGAAAAAGCAGATTTTAGGTGGGTTCTATTACCGCTGGTATTTGTCTGTGTGAATATTCTTCTCAAAAGAAAAATGATCATTAAATAGTTATCATCCTTCAACAATAAATAAATTTCATTTTAATCATTAATTATTTTTTAACACTTCACGAATTTCCATTAGTGCTTTTCCAAGTAAATTTAATCCTTGATTTCTATGGCCCCAAATAAAGTCAGTGGGATTATCTTCATAGATTTCTTCATCTCCTGTCGATAGAAGCAACTCCTTCACCATATTTATTGAGAAAATTTCAGATAAAGAACCCTTATCATTACATCATACTTGATATGTTCCCAGTCCCGTTTTTTGGACTTTGTGATGATAGTGATTTGCCAGTCTCTTGGCTTTGATTGGTGAATTAGATAGAATTATCTTTTGAAAGCAACTAACATTTTCTCATGCTTTTTGGGCTTGGTAATAATGCTCAGATGATGTATAGATAATTCCATCTTCTTCAATAGCGATCCTATAAAAATTGGAGAATGCTTTATACTTAGGATTGGTGTCCCCATGAAAATAGATTGCCATAACAAGAATAAATTCCAAACAGCTAATGAGTATTTCCTTTGTCACGCAATAACGACAAAAAATATATTATCGACAAACCAGCATTACCCAATGGGAAAATGAGAATCAAAACCTAGTAATTTGAGTGTTAAGTAGGAAATATACATCCAAAGGAGGAGAACAGATACTGCTGCGATTTTGGGTCCCCAACCAGTGAATAGAGCCACATCTTCTCGTAATTCGATCATCGCTCGTACTTCTTTAATAACCTCAGCTGGAGTAATTTTAGCTACGAGCCACATCGTCAGGGGAATCATGAACAAATCATCCCAATGACCAAAAATTGGGATAAAATCAGGGATAATATCAAATGGACTGAATATATAGCTCAACAGGATGAATACTAATATCTTGGCTAATTTAGGTACTCGCTCATGTTTGAGTAATTCAACCATGAAGAGGATCTCACCCTTCCAATGTTTTGCATGAGCCTTCGTTCTCTCCTTAATTTTTTGAAACATGATCTACGATCCTCGCATTATTGTAATAAACTCACGCCTTGAAATTATAAAATTTGCCTATTTTTACAAATTATTCAAGTGCTTGTCTCTCTATTCTCACAAGTTTGGACATCTCAATGATATATTGATTAATATCAGTTAATAGTGCCTTCTCATCATCACTGATTTTGGCATCTTCATGGGCTTGTACTCTGCTATCAACATTTAATGCCTTGAGAATTCCTTCCACCTCATCTAGATCCTTGGTGGATAAACTATCTGGTTTGATAATAGCTTGCAGATCCCCAAGTTTACTCATAACAATTTTCAACAATTCATATTCATCATCGGAAACTTCTCCATCATCCATACTCCTCGTCTCCAAAGAATCAATACAGGTATCAATCAATTTATTCATTTCATCTGCAAACATACAGGTTGAATTTTTCTCTTCATTCTTTATCTCTTTTCCATGAAAGGAGTTCTAATACATCTTTTCTAAACTATTTTAACACAATGTGTGATGCAAAAAATAATTTATTCTCAATCATTCTTAAAACATAATCTCGTTACCTTCAAATATCGAACCTCTATCGTACTCTTGTGATAGGACTTCTTATCTCATTATTAGGCGTACTAGCTGAATTCTTGCGTCCAGTATTTTCTGATTACAGTCAAAACGTATTTTATATTGCATCTATCCTAGTAAGTACAGGTGGGATCTTCTTTTACCTTAAAAATAGGGATTTTCTTAAGACAAAAATCAATGGGCCAAATCCAACAAGATTTATGAAGTATATACCCATAGCAGCTGTACTTTGTACCATTGCAGATTTCGTGCTGCCACAGAATTTTATTTTCGGGATGTTGATTTTTTTAATTGCTCATATTCTCTATATCTGGGCATTTACAGGGCTATTCGAATTTACTTTCATCCGTCGTAATGTATTAATATTGGTTGTATTCTTTATATTAGGAAATATCATATACTGGGGATTTTTATTCAAACCTGGTGAATTCATGGTTCTTGTCATCATTCCCTACATTCTGATTATACTCATTATGGTAGCAATGACCTTTATGCATCTCTGGTCGGATAATGATGTAATTGTAAAAATCTCCCTTGCTCTGGGCTCAACACTCTTCTTGATCTCTGATTCCGTGCTAGCAATCAAGAGATTCGGTGATTACTTTGATGATTCACGGTATTTTGTGGGTAATACGTATATTCTTGCCGTATTCTTTATCATTCACGCCTTTTCTCTCTTAAAAATAGTTGATAAGGAGAAAAATTGATGATAAGCTAATGGATTATGCTATCATATATCAAGTATAATTAAAAAGGTGAAAAGATAAAAGCCAATTATGGAACTCATAGAGAAAGCGTTTTACAGTTATATAATTCTTGCAATAATAAGGTTTGTAGACCTTTTTACTCACATGATTAGTAATTTATTGAATATACCTGAAGTATTTGTTGTAGATACGAATATTACATTATCGGATTATGTAGTATATCTTATCTATGTCACTTTTCCTTCTCTAGTTGCCTTTTCCTTGGCTTATTTTTATTTCATAAGCAATAATTCTAAGTTGCAATTACCAAATATCAATAATTATACAATCTTTATGTGGCTCAGGATGGGATTATCGTATTTTTTGTCGATAAATCAAGTATCAACTATTCTTCAATCATATGAAAATGAAGTATACATTCAACCAAATTTATTGCTGTATATGGTTTCAGATTTGCTATTAACTATTGTGGGAGGTTATTTTGTTCTAAAATTACCCTCTTTTCCATCATTAAAGGCAATTAAAATTATTTATTTTGTCGAAATTGTGGTTTTGCTTGTAATACAGATATCATTACCCATGCTATTGGCATACAATAATTATTCAGATGAGGGATTTCGACTGTATTACATTATTAATACAATATATCAGATTACTTTTGATTTCTTAACCATTTATTATCTCAAGCGATTTATCATCGATGATTTAATGCTTAGATATTAGATTCTCTGCAGAAATAAGGCCCATACCCAATCGATCAATGTATGTGAGAGGATAGCTGCGAAGAAACCACCTTTACGATAAGACCAGCCATAGGCCAATCCTGCAATGGTGGCAGAGAAGAGATAATGAGGAAAATACTGTGCAGTTTCATTGTTCCAGTGAGTAAGACCAAATAGAAATGATACTACTACTAAACCTGCCCAGTATTTTTTCTCATCTGGTAAAGTATACTGATCCATCTCATTTTGTAGTACTGCACGAAAAATGAACTCCTCCTGGATAGCAATGGTGAGCATGATACCAATAAATCCAACAATTATTTCCTCTAAACCAAGTTGTGGGTTCCATGAGAGGAAATGAGTGAGTAGCCCAAAGGGCACAATAATAACTGAAGCTGCGAGTGTCGCAATCTGAGCAAATTTTGCACTCTGTAGATTGGGTGTGATACCACGATCTAAAAACATATTCTGGTAATGTTGTATTCCTGATGTACGTCCAATGGTGATGAATCCTACTGCTGCCATCCATAATGAATTGAGAAGGTATCCCTCCTCAAGATTATCGAATATAACACCGGTGCAACGATGATCGAACCCAATCCACAGGAGCAGGGCTGCAATAACGTTTAGTAATGATTTGATTTTTTTATCCTCTAATTTCTTGTGTTTTAGTATTTCTGGCAAAGAGGCTACGAAAAATGGGAGCACATACCAAAGTACGAATGCTAGTAATCCACCAAATCCAGCACCTGCAATCAGGAATAGCAGATATGGGAAAATGACATAAAGGCCAAATACATACCAAATGCCATATTTTGAATTTTTCACCAGAAATGATATCTCAAATTTATGAATTGGGATACCCATGGTAAAGATGGTCACAACCCACATGATCACAAGCAAGGTCACCACAATATTGGCAAGAACAGTCTCCTGTGGTGCAACCAGAAGGACAATTATAGCTAGGAGTATCGAGCTGATCAGGATGACCTGCATATCTTTAACAAGTTTCATAATTCTTTGATTGATTGTGACTTTATATGCCTATCTCACTCTAGGTAAGATAAAGGAATCTGAGTGGATTGATTCATGATTGCTACATTTACTTGTGGTGTTATCAAAAAAATCCAGCTTGAGAATTAAACTAAAGAACTAATACAATAACTTGAAACCATGACACCAGAAAAAGATACTAGTGGGTTTATTGAAGAAAATCAGACTGTAATTGAGATTATGACGTATATCAGCGAAGACGATCACCTGATATTGAAGGATACAAGCAGGGTGATTGTGACCAATAATGTCTTGGGAGACCTGTTGAAGGCACAGATGGAGTATATTGAGAAGAAAAAGAAAAAATCACTGGAAAGTAGGTATAATACCAAATTGCAATTTGATTTCTACCTACCAAACAATCAGCACCAACCTCTACGAAAAGATATTAGCATTGAGGATATTCAAGATGAATTGAATAAAACAGGCAAAAAACTCTTCATCATTGGATATTCAAGAATGTAATCGGTTTTGAAATTTGTCAAACCGGATTAGGGGTAAGAATTACCTATATCTGAGAAAATGGCATAAAAATAGTTGCTAAGAGAAAGAGTATATATTCAGAATTAGTAATATTATATTGATGGAACAATTTCAGCAATTACAGCTCAAGTTGATTGAGAGGGAAAAAGAAAACAGCAAAGTAGAACAAAAGCAGGAATATTTCAATGATGTGGAATTCAAGATGAAACGCATCATCGAGCAAGATACCCTTGATAAAATTGTCACATACATAGAATTTGCGGATTATATGAACAAACAACCCAATGAAGAGACGGCCTATGTGAATTTCATCTACATCGGAACGACTGATGTACCTTGGAGTATGAAACTGCACCATGCAAAGGATGATAAATGGTTTTTTGATATACCATATTTTGAAGTTGAGGAATTCACAGGCCAAGTATTTACCTCCTGCATATACAGAAGTATGCTTGATGAGATAATGGCCGAGTACTTCTCCAAACAGGAGATGTTCTACTACTTCCAGGAGAATATGATCAATAATTTCTTGAGATATTGTGGGAAAAGATGGGGAATTATGTTCACCGGGTATGATATCAATTTCCTTTTGGATAAGATGGAGAAGTAATCAGTGATATTGAATAGTTCTAATTTCGAATATTATCTACACCAAAGTATTAAACAGTTTATAGTATTTGTAGCCTATGCAAGAACGTTATATCCCAATGGAAATGTTTCTTGCAATAGCAAGTATTGATGAATCTGAAAAGCATAAATTCTTGATGGAGATCAAAGTCCTAGGTATTGAGCTCTCTAGAATTGATGCAATTGTAGACAAAAAGGATACACTACTTGGATATAAATTCAATAATATACAATTAATTCCTGGTAATTTACCTCTCCTGAAAGAAATCAAGATTTTTGAAGTTGAGGTTCTAAATTCAAGGATTTTTCCAGCACCAATCTTGGAGATGGAGAAATTGGAACAGTTGTTGATACGTAGATCTGAAATTGATGAGATACCCAATTCCATTGATACATTACAACACCTACATACATTGAAATTGATTGCTGCCAAACTCTATTCATTACCTGACAGCTTGGCAAATTGTGGAAAACTTAGACAATTGAACCTGAGTTTTAATAATTTCATAAATTGGCCAAAAATCATGTCAGGGATTAGTTCTCTAGTACATGCAGATTTCAGAGGTAATCTTATCAGATTTGATGAAACTTTTGCCTTATCCAAAAATCTCAACCGTCTGGATCTTGATGGGCTTGTATTGCATAGAAAAGAAGAGATGGAGATCTTGAAGTCAAAAAAACAGAACACACAGATATATCTCACGAGTATGGGAAACGACGGTTTGAGTACCTATGAGATCTTACTCATGTAACGAGAATACGTTATTCTTATGATGTACATAGGGATAGCAATTATATAGGTGAGTTAGATAACTCAGCTATGAATGAATTTGTAGATTCTAATAAAAAGCTGTGGGATGGCTACGCAGATGTGCATTTCAATACCCCAGATGCGTATGGCATAGAACAGCTAAGGGAGAAAGGTAATGTACTCAAATCCATTGAACAGGAAGAAGTAGGTAATGTGAAAGGAAAATCATTGTTGCATTTGCAATGTCATATTGGTATAGATACCCTTTCATGGGAGAAACTTGGTGCTAATTGCACAGGAGTAGATTTCTCACCCAAAGCCATTCACTATGCAACCCAGCTTAGTCAGGAGATGGGCCTTAATTCTACTTTTGTTTTATCAGATATCATGAAATTAGTTGAAAATTATCCTAATCTTGGAAGATACGACATAATCTTTCAATCATATGGTACCCTTTACTGGCTACCAGATATCAAACAATGGGCTCGAACAATCACATATTATCTCAAATCAGGTGGTTTCTTTTATATTGTTGATTCTCATCCCTCCGCACATATCTTTGATGAAGAGATGCATCCGGATCTGAAGGTGAAATTCAACTACTTTCATGATGATAAACCATTGTTCTTTGAGGAAGATGGTACATATGCCGTTTTAGATGCTAAATTGGAGTACAAGAAGGAGTATGGCTGGCAACATAGTTTATCAGATATTATTATGGCCTTACTTGATGAAGGATTGGAGCTAGAGTTTTTGCATGAACATGAAGTATGTGCCTGGAATATTTATCCCAATATGATTAAGGAGGGAGAATGGTGGGTGCTTCCAGACAATCATGCAAGATTACCTGCAATGTTTTCACTAAAAGTTAAGAAACCATAAATCGTGATTAATTAGTAAGAATTACTCTATTCTCGATATATAAAAAAATATCATTTCAATTGGAATAACTAGAGACGCATTCTATACTATAGTGAGTTGTAATAGATCTTGATAGCAATATTTATGATAAATTTATCCAAACTAGTGATGTGAAGCCGATCTGGGATTCTGTAGAATGGAAAGAAACAAGGGCCAGATTGCTCAAGGATCATTGTGAGGAATGTGGGAAAAGTGATGCTATTTTAATGCTTACCCATACAAAATCAGCACCATCAGCAAAAAGAGTGGGTAGAGAGATAAGGAATAGAAAAATCAAGGAATTACTTCAATCAAATGTTATCTCAGCATTCAATCCAGCAAATGATGAATTTCTTAAGAATTCCTGCCCATCATGCAAATCCTTCTCACTTAGAGAAAGAAAGATGAAAAAACCTAGATATGTATGTAATACATGTACTGGAGCTTTTGAAGAGCCAGTATTAATTATTGATACTGATAATGTGAATTACCGAGCTCTTGAGCGAGAGTACTATTGGACTGCCCTTGAACCTTATAAGGTAGAAATAGATCAGGAGTACAATAATCAAATGGAAAAAATTCGTCAATGGTACATTTCTGGTGAAGATACACGTACACTTTGTAAATCTTGTGCGTACAATTTGAGAAAGGGAAGGGTTCTATGTAAGCAATGTAAAGAGAAATATCATGATCCCCGATATGAGGTTTGCTTCAACTGTAACAGTAGTGAGTGCAATCGTTGTGGAAAACGCATCTTAAAGGGTCATATATGTGAATGTGATTCGAAAGATGAAAAACAATGTAAATTCTGTGGACAAATAGTACAATCTGAAGAAATAGAGGTATGTGATAGCTGTGTACTGGCAGGAAAATGGTAATCTTGCTCTTGAGGTTAAATTGATTACTTTTTCTTCTTTTTAGTTGGTGGTTTTTTACTCGTTTTCTTTTTTGGATTTTTTGTAGGTATCTTTTTGTTTTTGGCTCTATTGATAATTATCATGATGATAACACCAATTCCAACTCCAGCACCAATGAGCAGCAAGGGATTCTGTTCAAATAAATTATCTAGAAATCCCGCGGATGAATTTGATTGATTAGTATCAGGATCATCAGTTACTGATGTAGTATCAGTTTCAGTTGTAGATACAATTACTGCTTTAATGATTAAGCTAGTTTTCAAACTACTTGTATATCCCTCCACATCATTAACTGTTAGATTTAATTCATAATATCCCACTGCAAGCGAAGGAGTATAACTAATGCTTTCTTTGTAATTACCAGAGGCCACAACTGTTTCATTAGCTTTCAAGGTATAAGTTGTGGGTCGAACCTCATCAATTGACCATTCTATGGCATATTCCTCACCAATAGTCATCTCAAGGTCACCAGGTGAGGTGATAATGGGTGCATCAAAATCTTCAGGATCCATCAAGGGATAATTATCGATTATATCACCATTTCCAAAATTGCTATAAGGTACATCTCCTATCCCATCTCCATTGACATCATAACTCGAATTTCCTATCCCAGGGTAATCGTCGTAATAGTTTCCATACTCACCATTATCAAAATCATTATCATTATACACCAGATTGTCTCCAATACTGGCCACAGACCCTGAGAAATTTAGGAATGAATTCTTATAGACAAGTATTGCATGGGCATAAGCATCAACTGTAATGGCTGTTGTAAAACCAGAAAATACAGATTTTGATATTGTGGCATTCTCACCTACCTCAATATGGATAGGATAGAAGACCTCAGTAAAGGTATTGTAGGCAATTTGAATATTTGATGAGCCTTGGTAATGAACAGCTTTAGAATTGATATCAGAGAATATATTCTGATTTAAACTTGAAGATTGAACTGAATTAAAATCAATAACTGGATTAGATCGAGAATAATTACTGAAATTATTAGAATAAAATTCAATTGAATTCACACTTTGAAAAGCAAGACTGCAATTTTCAAATATGTTACCATTAAAACTATACTCTACACCATTAGAAGACCCAATATCAAGATTTTTAAAAGAATTATCACTTACCTCCAAAGTAGCAACTTCATTCAACATAAGCCCAAAACCCATTTGATTAAATATATTTCCGGACATTTTGATATCATTGCCTGTAAATATTACAATAGCAGCTAAATCGGTGAACGTGGAATTAATTATTGATACATGGCTCACACTTTCTAGTCTAATAGCTATTTGTGCTACTCCTTGTATCCCAATGAAATCACAATCTATAATCTGAAAGTATAGGTCAGTATTCTTGAGGTATATTAGTGATTGATCAGATGCAGAAGCATTGATCTGTTGGTCTGAGAGTATGATTGGGTTTTCCTGTGTTCCATTTCCTTGTAGAGAATTATCAACAGCAAAATCTAGTAGATCTTGATTTGATTCTATCAATATTGGACCCAAATTCGAATTTACTTGAATGATAGGGACAACCCCCAAAACTATTAAAAAAATAACTAATTTTGATAAGCGCACAGGAAATATAATTCACTTCTCTATAAATGCCTTCTTAGGACTTTTTGGCAAAAAGAAAGAATCAATACTTGAAAAAACCATATTCTTAATTCATGCGTATTGACATCCAAAGAATGAAATATTCCATCACCAAATCCAAGCCAAATTTCTGTGATAAATGCAGCAAAATCATCAAGTAATTGTAAGAATTCAATTATTATATTACGGTGGATATTGATCATGACGTATTTTCTAAAACGACTATATTTTGGTTTTCTTGCATTCACTATTGTCGAGATCCTGGCAGGATCTTCACCAAATTGGATAATTCAACCATGGACATATTTTGTTACCATCCCTCTCTATACATTGCATTTTCTTTTCTTTATCTCTTTGGCTATTCGTTACCAAAAGACTACCCTGAAAGAATTGTACCTTTTCGGGATCATTATCGGTCTTTATGAGACCTGGATAACCAAGGTGATCTGGAGTGGATATGGCCATGATGGTAATTTCGCATTGGGATCAGTATTAGGTATGGGTATACAGGAAACTTTGTTACTAACATTATTCTGGCATCCATTACTCGCCTTTGTATTTCCTCTAGTTATTATCAACTCCTACCTTTACAATGTGGAATCCTCACATTTATTTCCTGATCTCTATTGGTTAACTACTGATCAGAAGAATGCCAAGCTATTACGATATTCAATATTTATTTTTGGGGTATTGATTTTAGCAGCAAATGGAGGTAACCCCATTACTGTTTTGATAACTGCAGTACCTAACCTTATTCTTCTATATCTTGGGAAACGGTTACTCTTCAAGGAACAGGGAACAGAAGCATTGGAAGAAGCTCTTTACTCACGAGGTATGAGCTTCAAAGTCATTTCATTTCTGCTGGCCTTTCTCTATATCGTGACCTTCATTTTCATCTTTCCTGAACATATTCCTGGATATACTACTATATTGGTTACTATTGCGTATTATCTTGTATTCATCTATTTTCTGGTGAAAGCTAAGCCGTATGAAGGGCATCAGATGTACGAAACCAAAATTAACTGGTTCAAATGGTACTCGATTATGTTTATTTTTGCTGCTTTGTTCTCCCTAATTATTCCAGTAGTAATGGTACTATTTATCATAATTATAATTCTGCAAATACCATTTTCAGTCTATGTTGCATACATTATGATCAGAAGATAAATAGAATGAATTTGTGATCAAATGTTCTATTATTGATAACTAGTATATTTTGAGACCCATTCTAATAGTTTTTCCATTTCAATATTTTCTTTAACCAAATCAAAAAATCGATGGAGCTTATGGATTTCATTCTTAGGATATTTTTTCTTGAATCTCGATTTTCTGTTTAATAAACCAAGCTTGTCCAAATCGATTTTGTTCTTTCTAGCAATGTTGTGCCACCAAACCTCCAAATTATTTGGAATGATTATAATGAATTTCTCGTTATTCTTATTCTTGAGTAGTTGTAAATTGAACGCAACATCTATCAAATCAAAATCGTTCATCAATGGGTGTTTTTCATTGTAATCTTCATCAATAACACCTAAACCGACTTTCTCATTAAATAAATCATGTAATACTTGTGATTTAGATCCTGAATGGACAATATCGCTTTTCGCTATCGAGGAGCAATATTTAATCATTTCAATATCATTATAACATTCTAAGAAAATCATAGCTCATCAATCAGTTCGTTTAGACTGAAAAATGGGTCTCCTCTTAATAATGAGAGCACCTCAGCCCTATTCAATTGTTTTACCTTAGTTTCAAAATCCCTAGAATATACTAAATTAATTAGGGTTTCTTCTGGATTGCATTTATGTATGATTGTATCAAGGAAATACGGATTATGAGAAGTGATAAAGTAACTATTAGTATTATCGTTTGCGATAGCTTCTCCTAATTCTTTTATATAATGAGGAAAAATATGGCCTTCTGGTTCCTCAAAAACTAATATTGAATTTTCATTACTCTCAATTGCGATAATATGTGATATAAATGAAACAATTGTATCTGCGACTAATTGAATCGGATAGCTTATTACTACTCCATCAACCTCTTTAGCGATTGCTATTTGTTTTGTAGCAGGATTTAGATTTAATTTATAGCCAAAATCTTCTACAATTTCTTTTACTGTATTCCTGTAATCTTTTGACCCATTAACAATATCAAATAAATTCACCCCAAATGGTGGATGAAATTGTTTTCCTTTGTATTCATAATTTTTAGAATTTGGTAATATGTAATATTTAATTTTTTCAAGTAGACCAAATACTTCACCGAATTTCTTAATTAAATCATATGAAACCTCATGGAGACTTAAATCTCTCTTATCATTTGTGATTTTTCGAAATGAGTATTCATAATTATCATTTGTCAGTGTATCTGATCTTGAAAAGATGATTTTTAGTGATTCATTAATTACCTTTAATTGAACATTAATGTCAAGAAATTCAATCATAATTTCATTATAGTATAACTCATCATAAAATAAATTTGAAAGTGAGGTCATTCTGATAAAATCATCTAATTTACCTTCATTTCCAACAGCACTCAATAATCCAAGTGTCTCCAGAATATTAGATTTACCAGAATTAGCTTCTCCGATGAAAATATTATATTTTTTCGTCTCAATTTCTAAATCTACAATCGATTTAAAATTCTTGATTCTTAATTTGGACACTATACTTCAATCCATTCACTGATATTGTTTATTTTAAGAATAGTACTTGATTATGTATTATTGGTTATATCTTTTTTAAAACTTTTTCCATTAAATCATCATCACTCTATTTTGCAATCAATTTCAATTGATAAGCTTCCTTTTTCTTCTAAAGTATTGATTTTTGGGAATGCTCTGAGCAATCCTTAAATCAGAATCGATGAAATTAAACCAATGAACGAATCACCCGAAAATGAAGATAATGTTATAACGAGTAATGAAGAACTCAATACTTCAATTCCAGAAAAACAAATAGAACCCTCTTTAGAAGAGGATGAGAGTAAAGAGGATAGAATTCCTGTCCGTAATGCCAATTACGAGTTTGATAGCACTGAAGAGAGGATTATTTCACATGTGGGAATTATTGGATTGATCATTGGAGGTCTTTTCATTCTGACTGGTCTAATAGATACTATCTTTATGTTCATTGGTAGTGAATTCACTTTAGCACGTCTGATCACCAATTTTATTTACCTTGTACTATGTGTAGCTTTCTTTCTGCCATTCCAAGACCTATGGCAGATTCAAAGAACAAAAGGTAATGACATCGACCTGCTTATGAAGGGTTTTACTAGGATGACATTGGGTTTTAAGCTGATAGTTGCTGGATTTGGTGTACTTTTAATCATCAATGTGATTGAATTATTTGGAGGTAACTGATATGCCAGAATATGAATTCAATAATGAGGAAAATGCAATATTTAAATCAGCAACAGACTGGATGTCTCGTGCTGCAGGGGTGGCTTTCTTCAACGGAATAATCCTCCTATTGATCTCTGCTCTAGGTGAGGATATTCCACGCACAATCTATGCGGTATCCTTCTGTTTTCAAGCCCTTGTGTTCTACGTTCCCATGGATAATCTATTCAATATTGTAAAAACCGAGGGTCAAGATATCAAGGAATTAATTAAAGCAATGAAAGAATTGAGGATAGGGTGGTCTGTTTACGTGTTACTGCAACTAATCGGCCTTATAGCTCTAATCATCAGTTACTAGTACTTGAAATATTAACGAATATCTCTATGATTATCGAATTTGGATAAACTTCAATTTACTCGGTACCATCGCCCCATTTGTGGGCACAATCTTTGCATTCATACAATTGGTGATAGCGTGGGATCATTCCTGCATATCCTGCTGGTGGTCGGGTTTTATCATCAGACGAAATTACTCTTTTTGCCGGTGCATCGCACTTAGGACAACGATTTTCTGTACTCATGATAGTAATTATTCAAACATACCGTTTAAAGTTTTTGCAGAATGTTTTTTGCTTTGCTAAAAGTCATGAATTTAAGGATGAAATTATCACTAAGTATTATATCTGTCTAATAATGAATTCTTAGATATATCTTCGTCTATAAACTATGAAAGAGAACAAAATTATCATCATGAAACCTAGCTCAAAACCAGGAACTGGAAGATCTGGAGAAACAGGATCATCTGTAACACCCTCTGTGGTAGTTGAAACAATAGATGTAGTATTTTCATACCTAACACTGAATTCCTTTGAATCTCCAAAAATATCCTGCATCCCGGAAATTGAAACCCGAACTCTATATTTACCAAAGTTCTCTCCATTTATGGTGAGAATGGGGATGCTGACACTGGACTTACCTGTATTAGCTACTCCACTAACCAGTTCAATAATCCTACCATTACTATCCAGCAAGCTAAGATCGACCTTTGAATCATCATTGGCCCTATCAGATGGTGACCATGATAGTTCAAGAGTATTTCCAACTGAGATGGTGAATTCCTGGTTAATATCTACGTAAATACTGTCTTCACCTACAATAGTAAACAGAGGAGAGACTGCTGGATCCGTATTAGGATGCATAATTCTCATAAAATATGTCCCGGGCTTGACATTCCATGGTGTCCAGGTAATGGAGCGAGTTTCAATTCGATCCGGGGGGACTACAAAAACATCAGAACCCAATTCTTCAACCAGCTCAAGAGTAATACCATCCATGTCAGGGAAGAAGGATTGTTCAAAGATGAAGGACATCTCCTGGTATATCAAATAGAGATCAGGTCTTGATGAATCTATGGTTCCTGGCTCAAGATCAACAACCCTAGAGGTGAACTCCAGCCCAGATAGACTAATAGTTGTATTTAGAGACAAATACTCAATTGAAATATTCATTCCATTCAACACCTCCCTGGCCTTGTTTACCTGGTCCTTGACAGGAGTATCACTGAAATCAAATATGATGGCGAATTTACCTACTTTGGAGAAATCACTCGTATTCCTAGAATAAGGAGGGTCTCTTACACCGTCTCTTGTAATTATTTTTATCTTGATATCATCAGCAGTTCCCTGATTTTTGAATACTATAGGGCCAATTCTTAGATTTAATCGCACCTTACCATTCTGAATGGCATGAATTGTATCAGATGACTCATCTGACTGAATAAAACGAGAAGATTCGATTGTCAAACCTGTTTGTGAAGAACCATCTAATTGCATGTATTGCTGTCTAAGTATTCGACCATCAGGTAATACATCAACTCTTCTTAACACTTCATTATTCAGGAGAAATACTATTCTCACATATCCATCCATCTGTCTAATGAATTGAATATTTCCGTAAATACGTTCCAGTCTATCATCTAGTGAATTACCATATATCCCTTCTTCTTCCAATAATCGAGAAAATCTTCTTTCAGAACCAGTTCCACTAATTACTGCTGATGGAAGGAAAAATGAATTGAATATCCTGTTGAGATCAATATCAGTAGGACGACCATCAATGAGTACTTCAGTTCTTGATAACTCTGAAGTACAGGTTGTATCACATAATGGGTCTGTTGGGGCAGCTTCCTCATCTAGAGATAATGGCATCAGATGAGTAGTTGAACAGGTAGTATACACTTCTCCTCTGAAATAGCAGCTTGAGAACCTTTTTTCTTTAGAGAAGACGAAGGAAATAGTTGATCCTGCTTGAAATTCATATATTGCCTCATTATCTAGCATAACGCCACCTGTGGCAACAGTACCCTCATAATATCCAGATTTCACACCCCAGACCAATTGTAATGGTTTATCAAAGATATCAAGATTGTCACCAAAGCTAAGAAAAGGTTCCTCAGTAAATGTATCAGGATCAGATCTCAATGAAACCCTGAAAGAAGGATCTAATGTATGTGCATCATCAAAGGTCCAATCACCAATCAACTGGTCAACATTGATATTTGCTCCACCAAATCCAGGGAGCGCAAAGCATTTTCCAAATTGACATACACCCCTTCCAGTTGCATTAGAACTTTGTTTTGCTGTAATGCTGATATCTTGTAATTCCAGGCTGGGATCATCTATACTAAATCTTAGTGCGAGTATCCCATTTCTGGTGTACTGTGGACTTTGATCGACCCAGAAATCAAAATGCCCGGTAGCATCACTCCAACGGGGAGAGGGAAGCAGCATTTCTTTATCTGGATTATCCGTGCTGAAAATGATAAAAGATCGAAGTTTTCTATTTAGGCTAACAGCTGAATCATCAGGGAAATATTGACTTGCAACAAAATCAAATCTTACTTTTCCTTCTACCGCACAACCCTCAATGCAGACTGGAACTCGTTCATGATCATAAATAGCAACTATCTGTATAGTATCATCATTAATGGTGGGATCAACCACATTAGCCAGTAATGGTGTAGATTTATCTATTCGCTTAACAAAATTCCTAACCTTGGGTACAGTTGATTCATAGGATATATCAAAGAAGCTATCAACATTGAATGTCTGTGTCTTGTTTGACTCGTCAGGACTGATACCTTGTGCTTCGTTGACATCTACCATAGAGATGGATAGTACTTTCTCATTCAGCTGTCTGGGTGTGATTCCTGGGAATGTATTTCTGTAATCCCAGTTATATACCACACGTGATCCCCTGAGAATACCCTTAATGATTCCTCCCTCATCTCCACCATAGTCTCCTGCAACATCACTACATACACTGTCAGCAATTGTCACCGAAGTTCCATCATCAAGATTGGCAACAAGTAAGGGTGAACATTTATCGAGGTATTTAGTATTTAGACCTCTGAATTGGATTGTACTGGGGTAGATACCATTGATTGGCCCTGTTGCTGGTGGGATATCCAACTGATAGGCTATATCAAAGAATGAATCCACTTGGAAGTCTCCTAAGAATGGGTGAATTATCACATCATCTGGATCATCTTTCAAGAAGATCTTGAATGAAATATCTCTACTATTCAGATCATCAGTGCTTAGACCTGGATAGAGATCCTCGGGTTCAAATCCTGCATCATACCATATCCAATCAGGTGTGCCATTATGTGGTACAATTCCAATTCTAAGGAAGGAGGTATCACATCGCTCCACCGGTTCTTCAAGCTCTACATTGTAAATAACACATAGTTCGGTTTGACCAGGAACAACATTAATTTGCGGTTTAAATCCTCCTCTAATTGATGGCGTTGGTCCAAATGTAGCATTAACTCCCCAGTGACCTGAGACACTAGCATAATCGATTCTATAATCAATATCAAAGAAACTATCCACCTGGAAGCTACCACCTGGAATGTAAGGTGCAGCCAGGCCTTGTGCCCCTCTGTAGGTATCAGATTTTCTCTGAAATTGTTCCTTGGCACGTGTTGCCGATATTGATGCAGAATTTCCAGAAGTTACATCCTCAAAGGTTATCATTGCGAGTTTATCAGCAATCATATCCAGTGGAGTTCCGGGAAATACTTTCGTGGGATCAAAACTAAACGTGAATGCAGATCCTGCATTACCGCAACTTCCAGGTTCACATAGATAATATTCAAGACCTGCATCGTCTGTGGCAAAAATTCTCACATTTTCAAATCTCACCTCAAAATCAACAATCACTGATTTTAGGGTAATATTAGGTGACGGATCTTCAGGATTGTATTTCTCAACCATAATATCAAAAAACTGATTGGGGTAGCTACGAAGGAATTGATGATCCCCAGTCAGAGCAAACACTTCTGGATTACTACTATCGTATATCTTTAGTCCCTCATACAGGGGATTGAACTGCAAGGGAGACATTTCCTCATAGAGTGGATTGATTTCATCCAGGATCTTTGTACTTGATTTATCCAGATATTTAACCCGGAACTCATAGTAGCCCTCCCCGGTATCTACATCTGCACAGGTATCACTGCACACATTTATACTTGAGCCATCAGATAGTACTGCATCGATCTTGATCAGAGCTGGATCAACCCCTTGTGTCATGAAAGTTATAGGAATGAAATGATCCATAGCCTGACGATACTCAGAACCATCGAATAAGATTTTTATTTCTGGATTTATAGTAACTTCTCCTTTAATCTCCTCTACCTCAGAAATTTCACTAGCTAGTGAAGCATATGAACTGGAAACAAGTAGAAGAATAAAAGGAATTAATAATAATTGAGTTTTAATTATTCGTGATGTCATTCGACATATCGAAATGTTTTCCTTCCTATTTAAATATAGACAAATTCGAGAAAGATACTTTCCCCAATCTCATCAAATTATGCACTATGGAACCATTAAACTATAAAATAATGATTACTAAAAACAAGTAACCTGAAGTATATGAAGAAAGAGGGGTTCCTAAAAGTATGAAAAATTTAAATTCAAGTTTAGTCACTCAATTTCAGTGATGATAATACATCATCTATCATCCATTTTCGGTTTACTTTCCAAGATTTGTTTTCATCATCGAAATTCTCATGCCAGAGATAATAAATAAACGATTGTCTGGCCATAAAGTATACTTCAAGATCCTCAAAAAAATTATTTAGCTTGTCTATTAAAGCAAGTAACTCTATGGGTGGAATGTTTATCCAGATCATAAATGTATTCTCTGAATAGTAGAGAGCTGAATCAAAAGGAAGAATATCATTTTTAAATGCAAATAACAAATTTCCCAACATTTTCTCATCAGCTTTCCCAATAAATAGTGCTTGATTGAATACACCAAATTCTTCTCTATTGTAAAGTAATCTATACCCGGTAATGATTTCATTCTCTTCTATCTGTTTTAACTTGCGAGAGAATGATTGTTTTGATTTGGGAAAATCTTCAATTACTGTTTCATATTCCTTATATATTTTGTTTCTAGGTTTTTCACCTTGTTTTGGACCTAAAATATCCTTCATAATTCGCAACTGGCTTCTCCTACTGTTTCTCGCCATTTCTCGAATAATTATGATATCAGCCATATTTAGCTGATAGAGAATACTAGTGTCTCTCAAACTAGCTAAATCTATATACTCATCTGAATGATCAGAAAAAAATACATCTTCAAGAGAATTTGCGTTGAATCTCCAGGAATTAGATTCAACATCAAATTTCTTTAAACTGATATTATTGGAGAATACATTGAATCCAGTTTCCAAATCTCGATACTTCTCGATTATCCCTTTACTTTTTAAAATGTCAAATAATTCAATAAGCAAAGTATATGCAGAATCATTTTCAGGTAATCTAAAACGTAAGAAAATTCCATTTGAAGACCCGAATACTCGATTACTATAGGATGTATAAGGATGAATAAAGCATAACTTTTCTATAATAGAGATATTATCATCCCAACTAGGTGTTCTTGAAGCGTATACTATGAAAGAATGAATTACTAATCCTAATTTCTGGTGATTTAGTTGTGCAGCTGAACCGATAATAATATTCTCCTCTTCCAATCGCTTTATTCGACGATTAATTGTAGAAATTGCGAGAGAACTTTGCAACCTTTGATTTATTTCATCTGTTATTATTTTTTCGGATGCATTAGGTTGTTCCATTAATGATAGTACTAATGGTACATCCTTATTTTTAATTGGCATCCAATTTCAAAATCCTTAGCGTTTATTTAGGTCTTACGGTTCAGATGAAATCACCTGATTTCAAAGCACATAATCCCTTGCAGATGGATCCCCACCTCCCGTTCCAGGAGGATCGAAAATCAAGGTATCCATGTAAGAAAATTCCTCACCTTGGGCAAAACCTACTGCATTTGCCTCATACCAGCCTAATTCTGTGGCTGTATTGTATAAGTCATATCCTAATGTAATATAACCTGTTAAAGTTGTTTTCTTAAAAGTATAATCGAATTTAAACCAATGTTCCATTCCACTTGGTAAAGTCACTCCAATAAATACTTCAACATCTGTATATACATATTGATTTGTTAGGGTGAGATCAATTTCGATGAAAATATCATCCTCATAGCCATCTAAGTCCAAATCAGCATAATATGCGTCCCAAATATAGATATCTACTGAAAAATTCGGAACCGTTCTATAAAAACTGAAATATGCTGATGTTGGAATTAAGGAAAACAATAATAGTGAAAATAAGCCAACTAGCATAAGGTTATTTTTCTTATTCATATCCTCCGAATATTTTTTTTTACTTTTAAAGGTTGACGTGATCCATCATATTCTCAAAAAATAGAAACTGTAATCACAGGCTCTCGAGTTCTGTTAAATAATCGAAATCAATCATGCGAAATTCCGCTGATGAATTTACTAGAATTACGGATTTCGAAAATATATGAGCGGTATTTGCACAAAGACAAAAAAAATGCAAAAATGTATAATTCAATCATTCAAAGTCTCTACTATTAAATCTAAGTGTCCCAAAGAATATAGCAATACTATACGGTTGGATATTTATTGGTAATGAGGTTTAAATTAGTCGGTTTCAGTTTACAGTATCGTGACAATGGATAGATTGAAGCGAGATTTAGATATCAAATCCTCAACCATCAAGGAATTGTATTCAAAAAGAGAATTTGATAAAATTGAACATTTAATCTACCAATTCTATATAGAATACGATAAGCTTAATTCTGAAAAGTATTCTGAAGATGAGCGAAAATATATATTAGCCCGTGTATTTCTTTTAAAAGGCCATTACACAGCCCCTAATACAGAAACCAAGATAGGTTACTTCAAAGAATCTGCAGTGATATTTGAAGAAATAGGAAACAAGGTTGAAATGGCTGAGACACTCAATTCACTTGCCCTAGAGT
The DNA here is from genome assembly GCA_026702845.1 of Candidatus Heimdallarchaeota archaeon. The sequence goes on from JADCLS010000018.1 coordinate 72,999, forward strand.
ATTCTAGTCTTGGACTTCAGGAAGATGCTGAATTAACCTTTCAGAAGTCCTTAGATGTATACGAGGAAATAGGGGAAGTAGAGGCACTGGTAGCAACAAATCTTATGCTTTCAGATCTGTATATGAATGCAGGTGAGATCCATAAGGCAAAAGTACATGCTGCAAATAGTCTCAAATTGTCTGATGAACCCAATCTTAATGCAATTGGGTATATGGCACAAGCAGAGCTGGAATTAAACTCACAAAACCTAATTTTGGCAAGAAAATACTATAATAATTTATATACAATAGCCGACAAAGTAGATGAGGAGGCCTCACAAGTACTTTTTAAATGTGAGGCATTGTTTAAAACCCTCGAGATTGATATCAGTGAGAATAAGGGTTATGCAGAATATGAGAGAATTACAAATGAAATTGAATTTATATCCAAACAGCATCCTAATGACTATACAGATTGTTTGGTGAAATTATCAAAAGCAATCAGCTTGAGAAAACATGATGATGAGGATCAAATTAAAGAGGGAAAGGAGATACTGGCATCGTTATTGAGAGATACTAATTATTTAGAAGCTTATAACAATCACAAAATGTATGCTATCAAATTGCTAGTAGAGTATTTACTTGATGAGTTCAAACGAACACAAGAGCTCTCCCTCTTTAATCAAATCCTTACAAATCTCAGGATTCTAAAAGATACAGATTCCATGATTATCATCATCAAAATAGAATTTCTACTCTTTAAATGTCATCTAGTACTGGGTAATAGCAAGGTTGCTAGAAAGATACTAGAAAATATTACATTATTAGTTGAGGAGACAAGACATCAGCTAATTATTGATGAGTTTATAGAATTAATAGGGGTGTTGAAGGATTTTGAGAGCAAAGGAGAGTTAAGCAAAGATAAACCCTCTGTTATTGAGAGAATGGATGAAATCAAACTTCAAGAGTATCTAAATACAGTACGATTATATAATTACTAATCATTAATTACTTGATTGATTTTTCAAGTTTATTTTATACGAGAATGTCTCTAGTTGATAATCAATTAATTTTTCAATTGACACAACAAATAAGTAGAACATGGAATTTTATGGTGTAGAATGATACTGGATTTTATAGATAGTGAGATCCTTGAATTATTTTTTGAGGACGAGTATCAGAAATTGATTCATAGATGTGAGAATTCATATTCGACAGTAACGGACAAAAATCTTGAATATCTCCTTTTGGGATTAAAATTCTACGGAGAAGCAGCTGATGAGTGGGAGAAAAGCTATAATTATACCAAAATACAGAGATCAATTGCAAAATCAATAGAATGTTTTGACAAAATCACATCTTCAGAAGAGGCAGAAATACTTGCGATAGAAAGTCTGAAACTAATATCTAGATTAATCTCAATCGGAGTGACCATTGAAAATGGACTCCTAGCTAATGATTCGAAAATCATTCACAATCATGCAGTGGAAGCCTATACTTTGGTAGGTGAGATGATGGAGAAAATAGGAGAAGATGCGGTGGGAGTTCTTTCTGAATTTTATGAGTATTTGAAGGATTACTATCATTTCCATTATGCTCAATCCCTGTATGCAGAGCTGATTGGTTTGATGAAACAACCTGATGAATTTCTGAGAATGTATGATATCAAGCACAAAGAAATCCTCGAGCAAATTATGGAACTGAAGGAACTGGAATCAATTATCAACTTAACTGAACTTGAAGCCATGATGTTAAGTCTCAAGAGAATTAAGAAATTAATTGAGAACCCCTATCCCAGCATCAGTATCCCTGATTCCTATCATAAATTATCAATATCCTTCTACACGGGTGGTGATCTTGCCAATTCACTCATCAGAACTTACAATGGAGAATCACCAGACATGTTATCACATGATTTATTCAAGGGGGAGATTGATATATCCTCACTGGGAGTTGATATTCTTGATGATTTTTTACAAACCTCGATTGGAAAAAAATTTGGTGATCAGTTACACCTAGGCCTGAATGAGGGGAATATCAGGGCCTTGGGTTATACTTTAACGTTTGATACTGATGTTTATATCCGTAAATTCGGAGTATGCACCGTTGTATTCACCATAAAAATGGAGGATCAACCTCTCACAGTGTCTGATTTGAGGACTTTACAAACTCTTGTTGGTCCACAATGCGGTACTGGGGATATTAAGTGGAATAACAAGGAATTCTTACGATTAGTAGATATAGTAAAAAGCATCCACAATTATTTCCTTGAATATGAGAAAGTAAGGAGAGCTAAAACTGAGACACTAAGAGATTTCTATATGGAAAATGTACCTTTTGAGCCTGAACGTACGTGGTATTCTGTTGGATTCATTAGAGAACTCGGGGTGACAGATAATCAAGGATACAAGAGAATCTATGATTATCATGAAGTGGAGGATAACCCAGAGTTTCAAGCACTGGTCTTGCCCCTATATGAAGGGAGAATCACACTTCATGATTGGATCACAATTCCTGAAAAACCATGGGTCAATCTTGCAAATATCCGATCGCACAAAGGGGATATGATCTATACTTCAGCACATACATTCACAGCATTTATGCCTGAAAATGCAGAATTCATGAATCAGAGCTTACTGTCAGCAGTCTCTCTTGTAAATGACATCAATGCATTAATTATTGCTTTTGATGTCATGGCTGAGAAGGTACGATCTGGCTTAATTATTCAAGTTCATGAATCCAAAAAAGCACTTGAAAGTGCAGAAATCAACAAAATTAACAAAAACCTTGAATTAATACGGAGAAGACAGATAGAACTCACAGAATTTGAGTTAGTTGCACTGCAGTCGATACAGCTTCTGAAATCACAGGAATCTCTTCTTTATACAGATCACTCTGAATTCATGAAGGCTATGATTGAGAACTCATCCATGGACGATACAATTGATAATCTTGAGGGTAAGCTGCGCATCATTAAAGAATCCCAAGAGGGGATACTGAGAACCGCTGATGATTTAGTTGCCAGGTATCAGCAGAAGGTAAGTGAGAGCCAGCAAAGGCTGATAAAGGTGGTTACTTTAATCGCGGCATCATTTGGCCAAATATCACTCATTGGCGGAATTTTAGATTCTCTGAAGATTCGAGATGATAATCTCAAACAGAATATTGAGTTCGGAGTTACAGTATTTGCATTATTACTCGCTATTACTGCTATAGGCTGGCTAGTGTTTAGTTTTCTTAACTCCAGATCCAATATCTTTAATTTCGATCGAGATACTGAAGAGTGATCATATTCTACTAAATAAAACCACAAAAAAATCTCTCATGTGATTAGATACATATACTATGAGATTTTTATCGATGCTGTGAGTGTAATTATCCGTCAACCTCTCGAGGAAGAAGATGAATTGATCTACGAGATCTTTCAGTCAGGACTTCCAGGAGTAGATGAGACATCCCAGGACGAATATTGGGATTGGTGGGATGAGGATTGTGAGGAGGTTGATATTCCGGAACTCTGGAGAGTTGCGGAGCTTGATGGCAAGGTTGTAGGCATTTCAATTAATAGAATAAATATTGAATTGCGGATTGGGCTCATCTGGGAGATTTCCATATTACCTGAAGCTAGGGGAAAGGGAGTTGGGAGTAAACTTTTGCACGAATCGGAAAAGGTGCTCATAAGTCAAGAATTTGTAGATAAGATCGCATTAGGTGTCAAGTTAACAAATACTGATGCGATAAAACTCTATGAAAGAAAGGGATATGTACCTCAATATCAAGTTTTCTGTTATAAAGGAGAGCCAAATGTCCGTAAGTATTTACCGCTTGATGTACGTAAACCAACTCTTAAGGATGTAGATTCCATTTATGCACTCCATCCACAGGCATACTGGAATGCAAAAACTAATTCTGAGCTAGCAGAAGAGATAGATGAGGGTCATGGCAAAGTAATTATCCACAATCACAGAATTATTGCCTACATAGTGATTTACCCTGATGATTTTGACATCCAATCATGCTATACAGATCTTTATTATCATAAACAGTACATTGACATCATAATGGATACAATTATGGAATTAATACGTACAGATTATGTGAAAATATGGGTAGAAGAAAAGCATATTGAACTAGTCGAGTATCTTGAGAAAAATAATTTCAAGATTGAGGATAGAGAATATTTCATGATCAAGCAATGAAATATCCGTATGCAAAACATTTTTATCAACTCAAGCTATTGTAATGTCATGAACAGTAGATTCGTTCCAAAAGTTGTCATACTTTTGATAATTTCATCTTTACTCTGGACACAACCGGTAGCGGCCACGAATTGTGATGAAACAACCATGAATCTAGAGGCTATTCTCAGTATCTATAAGTTGGATGGTAGCTTTGTCACAGAGTATGACTATGATTTTGTTGGAGATTATTGCATAACTAAGAATTTGCTCATGCCGATTAATGATGATACATTATTGTTTCAAAATGAAGCTAATGAACTCAGTGAAATTAATATTGATGCAGAAGGTTTGATTAGCAGTGATACAAGCTACGAGGTTGCAGATGAAGACAGTAACTTCAATTATTACGATTCTATTGTAAATACCACGATATTCAATTATGCAGGAGGAGGAGAATTTGTTGGGTATAACTATGATAAACAAAGTCGAGTTTCGGTTGAATATGATACAGAAGCTATTCTCAATGCCTCATCCCTATCCTTAGATAATTTCACCAGATCTGATAACATTGGACCAGTTCTAAAGATGGTGGTTAACTATAATGATCACATGGCATTTGCATATATCGAGACTGATTACAACGATGATAATAATAAATTTGGAGTATTCAGGTCAGTGATTATCCATAATGCACTTGTGGATCATACCTATTTTATAAGTGATTTCACTAATTTTACTCCCAGATTTATCAAATTGTCACCTGATGGCTATAAAATGGTGATGTATGATATTTTATCTGGTATTGGAGTCTATGATTTTTCCAATGATAATATTCATCTGTATACTATGGATAGAAATAACGATTTCCCAGTGGAAACAATAAGGTTTGTATCAATTCAAAATGATTATGTTTGGATGCTGACATCGGATAACAAAAACTCTACTGAGGATAATACTCCATTAATGTATATTAGGAAAATGAATGTAGTAACTGGAGAGGTTACGAGATTTACTCTTGATCTACCTTCTGAAGACAGACAATTATCCAATTTTATTGTTCATGATGGATTCATCTTAATATTGTCTAACCAACCAATATTTGGTTTTGTTTTTATCCGAGTTGCTGGTTTTCTTCTTGTGTTTGCTGCCCTGTTTCTTTTACAAAAAAGGAGAAATAAGAATAAGAAGGAGAAACAAAAGAAATCAGGCAAAAAGGATTACTCAAAATTCCTAAATATGGAAAACAAGGATAATAAAAATAATTTTAATGATGAAAGTTGGTGACAATTACTCAGATCAACTATCAAATTAAGAGCTGTATACGTAATAATTGAAAGGGTACAAATAATGACTTCCCATACACTTAAAATATCATTAATAGAATGCGTTATCATGTCATCAAATCAAATTTTGCACATACAAACCTTCATTTTGCACCTTTAAAATTTTAGGAATATACGTGCCCAATCACACAATATCGGCATATTTAAAAATTCATTTTCGGAATTCGGAAATATATGCTCCCATTGGAGCAGGATTGGGCAAATATGTCTAAACAAATTATAGAAATTAAAGACTTGACCTTTAATTACGGTGTATCCAAAGGGGTACAAAATGTCAATCTCAGTATTAATGAGGGGGAAATTTTTGGTTTCCTCGGTGAAAATGGTGCTGGGAAAACCACCACCATACGTTGTATGATGAATATTCTCATCCAACAACAAGGTGAGATAATAATTAACGGTCATTCTGTCTCCCGAGATGATTTTTCATATAAAGAAGAAATAGGTTATTTACCAGGAGAATTGATTATTCCTGATAATTACAAAGTAAAAGATTTCTTCGCGTACTTAGCTACATTAAGAACAAAAGAGATCACCCGTCTAAACGAAGTTGTCGAATTATTTGATATTCCTCTTAATAAGAAAATCAAGCAACTATCTAAGGGTAATAAACAAAAACTAGGTATTGCACTTGCGCTGATGCATGATCCAAAGATCCTCATACTTGATGAACCCAGTAGTGGTCTTGATCCACTACTACAGCAGCAACTGTACAAATTACTGCTTCAAGAGAAAGCTAATGGTAAAACCATTTTCTTCAGTTCACACAATCTCGATGAGGTTCAGAAGATCTGTGATAGGGTCGCCATCATTAGAGATGGAGAAATTGTAACTGTAGAGGATGTAAAAGATTTAGCCAAGGATGTTACTAGGAAAATATATGCCAAGGTGAAAAATCTAGATCAATCAAAATTATCTAACTACACTTATTATGTTGATCCTGATACTGAAGAGGTCGCCATAGAAGTAACCTCAAGTAAAGAGCTAAATGAGATCATGGATATTCTGCAGGATATGGAATTACTTGATCTGAATTATCCACCTGCAAGTCTTGAATCATTCTTCCTCTCTAAATATAGGAGCAATTAACCATGAAACTGCTGAAACGAATCTATTATCATGCACATCGATTCCGAGGAGAATTTGTGTCTGGTAGTATCACAGCTGTACTCTTTATGGCCTTTTTCGGGATATTCTATCCAAAGGATGATGTAGAGAGCTTGGTTAATGTGATGGTAAGCATGGGTATGTTTGGTAACCTTTCGAAAGTAGAAGCAGGCTGGGGTGTTTGGGCATCCATAATGGTGGGACTATTCATGTATCTCATCATTGCTTTTGTTAGTATTAACATAGGTGCCAAGGTTATTCCCACCAAGGAAGAGCAAGGAACTGAGTTCTTTATGGGAAGTAATCCCATGGATCCTAGGAAATTCTATCTAGAAAACGTATTTGCTGGCTTACTCATTATAGTTGGAGTTCTACTACCTACGTATCTTGTTGTTGTATTGCAAACTTGGTACTTCGATGGTATGGCCATAATAGGTGGGATTACCCTTACCTTTGCTATGTTTCTGCTCATTGCATTCTTCTTCATCTCATTGACAAGTGCTGCAACAACCTTCATGTTCCAGAGTGGTAAATCCAAGGGAGTTGGCTTTGGTTATGTTATTTATGGATTGATTGTTGAATTACTAGCTGATAATCCAGATCTCAAGGATGCAGCCAATTTATCAGTTAATGCATATACAAAACTATCAACACTTGTAACTGGAATTGATGATTATGATTGGAATCCAATTTTCGTGGTTCTTACTATCTCTACGGTATTTCTTGTATTAGGCATACTACGAGTGAAATCTCCTCATTACCTAGAAGAAGTAGGAAGTAAAAATAAAACAGGCATTGTTGATGCAACGATAGGAAGAGTGGTTGCTCCAGATACTCGCCTTGCCAAAAAATTCCCATTAGTGTTCGAACAGCTTAGACGTGATAAAACTGCAATCTTTATTGTGCTCATGTTATACTTGATCTGGCCAGCAGCATTCTGGTCAGTACTATCGACTTCTAAGGATGGTCTTGCAGAACTCATGCAGGGATTTAATACACCTAGTACCAGAGCAATTGCACAGGGACATGATTTAGATATGTCATTGAGAGGATTTTCCGTGATGAAATTCTTCAGTAACCACTGGATGTTCTTTGGGCTCTATCCAATGTTTGTAGCTGCTTCAATTCCTACCAGAGAGGTGCGAACCAATTCTCAAGATATTATCTACTCAAGTGAGAAGGTACTACCAGGCAAACTCATGGATCGAAGAGTAATTGCTATGGTTATTGAGATGACATTCCTCTTTTGGGCTGCCTTTGCAGTGATTGGACCAGTAAATAATTCATTTGGAGAAGAATTCATCAACGATTTCATGGGTGCAGATCTGCTCTTTGTCTTCTTCTGTGTTGCTTGGATACAGTATATGGCAATGTCTATCTTCATTGTAGGAATAGCAATGATCCCATCCGAGGTAGGTAAAGGAAGACGATATGGTATTCTTTTCTTTATCCTCTCGATGTTATTCAATATCATTCCACATCTAAATGAGAGTATCAAGTTCCTGATGTATATCACCCCTATGAATTACTTCAGGCCTGTTGAATTGATCTATGAAGAGATGAGCTTTGGACAAGGTGTACTACAATCAGGTATTGTCCTTGTCATAAGTATTATATTCTACTATGTGGTCAAAAAATACAGATATACTGATTCCAGTCTATACTAACATTCCTAAATTAGTAATTAAATTGATTTAAGTTATCAGTAGTTCCTTTTTCTTAAATCATCTACCAATTTAATCTAGCATTTATTAAATTGGTTGAGGTGTCAACCAAATTGCTAACCATCAAAAATGAAACAATATTTTTTCAAAAAAGAATCAATATTTTTGGTACATCCTTGATATTAAAATTAGCTATTTCGCAACTGAAGCTGATAATATTTAAATTATTTAAGAAAACGCAATTATTATGTCGTTATTATTTGACGAAGAAAGAATTTCTGAAATTGAAAATACTCCATTCACCGGTGTAATGACACCTGAACAAGAGAAAATAATGAATTTGATCACGGGAGTAATTAATATGAAGATTCCTAACCTAAAGCAAATTGTAGCTAAGGGAATCTTTCGAATGGCAATAAAATCTTGGATTGAAGAAACTGGAAAGGATCCAAGATTGTTAATGGCACATAAAGTTGACGATGTAAAAGATGATATCAAAAGTATTTTGAGCTTATATGAAAAAAGACTTGAGATGTTACTTAGAAATAAAACTGATAGTAATCTTCTATCAACAACAATGCTTGAAGTTTTCAATATAATAGTAGCTAAACGTAAAGAAATGGAAAATCAATAATATTTGGTCATTCCTTCTAATAAGATTTTGGTTTCAGCTAGATACAGATTCAAGCCTGTGATTACAAAAAAATATTGAAAAAGAAATTTACTCTGGGTGTTCATTTTTTTCATTTGCTAATTGTTGTACGTATTCATCTAATTCTCCCACCTGATAACAGATTTCATATAGGAGTTTCATCTCATCTTCGCTAATTATTCCATCTGCTTCAGCAGTAACATGAGCATTATGATCGATTTTGTAAATAATCTTGTGTAATCTCATTTGCTCATCCATTGTGATTTTATTAACTTCCATGGCCAGTGCTAATACCTCTTTAAATAACTCCAAATCATTAATGACCTGATTTATTATTTCACTCTCTTCTTCCGATTCGATGCCATCTTCCATGGCAATTTCCTTCAGTTCATCAATAATTTTTTGCCTAATTTTGACTGAGTCCATGAAGTAAGTGCTGTCCCAAAAATTCATTCCCTATTTTCTCATAATTAATTATTTAATTTTCTAGGTAATATTCTAGATTGAATAAAAGGTGGGGTATGGACTTAAAACTAGTAAATTCTAAGTCCAAATATGCTTAAAACCCCAGTCGACACTGGTATGGAACTATATCAACTTGCACGTAGTGTGCAAGATGAAAACCCCAAAATGTACAAAAGATTGCTCATGGTCATCTTTGTCACATTTCTTGGGTTCTCACAGACTTATACAGCCAAAAGGCTGGATACAACTCCCAAAACAGTTGGAAAATAGAATAAACGTTTCAATGGATGGGAAAAGCCGGGACGGTAGATAAACCAAGATCTGGAAGACCAAGAGAATTTGATGTTGCTCAACGAGATCTTCTAGTTCGTGTGGCACAGCACGATCCTGTCAAATTAACCTCTCATCTGAGCTCCTGGTCATTACAGGCCTTACAAAGGTATCTCAAGAAAGTGTATGAATTAAAGATCTCCACGAGCAGTATAGGGAGGATACTGCATGAAAATGATATTTTCTTCAGAAAAGTAGAGGAAACTATGGTTAGTCCAGTTCCAAATTATGAGATCAAGAAAAAGATAATTGATCATGCAAGGCATGAAGCCTTGAAACATAAGGATGTGGTATTTCTCAGCCTTGATGAAAAAGGACCGATTCATGCCTTGTTTCACAGGGCAGGGAAATGGATGAGAAAGAATACCCGAGAGTTAATTCCCAAGAACCACAATAAAAGCAATGGCACAGTTGTACTGAATGAGGCATTCGAGCCAACCACCAATCGAGTTTGGTGGCATTTCAGCGAGAAATGCACCGGAGACGCGTTTCTCATGCTACTGATAAAATTGAGTCTGGATCCAAGTTTACAGACAATGAGAAAGGTGTACCTTGTAATGGACAATCTCCCAGCCCATTTCACCAAGAATATAAAGGAATTTCTAACATTACACCCCCACTTCAAAGTTCTCAGATAACCAACATACAGCCCTGAACTAAACCCAATTGAACGTCTTTTTGGAGATTCTTTTTCGCAGAGTGATCTAAAACTGAAATTCTGTCAATTTAAATGGACACATTATGTATTCTAAATTATGAGTACTAATTATAGATCATGATTATCAAACATTCTCATCTACTTGTACCTAATTTATCTTTTGATAGAATTTATGTTAATCATGGAATCAATAAATCCGTCTCTAATCTTGGTTGTGCATAATGGAAGACAATATCATCATCGAAAGAGTAATTTTCTGGCATTTCAGGTCTTTTTGACCAGAGATATGCTACTTGTAGCATGAGATAGATGAACGAGTAGATGAGAATTCTCTCGTATCGATGAGATGTGTCTAATTCTATCCAGCCTTGCGATGCAGCATGGCCATTGAAAATCAGCCCAAATATATTGACAACCAGTAAATAGACCGATATACGTTCCTTACGATTATATTTGTAAGGATTCAATAGTATCACCTTTTCCTAGTATTGTTACCTATTATATGGCCATATAACTATATAAATATTCTGCATTCAGCATGTAATTCAAGTAATTAAGTAAATGTTTTACTATTTTTAATTATCAAATAACGTAAATAACTTGTCAAATTCCTTATATTCCACGGCCTTGTGGATACAAGTTCTATTCTTACACAATTCAAAAGAAATAGCATCATGCTTCACAGCCCATGATTTTAATGCCATGAGAACGATCTCAAAATCTATTCCCTTCTCTGTTAATGAGTATATTACATTTCCATGCCGAAGTTCTGTTCGAATAATTACACCTAGCTCCTCAAGTTTACTCAACTTGTCTGATAAGACCCGGGAGGATATTTTGGTTTGATAATTACCTATTAGTGATTGTTGTAAATCTGAAAAAGATATAGGTTTTTTCTGTATAAGTAACTCAGTAATAATGAATGCGTTCCATTTCTTTCCCAGTATTTCAAGTGAATAGATGATGCTGCATTCAAGGTCTGTGATTTTTGACATTATCCTATTTCATTTGAAGAGCAAGTACATTTAAGTATTGCAAGAAAGTTTATCTTAAGATAGAAAACCGCTAATATTCCTTATTATAGAGGTTAATTTATGCGAATTCGGATAAAATAAGAATAAATAAAAAGCAAAATTCCACTGATTTATAATGTAATAATGTAAGTGAGTATTTACTCACTAATATTTTTTAAATATCATTAATACATATACATATAGGTCAGTTATATGGCAGATTTATTCACTTTAGATATTTTGAGCATACTTTTGTTACTTATTACAGGAGTAGTGGCTTTACTAGTTGGAATCATTTTGATTAAAGAATATATAGCGAAGAAGAGTTTTGGACACTTTTTTATTGCTGTTGGCTACTTAGTACTCTTTGTCAGTGGGGTATTAATAATAATTCTAGGTTTTGAAGTACTTAAAGAACCGATAATTCCCCCCGTGGCAGCTCTTATTCCAGTTGGTATTGCGACTGGCATCCTCTTTTTCAAATTTGAAGAAAAACCTCTTATCCCATGGGTATTCTTTGGATATGAGATAGTAATGATAATAATTACACTGATTGTAAGATTGGGAGGGAATACAGATAGTGCAGGGCTTGTAATGGCAATGCACATACCATCAGGTCTCATTATTTTCTTCCTTCCTCTTTTCACGGGACAAAACAAGGCTTGGTTTATCACCTTGGGAGGTGGATTAATTTCCTTTGGTGGTATGCTCTTAGCTTTTGCTGGTTCAGGAAATCCTCTATTTGGCATCTTCGATTATGACATGATTTTTGCAGTGTTACCATTATTACTACTGATTGTTGGAGTCTGCTTTACATTAGGTCTTATTTTCCCAGAAAAATGGAGAATTGCTGTTCCAGTGCTTTCTCCGATGTTAATCAAGGAATAGTTGGGGAGAAAGATCATGTCATTTATTGAGAAGATTAAGGCATTTTTCACCTCATATAAGGGACTAATCTCGCTCCTCATATTCTGGGAAGTACTTGTTGTTTCTTTCCTATCCACTTTTTCAGGACCAATGGTTGAAAGATTTGGTGAAAGCCTTCCTTGGCTATTTCCACTAATGGATAAAGATCCTGCAAGACATGCAGATAGGACCATCATGCTCTATCATGCATTAGCAATTCCATTTGTTGTTGCGGTGGTGTTTTTCATACTTGAAACCTATGAATCGAGACCGAAATTTGAGGAACAAGCCAAGTGGTCATTATTTGTTGGTTCAATGGTAGTGGGAATTTTCGGAATGGATTTTGCTTATTTTTCTGAATCCTGGATTTCTCATGGATTATTCATCTTTGGTCAATCGATTGTATTCTATGGTGGTGTGTTATTCTTGATTGCTGTATGGCCAACAAAAACATTTCCTGAACACACAGAACATACTGTCACAATAAGAGGAGTAGATCATGAATATTTTAATTTAATTTTAAATATTATAGCGATTCTAGTTTCTGCAATAATTGGAGCTATTGCTGGAGCAGCATTTGGAACTGTAGATCCTGTTACAGGTAATGTCTGGCTCCCAATTCTTGCAGAAGAGGCGGTACGAGATCCAAATATTGTTCCTTATGCAAATGCCGGTGGAACCTATAAGGAAATGGTAGTTAGTCATCTTCACATTATGTTAGCATTACTGGCATCAGGAGTCATGCTTCTAACTATGAAACACATTAACATGAAAGGGAGATGGTATAAAATTAGTAATATTCTGTTTACCCCAGGAGTGATCATCATATCAATAGGAGCTTGGTTAGTAATCACCTCTTGGGATAAGGCACACATAGTCATCAATGTAGGATCAGGTTTTCTACTTCTTACTGGAGGAATTATTGCAGTATGGGGTTGGATAGATACTTCTAAACGCATGCTTGCGGAAAATTATGATAACGCCAGTGCTGTAGATAAAGTGGCTGCAGTATTCAAAGATCCAGCCAGGTTTGCATTATTATTTCAGCTGATCTGGGTGGATGTGGTGAGTGCGTTTCCAGGTGTGTTTGTGGCTATCAATCTCGAGGATGGAAGAGACTACAGATCAATTGAGATGATTGAGGTAGAATACAGTTTTAATGTTGGACATTGGCATGTGTTAGCAACATTAATTGCGATTATGATGGCTATGATAGCTGTGGATTACTTTGGTCTGAGTGGAAAGCTCAGACAAGTGATTGGCTGGGCCATGACTATTGGATCCATAATAGCCTTTGCCTTTGCCAGTAAATACGTGTTACGTATGGCTGAGGATTCATATGACTTGGACTACATCATGATTGATATAGGTCTCTTGTTAGTGGATGTTGGTATTTTAGGTCTTGTATTCTATATCTTTATAGATGACTTCAAATCCAAAGAGTAGTTATTTATGCTCAGGATGCTGAGCGGGTGTTATTATGACAGAACAAACACAATCATTTTTGCCATGGTCCTTTTGGGAGAGTTTTGGTGAATTAGTTAAAGGTAAACAAACATTCCTACTAATCTTTACTGCATTATTTTCCTATCTCATCACCGGATACCCCAATTCACAGCTTAAATTTGGAATTGCTACATTACTCATAATGAGTTTATTTTTTGCAGTTTCCGGATCTACTCTCCTGAATATGTATATAGATCGGGATATTGATGCTAAGATGGAGAGAACTAAAGATAGAGCTCTTCCGAGTGGAAGAGTTAATCCAAAATCAGTATTGTTTCATGGTTATCTCTTTTCAATTACTGGGGTTTTCATGGCATATTTTATCAATCCTTTAACCTCAATAATGATTTTTCTAGGTTTATTCTTTGATGTGGTGATTTATTCTCTATGGTTAAAAAGAAGAACTAAATGGTCAATCATATTTGGGGGTATTTCTGGAGGACTCCCAGCATTAGCAGGTAGAATTGCAATAACTAACCAGATTGATTTGATTGGAATTCTATTTCTTCTATTCATATTAATATGGATTCCATTGCACATTCTATCACTTGCAACCCTTCCGGTAAATCTTGCTGGGTATAGGGATGCTGGAGTTCCCATGTGGCCTGTAGCATCAGGTGTGGATCAAACACGCACAATCATTACCATAGCAGCATTTTTTGATGGGATAATTATAGTTCTCACCGGGATTATGTTGAATATTCACTTTCTTACTCAGCTACCTTTGATGGTCATGGGAGCTGTGATCATCACACTTTCTGTTAAAAATTTTAGAAAACCATCTCATCGAGGTACATTTATTCTATTCAAATTTGCATCGATGTTTATGGCTATGACCTTTCTATGGCTATTTATTGCGGTAATTATTACACCTGAAATTACATTCAGTTTGTAATCCTAGAATTTCATCATTTCTTCAGTGATTTTTCCTATCAGGTTCGGGCCTCCCCTTGCTTTTATCATATTATAGGTGAGAAAAGCGTCTGTTTCAGGTGGAAATAGCTGGTTGATTTCCTTCTTAGTGTCTTCAGACAAGGTGATTGTTAATGCCTCTAGATTCTCCTCAACTCGATGTGGTTTTCGTGTGCTCATTAATGCACTACTAACATTATCCACCTGTAGAATCCAAGCATATGAAAGTTGAGCAGGAGTAATTTCCAAATCCTTGGCAATCTCATCATATCGTCTGATTTTATTATACAAATCTTCTGTTAAAGGATTATTACCAATGATTGATTGCAATTGCTGTTTCTCACTATCTACTAATTCAGAGAATGGTTTTGATGTGTAAGCTCCTGCAAATAATCCCTCAAGTAGAATTTTATATGGAACTAGGCCCAATCCATGATAATCCATGACATATTGCAATGCAAATTCTCCTGAATAGCGATGTAGCAAGGTGTATCGAGTTTGATCAACTACTGGACCTTCCCATCCATATCTTTCACATAAGGCAAAAGTACGTTCCAACTCGGCAGGTGACCAGTTTGATGTTCCCCAATATCGGATCTTTCCATGTTGAATCAGTGAATTCATAGTACGAATAACATTTTCTAATGGTGTGGTGTGATCAAAACGGTGAGCGTAATAGAGATCCACATACTCTGTATTGAAATTGTTTAATGTTCGATCGATTGATTTGATCAGATGCTTACGATTGAGCCCTCGATCAAACTCATTACGGCTCATGGGCATCATCACTTTAGAGCTGATGAACAATTCCTCTCGTTCATATCCCTTTAATGTCTCTCCTATAATTTTTTCTGCATTACCATACGCTCCATAAATGTCAGCACAATCGATATAATTTATATCAAGTTCTAGTGCTTTTTTCAGAGTATTAACTGCATCTTCCTTATTTACAGGCTGGTCAGTGTACTGATATTGTGCACCTCCCCATCCCATGCTCCCAAGGCTAAGTTCACTAACACGTATTCCAGTCTTACCTAATAGTCTATATTTCATAGTGTATGAGGTCTGTTACTGATTTATTTAAATTCCAGTGTTGCACCCATTTCGCTTTCTCAAAATACTAGTATTAATGATAGAAATGCTCCAAATCAAATAGAAACTCAAGTTTTATTTTAATTGACCCCATTGCAACCTAAAGCATAAAAGAATCAGCTTAATGATACCTCAAATGATCCTTTTGAGAAATATGTGCTTTTAATCTGCATGATAGATATGCAGGACGATGACAGAAAGACCTTCAGCATACTTACGAGTACTATTCTTGATTTGATCTTCGGGATGGAGATGATTTACTTGGTATAATTCTGGATATGGTTGGTTTTGCCTCTAGAGTTAAAGATTTGACTGCTAAGAATATAACTGCCATGTCAGTAAGACAAATCGGATATATAATAGGGTTAATCCATGAGGAAATGGTATATTTAATACACCTGTATGTCTACCATCAAGATTACAAGATCCTGCAGAAATTTGAGTTATTAGCATTATCTCCGATTTTAATAAGCTCGAACTTCCAGAAATTCTATTTTCCAGTAAAATAAATGCTTAATATTCTAGAAAAATTTCACTGGTACGAATGAAAACTACATTTATTCCTAAAATAATAAATTTACACTAAAAAGATAGCTTTTTCCCATAAATCAAAGTAAATGAAAATACACTCAATAAAGAAATTATGATCGCAAATCCATTTGTTGGCTTATTTGTGGAATTCGTATTACTTTCGTTATTACTAATATTGGGATCTGAACCATTAGCAACTTCATCACCATCATTTATCCCATCACCATCAGTATCTTGATTATTAGGATCAGTTCCATAGGTATTAACCTCTTCACCATCATCTAACCCATCATTGTCGCTATCTGGATTATTAGGATCGGTATAATACGAATTTACTTCATCTCCATCTAATAGATTATCGTTATCACTATCAGAATCTAATGGATCAGTATCAAATGTATATACTTCTTGCCCATCACTCAATCCGTCAATATCAGTATCCGGATTATTGGGGTTAGTGTTATAGGTATTCAACTCTTGGTCATCAGTCAATCCATCATTGTCACTATCTGAATTGAGAGGATCAGTATTATGAGAATTAACCTCATCTCCATCAGACAATCCGTCATTATCGCTATCAGAGTTCAAAGGATCTGTATTATGAGAATTAATCTCATCACCATCGTTCAATCCATCATTGTCACTATCTGAATTGAGAGGATCAGTATTATGAGAATTAACCTCATCTCCATCAGACAATCCGTCATTATCACTATCAGAATTCAAAGGATCGGTACTGTAAGTGTTAATTTCTTCAGCATCTGATAAACCATCATTATCACTGTCTGCATTATTGGGATCTGTGCTGTAAGATTCAAGTTCTTCAATATCAGACAATCCGTCATTATCACTATCAGAACTGTTCGGATTAGTGCCATAGGTTTTCACTTCAGCTCCATCAGGCAATCCATCACTATCACTATCAGGATCTAAAGGATCGGTATCATAGGTATCAATTTCTTCACCATCAATTAATCCATCATTATCACTGTCTGAATCCAAAGGATTGGTGTTAAACATGTTTATTTCATCCCCATCCATCAACCCATCATTATCACTGTCTGAATTGATTGGATTAGTATCAAAGTTATCGACTTCTTCTCCATCAGTTAACCCATCGCTATCACTGTCTGGATCTAAAGGATCTGTGTTATGGATGCTCACTTCTTGACCATCTATAAGACCATCATTGTCACTATCTGCTACGTTAGGATTAGTGTTAAAGATATTAACTTCATCCCCATCCATCAACCCATCATTATCACTGTCTTGATTATTGGGATCAGTATTATAGGTAATGATCTCTTCACCATCTAACAATCCATCATTGTCACAATCTGTATTATTTGGATCAGTATTATAGGTACTAAGCTCTAGATCATCAGTCAACCCATCATTGTCACTATCTGCATTGTTGGGATTAGTACCATAGGTATTCACTTCTTCCCCATCCAAAAGTCCATCATCATCACTATCAGGATTATTGGCATTTGTATTCCACTCCATTTCTTCTTGGTTGGTCAGACCATCATTATCAATATCTAAAGAAGAATCATCTATTAATGGATTGGTACCATTTTCGACTTCCCAGCCATCGATTAGGCCATCATTATCAGTATCATCATCGTTGGGCTTTGTATTGTAGGTATAAACCTCCTCACCATCCATCAATCCATCATTATCACTATCAGAATCTAAAGGATCAGTGATAAATACATTTACTTCTTGACCATCACGCAACCCGTCAATATCACTATCTGGATTAGTTGGATCAGTATTGTAGGTATTCACTTCTTCTCCATCTAGAAGCTCATCATCATCACTATCAGCATCATTAGGATCGATACCATAAGTATTGACTTCATCACCATCTATGAGGTCATCATCATCACTATCAGAATCTAAAGGATCTGTAGTAAATGTATTAACCTCATCTCCATCTATGAGTCCATCTGTATCACTATCTGAATTCAAAGGATCTGTATTGTAGATATTTAATTCTTGAGCATCTGATAAATTATCATTATCAGTGTCAGAATTCAATGGGTTTGTTCCATGCGTATTCACCTCATCCCCATCAGATAAACCATCATCATCACTATCAGAATCTAAAGGATCTGTAGTAAATGTATTGACTTCCTGGTCGTCAGATAATCCATCTTCATCACTATCTGGATTAGCTGGATCAGTATTGTAAGTATTCACTTCAGTACCATCGTTCAAGCCATCTTCATCACTATCTGCATCTAATGGGTCAGTTGTATAAGTATTGACTTCTTCTCCATCCAATAGTCCATCTTCATCACTATCTGCATCTAATGGGTCAGTTGTATAAGTATTGACTTCCTGACCATCGTTCAATCCGTCATCATCACTATCAGAATCTAGCGGATCGGTATTGAAGGTTTTAAGCTCATCTCCATCCAAAATCCCATCGCTATCACTATCTGGATTATTAGGTAAAGTATTGTATTCTTTTTCTTCTTGATTGGTTAGTCCATCATTATCCATATCTAGTGAAGCATCATCCACCAATGGATCAGTACCATTTTCGACTTCCCAACCATCATTTGCTCCATCGTCATCAGTATCATCATCATTTGGTTCTGTGTTATAGACATTTATTTCTTCTCCATCCATCAATCCATCATTATCACTGTCTGCATTATTTGGGTTGGTGAAATATGTATTGATCTCCACTTCGTCCTCTAACTCATCATTATCAGAGTCATTATCATTAGGATCGGTGAAGTAAATATTAACTTCTTCTCCATCCATCAATCCATCATTATCACTGTCTGCATTATTTGGGTTGGTGAAATATGTATTGATCTCCACTTCATCCTCTAACTCGTCATTATCAGAATCATTATCATTAGGATCGGTGAAGTAAATATTAACTTCTTCTCCATCCATCAATCCATCGTTATCACTGTCTGCATTATTTGGATCAGTGAGATATGTATTGATTTCTTCATCATCAGTTAGCCCATCGTAATCACTATCAGAGCTGTTAGGATTTGTTTGATAGTTGTAGACCTCTTCTCCATCAAATATCCCATCATTGTCAGAATCAGAATTATTAGGATCAGTACCAAAAATATTAACTTCTTCTCCATCCTCAAGCCCATCACTATCACTATCAGAATTATTTGGATTTGTATTGTAAGAATTTATTTCCTGGTAATCATTCAGATCGTCACTATCAGTATCTGGATTTGTTGGATCAGTTTTGTAAGTAATAATTTCCTCACCATCAAGCAATCCATCATTATCACTATCTGACTTCAATGGATCAGTATTGTATGAATTAATCTCCTCTCCATCAAGCAATCCATCATTATCACAATCTGGATTTGTCGGGTTTGTATTGTATAGACTTGTTTCATTATAGTCTGAAATACCGTCATTATCACTATCAGAACTGTTTGGATTTGTATCATAGGTATTCACTTCAACTCCATCAGACAATCCGTCATTATCACTATCAGAATTATTTGGATTTGTATCATAGATATTTATTTCAGCTCCATCAAGCAACCCATCATTATCACTATCAGAACTGTTTGGATCAGTATTAAAGATACTTAACTCTAGATTATCATTCAATCCATCATTATCACTATCTGGATTGTTGGGATTAGTACTATAGGTATTCACTTCTTGGTCATCCGATAACCCATCATTATCACTATCTGAACTATTTGGATTCGTACCATAAGTATTCACTTCTTCTCCATCGGTCAAACCATCATTATCACTATCAGAACTATTAGGATTCGTGTCATAAATATTCACTTCTTGGCCATCTGTCAAACCATCATTATCACTATCTGGATTATTAGGGTCAGTATTGTTAATCATCTCTTCATAATTAGTGACACCATCAAGATCTCGATCTAAATGAGCATCATCACTTTGAGGATCCAGGTTATTAGTAATTTCCCATAAATCGGCCATTAAATCATCGTCCGTATCTTCTTTCAAAGGATCTGTGTCATAAATTTCAACCTCAGAATAATCATCGATTCCATCACTGTCACTATCAGAATTATATGGATCAGTTCCCAGCTGAATCTCTTGTTTATCAAAAATTCCATCATTATCAGAATCGATAGGATAATCATTATAATCTTCAGGATTCGTCAGATATATCAGCACTTCATAGGCATCACCGAATCCATCATTATCACTGTCAGCATTCAGTGGATCAGATCCATCGTAGTAATTGAAGATCCATGAATCAGTGTCAAAATCCCATATCCATCCCAAAACCTCTTCACTATCAAAGAGAAAATCATTATCACTATCCCAAGCTATAGGATTAGTTGGACTGAATGTAATGTAAATATCATTGTAGAAATCGTAAACAATACCATTGATCTCCGAATAATCTGTCAAACCATCTCCATCTGAATCTGTTTCAGTTGGATTAGTGTGATAAAGAAATACCTCATCTCCATCATTTATTCCATCATTATCAGTATCAGCTGATGATGGATTTGTTACATGTCCAAATGTACCTTGTGTTTCATCATAATCAGAAATACCATCTGAATCACCATCTTGATAATCCAAAGAAGACTGCTCCCAAATTTTCTCGATTGGGCCAGTGTCAAAAATAGTAACACTTTCCCGGATGTATAATCCAGTAAAGCCAAATTTACTTAAGAATTCATATACTCCTTTCAATTCAGGGACTAAAATTATGACTTCAGTAAGATTGAATTCAAAATCAAAGGAGAGGCTTAAATCAAACCCTATACCTTTCTTTGCAGGCTCAGAAAAAGCATACAAATTCAATTCAGATACAAGAGCCATGCTCAACTCAGGAACATCATTGTCATTAATATCTAATTCTAGGAAAGAAGCTTCGAATCTAGGAGTTAACGTCACTGTACTTCTCTTGGTCACATCATTATAACCAAATGTAAAACTGAGGGATAATTTGATATATCCATTTATTAACTCTGACAAATCTTTATGTGTGAAGAATTTTATTCCTTCATTCACTTTATCATAGGCTGGTAAAAATTGAGGAGCAAAGGCCATAAGAAATAACTGGAAGTAATCGTAGGTTACCTTAATATATGCCTCCATTCCGCCCTCATATTCAATAAAATCCCATTCTCGGGATATTAAATCAAAATTGAATTCAAAATGGAACGTACCTCCAAAGCCAAATTCAGGACTTAATCCAAGAAAATCTAATTTTGAAAGTAATTGATCAAAAGCTGCAATAGGTCCATAAAATTGTCCATTTCCAAAAAAGTCTTCACTATCTCCGACTAATGCATAGTTTGCATCAATTTGAATATTGATCATTCTATTAATTATGGTTACTGATAAAGTGATCTCAATATTGAATTTTGCACCAAAATGAGTATCAAATGTGAATTCAAGAGGTACAGTAAATGTAATATCTTGAATTATATCCAGAAACTTGACACCGATTCTATCCTCAATTTCATTGATTGCTGCAAGTATAATTGATTCTGTAGCTGGGTCAAACACTGATAGATCTATCTCACTACTAATAATAAATGAACCAAGGGATATTGAAGATTCAGCCCAATTTCCATTATAATCAACAGTTATTAATTTGAACCAGTATTCCCCAGGAGACAAAGGTTCACTC
Organism: Candidatus Heimdallarchaeota archaeon; assembly: GCA_026702845.1. The sequence continues at coordinate 94,976 of JADCLS010000018.1, forward strand.
GTGTAGACTATCGGGTCATCTGAATGAATAATATCTGCTACTTGGTCTGGTTCAGTATTAATATTATCTGTTAACAAAATTGAATAACCATATACACCAGATTTATCATCTGTAGCTCCAGACCATTCGAATTGGATGACATTCTCAAAAGACTCTTCATCAACAATATGTGTCGTGGAGATTAAACTAGTCGGATTTTCTGGTACTATTTCGTCGTCCATATGGATCATCATTTCATAAGTTGATGAGTAGAACCTATTTTGATAGTTATCCACTGCTTCTATATATAATTGAACTATACCGATTTGGTTAAAGAAAGGACCTATATCTACAGAATATTTATCTGAGAACAATGATTTGTCCATAACTAGCGGAAAAAAATCATTTTGACCAGGAAAAGTATAGTATAAAGTCACATAACTTATTCCTGATCGATCGTCTGTTATACTGTTGGAATATATATTAATTATATCCGTATCCTTTGCGACAATGGGATCTGCATAAAGCGGTTCCTCGATTTCCGGTGCTGTTTTATCCCATATTTCAACATAAAATTGATACACTGAAGTTGATATTTCATTACCATATTTATCTGTAGCTTCGATATAGTGATAGATATAACCTTCCATCCCAATAAATGAACCGATGTTTGCATAGTATTTATTCGAAAGAGTTGCCTTTTGCATGAATATCGTATGGTAGGTAGTTTCACCTGGATATGTGTAAAAGAGTTTTACATAATCAATTCCAGATTGAGTATCTGTTATTGATGGGCTAGAGATTTCTATTTCATTATTATCATATGCTGGAGATGGTGAATACTCAGTGGGTATGGAAATGATAGGCGCAGATGTATCCCATTTTGAAACATAGATGTAATATGTAGATGTTATTTTAACATTACCGTAATTATCATATGCTTTGATATAATGTTTAATGTCTCCCTGCATTCCATTAAATGGACCTATGTGCGCATAATACTTATTGGAAAGCAATGCCTTTTCCATATAAATTGTATGATATGAGGATTCTCCAGGATAGGTATAATATAACTCCACATAATCAATATCTGATTGAGAATCAGTTATTGAAGGGCTAGAGATTTCTATTTCATTATTATCATATGCAGGAGATGGAGAATATTCTGTTGGAGTTGTTATCGAAGGAGCAGTAGTGTCCCATAAACTTACGTAAAAGTTGTATGTAGCGGTTGTTCTAACATTACCGTATTCATCGTAAGCTTTGATATAGTGATTGATATATCCTTGCATACCACTAAATGGGCCAATATTAGCATAGTACTTATCTGAAAATGTTGCTTTGCTCATAGTAATGGAATAGTAGGTTGATCCTCCTGGCTGGGTATAATACAGTTTTACATAATCAATACCTGATTGAGAATCGGTTATTGAAGAGCTAGAAATCTCGATCTCATTGTTATCATAAGCTGGTGATGGAGAATATGAGGTTGGAGTAGTAATGGATGGTGCAATAGTATCCCATAAAGAAACATAAATGTAGTAGGTGGATGTTGTTCTCACATTTCCATAATTATCATAAGCCTTGATATAATGCTTAATATCTCCCTGCATCCCATTGTATGGACCTATATGTGCATAATACTTATCAGAAAGATAGGCTTTTGTCATTGTTATAGAATAGTATGTTGAACCTCCTGGTTTTGTGTAGTAGAGCTTTACATAATCTATTCCGGATTGAGAATCTGTAATGGATAAGCTTGAAATCTCGATCTCATTGTTATCATATGCTGGTGATGGAGAATATGAGGTTGGAGTAGTAATGGATGGTGCAGTAGTATCCCATAAGCTTACATAAAAATTGTATATTGCTGTCGTTCTAACATTACCATAATTATCGTATGCTTTGATATAGTGATTTACATATCCTTGCATGCCATTAAAAGGTCCTATATTGGCATAATATTTATCTGATAAGAATGCTTTGCTCATTGTAATAGAATAGTATGTTGATCCCCCTGGTTGAGTGTAATACAGTTTCACATAATCTATATCTGAACCTGAATCAGTAATTGATGAACTGGAGATTTCAATTTCATTGTTGTCATATGCTGGTGATGGAGAATATTGTGTGGGAGTTACAATTGATGGAGCAGTCGTATCATAAGGGTTTACTGTAAAATAACTATTGCTTGTTACAGTATCATAGCCTGCATTATCCATAGCTTGAATAAATATTGAAACAGTACCTATATATCCAATAAAAGGACCAATATCGGCACTCCAGTCATCAGAGAACCATGCCTTTGACATGCTAACATAATACCAAGAAGATGTACCTGGATAAGTATAATACAAATCTGCCCAGGATACCCCATCAGTATCTGTAATTTCACTTGTCAATTCAATAGTATCATAATCTGTTGCTGGATACGGTGAATAGTAAATTGACCCAACAGTTGGACCAGTATTATCAAGGGAGATTCGAGTATTAATGGACATCGTAGGAGATGGAATACTGGATGATTCTGTGTGAAATGTTGTTACAGAATTATTTGTTAAAATATCTACATCTTCTACTATTTGAGGTGGAGCATTAGTTGCAAGCAGTGAAATACCATGTTGACCTTCATTTACAACAATATTTTCATGTTCCATTACTTGATCTTCAGTTATCGATAAATTGGATAACGAGGAGACAGATAAGGAATTATCCTCTTTGAAATTCTCAGAAGGATGCTGTTCATCGAATTTTAAATCATCCAAATCGAATATATTATCAATTTGATCTCTAGTTTCATTTTCAAGGGAATCAATTTCATTATCAAAATAGCAGTTTGAGATATTATTTACATATGCAATATTACTTAACAAAAACATAGAAATAATAAATATGATTTGATATTTTGCCATCATTACTATACCAATAATTGCAATTATTCTCAATTATATAAAACTATTCAATATTTATTTAGCGTCTGAGAAAATTGAAAATCAAAATTGTGAAGTTTTTAAGACTGATAATCCCATTTTTGAGAATTTCTATCGTTTCAAGCAGATCATACAGGTGCATCAAATACATCAAGGAAAGACAAGTAATATTGATCGAGGTTTAGTTTATTGATACGTATTCCTGTCTTACCTAATAGTCAATATTTCATAGTGTATGAGCTCTAGTACTGATTAATATAAATTCCAGTATTTCACCCATTTCACTTTCTCAAAATGCTAGTACTAAGGATTGAAATGTTCCAATCAAATAGAAACTCAAGTTTTATTCTAATTGACTCCACAACAACATAAAGCACACAAGAATCTGCTCAATGATAATTCACCAGACCTTCTAGAGAAATATACGCTTTTATTATCAGAGAGAAATTGAGGGGTATGACAGGACAGGAATTATTCAACAAATATTTTGATAAGGGATTTGATGCAACAGAATATTACAGTAGACTGGAGAATACAGCAAAGTTTGATGAAGCTTCAATTTTGGCCAAAGAGCTTGTGAGATCATTGAGTCAGGAAAGGATTGCTGATTTTGCCAAGAAGTTAAAACTACTCATAATTTCATCAACCGGCTGTGGCGATTGCAAGGCAGCCATTCCTCTCATTGATGAATTATGCAAGGTAATTCAACCCTGGGAGTACAGAGTAGTTGAGAAAAAGTATGTTAAGGAAATGGAGTATTTCCAAGTCGGCTCAAAACAACCTGTACCACTGGTTCTATTTGCCAATCCAAAGGGCCAGATCATCTCTACTTGGATAGAAAAGTCACTTGAGGCCAAAAAGACCATGAAATTCATCAAAAGTTTGGGAGAATCAGAGAAAGATGCTGAGAGAGAATTGAAGGCAATTGAACAACTGAAACTCAATAATGAATTGCCAAGGGTAATGGAAGAACTTTTGCTTACAGGTGAGAAAGCAGCATTTTACAAGTAATATCCGTGAAATAAATGATAGGAATTTGCACTATTGTTATTTTTACACAAATTATTTTTAAAGAAAATCAAGATTGAAGAGATATGAAAGAAAAATTTCTGATTGTTTACAGAGCAATAATATTTTCTATGGCCTTACACATGCAACTTTATCAACAATATCTAGTTTGTACAGAGAATGCCTGGAATCTTGTTTGTTTTGCAAGATTAAAATACTTGTCTAATCAGGTGAATTGGGTGGTGATTTTCTGGTTTGGTATCAATCTCATAGCCACCTTGAAGAAGGATGATGCACTGGCTAATCGATTCAAGGGAAAATTCCAAGGAGCAACAACTGTGTATATCATGATTGTTGGCCTGGCATATCACTTCCTGCTAAGTGGTAATGAAAGTTTTACACCTGGTACTTGGGATCATTATTCAAATATCGTTGTACACTACCTTGTGCCAATAACAATGGTGATAGACTGGATACTCAGTAATGAGCAAGAGTATGAATGGTCATATCTAAAGATATGGGTTATATATCCATCCCTCTATGCAATTTTAGCAATTATCAATGGATTACTGGGTCTTGAAAAGGGATATATTTATGGTTTCCTTGATCCTAAAAATGGATGGGGCATGGTGGTTATCATGATTATCGCTATTTATGTTCTCTTTTTCCTTCTCTCTGCAATAATAATTGGGGGAAGCAAAAAACTTTCCAAGAATTCGAATGTATAGTTGGTATAAAATCTGTTATTTAGTTTTCGAAACTCCGAAAATTATTAATAATTATTTTATAGGTTCTACTAACTCTATACATGAAAAAAATGCTAGAATTAAAAGATAATATTGATCATAATGAAATACTTGGTCGAGAACTAAGTGGTAGACTAAATGAATCATTAGTGCTTATTCACCTCATATTATGCGATACCAATCTTCCCAATCCACTTGGAATGACCACAGCTGAGCTAGCAGTAGATCTAGATAAATCACAGTCTACTATCGCAACTGTTGTGAAGAGACTTGGTAACAATGGTCTTGTAATACATAAGAAAGGAGAGAAAGTAATGCTAACTAATGCAGGAAGAGCAATGGCCAACAAACTTCTCAGACGACACCGACTTCTTGGCGTATTAATCTCACAAGTAACAGATAAAGACACTGCACATAAGGAGGCTTTATCCCTGATGTTAATCAGTTCAGATAAGGTAATCAACAAAATTGACGAGGATTTCAATTCTCCTAAAGAATGCCCATGTGGAAAAAGAATCCCAACGAAATCTGAATGTGTTTGCAGATAATCTATGATGTAGACCAAGGATAGAGTTATAATCATAGAATCACTTTCTAATGTAATGTCTAACTTTGATATCAAGAAGACATCTGAGATTAAACCTGGAATGCATATTATTTTAGATAACATGTTATACCAGGTGAAATCTGTAAACAGAACTCCTGGACCAGGCAAACATGGTCATGCTAAGACTATAATGATCCTGTTAGATTCCAATTCTAAGACTAAGCGGTATCTCAAGTTAACTGGAAAGGAGAGTTTCAAAGTACCAGTAATGGAAACTTTCATTGCTCAGATCATCAATAAAGATGATAGAATTATCGACCTCATGGATCAATCCTATGTGATCTTTCAACTGGATATCAAGGATTGTTCTCTTGAAATAGGAGATTATGTTGAGATTAGGAGAATAATGAATAAGGTGATAATTACAAGAAAACTTGAGCCACCAAATAGATTTGTGATCATCTATCATGCCTGCTAACACATATTCATTTTATACTAACAAAAAAATATATTTTTGTACTTGGTACTTCTATTTAACAAATAACATATAATATATAGAAAAATCGGGAAATCAGAATGGAATTCAGTGTAGCACTTCTTATTTTCATTTTCGAATTCACAGTGTTTCTTTTCATCGGTGGATCATCTATTCAACGGTATATTAGATATCGATACATAGCAGATCTTAATCTATCCCTGGCATTCGGTTTGGCTATAATAACAGCAATTCAGAGATATTATATTACCTTTCTTGATGATATTAAACTGATTACCCTTATTTATCGATCATTGAATTTCTTCCTAATGGTTGAGATATTCTTTTTCTATACAGCATTCACTCTTTACTACAAGAATGAATTCACAGTATCGATCACTGTATTTGGGTTCATCACAGGAATTCTAACTGGAGCCTTTCTCTATGATCCCAGTTTCAAGGTTTTGTATGATGAAGCCACTAAATCATATAATGGAGTATATGATAGTACTCTATTACTTTTCATTGGCCCTCTCATTGTGTTTGCCTTTATCAGGATGGTTCAGCCCATGTTGCGTAAAATGAGATCGGTTGACAATAGAAAGGATCGTAGACAATTACTATTGATGAGTTTGGGAATTACCATAATTCTTGGATGGGGAGTAGGTGCTGGCTTTACATCCATCGCAAGCTTCCGAATGATCCGCCCCCTACTATTTGCACTGGGATGGTCCATTTGGTTTCTTTCCTCAAGACGAAATCCATTCTTCCTTTCCATATCTAATGCAAAACCGCAATCACTGTATATCTCTGATCATACTGGTCATCTGTACTATAATTATGATTTTGAGGGGGAGAAAAATTATGAGCCAGAGATGGTATCTGCACTAGTTACTGCAATCAATGCCTTTGCCAATGATATATTCCAGACCAAACGAGGAGTGGAGCAGTTTAAAATGGGTGACTCCATGATCGTAACAACACAAATAGATAATTACTTCTTCCACCTTGTTGTTTCCAATCCTGATGATACATTGGTGGGTATGTTGAAGTATTTCGCATTAGAAAGCATTGGTGAGTTGAATGAATTGAATTCTCATGAAACTGCAGATTTGAATACGTTAATTAGAAATACTTTTTCCAAATTGCAAATAATTAGTAAGGATATTACTGTGTTACCAGAAATTGAGAAATGAATATTTTATCCTTTGAGTGTCTTCAGATCCATATTCTGTACTTCAAGTAATCTTTGAGAGTAGTCTGGTTCCCTTCCTTTTACTAGTGCAAGATATTCCTCCCATACTTGAGATACAGGAGGAGTTCGCATTCCTTTGAGCTCTGCAAAAATTAGTGGATTTATTAAAGCAGGCCTGCCTATCATTATCCCCCACATCCCAAGATCTTTCATCCTCTGAACATCTTCAGCTGATTGGATATCTCCATTCGCTACAATGTTCTTATTATCATAGATTCTATTGATCTCTTCGAATACTGTCCAATCTGCGGGTATTTCATAGCCCTGAGATCGATATCTCGCATGCAACACAAAGAAATCTGCATCCACTTTGTCTATTAATCTCAAATATATCCTATCCTCCTTCTCCTGTTTAGTCATTCCCAAGCGCATTTTCACAGAGACAGGAAAACCATGATCCTTTACTATATCAACCATTCTAGCAACTTTGGTTGGACGACCGATCATCTTTGATCCAAGGCCAGAATTGATATATCCTTGTGATGGACAGCCTAGATTGAAATTAAATCCCTTGAATCCTGGTTTTGGATCATAGTTAGATAGGAATTTTTCCAACAGGGGTTCTTTAGTACCCATAAATTGGAGATGAGATGGAGTTCCGTCCTCTATTCTAATACGTTTTAATGCAGATGGTTTACCCTTTGCTAATAATTCGAAACGAATCAGTTCTGAGAAAGTATGATCAGCACCATATTTATGTAAAATACTCCTGTAGCTAGGATCTATCAGCTTCTCAATCGGGGCCAACATATATTGCATAACTAGTGATTTGCACTTGTAAATATAAATCTGTACACCTTCATCAATATATTATAGTTGATAGAAATAGATGATCAAATAGAAATTAGATTCTCAGTTTATTCAATCATATAATCCTTATGAATCCTAAATATCCGAGGAGTGATGTTAGTTTTGGATGGATTGATCAGGTTTTTCCAAGATCTGACTAATTTTCAGAGATAGAATTCTAATGTATTCACCATAAAATCCCTAGTATATCAAACCAAGGTAAATCAAGATAAAAAGAACAAAAATTAATTCTGGTGGAAATGTATTTTAACCGATTTTGAACCAGAATATGGATAAGAATTATTCATATTGCATTTTTAATTTTCTCCAAAAAAAATTGTAAAACTATTTATATTAGACTATTTTTTATGGAAGTATGATTATTGAAATCATGCAGACAATAATGGGTTTGAGCCTTGAACTATTAATAATAGCAATACCAGTCATTTTTACACAATGGCCAAAACAATGGGGACCACCAAACCCACCCGAACCAGAAGAAGATGATTAATTCTTAATCTAAGTTTTTGAGATTTGATTAAGGTACACAAAATTGATTTATCTGTTAACATAAAAAAAATTCTAACAAGAAATGTAGTCGAAATATTGATTTTTATGCTATCTTCTCCACAATATGAATTGATTACTCTTTACTCAAATGTATCAATTTCATTTGAATCTCAATGTCAATTTATTTAGATTTTTCCTTGTTACTTATCTGAGAACCTATAATTTCCTGAAATCAAACCCAGAACCTCTACGAAGTCTATTCATCATTACTCATCACTAGAATATCTTGAGATAAAGCAAATGATAAATATGGTAGAATTTGATCATCAATAACAAATTTTACTCTAAAATATGAATTGAAATCAAATAACGCAATTTTTTCTCGATAATGTTCATCAACAAATTCCGATTTTTTATTTCTGATAATCTTGATATATTCTTGTAGTTGTGGGATTATCTTTCTTGGTTCAATAATTGGAAACAAACTGTCAAAATTAATATTGTCAAAATCATTTTTCTCAATTGCAGATATAATACTGTAAATGAGTTCTAAGTTATATATTTGAGGAGACCACTTTAATGAATTATCTATAAAATGCTTCATAGTATGGTTAAATTCAAATAATCTCTTATTTGACTCTAAATGTGAAAAAAATGTATATCTCGCTTGATATATTAATGCAAAATGAGACTGGTGATGTATTGGATCCAATTCTTTCATCTGAGTTTCGAGCTCAGATAGTAAAATCCCAAATTGCTCATACTCGCCTGTAATATGTAATTGAAGAGAATATATGGCTAGAACAGTTTTAATTATTTCAAAGTATTTTTGAGTAAAGGGTGATTCAAATATGTTTTGATCTTCATGTATATGTTCTAAATATTGTTTTATCTCTAAGAAATCTGGAATAATTTCAAGTAATCTATTAAGAAAAATATTCTGCCTAATTTTGGGAAGATCCTCTAAATAATACACATCTGTGTTAATTATTGCTTCCCATAGTTCTAGAAAAGCTTTTGTATAAATAGTGCCTATATGACCAATCATTAACATAAATGGATTCTTGAAATCATCTTCAATTGTTCCATCATTTTCCAGTTCCTGTAAATACCTATAATTAGATCTGATCTTGGAGTTTATACTTTTTAGGAAACCAAAAATGGATTTGAGATCATTTCCAATCTTTGGAGGTAGAATTTTTAGAATATCATGATCAAAGCGTGGTAAAGCTGAAAATGTATTCACTATCATAGAGAATGGATTTAAGTAAAATGGGAATAGAGTATAATGATGATTGGCATATCCCCTTTTACTGATAATTTCAGCATCTAATAATGCAGAGTAATCAGTTTTTTCTACTCTTTCGATAACTAAAATTATCAGTTCAAGATAGGTTCTAATCCATTGTATGTAGGTATCTTGATCAATTATAGTTATTATAGATAATGCATTATAATATACATCTGAAGAAGTCTCTAGGAATTTTAGATAAACAGTAATCTTATAATAATCCAATCTATTTTCGATAATACCCATTTGTCTTTTTCTAATATCTTCAGGTAATTGTGGTAACCCTAGAATCAATTCTGAAAGCAATATCGCGGTTGAAATCTGTTTCTTTTCCGTTTCACTGGATTTTAACATAATATTGTAGATAATATAACTGATAAGTGATGATGTAATTAGATAATTGAGATCATAAAAATGATCATGTTTAATTGTATTTAGGTAAGATTTAAACGTATACATCATAGATTGAAGGGCAGATATATCTAGAGAAGGTAAATTTAGATATAAGAGTTCTGAGAAATTATCAAATAAATTGCCAATTCCTGAAATTTGAGGATCTGAAGTGTCCATTCCATCCCGTAGAGCACTTCTTATTTTTTCCATCGCATCAACCAGAACTTGTGGTGTATCTTCCATAATTTTAGAAAATCAACCAATACTTTAAACGATTGTGTATCTTTAAGTACATTTGAAATCTATAATAAAACAAAAAAAAATCAGTAAAGAAACAAGCAACAATTTCTTCAAAATGATAAATATTGTATAGATAATAAAGAATTTAGAAATTCAATTTTATAGCTATAGGTCGAGTCAGGAGTAAAAACTGAGCGACTTGCGGTGACTGAGGATTCTTATAATTCATGTAGAAACTGCATCAATCCAAATTATTTGTGAAACCAAGATTCAAGTGGTATTAGGTGAATTTATACCTACTCTAGATATCAGTTCTTGGAATAGAGTTGGAACTCTCAGCAAAGGTGAAAAAAGCTTGGATCAGATAGATTCTTATACAATTATTAGTAATAAAGCACCACTGATGAGGATGATGACACCAGAAGAGTATCAATTCTTGAGTAGCATAATCAAAAATTTAGATGACCAAAATTACAAGATGGCTGGTGCTTTCTTAAAGTTTGTATATACCCTAAAATTAATAGGAAAAGCTTAGAAAATATTACTTGGAAAAAAATCTTGGATCCCTAAGCTTAATAGGTAAAAAATCAATATCATTCAATGATAAATATTCCATCTTTGGCATTTTTAGTAGGAAATCTGGCATTATATCTATGAAAGCACTTTTTATATGGCATACTCGAAGATGTTTACAATTAATTATATCTGCGGGGATATCAGTTATGGGTGAAGTAATAAATAATGAAGACAGTAAAGGCATATTGAGAACGCAATACAATAAATAATCATTTGAAAATTTATTCGAAGTAATGAATAAATCAGAAATATTTTTAATTGATGAATTTTCAAATGAAGTAAAGTCTAAAATGCTATTTTTAGATTTGATCTTGATTGAGGTCAGATTTGAAAGCTGAATTAAATCAGTAAAGCAATTAATATCAAATTCTCCTAATATAGTTATGGATTTCAGACTAAAGTAATTTATTTTCTGAGGCAGCTCAAGTTTATGTATTTTAATCGGTGATTCAATTGTTATTTTGTTAAGTTGGAGTGAGAAAAAATGAGATGGGATAATTGTTGATACATTTTGTTCAAATATGATATTTAAAGGTTGAAGACCTGAAATTGATTCTGGTACAAAATATTTAATATATAGAATTTTTTTTTCATCGTTCCATTGATTACACAAATCACCTTTTATTTGAACTCCGAGTAATTCATATTCAAGTTTAATTATATTAATAATATTTTGTAATTCGAAATATCTATCATTCTTTATATTTAGCCATTTTGGTTTTTGAGCTCGTGTTTTAAATATCATCATAGCAAATATAAGGAACATAATATATAAAATACTTTAGTTATGAATTAAATTTTTATTAATGAGTACTAATTTTGGCATATGTTTGAATAACTATCTAAATTAGATTGGTCGATCCCTATATTTTCTATCATTTTATTATTTATCATATGCAGATCTCGAGATGACATTGGTTATTAAAAATAATGCAAATACATTAGTAGAGGCAGATCTCCCAAAGAATGTTTATCATGATATGGCCAATAAGAAGAATATTATGATTGACTTATCTATCCATCAACCTCAAGGTCTGTTTTTGTTTAAGACTAAACTCTATTTCATGTTGTCGAATTCTATAAAATGATTTTTAACTAAATTATTTCTACTAAAGATTACAAATTTCTACCTTTTCCAAATTGAGTTTTAAAGAAAAGGCGGACAGAACACTTAATGCGAATTTCATCAATAAATAACATAAAATTAGGAATAATTACAGTAGTGATCCTGTTTTCCGTTTTAGGTACTGTCACTGCAAATGAAGATGATCAGATACCTCCTACATTAATTGAATTAACGGTGTCCAAATCAGATGTCAATGTGGGAGACATCATCGAGATCTCCGTGGATGCCTATGATGCTCATGGTCTGCGTACCGTATATGTGATTTTCACTGCTCCAGAAGTGCATATACTTGAATATGAAATGCTTTATAATGGTACCCTTTGGGTATACAATTTTGAGATCACAGCAAATTTACACGATGGAGTGTATGAGATTAGCACAAGACTAGTGGATAGTTTGAATAATCAAGCTACCGTGTATCCAGCTGGGAAATATTTTAATATCATAGGTACGACTGTGGTGGACAACCAGGCTCCTGTATTCAACTCATATGGGGTTAATGCCAGCACTGCATCAGCTGGGGATACTGTGAGATACTATGCAGATGTCTCAGATAGTTCTGAAATTAAGCAGGTATTGCTGGTTGTCTACATTGGTTGTGGTGAGTGTTCAGGTGATGTCTGGTACGAGCTGGAGATGATGTACAACAGTAGCTTGAACATATACTATGCAGATTTCCTGGTGGATTACCGGCAGCAGCCAGATGAAATCAGTATAGACTTCTTCTATGCTGAGGATTATTATGGCAATTACGTCAGAATGGATGCCTGGCAGATGGAACCCATTAGATACCTACCTGATAATGGGAATTACCGGCTAGAGGTCATTCTGAATACAGATATTGAGAATTGGGATGATGCCCCACCTGTCTGGAACCAGGGGAGGACATATTTCAGTTCCAATGCAGTACCAACTAATGGAACAGCTAGTTTGCATCTTACTGTTGTGGATAGCCTCTCGGAGGTGAAATCTGTGCAGGTCTACATCACCCGATCCATACTCGAATCCCAACCGATATTTATCCTGAATCTGGTTTATAACGCCACTAGTGGGTACTGGGAAGGATCTTTTCCTGTCAATGATGGATGGGAGGGGTGGTATGTGGTTGAGCGGGTGATTGCCTATGATGAGATAAATAACTGGTTTGAGCAGAGAAATGCTGGTGATGGGGATCACCCAAGATTCTGTGTCTACGACCCTGATGAGGATACCTACGAGCATGGTGTACCAGATGACTGGATAGCCTGTCATGGATATGGTCTTGCGAGCTTTGATCCATGGGAGGAGGTGGATGGAGTTGATGGTGATGGTCTAGTCCCGTACGAGGAGTTTATATTGGGAACCTACCCAAGAATCAGGGATACTGATGGAGATGGGCTCGATGATGGCTGGGAACACATGTTCCTTGAGGGTATACTCTCACCTACCAAGGGAGACAGTGATGATGACTGGATTATGGATGGCGATGAGGATTCCGATGGAGACGGCTTGAGCAATGAATATGAGGAGACCCATGGATTGTGGCCAAATAATACCGATACAGACGGTGATTGCATGTCAGATGGCTTTGAGGTCACCTGGGCCTCTATTCTGGGAATTGATCCTCTTGTCCCCAATTCAGGATCACTGGATTACGATTCTGATGGCCTGTCCAACAAGGATGAGGATAAGTATGGTACTTTCCCCAATATAGCTGATACAGATGAGGATGCCATAGATGACTACGATGAGATCTTTATCCATGGCACCAACCCCCTGGAGCATGATTCAGACTTTGATACCCTTGGGGATTACTCAGAACTCTTCTTTGAGGGCACAGATCCGTTGAATAATGATACTGATGGCGATGGGCTTGGAGACGCATTTGAAGTGTCCTTCACGCAGGCTTTTACTGATCCACAGGGTAACCTGGCAGAGGGGATGGTTTCTGCATTGAAATTTGATACCGATGAGGATGGGCTTTCTGATTACATTGAGATCATGATCTCTGGCACCTATCCCTTCATGAGAGACTCAGATTACGATAATGTTACTGATTACCTGGAGTTCAAGGTGTTTCACACCGCCCCCATGGCAAATGACACGGATTCGGACACCCTAAGCGACTTTTTCGAGCTCTATATTTCGAAAACCAATGCCACAAGCGCAGATACAGATGAAGATGGGCTCTCAGATGCATTTGAGATGAATGAGACACACACAGATCCCAACAAGGCCGATACGGATGAGGATGGATTATCTGACTACATGGAGATCTATGCCTCGAATTCATCGCCATTCTTGAAGGATACGGATCTGGATGGCCTAGACGATTACAAGGAGTACTTCTTCGGATCCAGTTCCCACTCCAATGACAGTGACGGTGATCTCCTACCTGATCTCTGGGAGTATACCTATGGGTTCTTACCAACATTGAATGAGACCTATTTGGATGCGGATAATGATACTCTGAATAATCTCATGGAGTATTACAATGTTACTCATCCTGGTTATGCCGATTATGATAACGATACCCTCATAGATTACTACGAGTTACTTAACAGTACTGATCCATGGTTCTGGGATTCGGACCTTGATGGTCTCTCAGATGGCGAGGAAGTATTAATCTATCAAACAATACCATTATGGTTTGATTCTGATGGTGATACTCTTGATGATTATGCCGAGATCATGGTAATAGGTTCAAATCCAAGATTGTTTGATTCTGATAATGATTCGCTCTCGGATGGTCAAGAATACAATATCTATCATACTGACTGGGGATCCAATGATACTGATAACGATAGTATTGCTGATAATTTTGAAATCTTCTACTACAAGACAGATCCTCTGGACAATGATACTGATGATGATCTAGGACTTGACTATATAGAATTATTTGATTGGAAGACAGACCCTCTTAACAATGACACAGATGCGGATGGGATAATAGATGGTCTCGAGACTATAACTGATCCGCTGAATCCAGATACGGATTCAGATAGAGTCTTGGATGGAGAGGAGCTGGAATATGGCAGTGATCCATTGTTGAATGACACAGATGGTGATAAACTCTCTGACTGGCTTGAAATCTTTGAGTATGAATCAAATCCTGCAAGTAACGACACTGACAATGATAAAATGCCTGATGGCTGGGAGGCATTCTACGGTCTTGAGTTGAAGGTAAATGATACAATGCAGGATCCTGATGATGATGGTTTGGCCAATTATGCTGAGTTTCTGTTAGGAACTGATCCGACCAATCCGGACACTGATGGAGATACATGGGGAGATGGCCGAGAATTTAATGATGGAACAGATCCTCTCGATCCTGATTCTCATCCCGAAGGAGAAGGGATTATTGATGGGATCATGGCACAGCCTGCATTATCTGCAGGTGCTCTGTTAGCATTAGTACTGGCGATGTTCACAGGGGCAAAAGGATTTGGAGGTAAACCATAATGGCAATAACAAAAACTGCGTATAAAGGAACCACTGGTGCGTTCTTTGTAATTGCACTTCTACTTGGCACCATGGTATATCAGAATCTTGATTTGAATCCATTATCTGCTCTAGATAATGATGCAGTTCAGGCCTCAGATACTGAAGTATATGTAGGTCAGGAAGTACTATTCAGATTGAGCCCTACCATTCTATCAGATGTTTATGGAATCCAGTACTTCATTTGGGATTGGCACGACGGGAGCTATATCGAGTACTCCACTCGTGAAGATCCTGTGGTACCACATATTTTCTATACTGAAGGCGAATTTCTGGTGAGTGTCATGGCACTACAAACACAAAACACTTCAAGAATATTCAGTATACCAATCAGCGTGGTCAGTGAGCCTCAATCACTTGTGGTGGAGGCTACCAAAACCAGTGCTGTGGAGGATGAGATCATCTTCTTTGATACCAAGGGTACTGGCCAGTACACTCCAATTGTCAATGTGGTATACGACTGGGGAGATGGTCAGACAAGCATTGGCCATCATGTTAATCATAGTTATGCCAAACAGGGAGAATACACTGTTAGAATAAGAGGCTATACCAACTCAAGTATCATCTATACTGAGTACATGGATATTAGCATCAGTAATGAAGTACCCGTGGCTACGTTTATGATGAGTTCTGAGACAGTAAATGAGGATGACCTTATTACCTTCACCCCCGGTATAATTGATGGCAGCTCTGATTTGGAGACCATGACGTATATTTGGGATTTTGGAGATGGGCTTATGACCCAGGGTGACGAGGTAACTCATATTTACACCGAAGATGGTCTGTATACTGTCACTCTCACGGCAATCGATGATGATGGGGCCAAACACAATGCAACGGCATCTATTGAGGTTCTCAACAAAGTACCTATTCTTCACAATATTTGGGCTATCTCTGATTCTTTCAAGGAAGGACAGACCATTACATCTTATGCAAATGTAAGCGATAGTAACTCAGATCTCACTTTCATGGATTTTGATTGGAATGGCCTAGGTGATGGCTTTCAGGCAACTCAACCCTACTTTGAGGATGGAAACTATTCACTATCACTAAGCATAACTGATGATGACGGGGCCTCTGCCTCGGCTTCCAGTGAGGAGATCGAGATCACCAATGCCAGGCCCTACATTAGCCTGTTATCTGCCACTACACATCCCTATGATCTGGAATTCTATATGTATGGGACATTAGGGGTAGCAGCTAATATCAGCCTGTTTAATGAGGAAACTGAACTACTACGATTCAATATCACCAATATGGATGCTACCAAGAATTTCTCCAGATTGCTTTACAAAATAGAGAATCTGGAACAACCACTCAATGAGTACTGGTCCATCTTTATTAATATGAATGATACTCTGACGGATTTTGATGCCTTTGTTGCTGTGAAGATCATCTTAGAGAATGATGAAGTGATCGATCTAGTCAATACTTGTAGTAGTGATTCTGATGCTTGTGTATCAGATTCAGCTAGATTTCCACTTGCTGCATTAGATTGGGGTTTTCCCAGCACATATGAGTTCAGTTTATTTGATCCAGGAAATGATGATCTGACGGCATTCCTCAAATTAGGAGATAATGAATACAATACCAGCTTATCTGCACCCGAGGAAGGATACACTACAGGAATCGTAACCATTGATGGTACCCTTCCATATGGAGTATCCACTAATCTTATGACCTACTGGGTAGTTGATGAGGATAATGCGGCATCTAATATCTATAATGTTCCCATTAAGAATTATGCACTTGAGGTAAGACCGGAGAGCTATGCTGGAGAATCACAATGGGAGTATTGGGGTCATTTTGTCGATTATTTTGCACCTGTAGGATTCTTCAATATGATTGATGAATTCGAAGTTGATCGAGCATATGATTTTCAGTTCAGAGCTAATCATCCTGATCTTACTAAATTGCGATATACTTGGAATTTTGGATCAGGAGCGACATCTGTTGCCAGGATACCCATGTACACATATCGTAATCAAGGTAGTTATCTCCTGTGGGTTATACTCTCTGATGATCATTATGAGCATGTAGAGGCCATGATGATTGAGACCACAGCGAGTATATCAGAATACACCCCATTCGTTCAGGGGGTGCCTACTACAGGTAATGCCCTAGAATTTATGGCGGTGGGAATCAATGATAGTAGAATCAATTACTGGTGGGATTTCGGAGATAACACCACAGGATTTGGACGGGAATTCATTCATGAGTATACACAACCTGGAAATTACACGGTTACTCTGCGTGTTGGTAACCAGTATAATATGATTGATTACACTCAGTTTGAGCTGGGAATAATGAATGCCGCACCAACAGCTGATGCTCTTAGCTCATCAGTTGAGGTGGTTGAAGGTAATTTGGTGAGTATTAATCCCAAGATCCATGATAGCCCCTATGATTTACTGGATCTTCAGTATTCATGGAATCTGGGGAGCAATGCGGCATCTATTTCTATTAAATCAGATAGTAGCATAACATCAGGTAGATTAATCGTCTACGATAGATTGGAAGCAAACTTCACTTATTCCTTTAGTGTTAATATTACCGATCAACCCGTTGAACTATCTCTTCCACGATATTTCATCTATGGAGATCCAGCAGCTGATATTCTGAGGATGGATGGTACCATATCTACCAATGTATTTGAACAGGATACCAAATTGGGAGATTATTCCATGGATTGGACACTGAGGGATAAACAGGGAGTGATACTTGATACGGGTCTAGGAGATGTATCCACTACAAGTTTTGGCTTCAGTATGAATGTAAATACATCGGGGATAGGAACTGATCTCATCCTTGATTCACTCAAAGAGGAACTCTACTCTGCGCAAGCATTTGATGCCGCAGAGAAGCCATCTGGTAATTATCCTATGCATATCCGCCTCCTCGAGGGAACCAATGTAGTGCAGGAATTAAGTACCTCTATCGTGGTTACACTTGACAAGGATGGGGATATGATTACAGATGAACTAGAACTGCTCTTTGATAATGTGATTGAAGATCAAACCTATGATTATCACAAGAAAAACTCCAATCATGAGGATCTATCAGATCCCCATGCCTATGTTATTTACAATGACGAGGATGGTGATGGATTACCTTTATTTGTAGAGGATGTACAGGGGACCTCTGATCAGAACCCTGACAGTGATGGTGATGGATTAACTGATGGATTTGGGCCTCTAGGGGAACTTACTCATGGATCAGACCCATCCCGTGCAGATACTGATGGGGATGCCCTAGACGATGGATTTGAAGTAGCAGGATGGCAGATAACCCTGGTTACTACCATGGGATTGATTGTCAAATCAGTTACCTCCAGTCCAATTCATAAAGATACTGATTCTGATGGAGTTAGTGATTACTACGAGAATTACCTCGGTATTGATCCCAGAGAACCGGATACTGATTTCGATGGCCTATCTGACCTGAAAGAGCAGCAGGCTGGTACTTCATTACTTAATAAGGATACTGATTTTGATGGTATATCAGATGCTGATGAGGTTTTAAATGCATATTCAGCAACGTATACTGATGCCGAGGGTGTACAACATGAGAAAATATTCTATCTAAGCCCTCTGAACCCAGATTCTGATGAAGATGGCATAAGTGACATAGATGAGATATTCAAATACCATTCAATTGCCACTTCAAAGGACAGTGACGCTGATGGAATTGAAGATTGGCACGAAATTCACACCTATGGCACAAATATCATCGATGCAGATTCCGATAATGATATGCTAGCGGATGGTCTAGAAATCAAGGGTTTTGATATCCCAATAGTTCAGATCACCAATGGTGAGTATTCAGAGAATGGAACTGTTTTGGTTGAGCCTACGATGACAAATTTCACCCGAACCGTATCAACAAATCCGAATAATCCAGATAGTGATGGTGATGGTCTATCTGATGCAGTCGAATTGGGTTATAACCCAACAACCAAGACTTTTGGTGATAAGACTGACATCTCTGATCCAACAAGTATAGATTCTGATGGAGATGGGATATTAGATCCTTTTGATGAGCAAAAATTGGTTTCAGACTACGAACCTGCACAGATCAAGAGTATAGAGGTCAAAGCAACGATACAACCAGGTACTACCACCAAGAAGTTAGTTAAAGTATTCACAGCAGGTCTTAATGTAGTATGGGATATTATCAAAAACGTCTCTGGTTGGGTATGGAATTTGCTTAAGAGCTTCTTCTGGTGGAAGGAGGTCTGTGTATTTGGCATCTGTGCGGATTGGCCTGTACTTCATTCCTGGTCCTCAATTGTAGCGAAGACCAAGGCAGCCATCAAGAGCTTTGTAAGTGTCAATCTCCCCCAGATATTTGCGGGTATTGAAGAATTCGGCAATATATTTATGAATACACTTGATTTCTCTGGGCTCTCACTTGATTTGAAGAAGGTAGCTGGAATCCCCACGGGATTGAATGTTCTAGGTACCCTTAAATTGGTAGCTGAGAAGACATGGGATGTCATCACGGGTATCGTGGATCCCATGGTTAAATTTACCATGGATCTTGAGGATAAAGCTGGTTTGGATAAAGTAGTTATCTATCAGGATGGACAGCATCTTAAGACGATAGATAATATCAATGCCAAGCAGTACAAAGTACAAGAATACTTCAAAGCTAATAAAAACGGTTGGTTCATTGAATCCACCACTATTAAATTTGAGATCCATGATATTGGAGGTAACATAAGGTATTTAGAACGAACTACGAATATGATGGAATTCACTGCAGATCTGATTGAACAGGGAATTCATTTCATCATTGATCCTGTACTTGATGTATTGGAGGATATATGGAACTGGGTGACTGATGCTGCAGAGTTCCTCGGAGAGGTTATTATGGATGCAGTTGATGCTGTCGTGGAATTTGTAGAGGAGATAGTTGAAATTGTCGGAGATTGGTTAATGGCTCAGTTTGAAAAGATCTGGGAGGCATTTGTTCGTGATACTGTCAACCTTCTGTCTCATGCTCAGTCCTATATAGATCGTGCTAATGATTATTTTGACATGATGTCTGATGGTTATGAACTGAGCAGATCTAATGTTAAAGCTCAAATGGATGCCATTATTGATCCCATCATGAGTGTGGTTAATGGTTCACTCACAGCATTCTCAGACCTAATTGATGTTTACATGCCACCTATTGACAAGGAAGCTGTTACAGAGCAGGTTGAGCAATTCTTTGGTCCACTGGGAGATACTTTCATAGGAGTCTTGGAATACGCATGGTCTATATTGGGTCAGCCAGCTCTTGATATTGTGACCAATGTTCTCAATAAAACGATGACCGCGATATATAACTCTGCGGTAGGTCCATATGTTCAGGCAGTGGTGGATTTTGTAACCAAATTGTTGAGTGGAGTGCAACTCGCTCTGCCAGTATTATCCTTTGATTTTGGTCAAATCACTGAGGATATCGTAGGCACCGTGGTTGATATTGTCAATCTAATGCGTAATCCAGCTGATTTGATACTTGATCTCATTGGAGGCTTCGATTCAGAATTTATACTAAGTGTTATAGATGAAGTACTTCTAGATAATGAGGATGTTGTTATCTCAATTAATGATATTTTCAGAACAATGATGACGCCTGGTGTAGTGATCGGATTGGTTGCTTATGACCTTGTAAACTGGGTTGGTGATATTTTCAGTACACCTAACTTCCAGATCAAGGATGTAGCATCAATGAAGATGGATACTAGGGGATCAACCTCTCAGATACATCACCAGATCAAGTTGATAAAGAAGGGAGATTATACAAATCTCGAAAAGTATGCAGCGATACATCAGAGCAAGACTCAATCAACCGGCATATCGCTGAATAATGATACCAATACTACAGATCCAATAGATCCTCCGCTTCTTCCACCTGTAAATGATACACAACTTCCTGATATGAATTCAACTCTGCCTTTGAATCAGACAACTCCAATTGATGTTCCAGATGAGTGGTATAAAGTAATCGAAAAGATTTTTGGAGTGATTGGATTCATTGCAAAGATACTGGCAGGGATTAAGGATATCATTTTCAGGGGTATTGACTGGGCAGATATGCAAGATGGAGATCGAGAAACAATATCTATTCTGATTAATGCAGTTTTGAATATTATATTCTCTTGTGCAGATGATGCTCTAGGAATAATTGGAGATATCATTGGCTATGCATCTGGTAATAAGAATGCGACAGCCAAGGACATTTCTGCAACTTCATTATCCTTTATTGGTTTCATTATTGGATTCATTCATGATTTAGTAGAGGCTATTCTTTCGATTAAATTCATTGGTAATGATGCTGCGGATAAGGTTCTAACCATCTTGGGGATTATATGGGATCTCCTAAGCAATATAGTTGTTTTCGTAGTCAATATAGTTCATTTCTCTGTATTTACAGCTATTGAAGGTACTACATGGCACGAGGCGACATCTTTTGGACTAGGTCTACTTGCTCAAGCTGTGATGACCATTTATGCAGTACTGCATCCCATTGGTGTGCTAGGTATTCCGAAAATTCCGACACCGGGTAATATTATCGTAGGGGTAATCTATATTGTCCTTGCGGTGATAGCAAATCTGCTTGCCTTGGTAGAATGGGTCTTCAATCTTGTCATATTCATACTCAAATGGGCTAATGTTATTGCAGATGATCTCATAGGTTTTGTGTCATAAAACACATTTTAATCCAAGATAAATTCAAAATGATATAAATCTCATTAAATAGATAGCAATCAGTAATGTAAATACCAATTTAGATTATCTCTGCATTCCAAACTAGTATTTGATATAGGGAGAATGTTAATCAAAATGTAATTGATGGCCCTTTTCTTTTATGTTAATTATTAACGAATATTTTTTTCACAGATCTCTTGTCATAGAATGAATTGATGATTATAACTCTATTCCTTCAATATTTACCCTGTATTCTTACAATATTTATTTAATCAGACCAAGAACCGTGTATTATGTCGGATAAAACTGATCAAAAATCAATCGAGAAAATTGGTGGCAGAATTATTTCTCTTTTAAGAAGAAAATATCCGAAATTGCAATCTAAAAAATTACCTATATCCAAGGAGAATAAAATACACATTAGATTCTACTTCAAAGTAGGAAATCCCTCTAAAAACGCACTGTACCCCAATTTGATGAAATTTTTATCTCAAAATTTATCATCAATTGATGGAGATAAAATCAATTATCAATTGGATAGATTAGGTAACTCCATATTGGTTAATCCAATAGGGGGAGGTCAAATTGAGCTATTATTAGTACACCCAGCAAATTTTTGATTTTTTTAATGCATACTGACTTTACAAGAATCAAGATCAAACCTTGAATTAACACAAACCCCAAGTATGTTCAACTCTGGTGGCCCTAATATTTTTCAAAATGTTTCATTTATTGAATTGTAGCATCTAAACAAGCAAAATAATAGAATGTTTAGAAATTGTAATGATTACATACACACCAATCAGCTACTAAATTTAGGGTTAGCTCATATGTTAATGTGAAATATGACGTCGTTGCAGTCATATAGGATTTTGAGTACTATACTGCTAAGAAATTTCCGATTGTTCGCAAATTCGAATAGATCAAATATATGAATTTTTGCCATAGGATTTTAATATTGAGCAGTAAGGCAAATTTAATGAAAACATTAAAACTTTATTTAAATAATTATTTTATTATAGTTTTTATTTTAATTCTAGCTGTTCTTATTCCTGGTACTTCAGGTGATAACGATACGACAAAACCAATATATTATTCTGCAGAATTCTCAGAAGATACAATCAATGCTGGGAATTCTATTGATTTATTAGTTAATGCCTCTGATTCACAATCTGGAATTGCAATGATAGTGTACTATATAATGAATCCAAGCGATCTTTGTACTCTGGAAGGTGAGTTGAACTATAACAACGTATCTGGACTCTGGGAAGATACTTTTGTGGTCAGCCCTTTCTGGGATGGTCAGTTCTATGTGGAGTTAGTGATAAAGGACTTCTTTCTCAATACATATGATAGTAGAAATGATGGAGGATATGTATATCCTGTCTTCAATGTGATAGGAGCATCCTCTGTTGATAACTCTCCACCAAGCTTTCCAGAAATCACCTTCAGTCAGAGTACGATCAGTCCTGGGCTTATTCTTACATGTATGATAAATGTAACGGATAATATTTCAGGAGTAAAAAGTGTAAAGATCAAATTGGGTTCCCGACAAGACATTGCTGCTGCTATGAGTGGTCAAGTATTTCTAGAGGAATTTATGGAGTTCAATAACAATCTAAATACCTGGCAATTAGTAATTATAAATATACCAGATTACTGGCCAGCATATACTTGGTCAGGTCAGGGAGCACAGGATCCAGATAAAGGGTATATAGAAGTATATGAGGTGAACACTCTTGATTTTGCTGGAAATCGCTTTGTATATGATTCATCCTACATTTCTTTAAATATTGCTTATGATACCGTCATTTATAGTACTGAAACACCAGATCTTACCTCTCCCACTTCCATGGAGGACTGTGCATTCTGCGAGTTTTATCCTTTCCATAGAAATGGCTTTCTCTCTGTGTTGAAAAATAATGAGACACATCCTGTGCTTGTTGATGTCGATGATGATGCGTATAATGCTGATGGTGTTTCGGGGGTGAAAAAAGTAGTTCTTGAGGTGACAAATGGAACGTACAACGTTGATGGAACAGTTCTTGCTGTCATTGAGCTGGAATTCTTGATTAATCCTTATAACACACAAGAATTATGGCTTGGGTATTTGACCTTAAATGAGTATTGGGTGGGTGAGTATCAAACTAATGTTCTGTTATATGATAATGTAGGCAATATTCATATCTATCCAGGTGCTCAGGAACCAACTCCTGCATTCTATGCCTATGACCCCACGGTTGATGAAGATCATGATGGCCTGCCTGATCAATGGGAGACATATACGGATACTGTAGATGGTAATATTGCTCCAGATGAGGATAATGATGGTGATGGTGTGCCAGCTATTGATGAGTATCGTTATGATGGTAGCGATTTTAGGGATGATACAGATGATGATGGAATGCCAGACTATGATAAGTATATGATGATTAAAAGCGGTTGGACCAAATATAAGCTAGGATGGGAGGATTCAGATCTGGACGGGATTAGTGATAAAGCTGATGATGCTGATGGAGATGGTTTGGATAACTATGATGAGGTATGGAAAAATACGTACATGTGGGACTGGGACACTGATAATGATTGTCTCAGTGATGGATTCGAGGATGTGTATAAGGAATATGAATCATTGACTTATCTGAATGGCCCAGAACCAGGGCAATGGGACGACATCGCTCAGGATATAGATGGAGATGGATTGAATTTCCTTCATGAGCAGAATTATGGCACGCATCCATATCTTGATGATACTGACGGTGATACGCTTTTGGATTATGACGAGATCATGATTTACCAGACCAATGCCAGTAATGCAGATAGTGATTACGATACCCTAGATGATCCCGATGAGTTCGTGGTAGGGACTGATCCATGGAATAATGACACAGATGGCGATGGGCTTGTTGATGGATTTGAGGTGACCTACAGCCAGAGTTACACAGATATCAATGGCACATCACAGATAGGTACTATTAGTCCTTTTGAGTATGATACTGATGGTGATGTGCTGAGTGATTTCACAGAAGTGATGTTGGTTGGCTCATACCCCTTCCTTCATGACAGCGACTTCGATAATGTCACAGATTATGATGAGTATTGGGTGTATGGAAGTTCACCAATGCTTGCAGATACAGATGCAGATGATTTATCTGATAATTATGAGATATATATCTGCCATACCAATGTCAGCAGCATAGATTCAGATCTTGATGGTTTGAACGATTCAATGGAGTGTTTAGTGTACTTTACAGATCCATGGAAAATTGACACCGACGGAGACGGATTAAATGATACTGCGGAAGTTCTCTATCAATTTTCCTCACCATTTATTGCGGATGAGGATGAGGATGGGTTAAATGATCTGGAAGAATATTTATTTGGATCAAACAGTACAAAGGCAGATACAGATGATGATGGACAGAGTGACCTCTACGAGCATACTTATGACCTAGATCCCAATCTCAATGATACCTATCTTGATGTGGATGGAGATGGGATAATCAGTATCATGGAGTATTATAATGGCACACACCCAGGAAATGCAGATCCTGATGGAGATGGATTGAATGATTACTACGAACTTCTCAATGGCACTAATCCATGGAATAATGATACAGACGCGGATGGTATATCAGATGGGGACGAAGTACTAATATATGAAACTGATCCTCATTCAACAGATACTGATCTAGATAAGATCTCTGATTACGAGGAAATTGTCAATATTGGCTCTGATCCCACAAAATACGATACCGATCAGGATTGGCTCTCGGATTACGAAGAGATATATGTCTATTTCACCAATTGGAACTCTAATGACACTGATCATGATAATGTCACAGATGTAAGAGAGATACGACATTATTTCACTAATCCATTGAATAATGACACCGATTCAGATGGTCTCTATGACTATGATGAGATCTTTATCTATCGTACTGACCCTACAAATGAAGATACTGATAATGATGGATTAAAAGATTCTGAGGAATTGAACATATACAATACTGATCCATTGAACCCAGACGTTGATAATGATGGACTGATGGATGGAGATGAAATTGAATATAACACAGATCCATTTGTCTTTGATACGGATAATGATACTCTTTCGGATGGATATGAGGTCAATACACTTGGTTCAGATCCAACTAAAGTAGACACGGATGATGATACCATGCCTGACTGGTGGGAGGCTAAGTATAATCTTAAAATCACACAGAATGACACAGAAGAGGATGCAGATGATGATCTTCTCATCAATTTGTATGAGTACAAGTTGGGAACAGATCCCACCAATCAGGATACAGATGGAGATGGTTACAGTGATTATGAGGAATCTGCAGCTGGTTCTGACCCATTAGAACCTAAAAGTCATCCAAATCCAGATACATTGGCTCAGATCATGGAGGAACCAGCAATGGCAGCAGCTGCGATATTGACCCTTGTAGCAGCAGTGGGAGTCGGAGTGAAAAGTGCTACTGGAGGTAGTGTGTGAGTAGGTGATTATGATGGTAACAAAGACACAACAACGAGGAACTGCTGGGGCATTATTTGTGATATCATTGCTGTTAGGAACAATGGTTTATCTCAATCTTGACACCGTGGGAAATTTGGGTGAGATAGATGTCGATGCGATATATGTGGATAATGATCTGGTTTACGTAGGAGAGGAGGTCAGATTCAAACTTCATCCCACCATATTGAGTGTTGAATATGGGATACAATTCTTTGTCTGGGACTTTCATGACGGTTCTTACATTGAATATAGCACTAGAAATGATTCAAGTGTTCCCCATACGTTCTACTATCCTGGGGAATTCCTGGTTTCAGTGCTAGCAATGCAAACCAATGAAACTTCCAGAATATTCACGATACCCATTACTGTGGTGAATGAACCTCAGGATATTAAAGCTGAGGCCTCTAAAACTGAGTTTTATGAGGATGAGATTATCACTTTCTCAGCGAGTAGAACTGGAAACCAGACAGAGATATTGAATTACATGTGGGAATGGGGAGATTCTTATAATGATTTTGGAGAGCTAATAAATCACTCATATGCGCAAGCTGGAGAATACACGATCCGTTTGAAGGGATATACTAATGAGAGTCACATGTATACAACATACCTTGATGTAACTGTATTGAATAAAGAACCTATTGCTGCCATAGATATGAGCTCTAATATAGTAAATGAAGATGTGATCATAACCTTCACTGGTGGAGTGAGTGATAGCAGCTCAGATCTTGATAGTATGAGATATGTCTGGTCATTCGGAGATGGCCTAATGGAGGAAGGCAGGGTTGTAGAACATTATTACACCCTTGATGGCAATTATACCGTTACTCTAACTACAATCGATAATGACGGAGCTAGAAACAATGCAACAGCTATTGTTGAGATTATGAACAAAGCTCCCACAATTCACAGCATTTGGAATTCAAGATCAGTATATGTAGAGGGTGAAACGGTGACTTCATTTGCCAATTTTGTGGAATCAGATAGTGATCTTACCTTCCTAGATTTTGATTGGGGAGTACCTGGAATGGGTAGAGAATTGTCCAGGCCCTATTATGACAATGGTACCTATAATGTGGAATTGACTATCACTGATGATGATGGGGCTTCAGATTACTACTCCACTGATAATATCCATCTAGTGAATAATAGGCCTTATGTGAGTCTACTCTCTGGAATTACTAATGAATTCTCGATTGAGTTCACCATGTGGGGAACCATGAATTCCAAAGCGAATATTACATTGTATGCTAGTGGTGAGAAAATCGAATCCTTCAATATTACTAATCTGGATGAGTTGAGAAATACATCTCGTGTCCTCTATAGAATTGATGGTTTACAACAACCACTGGAGGAATACTGGGATATTTTGATCCTCATGAATGACACCATTGATCACACCACATTTGTGGGGGTCAATTTCATTCTTGATAATGGAGAGATTGTTCACACCGTTAATGAATGTGCAACTGAATCTGGTGCTTGTGTTGATGATACATACCGTTTTCCCATAGCTCCACTTGATAGAGGATTTCCAACAACCTATAACTTCTCTGTTTTTGATCCAGGAAATGATGATCTCACCGTATTTCTAGATCTGGGAAGTAATTCTTACAATGTATCTTTTGCTGCTCCAGAATATGGGCCAAGCACGGGAATAGTAACAATTACTGGATTTTTACCATTTGGTGAGACTACCGATACAATCTATTACTGGGCGGAGGATGAAGATGGAGCTACATCTGATATTTACCAATTCCCTATACTAGATTACTTGAAATTACCAAAACCAGCTGAATATCAAGATAAGAGCACCTGGGGATATTGGGGTCACCTGATTGAATATTATGCTCCAGTAGCGTTTTTCAATAATAAGAATACCTACAATATCAATCAACCCACAACTTTCATGCTCTATCCAAACCATCCCAATCCAGCAATACTTGAGTACAAATGGCACTTTGGAAATGGGAATACTACTCTTGAAAGGTATCCAACTTTTTCATATGAGTACGCTGGAAAATACTTACTCTGGATAGTGATTTTCGATAACTACTATGAACATGTAGAATTCATGGAACTGACGCTGAATGCACCTATGCCCTTATATTCAACTGTGGTACGAGGAGTGCAGCTTGCAGGTGAAGAGCTTGTATTTGAAGTAACCAAAGTGCTAGGTGATGAGGATTTTGATGATCTAAGGTTTTACTGGGATTTCGGAGATGGAACAGCTGGTTATGGAACCAGATGCAATCATGCCTACACTCAGAATGGAAATTACACCTTCACGCTCAGAGTGGTGGATCAGTACAATGTGATTGATTACACAGAGAATATTATTGGGATTTTCAATGGCCCACCTGTTGCTGAGGCCATGAGTGAGACAGTTGATGTAATAGAGGGTAATATTGTTTCTATTTTGCCCTATATCAAGGATAGTCCATTTGATCTTCTAGGATTAGAGTATCAATGGGATATAGATGGAACTAGTCATAATACTCATTCAATCTGGTTAAAATCAGACAGAGTAATTCTCACAAACTTAGTCGTCTACGATAGATCAGGAGCAAATTATACCTTTGACTTCCGTCTAAATATTACTTCAGTACCTGTTGAGATTTCAATTCCACGTCATTTCCTTTATGGAAATCCCACAGGAAATCTAGTCACGATAGGAGGCTCAATCAGTCCTGGAGTGTTTGAACAATTTTCCAAGATAGATGAATATGCAATTGATTTTACTCTTTATGATAAAAATGGAATTATTATTGATACAGGATTTGGTATGTTCTATCCAGATAGCTTCAGTTTCAAGTTTGAGGTTAACACATCAATGATTGGCACTGATATGCAATTTGATAGCCTTAAAGAAACTCTCACCATTATGGAGAGCTTAAATACTGTTGAATTACCATCTGGTGAATATCGTGTATCAATGAGGTTGCTAGATAATAATACAAGTGATATCGTTTCAACCAAATCAACCTCTCTCATTGTTACAATAGATAAGGATGGGGATTTAATCACAGATGAACTTGAAACCCTGATGGATAATGTAACAGAAGAGGATTACTCCATCCTCAGTGCAGATACTAATGGTGATGGTAATGCAGATCCAGTGGAGTATCTATTAAAGAACGATCATGATGGAGATGGTCTCCCTGTTTTCCTTGAGGAATATTATGGAACCTCAGATAATAATACTGATTCAGACGGTGATATGTTGACGGATGGATTTGGTGCATTTGGTGAACTTCAAATTGGCTCAAATCCTGCAAGTGAAGATACGGATAATGATGGTCTATTAGATGGAGAAGAAGTATTTGGTTGGCAAATTTACTTGGTCACACCAGACGGCCTGGAAATAAGGGAGGTCCATTCCTCACCTTTAAAAGAAGATACCGATAATGATGGGGTGACTGATTACTATGAATTCAGCCTAAAGATTGACCCAAGCAAAGCAGATACTGATGATGATGGTCTGGATGACCTTATGGAGCAGAATTACGGCACCTCATTACTAAATGCAGATTCTGATGGTGATGGGTTATCTGATTATGATGAGACCACGATCGCCTATACCTGTGATTATTTGGATGATAAGGGGCAAAAGTCAACGAAGACCTTCTATCTTTCACCTTTGGCAAATGATAGTGATGAGGATGGGATATCAGATTTTGATGAAGTGTTCACCTATCATTCAGTGGGTACCAACAGAGACTCTGATTCTGATGGGATCAATGATAGTGCTGAGATCCATATTTATCACACAAATATCATCTCTGCTGATTCTGATGGAGATGGCCTAGTGGATGGTCTTGAGATCAAGGGATTTGACATTCCTGTAGTTCAAATTGGTGATGCCAAATACGCAGAAGATGGAACTATTCTGGTTAAACCCACTGCTTATAATTATACTGTACGGGCATATACCAATCCGAATAACTGGGATACTGATGGAGATGGCCTCTCAGACTACGAAGAATTGATGGGAGATACTGAAAACGTATCTAACCCAGCTAGTGCAGATTCAGATGGTGATGGAATCTTGGATCAGTTTGATCCTCAAAAATTGATTTCTGATTATACTCCTGCATCTATCCAAGGAGGAATCTCAGTGAGATATGAATCTGTAGCTAGTGAGACGGTTAGGAGAATCGGAGATACTCTTATTGCAGGATTGGATATGGTCTGGAATATCATGAAAAACATTGCAAGTTGGTTCTGGAACCTGATAGAGAGCTATTTCTATTGGAAGGAAGTATGTGTACTAGGTATCTGTGCAGATTGGCCTGTTCTACATTCCTGGTCAACTATTGTACGAAAAACACAGGAAGCCTTCACAAGATTTGCCCAGGAGAATATCTTTGAGATATATGCTGAGTATGCCACATTCAACCAATTCTATGAAAGTACATGGCAGATTAGTGGGTTTGGCCTTGATGTGAAAACCTTTGCGGGAATTCCTTACGATATAGATGTAACTGGATCAATTTCAGTTGTTGGTGAGGAGAGGGAACCATCTGTTGAGGGTTTCTTTGATCCAAAAATCAATATGCGTATGAATATTAGAGATCAAGCAGGTATTTCACATATCAAAGTGATTCAAGATGGAGTTCTTAAGAAAACTATCAGGAATATCAATCAAGGCGATTACTATTTCAATGAGTATTTCACCATCTCACAGGAGATGTGGGATAGAGGTACAACAGAACTAACCGTAGAAATAGTTGATATCGGTGGAAATATCAGAGTCATCAGTAGAGAGTTAGAAGTTTCTGATGAAGCAGTATGGGAGGATTTCTGGGAGACTGTGCTTTCTGTTGTAGAGGATATCTGGGACTGGACAGTCGCTGTTCTCGAGGAAATTGGTGACGTAGTGATGGATGTGATCGAGGCAGTGATTGATTTTGTTAACACAACATACTGGGTGGTTGTTGACTTCATTGGTGCTGTATTCGACATGATCTGGGAGGGATTTGTTGAAGATACCATTAATTTCTTGACAAGAGATACTGTATATGGACAGCGAGCAGATGCAGGTTTTGACATATTAACTGATGCATATGTTCAGGAGAGGAGCAATGCTGTTGTACAGATGGATATTGCACTATCAACTGGACCATTTGCTGAGATCAATAACACCATTAATGACATTTCAGATCTTGCAGATAAGTATATGCCTTCACTTGAACCTGCTCGAGCACTTATTGAACCAGTACTTGGTCCGATTCTAGATTTCTTTGAAGGATCGGTTATACAACTGGCCTTTGAGTTTCTTGCGGGTAAAGCTCTCGAAATTGTGAATGACCTTATTTATCGAACTTTAGAACGGATACTTAAGAATACGATTTGGCCTTATGTGCAGGCAATAGAGCAAATGGCAGAAGATCTATTTGCAGATTTTCAAGCCTTAGCTCCCGATCTTGGACCGCTTGATTTCTCCTCTGAAGATGGAGATCTTCTTGATATGTTGTTTGCAATCTTGGAGTTCTTGAGGAATCCATTTGCCATTCTTGCAGATGCTTTGTCTAATATCAATGGCGAGAATATCATGAATATAATGGATAATTTCTTCATTGATAATGCAGAGTACCTACTCTCCATGAATGACATCATTAGAACTATTCTCAAACCGGGATTGATCCTTGGTCTAATTGTCAGTGATATTGTGACCATGGTTGAGGATATCTTTAGTTTCAACAGTATCTATCTAAATAGCATGGAACAATTCATATTTCAGATAGAGGATATAGCAGTTTATGAATCAAGTATAACCATGAATGGTGTATCAAGAGTACTTGATGAAAAGAATAACAAGTTATCTCCTGATTGGGAGGCTTCCGATACGGCTGAATTGATATCCAATATTGTCAGCTTGATTATGGGGGGATTGCAGATTGCCCTGGATGTATGGCAACAAATATCTGATCTGAAGGATTTTGATGATGGAGATAGAGAAGCTGAAAATATCTTGAAATTCACCTTGCTAAATTGGGTACTACTTGCGTTCTCTGATGGACAACAGATAATTGTAAGTTTATTCACTGGGGTTATAGGGGCGGATAACACAACCGAGGCAGACAAGGATCTAGATGAATGGATACAAGCAGTTGCCACTGTTGGTGTAGATTTCTTCTCGGGAATGTTTCTCTTAATGCCGACTATATGGGCCGCTAGAACTCAAGATGAAACTACAAAGAATGTACTAGAGAAGATCTGTACCTTCATCGATATCGTTAGAGGAGCTCTTATTGGAATAATGGATATTGCATGGACAGCTGTTAATTTGAAGAAATATTGGAGCATTTCCACAGATTGGGAGAGAGCACATACAATCCTAGGTATGATTGCCACCTTTATTCAAGGAGCCATAGATACAGTATTCCAATTTCTACTCATGTTTGGGTATACTGACTGGGCCGGTGAGAAGGGACCAGTAATTTACCATGCAGTGATGACAGTAAACAGAGTTGTATCACTAGTGATGCTCATACTCGA
Source organism: Candidatus Heimdallarchaeota archaeon (assembly GCA_026702845.1). Next base: position 128,042 of record JADCLS010000018.1, read on the forward strand.
TTTAATAGCAACAATTATTGATGCGGTGAGTATGCCAGGATATTATAGGCATATATGATATTCTGAAAGAGAATAAGATCAAGAAAAATTGAAGAAATTTAATATCGAAAAAGGGATACGAGGTTTTCAAGCCTGTTTAATAATAGTTATTATCCCTGTGAGTTCCTCAGAAATTTCCCACAATTTCTTGGCATCTTCAAGATTATATGATTCTCTACTTAATATCACTTTTTTATGGTAACCCCACCCCCCGAATAGACCGTCTGGCCAATATACTCCACCTTTTGGATTAGGAGAATTGGCTACTGTTCAAATTATAATAATAATGGAAGTTGATCTCATTCATTAGCAATAAAAGGAGAATGTACTGTTTGAGAGTTGAAATAATATCAGGAATCAATTAATTTGTTCTTTAGCAAATTTTACTCAAAATATTTTTGAGCACTTTATGCATGTAAGAGTTTCTCTACGTATAATAATTATCTTAGAAATATTTTTATTCTGAAATAAGCATTTTTAGCCTTGCATGGAGATCATAGAAACTTGGTTCATTATGCTCTGCCATTTCGCAAATTGTAGAAGAGCAATTATAGTTCCAATGATGGGTAGGAAATTGATTAAGAAAACCATTATTCCAGACATTGTCCTTTGTGGAATTTGTATTCCACTTACATTCAATAAGGTATTTAATTTATCAAATCTTCCAATAATTATGAAAATATTCACAATTGGGATCAGATATAAAATACCTGAAGGTACTGAAACCATGGTGCTAGTTCGACGAAATACATCCTTTGAAAATTTGTCTAAATCGCCTTGTGATACAATCATATAGATTAACATACCGATTCCGAGAGTAAAAATTCCAAACAGGAACCATAAGACAAAATTTCGTTGTGGTAGTGGTACTACTACTTGTGTCATTTTTTAAAATCCTCCTAATAGGCTTTATTCTAATAACCCATTGGTAACTCGAACAATAACCATGATTATTTAAGTATTTTTGATGATTAGACATCATTAGGTAATTAATACATTTTATATTAGCTTAAGATCAACTTATAATGCTCTTACTGTGTCAATTCTGAAATTAAAATTTCCTTGAAGTACTGATAATCAGGCCATTGTGTATATTTGAGACCTAATCATTTTTTTTCCAATTATTAAGAAACGAATTTCAGTTAGCTCAGCAGTACATGGAAAGCTTGCACTCGCAAGATTTAAATTCTTATTGCGACTAATATATTAAAGGTTTTACCAAAGGAAAGTACTGCAACCAAGATATGGTTCATACACATAAAACCAAATTCTAACTACCTTCAAACAATAGTTAATGCAAAATTACACTATTAAGTCTAACAATTTAATATAAAAAAAGCCCCCATCTCTCCCCCATTACAAATTAACTTGAAAATTCATAGTATTTAATAATTCTTACCGCCATTTAAAAAA
>JADCLS010000019.1 GCA_026702845.1 Candidatus Heimdallarchaeota archaeon
GCAAGATCAGAGGTTTTGTTGCCTCTGACCGAGGCAAGCAAACCCTGGAACGGTTTGCCACCATGTTTGAGACATGGAATCTTAGAGGAAATAATCCCTACGATGAGATTCTTGGGATATTAAGTTGTGGAAGTTAAGTTAGGGGGGTAAACAAGTACCAATTTAGTATTAATGTAATATATAAATCTGAAATAAATACTTCAAAATTAGAAACAGTAATTTATCTAACTAATATTCAACAATTATACTCTAATACCGAATCTGTAAATACAATAATAAAAAAAGCAGGGGTTATTTCAGGATCAGATTTTCAAATAGAAAAAAATGAGTTGATTGATAGATCGACACCAGATAATCCGTTATTTAATTCAATAATTAATGGAAATAATCTAATCGTTATGAATGATGAAGCTCATCATGTTCATTCTGAATACCTAACATGGAATAAAACAATAGTTAAAATCAATAACAAGCTGAAAAAAACTTCAAATTCAAGAATAATCTCCCAAGTTGATTTCACTGCGACTCCTAGGTATTTGGATGATCAATCAAGATTATTTGATCATATAATTTATGATTATCCACTTTCTTCAGCAATTAAGGATGGAATAGTTAAATTTCCAAAAATTGGTTCCTTGGAAAACATTCCTAATATTGAAACTGATGATTTTGGATTAATGAATCAATATCAAATTCAAGCTGGTATTCAAGTCAGAGAAGAGTATGAGACATTATTAGAAAAATTAGGAAAGAAAGCAGTTTTATTTATAATGGCAGATAATAACAGAAATGCAGATCAAGTATGGAATTTTATAGTAAATCAATATCCAAGGTACAAATCAAGTGAAGTATTGTTAATACATACTATAGATAGAGGAAATAAGAAAGGAGAATTATTGGATCAAGAAGAAACAGAATTGATTCAGGCTGCCAGAACTATTGATAATTTAGATAATCCCTTTAAAATAATAGTTAGTGTTCTTATGCTGAAAGAAGGATGGGATGTAAAAAGTGTTGTTTCGATAATTCCTCTAAGATCATATCAATCTCAAATCTTAGTTGAGCAAACTCTAGGTAGAGGACTTAGAAAACAATTTAGTCTTGAACAAAAAGAAGAATTAACTATAATTGAGCATTCAAGCTTTGTACCATTAATTCGATCAGCCTTAATTTCTGAAGGATTAGATAAAGATACATTTGAAATGTTCAAAATTGATGCTGCTAAGCAGAATCTACCAAAACCTGGTGCAATTCTTGTTTTTCCAGAAATTTCAAATATCCATCTAAATCTTAGAATACCAATTTTATCTGGTGGATATTTTTTAGAAACTGATGTTTTTCAAAATTTAAATTGGAATCAATTTCCTAAAAAACAAATGCAAATTGATAAAATTGAGATTAGAGATGCAAAATATTATGAGAAGATATATGCTAAAGATGAAATTATCAGGGAATTAGACTTAGATTTTGTTTACTATTATAATATAAATCAATATCTAACATATTTAGTAAAACGAATTATGAAAAAATTACATATTTCGACTTCGTTAACACAATTTTTACCTAAATTTAAAAATTATATACAGAAGGATTTTTTTGATAAGGAAATAATTTATTCTGATGAAGAAATTATGAAAAAATTAAATCATCCATTAGTTATAAAAAACATATATGAAATATTTAAAACAAAATTTTCAGAACTCACGATAAAAGAAAAAGAGTTTAATAAATCAAATCAATATTTTGAGGTATCTCAGACACCAAATCGGTATGTTTCCAAAAAAGTCATTTCAAACAAGAAGAGTATCTTTAATTTTACAGAAATCGATAGTTCGTTAGAAGAAGAGTTTAGTAGGTACCTTGATAAAGAAAACGAAATTGTTTCATTCTGTAAAATTACTCCTGCAATGAGATTTTATCTATATTATAATCATAATGGATTTCTAAAAAGATATTTACCTGATTTCTTTGTTAAGGACATTAATAATAAATTCTATCTTGTTGAAACCAAAGGAGAAGGATTTATTGATAAAAAGTCAACTGATTTAAAACGGATAGTAGGTGAGAATTGGACAAAGAGAGCTGGTGAGGATTGGACATATTTATTTATAGAAGAAAACTTTTTCAAGGAAATTGGCATAAAATTATCATTTCAAGAACAAGTTACAGAAATTAGGAGGCAGAAATATGTTGAAAATTAATTTTAATAAGCCTAAAATATCATTTAATGTTCCATTGCAAATTTTGGAAACATATAATGCTTATGAAGATCATAAAAGAAATAAAGTTAATCATTCGACTGAATCAATAAAAACTACCACTCACAAAGGTGTTCAGTATAAAGATCTTGTGCAATTTTTTGATTATTTAGATGACAATGCAAATAACAATAATGGGGAAGATTATTGGTACAATTTACTTATATGGGGTGATAATTTGTATGCTTTAAATTCCTTAAAATCAAAATTTACTGAAAAAATTAAATTAATATATATTGATCCTCCATTTTATACAGGTACGGATGAGGTAATTGACATACCGATTGGACTAAGCAATAAGACCATCAAACAAGGACCATCAGTAATTCAGGATATTGCTTATAAGAATATCTGGTACGGCAAAAATCCTGCGTATTCATTTGCTCATTGGTTTTATGAACGGGTAATTGAAATGCATAAATTACTTAGAGATGACGGTTTTATTGTTGTTAGATTTGATTATCATTTTGGGCATTATTCGAAAATTGTGTTGGATCAAATTTTTGGACCTCAAAATTTCATCGGAGATTTTCCTGTCAGAAGAATGACTAAAACAGTAACAGAAAAATATTTAAATACTCAAAAACATTTAATTCATCAATTTGATAATTTATATATTTATCAAAAGACATCAAAAGCAAAATATCAAATTGATATTACTAAGGCAAAAAGGGTAAATCAAGACGAAATTGAAACAAAATCAAACAACAACATCTGGTTAGATATTGTAGGTTACGAAAAAACCAAAAAAACCTTATATCCAACTGAAAATTCAATAGAATTATTAAAGCGAGTGATAACTACTTTTAGTAAAAAAGATGACCTTGTCGCAGACTTCTTTTCTGGATCTGGTACAACGTTAGCTGTTGCTTCTGAGTTAGAAAGAAAATGGATTGGGGTTGATCTTAGCAGATATTCAATAAATGAAATCAAAAAACGAATATTGAATAATAAGAAACAAATTCCATTTCAATTACTGAACTTAGAAATGTACAATAAACACCTAGTTTTAATGCAAAATTTAAAAGATAATCAATCGAAAAAGCATATTTCTGATAGTTTAGATGAATATTACAAATATATTGTTAAAGCTTTTAAAGGTGAATACATAACAGAGAATCCTTTTATTCATGGTAAAAAACAGGACGCATATATTCATGTTGGTAATATAGATACGATGATTTCTCCAACTGAGATTAAAAGCGTGATGGAAGAAGTGAAAAAATTAGGTGGAGATAAATTAATTATATTAGGATGGGATTTCATGATGGAAGCAACGTTTTTTAAGAAATTAATTCAAAAAGAGGAAAAGATTACAGTTGAATTGAAAAAGATACCTAGTGATTTACTATACAGATCTAATAAAGGAAATTTACCATTTATAGATTTACCATTTGTTGATATAATACACGAAATTGATCCAGTAAAGAGAAAAATTAAAATCAGAATAAACGATGTGATAGTATCGTCTGAGGAAAATTTAGATTCGATTTTGACAGATAATAATTTTGAAAAAATTGATTTAATTGATTTTTGGGCAATTGACTGGGATTACGATTCAATTGAACTATTTAATGCGCAAGAGATTTCGTACAGAAAAATTGGGGCCGGAAGAAAAATAACAAATAGTGTCAAAGATTCGTTTCATTATCAATATAAACAACCAGGTCGATTTATGATTGTAATAAATTTTGTTGATATTTTAGGTCATGATACAACAGAGTATATAGAAGTAGAGTTCAATTAATGATCTTTTAGATTTATGAAATCCTCAAAACTTCTAATTTATAATCCTCCCAGTTGTTAATACCTAAATCCTTCCAATAACCTCTATCGTAAATCAAGCTGTAAATAGTCCTGAGATTTCTTTTTGAAGGTAATTTACCATTTGCATCATAAAAATTCAAACCTTCTTTTAATGCTCTATTTAATCCTCTCTTTCCCTTGTAATATCCATTAGCTTTCATATTTATTTTCCCGAATGTAAACTGGAGAAAATCATTAAATCTAAAAATCCCAAATCTTTTCCAATAACCATTCATAATAGCCTGATTAATGGCCTTGAGATCTCTTCTTTTTGGTAGCCTACCTTTATTCATCTCAAACAATTTAGCTTCTTCTTGTGCTTTTTCCAATCCCTTCTTACCTTTGTATGCAACATATTTGTTATGTCGCATATTAATTACTCCTGTTGTTTTTGATAGAAATTCATTCCAGTTTAATATCCCAAATGCGATCCAATTACCATTATCAATTACCCTTGAGATATGCTGAAGATCTGAAATCCTTGGGTTTTTATTATATTTAATTTTGAATTGCTTTGTTTCATTCTGAGCCAGTTTCAATCCTTCCTTTCCTTCATACAATGAATAATTAATTGATCTGTCCACATTTACATCATCAAATACATGTTTGAGAAAGTCATTCCATTTGAAAACACCCATTTCTCTCCAGTATCCTTCAGTGATCTTTGTTTTAATGGTTATTAGATCATTGGATTTGGGTAGTCTTCCTTCTTTCTGTGCAAATTCTTTTGCCTCTCGAACTGCATTTTCAAATCCCGTACTTCCAACATAATGTCCCCACTCCTTATTCTTTGTTTCTCCAAATATTTGATTCAGCAATTCATTCCAAGTTGTGATACTGTATTTTCTCCATCTACCTTTTCGTATTGCTCCAGATAATGAAATGAATTGTTTTGAGAGTGGAAGTTCTTCATGCCGTTTGTAATATTTTCGCAGTTGATATTTGGCCAATTCCAAACCCAATAATTCTTTCCACCCATTGGATTCAAATAGAGCATCCGTTAGGCATCGGTCTTCACTCAACCAGTAGCAAACATCCCTCAGTAATTTAGGTTTTATTCCCGATTGCATAGGATTATTATCAACATAACCATTTTTGATAAAGCCTGGAATTATTTCTAATAAATCTTTGACTAATTTAGACAAATATTCACCCAATAATTCCCTATCCTCTACAGCCCAGATATTTGGATTTGATAAAACCTGAATATTGTTGTCAATTGGTTGAAATTCCTTGATTAGCATGGTTTTCGCCTGATTTAGGAATCAATTATATTACCATCAACATCATGAATGGCATATTTTGGATGATTTGTCCTATAATGCCTAAGTAGAGCAGCTCCTGATTTATAGGGTTTGTTGACGTAAGGCGATTTACAATCTCGAACTTTACACCTCAAATCATTGATGTCGTATACTATTATACCCGTCTGTTCCTCTGCTAGCATCTTTCCAAGTGTGCGGTAATTGTTTTCGTCATCAAATTCCTCATCTTCAAGATTTATCTCCGTACCGTCAATAATCACTTTGGTATAATCATCCAGAGTAGGATAAAATCTGCCTGAATTGAGGGCTCGTTTGGTGGCTTCTCGTATTATCTCTACAGCGAGACCAGGTTTTCCTAGTGATCTTTCATACAGCACGGTAGCATGTTTTGGATTGATTACCTCGTCATTTTCCTTATCAAACACAACTAGTTCCCATTCTCTTGAAACTCCTATTTGGACAAAGTCATCAAAAATCTGCCACAGAAAATCTGAAAAAGCATCTTCATTCAATCCCTTTAGGTGAATAGTATGCGTTCTGCCCTGTATCCAATTCTCAACCTTGAAAATAGGTAGGGCTTCGGGTGTTCCAACAAGTATGAAACAAGTTTTTAATCTCTGATCTGCCCAATTTTCTCCATTAAGTAAGTCCTTGATCACCTCGAAAATTGATGGCAGGTTTACATTTTTTGCCTTCAGTAGACGCTGTGATTCATCCATCATGAACAGCCTTACCTGATTGATATTACAGTATTTGATTACTCTATCAATCAACCGTGTTCTAGTTTGTTGTAGCTTTTCCCAATTCTTCAATTGCTTTGGATCTACCTGGCCACCGAGCACATCCAATAACCACAAAAGAAATTGTTCTCCTGTTCGTATATCATCTGGGATATTTTTCCTTAAAATAGGGAATTTATCCTTCTCCCAGAGTTTTTTGTATTCTTTGTGGAATAATGCCTGTGAATATTTCAATAGATATGTTTTACCCACATTATAATCTCCCCAGAATAGTACTATTCGCCCTCTATCATTGCTATCCTTTGAATAATCGAGAAATCTTGATCTCAATTCAGTTAGCAATATGCTCTCTGCCTGCTCAAACATGTAAAATGCATTTCTTGATGTGATCTGATCCAGAATCATCTGAATTTTCTTATTTTTAGGTCTTCTAACCAATTCTATATGTTCCTCTGGAATTTGAAATTCCTCAATATTAGTTCCAGTCATCTTATTTACCTCTTTTCTTTCGTTTTTTACCTGAGAATGGATTGTTCTCATTCTTTGGTATTCGTATAGTTTTTACGCTAGATCTCTTGGATTTAGGTTTTTCATCCTCTTGAAGATCTTCAAACTTTTTACCTGTAAATGATGCAGGGCTTATAGATTTTCTACTCAACTTCATTTGATTTTCCTTTTGAGTTTCAAGCTCTCTTCTGTTTCTTTTTGATTTTTTAGTTTCTCTTGCCCTCTGTCTCAATTGACTGCGAAATGCCTTACCCTTTTCCTTTCTAAATAGGGCCAAAGTAATTCTCTCTCTATTTCTCTCTCTTATCAAGGCAATTTCTTTTTTCCAAAATGATAAGGCAATAGGTGCGTAGCCATAAACCTCAACAAATGTATTTGCCCAGCCATAACTCAGTTCTAATTCTATCGGTTTTTTTGTATCTGGATGTAATGCCCAGATAATTCGAATATCTCTCATGTCATACAAAATAGTTAATTTTATCTTTCCCTTTTGATTATATAAAGTAATTAACTCTGAGCTTGTGTAATTCAGATTTGAAAATTCAATATTATCCTTCAATACTCTTGTCGTGGTTCCTAGAGCATTAACTTGAAGCAAGGTCACCTCTGATTTTTTAGTGGGGTGATCTCGTGCCTGCGGTAATATAATTGCTCCATTTCCCATTTCATAGTTCTCCATTCTGATACTTGGAGCAGGTAAACCATCATTGTATGTGTTGTTTAGATGGTACTCATCCAAAATCCACGAGGCAAGCCATAGTTCGCTCTGTTGATAGGTAAAGATGACATTTGCTTCTGGATCAAAATCTGGATTTTCAAGTCGTTTTCTAATATTTGGTCTGAATCCATCTTCAGATAGTTCAAAAGCTATTGCTTCTTTTAGGATGTTGAACCAATTCTCAATATATGCTTTATACCTTGGTTTTCTGATTGGGGCAAATTCAAGGATAATATCATATTCAACACAGAATCTTCTAACATCCTGTGATCGATAATCCATCCCATTATCCACAAGTATCAGAACTGGAAATCCTTGTATCTCCCAGTTAGGGTAATAATCTCCTTCCTTGAAGATATTTGAAATAAATCGATCTTTGGGAAGAATTGATTGAACCAGAGTTTCGAGTACTGATTGTCTATTTATTGGATTGAGTGATAATTCAAAACCAGTTATCATCCTGGAATATACATCAATTGCTGCACACAGATTAGGAGTGCCAATACTCCTTTTTACCTCTTCATCCTGAATAAACAAATCAAAGGGTGTGTTATCAAATTGCAGTACCTGCATTGGCATAATCGCTCCTTGGAATGATTTCAGGGCAGGTTCTAAATCTCTCTTTCTTTTTCTTCCCTTTTTAGCTACTTCTATGTCATGGTAAGAAGTATTTTCCTTGATATATCTCCAGAAACTGGAATAGCTTGGAGGATCATCCTCTTGATCCCAAGAGCCCTCAACTATTTCTTCATACGCTTTTTTCACGGAGTAATTTGGATTTAAGAAAGCCTTTCTCCCTTTCTCAAGTATCTCCAGCGTAAAACTATCCCAGGTCTTATTTCTACCTGATTTTGAGTATTTATCTTTCAATCCAAACTTCCCTTCTTCCTCATATTTCTTTACCCAATAATATACTGAGCTAATAGATACTCCATGTTTTGATTCAAAGTTGGCTCTCCATTCCTTTGAACGTTTAAAGCTTGGAGTTTTTAGAAATTCTTTGACTATTTTTTCCTTTTTACTTGTTTTCTTGTTCTCCTCAACCACTGTTTCTTTATCGATTTCTTTGACAGAACTAACCTCAATAGAGAAGATTTCCTCCTCATCTCTCATTTGTAGTGCTTCATCAAGTTCAATCCATAATGGAGAAAATGGAAAAATGTTTTTAGTCTTCTTTTTGATTATTGTCGTATTTGTAATTGGTTTGTCAGAGAAGGTATCAACAAACACATACCCATGATAAATTGCATAGCACAGAACTTGGCTGGCTTTATTAACATTTGTCTTCAATAATTCAGATATTCCATAACATGCAGACTTAAAGTCTAATCCATCCGTTGGAATAATACTTGTCATCTTATCCATATATCTATCATTACTGGATACTTTAGCAGATCCCAATGTAAACCAAATATTTGACATTCTTGCAGATCGAATATCGATTTCAGTAAGTACAATAAAGCTCATTCCTCTAGCTTCAGCAAATTCTTTGCATGCTTCCCACCTATCCTTGAATTGATCACTGTTTTGTTGATAAGTATCATCATCCTTGATTTCAACCAGGATTTCCAAACCATTGGTAAATCGAACATGAACATCTGGGGTATATGATTGGTTATCCCCATAAACAATCTTAATTGGTTGGTGCTGGTATTGAGCTACATGATCATCATGATCTAGCAAAAGAAAAAAATCACGCTCAATCTGAGATTCATATTCAACAACTCCATCTTTTACCTTTTTAGAGGGAAATACTCCTCGATTTCCCCTCTCTTTGGCAGGGATTGTCCTTACTGCACTTGAGAAATCATGATCTGATAATTTCAATGTCATTCCAATACTATATGAAAATATACTTTATAATATTTATATCATTCTGAATCTTTTTGAAAAAATATATGCTATTCCAAAACTTTTTGAAAAATATATTACACGACTTATTGAAAATACCTCCAAAATAAACAATAATGAGAGAGTAACTTCTTTTTTTCATTCCAGATCATTTTGAAATCAGTCAGATCGATCGATCGAGTTCAGGAAGTTGTTTAGTTTGATTCCCCACATTTTATTCATTTTGCAAAAAAAATCAGAGATCATCTATCTTTTTAAAATTTACTTGTCACCAAGAATCACCAATTTTCTGTAACCAGCTATTGAAATCATTAATCATTGGTAAAGTTTTCACAAATGCAAGTATTGTGTTATTGTTGGAATTAATTAATAACAATTGTTGGATAACTGATGCCAAACAATGTGATTATGATTTAAATAGATTTATTGAAATGAAGGTACTTCACCTAAAAAGCTTCGTTCGATTATGATCCAATCTTTAGGAGTTAATTTTTTCAAAAATGACTTTGGAGTATTAAACCATGTATCAGAATAATTCCATAATTCCCGAGTAATTGTTTTCAAAGATAATCCCTTTGAGTTCCTCCATTGTCTAACTAAATCAAATTCGATCAGTTTACTTAATTCTGATTCTATCATACCAACATATGGCTGTGGCTCTAAATCTAAAGGTGTTAATTGAAAGTACATTTTTAATTTTTGTTCCTTAAAGTCCAATAATGATGAATGCCAGTTCTGGTCCACATCCCAGAAGAAACCTGATGAAGGTTTACTATTCACTCTTTGATCAAAGGAATCCTTGTATTTTCTAAGCTTATTTACAAAATCTAGAATTTCTTCATTAATTACCCTTATCTCATACAAGAATTTATAGAATTGATAAAGAGCTTTAAGTGATAATGAGATTTCTTTTTTAGATAACGGCACTTTTCGGATATATCTTTCAAATATTAGATTGATAATGTCAACTTCGTTAACATGCTGTACATGTTTTCCAAAATAAAACAGACACTCATCTAAATAATATTCTGTGATAAATTGATATAAGTCTCTTGATTTTTGAGATACTGATTGTTCTTGCAATTTTGACAGAAATTGAACTACATATGATGAATGTTCATTTGACCATTTTTCTTCATTTTCATCATATGATGGAATTTGAAGTTCTGCTCGAATTTTACCAATAATATTAAATTTAATTTCTTTAAATTTATCCTCACTTAGGTTTGAATACTGTTTTCTTCCATCTATAGATAATAAATTCAGATTCCTTATTTGATTATTATTTTGATTTTTCATATCATCCAATAAAAAATTATATTGTAAGATTATTTCTACAAAATATTGATCAAATAAAAGAAATACACAAATTATGACTAAAAAATTCGATCACACATTAATACACGTTATGTCATTTATTTTTCATTTTCACAACGGGAATGAAATTTTCAGAATAAATGGGAATAAGGAAAAATTTTTCAGAAATAGTGGGAATGAAATTGTCAGGTAACAGAAAAATCGCCATAATCACTACCTTTTTTGAAATCATTTTTTCCTGCATACTGTTTGATTTTCAATATACTTGGTCAGTATAGTTTCATTTCTTATCCTACAATCGAAATTAATTCGATACCTTGTTTAAATATCTCTTTTAATATCGTCCAAGATGTCTAGAATTTAAATTAATAGTACAAATGGGACACACTTTATCGTTAGAATAACTTGTACACACTAACACATTTCATGTCATTTATTTTTCAAATTAATATGAGAGTTTTCAAATATAATATGAGGTATAAAAAAGTTTTCTGATAGCTTAAGAATGAAAATTCAGGTGATTCAGAAATTTTTTAATCGATCATCAAATGTCAAAATTTCATCACATCTCAGTAATTTGTTTTTAATTAAAACAACACAATCAGTAAAATTCAATGGTTTTCGTTCACTTTTCTCATCTTGTAATAATTCCCATGCAGATTTAATGATTGCTTGATTGCTATACACAATATTTGCTAGTTCCTCTGAAAATAAAATAGATCCCCAATCAATTACATCCTGAATTGTTCTTCCCTTAAGTACAATATTTAAGAATTCATCAATAACATAATCTGAGATGAATACCTCTGAATTGCTATTTTCAGATATTTTTTCAAAAATGTCATTTGCCTCTTTATGGTATTTATCTTTTGGATTCGCTAATCCAACCATAAATGATGTATCTATAAAATATCGCATAATTAAGATTCTCCATACAACAAATCATCAATTAAATCAGGATTAGTTTCAATCTTCCAAGGTTTCTGTAATCCTTTGATTTTTTCAAATACTCCTGATTTTGGCATCTTTTTTGGTTCTAGAAATAATTCGATATTTGATTCACCAAATTTTATTAATAAATCAATAATCTCTGTTTGTGTGAATTTAAGGTCATAATTTATTAGTAAATTTGCTGATAATTTATCTAAAGATCGTTTTGTCTGATCTGACACTTTAATTGAACTAGCCATAATAAAAAGAAATACTTTGCACCTAATAATACTTTACTTATCAATGTTGATTATTAACCTTTTTTATGTCATTTATTTTTCAAGTTGATAATTGTACTAAAGGTAGGATAATCTAGAAAATCACTCTCAAAAAAAGATATCATTCTTTGTTTCAAATCTTCAGGTTTGAGTAGGGATGATAGAGAATTATTTTGTGCTAATGAATGACAAAATAGAAAACCTATGTAATATCCTGCTCTATATCTAGTTTCGGAGAAAGGACCGATGAAATATTCATCATAAAACTCTTGATCATCCTTTACATTAATCTCTTTGAGAATTTTTTCCTTATGTTTGACTCTGTTCTTATCTACTCTATCAATTAACCCTTTAGGCAACGTAAGTAGAAGCTGAGCCGCTGTTGCCTCTGGATTCATAATATGAGTAATATAAGTGGCCAATCCTTCAAAATAAAATGCCTCCCATGCCTCATTCAAGAGCTTGTATTTTGTATAATGATATAGATGGAATAATTCATGGTGGATCAGGGGTGTGATATCAGTTCCCCTATGAATTCTTGATATTACATCCAATCCAAAGCATAGCGTTCTTCTCCCATCAATCATCCTAATACCTCCATCAAACTGTCCAAAACTATGAACGATTAATACTCGATTCTTGATAGAAAAATCAGGGAAAAATTTCTTGAAACTATGGGTCGATGATTCAATAATATTAGGTATCTTTTCAGCATACTGTGAAAATATATCCTCAATATCTTCAAAATTCTTCATAGCGTTTTCAAAATTTTTCTCAGTAATACTACTTTTGATCAATTTATCAAAACCAGGACTTAATGGAGCAACAATCTCATCATACAATTCACTCGCAAATTCTGGTTTCTCCTTTGCTTTATTGTAGAACTTTAGAAATTCAGATCCCAAATTTAAGTATTCAATTTCCATAGATTGAATAATTAATTATCCTATTTAATTTTAATTTATGCTTTGTAGATTTTGATTTGTCCATTTTTAGATATAAAATGAACCTCACATACATATCCCGCAATATACCACTTGTAATGAATAAATCCTTTACTTAATTATTTATTTGTTTTAAGTATTTTATTTTTCATGTTGAAAAATGAAGATCCTTCATTAGATTGAACATTGATGAAGGCCTAATGAAGCTGTCACTATCAAAGAAACTCTCTAGTGAAAGAAAATTTACTAGATATTCGGGTCAATCACTTCCTGTTATTTGTCTTGAATATTGGACAATACAAGCAGGTTGAAAAAATGGATATTGATAATTCTATTATGAGCTTGAAATGGAATGATATTTCTTTCTATCCTAGTAAGGCACTTGAACCCAATAAAATATTTAAGATATCCTTCCCGCTTGGATCTCTTGCAGGGTCAGTGGGTAAGAAAATACATGATTACAAGCCTGGAATAAATGAGGATGGGGGATGTGTTGTATATAGTGAGGATCTTCGTCATATTATCTGCATTGTCATTGATGGTCATAAGGAGCGAGATACAACAGAAATCCTACTTGATACTTTCAGAGATTTGATTTACACATCGCAGTGGATTGGTGTGGATGATGATTTTATCACCTTCTGCCATCGTTTGACTGAACAAGCTCTGATGAACCTGAGGGAGAAACAAACAGTAGGTTGGGCCAGTTATTCCATCGTGGGTATTGATAGGGTGCGGAAAACACTGCAATACTTCTCAGTAGGAGATGTCATGATTTTCGCACATGATGATAAAAGACATTGGGGTCCTTATTACCAGATTGATTCAAGAAATTATTATGAATGGATTAATAAGGATGAATTAATTGGATATCACATGGGTCGAGTGAAATATAATGAGGGAACAGAATTAATAATAGCAACAGATGGTTTGATAGATTATCCAGTAATTAAAATGAATAATATAGAGAAGATTTACTCCATGAAAGGGAGTGATTGTGTTGCTGAAAACCTAGTGCGATTCGCACTAGAACACAACCAGCAGAGAGATGATAATATTACTATCATTTATTTGAATACACTCTAAGAATGAATATCTATTAATGATTTATCTCCAAACCTCATTTAAGATCTATTCTCAAGGAATTGATCACTTAATAACTCTATTCAGTACTTTCAAGATGAATTTCTTTTTATGTATAAATGTTTCTTAATCTCAAAAATGAGCTGTTCATTTAATAAATTTACATATCCTTATTTTGAAGTTCTTTAATCTGTTTCTCATATTTTTCCCAAGATTCTTTATCAAAATCTGGGGATTTTTCTCCATATTCCATGAGAGTGGTAATGAGGTCTAATGCTTTGCTGTACCTTTCATCTTTAACAAATTTTACAATTCTGTCTCTTAAGTCTTCTATTATTTCTGATTCTTGCAATTTATATCGATTCCTTGGTGTCGATTAATATCTGACACTTAATGTAATATAATATTAGACATTTAAGTGTTTTCCACAATTATTTATAAAATGCATTTATGGTTCTTTCAAATATTTCTCTGTTGATAGAATTGGATAACTCTCAGAGCTTAATCAATTAATTATTCTTAATGGATAAATTTCCTACTGAATTGAAGAAAAATAGATTAATTTTGTGTGAATTTATTCAATTAACGCTTC
Organism: Candidatus Heimdallarchaeota archaeon; assembly: GCA_026702845.1. The sequence continues at coordinate 14,290 of JADCLS010000019.1, forward strand.
TAGGGTTGTTTCAAAGGTGATTAAGATTTATTCTACTTCTGTTTCAATTCTGAATTGTTAAATAACAAAAAATTAGTTAACCTATGTTGACTTCTAAAAATTCATCAATGGTAGAACAAGTGACATTAGGATCAAAATTAGGATATACGGCTGTTGATTCATCAAATGCGCTCTTGTCAGGTCTTGCTTTCGGTTCAATTGATATCTTCTATCTCAAGATGTATAAACTCAATCCTGGACTCATGGCACTTTCATGGATTCTCTTCCTCGTTTGGAATGCAATAAATGATCCCTTGATTGGAATTATGCAGGATAAGACTAAAACATCAATTGGACGAAGAATACCCTACATTCGATTTGGTGCGATACCTTATGCAATAGTTTTCATGCTTGTATGGGTTCCCTTTATTCAATCAGCTGAATTTGGCCTTGAGTTTCTTAGTAATTGGTATTCAGGTATTGATGCCATAGATATGGGCTTATTCTGGAATCATCTCCTCATGTTGTTTCTTTTCGATACTATGTTTACTACTATGGGGTTAATAGTGAATAATCTATCCTCTGAAATGGCAATTTCAAGTTCAGCAAGAGCTAAAATTGCAGCTTTCTCCTTTGTCGTAGGTACCCCTGCTTGGGTGGTTCCTCTGTTTTTACCTGCTATGCTACTTGGTGGTGATAATCCTAATTTACAGACATTTAGAATTGTTATGGCTGCCATTGCATTTATTGCTGGGATACTCTTGTATACTGCAAGTTACCTTATCAAGGAAAATAGATATACTGTACATGAAGAACCTCTTGGATTTTGGGAATCTATATCCGAGACCTTCAAAAATCGACCATTCCTCATTGCTGAGGTGATGATGTTTGCTTTTACATTATTACTAGAAAATGTCATGAGTGGTCTTTTGTATATGTTTGATTATGTGATTGAATTCACAGGTATTTTTTCAATCTTATCCGCAGTAGCTGGTTTAGGAGTTGCAATATATGGTGTAATATACCTAATAAAGCAGATTGACATCATAGGTCTAAGAAAAGTAATTATCAGAGCTTCTTATTTGCTTATCTTTGGATTCTCAATTATGTTAATTCTCGGTTTGCTAATAGGTCCTCGATTACCTTTAGAGATCATAGTTTTTGGATTGCTCTTTGTCATAATGGGTCTTTTCACACTGGTAATGGCACAGGCTGCTTTGCAAGGGGAATCGGTTGATCATGATGAAATATTGACTGGAAAACGAAGAGAGACCACGTATTCTGGTATGAATGCTTTATTAACTAAACCTGCAGTATCCCTGGCACATTTCCTTACACTAACAATAATGGTTGCCTTTGGCTTCAACGAGGATTTGGTGGTTTCTGCTCAACCAGCATCAGTTTCTACAGGAGTATTAATTTCATATACCTTGGTTCCAATTATATTCCTGATATTCGGTATAATTGCTATGTATAAATTCCCACTTGATGGTCCTGAATGGGCTGAGAAAAAGAATAAATTGCTGGAGAATAGGATTAGAAAGGAAAATGAATATTTGAAAGCTATTCAAGAAAATAGATAAAAATAATGTATGTACTTCAATCTTATTTATAGGCTTTTACTATAAATTACTGCCCTAGATTGAATTTCAAAACCAAGTTTTTCGTACAGGTTGATTGCAGGAATATTTGAAGAATCAACACCTATCGAGGCAATACTCATTCCAGCTTTTGCAATTCTATTAACTGATTCAGCTAGCAACATTCTACCTAATCCATTTCTCCAATGATCTGGATCAATAACCAGAACATCCACATGCCCCTCATCTTCACGTTGAAGGACTAATGAAATACCCACGAGCTTGTTATTCCAACGTAGAACAATGGATGCATCCTCCAGTATTGCTCTATTGGATGAGAAGGTTTTCTCAAAGGTTTCCTCGGCTTTACCGGCATTTATTTTGTCCAGCATATCTCTGTCTTGACCCCTAGTAAATGATCGTAACCAACATTCATATAACTCATCTGTTTGGGCATTTGTTAGATATTCAATAAAATACTCTTCAATATGCTCTTTTTTGTACACTATATTGTTCAAATTCTTGGTCATGTAGCATAATTCCTCAACAATTTGAAAACCACAGGCTTTATACCAAGTGGAAACTTTTTCCAAAATCGCATCATCATTAACTGCATTGAGTACAGCCTCCATTCGAGAAAATCCTAAAGATTTTGATTTATCCATAGCATTCTGAATTAAGGTCATCCCAATAGTATGTTCATCATCAACTCGTATTACAAATGGATGCCATCGACCCAGCTCGGATGTAGTTTTGGACAGTTTTTTCAATCCAAGCCATCCTACAAGTTTTTCTTCAATATATGCAGTAATTATTGATTCTGATGGATATCTCGCTTCCAATAATCGTATAGCTTGATCAACGTGTTCTACTGATGATCTGTTCAAATGTGAAGTTTGCTCTGATTCATAAGTTACAAGGGCTAGATTATGGAAATTGATATCACTAGGTGTTTCAAATTGAATAATAACCATCTATAATTTGATTTTAGACTAGCTTATTAGGTATTTTGTATTTCCTAGTATGATTTATCCTTCAGGGGATGCTTTGGCTAATAATTTAATCCAACGACTGGCAAATTCAGTTTTACTTGTTGTATCTTTTAAAAGATGCTATGGACACTCTAGACTTGTTTACAACAATTAATGCAATCATCCCAAATAATATCATATTAGCTGATATACTCGAATCATTAGATTGGCTTTCTGATATTTTTAGGAAATATGCAGTGATATTCTTATGAGAATCCATGATTACATTTATTGTTGGAACATTTCCAGTCACATCACCTTCCCAATGATCGAATCTCCATCCTGAGATTGTACTTGCAGTGATTGTCACACTTGTTCCCTCATCATAGATCCCATATGATGGAGAAACATATCCTGAACCCACCAGATTGGTAGTTAAGGAATACTGTACACCAGATCTGCCGTATACTTCAAACTCATAGATCGAATAACCATACTCTGTTGCTCTATCCAATCCAAACATACGGACAAACCTTGCTCTCAATTCAGCTACATATATCTCATCAATACCACCATTCGAATTTGAAGATGTATAGATTGTTTCCCAGTTATTTGAATCGTTGGATAGTTGAATTTCATACGAAGAAGCATAAGCATTTTCCCAATTCAATACTATCATTTGAATTATATGGATTTTAAGAAGATCCACGTAGATCCACTGTGGATCATTGAACTCTGATGACCATCGTGTACTCACAATTCCATCAACAGCATTTGAGCCAGGATAGTTATCTGATTCTACGGAGGAGACCGTTACAGGCTTTTCAAATGCTAAATTTCCATTTGCAGCATTCTCTTCAAAAACAGCAGTTATTGATTTATTTCCATTTAATACCATGCTTGTTGGATTTTCATTACCTGAAAGGTCTCCCTCCCAATGGTCAAATGTCCATCCTTGAGCTGCAAATGCTGAGATTTCTAATTCACTTCCCTCTGCATACGATCCACTTGATGGGGAGATGGATCCTGATCCAACAACATTTGTGAATAGAGAATAAGCTGGTCCTGTAATATTTTGAATACTAATAAGTGAATTTGCAGCGATATTTGTAATAATAAATCCATCTGAAAATTTGACAGATATTGGTGTATCTTTAGCATTGTATACTACGTATGTACGTTGTACTCCTTTTGTGAAGACATTGTACAGAGTAGTATTAGCAGTTGTCTCAAAATCTGGAAGACCCATATGATCGAGACTATGCACCCAATGGTAAGAATGTGCCTTACTATCACCTTCTTCAACCCTGAAATCACTATTCATGTCCCACATATTCAAGGTATTAGCCTTGAGTATGGCTGCTGTTGGATCTGAAAGAGCAAGATACTCAGTTAATATATCCGCCCAAATTTCACTTGAATCTTCTTCATATGCTTCTTCATAATTACGCATAACATAACTAGGATCCATCCCCAGGTAAATTGATGCCGGAGTGATAGGTAGCATAATAATACCATGTATCATATGTGCATTGGGAGAGAACCATGTGGCATGTTCATACTTTCCTCCGAATACTAGTGACGCACAGCTATACTCGTAAGAATCAGTGAATACATCATCATATAAGTCAAAATAATAATTATTGATGGCCTGAACCTCTGTTGTGTAAAGATATATGCCAGTATCCCTAATTGTTGTATTTCCAGTAGCCTCCCCCCAGAGGATGAGAGATGCCCAAGCATTTATTGATTCAGATGATGATTCTTGATTATTACCAGCATCGTATTGGGCAGTACCTGATGCCCAGGAGTGACCCTCATAGATATCATAGTTTCTTAATATGGGAAACATCTTATCCTCACGAGATGAAGCAGCTATATCTCTTATTAATAGGTTAATCATTCCACCCCAGTTCTCCTCTGCTGCCCATACTTTATCCCTTATGGCAATTGCTGCAGCTGCTTGTATCCAGTAACCATAATGAAAGTGATGATCATTTAAATCTGTATCAGATCCAAAACTGGCAGGGTATCCTATTAATGTACCCCATGTTTTATCATAGTAGAATTCTTCATTTCCACCTGCAGTTAACCATTTTTGCAACTCACTTTTAAGCGATGATAGTATCATCTCCACAGCAATGGAATTTCCCATTTGTTCTGCAATGGGTAGTAATTGGGCTAATCTACCTACCTCTTTTCCTCCCCAGTAGGTATCAGTTACAGGACGAAGATCCAAACCTGTGATAGCCTCATCCACTAGGTTTGATAGAAGTATATTGTCGAAATTACTCTGTTCAGGAAACATAGGAAGGATACCAGAATACCTGTAGGAGGTTTGAAAACTATTGCCACGTATGACTTTCATGATTCCTCTAATGGTAGGATACGTGAAAGATAAATAAGATAAATCATTATCTCTCCATTGATGGGGATAGAGGGCCATAATAGTCGACGTATTGTTTCCTTCCTTGACCGTGGTAATGACCTCGTATGTGGTGATTACGGATCCTTTCTCATCAACATCCCAGCTGACCTGAGTGTCAGTAACAAAAGCATAAGCATAGGCTGCATAGTAAAGTAATGATGCTTCTGTATTATCTGGTAATCCCACAATGGAAAAATACGTCTCTGATAACGCGATACTTATCAATCGTGAACCTGTTACTGCTCCGGATATACTTGATCCAGAGGGTAAAAATATTCCAAAACTATTGCCATAATGAGTGGTTATTCCAATATATTGGTTACCCAAATAAAACACTGTGATATCTCCATCAAAAGTAAGAGTCGCATCCCCAGCATTCAAATTGAAATATGCAAATGGGGATCCATGTCCGATCGATGCAACAAGGCTCTGTGCACCATTAGCCATATTGATATCTGCAAACCAATCCGAAGTATGCTCAAGAGTAGCATTATCTGGGTTGAATACTGAGCTTCCAACTACAAAATCTGCACGGTGAAGAAAGTAACCTGCTCCCGTAAAAGAGGGAAAGCCCATCTCTAGTCCATTTTCTACTGCTCGGTATGCCATTGGGTGTGCATATAGGGGTTGTGAAAAGGGTTCAAATAATACAGAACTAATCCAGTCTCCAGTTTGTACCGGACCTTCATAGTTTTGTGATTTCCAAATTTCAGAAGGTGGGGCAGTGGCTCCCTCAGGAAGGGTCTCAGTATAGCTTCCCAATCCGACAGAAATGGCATTATCTATTTGTAATTCAGTATCATGCTTGGTTGGGATCTGTTGTCTATATGTATCTGTATCTTGAGGTTCTGCATTTTGATTTTCATCATAACTAATGATTGCAGAAGTATTAACCACTTGAAATATTAGTATTCCTACAATATAAAGCATAAGAACCTTATGTTTATCATGGACCATATTTCAAGATTCCGAGGTTTATTTTAAAGGTAAAGAAGAGATAAGGTAAAAAATCCCATAATCGTTCACCCACTAAACGTTATGAATTACATTTGATATAACATTTAACTCAAGGCTAACCATGCCAATTATCACACAGGATTTTTTTGAAATATCACAGTCAATTCTTATGCAAACATGCTGTGGCCACACTTCTCACAGTTAATTGTATTTACAGCCATTTTATAACCACATTGCTCACAGAAAATAAATTGCTGAGGGATATATTGATCAGGCTGTTCATATCGCTCCTGATGTACATAGGGATTAGATTGGTTTTGCATTCTTTTTCTTCTGGCCTCCTCCATTTTTGACTGATCTATTGGAACATCAGCTGGATTCTTTGGTTTGAAAGGGAATACATTCATGGTCTGAGAATAGCTCATACTTAGATCTTTACCCATCATCTGATGTTCAGCAATTTGTTTCTCCCATTCATTGGCTTTTCTAATTAAATTCACTCCAGAATAGACTAATGACCCACCAAATATAATGAACAACCACTGCCAGAGCAATACTGAGATGACAATTGGAACACTTCCTCCAAGAATATACATCCATCCTCTTCTCTTCATTTCAGAGGGTTCATAATAGCGTACCATAATTTGCCATTCCTTCAAATTTCTAAAAATATTTGTTTCTGGTGATCAAATATTGGGTGATATCTGGATGATTGATTTACCTGGAGTACTGGGATGTTCGTAGTTAAAAATTAATAAATATTGTATGATGAATTTGTTACGATAAATCGATAAATATTTTTGAGAACAATAACTATCTTTTTTAAAAACAAGAAATGTTTGTTGTTAGATGAAATCAGAGCAGGAAATTTTGGATGAATGGCTATCAAAGTTTCAACGAGGATTTCTAAGAGTAATTATTTTCAGGATGTTTCATCAACTCTATAAAACAGATGAACTCCTAACAGGAAATGAGATCAGGGAGAAAATCGAATCAAAAACTGGTGGAAAATGGAAACCTTCTCCAGGATCTGTGTATCCAATATTATCTGAAATGGAGAGGGATGGAATAATCAATGAAAAAGAGACTGGGAACCAGAAGAATAAGGAATATCACCTGACAGAATTTGGCCTTCATATCTTTGAGAAATTAATTGAGGAAACCCTAGTATTTCGTCCCCATCATCAATCAAAAAGGGATATTCATTCAAAAGAGTTTCGAGAACAGATAGAGAATGGATTTGCTATTTTAACCGTAAGACAGCTAAAGGATGAGTATGAACGTCACAAGGAGATTATGGAGTATGAGCATGAACGACTTAAGATCATCACAGAAATTATGGAAGAGATGCTCAAACAGAAAATTCTAGAAGATCCACTTCTAGATTGACCAAAAATATATCTTGTTTTCGATAAATTTTTCAAAAAATGTTTCGGCAAATCTATTATTTTATATAGAATTTCGAGATCGTTCGGATAATAGAAAATGTGGAAAATAATAAAATTTGCCAAGCCATATACATTAATGATCTTGCTTGCAATAGTTCTGTTATTTGCCCAGGCCAATCTTGAACTAGCATTACCTGATTATCTATCAAATATTGTAGATACTGGTATACAACAGCAAGGTGTCGAGAATGCTGTGCCAATAGCAATACGAGAGACTGAATTGAATAGAGTATTCTTATTCATGGATGATTCAAATAAAAGCCTAATCCTTGATAATTATCAACTCATAGATGAAAATTCAACAGATTATGATACTTACTTGGAAGACTACCCGGTTCTGGTTAATGAATCCATTTATGTATTCGAGGATAGCTCGGATGCAGATATTGATCAGTTAAATGAGGTTTTCAAAGAGCCACTGGTAGTAGTATTCAATTTTGAGCAGATGCTGGCCAGTAATGCCACTGAACTCTTTGTAATGATGAACATTACTATACCTGCCTTACCTGATACAGCACTTCCGGCGTATTTCTTCAATGTGCTTAGTTTTTATCCCCAAGTAGCCTTGATCCAGATTATGGCATCAATTACTGAGCGTTTGACATCATTGGGTGAGACTATGCTTGACCAGGTCTCTGTTATAGCAGTTAGATATGAGTATGAACAGGTAGGGTTAGATATGGATAGGATACAATTGCTGTATTTACTCAAAGCAGGAGGTTTGATGCTGCTTATGACTTTATTAGCAGTAATCTGTACCATATCTGTAAGCTATCTAGGTGCCAAAACTGCAGCTGGAATGGCTAAAAATATCCGTCGTGCTGTATTTAACAAGGTGGAGGGATACTCCAGTACTGAGTTTGATCGATTTTCCACAGCATCCCTCATCACACGATCCACCAATGATATTACCCAGATTCAAAATGTAACATACATGATAGTAAGAATGGTATTCTATGCCCCTATTATTGGTGTTGGTGGTATTATACGTGCTTTGAACAAATCCACCTCGATGTGGTGGTTGATAGCCGTAGCCGTTGGTATACTTGTTTGTCTGATCATGATTGTCTTCTTCATCGCCTTACCCAAATTCCAAGCCATCCAGAAGATGACTGATAGAATTAACCTGGTGGCAAGAGAAAGTCTTTCTGGCATGCTAGTTATACGTGCCTTCAATATGGAGAGACATGAGGAGAACCGATTTGATGAAGCCAATGTGGATCTTACTGCACTTACTCTCTATATCAATCGATTGATGGTGATCCTGATGCCTATCATGATGCTGGTGATGAATGGACTGACCATAGGTATTCTTTGGGTTGGTGCTCATCAAGTAGCTGATTTGGCCCTTCAAGTAGGTGATATGATGGCCTTCATGCAATACGCCATCCAGATTGTATTCGCCTTTCTCATGCTAAGTATGATGTTCATTATTCTCCCCCGAGCAGTGGTATCAGGTAAAAGAATCAGCGAGGTACTGGAGACAGAACCTGTGATCGTAGATCCAGTAGAACCGAAGAGTTTTTCTGAGCCATTTTTTGGAGAAATTGAATTTAGAGATGTCTGTTTTAAGTTTCCAGGTGCCAAGGCATGTGCTATCGAACATATATCCTTCACAGCATTACCGGGAAAGACCACGGCATTTATCGGATCTACAGGTTCTGGTAAATCCACAGTGGTAAATCTCATACCCAGGTTTTATGACGTAACTAATGGACAAATCCTCATTGACGGTATAGATATTCGAGAGGTGACCCAGCATGATCTACGAGATAAAATCGGATTTGTACCCCAGAAGAGTTCTTTGTTCTCTGGTACGATTGAATCGAATATGTACTTTGCTGATGAGAATGCAGCTGAAGAGGATGTGCACTCTGCAATAGATATAGCCCAGGCAAGAAAGCTGGTAAATTCTAAAGATAAAGGAATGGATAGTGAAATTGCTCAGGGTGGTAGTAATGTATCTGGTGGTCAAAAACAACGACTGTCTATTGCTCGAGCACTGGTAAAGAAGGCTCCTATCTATATATTTGATGATAGCTTCTCTGCTTTGGATTTCAAAACTGAATCAGCATTACGAAGGGCACTTAAGCAGAAAACTGGTAATAGTACAGTTCTTCTTGTCACACAACGAGTATCTACAGTCAAAACAGCTGAGCAGATCATTGTACTTGATGAAGGTAGGATGGTGGGTAAGGGTACTCATGATGAGTTAATGCAGTCCTGTCCTATATATGCTGAAATCGCACATTCTCAGCTTGAACTGGAGGAATTATAATGGCAATGATGAGAAGAGGAGGATCAGGAAGAGGCGGATCTGGCAGAGGCGGAGGTGCTCATGGTCCTATGGGTCGTATGATGAAAGGTGACAAGGCCAAGGATTTCAAAGGCTCTATGAAGAAGCTGTTTCAGTATCTGAGTATGTACAAAACAAGTATTATTACAGCAATTATCATTGCCATAGCATCTACCACAGCTAGTATCGTTGGACCCAAGATTTTGGGTAATGCAACCACAAAACTATTCGAGGGATTGGTTGCCAAGGTCAATGGAACTGGTGATATTGATTTTGATGCAATAGGTACCATCTTGTTAACCGTTCTATTCCTGTATGTGTTTTCAGCAATTGCTGCCTACATCCAGGGATGGATCATGGCTAATGTGTCCACGGATATATCCTATAGGCTGAGAAGAGATATTTCTCATAAAATCAACAAAAACCAGCTGAAATACTATGATCGGGTGACACAGGGAGAGGTCATGTCAAGAATTACCAATGATATTGATACGATCAATCAGACTCTAAGTCAAAGTATTACACAAATTATCACTTCCATAATCACAGTCATCGGTATACTGGTGATGATGTTCTCCATCAGCTGGATTATGACACTGGTGGCACTAATTATTATTCCACTATCTGGTGTAACTGTTGCAATAGTTGTTAAGCGATCACAGAAGCATTTCACCAAACAACAGGAGTATATCGGACATGTCAATGGCCACGTCGAGGAAATGTTTGGAGGTCATCTTGTCATCAAAGCATTCAATGGCGAGGAGAGTAGTATGCAAAAATTCGATGAATTCAATGATGAACTGTACGATTCAGCTTGGAAATCAGCCTTCTATTCTGGGCTAATGATGCCTATCATGAATTTTATTGGTAATCTTGGTTATGTGGCCGTAGCAATTCTCGGAGGTTGGCTCACAATCAAGAATAAGATAAGTGTAGGCGATATCCAGGCATTTATCCAGTACGTACGCTCCTTCAATCAGCCCATTGCCCAGCTTGCTAATATCTCAAATGTACTCCAGCAGACTGCAGCAGCAGCAGAGCGGGTATTCGAATTTCTTGAGGAAACAGAAGATGTACCTGAGACATTGAATCCTGTGAAAGTCGAGAAAGTAAGAGGAGATGTCGAGTTCAAAAACGTAAACTTTGCCTATAGTCCTGAAAATCCAGTTATCCATGATTTCTCAGCTACTATCAAGGCAGGGCAGACAGTGGCCATAGTGGGGCCCACTGGCGCAGGAAAGACAACTATAGTCAAATTACTGATGAGATTTTATGAACTTAATGGTGGGTCTATCTATGTTGATGGTAATGAGATAACCTCATTATCTCGCTATGATCTAAGGAATAAATTTGGTATGGTACTGCAGGATACGTGGCTATTCAATGGTACTGTTCTTGAGAATATCCGCTATGGTCGGTTGGATGCAAGCGATGCTGAGGTTATTGCTGCAGCAGAGGCAGCTCATGCTGATCACTTTATTGATACTCTTCCAGGAGGGTATCATATGGAGATTAATGAGGAGGTTACAAATATTTCTGAAGGACAAAAACAGCTACTCACCATTGCTAGAGCAGTACTAGCCAATCCTGATATGCTTATTCTTGATGAGGCTACCAGTTCTGTCGATACTCGTACTGAGATACTTATACAGAGGGCTATGAAGAAATTGATGGAGAAGCGTACTAGTTTTGTCATCGCACACAGGTTATCCACCATTCGTGATGCTGATCTCATTCTGGTTATGAATGAGGGAGATATTGTGGAACAGGGAACGCACAAGGAGCTACTTGATAACAATGGGTTCTATGCAGACCTGTATAACAGTCAATTTGATATAATTAATGAATAAACCTATATTCAATATTGACTCATAACCAATTAGAGAAATAATGAAAATGACAGTTAAAACTATAAAATAATATGTGAATAGTAGGAAAAATCTTCTTTGCTGTACCCAATATTTTAATTCTAATTTTCAATGTGTTATATCAAGTGAATCCAAGTATAGAATTTATTGTGATATTCATCGTTAGTCTAATCACACTTGGTTGTTCACTTGGCTATTATCGACAGTATAGAAAATCTCCCGATTTACTCATTGGATCAATGGCCCTAGCATGGTTTTTCTATGCTTTAACTCAATTCTCCATTGCAATTGGTGTTTTGCTGTTGAATCCCTTTATATATGCATTAAATCCCGTTTTTTTTGGGTTATGTGCATTTACTGCACAGATTTCCTTTGATTTGATAGAAAGAGGAAAGGTATCATTTTGGCATATCGGTGGAATTTCATTACTTATCGGTGCCCTTATGATAAGTTCTATATTTCTTGATGAAGTGATTCATATTACACTTGCAAATGGGTCTGAATCATTATTGGTTACTGGTATTACTCGAAATCTGGTAATGCTCTTGGCTCTATTTGTTGTTACACAGAATTTTATCTATGCAGTCAAGATCTATAGAAATGTACAGACTGAGGATAAACTGCTAAGAAGGAATATTCTCATCGGGAATTTCTTATTTGGTCCTGGTGCCTTTATTGCATATACCATTCAGCCACTAGTCTTGATCCCTGGAAGCATTGATCTGTTGATTGCGATAGGGCTTCTAATTTCTACATACTCAATTCTCAAGGCACCTCAATTACTGTTTACACTTCCCTTCAAAGCTATCCAACTATCTTTAATTGAGCAGGATAGTGGAATTAGTCTCTATAGCTACACTTGGTCTAAATCTTTAAAACTAGTTGATGATCAATTATTATCTGCAGTTCTTGAGGCGATAACAGTATTTGTTAGTGAGAGCATGCATCTGGGAGAAATCAATGAAATCGGTCTTAAAGATGGAAAAATAATCATTATGCAGTTGAGTGGAACAAATAAATATCTTGCATTGATTGCAACGGAAATTACACTCTCTTTGAGAATTGGGTTGGAGAAATTTTCATCTGCCTTGTTTGTCAAATATGGAGAACAATTAGCTGTTAATCATGTGCTTGATGTAAGTGAATTTCAAGATCTATCTGACTTAATAATGGAGAGTTTTCCCTATACACCAAATCACTTGTAATAATTCAAAAATGAAGATATGAAGTAATTGTTAATCCGGACATTCTACTCTATTGATTATGCTGGTACTGCAATGGATGACAATGATCGCATTTTATGCCTGATACCTGCAAACATCATCCTCATTAGTTTAAAGATGCTCATTTTCTTGTAAGCTGTAAATGCATCATTCATGGCCTTCCATATGGTAGTCTTTTCATTCAACTCACCAGTTAATGCAACTCTCATGGGGCAATTCTCACCCATCATACATGAGTGTGGACTTTTATTCTCCTTCATCCATGGGTAGATGACTTTTTGTAATAGATTTTCCTCAAATTCTTCGAATTCAGCTCCTACTAGGGATGACCAGTCAATATTTGTGTACTCATTATCAAAAAATACCTCTAGATCATCAAATAAGTTGTTGATATAGTCTCGCTTGAATTCTAAATCAAATTTCTTCAACGGAAAACCAGCCACATAGAATAGGTCCTTCTTCTGTTCCTTGAAGAAAATCAGACGTGTCTTACCTATATCAAGGGTCGAAATTAGGCCATCAAGGGATAAATTGATGTTTAGATCCTGACCTTCAAAATCAATTGAAGTGAAATCAGAATCTCCTCCTGCATCTGCATAGATTGATAGAGCAGATAAAAATGCAGAGAAGAGGATATCGTCACGCATCAAACTGTTACAGAAGTGGCCAAAGCATCTGGAATACACAGGGATTCCATCTGCTTGATAAATTAATAAGTAATCTAAATTCATACTTTTGATATTGATTTTCTCTTAATAAATCTGATTATCGTACATTTCGTGGATAAGAATACTAGAGTATTGCTCTAAAAAACATAGTATGTATGTTTTTGCCATGATGATGTATCACCATTTGAGTTCAAACAGAATTAGTACTTAGTATTCAATTAATACTAACAGGTAATTTCCATTTTTAGGGATTTCAAGGTGATAAATCTTATTTTTCATTATTTAAACATTGTAATATGTTATTATCTTCCAAATAAGGTCACATGGTGAATCAATTCTCTTAGATATTGTTTCAATAGTAACTAAACCAACAATAAAGTATAAAAATAATAACTATATTGGCGCTCCCATTTTTTTTATAAATGTTCAATTTGTATATGTATTATGAGTAAAGATGAATTCTCTCCTGAAAGACCGAAAAAATTCGATGACATGACAAGATGGGAATGGCAACAGGCCGAATTATTGGATCAATGTTCAAATGAGTTAAAGAAAATCTATTCTGAGCTAAGGATTCAAATCTCTGGTCATATTAATAACATTATCCAATATATCGATCAGAATCAAATGAGCCATCTGCTAACTGGTGAATGTATAAAAGATAGCTTTTCAGATTGGTTTTCTCTTTCACTATTTCGTTCATATTTTGAGAATTATAATATTAAAAGAACTGATTTACTAAATAAAATCAATGACCTAGAAAATAAATTGAAAATAAAAAATGAATATCCTGAGGTTGCTGGTAAAGAATATCTTAGCCAGATATTTAGATTAGCAAAACCATTCCTTACAAAGGAAGAGAAAATTGCACTACTTCATAGAAATCGAGAATTAATATTCTCTCAACTCATAAACATCGATTTTGATGTCTATGAGGGTTTATTATCACAGGTTGATCCCAATGAGAATGAGCTTGATACCTTCTGTGAATTATTAGCGAATTTTGAAAAGAAAGTATATGAGATTTTGCTCCACTGTTTCAAGCAATATTTTGATGATTTAACCTTAATCGATTGTATTACTGACCCCTCATTAGTTGAAATTTGATATTGCTGTAACCTTTAATAATCATCTTAATTGTAGTACTATTAACTGTAATTTCGCGCTGCATTGAGCGATTACTCATCTAGTATTTCAATAATTCCCCTATTACCATCAACCCTGATATTCATTCCCGTTTTAAGTTTTAGAGTTGCATTTCTCACCCCAACTACGGCTGGTATACCATATTCTCGTGCAACCACTGCACCATGCGTCAATGCTCCTCCTACCTCAAGTACAAGTGCTTTTGCATTGATAAATAATGGTGTCCACCCAGGATCTGTGAATTCAGTAACCAAAATCTCTCCTGGTTCTAGAGATTCATTTACTGGATCTTTGATAATATGGACTATACCTTCGATAACTCCGGAGGATACGGGATTGCCTAACAGTGCATTTTCTGGGGCATCTTCTATTCTATACTCCACCATAGGAATCTCTCCATCGCTTGTAATGATGCTTCCTTGTACTGAGAAGTTATTATTCCTCTCCTTGGTCATTCGTCTATTCTCAATGACTTCCTGCCAAGCTGTCTCATCATCATCCCAAATTGATATTAGTTCCTCCCATTTTAGGAAGAATACATCTTCTGGATTGTTTATTTTTCCGAGTTCAACTAGCATTTCTGCATTTTTAACTACAGTTTTCTTTATCTCTGCAAGTACTTTTATCACAAAGAATTTGTGATGCTCCCGCATCCCACCCACTTGACTCATAGTGTAGTATAGCCGATTATAAATTTTATACTTTGTTTTTCCAAATAATCCTTTCCGGACTTTCTGAAGCAGTATTTCCTTTACCTCCTCTCTCTCATTGATCATATTCGCAAATAATACTCTATGTCTGCCCTTCTCCCTTTGCAGGAATTCAGCGATTACTTTGAGTACCGGAAGTGGATCTTCATACCATCGTTTATGAGATAATTCGATCTCTGCAGGTCCTCGAGCCCCATACTCGTAGATAAAATCATCCCATTTTGCACAAAAACCAGCAGCCGAATCGACACCACGTATCTGTTCAAGCCATTCATTACCATCTTGAGACCGGATTTCAAAGGTTTTAACCAGTTCTGGATTATCTCTTGCGATATCAGCTAGGTCTGCAATCATGAAATTCATGTCCTGTACAGCGTTTCCCTCCAGTCCCAGGGTTAGTTTTTCCACTTCTATCGCAGAGAGATACTTGGCTGATTTCCTCTCAAGTATTTTGGTTGCAGCAATCCCTGCCATAAACTGAGGGATCCATTGTTTAAACATATAAGGGAATGTGATATTCATAATATCAATTAGTTCTTCAATTTGACCTTTCCCAGTATTCTTGGATGATATTCTGATTTTTATCTCATCAACAAAACCATTCATTAGGTTATTGATTTTCTCTACAAACCCAGATAGGTCTTGAATAAATAATGATTTCAGGACTTTTCTTAGCAACCCGGAAACAAATCGCATTGTGGAGAATGACATTTTTGCAGGCTTAGATTGCTTAAATTCGGGTCGTTTGCTAACCTGATCAATAGCTTGCGGAGTGAGTGCATCCATCAATGATAATCCCATCTTAACCCGTTTTCCTGCTATTCTATGTCTTAGTATGGGTGTTATATCAGCAAATATTCTGTTACCACTGGGTTTGATAACGGTGGAGCTGAATCTTCCCTCAGAATGACCCAAGGGAAGAAGCACAATTAGTGTTGACATCCCAAATGGTGTCATCGTCGACGTCATGCTTTGCTGATTCCCCATATTCAAGTAGACTCTTAGGGTACCATCATTTGACTTCAATCCATCAATGGGATACAATGATGTGATAGGTCTAGTTTGGAGCATATATAGAGTATCTTTTTCAATAGCCCATTCTATATCCTGTGCTGATCCGTAATATTGTTCAATTCGCGCACCTAACTCGGTTAGCTGTAGAATTTGTTGATCAGAGAGACATAATATCTCACTTCTCCTTGAATCTACATCTATTGTTTCAGTACCATTATCTTCATGAAATACAATCTCCACTTTTTTCTCTCCAATGTGTTTTTGGATAATTGAGTTGTTTCTTTTATCTATCTTGATTTGGTCGGGAGATACAATTCCACTAACTAAAGCCTCACCTAATCCATAACTTGCATCTATAGTTAACGTATGTCTATGACCCGTCAAGGGATCAACCGTGAACATAGTACCCGCAATCTCTGATTGGATCATTTTCTGAATAACAACTGATAATTTTACATCACCATGATCGAACCCATTTTTAATCCTATAAAGAATAGCTCTATCAGTGAAAAGCGATCCCCAGCACTTCCGAATAGCATTGAGTATCGCATCTTCACCTCTGATATTGAGGTAAGTATCTTGTTGACCGGCAAAAGATGCATCTGGTAGATCCTCAGCAGTGGCACTTGACCGGATAGCATAACTCGATTGGTCTTCAAATATACTGAGAGCTGATTTCAATTCCTCTATTATCTCTGTCGGAATTGATATTTTATTTATGGTATCTCTAATGTTCTTACCTATTGTTCTGACCTGATCCAGATCATCCACATTAACTGACTCCAACTGATCATATATTGTTGATGTACTGCTATCTGATTGCATGAAAAGATCAAAAGCATCTGTGGTCAAACATAATCCTGGTGGTACGGGGAGGTTTGCATGGGTCATCTCTCCAAGGTTCGCCCCTTTTCCTCCAACACGTGGTAGATCAACTGTACGTATTTCTGTAAATTTCAAAATATATTTCATATGATTTCTAACACTCCTTTGATGATAAATATCGATCCGAAAGCTAATGGTGCCCAGATGGAAATGGGCCTTCCATTCCTGTTTAACCAATCCTTTATTCCCAGTAATTTGTTTCTACCCTGTTTTGGAAATAGGAGATAAATTATGATGGGAATCAGAACGGATGAGCTGAAAACTAGTACTAATATTTCTGTAATAATCAATTTTTGCTGAATTACTAAGTCACTTAGAAGGACTACTGACAAGGCAGTCATGAACAGAGCAAAATTCTTAAAGTTCACCACTGTGACCAACAAACCAAATCCAAAAGCTCTGAGTGGTGTAATATTATCTACCATACGAACCATCCGATTATCCTTGCTATCTCCTGATTCCTTTCTGTAATTCTTCAGGGAAAGATACAACAATAGGCCCCCCAGAAAAATGAGTATATAGTAAGGTATGAGGCTTGGTTCAGCTGGAGAACCACCAGTTGTTCTGTATTGAAAAAAAACAGATAGAATTCCTATGATACTATAACCAATTATATACCCAAAGGCATAACCCAACCCATTTATCAAGCCTCTATCTGATATAAGAAGCAATATCGTTAGTGTCATGGAACCAACCGAAAGCAGCCCAGACGACGCAAGAATAATAGATTCAATTAGTACTTCTATCATAATAAAAAGCCTCAATAGTCTTTTGTAAGTCCTTACTTACATTAAAGGATTGTTCTTATATAATCTTTTTGTAAGTAAATGCTTACATATGTTGAATAAAAACTTAAAAATGTAAAGGAGGTCGTAATAATGAATCATGCCTAAATTAATAGATGACGAGTATGTGTATGCTAAGGTCATGCAGGTTATAGGAGAAAAGGGATATCGAGGGGCAACTACTAAGGATTTAGCTAAGGCAGCTGGTATTAGTGAAGTTAGTCTTTTTAGGAAGTATCATTCAAAAAAAGATTTGGTAAAACTTGCTACATCTTACATTTTGGATGAAGCTCAACTTCTTGGAGCTATTAACTATACTGGTGATCTTGAGGCTGATTTGAGCCAAATCGCCAGAGTATATTTTCATGGATTAGAAAAATATGGCGATTTCATAACTAGTCTAATTATGGAAATGGGGAGAGACGAAGATCTAAATGAGATCGCTCTCATTCCTGGACAAGCATTCAAACTCTTCGGTGAAATACTTGGTCGTTATCAAAAAGAAGGAAAATTAGTAGCGGAAAATCCTATATATGCTGTTTCAACACTATTAGGGCCGTTAATGTATATTTCCCTTTTAGGAAAATATCTCCCGATATTTGGACCAACAACTTTTGATCCAGTTCTTCATGCCAAGAAATATCTGGAAGGTAGAGCTTCCAAATAATAATTTACAGCTTAATTATATCAGTTAACTAGAAAATTTTTATTCTGAAAAATAAAGTAACAGACGTGAGCGCAGAACTCAATTATTCCAACCAATTGTCCCGCAGAAGGATTTTAAGGTTTATACTGATATTTACTTTTATGTTCATCACTATTTTTGCTTCAGTGATAATTTATATCTTTCCAATAAATCCTGAGAGTTATACCACCACTTACCTAATTCTTATATCACTATCTACCATGGGTATACTTGGAACTGTAATATATCCATATTTTAAGCCAATCTATCCACCTATGAGAGAGAATTCTGATCACAAGACTAACGGAGAATTAGATCCTTACTACGAAATAATTCGATTCAATCTTGTCATCTATGCGGTGGGACCCTTCACATTTTTAACCACTGTTGCAGCATTTTTATCTTGGCATAATTCCGATACTGTGGGTGCCAGTATTACTGGAACTGTTGCTGTATTTTTCTGGATCATCCTCCTTACTTTTAATACAATGAAAATATATACCGAGGGTAATGAGTTAGTTGTGAAAATGGGGCCCAAAGCAGATCGTTTCAAAGCAGATGAGATGCAACTTATATATCCAACCAAGATTAAAGCAATCCGTGAATTCCTTGGGTATGGCAAGAGGATAGGTACTGATGGGACTATTGGATACATTACTGGAATGAAAACTGGTATCAAAGTTGAGATGACTTCTGGAAAAAATTATGTCATCAGTACAACTAATCAGACAAAACTACTGGAAGTTCTGAAAAAATAATTTACTGACCTTGATACTAGCTAAAATATACTTCAATTCTTGAAAATTTTTATAATCTCACAGATATTGTTGATTGAGGAGATAAAAATTACTCAGCCTGATATTAGCTCAGTACTCAAGGCATTGAACCATGAATTGCGACGAGAGATTCTACTATACCTCAATGAGTACAAGAGAGGTAGTTTCACCGCTCTTCATACTCATGTGGAGGAGCGTACAAAATCTACAGGGCAATTCTCCTATCACCTCAAGATGCTAATCGATGCTGGTATTATATCAAAACAAGATGATTCTTACACATTGACTCAACTTGGTGAACGTGCAACATCAATGATTACAATGATAGATACTGAGGTAAGACAGCCATCAATTGCGCAGAAGATCTCAAATTCTTATTCACAGCTCTCTCCTTTGGAATCCATCCTTATAAGCTGGATGATTGCTCCTCTTATCATCTTTGCAGTGATTATGTCTGGATTTGAGGTGGTTAGAATCAACCCTATCACCTATCTCCTCTATATACTCGGGGCTGTAATCTTACTCATCATTTCCTTTGTATTCATGTACAGCAAACTGAATTATCTACCCTCTATGCTTGCTTTATCAAGTGTTGTCTGGATACTATTTCTAGAGAAAAACCATATTCAACTTGGCTCTATGTACCTGTTTTCAGGCGTAAGTGTCGCTCTTATACTACAAGGGCTGATATTTGATGTTAATCAATGGTCGGTGCTCCTAGGTTGCATAATGTTAGTTATTAACTTTACAATTGGATATTTCCATGTAAAAAGCCAAAATGCACAAATTATTGATATTAAGATAAACTAGTACAAATCACGTCGATTATAATATATTAGACCTGCCAGACCAGGAATAACAATCCATAATGACAATGCCAAAACATGCCACCCCAATTCGGATGATCCATCCAGTCCAAATATAATTTCTTTCCATATGCCTGCAAGAGTGAATGGAGATAACCATTTTAGTGGCTCAATCAACCCAATTAGCATCTGAAGAAAAAGAAAGACAAAACCCAGTAATCCACTTATTGTACTATTAAATACGGTGCTTACAGCTATGACTAATGATGTTACAACTGCAATGTTCATCATCAATAACATGATTGCAAGTACAAACTGTCCAGTATCTATTGGGTCGAAGAATAATAATGCATAACCATAGGTTAGCACTGATGCCAAAGCGAAGGCTAGGGAGAAGCCTATTACTCGTACTAGATACCTTGTTACATAGTATGTTGTGCGTGAAATGGGCCTGGATAAATAAATATAACCATTTTTATTCACATCTAACTCTGCTGAAAATGTGGACATTGTCACCAGGATAATAATCATGGAAAGTAAACTAATGTCTCCCCAAAAATCAATCAATATAGCTTGGATTGAAGGTTCTGGGAGATTAATAATCTCTATTTCTGACATCTTGAGTATATCTGGTAGATACAGCTGCATTACAACAGCTGATAATCCAAAAAAGAGGAAGAGTAGTGTCATGGATAGAATTTTTGATCGATCCAACTCGAATTCAGTTAGGATATGTATTCTAATCCTTTGGGTATGATTCAATCTAATGATCTTCTCCCTCCTTGTTGATAGCATCAAGAAATACACGTTCAAGATCCATCCTCTCTCTCATAAATGAATGGATGATTACTCCGGGATTGTCAATTATTGCCTTGAGAAATCCGGGTGTGCTATTGCCACTATTAGATGTATATACCGTGAACCGGTCATCCATTATCTTTTGAACCTCTGAAACGCCTGGTAAGTTTTGTAAATCATCTATTAGTAAACCAGATGCATTCAAGCTGAATGAGTTAGATCCTGGGAGAAATGTATGGATATTAGATAAGGTACCTTGAGTTATCACCTTGCCTTTATTCAAGATAAGAATCTGATCACAGAGTTTTTCCACTTCACCAATTACATGACTGCTGAAGAATACTGATTTTCCCTGATCCTTAACTAGGGATCGTGTAATATCATGAAACTGTTTTCTAGCGACTGGATCAAGCCCTGAAGTGGGTTCATCTGCTATTATCAGATCTGGATTAGATATCAATGCATTGGCAATTTTGATCCTAGTTTTCTGTCCTTTACTTAAAGTAGACGTATTTCTGGAGACGAAATCTCGAGTTTCTGTAAGTTTTACAATGTCCGAAACCTGTTGTCTAAGCGTCTGTCCCTGATAGCCGTGATACCTAGCAGTATGCTTCAATAGTTTAACTCCTGAAATTCTTGGTAGATCTGCATCAGGGATCAGTCCAATTCGCTGTTTGATCTCAGTATTACCCTTGATGTTCTCACCAAAAATCATCACTTTACCTGAATCTGCATACAGTAGCTGATTTAGAATAGCAATTGTCGTGCTCTTGCCAGCTCCATTTGGTCCTAGAAAACCGAATATCGTGTTCTCCTCAACCTCGAAGCTTATGTTATCAAGGGCTATTACCTGTTTATATGATTTAGATACTCCCTCAACAGAAATTACTGACATGAGATCACCCCTCTAACCATTTATCCTCAGTACTTACTCTAGGTGCAACCATGAAATACATGAGTGGGCCAATAGTATTTACCAGAATTATGATAACTAACCAGATCATTTTATTGGTCATATCTTTGGGTTGTCTCAACCAGTCTCGAAGTGCAATCAGCATTATACTCAACTGGAGGATCACTAGTGGTAGAATAATTGGAAGTAGTTCGTTAATATTCATAGTTCCGCATACTAATATAGCTTACATAATTAAAAAAACATCATCGTCTAAAATTTTCATTGTATGTATGTCTAAACTTTTAGAGTGAGAATCTTAGAATTTAGAGCTGGTAAAAATTATTAGACTTCCTTATTTAATTGGTGATTAAAATTATGCTTTTTATTGATTACTGCATTTTCCTACTTCACCAATCCTATAGATACTAAAGACCGATTTTGTAATGTACATTCTTTTAGATTGATGTCATACAATCTCATATATGATTTAGTAAAATTCTGTTTAGGTATCTTTACACTAATTTCCATGCAATAGTATTATAGAGATTAATTTCTACCTAGTCTTATGGAAATAGGTCTTGTACTATCAAGTGATTACCTACCAGCAAAAACCTTGATAAAAATTGCTCCACTTATTGATGCTTTGGGATATTCTCAAGTGTCAGTTCCCGAGATATGGGGTCATGATGCCTTCTCTCTGCTCTCTATTCTTACAAGCAAGACAAGAAATGCAAGATTAGCAACGGGAATTGTTAATATGTTCTCTAGAACGCCTGCAACCATGGCTATGACTGCTGCATCGATTGATGAGGTTTCAAGAGGTAGATTTGTACTGGGTTTGGGATTATCCGGTCCTCATGTGATCGAGAATCTTCATGGTATGCCATATTACAAACCAATAACCCGATCCAAGGAGTATATTCAATCTCTACGGACTTTATTTGCAGGTGAACGATTGAATTTTGATACTCAGACACTTGGAACATATAATGGATTCAAATTATCAATCAAGAAAATGAGATCTGATATTCCCATTCACATCGCAGCTCTAGGGCCAAAAAATATCGAGTTAACGGCAAAACTAGCAGATGGGTGGATACCAGTTACTATGCCACTTCCAGCATTCGAAGAGCAAGTAAAAGACCTCATGAAGAATGTTCCAGCTGATCGAAAGGATTCATTTGCTATTACACCATTTATACTTACTATGTTAGGAGATACTGAGGACAGATTGAATTTACTTAGAGGACATCTGGCTTATTATTTCGGTGGTATGGGCGATTTCTATAACAATATGCTCAAACGGATGGGATTTGTTGACGAGGCAGATACAATAAAGGAACTTTGGTCAAAGAATAAACGAGATGAGGCTGCAAGGGCAGTAAATGATGAATTATTGTCACTAACCAGTGTTTTTGGTGA
Source organism: Candidatus Heimdallarchaeota archaeon (assembly GCA_026702845.1). Next base: position 37,630 of record JADCLS010000019.1, read on the forward strand.
TAAAGAGGAATTACATGATAAGATGAGTCAGTATGTCAAAGCTGGAGCAACAACTCCCCTAGTAGCTCTACCTTTCAAAACGTCTTTCAAATATGCTGAGGGTACTTTGAAGGCCATGGCTCCCAATTCCATGTTATCTGCGGCAGGAACTATAATTAAACAACGAGTGGGCTGTATTCTTGGTAAATAAAAATTGAATATTTTAAATTAAGAAAGTCGAACCTCAGCTGAAACAATGTTTTTATCTCACTAGAGAATTGAAACCTGTGGATCTTAATTGGACAATAGAATCTATACTTGTTTTTGCTTCTTTACCCCCACTCATATATACGATATTTGTAGTTGGTAGGATCTATTTTTCCAATAAAATCACCTTTCTATCTGTTTTTTTCACAGCTTGGGTTATGCTTGCTCTCTACTGGATAGTACTTGGCTTTTCATACCTGTTCTATAATGAACAGTTATTCAAATATGCTGGTTTGTTAATATTACCTATCTATGTGATGATTCCAATTGCTTTTGACTTGATGGTTGATGATAAAATCTCAACATCTAGATTCGCTATTCTTATGATGTTGATTGGAATTTTGTTATATGATCTCTTCCTTCATGATCAAACAGCTGAAAACATATATCAAAATGGTGATAAATCATTTATTGTAACGGGAAATTATAGAATAATACTTGCGATTGTAGCAATCTACGCTGGTGGAGTTTTTGTATTCAATAGTTATCGGATAATGAAGCAAAGTCCCCAAACCTTGCGTGGATATGCTCAGATTAATTTCATTGGTTCTCTCCTGTTTGCTGTCATTCCGGCATTAATATTTGCTTTAGAGATTAATAATTACATTCCAGGTATCGATATTGCAACCTCGGTGATTGGACTTGTGGTCTCAGCATGGGCCTTGAATAAACGTCCACAGCTCTTCTATGTACTTTCATTCAGCACTTACAAACTCAGTGTGATACAAAGTGATTCAGGTATCTCTCTTTTCAGCTATAACTGGAATGATGGCTTGTTTGTTGATGATCTGCTCTTTTCATCTATTATTGAGGGTATTAAAGGTTTCACAGATGAAGTCCTAAATGCAGGATTATTGGAAAGTTTTAATTTACAGAAAGGTAAATTGATGCTCACTCATACTGATGATCAGCAGTATTACTTTGTGCTCTTTGCTAGTAGGGAATCTGTTATGCTCAGAAATGCTCTCGAGTTATTCAAGAAGGATTTCATTGATACTTACAAACCTTCTAAATTGGATACAAAGACAGTTGTAGATATTGTTCAATATGAACGTGCTGATAAACTTGTTAAGAAAGCATTTTCATTTATCTCTTTCTAGAATAAGTAAAAATCAGGGATTTATTCAAAACAAGTACCAAATGTATAAATTTACCATCTAATACTTATTCTTTGAAAACTGATATGTGGCAATGTGAGATCTGTGGTAGAGAATTCTCTCGCAAAAATCAACAACATAGTTGCGAAACCTATTCCATAACAAATCATCATTACAAAAAGGGAACACAACATTCCATTAACATATTTGAGCTTTTGATGTCTCATGTACAAAAATTTGGAGAAATTAAAATTGAACCAATGAAGTCAATCATTGCCATCAAGAAAATTTCACAGTTCTGTTCTATTCAAATACAGCAACAATCTATAAAAATTACTTTCAGGTTATTCACTGAGCTCTCAAGTTCCCGATTTCATGCTCATAGTCAACAGGAGGATGGTAGGCATTATTACCAGCTAAAACTCAACAATCCTGTAGATGTCGATCTAGAATTGATTAATTGGTTACATCTTGCCTATATAGAAAATTGATTGTTATATATTACTCAAACTATTGAATTTAATTATTCAATAGCATTTCGCTTCAAGGTGTTGAGAAGTGTAGTTTCATCGTCATTATTCTTAATATGATAAATCTGTTTGTGAGTAAATTTGTCTAGTAAGGCAAGAAATTTTGGTTTGAGTTTCAGGTCCACAAAATCTAGAAGTTCCATTTGTTTATCCTTCAATTCTAGAGGATATGGGCAATTATCTGGAACAAAGGGATTAGGTCGGTATTGATCTTCTTTCATACGTTGCAATGCTTGTCTTTTGCATTGTTCGAGTGGTGGATCAAGAAATATTATTATATCTGATGCCTCACATCTTTGTTCCCAAGTTGATTCATAGGCTACTCCTTCAATTATCCATGCCTTCTTAATGATAATTTCCTTGTGTTTTTCGAGAAATGAGTTCTCCTCGGTTCTCACCCAACCTGGATTCCATAGTATCTTATCTAGATGATATACTTTGGAGCCTGTTATAGCAGCGATTTTCATTGCTAGTGTTGATTTTCCAGATGCTGCATTTCCAATTATTGTAATTTTTAACACAAATTCCTATCTAAAAGCTAGCTCAAATAGTTGTCTGTATGGTCCATTCAAGCATACATATCTGCAAACTTTGGTTTTTGTTGTACGTTCTGTGCTTCAATCATATACTGCTGAGCCTGTGCTTTCAATTCATCATATTTCTCATGGAGAATGGACAGATCAAGTTCAAGATCTGGATTGAGTTCCTTGAAAACAGAGCTGACCTCAATGGCAGAACTGAAATCTGGTAAATTCTGATTAGCACCTACTAGCAGACCAACTACTGGAAAATTATCCTTGCTGGCCTTGAGTATTACTGCTCCTGACAATCCAGTAATGAATCCTGCTTGCAGAGGAGATGTGGATATGCTCTCAAGACTAGTGAGTACTTCATCTGTACTGCCTATATGATACATTGGTTGGGATCCATCCGGCCTTGGTTGTGCTGGAATCCCATCTATTGTGATAATACGAGAAATTTGATTTTTTTTGGCCCATTCAATAATTGCTGAAGATAATTCACCTATGAATTTGCCTTCAATGGGAATGGCTGATGACATAATCGTTATCCCTGACTTCTGTACCTTATCCGTAAATATCTGTATGGCTGGTACTGGTTTACCATTTTGGATAAGTGTGACAGGTTCATTGTCCTCTAGTGAAACAGCTCCAACAACCTCAAGGTTGAGCTGGTTGATCATAAAGTCTGAAAGGATTGAACTCACCATACCAACCGTTGGGAAACCTAGTACTAGCTGAGATCCGGGGTTTATATCTGTGTAATTTTCGATCATCATTTTTGATCACCTATTCTGTACTTTTAGTACTATACCTTATGTATACATCTGATTCTCAAATATATAAATATATTGAATAATTCATATTGTCTTGCATAATTCAACAAACTGGAGGAATTTTAACTATTACAAAATCTAAGTAATATTTATTTCATGCATTTCGATGTAAATTGATCTCTTGATTAAAAATTTGATATTATGGTCAGGTGATATATTTCTAACATCAAAAATTCTTAAATTTCATTTATTCTAGGATATATTTATTAATATGTTAGAATAATATAACATTATGTTGGAAATATATAACAACGACATTCGACGATTCTTCTCCTTAATGAGAGTAACAGTAGCCACAGTGGCAGTCAGCTTATTAGCTCTTGGCTTCCACCTCACCACTATCCCAGGTAGCACTGCATTTGGAGTATTTATAATATTACTTGCCTTCGTTCTGCTAACCATCGGTTCCATGATCATCTCTAAACAGAGAACAAAACTTGAACAAGGACAGACCATTGTGGACGAGATGTCCATTGCGCAGATTTACAAGGCTGGCTATTATACCATGGTTATATCCTTCATGTTTTGGATGTTTATGGGCTCATTTGTAGATTCATACAGCCCCCCTAGGTTCCTGGTTTATCTGGGTCTTCTTTTCATGGTTGTCTGTTTTCTAGTTTTGCAGCAAGTATTCCGTTGGCAGCAGGCAAATGAACTACGAGATGATGTGGATGAAGACTAGGATTAAGGAATTCAGGGCCAAGCTTGATCTCACACAAAAAGATCTTGCCGATAAGGTAGGTATTAGAAGGGAGACCTTGTTGTATCTGGAGAAGGGTAAATACAATCCATCATTGCGATTGGCCCATCAGATTGCCAAAGAGCTTGGTACAAGCATCGATGCACTCTTTTCATTCGAGGATGAGGATTTATAAGTTCAACAATAAATCAATACCAAAATATTTGATCGATTAAATTCACAACAATAAATTATTTTATGAACTATTGTTCTAGAATCTTTTAAAGGTTGAAAATGTTGTGAAGTCAGTGTTTCTATTCACTCGTGATCTACGAGTACATGATAATCTAGGACTAATTCAGGCCACAGCTATTTCAGATGAACTCCTTCCGATATTTATTCTAGATCCCAGATTTTCTACGATCATATCCAATTCCCCTAAACGTTGGGAGTTCATGAAGGACTCGCTGATCTCACTGAATGAACAACTTCAGGAATATAATTCACGATTGCACATCATTGAAGATTCCTTATCTCAAGCACTTGATCTCATCTATGAGGTATATCCTTTTGATGCCCTACATATAAATAGAGATTTTACTCCATTAGCCAAGAGAAGGATGAAAGAGATCAGACAGTATTGTGATCTCAAAGGAATAGATATGCACGTGCATGATGATTTTATGCTTATTGATCCCTACAGCATATTAACAGGCTCTGGTACACCTTACAAGGTGTTCACAGCATTCTACAATCGTGCAAAAGTTGTCGAAGTGGCTGAACCTAAATCTCTTCCAAAAAATATTCTGGTTCAGTTAAATGATATTCCTAAATCTAGGGTACTCTTAGGTAGGTCTATATCTGGAGGTCGAGATAATGCGATGGCCAAATTAGAAGAATTGCATAATCTCACGAATTATGAATATGATCGTGATTTTCCATCTCTCAATGGTACAAGTGGCCTATCTTCCTTTATTCGATTCGGTGTCATATCCATCCGAGAAGCATTTCATCTTATATCATTTCATCTTGATCATTCTGAACCTCTTCTACGACAGCTATACTGGAGGGAATTTTATACATACATCTCTATTCACTTTCCTCATGTATTTCACTCTCCATTCAAGAAAAAGTATCAACATCTGATATGGGAGAATGATCCTGAGTTATTTGAGAGATGGAAGAGCGGAAATACTGGATTTCCGATTGTAGATGCGGGGATGCGTCAATTAAATACCACTGGAAAAATGCATAACAGGGTGAGAATGATAGTAGCCTCATTTCTTGTTAAAGATTTACTCATCGACTGGAGGTGGGGTGAGCGATATTTTGCAGAAAAATTGATTGATTATGATCCAGCAGTGAACAATGGATCTTGGCAATGGGCAGCATCTACAGGTACTGATGCTCAACCATATTTTCGAATATTTAATCCATGGAGACAACAGAAACGGTTTGACGCAGATGCTCAATACATTCGTCGTTGGGTTACAGAGCTAAAAAATCAGGATGTCCGTACAATTCATAATGCTTTCAAATATCAAATTCCTCATTATCCTAAACCAATTGTTGATCATAAACAACGTTCAGCTATGGCTAAGGATATGTTTAAGATTTTAGGATCTAATTGATGCTTTTTGCTTCTTTGAAGTATGTTTTCTAGTCTGTTTCTTTGGCTTTATATCTGTATATTCAGGTTCCTGAATGTCACTCTGATATGGATAACCATGAGCCCGAATAAGGTGTTCTCCAGTCAAGTACTCAATATCCACAAGGTATTTCCTTTCCATAACATCACAGAAATTATATGCTATACCTGATTTTCCTGCTCTGGCAGTTCTTCCTATTCGATGAACATAGATCTCTGCCTCATTTGACATATCATAGTTGATTACATGGCTGATATCATCTATATCAATACCTCTTGCTGCTATATCTGTAGCAACTAGTATTGCAATTTTATCATTTTGGAACTGCTCCATTGCCTTTTCTCGAGCACTCTGTGATTTATTACCATGTATAGCATCTGCAGAAAATCCTTTCTGTTTGAGCTTTTTAACCATTTTATTAGCCCCGTACTTAGTTCTCATGAATATAAGTGCCTTGGGGATGTCATCATTCTTGAGAAGATGGAGGAGCAAGCTCAATTTATCCTGTTTTTCCACAAAAAATACCAAGCTCTCAACAGTTTCTACAGTGGATGCAGGAGGGTCGACAGATACTTTTCTGGGATCAATGAGAATATCATTGGCCAGCTCTAGTATCTGATTGGGCATAGTGGCTGAGAATAACATCACCTGTGATACATAGGGTATATACCCGATGATCCGCCTGATATCATTGATAAATCCCATATCCAGCATTCTATCTGCTTCATCAAGTATTAGAATTTCGATATTCTCAAGTGTAATAATTTGCTGTTGGACAAGATCAATGAGCCTTCCTGGAGTTGCAACGAGTATATCGAATCCCTTTTTAATTTCCTTCTCCTGTGGTTTTTGTGAGACTCCACCATAAATGGTTACTTGTTTGACCTTGGTATACTTGGCATACCCATTGATACTCTCTCCAATCTGATTAGCTAATTCTCTGGTGGGTGAGAGAATTAAAGCTCGAGGGTTTTTATTCTTAGCCTCGGTGGATTCTAGATAATCAATTGTGGGCAGTGCAAAGGCAGCAGTTTTTCCAGAACCTGTCTGTGCTGTTCCGAGAATATCTTTACCTTCCATGGCTATGGGTATCGCTTGGCTCTGAATTGGTGTGGGTTCTGTATATCCTAATTCAGACAGTGCTCTATTGATACTATTCAGTAGTTTCAGAGAATCGAATCCTGTTTCTACTTCTATAATTTCTGGCTGTGTTGAATGTGGTTCTTTGATTGATAGTATCCCAAGCTCTAACGTTGTGCCATCAATAAGCTCTGGAAAATCAAGCATTATTTTTCCATTTTTAACGATGGCTTTTAGAGGCTTAAGATCCTTCATAAGAAAGGATTGATACAAAAGATATAAAACTACTTACCTCGGACAAATATATTGATTCTAGTTGATCCTTTTAGCACATTATTGGTAAATAATCCGATATTTTTCCAAGATTAACTTACCAAAACTATACTAAATACTTGTGCCGTTCTAGTCAAATAGGTCTTTTATATAGGCATGTGGTATATTCATATGAATACAAATATGATAAGTAATATTAAATCAAGTGCAATCATTGCACTAATTGGAATGAGTGTGATAATTGGGGGTTATTATGGCTACCAATACTGGACTCTACCTGAAGAATCTCTCAATCTAAGCGCAGAGGAAGCAATTACTATAGCTAAACAAGATAATGAGGTTAGTTCATGGGTCATTCAGTATAAGGCAACTGAAGCTGCAGAGTATACTGATGGGCTTTGGTATGTGCAATTCTCATCAACAGCACAACCAGGTACATTTTTACTGGCCAAGGTTGATGATGCTTCTGCAACCTTAATTGATTATGACCAAATCTCACTTGGTGGACCTAGCATGAATGCACCCAATATGGAAACAGGAGCTCCTGTGGATACAAGTGAGGATGCCATGAGCAGTGCACCACAGGCTGGATTTGGCTATTATAACGATGTATGTGAAGGAGGCTTCTATACCGATTGTGGTAGGTACTACTCTGATATGGGAGAGAATTTCTCACAGGCAGCAATAGATTTTGTGAAATCTTTGGATTATATCATCATTTTTGACAATTATGAAATGGAATTCTATGCTTATGGTTACCAGTGGGAAGATGACAATTATGGTTATGTTTGGGCCTACTATTTTGATGAAGTCGAAGATGAATATATTTACATCGATTTTGGCCTAGATTTCACAGAAATAACAGATAATTCATGGACCTTCAGTGTAACGAGTATATCCTCTAATGTAATATTTGTTGAGACAGAATATACTCTAGATGATGTCTGGAATCTTATTGAGGCTAGTGATGAATATTTAAATTATACATCTATAGTATCATCCTATAATGATTATGTATATTTCCAGTATTTGAATGATATATTCACGTTTACAGTTAGTCTATATCCCGAATACAACTGGGATGAGTATGAGTATTATGATAATGAAACAGATCCATCAACTCCCACAGATAACTATGAGTACAGCTGGATTGAGTTTGTTGTTGAGGATGGTACAGGTATTGCAGAGATATGGGGCACTCATTCCAATTCTTTGTCAGAATCAGATGTATTTGCAATTGCTTTACAATCTGCCAATTTAACTGACTGGTTTAATTCAGTGGTGAATTATGATCTCTCAGCATCTTATTCAGGAAGAGGATACTGGTATGTGTATCTCTATGATGAGGTGGATTACTACAGCTATGCCTATGTGTACATCAATGATCGCACCTCTGAGATTGAGTATATCTACTCAATGATTGCCATACCTGCCTTGCATGAAGAGTATGAAATGCATTCAATGGTGGAGAATCTTGAATTCACCTCAGATTTCTTTGATCAAGTGGATAATTACGAGAGTTATTACTACTATGATCATTATGGTTCCTGGTGGATTTCTTACTATGACACTGATGATTGGAGAAATTACTTCTATCTTCAGGTGAATGATTCAGATCTTAGCATCCAATTTTCCGGACTGTGGCTCATTACTCCTGCTACGATGGCTGAAAGTGAGGTAGTTGATGTTGCTATGGATGCAGGTCTATCTGAATTTATTGATCTTTATGACAATATTGATGTTTACATATACTATGATGGTTACGGAACCCATTTTGTGTATGCATACGATGCAATTTTGATTGAAGCATTTGCTTTTGCAGCAATTAATGATACCTCTGCTGAATTAATACACTACTATGAGTATCATCCAGAAATTCTACCTGAAATGGAAGTAAATGAAGTTCTAAATATCGCTCTGAACACCGAAAATTATACAGAATTTCTCAAGAATTGTGATATTGCCTATTACTATCTCTACTTTTATCGTGGAACCTGGTATTTCTATGCTTATGGATTGGATTATGAGGATACGTGGTATGGTTACAGTCTTTCTATCGATGATAGTACAGGAGAAATTATAGATGAATGGTCCTACTCATACAATGAAGTATATTATGAAGATACAGTTGAGGTAGCATTTGATGAGAAAGGAGATGAGGATCGGTAACAAAATCTTTGATCTAAGCGAATAATTCCTGTATCAATGACACAAATCTTCTTATTGATTATTTGAATACTCTACTTCATGGATCATTTTGATTATCTGAAAAAGATCTTCTATATCAGTTCCTTGTTTGTATTTCTATACGTACTTTTAACCAGTTTTCTGTTTCCAGATGCATTCAGACAGTATTTTGTTGATATGGAGATTTTTGGGATTTATCCCTATTTTCTCTTCTTCTCCCTCATTCTTTTTGCATTTGGGGTACTTTTGGCTTATCGAGCATACAAGTTTGAGTACTCATCTCTTCGGATATTAATAACGAGTGTTTTTGCAGGTTCACTTTCCTATTTCTTCGGATTTCTCAACTGGGATCCTACCAGAACATCAAACTATACACAAACAAGATTCTATCAGTTACAGGTACTCTTCACTACACTTGCCACATTTCTTCTCTATCTCCATTATGAGCTCAATGACAGAGATCAACCCAAAACCATCAATATTGGGATACTCACCTTTCTATTGACCCCATATTCCATTTTCAACCTATATTATTTGATTTTTGATTTCTATCCTGATGGAATGGATGTTTTAGAACTAATCACACTTATTATGCTTCAGATTGGTTCTGTTATAGTCTTTCTCGTAATCGCTCTTAATGGATATAGGCTGACCAAGGTGATGATCAGTCACAATAAGGAAACCAAAACATTAGGTGGTATACAATTTGCAGGTCTTATTGTGTTATTATATAATGTGCTACTGGAGATGCTTGATAATATTCCAGGAGTGAATATGTTCAATACAGCACTGTTTATCTTCGCCTTTCTGCTGATAGGCATTCCATTCTATATGGATCCACGTGTATTTGCTGCAGTTCCCATAAATATTCACTTGATGGCTATTATTGATAAATCAGGTAGATCTTTGTATTATCTCCCTGTTTCTGATGATTTTGCTGGTGAGAATGAGGAGATTACTTCACAGCTCTTCGCTGGTTTAACAGTAGCCTTTTCGTCACTTGGTAGAGAGGTGGCCAAGACTAATGAACAGGTAGATTCTCTTAATTTTGGTGATCGATCCATGATCATTGAATATATGGATCCATATTATCTTATTCTTGTGGCTGCTCGATCCACTTACTTTCTGCAAAGGGAAATGCGAGAATATCTGATAGAATTAAAGCAACATCACCCAGTGCCTCCTTTAAGTGATTTCTCACACGAGTTGATGGCCAAATTAAATGAGAAATTCTATCCTTTAATTTCCAGAATCGACTAAATAAATTGAATATGAGATACAAACAAAGTATAAAAAGGAACAAGATTACCGATATTCATGGCATTGAACACCGAAGGTGGGATTTGGAAAGAGACTAATCATGGAAAGACCATGTCTGAAGGTATTCGAAGGCTGATCAAGAAAGATTTTTTTAAAGACAAACAGATACTTGAACTGGGAGGTGGTATTGCTAATCATACTGTGCTGATGCTAACAAATGATCCAAAATCACTCACAGTAACAGAGATTGCAGAAGATAGAATGCAAAATACTCGAGACAATGTGGCAAGAAGTGGAGTGAAAGGCAATATTGAATATATTATTGCTGATTGGCTGTCTGTGGAAGGATTATACGACATGGTGGTAACCAATCCACCGTACTTTATGTCAGGTAAATTCAATCGACGCTACTTCATAGATGAACTCATTTTGAATGCTCATAAACACCTAAAAACAGGTGGTCACCTGCTATTTGTACAGTCCTCCATGGCAGATATTGATACAACCATGAAGCGGATGATTGAGAATGGCTTTGAACCTGAGATAATTTTTCAGGATAGCTTTGAATGGAGAGATTACTACTTTGAGGATCCAGCTTTTCTAGAGATGTGTGATGCCCGTCCATCAAGCTATTTCATCAGAGAGGACAAACGCTGGGAAACTTTATTTGTAGTACTTGGAACATTGAAAGAATTCTTCAGCCCATTCAAGCATTAAATCCAGAGCCAATAAGGTTATCAACAAGATACTGATATTAAGTAACTTAGGATTATTGCCTAGATATATACCTATATAGAGATAATTGCCCACCTAATTGTATGTTTTATCTACTCATATTTTTACTATCTATGATACTTTTTCATGGAACCATAAGTCTCGTCTATAATGCCACACGACTTAGTAATGACAATTTGATGGGGATTGCACAGAAATTGTTTTTACTCAGTCCGGTACTCTTTCTCCTAGGATATTATCTAGCTAGTAAAGATGGTCAGACCCATGCTAAGTGGTATCTAGCAATATTATTTTATATTCTGATTGAAATCCTCTTAGATTATATCTTGAAAATTGATTTCAGGAGCAAATTGTATCTGCATATCCCCTATAATATTATATTGTATTTCGCCTTGGGTAGCATAATTTTTATTGCATTTGAACTTGATACAAGACTGGGATATTTCTCAATTCTTACCACTCTAGTTCTATTAGGTTCTCTGATTTGGTTAATTATTGAGAAGAAATAATCATATTCTACTTTTTCTTGCGTCCAGCACTTATCTTAGCATTCTCATATAATGCGATAAATTCATCAACAGAGGTATGTGCAACAGATTTGGCTATAATCTCCAACGGTAGATGATCTAGTTTTCTGAACCGTACACAGCTCTTTCCCATATCCAGTCGTTTCCCACTCTCTCTATATTCCTGCACAAACCATGACTGATGCTCAGGATCAGAATAAATTCCATTCATGTACAGTGCCATGTGATTCTTCTGGTTTCCCAATGAGATATAGGCCAATGGTTGCTTATTATATGTTTCAGGAAATCTTTCAAATGGTACTATATAGCTGATCATGTCATATTGTATCACTTCCTCATATCCATCGGGTAAATTGTCTAGGATAATTTGACGTACTATCTCCAAAGTAGTTTTACGTTCTTCAGGTAGGGAATTGAGATATTCATCTACAGTTTTGGCTTTGGTTTGCATTACCAATAATAATATTTATTTCCTTAAAATGGTTCTTATAAGGGAATTTATGACATTCAATCTTCCTGTGAGAGTAATATGATTCTAGCTTGAATAAAAAATTCACTTATTTCAAACATTTTTATGAGAATTTTGAAGATATTAGTAAATTGTATTTCAACTAGAATAATTGTTAAATGAATATCTAATTGATTATAGTTGGTATAAAAAACTAGCCAACCTTTATACTTAAATATATATTTGATTAACTAAGTATTACAAAGACCAAGTGCATAGTAAGATAAATTTATATATTTTATTTATTATATAAATTATAATGAACACAGAAATTCAATTTGACTGCATTTTGTCAAAGGTTCTTGAGACTGTTGGGTCTGAGATATCAGGTAATTTAGTCGATTGGTTTTTTGAATTAGATGGTGATTCGATTGAAATTTTTGATTTATCCCAGGATAGTAGAGGGAAGAGCTGGTATTTTGATTATATATTCCTCAAACAAGATGGTTTGATAAAAATGATGTCCATTATTGCCAAATCAACTGTATTGTCAACAGAACCAAAAATGGATATCTATTTTCCTTCTCCAATTGAAAAACATAGATCAAAGAATATAGTTAATGTACTGAAAGAACTGTTAAATGATGAATTCCCCAACTCCAAATTTACTTCGTATTTCACAGATGTCTATATCAACCAGTCTCAAGATACCTTAGCAGATGCATTAGAGCGTACGAGGGATTCAATTAACTTCTCTATCAATTTATCAAGAAGGATGAACTCAATAGCATAGTGAACCAGTATTAAATTATAATTTGATACGAACATTACAACGATCAGATACTTGCACTTTCAATCCTGTTAGGCCGGTAAAATCTATTATTTCTAGATTATCCATACGTGATAGATCAGGTACATACTTGATGTTATTATAGGCTAGGTTGAGGTGGCGAAGATGTACTAAGTTACTGAGTATCTCTGGAAGTCTCTCCAATTTGTTGTACCATAAATCCAGGACTTCTAGTTTGTGGAACCGGATGATTGTTGTGGGTAATTCTGTCAGCACAAATTTGATATTATCCTCGGAGTTCCATGTCTTCAATTCTTTGAGCTCTGATAAATATTGAATATTGCGTGGGAGTGAGTTGAGCAATTGTAAAGGCATACGTAATGAATGTACTGATGAGAACTGGCAAAGTGATAGGGGAAAATACTGAATATTCAACCCTGCAAGATTAATGTGCAGTTGATTATTACTTATACTAATTATTTGTCCAACTTTTCTGAGAGAAAATGATATATTGTTCAGTCTCATCTCTAGATAAAACCTAAGTAGCTGTTCCTCAGAGATATATTCGAAAAGTTGAGTAGATGATTTGAGGTTACTGAGTTCTAGGATAAAACTATTAGCAAGATTTTCATACACCTCATCAGAAATTGACTCAAGTATAGATTGCATATGATTATTAGAAGCATTAAAATACTCATAACTGGGGATTTTAGATAATATCGCTCCTGGGATACTATATAGATGATTATTACTAATATCTAGTTTTTTAAGAGGTAATGTTGCTAGATTATCTGGGATTGCCTGCAACTGATTACCATTAAAATACAGCACCTCGAGATTATGCATGTTGGAAAGATCAGGGAAATCATTGAGTAAATTATTACCCATATCCAACTCTATTAAATTACTTGCTAATTCCAAACCGATGGGTATCTCAATTAATAGGTTATTACTCAAATTCAAACGTTTGAGGTGATAGAAATTTACCAGATTGATGGTTATTACACGGATCTCGTTCTGCGCAAGGTTCAATACCTCGATCTGCCTTAAATTTTCCATGGACTCAGGAAGTGTGATTAATTCATTTCTGCTGAGATCCAGATGTCTAAGTTTCTTCAAAACCCCTATATCATCAAATACTTGAGTAATCTTATTTGCATGGAGATCTAGGGATTCAAGCGTAGGGAAGCGAAAGATGGTGATAGGTATTACTGGTAGCTCGTATCCTGCAAAATAAAAGCCAACTGCTTGCTTATCAATATAATTGAAGTGAGATTGTAACGATCTTTCTGATATGGAGTAACCAAGTAGTCGTAATTCAAAATGTAATGATGTTAATCTACTTGGCATAATAGTATACAGACATTCACTCCTTATATTCTTTTGTAATCTTTCTATCGCGAATGGGTAATACTGTATCTGTCAAATATTGGTGTACGGGTTAATATATCATTGTAATGTGCTATTCTAATGATTCATTTTCATTTATCTGTAAAATGAAGGTTCTGAATTCTTGGTCAATGTACAAATTGAAAATTTGGATTTCTTGAAGATTTAATTTTTGATTTTAAACAGTCTAAGGTAATTTATATTTCAATTTGATTTTTAATATGTGCAAAGATCCCGTTTTTGTACTTGGCAAAAAAACTTGTAGAAGCTACTGTTTATCTTTTGTATTTTGTTTGTCTGCCTTTCCAAAATGATAAATTTTATACAATATGTATTATGTTTGTGTAGTTATTAACTTTTATAAAACAACTATTTTTGATCTATAATTCGAATAGTAAAATAAGATTAGTAATCAAGAATATATTAACTAATTGTTCAATTTATCTACGAGTTCATTGAACAGTTGAATATATATTTTGATCTTTTGAAAATTTTTAGAGCCGAATTTGGAAATTAAAGAATCTTTTAATATCGAACGTTCATTTTACAAAATTCGCTCTTTTTGGGGGTAAAAATACGACCCTTTTAGTATGATTTTTTCCTTCTGAATCCGTATTGGTTGTTGAAAGGAAGCTCTCTTTCATCAATTGTATATTTTCTATATTTTTTTATTATTTGATACGAAAACAAAATTATTTTCTTTTTTGGAGCAATTTTTCATATATTTCTGAAATAATTGAATTCTTGTAATATTTAGTATCGAATTACAGTTTCGAGTAATCAAATCAAAAGATAATTATTAAATACTAACGTGAGGGAATCGGCTTAACATGAAGACTCCCCGAGTTTTATTAGTAATACTTGCTTTGGCTCTATGTGCAAACTTAGCCATGCAAGTCAATTCATATCCGGGTATCAGAAGTGGTGGTGCAGAATGTTTGGACTGCCATAATGAGCCCATTTCTACAGAATATGATTCAACCACTGAGGCCAATGTCAATTTGGATATCGATGGTGATGATGATGACATCTTCTGGGACGATAATGCACGTGCAGCTCTGTACATTCCTATCGGTAACTACCTAGGTGATGGACATGTATTCGAGTTTGTAAGAACTTATTTTGCCCAGAACTCAACACACGTATTCTTTATGGTACGTGTTCATGACAGTGACTACGATGTTGTTGGTACAGATAACCCCTATTATGGTAGTGCTGATAAGTTAGCTTTCCTTTGGAATATCAACGCTTCAACCACTGGCCAAGGATTTGGTTCTGGTATGTCTGCTGATATTGAAGAAGGCGAAGCCGTCGATCTTTGGATGTTCTCCCCTGCTGCCGCAGACAATACCAATGGATCTGATACAGTATACTTTGATGCTGTCACATATGATGGTTCATATGTATCAGGTGCTCAAGCAAATGATACTAACAACGATCTAGAAGCTGCTGTCAAGTACACCACAAATGCACATGGTGGAACCATGGATTACTTCTATGAAATTGTCAGACCATTAACCACAGATGATGATACTGATGTACAATTTGATCACAGCGGGTTCTACGAATTTAGTATTGCAGTTTGGGACGAGAGTAATGGGGCATCCCATCACGTCTCATTCTCTCACTATCTTTGGGTAACCGAACCTGTAAATGACATAAGTCATGCTCCTTATGACAATGTGGTGACCACCACCACAGAGACTGTTCAAGATGTTGATGAAGAAGAGGTTGAGGTTGTCGAGACCGTAGATGTCACTGTAACTGTTGATGAAACTGTTGTGACTACCGTCGTAGTTGATGTTGTCGGAGATACAATAACCTCTGTCATCAATCAAGACAAAGGAGATGAAACAACAACCCCACTGAACTTTGGTTTCTTCCTTATTGGATTGACGCTAGTTTCAGGTGTAATGGTTTACACACGGAGGAGGTCCTAAAAATGAATAAGAAGATTTTCTACGCAATATTTGCTCTAGCTCTCATTGCTCAGCTCACCCTTCAGGTCAATTCCTATCCAGGAATTAGAAGTGGAACCGCAGAGTGTATCGATTGCCACAATGAGCCCATATCCACCATGTATGATCCTACTCAGGAGAATGTGAGTGCTACACTCGATGGTAGATATGATGAAGTTTTCTATGATGATAACACCTACTCCGCTCTTTACATTCCAGTTGGAAACAACATTGAAACTGAGAGTGGTGAGCACGAGTTCGAGTTCGTCAGAACCTACTTTGCTCAGAATGGAACACATGTATTCTTTGTTTTCAGACTTCATGACGACAATGGAGAGCTAAACGGTGGAACACAGTTCGATTACTCCTCCGCTGATAAGTTTGCTATCATGTGGAACATCAATGCTTCAACTACTGGTAAGGGATTCCCCACAACCATGGAGGCTGACTTTGATCTAACCGAGGATGGTCAAGAAATGGTTGATCTCTGGACCTGGTACCCAACTTGGGAAGAACAAGAAGCTTATGAGACCGACGGTACAAGTACCTTTGAGGGTGTTGTTGAAGATGGTTTCTATGGTCCTCACAAAACTGTTGAGGGTATTCCCAGAACAGATTTTGCTAGTTATAAGAACGACCTCGCAGCTGGTGCTCGATACGTTTCTGGACGAGGTGGAATGGATCTCTACCTAGAGCTTGCCAGACCACTCGTAACAGATGACGATACTGACATTCAGTTCGATCACACTGGCTTCTATGAGTTCTCAATTGCTTTATGGCTCGATGGAGCTGGAGGTGCACACCACGTGTCCTTCCCCCACATGCTATGGGTCACCAATCCTGATAGTCTAGATGCAGGGTATGATGTAACCGGTGAGGATACCAAGACTGAGGTCGAGGTTGACTATACCGGCACTGAGACCGTGTATGAGACCGTACAGGAAGAGAACACCGTAGAGGTAACAAACCAGATCGTTGAGACAGTGTACGCCATTGGTGACACCGTAAACGTAACCGTGAACGAGATTAACTCCGAGGCTCCTCTTGCTGCAGGAATCGTTGGAGCAACCCTCACCATCACCGGTATTATGGTTTACTCTCGAAAGAGAAGATAAATTACTAAAACGATATAATTATTATTAAACTCTACCATATTCTTTTCACACAATAAATTAAATATCATTAATAATTTCAAAATCTAATCATGAAATTGTATTCAGTTTCAATAATTCTGAGTAAGATGATCATATTTTAGGCTACATACTCCAAAATACATAAAGAGTGTCCATTTAAATTGTCAGAAATTCTTGATATCATCTCACAGAAGCAAGTGAAATTGGAAATTTTGTATTACAATATCAAGGCAATTTCCAGTTCATTTGAATTATGGATCGATCTTGACATTTTCAATTTTTTTTTTAACATAAAGCTAATTTAGTAATTGCATATGCTAGTTTTTGTCAAGATCTACATTACTTGAAATTAAATTCTCCTCATAGCATTCTATTAAATAGAAATAAGAAATTTTAAGAATTGAATTATCACTGAGTTACTATCGAATGTTTAAGAATGTTTTACTCGGATATTATGAGAATCCAAATTCAAAAAGAAATGCAATTTTACGGATCTCAACATTAACATTCTTTTTCTTTCTATGCTATTATTTTCTAAATTACATTGGACATACATATTTGGCAATTAAAGTAGGATCAGTAACACAGAGTGTAATTCATCTAGCAGATGGCTTCCTGTATTCATTTATTATACTAACCAACATTAAATATGTTGGATTAATAATTATCAATTTGGTATTTAATTCCCCTTTTCCAGAAGAATCTATCCTTTTTCAAATGATGGTAGCCATCTTATCCAGTTTGGGAGTGACTGTTTTTTATTTTTTAATGATAAAAATAACCAAATTACCAATAAATTTCACTAATTATACACAATTAACCAATTTCATATTTGTTGCTTCAATTTCACCATTTTTTGTATATGGTTTCACCCTAGTATTTTCTGGATTGACACCAAGTTCTCATATTAGTTTGATTTTGGATGCTTGGATGGCTGAATCATTATCAATTGTTACAATTGTCCCATTCATGTCTGTAATAATTTTTCCATTTATTGATGATCGTCTAAAGGCCTATGCACAGGATAAAAAAGTAAAAGTGAAACTAGATTATTACTATCTTACTGATATTGCAATCCTCTTTCTGGTCCAATATTTCGTTTATTATAGTGGGTTAGCAAGCAGAATAAATTTACTTTATCTGCTTTATATCCCTACCATTTGGATTGCCTCACAATATGGTTTAAATAGAGTGATCACGCTTAATTTCTCTAATGTACTAATAGCTAGTTTTTTCTGGAAACGTGAAAACCCATTAGAAATTGATATCCTTGAAATACAAGTTTTTTTTCTGTTATTATCAATTCTCGGATTGTTTCTTGGAACTGCAGTATCTAGAAGAAGGATACTTGAAGAGGAAAACATTAATACTTTGAAGAAATATAATGAGGTGCAAAAAATTGAGGCAATCGGGAGACTAGCCAATGGTATAGCTCATGATTTTAATAATTTACTGGCAATCATTAAATTATCAAATGATGAACTTCTATTGGAACCTGAAAGTGAAGACAAATCACGATTAATTTCAGATATAAATGACGCAATATTAACAGGAAAGAATTTAATCGATCAAATTCTTACATTCAGTAAGGATACTGGGGAGAAAAAAGTCGTTTTTGATGCAAGTTCCAAGATTAATCACACTTGTAACTTTCTAAAGAGATTATTACCAGGGGGTTTCCAATTAGTCTTGGAAATAGAACCTAACTTGCATTTAGAGATGAATCCATCACAATTTGAACAGATTATTGTAAATCTTTTTGTTAATGCTAAAGATGCACTAGAACTAAATGGAGAAATTAAAATTTCTGCTAGAAAAGTTAATTCAATTGTTCAGATCATTGTTCAGGACAATGGTGTAGGTATTTCAGCTGAGAATTTAGATAAAATTTTCGAACCATTTTTTACTACCAAACAAACTGGAACAGGGCTTGGTATGTCAACTATTTATGGGATTTTAACACAAGCTGAAGGATCAATACAAGTGATCAGTAATGAAAATAATGGAACTCAAGTGATAATTGAGCTACCTTATAGTATCAAACCAATCCCCATAACAGAGGATCTTAAAACTAAACTAACTTCTTATCAGAGTGCAAATATCATGCTAGTGGAGGATAACAATAACCTACGGGAGACTATTGAAAAGTCTCTTTCCAGATTAGGTTATACCGTTCATTCTTTTGTCAGTCCTGAAAGTGCCTTGATGAATTACAATGAATCCTATCATCTTGTGATTTCAGATGTTCATCTGCCATATCTATCTGGTTATGAATTCTGTACAAGTTTACATAAAATTAATCCTCAAATACGAATAATCCTAATTTCAGGCTTATTTGAACCCAGTAAAGTAAATGATTTATCACATATAAAAATAAAATTTCTCCAGAAACCCTTTGATATTTATGCTCTTGCTAATATCATTGAGAGGTTGATTTCATCCCCTAATGAAAAGTAATTTAGAATTCCCAGATCAACAATATAATCTAGGTCGGATATGACTTCCTGTAATCAAGATTCATTTCAAAACTATGCAATAATATATCTGCCCTCGCTAATCAGAATTCATCAAACTATCAAAAAGAATAATTATATGAGTTTGTGACATTTAGGTTTTTATTTAATTTGTATTTGAAATTCATCACAATGAATTGTGTTAAGTAAAGAATGACATGAAACTGGATGAGATAGACTTTAATATCCACAAGTTCACTTTCTACACAATGATAAAAGAATTAGTTACAGATTCTTACACTATTTATTTTCATATGTTGAAAGATGGATACTATTCATTACAATACAGGGGAGCAAAAGAACTAGATGATTTTGGTACAGTGCATATGAAAAAGGGAAGGATCGAATTAACCTTTTCCCTCACAAGACAAGAAGTCGAAGTTCTTCTCAATCTTGATACACTTAAGGTGGCCATCAAGCAACGCTGCTGCAAAGGCAATAGGGAGGTCCACATCTCCTTTAGAGAATGATGTCTTAAAGAATAATAGACATAGCAACCAATTGTTCCGATAAAAAGTTATATTCTGACCAATTGTGTACTTAATTCTGAATTTATGCTTATTTTTGTTCCACGAATTCGATTTTGCTCATCAGAATTAGATTAATTTCGTAAATATGTGCTGAATTTGTGTCATTTTTTTGAAAAGGACACTAACTAATATAAGGACAATTAGATTACCTTCAATTAGTACATACCGGTGACTGATTTTGTATACAGACATAGGAAAATACCTTTTATATCTGGCCATATTAATGGCCTGGGCTGTTTATATACTGAGCCTGCGAAAAAAATCATATACTACGCTATTCCGATTGAATCTAGCATCTTTTCTAGGGATTTTTATTAGTTATATCATGATGCTAATGGTTCTATTGAGTAAGGATTACTCAATGGCAATCGTGTATAATTATACATCAAGTAGTATGAGCCTTGCGGAAAGGATCTCTGCTCTTTGGGTGGCACGAGCACCTATCATGACCTTATGGGGACTATACATGATGTTGATCTCAGTTATCACCTTATATTATGTGAGAAATGAATTTAATGATCCAGTAGTGCAAAATATGACAAAACTTATTTTCTTGTTCTCCGCTATTATCATTTCATTTGCCGTTTCTGCACGACCTGGTGCCTTTGATCAGCTGGAAGGAGATGTATTTCCCAATAATGGAAAGGGTCTCGAACCCTCTCTCCTCTCTAAATGGAATCTTTTACATCCACCACTGGCATTTTTAGGTTATTCATCCTTTATTGTTCCTTTTGCTGCTGGTATTGCCATCCTCAATGCCTATAAATCAGGAACCAAGATTTCATCTCGTATTTACTACCTTATTGATTTCTTCATGCTGCTGGCTTGGTGTCTCAACTCAATTCTGCTTCTAGCAGGATCTCTTTGGGGATATGAGGAGAACTGGAGTGGTTTCTGGGCTTGGGATCCAGTCGAGATTGCCTCAGTTGTCATGTGGGCTGGTGCGACACTATACTTCCACGTTAAGTCTCTGGTGGAACAAGATCATCCTCTGCGGCCTTTCACAGCTACATTGGGCTGGTTAGGTGTAGCATTTGCCTCATTCATAGTGAGGAGTGGTATTCTCTCAGGATTGCACAGCTATACCTCAGTGCCACAAACTATTGTCTTTGGATTGATGTTAGCAGGCTCTATCCTAGTTGTTACAATCACTGTCTTAAGATCTGGTGTTGCGCTTATTCCAGATCATATCTACCAGATACTGGGCAGTACACGGAAAACCTCAGTAATTACATTCTGGTTGTTATTCTCACTTATTACTGTGAATGTCGTGGGTCTGACCATGCAAATCATCAATGCCTTGGCATTTTCCAATGAGATCACTCCACGATGGTATTATATACCACTCAACTCAATAATCCTAATTTCACTTGCAGTGCTCCTTCCGCTATGTGAGATGAAATGGGAGCAATTAAAGTCAAAACCCCAGCTATATTATGTGATAGCTTTCTTCGTTGTCTCTTTAGTCTACTTCTTCCTCTCAGGCCTATCAATCCTGTTAATTTTTGCAGCAGCAGTTGTTATGACTGCTCTTCTATTGCAGATCCAAATAACATTTGGAGCAATCCGTAATAAACACGCCCTGAAAAAGATGGGTAGGCACCTAGTACATATAGCTACCTTACTTCTCATAGTATCTTATGTCTCTGGAAACTACAGTGGGGATCGTGTTTACAAACTGGTCGATCAGGATCAAATGGTTACTATCGACGAATTTGACTTCAAGATCTGGGTCGACAGAATTATTGATCCTACAGGTGAGAATTCACGAATAGAGGTGAAAATCTATGATATGGATGAAAAACTATTAGATACTTTGGCATTAACAGATGGATTTTACGGTGAGGAGAATGAATACTGGGTCAGAGGAGATTACTATGTCACCCCATTCTACGATTTCTTCTTCCATCAAACCCATGAGAGTTTTAGTTTTCAGTTGAATGCTCCCATAGGATTGAATATTGATAAGGTTGCTAATGCCAATCTCTTTCGTTTTTCATTCTTTGCTGTCTTCTCACTTTCTATAATTTCAGTAGCAGCAATGACAAGAAGAAAACCATCTGTTTCTGTTGAGTAGGTGACTTTATTGCGTAGGGTAGTTGTGATTCTTATCATCCTGTTGTTTCTTCAAACAGCTCCGACACATGCAGTCGAAGTGAATGTAGATGTTAATACCTTTATTGATGAGCTGATCACACGGTTGCTTGATGATGTGGAGTACAATGAAACCGGACATTTCATTGGTTGGAAGGATAGGTTGTATACTAAAGATAATCAATTAATCTTGTATCAGAAGGGATATACTGTTGGTGCAGCAGGGATTGCAGATGTACTATTATCCTACTACGATCAACCTGAGGTGAAAGCAATAGTGGATCAAACTGCCAATTTTCTTGTAACGACTACCGTTCCTGAGGATATTGGGGTCTCCTGGGATCGCTTCTCCACATTCAGAGGGGGAAGTTATCTGGGATTGCGATATGGAACCATGGGTATCATCAAATTTCTGACCCACTATTATCAGGAAACCCAAAACACAACAATACTTGAGACTATCAATCTGGGATTGGAATATTTTTACTCACAAGAGGAATCACCAGGGTTCTGGAGAATTGGAGAAGGAGAGTATATCACAACCTATTATGAGTATGGTCTCACAGGTATGGGTGACCAATTTCTCGAATTATACGATGTTTTTGAGGATGAGATTTTTATTACCAAAGCCAAAAATATTGCCAATCTGATAATCAATTTAGGTGTGTGGAAGGGAGCGATGTTTGAACTGTATTGGGACCCGGAATACGTTGGATCCATTCATGATGAGGTGGTCTATGCCAGTATGAATTCAGGTGTCAGTGGTGTGATGGGTTATTTACTTGATCTCTATGATGTGACTGGAAACTCTACCTATCTTGATGTGGCCATAGGATTGGGAAACACATTAGTAGAGCTTGAGATAAATGGTGCATTTGAACATGCAGCTATCGGATATATTTCTGGATTTGGTTACAAAAATAAAAATTTTGTGGGATATACTGCTGGTTCTGCTGGTGTGGCAAGTTCACTGTTCCGATTATATGAGTATAGCCCGAATTCAGAATTCATCCAGACCTGTGCCAATATAGAGACTTATGTCAATTCCATGAATTATGATAATGGTTCTGTATCTATAGGCCAAGATTACATCAAATATCAGTTTACTGGGATGGATCTTGGAGGTATAGGGCTCATAATGTATTATGCTCAATTATATGAACGCTATGGATTACAGGAATATATCGATCGAATCAATAACTTACTCAATCATCTTCATGAGCTATGGGTGGAATACGATTATATACCTGTGGATGAGAATCATATCTCAATTTTTGGGTTCTCCTACAACATAGAAAAGGGACTTGCAGGACTAATACTGGCACTTCAACAGATAAATTCAGTAAGTTTTGACCAAGCTGAGGAAGATGGGTACATTGATGCACTTGATCGTGTTTCATTTGTTCCCACAGATACATCAACTGAAGAACCCACATCATATATTATGGTGATGCTACCCTTGCTGTTTCCATTAATTCGAAAATCAAGACAATTTACTAAAACACACTCTTAAGCCTAATATACACCAGAGACAATTGATCATCAATGCGTCTGCAAATTCTTATTCTCTTACTTCTTATTCAACTACCCCCTGCAGTCGCATCTCCCATAGATCTAGCATTTGATCTGGAGGATTTTCAGCAGACCCTTCTCGATGATCTTGCAGCGGGAGTGGTGTATGAAAATGGCAAATTCAAAGGTTGGCCCTTTAGAGATCTCTACACCCGTTCAGTTAATGATGAGTGGTATAATGGCTATAGTATGGGACAGGCAGGTATAGCTGAAACTCTGTTGATGTATAATATTTCAGATTTGATTGATGATGTATTTGATCATTTCAATAGCAGTTATTTTGAGGAGAATGGAGGGTTAACATGGGCAAGAAAACCATATTTCAGGGATATTGGATGGACAGGTGTCCGTTATGGTACAGCTGGTATCCTACCAGTTTTATTGCAGTACGCTGACATTGGCTATGACATTGATCATCTCATTGATCCTGCAATCACTTGGTTGATATCCCAGCAAAGAGAGAGGGGAATGTATGCCATAACTGAAGGTGATTTCGTGACCACAGGAATGGAATATGGGATGACCGGTGTTGGAGAGTGTTATCTTAAGCTCTTTTCTGCACTGGAAAACCAGACCTATCTTGATCTTGCCTATGAAGTTGTGAATTCTCTGTTTTCCATGGGTAGTTGGAATGGAACACAATTCTCCGTTCCCTGGTCTCCTGATTTGCAAGGTTCCGATGATGCCTATGGTGCATTGGCCAGTAGAGGAATTGGAGAGGCAGGAATAATAGAATATCTCCTGCATTTCTATGAGCTCTCGTCCAATGATACAATACTAGATCATGCAATAGGGCTTGGTAAGGAATTATTATCCAGAGAGGAGAATGGAAGCTGGAAAGCATCATCAGAGGGATATGTTTCATATATTTATGTCAAGAATGACTATTTGGGAGGATATCCTACTGGTTCTGCAGGAATTGCACCAATCATGCTTGCCTTATATGATCTCACTTCTGATGAACAGTTTCTAGCATCTGCAGCCAGGATCGAGGCCTATGTTACTTCATTGATTTCACCAGATGGTGGATTCCAACCAGCAGCTCAGATTGATAATTATGAATTTTCTGGTATGCTTGGCATTTCAGGGATTATTCAGTACTTCCTAGAACTCTATGCTCGTTTTGGTCAACAACGGTATCTAGATAATAGTCATCGCCTTCTCAACCATTTGTATACACGCTATTTGGATAATGGGATGCTTTTATGGGATTTCAAACAGCCAGATTATGGTATCTCATACTATCTTGATGGAGGTATCTCAGGAGTGTTACAGGTATTGAATTATTATGCTAATGTAGATGCAGGATCACGTGATTATTCGAGCTACTCAAACCTAATGTCACTGTCAAGTACTACAGAACAAACATCATTCCCAGTAATTGGCATTTTTTCTGTTATTATTCTCATATATGGGAAAAAAACATTAGGTAAACGGTAATACACCATTCTTTCCCACGAATGGGAAAAATAAAATATATTTTTCTTGCCTCTTCATAAAAATTGTTCTTCGCTATAATCATTATAAAGGTATTCTCCTTCTCCGTCATATGGCAAATAGAGTGTTCACTTTTGATAAAGGAGAACCTGATAAATCCGTTCTAGGTGGTAAGGGTGCTGCTCTAGCTACGATGACTCAGCTAGGATTACCTATTCCACCAGGATTTACAATTACCACTGGAACCTGCATAGAGTTCCTTGAGAATAATTCTACCTACCCTGAAGGTGTTTGGGATGAAGTATTAGCTGCAATGAAGGATGTGGAGCAGAAGATGGGCAAAACATTCAATGATGCCTCGAATCCTCTGCTGGTCTCGATCAGATCAGGTGCGAAAATTTCTATGCCTGGTATGATGGATACTGTACTTAACTGTGGATTAAATGAT
This sequence comes from Candidatus Heimdallarchaeota archaeon, assembly GCA_026702845.1. Next base: position 63,559 of record JADCLS010000019.1, read on the forward strand.
GAGATTACCGAGGCATTTGGTAAGCAGACAGATAATCCAAGATTTGCACGAGATGCCTACAGAAGATTAATCCAGATGTTTGCAGATGTAGTCTGTGGATTGAACCAGGATGAGTTTCATCACCTACTTGATGAGATGAAAAAGAAGGTAGGTGTGGAGTATGATCATCAGTTAACTGCAGATCATCTAGCAGAATTGATAGGGCAATACAAGAAAAAATTTGCTGAATTACATGGATCTCCCTTCCCACAGGATCCCTATGATCAACTGGATATGGCCATCAAGGCAGTGTTCAAATCATGGAATAATGCAAGAGCTATTGCCTATCGTAATTTTGAGGGAATACCACATGATATTGGTACAGCTGTGAATGTACAATCCATGGCATTTGGTAATTTTGATGATACCTCTGGAACCGGAGTATTATTCACCCGTGATCCCTCCTCTGGTGTAAAGAAAGTATTTGGTGAATTTCTTGTCAATGCACAGGGAGAGGATGTAGTCGCAGGAATTAGAACTCCTTTACCACTTGATGATATGAAGAAAAAATGGCCTGAGATCCATGAGGAGCTCATGGGCTACATCAGTGACATTGAGAAACATTACAAGGATATGCAGGATATTGAATTCACCATTCAGCAAGGTAAATTATTCATTCTTCAGACGAGATCTGGTAAGAGAACAGGTATCTCTGCTGCAAAAATCGCCACTGATCTAGTAGCCGAGGGATTAATTGATAAGAAAACAGCAGTAAAGAGACTTTCTCCTAGGGATATAGAGGAAGCAATCTTCCCCAGTGTGTTGTGGAAAAATCCCAAGGATTATGAGTATGCTGATGTTGATCTCAAAGAACTAGCCAAGATGGTGGAAGCAGGCAAATCAGTTACTGAGATCACTTCTGGTGCAACAAGTGCCAAGGCCAAATATCTGGGTAAAGGTTTACCTGCAGGCCCCGGTGCTGCTTCTGGTCATGTAGTGTTCTCTTCAGACAAGGCAGTAAAAATTGTGGAGGAAAAGAAAGCTGATTTTGAACTTACAGAATTCGCAGGAACTAAGCCTAAATTGCTACTTGTCAAGCATGAGACATCACCCGAGGATTTCCACGGTATGGTTGCATCACAGGGAATTCTCACATTAACTGGTGGTATGACATCTCATGCAGCTCTTGTTGGAAGACAAATAGGAAAGAGAGTAATTGTAGGTGCAGGTGCATCGGGATTTGATCTCAGTGGAGGCAAACTGACCTCAAGTGATGGCACTGTCATCAAGGAGGGAGACGTGATCACCATTGAGATCATTGATGATGGTTTAGTTTTCAACAATAATCTACCCATTGTCACCCCTGATAAACTCCCCGATGAGCTGGAGACAATCCTTGATTGGGCTGATGAGATTGCTGAGATGAAGGTACGATCAAATTCAGATAAGGAGGATGATACAATGAAGGCTATCCAGAATAAATCCACTGGTACTGGTCTTGCACGTACCGAGCATCAATTCTTTGATGCACTACCAGTCATGAGAAGAATGATCCTTGCTGATGATGATGATGCCAGAAATAAAGCACTAGATGAGATGGAGGAACTACAGAAGGAGGATTTTGCCAAACTCTTCACCGTTTCTGCAGGCAGGCCTGTAACCATCAGATTATTGGATCCCCCACTACATGAGTTCCTACCCTCAGAGATAGATCTCATCAAGCAGATCCATGCTGGAGATGATTCAGCAGAGACTGCGGCCGTACTCAAAAAAGTGCAATTCTATCAGGAAGCCAACCCTATGCTTGGATTGAGAGGAGTACGTTTAAGCCTCATGATCCCCAGAATCATTGAGATTCAGACTTCTGCCATTCTCAAAGCTTCATTAGACGTTAAGAAGAAGGGAATTGAGGTACATCCTGAGATCATGATCCCATTAGTTGTATCAGATGTTGAATTCTTGCAGGCAAGAAAACTAGTTGATGCCACAGCATCCCGTGTATTTGAGGAGATGGGTGATAAAGTTGATTACCTTGTCGGAACAATGATTGAGATCCCACGTGCCGCACTCACAGCAGATGAGATTGCAGGTGGAGAACTTGGTGCTGAATTCTTCTCCTTTGGAACCAATGATCTTACCCAGATGACTTTTGGTTTCTCACGTGATGACATTGGTATGTTCCTACCCTTCTATATAGAGGAAAAGATCCTACCTGTAGATCCCTTCCAGACTATCGACTCTAATGGAGTTGGAAAATTGATGCAAATGACAGTGGAATTAGGAAGAAAAGCTGCTGCTGAAGCTGGTAGATACTTGAAGGTCGGGCTTTGTGGAGAACAAGGCGGAGATCCTGAATCTATTGACTTCTGTTATCAGATTGGGTTAGATTACGTCTCCTGCTCCCCATTCCGCATTCCAGTTGCAAGACTAGCTGCAGCACAAGCAACAATGAAGTTTGGTGCAGTGGATGCAAAATATGGGAAAAAGCTGAATTAAATAAATAGATCAAAGACATAATATATTAATTAAATAATTCCAAAAATATTTAATGTTTACTTTGTAAGTTTTAATTGCAATTCAATAAAATGTACTCCCTTAATTTTCTGATTATTAACTATTATTAGATCTCGTTGTTCCACTTGTTGGATAAACCTTTGTTCATTTAATCCTAAATAACTATGTCTTGCCAAAAGTTCAACAAATGCATCTAATACAAGATTATCGTCCAATTCAATTGGATCAATGATTAGAGCTTTTCCACTTTTTTTAAGCAATCTTTGAATCTCATCAAGTATCCATTCAGTGCCATCTTCATGAAGAGTCATCATTACAAGAATAAAATCGGCAGATTCCTTAGGAATATCAATTTTATGTTTCTCAATTGGAATGAGTGTGACAATATTTTGGAGTTCATGATGAGAGACTCTTGCTGAAATAAGAGGAAAAATTTCTGAATTATTACAAGCAACAAAATATCTGCCTATGGGTGCTACAGATTTGGCAATAAGTTGAATTAGGTATTCCCAAGGGAGTGCTGAGAAATCAATAATTACATCACCTGGTTTCCATTGATAGAATTGATGAACCATCTCCATTAGTGGTCTCAATCGTTCAGTAAATACATCTTGGAATAGAAGAAGGAATTGCTCAATATATGCTTGCACAGCTTCTTTTCCCTTTTGAGATGTGACATAATATCGTCTTTTCACTCCAGCCCGTTCTTCTTCCCTGGTTGTAACCCATCCAAGTTCCTCAATATTCTTTAAATTTGTATAAAGTCTTCCCGTACTTAATTTTCTACCACGGAGTTCTAAATACTTCTGCATCTCTAAACCATACATCTCTCTGCTCCATGTCAAGGTAAGGATGGATAATTGGGTCCAGTTTGGATGTGATAGCTTTCCACTCTTCGTCAATAAATACAGATTCTGTTAGATAAATTTAAATATTTTGTTATGGATATAAGCTTTACCGTTATCGGGATATATTATGTCCGATAGCGGATATAGGTGATGCCGATATGAAGAATATATATAACAGGACTGATAAATGTGTCCGATTAAAAAATGTTAGTAAAGTTTATGATATGGGCCTTGTTCAGGTCAATGCAATAGAAAATGCTTCACTAGACGTACCTAAGGGGCAATTCATTGTGATCTTAGGTCCAAGTGGAAGTGGAAAAACTACATTACTGAACCTAATTGGTGCAATTGATGTACCTAGCAACGGTGATGTGCATATACTTGAAAATGATTTGACACAATCTGATAGAAAACAGCTTGCAAAGGTAAGAAGGGACAGCATAGGATTTATTTTCCAATTTTTTAATTTATTACCATCACTCACAGCCCTTGAAAATGTAGAATATGCATTGCAATTAAAAAATGTTGCAAATTCAAGGCAAAAAGCAAAGCAAGTATTGGAAAGAGTTGGTTTACAAGACAGAGCTGACCATTTTCCTAGTGAATTATCAGGAGGAGAACAACAGAGGGTAGCAATTGCTAGAGCCATAGCAAAATCTCCTGAAATAATATTAGCGGATGAACCTACAGGAGAATTAGATTCAGAGACAGGGATTAAAATTTTAGAACTACTAATAGAAATTGCTAAAAATGAGGAAACAACTATAATTATGGTTACCCATAGCAGTGAAATTGCAAAAATTGCAGATCGTGTTATTAGGCTAAGAAGTGGAAAAATAGTGAGTGATGAGTTGAATCCTCAACCATTACATCCAAATAAATTAGGTTGGTAGTGAATTATGAATTCAATTTTTTGGCTACGGTTATTCAGAGATCTCAAGAAACGCAAAATTCAAGTCGGGATACTTACCATTATTTTAGGTCTAGGAGGAGGAACTTGGGTCGGTACTCAATCCATGATAGGTTGGAGAGAAGATAGTATAAATACCTTTTTTGATGAGTATAAGTTAGATGATGGTTTAATCTATTTTCCAGAATTACAGGGTGTATCTCAACAAGATTTAATCAATCTTTTAGATAATTTTGATAAAAAATCTAATTTATTAGATTATAAATTCCGTTTAAGATTACGCGTTACATACAATTTCTCAGACTATCTTGAAAATTCTGAACTAAGGGGTTACCTGTATGGTATACCTGACGCTGATCAAAATATCGGTGCTGTTAACAGTCTAGCACTGCGAAGTGGACTTGGTTTAGATCCTAATGAATCAAATAAGTATCAGATATTGGTAGATGATTCTTTTGCACGTAAACAATCGATTGGACTTAATAGTCAAGTAAATATCAATTTTGGAAATAAAATGGCTGAGTTTGTTATTAAAGGCACAGTAACGAGTCCAGATTGGTTAATTATCACAGATCCAGAGGTTCAAACGTTTTCTATTTCAAGTACATTTGTTATTGGGCACACATCTATCAATGAGCTTCAAGAATGGGCTGGATATGGTGAAAATGTGAATGAGATTGTATTCACTGTTAAAGATGGAGTGGATGCTGAGAAATTAGGAACTGAGTTGAGGGATTATATAATATCCAATAGTATCTATTGTGAATTCACATTTAGAGAAGATACTCTGGGTTACCAAATAGCAATTGATGATATTAAAAGTGATGCTCAAATGTTAAAGATGATTGGAGTCATCGTTTTGATAATCGTTTTGTTTGCCCTTTGGATAACATTGAATCGGCTAGTTAGTCATCAGAGACGGGAAATTGGGATCGATCAAAGTCTCGGGGTATCAAATACGTCGATATTGAAATACTACTTGGGATATTCATTCGTTATTATTGTAATGGGACTTTTATTTGGATTAATATCGGGAATTATTGTTGGTAAATATATAGGCGATGTTATTCAAGATCTCCTCAATATTCCAGGCTGGCAAACACCAATCCCGTGGCCACTCTTCGTAAAATCAGCTGGAATTACTGTTGTTTCTACACTTCTAGCTGCACTTTTACCTGCATGGCAAGCATCAAGAATGAATCCTATTTCTGCTTTGCGTCAGGATCCCTCTGTTGTTACATCTCAAAAATTGATTCCGATTATCAGTTGGATTCTCTATCCAATTAGTCGTTTAACAGTAAACTCCCGCATGGCATTGAGAAACATTTCTCGTAATAGGAGACGTACTCTAACCACAATTCTTGCTTTTGCCTTAATAGTGACATTAATCATCTTCATCAAGGCTACTTTCAACACCTTTGATGTGATGGTCGAAAACCAAGATTTTGATGCTGGAGAATGGGATCTGCGCGTAAGCTTAGTTGAACCACTCCCCTTATCCATAGTAGACGAGTACTTAATTGACAAAGAAATTGATGAGCAAAGCTATAGTCTTACTTCACTAGTAGTATTACAGTTGGATGGTAGTAATTCTGAGATATTGCAGCTTAGTAGCTATACTAGTATTGATTTCTTACCTTATAGTATAGTTAAAGGATCCTTTGATAGTGATAGGAATGGAGTAGCCATTTCCCAATCGTATGCAGAATATTTAGCAATTCAAATTGGAGACTATATCAATATCCAACATGTGCAATTCAATGGTACATCGAGTGATTATCAAATGATCACTTCATCTCTTAAAGTTACAGGCTTTCACAATCGTACTTCAAAATATGATCTGTTATGTGGCTGGAACTATACACAATCTTTGGTTTCAGATGGTAGTTTAACCGACTCTGTGACTAATTTATTATATTTAAAAATCAGTGATGATGTGGAATTAAAACAGATAAAGGGTGAAATTTTAGAATTACCTATTGTTAGAAATGTTGATACTCGTGCAGAATATACAGAGCTAACAAGCAGTCTATTTGAGTCTATGATCCAAATAATTGAGATAGTCGAAATAATCTGCTTCCTAATTGCCTTCTCTGTGATTAGTCTCACTTCATTAATCTCCCGATCGGAAAGAGAAAGGGAAATTGGAACTATGGCAACTTTAGGTGCTTCTGATTGGAGAATATTGAGTCCAACGCTTTGGGAAGCATCATATATCTCCATTTTTGGGATATTTTTAGGATATATCTCTGGATGGTGGTTACTTAAAGCAGTCTTTCTCCCTATTATGTCTGATAGTTATGAATCGTTGGTGATAGCACCAGAATTAGATAACATAGTTTGGGTGTATGTGGGAATACTTTCATGGATATTAGCCTTACTCTCACAATTTCCTATTTGGTTTGCAGTTAAAAAAATGGATTTATCTCAAGCAACAAAGGTCAGAGATTTCTAATTATTTCTCCTTTTATGAAGTGATAAGAACTAGCAAGAATCCCTTTAACCAAATATATTCCATCGATACAGTGGATGCAAAAAAGGTAAGAATTTCTAATCCAATCACCTATTATCGATTTCCTAGTTGAGCAAGGTTATCTCAAGTTCCCAAAAGATAATTTTGCTAGTTTGGTTATGTACATCAATGGTCCTCAAGGGTTATTAGCTGGCTAGCTTAGCTTGATACCTGAATTGATCAAGAAATATCACTGATAAACATTGAGGTTAATTTACATTGGGTTGATTATTAAGGTTATATGACCATAGAACAGGATTGAAAATTCTTTAAGATATAACCAAAAGCAATATAATTGTATCATACAGAGAGAAAATAATTGCATAGGACACTCTTTAAAAATTCGAATAATAAGCCACTCATTTTCGGTCATCGTGGGAATCCGAAATCCTTTCCAGAGAATACTATGATTTCATTTGACTCTGCAATAAAAATTGGTGTGGATATTATTGAGACAGATCTTAGGGTAACTAAAGATAATATTCTTGTTACTCATCATGATTCATCAGTAACCCGAACAACAGATGGAACTGGAGATGTAAGAGATTATACCTTTGAAGATCTCCAGAGTTTAAATGCAGGTCACAATTATTTCAATGAATCGTACATTTTTCGAGATAAACATGTAAGTATACCTTCATTATTAGAATTGATTAAAAAATACCCTAAAATGAGATTTAATGTGGATATTAAAGATAATGACCCAAGAGTTCCAGAATTATTGAATGATCTAATTATTGACTATGATGCTGAAGAGCAAATTATCGTGGGTTCCTTTTATCCAAGACAAATCAAGAGATTAAGAGAGTTAAACAATAACCTCACCTTAATTGCGACAATTAATTATGTTGCAAGCTATTATTTTAACAATTTAGTAGGCCTTGGAAGTTTATCAAAAATCACAAATTTTGATGTTGTGCAGATTCCTCAGACATTCGGACCAATAAATCTAATGAAACCACATGTCATAAATGGTTTACAAAAGCTGAATTTACCAATTCACGTGTGGACTGTCGATACCATTCAAGAATTAAGGAAAATGTTACAATTAGGTGTTGATGGGATATTTACTAATGATCCTGAATTATGTATAAATTATCTTCAAAAGGACGTTGAGATTACTCCTCAGATCGCAATGTAAAATATGTTAACCAACTTGACAAAATTGGCTGAATCATAAATGCTTATTAGGGTTTGTTGGTGAGAAATTTTAGAAAAATGAATAAAAAATATCTTGTTGTGATTATTATTCTCACCATTACTGGAGGGATACTTTACATGATTATGATCCCGGATACACCACCAATTCAAGAACAAATACCTAGTAATCTAGTTGAGGTAGCGCATATATTGACAGATGGGCAGGTGATGAAGGTACAGGTGGATGAGACATATTTGTATGCACTCTCAACTGGAAGTAATCCCCTTGGTTTTGTAATGATAGATATTGATGATCCTCAAAACCCTGCAGTTTTAGGTTCCTATATCTCTAGTTGGCCTATGGAGTTCCAAGTGGTTAATAATCTGGCTTATATTGTAGGAGATGAAGGCCTTGAAATCATTGATGTATCTGATCCATCTGCAATGATTCAACTAGGTTCCTTTTTGTCTGAAGAATTAGTTCATGACTTAGCAGTAAGAGATGAGCTCGTATTTATGGTAGGATCAAGTGTAGGCTTGAGTATCATAAATGTCAGTAATCCTGAGCTACCTTTACTCATCTCGCACACTGAGCTGAATGGTGAAACAGTTAGAGTGGAGCTTGCAGGAGAATATTGTATGATTAGTAGGATTGATGGATATTCACGTATTGAGGTGTATGATATAAGTGATCTCTCAAATCCTATGTACTTAGGGGAATATCAACGCAACAATGCAGTATTCTTCGACTTATTTGTCCAGGGAAATTACCTTTACGCATCAGATCATAGTGCTGCAGGGGAATGGTATATCTTGGATATTTCTGTACCCTCAAATATTGGATTGGAAAGTGTGTATGCTACTGGAACATACCCCCAGGGTTCTGTTGTTGTTGATGGGATTGCATATGTGAGTGATGTGGATAATGGTATCTTATTGATCGATGTTTCTGATCCAACTAATCCTATCCTCCTCTCTAGTTATTTTGATGGTGGATCTGGTCAGGATGTTGATGTACAAGGCAAGTACATTTTTCTAGCTGATAGAACCGATGGGTTAGAGATATTAATGTATAGTTGATCTCTTGGTGATAAATTACCTAGTGACCTATTCCAATTAGAATAATAATGACTCATGATCTGTTTCTAATCCGAAAATCTTGATATCCTGTTTTTATGTTTTATACATAACATATGAGTGTAAATAAACGGAAAAAAAGTATTATTTAGTTACATTTTGATAGTAACCTTGAAATTATCGTGTTAATACTTCAATTAACAAAAACGTGATGTTTATGGTTTCAAAGAATTTCCCACCACAACTTGTATTTTGGTGTAATCAGTGCAATGCACAGAAGAAAGGAATCAAGGTCGATTTCACATCAACTGAGAAATTTCAACAACAAAGACAGTGCCCCACATGTTCGAGTAATGTACTTCAATTTTGGGCACCTGTGACAAGTTCACAAGAGAATAAGATGATACTTGGAGTAGGTCTTTTTGCAGGAGGTATAATTTCAAGCATGGTCGTACCTATGATACAGTTTACAGTACCTGGTATTATAGTGGCAATTATTGCCTTAATTGCAGGTTTGATAGTTGCTTTTCCAAATTTCAACCAGATAAAATCAATTTCCCAACCTCCAGCTGATGCATCCGAAATTCCACCGAAAGAACAACTGGAAGATCAAATGAAATATATCCTGAATTTTGCTCTGAGAATGGGTGGAATTGCAATATTAGTACTTGTAATCGCGATCATATTATAACTACCTGATTAAATACTATGTAAAAATCAACTGATCTGCCTCAATTCTTGCTTGTAAATTCAATGAACTGATGAGTTTCAATAGTATTTTGATTAGGTTTCTTGATTCTACTTGTAATTCATAAGATAAGGAAGAAATAGAGAAATCCATTCCTCTGTGTAAATGTTCAAGGATGATTTGCTTTTTAGATTGTCCAGAAAACCCATTTGAGTACACTACTTGACCAGAAAATCCTCCCATATTGTATTGTCGACGTTTATCGGCAGTAGAGAGCATGTTATATGCTTCTGTAATTTCCTTAAATTTTCTCTCTGCCTTTTCCCGATCTTTTTCTGCTGCTGTATCTGGATGATACTTTCTGGCAAGTTTATAATAATGCTTTTTCAATGCTTTTTGAGAGATATCTCTTTGTACCCCCAGCACACGATAGTAATCTCTCATAATATTGCATTATCATAATAGTAATTAAGGAATTACATAGAAGTCAACTGAAGCTCCACTATGTTTTGTAAAAGACTCTGTTATACTTGAAAAGAATAAGGGATAAATTCATTATTCATTATCATTTTTGTTATGATATTAAATATTGTTTATATAGTAATTGGGTAAATATGAATAATGGAAATTGCAACACAAAGCCGTAATGAGATGAATTTATTGGAATATAGTCTCAATTATATTAGTAAAATTATATTTTTTATATCCCTTCTTCCAATTGGTATTATACTGTTTGTTTATTCAATTTTAGGTATCACACTTTCTCTAGGATTATCAATCACAATAATAGGTATTCCTCTCGGATATTTGTTTTTATCATCTCTTCCATATCTTAATAGAGCGATTAAGCAATACATTTCGTTTATGTTAGGGATTTCTACTCAGAAACCCATAATACAGATTTATGAAGGATCGTTTTTTGAGAAATTGAAATCAATGATCAAGAGTAAAGAACATCAGAAGATTTTGGTTAATTTCGTTGTATTTGCACTACCAATTGGTATACTATTATTTGTTATCTTTGTGGCATTATTCTCTATCTCAGTAAGTTCTATTAGTATGATATTATATCCTATCTTCAGATCCATACTTCTAAGCAATGGAATTGGATGTGGATTACAGAATCTAGTTTCTTTAGATCCAACTTTTATTAGATGGGCACATTATATTTTCAGTTTACTTTTTCCTATTCTAGGGATTTTAGTTATTAAATTTACAATGAAGCTAGTAACTGCAATTTCTCCTTTAATTTCTCATTTTTAAAGATAAATAGAGATAATTCAATTATCTGAGTATTTTCTTTCTTCTCTGAATTGAATACATAGACAAAATGATGATTACTGTTGTGAAATCAAAACCAGGTATCTCATCAGGAACTGAAGGTGCAGGGGGTCCTGTATTTTGGCTCAATGTTTCTTCCTGATTACTTGTTGTTGGAAGGTTAGTATTATCAATCTGAAAATTGACCTCATCAGTAGCAGTTAAACCTTTTAGCAAAACTTGTACTTGCATTGTTGCTTCACATTTTGATAAGGGGCAGAATTCACTGCTGTTAAAACTGTATGAGGTTTTGTATGGTTCATCAAAGAATACAATCCAATCAGAAGTGCTAGGATTATACAATTTGAGTGTAACTCTCTCCTCTCCACCTAGATTTGTATCCACTTCCCAGATGATAGTATGTAAATCTTGTATTATATTCCCGTTGAGTGGGTCAGTAAATGACACTGAAAGGTAGAACTCTTCATCTACTGCAATAGTTTCAGATATAATGGGCCCTGAAACAACGAGAATTGCTAGAAGTGAATAAATAAGTAAAATTGTCCTTCTCATTGTATTTGCCCTAGATTTAATCCATTTAAATCTTAATCACTCCCAATAACTGATTGTTCAGTATTCTCAATACCGACATATCTGAGGTCTTGATCTTAATGGTGCACGATATTTCCAGATATTTTTGATAAGTATTGTTTATGTATTGGTAATGTTTATTAACTTTGTGTGTTATTTTGTTTATGATGCCTATGCATGTACAGAGTAGTTTTGACAGAAAAAAGAGGGCAAAAAATGTGCAGGAGCAAAAAGTTTTCGTTGCAGCTGCTGAGGAGCCAAAAAGCAAAGGAAGGGGGTCACCAGTTCCATCCAAACTCGACCCAGTAACTTCACAGAAATCACAGAAATCTAAGGTTCCAGCTGAAACTATCAATAGCTCTTCTAAAATGAATATAATTATCCAAATTCCCAAGAAAAATGCAGAACTGAGAGTAAGAGTTCCTGAAAATACCAGTCTAGCAGACATCAAACAATACATCGCTAGAAAATACATATTGGGGAATGATAATGTTAATATCCAATTGATAAACAATGAAAACCTGGTCAAATCTCCTAATTTGGCCAATCAATCAGAGAAGGTGGGAGTTATTATCAAACCATCATTAGGAGAGAAGATAACAGAAATGAAAATCAAAATCGATAAGGATACTAAGATTAAGAAGTTAAAAATTGCTTTGGCAAAAAAATACAATCTAGATGAATCTGACTTTGAATTGATCCATTATTCGAAAAATAGTGAAAATTAGGTTTCCTAATTTATCTAAGAATAGGATCACTTCAGTTTGTGCCATATTGGACTACGATAGTTAAATATATCACTTTTCACAGCTCCACATATGTATGATTTTTTACTCACAGAAGAACAAAAGCAGTTGAAATATAAGGCGAGAAAATATGTCAAAAGTATTCCTCGGCAACTCCTCTTAGATATGGATGCTGATAAGGTTCAGTATCCAACAGAATTTATTACTGGATTGGCTGAGCAAGGATTATTGGGATTACGATTTCCCAAAAAATATGGTGGACAAGGTATGGATTGGGTTACAGAGATAGCTGTCCTGGAGGAGATTGGGTTACTGTCTCTTGCACTGGGCTGTCTATATTCCCTTCCCTCTATTGTAGGTGAGGCAATTAATGAATTTGGTACAGAGGCTCAGAAGGAAAGATATCTAAAAGATATTCTTACTGGGAAACGTTTTGTGGCAGAAGCTTTAACTGAGCCCAGAGGGGGAAGTGATTTCTTTGGTTCTACTACATTGGCTACAAAGGATGGAGACCATTATATTCTCAACGGACAAAAACGATTTGTAGTTGGGGCTGAAGGTGCTGACATGTTTCTTGTTTATGCTCGAACTAGCACAGACCCAGAAGTACCTTCTCATCAGCAGATCTCATTATTCCTGGTTGAGAAGGATATGGGTGTGGAGACAAAGTATGTCTATGGTCTCATGGGGACTCGTGGAGGAGGTGCTGGTCGTCTCTTGTTCAAGGATATGCGAGTTCCCAAGGAAAATATGATTGGTGCTGAGGGTGATGGAGGAAATATTTTCTATCAGATGATGTATCCCGAGCGAATGACATCTGCAGCAGGAATTCTAGGTATGGCAAGAGCATCTATTGAAGTGGCAGCTAAATACTCAACCAAACGTAAGGCATTTGGCAGATCTATTAGTAAATTTCAAGGGGTGAATTTCAAAATTGCAGATGCTCTTGTTAAATTAGATGCCTCAAGGGGTATCACATTTATGGCTGCTCAGGCCCTAGACGTAAATCAAGAGGAAGCAGGTCTTTGTAGACGATTAGTATCTGAGGCAAAACGAGTAGCAACTGAGGAATGCTACAAGGCCATCGATCTAAGCTTGCAGATCATGGGTGGAATCGGTTACACTAATGTCTATCCTATAGAGAAGATGTTCAGAGATGCTAGATTGGCATCAATATGGACTGGAACGTCAGAGATTATGAATCTGATCATTCAACATGAGTATTACAAGGATCTCAAAAATGGTACTGATGCAAGAGATATTGAGACAGATGCTCCTGAGGCATTTGTTGATGAAGAGAAAATTTATGAGTAAAGAGAGTTTAATTTTTTTCTCTCTAGATCCCAATCTTAGTTGTGTGTTTATAATTCTTGATCAATTTCCAGAATTAGATTTTGTATTCATCAATCCCTAGTTGAATATTAAAATTTTATTTTAGGCTTCAATTATAAAATTATTACGATATAAGTAATAATACAGAAAATTAAAATAATTAACACTATTTTTCGGGGTTACGAAATAGATTTTTCAAAATGGCGCACAATCAAATCCCATATTCCTCTTTTTTAAACAGTCTACGACAATTATTGTATACTAAGCTTACGATCTTAATCTGAAAATATAATTTCATCTACCTACAAATGAATTCAGTTTTTACATGTTATCATTCAAAATTATTGAAGCTAGTTCCCCATAGAAGGATTTTTAAAAAATATTCCCAAATAATTGATCTCAATTATTCTTGATATATTTTATATATTTTAGGTAAACCGTATGTTAGGTCTATTGACCAGGAGATAAAAAATGTTAAAACTAAAAATCAAATCTTTCGCAATAAAAATACTCCCACTCTTGCTGTTAGCATTAGGATTAATGACATCAACCATTGGTGATACTGCTGATGCTGGATGGGCTGATTAATAACACAATGCGTATAATTCATTAAATATTCAAGAATAATCAAAAAACATCTAATTCATGGGAATATTAATGAAGAGTAATTTGACTTTAAAGTTGTATAATATTGAAATCTGAACTAGAAATTGCTAAGGAATTTGAGAGCAGGGGTCAGCTCGATGCAGCATTAAATATTATCAATAATAGTAAAAATGATGATGAAAATTTAAGAATTCTTGAAATACAGATACAGAACAAGAAAGGTAATTTTCATGTAGCTCTAGATAGGGCAAAAAGCTTGAAAGAACATGAACTTTCACTCTTAAATCATTTTCAATTGCTTATACAGTTATCATACTTGTTTTTAGCAATTGGTGAGAAAAATGAATCCGAGAAATATCTTGAAAAACTAGAGAGTAATAGTCAATTTAAACAACAGATAAAACAAGATCATACTTTATTTGGCTCTTACCTAATGTTAAAAGGGGTAATTATAGAAAGAAATCAATTAAACAAGGCATTAAAATATTACTCAAATGCCATAAAAAGCTTTGACAGAGGAAATGATTTAACTCAAAAATCAATGGCATATCAGAAATTGGCTAATATCTTTCAGAAACAAAATAAATTTGAAAAGGCTAGTTTTTACTTGAATAAAAATTTGATGATTTTAAGAGTTATCGAGGATAGATACGGTATATTGGAAAATCTTAACATTTTGGGAATAATAAAAGCTAAGCAAGGCAAATATGAGGAAGCTCAGAAAATTCTTGAAGAATGTAGAGATGTTGGAGAAGAATTGAAAAATTATCAGAAACTAGCAAAGATATACAATAATTTGGCAAATATAATGCGTATAAAAGGTGACTTATTGGAATCTTCCATATATTTTCAACAGGCAACTGAATTTGCTTACAAAGTAGGAGATTTTAGAACCCTAAATATTGCTACTATGAATTTGGGGTCAATACATCTAGATAAGGGTGATATTGATGCTGCAATTAATACATATGCTAAAGTGATGGCAGAAGTTGAGAATTACGAAGATAAAAACATATTATCAATTATTATTAATAATTTAGGTCTAGCATATGAGAAGAAAGGGGAATTAAGTAATGCTTTAGAGTATTATCTAAGAAGTTTGTCAATAAGACAGGAATTAGAAAATCAGGAATCAATTGCTATCACGATGGAACATGTTGGTAATGTTTATCTTCTGAGAGGTCAGCTAGACCTAGCGTTCGACTATTTAATCAAGTCCTCAAAAATATTAGAAAAACTAGATAATCAGAAAAACCTTTCAGAGGTTTATCACAAATTGGGTCTAATATATCAAAAAATGGAGAATATTGCTGAAGCGGAAAAATTCTTTATCAAAGGGTTATCAATCGCTGAACAAATCGGTAATCCTCTAAATATATCCCAAATACTCTTTCATCTAATTCTCTTTCTTCATAGCCAGGATCTTCATTATGAAAAATATCTGCTCAAGTTTGAATCTATTGCAACATCAACTAATAATAAAATAATAATAACCCAATTCAAGGTTATAAAAGGTATCATACTGCAATCCAGTCATAAAATCGCTCAGAAAGCAGAAGCAAATAATTTATTTGAAGAAGTTTTAACAACAAATTTAGTTGATTTTGAGCTGACAGTATTTGCAATGATTAATTTATGTGAATTTCTTCTTCTTGAGTTGAAAACAACTGAAAATAATGATACTCTCATTGAATTACAATCCCTAGTGAATAAATTATTTGAATTGGCAACTGATCAAGAAAATTATACCATAATTGCTGAGACACTTATTATAAAATCAAAACTCTTATTATTACAAAATCAATTGAGTCAGGCCGAGGAACTAGTGAACCAGGCAATATCCATTGGTAAAGAAAGGAATATCAATTATTTATTATCTAAAGCGAATTTTGTCAAGGAAGAAATGAATTTGATAATTGAAAAGTGGAAAAACATCACATTGAGCAAATTATCATTGAAAGAAAAATTAGATGAAATTCAACTCCCAGATTATCTTCAACGTATCCATCTAATTGAGGAAGGAACAGAACACTTCGTTCATGATCTAAAAAATATGCTTCAAATCAATCTTGCAGTAGCTGGAGCATTGGCAGTTGAAGATACACTTTCAACAGATATGAAAAAATATATTAAAATTCTGGAGTTATCTGGAAAGCAAATCCAACTTCAGTTATCCAATTATATGACAACTAGAAAATTGAAGGATGGACAATTCAATATCAATTTAGAAGAGATAAATTTAAGTGAATTACTCTATGAGAAGCTAGAATTATATGAAATTAAATTTCGATCAAATGATATTGAATTAGAAATTCATGGATTAGATACTGATAGTAAAATCTGCTCTGATCGATTTTTAATAGGCTTGATTTTGGATAACTTAATTCAAAATGCCATTAAATTTTCTCCTAATAACTCAATAATAAAAATGTCAATCTCAGAAAAAAATTTTTCTATTTGTAATGGAGGACCTCCTATTTTATCTGAAGATCAAGAAAAAATATTCAAGAAGTATCTACAGTTAAATACAGGTAGAAAAAGAAATGCAGGATTTGGGTTAGGGCTTGCATTATGTTATCAGGCAATATCAAAATTGGGAGGAAAAATTGATATTATCTCTCCTATTCCAAATCAAGAAGATGGTGTCTGTTTTTCAGTTAGATTCTAATCTCATTGAGCAACTAAAAGTGTAGTAGTAATGATTCTCCCTAAGGCCGATATAGAGGTAGATGCTCCTGAGGTATTTATTTATGATGAGAAAATATATCATATATATGCAGTCAACATTAGCCTTGAGCTGAATCATTAAGAGGGAAGATACTGAGAGATATCCATGTCTTACAGAGTAAATAGCATTGGTGAAGTTCGAAAATCACATGATGGAATCTCAATAGTCATTTTTGAGCCATATAGGCCTGCAATGAAGGAATTGGACAAATTTAGTCATATTATAGTTATATGGTGGATTTCTGGGAATGACAATGAGAGAGCAAGAAAAAACTTGCAAGATGTACCTCCATTTGAGACAGCCCCTATGACAGGTGTGTTTGCTTCCAGATCTCCAGCAAGACCCAATCCCATTGGCATTACCGTTGTACAGGCTACAAGGATAGATATGCATTCAGGAGTAATTAAGATTAAACGAATTGACGCCTTTGATAAATCCCCTATTTTAGATCTGAAAGGATATTTTCCGCCAAGTGATCGAGTAAAAGATCCACAATGGCCTGATTTTTACAAAAGTCTACCTGAGTGGTATCCTGACATTTAGGCCAAAATTGAATAATTCGGTGTTACAAATGCCCTATTAAATGATATTATCTAAAAAATATATGGTATATTTATATGGAGGATATACTCTGTGAATTCATGTCAAATGAGTATATCACTGTAGAAGTAAGTGAGGCAACTGCATCTCTTGCACGTAGGGTTGTACTAAGCTTTACAGCAGTTGGAATAGTATTATTGATTATTTCAACTATTGCATTCATTGATGGAAATGATGATGTTGCCATTCCCACTGTAATTGCTGGATTTGGGGTAATTGTTCTGGGTATCCTGATCTATATGATTATTGCATTGATCGGTAGTATGAAGAGCTCAGAAGCACAAATGATCGCCAAGAGAATAGCCATTATTCTACCTTCCACCCTCGCATTTTTCTTTTTACTATTATGGGTTCTTGGAGGAATATAATTCTAATAGGTAATGTGCACGTTGCATAGAATTTTATAGCATGAAGGGCCTAGGTATTCTGTAGATAAAAATGAAAATTCTAGCATTAAGTGATACACATGGAAATTTCTCCAGTATTAATGGATTAGTTGATAAACACCAAGCAGATGTGGTTTTACATTGTGGTGATGTCAGCTTTCTTAACTATCAACATTTAGATCAATACCCAAGCAGAGAGTTAGCTCTCAATATTAAACACTGGCATGCTGTACCAGATGATATTCGCAAGCGGGTTTGGGATATGAGTAAAGATGAGAAGATAGAAATAATTCATAAATATAAAGTAATGGGAGATTTGGACGATTACATCGCGGGAAAGAAAGAATTCAATGTCCCTATTCATGTTATTTGGGGAAATCATGAGAACAATCAGTTAATCAGAAAATTCTTGAAAAAGGAGATTGTTATACCTAACTTCAATCTACTCACCTTCGAGGGTGTAGAAATTGCAGATAAATTATCAATATTTGGTATTGGAGGTAATTTTTCTCTGAAACATTTCTATAAAAAACCTTTCTCAGATGAGTTTTATCCTTTCATGTCTTTTGAAGAGTGGGCAAGAGTTACAACTCACATCAAACGAGCCCGAAAGAAATATCATAACATTTGGATGATGACACATGTATCTCCAGGTAAAGAACCAGTGCTTGAACAATTCTCAACTAGGTTAAAACCTCAATTATGGTTCTCAGGGCATATGGGTGCTCCTCTACCGCAACAGTACTCTTCATTTACGTTGTTTGATGATTATGAATTACATGATCGTTTGAAATATCATGTAGAATTTGCCCGGAAGATGTTGTTGAAAAATCTGACATCTTGGAAGAGATTAGTACGGGATATTGCGATTATCAATGAAACAACAACTCCTGACCTAAGTAAATTAGAAATTCTAGAATTACTTCCTGAATATAATGGAGAAGAAAAGTACATGAATATGCTTTATAGTATCTATCATGCAAAATTTCATGATCGGGAAATTGACCCACCTTACCCAAGTAAGGAATCATATTCAATTATGAAAGGAACTGAATATCTATTAGATATCGTTGTTGAACCTGAAGAGATTACAGTAGACAATTATTTCGGAAGGAAACGTGCTGCTGTTGTCAAGCAAACTAATTATATCAATCTTCCAGATGTTCCTGATGGCTATGTAACTCTAGAATCTGATAATATGAAACAATTTGACATTGTGAGTTATGGAAGAATTTAGAGTTGTTTTCGCAATCTAAGAATTATATAAAAACCCAAACCAATAAGAGTTACTGAATATTCAACATAGACAACGATCCATTTAACAGATTCTGTAATATTTAGAAGTGGGATAAGATAGCTTGGGTATGTAGTAGGATTATTATAGATCAACAAGGCCCAGAGATCCTCAAACGCATCTAAACTACGAGAAAGCACTGTTAAGGCCATACCGAGTAAAGTAACTTTTCTTGCCGTCTTATGTAATTCAAACTGTTTGTAAAGGAGAAGGTTAATACTTAAAAATAGTACAAAACCAGCAAGAATGAATAGATAATCAAGAGTAGTAAGTAATCTAACCTCATTCATATATCCATTCCAACTATTTAAGATTATGTCGACTTCTTCTCTTGTTTCAGCTTGTTGAAGATCAGTGGTTGAATATCCTGATTGCTCGATTTTTGCAGAGATGGGGACAAACCCAGCTGCAATAATAATTGAATATACCACGAAACTTATCAAAATGATCAAGAGAAGCTTTTTATCAGTGATTTTAGTTGATAAGGAGTCGATGAATGACATAATTCAAGAATAAATTTCAGTAATATATTTATTCGCATCAACAGGTAGTTTTTCTTTATAATTTGCCTACCAGCTTTAAGCCAATACGTTTTTTTTCTAGATCTAACTGAATTACTTCAACTTTCACCCTCTCACCGACGTTTATAAATTGGTGGATGTTTGTTATATATTGATCTGACAATTTAGATATATGAATCAATCCGTTTTCTTTAATCCCTAAATCAATAAAGGCACCAAAATCAAGTACATTTCTGACTATTCCCGTTTTGATGTCTCCTATTTCCAAATCTGCAATAGTAGATATTTTTTCATCAAATTTCATAATTTTTGAGGATCCTCGTGGATCTAAGCCATAATCTATCAATTCAGAGATGATATCCTCAACGATTTTTGGACCTACTTCATCAGTAATATATTTTGAAGTAGAAATAGCAGTCAGTTTGATCTCTCTATCTTCCTTGGATACTTTCTCAATATTATTTATTTTGGAATCTTGAATAATTTGGTTGGCAATTTGATAATGCTCAGGATGAATCATTGTTGCATCCAATGGATTGCTTGAATCTTTTAGTCTCAAAAATCCTACTGCCTGAGTAAATGTCTTCTCTCCAAGACCTTTAACCTTCCTTAAATCATCTAAAGAATTAAATCTATTAATATTCCGATATTCAACAATTCGTTGGGCCACACGATCATTTAATCCAGAAATATGTTTTAGCCCTTCTTTAGAGGATTGGAGGAGATCAATACCCACCTGATTAATACAAGAATCAACAACAAACTCTAGAGCTTCTTTCAGGGCTTTTTCATCCACATCATGCTGATATTGTCCGATTCCTAACGAGGAGGGATCTACTTTGATCAATTCTCCCAATGGGTCAAGAACACGTCTTGCAAGTGAGATTGCTCCTCTCACACCAGATTCTAGATCTGGAAATTCTTCCTGAGCTAGTTTTGATGCACTATATACACTTGCCCCATCCTCAGAAATAATATCTAAAGGAAGATTATGTTTAGATAGAACCTCTTTCTGTAAAAATTTTCGAGTTTCCTGAGATGCTGTTCCATTTCCCAAGACGAGATATCCTACTTGATAATTCTTTATCAATCCAAGAATTATCTCCTTTGCTTGCTCTGTATCTTCCTTAGGTGGGGTGGGATAGATGGTAGTTGTTTTCAGGAGATTTCCCCTTTTATCAACAATAGCTACTTTACATCCAGAACGAAATCCTGGATCAATTGCCAAGACCACAGTGGGATTGATTGGTGGCTGTAATAGTAATTGTTGTAGATTGTTTTTGAATACTGTTATTGCTCTCTCATCAGCTTTTTGTTTCAAATCTGCTATAGCTGCGTTTTTTGCCCTAGACTGAAGTAATCGTTTGATACCATCTTCAACTCCTCTTTGGTACAATTGATGATATTGTTTAGGTGGAGAATAAAATTTCTGAGATAAAATTTGTTGCTGAATGATTCCTAAATCTGGAGATAGCTTTAATGAGATAATTTTTTCTTTTTCTGCTCTTAACAGAGCTTGAATTTGATGAGGTTTGATCCTATTAAGCTGTCCGGTAATACGAGTGAGAGACTCATACACACCATTTTCATCTTTTTCCTGATTGTAGGAAATCGTCATTACACTATTCAATACAACTTCCTTTGCAATATGATGACATTTAGGAAAATTTATCGCTTCTTCTGCAACAATATCCAGGCTTGCTGCAATTATTTCTTTTCTATTACCAGATATGTTGTTAATCGTATTTTCCAAATCCCCTTTTTTTCTACCTAGAATAATATCAGCTACAGGTTGAAGTCCCATCTCTCGGGCAATGGATGCCCTTGTTTTTCGTTTTGATTTGTATGGTTGCATTATTTCATCAACTTCTTTGACAATGTCTGCTTGGTTGATGGCTAAAATTAGTTCATCTGATAATTCACCCGATTCTTGTAATTTCTCTATGGCCCTACTCTTTGCCTCAATTAAATTTCTTACAGCGATAACTCTTTTCTGAATAATTGCTAATTGTTCTGCCTCTAATCCTCCTGTCATGTCCTTGCGATATCTAGCAATATAATGCAGGGTGTTTCCCTCATCAAATAATCGTATAGTTTTCTCTAATTGTTTTTGATCAAGTGATAATTCTTGAGACAATTTCTCTAAGAGTTCCATATTTTATAATTATTTGCCAATTTTATCAATGTGGCAGTTCAAAACTAATTTAATGATCATTGGTTGAATTTTTGATTATATTCTATCAGAAGTGATGAGAGCTTATCAACTAATGCCTTCTCATCATCAGAATATAGCCCATCCAAAAGTGCAGTATTTTGTGTTTCCATTACAATTTTTGCTGCTATTCCGTTGAGCATACCAAAATCATTGTCATCAATTACTCCATCTTCTTGTGCTTTCTCAAGTGTAGAGAAATATTCTTCTAGGCCAATTTTTACATTATTTAGTACTGTTTGCTCATCATCTGTAATTATTCCATCTCTTTTAGCAACTTCTGCCATTTTGGATAAAATTCCTTTGAATAAATCATCATTAGAGGTCATACTTATGCATTATTTGTGGCAAATTATAATAGTACTTGCATCTTGAAGTATTTTAGCAATTTTTTTAAGATTATATTGTAAATTCATTATTATTTCTTAGGTTGCTTCTCAGTATACTCTTTTAACAACTGTGTCAATTTATGAATTAGTTGTTTTTCATCATGAGTTACTATTCCATCTAGTAATGCAGTCTTCTCACTTTGATGAACAATTTTAGCTGCAATACCATTCAAGGTTGTGTATTCATTGAAATCAATAACATCATCTTCCATAGCTTGATCTAGATACTGAAAATACTCATCTATACCAATATTTACTGTTTGTAGAATTGCCTCTTCATCAGGGGTAACGATACCGTCTTTTAGTGCAACTTCTCCAAGATTCACAAGCACCTTATTGAAAAGTTTATCTCTATCAGTATTCATAATAAACGTATTTGTGTATAATAATATATAATTTATTACTCTTTTATAGCTAACTGAGATTTTATCAATTTGATTATTTCCACATCATGTTCTAATACCCAATTCATCATGTATCTTGCTTGTCTGGCATATTTTAGTTCGTTTAACTCGATGAAGAAAAGAAGGAAACTCACATTGATTAGAACCATTATATTTGGGAAGAGTAATATTTCTACTTCAGTAATGTCCTCATATGCTGCAATAAATGGTAAAAAACCCTTTAACCATAACTCTTTATTGATTATATCACTTTGAATAGATTTATTGAGTATTGAATTAGAGAAATAACATACATCAACAATTTTATACTCAAAACATGCAAGATCAAAATCTATGATTGATTTAATTGTTTTCTTATCAACAATTATATTTCCCAGATGATAATCTCTGTGAATTAGCTGTTTTTCAAGGTGAGAATTGAAGATTTTATTAATATTGTCAACAATGAGAGATCGAAGTGGTAAAAACTCATTTTGCATTACTTTGTCAGCCCTTGTAATGATTGTGTCAAACTGGCCAATAAGTTTCTCCAGAGTATGATCTGGAGAATTTTGTATCTCAAATGGGTATTTCATTTTTCTAAATACTGCATGTAATCGATTTAGCATTGTTCCGATTTTTTTCATCCAAGTTTCAATTTCAATTTCAGTTTGGTAATTGATCGTTCTGCCAGATATATACTCATACATGCAATAAGCGATATTACCAGATTCAAGATAGTCTCCCGCAGATTTTGTGGCTATCATTTGACTAACAGGGATATTATGCCGTTTTAATTCATTTAATAACTCTCTTTCAATCTTTAATATATGCTTTCCATTAATATTTTTCTTCTTTAAAACGTACTCAAAATTATCACAACGTAGAATCAAGAAAGCATTATTTTCATTATTATTATCATAAAAATCCTTATTCTGTGTAATATCTATACAATCATTTACTTCCCAGTTCGATAGAATTTCCACAAATTATCATACATATTAATACATAAGTAAATATGGGTTGAACTAGAAAAATTTTTCTCACCTTTATACAAGAGAAAAATTGCATTCTACCTTTCAGTTTATGATTAATATTAAAAAGCATGAAGTCCTAGTTTTATCAATGAGAAGGAACATAATATTGGTCTTTTCTTTAATAATCACAATTATCTTTCATCCACCATTACAACATGATGCAAGAAATGGAAATGAGCAAAATATTCTTCCTGATGTGTTTACTCCTGTTAATGATGTAAAAATAGGTTTTTACAAAGGTTCGGAGAGTGAATTTGCAAATGCAGTATCCTATATTATGAAATATAACTCATTTGGTCCATATATGCAGGATTTTTATGACTTTGCAAACCTAACATCCTTTCTGTTTCTAATAATACCCTACTCAAATTTATCAAGCGACGACGTAACAAAAATAGTTGCATTTGTTGAAGCAGGAGGAATTGTTTACTTCACTGGAAAAGCACCTACTTCATTATTCAATGTTCCTCTCGTTCTTACACAGGAATATACTATGAAAACCGATGTTGGAATTCCAGGAATTAATGAGTGCTGTCCCAAAAATTCTTTCCTCCCATCTACCCATAAGTAATTACTTAATTTTCTAGGTAAAATTCTAGATTGAATAAAAGGTGGGGTATGGACTTAAAACTAGTAAATTCTAAGTCCAAATATGCAAATTTCCCCAGTCGACACTGGAATGGAACTATATCAACTTGCACGTAGTGTGCAAGATGAAAACCCCAAAATGTACAAAAGATTGCTCATGGTCATCTTTGTCACATTTCTTGGGTTCTCACAGACTTATACAGCCAAAAGGCTGGATACAACTCCCAAAACCGTTGGAAAATGGAATAAACGTTTCAATGAATGGGGAAAGCCGGGATTGGTAGATAAACCAAGATCTGGAAGACCAAGAATGTTTGATGTTGCTCAACGAGATCTTCTAGTTCGTGTGGCACAGCACGATCCTGTCAAATTAACCTCTCATCTGAGCTCATGGTCATTACAGGCCTTACAACGATATCTCAAGAAAGTGTATGATTTTGAGATCTCCACAAGCAGTATCGGGAGGATACTGCATGAAAATGATATTTTCTTCAGAAAAGTAGAGGAAACTATGGTAAGTCCAGATCCAAATTATGAGATCAAGAAAAAGATAATTGATCATGCAAGGCATGAAGCCTTGAAACATAAGGATGTGGTATTTCTCAGCCTTGATGAAAAAGGACCGATTCATGCCTTGTTTCACAGGGCAGGGAAATGGATGAGAAAGAATACCCGAGAGTTAATTCCCAAGAACCACAATAAAAGCAATGGCACAGTTGTACTGAATGCGGCATTCGAGCCAACCACCAATCGAGTTTGGTGGCATTTCAGCGAGAAACGCACCGGAGACGCGTTTCTCATGCTACTGATAAAATTGAGTCTGGATCCAAGTTTACAGACAATGAGAAAGGTGTACCTTGTAATGGA
Organism: Candidatus Heimdallarchaeota archaeon; assembly: GCA_026702845.1. Next base: position 88,767 of record JADCLS010000019.1, read on the forward strand.
CAATCTCCCAGCCCATTTCACCAAGAATATAAAGGAATTTCTAGCATTACACCCCCACTTCAAAGTTCTCAGATTACCAACATACAGCCCTGAACTAAACCCAATTGAACGTCTTTTTGGAGATTTGGATCGGCAGGCGATCCAAAATCATTATTATGAGGATACCGATCAATTGGAGAAACGGATTACAAGCTGGTTGGTGGATAAGATGAGCCAAACAGTGAGTGAGATTGTCCCAATCTCACCAAAACGAACCAGAAGGAGGTTCAGACGAAAAATTTTGAGCTGGAAATAAGAGGGAAAGAATTTATGAGAAAAGGAGGTATGAATTTATGAGGTAGCACTTAATGAACAATTAACAACATATTCTTTTCTAAATTATAATAAAGTATTTAGAGACCTACAGTACAATTATTATCCTGCAGAGGTTGTTCGTGATCTTTATTACTTTGAGAGAACAGGGCCTGAATATCTATCATTACATTATGCAATGATCAATGAGCTAAATGTTGGGCCTGCAACAATAACCAAAACTCTAGGATCCGGAAGAATTGCATATACTAGTGCTCCTCTCTTTGATATGTTCGGACAAAAAGCAGTAGGTGGATCAGTGGGTAAAGATCTAGTATTTGGAACATCAGGAATCTTCAGCAATCATATTATGAGACAAATCAATTATACAATTGATAAACTGCTTCAATTACAAGGGTACTATCTTCCCCAGATGTGGCATACACCATATGCAAAAGTTGCAGTATTCATGTCTAGAGATGATGTAGATAGTTATTATAAATCAGCTACCTCTATACGTGCATCCATTGATGCTGCCCATAGAGTACCAACAGTTTTCTATGAGTTGAGAGATGATATCCCTGCTGATGATTGGGAGACTTTGCTTGATGATTTTCATTTACCAGGATATCATCGACATAATGCCTATGAACAAACTGCTGACGCATACCTTTCACGTATCCTAGATATTGAATCTGAAACAGGATTGAAGATATACTTTGAATGTCATCATGGTGGAGGATCTGGTTGGAATGGACAACTATATGTCAGATCTGCTGTGGAAGCAACAAATCAGTTAGATCACCCAGTTGTGTATACTAGCAATGAAGGATCACATACAAATGATTATCTTGAACCATATCTTTACAAGTATGAAAATGGATCTATCTTACCAGCATTAAATTATTACGCCTTCCCAAAAAGCTCTACCTTTGATACAGCTGTTAAAACTAACGATATTAATAGTTTTGTCGAATTCGTACAACAAAGGATGTTCAGAAATAATGATCATGTTCATTATCTATTACACTCACAAAATGTCGTTTCGTCTATGTCTACAAACTATAATAACTTACTAACATATGGATTAGATCCCATTTATGATTTACTATATACAAATCCTGTATCTTTTGTTGACATCATGCTTAATAATGCCAATAATATTAGTTCTAGTTTTTCACAAACAGCAGACAAAATTACCATGCGATTAGATGCAAAAAATGAAATTAAGGGCTATTCTTTGCAAATCCCTATGACTGATACTAAGGCTATCGATTCAATCAAGCTAGATGGAGATGATATAGATATTAACTATTCATCGATTTCAGGTGATGGATATTTTCATCTTATTTATCTTAATATGAGTAAGGGACACCATACCCTTGAAATTACCTTTACAGAAAAAATTCCATCTTTCAACAATGATATTGATGGGGATTATATTCTAGATTATTTGGAAAATTATCTCGAGATTACTGAATCTGACAATGATGATGATGGAGTACTGGATAGTCTAGAATATTTCAGATATGGTAGCAATCTATATTCAGCAGATTCTGATAATGATGGTATTTTAGATTTCGATGAAGTTAATTTAGGTACATTTCTGAGATTTGCAGATTCAGATTTCGATCTCATGGATGACAAGTACGAGATTGATGTGGGTCATAATCCTATATTTTATGATGCTCATTATGATGATGATAATGATGGTTTGAGTAATTATCAAGAATATCTTATTTACAAAGGAATTATTCCCACAACTAGTTTAACATCTAGCATAACATCTTCTAATACTAATCCCAGTGCGAGTAGTACTACTTCCACCTTTTCCTCAACATCTAGTACGACTACGAGTTCGACTACGAGTACAACAACTACAACCTTGACACATAGTAGTACAACTTCAACATTGAGCCGCACAACATCATTTAATGATGATACAAGCTCTCTACCTAATAATACGAATTCAAATACAGATGAAAGTCCACTCTCATCTATTGTTGTATTAATTGGTTTGTCCTCAGTATTTCTCTCAGTTCATTCATATCGGAAAAAGAATTTAAATTAATTATCCTCAAGTATTATTAAATCACTAAACTCAGGCGATATGATTAAATAAATACCAATTATTTTTGGAATGCACACAAAATTGATGGATTAGATTGGTATTCATCATATTGTGAATAATTAATATTATAAACAAAAATGAACAAATGAATTTAAGTGAAAAGATATTTTGCAGTTTTGGCTGGATTGATAATCATCCAAACCATCATGGTACCACAGCAAACATTTACGGAACCACTTTATATAGAAAATAACGAATTAACAGAAATTATTCCCGTATCAAATAAGAAAATCGGCTATTACATTGGTTCAGAAAGTGAGTATGCAAATGCTGTTTCGTATATTATGAGATATAATTCATTTGGGCCATATATGCAAAATTTAGAAAATTTTAGTAATTTGGAAGAAATACTATTACTAATAATACCATATAGTAATTTAAGCCAAAATGATGTTGAATTGGTATCAAACTATGCAAATAGTGGTGGGATTGTATATTTTACAGGATTTGCTCCTCAATCACTATTCAATGTTACTCGAATAAAATCAAATGGCTACACATTAAGGCCCGATGTTAGTATTTCTGGAATACAGGAATACAATAGTAACTGTGCTGATATAGATTATAACAAGGTTTTCCGAGACTTGAAAGGTAATTACTATCCAGCTGATGTCAAACGAGATGTATATTATTTTGATCGACTAGGAACTGAATTTAGTAACATACATTTTGCAGATATAAATTATATTAACAGGGGTCCTGCAACCATAACAAAACCATTTGGACAGGGAAGAATTGCTTTTACAAGTGCTCCGATATTTGATTTTTTTGGGCAAAAGGCAATGGGTGGCCCAAATTTAAGTTCTAATGTATATGGGACTTCTAGTTTTATTTCTAATATGATAAAGCTGATAAATTATACAATTGAAAAATTATTGTCCATGCAAGCATATTACTTACCACAGCTATGGCACACACCCTATGGGAAGCTTCGAGTTATAATGTCTAGAGATGATGTAGATACCTATTACGAAGATGCAGTAACAAAAAGGGGAGATGTCGATTTTGCTCATGGCATTCCCTCAATTTTTTATGAGCTAAGAGATGATATTCCTGAAAATGATTGGGAAACTGTATTAGATAATTTTCATCTACCGGGCTATCACAGGCATTCAGGATATGAACAGACCGCTGACCAATATCTTGAGAGAATACTGGATATTGAGGCTGAATCAGGGGTCGATTTGTATTTTGAATGTCATCATGGAGGAGGAAGCGGTTGGTATGCTCAAAATTATGTAAGAAGTGCAGTTGAAGCTACAAATCAACTTGATCATCCAGTAGTTTATACTAGCTCAGAAGGAGGGCATACTAACAATTTCTTAGAACCTTATCTATACAAGTATGATAATGGTTCAATTTTGCCTGCATTGAACTATTATGCATTTCCAAAATCAACTACAATCGATGCTGCAGTAAACAGTCGTGATGTGCCTAAATTCTACAATTATGTAAAAGAAAAGTTGTTTAGAATTCAAGGTCATATTCACTTCTTATTACACTCACAAAATGTAAAATCGACACTATTGACGAATTATAATGAATTATTGACTCAAGTTCTGGATCCAATTTATAATTTATTTTACTCAGATCCTATGAGTTTTGTAAATACCCAAATTAATAATGTTCAAAATGTGGAATCTACATTTAGTCAGAATGAAAATAGTATTCAAATGAATTTGCATGCTAAAGAGGATATTAATGGCTATTCTATTATACTCCCCTTATCCGATATGATGCAGATTTCATCAATCAATCTTGATGGTAATCCAATATTGAATCAATTCAATATGCTAAAGGGAGAAGGTTATTCAACCTTATTTTATATCAATATGACCAAAGGAGATCACGTATTGAATATTGAATACCAAAATTCTCCTGTTTCATTTCCAGATGATCAAGATTCTGATTTAATCCCAGATTTCTTAGAACCATTCTTAAATATGAATCCATTAATCAGCGATTCTGATGAAGATGGAGTTGTAGATGGTCTTGAATATTTTCGTTATGGTAGTGATTTGAATTCTATCGATTCTGATTCTGATGGATTGCGTGATGATGAAGAAATGCAATATGGAACCCAATTACGATCTAAAGATACAGATTTTGATATAATGGATGATAAATATGAGATTGAAAGGGGCCATAATCCATTATTTTATGATTCCCATCTAGATGATGATAATGATGGTATTTCTAATTATGATGAATATTTGATTTATATCAATAAAGTGTCATCATCTTCATCCAGTATATCATCTAGTACATCAAGTGGTACAACTACTTCAAGTACAAGTTCCTCAACAAATTCTTTGTCTTCCACCTCTAGTATCTCATCCCCTCAGACAACTAGATCTGATTCTGACCCTATCTCGACAATCCCACCTTCTTCAACACAAGATACAGAATTTGCCCTTAGTACAATTGTTATAGGGATTATGGGTCTATTGATTGTTAGGACTAGAAATAAGAGAAAATTCTAATTGTCAACTTCAATGTCGTTAATTTTCTCACAGATCCTATCACAAGCTACTGAGTTATATTTTTCATTCAATTCTGCAATTTTTTCTTGCATGGTTTGGATAAGTTGGGTGACTTGTCCAGTTTCTTTATCCTCAGTCTCAGTAATATAATCAAATTTAGATCGCAATTTTTCTATTTCATTTATTATCTGGTCTGATAATTTATCTTCCTCCTTTTCATAATAGCTTATTTTTTCATTAAGCAGTGAATTATCTTGATCATGTTTAATTTTATCAATATTATAATTTGTGAGATCATCAAGTATCACAAGAATTTTTTCAAAATCATTTAGAAGATTTTTGAATCTTTGGACCCGTGATTTTCTTTCAGCTTCAATTGCGATTTTAATTGCACCCAATTTATCATAAAGAGGGATGGCAAGTGCACTATATTCTGCTTTACTCATCTCTTTTTTATCCAATTTCCTTCGGTAAAAAGATATCTCAGATGTTATTATTCTCCTTTCTAGACGTAATTCTTGTCGCTTATCAGCATGGATGAGAGAATCAGTCTTGTACCCAATTTTTTTAATGGATAATCCTTGAATTAGCGAAGTGAATAATAATGCAAAGAGTATTGAATTAAGAAATATTTCTCTAGGAAATGGGGTATCCAATCCTATTAAAGGAGGTAAGACTATTGCAGCTAAAACTCCTGTGGCCAGTCCACGCATTCCTCCCATCGAGATGAAGATACTTTCTTTGAAATCGATTTTAGATGGTTTGGATAAGATGATTATTGTAATCGTTCTTGAAATAATTGCAATTACTGCTATTGTTAATCCAATGCCTAAGGACTCTCCTAAATGAATTGGTGAAATCAGCATTCCAATAGTAACAAATGATAGTAATTCTGCCAATTCAGAGATATTGCTTTGGAATTCATGTAGATGATGCTGTGAAAATCTCTCTATTCTGAAAAATTGCGGATTTCCAAATACTGCACCTGCTGTAAGTGATGTAATTGCAGCCGAAATATTGATCCCATAGATATGCAAATACTGGCTGAGGGTGAATGTTAATATAACCAAAGAGATAGAAATGTAATTTGTCTGGGTATAGTGATCTAGTTTGTTATTAATTCGCAGGAAAAATCTTCCCAACATGTATCCCAGTAAGATCCCACCAAAAAAGGATGAAAGGATCTCAATTATAACATAAATATTGAGTACTAGTGTGTTATGAACAACAGATTCTATGAAAACTGTTGTGACAAGTACTATAGCAATGGCATCATTAAATGCTGATTCTCCTCCTATTATGCTCATTTCTTTTGGTTTTATTCTCAATCCCCCTTTAAACAAGGAGAACGTTGCAGCTGGATCCGTTGGAGCTAAAAGCCCTGAGACTAAAATGGCAAAATAAATTGTCATTGGGGTAATTAAATACAGGATGAATGCGGAGATAAACGTAGATATTGCCAGACCTATCGAGGCCAGGAGTAATACTGGTTTTAGATATTTCTTTAAAGCTTGAAGATTTAACTCTAGACCTTCTTTAAACAATACAAGACTGAGTGTCAGCTCAACAATTAGTGCGACATACTCCAGATCTTCTTCAATAATGATCTTTCTTCCAATTTGTATTACTGATAATTCATTCAGAAGAAATCCTCCCAAAAGAAGTAGGATAATTCTTGGGAATTTCTGATTCTTATTAGAAAATTTATCTGCTAAAATACCTATTATTAGTGCAAGTGCGATTCCGATTAGATGAATAATACCCTCAAAAGATGACATAAGAATATATTTTTTCCAATTAATTTAATCTTTCATGATTTCCATCATCAAAAAGCTATTTTTTGATGAAAAGGGGTGATTGTCAGAAGATTAAAAATTAATTTTTGGCTGGGAGATCTTACCACCTAAAAGAAAATATCCAGTTAATCCTGAGATTAAAGATGCAATAAGAATCGCTATTCTTGCAGCTTCTATAGCCACTGCATCTTCTTTGAAGGCCAATGATGTTATGAAAGTAGACATTGTGAAACCAATTCCTGCAAGAAAGCCTAGCCCTATGATTTTATGCCAATTAAGGTCATTTGGGAGTCTAGCAAATCCTAATCTCACAGCGATATAGGAGAAAAGAGTAATCCCAATAGGTTTACCAATAAACAGACCCAAAATGATTCCCAGTGAAAATTTGGAAAATATTGTCTCCATAACGGCTGGGGTAAAACTTGCACCTGAATTTGCCAATGCAAAAATTGGAACGATTATAAATGCAACCCATGGCGTGAGATTATGTTCTAGTTTCTGTAATGGTGATTCCATTTCATGACAACTATGCTCAAGTGATGCAATCGTGTTCATGTATACCGGGAGTTCTTCAGGTCTGATTTCATTATCATTAGTCATCCTTAACAAGTCATTAATCAATTTACTTGATTTTCCTCGAAATTCCATATGATCCATCTGAATAGTAGCAGGGATTGTGAACGCAAGAAGAACTCCTGCTACTGTTGCATGGATCCCTGATCCAAAGAAACCATACCACATAACAGAACCAACTAGAATATAAGGTAAAGCTCTTCGAACATTAAGATAATTGAATAATATGAGGATTAGAAACATACTAAAAGCAAGAAGTACATATCCAAGTACTAGTTTCTCGGTAAAAAAGAATGCAATGATCAGAATCGCCGATATATCATCAATGATGGCAAGAGATGCGAGAAATACTCTAGCTGAAACTGGAGCTTTACGACCAAGTAAATAGAGAATACCTAAAGCAAATGCGATATCTGTTGAGGTTGGAATAGCCCAACCAACACGATACCGAGGAGATTGGATATTTATTAAGAGGAATATAAAAGCTGGAACAATTATTCCTCCCATTGCACCAATCACTGATAGTAAAGCTCGACGTCTGTCTCGTAACCTTCCAACGAGTAATTCACGTTTCAACTCTAATCCCACAAGCAAGAAAAATACTGCCATAAGTAAATCATTAATCCATAAATGAAGGGGTTTCTTTAGTTCAAATGAACCGAAAGAAATAGCAGCATAAGTATGCCACAGCTGAAAATAACTTCTTCCAAAAAAATTTGCCCATATCAAAGCAACAATAACCGTTATTATAAGGATTATACCACTCGATGCTTCGTATTTCACAAAATTGATAAAAGGGGAGATAATTCTTGCAATTGGTGCATTCCGTTTGATAGGATAGTTTGGATAATGATCTTCTGCCATGAAGTCAAAGTATCAACTCAAAATATAAGCTGAATGTTTGATAAAGATAGTTTAGACAGTTCGAAGATTTTAAATTGTTAGAAATACGAAATCTAATGCAAAATCCTAATTGGTTAAAGCTGGTAAAATGAATATGAACGATACCCTAAAAGCATTCAAGTATCCTGAAACCCTCCTTAAAGAATTTAACTACTGGGTGGTTGTATTGCGACCTAATCAACCCACGCTGGGATCACTGGTTTTGATCAGTAAAGAAGAAGCAGAGAGATTCAGTGATATATCAACTAATGCATTTGTTGAAAAAAAGGTTGTTATTGAATGGATAGAAACCTCACTTTCAAATTTATTCAAATATGATAAAATTAACTATTTGATGCTGATGATGGTTGATAAGGAGGTTCATTATCATGTAATTCCTAGATACAGCAATTCTCAAACCTATGAAAATATGATATTTGTAGATACAGGATGGCCAGGTCTTCCTGATTTGCTTCATTCTCATGAGTTGAGTGATGAAGATTTTCAGATTCTTTTATCCTCGATGAAGAATAAGCTAAATTTATAATTGTTTAACATTTATTGAGAATAATCCTTTCCACATATCTCCTGGAGCAATTTCTTGAAAGTAAAAGCTATTCTCTTTATGGATGAGATTAAAAGCATTGGTCACTGCACTCATAGGTTCAAAACATACTACTGGATTAGTTGTTGGGGCATACACAACCGCTACCGGATATGATGGTGTGAAATTACATCTTATTTCTAGATAATTATCTGATAATACAAATGAGGCCCAGTTGTTTATGTACTCCAGATCAGTAAACACATCATCAAATGAATGGTTTGCTAACGTGATTTTCTTCTCTGGTATGTCTTCAATTTTACCAGTGGGTAACATCCTTGGAGAGAGTATTACATGGGTTGAAGCAGGTATTTCAAGTATCCAATTTTCTCTTGGACTATTAAGTTTGAAGTAGGGATGAAACCCTACAGAAATTGGGAATGAAATATCAGAGGTGTTTATTACTTCAAGTTCAACCGAAATCGTATAATTCCTTAGTGTTACTTGCATAATATATTCATGAGCGAATGGAAAATTCATCATCGTATGCGGTTCAGTCGAAGACTTAAAATGAGATATCAGTATTGCTTTGCCATCATCAGCAATGATGCTTGAGATCTCCCAAGCAACAAAACTAAACAATCCATGAATTGGCAATCCATTAACATCAGTATTTACCTCTTGGAGTGTAATTTTTTGATCTTTAATATGATATACATGACTCTCCAATCGATTAGCCCAAGGAGCAAGAAGAGGTACTCCTGAGAGTTGTGGTTTGTTTTTGAAGTCACTGAGATTATCGTACGGAAACCAAAGAATCTCCTGGCCTCTGAACTTGATTGAGAAGATATTATTTCCCAGTTCAGGAACAATTCTGACCTCGATATTAGCAGATTGATTCTTGAGTACAACGTATGCAACGTTATCTTCAATTAACTCAGCAGAATATACCATGACTTATATCAGTTCAATGCATTTAGAAACCTCACCTAAGTGTAAATTATAAAAAGTAAAATCATCTAATACTTATCGAACTATGGGAATATGATTTTATTTTCAATTAATAACATTTCTATACTAATGTATTGTTATATAATCAGAATTAGCATGTTCTTTATATGAAATTTATCTAGGATAATAATAATGAGTACACTAATTGTACAATGTTACATGTGTGAACAAGAGGATTCTAAAGAGAACACCATGGAACTTCCCACCACAACTGGTGAGACAGTATATTCTCATCCCAAATGCTTTGAACGCTATATGCAATACACAACATCATCACAGAATGCTTGTGGTGGTTGCAGTGGGAATAAAGGATGCTGTTAGATAACTGAGATTACTATCAAAAGTTAGAATTTTTCTTGACAGATTCAAGTAATTCTAATGAATACAATAGTTCGGTATTTTCATCAAAATTGAATTTGTGTAGAATATTTCTTGTGATTGCATAGTCTAAGGGTAAAACCTCTCCACGAGAATCAGAATTAAACATTTTATACCATTTATGTGATATAGATCCAGAAATTTTACTATTCTTAAGAGTAAATGGTAACCCGTCTCCAAAACAGTTTCCTGCTTGTCCAGATGGGCTAAGGCCTACTATTTTACATCCACATTCATGCAAATAATATAATAGAGTAAATCCTGCGCTATAAGTATGAGAACTACAAATTACTAGAATATTATCTAATTTGACATAGTTCTCATATTCTTTCTTCTCAAATTCCGCTTGAAAAGTAGGCATCATGTCAATAGTTTTATTATACTCATTCTCTTTCTCACTATCAAAATCTGGAAGGAAACCAGGCATTTGGGAAAAATCATAATCAGTAATTTGTAATTCAAGCGACCCATCTCCATAGACACTTTTCAAATCTATTGAATTAGGGTACTGTTTATTGTAGTAATCAGAGAATTTTCTAATAGTGGAGATATTTTTGGAGATTTCCAATTTATTATTACCACCAAATAAGAAATAAAGTAATATAGTAATTAAAATTGAACTCCCTCCATTATTTCTAGATATATCGATTATGAGATTTTTTACTCCTTTTTCCTTCAATTCTATAACCATAGATCTGAATATTTCAGTTGCACTTGGAAGACCAGGGATAATCTCATCAATTAATTCAGGTGATTTAGTCCCTTTGTATCGTTCGTAAATTTCACTAGCTTTATCATCATAGGAATGAACATTAAGATGGTGCCAAACCTCGTATGCTTCTCTATAGGTCATCATTGAATTAATTAATAATAGATAGGTTTCAGTATTTATCTCTCCATATACTATATCTGCTTTTGTTGTATCTGGTAATTTCAACTTGCTACCCATTGTAAACATAGGATATTGAATCTTGAAGGAGGGTTGAAATGTGAAATACTTCATCTCGCCAGTTATCAACTCTAAACTGCAATTAATAAGAAGTTCATCTTGCCATTCTGGAAGAATTATTTTTAATAACTTTCCGAAAAAAAGATATCCACTCTTACCAAGACTGGAAAGAAGACTGTAGTAATTCTCAGCCATTACATATTCCTTCATTCGGATCACCAATTCTTCAAAGGGAACTCCTTCAACTGATATTAGATTAGATCCAATTAGGTGGGTATGTTCTTTTGAAAACGTGGCAAGTATCATTAATTTTTCCTCAACTATATCAAAGTAGAATGGTAATCCTCCTGGATTCATAATATCAAGGTCTTTTGGATTGAATACTTGAGTATGTGCATCACCTACTTTCAAAAATAGCTTGCTCAATAACCTGCCAAATTCAACCAAGGTTAGTCCAGAATCAGGTATTGATCTCATTATGCTCTGAGCATATCGATGAAAAGCCATACGTCCCCCTAAATTACGGTACGGATCAGGATGAATATCATCAATCAGCTTCAATGCTTTCCTCATATCCTCAATTATATCATTTCTTGATAACATAACAAAATATACCCATTATATATTTATTAATTTTCAGCAGAAGGCAATATTCCTTTTTGATTTAGCATCCTTCTGAATAGATTGAATTTATAAATCTGCGATTGCTGGCATTACCTCGTCTCGTAGAACATCGATTGGTTTTAGTTCATGAATATTGGGGATATTAAGGATTGCGTGCTCAATTCCAATTGAATTCAACGCTTTTAGCTCTGCAATCAAATCATTTGCTGATGATTTTGTTAAATTAACAGTTCCAAGTGTGGTTTTCTCTATCTCATTGAAGTCACGTTTGAGTGCAACACAATGTTGCTCGAGCACCTTTAGTTTGTGTTTCAACACATCCACTCCTACGCTTGCGAAGAGATTAGTTGTATCCGCGTATTGGGCAACCATTCTAAGTGTTTTCTTCTCTCCCATGCCCCCAATCATAATTTTAGGATGAGGTCTTTGTATACTCTGGGGTGAATTCAGCAAATCATTCACTCTGTAATGTTTTCCCTCGTAGCTTCCACGGTCTTCACTGAACATCTTCTTTGCGATCTGAAGTGTCTCCTCTAACATCTCAAAACGTTCTTTTATAGGTGGAAAAGGAAAATTGTATGCCTCCGCCTCTTCTTTGTACCATGCAGCTCCAATGCCCATATATGCTCTTCCTTTAGATAAAACATCAAGTGTACTCACCTGCTTGATGAGAAATGCTGGATTCCTGTAGATAACACCTGTTACCAAGGTACCAAGTTTGACCTTCTTGGTGAGTCCTGCAAAGTAGTTGAGAACAGAATATCCTTCCATCATAGGTTCTGTGTAGTCCAATCCAAAAAGGTTCTGAATCTGATAATAATGATCCATTACCCAAAGGGAATAGAACCCACCATTATCTATCAAGGGGACGATTTCATCAAGAGATTCTGATATACCCTTGGGATATGAAAAGTTAGGAATTTGAATGCCAAGTTTCATTTAGTGAAATTAGGGTGAATAATATATAAATATCTTGTATCTCGAGATTTGTTATCAATAAATTTTCCATGTTTTGCAGTTAGCCACCACTATACGCAAAAATCAGGATTGATATTTCTCATAATAGTCGAGTAACTGGCTTTGAGTAAGTATTCCATCCTTTGTTATGTATCCAGAAATGAGCTCAGCAGGTGTACTATCAAATGCGGGATTTTCAGCTCTGCTCCCCAAGGCAAAAATACGTTGTCTTTCTCCTGCTGAATTAACAAATAATACTTCATCTTCAGATCTAAATTCTATTGGTATATCTTCTTCAGTATCAATAGAGGGGTCGAATGTGGTCCAAGGCATAGCTATATAGAATGGAACCCCATAATATTTCGCCACAAGTGCTTTTTCTAGTGTTCCAATTTTATTAGTAGCCGTACCATCCTTCAATACTCTATCACAACCTGTGATCACTATTTGGATCTTCCCCTTCTGTATGTAGTATCCCGCAGCATTATCTGCAATTATAACATGATCTATCCCTTCCTGCAAAAGCTCCCAGGCAGTCAGTCTACCCTGCTGCCTTGGTCTAGTCTCATCAACATACACTTTGAATTTTTTTCCTTTTGCATGAGCTAATCGTATGGGGCTTAATGCAGTGCCATAATCCACTGTTGCTAAAGCACCTGCATTACAATGTGTGAGTATTCCATCACCATCTTCTATCAGGTGTTCAGATACTTCACCGATTAATCGACATTCATCCTCACTTTCTTGGGCCAGTGTGATGGCATATATAGCAATATCCTTGAGACTATTATGCCCAGATCTGATATATTTGAGCATCTTATCAACAAATGTATGCAGATCTTTTGCTGTGGGTCTAGCGGCAATAATCTCCTTTGCAATGGTCTCAATATCACAATCCTCAAGTTCCTGCACAGCAAGAACTACACAATATGCTCCTGTTGCACCAATTGCAGGTGCCCCTCGCACAGCCATATCAGTTATCCAGGAGATTGCTTGCTTATAGGATTGAGTTTCGATAATTTTTAGTTTAAATGGTAACTCTCTTTGATCGATGAGTTTGAGAAAATATTCTCCTCGATCCTCAAGCTGTACTGTCTTGAGTTCAGAATATTCTCCATCATTCTTAATTTTCATATGGTCACATTCTAAAACATTAACTTAATAGTTCTCTCCATAAAGTGCATAAATGTTCATCTTTGGGATGTTGTATCTTCCAGTTTGTTATATCCTAATTTTACTTGGATCCAAATTTTATCTCAAATCAATCAAAATTAATAATATATTGGAAATTAATTTTCGCTTGTAGTGTTTATTAAATTCTGCAAAGTCTGTCTTAGAGTATCAAATGAGAATGGTTTACGTAAAAATGCTTTGAAGTGATATTCTTGATAATTATTTTCATTTATCTCCTCAGAGTATCCTGAAGAGAGAATTGCAACAACCTCGGGATCGAAACTATATAATTCTTGAATTGCTTCCTTACCCCCTAACTCACCAGGTATTGTGTAATCCATGATGAGCAAATCAAATTTTCTATCATGAAATGATCCTTTATATTTTTCTATTGCCTCAGTACCATTTTTAGCCGTATCAACCGTACATCCCAGATGTTCTAATAAGCGAGATAAAGAACTTCTAATGTTTTCCTCATCATCCATTACCAACACCTTGAATTTGAATTCTTTTGATTGTTGGACTTCTTTGGTTGGTTTTTCCATAATTCCTTCTACAGTAGGCAAGTAGAGATGGAATGTAGTTCCCTTAGAGTTACTGTCAAAAGTGAGTAAACCACCATGTTTTTGCGTAATAGTGTATGCAATTGATAATCCAAGACCAGTTCCCTCCTCTTTAGTAGAGAAGTATGGTTCAAAGATCCTAGATTTAATATCCTCAGGTATCCCATGGCCCTGATCAATAATCTGAATATGGACATATTCTCCCTCATCAAGCATCTTCTCATTAGAATTAACTTGTAGAACTGAGATATCAAACTTAATTATTCCTCCTTCTAGCATGGCATGGGAGGCATTTAAAATAATATTGTTGAGTACTCTCAAAATCTGATTTTTATCTATATTTACGAAGGGGAGGTCAACTGGAGCTGAATATTCCCACGTACTTTTAGACCCATGTAATGAAAAATTAGCAGCTTCAATAATAAGATCAAGAATTGAGGAAGGTTCCTGTTTTGGTTTCTGTTCCTTGGAAAAGGTGAGTAGCTGATTAGTCAATTCAGTGGCTCTTGATATGGCCAGTCTAAGATCTGAGGTGTATTTTTTCTGATTATCCTTTAGATCAACCTCTAATTCAAGTAATTCAAGAGAAGTATTCATGATAGTCAGCATGTTATTGTAATCATGAGCTATTCCACTTGAAAGTAATGCTATTGATTCCAGCTTCTGAGTATGAGATCTCCTTTCTTCTATTATTCTCTCTTCAGAGACATTTCTACCTACAAAAACTAATCCTTGAACGATTTCTTTCCTAATTATTGGGTGCACATTGAATTCAATAATGATTTCTTGTTGATTACTTTTGAGTAGGGTTATTTCAAAAGAAGTTGATTTTAGATCCTGAATTATTTGATTTAAGTACTTACGGAAAGTGGAGACTTCCTTTACATATCTGCTCAGTTTGAAATGAATCAATTCTTCATGTGAGTAACCTAGTAATTGACTAGTTGATGGATTGCATTGGGTTATGATACTACTAATATCTGTTTGAATAATCAGATCACTTGACGTATTCATTATTAGCTCGTAGATTATTCTCTGTGATGCAATTCGCTCTTCTAACTCCTTCTCTTGAGTAATCTCTAAAAAGATATATTGGATAACATTTTCATTGGCATAACTAAAACTTTTGGCCAGATATTGAACCCATTTCACATCTTTATTTTCACCTTGAATTTGATCAATTCCAGTAACTGATTCATTATTCTTTTTCATCAATTTCTTGTAATGATACTTGAATGTCTTAGTGTCGATCATATAATTATTGAGAAATTTATCTGCTGTCTGATATAGTACTTTTTCTCCTATCAATTCTTTCATTTGATGGCTTAGATAAATCACAATATTATCAGCAATCACTAAAGATGCAAAGTATGTTTCCTCAAGTTCAGGTTTCATTTGCTCGAGACCATAATGATAATAATCCTCGGCTTTAGGTTGAATTTCTTCCAGAGGAATTTTCAATCCAACTAATATGAGTAGGGGAGAGATCAACCAGAATAAGTGGTTGATATAGAGAATGAGTAATCGAATAGCTGGTATCAAAAATATTTCGGGGTATATATCCTTTAAAACTCCAAATATCATGATAAATAGTAAACCATAACCCATGAATAAAATACCATTAGTAAAGGCCTTTAAAGTGACTTGATGATTTTTTGATAGAAACTCTTGCTTGTACAAGCTACGTTTTATACTGAATCCTGCAATTAAGTAGAGGATTAGGAATATAAGTATAGAAATTCCACCAAAACCGCTCCATAATGCATCAACCACAACTTCTCCAGAGGGATACAGAGCAACACTTACTTGTTCAGTAAATGATAAAGTAACCGAGAATATTATTAGAAATCCCATATACAATCGATTCTTTAGGATATTCATTGTATAATCCTCTCCCTTATGGACCATGATTGAGATAAATACATAACTGAACATCATCAGGGAGGCCCCAATATTTGCAAAATCTCTCAATATGTTTGCTAAGAGTAATGAAGGATATTCAATTGGATATCCGGCGTATACCTCTATACTTGATGGAATTGGTGTAGATTCAAATGAAAGTGCCGCAATTGTATATATTATTAGATCTAATGAGATAAAAATAAACCAGCCAAGGTGACCTAGGAAGAGAAGCTTGTATAGGAGAGGAAGACTATCCCACCTTTTTTCTTGACGCTTCTCAAGAATAAGTGTCATATTTACGATGAATATGAATGATTCGAGAATTTTAATTGGTAACAAGTAAAATTGCGCTGGTTCAATTAACATTTTCTTGTATGATGTCAATCAGTTATAAGAATAAAAATATTATACCTTTGAGTATTGCAAAAGGCATAAATACAGGGAATGAAAAATAATTCTCCTTTGTTTTTATTTCTATGATATTTTGTTTCAAATTACTTTATAAATGCCCTCACAAGATGTAATTTACAGATGGATAATTTTGATTCCTCACAGAAAGTTGATATCATCAAAGCTTATCTCATTAGCATTGCAAAATTCGATGGCAAAGTTACAGAGGAGGAGCAGAGATTAATTAATAAAGTGGCAGCAGATATCAATGAATATTTTGAATTATTAGCCAATATTCAGCAAAAATCAGAAATATCAAGTCTTGACCGAGCTAATCTATTCAAAGCACGATTGAATGTTATATCAACAGCAGTAAAAACCATACGTGAGGATTTCAGAGCAACTAAGGATGAAAAGGAGTTATTCAAGGCAATTCAGGATTTTCTTCCAGAATTACCCAGGTAATTATTATATCTCATTTCCATACTTGAGAAAATATTCTCGTTTTCGTTTCAAATCCGCCAAATATTCTTTTAATATTACTTGTAAGATCTGATAATTTTCAGGATCTGCACTAATATGGATGTTCGAACAGATATTCGTAGGATGGATGCGTACCTGAACCCTATTTTTACTTATATGTTTAATTGAAAATGGAAAGATCCTACAGCCTATTGGCCGATGTGTGTAGATTATGCATTTTTTACTATCATCAAGGAATCGACATGATTTTGTATAGGCTTTTTTCTTCATAGTGTAATACTTTTCGATGCCTGATTGTTCAGTTTTAGGCAATTTAATACTTGGAGATTGAATACTAACAATCTGATTAATGGAGAAACCTTGGTTTTCTAAACGTTGAATATCTACATCAGATATTGGTATGTCTAATTTAGAACAGCATTGTCCACTAGAAAGACAGGTAAAGGAAATTGGATTGGAAAGATTAGGTATTATTTTCTTTGTTTCTAGATTAATTTCTCCAATGACTAGTCCTGCCCTTATTTTTGGATGGCCAAAAGGCATTGTAATAATAATTCAACAAAATTACTTAAAATTTGGGATCCTCCACGGAAATTTCAAAGAACCTATTCAAATACCAAGATGATACAATGATTGTGAATTACTTAATATCGACATTACTTAGAAATAAATTATTCCTGATTTTTCGATGATAATTCTATGAAAGGTAACGAATGATTTTATTTTTCAGATACAACAACCAATTATGATTTGGTTTTGGGTGATCCTAAGTATTTATATCTTGCTTGGCCTTATTATTTTCTTCTTAATCAACTCCAACCTAATTCCTTCAAGAAGACATACTGGATACAGTATAGAAGATGCAGACTTGGAATTCATCCCGTCTAGTGATGGTAAAAGGAAATTGGCCATCTGGAAACAATTAATCAGTGAAGATCATCCCACAGTTATCTTACTTCATGGTTTCTCTAGAGATTCAGGAAAGATGTTGAAACGTGCAGAAGTATACAAAAGAATTGGATTTAACATCTATTATATTGATAATTTAGGTCATGGGAGAAGTTCGAATTACTTATTTCCTAGTGGTATTCAATATAGCTTTGAGGTTCGTCATGCCATAGAGTATTTAAAAATTACAAATCCCATTTTACATGGAGCATCAATGGGTGCTATCGCCTCCTCCTATATTGCACAAAAATCACCAGATGTTCCTAAACAGATAATTTGTGAGGCTTTACCTCATGATTTTGATAATCTTTATCCTGAAATGATGAGGTACATGAAATTACCACTATTTCTTTATCCGTTCATGCCATGGATCTCACGAAAGATTGTTTGGAGACAATTCAAGGGTTTAGATATTAATTTTGAACCTTGGAATATATCTTGTCCAATTTTTCTGATACACAGTGAATCTGACAAGATGTTCGATTATAAGCTGCATTTTGATAAAATAATTGAGAAACTAGGTGAAGATAAATCAGTTAATTACTGGCTTGTTCCTAATGCTGGCCATACAAGGATGGATGAAAACCCCAAATATGCAGATATGATTTATGAATACTTGTTATACAATTAATTCCTACATAAGAGAGGACCAATTATTCAATATTATGGATCAAATTCCAAAATCAAGAACTAGACATCAGAGTTAAAATTTTAGATTGGATTTAGGAGTAGGATCTATTAATAAATCCGAATCAATAGTGAGGACAGAAATAGAATCTAGGAATATTTTTAGGATTATCAAACAAGAAGATAAAGAATTCAGTTTGGAAGATCTAAAAAAAAGTTTCCAGAATACACTATTGCTCAACCTCTGAAGTTAATTTACTTTCTTCTATATTCTATCAGCTTGAGAATGTGATCTTATTATTTGGTCAAAATTATATCCATGCCATGCTCAATATATTATACTATAGCAAATTAATTTTAAAACATAATAATATTTACAGTTTAAATCCCGATAATAAAGGTAAGATCGAGAAAAAAATCCTAATTTAGAGTATAAATTAATAGAATAGAAAATAACCAAAATGCAAAATTAAGATTGCTGCGATAAAGTGTTTCAGATTGAAATTATCCAATTGATCCTTCCATTTCCAATTCTATCAGTCTATTCAGTTCTACAGCATATTCCATGGGAAGTTCACGACTGAACTCATCAAAGAAGCCCATCACCACTAGTGCTAATGCCTCATTTTCTGGAATTCCTCTTGACATTAAATAGAAGAGGGTATCCTGACTGATTTTTCCAACAGTTGCCTCATGAGTTATGGTTGCATCATCTCTTTGGATTTCCTGATAGGGAAAAGTATCATTTTTACTTTCATCATCGATTAACAATGCATCACAAATAACATTAGATACCACCTTTTTGGCATTTGGTGCAACCTGAACTAATCCTCGATAAGTGGTTTTACCATTTCCCTTGGATATACTCTTTGCTGTTATCTTTGAATGAGTATTAGATGCAAGGTGTACCATCTTGGCCCCTGTATCTTGATGTTGGTTACTATGTGCATATGCGATTGATAGTACCTCTCCCTTTGCTCCTTCACCTAATAAATAGATTGAAGGATATTTGATAGTCAACCGAGATCCGATATTTCCATCGACCCATTCAACAAGAGCATTCTTGTATGCATGAGCTCTCTTTGTAACAAGATTATAAACATTATTTGACCAATTTTGTATGGTTGTATACCTAATCTTGGCATTATCTAATGCGATAAGCTCCACCACTGCTGAGTGCAACGAATCTTCTGTATATGTTGGTGCAGTACAACCTTCAATGTAATGCACTTCAGATCCGGGCATGGCAATAATTAATGTTCGTTCAAATTGACCCGCATTTTTTGTATTAATTCTAAAGTATGCTTGAAGAGGAATATCAACAGATACTCCCTCTGGAACAACAATGAATGAGCCTCCTGACCAAACAGCAGAGTTTAGTGCAGCAAGTTTGTTATCCTCAGGTGGAATAACTGTACCGAAGTATTTTCTGAAGATCTCGGGATGCTCACGTAATCCACTATCTGTATCAAGGAATATTACTCCTTGATCTTCTAGTTCCTTTTTCAGATTATGATACACCGACTCTGAGTCATACTGAGCTCCTACACCTGCCAAGAATTTCTTCTCGGCCTCGGGTATACCCAGTTTATCAAAGGTGTTCTTAATATCCTCTGGAACATCATCCCAGTTTCTTTCTGATTTATCTGAATATCTCACGTAATATCTGATATTCTGATAATCAAATTCTTTGAGAAGATCATCTGCCCATTCTGGAGTAGGCATATCAAAAAAAGTCCTCAATGAATTTAATCTGAATTCAAGCATCCATTCTGGTTCATTTTTCATGGCAGATATTTGACGTACTACTTGCTCATTTAGTCCATAGCCAGTTTCTACATCAAAATTCTCTGGATCTGCCCATCCTGCTTTATATTCTATTTCAATATCCGCTTTTTTACTCAAATGGACTCACTAAACATAATATCAATTGATTTAATATAAATGCCAAGTTAATGTCAGTTATCAAAATTGGAATCAATTTAGCTTGTATAGTTTGTTTTTATCAATGTTTATTATTTTTTAATAGGATTTTAGTGAATTTCAATTATTTGTTTTGATGGATATTTGGCTCGAATGGCCATAATTATGAAGGGTGAGACCAGTAGTCCAACCAATCCAACAATTCTGTAATTCTGGATGTCCTCTAGACTAATCGCAATATCATTGATCTGCTTATCAGCATCTAGATTCATGAATTTCGAAACGTCACTAGATCTCGCTATCCAGACATACCCAGTTCTCGAGGCAATGATGAAATCTTGGATTTCATCACCATCCAAATCTCCAACTACGATATCATGTATGATATCAATTTTTACATTCCAGTGACGCTCTGCTTGAGGTTCTTCATGGAATCCTCTTGGATTTAAGGGGTAGCAGCTAACAGAAGTGGCAGATGAAACAAAGATGTAAGATGGACTATCTTTACCGCAGAAATCACCCAATTCCAGCATAGTCCTTGAATAAGGCACAGCTAGGGTATCATAGGTTCCTCCACTATCCATGGAGAGCTGCCAGCTGGTTCCGCTGTCAACGCCAAAGAAGCTGAAGAGATCTCCATACCGGGATAGCCCAATAAGATCGTCATTTCCATCGCCATCGATATCAAAGACCCAGTGATCTCTTGTCCTACCATGATAAGGTGCGAAGGTGAGCAAACCAGATGGGTACTCAAACCCAGATGAAACATCCAGACCTAGCATCATATACATGGTGGGGAAGCTCATGAAATTGTAGAGCACATCAGGTACATCAATAGAACTTAGTTCAAAGAAGAACATGAACTCATCTCCTTTTAATGCCTTATCAAAATCACCAACAGCAATATCTGATACAACTGGCATCTTCTTGATGTCGATATACTTATCACCACCAAAACTGGGAATGTATGCCAAGTATGCCTGGTAATCGGCATCATAGACTGCAAACCTAGTCCAGTAGGGATTAGTTGCATTTCTCATGACAACGAGTATCTCTCTCTTATCATCAGCATCCAGATCTGCAGTCACCACTTTGGCATTGCTGAATCCCTTATGCTGAATAGCCTTGATGAGCTTACCGTCATCAATGTCAACAATCTCAATTCTACCGTAGATTGCTCCACTCTTGTATTGTCTCATACCCATAATGATCTCTGGTTTATCATCCATATTCAGATCATCAATAACTACATTGGGCATACCACTGGATTTGAAATCATCATCAGGATAAGTGTGCTCCCATATCAAATCACCCGTGGTTATCTCAACCATAACTAGGGCCTTCTGGAAGGAAGCAATAATGAACTGATCCTCTTTATAACTGACAATTTCTGCAAAGCCATCAAATCTACCCCAATCCTTGTTGAAGATTTGCCACATGGCCTCATTGTAGCTAGGATTTGTTTCTAGCTCATCTGTATCAGCACCACCGAGGAAGAAATCATCTGCAACAAAGATATCATCAATACCATCATTACCAACCTTACCATCAGCAAAAGCTGAGGCCAGTAGGAATTTTGTTCTACTGGTGAAGTCCTCTCCAACCCGGATGAAGGGTTCAGTCTTATCCAATGGATCCACAGACGTCTTTTTCACTGGTTGACCCTCATAGAGCTTGTATGTAGTGATATTGCCAAATTTACCACCGACTACCACATATGGAACATTTCCACCAAAATTGCTGGCACCCATGGCATAGATTTCCTCAGAACTTGGAATACCTGCAACTGTCATACCATTACTGACATCTAAGATCTGTCCTAAACTATTTCCACCAATATTGGTGACTGAGGACAGGATCAATCCTATTTCTTCAGTTCCAAAGCTAACATCACCAAAATCAGCATCTAGTCTGGTTCTTGCTGTATTAGTGGATAACTCCTCGCTCCAGATGATCTTACCATTGGTACTATCCACTGCGAATACATCATACATACCTGGAATAGCGATAAGGTTCACATAAACGATATCTTCTATACCATCCCTGTTCAGATCCATAAGTATGGGATCTACATAGAAGGCATATTGGGTGATTAAAGTATTCGTCTTATTCCACAATTGGAGTCCAGTAGAACCATCAATTGCAAAGCTAAGGTTATAGCCCATGATAACATAGTCCTTCACGCCGTCATTATTGATATCAATTGCTGTGGGTGGTGGATAGTTATAGGTTGGCATATCACCTTCCCAAATGGTTACTCCTGTTCCTGCATCCAGTAAGGCATATTGGGCAGCTATAGAGTTAACAAACAAGGTACCATTGACATAATTGAGACCTGAGAAGTAATCATCAGCTAGACTAAAACTGAAATCATCTCGTTCCCAAATTTCTGCCAAATCGGTTCCAGATAGCTTGTACACCCAACCTTGAGCACCTGATACAAATACCTCGCTGAAATCAGGATTGACCTCGACATCAACGATAAACTGATCCTCTGTGTGGTCACCGAGTATATTGGTATTGATCACTGCACCAGTTGCAGCATTGATCAGCCTAATTGTGCTGTTGTAGGCATGAATGATGGTGGTTCCGCCGAACTTGGTGATAGGATTAAGCAGGATGTTATCCTCCCTTACAGAGGCTAATTTCGGTGTTAAATAAACCGATGTCATTGTTGCACCGTTGATCAGTCCTATCTGACCCAAACCTGTAGAGTACAGAATATCATCCACACCATCTCCTGTATAATCTTCAGTGACGATCTTGGTGATACGATTTTTACCAGATGTATCTAGCGCATTGGTGAAGGTTTTCTGCTTCACAGGATACAGGATATCCGCCTGACCCATGGTAGCATCAGTCACCTCAAAGGCATTGACCACTCCTCTTTCAGATTCAATAATGATTTCTGGAAGACCGTTTCCATTGGCGTCAGAAATAGCTACCTCGGTGATGGGTCTCTCGTACTCTCTGGATATCCATTTCTGATTGTGTAGGATAAAGGTTGCAGAATTCTGAGAGAATTCAAAGAGTGAAGCTCTTTTTCCGGATGCTACCAGAATCTCTTGCCTGCCATCCCTGTCTGTATCACCCACAGTTAATTTTTGCACATGATCAAGATCATACCAGGTAAAGTTACTCCAATCATTATTTGCACTGACTATGTACTCAAATTTTATGGGTTCTACATTAGCACATCCTTGCAAATTACTCTTGACATTGCTCATCATCTTGTCATTGTTTCTCGCACAAGTACCAAACCTGTTTTGTCTTTCCTCGGTGAGATCAAACCTGATGTTGTAGACCATGGTGAAACCTGCATCAGTTCCTGGTGCAATCACTGGATAATGAGATTCAAAGTTTCTGATGATAATACTCTCACCAATTCCTAGAAGCTCATCAAACAAAGTACCTAGTGTGAAGGTCTCCTTAGATCTTGAAACAAAGGGCACAATCCATGCGGCTTCAATTCCTGTCTGATAAGACATATCATAAGGACCATGCCATGTATTACCCAGATCATTGGTCCAAACGGCAAATAAGCCACCATAGGGTCTGAGGGTGGTTTCCTCAAAGGTAACCATGATATTATTGCTCTTTGATTCCTGGATGATGGATGGATTGCTGGTATGTAGACCTGAGGCGTAAGTACGCTGAGCTTGTGTGCTGTTGAACAGCCAGTTTGTTGTACTATTTAGATGTAGCCCAACATAGAATAGATCATCATCAAGACTCATAGCCTCATTGTACCTGTGTCCAGAGAAGACTAGGGCGAAATCATTATCGACATCAGTCTCCAGCTCTACCATATCAAGGCTCTGGACATGGAATTTATTACCATGTTTAGGTCCGATTGATCCATTTGCCCATGTAGGTGTATAGATGAGATCACCTGCTCCTCCAGTGGCCCAGTTATACTTCCTGATTTTGACCATATTCTTTGTTGCATAGTCAATATAGGCGACACCAATCAGATTGGAGTTGGATCCTGGGAAGCTGAACGCTCTTGGAGACATGTGCATATTCAAATCTGACCCTGTGACAAAATCAATTTGTTTATAAGTGGTCTCGGTTCCAGGATTCCTCATGATAAAAGCATCCAATGTACCAATTCCTGACTTGGTGCCAGATCTTAACACAAAGGTTAACCACAGAGTAGATCCATCATAAACCAGACCCAGATCCTCGAAGAAGGGATAGGTATCCTGATAGGGCACCACAGTGAATATTACTTGATCATTGATCCAGTTCTTACCATTATCGTTTGAAGTTGCAATTCTTAGATCTGATTGATAAATAGAGCCATCCCAATCGATTGCATTGACGATGTACACCATCTTCAGCACACCTGTCGGGCTTCTGGCCACATCCTTCCACTGGGCGATTTGACCGTAGATTGATGGTTTGTAGTAATTTCTTGCATCTATCTGGTAGTGGGGATTGCTTGAGATGACCTCCTGTAGGGAGACATCCTCCCCATCAAATTCATAAAGATCCACTCCTTGGTTATGACCGATGACAAGTTCTTTGTGACCATCGAGATCATTATCCATGGTGGCTAGATCATAGATTGGATTGAATTTTGTTGTCTTCGCAAAGACATTGTCATTCACTAGCTTGAGGAAGGTTCCCCCATCCCACTCTAGAACAGAGATGAAACCAGACCACAATGCCTTGGCACTCTCCTCGTTTCTTCCAGCAATAACTAGATCAGGTCTACCATCAAGGTTAAGATCCTCAACTAAGAGGGCATTGATCTTGTGATCAGGATAAAGGTAGTAGTTACCAGGAGCATCATAGAGCCCATATTTACCATAGGCCTGCCCATAGTAAACCTCCTCTGTTGCGTAAAGGGAAACACGGTTGTCATCACTTACCTCATACATTAGGAGTGCAGGACCAACACCGACAAGTAGCTCTCTACGTCCTTCCCCAGTGAGATCATCAGCCCAGGAGAGTGCAGAGATGTGGATGTCCTCAGTAGCCATATCTATCAAGGCGGGAGTATCAAGTAGATCGATCATAGCCACTAATTGATAGGTATCTTCACGCACCTTGCCTGTGACCACGGGTACTCCCTCAAAGATGAAGATCATATTAGCAGAGGCTGCAAGGAATTCTTGGTAACCGTTCTGGTTGAGGTCAACCCCAGCCATCACATACTCGACATGATCAAAGAGTGTCCGGTAGAAGGTTCCATCAATACCACCAAACTGTTCATGAGCATAGGGAGACTCTTCTGCCTCAATTGTCCTATTAATATCAAAGGTTTTGAAGGCTCGTTTGTAGCTGTTATTGGAGAGATGCTCAAATACAAAGACATTGTTGTTGAAATCACCTACAATTATCTCGTTCTTGCCATCCTCATCCATATCTGCGGTATCAAGAGATAGAGTCCAGTCACTCAGTTCCTCCTCGTTATCCCATGTCTCGAATATATGGAAGCCGTAATTCACAATCATGTTACCAGGATTCTTCTCACGGTTTTCAAGATTGATATCAATTCTCTTAACCTCAGGATATGTGGCAGCTAGGAATGCCGTTGGCGGAGTGTAATCTGCCTTGAACCGGTACACGGTTCCCTTGAAGATACTATCTCCTGCGGGATCAATCTGGGTCATGAGTAAGGTACTGGGTCGATCGGTCTTGTAGCTAGGATGATACCCATTGATATAATCAAAACCATCATCTCCAAATTCATACTCATCATAGATGAAGACTGGGTCAGTGAAGTTGGCCACTCTGAAATTGGATGTAGCATCATTATTAGTCACTGCCTTCTTATTCTCCACCCAGATGGGATTCTCATTGGATCCCTGGTTCTCCCAGTAGGTCATTCCGTAGCTGGACTTGCCAATACCAAACAGAGTTTCATTATATCTAGCAAATCCCAGAATAAGATCTGTATCTCCATCTCCATCGAAGTCGACAGGGTTAGAGGAGCTCCAGATTCTACCCTTAGAATTCTCATTGATCTCTTTGAAGTAATCTCCCACATATGATGTATCCAGTCGACCAAAGATTTTATCCAAGGCATCAACATCCTCGGGCATTTCTCCTTCCTGTGGTGAAACTGCACCGTAGGTCGGGTTAAGACTTACTGTCGTCTCCAGAAGATGTATTTTACCATTGGTCAAAATTAAATCCTCTGATGAGCTTCCGATGAGATCAACTGCACTGATCTTTGGCATCCAAGTGGATTGCTGCAATACTCCCTTCAACTGTCCTGTTGCCTCGGTATTACCCAGTGTCAGCACCTTGAACGCCTCAAAATCCATAATCGGCAGGAAGAAAGCCGCATGTGGTGCTGAAGTGATGAAATTCTCATCACCTTCTGCCAAGTAGAAGACTGAGACATCATTAGTTCCTACAGGAATATTGTATGCCTCATCTCCCATGATTCCACTCCACTGACCGACAAATAACCAATATCCATTATCTGCAACACTGAATGTATCAGTCTTTGATAGCTTGGCATTCATGGGAACAACAGATGCTGTGAAGTACTTGGCATCTGGGAATCTAACCATTTGCTGTTCAATGTAATTATTTACACTGGGAACAAGGTTGGGGAATGGGAGCTCAAATAACAATGTAGTCAGAATTGGATTGTATATTGGCTCAGCATCGGGTGAGGTCTGAGTGTAGACCATCAACTTACCTTTGCTGCTACTAACGATGAACTCCAGGCTCCTCTCATTGTTATAGTTGTAGAAGTTATCTACTGTGTAGGAGATTGCCTCTCCTCCATCTGGTAATTTGCCAGATAAATCAAAGTTGAAGCTATCATTCTCGGTTTTAATCCAAGCGGGGAATCTCGAGGTTTGCTTTATTAACGCGAGATCAAAGATGTTCTTGTTCAGTTTCCATCTCTCTGCTTCCCAAGAATCCCAGATCACCTCGTATAGCTGTTTGGTGGGATTCCAATCTATACCAAGTACCGAACCATCGATGGTACCGATGTACCCGACATTAGAAATCACATTCTCACCAGGTAACATTAATGTTCCAACCTCTGAGGATAAGGCATCATAGATGGGCTTATTCACATGTTTTGTATAGAGTACATCTACAGCCATCTTACCTGAAAGTACGGTGACATTAATATAGCGATACCAATCCATTTTGGCCACCTTAAGGGCATCATCCACATCCAATTCGTATCTGCCGGTGTACTTGGTGATGTAGGTAGTATTTACCTTGTACCAGTCCCATCCATTTTGTGAGATAGTAATATGTAAATTGTCAGTGGTGACCTGTTGGCTGCTGGTGTAGATAATTAGATCTTTGACATTAGCCACTCCATTGGATGCAGCCTCCTCGTCATATCCCCAGTCATACACTGCCCAAGCAGGTCTTGTGCTGGCATCAAAGGTAGTGTAATATCCATCCTTTAGCATATCAGAGTGAGATGCATAGGGGTATGTATGAAGATACTTAACATTGGTATAATTCAATGGCTCAGCATAGTACCCGGTGGCATTCTGATGGTAGACATTGGCCTGACCTGGATTAGTAGCCCCTTCAGGTGGTAGCTGGAGAACACCATTGATTAATGAGGATGAATTGATCATTCTATCAGTGAAGTAATCCAGGGGATAAATTTCACTGGCATCTGGGTTGTATAGCATAACATTCTCCCAGGATGTATAGGGTCTCTCCACCCTGTAAGTACCTATGTTTCCATTGATATTGTCCAAAACATAAGCACCCTGTCCCTGAACGGCAATCATTAGCTCCTTGTGGTTATCATCATCGATATCTCCACCAGACATATCAGATACGGGTCTCCTTATAGTTGTTCCTGAGCTCCATATCGGCTTATATGAGTTATCCTGCACTATAGGATAGGGATAGCCATTAATATCTAAGTGAGTACCATTGTTCTCCATGAGAATGATCTCTCCGGAGTACATACCCACTGCTACCTCTTTGAGTGAATCGTAATCCACATCAGCAATATCTAATGCAGTGATCTGCGAGGGCATCTCATATGAGAACACTTCTCGCAACTCCATCCAGTGATCAGGACCAAAGGGATAGGAGCCATGGGTATCATACTCATAGAACCGCAACATATTACCAGTTCCCACAATGATATCCTGCCTGAAATCAAGATCAGTATCATCCACAGTCAGCGAGAAGATACGTCCCAATCTCTTGGATTTCCACACCAGATCAAACTCATTCTCAGAGTTGGTATAGGGATCGTAGAGGTGTCTCTGCTCAAATACGTAGATGTATCCATCTTCTGATCCAGCGATTATCTCAATGAGATTGTTGTAATCAACATCTGCAAAAGCTAGACAGAGGACATCAGATTTGAATACTCCACTTCCCACCTCAGCTACAAGATCGTAATTGTCTGTATCATAGTTCCAACGGTAGAGATGGATCTCATCATCATAAAGATATCCACCTGCCAGGGCCATCATATCTCCATCTTCAGTGGTAGCCACTGCATGAATGGCAGCCTTGGTGATCCATGGATCCCATACTTGTCCATACGTGTTATCATTATCACTAAGGAATGATCCCACGTCAAAATTCTCATCATACTCACTGCCTGATGCAACAAAATTATCCTCGAGATCATTGATACCATTCTGCCAGTCAAAGGAATCAAAGATATCAGTATCTAAGGTTCCCTGGGTTTCAAATGCCATCCCTTGAACTATTGCCAGAGGATTGAGCATGAAGCTTAATGTAATAAGTAAAAAGTAAATTATTTTTCTATTCATCTTTCTATCCTCCTAACTTTTCTTTGAAAAGGGCGATTTGAAGCCACCCTTGGCCACCTTTCGCATGGCAAAGGTAGCAATTGTCAGACCTGCAACAGCACCTCCTCCGAGGGCTGCAAGGCTCTGTACTGTAGGTATTTTGATGGAGAAGACAGCAACCAGCTGTGTGATATCTCCATTACCCTTACGCGCAAATATTTCTATGGCGTATTTCGTCACACCACGTATCTTGGGGAAGGAAACCGATGGATTGTACCATGTTCCCCTACCACCCTCGTAGGTGAGAGTGGTGTTGTCAAGATAAATGGTATTATTATCCGCATAACGTATACGGAACCAGGTGGCATTGTATTCTAGTGCAGTCTGTACTTCGACAGGCAGCTGGGCTGCAGTGAACTCACCAAAGGAGTACTCGAAATCCGCTACTGGTGAGAGCAATTCCACATCACCACCAAAGAGATCCACCTTGAAGACCACACTCCTGGTATAGGAATGTGTACCATTGGATGCGGTTACCTCAAGCTCGTAGGTGGCATTGACTGGTGGTAGACTGAGATACTCACCCTCCCAATATTGAGGTCGGGAAGTCTCAGTCATATCAAAATCACCAACCCATACTTCGTCATCGAGGTTACGGTAGCGATAGGTCATATCCACCATGGTACCTGTGCTGTCATAAACAATCACCGGTGCAGTATTTGTACGATAGGTCTTACTTGCAGGTGAGATGATAGATATACGCACTAAACCGGACATACAGGCCTCAATTTCAGCCTTGGTTGTGCTGTTATCCAAAATCCCTGTCTTACAATAGTACTCCAGTCCATCAGAGAAGGTATCATTATCCGTATCCCAATTAGCTGGATCTGAAAGCGTCTCGTATACCTCAAGCCCATCAAATAGGCCATCGGCATCACTATCGGGGTTATTATCACCTCCCGGAGTTCTGCTGGCATGAGGTGAGCCTACAGTTCCATAGACAAAATATTCCTCACCAGCCCATAGACCATCCTTATCCTCATCAATCTCCATACCATCGAGAATATCATTACCATTCTCATCAGACACAGTGGGATTCATGGTATATTGAATGATCTCCGCACCATCGGGGAGTAGATCACCATCACTATCCGTTCGGTTAGGATGCGTAAAGAAAGTAGTACCCAATGGGAAGGAAGGATTATATTTCGTGGCATTCACACCATACACCTCATCTGCGTCAAATAACCCGTCACCATCAGTGTCATTAAGGTGAAGATCCGTTTTGTGGATGACATATTCCTCGTAATCATTCAAAGTATCATTGTCTGTATCAATCTTATCTGCCCTGGAATAGAGCTGGAAGATCTCCACATCATCAGTGAGACCATCACCATCAGTATCTGCCATATCCGGTCGAGAATTATAGGGTTGCTCCAGGGTGAAGGCAATAAAGGGATAGAGTAACATAGTGGAATTGACCACCTGCATCTCAACACCATCAGCAATACCATCACCATCAGTATCAGGATTATCAGGATCCAGCATCACAGGATCCATCCAGGGGATTTTACCTGATGCCAGATATACTTCCCAGCCATCCTGTATGCCATCCAGATCAGTATCACGTATGGTGGGATCTAGCCCCATCAGAACCTCATCTCGATCAGACATCGATTGTGACATCTTGCCATCTGGACCGGGGAAGGTGATACTATCATTATCTGTATCCCAGCGTGTGGGGTCAGTATAGACCATCTTCATGGAACCATTGATCTCAACCTCGAATCCGTCGATTTCCTCACCATCTAGCAATCCATCTCCATCCGTGTCTTCATTGAAGGGATCAGTATAGTAGATCATAATCTCCTCCCAGTCTGTGAGGAAGTCATTATCACTATCCTCATCCGCTGGTTTGGAGAAGTACTTCCATACCTCATCATAATCAAGTAGGCCATCAGCATCCGTATCTCTTAAGAATGGGGAGCTATGATATAGAAAGAGTTCCTCTCCGTCCTCCAATCCATCAGAATCGGTATCTGCCAGGAATGGATTAGTACCATAGATAAAGAACTCATCTCCATCGGTCACACCATCGAGGTCTGTGTCAACAGAACGTCCATCAGTACCAAGTTTGATCTCCTGGTAGTCTCCAAGTCCATCACCATCGGTATCTGGATTGAGGCCCCAAGTGTGGTTACTATCGGGTCTGAGCATGCCTTCTAGACCGTCTATCAGCCCATCATCATCAGTATCTCCATCTAGTGGATCAGTTGGTGGATCTCGAGATAGCTCATAACCATCAGAGTTGATGAAGAAGCCAAATGGTGGATCCTTCACCTGATCAGCTGTAATTCCAGTATCCCCATCACTATCAGGGTTACAGGGATTGGTTCTAACAATTCTTGCAGGTTCTGGTTCACCAGTTTCTGTATCTATAAATATAACCGATATACCATGGATCTCAACATAATCAGACATATCCATGAGGAAAAGGCGATCCTCATCCATTGGTGCCTTTGAGCCATCATAGAGCTGCCAGTAACTATCATCATCTGTATCTGCATCTAGCGGATGGGTATAACCATCATTGAATATTAGCGCTGCATCTGGCAGGTAGCCGAGGATGTCAATAATCAGATTATCCTTATCCTCTTGCGTATTAGCAGGATCACTGAGGAATTCAGAGCAGTAATCTCTTTCCTCAGGAGTATCGGCATTCTGACAGTACGAAACAGCACCACCATAATTTATACCTCGTGGCCCCTCTTCTCCATCAATAAGACCATCAAAGTCAGTATCAGGATTCAGAGGATCGGTGCGATCATCATAGGGAACTCCACCAATCATGATCTGGCTGACAGTTGGAGTCACACCAGAGATATTCCATGCATGGGTCACCTCATAATAGTCAGATAGGCCATCAAAATCAGTATCTTGGGTATTGGTGTTAGTACCATAGATATATGCCTCTTCGTAGTCATTCAAGCCATCAAAGTCTGTATCAGGCTGCAGTGGGTTAGTATTGATATCCAGCTCTGTCTTGTCATCAATACCATCTCCATCAGTATCCGGCTTGGAAGGATCGGTTTCTAGGGTTTGGGTCTCGTATTTATCATCCAAACCATCCCCATCAGTATCAGCCTTCGTGTAATCCAGACCTGCAGTGTTCTTCTCATACTCATCGGAGAGACCATCTTTATCGGTATCTCCACCTAGTGCTCCCTGCTCCACCGCAGCTTCCGGTGTGGAGGGAGTTAGCTCATAGCCTAACGGCGGTTCAAAACCATCTGGAGACCAATGGAAGTCGAAGTCCCAGTCCCAGAAGAGGAAGCCAATAGTTACCGTTATGATCAATTCTATTGATATGAAGACACGCATCGGCGTCGATGATACCAGGTCTTGTAATAAAGTAAGTGTAATTTCAAGGGTTCCTGTTAGACGTAACTCGGCAATGAAAATATCAATGCCGAGGGAGACAGTGAACCCGATCGTCAACGCTATCGTCAACGATCCCGTCTCCGGGGCGTTCGCCGTGGCTGCCCGTTTTACTATGTCCAGGGCGATGGTGAAGTAGATCGTGATGGAAATTGCATCAAGGCCAATATACTTACCTATGGAGTTAAGTGATCCTCCAGCACCTCCTGTGAGGAAATCAAGCAGGGTGAATGTACGGCTTATGGTGATACTGAATCCAAATCCCCATTCCAGGACCTTGAGGAAATCATCAAAACTGAAACCACCATTCTTGAAGCTGAAGAGCAACATCTTGAAGTAGCCATAGCCGGAGATCTCCAGCTCCACACCCAGTGCCTCCAGCATGAAGGTTAGGAAGCCTGATGAACCGCTACCAAAATCAGATAGCTCGAATGATGCCTCGAGAATGGGTGAGATGGAGAAGAAGGATAGTGCTTTTCTCAGTATATCTCCCGCACTCATGGCATCCGGGGTTAACCCTGCCCCTCCTCCCTCTGGGTTGAAGAAATTAATTCCCTTGAACACAAGGTCCAAGATCATGTTGGTCAGCATCTCCGTGTCAAACTCAATATGCGGGGCTATTCCAATTTTAATATTTATGGTGAATAGTGAGAAGGCCCCGATACCGATGGGAATGTCCATATCAACAAGATCCCAGGTATCATCACCTAGGATTCCACCTATCTCTCCTGTAAGTTTACCTATGAGATCCGTTACCAAACCCATAAGATACTCTGTAAGCTTGGCGAATATGGATTGGAAGCCATTTTGGAACACATCCTGAATGGCAAGTAATAGAGTGAATAGGGTGTTAAGGTCGCCGACAGATACTCCAGGAATAAGTGGTGCCACAAGATTTGCCAGCTCTGATGCAGTGGGAACACTATCAGTGATTCCAAGCAACTGGCCGAATAAGGCCTTGAATACCTCGATATAGGGTTTGATATCCACTCCACTGATTTTAGCAATGAGGAATGAGCCTGCATTGAGCAGGGACATCATGATACTCTGGAAGGAATTACCATTGAATCCGCTGAGCATCTGCATGATCATACCTATTCCCTCACTTATACTTGAGATCAAGTCATTAGCTGCAGTATCCAACCCCAGGCTTCCAAAACTGGGTTTTACTAGCTTAATAATCTCCTTGATGAGTGCTGATACTTGCTTGGTGATATCAGCACCTGACATAATATCACCGACAACATCCTTGAATCCCTTGATATCTTTGATATATCCGAAGACACCGATTAATCCATCCATTATTGTCTTGATACTAGTTCTCAGACCAGCTTCAACATCAAATGCTGCAAGAAGATCCTCTAGCACAGAGCTCAATGTACCAATACCACTTAAACTTAAATCAGGTTTAGTCAGTTTTGCAACAATACCAGATATGCTCTTGATGGCATTGACAATATCCTCATCGATGTTGAGCACCTCTAGGGCTGCTGTCACATCGTTGGTGAGTGAGGTGATATCAGTATAGGTTCCCTCAGTAATTTTACCAATGGCTTTGACCACAGCCTCGGCAGCTGCCTCGATGACAAAGATATCACTGACATCAGTGGCAGTACCCAGCATCTGGATCAGTAAATCCTTGACCGTATCCAGCCCGTTGTTGTTATGAAGTCCCGCGGCATACATCAAGATGCCCACTCCACCCATGATCATCTGCAGGTTCTCAGTGGATATGCCCAGACCATCAAAAAGCGTTGTCATCAGATCTGGACCATATTTCATGATGAAATCCTTGAGATTGAAGGTGGATACTGTATTGATCAGTGCCTTGAAGCCAGAGACCATCTTGGTTATAGTCTGGGGAATCTCATTGCCCACAAGACCTAAAATTGCAGTATTATTGCCAATAAATGTCTCCAGTAAAGTGGATACAATGTTCTCATTAAGCACGGAGAGGATGATATCCACGATATTTC
Source organism: Candidatus Heimdallarchaeota archaeon (assembly GCA_026702845.1). The sequence goes on from JADCLS010000019.1 coordinate 123,529, forward strand.
CGCCCTCCTGTATACGATCAACAATTCCGTCTCCAAGGTCAATAATATCAGTTATCAGGTCTGGCAGTGATTTACCTAGAATCTGCATATCAGGAACGATTAATCCCACCGCAGATCCAATAAAGCCCTTAATATCATCAAAATCCCCACGAATGAGGAATAGGCCATCTATCAGTAGATCCACATACTTGTACATATCATCAGGTATGGGAAGCATAGGTTTGAGCTTGTCAATGAATCCCTTTATAGCTGATGCATTGGGATCAGATATTGCCCCGATAAGATCAGGAATGGCAGTAAGTGCACTAACAATCTGTTCAACAGTTGCAGTGTCTAGGCCAATAGCTCCACCAATCTGATCGAAAAGAAAACCAAGTAAGACATCAAGAATGCCACCAATAGGTCCTCGTTGGCCAGATTCGAGGGGTAACATGTTGAGAATAAAATCCGATGCTGCACTATCTGGTTTGAATATATCCATGACATAATCATTCGCTACCTCTCCAGTTACTGGGTTAACATTTTTCTGAGTTACCGGATCAATGATATATCCAGGGCGGGGGATTTTTGTCACCTCAGCTGGATGTTCAGCATAGAATTTATCCACTCTCGCCTGCACAGTTTGAGGGGATTCCCTTCCCATGGGTGAGGTTGGCTCAACAGTGGAAGCAACCAACTCGTTGAAATTATCTGCAAAGTATTGCAGGGTGGCCATTCTCACATCATTTCCAAGTTTCTGTCTCTTGGGTTCAGGACTAGCCTCTAGAATATCTGCCAGCGTCCAGAGTGAGTAGATAAATAACTGTTGAGCATCCTCCAGCTCAGCACCGGTGCCATGTACATTGGGCAGAAGTTCACGTGATAATCCATTGAGCAACTGGTAGCTGTTTCCCATGGCCATGATGTGCTGAGTGCTAACAGATTTACTAAGCACCTCATTTACCCTGGACCAAGAATAATGCTTGTCTCCACGATGAATTTTCAATCCATTTTCGTCTGATTGAAAAACGTAAAATGCTGCAAAATAGGCTTGATTAATGAGCACCTTCTCAATATCTGCCAGATCTGTTATCGGTATAGCCACGATATTCGGTGTCATCAGTGAAAGAGAATGATACAGGGATAAACCTGTCTCATTAGTAAGTATTGTCTCAGCATCATAAAATACGACAAATAGATCGTAATCAAATGTGTAGTAATGAAGCTGTTCCTCAATTGAAGCTTCAGTTGCCTTGAGCATATCACTTGATGCCTCTGCCGAGGAAAGCGGTGATGTACTCATGAGAAGTACGATGAAAAGCGAAATCAATGCTTTTCTACTTCTCAGGACTGAAAAACTGGATTGTTGTGATGTATCCATATAATTCACCATAAAATGGAATGTGTGAAAATTCCATATAGTATAGCGAAAGCAGACATAGTTTATATTTAAACCTTCATTAATTCCAGCAATTTCTTGCTGATGAATTTACTAGAAATGCGGTTTGATGAAATATCAAATAGTTAATTATACAAATTATACATGAAGAATTCTCCCGAATCATGCCAATTTCAAATTTGCAGTTTCTTTATAAATGCCCTGCAAATTAAATATGTACCCCCAAAATTGTTTAAGATTGCGCCAGTTAAGACAAGTATCTTCTACCTAATCTGATATTAAGATACTAGATTCATGAAAGACTTCATTTGACCTAATTAAATGTAAATTAAATAATAATTGACTTGATTTTTGTATCTTAACCTTGCTACTAGTATTTATACTACAGACTTTGTAAACAGGAGTGGAGAGATATGGCTAAGAAAAAAACTACCACTAAGTCTCGTAATAAGAAAAAAACAACAACCGTAAATGAAGATGAAATTGAAGAGATTGAGGAGGAAGAAACTCCTAAGAAATCTACTAGTGGTAGAAAGAAAAAAACAAGCACCAAAAAACAAGAAGAAGAAACCCCAAAAACAACTAGTGCTTCTAAGAAAACAACATCCACTCAAGAAGAAGATGAAGAAGAAGAACTTGAGGAAGAAGAAGAAGATGAAATTGATGAAGACGAGATAAAGAAGGCAGAAGAAGCACAGAAGAAGGAAGCTGAGGAGAAGAAGAAGGCAGAAGAAGCACAGAAGAAGAAGGAAGCTGAGGAGAAGAAGAAGGCAGAAGAAGCACAGAAGAAGAAGGAAGCTGAGGAGAAGAAGAAGGCAGAAGAAGCACAGAAGAAGAAGGAAGCTGAG
>JADCLS010000002.1 GCA_026702845.1 Candidatus Heimdallarchaeota archaeon
GTTGATAGCACTAGTCGATCTAGACCCTCTACCTTTTATCTAGTTCGGTTATAGGCGAATCTTGCGCACAACTATATCTGAACTGTTAACAATAATATCATTGAGCCTACCGGCTCAATGTATCACAAAATGATTTTCGGAAATCCTTATCATAAATATTGCAATAAACTGTTTTCTGACACGATTATCTGAAAATAAGAGAAAATCAACCACAAATCGCTAATTAAGAACTATTTTTTTAATTTATTTCTAGCTAGATAATTATTACAAAATTATAATTAAATATTTAATCAATAATTATTTGAGTAATTTAGCTTTGAGTCTATTATCAAGCTCATCCATGAACTCTACAGTAGTCATCCAAGTATCTCTTGGAGGATTGAGATCGCCTTGAACAGAACGGGCAAGATCTTTGGTGTATTTACCATCCACAACAGCCTCTACACAAACCTGCTCGAGTGTCTCAGCAAATTTCACCAGATCATCATTACCATCAAGTCTTCCTCTGTGTTTCAGACCAACAGTCCAAGCATAAATAGAGGCAACAGGATTGGTAGAAGTCTCCTTACCTTTCTGGTGCTCTCTGTAATGTCGTGTCACGGTACCATGGGCTGCTTCTGCCTCAATTGTCTTTCCATCTGGTGCCTTGAGGAAGGAGGTCATCATACCTAAGCTTCCAAATCCCTGAGCTACTGTATCTGATTGCACATCACCATCGTAGTTCTTACAAGCCCAGACAATTCCACCTTCCCATTTGAGAACCTGAGCTACCATATCATCAATGAGCCTGTGCTCATAGGTGATACCAGCTGCCTGGAATTTTTCTTTGTATTCCTGCTCAAATACTTCAGCAAAAATATCCCTGAATCTGCCATCATATGCCTTTAATATTGTGTTCTTGGTGGATAGATAACAATCATATCCCTTCTCAAGAGCTACATCCATAGATGCACGAGCAAAGTCTCTTATGGAATCATCATGATTGAACATTGCCATGGCCACACCACCATTTTCGGGAAAATTATTAACTTCCCATTCTTCAGTTACACCATTTGCACCCTCAAATACCATCTTGAGTTTACCAGCACCTTTGATCACCACATCAGTGGCTTTATACTGGTCTGCATGAGCATGACGACCAACCACTATAGGCTTGGTCCAAGCAGGAACAAGTTTTGGAATGTTCGAGCAGACAATGGGCTCACGGAAGATGGTTCCTCCAATGATATTACGGATTGTTCCATTGGGGGATTTCCACATCTTCTTCAGGTTGAACTCGGCTACACGGTCCTCATCTGGCGTGATGGTGGCACACTTGATACCTACATTGTACTTTAGGATGGCATGAGCTGCATCAACAGTGACTTGATCATCAGTTGCATCTCTGTTCTCAACACTTAGGTCGTATTCCTTGATATCAATGTCCAGATATGGGAGAATGAGTTTGTCTTTTATCCATTTCCAAATGATTCTGGTCATTTCATCTCCGTTAAGATCCACAACTGGATTTTCAACTTTTATCTTGTTCATATAGGAGAGAAAAAAAACTCTCTTATTATTATATTGATATTGATATACAAAAATTAACTAGTCACTGATCATCTGAGACGATAATACGATTTACTTTGTCTAAGTGTAAAGAAAGACTTGAAATAATCTGAAGCTGAAATAATTTGCATATATACTTCTTCTGTTCTTATATATTGAGATCTATTGAGTAGAAATTAGTTAAATAACCTGCATATCACACTTCTGAATGCAATTTGGTCAGAGTATCATAAAACCAATCTCTGGATCAGTCCAAAGGTTAGATCTCTAATTCTTCTATTTGTGATATAATTAGTGTCAAAAAATCCTGATGAGTTTTCAAATTGTGTGTGGCTCTCAAGAATTGTTCTGAATTAACCTCTAGGTACGGAACTTTGTATCCACCCCATTTGGATAATTCTTCAGCATATTTGCTACCTTCATCAAATGATACTTCTCTATCTGGGGAATAATATCCCACCAAACCCATGGGAATTATCATATCCTCATTGTTCTCCATGCATTCAGTTATCCAGTTTGGTAAATTATCAAAACTACGTTTATTCGATATATCATAGAGCAAAATCATTGCTTGACTTCCCAAATAGTTTACTTCTCGTACTGATTTCAGACGCATCTCCTCAGATAGTTGCCAAAATTGTAGGGCAAACTTCCTCCCTTTCAATATAATGGTTTTGACTGCAAATATTGGGTTCTGATCAGACCTATCCTGCTCTAATTCCTCATTAAGGTAAATTTGTAGATAATTATTTTTCTTGTCAAAATCATCACCCAAAATGAGAATTTTTATCTTGGTCATGCTTACTGCCATATACAGACAACTCTCACTTTCTCAACTAAAAGGATTCTTAGATAGTACCATTGTCTTGTTCAAAATATGTAAATTTTCCCGATAATTATGTATTTTGTTTGTCTAAATAAGCATGTTTGTTTGTTTTTTATTTTCGAGCTTCTTAGATTAAAATTTCAATTTATTTTTTTTTTAATGATTTATAATCCTTCCACGATTTCTTTTCAAAATGCCACCAGTCATCACATATAATCTTTTCGAGACAACTTTGATATCAGAATAGTGGATATACCTAACATAATTGTTTACATTTCCATTATCAGAGATTTCGCTTATTACAAAAACTACTTTTTTTTTACCAATAATAAGTTTTTACTATAATGAAGTGCACATACTTTATTTACTTTTGAAAATCCTCAATACAGAGAAGGCATAATCAATGAACAAAAAAATCCTAATTTTGATAATATTCATTACTCAAGCAAATTTGATAAGTAATGGGTTCAATCCAGCTTCTGGCTTATATTTTAATATCACTGTAATTCAAAACGACCCTCCTATGATAAGTCTAGAGGCCTATTCTGAGAATGAAATGAATCTTTTTAATCACAATGGTCTTACTCTTCCATTGGACGGTGAATTGTCCACATACCAGCTGATAAGTTCTGTTGGCATATTTCAACATCAAGGGGTGGAAATCACCGCGATTGAGCATGATAATACCGATAATATATTTATTCTTGCTAATTTTGATACAGCAGTTCTTAATTTTACAGAAACAGGATTTAATACCAATGGATCTCAGACGCAATTTATTTCAGGAACTCCATCTATTCAATCATCATTTTTGCTGTGTTACAACTCCATAAATGAATTTAAATTTGGTAAAGAATTGGATTTTGATGACGATTATGACTATTTCATGAAATCAATGGAGATAACAGAATATGGTGATATTGTTCTACTCTCACTTAAAAATCCAGTGTCCTTGGATTACGATTCACAAGAGACTGATGTTACCTTGCTTAAGCTCTCTAGTGATCTGCAGAACATAACAAAAACTTCCTTCGGAGGAAATGGAAGAGAGATATTAGGAATTCCTGAGGATTCGGACATGGGTGTAGCAGATCTACCAACAGATCTGCTAGAAATTGATTCAGAAGGTAATGTGGTTATTGCTGGTGTCACCTATTCAGATATTTTTCATCCAGAATCAGATGATCCCAGAAAAGATGTTCTTCTGGTGAGTGAGGGAGATATACATTATGTTAATTCATTAGGATCCGATGGGATTGGTCCAGGACAAGTCCATGAAGCTATAGGTGTATCCTATAATGAGACACATATCTTTGCAGGAGACTGGGGTAATGGAAAAGTAGAGATATTTGACTTGGAGGGAAAGTATGAATCACAACTTCTTATGCCAACACTAGCAGACTTTCCCCTGACCTTTGTAAAAGGTCTTGTCGCAAACTCAACTCATGTTTTAGTATTATGCGAGTATACAGATATGTCATATCAAAGTTGGGAGTATAGGGTGAATATCTTTGATTCAGCTGGGAATCAGGTTAAATGGTTTGGATATTATGGAGCAAATGAAAATGAGTTTACATATTTATGGGATATTGATATGAATGATACTCACATTTTTGTTGCTGAAGGTGGAGATATGAAGGTTTTTGATCTTGCAGGTAATTTTGTTACCTTCTTTGGATCTCAGACCAGAGGTGTTGCGGTTAATGATACACATATATTATCAATAGACTACGCCAACCATAGAGTTCAAGTCTATGATTCAAAATTTGTACTACAGGATCAATTTGGCAGTTCTGGCACTGGAAATGGACAATTTATGGATATTTCTGGCATTGCAATCCATGAAGAATATATCTATGTGGGAGATGCTACACTTGACAGAGTGCAGATATTCGACCTGGCAGGCAATTTTGTATCCGTATTGGGTGTTTCTGGGTCTGGTGATGGCCAGATGAATTTGGTTCGAGACATCAGTGTGAACAAATATACAGGAGAGATATATGTGGCAGAGGGGCTAAATAGCAGGATACAGGTATTTGAATGGGATTCGGGTCAGTTTGAATATTCTCTTAATTTAATGAATTATAACATAGATAAAATAAGCCCACACGTATCTGCTCCGACACTTGAGGAGTTGTTAGATTATGAGGCCATCTTTTTATATTCAGCAGTTCAATATTATGATTCAACTTTCTTAGGGAATACAATTGCGGATTACATCGACCAAGGAGGTTTTGTCGTCCTGGACTCAAATTCCTTCAGTAATAGATCATCAGCAGAGATTTATGGTAGGTTTGGAACTGAAGAGTACAACCCTATGGATCAGGGTTATAATGATGGTATAGTTAGACTATATAATGGGAGTTCACAACATGATTTTGTAACTGGTACAGATGGATATTATTCGTATTCAATTATTGCAACAATATCAAACGGTTCAGAGCTAGTAGCATCGTATGAAGATGGAGTTCCATTTGTCAGCATAAAGGGAAATGTATTATCGATCAATACTAGACCAATTTATAGTGATATTGCGGCAAATTTCGCTTTGATCTCTCATCTGGCCATACGTTCCAAAATAATGGAATACCCGACACTATTTGTGCTTAAAACAACAGATGAATTTGAATATGTATCAAGCAGACTGATCCAATCAAAAGATTCGGCTTCCTGTTTTACAACTAGTCTAGCCCTTGATGATTATAATAATATATATCTGGGAGGTTCAAGCAAGTCCAGGTTCAACTTGAATGGGAGTAATACACCCTACCGCAGTGTAAATTTTGTTCAGGATCAAGATTTCGATGGAAATGGGTCGATAGATGATACGGATCTTGGATTGAGTGGATCTGCATATATCATATCCTTGAATAGCACCCTCCATATGTCTTCATTGACTACTCTTGGAGGAATCTACCACTCAGCAATTTATGATCTTGAGTACAATAACAGCAGATTATACGCAGCTGGGCAATCCCTGTCAACGGATTTAGTACTTAACCCAAATATTGACTTGCAAGTATTGCAACCAAGCAATGGTTCTGGTTTTATAGCAGAATTCAATCCTATTGATTGGAATCTCTATTATTATCAAAGTTTTGGTGATCCACAAGTAGAAGTTGAAGGATCTGTCATATGGGATATAGACCTTCAATCAGATAACATATACTATTCAGGGGGTTTTCATGTCGATACGCTGCTGTCTGAGTTTACTGGTGAAGGAATTTTTGCCAAAAGTGATTTTGCTTCTCCCTTAGACAATAAAATTCCATTAGTTGGGATTTTGGATGACACACAACAAGTTGTTTTCTCAACCTTGCTACCCTCAGAGATTGGTTCTCTCTCCCCTATAACCGTGCGAAATAGCACAGGAGAATTGCTTTGGATTACATCAAACTCCAGTTCAATACAAATATTCTATATAGAAGATACAGATCATGATGGATTAAGTAATTATAATGAGATTACCAACTATGGATCAAACCCGTCATCCATTGATTCTGATGAGGATGGACTTGAAGATCCTGTTGAGATCTATGTATACAATACATTGCCATATTCCAGCGATACAGATTTTGATTGCTTACCTGATGGATGGGAGGTTGAAAATGGGTTTAATCCGGTTTATTATGATGCAAATACCGATCTTGATAATGATGGGCTAAATGCAATTGATGAAATAAATGCAGGCACCAGTTTTCTAAGCAATGATACCGATAGTGATGGAATATCAGACTATGAAGAATATATGATATATCAAACAAATGGTAGTAATGTTGATACTGATTCTGATGGCCTGAATGATGCATTTGAGATTTTTAATTCTTTTACAGATCCTAGTAGTAATGATACAGATCTTGATCGTCTTTCAGATAGTGATGAAATCTTGAATGAAATAACAATTTGTGATACAAATAATGCAAATTGCGTCTCAGGATATACAGATCCACTTGAGAAGGATATGGATGTTGATGGACTTACTGATTATGAAGAGCTGATTATGTCAGTGACAGTACCATGGAATCCTGATACAGATGATGATGGTCTTACAGATTTTGAAGAGTATTATTACTATGGCACAAATGGCTGGTCTGTTGATACAGATGGAGATACACTGAATGATACATTTGAGATTATTATTATCCAGACAGATCCTAATGATCCTGATTGTGATGATGATGGGTTAGACGATGCATACGAGATTTTCATTAGCCAGACAGATCCTAAAAATTCGGATACAGATGGAGATGGCTTGAATGATGCCTTTGAGGTGAATATCTCAGGAACTCACCCACTCTATGCAGATTATGATAATGATACACTAAATGATTTTGTTGAAGTTAATTATGGATCTAATAGTACCAACCCTGATAGTGATGGTGATTTACTTCCAGATTACTGGGAATACAGGTATAGTCTTGATAGCAGTTTGAATGAAACCTATTTAGATTTTGATTCTGACAAGCTCAATAATTTGATGGAATATTATAATGCAACCAATCCAGTGAAAAATGACACAGATGATGATGGTCTCGATGATTTTTCAGAGCTTGTTAATGGAACTGATCCTAATTCTATGGATACAGACGATGATATGCTGCTAGATGGTCAGGAAGTACTAACTTATGGTACTGATCCACTAATGAGGGATACTGATCAAGATCAACTAATTGATTCAGTTGAGATTTTTGTCACCTTCAGCGATCCTCTGTCGTTTGATACCGATGGAGATGGATTAAGTGATTATGATGAGCTATTCTATCATACCTTGGTGTTAGTAAATGATACGGATAATGACAATCTTACTGATGCCTATGAGATATTTTCATCATTCACCAACCCTCTTATGAATGATACCGATTTAGATGGTTTGGATGATTATAGTGAATTGTTCATCTATTATTTGGATCCAAACAATCCAGATATGGATGAGGATACCATCCTAGATGGGGAGGAGATATATTCGGGATATGACCCTATGAATCCGGATACTGATGGAGATCTAATTTTTGATGGCAAGGAACTAGAACTAGGAACGGATGTTCTGAATAATGACACGGATAGTGATGGATTATCTGATGGGTTGGAGGTATTTACCCTCAATTCAGATCCAAATGCATCAGATACTGATGAAGATGGTATGAATGATTTATACGAGGCAGAACATGGCTTGAAAATCTCCGTGAAGGATGATTCTGAAGATCCAGATAGTGACGGACTAACAAATATAAGAGAAATGAACCTAGGAACAGATCCTCGAAATTCCGATTCTGATGAGGATGGATATGTGGATGGATATGAGGTAGATCACGGAATGGACCCACTCACATTCAATGATCCACCTGCTGCTCGTGACAGAATTCAAGGGGGTATCGAGGAGAGTCCATGGTTGGCAGGTGCTGCTCTGACATCATTTATAGGCTCAATAAGTCTATTGATGGTGCAATTAGTCGGACGGAGGTTCCGAAAATAAGGAGTTGAAAATGATGGCAGTATCAAAATATGCTACATCTGGCACTGCTGGTGCATTGTTTATTATTGGACTACTACTTACTAGTATGGTGTATAATGATTATACTGGTTATCAAGATACACTCGCTAGTCTTGAAGATGACGCAATATTTACTCAATCCGAAACCGTATATATTGGAGAAGAAGTACTGTTCAAGCTAAAACCTGCTCTTTTGAGTGCAGAGTATGGTATCGATTATTTTATGTGGGATTTTCACGATGGAAATGGAATATATGTAAGTACTCGTGAAGATAGTAGCCTAGCTCATACTTTCATGCAAGCAGGATTATATTTAGTCTCAGTTCTTGCAATGCGAGGTTCTATCAGTAGAATATTCACTATACCTATAACAGTGATACCCTCTGCACAGGAAATTACAATTCTCCCAACAAAAAATGTCGCATTTGAAGATGAAGAAATAAAATTCGATGTAAAGGAAACAGAAGCTTACACTCCCATCCTTAATTTTCTCTGGGAATTTGGTGATGGATCAACGGAAGTAGGGGATTCAGTAATCCACAATTACTCTGATGCAGGGAACTATACTGTCAGAGTTCGAGGATATACCAATGATAGCCTTGTGTATACTGGATTTTGTGATATTTCTATTGAAAATAAAATTCCCATTGCCGATATTGCGACTTCAATTAATGATATTTCTGAGGATGTTTCAGTTAATTTCTTCGGGATAGCAGATGATACAAAATCAGATATCAGTTCTTTGAAATATGTATGGGAGTTTGGAGATGGATTAATGACAATTGGTCAGAATACTTCCCATTTCTATCCAGATGATGGAACATATGATGTAAAATTACATGTTATTGATAACAACGGTGGTATCGGAACTTCAATAACAACAATAAGTGTAGAAAATCACATCCCTTCAATCACTAACATATGGAATGAAAGGGAGTATTATACTCAGGGAGAGACTATTACAACATATTCAGAGATTCAAGATTCATTGAGTGATCAAAGCCTTCTTCAGTATTTCTGGAGTATTCCTGGCTATGGCCAGGTGAATTCATATCCATTTTTTGAAGTTGGTAATCAGTCAATAAACCTGACAGTTGTGGATGATAATGGTGCATTAGCAACTGGATCTACAGACAGCTTTGAGATTATCAATGCAAATCCTTTTATCAGCCTAATTGGAGCATCTAGTCACTATAATCTTTCCTTCAAAACTTGGGGTACATTGGATACTTTGTTCAATATCTCCCTATTCCAAGATGGAATTGCTTCTCATAATATCACACTAGTCAATCTAGATCTAACCCGAAATAATTCTCGGATGGAGTACACAATCTATAATCTGACACAGCCACTTTATCAATACTGGGATATTTTGTTTAACTCCTCAAATTCCGTAGAATTTGATAATTACTTAGAAACCACCTTCTCATTTGAGGATCATGAACCCATCTCATTGGTGAATTATTGTAGCTCAACTTCTAGCCCGTGTAGCTCCTCATCTGGTAGATTCCCGACTGCACCACTTGATAGAGGATTTCCTGTGAAATATAATTTCTCAGTTTTTGACCCAGGCAATGATAATCTTACAGTTACCATGAAAATGGGTGATACTGAATTCATAAGAAATATAACCAGTCCTCACTATGGTCCTACTACAGGAACTGTTTCAGTTACTGCATCACTACCCTATGGCATTCTCCCAAGTAAAATAAGATATTATATTACGGATGAGTATGGAGGATCATCAAAGGAATATACACTGCCAATTATTGATTTTGCAAGGATTGAAAAACCTGTTGCATTTCAGGATCAACCAACTTGGAATTATTTCGGATATCATATAAGACATTTCGCTCCTAGAGGAATAATTGGTATGCCCAATGAAATAAATTTGGGTGAGGAGAAGAGATTTCTTATCAATACAAATGAACCTGGTAATACCACGCTCCATTTTGTTTGGCATTTCGGTTCTGGTTACCAAAGCAGTCAACGATACCCACTATATACTTATGAGACACAAGGAACATACCTGCTGTGGGTGCACATTCAGGATGATTATTATGATCATGTTGAGTTCATGTGGTTGAATGCAACCGCTGGGTTTCCAGAGGTATATCCAATTGTTCAAGGCATGTATATTGAGGGTGAAGAGCTTAGCTTTATCGTTGCTGGGTTGGATAGCGATGGAATGAATTACTATCCACACTGGGATTTTGGAGATGGGACTACTGGGTTCGGTATGAATTGCAAACATACCTACACTTTATCTGGAAATTACACCGTTGTACTTACCCTTCGGGATGCGTATGGTAATTATGATATTACTGAATTCCTTGTGATAATTTACAATCCTCCTCCAGAGAATATCCTTGATCTGCTATCGACATATGAACTAAAGGAAGGGGAGAATCTTATTATTTACCCCAAGATTGAAGATAGCCCCTTTGATTTGCTCCATTTGAGATACACATGGAACCTTGATGGTGAAATTTCAGATGATTCTTCTATTTCTATAAGAACTAACAAAGCAACAAATTTCGGTATTTTAAGTGTGTTCGATCCGGAGGGGGAAAACTTTACCCATTCATTTACCTACAATATCACAAGTAATCCACTGGAAATCGCAGTTCTTACTAGGAATAACATCTATGGATCAACAAATATCGTCTTTGATTTTATTGGTATGGTTGCTCCATCGATATTCTACAAGGAATCGTATAGAACTCAGACGAGAATTGATTTCAGTTTATCAGGAAAGGATGGTTCTATTGACTCTGGTACCGCGGAGTATGATCCAACCGGATATAAATTTATTGCATCAGTTAATCTATCACCTATTGCCGATGAGATAGCTATCATAAACCTAAAGAATGATATTGCTAATAATGTTCCACTTACTCCTGAAAATAGTCTATCTGGTGAATACAGAATTAGGCTGATGTTAGTTGATCTTCTCAGTGGAGAAATAATTTCACATGTATCAAGTAGCTTAATCATCACTGTTGATCAAGATGGTGATTTAATTACTGATGAACTGGAAATTGAATATTCCAATGCTTTGGATTTTCTGGATATTGACTATGATAATCCAGATACGGATAATGATGGCATAGCAGATCCTGTTGAGTATGTACTAGGAGAAGATCATGATGGAGATGGCCTTCCATCATTTTATGAGGACATATGCGGTACTTCTGATGAAAATGCTGATACCGATGGTGATGGATTACTGGATGGGTATGGGCCAAATGGAGAGCTTACCATAGGATCTGATCCATTGCTACCAGATACCGATTTTGATGGATTATCTGATTTAGAGGAGTTAATAGGCTGGCAAATTAAATTATACACTCCTGAAGGGTTGAAGACTTTGAATGTAAAATCAGATCCAACCAGGAATGATTCTGATGGAGAGGGTGTTTCTGATTATTATGAGAAGAAATTTGGAACAGATCCTAATAATCCAGATACCGATTCTGATGGCTTGGATGATCTTATTGAACAGGACTTTGCCACTCATCTCAATTATTATGATAGTGATGGAGATGGGATCAATGATTTCAAGGAGACCAATTGGCAATTCCAAGGGTCATACACAGATGTTGAAGGGAATGTAAACACGGAATATTATCTTCTGGATCCCTTAAATCCAGATAGTGATGATGACGGTCTTTCGGATTATGATGAGATTTTCATATATGAGTCAAATGCGATCAACAGAGACTCTGATTTGGATGGGCTAAATGATTCTGACGAAATTCTGATTTATCAAACCAATATAATTGCAGCAGACACTGATGGAGATGGATTGGCCGATGGATTGGAGGTTCGAGGATTTGATATTCCAATTGTGATAATTAATAATGGTTCATATGATGAATCAGGAAATATTATCAAAAGTCCAGACGTGTTAAATTATACAAAACATGTCACAACAGATCCAAACCTCCAGGACACAGATGGGGATGGATTAACAGATTACGAGGAATTAAACAATGATACCTCAAATATTAGTGATCCAACTGCAATTGATAGTGATGGAGATGGCATTCTAGATTTATTTGATGATCAAAAACTGATTTCTGATTACGAACCAGTTCAGTTCATCTCTGATATAGAAATATCATACTCAATTCAACCTGATAAAGCACTGGAATCGGTCACAAAATGGATGTCTGAGGGATTGTCGAAAATTTGGGATTTAATCAAGGAAATCGGTAATTTAATTGCCAGTGTTGTAAGTTACATATTCTACTGGAAGAAAGTCTGTTTTCTTAGAATATGTGTAAGAATACCTTATATGAGATCTCTTTCTAGCATCGCCAATTATGTAAAAATTATATTTAGGCGATTTGTAGCAAACAACCTAGAAACAGTATTCCCTTCTGCAAATAATTATAATCAACCACATACGAATTCGATGAGTTTTAATGGTTTCAAAATAAAGACAAAGGCCTCATTCCCCTACTTAGAATTTGGAGGAACCCTAGGCATGTGGTTCCAGAATACAATTAACAAAATAACCGGAATACTGGATCCCACCGTCAATATCATGGTTAATATCAAGGATAATTCAAGAATCGATCGTATACTTGTTTACAGAGATGGTATGCCAGAGCGTTCTATTACCAATATCAATCAGTCTAACTACTGGATCGATGTGGATTTTCAGATAAATAAGATTGATTACCAGTTACAACCAACTACATTTAGCTTTGAGATATTTGATATTAATGGGAACATGCGTGAGCTACATAGAACAATTCAACCTTCAGAAATCTCCGCCAGCCTTCTTGAACAGGGGATCACAGCAATAAGAAATGCGCTGGATGAGGTTGTTGCCACCCTCGAGGATACATTTAGCTGGGCGATTGATGGCATACAACGGGTAGGTGAAGCAGTTATTGAGGTGGTTGAAACTGTCGTCGACTTTGTCAACGAGACCTACAATACCGTGAAAGACTGGGTAAAGGAACAGTTTGATAAACTTTGGGAAGCATTTATCAATGGAATAATGAATCAATTCACAACATTGAAGGTCTACAGAGATCGTGCTGAACGAGCTATAAAAAGTTCATTTTCTATATATTCAAACGTGAGAACATCATTCATTGATACATTTAATGATGCTAAAGCACAAGCAGTTGATTATATCCAGGATTCACTAGGATTGGTTGACACGATATTCGGTGAGGTGATTGATAAGTGGGATGAATCGGGGATTATAGAGGAAATTACTGAATTCTTAGGTCCTTTTGATTTTCTTGGTGATTTAATCAAGAAAGTAATAAATTTCATTTCTGAAAAAGCAATGAAAATATTATCGGACATAATTGATAAACGGGTCCAGAGAATAATTGATAGTATCTTCGGCCAATATGCTGATCTTATACGGGATCTCTCTCAGAATTTCATTTCTTCTTTTGAGATAGTCATTCCGGGTCTTGATTCCGAGCCTGATGAACCCGAGGAGGGCTTTTTCTCAAATATACTGCAAGGGATCATGGATATTTTACGCATGATTTCTCATCCAGCTGAAACCTTGACTAATTTTCTTAATTCCTTCTCTGGAGAGAAATTAATGGAACCTCTTGATAAAATCTTTATTGATGATCCAACAATAGCAATTTCTCTAAATGACTTAGTTGTTAGAATAGGTAAACCATTTGTCATCATTGGTTTAGCTGTTTCTGATGTTTTCAGCTCTGATAATGAATTATTAAATGTTGAGCAATTTACTGCAAATAGTGTCAGCAAATTATCTATAGAGCCAGATATTACAATTGAAGATAAAAACATAGTATTAGGGATGTTCCGTATCTTGAAAATTGCTATTGATGAAGGTGTTAGATTCATTGAGGGTATTGATAGGGGACCAAAACCAGGAGGGGATGATGATATTGAAGATGAAAATAATAGCTATATTGCAATGTGGAAGTTCATAAGTACGGTATTAACAGATGGATGGGGTGTTATTCAGGATATTATTGATGGAAAAATTTTGGGTGGTTCACGGTATGAGGATAAAATATTTACCAAAGATTTCGTTGTATTTCTGTGCAATTTAGCCTTAGCAATAACCCAAAATGCAATTGGTGGGTTCATTGATACAACTGGTAGAAAGGGGTTCATGTTTGACCTTATTGTTAATAGAATACTGAACTATGTAGTTGGCATAATGGATTGTGTTTGGTTAATTAAAGTAATCATAGAAACTCCAAAGGGATATGAGAATAGAGGTCTTTGGATAATGCAATCAATTTCTAAGTGTATGAATTTAGTATATGACATTCTATCTGATTTCACATCTCATGGAAGGGCGTTTTCAAAAACTGGAGTTGGGTTGGCAGTGTATGCAGGTTTTGCCTTGTTAACTGTTGTATCATCAATTATTGAAGTTATCTGGGATTTCATAGCTCGATCAAGTTAATTAATATCTACATTTTAGATCGATAATTTAAGTAATCCCTCGATTACCTTTACATTCAATCCATTGATCTCAGCAATTTCTTCTACTGACAAACCTTCTTGGTGCATACGATTGATGAATTCCTCTAGGGTTTCACCAATCTCGATGATATTTTTATCAGGATCATAAAAACGAACTGTTCTCTGTCCCCATGGTTCTTGATATACATCGTGAATATAGTCAATTGGATAATTCTGTAGTTGTTGAATAAATGTATCAAAAGATCGGATTTCAAAATAAAGTTCAAAAGGAAAAGATGGTTTTTTCTGTTTTTTGAAAAAAGCCTCACCAAATGTATTACTTAGTAAATGTGCAGATTTAATCTCCCAGATAGCTATACTTTCTTTGAAAAAAATCACTGAGGTGAAATCAGTTTCCACTTCCAATTGCAAAATGGTTTCGTAAAAATACCTTGATTTTTCCAAATCTGAACAGTAGATGATACTAGCATATCGAACAATATCCACATTAGTCACCTACATATCCCAATAATGGTGCAGTTATACTCCACCTGCGATATCAAAGGCATACCAGCCGATTACAATAATCAACATGAATCCAGCAAATTTTAAGAAACGAATAACACGCTCTCTTTCATCAAGGTCATTGATTGGTTCTTCACTCATGGTTTTCTCTAAGGAGATTACAAATAAAAATCCTTTTTGATAATTCATTAGGTATCGCAAATTAATATCTAGATATTTGTAAAAGAGGCAAGTTATTTTTTCTTTACGACTTGCATGGGCCATTCGAACTCAATGTTCACCCTGAATTTTAATGCAGTGGCCCGGTAATACTTCTCATTCTGGTTATAATCGTTTTTGACAATATCCACTAATACAACCAGATCCTTCAGTGCAAGATCATCAAGATGCCTTCGAACTGTACCGGGGTTCATCTTGGTTGCTTTAGCAATTGCTTGGATATTCATCTGCTTTTCAAGGAGTAATCTTAGTATCTTACTTTTCTTATCGTGAAACAACATGGGTACCGTTTCAAAGTCGGTGATCTCTCTATAATAGGGGATTTCTTTGCTCATTGTGCATCATCCCCAGGAATTTGATCAAGAAAGCTGTAAATTCTTGTGGCAACCAAAGCATAGATAGGGTATCTCACCATCTCTATAAGCAGTGCCAGAAAAGCCTGATCATTAATTACTGCATCTATTAGATTGGTATTGTTGGTAAGTAGTTTTATCGGGATGTTAAAGATGAGATACAGGATTGTGTAAGAAACAAAAATTCGTTTTGGATAATGTTTAAACAATCTGAAATTCTCCTTGAATGCTTGTTTCAAGGAATTATGATGACTTATCCCTGTAAAAGTCTGGATAAATAATGCTGTCCAAAATATCTGAAGGATATATCCAATTATTTTCCCAAAGGAAAATATTGGGGTTTCAGGTAGAACAAATATCTGGTAGGGTCCAATGAAGAGAATAATGATGACTACCAGGTAAGACAGCCATGATTTCCTGAAATATTTTAGTGAATCTTTGAATTCCGCATGCATATCACCTGAAATTATAATATCATAAGCCAACCCATACTGACAGGTTAGAAAGATGGGCAGGAATATCCAGAATGCTAAAACCAAAACTGCAGCATCCAGTGAGGAGTTCCGATTAATTGAGAGTAAGTTGATGATAATCTCCACAGCAATATTATAGATGAGTACTGTTAGTATAACTGCAAATATTGCAAATACCTGTGTGTAAAAAAATGCCTTGAAATTGTCCTTTAAAAGTAGAAAACTGAACTTTACATCTTTTAGACTCTCTGTTGTAGATTTTGGTTCAATTTTCTCAAGCATTATGTTACCATATATCCTTCAATATATATGTATTTTTATCAAAAGAGAGTATAATATTACAAAATTTTCTATTTTGCACATATTGCAACAAGTGCAACAAGTGCAATATTGATGTCGCGTCTCAAAAGCATTTAAATAAGCAATGCAAGAGTCATATATTGTGAAAAAAGTCTATCTAGTTCTTTTGGTTTTTCTACTTCTAGCAAGCCCGGCTTCTGGAAGGACGAGACAGAAATCTATAGAGAATTTCATTGACAGGGTACGATTATCCCCTGATGGTTATGCAAACACTCCTACATCTGAGGTAAATATCACAGCAACTACTGAGGTGTTAGAAATTGCTTCATTACTTCAATATAAGATAAATAACTCACTCGATATCCTGCTTTTCTATCAGAATTGTCAGAATGAGACTGGAGGATTTGCATCTAGACCTAATCGTACAGAAACCTGGAGTGATACTATCATGGCTGTAAGGGGATTGAGATACCTTGATCTCAATGTCAGTCAGTTGGCAGCATGGAAGATATTTGATTACCTGAATTCTACTGCATATGAAAAACTATACACCCAAATCACAGTGAATAATATAACCAAAACTGTTCCTAGAAATCTCACTATTACAATCATTAATACTTGGTATGAGTTCATCTACGCCTCATTCTCTCTTGGATACTTCCCTGGGATCAACACGATAAATTTAATTGATGAACTCAAACTCTTTCAATATCCCAATGGTTCCTACTTCTCATTTACTGAGGCAGTAACAAGTATACATCTTCTCACATTGCTTGGTGGGATACCCAATGATCCAGATCTTTCAGCTAAGTACATTTTAGCGCATATACAGACAAATGGGGCTTTCGCTTTTGAACAGGAAGGAAAGGTATCCTTAGAGGCCACATATCTGGGATTACGTACTCTTTCAGAGCTGGATCGAATCTGGGATATAGAATATATGAATGAGCTAATTGTATTCATACTCACCCAACAAATCACAAATTCTGGGTTCAAGGAAAAAGGAGCCTCACAGGAGACAATTCATAGTACATGGTTTGCCATACAGTCACTATTTCTGCTTCAACAGCTATCTGAATTACTTTCACCTGATGTTCTGCAAACTGAGGGCTTCATCTCAGCACCATATGTTTTTGCATTACCTCTACTAGTGTACATCAGAAGGAGAAGAGAATCATGAATAACGTCATCGAAATCCGGAATCTTTACAAAACATTGGGTGGGAAGCCCATACTCATTGATCTTTCATTAAGTATTCCACATGGTTCCCTATTCGGTATTCTTGGACCAAATGGGGCTGGAAAAAGTACCTGTCTTAAACTCATAACGGGAAGGTTAAAAACAACCAGTGGTAGTATTGATGTTCTAGGATTTGATCCATGGAAGGATCGTGTACCCATGTTCAAAAAGATGGGATATTTACCACAAAATCCTACACCTCCTGCAGATTCTCGTGTGCTAGAATACATAACGTACATGGGAAGGTTACGGGGTATGAAGAAGAAAGAGGCAGTGATAAGTGCGAGGGATGTGCTAGTTAAGGTAGGTCTAGAAAAATTTGAGGGTAATCTTATTGGAAAACTTTCTGGAGGAGAAGTACAGCGTCTGGGTTTTGCCAATTCTCTTCTTGGTAATCCGGAGATTTTGATACTTGATGAACCCACTGCATCTCTTGATCCAGAAGGAAGGGTGTATGTCATGGATCTCATTGCAAAGATGGCCAAGGATAATGAGCAGACGGTTATTGTTTCTTCACACATTTTACCAGAGATACAACGAATGACAAATCATATTGCCATAATGAGTGAGGGGAAGGTACTTGTCACGGGTAATATGAGAGAATTAACAGCAAATGTTATTGACAGGGAATATGAGATAGAATGTAGCCACCCTGATAGATTATTTGATATACTTCTTCAAGATGGATACAAAGTCACCATGGATCAACATACCATAATAATCGAGGTTGAGGAAAATATCAGAAAGATTTGGACAGAAGTACCCAAAATCTGTTCAGATAACAATTTTGAGCTGCGATCCTTAAGGCCCATGCGTGATGCACTAGAGAATGTATTTCTAAACTATGTATCAAGACAAAACAGGGGGAATTCATTATGAGTGAGTATTTAACCAAAATTATTGCTGAGAGCAGGAATATCCAACAGAAATTGCCTGCATATGGCAGAAATATTAATATTATTGCCTTGCAGGTATTCAAATCTACAATCAAGGAAAAGAAATTCTATCTAGCAGCGATATATTTCACCATTTTCCCCATAATCCTCAATCTCTTTGGTGATGCGGGTCAGGTTGTATTTTCAGGTTCAGGGATAGCTCTATTCTATGCACAGACAGTGAGTCTCAGTATGGTGAAAACTGTCTTTCTATCTTTCTTCTTGGGACAAATCCTGATCATCATCCTGACAGCCGATCTCATTGCGGGTGAGGTTGAGATGAAAACTTTTGAGCTGCTAAGATCCAAACCAGTGTTTGATTCTGAGATTGTATTTGGTAAATTCTTAGGGATGATGTATCTATTGGGAAGCATGAATATTCCTTCAATAATCATCATTTATTCAAAATACTTGATTTCATTGGAAGCTGAGTTTCCTGGAGCATATATGGGAACATTGGATGAGCTGTTAGGATTAATTATTATTGTAAATCTCCTGCAGGGGATGATAGTGGCACTTACCTTACTTTTCTCGACAATATTTGCCAAATCCCTCTATGCCATACTCAGTTCACTACTCAGCTTATTTATTCTCTCGACCATATCTGATTCTTTGCTTGCGAGTGGTGCAGAGTATAATTACATTTCCATGAGCTGGTTACTTGATGCTGTTATGCCTTACATTTTCTATCATCTAGAACCACTAGAGAATGTAGAATTACCATCTCTTTTTGGTTTTGTCATGGGATTTATGACCGTTATTCTAGCATTTCTTCTCCTAGCCATAGCAATCTTAAGAAATAGAGAAGTTCAATGAAGATTAATTGCACAAGTATATTTTATTTTGATAAAATCGTAGCCATTCGTTAAAAAAGGGCTTTAATAGGGTATCACGAAATTTCAACTTGATATATTATATGGATAATCCAGAAGTGATTATTGTAGGTGCTGGTCCAGCTGGCAGTTCTGCAGCATTGAAATTGGCTCAAAATGGGGTGAAAGTCGTGCTAATTGACAGAGGAATGCCTATTGGATCCAAGAATCTATCAGGTGGCGTGATTTGGGGAAATGATCTCGCAGAATTACTCCCAGAATGGCAAACTGATGCACCAGTCGAAAGAGCGATTAAAACCAAAAAAATCGGGATATTATCAGAAAAAGATGCGACTGTTGTTTCGATACATCTTGACGACTGGAAACAGCAACCCTATGCTGGTATGTCTGTTTTACGGGCTAATTTTGATGAATGGCTAGCAAATCAAGCAGAAGAGGCCGGTGCGATTGTCTTAGGGGGGATCACAATAGATTCCCTTATTTTCAAGGATGGAAAGGTAGTAGGTGTAAAACAAGACAATGAGGAACTTTATGCAGATGTAGTTATTCTAGCAGAAGGTGTGAATTCAAGGCTTATGCTTCAGCATGGTTTTCATAAGGACAAGAAAACAAGGTTTGAGCCACATATGCTCATGGGTGGATATAAAGAGGTATATCATCTTGATAAAGCAGTATTGGAGGAACGATTCATGCTTGATGAAAAAGAGGGTATCTCAGGAGAATTCATTATAGGGAATATACCCAATGATGTTCTTGCAGGCGGATTTTTCTATACCAATAATAATTCAATAAGTCTGGGAACGGTTGTACACTTGGATTCTGTTGAAAAAGAGGATCGAGCTTATTTGGCAATTGAATATTTCAAACAACATCCATACATTAGACGATTAATTAAGGATGCTGAGCTCATTGAGTATGGTTCCAAATTGGTACCAGAATACGGTATCAAAAGTTTTCCTAATTTTTATGGTGCTGGATGGATGGTGGTCGGAGATGCTGCTGGATTTGTGTTCTCCAATGGCATTCTCATCCAAGGAATGAATTACGCCATCAAATCAGGGATCCTAGCTGCCGAGGCATTTCTTGAAGCCAAACAGAAAAAGAACTTTGGAGCTGCAGGATTAAGAATCTATGAGAAGAAACTAAATGATTCATATATCCTAAAAGATTTCAAAAAATTCAGTAAGGTAAAGAAATTAACCAAGAATCCTGCATTATTCAAGAAACTCCCGGATGGGTTGAACCAAGGATTACATGAATACTTGACAGAGGATGGAAAAGAAAAGAATAAAATTCTCACCACCCTTCTTAAATCGATGAAGAAACAGGGATTGGGCCTAGTCTCCTTGATGAAAATTGGACTGGCAGCGAGAAATGTGTGAGGTGTTCAAATGACAGAGATAAAGAATTTTGATATTAAGAATAAAATTGGTGTAACACAATGGAAAACCGATGGTCATGAATATGCCCATATTACAGTTGATGTTGCGATTTGCAGCAAATGTCCCCATCACAGGTGTATAGCTGGATGTCCAACCGAATGTTTCAAGTTCTATGATGGAAAAATGGTATTTCAATTCGAGGATTGTGTAGAGTGTGGAGCATGTGATGCTATGTGTGATCAGGGTAGTGTGAAGTGGAATAATCCACGTGGAACCTATGGAGTAGCATATAATAACGGATAAAACCATTCAGTCATCTAATGTGGAACATACTTTTTCAAAACATTTTGAACAAATTACATGGGAAATATTCATGTTAAGTGAACGTAGAAATAATTGATCGACATTCACCCAGGTTTTTTCAAACTTAATACGTTTGCAATAAGAACATTGACGATAAAATTGATCATTTTCTTTCTCATTATCTAGGTGGAGATTGTAAATCATCTTTAATTGACTATTAATTAGCTGTTGGATAATGAATAGCATATTCTTATACGTTTGACCGATATTCACTGGTGCTTGGTCAAGTACACAGACGGTACCAAAAATTTGACCTGTTGGCCATGATAATGGTAGCCCGAGGTATGAAATCATATTGACTGCAATGTCAGGATTATTATTCCAAACATCACTTTCTAAGGCATTAGCCACATATAATTCGGTATTATGCTCCATCACATAGGTACAATATAATCCTGCAAGTGGTTCTTTATGACCAATAGCATAAGGATTGTCTTTATTCTGACTTTTCAGGAATACCTCAATCTCTTCAGGGTGCACACGCATAATCAATGCACTGGGAACATTAAAGTATTGGCCAAGATGATCTAGGATTTTCTGCCAACGAACCAAAAAAGATTTGTCAATTGCGATTTCCTGTAATTCCGCACCAAGAAAGATCATTATCCTAATTATAATGTAAAGATTAACTGCTTTAATAATCTTATGATGATTTATTTATACAATATCAAATAAGTACACTATTTTAAGTCGAATTTGGGATGATTGGTTAGTAGAATTAAGTTTATTTTTGAATTATTCCAAACCCAAGTTGAATATTTGATGAATATTATGATCTGCCAAAATCGGAGGGATTAATCAATAATTGTTTGTATTTTCCAAAATTATTGCGATAACGTCCAATTTAACATGGAGGCATAGTTTTTTTTTCGAACTTAAAAAATTAGACTTTCGTAATCAAAAACATTAATAATTGTCAGATATTCGATGATAGTTCGCAAAATCACGTATTATTTATTAAAATTCAAAAAAACTTAAGAAATATTGCATCAATTTGCCTATAAAAATTAAAATAATTATTAAAGCAAAAGTCTATTTTCCTCATCATTAATAAATGATAAAAATTGATCAACGTTAGTATGTCTTTATATAATAAGGAGGACACATCTCTTGCTCTCAGTGAAAATGAGAAAAGAGTACTTCACGCACTTGTTAAGTGGCCAGAATTATCTGATCAGGCAATTCATTCTCGGATAAAAATGAAGAAAAGTACGTTTAGTTCCATTAAAGCTCGACTGAGGGAAAGAGGGTTCTATAAGAAATATTATATCCCGAATTTTCCCAAAATTGGTTTTGAATTATTTCACGTTTTATTTGGGAATCTCAATAGGTTCACCACTTTTGAGGAACGTATGAGAGTAGCTGGAGATATCATCAAATCATTTGATGAGGATTTTCTGGTAGTTTCTGCCTCTAATCAAGCATTCAATCTATCCATTTCGAAGAACTATACCGAATATTCTAAGAATCAGGAGAGATTCTTTCAGGTTTATAGCGAGAATAAATTTCTCACTAAGGAAAGTATGAAGACCATCACCTTCCCCTTCGAGATATCCAGAGTGCGATCCTTTATGGATTTTGAGGCACTTGTGGCCAAAGTATGCTCACTTAATATCGAAGCAGAAGAGGAAGATCTCATCATACCTACTGGAGATGTGAAACCCTTCAAACTAACCCGAGCAGAGAAAAAAGTATTAGTTGGACTGATCAAGTACTCCGAGGAAAGTGATACTTTAATTGCTGAGAAGGTTGGAGTTTCAAGAAATACTGTTGCCAATGCCAAGAGAAAATTCCTTAAGGATAGAATATGCTTCCCAAGGATTGTTCCCGACCTGGAAAAACTAGGCTTAAAACTACTCGTCTTCACCTACAGAAAATTCAACCCTAAGTCCACCATGAAGGAGAGACAGGAGGCCATTAGATTGGTGAAGGAAAAATTAAGTCCACATTTCTACATTTCCATGAACCTTGAGGGGATCCTCATCTCTGCTCATCAGTCCTTTGAGGAATATAATAAGGCCCATGACGAGGTGATGCAGTTCTATTTGAAGCACGACTATATTTCTGAGGAGCCTATAACGCTTCAGTTTTCGCTACCCCATATCGAGACCTTAAAAGACTATGATTTCCTCAATGTTGTCTGCAAAATGCTTGAATTTGATCCAGACGAGTATTAATCTTGGTAATGAACTGTTCACAATAATCAGCTAAAAAATGGTATAATTTTACATATACAGCGAAATTTAATATGCCATTCAATAATAATTCCTTAATAGTGAAAAAATAATTGCTTCCTATGGATAATACAGACGTGAAAACGTCGGGTATGATAGATATTTCAGAGAAACCCGTGCTCCTGCGAAAAGCAACTGCAGGTGGAATTATCTATCTTAATCAGCAATCAATCAATGCGATCAGGAATAATACCAATCCTAAGGGAGATGTGCTGGAGAATGCTCGGTTAGCAGCCATACATGCTGTGAAAAAGACACCAGATCTAGTATTCATGGCCCACCCCATACGTATCCAGTCAACCAAGGTTTATTTTGATATTTATGATGATCGGGTATCATGTGTGGTAAAAGTTGTTGCCTATGAAAAGACGGGGGTGGAGATTGAGGCCATGGCTGGTGTGATGAATGCACTACTTGCCATCTTTGATCTCTCCAAACGCTTTGAGAAAGATGAACAAGGTCAATACCATACAGCTAGAATTGCAGATATAAGAGTACTGGAGAAGTTCAAGGAGGAAATGTAATGCCCTGGAAACCACACGATGCACAGGACCTTGAAACGGTAAAAACCTCACTGGTTATTGTCTCAGATTCACTCTTTGCTGGTACTACTTCGTACAGTGAGGACAAATCATCTACTGTAGCACTAGAAGAATTCAATGAGAATGGTATCTATAGCATCAACCTTGACTATTATCCAGATGATTTCGCTGCATTACGATCAAAAATTGATGATGATGTCACCAATGGATATGATCTCATTGTTTTATGTGGAGGTACGGGTATAGGTCTTAGAGATATATCCATTGAGGCTCTGAGATCCAAGGTTACCAAGGAATTGCCTGGTTTTGGAGAGGAATTTCGACGATTGAGTATTGAAGAAATTGGTGCATTGGGCATGTTGAGTAGATGTACAGCAGGAATTTACAAGCAAAGTATGATTGTAGCTTTACCTGGATCACCCAATGCGGTAAAAACAGGGATAAATCTCCTCTGCAAGATTGTAGGGCATACTCTGAATCTACTTCATGGCGATTAGTATGAGATATGTAGGATATGTACTTCTCAAAGGTGCGATTAGCTTATCAGAACTAATAGCAGAACTACCTGAAAATAGTAAGGTAGGAGCTATTACCACATTCACAGGTATTGTAAGAGAAGTATCAGATACTGAGAGCAAAAAAGTGGTGAGCATGGAAGTGGAAGCGTGGAATGAGAAGGGAACCGAGAGTATGACTGAAATTGCTGTGAGAATCGGGGAGAAATACCAGTTACTGGGCATGCGCATCGTGCATTTCACTGGTCAGTTGGCCATTGGTGATACTGTAGTAATGATTGTAATCACATCTGTACACCGAAAGGAGGCATTCAAGGCATTGGAAGAGGCGATTAATGCCTACAAACAGGAGAGTCCTGTTTGGAAGAAAGAAATATACGAAGATGGTACAGGTAAGTGGATCACCACTGCTAAACATTAAATTTTCAATAAACTCTTGAGTAATCTCCCTGAAGTTTTAAGATAAAATGGATACAGGCTGAATGTTGTCATAAAACGTCTCACTAGGCTTGCCTGGTTATCCACATCTCCATACGTCTCGATATCAGAAATTAATCCCTTCTTCTCAAATAGAGCAAATAAAGTATCCACTTCATCATCCTTCAAATAATTCATATAATAGCGTACCAGTCGCATCATCCTGAAATTAGTCATCATCGTTTTTTTCCAGCGTTTCTGATAGCGTTTCAGAAAACTAGCGGAAAAATCACCAGCATGTAATGCTTCTGCTGCTACCTCTGCTGCAATTCCAGCAGCTATACCTCCAAGAATTACTCCTCCTCCAGTAGTTGGCTTACTCTGACCAGCCACATCACCAACCAGTAAGAGATTATCTGCATATGTTGTCTTCACTGGACCAGTGATTGGAATTCTACCTGCTGTTTTCCTTACTATTTCAGCCCCCTCACAACGTTGTTTGAGTACTGGATGGTGCGCTATCATATCACTCATCACCTTTGTTGCTCCTTTTTTCTTTGTTCCCAGTCCAACTTTGGCAGTATGGTTATCCATAGGAATCACCCAGGCAAAGAAATCTTCTGCATATTCCTGATGCTGGATAACTTCCACCAATCTAACATCCATATTCTTTAGATTCTTCATGTAAAATTGCACTGCATTCACCCATTCCACCCTTGGTGGACCCTGAAGTCCTAATTGTTTTGCAATGCTACCCTTAACTCCCTCTGCAGAGATGAGTAAAGGAGCCATAAGGGATAATTCTTCATCTCCTTTTTTTATAGTCACAACTACTTTTCCTTCCTTACGATATGCCTGCATTGCTCTGAAGGGTTGAAACAAAGTAACTCCAGCATCCACTGCCTTGTTCATGACAAATTGATCATAGGCCGCACGATCACATACTAGTGCATGGACCTCTGGTTTGGATACTGTCAACACTTTACCATTGGGAGAGATAATTCTGGCACCATATATCTCTGGATTGAATACTATAGATTCAGGTATAGCAATATCTATCTTTTGCAAACCTGTATACGAGAAAAGTCCTGAGCAATGCTCTGGAAAGCCTATCTCTTCATGTTGTTCAATCACTGCTACTGATAGGCCCTTTTCTGCGGCCTTCCATGCGGTTTGGGATCCATTTGCAGATCCACCAATGATGATAATGTCAAATTCTTCCACATGATTACGCAGAAATATCTATTAAAAAATTCTAGTGTAGTAGTGATTTTGATCTTATTCAAATGAGTTGAGAAGTGACTTGATAAATATTAGATACTTAGTCAGACTATGTGCAAGAAGGTGTTATTCCTGCGAGAGATGAGAGAAGAACTCCAATCACATTTACTTCAGGAATTGCTAGATGAGGATATAGATTTATTCTTTGATAGATCAGATATTCAATTGCATCAAGTCGATTGTGCCATTGGCTGGAGACCAACTGTAACAGAGCTTGAACAGATGACAAAACTGAAATTATTTATAAATCCAGGTGCTGGCGTACAACACCTGATTGGAGATATATCCAATTATCTTAGTAATAGGAAGATCCCCATCATCAATGGACATGGGAATAGCTATTTCACTGCTCAACATGTGGTAGCGATGTATCATGCCCTAAGCAACAAAATCTTACCCCATCACTCATGGATGATACAGGGAAAATGGAGACGGGGTGATGCTGATGCAGCATCAGTACCAATAAGACATAAAACCATCGGATTACTCGGTTTCGGTGCAATCAACCAACAAGTCTACCGGTTTCTATCAGGATATGATATCAAATTTTCAATACTCAAACGTCACTGGGATGAAGAACAACTTAATATAAAAGAAAACAGCAATATCAACGCTTTGTTTGAACCAGATGAATTACATAAATTTCTAGAAGCCATAGATGATCTGATTATTGCTATCCCTCAGACGTCAGAAACCATTGGTATGATAGGTGCTGATGAGTTAAAATATTTATCACCACATACATTTTTGGTAAATGTGGGGAGAGGTTCAATAATTGATGAAAAGGCTCTATTTGATGTTCTAGAGAATAAGCAGATTGCCGGTGCTGCCATTGATGTATGGTACAACTATCAACCTGAGGAGAGGGAAGGCAAGCGGTTTCCCTATAATCTACCATTTCATACTCTAGAAAATGTTATACTATCACCTCATCGTGCAGCATCTCCATTTTCAGATCTTGAACGATGGAATGAAGTAATCATCAACTTGAAAAAATTAGCTAGAAATGAAAGTAATTTTATCAATCAAGTTAATCCATCATTGGGTTACTAATTTCCGATGTCATCTTACACTAGAATAATAAACTCGCAATACATAAATGTTGTATGGCAAAATCAAAAGGATTGGAAATTAAGCAAATAATTGCCATTCGTACAGATTTAAAGATGGGTAAAGGCAAAATTGCGGCTCAAGCCAGTCATGCTTCAGTTCTTGCAACATTACAAGCCCAACGTGATCAACGTATCTGGTATGATGCATGGTTCACGTCTGGTATGAAGAAAATTGTCGTCAAGGTTTCAAGTGAGGCAGAATTACAGGAATTATTCCAACTAGGTGCAAGAGCAAAATTACCACGTGCATATATTAATGATGCGGGTCACACTCAACTGGACCCTGGTACAGCAACTGCTGCTGCTCTTGGTCCTGCTCCTGATTCACAACTTGACCCCATTACACAGAAGTATAAATTACTTTGAGGAGAGATATATGGAAATTTGGCCTTCAGATCTAGATTTTGGAATATTAGGGTATTCTTTCTCGTCACCAATCGGTGGTAAAATAAAACAACAACCCGAAGATTTCCTTGTTACTGAAATTGATTCCATTACTAATAGACCACTGCCTCGACCTCCAAAACCAATGTATGAACACGGGGATGAAGGTGGGCTATACCTAGTTGGACGAGTATGGAAACGAGATATGGATCAAGCTAAAATGTTTCATCATCTGAAAAGAATTTTCAAGGTACAAGAGACAGATCTCTCAACTGCAGGGATTAAAGATAAAAAAGCCATCACCACCCAGTTATTCTCAGTGTTTCAACCAAATACTATCCCTAATGACCCTTTGCAGGTCACCCCAGGACTGGAGATAGATTCGTTCAGCTATTACAGAGAACGGATGTATCCTGGAAGAATGGCAGGAAATGCCTTTGAAATCATTATTAGAGAATGTGATACTCTGAGTACTAAGAATCTTGATGCATTCTTGGAGTTTACAAATAATGGTATGCTTAATTACTATGGATATCAAAGATTTGGTGGAGAGAGACCCATTACTGCGGAGTTTGGAAAAATGATCTTACAAAAAAACTATAAGGAAGCGATTGACCTTTACCTTGGTGGAAAATCTGCGGGGGATGATGAGATCTATCGGAAATTATGGAGAGATACACAAGATCCCAATGAAGTCTTGATGAATTGGGATAATATCCCTCAGATAGAAAGAGATATTCTTCTATACCTAGCCAAGAAACCAGGCAGATTTGACAATGCGATACAAAAAATACCTGAATTTATCATCAACATCTCACAATCAGCATTTATCTCATTACTGTTCAATTATTACCTTTCATACAGAGGAAATGATTTACAACCACTAAAAGCTGAACGAGTGGTAAATCAGAAACTACCATCATTCACTCCCAGAACAGAGAGGAATATCGAAATTGCCCTTCCATCTAAAAAATGGGATAAAGCCCTAAATGAAATCTGGAGAGAGGTATTTTCCCGAGTTAAACTCGATCTAAATGATCTCAAAACTATACAACACACATCTAGAAATCTGATGGTATATCCAGCAGATGTGGAAACGATAATTTTGGATAATTCTTCTGCTATGCTCTCTTTCCAATTATCAACAGGATCCTATGCTACGACAATATTAAGAGAATTAATGCAAGTAAAACCAATTAATCTAATCTAATTAAATATGAAATGTGTATTCATCCCAAGAATCGAAAGTGTAACCTGAGACGCCTCATCAGAGCTGATCTTTAATCTATCCTTATCCTCTTTTTTGAAGATAACCTTGATTTCCTTAGTACCATCAGGGGGGATAATCACAGTGCTGTTACTTACTGGTTTAATCGGTTCAACTAAGTTTTCAATCAATACCTTGGAACTTTTGGTTTTCTCTAGATAAGTTAACCCACGGGTACCTCTAAGTGAGAAATGTTCCATTAATTGAGCGTTTACACGTAACAATTTATCCAATTGGCCTTTCTTCACCATGATAAATATGTGTTCCTCTGTCTCAATTATTTTCAGCACTGTCAAATCACTTAGGAACTTATTTGATTTTGCAAGATTCATCAATATTTTTCCAAATTCGACATCGATTTCAGTAATGTCCCCAGCATTCATGGCATCTTGACATTTATTACATAGTTTATTTGTGCTGATGCACATACGATCCAAGGTTAATTTCAAAAATATAATCTCCTATTCTACAAATAATATTTATGTGTTAATGTATTTAAAGATAGAGAACTCAAACATTTGCATTGTCTGATTACACTACCCATACAATATTCTCTTATCGTAGAAGTATTCATCTAGGAACATCCTTTTGAAGGAGTACTCAAAAATCAATTTAATGAAATATGCACCTCTTGTGGATCTACATGGCAGGAAAATAAACTCCATGAGGATCTCTGTGACTGATAGGTGTAATTTCCGCTGTGTATATTGCATGCCTGACGGTGTGGAATGGACCGATCATGAGAATATTCTCAGCTATGAGGAGATTCTAAGAATAATTGACATTGTTGTTAACTCAGGAGTATCAAAGATTCGCCTTACAGGTGGAGAACCTACTATACGTAAGGATTTCGTTTCTTTTTGCCGGATGCTCAAACAGGAGTTTCCAAATATCGATCTAGCAATCACTACAAATGGACATTCTCTGGTGAAACTTGCTCGAGATTTACGTGATGCAGGGGTGGATAGGTTGAATATTTCTCTAGATATTCTAGAGAAGGATAAATTCGAAGTTGTAACCCAACGTAAACATTTCGATTCGGTGTTGGAAGGCATTGATCTGGCGTTAGAACTAGGCTTTAAGATTAAAATCAATGCGGTATCAATGAAAAATTTTAATGATGATCCAATTAGTCTACAGCAGTTTGTAGAATATTCCAGAATAAGGGACCTCCCCATCCGATTTATTGAATTGATGCCTTTTACAGGTAATGCATGGTCTAGCAATCGCTTTATTTCCTCTGCCGAGTTGCGTGAGAATATAGGCAAAATATCTCCTTTGAGTAAACTGGAAATGGAGGAGCAATCACAAACCTCGAGAGATTATCAAACACAAGATGGTGCCAAGTTTGGATTTATTTCCTCAGTATCCGAATCTTTTTGCCAATACTGTGATCGGATACGATTAACAGCAGATGGAAATATTCGGCCATGTCTGCATGATGACAAGGAATACCCCCTTAGGGATAAGATGAGAACAGGAGCAACAGATGAAGAGCTTCTTGAAATCATCAGAGCCGGATTGAGCAAAAAATGGAAAGAACATCCTGATTTTCTCGAAATGAATTACAAACCACCCTTATCAGATAGATCCATGGTGCTCATTGGTGGCTAATTAATTTGAATTTAATAATCATCTTGAGAATTAATCCATTTAGTTATAGATCCACGTAGTTCTTTGAATGCTTCTTTAACATTGAAACCAGTTTTAGCACTGGTTTTCACCAGAGATACATTAAAACGATCTCCTAATTTTTCTACTAGACTATTTTTGTACTCCTCTACTCTGGCAAATTCAATATGAGTACCTTCCTCGTAGAGATCCATCTTAGTTGCTATGAGTACTATAGGAACTCCTTCTGTGTGAGTGTGTCTACGGAGTTCATCAACCCATTTATCCAGATTCTCAAATGTTTCCAAACGAGTAACATCGAAACATAGTAATGCACCGAAGGCACCCTGATAGAATACTGGTCGCACATTGCTGAATTTAGGTTGCCCTGCAAGATCCCAGATACTCCACTTGTATGTAGCAATCTCACCATTCTCCTCGATTTCTTCAGAAAAGTAGGCAAAATCGGCTCAATTTTTAGACAATCTGGATATTTTGATATTAGTTTATTTAGTACAAATTGAAGAGAGAAAGAAAACCCTTAATAGTTAAAAGGTAAAAGAAATTATATGGTTTTATCAATTATTGAGTTTTTTCAGCAGTTAGAAAATTCTGAGTATGATGAATTGAGGGAATGGCAGGAAATTTTCCTAGAAAACTATTCAGAGATTATAAATAATGTAGATATTTTAGGATTAAAGATTCCAACTGGACTAGGGAAAACTTTGCTTAGCCTTCTAATTGCAGAATATGAGAGATCGATAAAAGGAAATGCTGTGTTGATTGTAACCTGGACTTATGCTCTAGCAGATCAATTAAAAACACATGCAAGTAAATTTGGCTTTAAAGCAGGTGTAATTAAAGGTAGAAAATATGAGCCAATAAGCACAAGAGATGCTAAGCTTGGTAAAATCAGAAGAAAACAAATCATAGGAATTACTAGTTACAGTGGTTTTTTGACAATAAAGGAAATATCGAATATTGATGTAGTTATAATAGATGATGCAGATTTGTTTCTTGAACAGTATAATACTGATTACCAATTTAAAATCCCTCTTTATAGCTTTGCAGATCTAAAATTCCATATAAACGAATTATTGAAAAATGATATTTATGAATCAAATATCAAAAATCTAGACAATGATTACAAATTAATATACTTTGATCAACAACAAGACCTATTATCAGTTGTGAATGATGCCTTGCAATCTAAAGATGATATGAGTAAAAGTACAGATACAATAATTAGGGACCTTTTTTGGAGAATTCATCATAATGGATATCCTCAGCTCGGGAATTTATTTTTAACAAACGGGACATATTTATTTATTCAACCTTATATTCCTATTGGATCTAAGAACAAATTACTTATAGAAACTGAAAAAATAATTTTAATGAGTGCAACTTTAGGAGATAATGAAAGATTATCTTGGGAATTAGGTATACCAAATAAAGAACTTGAAATAATTGATGAAAACTATTTATCAGAAAAAGGAGTAAAAAATCGAGATCTGAGAAATGGTACAAAATTGATATTACCTGTGAATGATTTTGAGGTTACTATTGAGGATACGACACAGTTGTATGCACATGCAATTGTTGAATTGATGAAACATTTTGACAAAATTCTCATCATACTCAATAAGATAGAAGAATTTAATTTACTAAAATTATTTCTGAATGAATATTTTAAATTAAATCCTGAAAAGAGCAGAAGGATTGTTCAATTTAATGAAAAAAGTGATTTAGAGCATTTTGAATCTTTAGAAAAGGGTTTTCTTATTTCTGCAGGACAATATTTTGGAATTGATTTACCAAATAATGACTGTAAATGTATTGTCATTCCAAATTTACCTTTTACTATTGATGTTAGAGATAAATTAGATCGATTTATATTGCAAAATGAGGATTATTTATTTGAAAGAATAGCTAGAAGATTTACCCAAGCTGTTGGAAGGTTAAACAGGTCAAAAGACCACAATTCTGTTTGTTTTATTTTTGATCCTCAATATTCTAAGGAAATTCGATTATTAGACACATGGTCAAATTATTTACCCATTCAAATCCTTGCAGAAAGCGAATTTGCATTAAGAGAAATGGAAAAAAGATCAGATAAACTTAGACTCTCAGATGCTATTGAGATCTCACAAAAATTCTTAAAAAAAGGATTTTTGTCTTATTTAAATGATATTGATAGTGAGAAAAAAATAATTTCTACAAATATTAAGAAGAAAAAAGTTGCTTATAAGGCAGGTTTTGATGATGAGATAGAGGCGTGGAATAAATTATATATCGGAAATTACACAATTGCTAGTGAACTATTTCAAGATGCTAGAACTCAAATAAGGAATTCAATTAATAATAATACAGATTCAACAATATCTAGTAGAATGGCATTTAATCTCTATATGGCTGCGTCTAGTGAATATTTTGCATGGCAAAAAGGTATTGAAGGTGTAGATCAAACATCAGTAAAAAATCTATTAGCTTTAGCTCAACGAACAGCAGATTCAATTGAATGGTTTCAAAAATTAAATCAGATACCTTTAATTAAAGAAAATTTTGATACAAGTGTGAAATTAAAAACAGAAAAATCTATTGGAGACCCTAAGGATTTCTTTCATCCAATTTTTTGGAATCATGAATTATTAGAAGAAGAAATAAAATTAGAGATCAAAAAATATTTTTCCTATATTGATCAATATTTAATATCTAATGATGAAAAGTACATGTCCAATGTTTTTAATGTACAATTTCATACTATGATTGAGGATATTCTGAAAAAGGTATTGGTTAGGTTTGAAGACTTTCTAGATGAAAATTTTGATGATTCAAAATTATGTCTTGGAGACATTTTAACTGAAATGAGTAAAATTTATCTTACCAGTAAACCCACCAAAAGTGTTTGGTCTTCTGAGAGTGAAAACCCTGGATATTTCAGGAATAAATTTATACATAGAGAATCAAAGATTTCGAATTTTGATGAATTGGTAGAGGCCTTACACAGAATATCAAAGGGATTCGAATACATTTTTCGAGATATTGTTGAATTTGAATTTATTTATAATAATACTAAAGATAGCCATTATACTGAAGTAAATAAATTAAGCGATTATAAAAATTTACGAGATGATGAAAAACAAGATAAATTTCTAAGACATAGAGCTAATTTTAGAGATGATGAAGAATATGTCAAAATAAATTGGAATGAGAAAGAAAACAAAATTACTGATATTATATTAATCCTAAAAGAAAGAAGGAAAATCTGTGAATTAAAATTTCTAAACAATAATTAAACAATAGTCAAAATCTGATAGTTATCATTGAATATTTTATCTAACTTATCTTAATTAATTGTTATCTTCAAAAGATATTAAAATTTCAGTCAATTTCCAATAGAGAATTAACATCAATTTTAATTTCTCGAGTATGAGTGGTAGATTTCATCAAAGGGGGGATAATTTCCCCAAACCTACAATACGTAGATTTCAAGAAGAAAGATTTGATTCAACTTATAAAACAGAAAGATCAAGTATTTCGAATCTAATTAGTTTAGAAGTTGTTGAACAATACTATAATAAATTACAGAACGTAATTGAAAATGCCTTACTCCCAATAATAATTTACGATGAAAAAGTAAAATTATATCAAATAAGAGATGAGTTCGGAAAAATTGTCTTAATTTGGCCTTTGTTGTGTGATAGTTATGATCTAATACACTTGATTCAAAAGATAATGCCAAATTCATATACAATGGGAGATATATTACCAACCCATCTCAAAATAAATTACATTGATAAGAAAAAATATGGAGGGGCAGTCCTAGGGGGCATTTTAGAGCTAACTGAAGCTGAATTTATCAATAATAAGAAGTATATTACCAAAGACAAATGGATCCAGTATTTTGATAATTGGAATGAAGGAGTATTACAGGCAAATCAATATATTAAATCAAGGTTAGAAGACAATTTGATTCGAGAGCTAGAAAAAAGAAAAAATGAATTAGTGGCAATTAACAATACATTCAATTCTCTTGGTTTTGAATTGAATACTAAAGAGAATGTTGTATTTGCAGATTTAACTAAAAAGGTCAAAATAAGCAAGTCTAGAGAAAAAAACAGAATGTCAATTGATCAACCAGAAGTTGTCAAACAATATAAATTTAGACAAAATGATGTTAATTCAGTATTATCAGTCTATAATACGTTAGGGATGGTTTTGGAATCAGCTGCAAACCATTTTAATGAAATGGAAGAAGAAGCTATCAGATTTATCTACCTTGCTGCCTTGAATTCAGTATTTGAAATTGATGGTCAAGCTGAGGCGTTCAGAAATAAAGGTAAAACTGATATTCTCATATCACTCCCAGAATATGAAAATACAATAATTACTGAATTCAAAAAGTGGGCTGGCGCATCTAACCATAATGAAACATTAATTCAAGCCAAAGGATACAGAACTTGGAGAGATTCTAATTTAATACTAGTAATAATTGTTAATAATGTAAAAATAGCTGATAAAATAGAATCTGCTAGGAAAATAATTGAAAAAAGAGAAGATATTATTGGAGTTGTGAAGAAATTGAATTCTGGAATACTTTTGAGTGAACATAGCATAGATGATCAATTCGTTAATGTCTACCAACTTTTTGTCCATCTACCTCCATCAGAATGAAGAATAACTTATTAAAGCAATTATTCAACTATTTTGGGATTGAAGAAGTATTCAATTTTTAAATTAATTATTTGAATATAAAATCAAAAATAGAATTTTATGTTTTTATATTATCTATGGTTCATTTCATAAAAATCAATCTAACCAAATTTTTTTACGATTCAGTAATCATCTTGAGAATTAATCCATTTAGTTATAGATCCACGTAGTTCTTTGAATGCTTCTTTAACATTGAAACCAGTTTTAGCACTGGTTTTCACCAGAGATACATTAAAACGATCTCCTAATTTTTCTACTAGACTATTTTTGTACTCCTCTACTCTGGCAAATTCAATATGAGTACCTTCCTCGTAGAGATCCATCTTAGTTGCTATGAGTACTATAGGAACGCCTTCTGTGTGAGTGTGTCTACGGAGTTCATCAACCCATTTATCCAGATTCTCAAATGTTTCCAAACGAGTAACATCGAAACATAGTAATGCACCGAAGGCACCCTGATAGAACACTGGTCGCACGTTGCTGAATTTAGGTTGCCCTGCAAGATCCCAGATACTCCACTTGTATGTAGCAATCTCACCATTCTCCTCGATTTCTTCAGAAAAGTAGGCGAAATCGGCCCCCACGGTGTCCATATACTCCGCTAAGAAGTGCTCACCCATGTAACGTCTACGGAGATTGGTTTTACCTACTCCGCCGTCTCCTATGAGTAAGACTTTGAATACATACACATTACCTTTGTTTACGCTGGGTATATCACTCACTTATTAATCACTCACTAATTATACCTCACCATCAATCAATATCATATAATAGTTGTTGATCTGCATCTATCTTTTGATGAATTTATTAAGGATTCTTTTCGATTTAATAAATATACGTCTTCTAGGAGCATACAAGGAAACCACAATAATTGATGTGGATCTAGGTGTTGTAAGTATTCGACATCATCAAATTACTAATAGATCATCTATAATATAAAATAGCGCTAGTAATCCATATAATAAAGATGATCGAGGTAGAAATGAAGTTTAAAGCTGATCATAAACCGATCCTACAGAAACTGGATGAGCTAAAAGCAGCGTATTGTGGAAAAGAACATAATGCTGATCAGTACTTCAACCACCCTGCGAAGAATTACAAGGAAACAGATGAAGCATTAAGAATCCGCGAGGTTAATAACCAATTTGAAATTACCTATAAAGGACCTAAATTTAACAGGGAATCTAAAGCAAGGATTGAACAGAATATTAATATTGATAATGCAGGCACATTTGAGCAGTTATTACTACATCTAGGGTTTTCCAAGGGTGGCAGGGTGGAAAAAAATCGTTTGATTTGGAAATATGACAACATCAAAATTTGCCTAGATTCCGTGTTTTCTCTAGGTGAATTTGTGGAGCTGGAACTAGAAGTGAAATCAGAAGAAGAAATGCCAGAGGCTATAAAGAGAATCCAAGATCTTTGTACAAAATTCTCTATCGATCCGGGTACACAAATTCTTACATCGTACCTATCTCTACTTGAAAAATCCCAATAAATCCACCATATCCCCATAATCATTTTAATCATACTGATAAATCAAATCATAATGCCAGATCCATTCATCATAGAGGATAGTGATGAGGAACAATACATCACTGTTCATGTTCATCCAAAGAAATCTCTGCTATTTCTAGGTACTTCCAAAGGATGTATAGAGATCTGGGATATGAAAAAACGAGTAAAAACAGCTGAATTACGATATCTCGAGCTTGATGATTTTGGTGAAGGCATACCTGTGGACGATCCTGTTGTACATATCGCATCTAATAGTGATTGCAGTCTCGTCTATGGATTTATGGGAAATGCGGCATACTGCATTGAGGTGGAGCTGAGAGTAATTATCCAGCAGATACCCATATCAGAACAAGTTGTACATGGAACTGTGGAGAGAAAAACAGGTGAGATAGCTGTAATCACCAGTGTGGGTTATCTCTCGGAATGGAGCCCAAAATTTTACGAACGTGTCTATAGTTTCGAATTTCAGTTTAAGCTGTTTCAATCCTATCTTTGCTATCAGAATGATGGATCGCTAATCATGGTTATGAAGGATAAAATCAATGTATTCGGGGCTGAAGGAAAGAAACGTTATCTGGCGGAGATCCCTTTGGATATGGTTGAATTGGATGTGGAACCTTACCTTAAACCGGTAGTTTTTGATCAGAACA
Source organism: Candidatus Heimdallarchaeota archaeon (assembly GCA_026702845.1). Next base: position 37,161 of record JADCLS010000002.1, read on the forward strand.
AGGATTTCAAAGTATTTATGCAACCAGGGCACATTACAGTATATGATAAATCTGAGAGATTCAGCCTACATACCAATCATCCATTCAGAAATGGAAAGGATGCTGCGGATGAGTTACTACGTAAAGCGATTAAGGATATTCCACTGGATAAAGTGATATTGGAGGATTTCAGGCTACAACGCAGAGGAAAAGACAGATACCTTGGCGAGGTAGATGCCATCAGATCTAAAAACACCATTGATACTTCTACCTCCACCAAACCCATAGCTCAGTTGATCAAAGATGATTCGAAAACTCTAACCTTTGCCTTCAAAGATTATGATGAGGGGACTGTACGTGAGAAATCGATGGCAAAGGATGTTATCCAAACGATGTCAGTAAGACATCAAGTGCATCAGCGATATCTTTTCTTCAGCTGGCAATTACATCATGGAAGAGTGAACCTCATTGATTATGCACGACAAGCACAGGAGATAGATCAAAGAAGAAAGAAGATACTTCCTCGATATATGATAGGGAGTTCTATAATCTCCCTTGTATTACTCATTCTCAGTATTTTTATCATTAATGATGCCTCTATGCTTTTCCAGATAGGTATGCTAGCAATAGATCTGCTCATCCTATTCTTATGGAGGAGAGTAAATCAGAATCCCTTCATCCCCTGGTTGGAAGAGTACAAACTCTTTAGATTATTCAATTTCATTATCCTGTTTGTGATAATCTATAGATTACTGGCCCTTTACTCCCCCCTTTCAACATTTTTACCCTCCTAGTTCAACCTATTAGATGTTTGACTAATATATACTCAATATGTTTTTACCATATTACAAATTACCCATGTTATCTACATGGATGATGAATTCATATTCGATTGGAATTTACAAAATGCAGTACCCATCACACATCAGGTAATGCTTGACGACGAGACATTACGAGATGGCCTTCAAAGCCCATCAATAACGGATCCACCTCTGGAAGGTAAGTTACAACTGGTAAGATTGATGGAACAATTAGGTATTGATGCAGCAGATATTGGTTTTGCGGGTTCTTCTAAAAAAATGTACAATGATATATTGCATATTGCTAAGATGATCAGGGATGAGGAGTTCAAGCTCAAACCCAATTGTGCTGCAAGAACTCATCCTGCTGACATCAAACCCATAGTAGAGATATCCTATGAACTGGAGATGCCCTTGGAAGTGGCTGCATTCATTGCAAGTAGTCCAATCAGACAATATGTGGAGAAGTGGAGTGTGGATAGACTACTTGATCTGTCAACATCTGCTCTAACTTTGTGTACCGAGAATGATCTTCCAGTGATGTTCGTCACCGAAGATACCACGAGGTCTAAACCAGAAGATATTGCCAAACTATATCTCAATGCTGTGCAACAAGGTGCATATGCCATTTGCATTTCAGATACAGTGGGCCATGCCACACCTCATGGAACATATCAATTAGTCTCTTTTATTCGTCAAATATTAAGAGATGATGGATACAAGGATATTCAGATTGATTGGCATGGTCATCGTGATAGGGCATTATCCATTGCAAATTCTCTTGCAGCTATTGAAGCAGGAGCCACACGTATTCATGGAGCGGGACTTGGGATTGGAGAACGTTGTGGTAATACGCCATTGGATTTGTTGTTGGTCAATTTCAAACTGATGGGTATGTCAGGCTATGCAGACCGGGATCTCTCAGTATTATCTACATACACCTCACTGATCTCTGATCTGGTTAAAGTGGAAATTCCAATGAATTATCCCGTGTTCGGAGCGGATGCATTCAGAACAGCAACAGGGGTCCATGCATCTGCAATTCTCAAAGCAAGAGAGAAGGGTTTAGCAATTGCCAATACTGTATACTCAGCAATTCCAGCATCAGAATTTGGCATGGTACAGCAGGTGGAGATCGGGCCCATGTCAGGTCTCTCCAATGTAGAATTCAAACTTGAGAGTTTAGGATACACCTATGTTGAGACCACGGCACAGGATCTTTTGCAGCATGCCAAGACACTTGGACGCATACTAGGTAATGATGAGATCCATAGGTTTATGGCAAATTATTCTATCATATAGTTGAATTACATCATTCCATGCATTAATCCTTAATTACTCAGATGTACCAGCGACACCTGTGAGAATACTAGAACCAAATCGACTAAAGCAGGTTGCACCTGTTAAATGGCATGATAGAATCCCAGAAGGAGGAATCAGCTTGGGAGTTGCAGATGTTGATTATGAAGGGCCAGAAGGAATCACCGAGTTTATTAAAAATCGATTGACTGATGACTTCAGCTTCTACCAGCATCAACGTGGCCTACCAGATACACTGAATAATATCATGGATTTCCTAAGCACAATCAACATTCAAGCAGAGGCTCATAATGTGCAAGTTATTCCAGGTACTATGATGGGAATATATGCAGGTATGAAATATGCATCCAGACGTGAAGGCAAGGTGATCTATGCAGGTCCATTATATGAGCCAATTCACCGACATGGTAAGGATACTGGTAATGATATTGAGTTTGTTCCAATTGAATATGAAGGAGGACTCAATCATGAGAAGATGACTACTGCGTGTGATAGTAACACTAAGATGATAGCCATCAATAATCCCTCCAATCCCAATGGCTATGTCTACACCAAATCAGATCTCAAACTGATACGAGATTTATGTGTGGACAATGACCTTGTACTTTTTGCAGATGAGCTGTATCAACCACTGGTTTTTGATCGATCCAAGCATAAACACATATCTCCCATCACCATGGATGGATTAGAGGAGAGAACCATTGCACTTTATGGATTCTCCAAAGCGTATGGATTAGCTGGTTATCGATCAGGTTTCATGTACATCGGAGATATGGTGAGTGAGGAGGTTCATAATATTATCACGGCACAGATGGTAAGTATCTCTCCCATTTCATCCATTGTTTGTGATTTTGCACTAACCACACCTCAATCTCGGACTTGGGTGGAAGAGTTCAGGCAATTAATGGAGGATAGAACAGCATTTGCCACGAGAAAATTCCATGATGCTGGCTATGATTGTGTCCTGCCAGATAGCTGCTTCTTCATCTATCCAGACATTGGAAGTGATGATGTGAAGTTCTCAGAAACCTTACTTGACAAACGTGGGATCCAAGTTGTACCGGGAAGTGTGTTTGGCCCAACAGGAGTTAATCATTTGAGAATAAACTGTGCCACCTCAGAAGAACTCATAGATACTGCACTTGATATTGTTATCGAAGAAGCAGATATTGCGAAAAACAACTAATTTGTAGCTAAAAAACAATTACATTAGCTTAAAATTTATATTCAGAAGGTTAATTGTTACCCTATGACAGATGGACCCGAAGAATCCAAAAAAGTAGAAAGAAAAAAAACAGATGATCTAGTATCCATAATCCTTGAAGGTTATGAATTGATAGAGAAGACGGTAAAATCCAGTGGGAATACCGGAAGAATATATCTACCCACCAGCTGGATTGGCAGCAAGGTGAAGGTGATCAGAGTCACACCCAAGTTAACTGATGATGATTCCTAGACAAATGTTTATTCTTATAAAATTATCACAATTAAATACACAAGTGGGTAGACTATTTCACCAATTTGATGAAAATAATTTGGAAAAAAACATTTTTGTCGACACTGTTAACAGAATATGTTAAATTCTATTGATTTTCTTTGGATTTAGGATGAAAAAATCATCCACATAGGATGTTAAATAATATGTCAAAAATTAGTGTAATTGGTGGCGCAGGGTTTGTTGGTCAAATTGTAGGATTTGGCCTTGCCCTGAAAGAGATAGCCGATGAAATCGTGCTAGTAGATATCATTGAGGATCGACCCATTGGAATCGCCCTCGATCAAAGAGAAGCAACTCCCATTCTTGGTGCAGATGCAAACCTGTATGGTTCAAATGATTATGCGGATATTAAGGGTTCAGATATTGTAGTTGTAACAGCTGGACTTCCCAGAAAACCTGGAATGGATCGTATGGATCTTCTTGGCAAAAATATTGAGATTTGTAAGTCTGTTTCAGAACAAATCAAAACACATGCACCAGATGCATTCATTATCTATGTTGCAAATCCTGTTGACGTACTGACCTATACCTCATTCGTCAAGACTGGCTTTGCACCAAACAAAGTTATGGGTATGGCTGGCATACTTGATACTGCCAGATATAGAGCGTTCATTTCTATGGAGGCCAAAGTATCCGTCAAGGATATCCGTGCAATGGTTCTAGGTGGCCATGGTGATTCCATGGTACCACTTGTGAGATATACCAGTGTTGGTGGTGTTCCACTAACCGAGTTCCTCCCACAGGATAAAATCGATGCAATCGTTCAGAGAACCAAAGTTGGTGGTGGTGAGATCGTTAAGCTGCTGAAAACCGGATCTGCCTATTACGCACCTGGTTTTGCTGTTGCTGAGATGTGTGAAGCCATTCTAAAAGATCAGAAGAGAGTGCTTCCAGTCATCGCCTATTTCAACGGTGAGTATGGCTTCAAAGACATATTTGCAGGGGCCCCTGTGATTCTTGGTAAGGGCGGAGTTGAGAAGATCCTTGAGGTTCAGCTTGATGACACAGAGAAAGAGGCTTACAAGGTTTCACTCGAGCATGTCAAAGCAGGTATTGAAGAAGCAAAGACCTTAATTTAAATAGAAAGTAACCTGATAATAATAACTACAATCATTGTAAAAATAATTAAACCAACTAAATCCAGATCCAAGGCTACAGGAAAATACAAACCTAATAATAAATCACCCCAGCTACTATTAAAATTGATACTAACTAAGTAATTATGAAATTTTGAGAAATGTATCATTTATCAAAATATCTAATATTCCTATACAGAGTTGTATCATGGCGTTTTGATCTTGTTCATGAAATATATATCAAATTGATTTCATCAGAGTTCTTAGTTATCTCTTTTATTCAATAATCTCTAAATCATTCTGTTTTAACTAATAGCTTATTTAATCCAAGATAAGTAAAAGCAAATACAATAAAAAGGACATAGAGAGCAGGACCCATTACAAAGAAACCATCACCCTCAAGAAATCCATAAATTGGATCTGAAGTTGCTTTTTGAAGAATAAATGCAAAGATTAGAAATACCAGGGGGTAGATTAACCAGATAAGAGCATCTTTCAACTTATATTGCTTTTTCTCAGTCAATACCCAGTCCAAAATAAAATAGATTGGGGAAACGTAGTGATTTAACGTTGATGAAATATCGTGTAGGTTATTTACTGGATCAAAAGTTGATGACAACAAGAACCAATATGCCAACCATGTAAGAGTGATAAATGCGGTGATTCCACCTCTTATTAGGCCATATAATTGATCCATTTTCTCTTGATTAACATCCTCTCTACCATCTTTATAGATAACAGCGAGAGTTAACCAGATTGCTACCATCAGGTTAGTCTGAACGGTGAAAAATTTGAGTGGTTCGATAAACGACTCATCCAACAGTCCGGTGACAACGAAGCGTAAAATCACTCCTGTCCAGGCTATCAACATGAAAACTAATCTGAAATAGTAAATATTTCCTGTAATTTTGTCTGTGAAGGACATAAATCTGAATGGTTGGCTTGATTTATAAGTTTATCAAGTCTTTGGAAACCAGCGCATACATACCAATTGCTATCTCAGACACCCAAATATCAAAAAGATAATTTTCTTCCTAAAAATCTCCTTTTATAAAATAAGAATTTCTAATTTTAACAAGCAAATAATGTTAAGATTTAATTTGAATTACCTAATTACCTAAGTAAACCTCGATTTCTTTCTCTCTTCTTACCTTTGATTAATATCATGAAAATAGCAATAAATGGTAAAATCATGATTATATTTGAGGAAGCATCATTATTTGAGGGTGAGACAGATTTACTATACTCAGTTATCTGAACTAAAAAATTATTCAAGAGTAGATACTCAAATTCAGTATAAATATCAATATTCTCTTCTAAATGCAGATCATTATTAATAGAAAAGAGATGACTAGTATCTACAATAGTTTGATATTCATTAGATGAGAGATCATAAATATAAATATCTGAATAACTAATAAAATCTGAATCCTTTTGCATAAAATACAGATACAGTATATTCTGTCTAATACCCAGTAACTTCACATTGTATTTGGTTCCAAGATAATCAGATGGTATATTGATATTCTCGATGTGATTAGGCTCGAAATTAATAAGATATGTATGTAGATTGGAATCATCTATTTGATAGGAATTGGTTCCTGCCTCTGATACCATGATGATCCGATTTGAGTCTACCTCTATTAGTTTGAAAACCAAATTTCCTAGGCCCACGTTTTGATTATTCTTAGTCATATCAACAGAGGGATCAAACTTGTGAAGAATAGATCGAGTTGACATGGTTGTGAGATTGGTTTGTTGAAAATATAATGCAGAAGCATGATTATTTTCCTCTGTCCCATGGGCAACTAACATTCCAGTAAAGAGTATATCTTTAAACATGATTGGTTTGATATTGATTATTATTGGATTTGTTTCATTGTATGTCTCAACTACATTTTGAGTAAGAGGAATAGTAAATATCTCTTGGGTTTCATTTAGTTTTATCACATAATATTTATTCAATTGAGATAAACTTCTGAATCTAGTGATGGGCTCTGAATAGTAAAGGTCTTTTCCGTGCATACCCAGAATGCAAGTATAATCTGAGAAGGATACTTCATTAATAATATCCATCTGTAGTTCTTTATTTTCAATTCCTAATTTATATATTTTATAGTGGGCAGAGTCCTCAGAGATTATCCCGTAAAAAGTATCTGGATTAAAATCATCAACATGATTATATATATTTGTAAACTTCTTAAAATTTGTATCATAGGAAAATGTTGAAGATATATTTGTATAGTAGTAGTTATTTACCTTGGAAAACGAAGAATCATATAGATTGATCTCAAAATCTGAGGGAAGTATTAGTATAACTGTAGCTTTCGGCATAAAGAAGGTTTGTATAAGTATAATTACTAATAACAAAGCTTGCAGATCTAGTTTCCTCATTGAAAAAATCAGTGATAAAAACATATATAAATTCAAATCGTTTGTACTTGCATTAATGATTGATTTAAATGAATAATTAACATTTATCATTGTTGCTTGATAAGAATGGAGTGATCACTAACCTTGCAGATCTTAGTGTTTTTCACATTATCTAGATTTCAGATTACATGGCCACGATCCCATATAGTTTTCATAATATACATATTCAACACTAGATCTTCAAGATTGGAAATTGATCCAAACTGTCTGAAAAACAATAATTTCAGATTTAGTGTCGGATTGTGGTCGAAACCAGTATAACTGCTTCATTCAGAGTAGTATTCATCATTTTTTTGATAACGAATTCATTTCTACGAGTTACATATAACAAATCTAGATAATTCAGCTCTTCCAAAAATAAATTCTCCAAAATAATTGAATCAAGGAATCTTAAAATAATTGAATATCACTATTAGTTTGATGAGATCATTAATTATTTCAAGCATTATTATTGTTTCACTTATTTCTGCTGGGATTATATTGTGGATTACCAATCCAAGCGATGAGTTTAATGAGTTCGATGATGCTGAAATGAAGGTGGATATAGATGGAAATAAGGTTTTCATCTCATCTTTTGACATCTGGAGCAATGACATGCCACCTATTGTAAGTGAGAATAGATTAATTATGGTCATTAAACTCGCAATAGGAGAGCTTGATACAAGTATGCTGAATGTTAGTAGCTTCTGGGTAATTGAGGTGGATGGAGAAGCTGTATGGACAGGAACCTTCAGTGATCAGGACAGACCCGATTGTGGTGTGGGATGTGTGGAGAAATATGCAGGTGGAGGTCCGAGTCTTGAATCCGGCATACTAGTCTACCCAGTTGTCATGATCACTTATAATGGAATGGGGTATCTTCTACAAGGCCCTTCAGCAACCGTTTTCTCGGCCGTATGAGTTTACGTGCCATCTATTTAGACATTGGAAAGACCTTAAATATCAAATATCCCTCAATTAATTTAGTGCTTACCTCGGAAATCCTCAAAATATCTCATCTATCAGGACTCGGATTGTGGGGAGACCAAAAATTCTCCAGCGTTGAAGCATTAATAGAGAAGATGAATTACATACAGATTGATGCAGTCTATACCGTTGCCCGATCACAGGATCTTGTCGCTCATACACGGCTAGCAGACTACAAGGAAGCCAGCATCTGGCAGAATATACTCAAGGGTAATCTTTTTGAAGGGTGGGCACATGCCAAATGTATTCTCCCAGCCAAACATTTTGATTACTACTACTCTGCAGCGGTTGATAGACGGGATCAAGCTACATGGTGGCAGAATTATCTGGATAAATATCCAGAATGGCCCTATCAGGTACTGGAACAAATGGAAAGCTCAGAAACACTATCCACATCAGACATTGAACTCCCAGGTGATTTTCCATGGGAGACAGGATGGAGTAGTCCTGGAAAACAAGTGCTCAACTATTTGGAAACAAGAGGGTATATACTTGCCACTCGTGATGATTTTTTCAATCTTCATTTCGTACCAGTAGAGAAGCTAATGAAGATCCCTGATGAGATAATACCCTATGAGGAGCGATTCAGATTCTTCATTGAGACCACTCTTGATGCAATAGGCCCAGCCCCTGTGCATAGATTGCTTCATTACAAGTATAATCATCGTATTTTCAAGAGGAATGGAAAATCTATCAATCCTCGATCTCTCATTGGAAGCATGATGAAGAAAGATATCTTACGAGAGGTAGAAATTGATGGTCAGAAATACTTGGGAAGAGAACGAGATTTTGAAAAACTTGAGGATCTAGCATTACTAGAAGAAGATGAATATGGTGTGTATCTCCTCAGTCCCTTTGATAACAGCCTGTGGTCAAGAGAGGCTCTACTAGCCCAGTATAATTTTGACTATAAGATGGAGATCTACGTACCAAAGAAAAAGCGAGTATATGGTTATTATGTGATGCCAATTCTGTATGGGCCTAATTTTGTAGGTAGGGTGGATGTAAAATATGATCGTGAGAGCAAAACCATGCTTTTTATACGATGGCATTGGGAAGAAAATTTTGAGATAAATCAGAAATTCATAGACCAGTTGAGAATTACAATTATGAGATTTTGTAGCTTCCATGGAGCAGAAAATGTACAACTAGGGAATTTTAAAAATATTAAAAAAAGTGAAATTGAATTACCATAACTCACAGATGAAATTATACCTTAGCTATGAAGTTGATTTTGAATTGAATAGAAAATAAAATGATAATATATCGAAATTGTGCACCTTATCCAGATTTACACAATTAGTTAAACATAATTATTCCAGGTCTGTGAATGGTGATCAACCCGTGTTTCTCCATGATGAGAAAACAGTAGATGACAAAAACAATCTCCTCATCCAGATTTAAGGCATAGTTATGCAGAGGCATGAGGGGGAATTGATCAATAAGATCCAAAATTGAAGCCATAGCATTCCCCTCGTTCTCACCATACAATTCTTTAAGAAAACTGACATCCAGATTGGTATTATTATTCTGGAAATAAATTTCATGTGATGCAAGAATCGTCTTGAGAATCATCTTCTCAAATTCCCCAGGTTCATTGTCTTTCTCCTCCAGAATATACCTTAATACTTCTACAATGATACCCAGTTTTGATGGAGGAATCATCTCGATGGAATTAACAAATTCAATCAACCATTTCTCTATCTGGGATGTATATCCTGTATTCGACCTATAATAGATGAGCGAGACCATTTCCATATCAGAACTTAATTTTTTCACTGGAGGGCTGTTCTTACGGTCAAAGGTACCTATGGTGAGTTCAGTGCCAATGAGTTCAAAATTAATCACCAGATTGAGATCATTCTTCCTGGCAACCTGTGTGATCTTAAGCTCTTTAAGACCAGCTTCTCCTCCTACTTTGGGAGCACCAGGCATAGGTATTGCCACTTTTTTCTTTGGAACGTATTTGGGTAGCTTGATATACTGATAGGAGCGAACATCGAGATTATGATCAATATAGAGATTATTTACTCCCAACATTCCCAGAGCACAGGTATGAATGTGTGAGTAAAGAGCAAGCCCATTGAGATCCTTGGGAATGTACTCTTCTTTCATCTCAGGGGTGAATACGATATTCTGTGTGATATTGCATTCATTACACAAATAAACGACCCGTTTACCCGTACTCATAATTATAAAATATAACAAAGAATTTGTATATAAAATTAGTGAACAAAAGGAAGATTATCTCTCTCTTGCTTAGCATTACCTTTCAAAAAATAAGCCAAATTGAATTAAAGTGAACAATCTACAGGGCAATACCTTAAATTCAGTTATTGATAGGTAATCCCATGGGATTTCCATATCCATTTCCACTTGGGCTTCCAAAAGGAAGCGTCAGGGCAACGATAACTCTAGCCCTAGCACTCGATCTTACCTATCTTGCCATAAAAAATTCAGATTTAGCTACTAATGTAGCTACAATGGCCATAGTGAGTTTAACATTCTATTTCGGAGGTAAGTTCAGGAATACCGCACCTGTACCAAGGAGTACAGACAGGGGTCTGCGTGCGTGGGGGTTACCTGCTGGGAGTATCCGAACTATACTCACTATAATATTCCTTGGAACTGCTGGATACATCTTCTTCATCCAAGGTACACTACCTGATTATTTACTTGAGATCATCAATATCATTTTGGGTTTTGGTGCTGGTAAAATCTTCCTAGCCATCAGAAAAAAGTATTTTGGTAAGGAGGATGACAAAACAGGCATTGTCGATCACCTCAAAGCATTACTGATGCTTGGTATCACAGGCTTCTCCATCTATCTGACCATTGCAGATCCATTAAATGCTTTGACCACAACTATAGTATTCGTCTCAAGTGTGGCACTAGGCTTTTACTTCGGTGCACGTAATTAGTATCTTTACAATTTATTAATTCCAATATTTTTGTATTATAAGGATTATTTATACTGAGAATACAAAACCATCTTTAGCTTGTTTGATCATCTCGGGAATAATTTCCTGATAATCAGCACAGATGCCAAAATCTGCATTTTCAAATATCTTAGCATTGGGATCATTATTTATGGCAATGATCTTAGCAGATTCTTTCATCCCTGCTAGATGCTGAATAGCACCAGAAATACCCACTGCAATATATACTGTTGGTCTTACAGTTTTTCCAGTCTGTCCAATTTGATGCTTGTACTCGACAAATCCTGCATCCACCGCAGCACGAGATGCACCCACCTCAACTCTCTGTCCATTAGCTCGCAGTAACTTTGCCAGCTCAAATAGCATGGGGAAGCCGGATGCACCCATACCAAAACCACCAGCAACAATTACATCTGCCTTGCTAAGATCAAGGCTCTCTTTTGATCTCATAACCTCCAGTATCTCTATGGCAAAATCCTTTGCATGCCATTCGGGGGTGAAATCTATTATCTCTCCAGTTCGAGAAGTATCCTTTTCTATCTTCTTGAAAACCCCTGGACGAGCTGTTGCCATTTGGGGGTAATTGAATGGGCCGATAATCGTTGCCAATTTGGACTCTCCAAATGAAGGTCGAATCATCTTGAATACCTTCTTGAAACGCTGATTACGTCGTCTATTAGCATAGTATCCAATATCAAATTCAGTGCAATCTGCACTCAATCCACAACTCATAAGTGCTGCAATTCGTGGTGCGAGATCTCGACCTAGAGTGGATGCTGCAAATAATGCAATTTCTGGTTTTCGTTTCAGTATGATTTGCTTTAATGCAGACACATAGGGTTTGGTCAAATACTCCCCTAAACGGTCATCCTCAACACAGTATACCTCATCAGCACCATAATGGATCAACTCCTCTGCATGTTTTTTAATTGATTTTCCGATTAATACAGCAGTAATCTTTCTGGAATCCTCATCCAGTTTCTCTTTCTGTCTTGTTGCCTCACCGATGAGCTCAAATGATGCTTCGGTAACCACATCACCTTCCATAGGAGCCCATATGAGGAAACCTCGTGCACCATCACGTAGATCAACAAATGGTATGCTTGCATCTTTCTCTGGATAATCTTCACTCATTTGGATACCTCCTTGGCATTTACAGCTTCCAACAAGCTTGATACTTTATCTGTTGTAGAACCCTCAGAATACATCACTACTGGATCTCGTTCAATCACCACATTTCTCACCCTACTAACGACGGTTGGTGAACCTGCAAGTCCTGCAAATTCCTCCTTGAGACCAATATCATCAATATTGAAAATAGTTATCTCCTTGTGCACAGCACTCATGGAAGCAGAGAGTGATGGTCCTCGGGGATTATTTGCAGTATCCATGATAGAGAAGGTTGCAGGATAGGGAACTTTAAGTCTCTGATAACCACCTTCTAAGATCCTTCTCACTTCAAGATAGTTTTCATCAATTACATCAATATTTTCGACATACGTAACCTGATTCATCAACAATCTTGATGCAACCTGGGCTGGGACTTGTGCAGTATCACCATCTATGGTCTGCAATCCACCAAAAAGTACATCTATTTGTTCCTTATTAGTCTTGGTGATATGTTTAATTGCTGTAGCTAATGCTTCAGCTGTGGACCATGTATCTGATCCGGCCAATCTTCGATCTGAGAGCAAGTATGCCCTGTCTGCACCTTTCTGTAGTGCTTCTTTGAGAGATTGTTGTGCATTAGGTGGACCCATAGTAAGAACAGAGATAGTACCTCCCACCTTATCTCGCAGGGCCAATGCCTCTTCCAATGCATGTGTGCAGTGAGGATTCATCATTGATTTTCCAGATCGATCCATGAGACCCTCCTTTGTCTGCTTCATCTGCTTGGGCACCTGTTTAATGATCACAAAAATGGTTAGATCAAGCTGAGGATATTCCTTCGACATTGTATATGTCAGGTTTTGAGCTTCTATATTTATCTTAATGCTTTTATTACCCATAATTTGACAAGTAATGAATCCAAAAAGATATTGAAATAGTAGTAAGAGTGAAGATAAATCCAATAGAGATTCTGATAATTTGTCAAGAACTACATAGACTTATATCAGATTTTACACAAAATCGAAATATGGAAAAGTATTTACATATCAACGGGATGAGGATGTTTTATCGAGTGTATGGAGATGGTTCTCCCATAATATTAATTCATGGAGGTGCTGCTACAGGGGATCTTGATTGGCATGGACTGATACCATTATTATCAGATAATTATACAGTCTATGTTCCTGATTCAAGAGGTCATGGTAAATCAGATAATCCTGATGGAATATTTTCCTATTCTCTAATGGCAGATGATTACCTAGCATTAATCAATGCTGAGAATATTGAAAATCCCACGATAATTGGGCATAGTGATGGGGCTCAAATAGCAATGGAGATGGCCTTAAAGTATTCCAAACTCAAAATGATTATATTGAATGGGGTAATGAATGGAGAGGTAGAGGAGACAAGGAAATCGATGGCTGTAGCAGGTCTCTATGAGGATAGAGTGGATATTGAGAAGGTAAAGAAGGTGTTTGGTTCATATTATACCCTATTACACACCGAATTCTCCCATGTGTACGGAGATGATTATCTGGAGGAGTACCTGCAAAAGATCGCCAAACTCTGGTTGGATGAGGGATCTTACTTGCATGAAAAAATAGGTGAGATCACAGTAAAAACAGTAGTTATTCAGGGTGATAGAGATACTTTGACCACACCAGAAGCAGCTATGAAGATCTATCGATCCATTCCTGATGCAGAACTCTGTGTTATGCCTAATTCAGATCATACAGTAGCTGCAAGAGATCCACAAAAATTCTACCATTATCTTAAATATCATCTTGGATAAATTAATTTTTACAATAAGCATTACTTACGCCTTCGCAATCGTGTTCGGATATATTCATCACGAGTTATAGTTTTAGAGGTGGGCTGTGATTTGATGGGGGTAAGGTCAGTCACTCCTCTCCCTATTTCTAGAGAGGTTTGGTAGCTAATGATGGCACTGCTCTCATAACGTGTACACACCACCCATCGAAAATCCAGTGTAGTTTTTCTCTTGACATGTTGTTGAAATTTGCCCATTATCTCACATACGTGACCTGGAGTATTGGCCTCCTCACTGAGATGACCCAGCATGATCAATTTAGTCTGCGTATTGATAATAGATTCCAGAGATTTGATCATACTAGCATTTGACATATGGGTTCCCCGTATACGTTGCTTCAACCATGCTGGATACCTGCAACGTGTCAGCATATCGGGATCATTATTGGATTCAATGAAGATAAAATCTGATTGCTTCATTATCACTATGAGATCGGGATGTAACTCATTATTATCAGTGGTGTACGTGAGGCGGAGGTTCTCCTCGGTAGAAAAAATGCTGTAAGCATAGGCAGCCACATCATGTTTGGCATGAATAGGGATAATATTGAATATAGCAAGATCCATAGCCTCCTCGATGGGGATAGCACGATCTGCCACCTCTGCAAATCTAGGATCACGGCTCTGTAGATCTCGAATTTCAGCAATTGTTTCAGGATGTGCCACTACTCGAAAATCCATATAATCATGGAGTACAGCCAAACCAGACGTGTGATCAGCATGAGAATGGGTAATAAGGATATACTGTACTGAATCCGTATCCAAACCCAATTTCTTAATTCCTGCGATGATACGTTTTCGGGAAATTCCAGCATCAATCAGAAGAGTATGTCCTGATGAGTGCATAACAAAACAATTTCCGTTGGATCCTGAAGCTATGGCTTGGAGAAGCACTTACACCAGATGAACACAAGAGTTTATAGGATTTTAGACACAGGAATACAATTAGTAATAGAAAATAAAATTTGAGTATCTATGGAATTTCATAATTTTCATCCAATACACGGTGGTACAATGTCAATATTCTAGAAAACTCATTGCCGAGTAGCCTTCTAAACAAATATGATCACCATGAAAAGCGCCCAAATTGAATTATCAATTTTGAGAATGATTGCACAGAGATTCGAATGGTGGAGACAAGTGATTTTCCGATAATCGTTCCAGATCACAGAAATAGGACGATTAGTGTCCAATATTACCCGAAACTCAATAATTTTTTATTAATTATGTTCGATAGCCATACTAGTTGAAAGAAAAATTTTGGATACATGCGAGTGTTTGCAACAAATTCCCAAAAAGTTTAAATATTAAGTATAGTTTGTATCATTTAGAAACAATGCGAACCGATCATCGCTATGATTGGATCAAACTTTGTTGGTGATATGAACATGAAAAAACTCGGAATGTTTGTGATTTTCCTAATGGCTGCTTCACTGCTACCATTAACCCTCGCCTCTGGTGCTGCACTAAGTACCACCAGTTATGATGACCACTTTCAAGCAATGAAAGGAAAACCCGGAGGAGGAACAACTCCCCCAGCTTCACAGCTTGTGGATTGGGGATATGACAGAATTGGTGCAGCTGCTGCAAGAGCATCTGTCTCTGGAACCGTTCAGGTTGCAGTACTCGACAGCGGTGTTGATTACACCCATTCAGACCTTGCAGGTGTTGTAACTTTCTGCTATTCCGCTGAAAAGGGAACCGTAGGCTGCGACAGAAACTCCAAGGATGACGACGGTCATGGTACACATGTGGCCGGAACTATCGCTGCTCTTGATAACGATCAGGACAGTGTTGGAGCTGCTGCAGGACACGTAGAGATCTACAACATCAAAGTACTCGGACGAAGAGGTGGTGACTGGTCATGGTTAAATGACGGAATCAGAGTAGCCACCAACGGCCCTGATGGATTACCCGGAACAGCTGACGATGCAGAGGTTATCTCCATGTCACTTGGTGGTGACCTGACTGGTGCTACCTCAATTATCAACGCTCTTCAGGATGCAGTTGATTACGCACTCTCATACGGTGTTATCCTTGTTGCCGCAGCTGGTAATGAGGGAACTTGTGACGCAGGTGATACTCAGGCTTCATGGCCTGCTTTAGCTAATGGCGTTATCGCTGTTGGTGCCTCAGGAATTCACGATGGTGTGAATTTCGTTAACAATATGGCTGATTATGCTGGTGATGCTATGCCCTGCTTCTCCAATGTCCTCCCCAACAATGAGGTTGACATTACTGCACCTGGTGTCTACATTACTGCTACCGCAAAGGGTGGCGGAGTAACTGAGATGTCTGGTACCTCCATGGCTACACCCTATACCTCCGCAATTGTTGCTCTGATGATCCTTGCTGGTCACTCCAACATCCTCGGAAGACTTCAGTCCACTGCCATTGATCTAGGTTATGACGCATCCCTCCAGGGTGCTGGCCTCATCAATGCCGCAGCTGCTGTATAATTGAACTTTCAATAAAATCAATTCTAATACCAAATAAATTCCCCCTAATAACTAACACACACAAATTATTTATAATTTGATATTTTTTCAAATAAAAGCACTCTATATCGAATAATCAAAAAAATACGTGCAAACTAATACGTTTTAATAAGCAAAATCGAATTACTTAGTAACCATGACATCTTCTATGCTGGACATTAGTAAGGCAAAATATGATGAAAATTATAAATTGTACTTTACCTATGATGATATTAAATATCTTCCTGAGTTTCCTGAAGGTCCATTGGTCGAATTATTTAATGGAGAGTTGTATATGGTTCCATCTCCTAGTACAAAGCTTCAAAGAATCTCACTTAATCTGGCAGTTATTATCTCCAATTATCTGAAGAATAATGCGGTGGGTGCTTTGTTTACAGCACCGATTGATGTAATTTTATCGATGAAAAATGTGTTTGTTCCGGATCTAGTTTTTATTTCCAATGAGAAGAAACATATAATCTCAGAGAAAAATATCTCAGGCACTCCTGATTTTATAGTTGAGATATTGTCGACAAACAAGACGAATGATCTAATTCACAAGAAAAGGATGTATGAGGAATTTGGAGTGAGAGAGTACTGGATAGTTGATCCAGAGGAGGAACAGGTGCTGAAATTTGTTTTGAAGGGGGAGAAGTTTGCTGAGGACGGTATCCATGGAAGTGATGGAAAAATTGTTTTGGAGACCCTGAATCTTGAGATAAACCTTGCAGAAAGTTTTGCATAGAAAGAGAAAAAACTCAGTAAGATATTGAGGAGAAGAGGGGGACGCATTTTCATCCTTTAATGTATTATAAACAACCTACTTTTGCAAAATGCCCCACCTTGTTATAATAGGTTAATATTTTCATTTTACCATATTATCTTGTGACAATTTCACTTCATACTGGACATGTAGATTTAATTCTGCGTGAAAACCAGCTGATAGTGCTGACTAATGCTTCAGAGGACGATTACTGGAAACTGTCAAGTGAGGATGTCAAAGTGGAATTTGCTGAGGGCGATTATTTGTACATACACCAGCATCCATGAGATGATTTTTGGGTATTTGTACATAAAAATAAATGAATTTTTGAAAAATAAACCTGCAAAAATGCTTGGTTCAAGAGTTGCAGTCAAACTACCCAATGGAAAAAGACCTGAGCCCGATCTGCTCTATGTTGAGGATACCCAATACAACAAGGATGATATAGTTCTGCAAACCGTGCCGAAATGGATTATTGAAATCATTTCTTCCTCGACACGTGAGCATGATTATGGAGAAAAATTGAAGTGGTATCAAGAAGCAGGTGTGGAGGAGATCGGGCTGGCAGATCCAGAAACCAAATTTCTCACGCTTTACAAATTAATTGAAGATCAATATGTAATAAGTGAAATCTCAAGTGGAGTGATAAGTCCTCTGGATCATTTTGATTTGAAAATTGATGTGAAAACAATGTGGATTTGATGAAGATTATTTCAAGTTAATCGATGAATGGGTTAAACCTTTTTTCAGAGGAAAGAGCGCGCTAAATCGTCAAAATCATGAGAAATCGCTTGAAAACGCAAATTAGATTTTAAGACAAGAGAGTCTGAGAATCCCAAATTCGCAATATTTTCTTCTTTCAGTCAGTGAATCGGGATTTTCAATATAAGTTTATATAGGATGATGATGATGATAATATGATGACGTTTATAGAGTATGACGGCCTGAAGCCAACTGTAGTGAGGATTGACCGGGTGGAAGTACCCCTGGAGGAGATCTCGAAGGTTGATTTTGAGAAGGAACACGTGGTGCATTTTCATCATTTGACACAGGAGTGCATTGATGGGGCCTGGTTTCCGTATTTTTTTGAGATGCGGTACTATCAAAATGCGATTTCTTTCATAGATTGTGTTAGTATACCATTTGATTTATTGGTTGATCAAAAAATAATATTAGAAACAAGTTGCTTATCTCAAGTTGAGGCAATATCAAAAAGTCGAATTTCTTTATATTCACTTACGTTAAAAAATCTAAATTTAGAAAGCATTCCAAATTGGATAAAAAAGATTAATTGTTCATTTTTAACATTTGAAAATAACCGATATTTGAAAAAAATTAATAATATCAATTTCTCTTCTTTAATAGCACTGCATATTAAAAATTGCCCCATACAAACTCTACCCAACAGCCTAGATAAATTACAATTTTTAAAACTAGAAGATTGTCTATCCTTGAAAGGAATTGAAAATATCGATTTATCTTCATTAAGTTCACTCCATATTGAAAATTGTTCAATAAATACTTTACCAGATGCTATAGGTAGATTGAAATATCTAAACTTTCTGACAATAAATAAGACTAGACTAACTAAGATCCCTGATTTTACAGAAATCGGTGAAAAAATACCAATGAATCGAATTGAAATTAGTATAACTAATTCAGAATTATCATCATTTAACTGGCTAAATCCAAGACTTGTAAACATAGATTTGAGTAATAATAAATTCACTGAATTACCCACTGTATTATCAACAGTTGGTAAATTGATTATTACTTACAACCCTCTAACTCTAGAGGACTTGAACTATGCAGATTTATTTGTTTATGAAAAATATTTTAGTTATAGAGAGGAATATAGATTAATCTATAAGAAATTTGGCATACTTGAAATTAAATCTAAAGAGGATCCATATTTGATGTTAGATTTAGGACAATTTGAGGCAGATTTTGAGTTTTTATTTGAAGGTTATAGAGAACAGATGATAGAACAATTTGAAAATAATAAAATGACCGAATGGGGAAAATCACAACTTATTGAATTAGCCAAAATGTAATTACGCTATAAATCCAGATCTTAGCAAATAAAGATCTATCATGATATGAGAACTCTGAGAGAAGTAATAATTCCGGGCATTATTCACGTAAACACCAGCAATCTTGTACTCATCACGATACCACCACTTATCCTGCTCAAACAAGGCCTGGTACAACAAATTCATCTCCTTCTCTGCTTGCTCCATCATAGAAGCAAGTGAGGTCACATACGCATTAGTCTTGCCGTACAGTGCATGTAAATCAGCCGGAACAGAGAATTCATTTACAGATACTGGAGATTGGGTGAGATACCCCGCATACCGATCTCTCTCACCAATCTCTCCCTGCATGAGTTCAGCATAACTCGGCACATCATCGTGAGATTGAGACAATATATCAGCATAAGCCCCTGGATAGAACACCTCATCGTAATATGATGCATCAAAGAAGGTATGAATAGCATTATTCATCTGGGCAAATCGCTGCATGGGCAGCTCCTGGTTAATGGCTACCCCTCTGGCCATCCACTGCAGGTAATACTCCATGGTCAACTCACCTGGAGTGTACAGTGACCCAGCAAAGGAGATGTACTCATCGTCAACATTTACACCTAAAATCTCATTAAAGGAGACTAGCAATCATACTAAGGAGACTTGATCCAAGGGCAATGATTAAAAGAGCCAATTGAACAATAAATTAGAAAAATTATAAATATTAATGAGACAATAGTTTATTATAAACGCATGGATAGCTATGAAGTAGACTTTATTGTAGAATCAATAAAGAACGCGTATGAAAATAAAGTCAAGATACCATTAGGAAAATTTGATTACGATGGCTTTGTCTTATATAATCGATATGACTGTTGTGACAGGATAAAAAGAGACAAGGTCTTATCGGAGTATTGGCATGGCTTTTCTGAGGAACATATTGCAGAGCAGGTACTTCATGGAGATATTATGGCAATTTGTGACATATGTTTAAAACAAATTGAAATTAATAGAAAAGTAGACTTTCACAAATTCGGTTTATTTCATTATAGTTGTTATGAACAAATGGATGAATTAGTAAGTCAATTTATAACAGAAAACAAAATAATAAATGGAATTGATACTTCAAAATCTAGAGTTTGGATTTGTTATATTGAAATGTGGTTTCATACCATATTAGATGTTCAATTTATTCCTATTACTCATTTTAAGATCATGGAATTATTTTTTTGTCTTAGAGAGAATAAAAAAGATATATTGAAACGGTTTAGAGAAAATGTATTGTGGTTAACAATAGAGAATCAAAAAAGATTAAAAAAATTGATAGATACTTTTGAGGTTTATAAGAAATATAATTTTGAGCTTACTGGAATAACTAAATATCAAAGAGCAATACCTATTTTGAATAAATATGAATTATTTCATGATAGAAGCGAAAATGAGACATTTGAACTAGTAGACTATTATTATGAATATAGCTCTTTTAATTAATATTCAAGAAATCAGTATTTGAGTAAGCATTTTTCCATAGGTAATGGTGAAATCCCCCACCCGTAGAATAATTTAGATATTCACTAGGATGATGAAGAACACCCTCTGCATTGCTCTCAATGATTTTTGATCGGAACAGGGGTCATGCGTTCACACGCCTTATTCTTAAAAGAAGAGGAATCATAAACAGCGAGAACAAGAGAAGAGAAAGTTATCCTTTTGGTTTTCGGAATTGAATCGATCAATTCCCCCAGAATCAAAAAACAGGTACTTTTGTTGCATTTGGGTAGCTACTAGAGATCATCTATACATCTCAAACGATATTCTACATTTCCATCCATCAAAAATTGATTATAGATAAATACAAGTGAATAACGTAAGCAGTAATGCGGTCCATATTTATTATAATTCTGTTAACTCTCAGTTTTCCCTTTGGTCCCTCAAATGCAACACTTGTACCCAATCAAACAGTGTCAGAACAGATTACCTTGGGAATGGAATATGAAAATATTTTATTCACCGGAGATGATCTAGTAACACGTCATACGTATAACTTCTCTACACCAACTAATATCGTCAATCTGGAGTTTATGATCATTAATGTCACTGCAGAGAATCATTTGTTTATAAATTTTCTATACTCAAATGGTAGCACGATACACTATGTGAGGATGGATGTTATGAAGACCAATCATAGCTTGCCATTCCTCTTACCCTCGAAGGGTAATTATACTCTCCAATTCTCCCTGGCAGATTCTTCTGGTGAGATAAAATATCTATCCTATAGGTTCCAGCTATCAACTGCAGATCTAGCAATGATACCAGGAGATACCAATCGAGAGATCGAATTTAATACCACATATTCAGGTATCATTGGAGGAGGCTTGATTGATAGAGATACCGATCCCAATAAGGATGGGTTCAGTGTATACATTCCTGCTGAGGGATTTCTCTATTTCAATATCACAACGCTGACAGAAAGCTATACAGATTATTTTCTGAAGGAAGAAATAAAAGGTATTGGAGTGTTTGCAGTATTAGATAAATCCACAAGCATGATGAGAAGTTATGATTACATACCCATCACTGCAGGAAATTATCTCTTCGTATTGTCAAGTACATTCAGTCATCATCTACAATATAACATCACCTTTTACTTCACTGAGAAGGCTCATGTAAGCCATAATGATAATGAGAAGAACTCTGACGCACCGATATGGGATGAGATAATGTATGAGTTTGACGAGATATTACTATCGGAGAAGCTCGATAGGATCAATTCAGATGTACCAATCATTGGTGGATTGGGAAGGATTTTTCCATCATCTAATGATAATGCTTTCTATGATAAAGGGGATAGTTACATCTTCAAACCTGAAACAGATGGGATGTATGACTTTAATGTCTATTATCTTGGGTCATTTGCATCAATATATCATGGAATATCTGAAGGGAGAGGTCAAAGTTACAATACAATCATCAGCATTGTCAGCAGGTCAGAAATGATAGATTGGGAAACCAACACCAATTATGGCCATAGTGCACGATTTGAGGGATCACAGTTCAATATGATGGCCAATACATCACAATCCATGTGGTTCAACTCCTCAGAAATATATCTGATTACCATCTATACTGATGCAGACTGGATAAAGTATCGTCTCACCTTTTCACATGCACCTACTGCAGAATTATTAGTAGAAATTGATACTAATTACTGGTTGGATGTACAGATATGGCCTATGGTATTCCTGTTCCCAATTTTGGCTAAACGACGAAGATGGACATTGATAGCATAATTCACCTAGAAAAGAACATTTCTACTGTTTAAAATTAGATGGTAGATCAAAATATACATTAAACTTGTTTTTTAATTCAGTAATTCACTTATACAACATGTCTTGATAGAATTATTATGGGAAGTGAATCTTCAAAAGATCATGCAGTGTTCATTCTGTGGCACAGAATATACCGACAACTGTCCAAATTGTGTTGATATAATTTATTTTCTTCATCTAACAATCACTAGCATTCTTCCCTCAGAGTAAGCACAGTTTGATATTACATTGAAATATCTGTCAAATCAATGCAGCTTTCACCCAATGCCAAGCAAATGTACTCATGGCTGCAGAGGCATTTTGAGGGAAAGGAGGTACAGATAAAGAAGAGATTAAAATTAACAGATAGTCAATATCTAGAGGCATATCAGGAGCTGAGAAAACTTAATCTGATCATCCATGCAGGTAATTATATAATAATAAATGATGTAGGAGATTCTCCAGTAAAAGAAATAATTCCCCACATGAGTGATAAAACATTCATTCTCAGAGGCAGCAAAACCATACGATTGTTTGTTTGGGTCTTTGGAATTTTCTTCACTGTTGCTACCATAGATACAGTGTTTGTCATGGATCATGAGAACTGGACAGGAAGAGAGTATTTTGTATTCTTTTTTGGATTTTCAAGCATTTCACTCTACCTCATCTACTTGATGAAACTAAGCCTTCATTCTCTGGAAATCAATGATACTCAATTTATCTTTAAGAGTATGATGAAACACAAGATATTAATGCTGGATAGGATAGACAAGATAGAGGTACATTTAGGATTGGGAGTGATTCGTTTTGATATTTTCTTAGCTCATACAAAGATCTTCTCATTCTCAATGATTCTCTTACAAATCTTTGGAAAACATAAACTAGTTAACCCACTCAGACAAAAGCTGGGTATTGTGAAATATGAGAATCGAGGATCTGGTAAAAATTCTCATGAAGTAATAATATTTCTAAAATAATATTTTCTGCAGAAGGTGCTTGAGGGAGTAATTATATGATAAAACTGAAACGAACCATCTATGTACCAGTTTATTTCGGCGTAACGATTATATTTTGCTTATTGAAGTAACTGTCAAAATGCGGAATTTAATTAAAGAAGATTTATAAACTAAAAAATCATTGTATTTGTAATTATGAAAAAACAATTAATTACATTATTAATGTTGGTTCTTCTTAGTTTGTCAATTATTCCATTGACCGCACAAGATCAGCCAGCAAGACAAATTCAACAACGATACATACCTGATCTGGATGAGACAAATACATGGTATCATGAGCAGATCAACATGTGGTTGGGATCAAATGGTCATTTGTGGTCATCTGTTGGCCTATCTGGATATCCAATGAATTTTGGAGAGTTGGATACCAGTGAATTTCAGGATCCCACCAACCTATTTCTATGGGGTGGGTTCTCCACTTGGCAGGCACATAACCCATGGGAGGAAAATGTGCAATTTGATCTAGTTTTTCAGACCAATGATCCAGCTGTGGCTGAATTTGCTGGAAATCAGCTGATAGCATTGCTTGATACGGTAATTTATTTCGAGGTGTATTTTGATGGTAGCTGGGGAGAGGATCGCTGGACTGGTGAGGATTGGGAACAGGTAACACATGTATCTTACCGAGGCCATGTGGATTGGACGAACATGCAGGTAGTCGTTGACGCCAGTGTGCCACGCAATTATGGAGGATTGGCAGAGACTATAGATGTCTTTGCAGCAAGGAATTTGAATTATTGGTTCTGGAAATTCGATGCAAATAAAATCGCCATGGAAATAAATCTAGAATTCAAGTATGATTTCATGGAAGCAGAGGGTGGACATCTGCTCACAATAAACGATTTTATTCATACTTCTGAGATCAAACGATCGAGTTATGCAGATAACCTCAAGATGTACATATCATTACCTGATGTAACAAATCCAATACTAAACCCTGGTAATACCTCATACTCAGATGTGTACTGGTATTATCATCCCTCACCTGAGAGGCAAAATGATTATGAAGCTTGGCATGCTGATTTCACTCTTTACGATACCAGTGCAGTCATCACGGATATGACCTTGAGCTTTGACTATACCTTCATCCAGGATAGCTGGATTAATCGTGATAATCTGTGGTGGAATGTGGATCCACGAGGGTTTGACACCTTGGGATTGTCAAGCACTGGTAAGGATAGAGCCAGACTTACTGAGAACTTCGGTGCTAATTTACCACTAAGTGAAGATATTCTCTACTTTGAATTGGAATACTATGATGTGTACAACTACTTTGTTATGAGGATGATGTTTGATCAACAGGGGAACAAGGATGCTGAAATCAGTGCTATACTGGCTGATTTATCAGTCAACCTAGGTCTTGATTTTTCACAAAATTCCTCAGAGTGGGTAGATGAATATACCACATGGTTTGACTGGAATACTCAAACACGTTATAATAGCTCGTATTATGAGATCCAGATGGATATGAGCCCATATGATTATACTGCATTTGTAGAATCGGTGTATGGATACCAGCAATCAGCAATGATGATGAATTCAACACTTGATGAGCTTGTATTTTTCACCTATAGAATCTATCCAGATAAATTCGGTGATTATGGAGAGGTTAACTTGTATGGAAGCAGTATTCACTACACCAATCTCCCAGGCGAGTTGATCCCCTATGACTGGGATCATGCCCAGAGCAGTCATTTCATTGATCTGTATAATCCTGCCAATCTTGGCTGGAATGGGATACCATGGAATAATCAGACGGATCAGATCTCATTATCCCTAAATGTTCCATTTAATGGTGATTGGAACAACGACATAGAAGTTAGACCTCAGAGAAATAATGGTATTGGATACACCTACGGCATTTGGGAGGATTCTTACGGTGATATAGACAAGTTTGGGTACAACCTCAATCTGTACACTACCAATCCTCTTCTTACTGAGCATGATGGATCCATAATCGGTCCAATAGATAACTTCAATATCAGCTTCAATTATGACTTCCTTGATCGTTCAGTTGATATTGAGGCACCTCATATGGATCAGTTCCTCTGGCGAGATTACAATTATGTTGAATATGATTGGTTTAATCATCCTGCATGGAATGGAGATTTCTCCAACACATTTAGTGGAGAGGTGAAATTTGCTGCTCGGGTGAATGATATTGGAGATGGTGGTCACTGGTATAATGAGACCAGCTATCAGTGGTTCCCCAAATTCCCAGGTTCAGGAATCAGTGAGGTCAATATTACCCTGTTTCGTGATGATTCTCCTGTGAATAATGAGGAATTTCTGTTTGTCTACCAGATGGAATACAACTCCACTAATGGAGATCAGGAATGTTATACCAAGACTATCGACACAACTGTGTTACCTGATGGCGATTACGAGATGTGGATGGATCTAAGTGATATTGCAGGAAATGTCGGCCAGGGATATGGAACCTCTATTAACCTGCAAAACTACGCAGGTACTCCTGATGCCAGTATCGATATGACAAGTATGCCTGCAAAGGGAGCCCATGTTGCAGATATTGTGCAATTCAACTGGTCAATCACTGATGATAAGGAAGTATTCACCACTGTGCTATGGATCGGTCTGGGAGGATATATTGTTGATCCCTACAATGTTGTGGATAATGGTGATGGAAGCTTCACCATGTACTATACCTTCTCCTTTGATACCATTCATGAACTTGAGAACAGACCAATGACCATCTTGATAGAGACACTTGATATGAATGGTAATTGGATCCGTGCAGATACATCTGTGGTTATTGATAATATACCCACTGGCAATCCACCAACCATTGCTCTAGTTGAGTATCCTGAAAATAATGCCCAGGTTAATGCCTCAGAGAATCCAATCTTACACTTTGAGGTAAGTATCAACGAGGATGTAGGGGTGGCCAGTGTTGAGCTTATTATTGGCGATCTCAGTTTTGCTATGCAAGTGGATGGATCAAATTATTTCGTTGATATAGATTTGAGTACATGGCAACCAGATACCTACAATTGGTACATTGAGGTGACTGATATGGATGAGAATACCCATACTGTGCAATCACCAACACTAGTATTCACCCTTATTGGAGAAGGTCCATTGGTAGAGGATACTGAGGCTCCAAATCTGACACTACTTGAGCCTAATAACGGAGATACAGTAAGTGGTGAGATCACGATACTGGTTTCTGCCACTGATGATTTCGGAATTAATTCAGTCAAGATCAGCTTACCTGATGGAAGCACACCAACTATGAGCAAGGACGGTGATGAGTACAGCTACAATCTAGATACAGCAGAATACGCAGATGATGAGTATCAAATGGAGATCACTGCAACTGATAATTCAGGTAAGACTACTGATCTACTCCTAATACTAAATTTTGAAAATGGACGAACACAGAGTGGCCCCACCCTGGGTCTACCTGGTTTTGAGTTATTGGTTGCACTAATAGCAATTATCAGCATCCCAGTATTAAGAAGAAAATCTATGTAATTTTAAAATACCATCATATTAGGTTCAACAATAAAATTACCATTACTCCTCAACTATAAGATTGATATAGCTTTTGTTTATATAGGTAAATTTACCATTCTCATCAGATGAAATGGATTATTTTTGCATTAATGATAGTAGTATCCTGTTTCCCCGTTCATTCAAACATTAATTTTGAGGACAAGATTATTGAGATTGATCTCAAGTATTCCGGGTATGATGAAACTAAATACGAGTGGGATAATAATTATCGAATCCAGACCTATCGATATAATGAAACATATGATATCTACTCATTTTCCAATGATACAATATTGATTAATCAAAAGAGAGAATATCTATATACGGCGATGGTATTTCAAAACAATTTTCCATATTACCCATCATATTACACAGCAACCTACAATTCGGATTTTAATGAATTGACCCTGAATGATACAAACCAAGCTGTACTGGTAGCAAATAGTAGTATAAATGGAATAACAAACAATTACCTAGAAACATCTATCTCTAATTACTCATCCGTATCAATTCGGGAATATTATGAAGATGCATCCATGAATCCATCTAGTTATAGTGGCAAGGGATTTCCACAGAACAATTATCAATTCGAGATAATTAGGCTGGATATTGATGAATGGATTTTAGATGAGATTGTTTTTGGAAATTACATGTTTATTGAGGAAGGGAAGTATTATGGTCGTCAGATATATTTTATTGGATCTGGAACTGACAAATACCAAAGTGAGTTAACATATGATAAGGAAACAGGCTTATTACTCAAATATTCATACACATCAGATAATCAGCTAGGCTTGTCGATGACTCGAGTTATGAAGATAGACTTGGATGTTTTTGAATCCTTTTTTGGTCAGGTTGCAGATCCAACTGATCACGTTGAAACAACTAAAACTGATGTATTAATAGTTTCCACCTCGAGTAATTCCAATAACCGAGAATCTCTATATCTATTCAGCATTATAATTTTTCCTTTGATATACATTCACAGAAGACGAACCCTGTCCAGGATGTAATCAACTAGTATTCCTGTGATAGTTTTACGTAGAATTTATCAATATGTAAGATCAAAATTGAGTTGATGTCCATAATTGTCCATAAATGGATAAATAGTGAAGAAGTATAAAATAAGCAATGACTGCTCAAATGCATAATCAGTTTCTTGTAGACGGTGAATCATGGAGCTTGGTTGGGATGAGAGGAGATGAATTGTTTGACCCAGCCATGTATAATATGGATACCTATTCCACATGTACGGCTTGCTGGGATGGGTTTCTTTGTACTTTTGAAGTGAAAAAGGAGGCGATTTTACTTCAGCAATTGCTTATCAATACCGAGAACCCTGTTAGAATACATGATATAGAAGCCCAGGAGTCTGAAGATTCGCTATTCAAATATCAATACAAGGACATTGGATTGATTCTCAATTTCACTGGTGTTATCCTACTAGGTAATGATTTTATCCAGAAATACTATGTTCATATGGGTTTTCAGGATCCTGTGGCATTCAAACGTCTGATCAAGGTGCAATGCACACGGGGGAAGGTGGATTTCATCAAGGATCTGTCGGTAGAGGCTGCAAGATTACGTGAGGAAGGCATGCAATTGAAATCTATGAGCCCAAGAGTTCCGGGAGCAACTGAGGATGATGATACTATGTCTTGGATAAGAGATACCTTCTCATTGGATTATGATGATACTATAGTGTAAATTGTTAAATCTCTATTGACTCAAGAAAGCCAAGGATTAAGAGAAATTGACCAATTAAATATGTACTCATGGTGTAGATTCGCTCGTTAGCGATTTTTTCTTTGAACTTGTTGAAAGCATTAATTGTATCAGAAAGGATGAAGAGAATGGCACCTGTTACAAGAAGAAGTACTCGGTCTATTGTAATACTCTCCCATAAAAACATGGTGGATATGCCCATGACAAGAATAACTATGATGTAGATGGTAACTGGAACCCTCATCTTACCCGTATGAGGAACTAGTTGTTTGTACACTACAACACCATATATGATGAATGGTAGGCTCAACAAATAGTACCACCATTCAGATATGGTGATGAGCTGAAGGATAGCGATAATATAGAATATATGACCAAGAAGAAAGGCGATTAGTCCAATACGAAAGAATTTCTTGGTCTCCTTGGGATCTGGAATCATCAGGCAGATATCTCCAATCCATCCTCCCACTACAGCGAATATTACCCAAATAGAGGGATCATCTATCCCTGTAAGATAGAGAGTAAGAAGTAGAGGCATTAACAGAGGTTTACTGATGTAGCGAATATTCATCCCTACATCCCTGCCTTTGATGAGTATTGATTCTCCCAGCAGATGAAGAACAACTACGGTGATGAATCCAATAATAGCAAAAATATTCATGAACTGATAATTTTTCTTCAATGTTATAAAATATAGTTGTCACAAATGAGATAATTACGAGTAAAAAGAAAGAAATTTCAATCCTCAAGAACAATATCAACCCTTAAATCAATCTTAATTCAACAAAAAGTAGAAGAATTCAAATTCTAATTGCTTATAAGTTGAAGTATGAAGGTACTTGGTTTATTGGGTGGAATGAGTTGGGAGAGTTCACTTGAATATTATCGGATTATTAATGAAGAGGTCAAGAGAAGGCTGGGTGGCACTCACTCCTCGCATTGTATCATGTATTCTGTAGATTTTGAGGAAATAGAACGGTTACAGGAGAGGGGGGATTGGAATAGAATGACTGAAATATTGATCGGAGCATCCAAAGCCCTTGAACGAGCCGGTGCAGAGTGCTTAGTTATTTGCACTAATACTATGCATAAGATGGCAGGTGAAATGGAGAAGGAGCTCAGTATACCTCTATTACATATTGCTGATGCAACAGCAAATGTAGTCAAGAAACAGGGAATTACTAGGATTGCTCTCCTTGGTACAAATTACACCATGGAACAGGAGTTTTACAAGGGGAGATTAGTTGAAAATCATGATCTGGATGTGATGATTCCGGATAAGGGAGATCGGGATGAGATCCATCGGATAATCTATAAGGAACTTGTCCTGGGTAAAATACATGAAAAATCAAAGATGATTTACAGGACCATAATTGATAAATTGGAAAAGGATGGTGCTGAGGGAGTCATTCTTGGCTGTACTGAGATTGGTTTATTGATTAAGCAATCAGATGTAAATATTCCTGTATTTGATACAACTGAAATACATGCTCGGGCAGCTGTGGAATTCTCTCTTGCTGAAGAATGAGCAAACCTGACCTAAATAGTAATTTGTGTTGTGAATTTCTTGGCATTGATAATATTGTTCTTTAGATCCTTCACAAATGGCACCTGAGCAGGATAGTTATGTGTCTGTATAAAATCCCTAAAATGTGATTGTAAACCCTCTGCTGAGTAGGATGCCAGTATCTTGGCATTTATAATACCGGCTGCATGATACAGAGGTGCCAAAGTAGACTTTATGTACCCTATCTTGGTTAATTCTGCCAATTGGGCCAATCGAAGAATTTCTTGCTTAGGGATTCCTGTTTTTCGAGATAAACTCTTCCTCTGCGTTGGTGTGCTACATTCTGCAATCATTTGATCCACATTTTTGATTCCCAAATCACGAAGAATTTTGATATCTTCAGTATTGACCATCTTGAATTCTTTCAAGGAAAATACTTTTCGTGACTGTTTAGTAAAATTTTCCCTACACCTTACGATGTACGAATATAATTCCAAATTATTGGCTTTACAATAATTCATTAGACAGTAGAGATATCCCTTCGGTGATTTTTTGTCTAAAAGTAATAGATCGAGTAACTTGTCAATATCTCATTCCTCGCAATCATCTATGGATTTATCCAATAGTTGTTCGATTAGAAGCACTGTTCTAATATTACGTTCAATTACAGAGGGAGTTTTTCGTTTGGATATTAGGTACCGTTTGAAGGAAGTCTCGTCCACATTTATCGTACAATATTAAGATAGATGAATTGTATGACATTTAATTGAACGAATGGTGCTTCTCAAATGAAATTCGTTAGAATTTGATTATCCACGGGTTATTTTCGTAAGATCCTCAGCAAGTGTAGCCAAAAATGAATCTAAATTGATCTCACTTTTAGTACTCAGGATGAAGTGATTCGTTAGAATTTGATTATCCACATGTTTGGTTACAAGATTATTAAGACCGATCATAGAGGATTCTGATATCAAATCTGCCTTTAGACCAACGAGGTATTTCTGAGTTTTCTCAAAATGCTCGTGTTGCTTTGCAATCTCTAGCCAGTTATCTATCTCTCGTATTGAACTGGGATCACTGGCATCATAGCAGAAGAGAAAAGCTGAAGCCCCAGAAACCATACCATCAAACACTCCTGCCTCTCGGAAATGGTTTTGACCAGCCATATCCCAGATCTGTAATTTTAATCCTTCAAGATCCGCAGTAACCACATGGAAGTCAAGACCACGTGTTGTGGGAATATTCTCAGCAAAGAGCCCCTTGGCTAATCGCACACAAAAAGTAGTTTTTCCAGATCGTGGGGTTCCTAGAATAGCAACCTTATGTAATGTTCTGTCAGTCATAATCTAAGATATATCTTAAGATCATTTTTAATTAAGGTATCTGAACAAAGAGATGATTATTGCATAAGAAATCTGCTCCATTTCGCCGAGTTATAAATTGGAAAATAGATCATACAACAATAAATGATACTGATTTTTAATAATTGGTGTGGCGCCTTTTGTAAAATCGATACTTGTGTGATATTTTGGAATATTGATGCCTTAAAGTATTCCCCACAAAGGTATTACGACATTCGTAAATGAAAGGAAGGATCTCATCAGGATATGCTAAATTTCGACATCTGATTACTATCAGCTTTGTATAAAGTTATATACGCGATTGAGAAAAAGTCTAATTTTTACTTCTGAGGCCTCTAAATAATCAATTAATTCAATTATCTAAGAGTAATCCCCCTAAAAGTATAGTTTTCTATTATAGCTGCAGCAATAAATTAATTGATTTATTAATACTTATATTACATAGTTAATTTTTATAGGAAACCTATCGACACTATAGATATAATAATTTATATTTTGTAATTTCAGATCCCTGAATGACAAAATTCTGAGAGAAGTTCGAAATTCGTAAGTCCGTATTTCGGATTCATTCTGATAGTACGGATTCCATAAAAACAACGACTTCAGACCCTCTACCAATATTATCACGGAGAATGATTTTATATACTAGTAGATGTTATAGTTAATCATGGCAATAACATTTTCCAAGACCAAACCCCTCAACGCAATTCGACTAACCAAACCCTCATTCATGAGACTAAAGAAGATCAACACTGTTGAGAAACATGATGCTGTACTGAAATCCATTTCCATAGATGAGGCCATCATGAAAATCCATCAGATTAACCAATTTAACTATCGATAATTACTTAGGATTAATATTTTCAGCAAACTACATTTCCTTCAATGAAAGCAAGTTTCTTTTTATGATTTAATTGTTTTAACTTGTATTCATACTGCATTGCCTGAGACCTACTTTCAAATTCCCGGGTATAACGCAAGATCAAGGGTAATCTAGATCTGACATACTTGCTGCCTTTTCCAGTTCTGTGCATATCTAATCTCCTCTCAAGGTCTCTAGAGTATCCTGTATAAATAGACCCATCAGCTAATTCTAACATATAAACCACAAACATAGATGACCAATATTCTTCAACTAATATATATCCTAATCATACCTATGTATTATTAATCGATTTCAATTACTTTGAAAATATTCAATCTAAAATTCAATAGGAGCTCATCAAATATTACGGTTGAAGCTGCAATCTCTTCAATACTTTCGGTTTCATGGGATTTTATTGCCTCATTGAACTGGTTCATGGCCTTGTGCATGAAGCCAGATACTAATTCATAATTTGAGAGTATCAAATCATTGATATCACGCAGACAGACAAATCCGATAATGTAAATGTTACTGGATGAGCTTAGAAGATCAATGAAGGCAATATAATGAAAATATCCACGTGGATCGTTCCATGGCATACTTGCCTCAACACTTGAAGATCCAGCCAGCGCCTCAACATCAATAGTAGAAGCAACTTTAATGCTGTTAACAAATTCCTTATCTGAGAAGGTATCATAACTTGGTGATTTCTTAATAATGGTTGGACCTATCAACTCATCATAGAGTGTGATATAAGCCGCGGGGATATAATCCTCAAATCTCGGTTTCGGCTTGTCCTTGATGGTTGCCTCATTGATAAACACATCTACAATCTTACGTACAGTTTCCTCCACACATGCCTGGATATTCTTCCCTGTTTTTGCAGAGGTACGATAAGACGAGATGAAGTAATCAGGAAATAACTTTCGCAACTCCTCAACCTTCTTATGTTGATCATCTTCGACAATGAAATTACTTGTAATGTTTGGAACCTCAAGGAGGTCAATTTTATTACCAACAATGGCAATAATGTTACCAATATTGGATAACTCCACATAACGATCAATCCATACTTTCACTTGATCAAATGATTCCTTATTTGTTACATCATACATTACAATTGCTGCATGAGCCCCTCGGAAATACGCACCATGGGTGATATTGAATATCTGTTGGCCTGCGATGTCCCAGATTGTTACTTGAACAGGAAGAGAATCAACTTGATATTCTGTAACTGAAAAATCCGCTCCTATTGTACTCAAATAGTTGGATTTGAAGCTCTTCCCCAAATATGCACGTCTAAGGGACGTTTTACCTACTCGACCGTCACCTATGATCACAATTTTAGTCGAAAATTTTCTTCTTAATCCTCTAGGATGCTCCATCGCAAGCACCCATAATATGCTTCGCATACATAAATTGATTTCTCAATCTAGGAACTTGCGTAGACTATGGATTTTTTTTAAAGCGATTTAGGTGTAATTAGGAAAGGTTTGTCAGATACTGTGAGTTTGTATTCTTCTCACTAGTTAAGTTTATCAACATAAACACGAGCTCTAGACGAGACGATGTCTAAAACCAAACACTTTGCCACAAAGATCATTCTCATCGGTTCACCCACTGTAGGCAAGACTTCTCTACGTCGATCCTATTTAGGAAAGAGCTTCCGAGCAAATTACTTGCAAACAATTGGGGCAGACTTCAGTATCTTCTCATATAAAGTAAACGAGCATGATGAGGCAAGTGTGGTGACGCAAAATTCACTTTGGGATATTGCAGGACAAGATCTCTATGAGAAAGCCCACCCAAGGTACTTCCGCGGTTCACATGCCGCGTTGGTCATCTTCGATGTAACAAACCCTGATACTTTTGATGTACTGGATACTTGGATCGAACGATTCACATCACTATCTAACCTTGGAAAAATTATCGCGGTCATCGGTAACAAGATCGATCTCGAAGTCAAAATTACGCAACAGGATCAAGATACCTATATTACAAATCTACGACAACGATTACCTGATTATACTATTCTTTCATATCGAACCTCTGCTAAAATAGGTACTAATATTCAAAGCTGTGTGCAAACAACTGTAGAGGCGATACTTAAACAGTACGAGACCCCGCTGGAAAAAGAGGTTAAAAGGGAACTAAAAATTGATGATTATCTCCCCGCTGCCTATATCATGATGTATGATGACTTTGCTGGCCCATCAATTATCAAAAAGTCACCTAGTTCAGAGGTGAATAACAAAGAATTTATCTCAGCAATGAAAATATCTACTCTCATTGATACAGATCTTCTGGATAATTCTCCACATGTGGAAGGATCAAGTCCGTGGCAATCTCCAAATGGCTCATTGCACTATATAGCATTTATCAACTTGCTAAACAAGGATTCGAATAAACTATTCATCATTTCATTTGTTGCAGATCACAATCTCGATGATATGCTCTTGAGTAAATCTGAAGTGATCTCAGGATTTCTACACAAAGTAATGAATGAATTCAACAGGATCGTTATCAATGCCAAGGATAGTATCGAGCATATAGGTAGTAATACTTTGGATTTCGATACAATATTGCTTAAATTACGATTAGATATATTTAATCTTGTAAAAAATGAGCTCTAAATCATCTGTTCAAGAGTATCAAGCCGTTTGAGAACATCAAGTAATAGAGCATGGATAAACAGATAAAACATATCTGCATTACTATCTGGCTCTATCTCATCAAGAATGACCAGTGATCTCTCATAGGCTTTCTCGTATTCATCATGGTTGAGGAACACCCCAAATTGTGTCCTCAATCGCTGTATGAACTCTTCTTTACTTATCATAGATTTCATACTGCTCCAGGGTATATAAGCAAAGAGTACAGATGATTGAAAGTGAAGGTTCAAACTGATCTGCAAATCTTAATATAGCCACGTGGGAAGAAATAGTAAGGTAGTCAATATGTTTGGAGATCCCAGCGGGATGCCCGCAGATAAGATGCTACGTTTGTTTATCATTCAAGCTATATCGTCATTTGTTGCAGGAGATAGAGAGAGTGGATTACATTATCTGAATGAGGTGAAAACTAGTTTCGCACAGTATCAGTCCTCCCTCAATCCAACTTTGAAATCACTGGCTAAGGAAATCATACAATCATTGGATATGTTTGCACCTGGTGCATCAAGTACTGCTTTTACTGATGTCAATGCTGGCACTCCACAGCAGGAAATGGCTGCAGCTTTCTCTCAAACTCAAGAATCTTCTCCAAAACAACCGGTTTTCGAGGAACCAACACAAGAAACCCAGCAGGTCCAACCTATACACCACCCGACTGATCCTGCACCAAGCGGTTCACCTGATGGTTCTGTAACATCTGATCTTGAGAAGCTACTAGCGCGAAGAAAGGCTAGAAGAAAGAATAAATAGTTTTCCAACAATATTAATTGATAATTCTTGTTCCAGTGGTACCCTCAAGGGCATCAAATAATAATTCAACTGATGTGATCAAGGATTCACCCTTGAAATTCAAGCAGGCATTAATCTTGGGGCCCATGCTTCCAGACATTGCTTGAGCATTGGTCTCCAGCATAGATCTTGCCTCTTCTCCAGATAACTTGCTAATAAGTTTCTGTTTATCAGTACCAAAATCACGGTATACACCATCAACATTCGTAAGAATTACAAGCATATCAGCACCAATACTGGAAGCTAAAACAGCGGATGCAAGATCCTTATCAATAACAGCATCTACTAGCTGTAATTTTCCATCATCAATTGTTGGAGAACCACCACCACCTACTGCAACAACTAAATGGTTTTCCTCCATTAGTTGTTTAATAAGATCTGCCTCGTAGGCATGGAGAGGTTGAGGAGACGCTACAACTCTTCGGTAACCTTCATTTTTCTTGGTATATTGATGATCACTCTGATAGAGATTGCGGTACTCCTCCTCGTTGTAGAATGGGCCAATGGGTTTGGTTGGATTGCTAAATCCAGGATCATTCTTATCAACAATCACGGTGGTTGGAATGACATAAACCTTCTTCTCTAGGCCTAAATCACGGAGTTCATTAACAAGTGCATGCTGTAATGCTACACCTATCTGACCCTGAGACAGAGCACCTAGGATATTAAGTGGAAGATTTGTCGACCCATGTACATCAGCCTGTTGCTGGAGCAGTAGACTGCCCACTTGTGGACCATTACCATGGGTGATGACTACCGTATAATCCTTTGCAACAAGTTTTGCCAGGGTATTGGCTGTATTTCTAATCTTTTCCAACTGCTCTTTAAAGGGTTCTCCTTTCTTTTTTGCGTCAGAGAGGGCATTACCCCCCAGTGCTACTACTACGCGTTTCATCGAGAATTGAATGTTCTCAGAGAGTATTTTAAATTCTATTTCTTTACCAATAAAAATTCTATACTAAAACCTTATCACTACATCTTTGATATTGAAATCTTTATATTTTGATGATAATTAAGAGGTGTATGAAGTACTTAGAGATCAATGAAATGCTTGAAGAAAAGGTTGTCACGATCTACATGGGATTGGATACACATATTTCAAATAGCTTTACTAGTGAATTTCTTGGGGAGTTATTAGTTACATTACATAAGTATGCAGACGATGAGCGTTTTAATGCTTTGATTCTCTGCTCAAAAAGCAAATTTTATTCTGTGGGAGGAGATATCAAGCTGATGGCAAAGGGTCTGGAAACAGGTTCTACTCATGAATACCTGCAGGAGGTAGTTCCACCCATCAATAAAATAGTCTACTTGCTGGTTACCTTTCCCATCCCCGTGATCAGTATCATTAATGGAGCGGCTGCTGGTGGTGGTTTATCACTTGCCTTAGCTGCAGATCATATCATAGCAACTGAGAGGGCAAAACTTGCCATGGCATTTGGTAGTATTGGCTTGACACCTGATTCAGGATCCTCAGTGCTATTCAGCAATCGATTTGGGTATGCTGAAACATTACATGGCATATGCACAGGTAAGGTATATTCTGCTCAAGAAGCAAAACATTTGGGAGCGGTGGATATTCTTGTCAAGGATGATGAAGAGGGATATAGTAAGGCAATGCAAATCGCAGGAGGATATGGTAGGAGTGACAGAACAGCGACTGTGGAAACGAAACGGCTCCTGCGTCATGGGTTAAGTTCCACATTAGAATCCCAATTGGAGAGAGAATACCATGCAATTGTCGCCAGTTCAAACCGAGAGGGGTTCACTCAAATGTTAAAACAATTCTTAGCAAAGCAATCGAGGTAAAAAAATATTTGAATAAACAGTTGTGCAGGAATATAGTTTTTGAGCGCACGAATGTTTTGAATGAAAATTTCACACATTATTGGATTTTAAGGTTTGGAGTTTTGCGCCAATGATTTTATCTATTATACTTGGAGGATACCGTTGAATAAGGGTCATTAATCTGCTGTTTATTACGAAAAAACATGAAAAATCGGTATGAAAATCAAAATCTCTCTGTAAAAATTGAAAAATTCCATTATTTGCTTTTTTTAGAATATGTTTATTGATAAAATATCATTACAAATCAATTAAATTATAAATATCACTTCTTCATGCGACATAGAATAAAAATGTCTGATCCCGAATATTTACCATTCGAGAAGTTAATCACCCCATTTTTTGAAATGCCCGAAAATTTGACTTGGGTATATATCGTTGTGGGTGCTATTCTCCTCACAACTTGGTCTCTGGTCAACCAGCTTTTCGCTCCTTATATTGAACGAAAAACAATGGGTAGACAACAGAAACGTCGTGGTCCATCATATGTAGGTCCCTTTGGTGTACTACAAATTCCTGCAGATACCCTCAAATTATTAATCAAAGAGGATAATCGTCCTGTCGGTTCTGATAGAACAGGTTTCTTCCTTTCAGTATTTGCAGTAACTGCATCTGCAATCATGGCATATGCACCCTTACCTTGGGGTGCAGAGGGATTAACTCCTGGAAATATGACCATAGGATTTCTGTATGTATTCGCTGTATTCAGTGTATTCCCTCCAATGATGTTAATAGGTGGCTGGGCAAGCAACTCCAAGTACTCACTGATCGGAGGATTTAGATCTGCAGGTCAGTTAATTGCCTATGAAATTCCAATGCTTGTATCCATTCTTGGTATTGTAGCAACTGTGGGTTCCTTTGATCTAAATGTTATCGTTGCCTATCAGGTGGAGCATGGTTGGTTTATATTCAGATACTGGGGAATCGGTGCTTTTGCTGGTTTGGTGTTCTTACTCTGTGGAATAGCTGAGACAGAGCGTATCCCATTCGATGTACCAGAAGATGAGGCATCACTAGTAATGGGACCGAGGACTGAATTTGCATCTTGGAGGATGGCTGCTTTGATGATGGTTGAATACCTACACCTCTGGGCCAATGGTTTATTGGTCATCTATTTCTTCGTGGGAGGTTATGATCTATTACCCATACCAGGATGGAATGCGTCTTTCGAGAGTAATGGGCTGATACAATTTATTGCTTTGAGCATTAAAGTGTATGGAATTGTCTTTATTGCAGCATGGATGAGATCTGCTCTGGCAAGGTTCAGAATTGATCAATTCCTAGTACTCGGTTGGAAATACCTGTTACCCATATCAATAGTAATCTTATTACTATTCCTCTTAGGCAAGGATGTCAATCTCTTTGACATACCTTGGCCACTTTAAAGGTGAGTTATTATGGCATTTGATATGATACTAATTCCATTCCTCGCCTTGTCCGCATTTATCCTATTCTCGATATTCAAGAGTTTAACCTCCGAGAAAACCATGCAGAGTGTATATTGGCTAATTTTAATGCTTATTGCCACAGGATTTATTTTCTTGCTGGCTAATTCTGAGATCCTCTTTGCCTACCAATTAATGGTATATTCAGGAGGTATTGCAGTATTAATGCTATTCGCTGGTGTACTTACCGAGCAAGATGAATTATTTATTGATACCAGTCTACTTGGATTTGCTCGGACCACAAAATATCAGCTTATCCTATTTGCGATCTTTGTTGTTGACCTTGTTCTATTAGTGTGGGATTCTGTTACCAATGCTGATTTTGGAGCTGATGTACATCAGCTAGGAGACACCACACAGACATATGGACAAGCTTTTATTCAAATCAGAGAATTTTCAGTCTATCTTTGGTTCAACATGGCCGAGGTAGTTTTCATACTCGCTCTTGCCCTCCTAACTGCAATCTTGGGATCAGTAAAACTTGCTATTAGAGAGACAGATTTGGAGGATCTGAGTGATGAATACCTTGCCAGAATTGAGATCAAGAAAGAGGATCTCGATCAGCTTCCGGGTATGGAAAGTATGGTCGATACTCCCGTAGAAGAACCAATTCCAACTGAATCTGTTGAAGTGACAGAAGAAGAGCTTCCTGTTGAAGAACCTGCTGAAGAGGAGGAAGAACTATGATTCCCGTAGAATACTTTATGACACTGAGTATCCTGATGTTCTCAGGTGGACTTTTTGGTGTACTAACCCAGAAAAATGCTGTTAGAATTCTTGTTTCTGTAGAAATTCTTCTTAACTCAGCAAATGTTGCACTTGCTGCCTTTAATGGTGCACATGGAATAGGTGTGGAGGGATGGACCTTCATGCTTGTCATCATAGCTATAGCCGCAGCCGAAGCAGCCATTGGTATGGCTATTTTCCTAAGCGTCTACAGAAATTATAGTGAGATTGTTGTTCCCAATATTTTCTCACTTGGAGAGACGGAGGAGGCATATTAATGTCTGACGAAGTAGAACAAATTGCACATTCCCTTTTTGAAAAGGATCCAACCCTAATTACCATGGCCATGCTGGTCATTCTTGTTCCCTTCCTCACCGGGCTGGTGCTACTGGCACTCAGAGCGGTTGAGATAAAGAAGGGATCTAACTTCAAATTCAGCGAGAGCCTCACTGGATACTTTGGTACTGCAGGACTTGCAATATCATGGGTGATCTCTATTGTTGTGGCAATCAATTACTTCTCACATTATGTCTCTCTTGAAGGGCATGGTGAGATCCTGAAGGTTCAGGGAGATTTCGATTTCTTACCTTCAACTACTGGTCATACTGCATTTAAGTGGGGAATATTACTTGATCCTCTAAGTGTAATCTTTCTTGTGGCATTAACCACCATAGCAACGGCAATTCATTTCTATGCAACCCACTATATGCATGCAGACGAAGCTTATACCAGATTCTTTGGTACATTGAATTTCTTTACCAGCTCTATGCTTGGGTTTGTCCTTGCTAGTAATCTATTCATGTCATTTATCTTCTGGGAACTCTTGGGTTTCAGTTCTTATTTATTGATTGGATATTTCTGGCCAAAAGCATCAGCTGCTGAGGCTGCAAGGAAGGCATTCATGTATAATAAAGTGGGAGATGTAGCATTTGTCTTCTCAATGGGTTTCCTTTACCCTATCGCACATACCTTTGATTATGTGGAGATAGCAGATCTTCTTCATCAAGGAGAGCTTACAATGGCACAGGTTGCATTACCTGCCTTGTTCCTCTTTGGTGCAGCTGTCGGTAAATCCGCTCAAGTTCCACTATTTGGATGGTTACCCGAAGCAATGGAGGGGCCAACCCCTGTTTCTGCACTACTGCATTCTTCAACTATGGTTAAGGCGGGTCTATATCTGATTGCCAGAGGCTTCTTCACCTTCTATGAGGTTCATGATCTTCATGTAATACTTCCTGAAGAAGCAAGCGTATTAACTGGAGAGGGGGCATTTGCAGCCTTCATGACCCCTGCAA
This sequence comes from Candidatus Heimdallarchaeota archaeon, assembly GCA_026702845.1. Next base: position 78,446 of record JADCLS010000002.1, read on the forward strand.
ATATTATTGCATGGTTTGGTACATTTACAGCACTCATGGGAGGTCTCATTGCTCTCACAGCAACTGATATCAAGAAGGTTCTAGCATTTTCGACCATCTCTCAACTAGGGTATATAGCCTTGGCAATTGGAGCTGGAGGGTTAACTGCAGGGTTCTACCATTTAATCTCTCATGCTACCTTCAAGTCATTACTATTTCTATGTGCAGGTGCTGTAATTCATTCTGTACACTCTCAAGAAATGTCAGATATGGGAGGTCTCAAGTCCAAGATGCCTTGGACATACAGAACCATGACTGTCGGACTTCTAGGTCTAATGGGATTCCCCTTTATGAACGGTTTCTGGTCCAAAGATGCAGTTCTTGCAACTATGAAGGAAGCAGATCACATTAGTGGAAATACCTTCCTATGGATAGTAGGCTTACTCACAGCAGTGATTACAGCATTCTATTCCACAAAACTATGGTTTAGAACATTCCATGGAGATCCTAGATATGATAAGGAACATGTAGAACCTGGACCAACCAGCAGAAATATGAAGATTGCCTTGATCTTCCTAGCATTCTTTGTGGTGGTTGAATCCATTTGGTTCAGTATAGGTACTGTCGTTAATCTTGCCAAGGGAGAAGAAGGATTGCACACCCTACTCAATTTTGAGTATGCTCTGGGAACGATGCTAGGTGCCCATGGAGTTGAGTTCCATATAATCGACGGTGTCATTTCCTTTGCCGCAGTTGCAATTGGTTTTGGTCTTGCCTTCTTCATTTATGGAGGAAGTGAGGTCAAAGAGAACATCCTTAGTAACGGAATTGTGCAGATATTTGCCAATATCTTCCAGAAAAGGTTCTATCTTGATGATTTATTATATGGATTTGCCAATAACTTCATCATGCCCATTGGTGGTGCTTGTCAGTGGTTTGATAAAACAATTATTGATGAGACCATTATTGATTACTTAGTTGCAGATAGACTCGCTCTTGGTGGTGCTTACATCAGCGACTGGACAGATATGAACATCATCGATGGATTTGTCAAATGGATCTCTGATGTGGTAAGTCGTGTTGGTTCCAGATTACGTGGACTTCAGACAGGACAAGTTGGAATGTATGCCAGGTTTATGGTTCTCGGAATTGTAATCATTCTTTCATACTTTGTTCTTATCACCCTTAATGTCATCGATAGCTATTACTGAATAATAATCACGTAAATCTAAATATAAAATTAACAAATCTATTATTCAAATAATTAAGTAGTAATTATAATAATATTAACAACTTATTTGCAAATAATTATTCTAATATTCATCTTTTTGAAAATTCGTTGTTAATAAAAATGAAAAAAAAGTTGGGATTTGATCAAAGCGCTGAATCCAACTGAGAATTGTTTAGAAATTCATATACTTTATGAAATATTTCAAAGAATAAAACAAAACAAAGGAAATTACCGTAAAATGAAACATAATATTAGATAAAAATGCGTGTTACAATTTTCAACATAATATCAATTAAAAAGCATCTCTCAAATGATCGAATATACACAACGTGATCGTTTATGAATGATTGGGCACTTAGTTTGTTATTATTACTACCCATTATATCATCGATTTTCGTTTATCTTCTTGATAAACGGAATCTGATAAAGGCCAAGTTTCTTGCAACTGGCATCATAACCGCGACAACCATTTTCAGCATCGTTCTGTGGTTTACAGAGTTTGTTCCCTCAGATCGGCTTGCAAGAGCTGCTGATAGTGATGGGTTTCTGCTACACTTTCAGGCTGATTGGATTCCAAGTGTAGGAATCACATATGCAGTGGGTGTTGATGGTTTATCCATGCCTTTGGTTGTCCTGACCCAGGTCGTATTTCTTGTATCAGTGATCAGTTCTTTTTACGTCCATGAGGATGAGGGAGCCTATTACAGCCTCTTACTTGTCCTTTTATCTGGCGTCATGGGAACCTTTATCGCACTTGATCTCTTCCTATTTTATATCGCATGGGAGTTGGTGCTTATTCCAATGTTCTTTTTAATTAGACAATGGGGTGGACCAAACAGAAAATACGCATCCATTAAGTTCTTCATCTACACTCATTTAGCATCTCTTGTGATGCTGATTGGTCTGTTCATGCTGTACCTCAATGTGGATGCCAATTCTTTCTACCTTCCTGATCTCAAGGCAGGTATGCCTGGAATTGATGTGAAAACTTTGCAGCTAATCTTTTGGCTTGTATTTGTTGGTTTTGTCACCAAGTTTCCACAAGTTCCAGTCCACACTTGGCTTCCAGATGCACACGTACAGGCTCCTTCACCCGGTTCAGCTATCCTTGCAGGATTATTGCTCAAAATGGGTGGTTACGGTCTCATGAGAATCGGTTTTTGGTTATTTGCAGATACAGGATTCTTCCTCACTGAGGAAGGTAAAACTGTTAGAGTGATTATTGCATGGATTGGTGTGGTTTCCATGGTTTATCCAGCACTTATAGCACTCCAGCAGGATGATCTGAAGAAGATGATTGCCTACTCCTCCATATCCCACATGGGTATTGTTCTCCTTGGTCTTGCAGCATACAATCCACTTGGATTCAATGCAGCTATGTACATGATGATTGCACATGGTGTTATCTCCCCAGGCCTATTTCTGCTCAGTGGTATAATTGAGCACAATACTAAGAGTCATACAAGAGATATATCCAAGGTTGGAGGACTAGCTCACAAGATGCCATTCACTGGAGGATTATTTGTCTTCCTTGGTTTTGCATCAGCGGGCCTACCTGGTCTTGCAGGCTTCGTTGCAGAATTCAATGCATTTGTTGCTATGTTTGATGATACTGAATTACTGGGTGGACCTTGGAAGGTTATTCCCATTATCGCAGTGATGTCAGTGATTATCACAGCAGGATATTACCTCTGGGCAATTGAGCGAGTCATCTACAAGCAACCAACTGAAGAGCTAGAGAACACCAAACCTGGTAAATGGTACGAGGTATGGCCTGTATTCATTCTCTCTGTCTTCACACTCGTACTTGGTCTCTTCCCTGCCATTGTTTGGTGGGTGCTTGATGAGTTTAGTACCAGCTTACTTTAGGAGAGATTATTAAGATGGTAGAATTTAGTATCGCATGGCTTCCCGTTTATGTCATCATTGTTGGCATCATTATTAATCTTGTACTGGACCTCTGGAAGAGAGAGGATGCCAGATTTTGGGTAGCTTCTGCCACAGCATTGACCATCGTTGCAACAGCCCTCTCAGTTATTTACGTTAAAGATGCTGCAAGCTCAGCACTTTTCAATTACGGAGAATTTTATGTATTCTTCTCGCTTATTGGATTGTTATCCTCTCTCATTGTAGTCTTCGTAGCTTGGAAGGATATGAGTTTGGAACTTGACATCGGTGTTTTCTTCTCCCTGCTCCTCCTCGCAAATGTAGGAGGAATGGTCATTGCAGCCGCACAACACATGGTAGCATTGTATGTTGGATATGAATTAGTATCCCTACCATCTTATGCCATGGCTGCATTCAGAAAGAGAGATAAATCTGGTGCCGAAGCTGCACTTAAATTCTTCTTGCTTGGTGCACTCTCATCAGCAATTTTGGTGTATGGTCTCGCCTTGTATTATGGTGCAACCGGTACCTTTTCTATGGGAGCGACTGCAGATCCTAGTAGTGAGAGTCTACGTCTAGTTGCAATTATTCTAATCGCCAGTGGTAGTGGATTCAAAATTGGCTTAGTACCCTTCCACTTCTGGATTGGTGATGTGTACTCAGGTGCCCCAAGTTCAGTAGTTACATGGTTAGCTGCTTCTTCCAAGAAAATGGCATTTGCCTTTGTCATGCAGCTGTTCTTTGTAGGTATGAAAGGATGGGGAACCACATGGGGCGGAATCTTTGCCGTATTAGCTATTCTAAGTATGCTGCTTGGTAATATTGCTGCTGTTATTCAGACGAATGTCATGAGAATTCTTGCTTATTCAACTATTGCACAGGCAGGATATATCATGATTGGTTTTGCTGTTTATGGGTATGCGGGAAATGCCACAGCAATTGCAGCCATGAATGGTATTGGAGTACAGATCATAGCTCATGTATTGATGAAAGGAGCTGCTATCGTCTCCACCTTTGTAATCATTGATAACCTTGGTAGTTCAGAGCTTATTAATTTCAAGGGATTATTCCGTAAGAATAAACTGGTTAGCTGGTCAATGGCAATAGCATTAGCTTCACTCATGGGTATCCCACCATTGATGGGATTCTGGGGTAAAGCATACCTATTTCTTTCCTCAGTAAGTGGAGGAATGACATACCTAGCATATGTTGGTTTGGTTGGTTCTGCAATTAGCCTGTATTATTATATGAAGATAATTAACATGATGATTCAAAAACCGGATGATGAGGTAGAGATCAAGGTAACTACGCCCATAAAGATCACGCTCGTTATCATGACCTCATTAACAGTCCTCCTTCCAATCTTTCTAGAGAGAATCCTAGTTGTTATCAAAGCCATAACTGAAGAAATATACTAGAGTATTAGTAACAATATCACTGAATAATACTAGAATATTTATAGAATAATATAATATTTATATTGTTAAATAGTAAATCACCTGATTAAAATATAATCACTACCTCAATTTAATCTTGAAATTTTTTCCTAATATTTGAAGAGTGTAATAACTTATTTTGGAGTGATTACTATATACAGATTGTCAACAGCTAACTATATTTGAACAGACTTAAAATTGATTTTAAAAACAAGTTTCTGCAATTTGTGCTTACTTGGTGAATCCTCAAATGTATCAAGGATCTCAAGGGCTTCATTTCGGATCTTCAGGGTTTCGTCAATTACACGTTGTACTGCACCAGATCTGACTAGAATTGCCCTAATAGTCTCTATATCAACATCATCATTTCTAAGGTAAAAAGCATTTAGAATTTTCTTATCATTCTCTGAAGCCATCTGCATTGCATAGATGGTTATCAGTGATTGAAAACGATTCTCAATATCAGATACAGGTAGTTTACCTAGATCATTCATAGTACCAACAATACCAAGTACATCATCGCGTAACTGATAAGCATCTCCAAAATTTCTTCCGAATTTGGTGGCTTTCTCAATGATCTCCTCATCATCAGTGGATAGCAAGGCACCGCACTTGGATGCAGCCATAAAGAGTACCGAGGTCTTTCGATACAGAATATCCATGAAATATTGCTTACTGACCACATTATTGGAAACTAAGTCTTTGGACATGAATAATGCAGCAGATAATGCACTGCCCACACGACCCACTTCTCTCACTATGGTATGATTATCTGTTCGAGTGGCCAGATCAAAAACAAATGCTGATAAATTGTATGCACCTGATAAGGCTGCAAAAGTACCATATTTAACAAAAAATGATGGTTCACCTCTTCGCATCATATCTTTATCAAAAACATCATCAACAATGAGTGAGGCATTATGAGAGATCTCAAGTGCTGAGGATATTGCTTTCAAACCCTCGCTATCCTTATCCTCTCCATTGAGGATACGATACATATACACAGCAATAAGTGGTCGTAATTTCTTGCCTTTGTTCGCAGCAAACATAGGTAGGATCATCTTTTTCATAATAGAATCCTGATACTCCTCCTCTATCAAATCAGAAATCCATGATTCAATTGTTATTCGATCCTCAGCGAACAGATCTAATTGTTGTTCCACAGTCAATCTGATACACCGTACTATTATATGCTAATAAATTAGATGATACTAGTAATTGCTAAACTAGGCAAAGCATTGAATAAGATGACTTTTATTTCGATTTTAAAATATCAAATGTTAATTCTATAAATATTATATCTGCATAAAATATGTGTGTCAAGTATTACCAAAACTAATCGAATCAATATTTATCTTCTTATATTATTATTTTTTTGAGGAGTTAGATTAGAATGGCAAGAAAAATTAAAGTTGCAATTGCCGGTCTCGGTAGTTGTGCATCTGCAATTATTCAAGGTCTTTATTATTATAAAGATGCCAAGGATGATGATCACATACCTGGATTGATGCATGTTCGATTCGGTCCCTATCACATCTCTGATATTGAAATAGTTGCAGCATTCGAAATTAACTCAAAGAAGATTGGAAAGGACATCTCTGAGGCAATTTTTGCCCCACCAAATGCGGTAAAGCCATTTGCAGAGGTTCCTCACATGGGAATCGAGGTTCTACCAGGCCCAATTTCTGATGGCGTTGCGGATCACATGAGAGAGGCATTTTTCTGCTATGAAAATGAAGATGATGCCGTCGATGTTGCTAGTGTCCTCAAAGATACTGGTGCAGAGGTCCTAGTAAATTTCCTACCCGTTGGTTCAGAGGATGCAACCAAGATATACGCTCAAGCAGCACTTGATTCAGGTGTAGCTTTTGCTAATGGTATTCCATCATTTATTGTATCGGATCCAGTATGGAGCAAGAAATTCAAAGATGCAGGGATTCCTGCAGCAGGAGATGATATTAAATCTCAACTGGGAGCTACCATTTTGCACAGGGTCCTCATGCAGCTAATGTATGATAGGGGTATAGATGTGAAGGATAGTTATCAATTGAATATCGGAGGCAATACAGATTTCCTAAACATGAAAAAGGAGGCCAGATTGACGACAAAACGTGTTTCTAAAACAGAAGCAGTTACATCTGTTCTTCCCTACAGTGTACCAACAAGAATTGGACCCTCAGATTATGTGGAGTTTCTTGGAGATAACAAAATTTGTTATATCAATGCCAATGGAAGTAATTTTGGTGATCATCCTATCAATGTACAGATTAAATTAAGTGTGCAGGATAGTCCCAACTCCGCAGGTGTTATGATAGATGTCATACGAGCTCTTGCCATTGCTCAGGATAGAGGTATTGGAGGACCATTAATCTCCATGTCGTCCTATGCATTTAAGCATCCACCTGTCCAGGTTCCAGATTTTGAGGGTAAGGAACGTGTTGAGGCATTCATTAGAGGTGAATTAGATGAGTGAGAACAAGGTAAAAGTGGCACTAGTGGGAATAGGTAATCTATCTTCTGCACTGGTTCAGGCAATTGAGTATTATCGCACCAATAACACCAAGGATCTTATGTATGAGAAGATTGGTGGATTTGCCATTTCTGATATTGTAGTTGTTGCTGCATATGATATAGACGAGCGTAAGGTAGGTAAGGATTTATCCGAGGCAATTTTTGCCAAACCTAACAACAAACACAAAGTGGTTGAAGTTCCTGTATTGAACTTGAAGGTTGAGAAAGCCCCTGTTCTAGATGGTATCTCAGAATACTCTTCAGAAGAAGTGATTGTATCCAAGGAAAAAGAGGTAGATATGGTTGAATCACTTAAGAAATCTGGTGCTGAATTACTGATTATTAATGTTCCTTCAGGATCTGATGAACTTGTCCTCCATCTCGCCAATGTGGCTTTAGAAGTTGGCTTAGGGGTAATCAACTCCACTCCTTCCAAAGTTGTAAGAGATACAACTCTTGTGAGAAAATTCAAAGAAAAAGGTTTACCAATGTTTGGAGATGATCTCCAATCACAGACTGGTGGAACCATTTTCCATAAGGGATTATTAGAGGTACTCCACCAACAGGGTGTAAAGCTCATTGATTCCTACTCACTAGATGTTAGCGGAGGACTTGAGGGTCTTAATACCTTAGATTACAGTAGAAGATCTAAGAAGAGAGGAGCCAAAGAAGATTCTATCAAACGTTCACTCCCATATGATGTGAATATTGCCTCGGGAACAACTGATTATCTAGATTTCCTGGGAAGTACTAGACTTGGACATTATTGGATCTATGGTAAAGCATTTCTTGGTCATGAAATCAAGATCGATATAAGGATGGAGACTGATGATGGTGCATCTGGTGCCGCATCACTTGTCGATATCATAAGAGCGGCAAAAATTGCCCTCGGAAGAGGTGTTTCAGGTCCTGTTTACTCAGTTTGTGCGAATCTATTCAAAATTCCTCCAGAATATCATCCCAGATTGCAGGCAATTAAAGGATTCAAAGAATTCATCTCTGGTGAAAGAGATGCCTAAAATAATATTAAATATATATTAAATTTAGATTTAGTCTAATAGTATTATATTTAAATCATATTTGGAATAGCCAACAATCAATTAATATCAAAATCAATAAAGGTTTGAAGGTAAGTTTAAATTACAGTGATATATACTAAGGCTGTGTACTTTCTAGTTGCATTACTAGAGGGTATACGAACAACTTCTATTTAAGAGGTATTAGAATAAAATGAAAATTCAAATTAAATTCGCCATTATTGCTCTAGCACTATTGAGCTCTATGGCCATGACACCACAGACTAGCGCTGCTGGAGAATATTATGTTGTCTATGCTATGCCATACGACTTCTCCGAGTACAGCCAGTTCTACGCTGCATCATATGCTACCGTACAGTGGCTCTCCTCAGTTTCCGCTGGTCTGCTCTCAAGAAGCATCGATAATGATCGTGCTTATGATTATGAGCTGGCTTCTGCAAAGACTGTACAGGATCTAACCTTTACATTCACTTTGAGAAGTGACCTCAAATTCTCTGATGGTACAGCCCTCACTGCTGATGATGTAAAGTTCACCTATACATCTCTGCTCTCCCCAGCTATCAACACCGCATCCTATTCACTCTTTGCAAAGTACTTTGCATCCAATGACTCCATTGTTGTAGTTGATGATTCAACCATCAGATTCACACTCAGTCAGGTATATGCATTTGCTGATGGTCTTTTCACTGCTGGTATCCAACCCGAGGCATACTTCGCAGATAGACTTGCTGCTGAAGATTATGTATGGAACTCTCCTGATATGTCCGACACCATCGGTGCTGGTCCCTTCATGATTGAGAATTTTGATGCAACCAACAATGAGGTTCTTGTTGTAAAGAATGAGAACTACTGGAATGCAGAGAATGTTGCCCTCGACCAGATCGTCTTCAAGAAGATCGCCGAGAAAACTGCTGCTATCTCCGCACTCGCTGATGGTTCCGTAGATATTTTCGATGCACAGTATGTTGCTGGTAAGAATGAGCTTGCTGATGTAAATGGTATCACCGAGGATTTCGTTGCTGCCCCATCACACCAGGAACTCTCCTTCAATCACCTCAACCCCTACCTTGGTACTGGTGAGGATCTACCCACACCTGGTCTAGAATCCGCTAAGAAAGTAAGAAAAGCCATTTCCCACATTATTAACAGAGATTACTGTGCTAATGATATTCTTGAGGGTATGGGTCTTCCTGCTGCAACCATTGTACCTTCCGTAGCAATCGGATGGGATGAGACAATTGATTACAGAGAATACTCTATTGATACTGCCAAGACCCTTATGGAGGGTGCTGGTTTTAGTTACACTGGTAAAGCTGATGATTGGGAAGCAACCGCTGCCGATAACTTCTTCACCATGACTGTACTCTCCCCCAACACCAATCCTGCAAGGAATCAGTGGTCAGCACTTGTTGCTGAGACACTCCCCAAGATTGGTATCTACGTAGATGCCCACCACTCAGTTGGTTGGGAAGAAATCGGCCCCAGAACCTGGGACAGAGCTACTCCTGCTCCTGCCTACTCCGAGGGTGGTTTCGATGTCATGTTTGTTGGTTATGGTTGGGATCTTGATGTAGATCCAACTGGTCTCTTTGACTCAGCCTCCATTACCCCCAATGGTGATAACTTCTATAACTTCAATAACTCTGAGTATGATAGTCTCCTTGATGATTATGTAACTGAGATGGATCTTGAAGACAGAATAGCTGCTTTTGAGGAACTCCAGGCCTTTATGTTCGAATGGGAGATTGTTGCACCAATCGTCTACCCACAAGATCACTGGGCTTATTACGATGGCCTTAAGGGTTATGACTCCACTCTATTATCCATCAGTGCTGCTGAATGGGATCTTATGTCCACCGACAAGCAGGTAGAGGCTGAAGAAACCGCAGGATTCCTGCCATTCGACCTTGGACCCTTAATGATCGGCTTCCTCAGCATTGCAATGATTGTCAGATTCAGAAAAGACTAAATCCATAACAGCTAAACAATTAAAATAATCATATTTAATTATTAATTCATAATCAAAAGGATACTCCATCCAAATTACACATTAAATCTAAAAATTCATGGTTTAAGGAAAGCATTCATAATCCGTGAATATCAAAGTATCTAAATGGAGATACCGTATCTTGCAGAGGTTTTACTAGGCTTTCTACCCTATGTCCTTGCACCGCTCCCCTTTTACATGAAACATCGAGGTGCTGAGCAGTGGTTAGTCCGAAAAGTAATGCACATTCTCACCAATACTCTCCTAGTGGTCTACTTTGTCATGATCACAAGTGTTAATGTATTCATCTCTTTACTTGTCTTTCTTGTCATTCTCTTTATTATTTCCATCATTCCTGGGTTTGAATTTATGAATAGATTAGTAGCTATCTCAACTAGGGAAGGAGAGCCAGAAAAAAAACTCCTTGTGAATGTGTTGAGCAGTATGTTCATCATCCTTACCATACTCTTCATCTTCATTGATTCACCACATATCTTTGTTCCTGCTATTCTTTCCCTGGCCTGGGGCGATGGATTGGGTGAGATTATAGGACGACCTTATGGAAGGCACAAATACAAAGTATTCAATAATAAATCAGTCGAGGGGTCAATAGGCGTATTCATTGGCATATTACTTGGAGGAATCGTAGGATTTCTGATTGGGGGTATTGATTTTCAGTTTTGGTGGGTTTTACTGCTCGTTTCGACTGTAGGGATGCTAGTGGAGGCGGTAGCTATGTCATTTGTTGATAATTTGGTTTTACCAACCTCTGTAGCCCTTCTTATTTTTTTGATCTTATAGAATAATATGCGCATACTTTTGCTCACAAAATCACAGTTAGTGAAGGATGAGTATCACAAAGGTTATTTTATAGCACTTTAATAATGGTATTAGAAACCTTTGTACAAAGGTTGTTAGTACACTCGGGTGTGTAGCTCAGCCTGGTAGAGCAACGGACTCTTAATCCGTCGGCCGAGGGTTCGAATCCCTTCACACTCACTTTTACTAATTTCATCTTGATTTATGATATTTATTTACTAAAAAAATAGTATTCAATTTGTAAGTTTTCTAAAAGGAAATGAAAAATATTTACTTTTGAGAGCGCCTAATGCGTGTTATCAGAAATCAGGTACCTCTATATTGAATAGAACAGCAATAGGCCATCTATATTTATTAATTATTCAATTTATCAATTCAATAGAAAACATATCTATGCTTCCTTGAATACAATTGATTAATGATATATTCGGATAATCTTAACCCTACACTTTAAATTTACCCAAAAATTAGAAGAGATGAGAGTAATGAGAAATCTATCATTGGATAAAAAACAGAAGCTTTATGGAATGTTCTTCATTCTGCTCTTTGCAGGTCTAACAGTTAGTCCTGCCAGTGGAATAAAACGGATATTTCTACCCCAAGACAGTTTTGAGATTGAAACTAGCGCATCTCAGTACTATTCAGAAATAGACGATAATGGTCTACGTCATTTTAGTTACATCACATCACCAGATAGTTGGGTGAGGGCTGAGGATGAGGGAAGTCGCAATGATACAACCTACAAATATGGTACCTATGATCCTAACACAGGAGAAGAATCAACTGAGGTAATAGCCACTAATGTTATACCTTATCATTACAATTTTGTTATTGATTCTGATGGAAATACACATACTGTTTATGTTGATGTAAATAAAGTACTTAATTTCATTACAAGAGATGCTACCACAGGTGTATGGAGTGCACCAGAAGCACTTACAGACCCCATTGCCCGAGGAGGGGTAATGAATGTATCATATCCAACTGTAGGTGAGATCCCCTATGATCCTTTCATCGCATTGAATGAAAATGATGAAGTAAGAATAATCTATGGAGTTAACTTTTTAGATAATGAAACTGCGATATTTGATGAAGATTTCTCCAGGAAAAATACCTACACCATTCACTACAAAGCATGGGATGCTGGTCAATGGAAAACGTATGATTTACTCAACAACTCTGTAAGAGGTGATACTTTATCATACTTACGTCTGCAACCATCGTATCCTTCCATGGCATTCTACGATGGTAAGGTCTACTTTACTTGGGCTAATAAATTCTCTTTACAAACCGAGAATCGTCTACAATTCATGTATTTAGATACCGAACTACCAGACGGTGTTGATACAAGGGCTAGATTATATGATAGAGTTGATAAATTAGGAACACAAACATACTTCAGGCGCTCTAATATAATTGTTAGAGATACTGAGATCCTTCTAATCTACAGTGGAGAAGTCCAAGGTGGTGCCCGTATCAGCTACATCCAGGATATCGCAGATGTAGAAAATCAGAATGATGCCAGAGGTAGTTTTACTTATTATAACCTTGATCCCAATAGAGATTTCCGACCGGTTGATTATCTATCTACTGCAGTGCATGAGGACATCATCTATGTCTCTTGGTCCATGTTTGATCGCTATGGTGGTGAGAAATTCTATGAATATGATGTTTATACTGGATCAGTGAACTTCGACGGGATTTCTTCAATTGACAATTGGGATTTCGCTAGAATCACATTATCTGATAATATTGATCACCGATTTCCCATAGTAAATATCTTTGATGGTATAGCAGAAGTATCTTACATTCAGGCAACGAATTCATCTGCAGTCCTTGAATTTATGCAGGAACAACCTCAAACAGAGCCTCTTGCACCAGCAACTGGAGGTTTTGTTGTCGGGTTGGTCTTAGTAATTGGTATTGCATTTCTGATCAGATTCCTCCTCTATAAAGTACCTGCCAAGGAAAAAGAAAAGGAACTATTACCTCACCTGATTAATCTAAAGGATTCAATAGAAAAAGATTAGTTCTACAAATCATAGATATTAATTTCTAACTTGTTCATCATACAGTATAATACTGAAAAACACTAAAATTTGTTTACAGAACAGCATTTAGAGCAATTTACAAATTTTTTATGGGTGCTATAGACAATAATTATAAGTGTCACATGTAAAGTAAGGATTAGAGGAAAATACATTGACAGCTGAGACTCCCAGTGAAGAAACATCACAGGTCCAACAATCAGATTTGATACCAAAAATCATTATCACTGTTGGATTTATTCTCTTTGGAGTATATCAGGCATTTACTGGTATACTGCGGGTGGATGATGTGACATTAGGTGAATACTTTGGTGATTCGTACTCCCAAAGTGCTGAAGCCGGTGATATATTTAGCAGCGTACTCATAATGACAGCATTTGCAGCAACTATTTTGCTTGCTACAATGTTATTGAACAAGAATGAGATTATGATACGACTCAGATTACTAATTAGCCTGATATTTGGTTGGTTAGTTCTAACAATCATTTCTGATGGATCACATAATTTTGCAGTTATTCTAGTTGCAATAGTGATTGCACCAACTATACTTTGGTATTATCTGAGTTATGGTGAGGTGAAAAGTTACTTTGCTAATCGTTACATCGTTTTCACTTTTAGAAGATTACTTGCCATGGTTCCGCTATTTATCAGTCTATCATTCTTCACCTTCTTCTTGAGTAACGAGGTTGGAGATCCAGTAGCGATAATGCTTGGAATACAGAGGGTAAACACAGATGTAGCTGAGGCGGCATTACGAGCCAAGTTTGGGCTTGATAGACCGATACACATTCAATATTTTGATTGGACATGGGGATTCCTACATGGAGATATGGGATTGAGCTTCAAAACTCAGAATCCTGTAAATGTTGGGTTCAATGACTATCTTTATGAGACACTGAAAATGCAGATCACGTCTTTGATTATATCCTTCATCTTTGCGGTAGCCCTGGGAGTAGCTGCTGCTTATTACCACAATACCTTAGTTGATTCAACTGTATCTGCAATTGCACTCCTCGGTTTATCTATGCCTATCTTTGTGTCTGGAATAACCGCAATTCTAATCTTCTCAGGTACAGGTTTAGGTTGGTTCCCATCAGCTGGTGCTCATTCAATTTCAATTCTATTGCCAGCAAAGGATCCGGGTGAGATGATATCGACTGAATTCAGTACTAAAGCAGGGAATATTAACTGGTGGCTACGTCTTATTCAGGTTTGGTGGATTTATACCACTGATGGTTTACATCACCTAGTACTACCAGTTCTCACTCTGGTTTTTGCCACTATGGCAACTTTTGCTCGGTTGACAAGAGGATCAATGCTGGAGATATTACGACAGGATTATATTCTAGCAGCCAGAGCAAATGGATTATCAGAGATGGAAGTAATTTGGAAGCATGCATTCCGAAATGTACTTCTTCCGCTTGTAACCTTCCTTGGTTTGAACATTGGTGTCATTCTTGCAGGAGCACCAATTACTGAAACAGTTTTCACTTGGCCAGGTTTAGGAAGATATTTCATTTTCATGCTAGGATTCATTGATATACCCGTAATGGTTTCCATCACCATGGTAATAACAGTAATGATTCTCATCTCAAATTTGATCACTGATATCGCATACACCTTCGTTGATCCGAGGGTTACTCTATAGGAGGCAAAAATTATGACACAAGAAATAGAAATACCAACTGTGGCAGAAGAAGAAGCTGAAAAAGTAATGCAAGGTATTCCCTCGGTTAACCTTTGGAAATTAGTTATCTTGCGAATTAAAAAGAATGGAGTCGCAGTAATTTGCTTCCAGTGGATTGTGCTAATGATAGTGATTGCATTCTTCCATCCTGTGTTGATGGGAGATGGGCCTTCCTCTCTTGCTCCTAACTTAACAAGAAAATTCGGTGGTGGAGCCAATGGTTCTCCCAGCCTTCGATATCCATTTGGAACACAGATTCTAGGAATGGATTTATTCTCCAGGGTACTTGCTGGATCCGAGACATCCATCCTAGTGGGTGTGATGTCAACCATTATCTCAATTCTTATCGGTGTTACTCTAGGATTGATTGCTGGATACTATCAATCTCATACAGAAGAGATCATTATGAGAATTACTGATTTTTTCCTTGCAATACCCTTCCTAATCTTAGCATTAGTGCTAATTCAATTGATTAGAAATTCTGATAATCCTTTCCTTGCATCTCTTTCCCATGTGACCATAATCACCCTGGTGATTGGAGTATTTGGTTGGGCGGGATTAACTCGTCTAGTAACGGCGAATACTAAACAGGTTAGTAATATGGAGTATGTGCAGGCAGCTCGAGTGATTGGAGTGAAAGATAGTTCTATCATATTCAATCATATCTTCCCAAATATTCTTGCACCAATCGTAATACTTGCAGCCATTTTTATTGGAGGAGGTATTCTTAGCGAGGCAGGACTAGCATTTCTTGGATTTGGAGACCCCATTAATACCATCAGTTGGGGAATTGATGTAAATCAATCCCGTGAGAAGATGGGAGAACATCCTGAACAAGCACTACTTCCAGGCTTTGCAATTTTCCTATTAGTATTATCCATCAACTTACTAGGAGATGCTCTTCGTGATGCACTTGATCCTAGATTGAGAGATTAGATAATAGATTGGATTATTGATAATTTCAAAATCATAATAGACGTGCAAATACTGACTGAAATGATCCTGCACAATATTATCCAAATTAAAATAGCATATGTCAAAAAATGTGTCAAAAAAAAAACTCCCGATCGACTGAGATTAAGATTGAGGGTCCTTGAAAAGGAGATCCATGAGGTTGAAGGAGAATGAAACTGCAAGGAAGTAATAATAATGAGCCTAATTGCAGGTGTTGGTGTCCCTTTTGTTGAACTCGTAAAATAAATTATTTAATGATACCATTCTTCGATCCAATATTTATGTTTTATTTTTTTAATGCTGAACTAAGTATGGAATTTAAGTTTTTCGTCTGCTTGCAGAGCTATTTTTAAATAATATTTGAATATCTTTTTATAGTATACTTTTCTCAAAAAAATATGTGCAATTTTGCATAGGGAATGGAAGAATGAAAATTAAAAAATTTTTAAGAATAACTGTTTTTGCATTGATGATTAATCTGATGGTATTACCATCAATCTCATCAGGACTCACAATTAGTCCTATCAAAAATTATGATTTTACTTATCAGAACAATTGCCTTTATGGTTGGACTTCATTAAATGCCGATTGTTATGTTGAGGATGAAGTCGATTTTGATGGGGCATCATTCGAAGATGTAGCATATGGCCATATCTATCAATATGTCAATTTTAGAATAGAGGATCTAGATTTATCCGATGGTTTGCCAACTTTTGAATATTATTACAGTGGAGCTCCACTTACTGTAATCATTAAATTTACTTTATTTTATGGAGATTATCAATTGTCAGACACTATTCATGCTGCTGCGAATCTTATTAGTGAACATCATAGTACAGGGAATGGTATTGTATCTTTTGAACCTGTTATTAGATGGGGTATGACACCTGTTTCTAAAATTTTATTTCAAGTATATCTCGATCAAAATTCAGATGCAGATTTAATCGAATCATTACAAATAGATTTTGTTAATTTTAAGATAGACTATAATCCTAGACCATGTACATTTAGATGCTAATGATTTTTGATAAGATTTAATTGTATCACTCTCTAGATGATCATCAAGAATTTGAAATCATTAAAGTTATAAAATTGGAAAATATAATTTTTTTGAGTTTTTTTATTTTTTTTGTCTCTTCTGTAAACTTTTCTAATACAATTTCCTTGAACCTTATTTTCTTGCATTTGAATATCACATTGATGCGAGTAATATTATATTCAAGCAGTTAATATTTAAGAAAAACTAAATCATCGGTATCAGTGTCTATTAGTTAAGGCTTTTCTATAAATAACATTTGAGATTACGAGATTAATTCATTCAACGTTCACAATAATTATTCAAATAATCAATATACTTGCCAAATATGACTCTGCTTTAATCCACCCCATTCACTATCAGATTATGGCAACAAAAGGACCTAGAATGACAGAAATAAGCAAAGAGGATCTTGAAAAAGAGATTAGAGAGAGCGAAAGAGAGTGGAATTACCGTGATGCAGCGATCCGAGGGTTAATTACTGGTGGCGGTGTCTACTTTATTGAATTAATCGCTGCTATTATCGTCATGATGTTGTATTTTGAACCACTAGTAATGTTTTACTACTTCAATGCGGTTCTTGGAATGGAGGTGGTCATTTTCTTCCTACTGTCAAGCACATCGATTTGGTTTATCCCCTCTCCTAGTTGGAATCAATTCAAAGCATCGCTATTTAATAAACCCTATATACCAAAAAGTACTACAGAAGCTTGGAAAGTGGGATTGCAACGAGCTATGACAGCCATCGTCTTTCTTATGTTTTTTGAGATACATCGACAGATCATAATTCATTTTCTGTAAAGCTTGCATTTTACTGCCACTTTTTCTTTGGGATTGAGAAATATATTTAATAAAGACTGAATAAAATGAGATTTGTGGAAAATAATTCGATTACAGCTGAACAGGAAGAGTTTTTCCCCGAGAGCAATAAGCTTGAGAATGCTGAGGTCTGTCTAGAACTGAGAAATATCCGTAAATATTACCCAGTTCAAGCCAAATCCATTGTCTTTTCCAAAAACATCGGATATGTTAAGGCGGTTGATGGTGTTGATCTACAACTCTACAAAGGTGAAACTTTAGGAATTGTGGGTGAGTCAGGATGTGGCAAATCTACTTTAGCGAAAGTTATGATTAATCTTGAGGAACCAACTACAGGAGAAGCGTACTACCGCGATATCAATATACACAAAGTCGAAACTCGTGTTGAGGAGCTGAAATTTAGAAGAAAGATGCAACTCATCTTTCAGGATCCATACAGTTCGCTCAATCCACGTATGTTGATTAGAGATATACTACGTGAACCATTAAAAATTCATTTTCCTAGTCTTTCCAAAGTCCAGCAAGACCAGAAAATCGTAGAGTTGCTAAATACTGTTGGTTTGGAAGGATATCATGCCCTACGCTACCCACATGAATTCTCAGGTGGACAGAGACAAAGACTTGGAATAGCAAGAGCTCTTATCATGGAGCCTGAGATTATCCTTGCCGATGAGCCTGTTAGTGCTCTTGATGTATCTGTACAGGCCTCTGTTCTGAACCTTATGCAGGATTTACAGGAAGCATTTGGATTAACTATCGTATTCATTGCACATGATCTTAGTGTAATTAAACATGTATCTAATAGAGTTGCAGTCATGTATCTAGGTAGGATTGTTGAATTAGCTGGTACAGAGGATATCTTCAATCAACCAGCTCATCCATACACAGTTGCACTATTATCTGCAATTCCTTTCGCAGATCCTGATATCACGAAAGATCGTATCATTCTTGAAGGTGATGTACCATCACCAATTAACATTCCAGATGGATGCAGATTTGCTCCAAGATGTTATAAAGTACAGGATAGATGCAAAAAGGAGGATCCGATCATTGAACTAAAACGACCAGGCCAGTACGTAGCTTGTCATTTTCCTGAAGATAAAGGGGTTATTGAATTTTAGAGGTGAATATTATGAGTGAAAAAATCAAAGAAAGAGTACAGTTTTATTCCAGTCCAAAGGGACTTATCTATATTTTTAGTTCACCAACATTTATATGGTTTTTCAGCCTGTATATCACAACATTGATAATGATGATTAGTTTAAATGTAGCTAGATTAGGGTTTAATATAGAGGGTTTGACAACAGGTCCTCAATACTTTATGAATCTCTTCATGTTTTACGGATTGAATGCTGCATACACATCAGATTCCTTCATTCTTCATGGTGGAGCTTGGCTGCTCGGACCATTTGTCGCTGTTTTCATGGGACTTGGGCTAATAATTCTCAAAGAAGCTGGGTTCTCTTATAACGGTTTGACAGAGGATCCACTGGGAACTATGTTTTACGCATTCTTTAGAGAAGACGTATACGGATATGATATACACTTGATGGGTGAAAAAGGAAATGTATTTTATTTCAGTATAGTTTGGATACCTATCATTACTTCTACCATACTTGTAATCGTAGCATCTCGTAGATTAGATAGGAGATCTTCTGTTGTAAGTAGATTCCTGATTAGTTTTATCATCGCAATCATGGTTGGCAATGCTATTGCAAGAATATCAGATCCCAATCTCACCTACTCAATAGAAGGATTCTTCAAATCTCTTTTTATTGATAGGGAACGAAATCATTTTGTTGTCTATCAAGGAGAGTATCCCCCAATGATGTTGGCTACATTCTTCACCTTCCTTCAAATAATACCAATGATAATCATGGCATTCTTTGAATTGATTATCCTATTCTACAATGTCTCTAAGTTACAATATGAATATAATCAAAAACTCAAGAAGGAGAATATGGAGAGAAGAGAAGCTCTATCTGAAGATGAATATGATTTGCTCCCATGGGAAATAGATCTCAAGGCAAGGAAAAAAGCCAAAAAGGATAGCAAGGGTAAAGAAAAACCCACTAAGGAGATAGAAAAAAATGAGTAACTCCGATAAACTACTTGACATTAAAGATATTTACACCTATTTCAGAACTGAGTCAGGGGTCGTAAAAGCTCTTGATGGTGTAACATTTGACGTGAAAAAAAACGAGCCAGTAGGCATAGTCGGGGAAAGTGGATGCGGTAAATCCGTCACCGCCCAATCAATCTTACGTATTCTTCCAAAGAATGGTGAAACAGTTGCTGGTGAGATTTTTTATCGAGGATATGACTTGTTGAAATTAAGTGAACCTCAAATGCGTAAGGTACGAGGTAAGGAAATTGCTATGCTTTTCCAGAATCCATTATCAGCATTGAATCCTGTGATGACGATTAGGCGTCAGATGGTTGATGTCATTGCAATGCATCGAGATGTTGGCGAAGACGAAGCAGCTGAAATAGCAATCAAGATGATGTCAGCAGTAGGTATCCCAGAGGCAGAAGCAAGAATTGATGATTTTCCACACCAATACTCTGGTGGAATGAGACAAAGAATTCTCATTGCTAGAGCTCTTGCACTCGAACCTACTATGCTCATTGCAGATGAACCTACAACTGCATTAGATGTTACAATTCAAGCACAGGTTCTTGATATCATTAATCGGATGCGTGAGGATCTTGGTCTATCTATGATGCTCATTACCCATGATCTAGGAGTAGTGTCAGAAAACACTAAACGGGTACATGTATTCTATGGTGGACGTGTGGTAGAAACTGGAACAACCCATGATCTATTCAGAAATCCAAAACATCCTTATACACGAGCATTGCTTGATTCAATTCCATCCATTAAAACAGGGAAAGGACGACTAGCAACCATTCCAGGAACTGTTCCACAGTTAATTAACCCCCCCAAAGGATGCAGATTCCATCCACGATGCAAGTATGCAACTGATATCTGTAAAACTAGGCCTATTATTGAGAAAGTTGGTGATGACCGCTATGTCGCTTGTTTCCATATAGATAAAGTAGAAGCTGATAATTAAAGAAATCACAAGAAATTTTTTGTTCATTGTCGAGATATTAATTAAACATCTTGCTATAGATGACCTATGGTCTCTTTACCAGAGATATTGAATACTGTAGTTGAGGAGCTGGATTCGCTAGATATTGAGCGAGAGAATATCATCAGTAAAACAAGAGAGCTCAATCGTTTGAGTGGTAGGGGAATTGCCTTATTAGTCAAGAACCAAGATGCTAAATCCATGCTTATGGATTGCAGGAGAGTATACCTGGAAATTTATGAAAAGATGAGTAGTATGGCTGCTATTACATCTTGGAATATAACGAATTCTGGTGTTGAGGAGTATGCCGAGTTTGAAATCCTCTACTCTATACTTACTGAGAGAACCATTCCTTCTCCAAAGAAATTACAAATTCCAACATGGATGTGGTTACCTGCACTGGGTGATGTGACTGGTGAACTACGAAGAGTGATTCTGAACAATCTTCTAATTGATCAATTTGAATTGGGATTAGAATTACTACAAATAATGCAAGAGATTTTTCATGAACTACGAGGGTTAAATTTCTCCAAGTCTTTAGTATCAAATCTAAGGAAGAAAATTGATGTGGCAAGAATTACAATGGAACGCACTGAAAGTGATATTTTGAACTATAAACTATCCAAAGGAGGTAAGAGTTCTTGAAAGGTTGTATTCGTTCAGGCCTTGGTAGAGGTAAGAAATTTGTGGCAATACCTGCATATGAAAAAATTTTTGAAGAGGAAATAGGAGATAAACCGTTCCATGGAACTTTAAATATTGAAGTATCCAAAAACGATGCGAAAATTATTGCAGATATTTTTTCTAAAGGGAAGGTATATGATAATATTTTCCATGAAAATAAACAGATGGGAGCAATCATATTGGTTCCGCTTATTCTAAAATGTATTAACACTGATGTTCAAGCAGTTGGTGTTCGCCCTCTTCTCAGTGAACATCAGAGTACTATTCTTGAGATTGTTGCCCCCATACACCTTAGGGAACATTGTAATCTGGAGGATAACAGTGAGCTTTATTTTGAATTCTCATAACGGTGAAGTATTGAATTGATTAGATTTGTAGTGGCTAAATCCTCATAATCTGCCTGCAAGCGGATTATTTTCGTATGATCCATACCTTGATCCTTTAGCTGTATCGTGAGTACTTCTTCTAAATGATCTTGATCTGAACCTATGGCCACTATTTCTGGTTTAATCCGACGTACTATGCGCATATGATCAACCTCATCTCCTAGTACTGCAGCATCTACAACACAAATAGCGTTGAGCAAATAACATCGATCAACATCAGAATGGATTGGGGACCGTTTTTTCTTACTCACTGTGACATCTCTTGCTACCACAACGATCAAAAAATCACCTAGGCTTCGAGCCTCCTTTAAGGTGATAATATGTCCTTTGTGAAGAAGATCATACACCCCACCAGTTAGAACAACCCGTATTTTTGATCTACCTGCAGGAGTGATTGCAATTGTTTCTGATTTAATCTTTACCAATCCACTAATTTCGAGCATATTAAGGAGTTTATCTAAATCTTCAGATGTGCTCAGAAAATCAAGATCCTCTATACGCATGGGCATATCAGTGAGGACCCATGTCTTATAAATCTGTTTTAACAGGTTTATTTGTAGTGGATCAGCCATAATAAGTAATATATTTTATACGTTTAATATTTTTATTTCTTAACAAATCGAAAAGAAAGCCTTTTCTTCTTGATAAATATTATAAAAAATGAGCATTATGAATATCGGCTATATGATAGGACCAGCAGGGTCTGGAAAATCACATATGACTGGAGCACTCTATGACTGGATGAATTTATCAGAATTTGATGTAGCAATCCTTAATCTTGACCCTGGAGTGGTCAGACTACCTTATGCACCGGATATAGATGTGAGAAGTATATTCACATTAGATGAAATTGTTGATGATTATGAACTAGGTCCAAATGGAGGATTGATAGCAGCAATGGATAAATTAACGATAGAATTTGACCAAATAGCAGGTGAAATTGATGAGATAAGCCCCGATTATCTATTAGTTGACCTACCTGGACAAATGGAAATCTTTGCATATCGCAATTCGGGTCCTTTGATTATGAATGAACTATCTCGAGGAAATCAGATAGGTGGGCTATTTCTTATTGACCCTACCCTTGCACATTCTGGATCAAGTTTTATTTCTATCCTTTTACTTGGATTATCAATCACCTATAGATTGAATTCAGGATTGAATTATGCCATAACTAAATCAGATTTACTATCAGAGAATCAAAAGACAAGGATACATGACTGGAGTAGTGATTTAGAGTTCCTTTACCAAGACCTATACCAGGAAAGATCAGTCCTGAATTCTGATCTTTCTCGAGGCATCGCCGAGGTTATTTTCCAACAGGGTATGTTTGGTGAATTCCCCTTACTTAGTGCAAAAACAAATGATAATCTTGATATTGCCTTAGGAATGCTAGAGCGGATTTGGGCTACTGAAGACGTAGCACTCTAGGTAATAATTGACGCGCTACATCGTTTCTTGTCATAAGAAACTTAAATTCTCCCTACCGGAAGTATCATAAATTTTTAAAAAAATACGAGAATTCATCATCAAGAGAAGAAACTCTTTTTTATCTTTATGAAGATAACTAATATAGGAGAATATAAGATGTTTGATTTTAGTTTTGAGGAAAAACAGAGCCAAATGAACGAGATACTAGATAACCTACACTCTAATGTGGGAGGTATTCTTGGATCTTCTATTGTATCTATTGAAGGTTTACCAATTGCTAAAAAGCTACCTGAAGGGTTAGAGGATACATTAGTTGCAGCTTTGACAGCTGCAATGTTATCATTAGGTGAGAAAATTGCAACCACATTATCCAAGGGTTCCTTAGATAAAATTCTCGTTGGTGGAGCACATGGTGTAGTAGTCACAATGTCAGCAGGACCAAATGCCGTACTAACTGTTTCAGCAGATAACGAAGCTAAGGAAGGTATTATTTATTATGAGATGAGAGAAGCAACAAAGAAGATTGCATCAATTTTGGAAAACTAGAGCACAGACAGAAGTTAATTATCACATTATCAGCTTGTTATTTACACAAGATTTTATAATTTAAAAATTGAATTTATTGATAATGAGATTTTCTGGTTTGATGCTTGCTCCAATTTATGGGATTTATGAAAAATCGTTGATAAATCAAATTAAAAGAGGAGGTGAGTTACCTCAGCATATCGGTATTATTTTAGATGGTAATCGCAGACACGCGTCAGGCTCTGGATTACCAGTTGAGAAGGGATATGAACTAGGTGCTAAAAAACTAGAAAGAGTACTTGAATGGCTCTGGGATTTTGACATCAAAGTAGTAAGTGTCTGGATTTTCTCCACAGAGAATTTCAATCGAGATGTGAATCAAGTTGAAACCATAATGAAGATGGCAGAAGCAAAAACTATCAGAATTCGTGAGGATAAGAAAGTGCATGAACGAGGAGTGCTCATTAGATATTCTGGAGACCGTAATCTGCTTCCTGAATCTTTAAGGAAACAGATAGAACATACCGAAGAAGTAACAAGAGAATATGGCAATCATACGCTAAATATTTGCCTAGCTTATGGAGGGAGGCAAGAGTTAACCTCAGCAATTAAAAAAATTGCCTATAATGTCAAAAATGGTAATCTAGATGTTGATTCAATTGATGAAGATACAATAACTGAGTACCTTTACACATATGGTTTACCTGATCCCGATCTCATAATACGTACCTCAGGATCTATCCGGTTATCTGGATTTTTGATGTGGCAATCAGCATATTCAGAATTGTATTTTTCAGACGTATTGTGGCCGGCTTTTAGAAAAGTAGACCTATTTCGTGCCATTCGTGATTTTCAAAGAAGAAAACGCAATTTTGGGATTTAATGATCACAGGTCTAACAAAACTATTAATATCTTGTAACTTACAAATAAATTGATGGTTGAAAAATTCCTCGTCGACCTCTTCCAGAGAATTAAAAAGCATAAAATTGCAGTCTTACTCTCAGGTGATGTGGTGGATGATCAAGTCATAGAATTCCTCTCAACTTTGCGTCTGAAGTTAAAGGATATTGGTGATTTGAAATATGCAAGAATTCTATACGAGGATACTATACCTGAAATGCATCTCGATGCCTTACGTGCAGCTGGTTTTTCCCATAAAATAGTTCCCTCATTTCTAGAGCTGAATTTCTTAATTGATGTTTATGATATTTACTTGGTTGATGATATCGATTTATTCATTCTTGGAACTAATAGTGAAAGTCTTATCCCAATGTTTACTGAAATCAGACAGAAGGGTAGTGTATACTGGTTACAAACTGGGAGAGAATGTGAATCAATTGTGGGATCGTGCGATGGTGTTATTTCTCTATCTAATATAGATGAATTTATTGAAAATCAGCGAGATTTTAATAAATACTCCATAGATGGCTCAAGTGGCGAAATTGAGGCTTCATTCAAACAAGAGATTGATCTCGCAAATATTGGTCCAACTTCTGAAAAGATTGATGTCTAAGCTTTTTGTGGTTCAGTTTTGTAAATATTCTTTAGAATGATCTCTCTACTCACCGATTGAAATGCCTGTTTAACTCCTACACCTTTGATGGCAATAGTATTGATTGCGAGTATAGTTTCGGCAAAGCCTAAGTCCTTTAACATTTCTTCTCTTGGCATTGCATTTGGAAGATCCCTTTTGTTTAACACGATGCATAGTGGGATTTCATTTCCAATTTTATCACCCAAAAATTCTCGTAATTCAACAGCAGCTTCAATATTGTCATCTTTCATGTCTGGATTACTATCAGCAACAAATAATAGTCCATCCACACCACGAAGAATCATTTTTCTCTGATTTTTATGTCTTCTCTGACCAGCAACAGTGTACACATCAAATAATACGGAGTTAGTAGCTGAGAAGGGTGAAAAATCAAAATATACAGTTCTTCCTGCAGGATCAGCGATAGAGGTAATTCCCCCTTTCAGAAGGCCCTTGACACCTGCGTGTAGATATTTTAAGATCGATGTTTTACCAGCAAGGCTAGCTCCCACGAATACGATCTTAAAGTGGATTTTACCACTACTATCTTTTCTCATTTGGTTACCTCTAAGTAATAATAAATTCCTTAACATATTATTATTAATAAATTGTATGTCATAACCTTAATTTTATTATCCCTATTGAAATAATTTATCACAACTTAGGTTTTACTTGGAAAATGGAATATTTGATTACCTGAGAGTAGAATACAACGGTTTTTTCTTACTCTATTTATTTTTTCATCATCATCGGTGCATTAGGCGCCCATAATATAGTAAGATGGCCATCAATCATTTGATGAAGCATAGCGGAAATATGTAAGACTACTTTTGAAATAAGTTGAAAACAAGTTGTATTTATTATATGAACTTGCATAGATCTGGCTATTTTGTGCCAATATTCTCTCCAGCAACTTTGATTGATAATTGGAAAATTCACTAAAATCATGAATGGCTTCAATTATTACAAATTCTTCATCTTCAATTTTCAGTTTGGTAACTAAGGATATTGCAAGTATTGTATCACTATCATTTTCAATTGTGATTATCTGTGAATCAAATAAATGCATCAATGCACCAAAGTAGCGTAATACATTCTTATTTTTCTGCTGGGCAGCTAATACATCCAATAATTCACGAATTTTATAGATGGAAGATTTATCTTTGAAGCTATAGAAACCGAAATTTTCTTCCATGAGAATTGGATGCTCAGTGGTAATTGGATCTGAGAAAGTATAGAATTTATCCTGAAAACCATTCTTCTCCTCAATTGTCACATGATCAATTAACTTAATGCAGGGGGGTTGGTTACATATCTGCGCATTTATGAACTTATATTCCAAACCCTCCCAAAATAAAGTTGAGGATTCTATATCAAAAGATACATCATCAAAGGCATCAGCAAGTTCCATTGCTATAGTTTTCCATATTTTCTTCCACATATGTCCTCTCTTGCATCTATAATATCAATTATAAAATAAGTTTACCGTTGGATTTTTAGTAAATGATCGGTTTATAATCTTCATAAATAATTAGATAGGTCATAAAAATAATATAAATTCATTTTTTTCTGTTGAATTGATGAAACATACAAATGCATTTATTCAATCCCTAGAGGAATATCAACTCAAATTCAGAGAGGAAGCAGATAATATTCTCAAAAAAGAACGATCTAAGGGGAAAAAATTGCTCCAGGATACAAATAAAAGACTCAATGTCATTAAAGAAGATGGAGATAAGTTTTTTGAAGAGATAACTCCAGACTCAGGTACCCAAGAAAAGTATTCCATGAGAATCCATGAAGTCGTGCATTCCACAATAGATTCTATTGTAATTCCAGAACGTATAACCAAGTCTAGTTTAGAGTTATTTGCGAAAGGCACAAGAAACGCATTACACAAACAAGATGAAATCCTTATAAAATATGTCTCCCTCCTGAAGGATCAGAGTTATAAACGTAGAGTAAAATCTCTCTCCAACTCATTAAAGCGATTGAATAGTGATCTTGTTAAGTTGGAGAAATTCATTTCAGAAAAGTATGCCCCAAATTCAAGCATTGAAGAATTATCAGAGTTAATCACAGATATGCTTGATTTACTGGAACGATACAATAAAAAATATCTTGAAATTATTGATCGAGAAGAGGAAGTTAAGCAGAAGGATAAAGAAATAAAATCCTTGGAGAGTGAATTGTTAATACTACTCAATCATGAAGCAAAGAAACAATATGAAGCAGCAGTTGAGGAATTTTCTAAGTTGCAAAGAGATCTTGATCACAATTTTTCAAACATACGTAAAGCCATAAGGAAGTTTGTAAATTTACAATCAAAAGCCAAGAATCCTATAGATACAACTTTGATGAAAGAAATCATAACTGATGTTGCTACGACTATTGCACATCAAGGATCAATAGGAGCAATTATGAGCATTCTCAAACAAGTGGATAGTCAAATGGAACAAAGTGCACTAAAACTTAAGAAAGATAAAAGAGAAGCTGCGAGAAAAGATATCAGTGTTCTGATGGAAGGGGAATTGGAAGAGACTTGGAAGAAAGTAAAAGAATGTCACCAATCTAGAGTGGATAAGGAGAAAATTCTAGTTGATCTTGATTTGGAATCAAAGATAGAAAAACAAGAAGCCAGTATAAATGCTGCTAAAAGAGATCGAAATAGGATTATTGAGAGAGAATTACGTGATCTAGAACAGATAGAAGAAGAATTAATGAAGCTGAACTCAGAGCTTAGCAAACAAGATTATGTTACAATAGATAGTCAGATAGAGTTAGAACAATTACCTGATTGGGCAATTATTATTGAATAAAAGGGATTCTCAGTTATTATATTAGCTAAATATTTATAGATGTTAGTGCGTCAAGAAGTATAGAATTAAAGGAAACGTGATTACTATATTATCAAGAACCAATTTTGTACCAATACTTGATGCACTTTTCGAGCATGGATCTGTATATGCAGCAGTGATAGGAAATGCAGAAGGTTTTCCACTAGCTTTTCGTGCTAAGAACTCAACGTTCACTGCAATGGATGCAGAAATGGTTGCTGCTCTGGTTAGCTCCTTAGTTGGAAAAACCAAAAATGCAGTCGAACGTATTGGAAGAGGACAAGTACAGTTCCTCACCATCGATACAACTGAAGGTGAGATTCTTATTGCACTTGAAGTAGATTATATTGTTATTGCGATTCGTGAACGTAAAGTATAATTATTGTCTAAATCCAGAAGTAATCGTTTCCATTGCTTCCAATCTTATTGCATTATTGTCATATGATGAAAGGATGCTTCGTGCCTGTTCTTCTCCCTTAATATCTCTAAGTGCTTCCTGAAGCAGAGGAAATACTCTAATTATATTATCAACAATTGTAATATTAGCTTCTACCGCAGTTCGTGACAAAGGGTTTAGGTCAACGGTAATCACTTGTTTATTATTCTTCTTCAATCCAATGGTTCTGTCTCCATCTTCGAGAGGCACAAATACAACATCAGCTTTGAAAATTCCCCTGCGATCGATCACTCTTCGTGCATGAGAAATTTCATCCATAAATTCTCTGAAATGATCATCATTCCCATACAAGGTTGATGGGTTATATGCATTCAATGCCTCAGTTATCGCAGCTACTCGTTCTTCACTTCGATAGAATAAATTTATTTCCAAAGGTATATTACTTGAGTTAGAAAATTCCACCATCTCAGCTGGACATAAAGCAGTAACATTTCCATTTACTGATAGTACAGGATGTTTTGCCAAATACAGCATTGCTGCAGCTGCTTGAATCGCCTTTTTAGCGAAATCATGAGTTTGTTCTCCTAAGAGATAATCAAAAGCTTCTCCTCTACCATGTGCGATTAAGCCTGCCTCTGCAACAATTTTCTTATGCATACCCTCAATAATGGCATGACGGGTGCGCAGTGAGGCAGCCCGGGGATGATCATCAGGAATATCTGTCATATGATGCAATATCAGAAGATAGATTAAATGAATTTAGTTGTGAAAATATAACAGATTACATAACATGTGGTCGATTATTTGAGATACGCGTAATAAGATATGAATAATTATGGTTTTTTATCCATTTTAGTACACGTTCACGATTATTCGGTAAAATCAATACGGTTTCACCAATCATGGCCATGGCTGTATCATACTCATTTATCTTTTCAAGTTGATCTTGAATTGAAATAACTTGCTGAGTGGCTAATCCACATGATCTTGTAAATGCATGACCTAGCTGTAAAAATGACTTTGCAACGTTATTATGGGATATGTTGTTTGCCTTATTTACGGCTTCAATTCCTGCCTTGGTAACTGCAACCATCATATCATCTGAGGTGATAATTTCTGAAGTTTTTAATGGACCTATATAAATAATAATCACTTCATCAGTTGCTTGGAAAACTTTCATTTTACAATATTCTGGATCTCCTTGTGTCAATCTTAGCTCAATATTGGATGCAACCTGTGCCACCACTGAACCGAGCCCTGTATGGTGGATCAATTCTGCGCGATGAGCAAGTTTGTAGAGTTGCAATTTGTCTATATTAGTTTGATGAAGTACATCAAGTGCGAGTAATGTACCAATTGCCCCTGCCCCCGAGGTGGAAAACCCATAACCCATAGGTAATCTTGATTGATGATTCACAATGTAAGATGCACTTATACCACTGAGTTGCTCATACAATTTGATTGCAGTGAGAGTGACTTCTCCAGATATTGGGTCATTATTCCAGAAAACTTGATCAGAATTTGAAAAATTAATTTCTGTAATCACTCCTTCTTCAAAATTAAATCCACCACCAATACTTCCATGTTTACTTGGATCATCAAATTTGAATGGTACACCAAAAAATAAGGTACAATGACCAGGAGCCCATGCCTTTACCACGGTATCACCTTATAACTCAAAAGAATGATCTGCGGTTTTACTTAATGCAATGGAAAAACCCGGATTAAAACCAATAATTGCAGTATCGATATTATTTTCCTTTACTTTAGTCAATAAGGGTACAACTCGTGCATCCCGAGATGCTATCACCATAATATCGATATCTTTTTGTGCGCTTATCTCTAGGGCCTTCATAGTTAACATAACATAAAGATCTGAATGAACAACGAGTGGAGTATATCCACTATTAACCATAGCCTCAACTAATCCTTTAGAAGCATGATGATTAAGCAAAATATATCGATACTTGATAGATCCGAGATTCTGGGCGACTTTATCAATATCTTCTATCTTGATCTGTCGATTACCATGTTTTCTAAGTAAATTGGGCCCATCAACAATGATAGCAACTCTCTTCTCTCGATTCAGCCGAAAAATACTCTTGAAGGCATTCCAGCTTCTTATGTTTTGGGTTTCTGTCGCACTCAATCAAATCAGTTCCTAATTCAGTAAGAAAGGAGAATTTCTATCAACAACCTCTGCAAATAGATATCTACCATCCTTACGTGTATTAACTAATTTTTCCTTATTCAACTCAATTAGTACACGGTGTATGATATTGACAGGAACTCCCACACCTTGAGCTAAATTGTCAATTCTCATCTCACCTGAAATAGATTGAAGGAAGAAAAGAGTCTTGAATTTTATATCATTACCTAGCAATTTGGTTAAATATTCTAATGATGTCTTATTTTCCACCATTTGTTTCTCAAGAGTGGTCACATGTGAGCTAATTTTCTCCTTTTCTTCGGCAGAAATTGATTCCTTACCCTCATATTGAAGGAGCTTATCTGTAGCTTCCTTGAGTTCTGATTTAGTTTTCTGAAGTTCGGTCTCAAGATTCCTTGATTTCTGGCCATATTTCTCAATATCCGAATTTAAAGTATTGAAGGTCTCCTGTAATGCAGAATAGAGATTTTCTGTTTCCTTAAACTGAGTTTGAGCTGTTTTTAGTTTCTCTTTTGTGCTTTTATTCTCTATCAACAATTCTTCTTTCTCCACTTCCATATTATGGATCCTATCATTCTTTTGTACAATTTCTCTCCTTAGTTCAAGGACCTGGCTTCTGGTTTTCTCAAGTGAATCTTGTAATTCTGTAACAAGTTCAGCAGATGCGGTTGATACCCTTTGTTCCAATTTCCGGATGGTATTTTCAGCTTCTTGAAGTTGATTCCTAAGTGCCTCCACCTCATTTCCCGAGGTTGACTGATCCCTCAAAGCCTGTTGAAGTTGCTCAATTTTAACATCACGATCATTAATTGTTTCTTGTAACTCTTCAATATTCATATTATATTCAAGAAGGGTCTGACCAAGATTATTGGATTGATCTTCCATATGCTGAAGACCTTGTGTTAAATTCTGAATCTCATTATCTTTTTCAAGAATTATCTGATCACGTTCACGTATTAGATCATCGCGTTCTTCCAATGCTTTCTGATATAATTCCAAATCGCTACTGGACATGGATGAACTGCTAGATAACTCTGCAATCAGTGCTTGTTGCTCATCAATTTTCTGTTTATAATTTTGTACAGTTTCCATCAGTTCATTCATATGAACTAATTGACCTTTTACTTCATTGATTCCTTTCATCCACTCATCTTGAATGACTTGTGGATTATTGAATCCTTCTTCGATGGCTACACGTATTTGCTTTGATGCTTCAGCAATGACACGTAGAAAGATTATATTGCGGTAATATTCAAGAAAAGCTTCTCTATGCCTTCTATTGAAATCTTGAATATCTGATCTTGCATATTGAACCAAACCTTGATTGAAAAACTGAGTGAGAACAGCATCTGTCCTGTCACGAATTTCTTGTTCAACCAAACGTCGATTTTTATTCATTTCTTCAAGAAATTCAAGTACTGCGTTTCTGACTACAGTAATAGGTGATTCTGTGTCTTCGCTAGCCATCATATGAGTTACTTGAATTCTGATAAAAAAAGAATATCCTTATGTTGGAATAAATTGTTGTTATTGTTGATAAATTTTGAAAGATCAAATGCAAAGAAAAAATCTCAATATTATTTGATTGAGTATTAAATTTAATAGAAAATAAATTGAGCAAATTATCAATTATTCACTTGGAGAATCAGGCAGAGAATGCAGAATAATGCAATTTTACATTACATTCAAAACATACCTTTATTTTGGACTGTTCACCCATAATTTTACACTCTCAAACTCATTTCAAGTGCATTAGAATCTAAAATAATTGAGTTTCCTACTTATTTTTTGTATAAATACTTATATGATATGAGAATCATACATTGATTATAGAGTGAAACAAATCTTGTTGTGCCTAGTTACGATTGGAACTCAATTAGGAGGATTACTATTATGAAGCAACAAATTTTCAAACGAGATGTTGAGGGGGTACCTACCATTAAACTCACTGTTTTTGGACCTTCCCTCGCTGGAAAGACGAGTTTACTCACAATTTATTCCATCCTTAAAAAGGTAGAAAATCCTGATAGCGTTTATTCAGAGCTAAAAAAGATTGATGATCCTAGTGGACGTACAGCTCTGTTTGATCAAAGTGTTTTTGAACTACCAAAAGGTCAAGGTACATCATTACCACTCATGCGTTATGCTTTATATTCAGTTGCAGGTCAAGATAGGTACCGAGAAACGAGAAAGGTAGTGCTTAAAGGAACAGATGGTTTGATGATTATGCTTGATCCCAAAAAGGAACAATGGCAGGCCAACAAAAATTCACTTGAAGAACTGATGGAACTACTAGGAGATCAACTTACAACTGGAAAGCTACCTTGGGTATTAGTTATCAATAAAATTGATCTGCCTGCAGATACTAGAAACAGCACCACAGAATTTATGCAACTCATGGAAGCAGTCGGACTTGTAAAAGATCAAGGAGAGGCATTCACCAAACTAATGGAAATGTCTTGCCTAACAGCCCGAAATGATTTACTAGCTATGCCCAAGAGAGCAGATTGGAGAGAACAACTTGATTCATCTGGAAGATTGAGAAAAGAAGCTAGACCAGAATCTGTTATCAAAGCAGCACACCCCATTGAAGTCTTAACTAGAATGGTCATCGAACACAAGATTCAGATGATCAGATCAAGAGGATAATTTAGGATTATACAATTAACTACAACCATTCCAACTTCAGTCTAAATATTAAAATCATATAAGGAATACCAGTAGGTGTGGACACCGGTATTGATATCGTTAATTTGAGCAAGGAGTTTGGTGAGGTGAAAGCGCTTCAATCAATCAATGTTTCAATTCCGAGAGGAAAGATTGTTGGATTACTAGGCCCCAATGGAGCTGGTAAATCTACACTTGTTCGACTTCTTTCTGCAGTCATGCGACCAAGTTCAGGTACTGCAAAAGTATATGGATATGACTTAATTTCAGAATCTAAACAAGTAAAATCAATCACTGGGTTACTACCTGAGGAGTATGCACTCTATGAAAAGCTGACTATTTTCGAGTATGTTGAATTTATCGGCAAGCTGTATAATATGGATGATCAGACTATACAACAACGATTCTTGGAATATAGCTCAAAGTTGCAGATCAATGACCTTCAGAATAGATTAATCGAAACCTTAAGTAAGGGACAAAAACAAAAAGTTGCCATTATAACAGCCTTGATTCAAGAACCTCAGGTGGTTTTTCTTGATGAACCCATCGCAAATCTCGATGTGGCTAGCCAAAAAGTGGTAAAACAGATTATCCTGTCATACAAATCTCAGAACAGAATTATCCTTATTGCTACACATTTACTAGAGAATGTATCAACGATCTGTGATGATCTCCTCCTCATTGATGAGGGCCGCATCCTCTATTCCGGTTCGATAGAAACCTTCCAGAAGTCCCATCTATCACTGGAAGAAGCATATCTCGAATATTTAGAGGGTTTATCTTGAATAGACAACATATCATTGCTGTGTTCAAAGCAGAATACTATACCACCACAGCTAGATTTCGAGTATATAGAAAACAAATACCGATCTTATTCATAGCTGGAATTCTCCTATTTAGTTATATCTTACGTTCAATCTTTGATGTGTTGAGAGAAGACATAGAAATTACTCCTCCCTCATTAAGTACATTTTTCTCTTTACTTGCTATTTTTTCTTATTTCACCATATTCGCTCCTTTACTAAGTGCACAGGTTGTTTATGATGATAGTGCACGTTCCCGGAGAGAAGTAGCTCTCTCTTCACCTGTCAGTGCTAAGAGCTTACTTATAGGCAATCTATTATCTAATTTGGCATTCTATCTACCATTTTTTGGTTTAATTGGCACACTGATTCTATCACCATTTATGGGTTCGGGACAATTTAACCCAATCCTCACTTCAGTACTTCTATTCTTGGTTCTATCAGTGATAATTGTAATTGGTTTGACTGCAGGTACACTACTCTCACCAGTCGTTTATTTCATAATATCAAAACAGAAAAATGAAATTGCTAGAGCAGCAATCACTTTGATGGTTGCCGTGATGATGATTTTCTCACTACCCTTACTCAAATACCTCATGGATAATGTGGAGCAGAATAACCTTGGTGTAATTGGTCTATTACCTTTCACCTTGGCCTCATCTTTAATGATATATATTCTATATGGACAAGAGCTTGGGATCCCTCCAGTACCTAGCATTTTGTACTTGTTACTTTATGTGATTATTATCATTGCCATAGGTTGGTGGAAGGCAGATAGACTCTATAACCTACATGAGGATGTGATCCATTCATCATCAGCCAATCCATCATCCAGATGGAATAAAATCCTAGATAGCCTCACAATAGTCATCCCGGGTAAATATCGATATCATAGCCGATCGATCATGCGTGCTTCTATGAGAGATATTGAGCATATTAGTAGATTAAGTATAGGTTTGGCAGTCACAGTGTTCATGATCTTTGCCTTATCTTCCCGGGGATTGTTTAGAACTGCAGGAAATTTTCCCCCAGAAATTGAGATGGCAGTTATTATTTTTTCTCTGGTATTATCATCGGCTAGTGTAATTTTCATTGAAGCTTCAAGTTTCACCATTCAGCATCGAGATATGCTTAGTCTTATAAAATCATCACCTGATGGTGCGACAAAATTCATAGTTGCAAAGGCAATTCAAATGTTCTACTTTAGCATCCCAATTTTCATCAGCATCATTCTTGTACTCTCATCATTAGGATTTATTGATACAAGTAATAGAGGTCCATTAATCCTTACAATCATCATCACATTAATCTGCTTAATATCCATTTGTTTAGCAATATATATTCTAAATCCCATAGATAATCCAGAAGATATTAGTAATTTCATCAATCTGTTGTTCTTCTATATTATATCATTTATTCTGGCTATTGCCCCTGTGGTTGCAATTATTAGATTTGGAGAAATTACTTGGATTTTTACAGCAAGTTACTTTTTGTTCAGCCTGTTGATTGCTGTGATTTCATTATATATTTCTATTAAAGCACTAGAACAGATGAATATTGAGACATTATCCAGTAGATTCTCCCTCAAATTCACCCAAGTGGTGAAGAGTCTGTTCATCTATATGTTAGTGTTCAATATGATTCCACTTCTTTCTGTTGGGTACTTATTATCTTCAGGAGATATTATTGGTTTCCTTTTATTTTCTTCCATTCTCAGTCTAATAGTACCAATTTTTATGTGGGCAAAGAATATAGTGAAGAAACCAGCATTTACTTTAAGGCCATCACAAATTAGATTTCTATTCGTTTCACTTGTACTCATGCTCTTGGTTGCGATCCTGATTTCATTGATTTCACCTAATGCAGAGGCACTTATTGCGATATCGCCTTCATTTCCCATATGGCAGGTGATAATAATTATAATGGTGTTAGGGATCTCTGAAGAATTACTCTTCAGAGGTTTCTTTTTTGATTTATCACACGATCGTTTGGATCCATGGGAAAACATTGTATTAACTGCCATGCTCTTTGCCACAGGGCATGTATTATCCGTTATATCATTCATTAATGCATTTATTCAGGGTTTGATTCTTGGATACTCAAGGCATAAGACAGGTTCTTTGCTACCTGCCGTACTACTTCATCTTTCTTATAATCTTATCTTCATTCTTTACTAATAGAAAATCTCAATTCACCAACATTTGTTATACCACAGGCAATGTTATCACCTGATTGAAGAACTCCTTTTGGATTCATATAATATCCAACCCCTTCTGGAGTACCTGTTAATAGAATATCGCCAGGATAAAGGGTTATCTGTTGTGAGATATAATGGATTAAATAGGGTACAGTGAACATCATATTGCTTGTACTTGATTGCTGTCTTCTCTCTCCATTAACTGTTAACCAAATTTCTTGATCTAGTGGAATTATTTGATCCCTGGTTACAATGGCAGGACCTATAGGTAGACTTTGATCAAATGCCTTTCCACGGGTCCATTGCTTCTCTGCTTTCTGTACATCTCTAGCAGTCAGATCATTAGCTACCGTGAAACCAAAAACAAAATCAAGTGGATTATCAGCTTCTGTTAATCTGGATGCAGTTTTGCCAATAATCACTGCTAATTCTACCTCATAATCCAGATTTTCAGTGTGTGAGGGATATTCAACATTTGAAAGATGCCCGACCATATTACTGGGATATTTGGAAAATAGCAATGGATTTTCCTCTGCGCCCATATTCTGTTCCTCTGCGTGTTTGAGATAATTTCTACCCACGCATATAATCTTTCCTGGACGAGCAACAGGTGGTAACCATGTAATGGATTCATCCGAGATTTCAGATAATTTCTCACCAACTGCAATATCATTGAACATGGATTCAATACCGTTGTCATCACGATTAATGTTTGTTGAATACATCGAATTATTTTTGATTACAACGTAGTGCTCTTCTTCATTTCTCAAAATTCGAGCTATTTTCATCAAATGATTACCTGGATTTACAATAATTGAATGTGTTTACACATACCGGGAAAAATTACTTGATTGCTTGGATAAAGAATAATAATAAATTAAAATTTCTCGAAACTCAATTTTGTAATAAAAAAAGAAATTAATAGTTATACAATTTAATTGATTGTACAATATGAGTTATACTTGGACAGATGATAAAAATCACAAAGCACAAACATCTCAGACGATTAGAATTCTTCTAAAGAGTCTCCAGTACCTTGCTGAGGATGTGGCTTTAGCACCTGATCAATCCTCAAAATTTGTCAAAGTTGCATCCAAAGTAATATCTAGTACTTTCAATCCCAGTACAAGACATAACATGAATGAACAAATTAGTAGTTTTCTCTCTTTATTAGGATGGAGAAACTGTGTCATAAAGCTGAAATCAGCAGATGTTGTTGAAATGATATTAGGTTCGAATAGGTATTTAGATCAAGATGAAAGTAATATTCCAGGACTTGAAGTGCTGGTGAAAACCATTGCTGTTTCTGTAGGATCTCACATACTCTCTCGTGATGTGGATGCACTAGTCAATGTGGATGTAGTGAATAAGAATTATAATATTAATTTACAGGCAATTAGTGCAATGAAACCGGAAAAAGCCGAGATCAAAACCTCTACTGAAGCAATTGGTCAAGAAGTTAAGGATAAACCTAAACCTGTATCAACAACAGTTGCTGCACCTGTAACTGCTGGTAATTACGAGGTTAACCAGATAATATTACCGATTATTAACAACAAAATGCCTTATATCAAATTCCTTGGCCTCCTTAAGGATGTAACAGAGGAATTTAGCAAGAGTTGGTATAAAGAAGTACCAGAACAATCAGGAAATAGTGATGAGGCAAATCTGGCCATATTACTTACTTATCTGATGCAGAAAGCCATTGAAAGTGGTAATGATATGATTCAGATTGGTAATCAAATTGGATCATACTGGGCTGATGCTATCAAAGCTAGTTTTCCTGATGACGAAGCTGTGAATCAGGAAATTCTTGAAGGTTCAACTGTTGGATCGATTATCAGAGACATAAAGGCAAGAAGTCTGTGTACACTCAGTGATTCACAAAGCTGTGGAACATCCATTGGAGGCAGCAATAGAAGATTGTGTGATATGGCCATGGGTATTTGGGGTGGTTGTCTGGGTAAATTAACTGATAAGAATTATAAATTTTCAAGCTTCTTTGCTGCTGGTAAAAGAGATCCATATTGCCTGATGGAATTCCAAGTAACTTAATCAATCTCCAGACCCATATGTAAAGAAGAAATAAATTCGTCTCGAATATAAAATTCACGAGTAATTTTGCCTTGCTCATAAAATCCAAGTGATTTATAGAGTGCAATAGCTCCCAGGTTATCTTCACGTACTCGTAAATTTAATTTTCTCAAACCCATCTCGGAAGCCCATTTAATTAGATACTGCATCATTTCTCTACCGATCCCATGTCTCCAGTATTTTTTCCTCACTGATATACCCAACTCTCCACTATGTCTTATTCGAGGACGTTGCCCTGCATGCACATCTGCTATAGCTACAAGTTCATTATTTATATATCCAACTATAAAAGTATTATTTGACGTTTCTGAAGTACGTTGTATAAATGCCTTCTCCTGCTCCACAGTCATGGTGAATTCTCCAGGTCCAAAGGTAATATTTTCACTCTCACCAGAGATAATATTGACATAATCGAGAATTATTGCCGCATCTTTGATTTCAGCTGGTCTAATGATAAGTTCCAAATTATCTTTAACAGTAACTACTTGCATGATGAATACAAAAAAGAATTGGCTTAAAAAGCATTACTACACTCCACCTAGGCAAAGAGTTGAAGTTTCTCAAAGATGGATGGTTTTGGTTCCTCACCTTCCTCCTCTTCTTCAAAGCCAAATTCGTACTTTCCTCTATCAAGTATACCCTCTAGAAAATCGAGCTTGATATTATGATCAAGATCACCACGAATTCCATGGAAAATTAATGCAACTGATTTGAAAATAGCATATATTGCAGAAAGGAATAGACTAATGAGTAATATAATGTGTTCCATATAATTGTCTATTTGTGGTCCCTGAGTTAGTGGATATAGGATGATTTCTGAAGCATCAAACAGCAACTCAATGCAGAACAAGAGAACAGAGACATAAGCAATTGCTTGAGTAGCAATCAAGATAATTCTACCTAGGTGAAGGATCTCAATCAAGGTGAAATCATCCTCCTTTCTTCGCTTGAAAGCCACCTCGATACCGATAAATGCAAAGAGTAGACTACCAACCCCTGCGACAATTACATTTAATGATTCATCCTGACTTAATACATGATGCCCCTCGAGAAACGAAATGAATATAGATTCAACAATAAAGGAGAAGAGAATCACACCTGAGAAGGTGAGGATGTAATTTATCAAAGATAATATAGCTGTTTTTTTCTCCTCTATGTACATAGCAAGTAGATAGCCCGCGATAAAACCAGCTACAATAATGAATACGGTTTGAAGATAAATTTCTCCCAGATCAGCCATTAACCATTCCTCTTCCAAATCTAATCCCAGATTGAGTATGTAGTCAAACATAGAAACACCAAATAAATTTGGAAAATCACCAAATAACAACATGAATAGACCTACTATTACGACAAAAATATTGATGACAATGAAAATGATGAACGCTATAGTCATAATAATGGCAACTAAT
Organism: Candidatus Heimdallarchaeota archaeon; assembly: GCA_026702845.1. The sequence goes on from JADCLS010000002.1 coordinate 118,110, forward strand.
AACATCGGGAGAAAGATGAATGCTAGACTTACTAGAATATGCATTACGGTAAGGTAAAAATAGGAAAACCGAATGGTCTGATAGACATCTACTGTATACCAAATTGAATTTGGATTGCCATCATTGACCTTGATCTGATTCTGAATGATTAGTGAAAGTGCGATTAACAGGATCGAACAACCGAGGTAAATTGAAACCTGGATGAGATCTAACGTTGCCATTGATGAACTAGGAACATTCGATTATTTAATGCTATCACATCGGAAGGAGTCCTATTGCTTCTAATTACTGATGGAAAGCCGTAGATAATTAATACTACTTGATCTATATCCACTTCTATTCCTTTAATGATATTCAGGACAATAGAGACATGGATAATATCAAATTAAAGAAAGAATTTGAAAATATATATGCTTATTTAAAAAGTATAATTTAATTTTAATTAATAAATCAAATGAATAATTGTTATCACTCCAATATGCATAATTAGTAGAGTAGAGATCAAAACAGGTGAATCGCAAACTTGTTCAAAAAATGTTACCATCAATAGGGGAACAAAAATGAAAACTTTATATACAAAGAGTGAGAGTATTATTATGAGGCGAAATATTATGTCCAATAACAACAATACACTCACTTCTGTTTTAGTCGGTGGTATGAAAGGTACTTTCAAAGCCACTTTTATTCTGTTCATCATAGGCATGCTTGTCGTCGGTTCAACTGTTTCAGCAGCAGAACCACAAATGGATGTATATAATCTATCGGCAAATACCAAGAAAAGTTTAGGCACCTTTGAGGTCGACTCTAACGAACCTGTACAGATTGGTCTAGCTCTAGTTGATGGTGTGGGAGACCTTAATTTCTGGCTATACCATGTCACATACAAGGTAGTCGATGGTGAGGATACAATCTACTATGACTCCAAGGTAAATGGTGCCGAGGAGGTTCTTGACCTCATCTATTCTGTTCATGATCAACATGAATTTTTTGATGAATTAAATCTTGATGATGGTACGTACAAATCAGTCGTTCAAGCAGAGCGAGATGTTCAGGTCATGTTTGGTATCTCTCAACTCAATCATGGTGCAGTCTTTTTATCAGCAATTCTGATCGCTCTTTTTGGTGTCAGTATGGCTTTATTCTGGACCATCTTCCCCTTTGCCATGATGGTTCTGTTTATCAATGCCATATCTGGTAATGAACCAACCCCTAGCCGTACCAGGAGCCAGCGAGTACAATCAAAGGAACCCTTTGCCAAACGTGCTGCAAAACCATTTATGGAAGGAAACAGCAACAGCGTCTTTCACAAACTAACCAATAAGGATTGGGGATGGTTGGGATTAGCTGTAATCATGTTCTTCCTCTCCTTTGTGACTCCTGAGGGGCCCTTCTTCTTCTTCACCGTGATCACTGTTGTGGCTGTATTCTATGGCATGACTGAGCGTGAAAAATTGAAGGACAGGATTGTTGTACTCCTCCGTCACTACCCTGAGACCAGCGTTGAGTTCTTAAAGACCCAGCTGGGCAAAAAGAAAGACAAGGACATAATCGATGTATTGCAGATGATGATACTCGATGAGGCTCTACCAATTCAGCTCAATCTACAGAATAATATGGTCAAACTGGTTGGCAAGATCCCTGAAACCTACAATTCATCAAATCGCAGGGGACACATTCACCAGCCTATTGCCTTCAGGCCTGTAGCACAACCAACCCCCCAGCCTGTAGCTCAAGCAGTTGCACAACCACAGGTAACACAAACTCCTGCTCAAGTTCAACCAACCAATAATATCAACATTCGAGTTGAGCAACCCCCAACCCAGACCACCCAACCCAGACCCCTCACCGAACAGGTAGAGAAACAAGAACCTGCTAAGAAGGAAGAAGCACCCCTAAAGAACTTCTGCACAGGTTGTGGAACCGAGCTCATTGCCAAGGTAGCCTACTGCTATGCTTGTGGTCAAAAAGTATAATATTATAAAATCAAAGTAATTTCCTCTGAATAAATAAAAATACTACTCTAAACAAATCCTAATACCGATGAAGTTCAAGAATTCAAATAATTCTCGTATAAAATTATACTGCTTTCAAGTTAATTTATTCATCATTTCGCTTGATCCAAACTTGATCGTCGATATGTCAGTTTTTGTCCATTCGTACGCAATATGAATGGTTTACGCCGAAAGAAATTCTTCACCATCACCCCAGGTATCTTCCAAGTGTCTCGGAATAGGCTAAATTTGCTGTGATTCACTCCTTCATGATAAATACTCTCGATATGAATCTTATCAAAGGTAAATCCCTTGAGATATGCATCAATGATAATCTCTGTCTCAGCCTCATAACCATTACTCTCGAATGCTATATGTTCAAGAGAGGAACGATTATATGCACGGTATCCATTCTGAGGATCCTCAACTACAAAACCATTGTAAAGAATCCAAATACCGAATCGAGACAGGAGATTGCTAAGCTTTCTTAAGAAAGGCATATTATTGACCCATTGTTCAGTACCAAATCTAGATGCTACTACCACATCCACTCCTGTATGAGCAAATTTCTGCTTGAATTGATAGATATGTTCAGGATTATGTTGCCCATCTGCATCAATAAATATTGCATACTCAGTATCTGTTTGAAGAAAATATTTGATACCCTCACGAATGGCATATCCCTTACCCTTGTTCTGGGGATAACTAATTACATTCACTGGAAACTGTTCTATTTCCTTTACAGAATTGTCTGTACTCCCATCATCGATGACACAGACCCGATCCACATGATTCAATAGAGCTTGAAGGGTAGCACCTACACGTCCCTCCTCATTATAACAGGGAACAATTGCCATGAATGTGGGGTTCACATATTAGGAATTTGAGTAAAGGTATTTAATATAGAGGAATACTTGTTGCATAAGTTCTGTGAAACACCAATGAAATCTATCATTTGATCGTAGCTCCTAATAATATCACCATACACGCTTGAAATCGTACAATCCCCCTTTCCCCACTATTTTTTTGATATTATTAAAGACTCGGTGACAATATTTTTAATTCATCATAACATAAGTTCCTTATTATAGGTTATTATCATGAAAGTTGTAGTAATTGATGATTCTAGATTATCCGTTTCAGCATTACAAAATATGCTCAATAAACTAGGCCATGAGGTTGTGGGTACTGCATTCAATGGTACAGACGGTGCTGCAGTATGTAAGAAAGAGAGACCAGATGTCGTGTGTCTGGATTTTGTGATGCCTGACAAGGATGGATTGGAGACAGCTAAGTTAATTCGAGAGAGTCAACCAACTGTGAAGATCATAATGATCACTCAAAAAGAACTAGATGCTGGTACAAAAGCTGCAATCAATGCAATTGCCCATGTCATTAAACCCATAACTCAGGATAAATTGGAAGCAGCATTCAATAAATTATGATTTATTCTTTTCTTCTTCGATTGTAAATCAATATAGCAATAATGATTAGGGAAAAATCGGTAGATGTGTCCTCAGTTGATGAGAACGTTTTCTCTCCAAGAATGGCATTCATTGCATAATCATTGTACTGCATGTGCACTTGATGTTCCACCAGCCACCCAGTATTAAGATCATAACGTGAGCTGGAATTCATTGCCTTGTAGAGGTATTTTCCCTGAATCAGGTCAAAACGATCAACAATGATAAACTGACCATCAATATGGTATGCTACATTATCATGGCTGCTGAAGTAGACATCAAGGGATTCAATATCATTGGGAATGATATAGGCAGTATACCTGGAATACACTCTTGTTTCAATAATACCAGCAACAGAAATGCTAAGTTCTACGCTATCATCAAAATCTAAATACTCCCACCCAGAAAAGATGTACTGATTATATGTAACCTGGGGATTGAGATCTGTAACGGTAATAATTAGCTCATCACCCTCCTGCAAGAAGTAGAATTGCTCCTTAACCTGGTCATATACCGGCCAACCAAACTCACCTGAGGTCTCCATCCTTTCGATGACTAGCACTTGAACATCGTTGAGAATCATGGCTGAACCTGTATACATACACAAACCCAATAACAGCAACACCAAGTACTTCATACCGATACAAGTTACATAACCGATAATAAGACTCATTACCATGTTTGGATAAATGCACTGTGTTCCAATTTATGAATCTAAGCCTCTGAATGAACCAACCTGTTTTGAATATAACTCTTGAAATTTTTATTGAACTCGGATAATTTTACCTGATCCATCTTATCTAGATGTACACGGATCTTGTCATCCCATGAGCATTCTCTTTTCAATACTACCCTGCTTTTGATATAATTATTGTATCCTTTGTAAAAGGAATATAACTCCTCGTGGTTCATCCTCTCTAGTTTTGGTCTGTAATCACTAAATGCACTCATATGCTCAACCTCACCGCTTCTTTCCTGTCCCCAGAAAGAATTTTCAATGTTGGTACACTCTGCTTGAAAAATATCCTATATAAATTCATACTATGTGTGCCGAATTCATACCCATGACAGATAAGAGCTTATTTATTGCGGGTACATTTTGTCATGAATTCGATCAGATATTACGATAATCAGAGAACGGCAGTGAAAAAACCATGAGAAGAAGACGATTACGTGCGATTGTAGAAAGCGCGTGGCTCTACACACTTTATATCCCAAGTAGATAAAGTATATAGATTAATTTTGATCCATAGCCATCATATATAATAAATTCAGCTGTTAACTAATAGTTAATTTAACTATGTAGATAAAAAATGTCGATATTTAAGAATCATCACCAATCCTTAAAAATGATGATTTTTGCCTTGAGATTATGTACGATCAGGCACTAATATGGAGCCAGTTGTTCATTCCGGTGGTTACCGCAACCATTGCCATCCTCTATGCATATAAATTATACAAGGATGTCTTGGCAATGGATCGAGGTACCCAGAAAATGATGGATGTACAAGATGCCATCATGGAAGGATCAAAAGCTTTTATCAAAAAACAGTACTCTTCAATCTTCAAGATCGGTATTGTGATCACCATACTGCTCTACGTATCATTGGATGTGCTCGTTGCTGACCAATGGTTCCCATACGCAGGTATTGCATTTATTCTTGGTGCAGTTGCTTCTCTAGTTGCAGGGGCAATCGCCATGATTATGGCAGCTGAGACCAATGGAAGAACCACACAATCAGCAACCATCAGCAGGAATAAAGCCCTTCAGACTGCCTACAAGGGAGGTCTGGTTATGGGTTTACTTGTTGTTGCCTTGTCTATCCTTGGTATTTCACTCTTATTCTGGCTATACTCCTTTGGAGATGCTGAACCAGAACCATCATCCATCATTGCTTTCGGATTTGGAGCCAGTTTTGCAGCTCTTTTCGCTCAACTTGGTGGAGGTATCTTTACCAAAGCTGCTGACGTTGGAGCTGATCTTGTCGGTAAACTCGAGGCAGGTATTCCAGAGGATGATCCACGTAATCCCGGTGTTATCGCTGATAATGTAGGCGATGCAGTTGGCGATTGTGCCGGACGTGGTGCCGATCTATTTGAAAGTATTTCTGGTGAAACTATTGGTGCGATGATCATAGGTCTGCTCTTCTTCAGAGTATTTGTTGATACTCACCCCCAGACCGCAATGGCATTTATCTTCTTCCCACTGGTGGCAAGAGGTATCTCCCTACTTATGACTATTGTCACAGAAAGGCTGGTCAAGCTTAAGAGCGAGGACCAGGAAAATGCCATGCAACCCCTAACCAATGCATTTAATGCGACTTCACTGCTCTCCTTCTTTGTCTTTGCAATTCTTATCTTTGTATACTTCGAGGGAATCTGGCAACTCATTGCAGCTGCAGCCATTGGTATTGCACTGGCTGTACTTACCCTCTATGCCACTGATTACTACACTGGAGACAATAAACCAGTGATGGATATTGTCAAATCATCAGAAACAGGACCTGCAACCAACATTATTACTGGTTTATCTGTGGGTATGGCCTCCACCTGGATGCCAGTCCTTGGTATGGTTGTGGCCATTATCTCATCCTACATGCTTGGTACATATTATGTGAACACAAGCCATCTTGGTGGTGCTGGTTCTGAGCTTGCACAGGAGATGATCGCAGTCTATGGTTCTGAGAAGACCATCCTCCTATGGGGAGTATTCTCCTCTACCATTGCAACTATGGCAATGCTATCTCTCACACCTATGATCCTAGCCATGGATGGTTATGGACCAATCGCAGATCAGTCAGGTGGAATTGCTGAGATGGGTGAGGCCGGTGAAGACGTTCGAACCATCATTGATAGTCTTGATATGGTGGGTAATACCACAAAGGCATTGGCCAAGGGATACGGTATGACCTCCGCTGGTCTTGCTGCATTACTACTCTTCCAGGCATACCTGCAGGATTACGAGCATGTGCTTGGAGGTATGGGTATACATGATGTCGATCACAATATTAATCTTGCAGATCCTCTGGTAATCTCTGCTCTCTTTATCGGAGCACTGCTACCCTTTATCTTCACCTCCATGTCAATGGGTGCCGTTGGTAGAGCCGCTGGTGGTATGATCGATGAGATCAGAAGACAATTCAGGGAAGATGGTCCAGCCATCATGGCATATGAGAAGAAACCTGATTATGCCTCTTGTGTCAGAGTGTCAACTGAATCAGCACTCAAGGAAATGATAATGCCATCAATTCTAGTAGTACTCACACCTGTGGTAGTTGGGTTCATCTTTGGAGCTCTACCACTCGCAGCCTTCCTTATCGGTGCCACCTTCTCGGGTATCCTCCTTGGACTTACCCTTAACAATGCAGGTGGAGCCTGGGATAACGCCAAGAAAACTATCGAAGCACGTGAAGAAAACGGTAAGGGATCAGATGCTCACGCAGCCTCAGTCATTGGCGACACCGTAGGCGATCCAACCAAAGATACTTCCGGCCCATCCATACACGTACTGATCAAGCTGATCAATACTATCGCTATCACTATGATTGCTTTATTTGTCCAGTATTCAGTATTCTAATTAACAAAAGTAAACTTTGGAAGCTACAAACCTATTTTTTCAAATTTATAAACAAATTAGATCTGTGTATCTCTTTGAATCATGATTGGAATACATATAAAGAATTTTTCTTAATATTTCAGAAGTATGCAGTCAATGTATAGTTTATTTATGACCCCGATTTTTTAGATACTTTAACAATCCCTTAACCATCTAGTTCAAATACTAGGGAAACCATTTTTTATGTATGAGCGGAAATGAACCGCTGAAGATGTTTAAAATCATTCTCTCGGGAGATGGAGGGGTCGGAAAAACATCTATCAGGAGTAGATATTTTGGTGAACCATTCACCGATAGATATATCATGACATTAGGTACTGATTTTGGGATGAAGCGATTTGATAATTGTAAAATTCAGATTTGGGACTTCGCTGGCCAGAAGGAATTTGCTTCAGTCAGGAAAAACTACTACTTCGGTACTCATGGTATGGTTCTAATCTATGACCTGAATAATGAAGAGTCTATACTTAATCTAGATTACTGGGTCGATGAGTTGATCGAGGCAAGGGGTAAACTAGTTCCTGTAGTAATTGTTGGAAATAAATTAGATCTGATTGAAGATGCATCAGATATTGAGGATAAAATAAAGCTCAGGATATCAGAACTGGAAAATAAATATCAGTTTCAATTTAATTATATGTTCTCTTCAGCAAAAACTGGACAAAATGTATCAGAAATGTTTGACTTTTTGAAAGGACATATGGAAATAGATTGAACTTTGTATGAATTGACATGCTAGTAAGAAGAAGAAATCGAGATAACTTTTTGTTTTGAGTTGAGACATATAGATCGTTTTATCTCCATTAATTTCACCTTTCTCACTGTTCATTTAATAAATGACACATGAAAATCTAGATTATATTTTGGTCATTGCAGAGGTTGAAGCTTTTTCAATCTCACAAATCTTATTTGAGAGACTATTATTTGAAAAAAGAGCTTGATAGTTGACCTGCCCCTTGATGATGTACTCTGAAAAGGGTAGGGAAGATGTCATCATAATTATTTATTGTACTGGATCATATATAAAATGCAAGATTGTTGATAATTACTTGAAATTTGCAATAAAATATTAATCTTTGTATATAGTTATTTCTCAAATCCGCATTATTATTGTCGCAAAATCGTTTTGATAGAATAATATGTGCTTGCTTCAATATTTACCATTTCAAAAGAAACTAAACTAATTGTATTCACATCTCTCAAATAGGCTTCAATTCATCCCGCAATTGTATCCACGTGTCATCAACCCAAGACTCTCCGTCACCAAAATTCAAATTTCTTACTACAAAAAAATGGTGGATAGTAGTGATGAATCATATAACTAAGTATCGAACGCGATATATGATATATCTTGGATACCTCTGGGGATATATCTTACTCAGCTTGATAGCTACATGGGTATTCAATCCTTACTCGAATCTTGTATCACGATGGTTGTTATTCACCACATTCATACTCCCAATAGCTTTGTTAATCAGGTGGGATGATAACAGAATTGTCATTGTTGTTAGTTTTATTCTATTCAATATGTTAACTGGTCTGCATTCAATCTTCTTTCCCTCATTCTACTCAATCATCACCCCTCTTTTTCCAGTATTCTATGCGTATAGACAATTTCTCCCCATCATATCATCCTATAATGATACTATACAGACCATCTTGCAGATAGCTAGGTATGGGTATTTCATTGATCTCATCATTGTTCTATCCATTGGAGGATTAACCTCCCTATCTTTTCTCTTACTAAAGAAAGCGTTACTATCAACTCGTAGGCGTCGCATCATCTTGCGTATGTTTGTAGTTTTAGCCCTATTGATTGTTCTTTTCCTACCGTATTTAGTGGTGATGATCACTGGAACAATGCATTTTGGATTGGCGTATTCCTCAGGTGCCATTCGTCTAAGTCAAGGTATGGAGGTACTGGTTGAAGATCAAGATCTTGAACTTGTCATCACCATTTTCTCAGACGCAGTAAATGAGTTTTTTCTGGCTCAAGATTTGTATTTTGGGCTTGAAAAGATGGGGCTCTACAATCTATTACTGCTATTGGAACCTGATTTTGATCTCATCTTAGGAGATGCACAGGATCTGCTACTTTCTTCCTTCATATTATCAGAATCATTTCTATCCACCCTTCAGGGAGTTTATATCATCTCATCATCTTTCGAGAAGATGGCCTCGGAAGGCTTGGAAGATCAAGATCTTGACCAATTGCCAACTGAGTTATCCACCTCTCGGCAATATCTAAATCGTGGATCAATGGCGTTTACCAACGCACTTCAACTCATCTTGGGTGTGAACATCCCTGAATTTTCCAAAAACACTGCTCGGCTAGGTGTGGGTAATTTTCAAACAGAGCTAGAATTAGTGAGATACAGTGGTCTATTATTCAATATCACACTTGATATCTTCATTAATCAGATAAGTCCGATCCAGCCAAATAATTCTCCGCTGTATCATGCACTACAAGTTATACTCCAGACACGAAAGGCACAATCATTGATTAGTGATCAGAGCAAGTATAGTGGGGTTGAGCATACTTTTGAGCAGTTACTTTCAAATCTAACAGTGGTAGATTTGGGTCTTAATGAAACCAGTAATCCTCAATTTGATACTCTAGAATCGATGGATCTTGGTGGATCAATACTTTTGGATGGAGTACGTGATCAGATCACAGGTATTTTTGATTTCTTCCGTGATTTGACAGACCTTTCCATGTCGCTAGGTACTTTTGGTCTTGGAATGGTAGATGTTCTTCGCACTGTTAACCAGACATTGATTCCACTTGTAGATGATTTGGAAGGTTTTCCAAATATACCTGAAGATCGAATGAAAGATGCCATTCTCAATGTTGACGGTCTTAGGAATATTACATACCTCTTAAGTGAAGATGCTGTTCAGATAGAGCAAAAGATGCGGCTCATGGAAGAACGATCTTCTTCTGGGGACTATGGTTTATTTAGTTCCCAAGCAAGATTACTAGTTTTAATTCTCAATCAGTTCCAGATAGGAACCAATGCCAACAACTTCTATCACCTTATCTCAGCTACATACTTTCTATTACAAGCGATGCAATCTCTTCAATTCATGGTTGAAGAGTACCACAGTATTGAATCAAATATTTCCATTATTGAGGATGACCCATCTAATGCTGAAATTGTAGGTTCATCAGGTGATTCTATTGCTAATAGTATTGCAAAAATGGATAATCTTGTGTTGGACACCAGATCCAATCTAACCGAAGCTAAATATCATCTCCAACAGGTGGAAAATATGGCAGAAGCTGATTTTCTACTTCAAATCATAGAGGATATTGAGATACAGTTAGATCTTTTAGATTACAATAATTTGGGATTTCTTTTCCAATTGAGCAATCTAATTAGTGAAATATCATTACCTGTGCCAGCTCGATTGATCGCAGAAATTCAGCAATTACTGGATCAATTAGCAGATAGTGTCTTTGACATCGAAGGTACAGTAAATTCAATTGCGATTTCTGGACCTATATGAGTAGTATCTATCCAAAAAAGGATGCTTAATGATTATTGGGTATGATAAGATCAAACCATTTATGGCCTAATTCCTCAATCATCTCTCGAAGATCAACCATTGGCATCCCTTTGAGATTGGATATCGAGCCTTCAATATCCTGTATAAACCAGGAGGATAAATTGTTATCATATCCGCCTGCAAAAGAATAGGGTTCAAATCGATCAACATAGTTCTCGATTAACTCATTCTCTAAAGATGAAAAAGAAACCTTTGTTGTAACCACCCTCGTCAGCATCCTTCTGGAGTTGATATCAATCACAGCAACTCCTGTCAAAAACTGATGTGATCGTCCCTGTAATCTGCTCAGAATTGCAATTGCATCTGCTCGATCTCTTGGTTTTTCGATTATCTGTTCATCCAAAACCGCCACAGAATCAGCAGCTACAAGTAAACTAGCATCAGTTTTCGTTAGTACATCCTCTGCTTTCTGTATTGCCAGCTTTAGCACATAATCCTCAGGAGATTCGTCCTCATATATCTCATCAACTGAAGATGGTTGGGTTACGAAACGGATATATGCATTACTTAGCACTTCTCTTCTCGATTTACTCTGAGAAGCAAGACAAAGTGTCAAAACCATAGTACTGCAATCTTTTTACCCTACATGTATTTTTCTATAAGCAGATAATTATGTGAGTTCATAGACATGGGTGAACTGAATCTCCCTTATCATATACAAAATCTCACGCATCAGCTCTTCTTTTCCCCTATGCTCATATGCCTCAATAAGAGTATCATTTTTTCCTTTATTGAATCTTTGAAGGGTATTTTCCACAAGATCTTTTTCATAACGAAAATCAGAATGATAAAGGGTGAATAAAAGCTGAGGAACCGAGGTGCAATCAGATAATTCTGCACAAGGAAGTTGGATTTTGGATAAGTCTAGGACAGATATATTTACCCCCTTAATGGAAAGGATAGTTACAATGATACGAATCCTCTCAATGAGATGTGGTACAAGTATCCCTTTGTCCAGCCAAATTTTCAGATCTGATAGGACATTTGTTTCAAATTGATCCCTTGCAAGATCAACACTCAATTTACTGATAAAATATTGAAAAGCAATATGATCATTATCATGAGAAATCACTTCATACTCCTTGAGTAAACTATCCACTCTTGAAAAATTCGACATATACAAGTAATCCATGATGAGATAATAGTAAAAGAAGGATTTTAAGTAACTACTCATGATTCCATCATTAGCATTGTAGGGTGCTAATTCAAATATTGGAATAGCATCTTCGATTGTTCCTTTATAATTCAACACCCTTCCTTTGTATAACAAGCCACGTATAAACCAAGCTTGATCTTGATGTTTCTCAGCTAGCAAAAGGGATTGATTGATTAATGATAATGCCTTCTCATAATCTCGTAGATCAATATATACTCCAGAGTAAGTAAGGTAGAACCCAATGAGATCTTTCTCTCTCCCATGTTCAAGATAGAGCTGATACATCTCAGAATAATGCTCCTTAGCTTGGTCAAATTCTTTGCAGTTGGTATATATCCGAGCTAGATTGCCAATTGTACCAGCATAGTCAAGAAAATGCAAAGATTTCCTGAGATTAGATGCTATTTCGTAGTACTCAAATGCTTTTTGAGGTTTACCAGACACATCATACGCTATACCAGTTAGATGAGCAAGTGTTCCGAGATCCACCACACGAATAGAGGAATTATCGCCTTTAGTCTCTATCTCTGATAGACGTAAGGTTGCCAAAATTTCATGCTCAATAATAGTACGTCGCTGCCAGAGATATTCAAATGCAGGGATTAGTTTCTCCATTTTTGATTGTCTGATATATGCAGAGTTCTCAATCCTCCGCAATTGAAACATCAATAGAGAGATAAAATCCTTTGGAGAGGCTTGATGAACATAATCCTTAATGAAATGATACAATTCCACCCGTATCTTAATATCAATGGAACAGGGTTCTGTTGGATCCCATGGTGGATATTCCCATGGATATATATTCCAAAGATCCATGATGTGCTCATCTGCCAAGAAATACAACTCATCCATCACCTCGACGGCATTCCTGAAATAGTGCATGACTAATAAGGCCTTGAGATTGATATATAGCTCTGATTCAGCATCCTTACAGATAAAAGCTAACAGTTCAACGACTTGATTCTCAATATTTGCATTTTTCGCGAACAAATCCATGATTTTATTGTATTGTACCTTCAGATCTAAAGAATTAACTGGTCGTTCGATTCTCCCAAAATTCAATTCATGATAATGAGAGATGAATTTGGCATCAAGTAAATCTAGAATCTCCTTTTTTAAAGAACCGAAATCACGTGACATAAAATGTTTTATGATATTTGGGATGTGTTGTTTTTCCTGAGGCAATGTTAGAGCATTCAATGCTGCAAAAATATCCGTCTCAGAGAAATTATTTTCTTTTAATGTATACAAGGAGTATAATAACTCAGTTAGTCTTGTACAGATGGTCAGTGGACAAGTCTTCAGAATCTGACTTGTATCATGCAGATCAGCAATATTGAATTTTATATCCAATCTGAGGATAAGTATCTCTATACTTAGGATAATGTCTGGTTGCTTAATATTGGATGAAAGTAGTTCCTGAATCATCTGATTATCAGGTTTAGAAAACCAGTATTGGTGATCCAAATTGGCCATCAAATTTCTTAATCGATAGGTGGATTCAAGATCATAGCAGTTGTATATCTTTAATAGTTCTGCTGAATCAAGTTGTCGACCAAGATAATTTTGCAATAGCACCCGATAATAGAGTAGATAAGATTTCATAGCATCAGGAACATTCATAGATAAATCCACATTATTAAATGAATCCAGAGCCAATTCTAGGTGAAATTTGTACATCAAATTTTTTGCAGAGATATGAGCAATTACAAATTCATCTATTGGATCCGATTGCTCTTCAATCAATTTTTTCGCACGATTTATCACCTCATCTGCTTGTTCAAATTCAAGCATGGATTGCTGCAGTGTAGCCTGATTCATCAAGTAATCGATATTTTCTTTTGTAGTTCCATAATCGACCAAAATTTTCAACATTTCATCATTATACTCTTTGATATCTTCAAAGTTTCCAATAAATCTTGAGATTACTGCTAGATTATTGAGAACCCGTATCCTATCTTTGTAGAAAGCATCCTCTTGCAGTGAATATGAACCTTCTGCAAAATTTTTTGCATTCTCGTAATCAGAATTAAGAATGAAAACATTACTCAGATGGTAGTACAGTGTACTGAGATCAAAAATCTCTACGGTTATTCCTGCAAGAAGTGTTTGTTTCCTTATACTAGCAAGTTTATCCAATTCCATTTCAGGTGCCTCATAGAACAGGGATTCGAGATCAGAATTAACATCGAGTACAATTTTACTGTTCATTGTAGCCAAAATGCATCTCAATTGAAATACTAGGCAGGAATAATACTTTTTGGGATCCAATCCCCTAAAATAAGGGATTAAAGAGATGTAGAGTAAATGCTTTTTTTCCTGAGTATAGCCAGTGAATTCTGACCATTGAAGCTCAAGTGACTCATCACCTTGTTTCTGAAAAGCCAAGAAAAATTGTTTTTCAGCCTCTTCCACATGATTATTTTCAAGATATAGCATTGCTGACATCATCAAAAGTTCCGCATGATAATCATCTGGTAGTTGATACAGAGCCAGTTCTATATATTTTTGAGCATTAATGGTCTTTTGTTGATAATTAATCCTCACTAAAGTATAATAATATTGTTCGACAATAGAGTTATCTTCAATTTCATTTATCGTATCGATAAATTGATCGAGTAGATCCAGGTCTTCCTGCGATATAACATAGTTATCTGCAGTAACTGTCTGACAAAAAAAATATACCTTTTCAGAAAGACCCACAATAATATTTGTAGGTTCTTAATATTTAAAATTCGAGTTGAAACATATGGATAGATGAAGAAAGAAAATACATAAAAACTAAAATTTCACAATATTGGTTGAACTATCAAGAATTTGTAGATTAATAAACATCATCAAATAATTCGATTTCCTCAATCAACCAGGCATTGAACTCTTCACAGGATGCAGGATTTACAGGGTTTTCGATAGCACATTCAGATGTATGACTACATGTGAGGCAGGGTTGTGCTGCAAGATCTAACCATTGTGATAATGATTGATCTACCTTTTTCACCTTCTGATTTTCATATTCATTATTTACAATACTATTCTCTGCAGTCTCATATAATACAAGTTTATTATCAAGAATTAATCGCTTAACTTGGTTATGAACAGTAGAGTAGTTGCCAAATCGATCAATGATCTCAGATACATACAATGTATCTTTGGATTCTACCATGTCTAGGATTGATTTGGCTAATCCATCATTATAACTGGTAGGGATGTTGTTTAAGCTAGAGAATGCACTGGCACCTTCAAAAAAATTCTCTTTGTTACTTTCTTCCATTATATTGTTCCTCGAATAATTCGGATGTAAATCCTATACACAAAGGTAATAAGAAATTGATATATAAACATTTCCTTAATTTCGGATTAACACCCTCTCTGTTACTCATTTTTTGAATATCAAATATTCTATTATATTATCATAAAAACTTATCCATCCATGTTTGACATTCAATTTGGATTTTTGATAACTCTTTTATAGTATTTTGAAAAATAGCGCTGATAGGCATTCAAATTGTAAATCGTCAGACTTTCTCGAAAGTCGTAAGATGGCCATTTATTAGGTATATTACTAATAAAAAAGAAGTATTTTATGTCAACATATCACTTACTAGCTGAAAATTTATCTCATGAAAAAAAATACGTCACTATCTCGTACTGATTTTTCGATAAAATTAGCAGTGACTTGTAATGGTTCGAAAATATTATTTGTTCATACAATATTCTATGAATTATGAGCTATGACAAACAAGATCATTACTATCATGAAGCAAAAAAGGATGGGTACAGAGCTCGTTCAGCATATAAACTGAAACAAATACAGAAAAAATTCAAAAACCCCATTCGTAGAGGTCACATTGTTGTGGATTTAGGTGCTGCTCCGGGAGGTTGGACACAGGTTGCTTCTGAATATGTTGGTACAAAAGGAAAGGTCATAGCTGTAGATAAAAATCCCATTAGACCCTTCAATAAACCGAATATAACAACCTTACAGATGGATATGCGTTCAAAACAACTCAAACAGTATCTTATCAATGAACTGGGAAGGAAAGCAAATATTGTTCTCTCTGATCTCGCTGGAAATACAACTGGCACATGGTCTTTAGATAGTGAACGACAACAATATCTGGCCACACTTGCCTTTGAAGTAGCACAGGAATTATTGGTTCCAGATGGAACGTTTATCACCAAAATATTCAGAGGACCCAATATCAAGGAATTTGAGGATCTTATAAAAGATCATTTCCAATCCATCAGACATTGGAGGCCTCCAGCCACACGCAAGAAATCAGCTGAAGAATATGTGATATGTCAAGGGTTCATCAAAGAAGAGGAGAAAGAAGATGATGGATAAGATCATGCAAATCAAGGGATATTATCCCCCAAGACACATCTGGCCAGATCTTGAATCGACCATGAAAACAGAGGGGAATATCTGTTTCCGAATGGTTGAGGCAGAGAATATCTATGATGCACCAGCTTTTTTCAATCCAGTAATGGTACTCAATCGTGACTTTGCAATCCTCTTCGCAGAACTATATGCAATTAAGAATGAAATTGCAATTCGAGTGTTTGAGCCTCTCGCAGGTATAGGAATTCGGGCGTTACGTATGGCTACTGAGATTGATCGACACATCGCAGAGATAATTATCAATGATTTTGGTGATATATCATCAAAAATTGCTGCCTACAATATCGAAGAACTCAACCTCACGGGTAAGATTTTCCAATTCAAACGTGAAGCAAGGTCATTAGCTCTTGATCTAGCAGAACATCTGATGCGATATCACTTCATTGATCTAGATCCATTTGGGCCCCCAGTATCCTTTATCGATAGTATGTGGACTGTTATGCCAAGACGATCAATGATTGCAGTTACTGCAACGGATATGCAAGCATTATGCGGTGTCTTCCCAGATGCTTGTTATCGTAAATATGGAGGAATTCCACTGAATAACCATCATACTCATGAAACTGCTGCAAGAATAATGATAGCTATGGTGGCTAGATCAGCGGCACGTTTTGAACGAGGCGTGCAACCGATATTTACATCTGCCGTTGATCACTATACCAAAGTATTCTTTCTAACCAAGATGCAAAGGGGTGCAGCCAATGAATCTGTGGCTAATATCGGTTATTCCTATACATGCCAGCAATGTGCAGAAATTCACTACATCGCTGGAGATGCGGTAGATCAGCACTGTTGTGGGCAACTTAGTATTCGAGCTGGACCACTTTGGACAGGTAAGATCTTTGATTCCACTTGGTGTTCAGAAGCCTTGAACCTATTGGAGAAAAAAGAGCTACCAAGTCAGCGTAGAATGCAGAAATTGTTGCAGGAAGGTGTTGATGCTGAAAAACTATTTGGATACTATGCCATGGATGAACGAGGGAAAACGATGAGAATAACACTTCCCAACTTTAAAGAATTACATCAGGAATTGACAGCAAGAGGATATGCATGTATCAAAACCCGGTTTACTAAAAATGCTATAAGGTCTGATGTACCAGGTACTGAATTACAAGAGATAATTGAACTACTAGTGAGACAAAAAAATATTTGATAAGGTAGATCGCTGATTATTCAAATATAGGTTTATATGTTCAAAGCTAGGTTTCTAAGATATGGATACCTTTCTTGTTTCCCATTCAGTAGTGAGCAGTGTATTACTAAATGATCTAGGAGAATTTATGACCGCACATGATTCTCTTGAGGATCTGCTCAATTCGGTGGGTCAAGATGCTCTGATCATATGTGATTCCAAGCAAGTAAGTGATGCCTGTGTCACAAGGAGTATGAAATATAAAATAGATTTTGACAACCCCAGTCTACAATCTTGGAGACTAGACAGGGAGAAAAAACTTGAGGAATACGGTCTCACTTTAAATCAAGAGGAATATTATAATAGGATAAGAATAGAAGCAGTGGACAGTAGCAGAGAAGGCGTAAAGGCCAATTCAGCTAAGGCTGATGAAATCGTTGCCCAGGTCATTCAATCAATAGATGACTTGCAAAAAGCGATCAATCTTACTTCAAATCGTATTAGTGAGGTATATGCACTGCATTTCCCCGAGCTTGTTGATGGAATTAATAATATTGTAACTCTAGCAAGAATAATCAGGGATGAACCTCGAAGAACAGAACTTAAGGTGGAACATCTCACCAATTATGGTATACCTAGAGCAAAAGTGGAGAAGATACTTTCCTATCAACATGATTCATTAGGTGGAGAGATGAGTTTGAAGGAACTCCAACCTGTACAGAATTATGCTACTGCACTGATAAGCATGTATGAGGAATCAAAGAACTTGGAAAAATGGATTGACGACTCGATGGACAGTATTGCACCCAATCTCACAGCAGTTGCAGGTGCTAATGTAGGAGCTCGTCTAATATCAGCCATGGGATCCCTACATGCATTAGCAATGAAATCAAGTAGTAAGATACAGATCATTGGTGCTGAGCGTGCTCTCTACTCTGCAATGAGATCACGGGGGACCTCTCCAAAACATGGAATTATCTTCCAGATACCGGAGATTGGAAATTCATCATATTGGATACGTGGAAAAATCTCCCGAGCATTTGCTGCTAAAATAGTAATTGCTGCTCGAATCGATCTTTTTAATGGAGAATTCATCGGAGAAAAGTTACGGCAGGATCTTCGAGATTATACTGAACAACTTCGGAAGCAATATCCCAATCCCCCACTTAAAAAGGAGAAGAAGTCAAATTATAAAACATCTAAACCCAAACGCAAGCAGAAAAAAGGGAGGAGAAGACAATGATAAGAGTGAAGCCTGTTAAATTAATGGAAGAGATTTACACCAGTATAGATCTGCAGGATGTAGAATACCTGACCAAAAATCTCACACCTGGAGAAACTTTCTATGGAGAACAGCTCTACCAAGATGAAGAAGGTAATGAGTATAGAGCTTGGACACATCAGAAATCCAAACTGGCATCAGGAATGATGATGGGGATGCGTATACCAGCATTACGTGAGGGAAGTAAAGTGCTTTACCTTGGAGCCTCTACTGGAACAACTGTATCACATGTAAGTGATGTTGTGGGAAATACGGGAAAAGTCTATGCAGTTGAATTCTCACCGAGATCCATGAGAGATCTGATGAATCTGGCAATGAAGAGAGAAAATATTATCCCCATCCTAGCTGATGCACGACATCCATACGAATATGCCCACCTTCTCAGTGGTGTAGACGTACTATATTGTGATGTGGCTCAACCTAATCAATCAGAACTGATGTTATCCAACGCTCGAGCTTTCCTGAAAACTGGTGGAATGGGATATATTGCCATAAAAACTAAGAGTATCAGCCAAAGAGAGAGATCAAATGTGGTTTTTGATAAGGAAAAGAAGATTCTTGATGAAGGAGGATTTGAGCATATTAAATCAGTAAGTATTCATAAGATACACAAAGAGCATTTTGTTTATCTTGGTAAATGGAAGTGAGGCTATGAGTGATAAG
Organism: Candidatus Heimdallarchaeota archaeon; assembly: GCA_026702845.1. The sequence goes on from JADCLS010000002.1 coordinate 137,385, forward strand.
TTTTCCAAGTACATGAAGAACCAGATTGATACAATCAATCTACATTTGCCTAGGAAGACTTTGAATCTGAAACAAGTACTTATGCTCAAGGAACCCAGTGTTAAATTACGTGATGGTAATGTTCAACGATTTGAGGAGGAGGAATTGGAGTATGTAAAGAGTAAAATTGATCAATCCTCTTGGCACCAAATCCTGCTACCCATCATTATCACCAGAAGAAGAGATTTTGGGGACAATGCATATACAGTAGGAGGAGATATAGGTAATCTCTATCTCATCATGTCACTTTTCGAAGAATTGCCTCCATTCTCAGTTTGGAAATTTAACCTACCTAAGGATAAGGTCTTTTATAAGCCACAAATACAAAAGATCCGAAAGGAACTAAAATCTCTAACAGTACTTGCTTTTACCTAGAAATAATCATCAAGACTGGTTTGTTTTAGTTCATACTCCAGTCGTATCTTTTCCGCTGTTTCCCAGGTTGTTCTGACAAATGCTGGGTAACGCTGATATTTCATAAAGTATTGGCTCAAAAATTCCTTCGAAATCTTATTTGGATAACCAGAGCCAACTTTTGGAAGCATGGGGTCAAATTTCTTCATGGAACTAGCAATTTTTTCCATCTCCTTATCACGGGTTACTTTGGCCAAGATACTTGCAGCGGAGACGCTGGGGAAAATACTATCTCCTTTATGCCTTGAATCTATCTTACCTTGAAAGATCTTGGAGAATTGATCGCCAAATCTCTGAGCATTGACGTCTGCAGCATCCAGTTGTAATTCCAATTCCTCATTCTTCAGATTGAATGATTTGAGGAGGGTTTTGAATCCCTGAACCTCAATCTCATTTAAGGTAACCTCCTTTAGACGTAATCGATCTATCTCTGATGCAGGTATCTTGAGTATCCCATAACCCACAACATATTTTGAGATATACGAAAATAATTCCTCCCTTCTTTTTTTAGTGAGTTTCTTTGAATCCATAACCCCTTTGTTGGTTAATGCCTTATTCTGATGAGGAGTGGTAACACACAGTCCTATTATCAATGGACCCATGACCGGACCTCTACCAGCTTCATCCATACCGATGGTTAGAGTGTTAGCTTTTGATCCCCTGTTAACCATCTCTAAGATCTCAAATCTACTCACTATTATTCTAATTGTTTTATCATATATACATCTTTTAGCTGATATCCAAATTTTCGATAATATTCACGTACACCTACTCCAGAAATGACTGCAATATGCTTGTATCCCGCATCTTTGGCCATCTCCTCAGCCCATTGGAGAAGTTTTCTACCGTATCCCTTGTGCTGAAAACTTTTGTCACTGCTCTGATCGATCTCCAATGCAGAACCATACACGTGTAACTCCCGAACGATGGCTGCATCTTTGAGGACATCTATATACACATCCTCAGAGGGATACCGTAATCTGAGAAATCCTGTGAGCCATTCATCCTTGTTCTCGTAGGATAGAAAGTGCTCCATACCATCACCAGCCTCATAACTTCGTTTTACTTTTTCGAAATCACCTAGGTCAGAGACATCCACATCCTGTTTGTAGGCATTTAGACCCACTTCTCTACAACGTATGCATCGACACTTCAGATTTTCCATATCATTGAGCTCCTTCTGTATACGATGCCTCATATCACCCCATGTTGGGCCATCAATGACCATCGGGATAGGTAAATCTCGTAGAGCACGTTTAATTCTCACAAATGGAGGGGTCATAAGTTTGGCCTCCTTGATGATCCTAAATGTATCCTCATTACTCAATCCCTTGTACTCTCCATTTACTACTAACTGTGCAAGTTGTGTATTCTCTATCACCTGAGTGGGATATATCTTCATCTCATCAGGTATGAATCTGGGATCATAGTATAAGGTTCTGAAATCCTCTATATCCATCTCTGGTGATGAACCAGGTAAACCTGGCATCATGTGTGCGGTAATCTTAAGACCAGCATCTCTCATTGCTTTGAAGCTATCAATAGTATCTTGCAGGGAATGGCCTCGGTTAACCCTCTGAAGAATATCTTCTCGTAATGTTTGAACCCCGATCTCCACCCTAGTAGTACCAAAATTCAGCATTCGACGGATATGTTTGGGAAGAGCCCAATCGGGTTTGGTCTCTATTGTTAGTCCAATACAACGGTGAGTTGCTGTCTCATTAAGCTTCTGTGCTTCCTGTAGGCTATCAGATGGTTTGCCATTCATACCCTCGTAGACTCCAAGTATGAACTGATCTTGATACTCACGAGGAGTAGCATTGAAGGTTCCACCCATGATAATAACATCTAACTTCTGTGAATTGTGACCTGTGGCAATCAATTGATCGATACGTGATTCCAGCTGAGCTACCGGATCAAAACCATTAGATATGGCACGCATGGCTCCTGGTTCTCTACCAGTATAAGATTGTGGAGTACCCCATGCAGGACCACCGGGGCAGTAAATACAGGTTCCATGACTGCAGGAGAAAGGAGCAGTGAATACTGAGATTACATTAACTCCTGAAAGTGAACGTACATTTCTCACACGTAGATAGGGAAGAATCGCCTCAAATTTCTCTTTAGGGGTCTGTTTTAGCAGATCTGAATTCCTAGGATATTGAGCTAAACCATACTTCTTGGCAACATCACGCTTTATTGTCTCAAGCATTTTTTTGTCTGGTTTCTCCGCCAAAATATGATTAATAATCTCTTGATAGGCCTGCTGTTCCTCTGCAGTCAATTCACGAGGTACCTCATCGGAGAATGATTTCGTTGCCATAGGTTATCTTACACAGCTTTTTTTTAATCTTTTTTTAAATAGAACACGTAAATTTTCCAATCAAATAGGTAGTTTTACTGATTCGAATTTTATTTTTTCTCATTTTTTGACCAAGAATATCCCCTTTTATTTTAAAAATGAAGGGATAGAAGGATTGTAATGACTGACAACGCTTATCCAAGAGGAGAATGCCCCTATTGTGGGAGGGATCAGAATCTTCTATACAAAAATGCTGAACCAAAGGATAATATAAGTAATATTAGCAAGCTAGAGGATCCTATTATAACCGACAGCTTCCATGAGATTGTAATTAAGGTCACATGTAAGTATTGTAACAAGCAATTTCACTTTATGGTTGACCTTAGAGAACGTTGATTAAATAAAAATGATTTAACGCAAGATCATTGCAGTATTCAGTAAATGGTAGTCCTTGGTGAAGTGTTTTCATTGATTAAATGGTATCAAACTTCATTTTGCTGAATTCCAAACATTCGCAGTTAGCGGCCACTATACGCAAAATCACTAAGATAAATAATCTAAGTATTGAAACCGAAACACACCTGTTACAGACAAAGCACTAATAATAATTACATCGATAGTCATAGTATGAGTACTGATCAATATACAGGAGTCGGAAAATTGAATGAATCCAACCTGCATAATGCCATTAAATACAGGTACTCTAACAATGTGCATCAACATGAGGTGAAGGTGGGTAGATACCACATTGATGTCAAGCTAGACAATAAGTTGGTTGAAATCCAAACGGGTAACCTTGGAAGTATACGGAATAAACTCAGAGCCCTTCTGAAAAAATACCATGTGATGTTAGTCATCCCCATTTATGGAATAAAATATATTCGAAAGATTGACTCACTTGGTAATGAGATATCAAAACGCAGATCACCAAAAAAAGGAAAACTTGAGGATGGGTTCTATGAGTTGCTACGCATACCAGGATTGCTTGGACATCCTAATTTCGAGGTGGAAATACTGCTGATTGAAGGAGAGGAAATATGGGTAGATGATGGCAAGGGAAGCTGGAGAAGAAAGGGTTGGAGTAAGATTAACAAAGAACTGATATCAATTCAGGATTCATTAGCCTTGAATGATGTGAAAGATTATCTAGGGCTACTTCCTTCTGATTTACCTGATGAATTCACAACAAGAGATCTGGTGAATCATAGCAACTTCAATGCAACCATTGCCCAGCAGCTATGTTATACCTATCGTATGGCAGGATTTATTGATCAAGTAGGAAAAAAAGGCAGATACAAGTTATACAGGATTCGACAGAAGGAGTACTCGTCAACTTGATCATCGGAATTTCTAGTTTATCGTGTAAACCTAACCTATTCTTTATAATGGATCACTCAATAGTGAGTATGTAATATCAAGAGTGAGAAATTATGACACACGGAAGAATTCAGAACGCCGGTATCGTACGTAAAAAAACGCCTAAAGTAAAGAAGAAATATGAGAAGAGGCCAACCCTACCGCCCAGATCCAGATACAAAAAGAAATTCATGAATCGACATCTCAAAGAAAAACCTGTAGGCCAAAATAGACTTAGAAAGAATTAGATTTTACACCCGCAGACAACATTAAATAATCTGAAATAAAGCTAGTTGTATGCAAACGATTAGTGATGATTATGACATAACCAATGATGAGTTACAGACTCATGTGCAGCTACCATCAATCATACTTAGGATAGTTTTGATGTTACTAGCAGTTGCACTCAATGCAGGCTTAATATTATATTTGATGGCATATCGCTACAAGTTGATTGGATTGATTGAATATGAAATTGCCATTGCCATAGTGGCTGCAATTGCTATCTTCATCATTGGATTAATGGGTGGGAAATTTTGGATAGCCCTGGGATATCGCTTCTCCACTGCACTTTACAGGGTATATCTAGGGGATAAGGGTGGAAAGGTATTCAGGTTATTTTCCTTCTTCTATGTGAAATTCACCGATCCGGATGCAAAACTCTATCTTGAAGGTCGATCAAAAGATCCCAAACTCGCACATCCTCTCAACTTATTTAAACTAGTATTCAATATTTCAATCTCTCAGTTGAGTTTTTTCATGTTGGCCACTGCATTTCTTGCCAGACCAGTAGTTAGTTATTTGAGATCATTGTTTCCCCAGGATTTTTTCCCATTTATCAGTGATACCAATGTGATCATTATGCAGAATATCCTTGCCATGGGTATATCAGTCAGCATTATGGCCTTGTACATTCCCATGAATTATATTATGAAGGATAGCAATATTCGAACATGGAATACCAATGATATGATAATAGGTACTCCAAGTAGTACTTTACGCAGCAGGATCGATGGTCTAGTTGGAATATCTGCAGTATTTTCAGGATGGAGCATCTATTTAGGAGAGACTAATGAGGGATTGAATCGTTTTGCTATCGAGCTAATTTGGATAGTTGAGGGATACAATTTGGGAACAGTACTAGATTATATTTCATGGTTACTGGCTCTGCTTATCATGGCTTGGCCTTTGATAGTTCCTGCATCCATCTATTATTTCAGTAATCATCAAAGGACAGTCAATGCATTCAGAGCTGAAGCCTCATTCAGGGGTGTTCCTGTGGGGGTAAGTAAGGTACGTTCACCAACGGATGTTGAACATACTATCATTAATGAGTTTAAATCAACATTCAAAGCACTTACTAATCTAACAGAATAATATTGAATATTAAGTAAATTCCAGCAAATTTTAGTGATCTACAATAGGTCAATCCATAATTCAAATAAATCCAATCAATTTTCAACTCTCATGTCGATTATAGCAAAATTATCCATTCAGGTTGTAGCAATAGGACTGGCCATAATACTCTACAAAAGAGGAGAGTATCCAGAGGAATTGGATAAGGAAAATGATGTAAGGAATGGAAAAAATCGGTTGATTGGATTGTTTATATTTCAATTTGTCACCATCTTTCTTTCAATATTCATTCTACCGCAATTTTTTGCATCTTACAATATCAATTATTTTTATATCAGTCTTGTAATAACAATTTTGACACAGTTGAGCCTAGTATACCTGTGTACACAACGCTGGGGTTGGGATTACGGTAATTTCGGCTTCCAACGCCCACTGGGTAATATCACTTTGATAGCGATCCTTGGATACATACTTCTAGGTATCCTCCGCATACTCTTCTTACTCCCCAATTATGTTGATATGGTAATGCTCTTGATTTATTTCTATAGTAATGCTTTTTCAGAGGAATTTTTTAATCGAGCAGTAGTACAGACTCAATTTGAGAGATTGTATAATCAAAGAAAGACACTTATCTATCAGACGATATTCTTTGTACTGATCCACATACCTGGTAATTTCGGGTATCTGTTCCTAACAGGAGATATGTCGGGTATGATCCTGAATTTCGGTTTCCAGATTATTCATGGTTTTATCTATGGTTTGCTCTTCATGAAAACTCGTAGCATCTATCCCAGTATTGTAGTACATTATCTCACTAACTGGATAGGCCCATGGTATTTCACGTTATTTGGATAGAGCTCTTGTAAAATTGTGGCAAAATTTCCACAATCTAGGGGAACCAAAGGATTCAATATTTAATAAATCATGTGATGATAGTTGTATCGTGTCAACCAGTTATATTAGTCTAGAAGATTTAGCAGATATGAAACCTATAGAATGCCCACAACGAGGAGGAGTGAACTTCCCCTGTGTCATTTGCAAGGAATGCGAGATAGGAGAGAGCTCACTGGAATTTGGAGATGGTGTGATGATAGAGAAATCTGTGAATTCAGTACTCCTTCACTTATCCTTACACCTCAAGGAGGGAGATCCCTTCGAACCATTTGTACTCAAACTACTCAAAAGCAGCATCAGTAAGATAGTGCCCTATGTACAGAAGGGAGATTGGGAGGAGGGTGACCTCACGATAATGATTTCTGATGATAAAAAGGATGATGCGGAAATGGTTGAGCATATCAACGAGTTCCTCAACGGTTTTGTGGTACGCTGGAGACAATTATCCATTGAATCAAAGAGAATGCTCAAGGATTGGTCAGATCGAATGGGAAAACAACTAGCATTGCAATATTTCAAAGAATTTTCCATGTAAAACAGTTTTGAAACATCGAGATGAGAAATCCATCTCATTAGCTTATGACTTACCTGTTACATTTATTAGGATAATAATTATTCATCAACTATGGTTGAATTGGAATATCTGATTTTATTAAACAATAGTGGCATTCCAATTTTCAGCTACAAGTTAAATCCAGATTATTTCATCTCTGATGATATTCTTTTTTCTGCATTTGTTGCCAGTTTGAATAGTATGAATAATTTACGACCAACACAATTAGTGCTTGATGAGCGAGAAATCGAGGTTACTTACCATCCAGAACTGGGATTATCTACCATACTACTCAGTGATAGTGCGCTGGTTTTCTATAATATTGAGGAGATTGAGGTCATGGTGGGATTAGGAGTGGGCCAAGGAGCATTGAATAGTTTTACTTCGATGATTCAGATATCACAACTTATGGGTGAGACCAAGAAGTATATGCTAGGGTTTACCAATGTTAATTGGTGGCAGTTAGATGATGAGACCAATGATGAATTTGAAAATGACTATCTACCTTTTGTCATCCATAAATATGTAGATCATAATCCAGATTGTTTTCTTGGAGATAAGTGTCAGTATTCTAACAAGTAAGAAATTATTATGGTAAATTACCTAGCAGCTTTTATTTGATATTACTTTCAGATATATATGGAACTCAGAGACTGGGTGCTTCTTTTCACCTCTACCATGTCTATCGTTGCAGGTGCTGCAGTAACCGCAGTGCTTCCTGCCATTTCAGATCAATTCTCAGATATTGATCAGGTGGAGCTACTCACCAAGATGGTACTATCTCTTGGAAGCTTGGGAGTGGTTATTGGTGCCCCGATATCTGGATTTATTACAGATAAACTAGGTAGAAGGAAATTACTCCTGTGGTCCATCCTACTCTATATTATCTCAGGAACATCAGGATTGTATTTGAATTCTTTCTATCTCATCTTGGTTTCTCGATTCATCCTTGGATTGGCCACATCAGGTATCATGACAACTGGAACCACCCTCATCGGTGATTATTATGAGGGGATGAGACGGGAACAAATGATGGGTTATTCAGGAGCATTTATCGCTCTAGGAGGGATCTTCTCTGTTAGTATCGGGGGTTGGTTATCAGAATACTCTTGGCGTTTGCCATTTGGGATCTACTTGGTGTATATTTTTCTGCTCATAGGAGTGTATATTATAATCAATGATGTTCCAATACCAGATGAAGATATTCAAACAAACGTAGAAATCAATTATCCAATTAAAGTAATGTTGATCTCCTACAGTTTCATATTTCTGTTTCAACTTACCTTTTATACTATACCTACGCAACTACCCTATCATATGGCTTCTATGTTAGGTTCAACCAGATCTATCATAGGCATAGCAATCGCCTTATCCAACGTGGCCAGTTTCATCTCTTCTACCTATTTCTCATCCTTAATCAAGCGAATTGGATATTCACGATTGTTTCTCTTATCCTTCTCAACACAGGGGTTGGGATATATTGTATTGTATTATGCCCATGTTCTGGGATTGATAGTATTGGGGCTTATCCTTGTCGGGTTTGGCCTTGGAGTATCTGTTCCACTGGTCAATACATGGATGGTTGACAGAATACCTTTGATTACTCGAGGAAAAATTATCGGTGGCTCGGTGATGATATATTTCCTGGCACGGTTTGTCTCTCCTTTACTAGCAGAACCGGTGCTATACCTTGGTTACCAGAATGTGTATTTATTTGCCTCAATTCCTCTACTCTTAGTCTCTTTGGGATTTATTATGATTATTAGTCAAGAAATTACACGCAATTAATCATCATCCCTTCTACCCTCAATCCAGTTGCGGTAGCGGATGCGATCCTTACGTTTTTTCCTTTCCTTTCGCTCTTCATTCTCACCAGTCAGCTCTGCAATCTCATCCTTTGCTCGCTTGTGAGCCTGTTCAATTTCCCAGGGCTTCAAGCTGAGACCACAGCGTTGGCAGGTATAGAAGTTGCCAAGCTTCTTCATATCGAACGCACAGTCAGGGCATTTCATCTAGATTTATTCTTCTCTTTCAATTAAAAAAAGATACGGATATTGGGCGATAAAAAATCCAAAAGAAATTTGAGTTAGAATCTTATTCTGTTCATTAATTCACCCAAATCTTATTTATCTAATCTAACAAGAGGATAGTATACCTATGACCACCATTGCTCATCACCTAAGATGTGATTCACGAAAAGTATGTTCACAGTGCTCTATATATCTCTGGAAACCTAATCCAAAGGAACCAAAATTCTATTTCTACTGTCCTTCCTGTAAACATGATATCCTCTGTGATCGAGGCCTTATCACATCCTTTGAGTATGATGATTCCATGATGGCTGAGAAAGCAAGACATCTATGTTTAATCTGCAGAAATGAAGTCGAGGATCGACAGTGGCCAGAACCCACAGGTAAAAGACTGGATATGATCAGTTAATTCCAATACAGATTTTTTTCAAAGACAGTATCATCACCATTCTGCTGGAATCTCACCACACATCCATGAGATTTACTATGATTGCCAACTACTTCAATCTCTACATGAGTTAATTCACCAGGATTGATTGTTCTGGGCTCGATGGACTTTACTCTCTCGATTTGCTGTAGTGATTCTGTTTGGTATAGCATGGCACAGTTGACAATTTTTATAGGCCTCGGATAACACATCACCATTATCTTAACAGTGGATACGATCTTCTCCATATCATAATATAGTGGTTCTAACTCATTTGCACGTATCCCAATAATAGATGAAGGTAGATCCCCTAGTTGCACCATGATTATAGTTAAAACAATAACAATCAAGATTATAAACGAAATGAAATCAAAAGAGAGGGCAAAGAATGCATGTAATGCAAGAAATATCAAGGAGTAGAAGAATAACAGTTGGGAAAAACTATCCGTGAATAATAGAGCAAAACGAGACCATCTACTATTCCAAGACAATGTGACAAGCCTGTTTAGCCGTTCTGCACGAGTATTGGGTATAATGGCTTTGGAATTTTTCAAACCCTCTAGCTCCTCAGCAAATTGTTCAAGATCAGACTTGTCGAATTCATATTCAGAGAGATAAATAGCTGAATCATTCATTCCTGATCGATTAAATTTCTTCAATTCTGTATCCAATATGATAGCCAGAGAGGGAAGATCATTCTCATTCATCGATTTGAGATCAACAAATTCAACAGTTACAACAGCAGTAAGAGGTATGAATGCCCTTCTGAGCCAAGTATATGGTATGGAGATACCAGCCTCGGTTAATCGGTACACATCCCTATCCTTGAGGGTATGTCTCCGAATGAAGTAGAGAAGAGGTAAGATGAGAAGGGAATACCATTCAATCCGAGCATAATATACTTGGATGATCAGTGCCAATAGCACTGCAGGCCAGTAGTATTTAAATGTAGAATCTATTCTGCTTCTCTGACCCTGTTTATCTCTCTTGGATCTAAGAATCCGTGGATCAGCACGGTTACTAAGAGCTTTGAGATCAAGCATTTGTTCACTCATAACATCCCTGTTGAATGCCCACAAAATAAGCTTATTACTGAACCAAAAAGTGGAGAGGGATTCGTTTTATTACTACTTCAAAAATCCATTCAGATGAGGAAAATTTAATAGTCCACAACTTGTAGGTTTTATGTGGAATAAATGAAATCACAGTTACCGATTAGATCTGCAATAATTGAGATCCTAAATGATAAAAACGGTGAAATGCTAGATTCTGATCTTCTTCTGGCTTTAAAGAAACGATATGGTGAGAAAAACTTCTCAGATAATGATATAAATCGTAATCTCATCAGCCTAGAAACTCAGGGATTAATCCATGTATCTGTTCTAACAAAGAATAAAAGGAGAATTAAACAGGTGGGAGATATGGAAGGACTAATTCTTGGTGTAGAGGAAGACTAGTAGAAAGAATACAATATCACATCAATTGAATTAACAATTCTCTGTAATAGTATACTATACTTTTTTATGAAGTGCTGAGCAGATTTAATATAGATGGCCATCGAAGAAGCAAGTGACTATATTTTCAAGATCATCGCTGTGGGTGATGCAGGTGTAGGTAAATCTGCATTAACCATTCGATTTGCACACAATAGCTTCTCAGACAGTTATGCTGTTACATTGGGTATGAACCTAGTTTCAAAGCACATAGAACTGGGCCAGACATCTGTTGAATATACAGTATGGGATATTGGAGGACAACCCAACTTCCAAACCATTTTGCCTATGTATTACCGTGGAGCATTAGGAGCACTGGTTGTGTATGATCTGACTAAAAAAGAATCATTCGATAATATCGTACATTGGATCGATGATATTAAGAAATATTGTGATGAAGTACCTCTGGTTGTTATAGGAAATAAAAGTGATCTAATTGATGAGAGAGCACTAACCGAAGTACAGGGTAAAGAGATGGCAGAGACATTACGGGCACGATGGAGCAAGGATATTCATTTCATTGAAACAAGTGCTAAGCAAGATATTGGTGTTACTCAGGCCTTCATGGATCTAGCTGAGTCTATTCTAAAAATGATAAAGGAAGAAGAAGAAGAGGAAGATTGAAGAGATAACTAGTTATGAGACAGAAGAATAAAATATTCAAGAAAATTTCAATCATTGGATGAAAATTCTATGGATTACCTCAGAACTCCACCCAATTGCTAAAGCTGGTGGGTTGGCTGATGTCAGCCTAGCTTTACCCCAAGTCCTGAAGCAACTAAATCAGGATATAAGGATCATCCTACCATGGTATCATAATTTTGAAACTGACGAAGAACCAGAAGTCATTTTTCATTGTACTGATATTGATGATCTAGAATTTAGTATACTAGAAACTATAGTTCCTAGAACTAACATACCACTATACCTGGTAAAATCTAGTATATTTGAAGGAGAAATATATGAAGAAAAGAAATCTGATCCAGGGATGCGGTTCGAGAGATTTGGGTGGGTAATCACAGAGTTTATTGCAAAAGGTATATGGGAACCTGAGATCATCCACACCAATGATTGGCCTTCTGGACCAGCAATTGCCTATATCAGACAATTTCGGGATAGAAATAGGAACCAATTACCAAAGATTGTTTTCACCATCCACAATCTTGCCTACCAAGGTGGATTTTCTGCCAAATATTTGGAGAGAGAGCTGAATGAGAACTACTTAAGAGATTTACGAGAACAGAAAAATCCACAAAAGGTCAGGTATTTACGAATTGCGCTTAAATGGGCAGATAAACTGATGACAGTAAGTGAAACTTATGCAACAGAGATCCTGACACCTGATTATGGTTATGGTTTGGAAGTAGATCTTCAAGCACATATGCTACCAGTAGGAGGAATCATCAATGGTATTGATACTCATGAATGGGATCCAGAAACCGATCCTTTTATCAAGGTTAGGTACTCTAAAGATACACTGGCTGATAAAAAGGAGAACAAGACCGATTTGCAAAAAAGCTTTGGATTACCCGAAAATAACCATTTTCTCTTTGGTATTGTTACTCGGTTAGTATATCAGAAGGGATTAGATCTAATCATGGAATCTCTTGAGCACCTGATAACACTTCCGATCCAATTCGTCCTCTTGGGTTCTGGAGATCCAGAAATGGAGAATTCTTTTGTTAATCTACAAAATCGATACCCTACTAAGATCGCAGTTAGAATAGGTTATGATCCCCACTTGTCACATAAACTGATTGCTGGGGTAGATGCATTCCTGATACCATCAAGATATGAACCATGTGGATTGACACAGCTCTATGCCATGCGTTATGGAACCGTCCCCATTGCTCGTAGAACGGGAGGTTTAGCAGATACAGTTGATACTAGTACAGGTTTCCTATTTGACGACTACTCCTCCATGCAGCTATATAAAAGCATACTCAAGGCACTGGAAATGTTTCAGAACGAAGAGGATTGGATGAAATTGCAAAAACAAGGAATGAGTAAGAATTTTTCATGGGAGCTCCCAGCACAGCAATGGATACAGGTATATTCATCGCTACTCAGATGAGGCAGAAACATTTTTCCATCTAATCATAGGAATTAATTTGATACCGTATGCATAGGTAACGATCAAGAGGAATTTTCATTGAGTTGGATGGCAGTCATTCTTGCAGGTGGTATTGGATCTAGGTTATTTCCATTAACCAAAGAACGACCTAAACCACTCGTTCCCATTGCAAACAGGGCTATGATAGATTATGCAATCACATCATTAAGGGATGCAGGAATTCGAAAAATTGTGATTGCAGTGAAATATCTTGGTGATCAAATTCGAGAATGGATTGAAAATCATCCTTATGAGGATACTGAAATCATTATTCCTGATATTGATCCCCGAGATACTGCAGATGCAGTGCGATTATGTGCGGATCACATTGATCGTAACTTTATAGTGACGATGAGTGATATAGTTACCAATCTAGACATAAAAGATGCTATTGATTTTCATGAAGCACATGGTCAAATTGCAACTATTTGCCTTAAACCTGTAGATTCACCAGGTCAGTTTGGATTAACCATGCTTGATAATGCAGGCAGAATACATCTATTCCTAGAGAAACCCAGTCCAACTGAGCTGTTGATGACAACAATGACCTTTACAGGTAAGGCTGAAACCTTACATATGCATCACAATTTAGCAAATATCGGAATTTATGTTTTTAACAGTACCATGCGAGATATCTTGATAAATTATGGTGATCTTATGGATTTTGGCAAACATGTCTTTCCATTTCTACTTGATTACAAGTATGATGTTAGAGGATTCTTATCAACACCTTATTGGATGGATGCTGGAACTATTTTAAAATACATCTGGACGAATAATGATGTGGCAAAGCGATGGGCATTTCCCTATCTCCCTATTGAAGAGGATAAGGGAGATGGATATTACCAAGGTAATAATGTGGAATTGAATCCAAATTGTACCATTATTCCACCGGTAGTATTAGGTGATAGATCAATAGTAGAGAATGGATGTACTATTGGCCCCAATGTCACAATCGGATCTGATGTGAAAATTGGAGCAGGATCGAATATTAAAAATTCAGTTATTTGGAATCATTCTTCCATAGACTGTGATACCATCATGGAAAAAACAGTGGTGGCTGAATCTGTTAAAATTGTGACAAAATTAGTTGTGAAAAGGGTTTTTCCCAGTAATACCATCGTTACTGATGATAATATTGACCAGTTTACATGGAAGTGATAGTATGAAAGAAGAATATAAAGATATTATATCCGATAGAATTGTAGGAACCTCAAAGGAAATCCTACCAGAATTCTCCGCAACACTTGGTGCTGTCTTGGGTACATGGCTGAAAAACAAGGCAACTATAGCAATTGCTAGAGATTTTAGGACGGATAGCAGAATGATGAAACGAGCATTTACTTCTGGGTTGATGTCAAGTGGAATTTCTGCCATTGATTTTCATGCAGTACCCACACCTCTATTACAATTTTACATTCGACGGTTTGGTGCTGATGCTGGAGTTATGTTCACTTCATCTCATTATGAGGGAGATAAAAAAGGGATTAGGATTTTCAATGAAACTGGTTCAGAATTGACTGCAAATCAATTAGCCGAGGTGAAGAATATTCTCTTATCAAATGAGATCAGAAGAGTGGATCCATCTGAGATGACAGATATATCTGATGCAACCGGGGGTGTTGATGTGTATGTAGCTGCCATCAAGAATGTAATAGATTGGAAAATTATAGCAGAGAAACATCTTAAAGTTGTGATTGATTGTGCTCTGGGACCAGTATCGAATGTCTTGCCTGCAATGCTTTCAGATATGAATGTGGAGGTTATTGCAATCAATTCCTTTTCACCAAAAAGTATACCCAAAACTCTTCCAAACTCCGAGTCTTTGGTCTCGCTAGCCAAAACAGTGAAGGCAAACGAGGCAGACATTGGAATCGCATTTGATGTGGAGGGTTCAAGAGTAGTGATTTGTGATGAAAATGGTACTCTGCGTAGTACAGATAAAATCGCAGGTTTATTGATTTCAAGGGTAATTCAATCAAGTAAAGGCAAGATCATCATTTCTGATAGCTTATCTAGAAGTATTGAGGATATTGTTGCGAGTTTTGGAAAAGAAGAACATGAGGTAATTAGAGTTGCAGATGAACCTGGAGTAATCGCTAAAACTATACGAGATAATCTAGGTATTTATGGTGTGAGTGATGAGGGATCGTTCTGGCAGCCTTCATTCACTGTTGATTCAGATGGAATATTCACAGCCTTGAAATTGCTTGAATTATTGGCCAAGGAAGATACAGAACTCTCCACCTTGTTGGATAATCTGCCACAGCTCCCGAACAATCACCGAGAGATTGTAGTATCAAATAATAAAGAAAATAATTTATTCACCTATCTAGAGAATTGTAATTTCAACCAAAAACTCGGTTTTTCAAAATGCATAGATACTCTTTCCGGTTTGAAAGTTGTATTCAAAAATGGATGGGTTCAAGTAACTCCCAGTTCAAAAGATCAAACAATTATTCGACTCACAGCAGAAGCAAATCCATTTCAAGATTCAAATAAATATCTTGATGATGTGGTTTCAAAAATAAAAAAATTCAAAGTATAAGAGTATGATTATTTTTTAACTAGGATACTGTGTTTCGACTTGAAAATATTAAAATGCAAATTCATTAGCTGTATCAATAAGAATTGAATATCAAATATCGCGAAAATTTTTTTATTTATCAATAGATTAGTTGACTAATAGTAATAATTAAATAGTACTCGCGTTAAACTACAAATGTTCGCGAATAATAGATATTAGCTATAATAACTAGGAGTAGCAATTCTAGCGGATATTACCAGCAGAGAGG
Source organism: Candidatus Heimdallarchaeota archaeon (assembly GCA_026702845.1). Next base: position 153,157 of record JADCLS010000002.1, read on the forward strand.
ATAGTTGATGTCAGGCGGAACTAAAACCAGTGATTTTGGAGCACCTAAAAGGGAAAATCATGATAGTAGTATTTTTTATAACTCTAAACTATATGTATCAAGCTCGAATACAAAAACCGCAGATGGGCTTGAATTCCCTCTTCCAGATGGTCTAAGAAATAATATAATACGAGGGGATAGTAGAGATCTTTCTGAGATTCCAGATCTCTCAATTCATTTAGTAATCACCTCACCACCATATAATGTAACTAAAACTTATGATGATGATTTATCACTTGAGGAATATTTGGAATTGATCCAGAAAGTTGTTTGTTTTCAGCATTTATCATTCTGTTTTTCAGCATTTTTTATTCTTTTCAGCATTATTTATTCCATATATATTAGCAATTACTCAGAGGTGATACTTAATGTCTAAAGGTACGAAAACTAGTGAATTTGGTGCACCTAAAAGGGAAAATCATGATAGCACATATTTCTATGAGTCATCCATGTATGACGAATTGAAGGATGTCAGAACAGATCCTTCAGACGGTTTAGAAAATCCATTACCGCCAGGATTGATAAATAAAATTATTTTAGGTGACAGTAGAGATTTATCTTTGATACCAGATCTTTCTCTCCATTTAGTAATAACTTCACCTCCATACAATAGTCGAAAAATCTATGACCAAGATTTATCTTTAGGAGAGTACCTGGAACTAATAGAAAATGTTTTTTATGAGATATATCCAAAATTGGTTGATGGAGGACGGGTCGCCATTAATTTAGCAAATCTAGGGAGAAAACCATATATTCCAGTAACAGATTATGTCTCAAAAATTTTGAAGAATCTTGGATATATACAGAGAGGGGAGGTTATATGGGATAAAGGTGCAAGTGCTGGTTCATCATGCGCTTGGGGGAGTTGGATGAGTAGTTCAAATCCTGTACTTCGTGATGTCCATGAATATATTTTGATATTCTCTAAAGGTACTCTGAAACGAAGTAAAGGAGAAAAAGGTAACACAATATCTAGAGATGAATTTATGGAATATACAAAGTCAATTTGGAAATTTAATACTGTTTCTGCTAAGAAGATTGGTCATCCAGCTCCCTTCCCAGATGAACTTCCCTATCGATGTATCCAGCTATATTCATTTGAAGGAGATGTAATTTTTGATCCATTTATGGGAAGTGGTACCACTGGTCTTGTTGCGTTGAAAAACAATCGGAAATTCTTAGGGATTGATATTGAGGAGAAATATGTAGATCTTGCTAATGATCGAATTGACGCTTATCTCTGCAAAACTGATATTCAATAATTTTTTGAATATTTTTAAAAATCATCAATATATTTAATAAATTCAATGATGAATACAATACTAGCTCTCAAATTTAATTTAATCTCGTATTCAAAGGAAATAACATCTACAGTACTTCCGAATCCTTAAACATCACCTCCTTCAATTAAAATAATGGTTAACCAATTCGATATTTGGCGTTAGCCAAATATTGAATGATGAATGCCTTCATTATCCGATTTATGCGTTTCTGCCTTGAGAGATATTTTTTGAAGTGAGAAATTTCATTGATATAGCGTATAATTTCCCAGATTAACTCCAACAGCAATGATATACCCCAAAAAATCCAACGCAACTGTAAATTTCGGGTGGAAGTCCTAATTTTAGGCACTCGGGCATGTCGATATGTATTTTCAATTCTGAATCTATGTTTATACAATCTGAAAATTTCTTCTTTTTTGAGCTCTGCAGAGCTCAGAAGTAGTATATTTTGATCATCTGTTTTTTCAAGTGTTGCAAAAACATTATAATTCCCTTCTCCTGGTCGGTACATCTGATGTGTGAACACATCATCAATTGGATACTCTTTTTTAGAGCTATACCTCCCTCTTGCGATAAAATCCATCCTTAAAGAGTTTAGGTGCTGGAACACCTCTCTGCTGGCAAATCCGCCATCCATTAATACTGTCCTCACCCTAAGTTTTACTGGAGCTATCAGCTCCATTAAACGTTTGACGATCTCCTCACGAGGTTGACCTTTGAAATTCACTGCAAAAGCGATGGTTATCGGATTTGAAAGGTGTTTTCCCCATTTTACAATTGAGATCGTTCCTGTTCTAAAAACAAGTCTTGATTTGGCAGATTTATCCTTCTTCGGTCCAACCATTGTAATTCTCCGACCCTCATCGTCTATTAATGCCTTCCCAAAGAATTCCTCATCATGAAGATCCAGAGCTAGTACAACTCTGGATCTCCTATGCCTGAAGAATGGCAATTTCATTGCCATTTGCTGTAATATGACCGAAATTTGTTCTTCTATTTCAGCCATTACTAATTCATCATATTTTTGATGCAAGATCCTCATAATCGTATCTTCTGAGGGGATTACCCCTGAAGAGGTTTCTCTCTGCATAGTTGCGATATCTTCCACAGAAGTTTGTTCCAAGGCTGCAAGAACTAATAATTTGAATATATCCTTGTGTGAGAAATACCTTGTATTTCCCACCCAAAATTGTGCATTGTCCAATGCACAATCGATGATTTTTTGTGTGTTCAATTTTGATTTTCTTTGGTGTTCGGGTTTCATTTCTACAAATTTAAAATCTGGGCACCATTTTTGAATCTTTTTAATCTAGCAATTTATTTTATCAAATAATTAACTAGGTTTTCGCGACTACTGTCTACTGTTTATTTAGTGGGAAAAGTTTTATTGCTTTCAAGCAAAATAATAAATGCATGCATGGGGCAATATCAATCCAATTGTACATTTAGAAGATATCTAATTGTAAATAGGTAAGTATAATAGATTCAAGTATAATATCTCTATATTGTATTTATTCCAAAAGGTGAGTGCTAACCAGTATCCTGTCACTTTACTGCTACCATTTATTTTATACTAAGTGGTTTAAATTGTATAGTCATGATAAGTTATACTCATGAAAAAATTAGAAATATTATCCATATTTTTAGTTGTTATTATATCGTTTACTGCATATGCAAATATCGAAAGCGCAAATCTTATTGCAGAAAATGTGTACAATATGAATGATAATGATAATAACAATATAGATAACACAAATGAATTTGAAGATTTTGATGATCATTCTGAAATTGATGATGATCAATCGAATGTATTGCAGAGTAGTATTGAATTAGATGGTAGTACAGATTATTTTTATCACTGTGAGGTAGCCTTTAATTGCATGCATGTAAATTCACCATCGACTGGAGGTGAACCGCAGACATTGAATCAAGTACCAGGACTATTCCAAGCTTATAGTATTTTATTAGCAGAATATGCACTGGTGCGTGCTGACCCTGCCTATACTGTAACGAATGAAAAACTATGGGGATTTGGGTCATCTCCATTTAAGGGGACATCATGGGAAGGTGTCATAAGTCCAGCAAGTACTACTTTTATGCCGATAGTTTCGACAAGAGAGAGGCTTCAGATACCACAATCAGGAACTTACGTAAGGTATAACGGGGCACCACAACCCCATATGTTAGAGGAATTTCCCCCTAAATTTAATGGAGAAGAATTATATTACTTATATTTCACTGCAATAGCCTCGAATGGCCATAACCCTCCAGTGTATTTAGGTGATGGTGAGGGAGTCGTACCAGATACCGTGGTGAGATTTGCTATGCCATATGATCGTGATAAAGACGATCCAGAATTACTTGTTGAAGTAATATCAGAGGGACAATTGGGCTGGAACCCATTAATGATATATGATCTTAATTATGATTCCTCTACAGAGCCTGCATACCCAATAATTATTTTTGATGACTATGGTAAAGCAGTAATTCCAAGTCAGCCTTGGTTATTACCTGATGCTTGGGATGAAACAATTGAACCCCAATTAGTGCATCTAAACTATTACCATACGCAATTCACAATAGAAGATGCGTTGGAGGCTGTCGTATCAATTTACAGAAAGTCTAAGGACTTTTCAGATTCAATATTGACTGAGATATTTTTACGTCAATCTGAATATCATTTTTCGTTTGGTGCACAGGATACAGAAACATCTATAATGTATATAGTGGAATTTGCACATGATTATGCACGAACTGTATCATTTATGAATGAAAGGTTTCCATCAACATCGACTAATTACATAATCCCATCTAATACTTGGAATATGGTATGGGCAGATCCGGCAGTGCCAGTCTCCCCTGATTGGAATACTCTGCAGACGCTAAGTACAGATCCTATAACAGAGACAGTAGATACATACCAGGATGGTTTGCAGATGATATGGGATGCAAATCATCAATGTCTTGATTTGTCGTGCATGGTTTATCCAAATGCATACTCAGATGTAGTTGGTAAAGAAATGGTGTATTTTGTGCAAACACTGAGTGGTGGAATTATAAACAAAGTTAAAAAAGTAATAAATTGGTTAACTAGTAATAATGATGATGGAGACGACGGAGGAGACGATGGTAATGGTGGAACCGTAACAGTGGTGCCCACACCGGCATGGCAAACCCAATCTACAGCTAATGTGATTAGGTCCCCTACTCGTCCGATCAATCCACCAATGACATTTTTTGAAATTTTCATTCTTGTGTTGGCTGTTATATTAGGCTTGATGGTGATTGGTGCGGTTCTATACTATGGTGGAGGAGCATTGCTCGGAGGAGCTGGGAGTTTAGGAGTTCCAGCATTAGTTGGATTGATAATAATATTGGCAATTCCAGCTGTCGCTTCAATGGACGCTTCTGAATTAGCATCATATGGAATTACTGGATATGATTATGATACTGATAACGATAACCTGCCAGATTGGTATGAAGTAAATCATGGATTGTCAGATCCGACAATACCAAACAGGGATGAATTAGAACAATATGAGAACAATTTCTTATTAACTGAAGTACCATTATGGGATATTGGTACGCCATCATCATGGAGTGTTTCAGGTGCCAAAAAGCATGAAGGACCATATTCGTTAGAGATGAAAAGTTCCACAACTAAAACCTATGAAATAATAAGAATAACTTCATTGGATAATGTTAACACAATAGAAGCGTGGGTATACATGAAAAGTACGAATTATGGTATGCCAACACTATATCTTGGAGTAGAATCAATAGATCAGTCTCAAGGTCTCCCAATCGAAAGTGGTTATATGTGGAGACATTATAAGGATCATATGACGCTATATAAGGTTACACCTAATGGAATGGGTAGTGGGATAATGACAGATCTTGGAGAATATTACACAGGGTATAAGGCAAACTCCTGGTTCCATATAAAATTAGAAACATCAGGAAATGAAGCAAGGGCATGGTATTCTACTTCTGCAGCTTTTACTGAAATACCACAAAGAACATATGTATCCGCAGATAATATTCCACTTGCAAATGGAGCTATAAGTGGTAGAGTACTGGGTACTTATTATCCGGTATATTTTGATGAATTAAAATTGCAATCAGAAGGAAACCAGTATAAATACAATACTGGATTTAATTCTGCTCCAAAAACATGTGCACCTATTGAATTATATACTTGCTCAGGTTTTGATTCCAGAAATAATGTTGGTGGAGATGAGCAATATACAATAACTACCTATGATGGCAGAACTGTAATGAGGTCCGTGGAAGACTACTCTGAAAGTACATATAGAATGATAGATCATAATAGGGTGGGAACTGATATGTCAGTGGAAACATCGTTCAGGGTAACCAATCAATATAAAACAGTTGGTTTAGCCGTTAGGGTATCCAATCCTGGAGGTGTACGAGATGGTTGGAATAGATGGGATATGGGTGATATTCCACATACTTTCCACGTAAAAAATGCATATGGGGCATTCTTTTATAAAAGTGAATTGCGATTGTACCGCATTGGTGCATATAAATTCGCAGAGAATTTAAAATCGGTGACCTTACCATCAGCGATACATAGTGGATGGAAATATGTAAAGATGCAGATAGTCGGGAATAATATAAAAGTTTGGTACTCTTCATCAAGTGATTATGGATCACCAATTTTAGAGTATAATATTGGAATGGATCAAACGAAATTGATTGCGGGATCCACCGGTGTGTTTTTTAGAAAGTTAACTTCTTCTGCATATGGATATACACATTTTGATACATTTGAAACATCACCTATCATAGGAAACATGGCAACATGGGATGATGTTGCGTTTGAAGGGGAAGCGGTATCTTTTAGGCCATGGGATTTAGTTGATTTGACACCTAATATAAATTCTGCATATGGAACCATCTATATGCAGCAATCAAATGTTGAAGAATTAATGATGTCATTTACATTCCTATCAGCTGCCACTTATGGCACCACTGGTGCAGATGCAGTATATGCCTATCTCTGGGGTGCAGGCACATTCAGTTCTGAAGACGATACTACAGGTGGAGTACTTATTTCAGTGGATTATTGGGCAGATACTTTCTCCATTAAAAAATCAGGATCTGTCTTGTCATCAATCTCAATAAGTGAAGTGAGTAATGGACAAATGCATACGGTTGATATTCAAGCGAAGCGCACAGGTGATATAATTGAGCTTAAAGTATCTTTAGACAATGTTGTAATGGTAAATGTTTGCTACGATTATTCTGGAGGCTCGTTAGGGAATTATTTTGGGATAGGTGCACGGACAGGCGGATATTGTTCTCATAATCAATTATTTGATATATTATTTATGATGGATAAGAGCTACATATCTTAATGTGTAGAGGTTCAAAAATAAAAAAACCAAATAAAGATTTAAAACATTATGAGTAATTCAAAATAATAAGATAATTGTATGTTTGATCTGATAGCAATACATTTGATGATAGTATATCTATTATTAATTATTAATTATGAATTAGGGAGGAAAATAGAACGCAATGGATTGTGGTATCAATATAATGTAGGAAAAATATTAATCTCTGGAAGGAAGCGAGAGTATACATCTCGGATAATATATGCAATAGCACAAGTATTATTCGTTCATTTGATATGGGGAGTAAGTGAATTCTATACTTTAATATTCGATAATTTGTCCAATACATACCAAGAACTATTACATGTGTTATTTTACAATGTTGGTATAGTAGTATGGGGAACAATAATTTTGTCTTATGTAATGCTTATTATGATGCAGGTAATGGTTTTAATGAGAGGGAATGGTAATCAGACCTCCCCACCAACCAAATCAATTTCTATACGTAAATATCATATCTGGGGTATATCCTGGTTAATGGCAACCATATTATTACAAGATCTGTTTTATATGGGGGGGATCTTGTCTGCTGTATTAGTAATACCAAGAGCAATTAATATTTCGGACATATCATTAAGGAATTTAAATACTGACGTGGAGAATGATTGAAATGAAAGATACAAAATACGCAAGTCGTCGTATCGAAAAAGAAGATGTTGCGTTTGATGGAAAATATTTTCGACATAAAACATGCAAAATAAAAGAAAAATCGAAACTTAAGCGTAATTTATATATGTATAAATGCATGTCCTGTGGAATGGTAGGCTATGCAGATATCTTAATTAAACAAATACGGGATCAAGTATCGATGAATTTTTATCCTGCTATATTTGAAAAATTAAAAAAGGCAGGAGTGGCCAGTGGAAATGAAATTAAGTTGATTGATGGGAGAGATGAATTAATTAATTACTTTTATGCCAATGACTTAAATGCGGATATTTATATGCATTTCAATAATCTATTTTTAAAATGTAAAGGTATTGGAAAATATGATGTATATACTATATATGAAGATCATAACAAAAACGAAGTGTATCTACAATATGTGAGACAATGGATTTTAGATCCTGACAATCAAAAACATCAAGAAACGGTATGGCAGTGGCTTAAAATAATAGATTCGATAACTTGGAATTATGGACACCCGAAGTCACCATGGACACCATTTAGATCCAAAGAATTTGAAGAGTATTCATTCTAAGAATACTCTTTTTAAATAATTAGCATAATTATCAGTCGATGGGAGAACAAGTGTATAATATGGGTTAAAGGTACAAGTGCAGGTTAATCTTGTGCTTGGGCTTCTTGGTGTAGCTCCGATTCATGAAATTGTTAAGAGAAATGAGTAATTAACTATAACCGCTGAAAACTAACCATTCACATGACTAGACCGGAATACAGTTTTCAAACTCAAAATCCCAGTCATCTATTGGAGAGCCTGCAGGATATTCAACACCATCAGCTTTTACTACCAATAGATTACTACATGTACATTCTATATGAGCCTCATATATGACTGATATCTCAGAACCCATTGCTCTGTCATCAATTTCAAATGAGTCAATATGTACCCAGTTTTTCATTATATGTTTTTTTGAACATTTCTCACACTTTACTTCTATTTGACCAATATACATTGTTAGAGTTTCCTCCTAATAAATGATAGTAATAAATGTATAATTTAAGTTTTCTCCAAATCATTAACACCTCTGTTCACCTCCAACCTACATAACTAGTTAGTGAATCTTAAGTACGTATCAAACTAGCTCAAGTATTGAAGAATACAGGATATCAAGAACTTAGCTTAATTAACTCTCGGATTTCTTGATATGTCATTAATGTTTTATGTGCAATTTTTGTTTTTGTTGATATAGAACTATAGCTAATTGGAATGTTAGAAACTTTTAGATAATTTAATGCTTCTAGAACTCTTTTTATATACCGAGATAATTTTTGCTGTTTTCGATATTTCTCAATTAATATCCTTAATGACGGGTATTTATTTAATGTGGCGCAACTATATTTCGTTTTCCTAAAAACATTTTTCGTGTTAATAGTGAGATCAGATTGCATTAACTCCTCTATTGCAGATTTCGTTAAATTCTCATAATGAGAATTTCTTTCTTCATATGTTAATTTTGGTAGCTTTATATATCGATCACTATGTCTTTTATCCAAATGGGGTCGAACAATAAGATAAAAAAATTTATGTTTCTCAAATACTGTTACTGGAATTCTTGTTATTCTACATATTTCTGCAAATGTAATATTTTTCTTTTTCTTATTTAGTTCTTCGATAGTTTGTATTATTAGTACTTTGAGGTCTTCAGAATGCATTTTATGCAAATGCTTTGTCATGTTAAATGTATCTGGAAATGTTGCATCACAATTTGAGAAAACACAATTGATTTCTTCAGAATAATGAACTCTCTTTTTATGATACTTTAAATCTGTTTTTAAGGTATATAATTGTCCACATTTATCACATTTAAGTTTTGGATCTGTATGGACATATTTTAGATGCATAGTTAATGATCCGTTAGATCCAAACATTTTATTACATTCAAGGCAAGGAATTAACTCATTTATTGATTGATGCTCCACGGCTAACCTGTATGAAATTTCAGTTAAATAGTAATTTCGCAGAAGGTGGTTCATCTCTTTTTCGTATCTATAACCATATTTATCAAAAATTTTTTGCAGGTAGTCTTCATTTCGTCTAAGAATAAGACTAAATATTTTCCAAAATATCCCAAGGAATGTAGTTGAATCCATATTTTTCAGAGGAGAAGCTTTTTCAAAGAAAATACTTAATAGTATATTTGAAGTCTTTAAGGTTGCATTCTGAGTTTTGGAGTTATGAAGATAAACCAAGCATTTTGGACATTTATCAAGTGTAATTTTTTGTTTGTTTTTGTAACCGTTTTTGAAATAACGGAATTTCGAGTTACATGTCCCACAACGATCTAATAATAATACATTATGAATATGACAGGCATTATAAAATGTAAATCTCCAATAAATCTTATAATATGGAATTTCTTCTTTTAGGCAAAAGGTGCAGAATTTATTTTGAGACTTCCATTTTGCGTTATATTTTTCAAAAAAAGGTGGTGTTAGCCAAACTGTTGCATTGAAACCATCCAACTTATTTAATTTCCTTATTAATGAAGTTTTTTTTGTATATATAAAATCAGGAAAATGATTGTCATAATATGCCAAAGTATGTTTTCTAAGATCGGTGATGTCATAATCCATGTATTTTGATAGGAAAGACAAAATATCCTCAGAGGGGTCCAAATCATAGATATCTTCATATATATTTCGCATACTATTAAGCTTCAATAGATGTGGAATATCATTAAGATATTTTTCAGATATTCGTTTTATCCAAGATGATATAGATTCAAAAGGTTGAATTGATGGTCTTATTGGCCAAATATCATCATGCATTATAGATTCTCCTTTTCGTATTTTTCAATCAATTCATTTGTTATACAATCTTCTTCGTGCATTATTGTATATACTGCTATATCTTTAATTACTTGAACGAGTGATCTTAGATCAACAGATTTCATTTTGCCTTTGTCATTCTGATTGGAAGCAATTTGGAGTAGAGGATTATAATTCATTTTATATGTGATATCAAAAATTTTTTTGGATGTTTTTGTAGATTTGAGGCTAGAAGGTTTTGGAAATGGTAAAAATTTTTCATAACCTCCAAGAAATGACATAAATTCTTTGGAATACTGCCAAGGTGTAAGAACTGAAAATGGCTTTATTCTGCATCTACTTGCAAGTTGTTTGTCTTTTGTGAGAATTTCTAAAGCACCCCTTGTACCAACAGGAACTAGGGGAACACCAGATGCTTGTACTACCCTTTTAAGAGAGTTTATTGTAGTCTGTTCATTTCTTCCCAAGGCATGTTGTATCTCATCAGCAAAAAGTAATCTCACTTCAGTTTCCTTTAACAGATCGATGCAAGCATGTTGGAGTTGAATTGTTGAAAATTTCCCAAGTCTCTTTTTTTGGATAGGATATTGAAAGGGCTCCGCTAGAAGAATTTCAAGGAATAATCCTTTTAACCCCAATTCTGCATCAGACAATGTGGCATGTGCAATTTTATATGTGCTATGCTCTTTCTGCTTGATTATTTTTTGATTCAATTCCTTAAAATATTTTATGATTGCTGTCTTTCCAGTTCCGGAATCTCCAACAATACTAATACTTCTTAGATCCATATTTGGTCGTTGAGGTTGTCGTATGATTATACTTAACTCACGAATGATTTTCATTGCCTGTGGGTATTCAACAAAATGCTCATCCATTATCCAATCAATTTTTGCCTTCCTTCCTTTTTTAATTGTTCTTTTCGTTTCACTATTCAAATGAGGGTATTCATCTATTGTTTCCTTATTCATCCTCTTCTACATCTCCAAACATATCTGCGATCCATTTTGCAGTATCATCTATTTCAGCATCATATGCCTCGATTTCTTTAGAAGGATCATCCAAAATATCTTCTACTTCCACAAATTTCGATTTCATTTGTTGATTTTTTCCCATCCCCTCAAGTAGAGCTACTTTTCCTTCAAGCAGCCCATCATCTGATTTCAAGATATTCTCCAATAATTTCTTATCTTTAATTGTTAGCTTGGTATTGTTTTTTATCTTTTTGGTAATTTCTTTGAACATAATGATTCTATCATATTGATTTCGTTTAGTATCATCATCAACAATATTAGATCTTGCATGATCGATAATATCTTGGGGAACCTCAAAATTGTATTTTATGCCATCGAGTAGTAATTGTAATATTCTATCATCACCTTCGTAATTATAACATTGTAGTACATGCAATATATTATCTTGAGGATCTTTCATCCAAATAAATCTTCGATCCCATTTGGAAACTTTGTAAGTATATTTTTCACCATCTCTAAGTATCATTTGTTTTCGCGCCTCTCGTAGCCATTTACTGGAATAATATACATTATGATTTCTAAAACCTCTTTCTGACAATACAGATGTGTTTTCTTCTTTACTTGTATAGTTGAGATAGTGAAATTCATCCATATCTAATATTTTAAGCGCACCACCTAAAGATTGTTTGTTTAGCCCCTCTTTTCCATCTTTCCAGATTTGATTTGGAGAGTTTTTCTGCCTACTTCTCTTTCCAGAGTTAAATTTTAAAATAATAAATGCATAAATCCATTGTGAAAACTCATAGAAAGTCAGTTGAGCTTCTTTTTTCGGATTATAATTTTTCGGTGCTGTAAATTTCGGTTTTTTGGATGCTTTTCTCATTTTGGGAAGAGAAAATACTTTGCCAGGAAGGTTTTCATTCCTTATCGCATCATTTATTGTATCCCATATAGATTCAATAAATCCTCCATATTCTGGAGTTTTTATCGGTCGAAATTCCAAAGTGATATTTTGATCCATACACATTTTCTTAATGCTTCTGGCTCGAAAATCAAGGCTATTATCCACTTGGATTTTGCCTGGAAATCCTGAAGCATTCCATTTAAAGTTGTCTGGATTCTTTCCTTTCTTAATCAAGAAGCCTTCAAATAGATTCCAAGCCTTTAGTTTATTTTTATTAATTAATCCACTCAATATACATTGAGCTACAGATTCTTGTGAAGGTGGATTTGGAGAGAGAAAAATGCCCCAAATACTCCTAGTTTTAACATCTACACCAATTGTTATCCATGGACGACTATAAGCTTCTCTTGTAAACTCATCAACTAACCAAATATCTGCCAATGTGTGGTCAATCTGTATAATTGATCCAGGATGTTTACCTTCTTTATAAACTCCCTTTAATCCTCGTTTTATGGAGCGTGATTTATTAGTGGAAAACTTTCCATGGGATTCAATTGCAGGTAATTCGTTTATTCTTCTCCAAAATGTAGTAAGAGAAGGAATATCCTCGTAACTTATACCATTATTTTCGCATAACTCAATAAAATCATCATAACTGCCAGTAACTTGTTTTTGTGTTTTTCGAACATCACCTTTTTTTGTACTCAAATTGTTCCAATCAATAATTGCCTTATTAAGTAAAAATTCAATTTTCTCACCAAAATAACTTTTAGAATGCTTGGATTTCTGTTTTGGATAGAGAAAACCATCTCCTCCCTTCCTCCACTTGATGTAATAATTATATGCACTTCTAGATTTTGTAATATCATACATCAGATCATTTATACAAAATTGCAATACACCTGTTTTTTTACCATTTCTACCAAATTTTTTTACTATTGGTTGAATGAGAGTTTTTCTTTTAACATATTTTTCCTCACGTTTCCATTGGCTGTATAGCTTACTAATCATTTCAAAACGATAATCATTCTCCTTACAATAATCCCGAATATCTTCCCTTGTTGCTTTATCTCCGAATTTTTCAATGATTTGACTAATTCGATTTTTATCTAGATCTGATAGTAAATTGGTACTTGTTGGAATATTAAGTAAATTATCACTTTCTTTAGACTTGCCAATGGATTTTTCAAAATCAGGTAACTTATAGATGGGAATTATCTCTAGTAGTTTATTTGATATTACAGCATTCTCAAAATATGTATCCCAATCAAATGAGAAATAGCCAAAATATAGTTGATTTTTTAGTAATGATATTATAATTTCAATAGGTAGCGGTGATATTTGACTAATTGCATTACAAATTTCTGTAAAAGTTTTAGTATAGTTATTGTCCTCTATGTACTTTCGAATTTTATCAATGATTAGTAGATCATCATTTGTTTGATCAATTATGGAATGCTTTGCTGAAGTGATAAGATGTTTTAGGTTTTCCAATCTTTGATTTCTGATTTTCTTTTCTGTGACAACCATATAATTCCAATTTCGTTTACTACATTCTTTTTTTATTTCCTCAAACTTTAATTTCCAATTGCAATCATTTTGCATCTCTTGCCATTGTTTTTCAGTTTTTACTTCAAACAAAAATTCTTTCCCATCTTTAAATACTGCCCAAATATCAGGATAAAATTTTGTAGAATTTTTTGATTTTGTGGAATATACAAATTCAATTGGTTGTGTTTGGAGGTCTAGGCAATTTGGGTCATGATCAAGCATCAATAGAAAATCATGTTCCAATAAAGATTCATACTCCCAAATACGTTTATTTCCATTTCCATCAAGATTTCTTGCTTTCAATGATGGCATAAATCCTCTATTGCTACTTGTTGTTAAAGGGATCTCCCTTGCTTTATTAGGTCTATCAATTTTTAACATAATATCTTCTTTGTTTTCATTCCATGAATATTTCACTACGTTTAATGACACAAAACATATTATGCATTTCAATATATAAAGTCATGATGCTAGAATATTTAATGGTGAAATATGTTGTAATGATTAAACAATGATGAAATATAATCATATCAAAATTAGTTGAATGCAAAATGATGAAATCCATAAGCGGAAGCCTTTTAATTTAAATCAAGAAATATTGAATTATTGAATGAGAAATGTCGCACCCAAACAAAAGTATTTGAAGAAATACATCCCAAACTAGTAGATGGAGGGAGGATTTGTCTAAATCTCGCAAATTTAGGAAGGAAACCATACATTCCACTCACAGACCATATCAGTCAAATTCTCACGGATATTGGCTACATGCAGAGAGGGGAAATAATTTGGGATAAAGGTGCGAGTGCAGGATCCAGCACTGCATGGGGGTCTTGGAAATCAGCTAGCAATCCCACTCTCAGAGATGTTCATGAGTATATCCTTGTTTTCTCAAAGGGAACTATGAAGCGAAATAAGTCAGAGAAGGAAAATACTATAACCCGAGATGAGTTTATGGAGTTTACCAAATCGATCTGGCAATTCAATACCGTTTCAGCAAGAAAAATTGGACATCCAGCCCCATTTCCAGTTGAATTACCCTATAGATGCATCCAACTATATTCCTTTCTTGGTGATGTGATTTTTGACCCATTTATTGGAAGTGGATCGACTGCCATTGCAGCATTGAAATCTAACAGACAGTATCTTGGAATAGATATCAATCAAGAGTATGTTGATCTTGCTGAAGATCGTATTGATGCATATTTACTTAAAAAAGCGAAAAAATTTGAGACCTAGGTGAGCCTGTGACTGAAAAGAAAACTTCTCGGATTATTGAGATGGTAGATTTGCAATCTAGTGCTCAATCAGGTTTTGCTGAAAAGTATCAAAGTGGAAAAACAAGTCACACCATCCATATTTGGTGGGCCAGAAGACCATTTGCAACCATGCTCCCAATAGTATATGCTTCATTAATGGATAGCACAAAGGAGAACCTTATCCTTTTCAATAATCTAAAGGAATTAAATCAAGAGGCCCTAGCAGAGGTTAGAAATAGAAATATAATGAAGGGAAAATCTATGCTAGATATGTTTGGGGGATCTGGAACGATACCACTTGCAGGATTATTGCTTGGTGCTGATGTAACCACAATAGATATTAATCGTCTTTCAGTGTTTATTCAACAAACTTTACTGAAGGATCTACAAGCAATACCTTATACACATTTTCAGTTATCTAAATTACTTAAAGAAAGTGGGACAAGAGTTTTGAATAAGCTAAAACAAGAAAGTGATACCTTCTATCCCGGAAGAGAAGAGAAACTTATTGCTTATCTTCATGGATATCAACAGGTTTGTTACTCTTGTAAGCATGAATACTCTCTATCTCTACGTCCATGGTTGGTCAATAGAAAAATACGTACTGCAATAAAATGGGAAAATCATAGAAGTATATATTCAATTATCCCAATTACGGATTATGAGAGCAAGAACTATGCAAAGGTCTATAAAAAAGAATCACCGTTCAAGACAAAACAATGTCCTAAATGTAAAACTACTATAGATACATTCAATATCAATACCCTTGATGATGTCATCCTAATAGAAGTCATGGCAGGAAAAGTAAAATCATACAGAAAATCACGCTATCAGACACCTGATTTGAAGCTCAATGAGGATCGTTTGCTTCAAGAGCTGGGGATTTGCTATGAAGACATAGATCAAATTCCCCAATGGTCAGGTATTACTAATCCAAGCCTTTATGGTATGGAGAAGTATTATCAAGTTCTCAATCAACGACAACGTGTAATGGTACTACTCCTCATTAAGTCACTAAAGGAAGAATATCACTTATTGCAAAATTCAGATAAACAACTTGCAAAAACCGTTGTTTTTCTTCTATCAGGATTAATAGACCAGCTAGTTGATTGGAATTCTCGATTAACGATCTGGATATCTCAGAATCAGCAACCAGGACGTGCATTTTCTGGACCGGGAATCCCCATGTACTGGGATTACTGCGAAATCGACCCACTTCTTGATGGACCAGCGAATCTATGGAAAAAACTTGATAGGATAATAAAAGGTGTTAAAAGTATTCCAATTACTGGTGAAAAAGCAAGAGTATTACTTGCATCTGCTCAAGAATTACCTTTTCCAGATGAATCGTTTGATGCAATAATTACAGATCCACCTTATTATGATAATATCTATTACTCTATATTAGCTGATTTTTTCTATATCTGGAAAAAACCTTTGTTTGAAGATATTGAACCTGATTTATTCTCTGAAAGAACGACATATGATAGTCGTGAATTGGTAGCCTCAAAGCATAGGTTTGAGGATAGTCATGATACTTACGTCAAAGAGATGACCATCTCGCTTCTGGAGGCTAAACGAGTTTTGAAACCAAAAGGTGTACTAAGTTTTCTCTATTCTCATAGTAGTTTTTATGGTTGGTTGGCAATTATCGAAGCATTCAAAAAAACAGGATTTCAAGTTAGGAATATTCAGCCCCTAATGATAGAACGGAAAGCCAGACCTCGAGGGATGAATGCTAAATCTATAGACATGTGCTTTATCCTAGTAGCAGGTCTTAATAATCGATACAGGAATACAAATGTCAAGATAAATGAAGATCTATTCACAATCCAGGAATTAGCTATGAGTGAATTTATCTCCTCTATTGGGCAAATCATTAACAATAATAAGATTACCAGCCAGACTGAAATTATTAAAGAAATGAATAACATTGAAGAGCAAGTGAAGACTAAGTATAGTACATTTGCTCTAAGCCGGAGATATTCATTATAAGATAAGAGTGAATGTTTTGATCAGAATAATAATCATTAAATGACTTCTATCAATGTTGCTGATTGTAATGACTTCCGAGCTTATTTCTGATGCATCTCTCGACAAGTTAGAAGGAGATGTTATTCGAGCAAAAATATCAGAAAAAGTTCGTCAAGTAAAGAAGGATTTTCGATTACTACACTATGAATTTACCAGATTTAATGAGAATTTGGCATCTAAACTTGAAGTACAATGGAAGAAGGAGGAGATTAACAAGGGAGAACGAGCTTCTGCTAGGCTATCAAGATGGAGAGAAATGGCAAAATATTATCGGAGTCAAGCTCTGGCAGAGTTATCCGATTTCTGGTATGATCGATTTTGGTTGATGCGTTCAGAAGTGGCATTGATAACCTCAATTTATGAACTTAGTGGGTTGAAAACTATACCTGAGTTTATGAAAAAATGGGAACCAAAAGAATTTCCAGAACTTAAACCTCTTGTCATGAGAATGGGTGGACCCCGTAAACCAAAGGGTAAAAAATTTGGTGTTTCTGATTTATCCTATGATATTAATGCAGCATATCTGCAAATGATTAAACCATTAGAAGATTGGTTACTTGAAACAGCAAAATTAGTTGAAAACTTGAAAGAAGTCAAGAAAAAGCAAACTGTAGCTACCAAAATAAAACGATATCAAGAATCCTTGTACGTTCGAGAATATCTTACAGTATTATGTCAAGCAGTTGCTCCAAGACAGAGCAGTTATACAGATAATCAGAAAAAATAACTTATTTGCTTAGAATTGAATCTCGATATGCGAGCTGCTGTTTTTCATGAGCATGGACCTGCTACCAACCTTAAGATTGAAGAAATTCAAGAACCTAACATGGGTGATCATGAGGTAAAAATTGCGGTTAAGGCCTTTTCTCTAAATAGATTAGATATTTGGACCAGAAAGGGATCGCCAGTATTAAAGATACCACTTCCACATATCGGAGCTTCTGATTTTGCGGGTGAGGTGATAGCAATAGGCAAGGATGTTAAGAATGTACAAGTAGGAGACAGAGTAGTTGTTAATCCTGGTGTTTCATGCAAAAAATGTGAGCGATGTTTAAATAACCAACAAAGTGAATGTATTAAATTCTCCATGATAGGTGAGCATCACTGGGGAGGAGCCGCTGAAATAGCAGTAGTACCTTCATCAAATGTGATGATTATTCCTGAACATATCACCTATACCACAGCTGCGGCCTCTCCTGTCACGGTGATGACCAGTTATCGGATGATTTACAAAAAACTCCGCCTCCAGAGGGGTGAATTGATATTAATTATTGGTGCTACTGGTGGAGTAGGGACAATAGCTGTCAAGATGGCAAAAATTTTGGGAGCCAAGGTCATTGCTTTAGGATCAAATCAAGAAAATATGAAGCGATTACAAGATATTGGAGCAGATTTTGTTATTAACTATCATGAGAATGAATGGCCCAAACAGGTTTACTCTCTGGCAAAATCTCATGATAAAAAAGGTGTGGATGCAGTATTTGATTCTGTTGGAGAACAGGTATTTGAATCAGCCGTTCGAGCACTAGGAAAGGGTGGAAGGTATGTCACCTGTGGAGCAACATCTGGCACTCAAGGTAAACTGAATCTTGCCATGACTTTTTGGAATCAAATATCCATAATGGGTTCTACAATGGCATCAGATGATGAATTTATCGAGGCTATGAATCTAGTTTTTGATGAGAAATTGATTCCAGAGATAGATGTGGCTCTACCTTTTGAAAAGATACAGGAAGCACATGAACTACTGGAAGATGGTAAAAGATTTGGTAAAATAGTATTGGTTATGGACTAATCAATCCAGACCATGTGCCTTAACATATTCCTGAAGTTCAGGGATAAGTCCCCCTTTCTCAAGTTTATTAAGAAGAAAAGATTCTAAGGCTTTTACTTTGATTTCAATCTGCTGGCTCTGGTTTATTATCAATCCACTGTACAGATTGATATTTAAAATATCATTCTGCTTGACACGATTAAGAATTTCAGGTGCCTCAATGATTGGTAAGCCGACATTAATAGCATTTCGATAGAAAATTGATGCAAAACTTTCAGCAATTACTAATTTTACTCCTGCATGTTTTATGGCTTCGGGTGCCTGTTCTCTAGAGCTTCCTGAACCGAAATCAGTACCAGCTACAAAGATTACATCACCAAGAGTTTGAATTTGATCATAACATGCTGAATCAATACCTGACATCACAAATTTACTATATTTTTCAGGATCTTTATACTCAAGATATTGGGATGGTATGATAATATCTGTGTTGATATGATGACCAAAAATCATCACTCGGCCTTCAATTGATGATAATTCCATCAAATTCCCTCCGAGGAAATTATTCCTGCCACAGCTGAACTGGCAGCGGTTCCAGGTGATGATAGATATACCTTTGAACTCTCATCACCCCCCATTCTTCCAATGAAATTGCGGTTTGTCGTACTGATTACCGTATCACCTGGTCCAATTCTCCCTAGAGAACCTCCAAAACATGCACCACAGGTGGAATAGGCAAAGGTTGCTCCAGCCTCCAAGAAGATTTCAACAAAACCACGTCTTGCTGCCTCTAGTCCTACTTGATGTGATCCAGGAATGATGATAGTTCTAGTTTTTACTTTCTTACCCTTTAATATTCTAGCCACTACCTCCAGATCTTCAATGCGAGCATTAGTACAGCTACCAATAAATACTTGATCAAGCTCAACAACCCCTATTTCGGATACTGGGGAAACATTATCAGGAGAATGAGGGGCTGCAACCATGGGTTCCAATTCAGTGACTTCAAAATCCAATTCCTGTTCATAGAATGCTTCGGAATCCGCCTTAACAGGATATTCTGGCAATACAGGTAAATTTTGAAGATAATTCTTGGTTTTGTTATCATACGGCATAATTCCTGTGACGGCACCTTGTTCAACAGCCATATTTGTCATGGTCAATCTACTTTCGATGGATAAGTCAGCAATTGTAGATCCAGTCCACTCTATTGCCCGATCCGTTGCCCAATTCATCTTTTTCAACCCATTTATTGCGAGTATAATATCTTTGGAATATACATGTGAACGTAATGTTCCTGTTAGATTGATTTTATAAGTATGGGGTACATCCAACCAAGTAGTACCTTTAACCAATAATTCAACTAAATCAGATGCACCTATCCCCTTTGCAAAGGCATTGAATGCGCCATGCGTGCAGGTATGACTATCTGTACCTAAAATAAGATACCCTGGACGTGCATAACCCATCTCATGGTAAACAATATGAGAAATACCACTTCCTACATCCATGAGTTTTAACTGATGTTGTTTGGAAAATTCTCTTGTGGCTTGATGTAGATCCACATATTTCTCAGTTGTTCCAAATCCACCATGATCAAGGATAGTAAGCACATTTGCTGCAATATCGGGGTTTACTTTTTTTGCACCTGTTTGATAGAATTTGCTGATCCCCAGCATACTGAGCATCTCATTCGTCAATACTGTATTGGGTTTGATGTCAACCCGATCCCCTGCTTCTACCTTTACCTGCTCAATTGATTGCCGAGATAGGATTTTCTCAGAGATGGTTTGATCAATCATAAGGCAACCTTAGTTTTGGACGATATAAGGATTTATCTCTCAAATATTCACTTCTAACTAAATGAATTTAATTGATGTGCATAGATGGAACAAATTTCTTTATTAATGTAGTAATCTAGGAAGGTTATATGAGTATTCAAGCAGATCAAAGATTGCTCAATCGAAAGCAGAAATCCTACAGCCTAAAGTTGTTTATGTTCAGTATCAATTTGTATCTAATTTTCTTTTTACTCAATATAAGATTCTTTTTGAATGCTGGTCACGTCTTTGCGGTCATCGCAGTAATTTTGATAATCGATGACATTAATAAATTAAAACAAAAATCATCAAGATTCCAAAGTAATTCATCTATTCTTGATAGTATTTCACTAGCAAAAAAATACCTTTCAATTAATAGAGTATACTTAGTTGCAGGAGTATTAGGATTAATAATTGCAACTGTAGTAATATCCCAGGCATCATTACTTACTGCAAGTTATGAGCAGCAGGTTTTTGATGATTTTACCAAAGACTTGGATCTAACAGGATTCAGATTTACCGGAGATTTACGTGAAGATGAGAGCGCGTATGATGATTGGTTGGAGTACTTTGATTCATTTGATTCTTTTCTAGAGGAAGAAGGATTAGAAATTGAAAGTAAACAATCACAAATTAATTTGATTGTACAATTAGTTAGTTCTCAAATATTTGCGGATGATTTTGGAAAATCGGTGTATGCTACAGATATAGGGCTCAGTGAATACAAGCAAGAAACATACGAAGATTATGATCATCTATTTGATTTCGATTTTAATGCATCTGAAACAGTACTTATTTTGAAAACTTGGTTTAAAGATTACTCGAGTTATGTCTATGCGAATAATTCAGTCAATTTTATCATTGGAAGTACATTTGTTGAAGCAGATGAACAACTCAATATGATTAATATTCCCTTTGATAGAGTGATCTATGTAGAGGAAGAAGAGGACGATGGATTTGGTAGTATTGATATTGGAAGTAACTTACAATCAGTCTTGCTAACAAGTCAGGAAACAATAAATGAAATCGTTGAGCCTTATCAAGATTTTCTTGAGATATATCCAGATGGGTGGTCAGGACTTAATAAAAGATTTACTAGTGAAGTGATGCTTGAATTACCTAGTTTATCCGATCTTGATGTCGAGAACCTCAGAGCAAAACTTGAAGCGATAAATAGGAAAATATACACTTGGGTGGAGAGTTTCGCATCCAGTCATGATTATAAGGTTTGGGTTAATGTAGAAATGCCATTATATTACTCAATTTATCTATATCAATTACAGGTTCAATCCTTGAATGCAGCATTATTTTTTGTTGCTTCACCTCTAATCGCCTTAGCTATGTTCTTGGTGTATTTTTCATTAACTCTTACTGAACAGAGAAAGCAGAGAATTCTTGCAATATTGAAAATGAGAGGCAGTTCCAGTCAACAATTGAGAGTACTCATGATTGAGGAGGTATTATTGAGTGGTATATTATCCATCATTGTAGGAATGACATTATCGCTACCTTGGACCGTAATTACACTGCAGGAAATATTGGGAATTGAACTTTTTGATTTTCAATTATTGAGTATCCCATCTGATTGGTTCTGGAAGCTCCCAATTATAGGAATAATTCTATCTCTGGATCTTAATCTACCAAATATATCCAAATTACTTGAAGGTACAATCGAAGATAGTGGAGAGATATTTGAGCAGAAAAAAGAACCATTCTGGCAAAAATTAAAGTTAGATTTGATTTTCTTCATACTTTCACTTTCTTTCTGGATATTTTTTAGATTTTACCCCCAAGAAAATTTATCACTGCTATCGTTTGTAATTACTGGTTTATCACCATTCATGTTATTAATTTTCTTTCTAGGAGCACCACTTGTTGTAGCAAGGTACTTTTCTACAGTCATCGATTATGCATCTGAAAAGATCTGGAGAGCACAGGGTGGGTTATTTGCTCTTGCTACAAGAAATATGAAGAAAAATAAGTATTCTGCGTCAAAACTCGCTGCGCTTCTCCTATTGGCCATGATGCTCTCTTATCTCAGCATTATTGTACCAGGTTCATTTAATAATTGGAATCATGAAAGAGCAAACTATGAATTAGGAGCTGATATTTATATCGATGGACTAGATCCATCAAATATCACCCTTTGGCAAATGGTAGATATACCCGAGGTTCAGGCATATACTCATGTTATCAAAACCTCAATGGCAGTTCCGAACTCAGGACTATATCAATATGTTATCCTAGGTGTTGACCCTACAAGTTTCAGTGAGGTAGCATTTTGGAAAGAAAATTATGCTACAAACACTTTGGCAGATCTTATGTCTCAGATGACGAGTAATACTAGTATACTTATGCAAGAAGGCATTAAACGCCTCAATGGAATTGAAATTGGGGATACAATGACATTTGCTACTGGTACAGATGGCACTGAGGTATATAATCTTGACATACAAGGAGAATTTACTTACTTCCCAAACCTGGTGGATGAAGTACCCTATGAAGATCCCACGTATGACTATATCAGTGCATGGAAAGGACATATTGTAACAAAAACTTCACTTGCTTTAACTATGGGAGATCCCACGGATATGAAAAGTGGGGCTTACGTCAAAGTTATTGTTAAAGCTGATATTGCAGAGGTTACATCCAAATTGCGTGAGATGTTTAAGAATTACTCAGATATCAGTATTGTCAATTCAGTTGGAATAATAGAAGAAATAGAGGATGATCCAACAATTAGCATTATCATATCTTCTCTGTCAACTATGATAATATTATCTGTGATATCATCAGTAATAGCTGTGGCATATTTCTCCTTCATTACACTTGCAGAACGTAAGAAAGAGATAGGTGTGTTTAGGGCAATGGGGATGGTTCGAGGTCAGATATTCCTACTTCTACTTATAGAAGGCCTAACCTTAGTTATTACTGCTTCAATATTAGGTGGTTTAGCAGGATATTTCACATCATCAAATATATTTTTCTTCCTTAGTCAGATGATAGGAGGGGGAGCGATAACCATACCCCCTGTCAACTTATATCTGCCATGGACCAAAATTCAAATGCTCAATGGATCAATGATAGGACTCACGGGATTAGCAGCTGCAATTCCTGCAAACCTTACTGCTAATAAGCAAACTGGTTCAATTTTGAGGTCGGAGTGATTAATATGGAACAAGACATGATCATTTTTTTGAATACGTCAATTGGTAAGACTTTTATTGTCCGGAGTACAGAGAAAATAAGAGCGCTACGAGAGGAGATTGCAAATGAGTTATGATTTTATTAATCTAAATCAAGTCACGAAAGCTTATCGTGATCCTGCATCAGACATATATTTCCAAGCATTGAGAGGAATAGATCTCACTATCAGAGAGGGAACTCTGAGTAGTATCATTGGACCTTCTGGTGCAGGAAAATCTACACTATTGAATATACTTGGTGGTATGACGAAACCCA
The DNA here is from genome assembly GCA_026702845.1 of Candidatus Heimdallarchaeota archaeon. The sequence continues at coordinate 177,124 of JADCLS010000002.1, forward strand.
GTACTGGAACGATTACTGTTGATGGTCTTCCCATTCACTCATTAGATGAATCAGGATTAAATTACTATAGACGAAAAATTACTGGATTCCTTTGGCAGCTACCAGAACGCAATCTTCTCCCTCATCTATCTGCAGAGGATAATATTCTGTATTCCATGGAAGTAGCAGGTTACCCCAGAAATAGTAGAAAGTCAAGGGTTGATGAATTACTTGAGGCAGTTGGCTTAAAAGATAGACGAAAGCACAAATTAGGTCAACTATCAGGAGGAGAGGCTCAAAGGATATCTCTTGCAGTAGCACTTGCCAATGAGCCAAAATTGTTACTAGCAGATGAACCTACAGGTGAACTTGATAGTGAGACCACATTGGAAATCATCAGTTATTTACAGCAGCTAAATAAAGAACAAGGTGTAACAATTGTTGTGGTGACACATGACAATCGGTTTGAACGACTTACAAATCAGTCTTTCAATATCCTAGATGGAACTATTGCAGGATTACGTCGTTCACTAAATGGAGGTGAATTGAAACAAAACTGGAGAAATGTACAAAGAGAAGAGATCTCTGTGGTCAACCAGTACGGGCAAGTCAGGATACCCAACTCTATTATTGAGAAATTAGGGATTAAGGGATATCTGAAATTTGTAGAGGATGAAGCTACTGGTAAGGTTTATATTGAACCAGTAGATCATAGTTAGGAGGAGAAGATATGGTATTAATAGAATTTATTGATGTGAAAAAGGACTATGGATCTGTTAAACTCGGGACTCTTGTACATGCAGTGAGAGGTATATCTGTGGCAATTGAAGAGGGAGAGTTTATAGTAATTCTAGGAAAGAGTGGTAGTGGTAAATCCACCTTTTTATCCCTGCTTGGTGGCTTGGAACAACCAACAGAGGGTCAAATTCTTTGGCGAGGAGATGATCTATCCAAACATACTGAAGATGAGTTGGCAATAATGAGACGTACAGAGGTGGGAGTGGTATTTCAACATTTCTTTCTCCTAGACAGTATGACAGCAATTGATAATGTAAGTTTGCCTTTACTCATTGCAGGTGTTCCACTCAACGAGAGAAGAGCTTGGTGTATGGAATTACTGCAAATGGTTGGTCTTGGTGATAGGGCAACACATTATCCCAATGAACTCTCTGGTGGAGAAAGACAACGTGTGGGAATTGCTAGAGCGCTGGCTAATAAAGCTTCTGTGATCATTGCTGATGAGCCGACAGGGGACTTAGATAGTAAAAAAGGTCGAGAAATCGTGGATCTTCTCTTCAGTCTCAATCGAGGGCAGGGTGAGATTGCAGAGTTAGACTGGAAACCTACACTTATCATGGTTACACATGATGTGGGCTTACTCCGTGAGGGAATGCGTGTTCTCACACTTAAGGATGGCCAGATCATAGACGATAGTATGTTCGATGGGAATTATGATAAATTTGATGAATTAGGTAATCCTTCAATGGTAAGTACCCAATATGATGAATAAGTGAAAATTAGCTGAAACTTATGTTGAATGCACAGAAGTAAACTTATATCCTATATTTGATTTGATATCATGTGAGAGTAAAGATCCTTTACAACCCAGCTTCTCGTGGAGGTAAATCCAAGAAAGTTATAACAGAGATTGATGAGGAACTCAAAAAAACCGGAATAGATTTCGAAATAGAGGAGACGAGAGGTCCGAAAGAGGGAATTAAACAGGCTGCAAATGCTAAAAATGATGGATTTGATACGGTTATTGCCTGTGGTGGAGATGGTACCGCACATGAGATTGCTAATGGAGCTATCCAAGCTGGACTAACCTTTGGTGTCTTACCAATCGGTTCTGGAAATGATTTTGCAGCAGGGATAGGAATCAATAATTGGAAAGAAGGGATAAAAACGTTAGTTGAGGCAAAAACTGCTAAAATTAACGTTGTAGAATCCAATGACAACCATTATTCTATAAATGTATTAGATACTGGCCTAAGTGCGACTGTAGTTAAGCTCTCTGAAAGATATTTGAAATGGATATCTGGAAGTTTCAGATACACTTTACTGACTTTTAGAGCATTAATGAAACACAAGGCTCAGAAAGTTCTTCTTGAAGTAGATGGTGTAGAGAAGGAATATCAGCTAAATCTAGTGGCAATGGGTTGTGGACAAAGTTTTGGTAGTGGAATGTTTATCTTGCCCAATGGACGGTATAATAATGATGAGATGGATATTGCTGTAATTCATAATGCAGGTAGGTTGAGAATTCTAAGCATATTTCCAAAGATATTCTCTGGAACTCATGTCAAACACAAAAAATATGTTACGATGCTAAAAGGTAAATATGTTAAACTCACACCCCTGGATGCAAACCATGATTTATTAGTTGAAGGTGAAGGTGAAATTTTCAGCAAAGCTCCTTTTGAGGCCAGGTTATTGCCCAATACACTAGAGGTTATTGTACCAAGGACTTGGAAACCCGAAAATCCATCCACAAAAGTGAAGGAGTAATTTCTATTAAATTCAACCGATAGTCGACAAAATATTTTAATTGAGCAGTGTAAACTCTTACTTACTCGAAGATGATGAGATATAGTCAGTGAGCAATAAGCAATGAATTCTGACGGGCGATCTGATTCGAGTAACTTGGAGCCTGTTGGCCTTATGATTACAAACATACGTTATCAGTCAATGCGTCGATATACATTTGTTGATATCAACGATGTGGAGGTAGGATCTCTAGAAGATCTAGTACTTAATCCCAAAGATCTTTCAGCAACTCATCTTCTACTTGGTGCAGGATTTTTTGAGGAATACATGGAGGAAGTAGGGAAGCGACCAAATATTGATGAAATAGTAGAAATAACCAAGATGGATGTAATAGAGGATCATGTGATTCAAATTCATGAGAAAATTGATGAACTACAGACGACTAATGAAAATGGTGAAATCCCCTTTGATTCAATATTATTCTCTGAACTTATTACAAAGAGTATCACCATCAATGGAACCGAATCTGATATAGAGATTGATGATTATTTGATTGATACAACACCAAAATTAGTCATTCAGCTACCATCAGTTCAACAAGCTCTTTCGATGAAAGGTTTTCGTCAGAAATTTGAGTTTCTAGTTCCAATTTCTAATTTCACATACTCAGAAAGCATAAATCTCACTCTTGATGAACAAACACTTGTTGATAAAATTGAGCAGACTGGGGAGTATAAGATGACCGGTAAGACAATCATTGATGTGTAAGATCAAGACATAAATGATATTCTGAAGGTGAGGATTGCCTGACGATATGAACAGATCCAATAGTTACAGGATACTCAGCCAATATTGAAATACAATACTCTTGATATGAGACTACAGGAGCGAAAAGATACAGATGAATAATTCCATGAGTATCTAGAAGTTGAATTGCTTCAGATATAAAATCCAAGGAACCACTGGGATGGTTCATTATAATCCGATCGAATATTTTTTCTTCTTGTAGCAGCTGCATATTTATTTCGTGTGCATCTCCTATTCGGATTATCGGTTTGCCATGGAGCTGTTTATTCAACTGAATTGATTTTTCAATCAAAATCTCTACATGAGGATTTAGATCCACTACAAGGATATCTGCAGATACATACTTGAGAATATGAAGACTAAAAGGGCTGAGGGCACAGAACATATCATATACTCTTTCTCCCTCTTCAACCTGTCGTGCAATCCGATCATGTTCTGTGGCTAATCTTGGAGAAAAATATACTTTACCAACATCAACATAAAATCTAAGATTATGTTCTCGATGAATTGTTGTATGTGTATTAATTCCTGCTATATGTTCAAGTGATCGTATTCTGTATGATCCGTCTACCTTCCCAGATTTTCTGAATACTGTCTTTATCTTAGGGTTATGTTGTAGAATTGCTTTTCCTATGGCCAGTTGCTCATGCAGAATCTCTTCTGATATATCGACCACCGCTATCTCGCCTATGATATCAAATGCTTTGGGGATCTGATGATGAAGGCTTGGATGAATAATCTCTGCCAAAATATCGAAAATTGAAGTTTTTTTTGATGTGGATACAGGGAATTGGAAATCACCCAATTTATGGTCTATACCATGAGGTATTATCAAATCAAATGGTAGATTTATGGGAATATAGACAAAATCATTATCATTGAATACTTTCCAACTATTATCGAGTAGGCCTTTTTGACGGATTAAAGAGAGCATCATAGAAGCATCCAGTTTAGACACTCGAATCCCGGAAGTCACTGACTTGATTCTGTTTATTTCTTATTTGAAATATATTATTGAATCATACCAAAATAAGTATAATAAATAAGTAGTTGTGAAATCTTTAGATTGAAGCAGTATGGGTGTAAAAAATCTTAGTGCAATCCTAACAGAAGGCACCATGAAATCTATGATAGGTATGGAAGATCTGTATGATAAGGTGATAGGATTTGATGCATTTAATCAACTATTCCAGTTTATGTCATCGATTAGAACAGGAGAGGGTGAATCCTTAACTGATGATGAGGGAAATGTCACGTCACATCTAGTTGGAATACTAAATCGGGGTTCGAATCTCCTTCAGCAAAATATTACTCCAGTATACGTATTTGATGGTGAAAGCCATGAATTCAAGGCAGTTGAGCAACAAAAAAGACGAGATGCACGCGATCTTGCTCAGAAGGCATATGAGGAGGCAATAGCAGAGGGAGATATGGAGAAAGCAGCAATATTTGCAGCTCGAGTGAATAGACTCACACCTGAGATGGTTGAAGATGCTAAAGCTTTGCTAGGTCATATGGGAATACCTGTAATACAGGCACCAGGAGAGGGTGAAGCACAGGCAGCTCAATTAACAAGGGAAGGAGTATTATTTGCCACTGCATCTCAAGATTATGATACACTGGTATTTGGATCTCCTCGTCTCATCAGAAATCTGAATATTATTGGAAAACGTAGAATGGCAGATGGAAGCACAAAGACTATATATCCAGAAATGTATAGCTTACAAACAGTCTTAGAAACGTTAGAATTATCAAGAGAACAGATGATTGACCTGGGAATCATGATGGGAACAGATTTTAATGAGGGATTTAAAGGAGTTGGACCCAAAACTGCATACAGATATATCAAGAAATATGGCTCCTTCAATGCAGCCAAAAAAGAGGAGAAAAAACTTCAAGAGATAGAAATCCCATATGATGAAATCAAAGAGATATTTCTCAATCCTAATGTTCACCAGAATTTAAAAATCGATTTCTCAGGAAAATATGATGTAGATGCAATTTCAAGATTCTTGGAGAGAAAGAATTTCGATCTAGGTAGATATCGAAATATGCTAGCCAAAACTCAAAGAGAGATTGAGAAAAGAAATACTCAAACATCACTAGATGATTGGTTTTAGAAGATACAAAAGATCATCTACTAGAGGCAAATTAATGTTCACCCATATTAGATAATATCGTCAAGTACTTAACTACCTCTTAGAAGATTGCATTTGTAGTGAATACTATGGAATTAAATAAGAGAATACTCTACATTTCTTATATAATCATAGGATTAATATTCGTCATCACAGGAATGGCATTAAACGAGACAGAAATTTTACGAGATGTGTTCGAAAGCAATAGTGAACAATGGTATACATTTCTCATGCCTTGGCTTGGCGATTCAAATACAGGGATACCTGTTCCTTGGGAGTGAAAACCATGTCAGAAGATACAATTAATCCAGGACGTTGGCTATTAGATCAAATCAAATCATTAGCGCATAAGAGAATTCGAATCATTAGATTTGCGGTTCAAGTAACATTTTTCTTTGTTTTGAATGGTGTAATCCTTGGTTTATCAAGAATCCCCTTCCCTGTACCAATCTCCTTCCCAGCTGGAAGTCCTTTTGGCATAGTGTTTGGTGGATTAGATGCAATTCAGTATATTCTTTCAAGTGGTAAATTTCCATTCCTAGCATTTGGAGTATTCTTTCTTACAGGTTCCCTTGTTGGTAAATTGTTCTGTGGATGGGTATGTCCTGTGGGGCTGTGGCAAGATCTACTCAGCTGGTTTCCCAGTACAAAAATCAAATTATCTAAACCAAATAATGAAGCCTTACAAGGCATTGGTCAGTTATTCCTATTCCTTGCACTCATCCTAACAGGTTTAGTTGGAACTAGACAGGCAAGAGGAGAAAATTTGGTTACTGAACTTTGGACTAGAATCCCCTATGGTGTGATCGACCCTGCAGGAACTATGTTTATTACCTGGTACTATGCAATAAATTGGGATTTGTTCCCTGGAGATGGTTTCTTTGATGCCATGGAGCAGTTAGGAACCCTTTTCTTTGTAAAAACCCTAATATTATTCCTAATTGCAGCAATATCAATTGCTGTTCCACGAGCATATTGCAGATGGATTTGCCCCACAGGAGTTTTACTCTCCCCATTCTCAAAGCATTCAGTTCTTACGATCAAGAGAAATCCTGTTAAATGTGAATCTGGATGCTCGCGATGTGAGGATGTATGTCCTATGCAAGTACCTATACTTGAGGAACCTTCATCAGGCATATCCAATGAACTTTGCATAAATTGTGGCAATTGTGTTGATGAATGTCCCGATGCATTAAGTTTTGGTATACGAGTTTAATCATAATTTAGATAATTCATCAAATAACTCTTTCATAGATCCCTCATAATTGATTGAAAATTTATCCTTGTATTGTAGATGATCTTGATTTTTATCAATTATCCAAGTTTTTATTCCTACTTGACTAGCACCTGCATCATACAAAAAAGAATTTCCCACCATTAATGTTTCATCTGCTAACACTCCTGCCTTTGAAAGTAATTCATTGAAATATCTAGGATATGGTTTCACCACGGTGAAATTCTCAGCATGAGTAACATAAATAAAATCATCAAAGGAGAGATCAATCCAATCACATCTTTTTTGTGTTGCAATTTCAGGAAAAACAGGATTCGTTGCAAGAATTAATTTAAGTCCTTTTTGCTTACAAAGATCAATAACATCCCTTGCTAAATTGCTTTTACCTATAGATTTTAACTCATCAAATGAATTTGTGTAGAAATCCAAAAAAATATCTATTGTATGATTTCTGTGTAATTTTGTGACACTAGAAAAGGTATCTGCGAATGATTCGAGCGTATTTCTATCCGGATCATCATGTTTCATCATATCCTCAATTCCCCTCCAAAATCCTTTGAAGAAAGTATCTTTATCTAGAATATTGATGAAATACTGGTATATGAGTTCTGTGTACTGTTTAGTGAAGTCATCCTCACTCATATCCAGAAGAGTTCCATCTAAATCAAAAAAAACAGCCTTGATACCATTAAGTAAACTCATAAATGTGTTTGATTTCAATTTACTTAAAATTCTTGTTTAGTAGGTTAGGATATTTATTACTTAGGGAAAGATAAGGTTGATTGAGCCATTTTAGGCCTTCTTATTCCATAAAATGCAAGACCTCCGGACCCTAGGAAGGCAGTTATTGCTAATGGAAGCCAATAAGACATATTTTCTAGCTCTGGTAGTAATTTACCCAATCTATCTCGCATAAAATCATCAAAGGTCATTCCCATCAAGAAAGCAAATACCATTGGGATGATACTTGATAGGACACCAATGTAGGTGATCATTTTAGATACTCGATGATTGATAACTTTCATATCAAGATCTATTGTATGAAACTTTTGGTTATTTTGATAAAATTCCACCCTAGCATCTAGACTGCCCAAAGCTAATGGTGTAACATAAAAATCAAACTCAATATCCTTTTCAACATTAATTTCTGCTTGGGAAGGAACCACCATACAGCCAGGAATTACAGGTTTAATCGTGATTCCTGACGTATCCGTAACTTGAAATGAACCTACTTTCTCCTGTGTTTTCTCACCAGTCATGATATTGCTAATTGATACTGTTTTCGTTAGTTCCTTTGTACTGATCTTTATTTTCAATGGATAGGCTCTATTGGGGATCATTCTCTGGAACCATGAAGTGTGTGTGTATCGTTGCTTACTTGTCACCGTCTCTTTCTTTTCCTTCTTCAATGAGGTTGGGAGCAACTCATCATCAGCAATAGATGCTGAAAAATCATCAAACTCTTCATCATCAAAATTCTTGGATGCAGATCTAGGTGCAGAGGCAAGGTCAGAAATATCAGGTTCTGCAGGTGGTGTTGGTTTTGGACCAGGTATACCACCTTTAGGACCCGGAGGAGAGGGAGCTGGTTTCTTAGCAGAGGGACCTGGAGGACCTGCTACCTGCTTGGAACTTGATTGTCCGCCACTAGGACCGGGAGGAACTCCTCCTGAAGAAGGACCTGGAGGACCACTTGCTTGCGTCTTAGGTCCAGGAATACCACCGCTAGGACCCGGAGGCCCTCCACCAGCAGGTGCTGGAGCTTTTCCTGGTCCTGGTGGACCGCTACTCCCCGGAGATGGCGCCGGTTTTTTCTCGGGTTTCTTCTGAGGAGGAGGAGGATTGGGGCTTACTTTCTTTATTGGAGTACTTGTTGCAATCGGTTTGACAGGTTCTTTCTTTTTCTCCTCCTTTTTCTTTCTCTTGGACATCTTCTTCTGTTTTGCCTCTTCTTCTTCTTTCTTTAATTGTTCCATAAATTTGGATTCTCTTGGGTTTTCATATATTTCCTCAATATATTCAGCTTCCTCCTCTGGCAATACTATTTCAGAGATCATTTTAATTGAATCAAATGAAATTCCAAGTAAAGCAAGCTTGAAACTAAGATCTGCCTTGGCCTGTTTGGGTATATCAATTTGTTTTCCAGCAACAAGTGTGAGTTGATCATCATTTGGTTTGAGTACCTGAGTAAATGCATTGGAAAGCCGTTCCATCAAAGTTTCTGTGAATTGCTCTGGTGAAACATTATTCATAGGCATGACAATGGCTTTTATTCCAGCACCCCCAAAATTGCCTGAAACTGTGATAACCTTGCCAGTCAATTCGATCTCAAATTCAAAATAAAAATTATGTGGAACAAGGACTGCTCCATCACCTTTGTTATCTGGTGTATAAACGTATGATCCATTATCATGGAATGCTTCCCATGAAGTATCCTTGGCATTGACAGAATATACTAGCAGAGTAGAATGCCCATCTAGAATAATTGATTTGGGCTCGTACTTTTCCTCTTTTGCAATGAATATTCCCGGAGAGTTGATATCACTAAACATATCCTCAAAATCAACAAAATCATCGGGAATATTATCAGGGTCTTTTGTTAATACCACAGTTAAGTATTTCCCTTTACTAAAATAAAGATTATCCAATTAGAATAAAGCTTTCATCAGAATATGCAGAAATTTAATGATTCCATCAGTATTTATACCTTCAAGGACTACTGTCGTTCAATCCGATTGATTTTGATGTTTCTCTTCGCGAGCTCAGAGATGAAATCATCATGTGGAGTAACTCGTTCACCAGGAACAACTCCAAATTCATGGATTCGTCCATCAGCAATCATGATGCCAAGGATTGATATAGGAAATGCAGTCGTTCTAGCCATCGAGCTAAATCCAGTATTCTGATCATAGTGGTCGATGATCTCAAAAATTACTGTTTTTGGCAGGTTATCTACCTTACCTTTAACTTCTACCTTGACCAAAACTAAATCTGGTTCTTGCTGAGGTAAGGTTTTTTGCAAACAATACTCCACCACCTCCCGTGGAGTGGTATTTTTGTAGGGTTCAGAACTCAATAAACCGAATTCTTTTAGGAATTGAATAAATTGACAATGGCCAGCATAACGAATTGTCTTATAATCAAGTGATTGGATTTGATTCTCAAATAGAGAAGGTAATGAAGAGGTACCACCTGCGGTCTGAAATGCCTCCAGTTTAGGAAATTCCTGAGATTCAAATGAAACTTCCTCCAATTCAGTCAAGGAAGAGACTTTTATGAGTTTTCTATCACGAATAACCTCTGCATCCTCTAAATACTCATTTGTCAATCCACGAATAGAGAAAACTTGCTGGTAATTTAAGATGGTCTTCGGATGTTGAGGTAGCCCACCGACACGTATCTTACAGCTATCCAACTCGTCCATTTCATACATTAATCCTGCTGCAAGCACATTGGCCATACCTGGTGCCAAACCACAATCTGGGATAATGGTCACTTTTTCTTCTTTTGCCCTATCGGTCATTGCATGCTGTGCATGCACAATGTCAGGATTACCCCCAAGATCAAGGAAATTTACTTGAGCATCGATACAAATCTTAGTGAGATAGGCATTAAATTTGTAATCAATTGCACCGAACACTACTTTAATACCATATTTGGCAAATTGATCCGGGAGATCACTGGTTTTCTCAAGTTCCAATTGAAGGGGAAGTGCAGTGAATCGATCTTTAGGAAAGAATGTTGTAAGCTCTTCCCTTCTTTTCTCAAATAGCTCAAAACCGTAAACATGTGCATCAGTATTGTTGATGAGATCAAAGCAAATTGCCTTACCCATCATACCCAAACCTAGTACTGCAAAGTTATCCATACTCATACCACAAGAAAATAGTATTAATGCACTGCGTGATTCATTACCCGGGTCGTGGAGATTATTCACAAAAATTGATATTATTATCCAAATTTCGAAAAAATTATCAAGATAGTCACATAAAAAAAATATTTTTTTGCGCTATATTTGGAACGATATACTCTAGTTAATTAAGAGAAACCTCATGATTAAAGTATAGATTACACTATCGGGTCGATAATTGTGGGAATTACTGTATTCATTATTCAACGAAATGGCAATGCGAATGAAACTAGATTTACCAGATCAACGATATCAAACGAACGATTAGTTGCGGTTGTTGATGAAGTAAATCAAACACTTTGGGTTTTTAATGGTAAGAACATCCATTCTGAGACGAAAAGACTTGGTGCATATACGATTGATGAAATAAATGAGAAATATAAATTCGAAATCAAGGAAATTTCAAGCTCCGAATGGAAAGAAAAGTCTGCCTATCTCTATGATCTTTCAAAGGGCAAAATTGATGAGGAAAAGATACCTCAACAAGATGTAATTGAGGAGAAAACTGTGGTAGAAGAGAAAATCGAGGTTAAGGAGGAAGAGAATTTAGCTGAAAAGGACCTTGAAGAATCTACACCTATCTCAGATACAGAAATTGATCGAATAACAGAACAAGCAAAAAAACAAAAAGAAAAATATAATCTTTACGGAGAAACTGAGGAAGAACAAGCAGAAGCCAAATCAAACCTTGCAAAGGTAGGATTTGCTCCCCTACCGACTTCTCGAGGCATTGAACAGACAAAGTACCAAGATCCATATATGATCAAAAAACAGACTCCCAGAACTCCTGAAAGTATTCCTGCACCAGCTGTTGAGGAACCAACAAAACCTGAACTAGATGAGCAATTTGTTTTAGCTGGTGATCGAGCAACAGGAGAAGTAATGATTGATCAATTCCAGATATCTTATTATGAGCAGTCTGGAGGATCGAATTTCATTCTAATCAAGGAATTGACTAATAAGATAAACAATTCTAGTGAATTCAAACATGTAGAAGATTTTGTAGAGGCAATTAACAATTTGTGTGAACGCAATGCTACCCAACTAACTGCCAAGAAAGTATTAGAAAAACAACTTGATGTCCTTATTAAGACATTATATAGAAATTAATTTGCTCAAATTGGCAATCTGTATCAAGTAAAGTTTTATTTTAAAGTATGATTGGCAGTAATATTATGTTAGATGGATTAGGTCAATCTAGTAATTGTAAATTTGGTTTATCAAGCCTAGATGTAACATTGAATGGAGGACTGAATCGTGGTGCCACGTATATTATAGAGCAGACTATCGGATCAGATGCAGACCCTGTCATTCTTAGTTTCCTTGCCAATGGACTACAGAGCATGGATTATACCTTCCTTTTGTCTACTGAACAAACCACAGATTATTACAAAAAAATCTTCCAGGGATTTGGTAGAAACTGGGATATGGAGATATCTACTGGTCGTTTACGTTTCATCGATGCTTTTTCAGGTAGCTTTCAAACTGGATTAAGCTCCTCAATGTTCATGGATGCAGCTGATAATCAAGGGGTGATAAACATTCCCGATATAACCAATGCACGCGAAGTGAATGAGGGCATTCGACAAAGTCTCTTACATGTGAAAAAGGGTTTCAATGTGGGTATTCGAGGGGCCATTCTCAACTTCTCATCTATTATTCATACGTTTGGTGATAATAGTCAGGTGTTCACCTTTTTACAATCAAGAAGAGCGATGGATAAACTTGAAAATTCTACAACTATCCTTGCACTCAATGCTGATGCTCATGATCCAGTTCTCGTGAGAGGCCTGGAACATATGGTTGATGGAATATTGAGTGTAACACAGATAGGAAATACAGAGTATGGAGATCCATTAAATGAAATTGAGGTAATTCATATGAAATCACGAGTGGAACTCAATGGAAGAAAAGTGAGATATTCATTCCAGAATGGCCGTTTGGTTGATATGGATTAGTGCAATTGTTTTGAAGAAATCACAAGCCATTTGAATGTTTAATCCTATTGTAGAACTATGAGCAAGGATCTATTGCACTTGATGGATGAAATCTACATAGTGTCAGGAACTCCTTTTCTCATGATAAATGAACTCAAGGAGAATAAAAAATATTTAGTATGCAGTGATCTCCATCTTGGAATTGAGACTGAGACGAGGGTGGACTCAGCTCAAGTTAGCCAGGCAAGTCTCTCATTTTTCACTTTACTAAGAGCACTTGTGTTAGATTTGAAGATAACAGATTTGGTAATCAATGGAGATATCAAACATCATACTCATTCAGTAACGTTACAGGAGCTTGAGGAGTTAGAAGAATTATTTAGGATAGTAGGAACACTTTCTGTGAAGCTACATCTGATCAAAGGAAATCATGACCTGTTACTGGATCCCATTCTTACTCGCTACAATCAATTCATGCAAGATAGCTTGGAACTGCATCGCAATGAAAAACGTATTTTTATCACTCATGGTGATGTGGATGTAAATGAAAATCAAGGAGATATCCTTATTATAGGTCATGAACATCCCTCCTATGAACTAAGATCAGGATCTCTTGGAATAAAATTACCTGCATTTGTACTATGTGAAGGAGATTCTACAATATTAATACTTCCGGCAGCCAATCCGATATCCACGGGGAAAAATCTTCCTCGTCACCAATCAACCTTTCTTTCACCAATCCTACGAAATAGAGGGATCCATACCATGCAATGTTATCCTTTTGATACTGAGACAGGTATCTTGCCGGTACCTCGTTTTGATTTCAGCAAGTTTGCTCTCACCTTTCAGAAAAGTGATAAATGAGTATTTAACTAGTATAGTATGTGCGAAAGATCAAAGAAAACTGTACTAGCAATATTTGCCCATCCAGATGATGAGTTAGGTGTAGCTGGAACACTGGCAAATCATTCAGAAAGGGGGGATGATGTTTATCTGGTCTTTCTCACCAAAGGGGAGAATGCCTCCACAATAACAGGAACACCTGATGAGATCAAAAGTAAGCGTATGGAACATACAAAGAAAATTGAACAAATTCTAGGTGTGACGGTTAGATTTATGGATTTGCCTGATTCTCAGGTTGAATATAATATAAGCAATGGGTATAAAGTTGCTGAGATCATCAAGGAGTACCGACCAGATATTCTTATCAGCTGGAGCAAAATGTCTCGTGTTGGTTCTGGACATCCGGATCACAGACACACTGCATCATTGGTATTTGATGCCATCTCCTATGCTAGGTACAAGAATGGATCATCTCAATTAGAGCCCTACCGGGAACATTTCAGCTATTACACGTATCTCAGTTTAGAGGATAAACCTCATTCACAAATTGTGCTTGTGGATGTAACGGAGCAAGAGGGTCGTATAAGGGAGTTTATTAATGTATACAAGGAAGCATATGGAGATTGGCCAGTTGAAGATTATAAATTTGGGAGTTTAGCATATTACGGTAGGAAAGGAAGAGTGCATTATGCTGAATGCTTTGACCGTATGTTTGTTAAGGGTCCAGTGGGAACATTATTGGAATAACTAGAATTATTAAATTACATCCAATGCAAGGAATAATCCCTTTTTACCTCGATATTTTGTATTATTGACAGTAATTCTCCAAAATGAATCCACATCTCTCTCTTCAAGCTGTTTTCGAGCTGATTTCTCCCCAAAAGCTGCCAATGCGAATAATCCCATGGTAATAATCTCTTCATTATCACTTATATCCACAATCTCCTGAATTAGGTTTTTTGCCTTCTTGTATTTCCAAATCCCAAGTGCCTCAATGCAATTCTGCTTTGCAAGAGGATAAGTCTCTTGAGATAGATGAAGAAAAATTTCACCCGCCAATTGCTGCGCATCAGCTAATATCATACTTCGGATGGCGGTAGTTCGGATTTTATCATCTGTATCATTGAGAAATGCAGACAATATTTTAGGTACATTACTATTCTTCAGCTTTCCCAGCTCATGAATGGCATTTATTTTCACATATGTATCTTGATGTTCTCCAATCACACGTTTTAACTCTTCAAAAGATTTTTCCTTCATGATTTCAACATATGCCTGAATGGCAATTTGCTGTGCAGTTGTTGAGGGATCCTCCCATACCATCGATTTTAGGTATGGTGCTTCTTTCTCAGTTCCATTCTCGCCCAAATCGCTGGCAGCTTTTACTCTAGTTGTTGCATCTTCTGATTTCAATTTCTCGAGAGTATCTTCCAATGACATATGATGAACCCTTCTACATCTAATTTAAGTTTCTATTTTTGTGTCAATTGGAATGAGTATACAGGTTTAAATGCATTGAAAGAAGTTCTGATCATTAATAAAAACTCTCGACAGTTCACAACCATTACAATTCATTTTAAATATCATAATTCGACTTGATTAGTATAGGTGCAATAGTTGAGCCAAGAAGATCTAGATAGCTATATAAGCAGACTAATGAGTGAAAGCGAAGATGCTGGAACACTCAAGAAGGTAACCCTACAGATCAATCGAGTAGGAGGTCTGCTTGCGGATAAGAAAGGAGAATTTTACAACCAGCTGAAGGATATTGAAGAAGGCGTAGGAAACGCCGAAGAGGATTTTGAAGACATCGTTGAGCTGCTTATGGAAACCCCTATGGCAGGGTTTGATTTCAGTAGACTAAATATCTACAAGAAAATTAACCCCAAAGCGATTCCAGCGGCAAAACCCGCATCTACTGCACCAACTGCAGCCACTCCAGCCCCATCTGGCCCCTCAATCCCTGTGGGACCAACTTCTGCAGGACCCAGTGCACCTGCTGCTCAACCGGGTGCCCCTGGTCCAGGATTACCTACCTTACCCTCCACAGGACCTGCTCCCGCAGGACCACAGGCTGCAGCTCCGGGTCCATCTACACCTGCTGCTGGTGGACCTAATTTATCTGCAGGACCTTCTGTTCCTGCTGCTGCACCGGCTGCGGGTGGACCTAATCTATCCTCTGCACCTGCAGGTCCCAACCTCAGTGCAGCACCTGCAGGACCATCTTCAGGAGGAGGACCCAACCTATCTGCAGCTCCGGCAGGTCCTAACCTCAGTGCTGCACCTGCAGGACCGTCTTTAGGAGGAGGAGGCCCTAACCTATCTGCTGCACCCAGTGGACCAAGTCTTGGAGGACCAAGCCCTAGTGGACCACCGGGAGGAGGCTTAGGAAGTGCAATTGCAGATGGACTAGCATCATTAAAACCAGCACCTCAAGGAGGAGGACCGAGTGCACCTAGCGGACCCTCAGGACCCGGCGGTCCCCCAGGTGGCGGAGGCCTTTCTAGTCAGATCTCTGCAGGTCTTGCTGGTTTAAAACCAGCACCTAAACGTGAGGAAGCACCATCTGGCCCCGGTCCAGGAGCACCTGGAGGAGGAGGGCTTGCTAGCCAGATATCCGCGGGTTTAGCAGGTTTGAAGTCAGTACCTAAGGATGAGATAAAAGATGCATCGTCTGCTGCACCTCGTGGAGCTGGACCCATGGGCTTTGATCCAAAGGCAGCACTTGCTAATCTGAAAAAAGCACCACGTAAAGAGGAAAGCAGCGCTAAGAAATCCGAATTCGCTTCTATCCTTGAGAAACGCAAAGCATCCAGTGAGGAGCGTGCCAAGGCCAAGGAGGATGAGGATGAGGAAGAAGCCCCATCAACCGAGAGCGACAGAGAAGCTTTGCAAGCAAAGTTACGGCAGGCATTCAAGAAATCAGGGTAAATCAGTAATTTTCATCATAAATGAAGATTTAGATAATTAAATGTATATAGTCTAGTAAATCAGATTCCTATCAGATGATTATCACAACAAAAATAATAGTTGACAACTAGAGTAGATTCATGAGCCAACCCATTGTTGTGGATATCATTTCCAATTCACTTACCATCTGGAATTACCAGCAGGCAAATCAAATCTATGAAATGGGCTATTTTGGCAAACCATTAGGTGTACGGAAGGCAACTCCAGGTCAGGAGATCAACAGGCCTCTATCACTATCTCTTTTTGATGGGCTCTACCTGCTTGAGATGGGTGTAGTACAGATTCGCAAGGGTAGGCTACTCAGCAAGGAAGAGTATATTCAGTATGCTGATGAGCACTTTGAGGATTTCAAGGATAAATACGTCATCTACAAGGAATTCAGGGATAAAGGATATGTTGTCAGACCGGGGATGAAATTCGGTACTGATTTCATCATCTATGAAAAGGGGCCTGGTATTGATCACTCAAAATATGCAGTATTGGTGGAGAAGGATGATAGCCAGTTGAGTGCAATCAATATTGTTCGTGCAGGAAGACTTGCCCACTCTGTCAAGAAAACCTTCCTCATTGCCACCAAGATGGGAGATGCCCATCGATACTTCAGCTTCACACGTTTCAAATTGTAGATATATCACTGCAACTTATGCAACAATTATATTCAGTGTAGTTGAGGATAATATGTGATACTTTTCTATATTCTTCTCGGTATTATTCAGGGTATACTAGAATGGTTACCGGTTAGTTCAGAGGGTCAACTTGTACTTATAGCATTATGGCTGGAACAGACCACTGCAGATGATGCACTCACCTTGGCATTCTGGTTACATTTGGGTACTATGACTGCAGTACTCTGGGTGTTCAGAAAGGAATGGATCCAGATCATAGATATCAGGCAAGCAGACCCTGAGAAGTATCGATCGTTGTTGATTATAACAACCATTGGAACAGCACTCATTGGAATCCCTATCAAGATCTTATTACTTGATCTCATTGATGTCGAACAGGTTGCCTTAATTTTCATGTGGATCATAGCCATTTCTCTGCTACTAACTGGAGGATTGCTTTACTATTCACGTAGAGATCGAGATTATGATGATTTCTCTTCTTCTCTAAGTGATCTGAGTTTGCGACAACAGTTTTTAGTTGGTTGTGCACAAGGGTTGACGATTATTCCAGGTATCTCACGTTCTGGAACAACGGTATCTGCTCTTCTGCTATGTAGACAAGATACTGAGAGTGCATTTCGTGGTTCTTTTCTGATGGCAGTACCAGCATCATTGGGATCAGTTGTATTGGATCTGCTCTTTGCAATCCTTGATGATGAACCACTTATCGGGGATCTTGAATGGTGGGGGATTCTAATAGCAATATTTTTTGCATTCATCTTTGGTGTACTCACCATGCATTCACTCATCAGGGTGGCGAGAAAATATAATTTTGCTGTTATCACAAGTTCACTGGGTATCTTTGTTATTCTATTCCTTATTTTTCTATGACCCAGAAGTACTTGTGATCCTGAGGAGATATGTGAGGACCGATAGCTGAATCAAGAAGAGTGACCAACTCCATTCTTTCTTCCATCTTCAACTGTGTGATCTTGATATTATGAGACCCCTCTGCTTCAACCCTCATGATCTATCATAGATCCCTTGCTTGCGTTGCAGCTTGGATAGTGCAAGAATAAATAATTCACTGTTTGGTGCAGTAGCAAAAATTCCATCTGGATAGAGCTCCAATTTACGAATCTGTGTTTTTGTGTAGACTCTTGATAATCGTTCTCTTTTTATCTTCAACTCCATACTCAACTCACCGGAAGTCGATATCCGCAACCGGGCCACCTGAGTGCGATCTCGATCTTGTTTGATGAGATCATACATCATCAGTAAGACTAGTAGAAAAGCTGCAAGGAGTATTACCTTCACACCCCAGCCTATTTCAGGATCCATAAGCATACTGAAAATCAGATAAACAAGAAATGGGATAACAAATATAAAAACCATAAGTACATGCAATTTATTGGCATAGTCACGTTGTATTAAATGAATCGTCGTTCCAGAATTGTTCTTATGGATACTTAAACTTCCCACATTATCACTCCTAGAGTAATTTTGCCATGGCCTCTTCCAGATGACCGACAAGATATGGTTTTTGAAGAAACTCCACTCGATCGATCCCATGTAAATCAAGTACAGTATCTACCTCGATATATCCAGATGAAATAATTACCGGCATATTATTGCCGGATTCACGCAATTTAAACAATGTATCCCTGCCATTTAATACTGGCATTGTGAGATCAAGTACTAACAAGATAATATCAGTATTTCGTTCGATTATCTCAAGAGCTTCCTTACCATTATTGGCTATCAAGGGTTCAAATCCCAGTTTCTTTAGCATCTTGGTACCCACTCGCTGAACCCGATGATCATCATCACAAAACAGCACACGACCTTTAGGTAGCTCTATAACTTCATTGATTACCTGTATTACTGGATCGGATACAGGAAAATACATTGTGAAGCAAGTACCTGAGGCAGTACTCTGCATACGTATACCACCATTATGTTTCTTGACAATACTTTTGACAACTGATAAGCCAATACCTCGACCTGACATTTTGGTAGTGAAGAATGGTTCGAATACTTCTTGCATGGTTTCCTCTGCAATACCAGGTCCATTATCACGTACTTTGAGAAAGATATACTGTCCTGGTTTCACTCTGAACCCAGGCAGGAGCTCATCACGGAGTTTTTCATCTATGGAGATCAAACCTGAAATGACCTCAATTTTTCCACCTTGCTCAGACAAAGCTTCTGAAGCATTAACTATTAGATTCATCAATAACTGTTGAATTTGTGAGATATCTGCCAAAAAAGTGGTTCCCACCTCCTCAAGGAAGTAATTGATCTCTATTGATCGTGGAATAGTTATTCTGATGAGTTTTTCAATATCCTCGACAAGATCCTTGATATTACATTTGGTTTTTCTCAACTCAGCAGTATTGGTATAGGAGGCCATCTGTTTCACTAACTCTGCAGCCTCCTTTGTTATATTCTGTATCTCCTTGAGTAAGAGAATTTGTGGATGATCTGGCTTGAATTCCATCTCCAGTATACTTGCATTGCCTAGAATACCCACAAGTAAATTATTTAGGTCATGAGCTACTGTTTCTGCAACTATACCAAGTGTTTCCAGTTTCTGTGACAGGAAGAGTTGATTTTCAAGGGTATTTTTCTCTCTTTCTAACTGCTTCAATTCAGTTAGATCGTAAATGAAACCCATTACCAAGCTTCTACCTCGGTACTGAAAATTTGATGCAAATACCTGAACAGGAAAAATCTTGCCTGAGCGGTGCTGACCTAGGGTTTCATAAGATATGGGTTCATCCTCACCTTGCTGCCTCCTAAGCGATCGTTGATAGATGATCTCCCGTACCGATGGGGCAAAAAATTCCACACTATTCATCCCTTTCATCTGAAAATTTTCTGGATAGCCAAACATCTTTTTCACGGTTGTATTGGCATATTGACAGATGGCTTGATCAATGATCAAAATACCAAGAGGAGAACCCTCGAATATCGCTTCGTATCTCTCCTCTGCCTCTGAATACAGTTGTTTTGCTTCTTGTAAGGGTGAGACATCAAATGCTGTGCCGACAATCCCTTTTACTTTCCCTGCAGAATCAAACTGTGGAGTCAGGCTGAGGTTAATGTATAATATTTTATCACTTCCCTTGATTCTGAAGGGCTCGATACGTTTGATCTCCTTACCATCAAGTGCTTCTTGATGGAGTTTGAGTACCTCGGGATATTCAGCCATAACATCATCTATGGATTTCCCCAAAGATTTCTTTGAAAACATGGAATTGAGTTTTAATCCTCCATCTCTATGAATAATGATTCCATCATTGCCCACAATCCAGAGCAACATGGAGGAGTTGTTAACCCCTGAGGACATATATGATAGGATAGTTTGTTGATGGTCTAGCTCCTGTTCAAGTGCATATATTTTTTGTTGTAAATTATTCAAATCATTAGAATTCATCAACAAGAACTCCTACATTTTGATCTTTAGTATATATTTTAAAGCCATATCTAAGGCTAAAAGGGATTTTGATTGGTTTTTTTTGAGAAGTAAAGGTAAGTTTAGCAAATATTTGATGTATTTTCAGATAAGAACGAGATGAATCACCTACGTTTCCTGGATCGACGAATAATCGCTTGTAAACCTATACCAAGAAGAAACACAGACCAATAGAAATTAAGCTCAGATTTAGCACTTGTTAAAGCAAGTAAACTGGTTTCAAAAACAATCGAGGTAACTAGTGAGGTTGGAAAAGATGGAGTAATAATATCAGTCACCGTCAAATTGCTGTACTCAGTAATTGTTTGATAAACCTCTTGTCTTGTTGTCTCAACAATTGTTTCTGTCAATAGTTCAGTGGTTGTCACTGTGTAATTCTCAGATATAGTTTCAGTGATAGTCTCGATAGTTGTTGTCTCTCCACTCGTTGTCACTGTAGTTGGATCTTCAAGAGCATCAATTGTTGAAGCTAACGTTGTATCTATTGTGGAAACTAATGTTGTCTCTATACTCAGCATTGTGGGGTTCATGGTGTAAATATCCTCAGGATCAGTTCCATCAACGTATACTGCTAGTCGAAATAATGTAGCATCATTCTCTGCAAGATTAATATCATAGGGGTTATCATCACTATCAAGTGGCATTGAACCCTCAAGAATGAATTTTCCAGGAGAGGTTGTCCTTGCATGGCCCAATGCATTATTCACCCCACCTGCATTCTCGTCATTGTACACTGGAGCTGAAGAACCTATTGCATGACCATCGTGAACATCCTGAAAAGAGGCTGTATTAATAATCTGATAATCAAAATACTCCCCATTATCAGGTTCACTCATATCCCAGCTTCCATCCTCATCAATATCAAACATGAGAACTATGACATCACTAGAAGTGCTTGCGTATTCGAGATAGTAGTACAGTGTAGTTCCATCATGGACAATTTTAAAATCCACCTCCAATCCTTGTGAGAGGCTATTATTCAGCAGAAAATTGTATGACGGGATATATGCAAAGCCAAATGGATCACTGGATTGAACATCGAACATAAGGTTGGTATAGTACACCTCAATGTTATTATCAAAGGCAAAATCAAGATTGGTTTCATCAAGTGTTTGAGTACCGCTTTGAACCACCTGAGAAATTGCTAGGAGTAATATACTAGTAATTATCAGTTGTGTTTTCATTGGGTCTCGAGATCATGTTCAAGTATAATATATATAGCAATATCAAATAGTTGAATTCATAGTATGAAGCAATTTTTAGGGAATATCAATAGTAATAGATTGTTGGGATAATCCATCGATTTTTAATACTCTTCAGACATATCTCCCCTATGGATGATGAATCCTCATATTCAGTATCCGTAGTGCATGAGCACACCAGAGATGCATACAATAAACTTGCTTCTACGTATCACAAGCTGTTCAAGAATGAAATGGATGAGAAGCCCTATGATCAGGCAATTCTAGATAAATTTGCAGAATTCTTACCATCAAAGGCTAGGATCCTTGATGCAGGTTGTGGCCCATCTGCACAAATCGGGGCATATTATCTTCAAAATAGACAATTTGAACATCATGGAGTTGATATATCTGATGAGTGCATTCGCATCGCCACAGAATATCAACCTAAGATTCATCTGAAACGGATGGATATGATGCAGATGGAGTATCCAGATGGTTTTTTTGATGGAATAATCTCATTCTATTCTATTATTGATACACCCAAATTTGCCATCCCACTAATAATCAGTGAATTTCATCGTGTGTTGAAGGATAGAGGGATGCTAATAATTGTTGTAAAGGCAGGAGAAGAGGAGGGGTATATTGATAAGGTTCTTGATATTCCAGTGAAATTGTTCTTCGCAACCTTTACTGAACAAGAGTTAAGAGGGTATCTTAAGGAATTTGAGATTGAATTTCTGGAAAGAAGAGAATCATATGAATTTGAAATTAGTAATGATAGGATCTACTGCATAGCAAGAAAGGGCTGAGGAATAATATCCATTTCAAATATGTCCTTGACAAATTAATTTAAGACACAAGGAGAAAATGATTATCTGTGGTTCATCATCCTCTCCATTCTCACCGGTGTACACTAAATGAGATTGATTGGTGGGGCAGAAAGGAAAATCACTGTCAGTTTATCACTCGGAGAATAACTGGAAAAAAAACACATTTACTTAGTCTTATCAATGAATACAAAAACGATTCCAGAGTTACAGTATCCGAGATACAAAGATATTGGATTGGTGCTCTCTTAGGGAAATCTTGGCAGATCACAGTCACCTCAGTTTCCCATTGTGACTGCATATCATGTTGCTATGCTTGTCGAGATATAGATACGATAATCAGAGAAATTCGACATTCACGTTTCTCAATTAATCTATTTCCCAAAATCCATACACAGAAGTATCCAATTATTGTAGAGAAAATTCTTCAAAAGGGCGAATTCGATCTTGATAAAGATATTGATATCATTGAATTAGTGCGGTATCTGGTATACGAGATCCATTGGAATTCTGAGATCAGAGAAACATTTCTAGGTAACTTCATTCGATTTTTGAGTTCTCAAAATGACAAATATAATGGTATCTCATATCATGGTCTCAGATTATTGATAGAAATTAACCGTAAGAAACCTGGATTCTTTGATGCCTTCATGAATCTTAAAGAATACAAAAAATGGTTAATCGAGAATAAGGATGACATTGGAAATGAATTTGGCAATACTGGTAAAAGAACAATAGATAGAGTAGAATCAGGTTTGAATCAGTATTTGTGGTTTTACAACTGGAGTAAGGAATATCCAAGGTTGAAATACAATTGCAATTCGAAATTGGAAAAGGAGCAGATAATTAAACTCCTTACAGGAGAATTGAAGTTGAATGATAAAGAGGATATAATTGATGTACTGGGTCATTCTATTGAATTATTGAGAAAGGGAGACGATGATCTACTTGATTCAATAATCTGTTTCCTTTCAGAAGTTGAAATTGTATTTCCCAGAAAAGCATCTATCTATTATTATATCTTGTTCCAAGGTTTAATGCCACATACTGAATTGATCTGGAAAATTCTTTCCAATGAGAAGTTCTGGATGAATTTTGATCCTATGAGAACTAGGTGGTTACATTCATATGTAAAAATTGTTGAGAACTACTTCCAATGGGAATGAAAAAAGCTCATCATCCCATTTAACGAAGAAAAATCAATTTAGATTGGAGTAGTAACAAAAACTATTAATTTAGCTACGTTCATATTGAGTTTGGAAGGAATTTTTCTCTTCCAAAAATGTTTGTAGCATTGGGAGCGTGGTCTAGCCCGGTTATGACGTCTCCTTGACGTGGAGAAGGTCCCCAGTTCGAATCTGGGCGTTCCCATTTTTTTATTTCTTTTTAAGGATAATTAGGTTATGCAAACTAATGCCCAATAAACTGTGATCCTCACAAAGCTTTTTTTGATATTCAATCCATTTTGAGAAATCCCTCGTGCTCATTTGATTTATTGCCTCTGGCATCAAAGGACCAATGCCATCTGTACCAATATGATGCAAAATCTCCCAATCTTTATGTATCAGATCTTCAGCTTCAGTTGGTCCAAGAAAGAAGAAGATGTGTTCCTCATGATCCCTTTTATATCCCTTGGTGAGTATATTTTCCACAATTTCCCAGTCTTTTATCGCCTTCCCATTCTGTAACCTCTGAAAATACTTGAAGAATTTGTTTAAGTACATCAGAAAAACTATCCCATCAGGTTTCACCACCCTCAGGCTTTCCTTGATTGCCAATTGCTTCTCACCCCAGCTTTTTAGATGATATATTGGTCCCATATTCAAGACCAAGTCAAAATGATTATCAGGATAGTCAGACAAATCTACTGCATTTCCCTTATGAATACTGATCAAATTATTGAGCTTTGATTCCCTAATCCTGCTAGCTAACTGGTTTAAATTTTTCTCTGATATATCAACTGAATTAACTCTCATTCCATGATCAGCACAGATGATTGAGTATACACCCGATCCTGCCCCAATATCAAGAACCTTGTTGCCTTTAGTAAGATATTCCATCAGATATTCTATCACAATAATAAACTCAGTTTTATGCTGGTTATCCTTGAATAGCCTTTCTTGCTCGTTGTATTCATCATAGTACTTGATCAGTCTGGGATTAATCATTTCAATTTTCAAACTATTATTCGCATATTTATTTATTAATGAACTTCACACAATCATCTCACAATCTGAAGGAGTTAAATGATAGGCAATATGTGTATGACAATTCTTCATGCCAACTTCCATCTTTGATTTTCGTTCCAACATCAATGTATAAGAAAATCGTTCTTATAAACTAAAAATTATTGTGATACTAGATGAAGATTAGAAGATCAGAGGTAATAATGCCAGGAGGAATAGAATTGTCATTTGAGGCAGAGAAGTACCTTGAACTGAATGCGGATAAAGAAGTGCTTAGTATTGCTTGTGGTACTGGAGAAATCGAGATTTATTTCAATGAAAAATATTCATGTACGCTCTTGGGAGTAGATATTTCTGAGAAGTTAATTGAAAGGGCCAAAAGGAAAGTAAATGTGTACAAACTGAAGAATATCAATTTCATTATTGGAGATGGAAACAATCTTGAGATAGAAGATAGTACATTTGATGTTGTTTACTGTAGTGGAGCAATCTGTGCTTTTTATTATAATGGAGTAAAAACTATGAATCGAGTACTGAAACCTGGTGGTAGGGCAGCTATAATTGAAGTAGTATGGAGAGAGCAAGCAGTACCACAAGAAATCAAGGATGTATGGGCAGGGGATTCATCAATAGTTCTGACTGAAGAAGGGAATAATGAAGTATTTGAGAATAATAATTTTAGAGTTATCTACTCAAAAACTTATGATGAACCAGAATGGTGGAAAGCGTATTTTGACGATCGAGGAAAGGGTGAACATTGGGATGAGGAAAGGAAAAATTATCATGCCCATCGAAAATACCTTGGTTTAGGTCTCTTTATACTTGAGAAAATCTGAAGAAATAATAAACTTAGGCCTGTTGTCCTTGAATAGACACATAATCGTCTACTTAATATCCTGGCAGTCTGGAATTACAACAAATTTCAATTATACAATAAAATTGAAAGCTTACTATGAATTTGATAATAAAATGATCTCATCAGCAATTTGCCTATTCGCATATATTTTTAATTTCTTACTGAAAAGTTTCCAAGAAAAAACATGTCTAATCTTAAATTCCAAGCAATTTCAATATGGATACTTCTCATTCTATTCTGTCAGTACCCCATCATGACAAGCTCAGGTGAGGGACCCGTCCCACCTCCCAGATTAGGCCATCAGATGGTCTATCTTGAGGAATATGATAGATTACTTTTGTTTGGAGGAAATACTAATCTTAATAATTGGCGAAACTGTTTTCTCAATGATACCTGGTCCTATAATCCGGATTCAGGAGAATGGGAGGAATTGAAACCAAATTCAGCACCTTCTGCTCGAGCTTGGCATGCAATGGTATATAATTCATTGAATCACA
The DNA here is from genome assembly GCA_026702845.1 of Candidatus Heimdallarchaeota archaeon. Next base: position 203,062 of record JADCLS010000002.1, read on the forward strand.
AGGTGTATCTTTTTGGGGGTGTAGATCCAGAAATGCGGTTAAATGATATTTGGGAATATGATTTCAGCCAAAATTCATGGACAGAAATATATCCAGAATATAGAATCCCGGAGCGAAGCTCATCACCATTGATATTTGATCCATCCAATGATAGACTATTACTATTTGGGGGATATGGCCTAAATGATCAGAAACTCAATGACATGTGGGAATTCTCAATTTCTGATTACAATTGGACTAGGATTGTTAATGATGAATCTCCACCTAAAAGATATGGCCATGGTATGACATTCAATACCATGAATCAACAGGTCTTACTTCATGGAGGAAATGATTTTGAAAAGCTGGCAGATACATGGATTTTTGAGAATAATAGTTGGAGTGAAGTTTTTCCCCCAAATAAGCCTTCCCCCAGATACTGGCATTCTGTGATATATGATTCAAACCTGAATATAGCAATTACTTTCGGTGGAAGGATAGGAAGTCCACTTGAGATGAAAGCAGATCATGAGTCATGGATATTTGATTTTGAGATAAATAGCTGGTCAAATCAAACGTCACCAGAATCTCCTTCAGCAAGATTTGATTATGCAATGACAGTTTCAGCAGATAAATCATTGGTTTACCTAAATGGGGGTTATGATGCCAAGATCATATTAGGTGATTTCTGGCAATATGATATACTTAAAGGTTCATGGAATAACATTCAATATGATTTGGATTCAGAAATAGTTGAAACCATTATTAATTTCAATTTTCTAGTGATCCCATCAGTGATAGTATTGAGAAAAAGGACGAACCGATCTTATCCAATTGATTGATAGAAGGGTGATCTTAAGAATACACTATCTCAATGTGATTTCTCTATTTCATCTTCATAGTTGACTATTATTGAGATGGAGAATTGAATTGTGACTTCAGCAGTGGAAGCATAAATTTTGTGCATAGTTGAATTATTACTCTTTCAATGTATATGATAATCGTTCTTATTAACTAAGAATTATTAAATCAAGAGATGAAGATTCAAAGATCAGAGAAAATAATGCCAGGTGGAATAGAATTGGCATTTGAGGCAGAGAAACACCGACAGATATTACATTATGATGATTGAGAAATTGGTAATGATGAACCAGAGCTATAATCTTATACGTAATTATAATTGGTCAAGCTCAACTCCTATGTGAAGTAATTTCATGAATTTTCTTTTTCTTACATTCTGGACCGAGTATATTAATTAAGCTAGTATTTTCATTTTGATTAGTGCTATCGTTTACTGAGCTCGACCCTGCATGGTATATTGGGTTTTTTGGGAATCTGCTGGTAATTGTTATTATCACAGCAAGTATAATCTTATCAAGAAAACACAACCCACAGATCAATTGGTCAATGTATATACCTCTTCTTACCTTAGCTACCATTTTTATCTCCATCGTCATCTTGTACTTCTCTCAGTTTCTCGTACAGATAGACTGGAATGAAGAACAATCAGCTATACCCATGATCATGGCCACATTGAATTCATTGTTTGTGGTGGTATTATTTGATAATACTCTATATCGTATCGGTATGAACCTGCATAAGAGATTGGTACCTGTTTTGATTTCATCAGGTCTGCTAATCTACTCACTTCTCTCCATGTATGATTACCAGGTTCTCTGGAGAGATGGGGCCATTCTTGTGTACTATGTGAATAAATCGGCAGAGACATTAAATGTAAATCTTACTGTTATTATTCTTGCTGCATCAATTTTTCTTGCCCTGAACAAGATGATAGAACTAAAGGATGGACAACCAGATGATGATGAAATTATTCACTATCATATGCTCGTGCTGCATATTGCAGCCCTTGTGGGGATATTCTCTGCATTTCTCATCCCAAGAACTGATCCTGATTCGATTACAAATCCTGTTAATGTGAAAATATTTGCTTATTTCTCCTTCTACTTATTTATTGGGTTCTATTCACTTTCTCTTGGCAATTCCAAACGTATTTCTGATTTGCTAGCTGGAAAGAATAGGTACCTACTTGAACCATCCCTTGAGTTATCGGAGAGGCAAGAAAGGGGTATATACTTTGCACTATTCTCACATCTACTAGTAATTGTGTCCCTTGTAATCCTAATCTCCAATAGTAATGTCAATATCGATCTGGTTGCGGATGACGAGGTAGGAAGGGGGATGGCCATATTTCTCCTTGAGCAGGGAGGAATCAAATGGTACATGCATGTAATTGGTGCGATGTTACCATTGGTTTTTGCAGGAGTACTTCTAGTAATTTCACTGAAATACAGCAGAAATCGATCTCATTTCATCAAGCATACTCTCCTCCTACTAGGAGTAATATTCATCATCACAGCTGCAAACATGAGAGTGTTCAAACTTTACCGTGTTGTTGGGTCAGCAGTAATTCCATCCACCTTCCATTATTATCTCATCCCACTAATATTCCTGTTATTCACAGCCTTCATTAAAGAGGAAACCTGGGCTGGACTATCTAATCAACCTAATGGAAAAGAAATTCTCCTAGGTGAGATCTCACCCTTCATAATTTACATAGTAACTGTATTTGGATCAATATTCCTAGATTTTCTCATCCCATATTCAAGTACTGGAAAAATCATGATCGGTGGTGCTTCTTGGCTTGATGGAATCGTCATTATACCGATACTTTCTGCATTGATTTACCAATTGATGATTATACTCTGGATATTTATGAAGATGAAACCAGGTCGAAACTAATTTCCCAAGATTTTCCCAGATGCATAATTCTCATTTGCCTTATATGTATTGACTGATATATATTGATTAGGACTTAACTAAGAGGTCAATCATTATGTTTACGAAAAAAACACTAACAACTGGAATATTTGTTGTCACACTTGTTTACTTGACAGTAATTGTCAATCAGCCAATGATCTTTGCTATCACACCAGAGGGTGGAGGTGGAAGTACAGGAAATCCTATACTTGATGTCACCAACGTGGATATTGTCGATAATACCATTGCCAAGGGCCAGTCCCTTTCAGTGAAGGTGACTGTAAAGAATACAGGCAGCGGATACGCATCAACAATCAAGTTCAGACTGTATGTTTCCAGCATCAATAATGCTGCAGGTCAGAAATATGTGGATTTCACCAATGTTGTGGCCACCGGATATGTATCAGTAGGTGGATTGTCTGGATCAGAATCCAAGGTAATTACTACATCAATCAGCCCCTACCTTTCACATGATGATTTTGTGCTCAATGCAGGAAAATTTGAGATCTCCAAGGTGATTGTAACCTCATACAATGCACCTACCAAGTATGACACATCATTCACAGGTACAACAACCTTCACTGTTGATAATAAGAACACATCCAGTGAGAATGTTGTGTTTGCAGTCGTGTATTATGATCAGGAGTTCCTTGATAACTACGGATCTGCATCTACAATGCTCAACAGTGCAACCAAACATAAAGTGAGTTATGGTGAAGGAAGTTATGATTACGAGGATAGATTCCTCCAGGATTTCATTGTGGTGAAAGCAGTAAAAATGAATTTCTGGTCACAGACATCTGATGATCTTCTGGATGAGGTTAAACAAAGAGCTGGTGATGAGCTATACCTTGATGATGAGAATAATCAAGACATTGATTGGAAATGGGCTGATGGTACTTCAAAATACAATCATGGGTATGATATGGTCATTGCTTTCTCTGGTAAAATCTCAACCAATGGTTATGGAGGATATGGCCAGATTGGTGGAAATGTCAATGTTATGATGGGAGGAAATACCCAGTTAGGTATAGAGTACCGATACAATTATGGGGAGTTTGAAATTCGTGCACTCCATGAGATCCATCACAACTACGGAGCTGATCATGTACACTGTGGCATTGTCGGTGATGGATGTCTCATGTCCTCATGGGGCCAGAACTGGGTTTATTCTAAGACAACCATACTTGCCATGTTTGATAATATGAATCATTTCTCAGGAATTTGAATTTACACCTAAATATCTCTTATAGTATGAATAAAATGAAAAATCAAGTAGGATAATTATTTCAAGATCTGGTATACAATGGCCTACACCAGTTTGGTGCTATGGTAAGCAATTAACTGACTTGACTAAGCAAACTGGATATCTCATATCCCCCCATTCCAGAATTGGGTTTGACAGGGAAACCACCACTCTTTCTTTGGTTAGTATTATGTACCACTTCTCAGTGATCTAGAAATACACAATCAAGGATATAATTAGTAGATAATATAATTTTATGCAATTATTCCAATATATTCATTCAGTGAAAAAAATGAAAAAGAAAAAATACTTGACACTAGTCACTAGTATTTCGAATATCTATATCTAATTACAATGGTTAGGGGTTAGGTAACGATGAGTCAGAATAGTGAGCTTAGCTGTCAGTATTGTAATAGCAAAGCTCAGCTCCTTTACTGTCATGTATGTGCAACATTACAGTGCAGAGCATGTGTGCTGAAGAAAGAGGTGACAACCTGGATGTGCAGCACATGCAATGAGGAGACTGATTCAGCCTTATGCGGTGGGTGTGGCGAGCATTGCCAGATGGTTAATCAAACCAGCAAGATTGTTTGTGCCAATTGTGAGAGCACAAGATTGAGCGAACCAGAGACTATTTTAAGAACAATTGGCAGTGATTATTTCTCAGCTGTGGAGAAAGTGACAGATATCTTACCTAAAATAACAGAAATTAACCGTTCATTTGATTTCTTCACCGCACTGGTCAGACAGTGCAGATTGGCAGGATTGATGGTATTTCCACAGATAGAGACCAGCCTCTCACGATGTTCCAAGGGAATTATTGAGATCAATGCCAGGACCAAAGTGCAACTCACCAAGATCCGCAAGGATGCAATATATGAGATTCTAAACCTCTCATACCTCAAGAATATTGAGATAGATCAGTATCGCCTTGCAGAACGGGCCATCAATAATATTGAGAGCAGTATCAGTCAAACGATAGAGCTGGTGACATTTTGGGTAGATGAGGTAAATATTGAGCTTGATAGGCTGTATTCGCTATCCAAACCACTTTCCAAACACTATGAGTTATTACAAACCCTGCAACGCTATCTACCAGAGGGTGTACGACACATTGCAGGAATTGTTCCTGCTGTACCCATGAGAGTTAAGAAAGGTAGATCCGCATTCAAGCATGACACCTATATCATCTTCTCAGAGGATGAGGTGATCTTTCTACCCAAAGATGCAGTAACTAATATGAGGATCACCGTTGGCAAAAGATTTTCCTACAAGGAGATTGAGCAGGTTCAGATGGCCAGCTCATCCATTAAAGGTACACAGTTGCACATCAATTTTAATTCAGGAGAGGTGCAGGTAAATGCCCCTCCCAAGGTGATCAAGGGCATAGAACACTATTTTGAGCTTATCCAGTCAGAGAAACCTTTGATGATTGGTAGCCCGAAAACCATTTTAGAGATAGAAGCAGAGACTGCAGATAAATTTGAGGTGAAACGAGCCTGTGATTCATTCATTGAAGTATTCAAGGAACGCCTTTTTGGGGAGAGGGTTATCGTCCAGACTCCTGATGTATCGATGAAAGAGTTACAGCAGCGTTTTGAGACACTCAAGATGACCTCAGATGAGATAGATAACCGTGCCAGGAATCTCCAGATAAATCTTGATGAGTACAGAAGTACTCGTAATCAGATCAATGATTCTCTTAGAAACTTACGAAATGATTTCAGGGATCTACGAGGGCATTTCACCAGTAAGAATGATCTTAACCGTTTCAGACTCGATAGTGATCTTAATTATTGATTGCATTATTGCATATAGATGACAAATCCCAATTCTCTCATTGAGAGTGCTTAAAAGTGTTGTATCGATGAGTATGCTTGATGAAATACCTTATAATCCTTTTACTTCTTGGATTAACTCTAGCAGCAGCGATTGATATGAACGAGGAATTTACTGATTTCTACGATTTTCTTGATAAATTCAATGCTGCTGAGGATAAACAGGCAATGATCAATTCGTATATCACGTGGCAGACATCAGAAGGCTTTCCGGCAATTGTCAATGATAGCCATGCTGTATTCATCTATTACACCACAGCTACCACCTCTACTGTTGCCGTTGCTGGGGATCACAATGGCTGGAATCCAAATAATGGATATATGACCAGATTGGCTCAGGGATACAATTTTTTCTATCGTGCAGAGGATTTTGAGAGTGATGCTCGTATTGATTACAAATTTGTACTTGGACAGAATTGGATACTTGATCCTCGTAATCCCAATCAGGTGTTAGGTGGATATGGACCAAACTCCGAGCTGGCAATGCCTGATTTTGTTCAACCAGCAGATATTATCAAGAAGAATGGTGTTCCCGAGGGACATGTACAGATCGTACCCACCAGCTTCTCCTCTGCCAATCCCACTATGAGGATATATCTACCACCAGGATATGATAACACCAAGAGCTACAGCACTGCGTATTTTGCAGATGGTTCTGAATATCTGGATCAGGCAAATGCTGCCACTGTTCTTGATAATCTTATCTATGAGGGGAGAATCGAGCCGATTATCGGTGTCTTTGTCAATCCTGCAGGATATCGTCATAGCTTCTATAACTGTAGCAATGATGAGTATGAGAATTACATTGATGAATTGGTACCATTCATTGATTCCATGTTTGCCACCAATGCCACTGCAGAGGGGAGATTACATGCGGGGGCAAGCCTTGGAGGACAGATATCCATGCATATGGGGCTGGAAAGGACTGAAATATTCAAAAATATTGGTCTGCATTCTCCTGCACTCTGGGATGGGGCCTCATCGCTAGGGAGAATTGGTTGCTCCATCAAGGAAACCTATGCCAGTACTCCAGCATCTGATGATCTACGAGTTTGGATGTCTGCAGGTAGTTATGAGGAGGAAATCTTCAATGATACACAGAAGGTGGAATGTGAGACCTTCAAAAAGGGATGGGATTATGATGTGATGTATCTCCACGAGGGTCATTCGTGGGGATCCTGGAGACATACACTCAATGATATGCTTGAATTCTTCTTCTCCAGTAATGCTGCTCCTGAACATAGCAATCCGTGTCCTGAAGATGATACTGTAAGCACAGAAAGTACAACTACAAGTGAGTTAAATAATACTACTACATCAACCACAGGTACAACCTCCAGTGGTTATGTGGATACTGGAAATAATAGTTTCTTTGGTATGGTGTTCCTTATTCCATTGTTAAGTTTCTTCAGGTGTAAAAAGTAATGTCTAGACCTAGTGGATAGATCATAAAATGCATTATTAATGAGTGTTACGAGGTGTTACTATTCCTCACCAACCAAAGAATCAATATTAGCGTACAACATTGCATGAAAAGGCCAATCACAACAGCTCTCTCAAGAATTGAAGCCAGTAGTACATCAAGGACTGAGAAAAGAATGGATAAACTTAAAACACTTCTACGATGCTTATTTATCAAAAAATGTGCAATTCCATCAATCATGAGCACCCAAATAACCATCGTGTGCAACCGAATTAATCTAGGAAATGCAGGGTAATAATCGACACCAAGATAATTCACAGGTGAATTAATCATAGATATTGAAAGTACTAGTGAGATACTCAATAGAACTAGTACAAACCTAGGAAGTAAAATTTCTGTATTCTCTCTGAATTCTCTCCTAACATACAATAGCCCCAGTGGAACTGAAACAAGAATTGGACATACAATCATACTCGCTAAGGAGTTGAAAACATATAAATAATCCTCAGCTGTTGTCTCATAAGCCTCGGTCAACCTAAACGTAGTACCAAAGATATAGAATTGCATCGGGCCGTTGATTATCTGTATAATGCTAAGAAATATGATGTAGAATCGAGTATCTAGCTTCATGTACATATAAATCTTAATTATTCATTCATAAATCTATATCTTGAGATATTTCCTTCTTGATAAAAAAAAGGTATGGCCATGTTGATAGATTGACTTCTACTTTAGATAAATTGTAAAAAAGATGTATTAGAAAGCCAAGAACTGAAAGAAAACAGAAACTGTCTCGTACTCTTGTGGTGAGAATAGCACAGTGTGGTATGACATCTGAAACGATATCCACTCCATTTACAGATGGAGTTCCAAATTTAATTGATATAATAGTTCGTTTACCCTTGATTAGCAGGATCGATAAATTTGTCAGAGGATAATTTCATTGATTGCTTCATCATAAAAATTTAAATGCTATATGGAAGATAGTATTTCTAGTATGTCAACAACTATAAAGAAGTTTGATAAAATAAACATAGCTCCGAAAATAAAAAACAGCTATTTTGATTTAATCAGAGGTATTTGGGAGGAAATTCATCCGGATGAACCCTTACCTACAATAGAGAGCATGGAACAGCATTTTTTTGACCCCATACCCAATAAAGACGTGCATTCATTTCTTCTCTTCAACAATGATGATTTGATTGGAAGTGCAGATTTACTGGTTGAAGCGGAAGAATCACCCTTCTATAATGAGAGAAAACAATTGGGTCAGTATTGGATAAATGTAGCGAAGGATCACAGAAGAAGAGGATTTGGTACACTATTACTACAGAAAATCACATCAAATGCTGAAAAACTAGGTATCAAAACTTTAGAATTAACTGGAGCAACTCCATTACAAGAAAGTATTGCCTTTTGTGAGAAGTATGGTGGTGTTATCAATAATGAGTCTATCGAAAATCGAGCATATATAGAAAACATAGATTGGGATGTAGTAGAATCCTGGTATGTCGAGGGTGTAAGATATTATGATACACAAAAGATCGAAACTGTATTATGTGATTCTCTCCCAGATGGCCTTATTGATGATTTCGCAAGACTTTACACCGAAATTCAGTATCAGTGTTCATACGATGAGGTGAAACCAGAAGAAAGAATTACTAGTGAAAGGATACGTAAGTTTGAAGATAGGTTACAAAAGGATAAAATACGCTGGATTCATCTTATTGCAAGAAGGAATGAACAGATCGTAGCATTTGTTGATCTCCGCTATCATCTTGATGCTTTGGAAAGAGTTACAGAATTAACATCATTTGTAAATGATGATTTTATTGATGATCAATTCCTAAAGGGTCTTAGAGCTCAGATTTTGAAACACATAAGGGAGGAGTTACCAAGAGTAGTAAAGATCCTTATTTTGGATGAGAAACCATACATGATTAAATCAAATGAGGATATAGGATTTAGTAAGCATAGTCAAGGTAAAAGCTATACTTTCCTAGTGAGCAATTTGAGGGATATTTTAGGTGAATGATGAAATTGAGTTTTATCTGATTATTCTGATATGAATAATTTACAACTAAAGGTTTTCTCAGAATATGATACATTATAAAATTCAGATCTTTTCAGAATATGAGTATAAAATGCCTATGATAAAGAAATTCTCTATTAGAGTATTACGATATTAGTGGGGAATATCTAATTATTATTGCTCTCTGCATCTTATCTGTAGATAGATAATAGAGATAATACAAATCTTAATACAATTAATATCAGATATAATCCCAAGGATTTAATAAGAGAGTATATCCCCAATTTTGATGACTATCCTAGTTATTGGAGGAACTGGTGCGACTGGAAAACTGTTACTTCAGCAGTTACTCCAAAGAAATCTGAAAGTCCGGGCCATAGTGAGAAGCAGGCAAAGAGTACCTGAGCATATTCGTGATCATGAAGACCTTGAACTCATTGAGGGAAACCTTCTTGATTTGACTTCAATAGAATTATCCAATATTATCAATGGTTGTACGGCCATTGTATCATGTTTAGGACATAATATAACTCTTAAAGGTATTTTTGGTCCTCCGTTCAGATTAGTACGAGACGCAGTTAAATTACTGACTGGATCGGTTGTAGCAAATGAATCAAGTACAACCATCAAATTTGTGCTCATGAATACTACAGGTAATCCTAATCGGGATCTAAATGAGAAGCGATCACTTGCTGAACGAATAGCATTTGGCCTAATTCGTATTCTTGTTCCTCCCCAAGCGGATAATGAGGCTGCAGCCAACTTCTTGAGAAAAGATATTGGTCAGGATCACTCGAAAATCAATTGGGTTGCGGTTCGACCGGATTCTTTGATTGATGAACCAGAGGTCAGTAGTTATCAGAGTTTTGCTTCACCCACAAGAAGTGCAATATTTGATCCTGGAAAAACTAGTAGGATAAATGTGGCCCATTTTATGAGTGAACTCATTGTTGATGATAACCTCTGGAGTAAATGGGAGGGTCAAATGCCAGTTATCTACAATACTTAGATATAATAACGTAAAAAAGATATTTCAAGGTTAATTGTGAAGACGTTCTTCGGGATTTGAACCTGCAGAATAGATATTATATTATATTGAACAAATAATTATCAAGAATAATTAGGCTGTAAGCTAGTAATTCATTTCTATTTGTTAATTAAAAGAAAAAGATGGGGCCACCGGGATTTGAACCCGGACCGTCTGGTTTTTTCTTGGGACGTGTAAACGTCCAATCTGGAGCCAGATACGCATTTCATCTCTTTCCTCAATATCAAATTAGCCTTTTTCAAGATAAATTGATGTAAGACCAAATTGATCCTATGTATACTTAGATGCGTATTCCCAATTTTCCATATTTTCTTGTAGGAGACGTAAATCCAAGTATTAACAGATCAAATATCTAAATAAGCAGTTTGCAAAATTGTAAGTAAAGATTGGGTGAGTTTAAAGGTTCATTTGAACTAAAATCTAATCAGGAACAATTAAAATAAACGCAGATACATCCAGGAAATAAAGAAATCTTATACCAAAGACCATTTTCGATTTGGTTTTTATGATTCAGCTTCATCTTAAGATTTCAGATTATTCCAGTACTACCTATTCTAGATATTTAGGTATTATGTCAATTAATTTTTCTATATTTGAAAAAATCAGATCAAATATATTATCCCATTCATTGGTGTTTACAAATATTGAGTGTTCATATACTTTATACCATAATCCCTGTTTTTTTTGGTCTTGTTCATTTATCCAACCATCTCTGAAGAAACCTAATTTTTCCTTAATATTTTCTTTATTTTCTATTATTTTAGATAAACGAGAAATATTATTTTCTCTTTCAGGATGGTCAAAACTGAACTCTAAATAAATTGAATCCTCAAAGATATTAATTCCAATTTTAGTATATGGTATTCCTATTGATGTGTATGTTCTCTCTCTATTATGTGGTGATATTGCTGAGAATATCCCCCGCCTTGTACTGTCAAATTCCAAGAATTTATCCCAGAACTGAGATCTTACCAGTTCTTTGTCAATATCGTCCTCAATTGTTTCTATCTCCTCATTGATTTGTAACCCTAAATCCAATTGATTCTGTAGTTCATTCATTAATAATTTCTTTCTACTCTCAAAAAATTCTTTGAAATTTCTAAAATCAAGATCACAATCAGGAATGTAATGAATAGATTTCTGTTGAATTCTTTCTCTATCATCTTCATATTCTCTCTCAAACCATTCCTGAAATGGTCTATCTGTTTTTTGGATATTGATATTATCAACAAGGAACTGAAGATTTGGAATATAATTGACATGCTCTTTATAAAATTCAGTATCTGAAATTTCAAATCTCCTTAGGTTCTTATCTGTAAAATAGCTCTTGGGATGGATATGATCGATATGAAATTTTATTGTATTATTGAAACCAGGATACAGGAGTGATAATATGGAATAAGTTATTCTCCCTGATCCATAATTGGTATAGATTAGATCCTCAATATCCTTGCTCTGAAATACTATTGATTTACCATCCTTACGCATTTCTTCTGCTAATTCATTGATTGGAAATTCGTATGCTGCTGATTTTCTAAATACATTTCTAATACGGGTAATTGTATTATCTGAATTACCAGAAAATAAGCGTTTTAATAATGAAATAACAAACCACTTTCTGAGTAGTATTCGATTTGTCTTATATTTCTTTGCGGACAGAAATTTATCTGGATTGTCCATTTTGTAAAAGAAATAAGCAACTGGTATTATCGAATTATTGGATGTCAATGAATCTTTGGTATACCCAATCGATGAAATAAATTTGGCTGCATATCGAAGTGATACAGAAATTTCAAACCAATTTTTCTCTATTTCCTCCATTATTTCCTTTTTAAAATTGGAAACTTTGAATTGAACATTAGGAACACTAGGTGTGACGACTAGAGAATATTTCAACACAAGATCTTTATTTATTTTTAAATGAAATTCATTATTTATATCATCAACAAATTGATTAATTACTTCTCTAGCATCTAAATCAGTCCATTGTGCAGTTGCAATGGATAGTAATAAATCTGAGTAACTTAATTGAGTGCCACCACTATTTACTCGAATAAATATATCTAGTACTTTTTCAATAGAGTTTTCTTTTTCTAGGAAATAATTTATGGGTTGATCCTTATGAATCATAGAAAATAACCTAAAGAAAATCTCGATACTAATATCATTGTTTCCTAAATTATACTTAGCAAGAAACCTCATCAATTCTCCTTCTGTCTGAAATTTTAAAATATCTGCAACTTTGAACCATCCATCCTTCAGATCTTTATATTCTTCTTCTATTAGAAATCTAAAATCATATAGCATTTGCAAATCGTTGTCCTGAGCATAATTTACTATATTTAAATGCAAAGTTTTTCTTGGATAGGAATTAGGATTATTAATTGCTTTTCTTGGAATTTTCTTGGAATAAGAGCCAGTTAATCCCAGATATAACGAGGTAAATCTTTGCTGTCCATCAAGAATAGCTATTATATCATTTTTATCATCTAATTCTAATTTAGGATTATGAGTGAAATTCTTCTCGTGATAATTTTTAATAAAACCATAATACTGGTATTCATTAACATTTTCCCTTTTGATTTCCCAGAAAAGAAAAGAGCCTATCGGATAGTTTCTCATTAATGAATCAAACAATGATCTTATTTGTTCTTTTTTCCACACAAATTCTCTTTGGATTGCAGGTAAAACATATTTCCCGTCTTCTATTTTATCAATAACTTCTTTTATAGTTATTGCTGTTTGAAAAGCCATTATCGCTATTACAAAGTTGATTTTCTAAAAGCTTACAATTATAAGATGTATAAAAGTATGTAAAATGACAGATTACCAAGTTGAATGAAAATATTGAAACCCAAATCTGGGAGACACTAGATAAAATCGCTGAAAAATATAAATCTGACTTTGAAAGATCCCTATGTGAGCTTTGGGAGGCTATATTACTTGCTGCTAATCAGAAGAAGAAGTATTTCAGTCACCTTTTAATAAAAATTCGAAAGAGTATAGAAGAATTTTTCACAGGAAAAATATGACAAATCTACACGAGAAATGAGGAAAATGGAGAAAGATCCTGAAGAAAAATTTCTTTTTAATAAAGATGGTATGAGCGTTCAATTTCTGAAATCAAAAAGGCTGTAAAAATGATTGAGTAAGCTAGACTAATAAATTAATTACTACCACTAAAATGTAAATAAACAGATTTTCTCGATAATTTACTCTTTGAGGAAAATACAGATGATCTATTACAATTTGCTTAATTTAGTAGTTTTATCTGTAATCTGTTTGTACAAATCATTAATCATATCGTTTAATTCCTCAGCTTTGAAGAGATCTCGATTCACTCCTGCTTTTGATAGAAAATTATTATAATCATCAACAACATTATCTAAGTATTTGTTACATTCCCTCAAATTCTGTACTGATTTGGATTCAGAGATTTTCTTTATCAAAGATTCTAGCTTAACCTCCATTTCTTGAACATCATCAAGTATTTTCTCAAAAAATTCAAAATCCTGTTTTTCTTTGTTAATTCTGTCAATTTCTTCTTGAACCGCATCTCGTTTAATAATCCTCAAATTATCTTCAACCTCGTGTTTTTGCCTTTTAGAAACATAAAAAATATCATCGTTAAAATAAAGATGAACCTTATCTCCAGGAGATATTTGCCAATTATCGAGTACTGTTTTTGGTACGGTCACTTTCAATGCATTACCAGATCTAGTAATTGAATATTCGCCCAAGTATATTTCCATGTGAATAATATTCACCTATCAAATATAAAGATTGTCACTATAACTTACTATAATAAGTTAAATATAACTGATTCTCATTCAAATTCAAATAGAATAAAAGTAATAGGTGGATAGATTTACTAGAAAATCGCTTTTTTTGTTATATATCAATTATGCACGTCAATACTATATGATCAATAGTAATCAATCAGAACTTGAATCCTACTCAGCCCTATTCCGAAATTTAATGGAAATAGAAGGCATCTCAGAATTGAATACCTATCAGAGAGGTGCTTTGGAAAATGGATTGCTAGGACTGAACAATTTCATTTTATGCACTCCCGTAACAACTGGGAAAACCTTCAGTGCAAAATTGGCAGCATCAAAAGTTCTAGAAAAAGGGATGAGGGTTATCTATGTCTCACCCACACGGGCCCTAAGTACACAAATTGCACTGGAATTCTCATCGTTCGGAAAGATCAAAACATATGACAGAGAAGTGAAAATCAAGAATCAAGTTGATCTGGAAGCAGAAATCCAGATATTCACTGCTGAGAAATTGAAGAATGAGCTCAATAACCCAGAAACTGATGTTTTAGACAGAATCGGATTGATCATCATTGATGAACTACACCTGATAAAGGATGCCCAGAGAGGGGTGGACCTCTTCTACCTTATTTTGAGATTGTTACATGAGCAGAATTACAACATTAAATTCAGAATTCTGACCATGTCTGCATCAATTGATAATATAGAATACTACCAGAAATTGTTCAACGCAGATATTTATTATTCAAGAGCATTGAAAGATAATGTCACCTATTATACCGTCAGCACAGATAATACAACGCTAACCTGCACGAGATATAAGAGACTGGATAAGCCTTACTCATTTCCTAGACAAGAAAAAGAAGAGTATGAAATCGGTGATGAAACTCACTATTATAGAAAATATGCCTGGAACCCGAAACAACTCGGGATCCTGCTACTGCTACATAATTTACGGTTAACCAATAAATCACTGGTATATTGTACATCAAGAAAGGAGGCAATCAAACTGCACAAGGCAATGAAACAAGCAATAACAGATCAGTTCAATGAGAAAAAAGCAAGAGAAACAGAGGATAAACACAAAATCATCAATCAAAGCCTGCAGGCAGAATTATCTAAGATTGTCCTGCATCATGGAAAATTAGGTGAGAAAAAAAGAGAGATAGCAGAGAGAAAATTACATAAAGGCTCATTCTCAATTGTTTTCAGTACATCAACATTGATTTATGGGTTAAACGTGAATTTTGATACCTTGATCCTCTCTTCAAAGGGGGTTTATAGCGAATTCAGAGATGAGATGGATGATATCATTGATATCAACCAGGTAATAGGGAGAATAGGAAGATTTGGCCAGCCATCATCTGTTTATGCATTTGGTGATGAAGCAGAGGCGATTCTGGATTACGTGGGTATGGACAACCTTCCATTACCAAAATTACATTTTAGATATGGCTTGCAGGCAATACAACGAGAATTATTATTCCTCTGCCAGCTGGAAAATTTCACCATCAAAGATCTGGTAAATTACTTCAATAATATCCAGTTATTCTATGAGGATTCAGAGATTATGGATGCTATCCTCTATAGTATCACTCAATTCCTCTTCTCACCTTTTGTTAAATACAAGGATAGCTTTGGGAAGACAATCAGTGATCCATCATTTGATATTATTTCATATCTCACCCGGGAACAACATTATGATACCATAATCTCTCTCAGTGGAGATTGGAAAGATTATCTGAACAAGAAATACAGCATTGATCAGTTCACCGAGGTACTCAGAAGGTATTGTGCTGAGGAGACTGAATTCCAGAAATTTGATGTGTTACGGTATGTGGTACACACAGATGAATCCCTGAAAAATGAGATTAAAATACTTGGAAAAAGTGATGTTGACTACTATCTATCAGTTCGTTGTACTACTGAGGAAATAATGCGAGAGTATGAACCTGAAGAATATATTGTACTCAGAAATATTGCTTATCTGATCAAATTCATGATATTCTGTTATATCTCAATTCATGTTGTCTATACAGGAGTGTATGGTGAGATCACAAGACAGACCATCCATAGGTACAAGTCTGGAGGACTATACCAAATCCTGCTGGAATATAACCAAATGTATGCACGATTTTACAAATAATTGTAAAACCTAAAATAATTGTGCCAAAATGCATAATTATTGAATTTAGATGCGAAATTAAGACAATTCATCATGGAGAGGTGGGGGATTAAAAATCTAGACAAATTGAAGAATAAAATATTCTATGATCCCACCGAGAGACCCTACACAAGACCAGATTTTTCTTTCGCAGATAATCTAGTGGTTCTGGACTCAGCTAATTACATCAACGTGACTGCACTGATGATCCGATCCCTGAAAGAGAAATTAAGGGGAATTTCACGTATTTCCCAGTATTTATTTGCACAGGATGCATATAATCAGATCAATGCATATTCAAAGGATCTTGATGTTAATTATGAGCGATTAAAAGATATCGAGAAGATACAAGCAAGAGTATTTTGGTCACATATAAAGAAGTACGCACAACGATTGGATATCCCCTTCACTGAACGTCTCACACACAAGAATGTGGTCAGGGAAATAGATATTCTCAATTACCGTTTGAATATTGCAGGATCAATTCTAAGACGATATACCTTGAATTATCTGCGTTTTGGTGAACGTATATACTATGATGTCTCGGTGGTGCATGTACATCTGCCAAGTCTGGACCTTATCGAGATGGCAAGGCCCATGCTTTATTTTATTGTCATACGAACATTATATGCTTCAGAGGAGCAACTGAAAGAATATGTCGAGGAAACAGTGAAATATTATCTTGAGCATATCATGATCAGTTTACGTGATTTGGTAATAAAATATAGATTACCTCGTAAGATTTCATTAAAAACACAGATTGATGTATTCATTGAGAGATTGAATAGAGATGGGATATTCCGTGGGAAGGTGTTTTTAACTCAGTTAGCCAGTAAACAAGTGATGGAGGGGATGATTCAAAAGCAAAAACAGAATAAGGCACAGAGAAGAGGAGAAAAAATCCATCAAAAATTATTGTGCAACTATGCCCAGCCACTTGCACTAAGCCAGTATACATATCCATATAGACAGATCATGGCAGAGGTTCCGCTCCATAGCATAAGTGGAAATTTAAGAGGAAGAATTGATATTTTACTCATACAAACGAAGGATGTATTGCTGGTGGGTGATATCAAGACCTATTCAAAGGAAAGAAGAATCCAGCAAGCAGATGTCAGCCAAGTTAATATCTATTGCAATTTACTGTTGGAGAATGGATACTCTATTGATAAAACCCACAGGTTTGTCATGTATATCAATCAGGAACATGAAATTGAATCGCTTGATCCCATGCTTGATTATCTCCTCGGGCTGGATTTTCAGGAGGGATACCGTCTACTCCAGGAGGATCTTATTGATGTATTGGAGTGGAGCTAATGTTCACCTGTATATTAAGCACAGATCTCACAAATCCATTCGATCAGATAAACCCGTTGTATTCCTTTCAATATGTGAAGAACATCCTAGAAATCAAACAAGCAGAATATTCAAAGAGAAAGGAGAGATTGCCTACGTATTATATCACCAGCACTCCGTACATCCCTCCGTATCTGATTGGATTTCATCTAGATGTGGATAGGTACTATTCAGCAGCTAATCTAGAAGCGATATTCAAATTTCTAGATACCTGTAATAAATCAATAATTATTCTAGACACTATAGATATTTTGCTGAATAACAAAAGGATACAGGATGGGTTATTTTTCGAATATCTATTTGAATCAGCAAAACAAAACTCCTTGGAGATTATTTTCATGGGTGTGGATAGCAGTAGTGACCGCGTAGATTGCAATGGTAATCGTTATAGAAGGGCAAAATGGCAATTCTGGATGCTCAAACATGCCAGGGGATATGGTGTGACCCTGAGTAATGAGTGGATTATCAAGCCCAAAGGGTACACCAACAAATCAATTCAACCATATGTCATCATAAAACAGAGACCATATTTCTCACATGAAAAACAATCAAAACCAGAGTATTCATTCTGGGATTTCTCTGATTCATCCATGAATGAATTAATACCAACTAATCTGGAACTTAAGAAGTTGAATGATCAATGTGTATTGATTGATCAGGAATGGAGATCACATAAATCCAGATATTTGTATACCAAGAGAGTATCAAGATTACAACCAAAGATCAGTATGCACTCCTTCTCAGGAAGTAGATCAAGGAATAAATCACAAAGAGCAAGAGATGATGTAAATAAGGCAATCAACGTCATAAAGTATGCAAGCAAGCAGAAATCAATACAAGAAACCGGATTTATTTATTTCAAAATCAAGAAGGAAGATGAAAAAATACTGATGATAAGAAATTTTATGGACACTTTGGTATATGATAAACACGTGAGAGATAAGATTGTGGAACTATCATCTGAACAGTGGTTAATACCATTTTTCAGCATATTTTATGATCAATGGGTGAAATTGAATAAGCCCAATGCAGAGGATTATCTTGCAGACCTACTGAAATACCCCCAGATAGAAAACTGGCTTGGAGAAAAGAATCGTGGATATTTTGTCACCTTTGATGCCAAGAAGGTGATTAGCCTGGCAAGGAAACTGGCCAAATCAATTCAGGTGATGAATGCAATGTTCAATATTCCCAGAACAGAAGTTGGGAAATTTTTGCATGAAAAAGAAGATGGTATATTGAGAATATATGGTGATGAGACTATGAGTATTTACCTGCTACAATTACCATCTGTAGATAAACTATTGACATATGGTGATGGGAGTGAGATTATCACTCTTGGAGGTCAAACGTATATGGGATTAAAAGCAGAGCAAGATTTCCTAAAGTATGAGGAGCTAGATGAAGTAGTCTATGAATTCAAGGTGTTAGATATCAGAGCTGATGGAAACTACTGGAATTATTCCTATGATTATCGATTATCATTCAATATTTTAGTTCTATATATTCCAACATTGAATCAATTAATTGAAATCGAATTTGCCCGAGATGTTCTGACCTGGAAACCAATAGGTAATGTATGATCCAAGGCATTTTCCTTCAATATTCCGCACTCACAATTGTTTCGACTTACACTGGTAAATTGGTTCTATGGGTAAGAGTAACAAATCATGAATTAATATTCTAACTATTCATGTTGATAATTAGCTTGAAATTTAAGGCCTTTTGATATTTCATATCAATAATTCTCAGTCACAATCGCAACTTTAAAAATCTAAGATACTAAAAGTAATTTGCAAAATTTAATTTTGCCTCCAGGTTGCATTAGACGGGGTCGTGGCGTAACCTGGCAGCGTATCTGGCTCCAGATTGGATGCAATTAGTATCCCAAGAACAAACCAGACGGTCCGGGTTCAAAAACTTACAAGTTGAGACTTGTGAGCTGGAAATCCCGGCGACCCCATCTTTTTTCTCTTAATTATTATTTTTTAATTACATATTCAATGCCAAGTTACGCCAAATCGCTCCTCACTTCAAGTTTTAACAGACTTAACTATGTTTCCTCCTTCACTGAAATCTCTAGAGGGGTGCTCGCTAGAGGCGTTTAATGTCTCTTCTAGAACATAGGGTGACAGGAATTTTCAATTTTTATGGCCCTGTAATGCCAGGTTACGCCATACCGTTACTCACATACATTCATGTGATACCAACCTTTCACAGGAGCCCTTACGGCGCTCCTCCAGGGGCGTTTAACGTCTTCCTATAACTTAGGACGACGGAATTCTTCTCGTAATTCTTGATGTTAATAGCCGCATTCACATCCCTATCCTTGATCATCCCGCAGGTCGGACAGGAATAGGTTCTGACGGACAGTGGCATCTTCTGCTTGTCCAGACATTGAGAACACAGCTGTGTTGATGGGTAATAGGTGTCAATGATCTTGAGCTCTGAACCATACCATCTACATTTATACTCCAACAGTTCCTTGAATTGATACCAAGAAACATCAGAGATAGCCTGTGCTAGGCAGTGATTCTGCATCATATTTCTCACTTTCAAATCCTCTACCCAGATTTTACTGTAATTCATTGCTAGAAAGGTTGTGACTTTATGAAGAAAATCCCTTCTGCGCATTTTGACGTGGTAGTGCAACCTAGAGAGTTTCGCAACAGATTTTTTCCTGTTTTTACTCCCTTTATCTTTTCTTGAATGTGTTTTCTGCATTCTCTTCATCTTTCTCAGCGAGGATTTATAGTAGCGGGGATTATGAATAACCATACCATTGGACAGAGTTGCGAAATCCTTTATCCCCAGATCAATACCGATCTCGGGTCTGTTATTGTTTGGAATGGCAATCTCTTCCTCAACATTGAAGTTAACATACCACTTGTGGGCATCACGAATAACCCTTGCTGACATAATTCTTGATATCTTGGTCTCTAATTTCTTAACTAGTTTGATGGGATCCTCCTTGATTATTATCTTTCCCAGCCTTGGTAATTGCACTCGTTTGGGGTACTTGGCGTGGCTCTTGTCAAATACCTTGAGGGTACCCGTGAGTTGAAAAGAATCCTTGATGAATTTCTTCTTGAATCTTGGAAAACCGGGTTTGTCACCGGTTTTCAATCGTCTTCTGAAATTCTTGAATGCAGTATCCAGATCCCGTAATGCCCCTTGTGGTGCACATTTGCTAACATCATACATCCAAGGGAATTGTGATTTCTTTATTGCATTCAATTCTTTTTGTTGTTTCATATAGTCAGTGAATTTTGATTTTCCAGTATTATTATTGAATTGATCAATTCGTCGTCTAAGCCCCCAGTTGTAAGCAAATCTCGCTGTACCAGCATTTTGAATAAGCAAATTAAGTTCTGTTTTGCTAGGATTTAATTCAAATCGATAGGCCTTGATTACCAGCATGATTTTCACCGTACTATAAGTTAAACCGAACTTCCCATTGGAATACTGCTTCATCATTGTGCAACACAACTCGACAATCACTGAGTCCTTCAGCAAGAGAAGTGAACTTCTCTATACTATTACTAGACATTTAACTATATAAACTACTACAGACCAAACTAAAAGTGAAGGTTTGTACTATAAGTTAAATCATATAGAGAGCAATATTTATATTTAATATTTAATTAATTAGGTTAAATCTTCAAATTATTACATATTTCAAAAATTGTAAAAGTAATGATAATTTACAAATTATTCAAAATTATGTTATTTCAAATAACATAGAGATAATCGCCACATGTAATTTCTGCTCAAACAGATCAGATGACGTTTTCTGAAGATTTGAATGAAACTATAAAATTTAAATGGGTGAATTATTAAAGCCCCTCATATTTCAAACTTATAATCAACATAATTATTCCTAGTAAGATTGGATTCCAGTACTAATTTTCAGATCGATCATCCTGTTTAAATAAGGATGTGATGTAATTATCTGAAACATTACTACAATTTTCTATGAATGTATAAAGTTTTCAAATATGCACGAATTATGAAATAACTCAATGGGGAGATAATTATCAGCAATATACTGAGACCCAAAAACAAATAACAATACAAACCGAGAGTACAGGTGTGATATATGACAAATGGCATACAAATTGAAATCAAAATAAGGCCAAACATTGATCTGAATGCATTTTTATGGATATTGTCATCAACATCCTCTACTTTATTTTGGGTCATTATTCCAATTATGATAAATAACATAACTATGAATATCGGAAGTAAGGAGAAAGCTGGATCAAGTGAAGTATCTGTCAAAAGAGTAATCATAGAAATCCCGATTAAAACTCCAAATGCAATATTTTGAAATAATTTTCCTGATTGTGAATACAATTCATTTGGAAAGAAAACGAGATACAAGATGCAAAGGATAAATTGTATGGTAAGAATAATCAAAGCAGTTGAATTATATATATGATTAATACTTCGTATATCAAGCGAATAACCCCCAGATCTTTCAGAATAGTTAGTAATTACGAATTTCCAATCCCCCTCTGTCTTGATTTTTAAATCCTCAACATAGTATTGATTTTCAACAGCACCAGAGGAATGATTGGATGAATATATCATTTCATTTTGGGGATCAACAATTTCGAGTTGTAACTCACCAAATATATTGAAATGTACATAGATCCTATTTTCAACTATCAGCTGGGCTTCTAGGTAAACTAGGTGAATTTTTTCTTCACCTCCATCAATATCAAGGAATTGAATAGAATTCTGATCATTGGGTACAACATAAACCGTATAATTATTGAGGTATAAATTTACTAGAACCAAATTAAAAACAGATAGAAAGAAAAGCAGACCCAATATTAGGTAATATAGAGATTTGCGGTTCATAGATCTCTCTGGGAAGAGTCATTTTTAATATTATCCTATTCTTAGGTATCTCTCAAGAAAATTATTCTTAAGGAACTATTCAATGAATTTTCTAAATTATAATATTCAGCAATTATCCTCAAGGCAAAATGATATTATTATCCAAGTAAATTCGATCCTGTGAAACTTAAGCTCCTAATTATTTTGCCTATAGCAATACTGATACCCTCAGGCATTTTGATTTACAACTACTTTGATCAGTACCCGATGACTAAGGATCCATCCACAATGAAAGTAAAAGAAGTAGAAATTACCTATCTGGGGATTGCTGGATTCAAGCTGAAGTACGAGGAATTGGTAGTATACATTGACCCGTTTGATATTGCTAACAATGACAATCCCATTTTAGAGAAAGCTGACTATATCATCAGCACTCATGGCCACTTGGATCACTGCTCAAGTTTGGATATCTATACGCTTGCTGATGATACTACAATCCTACTTAAATCGGCCACATGCACGGCATATCTGAGCAACCGGGAGACTGTAGCACCAGGAGATAATTTCGAATATGATGATATATCCTTCGAATTTGTCCCCATGTATACTATTGATAAAGTGCGATCAACAGGATTGCAGTACCACCCTCAGGAGAATAATGATGTGGGCGTGATCGTGGAGATTAATGAGTTGAGAATATATTTTACAGGCTCATCTGATAGAATACCTGAGATGAAGAGTATTGAAGCAGATATTATATTATTACCTGTGAGTGGAAGTTATTTCATGAATGCGGAGGAAGCAGCCACAGCATTGGAGGATATTCAACTAAATTCTGATCTCCAATTTGCAGTACCCTTCCATTATGGAGAGCATGATGTCACAGGCCTGAATCAAGGGACACTGGCAGATGTGGAAGAATTCAAGAGCTATACTGAAGTAGAGGTTATTGTACTAGAACCAATACCAGCCTGAGTGGTGATAATTCAATTCCCTCAAAACATTTCAATAAATAATGTACAGAAAGCCTAACTTCACATTTTCACGAGCAATAAGGTGTTATGATATATTAATTACTCACATCTTAGACTAAAGAATTGGAGAATGAAGATTGTGAGAGTTATATGAACGAGTATACTAAATTATATTATAAACTGAATATTCAAAATCAAAAAATATGACTAAAGAATGTAATAATCAGCCCATTCAATCCAAATCGCTTAAATTTAAGAGAATAAAAGATCATATATGTCTTTCGTTGAAGATTTTTTGAATAATAGCTTTCTCGGAAATTCTGGATGGGCTTGGCTTAGTGCTTTAATCCTGTTTGTAATAGTATTACTATCTTGTTTGTTTATAAAGAAAATCATATTGAATAGAATTTCAAATTATATAACTAAGAGAGGTAATAAAAAGGAATTTGGGAATTATATTCAGAAAATCGGGGATTCAATATCAATCCTGTTAATAGTTGTAATTTCCCTATACTTCTCCATAAGTTCATTGAATATCCATGGATCTATGAGGAGTATCATCTACATTGTAGTTTTTGCTGTATTATCATTTTATTTACTCAAATTTCTTTTTGTTATGACAGATATTTTCCTGAGATTACAGATAAAAGTAACCAAAGCAGGATCTACCAACTTGATCGCATTTCTAAGTTTAGTGATTAAATCAATCATTTTTGTTATTGTATTAATTTGGTTTCTATCCAATCTAGGTGTTGATACAAATACATTCATTGCAGGTCTGGGTGTTTTTGCTCTTGCTATAGCTTTTGCCTTGCAGAATGTAATTTCAGATATTTTTGCAGCATTAGTAATTTATATTGATCGACCATTTGAAATAGATGATTACATCAATGTGGGGGGAGAAATTGGAAAAGTAGAGAAAATTGGGATCAGATCTACAAGAATTCGATCATTAACTGGAAATCTACTAATTGTGTCAAATCAAGAGTTAATCAAGGCTAGAATCAGTAATTTCAAAAAGATGGAGAAAAGAAGGGTTGCACTGACAATTGGTGTACATAAATCCACACCTCTTGATAAGTTGGAAAAACTACCTTCACAATTTGAGGAACTCATAAAATCTATTGACAAATCTTCATTTGATAGATGTTTTTTCACTAATATCAATACATCATCATATGATTTCGAGATCATTTTTTTCGTTCAGAGCAGAAGCTACTCTGAATATCAAGCCACACTACAGGCAGTTAATCTCAAGATAATTAAGCTCCTTGATGAGCAGAAAATACTCATCCCCTATCCTACCCAATTGTTACTATTGGAGAAGGATAATCAGGAGGATTAAGTATGTCGCAAATGTCAGATACAATATCTCAACTCAAAGGAGAGGAATTCTTAGGTAACTCATATTTTGAGTATACTGTCTCAGCAATTACGTTTCTTGTCATTATTCTGGGTCTTTTTCTTGTAAAGAGAATTAGTATCAAAAACTTTTCTCGGTTTTCCAGGGAAAGCAAGAGTAAATTCGGTTCAATTGTTAAGAATACAATTTCTAAATATTTTTCGATGAAGTTAATTTTGTTACTATCCTTTTTATTTTCAACATCCAATCTTGTATTCCCTACATTTATTGAAACATCAAGAAATACGATTACCTATGCAATTATCAGTTGGATCATAATAAAATTGGTCTTAAATATAATAGATGCCGTAATAGATTTACAACGTGACAGTAATAGTAAAAATATTCATATTTTAGAATTTTTCAGAATGCTTACCCGGACTTTCATCATTATCATGGTGATAATTTGGTTTTTATCAAACATAGGATTTGATGTAACAGCATTCATTGCAGGTTTAGGGGTGATGTCACTGGCAATAGCATTTGCACTTAAAGAGATTATTGCTGATATTTTTGCTTCTTTGGTTATCTTTATTGATTCTCCCTTTGAAGTGGGTGATGGAATAAAACTAGATAATGATGCTGGTAGTATTGAGAAAATAGGAATTCGATCTACACACATACGATCGGTGGAAGGACATCTAATTGTTGTATCCAATCGAGAATTGACCAGCAAAAAAGTACATAATATGAAAAATATGCCAAGAAGACGAGTAAATTTCACACTAAGATTAAGTCAGAATACGCCAATATCTTTCTTAGAAGAATTTCCATTGATTATTTCCAAATACTTTGAAAAAATCCAATCAGCTGAGTTTGATAAAATAAATTTGATTTCGATTGGAGATTATTCATTTGATTACGAGCTGATATATTATGTGTTGACAAGGGATATCAAAGTACATGGTCAAATAAAACAAAATATATTATTTGAAATTATTAGAATATTTGAAAATTATAAGCTCGAGATACTCTTCCCCACACAGACTATAATCATTGATAAGTAATATTTTATATGAAATTAGTAATCCAGAGTGGCACATAATTGAGTTGTGTATGAAGAATATTGAATATATGGTATTGAATTGTTTTGTTAGCCTTGTGTTAAATATCTTAATAAACGTGTAAATCCTTGTACTATTGTGATAAATAAGACCATTATCCTAGAGAAGGGAATATCACAGGAGCAAATCAAACACACACTCTATTACCTATTCGAGCAACAGCAGCTTAAGGCACTGATAGGTACTGATACTGAGGATGCACTTGATTTCATCATCTTAAAGGATAAGGATAGATATTCCGTCACGATTGAGAGAAATCCTGCGAATAGATCAATCACGTTTATCACAACCGATACTCTGGCAAGAGAACGGAGAAGTCCCACTGGCTCAAGCACAGTCAAGAAATTACGACGTATGTCTCGTTGGAGAGTATATTTTCTGGTTTTCTTTGTGATGATTCTTGTACCCCTAATCATGATTATTTCCTCATTGCTTCCCTCGTATCTACGAAATATCTTTTTCCTTGGTATTGTTGGTTTACTTTATTGGCAGTACAGAAAGATCATGAGCGTAAACAGACCTAGTGCTGCAGCCATTCCCTACGAGGAGGAATTACTGCAGGTAATCACATCTGCCCTGGAAGGAAAGAGAGAAGAGAGAGAATTAAAAGTAAACACACATACATGTGACAATTGTCAAGAAGAACTAGCTGAAGGCTTGAATTTCTGTGAGAATTGTGGAAAGAGGTTGAATTAACTCCATTTAGCCAGACACATACCAAAATAGGTGGGAACATCATAATATTGCATATCCAAAGAATACGACTGAGTATCAAATACTCCTTGAAGAATACACAATCCAGCCATACCACATGCCAGAGCGGTTGAATTTAGCTGAAGTAACTCTTCCAGATGCGAGATTGATGGCTCCCTCATCCATTCTATAACCTGAGTATCAAAATGCTTGCTGTTCACATGATAGCCATAGGGTCCTCTTTCATCATGAGTATGGGAGAGATCTGCACTTATCATCAAGGCATATCGTTTCTCCTGTGTGGAAAGAATGGAGAATAATTGTCCTCCTAGATCCATCAACTCCTGCTTCATCACTTGGAGTGCATCAAATCTTCGACGGGGAATGCTGAGTATGACAATTTTTGCCTCATGATAATAAAGTGGAACTGATTCACCCCAGGCAAGTTGTAATGGATAAGTGGGGCTACCCTGAACAAGTAATTGCTTGGATACGGTTAGAGATTCGTTTAATAATTCGATGGTTTCAGTATCCCCCTTCCATGATTTGTCCATGAATTTCACTCCATCGACAACAGAGAGTTTAGGATCAACCTTAAAATATGATGCAGTATATGAATCATGACCATATAAAAGAAAATCATCTTGAAGGGTATATCCATGCGGAGTGATAATAACGATGGTATCGACATCAAGTGATATTCCATTCATTGCCTCATGCAATGCCTTGAATATGTCAAAATTGGCAGAATCCACTCCTGGAATAATCTGTAATCCATGAGGAAGCAAGAGGATTGAGGATATCATGTAATTCAATGCAGTGAAAGTGAAATATAAGCACGTTGTCTATTTGATCTAGTTATTTCCAAATAATTCATCAATTGTTGACTTAAGTAATTTCTCAGCCTCTTCCATGACTTGTATACCCTTATCAGTGATCTCATAGTATTTACGATTTTGAGCATCATCATGCTCATCCTTGTCCACATTGACAAATCCAGATCTTTCCAATCGATAGAGCACGGCATACGAGGTGACAGTTGCAGGTTCAAAATTAAATCTGTTTTTTATCTCCTGACGTAGCTCATAAGCATATTTCTTCTCTTCTTGCAGGAGTTTGAGAATCCACAACCATAAATTGTCCGTTCTCAGCTTTTTCCACAGACGATCTAATGGAGCATACTTGGCCTCAGTATCAGATTTTGGCATTATTTTTCCGTACTCAGATATACATAAAAGATATCGGTTATATCACCTTGATTTTTTTTTAAAAAAGCATAATTCTGCATAACTTATTGGTGATAACTCCAGTATTAATGACCGAAACATAAAGAGATGGTCAATGATTGATGAATTGTGTTGAAACATATACCAAATACAATTCTCATGCGTATGCAAGAATTGGAGATATTGGATAAAATGGATAGGGAGGATGGTACACCAAGAGAGAAACGATTGAGACAGATTCCTCCTGAGACTGGAAAATTCATAGCAATGATTCTGGCCACGGCACCTGAGGGTAAGGTGGTGGAAATTGGTACAAGTGCGGGATATTCTACCCTATGGTTATCATTAAGTGGAAGAAGGATTCATACCTGTGAGCTTGATGAGAGAAAAATAAAGATGGCAGAGAGGAGTTTTACTGGACTGGAAGAGCAGATAATTCTGGAGAAGGGTGATGCTTTGATAATGATTGATAAACTGAATGACATTGCCTTTTGCTTCATTGATACTGAGAAGGAATTGTACCTCCCTGTATTTACTAAAATTTCCAAAAAAATGGTTAGTGGAGGGATAATACTTGCAGATAATGCGATTAATCATGCTGAGACACTCAAATCATTTTTCGATGCCGTGGAGAAGCATAAGGAATTCGATTCACTGATCATACCCATTGGAAAGGGAGTATTAATGGCAAGAAGAATCTAATTACGTGGATTATTTACCTACTGCTCCGCAGAATTCCGGATATATTGAAATAGTTGACTTTATACCTCACAATTATGCCCACGTATGTGAATGAAGTGCAAATTGATGATGATTTCATCAAGATTAAGGCAGATGATACAATTATTAGTGTAGCCAAGGCAATTGCCAAGGCAGGTGTTCCAGATGCGGTTGTGGTCGATGAATCCGACAAAGTTCTGGGAATACTTGATGATTATGATATAGTGTCCAAAGTACTCGCAGAGGAAAAAGATCCCAAGGTAATGACTGCTAAGGATGTAATGTATGCACCACCACTGGTGAAACTGGATTTCGACCTTGACAAGGTATACGAGATCATGCAGCAGATGGAGGCTTCCATGCTTCCTGTTGTGGACAATGATCTCAAGCTGCTCGGGGTGATAACACTCAATGATGTGCTTGAGGATGCAAAGGAAGAACCCAAAGGAATAATGAGCAAGATTATGGGTCTATTCGGGAGGTAATTGAGTTGCGAAGAGGCGGTGGATCCAGGGGTGGAGGATCCAGAAGTAGAAGTAGCTCGAGAAGCAGAAGTTCCAGTTCACGAAGACATTATCGTAGACAAGGACATCATCATCATCATAGTGGCTATTATGGAGGTGGATATTACGGCAGAAGAAGACATTATGGAAGAGGGTATGGACAACCCACCCAGCTGGGACCACTGGGCATCACTATCTTCCTGTTCATCTTTGGATTAATAGTCATATTGATTTTATCTGCTGTGCTTACCTCATCATCAGGGAATTCTTTCGATCTCGAACCAGGTATGTCTATAGCCCTTGATGTGAATAGTGGTCTGAAAAACTCAATGTCTCTGGAAATTCCCAGTGGACAAGCAAATATGATCACTACGTACTACATGAATGAACGACCTACCTATTCCAGTACACCCTTGGAGTTCAGTAGCAGTGATTCAGTGACGGTCGATGCCTATGGATATTATTACTGGAGTACGTATATGAGTGATGATTCAACAGTGGACATCACCTATAATGCTGGATCAAATGTGCAATTATGGATATTAGAAGGAAATAGTCAATTCGAGTCATGGGAGAGAGGAGATGATGTGGGTAAAAAGGCAGATTACGCACAGAGTGGAACATATAACTTTAACGCGGGAGATTCTGATAATTTTTATTTTGCCTTTGAGAACAGTGCAGGAAATTCGATTAGTCTGTCAGTCACATTTGAATTCTCCATGAAGGTATATGATACTACAGGAGCTGTGGCAACAAAAACTGGGGCATATAGCAATGAGGAGATAACCAGTGAGTATGTGATCATTGAGAACAGCTCAAATGATATGGCCACACTATCTTTCACCCTTCATAATAAATACAATTTTGGTGATATTTTCAAGATGCTCTTCTTCGGTATTCTTGCATTGCTAGTGCTAAATTTCTTCAGAATGCAGAAAAAACATGAGGCTAATAAAACAACAACCGCTCAGAATACCGCTCAGGTTAAACCAGGAATCCAAACTTCACCGTATGGTAACACAGGACAACCTGTGATTTCTCCACCACCAGGACAATATTCTCCCCAAACACCACCTGCTCAATATACTCCACCACAATCTGTGTTGAGTAGCCCTCAGAATAGTGGATATTATCAACGACCCACTCCCATGTACTGTCCAGGATGTGGAGCAGGAATGATACCCAATTCCAAATTCTGCAGTACTTGTGGCGAGAGAGCTAATTAGAAATGTGTATAGATGAAATACTAAGTAAATCACATTAATTTGATGAATGCATCTAGGAAAAATCCCAATCTACCTATTATAATAAAGAATCCAGAAACTTATCCACATTTTTGGTAATTGAGCTAGGAACAGTGACATAACCCTGATCTCTATTTGTTTCATTCCAGTTTTTCGTGGTCTCGACAGCATTGGGATTACGAGCCCAGGATCGTCGTCCAACACCGATGATCACATCCCAGTCGAGTGCAGATTTGACAATCTCATCAACACGCTCAGAACCATCCAGCACCAGACCAAATCCACCATTGATAGCTTTACCTGTACCCACACCACCACCATTGGATAATACTGCCATGGTCATACCTCTGGCTACATTTCCAGCCCAAGAATGATGAGCCATATCTGAGGTGATTGCAGATCCATCGTAGATATTAGATGTCTCTCGGAAGGGACTATCAGTACCACCAGTATCATGGTGATCTCTACCCATCATAACAGGGCCGATTTCTCCATTTCTCACCATCTCATTGAATTTTAGAGCTATACGTACCCTTCCTTCCCCATCTGCATATAAGATTCGTGCCTTGGATCCCACAACCAGCTTGTTTTCATTGGCAGCACGAATCCAGATATAATTATCCCTATCCTGACCACGTCTGTTGGGATCGATACAGGACATGGCAGCCTGATCAGTTTTTAGCAGATCATCATCCTTTCCTGAGAGACACACCCATCGGAAGGGACCATAGCCATAATCAAAGCATACGGGCCCCATAATATCTTCCACATATGAGGGATAGATGAAACCATCCAACGTATCCACACCATTCTTTACTATTCGGTAACATCCAGCATCAAAAACGGCTTTCATGAAGCTATTACCATAATCGTAGAAATATGAGCCTCGCTCAGTTAAGGTGTGTATCAGTTCGAAGTGTATCAATAGGGATTCATCCACCAGTTTCTTGAACTTCTCGATATCATTCTTGATCATATCCTTCGCATCCTCGTAATCGAGTGATACAGGAGTGTATCCACCATCATACACCGCATGACATGATGTCTGATCGGAAATGAGCTCGGCTTTTATATCCTTATCCACCATGTATTGAAGAAGATCCACTATATTTCCATGATAAGCAATGGATACAGGTCTCTTGGATTCGCGGTACTCAGCCACCCAGGAAAATACTTCATCCAGATTGTCTGAAACCTTGCCAACCCATCCCTGACTGTGTCTAGTATCAATCTGTGATCGATCTACCTCAGCGGTGATATTTATGGCACCAGCAATCTCAGCAGCCTTGGGTTGTGCACCTGACATACCACCGAGACCAGAGGTTACAAAGAGAATTCCGGCTAGATCCTTATCATCAGGGATCCCTAGATATTTTCGTCCGGCCCCTAGCAAAGTGATATAGGTGCCGTGGACGATCCCCTGTGGACCAATATACATCCAGCCACCTGCTGTCATCTGACCATAGTTAACCACACCCATTGCTGCAGCCCGATGAAAATCATCAGGAGTATCAAACATACCAATCATTAGCCCATTGGTCGAGATCACGCGTGGTGCATTACGATGTGTTCTGAATAGCCCTAATGGATGTCCAGAACTTACCACCAGGGTCTGATCGTCTTCTATCACCTCGAGATACTTCTTAATGAGCACAAACTGCATCCAGTTCTGGCAAACTTGGCCTGTACTTCCGTACGTTACGAGCTCATAAGGATACAAGGCAATGGGAAAGGAAACATTATTATCCATCATCACCTGAATAGCTCTCGCCTCCAGAATACCCTTGTATTCCTCCACCGGTTTGGCATAGATTTCACCAGATGGTCGGTAGCGATAGCCATAGATTCGACCATGGATCTTCAGCTCCTCGTAGAACTCCTTGGCCATGAATTCATGATGTTCCTCAGGAATATATCTTAATGCATTCGTTATGGCGATTTTTGTATCCTTAGCATTGAGATGATAACCTCTGCTGGGTGCTCTTCTGTACTGTGAATCAAATTCTGGATCTGGGGGAAGTTCTCCATCAAGAGATACCTGAAATCTACTCATGAATCACCTGTTTTTCACAATCTAATAATCTATTAGCTTGTCTTCCAAATTATTTATAGAAAATTGACTATAACTCAACAGGATAATCAGATACCAGCTGATGTTATAATACATAGGAGAATCATGCTGTTACTAATTTTATATCACTATTGTGCAATTATAATAATGCATCAATTATATAAACAGCCACCTATATAATACAAGTTTTAAATAATCAACCGAGTAAAAGAAATTATGGCTGACAGTCTAAAAATGGCATTAATTGTCAACATATCTATTGCTATTATAAAATTTGTTCTTGGTGCCTTCAGTGGTTCAGCAGCTATGATCTCTGAAGGGTATCATAGTCTTGCTGATGCAATCAACCAAGTTCTACTCTGGTTTGGTAAGTTTTCTGGAAAGAAAAAGGCAGATAAACGCTATCAGTTTGGTTACTCCAAGTATGAATTCTTCTGGGCATTTGTTGTAGCCATCTTAATTTTTGGGATCAGTGGTACCATAGCTTTTATTGAGGGACTAGAAATTATTAGACATCCGGAACACCATGAACTCCATTTGGATAAGGTGATTTGGAATATCATCGCACTCCTTGCTGCGATTATACTTGAATCTATCGCATTCCGAACTGCTTTCATGGAAGCTAATGAGTTCAAAAAGGAGACTGATCAACCAAATATTTTCAAGGCTTTGGATGAAAAACAAGATCCTATCCTGAATTCAGTGCTTGCAGAGGACTTTCTTGCTCTAGTCGGATTAGTTGTTGCATTTATTGGTGTTGGACTTACCTACATATTACAGGATCCAATAATTGATGGATATACATCTCTAGTAATTGGAATTATTCTTGGTGCTGGAGGGTTATTACTTGCTTATGAGAATAGATCTTATCTAATTGGAAAGGCTGTTTCACAGACCACTGAGTATGCTATCAAAGTACGCCTTGATAGCTATATCGAGATTGAGGAGATAAAATCCTTCAGATCCATGATGTTAGGAGCAAATGATATGATCCTGGCACTAGATATCAAATTTAAAGATAAATATGAAAATAACCAGCTTGCTGAGATCATTGACAGAATAGAGAGTGAGCTCTGTGAGGAATTCCCCATCCTAAAACCAAAGAAAATATTCATTGAGATACAATAATCCGACCTACAAGAAGAACTGTCAAATTGTCAATAGTATAACTCAATCCCATGCATAATTTTCAAGATCATGCAATATGGAAGAATGATCGCTTGTTCAAGCAACTCAAATGGTATTATCAGGTCATGAATAATGATAAACCTGCAAAATACCTTATTGCTAGGAGGATCAAATATACTATCAATCCATCTGCAGATCTAGATAGCTTGATATCTGTTTTTAAAGAACTTTCAAGAGAATTTGAGAATAAGTATATTCAAGTATACCAAGGAGAATCACTTGGAGAAGTACAACACCCCAATCTTTTGGATCTATGTGTGCAAATAGTTACCAAAATGTTAGAATATTGTAATTTATGTGGTTTGGAATGTGGTGTTGATAGAACGAAAGCTGGAAAAAGGGGAATTTGCCAACTTGATGAGGAAAGCAGAATTTCAAGTTTCTTTCATCATCGAGGAGAGGAGATGATTTTCAGAGGAACACATGGTTCAGGTACGATTTTCTTCACCTCTTGTAACTTACAATGTGTGTTCTGCCAGAATGGCGATATAAGTAATGATAAGGATAATGGATTGATTTTTGATGCTTATGGCTTAGCTGCAATGATCAAATTACTAAGATTTGAAGGAGCCCATAATATTAATTTTGTTGGTGGAGATCCTATAATTCATCTTCATACCATTATTGGAGCAATACACTTACTCGATTTACACCCTATTGAAGATAGAGTATTACAACACGTACAAAAGGTCAAAGCAGATTATTTTATTCAGTATCCCAGTATTCTCAAACAAGCAGAATACGATGATGAATTTAATGCGCCTATGCTCTGGAACTCAAATTTTTATATGAGCGACCTTTCGTTTTCTCTTCTATCAATTCTCATTGATATCTGGCTACCAGATCTCAAATATTTCAACAATGATTGTGCTAGGAGATTATCCAAAATCCCCAAGTATGTGGAGAAGGTCACTGGATATATCAAGAGATGTTATGATAATAGAGAAAATGTGGTGATTCGACATCTTATACTACCAAATCATATAGAATGTTGCAGTATACCCATGCTCGAATGGATTCATAATACTGTGCCAGAAATCCCCATCAACCTCATGGATCAGTATCATCCCGATTATAAAACCGACCCAACATCACAATTATATGAGGAGAGGTATTGTGAACTCAACAGGCATCTAAGAAATGATGAAATAGAAAGGGTTTTGAACAGGGCAAAGGCTTTGAACATCAATTTTGAACTTGTGACGAACGTCTAGAGAAGTAATTGACGCAAATAGACGATAGCCTGGCTGGCTAGCATAGATTCATCACCTAAGCTTAAACGAACAACATATGGATGAGATTCAAGAAGAGATATATCCTCATCTTTCAGATCCTGTTGAGCCCCTAGGATGAGCAAATCATCCTCATCAGGCATAATTTCTGATAAATTATCTCCCTGCTCATTCAAGAGGATGATCCGTTTGAATTCAATACTATCCAGGAGTTCGCTGAGAGATCCCTGATGAAATATCTTATCCCACGTCTGTTGAATAATTGCTGCCAGAGAAACCTCATCTTCATTGAGAGTATCGAAATTATTCCATTCTATCCACCCATACTCTCCACCCTTTAGAAATACTGCAATTGGATATCCAATCTGGGTTGCAAGTGGACGCGAGGCAGCTAGTATGCATCGGGGGATAATATCAAATCGTCCATGCCCGGGAAGATCCTTGAGAGAAAATTCAGGAGAACCAATCGCACGTTGGCTGATAACCAGAAATTTCATATTATTCAACTGTTACCGATTTTGCCAGATTTCGAGGCATATCTGGATTTGCACCTTTCTTCACGGAGGTGTAATACGCAAGGAGTTGTTGTGGTATTATATAAGATATGGGTGTCAGGAAATTGCTGAATCCCTTTGGAATGGTGAAGTAATGTGATAATACCTTACTCATTTCTTTATCTGCCTCATCAATAATCCCTATTGTTCTTGCCCCTCTTGCAGCCATCTCCTGTACGCTTCCAAGCATTTTATCACGAGTCTCATCCAAGGGAATGGAGAAGACTACAGGATAATCATCCTCAACAAGAGCGATAGGTCCATGCTTTGATTCACCAGCCGGATATGCTTCAGCGTGTAGATATGAAATCTCCTTCATTTTCAATGCCCCTTCTAATGCTGTAACATGGCTGATACCTCGTCCTAGATAAAAAGCGGAATGTTTTTGTTTGAACCAGTTCGAAAGATCTCTTGCATGAGATTCAGTTTTGGCAACAATTTTCTGCACTGTTTCCGGGATTGTATTTATTACTGTTGAAAACTCTTGTAGTTCATTAGAATCTAAATTACCTGTCAATTGGGCTAGATGATAGGCAATCCGAGAGGTAGCGTATGATTGAGCAGTATACGTTTTTGTTGCAGCCACTCCAATCTCTGGACCAGCGTGAATATATGCCACCTTATCTGAAATGGTTGTTAATGATGATCCAGTAACATTGACAATTGATGCAACCCTGGCATTCTTGACACGTGCATCCTTGATAGCCTTCATCGTATCCAAGGTCTCACCAGATTGGCTAACTGCAAGTATTAACGTATCATCATCCACAAGGCTTTTCACGGCATCCCATTCTGCTGCAATACAAGGCAACACCAATTTTCCACCCATCTTGGGAAAAGTATGGTAAGCATTCAGTGAGGCATAATGAGCAGTGCCTGCAGCTACCAAAATTACTTTCTCAGCTTCATGTACCATTTCAGCAATCTCTGGGAAAATTGTCTGCTGAGTGGCTAATTGAAATCCCAAAACCTTCGATTGTTCATGAATCTCCTTGAGCATGAAATGGGGAAAACCACCCTTCTGTGCTGCCTCTGCGGTCCAAGTCACCTGATGTGGTTTACGGTTGACTGGTTTCATTTCGGGCATTTTGCGAATATCATAGGTATCAGGCTCTAGTATTGCTAATTCATTATCCCTTAATATGATCACATTCTTAGTATACTCGAGGAATGCGGGAATATCTGATGCACAGTAGTTGGCATTCTCTGAAATTCCTAGCACCAGAGGGTTATCCTTACGGAGAGCATAAATTCTATTGGGTTCATCCACATGAGTAATAACTAGAGCATACGTACCTTTGATTGCCTTTGTTAGTTCCTTAATAGCATCTAACATCGTCAAACCACCTGAAATCTTCCATTCAAGGAAATGAGGAATCAATTCTGTATCTGTTTGACTTTGGAATACAAATCCATAACCCTCCAGTTCTTCCTTTAATGAGATGAAATTCTCAATGATTCCATTATGAACAACCGCAATTTTTCCATTCATAGATTTGTGTGGATGTGAATTTTCCAATGAAGGTGGACCATGTGTTGCCCAGCGTGAGTGACCGATTGCTGTATATCCATCGATATTTTTGAATTGCAATTTCTGACCTACCTCTCCAATTTTCCCCTTATCCTTTTCTATCCTCACCTGCTCATTCTTGGATATCACGGCCAAGCCCACACTATCATATCCACGATATTCAAGCCTTGATAAAGCATCGTAGATGGCATTACCAATTCTCATGTGTTTTCCCTTATTATTCCAAACGATACCGATTATTCCACACATACTGAATCACGCAATAATTTTAGTTCGCACTCGATTTTTAATAAAGTTTCCATATTTATCTCGGAAAATCATGGAATAAGTGAGAACTTGTAGCATTCCTAATAAAACACTCAAAATTGCATATTAAAACATTTTCCAAGTAATTACAGGAATAAAACGGAAAAGTTGATAAAACTTGATCAAAATCCCAAAAATTGATTCAATTCCCCAAAATTCCTGTGAAATTCTATCGGTGGTATAGGTGAGTAGAAAGTATTTTATTTGCATAGCCTATACAATTAACTAGAGAACGATGAAGGGAATAATACTTGCCGCAGGAAGTGGAACTGAATTACGCCCGTTGACTAATGGTATCTCAAAACCAATGATCCGAATTCTTGGAAAACCTATTCTTGAATATGGTATTGAAAGAATGAAAGCAAATGGGATCAGAGATATTTTCATTGTAGTACGCAAGGATCAGATTAAACTTAGAGGATATTTTGGTGATGGTAAACAACTTGGAGTTCATATCACCTATGTGGAACAGGAATTAAAAGGAATAACTGGAGCAATATTATCCTTGAAACCATACTTAAATGATGATGAAAGATTTATTCTGTCACATGGCGATATTATTTGTCATCAAGATATTATCTCTAGAACTTTAAATGCAGCCGAGTCAATTGGAACAGATTTTTCAATTGCTATTACCCTTGAATCAGATATACGAGACTACGGCATAGTATCTTTGAATTCTGATGGGAGTATCAAGAGGATTCATCCTGAAGGAGAAGGAAGTAACTATGTGATTGCTGGCGTATTCTTATTCACATCCAAAATTTTTGAATATTTATCAGAGGATTTAGCCTTCAATAAAGTATTCAATAAGATGATTGATGATAAGGAAAAAATCGCTGCAGGTCTCTGGAATGATCCATGGTTTGATATTGGAAGACCTTGGGATATTCTGCAAGCAAGTCAATACTTACTTGATAAATTGGATTCTACAGTTATTTCATCGGGTGCTTATATCGAGAGTAATGTAGATATCAAAGGTCCAGTGATTATTGAATCAGGAGCGGAGATACTTAATGGAACCATCATCAAGGGGCCTGTATACATATCATCAGGAGTATTTATTGGTAATAATACGCTCATAAGGGATCATACTGAAATTGGTGAAAATGTTAAGATTGGATTCCAGACAGAGATCAGATCATCGATCATTATGGATAATGTATCAATTGCTGGTCAATCATACATTGGTGCATCCATCATTGGATCTGGATCGACTATACATTCATCCGTTATCACCACCAACAAACACCTGCCAAAGAAACCCACAATTACCTATATCGGAGAAGATCACATTCAAGAGGTTGAGGTACCCCTAGATAAATTCGGTGCCATTATAGGTCCAAGAACTCCTATAGGGGTGAGATCTACATTGTTGCCAGGAGTGCGTGTTGATGCATCAGTAATCGTTCCTCCTAATTCAACTATTGAGGGGCATATTACATTATAATTCACGGATATATCCTAATTTCACATTTTTAACTCGCAAAGTTAGGGAATCAACATCAAACCAAACTGTTCTTCCACTATCCCCCAGAACATCCTCACCAACAATCTCGATTTTTGCATCCTCAAGTGCCTCCTTTACTGCATTCACATTTCTCACCCCTAGATTAATAGAATCCATATTGTCCATATCAAACATTTTTGCCCCACCGGATAACTTCGCTTTGAGATCAAGGATTCTCCCCCCGTTGCCTTTTATCTTCACAAGTGATTCCTTGATGAATGTATTGGCATACTTACCAGACATGGAATACAATTTTTTGTTAATTGTATTCTTTGGTGCATCGATTTTTTCTGGTAATGCGACATGACTCATAACAGAGATTTTTGAGAAGGGATCATATATTATCACTGCAACACAGGATCCTAGACCTCTAACAAGTAGGGTATCACCTTTTGTCCCAAATTTTCCAGGTAACCCTACTTTCATTTCTCCTAATTTAACGAATCTGTCAACCATAATTGCACAGCCAAAGCAAAAACTCTTGTTAGTTTATTGGATGGTAGATTATAAGCTTGTTTCCCTCTATTTGTGCCTCCGATAATTTTACAAAAAAAAAGAAACTAAGATTTTCTTAGTTTAGATTTCTATCTCCACAGAATGAGATTCCCAATAATCAGATTTGATTAAATTAATTTTGTAATGTAATAATTGAGAATAAAGATGGTAAAAAACCTTAATTTTGATAGCAAGATTACTTATACATCTTGATAATCAATATTCTTTGTGGTTTTAAGGACATAGAATTCTTTAGACTAATAGAAGAGACACTTAATCCCGATGAAATTAAATGTACATTAGTTAAATCTGGGGTAACCTTACTTGATGAGATACAAACTAATGACTATAATGTAATTGTTCTTGGTGATATACTCAATGATATGTCAGGCTATCAAGCAATAACGAATATCATGAAGACTAAACCATTACCTTGCCTAATTATCTATAATGAAGATGAGCCAAAACAAGAAGTTGATTATCCATATGCTCTTGATTATGGTATTGTAGCATCACTAGAGTTGGCCATGAGCGAGGGAAAAATCCGTTTTCCCAATCTTATCAGAGTGCGGATTAATATACTGAATAAGATGAATATTGAGCGATTTACTTCACAAATAGAACAGATAAACAGAAGCAAGAAAAAACATTCTTTTGAGGATCCCAAGCTACGAGGAAAAATTCATCAGATAAGAGAACAAACCACGATTCAAAAGGTGTTAGAGAAAAAAGGAAAAGTGGATGAGTCTGAGATATTTTCAGATAATCCAGATCAAGTGGTAGTTATTGGAGCATCCACGGGTGGACCTAAAACCTTAATGTATATAGTAGCTCAATTTCCTAAGAATTTCCCCCCTGTACTCATAGTACAGCATATGCCAGAGGGATTTATTGCTACATTTGCTTCAAGAATGGATACAATTACTCATATGAAGACCCACCTTGCCAAGGAGGGCATGGTTTTGAAAAATGGCAACGTATACGTTGCTCCTGGGGGTAGACATATGGAATTGGAACGATCATCACCAAGACATGTACGTATCAGGATAACTGATGGCGCAAAGGTGAATTATGTAAAACCAGCAGTTGATGTTACATTATTTGCTGCAGCAAGATCATTTGAGGAGAGAGTAACTAGTGTTATATTGACTGGTATGGGATCGGATGGCAGAAATGGAACCAGAGCAGTAAAAAAACTGGGGGGATATTGTATTGCACTTTGTGAGGAAGAATCAATTATTTATGGTATGAATAAGGCAGTGATAGATGCAGGTCTTGCTGATGAGATATTAGGTATGGATCACATTGTAATTAGTCTAGTCAAACGAGTCAGAGCATTATCAATCACCAATAAAAAGTCGACTTCAAAAATTAATTCCGAATAATTTCTAACAATAATGTATTTTTTTTATATATCGCAAAAGATTTGATTTAATTATTCATTCAAGATCAGTAACTCATAAATGTTTAAATACAAAATTCTTGTTACAATTGGACTGTAAGAGAATTATTGAGGTAAGATGTTAGATGAGTGTAAGTCTTGAATCATTGGAAAATACAGAGTTCGCGATTTTTTATATAAATAACAAAAAGGTAGCAATTCAATTGAGTTACCTAGAGAGATTTAATTTAATTACAGAAATCATAAAAATCCCCAGAGCACCTAAATTTGTGCTTGGGGTAATTAGAATTGAAAAAGCAATTATCCCATTAATAGATCTTGAAATCTTACTAGGTAAGAAAAAGACAGAAAAGAAGAATGCTGTCGCTCTGGTTATCGCACTTAAGGATAATGTTTTTGCACTTTATTCGAATACTGTGCCGATTGTACAGAGAGTGGAGGACTTAGAAAAGGATAGTAACTATAATTTGGAGAATATTCCAAAGGAATGGGTATCAGCTTACATTAATGAAGATGAAGCAATCCCTATTATTGACCCCAATGCGTTCTGGATAGGTTTAGGCGATAATTCAATTCTTGGACCCAGTCTACAATATAATCTTTATGAAGAAGACGAGGATGAGGAAGAAGTAGAAGATGAATCCGAGGAAGACGAAGAAGAAGTCGAATCCGAGGATGAGGAAGACGAAGTAGAAGATGAATCCGAGGATGAGGAAGACGAAGTAGAAGTCGAATCCGAGGATGAGGAAGAAGAAGTAGAAGTAGAAGTCGAATCCGAGGATGAGGAAGACGAAGTAGAAGACGAATCCGAGGATGAGGAAGACGAAGAAGAAGATGAATCCGAGGATGAGGAAGATGTAGATGATGAATCCGAGGAAGAAGAAGTAGACGACGAGGATGAGGAAGACGAAGAAGACAAGGATGATGAATCCTAGGATGTACGATTGGTAGACATAATTGGAGGAATAATTCTTGGCTAAGTATGCTAAAGTAAAATATGATCGAAATTACCTATTAATAGGTCTAGACCAAGATCATACTTTCGCACCAATGAATTATTTAATTCAACCAGTAAAGAATCTTCCTGAATACTGTCTTGGAATGATAAACTTTGAGGGAAATGCTAGTATTATTCTAGATACTGCGAAAATGCTGGATATTGAATCTACAACTCAAGACACTATTGTATTACATACCTTCACCAATGTTGGAAATATTACACTCATTATATCTTTACCTGAAGTTATAGATATTGATGAAAAGGATCTTCCTTCATATAAAATGGATCCAGAGAATTTGATTTTACCTTCTGGAAAATATGTAATATATGATGATGAAACCTATCTATATTTTTCCTTGTTTGGTCTCCAATCATTCATTGCCAAAGAAATTGATGGTATACTTGATAATAAGTGGAAAGAGGTTCTACCAACTTGGGGAGATACAACACTTGTATTATCTGAGCGAACATTGACAATTCCTAGCAGTACGAAAATGAATATCAGCTATTCAGATATTCAAGAAACGGTTCTTTGTAAAATATCTGATTATGTCTTTAGCTTCAATCAGAAATACTCCATCGAGTTGCTAAGCAACCTTCCTGTTGTAACTAAACTACCCAATTCACCCATATGGGTTGAGGGAGTGTTTGATTATTCTGGAGAAACACTCGCACTAGTAAACCTTCATGCTTATTTTGGAATGAAAAACCAAGAAGAATCCCAACTTGTTCTAGTTATAAGCAATGATTCAAAGGAAAGAATTGCACTGTTAGTTGACCAAGTATCAATTATTAAAGATGTACAATTTGAAGCAATGCAGCATGAAATTGATCTGGATATTGATGGATTTCTTTTCAGGAATATCACTGTAAATGATCAAAATGAGTTTACATTTCATCTAGATGTCAATGTCTTATCAGATGCAGTCAACGGTAAGATCATATCAAAGGATTGGGAGACATGGCTTACATATTTCAATAATAATAAAGATCAGACCACAAATAACCTAAGAAAAGGGGTAGTTTTATCAAGACAAACGAAGAAATTTGCCATCATTAAGTATAATGATCAGAATTTGCTGTTTGATGTTGGTGATGAATATGCATTGCATAGTGTTGTAGACACCACTCCTTTGACTCATCTTCCGGATTATTGTGAGGGGATGGGTAATATAAACAGTGATCCAGTATTGGTTATCAACCTGGCCAAAAT
Organism: Candidatus Heimdallarchaeota archaeon; assembly: GCA_026702845.1. The sequence continues at coordinate 245,878 of JADCLS010000002.1, forward strand.
GTTAGGGATTTCTGATACAGCTAAAGATCGAATATTATTACATACACAATTAGTTGAGAATGATCGTTATGCCTTCAATATCCCAATTCCTGAAATCCAAGATCTTGAGATAGATGATATTGATGATTCTCTTGTTATCACCAAGGATATTAGTCTAGTATCATCCAGGTATATCTTATACCAAGAGGAGATTTTTCTCAGAATTACTAAATCCGCACTTTTTGCCTTCATTCAGGATAATATCGCCTCTACGATGAGTAAATTCTGGATGGAAAACATTCTAGAATTTCATACCTCTGTTACTATTACATCTGATATGCAACCACAGAAATCTATCAGAAAAATGGAAATCTCAACAATTGCAGATTATAATACATTGGTTTCATTCAGGTTAGGATCAACGTATTTCAGCTTTAATGAGAAATACTTCCTAGAATTAACCAGTTTCCACTATGAGTTGAGTAGAGTTCCAAATGCTTCTGAGTATGTGGTTGGGATCATCAATTACCAACAAGATGCAGTACCAATAATCAACCTCTCTCGTATGATAGGAGAGACACTAGACCTGTCAGATCCCTTGATTCTGCTGTTTACAATTAATAAAGGTAATTACGCCATACTATTGGATAACGATTCATTCGAACGGATAAATGTGGCGGAATTAACAAAAACAATGGAAGATGATACAATAGGTCAGCATCTGATTTCAAATATATATTTTGATGAAGCAAGAATATTTTATAATTTAGACCTAGATGCACTCACCCAATGGGTATATAAGAGACAGTACTATGATCCGAAATACTTCAGATCATTACTATCCATCGATCGTAAGCAATATAATGAGCTTGGATCTGTTCTCCAACAGAAAACCGATGATACTGAACAGAAATATGCAGTATTTTCCTATCCTGAGCTTCACATCGTGATAGAACTTGATTTGGATTATTCCTTACAGACCACGATGAAAGCTGCACCATTTGACTTATTACCTGATTTCTGTGATGGATTTATCAATATCAGGAATTCTCCTGCGGTGATGATTGATTTTGCAAAGATGTTGAATATAAAAGATACTAAGGAAGAGCATGTGCTTCTAGTGGCCAATCTTGATGAAAATCAAGTATTCGCCTTTAATATACCTGTCCCTAGCATCCATAATGTCAATTTACGTTCAGAACGTGAATCAATTGATGATGAATTAAACATGATTTCTTCCCATTTTATTGAGTATGATAATCAGGTGCATTTGAAGTTTACACAGCACAATCTTCTTCAGTTCATTAATCGAAATATCAGGGAAACCTTAACTACTCACTGGAAGAAATTTACTCCAACTTGGCAGAGTTTTGTTCAACCACGATCAGATGAATTTCAATTCAAGAAATCATCTAAAATGCTTGGTTCTGTGGCTATTTCTGATAGTGATTCTATTATTTCATTTGTTGTTGGAAAATACAAGCTATCGGTTGAGGAAAATAATTTTTTCCAATTAATCACCAGGAATCAGGAGTTAGTCAGGGCACCTAATGCTTCTAATCATGTATTGGGGATCATGAATTATCAACAACAAGATATACCTTTACTAGATCTAAATTCTATTTTTGGTGGAAGTAATACGAAGACAGACCTTGTGATGCTTTTGGAATTTGAAGGCCGAATACTTGGTATACCTGTAGAAACTTCTCAGTATAAATCTAGTAAGAAAAGTGAGTATCAAATCATTGAAACTCATAATAAAAATATTCACATCTCAGAGATCTATTTCTCAGAGGAAGAAATAATTTACTCTTTAAATCTAAGGGTACTATCAAATTGGATTTGGGAAGAAGCTGAATATAACCCCAAGGATTGGCAGGAGTATTTAAGCTTCTCAGAAAGCCAGTATTCAGAATTATCAGATAAGGTACTAGAAGAGAAAGAAGAACAGCAGTATGTGGCAATAAAGGTTCCAGATTACATTTTTATGATTCAATCAGATAAAATTTTACAAATCAGAGGTAGAGGAGACAGGGAACAAATTATGGTGGATGGAGTACGATTTGTTAATTATGATGACCAATGGATACCTAGCATTGAAATATACAAGAAACTGGAAAATCCTATATCCATAGTCATTCAAAATGGAGACTTCCTGATGGAGCTCATTACCAATTATGCATACTTTGAGCATATTGATGAGGTCGTCCTCAAGGAAGATACATTCAATGCCCTTTATATGAAGAGGAATTATTTTGGCACATCAAAGGCATATGTCGTTGGTGATGATGTTGCATTCGATCTGAATTTCGATTCTCTTTTATCCAATGTACTCAAGAAAGAGAGCAAGGAAATAGAGAAAATAAAGAAAACAATTAGCAAACCAGTTCCTGAAATTGAGAAGGGGGACAGTGAATTACTACAGATCTGGCAGGATGATGTTACCCTGCTTCTGATAATTGAAACCAAGGATGGATCTAAATCTGCAATTCGTGTAGATAATATTAGAGAATTGCGCTTAGAAATCGAGGGAGATTACATTCCTTGGGAAGGATCTGAGGAAGAATTTTATTATTATTTGTCTATTACAAATAGTAACAACAAAGAGGAATATTATCAAATTCCGGTAAATTGTCGACTCAAAGCCATTCCAATTGATTTCGATGGCCAAGAGATCGATCTGGATGATGAACCAGTTAAAATCATCACGCTTAAAGCAAAAAAATAGGTGCGAAATGAAAGTATAAATTACAATAGTCTCTTAGACGATGGATATCATGGTATAGAAAATCCAGTCCAAAATAGTATTTTATTTTTTTCACCAAAATTTTATAATAATTCTCCAGTAGGTATGGTACATAATATCTTTGGTCAATCAAATTCATATTTGACACCCTTGATGATTTCGATACCTAGAGTTGAAGCAGGAATAAATAAACTGTATCAATCATGATATTCTTTATTTATCGAAAATAATAAATGATATTATAAGGGATGACATCAAATTATCTTCTGTATTAGATATTGTAAGATTCTATTCAATTTCTTCGATTTTTAATTCTCTAATAAATCAGCATTTGAGTAAATATGGGCTAATATTACCATTTTATTTGAAATATATTTAATTATAATAAATCAGAATATAATATTTAGCATATATGCAATTAAAATCAGAGTTAATAGATGCAATTAAATTTGAATTCAAATTACTTTATCCAGACCTAAAAATAGATCCAATCAATGGAATTTATGGTAGAGGTAAAATGATTAATATGAAAAGAAATAGATTAAATTTATCTAATTTCATTTCATTAGGCATTAAGACATATCCATTATATACGATTTCTCTATTCCCAGATATTGATTTAAGTCATAATCAAATTTGTACTCTTTCATTTTTAGATTTTGATAGAGTAGATAACATTCGCATGTTAAATCTTTCTAATAATTATTTAGATAGTCTTCCTATGGAGATTTCAAAACTAAAAAATTTGATAAGGCTTAATTTATCTGACAATAGATTTGAATCAATTCCCATTCAGATTGCATCTTTGAAAAAATTATCATCACTTAGAATGAATAATATCTCCGAGGAAATTCCTGATTTTATATTGCAACATCCTAAACTAACATTTTTACATTTGAATAATAAATTGATTCGACTTGATAAAATTCGAAAAGAAATTAGTTGAAAATTATTTTAAATTCTTTCGAAATTAAGTAATACTCTTATATTTACTGCGTATGATTATATTTTACTATGTACATTCTAATCATTCACCTTATAGGAGGCATTTTTTGATTGGCACGATTGATGATCGTTGATGATAGCAATTATTTGCGTGCAACAATTAGGGCAGCGTTCGAAGCTGCCGGACACGAGGTCGTCGCGGAAGCAGACAACGGAGAAGATGCAGTGGCAATTTATGCCAAGGCAAGGCCTGATGTGGTAACCATGGATATAATCATGCCCAAGGGTAATGGACTTCAGGCAATTACTAAGATCATGGAGTTTGATCAGGATGCGAGGATTATGGTAATTACTGCATTGGGTCATGAACCAATGATTAGGAAAGCTCTGAGCTTTGGAGCATTGAATTTCGTGATCAAACCAGCAGAGCCGGAAGAGATTCTAGAGGCAGTAGATGGCGTACTCTCAGGGATGTGAGGTAATTGTCCGTTAACAGTATTCGTTGGGGGCCATGGCTAGATGATATGGATCGTATCTACGAGTCACTATCAGAAATAGTTGATACCCTTGAGGATAACAGGTCAGACTCAACAGCTATTGAAAATTCCAAAATCGAGCTACACTCAGTTAAAGGGCTGTTGGATTCAGTTGGATTCAAAATCAGTGTCGAGACAATAGTCGAGATTGAGGAAAACTTTTACCAAACATCCGAAGTATCAGATGAGTTATTTAAGCAGCTAAAGGAGATGCATGTCAAGCTTGGCCGTCTAATAGACCATGTGGAAGAGAATAAACCCAAACCAACGGAAATCCCAGAGATTGATAAGGCAATGGGATTTGAATCCATACTTGTCAAATTCGGTGCTGATTATTCCATTGAGATAACCATCAAGGCGCAGAAATCTGAACGATCTGCACGAGCTTTAGCAGCACTCAATATAATTAAAAGAATTGGTAGAATTAAAAGCTCAAATCCCAAAGAAGAGGATTTGTACTTGGATACCAAGTTTGATACCTTGAAGATTGTACTATCAACTCGAGAGACACAGGAACAGATTCATGAAGATATCAAGAAAATTCCCAATGTGGATCAAGTCCAGATAGAGAAAATTACACAAACAGAGGATGATAAAAAGGATCTGAATGTGGATGCACTCTCGTTAAAAATTCCCCTATCACAAATCAGGCAACTGGAGGCAGGATTGGCAACACTATCAAGTCACATTGAAGCATTAAAAACAGAAGTAACCACGATCAGAGGTTCGGAGGAGCTAACAGGTATAGATAACACCTTTGAGAGATTGAAAAATGATCTCAAAAAGATGAGAAAAGTTCCCTTTGATTCCATAGTCTCTCCTCTCATGGCTATGACAAGTCGATTAGCTCAGAAAGAGGGTAAACAGGTGGATCTAGTGATTCAGGGAAGATTCGTTACTCTGGATCGAGCCATTGCCAACTATCTGATCGATCCTATTACTCAAATCCTTCGTAATGCAATAATTCATGGTATTGAGAAGGTAAATACCCGTAGAAAGGTAAAGAAAGATTTTGTTGGTAAAATCCTACTATCTGCTGTCAATGACCGTGATAAAATCAAGATCAGGATTATTGATGATGGCCAGGGTATTGATGTGAAGGAGCTAGAAAAAGCAGCACGAGATGCAGGAATATCAATGAAAAACTATCGCACTAATGAACAGAAGCTTAACCTTATTTTTGAAAAGGGATTATCACTTTCCAAGACAGATGTTAAGCTAGCTGGGAGAGGTGTGGGTCTCTATGCTGCGAGAGATAGATTATCTCAATTTGGAGGAAATATCTCTGTCAGCTCTGAGTTAGGGAAGGGAACCACATTCACCATCGAATTCACCGATCAAGATGCACTAAGCAAGAACTTGATAGTTCAGGTGGGAAATGAAGCCTATGCCATCCCATCATCTGAGGTTGAGCACGTAAAGAGTGTGAGAACCAATGAAATTGAATTATTAACTGATAGTAGTGCGACATACAAATATGAAAATGAGGACCTCCCTGTAGTGATCTTGGGAAATCTTATTGGAAGACCAAAGGAACTAGCATCAGGAGCAGATCACATCGTAGTAATTGTGAGAGGACAGAATTCTCTGCTGGGAATTCTTGTTGATTCCCTCATGGATGAACGTCTGGTAAATGTCAAACCATTGAATCCCATTTTACAGAGTTACAAACTCTTCAATGGCACAATGATTGGTAGGAACAAAGAAGTCATCCTGGTGGTAAATCCAGCAGCGATAATATAGGTGAGAACGTATGACGAAATATAAATTTACAGAGCAAGAATTAGAAGCATTCAAAGAATTGGGCAATGTAGGTGCTGGCCATGCAGCTATTGCACTTACAAAACTATTGAGTAAGGAGGTGGATATGTCCATACCCTTCATTCGAACAGGTAGTGTTGATGAGATCCTAAAGATCATTGAGATGAAGAAAGATGATTTGGTAGGATTTGAGATCTCAGATGTTGATACACCAATTAAGTATCGATTATCAGTAATATTCAAGAAATCAGTAATCATATCAGTTCTAAAATTACTCACACAGACATCAAAGGAGGATATCACTAAACCTGATGATCTAACCGAGATGCAGAAGAGTTTATTGCAGGAGATCGGATCTACCATCATCCTGCGATATATTGCTGCACTCAACAAGATGTTGAAGGTAGATTCGATGCCTGAGGTGGCACCAATTCTAAAAATTGATAAGGCAAAGAAAGCTATAAGTGAGGTTGGATATGGAGAGGCGAATGTAGAACTAGTATTGATCCAGTTAGATCTCTTCACAGATGGACAATCATTTGAATGTCAACTCTTCATACAACCACATAGCGACAGTATCGATGACTATCGCAAGGCATTTTTCCTGTAATTTCAGGTTTTCCACCTATACCTTGCCTTAAGTGCTAACCTATAACATAATTAACTATATACTACTAGTTTGATTTTGACAAGCATTAATCCCTTTAATGATACTTCTATCAGTAACTACTTTTATATTTTATCACCCATATTTCATTCTAAGAGGAAATGATATGAAAAGTTATGTTGATCATATAGAAATCCCAGTAGTAGATTTGAATAATGCAAAGGAGTTTTACAAAGCAATTTTTGAATGGACTGATGATATGTTTTCCAATATGGGTGAGAATTATGTGCTTGTCTCCAGTGGTAATGGTGTGAGTTATGGATTAGAGAAGGTTGATACTATCCCACCAACAGGATTCACCATAGTGATGAGAGTGGAGAGTATAGAGGAAAGTCTGGAGATGGTAAAGAATCATGGAGGAGAAGTGGTAAAAGAGAAATTCCAGATTGCTCCAAACATAGGCTTTGCTGCATATTTTAAGGATTGTTTTGGCAATACTTGGGGTATACACTGTCCCACATAGTAGACCATTAATCATTTCTATTAGGTTCAATCATTTTTCTTCTCGTAACTTGGAGATCATCAGAAGATCTACTTTCCTTATATGGGTTATAAACCAAGTTGATACGAAGGTATGGATTTCAACAAAAAGATTATTACTAGCTCCTGAGCCAAGGTATTTTTCTATCATTTGATTTACCTCTTTGATGAATTTTGTATGTTGAAGTTTGTGCTCTGTTATCGTCTCACAATTCTTTTCTTTCATCCATTTTTCCTCAGATTCGAAATGTTCGCTGAAATACATTGTAAGGAAATCCAAGTAATCCTTGATCTGTTCCTTGGTCTGATTCTGATTGATGGCTAATTCCATCTCACTCATCTTATCTATAATCGCATAGTGCTGGTTATCAATTTCATCAACCCCAGATACCAATTCTTCAGTCCAAAGGCTACTCATTGATACAGTAATCTTGAATTGATTAATGAATTTTTATGGCTAGTGGTGATTTATTTCTAATTTTTGTAAGGGAATCATTGCTATCTCATGGCCAATTAATTCTGTTTGAATACTGTTGGTAAAAATACTCTTGATTTTCGGGAATCATAGATAAAGATCATGGAAAGCGAAATTCCTATTAGAAATCCCTTCCAATTGCTCAAAAGCAAAATGATGATGATAAGAAAAGATAAACTATAAAAGATCAATGCACTTAGGTTTATACTTCTTTTCTTAATGAAAAATGACCATCGAATATATTTGATCAACTGGATGATCACCAAGATATTAAGAATTACTAGATAAACAATGAAATAACCACCAGTCAGTACCTCGCCAGATTCATTTAGCAGTATGACAATAAGTTCAATTGAAATTCCCAAATTCATAATAAATAAGATAATGTAAGGTAAATCAGGTCGTAATTCAGAATTTGTGAAATATATGATTATTTGATAAATAAAGAGAATGCTTGATATTATAATTATCTCAATAAATATCACTTGCAGATCACGTACATAATATCTGGTTTGTCCCTGAGAAATTATTACCCCATATTTGGAGTACAGAGGTAGGAAAAGAATCGAGATATAACAGATCAGATTAAGAAAATTAAGTAATTCCGTATTAATCAGAGGAGCACTTGATAATTCTACCTTCATATTGAGTGTATGGCAATTTACCTATATAATTCAATGCAATTTTAGGAAAAAGATAGCTATAATGATAATTCAAACAATACATATCCCTAGGAATTAGTCAACTATGGGTGATTGAATCTGCAATTCAAGTGATACAAGAAATCCCTAATAATGCAGTAAGGAAGTTGATCATATAGATTCATCTACCTTAATCTTGAAATATAAATTTCTGCGATATTCAAAAAAGGAGTATATTGTATTGAAAAAGTATTCTAGTGTCGATTCCTTTCTGGAAGATGCTAAGCAGTGGCGAAATGAGATGGAACAATTAAGAACAATCTGTCTTGAAGTAAAACTACAAGAGGAAATAAAATGGGGAAAACCCTGTTATTCATGCAATGAAAATAATGTTGTCATCATTCAACCATTTAAAGCGTATTGTGCATTGATGTTTTTCAAGGGAGCCCTTCTCAAAGATCCTAATAATCTATTAATTCAATTATCTAAGAATACACAGGCAGCTAGACAGATTAGGATCACCAATCTAGGAGAAATTGATGAGAAGAGAGAATATATCAAAGAATACATCTTAGAGGCTATAGAGGTGGAGAAGGCTGGTTTGAAGGTGCAATTGAAAGAGACTGATGAGTATGATATTCCAGAGGAGTTTCAGGATAAATTGGAGGGGTTTCCTGAATTGCGAGCTGCCTTTGAATCTCTAACTCCAGGTAGACAAAGACAATATCTATTGTACTTTTCAGCAGCAAAACAACCAACTACTAGAATACGAAGAATTGAGAAATACATCCCATTAATACTTACTGGCAAAGGTATGATGATTAATTGAACTTTCAACCCATTCATCGGTTTTTGATTTCTTTGATCATTTCTAGATCAACCTTTCGTATATGGGTAATAAACCAGCTGGATACAAACATATGAATTTCGACAAAGAAATTATCTGATTCTCCAACTACATCGAATTTCTCAATCATATCTTCCACTTTTCTAATAAAACCACGATGTTGTATTTGATGGGTTTCTAAAGAACCATAGTTATTTTCTTTCATCCATTTCTCCTCAGATTTGAAATGTGCATGAATGTAATGATAGAGAAAATCTAGATAATCAAATACAAATTCAGTAGTCTTATTCTCATTGATGAACACTTCCATTTCACTCATTTTGTCAATAATCTCATAATGCTGCTTATCTATTTCTTCTATACCAGTTACTAAATCATCAGTCCACAGACTACTCATAGCCTTTGAATTAAAATCAATCTATATGAAGATTTATTGATAATCCTGATTTATTCCCATAAATTTTGATAAACTCGCAACAAGAGATTCATAAAAAAATTGGATTTTATCTTTTAGAAAGGTGATCTTTTGAGAATTTAATAAATAGTAAAGCAGTTGAAATATAGTTTCTAAATCAATTTAATCTTTATGTATCGATGTTTCTCTTAACATCATCTTATTGAATAATTCTACAGAAACAGTATCATTAGTGGTTGTAAATCGAATTCTAAACATCTCATTAACAAAAAATTGAATATTATCATGAGTAATCATTTCTAAATCGATATTGTTGTAGTTAAAATATAATCCTTTGTTCTTTGATACTACTGACCAAGAACCATATTTTCCCAGCAGTTCATCGGATACTTTGGGTGAGACTGGATTATAGATTGCCTCAATGAGTTCCGTATCAAAATGTAACAATTGCTCTTGAGTTTCATTTACTGATTTGTCTTTCATTATCTCTTGAATGGCTGTCTTATGAGCAATATACAAGGCCCTATCCTGATTAATTTTAATATCTGGCTCAACCCCAATACCTTCCCAATTTCCATTTGTATGTGGATTAATTGGTCTACCAATAGGCAACCATAGAAGAAAAGTATGAGCAATTGGAATAACATCTGGGAAATTTGCAGCTCCTTTGGTTTGTTCTCCTATTATCGATGCTCTTTGTAGATTTTTCAGATCATATGCCAAATGTTCAGCTGCAGAGGCAGACCGTGAGCTGGTAAGTATATAGATTGGTTTTTTGGGGAATCTCCTTCCAACCACATATGATAATGAATATAATTGTTGTTCCCTATTTTTTCTAGGTTCTGAAAATGTTTCCAATAGTATGGCTTTAGGTTCCAAAAAATAACTTATTAAGAATTGGATTACATCAGAATCCCCTCCACCATTATATCGTACATCTAAGATAATGGCTTCAGTTGTTGATAAAAATTGTAATGCATGAAAAATAGGATCACCAGAGTGTTCTAATTGAAAGAAATCATTAATCAGAATATATCCAATATTTCCTGGTAAACACTCCACTTTTCTTATGAAGTAATTGTGGTGATAACCTATTTTTAATTCTTCATCTGATATTTGATATTCTCCCCGTTCCTCTCCAAGATGTGCCTCTTTTGGATTATACTCAAAATAAAAATGTTTATCATTAGACCATTGCTGAAGATCCTTGGTAATAATTTGTTCCAATTTCCTTGCATGAGTTATTTGGAGGTAATTGTTTGTATTTTGGTGTAACTTCTCTACTAATTCATTCGCAATTTCAGGAAAAACATAATTATTTTTAATTTCTGTTGATAATTGCTCAATAATTTCTTTTATCTTTTCAGTTTGGAGATGGGCCATAGAAGTGTAAATTCTATCATAATTTAAAACATATTCATTGAGATAATTGACTTTATTTCAATTTCTTCTCACCTGCTCCGATGTAAGTAATTAACAATTTTCAAGGATAATCAATTCTCATTTGCTTTAAAGAAATAATATTGCTAAATTAAATATCTTGAGTAAATGGTAGTAATGATGGTCTTGTAAACGTTCTCAGAGAAAAAGATTTTAATTATTATTTACCAATATTTAAAAATTGTTGAGAAAATGCTTTCCCAAGCATTATAGTGAGTTGTTAATATATTGAAATACTTGAAACTAAAGGCTATAGTCGCCGCAATAATAATGATAGCTGGGTTAACTCCCTCTGCATCCTACCATATTGAAGATGAGTATACAAATACACAAGCTAGTGAAATGAACCAAAATCAATATGAGACATTTCTAAACTACCTGGGTCTTGAAAGACATCATGAGGTATCCACTAGACAATCTGGTGTTATGAAATATGAAGAAACTACTGTCCAGGAGCCCATTATAGATACTGAGGATAGTGAAATAAACCAGTATTCCCGTAAATTACATAATGATATTGCAGAAAGATATTCTGATAGCACATCTAAATCAGCATTTGGATCTAATATTCAAGACTATTCTGAATTAGGAATTCCCAATGATGGCCCAGTAATGAAGGTAGATGCTATCAATCTTGATGATTATTCTGAATCAGACTGGTTCATTACCGAATGGAACACATCACTAGGTGACGGTGATAATTCAATCACCTTATCGATTGTCAATACAGGAACGTATGATTTTGTGGTTTTATGGGGAGATGGAACTAATTCTACTGTGACTGGATATAATACAACTGCTGCAACGCATATATTTGACAGCTCAGGTGTATATAATGTAACAGTTATAGGTATCTTTGAAGGTTGGAGTTATTTGCTTGGGGCATCCCCGGATAGGAATAAATTGATAGCAGTCCATCAATGGGGATCAATGGCTTTTGGTCCAACACGAGGACATTTTTATGGGGCTCAGAACCTTCAAATCAAGGCAATTGATGCTCCGGATCTTAGTAAGACCACTGATATGAGCCTGAGTTTCCAGGGAGCATTAAAATTAAATTCCTCACTTTCTCATTGGAACACCTCGACTATAACGGATATGAACTCTATGTTCAATGGAGCTAAAGCGTTTAACGGAGATCTTAGTGGTTGGAATACCTCACAGGTGACTAATATGCCATACATGTTTCAAGATGCGGATGCTTTCAACCAATCATTGAACAGCTGGGATGTGAGCAAAGTCACCAATATGTACAAGATGTTCTTCGCAGCCAATTCTTTCTCCCAAGATCTTGATCAATGGGATGTCTCTTCTGTAACAGATATGGGATATATGTTCTCTAATAATCCATTTAACGGTAACATTAGCACCTGGCAAATAACCTCTCTAAAAATCATGGATTCTTTATTTGGGTTTAAATTCAATGGAGATGTCTCCAAATGGAATACATCTACAGTGACAAGTATGTACAGTACATTCCGGAGTGCAGCTCAATTCTCTGGGAATATCAGTGCGTGGGACACTTCATTGGTCACAGACATGTCTTTAATGTTTGATGGAGCCTACAAGTTCAACTCAGATATCTCAAGCTGGAAGACATCAAATGTACTGAATATGTTTGGGATGTTCAGGGATGCTTATTTGTTCAATCAAGATATCACAGGTTGGGATGTGAGTAAAGTCACCGACATGCAGAGCATGTTCACCAATAATCCTGTGTTCAATCAGGATATCAGTACCTGGGATGTATCCAGTGTAACAACTATGTTCCGGATGTTCAAGAATACTACGGTTTTTAATCAAGATCTTGATTCCTGGGACACCAGTGCAGTGGAAGGTATGTCTGAGATGTTCATGGATACCAAGGCATTCAATGGAAATATCTCTGGATGGGATGTGAGTTCGGTAGACGATGCTTCCTGGCACTGGGGATTTGAACAGATGTTTGAGAATGCCGAGGCCTTCAACCGAGATATCTTGGGATGGGATCTCAATGCTGATGTTAGCTATATGTTCAAAAACGCCAAAGTCTTCAATGGAGACATTTCCTCTTGGGATATGCGTGGAGTGACTGGTGTGGCATATATGTTTGATGGTGCCATTACATTCAACCAGGATCTGCCAAATTGGCAGTTTTCTACAGAGCAGGATCTAAGTTACATGTTCTATAATGCTACTGCATTCAACGGAGACCTAACCAACTGGGATGTAAGTCGTGTTGACTATATGGATTACATGTTCCAGTATGCCTATTCATTCAATGGTAGTCTGGCAAACTGGGATACAAGAGACGTAGATTACATGCGTGGTATGTTTGATCAAGCACACAGTTTCAATGGCAATCTCACTGCATGGGATGTCAGCAGTGTCACTTATTTTGATTACATGTTTCGAGATGCATGGGCATTTAACCAGGACATTTCCAATTGGAATACTGCCACCGGACAGTATTATCGTAATATGTTTCAGAATACATACTCATTCAATCAAAGGAGCCTGAACTGGCCGATGGCTTTTGCAGATTACTTGAATAGCATGTTCTATAATGCCACATATGTGCCCGATATCTCCAGCTGGGACATAAGTGGTGTATACCAGATGAACAACATGTTTGACTTTAGTGGACTTGATATGTTCACCTATGATAAAGTCCTACTGTCTTGGTCGAAGTTGAGTGTGAAATCATATGTTACTCTTGGAGCTGTAGGTGTACAGTATACTCAGACAACAGCCCGGGTGTTCCTAGATGTTACCAAGTCATGGACAATTTATGATGGAGGCTTCAATAGCAGTTATTTTGTTTCGGTTTGGGATACCAGTCTTGGTACCGTGGATAATACCATCACACTGCCATTGGTTGCCTCGGGTAGCTATGATTTTACTGTCTACTATGGTAATGCCACAGCATTCCATGTTATTTCCTATGATAGTACAAATGCCACAGCTAGTTTTCCTGTAACAGGTACTTATATCTTCTATATCCTCGGTACAATTGAGGGCTTCAGTATCAATTACGGAGCTGATAGGCTCAATATCATAGATGTATCAAACTGGGGGCCGCTAGTACTTGGTGATACAACCAACCAGTTCTTCGGGGCACAAAACATGCAGATAACGGCTACCGATGTACCAGACCTCAGCCAGACTACCTCCTTGGATTATGCCTTCCACAGTGCAGATAGTCTGGGAAATGCGGACTTATCAGGCTGGAATACTTCAACCATCACCAGCATGCGTTACACCTTTGCTGATACTAACAACTTCAACGGTGATATCAGCACTTGGGATGTTTCACATGTTACTCTGATAAACTCAATGTTCTCCAATGCGGCAGCTTTTGATCAGTCACTGAATGCTTGGAACGTGAGTAGCGTTCAATATATGCCAAGATTATTTGCCAATGCAGTTAGTTTTCAGGGTGACATCAGCTCCTGGGATGTCTCCAATGTCATCAACATGAATGAGGTTTTTCTGAATGCTGAGCTGTTCAATGCCGACATCTCTTCATGGGATGTATCAAATGTCCAGTATTTTGATGGTACATTCAGTGAGACCATTGTATTCAACCAGAATATTGGGTCTTGGAATGTTTCGTCTGCAACTACTATGCGTAATATGTTTTATAACTCAGTGGCTTTCAACCAGAGTTTAAACAGCTGGGATGTGTCTTCTGTTACAGACATGGAACACATGTTCAGGAACTCCAATTTCAACGGGGCAATTAATATCTGGGATACCTCATCCGTAACAAGTATGATGTTGATGTTTGATAACAATCCTGTGTTTAATCAGCCGATTGGCTCTTGGAATGTGTCTCAGGTTACAAATATGTATGCAATGTTCAGTTATGCGTCTGCATTTAACCAGTCATTGAGTGCTTGGGATACTAGTAAAGTAACAGATATGGCTCAGATGTTCAAGTACGCCATAGCATTTAATCAAGCCCTGAATTCATGGGATACCAGCTCAGTAAAGTACATGGCAGAGATGTTCTACTATGCATCTGTATTCAACCAGGATCTCGATCTGTGGGATGTGACAGGAGTTTCTGACTTCAAGTGGATGTTCGCAAGAACCGATGCTTTCAATGGAAATATTTCCACATGGGACTTGTCATCAGCAACCAGTTTGTTTGAGATGTTCCAGAGTGCTGAAGTATTCAATGGAGATATTAGTTCGTGGAATGTGACAGGAGTTACTGATTTCAGTGGGATGTTTAATTCTGCTTATGCCTTCAATATTGATATATCGAGTTGGAATCTTTATAGTGCAACCAATTTGTACAGTATGTTTAATGCAGCAAGTACCTTTGATCAGGATTTATCTAGTTGGAATATTTCAGGTGTGACAAATATGAGATACTTGTTTTATCTCAGTGGTCTATCACAGCAGAACTATGATAAAATTCTGCTTGGTTGGAGTACTCAAACAGTTTATTCAGATATTATCCTAGATGTATCTGCAAGTTATACCTTGGTTCTTGTGATAATCAATGCAAGACAAACTTTAGAAACCGCAGGATGGACAATAAATGATGGTGGTTTTGTGGCAGATAGCATCGCACCAGTGGTTAGTTCCATAGCTAATGTCACATATCTTGTTGGTGATACTCCTGGTGATGTGAGTTGGACACTGACTGAGGATTATCCTGGTACGTACACAATAGAGGAAAATGGCATCGAAATTACTGGAACAACCAACTATATTGATGGTGAAATTGTAGGTTTCACAGTATCTGGATATTCTCCTGGACACTATAACATTACCATTATTGTGTTAGATTCAGTGAATAATATGTCAACTCAAACCTTCTTTATTCTAGTCACTGAGGAGAATAATCCTGAAATTATCGTAGCTCCGGGAGATTTTGATATGGAGCTTGGTAGCACGGGAAATACAATCAATTGGACAGTGGGTGATCAGTATCCTGGAACTTATACTGTGATTTATGAAGGTCCATCAACCGATATGCTAGTAGCATCAACCAGCTGGTCCAATGGAACCTTATCAATTGAAATTGATACATTTGATCTAGGAATTTGGAATTTCACCATTATCCTCACCGATACTAGTGGCAACACTGTAAATGATACTGTGCAGGTAACTGTGAAAGATACAATTATCCCGTATGTAGATTCTCCATCTGATATTACATATGAGCAAGGTAACAATGGAAACTCTATTCTTTGGACTTGGGGTGATCGTGATACTGCAAACTATACAATATCCATTAATGGTATTTCATCTCTATCGGGTGGATTAGTTTTTAATACAACAATTGACCTTAAGCTGTTAGATCTTAGTCCAGGTACTTATACCTATGTGTTAACTATTGATGATGCCTCAGGCAATAGAAATAGCGATACTGTGGTCATAATAGTTACTCCCTCTACATTACCTGATCTATATACTCTCCCTGATTACTCCTATGAGAATGGTACATTAGGGCATGTATTAACCTGGACGGTAGGCGATCAGTATCCATACAACTATACAATCACAAAGGATGGATCCCCTGTAGATTCAGGTACATGGACTAATGGAACCATCAGCATTGATATTGATTGGTTATTGGTAGGCAATTATACTTTTGTACTTTACCTTCAGGATATGTCAAGTAATGTGGTTTCGGATGAGGTACTTGTAACTGTCTTTCCAGATGATGTTTTACCGGATCTAAACAACCCTGATAATTACACCTATGAACTGGGATCTATTGGCAATACAATTGTTTGGACTGTAGGTGACCGTAATCCTGCCAACTATACGGTTCGTTATGATGGACCAGGTTCTAGTAATGTTGAGTTGGTGGCAGTCACCTCGTGGGAAAATGGTTCACTTATCATAGATGCTGATGGATTTGATCTTGGAATTTGGAATTTCACTATCTATGTTCTTGATACCTTTGGAAATTTGGGCAAGGATAGTATCTTGGTAACTGTTGAAGACACTGTTGCCCCTGAGCTGGATTCCCCAGCTGATGTTACATTTGAGGAAGGTAGAGACGTTGCAAATCTGATCTGGACTTGGGGTGATAGCGATCAGGCAACATATACCATCACCATAAATGGGGGACCGTATCTTTCTGGTAGCTTATTCTTCAATGGTAGCATCCCTGCAGTAATTAAGAGCTATCCTGCAGGTATTCACGCTTTGATAATAACCATCACTGATACCGCTGGTAACAGTATTAGTGATACCGTGATTGTTACTGTCACCCCTCCAAATCCTCCCACCGTTGATTCACCAGATAACTTATCAGTTGATGAGAATTCAACACTCACATCCAACCAGATCATATGGAATGTATCAGATACTAATCCAAATACCTATAGAATTGAACAGGATGGTGTAGAGATCGCATCTGGCACTTGGTCTAATGGAACAATCACGGTTGAACATGGTGTCATTAATGCTCTGGTGATCGGTACATACAATTTCACCATAATCTTAAGTGATGATTTGGGATATCAATCAAGTGATACGGTAATGGTTACCATTCTTGATGTATATGATCCTATTCTTAATTCGCCAGCTGACTTCAGCTATGAGCAAGGCAGTACAGGAAATTCAATTCTCTGGACGATTGATGATGACTCCAGCTGGACTTTTGTAGTGACGGTGAATGGGGTTGAATTAAATACTGGTGGACCTACAACAGCAACTCAGATTACCCAGCAAGTGAATGGATTTGACGTGGGTGAGAATATTGTTGTAATATCCGTGACTGACAAAGATGGAAACTCAGCCAGTGACACTGTCATTGTTACAGTTACACCAAGACAATTACCTTCTGCAGATTCTCCAGCTGATCTGAATGTGGGTGAGAATTCAACAGATGTAGGAAATGAGATAATTTGGACAGTCAGCGACAATGATCCTGATACTTACAATATTGAACAAAATGGTGTTGTGATAGATTCTGGAGCATGGTCCAATGGAACTATTACAGTCGACAACAGTATCATAAATAATCTTGCAGTGGGAACCTATGTATATGTTATCACATTGTATGATGACCTAGGAAACGAGTTTTCTGATGAAGTTACTGTGACCATTATTGATGAAACAGACCCCATACTTAACTCTCCTGCTGATATAACATATGAGGAGGGAGATACTGGATACTCCATTCTTTGGAGCATCGATGATGTTTCCTACTGGACCTTTACAATAACCGTTAATGGAGCTGAACAGTACTCAGGAGGACCAACAACAGGTACTGAGTACACATTAAATGTAAATGGATATGGAGAGGGAATCTATATCTTTGTTATGATGGTTACAGACAAAGATGGAAATCAAGCAACAGATACTGTTATCCTTTCAGTCACTCCCAGACAGACACCCTCTGCTGACTCGCCAAATGATTTATCTGTGGGTGAGACGTCAACAAGTTCTAGCAATAAAATAATTTGGACTGTTAGTGATAATGATCCAACTACGTATGTGATAGAACAAGATGGTGTTCAGATTGATTCTGGTTCATGGTCAAATGGAACTATTACCATTGATTACACAGTAATCAACAACCTTTCTGTGGGAACCTATATTTTTATCCTCCACTTAACTGATAGCTTAGGAAATGAGTATTCTGATAGCGTTGCAGTGACCATAATTGATGAGACAAATCCGGTACTGAACTCACCTGCTGATTTCGGTTACGAGTTGGGATCTTCTGGGAACTCTATTCTTTGGACAATTGATGATGACTCCAGCTGGACATTTGTTATCACCGTGAATGGTGTTGAGCTTAATACTGGAGGTCCAACCATTGCTTCACAGATAACACAGCAGGTGAATGGATTCGAAATCGGTATCAACACAGTTGTACTAACAGTGACTGATGCTCAGGGCAATATTGCCAGTGATACGGTCATTATTAACGTATTTGATACACAAAACCCATCTATAGGGTCACCTGCAGACTTCAGTATTGTTAATGGAACATTAGGAAATTCAATAGAATGGTCACCATCTGATGTTTCAGGTTCTGGAACATGGGAAATTAGTGTTAATAGTGAAGTGGTTACATCAGGAACTTGGACAGAACCAGATACTATCAGCTTCAATGTCGATGATTTACCCATTGGTATAAATATAGTCTCTGTTAGTGTTACTGATGCCAATGGAAATTCTGTCATTGATCAGGTAGAAGTGACTGTGCTTGACCAAACCTCTCCGTCGGTGAGTACCCCTGAGGATGTATCCTTACTCGAGGGGAGTACTGGAAATAGCATCATCTGGAGTGTAACTGATCTCTCTGGATCTGGTACATACACTGTGACAAGAGACTCCATCGAGGTAGTGAGTTCAACTAGTTGGACAAGTGGGGATGCGATATCTGTTAGTATAGATGGTTTACCCCTTGGAATATACAATTATGTCATAACTATTATCGATGCAAACGGTAATACGGTTACAGATGTGGTAAAAGTATCAGTAGCTGATGCCAATAATCCTACTCTGAGCACTCCTGCTGATCTTTCATATGAGGAAGGTGAGACAGGTAACAGTATTAGTTGGATAGCAAATGATGTCAATCCTGATACTTATCTTATATATCGTAACTCACTCGAGATTAAATCAGGTAGCTGGACCTCTGGAAATGATATCACTGTGAATGTGGATGGACTTGTATTTGGAGTATATAATTTCACCAT
Organism: Candidatus Heimdallarchaeota archaeon; assembly: GCA_026702845.1. The sequence continues at coordinate 265,473 of JADCLS010000002.1, forward strand.
TGTGATCTCAGATATTGGTGGTAATCAAGTAGTAGATACCGTATTCGTCACCGTTACTGATACTGTACCCCCAATAGTATCTTCACCTGCAGATATCGAGTACGAGCTAGGTAGTACCCTAAATACAATAATATGGACTCTCAATGACGCACATCCAAACACATATTCTGTATCTCGAGATGGTACCGAAATAGGATCGGATACCTGGAACGATGGATTTGAACTCACATTGGATATTGATGGCCTGACAGTTGGCCAATACATTTATGTGCTTACGGTCACTGATGTATCAGGAAATGAGATCACCAATTCTGTAGTTGTAACTGTGGTGGATACAGTAGCTCCATCCATTGACGGTCCAGCCGATGTATCAGTGGAACTTGGCAACAGTTTTTCAGGGATTACCTGGACGGTAACAGATCTTGATCCTGCAGGATATGAGATCTATATCAATGGATCCAGTGCTAAAACCGGTGTCTGGGTTTCTGGAGTAGGTATCTCAGTATCATTGGATGTATCTTCTCTTGGAAATTATAACATTACTTTATTAGTATCTGATGTATCTGGCAATAATGTATCGGATACAGTTATTATAACTGTGGATGATACTACAGATCCCAAAATTAGTAGTCCAGACGATGTGACTATCACAGAAGGTGATAATGTTGACCTCATTTGGACAATAAGTGATGCAGGTAATGGAACTTACGAAATTGCTGATGGGATCAATGTTGTGAGTGGTACATGGATCCCAGGAGATGAGATTTATTACGATCTCTCCTCTCTTGTTCCAGGAATCTACAATATTGTGCTTACCATTACAGATCAAAGTGGGAATTCAGCATCAGATTCTGCAACTGTTACTGTTGAAGCAATCGAAACCACTACTAGTACCACGAGTACTAGTACTTCATCAAATCCTCAGGATACAACAACCACGGAGAAACCACCTGAGAGTACATCTGAGGTTGAGGATACGCCTGGTTTCTCTCTTCTACTTGTATTCTTAGTATTACTCAACTTGGTTACTGTTAGTGTTTTAATAAAGAAACAACAATATTAAGAAAGCTCCATTGAAGTTTAATTACAAGTACCTTGATCTTACATGCAATAGTTCCTACATTTGTCTTGATGATAATATAAAAAAAAACGTATTTATTTTCTAAGAATAACCCAAAGATCATTTTCTTCTACTAGAACTTTATTGAAGCAATCAAAAAGAGCTAGGCTTGCAATATTCTCTCTTTCAATCTTTATTAGTATTTTTCCCTTATTTCTAGGACTTCTTTGATAATCAGCTAAGGTATGAGAAGCTAATTTTTTACCTAATCCCAACCCTCTGTATTTCTTATCAATGATTATTTCATACAAGAAATCATCTTCTTTGTATTTGTTGATAGTACACACCCCAACTATTTTTTCATCTATTTTCAGCACTCTTGAATATCCTTCAAGATGCATATTTTCATTTTGCCTTATACTATCAATATTTGATTTAATACCACCTGCATTTTCATAGTACCAATCCATGAAGACGCCCTTATTTGTATGAGGATGTCTAAATTGATCAAGAAGAATGATAACTTCATCATCCATTTCTGGCATGTATACTTCTATACGTTCATTACTTGAAAGATCCAATTTCTGAATTTCTTTTTCAAGTGGGATTTTGTAAGTATGGTGAAGAATCCAACGAAATCCAAGATTATTAGCATACTTTGTAATAAAATCAGTATGAGGTCCCAGTAATATAATGAATTTTCTGTCCTTAAGAAGTTCCATACCACAATCCAGTAATTTTCCAACCAAAACTTCCTGTTTCTTTATAGGTAAGGTGTTACTTGCATATACGTATATCATTCCTTGCTTTGGGCGAAATTGAAGAAAAGCACTTTTACCAAGAGCATAAAATTTTACTCCTCTCTCGATAAATTGCTTATAAAAATTAACTATATCATCAGGCCAAGGATATTTAGATTCATCTTCTTTTCTTTCTTCAAATAGGTCTCTGTAACTCTCCAGCTGTTCTAAAGAGATCTCAGTGATTTCTTCCATTTTATCTATATTGATTATATTTTTTTCCATTTTAAGATATTTTGCGATAAAAATGGAAAATCTATTTATTTATAATTTTCTAAGGGTTTGATTTTTTTAGTTTTTATTTATTGTAACAATCCAGGAATCTCAGAGAGCTTCTCAGCTACTTTCACACCAGCAGCCTCGAGTGCCTTGATCTTACCAGCAGCTGTACCTACGTTACCCATGACGATTGCACCAGCATGACCCATGGTTTTACCCTCTCTGGCAGATTTTCCTGCGATAAATCCAGCAACTGGCTTGGTGACGTTTGCTTTGATGTAATCAGCTGCAAGTTCCTCTGCATTTCCACCGATCTCACCTACCATCACTATCTTCTCGGTATTGGGATCGTTTTGGAAATATTCAAGGGCCTCGATGAAATTCCAACCCTTTATGGGATCACCGCCTATACCGATGCAGATGCTCTGACCCATACCTGCGTTTGTTAGCTGAATGATGACCTCATAGGTTAGGGTTCCTGACCTTGATACAATTCCAACTTTGCCAGGCTTGACAATATTGACTGGAATGATTCCAATCTTGGCCTGTCCTGGTGTGATTAATCCGGGACAATTTGGCCCGATTAATGCTACCTTCTCATCGGTATGCTGATTGATCCTATTGACCCTATTTTTGATCTCCATGGTATCATTGACTGCAACACCCTCGGTAATGATCACCAGTAACTTGATTCCGGCAGCTAGTGCCTCAATAGCTGCAGCCTTGACAAATTTTGCTGGAACAAAGATGGCTGAAGCGGTTGCTCCAGTCTCATCCATGGCTTCCTTAACAGAATCGAAGATCTTGAATCCATCTACTTCTGATCCGCCCTTGCCAGGCCTGACTCCACCTACCACTTGGGTTCCATATTCCTTCATCAGCTTGGCATGGAACATACCCTGGTATCCAGTAATTCCCTGCACAATAACCTTAGTATCCTTATCTAACAACATCTTAGTTTCCTCCTTTTGCAGCGGCAACTGCAGCTTCAATTGCGGGGTTCATATCCTTATAGGCCTTCATTCCGGCCTCTTCCACTATCTTGATACCTTCCTCGTAATTGGTACCCATTAGACGTACAATGATGGGGATGGCGTTGTCACCACTGAATGCCTCGAGATTATTACGGGCAGCAACAATTCCTCTTGCCACTTCATCCATACGGGTGATACCACCGAAAGCATTGATGAGAACAGATTTTAATCCCTCATCCTTGACCATGATACGTAGTGCATGTTCCACTTTTTCCTGTCCTGCACCACCACCTACATCAAGGAAGTTTCTTGGTGAACCACCAAAAATGGCAATGAGATCAGCAGTGGCCATACCTAGACCAGCCCCAACGGAAAGCATGCCTATTTCACCGCCTAAATCAACATAAGCTAGATCATGAGCCTTGGCATCAGCCTCATTCTCAGTGTTTCTCAACTCCTCAGAGAGGTAGTTCTCCCTCTCAGGATGTCTGAAGTTGGCATTGGCATCAATCATGATACGAGCATCAAGAACAAGTACCTCACCTGACTTGGTGATTACAAGAGGATTGATCTCTGCAAGTGTCAGATCCTCTTTTTTCATCATATCAACCAGTGTGGAGATGATCTTGGCCACACCAATCTTTATATTGCCAGTCAATCCTCTTTTTGCTAGAGTTGACATGAACATGAATGGCTGATAGTCTCCATCATAGGGAACACGGATACGATCGATGGCTTCAGGTCTCTCCTCAGCAAGAGATTCTATATCCACTCCACCCTCGGTGGAAAATAGCACTAGAGTCTCCAAGGTATGAGAATCGTTCACCATTGAAATAAAGTACTCCTCTGCGATTTCAGCACCTTCCTCGATTAGCAGATGGGTCACAGGTTTGTTGTTTGTCTTAATGTCTGTCTTGGACAGAATGTCAATTGAGTGCTGAATAACCTCCTCCTCTGTTTTGGCGAGTTTTATCAGTCCTCTTTTTCCACGGCCACCTGAGAGTACTTGAGCCTTTACAACAACTGGCAATCCCAATTTTGTTGCGGCTTCTTTGGCCTCTTCAGCCGATGTAACAAGAATAGATTTAGAGAGATTGAGCCCATACTTCTTAAATAGCTCTTTACCCTCGTATTCCAAAATTAATGGCATTTTGTAAAAATTTCCTCCTTAAAAAATTTGATAATTTTAAGTTCCACGTCAATCATAAAAATGGTAAAAAAAAGTATTAGCATTACTTGCAGAACAATATAGAATTTTGATCATCCAAATGAGAAATAATTTACAATATCGCAAAAATACTCAACATAATAGTTGAATTATCTTCTGATCCTGCAAATCCTGTAATTCATCTGAAAAAAGAATATTGTAGTCCTCAGATAAGGAACAGAAACTAATAAGAATTAATTAATATATATAACTATTAAATGGAAATTAAAATTTACAGACTTGAATGGACCTATCATATTAATTCATAATTCTGATTGATTGTTAGATCATTCCTCAGAATCACTGATAACCTCTCCGACCCACATATCCATGGTTTTATCCTTTGTATTTATTTCTATTCCAAAATCATGTCCTTCTCCGGATTTAGGGCCCATATCAATGTAAAATCCAAGTTTTCTCTTCTTAATTGTAACGTAGAAATCATCACAGCATTCCTCAATATTCAATGGTAAAGTTTCACTGATAACCAACTCTTTATTCTTCTCAAGAACCTCATTTATTTGCTTAATTGCCTTTTTGCCATTTCTTATGCCAATAAACTTGATACAACTCAAAATTCATACACCTGTATTAGATTACTTCTACTATATCATAAATTTAATCAGTTCTCTTCTTATCTTTTGTAACTTGATCGTAGAATCTTTTAAATGATATAGCTACATTGTGTTATATCTTATTTATCAAAATTATTGGAGAATTAAAATTCCAAAAGTCTGTACAGAACTATAAGTATGATGACAACGATTAGGATTATCCCAAGGGTATTCGTTTGTTTAGTGCTTTTCTTTGATTTCTTGTGATAAGTGCCAGATCGACTCGATGTTGAATTGGTAATTTTCAGTGTCTGGGTTGTATTTCTTCTTCTTGATTTCTTTGCCATTTTCATCCCTAATTAGTATCAGTAATTATTTTGTCTTATTTGATGATGAATAATTATTACTAATTTCAAGATTAATTATCTAGTTTTAGTAAATCATTTGTGTATTATGATACATCGATTACGGTTATAGTATACCACCAAGCTGCTGCACCTGTATCGTAGTAGTAGTAACCACCAGCGTACTGTGCGGTGTAGTATCGATCTAATGATCCCAAGTAGTCATCAGAGGACCAGATACCATCATCATCCCATAACTCAAAATGAACATGAAGCTGGGCATCCTTGAGCATTAACCCAGTGTAGAATATGGCATCATAGCCAGAATTTGGCCCCCATGTGTCATAGATGTAATAGGTATCCTCTCCAACCCAGTATGCCCATTCATTGTAATCCAGTTCATAACCAGTCATACCTACTGAGGTCTCGAAGTAATTCTCTCCTTTTCCCCAGTCTCCATCATCATCTACTCTAACCTGGGTCATCACAACTTTAACATCCACAGTTCTTGCTGTTTCTGATGTGATACCATTGATGGATAATCTCAACTCATTATTTCCATTTCCACTGGGATCAGCAGCAAAATCAGAGTAGTAATCCATACCATCTAGATCCTCGGAGTACATGATATCTCTGAAGAAAAATGTGTTTATCAGATCATTATCTTCCTTGAGAATGACCTTGATATCCATACGTGGTGAAGTTCCAGGTATGGCAAAGGTTGCAGTGTTGGGGCCATTGTTACCAGGAGCCCAGATAAAGGGACCATCCTTCTCAAGATACAACGTGTTCTGATAAACATAGCTGTTACTTCCACCATCCTTATCCACATAGATCTCAAATGACCAATCCTCATCTGCACCCCACTCATGATCCTCAATCATGGATAGGTATTCTAACCGTATGAATGCCTGTCCCTTTAAATTTAAAGCTTGACCCAGGTCCTGAGGTACATAACCAAGTGTTTCCAAAATGAAATCAATTGATTGTGGTAATGTTGCCAACTCACCATGATGACCCGATATTACATGGTGCTCAGCACCATCCAGACGTGGGCTGTCTGTGGGTACCACTCCATCAAAACCTGGAAGATACCATGGAGAACCACCAATGGTGATGTAATGCTCTCCTGGATATTCACTATAACCAAGTGAATCTAGAAAAGTAGATCCAGGCTGCATCTGTCTTGCTGAAGCAGACCAATCACCAAATATTGGAGAGATAGAACCAACATATGCCTCCCATGTACCATGATTGGGTGTACCCAGCATAAACAAGGTATTAATCCTCTCAGCCCAGTTATCATCTATATTGGGATCTACAGCACCTTTTTCGATGAGATATCTCGAGATCAATCCCCCCATGGAATGAGCCACAATATTGATGACCTCACCTGAGCTGGTTCGTGATTTTATCATCTCCTCCACCTGATTTGCGAGTGCAGGAATATCAAGATTACCAGGATATACTGATGCATCATGAGAGATTGCTTGAATGCCTGATTGTGCATCATTAAAATCAATTACTTCCAGCCCTTGAGAGCTAAGTACAGGGATCATGGTATCAAAAATCGACCCATCACCATGCCAGCCAGGTATCATCACCACACGTGGAGGTGCTGAGGCTGCAGTAATGGGAATCATACTCAATCCTAGTACAAGTAGTACGAAGATGGCCTTTTTGCTAGTCATAAATCGCATTCTGGGAACGATTTTTTTAAATGCTTCGAGCTCTCATTGATTGGAATAAATTTCAAATTTATGTAAAAAGTGCAAAATTATCCAATATATTGATCGATATCGACACAACTCTACTAGGGAAAGAGTTCAATTTCTTGTCCAACTAGACCGCTGTATTTCCATTATTTTTTGTCAAATGTTGGATACTACTCATGTGAGTTAAGGAATTCTGCAATTTCTCGTATTGACTGCCTTGCTTCTGGTACTAATGGAGAAAATGCCTGAAATACGTGTATCTGGCCCGGCCATACCTTAAGAGAAGCATTTACTCCAGCTTGTCTTGCTTTCTCTACAAATCTTACTGAATCATCAAGTAATACTTCATACTCACCCACATGAATTAGAATTGGGGGTAAACCATCTAGAGATCCAAATAATGGTGAAATCAGGGGATTTTTGCGATCATTATCACCTATATAATCATCAAATACCTGAGAATCGGTAAGATTACCAAAAAAGGGATCTTTATCTCTTCGAGTACTATATGTAGTTCCTGAACCGGTTAGATCTGTGGCAGGAGAGAAACAAACTGCAGAATATGGTAAATCCGACCCTTCAGCCTTGAATTTTAACAGTAGTGCGAGAGTAAGGTTACCACCTGCTGAATCTCCTGCTACTGTAATTTGATTCGACGAATATCCTTGTGACTGTAACCAATGATAGGCTTTGACACAATCATCTAATCCTGCGGGAAAGGGATATTCAGGAGCTAAACGATAGTTGATTGATAATAGCTTCATCCGGGCTTGTTTTGCCAACCGTGAGCACATTCCTCGGTGAGATATATAAGATCCCATGAACCAACCTCCACCATCATCCATAATTAGTACTCATACTTTAGAATACATAAAGTGTCCATTTAAATGAATCCTTATTTTATCTGTGAGTGTAACATTACTGGGATATACGGTATTTCCCACCTTTCAGGGCTTGTTTTATATCATCATATGTCTAGTGTTTACTGGGTTCTGTCTAGTCTTGTTCAATGTTATAGTAGCAATTTGGAGAGATGAATCATCAATTATTTCTAAAATACTTATTACTTCTCTTCTAACAGCGTTCATTCTTGGAATTCCCAGCTCAATTATCCTTCAGGAAGCCACACTTGACCCTATCATATTCAATCTGGTTCATGGTATTCAGACAATAGCCTTTGCATTATTGGCTATTGCCATTGTATTACTTATCTTAACTAATTTGGGTGATTTCTTATAATGATTGAATTTCATACAAAATTCACTAGTTTTCTAAAGGTTCAAATTATAGGCTTATATCGACCTCATGTAACACTCAATCTGTGAAGAAGAGCACTGCATTTGCACCGGCAACCATGGCCAATCTTGCAGTAGGGTTTGATATGCTTGGCTGTGCCATACCCATTCTAGGGGATACTGTTACTGTCGAGACAATAGATTCAGGTGTGGAATTTAGGAATATTATATCAGAAGTAGAACTACCTGTTGATCCTGTGAAGAACAGTGCCAGCTATCCACTTGTGAGATTACTCGAGGATAGAAAACTGGATTGTGGATTAGCCATTGATATTGTAAAAGGTATACCTATGGCATCCGGACTGGGAGGATCTGCGGCTTCTGCAGTTGCCAGTGTTGTTGCAGCAAATGCAGTACTTGAGTTAGGTCTTTCCAAGAAGGAGATGCTCTACTATGCCCTATTGGGAGAATCTGTGGCATCAGGATCCCTGCATGCAGATAATGTGGTTCCAGCGCTTTATGGAGGACTCACCCTATCACTCGATACACATGGAGATGTGAATACTATGGATGTGATCCAACTACCCATCCCAGAAGGTTATTTTCTGCTAATCCATCCTCATATGCAAATCAGGACTGAGGATGCTCGTGATATATTACAACATTCAGTGGATCTCAAAACGCACACCATGCAATCCATGCATTTAGCTGGCTGGATCTCTTCACTTTATACTGGTAATAAGTATATATTCAACAAGTATTTCAAGGATCACATCATCGAAACACAGAGAAAACAGCTCATACCAGGCTTTGATACTATACAGCATGCTTGCCGTGAACATGATGTTCAAATTTTCTCCATATCTGGTGCTGGACCTACTCTCTTCGCATGGCATGAGGATCCAACTAGGTTGGAGGGTCTGCAAAGTCATCTATTAGATATGAATCTACCCAACAAGTTTGATAGTTGGATAACACAGATATCCGTAGAAGGTGCAAGGATTATTTGAAGTATCTTAGCACCCGTGATATGCAAAAATCATTTTCCCTATCAGATGCGATTCGTATGGGTCTTGCACCAGATGGAGGTCTGTTCATTCCTGAGGTGATCCCAAAGATCAATGCAAGTGATATCTCTAGTAAAAATTTAACTGAATTAGCAATACAACTTCTAACTCCATTTTTCAAGGATGATCAACTTAAACCTCATTTAAAGAAGATATGTCAGAATACCTTCAATTTTCAGATACCATTACAAAACTTAACTAGCGCTCAATCAATTCTTGAGCTCTACCACGGAGAAACTGGGGCTTTCAAAGATGTTGGAGCTCGATTCGTGGCACAATGTATGCAGTACATCGGTGATATCAGCATCATTGTCGCCACATCGGGAGATACAGGAGGAGCTGTTGCTGCTGCATTCAGAGATACGAGAAACAAAGTAATCATTCTCTATCCACGAAATCGTGTTACACCATTCCAGGAACAACAATTAGTTCAGATGGGGGAAAATATCCATGGATTATCCATTGATGGTAGTTTTGATGATTGTCAATATCTGGCCAAGAGAATACTTCAGGAGTTCAGGAATGTGAGTTCAGCAAATTCCATCAATATCGCTCGGTTATTACCCCAAATGGTTTATTATGCATATTCAAGCCTTAACTGGTTAGAGGACCATGATCAACCTGCAGATTATATCATTCCGACTGGTAATTTTGGCAATGCCCTGGCATGTCTATGGGCCAAATTAAGTGGATTTCCAATTGGGAAAATCTATCTGGCTACCAATGCCAATTCAACATTAGAAGAGTATTTTAACTCGGGAGAGTATCTTCCAAGAGAATCCAAAACAACTCTAGCCTCAGCCATGGATGTCGGAGATCCTAGTAATTTTGAACGCTATAAGGTGATTGCACCGCTTGTCGAGCATGAGATATCGGTCCTATCAGTATCCAATGAGCAGATCCTGAATACTATTGAAATCATAAAGAAGGATTATGGAAGAATTGTATGCCCACATACAGCCACAGCCATGTATATCATATTGAGTAAGAGCTTAAGCAATTGCATTGCAGTGGCTACTGCTCATCCATTCAAATTCATAAAAGTAATAGAACAAGCTATTGAAGATGTGGTTGAGTTACCATTAACAATGATTGCCCCAAATTTCAAAGTTCAAAGGGTGAATTGTCCAAATGATATTATCGAGGTTAGTAAAGTACTTCACTCACTAGGAGTATCATAATTTACTCAGTTTTTGGTTCTTCTTTTGCTTTTTTAGTTGGTGGTTCGGGATGCATTATTTTACCATCCTCATCTGCTCTTCTCTTATCAGGTGTGGATGCATGTGTCATACCAGCATCGATTTTAGGTTGAATATGTCTATCCCATAGGGCAAACATACGCTCAGGTGGATAGTATACCTGTTCACGGATATAACCTACTTCCTCGAATTGATCTGTATGACGTATGGCAAATTGTCTATCACAAGCCTCAGAACATAAGCCACAGAACATACATCTGGCGGAGTAATATCCGGGGAAACGATGAACCTTGCCATTAACCAACCTCTCATGCATAATGATGGTGTTATTAGGACAAGCACGTTCACATTTCTTACATCCAGTACAGGCCTCTATGCTCAGTGCAAGTAGGCCCCTGTAACGAGCGGATACAGAAGGATAATGAGAATGCTTTCTGAAGGAGGGATGATACAGATCAGTCATTGGTACGTGAAACGTATTCTTGAAAGTTGTGCGGAATGCACGATAATGAAAGATCCTCAGAATTTTACGAAAGATGGTATTTTTTCTTTCAGGGGTGATTTCAACTTGTTTCGTCGAACTCATGTGAACTACAAGTTTAATTTTGGTTGAGGTATTAAATATATTATCATAAGTTGATGATTTACACAGTCACTTTGGTAGCTATACTTGTCAAATTGCGCGTTAATTATGTTCAAATGTCTAATAATCAGTATATTTTGTGAATTATTACAGAATTGAAAATGTCTTCATGTATGCATAATAATTTTGAATCCTATCATCATTATTTTATATAAAGCTGTGGTGCATAGGTTAATGACTACATTTCAAGCCAAGAGAGGCCGTAAATTCACAGGAGGCCGCATGGTATCCAATACCGAGAAAAAGAAAAGAGAACTCGGTAGAGCTGCAGCACTAACTACAATTACCAAGACTGATGAGATACGCAAGAAAAAGATCTCAGGAATGGGAAATACATACAAGTTCAAATTATATCGAAGTAACACAATAAATGTTACTGTTCCATCCACTGGTAAGACTGAGGTTGCAACCATACAAGATGTGAATGAGAACAATGCCTCCAAAGAATTCAGAAGAAGAGATATCATCACCAAGGGTGCTATTCTGAAAACTTCTGTCGGAGATGTGAAAGTAACCAATCGACCCGGACAAGAAGGTCACATCAACGGTATTTTACTAGAATAAGAAAATTGATTCCCCATGCTCCGAAGAAAGAAATATTACGTAATTTATCCAGAGTATTTTGATAAGAGTATTTCACGTAAGCGTGGGAGAAGAGTCAGTATTGAGCAAGCTACTGAAGAGGCCACTCTGAAGAAGGTGGAGTATGCTGTTAAAAAACTCGAATTACCATATGAACTGCAAAAAGACAAGGCATACCCCAATAACTGGTGGGAGCAACGTGGTAGATTATTATTAACCATAGACAAGAAAAATAAGATACCAAAACAAAATATTATCCATGATATTGCCGATATTACCCGTAAGCTGAAAACTAAGAAGAAGGAAACAGTGACCAAGGAGAAAACACAGAAGCAGACTTATCAGAAGAAAAGCACTCATGGTAAAAAACGTTCCTCTTATCAGACTAAGAAACAACCTGCCAAGAAGAAAACAACCAAGAAAAGAGGAAAGTAAATATGGCTACTAAGAATCAGAGACCTCTTGGTGAAATCCTACATGTAGTTAACAGACAGGCCATCTGTCATCCGCTCACACCTTTTTTGGGAAAAAATTGGAGAGCACTGGTTGAGGACAGGGTAATTGGGAAACTAGATGATCCTTTTGGTAATGTTGAGCGACCCTTCCAGGCAATTAATCTCAAGGATGATGTGAAGGAAGAAGAGATCATTGGAAAGCAAGTCCTGGCCATTAAACTCAACTCGAATAAATCAAAAGATAAACGTAGAAGAAAGCGAAAGTAAAAGAAAAAACAATTGAATTACAACAATCATTATAAGTTAATAAGCAATAGATCAATTATCCATGATCCTAGATACATTCAAAATCAAGAATGTTGGTAATCCCGAATTACAGGAAAGTGTTCAGGATATTCTCAAACAGCATGGCTATTTCTCTGACCTAAATAGCACTTCATCTGATTCCTTTGAATTCACTGTAGGTGCTAATACATCAAAAACCCGAGTGATTATGGAAAGAAACCGGCATAACCCTTATCTGCTAACATTGAAAGTTGATTTTGGAGCAATCGAATCAGAAAAGATAATGGGAGATCATATTCGATCATTGGATAAGAGAAGAAGCACCCAACGTTCTTCATTCAGCTTCATCTGGATTTTCCTTATTATTATGTGGGTTGGTAGTTATATACTTGGTTTTCTTGATTTTCTCTTTCCAAGCACATTAGCAAAAATTTCATTTTTTGGATTACTCATTCTGTTAACCCTGCTTAGATACCTCCTAGCCCCAACTTTAACCAATATGAGAAGAAAAAATCTGCTTGCATTTGATTCTCAGGTTTTTTTAATTTTAAAAAATGAGCTAGAAATGAGTGAAATTACAGATACTCAAAAGCAGAAATGTTGGAATTGTTTCAAAGAGCGTTCAATTACAGATACGTTCTGCCCATTTTGTGGTAAGTAGTTATTTCCTTCTTTCAATCAGGTCTGAAATAAAAGCCTCTCCAGCCTTGTAAGAAGATCGAGATAATGGCTTGGAGACCACAAAGCTAAATCCAATTTCCTCTGCAATCCTTTGATACGCCTCAAACTGCTCAAGACTAACATATTCTCTTACTGCTAGTTGACGTAGTGATGGACGCATGTATTGACCAATCGTAACAAAATCAACCTCATTATTTCTCAAATCATGTAAAGTTTCAACCACCTCTTCAGGATTCTCACTTAAACCCACCATAATTGAGGATTTGGTGAATATGCTTGGATTTATCTCCTTCGCCATACGAAGAACCTGTAGAGATTGATCGTATGATGCTCTTCGATCTCGTACCTTTGGTGTCAGTCTTCTAACAGTTTCCACATTATGAGCGATCACTTCAGGACCTGCATCTATAATACGTTTGAGATCGTCTCGGTTTCCCTGAAAATCAGGTAGAAGAATTTCCACCTTGATATGTGGGATCTCCTCCTTTACCTTTCGGATACAGCTGGCCAGATGTGTTGATCCACCATCATCAAGATCATCTCTATCAACACTGGTTAAAACGATATATTGGATTTCTCCCCAGTTTTTCAACGCATCTACGAGTAATCGCGGTTCCTCTGGATTGATAGGTGGAGGTGTTCTGCTAGTCTTTATTTTACAGAATTTACAACCCCTAGTGCAAGTGTCACCCATGAGCATAAATGTGGCAGTTCCTGAACTCCAGCATTCTGTCCTGTTGGGACAAGAAGCTTCTTCGCAGACGGTTGCAATACTTGATTGACTTACCGAACTGCGGATTACACTGAAGGTTTTGTTAAAAGTATGCCCACGATGTCTCAGCCAGTCTGGTGCCCGAAGCTCATCACTCATACTCCTCGTTCAGTAGGTATAATTAAAGATTAATAGATCGGACACTGGAATTTTCACAAGGCTCAACAATGGGAGAAATCAAATTCAGAACGATATTGTGGATGATATTCGAGGAGAATTGGATGAAAGAGAAGAGCAGGTTCCTTGGGAAATACATCTTGTATCCACTGATCAAATCGGAAAATTGTTGGGATAATCAAATTAAATTTATTCTCAATAATATCTCTTATTTCCTTGTTATAGATGGCTAGATCATATCGTCGAGCAGCGTATACCATGAGGATTCTTGAGGTATAGTTTGCTATTCCAGGGATTTTACTCAAACCCTTGATCCCCCTCTCAAATACAGGATAATAAGTATAGGTCTCTACATCTTCAAAAATATCTTCATTGAATTTCGCTAAATACTTTGCAGGCATCATCACTTCAAGAGCTCTCCAATCACTGAGTTCCATATCGGAGATAGTGTTGATATCTGGAAATACGCGTTTTGATGTATCCCATGGGATAGTATCACCATATTTCAGGAATAACCTATCTACAAGATCAATATAATCCGAAAAAATGACATTCTGAGATAAGATGGTAAGTACTGCTGCCTCAGCCACATCAGAATTTGCGAACAGTCTGAATCCAGGGTAATGATGAAGACTTTTTCTGTAAAATCTATCACGCTTGCCTAATCGCCGTAGTGGCTTCATCTTTTCATCTAAACCTAATTCATATCGAATCTTGCTGATGAATAATTCTCTGTAGGAACGGACAATTGTTTCATCTGACTCAATGGTTAGAGATAAAGTAGTCGATAGTGGTTTCTCCTGTGTTACCGTACAGACAAAATACTGGTTCTCATATTTGAAACATCTACGATAAAAGTCCTTATGCAAGGGCGTATGGGCAAAAAGATATGGTTTGGGAACACTCAGATCTATGGGATACTCTGTTTCCAGTGTAAATTCCTTGATCTCAGGATCCATAATTCTCTCATGCATGATAATCATTAATAAAAATATGATTAGTATTGGAATAAATGAGAAGAATTCATTTTCATTCCTTTGTGAGTAAGTTGTTGGGAATGAAAGTATTAATCCTACCAGATTCTATTGATACAATTGGGGATGCCATGAGATACTTATACACACATTATCCTGTGATTATCAATCACATGGAGCAATTAATGATCCTTCAAGAAGGGGTTATCATCAATATTGATAGGATGGATGAGTTTATCTTGAAAAAAGATCTACATATCGCCCCGATTATTGAGGGAGGTTTGAAAGAATATGAACAACATGATGAGCAGCAAATCCACCAAGATTATGCGCTAATCCAATCTCAGCATCAGAAATCTGACGTGATCCGCTATTACCCCTAAGTTGTTCAGTCAGTTCAACGAGTTGTGCCACTCCAGTGGCTCCAATTGGATGTCCCTTGCCTTTTAACCCCCCTGAGGGGTTCACTGGTAAGGATCCATCCAATGAAGATTCCCCATCCTCTATAAATTGCCCTCCCTTTCCTTTCGCAACGAAGCCCAATTCCTCGTATTCAATGATTTCAGCAATTGAGAAACAATCGTGAATCTCTGCTACGTCAATATCCTTAGCTTGAATTCCAGCTTGAGAGAAAGCCTGAGAGGCAGCTCGTTGTAAAGCAGGCCATTCAGTTAGTGAGGGTAGATTTGAAACGCCTATACTCTTCTCTATACTCTCTCCCGATCCGATGATGGATATGGGTTGGTCTGTATATTTGGATGATAGGTTCTCACTGGTAAGTAAAAGAGCTGCAGCACCATCAGAGATGGGAGAACAATCAAAGAGAGTCAGAGGATCAGCAACCATTCTTGAAGTCAATACCTTCTCAAGGGAGATCTCACCCATGCTATGAAACTGAGCTTTATCATTTCTTGCTGCGTTGGCATGATTCTTTACAGCTACTGCTGCGAGTTGCTCTCTTGTAGTACCGTACTTCTCCATATGTTTTTGTGCAGTAAGGGCAAAGCCTGAATACGCAGACACACCTTGTAGAGAATCAAAAACTACATCCGGAACCAAGCATAATCCTTGAGATGCAGCTTTCATATTATGGGTCATCTTCTCAATACCCAGAACCAGTACAACATCTGCCATCCCAGATTGGATTGCTGCGTTAGCCTGTCTCACTGCAGTAGCTCCTGAAGCACAAGCCATCTCTACTCTGGATACCATTCTAGGTTCAATACCTAGCATTTGAGTAGCTAGATTACCAACATGAGCCTGCCCTACCAGAAGTTCAGGTTGACCAGCAGCAATATACAGTCCATCTATTTCAGAAGGAGTAATTGCATCCATACTATCAAATGCTAGAGAGGCTGCTTCCGCCAGTAACTCCCTGTAGCTTGTTTCGGTACGTGATCCGAATCTGGTCACACCAGCCCCAATAATCTGTGTTTTCATTACAATACCATTGATTGATCAACGGAAAATAAAAGATATCGGGGATAATTCATTGAATTACTCAGTTTTTTCTTCTACTGTCACACCTTTAGTACCAGTACCTCTATGAGCAACAATCAATCCCTCTCCCGGTTTTGCATGTCTGGGATACTCAGAGGTCTGATCTGTAACTCGGATGAATTTGGGATAGGAACTCTCAAGAGATTTATCCCCGAGATTGGTTCCTAGTTGGACGCCTGTTTCATCCATCAGGTCACATAATTTGTCATAGTTTGGATGGCGATACTTTGTAAAACCCATAAAAAATTGTCTTGCAAAGGTCACACCTGTGTAATTTTTCTCTACCGCATCATAAATGTGAGACTTCAATGATTTCCTTAATATTCTTGGCAATGCCTTGAGAAGGGTGAATTGATTATTGCACTCAGAGATATATGGTAGAATGGGATAGACCGGATACTCATTCTCTTTAGCAAAGGGTTCTAGCAGTACTTTCTGGAAGGAGAGCATCATCAAAGCATTCTTATCAATACCTGAATCGTCAACGAGCTCATGAAATCGTGAGTGTAGGATGGGTGCAATCTCATGATGAATACTCCTACCTTCAGAACAATCTGGTTTAAGTTCTACAAACACCTTTCTACCCTGTTTGGCAAGTTTTTGTACCTCGGGGTTAATTAAAAAATCCTCGAATGTTGGGAAGCCTGTTTGCTTGTACTCCTCGAGGGTTAAATTTCTGATATTACGACCATCCTGAAGAATAGGGTCATGATATAATGCAAGACCCTCATCCTTGGTTAACCTGATATCCAATTCAATGGCATCAAAATTACTCATGCCGAAGATCAGCCCGGGTATGGTATTTGGTAACAAATGGGGCATAGAATTATCATTTCCCCATAGAGCTATATTTCTTTTCCATAGATTGAATGAAATAGAGAAAAATTCGAAATAAAATAATATTCCGTATTTTGATCATTTTTGTTGCGTTTGCTTTTCCAGTCGAGACAATATTTATTATTTTTAACGTATTTAGGACTTTATATCTTTAGGAAGGATAAAAATATGTTTGGAGATGACATACAAGGCGAATTATTCAATAAAATTGGTGCTGAAACCAGTGGAAATCCAATCGAGTTATTAAACAAGGCCGAGGCCGAGTTGAAGGACGGAGATCCCATTGAGGCTAAGAAACTACTGAAACAAATCATTGATATAACTGGAACAAATGGTAAAAGGTACGAGACACAATCTCAACATAGAGCCTCAGCTCAGGAGTACTACATACAGTCAGTTGCTTATCAACTGATGGATATGACTGCTGAGCGAGACAGCAATTACCTAAAGGTCATTGAATCACTGCTGGCTTATGCCAAAAATGCAATGGCTTTTGATGAGAATGATAAAGGGATGACCTCAGCAACCCTTGCGGGGCTAGTGTGTATCATGGCTGGCAATAATAATAGAGCTCTAGAGATATACAATCAATTCATGGCAACTGCTCAACAAAAGCAGAATAGCCAAGGTCTAGTCCAGTTACTTTATTCACTAGGTTACTTGCTAGATGCACTGAAAAACACAAATGTTGAAGCCTTATCTAATGCTCAGAATTTCATCTCCAAAGACCTATTACCCATGCTAAATACTGCAAAACTCACTGGATTCAACAAGTTACTGACTGTGGTTATCCAATTTGTGCAATCAGAGATTGAGAGAAAAATAAAAATGCCAAAGATCCAGCTTGAAACAGAGTTAGACAAGGACATACTGTTCAATCAGGTATTCAATTTCAAGGTATTGATAGAGAATGTTGGTGAGGGATATGCAAAAGATGTAAAAGTTGATATTCAGATGGATACTGATCTTGAACTTCTACATGGTAAGACACAGACAAATTACGCATTGATGGACCAAGGAGGCAAGGAGGAATTATCCTATCAGCTACGCTTCCAAACTGCACAGGATGTCACTGAGGTGATGAAAAGTGTGAAGGGAACGGTGAGTTTTCTTGATATGCTTGGAAATGGTCATAAACAGTATCTTGGACCACTTGATATTGAAATTCGAGCGATTAGTAAGACGACTGAGTATATGGATAGATTAAATTCCATCAACAGTGAGTACGAGGCCTTGAATTTTGAGGAAATTGATCAGATTCTACAGCTCGTTCTTCCTGAATTCAAATCCTTCTACTCCACCACAAGCAACCTCATCAAGCAAAATATTGATGATAAGGAGTATGACAAGGCCAATATTGGATTTACCTATCTAGAAAAGCTGAAGGATTGGCAGAGAAATGTATTTCTAGAGGATGGAGTTAACAATTCCATTGTAGAGAAAGTGAGGCAGCAGATTGCTGAGGCAGAGCAACAGTTGGAGACCAAACTTAAAGATGAATTAACAGCTGAAAAGGAAAAAGCGCTAGAGGAGCTCACTAAACAAAAGGATGATGAAATTGTCAAGGCTGTTGAGGATAAACAAAAAGAACTTAATGAAAAATATAAGACCGAAATAACAAATCTCAAAGAAACCCACTTCAAGGAGCTTGGTAAGATCAATCAAACGCATGAAAATAAACTAGCGAAGAGCCTTGCGGATCAGGAGCAAACTCTTGAGAATAAATTCATCCAAGAAATGAACGATAAGTCAGATGAGTTCGAGAAAACATTACGTGAATTGAGAAACCAACATGATGAGGAATTAAACAAAGAAAAAGATACTCTTAAGAAAGAATTGACAGATCGTCATACAAAAGAGGTAGAGAAGCTAAAAACGAGCAAGGAGGAGGAAATCCGTAAGATAACAGAAGCAAACGAAGCTGCAATGGAGAATGCATTGCAAACTCAGAAGACCAAACTTGACCAAGAAAGGAAAGTAGAGTTAGAGAAGGCTGAACAGAAGCTACAGAGTGAACTCAAGCAGAAGTATGAGCAAGATATGGATGAAATGAAAAAGAAATTGAATAAGGAGATCTCTCAGAAGACTAAAACCATAGAGGATCTGGAAAGACAATTACGTGATCTGAAATCTTCTTCCTCAGGAAAATGATAATTCAAATTCAAGTCTCTAATCATACGTAAATTGAACCGTGTCACATAATTTTATTATACTAATAGTGGAATTAACAGATGAACTATGAATAATTCAAAGGTATCTTCACCAGGAAAACCATCTGAAAAACGTACAAAATCAAAAGGGGTGATTGTGGGTACTATAGGTCCCAGTTCATCCGATCCTGAGATCTTGGCGAGAATGATTGAGGCTGGACTAGATATGGTCAGATTGAACCTATCACATGGTAGTCATGAGGATCATAAAAAACGATTTGATTTAGTCCGTAGTGTGGATGATACTGTTCCCATTCTCTTTGACCTTTCTGGTCCGAAAATACGTATAGGTAACCTTAAGGAAAGTATTGTACTCAAGAGTGGAGATACATATACCTTAACAAGAAAGAAGATAATTGGAGATAAGGAAAAGGCCTCCTTGTTATATGAGGAACTAATCGATGTAACAGAAGTGGGGAATACGCTGTATTTAAATGATGGACTTCTTGAATTCAAAGTAACAGAAAAAACTGATGATGAGCTCATTTGTAGAGTGATTACAGGGGGAACATTGAGCTCTAGAAAGGGAGTGAATGCACCGAATATTCCCATTAATCTCTTCTGCCCCACTGATAAGGATATAGCAGATATTGATTATACAGTTCAGCTTGAACCTGATTTCTACTCTGTGAGTTTCGTTCGTAGAGTAGAGGATTTGATCCGGGTGAGAGAACAGATTGCCCTACATACTAATGATAAGATTCCATTAGTATCCAAAATCGAACATCGAGATGCCTTATCAAATATAGATGAGATAATCAAGCATTCAGATGGCATCATGGTTGCAAGAGGAGATCTCGGGATCGAATTACCATTGGAAGATATACCTAAGATACAACGTGATCTCATTGATAAATGTCTTTACTATTCTCGCTCCTGTATAGTAGCTACTCAGATGCTCGAGTCCATGGTTACTTCACCCAGACCTACAAGAGCAGAGGTCAGTGATGTCAGTGCTGCTATAATGCAAGGTAGTGATGCTGTAATGCTCTCAGCAGAGACTGCAACTGGAGCATACCCCGTGGAGACAATCAAGGTCATGGATAGGATTATAACCACTGCACAAAAATATGTCAATCCTATATCTGACTTATCAAGTATCAAACAATCAACGACTGCAGAGGCAGTAGCCAGTGCCGCTACAACCATAGCACAGGCATCTGAAGCTGATAAAATTTTTGCATTCACTCGTTCTGGAATCACATCCGGTATATTATCAAGATTCAAACCCACTCAACAAATCATTGCCATTACTCCAAATGTAAAGACAGCTAGAAGGGTAAAATTACAATGGGGAGTATCTTCCTTACTACTTGAGCGAGATTTTCTTTCCACGGATGAGATGATTTATGAGGGGGTGACATTAGCCCATGAAAGGGGAATAATAAATGAACAATCCCAACTGGTCATCGTTGCGGGTTCAGTCATAGGATTACCTTCCAAAACCAATTTGATACAACTTGTGGATGCAAACGATATCATATCATCAAAAAAGGCAAAGGAACGGTTTATCAAAGCATACTCACTTGACAAATAAACCTAGGAAAATAGTAATCGAATTCCTAGTCAAAAGAACAGCATAAATGAGTTATTATTTATAATAGAGGAGATATTTCTAATTGTTGTAGCACATGCCAAAGCGCAGATTTTCTCTATTTGGACAAGGAAAAACTGAGGGAGAGAAACTCCGTCTCCTGGATATAATTGGAGATAAAACTCATGCTCCTGAAAAGATTACAGACCATAGTGAGATTCAAGTAAAGGAGAATGATTTCGTCTCACCACTTCTTAAGATTGATAAAATAGCACCTCCATCTATTCCGATTATTGGAATAGGTGGAGCAGGTGTTAGAATAACCAATGAAATTGTAAAACGATTGAAGAAATACAATATCGAGTATAATACTTTGGGTCTTGATATCAATCAATCTGAATTGGACCGGGCAAAACATATCAAGAATAAATTCCTTATTCCATCAAATATTCAAGGAACCAGTAAGCAGTACCTTCGTGGACGAAGTATAGCTATAAAAAATGCCATGAATATCTCAAATAATATTGGAGATTACTTCTCACAGTTAAATACAGAACTAAATCATGATATCGTTTTTGTCATACTTGGTGCCGGTGGAACAGGTGTTGGAGTAGGGTTAGAAATTGTAGAAATCTTGAAAAATCTGAATAAAAAAACAGTTCCTTTCTTAATATTACCCTCAAATGATGAGAATACAAGAATTAAATTCAATTCAGCCGTTGCATTATATCATTTCAGCTATGCCCCTAGAAATCGTTGTGATAATCTCATCACGATTTGTCTAGATAATCAACGATTTTTTGATCATAATAGTGATTATAGTGCCAGTTCCCTAGTATCCGCTATGAATGAGAGATATGCAGCAGCGATTGCTGATTTGATTGTCTCAACTGAACTTAATTCTGATGGTTATAGTGCAGATCTTAATGAATTCATCGAAATTTTCAGGGAGATCAAAGGAATTGGTATGATCGATTTTATGCATGGTAAAGATATTAGTAATATTGATGCCTTCTATAAAGAAAATGAATCACTATCAAGTACTCTGGAAGCTGATGTTTATTCGGGTACACGCTCCTATCTCTTTGTACAAAGTGCAGAACGGCAGATATCATCTTTAGAGTACCGATCATTGTTGAATGCATTCAACAATATCGATATTTTCCCTAAATTGAATGAAACTGGAATGGAGAATTATGTAGAAATACGGGGTATCACAACTGGTATCAAGATTCCGGATAGGATTCAAACTTTAATGCTATATGCAGAGGATGTTAGAGTCACTCTATTAGATAAGGAGTTGGAAAATGCGACTAAAGGATCAGGAAATCCTAAAATAGATAGATTGGAGGGAGATTCTGATATTGAAGTCATGGATTCAGAGGAATTACGGGAAATCAGAGCAGAGGAATATGCAAAGAAACGTCGTGGAGGAGAGTTGACCTAGTGTTAGCCGAGGAAGAAACCTCAACATTCACCAAAGAAGATATTCGGTTTGATTTTGAGGATTTTCTCGAAGATAATGAGCAGAACTTACCTGAGGGGCTAGATCCCCTCTATCTTAGCTATATGAAAAATCTCGAAGAACCAATCAAGAATATTGGTAAACTCCGTCGAACTTTTTACACCCTACCAGTGAATGCTCTGCTCCATCAACAGTGGAATGCGATCTGGCAGATCCTAGGAATAATCTTTCTTCTTAGTCTTCCATCCATCTCCATGTTGATTTATCTTGCTTCTCATTACGATAGAGGCTTGATAGTTGGGTTTTCATTATTCTTCATAATACTCGGTATCGCTGCGAGTCCTGTATATCTGAAAACAATATATTCTACACTCAATGACCTTGTAGAAAGCAAAAAAGCACCTTGGTTGGTTGAGGAAATAAAAGAACCATTTGATGAGCTCTATCAATCCAAGTGGAATAGAAAAATTCTCAAATTTGCCTTCGGTACTACTTTTTTAATTGATTTGAAAATGACACAGCTGATATTTTTCCCACCAGATGGAGTTGTCCTGTTTATCAGTATAGCTGCAAAAATAATTTCAGTGCTTCTCATATTACTGGGCCATGTTGGTATTACAATAATGCTTTACTTATCTATGATTTCCTTCTACTTTGTTGTGAGGAATACCAGAATCTATGACTTATTGCTGGTGAGAATTATTAAAAGAGTACGTGGATATACTGATGGACATGAGAGTATATTGACCAAGAAAAATTATGAGGTGGTTAGAGTTCTCTCTGATACACCTGGTCTGTCCATCAGATCCTTGGCACAGATCCCTCAGCTTGGATTACTATCCTCTATAGCTACATTCAATGGAATAATCTTCTTGCTATTATCACCATTTCTTATTCATGGCAATATAGCAACCGTGCTTGATAGTATTCCTCATATTGGCAAGGATAATACAAATCTAACTATTTTATTGATTTTAAGTATTATAATCTCAGCTCTAGCTTCTTTTGGTGCAGTGATAATGCCATTATTCAGGATTTCAAGAGCAATGAATAAATTCAAGACCAAGGCTTTAGTGGAGCTTGATCCATTCCTGTTTGATGAGATTACCTCACTAGCCTTGAAGCGGGAAACTGAAATTTCAAATGAAACTCAGATCCTTTATATATTGCGTAGTTACATATATACCATGAAAATCAGCCCTGTGCCACCATTTAGATTGATCCAGCTAGTGGCCTTGTCATTACTATATGGTTTCAGAATAGTACCAACTATTATTGGTGTACTGGATAGCTTAGGAGGATAATAAGATGTTTTCAAGAAAAAAATTAACATTCAAACATCAGTATGAAATCTCAATGATCTCTTGTGGGGATACCGGAGAAGCTATCGGTAAGGGGATTATAAATAATTTAGAGGAAAGAGGTGCTCATGTCAATTCATTACTCATCACCTCTGGCTCCATACAAAAATCGTCATCTAAACTCTTTTCACAAGTCATCTCTCTTGATCAAAACAGAGATGGATTTTCCAAGAAACTGGAGGATAGTTTGAAACTCATCGATAAAAAACGTGAGATGATTAAAGAGGCAATAAGCAAAATCATTCCTAAAAATAAAGAGGAATTGCTGATTATCACCACTGGTGTAGGAGGAACAGGTCTTGGTGGAACAATTGCTGCAATTGACATCCTCTATAAAGATTTCAAGCTTATTCCACCTGTATTCACTTTACTCCCTGAAGTATTTGAGAACTCAAGGGTTCAGTACAATGCTGCCTATTTCCTCTATCATGTGGTCTTTAAAAAGGAAAATTTTGGAAATTCTGTAATTCTGCTGGATAATAAACCCTCGATTGATGAATTAGAATTGCCATTCAGAGATATCTCTCTCAATCGATTAGCAACAATTCCCTTTGCGATAGGTGATCTTCTCTTTGGTAGTTTTCAGAAATCGATAGCTGAAGAATTTGATGCATCTGTATCAGATCTCTTTGATGTCATTCATACCCCAGGGATATCTGTTTTTGTGGTTGAGGAATTGCAAGGTGATAGTGGCCAGGATGCAACCAGACTGGAATCTATTATTGTTGATTCTGTGGTCAAAACCACGTCAATTAACAGTGATGAAGTATTTGAGGCTAAGAATGCGTATATCTCCATTTCTAATATTGATCCAAAGGAGGAGAAACTCAGCTTCCAAACAGAATTCGAGGCTAGAAAACTTTACAAGGAATTCTCTCAGCGACGCCCCTTTGTAAAATTCATCAAAACAGTGGAGGAGGATGATACTGAATTCATACCTATGTTGCATGCAATAATTGCTGGACTGGGTGTACCTCCTAGGATCATTCAGATAATGCAACTGGGCAGAGATACCAGAAAAGATGTCATCTACAAGGAGTATTTATTGAATAAAGAGGAAATAGAGTTTGATATTGATACGATAAATGAGAAACAAAATAAATTGCATGAACTCTTTAATGAATAGCTTCCTTCTGTCCGAATTTCCGTTCAGTACCATTGAGTAATCGTCCAACATTAGCACGATGGGTGAAAAATATCAGAATTACCAAGAAGTATGAAAGAAGATTATATGCTGAAGAATTGAGGAGATTACCTATACTAATTGGAACCACTATTATCCCAAGCAAATTCCCGAGTGATGTGAATCTAGTAGTACTAACTATAAGTAGCCAGAAAAGCACTAGAATTAAAGCAGTCAATGGATGAATAGCCACAAGAACTCCTGCTGTTGTAGCTCCTCCCTTACCACCAGTAAATTTGAGGTATGCTGAATAACAATGTCCTACAACAGCTAATGCACCTGTGACAGCGATGATAAATTCTGGATCAGATAATAGACCGACTTCAATCGCAAGATCCTGTACGAGGTACTTGGCCAGTATTATCATGATATAGCCCTTAAATACATCGAACAAACCCACCGTCAACCCAATTTTCTTGCCGAATAACCTTGCTGAATTTGCACCTCCCACATTCCCTGAACCTTGTTTTCGGATATCAACCTTGAAGAATACTTTTCCTACAATATATGATGGTGGAATTGAGCCGACTAGATACGAGAGAACAAATAATCCTATGATCATGAGAACAGTAGTAGCCATACATCTTGTTCAAGAGTGAATAATATTAATCTGTCTAGATCTCTGCCTATGATCGATTTATTTTGTCAATTTTATTGATCGAGTAAGATAGCATTATATTCATAATTCCCTCTCTTTGGCATATGAGAAAAGTAATCTCTACTGACAAAGCACCACCTGCTCTGGGCCCATATTCCCAAGGTATTGTTGTTGGTAATCTACTCTTCACCTCAGGTCAGGTGGGGATTGATCCAGATACCAAACAGATGAAAAATGAGACATTGCTAGAAGAGGTAACACAGATCATGAATAATCTTACTTCTGTTGCAATTGCTGCTGGTACATCACTTGAGAATGTGGTAAAAACCACCATATTTCTTACTGATTTGGGTAATTTCGCAGAAGTCAATGAATTATATGGAAGTTATTTCAAATCAGATCCACCTGCAAGATCAACTGTTGAGGTTTCAAAACTACCTGCAGCTGCAAATGTGGAGATAGAGATGATTATTGCCATCCCATAATATTGACAGAATTACAACAAATACTCATTGTTTTTAAAAAAAGTATATTACTCACAAAAACTATGACTTGTTACTATGACAAGGGATTTAATCATTCGTGAATTAAAAAATCAATCCTACACTGCTAAGGAATTATCTCAGCGGCTTAATAAGTCAGTAGCAGCGATTGAAAATGACCTGGAGCATGTACGAACCTCTATGAGAACTGATCCTGATTGGAAGCTTAAAATTTCGCCTGCACATTGCCAACTCTGTGAGTATCGTTTCCAGAATGATAAGATTAAGACTCCGACAAAATGTCCCAAGTGCAAAAAGGAGAAGATCAATCCTCCTTCATTTTTAATAGAGGGAAAGTAATCAACTGAGTTGTACACTAACAATTGGCTTTTGATACATATGTATTTGGATAGCATGTGTTACAAATCATCCCGATAATGGATATACCACTTATTGAAACTGAGGATCAATTATGGTCTTCACTCCTAGATAGTCTACAAGGTACAGTCCAAGATGGAGATATCCTCGTGTGTGCACATACACCTTTCTCAAGGGTGATGGGATATAAATATAATCTGGCTGATATCAAGGCTAGCAAACAAGCTATAGAGATAGCAGAGCAAATAAACAAGGATCCACGCAAAATTGAGGTAGTCCTAAAAAATAGCACAAAAGTGGTTAAAGTTGGACGTGGGGTAATTATCACTGAAAATAAATCAGGTGTTGTGTGTGCCAACGCAGGTATTGATCAATCCAATGCCTCATTAGACCATATTATAGCGGTTCCTGAAGATCCTGATGCGCTAGCAAGCCAGATTAGAGATCGTATTTCCAGCAAGCTGTACATGGATGTTGCTGTCATCATATCAGACACAGTGGGAAGAGCACTTCGAAAAGGGGCTGTCAATATTGCCATTGGCTGTGCTGGGATAGATGCAATGAGATCCGAAATTGGAAAGAAAGATCTGTTTGGGTATGAGATGAGAGTATCAACGGTTGCCATAGCAGATGAATTAGCTGCTGCTGCTGAGCTACTACAGGGTCAAACAGATGAAGCCATTCCATTTGTGATTATTCGGGGATATAAGTTCCAATATACAGGAGATTCATCTGCTAAATCGTTGAATAGACCAGAAGATGAACGATTGTTCAGATAGTTTATGATAATTCTTTTTCAACTACATCCAATACTTTTTGCTTTTTATCATCAAGTTCTGTCATGATTGCATTGATACGATTTTCAAGATCCTTTTTGATTGCTTCATCTTTTATGCTCATAAGATTTATTCTCACATTGTAGAGAGCACCACGAATGGCTGCATCTGCAAATAATGCACCTACTCCAACATCAGTTATGGCATTGGAGTTTCCCCTCTCGGCAAGTGCTGCAAGTATGTCAAAAAGTGTAAATGCTAAATCCGAAACCTCCATGGGAACTGTTGCGGCATAAACCATTGCACTCTGAATCATACTGGATCTCTCAGGATTGTCTTTTGGAGTGCCAAATGCAGCCATTACCTGATTGAAGGCTTCAGTATCCTCATCCACCTTGTCTATCAATTGTTCATAGATCTCCTGTGCCTTGGCATGAATGGCAATCATCTCCTCCTCAACAGCCTCATATTTTTTCTTACCTATAGTTAGATTACTAACCATAGTGGCCAATCCCCCAGCAAGAGCTGCACCAAGGGCAGATACCGATCCACCACCTGGTGCTGGTGAATCTGATGCCAGTTCTTCAACAAATCGATCCACCGTGAGATCCACCAGTTTCTCATCTTCAATCATCAACTCGATGATCTTCTTCTTTGGATCAAAAGGCTCTAGATCAGAGAGACCAAGCTGCTTGATGGCAATCTGGATGAGTGTATTCTGATCTTGCTCATCAGGAGCGTAGAATTTTCCAGCCTCAAGAATTGCTTCTAGGGGAATAAGACCCACCACCTCTGATCCGGTTACTTTAGATCCTAGTTCCTCTGTCAATCTCTTCACCTCCTCGAATGCCTGATGCATGGGGGTGAGATTCTGGAAATCAACCACATTCATGGAAACCTGAGTCAGTTTTCTTCCGAATTTTTCTAGAGTTACACCCATTCCTTGTATTCCCTTGAGTAGACCAGGCACTCGTACTTTTTCTCCATCCTTTTCTACTAGTCTACCAGATTCTCTGACCAATCCACCCACCTCACGGGCTATATCTACATCCTCAGCCTCTATGTTGACATTGTAAGCGATAAGAAATCCTCGCACACCAATAGTTGTGGCTCCAGATTTCTTATTAAACACTGGTTCACCATAATCTGGTTTCCATTCGGGCAATTTGATTTTTTCCTCGAATCCCTCATATTCTCCCTTGCGTATATCAGAGAGTTTCAATCTCTGCTCGTTTTTGGCAGCCTTGCCATAGAGATAGGTGGGTATCCCAGCTTGCTCTGCCACTTTTTTGGCTACTTCATTGGCTATATCCACACATTCCTCCACTGTCACATTCTTCACAGGGATAAAAGGGCATACATCAGTGGCACCCATACGGGGATGCTCACCCTTGTGTGCAGTCATATCTATGAGTTCTCCTGCCTTGGCAATTGCCTTAAAAGCTGCATCTCCTACAGATGTTGGAGTTCCCACAAAGGTAACCACAACTCTATTGTAGTCCACATCAGGCTCTACATTGAGTAATTTCACACCCTTCACAGATTTGATCTCTGATGTAATTGCCTTGATTACTGCAGGATCAGCTGTCGAGAAATTTGGTACTGATTCTACTATTCTTTCCATGGTGGGCAACAATAAACAAGCATACATTAAATTATTGTTGTCCTTCCTGTAAATTTTCTGATTTGGAAGCAGTTATCTATGAATTTTTCGAACTTTTAAGCGAATTCCATGGGTACGAGTGAGAAGTATTATAGGAGAGCAATCACATCACGCTTTGATGAGTAAGGTAACAATTCCATACTGCATTGAGGCTAAACACAAAGGTGAGAAACTCACCATGCTCACCGCATATGATTTTCCCATTGCCCGATTGCTAGATGAGGCAGGGATTGACATCCTATTAGTAGGTGATTCACTGGGTATGGTAATCCAGGGAAATCCCGATTCACTCTCCGTTTCCGTTGATGAGATGGTATATCATACCAAACTGGTAGCAAAAGCAGCCAAACGGGCTTTAGTTGTGGGAGATATGCCATTTATGTCCTTTCAGGTGACAGTGGAAGAAGCCGTGAAAAATGCGGGGAGATTTCTAAAAGAAGGAAATGCCAACGCTATCAAGTTAGAAGGTGGTCGAGAAGTGGCAAAACAAGTCAAGGCTATTGTCAATGCAGGTATACCGGTGATGGGGCATTTGGGGCTAACACCCCAATCCATCAATCAATTTGGTGGCTTCAAGGTACAGGCAAAATCGGAGTATGCCATCAAGCAATTGATCCAGGATGCCATTGCTCTGGAACGTGCAGGTTGTTTTGCACTGGTACTTGAGGCCATACCAGAAGAAGCAGCACGAAGAGTGACTGAGAAGATCTCCATACCAACCATTGGCATAGGTGCTGGTAAGTATGTTGATGGACAAGTC
Source organism: Candidatus Heimdallarchaeota archaeon (assembly GCA_026702845.1). Next base: position 295,103 of record JADCLS010000002.1, read on the forward strand.
CTGGTAACCTATGATATGATGGGTTTTAACGACAAATTCAAACCGAAATTTGTCAAAAGGTATGGAAACGTCAAATCGATCTTTGATTCTGCCATTGCAGAATACATTAAAGAGGTACAGCAGGGAGAATTCCCATCTAAAGAGTTCACTTACGAGATAAAAATCGAGGAACGTGAAGAACCTGATGTGATGGATAAAACAACTGAATTCAAACGTACAGATATTGATGAATTTGATGATTTATTCTAGTACAAACCTTCCATCTCATCTGGTAACGTAGTCTCATCAAATGGTTCAATACCAATTTGTTCGAATAAAACTGTGAAGGCATCGATCATCTGCTCTGGTTCAGTAAAATCACTGATAGGCCCATCAATAGCCTGTTCTGCCACTTGCTCCCAGTATTCAAATTCGAAATTCAACTGGAGACCTGATTTGATGATAAGAGGGAATAATGTTTCCGGATTGTAGATTTCCATCTCATCATGAACTGGCATACTATCTTTATGTTCATAATAGTACCACCTGAGACCATAGATCAAAGCATCCCAGTATGTTACTATACCATGAGCCATCTTTCCCTCACGTAACCGACGTCGGGCAGATCTGATATGCAATCGAGTTCGAGTAAATGCAGCATCCTTCTTGCTGAGGGTGTCTTCATCCATGATTCCGAAATGTGGCATACATCAGATATAGAATGCAATGAATTAATAGTTTTTGACTATGAAATATTTATTCAATTGTTCTGAGGAAAATTATGCTTAGATAAGAGATAGTAAGAAGGTAAAAAAATCCATGTACACCCTACACAAAAGCACCAATACTCAGAAAGCAATTTATACAGCTTTTTGAGTGCTCTAATAGGCGCAGTGTATGAGTTCTAAAAATGTGGTGTACAATTTCAAGATATTATTGCTGGGAGAACCAGCAGTTGGAAAAACAAGCCTAGTCAAACGCTTTGTTCATAGCACCTTTACCAAGGACTATATCCTTACAGTTGGCGTCGAACCGTATATTAAGTACGAGAAGGTAAAAAACAAGCCGATCGCATTCACCATATTTGATGTAGCTGGGCAGAAACAATTCAATATGATGAGGAAGATGTTCTATAATGGTGCCAAGGGAACTCTATTTGTGTTTGACCTCACCCGAAAGGATACCTTTGATGCCATTCCAGGGTGGCTGGAGGATGTGAAGTTAATTTCACCCAATCAAGAATTCATCCTGGTGGGTAATAAATCAGACCTCAAAGATAGAAAGATAAAGAAAGCAGAGGGAGAGGCATTGGCCAGTAAACTGGGATTTGTCAAGTATATAGAGACATCTGCATTGACTGGGAAATTTGTAAACGAGGCATTTATGGATCTAGGTACCCAACTATTCAATGTTGAGGAGAAGAAAAAGTAAATCCTATTTCTTTGATTATGGCAAATTCTGGTGGAAATAAAACTAACTAGATGTATAATGATTCTACTCTCTTGCATATTTGTATTCTGAAAGAATTTCCTGTCTGTAGCTCATGAAATGATCAAGTATGATATTATAAAGCGAACCTAGATCCGCCCTGCAGGTATCCAGTGTTCTCCCGGGTTTGAGGGTCAGTTCCTCCACCAGAAGAGCAATCTTATGCACCACGGTGGGTACTATAATCACATTATTTGTCAGATACTCTCGCATTTTCAGCTTCTCTATAATTCGTTCCAGCCACTGCTGTAATATCTTCTGAATAGTTGATCCAGATGATTCATCATAATGCAGAACGTTGGGAATGAAACTGGCAAATAAAGAATCTTTGATCTCTGAGAATCGTATAGGTCTAGGTGTGCTCTGCTTGTACTTGATTTGCTTTGTAACTGCAAACTCACCCTTGGTGATACTGGCTAGTGTTCCAAACAGGCTATTGGCTGCATAATGTCGAGGGGTGAATACATGTGTTAATCGTTCCTCAAATCCAGGATTGAATCTATTCAATAGATTGATAGCCTTGACAAAACGATCCTGCTCATTTAACTGCAGGGTGATAGATGGACTCCACAGATGAAACACTTCAACAGGAGGTAGATCCCTGAAAGAATCAATCTCAGTCAGAGGGGGGCAAAGTAATGGTAGGGTCAGATTGGAATCAATTACCATTACCTTGGGTTCCATATCAGGGAATTCTGTTCTACTCAGCATTCGTATCTTATTCCAGAAGCTTGAGATGGAAGGCAGACCCAGTTCCATAATAGAATTCCACTGAGTAAGCCAGAAATTTCTCTTCATCCTCCAGAAAGTATCAGAACCGATCTCCACTGGTCTCATAAGATCCTCTTCCTGTCTGATTTTGATATTGGTACCATGAAGAATGGTGAGTAGGTCGTGATTGTTGAAATTAAAATCAGCCGCAAGTACTGGTATCCCAAGATCATTGAGAGCCAATGCAATGGAGAGTGCAGTGGGAGTTTTCCCACCTCCACCCTTCGATGCGGTGACGAGGATGATACGATCAATCATGGTGATCTCCTCCTGATAAAACGTAAATAATAGTACATAATAAATTGCTCCTAGGGTAAAGGGATCAAATTGGGTAGGAAACCAAGATCCAGGGTCTCATACAGGGTGATGAGATCCTCCTTGAAGGTCTCAAGGAAGAAGATGATAATAACAGTGAGCCATAGATGCTTACCATTGTTATTGATTTGTGAATATGATAGTGATTTCACATCAAGATAGCTGTTAATGGCTATATTTAACTGACCCATATCATTTTGATATTGTGCCACTAACTCAGCATAGTTATCTAGAAAATTGGAGAAGGTTCGAGAAATTGATGATCGAGATGCCATTAGGAGAGGGGTTTGTAAACCAATTAGAAGGATATTGTTAGAGATACGGGTAGTCTGATCCAAAAATCCTGGATTTACATTGCTCTGGTTGAGAAGCTCTAAACCGGAGGTGAGAAAGATAAATGTAATACTCACATGAATTATGATTTTTAAAAGACGGGCAAATTCTCTTCTTGGCCATAAAATGCCATAGAAGGGCTGGAATAACCAGAATGGTTTCTTCATTCCTGGTTTGAGGGTAAGACTAACATGTCTAATATCACTATGCAGTTTCCAGATGGTAAAGAGTGAGGTGGCAATTCTTGATAATCCCTCGATTACTTGGGTACTGTCATTCATAAGACCAATTGTTCCAAATAATACTAAAGAATAAGTGAGTGAGAAATAGAGTGTGAATCCAACCAGCATATTGGTGATCGAGGAGATGAAGTTGTCAGAATAGGCAAGGGTGAAGGCTAGCGAGAAAAAGATAATGAGTATGGGATAGAATACAAGTAATTTCTCATTTATCAGGGTTCTGAATCCCATGAATTTTAATATTTCCACCAGCAAGGCAGTATAAAAAACCGTGCGTGCAATGGCCGGCTCTCTAGACTTATGTTTTGCCTTACCTTTTCTCATATACTAGTATATTGTTGAATAGCTATTTAAACTCAATTATTCGGCTAAATACCAGCTGAGACCGTATATTACATATATCGATTCCTGTGTATATTTATTTATGCGATACTGTTTTCTGCTTTTTTATGTGTTAAGAATATTATTTTGTAAATACATATTACACCAAATATTATTATCTCAAAGCCTCTAGTACGCATCATCAGAGCAAGGTAGAGTCATATGTATCGAATGTGAAAATTGTGCATATGATAATAAATATGAATAATTGTTTTGTTCAATAGTGAGTTTTGTTACGTATCTCTACATACACAATGAGGGTGGTAATCCAGAGGGATAGTATTGTGGATATTAGAAAGTTCAAGTATTTATCTATAATTATCAAGTAATCCAGTAATCCCTGCAGTTGCCGAATAACCACAATAAATGATACTAGGAAGAATAGGATGCGCTCATTGATGAACTTGATGATATCAGGCGAAACTTGGACTATGGGCCATTCCTTCTCATAACGTTTTTCAAGTCCCATAAGTCGCATTTGATATCTAGTCTCTACATCTAAATACACATTTCCAATGTCGGGATAGGGTTCCAGAAGGACATTTCCATTCTTCAAGTCAATCTCCTTTTCATCACCAATCCCGGAGAATAGTCTTGATGATGCGGATGCGATTTTGTATTTACCGTAATCCACTCTCAAAGGTGCCTTGATCTTCACATACTGTCCATAGGTCAGACCCATCAATAATACATACTTCTCATGAAGCACAGTTACATTTTTCTCAACATCTTCCTTCTGTAACCTTCTCGCACTCAACAGTAGGGTTCGAGGATGATTCGGAATGATTATTTCATAAATAAAAAATAATGAGATGATCTTGATTATGTAAAGAAAGAGTAATTGTATCCATTCCTTGAGAGTTTTACTCTTATCAACCTTGTATATTGAAACATAGCCGAACACCCAATCATCATCATGCTCTAAAATGTTGAATCTTTTCCGAATGGTGAGATCTAACCGACATTCGCTATCTCTCAATGAATTATTCTTCATCACCTTTCCCAGGCAGGATTTTTGATGCATCTCACTACGGTGATCCTCAAGTACTATAACCACGCTTTCATTGTGCTTTACTCCCAATCTCATCATAGCATCTTCATTCAATTGGACGATATAGTTGCCACTGGCTTTTTTCCTAAATTCAGTCAATTTAACTGCAAATAAATTGGATGGTATAGAACAAACCTCTATTTCTCTAATAATATTAATCTTATTAATTTATCATGAATATCCTAGAAGATCAGCAAAAAATTCCACTATTAGCAAGATTTGTGCAATAAATAAAATGATTTAGAATTGGATAAATCAATGTAATTCATCTAAACTTTAAAGAAGAAAAATATTTGATTCAGCATATGAACCTTGGAAATGAGGTGAACAATTCACATGCCTAAGAAGAGAAAATCTGGTGGAAGATCAGGCGGAAAGCGTGGTAACACCAATAATGAACAATGCCATAATTGTGGAAGACAGGTACCTGCTGATAAAATCAAGAAGGTAACCAAGTACGTCTCCATTGTGGACCCCAGTATGCGTAAGGAATTACAGGCAGCTGGTGCTGTTCTTCCAAGAAGAAGGGTTACTCAGAATTATTGTATCTCCTGTGCCATTCATTCAGGTCAACGAAAGATCAGATCCAAAACAAAACGTAAAGGCGAAGGATATTAATTAATTTCAAAAATATTGACATTTGTTCCATGTGAACGTAAAATAATGTTGCTTTAAATAAAATCACAAAGAAAATCAGACATTTGTTGAAAGTTTGCTATGAGAAAAAATCCTTTTTAACATGTGTATCAAACACACCAACAATGACGAAAGTCTTGGTAAATGGCACTGGAACCATAGGCGAGCCATTAATCGCCTTGTTATTGAGCCTGAAAAAGAAGGTAGGTATTGATGACCTAATTTTCTACAAACACACCGCACGTATAACTGATCGACCCATGCTCAGAGATCTTCAGAAAAGGGGAGGCCTCATGTGTGTTGAGAGGGACAAGGTTCAAGCCTTCAAGGATATAGGACTTGAACCAGATCTTGTTTTTGAGGATGTGCTACCAACAGTTGATGTTGTTGCTGATGCAACCAAGGAAAATGTTGGAGAGTATAACAAGGAACATTATTACCTGGGTGTAAAGGATAAGGTGAAAGGATTTCTTGCACAGGGATCAGAGCACAATTTTGGAACCATCTATGCTTCTGGTGTGAACGATTCCATTTTCCACACAGATGATAAACCACAATTTGTTCAGATTGCCTCATGCAACACTCATGCTGCTGCTGCTGCGATCAAGAGTTTTGCCTTCAAGGATGGCAAGAATAATCTAGCTTTTGCAGATCTCACCTATATCAGAAGGAGTTCTGATGTGTCTCAAACCAGAGGTGTACAGGCACCAACTGTTACAGCATTTGATGATGACCGATTCGGGACCCATCATGCCAAGGATGTATGGAGACTCTTCGATACTGAGGGCCATGATATCAATGTTTTCAGCTCAGCCCTAAAGATCAATTCACAGTACATGCATTCCCTGAGTGCGCATTTCAAATTCCATGAGGAAGTAACTCGTGATGAGATCTTAAATATAATCAAGGAAACTCCTGCCCTTGCTCTCACCTACAAAACAGCCATAAATCAGGTCTTCTCCTTTGGTAGAGATCATGGTCACTTCGGTAGAATTCTCAATCAGGCAGTAATTGTAGAACCATCTATTCATATAAGTGGACAGCATCTGCAATTCTGGAGTTTCACTCCACAAGATGGTAATGCCATTTTATCATCAGTAAAGGCAATCAACCACTACCTGCATGAGAAGGATGAAGCTGAGGAATTGATGAAACACACAACTCCATGGCTCTTCACTGAGGTTTAAATTTTCCTCACAACAAGTTCAAGCATCAATTCCACATCAAATGCATAGGATTCCTCAGTGGACCGATGATACGAAATCAATTCAAATCCGTGATTATTCACTATTCGAAGGAGTGAATCTAGAGAGTAATCCTTGAAATACATTTGTTTACCGAAAATATTCTTTTCTTCATCTGAATCTTGACCTGGTTCATTTAATGATAAATAGAATAGACCCTGGGGCATCAATGCATTATTGATTATTATCAATGCTTGATTGAATTGATCTGGATGAAGCAATTGTAATGAATATGATGCTACAGCTGCGTGAAATTCTTGTTGATAAGTGGTGTCGAGGATGTTTTTAACCACGAATGTTCCATCTACCAATTGTTTGGCACGATGAATCATCTTACTCGACACATCAATGCCAAGTACATCAAATCCCTGATCAACCATGAATTTCGAGAAGGGAATACCAATACCACAACCAACATCTAGGATACGTGCATGTGGTTTCAGTTGCTCACAAAATTTCTCAAAGAAACTAGTTACCTGGAGTTGAGATCGATATTGTTCAAATGGCTCAACTAAGTCATCCCAATCAGGAATTATTTACACCACCATTCTCTATTCTTCTTCATCTTTGGGAATAGTATCTTTGATTTTCTTTCCAATTGCTCCAGCTAGATCAGATACACCGGATATTATGTCAGGTGCACCCTCCTTAGTACCCTGAATTGTCCCCTCTACCACAGATTTACCAAATTCAGATACAGAGGATACAACTTTGTCCAAGGTTTGATCCTCTGTCTCGTGAGCAATATTTGCCTTGGTTGCACCCTCGGCTAATTTCTCATTGAATTTAGATGCGGCTTTAATGAATCCTTTTTTGATTTTCTTTGATCCTGGAATTTTTTCATCCTTACTCATGATTGGAATTAATGCAAACACTTTCAAAAACAGATGTATTTGAGTTGAGTAAAATTGCTAATGTAAAAAAATTATATCATCTAATCGCGATAAATACTAATATCGATGATCCATCGATAGATAAAATATTGTAAATTTAGAGATTGAAATATTCATTTAAGGCATATAAGTAAGATTTATCGATAATAGATCTAACGCGATAAGTTTTAACATAACGCGAAGCTATCGCGAACATTATCGCGATATTTGATGAAATACTCCTTGGATGTGTGAGGAAGCTATAAATTGAAATATATCTCATATTAATTGGATTTCATATAATGATAGTCAAAATCGATACCAGTCACTCGAAATAATTGAACCAGAATTGCGGGTTAGACCTTGCTGAGGATAATTGGAGTTTCTCTATCCTTCAAAAGATGAATTTTTTCTGACCAATAATGGAAAATTAAGTAAGATTCATTAAAAGTATAATTAAATCGATGAGAATTTTAATTGCAAATCCGATAAGTAGTAAAGCGCTAATACGAGTTATCCACCCCAGAACCCTTGGTGATGCAAAGGAATGAGAAACCTTGAGGGCAATATTGAACAGAGCAACCCAGGAAAGTATACCCAAAATAAAAAACATAGTAGCCAGTAAAATCTCTGAAAAACTTGAAAGAGGAATACCTGAATTGAGCATAATCGGTCCGAATGAGATCCACCACCCATAGCTCCAAGGACTGCTAAGTACTAACAGTAATCCAAATCGATACTGCTTGGGTAAATGTGTCTCAACATTTTCAACAAAGTTGTCCTCTAAATAAATCTCGGATTTTAGTGACATGAAACCAATATATGATAGGATAAAGATATTTGCCAAAAATAAGAATATCTGCACTGGGAGCAGAGAAAAATACCTCTCCATCACCCTTGCACCAATATTCAAAATTGTCAATGCTATCATGAAATCTGCAGAAGATGCACCAAAGCCAGTGATCACTCCCATCTTCCACCCATTCTTTCCAGATAGGGTATGCTTGAGCATCTCAACATTGACAGGACCTAAGGGTGCAGCAAGGGTAAATCCCAAACCAGCGAGTTGCAATGCATGAATAACTTCCATACCCCATGATTAAATGAGTTAAATATTAGCTCTATGTTAGTGGCCATCACCTGGAATACATCAAAATACCAAGAGTTGCAGCTAGCATAATAGCAAATTTACACATTACTGAGGTGACCATCATCAACCAACTGATATCAATGAGCACCATCAACAACATAGGTAACATAAATGAAATATATCCGATTAACAGAATTATTGCTGAACCCCGTTCAGCCATATTTCTTAGTTGTATAAGCAGGAAAATCATGGCATATAAGAGAAATAGATTGTAGTATATGGCATAGAGATACGCTGCCTTGAAATAGTAGACTGCATAATAGGGGTTACATTCGTGCACAATGACTGCATTATCCTCAAACAGATAGTACAGGGCAAATATTGTGGCAAGACCATACCCCAATAAATAATCACGTTTTTTCCAAGTTGTCAATTGTGTTGCTAGATGATAGCCTGCTGGTGGAAGAAAAGTGATAATTACAAATGCTAACTGAGCCACCATTGCTATTCCATATCTGCACACAATGAATTCTGCGAGTTGATAGAGCTGTAAAAGGATGAGTACGCTGATCGTATTCCAAAAATGCTGATAGTCTCTCGCTTTGCTAAATAGCAACAGGAGCAGCAAGAATTCCAGAATGAAAAATATCAGTGAAAGTTGTCCATCAAAACCAATCAAGTCCATCGGTAATCTTACAGAAGCTGTGGATTTGTTAAAGATAACTATTTTGAAGGACTGTATTTGCCCAGCTTGAACCTAATAGAAATAATCTTGAACAATGTTGTAACTACTTGATTAATGAGCTACTGCGAGATCTGTGATGAAATACTGATTCAGAAAAATATTCGTGGTAAACTGGTGGATTACTGTCCAGATTGCAAAAAATACTTTGGTATGGATGCACCGATGACTGAGAGCAATACACCCCCTAGTAGTATAAAACCTAAGAAAACTGCAGTTCAGTGCCGATACTGCAGTTACCAATTTGAGGGTGAAGAGTTGAAAAACCTGGGTTATTACCTAGAGATGCATATGGCTGAAACTCATCCTGAGGAGTATGAAATCGAACAAAGTGATGATGCAGAACTATTTGATATTGTTATGAATAGTAATCACCGGCTAGCAGTACATGCACTTGAACGCATAGAATCTGATGAGGTCTTACATGAGATCATAAAACAAAGTTTTGATGGACAACTGCAGAAAATCGCTGTACTGAAGATAGAGGATCCTCATATATTGGATAGCCTATCCAAATGGGCCGATAAAAAGGCAGTTAGAGATGCTGCCAAGACACGATATAATACATTATACAAATTCAAGTAAAAGAAGGTTGACTATCTTAATATAGGTGATTTGCCATCTACGTTGTATGGATCCTATCATTTCTCAACAATACGAATCGATTTATGCAGATGCTAAACTTACCTATGATCCAGCTAATCCTCATATTGAGCAAAATGAGGTTAAGTTAGTTATCAAATATACCTCACTCATTCTTCTTGGCTTAGTCATTTTCTTGTGGTTATTGTATGGTGTGGATCGTTTTCTAGCCTATATAACATTATTTCTATTCCTGTTTTACACTTCAAAGCGATATATTGACGAAAAAGCACTAAAGAAGAATAAATTGATCTATACTATTGATGATAAAAGAATATTCAGTAAAACAATAAAAAATTGAGATCACGTCAATCGCTCTAGGCACGGGTACATTGTCGGGCCACCTCCTTCGATTCCTTCTATCGCAGCTCCGCACAGCTAGCTGTCAGCACGGACCAGTCCGAGTGGTCTGCTCTATTCCTAACCTGAACCTCTCCTCAGTAAGACGTCGCTTAGCTTCCCTACGAAAACCAGCTCAGTTCCAAACCCGTTTGATAGGGCCATGTTTCAACGCTTTGAAAGAGCTCCTCTCAAGAAGTGGATTACCTCCGCAAATACCTCATCGATCTGCTATAGAGCGTAGTGCAGCCGTAAAACGGAAGGAAGGCCCTAGCTTCCCATCTAGTGATACCCACGATTGACGTATCTGATACCGTAGTATCCTCAACATATTCTCTTTTTTATTGATAATTAAAGTAGTTTTGTTTAGATTCCATCAATTAATTTCAAAAAAGAAATATTGTATTGTTATCCTTCAAATTCAATAGATTGTTGCTTATGGAGTAATTGTTGAAATATCATCACTATCTAAATTATGCAATCAACGCTCAGTTTTTCCCTTTCCTTGAAGCAATGATGATCGGTAAAACTACTACTGCTGACAAAGGTAGTATACTAGTACTATTAGAACTGGAAACAAATATCTCGTAAAATATGGGATAATTCTCAGGTATAGCTTCTAATTCATAGGAATATGCACCATTAGCTAGATGAAGATATGCCTCATATGCCTTTCCCTTATCAGTTGGAGCATATATAGTATAATCTCCATCCGGTAATGTGGTAAGATTAGCATCAAATCCGATAATAAGATGAATATTGATGAAATTAGTTATACCTGGATCATACACAGCTGGTGCCATGGTACAAGTCGTTGCATAGAAATTCTCATAGGTTCGTTGATAACTGGTATTGCTACCAGTAATATAAGGATATGCACCACAAGACATTGCCCAAAAATTAATGGATGAAACTGGTTCATTATCAAAATTATATACTTCAACACTGAGATTGATTCGGAAATATGAATGCCCCAATGCCTGAATATGCTCATAATCAGAGGTGACTTTCTGAATGTCAATTATTTCGGTAATACGTGTATCAAGAAGGGAATTTTCAGCTTGAATTGTAGTAGTTAGAATGAGCAAGAAGAGAATCAGTTGAAAGAAACTATACTTCATTGTTTTTCCTCCTCTCTTGAAATATTTAAACCTAATCTAATACTCGGATCAATCATGTAATATTGAATATTTATAAACTATCACTATACATCAGCAAATACTTATGCGATTATTGAATTAGATATTTTCAAGAATTGCGGATGGAGAGGGTGTTGGTTCATCAGGTATATTTCTACTCATCTTCCATCGCATTATCTTTGGATCCATTCTGATTGCTCTGTACTGGTATTTATGATCTTGATACTCGTATTTATTCATAAAGAAATCTATTGTATCAAATTGATGGCCAATACCATACTCAACAAAGAATCTGAAGATAGCCTGTATGATTTTATCTCTGTTCTCATGATCCTCCTGAACATCTATACATCGCATCCAAAGGGTATTCAAACTTTTATGAGGGCGAAGCATTCTTAGGATTCCGAGCAATGTATCATTATCATAATAGAGGAAAATATATTCCTTATGTAGTTGAGTTGCAATGAAATGCTTGATTTCAGGTATGTTTCTACCTTTTTTCTCATAGAAAGAAATGAGATTTTCATCATCCTCGTCTGGAAAATAAGGTTTCAATTTAACACTAGGAAATGAGAATATGAAATGATCATCGGCGATCAAGTTGGGTTGGATTATCACAGAGTAGATCATGGGTATGCTTCCAGAGAATCCATACTGCTCAGGAAGCCCATGCAGGGACTCCCATTCAAGGCCTGTGGTAGTAGTTATGGAAGTGACCTCTTGGGATTCTAGATAATGCAGTGCTTCATCCATCAACCTGCTATGATAGGATTCATACCCCTTCTTTACTACAGGAAGCCATAATTCACCTTCATTATTAATAACACGAGTAGAGATATATCCAACAACAATGTTATCATCAAGTAAGAAAAGATGTGAATCAGGATCAAATGATGGATTAGTATACAATTTACTCAGAATATCTGCAGGAACCCTTCTGAAATGTGCCCAGGGTTTTTCTGAGGAGATTCTTGCCTGATCTTCCTCAAATCCTGGCTGATAAGGAACTACTTTCATGTGAGATCAAGTGGTTTGAGTATATATATAGATTGACCTTGGGATGAATTGATTTTGATTCATCTATAAATCATCAATAAAAAAGCATTAATGTAGAAACTCAAACCATATTCAGTTGTATATCACCGGGTCTATCCTCATCCAGCACTTTGAAGAAAGCAAGGAAGAAGGCAAAAACGATAATTACCACAGAAATAGTACTATAGAGGAAGGAAACAATTTCCTCTGGGACAAAGGCTGATAGAATCCAAATTATCAGATAGAGGATAACAAATTGGATCAAATAGATCATGGTGAAGTACGCAAAGGCACGGAATGCTGGGGTGAAGGCACGCTTCCAACTGGAATAATCTAGAATGCCACCTGACATAGTTTGAAATTTTTGTTGTTTGATATAACTGTTTAGAATAATGACAGTAATTTATTAATTGGAAATTTGTGCTAATCCTTGATGAGAAACTGATCAAGCATATCTCTTGCCTTCTCCTTTCGTTCTTGATGTGCTTTAATGTAGGCATTTACCTTATCTATGAGATAGGCCTTCAATTCGCCAGATAATAATGCTCCTGAACGATAATCAATCTCCAATTTCTTGAGTTTATCATCATCAGGTTCAAAGAACTGACGCAACCACTGGAAGCTGATATCTATATCTGGATTACCTCCAAGTTTGCGATGCTCCTCAATGGTGGGTTGACCACCTGAGAAAGCATACTTATTGATCTTTTTCTTCACTTGTTTGGGTGTATCATCCATATAGATGGCAGTTTCAGCCTTGGAGGAGCTCATCTTGCCATCCTCTCCGGATAATCCGGGGAAGAAGGAATTCTGGATACTTGCAGGTTTGAAATAACCCAGCTTGGGAAGCACATCTCGGCTCACCCGGAAATGTGGATCCTGGTCTATGGCATGAGGGATTAGGCAAGGCACGTTCTTACCTTGCCAGATACTCTCCAGTACCGATGGTACTGCTTGAATAGATGTATAGAAGATCTCTCCGAGATTATTGGAATTAGTAAATCCAAAGGATGATTTCACGGTCGAGAAAGTTATTCTCTTGGCGATTGGCAAGGCTGCATTATACAGTGTCTTGGCATTATCTGTATCGATCATGATCTTGGTCTTCTTGGGGTCAAATCCCATGGCAATGATATCAAGAATATTTTCAATGGCCAGATCATAGGTCTCGGAAGGCATATCAAATTTATCACTGAACAGATACTTCTCATCGTCAGTGATTTGGAACAGCAACGTGGTATCAAACGCCTCTTGTAACCATTTGACGAACTCCCAAGTAACGATATGACCTAGATGTATGGGGCCTGAGGGACCTCTACCGGTGTATAGATAGAATTTATTTCCCTTCTCAAGCTCGTCCAGCAGCCAGTTCATATCACGATGGGTGTAGAATATTCCTCGTCTCAGCATATGATGCAAGCTACCAGTATGCTTCTCTATTCTATCCAGTAGTTCCTGGGTGATAGGTTCAGTTCCAAATTTCTTGATGAGTTTCTTGTAATCCACTGGCCCTGATACATCCCAAGGTGTAACTACAAAATCTTCTTCGGTCATTGCTGTGCTCCTCTCCTCTTGCAATGATTTATACTTTTAGAAAACAAACAAAAAGCATTCAGTTGTCTTGTGTTATGATTTATTATAGCCATCTCAATGATGGCACGGTCCAGTCCAACAGCACGGTCACCATTTTTCCATAAATCTTGTTACTTATAAGTTTACTTTATCTCCACATAATAGTACGTGAGATATGAATATAGACTCTCTACAAGCCTGTTGCATATCTAGCAGCTCTATCGTCTTTTGATATTGATAGGTAGATAGGGAATTATCCAAGGTAACTTGCAAAGGGATAAGAATAGAATGATCAAAGAAAAACTATGTCCAACCGTGGAGAATTTGAGGGAATACGGTACAGCTATGTGAGATCTGGATCTGGGGAGACACTGATCCTAATTCCAGGCACTCTGGGTGATGAGAAGTTGTTTGAGTATGTAGAAGTACCAGATATTGATCTCATTGTATTCAATCATCTTGATTTGAGAGGAATAGAAGATATTATCGATGCCTATCACATTCTCTTCACGAAAATGCTTGGGTTGGATACATTTCATCTAGGTGGAACTAGTGTTGGAGGATGGATTGCTCAGCATTATGCATCTATGCATCCTAAAAGGATAAAAACACTAATCATTGGTAATACATTTTCAAACAATCGGATATTGAGAGATCGATCCCTGAGAGTATATAACATCTCAAAATTCCTTCCTTGGATCCTACTTAGATATTTTTTTCAAAAATCACTTAATAAAAGTCTCCTTAGCTATAATAGAGCAATAATTCAATATTTCATCCAATCTTTGGACTCACTAGGTAAGAGGAATCTCAGGAATCGATTAGCTTGGTCTTTAGAGGAGATTACTTTGAGCATCCCTTCAGTACCTACTTCGATCATCTATACTCATGATGATTCAGTAATTTCTGCAGATATCACAGAAATTTTGATACAGGATTATCCTAATGCCGCTGTCTACTCATTAGAAATAGGAGATCACTATCCCTATCGAACTAGACCAGACGAGTATAGCAGGATCATTAGAATGATAATATCTATAGAGGACTAGCTATTACAGTTTTACGTAAAGGATACATTGTGTTTTCGATTGCATTCCTGTTTGATTTGGATTATTATATATAATAAATCATATCAATTCAGGGTATGCCAAATATGCTAGTGGTACCCCTATCTGAGATTGATAATTATATAATCGGTAAAACCGAGCTCAAGTGGGGCGTACGGGAGAGGAATAAAGAATTGAGAGCAGTGAGACCTGGTGATGAGTTGCTATTCATCATCGGTGTGCATACCCATACAGAACCTGTACCAAAGGGCTTCCCCAGACTCAAAAGCTATGAGGGGCTGGATGTTCAGATTGAAGAAATGTGGAAAGTAAAAGTGAAAAGCAAGGTAAAGAGAGATAAGGAGGAAATATTTGGAGAGGATTTTCCATATAGTTTTGAATTTGAGATCCTGGATAGTATGCATGATTTTTCATTAGATACATTACACAAGGATCTACAGGAAGGTATCCGAAAACTCTTCACAGGTAGGAAAAAATTCCACCATATAACCAGCAAATTATTCGACCAGCCCCGGTTATAAATTGATAAACCAACATTTTCCTTCATGACAATCATTATTAAGTGACCCACTGAACATTAGATATGAAGTACAGAAAACTTGGAAAGTATGGAATGAGAGTATCTTCAGTTTCTCTAGGTGCTTGGCTCACCTATGGTGGAACTGTTGAGAATCAGACTGCAATTTCTTGTATTCACGAGGCCTTGAATAGTGGTGTGAATTTTATTGATGTGGCAGATGTGTATGCCAGAGGTAAAGCAGAGACTGTTGTGGGAGAAGCTCTTGGTGGAGAGATCTACAGAAGACGTGATCTGGTGGTTTCCAGTAAGGTGTTCTGGCCCATGAGTGATGATAAAGTACCAAGCAGTGTCAATGACGTTGGTCTTTCAAGAAAACATATCATGGATTCCATTGATGATAGTCTTGATCGTTTTGGAATGGATTATCTAGATATCTACTTCCTCCACCGTTATGACTCGACCACTCCCTTGGAGGAAACAATTGCTGCGATGGATGATCTTGTACGTGATGGACGTATTCGATACTGGGGGACCAGTGTATGGTCTGCTGCACAGCTTGAAAGAGCAATTGGAGTGGCTAAGGAAATGGGTGCGAAACTGCCTGCAGTAGAGCAACCAAGATATAATATGCTTGATAGACATATTGAACTGGAGATCATGCATTCAACCAAATTTCACGGCATGGGAATTGTTCCCTGGAGCCCATTGGGAGGAGGTTTTCTCACTGGAAAATATCTTGGAGGTATTCCCGAAGGATCACGTGCCACAAACTCTCAATTCCTAAAGAATGATTTAGAGGACAAGGAGAAATTGGAGAAGGTGGGTAAGTTGGTCGAGCTTGCCAAATCTAATGAAATGACGATGAGCCAAATGGCACTTGCATGGATCTTGAGAAGAGATGAGATCACCTCGGTCATTACTGGTGCAACCAAAATATCACATGTCCAAGATAACGTAAAAGCATCAGAGATCACTTTATCCAAGGATGTATTGGATCAGATTCATGAAATCTTGGATAATGACCCCAAACCTCACCCTCTTTACTATCCAGCAATGGCTAACAGGATGCCCTTTGAAATTTAAGTAGAAGCGTATTATTATATGTTTTAATAATATTATTATTTCTTAATTAGTTATTATCCTCGTAGTTTAGCTCCACAGCTATTGCAATGAAAATCATCGCTAGTTATAGGTTTCTTACAAACAGGACAGTGTGTTAGATCATCCTTTGTGGGTTTGGCAAGAATACTAGCATTTCCATTATCAATCTGCAGACTGAATTCCCATAGCTTACCATAGGTTTCTATCAGACCTAGCATCTCTGGAGGAAGGACCAAGGAACCATCTTCATTGATGATAACATTTCGAGTCTGTTCCAGATTATAGACATCAAAATCTGATTGATGTTGACCAGTGAATTTTCCATCCCTAAGCTCAAGATTTCTATCTGCAAAGCTAGATACATGCTGTGAGTGTGTAACTACCAGGAAAGACATGTCCAGATCATTATGCAAGTCTCGGAACAGGTTCATGACATTCTCAGTATTTTTGTAATCCAGAGATCCAGTAGGTTCATCTGCTAGAATGATCTTGGGGTTAGGTGCTATTGCACGGGCAATGGCAACACGTTGACGTTCACCACCCGATAGACGATGTGGTAAATCATGCATACGTGATTTTAGTCCAAGAATTTCTAGTGTATTGCTTGCTCTCTTGCGTGATTCAGTGTATCCAACACCGGAATACCTAAGTGTTCGTACCACGTTCTGATACGCAGAGATAGTATTCATCAGATTTCCTTCTTGGAAGACAAAGCCGACTGTCTGTCGTCGGAAGGGAACTAACTCCAACTCATTCAGCTTGGTGATGTCCTGATTCTCATAATTAATGATACCTGCAGAAGGATGCTGTAAACCACCAAGACAACGCATGAGGGTAGATTTACCTGAACCACTGGGACCAACTACTGCCACAAATTCTCCTCGCTTTATCTCTAGATTGACTCCTTTCAGAGCAACTACATTGGCAGCTCCTTCTTTTCCTTTGTATATAGAATACACTCCTGATGATCGCATCAGGATGTCGTCTGGAATTGTTTCTATTGTACTCATTATAATACCCTCGTTGCAATGCTGAGATCTTGATTTGCAGCTGATCTCACTGAAATCATGGTTGCTAACAGCATACCAAGTGTTGCACCTATTCCTATGAAGCTAACCGTGGAGAAGGGAAACATCACAATTCTGTCAAGCGGTCCTGCACCTAGAAATGCACCAAACAGCTCAAATACACCATTGAACTGGAAGGTTATCCCTAGACCAATGATCGAACCCCAGACCACTGCTGTGAGTACCATCATGGTATTTTCACCCAGAGCCAATTTATAGATCTGAGATTTCCGTGCACCAATTGCTCGTAACACAGCAAATTCTCTCCTTCTCCTTTCCATAAGGATGGCTGAGAAGGCAAATGTGGAGATAAGTGATGCCACAACAGCAACAAGGAAGTTCAGTGACAGTAAACCAGAAACACCAAATGAACCAATAAGAGTTTCCTCGTTATTAATCTCACCATAGGTTGATCTCATGGTATTATAGTTCTGTATTTGAGCAAATTCTGCTTTCATCCTATTGATCTGATCATCAGTGATGTCTGCTCCATATGTAGTTTTGATAAGATAGGTTTCCGCAACAATGGGATCTCCCTGATATGCATCAATGTTCTCACCATCTGCCAAGGCATTAATCTTCTGCACCATATCATTACTGGTGAAGAATATCGACCCTAGGATTCCTCCGGGGATATGATCATAGGTACCCAATACTTTCACATCATCAATAGGTTCTGGTTCAGCATCTGGATCAGCATCTAAGAGTACTTTTAATTTGAGTACATCATCAATTTCTGTATCAAGAAGATAGTTGATATTCCTAGTAACAAATACCCCATTGGGATTATCTTTCAGCAATTGCAATGCTTCTTGTGCTGTTAGATCATTGAAGCTATCATCATGCCATATACCAATAGGATCTCCATCCTTGATATTTTGCAACTCCTTATCCACATCTATTCCAGCAGCTGAAAATGTTCCTGTCAGCACCCTGAAGCTGTCACTTCTAGATATTGCCAAAACTTCCTCAACACCCTCAATAGTTAGAAGATCTCCTTGGTAATCCAATGGTTCACCGAAACTTACCTGCATATCAGCACCAACTTCATACTCAATAGTACGTTGAATATGATGAAACTCAGTGTTACCCTGTGCTGCAGCGAGTGTTGCTATCGAAAGAGTGAGAACAATAATGATAGCCAATCTATCAGTATCACCACGTCTTCTAAGCCCACTTCGAATGATCCTAGAAATATCTTTGAAACTTGGTAAGGATAGAAAGATTGGTTCTAATTTAATGGGAATGAATTTGGTGACACGAGCTCCAATCATCGCTCCACCAATCCAAAGGAAGAATGGACCCAATCCATTGATAATAATGGAAACGAAGAGGTTGAGATTGAGATCCACATCAAATTGATGCTCAAGTAGGGAGAGAATGATTCCCATGATACCAATAATAAACAGTACCACATCTATTTTATTTCTCTTCATGAAGGTCTCCTTTTTACCCTCAAATTTCTGCACACTCTCACTCACCTCAGATTCGATGAATCCTCGGCCTTGACGTAATATTTGCAGGGTTAGGATACCACCAACAATAATTGAGCTCCACATAATGGCAGAAGTATCTAATTTGAAGAAATCAAGAAAATCGTCCTGTGTACCTATCGCTATTCTCATGAATCCTATTGCAGAAGAGATTACCCAAGCACCAATGATACCTAGAATATATCCAATGACAGAACCAATGACAAAGAGTAATATTGCCTCATTACGTAATTCTGAATAAATTTGTTTTGAATCTGCACCTTGCACCTTTTTAATTGCTATTTCTCGTCTACGCTCCTCAAGACTCATTTCCAAGCCAAAGAACAGGAGATAGAGTGAGAGAATAACCACAGGTGCAGCTAGTAAGACATCAAAAAGTGTGATAAAGAAGGATGAAAACTGGAAAGGAAGTAACAAGAAGGCAATTTCATTGTTTCCATCTACTTCCATATCAAGTTCCTCTCCTAATTTTGCAATCTGATTGATAAATTGATTAATCTCCTCGTTCATAGATTCAGGGTCATCTACACTGAATTTAGTCTCATCAATCTTGACTGCTATAAAATATCCGAGCTCATTGGTAATCAATTCATTGATCTGATCAAGTTGCTCTAGAACATCAATAGAGAAGTAAACCTCATCAATAGCAAACAGGCTTGCAAATAACCCTCCCTCAGCTGCATCTTCCTCGTATATACCTGCAATAGTGACATTTTGAATGGAATTCATAAATGCAGTAGGGAAGAAATTGGAATTCTTGATCTGTGTAATGGTTAGGTTTACCCATGGGAGCCTATCTCCGACTTCAAGTTGTTTCTGAGAAGCAAGTGTCCTACTTATGACTGTTTTATTACCTCCTTCCAGATTAAATTCTCCATCTATATTATTCTTGAACTTTCGACCGATGAGTGTATCGGTATAATCTGTCTCCACGAAAACAGGTGCCCTTAGTGAAAATCCTCCAGGACCCATATCTCCTGGGTTTACCTCCTCATCCTCATCATCAAACTGTAGTGACGGAATATACGAGAACTCTTGTCCATCTTGAGGCTGTTGAGCCATGATTGTGGTATCTAATACCCTGTCATCATCACCAATCAGATTCTCGAGCTTGGTTAGATCAGCTAGTGTCTCATTATCCAATCTATCAAATCGCACTTCGTAAGCAGCATTCTCGACGACACTCTGGAAGTTCTGTTGCTTCAATACTGATGAGTAGATGAGAATCCCTGTAAGAATTGTAACACCAAGTATAATACCAGAGATCATTGCAAATGTTCTACGCTTATTTCTAAATATTGCATAAGCAGTTAGGGGAATCCATTCCAGTTTATCAAGTACCATTAAATTACCTCCTGTTCCTGTTCTTCCTCTACTTTACCATCTCTGAGTATATACACCCGTTGAGATGCATGAGCAAGAGCAACATCATGTGATACCATAAGAATGGTCATTCCATTGGATGCTAATTCTTTGAATAATTCTATCACCTCAAGACCTGTATGACTATCAAGATTACCAGTTGGCTCATCTGCGAGTAAAAGTACCGGGTCATTAGCCAGAGCACGAGCTATTGCTACTCGCTGCTGTTGGCCACCAGATAGTCCATCAGGAAAATGATGCATCCTATCCTCAAGACCCACACGCCTGAGTAGACTTATTGCCTTCTCCTCAGCAGCTGGACCGATATTTCCAGCTAGATTCATAGGGATCAATACATTTTCAAGTGCGGTGAGGTTGGAAATCAGGTTGAAATCCTGAAAAACCCAACCAACTGCATGTCTTCGCACATCTGTTAATTCATTATCATTGAGGGTCGAGAGTTCATTACCATTGACAATCACACGTCCACCCGAGGCATCCACCAAACCCCCAATTATGTTGAGAGCAGTGGATTTACCACTTCCAGATGGACCCATCAAAGCGTAGAACTCGCCTCGTTTCATATGCAAATCAATTCCTTTCAGCACGTGATATTTCTCACCGCGACTAAGATCAAATGATTTGGTCATTCCTTCAATTACTAGTACTTCTGTACTCATCTATACTCCTCCGGTGAGTAATTCACCAAATTATTATAGTCTGAACTGATCATGCCAAGTATTTATAATTATACACAAGTGTCAAAACTAAGCGCCATTAATTATGGATAAATTTGTGTTATAGTAAAGTATACACTCATATTACTGATAATCATCCTGAGTAATTTTTCTAGCTCAATACTATTCTTTTTATGCATATCATTAAAATTTCTCGAATTACTGCAATTAATCTGCTAGCTTAAGAGTAAACAAGATTTGTTACAGCTATGGATATTATTGGAAGTGATCATGCAGAATTACCCAAGCAGAGTTCATTAATATATTATTTGATACAGATGCTCATCTCCTTTGGACAGAATCTGAGCTTCCAATTCCTCCCTATCTATGCTCGAAAATTAGGGGCTGATCCTAGACAGATGGGCTTTCTCACCAGCCTTCAGAATATCTTCTCCACTCTATTTAGTCCATTTTTTGGGAAACAGAGTGATGAGTATGGTAGGAAGTATTTCATAGCTGCAGGAACATTTGTTGCAGCTGGTGCAGGAGTAGGCATGGCACTTAGCAATAATGCTATTCACATATTGTTCGCTACGGCAATTGCATCCATTGGAGTTTCAATTCTTACCCCCGCATGGGCAGGAGCTATGGCAGATTATACTGAGAGCAATATAAGAGGACGAGGAGGCTTTATTGGTAGGATTATGGGGGTTGGATCAGGTTTTGTAACCTTAATGTTACTGGGTTTCTACTTCTTAGAACCATATCTCAAGATGACAGAACTTCAGGAATACAAAATGATAATGTGGTTTAGTGCAGGTAATTTTATCATAGTATGTGTAATTTCCTACTTTCTCATTGATGTGAGACAAGGAAAGAGGAGTTCGAATAAATTAAATCTCCTTGAACCTTGGTATGATCCTCGATTTCGAAGAGCTATGAGTGTCATCCTTCTCTGGTGGTTGCTTATGAGTTTTGCATGGTCATATTTTCCACTAGTAATTTCAGATATTCTCAAGTTATCGGCATCACAGGTTGCAATCATAGGAGCAATGCAAACCATAACCCAAACTGTTGCTTCGTACAAAGGGGCGGATCTTATTGATAGAATTGGTGCCAAAAAGGCTACCATCATAGGCTTTCTTCCCTTTTCCATGGTACCTCTATTTTTTGCAATCTCTACTGTATGGTGGCATCTCCTCCTTGCTCAATTTGTTGGAGGTATGGGGATAGGTTTTGGGTTTGCATCCTTACAGGTTTATATTCTGAATGTGGCTGGAGCAGAGAAATCTGGAACATATATGGGTTTTTACAATGTTTCTTATGGAATATTGACTTTCTTTGGTTCCTTGGGTGG
The DNA here is from genome assembly GCA_026702845.1 of Candidatus Heimdallarchaeota archaeon. The sequence continues at coordinate 317,615 of JADCLS010000002.1, forward strand.
CGGATTTTTCATGCAGTGGTATGCTTCACAAGTAGGTTTGAATGTGGCCTTATTCAATGCACTAATAGCCATAGCTATCATGCGATTCCTAAGTAATTTCTTGATGATAAAATTTCTACCTGATGATAAGTAGTATCAATATGGATTAAGCATTAGAACTATTATTTTGGTTCAAAATACATCAATTGAGTAAGATCTATGCTACGATAATTATTTGTCATATTTTGAGAACTATTATCATTTTGACAATAGTCAAGATATTAATATTTATATAGTTTTGTGACTATTATCAAACTGAAACTAGTGGTGATAATAAATGATAGAACAAAATACTTGGGTTGAAAAAGAGAAAAAACAGATAGAAAACTCCGCCTTGAGATTTATTCTTCTCGGTGTAATAAAGAAATACTCAAATCTAGGTGGTCTCTATGGATATGCCATAAGTGAGAAAATTCTTGAGGTAACACAGGGTGAATTAGATGCAACCAATGCAACTTTCTATGCTATATTGAGAAGGATGGAACAGAGTGGCTTGATTTTTGCCCAGATTGGCGAACGATCAGATGGTCCCCCTCGAAAACATTATTTCATTACAAATAATGGCGAGTTGGCTTATAATGAGCTGAAACTTAACTTTGAATATTATCATTCACTTGTGTCAATGATGATATACAACACTAAAGGTGATACACAATGAGAAACACAATACTAAACATACATGACTATCTTGCTGCTGTTAGGGCAGAGCTTACTGATTTTCCTGATAAGGAATCTATTGTTAACGAGTTACACAACTATATTTTTGACTTGGCTAACAATATATCACTTGAATCTGGTAAATCTGTCGAATTATCATTTATTGATGCTCTTCAACAATTAGAGGATCCTAAGACACTAGCTGAAAATTTCAAAGAAGAAAATGAAACACCTATTACAAAGGGTATCCCTATTGACCCTACACCAGTAAATGTACCCGAGAAAAAACTCGAATCTCGTGATTTGATGTTCATGGGTTTTGGGGCACTAATTATGGTTAGCATGATTATGGGTATCATAAATAGTATTTTTGGGGAGAGTGTATTCACGAATATTGTTGGAACATTTTTCCAGATCTTGATCGTTTTGGCCTTGCTAGTACTCGTTATATATTATCGGGATGAAAAGGAATTCAAAAAACAGCTCCAAAATCTGAGAAGGAAGTTTGAATTCAAGGAAGTAAAGATCAAAGAGGGAAAATTCACTCTGGAGACAAGAGATCCAAAGAAAAAAAATACCATGTGGCAAGCACTTGGTGCACATTTTGAAGGATTTCTCGGGAGTATATTTATCATATTCACCATCATCATGGTCTTCATTGCCACCTTCCAGAATAGTATATTCGATTTTGAAGTAACAAAGGTGTTTAACAGTAATTGGTATTATACGGGTTTTATCGCTGTAATCATTATGCTCTTTGCAGAGCTGGGGATTAACCTCATGCAAATGGTATATGGGATGATACGAGAAATTCGTATTGTCAGAGCAATTAGTTCATTGGTTTCAGCTATTGGTAACATCGTATTGGCGATCTACTACCCCTTCTCATTCTCCAACATGTTCATAGAGCTTAAGAGGGTTTCAGGAGTGGAGATCTGGCCTATTGATAGTATTGACTATTTTGCACGAATAATCATCATCATCTCTGCTGGATACCAGCTCATGATGTTCATGAATCACATCTTTAAATATGCAACATGGGAGCCCAAAGATAAGAAATCATTGCTAGATACCATGAATTAACTTAAAATATAGTAATATATTGAATTTCTAATCTATTAAGTAAATTAAATTTCTCGTTCCTCAATCTTGACTGGGGCTGCTGTCACTCTTCCTTCTATTAAATCCCAACCGATGAATCTGATTGCCATTTTATCTCCAAGTTTGGCTAGAATCTGCATGGGGTTATCTTCATCTACCTGTAACAGCTCTCTCCAGTTCTCTGGAGTGATCTCTTCCTCTAGATTGAATTTACCTTTAGAGCCAAGAAATGCCATAGATTCGTAATCATCAACAAAGGTAGCTCCATCAGTCATCTGATTTAGTGGAATACGAGCCTCGATACCATTGGGCAAAGTAACAAATACTCCTCCTCCTGAAACTGAGGTGACAATCCCTTGAGTATTCTCAGAATAACCTGGATTACGAGTAAGAAAGCTGAATCCAGCACCAACAATAATTCGTTCCAATTTCTCAGCAATTTCTGATTGTTCACTGCAGTGGATCGCTATATCTTCTATCTCATCAGCAGTGTATGCCATTTCTTCCTCAGCCAACATGGCTTTGCATACACGATGAGCTATTATATCAGGATATCGACGAATGGGAGAAGTGAAATGAAGATATGCAACGGATCCTAACCCAAAGTGACCGATATTCCCTGGAAGGTAATTAGCTCTACTTAAGGTTCTTAACACAATAAGGTATGCTAGCTTACGATCATAATCGTCCTCGATCTTCTCCACTCTAGCAAGCACCTGTCTAAATGGCTTGAGGATTGCCTCCCGTTTCTCCTCAGATAATTGTGCTAATCCATCTTGATGAATTTTTCCAAGATCCACGTCCTCCTCTTCCTCTTCTTCTTTGGGTGAAAAAGCTGCCATATTACTTCCTGGACCCAGACTAAATGAAATATTTCCCCCTCCTTTTGTCATCATATCAAGCAATGAGGGTTTATCCTCCTCTTTTTTCTTCTCAAAAAGGTCTGGATAATCGATTTCACAATCCAGGCCGATCACTTTGGCATGAACATTAAAACGCTTAACATCTTCCTTATCAGGTAGAGGATGGTTACGGTAGACCACGGGAAGTTTTTTCTGTTGTATAATCTCAGCCACTGTTTCATTGGCAGCAACCATGAAGGTTTCTATCATCTGGGTGGAGTTTGATGCGGTTTTAGTCGATAAAGACATCTCACCACCTAACTCTAATCGCACATCATCTGTCATGATCTTCAATCCCTTACGGTGCTGTTGAAGGAGAAGTGCAAATGTATGTAGATCAATAAACGGGCTTTCTCCCTTATCTATTGCCTCGTTTACAACATCGTAACTCAAATTCTTTGTCACATTGATAACTGAATTGTGCACCTTACATTTGTCCAGAAGTTTATTTCCCTGTGAATCATAATGAATTTCTACAGTCATGGCTAATCGGGGTACTTGTTCCCTCAAAGAACATAGATTATCAGATAGGTGATGAGGCAGCATAGGTAGTACCCTTGTGGGTAGATATACTGATGTTGCCCGTCTGCGTGCATGCAGATCAAGACTACTATCCTTCTCAACATAGAAGGCCACATCAGCGATATGTACATAGAGGATGTAGTTATTTCCTTCCCGAGTAAGTGATACTGCATCATCGAAATCCTTTGCAGTGGGCGGGTCAATAGTATATGCCTCTACTTCCCTGAAATCGGTTCTATCTTCAAATGCTCCGGGAGTATCCATGGGTTCTTTATACTCAGCTGCGATTGCTTCAATTCTCTCTGAAGTTTCCCAGTCAAAATCCTTCTCCAGTAACACCCTGCGTTTGGATATGGCTATCAGTGCCTCAGTATCATTCCAGTACCCAGCAGTGATCAGAAATTTTACAAATGCATCAGAGTAGCTAGTCTTTCCTTCATTCACATAATCCTCAGCAAGATAGGATAGGAAGGTGTGGAGAGAGAAATCATCAAGTGTGTGAATATAGGTTCCACCCAGTCCGTTCTCACCCCATGAATCATGTTCCACGAAGTATGCCATTTTCTCGTACATGAACTGTAGAACCTCCTTATCTTCATCTTTGAATTCAATCTCTTCCCAGGGTTTTGGGGCGCGGATGACATGCATTTCCTCCGAATCCTCCTCAATGGGAACTTCTATCATATGAAACATCCTATTCTTCAAATTACCTAGCAATGAAATTGCATCAAGAACCTGTTTTCTAGTTTTCTCTGAGATAATAGTCCATACATTGCCTTTTACATCAAAGTATCCATGGCCTCTACTTCTATTGCTTTCCAGCAACCGTTTCAGCTCCTTACGTTTCTCCTTGGTTAAATCATCTAGATCCAGCTCGTACCACAATTTTGCAATAGTATCAAAATCAGCTTCCATTAACCCATGTGTTAACATTTTTTCCCATAGTTTTTTTTCTGATAGTATCCCTACTTTCGTCTCAGTTTGATTGATCCGCTCACTTTGATCCTTTATCTCATTGATCCAAGTGACTAATCTCTTCTTCATATCCTTCATCTCGGGCAATGCATCACCCCGGAGTTGAATGGATTTACCAAGTGATTTACTATCCATATTATTTTGTTTCATTTCTTGCATTCCCTTGATGGTGTAAACCTTAACCATCTGGGTTTTGCTTTTTTTCTTTCTGAATTTCTCAACAAATATACCATAATTTTCTGGTTCCTCAATACCATTGATGCCAGGTTTGAACTTAACCAGATCTCCTTTTGATACCATACTCTCTGTATGAAGGTAGTTATCTCAAGAATATAAACAAATTGAATCACACAATGCGTCTTGTCAATTACCATTCTGTATGTTGCAAACCTTAAAGAATTATTTATCCCAATTCACATCTATGAGTGAGATCTTCAAGGATGGGATACCCTATACTATAGAACGTACTGAAGATTTAGAACCATTTTGGAAGGCAATGCAAGAAGAAGAATTGAAAACCACTCAATGTGTAGCTTGCGAATTCATACATTTTCCACCTGTAGTTACCCTGTGCACCCGTTGCTATGGAAAAGAGCATCGTTGGATCGTTCTAGACAAAAGAGGAGTAGTAGAATCTCATACCTTGGTTCACCTCCCTCCCTTTGGATTCTCCTCAAAATACCATCTAGTGGTGGTAAGACTAGATAATTCAGAAGTGGTGATGATTGGTAGATACTTGGGAGATCAACCAGCAATAGCAGTAAAGGTCGAGTTAAAATTTGAGTATATTGAAGGTATAGGCCTATTTGTCTTTTATCCTTTAAATGAATAACATATGGATAACATGTCTGTTTAAATACTTCATAAAGCAAACAATACTATGTTAACTGAGAATAGAATAGAGAAACTGATTACTGTGTGTGCTTGGTGTGGTCATGAGATTACAAAAAATGGAATTCGCAAATCTAGAGTATTTGAAAAAGGAGATCGAGAGAACTATTCAAATGGAATCTGCTTGGTTTGTGCTGTTACCTATTTCAAATAGGATAATTCAATAAAAGTGATGAAGTTCACTTTATAATTCACCAAATTCCTTTTAATGGTTTAAAATACTTTGTTAATAATGCTAATTTTAAAAACTTTAAAAGGAGTTGGGTATTATTCGCATTAGGGGTATATTATAGATTGAGTGAAGATTCCACTAAAATTAAATCTGCAAAGGATAAGGATAAGTTCGAGGATATTGTAGCCTTTCTACTAAAAGAAGGGTTATTCGTAGATGGAGAATTCGGTCCATATGATAAGGGGGAATCTGAGAGAAAACTACCCAATGATAACGATACTATTCTTCTTAGACAGCATCCCAGGAATGAAAATACATTCTTTCCAGATATTGTGATCAAGACGAAGAAATATAAAAATCATCAACCATTTATGGTGATCCATGTTGATAATGGTAACATCACTACAAATGAAATTAGTCAAATCATTGAATTTGGTACTAATGAAATAGTTGCATCGTATATCTTCATTATTACGCCTAAGAGTGGCAAAATTAACAAAGAGATCGTATCAGAACTAGAAAATGCAGGCATCGGAGTATTAACTCTACCATTTGTTGATGGAATTGAGATTGATGAATTACGAGATCAAATGAATTGGGAAATTGTACCCAAGATTATATTATCTACCGATGCTGAAACTTTAAAGAAAGATGGAGATATTAGGCAGAGCAATGTTAATTATTATATTACTAGACTGCTCAAAGCTACTTCCTTTATGTGTGGTAATGTTGAGATAAATCCTGATGATTTTGGTACTATCACACTTGAGGAACTAAAGGAACAGATTTCTTCCATTGAAGAAATAAACGAAGATGATGAATTGGAACCTGAATCAAAACCTAAAACTCAGGTCATCAAAGGAGATAAAAAAATGAAATCACAAAAAACAGATGAATTATCTATCCGTATTGGTGAAGCAGTGCTAACCAAATTTGAACGAGCTAGGATAGTAGGTGCTAGAGCACTACAATTAAGCCAGGGGGCCCCATCTCTCATTGCTCTTGATCAAAATGATGATCTACAGCCAATAGATGTGGCCAAGGAAGAACTAAAATATCGTGTTTTACCTCTTGGTATTGCTAGAAGGCTACCACTTGGTAAAACAGAAATAATTGAGATACAGAGACTAAAAGACAGAGAATCAATTTCAGATATTGATGATATTGTATTGAATTAATTGACCTGAGATAACTCGAGTTGGTTCTTTACTAGCTGATAATAAGCACCTTGTTGATGCAATAACTCTTCATGCTTGCCAGATTCAACGATCCTGCCACCATCTATCACTAGTATATTATCTGCATCTCGAATAGTTGTCAATCTATGAGCTATAATAAACGCAGTTCTGTCCTCAAGTAGTAATTTTATAGCTTTTTGGATTTTTATCTCAGAGAAAAGGTCGATACTCGATGATGCTTCATCCAGAATTAAGATTCGTGGATTTGCGATAAGTACTGTTGCAAGAACAAGTAATTGTCTTTGTCCCACACTCAATCTGCCCCCTCGTTCCTGGAGTGGAGTATCAAGTCGCAAAGGCATCTTTGAAATATACTCTTTCAAACCAACCTTGTCCAAGGCACCCCACATCTCCTCTTCAGAAACCATGGGATTTCCAAGTTTAAGATTATCTCTGATGCTTGTAGAGAATAAAAAGAAATCCTGAGGTACCGTGGCTATTTGTGATCTGAAACTAGGGAGAGAATATTTCCTAATATCAGAACCATCAATCAGAAGCTGTCCGGATTGAAACTCATACATTCTTGACAATATGTTGACGATAGTTGATTTTCCTGCTCCAGTTCGACCAACTAGTGCAACCGTCTCACCTGCATTCACCTTAAGATTGAAATTGCGATAAATCCATTCATTCTCCACATAGGCAAAATTCAAATCAATAAACTCTACCTCTCCTTGAATATATGGTAAATCTGGAAGATTAGTATTCATAGGTACTTTGGTTTTGGTATCAAGAAGTGCATAAACACGTTCAGCTCCCGTGAGAGCATCTTGGAGTTGTTGATAGAATTGTCCGAGTTGTATGACAGGTCTGAAAAGTATAGCATTATAATTGAGAAAAGCAACAAGAGCACCAATTGTGATAAAACCATCAATTACTCTCAAGCCACCAATATATACAGTGAATGCAGTCCCAAGAACTGATAAAAATAAATATATGGGAAAAAAGACTGCAGACATTGAATCAGCTGTTATAGCTGCTTTTTGATTGTCTAGATTAAGTTCCTTGAATACTTCAATATTTTCTTCCTCTCTGTTCATGCCCTTAGATACTTTGATACCAGCTATGGCCTCTCCAATGTTGGCCATCAAAATCGAATTAGTTCGTCTGGTTTCCTTACGTAGAGGTCTGGCATACCTTCGGGCTACTCCCCCTACAATTACCACCACAGGAATGGAAATGATAGCAACTAGTGAGAGAACAAAATCCATGCGAATAACGATCACCAGTACTACTATCACTGAAACCATATTCGATACATTCATGATCACTTGACCCCCAAGCATCTGTCGAATAGCTTGTAAATCTGAGGTCAATCTACTCATGATTCTTCCCACCTCATTCCTGTCATGATAGCTTAGATCAAGAGCTTGCAAATGTGCAAACATATCAATTCGCATCTCTAGCTCAGCTTTGAGTCCCAGTTCAGCTATCAAAAGGGTTTGATACCTAGAGATGACAAAAATAATAATCTGAAGGCCCAAATACAGAAATGATAGGATTGTCGCAGTTTTCCACTTGCTTTCAAGGGGAATAAAATCCATTGATTGGATAATATCTATAATTATTCCAAAGAGAACCCCTTCTGGTTGCATACCATATGCTAGAATGTCTATTGTCACAAAAAGAAGCAAAGGACCACTGGCTGTGAGCAAGGCATTCAATCCCATGGATATAAGAATGATTACAACTTCCCTCATGTATTTTTTCACATATGAGAACATGAACTTATAGAGAAACATATCTGAATAACCAAAACTACCTCGTTTCGTTTCCTTAGCAGCATCGGTGTGACTCATTGTATTTCCTCCTCTATTTCTTGATCCCAATTCATAAATTTCACCTGATCAGTAACTGTATTAATGAAATCCTTGTAGATACCCTGTTGAAGCATAAGTGAATCATGTTTTCCATCCTGTACAATCTTCCCATCAGAAAGAACTATTATCCGATCAACATATCTCAAGGAACTCGGTCTCTGAGAGATCACTATCGTTGTTCTTCGTTTTGAAGCACGTTCGAGAGATTCTTGAATTTTCGCTTCTGTTTCAGGATCTATAGCACTCACACTATCATCAAACACCAGTATTTCAGGGTTTTTAAGCAGGGTTCTCGCTATTGTTACTCGTTGTCTCTGACCACCAGACAATGTTACTCCTCTCTCTCCTACTAATGTTTCATATCCATCTTCCAAGGAAACTATGAACTCATGGATATGTGCAGCCTTAGCAGCCTCAATCACCCGTTCTCTTGAAGCACTGGGATTACCAAAAGCGATGTTATCATGCAGGGAGAGGGTGAATAGAAAAGCCTCTTGATGAACAATTGAGATATGTGACCTCAAAGATCTCACCGTAAATTGTGTTTTGATATCTTTATCATCAAGTAGGATACGTCCGCCTGTTGGATCAAAAAACCGAGGTATTAAATTAATTAATGTACTCTTGCCTGAACCTGTAGCACCTAGAAGAGCCACCTTCTGTCCAGCAGGTATATGAAGGCTGAAATCACATAATATATTATTCTCACCCTCAAATCCAAAACTAATATGATCAAATTTAAGATCCCCATCAACCAGAGTAATATTTTCTGCATCTGGAGAATCATAGATATCTACCTCAGCATCAAATATTTCACCTAGGCGAATAGCTGCAGAATTAGCGTCCTGAGCAACTATGCCAATCCATCCCAAAAATCGTCCAGGTACAGCTAAATTCAAGCTCAATAACATAAAGGTGATAAATTGGCCCACTGTTATCCGGTTTGTCGCCACAAAAGCACCACCAAGAAAAACTAAAAAGATCAATGCCAATGAGATTATAATAACCATTCCTGGAATAATAGTTGCCCTTACTTTGGCTGTCTTCATAGAAGCATCAAAAAACGCTTGATTCTTCACATTAAAAATCTCCTCCTGCTCTTTCTCACGGCCAAAGGATTTGACAGTCTGTATACCTTGTAAATTTTGAGCAAGAGTATCTGATACTTCAGCCATCTTGTAGCGAGCATCATAAAAGACTTGTTTATTTTTTCCTGCAAACCAACTTACAAAACCAATTATGAGGATCGGGATTAATACAAATATCAAAGCCATCTCTACAGAGACAGAAATCATGGAGATTATCGCAGAGGCGAAGAGAAATACAACCAGAAATGTTATTCTCAGGCCCCATGTAAGTAAATCTCGAAGCGAGAAAATCTCAGATATGGAACGTTCCATTATCTGACCAGTATTCTCCTTTGAGAAAAATTTCAATTCTTGTTCTTGTAGAGCCATGAATATATCTTGACGGAGGTCAAAGATTATGCGTTGAGCAAATCTTACCACAAAATATCTCATACTAAAATTCATGAATAAATCTAGAATTGCCAAACCAAGAAGTATGAAGAACCCTATCAATAATCCAGTTTTATCTTTAATTGGTAGGACCTCATCCGTGATTATTCCCACTTGAATAGGAATTAAGGTCTCAGCTAGTGCTGCAATCATTGTTGACAAACCAACAAGGAAAAATAGAATATAGTATTTTTTTACATAAGGCTTCATTAAGGAATATAATTCTTGTATAGCAATAACCCCGGTGTGATTCCCATTAATTTTATCTTTATAACTAATATGAAAGCGGGAAGTTAGAAATTACATCTTATTTTATGATCATATTCATATTTTCGATCAATATTTTCTTCAAGACATCATCAGGAAGAGGAAGTTCAGCAATAGCCTCTGCATTCATTCTGGGACTTGGTACTCCTGGGGATGGATAATCAGAACCAAATAATAATCGATTACTGTATCGTTCCAATCGGGGAAAATACTTATGGATTAATTTAGGAGGAACACCTGCTATATCCATGTATAACTGCGGAAATTTTATCATCAAGTACTCAGCTTCTCTCTGCCAGAATGGTCTTCCTCCATGACACATGATCACAGTAAGATCTGGAAAATCAATAAGAATATCCTCAAGATCAAGTGGGTTACCATACTTGGATCTAGCAGCCTTGAAAATGGATGATCCTGTATGAAACATTACAGGAACCTTGAGTTCTTCACACATCAAATATAGATCGTGTTGTTCTTTCAATCCAGAACGGGTGTATTCATTTGGATAGAGTAATTGATGTGGTCCATGCACTTTAAGACCTCTAATTTTCCCAGATTCAATATATTCTCTCATGACCAGGACAACATTCTCTCCTTTTCTTGGAATGATACCACCAATAGGAATTAATCGATCATCACTATCATCGCAAAAAGCAGATACCCAGTCATTTGTCGACCTGGTGTAACCGATGACTTCAGGTGATTCATAATTTATCACCCATGCCCGTTGCATACCTATAGCATCCATCATACCTAATAATGCAGAGTTATCGTCAGGACTATCATAAAAGGATTTGAAATGGGGGAATTCTTCCTTAATTATGTCAGTAATTGTTGATTCTTGCATACTTGGGTCATGAAAATGCAGATGAACATCGTTGAACTTCACAACTAACCTAAGAGCAAAACTGAATTGACAGATATAAACATATTAGGGGATTGATAGACTTAAACGTAAAATGACATTAAAGAAAAAAATGATTAAATTTGTAGTACTTCAACCTATTAACTCGTCCATTACTTTTGAGAAGAGTGGAATTACTACTATTCACCCTAAGAAATACTTTTCATCGGAGGGCCTTTTGGTAACTCAGATGGCAAGAACTGCAAACATAGCAATTATCCCGGGTGATGGAATTGGTAAAGAGGTCGTTACGCAAGGAGTACGTATACTTGATTATCTTTCAGATCAATTTTCACTTGAATTTGATTGTAGTTTCATTGATGGAGGAGCACAATATTATCTAAATAAGGGAAAGGAATGGGAAGATGGAGCATTTGAACAATGTAAAAAAGCAGATGCGATTTTTCTTGGAGCGGTTGGATGGCCAAAAGCATCATTACCTGATGGGAATATTGCTGGTGCTGGCATTGTATTCGGTTTAAGATTTGGATTGGATTTATATGCTAATGTTCGACCTACAAAACTATATGCGGGGGTCAAACATAAGATCCATGGACAATTCAGACGAGTATGGGAATCTGTAGATATGGTGACTGTACGTGAAAATACTGAAGGATTGTATACACCCATACGTGGATCACTGAACCGTTATATGAATGAGGAACTAGCTATTGATACTATGGTCACAACTGAAAAAGGAGCTAGAAGGATCATTGATTTTGCATTCAAGCTAGCTCTGCAACGAAAAGGAGCCCCCGGAGATGGAGTGTCTAGGGTAACCTGTGTGGATAAAAGTAATGTCCTACAAGGAAGTAGATTATTCAGGTCAATTTTTGATGAGATTGCTACTGGATACCCATCCGTAGAAAGAGATTATGCCTATATAGATGCCTATTTACAATGGCTTATACGCAATCCAGAACGATATGATGTCACGGTTAGTGAGAATCTCATGGGTGATATTTCATCAGATTTAGCAGCTGTTCTTGGCGGTTCTCTTGGGATGGCCGCATCTGCGAATATTGGTGATAATCATGGATTATTTGAACCAGTGCATGGGTCTGCACCCAAACATGCTGGACGAAATATTAGTAATCCCATCGGGGCGATTTCCAGTTTGAAAATGATGTGTGAATATCTTCATACTAAGGAGCATGGTGAAGATTATAAGAGAGCTGCAGATGCTATCGACTTTGCCATTGAGAGAACAATAAGGCAAAATACTCATCTCACCTATGATCTAGGAGGTTCTGCCTCAACACAGGAATGTACAGATGCAATAATCAAAAATATCATCTTAGTGGAATGATTTGCTAGAGTAATTATTGCAATTTGGTAATCTAGTTATTATTGAGGACGAGGATTAAAAAATAATGTGAATGAGATGAAGTTGTAATGTCAGTCGATAGTATAAAAGCAGTATTAGATTCAGGAGAGTGTCCTCATTGTCAAGCACCTATAATTTCTGATGAAGATATGACAACATATCATTGTGAACAAAGTAGGGAGCATTTTGAGCTGAAAGTGACCTTTCATGGAGGCGAGAAAATCACAGCAATTCTCAATGGTAAGGAAGTGGATGAAACACAGCTGCGAGAGATTGAATGGTAGAAATAGGGAATATTTTCTTTCATTACTAGTAGTAAATTTAGCAATGTGCTGAATGTAATTTCAATAGTTCTATTAGTGCTTACATTACATTTTAAAAAATACTGTACAGAACTCACATATGGATTTTGATCTATTAATTTTCATCATTATCATTATTCTTGGAATATTTTTCGGTGTTATGGCCATACTAGTAGGAATTGGTGGGGGTCTGATGTTTGTTCCCTTCATGATTTACGGGGTCATTCTGTTACCTGGGATCAATGCCGGATTAGAACCAAAACTTGCCAGTTTGATCTCATCTTTCGTAATTATTTTCACATCCACATCAGGATTCCTGAAATACCGAACCCAGAAAATCGTGGATTTTCAGACGGCAAAGTCTTTTCTCATGATGGCAATCCCAGGATCCATTATAGGAGCAATCCTTACTGTAGTCCTTGATGCATCAATCATCAAACTTCTATTTTCTCTCCTTATCATGTTCGCTGCAATTAGGGGCATAAATAAAGCGATTAAAGGAGGAGAGGGAGGTCTAATCAACGAGGAGAAAGCCAAGGCACTCAATCTTGAAAAAAGAGAAGTGGAGGATGCAACAGGTCAGGTTCATAGCTATTATGTCAACATGAAAGTCTCTCTACCTCTTGCATTTTTGGGTGGATTGGCTGCTGGATTGCTAGGTGTTGGAGGAGGTATTGTATTCATGCCTGTAATGCTTTCCATTACTGGAGTCCCTGTACATTTAGCAGTAGCCACATCTTCACTTATGATCATTATAGTGTCTATCTTTGCAGTTATTTTCAAGTCTCTTGCAATTTACAATGCAACTGGTGCAATTAATCCTGAATATTTCATTATTTATGGAATACCATTGGCCATAGGTTCGGTTGTAGGTGCAAGAATTGGTGCTGCTCGCTTAACTAAAATCAAATCAAAGAATTTGTTAGTAGCTTTCTGGGGTGTTGCCTTTATATCAGCAATTCGTATGGGTTGGGGTGTGATTAGTGATTGGCTTGCCCAATAACTAATACGGTAAAATCATTATTACGTAATGTAGAATAATCAAGTATTCGTCTCCCATCAATGATCACTTTTCCTTTCATGGTTTTAAAGGTGTCAACGGAGAGATCCTTGAATTCCTTCCATTCAGTGACCAAGATACATGCATCGGCGCCATTTAATGCATCAGCTGCAGTAGTTGCATGAGTGATGTCTGGGAGAGCCTCCTCAGCTGTTTCCTTAGCAATGGGATCATATCCTATTACTGTAGCTCCTTTCTTTAATAATTCATTTGCTATAGTAATTGATGCTGCTTCTCGCATATCATCAGTATCTGGTTTAAAAGCCAGACCCAGCAAACATATTTTGGAATCCTCAATTGTCATACAGCTCTCGAGCATGTCTATCACCCTAAGAGGTTGGAATTTATTGACTTCAAGTACACCGGGTAATAAACGACTTGGCACTCCTAGTTGCTTGGATAAATAATTGAGGGCCTTCACATCCTTTGGGAAGCAAGAACCACCAAATCCCACGCCAGCACGCAGGAATTTGCTTGAGATCCTAGAATCTAGTCCCATCCCTGTGGCAACATCACCCACATCTATTTCTAGTTTTTCAGAAATATTAGCAATTTCATTGATATACGAGATCTTGAGTGCAAGAAATGAGTTTGAAGCATATTTAATCATCTCAGCTGCAGAAGGAGATGTCCTCATCTTCTCACAGGTGAAAGTATTATAGAGTTCATTGATATGCTCAAATGATCGATCATCAATAGCACCGATCACGACCCTGTCTGGATCAGAAAAATTGGATATAGCCAATCCCTCCATCAAGAATTCAGGATTCATTCCCAAGCCAAAATCTTCTCCTGCCTTCTTTCCCTGAGATTCCAAAAGATCCTTCACAATTCCAGTTGTTGTACCAGGTACGACAGTGGATTTCACCACAAAAACCTTGTACTCATCTTTATCCTTCATACAATTGGCAATCTCCCGTACCTCACCAGTCATGATGTCTAGATTAATACTCCCATCTTCACTACTAGGTGTGGCTAGACATAAGAATATGATATCTGAGTTCGCAAGGAGTTCATCTCTATCAAGGGTGGCCCGTAGTAACTTTCTCTCAAGCACGACATCTTTCAACATCTCCTCCAAGCCATTCTCAAAGATGGGTGGTACACCTGAGTTAATTTTATTCACTTTATCCTCAACGATATCAAGGCAGGTGACCTCGTAGCCAATATCAGCAAAGCAGGCTCCTGTGACAAGACCGACATAGCCAGTACCAATCACACCAATTCTTTTTTTACTCATTGTTTGTGGTTTGAAATTGTCTTTTCAAAAATCTACCCAAATATGACGATACTATTTTCGTAAAATTTCCCTTGCGATTACTAATTTTCGAACCTCTGTAGTTCCAGCACCTATTTCCAGTAGCTTAGCATCACGCATGAATTTTTCTACTTTGTACTCCTTCATGTAGCCATATCCGCCTAATATCTGGATCGCATCTAAGGCATGCATAGTTGATCGTTCGGCTGCATACATAATCGATGCAGCTGCTGCAGCATTTGCCTTGTGATCCTTTTGTATCTCGGTTAATGCCCAGTAAACTAGTAACTCAGAGGCTTTGGTCTCGGTGTACATATTAGCAAGTTTATCCTGGATCATCTGAAATTGCGAAATTGGCTTACCAAATTGCTCTCTCTCCTTGGAATACTGTAATGCCATTTCAAGTACAGTCTTGGATATGGCCATATTGATGGAAGCCAGTACTGCTCGCTCACAGGAAAGACCAGACATTACTATACGACTACCTTTATTGAGCTCTCCAAGCAGATGAGACTTTGGTACAGCCACATCATCCATGAATACCTCACTTGTTTTGCTCCCACGCATTCCCATTTTATCGAATGGAGTACCTGTACTGACTCCTTTGAGATTCATGGGCATGATAAAAGCAGAAATCCCCTTTGATCCCAATTCTGGTGCAGTTTTTGCATATACCATGGACACATCAGCCAGTGATGCATTTGTGATGAAAGTTTTGGATCCATTAAGAATAAAATAATCACCATCTTCAGCTGCAGTAGTTTTCATTGACAGGGCATCAGATCCGGACCCGGGTTCAGTTAGAGCAAGAGCACCCATCCACTCACCTGAGGCAATTTTGGACACAAATTCCTCTCGTTGCCAATCATTGGAATTACGATACATATTATCGACAGTTAGATTTGAATGAGCTCCAATAGATAAAGCAAAAGCAGGTGAGATACGAGCGAGTTCTTCAAGAATTATTGCCTGTGCTATGTAATCTGCATCAGCACCACCATATTTCTCAGGTATCGTTGGGGCCAAGAGACCAAGTTCTCCTAGTTCCTTGAAGAGATCCATGGGAAAATAATCCTCTCTATCCATCTTCTCAGCCACTGGCTCAAGCCTGTTCAGTGCAAAATCTCGTACGGTTTCCCGAATTAACTGATGTTCATCTGTGAATAGTGTATCTAACATATTTTGAAGATTTATTTGTTTTTAATAAAGAATTCTACGGATTTAATAGAGATTGATGTATTTGTTTGCTTATTTACCATCTTTGAGGTAACCACGGCTGATGAGTATTTTGAATTCCTCAAATCCGAGTTTTGCTCCATCTTTGTATCTCTGGAAGATTTCCTCGGCTTTGTCGGTTAATTCTTGCTCTTGGGCCTTGGCAGCATCTTGCTTTCTCTTCTTCCTCTCTGTAGCTGTTTCCTGACCGAGTTGTTTTCGTATCTTATCAGATTCAGCTGCGACAGCATTAATATTCTTTCGAATCTTTTTGATATCTTCGTTGAGATTTAGGATTTTCTTATGATCCTCATCTGCAGATGAGCGGATTTTCTTAGCATCTTTCAGCTGGCCTAGCATGGTTTCATGATAATTCTGACTTCTCTCAGCTAATACCTGAACTTCCTTGTGATGAATAAGGGCTTCTCCACGTAACTTTCGCAGTTTCTTGTTAATAACTTTGAATTCTTCACGCTTCCCTTCTACTACTTCTAGTTGTTCCATCTCCTTGGTGAGTCGCTCAATTTTGTTAATAAATTCCTTCTCTTCTTCGGGTTTCAAATTTCCCTTTGTCTGATAAGTAATTTCTAGAGTCTGGATCTGTTTTGCGATCTTGGAATGCTTGGAGTTTTTCTTGTATCCAGTATTAATACCAATATCTTTCATTTCCTCTTCTAACTTCTCAAGCTCTCTAACAACAATTGCTATATCTTCTTGTCGAAGATCTCTGAGTGCCTTTTGAAGTTTAACTTCTTCATTGACCGAGTCACGATTTTCCCGGGTTTCTTTCGCCTGTTGAAATAATTCTTTTACTTTTGAATTTTTCTCATCTCTTTGTATTTTAAGTTCATTACGCTGTTTCTCAACCTCACGAACCTTTGCTATTAAATCCCGCTTTTGTTCTCGCAAAGCTTGCAAGTTATCCTTGGGAGATTTATCGGGATCTATGTTCACTAATAATTCTGCTGACAGGATCTATCACCATTTTCATTTGTCATATCGATCTTCCAATCGATCACGGATTACAATTGAATTAATCAAAGAAAAATCAAGTAACCTAAGTTGGAAATGATTAATGTATATAAATAATATATGATAAGGTGCGATTGAATTATTCCAAAATTTCCACAAATAATCAGTCGATATCCTATGGAGATAATCTTGTAACTGTACGAGGGAAAAGGGTAATTTCCCTGATGTGTTCCACTCCCAAGAGATAGATGATGAAGCGTTCAAGACCCATACCAAATCCTGAATGCCTTACTGAGCCATAACGTCTTAGATCCAAGTACCAGTAATACTCATCAGGATTGACGGGTGGATCCATCTGGGCCATACGTTCAAGCATGGAATCAATATCTGTCTCACGTTCACCACTTCCGATGAGTTCACCACATTGTGGGAAGAGAAAATCTGCAGATTTCGTTAATTCTGGATTCTCCTCATCAATTTTATGATAAAATGGTTTCATTTTCTTGGGGAATTTATGCAGGATCACCGGTTCTCCAAAATGCTCAATGAGTTGTCGTTCAGGAGCATCGGAGATATCCTCACCATGAGGGATCTCAATATCATATTCCTCTTTTAAAATGGTGATGGCATCATCATAGGTGACCCGTTTGAAAGGTGTGCTAATTGGCTTCAGATCCCGATCCCATAGTTTCAAGATATCTTGATCTAACTCAATTACACGATCGATAACATGTTTGATCATTCCCTCAATAAAGGCCACAAGCCCCTCAAAATCCATAAATGCATGTTCGGTTTCTACATGTCTATACTCAGTAAGATGCCTACGTGTCTTGCTTTTCTCAGCCCTAAAGGAGGGAAGAATACAAAATACATCACGCAAAGAGAAAATGGCAGCCTCTAGATATAGCTGTGATGATTGGGTTAAATATGCCTCACGATCAAAATACTGGATCTCAAACAACTCAGATCCACCTTCAGCTTGTGCTTCTACAATTAATGGGGGAAATACTTCCTCTAACCCCTTGGAGTAAAAGTACTCACGCAGATATTTGAGAACATGACTCTGGAATCGTAGTACAGATGATGATTTAGGCCCTCTTATAACAATATGTCTCTTGTCCAGCTTTACATCTGTGTTGGACTCATGCGTCACTGTCTGCTCATAGGTCTCATCTGATGGATGGAGAACTTCAAATGAGGATACTTGGATCTCAAAGCCCAGGTTTGCTCTCGTATCCTCTATCACTGTTCCATTGATTTTCAATGATGCTCCTTTGTATACCTCTTCAATTTTGCTGAATTCCTCACCGAGAACAGCTTGTTTTATTGTTGCTTGGACCTCCCCAGTGCCATCAAAAAGAGATACGAATACTAGTTTCTTGCCTTGTTTTCTCATTCTGCTGATCCATGCCTCAACAGTTACCTGTTGTCCAACATGATCTTTTAGTTCAATAATTCTCATCTATAAAAAACAGTTCTCTCAGATGTTATAATAATTTCGTTTATGTACGCGTTACAAGGGCACTATAAATACTTATTACGATTCTTCTTCAGGTTTGGTTTCTTCTTCTACCTCATCAAAGGACCAAGCCTCTGGTGGTGGAGTACGAATCATAGTAAGACCAATCCATACAACAATACCAAGCACACCTAGTACGCCTATGAATATCGGGATGGCCACAGCCCACCACAATGGTTCAAATCCATCGGGAAGGACATTAGGTTGGAGTAGTGGATGAAAAATCAGGAAGTAAGTTTCAAGTGCAATGCCAACAGCACCAATTCCTGCCATAATAGCACCATATATTTTATCGTTAACCATAGTTTATTTCTCCTAATTTGGTTATAGTCTACATATAAATTACGCAATTTTAAGTATTATCTCCTCATTAAAAATCAAAGATCAGCATATTATCTTGAATTGATTTTCTTATACTTTCAAATCTTAAGGTATCTCAATCTATATCAAGCCAGATATTTCGAATAACCGGATATTTGGCCATTTCTATATCATCTTTTGCGATCACATGTATTTGATTTTGACGAGCAGTTTGAATAATGAAGGAATCAGATGCAAAAGTATCGATCACGACTTTAGAGTTAAGGACAATTGCAGGTTTGACAGGAAGAACATACTCAAATCCCTTCGCAGGTGGGCTAACATTGATGAAAAGATCATAGGTATCACTATATGCGTCAATCTCATGAATGACCTTCTGATGTATTTTTTCAAAGATTTGTATATCATCAGTATCATCTGTTCGCATCACAATCTCATCAAGTTCAAAGTTCCTTAAGGCAGTCAGAACAGATAAGATATCAAATCCTGTTCCCTCAATATATACTCGATTTATTTGTTTTCTAAATGGTTCTAATAGGTTGATCATTGCATTTACTTTCGTATTGTATCCCTTATTTTGATCACCAGTTCTAACAACTAAATCACAAGTAGAACTAAGTAAAACAGATTGATCCTTCACATCAAGTAGATCAACAACTTGTACTTGCCACTGATCACAGATGTATAATCCAGATATATCCCGATCTGTCATCCAATGTATCATCTGATGCAATTCAGGTATCTGTTTAATAGTAACCTCTAAATACACCGCTGGTGGATCAACTCCCTTCATCATTGAGCCAATTATCCCCTCTCGCCCAGTATACTCTTCATCACAAATACCAAAAAAATGTCTAGCTCCTGGTGTAGAACCACGTCTGATAACACCAATCGGGAGCATTCCTGCCATCTCAGGTTCTTCGAAGTCCATATCTGCACGACCATAGGTCCAAAGAGATCCCAAGTCTTTGTACTTAATTCTGGTTACACTTCCCAATCTTCCTATTCCAACTATTATATAATCTATATGATTTTTCTTCAACAAAGTTGACCAACGCCATAGTGTTAAAATATCATTTACATGATTAGGTGTCGCTGAGATTTTCAGAATAGCATTGGGATATTTCTTAAAAAGTGGGAGAACTGAGTTGATTGCAATTTTAGCCATACCCTCAAAATCAAACAAAGTAATGATGGGTATCGTACTACTTTCAAGTTCCTTTAACACAGGCATATCGAGAGGATATTCCAATCTGATATATGGTGGCTCGAGTTTCGCAATTTCCTTCAGGAGGTTTAAACGACCCATAAAAGGTGGGGCAATCTCTTCATCTATCCACTGGCTTCTATGGGAGAGTATATAGGGAATGTGTACATCTTTCAGAATTTCTTTGAGTTCCGAGAGATCAATTTCCTTTAGTGAATCAAGACGAATTTCAAACATATCACTACCTTGATCATTGTTCTCTAGTATTAACTGCCTTAATTGAGATAACTCTTCCACTAAAAGAACTGAG
Source organism: Candidatus Heimdallarchaeota archaeon (assembly GCA_026702845.1). The sequence goes on from JADCLS010000002.1 coordinate 338,111, forward strand.
CAAATCATGCCTGTTTTTCAATTTTAGAATCACTTCATAAGGTTGAATATACAAAACAAGCCTATTTTATAGGATATAAAATACAAGTGCTGGACTGCCGAATATGAGAAGAAGAATATAAGCAATAACAAAAAATACCAAACCTGGAGGCTGAGGTCTTGTCCAGAGATAGGTTCTTTCAGTATATCTAATATTTTCCCATGCCTCTTTTCTCTGTTCCTTCTCAATGCGTTCAAACTCGTCATCATCCAACATTTCAGTATCAAACAGAGGAGTCCATAAATGCCATTCCTCCTCTAATTTCTCAGCTGGATCTTCGAATCGCAGATTTTCTACTTTATCCTTGGCCAATCTCCTTCCAGAGATGAGTATGGAAATTTTTTGCCCCATATTTCCTGATGTTTCACCAAATAAGGGTCCAAAAGTACGGATTGTAGAGAGATTATATATTAAAAGAAAAAGTGCAAAAATTATGAATAAGATAAACATATTAACCAAGAAGAAGAAAATAGATGGCATCAATACAGCCCCAGTAAATTCATGAAATGAGAGTAAAATTGGGGAACTTATTGATGTGGCAATGAGGGCTTTGCTATCTCCACCACCAAATGCACCTAGATAGGCAAATACAAATGCAATAATCACCCCCAGGATAATATTACTTACTACAAGTGCACGTGCAATAAAGTCTTGATTTTGAGTGAACCAAATAATCAAAAATGGAATGGATAGCCCAATTTGAATGATCCAGATTTTATCAGGGGCAAGTCTAGATTTAATATCCTCGTATGCACCCCAAGATAGAGAAAAAACTGTAATCAGCACCAGCGCGATCTCAAAATACTCCAAACAATCACCTAAAAGCCAGAGATGGCATCATTAACCCTTTTCAAAGTCTTAATTGCCTTAGCTGTAAGTAGAGGATCATTTTGCCAACTACCATTTTTATCCTGTAAAGCAAGGAGATAATGAGTACCCAGCTTCACAAAATCATTCTCAGCACTTTCCTTATCCATCACTGCTAGTAAGCATTCACAGGTTGTATCAATACGTCCTGACCAACTTCCATCAATTTCCTGTTTTTTACGTAAAAGATTTCTGATCTGTGCTAATGACACATTTATTTTCATTTTTTCTGAATCAACTCCACCGACATCGTCCATACCTATCTCATTGAAATCGAAATCATCAAAACCTGGTAAAGACATACCTGGAAGGTCCATATCAAAATCCTCTTCTTCCTCCTCCTCCTCTTCAATCATCAAATTAACCTCTTCACCGATGTAAACAGGTGGTTTGATCACTGTAATCAAAGTGTTGTACATCAGTCCCAGTATATAATTAGAAATTTCCTTCTGTTCAATATTACTGAACCTACTATCTGATCGATTAATCAAAATATTAAAGGTATCTCCTAGGATCTCACCACATTTGAAATAGGTGTCCTTTTTATTAATTAAGTGAAAAATGCGGGTGAAATAAAGAAGTGGTGGAAGAGATTCTCGTATTGAGAACCTATCTTCTAATTTTTCTAGCTCAGAAACGAAATCCCATTCACTAGATGTTTTCAATTCCTCCTCAAATTGCTCATACAACGCGTTTAGAGTCTTTCTAAACAGCTGCTTCTCTGCGGGTTCACTCGTTGGTCCAGAAGTGGTGATATTTTCATGATTTACCATGCCTAGAGTTATCAATGCTGAAAGAATACCGATATCTGGCTCAATTGCTACCCGTTCGATATTTTCTAGGAGTAAATAATATGTCTGCTCCAATTTATGAATATCCTCTTCACCCTTTTTAATATCCTTCCAAGAGTAATTCAGATTCTTTCCAATATCAAAAAATACCCTCATGATTTCAGATGTTTCGTATAAAGGATCTTCTTCTCCCCATATCCGTTCTTGCGTCTGCTGGAATTGTAACCATTTTAGGGATCGGTCATATGCCTCACGTACACCCAATTCGGCTATAGATAATTTGGTTACCTCCTCTTTTATTTCGGTAAGATTTTTGATCATCTGCTCTGATCCCTGTCGATTTGGAGTACTAGTCATCAAGAAATAAGAAATGATAATAGTTATGAATATTAAATTAGCTAATTCAATTAACGCCATAGTTTCTGGATCCTTTTCTGTAAACATATTATCTGCAATAAATGTGAAAACAGAGGAAATGATAATGGAAAGAAGCAAAATGAGTGTTGAGCTAAAGACCCCCTTATCCTTGAATATCCCCAAACCAGCGGCAAAATCGGTGAAGGCAACAATAAGCAATAGGAGATAAAGAATAAAGATAACAAACATTAAAGTACTATATGATTGTTGTATGTAAGAGGTAATGTAGAAGTTAACAGATATATAAATAATAGCTGAAAGAATCAAGAGGAATATATCAACAATTGATACTCCAGTGCTCTTATTACGATATTTTAGAATTTTAGTATACGCATAAACATCTGCGCCAGTTCTTGATGACACAAGATAGGCATACATATTCTTGTAAAAAAACTGATTGGAAGAAAGTCATGAATATACTATTAGTTAGAGATTTTATTCGTCAAGAATTCAGCTAACATGAAATGGCTTTTATCCCATAATATTACTCACTTCTGCAAAAATTCAAATAATAATTCTGTTTTTAATTAGTTACCAAAAAATTGGTGAAGAAAACATATGTGTGGCAGATTTTCTAGAATTCAAGGAAAGGATGTTATCATCACTAGATTTGATTTGCAATCTGGGGTAGATATGCCTCCCTCCTATAATATAGCCCCCAAGGCATCTATAGGCATCATCACTCAAGATAACAATCTCCACCTATCTTCAGCTGTTTGGGGATTATTACCCTACTGGGCTAAATCAGAAGTACACAAACCTACTCCAATCAATTTAAGATCAGACAAGATTTTTGAGATGAAAACAAGCAGAAAATTAATTGAAAGCGGTCGTTGCATAATACCAGCTAGCGGGTTTTTTGAATGGAGAAATGAGAAGGGAAAGAAAATTCCCTATCACTTTCAAATCAAAGAGGAGGAAATAATTGCTTTTGCAGGGTTGTATAATACATGGGAAAAAGGAGAGAAAAATATCACTTCATGTACCATTATCACCACTGATGCAAATGAGGTTGTATCAGAGGTTCATTCCAGAATGCCTGTTATTCTAAACAAAAAGGATGAATCTACATGGATATCCAATAATCCATTGGAAAGATCACTAGTTGATGAAATGCTTATACCTTTTGAATCATCTAAAATAATCAAAAATAGGGTATCTGAGAGGGTAAATAATGTGAAGAACAATGATATCACCTTACTTGAACCTATAGATGATCAACCTGAACAGCTAACAAAAGGTCAAACTACCCTAAATGACTGGTTTTGAACTCCAAAATGTAGTTTTCTGAGATTTCCAACACCTGTAATGTTCAAGTATCAGCTGATGATCAAATGCCAGCTTAACATTGTATACTTCATCAAGTGAGATCCATTTGTAATCAGAAGCATCATCGCCAGCTGTAGGGATACCAGTACAATCACTAATAAAGACTATAGATACTGTGTGCCCTCTGGGGTCACGTTTACTATCCGAATATACTCCAAGAATTTCTCTTGGAGATATGCTCAAACCAACTTCTTCCTTTGCCTCTCTTATGGCTGCGTCTTCAACGGATTCACCATAATCGACAAATCCACCGGGTAGAGCATAGTAATTATGATATGTCTTTCCCTGACGTTTAATCAATAATATCCCCTTTTCATTCTCAATAATGATATCCACAGTCAGTGGAATGAGTCTATAATCCATGAGACCTCCTTGTAGTAGAAGTTATATCAATTTCCAGAACATCGTATTTGAAACCAAAAAGAAACTCATGGTTTGCGCAATTGAAAAAAAAACCTCATCTCCATTTTAATTGGTGAGGTTTTACTTAAAAAATAAGAAAATCAATTATGATCTTACGCAATGATCATAGGATTTATGGTGATTGGGAAACATGGTTTTGTTTCCTTTGAACATTACTTTGAGAACATATCTCAGTTCATAGAATCCAAGGAGGATTTCTTTGCTTTTCTTGAAAAAACCAATTATGAACCAGGAATCTATAAAATGGATAAAATTGCCTTCAGAGTAGTGGAAGAAGAAGAATTCAAAGTAGGAATCTTGTATTTGCAATCAAAATTACTTAATTCAGAACATAAGGAGAAAATCCTAGAAATATCTAAATTGATCGCAATTGGAGATAAGGAAATAATTGAATTGGTTTTTAAATCAAGATATATTAGTGATTTAATTTAATTTGCCAACAATATATTGATGATGACAGCAACGATAATTATGAGTAGTGAGTTGAGATGAAATTTCTTAAATTTAGTCGCAGAAACAGGATTTGGATCATGAACGATAAGTAATGATCTGAAGATCATGATACAATCATAGAATATCAATACAAACGAGATAAAGTACATCTGAACCTCAAAAAAATGAATTATGATTGGGATACTACTAAGTATTGCAAATCCTAGTATTGTGGTTGCAACAATTGCTGCTGCCCTAGCTCCTTTATTGACTGCGATCGTATTGATTCCAGCTCTTCTGTCACCTTCAATATCCCGAATTGTTTTGATAACTTCTCTTCCAGATAGCATCAACATGGCAAATAATCCAACAAAGCTGATAAATGTGAATGTTTGGTAAATTATGATATCAGCATAGAAGAACAATGCTCCAACCACATATCCAACAACAAAATTTCCTAATAAACCACTTTTTTTAAGTTTCCAATTGTAAAGATCTAAAATGGAGGAATTAATTATTGCCCAAAAAAGTGAAAACGGGAAAAAACCAAATAAAAAGCCAATTTGGAAATCTATCAGCAAACCAGATAACATTGCGAGGATAAATTGTATTACTATCCAGATTTTCACTTGATCTGGAGTAAGAATACCTGATGGTAAAGGACGTTCAGGTGAATTGATCCTATCAACCTCTATATCCATTAGATCATTATGAGTATTGGCTTGAGAGGTAGTGAAATAGGCAGCAGTTCCCATGAATATGTGAGCCAATAATGAGAGAGTTTGTCCAGTGAGTACTATGGCTAGATTCACTGCCATTGCAGCTGTGAATGAGTTAGGAGGTCGCATAATCCAAAATAAAGCGGATTTTTTAGTTCTTCCTGATCTATTTGCTTCCATATATTCTCTGCGTTTTGAGGATCATAAATATGTATCATATGATGGTATGATAATTGATTATCCTTTAACAAATTACTCTACAACAAGTCTATACTATTATATATTTATACCTAGGGCAATTATTGTGTTAAACCACAACCGATCAATACTGGATCAAGCCATGACGTATAGGTTAATAGCAATTATCTGGTATTTGTTGTTTCTTGGCTACTCCTTTCTTTCCTTCGAGGATGGTTCAACCCCAGTGCTACCGAATATTATTCTGAGCATCCTTGGAATAACAAATATCTGGTACTTCACCCATACAGCATCCCAAATGGATATACCTGATCACAGTTTCAAGTGGTTAGTATTGAGGAATTTACTTGCAATCATTCCCCCGTTACTAGGTGCAATTCTTCTGATCAAATGGATACGTACACAACGAGATGCAGGATATGAATTTGTTGATTATATGGGTCCACTATTTTTGGTATTGATTCTTCTACCCTTGGCATTCTTTTTTCTGCTCTTTGGTTCGTTATTCTTCATTACAGGCTATAATAAGCTACATGTGTTGTATCTCATAAGTATACTTGTAATTTGGGCCCCTTTGGGATTTCTTCTGGGCGAATTAAGTGCAACATCAAAACACAAGCCCTTTACACGATTTAATCAGAAATTTCTAACTGATATTCGTATCTTACGTTCAACACAGCTGACATCTATTCTGATCTTTTTATGTGTGCTCTTTCTTACAGACTATTCCTGTTTTCCCCCAATAAGTACACCGAATAACTGATAATTCTCGTGAATATTTTTATGATACATTGAAATTATCTACATATGAGAGAACACTTCCAATCTTCAGCCTTACTGGAAGATGCAATAGCTAAATTACGAGATAAAAACACAGATTCTTCATTATTCAGATACTACTTACGTAAGGTGGGCACCTATTTATCATATGAAGCAGCTAAACATATAGAAACAACAAGTATATCAATTTCTACACCTGTAGCATATACGGAAGTACCCATTATTCAAGAAAAAATTGTAATATTATCATTACTTCGAGCCGCTATGCCCATGTCTGAGGCAGTTCTAAATCAATTTGAGCAAGCATCATATGGTGTGATTTCTGCATCAAGAGCTGAAATGATAGGAGATGAAGGTAGAGCATTCAAAATATCAGGTGGATACAATAATATTCCCTCTGTTGAAGGAAAAACTGTGATTATTGTTGATCCCATGCTAGCTACAGGATCTACGATTAAATATCTCCTTGATCACATTACCAAGCAACAAGTAAAACAAATTTTCCTTCTCATTGCAATCTCCTCAGATTTTGGATTGAACCTGATTGAAAAGGCCTATCCTCAAGTGAAAATATTCAGTGCTACTGTTGATCAAGAGCTTAATTCAAAAGGATATATTGTACCAGGTCTTGGAGATGCCGGGGATAGAGTATGCAATACTCCACATTAATTACGAAAATCGTAGAAAGGTGTTACAAAATCTGACAAATCTTCACCCATTGAATCTGAAATTGATATTATTCAGTGCATTATTTCAATTAGCTTGATATTCCAACAAAAATCAATCGGATTTTTTCATAATTATCTCAACGGAATATCGAAGGTTTTTAAATGTCTGTAACTAAATAGTATTAGTACAGATCGTACTATTGAATTGATTCTCGTAGAAAAACGGGCATCTCTATTGGTGAAAACGGCATGCATGAATTAGAAGCATTATCTAGATTAGAGAAAGAAATACGACATACAATCTACGCGACCTATCATGCATCTGAAAAGGCAGTATACCAACATGGGGATGGTCGTAGGTTATATCTTTCTGATGCAATGAAAGAGGGGTTGGAAAATGGCCCCGTTATCGGTGCCCTGATAGTTGTCGTTGCTACTGGACAATTTATGTCAGTAGATCGAGTGATCAAATCAAACCAACAATTCAAAAAACAGCGAAGAATAATCTTCTATCTTGATTCTAAAGCTGGTCAAGTTGGTTCAACCCTACTTCTTGAGCTTCTCAAAATGAGTAATGGAGAAGAGTTCTCGAAACCGAAATTTGTGCAAAAAATAGATGAGTTGTATTTCCAATCTCAAAAAATCAATATATCAAGCGGAGAAATTAATGAAGCACTCTCCAGAATATTTAGGAAAACAATGGACAAATTTTTCAGTGTTGAGGGACGGAATTTTGTGCGAGCACCTTTTGTGCTTCATCTACAAGAACTAAATGTACGAAATAACAATAGCAAAGTAAACTATGAATCATATAAGCATAGTATTGATAATGAAACTCACAATATCATTAAAAAACTAAACAGATTACCCACAGTATAATTTAGTTAAATTTTTGGATATTCAATGTAGTATTGAGAGTGATGTATTACATAATATAATTATTCAATTATCAACAAGTTGTCTGACAATCTGTGCCAATTTTCCAAATCGCTCTTCCAATAGAGCTAAACGATTGTCTAGCTCATCAAGCCGAGAAGTGATACCTGAAAGATCTACATTTGCAGCTGGTGCAGCTGCTACGGGTGCAGCCGCCTGAGCAGGTGCGGAAGATGGAGTAATCAATTCAACACCATCGGGTAATTCTAATGGAACATCTATGTTATGCTTTCGTAATAACCTTGTACCCATGATATTGAAAGCCAATTCAATATTCAACCCAGTCATGGCTGAGGTCTCCAGGAATACGAAAGTGATACCTGTCTCCACAGATAATCTTTGAAAATATTCAATGGCCATCTCATTGCTAACCTGTCTTGTATCAACAAGATCTGCCTTATTGCCCAGAGCTATAAATGTACCAATTGATCCCTCAGAATTATTAATGCTATCCTCTACCCAGCGTTTACAGCTCCTCAAAGTTTCAGAATCTTGTAAATCAAAGATCAGGAAGCTAGCTTGACCTCCCTTATAGAAACTCTTTCTTGCAACACGATAAGCATCTTGACCAGCGAGATCAAATATTTGGAATGTAATCTTGTTACCATCCATTTGAACTGCGTGACTTGCGAAATCCGCTCCGATAGTTTTCATATATGAGCCTGAAAATCCCTGACCCATATATGAATTTCTAATAGAGGTCTTTCCTACGGCTCCATCTCCACAAAGAAGAATTTTAAATAAGAATTCTTTACTCATATAACAACAAACTAAATGAATTTTTTAGAATATAAGTAAGTATTTCTATATAATTGTGCTATTGTAATAAATTGTTATTCTTACTTTAATTGTTGATAAGTGCAAAAGGAATAGCGTAAATGAATGTTAAAGCAATCATAACTGTGAAAAGAATGAAGAGAAACATAAATTCCTTGTATGCCTCTGCCTTTTTCTCCTCATTATCCTCAAATTTCTGTAACTTTGATCTGTAAATAAAGAGCACTCCAGCCATGATAACAGGATAGGCCATCATTGCCATATTTGATACAATTTTATCAATTTTAAAGGCTGAAATGATAATGAAAGAGAGTGCAAAGAGAAGGATCTGCCCAATTGCTGCAATATCTAAAAATCGAATTTTAGGATCCAAATTATCCCAATAATTTCGAATAACACGAAAATCTTTTTTCATTTCTTCAGTAAAGCTCATCTAATCAACGACAAATTTGTGTTTTATTAAATATTGTGAAACAAATCTCTTTGTGTGATTTCAAGTGTGTGTAAATCAGATAATTTTATAGAGTACGGGTGATTTCTACTCTCTTTGATCGTGGTCTGGTAATGACACCGACTTTGCCACAATCGGGACAGGTAAGTCTAAGATCAATTTTCTTTGATGTTTTTGATGCCATTTTAGTCTGTGTTACTGGTTTCTTTGAGTAACGACCAAGATTACCATGACCTCTTCTTCTGGCTTTCATACGCCTATGTGACCAGTTAAGGCCACCAGATCTTCGGCCACCCTTTTCTTGCTTGACGGTCATAACTTTATGAGTTTTACACTTTCTACAATAATTTGAAACTTTATCTGGTATTTTCATGTTATATTCCTCGTATACATCTCTACTTAATTCTTTTTTTTAAAATATGTCGTTACGAATCGAAATCAAAATCCGCTTCCAAAGAAAAGCTAGATTATTCTCCTAGAAGTAATCGAGAAGCAAGATAACTGGGTAAGCAGCAATTGTGTACTTTAATCATTGTAGTAGTCATATCATATTCCACACGGATAAGCTGATTTTCCTTTTTCTCAAGATCAATGATTGCATATGCTGCACGTGGATCCTTATCTCTGGGTTGTCCGATGCTACCAGGGTTGACGTATCGTCGTCCTTTATCATCAATATATTCACCTTGAATATGTGTATGACCCACCAGAAGATACTCTGTATCTATTTGTGCAAGTGCATGTTTGATTGATTGTTCGAAAATCTCAGGAGTAACCCCGTAGATGTATCCAAATATGGTCAAAGGATCACCATGTACCAGGGTTAAAGTGGCATGGGGTGTGGTGAGATGTACTTTCAATGGAAGGGTCTTAATCCAATCAGCATTTTCGGGCTTGATGACTGATTTATTATGATCAAGCGCTGCTTGGGCTCCTTCTTGTAAGGTGGTGTACAATAGCTTCTCTGGCTCGATTAATGCAAAGTCGTGATTTCCCTGAATAGTAATATCTGAAATCTTGCGAGTTAATTCTACAACCTCGTTTGGTTGAGTATAATAACCCACTAGATCACCAAGGCAAATCACAGCATCGTATTCCCTTGTTTGCATATCTGCCCATACTGCATCGAAAGCCTGGGCATTGGAATGCATATCTCCAATAACTGCTATTTTAGTAGCATCTAAGGTCAAATGAGTCGTCTGGAATAGATCTTGAACTTCTTGTTCATCAACATCACTTTCTTTGAGTATAGATTCTGATGTTACAACCTTTGTTTGACTATCACGTTCCTCTTTTGAGATTTGCAATTCATCACTCACAAACATCGTTCCTTGATTAGTTGAACTACTCTGTAATTGTTTTTTAATCTCTCTATTATATTTTTACCATTTTGAATAGAATGAGAAAAGGACTATGCAAAAGTAGTATTAAAGTCCTCATCCTCCTCTTTTTCATCATCCGGAGCAATTAGATGAGAAAATCCAACTAGAATACCAAAGAGAATCAAAGACATTCCTGATATCATATAGATCTCAAGGATATTATTTCCTCCTCCAAGTGAGAATATAATATCCCATACCCAATAATCAATCAATATTGCAGATCCAATAATGATCATTACCAGTTTGGATGTGTTTACTAGGGTTTGCTGCAATCGTTCAATATTGATCAATTTGGCCAGAGGTTGAATTGTAAAAGAACTACCTTCCAGACGTAATCTCATTTTGTTGTATTGTTCAATTGTTTCGGGAGTAGCAGGTTTAACACTCTGGTTTTTGGCTAGAATTGGTGTATATGGTTGGAAGATAATCAGGAACTGATAAGCAAGGACTAGAATCCAAGCCATCTCCATAAGCCAAAACCCAGTAGTTAGTTTTCCCTGAATTATCTCACCTGGGATGGCAACGACACCTGAAAGGTGGTAATCATACACATGACCCACTATAACCATTATGATAAATAATGGAGATTGAGAACGTTCTTCGTTGACGTAACGCATCACAAAGAGGAAAAGTAGGGCAAGAATACTGAAAAGCTGGCTTATACCTAGCACTAACTGTATGCCAAAAGAAAACAGCAACAAAACTATGGTATAATCCTTGGAAAATGCCTTCATAGGTTTTCTACCATTGGATGAGGCAAATCTGAAACCCAGATCATAATACAAATCCTCTTCCCGGTACAATCCCTGAGAGCTATATCGTTCTGGATCACTCAATTTGATTGCCTCCATTTATTTCCAAAGAATGAATACAGCGCTCGATCCAGACTCTCAATAATATTATCATCAGGACCTTTGATGTACCCATATGAAGCATTATATTTGCGGAGCCTTTTTTTCATTGATAGACCATTGAAAACATAATCCTGTTTTATTCCTTTACCGATTACATTGCCTAGGATCGCTCCATAGTTATCCATGGCATGATCTGATGCTGCATCGATAACTTCATTCTCATAGCTAAAGGGATATCCCCAGATATCAATAAAGATTACATGGTTATGACGAGCTTTGATATCTCTCACAGTTTCCTCAATCATATCCATATCGTTCTCAAAATCACCAAGAATGATCACCAAATCCCCTGTTTTCCCCTTTTTTCTCACCCAATTCGATAGAATTTTGTAATCCACAAATACATCCTTGGGTATCATATCATAGATCTGTGCCCAGATATGCATCTTCTGTCTGTGAGAGGTAGTGGGTTTGAATTCCCTCACTATTGTATCTTCGAAAATTACTACTGAACAAGGATGGTTTGCCTGTACAATTCCTTCAAAGATATCCAGAGATAAACCTAGCATGAAATCAAATTTTGATCCTCTACTTGTCGTTCCTGCGGCTAAAGCAACTATAACTTCAAGTCGTTTCTCTTCCTCGAACTCTCTTGATATTAGCTTATTATGTTTTGCAGTAGCAGCCCAATCCACAATTTTTGATGGATCACCTCTTATGTAATCTCTAAGACCATGAAAATCAGTTCCATACCCTTTGTGTGTTGTAGCAAAGAGACCAATCATTTTGCTGAATACCACCCTAGAATCTGCTTTACTAACCTTGTATCCCAACCTTTTGGGATAGATTCTGATATTGATTGCCTCGATTCGATCAACTTCTTGCTCATACAAGAGAAATGGATCACCAATGCTTAGCACAATTGGACCTATACTATGTGACCCACGGCTAGTGGGAAGAACTGGAATATTGATGGTGACATAGGATTTTGCTTCAACACTGAATACATATTCAGAGGGTCTCTCCACATAATACATTGTGGGAGGAATGGTTACCTTTACTTTCACCAGCGGAATTAAATTGGAAGATTCGTTGTACACCTCAACCTTGAGTACATCAATCTCTCCTCGGAAAAGTATACCATGTCTTGACACTGCTTTGAGATGGATTTTTGGTGATTCAAAATTACGTACCATGAAGGGATAGGAGGTTAAATAGGCTATACCAAATGAAGAGATTAGTATGAGCGTAGGTGACCTAAGAACAACAGAAAGCGATGCTAGAACAATAACTGTACCCAGGACAATCTGCCCTCGCATATTCAATTTTACCTTCATGGCTATCCCTTCAGATACTTACAGTACTATCAGATAATAAGTTATCAATCACTTCATTGATACTTATTCTATCAAGCTCTGCCTCATGGCTCAATCCCACACGATGATTCAAAACCTCAAAGGATACTGATTTAACATCATCAGGTTGCACATAATTTCGTCCTGCCATTGCGGCATTTACCTTGCCTAACATCATTAATGCGATCGATGCACGAGGAGAGGCCGGAATTTCAATATTAGGGTTATTTCTGGTTTTGTGTACAATATCGACAATATACTCAATAATTTCATCAGAGATCTTCACCTCATGAATCTTCTCCTGTATTGCCTTGATGGTATTGCGATCAATCAATGTATCAACAGCTGCAATCAGACTAGTATCCTTAAGGCGAAGCATGGTTTTTTCCACCTCTTTTGGTGGAAGATCGATAATCAATCTGATGAGAAAACGATCTATTTGAGCTTCCGGTAGATTGTAAGTACCTGCTTGTTCTAGAGGGTTTTGAGTGGCTATTACTAGAAAGGGATCAGGGAGTTTTCTTGCCATTCCTTCAACACTCACCTGCCGCTCTTGCATAGCTTCCAGTAGAGCTGCTTGAGTTTTGGGAGGAGACCTATTGATTTCATCACATAATAGAAAGTTAGTAAATACAGGACCTTGAAGATATTCAAACTCCAATGTTTTCTGATTGAAGACATTTACACCAGTCACATCAGAGGGCATTAGATCAGGTGTGAATTGAATTCTTCCAAAATCCATCCCCAAAATCTCTGCTAATGTGTTTGCGGCCAAGGTTTTTGCAATTCCTGGATTACCCTCCAAAATTACATGGCCATTGGCAAATAATACTCTCAATATGCTTTTCATATAATTATCATAGCCAACCAATCGTTTTCTGGATTCTGTTATAATTTGTTCTGTTATTGATTTAATTTTGTCAAATTCCATTGTTTTTACCTCATTGGTATTCTCCATCTGAAGACTCATTTGGAGGAAGTGAGAGCAGGTACAAACCTCTCCCTTACAACCACTTATTGAGATTTTCATCAACAAATAATCTCAAATCAGTGTGTAAACTAAGTAGTTGATCAAATATCATAGGTTGGGTAAGATCCTCCACCTGATATTTGTGTTTCATCTCCTCCAAAAATGCATCGGCCTTATTGGTATCCCTTAACTTTTGGATAAGATTACTGTTTGCTATCTGAATAAAGTTTTCCTTCATTACATTATACAAGATATATTGCTCAGAAATTGCCTTCTCAGCATACGAAGGATTACTTATAATATCTGGGTTGGTAGTTTTAATATTTGACTCCCGCTTTCTTTTGAAGCGATTCTTTGTAAATTTGCTTCGGATACGAGAAGATGTAAATCCTATTGTAACCAACATTAGCACAATAGTCACCTCAATTGTATTCCAAAGTCCAACCCATGTACCTGCAAGTAGATTAAAAATTCCTGCTGCAGATACAAGAGAAATATCTTGATGACTTTCATCAAAAACAATTGAGCCTTTACCATAGGAATTAATCAAAGTACTCATCAACAATAATGTCCATAATGCGTTTGTCAAAGTATACTCCTGATCAAGAAGAGTGATTGATCTCTGCCAATATCGATTTAGGGGTAGTGATGAATCTCCAACTACAATCAAGGTACCATTACCATAAAATTTCATCAAGCCAATGGGAAAACCAATTGGTGATCGCAAATCAGTCAATTCCATAGTATTATCATTATCAGTATCAAGAAATGCTGTCGGGAAGGTCAGTAGTAAAGGTAAAGTAATACCCTGAGCCATGCCAATAATATCCAATAATGCTGCTGCCTCACTGACCAAGAGTGGGGGAAATCCGGTATCTACAAGAAATTGAGAGATTATTAGATCCTGTACAAAAATCTGTGTAGGTCTATTTACCTGTAGTTCTGTCTGAGTTTCTCTTAAAATTCCAGGCATGAATGTTATACCCATTCTATTGGCAATCTGTTTGGCAGGTCCAAAATCCTCAAAGATAAACAGCATTCCTCCCTGATCCACAAATTGCTCATAAGCATCTACCTCGGCTGATGTATATCGACGTTCACTGCCTATAATTACCATTACCTCAATATCATGTTCAGTATTCAAAATAATAGGAGAGATCAATAATCTAGAAATATTGAAGGATAGATCCTCAAGTCCTGCTCTCAAACTGGATGCTCCTAGTTCACCTTCATTATATATACTATACTTTGGCTGATAGGGAGTTGCTGAAAAGGCTAGAATACTACCGAGAATGAGAATGAGTACAAACCATCCTTGTAAATGCTTGTAATTCACAATAAATCCTCCTTCTCCTGTTCAATGACTAGTTTACCTAGATATTCGATAAATCTCATTGCATCATCATATTCCAACTTCCGGTGTCCAAATCGGGTAAGATAGAAGAGATTTACTATTTCTTCTAATATTTCCCTGTCTATTTCTTTTGAGTTGAATTGTGCCTGAGCATGTTCGAGTGGAGTGATATCTTTGGTTCGAATAAGGCTGTTAAATTGAGAAAATGCCTTATCCAGATCATGATACCCACTCACGATAACATCTAATATGTTGTTTGCATCAAGTCTTGATAGGGATTTCTCAATAATCTCGTTGACATGATCCTTGAACCGCATCAGTTTTCGTAAGCGTATTCTTCGTTGTTCCTCATCTATTTCCCTCTTAGGAGGCTCAACGAAGAAGCTGATTGGGTTTGAATTCTCCATGGCAGTATCAGGTTCTCGATCAAACCACTCTAGTAATGATGGAACAAAACGTTTGTTTAGATAGAGTATGCCAACCAGTAAAAAGAGAAACACCACACCCTCTATCGTGAAAGTGACATCTAAATCCACATCGATTCCAGGTATTTTAATATCTATAGTGATATTTTCGAGTAATTTAATATTTGGCATGTTTCGAGCCTTGTTATTTCTCTCAGGAATACTAACATTCAATGCACCAACCGTATTGTTTGTATTTTGTCCAGTAGTAATAGATGGTGGTTGAGTTGTAGGTATACTGGGTGTGCTAAAGCTGGGATTTGGATTATTGAATGTGGGAGGACTAAACGTGGGTAGTGAAATTGTGGGAAAACCACCTGTGGGTAAGGAAACAGTAGGAAATCCTCCACTGATTGTAGGTGCTGAAAAATTTAATCCTCCTCCCCAATCATTTGGATCAAATAAATCAGGATCCCAAAATTGTGTTGGTGGATTGAAGCTAGGTAAGTTAGAAAAATCATTACTTAAATTGAACATACCACTCTGATTGGGAAAAGAGATAAGATCCGGATTTTCAAGTAATGTTACTGGATCCTCTTTTGCATTATATTGCTGATTATCTGATCCCCCCACACTCAGAAAGACAATTGTCGTCAACAGGATAAACATCAACAGTAAAATGATAGTTTGCCTATTGAGACGTCCATATCTCATTGATTTTAAAAATTTCCAAGTTCTCTGTATTCTACTCATACTATCACCTTACAATGTACCGAAATACATACCAATCTTGTATCCCAACCAGGCAAAAAATGATAATGGGATTGAGATTATCGTACAAATCAAACCTACTATCAAGAAAGTATAAAACTGACCCATTACAGTTCCAACCGAGGTGGATACACCGGAATTCAAGGTAACTAACCCAGTTAGAAATGCGATGGAAACAGTAAGACTGAAGGCTATGTATATTGTGTATATAGGACCTCGTTTACCCTCATGTTTATGACTCATTGCAGATACAAACCCACCCATGAAATAACCCACTATCAATGGACTAACCACAACTACTGGATCGAACATAATGAAGAAAATTAGGAGAGAGAGAAGATTGAAAATACCAGATAATCCAGGTACATTCCCATAAAGCAGAGAGAAAAAGTCATCAAGGTTTGAATTTGGGATTTCAAAAGCTACAACACCTAGGCCAACCATCAGACCGATGGATAGTATAGTAGATCCTGAAGATATGGAAGTTGCACGACTAGGTTTTACTTTAAATCGTTGCATGACAAGATTCTTATTTGGTTCCGCCTCTGTTGAGAACCTTCCCTGTTTAAATCCAATCATTTTCTGCTCACTCATCTGCTCTTAATCCTCCTTGATAATGCTAGCTTAGGATTGAATGGCGTAACCATTCTAAATTGGAGCAACAATCGATATGAGCCCTTTATGCTGCCATAAAGGAAAAAGAGTGAAAGAGCAAGTATCAGTAGTTTAGAGATCAAAGCGGTTCCTGAAATGGATCTAATATTCTCCAGAGAAGAAAGAACAAAAAAGAAGAAGATAGAAAGCATAAGAACAGAGGCAGGTGCAATAGCAAGTCGATTAGCTACTAAACCCACTGCCCGGGTTCGTTCAATATTGGTGACCATCATCAATCCCAAAATACCTAGTATTGCAAGGGTTAGTACAAGTGATTTAGTAATCCCAGTATACAGAGCATATGCGAGGTAAGCTTGATTAGTAGTAAGTTGGCCTATCTCAAGAATCTGACTGACCACAGTGAATAATAATGATGCTTGAAGAATTAGAATAATAATTAAAAATGCTGTAAAAACTTTAAGGTACGCAATACTCCGTACATATCCCTCTGAACCAGGTGCTTTGAGGGCCCTGTTGATAATAGTTTCTCTTTCCTTGCCACAACGAATACATTTCTTCCACAAGGGATTGATATGATATCCACAATATTGACAACTCAAGACAATACTGTATTTGCATTCGGGATTTTGACAGGTACGTTCCAAGTTATTCCAGGTTATTCCACATCTGGGACAGCTTGGATGAAACAGAAATTTACCTTTTGATTTAAATTTTAATAACTTGCCCCTTCCATTGGAATCACAGCTGGGACAGGCGTTGTTATGCATGAGTAGATTACAATATTCACATGTCTCTCCAAATGCCGTCATTTTACTGGCAGTATAGAGAATAAGTATGGAGAGAGATATAACTAACACACTGTCCAAAATTATCCAATCTCTATGATAATATCGATAGACATGATTAAATCGATACATCATGATAAATGAACTGCTTATAATTACTACTCCAATATCTCGAACCCAAAAAAGTAATTGCTGTCGAGAGGGAGTATGATAATTTGAGTCTTGAATTATTTTGGGGATCTCCTTTGAAAAATAACCTACTGAGAAAAGAAGATTAAACAGTATCAGATATGTAAATCCAAATGAATTTGAGGTCACCACATTAATATTTACAGGACCTATCTCCATGATCTGGGAAATTAAATGTTGCCCCATCCAAAGAACCCAAATGATAATGAAAGCAGACATAAACGCATAACTGGTAAAGGTTACAATTTGTAGAGGTGTAGAGATAAAGGTGTAACGTTTCCCTGTATCATGTTCCTCAGCCCTGATCCTGTAAAAACTAGCTGCTATGATCAATCCTGTGATGGCACTACAGAGAGCAAGAGTTAGTAAATGTGGATAACTGATCACGTAGGTGTATCGAATACCCATAAATTTGCCAAATTGATTGCCTTTATTTAGAATCAATTCCATGAGGAAGGAAACAAATGCCATAATAAAAGATAAAATAATTCCTGCAAAAATGAAACCTAAACGATTTTCCTTGATGAGATCATAGAATATCCCAGAATTTGCTTGAGATTTACGAATTGCAGTTTTCCATCTACCTTCTAGTACTATGGCTGGAAGCACCGGGGAGATAAACAAGACAGATGGTAATAATAAATCTTGCGTAGATCCTGCATAACCATATGCAAAATACATGGCAGTGCCAACGAGAATGAGGAAGATTATCGCAGGACGATCAAAGATCCTCTCTATGATACCTCGATTTGTACTTTCCTCAAATGATGGTCGGTTGACTAGTGCCATATTCTCCAAATGTTCTCGGATTTCCGCCCTAAAAAAGGTTTGCCAAAATTATTCACTGCTTTTCAAGTATTTTTCCCAATGGTAATTATTAGTTTATAGGGCTAAGTTTGTGATAGAATCTGTGATAATTTCCATAATGATACGCTAGGGATACAAATATTACTCCACAACTGTGAAGATATGACACGTGAAGTCAATAAAATACTTGTGATTGGCCTTGGTACCATGGGGAATGGTATTGCTCATGCAGCTGCAGCTGCAGGCTATGAAATTCATGCTTTTGAGATAAAACAGGAATATCTAGATAGGGGATTAAACACCATCAAGCAAAACCTAGCTAGAGAAGTAAAGAAGAATAAAATCACCCAAGAAGATATGGATGCTTCTATAGCAAGAATTAATGGGTTTATTGATCTGGATCTAGCTTGCAAGGATGTGGATTTTGTTATTGAGGCAGTATTTGAGGATATAAAGGTAAAAATAGAGCTCTATGATCAATTACGACAGCTCCTTCCTGAAGATGTGATAATTGCCACCAACACCTCAACCATCTCCATATCACTACTAGCCGGTGGTGCACAACGTGGAGAGCGTTTTATTGGAATGCATTTTTTCAATCCTGTACCGATGATGGCTCTCTGTGAGATTATCAGAGGCCTAGATACATCTGATGAGACCCTATCCATCACACGGGAGATAGCTGAGAAAATGGGCAAACGGGTGGTGATAGCAAAAGATTCTCCTGGTTTTATAGTGAATAGGATTTTCATTCCTTTGATCAATGAGGCTGTATTTGCCTATGCAGAAGGAGTAGGAACTGCCGAGGATATTGATGTTGCCATTAAGCTAGGTCTAGGACATCCTATGGGGCCATTAACCCTTTTGGATCTCATCGGTCTTGATACTGCTTTGCATGTATCAACATCATTCTTTGAGGCATATGGGGATTCTAAATACCGTGTTCCCCCTCTGCTAAGACAAATGGTTGCATCTGGAAAGTTGGGAAGAAAATCCGGAGAGGGTTTTTACAAATATTAATCTGATCTCTGTTTCAGATACAAATTCACAGCTAAGTATAACCCATTTAAGACCAAAAGAAGGATTTGGGGAAAATAGTAGATATTCACTGTCTCTTCAACACGATACTTTGGTTCATTTTGAGATCTAGACATAACATATAAGATAATACCTTGTCCAATTGCTGAAGCTGCAATTAGTGTGGAGTGAAAAACCTTTTTCTTCTCAGATTTAAAAAGAATGTAACAATGTCGTAAACCATAGTATGATGGGAAAAATACAATCAAGGAGGAAGGTAGTCCAGAAGCTGTCCATTGATCAGCTAGATATTTTTCAGTAGGAACTTTATGTATCAGGGTTAACCAAGGCCAGTACCAGGTATATTCATGAATATAATATTTTGTTATTATATGATAAGTATAAACTTGACTGTAACTAGGAACAAATATGATTATAAATGTAGATGCAATAGCGAGTATTTTTCTTCCTGAGTATTCCATAAATAAGTTGGATCAATTACTTATTTATTATCTATTGAAATTCTCTTGACTAATGATTAGAATGAAAAATCTAAGTGAGATCCTCTAAATCTTTCACTATCCTGAAAACACAATGAATGTTATCTTTGAGGTATCTCTACTACTAAGACAGATGGCAACTGCAGGGAAAATCTGGAAAACGGTTACATAATTACTAGTCTGTATCTTCCTCTTTGGACATTTTTGCCTTAACTAGTTGCTTATCAAATGCATTCTGAAAGTGTTTTATGAAATATAGCACATTTATCACCATCAATGCAAGCTGAGGGATGTAATAGATCGATACTTCCTCGTTAATATAATCTGGTTGCGATTTAGACATTACAAAGATAATAATTAACTGTCCAAGTGCTGCTACTGAGATGATGAGAGATTTTAATGTTGATTTTTCCTCGTTCATATACATCTGATAACAGGCACGTAAAGCATAGAAAAAGGGAAAGAAGACAATAATTGACCAGGGAAGACCCGAGGCGATCCACTGATCTGCAAGATATCGATCTGAGGGTACCTTATGGATAAGTGTGAGCCATGGCCAGTACCAGGTGCTTTCCACGATGTGGCCGATTGATGAACTTGTATTGGTGATAACCTTGCTGAAGGTTGGAATGAAAAGGATGATAAATGCAGAGATCGATGCAATAGCTTTCCTTTCTGTACTAGCAACTTCCATCTATGTGATTTTTAAATTTTCAGTATTTTAAGGTAGAGGAATTGAAGTGTTTACAAGTTAGTATCCTAGGATGATTGTTAACCAGAGGTAGTATTCACATTAATAAATACTAATCAAAAAAATGTGATTTAAGGTATTTAATCATAATAACTAATACAAAGGAGTAAACTAAAGATAAGGTATGCTGAAAATTGCCCGAGGTTGGAGTAATCAAAAGACTCTGGGAATGTGCACTGAATGTAACAAAACAACTGAACAGGAAATAGTCCAGTATCAGAATAAAATTAACATCGGTCCGATTCCAATCATGGGTAGCGGACCTAGAGATTTTGGACTACAGTGTCATAAATGTATGACAATCAATGCAATCAATAAAAAAGATATCGCCAAGGCGAGGAAATTCAAATATTATGATACTGCCAGAAAACAGACAGGACAAGCTGATTCTGTGAATTTAAAAGCTAAGAAACGATTAAAATATCCTATACTCACTGAAAAAGACCGGGAGAAATTCATCAAGCACAATCGTCGTGAAGGTTATCTATCCACAGCACTGGGTTTTATATTTGGGATAATTATCATTGCCACTCTTGATATATTTGGTCATTCACCACTATGGGGAGTTGCAGTATTGCTTTTTTTCGTGATAGGTGGGTTATATGCGGCATTTGAGGATCCTGAAAGAAAGCATAGGGATTACTACAGAGCTGGGAAGAAAATATGATTGAAGACCTTAACGTCCAAGTAACTCAGAATAAGATCAAGATCAACATAATTTGGGTTGAAGATGGAGTATCACTTGGGGGCAGAATCGCGATTTCATCATCACATATCGATTGGTTAATACAAGCACTTTCTGCTAGCTTGGAATGGCAAAACTCTGAACAGATATCTGATGACGAGTATATCAAGGTAAGCTGCATCGGACATGAAATGAATCCTACAGTAAGTGTAGCGTACTCGCAAAAATGTGAAACAGAAGCGGTGATTATCCTCTCTGAGGAACGTGTTGAGGAACTTATTTCTGAGTTGAGAAAATTGAAGGAATTATAGTTTGAATGTACGTTTGAATCTATTGGTGAAATAATAATAAAGATAGATGAAGGGGATCTGGAGAAGAGCGATAATTGGGAGAAGATCACGCAATTCTGTGGCAATATCAGTAATACCAAGATTAAGATAATTGTTGATCCCTATTAGTAATGCCCCTGCAACTGAACCATAACCGGTGATCTGTTTAATCATCTCATACTGAGATTCTGTTAATCCTAGTGCAGTCACTCCTAAGGCGACAAAATTGATTTTCTGGAAGGTATATTCATCTGTGTGAATGGGGATGCCCTTGGAGTCATACATGGGTGAGGCCATGATAATAAGTTCAGAATCACCACTATGTTCTGGTGTTAATGCTACTCTAATACTTACAATCTCATCTGAATCACAATGAAGTTCCAATTCTGTTGGTGAAATAGTATCAGTAGATGAGAATCGTACCCTCATTCCCTTTTCATAAGGATTTTTTAGTTTGAGCTCCACGAGAGTTGTTTGATATATTTTAAACTGGTTTAGAGGGTTGAATTCTTGGATAAAATCCGATTCACCTACCTCAAAATATTCAACGGTATTATCCTCCTCCCGGGAATTATGAACGATCTTGTACCAAATTACACTCAACATAAGGAGGCCAAGAGCTATCCACTTAAGAAACGAGAGATAAGATACACTAATTCCCGTTGATACCTGCACTGATGCAATAATCAAAAATAATATCAAACCCATACCAAGAAGGGTAGTAAAGAAATTTATGAAGATTATAATTGACATTGGAATCTTTTTGGATACAGATTTCTCTTCAACCTTTAAATAATTATGAGTGGTGAGATCACTTTCAAATGAAAGAGAAAACTCTCCCAGATTCTCAGATTGGTGCTTGTATTTATTGTATCTGAAATAGATAAAGGGAATGAAGAGAATGATCTCAATGATCAATACAGAGAGCAATAATAAATAACTATTCTCAATTATCTGAATTCCAGATCCTATAATTTCTATAATATTACTCCATAAAATGGATATGGCCATTACTATAACATTTGCCACACTGAATTCAGTAAGTTTATCACCCTTTCGTCGTACAGCCACTGCCTCTACCCTTGCACTAGAACGATATTTTGGGTTTTGTTTGAATTTTCCCTCTTCTTCTGCCCTCACTTGTATTTGAAGGGTTACTTCATCTTGTTCCTGATGTACAAAGATATGAAATGGGATAGTTCTGACTGATCCTGGAGTCATAGAGACTGATTTCTTTGTATGCATATCTGATAGAGATCCACTTACAATCTCAATTATGAACCTAGATGTGATCTTAAGCGTATTTTTGAATTCAATATTGATTTGGGTGTACTGATTTTTGAAGAATGAATGATATGGTAACCATATCCTTGTTATCTCCACACCATTATTTACTATAAATGTTTTCATTTCCCTGTTCTTCTCATCCTGTTTAAGTGTTCGACTCTCATTTCTTATTTTCAAACCGTAATACACAATCAGGCTGATTGGCATAAAAATTAGAAGCACTAGGCTATTGACAAAGAATATCTGTATGGCTACTAACTCTGCAAGTTCATAGGGTAAACCACTATAAAAGTAGAGAATAGAACCGATAGACACACCTGTCACCAATGCAAGACCAAGGATTGCTGCCATGGTCTCCTGTAGAATATACTTCCAAGTACTTTTACTTCTCAAAAAATCCCTTATTGATGCAAAGTACACCTGTAATTCAACAGACAATTTACCAGCAACATATGCCCCAAGAAAGTTAGCAATTGCACCCAGAACTCGATCCCATCCAAACACAATATCACCAAGAAGGCTATGATAGATATCAATGATGAGATTACCAAAGCCTGCAGTTAAACCTCCAATAAGACTCCCAAAGACCACAGCTGTCAATCCAGGCATGAAGATACCTAATCTGAATTCAGCCTCACTGTCAAACCGTGGAATAAATTGAAGGTCATCCACGATTAGGGATACTGCTGCATAGAGGATTGATAATATCACTATGAGATTGAAATTGATAGAATTTTGTTTGACCTTGGCCATGGAGAATTCTTTAGTAATACTGATTTAAGGATTGAGTGTTTTACTAGAAGAACTATTCGATAATTTTCAATTTCTTGTGTTATTTTAATGTTGACTGTTCAAGATCAATAAATCTAAGGTACAACACCTGTTCATTGATCTCCAGATAATTGATAATCCTAAGGCATGATTTGATGGCATTACCAATAAGCTCAGTGATAACCTCTCCATATTCCACCTCAAGAATAACATTATCTGTAGCAATATCTGTGGCTACATTTTCTGGATCAAACCATGTTCCTCGAACTGCAGTCTCAGTGACAGCCTGGAAGTATGGTTGCAGAACAAATGCCTTCAATCTTGACATGGTGATGGATAATAATTCACTCTCCACCCTCTCAAGATGGACATTGAGATCTTCATTACCATAGAGCAAAAGAAAAAGTGTATCCTTTGCTTTTTGAAGTAACTGTTTACCGTCCTCAGATATGTTCTTGGGAGAGATCACTGCAGATCCAACTTCAGGGGGATTGTGAAGGTAATTTTCTTTAAATAATATATCCCTGTTGAAACGGTTGAATTCTGCTATGGTCTGTATAAGCATCTGTTCATCAAAACCCATTGCCTTTACCCGTTCTATGGTTCCAGATCTTATTTTCAACAGTTCCTGGGGACTATAAGTATATCCAAGATAAAGTGTTTTGGATCGCATGTTCCCATTTAGAACAAATAACATAAAGATGAACACAGCCATACCAATATAATAGATCAAATCATAAAGATTTTGCTTGAAATATATGTATGGAATGAAAGTAACCCATGGTAGTAGATAAAACATTTTGGATTGCTCATACTTCACCTCATTGTGAATATAACCTAGTGTGAGGAAGAATACACCTGCTATCACAACAGAAAGCAGAATTAAAGCAGGTACACCTTCAGCAAGCCATACCAGAATCCCAAATAGTATGAAGCATGGTAGATATATGAGGAATAATACAATCAGTATGTTTCTCGAGGAGGAGGTCATCAATATCAGTCAAATCAAAGATTAAAATACTTTATTGAGATGGAGTAGACTCTCAAGTGATAATGGATCAAAATTAACAGGCCTGCCAGGACTCGAACCCAGGTCAACGGAGCCAAAACCCGCTATGATTGCCGCTACACCACAGGCCTAATATTGAGAACGCACATTTCTCAACACATTTGATATTGTAAATGAGTTAAAAAATATTGAGGAAGTAACGGGGAGATCATTGCAAAAAACTACATAAAAATTTGATCTTTAATCGAAATGTTCGCTTTCCATTTCTTTTCTTCTCAAATCCTTTCGATGTTCCAATCTAAGTTTGGCCTGCTCAAAACGTCTTTTATCAAGATCTGATTCTAGTTTCAGTTTAGGTGCCTCCATGGGGTTACCCTCTTTATCCAGACAGACAAAAGTAAGAAATGCAGAACCTGTTTTCAATCTCACACCTGTCATCAGGTTCTCAGTTTCCACTCGTACACCCACCTCCATGGAAGTTCGGCCTACATAATTAACACATGCTTTGAGGATCAACATCTCACCGACATGTACTGGATTGAGAAAACTCATGTGATCAATTGATGCAGTGACTACACGAGATCTGCAGTGCCTAAGAGCAGCCATACCAGCAACATTATCAATTAGGTTAAGAATGGCTCCTCCATTAACACTTCCGAGCTCCAATTCATCACCCCTTCTGGATGGATTGCTATCTGCCGGCATCATGATTTTGTTGTATATGATTTCACTTTCTCTAGGTGATTTTTCCATGGCTTCCATGTGAATAACACCTATAAGTTTTCTATTGAAAATGATAATTCAATTGAGGTTTTTTTTTAAAAATGGTAAATGTATTTCTATCCTTTTATTAAGTCAAACATCTAGTATATTTTCATGCGAAAATTAGTTATATTTCTAGGAATTTTTTTCCTACTCTATGCTAGTACAATGAGTGTTACTGCGGAAAGTACGGAACGGACTGCATCCTTCACCACATCCAAAGGGACCATTGTGAAAATCAATGCCACCTTTGAACATGATGGGTTGAACAATGGTAAACCATCATTTATGGTGAATGATACTTATGAGCTGCAAATTACCGTTGCTGTAACATCTCTTGGAGCAGAGGTTCGCGATTTTCATGATATCACTCTTGAAATTAGTATTGAATCAGGATCATTGATTGGAGACGCACTTCCTTTTTACAAGGGATATTTCTTTGATAGTGAGACCAGATTAACTACTAATAGCAGTGTTAGTTACAGTATTGACATGTTCATTACAGGAGATAATAATGATCATGATGCTGAGCTAAGTGTCAAATTATCTGGAAAAGAGAATATTGGAGAGGCAAGAGACCCTACCTCTGAGTTTGATGCCGTCACAGCAGAAGTTGTTGTTAATCCTAGTGCTACAACCAATAATATCACAAACCTTGCAGGAACAGAACAAATGACTAAATCTATCGAAAACTATGCATCCAAGGACTCTAAGGTTAAGTTTGAATTCTTCATGATGCATGAAGGTTTATCCAATAGCTCAAGTAAACCCACCATTCTTTCCAAGAATAGATATGCCATGAATTTCAAGGTTACTCTGGTTGAATTGGGTGCAGATGCAAGAGATATTCATGATTTCTCAATTAGAGTAAAATTGGTTGATGAGAGCATTAGCGATCTGGTTCCAGGCAATGATCCATCAGAGTACTATGGAGGAGGTGTGGATGATACTACTAGGTTAACAACAGTAGGGCAATCAATCACCCTTAATCTAGTTTTCTTTGCATCCACCAATGTAAATAATTCAGAAGTGGCCATGACTATTACATTGAGTGTCAAGGAGGATGTTGAGTTCATAGATCCCACATCTGATTTTGAGATAGGTGCAAGTCTGATACTTAATGAGGGTCAGGCAAATGTATTTGATCAGCTACTCTCACAAACCAATGATTTTGATGTCTATACACCTTATTTCATATTCATTACAATCCCCATTCTTGTAAAATTATCTAAAAAGCAAAGATAGAGTTATACTAAGGTCTAAAGTTTTATAATTATTCCTGCAATTGTTTGCTTAGCAATGTCTAGTCTCATTCCCAGCAAGGATAATCCTCATCCATTACTAAAACTTCAAGGAAAGGAAAGACAAAATTTCGCCATTAAGTCTATACTCGTTACAGTAGCCCTTACTATTATCATTTACATCTTTCCGGGTTATTATGGTTTGGAGAAATTAACTACGATGTCATCCTACTTTTTATTGGATTTATTTGGTTTTCATCCACGATTATTCACCTACGAGGATACTTTGTCGAGATTGGGATTGATTGATAGATTCTTATATAACTTGTACGATTCCAAAAGGGCTACATATCCAGCAATCAGTATCCAAGCAGATTATTTCACAAGAAGTAACTATCTAATTATCAGAGCATGTACTGGGATGCAAGCAGGAGCATTGCTTGTTGGATTAATCTGGGCTACACCAGCAAAAACCCATGATAGAATTCGATCAACCTATGTTGTCTTGTTAGCTTTATTCATTGGTAATGTAATGAGAATAGCAGCGATGATTGCGATGACTACTATATTTATGACATCATTCGAACTCGATTATGAACAATCATGGCACCTATCTCATGATATTATGGGTAGACCCCTTGGTTTCATAGGTACAATCGGGTTCACTTTGCTTATTGAAATGAGAAATGTCAAAATTCTGGATACCATTCAGGTATGGATAGACTGGATATTGAATTCAAAACCCAAGGAAACCAAAAAGGAGATTGAAGTTAAGGAAAAATCTGACCCTGACCATGATGATCTTGAAGCTAAATAGGCTATTCTATGTGTAGAAAAGCACATAAGCAAACAAATTTGTATAAAATTAAACATATCCTTATTCTGAGCGCGAAAGGGTATAATATTATGACGAATAGGATCGGATTATGAGCACTCAAAGCTATATATTAATTCATTGTAATCTTGGAAAGGAGAATGATGTGAAAGGAGAACTACAAAAACTAGAGGAAATTCGTGAGGTTCATGTAGTTATGGGAAGCTATGATATTGTCTGCTTAGTTGAGGTAAATGAGACAAAGGAACTACGACCACTGGTAACGAATAAAATCCGAACAATAAATGGCGTAAGACAGACAATGACCGTTATAATCGTCTAAATTACTCTTCATCTGGATCTATTTTTTCTTTCAGTTTTTTGAATAGAGATTTGCTCTTACCAATACCACCTGAGATACCTGTACTGATAAAATTAGATGTTTGTTTAAGCTCTGTTTTCACAAAAGTACCAATAGCTGAATTATCAGCAAAGGTAGTTACATATTCAGTTAGCTCATTTAATTTTTCTGAAGAGTACTCACCACTTGTTTTGATACCTGATTTCACATTATCAAGTAAATCAATTGCTTTATCATCAATATCATGCTCTTTTACTTTACTGATGATACTATCTGTTATGGTAGCTGGTGTAACACCAAGGGGCAAAAGTGTATAGTTTAGAATAACAAATAATACAAGCATTGTAGGTCCAGTTACGGGTAGATCTGTCCATTCATCCCCCAATTTTTTTGCCAGATCTGACTCTACTCTTTGCTCCACCTCAGCTGCCTTATCATTGGGTAGGTTACTCACAACCTCAGATAGTACATTATTCACTGCGAATTTCATTAATGTTCGTTTTGACACATTGAAACACTTATCCTACATTAATATGAATACTTCTACTAAGAGCAACAAGATTGGAATAGAAACAAACAAAAAATGCAAATATCCATCTGAATGACCGAAGCTTTAATGTTCCACAGATTTTATCATTCGTTAGGTTTATGTTAGATCGAATTTCAACTGGCGTAAAAAATCTAGATGAAGTCCTAGGTGGAGGGTATCCAAGAGAGAGAACCATCCTTATAGCAGGACCAGCAGGTGCAGGGAAATCAACTTTTGGACTGGCATTTCTCGTTGATGGTATATTACGAGCGGATGAACCTGGGATCTATATATCATTTGATGAAACGTTAGAAAATGTTCGTGCAGATGCACTGAGCTTTGGTTGGGATTTGAAAGATCTTGAGGAACAAAATATGCTTGCCATGGTTGATGGGTTCTCATTACGTGCTGGTATTGAATCACCTGAGAAATATAAGATTGAGCTTGAGGTTGATGAGATGCTAAATCTATTGATTGACCTCATCGATAATATTGGTGCAGAACGAGTGGTAATAGATTCCATAACAGCAATAGCCCTTGGACTGAATGAAGAACTGGTACAGAGAAAGGAAATTCTTAAACTAAGTGCCGTAATGAGTGCATTATCAACCACAACCTTAATGGTTTCAGAGATGAAATCTGACTCTGAGATTTCTCGTTTTGGAATTGAAGAATTCATGGCTCAAGGAGTCATAGTACTCAAGTACCTCTTTAGTAAATCTGGAAGAAGAACACTGCAGGTAAGAAAGATGAGAGGAGTGGAACATAACATGAGTGAGATGCCTTATATCATGAATGCCTCAGGATTAGAAGTATTCCCATACGAGGAATTGTATGATATATAATTTAGAATTTCATGATAGAAATTGTGTACCATATCAATCTTTTTTTTAAATAGTATAATGATTAAAGAGTAGGAGTTGTATTAACATAGGAAACGTTAGATCTAAAGCCATAAAAAGAATTTCGAAGGACATCGTCATCTCATTTTATGATCAGCTTACAGATGATTTTGAGAATAACAAAGAAGTAGTTGGTAGAGTAACAAATGTTCAAAGTAAATCTACCAGAAACAGAATTGCTGGATACGTTACAACCTTGATGGCCCAAATTAGAGATAGTAAGATCCAAACACTCGAAGAGCTTAGCTGATTAGATATTCAAAGATTTTCTTTTAATGAACTGAAGAACAAGAGTATTTTTAAAACCAAGTGATAAATGTTAGAATTATGGCATACACATCAGAACTATCAGGTTTTCATAAATTAAATTCTAACGAGAAGATTGCTAAAATAAAAGAAATGGTTGATCTTACTGAGGAAGAAATAAAAAATTTATCATCAACAGAACCACCAGTAACGATTGAGAATATTATCGGAATAATGACAATACCCCTTGGGGTTGCAACTAATTTTGTGGTGAATGGACAGGATAGATTAGTCACATATGCCGTAGAAGAGGCGAGTGTGGTGGCCGCAGCATCCAATGCAGCAAAAATTGCTCGAAAACATGGAGGATTCAAAACCACTAACACCGGTGCCATCATGATTGGACAGATCCAGATACTAAATGTTCTTAATCCTGAATTTGCAACACATGAAATAATCGCTAAGAAGGATGAAATAATTGCACTAGCTAACAAACAGGATCCCATACTGGTCAAATTTGGTGGAGGTGCAGTGGATCTCGAAACTAGAATTATCTCCACAGTCACTGGGGAACAAATCATTGTGCATTTACATGTCAATACTTTGGATGCAATGGGAGCAAATGCTGTTAATACCATGGTAGAGGCTTGTGCATCCATGTTAGAGGAGATTACAGGAGGAAATGTAAATCTACGTATACTATCAAATCTAGCAGATAGAAGGATTGTAAGAGCAAGAGCTGTTTTTGATGCAGAGATGCTTGGAGGGGCTGAAGTAGTAGAGGCAATAGTTGATGCGTGGGCATTTGCAGAAGCTGATCCATACAGGGCAGCGACCCATAATAAAGGAATTATGAATGCAATCTCTGCGATCACCCTTGCCACTGCCAATGACTGGAGAGCAATCGAGGCAGGAGCACATGCCTATGCAGCAAGACATGGCTATTACTCGGCATTAACTACCTATGACATCGATGAAGATGGAAACCTTGTTGGAACCATAGAGTTACCAATAGCTCTTGGAACTGTAGGTGGTGCCACAAAAGTACACCCTATCGCACAGACGTGCCTGAAGATCATGAATGTGAAAAATGCGATGGAATTGGCAGAAATTGTTGCCAGTGCAGGATTGGCACAGAACCTAGCAGCCCTGAGAGCATTGAGTGATGAGGGTATACAGAAGGGACACATGAAATTACATGCCAAGAACCTTGCTGCATCGATTGATGGGATCACATCGGATCAAGCCGAGATAGTTGCTCAAAAGATGATTGAGGATGGCAAGATCCGAGCTGATTATGCCAGGGAAATATTTGAAACATTAAAATAATTATTCATGAGATCAAACTAAAATATGTGAAAAAAACATATTTTTAAATTCCTAAGAAAATGAATAAATTATGAATCTAAAACAGATATCTATTGCGAGCATCGTTATCGCAATTATAGTTTTGGGAGGCATGTATGGTTATCTTTCAACTCAAGATAATGAAGAGAGGCTATTTATAGCTACTACAACCAGTGTGGACAATACAGGTCTTCTCCAGCTATTAATAACTGAATTTAGCAATATTTATGATATTAATGTGAGCGTTTCTGCAGTTGGATCAGGAACTGCAATCGAATATGGTCGCAATGGAGACGTTGATGCACTATTAGTTCATGCTCCAGATCTTGAACAGGAATTAGTTGATTCTGGTTATGCTATCAATCATACCACGTTGTGGTACAATTATTTCATAATTGCAGGACCTGTCAATGATCCTGCGAATATCAGCCATGCAACATCAGCACAAGATGCATTTGACAGAATACGGGAAACTAGATCTCCATTCTACTCAAGAGGGGATAATTCTGGAACCCATCTAAAAGAAATAAGTATATGGGATACTGTTCCCAATGCATCTATTGAAACAGATTGGTATTTCGAGACGGGTTCTGGTATGGGAGCTACTTTACTCATGGCAAATGAACAAAATGGATATGTATTAACGGATCATGGAACCTTCACCTCCTACAAGGCAGATGATACAATTCCAAATTTGATTAGTCATTATAATGAAGATGATAGCCTTTACAATCCATATAGCTACATGATTATCTCACCCATGAAATATCCAGATCTTAATACAGAAAATGCAAAATTGTTCCTAGAATTTCTGCAATCAGACAAAGCTCTAGCAATCGTTCGAGGATTGAAAATTGGAGATACTCTCCTCTTTACACCTGTGGGAGAATAATATGGATCTATCAGAGAGTTTTCGTATATTATTTTCATCTAGAGAAGTCTGGGGTATAGTTGGTTTATCTCTAACCGTATCTCTTAGTGCAGTCCTGATCTCCTCTCTTGCAGGTGTACCTTTTGGATATCTTCTGAATAATTCTAGATTTAAAGGAAAACGTCTACTTATTGCGATAATTAATACTGGGATGGGACTACCTCCTGTACTCATTGGGCTAGTAGTTTACTTGTCTTTTACCAGAGCAGGACCGCTCGGGAGTATCAGAATTTTATTTACTCCATTTTCTATGATATTGGCCCAGATAATTCTTACACTCCCCATCGTGATTGGAGTGACAAGATCAACTCTTTCAGAGTTATCTACTGATTTGCCAGATACACTCCGTTCACTTGGAGCGACTGAGGATCAAATACAATTTGGATTACTACGAGAGGCAAGAGTTGGAATTCTTACTGGCATAACCCTAGCACTTGGAAGAGCTTTTGCTGAAGTGGGTGCTATCATGATAGTAGGGGGGAATATTCGTTATCATACTAGAGTTTTGACGACTGCGATCATTACAGAAGTATCAAAAGGTGATGGTGAGATGGCTCTTGCTTTAGGTATTATACTAATCACTATAAGTTTCTTGCTGACTTCAATTTTGTCTTTATTACAGAACAAACAAAATTAATGAAATGGGAAATCTTTCTCTCCGGCTGTAATTGCCTCTTCCAACCAATTCTCAAATGGAGCAATTGGACAGGTAAAGTTATCAGAATATGCACAAAATGGATTATAAGCGAGATTGAAGTCCAAGATAAATTTTCCTTCATCCTTTTCTAAGTCAAGATATCTCCCAGCACCGTATGTCTCCCTACCAGATGTTTGATCACGGAAAGGTACAAAAAAATATCCAGGATGTTCTATGTTCTCATAGACATTTAATCTCGTGGTGGTGGAAGTAATGGGATGTAGGAATTCCAAATATCCGATTCGCATATACTCAGAAATACCCCCCGTTGAAAGCTCCATCTCGAGAGTTTCAATTTCATCATACTCTATAAGCTCAAGTTCAAATCGCCATGATTCATCGATTGGAAAGTACTCTAGCATTTGAAAGCGTTTTTTGATTTTGGGATCACCGATAGGAGATTGAGGATGGTTTTTGAGGAACCTGTCCTTCTCAAAGCGATGGTTTTCTATAGATTTTTTATAACTCATACATGAAAAGTGGATATTTTTATTTAAATAATTTGGGTAGTAGAGATGATTTCTTACCTTCGATATTAATAATTATTCAATATATTATAGGAAGAATGAAATTCGTGCAAATTGAAGTAGGTATGTATGGTAGAATTCAAGGCAAGAGATGCAACAAAGGTAGAGACAGATGAGAGGATTCAGTACCACCTCAAGGTAAAACCAGGAGATTTATCAGATATAGTTCTGATGCCTGGAGATCCAAAAAGAGTACAGCATATAGTCGCTCAATGGGAGAGTCATAAAGAAGTTGCAAATTATAGGCAATTTGTCTCTGAAACTGGAATATACAAGGGGGCTGCAATCTCTGCAGTCTCTTCGGGTATTGGACCGGCTGCTTGCGAAATCGCCATGGCTGAACTAAAGAATGTAGACATTAAAACTATTATTCGGGTTGGTAGTTGTGGTGCACTTCAACCAGAAATTGAACTTGGAGACTTGATCATTTCTGAAGCAGCTGTAAGATTAGAAGATACATCCAAACACTATGTAATGCCAGAATTCCCTGCTTTTGCCTCGAGAGATGTGACTAATGCTCTTATCCAGGCTTGTGAGGAACAGAATATACCATATCATGTCGGAATAACTGCATCATCCTCATCATTTTATGTTGGACAAGGGAGAGCTGGATATAATGATTATCTTCCAAGTCATCGCAGCACCTTGGTTGAAGATCTGTCAAAAGCAGGTGTTTTGAATTTTGAGATGGAAGCATCATTGATGTTTATTCTTGGAACATTATATAAAATGAATGTTGGAGCTGTTTGTGCGGTATATGCTTCAAGGCCAAGAAATGAATTTGCTGTAAAAGGAGAGGATAAAGCAATTTTGGCAGCAAATGAGGCAGTTCGCATTCTATTAGGAGTTTAAGATTTCCCAATAAAACCAAATTTTCCAGTCAGAATGGCCAAGCCTAAGGTAAGAGTACCAATACTCCCCAGATCACCTGCAGGAACCTGAATCACTTTACTGGCTTTAGATAGATCCTTTCGTGATAAGCCAGGATCATTCGCTCCAAAGACAGCCACCCATCTCTTTCCTTTTAGTGATTCTAGTAAATCATTGGTTAAATTCTCCTTTCCATATGGAGGAGGAGCTACCATGAGGATCTCATCCGGTTGGAAAAGTTCAACGATATCGTTGATGTCTGAGAGTGCCATGAACCGAATATCATGTTGAATAGCTAGTTTCTGTGCTGCCGGTAGACCTCTGTGAGCTGCAGATCCCTGAGCATTAGTAATGATCACTGTTTTATACCCCATTCCAGCAGCAATTTTTACGAATTCTGTACACCGAGAACTAGAAGATACATTGTGAAAGACTATGATTGGAAACATATACGACAAGTTGAAAGTTTTTATAAATTGTTTCAGTTAGCTAGCTGTTTTTTACATAAATCTCTGGACTAGAGTAACTTCATTTGTATCCTCATTGAATGTAATTACATTAGCATTACGCAATTCATGGATAGTCTGTTTTACTTTGAGACCTGGATAACCACTGGCCTTTACAAGCTCATCAAGATGATAGATATCCTTCTCCCCATGTAAAATAAATAGAATTCTGACATGAGCAGCTGCTGAGAACACCTCACCCATAAGTACGAGATAAATATCAAGCAGTTGAAGAGCATCAATATCTTTTTTCTGATCCTTAGAAATATCTTCTAGTTTAGATACTGTATTCTCCAATTGATTTTCGATATGAGTGATTTTTGACTGTGCTTCTTCATATTTCTGTTTATAATGCTCTGATTCATTCTTTAGTGATTCAATCTGAGAGGAAAATTCTTGTTCTGTTTTTTGAGATTCTTTTTGTGCTTCTTCCCATAGTTTATCAAGAGAAAGCTTGAGATCAGAGTATTTCTTATTCAGTTCTTCCTTCATGTAATCATTTACTCTTTTGATATTGGGTTATTTAATATTATTAACGAATTATAGCTCTCTGCGAGAATCATATTATAAGTAAGCAGATGATCAACCAAAGTATGAAAAATAACAAAAATTACATACATTTTAAACAATAAGATAAAAAAAATGTGAATATTCGGATAAAAGTTTATTTATAAATGTAAGATATATCGAAATACGATTTTTCAATCGTAGGTTTAATAGGGAGTAAGAGCACTATTATGTAGAGTAACTTGAAAATACATCCTGTAGCACTAATATTGTTGCTAGTATTACCAATCCAACCCACAGAATCGGTGATTAATTTGACATTCTCACTGGATACTGAAACTTACTATGGTTATGAATTAGGTGCAACTGGAATTGTTTCCAGTTTAATTGATGTATTATATAACAATCTTCTCCCTTCAAGATACGATGATATTCTAGATCTGGTAACAACAACTTTGCAGAGAATATGGGACGACAGGATTGAAATTAACGGATCAAAAAGAGCCTGTTGGTGTTCTGCACCTGATAGTGGCGAAATATATCCAGGTATAAAATACGGTTCAGCAGGAATATTACAGGTATTTCTGGAATTGTATGAATTAACCCTCAATAGGATTTGGTTAGAAAGAGCAGAGGAAATATATTCCAATCTTGCCAGTTTAGCTTTTAACAATTCGACCTATCCACACTGGTCTTTGACATATGATGATGATAACGAGGGAAATAGCGTTACAAACATAAAATATGGTTCAGCGGGGATTCTTGAACAAGCCTTGAAGCTGTATAGATTAACACAAAATCTCAACTATCTTGAGCATGCAGAGGGGATAATCAATTGGATGCGTTTCGTTAGCATAAACTATGAGGTAAAAGGTAACAATTATAGTGTTATTCCGTGGTTTTATAATCTAAATAATGAGGGTCAGGTGAAATTTGGAGCAAATTGGGGAATATCAGGAATGGCACCTCTGCTTTATGAGTTTGGAGTATTGACCGCAAATGAAACTATGATGAATTGGAGCAGGGAAATCATGGAGTATCTTATTCTTTACCAACAAGAAGATGGTAGTTGGTATCTAGATAATGAGGATGGAACTATAAAAACTGATTATGATGAGGGAATGGCTGGGATAATTGCCAATTTGTATAAAATGCAACTCCTCATCGGAGAGGAAGTATACCAGCCAGTCATATTAAAAGCTCTAGATTTTCTCTTTTCACAAAAAATTCATAATTCAACACTTATAGGTTTTGTAGCAGGTAACAAAAATAATCAAGTTTATTATGGTTATCTTTCTGGCCTCATTGGAATATTATCATCTTTACGTCAGGTTTATACATTGCTCACATACGATCAGAGTGTATTTCTTACCGAGGCTTACAATTGGATTATAAATGAAGTGTGCTTCATCCGAGAGAAAAATGGTGTATCAATGCGGTTTATTAGAAAATCTGCAAATACTGGAACAAATATTCTTGATTTCTCCCTAGCTGATGGTGCAGCAGGATTACTAAAGGAAATCGCTTCTCTAGCCAATGATGACTTTGTATTAATTGAAAAGAACATCCTTATCAATGCCATCGATCAACTAGTAAATTCCTTCAAATACTGCAAAGCACCTAATAATTTATGGAATAAGGAGAAATCAGTCTCGAGTTGTATGATGATTAATACTATGGAATCGCATACTGTAATTTCGGAGGAAAACTATCAACGCTATATCATTCTTGTTCCATATACCGTATTACTGATCTATATCCTCTTTCCGGGTAAAAGAAAACGAAAAGAATTGTGAACTGATTTTTTTAAAAAAATTTAAGGGTAAATATCAGATAATTTATATCTCTTGCATTTGTTTAGGATTTGCTACAACACGATTCTTCAAAGAGAAATACTACTTTTGGGAATGGCTTTTTAGGTAAGTGTGTAAGCGTAGGCAGGGTGTCCGAGCATGGCCCAAGGAGCTGGACTGCTAATTCAGTGTGCACTGCACTCGCGGGTTCAAATCCCGCCCCTGTCATTTTTGAAATCTTTGATTTTGAGATTACTAGTAACTTGCTAATATATGATGGAGAAGTATTTTTAATTAGAACAACCTATTATTGATGTATGTCTCAACCTGTGAAATGTAACCAATGTTATACAAAAAATCCTCCATTAACGACTCAATGTGAAAATTGTGGTGCAAATTTAGCATCTCAGATCACGAAAAATAATGCCAAACCCTATCGAATAGTGATTTTTCTTGCATTTATTTTGATGTATTACCTGGTGTTCGGATTCTAAAATTTTCTCTAAGCGTGTAATGTATAATGCTTGGAAGAATATGGTGATGAATTCTTTGACATTCGATAAGGATGGTGGAAAAAGATAATAATAAATAGAAATAATGTATGTGTGTATGGATCATGCAATTCTCATCACTCAGAGCATGCAAAATGATTTCGTAAAGCCACTGGGTCGGTATGACAAAATCCCAAATCAATTGCATATTGGCTATGAAGAGAGTCTGCGTTTGTTCGGTTCGGATCCTTCTGAAGGTCCAGTGGGTTTGTTCATGCAGTGGGCCAATGCACAAGATGTAGATAACCTAAGCATCATACATATTCGGGATTGGCATTCAGTAGATGATGGAGAACAAAAAGATCATCTTGATCTCTTCAATCATCACTGTATTGCAGACACTGAGGGAGCTGAATTTGCCATACCTCTTCCAGGAGATAGAGAGGTAATCATTATTGATTCCCCATCTCTAAATGACTTTATAGACAATCGATTAACTGAATTATTGGATACGTACAAGAATCAAAAGGTACATGTGGGTATTATGGGTGTATGGACAGATGCCAAGGTATCCTACCTAGCTTATGAAATTGTCACACGATATCCACAATTCGATGTGGCAATCTGTTCTGCTCTGGTAGCTAGTTCATCTAGAAGTCATCATATTCTTGCGATAGACCAATTACAAAGAATACTAGGATTGAGGATCATCCACTCAGTGGGTAAATTTGTAAATTATTTATCTGCTGGAATCGTTGATCTTCCCATCAAAGTACTAGATGATCGCCCTGAACTGATTACTAATGGTGAGCTTGATGTAACTGATAGAACCCTTGTAAAATTTCTCTTCAGAGATTGCATTGAGGTTTCCTTGAGATTGGTATCAGGGGGATACTCAGGAAGTAAGGTACTTTCCTGTTCCAGTATTGATATCTACGGTCATGAACAGGTTCCTCATGTACTAAAAATCGGTGATGAAGAGGCAATTGCTAGAGAAAGAGTAGCCTTTGAAAGAATTGAATCGGTGCTAGGTAATAATGCACCGAGTATTGCCGGTTTTGCGGATCTAGGTGAAAAAGGAGCGATAAAATACCGGTATGCTAGTATGGGTGGAAAGGAATCTAGAACCTTTAAGCAAATATATAATGAAGATCCTGACGAGGCTATACTGCAAGTACTGGATATAGTATTCAAAAACCAATTGGGCAAGTTGTACAGAGCTGCTACTAGAGAACAGGTAAATCTGCTGGATTATTACGGGATAAAACCACAGTATGCCGATCGTATCAAAGAGAAAATACAACTTCTTGATATAGAAGATTCCAATTCTGATACTATTAAGGTGATTGATGGGATTTCATGCTATAATCCCATCAGATTCTATGAACAAGACCTTCCGGAGATCGATTTCAGGGCTAACCGGTCTCATTATATCTCCTATGTTCATGGGGATCTAAACGGGGCAAACATCATCCAGGATGCAAATGATAATATCTGGTTGATAGATTTCTACCATACGGCACGAGGTCATATCCTAAAAGATCTTATTAAATTGGAGAATGATATTCTCTATATTTATACGAGTATTGAAAATGAAATAGACCTCAAGGAGTTTATCCTATTTATTGATACACTGCTTGAGCATGTAGATTTGGCAAAAACAATGCAAATAGGATCTACTCTTTTCAGCAATCCTATCATCAAAAAAGCATCTAGAATAATCACCCATCTACGTAGCTATTATCCAGAATTGATTAAAACGGATAGAAATAACATCCAGGTACTTATTGCCAAGCTACGATATGCGGGTCACACGCTCTCATT
Organism: Candidatus Heimdallarchaeota archaeon; assembly: GCA_026702845.1. Next base: position 377,121 of record JADCLS010000002.1, read on the forward strand.
TATTGAATCCAATCATTATCAGAAACTAGGTGCCCTCTATACCATGGGTAAACTATCAGAACTAATCAACCGGAAACTTAGAGCAGCAGGACCTTTACGATTGAATTATTTACCTGTAGAATACACTCCTGTGGGGAGTATGAGTTTAACAATTCTACCTGGAAGAAAGGATAAGAGCCGGGATCTAACAGATGATATCAAACAGCTATCACAGGCGAATATTTCACACATTCTAACACTGGTAACCATGGATGAGCTGGAGGAATATGGAGTTTCCAACTTGATAGAGGAATATCTAGTTCATGGGATTATAGGGTATCATGTTCCGATATTGGATCAGGGGGTGATCCCTATAGAGGACATGCAATATGTCATTAATTGGTTAGATGCAAATCTTGAGGACGGAGGGAATATTCTCATTCATTGTGTGGGAGGTCTTGGCAGAAGTGGACTGGTGGCAGCTTGTTATCTTGTATCAAAAGGATTATCTGCTGAAAAGGCAATCAATGTTATACGAGATTCAAGATCTCCCAGAGCAGTGGAGTCAAAGATACAAGAGAGAATGGTTCATGAATTTGAGGCAAGTGTAAAAGCCCAGAAAATGCATAACGATCCCAGTTTGAGGCTGGAACATACCAAATCTGTATTACTCAATTCCATTCAGATTATTGAACAGATGCGTATCAGACAGGATGATCCAGTAGATGTTGTATCGATGAAAACTATGATTATGGATCGACTACACTCATATTTCGATGTTGTATCTCAAGTTCTGGAGGATAATATTATCACTGATGAAGAACTGGAAAAAATGTTGAAGATGGAGGATGAAATCCATAGTGTTGCATTACAACAGGCAAAACAGGATGACACTATAACAAAACAGGAGGAGCAATTACTGCTCAATTTGCGTAAAATACTCAACGAATTTCTCACTCTTGGGAAAATGTAATCATTTCTAAAACACTTAAAATTCTATTGGCCAACCTATAAATAGTTCTATAGCCATATAATAGATATGTTGGGAAAAACTATTTCAGCTATAGTGATAATTGTACTATTACTTCCATCTATTTCAAATGTATCTGCAGAGGATAGTATCGATTTATCCAATATTGATATCAAGGGAACAATAAATGATAATTTTGCCCAGATTGAGTACAGCATGACTCTTTACAATCCGAGTTCCTATGATCAGTATCTTTACCAGCCAATACCACAATTCAGTAATCTATTCCTATCAAATGTATCCTTTGAATTGAATGGAATTACCTATTATGGAAAGGTGATGGGACTGTATGATGCAATTGATACTTTTAATGATGCTGTTGAGAGCAATTATACAGCCGTGCTTGTCAGTCAGATAGGTGACAGCTATTGGATCCAATTAAACCTCGGGAAAAAGGCCACCATCGAGATTACATGTAGCTTTGAGGGATATTTGCAAAGAAAACTAGGAGATTACGGTTTATCATTGCTAGGATTGAACCTCGATGGTACGGTTGATTTAACGATCGATTTGGAAATTACTGCCTCACAGATGCAATTGCAATCCCTCATTACTGAGGATATTAGCCGACCGGATATTACTTCAGTTACCAATGGAGCAAGACTACAATACGAAGAGACAGATTATCTGTTATCCAATAATCCAGTGATCAAGTATAATTATGAGGCACTGAGTGATGAGCCTATCATTCTAACTCACAATAACGGAACTGATAACTTCTTCTTCTACCTTCTTTCCCCTCAGATCAGCAGTATCAATGATACCTATGCCAGGGAGTATATATTCGTCATTGATATTTCTGGATCAATGTTAAGTGATGGTAGACTGACAAAGGCCAAGAATGCATTCAAAGAGATCATTCCCAGTTTAACCGACAGGGATATGATAAATATCATAGCATTCGATGATGAAGTGTTTTTCGCATTTGAAGAAAATCAATTTGCTACTCTTGAGGTAATAGAGACTGCAATATCATGGGTTGATAATTTGAGTCCGGATGGGAGCACCAACATCGATTTAGCTTTAACTGAGGCCTTGGGAATTATATCAAGTGATTTTGATGGAGTTCGTTCAATAACATTGATTTCCGATGGTGAGCCAACCGTAGGCGAGGATGATCCAGATAAAATAATTAGTAATGTGCTGGAGCTTAATACCAATAATGCCATGGTCTTCAGTGTTTCTCTGGGTACAAATACTGACGAGTATCTTATGTCTCAACTGGCATATAAAACAGGAGGAAATTATCGTATCATTTCTGAGAGCACAGACATAGCAGAGGATTTACGAGGGTTTTATTCAGAATTCTCGAATCCTGTAGCCTATGATTACGATATATCTGTGGACAATGCCTATGTCAGTTCGATCAATACTGAGACGATTGATCCCATATTTAATGGTTCGGAGGTAGTTCAAGTTGGTATGTTCACATCTCCTTTGAATATCAGTACCAGCATATTCTATACCGATCGAATCCAGCAGTATAGTACCCTGATCTATGAGGCAACTGCAGAGAACCAGCATGTGGAGCGACTTTGGGCGATTTATACTATTATCAAACTATTGAATGATCTGGAGAGAGGACTAATAGATGAAAATGAGGCAGAAGAAAGGATTGTCAAACTAGCCATTCAATATGGTATTGTGGTGCCATATTACACAGCATTGGTAATAGTAGCCATAATATATGATGATTCATACTCAGGGGCAGATTCCAATGATGCAATACCTCATGCTGATGTGCCGGATGTAGCAGATATAGCTGGAGGATTGAATGCTGACTTCCCACCCCTGTTCTTGCAGATTTTTGCATTGATTATAGCAGCAAGAATTATCCTTCGACCCAGGAGTAAGAAGTAATGAAGATATACTCTCTCCTGATAATTATCTCTATACTAGTCTCTTGCACTCATGTTGATGCTGCAGTGATTGATCTAGAGTTACTTCATACTGACTCCACAGGAGAGAGTGATGAGAGTATTGATTTTGTCAATATCTGGATGGGAACTGACTCGAGTAAATTATATGTAATCATATCTTTTGCTCAGTATTCTTCCTCTTACAATGTTAATTTCACTATTGAGAATGCAGATGGTGAAGCTTTTCTGGTGATAATCGAGGCCAGCAATTCCACTGATGAATTACTGATCACATATGCTACTTCAGTATTTGATGATAGTATTCCAGCAGGTACTAGCTATTTTGAACAGTATTTCCAAGATAGAGTATATTATAACCCAAATGCTCATGAGATGGGATTTTTTATCAATCTGGATAGTATCAATGTGGAGAGTTGGCCCATCTATGTCATTGGATATAGTCGGAATAATTCAATAGTAGACAAGATTCCCAATACCGGGGTAATTACATTTGATGGTACTGTATCTGCTGATAGGAATGAAGATTTTGATATACTTGTGACTGAGTTTATCAGCTATACTCCTACTAGCTATGAGTTCACAGAGACATACACATACTCCACCATTGATCCATCCTCTCCAGAATTAAATCCTCTTGTACTTCCAGTACTGCTATTGATAGTAATAACCGCTTGGATTATTCTCCGTCGCAACAAAAAAGCAGTGGTACCAATAGAGAAATTGAGAGCACCAAAACCTTTGGATTCCATGACTTATGATCCAGAAATGCGATATGTGGAAAGCCTTGGCAGAAATATTAGACTTTGCTGCTATCAAACTGCACGATTACAGGAACAGTACTGTTATTGTGGAAGAGCTGTGGAGAAGGATGTACTTGATTTGTTCAAGGAGTAGAGTTGTTTTTGGATATGTTTTGTCTAGTTGATTAATCAGCAAACTCACTCTTTGACACCGAAACCTATCGCGATTATTTTAAACATATAATTATGTGGAACAATTAACCAATACAATTGTAAAATCTTATAGTTGGAGATATTATTATGGCAAGCCGTTTTCTTAAGCTATTCCAATACCCTGTCAAGCTCACATTTGAGGTTGACAAGCCAGAAAAGAAGCCTTCTTTCAATCAGAAATTAGGCTGGACATTTATTGCATTAGTACTGTACCTCATTATGTTGAAGGTGCCAGTCTATGGCTACGTTCAAGAAGGTGAAGATCCATTCGCCGCCTTGCGTATTATTCTTGCAAGTCAGAGAGGAACACTTGCAGAACTTGGGATAGGTCCCATCGTTACATCTGGTATGATTTTGCAGTTGCTTGTTGGTTCAAGGATTATCAGTGTCAATTTCCAGGACTCCGAGGAGAGAGCCCTGTACACTGGTACTCAGAAGGTTCTTGCCGTCCTGATGACATTATTTGAGGCAATTGCCTATATCAGTGGTGGTGCATATGGTGATGCAGTAAAGGATGATCCTTTAGCAAAAACCCTGATTATTGTACAACTTGTAGTTGCAGGTCTTATGATCATGATGCTTGATGAGATAGTTCAGAAGGGTTGGGGTCTTGGATCTGGTATATCATTGTTCATTGCCACAGCAGTATCCTTTACTATCTTTAATGGAGCATTCTCCATTCAGGATGCAGCTTATGGAGATGATTTTGACCCCGAAACTGGACGTATATATGAGTGGAAGCAGGGTGCACTAATCTTCTTCTTCCAATCGATTGGCAGGGGAACGATTATGAAATATGGAATCTACAATCCAGATTTTCAGGGAAATGATATGTTCAATCTCTTTGCTACAATTGTCATCTTTGCTATTGTGATTTATGTGGAATCCATGAGAATTGAGATACCCGTACAGCACTCAGAGCATAGAATACCAGCAAGATATCCCATTAAATTCCTATATGTATCAAACATTCCAGTTATTCTGGTAAGTGCCCTATTCGCCAACATCTTCCTCATTGGAAATCTAATGAATGGAAGATATGCGGATGATCCGGGTTTTATGGGTTCGTTGACGAAATTGATCGGGGTATGGGATCAGGAGACGAATCAACCGATATCGGGACTGGCGTTTTACACTACAGCACCACGTGGTTTGGAAGCAGTGGCGGAAAGTCCATTCCGGGCAGTGATGTATTTCCTCATCATGACAATAGCAAGTACTGGATTCGCTATGGTGTGGGTTGAAACTGCAGGTATGTCAGCACGAGATGTGGCAAAACAGCTGATTGGTGCAGGTATGCAGATCCCTGGGTTCAGAAGACATCCCAAGATCATTGAGCGATACCTGAATAACTATATTCCCTATGCAGCATTTCTCGGTGGTGCATTCATCGGTGTCCTGGCAAGTTTTGCTGATTTCCTGGGTGCAATTGGTTCTGGTGTGGGTATTCTACTTACAACTGGTATTATCAAACAGTATTTCGAAATCTTAACTAAAGAACGGCTTGGGGATATTAATCCTGCTCTGGCCGGTATTCTGGGTATATCTTAAACAAAATAACGAATACCCAGTTACAACCTAAATTTAATTTAGCTATAACAAATCAATATTTATAGATTAAGTACGTATTAGAAATAGTGACATCTATATTTGATCTACCATTTGGTAAGGAAATCATTACAGAATTGATTATGTCCAACAAAAATCCAAATGTCATATCCTTTAAGAATACTGCTAGCAGGTTACTAAGCACACCAGTCTGGACCTATTTCTGGAATGAGCAATTCTTTTTATTCTCATACAAAGATTCAATGAAAGTAAAAACAATAGAGAAAGGAAACATAGAATTCACTTTACTCATAATTAATAGGGATTCATATCCAGTTGTTGTCAAGGAGCATTTGCCGTATATTTCGATGAGAGGAAGAATGGAGATTGTTAGTTCTGAAGAAATCACAAATTTACATTCTATTCATATCAAATTACTGGAGAAATACAATAACGAGGATCAAGAGGAGTGGGTTTCTCATTTGATTGGATCAATATCAAAGAAAGAAAAACCTGTATGGATGCTAAGATTCACTCCAGAAACCTATTTTACCTACTAACAAGGAATATCTCATTTACCTTATGATTTATAATATAATATAAAAATAGATATCTATGGGCCCTAAAGGCAAATACCAAACTATATTACATTATTATGAGACTATCCCAGAGGGTGATGGACCATTTCCCACTATTGTGCTGATGGTTCATGCACATGGGATTGATGACAGCTCAAAGAAAGTATGTGAGGATCTTGCAGCAGCAGGATATTATACAGTAGCACCAGATCCATATCTCAATGGTAGTTACAATTTCCAGACAAGAACCGATGATATCATCTTCAAGGGACTTGACCTAATGCTTGCAACCTTGGAGAAGAATCCATTAGCGGATATGAATCGACTAGGAATTATTGGTTTCTGTATGGGTGGACGGCATGCTTACCTAGCTAATGTCTATCATGATGTATTCAAGACAGTAGTGCCTTATTACGGCTTCCCACATCGTGGTGCAACTCCAGAAAGCACTCCAAAGAATCGTATTGCTGATTTTTCAGGCCCTGTATTCTCCATTTTTGGAGAGCTAGATCAAGGTATCCCCATGGACGTGGTCAAGGCCTATCAGGCTGCTACGGAGGGAGAGAGTTCCATACACTCGAGTGTGGTCTATGAAGGTGCAGGTCATGGATTTCTTAATCATACCTCTCGCAATCATCATGCAGAGGCAACTGCTGATGCATGGAAAAAAACCATTGACTTCTTTGACAAGCACTTAAAAGCATAGAATAGTGAAATAATACCAGAAGAGAACCATCTTTAATAAGTTAAGAAAAATAAGCGCGATCGATCACTTCATTTAAATTACTTGCATCAAATAATGAATTATATGAGCAGTTCAAATGTCGTTAAAAAGAAGAAAAAATGGGGAAAAATCTATTCCTACACCCCAGTAAAGCGATCTAAAATACTTACAGAAGAAATGGCAGCTGAAATCGAAAAAGATCTCAAGAAGCCAAATGTAACCACAGCCATTCAATTCGCACAAAAACACAATGTTACAGTAGGTTTAGCCAAGAGTATCCTAAACGAAGCTGTGAAAGACGGTAAGCTAACCCTGGTACACTCTACCTCTAAAACCAAAATTTACAGATAATTTTTCTTTACTTTAGTATTACTTTATCTGATACAGGAATCTCTTTTCTTAATTTCTGAATATAATTTTATTGGATAGATATACCGGCCCAACTTTTATCAATTCGATCTTTTTTGACCTAATATCAAGCCTAATATTTTATCGATTATTCCTTTTCCTGTCTTATTTGAGACTGTAAAATCCCATAAAGGCATTGTTATGTAGTGGCCATAAGAGGATCTGAACTCCAGGAATTTCTCATGGGAAGTTACATGAATATTATCACTGAAATGAAAATCAAGAAATTTGACGTAATATGATTCATCGTCATCCCTAAATATGATAATTTCAGCTAAATCTCTTTTCAATCTGTTTTTATCTATCTTCTTTGTTTTAATCTTTAATCGATACTCATTTAAAATTGTAATATCCTCTTCTTGAAGAAAATCTCCATCTAATATTATTTGAACTTCAGCAAACTTAACAATTTCATCTAAAATTGATAAATCGACCCAATTCAACGTTGGAGTAATTAAGATCAATTTACTATTTGTTTTGGAGATAATTTCATTCATTATAGCAATTGTGGCTTGATTTTGAAGTTTTTTATTCATTAATTATTCATCTCAATACTCTCTTATTACTCTTATTCTAATTAATAAATGAAATTATGGGAGAGAACAGAATAAAGTATTTCATCTATGAATTTTGTAAATACTTTGATGTTTTGAGATTTTTTTTTAATATAATGTCAGTTTTCAAAATCATCCAGATGTTTTAATGGTTTAAGCTTATTAAGAGAATGTAGTGGATGTAGATCTCCTGCAGGAGCCATGGATTTTGCCTTATTCAGGGTATATGGATTGGAACGCAGTGGCTGGTAGGTGGTGATTTTCAATGATTTTGGTTTTTGATAATCAACACCAGAAATTGCCAATTTCTCTGAGTTAATAAGATCCCACATCTTTCTGGTATAATCTTTCTCAATGGTTACGATCTCATCTTGATGAATGGATAACTCCTCCTCCAGCTCTGCAAGTTGTAGACGGAGTGTGGAGGCATTAACTCCACGTTCTTCAAGAAAATCAAAACATTTCTTAGAGATCTCCCTGGTAGAAGTAGCTGCACGATTAGAAACATTTGGGTCAATATAGGTCTTGATCTGTCTAAGCATTTTCTTCTCATCACCAAAATAATCAGCATACTTTGTCTTAGAAGCATCTTCAATCAAAGAAAGGTATGATTCTATTGCAGGCCCTAGTTCTTTAATATAGAAATCTCGTAAGGATTTATACCTAGTGAAAAGTTGTGATTTATAGATTGCCTCATAACTGGGAGAACCAAAAATTCTTTCTAAATCATCAATCTTCTTATTGATGATCTTGTTTTGCCTCTCAAGAGCGTCCAGCAGCTCTTTGGTTTTCATTTTCTTCTCAATGGTATCACGATAAGTTTTCCATTCCTCTCTCATCTCTATCAGGCTTTGCTCATTAACATCATGAGTTAAACTTTCAAATATATCAATAGAGATAAACTTGATTTTATCAATCAATGAGTTAGTTTCATGTCTGTAATCACTATTCTTGTAAGCATCATTCTTGCTAAAATCCTTGAGTTCAGCACGATACTGGTAAAGCAATGTGGCATCCGAACGACTAAAATCCGCACTACCATCAAGCATTCGTTCAAAATTCTGTACTGATCGTTTGATGACATCTAACCTAGTCGAGAGTCGTTGATTTAGTTGATAGAGATCCCGATCCATAAATCCCTCTTCATTGAAGCTCGTCCGTGAGGGAACCTCTCTTTTGGTCTGAACAGAAGCCTTGGTTTTGGTTTTATGTTGTGATGATACACGTTGTGAGGTATCAACATGTCTACTCTGCTGTACCTGTTTCTGTGGTACATTTCTCTTAGGAATATTCTGATGTGGAACATTCTGTCTAGGAGTAATTGTCTTGGGTGTATTCTGTTTTGGTACAACCTTCTGTGGTTGGATTTGTTGTGTTGGTTTGCTGTAGGATTGACGAGGAGTACTCTGTGTCTGGGTACTTTGTACTTGTCGTCGTGCACCACAGTAAATACAGAACTTAGCTGTAGCCTTTATTTGCCTAGAGCAATTAGTGCAGTATGCCATGCAAATATTCTTAGACTCTTCAGTTATATGAATATTAACGAAATTGTTGATGCTTTTGAATGATAAGTGTTGGAGTTTACTTCAGTTATTCATCTTTACTCAGCAATCAATTGCTCACCATTCTCCGGTGCATGATAAATAATCACTGCTGGTTCTATTTCGTTCATTAATTTGTATGCAAACCTTGTTCGGATGGAATTCCATACTCCCTTATCTTTGGAGTGACCAATGAGTATAGCATCAGGTTCATGTTCATTCACGGCACTTTTGATTGAACTCACCTTGTTATGTCCATAGAGTAGACGCGCCTCTGCATCTAGACCACTCCTCATGGTAATACGCTCAGCATATAGACTGAAATTCCGTGCAGATCTCTGAATCACAGGTAATCCAGCTACATCATCGAGAGGCATAATAAGTGGTACCTCAACGACATGGTAAGCAACTGAGCTTCCTTCCTGGCCAACTGATGCGAAAATGCTGGCAAAACGGGTTAAGTAGAAGTCTCGTTCTGAACCATCAAGTAAGATAAACATATTGGCAATATCTGATTGTCGTTGTCGATATTTGGGAGGATGCACTTGCAAAACTGCGGATTTCACATTATTTACCACTTTACGGGATACAGATGTACTGAATAATCGATCAACGAGATTTTTTGTTCTTCTTGATGACAGTGAGATGAGCTGATAGTTTCCTTCTTCATAGGTTTCTATAATGAGATCTGCGATTTGCTTACCATTCTTTCTCTTCTTCTGAACTACATTGTATTTTACACCATACTTCTCGAAGATAGTCTTTACATTGCTGATTTTACTTATATCTGAGCCAATATAGAGTAGATCTACCTCTACGTTATATTTTCTTGCTATCTGAGCACTTAGCTCCCAATTAGTTGTCTCAAATTTTTCTCCTGATGCAGGAAGTAACATGCGATCAAATTCGATGAAGAACATATCGGCACCAATATTAAATTCTTTGAACTCTGAGATCAATTCCTCACCAAGCGGAGCAAGTTTATACTTATCAACATCAATATCCTTATCCTTCATCACTCTCTGATTAACCAACATATACCCAAATGATACTAGAGTGAATATCACCAGCACTCGCAATGCAAGTAGGGATTCATCAAGATGAGTAAAGAAATAGGCAAATACTAGGAGAATATAGAAAATAATCAGTATACTAGCTACTTTAGCCATGGGATTCTTTTCTTTGGGGAAGATTTTAATCACTGAGATATTTATGATGAGAAAGATCGCAAGAAATATAATAGAACCTACTTCTGCTATCTGTTCTGCATTACCTACAAATGTGAAGAACCAGGAAATGGTGGAAGTTGTAATAATGGCCATATATGGAACTTTTGATTTTTTCGAGATCACTGCTAGCTGTTTGGGAAAGGCTGAGTAATCTCCCATCACATACGCCAATCTTGAACTACCTAACAAGGTTGCATTGATAGCCGAAGTTGTGGATGCAGCAGCACCGAGTGTGATGAGCAGAACCGCCCAGGGTCCAAGAAATTCTACTGCCTGAATAAGAGCAGCTTCGCTAATATCAGTAGGATCATCTACAAGTGAAAAGGTTGCAACTGTAACTACCATGTAGGTGATAGCCACTGTAACCACGGAGATATACATACCTATCTTCACATCACGTGCTGGATTCTTTAGCTCCTCAACGGTGTTTGCAATTACTTGGAACCCTTCATAGCTAACAAATATTACTGCAGAACCGATTACTATACCAGAAAAGCCACCGAATATATCTTTCTCCAACAGTTCTAGAGGATCATGCTGCAAGGTGAATGGAACATAACGGTATCCTTTGAAATAAATAACACCTAGAACCCCGATAAACAGGAGTACACTTAATTTGAATAATACAATGATATTCTGAATATTACCACTTTCTTTCACTCCTTTCAGATTAATAAGCATAAATGTGAATATGGATAAGAAGGCAAAGAGCTTTCTACCAGTTATTATTCCCGTATGATGCACATCAAAAAATTCGATTAATGTCATACTGTACACAAATTCAGATGTATATAGCCCGAAAGTAAAGGCATATAACGCAATGGTCACACTGTATCCAAGCCAGAGCATTGATCCTGTAATATTCCCTATTAGTGGATTTTTGAAACCACTTCGCAGTATAGTAAATTCACCACCTGCTGACGGGTATTTTCCAATCAATTTGTAATAACTATTTGCAGTAAGAAAGACAATGATACCACCTAATCCAAAAGATACTACTGCGGCAGGACCAGCGATATGTGATAATCTACCTAATACACTGAAAATACCACCACCTATCATTGCTCCTATAGCAATAGAAATGGCTTCTTTCAGGCCTAATTCTTTTGCAAATTCAGAATGGGAGTCCACTAGATACAGACCTCCAACTTGTAAAAACTTAGTTCACTCAAATCAAAATAGTCTAATGAGTTTTCCATATGGAAGGTCTCGGTTAATATTTTTAAAATCAACGATTGCATTCTTAACTAGTATCAAATATTGGCAATTCACCGAGTATATACTTAAAAATCTATTTATTGAAAAATATTACTAGTTATAGTTTACGAGAACCAAGAATTGTTGGTTTCTTATTAAGATCAACAAAGGTAACCCTCATCTTCTCATGCATAGGTATAGATTTCTCCAGTTTCACAGTCACAGAATCACCCCAGTGTAACACAGTAGCAGGAGCAGAGAATAATCCTGCAACAACATGTATCTTATCTCCTTCAGCAGGTGGTTTACCAAATAATGCCTTTCTAATGGGCATATCATTGATCTCATTTATCTCCTTTACATCATCCTTGTCTGTTCCAGTTACAACAGTTCCTCGTTGCAGGTACTTTTCCAGTATACCCTTCATGGCTAGACCAACATGTACTCCGGGACCTGCTTCATTAACATCCTCATCATTTACCTGAATGGAGCGGACAGTACCCACTTGACCAGATGGAAATACTCTGATCTTCTGTCCTTTTTTTACTGTTCCATTGATCACTGTACCCAGAATTACACTACCCACTCCTTTTACTGGGAATGCATGATCTGTATTTATTGCAAGAAATCCATCTGGGTTTCCCCTGTGTTTGGGAACAAGCTCCAAAAGTTTGTGTCTAGCCTCTGCAATTTCCGCGTTGGTTGAGAGTATCATTCCATGCCATGAAGCGACATTCAGCTTGGAGAATACTTTATTCATCTGATCCAGAAATAAGGTTAACCCAGTTGCATTCTCACCCAGTATACCCTTGATTCCTTGAAGTGCCAGACAATCAGCTAGGAGTGCTGATTCACCTAAAGCAGCATCGACTCCCTTCGCAGTGGCTCCAAGAAGAACCACATCACTCATATGAGCCGTAATCACAAGAGATAATGGTTTATTGGGATATCCTTCTGGTAAGATAGTAGACATGAGTACATCCTGTGTTTGTTGTGTATGGAGGGTAATATCAGATGATTGCCCCTTCTTACCGTATGATTTGGCAACAAAATCTCTAGTTACCTTATCAGCAGACAGGATTCCCATCTGAACATGCTTAAATTCACTCATATGATGACTTAATTATATCAGCATTAAAAAATTAACAAAGGAAACAATACTATTTTTTCTCTTTTTTCTGTTTTGATTTTTCCAAGAGAAGCCGCTTTTTCTCAGCTTGGTGTTCTGCCTTGATCCTATCCTCCTCTTTTTTCTTTGCTGCCATCTCTTGCTTGAAATCTGAACGATCGAATTTCTTCTCGTAGACCACATAAAAACTATTAGAATGTGAGATTATTACCTGCTGATCCAGTGCTTGTTCTACCTCCTGCAGGTTAATCAAGTCAAGTTCCTCAAGTCGTGCCAAGATTTGATTATCTTGCGTTGGATGATAATTCATCCTCATATACCCTGAATTGGTAATAAACCGGATGAAGATTTTTTTGAATCGTTTATGTCGAATCACCTGAGTTCCCTCTATTACCTCTATTGGACCTCGAAAGTTGGAGTTATGCTCATCTCCAGCAAATTGAATAAGGCCCTTATACTGGAAAATATTTCTGTGGAGATCGAAAGCGATTATAGAATACGGTTTCAATGCAAGATAGAAGGTGATAATGAAGATTACAACGGGTAGGATTAGTAACCAAATAATACTAGCTGAGAATGCACTCAACGTTGCACCTACAGTTAACCCTATGAAAAATGCTGCAACAGAGGCAGAGAATAGTGCGGGATAAATCTCAGCTGGTGTAGTTGATACTTTTACTTTTTCCTCTTTGATACGAGTGAGCCAATCAAGCTCCTCCTTGTATAACTGCTCATCAAATTCCTTTGGTTCACGCTCTTTGATCTTTGGACCGATGATAGACATAATATTATGATTCCTCGGGAATTAAAATAAGTATCCACATTAAACGGCAAGCAATAAACAAATCTGCTTAAAAGCTAAGCGAGATAAACCTATTCAGAAAAGATACTCAATGTGAATGGACAATTGAATATATTATATTCTGATTATTTACAATTAATCATATTTGTATATAAAGGCATACTCTTTTACTAGATTCACGAGTGCAATAAAAATGATTTTAACTGCCCCCAGACCCATTTTTTTACAGAAATAAGAGTTATGAGTGGTATCCAAGTTGATATTACAAACCTAAATAAAGGAGAAGTTGTATATAGTAATTGTATAGCTATGTTGGTAGAGGTACGTGAAGGTTTATTTGGAAACAAAGTTTTCCTGTACTCAAGAGAGATCGACCTAAATAATATTCCAGACAACATAGATCAGAAGGAAATGATGAAGAATATTCAAGAGATTGTCAAACAATTTGCTAAATCTAGGCTTTTTACTGAAAATCATTTCTATGTATGGGATCGTGCTACTCCTAAGCTTATTAGATTGGTAAAACGTAGCTTTGATGAATTGAGCGACAAGGAAATCGAGGACGAAGAGAGACGGTTCGATGAATTTGAATCATCTGTGAGAAAAGAATTGATCAAGGTAACTGCCACTTAGGATCTACAAATTTGTTTGACAAGATGAACTTGATGACTATTCCAAGCTAGATCATGGGATACATACCCACAGATCTGAAACCCATTAGATAAGTAGAATTTCTGAGCATCCTTCATATCATCACTTGTATCCACTCTGATCACTTCAATTTCATTCATGTCAGTTCCAATTTTTGATATATGTTCTATCATCTTTTTTCCTATCCCACGTCGGAGGTATTGGTGGTGTGTCATAAAGGATGTAACAAATAATGACTTTCTTCTGAACTCTACAGCTGCATAGGCGACAATCTCACCATTTAAGACAGCTACAAGAATTCTTCCTATATCACTAAAGATGGAAAAATATCGCATCAGTTTTTCCTCAGTTTCAAGATAACTAGGGCCAAAATGTTTAGCATTAACAATTATCTCTCTTACAGGATCATGATCCTCGTCTGTGTATGATCGTATTTGCAGTTCATGCACAAACTAACATAACTTACTATTCTATTTAAAGATTTATCGTAGATGCGAATAAGAGAATAGAAGAGAGCATTGAAATGATCCAGGGTATGCAATTGTTGAAGAAGAAAAACTAGGGAAATAATATGATAACTAACGATGAAGTTAAAAGTTATATGATATTAAGGAATATGTAGGTACTTACATGTAGGTACCCTCCATCAAGAAACTGTCGTTTATCGCAGACTCTTGATAGACCAAACGAGGGGGTCGCCCAGCCTGGTCAACGGCGCTAGGTTGAGGAACGCCTAACGTGACTCGACAAGTAGTACGTCATTCGTGCAATTGCCTAGTTCTTCAGAGATTCGTGGGTTCGAATCCCACCTCCCTCATTTTTTTTCTATCATTTTCAGCAAAAAAAATATGTGATATAATTTTAAAGTTTGATTATTAAACAGAAATGGCTAACTCTAACAACCCTTTTCTAACATACTCGATAAATTGTACAGAATTAAACTCCGATCGTAAATCCTCAACAGTTCTAATTCGTTTAATATATTTTTCTGAAAGGACCTGTCTTTTATCAATAATCCATCTCACCTCTGATGGAACTATGAGAAGAAGAACGACATAATTTTGACCTTCAAAACGGGGATCGGTTTGCGATTTATCTTTCACAAAAGAAGAGAGAAAGAGAGCTGTCAGGTTGGGTTGATTAGGTACTGGAATCACTGCACTCCCCTCAATATATTGATCACCCATACCTAGTGCACTTGTACCGATTGCTCCCATTTTAATGAGAAATTCTAGATGTTCAATCTCATCATCTTCTAGGAAATGAAATCCTTTTGCGTAGAGTGGTGCTGGACCCATTGATTCAAAACTGATCAAAGCAATGGAAATCTGCTCTGTATACACTAGATGATTAACTGCCCGAGTGATTGGCAATAATGCATAGGGATCCCATACTGTTGCATATTTTAACAAAATTATTCCACAAAAGATTAGATGTCTAGAAACGTAAAACAACCAAAGTTCACCATAAACTCCCTTAAATGGATTTAATGCACCTTGCATCAAGATTATTGTCAAGCCAAATGATAATAAAATAGCACCTGAAGCATAAATTTTTGGTGCTGATCCAGGAAGGTAGTTCAAATGATAACCATTTTTCAGTTCCAGTAGGGATGTGAAAGCTACCAAAAGGAAACCCCAAATAATGAATGCAATCTTAAATCCTCTGGAATAAATGGGTATTATTGATAGAGATAGGGGATCAACAGTTATGATATTATACTCTAAAGTAACCAATTGAGCCATCAACAGACCAAAAAGTACCCATGAATAGGTTATCAAGATATTTTCCAATCTTTTCTCTTTATCTTGAAGAGGTGATACTCTTAAGGACCAAATGATAATTATGCCTACAATGATAAGAGAAGCAACTAAAGCAATCACCCAAGGTAAGGTTCTTGGGATAATATCTGCTACCATGAGACATCCCATATAATTCCAGAAAGTAAGAATAACTAGTGCCAAAATGGGACGGAATGCTACTCCAGTTCCGATTTTCCTCACCCCCATCACTGAGAGGACTAGAACAATTACAACCTCAATAGTGATGAAAATAGTATTTGTCACTATAAAAAATGAGGCCATAATATCCAATCTTTGTAGACTTCTTTACTATTTCCCATATTTATTTGCTCTTTGATAAGAATTCTTCTCGTTCTGTTATCAAAAGTCTAATGGTATTTGGCATTTGAAATCCTAATCTTCCCTCTTGGTATCAAATGATTTCAAAAATGGATATGGTTTTCAAATACTTCATCATTAACATACTGACTCAAACTGAAATAGCCAATTCCAATAATCCTCTTTTTACTAATTCAACAAACCTTTCAGGTTCGAATTCTTCTCTTAAATCCTTTACTTTTCGTGCTCTCTGAATAAATCTTTCAGAAAGAATTTCTCTCTTGTCTATGATCCATCGTACTTCAGATGGTACAATTATAAGAAGAACAATATAATTTTGCCCGTTAAATCGGGGATCTGGTTGCAGCTTATCTTTCACAAATGATGAGAGAAAAAGAGCTGTTAAATTCGGTTGATTTGGAACTGGTACAACGGCACTACCTTCAATATACTGATCACCCATACCAAGAGCACTTGTTCCAATAGCACCTAACTTGATGAGGAATTGATCTAAATCATTGTTTTCAGAATCGACAAAATGAAATCCCTTTGAATACAATGGGGCTGGCCCCAATCGCTCAAAACTTATCAATGATATGGAAATCTGTTCTGTATGTAGCAAATGATTTACGGCTCGAGTTATCGGTAATAATGCATAGGGGTCCCAAATTACTGCAGAATTGACCATTATTATCCCTACGAGATTTAGATGCATGGAAATGAAAAAAATCCATATCTCTGTGGTTTCTCCTTTGAATGGATTATACACACTTTGAAATAATATGGTGATCATCCCAAGTAGTAGCAACCCAGAGCCAGCAACAAATATTTTTGGTATTGATCCGGGTAAGTAATTGAGATGATATCCTTCTTTTAATTCCATCAAAAATGTAAAAATTACCACCATTATTCCCCAAATAGCAAAAGCAATCAGGAATATCTTGGAATAGATAGGGATCATTGATAATGATCTGGGATCTAAGGAAATAAGATTAAGCTCATTTGTTACAACTTGAGCAATCAATAAACCGAATAAGATCCATGAATAGATAATCAACACATTTTCTATTCGTTTCACCTTATGATAAAAGGGTGATACTCTTATGGAAGAAATAATTACGATTCCAATGATGAAGAGAGAAGCAATCAATAATATTACAGAAGTAAGGGACACTGGAAGCATATTTGCGACTGACAGACAAACCAGAAATATCCAACAGGTCAATAAAAATAACGCAAAAATTGGACGAAAGGCTACCCCAGTACCAATTTTTCTTGCTGCAACTATCACTAGATACAAAATTACTATGACCTCGATTGTGATAAAGAAAGTATTTATCCCTATCAAAGAGGCCATAATCTCCATACACCATTGAGTTCTTTACTATTTCCCAATTTTGTTTGTTCTTTGCTTAGGAAACTTAAACATTCTGCTATCATGATTATACTTGAATACCATCTTCAAGTTATGGACCTCATTTATAATGCATGCCCATCTATTTAGTTAAGCTTTTAGAATTTTGGCCCCTAGAAGATTCACATTATATTTTGATACATTTATGTTATACATCCTTAAATAGGTGATTAATCTTTGTTGAGTAATGAAATTTGAGAAGAAATCTCCCACTGAATTTATACTTAAACCTCAAATGCGTGATCAGTGGCATTCCTACCTATTTGCTGCTATGCCTATGTTTATGGGCATTATGATGATTACTATCTTTTTTGTCGATCCTCAAGCTCCAACAACACTATTATATTTCATCATCCCACTAGTTGGTCTTCCTGGATTATATTATTATATAAGATTGAGGAAGAAGCTAATCATAGTATCACAGAATAGTCTTACATATAAGGATAGGGTGCTTGATAAACAAGATATTCAATCAATACGTATTAAAAGAACCTTCAAAGTTACAAGCCAGACGGTCCAGATCGCCTCCTTTGGAACAGGGAATACACCATACAAGAAAGGGAACACCAAGGATGGATATGCTCAGTGGCAGATGTTTGTGGTAAATCAGAGGGGTGAAGATCTCTTAATTCTGAAAAACTACACATCTCCTAAGGGAACTCCCATGCTTGCTGCTGCTCATGCAATAGGGAGAATCTTGCAGACACAAGTAATTGAGGATATCGGTCTTGAAAATCGGATTACAGATTATAAAGAACAATCTGAGATGGATCCAGTACCACTTGACCTACTGCAGAACACATTTGATCAGCTCAAAAGCAAAGATGTGGAGTTCCAAAACAAAGCCATACTTTTTGAAAGGGAGGGATCAATATTCAGAATAACTGAACAGAGCAGGGATAGGAGGAGGAAATTTGGATTTAAGCCTTATAGAGAACGAGAATTTGTAGAAATTTCCCTCCAACAACAGGTGATAGAAACTATTCCCATCTTTTTGATACTTGCAGCTTTCGGAACAATCTTTATGACAGTAGGAATTTCTCAGATAATGAAAGGCGTGATTGTGGGAATAGTGTTCGGTTTGATATTCACCATCTTTGGTTTAGGTTGGGTACTTTTGGCAATATGGATAGTGAATACAGCGAAATATGACCGAATCATTACCTTTGATCCTGAATTCACATCAGTTCGCATGGAGGGATTATTGTTTAGCATAACAACGAAAAAAGTCAGAAATACTGATGTATTTCATACTGCCCTGGTACAAGAAGGAGATTATGTATATCCCGAATTTTCTACTGCAGAAGCTGTTATCAAGTTATACTATCCTTTTGAGGCAAATGAAGAGGCAAGAGAATTTGAAAGTTGGTTAAGAGATTATTATCAAATCTATTAGGAAACTACTGCTTGAAATAATTAGTACTAATTATCGATGATGAGTTTACGAATGTAATTAATGATCTTCCTTCTGAAGATTTATCACAAACTCTAAGATTTAAGGTTCTATTCTCAATGGGTCCAGTATACTCAATGAATGGACAGCTTAATCAAGCAATGTTAGTATACTAAGAGTTACTAGATTCACATGATCCATGCGATTTAGATCTGGCATATGTTTACAATAATATTGGAGAAATATATCGTCTAAGAGGTGATTTCTTTAAAGCCAAAATTCTCAGAGGTAAAAGAAGAGTTATGCCGAGTACAAGAAGTAGGTTTGGAACAGGAATGTGAGCATCTACTTGGCCCAATCATTGAGATACTTAACAATTAAAAACAAGAAATAGAAGAGATAAGTTAAAAACTAGATAATGAGGATAGTTATTATGCAATTGTAGAGCTCAAGGAATATTTGAGAAATATTTCTCAGTATTTTTAATCTCAATCGATTCAATCATTCATCAGGAATCCTGATCCCATGACCAAATGCTCCAAAATATTGACATGTTTCATAGGCTGATTGAGTGGCCAATGTCATTATATCCTCAAGCTTCTGTCCCTCAAGATATTCTACTAAGAAACGGGCTATAAATGAGTCACCCGCACCTAAAGTATCAACCACCCCTCCATCAATTGCAGGGGCATAATACAGCTCTCCATCAAAGGCATAAGCACCATCACTCCCCATAGTAACTAGAAGAAGTTTTGCACCCATTTCTTGATAATCATGCATTAATTCCTCAATATTTTCTTGATTTTCCGCTGAAATGATGGCAATGTCAACATGTGGAAGATATTTGGACAAATATTCTCGATCTGCAAGTTCTGTGAAATCAAAGGAAACCATCAAATTAGTTGGACGATTGAGAATAAAATTTTCCATTCTGCTATAATAACTGGTATGGAGCATATCATGTGAACGAATGAATGCCAGATCTTCTTCTTCCAGCACACTCCTCGTACTGGCCCCTCTTTGGACCTTCCCAAATCTACGTTCACCCTGCTCAAGATAAATCTCTGTAAATGTAGTTACATCTTCTTTAACAAGACATCGTGTGTGATTCACTCCTTCTTCAATTAGAGCTTTCAATATCAGTTCACCATAGAGATCATTACCTAACCAGCCAACATAACTGCTAGATAATCCCTGTCTGGCAGCTAAAACAGCAACATTGACCTCATTCCCACCAGGATACATCATCCCATGACTAATATACTTATCCACGGTGTTGTGTCCAACACAGACCAGCGATTTTGATCTCAGTATTCCACCACTCCCATATATCTACGAGATGTTCTATCATACTGCCTAAGAGCAGCGTAGTAATCCATGAATCTACGAGTTGCTGCATCCAAGATCATGGGTGAGAAAAATCCTCTAAGTTCAGTGGATATTCCAGCCATCTTGAAATCTTTTGAATCGACAATAAGATAGCTCTTAAGATATTTCTCACAAAAACTCTGAACTCTTAATCCCTCTTCTCGAGTCTCATCTTCTCCAATTAATACAATAACTGGAACAGAGTCATCTAGAAGTTCGAATGGTCCATGAAAGAAATCAGCTGCAATTACAGGTGAGGCATGAATCTTGAACATTTCCATGAAAGAACAGAAAGCTAATGCATAAGCTGCGTTATAAATAGGACCATGCCCGACAATTAACATAGAATTGTTCTGATAATATTTCTTTGTAAAGGAGTAGACGGCCTTCTCATTGATCTCAACTGTATCAGCGAGTACCTGTGGAAGCTGATGTAATGATTCTATGATTTTGTGATGAAGAGACCACAATTTATTTTCTTTAACTGAAAGGAAACCAGATACCAAGGCTGCAGTAATAATGAATTGTGGATAATCTCCTAGTTGTGTATCACCGAAATTTAGTTTGTGATCTACTTCTACACTTAAAGGACTATCATCTAATCGAGTGATAGACACTGTCAGACAATCTTTTTCTTTGCAGAATTTTGCAGCATCTACTGTTTCTCTGGTCGTTCCAGAATATGAACCAAATACAATAACAGTTTTTGCATCTATATATTGAGGATCGATATGAATAAATTCAGCTGGTAAGTAACTCTTCATTCTGGTGAAACCAACTTTGAGATCAACAAAATGGTTGATCAGCCTCGCTGTTCTATTTGGAGCACCACAACCGATAAATACTAATTTATCATAGTCACTGGCCAATTCCTGACCAAACTCGGATGCTTTATCTATTTTCGATACACTACTCGATAAAAAATTCAAAAATTCTTGCTTATCAAATGTTTTAGGAAATAGGTCCATCTAAATCAACTTGTTAGGTTGAAATTATAAAATCCCACTCAAAGAATCGGAATATTCGATCACTAATCTAGATTAGACTGATTAAATCTAAATCAAAACTAGATATTTTAAATTATCACCTTTGAAAAGATGCGAGTAAATTGTGCCATTTGAGAACAACTAGCCTTATGTTCTAGATATTATATCGTAATAGTATGAAAGTAAATATAGCATTATTATTCATTATTTTAATGATACATGCAGTATCAGCTCAGAATATGGATCCAGATAGCGAGGTTGTTGATCTGCAAGCACGAGTCACTGATATCGGTCTTACCTGGGAGTATCATAATTATACGAATGATGAGGGATCCCAAGTTGATACTTATTTAGAATTTGATCTGATTCTTGAGATCTGGAACCCATATAATCATGATGTGACAGATTTTGGATCAAGCTCCTGTCACTGGCCTGCGGGTATTGATCCGCATTTCAACACTTCCTTGGAATATGAGAATTGGGGACAAATCTGTACTGATGACTATTCTCCAATTGTGTATTCATCAGGTATATCTGAGGAATTTAGTGCTGTTACTTTGGTGTTTGTATATACATATCTTGAAGAATATCCAGATGGCAACATCTATGTGATAGATGCCAATGGTAACTTTACAAATAATTCAGATCCATTCTATGGAGCAAATATACGCTTTGAGAATGGATCCATCACCATTGAGTATGAAGCCTATCCTCGTTCATGGGGTTTGATACTATATTCTGATATTCGATGGGCACCACATGATTTGACTTCAATTCTAATAGGAATTACTATGGTATCACTAATGAGAAAATATCAGAACTGATTCTAGGATACTTGATAAAAATCTGAATTTGATGATTGAAGAGTAACAATAATTATTAAGAGAGCTGAAAACTGACCCATGTGTTTAGAGAATTTATAGAACAGATGAGATCGGAGGGAATAATATATACCGATAACACTGCTCGATCAAAAATTTACGAGGTGGGAAGAGTACTTGAGGAGCATGATGGTAAACATATCGTTGAGCTGACAAATGTATTGGATTCTGAGTTTCCACTACTTGCAAATATCTGCACTTCAAGAGAGATACTGGCCAAATCAATGGGAATTACAACAGATAAACTACATTCACATCTTCATGAGGCTCTTCGAGCACCATTAGAACCAAAAGTTGTTGAGGATGCACCCTTTCTACACAATGTTGATGAACATCCAAACATCAATAATCATCCGGTACCCAAATTCTTCAAAGAGGATGCAGGTCATTACTACACCTCAGGTCTAGTAATAACCAAGGGGCTGGATACAGGAATTCATAACTCCAGCATTCATCGGCAGTTAATCATCTCAGATACCGAGACAACAGCAAGAATTGTACCTCGTCATCTCTTTCATAATATCCGTGTGGCAGAATCACAGGATCAGGATCTACCCATAGCCATTGCCTTTGGTATGCATCCAGCAGTCATTCTTGCAGCATCTACACCGACAGAAATTGAACTTGATGAGATGCATGTTGCCAATACCCTCGTTGGAGGCAAACTCAGGCGTGTACGGCTGCCAGTTAGTGGAATCCTAGTACCCACACATGCTGAAGTGGTGTATGAGGGAGTGGTTATCAAGCACAGAAAGCATAAGGAAGGCCCATTTGTAGATGTCACAGGAACATTGGATAAGGTCAGAGAAGAACCAGTCTTCCGTATTGACAGAATCTACTACAGAAATGATGCCTACATGACAACGATACTCCCGTCAAGGATTGAGCATTTTCTCCTAATGGGGCTAGGTAGAGAGGCAAGAATTAAAGAATTTGTCTCCAATGTGGTTCCAAAGGTCAAGGATGTCTACCTGCCTCCCAGTGGTGGAGGTTGGTTGCATGCCATCGTTAGTGTCAAGAAGCAAACTGAAGGAGATGGAAAGAATGTCATCATGGCAGCGTTCGCAGCACATGCATCACTCAAATGGGTAACAGTGGTTGATACTGATATTGATATTCTCGATGCAGAGCATGTCAACTGGGCCGTAACCACACGGACAGGAGAGAATGATATAATTGTAATACCTAAAGCTAGAGGATCCAGTCTCGATCCATCCATGGATGAAGAGAGCAAAACCGGGATTAAGGTGGGTATCGATGCCACCATGAGTCTGTACAAATCCATTGATTCATACCGAAGAATAGAGATTCCAAAGGAGTAATTACTCTATTTCACTAAGGTAATCACAAGTAATATTAATAATCACTCCATACTATGACTAATGACCCTGATTGGTGCTCAAGTACTCAAAGACCTCAAGGAACGGGATATAAGGATGCTTACTGCTGTTGAGATAGGTATGATTAGGCACCAGTATGCATCAGTGGAATTTCTCACCTCATTCACTAAATATGGCTCCGTTTTGGTTGAGAAAATCCTCAACAAAATTCATAAACTCGATCTGATACGCCGCTGGTCAGGTCACTATATCGGATATGAATTGACATTACATGGATATGATGCCCTTGCCCTCAATACTCTGTATGAACGCGGAGTGATTGGGAGTATAGGTGCAAAGAAAGGTGAGGGAAAAGAATCGAGTGTGTATTATGCATTGGACAAGGTGGGAGAGGAAGTTATTCTTAAATTACATCGTGTTGGCTTCAGCTCATTTCAAAGGGTGAAGCAGAAACGAATATACACTTCAGACAAGAAACATATCTCATCACTGTATGCATCCAGATTATCTGCAGAATCAGAGGTAAAATGGCTCAAGGTAGCAAATGAAAATCTGTTACGTGCACCACAACTACTGGATATCAACCGACATGTAATTGTACAGGAGCTGATAAGAGGATACGATTTGCAGAAAATATCCACCTTGGAAGATCCAGAAGAGATATTGCTCCAAGTGCTAGAATTTATTGATCTTGCATGGAACAAGGGAAAATTTGTACATGGGGATCTATCTGAGCATAATATCATCATCACCATGGATCATCAGGCAGTGATTATTGATTTTCCCCAATCTGTATCAAGTAGAGAATCCATGTCGAGAGAGATGTTAGAGCGGGATATCTATAATGTACTTACTTATTTTAAGGGAAAATTCGGATTGGGAATGGATCAAGATGAGGTTTTCAAAAATATCACCACTCCACAGCCAGAGTAAAATATCTTGTGAATTACTTGTAAATTACGAAATCCTATCCCAAAACACAATTAAAGAACGCTGAGAATTCATAACATCGAAGAGAGGATAATCGTAAAATGAAAGACGTATATCAACCCTCAAAAGAAATTATCGAAAATGCTAATGTTAAGGAGTATGATCAGAGATACAAGTTCTCATTGGAACATAATGAAAAATTCTGGGCAGAACAAGCAGATCAACTAGATTGGCAGAAGAAGTGGGATAAGGTTCTTGATGATAGTAACAAACCATTTTTCAAATGGTTTTCAGGTGCAAAAACGAATATCGTACACAATGCAATTGATCGGCATATGATGACATCGGTAAGAAATAAATTGGCCTTTATCTGGGAAGGGGAGCCTGGAGACCAAAAAGTCTACTCCTATCACTCGCTTAACCGTGAAGTGTGTATGATGGCCAATGTGATCAAATCCATGGGTATCAAGAAGGGTGATATTGTTACTATCTATATGCCTCAGATACCTGAATTAGTCTTTGCAATGCTCGCTTGTGCTAAGATTGGTGCTGCCCATTCCGTTGTGTATGCAGGTTTCAGCCGTGAAGCTCTTGCTGACAGGATACAGGATGCTCAATCGAAGTTGCTAATTACTGCAGATGGAGGTTGGAGAAGAGGTAAGGTGGTAGATCTAAAATCCATTGCCGATGAGGCCATGAAGCGGTCACCCACCATTCAATCCTGTATTGTGGTCAAGAGAACAGAACATGGGGTAAATCTGGAGCAGGGAAGAGATTTCTGGTATCATAGGCTCTGTGATCTGCCAGTTGCAAGTGGATTTTGTGAAACAGAAGTTATGGATGCGGAAGATTCCTTATTTATTTTGTACACTAGTGGTACTACAGGTCGTCCCAAGGGAGTTGTACATACTCATGGTGGCTACTCTGTCTATACCTCACACGTCCTTCACTCAGTATTTGATCTCAAACCAGAGGATAGGTGGTGGTGTTTGGCAGATCCTGGATGGATCACTGGCCATTCCTTTATTGTGTATGCCCCATTAATCCTGGGGGCAACCACAATCCTCTACGAGGGGGCACCAACCTATCCCTATCCTGACCGCGTCTGGCGGATGATCTCTAGATTTGGAGTGAATGTCTTTTATACTAGCCCCACCGCGATTCGAGGATTAATGAGATATGGTGATAGCTGGGCACAGAAACACGATCTATCCAGCCTCAGATTGCTTGGAACAGTCGGTGAGCCAATAAATCCTGCAGCATGGGAATGGTACTATAATGTTGTTGGCCAGAAACGTTGCCCCATCATGGACACTTGGTGGCAGACAGAAACGGGTGGATTCATGATTAGTCCGTTACCCATCACTCCACTCAGACCAGGAAGTGCTACAAAGCCTCTATTTGGCATTGAGGCAGATGTTGTCACTGAAGAGGGACAGAGTGTCAAGCCTGGTGAGGAGGGTATCTTGGTAATAAAACGACCATGGCCAGGTATGGCAAGAACTATTTATGGAGATCCGGAAAGGTACAAGGAAACTTACTGGAAAAGATTTGAGAAGCAAGGATGGTACACGGCTGGAGATTCTGCTAGAAAGGATAAGGAAGGTTACTTCTATATTATAGCCCGGCTTGATGATGTCATTAAGGTATCTGGGTATCGGTTAGGTACTGCAGAGGTGGAATCAGCACTTGTAAGCCATCCATCAGTCGCAGAAGCAGCAGTTATCGCCCTACCACATGAGCTAAGAGGAAATGCCATTCATGCCTTTGTTATCCTCAGTGCCTTGGCCAAGGATAATGGTGATTTGGAAGCAGCCATCAAATTACATGTGAGAAATGAGATGGGTCCAATCGCAGTACCTGAATCGGTTAAGGTGGTGGAGAGTCTGCCTAAAACTAGATCAGGTAAGATCATGCGAAGAGTACTGAAGGCTCAAGCTCTTGGACAGGATCCTGGTGATCTCTCAACCATTGAGGAATGAATTCCATAACAATTATGAAAAATAGGTAATTTCACAAGATCATGAATAGTTATTGTAATAGTTTAGAATTAAGAGTTATATTTCATTAGGTGAGATTCTCTCAAAGGTAGATACTTTTCTTCGGGCTCGGGGATCTGCCTCAAACTGCTCAAGAGCGACATTGAATCCCTCAATGAACTCCTCTGCTTTTTGTTTAAGCACATCTGCAGCTTTGGTAACTATGCTCTCCACAGTTAATGCACCGGTACTCTCAACATAGAATATTATCTGGCTGTCATCACCCTCAACCATAATGGGTGATTTCTGTTTAGCTTTGCTATCTTTGGATTTAGTTTGATAGACATTGACACACTCCATGCACAGATTACAAGAGAGAGGAGACTTGATATTCACAGCCTGATTATCCTCATCAAACATGAGAACGCCACGGGGACATGCCTCAGCAATTGGCTTAGCATATTGCTTGGCATCTTCTGCTTCAGAGAAATTAAACTCCAATTTGGGCATGAACTGATAACCTAGAGAACTTGTGGGTTGCCATTTGGCATGCTCTCTACCTGTTCCCATCCTGGCAACAGCTTCTAAAATGAGACGTTGATCCTGACCCATTTTCATTATGGGGATCTCATCATTTACTGGATACACCTCATAATTATCAGATTCAATATCCTTGGAATAGATCATCATAGTGGTTTTGTTATCTGTTTCCTGTGTGAGACGTAGGGTTACTGTACATTCACTGCATCCATTTCCCTCACATTGATCACAGCTTACCATATCATTCAACTCGATTTCAGAGTTCAGTGGGATCAAACCCAGCCTATGAGCAATAAACTCGTCAAAAAGAGCAAGTGTATTCTCTATGATAATAACCTCATCGATGGCAAGTGTGGGTACATAGGATAAAATAAGACGTCTAATGGTATTAGCAAATGCTGGAAAGGTCTCTGTAACCAGAAATCTCTTCTTCATATCATCTTCTTCAGTTGATGTATCAGAGATTGGAAGTTGCCTTACATCCATAATTCTTCAGTATTTTCACATCGCATTCCATGTTATAAATTAATATATATTGAGCAAATGAAAAATATCACATTTGCTCGTGTTGATGGTGAAGTGCTAGTGATCATATCGATTGCTTTTTTATCACCTAGGAGCAAGGCATTGTATGCCAAAAGAAATCACGAAAGAGGAAATACCTAGTATCATTCCCTTCACACAGTCAGCCAGCGTTAAAAGAACAGGAGACAAAGTAAAGTTCAAACTCAGAACAAAGAAGACTTTGTATACAATTGTTGCTAGTACCGATGAGGCTGATGATGTGGAGAGTGTGATCACTTCATCCGGTAAATCCATCGATATTCTAGAGCTTGATTAGCTTTGCAAATTATTAATATAAGCAAAAACTGTATCAGAATACAAGAAGCTTTAGATCTATACCCAGCATTGGCTAAGTACGCAAGCAATGGAAAGATTGATCTTGGTAATAAAGATGCCTTGATTGAGTATAATAAAGCTATAGCTTGGATACTCCTTGATCTCAAATTCACAGTACCATCCAATTTTCTTATCCCTACCATATGTTTGAGGTATAATTATCTCGATATTCTTATCAGGCGATTTCAGCCCAGACACATTCTAGAGATAGGAACAGGTAGTACTGCCATCTTGGCCATGATTGCAGCAAAAAAATATCAGATTCCTGTAACTGCCACCGAGATAAACACTGAAAGCCTTAATTGGGCAAGAAAGAATATCGAGCTGAATGCTGTTGATCACCTCATCACCTTGATACAGAGCACCGGGGGGATAATAAACGGAGTAATCCCTAAAGATGCATATTTTGATATGCTTGTGTGTTATCCACCTATGTATCCTCAAGAGGATAGGAAAAACTTCGAAGATCAGCGAAAGGAGAGGGGATTTCAAGGTGTGCCATCAGAGATGGTAGGTGGAGGAAAGGATGGATTTGATTTCATTGCTCATTTGATCGAAGAAGTTATTGTCTCTGGGCAAGTAGGAATTATCACCATATTGAATATCAAGAGAACACATGCAGATCAATGCATGGAGCGACTTCAAGAGGCACAGATCTCAGCTGAGATGATAGAATTACTTGCTGGAAATCGTAAACGTTACATCGTAATTGGATATATAGGAATTAGTCGATCTGATCCTTGATTAAGAATAATATTTTTATTGCAGTATGGGATTCCTACTGGTATGGAAACTGAAGACATCAATAAACTATATGAGTGGGTCAATTCTCGATACGAGCAATATGCTCAGGGAATAATAACTGAGGAAGAGTACCTCAAAGATTTGGATTATTATAAAAAGAAACTGGCTCAAAGTGAGCAGGACATTCAACAATACGTAACTGAGGAAGAAGAGGTTTCTAACCAGGAAAAAATCAATCCAAATAAGGTGAGATCTACTTCTATTGCGGGTTTGAGAGCTAAATTACTAGAAGAGATGAAGGATTAGATCAAAAAACTATATTTGAATCTTAACATTTCTGTTTTGCAACATTATTTTTAAAATAAAGAATCTAGAAAGTGATAATAGATTAAATATGGCAGATGATTTTGAAGTAGTATCACTATTAGTAGATGCAGGTAAAGCAAAGCCCGGTGGAAGTATCAACCCCACCCTTGGGCCCCTAGGTGTCAATATACCCAACGTACTAGCAGAAATAAACGCACAAACCGCACACTTTGAAGGTATGCAAGTACCTGTTGAGGTAAAGGTAAACAAGGCCAACAGAAAATTTACCATCAGTGTGGGATTACCACCAACATCAGCACTTATCAAGAATGAACTTGGTCTAGCCAAGGGCTCTGGAAAAAGTGGATCTGAGGTATTAGCCAATGGCACAATTGACCAATTCATCAAGGTTGCCTATTCCAAGCGCACCGATCTTCTAGCTGCCAGTCTAGCAGCAGCCACCAAGGAGGTTCTTGGAACCGCTGTTTGCATGGGTATTACCATTGAGGGACAGGATCCTAGAGAAATTCAGAAGAGAATAGATGCCGGTGATTTTGAGAGCAATTTTGCCTCCTTTCTGAAAGAAAACCCCTTTTAGTTAAGCTGAAATAATCATTTTTTAAATTATCAATAATTTGAATTAAATAAAACAGTCCAATGTTGAATAGTTTAAATAAGTCAATATAACCTTATTATTTACGGATGAGCAGCAGTAGTAGTAGCGATGCATACTCTAGGGCAATAAAGCTTCTGGGACAGAAATTGGAAAAGACAAGGGAACGCATCCAGGAAAAATTTAACGAGGTTGATACTAGACTAGAAAAAATGGATACTATTATGAATGGTGTTCAGTTGAAACTAGATCAGGATAACTCCAATTATGTCGATCAGAGTGTAGTCCAGAAACTGAATGAAAAAATTGGCCTACTGGAAAATACCATAAATTCCCTTCAAAATGAGATCAAGGAGATGAGAGAAGAGATGGCCAAGCAAAAGACTGCAGAACCAGTGAAACAATCATTTACTCCTCCTGCAAAAACTCCCAGCCCACCACCACCAGGTACCCCCCCCAATAGAGAAACCCCAAAACCCAACCCCCCACCATCCTCACCCACAAGTAGCCCATTGAGCAGTACAGGCCAATCGAGCGCTGCGAGTTTACTATCAAATCTACCCAAAGCTACAGACGCTATAACTACACCTAAGAAACCTGAGATTCCCAGTGCACCTCCTTCTGCAGCCAGTTCTATCCCAAGCACACAAGATAAGCCTCCAACTAGCAAACCAATTATTCCCAGTGCACCAGCAATGCCCAGCTCACTGAAGAAACCTGCCAGTACGGTATCAGGGGTCGCATCATCCATAAAGATGCCGAGTACTCCTAGTAAAACTCCAAAGAAGGGATTATCACCTGCAGAAGATGGAGCAGATAAAGATTCATTACTAGAGGCATTGAAATCAATAGATTCACTTGTTGTAGATGGAGATGACTCCGAGTAAACATTTATACCCGATTCCTACTAAACGATTGATTTCTAACTAAATATATAAAAAAGAAAAGTACCACAAAAAGATAAAGAGGATATTACATGCCAAGAAGCAGAAAATCACCAAATGGTATCATGGCAGCACGTACATTGAAGAAAAAGCGACAGCATTTCCGTTGGAAAGATAAGCGATACCTACGTAGAAAAATGGGCCTAGATAAGAAAGCCGATCCACTCGAGGGTGCACCACTAGCCAGAGGTGTTGTCCTAGACAAGTATGGTGTTGGAGCAAAGCAGCCCAACTCCGCCCTAAGAAAGTGTGTGAGAGTTCAACTTGTAAAAAATGGAAAACAGATTGGAGCTTATGTCCCCCATGATGGTGGTTTACTCTACATTGACAGCCATGATGAGGTTATGGTTCAAGGCATTGGTGGATCATCTGGAGGAGCTAAAGGAGATATCCCAGGTATCAAATGGAGCGTAACAAAGGTGAATGGAGCCGATCTGAACATGTTGGTTACAGGTCGTAAAGAAAAACCACAACGATAATTTTATCAAATATCATCAAGAAGTCACCGGATAATTCCAATTAAAATAGAAGTTAAAGATACTTGAGGATTAAGATACAAAAATTGTTCACCCTAATTTGATATAGTTATACTTTAATTATTAAACTCAATCAAAATGAATAATTTAATGAAACAAAGCAAAAATAGAGCATGAGTTTATGTTTCGAGAATTTTTTTGGATTTTTTACATAAATGTAGTTATTATAGTAATCAATTACTATAATATAGGTAGGGCAACGCTGAGAACCAAATGGGTTTAAATAATACAGATGGATTAGAAACAACTATACAATATTGTGTGTGATTTACATGAGTACATGCCCCCTAGTTGAACTACTCATAACGTATAGATATGGTATTCCTGTTTACTCTTGGGTAAACAAAGAAAAGCAGGATTTGGCCTCAGCAATTGGAGAATCTATTGAGAGCACCAATCTTATTTCTGGATTACTCTCAGCTATACTCTCATTCTCAGAAAGTATGACCAGTGACAATACAGTCAAGCAGATAAAGATGGATCGTATAACATATCAGTACTCTGTTGCTGATACACTCATCTTCTTCATCGGATATGATGCCAAGGCATCTGCAGAGTATGAACGTATCATTGATGAGTACTTGTTTGAAGTAATCGATCATTTTCAGAAATTATATGAATATCAAATTGGTGATGATGTAAGATTGGCAAGCCAAGACTTTACTGAGTTTGCTAAGTTCTTAGACTTCAACATCGAATCTCAGAGATGGAAGATAGAGAGGACAGAAGATCAGATCCTTACAGAAATTAAGGAATTATTGATGGATATACTTGGCCCCATGAGTGCGGATATATTCTCAGCTAATCTTAGAGAGCTAAAATATCTGGCAAAAGGAGGAAAGGTAGATCTAGATCAACTCTCATCTAATTTGGTATATGAGATATCATTACTTATGGATCCTACACAGGCAAATCAGATAGGAGAAGAAATTACCAATATAATTATGGCTTGAGGTGTAAGTATGGAAGACAAAAATGCATTATTTATTTGTAAATGTCGAGGAGAGGTAAGTAACTTCATTAACCTTGATAAACTTGAGAAGGAATTTAAGAATCACGAGAATATCGCCTTCACCCATCTGAGCAATAGCCTCTGTGATGCGGTAGAGAGACAGAATATCCATAATTTACTACGGGATGAGAAACCTGATGGATTAATTCTTGCTGGATGTAGTCCTAGATACTATGAACAGTATTTCAGATCTCTGGCAACCAAAGCAGGTATGAATGCGGGAAAGGTCACCTTCGCAAATATCAGGGAACAAGTGGCATGGGTTCATAAGGAACAACCTGTGGAGCTGATATCGAATAAGGCAAAAACTGCCATAGAAGTAGCAATAGATACTTTGAGAAACACTGAGAATTTTATTGCTACCAAAGTAAATATTAGTAAGAGTGTTGTTATAATCGGTGCAGGAATTGGCGGATTACAAACCGCTCTAAGTATAGCTCGAACGATGAATGATGTTACCATTCATTTAATTGAAAAGGAGGCATTTATAGGGGGCCCTCAGCTGAAATACAGCAAAGCATTTCCTAGAGATGAATGTAGTGCCTGCGCCATATCTCCTTTGATATCTGAACTATCAACGTACGAAAATGTGATCATTCATGATAAAACAGAGGTTGAGACCTGTGTAGGTAGGGTGGGGGATTATCGTGTTGGTATAGTGAAAAAACCTAGATATGTTACCGACGACTGTATCGCTTGTGGTAAATGCGAGGAAGTATGCCCGAAAGTTATTATTCAGGACCTTGTAGAGGTACATAAAGCAGTTTATCTACCCTTTAAGGGATCAATTCCAATTAAATATAATATTGATGAGGCAAATTGGGGATATTGTATCAGTGAGTGCTCACAGCCTTGTTTGAAAGCTTGTCCAGTAGACGCCATCAATCTCGAAATGATGAGAGAAGAAACAGTGATTAATGCAGGCATAGTTGTCATCGCCACGGGTGCAGATGTGGGATATCCCAGTAGAGAGGATAATCCCTACGGTTATGGTGAGATAGATGATGTATTGACTCTTCATCAATATGAAAAACTTCTTGCAACTAACTCCAGATGGAAAGGGGAGGTAAAATTGATGTCTGATGAGACGAAAGCACCAAAATCTATTGCATTTATCCTGTGTGTGGATAGGGGTACTCTGGGGTATTGTTCAAAATACTGTTGTCTATCCACTGCTGCAGCGATCAGACAGACGATTGAGAAATTACCAAATGTCAAAATATATGTGTTCTATCAGGATCAGTTTGCAGATAGTAAATATGGGGATGATTATATCAAAAGCACAAAGAAGTTCACCAATGTGCAGTGGATACGATCAATACCAAGGCAGATTAATAATGATGAAAGGATTACTGTTTCTGTACCTGTCTCGGGTGGACAGCTAGAAGTGGACATTGATCTGCTCATTCTAGCCACCGGACTGAAACCACCAAAGAAAACACCATTCTTGAGGCATATATTTGGACTCGATGCATCCAGAGAAGGCTTTTTCAGTGAGTTCGATCTCCTCTTCTCACCAGTAAGTACTTTGGATGTAGGTAAGTTTGTTATTGGTACTTCAAGTGGGCCAAAAACAATTCCTGAAACCACCATCTCTGCATATGCAGCAGCAGCTCAGATTAATAACTTACTTAATCGTGAGGTGTTAGAACTTCCTATATCCATTACTGAGGTGAATAAGGACCTATGTTCTGGATGTGGGACTTGCATTAAAACCTGTCCTTATCATGCCAATTCCATAAACCTTGATGAGAATGTTGCTGTAGTGGATATAAGCCGTTGCAGAGGTTGCGGAAATTGCGTCACATCATGTCCAGCAAAGGCCCGTGATCTCATAGAATTCTCAGATAAGGCAATTCTTGGAGCGATAGATCTTCTTGGAGATCAGATGATACGCAGTGGAGAGGTATCAATGTTGGGATTCCTTTGTAATGGATGTGGATACTCAACTGCGGATAATGTTGGATTATCCGGTGCTGGTTTGAGGTATTCTCCAAATTTCTCAGTGATTCGGGTACCCTGCAGTGGTCGAGTTGATGCTCGTCACATGCTGCACGCATTAACTAAGTTTGACGGTGTACTCATAGGTGCTTGTAAGATTCATAGTTGTCAGTACTCAGTAGGCAATTTTGATGCACAGAAGCGTGTTTTCCTACTAAAAGGAACACTACAAGCAGCAAACATTAATCCTGTTAGGTTGATGATAGAATATTTCTCTCCCACTGAGGTTGAGAAGTTTACGGAAACAGTAAATACTTTCGAGAAGAATTTAATCGAGGGAAAATATGGCAAAAAAATAATTGTTGGAGGAATGTCACATGACTAAGATCAAAGCTGCATACGCAATACTTACTAGCTGTACGGGCTGTAAAATTTCATTTTTGGATGTTCATGAGAAAATACTAGATGTCTTGGATAAAGTAGACTTTGTTTACTCACATATGATAATGGATTATCGTGAAGTACCCGATGATATCGATCTTCTCTTTCTAGAAGGTAGTGTATCAACAGATGAGGATTATGAACACGCAATAGCATTGAGAAAGAAGGCCAAGCATGTGGTGGCTGTGGGTGCATGTGCTTGTTTTGGTGGTATTCCAGGTATGCGTAATTTCTATTCACGCACAGATATTCTGAAAAAGACCTATCCAAGTAAAAATGGTGTTCATAAAGGACCAAATGAGTTATTACCGAAGGTGCGATCACTTCCAAGTGTGATCGATGTGGATTTTCAGGTACCTGGATGTCCTCCCCTACCAGAGAATTTCATGGCTGTAGTGGAGAATTACCCCAATTTTGATAAGATCAATCTACCCACAAAAACACTCTGTGCGGAATGTAGTCTCAAAAAGCATAAACTATTATCTCCAATCAGAGAATTTACCTCATTAAGTATCAATAATCCCTATGATATTGATGATTATGATCAGGAAACCTGTTTTCTTGAAAGAGGGGTATTATGTATGGGCATTGCCACACGTAGTGGTTGTGGGGGCCGATGTGTCGGCATGAATGTCCCATGTCGTGGATGTTTTGGTCCTCCTCCACAAGAAGGGGCAGAGGATCAAGGTGCAGGAGTAATTTCTGCAATCTCATCGATTTTACCCACAGGTAGATTACTCAGTAAAGAGGATATACTAGGATTGGTTTATCGTTATTCACTTTCTGTAATCACAGATCTACAATGGGAGAAACCAGAGGAGGCTGATCATTAATGAAGAATATAATTAAAATTGAACCAATCTCTCGTCTTGAAGGTAAAGCAAGAATTACCTTCGAATTCAATGAGATGAATAAGGAAATAACAAGAGCAGAGTTTAATGTACTTGAATTCCGAGCATTTGAGAAATTCATGGAGGCACGTATGGCAAGGGAATTACCTCGAATAACTCCTAGAATTTGTGGAATCTGCCCGGTTTCCCATCATCTTGCCTCTGCAAAGGCTACAGATATGCTAGCAAGAACAATTATTCCTATAAGAGCTAAACTCCACCGTGAGTTAATGCACATGGCTCAAATGGTTCATTCTCATGTTTTACATATTTATTTTCTTGCCCTCCCTGATTTTGTTGACGGGTTCAATGCAGAGAGTAATGATTTTCGATTACTACTAGACAAGAATCCTCAACTGGTAAAAGATGTGATAAAAATCCGTGCTTTCGCACAAAAAGTGATAGAAATAGTAGGGGGGAAAGCCATCCACCCCGTTGCAGCCATACCCGGTGGCATATCAAAGCCAATTAGTGCTGCTAATAAGACCACTATATTATCTGAGGCCAAAGAGCTTCTCCCACTACTCAAAACAGTGCTTGAAGCTGCATGGGAAATGCTTGATGCAGTTCCTGAGGATTTAAAGCAATATGAAACACTCGCAACACATAACCTATCCATGATCGGACCAGGTAAAACAATAAGTTTGTATGACGGAGAGATGTTGATTACAGATCCTGATGGAAAGAGAATCGCTGGATTTAGAGGAGGGGGATATCAAAAATACATCGAAGAAAGAACTAGTAGCTATTCTTGGACAAAATTCCCCTATCTTAAAGATGAGGAGGATTATGAAAGGTCAATCCTACAGGTTGGACCTTTGGCGAGACAGAAGGTTTATGATACAATCCCAACAGAACTCGCTGGTGATATGCTTCAGAGATTTAGGAACCAGTTTGGCAGGTACACACAAGAGAACTTTGCCACACATTATGCAAGAATAATGGAAACATTGTATGCCTTTGAGAGATTGATCGAGATCTTAGAGGATAAAGCTCTTCTCCAAGATACTCCCTACCGTGTGCAAAATACTATCAAACAGGGGGTTGGTGTGGGAATTATCGAAGCACCCCGAGGAACTGTTATTCACAATTACGAATCCAATGATGAGGGAAGAATCACCAATACAGATATTATTGTAGCTACAACCTTCAATAATCCAGCTATTAATTTAGCACTCTTTAAAGTAGCTAAGAAAAATTTGAAGCAGGATGGAAAAATTGATCAGAAAACACTTCGATATGTTGAATCTAGTGTACGTGTATTTGATCCATGTCTCACTTGTTCATCTCATGCAATCAATAATTTTGATATTAGTGTTCAATCAATTGATGGAAGAATACTACAATCTATAAAGGAGCAGTCAACCAATCTCTATTAGTGTTTATCCAAAACCTTCAGCAATTCTGGACAGATACACTGTTTTGTTTATTTATTGCCAATCCATTTTGCAGTGATGATGCTGTGGGATACCATATCTATAATTCACTAAATAAGAATGAAGTTCCAGATAGTTTGAGGATTTTTTACAGCTATAATATCTCTGTTGAGGAGATACTCCTAGCACTTGAGAATTATGATGGAAAGAAACAGGTGCTCTTGGTTGATGCAATTTTTCAAGAAGAACCAAACGAACCAATTTTAGTCAATACAATGGGATATTCCTCAATTTCAACTCATAAAATGGAGTGGCCAATTATTGAACAATATTGCATGAAACAGGGCATTGCTCTTGCCGCATTATTATTACCAGTAGATAATATTGAGTATACAGGAGAAATTACTCCTCTTTCACACCGATTGAATGAATACAAGGATGCATTAGTCAATTTTTTCCTCTCTAAATGAAAGAGACTCCCAAAGGTCCATACTCTCCTTTGCATCATCTTCATCTACCTTTTGTACAGCTATACCTGATTGAACTATTACATAGTCTCCTATTTCAAGTCCCTCTAAAAGTGAAATATCTATCTCAATTGGTGAATCACCAATTATAATGGTCGCTCGAGTTTTAGGATTATTGATTTTGATAATTTTTTTTGGGAGGGCTATACACATAGCTGTAAAATCTAATTAATGAGTAAAAGGATTTCGTGTAGAAAATAATTAATCGATGTATAATCTATTCTTCTTCATAATCCTCAAAAATATCTTCTTCTTCTTCCTTGAGTAGTTTTTCCTGCTCAATCTCTTCACTGTCTTTCCAAATCTGTTTTTCAGCTTTTTGCTCTTCTTTCTTCTTCTCCTCCAATTTTTTAAGTACACTCTCTATTGGAGATCCTGCAATAATTTTACTTACTGCATCGTGAGCTAAGGTTATCTTATCATACATTCCAATCAAACTTACAGTTGATCCAGAAATAACTAGGTGTGTTGAGGTTAATTCTTCTATCATCTTTCTAGTTTTCCCACCTGTGCCGATTATTCTAGATTTTACTCTACGTATCTGTTGACCACTTTTACCAATATTCTGTTTCAATCTGATGATATCAAGGTAATAATCATCCTCGATTAATTTCAATGCGGTTTTGTAATAAAATCCACGGCCAATGGCTTTTACTATCTCTGATGCTTTTATCAGCATCACAGGATCTTTCAAATCAGAATCAGGTCGTATTTCAACCTCACCCGTATCAGAATCAATAATGATTTTTGACGAGGTTGCCTTCTCAATTTCTTCTCTGTTTGCTCCTTTTTTACCTATTACTGCACCTATTCGTTTCATGGGGATTCTGATAAATTGGGATGATTCGTATGATAAAGGGGATTCATCTGGATTAGGGGATTGATCGGAGTTCATATTCATGTTTTATTGTCTCCATAGACAGTATATATCCACCACTAAATAAAGTCCTTGATATATTAGGAAGATATCATTCATTTTTCTCACCAGTAGTATGATACTACTTATTATTACTTAATTCACTATTGCTAATCCAAAAATTTGCTAAGTAGTATGATATCTACTTCTTTTCCAGTGATCCAAGTGAACAATTTCTCAAGTTCAATTATTTTTGCCCCTATTGAGACAAAATAGGTATTCAGATTGTTAAGATCTCTTAGAAGGAACTCATCAGCCTGTGGATGATCCTCTAAAACAGCTTGAGAAACATCAATGATAAAGAATTCATCTGTTTTAGTATTGTAGAGAATATTGTAGGCAGATAAATCTGCATGAACGAGCTTTGCCTCTCTGTATGTTGTTTTAACACTCTCCATTACTCGTTTGTATAATTTCCCAGGTTTATCTGGAACACAATCCTTCAGAAGAGGGAGGACTGCATCACCATCTCCAAGAAATTCCATCAAAAGGATATTACGTTCCACATAATAGGGTTGAGGTACTGGTATACCTTTCGTTTTCATTCTTTGTAAATTTTTGAATTCTTTCCGAGCCCAGACTTCTATGAAAGAAGATCTTCTACTTGAAACACGTTTGAATCGAAAATCACCTTCCACATACCCCCTCATTTTTCTAAATGAGGGAGCATCAATACGAAAAATTTTGATGGCAATTGCTTTATTTTCTTTAGTTGTTGCATAGTAAACATTGGCTTCCTTTCCGGTGCTAATAGCCCCTGTGATGGATTCGATTCGCTGTTTATTTATCATAGAGTAGAGAATCAAACGAGTTTTCTCGTCAAAAACTGTTTCGACTAACTTTAGCTCATTATCATCTCGATCTTTTTGTCTATGAGAATCCACTTGTCTTTCGAAATCATCAACTTTTTTATCTATGTATGAATGCTCATCTTCAGACATCTTGTATCAACATAGGGTTCAAGATTATATATCCTTGTCTTTGTATTGGATTGCATCATATATTTAAAAAAGGATTAATTAGCAATTATCCTATGTGGAAAGAATACTCGAAAAATCCAGACAAAGTATATCAAGAAATTTTAGAAAGGGCTAAAGCAAAGCTCCCCGAACATAAAATTGATGATAACAGGTTCATTATTCCAAAAATTGATTCTCAAATCCAAGGAAATCGAACTTTTTTAAGAAATTTCAAGGAGATTCTTAATCTAATTAATCGACCGGAATCTCATTTTCTAAAATTCATTTCTCAGGAACTCGGTACAGCAGGAAATGTACAAGTAACTCAGGCCATCTTTCAAGGAAAGCATAGCAATTCTCAATTGAACAAATTATTGGATAGATATGTCAAGGATTTTCTACTATGCCCAGAATGCAATAAACCAGACACCAAATTTGTTCAGCATGGTCGAGTTCAGATGATGAAATGTGATGCTTGTGGTGCCTCCTCCTCTATTCGATCAGTAGGTTAGAACAATGTCATATTTTTTGAAAAGTTACAAGAATGCTCATGAATTACTTGTTGCTGTTTGTGATAAGGACATTCTTGGTAGAACCTTTGATCATAACGGATTGAAATTAAATATCTCTGACAAATTCTATGGAAATGATGAGTACTCTGAGGATGAAGTACTTCAAGAGCTAAAACGATGTACATCGGCCAATGTTTTTGGACGCAATATATGCACGTTATTAATTGAGAATGGTATGATCCATCCTAATACTATTTTGTGGCTTAAGGATGGTGACAAAGAAATTGGCCATGCAATACTCATAAAGTAGGTGAAAAGAGTGAAAAATCTATTCTGTGCTGAGTGTGGGAAGCAGGATGTTCCACTGGTAGATAATTTCTGTGAGCAATGTTATTGGAAATATAAATCCATTATTTCAACTAAAAACGCAAGGCTTGAAGTTCCATACTGCCTCACCTGTCTTGCTGTAAAATTACCCAATGGTTGGTCTAGAGGAAATGAACAAGATGAAGTAACCACTGCGGTTGCATATGGTTTTCTGAGAAATATTAATACAAACCCTGAAATAGATGTATCTATTAATCAGATAAGTGAACCAACTTGGGTACTACCTAATCCTGAATTTATAGTAACTTATCTAGGAATCAGCTATGA
Source organism: Candidatus Heimdallarchaeota archaeon (assembly GCA_026702845.1). Next base: position 417,546 of record JADCLS010000002.1, read on the forward strand.
ATTAGAGGATTTCGACCCACATACAGAAGAAATAGATGTAGAATACAAACTAATCGGAGGTATCTGCAAAACTTGTATCAAAAGGAAAACAGGTAGTCATGATGTAACGGTACAGATTCGAGCTAAAGAAAGAAAATTACATAAGAGTGAAATCGATAAAATTACAAAAATGTTGTTTTCAATGGCAAATGAATTGTTTGAAGAATCAAATGACTCCTATGTCAGTGATATTATTGAGAATCATGGTGGAATAGACATATATCTTGGTAGCAATGCACTGGCAGAGGAATTCATTATTTTGATGAAAAAACTTTGGGTTGGCCATTATGAGAAGAATTACAAATTAATCACTGAAGAAAAGGATAATACTCGAGTTTATCGTATTACTCATCTTTACCGATTACCTCATGTTAGTGGGGGTGAGTTAGTCATCCATAATAATGAATTGTGTAGAGTGCACTCTATAACTGCAAACTCACTAAAATTACAGCTTCTGACCTCATACCAATATGTCTACGTGAGCAATTGGGAAGAAGTACAATTTCCAAATCCACACCCATATACAGTGAAGAAAATTGTTATTTCAGAAGGGGCTTCTGATTCGTATTTATTCATGGATAGTTCAACCTTTGAAACTATTGAGGTTGGAAAAGGATCATTTTCTGAAGAATTAACTATTGGGGAAGAATATGAATTTCTATTCTGGGATAACACTTATTATTTAGATCAGGTTAGAAGATAATAACCTGGTTTTGGATTCAGAACTTTCCCATCCATACCATATTCCTTTATCAATTCAGTAATTTGATCTTTATTTAACCCAGAACGAGTGATAAGTAATTCAAGTGAATTCTCATCAACATTACTAGAAAAAGAATTTTCAAATCGTTGTACTTCAGACAAATCAGATTCCATTTCCATAGATTCCTCACCCTCATAATCAGATTCATATCCAGATTCTGCCTCATCTTGAGGATTTAATCCATATTGATCAACATCTAAAGAAAATAATTTACTTCGTCGATTTATTTCCCAAGAAATATCGTTTTTTACAGCGATTTGATCTGGTATAACATAAAATTCATTCTCCCATTCCCTTACCTTTCCCAATATATCAATCATATCTCCTACTTTAATATTGTTAACAAGATCGTACTGATTATACATAGAACCATCTTGACGTTTGAAAGGGCGACTCCATACTTTTATTCGTATAGTATCAGAACCATCATCTATAGTTAAGGCGCTATAATCCTCTTCATTTTCCTCATTTGGTTTATCATATCTGGCAACACATGTCCCAAATAATCTCACTCTTTTAACAAGCGTTGCATCATCCATTTGGAAGTATTTTTTTCCATCAAATTCAATTATTTTTCCCCGATTATAGATATCAATTATTCTCATTAATCTTCCGGGTTCTCTTTTCATAACTCTCATTTCTAGTATCTAGTATTTAATTAAATATATATAATTATTATAAGATTGAAGCTAACTTTGGATTTTTTAACTAGACAAATGAAGTGAAATTTATTGAATTAAATCACGAAGCTCGCTCAGTGAGCGATTCACAATAGATTCTTGTTTATCAGTTTCTAAGGTATATTCTCGCATCATCTTTTGATAAATATCCTTCTTGATTTGTTTTTTGGTGTATGAATTCCTTGCACTAGCGACATTTGATCTAATATCAGATATTTTCTGGCTGGAGATCATTATCTTAGAAACTAATCTCTCATATTTGGGTCCTACTCTACTCAAATTAGCAAGAGCTTCCTCCAATACCGGTTTATTATCCCTGATTCGTTTGTTAATCGACTTAATGGTACTGGTGTAATCCTTCTTCGATATTTTATTCTTTCGTCTTTTTGCACCTAGATCTGCAATTGTCTTATAAGCATCAGATTCCTCTGTAAATGCTCGAAGGAATGCTTCAATTTCATCGACAGGAAGTTTTTCTCGTTCGACTTCAATAGCTTTACTCTGCTTAATATTGATCTTTGTACTCACAAAGAGGAGGAGTAGGAGAAAGATAAGACCTATCATAAAGGTGAAGATATACTGGAAATGACCAACACCGTTGTACTCATAATAAATGGTAAACTGATTATTATCAACATATGTCGCATTTACAATATCAAAGGTAAGTTCAACATGTTTGAAGTAACTCAATGGACTTCTAGAAACCTCAGTATATGCGGTCACAAGAGATTTAGAACATTCACTCACAAATGAATGACTTTGGAAATTAGCTCCTGCTGGGAGCTCATAGGTAGTACTCATATGATAAGCGGTTGTATTAAAAATTGAGAAGAGTGTTGTATTGAGTGCATATGTATTATCTTGAACTGAAATGACATCGCTTGCATTCATACGATATTCTACATTGAATGTATATTCCTCACCCCCATATATACCATTTCTGAAATTAATTTCCAATAATGTTCTTCCGGAATAAAAGGTAGTAATGGGTGATAGATCACCTTTATCTAAAACACCAATGTTTAATCGACCTTGACTATCATACAAACCAGTTACTTTTGCCAGATCTGTAACTTGGAAGGTGAAACCTAGAATTTGGAAATTTGTTTCCCACGTATTTTCCAAACGAGGAGCACCTGTATGAAGCATTGTAAAGGATTCTGTTACATAAACAAAACCCCAAGGATCAACTTTCAGATGTCGATCCAATTTACTAAACACAAAGGATGATACTGCAGTATTATCGGAAGTTTCAGCATCAGTACCAGTAATATCTGAATCAAATATTACAGTAGTATAATCATAATCCTCTATCAATCCTTGTAAGGGATCAAATTGTGATCTGCTGATATTAATCCACTCTAATACATTCTGTAACCGTAAAATCGGAAATTCATCATTATTCGCCTCAATTTTATTCATTAAATCCTTTTTAAAAGTATCCTGAGCTGTCTCAATTTTTATACCCACAAGATTTTGATCAATTTCTAGATTATTATAAATTGGAATAAGTGGTGAAACAAAAGTACCTCTTTGGATCTCATCCACACCCTTAAAATGAATTGCATCAAGCGTCTCTAATTTCGCATATATGTGAACATCTTTGCTTGAATTGGCTAAAGTTCCATTCTCCGAAATTTTGAAGTTATAGATTGTTGCTTCCTCACCAACATATTTGGAATATGTTTTCATGTACTTAGGTGTCTGTAATCCTACATTTGAAGTTCCTTGTTTAGAATAAAAAGTAGCTTTGACCACATTTTTGTCAAAAACACTAGGAATAGTAAAATTGAATGAATCAATAAAGGTTTCATTTCCATAAATTTTAAGGGTTAATTGATCTTCTAAAACAACTCTTGCGGTCGATGTAATGGTAACATTTCTCACTGTATCTGATATAGATGCATTGAATTCCCTAAGTACTGGATTGTAAATTGTCTCTGTCGATAAATCAGATCCAATTGGTCCAGTAAGTTCATTTTGCATTCCTGAGGTGCTATTCACAGCTACCGCAAAAACCATGATGAATATGAAGATTGTTGATAATAGTATATTATTTGTTTTCAAGAAATAAACCCTCGAATTTATTAAGTGCATTTCCACGACCGTTGAAGTATTTATAGTTCTTTCGAGATAGCGCGCGATAAATTGAAAATATTCAAATTTATTCTAAAAGATATACTCGATTGGAAATTAATTAATTTTCTTCATCGGAGATACCTCGATAGACAGGGATTCATGACAATGTGCACAAGTTACATCGTAGAAACCCGTATCGGTTGTATCTAATAATTTTCTAGCACATTTACAAACCCATGCTCGAATCCTTCCTGGGTTACCCATCACAAGAGCAAATTTTGGGATATATCTGCTTGCGGGTATCAGTGATCCTGCAGCGATAAATGAATAATCATCAAGTTTGGAACCACAGACAATTGTTGAATTTGATCCTATAGACACATGATCTCCAATCACTGTTTTTGTTATCTCCCAATCATAGCCAATTCTAGGATAGAGATCATTTGTAAACACAACATGAGGGCCTACGAACACATTCCTCCCTATACTTACTCCCTGATATACTGAAACTAGATTTTGAACCTTAGAATTATCACCTATGGCTACATTTGAATCAATATATACACCTTTTCCAATAATAACATTCTCTCCTAATACAGCAGTAGAACGAATATGTGCAAAATGCCAGACATAACTCCCTTTTCCAATTTTTGCACCTTCTTCAACAATAGCTGTTGGATGTATATATACGTTGTCCATAGTATCTTTGCCATAGATTAGATAATATTCTTATTGATTTATTCAATGAAAAAGTAATAAATATTCAAAGAAAAATCGAATTGGTTTGAAATTCATTTCGAATTACCTGTACTAAACTCTTTTAAACAATTAATCTCAATACTGCTATGGGTATTGTCTCGATTTTGATCTTTTAAACCAGATCGAGCGAAATCTATGGAGAATAATGATGAATACTGTTCATTTTGTGCACACATCCGATTGGCACCTAGGATTCATGCAATATTATCTTGAAGAAAGATTTGATGATTTTTATCAAGCAGCTAAATCCGTAATAGAAAAAATTCTGGAACTTAAACCTCAATTTATTCTGCATACTGGAGATTTATTTCATCATCAAACACCGTCACCTGGAGCAATCAGGCAGGCAGTAAGCATATTATCAATGGTCAAGGAGAAAAACATTCCTTTTTATATGATAAAGGGAAATCATGATGCAAAATCATCAAGGTCATTACAGAAAGGTGGAAATGTGATTTCCCTCCTAGATGATCTTGGTTTAGTTACCTTTATCGAGGATCGAAAAATAGAGATAAATGAATATGTTGAAATCTACGGAATAGGATATCAAACTGGATCATTATCTAAATATTCAATGGAAAATTTACTTGATCAAGATCCCCCATCAAATGATAAATTCTCAATATTAGCTATGCACGTATACATTCAAGGACAGTTCATCCCTCAAGTGCAACTCGAGTTAGATGATTTTGAAGGTAATAATGTAAATTACATAGGAGTGGGACATTATCACATCCCTTGGAAAAAACCTGAGGTGGCAATTTATGTCCCAGGAAGTTCAGAAACAACCTCAACCAATGATTGGAGAAGAAATGATTGTGAACAGGATATTGTATTATACTCCTCATTCTATGAAATTAAAAATTTACCAAATAATGAAATCGATGTTAAAACGCATAAGATTCCAGTTAGGCCGAAAATCCGATTAACTCTTGTTAGCAAGGCCCAATCAATAGCTGAATTAGAAGAAGAGATACATAATTCAGTAAGGAAAAAGAAAGAATACATTAAGCAGAAGGGATTATATGCTGATAAGGTGATTCTAAAATTAGAGGTAAAAACGCAATTAACTATCGATGAACTTTCACTGTTGGATTTACAGAAATTGGAGAATGAATTAGAAATTTTGCATCTACTACATGACATCTCAGGAAAAGAGAATTATACTCAATTGGAAATTGAAACGGTAATAAATCACCATCTGAAAGCATTTATTCAGGAAATTATCGGCAACGATGATGACAATAAGTATATGCATCTTATCGATGATTTGGTTAGAGATTATGGAAATAAAAAAATCAGAGAAATAAATGAACCTGAGCTCAACGACTATATTACCATATTAGATCAGAATGCAAAGGAGGAATGATAATGAGTAGATTATTAATTGAAAAAATATTATTGAGAAATATCAGGTGTTATGAGCATTTAGAAATCGAATTCAAGAAAGGAACAAATGTGATAACAGGTCAAAATGGTGCCGGGAAATCAACTATCTTGCTATCAATTGGTTTTGCTCTTTTCGGTACTAAATATCTTACTGAATCATCGATTGATCAATATCAAATGGTAACTTGGGGAGAAGTGGAAGGAGAAATTCAACTTACATTCTCATATAATGATAAGAAATATCTAAGTAAATATATTATCTCTCATAAAACTGGGAAAACTAGTTGGAGGGTCAGAGATGAGACACTCAGACGTTATGTTACTAAAAATATCACCGAGTCTAGAGAGTATATCCAGAAAATTTTAGAGCAAATGGTAGATGCGACAATTTTTAAAAATGCATTATGTGCAGCGCAAGGAGAATTATCAGTCCTTTTAGATGCAGATAGAAAAGTGAGAATCGAACAATTAAATAAAATTCTAGGATTGAGCAATTATGATACAGCATATTATAATTTGAATAAATTACATAAAATGTTAGTAAATAAGCAGGAAGAAACTACTGTAAAACTCAATTTATTGCAAAGAGATTTTGTGGATCCATTGGTAATAAAGGAACAAATTGAGGAGAAGAAAAGTGAATATGATACAATTCTAGTGAAAATTGAGGAGCTATCAATTTCATCTAGTGACTTAAAGAAAAAAATTGAATACATGGATAAGGAGAGGATGGAACTGGTTAGATTGACCAATCTTCTGGAAACTACCAGTCAACAATTTTCCAAAAATCAACAAGATCAAAGAGAAATAAATGAGAAATTACATTTGGCATTCAAGGATATGAATAAGGAGAAAGAGTCCCATAAGGGTAGTCGTAAACTAGCCACTAAACTAGAAAGTGATCTTGATACAATTCGAGAGGAATTAGATGAAATTAAATTAAAAATTAATAATTTCAATTCACTTTATTCTCAACTTCAACAAGTTAAAAAAGAGAATGAGAAAGAAATACAATATCATGATCAACTCAAGGTGAAATTGGAAAATATTATGCTTGATGAAGATCTTATCTCTAAAATTTCAAAACTTGAGGAGAGTATCCATCAAGATGAATTAAAGCTGAATACTATTAAAAACCAGATTGAAACAAATATAGTGAAAATAAAAAATACAGAATCCAATAGGCTCAACAAGAATAATGAAATCTCAGCTCAATCGAGTATTCTTAAGAAAGAATTTGGACTAGAATTTCATGAATTACAAAATCAGATAGTTGAAATAGAAAGAAAAATTTCAAATAAAATGGACGTTGAAAATGAAAAAGAACAACTAATAAATGATTTACATACGAATATTGGAAGATTAAATGCAAGAATTGAACTATCCCTCGGAACCATACAATTACTGGAGAAAGCAGATGAGAGTTCAATTTGTCCCACATGTTTACGGAAATTTGAAGAAAATAATCAATGTAACTTAGTTACAAAACATACTGCATTGATTTCAGAATTTAGATCTGAATTAGCCAATCTGAGAAATAAAAAGCACGGATTGGATGAAGATCTGAATCAATTGAAAAGCGAATTAAATACTATGAATAAACAATTGCAACAAATGAATTATTACATACAACAGATACCAGAAAGAGAAAAGAAATTTGAGGAAATACGATTATTGGATCAAGAGTTAATAAAATTACATACTGAAGAAACACAACTCATGGATGAACTAGATAAATCAAATCAGGGGTTGTTACCTCTTAAGAAAGATGAATTAAAGAAACTGAAGGAAGAACACAAACAACTGACATCTTTAAGAGAACAAATCAAGATATCAGAAGGTAAAATTTCGAATAATTCATCCAGAATTAAGAACTTAATCGTCCAAACAAAGGATGTAGACATAGAAATTAGTACTGAGTTGAAAAACCAATTAGAGGAGAGAAATTTAACAATTGGCTCACAATTATCTATACTGAACAAAAAGATCCTACCATTTTATGATAACCTATCTAATCTGATTGATGAAAATATTAGACTAGGAGAAGAAATATCATCTATTCAGATCAACATGCAATCAAAGCAAGGCAAAATTGATGAGGAAGAATTATTCAAGCTTAAGGAGAAAAGCAATGAGAATGCCATTCAATTAGGTTCATTAAATGAAAAAGCAAGCAATATAAGGAATAATGAGATTCCAGAGCTTGAAAAACAATTAGAGAAATGCCAGGAAACACTAGATTTGATAAATGAAATGCGAGATAGTAATACTCAATTAATGTCTGTGATACCTATATCAGGTAAAGTAAAGGATTTGATTGCTCAATTACCCACAAATATTATGGCTAAAATCACCGAGGTTGTCTCGCTACATATTACGTCAATAATGAAGCGTTTGTTACCTAATCGTGGCTTTGACAAGATAATATTCTCAGAAGAAGGTGAATTAGAGGTATACAATAAAGGGCAGTTAATTAATCGAAATTCAATTTCTGGTGGAGAGAAAACTGTATTAGGAGTTGCTTTGCGTATTGCTCTTGCAGAATTTGTAGCTCCTATGAAACTACTCATACTTGATGAACCAACCAATCATCTTGATTCTAACCGTATCAATGAGTTTATTGAAATTGTTGACAGAGATGAATTGTTCAATTTTGATGCAGGGCAACTCATTATTGTGACACATAGAGACGAATTCAATAGAAATGCAAGCAGAACAATTAAGTTGGAGATTAACAAAGACAATAGACGAGATATAATTATTAATCAATCTTAACTATCATCTTGCATTTGGAGAAAAGTATCAATTTCAGTTAATAAAGCATCAAAAATGGTTTCTATGTTTTGTCCAGTGGCTGCAGATGTTTCAATATATTTTACATCAAGGTTAGACCAATCAGCTAGCACATTGGCATATTTCTGACCTTCATGAGGGGTTACATGATCAGCACCATCTTGACGGAGATCAGTTTTATTTGCAACTAGTATCATAGGTAGATGTTTTCCAATTTTTGCGGTGATCTCATTAATCCAAGAAGCCACAGAAATGAAGGTTTGAGGTCGAGTAATATCATAAACAAGAATTATCCCCTGTGCTCCTTTATAGTAACCATCTCGAACGGATTTGTACATCGGTTGACCTGCAAGATCCCATATTTGGAGTGCATTATTTCCTATTCTCTTTATGGTGAAATCTGCGCCTATAGTAACCATATAGTTGGCGTTGAATCCTTTACCCATATATCGATACCTAATACTAGTTTTGCCTACGGCAGGATCACCAACAAGCACTACTTTACGAACAACCGACCGCGTAGGAGACATAAATCCTCAATGTTACGACAGTTTTGTTATTATTAAAATTAGTTGTCTTATGTAATAATTTTGTATTAAATATGGAGGAATCCAATCTACAGATTTTGATATCTATCAAACGACCAATTTCATTGATACTATTTAACTTGTATCTGAGATCCACTTAATATGCAATTTGAAGAAAATATCGCCAATAATATTATTTTAACACCTTTAATTCACTTGTAGTGAAAAAATCTAAAATATAAAATAAATGAGATAAAACTTGAGAAAATTGGAGAGTCTTAGTGATAAAGGCTTCTTAAAACTGCCTTCGCTTGAAAACATACGGATTAAACCAAATGATCCATATAGTTTACCAACCGAAGGCGTTATACACGCCCATAAATTCATTAAGATTCTGAATTACCTGTTGCACCAGGGAGATTGGCATGATCTTTTGGAAGATCTCTCCGGCCATCAAATGATTAGCAAAATTAAGGAGTACGAGAAAAGTTCCCTTGCCGATCTCTGCAGGCATATCCTTTATGTTAACAAAAACAAAATCGGATGGGAAAGTTTTGATAATTTATTGGTAGAATTAGATAATCAACACTATATTCCTCGCTGGGAATTGCCAAATACCAGCTTGTATAATGATATGATCAATGAAATTTACACCACTATTGTTGAACTTATGTTGGATGTAAAGGAGGAAAAAATCTTTCTTGAAATCATCTCAGGATTTGAGGATTTAGGCATTTTTCAATTAAATTTAAGAGAAAAATTAAATTCTAAATTTAAAATATGGAATTATAAGGATTTAATACAGCTCTATGATCTATTGCTGGATGATAAGGTCAATGAGTATTTTAAGAAACGTTCTACACCCATTCATACCATAATAAATAAAATTGCATTATTATTCATTGAAACAATTGAGAACCCAAGAACTACAAATTATCAAAGAATTGGGTTAGCTGTCTTATTCATCAAGATTTATGTGAAACAAGGTAATAAGGCATTGATTAAATCTCAGGAACTCATTGATACAATATGGAAATTGGTGGATAAACTTAATCCACAAGAGAAAATCTCATTCAGAACCTTATTGGGTGCAACATTTTCTTATCTCATCTATCAGATATTTGTCACCCAGAGTGATTTTATTACTAGACGGAAAATTCTAGGAAGAATAATATCAAATTTCATCAACTTGAAGGATTTTGATATTGATAAATGGTTTCTATCCTTGACTTCCATTCATCTGAGGCATGAGATAATTAATTATATCCTACAAGGTTATACGAGATTTGTATATTGTCTAAAATATCATATTAATGAGCTCCCAGAAGGATCTATTCGAGAAAATCTCATCGATCTAGCAGAGAACATCGTATTTAATGTAAAATCAACTTTATTTGATTACATTTACAAGTACTTGGGAATGCAGCACATAGATTCGATTGAACCGGGTATGTGGGTGTACACTTTTCTCAAAAAAGATCTGAATAGTCTCATCTTACGTGACACCCAAAAATTGATTGTAAATATTACTGAATTACAGGTTGAATTGGGAATTTACAAGAAAATCGATGATGATTATTCCAGGGAGATAAGTATAACAAAATTAATCCTTGAATTGAGTGCATCGGAGCAGGAATTGGCAATATTTGAGATGAAAGCTAACTTAATGCTAGACACATATTCTTTTGAAACAATTAAGCTAAAAATTATTGAGGAATTCAATGAATTTGACGGAATAATTCTTTCTCCTACTTTTGAGAATGAAATCATAGGATTTCTAAGTAGGAAAATGGATTTTCTCCTCAAAACCAATTTGGATTCTGATTATCGGAGAAATGGCCATGAATTCCTCATCTATTTCATTGCAGAATGGCTGAATGAGTTAAAAGATCATGAGGATATCTATGGTGAGGCGCTGATGTATCTCAGCCCAATTATCAGTGTCAACTATGTTCAGATCATGCGTGAATATTTTATCAAGAACAAAATCAATTTAGCATTTCTCACCTATCTTAATATGAATTACTTTCTTGAATTTATAGTGTATGAAATTAAACGAGCAAATATCTGGAAAGTAGACAAGGAATCCACTGAGCAGAAGAAAAAAATATCCAATAAATTCCGATCCATTATTGATGAGTGGAAGGTGGAAGATCTTCTAAATATGGATGATATCAAAAAATCTGTCATAAGCATGGAAATCAGTATTATCAACTCAAATATTGAAAGTGTATCCACTCTCAGTGGTATGATTGAAGATGAAATTATACTTGGTTATCTTGAAAATATTCAACGTTTGGAAGTATTTATTGCACAGACAAGTGATAAGCCATTAACAGATGAAGAGATTAGGAACCTCAGTGCGTTATATCTTCCACCAAAAGATGATGTTATCAACATCTTCAACCGAGTTGGATACTCGAGGCATGCAAAATCGGGTAATGAAATCCCATTTCCCATTATTAGGAATCTCAATTCCTTCACGGTATCTATGGAGATGTTTCCAGTTACGACCAATTATATTGAGATAATTAACAATAAAAATGTCTTTGATAGTTTTGTTGAAATATTGAGCCTCACTGATGAGTAATTGTGAGAGTAATTCTACGTAGTTTCGCCATGATCCGTGAGATACTAAATGCAAAAGAAATTGAGATTGAAATTACAGATAATGCGAGTATAAATGTATTGATTACTGTTTTATTGAATTCATATCCAGATCTCCAGAATTATGTATCCTTGGTAGAAAGCACAGGAATCCTAGTGATTGTAAATGATAAGAAAATGGATTTTCCAGATTGGGAGAACGAGAAACTAAAAGATGGGGATGTTGTCGTTCTTGTTCCCCCTGCAGGTGGTGGTTAATGTACCTCTAATCCTGGTTTTGCATCTTTGTCTGTTTGTAACAATGATAGAGAGTTTTCATCAATATCTACTGCCATGAGCATACCTTCACTCATGATTCCCCGTAGTTTTCTTGGTTTGAGGTTATCCACAATGATTACAGTTCTACCTAGAAGCTCCTCCTTGCCATAGAACTCCTTGACACCGGCGCAAATCGTTCTATCCTGTCGTTTACCATCATCTATGGTAAGAACTAGTAACTTGTCAGCCTTAGGATGATCTTCAACAGATAGAATTTTTGCGGTTATGAGCCTTACCTTGGAGAAATCATCATATTCAATTAAAGAAAGATCTGATGATTCCACCTTTTGTTTATTCTCCTTTGCATCCTTCTTTGGTTTTTTATCTACCTCTTCTGCAGATCCATAACGTTTCTTCAACTTCTTGATATCAGATGTGTTGATTTTCTCAAATAGATTACCTTGGAATTCGGGAATTTGCTTTCCCTTTAAGATCTCCCAGTTCTTGATATTCTCCCATTTTTCTTTGTGAACTGATTTTGGCTTGAATCCAAGTTGTTCGTATATTTTCTCAGCTGAAAATGGAGCAATTGGAGCCAGCAAAATCGCAATGGAACGTACAGCATGTGTAGCAGTACCCATGGTTAGTAATGCATCATCACGATTAGTGTTGATTGCCTTCCATGGCTGCTTTTCCTGGAAATATTTATTTCCTGCCTGCCAGAATTTTCTCAATGCTCGAATGGGTTTCTGGAATTCAATTTGATCAAATGTTTCGGAATATTCCTGTAAACACTCATCAAGAGCAGCAAATAACTCCTCCTCCTCAGTACCAACAGTATCAATAACAGGTACAATACCATTATTATGCTTATGAATAAAGGTAACACAGCGATTTAGCAAATTTCCAAGCCCATTATTGAGATCATTGTTTACTGCAGACTGAAACTCTGACCATAAGAAATCAGTATCCTGTCTCTCAGGAGCGATAGATAGGAGATAGTATCTCCAGTAATCTGCTGGATAGAGCTCAAGTGCAGAATCAGTGAATATCCCCCGATTCTGAGAAGTGGAGAATTTACCTTTCTCGTAAGTCAACCATTGGAAACTCTTGATAGTAGTGGCAGCAATATACCCCAAATCACTACCCAGTAATGAGCCAGGCCATGTTACACAGTGAAATGGAACATTATCAATACCCATGAACTGTACCAATGTGGTGGAATCATCCTTCCAAAGGTGCTCGAATAATGCAGGTTTCTTTTTGATCTGTTCCGCCCATTTCTTGGTAATGGCGATGTAGCCGTTAGGTGCATCAAACCAAACGTAAAATACGAGATCATCATATCCTTCTAGTGGTACATCAATACCCCACTTCAGGTTTCGTGTTATGGCTCGTTCCCGTAGTCCTTCTTTTAACCATTTTCTAGCAATGGAGAGGGTAGTATTGGGCCATTCAGTATGACTTTCCACCCATTCCTCTATTCGATCCTGTAATTTGGGCAGGTTGATATAGAAATGGCTCACTTCACGCTCCTCGATGATGGATTTGGCATTTGTAATTGATTTAGGATTGATGAGTTCGGAAGGATTCAGCAGAGTCGTACATCCCTCACACTGATCACCACGAGCCCTCTCATAACCACAATGTGGACAGGTTCCCATCACATATCGATCTGGTAGGTATCGATCTTCATCTACTGAGTATAGCTGTATACTGGATTTCTCGGATATGTATCCATTCTTATGAAGTGCAAGAAACATTTCCTGAGTAATTTCATGGTTTTCTACATCAGAAGTACGTCCAAAGTAATCAAAATCCAATCCGAAACGCTCATAAATATCCTTCTGTACCTCATACATCTCATTACAGTATTCCTCCACCGATTTTCCTGCTTCAAGAGCAGAGATCTCTGCGGGTGTTCCATGATCATCCGTTCCACAGATGTAATACGCATCCTTACCCTTGAGTTTGAGATATCTAGTGTAGACATCTGCTGGAAGCAATGAACCAATTAGATTACCTAGATGTTTTACACCATTGATATAGGGTAATGCTGAGGTAACCAGAATTGTTTCTTTCTTCTTACTTACCTTTTTCTTTGTAGTTTTCTTTGTTGCAGTTGTTTTTTTAGACAATTTGATCACCTGTAATCTGGAATAATGGATTCTGTACCTTTTCCTTATTTGTTAATTGAATTTGCTGTGAGTACCATAAAGCACTCACCAAGATCAAACACCATGTATCCTCATGCTCTGAATGCTCGAAATTGTATTAAAACTTTAGGGTTGTGACTGCAATCTTCTTAATGCTATTAATTTAACTAGTAAAGCATTGATTGTTGGAATATCTCACGTAAGTTTAATATTACCAGCATAAAATATCAAGATATGTCTGAGCCAACCCTACCATGGAATATGGAATGGATGGATTGGATCGTATCACATCGATCACCTTTCCTAACCCCGATTTTTTATTTCTTCACACTTCTTGGAGAATTGAATCCCGGGTATGTATTCATCATTGCTGCTTTATACGTAATGGTTGATAAGAAAATTGGATTTAGAATAGCCATGGTGGCTGTGATTGCATCTACTGCCAATCACATCTTGAAAATAATTATCAGAAACCCCCGACCATATGCAAATACCACTTACAAGGATGTGTGGATCGTTCCTGATCCCGAGCAAACTGTTACTGAGTTTTCAACTCCATCAGGGCATGCGATGGGTGCATCTTCATTTTGGGGATATCTTTACAATCAATATACGAATAAATACTTACGTATAGCCTTTGTCTTCACAATATTCATGATTGGCCTGTCAAGACCCTACTTGGGAGTTCATTTCTTTGAAGATATTATTCTGGGTTGGATACTCGGTGCCTTGTTGGTGTTGATATTCATCAAGTATGAGGAACAAGTAGCAGAGGTCTGGAAAAAACTGACTTTTAAGAATCAGATCATCATTACTATCGTATCATCAGTCATCATCTGGAATATTGGTGGATTAGCTACCTCCTGGGGAGTGGATGGAGAGACTTTTGCTACCAATACTGGATTTCTCACTGGATTTCTTATTGGAAGACATCTTGAATTACATAAAATAAATTTCGATGCTAAAAGCGGAACCTTAGTTCAGAAGATACTACGATTACTCATTACAGTTATTCTGACTATATTGGTTATGGAAGGGCTAAGTGCCATTTTTGATCTATTAGCTGATGACTATACCTGGTTGGCTTTTCTCTTAAGATACATCCGATACAGCTTAACCGGATTCACTGCTATTTATCTCTCACCCGTAGTGTTTAATAAACTAAAACTAGTGGAAGCTGAAAATACGGAATCCAATTTGTGAATATGAATTCGTCAAGAACAGTAGTAGTTGAATCAAAAAACTAATGACAAGGAGATACTCATTTAATTTCCTCAATCTAGTGCACCATATGTTCAGTTTAAATGAAGATCAACAGCTGATCAAGGAAACAGCTCGAGATGTGGCCAAGGAGCAAATCGCCCCATTGGCATCAGAATATGATAAGAAAGAAGAATTTCCAGTCAAATCAATAAAAATACTGCAAGAACTTGGATTCATGGCCATGATGGTTTCTCCAGATTATGGTGGTAGTGGACTTGATACGCTATCCTATGCCATAGCCATGGAAGAAGTATCCGCTGCCTGTGCATCAACTGGTGTGACCATGAGTGTCAATAACTCCCTCTATTCCTATCCTGTGGAAACCTTTGGTAATCATGAGCAAAAGGAAAAATACCTCAAACCAGTTATTTCAGATAAACTAGGTGCTTTTGCATTATCTGAACCTGATGCTGGATCTGACCCAGCTGCAATGACGACCAAAGCTGTGAGGGATGGTGATGATTGGGTATTGAATGGATCTAAGATGTGGATCACGAACGGAGGAGAGGCTGATTATTACGTGGTCTTCGCTATCACCGATCCAGAGAAAAAACACCGGGGAATATCTGCATTTATACTACAGAAAGGAGACCCAGGTTTTGGTATTGGTGCCAAGGAACACAAGCTAGGGATCAGGGCTTCATCCACCACTCCCCTAACCTTCGATGATGCTAGAATACCTGCAGATCGATTACTTGGGAATGATGGTGATGGATTCAAGATAGCCATGAAAACACTTGATGGTGGTAGGATTGGTATTGCCTCACAGGCACTGGGTATTGGACAGGCATCTATCGATGCGGCAGTGCAGTATTCCAAAGAACGTCAAGCGTTTGGTGGTCCTATTGCACGGTTTCAAGGATTGCAGTGGATGATTGCTGATAGTGCCATGGAAATCGATGCTGCAAGATTACTTACCTGGAGGGCTGCAAAGATGAAGGATGCTGGAATGAATTATACTAAAGAAGCTGCAATGGCTAAGCTCTATGCCTCTGAGGCATCTGTAAGGGCTGCAGATATGAGCCTCCAGATCCATGGAGGTGCAGGATATTCAAGTGATTTTCCAATTGAACGCTATTATCGAGATGCCAAGATCACAGCCATCTACGAGGGAACATCAGAAATATTGCGATTAGTTATTGCACGAGAGACGATTGGAAAATTCTAACTTATAGTATCAATTTTACCAAATTTTGATTTCTCATAATTCCTAAATTCATCAATCAATGAATCTATATTCTTCTCAAGATCATCTTTTTCAAACACAATAAATTCAGCATCTAATGTAAACCCATAATCCTCTGGTATTGAAAATCACGCACTTAGTAGTTCTTCCACGTCCATACTTAGTAGAGAAGCTAAATGATTTGTAGAAATTCTATTACTCCTCCTATTATATTTCCTAATATGACCAGTAACTAATTCAATTCATTTTTATTTCTTTCAAGTTGAATTGTCCAGATATCATCTGAATAATCATCGTTTGTAAGTTAACCTTCTTTACCAATAATTTTCACCTTTTCTTCTTATAAAGTTTGATTATCTGTTTGAAAGATTTGAAGACTAATTGTATCATATTAAGGTTCTATCTGACATTCAGGACAAAGATAAACTTGACCTCCACCATGAGATATTTTCGCAATTGGAGTTCTACATATTGTGCATGATTCATCTTTCATATTTGGCCCCATTAATGGAATATATTCTCCTTTCTTTCCATAAAGATCGGAAAATTCAGTTTTACCATTTTTAGCAATTCTCCCTTCAATTAAATTAATTATAGAATTGTATAATGAAATTCGCTCAGTTTCATCTAGATCAGACATTCTTCTCTTTGGATGCAGATTTGCTCTATAGATAATGTCTTGAAAAGCACTATTCATCAGTCCAACTATAGCAGCATCTTTACCTACCAAAACTGACTTTAATTGCCTTTTTTTGTTACTTGTCAATGCTTTAAATAATTCATAATCAAAATTTTCGTCTAATGGGGAGGGACCTCCTTTAAACTCTCTTTTGTAAATATAGCTATTTTCTAGTTGTGATTTATTGTAGCTGAGAATTACTCCCATCCCTTTGAGCCGTCCACTAAACTGAGTACCATCAGTAAATGTAAGGAGGATATTATAAATATCAGGAATATTTACTCCTTCATTCAGAAAGAAGAATTCTCCACCATATTCAGGGCCAAGTAGTAAGCAGAAATTGTTATCAAGATTTACTAGAATTGAGCTTCCCCTATTTAATACCTCAACAATTTTTCCATTTACAAAGTTCTGATATTCATCTAGATTTTTGTTCATAAATCCGATTTTTTGAGATTTCTCATAATTTTCAATTTTAACATGAATAATTTCTTTTCCAATCAATTCATTCTTCATCTGCTGAGCAAGAATATGAATTTCTGGTAACTCTAAACTCATTCAGAAAATTGAACATATGAGTAAATAAGAACTATTATTATTATAATTGGAAAAATGTGATTTTTATGTATTAAATATCTATTTACATATTATATTTCGATTAAATGAATGAAATGTATTTAGTACGTTATGTTGATACAGGCATTGACAATTTACATAAATTAAGATTCAAAAGAATTGAGATAATCATCATATTCGTAATGCCAAAATGAGGGCTTTAGATACACATTATTCATATATTCCCAGTCACATCTCGAACTGATGTCTAAAAGGTTCAAAATCAGTCGGAATGTTTTTCTTCTTGGTATCGTAAGTTTCTTCGCAGATCTGAGTTCTGAAATCTATTTCGCCATTCTACCCTTTGTTATTCTTGAGCTTGGCGGATCAGGGCTTGCTATTGGCTTAATAGCTGGAGTGACTGATGCCTTTGTGTCCATACTCAAGGGAATCTTTGGATTTCTAGCAGATAGGCTAGCTGCTGCAAGGAAGAAATATGTATATTGGGGATATGGATTACCAGCTACATTCAAATTCCTCATGGCTTTTTCTGGTACTTGGATTAGCTTACTACTCTTCAGATTAATGGAACGCTTTGGGAAGGGGATACGAACAGCCCCTAGGGATGCAATGATTGCAGAATTCAGTAATAAGGAGAATATTGGAAGATCATTTGGATTTCATCGAGCCATGGATTCTTTTGGAGCATTTCTAGGAACCCTTGTGGCTTTGATACTCGTATCCTTAACTATAGGGTACCCAACTATATTTATCATTAGTTCAGCAATTGGCTTTCTTACACTTTTCCCCTTATATTTTGTTGCAGAGAGTAGTAAGAATGTCGATAGGAAAGACATTGCAATCAATTTCAGAGATTTCAGGCAGGAAATAGATCCCCAATATTGGAAATTATTGTTAATAACAGTGTTTCATGGTCTCTCACTCATCTCATATATGTTTCTCGTATTGCTTCCGGGAAAAGTCAATTTTGTATTATTTTCATCACTCAATAGCATACAAACAGGGATATTGATGTATATGATTTTCAATCTTGTATATACCATTTTTGGATATTTTGCAGGAATATTAGCTGATAAACGTGGTAGGATATTTGTGTTGCAATTGGGATCATTGGCCTTTATTGTGGCATTACTAGTGTTTCTAGTTGTAAATTCACTTTTCACCCTTATTATAGCATTTATACTCTATGGAATATCCTATGGGTTGACTCAGGGAAACTTCAAAGCTGTGATGGCTGATAAGATTCCAACCCAATTCAAGGCAACAGGATACGGGATCTTTAATATGATCCTAGGGCTCTCGATTTTTGTAGGAAATGTGATTTACGGGGTGATATTTGATTCAAATTTCAATTTAGCTATTATTATATCCACAGTATTTGCTGGAATCACTCTTATCTTATTAAAAACCCAACACTAGATAAATCAAAATTTAATCAAAAGAATTCCGTTAGCTTTTTCAATATGGAGTAAATCAGTATATTAGTGGCATTACTGCTATCAACCCTATCTATCACCCATTATTTGCTTTTAATTTCAGGTTTATTTGCATTGATTCCTGTCATTAGTCTATACAAAATGTATAGAAAAACCCGGATCGTGGAGTATGGAGTTTTCTCAGCAGTATTCTTGTTAAGCTCCCTATTCACCGTGACAGAAGTGTTAGCTCAGGTTACCAACAATCTGATATTCTGGATATTATGTTTCTCATTCAGAAATTTCACTTATTTTTTGTTTTTCACCCATGCTATGAGAATGATATGGTCCAAACCAAGAAACTCAGTTCTGTATTTTGGTGTCATTCAGTACTCAATTGTTCAACTACTACTTTTCCTTTGGAAACCATTAAATGATGGCACAGTAATGGGTTTTGTAACAAGCGATGGATTTGTTATATACAGTACTGATAATCGTACAATTGGGAATCTATTCCAAATGTACGTAGCAATTCTTTTCCTCTATGGTTATTTCTCTGTAAATTTAGTTAATCCCTCCAAAAGACTATCTGACTCTCTAAAAATAATGAAAGCGGTAGCTATTGCATTATTAGTCTCAAGAATCATCAGGTTAGTGCAGAATTTCGGATTTCCAGATAATAATTTCATCGAATATGCGGGTGCAATCCTATTTTTATCTGCATTTATACTAGTAGCTTATGTTATCTATTATAATCCCGGATCTATTATGCTTTCAAGAGCTCAAGTAGATGGTATCATTATCATTTCAGGGTATAACGGCACACCAATATCAACTGCGAAATTTGAAGGGGCAAATCTCCAGGGGGCTGCCACGCTTCTTTCAGGGATAATCTCAGCAGTACAATCAGTGCTGGGTTCAATAGACAATCAGATTCATATTAAAGAGATCGATGCAGGAAATCGTGCGATATTAGTTCATCATGAAAGAGACTTTTACTTCATGATCATCACAAATACTGTTCCCACCACTCTTCTTCGTAGTTCTCTACAATATTTTGCCCGAATATTCTTCACTTTTTATCCAGATGAGATCAAAAATTTCATCAAAAAAGGGGTTGTGCTCACTGATATTAAGAAAGCAATGGATCAGGCGTTTCCATTCACAAAAGGATTGACCTTGGAGACCTGGTAATCTCCTTCACTATCCTAGTTTTATTATACTACTCGTCAACGGGAATTCTATGAAGAGACACATATTTGTGTTAGGTGATACATACCCTAATGGGACATATTTGTTGTTAATCAAATTGAAAGAAGCAAAGGAATTAGTATTTGGCAGTTTCAAGCAGTCTAAATCAATCTCACTCAGGCCAGGATATTACTTTTACATCGGTTCAGCTCTTGCTACAAGAGGATCCACAACTCTTGGGAATCGATTACGTAGACATACTTCAAGAACCTCAGATAAGACACCTCATATGATTCAAAAATATCTTCTCGAAATATTTGATGAAATTGGAATATCATATAGTCAAAAACCATCACCTAAATCACTTTTCTGGAATATTGACCATCTACTCAATCTCTCCATTGCTGAGATCAAAGGGATAATCTTCATTAGGAATCCAGAGGCCCTTGAGAATGTATGGAGTGAATTTCTAGAGCAACTTGATAACACTGAAATCTTTGAAAGAGGGTTAGGTGCTAATGACTCAGCTCATCATACCCATGTCCAGTATACAACCATGAATGAATACGAATTAGAAGTTCTTGCCAAAAAATTGCCATTAACAGCGTTCTCGTAATGTAATATTTGCTAGAGTTTTTGAAAGAACAACTACAATTAAAACTTATGAATAAAGAGATGCTAAATGTTGAAGCACTTGATGATCAACTTCTTCAGGATTTAGTAGAATTTCACTCCAAAAGATTCAATAGGATAAATAATATCCCTATTCAATTCTTCCTTGGAGTTTTGAGCTTTGTATATTATCCATTGGCTATATTATTAATTATGTATATAGTCGTATATTACAAATCCAAAAGACGTTTGGATACATATAAGAGAGAGGTTTACTACAGAGAATATGGAAAACCAGCCACAATAGATGAAAATCTCATCAAGCCATAGACATGATTTCAGATATAATCAATGAGATCTATTGTGTTATCTAGCATTAAATCTGGATCGAATTTTTCCAATCGAACTCTGGCGAATTCCCGTTCCAGATTCATTACTGCACAGGTCATAGTATGTGCAGCCTTTCCTGCTTGAACATCAGTTTGAAAATCTCCCACATATAATGTGGTTTCAGGATCTGCATCAATCATCTCCAAACCCCTAATAATAGGGATCGGATTGGGTTTTAATTCTTCCACATCATGCCTGCTAATGAATGGAATTCCCTTGAGAAAGGGGAGTTCATTCAAAGCATTTTCTAACTCTGAACGAGAAGCACTAGATACTATCCCCAATTTCATACCCCTAGAAATCAATTCTTTTATCATTCCATCAATTCCATCAAATGGTACATTAATATGTCTACTTTTTTCGTATTCAGAACGGGCCAATAGTAAAAATCTAAGCGATTGTACCCGTCCTAATCCACCTGCTCTCCCAACACCATACATTATCTTAAGTAAGAATAATTTGGATTGATTTTCTGGGATCTTACTGAAAATAACCGATATATTTTCCCGAATACTCTCTTCAGGTACATATCCAAGAATCCTCTCAAATGCTCGTTCTACGGGAGCCCACCATTTTGGTCTCATATCAATGAGAGTACCATCGAAATCAAATAGAATGGCTTCTGGAGTTCTAGGTAGACTCTTACCCCGATAATCTTGTTTCACTGTAATTTCAAGGTATAATTCTTATTTATAGGTTCCTTGTGGTGAGAAGATCAACGAATATATTCGGCAGTTAATTGCACTTAAACAAATTTAACAATGTCTGGAGCGAAATCGATAATGATATCTGGGTCGTATTCTTCCATTCGTGGTTTAGCGATCTCAGGTTCTACTCCAAGAATTCCAGCAGTCATTACTTTTGCTGCTTTTCCTGCAAAAATATCTGCAGGGAAATCTCCAATATATAGTGTAGTATCTGGATTTGCATCTACAAGTTTTATCCCTTCCAGGATAGGATCGGGTTCAGGTTTACCATGTTTTACATCCCCTCGGCAGATCTTGGGTATATCAGATAGGTAAGGTAAATCAATAGAGGCATTTTCAAGATCAATCCTAGCAGCACTGGTTACAATTCCCACCTTTATTCCCTTACGCTTAAGTTCTGCAAACATAGTGTCAATACCATCAAAGGGAATATGTTTCCGATCATTATTCTTATATTCACGTTTCAGCTGAACCATAAACCGGATAGAATCGATTCTACCAAGACCTCCTGCTCTTCCGATACCATACATTATCTTTACAATGTATAAAATATTATGTTTGGATGGAGCATTGACCAATAGATCAATTAAAGCCTCACGCAATTGTTCTTCTGGAAAGAAACCGTTAATACGTTCAAAGGCTCGAATTAGAGGAGTTAACCATTTTTCTTTAATGTCTATCAAAGTTCCATCATAATCAAAGAGAATAGTTTCAACTGAGTTTGGCAAGCATCTACCTCTATAATCAGTAGTCAATAGATCACCGATGTTTACTTTATTTATATACATATTGAACGGTGTTTAGCTGAATTAGTACCAATTGCATAGCAAGACAGTACAGTCGAAATTATATTTTTTCTTTAATTTGCATCATTTTTTTCTCATTTTTAACTCATGATTTTAATATTATTTCAAGCATAGAATGGATATGCCTCCCCCGTTAAACTGCTGGGAGATCATGAATTGTGGATTAGAGCCAGGTGGGAGGAATACTACGATTCGTGGTATTTGTCCAGCTTGTTTGTATAAGAAGCTCGATGGAGTAAACAATGGTACAAATGGAGGTAGAGCTTGTTGGGTAGTTCCCCGTACAATGTGTCATGATACTACACAGGGAAATTTTGCAGAGAAGGCACTATTATGTGGAAGATGTGAGGTATATCGTCAAGTTTCAGGAAGGGAAGGTATTCATTTTCAAAAAACTGTTGAAATATTAAAAAAATTGAAGGATAAAAAATGATTACTTCTCTATTGCTCGTAGTTTATCTTCCATTACTCTAGGTTTATCGCGTCGATCATCAATGCGAAGTGACGTCACAACTCGTTGTATACCTGTATCAAAAATGGCCTCATGGGCTCGTTTCGTCGCCTCTAGTACTTGATCCATAGTATCAGCCTCAAAAATTGAACTCATTGGAGTATGAATGACACGTATTTCTTCATAAGCCTCTAATGCCTTCACTGCTGCTTTTACATATTTCGAAACAGAGATTCCTCCTCCATGAGGAGAACAGATGATCTCTGCAATGATTTTGTTTTTCATAAGTATGCAAAAGCAAGTAATCTCAAATATTATTCTAATAAATCTTGGATTTTTGTTTGTTATTAATGCAAAACTAACTAAGTATCATGGGTTTACTGTGTGCCAATTGCACAGGAATAACTCCATTTGTCATCTGAGCTTTTACTTGTTCAATATTGGAAGGATCTCCATGAACAAGAAATATCTGTTTTGGTTTTATGGTTTTAATCAGTAACTCAATTCCCTCACTTGTTGTATGCCCTGAGAAACCAAATTTCTTCACCTGTGCTTTGATATCTATTTCTTTGAAAGATTTTCTGTTCACAGAAAGTTTTACTCGTCTTTGTCCGTTGAGTATTTCACGACCAGTAGTTCCCTCAGCTTGATATCCAGTAACAGCAATCAGGTTTCCTTGACGTGCTCCTCCTCTCAATAGATGTGTGTGTAGTGGTGAAGGTTCCATCATTCCACTTGTAGTCAAAATAATACAAGGATTTTTTGAATTAGCCAGTTCTCGCCGAAAGTCATGGGTGTTCTCCATTTTCATTGGGGAGATCTGGGTAACATTAGCATACTTAAAAGGAGAGTAGATCTTTTCCTTTCTAAGCCTGTTCAATAGATGTTCATCTACCCACTCAGCATAGAGGTAACGTTCGGTGATCTCAATCATTTTGTTGATCATGCCGTCGACGTATATAGGATAATCCTTAATATGCTCAGTAAGCACAGTTAGAATTTCCTGGGATCGGCCCACTGCAAATGCAGGAATAATCACTTTGTTACCAGAGTCTAGAATTCTTCTGATTTCAGCGATGAAGTCTAGATTTACCTGCTGTCTATCTGCAACTTGTCTGAGACCATTTGTAGTCTCAGTGATAAGTACATCCACAGCTCCATCGGGTATTTCAAATCCATCGAAAAGTGGGGTCTGCTGATCATTGATATCTCCAGTATAGAGAATTCTGAAGCCCTTCCAGTCAATAAGGATCATAGCTGAGCCCAAAATATGTGCAGCATTATAGAATTCAATGGTGATCCCATTAGCTATCTCTATAATTTGACGATACTTTGTTGTTTTGATTTGATTATAAGCTAAATCCATACTATCAGTATCCCAGTGTCGATCATCAATCTTCAACTGATCTTCCCAGAGTACTCTAAGAATATCCCTTGTTGGTTCTGTCATATAGGTTGAACCTGTGAAGCCAGCCATATATAAGGCTGGTATATACCCAGAGTGATCGATATGTGCATGAGAGAGTAGAATTGTATCAATATCTTGAACTCGAGAAAGTAATCCCTCGGGTGCTAAACTTGGAGCATCCTTTGGTTGTATTTTGATTCCAGCTTCGATTAGTACTGTGTCCTCTTCATCCTCAAGAATGAAGGCACTCCTTCCAACTTCCCCAGCAGCACCGTATGCTGTGAGTTTGATTTTGCCATTGTTAAATGTTTTAGGTGTTTTCATTAAAAATTAACCTCCGATACCATCTGCCCTATCATTACACAAAACGGGTTATGTTCCAAATGAACTTAGGATGGTACTTAATTTATATAGGCAAACATACTATAAAAAGCAATACTTATGTGAGGAAAAGATTTATTAATTACTTAGAAAATCAATAATATTTTAATACCTAGGTATCCCTTAATAGAATATGGCAGAGCATGAAGATGAGAAAAAAAAGGCATTTGCTGCCTTCGCCACTGATCTCCAGAATGTTGAGAAAGAAGATGAGTTGGCAAAGAAGGAGATCCTTAAGAAAGGAATAGAGATGCGAGAGAAAGAACATAAAAATACAGTAAAGTCTTCGAGGCTCATTAATAGCAAACTCTCCTCACTTAGAGAAGAAGCTGATCTATCAATCTTTGTGGGTACTTCAGGAAAAATAAAATCCCCAACTTTCAGAAGAGAGGAATTTATTACCTTGCTAGCACGTGAATTATTACTAATTGGTAATGAGGAGATCACAGGTACAGGAGGAATCGTTTCACTCGTCAAATTGCGGGAACATTTTGCAAAAACAAGAGATAACTGGATTCTGAAGGATAAAGATATTCCTGAAGCAGTAAAATTACTGGCCAAGGAGGAGCTAATTCCATCATTTGAAAAACTTGATAATGATTTGGAGATCATTTACTTCAAACCTGCAGAACTATCCAAGGATACACAGAAAATATTACTAGCTGCACATGGAATTGAGGCAACAAAAACGAAAATTAAAGATATTCTGGGTTGGACTGATGAACGATTAAATCTTGGGATACAAACCCTTGTGAACGCAGGTATCGCAGTAGCTGATGGAGATTATCTATTCTTCCCTGGAATTTAACTCATTAATTATTTTGCATGAACCACATAATGAAGAATTACTGGGATCACCACATTCCAAACATGCAGTAAGTGTCTTATTACCCTTATGCCGCTTTTCACCGGCCAACCTACCCAGATGATGCAGGGAATCAGAACTCCGGATAATAGAGAAAAGCACAGAGGGATCGTGCTCCATGTACTCCGTAAGGATATCTTTCATATACCCACGGTATGCTTCCACTGCATGAGGGCAGCTCTCTTCTTGATATGGCAGGTTATTCAAATTTGCATAAAGTACAATCTCCTGCTCTGTAGTTTTTCTGAATGGTTTTACTCGATTTACAAAATCAGGATGTTTGAATTCTGGCCTGGGATTACTATGGAGAGTCTTTAATAGATCTCCTCTCATGAGGTTCATGAGTACAGTCTGTGCTTCATCATCAGCATTGTGTCCAGTTACCAATTTAGTTGCACCTACTTCCTTCGCTGCATCATTGAGGGCTTTCCGTCTAAATGGACCACAATAGGAGCAGGCAGGTCTTCTACTATCACCAAGCAATACTAATGCATCATCTAACTCATAACCAAATTGATCCTTGAAGGAATATGTATGATGATCGACACCATATCGCTCAACAGCCATCTTGGCAAATTTTAATCCATCCTCACGGTAATTACGTATTCCCTCATCGATACTGATTGCTATCACCTTGGTGGGATAATTCTCCTGTAGTTTAACCATTACATCAAGCAAAACAATGCTATCCTTCCCTCCAGATACACCAATAGCAATGATATCATCTCTTTCAAACAGCTTATACTCATTAATAGTGCGTTGAACCCTTCGTAGAAATGATTGATTGAAATGCATGAGACAAAGGTAGGTTTTATCCCATGGTCGTTGCCAAATTGCTTTTTTCACACAATTATCTAGCGTACACTGAGGAAACTTCACTAATAGAACCAATAATTATTCATCTACATTAATATCTCGTTAGTCTACAGATCAAAATACGGTCATCAATAAATTTAATCCCAGGAGCAATATTGAAAGAACATATATCACCTTTTTCAGGCGAGTTAACAATAATTCATCCAATTTGGATTTACTCATCAATAGATCATAAATAAATCCGCCATCCGTCATAGGAAGGGGAAGAAGATTAAACAATCCAAAAATTAGATTTATATTAATAAGCCATTGCAATTCCAATGTAAGATAATGTGGAAAAAATGGACTGAGGAAAGATAGACGTCCGGGCCTATAATCGACAATACTAATACCAAGATATGAGCCATCAATCAGTTCTGAATTTAGAGGAGGCTGTACACCCTCTACTATTAACTCCCTGTCCAACATTACAAGGATGAATTTATTGCCAGCAGGAATATTTCGCAATGTAGCTAAAAGAGTATTTGCATTGTCAGTTTGGATTGTTTGAACTGTTAATCCTTCTTGTAAAATCCTCACATGTGTTATGATATCTCCTCTAGCAAGACCATATTCCATTCCAGGTGTATCTATTAGCACTTCAGTTATCAGTGCACCTTCAGAATTATGATATAGTGGCGTCACTAAATGTGAAGACACCATCAACAAAGGTATGAGAATTAATGCGAGTAATAGGTTAGCAATGATTGCACTGCTGGTTATTTTTAATCGGTCTTTCAATTCTAAACGAGCAATTGATTCGGGAACCAACTTTACAAAAGTTGAGAGTATGAAGCCCAAAATAACTATTCCTGAGGAATCTACTTCCACATTCAGATGTCTCGCCATCATTCCATGCATCAGTTCATGAATAAGCAATGCTACAACAACAGGGAAAATAATTAACAATAATAATTCCAAATTAAGTGATTTAACTGGATTGGGAACAAACAAAGGAGAAGCAAAATCAAGGAAGAATCGTATGATATTTATTAATAATAGGATTGGAAAAGCAAAAAACACAACAATTGCTGCAGTATTACTAAACTCAGAGTAATAATTCAACACTGACTTGAATTTAGTAGTGATTTTATCAAAATACGGGTTAAAGATTTCTGTTCTCCAAACAAGAATACCTGGGGCAACCATTATTCCACGTGAAGATAGATCCCATTGTTTTGACAAATAATAAAGAATTATCCAGAAAATCGCGATACCAAGGGCAATCTGGATAAAGGAAGCCATATTATGACGAGAAGCATATACCTATTTGAAGCAAACCATTTTCTGACATAATTTCTCACTGTTTCGAACAGCTATTTCAATTTAATAAATAGTAATAACAATGAATAAGAAAGCTCCAGCTATACTTCAATTGAAATGAAATTAAAGGAACACTTGAAAGTGGGAACGGTGGAAGTTGTTCCTGAAGATTCAGATGATCTCTATGTATTATATAATATCATTACCGAAGGTGATAGAATAATTGCCAAAACAAGTAGAAAGGTGAAAAAAGGTACTTCTGGATCCGAAACTACAACGAGAATAACCACTACAATTGAACTTGTCGTAATATCAACAGAATTCCATGGATTTGGTGAGAGTATCAGAGTAAAAGGAACAATTGCTTCTGCAGGGGATGAAAGTGTTTCATTGGGTAGTCATCATTCTATAGCTATAGAATTGAAAAAACCTGTGAGTATCATTAAGGATAGCTGGAGCAGAAGTGAATTGGAGGAACTTCGCGAATCGCAACTCGGTAATCCACTGGGTCTCATCATTCTTGTCATTGATGATGATCATGCATTAATAACTCAGGTTGGTAGTCATGCATCGAAAATTTTACTTGAGATTGTGCCTGCTGTGACAAGAAAAGGTTCAGATCCAAACCAATATCAACAATCCTTGCAGGATTATTTTGAAGAAGTACTCAATTTTCTTAGAGATTTACAAAAGCAAGGCAAAATTGAGCAGCTTGTTGTTGGGGGTCCGGGTTTTATTCATGAGAAATTCATGGAATTGTTAAGAAAATCTCTTCCTAACCTAATAAAACAATCTTTGAATGTAGCTATTAAAAGCTCGGGAAGACCAGGAATTCAGGAAATTCTCAATTATCACCTACCTGAGAATTTTGTGGAACAAAATAAGGGTGTTCGACAGGCCGAGCTTGTTCAGGAAATTCTTGATCATCTAGGAAGAAATACTGGATTGGTTGCGTATGCCGGTGATGTAGTTCATGCAATTGAGATCGGAGCAGTAGAGAAACTGCTTATACTGGATAAAGAGCTTCATAAAAGCCCTGAGGAACGCAATAAAATTAATAGACTTATGGATGATGCTAGAACGATGCGAGGATTTGTCTCTATAATGTCATCAATGCATGATAATGGCAAAATAATAGAGGGATTGGGAAGCATTGTCGCAATCTTACGATTTCCAATACCGAAGTGATTATGCCCAGAGACCTGGATGATAATAAGCTAGATAATACTGATTTAAACGCAACCTTACATCATCAATACTCTCTATTATATTACAACAAAAACAACCACGAGCAGCAAGTTCCTGCATTTTTTCTTGTAATGCATCCATAGAATCCTCAAATATCCAATCAGCATAATCACATGAATAAAGTAGACTTATGAGAGCCAGCATCTCCAAATCGTTCAAATTTCCACTGGCAATAATTTCATTGAGTTCCTCCTTAATTGAGTTGATAACTGATTCATCAGATATTTCATATTTTACCTCCTTGAAGATTTTAAATTTGCTACTAACCTTTTCTTTGATGATTCCCTCACGAATAAGTTGCCTGATGGATCTGGATGCTAGTTCTGTACTACGATCCAGTAGATTATTGATCCAATAAGATAATTTTTTAGGTGCAGGATCTGTGATGATTTCGGTCGCTTCTCGTTCATTGATCTCATGATCCTCATTAATTTTTAGTGTTTTTTCAGAGGTGAATATAAGATATGAATCTAGCACTAGATCAATCACATGAGCTGTTGCATACCCAATTTTAAAGTTCGTAGTATCAGGTAACTTAAACTTGTTATTATTCAAAACTATGATAATGAACTTCTGACGAGTGTTTAACTTCATATTTACAGATAATAAATAGAGGTTTAAGTATATTAGTGTTTTATTCAGTATATCACCGAAATTAAAAATTTTATTTTATATTTTTACTTATGGTACTCTATTACTATAAAATATTCTATCTTTCGATAATGATAGCGTAGATACATTGTACTTTTCCCAAAGAAATAATTTTTCATAATAAGCTAATATCGTGTTTAATTGATAAAATTCGTCTGATTAAACGCGTAATCAAACTAGTAAAATCTTCTTTCATTTTCCTAAAAAAATCTACTAACTCTAGAATATTCAATAAATAGACGGCAGTAATAGTATTCAGTAGCACTATAATTTTTCTGACAATTATAAATCTAGATAAAAATTATACAATTTTTGTATAGTTGATTTCAAACTGAATTTAACATTCAAAACATATTGAAAAGTTTATATTTTCACATTACAGTTGATTTATAGCAGTATATATTTTTCACCAATGTTCAGTGTTCTACAAAAAATGAATTGAATCTATTCAAAACAAAAGAAATATTTATATATGTATAAAGCCATTGAATAGTATTGAACAGTCATTGAATAGTCAGTGATCAATGGTGAATGCTGAACAGTCACTGAAAGCTGATTAATCGGTTCATTGAGGTACAACAAAATGCTCTACGAAATTCCCCGGCTTCCCAAATCTTCTAAAAAAATTCTCCTTCTCCTGGCCGCAGAAGGCACCCTTACTCAAAAAGAGATTATAGCACTGTCAGGTATTCCAGCAAAAACTGTTAGATATGCACTCAAAAAACTTGGTGAAAGTGATTTAATTCTAACTAAACCAAGCTTAATGGATATGCGATCATCATTTTACTCTCTCAATCATGAATTTGACAATCTCATATCGGTACATGTCGAAGAAGCTAGAAATCTTGCAACAGCATAATAATAATTTCACACCCCTACTCGGATTCTCAGATATTAAGTTTTAATAAATAAGTAAATTTAAGTAGCTTATATTGAAAAAACGGATATTATTCATTTGTACACATAATTCAGCAAGATCTCAGATGGCTGAAGGCTTATGCAATGCCTATTATGGAGATAATTGGCATGCTTTCAGTGCAGGGACTGAGAAGAGTTCTATTAAACCTGAGGTTTATAAAGTGATGAACGAATTGAACATCGACATCAGCAATCAAACTTCAAAAACTATTGATATTTTTATTGACTCACCATTTGATCTTGTGATCACAGTTTGTGATTCTGCTAAGGAAGCCTGTCCCTTCTTTCCTAGCTCAAAAAAGACGATTCATGCTGGTTTTGAGGATCCCTCAGATTATCCTGAAAATCAAAAGTTGTCGAAATTTAGAGAGGTTCGAGATCAAATTAAGCGGTGGCTGGATGAATATCTAAATAATTACTGATTACTCAGTCGATGATCTACCATCTCAATGGAATGATACAAATAGGAGAGAATGTTATCATTATATATGTCACTTATCATTACAGCCTCTGATTGGGGTGAAAAAAGTTCTGTTTTTCATGCTCAAGTGAAGCAAGTGCTACCTGAAAAACATCAGTACATTGCACTTGATTGGCATGAAAGTGGTAAAAATCAAGAAAGAAGCGATTTTATAGATACACGAAATGGAGAGAAAGTTCTCCTGGATCTTGCTGAAGTTCTACTCAAGCAGATAGAGATTGGGATACGTGAGAACAAAAAAGTTGTGATCATAAGCAAGGGGAGAGGAAGTCGTATTGTGGAACAAGTACTCACCTTAATAACTGGATTGGATAGAATGTATGTTAAACTCCATCACATAATGCTAGTACCCAATTTTGGAGAATATAAAAAGGCCAAATGGGGGAAGGTAGCAAAAGGTGTACTTGCACTTGGTGTGACTGCAATCTCGGCCAGTTTACTCCCAGGTAAAACAAAAGGGATAATCGGAGCAATTGGTATAGGAACAACATCAAAATACTTGAAAACCCATACTATAGGGGATATTCTTTCAGAGGATTTAGACTTAGAACATTTCAAATTTGCAGTGGCAGAGAGACATATCCTTCAGCATATTGATCAGATGCAAATCGATCTAGGTAAATGTAAATACTATTTATCAACTGCAGATCAAAATGAAATTAAAAATATACTCAATGAAAACCTGCATTTTTCATTCAAAACGAAATTTGGAGAAAAATCTGAGGATATGGTGAAAATTCTTCATAATATCACAAAATAAATAGCTTTCGTAGATATATTTGAATAATAACCGCAGAATTCTATAGCATGGAAGGAATACATCGCGATGATTTTCCTATTTTACAAGAAAAAACTTACTTCAATGCTTGCTCAACAGGAGCACTAGCAACTCAAGTCAAGAAAGCAGGAACACAGTTTCTAGAGGATTGGGATTCATATGGAGGTATTGCCTGGAATATTGAAGATGGTTGGACGGATCAAGTTGAACAAGCAAGGAAATTATTTGCCAAACTAATTGGTTCAAAAGCAGAAAATGTTGCCTATTTTTTTGGAAATTCAACAGCCATTGCCTCAATTATGTCTAGTATTCCATTTAAATCCAATGATAATGTGATATTCAATAATCTCGACTTCCCAGCAATTCCAAGCAACATAATGGCTCAAGCATCAGGAAACTTAAAATATAAAGTGATAGAATCCGTAAATGAGAAAACTGTAGATCTTAATCAGTACAGAAAAGCTATTGACAATAAAACTAAGCTAGTCACTGCATGTGAGGTTGTTTCAAATACAGGATTCAGAATTGATACAAAGGAACTAATGGAACTAACATCTGAAGCGGGAATTCCACTGTTTTTGGATACATACCAGAGTACAGGAACTATTCCTCATGATGTATCTAAAACGGGAGTCGATTTTCTTGCGTCAGGTTGCTTGAAATACCTAATTGGCGGATTTGGAATTTCTTTTTTGTATGTAAGGGACGATTGGATTGAAACCATGGAACCTCTCTCTATAGGATGGATGGGCGTGGATAATCCTTTTGAGGATCTATTCAACTCATTACGTACTTCACTTCACAGGCCCTCTGATGCCCGTAAATTCCAATTTGGAACACCATATCCAGTAGGTGCCTATACCGCCGTAGCTGGTATGAAAAAGGTTGATAGTATTGGTGTGAATAGAATATACAAACATAACATGAACATCACCCGAGAATTGATTGACCTGGCACTGGATGCAGATTTCACATTACTCAATCCCACTGATGATGACAAACGAGGAGCAATTGTCAACATTCAAATTAAAGATGCCAAAAATAAAGCAAAATATCTTCAGAACAACAATTTTGTCCTTGATGCAAGGGCTAATGGGCTACGTGTTGCCCCACATTTCTACAACAATTCTGATGATATATATCTACTATTTAATGAGATTCAGCAATTTGAAAAATAAAATAGGTGTCAGATTCAGGATCAATGAAGATGAGAAGCATTTATAGAAGAACATATTTGAGATTTTAATCGTCAGTTTATTCAACCTTCTCTTCATTTTTTGCATTTGATCACATCTCAGAATTGGACCTTATTAAGACCTAGAGATCACAACACCTATGGATCATTGTGTTGATTGTAACCGTTTTCTTACGAATGGATATTGTGGGTCATGCAAAATGATTTACCGATATGAATACAAACAATCAGAACTCTGTGGAAATTGTCAGATGGGAAATATTGTACCTTTAACATCAGTTTCAAAAATTCGATATTCATGTAACTATTGTAATGTTCATTATTTCTTTACAAAATATTATGTGGATGATACTCAAGAAATCAATGAGTATATCCAAAGTTTTGAGAAAACTTGTGATGAGTGCAGGGGAAAAGTGGTTATTGACAAGGACACTAAGGAATTAGTATGTCTATCTTGTGGTTTAGTGTTTGAGCATCCAATAATGATGAATTAAAATTTGCAAACCATATGTAGCGCTATAAGCAAATGGAATCTCAATTCTGAGAATACATGATTTTATATCAATAAAATTGAGATTCATTCTATATTCTGATTTTTCGGTAAAATCTCGGAGAGTTTTTGGATAAAATATTGCTTCTAGTAAAAACATGCGACTGAACAATTAATATATCATAAGATCAAAAGATGTCTTGTTACATGAAGATCACTGATTTAAAGGCAGATCAGACATTTGATTTCATTATCGCACGTATACTCTCTCGAAATGGACCTAAGCCTGTTATGGTGAAGGGGCAGAGGAGATATGTGTGGGAATTACTATTAAGAGATGCCACGGGAACGGTTATCTTGTCCCTATGGGGGGCAAATACAGGAGAATTATACAAATTGAATTCAGTTATAAAAATCGTAAATGGATGGACTAAAGTCTTCAGAGACCAATACCAAATATCGCTTGGTAAAGAAGGAAATATCCAAGTCATGCCTGATGATCCTACAATCCCAAGAACACTAGTTTAGGTATAGTAAACCATTTGATACTAGAAAACATTTGCCTCCAGTTAACGTTCGCTTCAATGTACCATGATCAATCTCTATTGAATTGTACAGCTTTGAAGGCCTACCCATCTCATATCCCTGTTCAGTTATAAAAGAGAAGGAATTTAAAGTTGTATCAATCAATCCTGTCTTAATGAGAGCCATCGCAAGGGCAGCTTGTGCAGAACCAGTGGCAGGATCTTCAATTATCCCACTCTTAGGTGCAAATAATCTTGCTCGAAGTGTTCCTCCATCTCCAGGATCCATGCAAAATACATAGGGTTCAAAACCTAATTCATCAAAATCATCCACTAATCTTTGAAAATCAGGTCGTAAATTTTGAAGAATAGATCTAGATATTACTGGAATAAACAAAAATGGTAGGTCTGAGGGTGCAATTTTGAGTAATGGTACATCTAAAATATCTTGTTCCTCAATACCAAGCAGGGAGGCCACTTTTTTCTTATCCTCAAATTCGCCCAGATCTTTAGGGGGAAATTGACACATTGTTACAAGGTCTATATCAGTATCTCCTTCTATGGATACATCTATCATCCCAAGGGATAAATCTAAGGTGAGACTAGATCTAGGGGAGTTCTCCTTCCTCCAAAGGTGCTCCAGAATGTATGCTGTACCAATGGTAGGATGCCCAGCAAATGGGATCTCTCGTTCGGGTAAGAAAATTCTCACTCGTGCCCCAATTTCATTGATTTCATCTACAAATGTACTTTCAGAGTAGTTAAATTGCTTAGCAATGACCTGCATTTCCTCATTAGTAAGTGAGCCATCTGTAATAATGACACCAAGCTGATTACCTCCTCTGATACCTACTTCTGAGAATACATTCACTGTGAAAAATTCATAGCTCATATCGTTGTATTCATGATTACATATTATATCGCTTTCTCAGGTGCTCAGTATTTAGAGTGTTTTGATCATTCAGATTTACACAAACATTTAATATCCTAATGTACATAGATAATCTGATGAGTTATCAAATAAGCATCAAAAACATCCAGACTAGATTAAAAAGACTCGCTCTTCAAGATGGGATGATTTCAGATGAAGAGACTACTCTGATGGATAATGTTTGTCATAACATCAAGGAGTATTCAGATTTGGTAAAAAATCATCATGAAACTGGAAAAGTTAGCTCAGATGAACTTTTTGAGAAAAAAATGTCCATTATCGAGGAGGTATACTCTATAGCTAGGAATGATACTAAGATAAGTGAAGATGAAAAAACCCTACTCAAAGAAATCTGTTCAATAATCATGAATCTGTGAACGATTTAATTCTGCCTTCAAATACTTACCAGTGTAACTTTTTCTACTACGTGTAATTTTTTCAGGTGTTCCAGTAGCGATAACTTCTCCCCCACCAATTCCACCTTCTGGGCCAAGATCAATAATCCAATCTGCGTTTTTTATAACATCCAAATTATGCTCAATAATCAAAATAGAATTACCTTGATTTACCAGGGTGTGTAATACTTCAAGAAGTTTTTTCACATCATGTTTTGAAAGTCCTGTTGTTGGTTCATCTAGTAAAATGAGTGTTTGTCCCGTGACTCTTTTACCAAGTTGCCTACTTAACTTGATTCGCTGTGCCTCACCTCCAGATAGAGTTGTTGAAGACTGACCCAATTTTAGATAACCACAACCAACAGCCATGAGAGTATCAAGTATTCGTTTTATTTTTGGAATATTCTTAAAGAATTCGTGGGCTTCAGCAATACTCATATCTAATACTTCCGCGATGTTCTTACCTTTATAGGTTATCTCAAGAGTATCTGCATTGTATCTCTTTCCTTTGCAGACATCACAAGTAACATACACATCACCCATGAAACTCATCTCAATTTTATTATATCCATTACCTGAACAGGCTTCACATCTTCCTCCCTTTACATTGAATGAGAACCTTCCTCTAGTATACCCTCTCAACTTAGCTGAGCTGGTTTCTGCAAAAATCGCTCTGATATGATCAAAAATTTTGGTATATGTACTTGGATTGGAACGTGGAGTTCTACCTATCGGGTTCTGATCAATCATAATTACCTTGTCCAAGTTGTCAAGTCCGATGATTTCTTTATGCTTTCCAGGCTTATCAGATGCTCCATGAAATTCCTTAGCTAGTGCTTTCCAAAGAACATCAGATATTAGGGATGATTTACCGGATCCTGAAACACCCGAGACCACAGTCATTACTCCAAGTGGGATCGATACATCAATTTTCTTTAGATTATTGTGTTCTACTCCTTTGATGTGTATCCATTGACCATTGGGTTCTCTTCTAAATTCAGGAAGTCCGATATCCCATTCTCGCCTTAAATACTTCCCAGTGATTGTATCTAGCCTTGCAATATCATCTGGAGCACCCCAACCTACTACTTCCCCTCCATTTACTCCAGCTTCTGGACCAAGGTCAAGAATGAAATCTGCTGATTCTATAGTATCATCATCATGTTCAATAACGACTATTGTATTGCCTAGATCTCTCAACTCAAAGAAAGTATTGAGTAGACGTTCATTGTCTCGTTGATGTAATCCGATGGAGGGTTCATCCAATACATATAATACACCTACCAGTTTACTACCTATCTGTGTAGCTAACCTAATTCGTTGTGATTCACCACCACTAAGGGAGGCAGAGCTTCTATCTAGAGTAAGATACTCCAATCCTACCTCTCTCAAGAAGCCAAGTCTACCTTGTATCTCCTTGAGGACTTGGGAAGCAATTTTTTTCTCTCTTTCGGATAAATCAAGAGAGTTGAAGAAATCCCAAGCATCACCAACTGAAAGCTGATTTATCTCCATGATATTCTTATCGTTAATCAAAACTCCAAGACTAGATGGTTTGAGTTTTTGACCTTTGCAGGTGGGACAGGGCCGGTTAGCCATGAATTTTTCGTAATAACGTCTAGCTCCATCTGATTTCGTTTGTTTGTATCTACGTTTGATGGTACTGATAAGTCCTTCTGTTTCTCTCTCAGATTCATACTTCCAGGAGCGATCTCCAGAATCATTTTCAAACTTGAATTTTATTTTCTCACCTGATCCATACAATATTGCATGATAAGCCTTTTTTGGTAATTTCTCGATGGGAATATCCAAAGAACCTCCAAAATGGTTCACCACTACTTCAATTTGTCTAATACTCCACGAGCTCTCAGATGCATTAGATGAGAAAAATGCAATCCCCCCATCTCTAATACTAAGTTTCCGATCAGCAATAATTAGTTCCGGATCAATTTCATGAACAAATCCAAGACCAGTACATTGGGAGCAGGCACCTAACGGACTATTGAATGAAAAGATACGTGGATTTAATTCTCCAATTGATATACCACACTCAATACATCCTGCAAACTCATGATAAATTACTGACTCTGTTGATTCCTCATCAAGATAGTCAACTCGTACTCGACCCTCTGCCCTGCGAAGTGAGATTTCTACTGCTTCATTCAATCTTCCTTCTATCCCCTCTTTAACACGTAATCTATCAATGACTGCTGAAATATCATGTTTATAATTCTTATCAAGTTTTGGGATCTCTTCATCTAGTAAGTACTCTTCTCCATCTACTTCAATTCTATTATACCCCTCTTTCTTCAGCTCATTGAACAATCGGGTGAAAGTACCTTTTTCTTTGATAATAATGGGGGCAACGATTTTAAACCTTCTACCCTCTTCATTGTCCATAATCTTCTCCACAATCTGTTGACCAGTAAGGGAAAGAACCTCCTTTCCACAACTCGGACAATGAGGGATACCAATTGATGCATAGAGTATTCTCAGATAATCCATAATCTCAGTAACTGTTGCCACTGTAGATCTGGGGTTGCTTGAGCTTGTTTTCTGCTCTATACATATTGCTGGACTAAGACCCTTGATTGCTTTAACTCTAGGTTTTTCCATCCTCCCTAGAAATTGTCTAGCATATGAGGATAAAGATTCAACAAATCTTCTTTGACCTTCCTTGAATAATGTATCTATAGCTAGGCTTGATTTGCCTGATCCAGATAGGCCAGTAAACACAACAAATCGATTTCTAGGTATTTTTGTGCTGACAGCTTTTAAATTATGCTCACTAGCCTCTTCAATCTCTATCCACTGCAAGGGATCATTTTCACTAGGTAGGGGTAATCGATTTTTACTCACTGAAAAACAGCTCTAATTCGTCTAATCCTCTATTTCATTCATATAATAAATTGATTCAGAAAGGAGTATATTAAATGTGAAATTCCTCACTTGTTTCCAATTACATAAATAAAGTACTGAATATTGATTTTTAATTCTAACATGCAGACTACAGCCTTGAAAGTGCAATCTTCACTTATAAAAATCACTTATAAGTTGTTTCAGATATCTAATTTTTTCAGGTCCCACAAATGTATACTTTGGAAGTTCAATAGGATTACCATTAAAATACGCCTCCCAGAGTGATGGTAGTTGAATAATATCGTATGGTAATAGATTCAGATTATTATCACTTAAGATAATCATGGTGAGTTTGTGCATTCCATTAAATAATCCTGATGGTAGATGGTCTAATAGATTTTTTTTTAGATTTAACTTAATTAGTGAAGAAAGGTCCGAAAAAGCATACTCATCTATTTCTGTAATGAGATTGTACTCCAATTCCAACCATTCTAACTTTTCCAATTGAGTGAATACTTTTCCTATTTTTCTTATAATATTATGACTTAAATTGATTCGCACCAAATTGCTTAGGTGGCCAAAATGAGAAACAGTTATCTCAGCGATATTATTGTCATTGGCCAGCAAATACTTTAATTGCTTGCATGTAGCCACTATTGGTAAATTCTCAATTTTATTGTGACTGATGTCAATTTTTACTAAATTGGAGTTATTTTTAAGATCAGGAAATGTAACTAGTGAATTGCTTGAACAATTGATTTCATACAAGTGTGAAGCTCTAACAAACATATCATCAGGTAAAGACTTTAAATTGTTCCTAGTGCAGTTGAAATATTCCAAATTATAATTTTCAATAGTGTTGATAGAAGATAACTTATTTCCCATAAGATTCATACTTTTGAGTCCTTTCAGGTGAGAGAATTCAGGGCATTCAATAAGTAAATTCTCACTCAGATCTATTACTTCTAATTGTGGCATATCTTGAAACAAATCAGCAGGTAATCTACGCAGTTTATTTCCTCGAATGATCAATCGTTTCAATCGCGGTAAATTTAGTGAGACATTAGTTATGTAGTGTATATTACTTTGCTCAATATATAAAGTTTCTAAATAGTCGAACTCTAAATGAGGGATTGTTGGAATATCCAAATTTCGTAAATTCAGTTGAATCAGAGTATCTTGTTCAAATTTCACGATATACTCAGGAAATGGATTAAAAAAGGAATTCAGACCAAGTTGGGCAAGTATAGATTTAATCCTGACCTTATCCTTCATAATTCAACAGTTTTTTTCACGTTACATAACGATAGTGACATGATTAGCAGATAACAGTAAGATTTAGGAATTATATTTTGAAAATATTGAGGGAGGTTCATAAAGTTAAACTATGTTCACTCTTTTTATTTGATTACTCGAAACACGAAGTTAAACGATGAACCTATGAATTCTTCACCCTTTATCATTTTTGA
Organism: Candidatus Heimdallarchaeota archaeon; assembly: GCA_026702845.1. Next base: position 457,583 of record JADCLS010000002.1, read on the forward strand.
AATATTGTCATTTTACACCTTGAAAGTCTATTTTTTTGAGAATACTCGAACTCAAGATATGATATCGAAACACACTAGTTCAACTTCGGTCAGCGTAATATCGAGATTTAAATATGATACCGGTTGAACTAAATCACTGCTGCGCTCTAGGTCAACATCTAGGGAACATTTCGGTGAGATATGATGAAAATTAGTAAAAAAGGGCAAATTGTCATTCCTAAGCATTTAAGAGATCGATTAAATGTTGAACATGGAATGGAAGTTCAATTCAGAATACGAGGCCAAATCCTACAGGTTGAGCTCAAAACTGATGTAAGAAAGGATATAGAATATCTGAAGAGTAAGGATTTAGCAGCAGATACTTTGGATGAGGAATCCATCCGCTCAATCACCCGAGATTTAGTATACCAGCAGTTTTACACAGGTACTGATGATACACTCACCGATCGTGTAGGTAAACGAAAGCTAAAAATCCGTGGTGCAGATAGTATTATTTCTGAGGTAATCAATATTATCACCCATTGCTCCAGATTCTGGATGGAGGGTGATCCTGTGCAGACAATAAAAGCATTTTCAGAGGAATTTGAGCTAGATTTCTCAACCGTTCTTGCTAGGTTTGCAGACAAGATACGAAGTATGCTCCTCGGTGGTGATGATCTCATTGCACTAATGGGAGCAGAAGTAGTCTATGCAATGGCTCTTGGTGAGGTTCTCAGTCAATTCAGAACAAGAATCGGAGATATTGTAACTGAATATTTATTCAAGGAGGCAAATCAAAGAGAATATATTGAAAAATTGGGATATGAAACAGTTGAGGATCTTATTACCAAATCCCTAGCAGATGAATATTCAATCCTAATGAACCTCAAAGTCCTTCAGGAATTTGCAAAAATCAATTTGAATTCAGTTGGTAGAAGAGCCTACAATAAACTCTCAGAAGAAATGCTTGATTCATATGAAGGTGAAGAAACTCCAGATCATATAATCAAACGTAGAGAACGCAGAGCCAGACGTCAGGGAAAAACCTACGTACCACCACAGAAAAAAGGTAAAGGCAAAAAGAAAAAAGATACAGTAGATGAGGATATAAAACTAGAAGAAGTATCGGATGATGATTTTGATATTCCAGATATGCCTGATTTTGATTTCTAAGAGCTGCATTTTATATAGCTTGTCACAGGTTTATATGGATGCTTGAGAAGCTTGGAATTCATTTTTTCTAGAAGTAGATGGACGTTTGCATGGGCTGAAAACACTTCTCTCAGCTGAGGTCTGATCTGATTGGTAACAATGACAATATTCCCCTTCACTGCAATATTTTGGAGACTGGAAAGGATATACTGCATCTGTTTATTGAGATCATCCTTATCCTCATTCTCATTCAACTGGGAATCAAGTGAAGTGATGATGATTAGCTGTTTTGTATTTCCCATGAATATCATCTGGTTAATCAAGGTTCTTAGGACATGCATGCTTTGTTGTAATTGAAATGGTCTAGCTAGAATTATATTCCTCAAGATGGAATTCAAATTAGTTGAATGATCAATGGCAGCAAGCAGATGAGGGTTGAAAGCATTTGCGATATCTACAAATTGAATGGAGAAACCTTGTTTGAGAGCATCCATCATTACCCAGTGAAGCTGTCGATGAAGTAGTTTGAGTTCATCCGCTTCTATAATAGTTAAACCCTGTACCACTTCCTGTAATCCATGAAGCTGATTCCTCAATGTATCCTGTAGAGAAATTGCGACTGAATATAACTCACTAGCAGATGTTAACATCACATATATCATATATCTTGACTGAATAAAAACAAGAAGCTAATAGAGAGGTGATCGAAAGTATTGTGACTTTATTCTTCGGATGGTGGGGATTAGACATAGAGAAATTAGAAATAGGGGATATGGAGTATCAGCTTGACTTGCGGAAGGGATAGAGAGCGTAAATGATAAATTAAGGGGAGAATCAAGATGATTGATAAAAATGATGAATATGGTTGTGTTTTCAAGCAGCTCAAAGTCTTGATTGAAACTAGTTGTATTGATATATGCAGCATGGATAGATGTAAATGAGGTTTGATTTTTCCAGAATATATATTGAGTGCTATCAAGAACTAGTAGATCAAAAGCGATATCTGCAGTTCCTGTCAACTCAAAGACCTCAGGGACGAAAACATCGAAATGTATTTCATAATAGCTATCAGCCTCAATAATCAATGTCTCAGAATATATTGTAATCGCAGAGACTAGAAGAACTGATAGAAATGTGAAGAGTAGGAACCTATATCGCATACATATACACCTAGATATCACGATATTTTAAGGTTCACAGTTAGGCTGAAATTTTTCGACAAGAATAGAATTTTCGCGCGAGCTATGTAATCATTTTTAATAAAAAATGAGAATGATCATTAGTTACAAAAGTGGAGTTTCCAGTGTGAAAACTCACATCACAGTTTGTTTCTCTAGGTCCTCATTGGGATCTATAAACAGCTAGGTGAAAAGTAATGAGTGAAAATAACGATAGAGATCTCAGATTGAGGTCGACAATGAACAAAAAAAGACCTAAGTTTAAACGAGAAAACTTTTTCCGTTTAAAAAGGATCCAAACCAGTTGGAGATCACCCAAGGGTATTGACTCAAAGATGAGACATAAACTCAAGGGAAAGAGAAAACAACCTGGTACTGGATACAGAGGACCCAAAAGCGTTCGGGGCCTACACCCATCAGGACTTGAAGTAGTTTCAGTGTCGAATTTAAAAGACTTAGAAAAAATTGATGCTGAGAGCCAAATTGCACAGATTAGATCTAGTGTTGGCTCCAGGAAGCGAATAGCCATGATCAATTTTGCTGAAGATAATGATATCCATATCATTAATCCACAGATCAGAACCACAGACTTTGAGGATGATAGCTTTGAAGATGAATTCGTTGAAGTTGATGATGATCTTGAACTGATAGATGATGAGGATCTAGATCAGGATGATGAAGAGGAGGAAGATGAATGACCAATCTTACAGCACAAAGACGAATTGCTGCAAGTATCCTCAAGAGAGGATATAATGGAGTTTGGATCAGCAATGAAAAGAATTTCAGTGTCTCATCTGCTATCACCCGTGAGGATGTAAACAACCTCATCTCGAGTGGAATCATTAAACCCCGGAAGATCAAGGGTACCAGCAGAGGAAGAGCCCGTGCTCAGAAATCAAAAAGAGCAAGAGGACAGAGAAGAGGTCCAGGTAGCAGAAAGGGTACAGCAAATGCCCGAAATAATGCAAAAAGAGTTTGGATCAACAAGATCAGGGCTCAGAGAAAATACCTAGCCAAGTTAAGAGATGAGGAGTATATCACACCTGCAACATACAGAACTCTCTACAGACAGGCAAAAGGAAACCTTTTCAGAAGTGTACGTTACCTATCCAACCATATCAGGGAGGATGGATTGGCACTCAAAAGATTACCGGAGTTGAAATAATATGGCAAAAGGACCTAGATACAGAGTACCACTCAGAAGAAGAAGAGAAGGTAAAACTGATTTCTATTCTCGCCGAGAACTGTTAAAATCAGGTAGAGTTCGTGCAGTCATACGTAAATCCTCAAAGAATATGCAAATCCAGTTTGTCGAGGCATTACCGGATGGTGACAAAACTCTGGCATCATCTAACAGCTTGCAATTAAAGGATTTTGGCTGGAATATCACCGGTGGAAACATCCCTGCAGCCTATGTTACCGGCTATCTTGCAGGTAAAAGAGCACTAGCTGCAGGTATTGATGATGCCATTGCAGATCTTGGACTACAAGTACGTCAGAAGGGTGGTAGAATCTATGCTGCTCTGAAGGGTATTATTGATGCAGGATTGGAAATCCCCGCAAGTGATATCGTGTTTCCTGAGGAAGATATCCTAAAGGGAGCTCATCTTAAGAATACCAGCGAGGAGCTGAGAGAGAATTTCGCCAGATATAAAGAGGCGAAACAAAATATTGATGAACTTGATAAGTTAGTAGAAAAGACTATCAAGGCCATTGATAAGAAATTTTAGGAGTAAAGAGAAATGTCAAGTATAGAAGAATGGATACCAAAAACCAAACTGGGAATGGAAGTCCAAGAAGGTAAAATAACATCCATCGATGAGATTTTTCAGAGAGGAATTCCTATTAAGGAGTATCAAATAGTCGACACCCTCTTACCCAATCTTATCGATGAAGTAGTCGATATCAATTTAGTTCAGAAGATGAACAGTGCTGGTAGACAGAGAAGATTCCAAGCCACCATTGTTGTTGGTAACAAGGATGGATATGTTGGTATTGGACAGGCAAAGTTGAGAGAGATAGGCCCAGCAATCAGGCAAGGGATTCTCCTGGCCAAATTGAATATCACACCTGTGAGAAGAGCTTGTGGATCATGGGAATGTAAATGTACAAATACCCATTCTGTTCCATTTAAAACACAGGGTAAAACTGGTTCAGTTAAAATTGAGTTGATGCCTGCACCAAGAGGAACCGGGCTAGTCGCAGGTAATGTGGCCAAGCAGGTACTCACCATGGCAGGGATCTCTGATATTTGGACCAAAACCAAGGGAGACACCCGAACAACAGCAAATTATGCTAAAGCTACCTATGAGGCACTTAAACAAACCTATGAGATTGTGCCCAGTAGCGATTGGCATCTGGAGGTGTAATAATTGAGCAATGCAATCGCAATTATCAGGCTGAGAGGAAAGGTAAATGTGAACTATCACGTTGAGCATACTCTCAAATTACTGAAGCTCAATAAACCCAATCATGCCGTCGTTTATGAGGACACTGATGCTCTCAAAGGTATGCTCAAGAAAATCAAAGACGTAGCCACCTGGGGAGAGATCGATGAGAATTCTATCGAATATCTTCTTATGAAACGTGGTGAACTAGCTGGTAAAAACAAGGTGACAGATGAATATATCAAGGAAAATACTGATTTCTCCTCTATCAAGCAATATGCACAGGCAATTGTCAAGGGAGAGGCAAAAATCAAAGATATTCCAGAAATTCAACCTGTATTCAGACTCAGCCCACCAAGAAAGGGCTTTAAGAGCTTGAAGTACCCCATTAGTAAGAAAGGAGACCTTGGTTACCGCGGAGAATCGATCAATGATTTGATCGCAAGGATGGCGTGATTAAAATGGTAGTCAGAAGAAATAAGAAAGTACGCAGACAACGTGGTACACGTGCCCATGGTTGGGGTATTCAAAAAGATCATAAGGGCTCTGGGATGCGAGGTGGTTTCGGAAATGCTGGTGTCACACAGCATAACTGGATCAGAACCATTATTGAGGCCAAGAAAGAAGGTCGCAAACCAATAGGAAAATATGGTTTTAAGAGACCCCAGGAGTACATCAAGAAATATTCCACCATCAATGTGAGTCATCTTGATCAGGCAGTTGATACTCTCGTAGCAGAGGAGCTTGCTGAACTGAACAAGGATGTCTATACCATCAATCTGAAAGCACTTGGTATAACCAAGCTGCTTGCACAGGGTAATGTTACTCGTAAGATGAACATCACTGTAGACAGAGCTACAGAGAGAGCTATCAGCAAGATAGAAGAAGCTGGTGGATCAGTCACCCTTCCCGATGCAGAATAAATAATTTAAATTCATATTAGTCTAAATTGAGAAAAATCCAACCCAATCACAAATCCGTAATTTTGTATAATTTAACTAATTCATCAGCCCCTGTTTGACCATCCAGAATTTGATGGTCATAATAGCCTGCGACCTCGTTCTCGTCGGTATGGACAGGTGATTGAGGTGCATTGGGAGAGGGGCAAAGTATGGCCACCTCCTCTTGCAATGTGCTCAATCAGAATTCCCAG
>JADCLS010000020.1 GCA_026702845.1 Candidatus Heimdallarchaeota archaeon
TGCATTTCCTGGAGGAATTCATACATTGACAAATGTTATGCAATCGATAGCAATTGCATGAAAGAACATAAGTAATGTAATGATGTAAAATTTTGTAGTTACAGCCATCAACACAAAACTAGACACAACCTATCCAGATGCTGCGGAAACTTAAATAGTTCATTCAAAAAAAAACTACTTCTTTCCAAAATTATTGTGTTTTAGATATTCTAACGACCCTTTAATTGATACTCTTCAAACTAGTTCCACAAGTGATACAGTAGATTGCATCAACTTCATTGTTTTGTCCACAGGCATCACATACTGATTCTCTAATAGTATTCTTTATGGAAATACCTGCAAGTAATATTCCTGTAACTAGGAGTACAAGAATAAGAAACATCACAGGTAATATGGTTGAACTTGGACCGAGTGTAAGAAATGAGGCGATAAATATGCCAAGTAAAACTAGCACAATAGCAAAAGCGATTGCAGAAACAGATTCTTTGGAATCACTATTTTGTTGAGGGATAATTACTGGAATAATCATTTGCTAGATACATAGAGAATCGATCTAATAAAACTATACAATGCGTTACTATAATAATGATTGAATTTCGGTATTGAGGGAGGAGAATATTGATTTGAGCGATTTGATAAGGATCATTTTCTAGATTTTGATATAATTTGTAGCAGTGATGCAAAAAATAGTACATTAAGAATCAATCAATAATTTGTAAGTTTCAGATAATAGATGAATAAAAAAGATAAAGAAAGTCAATTATTACAGTATAGTGATAAATGATTTTCGGTTCTGGTTTCAATTGGGAAGTATAGCTAATCTAACATTGCTAACCCTTGCCAGTATTCTTGCCAAGCTAAGAGATGACCATAGTATTATCTATGATCCTATCTCAGCTACTGGAATTAGAACTGAGATCATGCATCCAACCATGAATTACCTTTTGAAAAGATCCTCCTTTCCATATTTTTTCTCATCAGCATTTCTTAGTGCTGGTTTTAGTTATATCTTGGGCTCACTACTTTCTAGTGATTTTGTTTTAAATATTCTAGGATCATTTTTTGGTATTTCACTACTAGGCATTGCAGCATTTGATAATGGAAAATATTTCAACATACATCAGAATTTCGGTAAAGTCAACCAATTATCATATCTAATTCTCGTAAACTACATCATTATTTTTCATTTTAATTTGATAAACTTCCTTTTGGGATACATCAGCATTTCTTTGTTGATAATATTTGTTTATTTGAGAAAACGACAGGAGAGGTTGGGAATTGAAAAACAGAATATCATCAGTCAGAAAATATTTATTATTTGTCAGCTGTTATTTCTTTATTTACTACCTGAATGGATATAATCTCCTAGAAGCTAATAATGGTTGATATAAGATGATTTTCTAAGGATCATCCTCATAGTTGACTACTCGGAGTTGGTATACTCTGGCCAATCCACCGGCAGATGTCTCTTTGAAGTTCTTGCTCATAGATTCTCCAGTTTCCAACATGACCTCAACTACATCATCAAAACTAATTCTATGTGTTCCATCAGATAAAATAGCAAAATGTGCACAATCAAGAGCTCTCAATGCTGCATGTGCGTTTCGTTCAATACAGGGTATCTGCACAAGACCATATACCGGGTCACAGGTAAGTCCAAGATGATGCTCCATCCCCATCTCCGCGGCGTAACCAATCTGTTTTGGTGTTCCACCCATGATCTGACATGCAGCAGCTGCAGCCATGGCACAGGCAGTTCCCACCTCACCTTGACAGCCAACGTAAGCACCTGATATCGACCCATTCTGTTTAACAATATTACCAATCACACCAGCTGTGGCAAGTGCTTGGATGATGATATCATCGGTGAGGTTCATTCTCCTCTTCATTGAGTAGAGCACTGCAGGAACCACTCCACATGCACCACAGGTTGGTGCTGTGACAATAATCCCACCACTTGCATTTTCCTCACTCACTGCATAGGCATAGGCACTCATTCTTGTTTTGTACCTCATGGAGGTTTCAAGCATGCCACTCTTACTGTAAAATGAATGAGCCTTTCTGGGGAGTTTTAATCTTCCAGGTAGAGTTCCACGGTTTTTCAGGCCATTTCTCACGGATTGTTGCATAGCCTCCCAGATTTCTGCTAAAAATCCATCCACCTCTTCTCCTTCTCGATCCTTTACATACTCGTAGATTGTACCATATTCCTGCTCAACAACTTTGATGATTTCAGCCATATTTGCTTCAGGATACACTTCTCCCTCAGATGGGTCAGAGAGTAATGCTCCACCACCCACACTGTATTCCTCAACCGTTTCTGTCACCTCTCCAGCTTCATTAAATGCCTCAAATCTCATTCCATTAGTATGCAACGGCAATTCCTCATCAGCCTTCCAGATAATATCAATCTCCTTATCTGGAATAGCACTATGTATGGCCTCATCAGTTAGATGACCTTTACCCGTTGCTGCTAGGCTACCAAATAGGGTAACTCTGATTTTATGAGCATCAGGGTTATTGTTTATAAATTTAAGACTCGCTGCTCTTGGTGCCATGGTATGTGAACTTGAGGGTCCTGTCCCGATTCGATACAGTTCCTTGAGGGATCGCATTAGTTCACATGTTCTCTTCCGGGTATTTAAGGAGGTAGTAATTTGTTGTTACTTTCTTCCTATACTTAGCATACGAAATTATGATCAATCCTATAATGGTATCACGATAGGTAAAAATAACCTACATTCCGGCTAATACTTACCCTATGCGAGAGATTGTCTGCACCTACCTGGATAAGGGTGAATTCAAATTGGCACATGATATTATCAGAACAATTGATGATGATCTGGAAAGACAATACCTCTCAGCTCTTTACTATTATACCTCTGGGTATTATACTCGAGGAGTTGAAGAATTACCTGATATGCCCTCAGGATCAGCCAACTATGTGGATGGTCAAATTCTCAAATCTAAATTTCTCTGGAGACAGGATAGGCTGAATGAGGCTTTGGATTGTCTCAAATCCATTGATTCAGGATTGAAGGGAGAGGAATTAGCCAAAGTAGTGAGTAGCAGGGTAACGATATTACTCAACCTTGGGAGAACAGATTACCGTTTCGACAATGCAATCTTTACAGATGATTTTAATAATTTGCTAGATTTATGTGAGAAACAGAGAAAATTTTGTAAAAAGCAGAAATTAGAGCGATTGGAGTATGATCTGAATAATGTGTTGGCCTTTCTATATGCATTGACAGGAGATCACGAGAAGGGATTAACCATGCTGCAGAGTAATCTCTGGTATGCGAGGAAAAATAAGCTCAGAACTCTTGAAGGATTTACACATGAATTAATTGCTACTTTTCAGCTCATGGAATATACCGATTCACAGGAGGCTGCCTATCATGTGGGATTATCACTGGAGATACGTGAGACTATTGATGATCTTCCAGGTATTGCAAGATCACAAATAATTCTTAGTCATATCGCCTATGAGCATTCAAGACTTATAGACTCCTATGGTCATCTGGCCAGGGCCAAGCATATCTACAAGAAACTTTCTAATCCACTTGAGATGACTTGGGTAGCTTTTATCATTGGTTATAGAATGTTCTATCCAGAAGCTAAGCTCAAACAATCGGAGAAATCTCTCCGTGATGCCTTACTATCATTCAAAGCTCTCAATTGTGAGCAGGGGACAGCTATCACTCTTACTCGTTTGGGTAGTATTGAATTGGCTAAGGGGAATCTGGATGAGGCTTTATCAATGCATACTGAGGCTGAACATATCGTGACAAATTGGGAATATAATAGTCCGATACATGCCATCATTGCATATCATCAGGGAACTATTCACAAATTGTATGGACAGCTAGATAAAGCAAGAGGATTATTTGAATTTGCACTACAGCAGATGAATAAACTTGGTCATAGATATTATTCTGCTCATGTCCTCAATGAACTCGGCGATATTTGCAGGATCTATGGTGAATATAAGAATGCCCTTCAGTACTATACTTCTGCATTGAAGGCCACAGAGGATCTTGATCGGTGTCTCACTGTAGATTTCATTGATGCAACTAGTTGCTATTCTGCATTAATCATGACCTCTGAGACCAATATTGAAGATCAGCAGCCATATATTAATCGTCTGGAGATCCTTGAGGGAAGTGAGTATGCTGATTCTTTTTGGATACGTGAATCCCTCATTATTGCTAGAGCAATTTATCTTATGCAACAACCAAGATTGAAACAACATTACAAAGCTCAGGAGATGCTCGAGCACTTGGTGGATAATCAATCGTTCACCAATATCAACTCAAGCTATGCCGCAGAAATGCTGCTAATACAGCTACTACTAGATGAGTACAAGATATCGGGTTATAATCCCATAATTGAAGAAGTGAAAACTCGGCTCTTAAACCTGAAATCCACTGCTACGAGCAATAATCTTGCTCCTATGCAGATAGATGTTGGAGTATTATTTGCGAAGATGATGCAGATAGAAGGGAATTTTGAAGATAGTGAAACAATGCTTAGAGAATTACTTCACACAGCTGAATCACTAAATCTTCTCAATAGATCTGATATTATACTACAAGAAATAGATTCTCTGGAAAATGACATACAGCAATTTAAAATATATACCAAGGATTTAGATCTCAGGGAACGATTGGAAACAATGAAAATCCAGAATTACCTGGATATGGCAAAGAAACATCTTGCTGGATTGAAGAAATGAGGATATAATATGCGAAAAGAAGAAATGGATTTCCAAAAACGATTATATTTGTTAGGTCGAGACTATCCTAACCTTGGGGTTGTCAAACAGGCCAATATGACATTTGATACTTACTCGATTTCAGTAGCTTTATCCTGTGGAAAAACAACTCATGAACATCAATATGGGAGACCCAATGAGGATTCTGTTGGTTTTGTTAAGGATGGAGATGTATCTGTTGCAGTGATTGCAGATTCACATTTTGGTGGTGTAATTGCTGATGCCATGGTTCTAGCATTTATTGAGGACTTCCATATATATTCTGATGATCTCATAAAATTGGTAGGTTACTCACATGAGCATCAATTTCGGGAGGTTTCCACAGTTATCAGAAGACAATTAGAGTATGCCATGATGACAAAATTACCTGAAATTAGAGATGGCAAACAAGTAGGAGAATCAACCGTCATCATCTGTATCATGTTGGAAAATGAGCTCTTCTATTTCTCCATGGGAGATTCGATGCTCTACATTAAGACTAACAATACAGTTCGTATGCTTGAGCAGAATAATTTCTCATTTATCACTCGAGACCTCCACACTCTCCCTCATTTCATTACTGATTACATGGGTTATGAGAAATTACCTGACTCGTACACCCTGCTCTTGATTACTGATGGATTCCCAGGAATTTATGGTAATCCTCCACCAGAATGCAGCGTTGTTTCACCATATATTAGTGAAATAAGTAGGGAAACTGCAAGCAATATTATTAATCATTGTTGGTCCTTGGGTGCTCAGGATAATTTGGGGATTATCGTGATTCAAAGCAGCTATTAACAGCTAAGAACCAAAGGGTTTTATTCAAATTGTATCTCTGTCTATTTGATGCCTTCACTTGATGATCCCCTGAAACTACGATGCGGAGTGATCTTACCCAACAAAATTGCACTTGCTCCCCTGACCAATACCCAATCCTATGATGATGGAACATTGAGTGAGGAGGAATACATGTGGATTACCCATCGTGGTGGTCATTTTGGGCTCATCTCCACGTGTGCAGCCTATGTATCACTAGAAGGCAAAGCATGGCGAGGTCAACTTGGCATTGCTGATGAAGAACATTTCTTTGGACTAAGACAAATGGCACTGGGAATTAGAGCAACACAATCAGTGTCCATGGTTCAATTACATCATGCAGGAAACAAAGCCTCCCTAACCCCTCAAAGAATCTCTTCCTCTGCATCTGATGGTGTAATAAAAGCCACAATTGAGGATATTCATCGCATACGTGATGATTTCATCAATGCTTCCAAATTAGCAGAACGAGCGGGATTTGATGGTATTGAAGTTCATGGAGCAAATGGGTATATTTTCACACAGTTTCTAGCACCTGCAGATAATACTCGAGATGATGAGTATGGTGGATCTTTAGAAAATAGAGCTCGATTGTTACGAGAAACTGTACAGGGGATACGAAAGGCAGTATCTGAAGAATTTATGGTTAATGTCAGGATCTCACCAGTTGATCTCTATGATAGGAAGGGGTTAACACTTAAGGATAGTCTACAGGTGGGTAAATGGCTTGCAGAGGATGGAATAGATGTTCTTCATCTATCATTACGTAATGCCGACGGACCAGCACCCTTTGAGGATGATAAGAGATCAGTAGTCCGAGCTTTCAGAGATACGCTACCTGATGATGTCAAAATCGAAGCTGCAGGAGGGATCTGGACACGAGAGCAGGCTAATCGAGCACTGAAAGAGGGTGCAGATATAATTGCTCTTGGCAAATCAGCCATAGTTCATCCTGACTGGCTTGAGGCATCCAAATCACCTGATTTCAACCCTATGATGCCTAAATGGGATCCTGAATATCTCAAATCAGTCAAAGTGGGGCCGAAATTCATCAACTACTTATTGAAATTTCCCGGGTTACTAGTCGGTGGAGCACCTGCGAGAGAATAATTTGTTAAGGAATTTCATTCGATTCTGATTGCCAAATCACCTGTTTCAAAGCATTAATAATCCGTTTTACAGGTTGAATTCCAATTAATGCATTGCTGGCTGCAATTGCAGTAACCATGTCCAACTCTTGAACTGAAATATCACGTAGGTTTACTCGATATTCATTTATCATTTTAGAGCGGATTGTTCCTTGTACTACAAATTTCTCTGGAGTATACCATTGATTTTGTAGCTTGAAGTAAAATGTGGATCTTCCCCCTTCTAAAATATAGCCATTTGAAACAATGAGTGAATCAAAAACCCCATGACTTATTCCTTCACGCATATATTTTGCATATTCTCCATATCGTATTGGTTTAAACCCTTTTTCTACCTCTTGAAAGGCAATCCCTTCAAAAGTTGAATATGTGTTTAACATTAATTCTATTTCTTCAGGTTCAGTATAGGGAAATATTTGCACATAATAATTCCATACCCCCTGATCATGATACACCATCAGTTTCATCCTAGCATTGTATGCCAGATTAATCATGGCTAACTGGGCCAGCTCTTCATATTCAGGGAATTTCATCCTTATTTGATAATAATCAATACCTCTTTTCATCCTCTGTTCATGAAGTTCATGATGTTGTATTGTTCCTTGTTTGATCCTAATTGTCTCAAAAAACCCACGATTGGAATTAATGGTGGGGGCATTTCGAACAGTGACATATTTTCCATTATGTAAGGCGATCTCTCCTGTGAATCCATAGCCAAAGTATTTGGCAATATGCTTGGCCTTATGCAGGGATTCAATGAATTCATCTGTTGGATCTGAATCAGCAACAATGCCACCTCCGGCATTGAATATAAGATGTTTATTCATAGAAGTGATCGTTCTGATGGCAATGTTGAACTCTGTGTCTCCATTCAGTGCAAGATACCCGATTGATCCCGTATAGATGCCACGTGGTGTATTCTCGGTTTCCTCGATAATTTCCATGGCTCGTAATTTGGGAACCCCAGTTATGCTCCCACCCGGGAATGCCCTAAGGAGTAATTTCCATGCTGCTTCTGGGTTGGCATCAATTGTTGCAGTAACAGTACTAACGAGATGATGAACATTAGTGTAGGATTCAAGCGCTGCATGTTTTTCAACACTTACTGATGCAGGATGACAACTCTTACCTAGATCATTTCTAAGTAGGTCCACAATCATGGAAAGCTCTGCTTGATCCTTTTTACTATTGAGTAATTCAATTGATAATCTCTCATCCTCCTCCATTGTCTTTCCTCTGGGCCTTGTACCTTTGATAGGTTTGGTTATTACCTTTCTTTCACGTATGGAAAGAAAAAGCTCTGGAGAGATGGAGAGGATTTCAAATGCTCCAGTTTCTACATATGCATCATGATTGACATGAAACCTGGAAATGAGTGAGAGAAATTCTTCTCTTGCATTAAGTTGCTTCTGTACTTGAAATTTCTGTGTGTAGTTTGCTTGATATATATCGCCTGCATGGATATATTCTATAATTCTAGATACATTCTTTGTATACTCTGAAATATGAGTATTTGAGATGTTATCCTGAGGAATGAACTTTGCAGATACTTTTGGTGTAACAATGGGGGCATCCAATTTAATTATTTTAATTAGATTCCTCGAAAAAATCAGGTACAGACTTGGTAATATGAAATATATCTCGGGAATAATTGACTCATCATCTCGATGCTTGTGCTCTTCCAAGAGACGGCCAAGTTCATAAGATAAAAAACCATAATATCCAAAATATGGAGCAATTATACCTGTGGATACATGTTTTTTTGCGTGCTCCTGAAGTTTATGTGGTAGAACATGCCAAAAATTATCTTCATATCTTTGGGTAGAAGTTACAAGTACTCCTGCATCTAGAATGACATAATCCATGGGATTTGCAACAAGTAATCGTTCTCCTCGGCCCGTATTATTTAGTAATATCGGGTAACAATTATCAGGTAATTTTCTCAGACTCAACTCCGGTTCGTTGTCCTCTAACATAAGTGCTCGAATCAATTTAGTTATGGTTTCCTCTGATTCAGTGGATTCAAGGATCTCGAGATGTTGTTTCTTAAAGTAATAGTGACATATAAACATCAGAAATGATCCTCCACAAAGTTTTTCATCATCTCCTGCCCAGAAAGCGTGAGAAAACTCTCAGGATGGAATTGAACTGCGGATATCTTGAGATCTGAATCAGCAAACGCCATAACTACTCCATCTACCTTACTTTTTATTGTAAAATTATCAGCAATATCCATGGTCATGAGTGAATGATACCTTGCCACCTGAGTTGGACTCTCAATCCCTTGGAATATTCCCTTCTTGTCATGATGAATAATACTAATCTTCCCATGCATCGGAGTTGGTGACCTGATAGTTTTACCACCAAAAACTTCGTTAATCGCCTGCATCCCTAAACAGATGCCCAGCATAGGTATCTTCCCGGAATAATGCTTGATCACCTCTTTCATAATGCCTGCATTTTTAGGAATACCCGGACCGGGGGATAAAATGAGCCTTTGGATCTCCAAAGATATGCATTCCTCCAAGCTTATCGCCTTGGCTTTAATCACCCTCACAGGGGCCCCAATTTTCAACAAAGACTGAACTATATTATGAGTAAAGCTATCCTCTGCATCAAGAATGGTAACTTGTGGATACAGAGAAGTACTAGGCATAAATACCTCAATTACCTCAGTAATCGTCTTTGTCATATCTCAAATAGAAATTTTTAATCATAAAAAATTATCTACTCCTCCAGTAATGATTTCAGAATCCTTGGTAAATTTCTTCAGAATGCAAAATAATTCATTTATATTCTTACTTGGTAAGAAACTTGAGCTAGTTTAAGAAGGTGCCTGAGTTGGAATTCTATTCAACGAGGAAGGTCGCAGCTCATTACTGCCGTTCCGAGTCAGCTAGCTCATCTCTTCTAATTCAACTGAGCAATCATGATACTTAATATTAGCCTCAATAATGAAGCTATTTTCATGAGTTTTTTATATTTGGGCTGTGGTAGGAAAATATTGTATATTTTCCATTTGAAGAAATCAATTAATGACTTGAAATGAATAAAGACATAAATTTATACCCTATATCGTAGACCTATGTCTACAACTGGTAAGATCAGAGTGGTTATGGCTAAAGTTGGATTGGATGGTCATGATCGAGGGGTAAAAGTAGTGGCTCGGGCATTACGAGATGCTGGTATGGAGGTCATCTATACTGGATTACATCAAACTCCCCAAGATATAGTAAGAATTGCCATGCAGGAAGATGCACAAGCTATTGGGATATCCATACTATCTGGTGCACATAATTATCTGATACGTAAAGTACTTGAAGTATTAAAGGAACAAAACATGGATGATGTGAAGGTATTTGCGGGGGGGATCATCCCTGATAATGATGCCAAAGGATTGATTGAAGATGGGGTCATCGGTGTGTTTGGTCCTGGCACACCCTTAGATGACATAGCACAATTCATTAGAGAACACGTGAGGAATAAAAATGAGTAAAAAGACTCTATCCAATATTGAAGTACCAGAGCATAAGGAGAAGTATGAGAAGGATCTGCCTCCTCCAGGCGATTTTCCATTTATACGTGGTGTTTACCCGACTATGTACAGAGGTAGACACTGGACCATGCGTCAATATTCTGGTTTCTCAACCGCCAAGGAAACTAATGAGCGATTTCATTTACTACTTAATAAAGGTCAGACTGGTCTATCTGTTGCATTTGATTTACCAACACAGATGGGTTATGATTCTGATGATCCCATGGCACAGGGTGAGGTGGGAAAAGTAGGAG
The DNA here is from genome assembly GCA_026702845.1 of Candidatus Heimdallarchaeota archaeon. The sequence continues at coordinate 10,513 of JADCLS010000020.1, forward strand.
TTGCAATTGATACTGTTGAGGATATGAAAACATTATTTGATGGTATTGATCTATCCAAAGTGTCTACCAGTATGACGATTAATGCTCCATCTATGATCCTATTGGCGATGTATGCAGTTGTGGCTGAGGAGACGGGAACAGATCCTCATACAATACGAGGAACCATACAAAATGATATTCTTAAGGAATACATTGCCAGGGGGACGTATATCTACCCACCCAAGGAATCTATGCGGCTAATCACAAATATCTTCGAGTATTGTTCCAAGGAGTATCCCAAATTCAATACAATATCCATCTCAGGCTATCATATCAGAGAAGCTGGTTCCACTGCTGTTCAGGAACTAGCATTTACCCTTGCTAATGCTCGAGAATATGTCCGAGCTGCTTTGAAGGTAGGATTGGATATAGATACATTTGCACAACGTTTATCCTTTTTCTTCAATGCTCATAATGATTTCTTCGAGGAGATTGCCAAATTCCGGGCTGCAAGACGAATGTGGGCCACGATGATGTCGGAGGAGTTTGGTGCCAAGGATAATAAATCAATGATGTTACGTTTTCATACCCAAACAGCCGGTTCTTCCTTAACTGCACAGCAACCTGAAAATAATATCATCCGGGTAACCTTGCAGGCTTTATCTGCTGTTCTTGGAGGTACGCAATCACTACATACAAATTCAAAAGATGAGGCCCTTGCACTCCCGACTGATCAATCCGTGACCACAGCACTTAGAACTCAGCAGATCATTGCACATGAGAGTGGGGTTGCCAATACTGCAGATCCACTTGGAGGGTCATACTTTGTAGAATGGCTGACAGATGAGCTGGAGAAACAAGCTTGGTCTCTCATTAGGGAGGTGGAAGATATTGGTGTTCTTGAGGCAATAAGTAATGGTGTAATTCAGACAAAAATTCATGATTCTGCATATGAGCATGAAAAAATGTTGGATTCCAAGAAACGAATTATTGTTGGAGTTAATGAATTCATCCAAGATGAGACAGAAATCCCTGAGCTTCTTCGGGTTCCCGATTCTGTTTCACAGGATCAAGTTTCAAGGTTGCAATCTGTCAAGCAAAACAGGGATCACGATAAAGTTCAAAAAACTCTGGAAGCGCTACATGAGGCAGCAACATCCGATACTAATATATTCCCATATGTTATAGAAGCGGTAAAAGCCCGGGCATCAATAGGTGAGATCAGTAATACTCTTCGAGATGTATTTGGGGTTTATCGACCTTCGTTTACAATCTAAAGTAATTTTCTTGTGTGAAATACAGCATTTTATAAGTATAGGCTTAAGCCATAATTCGTGGATCAGAACGATATCACTGTTATTATCCCCACCTTGAATGAAGAGGAGAATATAGGTCTACTCTGTAAGCGTATTCATGAATGTATACCTAATGCAAAAATTCTGGTTGTAGATGATGGTTCCACAGATAGAACCCAAGAAATTGTAAACTCATTGGAGCATGTAGATCTGTTAGATCGATCTAAAGAACCAATTCACGGTCTTTCTATCTCCATCAGAGACGGTATTTTAAACTGCACTACAGAAACATTCATGGTTATTGATGGAGATCTCCAGCATCCCCCAGAATCTCTTTGTGATGCAGTTGAGTGCTTCAAAAAAGGAGGAGAAATGGTAATAGGATATCGTATCAAGGTTGAGGATTGGCCATTTTTCAGGAAGATGATTTCATGGGGTGCACAACTTCTCGGTCATATTGCATTGTTTGTTAGACGCAAACAACGACCAAAAGACCTTATGTCTGGATTTTTTGGTGCTAGAGTTGAGGTTGTGAAACCCTATCTAGAGGATGATGCTATTCAATTAAAGGGATACAAAATGCTTTTTGATTTACTTAAGGTGATTCCACGATCCGTGCAGATCGAGCAGTTCGGATATATATTTAAAAATCGCGAGTACGGAACTTCTAAAATCGGTACTAGTACAATGTGGGAATACTTCAAATCCCTGTTTTAATCCACTATTCCTAGATGTTGAACTGTGTCAATTATTTTTGTGGCAACCTCAGCTGCAATTTTGATCAGATTAGGTGATTCTACATGATCTGCTATTCTGGTTGCTATATTAGCAATGGAATCAGGTAAGGCATTAGTAACATTTATCCCAACTCCAATGATAATATGAGACATCTGATCTTTTGTCATTTGTGTTTCTACCAGAATTCCTGATAGCTTCTTTCCCTCAAGAAGTATATCATTGGGTTCTTTTATATGGCAAGGTACATAATTGATCAATACCTCATGTACAGCCTCAACCACAGGAGTGGATAATTCCATGATGGGTTTTGGATCCTTAATCCCTATAGATAACCAGATTCCTCCTTCTGGTGATTCCCATACACTACCTTTTCTGCCTCTCCCTTGTTCTTGTACTTTGGACAATACAACTACTTGCTTTGCTTGTAATGTGAATAATCTGCTGACGTAATCATTGGTTGATGATGTTATGGGAATCGATCTTATCTCCCATTTGATGGGATCTAATCCTTTTTCATCAAGCATGTGATGAAGCTCTTGGATGAAAGTAAGGTACAACATACTTTATCACCAGAATTAAAATTCAAATGCATTATTATTAGAAAACATAATTATGATAGAAAATTTATTCCTCATCCGATTTTTTCAGCTTTGGTACTTCTGTTGATTTAGGCGTGACATAGGCTTTTTCTGCATCTTCATTGATTTTCTTCAATTCATCTTCTGATAATTCCTCTTTATCTGACATATCTATATTATTCTAGTCCACCTCCTTTATAATTTTTTCTCGTTCATCAACTTCTCACGAATAGTTTTTACAAAGATTTTATTACACATTTAATTGATATTTTATTTTGTTTCCTCGAGTTCAATTAACACCCCGTAGGTATCTTTTGGATGGAAGAATATTACTCGACAACCTTTAGCACCAATAAATGGGTCTCCAAGCGTTCGAATGCCCTTTATTTTCATCTCTTGTATCAGACTATCAAAATTCCTAGATTCAATGCAGATATGATGAATTCCTCCTGTTTTATTGCTAAGAAATTTACTTATTGGAGAATCCTCATTTGTAGGTTCGAGAAGCTCAATACTGGTATCTCCTATGGGAATGAATGATACATTAACTTTCTGAGATTCAACTATATGCGGTTCATGGCTTTTATTTCCTGTAATTAGTTCAAAAAACTCCCGAGCGGGTTGGATATCATTCACTGCAATAGCGATATGAGCTATTTTATTCTTCATAATTCAGCTTATAATTGAATATTTATACACATTGTGGTTAATTATCAGATTCAAATTTTATTCAATATGATTCATATTAAAGAAAACGATAACGAAATATTATTCTTATGGATAAGATTACTGAAGTTCTAATGTTCCAATCTCATCTAAGAGATCACGTAGCATCTTGAGAATATTTTTCTCATCCTCTGATAAATTATCATCTTCTAGAGCTTTCTTCTCAGCAATGCTGAAGAGTTTCTTTTCGTACTCCTTCATCTGCTTATACTCATTCTCATCAATCATTGAATCCTCGACGACTTCTTCAAGTAATTCGTAATACTGTTCCAGTGCTTCAGCAATGGTATTGAGTAATTCCTTCTCATCATCAGTGATCTTACCATCAGATCCAGCAAGCTTTTTGAGGTCAAACATTATTGTTTGTAACTCTCCAATAGATTCATCTACTTTTTCAACATAGGCCTTAGACAGAAATTTTGCCATACTTCTCAAATATCCATACAAATTATTTATAGATTATGTAAGTTGTAGGTACATCTCAAAATAAAAATGATATTATTCTCATAAATCACAAAAATCCATTGAAATGAGATTATCGCCCTTTACCACTACCAATTCGTAGAGATACTAGTTTGAGATATGCTTGCTGAAGTTGTGTACTCACTTGAATGCAATTTTGTATACCTAATTCTTCCAGTAGAATAGTATCAATACTTAATCGAATTCCAGAATCATCTGTCTGGTTCAGTAGTGCTAAATGTAATTTATTAAATAATGATGCTAGTCTATTCACTACTGTATTTTCCAAATAATGTACATCAAGTATCAAAAATCTCTCAAGTTCCCATTGCAATGTCTGAAGTACTCCTCCTCCCTCTGATCTTCCTAATAGTTCCGCAATAATGCCTATGAAATTTGAATTCAAGATTGCACATAATGCTTGATGTTGGTTTTTAGAGAATCCATCTATCTCTATGCCATAAAATGCATCCGAAGCCTGAAGTTCATCATCATTTACGATAGCTTTGAAACGAGAGAAGTGAAATCTTGGGATTATGATTGAAGCTGGTTGTTTTAAAGGTAGACTGTACCAAGGTCTAGTATTGTTCCAATGTAGAGAAGGCCTAGTATGTGGTGGGTTGTGATTATTGAACTTAGAATCAGTTTCTGCAAAATTGATATAGGTTTTGTCTTTTGCATTTAAATTTCCCTGAAGTGGTATTACGTACAATTTTTTCACTTTCTCTCGATCAGAGCTGATTAAACCTGGTATTTCCTTTGGACTTTTGATAGAATCAACCAGATGGCTAGATGGAAGTCCGAATTGCTGGATAATTTTCATACTAGGATAGAAAAATTTGGTGAAACCAGTTTTCAATGCGTAAATCACCTTTAAACCTTTGATCTCGTGTAACTTAATTAGTTTGTTAGAACCTTTGGTTTGTTCAAGTATCTCTTGGATTATCTGGGGAGTTTTGAACATTATATTTCCAATCTTATTTCCTAGAAATAATGTATTGTGTGATTCTTCTTCAATAAGTACATCAAATCCCTCACTCGTATAGAGCAAGCTTTGGTTCTTGAGGCGAATGCTATACCTTTTCGAATGATAATCACCTGGGCTATCCAGGTAATTTCTGGCAAGATTTGGATCTGTAAGTATAAAGTTATCAGTTGTGAGTGTGAGGAATCTCGTTATTCCAGATAAACCTTTGTTAATAGATACTATACTTGTATTAACCTGTGCTGAGAAACTTCTCTTGTACAGGTTGTTGATGCAGTCAGTCAACGAATAGCTTCCTAGAATATATTTCTGTAATTTGAAACCAGTTGTCATATTCATCCACGAATCTGATGTTATGAATGTGAGTGTTCCTTTTGGCTTTAATTGAACCAATGCCAAATAAATGAAATACACGTAATAATCCTGCTTGTTATCATGTTCATAACCATCTACTAACTGTTCTAATCTGCTTCTGATTATTTTCTTGTAAGAATCTCTTTGTAGTGAATTGACATTGTCTCCAGGTGGTGATATATTCTCTGCCCGTATATAAGGTGGATTTCCAATAATAATATTAAAACCAAATTCTGATAATTGATGTTGCAGAAAGTCAACGAGATACAAATTGATTTTATTATGATTCCTTATGGATAGTATAGCATCTGGATCATCACTATCCATAATCCAGAATAATAATCGAAATTTCGTCGTCTCAAGAGCCCATGACTTGATATCCATCGCATGTAGGATCGAAAACATTATTTTGTTCTTTATGTCTATATTTGTTAATTCTGATATCATCTGAAGTAATTCATGTAATAAGATAGCCATCTGAATCAAGAACACACCACTCCCACAGGCAGGATCCAAGATCTTAAGATTACATATTAATGAAGTTAATTTTTCATTCTCTTTAGCTGAGAGCAGATTAATCCCTTGAAATATCAATGCTTGTAGTTTATCAGATGCAAATTCATGCTGTTGGCAATATCTATACAGTCCCAATTGACACATAAATCTCACCTCTACTGTGGATGTGTAATAAATACCGGCTTCTCCTCGTTCTTCTTTGGTTATAATATACTCATTGATTATCTGTAATATACCTGGGTTAATGGTAGATCCTTTCATATGAGTCTCTGATAGGCTAAATTCAAATTTATCCGAAATTATGTCGTCAAATTCAGGAAGTGTCTGAATTGTTAGGAGCTCAACCACATCTGCATGATTCACTTTGCTCGATTCAATGAACCTCTTATAGATCGATTGTAATAGCTGATTTTTAACATTCGAGTCAGTTTCAGCTTTCTCCAGCTTTATTATGGATTTATTGAACAGTATCATAAATGATCTGTTCAAATCGGCCTGTTTCTTATAATTCTCCTTTAACTTGGCCATATCCATAGCAGTTCAACTTCCATGATGTGTACTATTTTATTTGCTTAGTGTAAAATTGTCAGTTGATTCTGTAGTTAATTAGCGATTCTTCTATATCCTCTTTGATCCCTCAAAAATTGGTAATGAAACTATGTGATCCTCCTGATTTCTGATTATCTGCTGGATATGTACATCAACTAATCTCAAAAATGAAGGTGGGATGGCTCTTCCATCCGTCTCAAAACTGAGAAAGGGGAAATTATTCTCCAGGCTAAGTGGTTTGAGAATAGCCTCAGATATTCTAAATGGTAAACAGCTGAATGGACCAAGGACTAGAATTCCCTGATAATCCTCAGACATCGCCTCAACAGCCTTACCTACTGTTAGGATGGTCTCTCCCATAATGGATGGATCAATATGCTCATTAGCGTAGTTGATCACTTGACCCAGCTTATTTGGTTCGGCAATAAGTAACCCTGTTTCCTCGAATTTCTCTCTGTAGTCTCTTTCAATTTTCTCTATTAATTTGGCATAGGCCCAGGATGCCATATATTTCCTTCCAGATGGTTGTCTGATAGATCTCATAGCCTTGAATAACCCTTTCTTGGTATGAGGAGTGGCATTAATCTCTTTGGAGTATATTATCATATCGTCATAGGAGCCATAAATCAACAACTCTGATAAATCCACAGGCTTAAGAATGATACCTTTTTCAGCATATCTCTCCGGTAGACCTTTGAAGAAGAATTCATCAAAGCGAACAAAGAAATCCCCAGAAATAACAATCTTCGGATGTAATTTGGGATCAGAATGTACTTCAATCTGGGTGAGTTTATCAATAAAAGTTGGTAGATACTCATTGAAGGAATCCCTAGTTTCAGCATGATTTAACAGTTCTTGCCAATATGTATCGAGTTGTGAGATTGCATTCTTTCCTCCTACCGTTTTCAATACATAAAAGATCTCAGTGATAATATCTCCAATAATGAACCCTATCGGTAGAGTTCTGAAAATCCCTATCTTACTCAAATTATAGACATTATTCATTTCGAGGTGTGGTTCAAAGAGAAAAATATCTGTGAGCTTATGATCCATGATGAACTTTCTGAGCACACCGGAATAAGACGCCACTACACACGGTTCTCCGCCAGCTATCATATATACTCCGATAATCTCACCAGGTTTTTTCTGCTCATAGATCTCAAGCATCTGTCCAATGAATATTGGTAGTGGTAGACATTCATTACCAGAAGTGTATTGTAATCCTCTATTCAGTTGTTCTGTGGATAGAGAGAGTGGATGTCCTGCAGTCAACCCCATCCATCGGAATGCATAGTAGAATATCTCATTGTGATACTTAGTAAATACTGGAAAATGATATGTAATTCTCTTATCATTGATCTCTAGTAATTCATTGGAAGATGTTTTTACCTTGAAATCCCCATCTTTTTCAATAATCTCACTAAGAATAAAATCATCACCTGTATCAGAGGTATGTTTTCTTTGATAATTGGCTATTATCTCTAAAAATGCCTCAATTCGTGTTTGAGTACCTGCATCGGCTGAATGACTATCGATATCAAGTTTGAGATAGGGTTTGTCATGCATGGCTCTTCTGAAGAATTCTAGATTGAAATTATCTATATTACATCCGAAATTTGATACAAAAAGGCCAAAGACGTTATCATATTTTTGAGTGTATTTTACTGCATCTAGAATAAGATTGGAGAAATACCAGGATGTCTCGGTGGATTCCTGTTTACCAAGGCAATCAAATGGGATGGTTATGATTCCCTTGCTTGCAAGTTTTCTACCCAATGACTGGCTTGTTTCATTGGGGAAAGCATTATAACTTCGTCCCATGAGCACAATAGCTGTTTTGTTTGTAGAAATTGCTTCCTCAAGTGCTTCTTTTCCAAGTTGTTGTAATTGTTTCTCAACTAAGATTTGTTTGTTTATAGCCCTTGCATATGCCGTTTTAACTTCCCTCTCATCCATTTCCAAATCCTCTACAGCCATTTTAATTAGCTGTTTACAGTTCTCATATCCATGTTGAAAATCAAGACTAGGTGATAGTATTTTCGTCTCCTCAAATGCTTTCTTTAGTACAAATGGCGATGCCTGAGTTATAGGACAGATGTAACTCTTCCTATCAAGTGAAAATGGCATTTTTATGATATGTGGGAAAAAAATATAATCCACATGCTTTTTCTCAATAAGATCAAGAACTGCACCATGGGCAATCTGTGTTGGGAAACAGAATGGTGCATTGATATACAATTCCCCTCGTTCATCAATATCCGACAACACGGTCCTAAAACCTAACTCCTTGAGAAATGTCTGGTAAAGAGGGAAGAGAAAATGAGTGGTCAGTGCACGAGGTATACCAATAATGGTTTTACTATTAGAAGGATTTTCCACACCCAACATTATGGCATTACGTTCTGAGACGTAATCTCTGGCTTCATCTGTACTTTTGGTCCGAGACCAACTCGATTCATATTTAGAGCAAGCTCCTCCAAAAGGAAATTTTCTATCATTGACTTGATACCTATTAATCGTACAGTAATTATTGCATGCTCTGCAAGTGAAATTACCAAGGTATTTCATCTCATTGTGAAGCAATACAGAAGTCTCCATTGTTTCCATTTCTAGAAGACCTAATTCTTCCTTCTCTAGGGCCATCAAGGCAACCCCGTAGGCTCCCATGAGTTCAGGATTTGGAGGCACAATAATGTGTTTATTAGTGGCAAGAGCAAATGCATAGGCTATAGAGCTATTTTTAGCCACTCCTCCCTGCATAAACACTTTTTTACCTACTTTTCTTGGTCCTTTTACCTTGGTGAGGTAATTATTCACAATAGAGCTGACAAGACCTCCAATGATATCTTTCTTTCCGTATCCCTCCTGTAATGCAGTTCTAATATCTGAGTTGATAAATGCAGCACATTCTGCCTTGAATTGTACAGGGGTCTCAGCTTGCATAGCTATATCTGATATTTCACGCACCGAAATACCAAGGTCGCCTGATGCACTTTCTTCAAGAAAACTCCCTGTACCTGCAGAGCAGGCTGCATTCATGGCATAATCCACGGGCGATTTGTTCTCTATGTAAATATACTTAGAATCCTGCCCTCCAATCTCGAAAATCGTTTCTACCTCTGGATCGTAGGATAGAGCACCAGTTGCATGAGCACTTATCTCATTGTATACTGCTGGAGTTCCAATGTATGCTGCTATGATCTCTCTCGCAGATCCGGTGGTAGCCACAAGATCCATCTGCTGAGAGCCAATTTGGGTGATTATCTGCTCCAGACATTCTTTAGTGGCCTTGATTGGATCACCATTGGTTCTGTTATAATAACTAGCCACTATTTCTCCACTCTCAACTTCTACTACTGCAATCTTGGTAGTAGTAGATCCACCATCAATTCCCATAATCAATCGACCAAATTCTCTCCTTTCAACCTTGGGAGATGATGGAATGATAGTAACCAGCTTCTTAGCTTTTGCTAGCTGAGGAAGTGATTGGAAGGTGGGGTTGAACTTGATCATAGGTATCTGGTATCGGGGTTGATCCATGGTTAATAATGCGGCACCATATGCTTCATAACAGGCACTTGTATCCTTTACAATAATTTTTGATGAGCTCATTTTATCCTGTAATATACTCGTCATTGCCTTGTTTTGTGATAAACCACCTATAACTAGAATTATATCATGAGGATGCTGGCTTTTATTTATCAGGGATATGATTTTAGTAACCATACTTTCGTGTACAGAATATAGAATATCTTCCACACTGGCCTCACCTTTATTCAGTTTGTGTGTGATATCTGATTTACAATGGACACTGCATCTGGAAGCTATATGGATTGATTTTCCTTGCATCGCCAGCTCTATTGCACGTTCAAGTTTTAGATTCAATCTCCCGATCTGCTGAATCAAAAACTCTCCAGATCCTGCAGCACATCTATTATGGGAAAGTACATTCAAAATGCGGTTATTCTTGAGCAGATAGACAGCAAATGCCTCACCACCTAAACTGACAATAACATTGAAATTGTCTTCTTCCTCTGCCAGAGCTCTATCTATGGCTTCAGATTCAGAGATGTGGCCATTTTGACCTGCAACTCCATAAAAATAATCTTCCTTATACATCTGCTCGACAATTGATTTTGGCTGACCTTGATGTGCAATAATTCTCTGATTATTTATTTTTCCCTCCTCATCCAATTCCACTATTTTTACTGAAATTGAACCTATATTGATTCCGATCGTTGACATAGCTTAATCACTATTATAGAGCGAAAAAGAAATCACAGATTAATATATATTCCCATTTTTCGTATCATATTTACTCGATTGAATAGATTTTTCTACACCAAAATGGGTGAATAATTGAATTTGGTATCATCTATGGTAGCATTTTTGCTAGTTTATTCACTTTGCTTGATCAAACGTGCAATATTCCTTCCCATGATAATCGATGATTCCATGGTTGGGCTAAGTGTATCAATTGAATTTCCATAATATAGATTGTCCTCTAGTATGATTTTGTCAAACTGTTCTACAGGTTCCAATTCTGGATAGGTATAGGGTACGGTAACCTCCATCTTTTTGTGAATCTTATTGAACATCTTGTGTAATTCATCTTCAGCTATGGGTTTGGATGAGGATAAGGTCCAAACAGGAGTACCACTGATTAATGATCGTTTTTTATTCATCCCCTTCATAGGAGCATTTGATCCATCTGTGGTCATAATCATATCCGGGGCAGAGGATACGCCAAAATATTGGGGATTTATCTCACCAGTGAGTATGGTTTTGGTATATGGCACAAAATCTCGTTTGAAGGGTGTGAAATCGATATTCTCTAGCTTAATATTTGCGATTTCTAAAGGCGTAAAGATTACTACTATATCAAATATTTCTTCTCCATTTTCGGTGGTTAGTATGAATTTTCCATCACTAGGTGCTATTTTAGTGACAGCAGTGGATAAACGCAACTTAGCTTGTGATCTCTCTATCATCTGTTCAGCAAGAGTCCTGTTACCATTTTTTATGTAATAAATGGGTTCTCCATCAGAAGCCACCAATGAGACAAATCCTGCAAAACCATTCATACTCCTTCTTCCACATTGATGATAGATGTATCTTGTGGCTGGAATTGCCAACTCGTCAATGATCTTGTCATTTATTCCTTCCTGTCTCAGTCCATCTACGAATTGCTTGGAATATAACCCTGAGAAACTCATATTATCAATCATCTCCTCCATAGTTTGGAATATTTTGTCCTCATCTTGGAACTGTCGTACTTTGGATTTAGTTAGCTTGATGGCTGATTGCAGTTTGAAAACACCAAACCCGAATCTGAACAGAAATTTGAGATTATTAATGAAACTGGAATGCCCAGTTTGAAATCTCATTTTTTCTCCATCCCACAATCCGAACGTATCAGAGCTAAGGATTTCCTTCTCAACATTCAATTCATCTGTCAATCTCATGATATGTTTGTTGATGGAGTGGAAGAAACCAGCACCTACTTCTACTTTAATCCCTTCAAATTCCACAAAACGCACACGTCCTCCTGCAACTTCACGTTTCTCAAAAACAGTGATATCCAGATCTGTATCCTTCAAATGATATGCCACAGCTGCTCCTCCCACACCTGAACCGATTATAGCTAGTTTTTTCATTTTAGATCTACCCTATTCTATCTAATTGGCAATATTAACTCCTATTATAAGAATTATTGGAATATATTAACAGGGGATAAATTTCTAATCAATTTTATAGAATTATTTTATATTAACATTAAAATTGTAGAACACACTGAAAAATAATGAATCTATAAGTGCACTTGATGAAATGGTCGATTGAATCTATTCCATCTCTCGATGGAAAGATAGCAGTTGTTACTGGAGCAAATTCCGGATTAGGCTTTGAAACAGCCAAAGTACTCAGTTCTCGAGGCTGTACTGTGCTTATGGCTTGTAGAGATCTAGGGAAGGGAGAGCAGGCAATACAATCAATATTATCATCATGTCCTGAAGCATCCTTAGTTCTGTTGGAACTGGATCTGGCCAATCAGGAATCAATCTATGCCTGTGCGGGTGAAATTCTTGAACATTACAAGAGATTGGATCTGCTATACAATAATGCTGGACTTATGGCAATACCGTTCTCCCGTACAGTCGATGGATTTGAGACACAGATTGGAGTGAATCATCTTGGTCATTTTCTATTTACTGCACTTCTCTTTCCACTGATACGTGACACGCCCCAGGCTAGGATAATTACTATCAGCTCAGTATTTCATTACCTTGGTAGAATAAGTATAGATGACCTCATCTTTGAGAACAGACGATATAATAAATGGTTAGCCTACGCACAATCAAAGCTTGCTAACCTGCTGTTCACTTTCGAGTTGCAGAGGAGAATTAAGGCAGCAGGATATAATACTATTGCAGTTGCTGCACATCCAGGTTACGCAGTTACTCACTTGCAGACGAAAGGTGCAGAGATGGAGGGTCGAAGCATACGAAGAAAGATAGTATCTCTAATGAATGCATTATTTGGGTTCTCTGCATATCATGGTGCACATTCGCAGATTCGTGCAGGAACAGATCCCAGTGTAAAGGGAGGTGATTATTTTGGACCTGGCTTATTGAATTGGTTTTTCCCTAATCGTCCTAAGAAAGTCTGGTCCACTAGAAGGGCAAACAATGAGGAGGTCGCTTCAACATTATGGGAACTTTCAGAAGAGTTATTGGGTTTTGAATTTACAGTTTAATTTGATTTCTTACCTTTCCAGGGATAAAAATTATATAATAAGAAAAGTGAGAAGATGGGAAATACAAGTGCGTAGAATGGATCTATATTGTAAAGTGCCATTGAAATGATGGTAACTATGATTAGAATACCAAAAACCTCGAAAATAGAGCTTCCATAGAATTTTTTCATATCTGAATCAATAACATCTCTATTTGCCTCTAACTTCTGAAGGGACATGGGATTTTTGTACCTCTCTTCTTTAGACATAATATGAGATATTACTCACTTTGTAATAAATATACCCTGAGTGTCCTGTGTGAATCAAAAAAAATACACGAATCAAATCGTTTTACTTTCTCGTTAACTGATAGATTTTTCAATAAGATACCATACATTCTTTTTATGCTTGATGTTCATTTCTTCGGTACGTTACGAAAATACAGTGAATTCAAAGGGGTAACAGATGATTCAGTGGTATATGTTGATTATAAAGAAGGTGAAACCATAGCTGAGTTACTGAAAAGAATGGGAGTTGTGGAGGAGGTTGGTGAGGTTTTCATTAATCATCTTGTAAAAGATTTAGATGATATTATAGAATCTGATGGTTCACGTATAGCTGTCTTTGAAGATAGAATGAGGCTTCTCTGTGGCGGACAACATCTCAAGGGACACGGTTATATTACCAAAAAAGACCACAAGAAGCAGAATTACTGGTGATTGATTTTTTCTCTATATTTTGTCTCCTAATTGATCCTTTTCCAATACCTTAATCTTTGTATTACCTGTCTATGATTTCGTGGAAAAGCAGATTAGCGTTTCAGTCAAAGTATATGCAACTCTTAGAGAATATATGACACCTAAACCAAAACTGGGAGAGCCGATTATCTTAGAAATGCCTGAATCTGCACTAATAGAGGACGTGGTGATCAAACTTGGGTTGCCTGTGGATGAAGTAACCATCATTTTTATGAATCATCAGCATGTTAAGTTGCATGATCAACTCATCCCAGGTGCATCAATAGGATTATTTCCACCAGTAGGAGGAGGATAATTTGAAAGGAACATCAGATCGTTTGACTATCAAATTTAAGATATGGTTTGAAAAACAGGGTGATATTGAGGCCCATGCTCTTGGAGAGAAGAAAATTGAGCTTTTGAAAACAATCGATACTCTGGGATCAATTAAAAAATCAGCAGATCATTTATCCATCGATTACAAGTTAGCCTGGGATATGATCAATAATATGAATTCTATGTTTGAGGATGTAGAATTTGTTATTAGCAGAAGAGGTAGATCTGGAGGTGCAAGCCTAACTGATTATGGAAAATCAATTATTGATAAATATGAGGAAGCTTTCTCCAAGATGAATAATTATATTGATAATATTGATTGAATATTTTTTACGAAGGATATGTGATTTACGAAAATCGATATTAAGAGTTTTGTTGATATAATGCTATACTTTGCTGTTTCAAAAAAGTTGTCAACATGGCTTTACATTTTAAACTAATTATACGTACGGGGTGTACGTGGATAGTAAAATATGTGCGCACTGCAGATTTTATTCTGTGGAGTGGTTTGATCGTTGTCTGACAACTTTATAAAGAACACACTACGAAAATCATCTCGGATACACATGTCAGGTAAAATCTTACGAATTGATATGAAGAATCTCTCAAGTAAATGGGAAGATGTCCCCGATAAATACAAGTATCTGGGAGGAAGAGGTATGACCTCCAATATCATCAATGATGAAGTTCCAGCACTAACCGAGCCATTAGGGGGCAAAAATAAATTTGTTGTCGCACCCGGGATCGTCACTGGAACCACTGCCCCCTCATCTGGTAGACTCTCAGTGGGTGGAAAATCTCCACTCACCGGAGGTATCAAGGAGGCAAATGCTGGTGGACGAACACCACATAAACTCGCTCGTGCGGGAGTAAAGGCATTGATCATTGAAAATCAGCCTTCTGATAATGATGCATGGTATAATATCCACATCAAGAAGAATGATGTTGAGATCGTACAGGCCAATGATTTCAAAATGATGGGTGCCTATGATCTTATTAAGAAACTCTGGGATGCCAATGGTAACAAACCTGGAATAATCGGATCTGGTATCGCTGGCCAGTTGAAGCTGAAGGGAGCAGGTGTTTTTGGCAATAATGTTGAAAACAGTGACCCCGGACGGTATGCTGGACGAGGAGGTCTTGGTGCTGTTTTGGGTTCCAAGAATGTAATTGCCATAGTAACTGATGATTCAGGTGCTGAGGTTAGAAAACCTGTGGACGCTGATAAATTCAAGGCAGGAGCCAAGAAACTACGTGATGCATTAACTGGACACGCAGTCACCGGTGACAATGGTGGCCTACAGAATTATGGTACTAATGTCCTCATGAATATCCTTAACGAAGCAGGTGGCCTTCCTTCCATGAATTGGACCAAGGGTTCTTTTGCAGGGGCATCAAAGATCTCAGGTGAGGCTGTTCATGAAAGGATCGATCTTATGAAAGAGAAGTATGGTGATGATACAGATGCTCAGTATGCTCATGCCTGTCATCCCGGATGTGTCATGAAATGTTCCAATGTGGTTCCCAGAGCAGATGGTAGTACCCATGTTTCTCCTCTAGAATATGAATCCTCATGGTCACTGGGTACTAATTGTGGTATTGATAATTTGGATGATGTATTGGAACTCAACAGACTTTGCAATGATCTGGGTCTTGATACCATCGAGATGGGTAACGCTATTGCTGTTGCCATGGATGGTGGAGTCTTAGAATTTGGTGATGGAAAAGGTGCAATTGAATTACTCAAAGAGGTCGGAAAGGGAACTGCCAAGGGTAGAGTCATTGGTTCTGGTGCACTCACCACTGGTAATGTCTTCGGAGTGTCCAGAGTAGGTCATGTTAAGGGGCAATCCATGCCGGCCTATGATCCACGTGCTGTTAAAGGAATTGGTGTGACATACGCCACCAATCCCATGGGTGGTGATCATACTGCAGGGTATACCATTGCTGCTGAGGTTTTGGGTATCAAAGGTGAGGTAACTGATCCTCGAGCACTTGATAAAGCTGGCTTATCCAAAGCATTTCAGGAAACCACTGCCTACATAGATTCAACAGGTTACTGTTTATTCACTGCCTTTGCTATACTTGATGTGGATGAGGGTTTTGCAGGAATGAATGAGACTGTTGAGGCCATGTTTGGAGCTGAATTCTCACTGGCTGATGTAACGAAATATGGACGTGATATCCTAAATGCTGAACTTGACTTCAATGCAAGAGCTGGATTCACCAAACTCGATGATAGGCTACCTGAATTCATGCAAACCGAGGCCATTCCACCACTCAATGTCACCTTTGATGTTACTGATGAGGAATTGGACAAAGTTCACGGAAAGTAATATACCTAAATTTCAATGAAAAATAATAAATGAGCAAATCTATTATTCAATTTTTACTTATTATAATATCATTTTACCTGTCCAAATACATGAATTGGCTCTACCTCAATTATAATATGCTCATCTGAAGTCATAATCTTCTCAATCCTTTCCTCGATGAGTTTCTCCTCCACATATTTCTTGACCATAATTTCTACTACTTCTTTAAACTGATTATAAGTAGATTTTACTCTGACTGCTGCATTCCCTATAATGCTGAGATAGGGATATCCTGAGGCAGGTAGTATATTTATTCCGATTTTATTAGAACCCTCTGAGATATACCTGTATTTTGCTGACTTATTGGTTGTGATGATATATAATTTTTCTTTGTAGTATCCTATCCATACCGGGGCTTGATGAGGATAGTGTGATCTTGGATTGATGACAGCCACTACGCCATAGTGATTCTCATTGGTGAGGTAGTTAATCTGGGTTTGGGAAAACATATATCTGTTACATCTCATCTCTTATTATTAGTTTGTGATTGATGAATTTGTATTATACGTTGCATTTCTATCTACGATTACGCATTTTTTGATCGAACTACAAGATTCATTTCGATAATGCTATATAACGATCTTACTCTTCTGTCCTATGGATGAAGATTCTCTAAATGAATGGTTTTCTACAGGTGAATTTGATCAACTAGAGGATCTCTTCCCTAAAAATATGGAAGTATCTCCAAATTTCAATTACAATTTCATGAAATTACGATTATTCGGAATTCGAGGTCTATTTCAAGAAGGTTTGGCTTTTTCAGATGTATTATTACAATCATCCATTGACAATGAGTATACACATCTCAAGCTCTTAATCCTAAAAGGGATGTTTTTACTTCATCTAGAACGATTTGAAGAGGTAGAGCAAATACAATCACAAGTTACATATCCCATAGATGAAGATTACAAATTAAATATTGAAGAAACAAATATTTTAGTATTAGTCTTTCATTTAACTGGAATACTAAGAATCGAGCAGGGTCGATTTCAAGAAGCCCGAGATATTCTCTTTAAATCAACTAATTATGCAAAATTACTTGATGATCATTACCGAATCAGTTTGAATTACTTATATATCGGCCTCAGTTACATGTATCCTGGAGAGCTGGATCAAGCGACATTCTATTATGAGAAATGTCAAAAAATACTTGATAACCATAATAATCTCTATGTAGAGGCTAGATTAGAAAATGTTAAGGGATTGGTTTATTATTCTAAGAAGATGTTTGTTGATTCATTGATTCATTTTCAATCTTCACATAGATTATGGAACAAAATTAATAATCAATTGGAGGTTCACAAATTACTTCTCAATATTGGTGCTGTTTATAGAGAATTTGGGAATACATCTAGAGCTGAGCCTACCCTGCTCAAAGCATTAGCATTTCAGGAAAAGAATAACTTCTATATAGATCAGTCTTATACTTTGTTTGAATTAATTCAACTCTATATCCAAAATAATGAATTGGACAAAACAAAAGAGTATTATGACAAATTAAAGCATATCACTCTTGTACAAAATAAGGACATCATTCATATTCATTTTAAAATATCAAAAGCTCTGATTCTTGCGAATAGCCCTCATGTTCCAGACAAAATCGAGGCAAAACAGCTGTTAAATCAGATACAGATTTCTTCAGAATACAAGGAAATAACATTAAAGGCCATGAAACAGAATATCGTATTATTAATTGAGGAATACAAAGCATATCGAAGAGAGGATATATTACTAAGAGCCTATGAAATCCTAGATGAAATCGACAATTATTATGAAGAATCTGAATATTGTCTGGAAGGATTGATATTAAGAGCAAAAATACTAATCATTCAAGGAGAATTTGTTGAAGCTAGAAGATTATTATTTCTAGTCTCTACAAAAGCAGAAGAAAATGAACAAGGACTTCTCCTGCTGAGATCGGTAGTTGAATTAAACCTTTTATATGAGGAGTTTTATAGAATTAGAGAGATATATCTTAAAAATCAAGAGATCAGTGAGGATCTTCAGAGGGCCATAGGAACTCCGAAACAAAATATTTCAATGGATATAAAGGAGAATAATGAATTTCCAATTATGCTGCTAGCACTAGATTCAGGGGGAATAATCAAACTATCATATGAATTCAATACTCAAATCAAAATCAATTCAAATTTACTTGCAGCTCTACTATCAGCAATCAATTCATTTGCTGAGGAAGCATTTGGTGTGGAAGGCTCATTGGATAAGATTTCGTATATCGATTTTGAAATATTGATGCAGATTTATAAGGGTATCCAAGTATGCTACATCTACAAGGGTAATTCAGATAATGTACAAACTAAACTCCTGCGTTTTATTGAGTTTGCAGAACATAAAAGGATAGTAGATTATATAAAAGATCCATCAAACATATTTGAAATTGATATGGATGAGGAAATGCAATCTGATATCCAACAAATATTTTATTCTTTTTAGATATTAAGGTAATTCTTTACCTCTAATCCATGCTTATCCAAGCCCGGATTTGATCCACGACCGAGTATTCCATTGTTAAGGATTTCTGTAATTTTGTTGTTTTCATCGATGATAAACGTGACCCTATCTGCTATCTTTGCAATTAATTTATTTCTAAGCACACCATATTTTTTACTGATTGTAAAATTCTTATCACTAACCATGATATACTCAAAATCATATTTTCTACAGAAATTACTGAGAACAGCTTCTCCATCAGTTGATATTCCAAATATTTCAGTAACACCGGATTTTTTAATATCTTGGTAGTTTTCCTGCATCGAAATAGATTGTCTTGTACAACCTGCAGTGAAGGCTTTTGGAAAAAAGAATACGATTTTTTTTCCAGGAAGGTCGTGAAGTTTTCTCGTATTTCCATTTTTATCTATAAAATTGAAATTCGGTGCGATATCACCAATCTGCAAACTCATAATTATACTTCACATAAATCATATATTTAATTTTTCACCATGACATAAAATAGTTTATAGAAAATCAATCAGTTCATGAAATAAAATATTTTCAATCATCGCATAATTTAAATACGCTTTTCTTTTAAAAAACTCATGAACTTATTGTTGTTGAATTTATTATTAATTTTTATTCACATGAATATAGTGTATTTGATTGCTCAAGTAATGAAAAACAACTCAATTGTTGATATTGGATGGGGCTTAGGTTTTGTCGTTTTGGCAATATCAACCTACCTGAATACCTCTACAACATTATATCAACAGATAATCTATACCGCTGTTATCATATGGGGAGGTAGATTGGCATTACATCTATTACTTAGATCCATAGGTAAACCAGAGGATTTCAGGTACGCGCAGATGAGAAAAAAATGGGGATCTAAAGCCACACGTAATGCGTATATTCTATTTCTCATTCAGGGAATGTTCATTTATGTGATCTCATTACCGTTTATGCAAACTGGAATTACTAGCTTTACCTGGATTAACTATTTGGGAATCCTTATTTTCCTCATTGGTTTCGGTATAGAATCATTTTCTGATTATCAACTGCGACGGTTTAAAAAATCAAATGGGCCAGAATCAGTTCTTAGTACTGGATTATGGTCAATCTCACGGCATCCGAATTACTTTGGTGAATCAATGGTTTGGTGGGGAATTTTTCTTTCGAGTATTACCTCGTTTAGTTCTATCTATATGATTTTCAGTCCAATTGTGGTCACCTTACTTGTACGCTATGTCTCTGGCACACCCATCATAGAGAAACGTTATATGGATAATATAGATTATCAAGAATATGCAAGGAAAACTCCAATATTTACTCCCTTGCTATCTAAACGAGGATGAGAAATAAGATGGTGTTTGAATACATAGATAAGGACCTAGACCGTCAAATCAAAGTTGGTTTGGTAACAGATAGTACATCAGATATCGATTTTGATATGGCTCGAGAGAATCAAATTGAAGTAGTACCACTAACGGTTTCTTTCAATGGTCAGGATCATTTGGAAGACGAATTTTTTGATTTCGATGGGTACTATCAGAATTTCGTTACTCAGGATTTATTTCGTGTTACAACCACGCTTCCCTCCCCAGCACGATTCCAAAATCATTTTCAAAATCTGATCAATAAAGGATGTACTCATATTATATGCTATACAGTTTCATCAGGTCTAAGCGGTACGTATAATTCTGCTATTCTCGCAAAGAACGCATTGGAGGAGGAGGGTGATATCAGAATTGAGGTGATTGATACACATTCAGTTTCAGTAGGTGAGTTGTATTATATTGAATCTGCAATCGAACTTATACGAAGTAATTCCTCATTTGAACACATTGTAAAGCAAACTAGTGAATTATATAGAGAATTTGTGACTATCTTGCTTCTACCTACGTTGAAATACCTTAAAGCGAGTGGACGGGTAAGTACACCTAGATTTCTCCTAGGAAATCTTTTGGGTCTAAAACCGATTACTATGATGGTAGATGGTGCTAATCAAGCAATATCAACTGTTAGAAATATGGAGAAAGGTGTAGACAAACTCTATGCACTAAGTATGGAAAATTTGAGCAAACCTCCAGAAGTTGTATCTATTGTTCATACCAATGACCTCACACTAGTAAATAAGATGAAAGGATTAATAACAAAGAATCATCCTAATGCAGAGATTCGGGTGTTAAGAGTAAGGAGTTCCCTTTCTGCCCATACTGGACCCGGTGCCATTGGATTAATCATTAGATAATTACAAATTAATTTTCATAACATTTTCTAGAAATAAATTTATTGACGAAATAACTTTAATACAATACATGACTGCTAGTTATTAGTGACATTTGATCTAGATCGACCTACTTTGTTAATCAGTTCAATAGGTGATATTAGTGAAGATAAGCAAAAATCTCTATTCTTCGTTGCTAAAAGAATGAACGTTGAGAAGTTAATTTTGGTTAATTCATACGATCAAGAAATACAGAACAAATACGATGAAATCACTGAACATTTCAAAAATTATGATGTTCAAGTTATTCTCGAGACATTATCATTGGAAAACTTCCATACAGAATACTTATATTTGTCAAAAACTATTGCTGAGCAGATCTCATCTTCCTTTCAAATAGTCATTGATTGTAATATAGGCCCACGATATTTACGACCAATTATCATTGATGCTGTCAATTTGATCAAAAATCTAAGTTTTTCTCTTTTCAAAACTCCTATTCAGTTTTATGAGGCTATTCGACATGAAAACTCGAAGAAGGTGTATTACTATGCATACAAAAATGATAATTTACTCCTTCACGCCTTTAAAGTACTCATGAAAGTTGAGCAAGGAACCAGTGAGGCTGATATTGGTGATGAAGTTGGCATCAAACAATCAACGGTAAACTCACATCTGAAAATGCTACGAAAGCTGGGATTAATTGAGGGAGTTGGTAAAAAGCAGAGAAAAAAATCAATAAAAGGGGAATTTATTAAAGACATTGCATTATACCTAGAAAGTAATTTGGAATTGATCCCTGATGAATAATTCACAATATTATTGACAATCATATGATTCATCTATAAATTATTACTTTTGAATCAATATTACTTAGAGTTGATAGATCATGCACTCTGCAGATGTTTATTTTCTATGGGGATATGTAATAGTTCGTGAATACAGTTGAGACATCAATGGTCACAAGCGAGCAGAGAGAGAAAGCTCCAAAAATCAAATTAAGTGGTATTAGCCCTGGATTTGAAAAATGGATTGAGCTGGCACAAGAAAGAATTCTTTCTCTCGCAGCTGGGAATCGGATTGGTTCAATTGCTCCAAGGATCTCAGAAGTTGGATTTAGCAAGATATTATTTGCGGCAAATGAATTAGGGGCAGACATTGAACAGGCTAATCCATTTTTACTCTTTGCCCCAGATGGTACCTGTAGTTATAATCCTATCCGGACACAAAGAGGTTTTTCATATGGCGGAATATTTGATCTTGCATTTGATGGAATGATAGCTACCAATAACTCCATGCCCAATGGCTGTGGTTTCTCTATATTCTCCATTGATGAACCCATTGATGATAAACACCTACTAGAGTATCTGAAACAAGCTCAAATGTCACTTGGGCAAGATCAATTAAGTGAATTAGGTAAAGGAAATCATTTTGCTGGATTATATTATGTGAATGATCCACAAACCGGAGAGGATACTGGTAAACGATTTGTTGTTATTCATTGCTCTGGACATGTTGGAGGACATTTGCTTTATCATCCTGAATCATGGTTATCCGAAAGTGATGGATATTATCAAGTCACGTCTCCACATGGCCCGATTACTCTTCTAGAAGGCGAGGCTAAGGAACATTATTTACAACAATTTGCAGAAACTGACATAGCCAACTCCAATAATCGATCCCTTACCATGCAAGAAATATTTGCTGATTCTGGGATGGCTTGGCGTACAATAGAATCAATAACTCATCAAGGATTGTTAAATCAGGGATCTCAACACATAATTGGGGCACAACATCATGATTCATTACAACCCATTGCATTCAATCCTGAGGAGGGGTTAGTTGTAGCTAAAACCCGTGCAAATCTTAGTAAAGAGTTTCTGGAGACATGGAATCAAGGTCAAAAAGTTTTCAACTTAGGTCTTGAACATAAACTGCAAAAGGTCAATCTCACTCCTCATGGAGGGGGATATGAGTTTAGCCATCCTGTTAGAAATATGGAAATCAATTTGGGTCCTGAAGGAATCTCCGGTTTCAACTTGGAGCTTGATGTACCAAATGCCATTATGAGCTTTGCATACTTTAGAGAGATACGAGAATGGATGACTTATAGGAATAAGAAATCCATCATGGATGTGGTTCATCATGCTCAACTTGCAGATGTTGTGTATGAATTGCCTCCCCTCATGCAGATATATCCTTTACAAACTATTCCTGGTGGAACACATTAAACTTTTCCGAAAAATTTTCTGTATATATTATTCTTATCTGAGACTGATATGTAGAATTCAAAAGTTAGAAAATCATTAAATAATTCTATTACCTAGTATTACTCATTTTTCCTTCTGCTTACAAGGAAATATTTATTTTTCCTTTTGTGCCATAATAAAGAACCGATGACTTTTGGTTTGCAAGTAACCTAATTCCTGTATGATATCATGAATTTTAGAGAGCTTTACAGATAAAGAATCAAAATCGAAGGGCTTGAATTGCCAAGGTATTGCATTGATATAAAATATTATTGCACCTATATCATAAAATCTGCTGTAGGGATATTGATTTTTCTTCTCAATAATTAAAAATTTTTCTTTTTCAAGTCTACCACACGCTGTTTCTAAATTCCAATCCTCATACCAAGTTTCTGGGGTATGATCATCTAGTAATTCATTGAGATAGAGGTTATCTTGATCACCTACCTGTTGTGTAATAAACAAACCTCCTGGTTTTAGTATCCTGTAAACCTCACTTTCCACGTAGGATTCATGTTTATTAATAATAAGATCAATACTTTCATCTGGAAGTGGGATTCTACTCCCCTCTTTAAATGAAATAACTTCAACACCAAGTGGTTGTAATCTCTCTTTGGCCAGTAGATAATTTGGAGGATAATTTTCTGAAGCATAGGTGTGTTCTGGTAAAGGTGCAAGGGTGGATAGTAATTCTCCTCCACCAGTTCCCATATCAAGAAGACTTGAGACACTACGAATATGTGGAATAATTTGGGATTTATAATTCCATTCTAATGGTTCCATTGAAATACGATCACCAATAATACTCCAATCCCATCCCTTCAACTTGATTACATCATTGAGAAAAATTCCATAATTAGACATCATGTCTCAACCTCTGGAGTGTATATAAGAAGTTACATTATTAACATTCGCAGCTATCACAACACCCCTCACAAGCACATTCCATGCATCCATCGCAACAGCAATCTCCACAGCAGTAACATGTCCAGGCATTACAGCCACCAGCTAAAACGGCAAGAGTGATTAAATATCCAAATGCTCCTAGAAGGGAACCACCTATGAGTGAGGTTGTGAAATCGGTCGTGACAAGAAAGATTACAATTATACCTATTAACATTGAAATAAGAAGATGTTTGGAATTGAATCCATATTCCTGAGTTCTTACAGGTTGAGGTTGGTAGTATCCCTGTTGCTGATAGGGGTCCTGATACGGAGGTTGATATGGTGGTTGATACGCTTGTTGTTGTGTTGGAGAATAAACAGTGGTGTCGATTTCTTGTCCCTTTGCAGGAAGTTCATTGCCACAAAATTGGCAGAATTTTGCATTGGTTGAATTCATCTCTCCACATTCTTCACAGGGAATCTGGAAGTTAGAAGCAGCAAATGCTTGTTCAGTTGCACAACTACGGCTCTCATGCTTAACTACAATACTTGAAAAGAATAAGGCAACTATTGCAAACCAATAATACACCTTTTGCCAATAATTCATTGTTTCCAATTTGGTCTCATCAAATTGAACTGAATCGAACACTTGATGAGGTATTATTGTATTCAGATATTTATTGTCTGGATGTGAGATGTATAATCTTTCTCCTTCTATTCTGTAAGAACTAAATGATCGCATCCTGTAGAATAGTAACAGTGAAAAAACACCAAATGCTGAAAATAACAGTGGATTATTTGACCATGCTTGGAAGAAAAGGAAAATACCTGAGACAAAACTAAGTCTTATAATCGATTTTATCAACCGATTAGTTAATTCTCTACAGTAAATACTTCTGAAAACATAATCAATGTACTGTGGCAAAACAAATATGGCCCATAAATACCCCAGATTTTTAGTTTCTGGCACAACCAGCACATAGAGAATGGTTACTATCATATAGGTTGAATAACTGATCCCGTATATAAGGTATCTTTTAGGTCTAATGAAGGTCATAATTGATGAAATAGAGAATACTGCCCACAGGGTAAGGATTATACTATACTCAATTGTTTTATCAAATAAATAATTGGGAAAAATCAATATTCCCATGAGAAATGGTAGGAATATCCCAAGGAATATTTTATTAGAGAAACAACCTAAACAATGATCGACATCTCGAATCCTAATTACATGAGATTTATAACTTGATGACATAGGATCATGATGATGGAAATTACAGGAGCTCATTAAATGCTTTGGAAAAAAATACTCTAATAAATCTATCCTAGAAATGGATATAGCTTAGTCGTAGTTTCGAAATAAAATTCTTAACGATAATTAATTGATGAGTAATTTTTGATAATCGAATCAAAATAATCCGGTTGATCCACTTAGATTATTAATTGGGTTGGAAATTTAAACTCATGGCTAAGTCTTCCATTACATGTAAATCATGTAATACTGATAACGATCCCAACTCTGAATTCTGTATGTCTTGTGGCACTACCCTTTTTGTTGATGAGATGAAGAATGAATCAATTAGTAAGAATCAAAAGAAGGAATACACGGATTGGAAGAAATCCGTACCTTATCTTGTGGCTGTAATACTATTTCTGACTTTCATTGATCTCATGAGTTCAGGAGGATCAATTAACTGGTCATATTGGGCCACAGTACCAATTTTTTTATTTGCAATAGTCGCCCCCTATTTTTCATTCAAAATGATGGATTCTTGAATATATTTGATTGGTCTGCTAGAATTTTCAATGTTTATTAATCAATGATATATATTCTAAATTTCTGAACACTAGTTTCTATTATTTCAAATATTGTGCAAAATAAATTAATTATAATTATATTATGGGAAATTAGTTTTTTTTTTAAGATATAAAATGCAAATTGTACAAAAGAAGAACATTCAGAAAATCCCTTTACAGTGTGATGATATTCTTGAAGCCCATAAGGTAGAATTACCAGAAAAAATAATTCTTGAAATCTGTGAGAATGATATTGTAAATGAAACGAACGAAAAAGTTTCAGATGGAGAAATTTTCATTACAAATTTTATTGATGGAGGTATTAAACTACGAGGGGAGATTACCGGATACATAAACAATGAAAGTTTTTCAACTGGGTTTATCCTTGATCAAAAAGAAAACTGTTCGTTGATAGGTTGGCATTATTCTGATGAGGAGAAAATCACGATAGAATTTTTAGCTCTACTGCTTACTGGAGAAGAAATTCCATTATTGAAACGAGACATTCCATTCAATACTAGAGCCAAGCATTTATTGTTTTATTCATAGTTGATTTTCAAGTTTAATTCTAATCTAATATTGAATATCGATACATCATTGATTTTTTCTTAACAAAAGAAGTTTGTTATTTACATTCCTACCAGTATTCATTAAGGCTTCTGGCATTGTTTGAATTGTATTCTCCATACTTACTTCCGTATAATGTGCTCTTATTGTACAGAATGGAAACATTTTAGTGAAATCTTTGACAAATTTTTGAACAATTGCTAATGATGTTTCCTTTGGAATCCCCCCATGAAATATCACATCCATCTGGGCGACAAAATTATATTCTGTATTGAATAATTTGGGTGAAAATAGAAGTGTTTGAATTATTTCGTTCCTAGTAATGAAGATGAAATCAAATTTCCATTTCTCATGCTTTACTGATTCAGGCAAATTAAATACATCAGTGACCTCATTTTGATATTGAAGAAACCAATTCTCTAGATTTCCAGAGATATTCATTCCCACTACATCTCTTATAGTTGACAAGATCTCATCAAAGTGAATAGGGCTAGTCATATTATTTTTAGGGTGATTTTTACTTATAAGGTTATTGACCAATGAAAAATTTTAGTGATATAATCAATTAACCTTCAAAATTTTAAAAAAAATTCTTATTCTCAAGATATATTTCGAAGCCTCGAAAGGTGTAATATTTGTATTACTTTATCTTTAATAATCTCCAGCTATCTTGTATAAATAGTAAAAGAAGATTCCTATAATAAAGTCTCAAAGTACTTATTGATGAGAAGATTAATATTTACTGATTCAATATTTTAAATATTGAATAATGCTTATCGTTCCATATTTAGATTTTTTTTCCTCTACAAGCTCGAGGACGCAGAAAGTGAAATAAATGCAATGAATAATAGAAACGATCAGATACTTCTTAAATCGTTTCTTTATAAATACAAAAACCAACCATCTTTGGCATTGGAATTTATTCGATCCATAAAATTTGATGGAGAAGAGAAATACTTACGAGATTTGTTGGAATTTGAAATACTAAACTCTCTTGAACGTAATGAGGAAGCATCTGAAATTGAATCTAAACTAAAAATGTACAATGGAGATAACATCTTTATCAAAGCATATTATTATTTAATCATTGGCTATAACATCGCTATCAAGGAAAATATTATTGAGGGAATTAGAATGGTCAGAAAATCAATATCTTATTTTCAAGATTATGGGGATCCCTATCATATAATACGAGCAAAGAATAATCTATCAGTACTTTACCGATACAATGCAGAGTATTCAAAAGCTGAGGAATTATTACTGGAAATTCTAGGATTTCTGGAGGATTTCAATATTCAAGATATGAATGGTAGCATTATGGCTAATTTAGGATTGATCGCATTAGCCAAAAATGATTTGCAGAAAGCTCAAAATTTCTTAAAGAAAGCTGAAGAATCTTTGGAGAAGATGGATAAAATTCTCTTATTAATTCAAACATATTTTGTGCAATTACTAGTTTCAAAACGTCTAAATGACACATCTAGATTGAATGACTACTTTCAGAAAATTCAAAGAGTAGATAATTCAAGATTTTCAGGAAATAACTATGCAAATAATTTACTCAAATTGTCAGAGGCAGTATTTTTAATGAGCAAGCACCGAGTAAAGGATACTGCTAGATCTCAAGTTTTACTTGAAGATATTGTGTCAAATACCCACCATGATTTAGAGATGAAGTTTTATGCGTTAATCAATTTATTAAAATTATTGATTTATGAATTGAACAAAGAAAATCATGAAGCGGTTATGCGTGAGATTGAGAAATACCTTGAAATCCTGGATGAATTGCAATTCTCGAACCCAGTATCCAAATACATGCTTGAAATGTTTGAACTCAGATTTAGATTGTATTTCATAAAGGAAGATTTCGATCATGCATTCAAAATTCTAGATCGTGGATTGGATTATGCAAAAAAATCCGGATCTATGTCGCATTACAAAGAATTGGAACAAACCAAGGTAAAATTCATAAACCAAATGAAAAACTGGCAAAATCTATCTGAGAAATCAGAGACCATTTTTAATAATCTCGATAAATCTCTGGTACAAGAGTATTTAGATCAAGTCTCTACCATTATTAAATGAATCTTATGCGATTATTTGATGTAATTTGATGGGTAAATCATTGAATTTTGTTAATATTATCCTTAAGGGAAATAGAAAAGATTCAAAACTGAGATTAGTTGTTTCAAATACTTCGAGATTGATTTGATCCGGTAGAATATTATTTAGGAATTCAATCTCAATGTACAAACCTTTCTTTTTCATGTCAGATTTATTTATAAAAATTAATATTGGTATTTCTCTACCCTTTCTAGCTTCCTCTTGACGTGTCAAATTGATAAAGTGTGTTATTCTTTCAATACTTTGAATATTAGTCCCATCTGCCATTATAATTACAGAATCAGCTCCTTTGATTAAGATGTCCTGCATAAAATCAAAACGCTCCTGGCCAGGTGCATCAACAAATACAACTGGATAGATGGATTCAACAGAATCAACATTACTAATATCTGTATTTGATTCAATAAAACTGAATTGATTTGAATGAGTTGTATAGAAAAGTAGGGATTGAATGTTCATGGAAATCGTAGTAGTTGAATCGAGATATTGTTGTTTATCGATAATTGAGAAAGTATTTAGAATGTCTGATGCTTCAAGCTCAATATTTCTTCTAACTTCTGTACTTCTTCCATCAAAATTCTGGGAAAAATGCTTCAGAAATGTTGTTTTTCCAGAACCTGATGTTCCTAACAGTACAATTTTTTTAAATCTTGGCTGCATTAAGCTATTCTCCTATTTATATGCAGTTTTCTCCGATCTGTATTACTATCACCTATCAATGTATCAGGTAAGGATTTTAAAGATTCGTTGAGTATAACCTTTGTATAGTAAGCACGTATTGTGCAAAATGGAAACAACCCGTTAAATAATGTAACAAATTTCTGAACAATACTTAGTGAATTCTCCTTTGAGATTCCAAGGTGAAATAGAACATCCATTTGTGGATTAAAATTGGCATTTTCTGTATTAAGTATGGGTGCAAAAATTAGAGATTCAATTGTATTATCCTTATAGATAAAAACAAAATCAAATTTCCAATTATCTTGCTTGATATCACAAGGTAAATTGAAAATATCAGTTTTCTCTCCTTGATAGTCAACAAACCAGTTTTCCAAATTTCCTGAGATATTCACTCCGACAACATCTCTAATAATAGAAAGTATCTGATCAAAATAAATAGGGTTGGTCATTACATTTTTGAAACCCGAAAATGTTTATAAATTTATTGTAATCAAAACCTAATATGTGCAATAATCAATTAATCAAATGATTATTTAATATTTAATTTTAGGTAAATATTCGGGTACTACTTAAGGATTTAATAATTCGTGGTAACGAAATATGTCCACAGAAGTAATATTAGTTTTTTTACTTAACAAAACCTTTGATATTGGTATGATATTTTAGACTATTTTATCGTATTCTAAATTTGAAATAGAAATGAGTTATTTATACATCTCCATAATTTCTTTCTTATCCTTTCCTAGGATATTGTACTTCTTACCGACTGATTCAAATGCTTCCAAAGCTTTATCTAGATGCTCTTTTTCGAGCCCTGCTGACATTTGAGTGCGGATTCGAGCCTGACCCTGTGGTACAACAGGGAAAAAGAAACCTATTGCATAAACACCTGCTGCATATAGATCTCTAGACATATCTTGAGATAACTTTGCTGAGTAAAGCATAACCGGAACAATGGGAGTATCTCCATCCTTTAGAATGTACCCCATATCCTCAAGACCTTTTCTCCAGTATTTTGAATTCCATTGTGCTTTCTTTACCAGTTTATCATCTCTACTGACGATTTCTAGTGCTTTTAATGAACCTGCCAATATAGGTGGTGCCATTGCATTTGAGAATAAATACGGTCGGGCTCTCTGCCTACACATCTCCACTATTTCTTCTCTTCCAGAAACACATCCTCCAGATGCTCCTCCTAGCGCTTTTCCATAGGTAGTGGTAATAATATCAACTTTATCCATTACCCCAAGTTTTTCATGTACTCCTCTTCCTGTTGGGCCGATATGTCCTGTGGCATGAGATTCATCTGAGAAGAGTAGAGCATCATATTGCTCACATAACTCAGCCATTTCATCTAATTTTGCACAATCACCATCCATAGAATACACCCCATCATTAATGACTATCCGCATTCGTTTATCTTGATGCATTTCCAATTTCTTCTTCAGATGATCCATATTGGAATGTTTGAACGTGTCATGCTCAGGTGCAGCTAATCGTATTCCATCAATGATCGAAGCATGTACTAATCGATCAGATATGAGAATATCATCTTTTGTGGTAAATGATTCAAACACACCTGCATTTGCATCCATGCAAGATGAGAACAATATTGTATCTTCAGTACCAAGAAATTTACTCGTTGCTTCTTCTAGTTGTCTATGAAGATCCTGGGTGCCACAAATAAACCTCACTGAAGACATCCCAAAACCTCTTGTATCCAAGGCATCATGGGCTGCTTGTATGACCTCTGGATGACTGGATAAACCTAGATAATTATTTGAGCATACATTTATCACATCCTTTACAGGATCTCCTGCAGGATACTCCACTTTAATATCAGCACCTTGTGGTCCACGAATAAATCTCTCTTGTTTGAAGAGACCTTGATTTTTGATCTCAGCTAGCACAGAAGACAGAATATCTTTTGGTTTTTCACCATATGCCATTCTATCACCTAACCGTCCAAAAATCGTTTTACCAGCTCTGCAATGAGGTTAACAGAATCAAAAGCCTCAGGACTGGCATCTTCGTCAGGAATACTGATTTTATACTTTACTTCTAAAAATCTCTTCAATGATACCATGGAAAATGAATCAACTAATCCACCAGAAATTAGTGGAGTATCAAACTCCACTTCATCATCTTCATCTTCAACATATTCTTCAATTACATATTCTAGAATTACTTCTTTTAATTCCTTCAAATCTGTCATATTTACCATTCTCGGTATTGAGGATTAAAGCTACTTCTTTTATATTTAATTACATTTCTTACCCTACATTTGTAATTTTTTTTCATTGATAATATTCATTTGTTCTGATTATCAGAAAATTATTGAATAAATTCCTAATATTAATTGGAATATATGCTAAGCAATACGTAATCACATTAATTTACCCGAATGCTGATATAATCCTAAGTAAATTATGATATTATGATAAAAATCTCTGTAAAGGTTGATCCAAAACCTAAAAAGAGACCCAAGGTCTATAGATGGTCTACGGTCAACCCTTCAGAGAACGATGAGAGAGAATTGGCATCGATTGTTATTAACCATCCTGATTGCCCGAAAACTCCTCTTGAGGGTCAAATTCGACTTTTGCTCAAATTCTACAAAAAACCACCTAAAGCAACACCAAAGTGGAAACTACCACTCATGGAAGAGGGAATTATTAGACCAAATATCCTACCAGACTTAGATAACTATGTAAAATTGACTCTAGATGCGTTAAATGGTATTCTATGGGCAGATGATCGTTTCATAGTAGAAATTCATTCAGCGAAATTTTATTCTAATAATCCTAGGATAGAGATTGAGATGGATACTAATCCTCAAGTTGAATTTAAGAAGGATGTTGATATTATCAAACATCAATCTGACGATCTATCGAAATTCTTCTGATACATAAGATCCCAACCCCTAGGATATTGTACAGGTAGACAATTGGAGTATCTGAAATATCTGCTTTATCACTGGGAACAGAAGGTAGATCGGTGTAATCACTTGAAGTGTACGTTGAATTAACAAGGGATATGTTTGAGGTTTGGGGAATTCCATTTTCCAAAATCTCTATAATGATTTGTATTGAGTCATACGCTGCAAGATAATCCTTCTCTTCAAAATATCTATTGAACTCAATCCATTGTAAATTTATATCATCTAGGCTGTTCTCATCCACCTCAACCACATTATATTCTTGAAGTTCAGCTAGTTTAGTAATCAGCATCTGGTGCCAATATGCATTTAACGTATGCTTGGAGAATTTTTCAGTTCCTGGATAGTATCCCATGACATCTGATGTGAAATCAGAGGTGAACCTATTTGAAAATGTATGGGGTAATCCAATTGCATGCCCCATCTCATGAATTAATACCTTGCTCAAGCCTGATTTCCTTGAACCATCAGGCATGAATGCTCTACCTAACTCATATAGTATAGTCACATATCCACTCCCTCCCAGTCCAGTGTATAGACCTCCAGCCCAACCCGTGTCTCCAACATAGGAGGCATTCTGCAATAGCAAAATTAATCCATCAATTGAAGTACCATTTGATATGTCAAAATACTTTTGAGAATATTCTTGATTTGTATGAAACAGATTCCATAATTCGACACCATTATAGTAGCTCCAATTTTCAAATGCAGTTTTACCTGGTTGGTATAGAGTATAATTTACTCTAGCAGATTCAATGATATCTGCCAAAAACTGATCTTCTTTAATATCAATATAATTTATCTCTAATGAAATACTCTCTGTGTTTAGAATTTTCCCCATCTCTCTACTAGCGATGTCTTTGTTGATAATCCATTCTAGTTCTTCCTTGGTTTTCTCTGATGAATTATAAGCAACTAAAAATTCACCATCAAAAGAATCCTGTAATTGAATTCCTGTGAAATAAGGATATGTGTACATATTGAATACAAAATCCAACCAATCCAATATCCAAGTATATATTATTCTACTAACAACAGAACGTTGATCCGATTGAGTCGTATTTGCTATAATGTCCTGCAAAGGATGAAAATACGATTCATCTGACTGTACACCAAGATTCCAAATTGCTCTCCAAGTTAGATACCATTGAAATGCACTAAGATCAATGATTGCTATATCCTTTTCATGACTATAAGCTGCATATGGAAATTGCACGTCGTAATTCAATGGATAATCCCACTCCAATCTCCAGTAAAATCGTTGCTTGTTTGCATCTGGGTCAATTTCATCCACCTCAAACCAATGTTTTTCTATTTCTGTATCAATTCTGCTTAGATTAAAGATGTAAATGTAAAATAAATTGTTATCGTCAAGAGTTGTTTGGGCTGGATAATCATTCAAATATTGTTCCAATGCCTTAACGTTAATAGCTGAGCCTTCTTGTTCATTAAAAATATCCATTCGAGTGAAATTTTCTTTCATAACTTCCAATGCCGTCTCATTGAGTTTTGAGGTAGTAGAATTATTTGTAACTATGCTATCTATATAGCTGTTAATTTTTGTTTGAAAATCTTCTGAGGCATATTTAATTTCGTAGTTTAAGGTCACAAAATTACCTTGATACTGGAAGGAACTTGGAAGTACCATGCGAATTAAATTTAAATCCACTAAATCTTCATTATAATCAATAAGGGTGATGCAAAAATTTTTTTCTAAAGAATATGAAAAATCAAATGTTGTAGCTGTTACATGGCCTGTAGGGATAAGTGGAATGAGCATGATGAGTAGTATAAGGTTTTTTTTCATTACAATGATCGACAAATATGCTCTAATAAACTCCTCTTGAGTAAAATGGATTATAGTTGTTGAAAAGATTTATACGAGTGATGGATAACAGCGATAGCATGAAATATAGCTTTTCTATACAGTTCGTTGCTATTGAACCCATCTTGGAATAATAACCAAGCATTTAGGTAGTATTGTTCCATATGTTGTGCTACTGACGTAAAATCATATTCCTTAAGCAACTTAACAATACTGGTTCTATTCAATTCCCACAAAGGCAAAGAGTTCTCAATTTCTTGAGATAGCAACCTGATTGGATTTGGTGATACTTTCCATTGTAATCTGCGTAACAACTGCCAAAAATCCATATCAATTCTATCAAAAATGCTATAGGCAATGTTTTGGATTGAATCAAAATCTTCCTTTAATCTCTTCCTATCGACTTGTTTAATAAATTCAATATCAAGATTGTATGGTTTTACATCATCAATAGATCCAATTAGAAATTGTACCTTTGTGTAATCTGGAGGAATAACATCAATTTTTCTTTCCAGCTGGTCAATGAATATTACCTGTGATCTGGGAATATGCAGGAAATCAGACCTTTGATCTTTGAATAAATTGTCGTACTGTCGAGTAAAATTCAAGCTGTGTTGTATACCGTCCAATCCTTGGTCAAATAAATATTCACTGCCAATAGCCACATGAATATCCAGATCACTTACCACTGGTACATAATCAAGATAACTCTCAAAAGGTTTGATTGCAGATCCCTTGATATACATATAAGACGGAGAATAGTCCTCAAAAATTCGTTTCCATACACTTCCAGCTATCTGAATATCATTTTTGGCACTTTCCATCAATTCATCAAGATTTTCAGGCAACATGAATGGGAAAGTAAATTATCTGAATAAACATCTATTGATTTCATTCTAGCCTTTTTTTTAAATTTTTGAAATATAACTTTATATCCGCTGAATTGAAAGAACAATTATGTATAAGGATACTGCATTTCTCTGGAAACCTTTCATAGTTTTGTTTGGTATACGAGCAGTCTATCTATTTTTATTAATGACAAATCCATTTTTTATAGCAATTGCAATTTTCTATTTTGTTTCCATTTACTCTTTACGTTCAAATGGAAAGAGATTTCCCATGATTTTTCCAGTGATCATTGCTGATATTGCGATGCTGGTAGCATTAGATATATTGAATGGATTCCTTGGTATTATCGTAGTAATATTACCACTTGTACTCTTATTGATACTTTCATTTATTATTTATTTTCAGATGAAAAAAGAGGTTATGTTATTCGAAAGAACCTTGCTGTCATTTAATATGGATGATCTAGTATTAGCAAGGAAAGCTATGAAGACAATGGATCCTGCTGATATAGCCAAAGTAGCTGAGTATCGATCTTGGGATACAATTAAATAATGAAATGTATTATACCAAATTAGAAGATAATTAAGTTTTAACAGTATAAAAATTTAATAAGATCCAGCAATATCCCCTATTTATATGAATTCAGGTCCTCCTAATCTTGGTGGCCCCACCCCTCCCTCTGGTCCAAATCTAGGTGGATCAAAGGGATCTGGACCTAATCTTGGCCCGAAGCCTGCTTCAGGTCCAAGTTCTTCAAGTCCTCAGCAATCAGTTGTAAAGGAACCTTCTAAATCGGTAAAATCAGAAATTGAGGAGATCGATGATCTCAAGATATATTTCAGCCAGTATTTTATTAGATGGGAGCAATTTGTAAGAAAATTGCGAAGATCTTACATTGATTTTTTATCTAGAGAGATGCGAGTAAATGTTACAGTTTCAACGAACAATGCACTGTTCAAAAATCATATTATGGAATTGATGAAGGGACAACTTGAATATCTTGATGAAACAATGGAAGTAATAAGAGATAGAAAAGATCCATTGACAAAGAAATTGAAGAGACGTAAAAAGTATAAAGGAACGGAAGTAACTGCAAGTACTATTGTATTTGAAAGATTACGTGAAATTATTTCCTATGAGATTGAACGTATGGAAGAAGGTAATATCGATATTTTTACTTCAATAAAGGATGATCTCAAGAATAATCAAGATACTCGTATGGAACCTAGATCATGTTTTTGGTTATTAATTTTCTCAGGGTTGATATTAAATAATATTAAAGAAAAAGTAGAAGAAGAATTTGAAGTATTGATGCGAGTATCCCTTGAATATGATAATCCTTACAAGCACACCTTGATACTATTTTTACATTTTGTTTACTATCTCATCCGAGAATTACCTCCATTTGGTAAGGAAGATAGTCAGACCAATATGGTAGTTAATGCTAAAGAAACAGGATATTCAATGGCTCATTGGATAAAATACAGATATGGAACTAGTTCTCAAGAGTATATGGAATTTGAGCGATTTGTATCGTATTATGTTCGTTCTTTTGGAATGATTAGAGGTCGAGCTCCGAAATATAAGAGAGATGCATATTATAGTTGGATAGATAGGACATTTAAAGCCATGGAAGAAACGTTTTTACCAGTAGAATTATTCACCAAGCATGCTAGGGGTCTGACCATTGAGGGAATCATTGCAGGAATGATCGATAGAATGGAGGCTGAATTGGAGAGACGAAAATATGATATGCAGGATCGATTACTAAATCAACCACTTGGAGGTGAGGGTGCTATTAAATTACTTCAATGGATGCTAGAAACTGCATTTAATCGATTTAGAACCTCAAATATTGCAATGCAAGATGATATTAGACTTGAGTTGGAAATGTTTGAGTTTATTCCTCCAACTATCAAATGGATCAATGAACTAGGTGAGAGGCTTGAGGTTGACTGGTTGGGTCTAGATGAAGAGGAGGAAATTGATGAGGTTGATGATGAGGAGGAGGATGACTAATACCAGAAGGCCCTGAGGTGGAAACTATCCGATTGGGATTACAACCAATCATTGGATACTCAATTTGTGATGTAATTCTAGCAGATGAACCTCGATTTTTCAAGAATACTCAAGTTGATATTGAAAAATTACTTGACTATAAAATCTCTAGTATCCTGAGAAAGGGTAAATTCTTAATTTGGGAGTTCACAAAAGAGTTCTCTAAGATTTATGCACTTAATCACCTTGGAATGTCTGGTATATGGTATATCTTATCTTCTTTTTCAGTTGATGAGCTTGGACAAGGGGAGTATAAACATTTCAAACTCTATTTTAGATTAGTATTAAAGAATGATATATTACATTTGATTTTTGTAAACACAAGAAAATTTGGTACTTTTCATATCAAACAATTAGATGATATACTCAAGCAGAAATCCATAGCATCTCTGGGACCAGATATTCTAGATCAACCCTTCAAAATAGATGAATTTCTTCTCAGATTCAAAGGAAGGAAGAAAGAGATTGGAAAGGCACTGCTTGATTCCAGCATAATATCTGGATGTGGAAATATCTATAAATGTGAATCCTTATTCAGAGCAGGTATTAACCCTTTTACTCCTTCAAATAAGATTCCTGAGAAATCTCTACGGTTACTTGCAATTAAATTATCAGATGTTGCTCATGAAGCAATGAGGCATAAAGGTTCTACTCTACGTGATTTTAAAAACGTGGATGGATATGCAGGATTGATGCAGAATACTTTTCAAGTATATGATCGCAAGGATTTACCATGCATAGAATGTGCTGAACCTATTTTGGCTGAGAAACAGGGAGATAGGACAAGCTACTATTGTCCCAAATGTCAATTACTGTAGCATTACAAAAGTATCAATCGTGTAAATCTTACCATCAGTGTCTATATCAAAACTAAGTAGACCTTGGTGATTGCTTTTCACAAAAAGAGTTCCCCCTTCTTTGAACTGAACCATATCTCGTAAAATGAACTCCAATTTGAAAACTTCTTCTCCTTCACCCAAATTTATTTCCAAAAACTCATCTGCAAAAACAGGTTTTTTAGTTTTCTTTATATTGAATAAAGGTCTTCTAGTCCAAAGGTCAATGACCATTTTCTCAAAATGTGCACCAGGTCTAATATCAAAGGATTTTATCATATTACTCCCAATTTCATCTCTCGCCATGATTTTACTGAAAGTAGTCAAACCCCTATTTGTTATCTTAACAAAATAGTCCTGATCTAGATTAGTCATGAATGATTGTCCATGGCTTATCAATGCTGCTCCATAGACTTTGTAATCCTCAATTATTTCAATTCCCTCATATTTTTCAAGGAAAAGTTCTTTAATTATTGTATTTCGGGAAAATTTCCCTGTTAGATAAATTTGTTCTATATCAAAATTTGTTTTCTTTATGATATGATCCGTATTTCTGATCAGTTGTTTAATATTTTCAAAGTATTCAGATTCTTGTATTAAGTCATCTAGTTCGAATTCTGTGAATGGGATCTCATATCCATTATATAAATCTCTCAACAGTTCATCAATCCGATAATGTTTAACATGGAACTTATCAACTAGCTCTGAATATACACTGGTTGTACCATGCTTTAGTATCTGTTTAGTTCTGATAATTGGGGGTTCTATTGGATCCTCTGAAATTCTAGTGTTCAAGGTTCTTTTACGAGATTTGGCTCCTGAAAAATCACATAGTATGGCAGCAGATTGTGAAGATCCAAGATCAAAGATCAAGGTATTGCCTCTAATATTATCTATACGGTAGTTTGCAACGGCCAATGCAGTTAATTCATCCACTAAAAGGACATTCTCAAATGGTAGATCATGAAGTTCTTTTCGTAACCATACATCAAATCCAGCAGGGCTTTCTGCCGAATATAGGATTGCTAGATTCGGAAATTGATAGGATATCTCTGAATGTATTCTTGATATCACTCCTCTTACAAAATCAAGAATGGCTATCTCAATGGAGATACTTGAACTATGTATCATCACCTTCTCTTTTTGATCAGAGAACAATTTTGCTTTCATGTGTCTAAAGGTCTGTGAGGAATCGAGTAAACCTTCTTCAATCACTGCATCAGCGACTACATACTCAGAAGGTGATTTATAATGGATTACTGACGGGAAATTCCATTTTTCACTCTCATGATCACAAGTTCCACCTGGTAGGAGTAAAACCTTTGTTGTAGTATTCCCTAGATCCAAAGCTAAGGTGCACTGGCAACCCTTTCTTGCATGTAATACATGATCTATTATCTTATGGTCCTTTTTATCAAAAAGCTTGTATTCTCTTCCTAGATGAATTGTAGAGAGAAGTGATAAACCCTCTAACACAAGTAAAGATTTACCACTTGCCTTTTCCATCATAATGGGTATAACTTCACTTACATTGCTTGAATGTTTACTTACAGGTAATAAGAGTGCTGCAAGAGCATCTAGATCAACAGAAAAATTTCCTTGTTTATTCCTAACAGTAAAATATAAACCATCATCATCCATGGTAAAATAATTCATACTTGGGGCTGAGATTGAAAAATCCAATAGTTCTACTCCATTGTTGGAATATATTGGGATATGGAGGAGACTATCAACTTCAGATTTACGAATGGACTCGTAGTAGAGATGAATTCCTAGATCCATATTAACCATATTTCTAGTTCCTCTCTGTACAAATTCTTGTTTATGAATTCTATCTGGTCTGTGAATGATCTCTGGTGATATAATAAGGTGATATTCCTTTTCTCTCAGTTCTGCATTTGTTAATGGTCTGAATGAACCATTTTCTTCTTTAGATACAACCAGATTCAATACTTCGGATACATTCCTCCATCCTTTATATCCTAGAAGCTCATGAAGGTGATCAAAAAGATTTTTGTCTGAGGGATCGATAGGGGTCCAATTCTCCTCATGTAGAATTTTAATTAACTCACAGATGAACGGGATGGGGTATTCGAGGATATTATCCCAAAGTTGTTGATAATCTTGCAATCTCAGAAGATCAATAATACTCAGTTCTCGTTTAGATGGTGTTTTTTTCTTTCCTGAAGTTAACAAAGCATATCGACGAAATACGAGAGAACCCAGTAATGGATCCAGAGTATTCATATAAGCATCAAGATGGTTTAATTCTGGATCCTCAGTATACATATTCTCTAATCTATCAAGCATAAGAAATATCACGGATCGGTAAGGTTTGCTTAACAGATTTTTTTGAAGTAAACTCTCGATGAATTCTAGAAAATCGGGTAGAGGATGTGTAATCCATAAATCAATGAAATTATTTATCCTTTCCTTGGGAAAATTTTCTTGGATGCTTTTAACTGCCAATGACCGTATTTTTCCTGATTCATGTGATTCTACGACCTCGAAAAGATGATTTAGTACTGTTTGATTGCTTCCATCGCTCCAATTTTCAAATAATCTTTTGAGTAATGATAGTTCTTCATCTGATGGATCAGGCATATATTTCTCCATCAACAATTGATATGCATCATGTATCCAGTTCGTTTCTTGATTTTGTATATTGATATGATTCAGCTCCAATGAACTAACCGAGACTTTTATCAGTTAGAGATAATTCTTATATCGTTAGATAATACATGGTAATCGTATCTATTTTTAAATATAGAGTCTATTTGCAAATTAAATAGATTCTATGATCATCTGCTGTTATCAATTTCTCCAAAATTTTATTACATATTGATTTAAGCAATAATATTACTTAAAAACTCATCTTATATAGGATTATTGAGCATAGAATTTCATAATTCAGAATCTTGCTAAAATAACAACACTTACTTTCTGGATGGTTAATTTTGTCATATAAGCCAATTACTCAATACATATCTGAAAATATTAAACAATCTAGCATATCCAAGAAATTTATACCTAAAGATGGTACAGTTCTTGATCTAGGTGCAATTACAACAAAAAAAGCTGATAAACTACTTCGAGAGATGAAAATTGACTTAGAAGAATTTTCAGCAACAAAGAAAATAATGGTACAGCTGGGTAGGGATGAAGTCGACTTTCCTTCCACAATCCAAGAAACAGATAGTTTATCTGATCAAAATATCAAATTAGAGGATTTCATAGTAAATTTAATGAATGATGGAGAGTTAATAGTGAAATTGGAGACAGATAAGGCAGGAGGGCTATTCAAATGGTTAAATCAAGATAACGCCAATTGTTTTCTTCTCATTACTCTCTATGTAGTAGATCCAACAAGAAATAAACATAAATCATTACCAGATATTCCATTCAATATCCGAATGACAAAAACAAGTCATGGGTCGACATCATATAGGAATCCAGTAGCTAAGCTTCTCTACTATTCTTTTATCAATATAAGAAGCTTGAAAAAACAGAAATTCACACAGGCCTACCAGAAATTTCTTGATCACGCATTTCAACCTTTTGAGACTTTCTTATATAATGAACGTTTATCAATTCGAGACCCTCAATACCGTCCTTCTTGTCTATATATTAAAAGAGAAGGAGAAAAGGGAGATGATAGAGGATATATCGAAATAATCGATCCACCAAGACAGCTAACAGAGGGAGGAAACTCTGTAGTTCCCTCATCTGAGGGAAAAGGATCATATCCATCTGCTAGAATAATAGATTATGATGAGTTTGAGCGTTTATTGATTTTTGATAGTTATCACCGTATTAAACACTGGCCAGATGAAGGCAAATTATTACTTGAAGGAGATATGGCAAGTAATTTAAGAAAGTGGAATGCAATAAAAAATCTAAAAAATCGAGGTCTTAATCCTCATGCAAAGCTGGCTGATGTAGTAATACGTCCATGGGGTTTACCTGAGGTGTCAACATTTCCCAGATCTTATTTTAATCCTGGAATTTCTCATGATAATAAAGAATCAAAACCTCAGGCCCATGCTGTAGATATTGCCTTAGCAAATCAGGATGTCACTTTAATCCACGGTCCTCCTGGAACTGGAAAAACAACTGTTATTGTTGAGATTATCAGGCATGTAATTGCAGAGGGAGGTAGGGTTATAATGTGTGCACCGACGCATGTGGCTGTGGATAATGTACTAGAGAGAACAGCAGATATCAAGGGTATCTCAGCAGTTCGAGTTGGTGGACGGGCCTATATGGATCGTAAGCTAATGAAATATAGATTAAGCGATCGATCAAGTTCATTAGAATCTGCATTACCCTCTTTTATTCCAGGAAAAGGACATGATCCTGAATTAACAAGAATACAGGCAGAGTTCAGCGAAAAAATGGAGAAAAGGGGAAAACGCTATCTTGAGAGTTTAGCAATTAATCAAGCAAATTTGGTTTGTGGAACAACCATTGGTATTGCAAGATTTGAGCCTCCAATAGATAATCCAATTGATTTTGATGTTTTAATTATTGATGAGGCTTCAAAGGCAACAGTAATGGAATTTTTAGTACCGGCTGTACGTGCAAAAAAATGGATTCTGGTTGGTGATCATCGCCAACTTCCACCATATATCAATGAACAGGAGATCAGAATCTATGTTCAACGCTATTTTGAGCAAATTGATGAGAATGTTGAAGTAGAGAAGGTTGATGCTGATGGTGAGGATGAATCTGAGAGTTCAAATGGTACAAATGTGATTTACAATGAGAGAACTAATGAGTTAATCGCAAGTTTGAGAAGATTTCATGAGGAATTACATGCAATGGGTGAAGGCCAATACGAGTATCACTGGCACCGAATTGTGAAATTATTTAATTATGGTAAGAAGCCCATCAAATCCATTGAGGAGATGGTTAATTTTGCCCTTGGTAGTTGCTTCCATTATTTCCTTAATAGAGTAGATTTGACAAGAAATGCAAGATTAGTGGTACAACATAGAATGCCTTCAATTCTAGCTAATTTTTTGGATCAAGCCATATATAAAGGTAATTTAAAAACCTCAAAATCAGCAGCGATGCATGGT
Source organism: Candidatus Heimdallarchaeota archaeon (assembly GCA_026702845.1). The sequence goes on from JADCLS010000020.1 coordinate 53,453, forward strand.
TTTACTCTTCCTGGAGTTGATTCTTTGGGATTGGATGAGATTTCATCTCCTTTATCTTTCATAAGTACTGAATTATTGGATGATAATTTTGAAACCCCAGGTCGATATAAGGGATATAGTAACAAATCTGAAGCAATGGTAATAGCTGAAATGATAGAAAAATTCACCACCATAGATGCAGAAAAGTTGGGTTTTGATGAAGATAATCCCCTAACGATTGGAGTAATCACCTATTACATCGGACAATCCAAGGAAATTAACAGACACTTACGAACTATCGATGAAATAGAACGTGATAGGGGATGGAAATATCGTGTTATCGATAAACCTATACACATCCGTGTATCGATTGTAGATCGTTTTCAAGGGCAAGAACAAGATATAATCTTTCTTTCTCTAACTAGATCAAATAATATTGGTTCAATAGGTTTCTTGAAGAACCTACAAAGAGTTAATGTCAGTCTTTCTCGTGCAAAGCAAAATCTATTGGTAGTTGGAAATGCAGACTTTTTCTCTAAAGTAAGAACCAAACCTGAACCAATTCTGAAATCGCTGGCAAAATACTGCAAATCAAATGATCTGATAAAAAGAATATCCAAGGAGGATTTGGAATGATTTCGCAGAATATTAGAGAATGGACATCCAATCAGCAGAAATATCCATCTCTTTTTATCTATCAGAATACACCTATGGGCATATTTACTATTTCTGATGTAATTGCAGGCGTACGTTCAAAAATTGAGGCTCTGGAATGGCTTTGTTTGTCTTTGGCTGAGAAATTCACTAAAATTTCTAGAATAGAGGTCTCAGTAACTTCGGGATTACATTATAACCTCATAGATGATCAGCTAGAAAGGTTGGTTCAACATCAATTACTCAAAGTAATTCCATACGACAAGGAAATATTCCTTCAGAACCTCTCAAATTTAGAGCTAGAATTTGGAAATGATTGGAAAACACCCATGATACAAAAAATCATCAATCAGGATAGTGTTAAACAATATACTCTGAATGATAGAGGTGAAATGGCATTAGAGCAGGGGCACATTCTAATCGAAGATATAATTCTCCTTCCAGTTGTGATAACAGGAAACCCTTTTTCTGTTTTCAATATAGATCTCTACCCTAGACCAAATACTTACAAGGAAATTGATATGAATCCAGATCTAGTGGGACAAATCTTGACACTTGCAAAACAGAAATCCTCTATTTCAGGTATCGATCCAATAGGTGTAAATGCAACAAGTCAAGCAGTTGGAAAAAATGTTATAGACGCTCAGATTTGGATTTCTATGGAAGAATCAAAAACAGGATCTGTTGAATCTGCTGAGAAAGCTATTTACTTGACCTCACCTACCTTTGATCGTTGGGGGACCCCTCCTTGGGATCCAAATTTATTATCTGACTTCCCAGAATATACATTCATAAAAGATGTTATTGTTGTTGCCATATCATCAACATATGAGATGGCAGAGGAAATTATTGCTGATAGTATCATTGAAGAAAATATGGTCTGGAAACTCGTTACTGATCTGGAAATGGCTACAATCATATATCAGAGAGATCCAGATTTATTCAAAGAAATAAATAATGAGATTTCTTTGTCACTGCCTAATACTGATTGGAAAGTATCAATATTATTACAACTTGACCCTTACTTTGAAAACGAGGAGGATTTTCTGGCCTTAAATGCAATCAGAGCAAGTCGATTTCACTCATTGGCTGATAGAAAGGGATTTACTAAGGCTGATGGATATCACGTATTCAAAAAAATTATGACTACTTGGAAACAAGAGAATGGAATTAAGGAATATGAAGATACACTTGATCTTCTATGTGAATACAACTGCTTGAGTGAACAATTAAAGAGTATAACTACTATTGTGGTAGATTTAGATGATATTCTTGGTTTTTCAAGAAGAGATACTCAATCTTGGTCTTTCTCACGTATAGATCAGGTGGAAAGTATTCTTAACGATGCAGGTATAAAAGAAATAATCTATATTATCTCAGATAATTTTGATAAAAGGATTGATAACGAAGATCAAGCCAAAAAATGGTTACAGAAGAACTCAATTCAACGTGTTGATAACTCTACTTATGAAGTAAGACCAAGTATAATGATAGCTATGAAGGAAGATGCCTATTACTTGGGAAATAGGTCAATCCCTAAAAAGAAGGAATTCAAGGCTCTAAAATCCAAAGGAAGACAGATAAAATTTTCAGTAAACAAAAACCAAATTAGTATTCCAGATCTAAATCCATTCTATGAATGGAGGATGGGAAATATACTTGAGTTGATGTATGACAAGTACTACTAAAAAATGTTAATTTGGGCGATTATGAGGTTTCATAAATCATATTTTTATATGTTATACTACATATTCAATGATATTGCCATATACAATTCGTAAAGTTACTACTATGCAAGAGATCCATGGAATTGTTGAAATTCAAAGACAAGCCTGGAATATGAATGACCTAGGGATTGTTCCGACATTTGAGATGAAGGCTGTAAGTTCAGTTGGTACTGTTTTGGTCGCAGTCAACGATGAAGACATACCCATCGGATTCATATATGCTTATGATCAGATTCCTGATTCTCATTATAGTCATATGATGGCTATTCTTCCTGAATACCAAGGTCAATCAATTGGCTATGCCTTAAAGAAAGAACATAGAAGGATTGCTTTAGAAAAGGGAATTAAACATATACGATGGACAGTCGATCCTCTTCTACCAAATAATGCTTTTTTGAATTTCGCAAAACTGGGTGGTATATGTAATATTTACTATTCAAATTATTACGGCCCACCTGATGTGGAAGGTATTGGGTTATACGCAGGTCTTGATACTGATAGATTTTTGATAGACTGGGTAATTTCAGATGAACGTGTTGAGAGGAGAATGAACGATTATCAAAGTGATAGAGTAGACAAAGAATCATTATTAAAACGTGCCCCAGCCATAAATGTCATTGAAGATGATCTTCCAGTGAATCAGAATATTGATATTAACGATCGATTCACAGTTCAGATCCCTGCTGACTTTCAGGAATTGAAAATAACATCACCTGAAAATGCAGTTGTTTGGAGAGAATATTTCAGAAATGTTTGTGTTAGTCATTTTGCAATTGGATTTCAGGTAATTGATTATCATTCATTTAATCGAAAGATAAACTATTATGAATTTGCTAAAATACCTGTGAATACAGATAACTAATATTAATAATATTCAAGAAAGGAATGTTATGTATACTTTGAAACATGACCTAAGCAAAATAGAGTTATTCGAGATTGAGATGCCATATGTACACCCTTTCCGTACATCATTTGGTGAAGAAACCCACAAACAAGCCATAATAGTAAAAATTACTGATTCCGCTGGGAATATTGGTTGGGGTGAAACATCGGTAACTGATAATCCAAGTTACTGTTATGAAACAACCAAAACTGCTTGGCATATTCAAAATGATTTTCTCATCCCTATATTGGAAAGGAATAAACGTAAAGGAATTTCTGTACATCAAATTTTAAAGGAGTTTGCTCCAGTTAGGGGACATGAATTTGCAAAAGCAGGGATTGAATCCTCACTATTGGCGTTACTCGCTGTTCAATATGATATACCATTGAGTAAGTTATATGGTAGTACTAAAACAAAAATTCCCACCGGTGTCTCTATAGGGATCCAAAAATCAGTAGATTATCTTGTTGAACGGGTGGGAGAATTTTTGGAAAAAGGATATAAGAGAATTAAAATCAAAATTGAACCTGGTTGGGATATCGAACCCATTAAGAGACTTAGAACTGAATTTGGCAATATTGCATTAATGGTGGATGCAAATTCAGCCTATACGCTTGATGATCTCTCAACTCTAAAAGCAATTGATGAGTTTGAACTTACAATGATAGAACAACCACTGGCGTATAATGATTTACTTGAGCATAAAAAACTGCAATCCCAATTAAAAACAGCAGTTTGCTTGGATGAACCCATACATAATCCACGAGATGGTATTCTTTCTATTGAGAATGATTGTGGTCGTATTATCAATATTAAACCTGCGAGGGTAGGAGGTTATCTAAATGCAATAAAAATAGCAGAAGCCTTGGGCCAAGGGAAGGTATGGTGTGGGGGTATGTTGGAGACTGGTATTGGACGAATCCATAATGTTGTTTTACAGGCGAGAGAGGAATTCATTATTCCAGGAGATACATCAGGAAGCGATCGATACTTCCATGAGGATATCATTGAGCCACCTGTTAGAGTGGATAAAGATGGGTTTATTGAAGTACCTACTAATCCTGGATTAGGTATATCAGTTCTAGAAGAAAGAATTGTGCGATTCAGCAGACAGGTTATCTCTTATAATCTTTAACCAATAAATATACTTTGAACAACAGGTAAGGCTATACCCCCAAGAGCTGATAATTTGGGAGCAAAAGTTTTCACATACCATGAGATTGATTTGGTGAATTTCATTTCTATACTTCTCCCCATAACCATTCCTGATACTTCTTCTTCTGCCTGAATGGTTACAACTTTGAATCCAAATCCATTGGGTTTGAATCTGAACCAAATAGCATCACCAACTTGTAATATGGTCGAAAGTAATGAAAGAATATCTTCACCATCAGCGATAAATTCTGGTCGTACTTGTGGATATATTTGGTCCATATTATCTAGTGGGATACTGATTTTTTGTTCGTGTGGATGTACTGAATCAATATCTGATTTAAACATAACATGTACTTTTTTCTTTTTATCATTAGTGCCATTGAGGAAATAGGCGATTAAACCTGCAGATTCAGATACGCTTCCTTGGTTAGTCTGTGCTGAAACAGTGAAATAGAGCTCCTTTTCTGTGAATTCTGCATAATTGTCCATCAAGTTAATGAGTAACCTATCTACTAGCCTAAATACTTCAGGAGATTCCTTTTCAATTATTTTCACGATTTCCTTTATCTCTTCCCATGAAATTCCTGTCGTTTCACCTGTGATAAACCGATCCAATTTTTCAATTCCAATAAGTTCAGAAATTTCGCTATGGACAACTTCCTCATCAACAGTATCTGGAATTGAATTAGCGAGGTATGCTAGTAGAAATATTTTCTCCTTTGCTCTTTCTAATACACTGATTGCATCTGCATTTGATTCAACCTCATAAACCAATAAATCTGAAAGATTTGAAGTCCAATCATCTATGGCCATATACGTAATAGGATCTAAATAAGTTAGAACGACATCATTTATCAAATTATCTAGAATTAAAGGAAAACTATCGGGTTCATAAAAGCTGAGTAATCCTCCCACCTCGAGTGCAGACCCCTCTGGATAATCAACTAGGAAAACAGCACTTATTGTGATAAAAGCCATCGTTATTGCCATTGTAGCAACAGATGCAGCATTTAATCCCACATCGGAGATACTCAAGATGAAAATAAGTAAAGAAAGGATGGACGCTATGGTAACTAGAATCGATTTATTTTTTGCTGCAGATATTGACTCCATGAGTTCAGTATATCCACGTACACCTTGCATTGGACGTCCAGCTTTTTGATGTTGATATAGTTCCTTCTTGAAACTCATCTCGACTAATATACCATTGATTGAATAAATAGAGGATATAAGTACAAATAAAACCCAGAGTACTAAAATTATATAACTTGTGTTTCTAGCGAGTTCGGTGGGATTAAAACCGACAACAATGAGGATAAAAAATATGATTAGGGAGATACAAATCATGATGTATTTATTATACAGCCTACTCAATGTATTTATGATGGCAGCGTAACTCATTTGATACCAGTTAAAGGTGAGAAAATAAATCTTTCAAAAAAATAATATTGAATATTATAAAATTCTTCATTCATCTAGACAATAAATCTAATACACACTGTATTTTTTTATCTCTGAAATGAGATTAAGAAATATTGCTTGATACAATGATATTTATAGGTGAATCACCATATTTCATTAATATGATCTGCAAATACTGCAATTTCAATAATGTGCAGCCAACGATTTATTGTACTAAATGTGGTAAGCAAATCGGAACATTAGTTGAAGAACCTAATTTTCTTAATCCATCTCTGAAATATGTTGGTCCTAAGAAGTTTGTGAGACCAAGAGAAAGAAGGATCATTGCTGGTGTTTGTGTAGCATTAGCTGATTATTATAATATCGATGTGCTAGTTATACGTCTTGCTTTTATGTTATTATCATTTGTGGGCGGGATCGGTTTCATTATCTATCTAGTATTAATTGGGATTATCCCTGAAAGTCAACTGGATCCTTGGTCAGAGTAGTTTATTATAGGATAAAATTTGATATCTGTGCTAATTGCATCAGTTTGAATTTTCATAGGTGTCATCTCATAATAGTAATATCCCTCGTTTAGTTTATCAAAGTAGGCTAATTCAATAATAATTCTCTTTTCATTTTCAAAGAAATACTTGTGTCCCCATAGTTCCTTATCTGTCTCCCGATCAATTGAGGGGAGATCTAGCATAAGAACTTCAATACCCTTAGTATGAAATAGTTTAGCTACTTTGGTAGAGATATACAAGGGATCTGTATTAGTGTAGTTTATATCAGGTTTATCAACAGAATACTTTGATTTGATCGCAACTCTCCTTACCTTTTTATCAAAAATCGCAGATGTATGTTCTATTTCTATGCATTCTGAATCCAATTCGCTTAGGTCAAGGAGGAAAATAATACCACTAAATAGTGATTCAGGAATCAAATCCAATGATATTCCATCCTCTGAAACATGTAATGAACTTTCAACATGAGTGAATGTGTGCGGTATATAGGAATGAATATTTACGTTACAAGAAGCTCCCTCACTTATTAACCCTATAAAATCTCCTCGTGAATATGATTTAACAGAATAGTCTGGTAAGTCAAATGCCTTAGGTTCAGATCTTGGATTGATAGAGATGATCCTACTAACACTAATTCCTTTACCCAGAGCGTAGGTGCGTTTATTAATGGTAATAGATAATGAGTAATCCATAAATATTGGTTAAAATAATACTATTACTCTTTTATTCTAAGTTTTACCTTTTTTGACAATTATTTCTAATCAACGATAAAATTTGAATTTACACTATATTCTTTTTATTATTACACCGGCTATGCAAAATTTATATATATTCGAGTTAGTTAAAATTCGTAATTAGGTGAGTTTCTTGAGCACATATGAGAAGTTCTTCAATGGTTTCAACCAAGGAATCATAATATTTAATGGTAAGGGAGAAATAGTTGAGATAAACCCCGAAGTAAAGAATATTCTAAATCAAAATAAGAGTGAAATAATCGGTAAAAATATTGCAGACTTACTAGAGATTGAATTGCTTGATAAAACTGTTTTAGAGGCATTTTCAAGGGGAAATTCAATCGAGAATGTAGAATTTTCAATTAATAAGGAACATGGTTTAATCAATTTAATTTTATATGCATATGAATTGGAGAAAGGATTGGGATATATTATACTACGAGACCTTGCTTACGTCAAGGATGTGCAGGAAAAAATTCAACTTGAACAATCAATGAATTTACTTGGAATCATGGCTAGAGGAATAGCCCATGATTTCAATAATTTATTAATGGGAATTAGTGGAAGTCTAAATTTACTGATATTGGATTCAAAATCATTAACTCAATCCCAACGAAAATTCGTTCTAGATGCTCAAAAAGCCTTATTTCAGGCAACAGGATTGGTTAAGCAATTCCAATACCTAGCTAGAGATGAGCAATCAAGAAATATCAAAGTAGATCTATATTCAGCTGTTAAGAATGTTTTCTCTTTTCTTGATAGAACTTCCTCTAAGGTCATTGAGAAGAAAATAAATTTCAATCCAGGAACAATTTTTGTTTTTGCAGATCCTGTTAAGATGAATCAAGTTATTCTAAATTTAGCAAATAATTCCATTAATGCGATGGGAAATAGATCTGCTGAGGCTCATAATTATATTTCAGTATCTGCTAATTATGCAGAAGAAGGGGTTGTGCTGAAGAAGGGAATGATGGGCAGAAAATACATCCATGTCAAAATTGAGGATAATGGTGTAGGTATACCAAAGGATAGGCTGGATAAGATATTTATTCCCTTTTATTCTTCACAGGATAAAGCTCAGAAAGGTCATATGAGAGGATTGGGTTTACCAATAACATATGATATAATAACAAGACAATTTGAGGGGCTTATTGAAATTGAATCAGCAGAAGGAGAGTCTACCACCGTTCATTTATTCCTTCCCGGTGAAGGTTTCAAGGAATTGGAGAAGATAGAACATGTACAAGAAGAACTTCCAAAGGGATCCGAAACAATCCTTATTGCAGATGATGAACATACTGTACGAAATGTACTCACAATCTCCCTTCAAAAACTAGGATATAAAGTACATGCTGCACAAGATGGTGAAGAATGTATTGAGAAGTACAACGAGTTTGCTGATGATATTTCAGTATTAGTTCTTGATATCACCATGCCAAAAATGTCTGGTGTGGAAGTAATGACTAAAGTTCGGAAGATGAATCCAAAAGCCAAAATAATTATATCAAGTGGGCATACTGAGGATGAAATTCATCAGGGTATTCTCTCCAAAGCAGATGGGCATCTAAATAAACCATATGATACACAAGTATTGGCCTCCACCCTTCGTCGTGTAATTGAGAAGGATTAACTTTTTTCTACCATTAAGCTGATACATTAAAAACCTCTTATCTATACAAAATTCTTCATGGAAAATGCAAAAATTACTGAACCTATGACGATGATCACAGATTACATTCTCACAATCGAATCTATTATTTTCGCTGTTATTCTGTTGATTTATAATAGCAACAGTGCAACCATATATTGGGCCGTGGCATTCATAGCAGCAGGGATATCAGCATTTCTTGGAGGTACATCCCATGGATTTAAACAATATCTTGGAGAATCTAAAAATTCTGTAATATGGAAATTGACTATGATCTCTATAGGTTTAGGTGCTGTAACAATGCTCTCAGGACTTATTTTTACGGTATTATCTCCATCTACAGGTAGAGTATTTTGTATTTGTATTGTCTGGTTTTCTTATTTATTTTATTTATTCAAAATCCGAAATGATGATCGTTTCTTACTTGTAATTCTTTTTTATGTACCTTATCTCTTAATTATCTTGATCATCGAACTCATCAATTTACATAATCCCGGTTCAAAATGGATTATAATAGGTATTATCACTACCTTTACTGCTTTTGGTGTACAAGTAAGTGGATTTAAAATCCATGAACATTTTAATCATAATGATCTATTTCACGTTATCCAGATGATAGGTGTTTACTTCCTATTTCTTGGTTCTAGGGAATTTATTCTACTGTAAATGCCATTTCAAGTGCTTGTTCCAAAGCAGGAGAAATACTCATTTCGCTGATCCATAAATTGGGATCTAGCAAGTGAAGCGGAGCTGTTGGTAAATTATACCTAAGGAGATATCTCAAAACATCCTTTAATGATGCAACAGTTTTTGACCAGTTGCCTGCAGATAAAGATGTTTTGGCATCTTTGAATTCTGTCCACATGATTTCGATTGCCAATTCCTTGTATGCCACATCAACTAGATCCATTAGATCCAAGGCATATTGTTCACTATAGTCCTGGAGTAATACCACATAATCTTTTTTTCTCGATGTTATTGGTTGACCCTGCAATAATCTCTTCCTTGCCTCTTCAAATAGAATTAAATCTTCTTCGACCGCCTTTTTTCTCCAACCTGAATCAGGCATGTCTATCTTAGGATTAAGGTAATCAATCAATTCTTGTTTCCATGACCATGAATTAGCCATGGCTATTAATTTGTCGGCTAGGTCTTCTTTTTGATAGATGATTAAACTATTTTTCAATCCCAGCAGTGCCATTGAAACATTATTTATCTCATCAATATTATTTGGAGAACCTTGGAGTTCAGAAAGTAAAGTATCTTGATCGTATACATAAGCATCAATCTGGAATGAATTAGCATTATATTCATGGTTATACATTTCAGTCAACTGATATTTCTTTACAATCATCACATCAATATCCATTGGATCTGAGTGATCTCCTTTTGCCCAAGACCCTATGATGAGGATTGCTCCTGTATCATCATCTAATACATGTTCAAGTAGATATTTCTTAACTTCATCTAAAACCATGAGAGATAAGTTAACATTTAATTAGAAAAACCTTTCTTACTAGAAATAATAATCAGCTAAGCAGTTAAATACTTGTACGTTTTTCCTATTCTTCCATTCGATCAAAGGCAATCAATACCTCTGCAAGTTTGATAGAGTACCCTTTTGAGATATTGAATTTCTGCCTTAGTTTCCATTCACCTTCTTTATTCTTCTGCCAACCGTATAAGCGTATTTGTTTCTTATTTCCTGTTTCTACCAATAGAATTGCTTTCAACCAAGAACCTGTCTTAACTAGTGTCTTACCTCTAATGGGTGTAATTCCATCACCAGTGGGAAATCCTTCTGTTTCAGGTAATAGCTCCTCAATATTCATATTGATCAAATATATCGCTAATAAATAAAACTTGTTAAGCTAAGCTACTCAATAACATTAAAAGGAATTCATTCTGTTTGTAGTTTAAAAGAGAGTTTAACTTTCGCTCGAAACATTACGACTTCTCTATCTGATATTTTGGCATCTAGTGTTTCTACTTCAACTCTTCGGATATCCCTAATAGTTTTACTGGCGTCTTTCACGACATTTTTGACTGCTTCTTCCCAAGAAATCTCACTCGTTCCAATTACTGTTACTACTTTGTATGAACTAGGCATAATAGGGTAGTAATGTATCATTATTTTAAAAATTATTAATTTGAATATCTCCAAGGATAGATAATTTTTCAAAGCTTATACTTTGAACCAATATCTATACCAGTCAAGTGTTTGTTTGATAGCAGTCTCTATTGGTGTATGGCTAAATTCTCCAACAATGGATTTAAACTTTGATCCATCAAGAATAAGAGATTCATTAAAAATATATTTTACTTCATGAAACATTTCCGCATCTTTTGAAAATGCAGATCTGATATTGGCTTTCCAAGATTTTTCTTTTTCAAAGGTGTCAAAATTCATCCCTTCAATTGAATAGATTAGTTTTATAAAATCTTGAGGAGTACTTAATTGACCAGGGTGATGAAGTATAGTATCTGCAGCTTGCGGATTCATTGCTGCCCTGACCATTACTTCTCCAGCATCTGCTGAGTACATGAATTCATACTCAAGTGAAGGATTATTTCCTTTCCAGGCACAGATTTTTCTTTTGATTGCCTGTTCAAAAATTGAAGAATAGAATGAATTCAATGCAGCTGGTCCAAAAATGAAAGGAAATCTAATGATAGATAGAGATGCACCTTCAGCAACTGCACGTGCCAATCTCTGTTCGACAGCTATAGTTAACTGGCCAATTCTTGATTTAGGACGTTGTGGATGTTCTTCTGTAATTCTTCTTGCATCTGTTCTAGCATAAACCAATTTATTTCCAGGGAAAACAATTCGAGCACCCAATGCAGCAGCAATGTCAGCAACTTTACTAATCCAGATGGGCATATAGTTGTCATATTTTGAGTAGCTGGTGGAAAAACAAGGGAAAATGACATCGCTATGTTCACATACAACTGCTAATGCTTGATTAGAATTCATATCTCCCTCCATAACATTAACCCTACCCGGTAATTTTTCATCAGGATAAAGTGATTTAAATTTCTCAATATCTCTTACGAGGATTTTCGTGGGAATATTCTTTTTGATCAAAGCATCCACGATGGCTTTTCCCATTCCTCCTGAGGCTCCAAGAACGACAGCTTGTTCAATCATAAATACACTGTAGGACTTCATATCTTCAACTTTTCTAGGAAAAGTTAACTAAATCTTCCATTTTGAAGAAAATCTCTCAATAATTTGTGTGTTATGTATGAATGTATGTTATTTGTCTGGAAACATAGCATTCATAGATAACGTTAAAGCTAGCTTTATTTAAAAAGAAATATAACAAAAGGTATAGAAATTTAGGTGTGAAAAATTATGGGTAAATATCGCGTCTTTAGTAAATCTGTCAGATTTACCATAAGATCTAGAAAGAGATTTATCGTGTTCATGTTGATTTTCGCAATTATATCAACATTTGTTGCCTTATTTGTGGATTCAATTGATACGTTACAAACAGATGATTTCTTAGAACAAAAGGGATTGGTTTTGAATCAGTTGACAACTCATTCAGTCACATATACTCAGAGTGAGGCATTACTCGCTGCTATTGAAGATGAGGCAGGGGCAATTGAAACTCATGTTAGTTACTATTATGCTAGTTTAGATCCGACACTCAATATCTTCTCAATAGATATTGATAATCCTTGGATGAACGGTGATATAAATCCGAGTTATTTGAAAGAAGGAAGATTTCCGCGAGCTAATGATGAGATCTTGATACCTGCAGAATCCCTACAATATACTAATTCAACTGGAGATTTGAAATACTCCTCAGATATAATTGTTGGTCAAACATTGAAATTTAGTGATGGATCTCTCACAAGAGTGATGAAAGTCGTTGGAACAATTGAGGTAGTTGGGCTAGATATGGATATTATTGATGTTTCGAATTCCTTGTGGCTTTTCGCGGACATTAGTCTATTTGAGAATATGCTGGAATTTTATGGAATGGATATGGCAGATGCATATACCTATGCAATGAGTTTCACAGTACCCGGTGTAATTTTGATGCCAAGTACTTATGAGGCAATTGATAATTTAAATAATGATATTAAAGCTATAAGAGGGCCTGGAACTGAAGCTGAATACGGAGAATGGAGGTTTCAAGCAACTGCTTTACCTGAAGATGAGGCTAAACAAGATGCAGAAAGATTAATGTTATCTCTTGTAGTAGCTATTGTAGGTGGTATGATCCTTGCAGTTCTTCTCTCATATCTTATATCAAGATTTAGAAGGAGAGAAATTGCAGTATTAAAAGCTCTGGGATATTCAAATGCATCCGTTAGATTAAGTCTTATGGGAGAAATCGCTACAACGGCGTTTACTGGTTTTGTGATCGGTTTGACCGCAGCACAGATCTCTCTTCTAGATTATGAGGAATTCAATACAACAAACTTAATTCGTTGGATTTCAATTCTGGTTTCATTCGTCGTTAATGTTTTGATTACTTTACCTGGTATGGTCGTAGTAAGCAGAAGAATATTGAAAGTAAGTCCTGCAGAGGCGTTCAGAGATAAATAGGAGGATGAAGTAAATGAGTATGGAAGTAATAATACAGGCTGAAGAAATCGGAAAAACTTACAAAAGAGGGAGATCCGAGGTTGTTCATGCATTACAAAATATTAACCTCAAGCTATATGAAGCAGAAATGATTTTATTATATGGACCATCAGGTTCTGGAAAATCAACTTTGCTAAATGTTTTGTCAGGTCTAGATAATCCCACAACTGGTTCATTAAAATTCATGGGAGAAGATATTACAGAATGGCCGCAGACTAAACTTACTAATCTGAGAAGAAAGCATGTTGGTTTTGTCTTTCAAGCTTGGGAGTTGATTGATTCTATGACTGCAGTTGAAAATGTAGAATCTCCTCTGTATCCTGAGAAAATCGCAACTAATGAGTTGCGAACTGATGCGATAACATTACTTAGAAGGCTTGAACTGCTTGATAGGGAATATCATTATCCTAAGGAATTAAGTGGTGGTGAACAGCAGCGTGTTGCAATAGCACGTGCTTTAATAAAGAAACCCAAGGTAATCTTTGCAGATGAACCTACAGGTAATCTTGACAGTGAGACGGGACACCTCATCATGCGTCTATTAAAAACAGTTTGTCGACAAGGTACAACTGTAATCATAGCTACTCATGATGATAGTCTTAGAGAATATGCAGATAGAGTAATCAGTCTCCATGATGGTAAGATGTCGGAGGGTCGTCTGTAATGGCAACAAATAGAAAAATTCAATTGGAATTTTTGAATTTTACAGGTATCAGTGAGTCTGATGCTAAATTAGTAGAGGATAATGGAATGGTTATTCTTGCCTCTGATTTCATTAAAACTGGAAAAGTCAATAAGGCTGAAGACTTGGTCCGAATTAGTAAGTTAAATATCCCAATTTACCTTTCACAAACCAAATCTGGGAAATTCATCCCTGTGAATCCCTCATCTAATAATATTATATCCATTCCAATTGTACAGTTACCTTCTTTGCAGGAAATCACAGAATTTGTTTCAGAACCATCTAATTTAAATCTAGATAAGTTGTACAAACAGATGCTCAAATTCAGGACAGAAGAGACTGAGTTGGTTGGTGGATTCAAGGATAAAGATGTTAAAATCATTGAGGAGATTCTTAAAGCACCCAGAGGAACTAGAAGCGACTTTCCAAAACTCCCGATCTCGGGAGACCTAGAGAAATTACGTAGTCAATTGAAAATTATTAATTCGATGGTTTATGATGAAAATTCTTTGGAAAAAGAAATTAACGATCGCTTCAAAATCATTGAAACAGCTCTTACAGAAGAATCAACTGAGTATTCATCAAAATATGAGGAACGAAAAACATTCTGGAAGGCTGAAATCGATAATGCAAGCGTAAATCTCGAAAAACGACTAAAAGAACGAGATAAACAATTGGAAGTTGAACTCAAGGAACTGGATCAGCACACCAAGAAGAAAATAAAGGATACAATATCCATGTTTTATCAAGGTGTGGCAAAGAATATACGTAAAGATGAGCAACCTATTGAGAAATTGATTCAAGAGCTTGAGGCCGTAACCACGAAACCACCAGTTCCTGAGCATGTGGATTCTATAACCAAAATACTTGAGAAGATGCGAGATAGTACAAATACACTCCTTGCCGATATCGATTTTCAGATGAGAAAAGTTAGAACTGTCAATGCCAAAGAGCAAGAATTTCTTGAAGATCAAGGTTTGGATATAAAAGGCCTTGAGGCAAAAGCTCAACGTGAAAAGGAAGAAATGATAGAAGAATCAAGACATTTGGAAGAAAATAGAGATACTGAATTAGCAGGTTTGAAAGCAGACAGAGATGCAGCAAATACAAGATTAGCTGAATTCAAGGATAAAATGAAATTCTGGATGGGTGATATCAAAGAGGCCATTGGAGGAAGAGGAGTAACCATGATTCCAGAAACTGCATTGAAACTTGATACCGTATCAACAATTGTAGAATTATATATTCCCATGTATTTATTCCAGTACAAGAAAAATGAGGAAACATATACGGTTTGTGTACCACCTCTGAAAGTACCCAATTCAATGAAAAAACCTGATAAGGATATGTTCTTTGGGGATCATAAAACAGTATGTTTCTACAGAGTGGTTCCCGATATTGAGAAAAGTCTTATTCCCTGGTTGGAGAAACAGGCTAATACACTTGATATTGCCTCCAATATCCAAGATTTAGATAATATTCTCAATGATCCTACCTCGATACGTAATAATTTCTTCAACTCCAATAAGCTTTTCCTTGATACTCTCAAGGTAAATAAGGGTAAATTAGAATCTGCAAACCAAAGATTAACAACAAAATTCTCAGGTTAATAGAGATAACTACGATGAGGTTCACGATTAGTGATCTCACCAGCAATATTTGTAGTCATTATCCGTTTTACTTCACTAATGTTTTGAGTTTGTCCGAGAGTCCAGATCATTTTTGCATACGCTGCAGATGGAAGCATATTTGCTCCCTCAAATACACCTCTAGCTAGCATATCTCTGCCTGTTTCATATACCCTAAGATTTGTATATCCATACAATGGTTCTACCACCATGCAAACTGGTATCTCTTCTTCCTGTGCTCGCTCTAATGCCGGAAAGAGATCTGAGTTGATGTGTCCAAGACCAGTGCCAATGAGAACCATTCCATGATATCCATTATCAATGGATGATTCAATGATATCTGCCTGCATACCTGGATAGAAATAATGCATGGCTACCTTTGTATCGATTTTGCTCTCAATATAGACATCATTATTAGCTCCTCTTGGTCTCACATCATCTTTGAAGAAGCTTATGGTCATATTGTCATCAATTTTGCCGAGTGGCATATCACTCATCGTTCTAAATGCATCTCGTCTACTGGAATGCATTTTTCTTACTCTGCTCCCACGGTGTATAAGATTGTACGTATCATTGGATGTTCCATGCATGGATACAACAACTTCTGCAAGATCCGCATGAGCTGCAATGTGTGAGGCCATGATGATATTTCTGGGTCCATCTGAACTAGGTCGATCACTACTACGTTGAGATCCCACCAAAACAATAGGTGCTTCAAGATTTTTGAAGAAAAATGATAGAGCTGCACCTGTAAATCCCATTGTATCAGTTCCATGGCCAATAATCACTCCTTTTGACCCCGATTTGAATTCATTTAGGACCTCTTGTGCTGTTTTCACCCAGAACTCTGGCTTAAAATTCTCAGATAATATGGAGTAGATCTTTCTGGGCTTTAAATTACATATACTCATGAGTTCAGGAACTGCAGAGAATAGCTCTTCTGGAGTAAATGCTGGAAGCACTGCACCAGTTCTATAATCCAATCGTGATGCAACTGTTCCGCCTGTACCAAGCAGACTGATATTTGGTAATGAAGGATCATGTTTAACAGATACATCTGGTAACTTATAATGTCCCTTACGGAATCCAATCTCTTTAATCTCACATTCCTTGTTTATTTCAACTCCGATATTGTATCCTGTATCAACTTTTATCACCAATATTCCCTCCTGGGTGTGTTCACTTCGTGGTAATATTACTCCCTCGTAAAGTGCCTCTCCTTTCTTGATAGAGATTTCACTCCAGATTCCTATACCTTCTGAAAGTAATCTATCCTTAACGTATCCTTTGTATCCAGTTGTTTCTTTTGTCATTTCTATTTGCCTCCCAAAATTTTATGAAGATAAGGATAGATGATATTTCTTGGTATGTATTCATCCTGTAGTGCATCGATATACAATTCTTTTGCATTTTCCATCTCTTTCCAGCAAACATTTGTGCTATCTAGTGATTTCTTTACATTCATAAGGAGTGTTGAATAATCGTGTATTCTCATATGCTCTAACCGTTTCAAGAATGTATCTTTGGTTTCAAGGGTTACATTGAGTAAGTCTCCAATCTCAAGCAATTTGTCTGATAATTTTTGAAAAATTATCTCTAATTCCCTATCATTGAACAACAGAGAATTCCCCTTTCTTCTGTAATAGGAGTAAACCTCCTGAAAGATAGCATATACCAGTTTTTTATCAATTCCACTGTTGACGAACGTGAGATATTTGTCTAGGACTTGATGTCTGATCAAATGTGTTTGATTTTCTAGAGCTAAATGATATTTTTTCACCAATTCCCATGGTCTCATTCCTACCCTGGGTTTAAGGGAATCAACATATGCATGATCAATACTCAATGGTGGACTATCTGTATCTGGATATAGTCTTTGTTGACCATGAATAACTCTTAGAAACTCTGTATTCCCATCGGCTAACAATCGTCTAGTTTCTTGTGGTACACCATCAAGTGCCATCTTCAATCGTTCAATAATCTTCTTTAGTGCATGAATTACACGTTTCTGTTCTCCAATGACCAGAATATACGCATCTTCTTCAGAAATGCTCATGATCTGTCTGAGTTTCTTGTCTACTAATGGTATTTGAGAGAACTCTTCTACCAGGTCATGATGCTTCTTTTTATCTGAATGGTACATATTATGAAGGGGAATTCCAGTAATCAATGATGCCTTGTCAAAAATATCTGTGGCAAAATCTCTTCCAGGTTGAATCTCAGTTCCCAAAATACCAAAACATTTACTTGCCTTGATACCCATGATTACCCCATTTCCTGTCGTAACATTATCCGTGACATCATAATATAAGTGTTCTAATTCTTCTTTTTGCAGTCCACGATCATTTAACATACGTGCTATCTTGATGAGCATATCCTGTCGTATCACCTCTCTTCTAGCCATAATCTCAAACATACTTAGATCTTGGACTCCTTTGATCTCAACCCTATCTCCTCCTCGTATGCTGATATTAACATCCTGTCTAGCAACCCCTATCCCTCTTCTCCCTATTCCACTCAATCTAAGGATTAATCCAATAGTCTCAGCAGCTTTTCTAAGATCCTCTGGATTATCTATGTCTCTATGATCGGTAATTACCTCAACTAGGGGAATTCCTAGTCTATCAAGGTTATAATATACAGTCCTTCCATTGTTCTCTGTTTTGATTTTTCTGGCTGAATCCTCCTCTACTGTTAAATTTGAAATTCGAATTTTCTTGTTATTTGTCATTATCCACCCATTTCTTGCGACTATCAGGGTTCGTTGAAATCCTGTTGTAATACTTCCATCAAGATATTGTTTCCTGGCAACAATGCATTCATCAACCAAAGCTGAGAAATTTAACCAATGGGCCAATTCATAGCCCTTGTATACTGAATCCATATCTATCTCAAAAGGGGGTTGCTCATCAGATTCATACAGACAATTAGACGTTTCATTGGCATGATAGATAACGGTATATCCTTTTTCATATTCGATAAGCATGCCCTCATCAAAATCCCCCATCTCGCCCAGCACAGGCCTGAAGTACCGCTGAAATGTATAGTCTGGCTGATGGGGTGACCGAAGAATTGGAGGACACCTGCAGAATAATTTCCTTGTTGACTGGATTTGATGATGGATCTCGAGTCCAGCGTGGAACCCCATTTCTTTAAATGATATTGCATCAGGATCAAGCATGAATATTTCATAGTGTAGAGCTAAAAATAAAAATAAATCGAATTAGCAAGTATTTTTATGCAATAAATCACATCAGACCACATGATCGATCCGAAAAAATGATATTGGAGCAATTTATTTTTCATTTTAATATTTTGTATACAATATATACAATGTATGCATTCTACTGAATCAAGCAATTTGAGGGAAAATACATTATCCAACACAAATATATATATAATGAATAACACACAAAAATAGATAGAGCATGTCTGAAAACAAGAATGTCCGTCTTTCATTTGAAGCCTGGAATAAATTAAGAAGACTAAAATTTGATCTACAGCTTGGTACTTATACAGAAGTCTTTGAGATGTTGTTGAATAAAAATCCGGAAAAAATCAATCTCGATGAACAAATGAAGAGTAAAACTCCTGATGATACAGATAAGGCAGATGATCTAAAAAAGGACGATAAGACTATTGTAATTAATAAGGACGTACATGACAAGCTCACAAATCTCAAAATTGAATATATGATGGATTCGGGATTAACTTCCCGAGGGAAAGGAGCTGTATCCATCTCTGATGTGGTTATTACATTAATCAAAAATTATGAGCGTGCACAGTAGTTACAAGTGAATACTACTCGGTTTAAACCTTATTTCTATCTGATGAACCAGAGAATCAAAATATTTATTGTTACCATCCCAATCACGTAAAATATGATAATAGTCATTTATGATGTGGTGCATCATCTCTTTTAATCTAGTTCTGAAAACAGGTAATTCACGATCAACAAGCAAGACAGAAATTATATTCTTTTCCTGTTCAAGCATAATCTGGAAATTACCCGCATCTATCGTCTTCAAGGCTGAAGTATTCTCAGATATATCTCCAATCAACGAGGTGATGGCTGATATTATCCCAGATAAAATAACACCCTTGATCTCAGCCACAGTCCAACCTTCTTCACAAACCTGTCCCATGAGAATGAGCCTGCCATCATTAACAAGCAACATAAAAATCGGGGGTTCTAGTGGGATATTGGCCGCGATTTTCTTATATACTTTATTGATTTCCTGCTCTTCAGTTCCTGGTTTTAATCTAAACCATGTCAAATCATCAATCAACTTCCTTGCAGCTTGAATAATTCTTCTATTTTTTCTTATTTTTCCAGGCATCAGGAGAATAGATTCGGTATAATTGAGAATTTTCTCAGTCGTATCCATCAACAAAAAAGGTTCACTCTGAGCTTGGTGAACATAAGCTTTGACTAGTGAGAGTAAAGCTTCCCATGCCTTGAATTCAGATGCAGTATAGTTACCTTCCATTCGAAAATTAAGAGCAGTCATGGCTAAAGTAAGAGATCGATAAATTTCAGGTAAACCTGCATTCTGCAGATAAAGATCTGATTTTGCTATATCTCCGATGGAAAATGATAGTGCAGATGCTGTTAGAAATTGTCTAGCAGCTTCATCAAAGATGTAATTCTTATAATTGAGCGAGGCGAGAGTTGCATAAGCTTCAGCAATCAGCTTTGGAGAAGAAATAGAAGTCCCAGCTATCTTTAAGGCAGAATTGAAACTAGATTCAGCAGCATTGAACTTTCCGGTTTCATAGAATGCCAAACCTTTCAATACATAATACTCTTCAAGATTTTTCTTTGATATTTCATCTAGATATTCCTCAGGAATGAGTTCTAGCTGATCTAATATATATTCTCCTGAATCAAGGAAATTTTGTTTGTATATTTTGCTCATCTGTATTCTACATGAGGTTAATAGGTTGTATCTATCATTTGCGAATGCTAGAGGGATAATTTTCTTGTACAATTCTAATGCAAAATGAAAAGTGTTCTCGTATCCTTGATACAATTTGGCTGTAATATAGGCCCCATCAAGAAATTCATCAGGATCTTGATTTTTTTTCTCCTCAAGATATTGGATAACCTCGTAAACGACTAAATAGATCTCCTCAAGAGTTTCAAAATCAAGTTCTCCAGATAGATTTAAGTTTGATATCATCCTTCCAAGGTAATTGATATCCATTTTCTTGAAATCATAATTGCGAATTATCCCCAGCGCTTTATCCTTGTCAAACATAACAGACTGTTCAAGTATTGAACTCTTGGCTAGTTCTTCATCATTCTTTAATAGCTCAAGCATCTCTTGAAATAGCCTCTTTGCCGAGTACTCACCTGTTCTATTAACAATAGATTGAAATGCTCTTTTGGCATTAGGATTTGTTCTTGTTTCCTCAGTGTAAAGGCAATAAATCTGGATATATGATGAATTCTGTCTTTTCTGTTGAATAAAGAAGAGTTTACCCTCCAAAAATTTCCTCGCAGAGTTGGACTTTATTCTTCCCTTTACAATATGCTCTGAAATTCTGGATAATAGATTTCTGATCTCATTTTCCTCATAATCGAGTTGTGGTGTACTGTAAAGATTATTCCACACGATTTTAGAAACCAATTCTTTTCTCTGTCCTATTACCATCAGAGAATGTGTTTGTAATCTATTATCCACATAGATTATCAGAAATTGGGATTTTATAATATTATCTACCTCTGCAAGATTTCAATCCCTAATACGAAATCTTAACGATGATTTTCATGCCGCCAAATATGGCTTGAGTGGACTGAATTTGATCATAAATATGCTTGAATTTTTTCTGTTGATAATGGACTAATTTGTGAGAATCGTAGAAATGTTGAGAATCTACGGTTTTTTGACCATGCTCAATTTTCTCTTGTAAATTTAACTGACAATAATCCTTTAGTACCGTTGCTTCTTTTGTGAGTTGTGAGTATGCACCGAGAAGAATTTCGTCAGAATATTGACATAGATCTTTCACAAAATGAAGCTCGAGTTCTCCATAGCATTATTCAAATGCCAAATTACTCTGATCAGATTATCCATTCTAATATCGGAATGAAAAAATCAACCTTTAGTTCAATAAAAACTCGATTGAAGGAACAGAATTACTATCAAAGATATTTTGTTCCAAACTTTCCAAAAATAGGCTTTGAATTGTTAATGCTAACACATGGTAAACTGAATCAATTCTCCACTTTTGAGGAAAGGATGAGAGTTGCTGGAGATCTCTTTAAAACCTTCACTGAAGATGTATATAGTGTATCTGAGAATAACCAAAAATTCATTGTATCAATATCTGAGAACCTTACAGAATTCCTCAAGAATCAGGAGAAGTTCTTTGGAACTTATATTCAAAATAACTTTTTATCAAAGAAAGGCCTTCATACCGTTGCATTTCCCTTTGAAATAAGTCGAATTCATTCTTTCCTAGATTTTGAAACTATGATTGCAGAGATATTTGGATTTGCTTCTGAACCTTATGATAACCGGAAGATCATTCCCACAGGGAGAACAAAACCTGTAAAACTAACAAGAGCAGAAAAGAAAGTTCTAGTTGGCCTTGTTAAATATCCAGAAGAGAGTGATACCCTTATTGCAAATAATATTGAGGTATCACGGAATACCGTGGCTAATGCAAAACGCAAATTTCTATCTCAATCCATTTGTTTTCCAAGAGTCGTTCCAAATCTTGAGAAACTAGGCTTGAAGACAATGAATTTCACTTATAGAAAGTTCAATACTAAATTAAAAGCTACTGAAAGGAATGAAGCGGTTGAAAAAGTTCGTCAGTTGTTTGCTCCATTTCTGTTTGTAAGTAATGATATTGAAGGATTCTTTGTCTCAGCTCATTCTAATTCAGATGAATTCCAGTCTGCACATGATGAGTTAATTAGATATTATCATAAAAATGATTATCTGCTGGAAGATCCCATAACTTATCAATTGGATATTCCTAAGATTAATTATCTCAATTTCTTCAATTTTCTTCCCATTACTCTCAAGAGATTTTCATTTGAGGATGACTTTGGTACGACCCCATAATTATCGTTTAAATTGAAATTCAGTTGTTATTGATTTTTTTGCAAATAATTTTCCAGATCCTAACTTGATGAGTGCTCTATCATCATTGCTAATCATTTCATTTATCAGACAAGCATCAATTAGCTTATCAATCAAATCTTGTAAAAGGAGAGGTACTTTCCGATCTAATTCAAACTCTCCGATATTATTCTCATTAATGAAATGGTTAAATTCGCTTTTCAATAAATGAAATTTCTTTATAAATTCCTTAAAAACACGATATTCTTTCCAAGTTAGAGTCTTGTCTTCGTATCCATTTTTCACAATTACTGTGAAGAAATCTATAACACTCTCTATAAATGGATTTATTATCTCTTGTTTCTTAATATTCAAGCTAGTTGCATCAGTTTGTGTTATGGTGTTTATTTCCTTCTTGAAATGACTATACGTCTTATCAAATCGATTGGTTGATTTTATTTCCAAAGAGTTACTCTCAATTCCAATATTATCTTTTGATCCTTGCTCTTCTTTGATTTTTTTTTCTAATCTCTTCTTTTCTTCTTCCAATACCTTCTCATTATTTATCTTTATTCGTTTTTTCTCACCCTCAAGTTCTACTCTCTTTTTTTGAAGTAAATCTTTCTCCTCCTCAATTTGTTTTCTCAATTGTTTGATTTTCTCCAGTTCTTCCTTGATAGAATTATCATCTTTCGGTTTATGCATCTCTTTCAACATGAGGTTTGATAATTCTTCTTTTTGTTTTAAGGTTTCTCTTTCCTTTATTTTCTCTTCAAGAAGAATCGATCTAATTTGAGAGGAAAGACCATTGGTTATTTCATTTAGGAGAGCATCTTTTATTTCATTTGCAAATTCAAAAGCTAGTATCTTAAATGAAGGTAGAAGTTCCTCCTTCATCTCTGATGACAGAGCGGATACTAGATATTTACTTATGTCCTTATTATTAAAAATTTTCACCATTAAATTATCTGAAATTTTCTCTACGAGGCTTTCTTCATCTATTTCTACCTTTTTAGGTTTGGTTATCTTGATTTTATCTTGATTTAGAAATACTTTACCACCTGTTTGATAATTTGTATCAATAGCATCGAACCCAGGAATGATATTTCTAAGAATTATTCCAAGCGCATGCAATGTAGAGGTTGAGTTTATGCTTGTTGAGATATTTGAGATATTTATGCCATAGTTATTGATTTCTTTAAATAAACTACTTGCTAGAATCAAATTCTCTCTCAATAGATTACTTGAACGAGGATCAATTTTATGAAATAAAATGAATATTTGAGGAATAGGATCTATATTTGCCACTATGTCCAATATATCTTGAAAATACTCAACTGATTTTTCAAACCGAGAGGTATCTTGAACATCAACGATGTATACAATTGAATTGGCACCAATAAAGATCGATTTTTCATCTAAATACTCTGATCTGTATGTAGCTTGTCCTCCACAATCCCAAATAGAGATAGTCGCATCACCGAATTCATGAATATACCTTTGTATCCCTCTCGTAGGAGGTAAATTCTCCAGATCAGCATGTTCCTCTCCTAGAAGTGCATTTCTATACAGACTAGTTTTTCCACTATTATCAAGACCTAGGAGTAGAATTTTGTAAGAGACCAAGTATATATTTTTTCATTTATTTTTATTAAAAAACTTAAGTGAAAAACCACACATATTTGCTAGGGATATAACTATAATTATGCAATTTATAATTATGAACTATATGACAATCTATAGAATATTGCTAAGGTTTAATATTTATTAATGTATTAATTAATGTGAAATGTTCAAACGGTCTAAGGTACCCAAGGATAAGATTCCTGAGGAGAAGCGACCTAGAGATAAAATTCCAAAAGAAAAAATCCCCGACAAGGAATATCCAAAAGAATCAGAGATACACGTTAAGGTTCCTCCAAAAGATAAAACCCCTAATCAAAAATCTAAACCTAGAAGTGATAGATTTGCCAAATCACCTTCAAAAGAAAATTCCGCAGTCACTTCAATTCCAAAAAAGAAAGCTCAGAGACAACAATCAATCAATGTGAAACCTGTACCTACCAAAAATATTTCATCAAAACCTCCCTTGGCTCCTCATAAAGATGATCT
The DNA here is from genome assembly GCA_026702845.1 of Candidatus Heimdallarchaeota archaeon. The sequence goes on from JADCLS010000020.1 coordinate 78,265, forward strand.
GAAGAATATCCAAACCCATGATCCTTCTCAACTTGATAAAAAACAACCCAAAAAAAGGCCAAGTTTGAGAAAAGATGGTGTGGATAAATTATTGAAAGAACAGAACAAAACCCTGAAGAAAAAATCATCCCGACCGAGTAAAAGGAATGATGTCGTTGTTCTAAAACAGGTAAAGAGTCGATCTCCATCTAAACCTGAGGAAGATCTTGTTGATCTGATACCAGAAGCAATTAATATCAAGAAAGTGGAAAAATCTCCAGATTCTAAAAAACCTAAGGATACTATTCCAAAAAATAAGGTTGTTAGGGATAAAAAACCTAGAGAAAAAAGACCAAGATGATTATCTTATATTAAGAATCCATTTCTACCGCTTCGACATCATGTTCCAATATAATTTTGGTTGCGCCATCAACTTTTACTTTGACATGGATTATGCGATTTCTCTCAATATCAAAATCATATAACATAATGTTATCGATTTTCAATTGCCTTTCTTGTTCGGGTAAGCCTTCAAAATGATCTAGTATCATGCTGGAAACTGAGGTGAATTCTGAAGGTATATCACTCTGAAAAACTCTATTAAATTCTGTAACAGATATATTTGGGTTAATGAGATAAATATCATCAGTGATTTTTTCGATCATCTCCTCGTGTGATTCGGTGTAGTCCTCATTTAACGTACCAACCAGGGCTTCGAGGACATCTTCAAGGGTGACAATTCCTGCAAATACCCCAAATTCATCAAAAACGACTGCTATATGAGTGAATTTTTGTTTCATTTTCTGCAAAAGCATATCAAGTCGCATCCCCTCATGAATTGAGAGAAATGGTCTTTTAATATCCATGATATTAAAGGGTTTATTATCCATATTTCTATATGCTAACTCTTTTAGATGTAAAATACCAATTATATTCTCCATTTTCTTTCGATAAATTGGAAACTTAGAGAATTTTGACGTTTTTGCTCTCTTAAGAAAATCATTTATATCTTCATTTACTTCAATAGCAATCACATCAGGCCTTGGTGTCAGAATAGATTTAACCGTCATATCTGTAAATTCAAATATTCTAGATATCATTTGAACCTCACTTGGTTCAATTAATCCTTCTCTTTTACTTCGTTCAAGAATATGCTTGAGTTCATCTTCTGAATAGATAGGGCTATAGATATTCTTCGGTTGGGTAATATTGATCAATCTCATGAAAAATTTCGTAGTAGATCGAATGAGCCAGATGATAGGTGTAAATACATAAGTGAAGAATACGATAAATGGGGCAATTATTCCTGATAATTCTACAACTTGACCTGCAACATATAATTTGGGGATATATTCAGCAAGAAATGAGTATAAAAATAAAACAATAATGTATGATAATGTCATGGAAACCAAATTCAGAACGAATTCATTCAATGGCAGAACTTCAAGAATCGTTGTATATAGCTGAGTAAAAGCACTAAAAGTTAAAGCCCCAAAAGCAATTGTAGATGCAGATATTCCTATTTGTGAAGCAAAAATGTGTTTATTAATATCATGATTGATTTTCGATAGTGAAGAACTTCCAAATCTTCCATCTGATATCTCTAAATTAGGCTTCATTATTCGAATCAAGATGAATTCTGACATCACGAATAAAGCATTAAGTAATATTGCTAAAGCAATTAACCAAGGATGAAATGATGTTATCATATTCTAATGATAATACTCCTAAAAATGTGTATCTGATTGTATAAAAAAAGACTATCTGTCTCACAATTAAATTTGTATGAGAAATTGTTTTTTTTTTGGCTCAAATCAAATTATTTCATAGATATTTACTACAATTCACTCTTTTTCTCACTAACTTTGAGATCTTGGGTAATTTCCCCTCGTAATACTCTTTGTAACTGTTTTGCTGCTTCCCATGCATCTTCAAGCTCATACCATAGACCCAATTTTATCTCTGGATATGCATTTCCAGATAGCTGCAAGAAATATCCAGAATTTTTATCTTTGTCAGCTGAACCTTTAATTAGTATATTTTTATTTTTATCAGTTATTTTAACTTCCTGCCATTCAGGTTGCATTGTATTTGGGAAACCAGTTTTATAGCTTAACATAGAATCATTAACTAAAATTTCACACACTGTTGACATGAGTTTTTTACTTCTTATTACCAGTCTCTTTTGAAAAACAATAGCCATAGGTAAAACGAAAATAATGAAGAAAATAAATGAGATTGGTGCAAAACCTACATTAACCATAAATACTCCTCCTATCACAAGTAAAGCACTTACTAAAATCCTTCCAGATATTGCTCCTGTCATAAGATATCCCAACCATGTCATAGCAGGATATCTTTCTAAAGGAAATTGAATTTCTTCCATAGTTTAACCTATACTTTTTGTTTATTGTATATTTCTATGCTTACCAATTTATTTTCTGAATCTTGAAAGAAAGCCTTTTTTCTTACCTTTGTTTTCTAGATCGGGATTGATCTCATAAATTTCGTCAGGATTCTCCTGTTGGATCGCTCTAATGGTGGTGAGTTTAACATGGTTTTCCTTAAACTCTGCAAACTCATCAATCAATGCAAGATCCTCCAATTCTAATAATTTCATGATCTCCAAAAATTTTTTCGTCATGCAATATTTGTTCATTGAATTCGAAAAGTGATCAAGTTTCAACTCTTTTACAAAAGTTCCAAGTATCTCTATTTCAAAATTATCTTGACTAATTACATTCTGTGAGATCTCGAATGATGTCCTTTGGCTCATCAACCTCATAAATTATTGAGAATATAAAAAATTATGACTGCTTCTTTAGAAAATGTTTCGTTTTATGATTTATGCCCGTTATTCAATAACTCAGTTTTAATATATTGCTTATATGTAACCCATATATGGGATATACTGGTCTCATAATCATTCGAAATCAATTGATTATATACATTGATGATGATACTCTAGATTTATTGCAGGTATCGAATGGTTCTCCAGTTGGTAAGTTAATTACTAGTATAATCCCTAAACTAGAGTTTGAGAGATTGAAAAAAAATGAAGGTTGGCCAATGGAGGTATATTTTTCATCTCAGGCAAACCAAATTAATCTTGAAGCAATTTATGAATCAACATCTGATGAAAATACTCATATTCTCAAACTGCAATCTGCTAAGAGAATGAACAATGAGATATATAATTTTGTTTCCTCATTCACAACGATAGGAATAACTGAACGTGATTTCTCACAAGTTTTCAATACACTTCAAAAATTAGCATCAGATGGAGTAACTGATTTGAGGCGATACCTCTTGAACCATCCTGACCTAGTCCATCAGATCCATCAAAGTGTTAAAATCCTCCATGCAAATAAGGAAATGGCTCGCATTCTTGAACTGAATTCAGAGAATGAAGTAATAGAATTTTTATCCTCGCGAAGGTTGCAAGATTTGGATTCTTATATTGATTTGATCCTTAAATTATGGAATAATCAAGGTCTAGAGAACACTCAAACAGTTCTGGAGACAAGTAGAGGTGAAATCAGACATGTAGTTATTATGTCCAAGTACTCCGGTCAAGATATTAGCAGATTTATGGACTTAATTTTGGATATTACAGAATTAAAACAAAAGGAAAAAGAGATACAACTGAGTGAACTCAAGTTCAAAACCTTTTTTGAGCATATTCCCGTACCATTAGTCTTGAGTAAGAATAGGATCATTGTTGATTGTAATATCGAGTATACTCGGCTTATGGGTGGAACAAAATCAGAAATTATAGGATTACATGAGGATCTAAGTATCGCACCTGCTGAGAGAGATCGCATAAGAAAAATCACTGAACAGCGTTTTGATGGAATTGAAGTTCCAGATTTGTATATTACCAAAGGGCAGAAATTAAATGGACAACAGTTTCCTATCGAGGTACGGTCATTGCTGATAGATGTGGGAGGAGAAACTCTATCCATGACAATTATCACTAACCTAACTGAAAAAATTGAAATGGAAGAAGAGAAGGAACGTATATACCAAAAGATGGCCTCATCTCATAAATTAGAATCTCTAGGTTTGCTATCCGGGGGGATTGCTCATGATTTCAATAACATGCTTCAAATCATAAAATCCGGGTTAGGTATCATTCAGGAAGCAGATGCAGTCATTGATGGATATGATGATTTATTGTCTGATGTGCTCTTAACAACAGGACGGGCAGCTGACCTTGTAAAGCAATTATTGCTGTATACTGGTAGAGTAGCAGTGAATCCTGAAGTATTGGATTTAATCTCCTTGATACAGGAAAACATGCCTATGCTTAGACTAGCAATTCCTGAAAACATCCTAATAGAGGGAAAATTCTCCCATATCGAACTGTATGTCAAAATAGATAGAACACAGATAATCCAAGTTCTACTAAATCTTGTGATCAATGCAGCAGAAGCCATAGGTGATAATAATGGAGAAATTTCTCTAGAGGTAAATGATTATCTCGTTACCTCTGTTTTCAATCAAAATCCTAACGTGTTTACAAATTCAGAGATTATTGAGGGAAACTATGCGAGTATTACCATTCGAGATAGTGGTCATGGTATTACACAGGAGAAAATCCTAAGAATTTTTGATCCATTCTTTTCAGAAAAACCTGGTGCAAGAGGGCTGGGATTATCAGTTGTTCAAGGAATTATTTTTTCAGCAGGTGGATTTATCGAGGTTAATTCCATCCTCAATAAATTTACATCCATACGAATTTTTCTACCCCAGGTAGAGGGAGATAAAAAAGAGACAATACCTATTAATGTAATAAGTAATGATAAAAATTATCAAGGTAAATCAGTACTTATCATTGAGGATGAACCTGATATTAGAAAAATTCTAGTGATGATATTATCAAAAATGGATTTTGAGGTATTTGAAGCAGCTAATGGTAAATTAGGACTAGATCAACTAAAAAAAATGGGTAAGGTTGATCTGATAATACTTGATCTTTACATGCCAGTTCTATCAGGAGCAGAAACATTCAAACAACTCAAATTAAAACAACCCGATATTCCGATAATCATCTCAACAGGTTATTCAGAATCATCGTTAGTTCAATTCATGCAATACGACAATGTATTAATATTGAGTAAACCTTATCGATCCTCTGATTTAAGAAAAATCATTTCAAAATTATTGTAACCTCACACAATATCTACTTAATTACATCCTATAGTTAGAAGCAAATTAAATTCATCAATCCTAAGGGATGAATTCAAATGTTGGTGACTTTTCGAATAAATAGAAATTTAAGTATTTTGAGTGCTTGCTGATTATAACTAGTAATTGATATGTTCTAAGAATATAATGTTGAATCAAATTATTATACTGTATTATGAAATTGATGCGAATACTATCGATTGAGTTATAAAAGAGTAGATGGATAGTAGAATTGTAGTTTTCTTAAAAAAGTAAAATTACTTCGCACCGGTAGTATAGCGGTAGTATATGTCCCTGCCATTGTCTAACAATGCATCGACAGCCGTACGGACGTGACCCGGGTTCGAATCCCGGCCGGTGCATTATTTTTTTATTGAATTCATTCACTTATAGAATTCCGATATTTTTTATTATTACTTGTGTTAGGAATAATTTGGAAACTTGTAAGTAAGAAATTACATGATTTTTTCTCACCTCAAAAAATGCTTACATTTTGATTACAAAACAAACCGAAATTTTACTCCTTAATTGACTATTAATCAAAAAACATCTTATACTTTTGTTAAATTGCTCGTATACCTTTTAGGAGGAAAAATAAAAAAATGAAAAAATATTTTCCAATAATAATGATAATGGGAATACTATTATTATCATTACAAACCTCATCTGCAGCAGCTCCCTGGGATGAAGGGACTGAATATGAATTTTCAGAGGTAACAAGTATAGAAAGTACAATAGATGATGGTACTATGTCTGATTCATTAGTACTTGATACTTCAGAATCTTATAAATTCATTATTGATGATATTGATAATGGAGATAAGTTGATTTTTCTCACCCAAGTTGGTGGAGGTGGTCAAGCAATTGAAGACACAGTTGGTGATTCTTTCAATGCAACTACCCTTGGATCGAATTTGTTCACTCTTAGTGTATTTGCAGAAGATGATGCTGATGGAGATATGCATATTACTGGTTTCAATTTCGATTTCAATTTTTGGATATTTGTTGAACCTGAATTTACAGATATAAATGATGAAGCAAAAGCATTATTTGAAGATGATATGATTAAGAATACCTTCGGGTCCGAAAATATGACATACGAGGAATTTCTTGATGATGCTACAAGTTTTAGCTTTATGGGTGAATCAACATGCTCAGATGCTATAGACGCTTTTGATGATCAAAACTCATGGGAATTTTCAATTGACTTATCTAATATTCTTGAATATGACTTCTATGATGAAGAGGAAGAAGATACAGTATATGAAAAGTATACAAAATATGAATTAAAAGTAAAATTGGAATATGATAATGATGGTGTACTGAAATCTTATACCTTTAAACTTGAAAGTGAGGTTGAAACTGAGTATGCTATTATAACAAATAGTATTACTGAAACCTTCGCTGCAGGAAGTGGATTTGCAGCTGCTATCGCAGGAATTCCAGGGTATACTTTTAGTGTTGCTATGTTATCAATTATTATCATTCCTGTAATAAGAATGATTTCCAAGGAGGGAAGATCATGAGATATAAATTTACAATTATTAGCGTAATTATACTATTAATGATTTCAATTGCCCCTGTTCAAGGTGCATTACCTTGGAATGAAGGTGATATTTATTCATTTACTGCTACGCTAGAAATGAAAGAGTCATTTGAACCAATTGACAGTGGTGATCCATCTGAGAATATGGAGACAACCGCAACTCAGACCATATCAATGGAAATTATTGATATGGACAGTGATGAACTTACCCTTGAGGTAGAAAGCATATCTACAGGTGGTCAAAGAGACAATATGACCTGGTCAGTCAATGCAACCGAAATGGGAAATGGAATTTTCGATTTTTATGCAGATTATGATTTAGACGCTGATGGTAAAAAGCATTTAGTTTCTGCTGGATTCCTTGATCCTAATTTCTATGGATTTATATTTCTGTTAATTAGTGCAATGCCCATCTATTTTGTAGAACCAGAATGGAATGACTTTAATGATGCAGCTGTAGAAGATTTAGATCCGGATACAGTTGTTGCATTGGATCCAACCGATAATTCTGATATTACTCTCGAGAATTTATTAGATGATGCTAAAGAGTATAGTATTAATGGAGAGAAGGACCTAGGAGATGCTAGTGACGCTCTAGATAATTCAGATGTTCAAAAGTGGGATGCTTCAGTAGATTTTTCACAAGAAGCTGAGTATGTATTTTATGATGTGGATGATGAGGAATGGGTGTATGTCGAATATGATGTATATACCGCATCATTCGCACTTGAATATGATAATGATGGTGTTCTCAAAAATCTTGAGTTCACATTTGAATCTGAGGTTACAACAGATTATGCAACAATAAAAAATAGTGCTTCTTTAACATTGTCTTCAGGTGATGGAGTTGCAGGTATAGTTGCAGGTATCCCTGGTTTTGAGCTTCCTCTAGTTTTATTGGCAATAGCCATCCCTATAATAATAAAAAGAAAGAAATAATTAAAAAAAATATTTTACATTAACATAAATTCGTTAAATATAGCCCCAGGCTCTTGAGTGATGATTTTTTCTAGTTTCAATTTGAACAGAATAAAATTAGGATCATCAAAACTAGACCAGTATTGCTCAAACCAACTTATAACACTAGAAATCTCTTCTTTAATCATCAATGAATTTTGTAAAAATGCTACACCCCTTGCTCTTATCTGACCATATCTCTGCTCATCCAGCTTTACACGTGTTGTGAATTCAAAGGAATTATTTTGCTCCAGTTGTCTGATCTTTTCTCTACCTGCGATGGTAACACAATAATAATCCTGTTTATAGGGAATGAGGGCCATTAATCTTACTCTTGGCTTATCACCATCGACAGTGGCAAAACTAATAAGGTCCACTTGATTTAACAAACTAAATACCTTTGGCAAATCCATACGCATGGTGTATTTACTTAGAAATTTATATGTATTTCACTTGGACTAAAAGAATTGTGCAACAAGTGGAATAACAGGAATCCACCCCATCCAAATTAGTATCAACATGGAAATGCTACCTATTAATATCCCAACAATAATATCAGAGATATAATGAACACCAAGAATTAATCGTGAAAAAATCATAGTTAATCCCCAAATAATCCAAAAAAATGTTAATTCTGGGGTATAGAAAGGCATTATAATCATAGCGTAACTAGCTCTAGTTGCATGTCCTGATGGAAAACTGAATTTATCAAAGGCAATTGATGCAAATCGTTCGTCCCTGTATTCAGGTCTCTTCCTCCTCACCGTTTGTTTGATAATAAATACAGGAAGAAGCATAAACCCATATATTACAATGAGTGAAAGTATAGGTGTTTTATTATCAGATACAAATAGTGCAATCCCAAGACCAATGATCCAGGCAATAAAAGTACCTGTATGGGTAGCAATCTGAAAAAACCGACGAATAGGACTATCCAAATCAAATAACATTGCTAGCCTATAAGAATACTTGAGATCAAGCTCTAAAATCTTACTTAGAGTACTCACAAAGTATCAATTGTATAATGATTTATTTTGATTGTTATCTGTTCAGCTTATCATGCAAGTACTTCTACAATTTCTATCATGTATTGATTAATAAGTTCTGGTGTCGGCATTTCTTCGAGTATATAGGTTTCAGATATATCATTAGTTACCATATCAAGCAATTTTCTTGCCATATGGTCAACTATCTCCTGATGACTGATTTTGTTGACATTCACCATGTGATCGATGAATGCTCCATAATCTTCCAATATGCTATATTCCTTGGTTGTGTTATTGAACACATGTACAAGTTCGCCTATCTTATAGAACAGGTAATTGTCCACAAAGATCAAATCATTATCTTGAAATTTCCATATACTTATATTCATAGTTATTCCTCCTAGGGCTGAGAATTATTGAATAAATTCGGTTTGTAGTAATTATGATTAGATGAGTATTCAATACATTCCCAGAATTATTAAATTATCCAGCAGTTGAAACTGGAATGAGTAGGATCTGATCTCCATCATCCACACCATAGTTGGCTAGGGTATCATCAGGATCCATGGTTCGGCCAGCATGTGAGAGATGGAATTCATCTGCAGGAAGGCCAAATACCTGAGAAACAGTATACTTGATGTCACCAATTGGTGCCTGCTCTGATACAACCATCTTCTCCTGTTTCTGGGAGGGTCCAACAGTTGATTGGAAGTACACATTTTTCTTGCTACCCGCAGGGGTTTTGCTTGTTGCAGGTGTTTTGGATTTTATTGCTGGAGTTGCCTCCTCAAGATCAAATTCTTCAAAGTCAAGTTCGCTCATTTTTTCAACGTTCTCCTTTTTGTAGTATTGGGTTAAGGTGCTCATGAGAGTGATTGGTTGCGGTGAACACCTTAACACACAAACAATACAAATATGGAAAACATTCTATTTAAATATTTCCAAAAACATGTTGAATATAAGTAACACACAAATACAAAAATTTAGCAAATTTATTTTCATATTAGTTTAGGTTTCCTAATTTTGCCAATAAATACATCCGTGGAGTATACAAATTTTATTCTGTCACTTTCATTCTTATAGGATTCAAAAATATTTGACAACCCATCTACAAATTCATCATATTTAGGGTCAGATGGTTTTGGTGAATAGGAGGATGAGAGGGCCCGTCCTAGAAATCCATTCCAATCAAATTCCTGGGTGTTCACAATCGTTTCAACCACAACTGTATCAAAAAATCGTGTAATATCACTATCCTTATTCTTGAACATATTAACCTCTGCGTAATCAGTATCACTATTCTGAAGAAAATCCTCGTATGCCTTCATCATGCCATCCTTTTTTGATCTGCTATTCCATATGAGCACTGCATATCCATTTTTACTAATTCTGGTGAATTCTTGCTTACATTTATCAACATCAAACCAGTGAAATGCTTGACCTGCTACAATTAAATCTACTGAGTTATCTGTAAGGGTTGTATTTTCTGCACTGGCATTAACTGACTTGAACTTGTATTGTGATAGTAAATGTTCAGCAGCAACTCTCATCTCATCATTTGGTTCTATTCCGATTACTTGATGTCCTTTATTTAAAAAGAGTAAGCTTGATTTTCCTGTTCCTGAACCCACATCAGCTATTACCCAGTTACTATTAATATCAATATATTTCTTAATTGCATCATATACTTTATCAGGATAATCAGGTCTATATTCTATATAATTCTTGACCTTATCTGAGAATCTTCTATGATGGTTCACTAGTTGTTGAATTCTGCTCTATTAAAAATCAATGTTTAATGCTTTGAAGATAAATGCATACTCAAAAGCGATTTCCTTGAGATACTCATATCTCCCAGATGCTCCTTGATGTCCAGCACCCATATTTGTCTTCAACAAAAGGAGATTTTCATCAGTTTTCATGGCTCGGAGCTTGGCCACCCATTTAGCAGGTTCCCAGTACTGAACACGAGGATCATTCAATCCAGCTGTTACAAGCATAATGGGGTAATTTTTCTCTTCAATCTGATCATAGGGTGAATAATCATACATATATTCAAAGTATTCAGGATTTTGAGGATTACCCCATTCCACATATTCATGGGTTGTAAGAGGAATGCTTGCATCAAGCATTGTATTAATCACATCGACAAATGGAACTTGGGCTGTAACAACCTTGAACAGATCAGGTCTCATATTTGTCACGACACCCATAAGTAAACCCCCTGCAGATCCTCCCATTATGGATAATTTATCATTTGATGTGTACCCTCTATCAATAAGATGTTCTGCAACAGCAATAAAATCTGTGAATGTATTTTTCTTATTTAGTAATTTCCCATCTTCATACCATTGTCTTCCCAGGTATGAACTTCCTCTAATGTGAGCTATCGCATATATCATACCTCTTTCCAGAAAACACAATCTACTAGGTCTGAAGCCAGCATCTATTGAGTATCCATATGAACCATACGCATAAAGTTGGGCGGGTGCATCAGTTAATCCTTTACGATGAACAATACTTACCGGAATGAGTTTTCCATCTTCTGCTTTAGCAAATTCTCTTTTAACTTCATATTCCTCTGGATTATGGTTATGAATTATCTCCTGCTTTAGAAGTGTAAGTTTTTTCTCCTTTATATTGAATTCAAATGAGCTAGGCGGAGAAATCAGACTAGAATAGTAAAATCTGTATACTTCTGTATCGTACTCCATATTAAATTGATCTCTGTGTTCCACTGAGTAAATTTCTTCTGGCATGGGGATGACATACCTTAGGTTTAGATCTTTAGCATCAATTACCTCCATCGATACCAATCCTCCAGAACGTTTATTGAGTACAAAGAAATCCTTGTAAATACTCATGTAATTTAGCTTGACATCGGGATCATGAGCGATAATTAGTTCCCAGGAATCCTTCTCAATAGAATTGACTGGACATCTGAATAGCTGAAAATTTGTTGCTCCATCATTAGTTAAAATATAGAAGAAGCCCTCATGATGCGTGATACTATACTCATGATCTTCTCTACGTTCTAGAAATAATTTTTTAGATAGAGTTTGAAGATCAACAATCCATACTTCTGACGAGGTTAGTGTATCCGAGTATATATAGAAAAATTTCTCATCTAGATCCTTAGATAGACCAATAAACCGTTCCTCATCATCCTCTTGAAATATTAATTTATCTCTGTCATCACCGATTTTATGGAGATATATCTGATATGGACGTTTAATCTCATCCATTTTTGCGTAAAATATACTATTTTCATCAGCCCAGTATACATAGTAGTAAACATCATCCATTTTTTCTATGATTTTATCTGTATTCAGATCTTTGATATAAATGGTGAAAATTTCATCACCAGTCTCATCAATACTGTATGCTATCAAATTCTGAGTTGGATTAACTGCATAATCATAGATTTGAATATATCCCTCTTTTTTGATCTCATTGGGGTTGATTAATATCTGTTCGACACCATCTTTTTCTCGACAGAGAATTGCATGTTGTAATCCTTCTTCAGTACGATTATAATACAAGTAGTCTCCCCTTGGCACTTTGATGCTTTGATCAGTTTCATTGATTCTACTCTTCATCTCATCAAACAATCTTTCTTGACCTTCTCTCGTGTCTTGCATCATGTATTCTGTGTAAGCATTTTCATCTTCTAGATACTTAAATACCTCAGGGCTTTCTTTATCCCTAAGCCAGAAGTAATTATCAGTAAGCTTTTTTCCAAATATATCCGTTATTTTAGGTTCAATTTTTGCTCTTGGTGGTTCCATACGCCACCTAGTAATTAACAAGTTTATAAAGTAGAGTTTGGGGCATTATGGTATCAACAATTCCCGTTTAAGAATACACCAATTTCAATTACATTATCTATTTATCTTTATAATGAAGCATTTTCTCTTGGATTTTCCAATTCAAAGATGAAAATAAATTAATCATCAGCTTCTTCTAAATCCCAGTAATGGTACAGAAGGCTGAAGAATAAGGCAAAACCAAGTGTCATATAGAAAATTACCTTCAAAGTTGCGGCATTAATCATATAATCGATCTTTATTTGAAGAGAATTAAAAGCTTATTTTATTTTCGCGTTGAAAGAAATCAATGAAATGTGAATAACTTGTTATTGGTTTAGAATGTGGTGAAGATAATGGATTTTTTGAACCTCTATTTTTTTTAAAACAATTCTCAAAAAAGTGAGATGGTAGAATCAATCTTTAATAAGAAAAGTAGGCAATAACTCTTAGTTGTCTCTGAGTAAGGTGGAACATCTATACAATTTGGGTAAGTACGATGAGATTTTGAATCTAGCTAGTACACTAAGTTATTCCACTATTTTAGAAGAGATGAAGGTACGCTTGATACTTTCTCGTGTCTATGGTTTTAGAGGAGAATATGATCGTGGTAAGAAAGTTCTTAATTTTCTTGGACAATTTAAGAAAAAATACGCATTCTACTATATTCATGCCCTTCTTTTACGAACGCTTCACCAGATTAACAAAGGTGAATTAAGTGCTGCAAAGTCTGGATTTAAAGAATACCGTAAATTGGAAGATCAACTCTCTGCATTATCCAGTGACAGATTAGATACAATCAACGAAGTTTATAATAGAGTTCTAGCCTTTTATTATATTGAAAAAACCGAGTACCAGGAAGGTATAAAATATCTTCAAATAGCCTTACAATTTTCAACTAAACAGGAGAATTATTATCTGATGGGGTTGGGTTATTATTATTTAGGCTCATCCTATCGTTATCTTGGCAATATCAAGATGTCTCTCCCTTTCTTTGAGAAGGCACGTGACTGCTCATCAAAGATTGAGAACAGATATTTGGAGGCACTGGTTGAAAATGCTTTTGGAACCTATTACTGGTCCATCCGAAAATATAAATTGGCTTTAATTAGTTATCAAGGTTCATTAAATATTTGGAATGAAATTCATAATACTGCCAAGAAATACCGGGTAATGATAAACATGGGTGAGGTATACAGAGTGCTTGGGAATACCATAAAAGCAGATCAGTACATTACAGAGGCGATGCAATACCAAGAAACTCATGGACATTCAATAGAACAGGCATATGCCTTAAGACAATTGGTTGAATTACATCTAGATTCTAATAGTGCAAAATCTAATGAATATCTCCTCCAGCTAGAGAATTTGAAAAATTCTCACTCGACTGAGATGATTGACCTTCTCTATAAATTATCCAAAGCTATTGTATTGAATAATCAAGATGATTTCATTACAAAAGCAGAATCGAAGATCATTTTAAATGAGCTAATAAACAGTAGTGTGAAGGATATCGCTCTGGATGCGATGTATCTCAACTGTAACATACTTGTTCAGGAGTATGAGGCTTTCAAGAATATAAACAGTGTTGCTGCTATGTATGATATTTTAGATATGATTGAATTATATAATTTGAATGCTGGTATAGAAACAGATTTTCAGACAATGGTGATGCAGGCTAAAATTGAGAAAGCACAGGGTGATTTCAAGCAGGCATTGGAAATACTAGATGAAGTGGAGGAAAAGGCAACTCATTATGAACTGGGTTTGTTATTAATCCAAACTAGATTTGAGAAATTACTGATCTATGAGGATCTCAAGAATATGAGAAACATCTACAAATACAATAGATCAATCATTGAAATTACCAATGGTGAGGATGATGAAGTAGATTCATTGAGTTTTACAGCTCGTGGTTCACCTATTCTGATATTTATTCTTGATACAGCAGGCTTAATTCGATTGAAGTACCAGTTTACAACTGAAGATTTAGAAATGAAATCAAATATGCTCGGAGCATTACTTTCAGCAATTAATTCATTTGCATCAGAAGCATTTGGATTCGAGGGATCTGTTGATCAGATCTCATATCAGGGTTTCACAGTTACCATGTTCAAATCAGGTGAGTTACAATTTGTCTATATCTCTCTTGGTGATGATATAATGGCTCAGGACAAAACAGTTCAATTTGAGAGAATGATCAGCAACAGTAATATCTATGAGCGATTACTAAACCCATATTATATCGAGGAAATCCCTGTTGATGATTACTTAGAGCAGAGAATAAATGAAATTTTCCTTTGAGAAGTCAGATAATTGAAAATGGGATAATACACTTTCTACATGGATAATGCTTTTTATGCATGTTGAAAAAATAAAACTATGAGTAAAGTTGATGAGATAAAGAAACAATGTACTATGCTCTCAAAGGATTTGGATCTATATGAACCCAATTTTGAGAGATCTGTAACTGGTTTGCTACCTGAAATCATCCATCATATGAATATCAAAATATCCTTACCTGATAATCTGATGAGAAATAAAGATGTGGAGAAGAAATTTAGGGAGCTGTATCCAAATGGATTTGATCGGGTGATTCTCATCATAGCAGATGGCTTGGGGGTGGAGCATCTCTTGGAACATGGTGGATTATTAGCCAAGAATATCGAAGAACTAGGAACTGTAGCATCTACCGTATTTCCTACAATGACAAGTACAATCATGTCAAGTATCAGTTTTGCCACTTTACCTCCTGGTCATGGAATTGTGGGTTACAATATTTACAACGAACATATTGATGATATATGGTCTGCTTTGGCTCTCAAGTACAAAAGAGGAGAGGAGGAACGGTATGTTTTTGATGATTTTGAACCAGATAAACTCTTCAACGGAGTGTCATTAATAGAGTACATTAAAGAATATTCCAATCCTTTTGTAGCCCCTTCTATGCTTGAAGAGCCTTCCCTAATGGAAATAATGATGAAAGATTACCCTCTAGCAAAGTATGATGATATTGAAGGTGCCATCACACTTGTAGCTAAACTTTCTTCACAGAAACCATTTACAGGGCTGTATTATCCCCTACCAGATAAATATGGCCATGAATTCGGTCCAGACTCTGAACAGTACAAGCAGAGTATTCAAGGACTTGATATGATCATCTCCAAATTACTTGAATTACCTCACATCAATAATGATCGGACAGCAATCATCGTTACTGCTGATCATGGTCAATCAAAGGTAGATCACTCCATTTCTCATTGGATGAGTAGGGAGAGATGGTCTGAAATACGACAAAAGGGGATTTTGTTATCCACCAGTGGTCGTGCAATTCACGCATATTGTGATGCTGATAGTCATGATGAGGCCAGGAAACTATTAGAAGAAATGGCCGGTGATAAGGGTATTGTCATAGATAAAATGAAGGCCATGCAATTATCGGGGTTTGAGATCACGGATGGAGGATTTGATAAGAGAATCGGTGATTTCATGATGGTAATGAAAGAAGGATACCTCTATGATGTTCCAGAAAGAGTGGTGTTTGAGAGTGAGATGAAGTTACTAGGCCAACATGGTGGTCTTAGTTCTAAGGAATTATTTGTTCCTGTGGGGATATTCTGATTGATCGATTCATCTTTCCCAAATGCTCTGCGATCGATCGTGACTGTTTTCAGAAAGATTTGGAATAGTTTGCAGAAAGTTCTGGAATGAAAAATTACTTTTCAAAAAGTATTGGAATAGTGCTTGAATCAACAGTTTATTTAATTTTGAGGCTTGATTTATATTTATGCTACTTTAAGAAGTTGAAACCTAAAAAAAGGATTTACAATTTATGATTAATTACATAGATTTGCATATATCAACAAAATAGTTATGATCTCGCACTAATAGATAAAAGACGCCGATAGAAATTATTATAGATAATAAAATATGGATCTTTTAATGATTTCTCATAATAATTGGTCAGCTCATCACTGAGTTCATTTATTTGGTCAAGTTGAAAATGATAATTAACAATTTCATCACAAATCCTTTCTTTATCTGCTTTCCTCATTGTATTGGGAAGTACATTGTGAACAGAGTTTTTGATCCATTTTTCCAGTGCATTCTTAGTATATTCTCTAGCTTCAGGATGTATATTTGTATCATAACCAAATGATCCAACAATTTCATCATCTCTTTTATTTCTTGGTAATAGGTTCATTATTTCAAAATATTCTACTTCTCCATCGTCTGTTAAATATCTCCTTAATGTCATAATAAGATTACCAATAAAATAAGCAGGAGCTAATTTTTCTTTAAATTCGTATAATTTAAATTGATTTTCGTAGGTCACCTGAAAATCCCATTCATCATTCCTAAAAAACAAATGATTCCCAATAGAAAGTAAATTAACAAGGAATTTACTTGTAGACCTCGTCCTTTCATTAAGATAGGTAGGATTAAAATAAGAGGAATTAATAGCATTTTTTATAGCATTGTAAATATTTCTAGAGGTATTTTGAATTTCAAAACTAAATATACCAATAATTGGCAATTTATTTAATTGAAAACTAATCTCTTGGTATGATTGATCTGTCCTAATTTTGCTGTTATAATGAAAATTGTATAGTAAAAGACCATTTCTATTCATTTTATCAATTGTTTCATTCAAGGTCATATAGTTTGATTTATCTATAATATTTGTTTTAACTTCTATAATAGCTCTTACTGATTGAATTGGAATGATAACAAAATCCCCATCTTTCAATAATACAGGATACTTTTTATCGTAGATAATAATATCAATTTGAGAGGATTGGATGCTCATTGGACCATGTGTGGGATGATTAAAGGATTGCACAAAAAATCCAGTACCGACAGCAAAATATTCTGGAAGAATTTTCTTAAGGTAATTTTTTAAAATTCGTTCCTTATGGCTACCATCTTCGCTCCAGTTTGCATCCCCGATCAAATTTCTTACTCTGTCTTTGACAGTTTCGAATTCTTTACCAATGGATTCATAAAAAGATTTAAACGAACCATAATCTATGTTTTCAACCATAAAATATCAAATTACTTTTATGTTTAATATAATTCCATAGAAATTCAATCATATGTTGTATTAATGGAGAATTTTCGCAAATTTATCTAGTTGACTTTTATTTTCTTGTTTTAAAGTTTACACAAAATACGTAATTTAACTAAATTACACCATAAAGGTAATATTCTTTAAAATTGGATTAAGGATTGACCCTAATGGATAGTTCCGAAAAATGGGTTTTAATTTCTGGTGGATTTGGATTAATTGGGTCCAATCTTGTTAAATACCTTTATCTAACTACAACTTGCAATTTTTTCATAATTGACGACTTATCTTCTGGAAATATTGAAAATCTGAGAGAAATAAACTCAGATAAAAATCGAGTTATAGTATTAGTTGATAAGGTAGAAAACGTAACACAAGAGATTATTGACAAATATTCTCTAGAAATTTCGGTGGTTGTTCATTTTGCGAGTAGAGCAAGTCCAAAAGATTTTCATGATTTCCCGATTGACATTATGATGGCCAATTCAATGGGTACAAAGAATATGCTTGATATCGCTTTATCATATAAGGCACGTTTTATATTCGCATCCACTTCAGAGGTGTATGGAGATCCATTAGAGCATCCCCAGGATGAAACTTACAGAGGGAATGTATCACCAATTGGAATTAGATCTTGTTATGATGAGTCAAAAAGATTTTCAGAAGCACTAATAGATACATATAGAAGAAAATACAATCTAAAAACGTTAATCCTAAGAATATTCAATACTTATGGTGAAGAATTCAGAGAAAATGATGGAAGAGTTATACCTAATTTTTTATTTAATGCATTAAAAGATCAGAATTTAATCATTCATGGAAATGGAGAGCAAACTCGGAGTTTTTGTCATGTTAAAGATCTAGTAAAAGGAATATCAAAGATAATGAATGTTGAAAATGCATATGGAGAAATTTTCAACATAGGAAATCCTGAGGAAATTTCAATTAATGACCTAGCAAAATTAATTATATCAATTACTGGATCAAAATCTGAATTAATTTTCAAGGAAATTGATGTTTTTGATCCCCGTAAAAGATTGCCAAATATTGAGAAAATTCAAAGGTATATTAATTGGAAACCTAAAATAACTTTGAAAGAAGGGCTTAAATCAATATTAGAAAATATCCATTGAAATTCAGAGTTCTATTGGTTAAAATCTTTGTACGATACTTTTCTGAAATTATTATTCATCAAAAATGCATTGATTATTCTTATGGCATAAATAGGCATGATTGATATATTCAATTGTGGGAAGTACCTATTGTCCATATTTATGGAAAGGAATAGCAATAGATCAACATATGAAAGTTTATTCCTGCTGTCTTATAAAACCAGGATTAATTGGTGATCTATCCATAGACACCTTTGATGATATTATCAATGGAGAGAAAATAAAGTATTATCGAAGGGAATCTCTTTCTGGAACTCTGCATTGCTATTCAGATTGTAATCTTATAAATAAAATTGAGAAAAGATCTGTAAATTCCTTACATGTGGATGCTAAAGAAATATCATTTATTCACATTCATTTTGGTAATAAATGTAATATTCAATGTATTATGTGTGATCATCCTGCAAAATATAAAAATGAACCAGTAATCTTAGATCATCAAGTTTTAATTGATAAGGTAGACTTTTCAAATTTCAGAGATATCATAATACAGGGTGGAGAGCCTTTAAGTATCCGTGAAGGTCGAGATTTTATAATATTCCTTGTTCAAAATAAATATAAGTTCACACTTCTATCTAATGGTTTGCTAATAAATAATAGCATTGCAAAGAACATAGCTTTAGGTGCTGACAAAATAATAATTTCCCTAAATGCTGCGACACCCGATACCCATGAAAAAGTGAATGTTGGCTCTGATTTTGAGAAAGTCCTAGATAATATTCAATTACTCAGAAATTATCGAAATGAATTTTCTTCAAGTTTAATTATCATTGGTAGAATGACAATTACTGTACCTGCAGTGGAGGAGATCTCATTATTTATTAAAAATTATTCAAATTTTGGCTTTGATGAGATTAATTTTGGGTACGTTCGTGAAACAGTACCTCAATATCTTGATGAGAACCCTGAAATTAAATCAAAATTGATAGAGCAAATTGCAAGAGTGTTAAGTAATATTGAAGATTTAACAAAAATCGATTTCCTGAGATTAATTCAACTTGGACTTGTTAATATAGATGAAAAAGGCATAAAGCTTGGTTTTCTTGATTGATGAATTTAGGTTAAAAGTTGCTTGTATTTTGAAAATCAATCCGTTTCATAATCATTTTGAGCTATTATTGTATTCTGAATATAATTGCACCCAAGTTCTAGATTTTAGTTCTCCATTGACAGGAATTCGTGTATTGATTGGTCGAAAGTTCCTAAATGTGAAGTGTCCACACAATTTGCATAATTCCTTCATTTGTGATTGTAATTCTTTTCGATCCTGTGGTATTGATTGAAATCCAAGATTCTTCCCCAGTATTCTATCTATTGATGCACCAACCCCACAAGGGTAGAAACCGTTTTTTCCAAAACCAATTCCACAATATGCTGTAATCCAGCAACCGTTGGTGAAATCAGTTAGAATATATTTTCTCTCATCAACAGGAGCGAGATTAAAGGGTTCAAATTTTTGCTGAAATAGACCTGTTTTATTTGTATTATTGATTTTTATAACCTCTGGTACAGAATTTAATTTTCTCTTAACATAATCTCCATACCCGTTTGAAACCAATTCCAATTCAACTTCACTATCGTATTTGATTTTGTAATCAATCAAAATTTCTATGATTTTCTCAAAATCCGGATGCAAAGTAGGTTCTCCTCCTAAGATCCGAATTCGCTTCCACTTTTTATTGATACTTTTGGTTTCATCAAGTAGATCTATTATCTGACCAACACTTACATGTTCTGTTGTAGGAGCTTGTCGGCATGACCTATCACAATTATAGCACTTTAGATTACATTGATAAGTTATATCAATTTCAAGCATATTTAGTGAGGATTCAAACTGCTTTCCCAGGATTTTTGTTATGGGTTTTGAAATTCTTAATAGTGATATGATATTCCTCAACAATTCACCTTTAACAAATAAGAAAATAAAATTTCTTGGATTATCTCGTTTTTAGTTGATCAAAATCATTTATTGAGAGTATAGATCCAGATAGGTAAGGAATTTTCTCAAAATATATTGAATTAATTGCCCAAAGTAGAAGCCTGATTATATGATCATGAGTGATTATAACCATTAATTGATTTTCATGTTGATGGCTTGTTATTAGATTTCTTAAATCACCAATATAATCAGAATAATTATCAATTATTTCAGGATCAATTTCATTATTTCTCCATCTGTTGTACAGATCTTCCCTTGAAAATTGATCATAGAGATTATTCCATCTATTTTCATCCTTAATTGGTATTTGTCTTAATAACTTTGATGTAGACCCTGAAATTTCAGGTAGAAGGAATTTGGCAGTTTGAATAGTTCGATCAGAATTACTGCTCAAGAGGTTTATTGTTAGATGACTGTTATGCAAGATTTTTGAGATTACCTGGCAATGTCTGATACCATTCTCAGATAGCTGACTGGTTCGATCCATTTCATTTGGATATTTTTCATTGAATGCATGATTTTTTTCAGCATGTCTGATAACAACAATTGGTTGGGAAATCTCTGATCTATTATTGATCAAAAGTTGTATCATCTCGATAAATGGTATTAATTCAATAAATTTAGTTTTACGTAATGTTGAATAATTTGGTTTTTGAAGCATTGCTTCTTTTGTTTCTCTGGTTTTTTTGTAGTGATCTTCATTTCTTACATAAGTTGGTTGCCAAAAATAGAGTGGCCATTTGAAATAATGTTTGTTATTGGCCATTTCGATAATCGGGACCATATAAGTTAATTCTGTAAAGCGATCAATCCATTTTTCCTCATGTTTAAAATCCTCAATTGCTATTGAATCAAATAAATATTTCCGAAAAGTTCTGGGATGTAACCAAACATCTCCCATCCGTTTATTCCTTGGTTTTATCAAATTCGGTTCTAATTGGTAAATTCCCTTTTCATACCTTAATGTGTTTCCAATTGTTACCTCGACACCTTCTAAGTATTTGAGATATAAAATTTCTAGAAAATCATTTGTTAACAAGAAATCATCCATATCCAAAATGATAATTACAGAATAAGGATTAACGCAGATATCATTTATTGCAGTACGCATATTGTATAGTATTCCAGTTCTATTATGGTTTTGATGAAAGTTCACATTATCTTTTCTATAAGAGGAAAAGATATCCTTGATGTATCTGTAAATTGAATTTTCAGAAGAATCATCAATTATAATTGCACCCCAATCATTTCGTGTCTGATTTCTTATAGATTCCCAACACCTTTTGAATTTCGGAATACTAACATTTCTACCACTGATAACAAAAATAAAATTCTCTGATCGTTTTGGGTATAACCAGTCAGAAAATTGCCCTTCCAAATCAAATTTCCCTATTTGAATTGGGGGGATTGCTAATTGTTCAATTTTTTCTTTAACGATAAAATATTGATTTAAATCCGTTTTCCAAGTATTTGGTGGATGAACATAAAATGAAAGGGAATTTCCTCCGCGTAATGAAGATAAACCATTGGCAATCTGATGCTGCTCAACAGATCGATACCAGCTCAATGATAACCTCCGACTTGTAGGATCTAAACTGTTAGGAAATGGTTTCTGTTCATGGAATTTTTTGAGATCCAATAAACCGAACCTGACTTCTGGGACAAAGCCACCTTTTCCATCTCCACTATAAGGATTATTTTTTGATTTCTTCCCATGGAAAATGTTGAAACCAACTGAAAGTGCATTTTCATCATCTAATGCTGACATCATATCATCAAGATAATCATGATTGATATCATTACGTCCAATAAATACGTCTACATCAAGTTGAAGAACATAAGCTCCTTCTGCCATATCAAAACCAAATACTTGAGGAGTAACTGGTATGTTATGGATAGAATGTGTTTCATTCGTTTTAACTCCAAACCATTGGAAATTTATTTTTTCTATTAAATTTGGATCTCTAGGAGAATAATAAACTTTGTCAATTAATCCGAATTTTAGTAATTTATCAAGGATTTGAATAGTTTTATCCTTATTGGGATTATTGAACTGCCTAAGAAATTCACTTTCTTTTGTATCAACAACAACATATGTTTCAAAGTAAGATCTTGGATAATTAAGTTGATTTATGATATGTAAAATTTGTTTTTCAAGAATATCTGCATCTTGATAACACACCTTGATCATCAATGATACTGGTTCCAAGGATCTTAATTCTGGTAGTTTTTCGATTTTAAAAATTGAGTATTCAAAATCAACAAGATTATCTATCATAAAGAAAGAAGAAGATTCAGAAATTTCATTTAGAAAATAGCCTGTTTTACATAATTTTAGATTTAAATTGACTATTAGGTATTCAAGAATATTTTTTTCTAGATTGTAAATATTAGGAATGATTAGTTCAAAGTTTAGGGGTGGTATATTGGATTTCAGAATATCAAATAACCAATCAATTAAGCTCATTGAAAAGGATTCAAGTGAAAAGAAAATGATGGAATTATCTAACAATTTTGAAAATGAGCCTACATTAATCAGATCCCCCAAAATAATTGATTTTTTAGAAATCTGATATTTTTCAAAAAGGAAATCAGTATCTTTAGGATTTCTTACAATGTAATCACTATCTGAATTTAATTTTAGATCTGGGTAGATTTTTAAAGGAGGAAACTTGGGCTTAGTAACAATATTTAATTTCCATAACTTTTTCCAAATATCATTAAAGAAATCATTGAAACCCTCCAAATTAGAACTTGTCCAAAATCTTCTTGTTTCTCTTGCCAAGGTACGGAAATTTGATTGTTTTCCATATTTTATCATAAGAAAAGTACGTTGCACCATTAAAACATAATCTTTCAAAGAAAGTGGTTTGATATCGTGTCCAAGATCGATTAAAACTAGGTTATTTTTCAAGTATACAAAATTGCTAGGTTTAATATCCCAACATACAATTCCATAATTATAACATTCAACTAAAAAATCAATTAACTGGTTATCAGATTCACCTGTGTAGGGAGTGGATACAAAATAAGGATAAACAATCACAGGAAAAGAGATCAAATTTTCATTATCGATGAGATCAAAGTATTCAATAATACTGACTATATGATTTGCATCCTCAAAACGATTAACCAGTGTGGAGAGGTAATTATGATATTTAGGATCCCAATTCGTAAAGACTTTGTAAACAAATTTATTGTCATGGAAGATATCAGATTCTGCACCATTGCCCAGATTGTAAAGATACTGTATCTTTCTTTGTTTTCGCAATAATTCTTTTACATCTGACGAAAGATGAGATGGATTCAATCCCAATTTAATCCCTTGATCAAATGTTAATTAAAGAATTTATAAAATATAAGTAAATTTGTGAGTATATTGCATTCCTTTAATTGAGGTTATCAGCTTGGGTGAGAGAGAACTTGAAATTAGCATTGTCATAAGATGTTGTGATGATTGGTCCGTATTGAAATGCATTGAAAGTATTGATGAAAATGTAGATATTGTCGTATCTATGTGTTATAACCAAGAATTGGAAAAACAGATCCGTGAGTTCAGTAATAATGTACAAATAGTAAACGTTCCTAAAGGAAATTTATCTATTACCTCGAACAGAGGTATGGATAAGGCAAAATTCCAGAAAGTAATTGATATTGATTCTGATACAATTTTCATACCTGGAACTATTAATGAAATAGATGAATTACTAAATAACCATGAAGCAGTTAATGTAAAAATAGTTTTCGAACACAATGGAAAAGGGTTCTCTCGACTAGTAGCGTTAGCTAGACAATATGTCAATTCTAAAGATGTGTTTTTCACTCCAGGTATAGCATATCAGAAGGCCATTTTACCAAAAATTGGGAATAAATTGTTTAATGAACAGGTTCCTTTTGCTGTTGATGCAGAATTGAACTTTCGAATTAATCAAAATCAAATCAATTACACAACTACAAAAGGTGGTATAACACATAAAGAAGAAAAAGTAAGTCATGATCTAAAATCTGCATTCAGGATCGGAAAAGGATGTAGATTAGGTAAATTACAACTAAACAAAGAAAACCTACAGATTATTCCTTTAAAAGTTGTGAGATTTAGTGATTACAAGGAGATTATCAAGACACTTGGATTAAAAGTACTAATCTACCAAATGGTATGGGATTGCTTCTTTTACACAGGCTATTTCATTCAGACAATTAAAAAATAGACATTTTGTTTAAAGTCGATGATAACAGTAAATAATCCAGTATTGAATTTGTAAATTAATGGTTATCTTGGTTACTGGTGCAGCAGGTTTCATTGGATCTAATCTCATTGATTCATTATTGATAAATGGTCAAGAAGTAATAGGAATAGATAATTTTCTTAATAATTATCCTCAGAAAATAAAAGAAGGAAATTTGAAATCTGCAATTTCGAATGATAATTTCACATTTTATAATTTGGACATAAATAACCAATTTCCTATAGAAAATCAACAATCAGATGTGTAAACTATGATTCATTTAGCTGCTCAACCAGGAGTGCGATCATCATTTGAAAACCCACAAGCCATGAAAAATGATATATCTGGAACCATAAATGTCCTCGAATTTATTAGAAAAATTGAAGTTCAAAACTACATTTTCTCCTCTTCATCCTCGATCTATGGAAATAGTAGTGTACCATTCAATGAGGCTTCAAGCATCCCTAATCCTATCAGTCCTTATGCTGCAATGAAATTGAGCTGTGAAGTTTTTAATCAGATGTACTATAATCAATATGGCATTAATACATATAATTTAAGACTTTTCACAGTATATGGTCCAAGACAGAGACCAGATATGGGAATTTACAAATTTGTAAATAGCATATCAAAAAATCAAAAAATCAAAATGTTTGGTAATGGGGTATCTTCTCGTGATTATACATATATTTCAGATCTTATTCAGGCAATTCAGTTAATAATGCAAAAAATGGATGGATGCAAAACAATCAATATAGGTTCTGGAAGATCAGTAAAGCTCTCAGATCTTATTCAATTAATTGGGGAAAAATTGGATATAGAGCCCGTTGTGGAAGATTATCCTGAACAACAGGGAGATGTATCTGATACTTGTGCTGAGATTACACTTGCAAGTGAATATGGATATACTCCCTCCGTGTCCATTGAAAAGGGAATAGAATTATTCATAGATTGGTACAAAAATGAAAATCTTAACTCAAGTTGATTTTGAATAGGTTCAATGCTCTTAGTTTAAATTCCGTCTCGATCTCTGAGTTCATTAAATGTTTATATTTTTGGTAAAATAGCCTCAAACCATTCTCCTTATTCTTAGTTCCAGGTGATGACAATCTTGGTATTTCATCAAAAGCCCAGTGATGTACTAGATGTTCGTTTAGGAAACTATATCTTGTATCTGGTTCTTGAAGTAATCGAATACACATATCTCTATCTGTTGAGCTTATCAATTCTTCATCAAACCCTCCAATTCTGTTGAATAAATCCAACCTGATAAACATATTTGATCCTTGAATATTTGGATTACCTATTAGAAAAGTATCTATATTCATTTCAGATTCATTAGGAATTTTCTGTTTTAATCCATTCTTATTATTCTGATCATACCTTATTAATCCAGGAATAATCCAATTAGCATTATTACAGATTGAGTTCATACAGGATTCAAGATATTTATCATCCCACCAATCATCATCATCCAGTAATGCAACGAAATCTCTTTCAGTTGTCTCTATTGAATTTAATGTTTCTAACCCTGAATTAATACTCCCCGAAAGACTTCTTGTTTTATTATTTCTGATTTCAACTAATTTAGTATCAATCAAATTCTTTTTCAAATTGTTAACCACATCAGTTGTTAGTTCTATCATTTCATTATCTGAATCATTGACAATTATAATAAATTTGGGTTTAAAAGATTGTTTAATTACCGATGATAAAGACCTTTCCAACAATTTAGGGCGATTTTTTGTCGGTAGAATAACATGTATATTTATCATTTATTTACCAACTCACTTTTTTTTATATTCTGTTTCTTTTGTGGAAGATTGTAAATTCTATGGTTAACTTCTCCAAATACTAGATCCATCATATCATTCCATCGATAAATTCCAAGATCATGCCATTCTCCTCGTTTGATGGCAATGACAATTCCTCCAATTCCTGCATCATTGGCATTAGGTAATCTTCCTAAATTGATCTTCAGTGTAATTAGCTCTCTTTCTGCATTTACAAAACCATCCTCTCCAGTAAATACAAAGGATCTGAGATTTACTCTACCGAATACATGCTTTAGCATATCATTCCATACTCTTACTCCAAATTCTAGAAATTCTCGTCTATCAATTGCACGAACCACAGCTTGCACATCTTTATCTTTATTACCAGGTAAACGACCATTTTCTGATTCAAATTCCTTCAAAATTTTTATTGCCTGTTCAAATCCTCTATATCCTTTCAATTTAATGTTTTTATATTTAGTACCAAAAGCTTTGAAAAGGAGTTCACTCCAATTTTCAACCTCAAATTCACTGAATTTTCCCTTTTTTATTGCTTGTCTAATCCCACCAATCCCTTTATCATTTACTTGGGGTAACCTCCCCTCTCTTTTCTCAACTGCCTTGAGTTCTTCAATCGCTGTTTGCAATCCTTTTTCACCATAATATTTACCTCTATGTCCTGCAAAGTTATATCGACCAAATAATTCTTTCATAAGTTGATTCCAAGAAGTAACTCCAAATTCCGCCCATTCTTTTCGTTTCAATGCACCAGTAATCCCTTGCATTTCAGTTGATTTTGGTAATCGCTTGTGCTTTTTCTCAAACTCAATCATTTCTTGTTTTGCAAATTCAAGCCCTTCTTTCCCTCCATAGATGTTTTGTCTGTGATTTAGTTCTCCAAACGTTACCTTAAGCAGATCATTCCATGTCTTTATTCCATGGCATACATAATATCCTCGACTTATTGATCCATTGATGCCATTCATTCCTTCATCCGCAGAAACAGGCAACCGTTCATTATCATCATAAAATTTGATTAAAACTCCTTGAACAAAGTGTAAACCCTTGAAACCAACATATGTATTAGGTGATACCCGATTTACCTCACCAAATACGTACATAAGCAAATCATTAAAAGATTTTATACCAAATTTTTTCCATCTTTCATTGTGAGCAGCATTTATTATACTGACAAATTCTTTATTTTTGTGACTTGGTAACTCACCAGTTCGTTTGTGATATTCTCTTAGTTCATATTTTGCAATTTCAAGTCCTTTTTTACCCATATATCTCCTTGTATTAACATTTACCTTTCCAAATACACTTCTCATTAAATCGTTCCAGCGATTAATATTAAATTGCTTGAAATTACCTCTGCTTATTGCATTTGATATTCCAACCATATCTGGATGACTGATAATTGGTAATTCATCAAACTCTTGTTGAAATTCCAACAATGCTTTTTTTGCTCTCTCAAATCCTTCAATACCTTCATAAAGTCCTTTAGCAACATTTACTTCATCAAAAACATAGAGCATCAGCTCATTCCAAGAAAATATTCCATCTTCTTCAAACAATCCTCTACATACAGCATTATTAACTGAAACCAAATCCTTACTGGTTGGTAATTGAGAATATTTTTCATGATAATCTTTCATTTCATCAATTGCTTTCTCAAGACCACCTTCTATTGCATATTTTACATCGTTACGTTCATTGAAAACAAACATCATAAGATCATTCCATGATTGGATATTGTATCCAGTCCAGTACCCTTTTTCTGCTGATTTTCTGATTTGTTCAAATTTGGATTTTGGACTAATTGTAGGATAAATATCGTTTTCATCATAATATAACTTCATATGATATATCGCATATGCAAACCCTATACTACCTTTCCAACCATTTGATTTGAAGAGGGCCTCTTTTATATTCATTCCATTTGATAGGTGTCTTGCTAGTCTCCGTAGTGTTCTAGTTGATTGTTGGAATTGCTCATTTGAGTGTGATGCTAATCCATTGTTGTAATATTCTTTAACTTCATTTCTAGTTTCAATTACCAATTCTTGAAACCATTCTGGAAAATGAACAATGTCAGATATCTCCCATAATTTTGGATTATTCCAATTAGGTACACTATTGATGCCATTTGGCATTTTAAATACTTTAGCTATGTATCTTGGCATTAAATGAGACAATGTCAATTATCTAAATGCCTTCTATATTTTATTCGAATAAAATATGAAATAATGATTATTTTTTATCGCTGTGTAAAATTATACTAAAATTTAAGATTAACGAATAATAATTAAAAGAGAGTATAATATCCAACACATATGGAAGTTGATTTCTTAAAAAAATGGGAACTTGATTATAATCAATCATATAATTCTTTAATTGAAATCGAGAATTTTGGTGAAGAAAATACGAATAAGATAATTTGGTCATCGAATTTAATTACAACATTATTTGATATAAAAATGGATATAGCTTCTCAGATTTCAATAAAAAAATACAAACTCATAATATTGAATTTAACACATTGGTTAGACCGAATTAAATACGATAAGCAGGATTCAAGTGTACCTATAGAAAGAAGCTCAGTAAATAAAAGTCAGGATCAAATTGGTAGCGAATTATCAAAATACTTCTCTGATTTAACAAAAGTATTTGGTCTATTATTTCATAATTTAGATGAAAATGGATTTTTAGCTGTGATTTTAAGTGGGCCAATTAAATATTATCATAAATTAATCCTTGACCATATTTTCACCATAAATAATTTTGTAAATGAAATTCTTATCTCTGATGAAAATTTAAATGATAATTTGGGTATTACTCAAACTAGTTCCATATTTGTTTACTCAAAAAATCAAAACTTGATCATAAATCCTATGTATAAATTAAAATCAAGAGACCCATACTGGCATACTATGCACTCGAAAGGTCCAGGAGGAGCAAAAATCTTCCGAATTGATGGAGTGGAGCACGAAATAAATCCACCAGTAGGTAGCCATTGGAAATTTAAACAAGAAACAATAGATCAAATGATTGACGAAGGAAAAATAATATTAAACAGTAAGGGAAATCCTGTTTATCTTGTTGAAGGAAAGCCATATATTTTGGATAATAATTGGTTGGATATTAACGGATTTATAAAACAAAATGACTATTACGTTATAAACAATGAAGTTATAGAAAGGCTAGTGGGCACTTTTTCAAATGATTCAGATCATATTTTACACATTTTTATGGATAATAAAAACTACTTAAAAAGTAACTACATTGAGAAACGAGTTAACACATTTATTACTAATTCAATCTATGAATCTTTTGTCATGAAATCAATTTTACATAAAAATAAACTTAATTTTCAAATATACACTTCAGGTATAATAGAAAAAGAGGAGCCATGGAATACTACACTTGATCATTTATTGAATATTTTTAATGCACAAAAAATTTCAGGTTTCGATAATTTCCATGGTATCATAAACGATCAGTTGCTTCATATTAATTCATTTAATCAAACATTTGATTGGAATGATTTGAAAAAATGTATAGTTGAATTTCAAGAAATTGATAATCTATTTTCATCAATTTTGATAATTGCAGATGATTTTCAATCAGATGATATGTGGGATCAAATTATTCAAGAGTTAATCGAAATGAAAATTACAGTAAAAATTTTTACATTTGATGAATATTTTAAGGCCAATAAAATAAATATCGATATTCTTGAAAAACCAATAACTGAAATTTCTGTCAATATTGAAAAAAATAATGTTGAAATAAAAATTAAAGACTTATTTTTCTTAAATACAAACCAATTATCAAATCAAGAACTTTCAAAATTAAATAAATCAAATAATTTTTCACATTTTATCAACATGTGGAAAATATCAACATATGCTAATAATAAC
This sequence comes from Candidatus Heimdallarchaeota archaeon, assembly GCA_026702845.1. The sequence continues at coordinate 108,832 of JADCLS010000020.1, forward strand.
AATTTAATTAATGAAATTTTGATTGGAAGAGAAAATAAAAAAGATGAATTAGAAATTGAATATAATTTTATAAAACAACATAATGAAAAAAGAATGATTGTTAAAGTGTATGATATCACAGGATCATATAAAGAACACCTAATAAATTTGGGGAGTGATTAAATTGGAAAAAAAATATAGCAGTGACATCTTAATTGTATCAAAATTAATTAATCAAGTTATAGAATGGAGGAATGAAACAGCAGAATGGGATGATCAGTATCCTGGAGTTACTAAAACAACTAAAAAATTGCTAGGGTTTTGGTTTAATTATGATCATGAATTGGCGAATGGTCAATTCTTTTCATTCTATCCTCACCAACAATTAGCTATTGAAACTTATATCTATTTGGTTGAAATATTAAAAACCAGTGAAATCTCAGATGTGTTTAGAAATTTATGGGATGATGAATTAGCTACATATTATAGAGGATTACCTGCTCCATCAAAAATCCCGAAATTTTGTTATAAGATGGCAACAGGCTCTGGGAAAACATTTATCATGCTTTTCATTATAGTTTGGAGTTATTTTAATTATCATTTCAATGAATCGATTATAGATGTTGTGGCAAACAGATTTTTAATTATAGCCCCAAATAATATTGTATTTGATAGATTAAAAAGTGACATATCACCAATTAATAATCCAGATTCTGTATTTAATAAATTCCCTTTTATCCCTCATAATTGGATTAACCAATTTAGGTACTTGTTTAGCCCCCTAGAAAATTTTCGTGTTTTTCCACAATAAAAATCCGAATATTCTAGATGATCTCTTAAGTAAGGAAAAAGCTTTAGAATCAGTTGTGTAAATGAGTATTTGCATGTCCAGTGACAAGGAACTCATCAATAAATTGAATACACGACTGGACAAAATAGAATCAGAATTGGCTTCTGCAAAAGTTGAGATCAGACAACTGAAAAAACAGAATCAAGAACTTGAGAACCGTTTGAGACTGTATGAGGGACCAAATAGTCCCTCATCAAGCAAACCAGTGTTCAAGAAGGAAAAACAGGAACGAAAACCATCAGGAAAGGCAAAAACCAATCCAAGGAAACGAAAGGGGAGAAAGAAGGGTCATGAGGGTTCCACACTGGTTCTGGAATCAAACAAGGAAAGTCATGATTTAGTGTCTGAGTGCAATAAATGTCTTGGAACAGTGGATTTGAATGATCAGCAGCATATCTATAGTTACCAGACAGTGGATCTCCCCAGGCAGATTAACGTAGATATCACAACACATCATGTTTACGAGGCAAAATGCAGTTGTTGTGGTGAGATAAACAGCAGTGACAAGCAGGAGATGAAGGGATCTGTTTTCGGAGCGAAACTAGCTTCTTTCTTGTCTCTGTTGTTCTACAAGGGAAGGATACCATTGAGAGGAATCTCATCGATAATGGATGCCTTGACTGGATATGAATTCTCAGCATCAACCATCAGCAACTGTCTGATGACAGTAGCAGATTATCTGGAGGAGCCAGTCAATGAGATCAAGACACTCATCGAGAACCAGGATATTGTTCACATTGATGAGACAGGATATATCAGCAATATAGATAAACGGGAGATAGAATGGATCTGGAGCTTCTCCACACCACATGAGG
>JADCLS010000021.1 GCA_026702845.1 Candidatus Heimdallarchaeota archaeon
AGCTTTTTCCTTACTTAAGAGATCATCTAGAATATTCGGATTTTTATTGTGGAAAAACACGAAAATTTTCTAGGGGGCTAAACAAGTACGAATTTTAATATCCATAGTCCACTTCAGATGATATGCGTTTGATCAGGTTATTAATCGTATTTATTGTATCCAGTCTCCTCTTTGTTAATCTATACCAGTTCAGCTCATCTCTGCAAACCAACGGTTGGGTAATTCATACCTACCACTCAGATGCTTTGATATCTGGAAGTGCAATTGAACTAGGAGATCCGTTATATTCAGTTGAGGATAACTGGTTGGTGATGGATTCAGTAGCATATCAAAATGAGGAAAATAGCTCAGATGTATTCACCCTGGCATATCATGAGGATGATTCGTGCTATGGGACCTGGTCATACTCCTTTGAGGTAATTGATGGAATTGAGGATGGATTTGCCTTCTGTGCAAGCTCTGTAGATAATAATCTCAATCCTGAGGATTATGATTTCAATCATATGAATCTAACTGGTTACTTTATATATATAGATTCAGCAGAAGGCATGACTTCAGGGAGGGATTATACAATTATTTTTGGAAGATTAGCCCCTTATTACTCATTACCTTATTGGATAAATAATAAATACCTTGCCTTTGAATATTTATCAATCAATGAAACTTTATTTACCAAGAATTCAATGCACGAAATCCGTATTGAGCGACCAGAAAATAATATCACAGTATTTTTGGATAATGAACAGCTTTTTACTCATAGAACTGATACATATACTTCTGGTACTCACCTGGCACTGTGGTCAACTGGTGGCCATACAAAATATCATCTCATGAGATCCAATAAAAACTACTATAACTTTGAGAAATCAGATGTTGTCAATACTACATCTAACTCAAGTGAATCAAAAGTGTTTATACCAAGCTGTATCATGGGGATAGTTTTGTATCACTATAGGAAGAACCTAAGGAATCCTTGAATAATGATTACATTTGATTGCTACCATAAATGTGTAGCTGTTCTAATAATCTTGTATCCATTTAAATAAGTAACATGGAGTCGTATCTTTGAGGAAAAGCATTTCATTACAGGAATTTTTAATTACGTATCATTTTAAATTCATCTGATTAACATATTAGTTCTATAGAACTCATAAAAAGTAGTAAATATGAAATTGAGCTCTCTATCCAGTTGTTTTCTTGTTGTATAGATCCTCCCATTGTGTTGAAAATAATCAAATACATCTTTGATGTACTCCTCAGTATCATCGATCTTTGTAGGTTTTTCATTACTTGATATCAAGATTTTCAGCATAGAATCCAAAATGAATTATTTGCAAAAATCAGCCATTCTCTTTTGAACAAATGAAGAGAAATCATAATATTTATATATGTATTTTGAGTAATGTACTTTAGATACACTACTAGTATTGAACTAAAAATACACTACCAAAGGTGATAATATGAGTAAGAAGAAAGAAAAAGTAATAGGAATTGATCTAGGAACCACAAACTCTGCTGTGGCCATATTCGAAGGTGGACAGCCCACCATAATCCCAACCAGCGAGGGCGGCCAGCTCATCCCCTCAGTCGTTACATTCAATGAGGACGGAACCCGAGCCGTGGGAGTTGTGGCCAAGCGTCAGATCGTGACTAAGCCGGAGACAACCGTGTATGAGGCCAAGCGTGATATGGGGACTGAGAAGACCTGGACCGTCTATGGCAAGAAATATACCCCACAAGAAATTGGTGCTTTTGTCTTGATGAAGGCAAAGGCTGATGCAGAGGCATATTTGGGAGAAAAGGTTACCAAGGCAGTTGTCACAGTACCTGCATATTTCAGTGATGCACAGAGAAAAGCTACCCGTGACGCTGGTAAGATTGCCGGACTTGATGTTCTCCGTGTCGTTGCCGAACCCACAGCATCCGCATTAGCCTATGGTCTGGACAAGTCCAACGAGGAAACCATCCTGGTTTTCGATCTTGGTGGTGGTACCTTTGATGTTTCCCTCCTCGAGCTTGATGAGGGTATTTTCGAGGTAATTGCAACTTCTGGTAACAACAGGCTTGGTGGTGCAGATTTTGATGAGCGAATCCAGGAATGGATGGTTGCAGAATTCAAGAAGAGCGAGGGTGTTGACCTGTCCAAGGACAGAAACGCCATGCAGAGGCTCAAAGATGCAGCTGAACAGGCAAAGATCGAATTATCCACTCTCACCCAATCTACTATCAATATACCCTATATTACAGCCGATCAATCCGGCCCCAAGCACTTGAATATGACCTTGTCTAGGGCCAAGTTTGACGATCTCACCGCAGATCTCGTTCAGGCAACCATCGGTCCACTCCGACGTGCCATTGAGGACAGTGGTAAGAAGATTGCGGATATTGATAAGATCCTGCTTGTCGGTGGTTCCACCAGAATCCCAGCCGTGCAGAAGGCTATCAAGGAGGTAACCGGTAAGGAACCCGATAAGTCCATTGATCCCGATCTGGTAGTTGCACTAGGTGCTGCCGTGCAGGGAGCAATTCTCGCCGGTGAGGTAAAGGATGTGCTGCTGCTTGATGTCACTCCCCTGACCCTGGGTATCGAGACCCTGGGAGGTGTGATGACCAAGCTTATTGAGAGAAACACCACCATTCCAACCAAGAAATCAGAGGTTTTCTCCACTGCTGCGGATAACCAGAGTTCTGTGGAGATCCATGTGCTGCAGGGAGAAAGATCCATGGCTCGTGATAACACCACGCTTGGACGCTTCCAGTTAGTAGGCATACCTCCAGCCCCTCGTGGCACGCCTAAAATCGAGGTAACCTTTGATATAGACAGTGATGGTATCGTTACCGTATCTGCCAAGGATCAGGCCACCGGTCAGGAACAATCCATCAAGATCGATAGTATGACTTCCCTGAGTGATGAGGAGATCCAGGCCAAGGTCAGAGAGGCCAAGCAATACGAGGAAGAGGATAAGAAGATCAAGGAGAAGATCCAGATCAGAAACGAGGCGGAAAACATTGTTTATTCCTCACGAAAGACCATTGCCGATCTTGGAGATAAATTATCCAAGAAGGAGAAGGATAGTCTCGAGGCCAAGATCAAAGACATCGAGGAAGCCATCAAGACTGATGACAGTGATCGCATCAAGGCAGCCACCGAGGCATTCCAGCAGGAATTCAGTCAGTATGCACAGAAGATCTACGCCCAGCAAGGTGGACAACCAGGCCAGGGAGCACCTGGTGCTGAGAGTTTCCATCCCGATTTTGATGCAGCAGGAGCGCAGCCAAGTGGAGGAGATGGCGAGGTCTTTGATGCGGATTACGAAGTCACTGATGAGGATTAAATATTAAATAAAGAAATCTAATATTAAACTCGTAGATAGATAATATTATAACTTTTTATCCAATTCAAGTAATTAAATCGATCCCCTTTGAAGAAAAGGCCAATAAGCAAGAATTTTCTACCATTAACCAATAACAAATAAATATCTGCATCAAAAATAAAACTCGATGGAAAAATTATATGTACAGTTTTGGTATCGCCTCTGGAGTCAAGAGATCGAGGATATGAAAGAAATTCAACAGGGAAGATTGTTTATGCATGCAAATATTTGCATCCTCATTTTTGATTTAAACGATTACCAAACCTTTGATAGTCTGATTTATTGGGAGGAACTCATTCGAAAGAAATATGATTATATCCAAGTAATGCTCATTGGGAATAAGGGAGATTTACACCAGAAAGTAAATGATGAAGAGATCATTCAATTTATCAAAAAATGGCCAAAAGAGTACCCAGTAGAATTTTACAAGATCTCAGCGGTAAAGCCTGATCATCCCGGATTGACCTCACCACTAGAGCTGAAATTTAGATTTTTAAGAATGATAGAACAAGCACACAATCCCACTTTTCCTGAATCAGGTCTAAATAAATCAGAATGGATGAAAGCTGTGGTTTTAGGTAATAAAAATGTAGGAGTCCAGAGCTTTGTACGTAATTACTTTCATGGACCAGAATATTCCATACATTGGGATAGTATAAGTGGGATTGTCCCTGAAAACCTCCATCTTGAAACCGCAAAGATTTTACAGGAGATAACAGCAAAATTGGCCCCGTATCAAACCAAACTTGAAGAAGCTGTCTACTCAATGATGTTTGAATGTAATTTTGAAAAATCGAAAAAAATCCTGAGCTCATTACTCGACAAAAATATTAATTCAGGCATTTACACTCAGCTAGTAATTGATATTCATTTCCAATTAGCGTTGGCTTATTTCTATCTCGGAAAACAGGATCTTTGTACGCAGCATTTGAACATAACGAATTCTTTAATAGATCGAGAACCGAGGGTCTTCCTATCCCAAATTCTCCAATCTGTAAGTTTAATGCTAGAAATTGCTACCAGTAAATCAGATATAGATTTAATTACTCAGAACCATAAGTACCTACAAAATCTTACAGATACTATCCTAACTGAGATCATGGATGAGCAGCAAAAAAGTCAGTTAATTTTTCTGACAAGATATTCCAAGGCATTATCTTACCTTGTTTCCAATCGAATGAGACAGCAAATGATGGCAGACACCATTCTAAGAGAGATGATAGACCAGGGAGACTATATGGACAACAACAAACTCAATCTAATTCCTCACATCATTGAGATCCTTATCAATGAGTGGAAAGCATATGATCATCCAGATATCAAGGATGAGATCCTGTATTTCATAGATAAAGGAGAGGATTTTTTGAATAAGATACCAAGTGATTTCACCCTAGTACATTCTCAGGGAATCGATTTCAAGATACTAAGGGCTAAAATACAGTTGATACAGGGAAATTTTGAGGAGGCAAGTAGTCTGTACAATGAGGCTTTATCACTATCTAAGAAATACAACATGAATAATAACAAATTAAGAGTTTTGAGTCTCATAAGGAACCTAAAAGAGGAATACCAATCTATAAAAAAGCTGGCAAATTCTAAATCTATGAAGGAAATATTTGAGCGGAGTGCCATCAGCGATTACCTATCACAGGCAAAATCATTACTTGCACAGCAACAGCAAGATCTTGGCCCATCAACAATTCAGCTGGCAGATTATGGTGTGGTTAACATTTGTTGCAATCAGACTGCCAGATTGCAGGAGAAATATTGTGGTTGTGGAAGGGCCGTGCCAGCAGATTTACTGATGTATTATGATATAAACTGATGTTAAGACCTGTGTTTCAGAATAAGGGAATTGAAGATGAGTAATATCTTAAATTGTAATACAGATCACAGATGTTCACATAAGAAAATTATCTGCCCATTTTGTTACAATATCTTGTAATTCATCATTTTCATGAATCCAAACGAATTCAATGTCTGGTGATACTTGATAATGATTGATAAGCTGCTCCTTCCACGTATCCAGGATCTCAACTTCCTCACCGGTTTTATCCAGCAAGTGCACGAAAAACTCCATTAACCCTGAGAAAACAATTGGTTTGATTACCCCCAAGCTATTGTAGGAGGTTAAATTATTCCTCACAAGGAGATCCAAATGTCGTTTGATTTTTTCCAAAGTTACCACCATCACATAGCTGTGCATAGCATCATCTAGCCGCATGATCACCGGGCCAAAATGGGCCAGCTCGGGATTGATGGCTATAATATCAGTGTACTGATCAAAATTTTCACTACACGAAGCTATGGATCTGAAGGAATAATCATCGGTGATGTACAGGATCTTGAAAATTTTTGATTCAATCACTAGTTAGATAACCTATGATTTAGAATAAGACCATTGTGCAATGGATTTGGTCTGTTGACATATCTTAGGGATTTCCGAAATATAAACTATAACAAATATAATTTTTTTCGGCTTATTTCATACAGGTCTCAAATATTTTAATATACCAAGTAAATCTCAATTTATTGTGAATTTTGCTAGAATTAATTCATAAAGATAAATAGATAATTAGTCCCCTAATTAATAGGTACCTTTTAATAAGGAAACTAACTATATCTAGTTAGGCAGATAATATTGATGAAATCACAGGGTGCAATTGAGCTAGATGTTCACCAAAATGCGACGCATATTGAGATATTTGACTTGATTGGATCAATTTCCAGAGATCTGGATAGATTTCAGAGAGGATTTGTAAACACGCTGGGTATAACCCCCAGTCAATTTCACTTGCTAAATACCATGGAAGAGGATCAGACTTATCTCCCCAGTGAATTTGCAGATCAGATGAATAAGACTAGGCCAACAATCACAGGAATACTTGATAATTTGGAGAAAAAAGAATTAATTAAGAGAGAACTTGATCCTGATGATCGGCGATCATTTCTTGTATCACTCACTAGCAAGGGCATAGAACTAAAAAAAGCCTTTCCAGATATGAGTAATATATTCAATTCTTGTTGCTCAGATTTATCTTCTGTTAAACTCAATCAACTAAAATCTCTTTTACTTGAGTTGCAGTCCTCTCTGAACACAAGCTGCCTAAAGGATGTGAAATAATGGAAAAGAAAACAAGTACGTTGAAAAAGACAGGTATTATACTACTATCAGCATTTGTAGGTTGGGCACTCTGTGGGGGAACCATGATGGGTGGCCTGGCATTAACTACTGAACTCAATGCCATGATTATTCATGCTATTGCAGCACCGATTTTCTTCTTTGGTGTAAGTTGGGTATATTTCACCAAATTTAATTATACTGATGCACTAAGAACTGGCTTAATATTCATTATCTTTATTGTTTTCATGGATGTTTTTGTTGTTTCTATGCTTATTAACAAGAATTTCGATATGTTTTCCTCAATATTAGGGTTCTGGATACCTATGGCCTCTATATTCACATCAACCTATTTAACTGGATTAAAATTCAGCTAAATTATTGTTCAAATGTCCTTCAAAGCACCTTTATATCTCTAGTCAACCAATCAATTATGGTTCGCCCACAAAAAGTGTTTTCAATTCTGCAGATTTTATCTTCATTTATCTTTCTAATTGCAGTAACCCTGTTCTTTTTCTACAATGCACCCATTTACAGTAATTTCATGATGATCTTACTATTAGCAGTTCCTTTCACTATGGCATTAGTGATTGTTAATCTCATTTCAGGCATTAAGGAATACAGGGGAGAACCCAGGATTTTTGAGAGTATCAAATTTCTTGCAGGTTTGGATGATAGTATTGGCATAGCAATTATGCATATTGGACAAGCATCATTACTCATCTATGTGTTCTTTAAAGCAGCTCTTATTGATTACTGGCAACCCTTCAGCCTATATGATATAGTAATTTATCTAGTTGCAATTTCATGGACTTTTTATTCTATTGTCCTCTTTACCTCAGCTGTGAGATTCATTCTCCAGAAATTCAAATCAATGGAAGCGAAAATCTTTCCAGGTCTCACTATCACAAGTATTATTCTCCTTCTACTTGTACCTGGATTATTATTGGAGACCCAGATAAATACTCCACTTTTTACAGATGGATTGCTAATGAATACTGTATTATTTGAGGATGAATTCGCCGGTTATGATACCCACCGTATCCCATCCATCACCGTTATACCTGCAGGTGCAAGATTAAATAATTCAGTGATTATTAGTGATGATATCATCATCTGTTTGGTTGAGTCTAGACGAAGCTCTGCTCTTGATAATGGAGAGATAGATTTGACTATGAGAAGGAGTATCGATGCAGGAAAGAGCTGGTCTGATTTAATTGTGGTGAAAACGTGGGATAACAAGAATGATAATATGAAATTTGGTAACCCTACTCCAGTATTTGATTTCAATACAGGTATATTTTTCCTTTTGTTCAATCAGGGATCAAAAACAACTGATCTTGCCTATGAGACATATATACTGAACAGCACCGATGGCATGGCAACATGGGGTGATTCAAGATGGATTGATACTGGTATTCTTGGACCAGGACATGGCATACAGATGGAGATATCACATATCAGTAGGCTGGTTGTTCCCACACATGATGATAATGGAGCATATATACTCTATAGTGATGATCATGGAGTTACTTGGATAAAAGGAGGATCAATGCCAGAAAAGCAGGGGAATGAGGTTGCAGTGGCAGAATTATCCAATGGATCCCTGTACATGAATCTGAGAAGAAAGATCGGTGTCTCCACCATTCATGGACCATTGTATCGTCAAATAAGTATATCCAATGATGGTGGATTAACGTGGTCGATTCCAGTTGAGGATGAGGAATTAATCACACCTATTTGTATGGCTGGGCTAAGCTATTCTCATGCATTAAATTATCTCTATTTTACCAATCCAGCAACGTATTACTCAAGAGCAGATCTGACTATTAAACTGTCGGTTGATGATGGTCATAGTTGGGAATACTCAAGGATGATCTATGATGGACCATCAGGTTATTCAGATATTGGACAAGGATCTGATGGCTCGATCTATATATTCCTGGAAAATGGGAGAGTGGAATACTCGGCAAGGATCAACCTAGTTCAAATATCTGCAGATTGGATAAAAACTAATTCTGAGCCTTAGGAGCGGCTGAAATAGAACTTTTTAAAAGGATATATAGAACTATTAATATTAGATTGACATGATCTATTTTTTCACAAAATATTTTGTTTTTCCTGTAATTTAATCACATGCAAATTGAGAATTATGCCCAAATTGTTAATTATTAGAATTTTTATCAGTTACTTAAGATTTTCAAAACCATAATAATCAACATATTCACCGTCATTTGAGTATTAAAGATAATAAATATAATAAAACCAATAACTACCTCAGATTACCCTTATAAGATAAACTACTCCTAGAACAAATGCAAATGAGAGTTAGAAGTATTAATGGAAAAATTTTAATTACATTCCTTGGTTCATTATCAGCTGGAATAATTATAATAGCAATGATCTCCACCATATTTGCAGCATCATTCTCAAATTACTCCGCAGATCAGGCCAGTGATTTTTTTATCCGTGAAGGAATAGAAAAAATGGACAGATCAGCTGAGCAAAATGCCTTTATTGTAAATGAATACTTCAATGAATATATTTCTCAGGTGAGATTCCTTGCAGAATTTGCTGAAGATTTATTTAATGGTAGGATAGATGCAAATCCTAGAAAATCATACTATGGAGACTTAACCTCAACATCCAATGAAGAATTGCCCCCTCTTGAGTATTCAGAGAAACATCAATTGTTAGTGTCTTTAGAGTATTCTGGATGGTATAAATCACACATTGATTCAGTTGAAGAGGAGGTTACCTCTGCAGATTATCTCACTGTCAATATTTCATCCAACTTAGATTATGCCTGGCATGTCATGTTCGAACAAAATCCTAACTTTCTTTGGTCATATATGGGATTTGCCAACGGAATCCATAGAACCTATCCCTATAAGGATCTTTCTAGCTGGAAAACAAAAGAATTCACCAATGCAAGGGATGGTTCCAAGATCATTGGATATGACCCAAGAATTCGTGGATTCTATGTTGATGCCGAGAGATCAGGTGCTCTAGTCATACCCAGCCCTCAAGAGGATCCTACTCTTGGAATTCTCAAAATTTCCATTTCACATCCGGTATATTATGATAATGGTACTTTAATTGGGGTGGTTGGGGCAGATGTAACAATAGATGTCATTGAATCCCTGATAGAGAATGTGAAATATGGAGATCATGGTTATGCATTCATCATTGATACGGAATCGAATGTGGTATTTCATCGAGATATTGATAGAACTGTGGGAGTGCAAAATATTTGGGAACTTGAGGGGATATCTAGTGATAATACTGACTTTATGAGAATCAATGAGAATATGATTAATTTAAATCATGGTAGTGGTGTTTTTACCAGTAATAGAGAAAAATGGTATGTGTCCTATCAACCAATAGAGAGTGCAGGTTTTTCTCTAGCAATATTGGTTCCAGAAAGTGAACTGTTATTACCCTCAAATACTATCAAGCAAGAGATAAAGAAGATCTTATTTTTCCAGATGCTAATATTTTTCGTCATCGTTTCTATATTCTCAGGACTGATTATGTTATTTGTGCGTTATATATCGAAAATTGTTGTTAAACCTATTACAGAATTAACTGAGGTTACGGAGATGATATCAAGAGGGAATCTCAGTTCGGATATTAGCAGTATAGGAGGCTCAAAGGAGATCAACCTGCTGTATACAAATTTCCGAGGCTTAGTAACTGCTTTGAGATTTGGAAATGAAAATTACTATGCAGGGAATTTAGAGAAAGCCATGCAAAATTACTTGCATGCACTAGAAATGTTTGAAACACTGGGAAATGAGAAAGGCCAAGGTATTTGTTTCAACAATATTGGAAATATTCACAGAGCACGAGGATTACTAAAGGAAGCCAACCATAGTTATCGAGAATCTATTCATATTGCCGAGAGATTGTTAGAGAAAGCAGTAAACGAGGAAAGGAAGCAACTAATATTTGCCTTAGCATCACGAAACAATAATTTGGGATTGCTGTACAAAGAAATTGAACAGTTTGATAGAGCGATAAAATATCTAAATAGGGCATTAGAGTATGATAAGATGATAGATAACTCTAGAGGTTTTGCAACAAGGTATGGAAATCTAGGTACAGTCTATCTTAAAATGGGTAAATTTGATGATGCTAAGTCAGTATTTGATGAAGCTTTTGATATTGCAGAATTCTTGCAAAGTGATCGAGCTATAGCACATGCCACTATCAATTATGGACATTACTTTAGGGCTATAGGTAACAATGATGAAGCGATTGCTAAGTATCTTGATGCCATTGATCTAGGGGAAGACCTCGATGTCCGTATTGTTATTGCATCACTTCAGAATCTCAAGGAATTATACACAGAGATGGGAAACTCTGAGTTAGCCGATAAGGTCGACAAGAAATTAGTAAAACAATCTAAAAAATCGATAAAAAAAGAGATTAGTTTTGTAATCGATTACAGTGGATCGATGAGTGGACGTAGAATAAAATCTGCAGTTAATGGTATGAGGAATATTTTTGATAATCAAGTCAACGATGATGATTTTGTCTCAATCATCAAATTCTCAGATATAACTTCATTTGTGGTAAGACCACTTAGGAAGGATGAATCAAAAGACATCTTTCAATCAGCATTTCGACGACTAAATAGACCTTCGGGTGCTACTGCATTCTATGATGCTTTAGGCCTATCAATTAAAGAATTCATTGAAAGGCCAACATCAATAGATCAATTTATTGTTGCATTGACAGATGGTGATGATAATTCAAGTAAGGAATATAATATTGCCAAATTGGAATCCATGATTAAGGAAACAAAAGGTGTAAACTTGATAATCATTGGTGTCGGCCAACTTAGCAACAAAAAGGTGTTTGTTGAGCTATGTAATCTTACACCAAAAGGTAAGTATATCGATGTGGAGGATGGGGTCGCAGATACGATTACTGCAGCCTTTGAGGAAGTAAGCTCTATGTTAGTAGAAGTTTCTGTAGAGGGGTTTGTCCCGGATTATTAGGAGGTTATGTAGTTGTTAGACAAATATTCTATTAGAACTCAGATTATTGGTGCATTCATTGTAATGACGACAATTGCTTTGCTCGTAGTAAGCAGCATAGCACTAAATAATATTAATACCTTGGGAGTAGACACTCAAAATCTGACATACCAAGCCCTGGAGGATGAGGTGAGAAATAATACTCTTTCATCATCCCGGGATATAAAAAATGTCATTGAAAGAAAACTGGACAGAGCAATTTCTGTCATTAATGCACTTCATGAAGGGATAAATGATCTATTCAATAATGACTTTGAATTTTTGGAAAGTACGAGTTATTTTGATTATAATTCTTCTACTATGCCTGAAGATAGCAGCTTTGATTCGAATTATCAGACGAATATTTCCACTTCATCATCTACATTCTATTATCCAAATAGCTATCCTGAGAATTTAACTGATGGATCCATATCAACTCAGATGTGGGAGATTATTAATATCTCCAGTCATGTAGATTCATTATTCAGGAAACTACTAGAGGAGAATCCTGATTTTGCCTGGTTATATGTTGGATTTCAAGAAGAAGGATTATTCAGGATATTTCCTGGTTCACAAGTAAGTTCAACAAGAGAATATGATCCCAGAGATAGAACATGGTATATTGGTGCAGTTGCTGAACAAGGGAGTACTTTCATTACTGAACCATATCTTGATGCCTTTGGACAGGGATGGATGATATCAATTTCCAGATTAATTTATAAAGGAAATGGAGATATACTAGGGGTTGTTTCGGGTGATCTTACACTTGAAACGATGCAAAACATTGTTACAAGCGTACAAATTTTAGAGACCGGCTATGCGGCCATGATTCAGACTGATGGTCAGGTACTGGCACATCCTGAATGGAATGAAGAAACCGCAAACCATATCGAGAATATCCAGGACATCGAAAGGAATCAAGATGATGGAAGCCCTGCTTTAACAAATGAATTATTAACTCAAGTAAGTTTTGGGAAGGAAGGATTGATCGATTATATCAGGGATGATGTCGATTATCTATTAGCATTTACTTCAGCATTGAATAAGTACAAAATAATTGTAGTAGTCGAGAAGGAGAAGGCATTTGAATCCGTAAATGGAATTGAAGATAGGATTGAGGATAGCATTAATCAAGTTAGAACTTGGACTATAGTGATCAGTGTAACGACCTTTGTTGCTATTCTATTAATCGGGCTATATCTATCAAACCAAATTATTTCTCCGATAGAGAAATTGAATTCAATGGCAATGAAAATTACTATGAATATTACTTCTAAAGATCTGTTTGAAGGAGTAGATATAGATGAAAGTCTATCTCAGGACGATGAACTTGGGGACTTGACCAGATCTTTCACTAGAATGTTGAGAAATTTGCGTGATAATCAGAAATGAATCGTGAATTACATATTTTTATGTAAACCTCGAAATCATTGTTAACGATTGAATGAAAATCACCATAATTATCTTTAATTATTGATTAATATTGCATTAATAACTTTCAAAGAACAAATCATTAAACTAGAAGACAAAACAATCCTTCTTTACTACTTTCAAATCTAAGTGGTTTTTGCATTCTTCTTTGATGCAATCTATTTTTCCAATCCAGCAACGTATTACTCAAGAGCAGATCTGATTATTAGACTGTCAGTTGAGATAACAAAATACACCACCATATGTGTTAAACTTTATTATAAGATAAATAAATTGATCTAGATCTTCTGAATTATGGGATTCTATGCTTTAGAAACAATATAACTTTTTATAGTAAATTTCATATTTATCATACATGAAAATTCGAGAGGGATTTGTCAGTAATTCAAGCACCTACTCCTATCTCACCTACATACCAACAAAAGATAGGAATAAGGTGGTATTTAGGAATTCCAAAGAAATACTAGCTGCGTATGCTCATGAGAGTTATCTTCGTGATTGGATACGTGATGATAATGTGGAGCTGAAAATTAGTGATTTTGGTAACATCATGGATACTGAGGAAGAATTTATCAGATTTCTCAACGAAGAAATGCATTTAGAAATACCCAATGGATTGTTGAACCAAAAGGATCCTGATCATCGAGATAATCTGGAGAGAAAGGACAAACATCGTATACTAAGGAATATTGATAGAATGGCATCCCACCTGCAAGAGTTCAGAATGATGAAGGCTGCAGGATACGTACCCATTTATGTTCTGCAATCATCTGAGACAGAACAATTAGCACATTATCTAGCCTACATAGGCGATACTCCATTCAGGGGGAGAGGAGGATTTCCTGTTATTTACTAGGTGATATTATGAAGTTCCGCTGGGGATTTGTATCTAATAGCAGCAGTATGTCGTATCTCACTTACATTCACCATGATAGATACATGGCTAAAGGGATGAGTAAAAATGAATTCATTGATAATCTCAAAGAGTGGTTTGATCTGCAATTACCTCGTGGATTACTGGAGGAGAAATCTCCTGACAACTATGAGAAGGCAGATAGGTATGATAAAAAAGAGATAATGGATAATTATCAACAACTCCAAGAGCATCTGAAAGAATTCGATAGATTGATTGAAAGGGGATACGAGGCAGTACAAGTAATAGTTGGATGGGGAGATGAAGGAGATGGCACAGATCCATACGAGGGAATGGGCACTGGGGGATTTCTGATCTATGGGTGAAGATATATGGCTAAGAAAATGATACAGAATGCACCAACAATGCTTGAACGCCAAGTTCAACAGTACCTCCCACATTTAGTCGATACCTTTGGTATAGAACTCAAATTGCTGAATATACGTCCTAGATCCACTTTCAAATTGGATCGTGGTCAGATCATCGGACTTGAGGTGAGAGACAACATCATCCCTCTTGTCCTGCTAGAAGTGAAAAATTTAAAGAAATTGGATTTTCATAATTTTTCCTTTGATGAAACTATTGCAAACCTGTTGCAACACCAAGAGATTGATGAGATGACACTCATCAACCCCAAGGGAATTGAATGCCTGTCCACCCTATCAGTCAAGTATCTTCACGTGTTGTTCACCAGAGAAATAACGATGGAGGAGGAGCTGGCAATATTATCTATGATTGAATACGCTTTGGATTACAAGATACAGATAAATGCTTACAATCCAAAATTGGAAACCTACAAAGATCATACTCATCTCACTGAGTGTACACCCAGATGGGGAGAACCAGCCTATTTCTATACGCGTGAATTGATGAACCTCGAACATTCATGTGGATTATCATTGAATAATGAACCTAAATTTGGAGTTGCGGGAGTAGGATCTACAAAAGTCCATATTGGCAGATACGGTAGGTATATGAGATCAGCTTCTGATTTTCCCAAATCAAATCCTATTGATAAGATTGGCATTCCAGGAGCTAATCTAGATGAATTTCCTGAAATCCTGATGAAGTATCCTGATCTTTATTACTTGGACTTATCAAAAAACAATTTCAAAGAGATCCCTGAACAGATATTTGAATTCAAGAAGCTGCAGTACCTATATATCAGCTCCAATAAGATAACCAAATTTGACCGTAGATTACTTGAGTTACCATTAACAACTCTGGTGATCAGTAATAACAAATTACGCAACCTGCCAGGTTATATGGGAGAGATACCTACCCTTAGATATCTTGACATATCGCATAATAAACTAACTCAGCTTCCAAAACAATTTTTGGTCAACACCAAGGTGAACTACTTGTATCTGGAGGGACAACCAATCAAACCAAGTTACACTGAGATCGAGCAAATCAAAAAGAAGCGTAATTATCACAGTATTTGGAGAATAGATATTGATAATCCCGCAAATTTGGGTAGTATAGATGGTGGAATAATCATAAATCCCTCCAATTAGGTTTGGAAATCAATCTGATACCATCAATTATTCAATTACGTATAAGGATCTAAATCTGCATTGTAGACCATCGTGTTGTTGAGATTAATATTCCTGAGGCCTATAAAACAGTTTTTTCCTCACCAGTGGTAAGAAAATCCAACTCATCTTGCTGCTCCTGTTCACTTAATGTCTCAAACCATTTCATTGCAAGAGCTCTGCACAATTCCGGATTGTTTGTCAATTCAAGTCCACTATTAGCTTTTTCTGCATAGAACAATGCCATTTCAGGGTATTGAAGATATCGCCAAAATCGAAGATCCAGCCCCTCATAGACTGTTCCATCCTCTCTGATGTGTAGATAATCAGCAAGATCTTGATACTCAAATGGGTGTCTGTCAAAATCCATGAAATCTATATGACTAGCAGGTTTTATAAGGTTTCTCCAAACCACAATTAAATCTAGGTAGGCTTGAAAAACCTTTGCTTTATCAATTGAGAAAATATGATTAGTAATAAATCAATTACGAAAATTTATATCTCATTCTGAAATTTCTATAAACATGCGTATTCCATACATATTCCCGGTTCTTCGAACTGAGAGACTAGTTCTAAGAGCGATAAAAGAGGAGGACAGAGAGGCAATGTATTCCATATTCTCAGATCCAGATGTTGCCAAATGGTTTATGGACGAGATTCTTACAGATATCACGCAGGTAGATCCATTCATCACACATTTTAAACAGTATTTTCGGGAATGTAAGGGAATTACTTGGGCTATTGAATTTGAAGGAGAATATATTGGTTCCTGTGGTTATGAGAGTATCTCTACAGAAGGAACTGGAGATATTGGATTTGATCTGAGCAGACAACACTGGAGAAAGGGATTAATGACTGAGGCCTTGCAAGCCATGATTGAGTATGGAAACAATGATTTACAATTATCTCAGATAACAGCCCATACTGCCAAAGAGAATGAAGCAGCTCAGCAAATATTACTTAAACTTGGGTTTAAATTTCTAAAGGATGATGATCATGGGGTGCATTATCATCTAATTGAGCAATAGAATTATTTTTTTCGTTTCAAGAAAATAGGGATAAGAATAATTGATAACATGCCTGGTACAAAGGCCATGGGTGCCTCAGTTTTCTGAAAAGTCTCAGTGATTAGAGAGGTTTCAATCATCGTACTGGTATGTACCTCCTGGTTAATCTCAGTAGTTGTTATGGAACCATCTACCGTCTGGGTTACTGTTATTGTATCTTCATAATTGATGGCATGGAGGTTACTCAGCCGTTTACCTTTGTAATTGCTGGCCTCTATGGCATAGAAATAGACACCTTCAGTTTCTAGTAGATCCGAGTAATGCAATTCTTCGCTAATTGATATAGGTTCTAGTCCAAGTGTGGAATAAATTGGCTCTGTTGATCGATAAACCTGATAGATCTCAGCAGCATAGCTCTCCGACCAGGATAGATAAACCGTTCCATCATCATCCATCACTGGAATATTCAAGTTGAAAACCAGTGGGGGTCCACCAAATACTCTATGGATTGTATCCAGACTATCGCGGTAGTTGAATATATGCACAAATTGGTTGGCATCAACAATTACATTCGGATAAAGCTCTTGGGTGCTTCCCTCAGTTAGTACTTGATAGCCACTCCAAACTCCCTCCATCTTGGATCTAAGTATCACATTCTGAGTTGCTGCTGAAAATAGAGTATCAGTATCATACCATGCGAGATATACGTTATCTCGAGCATCTGCAGCGATAGATGGGCCAAAAGCATGACCACTTCCCTCAGTGGATATCAATTCCACCTCTGACCATGATAGTGTATTTACATCATAATTCCTGTAAAACAGATCCAAATCAGGATCTGGCCCCATAGGATCGGTATCTGTCCAAGCTAGATGTATGGTTCCCTGCTCAGAAGCATACAAATCCTTCTCATACGTTCCACCTGCAGTGTTGAAGGCAACAACAATATCACCCCAATTACCAGATGCATCCCTGCTCCTGAAGAATATATCACTCTCAGTTCCAGAATCATGATAGTCACTGGCATCACTCCAGGCTACATATACCTGACCATCATGATAAGCGACAACAGGATACTGGCTTGATCCAGCAAGACCATCTGATACCAGCTCATAATCACTGTATAAATAGGTAGTACCATTTAATTCACGGTAAAATATATCCTGATCACTACCAGAACTGAGAAAGTTTCCTTCCTGCCACACTATATAGGAAGTATCATAGCCACAGGCAATATCAGGTAGTGTACTGTCAACAGTGCTATCGATACTGGCAATATTTGCCACATATACCCCATCAAAACCCCATGGTCCTCCGGGTTTTTTGATGGTATACCAGATATCCTTATCTATTCCAGCACCAGCCCAATCAGTGGCATCCGTCCACACTAGGTGAATGACATCTTTCCCATCTATACACATCTCAGGATCCTCTGTATCAGTGTTACTTGTGCTACTCACCAGTGATTCTGGTTCCCATGCCATAGAAGAGCGATTCCACATGCGATAAATTATATCCCGATCTGAATTTCCATCATAACTACTCGAATATTCCACCCAGATGATGTGGATATTCCCTTGAGAATCGGATGCTGCCTTGACATATGTGGCATTGGCACCATTAGATACAATTTCTGCCTCATTCCAGCTCCACCCATCATGATAATGTGATGATACTGGCAAAAGTAGGAAAACCAAACAGATTGAAAAAGCTGTTATTAACCTCATGGTTAATCTATACAGATACAGTACTTATATCTATATCCTACGACGATTAAGTATTAATATATTTTCAATATTTTTTTCCCATCTTCAAATAAAGCTTCAAACTAGATAAATCAATTCAAGAACAAAGGAGATTTAAATTCCAAGGTGAAGTTAGTGACCTCGTTCCCGTTTCTTTGGGATAATTACCAAAGTCAGCAGTGGTACCCATAGAGATATACTTATTCTCCAACCAGTGCTTGTAGGTGTTGTTATACTGGGAAATGGATCACCATGTATTGCTTCATTTGAATCTGCAGCATCATACCCTTCAACCCGCATGTAATCCCTTGCTTTTTCATAAGAATACGAAATATCTGCCTGAATAGTTGATACTGAGGATTGAGGGGATGCAATGGAGTACCAGGGAAGCCCAAATCCATCTCTAATCTGCATGAAGACATGCCTATCTAAAACATAATTCAAGGCATGACGGACATTAATTTTTCTAAGATGTTCATTACGTAGGTTTAGATACAGAACCAGTGGTCCTGTTTGAACAGAACTTTGTTTGACAATAAATTGCTCTGAGTTAATATGTGCAGCCACCTGCTCTGCCCCCAGTTCAGAAGATAAGAAGTAATCAATTTCTCCTGCTTCAAATTGTATTAGCTGATTATTAATATCCTCTATAACATGGAATTCGAAACTAGTAATTGCTTGATGTTCAGGCTTACTGTGATTCGTATCTGAACCTTCAAATGCCCAGTAGTAAGCCTCTTCAGCCCCTACTCGATGCGGTGCAAACTTATCCAATGATACCCCATAGTATGCTTCCAGGGAGGAAAGCAATGAATCGTTGTAGAATACATCCACATCCCACTCATTAGGGAAGTAGTAATCCTCCCTAGCTCTGTAGGCAAATCGTTGCTCATCAATGTATACTAGTTGATAGGGCCCTACATGTGAGACACCTTCGGGTGAGGCCCAATGCATCCATTCGGTGGTTTCAAAGGGAATGAAATCCATGGTTGAACCAATTGTTCCTATAGATGAATTATCGATATGAATGGTACCTCCAAGAATATGCTCTGGTAATGGTTTCAACCGACTTAGCATCCTTGTGAATTCATCGATATTACCCTTACCAGCATCAAAAATAATCTCTAGAGTATCATTAGGATAGAGTGAGGAAGCAAGATTATAGGAGAGTATAGGGCTGAAGTAATCTTCAAGAGTTAAATCTATTGATTTGGAATGCATGGCAGCAGAGATCAGATCTAGAGCCAGTATAAAATCCTCACCATCCAGTTGATGAGCAGGAATTGTTGACCCATTGATTGCTCTAAACTCATTCCAGTAAGCATTATCACGTATGAAAAATGTAAAGTCGATCTGACTGGTATTTTTCATTGTACTCACAAAATTCCACGCAAGATCAGGGTGTGAATTAAGATTATTATCCAGGCTGATTAAAGAGGAATGCGTATACTTTGATAGCATGGATTGTATGGAATCAAAGGATTGATATGGATCAAGCATAGCTTCTGTTGGTTTCAATGCCAGATTTAAATGGGTACTATTGGCTACTCTTTCATCATTATTCCAAGTTGCACCCAGTGCAGTGGATTCCAAAATACCTTCATCCACATCCCATAAGTCGTTATTTTCCCCTCCAAATCCATTCCACATAGCATAGTAATTATCCATAACGATCAAAGGAATGGAGTAGAGTTGATTGCTAAAAAATCCATCATTCAGTGATTCAAATGCTGTGATTTTGGCCTCACCATCTGTCATCGCATCAAATTCAGCAAAATTCAAGTTCTCCTCATTTTGATCCAAACCTGTATCTTGCAATTGCCATGTTTGCCATTCTGGATCATCCAAATGATTAATATTTCTTCCCCAGTATTGATCTGAGCTATAGTAACTACCCAGATTATCTGAAATCAACTTTGTCATATCACCCTGAGAAGATAACTTGTCAGAATCATATGAAAGAATGGTAATATCAAAGGCCAAGGAACTTGGATGAATCAATTCATCAACAAACTCATTATGGTCATAGGATTCAATTTTTACATCAATTCCCAGTGGGGCGAGGGCCTGTTTCAGATATAGTGCATAGGATTCTGATTGTCTATTCCCAGATTCTAACAGGTACCGTAATTGAAAGTTTATTTCTATATAACTAGAAGATACTGTACTTGGCATAACAGGAACAGTGATGAGAAAAACCAGCAAGAATGTCAGTGAAAGGGAAGATTTCAAACCCATGATATGACATACATATAGGATATACACTAATAAAGAAATCGTCTTTTTGTATAGAAATGGTTGAAAGGATTGATTGATTGGTATTATGTATATATAATATCACTCAAAATAAATAAAGCTGAATAAACGTTTCACTTCATCATCTAAGTCAAGCATTGAGATTCCCTCTAATACAGAATTGATTTCAGAACCATATTTGAATTCAATTTCTTGACGAAGTTGAGAAAGTGCATTGAGGATAACTAATGATGTATATTTTGTGAAAACAGCAATGAAAAAGTCATCCGCCCATTCATAGACGATATTATAGTGGTTGAATTCAATAGATTTTGGGATGGTAGGCTGTTCAAAGAATTCTGTGAATATTCCCATAACTACATTTAATGCACCTGAAAGGAGAAATGTCTTGGCATTAATATCCATAGGTTCATTAGTCTCATCAAAAAGATGTTTATACATCTCTACTCCAGATTTATTAACCACCATGATCATATAAACCTGTTCTGGTAAGGCAAAGATGATTCTGGTATCTCTCAAAAAAGCTCGAATGAGAAAAATATACCCAATTGAGAGAACTGGAAACCCAAAAATCAAGTAATCAGCACCAAAGAGTGATGCAATGATCAGCACTGGGATGAAACCAATTATGGAAATACTAATACCAATTGAGAACTCAATGATCTGCTTCCTCTGCTGAGGACCAAGGTTTTCTTTTAGTAATGAACGTAGATCATAAAAGATCAAACTGTAATTCCATAACAAGGCAATTGGATTAAAAATACCCACAACTTGAGATGCGGTATCTACTATATAGAGGTCCCCCGAGATGGCACCAGCAACATGAACCATGATAATTCCAGTGATCAGTGCCCAGAATGAGATCTGAGTATGAATACGCCAAGTGGCAATAGTGGGATTTCTTAGATAGTGAACAAAGACGGATAAGGTTACGATTCCTAGTAAAGTGAGGATATTTTCAAGTGCACCTGAGATCGCATATGCTAGGAGATCCTCTTCCTTATCTATAACAGTGAAATGAAGTAGCCGTACCAGTATCCAAACAATAGTACTGGATAAGGTTACAATGAGCATCAAAATCTGCCTATTGATGGTTGGTTCCCTAGATCTGACCACTAGAAATAAAATAAATATATTGATGATCAGAGAAAGCAAGGCAATAAGTAGAATGATGAAATCGATATCGGAATATCTAGACCAAGGCTATTTAAGCATATATGGAAGAGAAAACCTATCTTGCAACCATGTGAGGGTGAAATTTCATCAATATTGTACAGATTTAACAATTTTGCTTGAAAAGTTAAAAAAATTAGTGATTAAGTATCTTCTGAACTATATACAATAATAAATAAATTTTATGAATAACCAAAAATGAATAACATCTGGACATACTGTAATGTTGCAGATTATACTCCTACCGAACGTTCTATTGATGATTCCATAGAATCAGGTATGAATTTTATCAAACGATTATTCAGAACTTCCCAAAAGGAGTCTGTGTTTAAACCAGTTGATAACTTAATTCCTTTCTCAAAAGCCAGATTAAACAGGTTAGTTCCATCCCCGGACTGGCATCAAGCATTATCCAATTTGGATTCTACCTTGCTTCCCTTATTAGAAAAAAATGAGAATTTGATATTTCTTATCTCCCAACCTGAAAGTGAAAATACATCAATTATCAAAAAATGGGCAATTTCAAATAAAGTTGAAATGATCACTCCACCTGAAAATGATGAAATCTTCACTAATTCAGAAAAATGGTTTTCATATTTTACTGAAGTCCAGAAATCCGCCAATAAGCCCGTATTAATATTGAAATTTGAGAAGTATTTCTATAATCATCATAGAGGCTTAAATCTCATTCGCAAAATATTTAATCAGCTCAAAACTAGTAATTCAACATATCTGATTGAGTTAAACTCATTTTTCTGGACTTACCTCAATGTTAACCATGAACTACCTGATATTCATTATATTGCACTCACATCACAAGCATTTTCAGCAGATCAACTCACTTTTTGGTTTCAACATCTTACTGAAAGATCAAGAAATTACAGATATCTATACAGAAAGACTAATGATGGGAAATACCTCATCCATCCAGATAATGAATCCATGAAAATAAAAGAAGAACAACTTGATTCTAAATTATTCCGCAAATTGAACTCCTATTGTCTAGGAATACCCAATATTGCGTTATATTACTGGAAAAATAACCTGAGAGTATCACCGGATGCGGAACTACTCAAACACGAGGAGGAAGATTTAGGTCCAGATATAATGACAAAATTGATGAATTCGACAATTTGGGTACTTCCTTGGGAAAAATTTCCTAAGCCTGAAATTGTAAATAAACTTACCAATGATGAGGAAATACTACTTTGGAATCTGATCTTGCATAGCTATTTGACCTTAGAAGAGATGAAAAAAATTGTAGGTCCTACAATACAAGGTGTTTCGAGTATACTTGTTAGGTTGTTAAAGCTGGATATAATATGGAGTATACCACAGGGCTACAAGATAAATCCTCCATTTTATCCTATCATAAAAAGAATACTAGATGCAGAAGGCTATCTAACAGATCCTTGGGGGAATTGAAATGGCAGATAACATAATTCGAGAAATCACACCTAGTTTAATTTTCCAAGCAATTTTTATTATTGCAATGGGATTACTCACATTTAGGATAATTCGGTTTGTTATACCCATAATCGCTGAAAAAGTATCTGGAAAAAGACGCCTTACAGTTCTCTACATGATTCCAGTGAGCCGTTTAATAGTACTTTTGATAGTATTAACCAGTCTACTGAACTTATTCATTGATGCATCGCAACAGGACTTGATCACAATAATTGGTGCAGTTGGACTAGCAATTGGTTTTGCCTTTAAAGATTATGTGAGTAATCTTATAGCAGGTTTTGTTATTCTCTATGAGGCCCCTTTTAGACCAGGAGACTGGATTGAGGTAAATGGTACCTATGGTGAGGTGATGAGCATCGGGTTGAGAGTGCTAGAAATTCGGACTTCAGATGATACTATCGTTAAAATCCCCCAATCCATATTTTGGAATACACCTATATTCAATAGTTCATCTGGCCAGAAAGAACTCATGTGTGTCATCAGTTTTTACCTTAAGCCAGATGCTGATGCACATCTAGTCTTATCTTTACTTCGTGATTCAACAAGGAGTTCAAGCTATTATCAGCATAGAAAGGGTATAAATATTACAATAAACGAGAAGCTAGGTTATACACTGTATCGTATCAAGGCTTATCCAATTGATGCACGACAGCAATTCAAATTTATTAGTGATGTAACTATCAGAGTAAAAGATTTGTTAAAGCATAACTCCATCAGCTATGTTGACCATCCTTTCTTACCCAAATCCTGATGTACATTCAATCTGTATTTTTGATTTAGGCTTCATATGTAGCAGAAGGATCTCTTTTGAAATAAAAATCAAATCATATTTCTTCTAGGACTAAGTCATATCAAGTAGCAAAGGAATGCGAATTGGTTTTCCACCGGATTGAATAGTTTAATTAATTACCATGATTCCGGATATAATGAAGTACAAAAAGGTGAATCCATACATAAGTTGCCCATAGTACCTTTTATAGATAACTAATACATGAACAAATATCAGTTAAAATGGTGGAAAAGTATGAAAGAATTATTTTATCTCAAAGATGACGGTGTAATCAAAGAAATACGTTCCAAGCACTATAACACGCAATTCAACAGAGAGAATGGTCTATTTCTTCGTTGGGGAAAAAATCTTGAGGATGATCCAGATTACAGCCCCATAGGCCCCGAGTTGCTAGATATTGAGATCTCTGCTGGAAAATGCTCAGGTAATTGTCCATTTTGTTACAAGAGCAATAATTTAAGCAAAACTAATGAAGTTATGTCATTTGAACTATTCAGAAACCTTATGAGGATTCTTCCCATAAGTGTAAACCAGATTGCTTTTGGCATAACAGATCTTGATTCCAATTCAGATATGTGGAGAATCATGGAGTATGCTAGGGAGAAGGGAGTAATTCCTAACTATACATGTAACGGTAAGCAAGTAACCGAGGATATTGCTAAGCGGACAGCTAAAATATGTGGTGCTGTAGCTGTTTCAATGTATAATAGAGATGAATGTTACAATGCAGTACAAAAATTCTGTAACGCTGGGATGGTTCAGGTCAATATTCATTATATGCTCGCTGAAGAGACTTTGGAAGAGGCTTTTGAAGTAATAGATGATATTGTCACAGATACTCGACTAACTGATTTATATGGAATTATATTTCTGCAATATAAGCCCCATGGAAGAGGGATTGGCTCCTTCACCCCAATAAAGAACTTGATGAGATTTAATCAACTTTTAAAGAAGGCTACTGATATGAGGGTGAGTTTTGGATTTGATTCTTGTACCAGCCCTATATACATGAAGAGTATTGAGAAGGATCAAGAATTTCATCAGAAGGTGGAGTATGTTGAACCTTGTGAATCGGGATTATTTTCACTATACTGTAACACCAAGGCTGAATTTTTCCCCTGTAGTTTTATGGAAGGGGAGAATGGTTGGGAAAACGGTTTAAAGAGTGATCATATCAAGGATTTCAGTGAATTATGGAATCATGAGAGGCTGATTGCCTGGAGAAAGCAGTTAATCAACTCATCTAAACATTGTGAGTGTGATCTCAAGATATATTGTCGCAGTTGTCCAAATTTCATCAGTATTACAACATGTAAGGAAATTAAGCTTCAAGCAATGGATTAACGAAATCTGCGTGTGGGCGATATCCAAACAGTTTTGCAAACTGGACAGTGATGTCTGTCCTCAAGATCTCTGAGGTGTCTTGGATGAATAGAATGCTTGCAGCATGGGAATACATATGGTTTTGATCCGAGAGTTGTTCTGCATATGATACAAGTAGATTGACTGAAAATTGTTGCACGTTTACGATATTCAGGTAATTCGTCGATCAAACTATCCAATTTATTCTTCAGGAGTGGTTTGCGATTCTGATAACTAGATTGATTTTGCCTGTTATTTGATTGCAGTTTTTCTTGCATGAGATCAGAAAATTTTTTCTTCAATTTCCACTTCCGGATATGTTCAGGTATTGGTTCACGTTTGAATTCTTCATCCTCAGTGAAACTATAGCTCCCTTCTTTCTTGATAATTGCCTGCACTCCCTTATACTGAATGATATTAAAATTATCTATTCCATGTTTTTTCATGAAGTATGATTCAGCAATGACAAATGGCACTAATAGTAGGTAAATAAAAAGGAGTATGAAAGGAAATATTGAAAGAAAAATGTCGATTCCATCAAGAAATGCAAAAAAAACTATGAATACTCCAATGATGATCTTTCTATAGGTTGCATTGAATCTGAGACGAGAAGCATCAAATTCATACTCCTCCACACGAGTATATGTAGATCTCAACATGTGTATTCACCAAAATACTAGTGGATTACCAGCTATATAATGATATTCACCATATAGATTAATTATGCATATGTGTACAAAGAGAAGCTTAATATGATGGGAATTCATTATTCTACCTATTATGGGTAAAACATTCAAGTTCTGCACATATTGTGAGGAGATTGGAGACTGCTGTACTAATATTCGTAGTATACGTCATACTATGGATAGGGAACTATTTGAGATATTACTTGATCTAGATACGGATGAAATGAGAAATCTTACATTGCAGCTCTTCGGTCTAAAAATCATAGATAATTGGACTGATCTTTTTGTAATGAAGTTGGGAAATGACCCTGATGACGACAGAGTATACATTGTGGAGACAAGAAGGGTTAATTCATTTCCGATATTTTCATGCTGGAAGTACCATCCAGCATATTGCAAATCCTGTTTCTGGATAAAGAAACTTCCATGGTTTGCTGAGAAGGAGAAGGTACATTATCCAGATAAACCCCGTAAATCACTACCTAAGGTCAAAGGAATGCGTAAACAGTATCAGAGGTGGATGCAAAAAGAATTTGAATTAATTTGCACTAATACAGGAGTATAGAGTACAGATGGTTGACTGACTAAAAACAGGAATTGCGAACCTCGATACCCTCTTAAATTATGCCAACATTTATAAATTAGAAAGTACAAATGAGTATTGTACATAAAGTCCTATACTGTAGCAGAGAGCATTTGCTGATCATTAGGAGGAATCACCATGAGCGATAAACGAGACTATTACGAGGTACTTGGCGTAGAGAAAGGAGCCACTGAGAAGGATCTCAAACGGGCCTACCGTAAGCTGGCCATGAAGTACCACCCAGACAAATATGAAGGACCAAAAGAGGAAGGAGAGGCCAAATTTAAGGAATTGAACGAGGCATATTCAGTACTTAGTGACCCCCAAAAACGTTCACAGTATGATCGATTCGGCCATGCAGGGCTCAAGGGACAGAGCATGGACTTCGATCCGAACGATATCTTCAGCTCAATATTTGGCTCATTCTTTGGAGGATCAGGTCGAGGTGGATTCGATTTTGGTGGATTTGGTGGTTCACAACGATCCAGAGGACAACGAGGACCTACAAAGGGAGATGATGTGGTATTACGACTTGATCTCACCTATGAAGAGGCATATGATGGTGTTTCCAAGAAAATCAAGATGCCGTTCAACAAGGCATGTGATGATTGTATGGGAAGCCGTGCAGAGAAGGGATCGGGCATGAGATCCTGTCGCAAATGCAATGGCCATGGAATTCTTGAGAAACAAACTCGACAGGGCTTCTTTGTGCAGATTACACAGGAGGCATGTGATGCCTGTTCTGGATCGGGTGAAGTACCTGAGAAGAAATGTAAGACCTGTAAAGGAACAGGAAAATCAGATAAACGAGAAGAGATCACAGTGAAGATACCACCCGGAATTGATGATGGAGAGGCAGTCAGAGTGCAGGGCAAGGGAAGACCCAGCAACAATGGAGGTATGCCAGGTGATCTAATCTTTCGCATAAACTTGCGTGAACACCACCATTTTGTTCGAGAAGGCATTAATGTCTACAAAAAATTGCGTGTAGATTATCCCACCCTTGTTCTGGGAGGTGAGGTCGAAGTGGATGTTATTGGAGGAAAAGACGACCATCCCAAAGAGATGCTAAGCATCCCCGCAGGCACCCAATACAATGATATCATTACATTGAGAGGGAAGGGATATGTCAGAAAAACAAGAGGACAGACAGTCACTGGCGATATGCGATATGTAATCGAGATTGATGTACCAAGAAAAGTTTCTGCTAAAGAGAAGAAATTACTAAAAGAGTTACAAACCTTAGCTAAGAATTAATTGAAATTTACATTCTCTAGGATATAGATCTGATTGGAACCACCATTAGTATGATAATGAAAATACAGATCACCAGACCCAGACATAGCACCAGAGAATTGTAGAGTGAGGATAGCTTGACCACTAACAGTGTCAGGAGAGACAATACTCGCATCAAAACTTGTACCATTATTAAATTGTACCTTGGTGATGCTTACCTCAGAACTTACGGTCACTTTTCCACTCCAGGTACCTGCACCCGCGTCCAGGGATATGGTATCCACCACAAATGAGGTGGTAGTATTATCAAATATATCATTCACTACAGCATAGATAATTGCACTTGCGGCAACAGTCAAGGCGATGAGGAGAACTACTGCAATAACAGGAGATACAGCTTTTTTACTTGCTAACTTCATAATGATCACCCTCGATCAATTATCAACTGAAACTCAGTTGATATTTGAATTGAGTTATTTATAGTATTATTCCACTAAGTATATAAATATTTACTGCAATGGCGATGCCAACGAAGTAATAGAATAATTTTACTAATCAATAGTTTATTAGTAAAATATCTATTAGAAATATTTATGAAAATTGATTATAGAATACTTTATAATTAATATTAGTATTATCCATGGAGCAGATAATTAGCAGAAATTAAATCAACTGTAAATTGGATAATTTATATATTTTGAAATTAACTGAGACACAGATAATTTATCGTTTTTTAATCAACCAATTACCTGAATTTATAACCAAAGGTGCTTAGAAATACCCAGAATGCCTTCATCCATCTTGAACTGGGAACAATAGAATCGATCTTTTCCTTTATAGTAGGGAATTTAGGGCCTGTGGTCATTCTAAAGGTGCAGTGTTTGGAATACTTACAATTTATGCAATTGGCTTTGAATTTCTCACTTGAATCCAGTAATCCTTTAGCCTCAATGGTCTTGTCAAATTTACTGAATGGCTGGATATTACCCTTGAATCTTGATAATTCCTCACGGTATTCCTCCTCAAATAGTTCTACCATCAAACGTAGTCGATTCTTCAGAGTATCATCATCCTCTCCATCATCAATCAACTCGAAAACAGCTATCACATCCTCAGTAGGATAGCTGAGTAATTTAGTTTTCTCCAGATTGAATTCATGAAACTCATTTAAGGCTGAATCCTCCACTACCAGCATCGCCGTGAGAAGACCTGAAAGCAGTACAGTTTGATCGTCAAAAGCAGAATCCTGACTTAGATCGGTACAGTACAAGCCAATAGTACATGCCAGAGATCTACCAAATACTGGAATTCCCTGTGGTGTTTGCAATATTACACTCCGTAAAGTCACACAATCATCAATCATGAAATATTTATGTATCTATGGTATAAAAATGGGAAATATGTCGAAGATTGGTTGTTTTACTCATCCCTGGGTAGAAATGGTTCGGTTATCCCCAACTCAGCACATTCATCCTTGTATTGCTCAATAAATCTTTTCTCCTGTGAAGCATCACGCAGTGCTAGTGGGAACATCACTGGGATCTCATCATCAATAATGAACCATTTAGTCTTATCTTCATATTCATGATAGATAATGCCGTCAACGATTTCAGTCTTGATGCAAGTATTACATTCATTCAAAGTTACTATCTTGTCTATCTGTTCAGCTGCAAGCGGTTTCTCATCCTTGCCAAGGGGATCTGATACAAGATATGAATCCTTAATAAAACAGTAAAATTTGCAGAATCTGCCACTGTTGGCATGGGGTTTGGGTATCTGTTTACGTTCACGAGTTTGTGTTTTGAATATATTCAATTTTAATGGCCAATGATCAGGATTATCCGGATCTGCAAGAATATCAAGAAGTCTATACTGCATCTAATCTAAAGCAATACTGTATAAATTTATCATTTTTCCTCGGAGACAACCAAGATACGAGAAATTATTGGATTAATTGAACTCCAGCTAAACACCAACAATCGCAAAGGCAACAGTCATAAATCCAATATACAGAAAAATTAGATATACCAGACCCAAACCAAGTATATTTTGAATATTTAATCTAGGAAACCCTGGATCAAAAATGAATTTCAGTGAATGAAGATAAATTATCGCTGACAAAGTACTCACAAAACTCATAGAAAGTAGATCGATGGTAAAAAGAGGAAGGATCATAAAGGATATCCCAAATAATAGAAAATACATCATGGGTCGTTTCAATATGCTAAACGGGATTGATAAGGACCAAAGCAGAATGTAGATACTGATAAACAAAAATGCGATGGTTCCAAGTAAGGCTAGCAATGCAGGGTGGAGTTCATTTGTTACGATCAGACGAGGTAGAAATTCCAAAAGAATCCAATCAAAGGACAAGCAGGATAAAAATACCAGATAACTGGCAAAGAAGAGGATGATTCCGTTTTGTTTGGTGAATTCCATAGGTGTGACAGATCATTCCAAGTGTAGTCTGTTAAAAATTCATCTAGATATGGATGTAAATGTGCATAACCAAAGTTATGCTTTTCATTCAGCAAAATTAAATTGTACCCTCAAAAGTTTATAATTAAAATATATGTTTCTGAAATTATGGACAGAATTAAAAAATTTGAACTCACAGGGATTGTTTTCATAACAGGGCTGGGTATTCTCTTCCATTATATCTTCGATTGGTTTCAAATTTCAGCCTTAGCTTGGTTATTCCCAGTGAATGAATCCATTTTTGAGCACTCCAAAATGGCATTATTTCCTCTACTTATATGGATGGCAATAGAATACAGGTATATTGGGAGTGAAGTGAACAATATATGGGTAGCTAAGGCAGTGGAACTTATTATTCTGTTCTGCCTTCACCAAGTACCATTTCTACTAGTATATCAAGTATTTGAGGAATGGGGCCTACTAGCTCAGATACTCGTATCTCAGATGATTTTCCTCACGGGTATTATTATCGGTCAGCTTGTCTCATATACCATCCTGAAACGAGATAAGCTGAACCACAAATTGACTTTGCTTTCGTTAGTATTTATTCTAGTATACATAATGTTAGTAATAGCATTTACCTATTATCCCCCTGAAATCCTATTATTCAGAGATACGGTAAATCATCAGTATGGAATACTAGATACTTATGAATAGCAAAACCTAGTTTATTTTCATGATGTAGATGATCTAAACCAAATACGCTAATGAGTTGATTTTAAATACCGATACTAACAAAATCCTTGTAGAACCATAAGGTTAGTATCATGGCAGTGCTTGAAATAACAACTCTACACAAAAAATTCAACGAGGGAAAAGAAAATGAGGTTTATGTTCTCAAGGGAATCAATCTCAGTATGAAGGAAGGAGAATTCTTTGCATTGATGGGGCCATCTGGCTCAGGAAAGTCCACACTACTCAATATTGTCGGTGGGTTAACTCAACCGACTGAGGGATCAGTTATGATTGATGGTAAGGAACTGTATGATCTTTCAGATGATCTGCTCTCAGAGATGCGTAGTTTCAAGATAGGGTGGATATTCCAATCCTTTGGCTTAATAAATAATCTAACTGCACTAGAGAACGTGTTGATCTCATTGAACCTTGCAGGTGTTGATGGTGAGAAGGCATATCAACGAGCACGAGAGGTTCTTTCCCTAGTTGGCCTTCAGGAGAGATTAGATCATTTTCCTGATGGATTATCAGGAGGTCAGAAACAGAGAGTTGCCATAGCAAGAGCATTGGCAAATGATCCCTCAGTCTTATTGGCAGATGAGCCTACTGGTAATCTTGATACTAGCACTGGTATTGAGATTATAGAATTATTCAAGGAGTTGGCAACACAGGGAAAAACAATACTCATGGTCACTCATGATGTGAAACTCGCACATGCTTCACAGAAAGTATACATTCTGCAAAATGGTGTGGTAAGTGAGGAAAAAGAATTGGTAATGGAGGTATAAAAATGATTGAGTTTTTGATTCGACTTCCCCGTGAAACCATTCCAATGACATTTCATTCCATTTGGAGAAACAAGAGACGATCTTTTGCCATGTTAGCTGGCATCATGCTTGCTATATCTCTCCTCTCAGGAATAATATTGTACAATAATGAATTGAAACAGTCAAATTATGAATCCATTGTCGGAGATTTTCCTTATGAGGTGTATTTTGATATTCTGGGAGATGAGAGTCAAGCGACATTGCAGAGCGTTAGAGATGAGGTGGCCAAGGATGATAGAGTAATTGATACTACAATTCTTGGTGCTATCGACAGTAATGAGAGGAATAACTGGATTGATGTCGAAGTATTCAACTATATTGATCTTCAAGAGGCAGATCCCAGTGGAGCTGATGTGAGACCCTACTGGGTGGATACAGATGATTTCTTTGGATCTGATATAGCTCAGCCTTTGATCAATATGGAATTTCAAGGCACACAGGATCTAACTGCAGATAGTGTTATCATTTCAGAACAGCTAGCCAGGAGAAAAGGATTTGAGATTGGGGAAAGTATACCCCTTATCAATATTACCCAAACCATATACTATGATTTCAATGATCTTCCAGTATATATTAAGGCAAGTATAGGAAACCTGACCATTGTAGGTACATACAATGCACAGGGTATGGATGGTAGCATTCAATCAGGTATGTCTGATAATCCCTTCTTTTATGATAATGTATTCATGAGTATGGAGATACTTGATACTGCACCTATGACACAACTCCATGAAAGTATGCGTGAAGTAGGCAATTTTTATGTAGCTACAAAATTAGATGTAACGAAATTCTCCATAGATGATCCAACCTTATTCAATCGAGAAATTGAGCAATTTATCAATCAAATTACTAAAGCATCACAATATGAACTAAGAGGAGATAATGAGATTGAAGCTACCATTTTTGCCTTTCAATTTTACTCAGTATTTGTGACCTTTCTCTACATGCTTCTCTCCACCCCAGTTATTATCCTTAGTATCTATTTGCTTAATTTCGGTTTGGAGATGAGCCTAGAAGAAAGAAGACGTTTGGTGGCAATTAAAAAGGTACAGGGGGCAAATTCTAGACAAATATTTGCGGAATTGCGGAATGAAACCCTCCTCCTGCTTTTACTGGGATCAGTCATCGGGTATATAGGTGGGATATTATCTGCATGGATAATATCATCGGCTGTTGGGTTTATGGAACTCTCTATTGGTAGTTTCACTAATTTTCTGGACTACTTACGATTCGACCTCACTGCCTATCTCCTGCCTCTATTAAGTGTTTCAGCCCTACTAATAGTGGTCACATATAAGAAAGGGAGGGTATTCATTGAGAGTGAGGTAACTCAGGGAGTAACCCAACGTGAAATCAAAAAAGAGAGTTTCTTCAGGAAAAATAAGTTTGATATCTGGATTTTTTTAGCATCACTATCAGGAATAGGAATAATCCTAATAGACGAATTGAAACTAGAAATCTCAGATCAGATTTCCACATTTACCAGAG
This sequence comes from Candidatus Heimdallarchaeota archaeon, assembly GCA_026702845.1. The sequence continues at coordinate 33,172 of JADCLS010000021.1, forward strand.
GAGCAGTATTCACCGTCACACCTTTTGCATTCTGGATTGCAGGGGCATCAGTTGGATCACGATTAGTAAAAACAGTCCCATTGAAGTTGGAAAAATCATTTCTCAGATTACCAGTGTTCAAAGATGTTAAAAGAGTCATCAAATCAGGATTAAAACGCCGTGGAGATATTGATCGCCTTGCTCTCATAATTATTCTCACTCTATCTATTGCTGCAATGGCCACAATACAAGGAAATACTGAGGAATTAGTGGCACAGAGAGAGCTGGAATGGAACACTGGAAGTGATTGGTTGGTCAATTTCCAAATCGAGGGAGATTTCAGAGATAATCTTACCAATATTGATGGATTTGAGGCAGCGATAGGAGGAGCACAGATTCGGGCGAATTCTTTGTCATCAAGTTTCCGAGTAGTTGCGTTTGATAATCATGAGGAATTATCAAGATTGAAAGCTGGGAATCCCGTTATTAAATGGCAGAGTGACAATTTCAATGCGTATAATGCAGAAGAAGCATTACAATTACTTGAGGATCATCCCAATGGAGTATTCGTCATGGGACCTCAGCTTTTCGCCCTTGACGCAGAGGTTGGTGATACAATTGAAATCAGGATTACTGAGAGTAACCAGACACATACCAAGTACCATAGGGTAGATAATATAGAGGTTTTAGGCACGGTCAACCAGTTACCAGGTGGATTTTCCAATAATATGTTGGTTTCAGAGGATTTATTCCAGAAATTCAAAGCTCTAGAACTTGGTTTACCTATTGATGCCTTTGCAGGTGTACCGATCAATGCATCACAGTACTACGTAAAGACCAATGCAGGTGCAGCCATAAGTGATGAAAAAATCAAGGAGATACAAATTGAGTTGGAGAAGAATGATTATATCCAGTATGAAAAATCATACGAGTATGAGTTGAGAAAAATCAACACTTTATCGGAAGGATTTGGTGTAAGTGGTCTACTATCTCTTAATTTTATCATCTCCCTCGTGGCATCACTAGTCTCAGCCTTCAGCTTCTCAGCCATCCTCATGGAACGTAGAAAACAAGAATTTGCCATTCTACGTGCAATAGGAGCTAAGAAACGGCACATATACAAATTGGCTCTGGGTGAGAATACTTTAATGATGGTTACAGCTAGTATCTGGGGTGTATTCATAGGCATTGGTGTAGCATATCTGTTCAATGGTATTTTCATCTTTGTTGGTCTATTTGTTGGTGCTGCGACAGATGTGGCCAGAACAGTGTATCTTCCTGGTATGGAGCTACTAATTATCATGCTGATCACGCTATTTGGCATGTTATTCGCAACACTCCTATCAATTCGGAGCGCAGCCAACCAGGATCTGGCAATGGCAACAAAGGTGGTGTAAAGATGACAGAAGAATTACTATTAAATGCCCATGGTTTGTATACTATTTACGAGGGGTTAGAAGGAGCAGCCAATGTTGTTGCCTTAAGAGGACTAAGCCTTACCATTGAACCAGGGGAGTTTGTATCAGTTGTGGGAACCAGCGGTGCTGGAAAATCCACTCTGTTACGTACTCTAGGAGGATTGCAAAAACCAAATGCAGGTACAATCAAATACTATGGAAGAGAAATAACCAAATTAACCGAGGATGATCTTGTTCCATTCAGACGATCTACCATTGGATTCATCTTTCAAGAGGGAAATCTTATTCCTGAGCTCTCAGCCTTCGATAATGTAGTTATGACATTACGATATGCAGAAGTTGGATTTACAGAGTCAAGAAAAAGAGCAGATCAAATATTATCTAAATTAGGTATGAAATCAAGAATGCATGATCTGCCTCATAGATTATCTGGAGGAGAACAACAAAGAGTTGCAATTGCCAGAGCTTTGGCAAATAATCCCAAGCTTATCCTGGCAGATGAACCCACTGGAAACTTAGATTACCAAAATACAGAGAATGTTATGGAGTTATTTAGGGATCTACATAATGATCTAGATACTGCATTTCTCATAGTAACACATTCTCAACATGTAGCAAGTTATGCTGATAGGAATGTTGAATTGTCAGATGGAATGATCATAGGCCAACATGGTGCTGGATCTGATATTTACGAGTTGGAGGAAAGTAGAAGTGTTATTATAAACAAGAGTGGAAATCTCACCTTGCCACCAGAATTACTTGGACTCTTGGATACCTATGGAGATCTATGGGATGTTAGCCTTGATGTGAGTACAGGAACTCCAAAAATTGTAGCAACACCAACTAAGGTCACTGTCTGTCCAGTATGCAAAGCTGAGATATCTAAAAATGATTTTGCATGTAAATCTTGTGGAGCAAAAATCCAATAGCAATACTGTGAATGTATCTTCCTTTTATAATTCAACTCATTAGCACCTTAAATAATTGATAAATAATATATTTGACCCATTAGGTATAAAATATCTGCAGAATACTAAGTTTCCTACACTAAAAATTTAAATAAAATAAGTGATTGAAATTCGTATACGAGGAAAAGGCATAAAATGAGTGGATATGATCGCTATGCAAAGGAAATAATCGATGAGATGAAATTGTTGCAAGATCTTGTGACTGGGGGTAAAACCTCACCCTTGCAGATGAAGATTTTGCTCAAAAAGAAATTTTACACCATACTAGAAAATTTTGATGAACTACTTGCTGCATCTCCTCAAGATAGCTCTAAATTGATTGAGATACTGGAATACATAGCCAATATTGAATTCAAAAAACCTGCTGAAACTTCTGAGATACTGTGGATGAATATTTATTTTATGCGTCTGCAGGTAATCAGAATTCTCATGGATCAGCACTATTCAGGTAAATTTTTAGGAACCAACTACACTAAAGTATTATCAAGTATGCTTAATGTACCCAAGAAAATAACGATTCAGGAGATCTATGAGGAAGATGAACAACTAGCATTCAGATTGACTAGGGAGAACTTTCAACTTCTCACTTTGATTATCAATAATCTGGAAAGTGAGAAGATATACAGTTACAAAGAATGGTTAAATACTTCTCTCGCGAATCATCAAAGCTTAATTCATCATCTAAGAAACCAATATAGCCTCATGAATTATGCACAGAAGAATAACTTCAAGGATGTGGCATTCACTCTTACAACATTCACTGAAACGATACGTTTATTCCTAACCCTGTACTCTAAAATCCGAAATCATAAATACTTGCTTGAACCTAGTGATTTATTCAACCCTGTTGATGATTTTCAGTTTATCTCAGCGATTATACGGTTTAAAGAGGAGCTTGATGGAATGGTTAAAGGAATTGCTGATTTCAGAGATGATCCTGCAATCGATTTCGCAATGCACAATTATGAGGATTTCACTCTTATTCCAAACATTCTATACCATGTTCGTGAATTAATCATCTCTGACTACAGCGATAGCAAATTAATCAGTTTTTGCAAAAATGATATTTCCAAGGTTCTAGAGTTCCTCGATAAACATGAAATGCCAGTAAATGAAATATCAGCTAGTAATCTCCAATACTTCATTTATATCACTGGTTTGCTAGGAGTTCATGAGAAGGATGATACTCAATTAGATGCCCTAGCTACCAAAATTAAACCCTTCTTCTCGGATGAAATGAAACAGACCTATCACAAGGTCTACGGGCATTACATTCAGAGTAAGTTGGCCATTGCATGTAAAGTGAGAAATAGAGAAAAAGTTGGTGAGATTGGGAATGAAATCCTGGAATTCTCCAAATTCCTGAGAGTGAAAGACAGACATTTCGTGGCATATCAGATTCTGGGTACGCTTGCCAAGCTGAGTAATGGTAGTTTAAACGAGGCAGAGTTTAACGAATGGAAGGATAATATACTATCATTGAGTGGTGATTTCAGTAAAAATGAATTACTTCTAGATGAAATACAAGCTTATATGAAAACACTAAGCAGTATCATATCAGGTGAAGTCGCTCAATATAATCTCAAAAAACTCAATAATCCAGATCCCTTTGATCCTGCCGTCAATTTAATACCCAATTTTACTTGCATAGAGGATAAAAATATTCTATATATTCCCTTCAACATTGCAGCAGATAGCGTCTACTAATATAAAAAAAATCCCCCATCTCACCTTACCGTTCCCACAAATAGCAATATTTGTCAAGCTTTTTAACTTCTCACTCAGTCTCATTTTTGGGAATGGTAAATAGGAGCTTGAAAGTCAAGAATTTAATATTGGTATAGGAAAGGTAAGTTAATTGTCGATTTTAAGTTCAGTATATTACTAAATATCTATTTTATGCTGTTGGACACCTTAGATAAGTATATATGCCGAATTGAGAAAAGGTATTCATGGATGACACTATTGTCGAGAGCCAGACTGTAGATGAGGAACAATTGAGTATTGAAGAATTAATTACTACTCATACCTTTTCTCGACCAATAAATAAGGCCAGCATTAGCGTTGCAGCCCTGCAGACGAATGCATTGTCATTGATAGAAATGTTTACGCAGTATCTGGCAATAATGAGAGGATCAACTGGTGTTATTCAAGGACTAATAGTTTCAGTGCGACAGTTAGGTACGGCATTACTCCAGCCATTCTGGGGCTATCTCTCCGATACATATGGAAGACGAAGGTTCATGGCCATCGGATTACTTATTATTGCCTTCATGGGAGTCTTACTACCGATCATGCCAACAGCTGAACTTGTACTCCTCTTAGTAGCAATACAGGCTATGTTTGGCACCATGATCACCCCCTCCTATAATGCATGGATTGGTGATAGAACAAATGTAGGTGATCGAGCACGAATCTATGGAACATTATCGATGATCGGAGTATGGAGTGGAGTGGTTGTGAATCTTGGAATTAGTTTCTATATGGATTTCAAAGATCCTGATCTCCAAAATGTGGAAACATTGCGATTTCCAATGAATTTGGCAGCAATATTTGCGATTTGTGGATCAATTGCCGTTTTCTTCCTCTCAGCAGAAAGACAAGTGAAGTTAAAATTCAGGAGTACCCAATCAAGATACAAAAAGATCATCACCCATTTTCGACTGCTAAATGATAAATTTAAACGTTTACTGCTAGTTGAAGGAACCTTCTATTTTGCTTGGGCTGCAGCCTGGCCATTATTCTCCTATGCACAGTTTGATGTTGCCAAATCATGGCTAGACATAGCAGTATATGCATTATTCTCTTCAATACCTGCAGGATTTTCCTACTTCTATGGAGGAAAGCTAGCTGATAGAATTGGGTACAGAAAGATTTTAAGAATTACTAGACCCGTTCTTATCCTTCCCCCTATTACAGCATCTTTGGCAGTGTACTATAACTCTGTATATTTCATCTGGATGGGGCAGTTACTGGTAGGATCTACTCTAGGTGCGGCCACAGTATCTATAAATAGTCTAATTATGGAATATTCTGGTGAGAATCAGCGAGCATCCTACTTATCAATCCATTTAATGGTCGTAGGGATTATTGGTTTTCTATCCTCTACCATTACAGGATTATTACTGCAATTATTTTCAGGTAATAGCAGACCATCAGATCAAGTACTCATTTCGTTGCTTGTTGGTGTCTCGATTATGAGATTCTTTGCTCAATTTGGGTATTACTTTCTGCCTAAACCAGACTCAATAACTTGACGAAGAAAGCTTACTCAAATGCTAGATATTAATAGGTGGATAATCAGCAGATAAATGATGAACCTTGAAATTACTATGGTATCTGGCGAGAAGAAACAGATGAATGTAAAAGGTATCTTATTTGATCTTGATGGAACATTAATAGATTCTCTTGACCTACACATTGAGAGTTTTCAGTGGATTTTGGAGAGGTTAGGCAAGACAGTCCCGACAGATGATTTGGAGAAATTGATGGGCTTAACACCACAAGATATCATTGGTAAGTATTTTGCAGATCTACCACGAGAGATCCTCCTGGATGCTGCTAATATCAAGGAAAATTACTTGGGGATGATTATTCAACAAGTTTATGTATACCCAGGTATTGCATTATTCCTCAAGAAATTGGGGGAAAGAGGGATAAAACGGGTGGTGATTTCCAGCACTCACAAAAAACTAGTGAAAAAACTACTAGAAAAGGCAGACCTATTGCAGTATATTGATGATATTGTCAGCGGAGATGAGGTAATCAATGGTAAACCTGATCCGGAGCCATTTTTACTGGGGAAGAATAAGTTAGGATTGCAAGTAACTGAGGTTATAGGCATTGGTGATAGTATTCACGATGCAGAATCATGTAGAGCTGGAGGCATCAGCTTCCTGGGGATCTTAACTGGTAAGACTTCCCGAGAGAAATTTATTTCTCATGGATTTCATGATGTTATTTCCAATATTGATGGAATTACTATAATTGAAAATCAAGATTAACCCATGGGTGTATGCCCTACACTTCGCCTATAGAACCTTCACCATGACTGTCACGTTTACTTATATATACTTTGACACATATATTGTATAGAGGTAATTACTATGTGTGAAGATGAATACCACTTTGAACAATTCGGCGAGAACCTCGCTAAAATGATTAACACCACCATCAAAAATAGTATGAAGATGGCGTTTAAAATGCCTAAAGTCAAGATACATGTACCAGATTTCAGTCATTTTGAGGATATGGATTGTAATTTAGGGGATCTTGGTGAACAAATCGGAGAAACCATTGAGTGTGTCATGGAAACCGTTGAAGAAATTCTAGAATCAGTTTTTGATCAATTCGATGATTAATATCGGGATGCTGTATTACTCAAGTAGAGATCACAAATGGCTTGTATATTTTCTGGAATTATGAAGTCCGTGTTCTAGTTCAACTGTAACTAGATCATATCATTACAAGAAATCAAGTTTTACATCTTTAATTCTTTGATTTCCCATAATGTATTTATTAACACAAGCAACTGAGATATTATGGATGGTAATACATCCTCTTCTCGGGCTGAAAATGAGCAGGATACATACAAGGATCATTCAGATTATTATTATCTAATCATTGGCTCTTTAATACTTATTATGCCCTTGATTCTCATTAGGATTCTTACTGATACAGATGATTTATTCACTGATACAACATTTGCCAGCGATGGATTTGTGTTTATCGCCAGTACAGGAATTCTAACAAGGCTATTGTTGAGAAGTTCATTACGAGTGACAGTACGAGCTGGGATTAGAGGGGGATTGAGAGCAAGTGGGAGAACTGCAATTAGGAGTGCAATTAAGGATAGGAGTAGAATCCTTGGTAAATCATTTCTTGCGAGATATTCTAAAAGGTTATTCTCAGAGGAACAATACTCTCAATCATTACAGGAGAATCTCATCAAGCTGGTGTTTACCATGATTACTCTTGTTGGTTCATTTATGATGGTTACATATTTTTATGAAGGAAAAATTTACTTCTTGACAAGTTTAATTGTACTTATCCCAATTGGTATAATCTTCTTATTCGAATATATTATATCTGAACGAATCAAAGCTGATTACAATTTCTATTTCACCTTTGATGGTCTAATTCTTCAACTGATTTTTTCTTTGGGGATGTCATTTATCCCACTGGCTAATGATACCTTCATTGACGAGGATAAGGAGAAGAAGGCTTATGTATCAATTGGTGGCTGGCTGGGAATATTGATTCTCTCAGTGATTTCGATACTTATGTTTAATTTTACTGGATTGGAATTTTTTGACTGGTTACGCAATTTCAGCCTCCTATTTCTCCTTGTTATCTCGATACCTATTGATCCCCTGGAGGGAAAGGATATCTACGATTGGAAACCTTGGTTTGGTGTTATGGTCCTAGCCATTTCTTTGATTCTCAGTCTTTTTTTCATTGGAGAAGAATTCTCTTTGTATATCTGAGGTGATCTAATGGAAGATGAGAAGGTTTCAATAAAAAGGAATAGATCCACAGTATCCATCGGGCTACCTGTAGTTATGATTATGATCTGGGCGATTGCATACCAGTTACTCATATTGGATATTGGAATTATTCAGCTGGTACCCAATTTTGTGAATTTCTTTACCAGCCTCTTGACAGATGGTTTTCTGATAGTTGCCATAGGTATAATGTTAGTGGGTATTTATGCCATTTTCATCACCTATTTCGAATTTCTCAGTGATCCATTTGGTTTCTCCAAAATGGAACAAATATGGAGATCTGAAGCTGGAAATTTCAGCATCAGACGTTTCGTGATGAAAGTGCATGACATCGACAAGATGAATAATCCAACCTCTCCTATACCCTCCTCGACTAAATCTGTCTTGATTTCTCTGATTCTGTACTATTTTGTAAATTTCACAGCATATTTTATCTTGATTGAGATTTTTTTCCTTGAGATATTTGGTGCTGCTGGACAATTAGATACATTTTCCACAGAAAACGAGATTTTCTTGCCAATTATCGTTGCAGCCATCCCAATTGGTCTGAGGATCACAGCACTTGCAGGATGGCATCATGTGGAGAAGTATGCTGAGATGCTTACTGAATTGATCTACTTCTTCCTGTTACTAGGTATGTTATCAACCATATTTGAGACAAGTATTGCATCATTTGCAGATTTATTACGTGAAACTGGAGGCATTGGAAGGTTTATGGCACTTCTTCTCTATCTTGCCATCCTACCGATCATATTTGAGATCACATACTGGTTGAACATCCAAAGAAAGGAGCAAGAAGTCAATGATTCCTTGGAGGATCAACCCATGGAATCTGAATAAGAAGATGATGAGTTTGTTTTTGAAAATTGCGCATAATTGAGGCTAAATGAAAATGTATAGATTTCCAGTGAAGATATATCAAAATTGACCATTCGTGCTAGTACCTATTTATTTTAGAGATCAATCAGTTAAATATGCGATACAGAGAAGCTCAAGTTGAAGATATTCCAGATATAATTTCCTTATGGAAGATTTATTTCTCCAATAGTGAACTTTCCAATAATTACGAGATTACTAAAAGTGAGGAGAAAAATTATAATAAAGAACTACGAGATCATATCCGCAACCCCAGAGGTATAGTATTGATTGCTGAGAAAGATGATCTCAGAGGATATACCTTTGCACATATCAAAAACCGTGGTCCTGTATTTCCAGATAGATTCTATGGTTATCTGGTAGATATCGTGATCCATCCCGACTATGTATTTCGATTTTTTATTTAAAAACTAAATCACTCTTCAATTGATAATGAATATTATTCATCAGTTTAATGAAGGATTGCAATGTATCACCAGGCAAGATTATGATCAAGCTATAGATCACTTCACTGAATGTGTTAATGAGGAACCAGATCTTGTTTCAGCACATATGCATCTTGTTGATAGTTACTGGGAAAAAGGAGTGATCATGGAAAAACACTTGAATGTTTTATTCGAATACATCCCCATGGAAAAACTGGATAAGAAGTATATTGAACTAAAAATCAAATGCCTTAAGGATAGGGGAGCACTAGACATTATTAATTACTTACAGACATATATCCTTTAATTACACTTCAGCAGTTCCTTCTGATAGGAAATAGACCGATATTCAATTCTTTTTAGAGATAAGTACAAAGACTCTCTTGGTATTTGTGAATTAAATCGTGATTTGGTGGAATAGTAAACCTTCAGCATATGAATGATGTCTAGACAAAGTAATCGGAGGAAGGAAAACACATATTCCATTGCAGGATCGATATTATTTACAAATAATTCTGGATATTTCTCTCCATCACGTTCCATCCTTTCTTCAACCATTATTTTCTCTTGATATGATACTACCTCAATCTCATAAAGCTCGTTAAGTATCAAAATGCTCTGAGGAATGATTTCTGTTAGTTGAAGTTGCATCCATGGGGAATCAAGTTCAGAACTATATTAAATTAAGCCATAGGAGTACATGAAGTCGAATAATTTTATGAATAATTTTATCAAGGTTAAAGGTAGCCTAATGTTCAAAATCTAATAGTCACAGGTCCACTTGCGGTAAAAGTGGTCATCCTCTTGGAATGGGCCAATTCGTACTCCTCCTCCCAGCATTCCTGCTCTCTTTTCTGATATATTAGCTCCTTCTCACCATCCTTGTACACCTTCCCACCAATGGCACCATTGATCGCAATATGTGACTTCAACAATCCTAGAATTAGCACCACCATCTGCTCATCAGTCCAGTTATCAGAAATAGATGCCTGTTGGATGTAGCAGAAATTGGCCTTAGATGCTTTACCAGGTATTCCAGCACCTGAGTAATGACCTTTGGTGAAACGACCGATCACAGTTACTTCAGGTAGATCTGTAATTTTATCCAGATTATTCACGGCCCAGATCTCAGAGTAGTTGGTGAGGTAATTGAGTTCAAATCCATCACAATCCTGTGTTTTGTGTTCCGCTGCATTGATAAGTCTTGACAGGGCATAGCCCTCATGAACATCTTGTCCATAATATCTCAATTTGATATTCTGTTTATATGCAGTCTTGATGAAGCTTGTACCAATATCTTCAACTGCTGCAAATATAGCCTTCATTCTATCCATGGTTTTGTAATTTCTCAGAGTATGTATGAGGAAATTGGCTTGAGTGCCTCCCAGTTTCTTTAGTATAGCTGCAAATCTAAGAGAGAATTTAGCTCCTTCCATGTAACCCACAGTCATATCTGAGGATGTGTTTCCAGATCTATGTCCATCAAGGATAAGATAGGGAGAGAGATGTTTGAGTTCCATCAGATCCTCAATACTCATACCCAATTTATCCAGGGTCTCGAGGAGAAATAGCTTGAATGTCTCCTCCTTCTTGTCTACAAAAGTAATTTTTGACATCTACGAAATATACAGTAGTTTTTATATTTAAACAAAAAAATTTGCTAGTGAGTTTAGATTTGAAAAATAGGACCTATAATAAGTGATTATTAGGATATTGTTTTGAAATATGATAAAAGTAAGAGAACTACTATTATAATTACGATTAATGAAAGTATGATAAGCCAATCTTTATTGGTTTCTACCTTGATATCTGTCTCAACCTCTCTATCAAAATGTATGTTGATGATCTTGTTCCTGTAAAATTCAACTGTCGCACCATATGAGATCTCCGAGGAACTATTAACCACATCCACAACTAAGTAAAGGTTACCTTCAGAACCATTCCCACCTTGATTTGGAAATGAATATGTAATTGTTCTCTGGAATACTGTATATCCATGATCTATTTTCTGACAAAATATTTTGTTTTGCCTGTTAGTTCATTCTAACCAGTTGTCGCCAACACTCAATCGAGTTGTTTAGAATGTTGTACTAAAGTACGGTTCCTATGTCCCACTACTCGAGATGGGGCTTCCAGGCTTTCTGGCAGATCATCCGCTAACTTACGTTGCATTTACCAGTCGTTCTTTCGAACTTATAGACTTCTCTTGCGAGCTTTTGGAATCTTAATCGCTTTTCCGTACTCTAGGAGTGACAGGGAAGAAGTTTCCTAGTCCATTATCCTCCAATCATTCGATTTAGAGGATGAAATAAATATTCATTCAGTTATATAAATTTCTGAAGTTAATTTACATTCTTCTATATTCTATCAGCTTGAAAATGTGATCTTAATATTTTGTCAAATTTTAATCCATGTATTCCACTTCCATTTTGAGAAGGAAGAATGGTAGCATTGGTTACATCTCCTGTTGCATTGACTGTTGTTTCAATTGCATTATCTGCATCAATATCAAAAAATATTAGAAAATTGTATGAATACATAGGTGGGACTATTGGAAAAGGTAACTCAGAGATTACTAATTTTATATCCTTAATCTCAACACAAACAGGATCATCTGCATTGACAGGCAATGCAAGAAGCAATACGATTAACATAAGTTGAATAACTCTATTCATTCACATCAGATCCAAAATGAACATCATACTAAATCCCTTGCTCATTAACTATCCTTGTATATTAGTTTGCTTTGATCAGTATTTTGCTGAACCTCAGTATTTATATGTATTCTCTTCGCAAAATTGGTCAATCCTTTGGGTAGTGCAATAGGTGTAATGATGAGTGATAGTATGCCAGAATTATTGGTTTCAAATGCAAAGACCAGCACAATGACTAACTTAACAATAAATCTGAAGATAGTAGTGGGAGAAATATCTGAGAATACTTCCATCTCCTCCTTGGATGGGATGATGTTAATGATGATGAAAAAGAAGAATATATAGATGAGTAGACTGATAGCAGTGTATTCTGCCAGCCAGATGATCCCCAGCATCAATAAACCCTCCACATATACAATGATGACAAAGGGTACTATAATTCTTGAGGAGATGAATACTTCAAAATTTTTCTCCTGGTTATAGATAGCTTCTACCACATAGATGATAAAACTACGGACAAATCTAGCACTATCATCAAATGCCACTCGTATGGATTCTGGAACCAGCTGAAGAACAAATCTTAGAAACAGACCGAGAATAATATGAGTGGCATAAAGATCCAGATAATAGAGAATATTATAGATCATTTTCTCACCTTGATACCTGTGGATCGAAAAGTGATCTCCACAGGTTCCTTAATGGTGGATAATAGTCCAAAGGATGAAAGTTCAATAGTATCAACTTTGGTACACTGGATCTCAACAGTTTTTGATTTTCTGAGTAGATTGAGGATCATCATTACTCCTTTGACGAGGAGAACCAGGATAACTGCTATAATGGCTGAGATCACTGGGGTTAGCATATCAAGTAAGATTGACACCACATATTGCAGGAAGAAATAGGTGATGGGTAATTGTATCTGTATTGGGATACTCATGGAAAAGGAGGATTATTGTTACTATAAAACTAAAAAAAATTTTTACTTAAATATTATCACTTTATATTTTCTCCATGAACCCTATTGATAAGCTATTTCAACAATTTCTCAACAGATTCAATATGCAAATAAGCACTATCATCCGAGGATTCTCTGGATCTAATGAGATGCTTGATTGGGAGGAGGAAGAACCTCGCTACGAATATATCAAGCTCACAGTCAATTAAAATTTAATATGACAACATTATTGCGATTTTTTTACTTAAATACTCCAACCCCGTACACTTTCCCAACAATGAATACAACTAACATACCAATACGAGGAACCATAAGAACCATGGCCAATTATTTGGGATCTGCCCAGATAACAGCTGAGGAGTTTGTTAAATACAAACCACAAGTGCCACTGGGCTTGCTCAAAGCCCTGGGATTGAATGCCAACACAGTACCACTACCAACAGAGGATCCTACTACCATGCTCATGAATGCAGTGCAGGAGATAATCAAGGAGGAATTATCATATTCATATATAGAGGTGGGTACTGAGAGCCTCAATGATGGATCATTACCCATCTCACAATATGCTCTTCAATTTCTACCTCATGATGATGTCTTCTCCAATGAGAGTAAACATGCCTGTATAGGTGCAATGAATGCAATCTGGCGAAATGTTGCAGATGATGGATTGGTGATTGCCACTGATATTGCTGAGTATGCGGATGATGAACATACTGCTGCATCAGCTGAGTTCACTGGTGGGGCAGGTGCGATTGCTGTGGCTACTGGAGGTGAAAAAGCGGTACTGGAGATACTCAATGTTCGTGGAGCATCGGCATCACTAGTTCATGATTTCTACAAACCATACATCAGGGATGGAACTACACTTACTGGAAACAGCTATCCTGTGGTCTTCGGTGCATATTCCAACCTAGCCAACTATGAGAGAGTGGGAAGAGCTTATGAGAAGTTGAAGGAGAAGACAGGTATTACTCTGGATGAAGTTGCTGGAGTTGTCATGCATGCTCCCTATCCTGGTATATGCAAATACAATTTAGCCTATCTCTGTCTCATCGATCGGCCAAGTAGCAATCTGCTCTATATCAGAAATCTAACTGAGAAGGCACATATACATTTCAAAGACAAGGAATTCAACAGTATAGCTCCTATCGAGAAGCAGGTGAAACAGATGCTCAAGGAGGTAATGGAAACGTCCAATTTCAAAAATCAATACGAGAAATTGAAACCATCACTCGAGTTCATCTCAAGGACTGGAAATCTCTACACAGGTTCCAGTCCTCTTTGTATGATGTCTTTGCTTGAGAATAAGGAATTCAAGGAGGGAGAATTGATACTCTGGGGTGGATATGGTTCAGGAAACCAGGCACTGTTCATGATGGCCAGAACCACAGAGGAAACCAACAAAATAGCATCTGAATGGAAAACAGCAGAGAAACTAGATAATAGAAGAGTGCTTACTGCTGAAGAATACAAACAGTACAAGGATATAGGTTTTGTATCACATGAGGACCTGGCATTTGCTGATTGCTGTGAATTACCTGATGGGTATTATCTCCATTCTGTTAATGAGTATCAGATTAGAGAGTATAAACCATCTATGTCAGAAACCATTTCTGTTGAGTACAAATTATCGATTTAAAGTCTGAAATTGATCCCTAATAAATCCAGAATTCTCTGTATAGAACTCATTCAGAAAACGATACATATGATCTCTAATAGAACTAGCTTTGGTTGCAGTTAATTCTTCCATCAACTTCTGGGTTAGTACAGGTTCATCATTTTTTATATCTGCAAACACCCTATCTGCAAGATAGATAACTGATGCAGCTAATGCATATGGCTGTACAGCACCTGTTCGTTTCCTGTCTAAGAAACCAAGTATTAGCCTAGATCCATCAAGTAGTACCATTCTATATGTATCCAAGCAGACCTTTTTTCTTCGCAATTTCTTGATAATTTTATTATCTTGGATTAGATTGTTGATAATTCTTTCTAAATACACCTCAGGTGTCATTCTTATGGGATTGAGATCGATATTCAGTTCTCTTGACAGGTTTAGCAAATTCCTGTTGGTTACACGATGGCCTTGACGATTGAAGCTGGATACTATTTCTGATAATTGAAGGGGCACTCTCTCCACTCGGATGGTGATAAGCAAACAGAGAGCAATTAGTAATATATTATTGGCAACTCTCACACCTGATTCACTTATCTCGTAATATTTACTGATTGTTTTGTGCTTGATATCAGCTGATAAATCAAGTGTTTGTGCCACATGTTTGAATGATATCATAGCTCGTATAGTATTAGCATTTAATTGTTGCTCTGTGGTGGATTCATATTTTGCCATGAAACATGATATTTAGTTAAGCATATAAGCTCATAAGAACAGACAGGATTTTCTTACTTAAATATCATTGAGATAGAAAGTATCAAGAATAGTATTCTATACCAATTCCTTCCAATAGAAAATAATTCATCACCCAATTCACGTGATTAGTGAGGATAATGTATAGAATCGAAGTATTTTATTAATATCTATCCTCAATCATCTAATATGCGAGAAAAATTTCATGAGAAATGCAATTTTATTGATATTGATCTTCCCCAGCTAGTGCTTGGAGTAACTTCAGAATATACAATGAAAGATGAAGAAAGTTGGAGATACATCCAGCATCAATACGGTGGAATGCTCTGTAGGCAATTATACATCAAAGCCAGGATACTCAAACCACTGGATAAATATTGGGACCCTATTCATAGGTTGGAAAAAAAATTTGTTGATTATTTTGGAAATTGCCATACCTTGAACAGCATAATCGAATACCGGGAATATATCAATTCTAATCTGAATGTGGATTGTAATTATGATTTCTGGGATTTTGATGAAGCCCTGTATCCAATAGACTGTACCAAGGAGAATGTGGAGATATTGACTGGTGAAATAATTAAAAATTTTGATGATGCAATCGAGTTTGAGACAGAGATGGATAGACTAGTAGGCTGTATCGGGAGATGGAAGCTCTATATACTTGGTTTTAATTCAGATTAATTTTTGCTTACTTAAATATCAATCGTATAGAAAGTATCATGGATATTATTCTATCATATCGACTGTTTGCTCCACAGCAACTTCAGAGAGATGCATTCAAAAAGGCTCTGGATGATTACAATCTCTATCATTCACAATATGTTGAACCACGAGATATTTTCATATCACTCACAGAATTCATCTCTTTTTGCAATCTCTCTGGAGTTCCATTGTGTGATTACTTGGAGCTTCACCTATCCTACGATGTCTACCTTTCATCTGCGATAGAGGAATATATTCACCAGAATCTCTCTATTTTACAATTACTTGAGCACGAAGGTTATCAGGTAATACTGCTGGTGGATAGTCAGAAAGAATGGAGAGAGATCCTGCATTCCCTGTTTCTTTTTAATACCACCATCACTAATACTAATCAACAGGTGATAAGTACCATGACTGAGCTGTATAGCCTATTACCTAATATCACTGATCAGGTTCCCCTAACAGAATTCTTCTAAAAGACATAATATTAGTATCATATTAGCATTGAAGATATATGGCATCATAATCTATCTTTGATTGGCATTCCATCATACAGGGTTCATCCTCTGTGATGACGATTTCTAACTCAAAGGCATTCTCTCCGCCGTTGCACTGCATTTGATAAAGATCATCAATCCTGGAATGATGATGGGTGTTCGACCAGAAAGGATTAGTATCTCTACTACTATTCCCATTAACAATGATTGTCAATGGAATTTGTAGCTTCATGGCCTCCTCCCTTAAATATCTTAACTCTTTGCGAAGGAAGGCAATGGTTCCATCATCTGGATGATCATAAAACTGAGTGGTTTTCTGTGGCTTGAATATTCTTTTTAAGTCTGCAAGCATGTAATCATCATAGTATTACTTTTTATTTAAGTAAAAAATAGATATGATTTTTTAGTTATAAAACTCATTTTTTCTCTGTAGTATATGCGACCATACGTTATAGTTGTAATACTTTTATTCAGTCCCCTAGTTACTCAAGCAGTAGATATCAGCCCTATCAATATTGAAACCTATTACTTCAGTAATCAAGTGTTGATAAATGAGACAAGAGCGATTGAGATCCTTGAAGTGCCACACTCTCCGGATTATTTCAGGGCTCGAATGGTGTTTTCATCCAATGAATCTTCAACCTTGTTCTCAATTATAGAGTATAAGATCAGAATTCATCTCTACTCATCAGCTCTGAGTGCTGTCCCATTTTATAGCAGTGAGTTAATTGCAGTAGAGACACCAGATGAGGTAGAGGTCATAGCACCAATTTATCTAATACCTGATGCAGAGTTAATAGTTAAAATTGAGATTCTACGGGGGTTCAATTTTATTAGCATTCTAACTATAGCTTCCATCATAGATCTTATCACTATGCCGGATACACAGTATTCAAGACAAGTAACAACCAGGACAATAGAGCAGGAGTTTCATCTAAATAAGTCATTATTACTAGGAGATGTGGAACAAACTGCAATCTTCTTCCCACCAGATATCTTACCAGAATTCAATCCTCAATATAGTAATCACAGTATGCAACTTCGCTTCCCGATTTCTATCCCCTTTATTGCAGCCCCTTCAACAATTAGGCTATCAGTTGGAGAGTATCAGTACCATCAAAGAATTGAAGAGGCTGGAGAGTATGAGTTCTTCTTAATCGTACCCATTCAAGCGTATTATACAATTTTGATCGGGTTTCAAGGAACTTATGCTGATTTGATCATTTCAGATGTTGGAATTGATTTTATTCCAGATGCTCCGTTAACATTGTCAGCCGAAGCTACCAATATTCTTGTGGCAATATGCCTTCTTGCACCAGTTACCATTATTATCAGGGTTCATCGACTAAGGTAATCATACTTTTTTTATTTATATATCAAAATTAATTTAGCTAATACAATGCGATTATACTTAATTCGTCACACTGAAAGCACCATGAATGAGAGAGGATTACTGCAAGGTTGGCAGGATCCTCCTCTTTCTGAGAAGGGAAGGAGACAAGCAGAAACAATCAAATTGGATATAAATGCCAGTATTATTTTCTGTTCTCCCAGCAAACGATGTCTTGAGACAATGCAGCTCAGTTCTTCAGAGTATCATATCGAGATGGAACAGTTAAGAGAGATGAATTTTGGCTCACTAGAAGGTAAACCGCTCCTTGAGGTAACCAATTCTGATGAGTGGAAGAGAATCTTCAAGGATTATGAGTATAATGATCATGGGGGAGAATCGGTGGCAGAATTTGGTAGGAGGGTAACCTGGGGGGTATCACTTATTATTCGATATATGCAGGATTACCATCATGAAACAGCACTCATCTACACGCATTCTGGGGTGATCAATGCCATCATCAAGGGTTTGTATGGTATAGACAGGCCGAATGTACCTGTGGCACATGGACAAGTGCTTCCACTTGATATATCATTTGTTAATGGTCTAAAAGTAGAATGTGAGGTATTATCATGATATATCATCTAGTCTTGGCGACCGTAACATTTTTCTTCATTTATGTTTTCATTTTGAGGATTCCAGCTCATGAGGATGTATGATGCAAAATAATCTAATCCTCTGTGTAGACAAGTTGCCCATTTATGTAGGTTTTTACAGGTTTGGATCTTGCATCAAAAGGATCTCCATTGAGTAGAACCAAATCTGCATCTTTACCTACCTCCAAGCTTCCGATTCTATCTTCCAACCCCAGTACAGTTGCTGGATTGAGAGTAATTAGCTTCAACGCATCCTCCTGAGGTAAACCCTCACGGATAGCCCAAATTGCCTGATCACGTAGAGTATGAATAGGGTTAAAGGGTGAATCGGTGATAAGTGAAACAAATACACCCTCTTTGTGTAAAATTACAGGATTCTTGTAAGTTATATCTCTAAGCTCACGTTTGGCCCTATCACCGAATGCAGGCCCCACACAGCATTTGATGTTTTTTGATGCAAGAGTATTTGCCACCTTGTACCCTTCAGTGGTGTGTTCGATGATCAACTCATAACCAAATTCCTCTGCTAATCTGATTGCAGTGATGATATCATCTGCTCGATGAGCATGACATCGTACTGGCATCTTTCCATCAAGAACCTGCACCAGTGCCTCCATACCCAGATCCAACTTGGGTTCCTTTTCCTCCTTTCCCTCTTTGTATCTCTCCCAGGTTTTCTTGTATTCCTGGGCATCCAAGAATGCTTTTCGGATGAGATAGGCTACACCCATACGAGTGGTGGGTGCTCGTTTGTTATTTGCTCCTACACGCTTGGGATTCTCACCCAGAGCCATCTTTAACCCAGCAGGATGCTTAATCAGCATCTGTTCAAGCTCAGAACCCAGAGGCTTCACCACACATAGTTGACCTCCAATGGCATTGGCAGAGCCATGGGTGATACCTAGTGTTGTAACTCCACCAGATCTTGCATCTTCAAAACCAACATCTTCTGGATGGATACTGTCCATAATTCGTACATATGGAGTCAAGGGATCAGACATCTCGTTGCCATCATAATCCGTATTCCACTCGCCCCAGACACCAGTATGTGCATGAGCATCAACAAAACCAGGAGTAATATGCAACCCAGAACAATCTATGATCTCAAATCCATCAGTATCACAAGGCGCTCCCACATAGCTTATTGTATTTTTCTCGATTAGTAAGGTTCCTTGATAAATTATGTCTGTGTTTACTGGATATATTGTTGCATTTATAAAAGCAGTTTTCATCTTAATACATAGCAAAATGAAATTTTAATCCTTTCTTGATACTGTATTGAATAATTGCTTAAAATTAAAAAATTCTGTATAGTAAATAAAAAAACTGAAAAACGATTCTGTTACCGGAATTTGTTACCGATACTAGGTTATTTCTCATAATTCTTAATTCTGAGAATTCACTTCTTCGAAATCGATACAAATGCGTCAATTATACTTGAAGTTAGCTTTTTTAATGCCAATTTCTCAATATTGAATTGCGGATGATTTAAATATTAAAATGAATCTACTCTTAATAATAAGGTTTTAGCTTATGAATCGAAAAAGTATAATATTTCTGTTTATAACTGCTATTTTGTTATTCTCTCCTTATTCTAGTGTTTTAGCTTTAGATGTTGCAAACACAAATTTTGCAACAGGAGATAAATTTCTATTTAGTAGTAACAGAATTAGCGAACGTGTTGATGAAAATGCAATGCAATTTTCAAATCCAGATAATGATTCCATGATCTATAGATATGAAGGTCAATATAATGAATTTTATGTGGATTTAGAAGGAGATTTTGGAATAAGCTTGATTAAAAGCAGTGCCAATATTCCATTTGAGAATTTCTATAAACCCGGTGATCCAGAATTTGACCACCTGATGATTATGGATGGTTCCGATATGGTAGCTCAACCTGGTAGTGAAGAGTACTGGGAAAGATATTTCTTAGATATGGGTGGCTCCAATACTTGGGAAAATGATTCAGGTTCCAATGATCTCTCAGGACAGCATTTTGGTGATGATAATGATGGTGGTGATGAAGATATCATGCCAGTTGTCAGCAATAGTACCTACCTTCTACTTTTCCCTGAAATGGTTGATGAAACCATTTGGGCAGATTGGGGAAATAATGAGGATTGCGGCCCTGAAGGATGTGGCAATAATCCACTCCAAGATGTGATTCCATATGGATTTGACGTTCCATTAGTTAGCAGAGATGTGTATGATGATACTTTCTGGTATGTCATAAATGATGTAAATCAATCACTGAATGTAAGAAGTGTTGATTCTGCATTCTATACCATGTTGACTAATACTACATACAGAGATATTAAATTTGGTGATCAAAATGATCCAAATGCACCAATGGTCAATATGACTGTTGATTGGACAGTAACTGTTGATTTTTACAGTAGTTTCATTTTTGATAAGGCCAATGGAATGCTTGTTGATATGTACCAATACAGATCTATAGATGTTGATGTTGAGTTGTATCATAATAACTTCACCATGCCTGAGCAACCCCCAGTAATGGGACTAGATGAAGACGGTGGAGGTCCAACTTCATTTGATATCTATATGTATTTCTCAACTTCTGCGATGGAGGAGGAATACAATACAGTATCTGAAGCATCTGCTTTCTATGGAAACAGCAGACCCACCTCAACTGGAACTAATAATAGAGGCTTTAGTGAAGGTGATGCCTTGGTCTTCTTTATGGAGCAAGGAGGCTGGAATAATATGCATCGTACTACTCATGGTGAGAGCAATAATTCATGGAATTATGATGAACACCAGAACCGTTGGAATAATAGGCATACTGAAGGAGAAATCGTATTTGATATCTTCAGAACCCAACCTGATAGCTGGGAGGCTGTGATGTTCTTCTATGGTATGGGCAACTATGAAGGTGAGGAGTATATGGAAAGATGGGAGAATGGAATGTATCAATGGGATCAGACCTGGGATTGGAATGAGAGCAGAGATGATGTCATGTTCCAAATCATCCAATTCATGTCGACCGAAGGCATGGACTTGCAATACTTCCATGATGATCATATGTGGATCGATGGGCTGAATTATGATGACAGATTACGTTTCTTAGATCAGTATCGTGAGATCCCCAAGAATACTACCATGCAAACCGTATCAGATCACATGGATTTCGAAGGTGAAGAAGTATTTGCGATTAATGGATTTGATGTAACCTGGATGAATGTAACAGCGTATACCCAAACCTATGCTTTCAGTACAGAACAAACAATAAATATCTGGATGAGTGATTATGGTATGGATTTTGAGGTTCCAGTGGATGTGTATCTATTTGCTGAAGCATGGCAAACATGGTATTATGATGATGCTACTGGTGCTTTCATCGCAATGGATCAGGGTTCATATTTCTATGCAGATCTCAGTATAGAATATACAATAGAAAGAGGATGGTGGGAGAATCATGAAGGTATAGACTATTACTATGCTGAGGAGATTTTCTCCAATTCATCTATCATGATGGAAGGTGGAACACATTGGTTCATGTTATTACAAGAGCATCCCAGCCTGTATCAATCTGCATACCCTGACGATCCAGTTGATCATACTCCTGTAACAACAGATCCAACTACCACCTCAGATCCAAGCACAACTTCAGAAGAGCCTACAACTACCACAGAGGAGCCAACAACTACCACAGATGAGAATGATACTGCACCTGAGACACCTCAGCTGCCCATTCCTATTTCACTTGGTCCAGTTGTCTTCAGCTTGTCAGTGATTGCAATATATGCTAGAAGAAGAAAATAATATAGTTACACGTATCTACATTTACTAGAATAAATTTTCCAATTTTTGAGAATTTCTAATCATTAGTTTTTATGGTCTGATTCAAGCTTCTGAATATTCCTTGTATGCCAATTTGTTCCCTTGAATTACGGATCATTTATATATCAAATCGATATTATTGTGTATAACTTATGAACAGAAAGATTATAGGTTTTCTATTCTTATCAATGGTTTTACTTGTATCTCCTATGAGCCAAGCAATGGCTCTTGGTGAGCCAAACACAAATTTCGCCACCGGTGATACATTTCTATTTGATCAGTATAGAGAAACAGAACATATTTCCGATATGGAAAATGAAATTAGCAATCCAGAAAATGAATCGATGATTTATCGATATGATGCAGATTGGCGTAACCGAACCGAGCTTATGGAAGGTGAGGCAAAAATTGGTATTATTAAATCATCTGATAACATTCCTTTCTCTATGCTCCAAGAAGGTGGAGAAGTATTTGATCATATCCTAACTGCTGATTCTTGGATGGAAATGCTACCCGGAAGTGTTGAAGAGTGGGAACGTACTACTTGGGATATGGGTGCTAATGATGGCCAAGGTGAATGGTATAATGACAGCGGATCACATGATATGTCGGGTGAGACATTTCATAATGATAAAGATGGTGACAATATCATGCCTGTGCAGTCTAATACTACTTACCTCATTCTCTTCCCAGAAATGTTTATGGATTCCATATATGTTGATTGGGGCTGGCAGATGGGATTACCATTTAATCTAGACATGCCTTATGATTTTGAGGTTCCATTAATAAACAGAAATGTTTATACTGATTCTTGGGATTATGATGTGAATGGTGCAACACAAACCTTTAATGTCAGAGAGGTTGATAATAGCTTCTATTACTATAATACAAGCACATCTTCAACCTTGGTTCCATTTGGTGACTGTCATGATTGTCCTGAAACTCCTTGGGTTGAATTAAATGTCTCTTGGACTATTGAGATTGATTTCTTCAGCGCTTACATATTCGATCAGGATAATGGAATGCTCTTGGATATGTATGAAGAAAGGTACATCAGCTTTGACATTCACATATTTGGATATAATGTAAGTGTTGTGCAACCTGAAATGTTCACTCTGAATCAAGAGGGTGGAGGACCAGCATATATGGATGTAGACATGTGGATTTCACAATCTTCAGATGAGACCACTGGTACAACCATTGCTGAAGCTAGTTCATTCTATGGTAACACTAGACCAACTTCTGTTGCCAATAATCGTGGTTTTGAAGAGGGTGATGGCCTATTCTATTACATGGAACAGGATAATTACTTCTACATGGATAGAGAGACCAATGGCTATCGTGGTGATCAGACAAAAGATGAGTATGAGTGGATGTCCTCAGAGAGAGAAGTTGATGGTAGTGTGATATTTGACATTTACCGTACACAAGCAGGTTCCATGGATGCTGTTATGTTCTTCTGGGGTGAAGGAATGAGGTATGAGGATTATGAGTTTGAACGCTATGAGAACGATGTCCTTGTTAACGAGAACTCCTGGTATGAAGAATGGGAAACTGATGATGGTATGCTACAACTTATCCAATTCTTGACCACTAACGATCTAGATATCATGTACTTCTTTGATGAATCTCGTTACATCGATGCATTCAACAGATTTTACGAGGATAATCGTGATGGTGGTGATGGAGATAATTTCAACTTCCCATTCTGGGATTATAGTGAAATCACTGCAAATCAGTCTATGGAAATGTTCCAAGAGCTAATGGTATTTGAGGGTGATGATATCTTCTATATCAATGATGTAGAGATAACATGGATGAATATTACTGCATACGAGCAGTTGTATGAATTGAGTGTGACTGAAACCATTCAAGTCAGTGTTGGCTGGGATGGCAATGGAAATGAAATTTTTGTTCCTGTTGATGTTGATGTGTATGCTGAGGCTTGGCAGACTTGGTATTATGATACCAATACTGGAGCAATGGTTGCTATGGATCAGGGTCACTGGTTTGATATTTACATTGATGTATCCATGCAGTGGCAAGAATGGGACGATGGATTAGGACAAAATGTTGATGCAGGTGAATCAACCTCCGTTAATATTTGGGGCAGTGATTCTTGGTTCATGCTACTTGAAGAACATCCAAGTCTCTACACCGAGGCACTCGGACCTGTTCCAACCACAACAGAAACCACTGAAACCAATGATACAACATCTGAAGAGCCCACAACCACTACTGAGGAGACAACTACAACAGAGGATAATGATACGGGACCTGAAACACCTCAGCTGCCCATTCCTATTTCACTTGGTCCAGTTGTCTTCAGTTTGTCAGTGATTGCAATATATGCTAGAAGAAGAAAATAAGAATTTCAAAATTTAATTACTTAATAACATTCTAATTATATAAAACCTAATAATAAATAATTCGTAAAAATAAATGTAATTGACACTTAAAATCTATATAATCCCATTTTTATAATTAGTTGTCTATGATACAAAGAGATGTTGTACTGCTCATGGGTATGGGAATAAATGGTATTAGTGTAGGAGGTTGGATTCCCCCAGCTGAAACTAAAGCACAAGCAGAAGAAATGATTGAAGATGTATGGTTCTTGCTTGAAAACATTGATACATTAATTATTGGAAGGAAGACATTTCAACTCTGGGCAGAATATTGGCCGTCTCGTGCAGAAGATCCTACTAGTTCTGATTTTCAAAAAAGATTCTCCCTGTACGTTAATCAAATCAATAAAATTGTATTTTCAAAAACATTAAAAGAGGTTCAGTGGGAAAATTCCCTAGTTTTGAATGGAGAGATCAGTACAGAAATTTCTAGACTGAAAAAGATATCTGGGAAGCAAATCGCGGTTGTGGGAGGTTCTGGAATTGCGCATTCTTGCATTAACAATAATATAATAGATGAATTTCAACTGTATATACATCCAGTCCTTTATGCTTCTGGAAATCCTGTTTTTGGCGAATTGGTAGAAGATCAACGATTGTCATTGATTGAAATGAAAAAATTTCAATCTGGAGGAATGAGAATTAAATTGAAGAAATCAAATCCTTAGGTTCTTCATTACTTAGAATTCAGAAAGCTTAGATATTGGGTCTGTCACGTATACCTGATTGGGTGATGTAAAATACTTCCTCGGCTTCTGGTCTTCTCGGACTATCTGTTAATCTAGCCATTCTAGCTTGAGCAGGAGATTTTCTCAATTCAATCCGGGTCTGGGGCCGATGACTCCAAGCATCACCCAGAGCAGGTACAGACCGAGAACCCCCTGAAATCTGATCGATCTTCTGAACCATTTGATTGGTCACAATCACAACAAGATCATGAACATAAGCCAAATTGGTTAGCGAAGAAGCATGCAACATAATCTTCTGCTGCCGTTCTGGTAATTTATCCTTGCCAATATAATCAGATCTGAAATGTGATGCAATAGAATCCACAATAACTAGTCGAATATTCTCCTCCTCAGCAATTTCGTTGATTTTCTGGACAATCCTTGATTGATGCGAACTATCTAATGCACGTGCTACAATAATATTTCGTAGTACTTCCCTAGCATCCATATCCAGTGCAATTGCCATTTCACCCACTCTAGTAGCAGAAAAAGTTCCTTCTGTATCGATATAGAAAACCTTACCATCAAGACCACCCACATCAGAGGGTAATTGTGAATTCACACATAGTTGAAAACATAATTGTGTTTTACCAGTAGAGAAGCCACCTGCAATCTCAGTGATTTCCCCTGCCATAAATCCTCCGCCGAGTAATGCGTCCAGCGCATTGGAGCTGGTAGTAAGCTTGCCACGGTTCAATTCCAGATCCAATAACTCCTCTGCAGACATGGCAGGTTTGGTGATCTTCTCCACTGCACGAGCGATGATTTGCTCAGCAGCATCAATGGAGAGATCACAATCCTCAGCAAGATCCTCCGGCAGTGCAATGGCAATAGCCTTGACGTTTTTGTATCCATTTCTTAGAAGAGCCTTTTGCGTCTCCTCTGGTACTTGTTCAAGACCTTTGATAGTATGCTTACTCACGTAATAGACGGATATGTTAAAATATAATTACTTATTCACTCCATTCAATATAAATCACAAAACTTAGCCAGTAATTGTGAAGGTTAAAAGGAATCAGCGATTATTATATCCAACTCTTTCTCGACTTCCTCTGTCAAGTAATGGGAATCTACAAATATTTTCAAATGCATCTGTTTTTTCTTGAATTCAGCGATGAAACGAGCTAGTCTCCTACTTGCATGATAGGTTTTACCTTTGATTACATAGATAAACTGCAAATCACTGCTGTTCTCAATAAGAATAACATACTCCTGATATTGAATTCTCTTAATATTCTGATGGGTACGAAGTGCTTGCTTTCCAAATGTTGTGATTGCATTGAGAAAAGAACCTATCATATTCTCATCAAGATTAGCATCATGAGTGAAGAATTTGGAATAAAGAGGTAGTCCTGAATCTCCTTGAATGAGAAACAGAATAGAATCTTCATCAGTTTCCTTTTTGATATTGAATAGTAATGTATTGGCCAGATCGAAATGCCAGAATCGTTCATCAATTATATCATGTTCTAACTGGTATTCTAGATCATCCAATTCATCAGAGATTTGTCTTGCCAGATTGAAAAATCCAGTTTTCTCTGCCTGTAATATTGCTTCTACCATTAATTGCTTGGCTTTATCAAAATCATCCTTAATTAGTGCAATCTTTGCATTCAACCAATTGGCCTGAGATTTTAGAGAGGAAGATTTTTGCTCTTCAGCATACTCATATAATTTTTGAATCAAAAACTCAATCTCTTGAAGCACTTCTATTTCTCCAGAGTAATGATAATCATCTACGAGTAACTGGGCTAATGAAAAATAAGAATAAACAGTAAATTCAAAATTAAAGATGGATTCCTGAGTGATTTTCTCAAAAATATTCATAGCCTTTGCACGTTTTCTCACTTGTTTACTTGTTTTGAGGAGACTAGCTTCTGCAAGATTATAATTAAAATCGACTAGCGCTCCCTCTACAATGTGTTTTATTTTCTTTAACTCATCAAATTTTACCTTGGCTTCCTCCACTCGATCGATACTTGCAAGAATAATTATTCTTCTCATAAGTATCTCTGAAGTAAAGATATAATCCACCTCTTCCCGAGATTTCAAAAATCGCTCACATGAATCAAAAATATCTAGAGATTGCTCTGTTTCTCCAATAGAGAAATAACACCATGCCTTATCACTCTGTGCCACAGTGATATAATATGGTGATTCTAGTTTCTTGAGGATCTCTATTTCCTGATCATACAACTCAATTGCCTTTGAGAATTCACCCCGATAATAGTAAATGTTCGCTAGATTATGGATAGAACCGGTCTGATAGAGATAATATGTTCTCCCCTCGGCAAAGCTGATGGCCATTTTATAGTATTTTTCTGCCTCGAGAAGCTGACCTTTGAAATCTAGTACTCGAGCTTTCTCGTGATAACACAATAAGGAATAAAAATGGCTATCCAGACCCTCTGCAAGAGATTCTAAGCGATCAACCAATGTATCAAGACCTAGATACTTTCCAGTATCTGTGAGTAGATGAATTTTCAATCTAATACCATGAAACAAAAATTGATTTCTCTTTGTTTGCTCTAAATCACTATTATTTATAGATTCAAGGAGCAATTCCACATTTTCAAGCAGATTAAGATAGTCTCCCTGATAGATTGCACTCTCATAAGTATAAATCTGTGCCTGAATAACATCCTCCTCCTTAACAGCAAGCTCTACAACCAAATTGCTGTGATAGATTGAATTTTTGAATTCACCCAAGGCATTGTGCACCTGTGCAAATAACAGATGTTTTTTACTCTCACATTCTTTATTTTCTGTTTTATATGCCAAGAGCAACTCAGCTGCTTTCTTATACTCTCCTTTATCCAATAGAGTTTCAACTGAGGTAAATGGCATAATGTACGTTATTACCACAACCTAGATTAAATTTATGGGGGATTGTTTATCATATGTCAAATTTCCAACAAAAATGTCTAGTGTTGCTGATTTGTTTTTCAATAATCAATAATAAAATCAGGTATGAATAAGAAAATTGCATTGCTTGGAATCGGTGGTATCGGAGGTTACCTTGCGTATTCATTACTTACAAATGGTATAAAACCAATATTAGTTACGAATAATGAAGCTATTACTTATGCAATTAATACTCATGGTTTGATAGTAAATGATTCCATGATAAAGGCTGAAGCTCTTACTTCTCTTGAACATTATAATGGTTCCTTTGACATCATAATGCTCATTATGAAAGCAAATACTGTTGTGGATGCAGTCGAGAAAGCAATACCATTCCTATCTAATGAAGGCTATATGGTTTCTATGCAAAATGGCATTGTTGAGGATGTTTTACAAGAAATTCTTGGTGATAGACTAATTTCCTCAATCATTGGGTTTGGGGCTACTATGCTCAAACCAGGAGTATACGAGAAAACCAGTGAAGGTGAGATTTTCATCGGAGAGTTAGATGGATCAGTGAGTAATAGAGTAGAGGAATTACAGTCCATTCTATCCTTTGCTGCGCCATGTGTAATCAGTAGGAATATGAGAGGAGTTCTATGGTCAAAATTGGCTATTAATAGCTGTATCAATACGATAGGAGCATTGACTGGAGATACACTAGGTGTATTGTTAAAACAAAAGGTTGTACGATGGATATTCCTAGTTGTTTACAGAGAAGTTGTGGAGACTGCCTGGGAAAATGGTATTACCTTGGAAAAAGTGGCTGCTAAACCTACTTTGCTCTATATGCCCAAGAATGCAGGATTTATGAAGAAAATTATCAAAGACATACTCATTTCCATAGTTGGAAAAAAATATGGCAAACTAAGGTCATCCAGTCTCCAATCACTTGAGAGAGGACGAGAAACAGAAATTGATTATCTTAATGGATATGTGATAAAAATGGCTAAGAACACAGATGTACGAATGAATACAATTCTTGTTGATATTATTAAAGAGATAGAGGCTAAGAAACGAGAGATATCACAAGATAATATCTCAGACGTCCTCAGCCTTTATGGGAGTTTTTAACTGGGAGATTCTACTGTAGATGATAGCATAATAAACAGCCTGTATCCCCACTATTAACAGCGAAAGATATTTATCTAAAGATTCCTCGAGAATAACCAAATCTATGAGAAATTTGATGATGGAGAACAGGGACAAGGCCAATCCAATTCTAAACATGCGATTATCCTTGACAGTCAATGCAATCGCAGTGAGAACTATAGCAACTCCTCCCAATATAAAATTGGATGTGGAAGTGGAATAGAACCCAAATAGACTGGACCCTAACATAAGCACAAATGCAGAAATCACTAAACCATCATTGAAATATGTTGTCTGTTTTCGAATCATATCTACAATCAATGAAAGAGATAGGACGACAAACATCAAAAGGGATAGCCAACGATTTGCCATATACTCTGGAACTACCCTTAGATTGATAGCATACCACAAGCTGGTGAGAATGGCGATCATAAATTGCCCAGCAATACCTAGTGAGTGATAAGTGATATAGGGGAAGATACTTCTCTCGTGGGAGGAGAAAATTAATTCTCGGTTAACCAATGAGAAGATCAGTATACCTAACCACATAACTACCTGAATAATCAGTCCACTTTCCTCAAATGCTGTGAACACTGTTGAGAATAATGCAAAGATAACCGAGATCATTAATGTCATATCATTGAATCGTTTCTCACTGGAGAGTATATAGATTACCTGGAGTATAGTGATACCATAAAAAGTCATCAAACCGTAGAATGCACTCATTTGACTTAATAATACGAATATCACCACTAACAGGATCAGAAATCCATAGAGCACTACATCAAGAATTGATAATGATCGTTCTCCAAGTTTCATAGAAAGTCTGATAAATGGACTGGTGATAAATAACAAGAAGAATATCAGAAACATAAATACCATATAGATTTCATTCTGTAACCCAAAGGCAATGACATTCACCAAGTTACTTGCTAACCAACTGAACGATGCTTTTTCACCAAGTTGATCATTAAATCGGTATACAACCGCTAGATGAAGTAGTATACTAACAGCCCACAGGATATTCTTCCACTCTGTCTCTACCAGGGACATCACTAGAAAATTGAGAAAACCAATCACAGCAAGTGAAAAAAGTGATTGTTCATCTGAAAATCTGAGAAATTGAATGGTATAGATGATAAGATAGAATACAACTATAAGTTGCATGATTATCCAAATGTTTTCTGCCAACCAGAAATCTCGATGAAAATCAGAATATGCAGCAATGATGAAACCCATGAGAACACCACTCAGAAGATGAATCATACTCTCAATCCAGTCAATTGATCTGGTGAATTGCAAGATCATCAGTGCTATAAGAAATCCTGTATAAAGAGACAAATTGCTGAGTGACCAGACTGAGATATCGGTAATAATGGAATCCCCGTAAAAAGCAGCTCTTCCAATTAATGAAAGCAATGAAAACATTACAAACCAAGTACTCCTCATTTCAAATTTGTACATCAGAAAGAGAGATGCAAAGGCAAAGAGGAATAACTCAACACTAGTGAGATTTATCAGCCAATTATTCTGTGTTAAGCTCAGCCCAAACACAAGTGGTATGGATAGGAGAAGCCAGGTGAATATTGCATTCTGTGGCCTCTTCATCTTCTCAATAATAGGTAATACAAGGAAAGCAAGAGAAATGATGAGATGAATTATTATCAGTTCAGCCTGTTCATTGTAGAAAAAGGAGAATATCGCAGGTATACCATATCCTATCCCTACTAGAACGTATCGGTAGGCGATAGATGCCCTACTCATAAGAATGTAGGCAATTAAAAGCACTACTGCATTGGCAACTAATAGATAGATACTAGTTCTATACAGGATAAAATGTATAGAAATAGCCATGGAGTGGAATAACACGATTCCAAGCATCTCAATTGGTTGAGGTAGTTTTTTGTTCCTGATCTCAGGTAGATACACAAAGATCAAGGATAGTAGATAGATACCATAGGTCAGAACCAAAGAATATCCATTATAATACAGTTGACCTACAACCAGTATCCCAATCAAGGGGGCGAGTAACCTACTCACAAATTGATATTTTGGAACAATATATGACCTTAGGAGTGAAGTGATTATCAACACTCCAAGATACAGGAATAGAAGTTCCAATCCTCCCACATTCAACGCATAAACAAATATGGCAAAGAAAAGTAAGGATGTAGTAGTTATGGAGATCATACTCATATTCTCTATAGCATCAATAGATTTCATTCTAAGTAAATAGATAGTCCAGGTGATTCCGAAAATAGCCAGTAGCAAATGGGGATAGAATGAGAGCAAAGCTCCCCTACCCACTGCCAGCAATAGAGAAATCATGGGAATAAAATACAAGAACAATATCATATTGAGAAATTTACCCTTGATATGCATCAAATTAATACGTTCTGATGTTCGGAGAATAAGTATGCTTGGTATAATGATGATATGAAGTAGACCTAGTAAGAAGATATAGGTGGAATTGATCATACTGGAATCGAGATATACGAGAAATTCTATGATCACACTAGCACCTAATACAGGTAGAGACGGATAAGAGATGCTGGTTCCATAAATCAGGAGAACGATAAGCAAAGCTGTGATTGTAAACACCGTAGGGGTTAGATAATCCGAACCTGCGGTGTAGAATAGAGTCAACCAAGCTAAGTATATCATTATTACTCTGTGTATCATCTGGAAAAAGGTTTCCTGCAGTTTGATGATTGATAGGTATCCGATTGTCGTAACTATCAAGGCTATAACAAGAAGGAAATGCCTTGAGAAGGTAGAACGTGCCAAGAGATCAAACGAGAAAGCAGATAAATACCCTATTCCCTCTGAAATCAGTAACATACTCGTGATAATCGTACGATCAAATTTCTTAGATCTATACATGAAGATGGTAAGTATAAAGAGTAGCACGCTTCCAATCAAACCACCAACAATCAGATATATAGGATCTAAATCCTCGAAGACAATCTGCAGAATGGAGAATAGAGAAATTAATATGAGCAAAATTCCAGATCCTGAGACAATTGGTATGACCATGGCTTTCATATCCCGCTTCACCTTGGGTTTGGGAGTCACGACCATTTTTCCACATTGAATGCAGAATTTTGCTGTATCACGGAGTTCGAATCCGCAGTGATTACATTGAATCATGGAATCACCACCCTTAATTCTCTGGTACAAACTGTACGCTGATATTCTTCAGGAAATAAACAAACACCACAATCAGAATCACTGATAGTATGGTAATTACCTCTGCTGAGAGCACTATTCCTGTATCCTTTCTCACCTTAAACTCCGATTCGATTACATCGGTAACAAGATCCTCAGTTTCTATCTCAACTCTTAGCTGAACTTGTTCATAATCAGAATCTGGTCTTGGTGGGGTTAGCTCAAGAGTCAGATGTTGTACTGAGCCATCTCCAACCATTTCTTTCGTCTCAACCAATTCATCATCGAAATACACCTTGATCTTGGAGTTGATATCATCTGGGATCATCACAGAGAGTGATAATTTCACTCTATCTGAGAAATCAACTTCAGAGAACATCTCGACATTAGTCAATAATGGCATATCAGCTAATGCGTACAACATGATCAGATTATCAAATATTGTAATTGATGATGATGTGGGTTTGCCATCTCGGTTAATAGATGAATAGAAAATTGATCTAACCTCAGTTACTTGATCATAATAATCTGTATCTGAATAATACTGATATTTGAAATGCTGGGTGATCGTTTTTGAGAGAGCTAAAAGCTGAGTTTTAGCATCCTTGTTACCAAGATTTGCAAGTTTGACAAGTACCTGCAACAATATTGCATGAGAGAAGAGTGATTTTGATTGCTGTATCGGCTTCTCATCTTCTAGAGCCTCTAAATAACCTCCAGTTAGCCCAATATCTATAAAATAGGTATTGATATAATCCATGGTTGCGATAGCAGTATCAAGATAGGATTGTGTTCCAGTTAATTGATAAAGGTTCAACCCCAGAATGGCAAATAATGCGGTATTTCGGAGACTTACAGTTTTGTCAGTATATCCGGATTTATAGATAGATAAAACCCCACCCTTACTTGTCCTCACATTATCCTTCACAAAAGAGAAAACATTCTCAACAGTTGGGAGGATTGATGAAAACTCATCAGTCTGAGTGATTAAGTAGGATGCAAAGAGATTATCAAAGGTGTTGAACATGCTTGGTACACTTGGGTTATCAATCCTATACGATCCAATAAATCGATCAGTCAATACAAAGCTATCCAAATCCTTCTCAAGATAGGTAATTCGATTAACTTGCTCTAGAACTTCTGTGTTTCTGGTTTCCCCAAGATTAGTATTGAATTCTATTGAATCTGAATAATTAAGACGATTAGCTAACTCCTTCAAGCCCCAGATCATTAGTAGATTATCTGCAAAGTTACGGTAAATACTCATCTGATCCTCTCCAGCATCATAATAGCTAGAGACTAATCCATATCGTTGATCAACTAGATAAGAGGGAACAAAATCAGATATCTTCAAAGCAGCATCAATGAATTTCTGTTCCTGATACAGATCAAATAGTTTGATAAATGTTACCAATGCCATACCTTGATTGATTCCCAAGTATAAATCATTAGAGCTTCCCCAAAGTGTAGCTATACCTCCAGAGGATCGTTGTATTGAGCCTAAAATAGGTGAGTAAAACTCATCATAATTCGTTCCATGTACTGATATATCATAGGTTTCCTCCATGCTGGCAGGATGTGGAATTACCAGAAGGAGGAATACAAAGAATACCCATTTCCTCATCTTCTTCTCCTCCTGATGTATGCTAGTGTTCCGAACATAAGTAATGAGATCCCAATATTGGAAGGTGCATCAAGACCTAATGCACCATCACCATAGTATTCATCATATTGGGTATCCTCAGTAGTAATGGTTGCATAGGTGGGAGGGATATATTCAGGTAGATCCTGATCCTCAGGCCCTGCAAGTCTCAAATCAACATATCCAGCAACATCTGTTGAATTCGTTGGATAATTAAAGGCAAAGGCATTATCATCTAAACGATTAACGATAATTGCAGTGAACGCAATATAGGTATTTACAGGTGAGGCAATTTGCCAGCCATCATATGGAAGATTACTGGAAACCAGTGCAATTTCAATCTCATAATACATCACCCCACTTTCAAGTTTGGTTGCTGCTACAAATTCATCATCATCACCAGAGGAGATTACATCTTGCTTCCAGCCATCATCCCAGTGTAAATCAAGTATACTCCTAGTACTATTTACATAACTTATAACTTTAGCATCTTCTGGTGCGGAAAGACTACCATCACCATCAGTATCAAAGAATAGGCCTAATGTATTATTGATAACAGAATCAGAGGTGATACTGATGCCAAAGTACAGTGATTCAAAATCATTCATGAATCGAATGATAATTTGAGTAGCATTAACTCCAGAACCTGAATTCAGAATAACTGAACCTGCTCTCGCCCATATACTCTCGGTTAATTCACCATCTATTGTGATGGATTCATCATTATACTGAGATCGTAGCATAACTATCTCTTCATTAACAATGTATGTTCCTTGAGAGAGCATTAAACTCAAAAGAAACGTACAAATTAATAGTAAATATTTTCTTTTCATTATACAGTTAAGGAAATCACACTTTTATATACCTTCCTAGTTACAGAAAGACCTTCATTTCGATTTATCAAAAAACAGAATACATTTTTTCAACCAATTTTCCTAAGTTGTGTTTATGTAATACAAATTAAAGTATCAACTATGCAGAATGAAGTATTGGACAAAATATTTAAACATCGATCAGTGCGTAGATTTGATCCTGAATTTGAGATCCCAGAAAATGATATCCAGCTGATCATAAAAGCGGGACAACAGGCTTCAACTTCATGTTCAGGACAGATGTACTCCATCATCGAGATATCAAAAGATAACCGACATCAAGTATGTGGCAAGCAGACATTCATCAATCAAGCCTCATGGTTTGGAATTATATGTGTGGATTTATACAGGTTACACAGACTTGTTGAAACAACAGGAGCTGAGAATCCTCAGTGGCCCCTATCTGGTCTGGTTATAGGAACTTTCGATGCTGGCTTGATGGCACAGAATATGGCTCTTGCTGCAGAATCACTGGGATATGATCTTGTATTCTGTGGAACCTGTGGAGATAAGGGAGTGGCAAATGTTGATGTATTGAAGCTTCCTGAGATGGTGTATCCACTTACTGGAATAGCACTGGGAAAAGGAACTGAAAATCCACCAACTAGACCCAGATTACCAACTGAATTGATATATCATCGGGATACTTACAAGGTATATGACAAGGATGAGCTGGAGAATGGAATTAGAGTGATGAATGATAAACTCACAGAGGAAGGGTACTATAAGAAATACTCCAAACTTGATAATTACTCCTGGAGAGAACACATTAATAGGAAATTTGGGGGCAAATGGCTGGAAGATATCGAAAAATTACGAAGAGAAGGATTGAAACATCAGAAATTTCTAGATGAATAGCTGGAGCAATTTAGATGCAAAAGCTGCTGCCCCAAATCCATTATCGATATTCATAGTTGCGATACCAGGGGCACAGGATTGTAGTGCAGATCTGAGTGCAGTCTCTCCTTTTCCACCAAATCCATATCCCACTGCAGAAGGCACTGCAATGACAGGTAATTTGGTTTGAGCTGCGATGACAGGAAAAATGGCTCCTTCCTGTCCAGCAACTACAATAATACATTTGGTTTCAGTATCTAATGATGATAATGCCTCCTTGTGTCTATGGATACCAGCTACTCCCACATCTTGAATCACTTGGGTGGACCAACCAAAAAACTTCATGGTTAACCTGATCTCCTCTACAACATATCTATCAGAGGTACCAGCAGATAGAATTGCTGCACTGAGTGAACGAACTGCTATGTCCTTATCATAAATCATCAAAGTACGTTCAATCGCATCAAATTCTGATTTCCATCCATGTGTATCAAGCAATTTTTTGATAGATTCAATCTGAGATGGTTGAATTCTGGTGATGAGAACCCGAGCATTCCGATCCATAGCCATTGTAATAGCATGGAGTAAATCCTCTATAAGTTTCGGTTCTGCAAGAATGACTTCAGGTATCCCAGTGATGGAGGATCTATTGGAATCGTGGTTCACGCTCACTGAATCTCCTCCATTAATAATTCACGCAATTCCAACACAGGAATTCCTAATTCCCTTGATAATCGCCTCAAATCATCGAATTCAATCTTTGATCTGAATGGTCCCTGCTTAATTGAAAACTGTATCTCTTTACCTCGAAAATGAATAGTCTTCTGAATTTTCTCTCTTTTTCCTATATGACGATTAGAATGCTGCACTCTGACACCTAGTGTTCCTGTATGTTGCTGGATAAGTTCTGCAATCCTCTCCTCATCTTGTCTTGTGGAGATCACCCGCAAACAATAAGCAGGTCGATTTTTCTTCATGAAAATTGGATAGAATGAGACATCCAGAGCACCTTCACCCAATAGGACTTCCATCGTCTCACCAAGTATCTCCCCAGTGACATCATCAACATTGGTTTCTAATATACTAATAGAAGAAGCTGTATGAGACAGCGTACCGAGGCGTAATCGAATATAATTCCCTCGATCATTCCATTGCTTGGTTCCAAATCCCAGAGCAGAAGATTTCCATACGACATTAATAGCAGAATCAAAATATGCATCTAATCCTGCAATGATGGCAATTCCAGTTGGTGTGGCTGCTTCTCCTCCTTCTGGCCCGGGTACTGTTCTCAATTTAGTTTGCTGCAGAATAATATCGCTTGAAGGTGCAGGAACTGGAAGAAGCCCATGTTCGGTTGTGACAATTCCCTGACCAAGAGCAATTGGAGATAAAAGTACCTGCTCGATGTGTAATTCTTCTATTAATCGCATGGTCATACATATATCTATCACCGTATCGACTGTTCCTAGTTCATGAAGATGGATATGCTCATGACCATGAACCTCTTTCTCTGCATCAACAAGCAAATCAAAAATATAACTGCAAAGTGCCTGGATTTTCTTTGATGATTTCGACATTAATGTATTAAGGAGGTTCTTTATAGCATCGATGTCTAATGATATATCTGTATTCTGCAGTATTAATCTGGTTCCTTTAAAGTCCTTGTACGCTATCTCCTCAAAATCAAGTGAAATAGGAGTCTTGAGATGTGAATTTAATTCTTGAATAAAGGCAGTTACAGCCTCTACATGACCATATTTGGCACGATACAGCTCTATTAATGCGGCAAGTATCATATCACCAGATGCTCCTGCCAATGCACAATCAACAGCCAGTGTCTGCATATCTTTCGTTACAAACACTAGGTATCAAAAGAGTATATATGTAATAACTAGAAATAGGTCAAACTATGACATAGATATTTCCATGGTTTTGCACAAATTGCCTACATAGAAGGGTGAAATATTTAAGCCAATACGCCTAAAAAAATGTGATTACAATTATGGATATCTCTTATGAGCTTGAAATCATCCAAAATCTCATTCAATCCGGGAAATTAGATGATGCATTTGTTGAACATAACAAATTGATAGACAAAAAGGATATAGATTTTGAGAGTTCAGCACAAGTAGATTTGATATATGTTCGGTTACTTCTTGAAATCGGAGAAGGAGAAAAGGCCAGTAATATTATGACTAACCTTCTTGAATCTAAAGATAAAATTAAGAGTGAAACGGTGAGGTTGGCAATTGACATATATTTCGCTATCTCCATGGTATACGCTGGTAAAATTGATGAAGCAGGCATGAAAATCAATGAGATTGAAGAAACTATTCCTAAACTCAAGAAGATCAATGTGAAAAATTCACGTGCATTATTATCTGAGTTGTATAATATTAAGGGTATCATCAATTTCAGATACGGTAACATGGAAAATGCATTATCTGAATATAATCAATCGATAAATCTATCACGTGAGATTAACTACAGAAAGGATGAAGCTAGAACCTTATTCAATATGGCATCACTCTATGATCAAAAAGGAGATTCTGCAACTGCTCTATCCTATTTTACCAAGGCATTGGAGATTTTTAATGATATTCAGTTTTATGAGGGGATACTCCCATGTATGACCCGTTTAAAGAATTTACAAATTCGTTTAGGCAATGATGAAGCTGTTTATAATTTAGATCAGAAAATGATGGATTATCAATTGCATCTTGAACTGAGGAAATGCAGAATATCATCATCTCGAATGGATTTTGAGTTGAATAATCAGATAATTGATCTCATATCAGAACGAAATAAACTGGAACAAAAGATTTGGGAGTTGGAATTCCAGCTCAATTCACAGATGACTTCAGGTCAAGATCTGACTCAGAATGTGAGTAGACTTGCAACAGAGAAACTGGAGAACCTAAAAGGCGAAATGGGTGCCCTTTATGAGAAACTGAATATCAATCAAGTAGAGCTAAATAACCTTAGGGAGGAACGTGAACGATTAAAAGAAGAATTGGACAAGAATAAATCCACCTTTGATATCATCCTCAAGCAAAACAAAGAATTGGAGGAGAAATTAAAGAATAGCTCTAGTTCACCTGAAAATGATAGCCTCAAGCAAGCACTTGCTGAAAAGGAACGGGAACTCTCGAATATAAAACAGGATATGGATAAGCAATTTGAGCAAAAGTTAAACAAGAAGCAACAGATCATAAAAGAGCTAGAAAAAGAAGTAGATGATCTAAGAAAAGCATTGGAGATGATTAAAAAAGGAGCCGGTGAAATCGAGCAATTACGAGAATTTAAAGATAAAGCTGATGGAGAGATAAAATCACTGAAGTCTCAACTGGAAAATCAAAAATCTGAATCTAAGAGCCAACAAACACAATTGAAAGAACTACTTACGACTGAACAGGAAAGGGTGAAAACACTAGAAACCTCGTTAGAAGCAGGCCAGACAATAGAAGTGGAATTAGAACAAAGGGATTTAGAAATTAATAGACTTAGACAAGAGAATATGGATAAAGAGCAGGAAATCACCTCACTTAGAAATGAGAAGATTCAAGCCATCAAGAAATTAGAGGCTGAGAATGAAAAGAAATTACAAGATTTACAAGAAGAAAATCAATCTCTTATACAACAGATCTCACTGCATGAAAAATTGGTACGAGACACATCAATTGTCAGTAAAAGCGTTGAAGAAATAGAGAAAGCACCTATCTCATCAAAAGAACCTGAACCTCAAACGATCAAGCCAACAGAGGTTGAAAGCAGAATAGAACCACAAACAACAGATATTGAGAGCAAAAAATCTTTTGTTAGTAGTCAAACAGTAAAGCCCTCAGAGATTGCTAAAAGACAGGAGGATGAAATCTCTCCAGCAAGGGAATTCAAACCCAGTAGTGCAAAGATTGGTAGAGTGTATCATAAGAACATATCAGTTGACTCCAGGGACCTAAGTTCTTTTCTGGATGGCGATAAATTGGCTGAAAATGTGTATAATACAATTAAAAGCTCAAGATCCATTCAACTAAGATTCCTTGCCATGAGGTTAGGAGCATCCATGCCAAAGGTGATGGAAATAATAAAGTCATTGGAATCCATTGGAGTGATTAAAATCCGCTATTCAGAGGGTAATGAGAACAATCCAACTATAGAAATCAAATAAACTAGTAAAATAGAAAATTTTTTCCTTCTGATATATAATTATTCAATTTATTTTGTCTTATTACATAATATATGATTTTTTAGAATAAATTATAATTCATGTTATGGTAATATTTAAAGCGATCCTAGGAAGATATATCCTAAGCAGAAATTTTTGACCCTATCCGATCTGCTAGGAATGTAAATTTTAGAAAATGACAGAGATAGACACCGGTTTTGGTACGTTTATTTGGATCATGGTTCTTATTTTTATAAATGGATTATTCGTTGCAGCTGAATTTGCTCTGGTCAAAATCAGACCATCTAGAATAGAGGAATTAATCAAATCAGGGTCACGTTCTGCAACTATCATTAAAAAACAAATTTTGGAAATAGACAGGGTTCTCACCAGTATTCAAATGGGAATTACTTTTGCATCCATTGCCTTGGGTTTCATTGGAGAACCATATTTTGCAGAATCACTTATCAGATTAGTTCATCTGATCAATACCCTACCAAAAATATCGATTACAGTTAATGAGACGTTGCTCCATACTATTGCCCTAATAATATCCTATATCTTTGTATCATTTCTCCATGTTGTACTAGGTGAAAATGTACCCAAAATTATTAGTATACAGTATGCTGAGAAAACTGCAACCCTATTGGCCTGGCCATTGGATAAATTCTATAAACTAACAAAACCTCTGCTATTATTATTTGTTTATAGCTCGGATGGTATAATCAAATTAATGGGGCTTAATTCAGTACCAGAAACTCACCTTGAAGCATTTACAGAAGATGAGTTGAAAATCGTGTTGAAAAATTCCATATTTGATAAGGGAATCGAGGAGTATGAGTATCGATTAATTCGTAATATCCTTGAATTCAATGATACTGCTGTTAAAAATGTACTAACTCCTAGGTTGGATGTAAGGGCATTACCTATCACCTGTACTGCAAAAGATTTGCTCAAACTTGCTGTTGAAACGGGATATTCCAGAATACCTATATATACAGAAACTCTAGATGATGCTGAAAAATTCATCCATATCAAGGATGTATTACCCTTTCTCCTTGAGGAAAAGGAATTTGTACTTAAGAATCATTTAAGGGATGTGATAAGTGTATATCAAGAAAAAAGTCTATATTCTCTACTCAATGAGATGAAAACCACCAATATCCAGATGGCCATCATATATGATGAATATGGATCCTTTGATGGTATTGTCACTATAGAAGATATAATAGAGGAAATTTTTGGTGAAATACAAGATGAATTCGATGAGGATATTGTTCAGGAAGGGTTGCAAGAGGTGAATGGAAAATACCTCGTTGGAGGTCTTGTTTCTATTGGTAATTTCAATAAACGAGTGAGACAGAAATATGATGTTAAGATAGAGAGTGAGGATTCTGTGACACTAGCAGGGTATGTCATAGAATTATTCCAATCTGAGATACCAAAAGTTGGACAGAAAATCTCAGACCGCCATTTTGGTTTTGAAGTAGTCAAGACAAATGGAACAAGGATTGAAACCATTGAGATAATTCCGCATTCCAATCTGCCCCCTAATAGCTGTCTCTTATAACATTAATCCAATTACTAATGAAGGATTCAGCTAGATCTCGATCAATAGTATTTGTAGCCTTTCCTCCCACCTTAATTGATGATCCAACGATACCACCAGATATTTTATCTTTGAATTCAACAAGATTATCCACTTTCAACCCGCTGCCTATTAAAGGCTTGATTTGTAATGAATTCAACTGAGTAAGTTTGTTCATATCGGGTGAACGACCAGTAGAAATTCCTGAAATGATAATGTTATCAGCTCCTCCTCTTAATAATGCATTCTCAGCAGATTCTGTAATACTGAACTTACCCATGGGATAGGCATGTTTCACATGAATATCTGCCAGGATTTGAGCATTTGTTCCAAGAACCCGTTTTTTATCCATAAGATCCAAAGCTATTCCTTCTATAATTCCTTGATCCGTAACATATGCACCTTCAAAGATATTACATCTAATAAAGCCAAGATCCAGAACACTTGCTAGAGTTAATGCTTGGATTGAAGCATTTCTTAATAGATTCACTCCGATGGGGATAGAGAATTCTTTCTTAAGCTCATGGAGTATCAAAGAAGATTGGATCAGTACCTCATCTTGTACTTTGGATTTAACAAATGGTGTATCATTGAAGTTCTCAACCATTACAGCATCGTAATT
Source organism: Candidatus Heimdallarchaeota archaeon (assembly GCA_026702845.1). Next base: position 75,337 of record JADCLS010000021.1, read on the forward strand.
CAGATCTTGGAGTATCTGAACCTCTTCAATAGCGTAGGTAATAATCTCCTCCACAGATTGAGTAATGGGATACAACCGAGGTAAATGTAACATTCCTATAATGGGAATATGTTTGAAATCAAGCATGAAGTAAGTCTATTTTGGGATTATTTTATTCTATTGTCATAATGAAATAAATTAGGTGAATTCAAGTTTGAATCTGCTAGGAACTTCATTCGAGTATTCTACATTCCCTGACTTCAAGCAACAGATTCAACTAATTTGAATAAGTCTTTTAAAACGGATCTAGACCTTCCAATTCACTTTAATCGAAAATTTGAATTAAACAGAAATTTTGGTACCTTTTCTCCTGAACTCCCAAAGAAGATTAGTTGATCATTTTCATCCCTTTTGAATATTATCTCTTCATTTTCTTTAGCAAACGGTAAAGGATTTTTACTGGTAAATTTATTACCATCAATGGATTGTAAAAAGGTGGGATTTGATGCTGGATTGGGAGAATCAGCATTGAAAATTACTAATCTATTACCTATTTGGTTGATGAAAAAAATTCCATAAGGAGATTCGATATATGAAGAATAATGAGAAAAATCAACAGGAGCCTCAAAATTGAATTCTGATGAAAAATTATTCTTCAAATCTAAAAAGTTCAATATGCCAAATGCAATCGAATGTACGTTTGTATTAGTTGTGTTTACCATGATTACAATAGTTATATCATCATTAATGATTTGAGAATGAGATCTAAAGCCATTAATACCACCAGTAATATGACATATTTTAAAACCACTATCGAATGAGGTTATCTCGTATCCCAATCCTCTTTTTGAATTATTGATCTCTACTTGTATTTTCATCATTTCTTTTAGGGATTCATTGTTGAGTATACTCTCCTTCCCATCAAGCTGAGCTCTATAAAATTTCATTAGGTCAGAAACATTGCTAATGAGACCGCCTGCAGATAGGTCTAATAAATTATCTTCATCATAATGCACCCTATTTCTCTTGCGATCAGGATAGAATGATGAGTATCCATGAGTTACTTTTGAAATATCTTCAGGCATACCTAAATATGAATTATTCATAGAAAGTGGTTCAAATATGTTTTGTTGTATAAAATCAGAATAAGAGATCCCTGAAACCTCTTCAATAATTAATCCAAGTATTGAATACCCTAAATTTGAATATTTCACAATTTCATCGGTCTTATACCTCATGATACCATTCTGAATTAATTCAATGAAATCCTTCTTTGAATGTGCGGTTCTTCCATTTGTAAGTTTGCCATCCGTTATTATACCTGCAGTATGGGTCAAAAGATGATACACCGATATATTTTCAAGATCTTTATCAATATCATTCTCAAACCATGGTAATATTTTACATACCTTTTCATGAAGAGAGAACTTATTCTCCTCTACCAACTTTAAAATACCAACTGCAGTAATCAATTTTGCGTGTGAAGCACATCGAAACAGATGAGAGGTTGATAACAGCACTTCATTTTCAAGATCGGCATAGCCATAAGTATTATTAAAAACAACTTCATTTTTTCTCATTATTCCAACAGCCAAGCCTGGAATTTGATCAGCAAAACAAGTATATGATAACCATTGATCTAAGCTATCAATAATATTTTCTTCAATGTTATTTTTCATTTACCTTCTTCCTAATTCAACCAATATTGAATATGAGCCATATCATGTTTGATTTGAATCAATCTTAGCTAGATTTTTACAAATCATTGATTGAAATTAGATATTATTTCTGTTATTACTATATAATGGATCTGATTTGGGCTAAAAGGTAATGATTTGGTTCAGGAAATAGATTATATAAGACCTTCAAATAGTATTCATTAGGTGAAATCTGCGGTTCGCTGCTTCTCGGCAAAGGGCCTCGATATAAAGAAGGTCAGGCAACATCCTCTGCTCTTGTTTCTGGGACCTATCGCAGTGATGGTGGTTTTGACGCATACATTATATCTGAATTGAAAGCATATCTGACACCTAATCAATCGGATACACTGAAATCATTAATTGGTAAACTACATGAGATTAGAACGTCTGAATTCGCAGGTGTTATGCTTGCCACCTATGCTTGCCTCAAACATCTTTCAACACTTACATCTGAGCTGCTATACACACCCATGGCTCAGAGAGTGGCTAAGATGGTTAGTTGGACAGCTGAGAATAAGGTAGTCAAATGGTTTATTGGAAGTTAATTTAACTCAATTTTATTACTTTGATACTTAGTCCCACAATTTTTACACTCCAGAGAATATATGTAAGGAAGGTCAATAGGCTGGTATATTATTTGATGGATGACATTATTATCGCATTCTGGGCAACAATAATTAGTGATATCTGTGGGATTATTATTATCATGAAAATGAAAGAATGCTAAACGGCACTTATTTTTTGATGTCCAAAATACACCTGGTGAATTAATACAGTATGAAGTATTTCCTCTGAAATACTTTTGTGGCTTTGTTAAATAAATACATTTTTGAAATAAAGATTTTACAGCAATATTCAAATCAGAGGATAAACTTTCAAAATTAATTTCTGATGTTGTAATAACAAATTTTAGTTTATTGAATTTTAAAAAGTCCAAGTTATTATCCTCAATTCTCTTTTTTATTTCAAAATATTCAACGTTAGGAATGTTGTAGATTCCATTCGGAATTTTAATAGGAAATTTTGGATCTTTTCCTTCTGCAATCAGCTTATTTTCATATCCGATATCCCTGTCAACTCTTCCTTCTGGGTATCCTTTCGGATCCAATATAGGAATACCATCTAAAACGAGTCTTTTTACAGATGATAACTTCTCTGTTTGAGCCCTGAATTCATCATGATAGAGATTTCTTATCTCTAGATGTTCTAATAAATTAAATTCATGCAGGTTTTCAAATACACAGGAAGGAGTCTTTTCCATATCAATATGAATTTCTCTTGCATGAAACATCCATTCTAAAACGTCGGGATTTATATTTGCATAAATTTTTAGTACCTTTAATTCATTTAAAATAGCAGACTTCGGGAAGATAAAATTTGAAAAATCATAGGATTCAGGGCATCTTATTGTTAATGTTTTCTCAGTCAGATATAAGATACTGCTATCATTAAAAATCACATCTATTGATTTATTTTCTATTAATATCTTTGAATATTCGGATCCTGATAGCTTTAATTCAGTCTCAATTTTCTTCCCAATTAATTCAGTAACGAAATCATTCATCTAAATAATAGTTAGATATTTTTATATATATAAATATACTCGAGAAAGTACCTTTAAACTACAAAATAATGTATAATTGCGACATTTATATTTTTAATTAAGTAAATTACTAGATAAAGAGCGCGCTTTAAGTAAAGTCTGCAGTTATACTCTTTGCTAACTTAGATCGCTTGCGCTTCAGACTATCCTCTATCTTCTGGTAATGCTCAACTGCCTGTGGGGTCATTGTGGCATGTACCTTGTCCTTGGCCCTCACAAAATGATCGTGACAAACCTCATTGGCGTTTAGGATATCTACACGTAATGCGATGATCGCTGCTTCTCGGCAAAGGGCCTCTATATCTGAGCCCACAAAATATTCTAGTTCTTTTGCGAGTTCAGTGATGTTAACATCATCAGCAAGTGGCATCTTATCAGTGAAGATTTTTAGGATCTCAATACGCCCATCCAAATTAGGAGGTTTCACATGCACCAGACGATCAAATCGACCAGGTCTCATTAGAGCAGGATCGATCATATCCGGTCTGTTGGTAGAGGCAATCACAATTACGTTATTCAGTGCTTCCAACCCATCTATCTCGGTAAGTAGTTGAGAGATCATACGCTCAGTCACATTATTATCACCGTGGGATCCACGTCGAGTGGCTATGGAATCAATCTCATCAAAGAAAATAACCGTTGGTGAAGCCTGTCTGGCTTTTCTGAATACTTCTCGAATTCCTTTCTCAGATTCACCCACCCATTTATTGAGCAGCTCAGGACCCTTGATACTAATGAAATTTGCCTCGGATTCATTGGCCACAGCTTTGGCGATGAGTGTTTTTCCTGTTCCAGGGGGACCATACAGTAACACTCCTCCAGGTGGGGTGATCCCTATTCTCTTGAATGCCTCTGGATGTTTGATAGGCCATTCAACGGTTTCTTTCAATTGCTGGATGATATCATCTAACCCACCAATATCCATGTAGGTGACATTGGGCACGGTTACAAAAACCTCGCGTAGTGCCGAGGGAGTAACTTCCTTGGCTGCATTGATAAAATCTCCCTGAGTAACTTCCATGCGATCCAACACCTCATCGGGTATAACATCCACATCTAGATCCATTTCAGGAAGGAAACGGCGTAGAGTGTGCATCGCAGCTTCTCTTGATAGGGCCTTTAGATCGGCACCAACCATACCGTGTGTCTGTTCGGAGAGGCGGATCAGGTTAACATCTTCTGCTAGTGGGCTTTTGTTGGTATGGATCTTGAGAATCTCATATCGACCTGCCTGGTTGGGTACACCAATTTCAATCTCTCGATCAAATCGTCCGGGTCTTCGTAATGCTGGGTCTACTGAATTCACCCTGTTGGTGGCACCTATCACAATCACTTGATTTCTTCCACCCATACCATCCATTAATGCCAATAATTGAGCAACTACTCTGCGTTCCACTTCACCTGAGGTACTCTCACGGCTGGGGGCAATGCTATCGATCTCATCAAGGAAGATGATGGTGGGAGCCTGTTCCTCAGCCTTCTTGAATATGGCTCGTAATCTTTTCTCAGATTCACCATAGTATTTGGACATGATCTCAGGTCCATTGATAGTGACAAAATTAGCTTGTGTCTCACTGGCAACGGCTCGTGCTATCAGAGTTTTACCTGTTCCAGGAGGACCATGGATGAGTACACCCTTTGGTGGTTCAATACCCAGTGTCTCAAAGAGGATGGGGTGTCTTAGCGGTAATTCGATCATCTCCTTGATCTTCTGGATAATCTCATCGAGACCACCGATGTCCTCATAGCTAATATCATCATGTGCACTAAGATGATCACTGGCTACTTTGTTTGAGATTTCAATACGAGTGTCATCATTGATCAATGTAATTCCCTTGGGTTCCATGGAGACCACAACAAAGGGTAATGCTTTACCAAGGATGGGGATCATCACAGTGTCATTCTCAGTTAATGGATAACCATTTAGACGTTTTCTCATCACCTTCACAAATTCCTGCTCCACATGAAAATCACTGGATTTAGGGGCAAGAACTAGCTGTTGAGTGGGATTGGTGGTGGCTTTTCGTATTTTGACCTTATCCTGCAGCTTAACACCGGCATTGTCTCGGATCACGGCGTCCATCCGTATTACTTTATAGTTGACATCTTCTGGAAAACTAGGCCAGGCAACTGCAGCTGTGGATCTACTACCTTGTATCTCCACAATATCACCTGTGGTAATTCCCAATTCCTTCATAGCATCATTGGAAATCCGTATTTTTCCTCGTATTACATCTCTGGACTTTGCCTCTATTACTTGAAGCTCAATCCACTCTTCTTTTTCGATGGCCATATCAATCACTGATGATTTATTCTATGAGATTAATTTAGTTTCCCGGTATATAAAGACGAACAATCTTGAGTACTAGGAGGAGAAAAAAAACCACAAAGATAAGGATTAGTTTATCTTCATTATTTACTTACATCATTCCTCAGAATCTTGATTGGATTATTGTTCCATTCTTTTTTTGCATCGGAGCTATCAATTTATCTGCAGCTCCTAAAATATCTCCAATAACTTCCTCTGACTTCTCTTCTGAGTGTATTTTCTCAGATTTTGGAACAGAAAATGTAGATAACTTTCCAATCAAGCCAGTGTCATCAACCTCTAGTAATAATATATCCCCGGTCTTTGTAAACATCTCCCATCTTCTCATAGTTTATTATCTACGGTGAGGAAATAATTGACTATCAATGCTACCAATATACAAGTCAAACAGAGTTTTATTCCTCAGTATACCCCTATCACTTAGTACGATTGAAAAAAAAAGAGGATGAGTTCCAGTTAATAATCTATCTCGTTTATTGGTCTAACTAGATTAAATTAGAATAATCCAATGGGTAAAAGAATTACACCAAGTAGGATAAGGGGTAAGAAAAGATTATCCATGCCTTTAGGAGAGAAAAATTCAACAATTGTGCCCATTACAGAAATAAGTAATACAGAAAGCAGAAATCCTTCAGAAATTAGCAATCCAAGTGTATAAAATTGGTTAAGTAAACTTATAGAGATAATTATACTTGTGAATGATGCAAGTAATACGGTTATCGTTCCACCCACAGATTTAGTACCATTATACAAGAGATATTCCTTTCCAGGAAATTTCGGTCCAATCACTGCTGCTAGACCATCTCCATATACCAGAGGAAAGAATGCTACAAACATAAGATAGGGAGTGTCAAATAGAAAGAACACTACAAAGCTAAGAGAGAGTGGGTATAGTACCGTTCCCCACGCATGACCCGCTTTGAAAGTTTCCAGTCTCAGTTTCTCAATTGGAGAGTTGGTTGAGAGCATAAAGTTGCCAGCTACAAACAGAAAGGGTATGCCAGCAGCAATCCATACTGTATCAAATAGAGGAATGAAAAAGAGTACATGCCCCACTGAGATATGAATTATTTTTCGTGAGGTTTCTTTAGATATTTTTCCCGTTCTTGACAAGAACTCGCTGGAAAATAGGAATAACAACACCCAAATGAATGTGAACAGCGTACCTAACAGATCAGACATAATACAGTGATTTTTGAAATGCTCAAGAAGCTTTGTTCCACCAGACATCTGAAATGATAAAAAACTATGTGTATATCTCCTCTAGAAAACTTTGCAGTTTTACCAAGACCAAAACTGAAAAAATGATAATTTCATATTATATAATATACTATTTTTTAAAATTTGATAATAAATCAACTATTCAGACTTTCTCTTCTACAATACTTTATATTTAATGAAATCTTATACCTTGTAACAGGTCGGTTACTATGAAATATCCAGAGATAGATGAGGAGGCTTATCTACTCAATTTAATTGATGATGAGATGATACTAGGCGATCTCTTGTTAATGGATATTGAGAGTTCACAAGATTATTACGCTGCGGATAAAATTTTATCCAAAATAAAAGATGTATCCACCATCAAAAGAGTACTCACCGAATCTGAGGATGAAATTATACTTACAAGGATGTTACAATGTACTTCATATCGTGATGATGATTTCTATCTAAGAATATATAATAATCATCACTATTCAGGGGTGAAATGGGAACTTATCAACCACATCAAGAATCAAGTGTATTTAAGATGGATTTTTTATTCAGAAGATTCAGGATTGCTCAAATATCAAGCTCTGGGTAAAATAACCAATAAAAGTATATTAAGAGAAATAAAAAATAATCCCACGGTCAATGGACAATATCGGATCTATGCACAAACTATTCTGGATGAACTTAGCTAGAGAAAAAGGCCAAATATGCCTTATAGGTCATATATAGATCTGCTACATGTGATAATTCGTATGGTGAATGCATACCAATTAAACCAGTACCAATATCAATAACCTCAGAGTTATAGATTGCAAGAAATTTGGCAACTGTTCCAGCTCCACCTTCGTCTACCTTACCCCAAGCACCCATCTGCCAGTTTACTTTGTGATCCTCAAAGATTTTTCTTATCCATCCAATGTATTCTGCATGAGCATCATTTGTTCCTCCTTTACCCCCACCACCGGAGAACTTGGTGAGTATGGGTCCTTTACCTATATGACCAGCATTAGCTGAATCATGGATCTGTTTGAAGGTGGGGTTCACTGCAGCATTTACATCTGCAGAGAACACGCGTAAATTACTCATTGTCTGAAATAGTACGGAATTACTGGCTGTTCCCTCTGTTTTCTCAATCAATTCGTTGATACAGTACACAAACCATTGGCTGGTAGCTCCTGTATTACTATTTGATCCAGTTTCCTCCTTATCAAATAATGCGGTTATGGCAGTGAATTCTGGTTCTTTAACATCAAAAATGGCCTCCATCCCAGTGTATGAGCAGATCCTATCATCCTGACCATACCCTCCAATTAATCCTCTATCCAATCCAACATATCGTGGTTTGAGATTGGGTACAAAGGATATCTCCGCAGAGAGGAAGTCCTCTTCAGTAATACCATATTTTTGATTCATCAACCTGAGAAAATTCAGTTTAGTTTTTTCCACTTTATTATCCTCAGTTTCAGCCTGTAATCCACCTGCAATTACATTCAGTTCCTCACCGGTAACAACGTTTCTGAAATCACGTTTTTCCTGGGTTTTACCACCAAGATGAGGTAAGACATCAGAGATAACAAACACAGGATCTGCAGTATCCTCACCCACATTTACTGTTAGTATCTCTCCTGATTTAAGAGCGATTACTCCATGCATCTCAAGTGGAAGGTTGAGCCAGTGATATTTCTTTATTCCGCCATAATAATGAGTCTTGAGAAGGCATAAATTCTCATCTTCGTAGACGGGATTAACTTTGAGATCAATCCTTGGGCTGTCTATATGTGCTGCCAGAAGGTTAGCATGTCCTTTCATGGGTTTCTTGCCTATGACTGCCAACATGATATTCTTGTTCCTGTTGACAAAAAACACTTTATCTCCTGCAATTAAAGCTGGTTTGGAATCAATGGGTACAAATCCCTTGGATTTAGCAAGTGAGATGGCCTCAGTCACCGCAAGTCGCTCAGTTTTTGCCTTTCCCAGAAAATCAATATACCTGTCAGCCAGACCATATACTTGTATTTTTTCAGAATCTGATAATTCTGGCCAAATAAGTGTATTCTTGTAGAATAACTCTTCTTCCATGGTGTTTCAATGAAATTAATACTCAAAAATATTAGTATGAGATCCATTCTCAATTATCAGTATTAAACATAAATGATTGTTTTGAGCCGATTTCCTTTATAACGATTTGCAGATCATATAAAGTAATTTCTCATTATAATACCACTTAAGTTAAGTCTGACCTCGTTGTTGGGAATGAGATCTTGATTCAAGAATAGCTAGAAATAATGACAAAGTAATAACAAAATTATCCTAATTTCTTCATCGTTGTATAGAATTGGATATACACTTGAAATTGAGAAGGTAAGTATTCAAGCAAAACGGATTAACTCAATCATAAAAAGTAAAATATCACCTTACTTTTACTGTATTGTGAAAATAATTTCTGATATAGATGAGATTTATACCCTAGTCGATCAGAAATTATTTGATCAAGCATTGTATAAAGTATCTACATTAAATGTCCAGAATCCTGAAGCATTTTGGATGGGAAAACTACTTAAAACTGAAATTAACCATTATAAAATTGGGTATGCCAAATCTATTAAAGCTTTTGAGGAGATCATTAAAAACGTCACTGATGCTAATTTATCAGCTCAAACCAAGGAAAATATCAAATTATCAGCAAAAATCACAATTACTGAAATTCTATATAAAACTGGAAACCTGAAAGAAGGGCTATTGCAAATAGATAAAATAATAAATGAATTTGATATTGAGAAATCCTTTCAGGATATATTTGATGAAGATAAGAATTTGATTGGTAAAAACTATTATTTCATTAAATATTTAGCACAGTTCTTCTATTGGAAAGGAATATATGAACAGGCTCAAACAAATTATGGACCTTTTTTGAAATTCGTTTTAAGATCCCAAAAACTAAATAAATTGATAAATGATCAGTTTAAAATTGCACGGGATCATTATACCCTAGGGTTAGGATATCATTCTCACATGGGAGAGCATGTTACAGCGTTAATGCATATCAATAAATCCTTGAAGTTACATGAGATTTTGGATAACCATCTTGGCAGAGTAAGTTGTTATCGTGAATTGGGTCAAATTTATAGCTATATAGGTGATCTAGAATTGTCACTACGATTTAGAGAAAGGTCGCTACAATTAGCTGAAGAAATCAATGATAAACGGTTTATCTCTATTTGTCTTGGAGATATGGGAATAATAAATTACAAAATTGGACAAGAGGACATGGCTCTACATTATTTTGAAAAGTTACTAGAATTTTTACAAAACAACCAAAATGCATACACAAATGGTGATAGCTATCTCTATTTAACTTTAATTAGAGCAGAAAGAGTCCTGGGAGATGATGCATCAGAGATGATTGATGATATCCTAGAGAAGATGAAATCAATTCTCGTAAATAGGCTAGATTCAAGTATTGGAGCTTATCAAAAGAATTATCTCAACTATATTTTCAAGCTCACTAGGGCTATTGAATTGAAAAACCAAAAAAGAACTATGTTCAGGTATGAAGCTCAAACGATATTGGAAGAACTAATCGCTGAAAATATTATCGATATTGAATTAAATCAACTTGCTATTCTTAATCTAACTGAAATTCTTCTCGATGAGTTTGCATACTTTGGTGAGCAAGATATCTTTGAAGAGGCAGAACAGTTGATTCAACATCAATATCTAACTGCCCTTGATAAAAACGCGTCTCCACAGATAATAGATAGTTTAATCCTGAAATCTAGGTTATCTCTGATTAATGGGGATATTGAGCTCTCAAAAAAGATGTTAGATGAGGCTGATGATTTGGCTATTAGAAATGAGCTCTTCAAACTCCAGGATACAGTTATGATACAAAAAAAGCTATTGAACCAAGAGATTAATAAATGGAAAGGACTTCTTCATAAATCTACTACGATAAAGGATAGAGTAGAAATATCTAGATTTAAAGAATATATTTTACAAGCTCAAAAATTAAAGAGAAGCCAGCAATTTATGGATTAACTAGTTAGAAAATTTATGAAAAATTTGGAAGTAAATCAACAAAAATCAAATAGAAAATAAAAATTCGATATTCATGGTCTATTTCAAAGAAATTGAAGAAATTCAGTTTCTTATAAGTAAAGCAAATTATGATTTAGCTAAAAAAAGAATTGATAGTATTACAAAAGAATATATTTTGATATACGCATTGGCTAAGATATGTTCCATCCAAATTGATTGTTCTACTAGAAAATATGATGAGGCATTAGAAAAAATTAGTCAGATTTTAAATGAAATTCACTCCTTTCAAGATGAAAACGATATACTACTATCTGTTAAAATAGCTGCGGAGACATATAAATCATATATCCTTTACCGATTGGGTAACATCGAGGAGGGTTTGAATTTGATGCTTAATCTAAAGAAATCTCTTAGAATTGATAAATTGTTTTCAGATACTTTAGAGTATACAGATAGTGACATCAAAGAAAAATTCTACTTAATTCAAAATCTATCATTATACTATCAAGGATGTGGTGTATTATACCAGGGTCTACAAGAGTATAATGACTATATTTTGTCTTTCGAGAAATCCTTAGCTTTGAACATCAAAATAGGAAATAAAATCGAAATTGCAAATGATTTCATGAGTCTAGGAATTGTGTACTTCAACCATAAAGGAGATTTAAACAAAGCAATTCAATACCATCTGAATGCGATATCAATTCGTGAAGAAATTGATGACGAACTAGGGAAAATGAGGAGCTTGAGTGAACTGAGCAGAATTTATGATTTTAGAGGAGAACTTGAGAAAGCACTTGAGTATAATTTTGAATCTTTGAAGATTGCTGAAGAACGGAAAATACACAGATCTTTAATTAAATTCCTTGGAGATACAGGTATCATTTACTACAAGATGGGGAAAAATGAAGATGCATTGAATTATTTTAGAAAACATGTAAATTACTACGCTAATCTCGATTCACCTTATGCTAGTGGTGAAGTGTACCTTTATATGATTTTGATGAATATTGAAAATGAACATATACAAGGAGAAAGAGACCCTGAGTTAAATGATTTAATCGAGTTGGTTTATTCTAGAATCCAACAATATTTGAAAGAAAATATAGGAGATTATCTACGTGGCTACTTTGAATACGTTCTTCCACTAACCAAGGCAATTCAACTCAAAGAAAAGAAACGTTCTAAATATAGAGCGGAAGCCCAAAAAATCTTAATTTCTTTAACTGAATCGAAAATTGTTGATATAGAATTAACACAATTAACAATACTTCATCTTTCAGAAATTTTGTTAGATGAACTAGCTTTCTACCAAGAAGAAAATATTCTAAAACAGACAGAATCATTAATAAGCCACTATCGATCTGATGCAGAAAGCCAAAACGCATTTACACTTCTAATTGATGCTATGCTACTTCAGTCAAGATTATTACTCATAAGGGGTAACATTCCAGAAGCCCATTCAGTTTTAGAGGAAGCAGCAGTAGTTGCACGTGAAAACAAACTAAATAAATGGCTTGAGAGTGTAGATTATCATAAAACTCAATTAGCTCTTGAATTACACAAGTGGGAAGAGCTACTACGCAAATCAGCACCTGTCCAAGAAAGGTTAAAGATGGCGAATATTCAAACCTATTTGAGAAAAATGCAACAAATGAAAATACAAAATACAAAAGAAATATTGGATTAAACCAAAGCACCGAGAACACTTATGGTGCAGAAATTATCATCGAGAATAATCATATAAATTATAGTTATAATGAAGTACCATCATATTGGTTTGAATATCCGACAGTTATTAAACTAGAAAATCCTCTCAATCCAGAAGATTTTATCACGACAATTCAAACTACCCATACAGATGCATATGACATGAATATCAATTATCCAAATGGATTTTATTTAGGTTTACTAATTTTTCCTATACTCCAAAAAAAGGATAAATAAAGATCGATCAAATATACATAATTTCTATTATAATTCGAAAAAATTAATCAATTGATTTGATTTGTCTTGAAATAAATGAACATTTTCTAGAAAATCATCAATAAATTTCTTAGACCCATACGCAACTATAAATTTTATATCGAAAAAGCATGATAGCATGAATCGTAAAGTAATATTCCTGTTAGTTTCTGTGCTTCTGGCATCATCTATGTCAGTTAAGGCAGCAGATCCTGATTTCATTGCTGCTTCTGTTGAAGTAGATCCAACAAATGGAGAGATAGATAGTACCTGGAGTGGAATATCGACCTATTCTACCATTTCTAGTTTCAATGGTGACGTGAAATTCGGTGTGAATTCAACACATTTGTTTGCATTGCTAAGTATCGATACATCCAAAACCTGGGTTTCAATAGAATTCAATGCTGATGGCAGTACTTGTATGGCCTCAGGAAATGATGGATGGGAGTTGAAAATCGGTGATGACACTGTTACATTGGATGATATCACCTATTCTGGCACGAGTTCTCCCTCTGTTGATATTACCACTGACCTCGTGATGGAGTATGTTTTCTCTGGTTCAACGGTTGATGTTGAAATGAGTAGACCTCTAGCCCCCACGGATGCAAAGGACTTTGATTTCAGCACAAATAATTCAACTGTTCTGCTTTTTGCATCAAATACAGATCATTTCACAGCTACAACTGAATATACTTTGCAGTTAGAAAATGTCAGCGCAAGTCCAGAAACCAGTACAACACCAACTAGTAGCACTACAACATCTACAAGTTCTACAACTGTGGATGAAACTAGCGAGACGGAAACAGTTGAAGATACAGATGACTCTGCAGGAGAACCTGCTGTTGCACTTCCCTACTGGATTGCATTACCAGGACTACTCTTTATCTCGATTTTTTCAAGGAAGAAGAAATAGATAGCTATCCATTACCTCAGAAAAAATATTCCGAAATTCCGGATTTTTGGAAAACTAAAATATATTCAATAATTCTTTATTAAAATAAGGTTGTAGATTAGTATAGAGAACATGACTCATCGACTGGATTTTCTTTTATCATCTCTCAATGATACAGCTGATCTTCTCAAGGGTGTAGCCCATCCTCAGAGGATTAAGATCCTTCTGTATCTCTATTATGATACAGTAGTTCATAATGATCTGGCAGACGAGTTGGAAATTCCTAAGTCAACCCTTTCACATCATCTAAACACATTGCAACAGTTGCATCTTGTAGATAAGAAGGAAAGGGGGAAATATACTATCAGTCCTGAAGGGGCCCGACTGGTGGCTAGTATTGGAGACCTCATTCTTGAGCTCAAATACCATGAGAATGAGAGAAATGCAGTACAACTAAAACGATATGAGTCCTTGCTCTCTAAATTCGGTGAAGACACAATGAAACCAGAAATACACGTTGATATAGTAGAATTACCTGAATCCAAGGTAATCGCGGTGCAGGTTCTAGGAAAAGAACCTGAGACTAAGGCATGGAAGAAAATGGAAACATGGCTTAAGAAGAATAATTTCAATATGAATGAAATACAGATTTATGGCTCAAATAATCCAGATCCACAACCAGGAAAAGCAGAGTATGGATACGAGTTCTACGTACCCACTACCTTGAATCTACAAGAGGATGATACCATAAAGATCAAGACTATGCCTGGAGGAACCTATGCAGTACATAAATGTGAGATAAAAGGTGATTTTGAGGCCATAGGAAAATCTTGGAAGGCACTTGTAAAATGGGTGAAAGATAATGATGATTATGAATTTAATGGGGATTATTGCTATGAACATCATCCAAATCCCAATGCAGAGCCCAAGGATTTTGTTTTGAACCTCTACCTCCCAGTTAAAAAAATTTAATTAAAAAAAAAGTTTAATACTCTAAGACTTTGGTTTGTATACAAAGTCTGACACATTTTTGAGCTTATGAGATTCTCCCATTTTCAACTCAGTAAAATCTTCTTCAACTCCATATTTAATGAATGGAGCAATCAATGCAAAGAGGAATGAAATTAGAATGAAATAATATCCAATACTATATTCCACTGCTTCATTATAATTATTATTTAGCTTTGAAATACTATAATTCCCAGATAAAAACAGAAATCCCATGATTAGGCCTGCCAGGGAGCCCCAACCCAAAGTATTTCTATTTGAATAAGCTCTCACCATTCCGATGAGATTTATCCCAGCAGCAATTACAAACATAATCTGTCCAAAATTGGAGTATAGATCCTTAGAATAAAACAATAAATATTCATATTTTGCCAAAGGAAGGATCAAAGAAATAGCAGCCAACAATCCCGATACAAGGTGGCCCAATGCCCTTCCATTAATGGTTTTCACAGAATTATACTCTATTGTCTGTCTATTATACCTTTTCACAAATTTATGGATTTTGATAGTATTTTACATAATTAATAGGATAGAGAGTATATTCAATCTCGTCATTATAGTTTTTCTCTCACTCCAAATATGAGCTCAGTAACAGTGTTGAGCATTGATACTGTCTTATCATTTAATTTCGTATCCACAACCTTGATTGTTTCCAAATATAATGAAATGGCTGTGATACCTCGTTCTCGAATAGAAATACTGAATTTAGAATTTATAGAATCAGGATCTATAAGCATCAGTTTGTTAAATAGACCAGTCCAAGATGCAAAATTTCCCATCTCATCATGAATTTTTTCAAAATACTCATTCTCCGTTCTAAAATGCAAGCTCTTATCCAGTGCCACGATATGACAGATACCATGGAATAAACCTCTAGTTCCTATTTCAATCATTGAATAATTACTTGTTAGTAAACCATTGAGTATTTTGTGAATCTCCTCTATATAACCCTGGAACCAATCATTAACATATCTTTGCTTCATCTGGTTCATCCTCTCCTCCACATCTTGTTTCACCGTTTCTTTACTCTTCTGAAATAGATTATTTCTATCAAACAGAATAAGAGCATCTTGAATGGCAAAGTATGCAGAATTAACAGAGTTGGCATAGTGTTTGATCTTCATCCAATCTTCAAAGTTCTTCTGTGATATGCTCACCAATATTCCATTGTGATAAGATAACATGTACTCATCTCTTTCAGTTGTATCTGAATATAAAATTGTGAGGTCCAGATCACTTAATGGTGTAAAATCGCCACGAGCATAGCTTCCTGTTATGATAATACTTTCAGTTGTATCAACAAAATACTGAGGAATGATCACATCAAGTATTTTAATGATATTTGATGGTAATTCTTCAGGAATATGATAAGACACAATTGATATTAAAATCACTTCTTTTAATTCTTTGAGAGAAGGTTGTAGTAAAAAGAGATATTTAAATCATTGATCGCCATAGTTAAAATGCTCAGTTGGCTACTCTTGTTCTCATGGCATTGGCAAGATCCAGCTTCATGATTCTTCAGTAATCTGAGGATACATTCTCAACAAAATATCATGTAGATTTGGTATTTAATACTTTTACCTTTTTTTAAACATTATTTTCAAACTTCAAATAAGTTGATTTAGAGAATCATTTGGCTCTGATGCTAGCAGGTAAGATATAGATAAGTCAGAGGTTGAATGTCAATTCAAAAATGCAAAAATCATATCTTATCGAATATGTATAGAAGAGATTCAATATACGATATTTTATGTACCATTAATATGATTTTTTTTACTTAAAACTGAATAATCATCTGAAATTCGAAATATTTTTTTCGAAATTAGGAAGAATAAGATATTTGTTTACTTTGGTAGATAAGTTCTAATTCGTGCTTTCAAATAATCCTGTCTAGTTTTTAAACTATTATTAAAACGAAACCTATGACTGAGGAGCACTTTCGTTCTAAGGGTTATATGAACTTCCTAATAATATTTTTAGGATTTGTTGCACTGGTTGATCAATATTTATCCTTGATTGAGACAGCTACTATCGATTTTATTCTAGAAGATTTTGGAATAAGTTTCAGTGAATTTTCATTATGGCAAGGAATTGTGAGCATATTAGCATTTTTTGTCTTTCTAATCAGCTGGCTTGGAGTTTACTTTGGCAGGAGAACAGGAATGGGATCCTTAATACTTATAATGAGCATACCTGCAGTTATCATTGGGTTAGTCGGACCGAGTTCCTTTACTTTGTTTATCATTCTCTATGGAATAATGATCATGGGTACTAATGTAAATTTCTGGGCTATACCCATTTCAGAAGAATCTCCTGCTAATAAACGGGGACAATATGGAGCAATAGTGTTTCTCATAGGATTATTACCCCTATATGCATTTCTTGGAGGGCCAATATCAAGAAGTCTAGGCTGGCAATGGGCATTTGGTTTGATGGGAATTTTTGGCATTCTAACCTTCATAATGCTGTATTTTATGAAGGAAACCAAAAGATGGGAGGAAAATCAAGAAGAGTTCAAGCATTCTAAAGATACCTTTATCAAAAGTGTGAAATTAATTTCTAAGGATGATTGGAAATTTATTGGGATTTATGGTGCTATTTACATTTGTTGGAGTACAGGGTTTAAATTGGTTACAACCTCATTAAAATTGCTCTATACCAAGGTGATAGGCCTTTCTGATACTGAGTGGGATGGAATACTCACTATAGGGGGTTTGATGACCATTGTTGGAGCATTAACAATAGGGATCATTTTAGAGAAAGCTGGGAGAATTCCTGCCTTTATTTGGAGTGTTGGAGGAGCAGTCATCGCTTTTCTTGGTCTAGCCTTAACCAGTGCATCAGTATTTGCAATTGCAATTTATTTCTTCATGGCAAGTGTCCTTGGATTTCTCTTGGTCTATAATGCTGAAATGCTACCCACTGAGATCAGAGGGGTTGGAATTGGAATATTATCCACATTCTCTCGAGTAGGTTTTGTAGTAGGTCCCTTATTGGTCTATACCATTATTCCAGAGGTTGATAGCATAACCAGTTCCAATCTCGCAGATTTCAACACGTTGTACTACTTGGGAGCTATTATAATGACATTACCTTTCCTGTCTCTCTTTTACAATAGAAAGGAAACTAGAGGTAAAACTCTTGAAGAAATAAGCGAAAAATGAATGCAATTGAAATTTAATGAGATTAAGATGTGACTAAAGGACCAGAAGGCCCATTTTTTATGTATTCAAGGGATCTACTACGTAGCAACTGAGAAATTTTAACAGATGAAAATTTAGTTTCAAATTTCAAATAAGTTGATTTAGAGTTTAATTTGATTGTGATGCGAACATTATCAATTTTTGTCTTTTTAATTTGCCACTCTTGTTCTCATGGCATTAGCAAGATCCAGCTTCATGATTCTCTTGTACGCAGAGAAAACACCAAATCCAGATGCTATTAACGCGGTGAATATTCCTGCACCATAACTAGCAGGAGCAATATACACATCCATAACCAGTAGATCGCCAGCAATTGTATCCATGACATACTTTGTGGACCAGTATCCAGCAGGAATGGCAAAGAATGACCCCAGAATGGCAATAACCACTGATTGAAGGGCGATTACCTTGAATACAGTTCTACCTCTAGCACCAAGAGTTCTGAAGTTTATAAATTCAGTTTCTCTACTTATCACATCAAGTACAATGGTATTAAAGGCAAAGAGAGCAATTGTACCAAAGCCAATGATGACCATGATTGCTACCAGGGCAAGGAGACCCTGTATCATGACATCAAAACTCGCCACTACCTCATCATTGACAACAATGATGGCAAGTGGTAGATGTGCATCGAGCATATCATCAGTGATCACTTTCTTGAGCACAGTATGATCTACAGGATCATCATCAACCTTTTCCTTGGCTTTGATCATGACACTGGTGACATTATTGTTACTATCAAGAATATCCTGAAGCACTGATAATTTGAGGAATGCCTTCTCAGCTACTAATTCCTTGGCAATACCAGATAGGGTGAAAGTCCGATTGTACAACTCCACCTCATCTCCCATGGATAGATTAAAATCCTTGGCAATCAGCACTGAAAGAACAATCTCATTATTTGCACTGGGGAATTTACCCTCAATATAATCGATTTTTCGTAAGCCAGTATCACTATTCAGACCCTCGATATAGACTGATTTATTGAGATCTCCATCCTGCATCTCTGTGGCAGCTGTAGAGAAGAATTCATAAGATGTGACATTCTCCACATTATCCAGTACTTCAGCAATCTCTGCGGGTAAGATAGGTGTCATGAAATGAGCCTCCATATCATAGGTTAGAAGATCATCATAGGTATGACTCAAGGCTGCATCAAAGCTGTCCATGAAGCCAAATGATGCCACCAGCAAAACCATGGATATACCATAAGTGAGTATGGTGAGAATGGTCTTTCTGCGATGGCGTAACAGGGATCGAATGGGTACCGTGATACTGGGAGTATTAAGACCTGGAATTTTGGAGGTTATTCTCTCGATTATTGGTTTCTTACTAAATACCATAGTGATAAATGCAGATGCCATGGCTTCTCTTGGCTTTATTCTGGCTGCACCGATACTTGCAAGTAAGCTTATTATCACAACTAAACCAAAATTAACAGCAAATGCCTCGTAGAATGGTTCGATATGAAAATCAGTGATAAGTACAGAATCAGGTAGATTGAGTATATGTCCATACTCTGCTACCCCAGCATTAGCCATCTCATAACCAAGAGGAATCCCAATGAGAACTCCAATGATCCCCAGGGTCAATGATAACCAGGTATAGTGGTTAACAACTTTTGATTTATGACCACCCAATGCACGCATGGTACCAATAACATTTCTTTGTGACGCTATTAACTTGGAAATATTATCATACATAACAAAAAGAGCAAGTAGAAGAATAATTGTACCAAAGGCCCTGGCAAACTCGTCAAGAGCACCAACATCACCTTCTTTCATAGTCTGCTCCATCTCATCCTCAAGTAAGGTATAGCTGACAAACGGAGCAATATCCTTGATTTCCTCCTTAATCAGATCTATTTGAGCATCAATCTCATCATCTGAAAGATTGGAATTGAACTTCACAAGTATCTCATTCACGAAATTATCAGGTAATCCCATGATCTCAGTAAGTGTATCAAGTTTCAACCAGCTAGCGGCCAAACCTGTAAGATCGGGCAACCCACTTACTGGATGGATCATATACACATACTCAGGGCTCATTACAGTTCCTTTGAGATTGAACTCCTCTTTCCCAAAGGGTGTATCCAACCATAGAGAATCTCCAAGTTTCATCTCTTTTATGACATTACCATCCTTATCCACCTCATTCTGAGCTTTGAAGAATTGGGTGATAACCAGCAGATCGTTATCCTGATCAATAAAATCCCCTTTTTGAATTACAAAACTGTTCACCTTGGGTAGAGTATCACCAGGAATACCATATAAGGGGGCTGTAAGTGGAGTTCCATTCTGTTCTGTTCTCATCCCTGTAATTGTAGTCAATCGGTAATCCCAAACATCAATAGAATCAAAATCCAAAGTGAAATCAGTGATATTGATATAATCATTGAGTGAGAAGCGGACTGATTCAATATGTGTCTCATCCTCAAGCGCATCAAATGAGGCCTCTGCATTTATATACATCAGAAGCAAGCCCCCATATAGTGCGGTGGCAAAGGCAATAATAATGACGATGGAGATACTCCTACCCTTGTTACGCCATAGATCTCGTCGAATCTTGGTTGCAAGGATACCCATATTAGTCGCCTCCTGACAAGAACCTCTCTAATTCACCCTTGCCCTCTAGAAGTTTTCCATCTTCCATGATAAGGAGACGATCAGCTATCTTGGCCATTGAGGGATCATGAGTTACCACACAGAAGGTGATTCCCTCCTTCTTGTTGATTTCCTGCATGACATCCACAACCATCTTACCTGTGGGCTTGTCTAGATTGCCAGTGGGTTCATCAGCCACAATGATGGTTGGTTTCTTGACCAGTGCTCGAGCCACAGCCACACGTTGCTGCTGACCACCTGAGATCTGTGATGGAAAACGATCAATTTCCTCATGTAGCCCTACTGCCTCAAGTGCAGCTATAGCTCTCTCTCGTTGATTCTTCTTCTCACCCATCATCTCGAGTGCAAGCTGTACATTTTCGGCACAGGTAAGGCTTGGAATCAAATTATGAAACTGGAACACCCAACCAATTGTGGCTCTACGATGCTCAGTCATCTGTCTATCATCAAAATCTGTCACATTTACCCCTCCAACGACGATGGTTCCACTGGAGGGTTGGTCTATACCTCCGAGTTGATTGAGTAATGTTGTTTTTCCCGAACCTGAGGCTCCGAGGATTACTACGAATTCACCCTTATTGATGGTGAGATTAACGCCATTGAGGGCGTGTACCACCACATCACCGGTTTTAAACTCCCGGTGCACATCTTGTATTTCTATTATTGCTTCTGTCATTTATTTTGTCTCCTTTTTTTTCCAGAAACGGACAATATCTATGATCTCTTCCACCACACCTTGAATAACCATGGGAATCATTGCTTTTTGATCAAATGGAATAAATTCTAGCTGTAGAATAATTCCATCAAGAATTGAAAACAAAATCATTGTTTTCACCTCAATCCTTTCTTTAATCCCTAGTACCTCAAACATCTGAACCAGCATAACTTGGTAACCTTGCATCAATTCTATTAAATGTTTGATAGGACTTTCAGGATCTAAAAAATTAGGGGTATAAACTGACATGTAATCCAAAACAAACTTCATTAGATTGGGATTACTCTGTTCGATATCATACATTTTGGTAATTTCTTTCCGAAAATATTTTTCCCAATTTTTTGGATCATTTCTCAATTCATCAAGCAAATCGTTGAATATGATTACAAATTCCTCAAATATATCCTCAAGTATAGCTGTCACAAGAGTCTCCTTGTTGGTCCAGTGATGGAAAACAGATCCTTTAGAAACCTCCGCTTTATCAGCAATTTCCTCTGTACTCACCGAACTAATGGATTTTGAGAGAAATAATTCCTTTGCTGCCTCAAGAATTTTTCTCTTTGTCTCTTGTCTTTGCAGTTCTCTTGCCATGGTTATTTCCTGTGATGGACTATTCCACAAGGGAATAACCTTATCACATTATTGACTATCCAGTCAGTCAATATAAAGTTGACTTATCAGTCAGTGAATAGTTGACTAACCGGTTAGTCAATTGGTGCAAAAGTCCATAATTAATGAATTACTCATGTCGGGTTCAATCCATCTTAAAATCTCTTCCTCAAGGCATGGTAAATTTATCTCTTATAACCAATCCGATGATCTTTGTTTACTATATTCATATTTTTCAATTCTTATCTGCTTCTTCATAGTAAGAAAATCAAGTAGAGCTCTCATTCTCTGGAATTATCTCAAATCTTTCTTTTATACTTGGATGATATAGATATCGGATAAGGAAAATGGAAAGAATTATTTTGCCTATTCCCCAAATGGATGAAATTCTCCAAATACCAAAGAATATCTCAAGTATCGTAAGAAACATCAAATGGGTTCGTCGAGAGTTATTTTCTTGCTCAATTCCTTTATAAAACCAGATGTATAACAGGAATATCGGTGAATATAAGATAGAAATAATGATTCGGGCAATTAGGTCATATCCTCCAAGCACTTCACCAATGTATACAAAGAAATTTATGAGAATTTGAATAGACAAAATAAAAAGGATTTTACTAATTATTTTTTCGGATTCATCAATAATCTCATTCATAGCATTGAAACTCCATGGATTTACCCTCAGATTAATTTCCTTAAAGGAAAATCATCTCCAAGAGGGTCGATGGGGCTGACAATAAAACCTTGTATAATTACTTCAACCTCTTTTGCACATTTACCTATGCAAAAAAGGTAGATATGAGGGAAATAGAAATTGGATGAGTTTTGATTATTAATGATAGAAATAACATGGGCATTCCCAGATAAAGAATCTAATAAATTAAATGATTGTTCCTCTATTAGTTTGGAGAGCACTAACCTTCTGTTATCCAAAAGCATTATTGTCTAATAGATCCACTATTCTCATCAACAAATCCCAATTACACATCAGACAAGTATAATAAGGTTCAAATCTTATAATATTTGATATGAGATTTTTTTTTCTTTCTCTGCTTATTGTTACACTACTTGTGCCAACACAGGCCAGCATAGATGACGTAACTACCAGAATAACTGATGTATCTCCTTTCATACCCCAATTCACACATGAAAATGATGTATATCTAGAGATCGATGTAGAATTGGTAAATGATGGGGAAAGCATTGGGATCTGGGGAGATGGATGCCATAGAGGTAGTGTAAAAGCAGTTAATATGAATTTCAGCTCTCCTGTTCTCTTCGCAACAATGGAGATTTCCTGTCCCTCCATAACACTTCATTCAGTTTCACCGGGAAGTTACAACTATACCTGGGGTTACTATCTCAGAGAAGAGAACAACTCAAGAATTCCTGATGGATCATTTGATATTTACTATAGAGTAATGACACAGATTGGCCCTGAAGAAGGAGGAGAAAGCAAGGAATGTACTAATGCCTATTTTGCACATATAGTTGTAACAAATGGTACATTTGAAGTAAGGTATAGTGATTCTTACCTTACAAATCTAAGTACTACTAGTGCAGATTATCCAATCTTTACTCTTGTTTTGCTACCCATTATAGGCCTGTTGTCAAGACGTTACCACAATAGAAACCAATAATAATTGAAAATTATCCGTACCTATAAGTTATAATTGTAGGTTATAGAACTAGTCCACAATTCAATTATTAACCAAACAAAGATATGTAAGGTAATGAATGGGATTGGTGAATCCTAGCTTTAATGCCAAGTCCCGAGATGCAGGATTTGCAGCATCCCAAGCAGGAGATTTATTGTTTTCCAAAGCATACTCCATAAGCTTTAAACAAGCTTGAAAAGCTAAGCCTTTTCTTCGATAATTTTCATTATCTCGTGTTCGTACATCAATCTCCAATTCATCATCCATAAATGGTACTCCTGAACAGGTAGACACTAGTATATCATTAGTCTTATCAATTATTCCAAAAACGATTGCTGAATCAAGAAATTGCGATATCGATCCATAGGTTACATGTCCGATTTTTCCCATTTCATCATTAAAATACGATTCATCGTCTTTGGTAAATCTCTTCATCTCATATCCATCTGGTAATTCAGTCATTTTCTCTCGAATTAAATCAAGACTCAAATCTGCATAAGATAAAGCCCACCTATCATAGGGTACAACCTTTTTGAAATATCTCAATAGAGATGTTTGATATTCAGAATTCTGTTCATTTTGTGGAACGAGGAGAAATATATCTTCCTTATTTTCAAATAGGACTGAATAATCATCATTAGGATCTGCTAATAATACACTTACCATGGGATGAGTAATTAGTGCTATTTTAGGATTTACTGTTGCATCGACAAACGCTTTACTTCGAGAATCATGTAATAAATGGATAAATAACCCTCT
Source organism: Candidatus Heimdallarchaeota archaeon (assembly GCA_026702845.1). The sequence goes on from JADCLS010000021.1 coordinate 99,634, forward strand.
TAAATGATTTATATTATGTCCAAGAGATTTAAGAGAAGGAATTTTTGAAGTTTCTAATATCATTGAAAGATGTATCCTGGTGTAATATTAAAATTGTTGGTTTTCACCCAATCTGTATTTGTTCAAGGAACCTTTGATGATTGATTTTTCTTTTCAGTATAATATTAATAGCAGACAATTAATTATCTTCTATTTGCTGCTGATTTCTTTTTCTTCTTCTTTCCTTCCATTTTTTCTTTTGTTTTATTCTCTATCGGCTTAGAATCTGATTTATCACTTGATTTTTTTGACATCAAAAAAGGATGATTTCCTTTTTTATAAGTGTTACGCAAGGACATAAAAAATCGGTATAGTAGAATTTGTGGTGCGACAATGCATAAATTTATGATTTTAGGTAGATTGAATGGAATACTATAGCTGTAATAATTTTCGTATTTTTACAATATATTTGTAGTGCCTTCCCAAAAATTCTTACTCTATTTTCTCATAAGTAATTACTTAATTTTCTAGGTAAAATTCTAGATTGAATAAAAGGTGGGG
>JADCLS010000022.1 GCA_026702845.1 Candidatus Heimdallarchaeota archaeon
TTATTTGGATACATCCAAGTAAAATCAAGACCATTCTCATTAAAACTTGTTAGCATATCACCAAAAAATGTGGTTGTGAGGATATTTATAGCCATATATCCAGCCATTCCTATGGCAAAAGCAATTGACATGAACCCAAGAAATACAATACTTCCACCTCTTCTTGTAAAAATAGCCATAAATTATACACCAAATTCTATATTCAAACAAATTCATCATCTTAAATAAGAATATCTCAGAAAAAATATTATATTATCAAATTACAGCTGAATATCTTAGTTTACCCTTTGTAATAATTGTCGTTTAATTTTTTACTCGAAAATACCTGTGATATTTGAGGTTGCATAAGCAATAATCTCTGATTAAAATAAAATTCCAAATATTGAATTATTCAATTATCACTTTGATAATATTCTTGGTGATTATTGATTCCTTTATTGCTTCTGCTAATTGTAAAGCTTTCAATCCATTTTCAACTGTTACTAATGGTTTTTCAATTCCCTTAGCTATATTAATTAAATTGATAATTTCCTCTTGTAAAGGTTCACCATATACTTTTATAGAAGATCCTGGTCCATGAGGTACTTTTACCAAATCATTTTCTCCTATTACTTCACTTAATCCTCTGATTTCAATAGTCTGAGCAACTAGATCAACCTTAATTGTTGCTTTTTCTAGTTCAACGGTTATAGTACGCCTCCTTCCGGAATATTCTCTGGAAAAATGCAAATTGGCTTGAATTGTTTCACTGCGTAATATTGCTAAAACTGAATTCATTTTATTGTTTAACAGTTGGCTGACTGCATATACAGACAAATTTCCATTCATTAATCTGAGAATGATATCTAAATCATGAATTCCGACATCCTCAACCACACCTGATAATGATTCTAATCTTGAAATTTGTACTGCAGCTTTTCTTTGCACAGAGATGGTTCGAATCTGTCCATACTCACCAGATTGAATGATCTCCATAAATTTTTTCACTACTGGATTGTAAACTTCAATATGACCAACGATACATTTTTCTTTTATTGATTCCCAGATTGCTTTATTATCCTCATATTCCTCTAAATTAGCTACAAATGGTTTTTCAACCAATATACTCTTAATATTTGGAATTTTAGCCATAACTTCATTTGTAATTTGTTGATGTAATGGAGTGGGTACTGCAATAATAATACACTCAATGTTATTTTCCTTTATCGCTTCATCAAGATTATCATATATCGGTATTTCGTAGGATTCAAAAGCAATTTTTCTCATCTCATCAGAATTTTCGATTATCCCCCCCAAAGCATTCATTTTGTGCAATACTCTTGCATGAATTCTTCCCATGAAGCCAAAACCAATGACATAAACCTTCATAGTTGATAATTAATCAATTATTACTTTAAGGTTAGGAATTATATCAATTACTGAATATAAAGAATACAATAAACACGTTAATTATTCTATTCCTTTCCATTCATTATTTGCATTTTTCAACTCTTTAGGTGTATCAATTGCATCCCAGTAATAACCTTCAGGTGCATGATAGGCACCAAATTTACCAGCTTCAGCTAGATCTACAAAAATAGTTTCTTCCATCTGTCCTCTTTCAGGAAATCTTGACAATATCTGCGACCTGACAATATCAATTCCTGAATGAATGTATAGGGGAAGAGTAGGCTTCTCAACAAATTTTGTAATTAAATTGTTCTTCGATTCTACAACTCCAAATCTTGATTTAAGATTAACAAGTAACATAGTAGCTTCTGTAGATAATCGTAAATGTAAATCAATCATTGGTTTCAAAGGAATATCACATAGTATATCCCCATTTATGATAAAACAATCATCCGTTTCAACAAATCTACTTGCTAATCTAACAGCTCCTCCTGATCCTAATTTCTCTATTTCTTTACTATATACTAACTTGATTTTCTTTCCATAAAACTCAACTTCATTTCCAAATTCTTCTTCAATTTTCTCAGCTAAATGACCGGTAGCTAAAATCATTTTCTCCACTCCATTCTTTGCCAACCATTTCATAATCCAATAAATTATCGGTTTATTTTGTACCTGGGCTAGTGCTTTAGGGAATTGGTTCATGGTTGTGCCTTGAAGTCTTGATCCCACTCCTCCTGCAAGAATAATTGCTTCTTCTATCATCTATTGATCGATTTTTAATTCCATTTAGAAAATTTTTCATATGTAAATTGAGCTTTGTAATTCTATGTACCAGAGCTTGCTTTCAGTCTTTGGAATTCTACCATCACATCTGCCAATATATCATCAGGGCCCATACTTATTGCCGCAGCCTCAAAATTTTTAAGTAATTTGAAATGATCCTTACGTTTTGTAACAAGTCCCTCTTGTATTGCTCCACCAATAATACGGTCTGTTGCAGACATTTCGTAGCTTTTAGTCTCAAAGAAAGGGGGTCAATGGAGAGATCACAAGCAAATGGTGTTTATGAGACTTTAAAATTTTCATTCCCTCTAAAAAAATCATCAGGATCTCCCTCAAGATCTGAGAGAATTATTATGTAACTTGCCTTACCAACCTTGGAACCATATGATTTGCATTTTCAGACCAATTAATGCTTCCTTGTGCCTTAACATTGGTTAATTCCTCTAAAAATAGATAACAAAAAAGTTTTGGATCCTGTTGGTTCCATCCATGTATAAATATCATTGCTTACTTCTGCTAATCTCACAGTGCCCTTGTTCTCCGTGGCAAGATGAGCCATCATCACACAAGATCATACTAAGAATTCCAGTTTAGTGTTTCTAGGAATACCGCCATCCATGTTTGCGGATGAATCTAATGAAAAAAGTACTCTGAAATTTTGTTCTGATTCAAATTCTCTTACAAGTAATCTTTCACCACCAGATTTTGCAACTGAAGCCCAATGAACATATATGAGAGGATCACCAGGTTGATACTCTCGGATTCCAAAGAAATCTGTAAACATTACTTTTATCTTAGTTTTATGCAATCCAAATAATTTACCAAATTGACGTTTATTATCTAGCATCTCGAGTTTCTTGATATACTTATAAGGCGTGTACACAAGCATGTCTGACATTTCTGCTAACACAGCTTCATCTGAGAAGAAGCCCTTTATCATGCAATATAATCTTGGTTGGTCCTATTAAAAAACGTCCTCTTATAGGTATTCGATCAATATAACTGTAACTGATAGTTTGCTTAGGCCCCAATTGAGTGGTAAGGAAATTTTCACCAAGCACCAATTCAAAAATCTCTGGATAGTCGTCATAGATCTCAATTACAGGTATAGGATTTATTGATTAATTTTTTTATTTTCACCTCTATTAAGAGATAATTACCTGCAAAGGCTTGAAACTTACCTAACACACGTTAATAGCAACAGAATCAGGACTGCTCCAGCAGCAAAAGCCGGATATGCTGAACCAACTGAGAAGATGAGAATCGTACTAATATCATGAAATAAAAAAATCATCAGTAATAATCGCCAAAGTATTAAAAATAGCAGAAAATAGAAATTCCATTAGTGTCATCAGGAGAATTTGACCAAGAGCAGTAGCACCCAAATTCGAATTTGGAGGATACATTCCAGAAAAATCCATCCCACTTCCCTCGGTAAATGTATTTAACATATCTCTAAAAAATGTTGAAGTTAAGATATTAATTGCCATATACCCAGCGAGACCATTGCCAAGGCTATTCACATAAAACCAAGCAAATCAATGCTTCCACCTCTTCTAGTAAATATTGCGATATGATATTCTCCTAATTCTATATTCAATCTTCTATCACAATTAAAAATATCCTCAACAATTCACGAATCTGAATTATTTTTATTACTAGTTTTGAGTATTGCTGAGATAGAGAAATTTTGGACAAATATTCGTACTGAATAAATCTCTTTTATATCTAGAGTCAAGATAATCAATAATAGCAAAACTCTACATTCAATAACCGTTTAATTTTCAGTATTATTCTTGTGGAATATATATTTCGAAAATTGTGTTTATAGCTTAATATACTTTCATTTTAATAAATAGAGATTTAAATAATCTTCATCAAGAAGCAAAATATATGATGACCAAATTAATTGTTCTGTATTTCTTTTTCAATAGGAAACGGACTTATCGAGCAATAATCATTTTGGCCATAGGACTGACAATTATCTTAGCTACAAACATGTTAATTGCAGGATTTATTTCAGAAGTACAATATTTTACGAATTCATATAACCGAGAGAATGTAGAATTTGAAATTGTCAATTCTGAATATGAATTTAATGATATTCCTCATTCTACCCTCAATGAAATTGAGAGAATATTAGAGGATTCAGATGATGTAATTTATCATTATTCAGGACTTGCTCTCACCACCAAATTGTACATGGAGTTTTCTGAGGCTAATTACAGGTTGGATATCATAGATATCGATCAATTATCCGAATTGGGAATTCTTTTATTACCAACTAATATAATATTTGATATTCCATATGTTAATAATAATCTAGGATTAATTTCAGTGGATTCTGAGAATTATTTCACCATTGATCTCGATAATACCAATATATCATTTTCAGATCCTATTGAGTTTCATTCTTCGTATCCATTTGATTTTGTAATTGATGTGAAATCTGATTTTATCCCTTCTGAATTGATTGAAAGAACAAATTATTTCAAGTTCAAGTTAAGTGATGATGCTGATTCAGATGCTATATTCAATAAACTGAAAGATGTACCTTCAATTGAAATAAGGATGAATGAGAATGATGTATTATATCTACAACAAGTAGCGATTCAGATTAGTTATATATTGAATATATTTCAGGTTTCCCTCTCAATAATCTTATCAATATCGATATCTTATGTAATTCTTTCAGTTGTCTATGATTCAGAGAGAGATTTGCATATAATGAAATCAATTGGACTGCATAATCGTTCCCTAATGATATTAATATTTGGACAGACCTTATTGATAGGCTTATTTGCCTTTATTTGGTCTATTTCTATTAGCTTAGTTATGGTATATCTTGTAATCTCGTTAATGGCTAGTACATCACTTTTTCCATATTTTGTTATAGAGCTTTTACCTAGCTTCTTGATTTCGACTTTTTTACAGTCATCAATTGTATCAATCCTAGCTAGTATCTATCCCACAATAAAGGTGATAAAATGATTATTCTACCTCCTTCTATCATTGAGAAGAAGAGAATTTTCATACTCTCTCTGACACTAATTTTCTGTAGTTCAATCTTGATGACATCTTCCTCAATACTATTTGCCTTGCAATCTGTAAATGACAATGTATTTACCAATCTAGAAGGCGATGAATACATTGTCCTCCATGATGAAACCGCGAAAACCCCCTTTACATCTTCTATTCCATCATCACTAAGGGAAATACTGAAACAAATAGATGGGGTAATAAATCAGAGCGCTGAAATCATTCAACCGATTCTTCTTAATTCTTTACCTTCAACTATAAGGGGTGTCTATTGGGATGATTTTACTTCTTTATATGATGTTGAAATTATAAAAGGTCAGAATTTTTCAATTAATGATAAGTCCCTAGTTATGGTGGGTCAACATTTGGCTGATAGAACAGGATTAAAGCCAGGAGATCTTATCAAATTGAAATCTACAACTAATAATATCGATACAATAGGGTTGGTATCAGGGATTTTTGAGTCTTCCAACCCCAAACATAATGATGAGATCATCGCTCCTATCATTTTAGCTGAGGACATTTCAATCAGTAAAAACTCATTCACTCATATTGTGGTTAAAATCGATACCCAAATATTGAGTAAGGAAAAAATATTCCAATTAATTGATGAGCTGTATGAAGTAAATTTTACCCCATGGGTTAATAATGGCACAAAAAGTGATATCTACTGGAATTTGATAATTTATAATTATGAGGGCGTGCTTATTCATAATAGATTCCATGTAGGTACAAAATCTTTGTTTTTACCTTTTGGTCAGTATACAGTAGTTGGTGAATATGATGGATCAAAATCAAATCAAATTGAAATAACTATAAGGAATAATCTCTCTGTTAATATTCAAATTGGGTATATTCAATATGAGGTAAGCTTTGAAGTAAAAAATAATCAATCCGCATTGAATAATATTTTCTATCAATTTTACAACGCAAATGAGGAATTGATTGATTGGGGTTTCCTTGACCAAACCGGAGCAATCACCTATATCTTTAACGTTGGATGGTACAAGTTAATTTTCTGGGATGATGTATCAAAATATTCTGAGGATATTGAAATTATTGGTCATAGGCATTATCATATCGATTTATCTAATAGTATAGATATAATAGATAATTATGATATTCTGAATAGTTCGACATTGGTTGAGAATATCGGAATAATAACTTATGCGACCAACCTCAATAACTCTCAAGTATATATCGATGGAGATGAAATGTATACATTCTTAAATAAAATCCCATATAATCTTGCGAATGGTGCTCATTTACTTACGATTATTACTAATGGGATCTCAAGAAAAATTACCTTTTATGTTAATTCATCCTTTGTTTATCTTAACAGCTTGAGTTTTTCAAATAATTCAAGAATAATTAGAGGTGATACATTATTAGTTGATTTTCATCATTTTTCACATCAATATACAATAAATGTCTATTTTAATAATATAACTACGGATTTTGAAATTAAGAATGATACTCTTTTCATCTCAACATCCAGTACAATTTATGGGTCCGTAATTCTTAGAATTGAAGCTTCATTAATCGCAGGAAAAATGATTTACAAGCAATTTGTAATACATTTAGTTGAAGGACCTTCTTCCATTGCTGGGTTATTACCTAATAATTCAGAAGAAGTTTCAATGTCAAAATCTGGATACTTGGAATATTGGTGGGCAAATGATAATTTAGAAATTTACGTAAATGGAACAATGGTGCAGTACAATAGGACTCATATTAGTATTTCAGACAGCATGCTTTCCATGGGTAGGTTCACAATAAATATCATTTCAAATACTTCACAATACAATAATTTCAATATCTCAATAAATCCAGTTAACAATTTTTCAGAAATAATCTCCTTAAGCATGAATAACCAATCTTATACCCTTGCATCAGATATAATCCTCGATACTAACTTCACATTGAGTTATAATATAAATGAATTTGAAATATCGGCAAGATATGGTGATACTTTGATTGAGATACAACCTCAAAGGGTGATATACCATAACATAAATGGTTTTGGAATAAGTGAGTTTATAATCTATTCAAAATTAGTTCATGCCACACAACATGAGCAGATACAAACCTCTAGTAATATATCGATGCAAATCCCTTTAATTGATATTCTGTATTTCAATCTAATTAAAGATGGAAGAATTCACAACAATTCAATAAATGGCCAGTATAACTGGAATATTATTGAAAATGAAGAGTATTCAATCTCCAATACTTTTATTCAATTATCTCCTGGTAACTGGTCAATCTTTATTTCAAATAAAACTAATAATAATAATAATATCACATTGAATATTTTGGTTCCAGAGTGGAGATCATCGATATTAGCGAATGAGTCGATGATAACGTATTTAGGGAATACTGCGGATTATAATGGTTCATTCTCTCTTATACCGTTAGGGTTGTATAACATATCAGGGTTGTTTTATTATAATGGATTCAGTTACGTTGTTTCTGACAATTATGAGGGATACATACAAGAAATTGATGAAATATTGACAAACAAAAGAATTTATTATACGGATGCGATTTATTTTAATTTCATTCCTACAATATTCAACCCTCAAATACAAATCACAATCAATGATGAAGATATTTCTCTTGGAAATTATCTTAATGGAGAAATCATTGTACTGAATTCATCCTCAATAGAAGAAATAACCGTGACAGTGAAATTTCTGGATATGTCCAAGAAAGTAAAATCAAAAATCTTTAGCATATTCATAAACTACCATCTCTCGAATTTTAGTATCGAATTTCTCAATAGTGATATTTTACTCCCTAATCTAAAAGATTTATTTGATGGACCACTTAATCAAATTGGAGCCTTTATGAATTTTACATTATCAATGGAAGGTTCATATTGGTTAGAGAAAGTAATGATTCCACTTGAGAATATCTACCAAAACAGATCAGTTACTGTTTTGAATATGTTTCCAGGTAAGATTAGGATCATTATTTCTATTTTTGGGTCAAAGTTGGTAACGGATCAAATTATTGTTAACGGAACCATGGTATTAGACTTTACAGAGTTTTCAAAGGTCATTCTAGTGGATGATGGGAATATTGGCAAGGTAATTTCATTTACTGGTTTCTTGAGTATAAAGAATATTAAAACAAATGAGATAATCTATGACAGAATTATACCAAATGAGAGGGTGCCGATAATTTTTGAGGATTATAGGATTCAATTGCATTTAATTGATGACAGTGATACAACTTTGATCCAAGTACATAGTAATGTGCTACTCTTTCGAAAAAACCTTGTGAATTCAACAGGATTACTTAAAATATTAGGTGTTGATAATAATTTGATACGAAATGTCAGAATGATTCACCAGTACTCGGGATTTAAAATATCGCCAGTAAGACAAGCTGGAAATTGGATAATCCAGAATTTTCCCTTAGGAAAGAGCAATATTACCTTCAAAATCGGGGTTTCCAGTTTTAATATAGTTTTCACTTTCAATCCTAGAATCAATTACCTCTATGAAATATTCATTGAATTTGATGAAACATCCATTGAGGAGTGGATCGGACAGGGGGGTCATCTAATATTAACCGATTCTGCATCTTTAGATAATTTCATGAATTCCGGGCCACTTGCTTATGTAAAGGTAATAATTTATACCGAAATAGTCATCATTGCTTTTGCACTAATAGTAAATGTGATTGGAGTGTACACAGGTCTGATTTCAGAGAGTAAGAGGGAAATTAAAATAGCTAGGTCTGTTGGTTTTACCAAAAATCAAATTGTTCTCGCATTAATTAATGACCTTAAGTTATTCCTACCCTTTAGTATATTAATTGGTGGTATCATCTCATATGTTATTAATTGGATTTTTTTGATTTCTAAAAACGTATTCATTTTTGGATATTCAATTATCCCATCTTACACCTTGGAAATTTGGATAATAGATTTTGCTTTCATTTATATCTCTACATTTTACTCAGCACTTACTGGATTGAAATTAGAAGGAATTAAATAAAAATTAAAGAGTGTGTTCTATTCCTGTTCTCGTTTCCTCCACAGTATCAATAGTATCAATTTTATTTTTCCATGTTAATGCCTTGTAACTACCAATTAGCAATGAAATATAAATCAAAGCTATATTATTTATCACGTGTCTTAGTAGAAATAAAGAAATAAGGATAAGAAATAATATTGATGCATTGGGTAGGGTAAATTGGATGAAAGGAGCAATCAAATCCCAACGCGTTAATCCCTTAAGAATGAGTGATATCCCAAGTAATAACATCGAAGTGGGTAATATTGCCATAGCAATGAAGTGAGATGGAAATATAAGATATGAAAATAATCCGTATTTTCTCTTGAAAAGATATTGTCTACGGTAAGATAGTAGGACTCTTATAGCAGATGCAGCTCGTATTTGTTTTTGTTGTAACCGATTCTTGAATAACGTTGGATTGAATTCATAAAATTTTGATTCAAAATCGACATGAGCCTTGTAGTTATTCTCCACACATGCCAAGCCAACAGCTAGATCAAAATTAGTATCAACCTTTAATATTTTTTTCGCTAGAACTGTTCTAACCATAGTGGCCTCACCATTCATATGAAAAGTTGAATGTAACTCCATTTCGCCAGAGCGTGCTAAATCATAGAATTTTCGATATACTCCCTCATTTTTTGAATGACGATTATCCTCATTAATTCCCACCTTTGTTCCGCTAACAGCTCCAATTTCAGAATCAGAAAACCATCTCACCAGATTTTTTATGGTAGATTTATCATATCGTGACCCAGAATCCGTCAATAGTATCAATTCTGATTCAACCTGAGCAACCCCTAATTTCACAGCCTTAGTATAGCCTAATCTTGATTCATTTGTTATAAGCAGAATATTCTGATTGATTTTTGAATACTCCTTAATCAAATCAGGTGTTTTATCAGTCGATTCATCAACAATTATTATTTTTAATAACTCTCTATCATAATCACTCTCAAGTAAATTATTCAACTTTGAGATTATAGTTTGCTCTTCATTATAACTTGGGATCACGATTGTCACAGATTTCTTTTTTGTTAGCTCTGGAATGGTGATTTTATGTAGTTTTCCTAATATCATTGTGATAAATATATAGAATAATATCCACAATAAAGGAAGAAAAAGTACTATCACGATCAAATCTATCAAATTATACATAGATTTCAGTTAGATTAATATTTAATAATTTTATTTAAATTAAACAACATTATATCTCAAAATAATACAATTGTGATCCGCTGTTATACATCAGAGTTGAATTTTCTGTCCAAGGATCTAGTATATGGATATTATGAATAATATCATCAAGAAAGTACAATTTTTGAGAATCGATATTCTGTTTAGAGATAAGCAAATAGAAACTTGAATATTTCATTTTAATATTTTCAAGAGAAATGAAAGTTCTTTCATATAACCAATTACCATTAGGTCCTTCAGAATCAATATAATAGTATGATGTGAAGAACCTAGGAGCATCTGTAATTATTATTGTTTCATCATGTACATAAAAATCTTTGATGTAATTAAATAAATCAATATCCTCCTCTGGAACAAACCATCGATTGTATGTATCTCCATAATTATTAATTCCTGGATTTGCCCTATCATCATGGTCTGATAAAACAATATACATTATTCCTTGATGAGTAGAATAAATGCTAATCAAAAGTAATAGAAATATGGTTTTATATTGATTCTTCTTCAATGTTGGAAATATTTTCCTGTTTTTTATAGTTCGTGCTTTTGTTTTGTCTAGAAATAACAGACTTTTAGGCAATCCAAGCTGAAGGATTAAAAATAATTGTAAAAATACCCTATTTCCCCCATAGAAATGTGAGAGGGAGGATATCAAGGTGAAAGCAATCACAATTAACAAGCTAGTTATCAAGAAATAATCTTGGATCTCTGAATGCTTGTTAATGGATCTCAATGATAGAAGTCCACCAAGACTGATTATTGATAAAAGAATGAAATTTGACATACTTTCTACAAACAATGAAAATGAAGTTATATTTGGAAAAATCAATGAAATTAATAATTCATAAGATGGGTTAGAGAAATCAACATTAAAGAATATCTCTTGAATTATGGTTTTAATTACTTTGATTAGCAAATCTGTGACAGTTGAGGTCACAATTCCATAAAAAACCATCGCGAAAAGTCCTATAATCAATGGTACGCCAATCCTTTTACTCAGTAGTATTTTCTTCATTTGACCATTTTTGAATAATTGTAGAAAATATGCTGGACCTAGGGCAGCAAATGCCATTATTGCTGATCCCCAATGAGATACAATAATTCCAATGAAAAATATATATCTTAGTTGCATATTTTTTGGTCTTGGAATCGATTGGGAGTAATAGGTATGGAGAACACCATAGAAAAACAAAAGGGCTATGAACCCTCGTAACGCATTTGCATAGATTTGGGTAAATGTTCCAATTGAAATGAATATTCCTGTTATTAGAAAGGCATACAAAGCGATACTATTCTCTGAGGCATTGTACTTCATTCCTGAATTATAATGTTTAACGGAAAAATAAAAATAGATCACACAGATTATTATAATAAATTGACTGAAATAACCTAGAAATATAATAGAATTAATTGGAAAAATAAAATTTAGAAATACTGGTAAACAAGTAATACTCATCACTGTATTGTAGTTATCAACAAAATGTAAAGGATCCCAAAAACCATTTCTTACAGAATAATTGACGACAAACATTTCTTTATAAATATCAGATGTACCCATTAGAATCTCAGAACGATGAATAAATGAAAAGAGTAGAAATATTGTAGTCGCAATAATGAGAGTCTCATATTGTTTTTCAATTAACAAGATATACACCGATGACAACATAATTAATAGAACTATAAAATAGAATACTACTGGAAGCCAGGTTAAGATATTTCTGTCCATCAGAATTGAAGATATTTCTCCTAAGATAGCATAAATGCTAATAATGAAAGCTTGCATAGGATGTTTTTTAATAAACTGTATTGATTTGAAGTACGAAATTCTTAAATTCTTATTAGAAATTATGTAATAGATAAATGCTGATCGAAATAAAATAATTAGAAATAATTGCACAACTGGAACTTCATAAAATATCAACATGATAATTGAATTAGCAATTCCAAAAACATATGTAAAAATAATTCCTAACAATAAATTCACAAATAATCCTTCATTGAATGGAGAAATCCTAATGGAAAAACGCGAACATATCTCTGAACCAATCTGAACAAGAATTAACAAATATAGTAAACTCAACAGAATTGCAAAGGGGAAAAAATTGATGAGAGTAGAATTTCTGATAGGTTCTTCGAAAATACTAAGAATTATGGCTAATATTACAGATAAAACTCCAAAAATCAAGTGATATCTATTAAATCTACTCATAAAATATGGGTAAAAAATATTTTATTAAATAATATCGACAGTCTTCCTTTTTTTAAGCATTATAATAATATATTATTCTCCATTATTAGATATTCTAAGATATTCAAGGAATATATGTCCAAACAAGAATCCTATACCAAAGATATTTAAAAATAACATGCTATAACTAACTAATCCAAAAATAAATCCTAAGCTTATGATAATTCTGATGAAATCACCTCCCCACATGGCTCCAATCCAGATCCATATCGGTCTATTTCCAAAGTCTGTTTCTTGTTTCCAATTCTTCTTCTCTTCATAGAATGTATAATCGATAACTATGAAAAAGTAATCTGCAAGTAATTTTACAATGATAAGTACTATGGGTAAATACGATTCAAGTTGGAAACCATTCAATAATAAGTAAAAGAAAATAGATCCAAAAAGGATTACATCTGCAAATCTATCACATAGTAAGTCATAAAATGCACCAAATTTGGATGATTTTTTCATAATACGTGCCACATCTCCATCCATATAGTCAAGCAAAGCAGCAGAAATGAGTAGAAATGTAATTATTAATGAAGGTATCAAAGTTGGTTTATTTGAATCTAGCTTTATGATTATTATTGAGGCGACAAAGTTAAACATCAAATTAAGAGTTGTAATCAGGTTTGGAGTTATCCAAGCCATTTTTTTTGCAATAATAATTGATAGATTATAGGACATTCTTCTAAAAATAAAGTAGCCTAATGTGTTAGAATCATAGAGTTTCATTTCAGGAATTTCTGAATTGTCCATCAAATCAATAATATAAAAATATAATAATAAATTATCTATTTGTAACGCTAATCTAAACAATCAAATTATTTTCGAATAACTTCATAAATTCTACTCACTTGTGGTTATTTGATTTCTTTATTTCCCAAGAAGAGATATTATTACATATTAAGAAGAAACCTTAAGCCAAGATTTATAATTTCTGAAAATCATTGATTAGTAATGAGATTTAGGTTTAGTTCCGGTGGAATCTTTCAGTCGACCTTTTTGCTAAGTTTAAACACAGTTTTTTCAGCTGGAGTAAATTTTGTATTCTGGTTTATTATTGGAATTTATCTAAACCTAAACACTGTTGGACAATTTTCGACAATATCTTCTTCCATTCAACTTATTGCCCTTTTTTCTAGATTTGGACTAGATGTGGCCATTCTTAACAAATCCAAAAGATATAAGCAAAATCCTATTGTCATGTCTATTTTATTGTTTGTATCTGGCACCACAACTTTGTTAGCTCTTGGATATTATCTAATGAATAGCAACTCACTACATAATGTTAGTATTTTTTTATTTGTTTTTGTTACATCACTTTGGTCAATTTTTACCCTACTCGACTATTACTTCATTTCTGTAGGAGAATTGACTATTATTCTAATAAAAAATTTTACTGTAGGGATAATTAGATTCTTATTACTAGTAATTTTGATCTTTTCCTCATATCCAATTACATTGAATATTCTCATTACGCTTTGGGGGATCCCCGGATTACTTCTACTAGTATTCTATAAAAAATATACAACATTTATAAAAAATCCTGATCTTATTAAAATAGGCTTTAAGGATCTTAAAACAGTACCTAAATCTGGTGCTTTATTGAATCAAGCATCTATGGTTTCTGATCAAGGGTTAACATATATCATAATTATTTTGGGAAATTACCTCTTATCTGATGAGGATCTGGGAATAGTTTTCCTTGCTTTGAATATCGGTCTAATAATACATTCTCTTCCGAGAGAACTCACAAGAATTTCAATCTCCAATCAAGAGAATGCTATTGTTGAATATAAACAGACCCGAAAGAGAATAATCGGTTTGGTAGTAGTGTACACGATATTTCTGTTTATACTAAGGACCTTTATACTTTACACAAAAATCGGGATTTCACTGGAACTACCCAACATGCTAGTAATTTCGATGATCGTTTCAATCTCTGCAATATCAATGATTCCTTATAGGTTTTTATTGGCATTTTTCATGTCTAATGATGCTAGGGTAAAATTCGGTACATTATTGCAGATAGTTACCTTAGGCCTTATTCTACTTCTTTCATTTTTCCTAATTCAGAATTTTGGGATATTTGGGATCCCCCTAGCAATTTTATTATCTTATACCATTCTCGGTATTGTTACTCATATTTTCATAACTCTAAAAGTACTTGTTCCCAACTGAAAAGTGAAAGAAAAATGCTTCTCATTTTGTGAAGTTTTAGTGAGAATTTATTATTTAGATGAAAATTATTATCTAGACAGAATTATTATAACTGAGGCAGTTTATATATTGTTGATTGGTATGCTAAATTTGATAAATATTAATTTAAAAATATGGCTGTGATATCTGAAAATTTGGATGACCTTACAATTATCATGGTTGGAAAAGGAATATTATTTCCAGAAGGGGGAGCACAGTACGCCTCCAATAAATGGATGCATTCAATATATCAAATATTGATCCGACAGGTAAAGCAGATTCGTATAGTATCATTGGAATTTGAAAAGAATCTTGGTAGAAAAAACGAATACTTTCCAGAAGAAGATGTTACTATGATCAGTTCTAGCAGACTAAAAATACCAATGATCAAGGATTTATCAAATTCAAAGAAATTAAAGTCTGAGCTAAAGAAACAACTTTTACAGCTACCCGATGAAAAAATAGTATTCGTATCTCACATGTATAATACCTTTGCCCCAAATCTAGATATAGGTGAAGAAACTTACAAAATAATTACATTTCATGACTCTTTCAAAAATGAATATACCAATAAGTCTACCTCGATGCCATGGCTATTATCAACAATTGATTATCTCTGGAACTACCTGTCAAATAAAATTAGATTTAAGCAAGTGAAAAAACAGCATGACTATTTCTATCATGCCCTATCTGAAAATATATCCATTCAGCTTAAGAATAGAGGAATTTCAGCGAGCCATATAGTTACAATTGGTAATGGTAAGGAAAAATGTGTTAAGTTAATTGATGAAGTTAACTTCACTGATTATCCTCTCAAAATCATATCAATAGGGGCGATTTACCCTAGGAAAGGATATCATATAGCCATCAGAGCTCTTGCCAAAATAAAAAATTCTCTTGATATAAAATTTCAATATAAAATAATTGGCAATCGGGTACCGTTATTCACATCTATTTATATGAAATATCTTGATAAATTAATCAAACAAAATAATTTAGAAGATGATATTACAATAATCTTAGATTGCCCTTATACGGAATTAATGAATGAATTAAAACTATCCCAAATATTATTAGTTCCATCCTTATCAGAAGCTAGTAGTTTGACTGTCATTGATGGAATTATGAATAACAAACTAATAATTGGCACTAATTCCGGAGATTTAAGGGAAAGGGCCCGTAAACACAGCAATATAATTATCTTGAAAGATTTTGTAAGTGACTTAACCATTAGCAAATTTGTTTCTGAATACAGAGGATTAAGAGAAGAATCAATTGCAACATGGGAAAGAGCCGGTGAAGAATTTGTATCAAAATTCTTTAAAAAAGCTAATTCAAGGATTTAAATCGTGCATTTTGCTTAGTATTAAATCAATACTCATTTTTATTGAGATTATCCCCATCACTATTATTATTAGAAAGTAAAGAATTGATAATAAGGCTTTGTACTCTTTAATATTTTCTCTATCCAAAATTACTAGTGGAAGGGAGAATAATAGTAATATGACACTTTGAATAGATAATAAAAACCTAGAAGAGATAAACACCAACTCAATAGGAAGCAGAAACAAGACTACAGAAACGATACTATAGCTGATTTCTATACTGTTGAATGAAATTTCTTGAAAGATATTATATCGCCAGATAAATCCGATATAGAGCATCAAGATTACACTAATGGTCACTATGACTTCCAAATCTATAGATTTAAGGTATTCTAATTTATTTCCTGATAAACTCAATACCTGCTGGAGATATACATAGGTAATATATTTCATTCTATTCAAGAAAATAACAATAAATAAAGCCATCATAGCAATAATCCAAGGTAAATATTTTTTTGATCTGAGATAATTACGATAATTAATGATTAATACGAGAACAAAAGCAGTAAAATGAATAACAAAACCAGTTCTATGAGCAAACGAACTTATCAACATGCAGATTGAAATGAGAAGATATTTCACATACATATTGTTCATTTTCCTTCTTTGCAAGAATAAAATCCAAGATATACTTGAAGTTGTAATTGCCATTGAGATACCTGCCCATGGTATTAATCCAAGTATATCAAAGGGATTAAGGAGAACAAGTAATGCCATGAAAAATGAATATTTTCCTTGAAAATACTGCCTTAAAAATAAATAATTCCCAATATTACCAATTGTTAATATGATTGAAAAACCAATACAGGTCATGATAAAATAGTGAATATTGAATCCAGATAATGGAAATGTGACAAGAAAGATGAGAAAAGGTGTAACTGGACTATATTTTCCTCTATATTTATCAAGTTGCAGATAATTATTCTCGATCAGATCCTTGAAATATGATGAATGACGAGTTAAGTCATAATATAACTCATTTCCCATGAAAAAATTGTCAATATAAGTAATTTTCATAATATACAATCTGATAAACAAGGTCAACATTGAAAAAATCAGTAAATGTAAGAATTCAATTGATCTCTTTCTTTTTATTGTAGTATGAAGTGATTTCTTCACATACTTAATTAAATGACTGTGAAATATAAAATTTCACTTGAGAGTCAAATAAATAATAATCTGATCAATTATTTAAGATTATTATGGTGAAGGTTCCTAATATTAATTTAGTATCATTATTCTATGAGATTATCCTAAACAAATTCAACAGTTTGATGTTCATATAAATCTGTTACGCACTATTGGAGTGATTTTTATGATAGAAAAAATTTTAATCCCTATTATTTCTGTATTAGTCATGGGGGATGTAATAAATTTGCAAATCAGGAAGCTTTTAAGGGTGAAAGTTAAAAGTAACTCACCTGAAAGGTTTATAGCTGCAATAATATTCGGATATGCAAGTTTTATTTTTCCAATGGTTCTAATAGGTGTTTTATTTGAAAATATTTTGAACGTGGTGGTATATCTTCATTTTAGCATATCTATGCTATTTGTGCTGAAAAGAATTTTCTCAGCTATTATTAATATACACAAAATATCAAATGTTAAAGTTGGGAATACCTTCGAAGAAAAAATCTTTATCTTCTTAATAATCGCTATTAGTGTAAGCTATTTGTTTTATCAGGTCATTTATTATGAAAGGGGATGGGATGCTTTGCATTACTATTTTCCCAATGCAATCTATTTCTTTCTTAACAATGGTATTCCTTCAGGTGTTAACCCATTTTCACTATACCCCACATTTAAACCTCCCTTCAATACATTGTATATTACATATTCACTTTATATAACAAATGGATCCCAGTATCATACAGGAGCTAACGGACATCCTTGGTTACTCCTTATGGGTACTACATTAGTAACAATTGAAATTACTAAAAAAATTACTAATTCTGATTATTTATCATACTTCACCGGATTTTTGTTCTTGGTCTCTCCTTTCTCATTTTTCTTGATATATGAATTTGCATATTATCAGGATATTCCAGTTATGTTTTTTATGATTTCATCATTTTTTTTCATATCCAAGAGTGAGATGGATGGTAATCACTATACACTGATCTCTTCCATTTCTTCAGGATTGGCTATACTTAGCAAGATTTCTGGATATACAATAATTTTTCTAATTTTTATATCATTTTCAATAAATAAAAATCAAATTATGAAATTTTTTCGTATAGCTATATTTTTTGTAATAATCACCTTCTTAATTTATAATACTGCTTATGATAGATATGTTGGCTTTTCCTTTATTGTATTATTTTTTGGAACGATTACATTATATTTTCTTATAAAACAAAAACTAACGATGGTTTCTTTAAAATCATCAATAATATTTTATATTATCCCATTATTAATTGGTGGATTTTGGTTTTGGTTTATGAATAAAACGCCTGAAGTAACTGAAAGGTTATCTGAATTGTATTTTACGACAGAAGGTATCGGTATTAAATCTTCATTTGAATCAATGCCTCCATATGGGATATATATTGAGAATGGCATGAGTATTTCTTTTTTGGCTAGTGTTTTATATATATTTACTGGTTCTATGATGGGATTATTTTATTTAATTCCCAAGGTGTTTGGAATGTTTCTCATTGATACTAAAGTGAAAAATCAAACATTATTTATTTCATTGAAAATTTATTTCTTCACATTTTTAATTTTGTACTTAGCATATTTTGGAAATATCTCAGGAAGGTACTTATCTCCAATTCATCCTGTACTTATAATATTTACTAGTTTAGGTTTTTCGAACATACTAAAACAATTAAATTTTGGTGGCGAACGACCATTCACACACTTTTTCTTTGCAGCAACAGCAGGATTGTTCTATTATCCATTTATCCCAATGCAAAATTTATTTCTTGATGTTAATATCCGATTGTTCGAATATCATAAGAATCAAATAGCTTTATTCTTATACGTTATCGTATTCTCGTTATTATTTTTGTCAGTATTGTATCGATTCAGAAACTTTTCACATAAGAATTATCGTAAATTTGTTTCAATTTTCTTATTATTATACATAATCGCAAATTCTGCTCCTCAATTGGGAGTTTTTGTCTATACAGGATTCAATATTGAGGAATATAATACGATAATGAACTATACCCACAGAGAAAATTATCAGGAGTTAATTAGAAGTGTAATTGATTTAGATCTTGAATTCAATGATCTAGTAATTAGTGTAAATACTCCAGGTTTGGAATACTTTATCACAAGAACTGTTCTTGACTTAATGCTAATTAATGAGTATGATGAGTTTAAAGAAATATTATCGCTTTCTATTAATGACACAAATGATTTTATTAATACTCACAATGTTAGAGTAATCATTCATCTCAATGAGGGACATTCCTATTTCACTATTTTTAAGGAAGAATTTAGTGAAACCAACTTCTATACAATTTCTAATGAACCAAGCATTTTTTATTTGGTGATGGAAAATTCTGAATTTTCAGTCTATGTAAAACAATAATAGATTTCACGTAAGAAAAGAGAATTGGTATAAATTCTTGATAATTGTACGACTTTGAATTACATCTATTTCTATATACTCTTTATGATTTTGAAATGTCAATTATATATGAATCTTTATAAAAAGCAATTAATAAAAATCATATGTAGATGTCAGTTCTAAATAAAGTGAATTTTCCAAAAGATATCAAAAATTTATCAATTGATGAATTAAATTTACTATCCTCGGATATTCGTAAAATGTTAATCGATGTAGTCTCAAAAAATGGTGGGCACATAGGTCCAAATCTGGGCGTCGTTGAATTAACTCTAGCAATTCATTATGTGTTCAATACTCCATTTGATACTCTGATTTGGGATGTTGGCCATCAAGTATATACTCACAAAATAATTACTGGAAGGAAAGAGGAATTTGATTCAATTAGATTATTTGGAGGGCTTAGTGGATTCCCAAAAAGGTCTGAAAGTGAGTATGACACCTTTAATACCGGTCATGCAGGTACCTCAATCTCTCAAGCAGTTGGTTGTTCTATTGCCAATAATCTAGAAACAGAGAAACGACAGATAATTGCAGTAATAGGAGATGGGAGTTTAACTGAAGGTATGGCTCTTGAAGGGCTAAATTCAATCAGTGAAATTGATACTGATATGATAATTATTATTAATGATAACAAATATTCTATTGTTGAAAATATCGGTGCAATTGAGAGAAATCTAGAGAAGCTGAGGAATCATACTCAAGATATTACAACAATTAGATTGAAAGAGAATTCCACTACCTTTGATGAGATTATCAAGGGAAATATTTTTGAGAATTTTGGAATACAATATTTTGGGCCTGTTGATGGTCATAATATTGAAGAACTAATCAAAAAATTGGAGAAATTGAAAAACCTCAAGGGTCCAAAAGTATTACATGTTGAAACCATTAAGGGTAAAGGATTAAATCAAGCTTTGGCCAATCCACCAAAATATCACGGTTTAGGATCATTCATAGTTGGAGACGCAGTGAATGAAACGCAATCTATTCCTAAACCAAAAACATATTCTCAAATTTGGGGTGAAATTATTGAAAAATTAATGAGAGAAAATGATAAAACTGTCATTTTATCTCCAGCAACTCCAGTTGGTACAGCTATTGATAAGATCGCAAAAATATTTCCAGAGAGATATTTTGATTTGGGAATATCAGAACAATCTGTAGTAGGCACAGCTTCTGGTTTATCATTTAATTCATATTTTCCAATAATTTCAATATATTCATCTTTTCTACAAAGAGCTTATGATCAGGTTATACATGATCTATGTATACCGTCCTTTCCAGCTTTAATAGCTATTGATAGAGGAGGCTTGGTTCAAGATGGTGAGACACATCATGGGGTTTTTGATATCTCATTTCTGAGGCCAATTCCTAATATCATTATAGCTTCACCAAAAGATGATATCGAACTAGAACAAATGACACAATTTGCCCTCAATCAAAAGAAACCAGTAGCGATTAGAATTCCAAGAGATACTGTCAGTAAAACCTATCCTAAAACACCAATTGTACTAGGGAAATCTGAATTAATTAAAAATGGTAATGATTTAGCAATTTTGACTTTTGGACCGATAATTGATTTGGCTGAAGAAGTAATTTCTTTATTGGAAAAGGAAAATCTGCAGGTTAGATTATATAATATGAGATTCGTGAAACCCATTGACAAAGAGGCCATATTGAATACAGCAAAGGAATGTAAACTAATTGTAACTTTAGAAGAGAATTCAATTATCGGAGGGTTAGGAAGTGCAGTGACTGAAATTGTTGCAGGATCCAACTTGAATACAAGAGTACTTAAATTGGCAATTCCAGATCAATTCATACCTCATGGAGATAGAAAGAATCTCTTTTCTTTAATCAAATTTGAGCCTAAAAAAATATATGATAAAATAATGAGCCTTCTTGAACTTGAACCAATCAATCTATAGTTATTGACTAATTTTATAAAACCAAATAAAATAATAAAAAATATAAATGCACGTTTAGTTATAAAATTATGAAAACAACTTTTATAATACTTGCTGGTGGAATTGGTGAAAGGTTAGGCTTTGATATCCCAAAACAATTCGTACCACTCAATGGGAAACCTATTATTGAGTGGACATATCTCTCCATAAAATCTCATCCTAAAGTAAATGAAATCGTAATTGTTACTCATGAATCATGGATTGATCAAGTGAAAAAAATTGCACCTAATGCCATTATTACAACAGGAGGACTAACTAGACAACAATCTTCATACAAAGGGCTATTAGCATGTCCAAAAGATACTGATTATGTATTAATTCATGATTCAGTTAGACCCTTACTTTCTCACAAGGTAATTGATCGGTGTTTAGATAAACTGGAAAAGGGATCTAATGCAGTTTTGACAGTCATCCCATCAGCAGATACCCTAGTGGAGATTGAAAATGATAAAGTTGTTAACATTCCTCAGAGGTCTAGAATTTTCAGAGCTCAAACTCCTCAAGGATTTATATATCAAACAATACTAAAAGCACATGAAACTACCAAAATGACGAATTCAACAGATGATGGAAGATTGATGATGGAATCAGGGTATGATCTAGATATTGTTAAAGGAGATCCAATTAATCTGAAGGTCACTCAAATCGAGGATCTTCATACAGCAGAGAGATTATTTCAATCAGTCAGTAAAAAAACCGAACAAGAAATAGATATTAAGGGT
The DNA here is from genome assembly GCA_026702845.1 of Candidatus Heimdallarchaeota archaeon. Next base: position 22,526 of record JADCLS010000022.1, read on the forward strand.
AAAAAAATTGTTATCTTTGGAGGAACAAGTGGTATTGGGAAAGAAACAGCCATATATTTACAATCTCTCGGTGCTGAGGTTACGATCCTAGGTAGAAAGGATGTTGATGTTCGTAATTCTCAAGAAATAGAGAGATATTTTGAGAAAAGTCCTGAATTTGATGTAATTATAGTGAGTACCGGGATCTTACATCCAGAAAAGATTTCAAATTTGAGTGATGATTTAATTGAAAATACTTATAGAACGAATTTATTCGGTCCAATAAACATTTGCAAGTTTGGTATCAGGAAATTGAGACCAGGATCCCATATAGTTCTAATAGGTTCAAGTTCAGCTTATAGAGGTAGAGCAGGGTATTCAATCTACTCCTCGTCAAAATCTGCATTAACTAATTTCATCCAGGCAGCATCAGCTGAATTTTCTGAATTTGGAATCCAAATCAATATGGTTTCTCCCCCTAGAACTAGAACAAGAATGTATACTGATCTTCACCCGAATGCGGATCCTGGTGCTTTATATGATCCTAAGAAGGTTGCAAAGGTAGTTGGATTATATTGTGTGGGGTCAGAGAGTGGACACATTGTTGACCTGAAATTACAAACTATTACTCACACAGATCCAACAGAAAAAGCATACGGGGGTGATCAGTAGTTTGAATATATCTGGTTCTCTACTAGCTGCAAACTTCTCAAATTTAGCTGATGAATTAAAATTTTATGATCAAATTGTTGATTCATATCATATCGATGTAATGGATGGTAATTTTGTGAACAATATTGCTTTTGGTCCTGCATTAGTTCAACAAATACACGATTTGACATACAAAGATATGAAAATTCATTTCTATATGAATAATTTTCATGACATATTCCCCCATTACTTACCAAGCAGACCCAAAACCATATTTCCACACATTGAATCAGATTTCAATTTTGATAGATTAATAGAAATAAAAGAAAAATACAAAATTAATATTGGATTTGCAATTTCACCTCAAACGAATTTAGATCTTTTGAATAGCTATTTAGAAGATATTAACGAAATTTTGATACTAGCGGTAAATCCTGGATTTGGTGGTCAAAAATTTCTACCCACAACATTTGATAGAATAAAAAAACTGATGGATATAAGAGATCAAAATACATACAAATTTGAAATCACAATCGATGGTGGGGTAAATGAATTTAATATACATCAGCTAAATGAGTTTGGAGTACATGAAGTGGTGATCGGTTCAGCATTATTTAATAAATCGAGAAATCAGGATCTATTACTGGAAATACAGAAATTGAGATAATTTTAAAGTAAAATAAGTGGTTTGTTTGATTTTTGTAATAAACTTCCATCTCTATACAAATCAATTTTCAATTTTTAAAAATTTTAAACTCTAAAATTATTCTTTGACATACCTATTTATTTGGGATCCGGAATAAAATAATAGTAATTTTTATATCGATTGAAGTACTTGATGTTTTGAATTATAAGGCAATTTATTTAAGCGAAATTTGTTTCCATACCTTATTAATGAATCAAAAAATAGCCCTAGTGATCCCAACACTAAATGAAGAAGCAACAATTAAAGAGCAGATAATGAGGGCCAAGAAGGAAAATGTGAGTATATATGTGATTGACGGTCTTTCAACAGATAATACCGTGATGATCGCGAAAGAAGAAGGAGTAAACGTATTATTTCAGAAAGGTAGGGGAAAAGGGGATGCAATCCGTTTTTCTATTATGAAATTAGCTGATGAGTATGATTACATTTGTTTCATAGATGGAGATCTAACCTACAATATTAATGAAATAGGTGTGTTGATGAATGAATTTAAAGATAACTCAACGGATATTGTCATTGGCAATCGATTAAACAAGAAAAGGGAGAAGGGATCAATCACTTTTCTAAATACAATGGGTAATTACATTTTTTCAATTCTCGTTACTTTATTATATTGGACTCCCTGGTTAGATACTCAATCAGGATATAGAATATTTAATAGACGGTCATCTAAACTGATGAAAGAAACTTTGAAAAGAGATGGATTTGAAATTGAAACTGAAATGATAATAATTGCGTCTAGACATAACTTAAAATTAAAATCTATTGATATTCAATATTTCTGTAGACCAGACAACTCAATTACCAAATTATATCCATTGAAAACTTGTTTTAGAATTATAAGTACAATTTTCTCAATGATTTTTTATAGACCCAAATTTTAAAACATATCAATATTGCTAGATTGCATCTCACAATGATTACATATTAAGTGTGAAAAATCTTAAACATTTTGAGTTTATGAAAACCAAAATATCAATATTGTATAAATACTCATTTATTTTAGAAAACACTAGTTCACTTATATGTCAAATAAATACTATCTCGCATCCGAGTCAGTGACTGAGGGTCATCCAGATAAGGTGGCTGATCAGATCTCAGATGCGGTTCTTGATGAGATGCTGAAGAATGATGTAAATTCCCGAGTGGCCTGTGAGACCTTTGTTACGACTGGTATGGTGCTGATTGGTGGTGAGATCTCCACTGATTCTTTTGTTGATCTCCAGAAGGTAGTACGGGATACAGTAAAAGATATCGGATATACTCATCCCGAGATTGGTTTCTATTACAAAGATATCGCAGTACTCAATGTTATCCATGAACAATCAGTTGATATTGCTCAGGGTGTGGTCAAGGAGAAACCAGAGGAACAAGGTGCTGGTGATCAGGGATTAATGTTTGGCTATGCTATTAATCATACAGATCAGCTCATGCCACTACCTATTGAGCTTGCACATGATCTTACCAGAGGACTGTCAGTATTGAGAAAAAGCAACAAACTGGAGTACCTGCGACCAGATGGCAAATCCCAGGTCGCAATCAAGTATGAGAATGGCAAGCCTGTAGAGGCTACCAAAGTAACCATTGCCACACAACACGCAGAAGATGTGGATCAGGCCAAGATTAAGGAGGATCTCGTACCTCTATTGATCGAACCTGCGCTAGGTGATTACTTCACCAAGAATACCGAGGTTCTGGTCAATGGAACTGGTAAATTTGTCATTGGAGGTCCTCATGGTGATGCTGGATTGACTGGAAGAAAAATCATTGTTGATACCTATGGAGGAGCAGGCTATCATGGTGGCGGCGCCTTTTCTGGAAAGGATCCATCAAAAGTGGATAGAAGTGCATCCTATGCCATGCGATATGTGGCCAAGAATATTGTTGATCAGGGATGGGCAACAGAGGTAAATGTTCAGGTGGCTTATACTATTGGTGTGGCAGAGCCTTTCTCCTTTAGTGTTGACACAAAGGGAACAGGAACCATACCAGATGATGAGATCCGTGATAGAGTTCTCAAGGAATTTGATCTGAGACCCGGGTTACTCATCCAGCACCTTGATTTGAAACGTCCAATCTATAAACAAACTGCTTCCTATGGACACTTTGGTAGAAAGGATATCGATCTACCCTGGGAGAAGACAGATCTATTTTAATCACATAATTTCCCTATCGTTCAATCATAATTTGTTATAATTACTGCTTAATACTAAGTTCTTTTTCAAAATCTAATATCGTTCTAGTAATCCCTTCATCCAATCCTATACTCAAATTCCAACCCAAATTCTGCAATTTTGATACATCCATCACTTTTCTATATGTACCATCTGGTTTCGTATCATCAAATATAATCTCACCCTTATATTCTGCAATTTTCATAATTTTTTGAGCCAAGTCAAAAATTGAGATCTCTTTACCTGAACCGATATTAATTATTTCTGGAGAATTGTAATGTTCCATTAGAAATACACAGGCATCAGCTAGATCATCTACATGCAAGAATTCCCTCAAAGGCTTTCCTGATCCCCATAATATTATATTTGGCTCATTTTGTTCTCTAGCTAATACTACCTTTCTAATAAGAGCTGCCATGACATGAGAATTTTCGGGATGGTAATTATCATTTGGTCCATACAAGTTCGTGGGCATGACTGATATGAAATTATTACCATATTCTTTACGATAAAATTCACACATCTTGATCCCAGCAATTTTTGCTATGGCATATGCTTCATTGGTTTTTTCAAGCTCTCCTGTCAATAAGGAATTCTCATTAATTGGCAGTTGTGGATTCTTGGGATAGACGCAGGAGCTTCCCAGGAACAGCAATTTTTTCACATCGTTTTCATGTGATGCATGAATGATATTATTTTGTATCATCAAATTCTGATAAATAAATTGTGCAGGATATGTATTGTTAGCATGAATCCCACCAACTTTAGCAGCTGCTAAAAACACGTAATCAGGTTTTTCTACTTGAAAAAACCTATTAACATCATGTTGATTGGTTAAATCTAATTCCTTTCGTGTTTTTAAGATTAGATTAGTATACCCATCTCTGGTCAATTTTCTAACAATTGCAGATCCTACCATTCCATTATGTCCTGCGACAAAAATTCTATCATTTTTATTCATTTTAACCCACCGTAAACTTGTTTTTAGTCCAAGAATAATCGCTTGTTTTTAGAAATTCAATTCCTTCACCAATAGGTGTGAGTTTCATCGCCCTCATGTCAGAGTCAATCATTATTCTAGCTAACATATCAACATCGATTTTTGCCTTCCAATTCAGTAATTTCTCAGCTTTAGAACTATCACCAAGTAAATGATCAACTTCAGCAGGTCTGAAATATTTAGGATCTATTTTTACGTAATCCTTCCAATTTAAACCAACATATGAAAAACATTGTTCTAGAAACTCTCTCACAGATCTACTTTTTCCTGTACTCAATACAAAATCATCCGGATTACTATGACTGATTATTTTATACATGCCATCGACGTATTCAGGTGCATATCCCCAGTCTCTTTTAGCTTCAATATTGCCAAGATAAAGATACTTTTGTTTTCCAGCAAGAATTGATGCGACAGCTCTAGTAATTTTTCTTGTTACAAATATTTCTCCTCTTCTTGGTGATTCATGATTGAATAATATACCATTAGATGCAAACATACCATAAGATTCTCTGTAATTGATGGCCATCCAATACGAATAAAGTTTTGCTACTGCATAAGGAGACCTAGGATGCATCGGGGTCTCTTCATTCTGAGGAGGAGGCGTAGAACCATATAATTCGGAAGATGATGCTTGATAAAATTTCGAATCTAGCTCATTTTGTCTTATTGCTTCCAGTATTGCGGTAGTTCCTATTCCTGTTGCTAATCCAGTATACTCTGGTAAGTCGAAGCTTACTCGAACATGAGATTGGGCTGCTAAATGATATACTTCATCTGGTTGAACTCTCGTGATTATACTATTAATTCTTCCAAAATCTGTTACATCTCCATAATGTAAATATAATTTCTTATTTTCTTCTTGAGGTGATTGATATAAGTGATCTATTCGTTGTGTATTAAATGTACTGGCTTTCCTAATAATTCCATGAACATTATAGCCCCTATTTAGTAATAATTCAGCTAAATAAGATCCATCCTGTCCAGTAATACCAGTAATTAGCGCAGTCTTATCCTGATTGCTCATTAATTTATTTCAAATTTGCTTAATAAAAAATTTATTTTTAGAAACTAAGGAATATTCACTGCAAAAAATATGATTATTCTAATTTTGAATTCTCTTTCATATAATTGGCTGAATCTAATAAACTATCAAATGTACCTGCATCTAACCACCAATCATCAAGTATCTCATATCCAACTTTATAATTTTGATTTATCATATTCTGAATACCATCAGTAATTTCCAATTCATTTCTAGCAGATATCTCGGTTTTTCTCAATATATCGAAAATCTTTGGTGAGAATAGATATATTCCAGTTACAGCAAGATTAGATTTGGGAGTGGTGGGCTTCTCCTCTACATTAACAACCTTTCCTTCTTTTATTTCTGCAACCCCAAAATCAAAGGGACGATCAACGGGCTTTATGGCAAGACAACAATCTAGATTTTCTTTTTCAGCCTTTTCTAATAGCTTTTTTAAGGAAAATAATGTGATATTATCTCCTAACATCATCAGAAACTTACTATTTTTCAAAAACCTCTCCGCACATAATAATCCATCTCCCAATCCCCTTGGATCACCCTGATTAACAAATTCAATCATGAGATCATTAAAATACTGATCTCGAATTAATATTACCATTTCCCGGACCTGATCTGTCTTTGCACCACCTAATACCACAATTGCTGATCTTATTCCTGCATTATAGATAGACTGAAGTGGATAGAAAATCATCGGTCTATTGTAAATGGGCAATATATGTTTATTCCAAATTTGCGTTAATGGAAGGAGTCTGGTTCCTAGGCCACCTGCGAGTATTACCGCACGATACATATAATCCCAATTGAAATTGAACATTTAAAATAATTCACTAGATAGCTAAATTAATGTCAATATGAATAAAAATTACCCAAATATCGTATAGATCTAATTCCTATCGAGCTTTGATTAGAATGTACACAAATAATTTTTCCTCTTCAAATAATTTCATGGAAAATTCAAGTATTCTTCTTCAGGATAATAGTAGTTCCCTGTATCAGTTCTCCATTGTATTTATACATGTGTCCAGATTCATTTACTTGATACAGTATTGAATACTCATCAAATTTGTTAATGAACTCTACCATCTTTTCTCCTGAAAGTATATGCATGGGGTAAGTGATCTCACTATCATTGTCAATTACTAAATTTCCCGGTCCATTGTGTTTCAATTTGGATTTCTGGATGACAATAACATTTTCTTTTGTTTTATTAATTATGGGGAATCTCGTTAAATATATGTAGTTTGCACGCATTGCAAAGATGTCTGATAGCATTAATTCAGGATTCTCAAGATATTGAAGTGAGTTAGCAGCAATTACCACATCAAATTTTATATCCTTGATCTCGTTAAGGCTTTGAATGAATTTCAGATCATCGTTCTCATATTTTTCAGAACCGATTGTATTCAATTCCTGAGCCTCAAGGATATACCATTTTACACTTATTTCTTTGTTTATACTCATTAATTCATGGTACAGTACCCCTAACTGACCCCCAATATCTAGTATCTGCAATGCTTCAGAGCTATTCTGTGAAGATAATTTATGTATAAAGAAAATTATTTGCATTCTGTATGAAGGGAAAGGTATAATCTCATTATTCTCCATTCTCTCAAAGTAATCATGAGATTTGCGATCTATTATGTCAACTAAATCATTGAAATTATATCCCTGGCAATGCTCTAATGCTTCATTAATTGTACGATACGTTTTCTCCTTTCTTTTGAAATCGGTTAGAATACCGTAAAATTTTGGGGGGAGTATCCAATTTTTTAGAAAACTGATGAATGTCATATATTCAACTCTAAATTAGTTGCATATTACTTTTATTTGTATAACTCAGATATTCATAGTTTATTGGGATGTTTTTTTTAACATAGAAGTGCTTTCATTATAGAAATTTATAATATAGCTTGCAAAATCACGAATTATACTCTATGGCGAAAATTATCTCCATTCCTAGTTTTTCCGATCAGCGTGGAACCTTATCTGTTATTGATAAACTCATCCCTTTTGAGATTAAGAGATTATATTATATCTATAATACAACAAATCAACAAAGGGGAGGCCATAGACATAAGAAAACTAAACAAGCAGCAATCAGCATCAATGGATCTTGTTCATTTTATGTTAATAATAATAAAGTGGAGGAGACTTTTGTACTGGATTCTCCAGATATTTGTTTATTACTTGAGCCAGAGGATTGGCATACTATGCAAGATTTCAGTAAAGACTGTATATTACTAGTCTTAGCATCTGAACATTATGATGTGAATGATTATATTGATGAGGAATATTAATGATAGAATATGAAAATTTAAAAAATTTGAACAATCCATTTGTGAAGGAATTTAAGAATAAATTCGAAGAATTCCTGGATTCTGGATGGTATGTGCTTGGAAATGAAGTCTCCTCTTTTGAAAATGAATTTGCTAGGTATAATGGGGCAAAATACTGTGTAGGCGTTGCTTCAGGTTTGGATGCAATTACTTTGGCAATAAGGGCATGTAACTTCACAGAAAAATCTGAGATTATAGTTCCCTCAAATACATACATTGCAACAATAATTTCCATTTATGAAAGTGGGCATATTCCTGTTCTGGTTGAACCTAAATTGAATACATACAATATCGATCCAGAGATGATAGAAAAACATATTTCCCCGAAGACTAAGGCAATATTGGTTGTCCATCTTTATGGTAAGACTTGTGAAATGAATCCAATTATGGACATTGCTGAAAAATATGGATTAATCGTCATTGAAGATGCTGCCCAGGCACATGGAGCTTCATATAAAGGCAATAAAACAGGAACATTGGGTCATATAGCTGCATTTAGCTTTTATCCTACTAAAAATCTAGGAGCACTAGGTGATGCTGGAGCTGTAGTTACGAATGATGATGAGATAAGAGAAAAAGTATTGATGCTAAGAAATTATGGTGAAGAAACCAAGTACAATAATAAAATTTTGGGAGTAAATTCTAGGTTAGATGAACTCCAAGCAACTTTTCTTCGTATTAAATTGAGATCACTGGATAAAATTAATGAACATAAGCGAAATTTAGCTAAGATTTATTTTGATTCATTATCTGAGAAATTTACAGTTCCCTCAGTTGATAAAGATCATTTTGATGTTTATCACATATTCAATATACGCCACAAGCAAAGAGATAAAATACAAAGTTTTCTGCTTTCCAATGGAATTAAAACTGCTATTCATTATCCTACTCCACCACACAAGCAACCTGCATTGGTTACTCAACTTCCAAATTCTTTCCCAATTTCTGAAGAGATACATAAAACAACTTTGAGCTTACCCATTTCCTTTTACCATACAGAAGAAGATATTACTAATGTGGCCAATATAATAAATAAGTTTGAATAAATCATCTCATCTTCAATTAAGACATATTACTGAGAGGTTTGAATCGAATACCGTTTCACGATTGCTATATATTCAAATCATATTCAAACTAGTTTTAATTAAGTCAATTATACCGTAATTAAAATATTTATCTGCAATGAAGCTAAGAATAAAATAAATCACTATTGAAATCAATATATAAAAAAATAAACTGAGATAGGAGCTAATTGGAAAGATAGCAATTAATAAAATAATGCAATATCCAGTTATTGAACTTAAGAAAGTAGGAATAAATACTGATTTTAAATAAATTCTATAACCACATTTTAAATAATTTACTGCATTATAAGTAAATCCGAAATTTGAAATAAATATACTAAGTAATACTACCCAAGATGCGCCTTCCAAACCCCACTTCTCTATAAAGGGTATTATTAATATTACAATAATCATAAACCTCAAAATTTGCCATCTTACATTTAATTTCGGTTTACCTATAGCGAGAAAAATTGGTCCTGAGGTAGTAGACAAGCCTCTAATAATACCTGCAATAGATAATATCTTCATAGATAGAACCATAGGTAACCATTCTGCACCAAAAACAAGTAAAGTTACATCATATGCCAAGGTAAAAACCATTATGTTGAAGGGTATAATAATAAAACTGGTCAATTTCAAGGTCATTAGATAGGTTTCTCTAGTTTTTACGATATTATTTTGCATTTTTGAATACACAGGCATACTAATAGAAGCAATAACATGAGATATTTGAGTAGTAACCAAATTAGCTAGTTTATATGCCATCCTGTACAGGCCTAGACCTATTGTTCCAACTAGAAAACCAACCATAATATCGTCTCCCTCCAAAATAACATAGCTCATTATTCCTGATAAGAAAATCCATTTACTATAATTTAAGAGATGTTTAAATTTTTCTTTATCGAATTCTATTCTTGGCCTAAAAGGTTGTAATACATAGCTGAGAATGAATTTAATTAGATATTCAGAGAGGTATGCTATCACTAATACCCACACATTACCCCAAATAAAAGTTAAAATGATTGAGATGATAAAACTAATCAACCCACCCGAGATCTGATATATAAAGGATTTATGATAATTTAGATCCTTTTGAAAAAATACAGTTCCGATATTAGTAAATGCATCTACTAGCAATATTGAACCAACAACTTTGATTATTATCTCTGACGAGGGCTCGTTAAAGAATATCGCCACAAATGGGGCAGTTAAATATAGTATCAAATAAAGAAGAAGGTTTCTTATTATCTTAATAGTCCAAGCCGTATTGAGATATTTATGAATATTTTCTTGTTCATGTATTAGAGCATATGATAATCCTGTTTGTGATACAGTATTCAGCAATGATAAAACAATTAAAGCGATTCCAATAATTCCAAATGCTTTTGGACCTAATATTTCAGCAATGATCGCCATTTTAACCAATGATAACACTTGATTAATTATTCTTGCAGTTAAACTCCATATGACACTTCTAGATGCTTGTTGAGCTAATTTATCACTTGGTAAAATTAAATTTTTAACTTTTCCAAATAATATTCTAGGTATATTCAAATTTATCACTACCTGTTAGATTGACTTCTAAGTGTCTCTGAAATAAAAAAAAAAATCTAGTAATAAAACAATTGTATCTTTAACAAAGATTATTCTCAAATTAGAAGTATTTATACAGAGAGGAAATCATTTGAATTAATATTCTAAGTATTAAATTTAAACCATTGGAATCAAATCACTAGAACATAATCATTACATATTTTAATCTAACTTACTACTTTTTTATATCAATGATAAGATCTTTAATTAGTAAGATAATGTTTAAAGTCGGAATAAAAGAGAAATATGCAATAATTGCATATTCTCAAGAGGGTGAGGATTTAATCATTAATCGGCTTTTACAAGGAAATAAAACTGGTTTCTATGTTGATGTTGGTGCACACCATCCTAAAAGGTTTTCAAACACGTATTTCTTTTATAAAAAAGGATGGAATGGAATTAATATCGATGCGAGACCAGGCAGTATGGATGAATTTTATAAAGTAAGACCTAGAGATATTAATATAGAGCAAGCTATTAGTGAATTTCCTGAAAAATTAATCTATTATTACTTCAATGATCCAGCATTAAATGGCTTCTCAAAAGAAATTTCGATGAAAAGAGAAAATGAAACATCTTATAAAATAATAAAAGAAGAAATATTAGAAACTCAAACGTTGAAATTCATTTTAGATAATAATATAAATAAAGGACAAAAAATTGATTTCATGTCAATTGATGTTGAAGGACTAGATTTTCAAGTATTAAAATCAAATGATTGGGATTTATATCAACCACATCTAATTATTATAGAGGATTTTGATTTAGATTTAATGAATTTGGAAGAATCTGAAACAGCTTCATTTCTACTCTCCAAAAATTACATATTAGTTGCCAAAACGTTAAATTCCATCATATACAAAAATCAATCATATCAATAATTCCTAGTGATAATTTCGCAACTTGTATATTATTTCTTATTTATCACAAATATATACACCTAAACCATGTAATAATGAATTTGACAGGAGGGAAATATTGTGAGATATAATGCAATTACTTTTCGAGTATTTTCATAATAATAAATAGAATAAAATAATACAAGGAAAAATGCAAAATATGACAAAGGTAATTGTATCTGGAGCTGCAGGCTTTATAGGCTCAAATTTTGTTCATTTAGCATTAGAACAAAATTGGTTTGATGAGATAGTAGTTATTGATAAGCTAACCTATGCAGCAAATAAGGACTATATTCCTGATTCACCAAAAATCAAGTCATATTTTGTTGATATTGCAGATACTCCTGTAGAAGAACTTCAGGATGCTGATTATTACATCAATTTTGCTGCTGAAACTCATGTTGATCGAGCAATTGCATCAAGTATTGTGTTCACTGAGAATAATGTTCTCTCCCTGCACAAATTGATAGAAACAATACGATTGAATGAGATAGACATGAGATTTCTACATATTTCAACTGATGAAGTATATGGATCTATTCTAGAGGGATCATTTTCAGAAAATGATAAACTATTCCCAAGAAATCCTTACAGTGCCAGTAAAGCTGCTGCTGAATTACTCATCAATAGCTATATGATCACATACAATATGGATTTTATTATCACCAGATCATCCAATAATTATGGGCCTAGGCAAAATACTGAAAAATTACTACCAAAGATGATTGAGAAATTTTTAAAAGGGGAATCAATTGGGATTTATGGAGAAGGAAAACAAATCAGGGATTGGACAAATGTATTTGATAATTGTAGAGGGATTTATACAGCATTAACTAGTGGAAAGACAGGTGAAGTGTACAATATCTCAGCTAATGACGAGAGAGAGAATATTGAGATGGCAAAACTCGTATCAGAATTGATGGATATCAATTATGATTATATGGAATTCATTGAGGATAGATTGGGTCATGATTTCAGATATTCTATTGCTACTGATAAAATTAGATCACTTGGATGGAAACCTGAGATAGAGCTGCAAGATGGGTTATTACAGACAATTCAATGGTATAAAGATAATCAATCAAAGTAATAAAAAATAAATAATTCTATCTTAAAGTAATTAAGAAATGAATTTACACCTGAATTAATGAGACATTACTGCACTCTGTTCAACATCAACTATATGAGTCGTGGGTTAGCAATGTATCAATCATTGATTGATCTGAAGGAAGAATTCACCCTGTATATTTTCAGTTTTGATGATCTCTCATTTACGTTACTGAAACAAATGAATCTCCCTCATATTATTGTGATCGGCCTTCCTGAATTTGAAAATGATGAACTCCTGGGTGTGAAGGGTGATAGAACAAATGTAGAATATATGTGGACATCAAGTCCTCATATTATCAGACATGTCATTCAACATTATGAGGTTGATATGGTAACCTATCTAGATGCAGATATTTACTTCTTCCAGAGCCCTGAACTACTACTCCAAGAAATGGAGGATGCGGGAAATTCTGTTCTCATTACTGAACATCGATATACTCCTGAGAGAGATCAATCGGTAACTACAGGGATTTATTGTGTGCAATTTGTCGTATTCAAGGCGGATAAATATGGGATGGAGGCCCTGAATTGGTGGGCTGATCGATGTATTGAATGGTGTTATGCTCGAGTAGAAGATGGAAAATTTGGAGATCAGAAGTATCTTGATGATTGGCCAGAACGATTTGAGAAGGTTCATGTACTGAAGCATCTGGGAGGAGGGGTTGCTCCGTGGAATATTCAGCAGTACAGTATCTGGCAAAGTGACAATACAGTTAAAGGAACAGTTAAAGCCACTAAAGAGGAATTTGACCTGGTATTTTATCACTTCCATCGTTTAAGAATCTATGATAATGGAAAAATTGATCTGATTTATAGCTATCCATTATCCAAAAATATTAAGCGATATATCTACAAACCCTATGTAAAACAATTATTCAAGATTGGTAATCAAATACTGACCTATGATCAATCAATCGATCCCCATGGAAAGGGTGTTCAATTCATTAACTGGAAATTACCCCTAAAAAATATCAGAAGAAGACTACGAAGGCATTATAATCTGGTAACTGCAGATAAATTTATACAATAATTAACAATTGAATTTCTGATCATTTACTGATTCTAATCTCTAAATTATTCAATCACATATAATTTGGAAATTATTGTTACTATAATTGCAAAGATTTGATTTATTAAATCCATATCTTCATCTTTTTATAAATCCGCCTAAAAACATAAAATATTGAAACTGAGTGTAATAATTAGTTGCTATGCAGCTGAATCAATGATTTCCTCCTGTCTGACCTCTCTACAGAATCAAACGCATAAAGATCTTGAAATTATTGTCATAGATGCAAATTCACCAGATAATACAAGACAAATCATTAAAGATAATTTTCCTGAGGTAATTCTTCTTGAAGAGGAGAGAATCGGGGTAGGTGCTGCTCTTAACCTGGGATTGAAGATTGCATCAGGAGATATAATAGTTATTGATTTCAATACTGATGAATATGCAGAAACAGACTGGGCAGAAGAATTACTCAAAGCTCATGCCTCATATGAAGACAAGGTGGTGATTTCACCGACAAGGATTGGATCAAACAAACTAGTTGATGGTTATGGATCCAAATTCACGAAATCAGGTGGATTGATAAGGATAGGATTTGGTTCTGAACATGATCCCAATCGAGAGCCTGAGGAGGTTGATTGTACCGGCATTAATACCTTTCCAAGACAATTGATTGAAGAAATCGGACTGATAGATGAGGATTATGAATTTTATGGCGCAGATACTGATTATAGCCTTAGAGCACGTCTAGCAGGGTATAAGATAATGACTGCACCAAAAGCCGTTACTCATCACCAGTTGAGTGCTTCCAAAGCATTAGATTATAGAAAATACATGCAACGCATGAATTTTGGAATACTAAGGGTGGTTTTCCTTCATGGATCTAAGAAAGTAATATTCAGATCTTTATATTATTATTCCATTCACTTCAATGTACGAGCATTTGCCAGGATGATTATTCATTTGTTAAGGAAAAATGAAAATTATCGAAATAGCGCAAATGAGATAATTGGAAGAATAAAAGGAGTATTTCATGTAATTCGAAATTTGAAACAAATTAGAGTGAAACGAAAAGAGTATAAGCCTAAATTGATTTTCTAGGCCCTCACTTTCTTGCCAATAATCCGACGGTATTGATACCTTCTAAAAGCAGACCTGATCTCTCTGGGATATTTTGATGATCTTTTCAAGGTACAATAGCCAAATAATCCTCCAACGATAATTTTTATATCTCTCCATTTCAGTGTCAATTTTAAAAAATCATAGAGTACATAGAGAAAAATGTAACCATATGCTCTTTTTGCCCGGCCCATTGTCACATATGCATTGTATGAGTAATTAGTAGATGTAGGTCTTTGAACATCGTATATTATGTTTCTATTAACCCCATATTTCAACTCATTGACTAAACAGATTGCTGAAACATAAGTATCAAAACCATAATTTACAGGATATCGTTTTCCTATCAGGTGATATAACTTGGAACTGATAATTCTTCCAGAACCTCTGATATTACCAAAATGTTCCTCATTTTTGATGACCCCAGAACTAAGATCTAGCTTGTTTTCTTGCATATAATTAATCATATCAAGGATATAGTTATTGGGAAGTATAGTATCCGCATCTAAGACCAAAATATAATCAAAATCAATTGAAAGATGATCTAATTCCTCAAATGCTCGATTATATACCTGTGCTAATTTGAAATTACTTATCTTATTTGAATTATCCTCTAATTGTGAATTGAACACATGAGGAGTGTATTTACTTGCGTGCTCAGAGGTATGATCTGTAGAATTGTCATCAATTACAATAATTGATTGCGGTTGTAATGTTTGATTTGTCAATGCTTTGAGGGTTTGTTCTATATACATTTCCTCATCTTTTGCTGGAATAACACAAACAATACGCATCTCTAATTTGGATGAGGTGGTGCTCCATAAAAACATATTAGAAGGATCTAAAACACCTGAAGGGTTATCAACTAATTTATTACATTGAGAAAATTATTTTCAGTTTCTCTATCTATAATTTTCAATAATGTTGGAATGGTTTCTTGAAATTTAATTTCATGAAATTTGAGCATATCATTTTTGAGAAATTCATTGAAATATCCAGCATTTTCTAGTGATTTTTCCAATAATTCGATGAAGTGTCTGAACGATTTAACTTGACTTTCCGGACTAACCTCATCATAATTAAAAGCAAAACCGTAGAGAGAATCGTATTCTTCCTGATCGTAGGGAATGAGAATTATTGGATGTTGTTTAATCAGAAAATCGAAATAGATAGATGAGTAATCAGTAATTAATAGATCTGAGATGAGTATCAAATCCTGAGTAGAAGATATTATGTTCATATTACCATCAATAATCAATTTTCTTCTGTTCATTTCCTGTATTACTGGATCATTCATACTATTCAATTCATTTGGATGAAATCGAATCATCAACCTAGCATTATGTTTGATCAGGATTTGTTCCAGTATATCATAGCTTGAATCATCAAAATCATCGAATGGGAATACTTTAGTTCTTATATGGCCTCGATAAGTCGGGGCATATAAAATAATTTTCAGGTCATTCTCATCAACATCCAAAGCACTTACATGTACGATTTTCCTAATTAATTCTTGCTTGTACTCAGTGATATCTACACTAATCAATTTTTCATACAGATATTGATTGCGAGGTTGGCCTGTGACCACAATTTTTGAATTAATGCCACATTCATCTCTGAAGTATTCTGCTTCCCACTGAGAACTCACGCAGAATAGATCCCATCTGATCCTTTTTACCTTCATTATTCCATCCAAATGTTTGATAGGAATACCGTGCCATAAATTAACAATTAATTTCGGTGAGTTAGAGCTGAGCATATACAGAAGATCAGATGCTCCATGACTGAATGCACAGACCCTTGCCCGTAAAAATGTACCAATTCCAGATGGAGAAAGGAGAGATTTGGCACTATTATTGCCGAAAGATTTCTTGATTTCATTAATTTCCTGCTTATTTCTGCCCAACCATACAGTAGAGTATTTGTACTCTGGATGCTGCCTGATCAATTCAAAGAAATATCGAGAATTTCCATAGTAACGAGGTCCTCCAACAACAATTAATTCCTTTTCCTTAGGTATTATCCGATCAAGAATATGAATCATCTTTGTGAATAAAGCTAACATCATTCTTTTTGTGTTATGAGTGAGATGCAATATCTCAAATGTCTATGGAATCAATTTTTATTCTTTCTAGTACTGCTGATTTAAGGTCAAATATTTGTGAAATAATTGTTATTTGTATGTAGAGCTAAGCTTGAAGTATCATTGAATATACTCGTCAGTGGGAACTTCCTATTTTACTAGGTTCGATAATATGTGATTTATATCTGAAATAGTATTCCTATTTGAGGTATATTTCTTGCATAAACCAGCAATTATCATTGTTGCCTTCAACAGATCAGATTCTCTACTAAGATTATTATCATCCGTATCCAATGCTGTCTATCCAGAAGATGTGACCTTAATCATAAGCATCGATAAAGGTGATAACCAAGATGTGATCGAGGTTGCAAATAACTTTGAATGGAATAAAGGAGTAAAGGAAGTTATCTGCCATGAGGTGAATCTAGGAGTGAGAAAGCATATATTAAGCTGTGGGGACTTGACATCAAGATATGGTTCCGTAATAGTACTTGAAGATGATCTGGTTGTTTCACCCATGTTCTATCAATATGCAACACAAGCAGCAAATTACTATGATAAGGAGGAGAGGATAGCGGGTATCTCTCTGTATTCCATACAGGTGAATATATGGCAGAAATTACCATTTACCCCTCTCATTGATGAATCAGATGTATTCTTCTTACAAATGCCAGAATCATGGGGTCAACTATGGACATCTGATCAATGGAATACATTCAAGAAATGGTATGCTGATCACAATCTTAATCTCAATGAATTGCATGTTCCAAATAGTATTAAACGCTGGAAAGATACTGCATGGTCCAAATTATTCGTTGAATATATGGTTAGAAATGATCTGTACTTTGTGTATCCGAGAGAATCATTGAGTACAAATTATGGGGATGCAGGTGCACATTTCAAAAACCAAACTAATGTCTGGCAAGTGCAATTACAGACTAAAAAAAGTACTTATGTTTTTAGTAAATTTGAAGAATCTGAATCAAAATATGATATTTATTTTGAGCTGATTCCTGATATCATTAAAAATAGAAACAAAATGCTTTCAGAGTACTCTTTCGATGTTGACCTCTATGGGGCAAAGTCAGCTGATGATCTGAAACATGAGTATATCCTCACATCACAAGAATGTAGTGAGAAAATTGCTGGTTTTGCCAGAATACTCCGGCCTATGATAGAAAATGTATTCCAGAATATTGAAGGTGAAGATATTGTTTTTTGTAAAAGTGAACATGTGAAAAAATCTGCAACAATATATCCAATCTTGTTTTATTATTTCTATGGATATCAGAGAACGCTGAAACTACTGAATATGATAAAATTCAATTTTCTAAGGAAATTTTGATGATCTTACGTAGAGGACGATTTGGAAGCTCATAATCTCCAATTAGATTTTCTTTGATGATGAGCATTATCACGGAGATAGATCAAGTTGAAAGTTGCATTTGACCGTAAAGTAAATATTGAATATTGGAATTTTTAGATTATGGCTAATACAAAACCAGTACGAGTGATAACTTTTGGTACCTATGATCTCTTTCATGTGGGTCATCTGAATATTTTGAAAAGAGCAAGAGAATTGGGTGATTACTTGATTGTAGGTGTCTCTACAGACAAGTTGAATTTCAGTAAGAAACAGAAGTATCCCGTATACTCAGAGGATGATCGCAAAAGTATAGTGCTGGCAATCAAATATGTCGATGAAGTATTCGATGAGGAATCTCTTGAATTGAAGGGTGAATACATCAAGAAATATAATGCGGATATTCTGGTTATGGGTAATGACTGGGAAGGAAAATTTGACTGGTGCAAGGAGTATTGTGATGTCGTATACCTACCCAGAACTCCAGTTATCAGCACGACCAATATTAAGAATACGATAATAGAAGAGAACCTATAATTATCTAGAGATCTCATAATGAGATCATCAATGAGAAAAAGAGCAGGCCTGCCAGGACTCGAACCCAGGTCGACTGGACCAGAACCAGTAATGATTGCCGCTACACCACAGGCCTAGTGTAATATCTCTATTACAATTGCCTGTACATTGAACTAATTTATAAGATACTTGATTGTGACCTAAACAAATCAATGCTAGTTCATATTCTTTTTTTATTTCTCTTTGATAATGATTGTTTTTATACTGTTTTTAATCATGGTTGTAATCAGATGTAATAATATATCAATGATTACCGTGTCTCTTCTTGTAGTTTTCTTCTGAGTATTTTTCCCACCATGGATTTGGGTAGCGTATTTTTGAATACAATCTGCTTAGGTACTTTATATGGTGCGAGGTATTGTTTGCAGAATGTTATCACCTCATCCTCTGTAGCTTGCTGTTCCTTCTTGAGCACCACCCATGCTGCAACAATTTCACCCTTCTCAGGATGGGTGATCCCTGCTACTGCAGCTTCCAAGATGGCTGGATGCTTGTAGAGTACCTCTTCCACCTCTCTGGGTACAACATTATATCCTGAGACGATGATGATATCCTTCTTTCTATCCACAATATAGGTGTATCCCTGCTCATCCATTTTGGCAATATCTCCAGTACGTAACCAACCATCTTCCTTGAGTGCATTTTTGGTCTCATTGGGCATACCATAGTATCCTTGCATGACTTGTGGGCCCTTGATACATAGTTCACCCACCTCACCTACTTCTAGTATCTTTGCATAATCCTCGGTATCTACAATTTTTATGAGGGTATCAGCAGTTGGAAGTCCAATACTACCCTCTACCATCTCCTCCACCGGTAAACCAATAGGATTGACATGGGTCACTGGTGATGTTTCTGATAGACCATAGCCCTCGACTAGGTAGGCACCAGTAACCTGATGGAATTTTCTTGCCACCTCAATGGGAAGTGGTGCTCCTCCTGAGATAACTGCAATGAGTGATGAGAAATCAGCCTTCTCTACCATGGGATGATTGGCAATGGCGGCCATCATGGCTGGAACTCCTGGGAAGAAGGTAATCTTGTATTTTTGGATCCATTTGAGAATATCTCTGAAATCTGGTGGGGATGCAACATTCAGTATCAGTGGAATACCCAATTGAATGGATAATCCAAGGCAAGTAGTCATACCGAAGACATGAAACAGGGGTAGAACCGTCAGGATGGATCCCTTTTTTTCAGGTACCATATGAAGAACCTGCCTGGCCTGCTGTGCATTAACACTCAGATTGCGATGACTGAGCATCGCTCCCTTTGATACTCCAGTTGTACCACCTGTATACTGGAAGACAGCAATATCCTTGTAAATATCGATTTCCTCCTCCTTGAATTCATAATCATTGAAAATGAACTCATCGTAGAAGTAGCTATATTCCTCCTCAATAAATGGAGCATCATAGGATCGGTTCTCAGGATCAAAGATACTTTTCTTTAGCATTCTCCCCAAGAAACGCTTGTATGAGGGGAGATATGTCTGCAATTGTCCATACACTGCAAATTCGAGTTTTGTGCTTCTAGATTCGATAATACTGTTTACTTTCTCCTGAAACATGGTGAGTGAGATAATGGCCCTGGCACCTGAGTTTTTTAGCTGTAATGTCAACTCATGCTCAGTATACAAAGGATTTGCCTGAACAATGATACAACCAATGGATAATACAGCAAAGAAGGTCACGATATAATGAGGGGTATTGGGAGTGAGAATGGCGATCCGATCTCCCTTCTCTAATCCAAGATGCTTGAAATGTGCTGCCATCCGTTCCACTTCCTGCATCACCTCAGCATAACTCATGCTCTTTCCTATGGGGAAGATAAGCATGGTGTCATTTGTTTCTTGTTCTACTCGGCGTTTTAAGAACTCATAGGGCCCAATATCCTCGTACTCCATGGTAAATAACCTGCCTTCTGGCAATGATTCTATCCAAGGAGTGGGTATCTTCTCTATCATTTCATCCTGTAGAAGCGATTGCTAAAATATAAGTGTTTTATCCTCATCCTCATTTAATAACTGAGAAATGCAGAGAATTAATCAGTACCCGGCTTCTGCCCTCAGCACCTCGATGGCAGTGATATCCGCAACTTCATCAAGGTATCCCTCCAGCTTCCAGTACCACAGTAGGCTGATGCACAGGGGAATTATTGCAGCCCATGCTGAGATTAATAGGGTGATTGCTCGTGAATCAGTGATTGGAATACTGAGCCCAAAGTATAGAAAGCTCAGACCAATAAGGAAAATGATGGACGTATAGTATAGATACTGACGTTTGACCCGGGTGATATTATCTCCGGTATTCTTCTCCTTTGGTGTGCGGTTGAAACTTACCTTGATCCCAGTCAATCCCTTGAATATTGCACCAAGGAGTAGGGGTTGTGCGGTCAGAATCAGGAGATAGAAGGCAAAGATGATGCTTGCCTTGTATACCACAGGTTTTTTATGTATGAGTATTTTCTTATCATCAAGTAACACAGCCAATGTACCCGTGATGATAGATAACGCTGAGATCAACAGAGTCAATGCACCAAAAAAGGGATTGGATAGCATGGAACTACGTATGATAGAAATATCTGATATGATTAGATAGATGAATACAAATGCCACTCCCCAGCCAAATACTGCCAGAGTAGGAAAGAAACCAACTGCAAAATGATCTAGTTTTACATAAAGTGGTGACTTACCCCTGAGAATGGTGAGCCATCTGGCCCTGAAACTACGTGTTATCCCAGTCATCCATCTCCAAATCTGTCTAATCAGATGCAGTGGATCCCAGGGAACCAGTGCCCAAGCTCCCACCTCATCAATATACTCAATTCTATGTCCATTTGCCCTGTAGATGAAGCTATTATCCGTATCATCAGCTATGGTCAGAGGATCAAATCCTCCATAGGATTTGAGCAGAAGGGTATCAAACAAGGTGGCACCACCAGCAAAGATTGCTGAACCACTGGGCCTCCTGGCACGTTGGAATAGGCTGAAGAATTGTAGTTGCAGAAAAGCTGAGATAGTGGTCAGAAAGGTACGCATATTAACAAAATCAATACGTGTCTGTACTGCAATACTATTCTCTCTGAATGCCAACAAGCAGTTCTTTATGATATTTCGCTCCACGATATGATCTGCGTCAATAAATAATGTATACTCACTGGTCACAGACCTAAGTGCATTATTGATACCACCTGCTTTGAATCCCTTTCTGTTATCCCTGGTCACATACCTGATATTAACCTCTTTACAATACTCCTCCAGCTCGGGATTTTCCTCAGAATCATCAACCACTACCCATTCCAGTTTGGATTTGGGGTAATTGATATCCAATGCCGCCAAGATAGTTTGCTTGACAATATTGAGGGGTTCCTTGTACATAGGCATGAGAATTGATACAGTGGGTAGCTGATCCTCATTATTGATGGTTTCCATGGTATACCGCTCATCAAGAGGATGTGTGATGGGTGCAAATCCCTTGGCAAAATGCACGAACAGAAGTATGGAATAGTAGCCAATGAGCATCTCAATGGTGAATACACTGGCATTGAGGATAGCAGATACACTAGATTCTCTGAAGATGGCACGATAGGAATCAACAACATACACAGTATAACTGATAAGAAAAATAAAAGCAAGAAACATGAGAATAATGTATAATCGTGGTTTGATGTTACGTTGTGCATTAGGATCCTTCAATCCATAATCTGGACGAATAAATGTACCATCTGTCATTGATTTGTGTATAAATGAGTATATCTTAAGTTTCTCTTTTGTTTTATGATTTTACCCGATTAAATCAAGGAGTTTCTTGATCAAGTTTAGATGTTTCTTTGCTGCCACGAGAGTGAGACGACGGTGTGAATTCTCAGCAATTCTGAATATAGTTTTCAGCTGATTGGTGAGTTCTCTTCTACCTGGTACGGCAGATTTGTAGTTATTAACAAAGAAATCAGCCATTTCCTTGGGATTCTTGGCAAAATTACCATCGAAATTGGGATGACTACGTACCTTTCGTACTAATGCAGTTGATAATATGGCAATGGGCTCTCCATAACCACCTGTTTCCTTGATCTCATTGAGTTTCTTCTCGAAATCAGATTGTCCTGATTCCCCTCTCTTCTTGGTAAGCAACATGGGTCGAAGTCTTCGATTTGATGGCATCAATTTCTTACCATAACCATAGGCCATGAAGGGCACAAATGGTGCATACATGGGAAACATACTCATCTCCGCTATGAGTTTGAGCAATGCGGTTGAGTACAATGCTGGAGAAGTGAAGGATTGGTAGGTATGTCCAAAATCGAAGATCAGTGGAATAGGATTACCAGGTGTAGATTCCTGATGAGAGGTGGCCATATACATCAATGCCTCTATCATATCCAGATTGGCATTATCTGCAGTTTGCTTTGTCCACCGATTGATAAATATCTCAGGATCTGCAAGGAAGATAATCTTCCCCATTCCTGGTACCAGGGGAATGGATAGTGCAACGGCAAATTTTGCATTACCCCATTCATATGCATCAGGTTCTGCAGTGCCTGCTACAGCTTGATCTAGATTGGTTTCTAACCAAGAGTGTTTGGACGAGTACAGCGGGAAGAATGGTAGACTTAGCTCAAATGCGTCATCATCACCTAAATTCTCATTAATCATTGATGCAGATAGTTTTTGCAGTGGTTGATACACCGTTTTGTTGATCGTCTGATACTCATTAGTCTCTGCGTTGTATACCTCCTGCTGGATATTCAATTTGATGGTGATAATAGTTCCATACTCCATCTGAATTCCACGTTCTGGATTTGGTATATAATTGGTGAAGGTCATACCCTCGATTGCAGTATCATCAATATCCACGATCTTGGGGTTGGCTATATTATCAGTATTGGATGCAATATCCATCAAGACTGAGGTTTTATTGAACCCAAACCCACGAACAGTGCTCAGTAAAGACATAAGGAAATTTCCAGCAAGCTCCTCGCCTGCACCCTGTAGATCTCCTCCAATATCTTGATCGGGATTGAGTGGGGTTTCTCCTCCTCCTTCCAGACCGCCACTGAGAAGATCATCAGTACATGGCATCTCCATACCTGCCTCTGCTGCATTCTCACAAACTGTATCTAGATTACTGAAGAGATCAAAAATCGGCTCGAGTATCTGGTTACCAGTACCAAAATCATCAGCAATAATGAGAGATCCTCCACGGAGTAGATACAACAGCACGGAAAAGGTTTCTGTAAATGCAAAATCTGCAGATGGACCAACAATCACTAGTGCTCCTGATCCGTTGAACCGGTTGAGGATATTAAGGTTGGATATGGTGGTTGAGACATTGTAATCTCTTCCATTGTTGACATCCAACACAGGACTTGCCATCCGGTTCCTAACCACAGATAAGCCATCATATCCAGTGTTATACACAGAATACCTGCTATTCGTGGATGCGTTAGGAAATGCAGCTAGGATTATTGGTGCTACACTGAATATAAAGAGAATGACGATCGCAGCTGCCTGTAATTTGCGTACAAGCCCCGATGTCGTTCTCCTTCTACCTGATTGTGACATTTAGTCTCACTTCGCTCTCTGTCTTGCTTTTCTGCGTTTAGCAGCACTAGATCCTGCGGTTCCCTTTCTTTTCTTGGGTTTACCACCGGATCGTTTCTTCGCTCCTCCCTTGGATTTCTTGGGTCGTTTGCCCCGAGCCCAATCACCTAGTTTTCTGTTGGCACTATCAAGGGATTCCTCCACAGTGCGGTAATCATCAAAGGTAACCTCATGCTCACTATATGTGGCAAGTTCAAAGTTGTTAATGATTGGTTCAAGTTCCTCTGCGGTAATTGCTCCTGTCTCCACGAGTAATTTGGAGTATTCCCTAGCCGTAGTTGATACTTCACGTTTGATATCCAGGTATATTGACCCGAATTGTTCCAAGGCAGTAAAACCTAAGCGAGATGCCTGGTTGTAGTTGGATGCCTGTGCCGCCTGCTTCACGTCTAGTAAGCTGCGATCGGCCATTTTGCCTTTTTCTCTTCCTTCAAAGAATTTTTTGATGCCATCGAATAAGCCCATATATATTTTCACTTCTCTCTTTTTCTTATAAATTTGGATGATAAACCTTCATCTAAAAGTCATCATCATCCTCATAATTAACGCGGGAACCTGATTGGATAATCACTTCCACTGCGTGGTCTAATGCATTTAATGCATTCTCGACATTGTCTCGGGTTGGTGGATCATTACCATACCGGACAAATTCATATTCATCAGATATTACCCTGATTGCATCACTATTGACATTGGTGATAGTTGATAGGAATTCAGTGAATTCCCGGGCAGTCTGATTGAATTTTCTTGGTGCATGGATCACCTCTCGGGATACACGCTCCAGCGTAGTCCATATTTGTTCAATTGCTCGTTTGTATTTACCCTCGGCCATCAATTTCTGGATATCTGCACGCAGATCCTTTGATGTGGCTTTGGCTAATGCTCTTCGTCTTCTTCGAGCAACAATATCAAGTATGTTGTGTCTCTGATAATACAAGATGAGTAAGCTAAGACCACCAATAAAACCTAGAATTATCCACTGAGCATTGGAATTCTCCTCAACTGGAACTTCTCTCACAGTGGTCTGGGTGATGGTATTTCCATCCTCATCAGTGGTGATAACCACTTCTGTGGTGAGAACGATATCCTCATCCACGATTGGTGTCTCAGGTACTGGAGGTTCTACCACATTTATTTTGTATGTATTACCTCCTGCAGTATTATCATTTAATTTTGTTAAGCGGTTAGCATTATCTATTAGGAATAATGTCCACGATACCGTAGTATTCGCCACCAGGTACTCTGCTGGAATGAAGAATTGTGCTAAATAGTACTGACCAACCGGTTGACCAATCCCCTGGTTGAGTATTAATAATAGTCCATTGAATTCATAGACGATAGTACCATTGACAATAAGATCAAATCCTCCAAGTACAGTATATGCTGTAACTTTTCCATCAAGATCTGTAGTCACATTATAGAAGGTGACATTGAGGTATTTGATACCAGAACCAAATCCATCAGTGACATTATATTCTATATATATGCCCTCGGTTCCATTATACACCTCAAATTCAGTAGCTAGATCTGTTGATTTGGTATTGTTAATCTTGAGTATATCCTCTGCAAATTTGGTGTTATTGAAGTTTCCAGTTGGATCCACTTCATCATACACCCAGGTATCCTTGACATTTGGATTGGAATCCTCAATATATTGCAGTACAGATGGTGTGGTGAATGAGTTACCCGCAGTATCAAAGTAGGTGAAATTGTAATCCAACTGGGTGAACCATCCCATACCAATTTCTGTGGAATTTAGCGTGATACCATAGACATAGTAGGTCACACCACCATTAGAGAATTGACTGAGAAATACCATTAATTCTGTGGTTATAGTAGCATTTACTACCAGTATTTGCGTTTGTGGATCATAGGTATTGATATGATAGTGTATACTGACATTCTCATATCCTGAAAGATCTGCAGGTAAGGCAATGGTTATGATAATCAGATCACCAATGGTTATATTATTCGCATTCAGCACTGATTCTCCATTGATCGTCACACTATCAGCCAGTTCAATTTCTGCAATGGTGATATCACCCATCATGAAAGTATGAGGGCTTGCAAATGATCCCTCATTATCAGTTAAGGTATAATCATGATCCCATCCTGGGTACCCACCATATTTGTGGGTTGTTCCATTGAGATACAAACCATATCCTGCATAGTCATACACAACCACATACCACTGTACCCATCTACCATGTCCATTGAATAGAATAGTGTAATTGAAATTCTGCAAGGTGGCATAGTAATCCATGAGTACGATAGTATAATCATCTGAGTAGGTTGGAGTGTCCAGACCTGCTAGATTATCTGAATAACGGAAGTAGAGAGTAAGATTGCGGATATTATCTAGTTTACTCTTGGTGTAATCCAGGTTGATAATAATGGTAACATTATCCTCAACACCTGAATCTGCATTGACATCATTGTAGTTGAGAATAGATGGAGCGACTTCATCCTGGCCATAGATCACAAAGCGATCAGTAACCGTTTTTGTGCTAATTCCGCTATTATAATCAGCAAATTTCACTTCCACCTCAAATCTATATCCCTTGAATTGTAGATAACTGGCATAATTATTGATATTCGTAAATTCATCAAAATTTACGGTGAATACACCCTTATTTGCTGTGGTGACATAGAACTCAATTTTTGCAGGAAGTGTTGCCTGAGTTGCACCAGCTGCATTTTTGATGACAAAGTTCACAGAGACATTGAGTCCAATTGGAGCACGGCCAAATTCATCGACGATTGACATATTATACAGAATATTATCTGTGAAATTGGAGTACAGAGTGTCATTGAAGTAATCAAAGCTAATGGTTGCCGTGTTGATGTCATGCTCTACAAAACTACCTGTCACATTTCTCTCCATCATGAAGGTTAATGCAGTAGTTCTGAAGTACATGAAACTCAACACCTCATTGGTAACCGGAGTGGCCGGTTGTTTCCATTTTGCTGTTGCTGCAACAGTAAGATTTAGAGTCAGCCAAGGTACTGCATAAGCCAGATTTGGTATGGTAATGCTGAATTCAAAGAATCCATTAACATCTGTTGTGTCAGTTCCATAATTGGTTGACTGTATGCCAGACCATGTAGAATTCACTTCTTGTTTGGTATTGATATTTAATTTGACATTAATGCCATTGACCTTAACTCCATCCTCATCAGTGAGAGTACCATTCACATATAATGTATTCTCACTATTGGCCCAGTACATGGTGTCCTCAATGTGATGTGTAGCATTGACATTACTCGAATGTTTGAATGCTAAACCTCCATATATTCCCTCCAACCGGATAGTGAAGGTTTTTGATGCAGGTTCGATAATCGATTCACCTGGGAAGGTTACAGTGATGATAATATTGCTATTGGGATTGGGGAAATTAACTTTATTCAGGGCAATACTATAGGTGAAGTTACCGTTGGCATCCGATACTCCGGATTGAGTATCTCCACTGGATCCACCACCACTCATGGTGACCTGATAATTTCGATCATTCTCAAGTACAAGCTCCTGTCCATTATTCTCAAGATGGCCCTCCAATTCAATGAGAGTTCCATTTCTCTTGTAATAATAACTGCTGATAAAATCTCTATTGTTTATTTTGAAATCGTACACAAAAGCAAGTGACACAGCCACATCAACATCTTGTGATGCATCTCCCAGTTCTTTGGTTGCACCATAGGTCCCAAAATTAACAAATGCAAAATCCTCATCACTGAGAACAGAACTTGATATTACCACATCAATGGTAAGAGTATAGTCATCTGTTGCATATGGTGAGGTATAAATGACACTAGCAGTACCTCCACTGAATGTAACTGGTGCAGTGGTATTATCTGCATGATTATTGAGATGTTCTGCGGTGTTATCTGAACTGATCTTGAAATCTACAGATAAACCATTAGCAGAATTAGGATCCAGATCAGCACCAATTCCATTGACAATTTCATATGATATGGTAAATTGCTGGAATAAACCGACAGTGTCTGCTGTTGTGGATATTGATGGTGTTACGGTATCGAAAACAAATACATTACCCTCGAGAGCAACACCAGGTAATCTGGTGTAATTTACAGGGGTATTTGGATAGTATACCTCGTAAAAATGGGCACCAACATCACCATGTACAAAATCAACGGTGAAGGAGAAATCTCCCTGTGCATCAGTTGTACTCGTTTGTGCTGGTGAACCATCATGTACCTCATCCCAGTAAAATTCCACAGTACCAAAGGAATAGGGTTCTCCCAATGCAGTTTGTACAGTTCCTGTGATGATTGCCTGTTCATCAAAGTCCTTCCTAATATCTGATGCCACTGCATCAATGCCAATATTTGATCTATACGGAGCAGGATTATTCACAGTTGGTGTTTTCTTGACTGGGGTGGAGGGGATATCCGTAACCACTCCTGGTTTTGCCTTGGGGATGGGAAGAGGATTATTATAATCCTTAACAGGAACTTCCTCAACCTCCTCAATGGCCTGCACTTGAATGTTGAAGTACAGTAATGAGCTGAGGAGTAAAGCAATTAGGAAAAGGTGGCGTGGTCTCACTGCTCAAACCTCCTGATAGATATGATTAATCCCCCAATAATGACATGCTTAATGAAATTATTTTCTTGAATAAGAAGCTCTTTCTCCAAACTTTGAAGATTGTGATTCTTGAAGGTATCTACCTGGAATATATCCAAGGGTAACTTGTAATCAATATCTGCAGCATATGCTGGTGGACTGAGTACAACAAAGAAGGTTGTGTTGGTGAAGTACTCATAATCCTGAGTTCCAATAACAATCACATACTGACCCAATCCAAAGGCATCATTAGTTATGGTTACCATAGCCTGGGTGATGCCTGCATCCAAATCATATTGTTCAGTGTAGTTGAAATAATCATTGGGGTTATCAGGATCCATATAGAAGCAATTTCCAATACCAGGTGATGTTGAGCATCCGACAGTTGCAGAGAGATAATCTGCAAAGGTCTGACCATATACATTATCCTCAAAATAAGATAATTTCATGATATAATATTCCAGACCAATTCCTGCTGCATTTCTTGTGGTGAATGCTGATACTGTGGCTAATTCTACTGGGTTAGTCACTGCATCAGTATCTAATTCCTGTGCGTGAATGGTGATATTATATTTGACTGGATGTTCTGTATCATTAACATAGAAATGTTGTCTTCCCAGGTAATCTCCTTGCTCAAAATTGATATTGTTAATAGTTACCGAATCAGTAAGGTATGCTATCATACTGGCATAGACTCCAGTTCCCTGGATATAGGCCACGACGGCATAGAATTCTTTCTCTGTATAGGAGGCATCAAATGAGAAGGTGTAATCACCCATACCACTGGAATTTGTAGTGCTGAAGGGTTGATCCTCTGAGTATTGATCAAGCGTACTCTGAGATACCTGACCAGTTGCTATATCATTTTGAAGAGATGAGAAAGTATCAGTATCCATCACCATCAGGTAGATATTGTTAATCCCTTCTAATTTCTCTCCTGTTCCAGAATTCTCCGCGGTGGCAGTGAATTCAACTTCTTCTCCTAGGATTAAGCCGATTGCATCCACCGTTTCTGTACCCACCCCCGTCGGTACCGTCACTACCGGCAGATCCGCCTCCAATCCGAGCGTTGAATTATCCACCCATGCAAAGAGAATGATATCATAATCAAGACCATACATTGCCAGGAGAATCTGTATACCATACGAACCCATGGTGCCCAGTGGATTAAGTGGTGAAACCACGGCATCTTGGGTTTGCGTTAGGTTGGTCAAACTTCCATCATCATGCTCGATATACAGAACTCCACTTCGGGTGGCATTAAGAGTAATAGTTGCATTTCCAGTACTGTTGGTGATAATAGTTCCAAGGTCAAGTCCCAAATCAAGTATTGTGGTTGGATCTATCTGACCATTGGTAGGTATATCGGAATCATTGAGTAGTCTAAGTGATACAGCCTGATTGCTACCTGCAATAGTATCAAATTGGACACTGGCTGTTGCTGATACATCAGAGGTGAAATCAAACTGGGTGAACTCATTCTTTCCCTCGATGGATAGCCCATTAGGCATGGTTGTGGGCACTCCACTATCGAATTTCAGTGTCAGATCAGCCTCACCACCAAGTGAGTTCCTACCATATTCCAATTCTCCACCATTCTGTAAGAAGATGTAGGGATCTGGAATGGGATTGAATACACCCCAAGCATAGTGCACATCACCCTCCAAATCATAGGGGAGCAGTACCTCTACCCAGCTGTGAATATGTCCCATGGTGATCTGTATCAGATCATCAGCAACATTTCCCACTGAGAACCCTAGTACAATACGTGAGGGGATATTAAATGCTCGTAACATATGAGTGAAACCCACCAGCATATCCTGAATACCATAACTGCCATCATTGGCAATGGCATTGTAATAGAAATATGCCTTATCAACAGTTCCTGCCTGTGATTGAGCATCTTCCGAGGCGGCATTGATCTCAATATTCTGGTTGAGCAGGTCAGTGATGAGCCTGGTACTCACCTGATTGTAGATCATAAATGCAAGATCATAGATCGAGATGGTGGGATCTTGTAAGATTAATTGTAAAAATTCATTATATGCGGTACTGAATCCATCCTCACCCGCATAGTAATCATTACCCTGGTAGGTATCTCCACTACCTCCTGGTAGTGCTCCTTCTCCCCAGATATCGGTTATCTGATTATAATTATCATACTCATTGAACCGGGTATCATCAGCACTGGAATCGAGTGCATCTAAAATGTCCTCTAGGTCAGCATATTCAATGGAGTCAGTCATGATAGAACTCTTATCCTCTGCGGTCCAGAATCCATCGTAGGAGAATGATCCAGATGCACCTGCTTCACTTAGAAATATATCCACTCCCGGTTGCTCATTAATGTCTGTCCATCCATTAGTTCTATCCTCAATTACTGAAACAGAACTTGGTTGTGGATTGTACTGAAAATCATTAACCTGACCTATCTGAGCTCCGAGTTCGGAATGCCATGGAGTGATAATGGATTGCTGATAAGCTGTGGTGAAGGTGAGTAGCTGCTGACTGATTCTAAATGCTTTGGTCTGATCAGCAGGTAATGTATCATCCAGTGCAGTTGGATACAGGTCATACAGAGCATCCTCATAACCCTGAATGAAGTCATTCTTATCCTGATCGTAGGTATCTGCCACCTCCCATCGCCATAGGTATCGATCTGAATCTGGATCAAATGATTCCCCATCTGCCGGGGTGACATTGGCAACGATGAGACTGGGATCAGGGATATTGCCGATTAGGTTTAATAGACCATCAAGAAATTCTGAATAGAATGGTGAATCAAGTAGTGATAGATCATAATCTCCGGTAATACCCGTGAGGTAATCCTCATCATTCAGGTTTCTTTGACCTATATCTAATTCATTTGTCAATGGTGAAATGATCGCTGAGATTACAACAAATACTGCCATTAGTGCAAAGAGGGTTCTCCATGCACTGGGCCACTTTTTAATTTTAAATCCCTTAATGAGGATGGTATACCCAAGAATGATGCCAATTGCTGCGGCAAATGTACCTGCAAGGAACAGAGCCGATGATCCAGCATATGAATTGAAAATATATTCAATGGTATATCCGGGTGTACCGTAGGCAGAATTGGCAAATGCGCCTTGATTCTGGAAATATGCCATCGCTCCATATGCTAGAAGTGGTAATCCAATGATGATCTGTGGTATATGTTTAAGTTTGAGGGGATTTTTAAATCTCGTTTCTCTTCTTTTGTACTGTTTAACAACTATATTACCCTGTGAGTCTTTTACTCTGCGGGTGACTCCCTTTCTCCTTCTTGTTTTACTACCTGAGGAACTACTCATAATTTCACCAAATTTACTTCACAAAATGTGACTTATGACTTATCTAAACTAGTATCCTCTTTAACTTTTTTTGGCAAATCTTACACTCAACTCATGTATTTGCTTAAAAAATAGCGTTTACTCTAGTCTCGTATCAATCAAATCAATCGAGTCCCATACTCATTGTTGAAAAGCGCTAGTGAGGTGATTCGATATGCATACTACCTGTTTTTTTCACATTGGTGATTGTACTTTAGGTAGGTATTAGTAATGCTAGGATTTTCTTGAGCTAATGTCTCAGAAGAAGGGCCTTCTAATTAATATAGAGGGAATTGATGGTTCTGGTAAGACTACACAAAGTAAATTGGTACAACAGGAGCTCAAACGTAGGGGATACTCCATTTTTCATACTCGAGAACCTACGAAGGGAAAAATAGGCCTATTATTACGTCAGTATTTAAGTGATCCCAGCTCATCACCTTTTGTTGATGCATTGCTCTTTGCTGCAGATCGCATTGAACATTACAATCATGAAATTGAACCACTTCTTAACCAAGGTACATCGGTTATAACCGATCGATATGTCGCATCATCTATAGTATATCAAGGATCACAGGGGGTACCATTTACTTGGAACAAGATGATAAACTCTCAAGTACCTCAACCCGATCTTATCATTTATCTGAAAATTAGTATTCCCGTTGCACTGGAAAGGATAACTGCCTCATCTCGTACGGTGATTGAGAAATTTGAACAAACCGATGCCCTTGAGAAAATCGAGCGCAATTATGTAACTCTGTTTGAGGGAATGAATGTGATTGAGGTTGATGGTGAAGGAACTACCGAGGAAGTAACACAACGATTAGTAGATGTCATCCTACCTAAATTATAATTTTTTTGAACATTCTATTCTATATTAAGCTATCACACCATAATTCTAATAATATTGGAGGTCATACCTGACAAAAGAGGAGAAACAACATTGGCTAGGTATGAGGTTTCAGTACGAGAGGAGTTAAATGATAAGCTCCAACGCATCGTAACAGATGAGGACATAGGAGATTTCCTTTCAGAATATATAGAACAAGGATTATCTGAATATCTGATAGAATATATCATAAAAATATACAAAGATGGTAAATTAAAGGCAAGAGAGGCCTGGAAGCTATCTGGATTGACATATCCCGAATTTCAAGCTAGAGCACAACAATAATACAGATTTTATATTTCCTAGAAGTTCACACTATCTGACAATATAATATTTGATTATTTGGTGGTTTGAGCGTGGAAATTACCAAAATTTTTCATCTAGACGCTACCTTCTTCTCGTTTAAAAGGCGCCATTCTCTGAAAAAATAAATTATATGGAAAAGAAGGAATGGAAAAAAAATCACCGGCTGGAAATAAAAATTTTTTAATTATAGAGCTCTCTTGTCTGAAAATTAAAAATTTTTGACCTTCACTGAGGGAAGTTAATGGATTGCTCGAACTTACAAAATGTTGTGGCTAGAAGGATAATTAGTGGTAATTGATTCTGAAGCTGCGAAATATTTAAGTAGGGTGAGATAATGTTTAGTGTAGTTATTATTGTTCGGTTCTGACCGTCAATACTCAACTAGAAATCAGTTATTTATTCGAAAAAATGAGTAACTAAGCAGTTGAATAATTGAATGTCAAAACTATATGATAATGGCTACAACTTTCAAGAAAAAGGTGAAAACAAAAATGGTAGATCTAATTGTTCAATCAAAAATCAGAGCTTACATCAAGACCAAGGGTCTTAACACTGGCGGAGACAGCCTCGAAGCCCTCGAGAAAGCCTTCATGAAGGTTCTCGACGCAGCTATCAAGAGAGCCAAGGCTAACGACAGAAAGACCTTAATGGCCAGAGATTGCTAAGTATAGCCAAATAAACATAAAATCCTATTAAAATCAAACAATCATTCAATAATTTTCGTATACTACATTACACCGCTAATTCGACAAAAGGTTGAAAGATACCGTCAACACCCCATCCAGTGGCTGCGGAAACCTCAAAATACTCAGCACCAATTTTCTTGGCATAATCCTCTCCCTCTTCTGTACTTACCACACGTTGTTTCTGAAGATCTAGCTTGTTGGCCACCAACATGGTTTTGATTTCTCCAGCTTCTCTACGTAGCTCATCAACCCATTTTCCCACCAGGTCAAAGCTTTTGCGTGAGGTGATATCATAGACGATCACTGCACCAGAAGCGGCAAAATAATAACGTTGTCGTAATGAAGCAATAAATTCTTGACCTGCAGTATCAAAGACCATCACCTTGATCTTGTATCCCTTATGGATGAGGCGTTTCACCATGAAATCAACGCCAAGACTTGGTCTGTAGGATGATAAGAATCTGTTCTCGGTATAACGACGGGCAATAGATGTTTTACCTGCTCCTCCGTTTCCGAGCAAGATTATTTTTAGCTTTGTTTCGGCCAATTATTTCTCCTCATAGGAAAAACTAGTTTTCCTTTCGTTTAATGCTTGATTTAAGAAATAAAAATATATTCTTGTCAAGTTAGATTATAGACCAAACAATTGATTTTTCAGCCTTTACTATATTCAATCATAAAAATTTCGGATTATAGGATGCTGCTGGATTTTCCTCTGGTCTTTTGGAGTGCGACAAAGGTTTTGGTTGATTTCACTCCTTCTATGCTTCGAAGTTTCTCAATGGCATCCTTGAGCGCATGATCACCAGATGTGTTAAAAATACAGAAGAGATCTACCTCTCCTGTAGTTTCGTAAATTGTATCCACACCATTGACATTACCCAGGATTTCGTCCTTAATATTTTCAGGACTCATGTCCCCTCCAATCATTATCTGCACAATTGCTGAAGTGGTTGGCAATTTCACCTCGTTTAATTTAATGGTGAATTTCTCAATATATTTAGATTCCACCAGCTTTTTAATGCGTTTTCTGATTGCTCCCTCAGTGACATTCAACTCCTGGGCTAGCTCGGTATTTTTTGCTCTTGAATTCTCCTGCAGTAATTTCAATAACTTGCGGTCAAAATCATCTAGTCGGTATCGATCAGGCTCCATACTCATCACAACTACTCATAATAATAAAAAGGTTCGTTTTTAGTACTTTACTAAGATGATATTTTTTGTAAAAATTAAGGGAAAAGACGGCATTTGCCCATGTGCAAAATATTGAATTGGATAAGTAAATCGGAATGACATTTTTATGTTCAATGTATAGCCTTGAATGAGTAAATGAAACTAATAGCTATTATATCTCACACTCTGACTTGCACATATGGTTTACTGGTCAATTGGTAAAAAAAACAGAATACGCAGATTAATAGATGAGACGGGAGCTATTATTGCAGTGCCCATGGATCATGGTTACTCCATTGGGGTGACTAAGGGTCTAGAGAATATTAATCACACTACACAACAAGTCATACAGGGTGGAGCAAGTACTATCATAGTACAACGAGGGATGGTACGTTCAATTGAGCTTCCCAGACAGACAGGATTGATGGTTCATGTATCAGGCTCAACAAGTATGTCTTCAAGACCAAATTACAAAATACTTACTGGTTCTGTAGTAGACACTATCAGACTAGGGGCTGATGGAAT
The DNA here is from genome assembly GCA_026702845.1 of Candidatus Heimdallarchaeota archaeon. The sequence continues at coordinate 58,334 of JADCLS010000022.1, forward strand.
ATCATGTCATGTGAATATCGGTCCAGATGAAGATGCATCCATGCTCTATGATCTCTCTCAACTTAGTGAGGAGGCGGATTACTACAATTTACCATTACTCTCCATGACCTATGTTCGTGATAATCAGGGTAATGATGATAAATCTGTTGATTCTCTCTCTCATGCAGCAAGAGTGGTGGAAGAGGCTGGAGCGGATATTGTCAAAATACATACCACGGATCTTGCAAAGGGATTTGATGAGGTGGCTCAGGGGATAAATATTCCCATAATAGTTGCAGGGGGATCTAAAACTGGAGATTTTAAGCAGTTTCTTGAAACCATGCGTCAATCCATACTGCTTGGGGCATCTGGTATTTCCATCGGTAGGAATGTTTTCCAGGCTGATAACCAGCTGGAGGCTATGTCAAGACTGCGAGAGGTTGTACACCAGGCAGTCAAAGAGGTAGATAATTTTGGATTTCTTCATTGATCTACGTGCACAGAGCATACCTGAATCACTTGATAGGTTAAACGTTGCTGGTCTGATCGTGGATGAACACCTACCATCGCATCATCCCCAGTTACAGATAAGTGGTAATGAGATCCTTGATGGTGAGAAAGTAAAGGGAAAGTTATTTCAGGTGAAATGTGCAGAGGATATGCAATCCCTGATGGATCTTGAGGATTATCAATCTGATTTTTTATACATAGAGACCGGGGATTGGCATATCATCCCTCTTGAGAATGTAATTGCCAAATTCTCCACATCAAGTACCAGACTTATGGCTTCTGCACACACTCCACAGGAAATAGAATTATTATCAACCATACTTGAAATAGGAGTTGATATATGTATTATCCATCTTGATCGACACGATCTGGAGGATTTTCTACCATATTTGACTGAGAATCAAACAAAAGTAGAACTTATAGAGGCTGAAGTATCTCAAATTTCTCGGATTGGTAGTGGGGATAGAGTGTGTGTGGATACTGTATCTCTGCTTAAAGATGGAGAGGGATTACTCGTTGGCTCAACCGCAAAGATCATGACATTAATTCAAGCAGAAGTGGCAGAAACTGGTTTTGTATCTGCTCGGCCCTTCAGGGTTAATGCTGGTGTTGTATCACTATATACATACATTGGAGATAAAACTAAGTATCTGTCTGAATTGAAATCAGGGGATAAAGTACTCATTGTCGATCGGTATGGAAATACTAGACTAGAACATATAACACGAATCAAGATCGAACGCAGACCCTTGATTATGGTGCAGGTAATGTATGAAGGTAGAGATTACCCCATCATTCTACAGGATGCAGAGACAGTGAAGGTGATGACAAAATCCTCTTCAGTCAGAGTGGATAAATTAGTCAAGGGTGATAAAATCCTGATCTCAGTTCTTGAATCAGGAAGACATTTTGGAATGGCTGTTGATGAGCAGATCGATGAGAAATGAATAGAGTTGTTGTGTTGCTAATTACAAAATCAGATACTCATCTTCTGAAACTAGAAGATGTATTATTTGAGTTCAGACTAGATCAGGATCCTGCGCTTCTGAAATTACTAGATGAGCAACGTGTAGATCCTGACAGAGTAATTTTAACAGTCAGATCTGAGGTTGAAGGAGGAACACCACAACCTAACAGATCGGATCTTCTGGATCTCTGCATGCAATATTCAGTAAAATATCTGGATCGTGAGATTCAACGGGACCCTATAACTTCAACTAGATCACTTATCCTGTCAGAACATAATTATCAGGATTCTATGCTTGTGGGTGCAAAGAAATTTGTGGAAGCATTACCCAGCCTGGAGCACCATCATATCTACAAATTCGTAGGTAAACCACATGATACACTTGATCTTCTGGAGGCATACGAACTACTGAGTGCAGTTCTTCCCAGATATGTAATACTGGGGATTGGTAAATTAGCTGAGATCAGTCGTACCTGCCTACCCCAGGAGTTTGTGTTTGGAGGGGATGGAAAAATGATCATGCACTATCAAATCCTGTTGAATCTCAGTCAATCCTCTAGCTTTACAGGTCTACTTGGTTGTGATATATCTCACTCCCGCTCTCCCGAACTTCATCAGGAATTCTATGCACATCATGCCATATCCGGATATTACCATGTACTGGAGGCTAGTGACCCAAACCGGGCTCGTATTCTGATCCGTAAGGTAAAGGACCTAGGATTCAGGGGAATCAATGTGACTATCCCCTACAAGCATATCGCAGCTGAAATTGCAGATATGCAATCAGATGATGTCCGGATAACTAATGCCTGCAATACATTAAAATTCTCCAGTAAAATTGAGGCTCATAACACTGATGTACTGGGTTTCAGGAGATTTTTACGCAATAATAAGCTGGAGATTCATACTTCTGCTGCTGTCATAGGTGCTGGAGGAGCAGCACGAGCGGTGGCATTTGTGTTGCAGCAGTATATGCCAGTAACACTGTATTATCGATCTGAATCCCGTTTAGATGAGTTTTCACCAGAGTTATACTCACTCATTGCCATCAAACCCCTACCCAAGACGATCCACACAGATTTGATAATTAATGCTACTCCTGTGGGTTTCCTTAGTCTAGCTGTTGAATGCATTTGTAAGCTGAAAATTGATCTTAAATATCACGTAGATGAACGAGTAGATTTCTCAGGTATGGAGATGTTATACTATCAGGCAAGAGCTGCATTCAATATCTGGCATGATATAGATGAGGATCTTCAAACTATACCCTACCAAGGTGATGTATATGAGTAGATCTGGATCTGCGATAACTATGCTCAATGCGATTAAATCCAATCATGGAGCTGCACTGGGTATTGATGCGGATATCTCGGTTATGATAACTGCATCTGATGAATTGGAGATCAACACAGGGTCTGAAGATAATTTGCTAGTTAAGGCCTGTATCGACGTATTTGAAGAACAATCAACGATCACAGTCAGCAATATAGAGATACAAACTCACTCAACCCTGCCATCTCAGCGTGGGATGAAGACATCATCCGCCATATCCTGTTGTTTGGTTGAGGGCCTTGCCACGTATTATGATGTCTCCCTTGGACCTCATGAGATTATTCAGCTAGCTGTCAAGGCTAGTATTGATGCAGGTGTTTCCATCACCGGTGCATTAGATGATGCCTATGCCGCGTATCTTGGAGGTCTATCGTACACCCAAACCAGTAATAGAAGTCTACTTTCTCATCAACACATCCCATCAGCATTACTCCCCTATAACGTACTCCTTCTCATTCCACAGACATCCAATCCTAAAACTAGCTTGCCTCTAGAATCAGTGGATATGAGGTTGATCGAGAAGGCACATGATAAGTTTATCAAAGAAGAGTATATTGATGCCATAACCTATAACACACAAGCCTATGCTCCCCATCTACTCAGAAGACCTGATATTATCGAGGAGCTGGGATCTTTTGGAATGGTGGGGTTGAACGGAGCTGGACCATCCCTATTTATGCTTGAAAAAAGGGAGACTAGCATCCAGACGATGCAAAATATTAAGAATTCATTCGATGAGTTTGACGTGGTGCATACACAATTACGAGATCGGTTATCATCTATCCCTCCTCATTGAAGGGTGATGTTAGTGTTCCAGGGTCCAAGAGTATTACTCATAGAGCATTAATACTAGCTGCATTCACACCTGGTTCAACCATTATCAATCCCCTGCGTGGGTCAGATACCCTTGCCACAAAATTCTGTTTGGAACAGATGGGTGCTGCATTTGAGGATATAGATGGAGGATGGAGAGTAACCCGCGCGGCATCGCATGGAAGTACCAATCTGGCTTGTGATAATTCAGGAACCACCTTACGTTTACTCACCTCGGTTTGTAGTCTGTTTTCTGAGCCTTCTATTCTCATGGGAGATGATTCACTGAATAAACGTCCCATGGGTCCTCTTATTGTGGCTTTAAAACAACTAGGTGCAGATATTTCCTCCGATGATGATCATGCACCAATTAGAATCAATAAGCCAATTACGGGTACTCAGTGCGAGATACGTGGAAATATCAGTTCCCAGTATATCTCCTCCCTAATAATTGCTGCATCAATCAGACCAGAATCCATGGAGATACGCATCCTCAAACCTGTAGTATCATTTCCCTACATTCAACTCACACTGCAACTGCTTGAGCCACTAGGGATAACTGTGAGGACTGATGAGGATGAGCATTCCATCAGCTATCATATTGGAGGTCAGCTAAGTAAATCCTATAATTTCATTGTTCCACCCGATTCCAGCTCTGCAGCATTTTTTATTGCAGCGGGAGTATTACCCGGCAACCAGATCAACATCAATTGGTATCCACAGCTACTACTACAGGCAGATACTAAAATTATTGAATTATTGTTACAGATGGGTGCTCAAATAACGGAGAACCCTACCCAGCTTTCTATGCAGCCATCAGACTTGAAGGCAGTTGATATCTCTCTTCACGATGCACCAGATATCTTTCCTATACTCTCAGTAATTGCTGCACTCACTCCTGGTGAGATGAGTATCACCGGTGCACATCATCTGAAATTCAAGGAATCAGATAGAATCCAAACCACTCATGCATTCCTCACCCTGATGGGTGCTGAGTGCACAGCACTTGATGATGGTATACGTATTTCCTCTTCTAGTCTTGCTGGCGGAGTGGAGGTACACTCACATAATGATCATCGTATTGCCATGGCCGCATGTATTGCTGCAACTCAATGTAAAGATAAAGTGCAAGTGGATTCGATTGATTGTGTAGATGTATCATTTCCTTCTTTCTTTCAATTATTACAAGAATTAGGCGTAAAATTTGAGATTATAGGCTAAATCTGTTAATAAGAGTATTTAGTTCCTGTGATAGGAAGGCGAGTTCTGATGATGTTTCAGAGATCTCTGATAGGATAGTTACCTGTTCCAATGTAGCAGCTGATACCTGTTCAGATCCTGCTGCAGTGTTCTCAGCCACTTCTTTCACAATATTGACCTCTCGTAGAATATCCTCTACTGCTTTACTGATAGAGTACTGTACATCATCAATAATCTCGGCAATCTGATTTGCAGAACCCTTGGTTGTCTCAGAGAGATCACGAACCTCATCTGCGACCACAGAGAACCCTCTACCATATTTTCCAGCTTTTGCTGCCTCAATTCCAGCATTCAACCCAAGGATATTGGTTCTCTTGGCTACTTTTAGTACGAATTTTGATGTCTCACCAATTCTTGCAGAGGATCTCTCCACATCCTGTAGATGCTCGGCTAGATGATCTGTGATTCTTGATAGCATGATATTCTGTTCAGAGGCACCACCTGAGAATTCTCTCATGGTATCAGATACTTCTCTGATAGATGCACTTGCCTCTTCAGATCCAGCAGCCAGTTCTTCTGCAATTCCACTTAATCTATCCGATGCTGTCTTGAAGGTGGAGATAGCACTACGCAGTTGTCGAACTACTTCATCAAATCCCTTCTCAAGCTCACCAAATTCATTCTTGGCATATGATTGCTTGATCTCTATATCCAAATTACCATCTGATACATCCCTGAATTTTTTACCCACCCGACTGAAGGTTCTAAGCATATTGATGATGATGAGTATGGTCATGAACCCAACAATAACTGAGATTATATTTCTGACCCAAGTCAAGTAGGTTGTTACTTGAATATTGAATTCTGCAACCACAATTTCAAACAGATCTTCAAATTCTCTCAGCTCCTCAACCAGATACTGATTTACAATGATCTCATAGTAATCATAGAAGCTGGTGAGCAAGGAATCGATGGTGCTGGAATAAAGAATTCGCATTGCAGATCGAGCATCCAACAAATCATCCATTGCATCGCCTATATCATCAAATAATGGTAATATCTGATTGGTAAAGGTATAATCTATAGCTGCAAGAGTCTTATTCTCCTCTGCTCGAACTCCAGCTGTAGCATTGATCGCTTCATAGGCTGCATTATAGAGTTTCGTGACATTATTCATCTGTGAATTGAATTCACTGATTCTGTTGATAAGAAATCTTGGATCTGCATCATCCACACCCAAACCTGTGGTTTGTAATCGAATAATAGCATTCATTCCATAGCTGAGTGCATCACCAATATCATTGAACTTTCTTAACATATCAAAATTATAGGTATCATCACCAGAAGTGGCTAGATTATCTTCTAACTCATCCAATTCCTTGGTAACATTGGCAAAAGGCCCGGTATTATTATTCCCAAGAGTAAGTGTAGTCTCTACAATAGTATTGGATGCAGTATCATAGGTTTCTCTGATAGCATGTGCATTATCCTCAAGAGCTAATACCTGGGTATTTAGATTTGTATTCATGGATTCAAATAATTCAAGGATATTATATTGGACATATTCAATTACTCCTGCTGTGGAGTTGAGAAGTTCCTCATCGATACTGAATAATTGGATGGCATCTGGATCTTCAATTATGATCTCATAATTGAGTTCTTCTCGAGTTTTAAGTAATTCGTGAATCTCAGTATATGTATCATTATATTCTGTAAGTAGATGCGTCTGCGAGCCAATAATATTCTCATCTTCCAATAGGAGTTGAATGACGATCAATTCGAATTCTGTCTGTACAATTGTATTTATTTGAACCTCTAAATGATTTAAAGCATGAATTATCTTTTCATCATGCTCTCGATACTGTTTACCAGTTTCATTCAATTGGTCCAGCATTACTTGAGAGCTAGATACAACATTTTCTTGCATGGTTAACCCTAAAAATACAATTAGTACGAGAACTATCATTTGATTACGTATGGAAAAGATCGCCAAATTTTATCGCATCCTATGAGAATATATTCTACCTAGGAGGTCGATACTTTAAAAGATTACGAGTACATCCTTTTAAAACTCAATTTTATTTCATTTTTACTTTTCAATTCGATAGCCATACCTCTGAGATTATTTTTAATGCTGCTTCAATATCATCTTGTGAGATATGTCTGTGGGTGGTTAAACGGACTAAAGTATCTGAAAATGGCACTGCAAGGATATTTCTCTCCTCCAAGCGTTTAATTGCAGTGGTGGAGTTGATACCAAGGGAGGAAACATCACATATGATAATATTGGTGTGATTCTCCCACACATCAATTCCCATGGATCGCAGTCCCACTGCCAGGGTATTTGCATTCGCATGATCCTCGACTAGTCTACCACGCATATCTCGCAGGGCAATCAATCCTGGAGCGGCAATGATCCCAACCTGTCTCATCCCCCCACCCAACATTTTCCTCTTTTCCCGCACTTTTTTGATGAACTCTGCAGTACCAGCAACCATAGAACCCACGGGTGCACTCAATCCCTTGGATAGGCAGAATTGAATGGAATCTACTTCTTTGGTGTAATCCTTCACATCAACACCGTGATAGGCCACAGCATTGAATATTCTGGCTCCATCCAGATGTGTTGCCAGATTATGATCTCTAGCAACGCTTGCCATCTCCTTTATCTGATCAACACTCAACGCATATCCTCCATGTTTGTTATGGGTGTTTTCCATACATAATAGAGTTTGAGGTCCATGATGAATATTGTATGGTTTGATATACTCAGCTAGATTCTTGATATATCCCTTTTCAGATAGAACTGGCAGGGGTAATGCCCCAGCAACTGCTGATATCCCACCAGCCTCATAATTATAGATATGTGATTCTCGCTCAAGTATCACCTCATCTCCAGGTCTGGTATGAGCCAGGATGGAGAGAAGATTCCCCTGCGTACCACTACTCACATAGATTGCTGCCTCCTTACCCATAAGCTCGGCAGCATACTGTTCCAATTCATTGACCGTGGGATCATCACCGAATACATCATCACCAACGATGGCATCCCTTGCTGCTTGTCGCATCTCATCAGTTGGTTTGGTCACGGTATCACTACGTAAATCAATAATACTCATAATCTGATATTCTTTGCAGTCAAGTATAAATTTTTGTGCTACTGATACTATGTATTGCTTGTTTCAGCTGACCTAAACGGTGGTTTTAGATTTGAATTGCTGTGAGGTAGATTTGAACATCCTCTGCATTCCGAGTAGGATAAATGGAGTGCCTATTGCCAGTCCCAAGAGAGTATATCCAGCCTGCAGGGCAAACATAGAGGCTGAAGTTCCAAGAAACATAAGTATGAACCCTGAGAAAAAGGAAGGGGTTTTCTTTTCCTGTGCCATTGCTTCTGGCTCCTCAGTTTCCTTATCCTTGAGATCTCTTCTTGCCTTTTGGATCATTCTATCCTTTTTGGTGCTCATAGATCATCAATTACTCGTATTTTAATTAGCGTTTCTAAGGTTGTAATGTATTTTTCCCTTTTCTGATTTGTATTTATGATGATTCAGCAAGTGTTTGAATTCTAAGTGCATCGTATACCTTGAAGAAGCGATGAACCACAGTTAGTGCAACAAGTCCTAGAATTACGATGATGCTGACAAGAAATACCTGATCTCCATACCACTCTGCGAGTAATGCTGCCAGCATTAATCCTCCCATTCTCTCAGCTCTCTCCATGATACCTATTCCCGCCAGTTCAATACCCAATCCCTCTCCTCTGGCGCGGAGGTAAGAGATCGAGAAAGAAAGCACCAGCAATGATAAACCTAGTACTTGATTGACCTTGGAATCTATAAATCCGATGATCAATCCCATATATATCGCTGATTCTCCCAGCCTATCCGCAACAGAATCCAGAAATGCTCCTTCTGATGATACATAACCACCAACTCTGGCCACTCCACCATCAAGCACATCGGCAAAACCGCTGAGAAAAATCCCAAATGCTGCAATCAGATATTCACCCTCTGCGAATGCCCATCCTGAGAAAATTGATATGCCTAATCCAATAATGGTAATCATATTGGGATGAATTCCTAATTTGGCAAATAACTCATAAATAGGCTTCATTAACTTGGTAAAGGGACCTCTGAATTGTGATGCAACCATAAGACAATTGATGATTCTCTCATTCCTTAATAATATGTTCTATACTGTATTGAAATTTCTTAGCTATCATCGCTAAAAATAATTTGAATGACTGAAATGATGAGGAGGTCAGAAGAAGGAAATAATACAAGAATCATATTCCTGTATTTTTAACAATCTAATAACATACTATAGATAGTGATTTTTATGCAGATGGATGATTCTTTGAATGCTGATAAATTACTGGGAAACCTGGCACGTGATGTCCTTCATCCAAATACCCAGTTTGCTCAGCCATTTGGAAACAAACAGATAAAATTCAGCTTTTTTGGCCTGCTGGCTGCCTATGGTGTCTATATGCTTGCAGCTATGAAACTAATTTTCACACCCTTCTCAGCACTATCCGTAGTATTTGCCATCCCCTTGTTCATCATCTCAGCTATACTCGCCAACAGGAAGAATATCATCCTCTTCAACAATTATGCTCCTGATCTCAAGGATCTGGAGATAAATTACTCCACTTTTGGTCTAATTCAGACGATGATCTCCCATATTTTACTCGGCCTGGTGAATGTGTGTATGATTGTCATTGTTGGTGCAATCTCAGGATTCAGTTTCTCTCCATTTTCCATGGTTATCATTAGCCTGCTGTTTATCTTCATCTATATCAAATTTTCAGATATAGTCTCCATATCCATTGGCTATGGAATGTCAGTGCTCCCAGTGAATGTGCAGTGGACGAAATTCTACTCCAATATCAAGCGGTATTCTGAGATCAACAATCCCTTCTCAGTCAAGGCTGCTTTTGTCAGGGTACTATTTCTTGGGATATCCGCATTGCTGGTGTACTTCAAGGTCTCCATCTTCATAATGATCATCATCCCCGTTTTGTATCCCTATATCATCTATCCCCTGGAGATCAGGAGTACATCCTCCTTATACATGCGAGTGAGAGGAAGAGTCAATGAGCTAGTTCCCGGATCTGTTCCCAAGGATCTTTTTGCCAGTGTGGAGAATAAACCTCATCCCCTTGCCCGTCCTAGCGTCAAACCTAAAACTACCCCAGTTGTTGCCCGACCTGTGGCGGAAAAACCACCTGCATCTTACACCTTCCAACCAGTGATTGCCAATGAGAAACCACAGGATCAGGAGTACAACTACAGGAAGATCAACCTGTCCACAGATGAAGATGATATTACCCCCTATGCTGCTCGTACTCTTGACAAAATCATCCAGAAGGTGAAGCAGGAGGGGCCTCTGCAGAAACGTGGTCGATACTGCACCAGCTGTGGTGTACTAACACAGGGTGGTATGATCTGTGATAACTGCAGATCAATTGCATCTAGTGGGTAGCAATTACACATCGTATAGTACTATACCTTAAGAAATATACTTTAATTTTGAAATCATGACTGATTATTTGGATATTGCATTCCTCAAGCAGCTTGTGACTGTTGATAGCCCTACTGGATGGGAACAACCAGCACAGAGAATCATACGACAATACACACAGGGATTTGCAGATTCCGTTGAGACAGATGTACTGGGTAATGTGATCAGTATCCTCAATCCTTCCGCCAAGCCTAAGATTATGCTGGCTGGACATGTGGATGAGGTTGGATTGCAGATCAGGTACATCAATGACAAGGGTTTCCTGTACTTTGCCAGCCTTGGTGGTGTGGATGCACATCTCACACCAGGTAAACGAGTGTATGTACTCTCAGGTGAGAAGCGAATTCTGGGTATTATAGGGAAGAAGGCCATTCATCTGCAGAAGGTGAAGGATCGTACTAAGGTGATAGAATTATCTGATCAATTCATCGATATCGGTGCTGAATCTAAAAAGGATGCCGAGCAGATGGGAGTACGGATTGGTGACCCTGTGGTCTTTGAGGGTGAGTTCGAGTATCTTGGTGATAAGGGATTAATCGTCTCCCGATGTTTTGATGATAAGATTGGTGCATTTATTGTCAATGAGATCCTGCGTCATCTTAAATCTGAAAAACCAACTGCTGCAGTATATGCAGTTTCCACCGTTCAGGAGGAGATTGGAACCGTGGGTGCAGGAACCTCTGCTTTTACTATTGCTCCTGATGTGGGTATAGCCTTTGATGTTACTTTTGCCTCGGATTCTCCTGATACCAAGGATAGTGAGATAGGCCCGGTAAAACTTGGTAGTGGACCGGTAGTATCACGAGGACCCAATATTAATCACACTCTCTTTGATCTCATTGTTAACACTGCCAAGGAATTGGAGATACCCTTGCAATTCAGAGCAGCACCAAGACAGACCGGAACTGATGCTCGTGCCATCTACCAATCACGAGGAGGGGTGGCAACCGCACTCATTGGTATCCCCAATCGTTACATGCACTCCATGAGCGAGATTGTCCATCTCAAGGATGTGGAGATGATTGTCAAGCTTATGGTGGCAGTGATTAAGAAGATATCTACCGATTTATCATTCATTCCAAATTAATGCTTTAGGTGTGGAAGATTATATTTTTGGGACAACATTAAACTATTTTATGAAAGAGATATTAAATATTCCATAAGACCATATCATAAATTATAGGGTCAATTTAGATCAAATATCATTTCTATTTATAAAAGTATTAATATAATTAAAATGTATGTTTATTAATTGATATCTCAAATAACATTTCCTAAGGTATATAAGACTATTCTATTAATTTTATTATTTTTTTATTTATTATTATTTGGTTCAATCCCCTCTGCAACATCTGTAAACAATACTGAAGAATCAAATTCAAGAATTGAGCAATCTACTTACAATATGACAGTTGATAATACCGATATAGTAATAGAACTTGGAGCAAGTTATAATTTAACAGTATTTCTTTTTTTGAATGGTAATCCAGTTCTAGATGCTTATTTCTTCTTTACTGGAATTAATCTAGATATCGGAGAAAGCCAGAATTATCATAGCAATGGAAAATACATGATTTATATATCTGAAAATACAACAATAAATATCGCACCTCATAATTATAGTTGTAATCTTGTTGCTTCTCATAATGGTTTGGATATTATTAAGGAAATGAATATATCAATTACCTCAACAGATTCAATTGCGCCCACACTTACTCTAATCTACCCAGATATTCTTCAAAATTTCACAGAAAGTATATTTAAGATCAAACTTATTATTGAAGATGAGACGGAGTGGAGAGATGTCAATATTACATTGGGGTCCCAAAATTTGGGATATTTTAGAAAAATATTTGATGAATTTAACAATACGGAAATAATCTATAATCAAACCTATCTGTACTTTGAATCTTGGATCAGTTTATTAGATATAAAAAATATTAATAGTAATCAATTATTAATTATTGCTCAAGATACCTCATTTAATGCAGTGAATAAAACAATAGTACTATCTGGAGATTATGAAAAACCTATAATATCCTGGACATCACATTTTGATAATGCGAATATTCATGAAAGAGAAATTACACTTTCATGGGAAGTTGAGGATAATTCAGAAATATTGGAGCAAATTCTCAAATTGAATGGAATAGAATTTTTAGTTCAAAAATTAGAACCAGAAACTAGATCCGTTAAATTTGTGCTTCCCATGGCTGATCCTGCCACAATAGTATTTTCTTTAAAGGTGATTGATATATATGATAATTATAATGAGATTTTTCTCACATTGATATTTAATACAGAGATAGACGATAATGGAAATTTCTTCGAACTATCTGAGAGTTCACCAGAGACAAAATATGCCCTGGGTATAGTCTTTGCCCTTGGTTTAATATCAATTATTGTAATTATTATAAAATCTATATTATCAAAAAATTATAAAAGAAAACCTTCAAATATTAGATTCCCAGAGGAATTATTCCAGGAATATAGTGAAAATGATCGAATCATACAGTTCCTCAAAAGTCTTAAGGAAACTCAAAATGTTGAGGATAAAAATACATTTTACATGATCAATAATGAGATCGATCTATTCAAAATAGATGAGATAATTAATGCGGAGGATAAGGAGAAGATATTGATGACTATCCAATTATGGTTAGATCAGATTCAAAAGGAGAGAAAAATATGATTAAAAATAAATTAAAACGAGCGGTTAGTCCTGTAATCGCGATCATTCTAATGATTGCACTGACAGTAGCAGCTTCTGCAATAATCTGGGGAATTTCCTCAGACTTATTCTCAGTCAATAAGGATGTATTGGTATATGAGAGATCAGGTGTTTCAGATGCTAATGGTGATGATATGGGAGACTATATCATTGTATATCTCCGAAATATTGGGTCAGAGGATTCAATAATTGATTCAGCTTCCTTATTTAGAGATAATAGTGAACTTACAAGTTGGGTATTATTAAATACAAGTTACACTATCCCAAGTGGGAGTATTGACTATATAGAGTTGCAAACTGTTTCAACTTCTGATCAAGTTAACTCCAATAATGAAGTCCGAATTACTATGCAGAGCTCAAGCACCAACTCAGCCAGTGAAGTAGATATTCCTGTTCCAGGAACTCTATCTGCTCTACCAGTTATATTTGCAGGTGGAGGATTTTCAGGTATTGATATAACCGCTCAAGGATGGGTAGAGTATACATATAATACTCATGGTGGAGGAACAGGTATATATGAAAGTAATGGAGATATATTATTTGATACAAATGATGATATGCTCTTCTATCTACAAAATGCTGATTATTTGGTTAAAAATGGAATAATTGTAGCTGATTTTCTATATGGAGATAATGATGGTATTGGTATTGCCTTTAGAATTGTGGATGAAAGTAATTATTATTGGGTTGGATTTACAGAAGACCATAACGGACCAGCAAATAGAGCAGGAGAAAATTCGAATTCTTTTGGAGGACCCTGGTTCAATTATGATGGTAGATTTGAGATCCATAAGTTAGTAAATGGAGTGGATACAATATTAGGTAATGCAGTGACTACCGGATTTACTGTGACACCAGGATCTGCAAATAATCCTAGTGGCCCATATGGCTTCAAAATTAGTTTTTCGGATAACAGCTTTGCATTTGAAGTTCGTTATGGAACAGGTAATTATGAAGAATTATTCACAGTTACTGATTCACAATTTGCTGATGCTGGATACTTCGGGGTCTTCAGCCTAGCAGCATCTGGTTCCCGATTAAATGATTTTAGCGTCAATGCTTAAGTAATAATAATACTGAGTATTTTTGGATATCCAAAAATTAGAAATGATTAAAATCGGCATATAATTTAGGTATGGCCAGAATTGAATGAAATCTTTAATTTTCATTATATGTAAATTCATCTTGTCAGCTAATTCCAAAGGGATCAGGCTTATTCTGCATCCCGCATCAAAAAAAAGTTTATGATATTCTTTAATTTGATAGATTTGAACCTTCTGGTACACCAAAATTCTTAGCACCATTCTCATCTACAGGCATATAGTTTGACCTTACTGCATTCAAGTTTTTTTACCATTTGTGTGCTCAAGCATAGTGAGATAGGTCTGGAAACACTTTATCTTGACCCAGAGGTATCAAGAGGTTTCAATACTAATCACACTTTCTTTGAACCCATAATAACCACTGCTAAGGAATTGGAGATAACACTGCAATTCTGAGCTGCACCAAGACAAACAGGTACTGATGCTAGTTACATTTAATGATCAAGGGGTGGAGTTGTTACTGCGCTCATTGGCATACCCAATCGCAAAATGCACTGCATGAATGAGACCTTTCATCTCACGGATGTGGGAATAATTACTAAACTGAGGGTGGATTTGATAAAGAAGATATCAGCAAATCTATCATTCATCAATTTGATGCTGCTTGCTTTTAGATATGTAAATATTCATTATACCGAGGTTCTTGAATAAGATTAAAACCCACTAAAGAATTCAAAAGAGCAATGAAATCATATATTCTGATTTTGATAATGACAATACAGATAATGGGATTGTCTGTGAATGCTTCAGTAAACAATGTTGATAACATTAGGGAGGATCAAACTGACAATCAACCCTCTGATTACTACACCACAGTCACAGATAGGACTGATACTGTAACTGGATTTGAGAAGATGGAAACTATGGATTTACCTGATGTGGAGAAAAATCGAATTAATTCTACATCAAAAAATTGGTTTTATAAAGATAGAGGCCTTGAAATGGCACCCGCTGGTATCCTTGTCAATACATCACTTATAGAAGTTGGAAAATGGGATTACATTTATTTTGGAGTTTTAGATGGAATGACTGTAAATATCAAATTATATGTTAATGCCTATGTAGATACACTAAATAATATTTATGAAGCAAATTATTCCAACTCAGATCTTGATTTATTTTTATATGAGCCTGAGTCTAGTCTACCATTACAAACCAGTACAAGAGAAAGAAATGAGGATGAAGAAATAGAATATACATTTGATGAAGAGGGTAATTATTCCATAGGCATTTTACATGACCTTCGTGATACTTATACAAATTTATCAATGGGAGTAGTTGAACTACAAGCTACATTCTCATCATATAATTTTATGTCAAAAGTATATTTAGAAGGTAGAACACCTGATAATTATCCAACAAATCGTTCAAGTTGGTATTATTCTACTGGTGATCAATTAAATTATGTCGGAGCAATTGTCGATAATGACATTGATATGTACGTAGTTAATGCTAGTTATGAAGATATTTCTATTTGGGAAGGTGCACCTAGTTTGGGATTTGATATAGAGTTATTTAATGGTATTAATCCGAATACAGGGGCAGTAAATATCAAATATGAAGCTGAATGGGGATTAGGATATGCCTTTTTATATGCAACTTCAGAGCCAGAATCAAGATTATTAACTTCACAATTAGTCTATCCAAAATTAATTGATAAAAAAGATATAAAAATCGAATTTGCAGCAGTTGGGATATCTTATGGAGAGGAGTATTTAATTGATGGTTCAAGTAACGCAGGAATTTATTCTATGCCTTTGGACTTGTATGAGTCAATTTTTCCAGCTGAATTTGAAACCATTGACGTAAATAGTGAAAATTACCCTATTCCGAAAGTTGATAATAGTGGTTTTACTTTTAAAACAAACCTTAATTATACAGGACTATACTTTAAAATTCATGATTTATCTGGAGCTAATGCTAATTTAACTTTGATTTATCATGATGAAGGTAAAGAATATCAAACACCATTAACTTGGATTATGGATGATTATTATTCATGTAGTATCAATCCAAAGGATATTTCTTCTGTTGAATGGTTTATAGAAATTGAACAAATTCATTTCAAAGGAGGATACAATGTGCCCGATAAACCTACCAATAGTGAGGTCAAATTTGATTTTGTATTGGATAAGGCAACATTATCTTGGGATGTACCTGAAAGTGATTTAGCTATTCAAAAATTCTTCTTATATTCACAATACAATTCTGAAGATGAGTATGAATTGATTGATGAAGTAAATGCATTAACAACCAATTATAAATTCGATATCCCAGATAATGATAATGGTGCAACTTATTTTTCTTTTGCAGTCTCAGCCTTTAGCTATTCTGGTGAGAGCGATTGGGCAATAAATACTTATCAATTCGATAAGCCAACTAGTCCTCCACTAGGTAATGTCACCTGGTATGAAGATCAGCTCAATATTTCCTGGTCTGAACCGGTGGATGTGGGCAATGATCCGATTATCTGGTATAGTATCTACTATTCAGATGAGTATGTGGAAGATGCAACTGTTGATGATCTGACCCTGGTGAAGCATGTGAACCCAGATGTATTCTTCTACTATGTGGATGTGTTGAATTACTATTATATCACTGCTGTCAATCATTTTGGTCTGAGCCCATTCTCAGTGATTAATTCCACTGCTGCGATACAAACCATTGCGGATCAGACAAATCCTACAACAGCTGACCAAAACACTCAACCTGGAGGAGGAACTCAGACACAGGATACCCCAATATCAATGCTACCCTTCCTCATCACTATTCCTATACTGGTTACTATACGAAGAAAATCCTTATTAGCTAAATGATAGATATAATTTCAAATTATTTGATAGGTTAATGTCTTAAACTCACCATACAGCAAATATTTAAATAAACGGGTGTTCCCATATATTTTGATGTTATCGCCCACTTTTTACTGGTCTGTACTAGGTATTGGTATACTATACCTGTTCATTGCATTTTTCTCTGATCTGGAATTCCTTGTTGGCAGGTTTTTCTTTGGCCTACCCTATGCTCTTCTATCCTGGGGAATATTGGGTCTTTTGGGTACTTCTGATCTCAATGCATTTCTAGTGGGTTTTCTACCAGTGCTGATAATACTTGGTTTACTCTATACTATGCTGCATTCTGAGGGATTTGATCCTCAAAATCTCATCCTGCATGAGGGTATAGTGAATGTGGCCATTCCTGTGAAGGATACCCACAGAGGAGAAATAAGGGTGGAGGATAATGGAACCAATAGATTTCTTGTTGCCAAGGCTTATGATCCCATAAATAAACCCATACCCAAGGGCTCAAAAGTGAGAATTATTGAGGTGGAGGGCCAGATAGCCCTGGTAAGTGAGGAGATACAGATACCCAAGGGAAAATCGCCAAGCCAGCGAAAATCCGATGGATTATTCCGGTTCATCAATAGCATCACCCCCAAATCCAAGGTAACTGGTGTTTGCATGATCTGTTTTGGACAGCTCATCAGCTCAAGAAAGGGCTTTACCTGTCCCTCTTGTCAGGCCGTGGCACATATCTTTCACATTGATGAGTGGGTCAAGATCAAGGGATACTGTCCCAATTGTAGAACCAACCTATCCTTTGATAATGGCAAGATAATAAATAAACCCGGAAATAAAATGGATAATCCCACAGTCTCTAGCAAATCAAAGTGATTCATTTATTTTGTTGATGATCTCAACACATTCCTTGATAGTCTTATCCCTGTTATGTGACTGCCTAAAAGATACAGGTGTGATGGTAACCACCTGTTTTTTGTATAATTTGTAACTGTCACCCTCCTCGTTGAATGTTTCACGTTTATCACCCCACATCCAGAAATAAGTACGACCACTGGGATCCAACCGATCAACCACATAATTATTGTATTTGTACGTTTCCAACTCACCAAACTCGACTTTTGTTTTCGCATTGAGTGTTTTGGGATAATTCACATTAATAAACAGAGTATCCTCCCAGAATGCTTCTGATGCCTGCAGAAAATGCTTAGCGATGATGATACTCAGTTTTGCTGCCCTCTCCAGTTCTCCTGGTATCTCATTGGAATAGAAGAACTCATCAGATACATCTAAGGAGTAGGCAAAGGAGGGAATACCCTTCATTCCTGCTTCCATGGCAACTGCTGCAGTACCTGAGGTGAGAATGGAATGGATAGAGGTATTATCACCTGAATTGATACCTGATAGTACCACATCAGGTTCATCATGGAAGTGCGAGAAAAGAATTACCGCATCAGCAGGAGCAGAATCATATGATTGTGCTTCCAATCCTGAGATGGTTTTTGTCTCGGTTACTCTAATGGGTTTGTGAAAGGTCATAGCCTTGGCACGGGCAGTTTGCTGTCTATCCGGTGCTAGAATATATGTCTCACCCAGTGTCTGTGCCTCACGACTCAATGCATCTATACCCATACTGCGGATACCATCATCATTGCTGATCATTACCTTCATTGACTGAGTATTCAATATTTGTGTTATATCTGTTTATATCAATATCAAGATCATATCAGTTTATTTGAATTTAGAGAGATCATAATCATCATCTTCATCTGGTAGATCAAGAAGATCATCGAGAAAATCATCATCGTAATCATCATCATCATCCTCTTCATCATCATCTAGATCAACAGATTCCTTGAATTTTTTCCTACGGATAAGATGTTCCTTGAGTTCAATGGCATTGATATCAAGTGGACTAACGGGAATCTCAACATCCAGAACATGTGATAATATCTCGATCACCTTTTTTGCAGCCAAATAATCTGGAACGGATGGGATACAATGAGGTAGAATTGCCATGGCACTGATATTTGTCTTGCTGGCTTCCATCAGTGAAATGGCCACCGAACCATATACCGCGCTTTTCTGAGAAATCCTAAGCCCTTTCTGTTCCAGAAAATCCCTTGTCAAGGCATTGGAGGAAACAAGAGTGTATTTAAGATCAATTGCATCCGCAGGTCGGCCTGTGGGTAATGCTCCAACAATAATAATGGATGCGGGATCCTGTTCTATATACCAGTTGAACAGACCTTCAATGAATTCATTGATATCATCCTGAGGAATTCCAACTTCTGCCAGAACCAGCACGTAACTTTCATTCTCAAATACCCTTACTGGTCGCTGAATTATTCCCTTTCGCACAATACCGATGGCAGGGATGAGTTTGGATGTAATGTATCCCTTCTCCTTCAGCTTAAGGTTGTCGATGAGATGATGTGAAACAAGTGAACCAACAAGCCCACTACCAGTGAATGCTTGGATGATTATCTTCCCGTTGGCATCAATGGGAAGTGATTGTTCCACTCTAACTGTTGTCTTGTCCACAAGCATATATCGCCTTTCTTATAATATAAATCAATAGATATCAGAAATTACTTGATTTTCTTTATTACGATATCAGAGTGCAATCACGATAGAACTATTAATGCTTCAGCTTCTGGACCGGTGGAAAGATATTTCACTGGAATCTTGGTACTATCCTCGATTTCCTGCACGAATTTCATGGCTTCAGGTACTGCCTCGTATGCCTCAATGGTTGTTGCTCCCTTCAATACTGGGAAGAGAATATCAAGCTTGGTCAATGCAATTGCAGTAGCTCCATTGATCCTCACTGCCTTTCTTGCCAATTCGTGATTAAATGGTGCTGCTCGTCGCAAACGACCCGTAACCGTACCATACTCCTGCCATCCACGTTTCACTACTTCCTCCTCTGATAATTCTCCTTCCAGATGACCAGTTCCCACCCTGGTAACATAGGATTTGAATACCACAATCACCTCGGTAGCCTTGGTTGGTCCGATGCCAAGATCAGATAGTGCTGCTGATGCAGTAACATCCTTTGAGGTCACATAGGGGTAGGTACCATGATAGAGGCTGAGGAATGTGGCTTGCGATCCCTCAACAAGTACAGTTCCACCTGCATCTATTATATCATTCAATTCCTCAGACACATCTGCAATATATGGTTTGAGTGATTCATAATCCTTGGCCAGTCGTAGTATACGTTTAATCCTGTCAATATTGGCAATACCACATCCAGATCCTGTAGAGCCAATTTTACCCATAAGATGATTGTTTTCCTTCTCCGTATCTATATGCTCCGGGGTGATGACACCAGTATGTCGATCAATGAAAAATCTATCTTTTACTCCTGTGGTCTCTATTTCCTGCAATAGAACCTGCTCATTTACCAGAACTCCTGCTCCAATATAGATTCTTGATTGTTCAGAGAAGAATCCTGAAGGAATCAATCTTAATTTGTATGTTTGCCCCTGATGCACCACAGTATGCCCAGCATTGGGTCCAGTACCGGCACGGGCGATTGCCTCGATGTTGTAGGTCTCAGCCAGATATGAGGTGATCTTACCTTTACCCTCGTCGCCAAATTGGCCACCAACTATGACTATCACCTTACCTTTTGGATTATCTGAACTCATTTACTTCAAGTGCAACAACAGATCCAACTTTAAAAATCTAATCCTCATTGCCGGAGTAAACGATTGCCATACACTAGAAATCCTCTTGAACATACTCTTTAAATGGTATATTTATGTTTAATTCTATCTCTGATATAGTGTTGTAGCTCCTTAATTGGCATGGTACCATGCTCGCCAAGATAAATTGTAACTGTTTCTACCTGATCAACCAGTCCCTTGAAGATGGATGAGTTGGGATTATTCAACCAGTCATTACTTGCCCGAAAGATCTTGAATGTGGCAATAGGATAGGGGGGATTGATGGCTATCTTGATCTCCGCCTTGACATCAATCAAAGGCAGTGCTCCGGCAGAATGACCAATCGCAACTTTGTATCGACCATCGACTTTGGCCCAGTTTTTCTTGTTAAAGTAGTTCACTTGTTGTAGCAATTCATTGCTTGTTGTCCAGCAGAGCTGTTTTGGGGTGAATCCAAGTTCTTTGAGTAAGATGATCAATGGCCGAGTTGTGTTTGGATTGCATAATGTACCCATATACACAATAGCATCATATCCTTGTTTGGTATAATTTGTGGCCATTACTGATTTCTATTCATCCTATCTTTTTATACTTCCTGTAATGGATAATAGGAAAGATCACAATACAATCCGTAAATTCATACGTTAGGTGGAGATGAATATCTGTTAATTTCCGCCATCGTAGAAGCACAAGATTAAATATCCATGAAAATTACTCACCAATTAGAAATGTCAGAGGATGATAGACGTAAAAAACTCATCTCCGTACAGTATATCCTATACGGCCATGAGACTCCTCTGGCTGAGCTTGAGAAACAACTGGAAACAGATGTAAATCGGGGAATTGATCAGCAAGAAGCCAAACGTAGATTGGCATCATTTGGAGAAAATGTTATCCATACACCAAAACCAAGTGTGTGGAAGCTGTATCTTGCCCCACTTTTTGATACCCTGATTCTGACCTACCTTTTGATGACAGTTATCATGTTGATCCTGGCTTTTTTTGTTGAGGGAGTAACCTCCAAAATATCACTATGGATCATTATGATCAGCTTCAATATGATTCTGGCAATCTTTCAACAATTCAAAGCACAGAAAAAAATCGAAGCTTTGCTGAAACTATCACCTCCTAAGGCTCGTGTTATACGGGGTGAGGAGCATACAGAAATTTATGCCAGGAATCTGGTTCCAGGAGATGTTATTGAATTATCCATCGGAGATAAAGTTCCTGCAGATGCCAGGATTATCCGATCGAGTAATCTGACTGTGAATGAGGCCTCGTTGACTGGAGAATCCCTGCCTGTGGACAAGATAGATGATGGAAATCAAACCATTGAGGTGGGTACACCCATCAGCCAGCATTCAAATTTCTTATATCTAGGTACATATGTGCAGACCGGAACTGCACAGGCACTGGTAATTCGCACTGGTAACAACACAGAGATAGGAAAAATCGCCTCAGCAATGTCGGGTATGCACAGTCTGGAGATTCCACTACGAAACCGAATCAATAAGCTGGGAAAAATTCTTGCATTGATCATGATTGTATTCCTGATCATTCGTCTCAGCTTTGTATCCTATTTGCACATCTCTGAGCATGGATATGATAAGGACCGATTTCTCTTTAACTTGGTGGATTCTATCATAATCGCCATGAGCGCAGTACCGGTGAATATTCCCTTACTGGTTACCGTTATTCTCATTTCTGGTGTCCTCAACATGGCATCTAACCGGGTGATTGTGAAGAATTTATCCACCATAGAGACCCTTGGTAGGTGTTCTGTACTTTGTTCTGATAAGACGGGAACACTTACCACATCCAAGATGTCAGTGAAAATTCTATGGGATACTCAACGTTATTTTGGTACTACCTTCAGAGATATTAATTATACCCTCTCTCATATACCTGATAATGAGGTGATCCACTTCCTGCAGGATGAGAAGATCAACCTACCTCCTCTGATCAGTATCAGGCCTAACTCCACCCTGGAGTTGTTGTTGACCTCTGCCATTCTCAATAATGATGCTATCTTACAATTCAATTCCTCGACTGTTAAAGATTACACTGAGTATGATGTTATTGGAAACCCAACTGATGGTGCCTTGCTTCTACTCTCTATTTCACAGGGATTTGATGAGGATAGGGTGAAGAATCGCTACAGAAAATTCCTGGATTATCCCTTTGATTCCAAGCTCAAACGCATGAGCGGATTATTCCGAGATACCAAGGAGGGAGACTATATGATCCTGAGCAAAGGTGCAACCGAGGTCATCCTACCACGCTGTACTCGTATCGGAGATGAAGTGGATACTCAAGCTTTGGATGAGGCAAAGCGTGCGGATATCATGGATCGGGTGAATCAATTTGCAGAGAGTGGGTACCGTGTCATTAGCCTTGCCTATAGGGCAATCGATGAGTTACCCAAGATCCCCGATAAGAAGCAGGAACGAGAATACATAGAGAGTGATCTCACCTATATTGGATACATGGCAATTTATGATCCACCACGTCCTGGTGCCAGAGAAGCAGTAGCAGATTTGGATGCAGCAGGGATCTATCCCGTCATGATCACCGGAGATTCAGTATCTACCGCGGCAACCATTGCCCGACAGGTAGGGATACTGGATAATGATGAGATTGTAGTGGAGGGTAGATTAGCAGAGGTGCTGGAGGATGAGAAATTCTTCAAAGTATCTGTATTTGCTCGTGTATCTCCATCAGACAAGGAGATCATTGTCTCTCGTTATCAAAACCGGGGTGATGTGGTAACAATGACTGGTGATGGTATCAATGATTCATTGGCCATTACACGCGCTGATGCAGGTGTTAGCATGGGAATCACCGGTACTGATGTTACAAAGGAGGCAGCTGATCTGATTATTACTGATGATAGCTATGTATCCTTGGTAAATGGAGTCAGAGAGGGTCGTAATCTATTTGAGAAGATACGTATCATGATCTTCTTCTACCTCACCATTAATCTGGCCGAGGCATCGTTGTACTTTATCAGCTCATTCATTCCTGATTTTCATCTCATCACACCATGGCAGCGGATCTACCTCTTCTCCATCATCCATTCGTTTCCGGTGTTGGCTATTATATTTGGTCCATCTGATCGTGAGATCATGAAACTCAAACCTAGAAGCAATGATAATATTATCCCCAAGAAATTGGCATCCACCATCTTTGTCTTCTCCATCTCCTACCTACTGACCCTGAGTGGTCTTTATTATCTCTATTTTCATGGTATTCTACCCACTCTTGAAATTAATACCACAGGTATTGCCAATTATGTGGTTTATTTGGATCCCAAGGATCCAACCACAGCTATTCATATCAACCAGGTGAAGGCAAGAACCATGTTGATCTCTGTGATGTATCTCACTGAAAGTTTCATTGTGATCTCCATAAGGAGGATAAACCGTGGTGTCAGACACAGTACGAAAGATATGAATCTGTATGTTTGGGTCATGATTCTATTGGGTCCAATCATCCATTTCACTGTACTACTGGTACCCGGAGTGCAATTACTGTTGCTGGAGCAGGATATCGCCCTTGATTTTGTACCTCTTGCTGGAATAGATTATGTATTTATGATCCTGTTTGCCAGCTTGCCACTGATCTTACTGGAGAGCTATAAACTACTTCTCAGACACCGGAATATACAATTGTAATGTTGATAATTCAGATTATGTATTCGTATATATTCTATCAATTGTAATTTTATTTATATTTATATATAGTGAAACAAATTTACAGGTATGACTGATGATCATAAACCATTTCCTACTAGACGTGAGGTACCTATGGAGCGTATTTTCTCACCATTCCAGAAATTCTTCAAATATGAGGCATCCAGTGGTATTCTCCTTATGGTAACCATTGTGGTTGCACTGATCTGGGTGAATATAAGTGAATCTAGCTACTTCGGTGTCTGGGAGACATATATGTCCTTCTCAGTAGGAACATTCAAATTATCAAAACCGGTATACCTGTGGATCAATGATTTACTCATGGCCATATTCTTTCTTCTAGTTGGTCTTGAGGTAAAGCGTGAGCTGCTTGTTGGACAACTACGCAACCCAAGACAGGCCATGCTGCCAATATTTGCAGCTATTGGAGGTATCGTCATCCCAGCTGGAATATATTTACTTATCAACCTTGGAAGTCCTGAAAATATTAAGGGATGGGCAATACCGGCTGCTACAGATATTGCATTCGCACTTGGTGTTCTCTATTTACTGGGCAACAAAGTACCAGTATCTGCCAGGGTATTTTTGGCCACACTTGCCATCATTGATGATATCGCAGCAATTCTCATTATTGCAATTTTTTACACGGGCGATGTCAAGACTGACTATCTTATTCTAGCTGCAGTGATGTTCATTATTCTTCTGATCTTGAATAAACTGCATGTGAGACGGATATTACCTTATATGCTTGTAGGCCTTGGTCTTTGGTATGGTTTCTTTGGATCTGGAATCCATGCAACTATTGCAGGAGTATTCTTGGCCCTTACTATCCCTGCCACCACCACAATTGATCATCTGGAGTTCAGAGATAAATCAAGCAAACTTATTAATCAACTCGTTCAAATTACCAGGGATGATGAGGTTTCTGCAGATGATGTATCTATTTACATGAATACAATCGCATCTCTTGAACACTCCTGTCAGGCAGTGGAGGCACCACTTCAACGATTAGAGCATTCACTTGCTCCGTGGGTTGCCTATCTTATCATGCCAATCTTCGCTCTGGCTAACGCTGGAGTTGTATTTGAGGGTGATTTCTTAGGAATGCTGACTGATCCAATTTCACTAGGTATTATTCTTGGTCTGTTTATAGGTAAACCTCTGGGAATTTTCCTTGCCAGTAAGATTGCTGTAAATCTGGGCATTGCCAATCTACCAAAGGGAATCTCATTCAATCAGGTGATTGGTATTGGTTTCCTTGCAGGTATTGGATTTACTATGTCAACCTTTATCTCAGCTCTTGCCTTTGAATTCCAACCCGAAATCTTGGTTGTCACAAAAGTAGCTATTCTGGTGGCCTCTTTCCTTTCTGGGATTATGGGTTTTGGTCTTCTGAGTAGAACAAAATAAAGAATCCTCTTCAAAATTTGGATAATTTTGATCACTATATTTACGATTGATTCATTATATATGCCTTGTTCAAAAATTATCTAGATAAATAATTACTTAACTAGAGATTTTAAGCTCTTTTCCACAGGTCAGAGATAGATTCTAAAATATCTGGGTCTATAAGTTAATTGTGCTGCAA
>JADCLS010000023.1 GCA_026702845.1 Candidatus Heimdallarchaeota archaeon
GTGACCTTGTATCATGTAATTCCAAGGGATTATAAGATGGACAACAAGCTCAAGACCTTGTTGTCCATGTTTTTGTGGTATAATCATAAAAAGCTTGTAAAGGAGGTGAGATCTTAAGAAATTAATTTTCGGAAATGCTTAACAATTATAATATAACTATAGCAATACTATTGAGCTAATATTTGTATTGCTAGGTGACTTTTAACTGACACTCACATTAGAAGAAGGGTTAACAAATACTTTCATCATTATACTCCTTGTGGCCTTGAACGGCTTTTTTGTGGCATCAGAATTTGCATTTGTACGCTTAAGAAAATCTAGAATTCAAGAGCTAGTACAATCTGGATCCAATATTGCCAAAAAAATGGAATCAATAACCAATAACCTTGATAGATCAATGTCATCAACCCAATTAGGGATTACCCTTGCATCTATCGCATTAGGATTTGTTGGCGAGGAATTTTTTATTGAATTAATTTCAGGAATATTGGAAGGTTTAACTGTTGAATTGGACCCATACAGAATCGCTCTAATTGCATTCTTCATTGGATATTTCATCATATCATATCTTCATGTTGTCTTAGGAGAATTAGTACCCAAGTCCTATGCAATACAATTTGCAGAGAAAACTGCCATGATCTGTGCCTATCCTCTTGATTATTTTATGAAAATTACTAATCCTATTCTCAATTTCTTTGTCTGGACTAGCAATAGCATACTAAAACTCATGAAGATTCCCATTATGTCTGAAACACATAGCCAAGCCTATTCTGAAGAAGAGATTAAAATCATTATTCAAGACTCTATTAAACATGGTGAATTAGAGGCATATGAATCGAGTTTGATATACAATATCTTAGATTTCACTGATAAACCTGCCAAGACAATTATCACTCCAAGATATAAACTATCAGCAGTTAAAATGGGTGCAACAATAGGAGAAATCATCAATCTTAGTAAAGAAACCGGATTTTCCAGATTTCCAGTGTATGAGGATAAAATTGATGATATAAAGGGATTTATTCATATCAAAGATGCTATCAATTCTCTAGGTGAAGATATCAATATGCTTGATGCACCTTTCAATTTTGATGATTATTTGCGAGAAGTAATAATTGCACATGAATCAAAACCGATAGATGATCTACTAAAGGAGATGCAAAGGAAACAAACCCAGGTTTCTATTCTGGTAAATGAGTGGGGTACATTGGAGGGGATTATTACAATAGAAGACATTGTGGAAGCCATTGTAGGCCCAATTCTCGATGAATTTGATGATAGTGCCAGTACTAAATGGATTACAACCACCAAAGAGGGCAAATATATGATTGATGCCCAGATACCAATAGATGAATTCAATGAATTCTTTGAGAAGTTAAACTCTAATGTTCAAATAGAAGCCAAGGAATCGATAACTCTGGCAGGTTTCTTACTTGAGTTTCTCGAATCTGAAATACCCGAATTGGGAGATGAGATCTCTATAAATCATTGTAAATTTAATATCGTTGAGGTGGATGGCTATCGAATTGATACGGTGGAATTACGTATCCAAGAACCAGAAATAGAGAATATTGAAGATCCAGACACTTTAGAATAACTATACTAAAAAATTGCCGAATGCAAAAGAAATAAAACTATTCAAACTATTGAACCTATGATTTTATTAAAAACGAGTTGAATATTCTTGAAAAAAGTTATACTCATAATATTTCTAGTATTAACAAACTCTTTTCCAATACATGTAATTGCAATTACAGATTATCCAGATGCAAGATTTGGCCATGCTATGGTTTATGATAACGATACAAAGCAAGTATTGCTATTTGGTGGTTCTACAATGGATTATTCTATATTAGATGATACATGGATATACGATTGCAGTGAGAATACTTGGCGTCAATTGGATCTAAATATCAGGCCAAATGCAAGATTTAATCATAAGATGGCTTATGATTCAGTTTATAAGAAGATATTATTGTTTGGAGGGAATGTAGCAGATACTTGGGTTTTTGATATGACTGTAGAAACATGGACTGAAATAAGCAATGCTGTCGCTCCTTCACCCAGACGTTCCTTTTCATTGTACTTTGATCCTATCATAACGAGCATTGTGCTCTTTGGAGGTTATCTAGAAGATGATACAACATCAAATGAATACTGGTTATTCTCATTTGCAGATAATTTATGGTCACAGGTTCTGTTTACCTCTTCCCCTAGTGCTAGATATGGCCATACCATGATATATGATACTTATGCAAATGAAGCCATATTATATGGTGGAAGAGTGGGTGGACTAACTTCTGAGACTTGGGTAAAGATAGGTGATGAATGGAATTCACCAGTCCTTTCTAATTTACCTCCATCACGTTACTGGCATGATATGGTATTTGATAGTACTGAACATAGAACTTTAATTTTTGGAGGAGATGATGAATCATCCCTTAGATCTAGAAATGATACTTGGGTATTTTCGAATGGAATATGGACAGAAATTTCAACACAACATGCTCCTCCTGCCAGAAATAATCTAGCTATGGTGTATGATGAGTCTAATAGTCGAATTATCCTCTTTGGTGGATTAGGAGAGGATTATTCAGTTACATTTGATGATATGTGGTATTTTATGGATGATGATTGGACACAAGATGGCTCTCCAGCCCCTACAAGTATTGGAAAGTTGATTACAGTATTTGGTCTCATGTTATTGAGTGTATTAGTTGTCATTAAATTTGTACATTCCAGAAGAAAGAAGATAAAATCTGTGTAATGATTATCTTCAAGAAAAGCAAAGACAGTAACAATATTAGCCACATTTCACCCTTTTGTCAGAAAAACAATTATACTCTGTAATTAAGAAATATTCATGGCAGAAGATATTAATGCTTTAAGAGATGTATTCAATTTATTTGATGGAAATGGAGATGGTGAGATAAGTCTCAAAGAATTAGGCGATCTTGCTAAAGAATTTAAGATGGGCCTAACTGAAGAAGAAATAATGGCAATGATTGAAAAAGCTGATAAAAATTTTGATGGACAAATCAATTTTGAAGAGTTTAAACATCTAATTGGTGAATTCAAGCATCGGAAATGAAGCCATAAGTTGCCAAGCTAGAATATTTTATAAAATAAATGAAAGTTCAGAAACGCCATAGGTGTGAAACACCCATTTTACAGCATCTGCAAATCAATTCTCGAAATATTCTTTAATTGTTGTTTCATCCAAAGTCCATCCCGAGTGCCCGATAACACCCATTTACCAATTCCATGTTGACAACCATCCGGTTGAAGCAATATGCGTATCATGGATATGATATAGAGCATTCTCTATACTTTTTCCATCATTTTCCGAGGATTATATTTTCCAGCAAATTTCAAGATGAATTTTTACTGGTTTTTTCATGATTTTAACGGCTCTCAAGAAAAATTTCTAGAAATCTAAGATTTTTTAGCTTTTACGAAATGAATTAAGATTTTATTCAATTCGGGAGATGATCTTGTTGCTCATGATTAATTGCAAGAGTAATTTTATTAGGTTTGATCTAAGATGATAATAAACGATTAATATTTTTTCAGATATTATATAGTATATGGAACGAATTCAGATTGACCTCACTGAGAAACAACTTGAAATAATCAAAAAATTTCAAAAACAGGGAGAAGACTATGCTGAGACTGTTAAGAGAATAATACTGACGTATGTTCCTAGAATAGATCCTGAAGTTTGGACAAAAAATATGAATCACATATTTGACGAATTTGAAGAAACATTTACTAAACTGGCTGAATAAAATGAAATTACCAACCATTGAATAAATTATTCAAATCCACAACCTTTCTATCAAAAGGTTTGGAGGAGAGAAAGGGTTATTACACAAGGATCAATTACTTTCTTTTGATGATATGATGATCCAAGCATTATATTTTGGTGAGAAAAATATTATTGAAATGGCAGCTTGGATATTTGTTCTTATTGTTCAAAATCATTATTTTATAGATGGAAATAAAAGAACAGGTCTCTCAGTCATGCTAAATTTTCTCAAATCTAATAATTGTTATTGGAACTTAAAAAAGAAAAATCATTTTTATTTATTAACATTGAAAATCGCTTCTAACACAGAAGAAGATATACTAGAAGAAGTAGAAATTGATTTGAAAAAGGTCATAATATGTAAAAAGTAATAAATTATTTTCTAAGTAGATGACCAGCCTGAATTTTGAATATAGTAGAAATGGATATAATCAGAATAATATTATAATGGTAGTTCTATTAGTTTTATTCTTTTATCTTCAATATTTATTAAGTATCCTTCCTCTAAATAAGCTGTAAGTTGTTCAATATTCTCAATGAGTATTCGATTAATATTTGACACTTTCTGATTAGTCACGCGAAAAATTATAACTGAAGACCTTTTTGATTGAGTAAATACTAATAATTTTCCAAAATCAACATCTGCTGTTATAATCACATAATCGTGTTCAATTGCATAATCAAAAATTACATCATCATCCACTTTTTGACCTGAAATCAATTCATTTACCCTATAAGCTGTATACCCATTCTCTCTCAAGTGAATTGCTGTAAGGTGAGATAACGCTTTATCTATTAGAAATTTCAAGAAATCAATTCAACCTCTTTCTCGCTTACTCTCCATGCAGCGAATTCTAAGCATGCAACGATATCATCCTCTGTGATTTCTGGGTAAGCTTTGATTATTTCCTCCATTGTTTCTTTTTGAGCCAATAATTTTAAGATAATAGAAACTGGAATGCGTGTATCTCGCACACAAGGTACTCCTGTCATAACTTTTGTATTTACAGTAATTAAATTATTCTTCATAAAATTAATTTATAGATTTAGATAAAAAAACATGATCAAAACAGTTATTATCTTAAGTTAAAATCTATACATAAAATGGATCAATCTCAAAAACTAATTCAATATTTTTTTCAAAAAAAGATTAATCATGCCATATGTTATAAAATGAGATAGGAGATCAAGTAAAGAGCTTGATAAACTTCCAAAGAAAAAAATTATACAAATATTTGAAAGAGTTGATCAAATGCAAAATAATCATTTACGAGATTATTTCATGATTTTAGCCAGCTGCAAACTCAGTAATCGTTGACTTGATCGCTGACAGTGTTCCAGAAACTCCAGAGAATACTCCAGCTACAACATCAACTAAAGTCCAACCAGAGTGCCCTATAACACCCATTAGCCAGGACCATGTTCCTCGATAGTCGTCAGTATCAATATACGTATCATAGATATAATCCGCAAATCATTGATTTAATTACTTTCTCGACTTTGATATTTTTTCATTTTGTAATGTTTTGGGTTTTCTTTCAATCTTGATTTCCTTGTCAAACTGATATTTATTCCGTGACAATAAAATATACTTAGTTCGAAAAAGTTAGTATGGATTAATATTTTATTAAGATTAATGAGATCAGTTAATCAAGAAAGGGTAAAGAAAAGAAGACAAGAAATTATCCGTGATGCAATAAGAGCAAGAAATATACCGTTAAATCAGCATATTATTAGTGGTATCAACTTTATTCTTTCTGCAAGAGCAATTGGTGAAAAAAGAGATCATTTTAAGGCATCTATTGAGGTAAAAAATAATGAATGATCCGATCACTAGGAGTATTAAAGTATTGGTTGAATATTTTGATAAACACAATATTGATTATGTTATAGTTGGAGGAATTGCGGTTTTAGTATTTGGTAGGACAAGGGTTACAACTGATGTTGATATAATATTTGATCATAGAAAAGTTGATAGAAATAATTTTATTGAATACTTACAAAAAAATAATTTCGATATTACAATGTCAGATATGGAAATATTGGATGATGGTATGCGTGCATCAATTTTTGAAAAAGGAGACATGTTTCGTATAGATATGAAAGGGATTAATGGGATTAACGAACAACGAAGTATAGATTTATCCTTAGAAATTGATTTTCAAGGAATAAAAGTAAAGTTTGATAATCCTTTGAATATTGTCGCATTTAAGTTATTTTTCGGGTCTGAGCAAGATTTTGAAGATGCTTTGGCTGTTTATGTTAGAAATCAAGACATTATAGAAATTGATAAGCTTAGAAAATTATGTTCTGAGCTAAATGTTACTGATGTATTAAATGAATTACTTGATGAATTAAATTGACTGGATAAGGAAAAAAAATCATCCCAATTTCTAATATTACAGATATTTACTCCAATTTGCATCTAGCTTTCAGGTGATAAATTCGGCTCTTCAACCAATTCCATGTAGAAGCCCATTCGGTTGAAGCAATATACGTATCATGGATATAATTATCGCATTTGTCTACACAATGTGTACACAATCAATTTTTTTCAGGAATTACGCAGAACGGAAAATGATTTTTTAGGTTATGAAATTATCAAAATGCTTCATTTAGGGCTCATATCCAAGATTATCGGATTTGTTTACACAAATGCAACACATTTTTTAGGCGATTTTGGTGAATCAAGTCCATGAATGCAGAAATTCAGTCATTTAAGTATTATATCCGTGTCTGATCAATTCTACAAAAATTGCATTTTCTCACCAAGATGGGTACTCCATTCAGTGAATCAACAATCACTCATCTCATCGATTTCTTGCAACGAGAACTTGTCAATTCTGTGAATTATTCAAGTAAATACACTTGTCAAGACTTCAAAAGGGCATTCATCACTAGATAATACCATAAAACCAAGGATCTGGTGCTCTGTCAGAGATTGGCAGGTCATTCTTCGATAAAAACCACGAGAAACTATATCTTAGATGATTTTGAGGAAAATATGAGAAAATTTAATGGTTTGGATTTTTAATAATTAATAAAAAAATTTTTAAAAAAAACTTGCCTTATCACTCAAAAAATAGACTTGTGAGAAAAGAATAGAAGTACTTACAGAAGAAAGGAAAAAAATTAAATTTCCAGAAATTTCTATTGATAGTAAAATTATTGCTATTATCTGAAGAAGTAAACAGCTAACAGTAGTTATTATAGTAATTAGTTTTAAATGATTCCAAGTTATTTTATTTGTGTTATGAAAATTAAATCCAATTACATTAATAATTAAATACATCACAGAAATTAAAATAGAGATTCCTTCATAAAAATATGGTAAATCAATTCCAATAATACTAAATGCTGTGAAATATAAGAAATTGAGAAAGAATAATCTACTTTTATACTCATTAATGATTACAATCAATTTTTCTTCAAAATCAAATTTATATTGAATGAATCTAGAAATTATCACAATAATATAGATAATGTTTATTATTAATCCAAATCGAAATAGAACGAAGAAAGTTCTATTTGGAAGATCAATCTTAGGATATGATAATAAAATAACAATTTGAAGTATAGGTTGAATGATAATTAATTCCCTATACTTGAGAAAATCTATTAATTTCATTGTAATAACCACGTCCACAGTACCCATAGAATAATATGAGTTGCAGCAAAGAGTAAGTCTATTGTAAATTCAGAACTATCTTTACCTTCTGGTGTGACACCAACACCATCTGCAATTTCTCCGATAAATGAAAAACTAGCACTTATTATAAACACTAAAATATCCTTATTGTCCATATTTCCCAGATCCAATAAACCGCTTGCTAATGCCACTCCAGTACTACCAATTTTATATATTGTATCTCCAAATTCGACGAAATTCTTTATTTTCGTAGCACTATTCCCAAATAATCGACCAATAATACTATCTAGACCATCTCTAAATAATTTCTTTAGTACTTTAGATCCAGCAGATACAAGATGACCCATCATTGAATACCAATGGAAATCTAATAGGTTCTGAGCATATTCTTCCTTAGTCATCGGTAATGGATCCAATCCATCATAATTGAGATATCCATAGTTTAGATTAAATGAGATGAAAGTTGAAAGAATTATTGATGGTATAATATATTTTAAAGGTAGTACTCCTTCGGGTGCAGTCGCTGCAGCAACCGCACAAACCATTTTTGCTGCCCAAAACGTCAATTCTGAAACCCATAAAGGTAGAGTAGAAACAAATCCATTCATTTTATCATAAACACTTAAAGTTTCAACTTCTAACGAGGTATCAATTAATATATCAAATAAGTTGATATTACCATTGGGTAATTCAATTAAGATATTTGGACCATCATTAGAGATAGCAAGTCTTTGCCCATTATATTCGACACCATTCTCAATCACCTGAATTCCTGTGAAGCCTATTAATGAAGTCAATGAAATCATCATAGCCTTTATTAATTCAGCTAATGATTGGGAAATCACATTAATTATAGCAGTTAAAGCAGTCAATGCAATATATTCCAACCCAGCTTTCACACCGGCCGCAAACTCAGTTATTGATGATTTGATAGCAGTTAACGCACCAGAAACTCCAGAGAATACTCCAGCAACAACATCAACCAACGTCCATCCAGAGTGCCCTATCTGCCCCATCAACCAATTCCATGTTGAGGCCCATCCAGTAGACCCAATATACGTATCATGGATATAATTATCGCATTTGTCTACACAATGTGTACACAATCATTTTTTTACAGGAATTACGCAGAACGGAAAATGATTTTTTAGGTTATGAAATTATTAAAATGCATCATTTAGGGCTCATATCCAAGATTATCGGATTTGTGTACACAAATGCAACACATTTTTAAAGCGATTTTGGAGTTTCATGCCCATGAATGAAGAAATTCACCCATTTACGGTTCATATCCGCATCAGTGATGAGGAGAAAAATTCATGGTCTAGCCATGCAAAAACGTATTTTCGTGGAAATTTGTCCAGGATGATCCGTACTATTATCAATCAGAGTATTGTTAATCACTCTGATTCTGATGATTTTTCGGATCAACTAGATGAAGAGGTCGAAACAATGAGGAAAACGTCATTTGAGACATTTGATAAGATTTCATCCCTTGAAAGTGATTTGCAGATCATCAAGACATTGCTTTCCAAATTACTGCAGAAACAGTCTGAATCAATAAGCAAATATCAATCCTCCTCTGGCCTTCCTGTTGAGGATCTGGTCTATCAGAGAGTGTTTGAGTATGTGAGGTCTCAGGAACGAATGATCTCAGCTGATGAGGTGATCAGCTATCTCCTCAAGAGTTGTGTGGAATGCAGGAGGTATCTGGCTGCAGAGGAGCAGAAGATCCCAGGAGGTAGCAGAATTGCCATTGCATTCATCTTGGAGGAGGTGATAGGAGAGTTAGGTTTAGAAGATGATCAAGGAGGAAATATCTATGACTTCTAAGTTCTCCCGACGGCTCAAGAAATTCTCAGATGAGGAGCTTATTGAGTATTATCTCAAGAGCCGTGCTACTCTAAGTCCTCACACTCTCAAGAACTATCGTGTGTCACTTACGAGATTCTTCAACTACTGCCATGACCTGGGGATCTCAATGACCCGTGCTTCTGAGATAGAAGTTTCTGATTTTATTTCTCAGTATCAGTACAAATCCACGAAAGACTCATACAAGACCATTCTGAATATATTCTTCAAATGGTGTTTCAAGCATCACCTGATGGATCAGAACCCAGCAGAGGACATTGTCATTAAGAAAGGCAAACGCAAAAAACACAATCTTATGTCAGAGCTTGACTTTAAGTCTATTTTGTCAAGATGTGAAGGTCTACGAGAGATGACTATTGTCTCGATGTTCTGGTTTACTGGAGTGAGGGCCAAGGAGTTAAGAATGATGAGAATCGAGGATATTGACCTTGAACGAGGTCTAATCCACATCTCTAACTCAAAAACTATGACAGGTTATCGTACCATACCCATCCATCCCAATTTCAAAGGATTGTTGGAGAAATACCTGCAGAAACGTAGAGCTATCAGAAGTCCTCAGAAATCGCTTTTCCTGACAAAGAAAGGTTCTTCCTTTAGTGAGAGCACAATCACTCATTTGATCGATTTCCTGCAGCGTGATCTTGTCAATTCTTTAAGATTTTCAAGCAAATACACTTGTCATGACTTTCGTAGGGCATTTATCACAAGATTGTACCGCAAAACCAAGGATCTGGTATTGTGTCAGAATCTTGCTGGTCATAGTAGTATAAAGACCACCAGAACGTATATACTGGATGATTTTGAGGAAAATATGAGAAAATTTAATGGTTTGTCTGATTTTTAATGGTATATCGAATATTTAGAATAAAAATTGATTAATTATTCCACAATTTGTATACTCTTAATTCTTCTTGATTATATTTTTCCTTAAAATATATTAACCCTGTAATAATCATTAGAATTATGAGGTAATATAAAGATTGTTTATTTTCTTGAATATATGAAGGTCTATCAGAATGACTCCTTATAACGATTGTAAAAACAAAATACAGACCATATATCCAGAGAATATAAACGATATATTTAATATATTTTAAAGTTATTTCCATTGCATTCACCTACCAAACAGCATGTATAATCAAGAGTAATAAAGAAACTATAAACATTACTTCATTAAACTGTCTTGACATAGTTACATATCTGACTTCGTGCACTTTTTTTATTCTAATCAATTCTCATTGAATATTGGCATTTCAAATCTCTAAATGATATTGTGCGCTAGTTCAAAAACTAGATTGATGTCACATTCGATAAAAATAACAAATTTTGGATTTGCTAGAATACTATCTAGATAAATAGGTGTGGCTTTAATTCAAATCGCTACAAAATGAAGTCAAGCCACATTTCAGACAACCTACAATCATATTTCAATATTTTTGCTGAGACACTCAGCAAACCTCAGCAAACTCATTTTGAATCATGGAATCTAGGAATTTTACATGGTTTTGCTCAGGGATCTGACATTTCTCGTCAATTTTCTCATCGTGTGGAAACCTCGGTGACGAGGTTTTTGTCACAGAGTTCGTGGAATCACCACGAACTCAATCTTGAGAGAATATCGCATGCAACTAATATTTTGCATCAAAGATATCAGAAATACTCCTCGTTTATCATTGATGATACACCTTTTGAAAAATTTGGCAAACAGCTTCCTGGAATTGGATATCATTATTCACACGCGGAAGGTGGAACAATTTGGGGTCAAGCAATGCTAACCAGCCACTTGGTGGCTGGTGATATGGATATTCCATTATTTGCAGATCTATACAGTAAGGAAACAGGGATCTCAAAAATAGATCTTGCAATTGAGCAGATTAATCAATTTGCTCAAATACCACTGCATGGATCAAAAGGTGTTCTTGTTGCAGATTCATGGTTTTCAGCCTTGAAGATCTTCAATGCCTGTCTGGAAAATGGTTTTGAGTTTGTAACTATGCTCAAATCAAATAGAAAAGTGAAAATTGATGGAATTGATACTTGGATGTCTATTCGTGATATTTCAAAGAGTTTGCATGAAGAATCCCTCCACCAGGTGACCGTGGAGGGTATTCGTTATCGCTATGCTCAGATGAAAGGTACAATTCATGGCATTGGTGGACATAGTTGTAAAATATTGTGCATCCAACAATTTTCTGAAGAAACCGGAGAATGGTCAAATTACAAATACCTACTCTCCACAGATAGCTCCATGGGGGCTTGGACATTGATATTCCTGTACAGACAGAGATGGAAGATTGAGACATTCTACAAATTTGGCAAGGAAAGGTTAGAAATGGATAAATCAAGAGTATTGAAGGAAAAAGCTTTGTTACGGTTTATTCTGCTAATATTCTCCAGTTATACCTATCTAGCCCTTCAACGCTTCAATTTTGTATATTTTGAGAAAAAGGATAGAAGTTGCTATCAAATTCTAAATCAGGAGATCCTAACAACCCAAACCCAGCTTATCCGCTGGGTTTTCACCCAGGGACAATTGGGTCGTCCCTGGATTGAAATCACGATGGAATTGTGTTTCTTGAAAAAATCTGCATGAAGTCAGTTTATTAGTTTTAACTTTTAATATTCTAAATACAATCCAGTTTTAATACTAAATCTTTCTTTTGCAATCATGGATATCATTATATCTGATTTATCCTTCATTTATAATGTAAAAGGAGTAAAAAATCATGTTTTGCAAAATATATCATCGACAATTAAAAGTAACTCATTTGTTGCAATCATGGGTAAATCAGGGATGGGAAAATCAACTTTATTAAAATGTATAGCAGGATTACTAGAATTATCTACTGGTAGCATCATTGTTGATAATTTTGAGATTGCAGGAGCAAATGATGATGAAATTAGTAAATATAGAAAGCAAACAATAGGAATTGTATTTCAAGATCATAATTTACTAGATTATCTTACAGTATTTGAGAATGTTGAGTTACCGATGGTTCTGATGAATGAAGAAAAGGAAATTAGAGAACAGCGTGTAAATAATCTTTTAAATCAAATGGGTATAATTCAATATAAAAATCGTTTACCAGATGCCTTGAGTCTTGGTGAAAAACAAAGGGTTGCGATTTGTGTTGCTCTAGCTAATGATCCAGCGATTATCTTAGCTGATGAGCCAACAGGTTCACTAGATCTTGAGAATTCAAAAATGATATACAAATATTTCAAAGAAATAAATGAAAAAGATCAGAAAACTATTCTTATGGTTACTCATGATCATAATGCTAGGGAATATGTAGATGAAGTTTTATTATTAAAAAGAACGAGTCTTGAGAGGGAATGAATTTGATTTCTATAAAATTAATAACAAAAAACAGATCTTTTCAAGTTTTTTATATCATATTTATTATATTTATAATTTTATCAAATCTCGCATTTTATAATATGATTATTCAACGGAAGAATATTATTGATGAGGAGTTCTCGAAAATCGGTGATTTTTATGGTTTTGCAAATCCTAGAAGAGACTACCTTAACCAGCATAGTGTTTCAGATTTTTTTTCTGAAATAGATTCAAAAAAAAGTAATGAAATAGATTATTTTTACTTTTTTACACCTTTGAATTTTCAATTTGCAAAAAGTATTGATGGCTATCAAAATTCTGTTGAAATTTATTTATTAAGTGATAATTTCTTTACTTACATATTTGAGGAGAAAGATGGTATCTTTATTCATTATCCTACCGATTTAATAACCTATGATGAAATAGATCTTACCCTAGAAATTACTAAAGACGATCTCACTACTCCAATAAACGAGAGTCAATCAATCACAAATCATTATGTAGTAAATATGATACAGGATTCTAAAAAACTATTCGGTCAAAATTTATTTTCATCAACTAATGTAAAAGATTTCATATCTGAATCAAATGATTTAATTCGTCTGTACATATCATTAAATTCAATTGATAGTTTTTTTGCTCAATACACAATTAACAGAAATGAATATTTAATAGATCCAATTCAAATTTCGGCTGAAATAAATTCCTTAAAAGTTCCTTTAGATTATAATAAATATGAAGACTGGGAACATGATCAAAAGGAATATTTAACTGAATTTTTCGATTTTTACTTTGATTATTGTTTTTTTGATTCTGATTTAGCTGGGAATTTTGAATTGGAGTTTGGATATTTAACTTATAACTTAGCCTTATTATTACTACCTCTACTTGTAATATATGGTATTTTATACTTAATTCTTGGATATATTTATTATTTGATTAAACTGAAGAATTCAGATTTATTCATATATTTAGATCATATTGGAGCATCTAGAGAAGATTATGATAAAATATTTGGACAAATTCTTTTTAAAATTCCTATGATTATGGCCTCAATTATTTATTCAATTAATTTGCTTCTGATAATTATTTTTAAATTACCAATTATATTGTTATTTAGCCAAATTCTTCTCCCAGTTGTTATAATTGGATTTTTATTGAAAAATAAAGCAAAAGATTTTGTTAATCCTATCAATATTGAATCCAACCTCCATGGTAAACTGAATTATATGTCAATTTCAATGTTTGTAATATTCATTATTGCAAAATTATTAAAAGTACCAGTAATAGATTACATATTTGGGTATTTATCGTTACAATTGCTATTAGCTGTAGGTTTATTTTACTTATTATCCTCTAATTACGTGTCAAGTAAAAAAATGATTGAACAATTAAATATAAAGAGAATATTAGATCAAATCCAAAAAATCAGTTCCTTTATATTAATTTTACTTGTTATAATTCCTATCATATTTTCCTCATTTGATATTGTGAGTATGTTGATTTCATATGATGATGATTATAATCTTAATGATCCAAATGTTGTCATCTATGGTAATTATTCATCAAATTTAGAAAACCCCATGAAAATTAATGTAGAATTGATAGACCAGAGATCAATAAATATTCAAAATTCAAAGAAATATACTGATCTTTTAATTTTCTTAAATATGACTGAGTATCAAGAGAAATATCCACAAATTCAATTGCATCAAACAGATTTTAGCGACTTTGAAAATGGAGCTGCAATAATCTCAAGCTCCTTGATAACACAAAATTCTAGTATTATTTCAAATAATAATATATATTTTAATACTTCAAATGCAGAATATAATGTACCTGTATCTAATATTTATACCAATTTACCAGGAATTGATTTATTGGTCTTTGGTTCATCTGAAACATTTCAAGATAATATGGGATTTGTTTTGCTTTCAGTGAATTATTACAGCAATTTACAAGGATCAAATATGATTTTAGGAAACATTAATGAGAATATTAAGGAACAGATTTATTCTTTAGAATCAGAATTTTTCATTGTCTATTATGATAAAACTGATGTATTAGTGAATCATTACAATACAGGTTGGTTAGAAAATATTTACATAATACTGAGTTTAATAATGTATTTTTACAATTTTATTATAATAATCATTACAACTTTTGCTATTGGTAGAAATGTAAATTCAATTTCTTACATATTATTATCTAGAGGATTTTCTTCAAAGGATTTAAAAAAAGTAAAAAATGGATTACAAATAAAATTTTTAATGATTTTAGCCATTTACCAGCAATTACAGGATATTGTTAGATGGATAATTTCAAATATTGGGAATTTTGAAGGTAATAATCCCCCTTTTCCATCAACTCTTCTTAATCCAATAGTTTATTGGATTTTTGTCGCAGGATTTATAATTTTCCGGGTGAGATAATTTTGATAATAAAATACTTAACTCCAAAAATACTTAAGAATAAGGACCATTATCCTGTAATCCCAATTTTTTTAGTAGTTAGTATGATAATAAGCTCAACAGTAATTTGCAATTTTTATTTAGTGGAAGAAGAAGAAGTTTTTTCAAATTTAGTTATGATGAAGGATGATTACATCTTAACCGTACGGGATACTGCCTTTAATATTGAAAAATATTATGATGATTTTAATCTATCCTTTCCCAAAATATCTATCCATTTGGTTTTTAATTATACAGTTCTTTCATTATTCCAATTTACTCCCTTCATTACGGAAAACTATGATCTTATGTTTATTGAATCGACAGATAATTCCTCTTTTGGTTTTTTATTAGAAGATTTAGAGTTAATGAAACAAATAATTAACGTTACATCATTACAGTATAATAATGAAATATTCATAGATAATAGCATTCTGCAATACATCTTGAAATATCATCAATCAGAAAAAAATATACTATTGCTCCCATTCAATTATATTCGTGATTTTTCTTTTGATTCAATCATTTCTGTTCATTCATATGATATTAACTTATCAAATAGAGAAAGTATGAATGATGAGATAACAGATGCAAATTTTGAGTTGAACAATTATATTGCTGAAATATCTGATAATAACATAGAAATTATCGAGGTTAATGAGGTTCTGGTGAATATTTTTTCAACTCAAAGGGCAAAATTAAATGATCTTTTTGTTGAGTATTTAGTAATATTAATAATATTCCTAATTTTTCAATTAATTTTATTTGAAATTTTTATTTCTAGCTGGATGGACAAAATTTCTAATTTATTAAATCCGATAACAACAAGAGGGATAGAAAACAAAAAGTTTAGTAATATATCTATTATTATATATTTCCAAATTCATGTTGTAATGTCTTTAATTACATTTTCAATTATTACTATATGTAAATGGAAATTATTATTATTCTCCCCTTATATTATAATTTCCCTTATTTTACAATTTATTATTATTTATATATCAATATATATACATAATAAGCAATATTATAATAATGAATCAACAAAAATCGAAATAATTAACTTAATGAGTATTATTTTTATCCTTTCTGCTCTTATTCAATTACAAATGAATATTAACACTATATACTCTATTTTAGCTCTTTCATTAGCAATAATAATGTTGATGTTACCTAAAATTGCAAAATTAGTATATTCGTTCTCAGAAAAAATAATTTCGTCAAAATTTCTATATAAAAATTACTCTGCAAAAATTTTTCAAATTAAAAATAATCAAAAAATAAACCAAGTTAAGGTTGTTTCAATTATTTTATTAGTTTTAATGGTATTATACAGCCATAATACTATCTTGTATAATAATAATATTTTAGTAAAAAGAATTGGTGGTGATATTGGTTCATTGTATGATATTTCCTCAGAAATGAATATTATTGATGATGAAATTTCTTCTAGATTATCATATTATTCATCCTCGATTAATATAAACAATTTTGAACTAAATTTTATTGATATTTTGATCGTTATTGATCTAGCACAGATTGAGGATGTAATTAAAGATAAGCCAGAATACAATGATTTCTTAAGGATGAAAGAAGATAATCAACTCTCAATTTTATCTAGAGGAGATATATTATATTATTCAGACAATTATGTAATGCAGGAATATCAGAATATCTCATATACTATCAATATATTCCCAAATATTTATAATTCATCTAGTAATTTTATTAAATTAGAAAAAATCTTCCCTGGCATATATTTTCGAGAAGATATTCATTCTTTTGCAATTGTTTCATCAGAAAAATTTGATGAAATGACAAATACTACTTATCTAAATTTAATGCATATGTACACAATTGTCAACCTAAAACAAATTTCCTCTAAAGATGATTTTTATCAACATTTGACTGAGATTCAATTGCAGAATTCAGTTTTCAAGGCGAATTATTTCAAAAGCATTTTCCATCCTATTCTCGAAAAAGATTTTTCAGTTATTTCTCTTACTTCTTCCTTAATTTTAATTTTGAGTGCGATATCTGCAATAATTCAATTTATTCAGAATAATGAAGATTTGAAATTTCTTAAGAAAATTTACAAAATTTTCCAATATAGAGGATTAAGTTCTGAAGAGACACATCATGAGTTAAAAATAATTATTAATATGAATCATTATCTCGTAACTACAATTGTAACTGTGTTAGCAATTTTTTTTGGTAATGTAGTTTTTTGGTTCCAAAATTATTTTCCATTAAATATCATTGAATGGATTTATTTCATTGTATTACTTCTTTCTCACAACTTATTTTCAATAAGATCCTGAATAAGAATTTAATATAATCTTCAAATCTTGATTTAACTTTTAAAATTCTAGCTATATTTTTCGAGGAAGATAGTATAAATTTCTTACTATGAGATAGAGTGTTAAAGGGGACTTCTAATTGAATTTTTTTTTTTCTTATTCCACTAATTTTATCAATAAAAGAAGTATTGGAATGAAATATGAGAGTTTTTGTGTTCATCATCTTACTACTGTTGCTTTCTCAACCAGTACTAATTGATGCTGAAACTGATACCATTGAAACAATCATTTCTTCACTTGATGAAAATGCAATATATGATGGAGAAATCTTACTAGGCTGGCCATATAGAATAAATTCCAGTTTAGGTGGGAATGATCGACTTTATGTTGGTTATACTACTGGAATGGCTGGTGTAGGTCATTTTCTCCTTGATGCCTATGACCAAGGCTACGAGTCTGCTTTACCACTAATACAAGATATTCTCCACTATTTCAAAACACAGTATGTTGAGGATAATGGCACAATATACTGGCCCCGAATGAGCAATCAGCTATCAGATGGTTGGATGGGTATCAGATATGGATGGGCTGGAGTGATGAAATTTATCTCTCATGCATTTGGGATCCTTAATGATCTTGATCTACCATTACTAATGGAGAGAAGTCTTACCTGGTTTGATCAACAAAAACTGGAGGATGGCTGGCCCATAAATCCAGGTGGGTACATCACCACTGGGTGGGAGTATGGTGCTGCTGGATTAATAGACGCATTTCTCGATATGCTGATCACCACAGGGAATAGAACCTATCTAGACAAAGCAGTGGAAGTTGGTCACTGGATTGTAGAGCAAGGGTATTCAAATGATTCTGAGTTTATCATTCCATGGTCACCCAATGAATATGGATCCAATGAGTATGATAATCTCATTGTCACTGGTAGTGGGGTGGGTATAGCTGGAATCATCCAACAGCTACTCAGGATAACTGTCATTCAAGAAGAACCCATCCTGTTAGAAGCAGCAAAAGGAATGGGTCAGTACTTGTTACGTATTAACCAAGGAGGGTACTGGGATGATACATCAGTGGGCTATATCACCAATCTGTATGATGGCCATCTCGGTCTGACTGGATATCATATCGGTGCTGCAGGCTTTATTCCTACCTTTTTATCACTTTTTGATATTACTGGAGATGAGCATTATCTAGAGGTTATTGCCCAGATAGAGCGATTTTTGGAGGCAATGACCAGCTTCAATCAGGTAGATCTTGGGATGACATATGATAAATCTCAATTTACTGGTTATTCCAAAGGTTCTGCGGGAGTAGCCCAAGCATACTTAGATCTTTATCGGTATTTTGGAATCAATCATCATCTACAGAAAGCTGAAGGGATTGTTACACAACTTTCACAGCTAGTATATCAGGGTCTGGTTCCGATTGATGAGAAGGAACAACCAAATATCCTGGGTTTTGCATTCAATTTGGAGGAAGGAATTGCAGGTATAGGGAAGGTCATTCTTGAAGCCTCCAGAGCAGGTGCAGGATTCCATGATACAAATTACCTCAAAATCTATAATGATACACCTCTATTCAACCAACAAAGCTCAGTGTCACCAACA
Source organism: Candidatus Heimdallarchaeota archaeon (assembly GCA_026702845.1). The sequence continues at coordinate 19,039 of JADCLS010000023.1, forward strand.
GTGAATTTCCCATCATATTATCTTCTACTAATTCTCATACCATTACTAAGAAGAAGAGTTGGTAGAAGAAGACATTAGACTTAATGTGTATCACATCTCTTATGAAATCAGATAGGAATAATGCGTTGTGCAAATAAAAACCCCAGGTAGAATTTGTCTCTACGGTGAGCATCAAGATTATATTGGTAATCCAGTGATTTCTGCAGCTATTAATCTTTATATCATCCTTGATGCAAAGACCATTGAAGATCAACGGGTCGTTCTACACTTGCCTGATATTAAAGAGGAACTAGAGTTTGCACTTGATCTGCCATTGGAATATACTCGTGAGAGAGATTATTTCAGAAGTTGCTTGAATGTAATGCATAAACATGGCTTTACCTACTCAAAAGGAATTGATTGTACCATTACTTCAACCCTACCCATAAATGCTGGTTTATCCTCCTCTTCAGCATTATGTGTTTCCTGGATCAATGTACTGGCTCGTTTATCAGATCAGCAGAGTAAGTTGGATGAACGAACCATTGCACATTATGCCTATCTGGCAGAGGTGGAGGAATTTGGAGAGCCAGGGGGAAACCAGGACCATTTTGCCACAGCTCTGGGACATACCATTTATCTTGAGGCTGATCCTCATTTTCTAGAGCATTCCAAACCATCTCTTGGTACTTTTGTCATAGGAGATTCACTTGAGCCCAAGGATACAATTGGGAGTTTATTAGCTATCAAAAATATGCATCTAAGCATAAAAGAGGTCTTGAGTAAACATTTTTCAGAGTATTCACTGGTTTCTACAAGGAAAAAAGATTTAGAATCATATTATCCGTACTTATCAGACGAACAACGGGAGTTCCTCGAGGCCATGGTAGAAAATCATCGCATCACTCGCAGGGCAAGAGAAATTTTGGCCCAAGATCAGCTAGATCACCATGTTATTGGTGATTTGTTCAATGAGTTGCATGCCATACTTCGAGATAAGCTTCATAAATCAACAACCAAAATTGAGAGGATGATTCAGGAAGCATTGAATGCTGGAGCATTAGGTGCTAAGATAACCGGTTCTGGTGGTGGAGGTTGTATGATTGCCTATGCACCTGAAAATCCTGAAGATGTAGCTGATGCCATCTCACGAGCTGGTGGACGTAGTTACATAGTCAAAATCTCTGATGGTACAACAGTAACTTAGTTACCTGATACACTAATTTAGATTAAGTTACTGCTTCATAATAGTCTGGGTGAGTTGTAACCAGGGTGCGAGTCTATATCTTAGATCCTCCGATCCTGCGTTGAAGATTCCTACTAGTTTGAAGTATAGCATCTCACTACATAACTTTCTAAATGTTTTCGCGCCCATAGCGGAATAAGTGGATATTTCAAGTAAGGCTTGCAACTCTGCATCTACACTCATCAAATCATTGTGACTAAGAATACTATCCATCATATTATTGAGATGGGGTGATAGGGTATGAAAAGTCTTCCTCATCCGACTTTCCTCATACTCTTGAAGTGAAATTACTCGATTATAGAAATCTAGTATCTTTTCCTTAGTGATTTTCGTTTTTACATCAGGAGCAATGTTATCATACTCGAGAGTAATATACTCTAAATTGAATTGAATGGTCTGATTAATTGGTGATATGTCATTTTTATCAAATTCATCTCTCCACTGATCTAGTAGTAGTTCTGAAAATAATGCAGGACCAAGTTCCTGTTTTTTCTGATTGAGAAGGAATAATTCATTAGCTTCTTTCTTATATTTCTCATAAAACTTCAATTGCTCTGAGTCTAATTGCTCTAAATTTTCCTGAAATCTCCGTATTACTCTATTCAATATCAAAACCATCATGGGATCTCGTTTGACAATTTCCCAGGCCTCAATATTATCTCTGGAGATCTCGGCCAATAAGTTCTCCTCCAGATCATCGATGTGTCCTTCAGGAATGATGGCATCTGTTGTCATGCTAGTATAAGTGGTAATACACCAATATATACTGTTCTATTCGCGTATAATATCTGATATTAGAGTTTCCGATAAAATCTATCATGGCTCTTGAAAAGTGAGTTTGAAATAACTTCCTTTATTGTAGTTTTGCACAAATCTGTTCATTTAGCGGTCAATAATTCAATATTTTAACTTTCAAATTCCATAGTAATTTACCCTTTATTATAAAAATTTAATTATTAAAGCTATAATGCTACAAAAAATATATTTCTTAGTATTGTTCAAAAAAAACTATAAATTTAGCAAAAAACCGATAGATTGCCACTTCTTTCGATAGATAGAACAAAGAGAAAAGGAAGGGAAGAGAAAATATATTTTATGCTCAGCTTCCTAACCCGGAGTATCTGATCATCTAATTTGAATTTTCACTGAAACTTAGATTTATAAGGTATCTCGAAAGATCGAAATAAAAAAGGTACATTTTGTATGAGACACTTCAGATATTTTGCCTTGTTGATGGTTGTATTTATGCTTTTTAGCAGTACAAGTGCAGCGGTAGACATGGATAGTTTTGACGGGCCATACGCATATCTCTATTACAGTGATTTTTCCACCATCACCATTGATGGTACTGTAGGAGCAAATGAGTATCCTGATATGATCAATATAACTCAAGTCAATGGAGCATTGGTAAGCCAGGTTAGCTGGGCACATAATACCACACACCTCGCCATTGCCATCTCTGCAGTTGCAACTGGTTGGGTTGCCCTAGGGTTTGGCCCCGTAGGTATCACTATGACAGGTGCAGATATGATAATGGGGTATGTTGATTCGACTGGTGAACTTGCACTTGAGGATAGGTATAGTCTGACCAACCAACAACCTTCTGTAGATGATGATTCCAATGTGAACATGAATTTTGCAGCAGGAACTGAGGTCAATGGTGTAACTACCCTTGAATATATCATTCACATGAGATCCAATGATACTGCCGGTCAAGATCTAAATTGGGCTGTTGGAGGCACCTATGGAATTATTTCAGCTTTTCACAGTGCCCTTGATGACTTTTCCAGACAGCATACTAGTAGATCTGCTGTGGGGTTGACTGTCCAGGTTCTTGATAGCTCTGTTACACCTCCCACTCATTTTGATATGAGTTTTGATGTGGTGAAGAATGAATCAAATCATTCAATAACAGTCACAGTTACCCTAACAGATCCCGATAATGTTGCAACTTTAGCTGGAATTGAAATAGGAATCTACAAGAAAGCAACCTTTGGTCAGGCATTAATCGATGTTGTGATTACAGATGCAACTGGAGTTGCCCAGAAGGATATAGGTGTGGTACCAGAGGAGGAAATGGTTTTTGTTGCCATTCTTCATGCCTCTCTTACTGCTTCCAGAGTACAGTCCGCAAGTACAGTCAAATTCACCTCAACAGGTGAAGGAGAAGAGCAGACTGAATTTGGAGATCTACGTGATGTTTTAGGGGCACACCTCATGAGAAATATTCTAGTCTATCTATTCCTACTGGCTATTCTATCACTACTTACTATTTATGGAGGAGTGGTTGTGGATATCTTTAATATTTACAAGGATGGAAAGGAAGAGGAAACCGTCTCTGAAGAAAATAAGGAGGAAACAGCATGAGTAAAATTAACAGAAGAGATTTCTTAAAGGGAATTGGTGTAGCTGGTACAGCACTAGGTCTAGCCAATGTGAACACTATTGCTGACGTACTCGTCAGAGATTATAGAGATGATGAGGCTGAGAGACCATATGCTCGTTGGAATGTATCTGAAAATGATGCTGTTGAATGGACTATGGTTATTGATCTGGCCAAGTGTGATGGTTGCCAAGATCTGGTGGCCGAGGGTAAGAAACCCCGGTGTACACAAGCTTGTATTGATGGCCATTATACTCCGGATGAGTTCGAATTCATCAAGGTTTTCGAGGTTGTTGACGAACATACCGAGAAACAGTCTTTCTTCCCCAGACCCTGTCAGCAGTGCAAGAACCCACCATGTGCACATGTATGTCCAGTTGGAGCTGCATGGCAGAGAGATGGAGATAGATTAACTTTGATTGATCAGACCAGATGCATCGGATGTAGATTATGTATGGTCGGATGTCCTTATGAGGTGCGGTTCTTCAATTTTGAACGTAACCCCAAGGCAGATGATATACCTGATAGTATGTTTGAATCTCAGATGCCCTTTGGTCTCAATAAGGAAATTGGAGTAATCTCCAAATGTGAATTCTGTGGTCTACAGTACACCGGTCAACTCACGCATTGTACTCAGGCCTGTCATGTAGGTGCAATTTACTTTGGTGACAAGCATGAGAATGTAGTAACCAATGGATTAGGTGAATCTCTACCATTAGATGAGTTACTAGCCAAGAAAAATGGTTATCGTTGGAAGGAGGAAGAGGGAACTAATCCTAGGGTCTTCTATCTACCACCAGTGGAGGATCTATAAGATGGCAACAGTTCAAGCTGATACTCCCCTCAAGGGAAGAGCAGTAGTTGAGAAATCCATGTTCGAGACTGGTCCAAAAACCAAGATTCTGATGCTTATCTTAATCATGATTATTCTCAATGGTGCTGTAATGTACATTCTGCAGTTGATCAATGGTCTTAGTGTCACAGGTCTCACTAAGAAGGTATTCTGGGGTATGTATATTACTAACTTTGTATTCTTCATCGGTGTTTCACATGCAGGTACTCTTATATCTGCTATTCTTAGAGTTACTGGTGCTGGTTGGAGAACACCCATCACTCGTCTTGCTGAGGAGATTACTGCACTGGCATTGATTTTTGGTGCTACATCTGTACTCATTGATATGGGTCGGTTGAATAGAGTTGGTAATGTGTTCATACACAGCAATCTCCAATCTCCACTGATCTGGGATGTCACCTCTCTTACCTTTTATTTATTGGGATCACTTCTCTTCCTCTATCTTCCCATTATCCCTGATGCAGCTTATTATCGTGATAATCTCCCTGAGGATAAATGGGGTTGGAAACAATGGAGAAAGAAATTTTATACTATCATTTCAGTCGGTTTCAGAGGCACTGAGAGACAATACGAGATCTTGGAAAAGAACATCTCTCGAATGAGCTATGTCATCATTCCTGTGGCTGTTTCAGTTCACACTGTGGTTTCATGGATTATGTCCATGTCCTGGAGAGTGGGCTGGAATTCAACTATTTTCGGTCCATATTTTGTAATCGGTGCTATCTTCTCAGGTCTTGCCAGTCTACTTATGGCTATGGTTCTCTTTACTCATTTCTACAAACTACATGAGTATCTTACCAAGGATCATTTCATCTCATTATCCAAGCTATTTTTGGTCTTCACCATTATGTACTTCTACTTCACCCTAAGTGAGTATCTTACTGGTGGGTACAAATCAGAACATGCTGAGATAGATCTCCTGCAGGAGCTCTATTATGGGCAATATGCTGGAATGTTCTGGTACTTTGTGATAGGTGGTCTTGTGATCCCCATAATAGCCATCTGGTTAATGATCGCCAAGAAAGATAAGCTCAGCTTCAATCAGGTACTGGGTATCATCTTTGTGACTTCAACCATGGTGAATATTGGCATGTGGATTAAACGATATATCATTGTCGTCCCAGTTCTTGCCCGAGAGACAGTTCAAGAGGGTTGGCATACCTATACCCCCAATTACACTGAATGGAGTATCTTTGCAGCACAGACTGCAGGATTTGTACTCCTGTATATCATTCTGTCCAAACTAGTACCGATTATCTCACTATGGGAAGTTGAGCACGAGCAGGCTTTACATGGTGAAGAGCATTAAAAGGTATAAACATCAAAATTAACTAATATTTCTCTAATTTTTGTAATAACTTAAATATTTGAATTATCAATCAACTATAATGAAAAGAATTTGGTTAGCTATTGTATTGATATTTTTAATAGCACCTTTACTTACTTCGCAACTAACAAATCAATCTAGTGAGCAAATGTATACTGATGCTGTTGATCCTACTATTGAGATTTATGATGATTCATTTATTTGGGAAGAAAACTATGACGAAGGTCTAATAGAATCGGTATTCTTCAAAATTGATGTATATTTTTCTGAAAGCATAATGTATATTCCAGTGATTTTTTTCACTGATGAAAATGTCACTGTAGATGTTATTATGAATGATCTTTTGCATTACCAGAACAGGTTTCTTTCAGTAAAGTTTTTTACTTCATCAGTAGGGATAAACGGTGTTAATGAAACGTTCTCAGCAGATAGGTTTTATAACCTAGGATTGCAACAGAATGTCAGTATCGTTCTTGGTATTGTGTATAATTTGAATGGAGATACTGAGAATTATTCCTATCAAGCATCAGGAGTCCTCCTGGAAAAGGAATATGATTACACAAAATACAAACCTGGTAAGGCCTTCTTTATTGATCAATCATTTGAAGTTGCATATTATAATTCATCTGGATCACTAACAGAGAGGGAGGATATTGATGTCATACAAATCAGTTATCAGATCAATGTTACTGAGGAAGTAAGAGCATATACCTATGCCAATGCATTTTTATTTGAAAAAGGCAGTTTGAGTTATCCTATTCCTCTAGATTGTGCTTATATCGCAGAGGGAGAAATTGAATCTGAACCTGGAAATTATACCTTTACTGAGAATTTTTCACTAATGAATTTAGATCTTCTGGATCCAGAAATCAATTATACTATGTATATCGAAATTTATCTTGATTTCCCGCAAGATGAGTTTTATTATTCAACTTATAAATCATTCATCGTTGATGAAGATCTAACCAAGAATAACTTTGCATTAATGAATATTGAGTACTCCATTACACAAGAAAATCTGATATTCGAAGGAGATTATGCAAAAACAGCAGAATTAACCCTTGATACCAATGCTACTCAGAATATTATGTTGAATCATATCAGTGTCCAATCATGGGATGATCCTAGTAATTATCCAGGTGCTGATTACTTGTGGATTTCGAAATCTTATTATCAGGAAACCACCAATGGCAGCCAGGAAATTATTTTTGTACCATTTTATCATCCTTACTTCTCAACTGGTAAAACTTATGATTTAGTCATAAGCATATCTTTTAGGTATGAAAAAATGGATAGCACCTTCAGTACTCAGTATGAAATTGAATATACTCTGGATCTATCTGATATTTCATTAATCGGCCCCATATTCTCTGATTTTTCACTTGACTATACTACAGAGGATGTTAATGGTGAGCCAGGGATTGATTTCATCAATGTTACTGGAACATTTGAATGGAATATGGATCCATCCCAATTCGAGTCTGTGCAATTCGGTTATGGATATAATCTTATACATCCAGAATTTGGAAGATTTGGAAGTTCTATGGGTGGTAATGAGATATTATTATATCCATTACAAGAAGGCCAGAATGAATTCAACTATTATCTATTTGGTGCTGATTTGTATTCTTATCAGATTTGGAATAGCTTCTTTGATTATTCAAACTCCTATTATGAATTTGGGATTGATGTTCAGGTGAAATATACTGATGATTGGATATTCTTTATCGAGGAATACAAACCAAGTGATATTGTCTTAGCTGATGTTGATCCCAATGTAGACTACTTCCCTTGGATGATGCAATCTACAACAATTTGGACAACTGATGATTATTGGTCTGATGAAGTATCAACTGAAACCTATATAGATTATATTCCCAGTAACCAGGGATGGTTTGATTATGGATTATTTGCCTTTATTCCTATAGCATTTCTACCCCTGCTATCACGTCGATTAAAATCCAAGTAATTCATCTCCAAGTGATGATATTCGTGTATTTGACCCATGGATTTTGCAATTGCTTTTATATTTGATTAGATCCGCAATATAACATGAATAACCGATGGTTAATTTTATTTACCATTTTTCTATTACTACCAATCACTGGATCTGTACAAACAGTGGTGGATTCAGAAGACATCTCAATGGATGAACCAACTGATGTATTATTTACTTTTATCAATGATTCCTTTACCTGGGAACCATTAGAATATAACGGAACGATCATGGATGTTGAAACCAGAATACAGATAAATGTTAGTGTAGAAATTACTGGAATCCCTCTCTTTGTATTTGTGGATAATACCACCGGTATAGATGATGTATTTGAAAATGTACAGATGTATCAGGATAGATTCATCTCTTATGGAATGTTTACCTTTACTGAAGGATTAAATGAATTAAATTACAATATTACTGGTGATTCAATATATAATCTTGGAATAAAACAGAATATAAGCATCATATTTGCTGTAGTCTATAATTATGATATTGCCTCAGGTACATATGAATACCAACACTCATCAGTACTGGCTGAAATTGAAATGGATTATACAAAGTATCTCAAACCATACATCTCGATAGTTCAAAATTCATTATTTGTGACATATTATGATGTATCTGGAAATATTAATAATGGCTCAACAGGAATTGATACATTCTCTGTGAATGTATCTGTGGATATAACCGAAGAGCTTGATGGAAATGTGTTACTAACTGCATTTCTGATCAATCCTGAAAACCCGCAGGATCGAATAGAGTTCGATGTAGCAAGGAATTACGGAGTATATGGAATGATGTCTCCAGGGATATTTAATCTGAGTGATACATTTGCATTAATTAATACCCAAATACTTGAGGTAAATGTATCCTATGAACTTTATGTTGATATTTTTATAGATTATTTCAAAGATAATGAATTCAAAGGAACTTCTCGTTCATATTTACTTGATAGTAATCTCTATCAAGGTAATTTTTCTGCATATCTAGCATCATACGCATTAGGAACCACAGAAATTATCATGAATGACATGTATGCAGAGTGGTACAATCTAACCCTTGAAGCTCAATTTTATACTGAAATATCACTGGAATCAATGTATATCCAATCTTCAGATTTCAATACATTTGGTGTAGCGGATAATGAATTTTATCAATTCCAGCACTTCTATTTTGACAAAAATAACGGCACTGATATTAATATCATGATCCCCTTATTTCATCCTCATTTCAATGACAGCAGTGTATATGATATGATACTTTCATACCAATTCACCTATGATAGGAATGATACAGAATATCATGCAATGCACCGAATTGAGTTTAATATCGATCTGAATGATACTTTGATTATCGAGCCAATCATATCGAATTTGTTAATGGAATATACTTATGATGATTTTAATAACAATCCAGGAATTGATTTTGTTAATGTATCTGGTTCATTTGATTTAAACCGTGACCCTTCTGAGTTTAATAATATAGAATTAGCCTATGCCTATGCAATTAATTTACCTGGATTTGGCTATTTTACCATGTCTCATTATGATGAGATTGTAATAACACCACTGGATAAAGGAAATGTTGAATTGAATTATTATATCTTTGGACGAGAATTATTTGAATATCAAGAATGGAACCCTCACATTGATTTTTGTGCAGGTAGATATGATTTTGGAATACAATTCCAATTTGAAATGATGGATGGCTGGATCTTCGAATTCAGTTCATATATCGAATCTAACCTAACTTTAGCCGAGGTTGATCCAACATTCACTGGTTTCGAGGTTCCTACAACAACCCCAACAGATATCACTACTAGCACAACATCTTATCTTCCTACAACCGTTTGTACGAATTGTGATACTTCAGAGACTGAGACGATTACTTCGTATATTGATTACGTACCATCACGAGAGGGTTGGCTTAATTATTCCCTTCTGGCATTATTACCTCTTGTTCTCATACCTCTGATGATCTCCAGAAAAAATCGGTAGGAACTCTCTTGCTTAGGAAATTATCCTGAAGGGACTTGATTAATTATCTATTCCTATACTCAATCTCAACTATACAATAGTATAAAAATGGAACATACCAAAGGATTGTAATGAATATCTTACAAGTAGATGAGATAAGAGAGAAATTACAAGGATCACGAGAGGATAAACGGGAGGCTGCTAGACATGTATGGAGTATGTGGGGTCAATTTTCTGAAGAGGATCGAATAGAGTTGGCCACTCATGGAGAAACACTCTACGAACTACTCAAGGAGGAAGAAGGTGGACGTAATGCCTGGAATTATATCCTTGCCCTCGGAACTATTGATTATAATGAAGCACAGGATTATATCTTTGAGCTCCTTCTGCATTCAGAGGATGAAAATATTCGTGGCTACTCAGCAGGAGCTTTCTACCGGTATTCATTCATCCAACCACATATTATTGAGAAATTATGGGAATTGGGTGAGAACGATGGCTCTCTTGTTGTAAGGATCAACTGTATCCGAGCAGCTGCCTCTGAGTACTACTTCTCAGAAAATGAGTCAATTGCTAGAAAATTGTATAAATTACTCGATACACAGAAGAATAACACAGTAAGAATGAATATTTTCCAGGTTATCGGTCATATCGGATCTAAAGCAATACTGCCCGAACTTGTACATATCATGATAACTGGTGGGAAATCTGATCAGAATGCAGCAGTGATCGCTTTGGATTATCTAGCTGAGATCCATGGGATTACTCGTGCTGAATTAATTAAATCCATTGAACTCGATTGATTCATGTCCTCCTAAGAATAATATTTACATTTTCAGTTTCTTTTGGTGTTGCTCCACAGCAGGTTCCAATAAGTGCCGGCTGTAATGCTTTCCAGCGACGAAGATATCGCAAATGATCAGCTCCTACTTCTGATTTCCAACCATGTATCGGATCAATACTGCCAAAATTGGGATATACTCCCCAGTTTCTCATCCCAAGAGTGATTATCTGTTGAATGGCCTTATCTGATCCAATGAGTGAACTACAATTAACACCAATTATCTCCACCTTCTCTTTGAACATTGATATTACATCTTCCCAAGAATCCCCTGAGAGGATTGAACCACTATCATCACAAGTAAAAAAAAGCCAGATAGGGATATTATGTCTAGAACATGCTTCTACTGCTAATTTCGCCTCATGAATGGAATTTTGTGTCTCAATAAGAAAATAATCCACTCCATCTGCAAGAATGGCTGACATTTGATTGAATTCTCTTTTTAGAATCTCATCATCTGGACGTAAATCAGGAGAGTAGCAATCCTCTATTGGGGCAATACTCCCTGCTATCTTCACATCAGTGCCTTCAACTGCCTTCAATGCTAATCCCAATGCACGTTTTGTCAATTTGACTGACTGATCCTCAATTCCAACCTTATCAAACGTGTATCTCTGCGTTCTGAAGGTGTTAGTTGTAATAATTCTGGCACCAGCCAAAATATAATCATGATATATTGAAAGTATTAAGTCTGGATCCTCTATCAAGGCTCGTGCCGACCACAACGGTAGAGTAGTATCACTCCCTCTTCTATGTAATTCAGTTCCCATCGGACCATCTAATAGAGGAATCATAACTGCAACACTGATGATCATCTTTAATACTCTTAGACAGTTGTGTAGATTATCATCACATTTTATATATTGATTATTCTATTCATATAGCTGATACAATAAATAAAATGTAATAGTAATATCATTTAAGTACTTTAAATCAAATTTCAACTTAATGAGTGAAAAAAAAGAGAATAGAGGTTTTCTTGCCCTTATTCTAGCCTTATTTATTGATTTAATGGGGTTTAGTTTGATACTTCCAGTGTTGATTTTTATTGAAGATATTGTGGATACTTCTGCGTTTTCAACCCCCGACATCGCATATGGCTGGGTGATTGCAACTTATTCTATTGCTCAGTTCATCTTCTCGCCTTTATGGGGAAGGTTATCTGATAGTATTGGCCGTAGACCAGTGATTCTGACAGGAGTACTTGGTTCATCAATAACCTTCATCTGGTTGGCTTTTGCACCAGATATTTTCAGTATTATTGCTTCAAGAGCACTTCAAGGATTCTTCACTGCAGCTACCTTACCTACAGCAAGAGCGTATATCGCAGATACAACCCCGGTGGAAGAACGAGCCAAGAAATTTGGATTTTTAGGTGCGGCCTTTGGGATGGGATTCACTCTGGGCCCCATAATCGGTGGTTTACTTGGTGAATTACGTATTGGATCACTAACTGCACTTGCTGCTCCTGCACTTTTTGCAGCCTTTCTTTCTCTGATTAATTTCATCATGGCTTACAAGAATCTTGATGAATCTTTACCAGAGGATATTCGAGGTACTTCAGATGCTAAACAGCAGGGTATGGCAGATGCTTTTTCAAAACTAATCAAATTCTTTGCATATCCAGGTGTGGGTTTACTAATCATAATATTTGGCTTATACAACCTTACTTTCTCAGGATTTGAGACATTATTTGGTTTATATCTTGCAGATGTTGACCCAAACATCAATGCTGATGATCCTGCTCAGATAGGTATGTTATTTGGATTGGTTGGTATAGTAGCTATTATCATTCAGGTAAAATTTGTAGGACCTGTATCCAAGAAAATTGGAGATGATAAGATGCTTGTGATGTCTCTTGCATTCCTGTCAGTTGGATATCTGCTCTATGGCATTACTTTTAATCTCCTTACGGTTATGCTAGTAACAATCCCGGTGGCAATAGGCTCAGCATTTTTCTCCCCTGCTATCAATTCTTCAATATCATCTAGAATACCCAAAACAGAACAGGGAGGTGGATTAGGTCTTTCTTCCTCTCTTGGCAGTTTGGGTAGAATTTTTGGTCCATTACTCTTCACTGGTATTTACCGATTTGATGGAGATTCACTGCCATTTATACTCTCAGCAGGTATGATTACAGTATTATTGGTTATTACCTTTTTACGAGTCCTTCCCAATCCTGCAAATAAATCAGTTGATTAAAAAAAGATAGCAAATCTTGATAAATTTTACAAATGCATACTTCGTTCTCACAAATTAATATTAATAAATGTGCAATCATATATACCTATTATGGCAATCAATGTGGCCGATTTCAGTATTATATTCTTACCAATTGTTGGTATTCTGTTTCTATTAGTATCTTTATATTTTAACCGTAATATTATCCAGATCTTGAAAATCAACAAGTATCAAGTAAGAAAATTCATTCTTGTTGGAATATTACTCTTATTTTTCATGCTGGGATATGCCTTATTGATTTTAATAAATTTTAATATCATCACGCTACCTATTGATGCTCTGATAGTTGTTTCATTTGTATATTTCTTCGGTGCTATCTTCACCGTAATAGCTTTGGATTCAACCAAAAGTATACTGGAGAGTATTCTGGGTAAGAAAATATCTGATGAAATTGCAAAAAAGATGTTTATCGCCTTTACTGGAATTGATCCCAAGGTCGATTTGGATCTTTCCTACAGTTTTGAGTGTGAGGAATGCAAGGAAACGATTAACTATACAATACCAGATGTAGTAAGGGAGAATGCAGCTATGCTTGATAGAGGGGTTTCTGTTGAGAGTGTATTTGGAGTTAAATCATATATACTCAGGCCTCAACATCAATGTGGAAAAGAAGGTCGAAGAGAATTCACCATCATTCATGATCATGAACTGAAGGTGAGGAGTAGAGAGAAATCTAGATTACTATTCAAACTGGAGTGAATAAATTGGTTGATCTATCTAAAATTAAAACAGGAACCATTGTGCCACTCGGTGATGGCTCAGTAGGAAAATCTGCGATTACTAAAATCCTCTTTGCCCGTATGGAAAATAGAGAGCTGTTTGATCAGGATATTGAGAAGATTTTATCTGATACTCATAAGTCCACTAACATTGAAATGGAGTTCCTAACAGACTACGCAGTAGTTGAAGGCGAAACCATTAAAACATCTCTACAATTCTATGTGTTTCCCGGTCAAGTACAAAAGGAAAGTAGTAGAACTGTAACCTTTGATGAGATTCTTGGGATTTTTGAATTTCTACCTGCATTAAAGAATGTACAGGTTCTTTTACTGGTATATGATGTCACCAGATTTTATACCCTTCAGTCTCTTGATTCTTGGTTGAGCGTGGCCATTGAAAAATCCTGGGTGAATGAAAAATCACTAGTGATGTTAGTGGCAAACAAAGTAGATATTCAATCACCTGACGAGACCTATGTGGGTATGTTGGTGGATGGAATCCACAATATCCTAACAGCTTCTGGAATCAACATTCCCAAAGATAATGTCTATCCCATAAATACCTCCTGTTTGACACTTGAGGGTATAAATAGCTTACATAAGAAAATAGTTGAGCATATTGCGAAATATTAGTTCTTTCTTCTTTTTATGTAATCAGTGATAATAAAATACGTCCCGATGATGGCAGTACCACCAAGACCTAGATAGAGTAAATTCTCAGTAGGGTTTTCAGGATTATCGCAACCACTGCCTTCAACAGTATTAGCGTATGCAATGGGATCTTCAATGAAATCATTGATCTCCTTGAGAAAGATAGTCTGTTGTTGAGTACCAACAAAGCAATTGACATAATCACCTTCTGCATTTACAAAAATCATGGTTGGAGTATAGATAGCATCATACCATGCCTCCAGATATTCCTCTGTATCAAGTCCTACCTCCCAGTACATAGGATAACTGGCATTAAATTCCTTTAGGGTATCAAGATCATCATTACCATTGGTTGATAAACTGAGAAAGTTGATATCTGATTTTACAGAAGGCCAAATATTTTCGAGAATTTCCGCCATCTCAATACAGTGCGAGCAGGTGGTTGAGAAAGCCTCAATCATAAGTAATTCTCCTTCAAAAGATGAGAAATCTTTACTGGTTCCATCAATTGACTGATATGTCCCATCGAGTTGATATGCACCTGTGGGAAGTAATGATACTATGAACATGATAACAAACAGATATTTGATCTGAGGGTTCATCATAGCTGTATATCTATATTTGAGTATAAAAAACAATATACATAGAGTTTATCATTTGATCGTTTTGAGCTTATAATTTATCGTCTTCGTCGTATGATAACTATTGGAATCACTGCAAAGGTGAAAATTAGTAGGGATTCACCCATACTTGGTCCTAATGACGAGAGATCCAAAGGAGGTGCTGGAGGACCTGTTTCATTATTTTCATCAGTCTCAGAATCAGAAGGATGATTTGTATCACCCGGAGTAGAGTCACCTGGTGTTGTTGTATCAGGTCCTGTGATGTCTCCAATAAAGATTTCAACCTCATATGTAGCTTCATTCTGTCCCAGATCTCTAGCTGTAAATACAAGATCATAATAACCTTCGTCCCAACCTCCAAGATGCCATGTGAATTCAGCACTCTTTTCTCCAATGTATGCTGTACCTAACATCTGGCCATTCTGCATCACAGAGAGGTAAGTTAGTGTCTCATCATAGACTTCAACAGACAGATACACATCATCACCTACGTCCATACTATACTCGGATGGTAAATTACCGGATATGTCCGGACTCTGATTATCATGAATTGGTGCTAGAAATCCAATGTAATCTTGCTGTCTACCATAATCAGGATACTCATCTCCTTCGATGGATAGGATTAAATTGAAGTAATATTCTCCTGGCTGAGTGGGGCTCCATTCCATAGGTGCAAAAATTGGCCCTTCCCACGTGAACTGATAACTAACAATGTCCACAAGGTATCCATTGCTGTTATAAAACTCATATCTTATCTCAACAAGGCTTCCATCTACATAGGTACCTTCATAATCTACTATGAAGAAATTACCCCATTTTATTGTGTCCATCCATCCATCATTATCGTTATCCACGGATTTCCAATATCCAAGTCTATTGAAGTAGTTTACATCCACTGGTTCAAGGTACATATTCCAGAGGTTCTCACCATGCATGTAACCTAGAAAATCAGATTCTATACGATAATCAAAGTAAAATTCGCCTGAATCAGAAGCCATGAATAAAACTGATAGAAAATCATGTCCTACTCCATAGACCTTCACTCTATCTGTCAAAGTATTAATGTGCTGGAAATTTCCTCCTCCCATATCGCTATAGACCTCTACAGTAAGTGTTATCCAACTCTCAGATTGGAAGTAATAATATAGTTCCAAACCAAATAATAAGGTGTCATCCACACCCTGCCCATCTCTGTTGAATGTGAAGTAATTCATACTCCAATCATAATATGTACCTTGATTATATCCATCATAATTATCTTCTGGATTAAGATATGAGGTCCAGGAAAGATGATCTTGCTTAACATAATCAAACCACACCTCTCTATCTAGTTCATAGCTTCCATCCTGTGGGAGCTGATACTTGAATGAGTAAAAATGCGCAGTTCCATCATCTGTGGCTCTGTACTTGAATTGATCTACCAAATCTCGATTTCCATATTGGTTGATATAATATAGATAATACTCTACTTCGAAGATAGTTGCAAAGCTGAAATCCACTAGAATGCAATAGGTTACTGTTCTCATATCGTAACCTCCATCATTATCATTATCATAGACTGAAGCAAAACCTAGAGTCATAAATCCATCTGGATTATCACAGGTGTCAAAGAACTCATATGCAAAATGTAAGAAGGTGTTTGGTAGACCAAAATTATTGTAAATCCTGATTTCAAAATCAAAATATCCTGTACTATCTGGTAAAAACACCACCCCTAGGAAAGCAGTTTCCCATGGATTCATTTTCACCCAATCATACTGTGTACCGATACTTTCACCATATTTGAGGACATTTGTTGTGATATCTGCTACTCCTGAATAATCAATATTGGTCAATAAATCAAACCCAAGGCCAATTACATCCTCAAATCCATCACCATCCCAATCTATGAAATACTCGGTGAAATATGGGATAATATATTGACCTGGGTTATATTCATGTAACCTTCTCTCAAAGGCAGTATATTCCCTCTCCAGATACCCATCAACCGAGATAGAAATATTTATTCTATACAGTCCTGTAAAAGGAGCTGTATATTCCACACTATACGGGTAATAACCGGTATCCCAGCCATCGAATTCTAAGCTAAAGTATTCCTGATACTCCCAAGAACCATAACTTGGATTATAGGTATAAATATCAAACCCAACCTCATAGGTATGGTAACCACTATTATTATAGTATGCATTACCAAATCTCCGATAAGTATCAGGATGATTATCACCATCTTGATCTGCTGGACCAACATTCCAGGACCAGGGGATGATGCTATCTGGATCGTTGTACATGTACATATCATACATTTCATGCTCAGAGAAATACACCTCTCTTCCATTCTTGAGAACTTTGAGCTCCAATTTGAAATCACCATCCCATGGGGCTATGAAAATGAATCCGAAGTAATCTATAGAAAGACTGTGCCATTTATATAATTCTATCCATTGTACATCCATCCATTGCCAATCATTGAGTGTATAGTTATAGAAGAACATATCTGCAACTGCCTCAATTAATGAATAATCATTAAACCAGGATAGGACATCAACTCCAAAACCTGCAAAATCATTTAACCCATCTCTTCCATCCATATCAAATACTGCATCGAAAGAAGGGTATATCTCTAATATCTCTCCTGGATCATATCTACCCATACCATAGTAATCACTGGATGATTGTTTGAATTTGTAACCATCAAAATTCCAATGAACCTCGACAGCATAATCTCCCCAGTTTGGTAGATTGAATATCATATCTTGATAATGATAGATGTAATTTACATTATCTAAAATAATTTCTCTTCGATCAACCTCATATAGGTTTCCATCCACCCTTTCAAAGAGAATACCCTCAATTTGTATATTATGATAATCAATCTCATCCAGAAATGAGAATACTTTGAATTTGATTGTATCATCTTGTCCATTAAAATCCCAGTCGAACTGATCCACTGATACCATTAATCCCATAGGATAGTTGCTGTATCCAATATAAGTCACTTTAACCATATTGGCCATGACGAAATTGAAGAAATCTTGATCCTCGTAGTCTATTTGAACAGATACATCCAGCTCGAAAGTACCATCCATTGGGGCAAAACCAAAGAAGAATAACTCTGCCCAGCTATCATAACCATTGAGCAAGAGATAATCCTCCTGACTGGCCATCCATACTCTGGATCCATCTGTTTGATTGATCCAAAACAGATCTGCTTGACCATAGACATAATGGAATTGTTCAAAATTGTATTCAAATCCAATGCTAACAGTATATGCCTCAGGTACTTCATTATACCAAGCCATTGTCTGATTTTCAATCGCATTGAAATTAATCCATTCGTTATAATTAAGGCCATCCAGATCAAGTGAGGTATCGGGAGCTATATCATGTCCCTTCTTTTCACTCAAGGTTTTGAAGTACTCCTTTTTTTCAGAAGGCATCCTTTCAATGAACTCTGTTTCAACATTCATTGGTTGATTATCGATTGCTTGTGTAAATGCTCCCTCAGTCTCATTTATTTCAGGTTCGAGCTCAACTGGTTGGGTTGAAGCATCCGAAAACTGAAGCATTGATACCACTAAGATTGCAATAACAAGCAATACTCCTCTTTTTAATTTAATTTCCATAGTTTTTTACTCCGAAAGAACTGATTGATTTCAGACTTTCATATTTTTAAACTATTGTCAATAATGTTCTGTTTTTGTTTATGAAATAATTAACGGATGCTGAGGGATTTGAACCCTCGACCAGTGGCTTTCTCCAAATGGAAATCCGGAGGCCACCATTCTTCCAGCTGAACTAAGCACCCTTATTGTTTTAACTCCTCAGTGATTAATAAGATGTTGACCGTAGCATACTAAATTAGACAATATTAACGTTGTTTCAAACCTTTTGATGGATCAGGTATCTTGAAATTTGAGGGTTGGGTGCCATCTAGATCAGTGAATCCATATTTTTGAGCTAATTCACCAGTAGTCATGATTTTACCTGATAGATCAATCAGATTGGGATCATTCATCAAGGCAACAATGGCCCTACCTGCGTATCTTGTAGATTCAGTGGTTTCAAATCCCTCTTTATTCAAATAATTGTAATCATCAAGGTCAAACATTGTTTTTAGATGTTCTGTTCGTATCCAACCTAGTGAGAGAAGGATCGTAGCCACTTGATATTCTCTAAGCTCAATGGCCATACCATAAACCATCCGGTTAATCATGGTTTTTGAGAGATCATATGGTAGGTTTGATAGATATTTGTACTCATCCCAGAAGGATGTATTGATAATACATCCTGATTTCTGTTCTTTCATCATCAAGGCAGCCTGTACACTAGATAAGTAATGAGATCTTGCTGAGGCCATCATATTATCATATCTCCAATCTGGTTGATTCCAAAATGCTTCTGTAAAGTCATCCAAGCCATCGAGATTTTTTTCCTTGCCCATATATCCCATCCAAACATTATTGACCAGAAGATCCAATCTCCCCTGATCTTCTTTAATTGTTTCAAATAGATTAATTATTTCCTCTTCATTTCGATGATCACAGGTTATTGGGATAGCTTCTCCTCCTTCTTGTGCGATAATCCGTTGGGTTTCATCGAGTGTAGCCATGGAATACTGGGTTGTGGAATTATCATCTCTGCTCCTTCCTGAGAGATAAACAACATATCCATCAAGGGCTAATTCCAGGGCAATCCCCCTGCCTGCACCTCGTGAAGCTCCTGTAACCAGAGCAACTTTATTATTCATAGAAAATCTAAAATCGGAGTAGATTAAAAATATATCAATTCATGTAATTTTAATTATTTATATGACCTAAAATGTGGATACAATTGTCAGGAGATAATAATTCATCACCCAATAGCTTTATACTAGGTACTGCAACTAACATGCTGTGCACAAACAGATCCTCCTCCTCAATGACGGTAACTATGAGCATGCTCTAGTCTATCCCTATGCTTTTGTGCAGATAACTGCAATTGCTAGAAAATATGGTATACAAGTAATCCGAGTGGATCTCTATGAAAAAGAATATTCAGAGATCCTGCCTGCATTATTAAAAGATCAATTCGATTTTATCTTCATTTCAATGCGAAATAATGACACATTAGGTTTATTAGAGTATTATGAAGGTGATACATACTTTCCCATGATCTATCTTAGAGATCTGGTGTCTTGGATTAGATTACAAACAGCTATCCCGATTGTTGTGGGGGGATTTGGTTTCTCAGTTATGCCTGAATTACTATTTTCATTTATTCATCCAGACTTTGGGGTTTACGGTGGTGCAGATGGATTGTTTATGAATTATGAGAAATTACTCAATGAAGAGAATCTTGAATCCATTCCTAATCTGCTGTTTATGCAGGGAGAATTAAAACGTGGACCTGTGATATACTACCCACCATTGAATGATATCGAGTATACTGATGAGCTGATTACTGAGATAAAGAATTTTCAGGATACATATTCAGATCGTCCAGCATTGGTTACATCTATTGCAGTGGATTACTCAAGAGGTTGTCCATACTCCTGTGTTTTTTGTTCAGAACCACTGGCAAATGGCAATATGGTAAGATATAGGGAAAAAGAGGTTCTTAAAAAGGAATTACGTTTGTTATGGGGATACGAGCTTAGATCTATTTTTTTGGTATGTAGTGAATTGAAATATATATCAATAGATCTGATTTGCTCTGTATTTGAGGAACTCAAAGAAGAGGGATTAGAATTTGACTGGAGGGCTACCTGGATACATAATCTAAATGAATCAGAATATCAGCGTCTGTATTCTTGTGGATTTACCGGTGGTTGGGTGGATATGATCTCATTGGAAAGAATTAATCTGAATAAGATAAATGGTCCATACACAATAGAAAAGGAGACATTGGGGCTGGATGCATATATTTCCTTCATCAAACAAAAGAGACAGGAATTGTCAGCTCCATTCTTGTCCATTGAAGATTTAATAGTAAAGAAAAAAGACGAGGTACCAAGTATTCTGCATAATAGCTGGACCATGTTTTTAGGCAACCAATTCTGTGATATTGGAACACTGCGAGAAACCCTTAGATTGGCAGATGAAAATGGATATTCAAGATTTTTTAGAGCGAATTCCATTACAAGGCCAACAAGGATGTTTCCTCAGAATTCATTCGATTCTGATTACATTTTCTCAATAAATGAGACCTATTCTCGAATACCCGTAAATTATGTCTATCCCACATTCCTATATCCACCACAATTACTCAAGCATTTTGGAAGTGAAGCGAAAGTGGAGGAGTTATTATCCACCATCTCTGATGTTTTTCTATCCTATGCTCATGAATACAAAAAATCCTATCAACAATTCTTGATTACTAATTTTTCAGTTGAAGAGGGGCAACAAAAATTCACTAGGGATATCTCAGAGTATTTTGCTGAAGAGAGCCCTGAATTAAATGTACAAGCTAGAGCATTGCTTTTATCATATGTGAATTTACACAAAGATGTCTATCAGACGGTCATTACTCGATTTGGCATTGATGATTATCTGAAGAAATCACCATTTCAGATCTGTCAATTACTCTATACGCATTTTGATATTAACCAGATTCGTACATTACTTGAAGTGAAAGAAGAGAGACGGATGTGGAATTATTTATTGTTTATTAAATCAATACCAATAGATTCTTCATACAAGGAATTATTCATCAAATATAATACGGAATATGTTGTAAGTCGGATGTCACACTGATAGGAGGACATCAAATCCAATTAATTGCAGGATAATTATACAGATGCCCTCAAATGTATCTAATTTGAGATCATCCTTCATAAGTAAGTTAACAAATAGAAGAATACTGCCCGATAAAACCACCTGAACTATGGCAAAGGAATCTAAAATAAATCCCTCTCCTGTGAAGAAGACAAAAATTGAGACTAGGCCAATCATAAAGAGCAAAGTTGCTGAGATTGAAGATAATACACTACCAAAGACAAGCTCGATGTCATCTCCAGCTTTGAAAGCAACAGCCCATTCAGGTAAGGATCCTAGTGCACCAACAATCAATGCTATGTGTGCTTCAGTAAGATGAATTCCTGAAGTTTCTGCTTCATGTATAAGTAATTCTGCTCCATTGGCTAATAATTCACCTGCAATAACCACACCGATCGTTCCTAGAACTAGAAATTTGATGATGTTATTCCACTGTAGTGCAGGAGCTTTCAGCAACTCAATCTTCTCCTCCTCTGTGATCTCTGGACTCAGAGATTTATCCCGTGCAATAAATATTAAGAAGAAGATGTAGATTGCCACTGTTCCCACACTGAAGAGGACAGGTACCTGAACTCCACCATGAGTTGTCTTGCCTTCTATCATCTCCGCAAAATTGAATACAAAAAGAAATAGAGCACTGACAAAGGCCACCATCATTAGCTCAGATTCATACCTTAGAGTCGTCACAGGTACCTTTACATGGCCTGTTTTACGGGACGATTTAACAGTTACCACACCAAAGAGAAGGGTATTAGCCCCAGCCACCACAAGTACAGTGAGAATGGCAATCCCTGGTTCTCCCTTGAGAATAAGCAGGGTGGCAAGGATTAACTCAGGCAAGTTAGCCATAATTGATCCAATCACACCAGCTGCATAGGTTCCTATACCCAATCGTTGCGCCAACATATTTAATCCCTCAACGGCCCATTCAGTGGGTTTGATAATGGCCCATAAAGCTAATGTAAATCCAATGATTGCAACAAGCAATGGATTGCTCTCCATGGTTCTAAGATAGATATAAACAACAGCTACTGCAGCTATAACAACTATCTCATAGATTTTCAAGCCTAGGCTTGTGGGTAGATGATGCTCAGTCATTATTTGACTAAATCACTATGAATTTATAAATTAAATCTGTGTGTTGGAATATTTGGTCAGCTCTTTTCTTGATATATCAACAAGTTTGTACTAGTTCTCTGTATTTATAATAAAACCTGAGTTCTTCAAGATCCATAGATCCTCTCAGAATGATTGATGTTTTATTAGACTAATTATTTGGTTAGTTTTTTCTCAAAAGGTTCATAGAGAGGCATTTTCTCCAATTCTACTAGGTTCTTGTCGATGGTTTTCGTCAATATTCGTAGATCAAAAGTAAAATTACTATCGGCAAATGGATTCATAATCTCACGACCTATATCCGCAAATCCAAAGAATATGTATGTAGCTATTGGCATCACAATCAAAGCAGCAAGATAATTCAATGATACTAATCCCACAGCCATCCAAACAAGATAAATATGAATTAACCTGTATGTAAGGATAGTATAGGCTGGTGGTACAGGTGTATTCTTAATTCGTTCACATCCACCATAATGGTTGGTCATCCGTTGCAAGACATCAATTATGGATACATAGTTGAAATCATTGATATACCCTTGATCATGAAGGATTGATAATTGATGATGCATAGATAAGATGATAGCATTGGCCTTATGCTCGAGGGTCAGAATTTTAATAGGTAGATCATCGATATATGGGATTGCCTGCGCTCTATCATGTGCATAATCTCGTAATTGATGTTTAATAAAGAAAATACAGGATACCATATTCCTTATCAATGCTGTTTTAATCTGTTCCAACTCCACCTCAGTTTTTTCTCCTTCTCTATATCGGATATTCGTTCTCACTACCATCGAGAAATTTCTGGCATCATTGACAATTTTACCCCATAATTCTCTTCCCTCATGGAATCTCTGATACGCATTATTGTTTCTGAACTGTATGATAAATGAAATCGCTATCCCAAATATCGAGAGTGGTACTAATGCAGTCTCTACGGCAGGTAATCCAATATTTTCATAGACGGGATGATTATCCAAAAAGAAATCTATATAGATCCAAAATACGGAGAATAGCATGTAGAATAGACTTTTCTTCCAGATTCTACTAAGAATTGTATTATCCCAGCTTACTAAATCCGTTAATTTGAATGTCTGACTCATTAGTAAACAAATAAAGAATTACATTTAAACTAATAGGTATCAAATGCGTAATAGAAATTAATTTGACCGTAATTACTATTTGATAAATTTAATAATTATCTATTGTGATTGACAACAGCTTCACTTATTTAATCAAGAAATGATCTTCTGGAACAACTGTATCACAATTATGACAGGTTGGAGTTCCTATTGATATATTGGTATTGCATTCTGGATTGGGACATAGTTTATACCTGTACTGTTTTGGACTTTTTTTGTTCTCACCATTAAGTTTCCTTAGAACAACAGGATAGAATTGAATTATGAGTATACTGGCCACAAGGATGAGTCCAATAATTAATACATTCTGACCAAAGGATCCATCGAATGCACCGAAAATATTTGCTATAGCAATTGCTGCAACAAATAAAATTAGAACTTTCTGTATGATATTCATAATGAAGATTCCTTTGACACACTTATAAATTTTTAAATGCTTAACTGAATAAATAAAACAAAAAATATAATTTTAAAAAATAAAAAAATATTTTTATTAATTTGTAATAATTTATATTATTTTGAAATATATAAAATTAAATCTTTCAAGACACCTATGGGACGATTTCGAAGAATCATGGATTGTTCGCGTCCCTTAATCTTATAAGCTAGAAATTCTACATACCGATGATGACATCCGCAGAGATATCGGAACAAAAACAATCAGGTTTCATCAGGTGGATAGTAGGCTATTTACTGGATCATCCAATTATGACTAGTATTGTCTATTTCACTGCCCTAGTGGAGCCTTTCTTCTATATGATTCCGCTCATAATCTCAGCGGATATTGTTGATATATTACTCACTACTGGAAGTTGGGATGCAGTATGGTCTGCATTACTATTTCTTATCCCGATCTCATTATTCCAAGTATTTCTATTTTTCCTCTCCTCATTTTTAAATGAGGTTCTGGCACATCGAGTCACAACTGATGTTACCTATGATTTATTCTCGCTTATGCAGGATAGATCTCTAACCTATCATGATGAGAAGGACAGTGGCAAGACCATGAGCCTGGCAATGAATGATACTAGATCGCTTAACATGTTTCTTAATCCAGGTATTCGTATGATCCTTGCCTTTGTATCCATCTATGTGGTGGCAGGTATCATTCTATCACTTGTAGATATGATGCTTGTTTATATACTCCTTGTGGTCATGTGTATCTTCACCTATCAGGTGATCCTCTATCGAAAGAAACTTGGCCCCATCTCATCACAAGTACTGGAGGAACAAGCTGATCTTGCTTCAATAAGCTCTGATACACTGGGTGCTATGAGAGATGTGAAATCATACAGGTCTGAAATGACTTTTAACAAGAAATTCTCAAGGAAGGTGACAAAGCAGGCTGTTACGATGGAACTGGAAGGTAAGGTGGGAACACTTTTTTGGCCCTCTCTAATCGTATTATTTGCAGCAGTTGGTATGACCTCGTATTCTATCTATCTACTCTATCTTGGATTGGTCACATACAAAAGCCTGGTATTGGTAACTACTGCCATGTCATTAGTCTATGGCTTCTCTACAGAATTCAAATGGATTTCTTTCATCATGGCAGGTGGCTTTGCCAGTGCAGAACGTCTCAATGCCTTTGTTAATGAGGAAGATCCCTATAAGATGGAGGATGGATTCAGGCCCTATGAAGATTTATCAGCCACCATTGAGTTTAGAAATGTTAGTTTTGGTTTTGATGTGAGGGATAAAAATGGGAAGGTAACTGGATATAACCAAGCATTGAGCAATATCTCCTTCAAAGTCAATGATTCTGAGACAATTGCAGTTGTAGGGGGTCCTGGTAGTGGAAAATCTTCCCTGATTAAATTGATACAGAGACTCTATACTCCTGATGATGGTACAATTCTAATAGGTGGGCATCCCATCAATGAGTTTGAGAATACTTCCTTACGTAAGCAAATGGCAACTGTAGAACAGGAAATTCATTTATTCAATGATACTGTATTTGAGAATATTCGTTTTGGTAGACCAGATGCTAGCAGAGAGGAAGTTTTTCGTGCAGCTGAGTTGGCACAGGCAAATTCTTTCATAGAAGAATTTGAAAACGGATATGATGAGCTGATTGGAGATAATGGTGTGCGTCTATCTGGAGGACAGGCCCAGCGAATCGCTATCGCCAGAGCTTTACTAATCAATCCTGTAATATTGATTCTTGATGATGGTGCTTCAGCACTTGATGCTCGTACTGAGCAAAGAATACAAAAAGCAATCACTGAGATATTGAAAACACGTACTACAATCATCACTACACACAGACTGGCTATCATTGCCAATGCTGATCGAGTTCTAATACTGGATCGGGGTGAAGTTAAGGGATTTGGTACTCATGAAGAGCTGATCCACAACAATACATATTACAGAAGATTTTTTGAACGGCATTACGAGTTGCCACCTTTGGAGGCGAATTGACATGGCTGAGGAAGAAGAAAGGGTCAATGTTAGCTTTAGAGATAAACGTCTCTTATCCATTATATGGGAGTATCTAAGACCACAAAAAAGATTATTCTACACCATTTCAGCTATTTTAGTCTTTTCTGTTTTAATTGGTATAGCCTCACCATTGCTTTTTCAGGATGTGCTCTCCCAAGTTGAGCAGAAAACTGAAGATAAGAACAGGGTGATTGTTGGTATAAGTCTGTATTTAACAGTGGGAATTATTGCTTGGGTAGTACAGCTTGGTCTATTCCTGTTGATCACAAGGTTGAATGCCCGATTTATCCGTGACATCCGTTCCAAGGCCTATGCTAAGGTGCTCAAGAACAAGTTGAGTTTCTTTGATAAACAAAAATCAGGTAATCTTACCTCCCGATTGATTTATGACACACGTGAATTATCAAATATAGCTATGCATCTATCTTGGTTTGTAATTTCATTGTTTCAGGTGAGTGTCTCAATAATTATACTCTTCGCCTTCTCGTTTAGAATTGCAATATGGGTAGTAGGTGCAATGCCGATCATTATTGTCTTATCCATCTTCTTTGCACGACTTGAACGTAGAGCAACCAAAAAATGGCGTGAGAAGTTCAGCGATGTAAATCACAAGTTCAGTGAGATCATGGCAAAAATCGCCATTTCTAAGACCTTCAATCGAGAAGAGGAGAATCTTAGATACTTTAAGGAGATTAATGAGGCAACTTTTAAAGCATCAGTCATAAGAGGCCTTGCAATATTTATCTTCTGGCCTATAACTGACCTATTCAAGCACGCATTTACCTTTATTGTCCTGTATGTGGGTGCACAGGAAGTTCAGGCTGGTTTACCAATTGCCACCTTTATCATGTTCCTTGTGCTCATAAACTACTTCTACTGGCCTTTGATAAGCCTTGCAGAGAATTACAAGTCCATTCAGGATGTATTGGCCTCATTCGAGCGATTGGCCAGGATAGCCCACGATCCCACTCTGGTGGAGGAGGATAATGGAACACATGATGCTTCTTTGATAAAGGGTAAACTCGAATTTCGTGATGTTAGTTTTGCCTATGATGAGGAAAATTATGTTCTCAAGAATCTCAATTTTATCGTACAACCTGGTCAGAGAATTGCTCTAGTTGGACATACCGGTGCTGGTAAATCAACCATTGGATCCTTGCTCATGCGATACTACCCCATCACCAAGGGACAGATCCTCATAGATGATATTCCAATTGAGGAGTATACTTTGGGTTCTTACAGAGAAAGCTTGTCAATGGTATCTCAGCGAGTTCTGCTATTCAAAGGAACAATACGTGAGAACCTAAAAGTATCTGATTCAGAATTAACCGATGAACAGATATGGGATGCATTAGAACAGGTTCAGGCCAAGGAGTTCATTGATCGATTACCCGAGAAATTGGATACTATTGTCGAAGAAGAGGGTAAAAATCTAAGTCAAGGAGAAAAGCAAATGATCAGCTTTGCCAGAGCACTTCTGAGCAATCCTAAGATAGTTATCTTTGATGAGGCCACCTCTGCAGTTGACCTGTATACAGAGAGTAAGATCTTGGATGCTATAGATGTTGTGCTTAAAGGTAGAACTGCAATTTCCATAGCTCATCGTCTAACCACTATCCTAAATTCTGATTTGATAGTTGTGCTTGAGGATGGAGAGATTAAGGAGATGGGAACCCATACTGAGTTATTGGAACACGGTAAAATATACGCAGAGATGTATAATCTCTATCTTGAGACGCAATCTGCTAAATACCTAAACAAAATTATTTCTAAAATTGAACATCCTTAACTTCTAATTATTGACTAGTAAGAGTGAATAAATATTTCAGGGGGATCAAAACCAGAATTGAACTGTGATTTAAAATATAAGTCATAATTTAGAAATAAATGAATTTATAAATCCATATTATCCCATTGTAAACTCTTAAAATACAAGAATAGAATTACTATTATGGAATACACTCGGCACAAAGTATACAATCCAGATGTACAAACTAAAATTTCTCCTCTTGAGAAAATAATCGCCTCATTGAGGGATACTGATGAAATGCTTCAGTATTTTGATAATGCTCATCCTGATCTTTTTACTCAATATCTTAAGAGAATCGAGAATCAGATAAGTCGTCTGGTCAATTATAGATCCAACATGAATACCCTCTCTCTTAAAGAATTAATTAGAGAAAACAAGCTCAATAAATCATATGAGAAAATATTTGAGATATCAGTACATTTTCTCTGTCAGTATATGCAGCTATCTCCTGATTATCAGTTTGATAGTGATCAAGAATATACAATCGCAACAAGAATTTCATTCGGAACTCTCATAGTGCCTCGATATTACTTGATATCTTGTTTGATAGATGTAATGGGTAGAGAGAGAGGTATCTCTGAGTATAAAAAATACATTACACATATCACTTCAGAACCAATAGAGAATCAGATAGATAGGCCTGTAGCTGAATTACGCGAGGGAATGATCAAAGCATGGACGAGAGACCAGGTCTTGGATTTTGCAGTTTACTCCTTTGATGATGATATGTATGTTGCAAAACTAGAAAATTGCATCTGGTTTGATGCATTAAAAGATCTTGGAGATATGGAAATTGGCTACCTATCAATGTGTTATCGAGGTCCATTCATGATGAAGAAACAATTTAAATATGTAAGACAGAGGAGATCAGTTACTTTGTTTGATCATGATTATTGTGATGAGTTATATTGGAATGAAAAGAAACATCTTGATCCTGAACATCCCTCCTTGGAATTTCTTGATAAATTGAAGATTTAGTAAAATGATTCATATATTATCATTCATTACTTTGGATGTTTGGAAAAGTGTGGGTGTATTATTACACCTATAAGTGTAACCTTGGTAAAACTGTATTCATGTTAAACATGTAATACTGATTGGCCGAGACCGAATTATTTTAAATAGTATTAATCTATTGACTGAATCATAAATTTACTATGTATTACATGTTGTACATGTAATCAAATGGAGCAATATAAATGACAATAGAAAATTCTAGATATCCAGGTCACAAAAAATGGCTATGGGACCATTCTGTAAAGGAAAAACGACTTACTATCACATATGTTGTGGCTATCATGATCTCAGCAATCTCTGGGATATATACACCAATAATCATAGGTGATATTATAGATCAGATTATTGGAAAGCAAACCAGTCATATCAATACTAGTATTCTCATACTTGTGGGTCTTGCACTATCAACCTCGGGATTTCATGCCATCTATAATGTATTAGCAACCACTTGGGGATACAAAAATGAGAAACGTATAAGAATAGAACTATTCAACTCTCTACAATCAAAATCGATTGAGTATCATACTACCCTTGATTCAGGTAAGCTGATGAGTCTATCTACAAATGATATGAGTAACATCTCAAATATGTACATCATGACAACTAACCTGATACATAATATCTCTTCAATCACCTTTATCATTGTGGTTTTGGCAACTCAACTTGATTTTTACCTAGCTGCATGTTTCATTCCTATCTTCCCAGCAATTATTTATACATTTAAAAAATATCGACAACGATTGATTCCATACACCGATGATTTACTAGTTCAGTATTCAAATATGGCCACAACACTACAAGATAGCATTTCAGGTGCTGAGGTTGTAAGGGCATACTCTGCTGAGAACACGGAACGAGGCAAATTTTATACTGCTGTAGTTAGCTTTCGAGATACATGGATAGGTCAAAATTATGCAATTGCCAAGTATTTCCCCACATTGATAACAGATGTTGCAGTAGGTATAAATTTCCTGATCTCAATCCTCTTTGTACTTCAGGGATTCATCACTCTGGGTACATTTATTTCCATAAATTTGATCTTGATGAGGGTTAGGGGTACCCTTTCCAGTTTCCATAGAGATTGGAACAGCATGGAAAATGCACTTTCCGCAAGCTCTAGAATATTTCAAATGATTGATAGTGAAAGTGAGAGACCTGAAATCACTTCTTCGAGAACAATTGAATTTCAGGGAAAGATTGAATTCCGAAATGTTACGTTCTATCATGGATCAAATGGTTCAACAAATCCTGTGCTCAAAAATATCAGCTTTATTATTGAACCAAAACAACGTGTTGCATTAGTTGGACCTACTGGATGTGGGAAAACCACTATAGCTAAGCTTCTTCTACGTTTCTACACTCCTCAAGAAGGTGAAATACTCATCGATGATGTCAATATTCAAGAGCTGGATTTGAAGTTACTTAGAACCAGATTAGGATATATTGAACAGGATATTTACATATTTCCCAATTCAATACGTGAGAACATCACCTTTGGCAAACCAAACGCATCTGAAGAGGAAATCGATGACGTAGTAAGAATGGCTGAAATTAAGGAATTTATTGATGAAATGGAATTGGGTCTTGAGACTAAAGTAGGTGATAGGGGTGTAAAGCTCTCCGGTGGACAAAGACAACGCATTGCTATTGCTCGAGCTTTACTCGTGGATCCTCAGATATTAATCTTGGATGATGCTTCCTCAGCAATTGATTCATCAACGGAAGAGCGAATTGTAAAATCTATGGAACGTGTGATGAGAAACAGAACAACAATAGTCATCACTCATCGACTTCATGCAATACGGTCATCTGACAAGATTTTGTGTTTGAAACGTGGTGCTATTGTTGCAGAGGGTACGCATGGCGAGTTGATCGATACGTCTTCTGATTATAGACGAATATTTGGAAAGCAGATAACGGAGGTGATTGCATGAGTATTTACTCAGCATTAGAAAAGAAGGAAAGGAAGTATTCAGATAGAAGATTATTCTCTATGTATGTTTCAAGAATGCTCCCGTTCAAAAAACAGATCTTCTACTTATGTATCCTGATTTTTACATCAATCGGCCTAACTATTGTAACACCCCTGGTTGCAGGGCAGGCCATAGATGAATTATCTCAACTGAACCCCAATATGCAGTACCTTTGGATAATAGGTGTGATATACGCAGTTCTCATAGTATCGAACTGGATTATTTCCTATACTAGACAGATCATTTATGGGAGAATCACACCCTTTTTCTTAGAAAAGCTCCGTATGGATATATTTGATAAATTGCAAAGTCAGGATATGAGTTTCTTCGATAGAAATCAAAGAGGAGATCTTAATACTAGGGTGACCAGTGATTCTTCCGAATTTGGATCTATGACCTTCATATTTGCTGATTTCATTTCCAACATTATCATCTCAATTGGGGTTTTCACTTTTCTGATCATCTTTGACCCTATTTTGGCAGTTGTGACAATTGCAGGAACCAGTACTGTATTGATTACCGTCTATCTGTTTAGAAAACTTCTACGTTCCACAACTAAGAATTTCAGGGAATCAGTTGATAAAGTGAACTCTTCTCTTGTAGAATCTGTTGAGGGTATACATGTGGCAAAGAACTATGGGCAAGAATTGAATATCAGTGAGAAATTTGAAAAAACGAGTGAGGAATACCGGCAAACAATTAGCAAACGAGTTATCACGAATATCCTGATCTGGCCAATTTTTGGCGTGATGGTTCGACTCACCACGGTAGCCATAGTGTTTCTCTGGAGTAATAATTTGGGTCTGAATTTGAGTTCTGGCAATCTATACATGGCAATACTGTACATCGGTGAGGTATTCTACCCTGTTATATCAATAGGTACATTCTATGCACAAATTCAGGGAGGATTTGTTGCATTTGAGAGAATATTGGAAATTATCGATTCGGCAACGAAGGTTATTCAAGGTGAAAATCCAAGAAGAATTGAACATATAAGGGGAGATATCAAATTTGAAAATGTAGGTTTTACTTATGATTCTGGCCCAAAATTGTTTGATAATTTTAATCTGCATATCTATCCTGGAGAGAGAGTAGCCATCGTGGGCCAAACAGGTTCTGGTAAATCATCCTTAATCTCATTACTTGCTAGATTTTATGAGTTCCAAGATGGAGACATAAAAATTGATGATATTAGTATCAGAGATCTTGATCTATCTGATTACAGAACGCATTTAGGCATTGTTCAGCAAGAAGTATTCCTGTTTAACGGTACAATTGCTGATAATATTAAATATGGTAGAATGGATGCCTCAGAGGAGGATGTATGGAATGCAATAAAGGCTGTTCATGCAGAGGAATTAATAGAATATCTGCCTGACAAACTTGATTCTATGGTTGGTGAGAGAGGAAAATCCCTATCCACCGGTCAAAGGCAATTAATCAGCTTTGCAAGGGCCCTTCTCGCTGATCCTCAAATCCTCATTCTTGATGAGGCTACAAGTTCTGTAGATGCTTATACCGAAGCTATTATTCAAGAAGCACTAGAAGAATTACTTGAAAATCGAACTTCAATTATCATTGCCCATCGTTTATCAACAATTTTGAATTCAGATAGAATTTTGGTTATGCATAAGGGTCAGATTATTGAAGAGGGTACTCATGAGGATTTATTGAACCAAAATGGTCATTATGCCTCCCTTTATGAGCAGTATTTCGAACATCATACATTAGAATGGCAGGCCAAGACCATCAGTGCATTATCTCAATAAATTGAATAGAACTATAAAATATCTATTTTAAAAGTCACTATTAATATTTCCAAAATTATACTTAGCCAATGTTCTGATTAATCCTTACCACAACCAATGGTTGAAATTCTTCAACAGCAAATTTTCTGCTCTTTTCATCATTATATCCCTGATGTGGCAAGAAGACATACCTGAAAGCAGTTTTTCCCACCTGAGTTGCTTTGTAGTTAGTTCCCCATTGATTATTCATCAGATATGAATAGAATTTTCCATTCTTCTTGGTTTTATTTAGCCATTTGAAGTTATAAAATGGTACTCGTATTTCTCCTGGTTCCATTATTGGTGAATCAATTGATGCACAGCTCATCCCGAATTCATGAGTTGAAATATCAACAAACCTGTTAATGGATACATGATTTTTGCATGCCCCTTCAATCTGGCCCTCATCAAGCTTGACAACATCCCATGCGGTATCATATCGGATTTCACCATTGGGACAGTTTATCGAGTATTCAAGGTGAATTCCCTCTTTGAAGTAGGCAGGATATTTGATCTTGTTGCGATGATCAAGAATATTGGTGATGTATACCCGTTCACTATCATCATATAAGGTGATAAAAGTTTCCAAATAATCTTGCGGATAGACCTTTCTCTCAATTTTTACAGTAATTAGTAAAGGTCCTTTCTCAACAACAGAAATTTTGACATCTGGATTTCTGATATACCTTTTTCCAAATTTAAATGATCTTCCCTTTACAAAATGATAGCGATTGAACCCACCTCTTGGATTAATCATCTCATTGTTCTTGTAGCTGATTCTGTTTATCTCACCAGAATGAGGATCAAGCTCCACACGAACCTTGTTATTCCATAATGCTGTGGAATCTGTATCACAGGTCCCTGAAGCTAGAGGTGTGTCTTCATATAGAATTATCTTCTTGCTAATAACAACCTCTCCTGTTTTAATTGCTAAATATCCACCTGAGAGAGCTTGAGTGTCTAATTCATTGCCTTCATGATCCCTCGCCCCCTGTTTATCACTGCGTATCTTGATTATGGCAGAAACTGGCCAATCATGAGGATTATGGACTTCTAGTTCATTGTCCACCTTTTTAGTTTTACACTGATCAAGAATGTCTGAGTAGGAAGCAGGGTAGATTATCTCTCCTCTAAGCAAATCTTGAAGAAGCTTTTGGCTCAATTCAGTGGATAGCTCCACCCGTTTTGCCTTCCATGCCCACTGGGTGTGGACGAATGGGTCATCTGGTTTAATCATAGAATTCCATGCTCCCCAAGTATGTTCAGAAAAAAGAAGCACTTGTTTCCAAGCCTCTTTCATCAGTTGTGTATCCAATACTTGATTTCGTTTGGAGGCCAGCTTAGTGAGTAATGATAATCGCTCTGAATTCTCCCTACTGATTGCTGTTTCCTTGCTTGATGAAAGTACTCCATCTTCCCAGAATCCATTGAAATCACCACTATATACTGGTAATCTATCACCATATTTCTTCTCTAACTCATGCATAGCATGTGAGGTGGTGGAAATAATCATTTCTATATCCTTGTACTTTTCATTCCACTCTTTTACAAGATCTGAGAGTATATCATCAGGTGGTCCATTATCTGCCCCAATTGCATAGCGGATGATAATGGTATTATACGGATACTCCTCATCCTCAAGTTTCTTGAGGTACTTGTAGATCTTATCATAGGGTATTCTGTTCTTTGGTTTTCTTCGTTTATTGAAACCAAGGATAAATGGATCATGAAACCAGGAATATCCTTGCTTATGTAAATATACAAGTACTTTTTCTCCTCTTGGTGTAGTCCAATAAAATGGCTTATCACCCCAGATTTTGAGCACTTTTCCTATCCTATCTGAACGATTTGGTGCAGTTGATATATACTTAATTCCATTTTCTTCGCATGCTTTGACCATTCCCCAGCTCATTCCAGGTATATCTGTTATCATAGCAGAATCAATTGAAAAATTGAGTCTTTCTTCTAACTCATTCTTTGATCTAAAGAGCTCCATCAATTCCATGGGTCGCATTAATCCAGTGAGCATATTCAGAAAGAAACCATCCAACCCTATATGACCGGAGTGTACATAGTTGACAAATTTCTCATACTGAGATTTTTCTGAATTCTTCATCCATTCCTCAACAGCCCAAGTACATTCAGGATTCCACCTAAACTGAGCCTGTATGGGATAATTCTTTGATTTCTCAATCAGTTCCATCGCATGGTTGATATGATCCATCTGTCCTTGCAAAACTTCCATCTGTGGATGTGTGTATCCAATATCCAGGTGTGTGTGGTGGATGAGATAGACCTTCCAAGCTTTCTGTAAGACCATAACTATAAATCGAGAACATTTTTTCATTTTAAGCCTTTTTCATCACGATCGATAGATTTTCATTCTAACTACATGGATTGGAGTAATTTATTATCCCAAAACGTTGGGTATTATACCTCTGTTCATGAAGATGAATAAATACTCAAGTCAAATAATTTCAACTGTTGTCTGAAGAAGTAGTAGAACTAATCCAGATGATGAGTCTGGATGAGAAAATCTCCCAGATGGTACATATGGCTAAAAGTATCCCCAGATTGCAAATCAGTGCTTATAACTGGTGGAATGAGTGTATCCATGGTGTAGGTAGAGCAGGAATTGCCACAGTATTTCCCCAACCCATTGGTTTAGCTGCTATGTTTGATGAAAATATTCTCTATGAGATCGCTGTCACTATTTCTGATGAGGCTCGAGCAAAATATAATCAAGTCAAACAAAAAGAATTGAGATCAAGGAAAATCATTCCACGAGCACTATCTGAAACGATTTCTCTATACCGTACATACTGGTACAGAGGGCTGACCTGCTGGAGTCCTAATATCAACATATTTCGGGATCCTCGCTGGGGCCGGGGACATGAGACCTATGGAGAGGACCCTTTCTTGACCTCAAGGTTGGGAGTTGCCTTTGTGAAGGGTCTTCAGGGAGAAGATGAGAATTACATTAAGGTGATCGCCACCCCAAAGCACTTTGCAGTACATAGTGGTCCTGAGAAAACCAGACATGAATTTAATGCAATAGTGTCTGAAAGAGATCTTCATGAGACCTATCTTCCGGCATTCAAAGCTTGTGTCATCGAGGCGAAGGCAGGATCCATCATGGCAGCATACAATGCCATAAATAACATACCCGCTCCTGCAAACTCTCATTTTCTACAGCATATTCTGCGGGATGATTGGGGATTCGATGGCTATGTAGTCTCTGATTGTGGCGGAATTCGTGATCTCCATAAGAATCACAAATTCACAGACAAGCCATGGCAATCAGCTGCTATGTCTGTGATAGCTGGGTGTGATCTAAATTGTGGATCAACTTACAAACACCTCAAACGGGCTGTAAAGGAGGGAATAATTGATGAAACTATAATTGATACTTCTGTAAAGAGATTGATAGAAGCAAGGTTTAAACTTGGGATCCTAACCCCTCATGGCTCAGGACCCTATGATTCCATATCTGCTGAGATAATTGATTGCGAGAAGCATAGAGAACTAGCATTACAGACATCAAGGAACTCCTTAGTATTATTGAAAAATGCTCATCTATTACCCTTGGAGAACAAAACTGGTAAAATCGCTGTGATCGGTCCCAATGCTGACTCTCTTGATGTGCTTCTGGGGAACTACCATGGAAAACCCTCGAGCTATATCACCACTTTGCAAGGTATCCGAGAAATATACAAGGGAGTGACTTATTATACAAAGGGCTCTGAATTGATTAAACTTGATGAAACACTTCAAACTGCGGCCATTAAACTAGCCCGAGAGGTTGAATTAATAGTGGTTTGTCTAGGTCTCTCCCCCAGGATCGAGGGGGAGGAGGGAGATACATACAACAAGGATCAAGCTGGAGATAAGGCTGATATCAATCTTCCTGAGGCTCAGTTGGCCTTACTTAGAACGCTTTCACACCAGGGTAAACCAATCATCTCAGTTATTCTTGCGGGTAGTCCTGTCGATCTACGTGAGGTAGATCAACTCTCTGATGCCATTATCTATGCCTGGTATCCTGGACAGGATGGCGGAAAAGCAATTGCTGAGGCAATTTTCGGATATTTCTCACCTTCTGCAAGACTGCCTGTCACCTTTGTTCGTTCCAACAATGATCTCCCTCCCTTTGAGGATTACAGAATGAAAGGCAGAACATACAGATATCTTGAAACTGAACCCATGTTTCCTTTCGGATTTGGATTAAGTTATACCATATTTAGATACTCTAATTTGAAAATTTCATGGAAGTACACAAATAACACCCGAGTGCTGCAAGTTGAGGTGGAGGTTAGAAATACTGGAGAAGTAAATAGTGATGAGATAGTGCAATACTATATACACCTAGATTCCTCTGGTATCAAAACCCCAAACTATCAACTATGTGGTTTTAAGAGAATCTCATTGAAACCGGGTCAGAATAAAAATATAACCTACGAACTCACAGAAGATATGTTTAAGGTCATAGATAATGATGGGAAGAGTATCCCTGCAAATTCAGGTATCTTGTATGTCGGTGGCTCCCAACCAGATTCTAGATCACAGGAACTTACTGGAGTTCTTCCATTATCAATTAATATTTCATTTGATTGAAAGTTTACTGAGAAAGTTGTATCATTTTGATCTCGAAGGGTTCAAATTTCAAAGAGAGCTGGTGATCTACTACCTCAAGGTTTTCTTTGATGATACCTCCAACTAGAACCGACTGAGCCTTCTTTAACTTCTCATGGATTTCCATAGTTGCTGACACTGGTTCTTCTTCCAAATTGTACATGGTGACAAGAATTGCATCATCCAATGCTCTGAAAGAAGATATACGAATGGATGGGTTATCTAGAGAGAAAACCTCCTCCAGTAATTGTTGTGATACTGTTTTCTTGGCAACTGCTGTGGGTTGAATAAAAGCAACTTCTGAGTGATCTGCAGAGAAATGAATCGGCTCATCTGAACTATGTAATAGTAAAGCATACTTGTAGTTGAATTCCTTACCCATCTCCTGACCACCAGGAGTATCTACTGCAGGACCTGCATGCATGGGTCGTTCCTCGAAATCCATTCGAGAGAGATGACCTACAGAACGTAGAAGAGTTAGTGATAGCACATCTCGATCCAATTCTAATTCTGGTAATCCATGATTGATCAGGGTCAATGCAGAATTATGTCCTTCTACTCTAACAAATCTCTTCTGTGCCTGTATTCCACTTGGACGTTCCATGAATTCACCCTCTCTAATTGGTTGTGCATCTCGTTTCACAACACCAAAATGCGTGGCCGTTATAGTTTTATCACAAGGGTATGGTAGGTTGAATCCCAGACGTAACCTGTGATTCTCAGCAGTATTGGTTAGGGTTGTCTCCATATCAATTCTTGGAAGATCATGATAGAATCTGAATACAGTCTTGATGGGAATTTTGGCCTTACCTTTTCTAGTATCTCGATTTCCACCTAGCTTCTCAAAGGTATTTAGAATTAATTTCTGTTCAATTTCATTGAATACAGGTCCTTGGGTTAGAATTTTTCTTTTCACCTTTGAGGTTTTATATGATGTTGGTAACACTTTCCCAAAGGTATACAGATCACCCCGATCACCTGTATCCTCGAGAACATGTAATTTTTCGTACAGGATATTTGTAGTTTTATCTAACATGGAAAAGGAACCATCCTTTTTGAATGTCAGTTCAAAATATTTGTTACTTACTGAATTCTTTGTAATTAGAAGATCATGATCTTTAATTGAGATATCTTCAAGGAGTGTGAAACTACTAAATGTCCAAGGTTTTAGGGGTACTTTTGTATAATAGCCCTGCTCAGCACCTTTAGTGGCCAGAACATGAAATTTGCCATATTGTTTTGAGTCAATATAATCTCTCACCTGTTGCTTGAGATCATCAACATTGAGGTCACCAATTGCTGTATCTCCCATCTCTAAGCGTATGATCAGCATATTTGGGTCTGCACTCTCAAGGAACTGCACCTTGTTGATAAATGCATCTTCGAATTTTCTACCCATGAGCAAACGAAGTCCCTGTTTGAGAAGGAATGGATTCATGATCTCATCGATCATGACCTCCTCAGTTGTCTTGGCCAGCTCTACTGCAAATTCAGATCCATCAGGTGCACGTAATCCCCGCAACTTGATGTTTGCAGGCACTTTGAAATGTACCATCTGTGGTATATTACTATTAGTATGGTTAAATACATAGATCTGATACTCTTCTTGCATTTCTCCAGTATCTCGTACTAGTTTCATATTCTCTTCCAGAACCTTTCTGGAGATGCTCTCAGACCATGAGAATCGTGTTTTCATCTCCTCGTGCGTTTGATCAATGGAACAACCACAAATGCTGTCATGGGGGGCATTCTTGAGTAACCATCTCCAAGCTGTATCCATGAACCCCTCAGGGTATTTCATTAATTCGTGAAAATACAAATGAGTACTCAAAGGTTCTGCATAATTGGTTAATAAATCCTCACATACTTGATTCCATTGTTTTATCCAGATTCTTGCTGAGTATGTATCTTGAAGCATCGGTGCTCGGGCTGGGGATCTGAATTCTCCAATATATGTAGGTGCTTCATACATATGTGCCTTTATCTCAGTTTTGAGTAGGTAGACAAATTCTTCCATGGAGCTGATTTTGATGTCGGCTTTTAGATCTATCTCTGTGAGAAGTGATTGAACCCCTGGTGAAGGTTGCTGGTGATCTGTACCATTCATTAATAGATAAACTGGGAATGGGGAATATGATACAAGGTCTGCAATACAGTTCGTAATCTCATCTTCTAGATCTTGCTTTGAGCTGGCATTGAGATGAGCAGCATTTCCATATCCATGGGGTAAATACACTCCAAGAATCTGAGATTTAGCTTTCTCATGTCTCTTCCAATTAAATGGTACTGTGTTGACTTCTTGAGGTACTCCACGCCAGAGAACGACCGAATCCAACTCAGTGATGTCTGCAATGAATTGTGGGATCGCAGGAGAATGACCAAATTGATCCGGAAGATACATAACCTTCATCATGGGGATTTCAAATGTTTTGCATAGTTTATAACTCATCTCAAGGTTCCTAATCAGGTTTTCTTCACCGACCAACCATTCATCTGGTAGCAGATACAGTGGACCTACACCTATTTTTCCATCACGGATGAGTTTCAATACCTTTTCCTTGTTTTGTGGTTTAATTTCGAAATAATCTTCCAAAACAACAGTCTGGCCATCAAACATGAAATAATAATCCTGTTTCTCATTGATCTCTAGTAGCTGATCAAATAGCTGCACCAATTGATATCTAAAGCTCTGAAAATCAAGGTACCATTCTCTATCCCAGTGCGTACAGGGGATGATGATGATTTTGGCATCCTGAAGCTCTGATGTTCTAATATTTTGCATTTAATATTTTTTAAACTTTTGTGATTTAATTGTTTATGATGTAGAAATGATATTTAGATAATATTTTATCTAGAATCACTTTAATCATATTGTTTGCTCTATTTGATTCAAATCAAATTAATATGTATGTTTATGTGAATAAAATGTCTGGCTATGAAAGGTCATTCTTTATTCAAGTTATCTAAGTCACTGGGTTCTCCAATTTACAATTTATAATTTGGCCATTAATTTGAGAATAAAGAGTTTAATAATTAATGTTCCTTTTAGCATTTGTAAAATCATATTAATGGGTGTTTGAAATCGAGGGAGGTAAAAGTGATCTAACTGATATAAAGGATATGAGAGACATAATCTGATGTCAGAGTTTGATTTCTAAGCGATATTGTCAAGATACGAGTTTGAGAGAGATGACCATACACTGGGTAAATAACTATTTGATTGAATATCTGTGGATTCATATAGCTATAAATCTAAAAGCCCAAAATTATGCCATCTGAGGTAATAAATTAATGAATCTCTAGAGTCTGAAATCAATGACCTTTAAAATCTTGAATCGCTGGATTCTGTAGATTCAATCTTCACTTTCAAGAATCCGCGTATTATCTTTATAACTAGGATTCACCTATTATTGTTTAGAATCACATGACCAAGCGTTTCACAAAGTATATGATCAAAAATATGGTTATCGAGCATAAAAAAGTGAATATTCGACAGAATAGAGGTCTGACATCTAGCTTAGCCTTCATTTTCCCACTATGATACCTGGATTGGTAACAAAATGTGGCTTGACATCACTCTATACTGATGAAACGTTAATAATAATATAGTGTATCAAACATTGATTTGAATTGAAAATATATCTGAATGGTGATCGTATTTGCTTTGGGTTTCTTTTAATGAAATCATTTAACTTGATATAACTTGATCGAACAATTTGAACCGAAGAGATATTCATGATAACACCAGAAATAAGGGGGAAACAGTGGCACAAGGCCACTGTACATAACGTCAACATCGTGTGACTAAAGCCCCCTTTGGGTATCCAATAATAGTTTTTCAAATATGTTTGCTATTATTTTAGAATTAATGCCATTTGATAATGATAATTCATGCACTTATGATCTTCTGTAAAATTTCTTGGCGATTATTATCAGATTAAAGATTGAGAATCACAACTAATTTAGGTTTACTGCATGTTTTTTGTTATATG
The DNA here is from genome assembly GCA_026702845.1 of Candidatus Heimdallarchaeota archaeon. The sequence continues at coordinate 60,543 of JADCLS010000023.1, forward strand.
AGTTTAGAACTGGGTTCTTTTAGAAAAGTACTTGATTCAGAGATCCTGACATTATCAAAGTACTACAATGGAAAAATTGGTAGGTATTCCATCCACAAAAACCTCATCGAGAATCTGAATGTTTGTGACATAGAGGATAGTGTAACTTTTTTTCGGATAAAGGAAGGAAATAAAAGCAATCCCGTAAATTCAATAATTAATGAATTAACTACAAATTTCAAGAAATTTAATGAAATTTTATATGATGATACATATTCATTTGAATGGTTCAACACTCCAAAATTACTTCCAATTGATTTTGTAGATATTTCACATTTACTTGACCCCTTGATTATTTATTTAAATAACGATAATCATAGAAAAATCTTCAGAAAAGAAGTACTAAAAATCTTTTTTAGATTAACTGAAAAGCCCTATGGTTCATTGGTTGCTTTAACAGATTTAATAAGAGATTTTGTCATTCCAAATTTGAATGGTTATGATACGAAGAGAAGTATTGAGGCATTTTTATATTATTTAAAATTCAGAAATATTACACTGCCAGCTCCCTTTCATTTTCAATTGAGTGCTTTTGAGCGAAATGATGATCTTGTTGATAAATTAATAGAGCTTGAAAGCACCTTAGATAAGGGATTAAAAATTTAAAATTTAGTAAAATATGCCTTTATTTTAATTGTAGGGGATTCTTTTTAATGTATACAATGTATTCATTATAATTTATAAAAAATATAGTCAAATGGACAATTAAAGTGTTTTAATACTCATGTAGATTATCGATGAATTTAAAAAAATTGATAACACTAATCGTATTAACCTAACTTATACATCTGGAACTTTATTTTATGACGAACCAAAATTTTTGATAGGTGGAGTATCAGAAGCAACTGGAATTGAGAAAGAACCAACATTTTTATCTGATGAAAAAGAAACTAAAACAGAGAATTAATGAGAATGAAACAATCTTTTCGGTAGGCCAAATACTTGTGCAATCAATATTCGAATACCTTAATAATAAATTCCTTCAATCAGATTAGCTGATGATGAAATAATATTATAATAGATGCACTGTATGATTTATTCTCCAAAAGTGTAAAATAATCAAATTCGTTAATAAAAGAATGGATAAAATGGTAAAAACCGATTTTGGGAAAATTGAGATTAATGCCGATAAAATGTCTATTCATGGTGGAGATGTGAATACTGATCAAATAGATATTGAAATTTCCTCTGAGATAAAGACAGTCATTTTTTTTGTAGATTCAATAAGCCTGGGCAAGAAATTTTTTGATAAAATACCTAAGGTGGAAACTATTATCCTTCGGAATTGCATGATTGATAAGATGCCAGAAGACACCTTTACTTCACTTCAAAATCTAGAGACAATAATGATTCAGAAGACAAATATTAATGAAATACCAGAAAAGATCTTTTTCAACAATCCCAAATTAGAATCGATCAATTTGGGGAACAATCAATTAAATTCTGTTCCAGATAAGCTCCTCTCAAAAAATCCACACCTCAAGTATTTTTATCTTTTCAATAATAAGTTGAGATCTTTAAGCAAAGATTTTTTCAGCAACCAAACCGAATTGGAGGATGTTTCTATGAGTATGAATTTTGGAATGGATCTCTCAGATATGGTGGGTACAGCAAAGCTATCGCTATCCAAAAGCACCATAGAGATGTTGCAAACCCTTGATGATCTAGATTACTCCAATATTCGAAAATTTATGAATAGAGAAGTTGACTTTGATAATATTTCAGAAAATACAAAGGTTGCAATAAGAACCTTGGCAAAGGATGCAGGATCAACTGAAGGATTACTAACAATATTAGATGATTTCGAAACTCAAGAAATAGACGCATTCATGGAAAAATATGATGTTGCTGATGATGACCTCAGTTTATTTAGAGAATCAAATAAAATGGCTGGTGTCGGGGATATGATGGTGAGTACACCACAGTATTTCAACACTTTTACGGGTAAAAAACAGATCCAGGAATTGATTACTCTAATAAAACAGACTGGGCATTAGAATTCATGGTAATGAAATCAGAACAAAGAGAATGAATCGACCTGCCGAGTTTCTCTACACTAAACTTTTCTCTATTCTGTTTTATCCATTCTTTCCTCTGATTCATGAAATCAATTTAGAAAACGAACAAATTTAGAAAACGAACAGAGAATACTTACAAGGCCAACAACAAAAACCATCACATTCGAAGATCAAGATACCTACGAAGACATTTCTTCAACGTATGGGTATTGAGGAGGAAAGTTATGATTTCGTTCCTATGGAACCCTTCATTGATACTTCTAAGAGGACGAAATTACACGACTGGTTAACAACTATTTAGTTACTATTACTATCAAGATAAAAAAAACCTTGCAGATGGAGAATTAGAAGTGAAAATCGATTAGAATACAAAGGAAATGACTGCATTGGTAAGTAAAACCACTAAGACTACCCAGAAATAGATGAAATACTCCGAAAATGAAGATCTATTATGATCCTCAGATAGAAAGTAACTGAATACACCCGCAATCAGTGCAACGATTATATTGAACGGGATTAGTATCCAGAGTAGAAAAATCCATAAGATTGGAACATAGGTCATCATCCCCAGAATAACCATAATGATAAACATAAATAGAAGATTAAGAAGAAGTCGAAACTCATTTTTTCTATCGAATTCATTTAAACCGATCACAAATGATAGACTCAGAGTTATCAATCCGAGTAATAGACTTGATACCTCAAAACCCACTGCAAAAAGATTTGTCACTCCAGAATAAAATAACACCACTCGTAAGAAACTAACCCCACTTCTGTGATTATTCTTAATGAACATTTATTTAATAACAGAATTACAATATTTAAGAATTAGTTGATCGATAGACTGATTTTAACAACATTTAGGTAATATTTCTTAAGAAGTGGAAATTATTCCTTGTAAAGTCTTGGTTATAGATAATCACGTATTGTAAAACAGTCTTCCCATGATAAATTTTGAGAACAGACGATGTTAGTTAGCAATCTTTAAGTTATTCATTCTCCTATTCTTAATCAATGGAATTTGTGACTTATAACCATCATAAAATCAAGGAAGTATTTGGTGATGAAAATGGATTTAATGATTGGTTGGCAGAAAATCTAGAATTTCTTTCTGAAATTTTTTCAGCTAACTTCCAACTTGTCTCGAGAGAGGCCATGCAAGAGGGGTTACGAGTTGATATTTTGACAAAATTTGATGTATTGCATGATGATCAAATCATAGAGTACAATGCAATTATTGAAACTCAACTAAATCAATCAGATAGCAAACATTTTGGGCAACTGATTACTTACGGTGCTCAACATGATGCAAAATATTGTATTTGGATAGCAGAAGATTTCAGGCCTGGACATATTGAAGCTATCAGAATTCTAAATGAGACAAACATGGATAAAAATCGTTTCTATTTTCCTGTGAAGGTGGAAGTAGTATCCATAGGTAATAGTGAAAAAGTAATTAAATTCCAAATCATTACCTCAAATTTTGAACTTCCGTTTGAATCCCCTACGACCAAGGAAGAGAAGATCTCTCAGGGATCAGTTGGAGAAGTTTACTGGTACTTCTTCTCCAAAATAATTGATAAATTCCAAAATTTCCCATGGTTCAAGAAGTCAAAGAGTACAAAAAATAATTATTTAGAAATATCAAGTGGATTGAAGACAGATGAGGTTTACTTTACCTATGGATTTAGATTTACAGGTGGTAAGTATCAGCTGTTCATTACCGTAAGAGAGAAGGATAGGTTCAATCCTAAATCAGAGAGTTATGTTATCGCCCTCTCAAAATATCTAAAGAGTAGATTGACAGATCTTAAAGTTAAAGCAGAAGATATCGAATATCAATTTATAGAGAATCGGATCTACAATTTAGTATTAATAAACTACCCAGGAGATGTAGATATTCAATCAGATGAGAATTTAGATAAGCTGCTTAGCTGGTCAGAAAAATTTTCAATTATGAGAGATCTAACCCAAGAAAAGATACTTGAATTAATCCAAAAATAATGCAGAATTGTAATATCTTCTCGTCATGGGAATCAAAACGAGAGAAAATAAAATAATTAGTTAGTAATGCATCTCTTCATAATAATGCTAAATGTAAGTTAATTTGGTAGGCATTACCTACTCTGTTATTATGTGTACAGATCCCAAATAAGCGGAGTAATACATCTTCTGGTACTTGATTATCAAATACAATATTGAAATTGAGATTAATTTCAGGTTTTGTGGTCAAGATCTCCCTGATCTCATCAACTACCTGTACCAGATCAAAGAATCCGAATATATTCAGGTGGATGTCCAAGGGCCTGTTATCAATATCACCAGTATCAATGGCAAATCGCAGGTATTCAAATTGGTTCTTGATCTCATTATCCATATGCAGTAGATTTACGGTGTGTACTTCTATTGTCATACTCTATAATTGGAAGGATTATATTTATATGAAAAGGGGAAGGACGGTGTGCAGCTTTTTTGAATTTCGGATCTAACTCGAGGAATTTAAAAGGTTATATAAGTAAAAATTGGATAAGCATATTCATTAGCATGAACAAGCCAACTGATAACAATTTATTAAGAGGGGAAGAAGAAGAATATTTGACATTAAAAAATAGTTGTCATTTAGTGTGTTATAATGTCTATAGTGTCGGGTGACAGAATAAATGCTAGCAGTGACAAAATAAACGCTAGTGATGACAGAATAAATGCTAGCGGGCTGAATCAATATTCTACTACTCGATTTTTCCAACTTTCCCTTCTTCCATCTTCTCATACTGTCCCATAAGATGATCAATTAGGTCAGAGATATTTTCATCCTCCGATGGTGTGAAGGTCATTCCATCAAATTCACCGGATATTTTGTCATCCCCAATTAGCTGGTAAATTCTGGTTTTCCAGTGAGTTTCTGGCATTCCTGTAGTTTCTGCAATATCAGTGATATTAATTGATTTCTGACTTTTTAACATCCCTACCAATACAGAGGAAGCTTCCTCAGATGAAAGTGTAATTTGTGAAGAACCAAGAATTCCTTTCTGAAATAACCATTTGAAGAAAAGGACAATAATCCATAGAGCGAGGAAGGAGATATAGATATTTAAGAAAAGCTCGAATAAGTTTCCAAAATTAATGAAAATTCCAATATATATAACTGAAATTAACTCCTCAAAAATATAGTCTCTAAAAAAATAATGCCAACCAGATTCAGATAGAAAAAGTAAGATTGCAGTTTTTAATAATAGTATCATAAAAGAGATCTTGACATTCTTATAATACTTGTTCTCCTTGGAAATAAAATCTGGTACTTGGAAAGCTCTAGAGATTATTTGTATAGTGATGAGCAAATAAGTCAAAATTAATATGAGTTCGAGATAAATATATATTATTGCTAATTCAAAATTAAAGGAATCAATGGTATAGTCTTGATCTCGTGGAATTCTGTAGATAAAAAAAAGAAAATAAACTACAAAACAAAATAAGTTGGCAATATTAAAAATTGGAAAAAAAAATTTATTCTCGTTATTCGTTAATATTTTTCTTAAGTCCATTTTAATAGAGATTTAAAATGTATAATAAAAATGTTACATCCTTATGGTGGATTATATGTTGCTGCTGCTCTTTCATTTTGAATTAATTCAGCCTCTTAATCAAATAATTACGAAATGTATCGTATGTAGGTATATGTTTACTGTTATAATCAAGCTGTAATAATTTTTCACTAAATTTCTTGAGAGTGATTTTCATGATGAGAATGAGGAGGAAAGGCGTGTGTGGTATGTGGCCATGACACGATCTCGAGGTGATGTGATTTTGATTTCAGAGCTATCTAAGAGGGCTACTCAGTATTTGGCTATAATTTGATGGCTGGCAAATAAAGATATTTTCACCCTTGATGATTTCAGTTCCTACAAAATTCCAACTTCTTAATAATTGTGCAGCTCAAGATTTCGTTCCCTGTAATTCAATCCAAGTAGTAGTAAGTTTATCATCATCAATCTGATTAATAATATCTTCTGGGATGTTTCTCAGGTAGTTATTGATCTTGTAATCGCAGAACACCTCACATCCAGATCGTTTATTCTCAACCTCCTTATACTTATGTATGGCAGATATAACTTGATTTTTTGTCAGAATAAATCCCTCTGGGAAATAATAGAGAATGATTATCGTTGTAAAGGGCCAAATATGCGCACTTAATCGAGCTAAAATAAACCATATTGAGTCATGAAAATATGTCTCAACAGTTAGCGTCTCAATAATGAAATAAAACAGCATAAAGAAAGCCAACTGGAAAAAGGAAAAGAATAGTAACCATTTCCCGATCCTTGTTCTTTTTGAAATGTATGTGAGTTTGATGAGAGCACTAGTGATGATAACCCAGATTGAAAAGAAAACTGGTATGGTGAAGAATGCAATTTGTTGCCAAGGTACCGCAGTTCCTCGAATCATTGAATATAAAACTGGAGGATAATATATCAAAGTTGATACAACTATTGCTATTCTTAGAGCTTTCTTATCTGTCAATCTTATTGAAAACCAAATCCAAGGCAAAATAACCGTTGCATACATACTATTGGCCAATTCAACAGAAAAAAGCCAAAATATACTATAAAATACTATAAAGAGAGGAGCTATCCCTGCAATTAGAAATTCTTGAATTCTTGTATGTCGGAATAAGTTAATACTCATAAGAAAAGCTGCTAGATAAATCGTAAACATTGACCAACGGCTTATATAAGGTGAGATCATATTGGTACCAAGTTTCCAAAAAACCTCTTGTTCAAGAGCAAACCAGATCTGAATAACGAGATAAACCCATAACAATCCATCTTTTGTCTTCTGATTCATCGGAATTCATCTTACTACTCATTTTTTAAGGATTTGTATTTTTATTTGTAAATATGAGAATAAAAAAAAAACCTTCAAATTTTACTAAATAAAGATAAGGATAGAAATGGACATTTTTGCTGGAAAGTGTATCGTATGTCCATCCTAATTAACAGGTGGTCTCATCTGTTTTCAATAGCTACATATTTACTATTATTGGTTATCTCTAATAGAGGAAGAATGATTACAATTGATGTTAATATACATAAATCTGAAGAAATTGAGATCATCAAAGTTCCATATATAATGAATTTGATGTATTGTTTTAGAATTTTAATCCTCTTCCTGTCTGAAATATTAGAAATTTCGCGTAAGTAATAGATTAATGGGTATACTATTATCGGGAAGAGAAACCCGTATATCTTAACTATAAGTAATAATAGATAGATCAATATAGGTAGAATATTTAGATGATAGTTAATAATTTCGTTCACAATAATGTTAAACATTGTTTTCATTATTATTTATCGATTCTTTAATATTTAAACACAGAAAATGTATTTAGATATCCAAAGCATTATGAGCCATATAGTCAGATACCCAGAGAACAAAATTGTCATTAAGATCAGGCAACTTTGTATTGATTATCGCCTTAGCATTCGATGGTATGACTTTTGTGTCTGTAGATATTTCATTATTTTGCACGAATTTCAATAAGATAAAATAATTTGTATGTCTTTCACCCCAATTAATCTAGTTATTTTTCTAGATAAAATATATCGATCTC
>JADCLS010000024.1 GCA_026702845.1 Candidatus Heimdallarchaeota archaeon
TTTCATGTTCAATTTGGCTAAGCTCATGGAACCTGAAAATTTTGGGAGGTGGGAATTTTTGAATTAGACATAATAAGTGTCACACCCAGACCAAAAAAATTTCAAAAAAATATTTTATAAATGATGGATTTAATTCTTTAATTCCAATATATATTTTAATTTGATGTAAATTAGAATCCACCCTTACAATAGTAGTCATACTTAGACCAAAAATAAAATCTAAGAATAAGAATTGATTTATTCACGTTTATATCAGACTAGTATTATATAAAACCAAACTCAATTTTCAGAGTACTTTTGTAGTCTTTGTATTGTCTCTATTGAGTAATACATCGATTTAATCCTTAGTTCCATCCCTCTTTTCGTATTCTCTAATCAGATTATCAATATGCTCATCTACACTTCCTTCTACCTCCTGCAGCTTATCTTTTACCTTGTTTTTAAGCTCTGACAGCCAGACCTTGCTATCCTTACCAGTGATATCCATCCATTGTGCACTGGAGAGGAAATATTCATAGGATGCGGGAATGGGTGTATTATCAATTTTTATTGGATATATCTTCTTTCTGCGAGAGAAGGCACGTTCAAGTTCAGATCTCACATGTGGTGACGCGAGAGAATCTCTGGAAACAATTAAAATAAAGACCTTACAGGCATCGATGGCAGATACAATCTCATCAAAATATGCATCTCCCACGGCAATTGATCTGGCTGAGAACCATGCATCGATTTTATTCTTGGTTAATGTTGAGTAGATACTCTCCCCGATACTCATATTCTTACTGGAAAAGCTGATAAAGACATCTGCATGAACATCCACCCTGGTCTCCAGCTGTTTGAGTACTTTACGTATACGTATTCTCTTGATTACAAAATACACAATAATAAGACCAAGCAGGCCCAGAATTCCCTGTACTAGTAAACTAATCTGTTCAGGACTGAGTGAAAATCCGGGAGGAGATCCCTCTATCGTAAATGTATTCGGAAGCTCTGCTTCTGAACCGACAATACTCATACTATAGCCACTAATGAGTTGCATATTGCCTGCTTTATCATAAATCTCCACACTCAGCTCCACCTTTCCACTGATATTCTCCGGGATGGGGATCTGAATCTCGCCAGCAGCAGATAGATGCAATATTTGGGTAGTAGTTGTATTGAAGTACAAGAAACCAGTATAGGATTCATTACTGTCAAGTGCTAACCACGAATAAAATACATATTGTAGATCATCCAGATCAGATACACTAAGTGTGATATTTGATCCCGCAACTGCTGTATTGTTATGATTACTCAGAGTTTCATCATTGATCTCCACATTTGGACTAACAGTATCAAGAGTGAAAGTGATTGTGATAATTGCAATATTGCCCACCAGATCTGTGACTTCAATCCTAAGGCTATGGCTTCCCTCTCCCTCTATTATTAGTGGAAAGTTGTAGAGAGAAGTATTGAGTAGATTTACCGTTTCAGGAGAGAAATCATCCCACTGCCTGGTAATCTGTGCTATTCCAAAACTATCGGTGATATTGAATCTGAATACAGCTTCATTATTAATTATTGCATTATTTGAGGGTGAAATCAGATGTATCGTGGGTTTTACCTGATCCAATCTGATATAGATCACCTGATTCAAAATATTCCCAGCCATATCAACTGAGTAAATGGTGATTGCAAAGCTGGTGGTGAACTGAGAGGTATCTATGGTATAGTTGTTATTCTCATTTAGTTCCAGCCAAATAGGATCTGTAGAATCAAAGGAGTAGCTGATATTAACTATATCATTGGCATCCTCCAACACAAACCATACATTCTCCACAGAGTACAGCAGGGAACCATGAGATGGAGTTACTTCTGCAATGACGGGTGCCTGATTATCAAGAATCACCTGTATTATGATTTCAATGCTATTGCCATCTGCATCTAACACAATAACATAGAGTAAACGAGATCCCTCACCCTCTTGCGTGGTTAAATTCAATAAATACTCCGTACTGCTAAGATTCACAAAATTAGTTGCCTCTCCCCATCCATACGTCAAATTAGCAAGCAAATTGTCATCCTCAATCAATATGGAGAAGGTATATCCAGATTGCACCACAGATTGGTTAATTAATCCTGCAACATTAAATGTGGGAATGGTGAGGTCATAGATCACAAGAACCAGGGTCGCATCATGGGCATTTCCCAGACTATCATTGATGATAAGTCGGAAACTGTACTCTCCAAGAATAAGGCCATCAATATTCAGGTATACTGTTCCATTGACCCAAGTGGATTGATTATATAACTCTCCATCAAGTAATACTTGATAGACCCCAGGATTAACATCACCTGCATACCATATGAGTGTGTTGTTTGTGGTACCCACATGGTAACCTGAAGCACCAATGATCTCAACTAATGGTGCTGTTGTATCTACAACATTTATTATTACCTCATCATAGGCAGTATTACCTTCAGTGTCTATAAGCACCAGGGTAAAATTGTAGCTACCATGAGTTAATTCGTCTATACTCGTGGTAATTGTTCCATTCACCCATCCTTGTATGGATTGATGAATAGAACCATTGAGCAAGATGTAATATTGGCCTGGATTTGGATCACCAGCACTCCATACAATTTCGTTCCCGATAGTAGTTTCTTCATAGCTGAGATCGTCGGGTTGTGAAAGCTCTGGAATGGTTGTATCAATGACGTCAATAATAACAGTATCTGTCAACCAGTTATTCTCACTATCAGATACTACTATGGTGAAATTATAAGTTCCTAGGCTCAAATCATTAACTTTTGTTGATATAATACCTGTGGACCAAGATTGAGTAGAATTATATATTGATCCATTCAATAGAATGTAGAATTCTCCCGCATTAGGATCCCCAATATCCCATTCTATCTCATGACCATAAGTTGCTTGCTCATAGATCAAGTCATCAGGATTACTGAGATATGGTGCAGTGTTATCATAGACAAACACTAGAACCGTATCAACAGCATAATTTCCAGATGTGTCGTTGAGATAAATAGTAAAATTATACACACCTACAGTTAATTCATCTATTGAGGTGCTAACTACACCTGATGTCCAGGAATTAGTTGAATTGTATATTGTACCATTTTTAATAATTTTATACTTATGGGGGTTAAGATCACTAACTGTCCAGGAAATTGTGTTTCCAGTCGTGGTCTGTTCGTAATACACATTCTCTGGAGATGAGACCTCGGGAGTTATAGTATCCACAACAGAGATAGTGAGTACATCAATAACCACATTATCAGTAGTATCATATAGATAGATGATTAGCTCATAGCTTCCAACATCCAAATTATCAATGTCCACACTCACACTACCATTTATCCATAATGTATTTGAAACATATAATGCTCCATCAAGTGTTACATTATATTCTCCTGGATTGGCATCCCCAACGTACCAAATAGCTTGATTTCCAGTAGTGGCGTGCTCATATTCCAAGAAATCGGGATGTGTGATATCTGGTATTGTTGTATCAATAACTTCCACAAATACAGTTGCATTAGCATAATTTCCTGATGTATCGTCAAAATAAATACTAATATTATAGATACCTAGTGTCAATCCATCTATGTCGAAATTAATGGTTCCAGCTGTCCAAGAACTGGGAGCTAGGACTTCAATACCATTCATTAAGATGTAATACTCATTTGGATTATATTCAGAAACCCACCAAGAAATATAGTTTCCTGTTATTGTCTGCTCGTAGGTGATATTTCCAGGATTAATTATAGCAGGTTTGGTTGTATCAATTACAGTGATAGTCACATAATCAGTGATTTCATTACCTGATGTATCATTGACATTTAGTATCAGAAAATGATCACCTAGATTCAATCCAATAATATCTACGGTTATTGTACCATTGTTATTCCATGAAGTTCTCTCGATTCTGACCTCACCATCCAATGTGATGTAATATTCATTAGGGTTAGCATCTCCAACTTCCCAAGAGATGGAATGGCCTAAAGAGCCCTGTTCATATTGATAATTTTGAGGTTGATTAACAACTGGGCTAGTTGTGTCTACAACATTGATAAATACTGTATGTATGGCCATATTTTCTGATAGATCAAATACTAAAATAGTGAAATTATAAGTACCAATGGTTAATTCATTGACATTGGTAGTTATCGATCCATTAACCCATGTAGTTGTGGCATTATACACCTCATCTTCAAGGAATATGGTTACATTTTTTGGATTAGCGTCTCCTATTATCCAAGTGATAGTATTACCCAATGAAGTTTGCTCATAAGAGAAATCTCCAGGTTCACTGATCTCGGGAATAGTTGTATCCACAACCTCAATAAACACAGAATCAACTGCCTTGTTTCCCATTAAATCAAAAACAAGTATAGTGAAATTATATATTCCCAAAGTTAATTCATTGACTTTTGTGGTTAGGGTACCGTTCAACCAGCTGGTAGTTGCATTATATACTTCACCTTCAAGGTAGATTGTCACATTGTCTGGATTTGCATCACCTATAATCCAAGTGATTGCATTACCCAATAATGTCTGCTCATATGAGAAATCATCAGGCTGATTGATAATTGGAACTGTGGTATCTATAACTTGCACAAACACCGTGTCCAAGACTTTATTTCCAGATACATCAAATAGGACAATGGTGAAATTATAAGTTCCGATGATCAATTCATTTACTTTGGTAGTAATTGTTCCATTCTCCCAGCTGGTGGTGGCATTGTAGACTACTCCTTCAAGATAAATGATTACATTGTCAGGATTAGCATCACCAATGGACCATGTGATCGAATTACCCAAGATGGTTTGCTCATAAGAGAAATCATCAGGATGATCTAGATCAGGGCTAGTTATGTCTATTACCGTTACAATCACAGTATCCCTGGCTCGATTCCCAGAAGTATCAAACAATACGATCGTGAAATTATAGGATCCAAGAGTTAATTCATTGACTTTAGTTGTTATGGTCCCATTCACCCAAGATGTGGTAGAATTGTAAACAACCCCATCAAGATAAATCGTCATATTCTTTGGATCTGCATCTCCTATTGTCCAAGTGATAATATTACCGGGTATGGTCTGCTCGTAGGAGAAATCACCTGGATGACTCACCTGAGGGAAGGTTGCATCATAGACCTCAACATATACCGTATCCACCGCCTTGTTTCCAGATGTATCAAAAACTAGAATCGTAAAGTTATAGACTCCCAGAGTTAGGTCATTTACTTTGGTTGTAATTGTACTGTTGACCCAGCTTGTTGTGGCATTATACACTGCTCCATTTAGGTAGATGGTTACATTCTTGGGATTTGCATCACCAATCATCCACGAAATAGAATTTCCATCAATAAACTGCTCATAATATATATCCTCAGGTTGACTTAGGACAGGAATCGTTGTATCCACAACTGATACAAAAACTGTATCTACAGCCTTGTTTCCAGATGTATCAAATACAAGAATTGTGAAGTTATAAGTTCCCAATGTCAACTCATTGATATTAGTGGTAATTGTTCCATTGATCCAGCTTGTTGTGGCATTATATACCCCTTCATCAAGATAAATGGTCATATTCTTGGGATTTGCATCACCTACTACCCAGATTATCATATTGCCTAGTAGGGTCTGTTCATAGGAAAAATCATCTGGCTGACTAAGGTCAGGTATTGTAGTATCATCAACAGATACAAGAACAGTATCTACAGCCTTATTTCCTGAAATGTCAAAGAGGACGACTGTGAAATTATAACTTCCAATCGTCAATTCATTGACTTTAATACTAAATGTTCCATTTTCCCAGGTTGTGGTGGCGTTGTAGATCGCACTATTTAGATATACGGTCAGATTCTTGGGATTGGCATCTCCAATGGTCCATAGTATTGTATTGCCCAATATGGTCTGCTCGTAGGAGAAATCATCTGGCTGACTGAGATCTGGGGATGTTGTATCCTGTACTTGAACAAATACAGTATCCACGCTGATATAACCACGAGTGTCATTCAATACTATGGTGAAATTATACGTTCCAAGCGTAAGCATATCAATTTTCGTTGATATCTGTCCATTGCTCCAGCTGGATGATTCATTATATTCAGCACCATCAAGCAGAATATAGTAGTAATTTGGATATAAGTCGTATACTTCCCAAGTGATCTCATTTCCCATTGTGGTCTGTTCATATGAGAAATCAGAGGGTGAGGAGACATCTGGAGGAGTGAAATCAGCATTGACTTCTGCTGATGCATCACTCTCTCCCATGAGATTTACAGCCTTAATGATGTAAAAATAGGTTGTACCGAGGACTACTGTAGTATCTGTGTAAGTACACGAGGTGTTTGATCCAAGATAAGAGTAACCAGATCCACTTATTGTCGATCGGTAAATATAATATTCAATTATGGGTGTCCAACCATCTGAGCTGGGTTCATTCCAGGTGATAACTACATCATACACTCCTGGAGTTGGGATCACATTTTCTGGAACAGAGGTTACTGTAGCAGATCCAGCATCTATAATTGTCCAGTCGAAATTATCAATAAAATCTTGTCTATTAGCTGAATTTGTATAATGGGAATTCCCAGCATTAAAAGTAACACTGGCTTGCAAGGATAGAGTAATCCACCCTGAGAGGATGGCATCATAAATAGCAGTGGTGAGGGTTACTCCAGAGAACATATTCTCCATGCTACTTACACTGGTGATATCCCAAGATCCGATATTCTGATCGAAGGAGATGGCCCCTGAGAACATGGATGCCATGCTTGTGACACTGGAGACAACCCAAGAGGTAATATTGTGGTTGAAATTGGTGGCACCACTGAACATCTCAAACATATTGATCACTCCAGACATATCCCAGTCATTCATTGATCCACTGCTTCCAAGACTCACACAATCCTTGAATGCTTGATAAAGTGTCGTGGTTCCTGTCATAACTGGTGAATCTGTTGCTGTGAGGACAAGATTTGTACATCCATAGAAGTACGAACCTGAATCTCCCAGGCTGACATTACCCCATTGGGAGATCTCAATTATCTTGGCCCTGTCTCCTGCATTATTAAAGCTCCAGCCTATTATAGTTCCATAGATGATGATGTCATAAATCCCCTGGGATGCATAGGTATGAGTGACTTCTGCCTGATCCCAACTTGTAATCACATCAAAGCTGCCATCTCCCCAATCAATAAAGAAGTAATATGTACCTGAAGCTTCTAGAGGTAATTTAACATTTACATTATTAGTGGATCCACCGCTAGTCAATGCAGTATTCCACTGTGATAGAAAATTATCACTAGTAATACTTGGAGCTTGAATACCTCCATCAGTGATAGTCCAACCAGCTGAAATAATCGATTCTCGAGAGAGATGAGCCAAATAACTATATTGAGAACTTCCTCCATTGAATACAACTCCAGATTGGAGACTCAATGTAGACCAACCTATTAGTATTGCATCGTAATTGGCAATTGAAAGAGCTACTCCATAAAACATGTTAGTCATATTGGTAACACTAGTAATATCCCATTCTGCAAGATCCTGGTCAAAAGAAAAGGCATAATAGAACATACCTACCATTCTAGTTACGGATGAGACATCCCAGTTGGAGAGATCCTGGTTGAAGTTTGAAGCCCCAGCAAACATCTGCCACATATCTGTAACGGAAGATACATCCCAGCTGCCAATATCCTGGTTAAATGAGGTAGCATAATTGAACATATAATTCATTTGTGTGACGCTACTAACGTTCCAAGAGCCAATAGGTTGGTTAAATGCAATGGCTTGAGGGAATACTTGACGCATGTCAGTTACTGAAGAAACATCCCAATTAGAAATAGCCTGGTTGAAATCCGATGCACCATTGAACATACCAAAAATCGAAACAACACCTGTGAGATTCCACGAGTTCATGGATCCAGAACTCCCTAATTTGGAACAATTCCTGAAGGCCTGATTCAGTGTAGTTGTTCCTGTGAGATCTGGTGCATCAGTTGCACTGAGTACAAGATTAGAACATCCATAGAAATAGGAATTGGAATTTCCCAAACGGATATTACCCCACTGTGATATCTCAATTATCTTCAGTTTATCACCACCATTATTAAATCTCCAACCATAGAGAGTGCCAACAATGATAATATCATAAATCCCAGCTGAGGAATAAGTATGTATTACCTCAGCCTGATTATAACTCTCAATGACATCCCATGTTCCATCTCCCCAATCAATATAGAAATAATAGGTTCCAGATGATTCCAAAGGTATTGAAACTTGTGAAGTATTACTTGATCCATCACTGGTTAATTGGGTATTCCACTGAGATAAGAATGTATCGGCAGATACTTCAGGTGCATCTATCCCTCCATCTGTTATAGTCCAGTTAAAATTATTAATCAGTAGTTGTCGATCAGAATATACTAAGTAGCTAAATTGGGAATTTCCAGCATGAAATAGAACATCAGACTGAAGTGATAGTTGTGACCATCCAGTTAGAAGAGCATCATAATTTTGATTTGAAACTCCAGCATTTATGAACATATTTTCCATATCACTCACACCAGATACATCCCAGCTGGATATATCTTGATCAAATGAGAAGGCTGATGCGAACATGTATCGCATGCTAGTCACTCCTGATACATCCCAGCCTGAGATGTCCTGATCAAAATTTGAATTTACATGAAACATTCCGTCCATCAAAATTACGCTGGAAACATCCCAATTGCTGATATCTTGATTGAAGGAGGAAGCCTGAAACATCCATTGCATCCATTGAACACTGGTAACATTCCAATTCCCAATCGCTTGATTGAATGATGTTGCATAGCTGAACATAGAGGCCAAAGAAGTAACTTTTGATACATCCCATGAATTCATAGATCCTGATGATCC
Organism: Candidatus Heimdallarchaeota archaeon; assembly: GCA_026702845.1. The sequence continues at coordinate 8,912 of JADCLS010000024.1, forward strand.
CAAATCATAACAATTCTTGAACATCCATGTCAAATCTGTTGTTCCAGTTAAATCAGGAGCATCTGTAGCAGTGAGAACCAGATTCTCACATCCAGAGAAATAATACCCATCATTTCCAAATCTTAAGTTGCCCCACTGTGAAATTTCAATAATTTTTAACCGATCACCAGCATTATTGAATCTCCAGCCAGATAAAATACCTGTGATCTCAATCTCATATATGCCCGATGATGCATATGTATGTGTTGCTTCAGCCTGATTCCAGCTCTCAATGACATCCCAAGTTCCATCTCCCCAATCTATGTAGAAGTAGTATATACCAGTTGAGATTAATGGCAAGCTAATTTGTAGATTTGTACTAGAACCATCGCTTGTAAGATTTGTATCCCAAGTCGTTTTAAAAGTATCATTATTAGGTGCATTCAACCCACCATCAGTTATCGTCCAGCCATAGGTATCTACGATTGTCTGCCTCGCCTTGACCGAAAGGTAACTATAAACTGAACCTCCTCCTTCAAAAGTCACACCATTTTGAAGAGATAATGATGCCCAGGCATTCAATAGATTGTCATAATTTGTTGTTGAGAGGGTGACATCTTCTAAGAAGTAAAATAGCAATGTTACACTTGATATATTCCAATTTGAGATATCCTGGTCAAATGCTGCAGCATATCTGAAAACAGCTTGCATATTTGTAACACTTGAGACATCCCAAACACCGATTGGCTGGTTGAATGCGTAAGCCTCTCTAAATATTGCCTGCATGTTTAGAACGCTAGAAACATCCCAACTTGAAATATCCTGATTGAATATTGATGCTGCATAAAACATGGCATTCATATTCGTCACACTTGAGACATCCCAATTTGAAATATCTTGGTTAAATGATCCTGCAAAGGAAAACATCCAACCCATGTCCCGGACATTTGAAACATTCCAATTTCCGATATCTTGGTTAAATGGTGTTCGCTTGAACATGTTAACCATTGTGGTTACACTAGAAACATCCCAATTACTAATATCCATATTAAATGATGTCGCATTATCAAACAAACCAAACATACCTGTAACACTGGAAACATCCCAAGAATTCATACCTCCGCTGGATCCCAGATCATAGCAATTTCTAAATGTTTGAGTCAAATCAGTTGTTCCTGTTAAATCAGGAGTGTCAGTTGCTGAAAGGACGAGATTTTCACATCCATAAAAATAATGACCTGAATTTCCTAAATTAAGATTTCCCCATTGAGAAATCTCGATAATCTTCAATTTATCACCAGCATTGTTGAATTGCCAACCCTTGATTGACCCATCAATCGTAATGGTATAAATCCCAGATGTGGAGTAAGTATGTGTAACTTCTGCTTGGCTGTAGCTCTCTATTACGTTCCAGTTACCATCCCCCCAGTCTATGTAGAAGTAATATATTCCAGATGAGATGAGAGGTAATTTGATCTGAACATTGCTACTAGAACCTGTACTCGTTAAAGTAGTATCCCATTGAGAAATAAATGAATCACTTGTAGGTGCAGTAATTCCATAATCTGTTATGGTCCAGTTATATGTATCAATTAAAATTTGTCGGGCTTTTGCTCCTAAATAACTGTACTTTGAATATCCTCCTGAAAAAATCACATCTTCTTGTACTGCAATAATGGACCAGGCATTTAAGAGAGCATTATAATTAGCGGATGATAAAGTTGCACCATGAAACATGTTTTCCATATCAGTAACATTGATTATAACCCAATTTGAAATATCTTGATCAAACGAACTAGCTCCAAGGAACATTGAGTTCATCGAGGTGACACTTGTTACATCCCAATCTGATATATCCTGATCGAAGGATGTTGCATATCGAAACATCTGTAACATAGTAGTAGTACTTGACACATCCCAGTTGCTGAGATCCTGATCAAATGCAAAGGCGTGTGAAAAAGTTGCATGCATATCTGTAACACTTGAAACATTCCATGACCCAATAGGTTGATCGAAAGTCTCAGCATAATAGAATAAAGCAAACATATTCCAAACATGAGAAACATCCCATGAACTCAAATCCTGATTGAATGAAGTCGCAAATGCAAACATCCATCCAATACTAATCAGGCTTGAAGTAACCCAATTTGAAATATCTTGATTAAATACGGTAGCACTTCTAAACATGTTATTCATAGAGGTGACACTGGATACATTCCAATTGGATATTTCTTGGTTGAAGGAACTAGCATTAAAGAACATATCATGCATATAAATAACATTAGAAACGTCCCAAGTATTCATACTCCCACCTGCCCCCAAGTTTATGCAATCCTTAAATGTCTGATACAAAGTTGATGTTCCTGTTAAATCTGGAGCATCAGTCGCTGTGAGTACCAGATTTGAACAACCATAGAAGTAGGAATTTAAATTACCAAAATTGATATTTCCCCACTGTGATATCTCGGTTATTTTTAATTTATCTCCTGCGTTATTAAATCGCCATCCATTCAAGGTTCCATCAATATATACTGTATAAATTCCATCTGTAGAATATGTATGAGTAACCTCTGACTGATCCCAGCTATTGATAACATTCCATGTGCCATCTCCCCAATTGATATAGAATAAATACGTTCCAGAAGAGACTAGTGGTAAAGAAATTTGTTTTAATCCGCTTGATCCTATACTTAAATTGTCAGTATCCCATTTGGAGATGAATCTATCTGCACTATTGCTTGGAGCTTGAAATCCTCCATCTGAGATGGACCAACTATAAGTGTTAACAAGTTTTTGTCTAGCATAATATGACAAATAGCTATACATGGAATTTCCTGCTGAAAAAATGACACCACTCTGTAGGGTCAATGCAGACCACCCATTAAGCAAAGAATCATAGTTTAAAATTGATAAATCAACACCACTCATCATTGAGGTCATAACTGTCACACTAGTGATATCCCAATCACCTAGATCCTGATCAAAGGCACTGGCTCCAGAGAACATGGCATTCATATTTGTTACACTTGAGACATCCCAGGTGCTTAAATCTTGGTTGAAAGATGTCGCTCCATAAAACATGCGAGTCATGTTGAGTACACTGGATACTACCCAGTTACCTATATTCTGGTTGAAATTATTTGCTCCATCGAACATATATGCCATATCTATTACGGCTGATACATCCCAGCCACTAATATCTTTGTTAAAAGAAAATGCATGACGGAACATGTACTCCATATCTACTACAGATGAAGTATCAGTGCCCCAATTGAGGTTACTATTAAACCCACTAGCATCATAGAACATGAAACCCATATCAGTAACACTTGATACATCCCAGTTAGTCAAATCCTGATTGAATGCAGAATTAGCATAAAACATACTCCTCATGGTAGTCACACTGGACACATCCCAGCTGCTCAAATCCTGGTTGAAGGAGGTTGCTCTGAACATGTGACTCATATCAGTAACGCTTGATACCGTCCAGCTTGATAAACCCGAATTAAATGAAGTTGCCTCATAAAACATTGCTCTCATAGATGTTACTTTAGAGACATCCCAGCTGTTAATTGGTTGATTAAAGGCATATGCCTTATAAAACATCCAATCCATATTAGTAACACTTGATACAACCCAGCTATTAATTGGTAGGTTAAAATCATAGGTACCAAAAAACATTTGGCCCATGTTCGTCACATCAGATACATCCCAGGAATTTAATGAAGCAAATTGTGTTGCCCCGAGATTATAACAATTCCTGAAAGCCCCGTACATGGTTAAAGTTCCTGTCAAATCTGGAGCATCTGAGGCAGTAATAACTAGATTCTCACATCCGTAGAAATAAAACCCATCATTTCCAAAATTGATATCTCCCCAACTCGAGATCTCAATTAATTTATTTCTGTCTCCAGCATTGTTAAATTGCCAGCCAATGAGGATCCCCTGGATCTTAATTGTATATGTGTTATCTCCATCATAAATATGGGTTGTTTCAGCCTGATCCCATTCATCAATAACATCCCATTCTCCATCCCCCCAATCTACATAGAATAGGTATGTTCCCGTTGAGATCAAAGGTAGGGTAACTTGTTTCAATCCACTTGATCCTGTACTTAGATTATCAGTATCCCATTTAGATTCAAAAATTGTGCTACTAGAAGGAGTAGAAAATCCGTTGTCGGTGACTGTCCACCCATATGTAGATATAAGCAATTGTCGAGCATTTAATGCATAGCTGTACTGTGAATTACCACCATGAAAACTAACACCTGTTTGAACTGATAATTGTGACCAGCCGATCAATAAAGAATCATAATTGACAACAGATAATTCAACTCCATAAAACATATTTGCCATCGTTGTAACACTAGAAACGTCCCAGGAACTCAAATCTTGTTCGAAACTACTTGCATCTCTGAACATTCCTTCCATAGTTGTAACAGCTGAGACATCCCATCCTCCAATATTTTGGTTGAATGATGAGGCCCCTAGAAACATGGCACTCATGTCGGTAACGCTTGAAACCACCCAATTTCCTATATTTTGATTAAATGAGGATGCGTTAGCAAACATACCTAGCATATTTAATACACTTGTAACTGTCCAACCACCTATATTTTGGTTAAAGGCACTCGCTCGATAAAACATCATAGTCATATCTGTGACTGAAGATACATCCCAACCGTTAATATTTTGATTAAATGATGTGGCACGATAAAACATCATCCCCATATCAGTGACAGAAGAGACATTCCAATTACTAATATCCCTATTAAAGGATGTTGCCATAAAGAACATACTATTCATATTTGTGACACTTGAAACCACCCAGCTGCCAATATCAATATTGAAACTTGTAGCAAAATAAAACATGTTTTGCATATTTGTTACACTAGAGACATTCCAATCAGCAATATTTGCATTAAAAGAGGTCGCACCATAGAACATCCCACTCATATCGGTTACACTAGAAACATCATTCCAGCTGTAGAGATTCCCATTAAAGGAGGATGCTTCATAGAACATATTTTGCATAGTTGTTACACTGGCAACATTCCAATATCCAATATTTCCAGTAGATCCAAGACTTGAGCAACCTCTAAATGCATTATTCATATTAGTTGTACCTGTTAAGTCAGGAGCAAATGCAGCAGTAATAACTAGGTTAGATGCTCCGTAAAAATATCCACCAGTATTTCCTAGTTTGAGATTCCCCCATTGGGAAATTTCCAATAATTTGAGTTTATCTCCTCCGTTATTAAATCGCCAACCTACAAAAGTAAATTCTCCCATTATGGTGATTGTGTATATTCCAGGTGTATCATAAGTATGAGTCAAGTCTATGTCATTCCAGGCAGTCACCATACTTGCTTGACTATCTCCCCAATCCACAATAAATCCGTAAGTTCCTGATGAGACTGTAGGGATTTTAATTTGATTTGATGCAGATGAACCTGTACTAGTCAATCTTGTATCCCACTCAGAGATGAAATCTGTTGTTGCTGTAAGCTCTAAATTTGACGATTTTTGTTGTTTAGTATCAAATGTCTTGGTTTCGGTGATAATTTCTTCCTCTTCAATCTTATTTACATCATCTTCTCGCTCATGCTCAACACTCCATGAAACCTCGCTTAATGTACTTGTGTAAACCAGATCATATTGTGATTGATAAGTTGGTTTTTCATTATTTGAAAATATATTCATTGGATCTATTTCTTGCTGATCAGCTGGAAAAGCATAACTGATGGGTAATATCAACAAAATAATGAAAATCAGTCTCAATTCCATGTGCTCTCCTCCAATTTCAATATCAATTTCCTATTATTAGTTAAACTTTCGCAAACCCTGGATATAAAACCTGTTGAAATAAATAAAATCTTATTAAAAACTATGATCTTTCCTCTCCTCAAGAAACACAAATCCCGAATTCTCTGATTAAAAATCTCCAATTATTATATTAAGTCAACTGCTAGCTTGTGTTATTCAGTATATATTAAATATTAAAGTTCAGCACATTATTGAAAATTATTGTTTTATATATTAAAATAAATTGTAAAATGAGCAATAAATCAAATTGGACGATTTTTATTTTAGTAAAAGCAGGAAAATTTTTGTATTACTAAAAGAAGTCTTTACATTATTGATTGAATACGCTCACGCAGCAGAAATGAAATTTGAACTCAAAGAATCAATCATTTTTTTCTCTTACGTCCAAGATAAGTTTGAAAACACACCAATATAGGTAGACAAAGCAAATACGTCAAGGAATATGGGATTACCTCATTTTCCGAGGTTGCTGATAAGTAATACTCTTCATATTGTTGCCAATATAAGTAAATATTATTATTAGAATCCACTAGGGGGATTATTTGCACATATTCAGAAACATTGTCTAATTCAATTGGTATTGTTTCCCAGACATCATCACCCATATCCTTGGTGAAGTAGAAATGATCCAATACTTCTGCTGAGGTATAGTTGTACAATTTATCGTACCATGAAAACAACACTAGACCATCGTTATCAAGGGCCATCTGAAAATTGTAGACATTGGCAGAAATATTAGTATAATCAATATTCCTAACGGAAATCACCTGAGACTTGCTCCAGGATGTAACAGAAAGATCAAGAGATTTGTAAAATATATTCGTATCATATCTCTGAGCTTCCTTATACTCAGTAGAATCAAGCCATGCAACATGAACTCTACCGTTTTTCACAACTACCTGGGTTTGGGTATTCATCGGTAAATATTCACTTTCTGTGGAAATCACCTCAGATGCTCGCCATGAACCGCTTATATATCGTTTAGTATAATGAATTTCATTTCCTTCTTTTGTGATGACATGAAGCTGATCATCTGAATCAATGCAAACTGCTGGTTGGCCATAACCTGGTAATTCTGTAGTTGAGAGCCAAAGATTACTTGCTGTGTTGAAAATGGTATGATATGCCTTCCATAAATCAGAATAGACCACATGAATCATATCTGCGGAATCTATAACAATTTCTGGATCCCATATACTATCTATCTTGTACTGTAATTTCGGTTCAGACCATTCCAAAGTATCAATATCCAATTCAATATGATACAGGCCAATGCCACTATCTTCTTCTGGAGAATTGGAAGAACCTCTCCAGATAATATGAGGGTTACCTTCAGAATCAATGACAATTTTAGGTTCAGAATTGGAACGTTCCGGAGAGGGAACAATTACAGCTTCATTCCAATCATCAGCATCATGATCTTTGCTCTGGTACACTACCTGATAATCGATAAATAATCCATCATCATAGACTGAAGCAAACCATACCCTATGAATATTATTATCCCTATCCATTACTAGATCCACATCTCTTCCGTATCGCATCTCTACCAAATCAAAAGTAGTATCGCTTTGTGCATGTGAAGATATAGGAATTAATAACACCAAGAGTAAAATATACTCCTTCATTGAAGATTATAGTATTGGGAACCTAATAAATATTTGTGGAAAATGATTGGAAATTGGATGTTATCTAGGGGATTGATATAAATCGACTCTGGAGCTTATCTCCTTTATCCATTCAAGGATCCAGTTGATAATCTGTTCCACCTCCGATCCAAGGAAAACAGAATGAGAAGTATTCTCCGCAACTTTGATCGTTTTATCTGATAGCTGAAACGTCTCATCAAAAACTTCATCTTGATCTTGAAAATATGAGGCATCTTTGGCTGCCTTTATGTACAGTGTTGGTACTGTCACCCGATCTGCACGTTCACGAAGCACCTTCTCAGCATCAAAAACTCCTGATAGTGCATAAAGAGGTGTTTTTCTGTATGCAGCAAGCTTGTTACGCTCAATGTATTCTCTCTTTTTCTTGGATCTGGGCCAGTATTTGATTAGTACAGAAGCCTGTTTGGCAAATCTCTTGGTTGGGATATTCAGCTCAATTGGTGTAGCCATAGCTGCCACTCCCTCATATTTAATGCCGTCAATGGTGGAGGATAATAACCCTAGAGTACCACCAAGTGAGTGGCCAAGATAATAGATACGTTTGAATTTCTTCCTCACCTCTCGATAATGCCAAATCACTGATGCGAGCCATTCGGTTGCATTAGTATTAGCTAGATGTCCAGCAGTAGTTCCATGTCCGCTTAATCGGATGAATCTCACATAATATCCAGCATCAGTGAAATAATGATCCACATCATGAAACATTTCTGGGGTGCTCCCAAATCCATGTGATGCTATGATTGCAATACCATTAGGATTATCCGGATATTTCTCATACCATTGAGCCTTTGGTCTAATTGCTTTATCAATCTCCTTGGTAGAAAAAAGGCGTTTAAAGAGAATGAAAGGATCTGCCAGTGCCTCATAAAGCCCGTGATAGATGGTTCGTATCTCAGTATTGATATATAACCTCCAGCTCTCCTTGAATCCTCGGATTCGGGGATAATCTACCTTTTCAACTGTGATATTCTCATCAATCATCTGATGCAATGGATCTTCCATCATTCCTCCTCCAGGTGCTCAATAAATAATCGCAGTCGATCAATCTCAGATGGAGCATCTCTTGCTAATCTTGCCACAATTGGGAAGAATACCATGAAAGTGATGACAAAAGCAAGTGCAAGAGGTGCCCAATCCAGACCAAAGGTTCCCGAATTATCACCATACTGTTTATCCATGATAACAAGAAAGAATGAGAGCATTAAACCACCCAAAGGCACAATAATCCATCCCTGCCTAGGATTTGCTCTTAATAACTGAACAGGAATATAAAGTAACCAAATACCTAGAATTGCCCAGTAACTGAATGCTATGATCTGGTTGTGAACAAAGTCGATCACGAAAATCATAATCGAGATGAGTAGGATATACATTGGAGTGGCCCAGGGTTTGAATGCGTAGTTGTATTTTGGTGCCTCATGCACTGGCTTTCCGCAGTGGGGACATAATTCTTCTGCCATGGTATTTCAATATGCAATGATAGATATATACTTCACCAATTTCAAATGGTCAAGTGAGGGTGAGATGGGGGAGATTCATTCAGTTATATTTTTCATTCTGTTGAGTTTTTATAGAGAATTTCAAATTCGAGCTAGATTAGCTTTTAGAATTTTCATAAAACTATTTATCCTTATTTCTACATTTGAAACTAATGATGAATATTCAATTTATATAGTTCACAGAATAATAATATCTTATGACAACCTCAACACAGTATATAATTGATGAGAACGGGGACAAAACTGGAGTTATTCTATCGATAGAGGACTATGAGGCTTTACTGGAAGATTTAGATGACTTTAAAATTGCTTTGGAAAGAAGATCTGAGGATTTAATTTCATTTGATGATATGAAAAAGGAATATCCGAAAAATGAGTGATATTAGGTATGAAATTCATTTCAGAGCCTCTACTAAAAATGATTTGAATTTAATTCCTACACAATTTCATGATTTGATTTTCAGAAAATCTCTGAATTGTCATATGATTCAATTCCAAATGGAGCAATCAAACTGAAGGGAAGTGAGAATATCTATCGCATTCGTCAAGGAGACTATGAAATTGTTAATGAAATTGAATCTACTGTTTTACACATTATAATCATTAGAATCCGTCATAGAAAGAATATTTACAAAAAATAATCTCCTAATATTTAGAAACTATGTACAAGAATACGATATTATTCACAATGATAATGAAACTGCCGATAATTCCTTCACTTGAATAAATGATGAAATTGTTGATGTTATGCATCCGAATGAAGTTGTCAATAATACAAATCTATAGCACTGAATTGAGTAAGTATTAAACTGAGATTAATCAAATGATTTCTCCATCTCTCATCCTTAATGTTCTCTGGCATTTATCTGCAACTTCTCTATCATGTGTGACGATAACAAAGGTGATCTCCTCTTCTTCATTTAATTTTTTGACAATATTAAAAATTTCAGAACCAGTTGAAGTATCCAGGTTTCCTGTAATCTCATCACCAAATATAATATCAGGGCTGTTGATCAATGCTCTTGCAATCGCCACCCGTTGTTTTTCTCCTCCAGATAGCTGTTCTGGTTTGTGATGCATTCTCTCCGCTAATCCAACTTTCGTCAGCAAATCCTCTGCCCTAGCCTTTAACCATGGAGGATTGACTGGATATAGAGGAGTCATTACATTACTCAAGGCATCAAGATTCTGAATAAGTGCGAAATTCTGGAAAATAAACCCGATATGATTTCTCCTCATGGTAGCAAGTTGATTTCTACTCATCCTATTTATTTCAGTCCCTAAAATCCGTACTTTTCCGCTGGAAGGGGTGAGCATAGCTCCAAGCACGTGTAATAATGAGGATTTACCGGAACCAGAAGGCCCCATTATCGCAATTAATTCCCCTTTATCAATGCTGAGGTTTACCTCTTTCAATGCTTCTACACTTGTATCATTTTCCCCGTAAATCAAGGATAAATTTGTTGTTCCTATTACTTCCATAATATCATCCCATCAGATCATTCACAGGATCTATCATCATTGCTCTGTAGGCAGGATACAATCCTGCAAATACTCCTAAAAACACAGCATAGGTGCAAGATTTAATCAAGGTAATGGGAATTACCACTAGATCAAGATAGGAGGAAAGTGTGGTGACATACCATGCAACGAGCACTCCACCTCCCAATCCAATCAATCCACCTATTACTCCAATGAAGATAGATTCGATAAACACTTCAAATCCTATCTCACTATCCTTCCATCCTGTAGCTTTCAATACTGCTATCTCTCGCTTCCGTTCACTTACACTCATTAGAATAGCATTGAACACACTGAGTGAGCCAATGATGACTGATATGAGGCCAATATAAAATGCAAAATCAGTGGTTATTTCCATCATCTGTCTACCTTGTTCCGCCAATTCATCAACATCCGCTGCTTCAATACCATAAATTTCTCCTAACTCATTATTGATGTAGTTAATTATTCTAGTTTCAGCAGCAACATCGACTGGTCTTATGAGCACAGTTGAAATCATGCCGTTTCTGTATGTATCCCTGAATTGACGTACAGTATCGATATTAACGAAAAATACTGCATCTAGAAATGAATCAGTGGCAAATATACCAACCACTTGTAATTCAACACCTGCAACTTCAATTATGCTTCCGGGTATAAGCTCAAGAGCTATAGCTGTATTGACCCCAATAACTGTTTTATTTACATCATCATCTTCAAGAGTTCTTCCAGCAAAGAAATTCTCCTCTTTCAGTACGCCTATTGTTGCTTTCTCCTGAGAGGGAATGATCCCCAAGATTTGAGCAAATCCAAATTCAGTCTCATTATTTTTCTCGAGATACCATATTTCCTTGGCATAAGCCTTTATATCCCCTTCCAATGCTCCTCCTGTATTATTTTGTTCCAAAATCCTATCAACTACTGTTTCATTAATCAGAGACATCGTAGGATCTGGTATATTTGCTTCTTGTACAATTACAGATCCTGAGAGAATTTCAAGAGAATCATCAACTGTAGCTACTAAAGAATCAGTTAATACCAAGAGAGCAGTAATTAACAGAACTCCCAGAAATACGGCAAGTATTGCAAGTACTGATCTCGCTTTGGATTTACTCAAATTTTTAAGAGCAAAACGTATTAGGGGATGCATAGCTAATATCCTCTATTTCATAATTATTAATTATTGTATAGGAGTATAGTCATCATTAATAATTAATAGATAAGAAATCTATATACTGAATGTCATTTTGTCTATCTAACTCTTCTAGAGGTTGCCACCTCATCCAATTTAACGAATGCTAGATTAAATGGAGGTGATTGAAGAAAAAGGAACTACTGTAATACAAATAAAACTGACAAAAACAAAAAATTAGATCATGATTGATACAATGAAATTATTCAATATAAAGGTATAATTCAATTGATTTGCACATTGATTTGCTTTCAATCTTTTTTTGTAGATTGGTATGAACTGACCAAGTATAAGACACTCATTCTAATTGTCTGAATACAAATAGATATAACAACAAGTCAAGTAAGTTATCTATGGAGTTCTCAATAAAGACTTTTACGGGGGATGAGGTTGCACAACTTTATTCTATTACTAAAACAGCCACATCCTCATGGCAAATGGCATTTGGTTTATACTCATATCAGGAATCTGAATTCTCTTCTTTTTTCTCTAGTTTAGCTATTGACCCAAATAATGTGTTACTCCTTTATGCTGATGACAAACTGGTTGGGTATACTATTCTTGAAATATTCAATACAATTGGGCTATCACTGAATTTTCCAACAAATGCACGAATATACTGCCCCGTTGTTCTTACAGAGTACATTCAGGGTATAAACATCTTAATGGATGCAGTAGTTGCCAGAACGAAACTGCTTAACATTGCTGAATGTGAACTGATAGCTGGGTCTTTATGGACAGATCTCCCCATAGATCTAGATGCGATGGGATTTAGCCTATCTGGTAGATTGGGAGTAAAGCTCTTTCTTGAATCGTTCATAGGATATGATACAGATGAACTGAGAAGGTTAGATGCAAGAAGTGTTGATGAATTAGCAGATTTCATGTATGATAGAGTATATCCAGATGTGATTAAATCCTTCTACACCAAAGAAGTGATAAAAAAGGAATTAGAAGATGAATTTAATGATGATCCTGCTGAATATTACTGTAACCGCAAGGATAATGAGCTTCAATCAGTATTCAAGCTAAAATCCAAAGGTCCTGTATCCATTACTCCTTTTATCCCTCTGGATGAGAAAGACTATGATAATTCTCTTGATGGGCTCTTATTTCTTCTTAATCAGATGAAAAGCAGAGAAATAAATGAAATACTACTTGGGGCCATGTTCTACAAGGATTCAATTCTTACTGAGTTGAAGAAATATAATATCTCAGTAAAACTCCTTAGCAGATATAATTTGAAGCTAGATAATTAATGCTTGAGTATATTATGAATTCTGTTAATTGATTCAGTGCTCCTCTCTCAATTGTTTTCTGAGTATTTTACCCACCATAGATTTGGGTAGTTCATCCCTGAATGTCACTTTCTTGGGTATCTTGTAAGGGGCAAGATATTCTTGACAATGAGCCAAAATTTCCTCTTCTGAGGCTGTTTTTCCATCCTTGAGTACAACCCATGCTGCCACCATCTCTCCTTTCTTCTCATGGGGAAGTCCAGCTACTGCAGCTTCCATAACTGCAGGGTGCTTATAGAGTATATCCTCCACTTCATTGGGAACAACATTGAAACCCGAGACGATAATTAGATCTTTTATTCGATCCACTATATATCCATATCCATTTTCATCAAATCGTGCTACATCACCAGTCCTAAACCAGCCATCTCCAGGCAATGCATGTGAGGTCTCTTCTGGACGATTCCAGTAACCCTTCATGACCTGAGGACCCTTTATACAGATCTCTCCTGCTTCTCCAATAGGTTTTAATTTAGTATAGTCGCTTTGATCAACTATCTTGGCCAGTGTATCAGGTGCTGGAAATCCTATACTACCCTCAACATTAGGCAATTCAGGTGATGAACCCAGTGCTAATGGGCTGGTTTCTGATAATCCATAAGCCTCACATACTTGTGCACCTGTAAGTTTTTCAAAAGTATTCGCCACTTCTAATGGTAGTGCAGCACCACCTGAGATTATCGTTTTAAGAGATGAAAAATCAGTGGTATGAACATCCTTATGATTATTTATCATCGTAAGCATGGCTGGTACTGCCGGGAAGAATGAAATACCATATTTCGGTATCCATTTCAGGATATCCGTGAAATTGGGTGGTGAAGCCACATTAAGAACCATGGGGATATTCAATCTTATTGATGTATACAAACAAGCCGTAAGTCCGAAGATGTGGAACATGGGGAGTACAGCCAGTAATGCACCTTCATTATCTGGAACCATGTGTATGATACTTCTTGCCTGTTGGGTATTGATACTAAGGTTTCTATTTGTTAACATGGCTCCTTTTGATACACCAGTTGTTCCTCCAGTATATTGTAATATTGCTATATCCTCTCCAAAATCAATCTCAACTGATTTTATTTCATACTCATTCACAATGAAATCATCAAAGAAGTAGGTATTAGGATAATTTTTGATAGGTGCATCGTATTTGTTGTTATTGGGGTCAAATATCTCCTTTTTCAGCAACTTGCCCAAAAATTTCAGTAGACCCCCCAAATATGTCTGGATCTGGCCATATACTGCAAATTCAAGATCAGTTTTCTCCATCACCCTGTTTACTTTATCCTGGAACATTGTGAGAGAGATTATTGCCTTGGCTCCTGAATCAGTCATCTGATTGACCAATTCATGTTCTGTGTACAGGGGATTGGCCTGAACCACTATCCCTCCAATTAATAAAACAGCAAAATGTCCGATAACATAATGAGGAGTATTTGGCAGGAGTAATGCCACTCTGTCTCCCTTTTGAATTCCCAGATGCTGCAGATGAGCAGCCATCTTTTCAATCTGGTCTACAATTATTTTATAATTCAGGATTTTACCTTTTGGAAAGATGAGGAATGGTTTTTCTGGATTTTGTTCTGCTCTACGTTTAAGCTGCTCGTACATAGTAGTCTCCTCATACTCTAGAGAAGCAAATCGCTTCTCAGGTAAGGAAACTAGCCATGGCATAGGAATATCGTCTGACATAGGGTCAAACTATAACGAGAAAATAACCATTTAAATCTGTCTTAGACATTCATCATATCGTCTATCTATAATCCCAACTCCAATATCTTTTCAAATATTCTGAAATATTTATTATATTTTTTTCAGAAGCAATATTTTATCTACCTATAGGTAGGCAAATTCCGCCAATACATGTCGTGAGTAGAATTTATCTTAATTATTTTAAATCAGGGTCGAAAATATTTGAATTTTTGCCATTAGGTTCACTGTTGTCGATATTCATCAAGATTAACAAAAGGATAATGATTATCGATTAGGAGCAAGAGTTCGACGAGTCTAGTATCTTCCGTATATTTAATTTGATGATCCTTAAGAATTGCATCGATTATCCTATCACTAGGTAAGAAATACTGTTTGTAATAATATGCTGATACAAAGGAGTTCATGATCAATAGGATGATCAGAATATATAATACTGAATTTGGTAAAGTAAGATTTAAACTGGTAAACAACTCATCCATATTCGCTGTTGCATAAAATGAGGTGGCAAGAATTAGAAATATCAAACTCACATACGATAAGATGACCTTTTTTGGATACTCCACTTTCCAAAGTTTAGCAGTCTTACAATCCTCCATTACATGAAGATCTGCAATCTCATTTGGCTCATCCTTAATCACAGGAGGTTTGAACCATGAGAATCTTAAATTAGGGATCAGATGACGATTCACTTCAGGATATTTATCTTTGAAGTATGACTGAGATAAAATTATAATTTTCTTATTATTAAATCGTGACCAGAGATTAAATTTAAGGGGTATATCATCAATATTGATCCCGTCACGCTGCAATATCTCACGCCATACAACTACTTCTGTATATGGGATACTATTTTTTATCAATAGGATTAAACCAAGTATTGCTATAACAAAAAGGCTAGGACCAATAACTGGAATCAGAAATGAAGGTGGACTGATACTGTAAACTATTAAGTAATATAAGATGCTCCCATAAATATTTAGTAGTACTATTAAGCTTCCGAAATATCCTAAGTACCATTTACGGATCCTCATATCACTTTCTGTAGCCAATGTAATGTATTCCCCTCCGATGTGATAAATCATTCTCAACAAGATACTATGTTCACGATGATATGCTTTGAAATAGCCGAGTAAAACTTGGAGAATGAGAATGGGATTGAGGAAGAATAGCCAAACTAAAAGTATCACAATATTTGATTCCATACCTAACAATCATAGTTCAGTATCATGAAGGTTAAGCATATAGTTTTCAATATCTACATTTACTAAATAATCTAAAAAATACCATATAGAGATGTATTTTACAGATTTTTTCTCAATGGTTTGAGATAGAAATCAAAAAGAGAAAATATTTTTCAGAAGGTGACTATAAAAGACTCTAACTAATTAATTGATGTTAATTCTTTCATAGTCTGTGAATATCTACAGAAACGTACATACTAATATATAGAGAGACTAATAGAACAATTGATGGAAGAAATTCGTATCACTAGTAATCGAGCCAATTCATTCTTCATCATATTTGTAAATATTATTGCCATAGGAACAATTTTACAATTATTATTAGGAGAATTCACAACTTATTTGCCAACTTTCGAGATTAGGTTAATAATCTCAGGTTTCATTCTCTTCTTCATCATATTTCTTACATTGAATTATATCCGGCAGGGTTTTTCCGAGTTAGTATTCGATGATTTGGGAGGGATCAAAATCAAGACAATGAGAAAGAATTACTATTACAAGATAATGGATATGAATCAACTTTCCTTAGTTTACACTGGAAGAAGACAAACTCAATCATCTACAGATAATGCAAATGA
Source organism: Candidatus Heimdallarchaeota archaeon (assembly GCA_026702845.1). Next base: position 25,411 of record JADCLS010000024.1, read on the forward strand.
ATCTATGGAGGTAGGAGGATTTACCTTTGAGATAAGAAATGAGGATTCCTTCAAATATAAATTCTATAAAATTCCACTATCCAGCATAAATACACTTGCTAATCAGATTCAAGCCGTTAGTGGGAAAGAATACAAATTTATTACTGAAAAAATTAAGCCTTACAAGAAGATCAAATACGTTTTCAATTAGATTATGCATTTAATGCCATTTATCCAGTCTCACTTAGATGTGATTTCCAAAACGTATTGGCAGGTTAATTCGGCCAATAAAAAAGTGTACAATTTTCTAATGAATTAGCGTTTACACATTCTTGTAAGATCAGAGTTATTATTTCACGTATAAAGACATAAACAGATGTCCCTTCGCTTCTTCTGTGAAATTTGTTATACAGAAGTGGAACCTAGCTGGGAATTCACCAAAGCCCAGTCATCAAGGATCAATGAAATAAAAAATATTCCTATTCACTGTGATCAGCAGATGAAACTCAAGATTGTGAAGGTTGAAACTACCAAGAAACAAAGATACGATGCTGAGCAACTAGATGGAGATCCAATACCATTCACATCCTACTTAACAGCATTTCATAGATTCCTAGAAACAAAAACCGATTCACCCCTGATTTGTGATCCTTATGCCGAGGCACTCTCCTCTCACTTGGAAGGATATATCAACTATCACCGTCATTTTCTCGAAAATGGATATACGGTTATTCGAACCAATTTCATTGATAATTATCTCAGAAAGTGGTTACTCCAACATCAAGAATCTCAGATTATCCTACTTGGTGCAGGCCTTGATACCAGGTTATACCGGATAGATGAATTAAAAAAAGGGAAGCATTTGCTGATTGAAGTGGATTTTACTGAAGTTTTAAAATTCAAGGCATCAAAAATGAGGGATATAGTCCCAAATTGCAGGTTTATTCATTTCCCTCTAGATATTGAAAAGAATGGTATCTCTAGTTTATTGGAGAAGCATTTGATAAAATCTGAAATTCCATCGTTATGGATTTTCGAGGGATTATTTTACTATCTGAGCAGGTCAGTAGTATTTCGATTACTTTCAGATATTGCCAAATTTTCTGAAAATATTGCAGTAATTGGAGATCACTGTGTCCCAATAGTTGCAGAACTCAAATTTGGTCCATTTACCCAGCATTTCAAATGGGGAATAAGCCTGGAAGATATTATCCCCTTTTTCAAAGATGCAGGAATGGATATCAAGGCTAATTTCGCTGATGAGTTTGCCTTGGGGCGTGAAACAACACAGAAAGGTCAAATTTTCTTTTGGTCAAAATAGCTTAAGAAATTTATTTTCAATTTCTAAGATTCTTATGAACAATTGTTTTTCATATATTTGATTATCTAAAACATGTGAGTGATCGACCACCATCTATTGCTATTGTCTGCCCGGTGATCCATCCAGACTTCTCAGATGCAAGGAAATAAATGAGTTCAGCAGCTTCATCAACTCTTCCCACTCTACCTAAAGGATGAGTATTTTTGGAGTGTTCTAAAAAATTGGCATACTTCTCCTCATCCATTCCTCCACGTTTGTGTAAGTTGGAAATAATTACTCCTGGATTTATCCCATTGCATCGGATTTGTTTGGGTGCGAGTTCTAGTGCAACAACCTTAGTTAGCTGATCTACAGCAGCTTTCGATACACTGTATGAGAATACCCCTGGGAATTGTCTTAAACCAACTACAGAAGATACATTAACTATTGATTTAATCCCTGATTTCTCAAGATATGGTATAGATAATTGGATTAGTTGAAATATCGCATCTACATTGAGTTTAAACATATCACTCCACTGTTCCATGCTTGTATTCTCAACAGTTCCTGAGGCTATGATACCAGCAGCATTCACCAGCACATCTAATTGATTATAAGACTTGATTGTCTCATCTATCACCACCTTGGCAGCTCCCTCGATTCGCAGATCCACAGCAATGGTGTTTACAATAACATCAAGTTCATCTTCGAGAATTTTTAATTCATCATCATTTCTCCCTGTAAGCATTAGAGAATATCCCTGTTCTGCAAATTTGTAAGCAGTAGCTTTACCAATTCCAGATGTAGCTCCAGTGATAAGTGCAACTTTCATAATTTCAGCAAAACACCCTCTTTTCTTAAATCTTGCATTCTTATGAATAGTAATAGCGAAAAGGTGACTTTAAATTCACTAGAACTACCACACAAAATATTGTAAAAAAAATGTTAATGAAGAGAAGTGATCTTTAACAAATGGATCATAAATTCTTTTGATTTGTCGAAAAAATTTGAATCTGCTAATTATAGATACATTCCATATCTGATTAATTAACTAAATCTTTCAAATTTAATGCTATTACTAGTTGTATATGCACTTCATAAGGATGGAATTTATCAACCTTAAAATCATATAAGGATTTATATGAATGATCTGTCTTCAACTCTACGTAATATACAGCAAGGTCTTCTAACAGTTGAAGAAATATCAGATTTGGGCCAATTAATTCACCAAGAAATACAAAAGTTGATCCCATTCACCTGTCATTTGAGTTTGGCTGAGGTCCATTTATCAAATTCTGAAATAAACCACAGTATTATCTACAGATCCAAAGAGATCGATCATTTTTTCCCTCCTACAGAATTTGTGGAAGTATATGAGCAGATAAAGAATAAATTCTTGAATTTATTAATGGATAAAGGCTTGACCTTTTACTATCCGGGTATTCCAGAGATTGGTATGAAATTTACTCCTGAGGAAGAAGAATACTTGATAAAATACGATCCATATAGATCTTTAAGTATTCCTTATACTGGGGTAGGTAACAAGGTTTTGGGATATATGGTAGTTTGGTGGGATTATGTCAATCCTCCTTTTGAACTAAGTGATGAACTAATTGAACGTTTGGAATTTCTGACCTCCTATGTCGGAATTGCCATACAGAGTTTCCGTCGAGGACTTAGTCGTGCAAGAATTCAGAATCGTTATGATGAGCTTTTCAATAATTCTCGAGATTTATTCTATACCCGAACTGAAGATGGAATAATCCTGACAGCTAACCCCGCAATGAGTGAAATTTTGGAAATAGAGCTTGAAGAGCTTATTGGAATGAATGTTCATGATATGCCAGCAGCACCAACACATTTTGTTAGAAGAGAAGACATAGATACATACAATCAAACCTTGACAAATTTGGAGAATAAAGAGGATCTAAATACCTATGATCATGCCAAGAAAATCTATTGGACTACGAAATCTGGTAAAACTAAGGTTCTCCTCAGTACAGTGTGGACAACTGAAGAGGATGGTGAATTACTATTTCATGTCATTGCAAGGGATGTGACAGAAGCAGAGGAACTTGATTCAACAAAAATGCGAAATCAAAGACTTGAGGAACTCGGTCTCCTTGCAGGTGGTATCGCACATGATTTCAATAACTTCTTACAATCAATTGTTGGTCAAACCTTCTTTATAGATGAGCTAGTAGCTGATTTACATATTCAGAAAGACGTAGATGAGAGTACCCAACTTATTAGAGATGCTGTCGAATCTGCAGCAAGAATTACACGGAAATTGTTGACCTACAGCAGTGGTGGACTACCTTTATTCGAGGTTCTAGATCTTACCAAGCTCCTTCGTGAGAGCTCCTCTCTTTTCACATCTGGTCAAGGATTGGAGCTAAGGGGAATTAATGAGTTACCTCAGGCGTATGTTATTGCAGATTCTGGTTTACTATCCCAAGTATTATCAAATTTACTTGTAAATGCAGCTCAAGAGCTGGAATCCGTTGAGCAACCTTGGATTCGTATTGGATTAGTGGATGAAAACAATTCTTGGAAAATCGAGATTGAGGACAATGGAGGAGGTATACCTGACTTTATTCAAGGAAAAATATTTCAGCCATATTTTTCTACAAGGACAAGAGGTTCTGGATTGGGCCTACCAACAACACAATCAATTTTGACAAAGCATAATTCTTCACTTCATTTCAATACTCAACTAGGCAAGGGTACTACTTTTTATTTTTCATTACCTTCTGCACCCGCTCCCATAATAATAGAACCTATTGAAATAGAAGACGTTACAGCTAGGAGAATACTACTACTAGAAGATGACGTATTGATTGCTAAGTCTCTGAAGAGATTACTAAATCGTCTGGGACACACTGTGGTGACAGTTCATCGGGGTGAAGATTTGTTGTTGAAATACTCACCAGAATTATTTGATCTTATCTTAATGGATTTGACTATTCAGGGGGGTATGGATGGTGGGATTGCATTCAAACATTTACAAGAGAAATACACAGACATTAAAGCAATTGTGATGTCAGGGTATAGTGATAGTGATTTGATGTCCAATTTTGAAAAATATGGATTTGTAGGACGTCTCGCAAAACCATTCTCTAAAAATCAATTATTAACTGTAATATCAAATGTTTTCAACAATGGAAAATAGAAGTAATACATTAAATTTGTTTAATTGGCCTTTGATTTGATTTCATATTCAATTACCTGAAAGATGTAATTAGAAAATTGCATAGTTTTGGATTTTTGGGAAATTATGGCAATTAATTCATTATTTGTAATGATTCAATCTCTATTGAATAGTTACTAGCAAGTTATTGATATAGTATCTTTATGAATTAGTGTAAGTGAAAAGCAACAACCTGCTCTCAGTTTATTTATCCATTGTTTTCTGGCATATTGGGAGCTCTATGATCATCCCTTTTGTCAGTATCTGGTTACGCAATGAGATTGGAACCTCTAGTTTGTTGCTAATTGGCCTTGTGATAATGTTACCTAATATTATAGGTATTTTGGGAATATCATTTTTTTCCAATTTCACTGACAAGCATGGACACTATCGAGAGGTTATACTCCTAGTAAATATTGTAGGAGTCATTGAATATTTGCTTCTTACACAGATCAATAATGCGATGCAGTATCTACTAATAGTTGGAATTGGTGCATTGCTTTATCCATCATATTACACGATAACACAGGCTTATGCCACTGTAATCTGCAATCCCGGGGAGAAAGGTAGGATAACCAGTAATCTTATGCTTTTCTCCAGTATTGGCTGGTTTATTGGCTCTTCTGTTGCTGGCAATGGATTTGAAAAATTAGGAATGTCAACTATGTTTCTCATCGCATCAGGATTTATTCTTGCGGCTGGTTTGGCCATAATGCTATCTCCACCAGCTGAGATAAAAGATAGAGAGGAAAAGGCCAGTAAAACATCATTACTCAAGTTAATTACTAGAAAATCAATAATTCTTATTCTTTTACCAATGATAATCCTTGATCTCTCTGCTGGTGCATTCTGGACACTTGGATCATTATTCCTCTTTGAAAACATTGGTATCAGCACAGTGTTTATTGGGTATGGTAATGCAATAGCCACATTAATTGGTGCAATAGCATTGTTAAAAATCGGTCCTTTTACAGATAAAATTGGTAGGAAGAAAGTCTATCTGATGGGAATGATTCTTAATCCACTATTCTTTGTTGCCATATCACTTAATCATAATTACTTATTCGTGCTTTTTCTGTGGTTAATTCCGCTGTATATCTTTATTCGTCCGATCGTGCCTGCAATGGTCTCTGATGTCACCAATGCAGCAGAGCGATCACGAGGGATGAGTCTGGTAACTATCTCCTCTGTTATTGCACAACTTGGTGGATTGATTATTGGAGCCTATATTGCAGATAATTATTCCATAGGTATGGATAGTTGGTCAATAATTCCTGCAATTTTCTCTTGGCTAGGTTTGGTATTCCTTTACTTCAAAGTGCCTGAATCATTACCAATTCATTCTAATACATGAAATAATAATTTAATTTCTTAAAAATATGGAATTTGAATTTTCAGAACAATTTTATATCATTCCACACAAAATTATTAAATCTAATATATTGTATAAACATAATTAGGTGATTGACCCCTCTCTGGTATTCGATGCCCTTAAGGCCAAACCATTCAATCAAAGAGAGATGAGATTGTACCGGATATACTTATTTTTCACAATAATTATGGCTATTGCCTATTTCACTTTTCATAATTTAATAGATCATCCCGATCTTCACATTAAATTTAATTTTCATGATTTGATAGAAATAGTCTTTGTATTAAATCTAGTGATCGCCTTTATCATACTTAAAAAAGAAAAATATGATGAATCAAGGCATTTAACCTTTGTAACTATAAATCTCGGTTTTTTCTTATTTGCTGTGTTTAATCAAAATGATGAATCAATAGTTTTTAATTACTATTTTTTGTTAGCATTTGTTATTTCAGTATATTTTTACAATATTATTATCTCCTCAGTTGTATATTTCATTAATATGCTTGTATTTTTGCTAATTCAAATTGTGAGTGGTAATTTCAATCAGGAAAGAATGCTGAAATCCTTCCCTATGGTGTTTTTACTAAACATTGTATTGATTACATTTGTTTTCTATTCTAGTTGGAATCGTGAGGATTTATTATCCCGTAGTAATAAGGTCGAAAACTACCTTAAGAAAATATATGATAATATCCCCTTTGGCATTGCTTTAGGAACTTTAGAAGGTAATGTAATTGATGGGAACTCGATTTTTTTTAAATTATTAGAGTATGAAAAACATGAGTTGATTGGGATCAATATGAGTGATTTTTCCCATCCAGATGATATAGATGCCACAATTGAAAATATGAAAAAAATACTCACTGGAAAAGAACAATTTTTTGATATGCATAAACGATTCATTACCAAAGGTAATAATGTTCTCTGGACCAATGTCGTTGCATCAGTAGTAAATGAAAGGGGAAAACCTAGATATATCCTTGCCACACTTCGAGACATCTCAGACTTAAAGGAGATGGAGGAGAAGGAAAGAAATGAGAGAGAACTATTAGAGCAATCACAGCGAGTGGAGATGATCGGTCTACTCGCTAGCTCAATAGCGCATGATTTCAATAATATTATGGCGATTGTAAATGGTTATGCTGAAATGCTGAAAACGTCAAATCTATCTCGTGATCAAGAGGAAATGGTTAATGAAATATCAAACGCTGGATCACGAGCAACTTCTATGACAAGACAACTCCTTAGTTTCTCAAAAAAACAGGATAGTATGTTTTACATGCATAACATAAATGATATTATTTTGGAAATTGAGAATTTTATGCAAATGAGCATTAATATTAAGGATGTTCGTCTTACTTTTGAATTAGATAAATCTATTGAGCCTATATTATGTGATAAAAACAAATTACAACAAGTATTTATGAATTTGATTAATAATGCAGTTGAGGCATTTGATTCAAATGGAACGATTATTGTGTCAACCAAAAATCTAAAGGAATCTATCCTGATTTCTGTATTAGATGATGGTCCTGGTATACCACAAGATTTTAGGGAGAAAATCTTTGATCCTTATTTTACTACTAAATCGGATAGTGGGGGAACAGGATTGGGATTAACGATTGTTCATAATATAATAATGGAACATTCAGGGAAGATTGAAGTGAGTGATGGAATCAAAGGAACAGAATTTAAAATTAATTTACCAAAGATTTCACCTCGGTCTCGCCATGAGAGAATTCAGAATTACATGAATTTTGATTTGAACAAAATATCATCATGTAAAATCTTACTTGTTGAAGATGAGGAAAGTATTTCTAACTTAACAAAAAAATACCTTACGGAACTTAATATTGAGGTTGCAGTTTTCAATGATCCCTTTGCAGCACTAGAATTTTATGAACAGGAACAGAATTATCAGATTTTGATTACTGATATACGTATGCCAAAGTTATCAGGTTTGAAATTAGCAGAAAAGATCCTAGAAATCAATCCCAAACAGCAGATATTATTCATTACTGGATTTGGTGATCAGATTCTCAAAAATCAATCAGAGAAACTTGCCACAAGACCTCTTCTCCAGAAACCATTTACTAAATATGAGCTGATTAAACAAATTCATATAATTATGGAACATTGTAAATAGGATTTTATTAATTTTTTACTAAATAGCAAACCAGATTTTTTAGAAAGTTGAAAGTACAAATAATTGAAATTTTAGATCTCTATAATGGAAAGATTACAATTAAATACTTAACATAGATTTTAAGAGCGTTCATTGCAGATAATTATTCTATAGACAGGGATAGCTGGTCAAAAATTCAAGTAATATTCTCGTGGCTTGGTCTGGTATTCCATTACTTCAAAGTACCATAATCTCTTAAAATCACTCCCTAATAATTGTATAAAAATATTTGAAATTGCTTATATAGGTGAAGGATACTACATCTGTGATGTTAATCAATGAATTCAAAAGTGAAATTCTATGGAATAAGGCAAAACGTTATTCCAATCTGACCTTCGTGCCCGTTGTATCAAAATCCACCGAATTACCCTCTGATCTTGTGGATATGGAGATTGCTAATGAAAGTACTCAAGGTATACATATATCCGAACTGGATCAGGAGGATGTGAATAATGTCATCTTCGAATCTAAGGAGAAGAAAACTATGCTCGTTGTTTCAGGCATAATCCTAGAAGGTGGTCGACAAACAAGAACCACAACCAGGCCATTTATCATTGCTAAAAAGAAAAAGATGAAAATTCCTGTTAACTGTGTAGAACAGAGAAGGTGGAGCTACACTGAAAAGAATCGAGTGGCAGAAGATGAACGAGATTTCAAATTCTCAACTCGTCATGTGAGTAGAAAGACCAAAGCATCTTTTGCATCAGGTGGTTATTCACAATCAGCAACATGGGGATCTATTAGCAATATGAGGGCTAGTAGTGGAGTGGCTATGGAGGAAGCCCCAACTGAGAGCTATCTGGAGGTGGAGGAGAAGATGATGGAGCGATCTAAGGAAAAGGTGGATGAGATAAAATCTAAGATTGAGGATGTATTCAGAGTCGAGCATCAGCAAGGCATCCTTATCTTTGAGGATGACAAATTGGATAGTATTGAACTATTCCAATCAAATAAACATTGGGAGAGTATTCGGGAAAATATTTTAGAAACTAGTATTCCTGATCTGCTGGCCGAGGAAGAGACTGCCTCAGAAGTGGATCTTGATGAGTTGCAGAAAGTGTTTGAGCAAATAGATTTTGAATATGATAAAGAAAAACCGTTGGCAGATGAGGAATCTGAAATAGTAAAAGGAACTAACAAGCATGGTTGGAGATTATCATATAAAGGTTCGCCTGTTTATCTTACTGTACATGAGGTAGATGAGGAACAACAAATATCTGATTTTGTAGGTAATATTCAGCAACAACAAAGATATATGCGTGTTGAAGAGATAGAATTACCAGAAGAAGATGTTGAGGGATTATTTGAAGAAGAATCTAAAGAAGAATAAAATCAATTAATCTATGGATGTTCCACATTCCGGGCAAAACTTTGCATTTAATTCTAGAGGTGACCCACAGGAATGACAGAATCCAGCTGATGACACGTTTTTCTGATTTGCATGTAAATCTCGTGATCCTTTGAAATATGGGAAATCAAAAACAATATTCTCATCTGTAGCAAAGGCAATATCGATCACAACTTTGAGAAAAGTACTAACCTCAAATGCCTGACCGGTAAGGGATGAAAGTGATAATTCTGGTATAGGTAGGTCAACAAGAAACAGATCCATAGGTTGTGATGTTGTCAGTACAGTTGTACGAGCAATTCTTTTACGATGTCTACCCACTTGTTTATTCACCACCTGTTCTAATTCGACTCGTATTGATCGATATTTCTTACTCTGTTTTGCAAGCAATTGAAGTGATACGATATCTCCTGTGTAACCTGAGGATTGATTGATATTAGCAACAAAATTCAAGGATTCTCCCTTTGCAGCAATTTTTTGCATTTCCTGTAGTGGTATGGATACGATAGGTATGTTGACTACAACCTCCTCATCACTGGCCATTGAGATATCGAGTTTGACCCTAGCTTGATGATATAGTCTGAGATATTGGCTCAAATGAGAATCGAGAGGAGTAGGGGGAAGCCTATATTTAAGTGAATATGTCAATGAACCCATTTCTGGAACTGGAAGTACCTCTCTCGCTTCAGCTATTGCTAATTTTGACCAAGCTACCTTTTGTCTTCGGTTTTTCCCTGAACCTGTGTGATAAACCACACCCACATCCTCACCAGAAATCAATTCCAAGATTAATTCTCTTGAACGCCCATGAAAAGGTCCATTGATGATGAATGTTGCCTCCACTATCTCACCTGGATAATATTGATCCTTGTTAAAGAGTATCTGAGCATCCATAAATTACAATGAATATCAGTTAATCGAGTACTTATATTTTAACAGTTTACTCCATTTAATAATTCAATATAGGTAAATATTATCTCATAATAATGAAAATGAATACTAATTATCAATAACTATCTTAATTTATAAAATGTGAAGATAATTGAATTGAATGCAGCGTATTTTTGAATATTTTCATGATTGGACCATTTGGGAGAGAATCTGGTTATTATCGTTCTCATTTTTAATACTTGGGCTTTCAATAATTTGGCAGGATACTTGGATAGGGATCTTGACAAGTATAACTGGGATTTGGTGTGTGGTCCTTGTAGCTAAGGGGAGAATTTCCAATTATTATTTTGGGATCATCAATGTAATACTCTATGCCTATCTCGCATATGGATGGATGTACTATGGTGAGGTGATGCTCAACCTGTTTTATTTCCTTCCAATGCAATTCTGGGGGATATGGCAATGGACCCGTCCTGATTACAAGAAATCAAGTGATGAAGTCTTTGTTAATTTCTTAAGTAATAAACAACGCATTATTGTGGCAGTAGTATCAATTAGTGTAACTTTTTTTTATGGGTTAGTTCTTCAATATATAGGTGGTTCATTACCATTTTTTGATGCCTCCTCAACAGTACTGTCTATCATTGCAATGATTCTGATGGTTCGTGCTTATATGGAGCAGTGGGTGTTGTGGATCCTAGTCAATATAGTATCCATATGGTTATGGATAGCCACATTATTGGCAGGAGGAAATGATATCACCATATTATTGATGTGGACTGCATATCTCATAAATGCAATGTATGGCTGGTGGAACTGGGTTATTCTTTATCGTACACAGGAGCGATAATATGAAGAAAACTGGTTTTTTTGCTGGTAAATTTTTACCCCTACATGCAGGCCATTTGTTTGTTCTAGCTAAGGCATCAACCTATGTAGATACCTTGTACTTTATTCTCACAAGTTCTGATGTTAGAGATAAGTATTATTGTGCCCGAGATGGTATTCCCTATATCAGTCCAGAACAAAGATTGGTATGGATGGGAAAGGCCATCTCTGATATGGAGAATGTGAGCATCCTGCATCTGGTTGATGATGGTGATGTGGTTGATGATCAGGATCAGTATAACTGGGAGAGAGGAACAAAACAAGTGATTGATGCCATAGGCACCTTCACTCATGTATTTAGCTCTGAATCGGAGTATGATCCCATATTTCAACAGTACTATCCCTTTGCAGAGCACATCATCATAGATTCAGAAAAAATCAACCATCAAATATCTGCCTCGGATATTAGGAAAAATCCATTCAGATATTGGGAATTCCTTCCGTCATATGTTAGTAATTTTATTGTCAAGACCATAGTGGTTGTGGGTACAGAATCTTGTGGTAAAAGTACTCTGGTTAAGCATTTGGCCAAGTGTTTGAATACCAATTACTTGCCAGAGGTAGGAAGAGAATTCTGTGAGGAGTTCAGTGATCAATTCACTGCAGAGATGTTTGATCATATAGTTCTTGATCAATTACAGAGAGAACGAGAGCTGAAACTACAGAGTAATAAGATCTTAATCATAGACACTGAGGCTGTGGTAACACAATATTATTTGAAAATATATCTGGATACGTATTCTGATCTCATAGAAAACATCATTAAGAGACATCGATACGATATCTATCTGTATCTAGAACCTGATGTAGAATGGGTAGATGATGGCCTCCGCTTCCTTGGAGAAGATACAATAAGAAAAAAGAATGATGATCTCCTCAAAGCCATGTTCAGTAAGTATAATATCAATTACTACACAATTGGAGGATCATATACCCAAAGGCTTGATCGTTCCTTGTCTATACTACGTAGTCTCAATGTTTGGTAATGGATTAAAGCAAAAAATTGGATTTTCTAACATAAATCCACGTAGTGTCAAATATTTCTCCTATCTCAGTCAAATTTGAATAATTGAACTTTGTTCAATCCCTCTATGCTGAGCATGAGGATAAATCTTGAAATATTTCTGATATGGCCTCTCTTCCGTTCATTTATTGAAAAATATGAACCTTGTTCAATATTAGATAAATTCCCTCTTGAAAGCTATTAAGTGATGTTTTCCTTTAAATCTTACCAATTTTATCCTTTTCTAATTTCTGAAATTGGGCCATCAAGTCATCTATATGATCATCAAGAACATCTTTGTCAAAGACGATCTTGTCTCCTTCTATGGTGAAACCCATATCCTCAGGAAGGTCATATAACCAGATTAAGAGATCATCCTCATCCATCTCAATAACCTTTGCCAGTTGTGATAGTTGTAGATACGTACTTCTTGTAATAACTTTTCTGAATCTCTCCATACGTTTCTCTAATAACTCTGTAGTTCGTTCTTTGTCAGTCACTACCCTTCTGCTATCCTCATCGGCATTTAGGGCTACAGCTGTGACATAATCCGCATGGCCATCAAAAGTATACAGATGATTTCTACTGAACGTATCCCAGAGTTTTACGGTATTATCTTCTGATCCTGAGACGATGATCCCATCATTTATTGCCACTGAGCTGACGACATCAGTATGGCCCTCAAAGGTGTAAATGATATTCCTACTTTCAATATCCCAGAGTTTCACCGTATGATCCTTAGAACCTGAAACGATGAACCGATTATTCATGGCAACAGAGGTTATTGCCATTCTATGACCCTCAAAACTATGCACTAATCTTTTGCTCTCAATGTCCCATAATTTTACAGTTTCATCAGTTGATCCAGATGCAATGTAACGATTATTAATGGCCACTGAGTGTACCCATCTGGTATGATCGATAAATGTGTAGAGCAAAGTCTTTTCCTCTATATCCCAGAGCTTAACTGTTGTATCATCTGACCCAGAGACAATATACTTATTATTCATCGCAACCGAGGTTACCAGTTGATTGTGTCCCTCAAACGTATGGACGAGATCTTTTTCTTGAATATTCCATAACTGAACAGAATTGTCGCCTATAGCTGCAGCAATATAATTATCAAAGATTGCTACCGATAATACTACATCATCTAACTCAAAGTTATGTATTAGCTCTCTTGTCCCAGCATCCCATAATTTCATTGTTTTATCCATGGAACCTGAAACAATGAATTTATCATTCATTGCAATTGATTGTATATTGGATGTATGTCCTTCTAAGGTTTGTATTAGATATTTATTGTCAATATCCCAGAGCTTCAAAGATTTATCCCATGATCCTGAGATGATATAAGGTGTCATTATGCTATTCAAATGATATTTTGTTAAAAATATACCTTGATATTTATGGATTCACGAATTATTTGAAATATTTCTCCTTGTACTCTAACCATTCCTTGTAGATCTCTCGATATTTATTCTGGAAGAATCTGGACATCTCAACCATCTCATTCAATTTCTCCTTTCGTTCTGATTCCTCGTTAAATTCAGCAGCCTCACGATAGAATTCGATTAATGGTTCCAATCCCTCTGCTCGTTTTTCTGCAGATTCATTGATCAAATTGTAGTTATATCTGTATTGATCTCCCTTTACTCCATGGATTCTAAATTTCTCAATAAACCCAATAGCTAGTAGTTGTTTTAAGGTCACACTGAGGGTACTTTTTGGAATATCAAGGGTATCTTGCATTTGAGAGAAACTCTGATATGGCTCAGGATGGCAAATTAATAACCAGCCAACAATGGATCCGGCAGTAGCTGATAGACCAGATCTCTCCATATACGTAGCAAAACGACTGAGGTATTCGATTTCCTGCTGGGTTAACGTTTCATTTGTCTTATCTGACATCGTCCTCAAATATGATAATATTGCCCTTCTATATAATGGTTTCATAATGATCAGAAAATTCTGCTAGTTCATTTGATTCATTTTGTTCAAAAAACAATGAACAAAAAGAACACTTTAAATATTTCCTTCACCAAATATTATCAAAGGTGTAATAAATCATGAACACAGTTATTGAACTCATAAATTTATCGAAACACTATGGCTCTGCCATTGGAATTGAACACATCAATCTGAGTATTAACAAAGGAGAGATATTTGGATTTCTAGGCCAAAATGGAGCTGGTAAGACAACTACTATCAGATGTATCCTCAATATACTTCTCCCTACAGAGGGAGAAATTAAAATAAATGGTACTCTAGTCAGTCGTGCTAATCCTGATATTCGAGAGAATATTGGGTATCTTCCAGGTGAATTGCAAATACCGAAAAATTATAGAGCAAGGGAATTCATGGAATATATTGCCACTCTTCGAAAAAGACCATCTTCAAGAATGGATGAGATGATTGAGATGTTTGATATTCCTGAGAAGAAAAAATTCTCCCAGTTATCCAAGGGAAATAAACAGAAGGTGGGTATAGCTCTTGCTTTCATGCATGACCCTGATATTCTCATCCTTGATGAACCAACATCCGGTCTGGATCCAATCTATCAGCAAAAACTCTATGATCTTCTAGAAGCTGAGAAAGCAAGAGGAAAAACCATATTCTTCAGTTCCCACAATCTTGATGAAACCCAGCGTATATGTGATAGAGTGGCCATTATAAGAGAGGGTCGATTAGTTTCCTTGGAGAATGTAAAGGGACTTGCAGAGGAGGTTCCCCGGGAGTTAATTGCATTGGTAGAGCACATCCCAGAGGATAAGATAGAGGAATTGGGAGATATGCTCAAGACTTACAATATTGATACAGGGGAGATCATTCTTAGAATTTCTGGAGATACAAGCCTCTCCAAGATTCTGGTACTTCTCGCAGATATGGAGATCAAAGATCTATCATTCCCACCTGCATCACTTGAGAGTTATTTTCTTGCCAAGTATGTGGAAGAAGTGGTAAATGGAGTGTGATATTGATGTCACTTCTCGAAAAACTAAGATTCCATTTACAGCGATTTAGTGGGGAGATTGTGTATGCTTCCGTAATACTATTGTCTATGATTCTCATGGTTGTTGCCCTCTTTCCCGGTGAGGATCAGTTACTCGATTATTTTGATCTAGTGACACAATCAGGAATACAGGGAATGTTGGGAATGATTGGAGGTAATGCTCCTGCATGGATCCTCTGGTTGAATATGCAATTAGGCCCTTACTTGTTCTATCTGCTATCTATAGTAGGGATCAAGATTGGTGCTAGAATTTTTCCAACTACTGAAGATGATGGTAGGGAATTGTTGGTATCTACCCCTCAACAATCTCGTTTATTCTACCTTGAGAATGTTCTTGCAGCCAGTTTATCATTAATTGTCATAGCTATTCCCGCATATGTTTTATTGGTTATCATGGCAATCAGCAAGGAGACTACGGAATTTCTTGATGAACTCCTGGTGATTTTTGTATTTGAGTTATGCATTGCCTTTCTCTACATGGCTGGTGTCAGCCTCTTATCAATTCTTAAGTTTTCAAAATCAGCAGGATTGAAATTGGGGTATGGTTATCTTATATTCTCAATGCTTATGGAGCTAAGTCTACCCATGCTTGATGAGGAGAGAAAACAATCGGTGAATATGTCCTTTAACTACTATCTCCATCCCTCCACTGGTTTGATTACTGGCGAATTTAACTGGGAGGGATTTATAGTACTCATGATCCTAGCTCTTGGATTTATTGCCATAGCTACTCTGAAATTACCTTCAAGAGATTTCAATGAACCTAGTAAGAAGGATAAGAAGGATAAAGTAAGTAAGAGTTGGTTATCTCCTACAGGTTCATTAGCAAGAAAATATCCACTAATCTTTGATCAATTCAGACGAGATGGCAAATTTACTCTATGGTGGACTATTCTAGTGGCTTTTTCATTGATGTATATCACTATCATGTATACAACCATGACCGATGAGCAGATCTCTGATCTCTTCTCCACGTTTGATAGTCCCCAGACGAAGGGTCTGATGCATGGTCATATCCTTCCTGCATCCTTTACAGGGTTTTTTGCCTACGAGGTACTCGGTATGACATGGTTATGGTTTGGTCTATTCATAGTCATCACCTCTGTAAATATCGCTAATCGAGAGATAAGCAATAATACACAGGATATAATCTGGGGAACCAGTATTTCTCAACATCGATTGGTAATATTCAGAATGATTGCTGTGGCCATTGAATTCTCCTTGATGTACATTTTAGTCGCTCTGGGAATCATCATCAGTGCAGTGAGTGTGGCAGAAATCAGTGTAGGTTTGTTAATCATGACTTTTCTTGTGGGTTGGATACATTATCTTGTAGTTGGGATTTTTCTGGCTGGGATCTCCATGCTGTTCAAAGTGGGGAAAGGTAGGATAGTCGGCTATACCACCTTTTTGATGATGCTGATGTTCTTCCTCTCTGCTTCATCCCCTGGAGCTGAAGCCATGAAATATCTCTCTCTAATCACATATTATGATCCAATCGGTATCCTGTTAGAAATCAATAGCATAGCTGCATCAGTACTACAATCATTAGTAATTCTGATCATATCGTTAATAATATTTTTCTTAACCTTGAAGTTTAGATATTCTAAGCAAGATATGTTATAAGTAAGTCTAATAGTAATTGCTAATCTATAGGATTAATTCATCATCAATGGAGTATATATTTATTACAGAACTTGTCATACCTAATTAGCTATGGAATACCGTTTATTTATAGTATTTTTCTTGATTCTACTTAGTGTATGCTCTATATCTGCGTATACTGAGGATACAGGAATTGAGAGGGATGATGTGGTTAAATTGGATTATGTTCTGTCATATGATGGGGCTGAACAGCAAATATCTGAGGGATTTGAGACCAAGGTAAATGATGAAGTTCTCATTGTCGGTTTTTACGAGGGATTACTAGGTATGAAGATTGGAGAGGAGAAAGAGATAGTTGTACCACCAGAAAAGGGATATGCAGATGGTCCACTGAAAGAAACTATCCTTTATTTTGATGTACATATACTGGAGATTATTGAGAATGTGCGTGGGAATGATTTTGAAGATGGGCCAACTTTGAGTCTTGATTTTCCCTCTCTACAAATATTCACAATTGCTATTGGATTACTAGTTTTGCAAAAACGCCAGAAGGCATAATGTTCAATATTCAGTTAAATATCGAATACATTAATATGAGTGAATATATAATCATCTATCATGAAATGGTATCTATTACTTGGTATAATCATAATCATGGTATTATTATATGATTACTTGAGTTCAAGAACCATAAAAAAGGATCAAATAAATTTCGAGGTACTGCAAGATACAATACATGGAAAATCAAAGACAGATGGAAAGGCCTCGTTTTACAATAATATGCAAGGAAAGAAATTATAATTTCGCAGTATCTTTTAGATTGTCCCAGTACACCTCCACATTCCACCAAAAAAATTGCATTCAAGACATTTAACTCTCACATACCCAATGTTCCAACAGCTACATCGATGATATCGATTGAATTCTGATCCTAAATTATAGTAATTTCAGACAATAATATTCATATTCCAAGTACTAACTGGAAGACTAGATATCTCATAATCAAATCAGGGATTATAGAATGAATTAATATTTTTTTGACCTTTACTTCCTTAAAATAATATCCTGAGAGGGTACAAATGTCATCTATATTATCTTAACAGTATACGTTTTTCATTTTACTGATCCGATATATTAAATGAATCTTTAATTCTTAATTTTGATAATTATGGCTTATCGATCAATAATTTAACGTTCAAACAAGTAATCATATCGACTCGGCGCGAGATTTCACACAGTTTTACGAGAACTTTATATAATAGTAAAAAATATGTGTATTTGTTGACGGACTGAGTTGACACAAAACCGTCGATACTTTACGAAAAACGGAGAAAAAACATGAAGAAATTAAATTCACTTCTTTTGTTTGGTATGTTATTCTTGATGATGATTCCTGCAATAACCACTGCTGAATTGACTTTTGACATTATGCGTGGAGGGCCACCAACTGGAGGAACTACACCACAACCACAAGTCCTTGATTGGGGCTACGAAAGAATTGGCTCTGCTATTGGAAGAGCTGCTGCAACTGGTATGGTTCAAGTAGCAGTACTTGATACTGGAATTGATTATGATCATCCTGACATTGCTGGTGTACTTGCCTGGTGTTATGATGTAATTGAGAACATCGAGGGATGTGTTGCTGCCAATGATGAGGATGGCCACGGAACTCACACAGCTGGTACTATTGGTGCCATTGACAACGATATTGGTATTGTTGGAGGAGCTGCAGGATATGTTGAGATCTATGCACTTCAAGTTCTTGGCCGAAGAGGTGGAGACTGGGGTGATCTAGCAACTGCTATCGTTATGGCTGCAAACGGGCCTGATGGAATTGAGGGCAATGCCGATGATGCAGAAGTAATTTCCATGTCACTTGGTGGTGATATTTCATCCTCACCTTCCACCATTGCTATGCTTCAAGATGCCATAGACTATGCTTATAATGCAGGTACTGTTCTTGTAGCATCTGCAGGAAATGAAGGCGATGGATCATCAACCACCACTGAACCCTCATGGCCTGCCATGAATGATAATGTAATTGCTGTTGCAGCATCTGGAATAATTGATGGTTCCAGTTTTGTTACCTCAATGGATCTTTATGTTGATGATGCAATTGTTTCCTTCAGCAATTCTGGTGACTATGTAGACATCACCGGTCCTGGTGTATATATCACCTCCCTTGCACCTGGAGGTGGTACAGCAGTTATGTCTGGTACTTCCATGGCCTGTCCCTATGTCGCTTCAGTTGTTGCACTGATCATGGCTGCTAATCCAGGAATTACTCCTGCACAGGTTGAGAACATTCTCTTTGGAAATGCAATGGATATAGGTTACAATGTACTCTCACAGGGTGCTGGACTTGTTAACGCAGCTGCAATCTACTAAAAGCATCTTACTGATATAGCAATTCAGAATAATATTTAACAAATCATAGACTTAATCTTTTACTGGGATAATATAATTACAAATATTCAACATATCCTCTTAATATTTATTAAGTTATTAAGGCCTTAAGTAATTATGGCCACAATCAAAGCAACTATCTCAGATGAGCTAGATGAGATATTCAGAGAAAAAGTGTTAGAAAAATTTGGTTTCAGACGTGGTGCAATTACTGATGCAATAGTCGAAGCCATTCTTCAGTGGGTAGATCAAGAGATAGAGGTTCCAATTAAAAAACAAGAATTAATTAGTCATGAAAAATTTACTGATAAATCTTATATTGCACTATTGAATGAAGAGATTGTAGTTGAAGCAGACTCACTTGAAGAGCTTTGGGATAATCTTCCAGTTAATACATCTGATAAATATACTTTGATAACACCTAGAATTAAAGAGAATATAGGAAAGGGACAATTAGGATGGAATTTAACAAGAAAATAGGATCTTGGAAATATAAGAAAACAATGTTTCGTGAACCAGCAATTTCCTTAGATATTCAATTTAGAGTGCCGAAAAAGGAAAAATGGACCGAAAAAATCGCTATACAACTCGATACAGGGTATGATGGTGAAATCCTATTAGCTTATGATTTATTTATTCTTGCAGGGTATAACAAATTTAAATTTGCAAAATCTGAATCTATAGGTGTTTCTATTACTGGAGAAGAATTTCAGTTAGATCGAACTAATAGCTTGGTTAAAATCAATGATATACAATTTGATGTCCTCATAGAAACAAATGCTTTAATTAATGAAAATTTAATAGGAAGAGGATTTATTAACAAATACATTACATTGTTAGATGGTTTAAATACAGAATGGTCAATTTATCAATCGTAAGATGGTATACTGACTATTCCTTGATTTAACCTGATGGTTGCTATATCCTTGTTGATATTTTGTTATTCATCCTTATGTCTAATCTCTTCAAGATTAGGAATCCTAATATTCACAAAAATAAATAATATAGTGGCTACTAGATAAAGAATACTGGTAATTATGAATGGTAATTGATACCCATAATTCTCGATAAGTTCTCCAGAGATTGGTGAGAAGATCACCCAACCCAGCCAGCGGATATTTGTTGCCAGTGCACTACCAGTGGCCCTAACACTGGGATCGATATAGGAGACGACTCTGGATGTGATGATAGGGCTGGTCATATTGGCAAACATTCCTCGAAGCATGAATAATACACTGGCAAAGACTAGATCCTGTGTGTACACCAGGGTGACGAGACATACTACCGAGAGAACTGTACCGATAACAAATACCTTTAGATCTCCAAAATAGGAACTAAGGGTCGGTGTGAACAGAGTCGCCAGTCCCATGGCTAGGTTCAATCCAAGAGCGAGTAATGATAACATCGCATTATCTGCACCGATGTATGCCATGTATAGTGGTAGATAGGGAAGTGATGCACCAGCACCAGCTCCCATGATGAAGTTGGTTGTAATTAATAATGTAATTGGTAAGGCTACGATTGGCAGGAAAATAATTCTGAATTGACGAATAACTGGAATACCCTCCTCCTTGTTGGGTTCAAGAGATCGATACCAAAAAAGCATGAGAATATACAATGTGATGCCGATTAAGGTCAATATCAGGGAGATGCCAAAAATACTGGAAGCCAATGTATCTTTACCTGAATTTTCAAACCACCAGTAGGATATTCCTGCTCCCGCTGCTGGGGGAAGCATACGTGCTACTGTGAAAAGAGAGAATGCAGCAATCCTCTTACTTCCTTGGTTCTCTGCTAATATAGCCGCACCCGGTCCAGCTGCCGATGCTGTGGCCACACCCATGAGCACATAAAAATACAGTACTGCTCTTGTTCCATCAAGATAGGTGAGAAACACCATGGCAAGTAATCCACTAGCAGCTGAGATCACAAGAATTTTGATATGTCCAAAGCGAGATGCTAACAAAGCAAAGGGTATGGATCCAAAGGCTACAATAAACCACCGGGCGGATAGTATACTACCAATCTCTGGTTTAGTAGCTCCTATGATTTCAAGATATGGCCCAATGGTAGGTTCAATCAAACCTACTATGAAATTGAGTACTGATGCACCAAAAATAACCACATAGCTTAGTTTATCTAGCTTCAGAAAATCCATTAGCTAATAAATCTAGGTCAATTTGAAAAGAATATTGTTGTCAAGGTCTAGAGGGAAACCAAAATATCTGGATAATTTGCAATAATAACCCGATTCTATTTAAATTATAATTTTATATCTCTTCTTGTCACATTTTTCATAAATTACGTATACATCAAGGCTAAAATAGATTTATATGCAATAACCATAATACGTCTGCTAATGAATTCTAACCAGATGATGACTTTGATACAAACAATATTGCTGACTATCGTATTCTTATTGATGTTGTATCAAAGAATTAGACAGAAAGTATATTCTATGAAATATATTATGATTGTAATTTTTATGGCTATTATTAGATCTATCCTTGATTTTGCATTGAATGCTGATCGGAATTTATGGTCCTCCAGAGATAATTTACATTTCTTCTTTTATACAGCTACTGTAGTTGCCTTCTATATATATGGGGAAATCACTCTTAATGAAAATCCTAATCTGATTCGATCTTCAATTGTATATTCCCTATTTGGTTTATTTGTGGGCTTTTTCATCGCTGGATATCTTTATGATCCTTTTTACAATAATCCAGATGGATTAAATCCAAGCAGATGGCCTTTCACAATTATCAATTCTAGAGTGAACCAGACTCCATTTTGGGAATTCCCAATTGATGTTCTACAGATATTTGTCTTTTGTTTTCTTCTTGTAGTTTACTTCAAGATGTTAAAATTTGCACAACAGCGAAAAACATATATTTCAAGTCTTCTGATGATTTTTTCAATTATTGGCTTCCTAGGAGCTTCTACAGTTGAATTATTAGAACATTTTGGTTTAGAAGAAGTGAGCGCTGGATATTCCATGATTCCTGCCTTTGGATTGCTGGCAGTGGTATATATCTATAATCCAAAATTCGCCTATGCCTCTCCTGTTATGCTTTTCCGAGTAATCATTATTCATGAAAATGGAACCATGATCCGAAACCAGGTATTTAATGAGAAATACCAGGGGGAAAATGATACAAGTCCATTGGTTAGTGGGGCATCAACATCCATCAATATTCTATTTCAAGAAATGACCAAAACAACTGGTGATCTAGAAATAATAAAATCATCCACATCCACATTCTTGATGGCCAAGGCACCCAAAGTGATGGTGATTCTTGAATTGGAAAAGCCGACATATATGCTTAAAATCGCATTACAAGATTTCACCAAGGAATTTGCTAGACATTATGAAAAAGAACTATCAAAATTAGCATTTAAATCCGGTGATTTTGATGATTTTAGTATTATCATGTATCGATATTTCCCATTTCTCGATTAATTAACAAGAATATTGTACAGAATTCAAAATTATATTTAATTCATAATCAATTATCAAGAAATAGGTCTTTAAATCTTGTTTAAAAGAGAAATCCGTAGAAGGATCTTAATAATGAGTAACATGATTCGATTAGTTGTGGAGTGCATAGAATCTCTACCTAGACCCGGTGATCTTGGTATTGTAATTAATAAACTCAAAGAGTATCCTGATATGGGCATTGATGCTATGATTCAGCTGCAGATTAAAGAATTCCTTGAAACACAGCCTGATAATCAGGCAATCTATGTTGAAGATGTGATGGTGAAGAGTAGGCATACTTGTGAGCATTGTGGGGAATTCATCAACAATGGTTACTTCAAGATAATTTTTGCGGCTCTTTCTGATTTGGGTGAGATAGATAGATCAAAGCTTATTGTGATCTCCTATGATTCATTTCATCAGATGAAGGTTCATACTTACTTTGAATCTTCATTTGCAGAGGATAATGATATCTCTGAATTAATACAGGAGAATGCGGAAAAAAATCCCCGAGATCAGATTGGACAAGATGAATTGCAGCAAAATATTCATTCTTATTCACTAGATGAATTAGCTCAACTTCTATCTATATGAAAATAATTATCATATCACGCCTCTAGTTTTATACATATTTATGAAGAGCCAAATCAAAAAGGAATTAGATTTTTATGATCAGAATCATTCCTATGTTCTCACCTATAGCTTCAGATCATATCAAGTCACAATTCTTATCTAAATTATCCAATCCTTCGATAAATCTCGATATCTCAATGGATATTGAGAAATCAGAGCAGATAATGATCTTCATAGCTACAGGTGGAACTGAGAAGGTAACTGTGGATTTTATCAATTCTCATCAGTTATCCCCACCTATAATTTTACTAAGTCATGATTTGAATAATTCATTACCTGCTTCAATGGAGATACGAACCTATCTGAATGCACAGGGATATGATGCTCGAATTTATCACTTCAAACTTGAAACTATTGCTGAGAAACTACAACTACTTGCTCAATTACATGAGACTAGAGAAAGAATGAGAATGATGAAACTAGGTTTAATTGGTGGTTCATCTGAATGGCTAATTGCGTCAAATATTGACAGGGATATGGTCAATCAGGTATGGGGAATTAGCTTTGATGACATACCAATTGAAGTAGTATCAAAAAATCTTGAGGGTCAAATTGACAAGACATATTTTGAAGGTGCAAGTAAATCCTATGTATCAGAATTAGAGATCATGAAAGCCAGCTCTGTTGCTGCAAAATTAGAAAGTATTGTACAACAAAGGAATTTACAAGGTATCTCCATCAAATGTTTTGATTTGTTATCACATACAGATAGTATCACTGCTTGTTCAGGGTTATCCTATCTCAACAATAAGGGAATAATTGCTGGGTGTGAGGGAGATCTACCCTCCACAATTTCGATGGCATTTCTTACCTATCTGTCAAAAAAACCTGTATTCATGGCAAATATTACTCATGTGGACATAAAATCCAATCACATCAAAATGGCCCATTGTACGGTCTCTACTAGTATTCTGGAGAGTTATGAATTGCTTTCTCATTTTGAAACAGATAAATCAGTGGGTATTAGGGGTAAGTTCAAAGAAGGTATGCCTATCACAATCTGTAAACTCTTTGGTCAAGATCTAAGTGATTACTGGGTGAGTAATGGAGTTATTATCAGAAATATTACTGATGCTTCAGCATGTAGAACACAGATTGAAATCAAACTGGAAAAGTCAGTAGAGTATTTTCTCAATGACTCATTTGCTAATCATCATATTATGGCATTGGGCCATCTCGATGAAGAAATCGAGCTTTACTTTAGGATATTTGCAAAGAGATAATTCTTAATTTTTTTTGAAATTATTTATTCTTATTTTCAAGCTTTAAGGCCATTTTTACAGACCCGATAATGAAAATCGCAAACATGCTCATCAGTCCAACACCTAGGAGTACGTATCCAAGTACAGGATTCACATTATCTTTAATAAACATGATCAAACTAATACCTGAACCAGTATATAATATAGTAAAGGGTACATAGTATAGTATTTTCAACCCATTGCTTTTTTCATCAGCTTTTAATGAAAGAAATCCAATTATGCTAAGAATTATTGAGATGACAATTATAATCCAACCTTCAATATCAATCAAAATTCCTTTCAGTATGCTATATATCCCAAGCAAAATGAAACCAATTGCAAATACTCGAAGTAATCTAATCGGTTCTCGTCCTAAAAATGTATATTCATCCTTGAGTGTTTGTTGATTTCTTTGAATCGTATATACAGGTGCTAGAGGGATGAATGAAACCAGGAAGTTGAGAACTCCAATACCTAAGAATATAATACCTACATTGATAAATGGGTCTGCTGGAGGATCTGGGAAAAGAGAGAAAAAGGCAATAGGTGATAACATGACGATGGCCATATGGAATATTATAGAAGGGGTTATTTTGAAATCAATCACTGGACTATTATCTGAAACCATAGTAAAGCTCTTGATAATAAGATTATAAGAAATGTGGGAGTAAAATATCTAAAAGGAAATTTTATGATAGTAATTTTCTATTTAATAGTAAACTCTACTTTCCCCGGGGATGCTAGATTAATACTATAGGGGTTTAACCTATCATTCAATCTGATGCACAAAATTTGAAACGATTTCATTTCGATAATATGAATTATTTTCAGATGAAAACTCCTATGACTAATATAAGTAATGAAAATAGGATAATCAAAGTGATTTTCTCAATTTCGAGAATATGAGCTGAATACGATATTAGCACACATTTTTCGCATGCACAAAATTTTCATAATACATTTTTTTTTTCTTACCTAAGTTTAGCAATTATTTATAAGTAAGTTATCAATACAAAAACTATATGAATTTATCCAAATTTATCAAGATTGCGATTTTATTCGCTGTCTTGCTGGTTCCGGGAATGGCCAGTGCTGGTAAAAATGATTATCTTCTATCTGAAACGGTGGAGATGGTATCAATAAATATATCTGAGGCATATTATGCAGATCTAGAGGGAGATGGCTTGGAAAATGATGTATTCGTGGGGGTTGATCTGTATCTCAGTGGTAGAGATGCCTACAATTTTGACTACTACATCTTCTTGACCCTACCAAGTGGATTGCAATTCTCCTATGCCTATGCATTCAGCGCAAAAACAGATTATATTTATTTTGGAAATTATTTCTGGCAACATGCACTCGAACCGGGATGGTACGATGTTGAGGTTTTTATTGTTATGAGATCTGGAGGACTTACTGTATCCTCAGAGGCTCTCATCTTTGATCCTCCAGGAGGAACTGGTGGTTCTGATCCAATTTCCTTTAGTCTAATTTTTGGTTAGGGAGATACATCTTTCTGGACTGATTGCTCATGCTTACCAAAGATCATCTCAATGTATTGCTAGCCTTGATTCGACAACCAACATCGAATATCAATAAAATCAAGGCATACTTAGATGAGGCTGGGATTGACATGAGTTATTATGCAGTCAAGAAATCTTATGAAGAACTATTTAGCCTTAAAATTCTTAGACAACAGCAGGATTTTGTCGATCCTGTGGTTCCGGGTAGAAAAAGGTTGCTAACTGAGGTTGAGGGTAACTATAAGCCTGAGGTGCTCGGATTGGTAAGACATCATGTGATTTTCAAGCAGGTACCCAACAAACAGATGGTGGAACGCTTCAAAATTGCTTGTGATGAACATCCCTATACACATTATCGAACAATGCTACTTGGTGCTGGTATGAATTGTTATGCTCAATTTGATGTTCCCAAGGATGCAGAGCTTGATATGATGGATTTCTATAAAGATTTGAAGAAATATATCAAAGCCAATGCTCTGGTAAAAATCAATCATAGCATATCTACCTATTCAGAGCTGAAGATGAATCTGTATGATCCCAATGAAAACCGTTGGAAATTCAAGATTTTTAAATCTAAAGGAAAATCCGATGAAATCTCTTTAGAGGAGACTTGGGAACAGATGGATAAGGTGAAGCCAGTAAATTTTAAGAAATCCAAGTCATTAATTGATTCTCTAAAGGATATAGAGTTGAATCTTATTCGTGAATTAACTATTAATGCTAATGTGAAGGCTGCGGATATTCAGGAGCATTACAATAAGGATCGGACCACTATCTCGAGATATCTGGGTAAATTAAAGAAAGAAGTCATGGGAGAACCAACCCTATACTATGATAGATTAAAATTCGATATGAATTCCCCACAGATTATTATCGGTAAGATAAGTGATCAGCATGTTTTGGATACATTACATACACTATTTGAATTGGGTAAATTTCCGTTCAGAAGCGAATTGATCAGTGATCAGTATCATTTTCTGTTGATTCTCATGGTTCCCCCCAGTCTTGCACCAGAAATTGGATATTTCATCTGGGAGTTGCAGCAGGACATTGAGACCTATTCAGTATCTGTTTCCGTGGAAGCTGCATGGAGATATCCCTTCTACCCTGTCAATTATGATATTACCACACGTTCATGGAGAACTGATAAAGAATACATTAATGATAGTATTATTAGCAAAATTGCAGATATTTAATTTTCTTCACTAAATAGTTTGACTATGGCCTAATACTGATTTATTGACTTGTTCTTGGGAGTATCCATGGTGTTTTGCATATTGGACAGTGAAAATTATCCTGTGCCCATTCAAACACATGACGCTCATGAACTGAATAATTACAGCATTTGAAGGTATATGTGGGATAATTATTCAATGATGTTTTGCAGAATACACAGGATTCATTTTTATATTCCCCTTTGTTTAGCCTGTGTTTGGGTAGATCTGCAATCATCTGATCTAGTTTATGTTGCAGATAATCTTTTCTTCCAGATATTCTTTGTTTAATCATTTTTTGGTCACTCTGATCATTCATCCTCTTAACTAAACCCACATCTTTGCTAGAGGATACAAAATCTTCCTCTTCTGGATCAAAAAGATAATCATCATGAATCAATCCCTTATCCTTTGTTAATTTGAAGTACTCAGTTTTCAGCTCTATGTTTATATCAAACTCTTTCATCAATTTATTATCTTTGTTATGCTCCATAATGCCCATGAATAATCCAAATCCGATGAGTAATGCGACTAGATATCCACTAGCCTTCTTTTCGTTTTCCTTAAAACCAAAAATGTATATTAGAATAAAAGCTACAATGACTGTAATCGTCAGTAAAATCGGTATAATTGCATTCAGGTAATTTTTATGGTCAAGATACCGTTGCACTCTCTCATACTCAGATTTTTTCATGCTAATAGCCAATGGCCTCATTGATCTAATAAATATAAGTTCGCAATTGGATGAGACTGATATACAAATTAAGATAATCTTGCATTTGTTTCAATATTTTGTTCTCTAAGCTTAAGATATGCTGCTATAGCACTTTTTTGTGATTGTATCTTCTTATATCGTCTTCTTGATATATATATGACAAATGAAAGATATATAGTACCTAGTGTGAATGATATCCATTCCAAAGTAACATGAAAGAAGAGTAGAATGAGTAACGGAGCGATTATACTTGTTAGGTATCCACCATTGATGAAGTTCTGATGTACAAATTTGTCCTTCCCCTCATTGATGGTGGTCTCCACATTCATGGATAATTTCACCACATCCGAATATCTTGTACCATCTGAATTATTCATACTAGTATGAGTGCTGTCACCTTATTATATGTATCATTGATTATTAGTACTAAAATACTGGATTCATTTCCAATTCCTTGGTAATATGCACCTTGTATTCTCGCATCTGGTAATTATTGATGGAATTGAGATAGTAGCCATTTGGTAAATCACAACAGTTGATAAATGCAAGGTCCTCCTGACTGGTATGACCAATTTCCTTTATCTCCTGATACTCATGAGCAGAAATTCTTCTTCGGGAATCTAGTTTCTTTGCAGTTTTCCATTGTGAGATTATCTCATTTGTATGTTCAGTAGTTTTGGCTAGCATGAATATTGCTTGATTTCCTGATCCGTAGCCTCCCCAAAGAATATACTTTCCTTCATTAAATTTCATATTCTCGAGGAGAGACATCATGCAGAGTGGACTGGAACCTGTGTAAAGATTCCCAGTATGGGCAATAAACTCGAGTGAGGGTTGTAGCTTCTTCCAATGTTTTTTGAAGTACTCTGTTTTCATCACCTCTTTTAATTTGATTTTAACTTGTTTCTCCACAACAGCAATCTTATCAAATTGTTGATTTTCAAAGTATTCATGAGCAAGATCTATCAGGTTTTCCACATTTAGCATCTCACTGCCAGGTTGGTCAATGAGACACAAGTATGCAAGGTTATACTTGCAAATGCCAGGATAAGGTGTATGTAGTACGATACCATCCACATCATCAAGGATGAGATCCACCTTCTGTTTTAATGATTTATATGCCTTGCCCACACGTTCATAATTTGCCAGATTTGAGTAGGATCCAAAAACAACAGGGTACGTATTCCCAGTAAGAGTTGTACCATCTCGTTGAAAAGGCTTGTAGAAATCGTGTGTCAGAGAGGCAGAAGCTCCTCGCTCATTAAGGATCTCCAGAACTGCTTTTTCACCTCCAGTGGCCACAGCAACTGCCCCTGCTCCACCAGTGAACTCAGCCGATGGTGCTGTATGCTCATCATCTGCATATTCTGCAATATCAGTGGCTATTACTAATCCATCATCTGCTACATTTCTCCATATTGCATTCATGGCACCAATACAAGCATGTTTACTCTCATTGGATAGTACATCATCATCAGGTAGAAATTGAAGTGCATACTGTGAGATAGGGAGTGATCCATCATTGAGGCTTTCAGTTCCCACTTCAATATACCTGTAGTTGCCTGGGAGTTTTGTCATCTCCCTGACAGCATTCATCATCATGGAAATAGGATCCTCAGTTGGTAATGCCACGGTATTTGCAGAGAGACCAAGGGCCTTTAGCAGTCCAAGTGGTACTTGTGGTTTGAACTTGACAAACTCCTCTGCAGTGATCTGTGCTGAGCCTAGGTAAGCAGTAATCGTTCGAATTTTTCCTCGTATAGGTATCGCTTGCAATTTCATGATTCAGACCTTCTAGTTGGTGATTAGATGCCCCTAAAAAATAGATGTAGAAAGCGAAAACAGGAATTGACAATTTTTATCAAATATTTTTTTGTATATTGATGTTTTACCGCTATATAACTTTATTTTTTTCAACTTCTAATGTTATTTTACGCATTTATGTATTGTATCATCATAGAGTATTATCATTTTCTCCAAAATATTTATTCTGAAATCCACGTTTGTGGATTTTCTATCGCATTTATTCAGCATATTTATTGTAATGGCGTCCTTATCAGCGATAAGTTTAGATGTAAGTTCTGCAGATTGTAAGTAATCGAAGGAGTTACTAAGAATGAGTAGGTGTGTCGAATGTGGAAGCCAAAAGGCTGAGAAGAATTGTATGAACTGTACAAAAGCATATTGTGCAGTATGCTCACTTCCATGTGAGAAATGTAAGGGGATCTATTGTCTGACTTGTGCCATGTCACATAAACACCTGGATAAGAAATTTAAGTAATGATTATTCTGATAATCACGTTATCTATGGTATTATCTGTTAAATAGCTATCGAAGGTGCAGAAAACTATTATGAATATGAAAATTTGAATCGATTATGACCGATGCTTTCATAAATGAATTAACCATTACAAATTTCAAATCTATAAAAGCACTGCATATAACACCTAAAAAAGTAAATATACTAATTGGACGGCCCAATTCAGGAAAATCTAATATTCTTGAAGCAATAGGATTATTTTCTGCTTTTACTTTTAGTAAAACTCCAATACGAGAGTTAATTAGGCTTGATTCTTATAGTAACCTGTTTTATGATAGCGAAATTGGCAATTCAATAAAAATTGAACTCAATAACCATCATTATACAATTGAATATATAAAAGAAAGATTTGAGATAACTAAGGATAATAAAACAATAGCAATATTAGATGATGATTATAATCAAAAACTGACTGATAGCAGTCGTGACTTACATATTGTTCATGGAAGTAAGAATAAGAAATTTACTGAAGTGATTTTTAATAAACGAGATTGGGTATCAAACAAAATAAAATTTTATAGGTATAAGAGCATAAATAAATACAGAAAAGGTAATCTAAAAAATTTAGAGGCCCCGTTTGGGAATAATTTAGTATCTGTGATTCAAAATTCTAGCCAAATCCGAGAAGAAATAGGAGATATTATGAGTCATTTTGACATGGAACTACAAATTAGATCTGAAAATAATGAGATCCAATTAGTAAAACGGAAAAAAGGTTTCAATGTTGCATTTTCTATGAGATTAACTGCAGATACTTTGAAGACACTTATCTTTCATACAGTAGCAGTCAGAAGTAATGAAAATTCAATTTTGCTTTTCGAGGAACCTGAAAATCATACTTTTCCTTTTTATACCAAAAGTATTGGTGAATTGATTGCTGAAGATCAATCAAATCAGTTTTTTATTGCTACACATAATCCGTATCTACTTGAGGCTATTTTAGATGAAGAGGAGGAAAGCAATATTTGTGTATATCTAATATATTCCAAAGACTTTGACACGAAAGTGAAATTACTTTCAAATGATGAAATCAGAAATCTTAGGCTGGGAGATCCCTTTTTTTCTCTAAATAAGTTTGAGGAATAAGATTATGATTTTCCTAGAATGTTACTTGGACGAAAGCTTTATTCGATATTTAGGGTTTGGGGATAATGATTATGCACATTCAGGAGATAAAGCAAGAGTACTCAAAGGATTATTAAAATATGGAGAAGGTATAGGATTAATTGATAGCGATGAAGGGAGAAATAAATATGAAATCCTTAGTGATTTTGAGATTTTTGAAGAATTTATGGAATTGAAACTTCTTATGCACAAGTTTAAGAAAAATATATATATCTTAGTTTTACCGAATAAAATCGAGGCTTGGCTAGTAAGATTATCACGACTTCAAGGTGTCAAAATTCAAAGTCATGGGATTCATGATTCACGAGGGAACTTGAAGAAAGTATACAAGAAAAATGAACTGTGGAAATTGAATAAATTCTTTGAAGAGATATCAGTCCACAAAGAGTTTGAGAAGGTAAATACTTGGATCCACGATTATAGAGAATAAGTTTAACATTTTCTATAGATTATTTTCAAAATGCCCATCCACATCGAATTTCTTTCCATCAGACATGATAAATACATGTTCATCCTCATCCATGGGTCCCTTGAGTACTTTCTTTATTTTTTTCTCCATATTACTCATCCTCACTTGTGAAAGGGATCTCCTCTCCCAAATCTTCATCTATGGGGAAAGTTACCACCAGAATACCATCCACATACTTAACCTTAGCTTCTTTGCTCTTAACTTCCTTGTCAAGTGTCACGGTCATCTTGACGTCTTTTCCATGCATGTATTCCAATAGTTCTTTGTTATACTCTGCAGTTAGATTGATCTTATCTGATTTGGCCCGTAATTTTATGGTTGATTTATCAACACCCGGAATTTTAATCACTATTGTAAGTACGGTTTCATCCTCTGAAATTATCTGTTTCACATTCTGAAAATGCCCCTTAATAGGAAAATTCCAATTCATTGGTCTATGAGAACCAGTTCTGAAGGCAAAGGATTTTGCCTTGTCATCACCGCAGTCAACACAATCCTCGTCGAATCTGAAGCCCTTGGTGAAAATCTTATGCTTAGTTTTGTCTTTCATTTTCTGCACCTTCGCATTTACCCAATGGGTATGTCCGTCCATTCATCTTTGTCAAGATCAACTGCCTTTTTCTTGAAACCTTCAAGATCCTCTTTGAATAGATCCACATCCAAGAATAGATTATCTAGAAGATCAATACTCAGATGAGGATCCAATTCCACCAATTCTTCAATGATAATTTCTGTATATCTGAAATTTGATCTCAAATAATTACGTAGATCACTGGCAATCATCGTGAGATAATCTGATCCTGCAGTGGTTCGTTTGGCCTCTAACTTACTAGATGTATCTAATTCAACTAGTTGCCGATCTCTTAGACGATGGAGAATCGGGTAGATTGTGCCTCTCTTCCCGGTATAATGCGTACCCATCTCATCGTTAATACGTTTGATCAATTCTGGTGCTGGTAGGAAGACATCTTCAGGTACCAGTACTAGTGTCAACATCTCGACGGGAGAAAGGGGTCTGTCATCATTGGGTAATGAGAATTTGGTCCACATGTTTTTCATCTCTGTTAGAGCACATACGAATTGGGTAAATGCTGATTCTATAGGTGTTATTACAAGTATTTAAAGTATTTGCTGATAGTCATTAATCCTTGTTTGCCTTCAACCAAAAACTCTAGATTAGTCTATTTTTTGTAGATAAGTATATAATGAATTTATGGGATTTTAATATTGATTATAAATAGGTACTTTACTTTTCATTCGCTACTTAGAAAAAATTTTGGTAGAGCTCTGACAAATTCAATATTTATAAATACACATTATAGGTTATCTGTCTATAGTCATTTTTAATTCAAAGATATCATCTGATTCAAAATTTTCAATCATCACAAATTGCATCCATAATAACTTACATAATTGTAACTTCTATGATAAAATATTTTTACTAAATTCTTATCGACTAGGTCTGTTGATTCTTTATTTTAAATTCTGAAATTGCGTTTTCTTAATATTACTACTCCCGAAAATCCAAGTAGCAAACCAATGAATGGAGTGTTTTTTGTAGTAGAATTCTCAGTTGTATTGTTAATTGAATTTGTTGTTGTTGTTAATGTTGTTGTTGTTGATGTTTCTTCAGAAGAATTTGATATTGTACTATCAGATGTTCCAATAGTTCTTTCTCCTGGGTTTTCTAGGTCTAGAGTAAAAGTAAATATTCCTAGATGATCTGCTGATAGATAGATAGTATTATTGTCAAAAGATATATGATTTCCGAAATTTTCTGTTGATTTAGTAATTTCAACTTTAGGATTATCTAGATCATGAATATTAATAACTGTTAAAGCATTCTGACTACTTACATATACAAAATTATCCCATCTAGTATTCATTCCAATAATTTTTCCACTCACAGTCATCGTGGTGAATTTGTAATTATCCTTAAGATTGATAAATGAAATCCGACTGCCCCAATCTTCAGCAAAAATCAATATATGTCCAATTCTTTCAATTTCTTTAGAGCTAATTCCTATATTTTGTGCACTTACAAAGCTAATTGCTGTGGGGTCTGAAACAGAGATAATAAGGAATTCATTACTATTTGTTGCTACATAGATATTTCCTTGATAATAGTTAATATCAGTTATTCCATAATTCTCAATATCGCTTCTTATATTTGTTTCAGCCAGTAAAAGTGGACTTGCTAGATTAGATAAATCATAAATTATTATTGTTTTATAATCAAGTCCATATAGAATTTCATTTTCTATATCAAAATCCATAAAATTCAACCCAACTTCCAAAGTTGTTGTAAGAACTAAATTGTAGGGATCAGAGATATCATAGATTCTTGTATCATCATCAGATATTATCAGATAATTATCCCACTGGTAGACACTACTTGGAGAATAATATGACGTACCTGAGATAATATCAATGATCCTTATTAATTCTAGATTTGAATTGAAGATATGTAGGCCTTGATTTTCGTGTAATGCATAAAGGTAGCCATTGTAGCTGTAAGTAGCTAAATAACCATTAGATGGGATATCATATCTAGTTAAGCTTGTAAATGAATTGATATTTGATATATCTACTAGCTCTAAACCATGCATACGATAATTTATTATCATCATATCACCATTAATTTGGATATTCTGATAATATTCAGCTGTATCAAAAGTATTAGTTACTGTCATTGTCTTTGAAAGGTGGATAAAGTACAGGTAATAATCATGAGGTCCAGTGATAAGGTAATCATCATGAAAATAGAAATAATCACTATAGACAGATAAGGAGCTATTATATTGAGGTTGAGTTGGATCATCAAGGCTATATCTGTATAATTTCTGGCTATATGCAGAAATGTACAGTTGGTTATCATAAACGACTGCTTTCTTCATTTTTGCATTGTATACACTTATATTATCCAATCTTTCTTTTGAGGTGATATTAAAAATCATGCATCCAGAATCGTATTCTGTGACGTAGAGGATATCATTATAAACAGCCCAATCATAGGCTCCATTGTATTTATCATTTGGGTCATATGCAAAGGTGAAATTGCTGATTATTCTTGGAGAACTAGTATTGCTCATATCCCAGTGACTGAATTTCATTTCTCCTAGTTTGGGAATCTCATTGAAATATAGGTTATACCCAATGATTTGAAAATCGTGTAATCTTCCCTCATAAGTCTGCAGTAAAATAGGATTTAATCTATCTGACACGTCTAAAATCCCAAAATGATTGAGACCAGTGACAAAAAGCTGATTATTCTGATACTGTAATAGATCTACTTCAATATAATCACCTTCAAATCCAGGAATTTCAAGACTTGTAATCAATTCTATTGCTGATAAATCAGAAGTATTCAGGATTAACAAAGTATTACCATAACTGATAGAATACCCCACATCATCAACAATGAGAAGAGATTCAAAAGGATTATGTCCAAAATCTATATGTTCAGATTCAGATATCTCAGTATCTATTACTATTTTACCAGAATTGAATTCAACAGTGAATAGATTGATCAGGAAAAATAAAATTAGTAATATTTTCCAAGGAAATCCGAAAATTAAATATTAATGATCTCACCTGCTTAACAAGTCTTTCATGGTTATACCACAAAAACATGGACAACAAGGTCTTGAGCTTGTTGTCCATCTTGTAATCTCTTGGGATTACATGATACAAGGTCAC
>JADCLS010000025.1 GCA_026702845.1 Candidatus Heimdallarchaeota archaeon
AAGCTTTTTCCTTACTTAAGAGATCATCTAGAATATTCGGATTTTTATTGTGGAAAAACACGAGAATTTTCTAGGGGGCTAAACAAGTACGAATTAATAATATAGCTAGCTAGCTTCCTGAGGTTAAATTCTAATTTATATTCTGTTTCCGATAAAATTTAATTACTGGTACAATGACAAAAAGACCCAATAGTGACCAATTATTAACCTTTAATTCTAAAATATTATCACTACTCAAGAATAAATTCGTAACAAAATCGTTTGGATCCAGTGTTGCATTATATATTACAGTACCTGGATAATCATACCAATATGCAGGTAGTTCATCATAGTAGATTGAGATCTCAGTACCATTACTGATGATTTTAGCCCAGAATGTGTTCTCTAAGGTTTGATTTGTCCAAAACTGTATATTAATTTCTCCAGAAGGTATATTGAATAATTTACCTGTGAGATAAAAATCAAAATTTGTATGATAAATCATCCTAGTTTCTTTTAGATAGGTCAAATCTGTAAATGCTTGGCCACAGGTATCCCCACCAAAAGAAAAATTATCAGAGTCATCAAGAGATACATTAACAAAAAAGAAATGAGTGCATGTCGTTGGAAACAACTGTGTATATTCCTCAGCTGTGTTCAAGATCTCTCCTCTAATATTGAAGAAAAATCCAGTATAATTTGATTCCTCTGAATATTTGGTCCCCAGATAATCAATATCTATAATTGCTGTATAAAGATCTTCATGAAAGCCTTGGGAGGGAACAATTGCAGAAAGTATGACAAATAAAATGAAGAGATGCATTCTACTCATATTAATCCGAGGATATACACATCAAGGATATTAATAAGGTTATTTAGTAGAAATGTAAATTTACTGAAAAAGACAATTGATGCATAAGACGAATCAAAATCTTATCTTGAACGATTCTATTTTCATATCATTGAAATTTCCTTTTTAGCTGAATAATCTCTTATAATTCAGAAACGCAATAAACTTACATTTGTATATCTATTGAAGCTAATTGGAAATCATAATTCAAATTCTCACTAAGTTATTCAGCTATAGGCCTCCCAATCTCATCCTCTGTTAAACTCTCAAACCTTACCTTAATACTTGGATGATATAAATATCGGATTAGGAACCAGAAAAGAATACAAAAATAAGTAGCCCGTTTCATTATTACTAAACTCTATATTTGCAGAGTTGGTTCATTTATAATATTTAATTCAGAATGATCCAAACTTGAAACTGAATCATCTGATTTGTGAAGCCCAAGTGAATGTTAAACCTAATCATATTTCTAGTATTTTTATACTTGCCTTTGTACATTATTATCAAATCCAGCCTAATTTGAAAGTAATTATTCAGTACTTGTGATTTCATAAAATTTATGTGCTCTTCAACAGCTCGAAATTTTGCAATAAATCTCGTAATCTAAGAATTGATCTCGGAAAATGTTTATTAGTAACTTCTTTAATCCATTTAACAGAACTATGATCTTTTCAGATAGGTACCGTGAATTGGAGAATATGGGCATTACACTTGATATTCTATCCTCTCTGAATTTAATAATTATTGTATTGGACCCCTTTGGAAATTTTGTCTGGGTGAATGAGGAATTTGAGAAAAATATTGGGTATTCTTTAGATGAGATCAAAGATAAGCCAATATTTGAGATTTTGATATTACCAGAGCAGGCTGATGAGATCAAACAAGTATTTCAGAACATCGCAAACTCGAATCCTAATGATATTGAATTCAAGGAATATGAGAATTATTGGCTAACCAAAGAGGGTAATAGAAGGATATTCCAGTTCAACAATTCGATTGTACTAAAAGAAAATAAATTAAAATATGTATTATCAAGTGCTAAGGACATAACTGAACGAGTACGAAAGGATAGATATATTCGTAAAATGAAAAAGATGGAGGGGATTGAACGAATGGCAGCCATTCTTGGCCACGATCTGAAAAATTATCTGACCCCTTTACTCCTTGAAATTCAGTTAGTAAGAGAAAAACTACATGATGATAAATTTGTTGATACATTGGAAACATATTTAGAAAATGTACAAACCTTATCTGAGAAGCTGATGCAGATATCTAATCCGAGACAAAATCAGCTGGAAAATATATATCCTGAAAATATCATTGAAAATATGATGCCGATTTTTGAAAAATTGGGTAACAATATCAAATTCAAGACAAAATACTCTGCAATTTTATCAATCAAAGGGGATGCGAGTAGTTTTAGATTGTTAATCTCGAATTTAGTGATCAATGCCATTCAAGCAGTTGAGGCCAAGGGAGAAGGAGAGATCTCCATTCATCTGGGTCTGTTTATGAAATTAGGGGAAGCTTATTCATCAAATATCGAATTATGTAATGAATTCATCCATCTCTTTGATTTCATGGAACATGATAATAAACAATATGCCGTGCTACGTATCAGTGATAATGGAGTAGGAATTCCAAATACAATGCGTGAGAAGATATTTGAACCATTTGTATCAACTAAAGAAGATGGGAATGGTCTTGGATTGACTAGTGTTTACAAAGCAGTACAGGAATTTGATGGTAAAATTGGATTTATCAGTGAGGAAAATATTGGAACTACTTTCTACATTTTAATTCCAACACATGAGATAGTCGAGCATGTGGATCAAGTTAAAAATATCATATTTTAGTAGTATAGGGATCTTATGTGAAGATTAATGGGATGCATACTTCAAATTCCTTCTTAGGATTGGAACTCCTATTAACAACAATAGGCTGAATGAAGATGGGGTAAAGGAAGTATCTGAAGTATCCGCAGGATCAACAACTGTAACAAGGACAATATCATTATAGATCACAGGCAATTCATCAGCATACCTTATTTCATATTCAAATATTCCTGCAGATGAGGTATCAACATTGATTGTGATTTCTTCTTCATCGCTCCACACTAAATCAGATATACCCAGTGAAAAATTATTTTTGAAAAGGGAAAAGGTTCCAGAAAGCGAATCATTATCAGTAATCACCCATGTGATGGTGATAACTGAACCTAGGGATGTCTCAATATCTTCTGGTTGAGTACTCATCGGACGTGCATAGGATTTGAGTTCTACCGTTCCTCCAAAATAATTCGCAACTACTTCTGCTGCAGGTTTACCTAACCTATCCTCCTCAATAATTCCCCAATGAGGACCAATCTCATAAGATTGTTGAAAATCAGGATCATATTTTCCCTCTGATTTCCAATTCTCATCAAAAGCCACAAAAAGATATGCAGAAATATTATGTTGATAAAGTAGAGGTAAAACATCTGAGTAATATTGTACTTGATTTTCATGAGTAAAAGGCCCACTTGGACCAGATGGCCATCCCATCTCACCAATCAAAATCTCCTTATCCGGAAATTTTTCTTTTACTGCATTAAATTTGTCTATGGTATACTGTGCTGCATCTTCAATAGGAATAGTTTCCCAAGCAGGATAAATGTGAACTAATAATACATCAACATTTACAACTAAAGAAGGATGGTTTAAAAAGACATAATATGGCTCTGCAACCGCAATTTTGCTACCATTAGATTTCTTCTCATTTGCATAATTAACAAAATCTTGAAATTCGCTAGCTTTGTACTCCCCTCGCATCAATACTTCATTTCCAAGAATTGTCATGGAGGAATAATTCTCATAGGTCAATGCATTATCTATTCCAGCATAATTATCTGTAGTAGGTGAGATCCATGTTGCCACGGCTGTAGTTATACCATACTCAAGAGATAGTTGAGGTAGGGTTTCCAAACCATCAGAGGTTCTGTAAGTACGAATATCTGTGGTACCCAGATCCTTCATGATTTGTAGATCTTCTTTAACTAATTCAATAGGTACTACCTCACCAGATCCTGGACCCCCCTCATCATCTCGATAATGTCCATAATTCAATCCTCTGAATTCAAGTACATCAGGTTCATCGATCGCTAATTGTTCCTGAATATCTATTGCTGTATAAGGTGAAATGAGAAA
The DNA here is from genome assembly GCA_026702845.1 of Candidatus Heimdallarchaeota archaeon. The sequence goes on from JADCLS010000025.1 coordinate 4,018, forward strand.
TATCGAAAATAGTAGGAGTGAAAAAATCCTGTACATAGATTTCTTATGTAATCTAATAACTTAAGCATTACGCAATTCAACTAAATTAGACCTTTATGTGTAATTACTCCATATTATCTAGCTCTATATTCAAATGATTCACAATCAAAATAAATAATTGGTAACTCAAGATAACCCATGGGTCAAATGCTAATCATTATTTTCGGCCCTCCAGCATCAGGCAAGATGACGGTAGGAAAATTACTTGGGGAAAAATTGAATTATAAACTTTTACATGGCCATATGACATTGGAACTGATTTTGGAGTTTTTTGAATGGGGTAGTCCCGCGTTCTATCGCTTGCTGGAAGGGATACGTTCCCAGCTCTATTATGAATTATCTAAAAGTGATGTTAAAGGACTTATTTTAACCCTAGTACTCAATCTAGATAAGTCTGAGACAAAAGAAGAAATAGATGCAATCCTTGAAGTTTTTGATTCATGGAGCTTTGTATTTATAGAATTGGAGGCCAGCTTGGATACAAGGATCATCAGGAATAAAAATGAGGATAGATTGCTGGCCAAGCCTTCAAAGAGAAAACAGGTGGATCCAGATGACACCATGAGACGACATAACAGAGTACGAGAAAATAGCAATAATGATTTCTTCTATCCAGATCATCATATTAAGGTGTGTTCTGATGGTTTAACTGTAGTAGAGACTGTTGAGCGAATAATGAATCAATTAGAGCAGAAAGCATTGATATAGAAGAATTTCTATATCTTGAATTTGATTTTCCTAATCAGAACCCAGATAAGGTAGACGATCCACAGATACAAAGAAAGATCAATCAAAACCAAGACAGCAATCAGTATAACGGAGATAACAAACCACCGTCTGATCGTGTCAAAGTATACCATATCAATATTGTTAAGGACCTGTAAAGGATCATCTGAATACAATGATGGCTCCCATACGATTGTATTGGGTAATAATGGTTTCTGGGTTTCATTGCTAACTATATAATTGTTAGAACGGAGTTTGTTATGAAGAAAGATTCCTCGGTAATGATATGTCCGGTTAGTATATTCAATTAAAATGGGAACAATACTATAGACAGAGAAGATGATAAAGTACGTTATCACACCCTCAATAGGTTCTCGAGCACCATTAATTGCAAAGACTGCTAGACTAAGCACGGAAATATGTGGGAGGATATAGGTATGAAAACGTAGATCTGAAGTATTTTCTATTTTTGGCCGACCAAGATGCTCTTTATTAATGATAAACATGAACAATGCAAGTAATGCGATGTAAATTACTATCGGTAGATCCTTTGAAATGGTCAGATTCGGAGAACCTAGTAGAAGCTGCATTTCTGATACAGGAGTAGTACCCAGATGAACTGGAGATCCATCACTTGAGTACCTAGAATGATTACTATAGACGTCAAAGCTAAATGCAACTGAGAGATCAAATTGATGGTAAAGATACTCCTCAGTGACATATTCATACAAAAAATCATACCGTATGAAATTGTAATAATGATTGGTGTGAATTCCAGTATCTGGATTCTCAAAACCTATGTTGATAACACACCCATTTCTATACGAGGGTATATTTTGGTTGATACCATCGATTTTGACCGAGAAACTAGAAAAATTACCATAAAATACATAGTAAGAAGGATCAAGCTCAAAATCAAATCCCATGTGCTCAGTTGTCTCATACAATAATTCCATCTCTACAGGCTCCATTGAGATAGTAAAGTAAATAGAGGTATTTCTTGATTCCATATCATGATACAAACTGGCATAGGCTGTATTTCTCATCTCCATATCACGAATTGCATAGGTGTCCAATATTCCTCTTCCATCATAGCTGAATGGACCACCAAATCGTGAATAGATTTCTCCTGATCTTGAGATGTAATAGGGCTGATTCCGCAGGAATACAAAAGATACTTGCAGAAGGAGAATTAAGGATATATAGATATAAAATCGCCTATTCATGATAAATTTCCTTAAAAAAAACCGAACTCTCATAATATATAAACCAATCCAGCATGCATTACTTCTAATGCAGGCAATAATGAAGAAAGCATGTCAGTAGGCACAGATCTGCCTTTTCTTCATTGATCTATTTATAATCACTAACAGCATGATTAAGGTACTAAATGAATACATAACAGGGGGTTCTGGCAATTCAGTTGTAGTGTTGGTGGTATAGCTAAGCAAAATTGATATCTGATCAATATCAGGGAGCTCTAGATTTCCTGCGGTGAAATACACATCCACACTATAATGATCAGACCCTGAATTCGCAGGCCCTACATCTCCTGTGGTCGAATTAATGAGATCAAGGAAAAAATGCTGGTTAGCAATAATAAAATCAATTCTAGATTCATATTCTGAATTCTGATGTCCATATGTGTATCCTGGATCAGTGGGGTTTAATACCCGAAATACATCAACAAAAGTGTGGATTCTAGAGGCATAGTTAGCATATTCACCATCTGTGGGGTTCAACAGCATACTCAAGGGTCCATCATCCAGATCTCCCTCAGGAGCCAGCTCACCTGTGTCAAATGGGGAGTATGAATTCATATCACCGGTATAGATTATCGGCACATCACCTAGCTCATCCATGAAATTGATTATGCCCTCCTGTGCCTTTTCTCGTTTTAATTCATTCTCCTCACCTGAACAGCATTTGAGATGAGCACCGATAATATATACGATCTCTGTTGCCAAATCTACCTCCCATACCATGAAATCATGAGAGACATCATAGATCGTACCATCATCCAAATCAACTTCCTGTAATTGTATTGTACTCAGAATGGGAAAACGAGACATAATTGCTTCTCCGCTGGTGGAGTATGCTATTGATTGAGCCGTATTACCAACATATGGTGGTTCCTCAGAGAAGTACTCATTCAATTCTGTTAGATGCTGGTTGAACAGGGTATTAGCGTTGTCATCCCATGAGCCAGTCTCTATGTAGACAATGATATCAGGATTCTCTGCCTTTACAACGTTTAACCAATCAGCATTTGCTCCACTATCCTCAATATTATAGCTCATCACCTTCACTTCCTGAGATACAGGTGTATAATTCGAATTATCCACGAATACATTAATTATTTCTTGCCCCCAATTACCTGAACCATCTTGGGCTCTAGCTTTGATAGTATGCCAGCCATCATTCTCCTCTCTACTATTCCAACTATAACTGCTACTTGAGGTTACAAGTTCATCATCTATGAAAAGCTCGTAGGAGACAATATAGCCAAAATCAGATGCCTGGATGGAAATTGAAACAATCCCCGATACTGTAGAATCATTTTCAAGGTTAAGAGTAACCTCTGGGGCGGTTAGATCTGGTGGAGAAACTTCATATGGACCTGATCGAGGAGCACCTAATGAATTGGAATTTTCCCAGTCATCGACACTATTAGTATCTGTATTTGCCTTTCTATGAATCGTTGTATCCACAGCTACTATATCCCAACCATCAATTTCATTTTCCCAAGCAACCATATCCACCTCAATACCATTGGCATCTATTAATCTGATCAGATCACCAGAATTACCTAGGGCAAGATTTAATCCTGGAATATCTGGATCTATATCGTATAGACTATTGAAAGCGGATATATCCTTAGCAATGATGAGATAACCACCTGATATAATTGTTCCAGATAACTCAAAACTGCCCACATTATCGTTCAAAGTCCAGCCAGTTAGTGAAATATCCACCGTCAGCGGATTAAAGATTTCAATCCACTCCTCAGTATCATCATTATTTGGAGCATCATACAGTACTTCAGTAATAATGATTGTGCCGGGTACATCTGCCTGCACAGCATTTTCCAGTACAACACATGAAAAGAGGATAAGGAGAATGTATATCCATCTAAATTTCATAGCCACATGAAATGGTGGTATGAGATCATCAATAAAATTTTGCTTTTAGTAATAGAGAGAATGATACTTCAATATAGAAATTGAGTCATAGATTACTCATTGATTTTACTTTTAATCAAGTTCAATAAATCAGACCTGGCTCTTTTGGTAATAATATCAATTGCCATCTTGAATTTTGCATTGGAATAATCTACGAATACATCAAGCAGAATGGGTTCTGCTTTCCTATACGTGAAATGACAGAACACTAACATACTGGTCTGTGGATCTCTTGGGATTAATCTTGCTTCAGGTAAATAGATGATAATTTGGGGAACAATTTTGCTATCATTTTGCCTTATTGCAGCTTCAATCACAGAAATATCCCCGTGATACTCAAATGAAACGATATATTGAGTTTCCAAATCCTCAATCAGAGATTGAAAAAATCCCAATATCTCATTAGCTGAAATTTTATTGAGCAACTCATCCCTAGGGATCTGATATTTCTGTATTTCTGGTTCAAATTCCAGCCATGCTGCAAGTGAGAAGATAGATGCATGTGAGGCCAAAAGTTTTGCATGCTTATCTATTGAGAAGTTTATTGAATTCAGCCATGTAAGGTAGTTATTTAGCAACATGTTCTGGATAGTGGCTCGTATTTGTAGACACCTATCAGAAGGCTTTGGATTATAATTTTCATTGTAATATTTTATTCCCATTAGTGCTGAAATACCATCCATACTATTACGAATTATCACCCATGATGGTTTTTTATCCTCAAAAAAAGAAGGTAAATAAAGAAATACCAACTCTAGATCCAAACCATCCACAGTATGAATTTGATTGAACTTTGTTGAATCCTCAGCCATACGTTGTTTAAAAGTTTGAAAAAAATCCTCTGCAACTTTATATTTCGAGGATAATTTTCTTTTGCGATTTAATGATTGAATTAATTTTAGTAGTACCTCCTCCTGGATTTGCTGTAGAACAAAGGGAATAACTTTGTGTGTGTACAAGTGTAGTACTTCCTTGGCGAGAAATTCTTCAACCTTTGGATCTGAAGTAAATGATGAATCAATCCCTTTTAATCGCTTATAATCTAAAGGATCAAGAAGAAATGAAAGATACCACCGGATTCTGGCAATTTCCGAATTCTCCTTAACAAAAAATGAAAGTTGCTCTCTCTCCACCGTTCCATCTTCAAACACTATCTCCAGGGCCATATTATCCTCTACAAATTTGATGCTGGTAAGAGAATTCCCCTCATTGTACCCTCCAATCATACTAACATTATCAGATCGATAAAATGTATCAAGAGGAAGCTTGGTTGTCATATCCCAGACGATGATAGTATAATCAGTATCATCATCAAATCGGTCCTGTCTGTGTCTAGAAATGTAGAAGTATGCAGCTTTGGTTCCATCATCTGCAAATATTTTATATTTATCTGCAATATCATGATAGGTGTAATGACGGAACATAATCAAAAGACTGTACATCCAAAATGAAAAAGTTAATTGCAATCAATTTATACTTTGAAGAATCTATGTACAAAAAATGAGCTTTCACAGCTTCAATGAAATATTGACAGATCATTTCTTAATCATATACCGGTGCCCACAAGCTTTGCAACTTGCATTAGTGAGTTTTTTAGGTAATTCACAACCACCAAGAATTAGTTCTCCCTTTTCAGCTGCCTCTATTGATTCTTTAGCTGGATAACCATACATGATTGGTGTATATTCTTCTGATTTACACTTTGGGCAGTGAGCCATTTGATCACTATAACCCCTACACTAATAATATTACCGTATATCTTTCGTATTCTTTGTAATGAGACCCCTCTTCACATTCCATATTCTGTATTAAATATGGGTCGGACTATATTATATCAACTCGTTTCTACCAATATTGCATTCTTAATCTCATCTACGGTTAGGTCTGCGAATGGATCATTATCTCCCATGAGTTTATCAACAAATGATTCTCCAGCATAACCTGCTGAGATACTTCCGATTATAAAATTCAATAACTTTTTGTTGAGCTCGATAGAAAAGGATACATCACTAATGAGGAGAAATAGAAGACTGGCGACTATACCAAAAAAGAGAGATAGTGCAAGAGTGAGATTATGTTTCTTCATGAACTCACGAATTTGTTTTCGAATAAATCCTTTGAATTGCCTTGTTCGTTCTTCTTTGCTGCGCAATCTAATATCTCTCAACATTGGTCTATTCTCCCTAACTTCTTCAACAATTAATTTGATATTCTTTACTCGTCCGGTCATCTCAGCTTTCAATGATTTCTGGAAGAAATTTATGAATGCTCCAAAAATACCTGCCAGGATGCTGATAAGTATAATACCAAGATCTATCTCAATCATTGCGCTTCCTCCATGAAAGCATCAATCAGTTGTGTGAATGCATTCAATTGCTTAAGACTTTGAATATATTGATCTAGTGTCTCTGTGAATTGCAGTATCAGTTTATTCACGGCATATCCCATACAGAGTGCATAGAATAAATACTCCTGTAGAGAGGCAGTATCTACGAGAGCAGGACCAAAAATAGGGAAGATCCCCGCAAGAAGAAATGAAACTAAGTACTCAACATATGGTCCTTGCAATTTGATCATCTGTTTGAGTGGATTTATGATATAACTCATATCCCTTTTGAATAAAGCGGTAAATCCTGTTCCAAAGAAAACATCAATTTTCGCTGTTTCATCATCTCGTGATGATACATTGGTACTGATCAATCTTAGAGTCAACCCAGACAGGATTGCTGCTAGTGCAACCCCCTCCTCACTGAATGGTACATTTTCAAACAGCAAGTATCCGAATATCACAATATCAAGATAGAATGTCATAGGTTTGGTATACTCATACTATTAATAACTGCTTCTCCAAATGATTCTCCATTCGGATCAAAAGGATCAGATTTCTTGCACAACCAATTCTATGATTGATTCTTAATACATCTAATCAAGTTTGACAAAAATAATTCATATCTTGTTATTGTGAAAAAATGGAAAATCGTTGACGAGGAGATACTGCATAGATGAGCATATCTGTTATGGTAAGCACAATCGCATTTACCGTTGTATAAATTGCCGTACCAGCAATGAGAACAGGCCAATCGAATTGGAGTGCAGCATTCACTAATAATGTTCCTCCTCCTCTTATTCCAAATACTATCTCCAATCCAGCAATACCTGTAAATGCAATCGGAAATGTAACAGCAATTGTATTGAAGAATTGTGGTAGGGCATTTCGAAGTGCATGCTTGAAGATTACTTGACGTTCGGATAATCCCTTGGATCTAGCAGTCCGAATATAATTCTGATTAAGAATATTGAGCATAAATATCCGAATTAGCCTGAATTGGAATCCAGTATAAATCAGAATCGTCAGCAAAATGGGAACCAGCAAAAACTTGAAGTCTGCAATAGTATTAACATAGAATCCAGGTGGAATAGGTGCAAATGTCCAACGCATATCTATAATCCAGATTATGATCAAAAAGCCCAATACCACGGGAGGAATAGAATAGATCACTGTGGTAATCACTCTCATAAAATAATCAAATTTTGAATTCTTATAATATGCAGCAAGAATACCAAATAATATAGATAAAGGTGTATAGATGAGAAATGCAATTCCAAATGTCAAGAATGTGAGAAACATTGCATCAGCATATAGCTGGGTTATTGGTACTCCACTGCTCCAGGAAGTACCTAATGACCCTTCGACAAAAATATCTCTGAAAAAGTTCAAATATCGTTGATAGATGGGGACATCCAAACCAAGCGACTGACGTAACTCTGCAAGAGCTGCTGCTCGTTCCTCTTCTGTTCCTCGAAAATTGAATAGAAATATCAATGTGGGATCATAGGGGAGAAGACCAACGATAACAAAGATTAGGGCAACCGCACCCAATACTTGGAATACCATGGCCCAAAGTCGTTGAATTATAAATTCTCCCATTCTCATAATTCCAGCTCCTTAATCAGCTCTATTGGCATACTTTTTATTCCTCCTCGTATCCGTGGATCTAAATTATCCCTCAATGAGTCTGAAACTAGGGTGAGGCCGAATACAAGTAAGAAAATAAATATTGTTGGAAAAACTACCGTCCACCAGTTGTATAGAAACCCTAAACCATCGATTGCATGAGATAGATCAGAACCCCAAATAAGTGTGGATTCTGCACCAAAACCAACAAATCCAAGCAATGTAGTACCCAGAATAATATCTGTCATCTGGTAGGTGAAGAGAATCAACACTGTAGGAATTATCTGTGGGAAGACATGTTTACTGAATATAGTCCATCTTGTTGCACCTAATTGCTTCGCGGCAAGTAAAAATTCAGTCTCCAATATTTCCTTGATCTCTGCTCGAATTATTCTTGCCCCAGCAGGCCAAATAACAATCGATATACCAATATAGACAATGAGGAAAAATCCACCTGGGATAGCTGCACGTAAACCAAGCGAAAATGCAGAAAACACTACCAAAAATATGAAAGGTGGAAATGAGAGTAATGCATCTGAAATCCTCATGACTATATTATCATAAATTCCTCCCTTAAAGGCGGATGTGATACCGAAGAATAGAATAAAGAAAATTGCGAATGCTGATCCTGCGATTGCGATAAGGAAAGTAAACGTTGTACCAAACACAAGTCGAGCAAAAATGTCTCTTCCCACAAAATCAGTGCCAAACCAAAAGTATCTAGATGGTGGTGCAAGGACTGCACTGTCCTGATCAAAACCTTCCAATTCAAAATTCAGATACTCTGGATTACGTAGAAATAAAGTATGCTCATAGTATGGTGTAATCGGAGAAATAGCCATGGCAAGCGCTCCCCATAATGCCATGAATACAAATACTAGGACTATCACCAATCCAATTATCCCTGCTGTATCCTGAGTAAATCTAAAGATTAACCGAGTGATTGCATATCGAGAGCGATGGAAAAATTCTGCAAATATATCATCATATACTTTTGCCTCCTCCTCAAAGAACTCTACCATCTCATCTGTTTTGATGAATTTGATGGAATTCAGGTTGAATACCTTATAGTAGGTAATAATCTTAATAGTGGGTGAAGAAAGAGGAAGGATCTCTGTGTATGGATTTTGCTTGATTACTTTGATTAATACTAAATCAGTGAAATCAATACGTGTCTTTTCTCCAAATCGGGTATCTAATTGATAATAATCATCATAGACATAGAGTGTTTGCATACCCCATCTATTGATGATGAATTTTCCGAGAATATACACAATAAAGGCAGATACTATTGCAACAACACCTAGATTGATAAATTGGGTAAAACTATCAATAGTAATTAGTAAAAATCCGTATAGGAAGAATAATGCACCTAAAATATAGAAACCAAGACCAAGGGCAGTTATCGCCCAGAGAACTGGTTTGCCGGTATAACTAATTCTATATGGTTGTATGATAGATTCTTCACTGATCAAGTAAGATAGATCAGTATTCAAACATATATATACTATTTCCTCTCGGTGATGGTTAAAATACTGATTCACCGATTATTCCAACAAGCATGATTAGAAAAGCAGTAGTCAAGAATCCAAGACCCATACTGCCTGGACTACTATCGTATTTCTTCATATAATCCTGCCTCTGTTGTTTGAGGGCCTCTATACTCATCTGATCATCATAATGTGAAAATTCCTCAATTTCCTCATCAGACATATTTTCATTGAATTCAAAAAAAGTAAATGATACAAAATTTGATACATCATCACCTGTATCTAACCAAAGTTCATTCAGTGTTGCCTCCTCAACCTTACTTCTAGGCACAAGGATCTGACCCATATTCTCATCGAATGAAATTGTATCAATTAATTCTCCATTTATCATGACTTTCGCTTCAGCAATATCACCTACAGAAATCGCACTTATGGGAATGTGCTCAAAAAAAGATCCTGAAACTCCAGGAGAGACAATCATCAATTTATACCGCTCAAAATACCTACCAGGACCAATACAACCTGCAACAACTAGAAGAATACCTCCTGTAAAAAATGAATAAATTCCAATGAATGAAGCCCCTGAGCCATATAATATTAATAAATAGTAGAGCAGCATAATAACAAATGTAATTACAGACGTATATGCAGCATATTTCATACCCCTAAGGAAGTATGTTCTATTGATCATAATTTAAGATTAGAAGTATTATTTTTGAAATAATAGGTTAGACCCTAGCAATTTTAGAAAGTAATTATAAGAATTGATGATCAAGTGATTTTAATTTCTAATAGAGAGTTTTATTACTCATATTCATTTAATAATGCTTTTTTGAGTTTCTCTTTCTTCTCAAGATCGAGTTTTCTCTTTCTCTCATTCATCCTGGTAATCTCATCAAAGTAAGTCCCTGATTCCTCAGCTCTCTCCTTTCTCAATTCCTTCATCTGTTTCCGATATTCAGGATCAAGTTCTCTCTTGATGATTTGGAGGATGGGCATCTGCTCTCTTTCCTCTATGTTAGAAATTACTTTTTTACCATAGTAATATTCCACAATTATTGTGGCAAATATCACTATGACAATGAATAATTGGACAATTTCCTTGGAATAATCTGTGGAATTCAACCAAAAGCCGACAGCAAAGAATGGTACAGTTAGAAACGTGAGTACCATCATTGGGATGACAACAAAGACATATCCTCCTTCAATGAAGAATTTCGTAAATCGAGAATTTTTACTGTTGAAAATGAGACTCCATAGCACAAGCACTATTACAGGGAATGCAAGGACTTGGAAGAATGTTGCATAATCTACCATATATTCTACCTAATAATTATGTTTCTTTAAACGTATAAAAATCATACGAAAATTCACTAATTGTGAGTCCTAGAATTTTAGATAAATTTATATTTGAGTAATATTTGTAAATAATTTATTTTTTAAACCAAATTATTCTTTCAGAGTGGGGTCAAGAGCATCTCTTAGAGTATCACCAAGGAGGTTGAAACCAAGAACCAGCAGGAAGAGTAACAGAGAAATGAAAGTTACACCCCACCAGTGAGTTAATGGCCTGTTGTTGATAGCATCTGAAAGATCCTTACCCCAAACCAATGTAGAGTTGGAACCAAATCCAAGGAAGGATAGGGATGCAACACCAATGATATTACCTGCAACACCTAGGGTGAAGTAGATAATAACTGTGGACATGGCATTGGGTAGGATGTGCTTCTTGATGATACGTCCATGAGTGGAACCGAGTACAATCTCTGCCTGAATGAACTCACTGTTCTTCAGACCTAGCACCTCAGATCTCACAACACGGGCAATACCTCCCCAACCAATGAGTGCAAAGATGGAGTACACAGCTAAATAGTATGCACCCTCAATTCTGACTGATTGAAGGATCAGGGTGATTGATGAAGAGATCAGCAAGAGGATTGGAATTCCTGGTAGGGAGTTGAGGATCTCAGTCAGTCTCTGAATGAGATTATCAAGGGTTCCACCAAGATATCCTGAAGCTGCACCAACAAAAGCACCTATGAAAGTGGAGATCACAGTGGAGATCACAGCAATAAGAATGGAATAAAATGCACCAAATAAGAGACGTGAGAAGATATCACGACCGACTGCATCGGTACCAAACCAGTGATCTGCAGATGGGGGCCTATTAATCATGTTGAAATTAGGATACACAGGATTATAGAAGATGAAAATGTGCTCAGTAATCTGTGAGTTAAGACTGTTGAGTGGGAAAATAATACCAATGACAGCACCAACTGTTGCGAAGAAAATGAAGAAGATTACTAGAAAGGCACCAAACATACCAATTTTGTTTCTCTTCATTCTTCTCCAAATCACAGCAAGAGACTCACCATAACCAAAATCAATGACACGTTCTTCGAGAGAATCACCGAATATCTGCAGTTTTGCTGCTGCTTCTTTGTTATTTGCAATTGTCATACTCTCTATTCCAATAGATCGATCCATAGTATAGATAGTAATCTTCTGTGCATTTTTAAAGAAGTTTGACAGAACACTCTCTGATTGTTTGACGGTAACGTCAAGAACACCTTCCCAGGGGAGTACGTGCTTGGTTCGGGGCCATTTGTAAACCTCGATTCCAGAGTCTTTAATAGCAATGGATTGTCGACCGTAGGTCTTGGAGAGCCATCTAAGGGGATATGTGAGAACAAAACTCATAATGATAACTGCAAAACCCATACGCACAAATTGCATATAATTTGCAGCTCTAATATTGTCCTCATTCTTAATCCATTCAACGGGTTCCTCAATAATTTCAATAGTCTCAACACCACTTACGGTGAAAGTTGATTCAATTAATGTTACGTCAAAGATACCTGCATCCATTGCAATTCTAAATTGGTTAATACCTGCAAGCAGGCTCATAAACCCAAATGTGAAGAGTAGGATGACTAAAACGGCAAGGGAGACGATAACCACGGATATACCATTGGCAAACATTGATGCCGTATAATTTCCAGATTGTGGAATTATTCTTTCCTGTGTTTCTGTAGAAGTAGACATATAATCACCTAAAATTTAATCCTGGGATCAACCCAACCGTAGATTATCTCAGCCACGAGGAGCATAAAAATACTCATTGAACCGAAGAACATATTGGATGCAAGAATGATTGGGAAATCAAATTGCAGTGCAGCACGAACAATTCTTCTTCCTACACCGGGATAGTTGAATACCTGCTCAATAATGGCAGATCCACCAAGTATACCAGGGAGGGACAGTGCAACTACAGTAACAAAGGGTAGTAGTGCATTTCTGAGAGCATGTTTATAGATAACAACTCTCTCGGGCAGACCTTTGGCTCTTGCAGTCTTAATATAATTCTGCCTAAGCACATCCAACATCTGGGAACGTACCAGACGGGTGAGGAATGCAGAACCACCGATCAGAATAGTAATATTAGCTGCCACAATGACATGCATGTAATCTCCTATGCCATCCATGGTACTTCCATCATAAATTGCCACCATATCACCATCCGTCAGTGCCATGATAGCAATAATAACTAACAGCCCAAGCACGAAAGATGGCAGTGAGAAACCGATGAGAGTTCCAAACAGTGCAGCTTGATCATAAATTGAATTATGATTAATCGCGGACATAATACCCATGATGGTTGAGATTACAATGGTGAAGAAGAAGGCAATACCAAATAGTAAAACAGTAGCCTCGATGAAAGGTAGGATTTCATCAATTACTGGTTCACCAGTGTACCATGATTCACCAAAATCCAACTTTGTGAACATGGGAATCGCCCAATCCAGATATCGTTTCCAAACTGGTTGATCAAGACCCCATTTAGCAATAAGAGCAATCCTCTTCTTTTCTGCATTACGATCTAAACCGACTTTAGCAGCAACAGGGTCAGCAGGCATAAAAGCGAAAAGTGCAAAAGTAAGAATTGAAATCCCAATTATTAGCGGCACCATCGCTAGTATCCTACGTAAACTATATACGAACATCGACATAACTTTTTTACCTCAGTTAAGAGTAGTGGGTCAGTTGCATAACAACTGCCTTGAATCCAATATGCTTTGGGCATTTATAAAAGGTGTGAAGTTACGATGAAAATTATAGGAAATATGCCAAATTTGAACTGTAGAATAGCCTATTTATGATAATTTGGTCCAGTATTCAGATTGTATCTCATGAGTAAGAAACCCACCGCTGATGAAATTATTCCCAAAATCACCCATACTATTGGGCTCAGATTTCCAGAATCAGTCGTCGACCCTAGAATACCAAGACCGAAAAAGACGAAACCCAGAAGAAACAGGCTGAAGCCAAGAATTGTTCCGAGAACAAATGAAATTGCAGTACGTGCAAAACCATCTGAAGTGCGCCTTTTTTCCAAACACCCTCACCTTCTTTGCTTACTGAACCTAAACACTGCACCTAGTAAAAGGAAAAAGCCAATTGCTGGTGCATCAATTGATGCAGTCAATCCCCCTGTTCCCTCTAGTGCATCATATCCATAGATTTTGAACAGGTCTTTGGCCTTCTGGAAGTCATAAGGTATGTCAGTCAAACCGTTGAAATACTCCGAGAATTCCTCAGAAACTATAGTATCTGCTCGTTCATATCCCACACCTAGAAAATTCACCACATCATCCTTATTGAACCCATGTGCCAGGGCCAAACGAATATCATAGGGTACTGCTTCTTCAAATTCAGGATGGAAGATGAGCTTGAACCCAGTTGTACCATAAGTTTTGACAATAAACTCAAATCTATCATCGGTATAAACCACATTCTCATCTGAGACATAATCAAACATGATGAAATCACGCTTGCCAGAGGTAAAAAGAATCTCCTCTGAATTCTTAGTGATAGTGGAAACATCAGAGAATTGGAAACTAAGTTTATTGATGTTTAGATCACTATCGGTGAAATAATATGGATCGGGATCACTACCACCTCGATTAAATGATTCAGTATCATCTTCATTGGGGAACCAGTACTTGTCATTGGAGGTCACCACAATCATCTCTCCAAGAGAATACTCATCAAGGACAAAAGCACCACCGGTTACAGGATCTGATAGTTTAGCAACCCACTCCTCAGAATCACCGGGAAAACCACCCTCGTAAGGATGAAAATCTTCACCGATATAGCTGTAGGTAGTATTGAAAATATGTTCAGGAAGGATATATGTGTTAGCCAGGACATATGATTCATCAATGGTAGGTGTACTGAAGGTGAGAGTGAGTGCTGTATCATTGTGAACAGCGATATCATCTAAATATCTGTAGTAATACTGATTATCAGCTTGAATCCATGAGAATTTATTAAGATCAAGGGTGAATTCTATATCTGCAGCAGTAATTGGTTGTCCATCTGACCATTGCATATTATCATACAAATCGATCTCCCAGATACTCTTTCCACCTACTGTACTATGCTTATAGCTCTCAGCCATTCCAGGGTGGAGTTTATCCTGTTTATCCATCATGAATAATGAACTATACATGGATTGCACGATATAACGATCTGATTCATATTGCACATACAGGGGATTGGGCATTTTATTTGTCTGATATACAGGGTATAACACCTCATCTGTATCAAGATCTGAAGTTCTTTGATCAGGTATATCAACCCAACCAGCACCAGTAAATATTGAATACACAATACCCTCATCTAGATCAAACCCATCAAAACCTTTCCAGTAGGCAATCAAGTGAGGATTGTAGCTTATAGGAATATCCAGTAATACTTCTTCATTAAATACTTGCTGTAGCTCCTTGGCAATAGGAATCTGTGCACTCTTCTCCATGGCATCATCATAATCCTCAATTAATCCGATGAATTTCGATATTGAATCACTGTTATTCCCCTCTAGATTAGTATTTGATACCTTGTATACTTCACTACCCATGGCAGATTCAGGGTGATAAAGATCAAAGAAACCAGGATAGGCATTATTCAATATCTCAAATTCCACAATGGCTATATCCCATTGTTGTGCTGCAGATACAAGATAATTCTGATATATAGGCCGTGTCACACCTACGGTTATTGTATCCACAAGTAATGAATTCCATTGCTGTTTAATAGATTGGGCCATTGCCTCAAATCTAAAATCATCTGAAGGGATGAGTAGGTTATATGAGAAATTATATCCAAAAGATTGGCTGGAGACAGGTTGAAACATCATCGAACCCATCATGATCATGACAATTGCCAATTGTAGCTTACGCATGATAGAAGAATAACACGCACCTTATTAAGGGTAATTATACGATAAATCAAGGTTAGCTTATTGAGATACTAATACCCAATCCTTTTGCAAATTTTGAATTTTATTTAATTTTCAATCATATAGATATAGAATTAATTATTTGAAATTATTAAAAAATGATAATGAATTGGTTATTTAATTTTGATTTTAGTTTATAATTATTAATTACTTACTAAGTTATTTTCTTCTACGTGCGATGGGTACCATCACGAAAGCACCGAGGAGGGCCATCCAGAGCTCAAATCCGGGGATGTTAAGACCTGCTGCAACATCAATCACATCAGGTACATCTGCTGTTGGAACTGCCTCATTGCTATCAGCTGCTTGGTAACCTTCCTGTCTCATAAGATCTCTTGCGGTCTCGTATGAGTAGGGTACATCAGCCTGGATCTTGTCGAACTCACCAGAGTTGGGGTATGCAATGCTGTACCATGGAATGGCGAAACCATCATGGATCTGCACGAATGTGTCTCTGTCAAGTGCGTGTGAGATTGCCTTTCTGACGTTGATCTTCTGTAGATCGGGGTGGAGGAGGTTGAAGATAAGTAATTCAGGACCTCTCATGGGGATAATGGTCTTCACGATGAATCTTGGATCATCAACGTGAGCTGCAACCTGCTCTGCACCAAGTGAGGTTGAACCGAATGTATCGATTGAACCAGCCTCAAATTGGATCAGCATAGCATTAATATCCTCAATGATAACGTGATCAATGGTAAGGATACCCTGATTAGTTGGTTTGGTCTTTGAGGTCTCATCACCAGCATATGCCCAGTAGTATGCTTCCTGATCGTAATCATTGAAGGGAGCGAATACATCGAGGGAATCACCAGCAATAGCCTCAAGTGCCTGAATCTCAGCATCAGCGCTGTCATAGTAGGTATCTACATCCCATTCGTTGGGGTAGTACCAGTCATCTCTGACTGCAAAGGAGTAATATTCTCCTTCCTTAAGGGTTACGAGCTCATAAGCACCAACAAGTGAGGATCCTTCAAAGGATTCCCAGTGATTCCATTCCTCAGAATCCCAGGGGTTGAAGGGCATACCAACCTCGAGAACGCTCTCGACGATAGCATCACCATCAGACTCGTTGACATAGTGGAGGGTTCCACCAAGGAGGTGGGAGGGTAAGGGTTGTACCCATGAACCATACTTGATGTAATCATCAGGAGTTACGTATCTTGAATCATACCAAATGTTGAAGGTATCATCAGTGTTGATAGTGGTTGCAACCTCATAATCAACAACACCCTCGAAATCAGCCTCAAAGGAGAGATCGTAGGTATCAGAGTCAATGAAGGTCATCATTAGATCGAATGCAGTCTTCATATCATTTGCATCGAATAGATCCTTAGCAACAGCGTTGCCCTCGTAATCAGTGGTAGCACTCCAGTAAGCATTGTCTCTCATTAAGAAAGTGAATCTTAATAATGGGACAGCTGCGGTGGATTCATTTGCGTCGTGGTCATAGGTTCCATCCTCAGCCTGGAAGTAGTTCCATGCAAGGTTGGGGTGGGGGTTGTTGTAACGATCGTAAGAGATCAAACGGGTGTGGGAATAACCAGTCAATTCTGACTGCTCGGAGTCATCAGACTGATAAGGATCAAGGTTGTACATCTGAGGAGTACCAACTGCAAATCTTAGGTGAGTGCTGTTGGAATCTCTGTCATCCTCGTTGGTCTCCCAGGTTGCACCAAGTGCACGGGAGGTGACAACACCTTCTTGGGGATCCCAAAGTTCATTGTTTGGACCACCATATCCCTTCCACATAGCTGTACGGAAGTTACGGGCAACTACAGGCAGATCGTAGAGGAGGTTCTCAAAGTAGAAGTCATTGAATTCTTCGTAGAGAGCCATTCTGTTATCGATGTTCATCTCATAATCGATTTCATAAATCATGTCATCAATTTCTGCTTGAGTGTAACCGATGTCCTCTTCCTGCCAAGCTTGCCAGTCGGGGTCTCCGAGCTGGAGCATGTAGTAACCGAAGTACTGATCTGAGGCATAGTGCCATCCAAAGTCAGGTGTGGGGGTACCACCACCAAAACGTACATGGGCCAGATCGAATGGTCTTCCGGATGAAGCGTGGAGGAGATCTCCGACAAATTGCCCGAAGGGTTTTGCGAAGATTCTTACATCCATACCAAGAGGAGCAAGGGCCTGTTTTACGTATAGGGCGTAAGACTCGGTGGTTCTTGAACCTGCTTCAGTATAGTAATAAAGCTCAAAGTTTGTTTCAATATAGGAACTCTGAGCAGAAACAGTATTAGCCATTGCAGAGACGCTGAGTGCAAATACAGCGATAATTGCAAAGCTGAGTAACTTTTTGTTCATTTTTTCTTTTCACCTTAATTAGGGGAATCTCTTCCCTTAATGCAGCGTTTTTTAGCAAGACAAATTCTCGATGGAATATGCTTAGCTAATTTCGGCAAGTGCATTCTATTTCAGACACTTATAAATGTAGTACATAGATTCCTAATCGAAAACATATTAAAATAGATTGAATATTTTTTATTATCATATCTTCTAAACGTAAAATACTTTATGCACTATTAAGTCTTTTACTCTGACATTCTGACCTTATCTTCCGAATATCGGAATGATTAGTTGTGAAAATGCCGCTAACTCAGCGGCAAATCAAGGTGAATTGAAACTATAATATGTATAGAACAAGTCAAATATATATCTTTGCCTTGCGGCCATAATTCTTTAATTAAATTGGGTTTGAGAGCAGTATTCAGCAAATAGCTGAATCAAATAAAGTAATTTTCAGTCTCTGACTAAGTCTACTAAACCAGAACAAGAACTACTAATTATTACATATCTGGAAGCTCCAAATTAAATAATACGATTACCGTCACAAATAAATTTAATGCCCAGGAGAGATACATCGAACCAAGAATTAAAGAAAACTCGAAAAAATAACCCATGTGAGCTTTTCTTACACTTCACGCTTCATCCGGAAATTCTGAATTTTACTCACATTGGGTCTAATTAAGGTGGGTGTAAATATATCTATTTACAGAACCTTAAGTGAGTAACTATAATATATATCTTTGCCTTGCGGCCATAATTCTTTAATGAAATTGGATTTGAGAGCAGTATTCAGCAAATAGCTGAATCGGATAGGTTATTTTCAGTCTCTGACCAACTATAGTGTTCCAGATGGAAAAATTGTATATCAACTGTATTGAGAATGTCCTTGCAGGTAACATGTGAGTTTCAAGATTTTAATTACTTCTTTTAGATTCAGTTATTATACCTTAATAACTCAGATATAGATTTTTTATATGATAAAAATTAATACTCATTCTATGTTCTAGTCTCTTTATTTTATTGAATTAAGTGGTATATCTACAGAATATTCTTTTTCCGTATTCCAACCCTCTTTTTCATCATAATTTTCATGATAGAAGTAATAAGACATAAAACTTTTAGGATCGATTTGATAACTATGATATGAAATTGGATCAGATAATTCCCATATAAGCTTTGATAATTCTACCGTATGTTTTGAAGACCCTGCGGAATAAATTACATATTGTAAATTATCATCAATACTAATCCTTACTCTCATGGGTAATACATTTGATTTTGTAAAATTCAAACATACATTTTTGCTTTCCTCATCTTGAAAATGACCTGTAATTAATTGAAAAGTATTAATGCCAAATATTTCTGTATTATAGTTTAGAATTGCTCGATCAATTACTGAATCCATTACTTTTCTTATTCTTCTTGAAATTGTACTCTTATTCACACCATAATTTGATGCTAATTCTGTAATTGAAACCTTTCCATTAATAGTCAATTCACGAAGAAGTTTTGCATCTAAATCACTTAATTTGTAGATTTCATTTGAATTCTTCTCTAATTGTGAAATACTAATACTCATCTTTGCTTTTTCCATGATATCGAAAAGCAATGATTCTTGGATTGAGTTTTCTTTCCAATCACCAGTATAAGTATCGATATTAGATATTTTAGGCAATCCCTCTACAAATTCTATTTCATTACAGATTACGATATTACCAATACCCAATTCATTTGAAAGTATTTGATAGGTATTATCCATCATTACCCTTATATCTTCAGGAATATCAAATTGTGAATACAATGAGAGACCATTACCAATTATTTCGGCTCGAAAATGAGTATATGGATGATCATCACAGAATTTCTTAATTTTTCGTAGATCTGAATAACTTCTAATTCGCTCAAAAATTACATGTTGTCTAATTAAACCAATAGACTGTGGGTTATACCTTATTTCAACCTCTGTTTGTAATCTTGTACCTAAGACAGGATCTGCAATTTCTTTATCTTCATTTATGAAATTTGCAGATTTCATTGCATTTATTCTTTCCTTTATTGTTGCAGCTGTAAGGCCAACTTCTCGTGCAATTTCTGCATAGGAAGCTAATGGATTTGAATATAAGATAAAGAATATATTATAATCATACAAATCCAATTCGTGCTTCTGCAATTTCAAGATAGTTTACCTCATTTGCATAATACTTCAATAAAATCTCAATGAGTGCAGAAGAGGTTCAGTACCCGATCCACCTGGGGGGTCAAAAATGAGATTCCCATGAGTTAGTGTTGTTCCACCTGTTTTTAACACTACCCATGCATCTGCTTGATAATCACCAGATTCAATTGCGTGATTCCAAAAGAAATTTTCAAATGTAAGATAGTTCAGTCTAGTATTTACATGATATGCATACATATGGTTTAATCCAGATGGTTGAGTCAACTGTACATAATAATCAAAATTGGCCCTGTTAGCACACAAAATTTGAAATTCTACTTTTACAAATACATCATCTTCTGCCCCATCTCCATCGAGATCTGCATAATAACCCTCTGTTATTGAAATATCGACACGCGGTGCATCACATTGATCAGCCTGAATGAGCTTTTCTGGGGCACCAGAAACCATTCCCATAGTTCCCATTAATACTAATAAGAAAACTAGAGAAAATTTACTTTTCATGGATGCAACTAACTCAATTAAATATTTAAATCATTTGGTTAATTGGTAAGAATTTCTCTATGTTCGACAATCGTAAATTGAATAAACTCAAATCTGTAATTATTCTACTCATAACTCACAGAGTTATTATCATTTTTGAGAAATCAAAGAAAATTATCAGAATAGTAATACGAGTATCGGAAAACCAATACAACTTTACAACATTTCGTATTTTTCAAAGAATTAATTATTCCTCTACAATCCGTATCTCCATCTCCCGACCATGATGTGTGGGTAAGGTCTTCTTGGGGGCTGAGCTTGATTTGAGTAATTCCCTTTTCATGTGTTCTGGAATATCAAATCTCTTAGAGCATACAATACAGTAATAATAGATATCCTGTACTATTTTTGGCTTATCATCAGAGGGAATTGGTTTGAGCCTTTTCTTTTCTTCCTCCATATCAATGTATCCAGATGTGTCTTTACCCTGGGCTCTGAAGATCACCTGACCACAGAGATGGATGATTGATCTCATTCTGGACAAAGCTTCCTTCTCAATCCTTGTTGTTGATATGAAACTCTGCATGGGCCAACGAACAGTATCACTCATACCCATGGCAATAGCTAGCCCTGGATCATTGTCAGTATCGTGTAAATATTTTGCCTACAAATAATGATTGCATAAAATTTTGAGAGAAAAATGTACTTTATTTCTGCTTAATTGGATAATCGATAAATTAGTCACACATATAGTATGGAGCACCAATGGTCCCAAAATAGCTATCCATCAGAATATTGAGATCATTATCCATAACCACCAGCAAAGTATCTGAACTTCCAGCATAGCTGGATTGGTAAGATCCATCAGTAATGAGACTGTTGTTAGCAAATCGGCCATAGAGCAGAATAACTCCACCACTACTTGCAATATGTGTCTCTTCGTAATTATATGGATGGTCATGGGTATTGTAATCATATAATTGTGAAGATTCAATAATCGATCCACCTGTAAATTCGTACATCACTGTACCCAGAGCAGCATCTAGAATAATATTGAATAGAATTCTATCGGATAACTTCACCACATCAAAATCCAGGATAAATGGAGTATTTATGCTATCTAGATAGGTGCTGGTTCCGGATACTGGATCGAAAGCATAAACACTACTATTCCGATCAAAAGTTTCCACACCGTATAATACATTATCAAATGGTTTGAAGCTCATTTTACCATACTCTTCTCTGTTAATAGTTAGCTGATCTTGAAAAATATAGTCAGAATCATAGGAATTGATGATATATTCAAATTGTAGTAAGTTTGATTCATAGTAGGATATAATGATAATATGATACAAAGTATCAGCAGTAGTACTGATATCTTCAAGTCGATAACTGATTCCACCTGTGATTTGTGCTGTATCAACATGATGAGGTAAGGAAACAGGATCTAATTCCATTCCTGCAGCGTTGAATCGAATAAACTCATATGAATACGAATTGAGATCAGTAAGTTCTGAGGTTGTAGTATAACCGACAAGAATATCATCTCCTATCGTAAACACCTTAATATCAAAACCAGTGACATCGATTATCTTCTCCCATTGTTTTTGCCCTACTGAATTGAATTTCTGAAGCAGAAAATCTCCTTTGAATATTGATCGAATAATGTAGATATTATCATAATTGTCAATAACTAGGTCAAATTTCAAGTCTGGAAGGTGATCGGGATCATAGGGATTGTCATTATAACCTTTTATTGATTCCATAAAGAGGAGATTACCATCAGTATCCAGCTTCACCAGCACAAATACTTCTTCTCCTTCAATTGATTCAACACCTGACTCACCATAGTTGGGGTCATCTGTAAGAAAATAGTGGTTGATAAACACTATATTTTCCTGGCCATCCACTTTCACAGGACTGAGTAGGCCCATATCTCTGTAATCATCCACCCAGCAGACCTCTGGAGTATAGAGAAGGATAAAAGGCACAGTAATCATTGCTGCAAACACTAGCATCTGCAGTAGTACTTTGAAAATTACTTTCACTAAACAGAGGATTCTTTGTACATTCATATCTTATTGGGTTTATCGATAAAAAAATGTTTGAACTTGAATATTGATTATATTGTAAAATTTTGGATGTATAATTAAAATGGGGTAATTATACGCTATTTAATTTATTTCTTGAATTTTCTGGGAACTACGTATGCGATGATTGCAAGGGACACGAAGGAGAGGGCAGCCTCAAATCCGGGGGTGTCGACTGTTCTCTCAATCACGGTCTCGGAACCTTCAATGAACCAAGCACCAGACATTGCACTGAGGAAATCGAATGAGAATTCGAAATCAACTTCATTGTCGGTATCTCCATAGGTACCTCTAAGACCTTCGTGATCGTAGTAGTGATAACCAATACCAGCATCACCGAGGACAACTACACCAATGTAGGTGGAGGTGTCATTGGCACCACTGTATCTTACCTTGGCTACTGTGGGTGCGGTATCACCAATAAGGTGAAGACCCTCAGCATCAAAGAGGAAAGCACGACCAATGGTGGAGGTAACCCACTCATCAGTTGCATCATCCATGGAACCGGTGGAATCGATTTGACCAACGATTGAGATTTCCTCATTCATGGTTGAACCCTCAACGGTAACTTCGCACTCGTTGATCTCAACGGTAGCATTTCTCTGATAACCATATACTGGTACAGTGTGTGCTCTTGAGATGTTCTCACCAGCAACTGCAACATCAGTCACATCATAGCTAAGGGCATAGTCCTTAACGTCAAAGTCACCAAAGTCAGCAGCAGCTTCTCTGATACGAACAGTGATGGAATCGGTAGCATAGCTGAAGGTTCCATCCTCTGCCATAAGGGAGTAGATGAATGCAACGGTGTGATCATAGGCACCAGTTAGTGATACAAAACCACCAGAACCGGATACGTATCCAGCACCAACGGTGGATACAGAACCATCAATTACCATATCAAGTTGACCAGCAGTTGCGAATGCCTCGGTTGGGGTACCTGTGTAGTTGAAGATATCTGTCCACATTGTGTAACCGGTAATATTTACCTTAACAGTCAGCAGAACTGGCTCAGAAGAGACAATGTCGTAGGTGCCATAGGTGGACATAGCAATCTCGTCCTGTGCAAGGGAAGATTCACCAACGAAATAGATGTCTAGACTGGCAGCTGCACCATCATTAATGTAATTTACCTCAAAATCCATGCTGTTGCTTGCAGCAAGTGAAGCACTGCTGGAGGCTAAAAGCAGGAAAAGTGAAGCAAATAGTGTTAGTTTTAAGACTTTCATATTCTTTTCTCCTATAAAGGAATCTCTAACAAATTAGAGAGTCAAATTATTGACTATGTTGTAGTAGCACGAAGTAGTTTTTAAAAGTTAGTGATCAAATGAGTATCGGTGATAACAACTATTTTGTTTGGACACTTTTAAACTATCCGGACTTTGTTGTTTTTGGTACGAATATCGCCCCATTGTTCTTGAATTTTCCATGTATTGGAACTCATTCCTGCCTTTTTACATTCGGTTTCGTAGAGTTCCGTCTAGAAATCGTAGAATTTTCCTCTCGCTTCTCATGTGAGTGAATAGCGGTACATCTAATAACTAAACTTTCTGTACTGTCATCAAGATGTGTAGAAACGTAGCCCTCATCTGTTGAGATTAAATCATAGATATGATCTGTCATATCATGATGCACCAACCTGCAATAAAACCTTCCAACTACCCAAGAACCTTCCTGATAATGATTAAATTCAGTTCCGAGATCTGTGATCAAAAAGGCCTTAGCTCTAAAAAAACGTGTTTTGCTTGCATGTACTTCTAGATGAGCCTCAAGCAGCTGTTTAGATTCAGTCTCCAGATGACCCCTACATAGCTGCTTTCTCATAATATACACCTCAATATTGCTTGATAATGTCTAGCAACTCTGTATCAGGCGCAAAAGTACCTGTTATGAGTAAACTGTTAAACCGATAATAATCATTCTTCTCCACCCAGCTATCTCTCCAGGATTGGTAATATACCTCATCCTTGCTCATACCATCTAACCTGTCCTTTAGTACTCTTTCAATTGAGTCATCAAGCTCTTCAACACTACCTAGTCTTTGAATGATTAACTTGAAGATTATCATAAAACTAGCCAATTCCAACCACCAGGTTGATGATTGACCACTTTCAAGTATGGGAAGTACAGTATCAAGATAAATTCTTAGATTCATTGATTTGGTGCTGTTGAAATCCATTCCATATCTACTCAAGGTGAGAGCGGTATTTCTAGTATTTTGCTCCTCATCCATAGCTAGATTAGACAAAATACTTGATGCACCAAGACAAGTAAGCCTGAGAAGATTATTAGTTACATTTGAATTACGCATGTCATAGATGAGATCTAATAGGATCTTAGCATCCTCAACCTCATTACCAAATCCCAAAGAGTAGTTAGCCTGCAATAATAACTCACACTCTAGTTCCTTGGGTATCTCTTCACCCTCAATCTTGGCTGATTTTAATAAATGCACAATATCATTCATGATAATGCTTAGATCACCGGATTTACTTTCCCAGAGAGTGGTGATTTGGTCAAGATAGGTCATGATATTCAAACTATAATAGGAGTATAAGATATCTAGGGAGGCCATTCACAAATTTGATCAAAGTATATTGTCATAATCGGTCAAAATCATCGGGGTGTATCTCTTCTGGGTCAATCCTTCCCTTCACCTTGGGATCAATCAAAATAACCTCATCAAAGGGACAAATCCCTGTTCCAGTATGGCTTCCAAATTCTCTATAACATTTTGGGCAAAGAAGTTGAATTGGCCAAGAAACCATTTTTGAATTGATCCTTGCCAGATCATCCCACATCTCTGTGACTGATGATAAGCGCTTATCTAAGTATCTATTGGTAGAGAATTCAAATGATGCTGCCTTGATAATTGCCTTGCCGTTAGGGCCATCATACCATTCAATTTCATGAACATCTTCATATGGAATCTCAAATACTTCAAATCCATGCTTACCATCCTTGATAACAGTCAATAATTCATCCAAGTGATCAAAATGATACCATGCTTGTTCATATCGTCTCCAGCCCCAAATATATAACCAAACGAAAATACAAATGAAGAGAATACTTGCGATAACAATAATTAGCAAACTCAAATCTGCACCATTGGATAATAAAGAGAGTAGAAAACGTATCACTGCAACTAATCCTATCCAGGTGAGTATGGAGAAGAAAATGTACTCTAATTTTAGAAGAAGGGAAGCATCAGCTAGGTTACCTTCAGAGTTATAGTATACTCCTTTATTCATCAAATCCTTGATTTCTTTATTCACATCAAGCTCTGATATTTCTGGCTGTTTCCAAACCATAATTAGTCAAATAAATTGAATCTTTAAAATATACTCACACTAATATGGAGCCCAAGACACTATTTTAGAGATAAGCATACAGAATACTAAGAACACCTAGTATTCCGATGAAAAATCCAAGAATTCGATTAGCCCCCCTCCATCGATTTTTATGTACTTTACCATTTGGCCGGTAGAGTTTGTACATGGAAACCATAGGAGCCATTCCTCTCCTGTACCATCCAATGAGTTTGACCTTTGTGCCCATCATATCACGAACATGACGATAACCAAACCAAAGCCCATAGAGGCTAAATACAGATTGATAATCCACTCGAACGAATCCAGTTTCATCCTGAATTACAAAGTCATCACCAAGGAAAAATCCAGGATTTCCCCTACCTGTCACGATGCCCTCGAGTACTATAGGTTTTCCTCTAAATGGGGATGCCTCGTAGTAGCCATCCTTTTCCATGCTTGTTAACGCCTCCAGTACAGTATTCTTGGGTCGGTTTAGGTCATCATAGGCATCAATAACTGGATACTGAATCTTTGTCCTTAACATCCAGAGTCCAGAGGCTAGAAGCAATCCTATTCCAACACCTAAATAGAGTGAGAAATTGAATACAACTGCCAAGATTCCCAGCACTAGAGGAAGGATGAATAGTAATGCAGGAACCACATTCATCAGTAGAAGATCAGTGATGAATTCATCCCATAGGCTTTCTGGTGGCTTGACAGTACCTAGAGATGGGTATTTGGGATCTTGATTCAGTTCAGGCGCGATTTTATCAAGATTTTTCAGACGCTTACCAGTTAAGGGGTGAGTCGAGTATAATTCAAGATATTTTGCCCATGGTGTGGTAAGATCCCATGATGCTGCTGCTGCAACATGTTCCTCTCTGACTTCTTGAGTACCTCCTGCATATGCAGACATCACTAAACCTCTAGCAGATTTGATATCTGATATACCCATGGCACGGTATCCATACATCATTGATTGTCTACGGTTGAGATCAGTTCGTTGTTTTCGTCCAATATTATCATCGGAGAGTTGTTGTTTTATTCTAGCATCTGCAATCACCATTCCATACGCAATTTTGACTAGTGCTGAAGAAAGTGCGTTGGGATTCTGTGTTTCTGTGGCACTGAAAAAATCAGCTGCTGTTTCTCTCAACCTTGAAAGGTAAGCCACTATGTAACTGGATATTGCATAGATCAACCAAGAAGTAACTGCAATAGTATATAATCCTGCAATTAATGCAGGTGTGGGATCATTCTTACTTGATTTTGAACTGCCTCTTCTTGCTTTGCTGATTACCTCTGCAAAGTTTGATGATTGTGAATAGAGTGTGTAGAACAGAATGGGTATAAATTGAGCCAATGTCATAAATGCAAAATCCCGATTGATGATATGACCAATTTCATGTTGTAACACTCCAACTCGTTCCTCTGGTTCAAGCATATCCATGAGACCCTCTGTAACAACAATTCTTGCTCCATTTCTCTTCCATCCATAGGTGAAAGCATTTGGAGTACCATCATGGATCACTCCAATCTTACCCACTCTCCAATTGTATTTCTGCATGGATTGATGGAGAGTATGTGCCATATCACCTGGTAACTGGTCTATACTTATCCAGGTCATATGATACATCCAACGCAACTGAAAATCCATGAAAAAAGGTCCTATCATGAATTGAAGAAGCACTAGAATTGCTGTTATCAACAGGCCAAATATTACTGGTGATACTGCCATACCAGCAATAAGTATATTGGATTCATTGTAGATAATGTAGAATGCTCCGGAGATCAACGCAAAAAACGCTCCGTACATGGTTGTGAGAATATAAATACTCTTAGCCATGACTGAAGACAACATATTTGGCATATTGATGCCTTGAATAATCTAGTTAAAAAATATTGACAGGAATAATGGAACTCAGATTAATTATTGTCTAAAATACTTGATTTGTTTAATAGTATCGAGATCCAAAGCAGTACCACGTTTATCCAATCCACTGATTATTTTCTCAATAGTTGATTCCGATTCATTTTGACCAAATTTGATCTTCATGGTGTAAGATGTAACTTGCATTTTGAATACTGCGGTTTGACTAATCATTGCTTTATACAATGCTTCAGAAGCAGTAATAGAAGTGAAACTTGAAGGATCCTGATACTTCTCCATAAGTTTTTGTAAGACTTGAGCCTTTTCTGTTAAATCCTGAACTATCTCAACGTGACCGATATAATGTATGGATTTAAAGTAATGAGAAGCATTACATGCGAATGAATCAGATTGGAAAGTGGATGAGATAAATGAATATGGTTTATCAATACTGAAACTCGCAGAACAACCAGTTTTAATCAGTTCATATTTTTCACCAGCCAATGCACCGTGAAAATAGATATTCGAACCAATAACAACGAAATTTAGAGGGATAATTCGAACTTGATTTTGTACTATGACACCTAGATGGCCAACTAGTTCCCTTTCCAGTTCTTCTTTTTGTGCAATATCATTGCTTTGTAAATCGTCTCTTCGCATACGCCTCAAAACAATTTATTTAATATAAATCACTATATCGAAAATTCGATCAAATATCAATTGTAAAACAAGTAAGTATCCAATAATTCTGCTTCCATCATCAAAAATTGATTCAAATCTGCCTCATCCCATAATAGGAGAATATCTGTCTGCCTCTCCTGCTTTTTCACCCTTTTAGCAGCTTGTTTAATACATTCTATACAGGTCATTATGCCATCAGGATTATGCTCACAAGATTGAATAGCTAAATCAAGAAGGTTCTCCTCCTTCTCATAAGCTATTGTGTGAATATGCTGACAATTCTCATGCTCACATTCATAGCAGATATGCAATCTATTAGCTAAATCATCGGATCGTTGATTCCAGTACCGAGGGTGATTAAACATACGGTAAAGAGTATTTATAAGAATAGGAGAGGATTCCTTTTTATTCTGCCTTTTAGGAGGAAGTTCACGTTCTGTCCGTTCCACTATTATCTCATCTAATATAGATTGTAGCAAATCTTCATCAATATCACCGTCAATTTCTCCTTGAAATGTCTCTGTCGAATGAATATCGATATCCTTGTCAATGATATCCTTCAAAACATCACGAATATAATCATCATCCATACACAATTGTCCTCATTATACATTAAAAGGATAGTGAGAAACAGGTTTCCGAAAGTATTTTTCGTACTTGGGTTTAAAGGGTCCAGATAAACAGAAAACACTGATTGGTTGTGACAATCTTCCGAAAGTATTTTTTATCCTCCATTTAAACAGACAAAATATTCGTAAGTACGTTAGAGCTCGCGATAATATTAATTAAACAAAACAAGTTTATTAATTAATATTTATTAAGAACTATGCCATGGCTCTACCTACACCCAAGATTGAGTTTAAGGAAGCACGATATCAATGTTCCCGCTGCACATCAATGAGGAGTAAGAATATCAGCATTAGAAACCATAAAGAGAAGGTTGTACAGAGTAGCAATGGACTTTTAATTTATAGTGATATTCACTATTGCGATCTAGGATTTCTTGGGATCAATAACCTCCAGGTAGATGGAAATTTTGATATTCGAAGTGTGGAGAATTTGCAACTCCCGAAAGAAAGAAAACCGATGAAAAAGGCTACCCTACCCGGATTACCCATGCCTAATAATATCCAACAACTAGAGGATAAACATAAGGTGTATTATATCGATAAACTTCTCCCAGATACCGAATACCGGATACGAATTATTGATAAGAGGTTACGGGCCACGGTGCAGATTGGTGATATGGATCACAGAAGAGAAAAAATGTTAGGATTTATAGAGGCAGATCTTGGAACAATTGAATTGGAGTATTATGCTTGTGAGGTTTCATACAGTAGTGTAGTAGAGAAATGGTTACTAATTATGGTTAATTTGCTTGAAAAACTTCCACCCACAACTCTAGGATTATTTATTGAAACGCTTCTATTCATATCCAAAAATGTCAATAATTATCCCAATGTCTTTCTCGTACGACAACTCCAAACGCTGATAGTTGCACATCAAGTGTTCTTCAAACTCAAAATCGAACAGGCCGAGATGCAGGAATCACTAGCTTATTTAGCTGCAAAGTATGGAGACGAGGTAACTAAGACTGCTAGTGAGCTTATTGCCTACCTCATCCAAAATCCTGTTACCCCTCTACAGAGGTTTACACGTTCCCTCAATCAAGATCTTGATTATCTAATTAATTTATTTCTCATTCTTGAGCAGGAAGAACTCATCGAAATTGTTCGACCAGCTGTCAAGGATGAAGAGATGATCTTAAATTATGTCGATCAATAACGTTCTCTAATCATATTAGGGGGAACATATCCTAGATAGAGACAGATAAGTGAGATCAGAATAAAAACTCTAACCAAAATAAAATCAAGTATATTATCATATTTGGAGATCAAATCATAAACTCCAGAAATTGCAAATAATGTAACAGAAGTGGCAATCATGCGGAATCTGAATTTAAACAATGCATCCTCAGTTTTGCTTGAGAAGTAAAGGTATGAAGGAAGGATAAAAAATATTCCACCCAAGCCATAAATAGTAACAATCGCATTGGGGATTGTGGTGTAGTCGATATTCAAGATTTTCGAATCAGGAATATCAGTAATAACATATTCTTTTAGGATATATATGTAATAATAAAACACAAGGGCCAGGGTGCTACCAACACCAAGAAACACTTTCTTGAGGTTCGGTAGCCTTTTGTAAAGGGCAGCAGTTATATATAACCAAGTTGTGCTTAGAATGGGAATACTCCATGCACTTGAATATATCCCAGTAGTGTGCTTGATTCCATCTCCACCTAGTAACAAGTTCCAGAACATTAATGCATCAGGAATCCATGGAGAGGGTAAGGTGAAAAACAATATGGATGAGAGAAAGAGCATCCCTGTTTTCTTCTGTCTATAAAGGTTGAGGGTATAAAATCCAAGTGTATAACCAACAACAAGACAAGCTGTTGAGAATAAACCTGCGACGGAATCTAGTAGTAATACTGCCATAGGTAATAAAGAATCTATTCTCTTTTATCTCTTTTCCCGATATGAAATTTAGAATTCAATTTTTTATGAGTAGTTTATATTTCCACTATTTCTAGCTGATATATTGTTTTACTAAAGCAAACACTGAAGTCATCAATTCTTTCAGAATGCTATCAAACTCACCCAATGAAGCTTGTAGCTCCAGATCCATGTCACTGGCATTGATCTTCCTTCTCAATTGTTCCTCGACACTGGCAAATGATTGATATAACTCAATATTATGAGCATTTAATAGTTCAGTAATTTCTTTTTTACAAACAAAAGCTACAAAGAAAATCTCAATCAAATTCACATCGATGATTAATTTGAAGGCTAAATAATGGTAATCTCCCCGTATCTCGCTCCAAGGTAAATGACCGATGATAGTATCTTGACCAGCAAAATTCTCTAGATCTAATATGGTTGCAAATTTTATCAGGTTAAAGTATTCGTTGGGTGATATCTCAGTACCAGGGTATTTTCTCAAGATTGAAGGACCACTTCTTACATCATAAGTACTGATGAAAGCACCAGGAATGTGATCCCAGAGAATTAACTCCTTAGTCTCCACAGGAATAAGCTGGTCTATCCAATCAACAATATCCCAGACGGTGGTTTCAACACAAGTTCGAATATTGGATCCTGTTTTCGCAGATGTACGAAAACTTTTGAATTTATATTGAGGATATTTAGATTGTAGTTGAGAAATGAGTGAGGTTTGATCATGTTCAGTGATCTTTTCATCCAAATCAATCTTGTTACCTACAATGGATATTATCAATCCATTATTGGTATACTCATCAAATCTGTTCAACCAGAGAGGAATATTCGAGAATGTTTCAGGGATAGTGACATCATAAACTATAATTGCTGCATGAGATCTAATAAAGTAACTAGGATGGGTGCCTGCGTATTTTGGTTGACCTGCGATATCCCACAACTGATTAATAGTATGTATGGATTCATTATTAAGCTCAACGATAGAGAAATCTGCACCTACTGTCTCCAGATAGCTTACTTCAAATGATTTTCCAAGATAAGATCTTCTGAGCGATGTTTTACCAACTCTTGGATCACCACAAATGACGATTTTTGTCTGATATGAAGTCACTGATTCATACTTTTCTATTATACTTATAATTAATGAGTAGGGATGTTGTTGATAATATAAAATATTTTAGATTTCTGCTCTATCCCTGATAAACACTCATCAGCTTTCGTACATCAGCCTTTGGATCAACTCTTGCAACCTCATAACTAATGGTAACTACTGTACTTGGCTCAACATTTAGCAATTTCCAACCAATAACAGATCCACCATCAACCTCTTCTATCACTAAATCTTCTGTGGTAATGTCTGATTTGAAAGTTTTGATTTTAAATTGAAATCCAGATGGCATGAGATCTCTAATTTGAAGATCTTCACATGTTGTTCCATCATTGGTAGCACTGAATTCTATGGCAAATCTATTCTCATCAATACCATTTATGCTCTTCCTGATATTGAATTCTGATCTTTGATGCTTAACATTGATGGCCATTATTGGACACTCCCTTTTTATCTCCAAACCCAATATCGAATTCGCCTTCACTATGATTTTAGGTCCGTGAACATCCATCATTGGTTCTGGGGATAAAACAGTCGCTTGAAGATCGACATTTAAAGTGTTAGTAATGGAATTGTTGGTCATAAAAGTAGGAAGATCAAGGATTAAAAATGAATATTTGAATAGACCATCATCATCTTCACCCATATTATTTAATTCAAATGATTCTCCATTAAATACAATAGATTCGTCTATCGCAACCATCTGAGGAGAATATAGTATAAGGTACAGGTTTTCCATGCTCAGTAACACAGGATGAGAAATTTTAATGGAGATAGATATTAATGAATCTGTATAGCTAGGAACTGATAAATCAGACGTCTTA
The DNA here is from genome assembly GCA_026702845.1 of Candidatus Heimdallarchaeota archaeon. The sequence continues at coordinate 37,071 of JADCLS010000025.1, forward strand.
TCATTAAACAATACCCCTACAGATAATTCTGCATCCAACTCATCAAAATTGAATTCTTTACTTGTGTAATGAGAATGAATATTCTGCCAGAAAGCTTGTTCTTCTTCATCTAAACCTCCTGATTCAAGCATTCGACCTATATGTTCTATTTTCTCTTGAGGTGTAGCAGCTTCTTTAAATGCCTTTTTGATGGCATCAATGCTATTTCTATTCTTCTCTTCTTCAAGAGTTGCTTTGACCTCCTCAAGGGTATTTTGCCATTCCGATTTTGATTCTTGCGTAATAGCCATCTCAAGATGTTTCTCAATGAGTAATGCCTTCTCCTCCAAGGTTTCTGCAACTTCAATTGCTTGGATTGATTGCACAATTTGTTCCTGGATTTGACTAATATCATCTTTCATTAGTAAATACTCATCACGTAAAGATTCTTCAAGGATTTTGATCTCTAGAAGTCTCACAATTGATTGAAGACTTATATCATAGGTATAGTTAGCATTTGACTCTTTTATCATATCAATTAATTTTGCACTCTCAACAAGCAATTCATCTAGCTTTTCTTGTACCTTTTGTATTTCAGTCTCCCAATGTGATTTTTGATCTGTAGTTAGTTCTTCTGATAGTAGTTCAGTTATTTTATGTTTTGCATCCTTCCAGTTCTCCTCGAGGATTAATTGTTCGATTTCTACTATAAGTGAATTTAGACGTTCCATCTTTTCAGCTTTTTTATTCTCCTCTTGCTCAATAAGAATATCATCTAGTCGTTCCAGCTCATCATTCCAGAATTGTCTATCCTCATCAGGCATATCTTGCAGAAGCAAAGCTTCAATTCTTTCTATTGCCTCCTCGAAATTTCCTCTCTCTATAATATCCAAGATTTCATTTTTCTGTACAAGCCTTTTCTTCTCTTCAATTTTCTTGAGCATGGTTTGCCAGTGTATCTTATCTTCCTCGGATATATTCAACTCTAACAAGTGAATAATCTTATCCTTTGTCAAATCCAAATCATCTGAGGTCAATAAGGTTTGAATCTCATCTTTTAAAGCTTGTATCTTCTCCAAATCCCTTCCAGATTGATTCCAATTCTCTTCTAATAAAAGGTGTATCTTGCCCATTTCTTCTTGTATCACTCCCCTGAACGCTTCTTGCTTTATAAAAAGCTCGATTGCTTGAATAGCATCTTCTTCTGTCACATTGAGACGTGCACAAATCCTAGTTATGGGAATAGATCCGCAACTTCTCCCACGTAATAATCTTGGAATTATTCCCATGAGTTCATCTAATTTCAACAAAGGCTCATTTTCGATACTAGATTCCTCTTCAGTACTCTTAATTTTGTCTTCTATTCTCGTTTCAACTATTTTTGGTTCACTTTCCCGAATTTTATAGACTTTTTTCAGCAATAAGCTCTCAGAGCCTGCCTCTGGAGCGAATAGTAATTTCTGAAATTCATCTTGATTATTATTTGCAGAGATATATGACTTCCAGGTTTCTACTTGCGATAAAAGAATGAATTTCTGTTGTTTGAAACTTGCCATCATCCTAAGTAAATCGAAAAGATCATCTCGATTTGATGTCTTCAGGCCATTATAATTGTCAAATATCCAGATTATTGGCTGCTTCAGCTTGTTGCTAATGGCATTTATTTCGTTTATTCCCTCATTCAATGATCGATTAAATATAATATTGAAAAACGTCTCAATACCTTTTGCTAAATCCACATAGAAGACAATATGGCCCTTTTCAAGGTACTCAAGTGCAAGACTACTACTATACCATGTTTTACCAGTTCCTGAATCACCAAGGACAAGGAATAATAATTTATCATGATGCATAAAACTATGAAATAGATGCTCCCCTTCAAGATTAGCTTCGTATAAGTGTTTGTCAAATTGGATCGAAGCCCACTCAGCAGTTGTGATATTCTCAATTTGAATTATTGATATGGTTTTTAGAATGCTGATGCTAATGAGTGGGATAACACCTTTAACTATCTCAAAACTTCTACCACATACACAAGCAACAACTTCAAAATTATCTAGGATTTCGAGATAATTACCACAATCTGGGCAATTTTGCTCTTTTCGTATCTGTCTTATTCGTTTTTCCATTGATTCAGGATCTTTTTCCACAGGAATAGTATTCACCCAATTAAAGAGAAACCTAATTGATTCCTACAAAAAGATTGTTGAGATTTAACGAATTTTTTATTAGAAAATATTCCTCATTGGATGTTTATAGGGTGTATTTGATTAGTTATCTTATATTCTGTTTTCATGATTAATTCATGTTGTGGACTAGTTGAAACAGTGTAACCTAGCTTTGGTGTTTGCTCAGATTCAAATACAAATTCAAAGACCATGGTCTCTGTTGGAACAATTTCTCTCTCATCTACTGAGAAATATTCTCCCATAACATTTAGAATTAACTCTCCAGATCCCAGATTTTTACTGTATACTTCAATCTTATTGATATCTTGAATAACGCTCTGATTCATAAGACTTATCTCACAATCAAACATCATGGGTTCTTCTTCTCTTTGTTTTCTTCGAACACCTAGTGAGATTGGAGCACAGGCATCAAGAGTTTGGAGTTGTAAACCAGAACCTAGAGTATCCTGCTTGAAGGAACAAGATAAATTATTCACATAAAATGCAGGAGTACCACTTGGAATATTGACAATTGCATCAATATTTATTTCTACACTTTCTCCAGCTTCCAATCTCTCACATTGAAACTCTAATCTGTTTCCAGTTCTGAATAATTCTAAGCCACTATGAGTAATGGATAAAATTCTGACATCAGGATTAACAATTTTATCACCTCTGATTGAAAAAATCGGAGTATCACTATAATTGCTTAACCGAATAATTAATGAGAAACGAATATCTTCTCCACATTTGAATTGTACATTAGATCCATTTTCTGATATAAATAGTTGCTCAAGTTTAATATCCGACTTGGTTGAAGTTAGTTGATAATTGATTTTAATTTCATTATTATTTGCCGGCATAAGTGCAGGAAAATGGTATATCTCATCCAATCCAGTAGTATTCTCAACGCCAGAAAGATTCAAATCTACATCATAAAAAATAGAATTTCTAGATGTATTTGTAAGTTTCAGCTCTCCTTTGCTTTTTAGACTCTTAAGTTCACTTGAATCTGTAACCATAATATCTAGATTTTCTGATAATTGGAGAGTGATTCCCTCTCCCTCAGCGGATGCTTCCAATCTATCTTCCTCTTCTTCAGAAAGTGAGGATTCAAGATCAAACTCTCCTTCATCCAAACTAGAATCACCAAGATCATCAAATTCACCTAGCATAGCATCTAAGTCATCTAAAGCTGAGTCATCAGAACTATCTATTTGCGCGTCAGGTTTGGTTGAAAGTACTAATACCGCACGAACTGCCTCTTTTTTTACTTCTCTATCAGAATCTCTAGCTAGATCCTCCAATTTCGCCATGATCTCGGGATACTGCATATCAAGAGCAGCCATATCCTGTATTGCCTTCTGTCTAACTTGCTTATCGTCGCTGCTGGCAAGAAGAATGAGATCACTTAAGTATAGCTTGTCCACCATGTAAATACTTCAAGAATAGATAATAGACAACTGTATTTAAAGATTTTAGGGATTTTATACATTTCTTAATAATCTTCATTGATAATTGAGCCGTTGTCGAAAAGATTTATCAAGGTGCACCAGAGCATATACATAGAGTTCTGTTGGATTATGTGGGAATTTAGGATATTTGATTCTAATATCTGGATAGAAAATATGTATCTAGCAAATAAATCAAAAGAAGAAGTACGAGAGGATTTATATTGGGATTATCAAGTTCCTTGGTTAGCAGTAAAAATCAGAAATAGTAACTCAGAATATCCAAGATTTGAGATTAAACGATTGGCTGTACAACAAGGTAAATTTCAGTTCTGGGAAAAACCAGTATCTTTTCCATATTTAGAAGAATCTCAGATTCACCAATTGTTACTAGATCAATTTCCGATTTTATATGAAGAATTTAAAGAATTACGATGTCATGGAACTATGGCAATTAAAAAAAAACGCTCAAAGCAACCAATTTTCGAATTATCAGAAATTCAAGCTGCAGTTAATATAGAATTCACCTTGTTGGAATACAATTTTAATCAATTTTATTCCATCTGTATTGAATCTCATTCACTAACTGATTTAGAAAAAGCTTATACTTGGTTACTTGATCAAGGACTTAATGAATCACTAGAGAATACTAGCTTTGCCGATTTATTAATATCACTCTGAAGGCTCTTCTGAATCACCAGATTGTGTGAGATAACCAATCATCTCATCGATATTTGCAATCATCTCATCATCATCAGCAGCCAAAGCTAATCTACGTGCATAATCATATTCTGTTATGGCCCTCTCAGCATCTCCTGTTAGAGCATAACAGGTTGCAAGTTGGTATCGCATGGAGTAATTCCCTTCCTGTACATATAATGCTTTATCCAAGTACGGAATAGCCTCGGCATATGCCTTGATAGCCAGATATACTTGAATAATATTGGAAAGAATAGTATCATCATCAGGAAATGCCTTATGTCCTTCTTCAAAGTACTTCATTGACTCCTCAACCTCATTCAATCTCAGATATGAGAAGGCTAGATTGGCATATACGCCAACATCCTTACGATCCTCATAAGCACGTAGAAACATATCTCGGGATCGCTCAAAATCTTCTAGTTCAAGAAATTGCATCCCTAATTCATAGCTAGTAAATGAATCTGGTTGAGTAATTGCAGCTTGGTGTAAATACTCTATTCCCTTCTCTATCTGCTGCTGCCCTTGATATGCCACACCAAGGCAGAGATAAATCAAAGCATCGTTGATCTGAAGGTCTTTCTTGACATCTTGGATCCATGATTCATTTATCACTGTGTTTTTTATTGCAGATTGCATCCACATACTCATGTAGTAGATATTGAACTCACCCTCGTGCAATTTGATTGCCATCTTGAAGTGTTTATCAAAGTCCTTTCTACCTAACAGAGCCTTGGTTATTCCAAGGTTATATTGAATATCCTTGTGTACTGGAAATAATTCTCCGGCCTTTTGAAGAACTCCAAGACTATCCTCATACCTTCCAAGGTTTCCAAAAGAGGCCGATAGTTTCACAAATCCTTCGATTACAGCTTCATTATTATTGATGTATTCTTGTAGTGGAGCAATGGATTCCTCAAATCTACCTGCATTCTGCAATGCCTGCCCAAAGAGTAACTTGCCATGAAGATCATCAGGATATTTCTCAACATGTTTTGACAGGATTGCAATTAATTCCTCACCCAATCCAAGCTGTGAGTAAACTAGACTCAATCCTTGTACATTGAATGGATTTAGCATACCTTTGCTAACTATCGTCTTATAGATATCATGAGCACCGGTAATTTGACCCATGAGGGTCCGATTATGTGCTACAGATTGGAGAACCTCCGTTATCTCGCCATGATTTTCAAGAAGATCATCCTCGATCTCAAGTATCTTGCTAATCTCCCCCTTCTGACGGTAGGAAACTGCGAGATTTACTTTTGCGATGTAATCATTTGGATCCAATTCGAGAGCTTTTTTAGTGCATCGAATGCCCTCATCAAGATTATCCACCGAGATGAATGTTCTCCCCAAATTTGCCCAGATCTTTGCATCTTTAGGATTCAGTTTGATTGCAGTTTTATAACATTCTATTGCCTTCTCACTCTGTTCCAGCACATCATATACTCTTCCCATATTATACCAGATTAGTTTACTTCTAGGTTGTAGGGATTTTGCTTGTTCCAAATGCTCCAGAGCTTCTTGATACCTACCCTGAAAGTAGGTCACCACACCAAGTTCCATATGAGAATCAGAATACCTGGGGTTGAGTTCAATTGATTTTCTGAAGTAGGATTCTGCACCCGCATTATCATTCATGAGTGCAATAATCAAACCTTTGAAGAAATGTAATCTATGATTTTTGGCAGTAAGGTCATTCTCAAGCAATTTATCCAGATTTGCCTCCACCAGATCATAGTCACCAGCAAATATATGCTGTAGACACCAGAATATCCAACCGGTGACATCCCTCTGCTCTTTCATACCAAGATTAGCAATATCTATTACCTCTCTTTCCTCCCTTAAATCTCGTAAAATAGTAAAGAGTACAATGAGAAGTACAGGAACTTCAATAAATTTCAAGGCTTCCGACATTGATGATAATCCTGCATCCATGGTTAAGCCATTTCCCTTGATTAAACCACCTACTGCAAGCAGAGCAACATAGATAATGAAACTGAGGAAAATGGCCAGAATGCCAGCCATCACCCTTCGAGGATAGGGATTAAGTGTGATAACATCCTTGGCTCTGATTGATTTACGATTAAATTCTTCCCAGTCAAATTTCGCTAAAGTATTGTAAATCTCTGAATTTAGGGTTAATTCAAGGAAACCAGCAGGTTGTGTAGCAATAGAAATTAATGGACCCAAGAGAAGGATAAATACTAGAATGTTCTGAACAATGGGTGGAAAGAAACTACCTGTTGAGGACCCTATAGGTCCACCTTGGCTCTGCACTTCTTCCTTGGAGAAAATAGAGATCAAAGAATTCAAAGCTAGAATTGGAGCAAGAATGGTAAGAATAAACCCGATTGTTGATAGTAAACGATCAAGTTTACCTTTCCATCCTGCATCTGCAGCCTTTCCTTCAATGTAATCCCATCCCTTCATCTTGTAAAACTGTCGAATTGAGAATACTGCATAGAATTCACCTGCAAACCATGCAGATATTAATGCAGGAATAGAAAGCAGAGAAAGAAGAATGACACCAAAAGCAGGGAGAGATAGAATTATACTTGCTAGGATAATACCTACTAGATCAACAATAAATAAAGTTAGTGCCAATTTAGAATGAATGAGATCATCCAGAGATTCAGGTAATTCTATATTATTAAGTAAAATGAGAACAGGAAGGATAGCAAGGATTGCACCTGAAATGATTATCCATCCAAGCAATAATGGTTCAATTATTCCAGCATCATCAACCCATGCATTAAGTAGACCAATCGTAATCAGAAGGCCTGTTAATCCCCAGCTTATACCAAATGGAGCTAATAAGCTAAGGTATTTGCCATAATTATCCTTCACATCCTGTAATTTACTCTTTCCAGTCGTCTCATCTATCTCATCTTCGTCTTTATTGATGAGATAGTTAACCTTCATGATCTTGAGCTTAGTGAACAAATACCCAAGAATGATGGATAGTGCGATAATAATAGTAATGAATAAGTAGGAATCCATAGGGAGTGTATTTTGGGTGGGATTACAAAAACTTGACTTGGAAGAAGCACATGCAAACGCAAAATATCACATAAATTTGGATGAATAAAACCAATGCAATAGTTATCACTCTTAATAATCTGGAATCTGACAATACAGTAATTGAATTTGATAGAACATATCCTGCAGCATTATAGAGAGCATCCAGATCTGAAAATCATCTATCCGATTGAAGATACACAATATAAGGAGGGTTATATTAATCGATTCTACAAAATCATAAAGGAAACACCCACTCATACTATTCTTGCAGGTTATACTATAGGAAATTTTGTTGATTCACCAGGTAGTATGTTACTGGATTACAAGGGACGATTATATTTCAATGTGAGATATACTAATTCTCAGATAATTGTTTTTGGTGATCTCAAAGAGCAAGATCATGAATTTGTTAAAGATTTATTCTTACCTTTACGAGAGTATTTTGCCTTTGTTTCTGGACCGAAAATCATCTCATTTTTTGATTCTTTGGATTTCTATGATCGTTCCTTGAAGAATGATGTTTTCCATCTCAGAAATCATGTTTCAGCTAATCTAGAAGAGCATATTCTCATTTTAGATGGTAACGATGATATTAAGTTGCAGAAAAAAGTCATATCATTTCTAAAGTACAAGGAGCAGACTAAAGAAGAATGGAATGAGTTGTTCGCAAGAAAGCCACATATTGTCTATTTACTCGGAGATGAGATTGTTTCTATTGCACGTACTAACACCTTCTCAGATGATATAGCAGTAATAGGAGGTGTGTATACTCCTCCAGAACACAGAAGAAAGGGATACTCCAGTGCAGTCAATAAAGCATTCGCAGCATATTTGCAAGATAAATCAAAATTGGTTGCCTTGGAAACAGATCATACTAATCTAGCAGCTCAGAAAGTATACAGAAAAATTGGGTATGAAGTAGTCGGTCAATCAGCATTTTTTCAGCGTGATGTCAATATTATTGAGGATCAGCTGATAGGAGATCGGGATTACTGATTTAGTGATTTTTTTGTCCATTCAAAAACTTGTTTTCCATACTCAAGATCATCCGCTATGGGATTGTGCTCTATTGGCTTTTCCAGGTGCCAATATTTTCCTGTAGGAAATTCATTTTGTGCCAGCCAAATACTAGTCCTAGCACCTTGTTTTGGTGTTTTAAAGAATCTAAACAAATATCCTAGATAGACAAAAGGATACATGGCAATTCGGAAGAATTTGCCTGAGTTCTTGTAAAACAGGTTAGTATTGACAATTCCAGGATGGAGAATAGCAAATTTAATTGCCTGATATTCTTCAATTCGCGAGAAATGGAATAAAGAAACCTGCTGCAACAATTTTGATTCTCTATATGAGGTCATTCCATGATAGGAGCCTTCTGGTATTCTTGCTGTTTTATCAATCTCAGGAGTACTGTTAATTATACCCTTCTCAGAAGATGCAGAACCGACATAGATTACCTTAGGATTTGTTGATTTCTTCATTAGTTCAATCAATTCTAAGGTCAATTTGAAGTGGGACAAATAGTTACTCTGGAATTGTAGCTCAAAACCATCTATTGTTAATGAATAGGGTGGGTTCATAACACCTGCATTGCAGATTAAAGTATCTATTACATTGTAGGATTGTTTTATATCAGAAATAAATTTAGAGACTGAAGATAAGTCAGCGAGATCGAGTTGATAAAAAATCGCTGAACCTGCCTTTCTTTCAGTACAAAGTAAATTGAGTTCGTTAATAACATTTATTGATTCTGGTTTTCTACAAGCAGCTATGATATGATTACCATTCAACGCTAATTCCTTCGCTGTCTCATATCCTATCCCGCTATTAGCTCCAGTTATGATGATTATGCTCATAAATCTAGAGACATCTTGGTTTTCTATAAATATTCTTACAAGAGAGATATTGAAATCACATTGTAATAATTGTATCAAACTCATTATGATCCATTTTAATTTGCGTATAGTGCGTGCTATATGACGGTTGCAACTAAGTTTACATTATCAGATTCATCTGTATGCTCTGTAAATAGTCTATGATAACCGTACAGGATAAAGGTGATATTGAAGAACAGATTTTTGGATTGTAGTTAAATCAGCCCACATCTAAGAACGATAATAACTATGAATAAGTATGATAATTAGAATCTACTCTCATTGGTTCCATAATAACTTCAAGCATCTTCACAAATGTGACAAATAGTGAAAGTGAGGAATCAGTGAACTTTTATGCTTTTATGATCATAATTTCATTTTTATTAAACCCAAAATTGTTAACATAAGAAATCAAGGATAATAATGTCTATTACTTATTACCAGAATATTGCCCCTAATGTACCCAATAGAGCCATGGTAGCTCCAGTTATCCTGATTATCAATGATTTCCGATCTAGAGGCTCATCAAGCACTTCATTATTTATAAAACGTGCATAAATCAAACTGAGTACTAATGTTGCTGATCCTTCCAACACTCCTATACCCTCTGTTATGGTGAGATTCTTGCCAAGAGCACCTATCATTCCGAACTGTGCTAACATCACCACTAAAGCATAAACAAATACTTTTTTCATCAAATCAGGTTGAACTTGTAATCTCGGGAAGTCCATACGTCGAGTAACAACAAAATACGAGATCCAAGCAAGGGTAACAAGGATTATTTGTCTAAAGAAAATAAATACAAAAGTAGGGAGAACATCATTCATGTAACGAACCATGAAATTGGCCAAAGACCAGAATACAGCCGTTACCATGAACCAACGCATACCTTCAGCACGTAATGTGATAAGTGCACGTAAATCCATTCCATCCCTCCAGGAATTAATGATGGATCCCACCAATGCAATAAAAATAAAAATGTAAGTCATAAGAGGGAAGCGTTCATCCATCAATACATATGCCATTGGTATAGAAATAAAAACTCTAGAAGATAGGATTACTCCTCCAACTGATACGTTTCCCTTATTAAACCCTATGAGAAGAAAGAGGAAACCACCAAAAGCTAGCACAGAAGCAGCGATTAAAGGTAAAATTACATAAGGATTCAGGATAATTGAAAAATCAAACCCTGTAAAAATAAAATATATCATGACTAAGGTCAATAAACCCATTCCCATGCTAAATTGATATGCCATGAAATTTATTGGCCCACCAGCCTTTTCTATCAGAAATTTTGATATAATAGAAGAAATGGCAAAGAGAACAATAGATATTAGAGCAAGAAGAATATAGGTTTCTACCATATCAAGTTAAGGACCTAAATATCCTTCATAAGCTAGATGAAATAGATCGAGTAGATTTGGAACAATTTTTCAATTGCAAAACGTTAACCATCCAATTCATTCTTGAATAATGAATTAGATTTCTTTTTGTGGATTGGTATAAGATCACCTTATCAAGTAATGGATTTCATGTCAATATTGAACCAAGTAGCATCAGTTATTCAGTAACTTGGGATGAAATAATCAGAATTTGTTTCAAACCAGGTGATCTGTTTGATCAAGATGAACTACTAATATTTGTTAAAAATCGAGAAAACAGCTATCTAATACCCATGGAAGCCTCAGGAGCACTGGAGTTATGGACAACAATTATTGATAAAGGCTATTTTGATCCGGAAATAGCGATTCAAGCTGCCAAAGCAGATGAAGGTATCTTCTGCTGGCCAGAATTTGAATAAATTTAATTTCTCCCTTTGAGCCTGATAGGATTACCACATAGAATTCCTGAGAGATCAAAACTGAGAGTAGACCCCAAAGTTACTTTCAAGCTGATTTTAGAAACCACATATCTGCTTTCCATTACCCTTTAATTTTCGAAATCAAAAAATCGTTTTTACTCAAAATGGTTGAAAATCGATAGTATGCTTGTTATAAATGGCAATAATGATGAATAATTTGATTTAATGATTTAATTATTATGCTTTAATTACTTTCTTAGTCTTCTCTGAATCACAGGAATACCAAAGATCACCATAGTTGGTACTACCCAATCAAAGGGTAATGGTAGCTGAGGTGCTGGAGGTCCAGTAGTATTGGTATCATCGGTTGTCTCATCTGGATTATCAGAGGTGTTGTGGTCATCTGTTGTAGTATCATTATGAGTTGGATCTGTTGTGGTTGTATCCTCATAGATATCAAACGAAGCATCATAGAACCAAATCTGACCATTTTGTAAATCCATTGCTTCTAATCTCACATCATAATGACCTGCATAGGGGAAAGTGATATACACTGTTTCTTGCCAGTAATCAAATACTGGTAACCAATAAATTCCACCGAATACCCACATATGCTGATGATTGTACTCAGCATATATAGAAATATTGAATTCAGGGCTATATGTGTAATTACTATATGCAGATAGGGTAACTTGGATCTCCTCATACACTCTGGCCTCATAGGTTGATGCTACAAGTTTCAAGTCCCAAATTGAACCGTAATCCGGTTCATCAGATATGATCCAATAACAATCTGTCCATTGACCATAATCTCCATACCTGTCGAAAACATACCATTCAATCCAGTAGGTTCCAGCTTCACCGAAATTAAATTGGAAGGTGAATCCAACCTGTTCAAATGCTCTCAAGTAGTACTCAGTATAGAGATTGGTCAATTCCCAGTAATCTCCATCTTCATTCTCAACCCATACTTCAATACCTATATCACGGCCAAAATCATCTAGGTTTTCCACCTTAAGTTCTGAGTAAACCCATTCATAGACTTTGCCATCATACGCTTGATTTACCCAGAGATCATATCCAGAACCGTTACCTTCAATATCCCACCAGCAATAAACACTGAACCATTCATTCAACTCGTATACATAAACATTATACCAGATTTCCCAGTTTCCAGGAATATTGAAATAGAAGTTGTAATTGATCCAGAAATCACCATAGTAATTTCCTTGGCCAATCCACATGTAACTTACAAAATAATCGTACAGCTCATAATAGTTTCCATTGGGATCCTCGACCCAAATTTCAACATCAACATAAATACCAAAGTTAAAATCATTGTAGAAATAGAGATCAGCCCACTGGCTATCATCCATATAACCATAATAATCCTGCTCTACCCAGATGTCAAGACGGGATTCCACATACCACCAGCACTCCAGATAAAGGTAATCATAGTATTGGAGATCATATATTCGCCATTGCACAGTATATGATCCATAAGCAGTAAAGTTTAGATAATAATCAAGATAGAGATATGCATTCGGAGAGAGTGTGATTTCCTGATAGTACTCGGGTAGCTCAAACCAGTAATCATTCCACTCATCATAAACAAATAATGATATTGCATAGTATTTGGTATAATCAACCATACTTTCTAGATATACCTGGGAATAGGCCTCTTCATAGATATATACATAGTAATCCTGATAGACCTCGTAAAACAGCTCATCATAAATGGTCCAATAACACCATACATCTCTTTCTGCACCAGGAGTTGGCCCACTACCCATCTCAACAATAATCCACTCAACGTCATAATAACCTTCATTCCAGAATGTATAATTATACGTGAGATAATTTGTACCGGGATAGACATAGAATTCAGTGTAATAATCAGTCCATTCAACCCAGTATCCATCATAATTGGAATATACCCAGAATTCTACGTATACCCAATATCCCCAATCATAGTAGTTTTCAAAGTAGAGATCAGTGATCAACCATTCTCCAATTTGACCCTGGTAGGACTGATCGGTCCAAACCTTTAGGTAATCATGAACCTCCCACCAGCAATAATCATACCAGTAATGATCTCCGTAAATCATGAAAATCTCCCACTCTAGATCATATTCCTGCATATAATTGAATATAAGGGCATATTCGATATACAGTGGTTGACTAATATCAAGTGTAACTACGATATATTGATCCATCAGCTCATAATATGCACCTGTGTCTAATTCATGAACCCAAAGTCTAATTCCGATATCGAAAGCATAACCCCACATATTCTCAAGATAGAGATATGAATATGCTGTATTACCAATTGCGACATAATAATCCTGATCCACATAATGGTAGATACCATCGAAAACCGTCCAATAACAACTCTCGTAGAACCACATTCCAGTACTCGTATCATAGATATCCCAATTTATATCATAATCGCCCTCATGGTCGAAGAAGAAGGTATAATTGATCATATTATCTCCAGGATAGATTGGTTCGTATCTATATTGATCATAAAGCTCATATGATGTTCCATTCCAGTGATCATAAATTGTCACGTAGATCTCAACATAGATGATATACTGATAGTAATTATGGATATTCAGATAGGAATCTGCAGGGTAACCAACAATATTCTCATAATCTTGTTCTACCCATGTATCAAGATGTAGTTGTGCCCACCAGTAACAATCGGTGAAGAACCATGCACCGGTATCAGGATCAAAAACTTCCCAATCAATATAATAGTCACCCTCGTGAGTAAATGTAAAGGTGAAATTATACTCATTATTCCCAGGATAGACAGCTACATACCTATAATCTACCTGGTAGTAATCATTCTCCCAGTTATCTTCAATATAGGTGTAGATTTCTACATTAATAGGGTATGCCAAGTACGAGTAAATTTGTAAACTTGAATAGGCATACTCATTAATTAATACACTATAATCCTGATTTACCCAGATACTCAGATAATCATGAATATCATAATAGGTCTCAATATACGTATAGGTTTCCCATGTTGGATCTGCTGTATCATAAACATAGAAGTAGACATAGAAATATCCCGTATAATTAAATGTTTCATAATAATCAATAAATGTACTTGATCCAACTTCCACGAAAACATCGAAAAATGAATCAATAAAAAATTCATCTCCTGTGTCTGAATCATAGAGAATCACATCAATGTCGAGTAACATTGACGTGTTCCGGTAGTTTTCAATATAGATTTGATTCCATGTTTCTTCACCTACTGAAGCACTAACACTGTAATAGTAGGGATAAACATAGACATCTGGAAAACTACCTCCAGCAGTATCAATTGATACTGAAGATGTAGTACTTGGTTCAACAAATTTATTTCCCAGAGACTCCACATTGGAAATTGACTCTATGGAAACTGTATCAGTCATAATTTGTTGGTTTGAAGTAGATACTGAAAATTCTTCATCTGATTGTGTAGGTTCCATCAGTCCATCTGTCTGATTCATAGAAAGAATGAATAGAAGAATGATACCAATGGATAGTAATGTCTTTTTCTGCATTTTTTTATCACATTAAGATTACTTATAGTTACTCAATTCTTCTTTATAAGGGTTTGTTAATTAAAGTGCAATTGTAGGTACGAAACAAAGAGAGAGAAGCTATATATGTAAATTACTGAATATTAATTGTGATTTTCATGGTCAATTACTTAGTATCAATTTGAGAGTATTGTATTATCAGAAATGAGAAATTCCGGTATCCTTGATTAATAAATAATCGGCGGTGTTTATCAATCATTGTAGTTGGATTCATTTGATACTAATTATAATTTTCTATTTATCTCATCACTATATCTGTTATCCTTAATAAGCTCTACAATTGACAAGAACGTAATTATTGACTTTATTTCCTCTATACCCACTCCTCTCATTAAATGTGAAAGAATATCATCATTAGCTCCAGAAGATAGAAAATTTGAAAGAACCTCATCTGATCTCTCAAGATAAGATAAAATAAGATCTTGGACATCAGATTCTGATTTGAAATAATGTTTGGCCACTGCTGCCAATCTCTCAACTTGCTTGTTTCCCTCCTCACTTTGCCACCATTTAATACCATTACGCTCTTTCCTATAGAATATTATAGCAGCACGAGTATAGAGTTTTTCAATCATTCTTGAATTCTCCACTCTTCGATATCCTGATTCTATGACTAGTCCAGCTGATTCCAATTTTTCAAGTCTTCTGTAAACGGTCTTTAATGTAACCTCAAATTCGTTTGTGGAAGTATCACGGTACAAATTATGTATTTCCTTTGCGCTTAAATGTTTTCCTGACAATCCCTTTATGATCCTGATGTTCTCATCGAGTAATTTCATTTGTGATTGATCAAGGATTTTCACAAAAACAGGTTCTTCTGCAATGGAATCTGTCATGATTGCAGATCATAATTAGAGTTTGTAATTCTTATGATTTTTTCCCATTGTTTTTAACATTGAATTATTCATTCATATGTAAATTATCCAAAAATTAACATTTATATAGCATTACATTTACTTTTGACATGTCATGTCAATGACATGACATTTGGTGTTAAAAGTTATGCAAACTGTAGTAAAGGAGATTAATGCAGAAAAACTGATCAGAAAGTATTTTGATGCTATGCTTATCGGTGATAAGGATATTTTAAAACAACTCTATCATCCAAAGGTTCTGAAATATGGCATGGGTAACGCGAATGAGTTAAGAATGACCCATCCATTGGAGGGACTTGACAGTCTTGATATTTTAGTCAGTAAATTCAAAGAATTGAATGTGGTCTTTGAAATTACGCAATTAGTCCATGAGTTTATTGGTGATGTATACGCTATTGTAGAAGTGGATTATCTAATGCTGTGGTCAGAAAATGGTATGGGTAGACATCATTCTAAGTTTCAGCTAGTTTATGAAAAAGATTGGAAAATCATTAACATCATGGATAGGGGTTGGGAGGTGAAAGATGAAGCTGATTCAATTACTTTAAAAGAACAACAATTACATGAAGAAGAAAAGGAAATTCAGTCTATTCTGCAAATGTTTTTTGATAGTGTACATACTAGTGATGAAGAACGATTCAAAGCTGTTTTCAATCCTATCGGCAGAAGAATTGCTATTGGAAATTCCAAGGATCTTCTGATATTCTCACAAGAAGAAGTGATAAATCAAACACTAAGAGGTCTTGCGAATGCTAAGAAAAGTATACCTGGATTCTATCTTAATGTAGCTGAAATGAAAATTGAACACATATCTGTATATGATAGGATTGCCAGTGCAGAAGTGAGATGGCACATGGTTATGCCTGAGGAATATGGAATTCATCATACCTGTTTTCAACTTGTTAAAGAGGGAGAGGGATGGTCAATCATACATATTCTAGATAGAGGAATTGAGAAACAACGAGATTGAATATTTTTATACTGTAATTAAGAATTATAGTAAATTAATTAAATCCGGTATAATGTCATCAGGTTTGACGTATGTCTCAAAACGTTTGATCACTCTTCCCTCTCGATTCACAAGAAATTTGGTAAAATTCCACCTGATATTTTTATCTTCCAGATTCTGAGGAACTTTTTCTGCTAGAAATTGCATCATCTTCACAGCAGTCTCATTATGCAAATCGTGATGTCCCACATCCACACTTTCTTTGAGATATTGGTAGAGTGGATGTGTATTAGGGCCATTCACATCAATCTTGGCAAACATATCAAAACTCACACCATAATTAAGCTGACAGAATTCAGCTATCTCCTCTTCTGTCCCAGGTTCTTGTCCGAAGAATTGATTACATGGAAAACCTAAAATCTCCAATCCCTGACTGTTATATGTATCATATAATTCTTGCAATCCCTTGTACTGTGGTGTAAACCCGCATTTGCTGGCAGTGTTAACAATAAGTAGTACTTTGCCTTTATATTCAGAAAGTGATTTTTCATCACCACCCAAGGTATCCATAGTATACTGGTAAATCGTCATATATCATCTACAAAACTATCCAAATAAAAGTTTTAAGCTAATTGTATTAATTATAATTTGATCTTGGTAATAATACCTAAATAACCACAGGTGAACTCAGTATTAATGAATATCATTGAGATTATTCTATTGATTTTTGTGTTTCTTGAACTTGGAAATGTATTTACATTGTATTTCAACCACACAACCACGCTAGCCAATGGAATGGGTGCATTCAAGATCTTACAGGAAGATTTGGATGAGAATGTACGAGACATAACTGATTATCTCATTTATTGGGTTGCTGGAACAAAAGTAATTTTTATGGGTTTGCTTCTTGTAATCATCTTCCTTGCTACTCCAGTTGTACAATTCTTTGCTGTATTGGTGATGATGATCACCACAATGCTGTATTATTACAAACTACATCCTCTCATCAAGAAGATGGATAATAAGGATATGATCCAACCCAAAGGTTACTCTAGAATCCTAGGAATCCTCATAGCTGTATTCATACTTGCGTTTATCATAGCTGCAGCATTGGGTTATTCAAGCACATTTAATATCATTTAGAAATAGAAAATAATTGTTCACAAAAAGATTTCAATTGTTTCGGACTGTAGAACTCAGATCTGTTATATCCCGTACGATTAGTTGAATAATTGTAATTTAACACCGGATCTCTCATATATTCTGGAATTGAATTAGATCCATGCAATGCACCTATTAAACCACCGACAATTGCAGCATTTGTATCTGTATCTCCTCCACGTATGAGGGTATCTGCTATAGCTTCCTCATAGGATACATTTTTCCTCAAGTAATGAAACGCTAGAGTGAAACCCCATCTAACAAACCCAATCAATTTACTACAATCAAAGCCGTCAAGACTTTTACTTTCTTCAAACCATGATTGAACCTCCTCATTGCCATATTCTATAAGGTATGATGAAACAAATTTTAATGCTCGATCAATATCTTCTGGATAGTTAATGAGTGACCCAATGGCTATTGAGTATGCTATACTTGCATCAACACAAGATTTGTTAGGATGGGTCAGGCTTGTGTCTGCAGATATTATTGCTACTGCTTTTTCAGCGGGTAAATTTCTTACCCAGACAGCAAGTGGTGTGATCCTCATAAGAGCACCATTTGCCTTAGATCCCATGTTCAGCTTAGTAGCTGCTGCATACATCTGTTCAGCTGTTTGCTCTCTCACTGCATTTCTTGTAGTATTTCCCATATCAAAAGGTGGAGACAGGTACCAGCTATGATAGTACTCTGCTATTCTCTCTGCTGGGAATCCATATTTTGGGAATTCATTTCGTAATCCATGAAGAAGACACATTGCTAACTCACTATCATCCGTGATCTGTCCAGGACCAATCCGCAGAATACCACCACCTGGCATTTTCATTACAGTATGAACTACATCCTCTGTAATCTGACCATGATAAAATTCAAGAGGTGCTCCGGCTGCATCTCCAACAAAGGCACCTAAAATTGCCCCATAAGCATACTCAAAACTCATAGAATAGAATATTGCTCTCACTTGAAAATCTTGACTGTAATGGGATGAGAAATTGAATAAGATATTATCGAATAATGCGAGAATTGACGGCAATCAACAACTTAATTGAAGCTACACCTCAAAATGGTAGTATTAAATTATATCTATGGAAAATTCACTTTGGTTAGAGATTCTGATAGATACCACAGTTCTCTACCTAATTCCTTGTTATTGGCATGTTTTGATGATCTCACCAGTCGAGGATCACCTCTGAATAAAAACCTCGGACCCACATAACTACCACCAGGAATATCTTGAGTGGCTGCATAGACAGTAGATAAAGCCCCTCGATATGCACTCTGACCCAAAAAAGGATTACCAACAAATTTATACAGATAATACTTGTATTTACTGTATTGTTTGTTTGTAGAAAATTGTAACTCGGTACGGGCATAACCTGGATGACAGGCTATTGATTTGGTTGAATAGTTTTCTAACCTGCGGTCAAGTTCAAATGCAAAAAGCAGATTGGCCAGCTTTGACATGGCATATACTCCTGTTTTACTGAAATGTTTATTAGAATTGATATCATCAAGCTTGATATTTCCCACCCAATGCATCAGGGAACTGGTAGTCACCACTCTAGAATTTTTGGATTCTAGTATTAATGGTAGGAGTTGTATGGTGAGAGCAAAGGTGCCAAAGTGATTAATACCCATGACCATCTCAAACCCATTCTCTGTCTCCATACGAGGGAGATCCATTAATCCAGCATTATTGATTAAAACATCGATTTGATCATATTGGCTTCTAATTTTACCCACAAAGGTTTTGATAGAATCTAATGATGCAAGATCCAATTCCAAAATAGAAGTATTATCTTGCCCAATATCTTTTTGGGCATCTAAAAGACGATCCTTATTCCGACCAGCCAAGATCACCTCTGCTCCATGATCTGATAGGATTTTTGATGTTTCAAATCCAATACCTGAATTAGCTCCTGTAACTATAAAGACCTTGGATGATAAATCACCAATTGAGTTTATATTCCAGCGATGCACATCATCATCATAAAATCAATGAATTAAAATTTAGCTAATCAAAAATAGTACTTTGTCTTGGCAAGAGAATTAACAAAACATAGCATCCAGTTATTCGTTTTAAATGTCTTGTTCTGTTTGATATTCTTTCATATTAGCTATTTCTTTTCCTTAAAGCCTACCTACTCACCAATAGCACCCCTATAAGACTTATTTACTATGATTTTTTTAGTGGATTTAGTGTTACCGGGAACTGCATACATCACTCGATACAAGAAAAGGACTATGGCCTCTTTCTCAGCATATTTTACCATAGTAGCTATCTTCACTGCTACTAGTGGACAATATATTTGGTTTATTGAGAATATCATCGGACTGGATATGGGAGTATATGCCATTCTAATGGCAATTTACGCAGTCTATAATGCCATTAATGATCCAATCATCGGATATTTCTCAGATCGGCCCAACAAGTTAACCAAACGATGGGGGAGAAGATTTCCTTATATTTTTATCGGAGGTATCATCATCATATTCAACGTCATCGTACAGTACAGTGTGGGAACAGTAGAAGACTGGGGAACATGGGGTGTTGGCCTCTATATCCTCGGAACCGCAGTGTTAATGGATTTTGGTTTTGTTTTTTTCAATATCAATAGATTAGCACTATTTCCAGAAAAATTCAGACATCCAGATGATCGAAAATTCACTGGGTCAATGCAGGTGATATTTGAAACAATAGGTGTTATTCTTGGTTTTGCCATTCCTATTTTCACAATTGATGCCTTAGGTAAGACAAGATCCGCATATATTGCCTTCGCCTTATTTGCCACAGCAATAAATGTAGTAGTATTTCTAGCTGGATTAAAAGGTGTAACAGAGACTGATGAGATGAAGGAGAAATGGTTAGCCCGTGCAGAAGAACCTCAGATGTCTTTCTTCTCAGGTATGAGAAAAATTCTTGGTAATAAGAACTTCAGAGGATATATGATTCTCTATATTTGCTACTTCACCACCATGGGAATATATGTGCAATCCCTACCTTACTTCATAGATGATATTCTTGATATGGAGAAACTAGGAGAATTACCTCCAATCGGGGCGTATATTGGTGGTATCTTCCTTGCTATGCCTGTATGGGCAAAACTCTCCAGAACCAAAGGGATCACCCGTGTGGGAAAAATTGCAGCAGCAGGTCTTGGATCACTGGGATTAGTATTCCTTATCATTCCATCGGGTACAATTGGATTCATCATTGCTATTGTGATATTTCTATTGGCTGGAATATTTGATGCAGCCATGATCAATATGCAGCAACCCTTATTTGCCTCAATTCTTGATGAGGATGCGATATTAACAGGTTCAAGAGATGAAGGGCTGTATAATGGAGTAATGACATTTGTAGGTAGTCTTGCAGGAGCAATAGCTCCTACTATATACTGGTTTGTCAGAAAAGAATTCAATTACAATCAGAACTGTTCTGATGTTGAAGATGAGGTAACAGGTGAGATTTCCAAAGTCTGCATAAATGATTCGTTAGGATTACTAGGCTTGAGAATTCAAATGAGCATATTTCCCTTCACCCTTCTTTTAATTGGGGCAATAATGTTCTTTAGAAATTATAATATGTCTGAAGAAGAAATTGCACGCAATGCTCAGACATTACTTGAAATGGAAAATGCTAAACTAAAATAATTACATATTCTGACCTTTTGAAACCATTTAATACCGCAAACAATAAAATTATTGTGTGTCTTTCACCTCTAGTCAATCTAGTAGTCTTGCTGGATTGATATTATTTCTGATATACTCTCTTAATGTATCTC
>JADCLS010000026.1 GCA_026702845.1 Candidatus Heimdallarchaeota archaeon
AGCTTTTTCCTTACTTAAGAGATCATCTAGAATATTCGGATTTTTATTGTGGAAAAACACATGAATTTGCTAGGGGGCTAAACAAGTACAAAATATGAGTAGAATTTTATAAATTATGCCTATCACAAATCAGAACTTTATCAACATGCATTTCCCTTGACTTCATTCTCAAATTTGATAGTCAGACACCAGCAAAGAGTTTATCTCACTTCTCAATTAGTTGGAATGATAATTAGAAATTTTATCATTTCAGTTAAAGTATAAAAGTAATAAATCGGCTTTCTGTAGTATATATATGGAAGGGCCTACTGTTTGGTGGAGGTGAAATATGATAAAAGTTATACAAGAGCTCATCACGATTCCAGTAATTCTACTGGCCCTACCGATTATGTGGAGATTATTCTCATTCCTTGATCCAAGAGATATGGGGATTTCCGGTGATTGTAAACATTGTGGCGATCCTAATCATCCAGATCCAATAGATCCTGATGATTAAGTAAGACAATCAATTTTTGATGAACAACATTTGGAATATTAGTTGCACGCAATTTATCTTCCAATATTTTCCGTTGGTTTTTATCCAAGATATTTTCTCTTAACATAAAAAGGATTATTTCCTCGATATTACTTAGATATTCTTCATCGAAATCTAATTCTGATAATATTAGAGCTTCTATATAATACTCCACTGAAATATAGTATTCCTTTTCCATTCGATAAATATATGCTAAATGTCTATATACCTTGCATTTAACCAAATCTGATAATTCTTCAATACATGTAATCAAAATTTCCTCAAGTATACTTTTAGCTTTATCAAATTCATTATTTTCGATATATAAGTTACCAAAATTCAGTTTTAACTTAATTCTACTGATTTTATTAATATCAAATAGATTTTCCAACCTTCTAGCTTCAAAATAATATTCTTTTGCAGAGGCGAAATTACTGGTGTAATATTCTAAATTTCCAAGTAAATACAAACAACAATATACTTCTTGATGATTTTTTTCAATGGAGAATAAATTCAATGCATTAGTAACATATTTCATGGCTATTATTACATTATCCTGACCAATTTCATTTTTATATTCAATTCCAAGCTGCTTGTAGAACATCCCCAGGCCCTCAATCTCCTCATCCAGATACTCCACCATCTCCTCAATCTCATTGATCTCATTCTCCAGCTCGGTCACCGGTGTCTTGCATTGCAGCTGATCTGTCACTACCCTCATCTGCTTTCTCACTCTCTGCTCAAAGTACTCATTACTCAACAGATATTGCTCAAGATTATCTCTATTTGCAATATCTGATACTCCTAGTTCAATATACTCAACAAATTCCATGAAATGCTCAGCAATATCAGTTTCTACCTCCAAAGAACAATGCTCATCAATCCAGAATTTTGCCTCATCAGCAAGAGATAATGCCAGCCTATGATCATCAAGTTCACCTTGCTTCAGATGGTGTTCCATCATATCAAGCAGCTCATCCCTGGTGTAGTATCCTGTTTTAGGAAGTCTGTATTCCTGTTCATTTATTATCAGTGATAATTGATAGGTATCCTCGGTGATATCAATATCCAATCCCTCGATGTAATAGCTGCACCCATACTCCTCCTCATCAATAAGATACTCTTCCAAATATGCATCGCATTTGGCAATTTCCGTATCAAAGGCCTTCTCATTAACCTTATCTCTTTTCGCTCTGCATCCCTCAATGATTCTCTTTGCCTCATACATCTGCTCAATCATTGTACTGGCAATGTAACTCCGTATCTCCTTTGTACTATCCCCTGTTAATTCATTCTCCACGGTGAATACCACCTGATGTAATTTGATATCATGTGTAGCATCGAGATAATAATAGCTTGGTTCCCTGGTATAGGTTCTGAATTTTAGCTCAGTATGTCGTTTTAGGTGATGCTGATTGAATATTGATCTGATGATTTTATTCTCCCTATACACTAGAGAATCATCAAATGAGAAGGTGAGTTGATACAATTTATTCTCAACAACCAGGGATTTCCTGTACCAGAGATTGATAATATCCTCTGGTCTCCTGTAATCATCTAGTTCACAATCCACATCCATATTTCCACTGGTCAACGGCCAGCATTCTGGATGCCCCTCCCTGCACCGGGCAATATCATGCCCGATATTCACACTAATATACTCAACCTGCATATCCAGCAATTCCCTGAAATGATCCAGATCATAGGGTACCTGCATCATACCGAGAAATGTGTGCAATTCAGCAAATATTCCCCAGCTAATATCCCCACGGTATTTGATTTTGCATGGTATGGAATCAAGCATCAATGCCTGGGTTCTCACCCCATAGAGATTGCGCAGAGCATCCATCAGCTGCTCGATGGTTGAGAACCTGATGAATGATTCCTTGAGTGTATCACCCTTTCTGGGTTTGTAGTGCATGACAATGCCCCTGTCATACTCCAATTTGATATATATGTAGGTGAGTTCCTCCTGTGTCCATTGCGGGATATATGGATCGATCTCCGGGATCTCCTCAATATTACACTGGTTGAGTTTGAATCTCTTGATATTCCACTTGGTCATTGAATAATCGATCAGCATCTCCAGCCTGCGCACAGTGGACCAGGATTCGTATATCCAGATGTACTGGGTACCATCCAATACTCCTCTGCATACCGGAATAGTGTGCAAGAGCTCAAAATTATCCATGATCACATCAGGATGTGCTTCTAAATCAGGTTCAGTCAATTCCTCTATTGATGATGCCCTGAACATACCCGTGCTATCCTCAAATTGAATAACCGAGTGTTCTCTACCCAGATAGATGACACCCTGCTCAAGATGGCGTATCACTCCATCAACATGACGGTAATGCTGGCTCTTTGCCACTATCTGTTTGAAGATATTGGCCACATTGAATATATATTTGATCTCAGATTGGAAATTGTAGCCCAGAGTGTATAGCATCCAGGTGGAGAATTGTCTCCATAATATCAGTAATAATGTATCCTGCATCTGGTACTGGCTTCTGAATACGAGGAAGAGAATATCATACCAGCGGGTTAATCTGCAGAATACCCTGAAAGGGATCTCTGGGCAGTAGGTCTGATGAAATTTCTTTTTATCATCCTCCATCAGCTCTGAGAATACGATACCGCATCGCTGTTCCAGATCAACAATATCCTCAATTCCATCTAGTAGATCAGGATACTTGTCCCTGAGGAACAGCATGGTTGGTTCCCACATCTCCACGGGTTCAGCTCGTTTTCGTGCAAAATCACTGGAGTAGGGAATACGATAGGTACGTTTCTGCAGTTTGGCCACCCTGCTGTATGGATTACGGGATCGGAATTCCCTATTTGGCTCATGTGTTCTCTCTATGAAGGATTCGTGCACCAGTGCCTGTCGATGTCCGGGTTTGCCCAGCTTCTGGCTGTGAAGGGTAACTCTATCGTATTTATACTCCTGTCTTCTCCATGCAAGTAGATCAAGTACCTTATCAATATCAATATTCTCCAGTTTTCTCTCCCTTCCCTTTCTCCTGCTATCACTCTGATCAAATTTATCCGCAATTCCTGTGAGTGCTGGGCACAGCTTCACCTCATGCTTGTCATCCTCAATAATTACCCTGACATCATCATACAGTGGTTTTTTCATCCTGCTGGGTGGAACAGGCAGGTTGTAGATGATCCTGGACACATAAGACTTTCTCTGGCTCCAATGCTTGTATGGGAGAACACAATGACTATGATATACCCTTGATGTGTTTCCATCCCTGATGGATCTATCAATCAGATAGACTGTTGTCCGTATCTGATCCACCATCTCCTTCTCCAGATCCCAGTTCTTTCTCAGCATCAATTTGCTATCCGCCCAGCCAGTAATCACCACGGGTTTCTTTATGTGGTGTAATATGGTATAATCAGGTTCAAGTGGATCAAATGGGATGATGGTCAGCTTATCAATAATCTCCTGTGGTAATCGCATTCTCTCCTGTGTAAATTCACTATAGACATCTAGTGTATCAAGTACACAGATCTCCCCATGAGTTTCAACAGCAGTGCTGATACAATCATATACCGCAGCGATATTGGCTGCTGTTTTGCCAAAATTGATGTTAGATTGGGCTGTAACATAGAGAACCACCTCTTTTGTTCCCCTCACAATTTCAGGCTCATAGGGTTTGGGAACCACTGGCAAGGCATGTGAATCCACATAGGTATTCATGAATATCAGGGCCATCTGATCCTCCAGATCATCAATATGTAGAAAATGATCTGTAACTATGGGTTTTTTCAGATATTTTGGCAATGAGTATAACACATTCTGCACCTCATCTCGCAGATCCATCTCTCCACGTGTTATAAGCACACCCTTCATAGGCTCGGGCAACTGATAATTGATCAGATTGTCGATCTCCTGTTTGAGCAAGCGTGAGTAATTGGATAGCTGATTCTTCACATGCTGATTGAGTGCATTGTTAACCACCTGATCCCACTCATCCACTGCTGTCAATTTCACCCTGGGACTGGGTTGCCATAATCCCTTTCTTCCCTTAACCAGTACGCTATCATAATCAAATAGCCCATCAATCTTGATTTTTAGATCAAGGATGACAACTGGGATCCATAGAGGTCTATTTCTTCCCATGATGCGCTTGAATAGCACAAAATCAAGATTTGCAGAACTTCTCGCACGTATGGGTACCTCAGCAAATACTTGATACCCAGATGAATCCTGCGTGTATGCATCACCATTGAACACAATTTCTTTCACCGTGGCACTGGGGATACCTGCCATGATCTCATGATGTCTGCTTGTTCCTTTTCTCTTTCTCTCCTTCTCAAATAGCTTGATCACAGCATCGTAGAATTTGTCACCCACCTTCTCCCCATCAACTAGCTCATTGTTTATGCTCCCTCGTATATCCTGTAATAAAAAATTGGTAGTTCCTAATTTCAGCTGGGTTACACGATGCACAGCATGTTTGGTCTCCGCCTCCAGGGTGATCATCCTCATCACATCATACAGATGTTTATCCATCTCGAGGATGGATGTGTAATTCTTTGGAATATCCTTCTTTCCCTGTCCCCCACCAGCATAGAGATAATCCAGGTATGGTTTGCATCTAAACATCAGGATCAGAAAATATCTCACCGCTGCGTAGTATGGAACCCTGTGTATGAACATATGTCGTGATAAAAACCACAGATGTGTGCGGATAGAATCTATGAAATCCAGTGAAGGAATATTGGGATGTGAAACGGGAACAAAGGTGTATTTGTGGGATATAAATCCCAGTTTCTTGGCTATCTCAACCTCTGCTATTGGAAATGGATAGAATTCCTCGGCATATACACGCAGGAGCCCACCCCCGATATTGAATAGTATATTGAGTGGACCAATATCCTCATCCGAATCCTGAATCCTTTCAAATTCAGTATTTCCATATTTGACCGTGGATTCAAATATCAATCTCAGGAATTGCTTGCGCATATTGGGTTCTGCCAGTGATAATTCGAATGTATCCCTTGTGGCTCTCCATGTATTCATGATTTTGTCATATTGTTCCATGATAGATTGCACAAGTTTTTGCATATCATTTGATCTGATATGCCTGGCAAGGCGTTTAATCGAACTGTAGGATCGTATTGTTGCATCCACGAGAATCTGGCCTGGGTCTTCCATATTATGGATAATTTGATTTGGTATTTAAAGAGAAAAACATACTATCAAATTATGTTATTTTATGATTCCTGCTAGATTCGGGGCCTGTTCTAATATTATATGAGTGCTAATTATACATTTATTTGATAGTGCCAGAAATTTTAGATTTATTGTGATAGTATTGATACAATTTGGCCAGTAATCAAAATGGTTTTCACTAATTGCACAATGTTTTTTGATCATCTGGATCTTGAGATTAATATTCATTACAACTTATCTCTGGGCTCTGAAATTGAAAGTCAGTATTACTAGTTAAACACATAATTTTTCCAGGAATAAGAAAATTTGATTGATTATATTTGAAATCCTTGAGGAGAGAAATTATCCTCATACGTAAACTGCAGTTCAAATACAAGTTATTCATTCAAACAAACAAAATGTCTGTTAACTCAACCGAATGTAAAAGTGAACGATTTGAGTACAAGCTTCGAAAGACGAATTCACAAATTTAATGACTGAAAGTAATGTAGATTAAAAATTTGTAAACTAGAGAGACAGTGCATAGACTAGAGAATTACTATATACTCGCGACATATTCATAATTAAAAAGGTCTATAGTAGTTTAAATAGTTTAATGCTTAATATTATATTGTTCATACGTAAACTGCAATTGAGTTGATTATCATGGTGTACATCGGTGTAAAAGCAAAGGTGAAAAAATCTGAGATGAGCGATAACGCTCTGCAGAGATTACATCAGATTTTATACAGAGACACTAGAATAATCAAGGACTATATCAATATCATACGTGAGAATGAGGATAATCTGAAGAACAGAGAGAAGATTGTGGATAAGAATCTGGATTTGCTAACAGCAACAACAGCCCAGAGAACTACTGTTAAACATGATTTGAAGGCCCGATACCCCCGTATCTCCCTCAATGAACTCAAGGAATGCAGAGATAATGCCATCGCTATGTATAACTCCTATCTTGCTCTGAAGATGAATAAAAAGTTCAATGCAAAGAAACCTGGAACTAATGGCCTTATTCCACGTTCAATTGGATACAGAAGATTCAAGATTGGCAAGAATTCTGTTTCAATCATGGATTCCATGGATACTAATCTCAAGATGCTCAGAGAGGAGAAGACAAGAATTAGACATGATTATCTTGAAATCCCTCTTGAGTTGAATAATTATCACTATGAGAGATTTGCTGAGGGAGAGATAAAATCACTGAGAATTCATTATGATAATGAGAAACAGTTATGGGTATCCTTCTCTGTCAAAAAGGAGATAAATGAGATCAATCTAAAACAAATCATAAAGATTGATAATACACGATATAAATCTACTCGAGCTAAACCCGAGGCAGTATTGGGAATTGATCTTGGGATTAATATCGCTGCATCCACCGCTCTGGTTACTTCAAGGGGAATATCTGATCGGATGATATTCAAAGTTAGTAAAGAAGTTGAGGAGAGCTACAAGAATCTGGAGGATACTATCTCAACCCTCATGAGGGTAAGAGAGGTCAGACAGCTGGAGAATTTGACTAAAAATCTGGATGAGAGAATATTCAAACTTAATGTGAGAATGTACAATATCACATCTCTCAAAGCAGAGTTGCGTCTCCTTCACTCATATCTGGAACAACTCAACTCTCATACACTTGCTCAGATGCTCCTACTGAATGAAAAATTATTCAGAGATGTCAATAGTGTATTGGGATGGTATTCTACTGAGATTATCTCTCTGAAAAAAACAGATAATAGAAGAAAGATACTCTATGATGAGAGAAAGAAATTGGGTAAAATCAAGCAATCTCTATCTCTCATCGGATTACTTGAAACTCAGTTTGATAAGAAAGTGGATGGTATCTACAGAAAACTCAAATCTCTAAGAAACAGGAGACAAAATCTCAGACTTGATATTGATAGACAACTCATCGCTCAGATGATGACATACATTGTTTCATTACATGAAAAATACACCCTGCATATCTCACTTGGCAAACTCAAGGGGATAAGATTCTCAGCACAGCGAGGAAATGGAAATAAAGCACATAGAAAGAGAATTCACAAATGGGCCTTTAATCGTATCACCATGATGCTGGAGAATAAACTCTCAGAACTAGGTCTGGAGAAGAGATTACTGGTGGTGAATGAGGCATGGACCTCTATAACCTGCTGGAAATGCAATACTCGTGGAAATAGGCCAAAGCAATCACTATTTATCTGCAATAATTGTGGTTGGAGAGGTAATGCAGATATGAATGGAGCAATCAACATCGCAAAACGTGCGATAAAACATCGTAAGCTTACAAAAGATAAATATCTTGGTAAGAAGGGACTAGGAAAGTTTCTACCTGCCTCTGGCGGAAAAGTTAGAAATAAGCCGAATGCTCATAAGAGAAGTCCCCGTTCTAATGGAAAATCCATTGGAACAACCGGTTTGTCCCTTACGGGGCGAGATGATCAATCGGAAAGCTTGGTAACCTGGCTCGTGCAGTCAGACAGACGAATCGTTGAGAAACAACATGTTAACATAGCAAATAAGCGAACGCGGCGACGCCCTGTTAATGTGAACGAACAAGCAAAATAACATAATTTAAAAAAAAATTAGTTATTTAGATCATGCCTCACTTCAAGGTGCAGATCTTTCTAGCTGAGGAGGATGAGAAGATTATTGGTTGGGCAGGTATCGGATTTAGGTTGGAGGGAGCCTCAGATTACGAGGAGAACAAACATATATTCCCTGCATCGATACGAGTACTCAAAAATCATCAACGAAAAGGCGTAGGAACACTATTACTCAAGGAGATCCTCGATTTTATCAAGGATCAAGAACAGCTAAAGATAATTATGTGTAGTGCAGATGAGGAGGAAGGTATACAATTCTGTGAGAAAGTAGGTGCAAAAACAGTGAGTGTAGGTTATGAAAATCGCCTGTACATGGAAAAGGTGGATTGGAATCTCATAGAAAGCTGGAGGAAAGAAGGACCTGAACGTGCACCAGAAGTCACCTTAAAGCATTATGATGAAATACCAGATGATATTCTTGATGAGTATATCGAGATTCTTGAGGAAGCACTAAACTTACAACCTCTTGGTGAAATATCTTCTACAATTAAGATAACTAGGCAGGATGTTCAAGAAAACCGAGAGAGGAGAGATAAACTGGGCGAGATACAGCATACGATCTTAACCTTTGAGGAAAATAATGAGATCTCAGGTATAACAGAAATTATCTACGCTAAAGAAATCAAACATAAGCTAGAACAGGGAATCACAGGAGTACGGCCCAAGTACCGTGGAAGAGGTCTGGGTAAATGGATGAAGGCAGAGATGATGCAGATCATCAAGGAAAACTATCCAGATATCACCTTTATAGCCACTGGTAATGCTACAGAGAATGCCCCTATGTTATCAATCAATAATCGTATGGGATTTGAACCCTTCAGAACTGGTAAGACATATGAATTGGAAATTGATAAAATAAAATTCAATTAAATTATAATATTACCTATTTGGTTAAATTTGTTTTGTTTTACTTTGCATCTACTTAAATTATTTCTTAAGACTTAATGCCATGATCTCCTCTGATCTCTTGGTCATTTTATTAAAATCAGGAACATCACCATCAGCTAGACGACAGTTATCATGGATTTGATGAATAATGAGCTCAACCAGTCTGCTATCTGGATCCTTCTCGAATGCTGCTTTCAGTTTCTGGATGATCTCATGCTCAGGGTTTATCTGAAGGATCTTTCCAAACATACCCATACCACCCATACCAGGAGTACCTGATTGGCTTTCCATGATCTTCATGGCACGTTGCAGATCAGAAGACATTCCCCCCTTGGGTGTGACCAGTCGGGCAACAGCAGATACCATACGATCTGATGTCTTCACATCGGAAACAGAGCCTCCAAGAACGGTGGCGAATTTGTCAAGCAACTTGCCATAGGGGCCTTTTCGCTCCTTTTTCTTGTCGCCATCCTCATCATCTTCCTCATCATCATCCTTGGATTCTTCCTCATCCTTATCATCAACTTCCTCCTGATCAATGAGATGGAAACTGAGCTTTTTCTTCTCATCTCCTTCTCCATCAATCTCATAGTCATGGAGATGCATCATGAGGAAGCTATCGATAGCCTCTCCAAGGAGTAGTACCTCGTATCCCTCCTTCTCGTAGTACTCGAGATGGGGTGATTTCTTGAGTGTCTCAAGATCAAATCCAGAGAGGTAATAGATAGTATCCTGACCCTCTTTCATTCTCTCTGTATATTGCTTGAGTGAAGCAGAACCATCCTTACCATCCTCATGGGTGGAGTGGAATCTCAGCAATTCAGTTAATCTATCCTTGTACTTGTCATTGGAGGCAATTCCCTCCTTCAGGAATGGACCGAATTCTCTGAAGAAATCGATATACCGTTCAGGATCATCCTTGGCCATATCCTCAAGAGTTGATAATATTTTCTTGGTGAGGTAATTCTTCATCTGTCTCTGCATTCTTGAGGATTGTACAACCTCACGGGATACATTCAGATCAAAATCCTCTGCATCAACTACTCCTAGCATGAATCTCATATACTCGGGAAGAATATCCTTGTTCTTATCATCAATGAGGATCTTTCTGTTGTATAGTTTGATACCCCAGTCTGACTCACGGGCATTGAACATCTTGTTCTTGGTTTCGGGGATATAGAGCAGGGCATAGAAAAGAGATGGAGATTCCACACGTACATGAATCTTGGCGAGATAATCACCAAATTCGCCTAGATTCTGATTATAGAATTTTTTATATTCAGATTCAGGTTTTATAGGTTTCTTTTCGGCATCATCACCAGCTTCTTCTAGTGCCTTGGTATACTCCTCCTCTTGCTCTTTTTCCTTTTTCTCAAGTTCTCGTGGGGATACTCGCCAGAGTGCGGTTTGCTCATTGAGTACCTCATCTTCCTTCTCTTCTTCCTCCTCAGCCTCTTCTTTATTAAGAGGTAGGTCATCTTCTTCCTTAATTTCTTTGACCTCATGGAGTTTGATGGGGAATTCGATATAATTGGAGTATTCTTTTACCAGGTTCTTGATCATATAGCTATCAAGATACTCATGCTCATCCTCCTTGAGATACAGAATGATATCTGTACCACGTTCCTCTTTCTCAGCAGGTTCTATGGTGAAGCTTTCCTCTCCTGTTGAATGCCATTTGTAGGCTTCATTTCCAGGAATTGCAGAACGGGATATAACTTCAATCTCTGAGGAAACTAGAAAACCACTGTAGAAACCCACACCGAATTGACCGATGAGATCTTTGGAATTCTCATCTTCCATGGCTTTAAGGAATTCCTCGGTACCACTCTGGGCAATTGTACCCAGATTTCGCTCCAGTTCGTCCCTGGTCATTCCGATTCCAGTATCTCTTATTGTCAGGGTATTGGTGTTCTTATCTGAGATGATAGTTATCTCAAGATCTCGTTCAGCATCATAGACCTCCTCATTAGTCAGTTTTCGGATACGCACCTTATTTAGTGCATCAGAGGCATTGGACAGCAGTTCACGCAGGAAAACTTCCTTCTTCTGGTAAAGACTGTGCACAATGATCCTTAGGACCTTCTGTGTATCAGATTTGAACTCAAATGTATTTTCACTCATAGTTAACTCAACCTCATCTTAGTGGTGAATATAGTATCTAAAGATTAATTTTTCAATTTTATTTATATAATTTAAGGTAGGAATCTAAATCCGCGATCAGAATTGTACTAAAAGTAATGTACTTGAAATATAGCATTCAAATTACCTTGAAGTTGCAATTATTGACACGTTCCAATTTTTTATGTCTTAATTGGCTAGAGGAATTGAATACTTTACCTATACGATCAATCAGTTTAGCAATCATTTATATCTGAATATGTAGTGATATAATCTATGATTACGCGTATCATCAAATCATTTTTGATATTCATCATTCTAGGAACCACATTGGTCTTTGTAGGTATACCAGTTGACAAGGCAACTGTGCAGAATTCACCAAATAGTGAAAAAGAGTGGTTCAACGAGAGCCTTGCTCTTATCTCTGTACTATCCATCATTGGTGTTGCTGCATATATTATTATTAAATTACTAGTAGTAGTATTAGATCTCGACCTTTCAACAAAATGGAATGAAGAAAACTATACCAATCCCAGAACAAGGTATCTGGTGAAAGGTTAGTTTTTATCTTCTAATTTTCCTAATAATCCATCATAGAACTCATCTTCTTCCTTATCAATCTTCTTCTGATAGGATTTTCTCGCCTTGTGAACAACAAATGAATCATATCTACTCCTTATGAATACAATGATTCCAGCATACATGGTGATATATACAAAAAGACCAACAGCATTTCGTGAGTAATAGGTATCAAAATCAGTAACAATATTTATACTAAAATCAGCAATTGTTTCTTGGCTAATCAAGGCAACAACAACATAAAAATCTACTGAGATCTCAAATGAGAACCTATATGAAAAACTTGAATCATTTGTCTCTATAATATCATCATAGTATCTTCCAACAAGTGAATTCCCACTTGAATACGCATCATATGCAGTCTCACTCATGAGATAAACACTTGCAATAACATTAGGAGTTAATTTACTAATAGTAATATCAAAGAAAGTCATTTTGGGTACTCGACTCATGATCAACTTCTCATATGTCTTGCTTGGTGTGATAGAAAACGACTCTTCAAAATCCTCTGTGGTGACCTCCACATCATAATAATTAATATGTGCGTAGACAGCCAGAATGGGAAGGAGAATTAGTATCGGGACAAAAAAATTCGATACTCTCATAAATTCACAACAAGATCAAAGTTATATTAAGTATTTGCCTAAAAGCTAACCGGGATTAAATGATTTACAGTAATGCTTTGTCTGCATAACGGACAGGTTTTATTTTGATTAATCCAGTTAATAAGATGGTTTTTATGACCACCTGAATGACAATGCTTGCAGACCACAATCTCCTCATCAGGCTTCCATTTAGCAAAACAGATGATACAATTCTGCTCATCCAACATCTCAGGCAAGTTATCCAACCATTGCTGGAATTC
The DNA here is from genome assembly GCA_026702845.1 of Candidatus Heimdallarchaeota archaeon. Next base: position 12,759 of record JADCLS010000026.1, read on the forward strand.
CTCACTCACCTCACCAGTTGGGGAAATGCGATCCTTGAATGATTTCATGGCATTCAAAATGGTCTCCTTGCGATTATCAGGTACCTGTAAATTCCCGAGACGAATATCCTCATTTCGTTCCAAGCGTGAAATGTATTCTGAAAGCTGCTGATCAAGTGTTAGCTTGGTTTTATCTAACCATGTCCTAGACTGATGCATCAAACGTTTCTGAAGACCTGTAAACCTACCTTTAATACCTTCTAGAGAATTCCCACAATTCACGCAGAATTTGGCTTCTATTGGATTGCTAGCTAGGCATCGTAAACACTGTCGGGTCAACAAGATAAAGGCAGAGGTATTTCCTCTTAAAAGTATGTAATAATCTATACTGAATAGCAATTATTTCTAAACTAGTGCAGTAGCATGACAATATGCTTGAGATCCAAGAACCCAGAAGAGGAGTGCTTGAATTCAAAGATTCATACATAAGAAAATCAAGACAGAGAAGGGCATTCCTTATTTCCTTGCTCAAATATCTATTCATCATTACACTTATTGTTCTTGTGATCGGCATATTTGTTTCATTTCCACTTCCAGTCATACTGCTGCTTGTATTGGGGCTTTTATTGTTCCCAGTACTCTATGTTAAGGTTAGACAATCCTTGATAGAGGAGATTCAGGGGTTCCAAATCAGTATTGACAACAACAGGGTGGTTACCAATATGAAGGTGCAGACATGGATCAGGTACTCTGCAAGCACATACATTCTTGATGATGTGCGATATAACCAGACAGTGGGGTTCACAGCAATAATGGGCAATAATGGAATTATTGAGTTAGTAATCATTGTTGATAGGAACTATCCTGGAGAGGTCATCTATAGAACTTCTTCAGTAGAGACATTAATGGAACTCAGAAAATGCTTCTCATTGATATTCCCAGATAAAACTGAGTGGTATACTGAAGGTGAATGGATGGAAGAAGAACTCGAGCTAATGGAAGAGGAGATGAGCTATCAACAAATACCCTTGATCCTACGAGAATACTATCCATTACAATAAACACAAATGATGGACTATAAATAAACACTGTATAGTATACGCTCAATGAAAACAATTGGAATACTTGGTGGCACAGGCAGTCAGGGATCTGCTCTAGCCATCAGATGGGCCAAACAGGGATACAATATCATTATTGGATCACGAGATGCCATACGTGGCAATCAAAAAGCAGAGGACCTCAACAAAACCATTGAATCCTCTCGAATCAAAGGTGGAGATAATGCTCTTGCCTGTTCTGCAGAGATAATAGTACTCGCCTTACCATTCAAGGGAATTGTGGAGTTACTCACTCCCCTCCTACCATTATTTGAAGGAAAAATTGTCATTGACCTCACAGTAAATCTCATTCCAGGAAAATTCTTTAAAGTTGCATTATATGATGAAAAGAGCAGTTATGAATTTCTAAGGGATTTTCTTGACAAGAGTAAGGTTGTTGCCTGTTTAAAAACCATCTCTGCTGATAGCCTTGCATCAGATCAGGAGTTAGATGAGGCAGATTTTCAGATATCAACGGACGAGGAGGCTAGTACTATAGCTTTTGAATTGAGTAGAAGCTTAGGATTGCATCCAGTCAGGGTAAAGGGGAAGTTTCATGCACATACAATAGAACGGATGGTAGCGTTGGCAATTCAGATAAATAAGGAATATACTGGATCTCATGTTGGATTTAGATTAAGTAATTTAATCCAAGAATTCGAATAATAAACAAGTATTTCTACAATTGATGACATATAATTTAAAGTTAATCAGAAATAATTTATTATCAGTAGTAATCCATACATTAGTATGTCAGATTCTAACAGTAGTATCATGATTGTAGATGATGATCCTATGATTCGCAAGCTAATTGGAAGAATGCTTAAAGTCAAGGGATACGAATCTGTACAAGCCGAGAGCGGAGATGAGGCATTAGAATTGACTAAGCAACATGTAATTTCGGCGGCCATCGTTGATCTTCATATGCCTGGTTTATCTGGTGAGGATACTATCAAGGAATTCGCCAAAAAATATCCAAAAATCAAGTTAATTTTGAGTACAGGAGATGGAATGACAATTGATAAAGAATATTTCAAAAGTATAGGAGTGTCCATCTTTTTGAACAAACCCTTTGATATGGACGATCTTTTCCAAGCTATATCCTAAATTTTCTGTGAATACTCTTTACAACGCATTTTTAGCATATCAATAATGACTTGAACATGTTCCTTGTACTCATTATTAGGAATAACATCAAGGTGAAGCTCAGCTCTTTGAAGAGCATTACTAGCATCTGATAGGATACTTGTAAATTGTTGGGTGAATTCTTTTCTGAACTTTTCGATTTGATCATCCGTGATACTGACAAGAGATCTGTACCAGTTTACCCGTTCAGGATTGGCCACATAGCATAGAGAGAGTATGGGTGTTTTTCTATCTTCACGAAGATCATTTCCCCATCCCTTATTGGAAGGAAAATAATCTCCTATATCATCAAGTAATTGAAAGGCATAACCCATCTCCATACCCATATTGTAGAGTTTTGAACTCACCTCACCATTTCTCTGAGCTAAATGAGCTGCAGCAGATGCCGAGAATGCAAATAGAGGTGCTGTTTTCTCAGATGCAACCTTATTGACAACTTCTACACTGGGAATTTCTTCTGAAGCAGCATATTGCATCTCTAGTAAAACGGCTGTACCAATTTTTAACTCCACATCATTAATGAGATCGGATAAAAAGGTTAATCCTCTTTCTGGATTCACATTTTGATTACGTATCTGATCGATGAGATATTTGTGAATTACACCATGAAATATATCTCCACCAACAAGAGCTGTGGGCATGTCCCATTTCAGATGAGCTGTGGGTGCCCCTCTTCTCTCCTGGGCATTATCAATAATATCATCATGATACAGGCTCATGGTATGAATAAGCTCAAGGGTTAGAGAGAATGGTGCCAGATTTTCCTTTGAATCAAATGCTTTTGATACAGCATAAAAGAGGGTTGGACGCATCCGTTTACCTCCAAGGTTGAAATAATAACTGAGAACATCTCGGATCAGCGGATCCTCCAAGTATTCTAGAAATACCTTCATCTCTTTTTCCAGTAACGATTGTATATTCGACTGTAAAATATAGAGCTGTTCCAGTTTATTTTTAATTTTCATGCACCTTGGATAGTTTCTTTATAATTTCGTTGCCTGTCCAACCTTTTTAATGATTATCAATTATTACATCAGAATAGTTTGTGAAATCTAAATTTGTTCACAAAATCTACTTCGATCCATCTTTTTATCCAAAAAATGCATAGTTTGTTCACAAATCAAAGGGAAGTAAGGCAAATACTTTTCTTAAATCTCTAATTTTCTCTCTTATGACCTCGTCGTCAAGTGTAAACCTAGTTGTAGATGAAATTACTGATTTCAAGGCCAAACCAAGTGATGATTCGCTTGGATTTGGCACACAGTTCACCGACCGTATGTTACTAAGAGAACACAAGGATGGAGCATGGCAACAGGGAAGAATCAAAAAATTTGAGAATTTTTCCCTTTCACCAGCAACAACTGTATTTCATTATGCCCAGGAAATTTTTGAAGGTCTGAAAGCATTCAGACAAGATAATGGACGAATAGTCATGTTTAGACCCGATGAGAATGCAAAACGCTTCAATCGATCAGCTATTAGAATGGTGATGCCACCTCTTGAGGATGATTATTTTGTTCCTTCAATCAATGAGCTGGTGAATCTGGAAAGAGATTGGGTACCCAAATCCCGTGGTACTGCACTCTATATCAGACCCACAATGATTGGTACCGAAGCAGCACTGGGAGTACATCCATCTGATAGCTACTATTTCTACACCATTCTAAGCCCAGTGGGAAGTTACTTTGCAGGAGGATTTAAGCCTACCAAGATCATGGTTGAGGATACCTATGTACGAGCAGCACTTGGTGGAACTGGTGAAGCCAAAGCAGGTGGAAACTATGCCGGATCATTACTGGCAGCCAAAAAGGCCAAGGAACAGGGATATGCACAGGTTCTCTGGTTGGATGCCAAGGAGAGAAAGTATATCGAGGAGGTAGGTGCAATGAACATTGCTTTCGTTGAAAATGGCGAAGTTATCACACCTATGCTATCTGGCTCTATTCTGCCTGGTATCACCAGAAAGTCCGTGCTGCAAATAGCCAAAGATATAGGCATTAAGATGACTGAAACCGAGATAACCATTGATCGTATTATTGAGGGCATTAAATCAGGTACTGTTACAGAAGTATTTGGAATTGGCACCGCAGCATCCATTGCTCCTGTAGGAGAGATTAAATTCAAGGATGAGGTATTTGTCTTAAATAATAATGAAGTGGGTCCAACAACACAGAGATTCTATGATGAACTTGTCGGTATTCAGTATGGTTCAATCGAGGATAAACATGGCTGGATCCATGTGGTTGAATAACGTTGAGTCCGTATATTCTTGAACACCCTCTCATCAGAGGTACATTACTTCAACGAGAAAATCGCTTTATTTGTTACGTTAAAGTAGCTGAGAATCGGTTACGTTGTTATCTGCCCAATCCAGGAAGAATGGTGGAATTTCTCCATCCAGGTAAGCTTGTGTACCTTCAGATGAGCACTGATTCCACAAGAACAACTGATGCTACATTAGTCGCCATAGATATTGACAATGAAATCATTCAACTGGATAGCAATCTTGTAAGTAAACTAATCCCTTATGCGATCAAGAATCAAGTTAAGGGTCTGGAAGATCTGAAGATCATCCGATCAGAGATACCTGCTAATAATCATCGATTTGATTTTCTCGTACAACGAGATGAAGAAGAAGTGCTAGTGGAGGTAAAATCTACAACCATGGTGGTAGAAGGAGTTGCATGCTTTCCTGATGCGGTATCCAAACGTGCATCCAGTCATCTGCAGAGTCTGATGGAATTATCCAAAACTCGCCCGTGTATGGTGATTTTCATGGTATATCGCAAAGCCTCATGGTTCTCACCATGCAGAGATATAGATCCAGAATTCAGCAAGATATTTGATCAAACAAGACAATCAGATGTAGAAATACGGGTTATGCAATGTAGCAGTACAATAACGCAAAAACATGATGAGTATTATCTAGAGGTGGAGGTGCATCATCCTATTCAACTTAGGCAATAAATGCCCCACCATGCCTGTATGATACATCATCAACAATTCGCCTGAATATCAGATCCACATGAGTTCCCAATTTTGCACTTGTTTCAATATAGGGAATCTCAAATTCTGCCCAATTTGATAGCTCCTGAGCATATTTAATTGCCTCCTGCTGAGTCACCTCCCTATGCTCATGTCCCAGATCAGTTTTATTTCCAATCAACACCATGGGAATAAGATGATCCGAATGTATGTTTTCTAATAACTCTGCAATCCATTTGGGAATATTTCTGAAGGTCTCCTTACGTGTAATATCAAAAACTATTATGGCACCCCTTGTACCCAGATAATATCCTTCCCTAACAACTGAAAATCGTGATTGGCCAGCTAGATCCCAAATCTGGAGGATATTCTGCTCGTCAAGTTTCTTTATTGCAAAATCTGCGCCTATCGTGGCCATATATGATGTTTTGAAGCCTTTACCAAGATATCGTTGGCGTAATGAGGTTTTTCCAACACCTCCATCACCTAGCAGGGTGATTTTATACAGATTTCGTGCCATAAACCCTAGCTTAACTCGATCTATTTAGCTCTTGATGTGAGTAAAAAAAATTATGTTAGAAATATCCAATCTATTTACTCGTCTGTAGAAAATGGAAATGTTGTTTTTTGGTGAATTATCAAGTGAAATGGATGATTGTGTGTTCTATCAATGGCGCCTATTAGGTGAGGTCCTGAATATCAAAGTCATCGTATCCTTCCTCATGCTCATCAAAATCATCATCATCAGCTGAAATATCTCCCGATAGAAATGAGTAATCAAATATGGCTAGTTCATCCTTCTTAGGAATGGGTATATTGGCCAAGACCTCCACTTGAGAGAGGGTGAATAAGGCTGCTTCAACGTCTTCCTCACTATTACAGTAAGCAAGTAAACCCAGTACTCTCATCTCCTTGGTTGTGCCCATCATAAGAAGAGATGCCAGGGGTCCAATCATAGATAATTTTTCTGCAAAAGAACGTGTATGACCATAATCTTCAGTCCATTTGGGAGATGGTACAAATGCAGCCCATTCTGTAGATTGTGGTAATCTGGTATCCTCCTTGAGACCACCGATGATAATGTATCTTTTTGCCTCCCATGAGAGAATATCTGCAACCATCGTATCCCAAAAGTGTTTAGGCATATTAGAGACAAAAATTGGTAATCTGGTTGTGATGAATATGGATTTAGACTCATAGTGGACGTAGGCTGTAAGAGTGGATTCCAAATTTCCTTGATAGTAGTAGGCATGATTACCCCAAAAGGCGAAACTCTGTGGGTTCATGGTCTCAATTAAATGAGATAGGGTAAGATAGCCAACATTACCAAAACCTGCAAAGCCACAGATCACCTGGAAATTCTTGATATCCTTTCTCAATGACGGTGGCAGTTCCAAAATTTTGCCTCTATTCTTTTCCATAATTCTAGTACAGATGTTCTTTTCTAAAATCTTTTAGTTATCCTCTAGGTCTAAATGCCAATCAAATATTTCCTTTAATTTTTCAGCAGATAACATAAACCTTTCACCATAGACTTCATCAAATATTTTCTCCTCATCTGTGATTCCAACGATTTCATGCTTGGCAGTGATTCTCCCAGTTTTGTATTTCTCTTCTATATCTTGTTTAGCTGTTTGGAATGTATCAAAATTAACAGCAACAAACTGAAGAGGGGTATCTGGAGCATGTTCAAGTATCACATCCAGTAATGCCTCTGGAGTACTGTATTGCTTCAACTGATTAATATTGGCCACGATAATTATACTATCTGCAATTTGGATGAATTGTGTCCATCGTTTAATTGTTGGGGCATCCAGTTCATAAAAATTATAGATATATTGGTTTTTTCTATTCCGGATACCAAAAATATTATCTAGAAACTCAAAATCCTGTCCCTGAAATTTCGCCTCTACAGGGGGTCTGGTGAACTCAACAACCTGGGTCTTGAAATTCAGCATGTATTCTCTCAAAAGGTTGGATTTCCCCGATCCCATCAACCCTGTGACAAGAACAAATTTCAAGTTGTTACTCATAGATACTCTATAATTTATTATTAGGATTTAAATCTTTTATCCTAAGAGTATTAAAATCAATACTATAATGAATAAACATCCAAAATTATGACGCCATAGTAGAAATTACGATTGAATTGCTAATCAAAGTATCATCAAATTGATAATTGTGCATTTTAACTAGGAATTTAAGTTATTTTTTTTGATTATTTTTTTCTTTTCATAAAGTAAAGATAAACCTCTTAAATAAAAAAAATAATATCAATATTATCATTGCTAAGAGTGGTATTTTTGCAATGATAACTAGCTGGTTGGGATTTTCAGAACACAATGAGTGCAAAAATTGCGGTAATAACACTAGGATCAAAGTCCAATGTTATTATTGATAAACTGTTAGAACTTCGGGACACCCACTTGGATTTCGTCTTGATGAATATGCTAGATTATACCTTACCCCCAAAGGTAAGGAATTCTATCAGCCAAGATTATTACCATGAACTACGTCATGTACTTTATCAGCTCGGGGCAAATGAATATGTAAAAATTTCTGATTCACTGACTGCTCTACTAAAAGAAAATGACCGTCTTGATCTTTCTGATGAGGAACTAGCCCTAGTTTCACATATTTCACAAATCAATAATAACAGTAAGAATCTGAAAAGTACCTATTCCATCTTGTTAGATGAGACTAAACGTAAGAATATCACCTTACACCCACTTGTTAATGAAAACCCTGATTTGTTACTTTTCAAAGGCAAAAAATATGCTCCACTGCGATATTTCGCTGAGAAGGGAGAGCTACTCATTGATGAACCTCCAGAAAGTGATAAGAAGAGAAAATATTCTGATAAGAAGTACACTATTGAGAATATTGAACATTTGAAATCAATAAAATTTGATGATGCAATCGGCGAGATAATTGATAGTTCAGATCTGACTCTCATTCTTGCCAGTGATATTGTATCATTGAGTATCCTCCTACAAAGCAAGGAATTGAAAAACCAAATCAAGAAAACAAATACTCCACTTGCATTTATATGGAATCTAACTGAGGAGTTATCAGAAAATGAAATCGCTATTCTTGAGACAATGGAAATGGGAATTACTCTCAAAGATTTTGCATCGTTCTTATCAGAAACATCAGATTATGTGATAATTGACAAGAAATTCATTGATGATGTAGAAATACTTAGAGAAGAAGGCTGTAAAGTGGTCGTCGAGGATCTCTTCGATGAAGAAGAGAGAATGACTGATGAAAGTATAAAAGCCATCCTAAGTATCGGTAAAATCACGCTAAATAATATTTCAGAGATTAAAGAGCAAGAGGAAGAAGTAACAGCAGAAGATACTGAGAATGTCAACGCTAAACCAATCTCACAACTCCTAGAATCTCCAGAAGAATCTGGTGAATCAATAAGAAAAGAAGAAGAGATCGAGGAAGAAGTCAAGGAGCCTGAAGATACTGTTGAGGAGGAACCTGAAGATACTGTTGAGGAGGAACCTGAAGATACTGTCGAGGAGGAACCTGAAGAGCAGGATGATGCAATCAATGTTGATTTCGAGATACTAGATGAGGAGGAATGGTTTGATAGTGCTATGAGAGCAATAGATCTAGCCTTTGCCAACCCAGCAGATCCAGCATTTACCTGGTTAAATAGTGAGAGTAAGGATACTGAGAAAGAGCAACAGATTGCAGAGGCCATGGTTACCAAATGGCTGGCCTCACGATCCATAACATCAAGAAAAACAGGTGCTGAGTTGATTAGCTATCTAACTGTCGATCACAAAATCATCTACCAGCAAATCCTGCAAAAATATATGATAAATTATGTCAAGGAGATGCAGGAGGATAAATGTCGGCAGCTTATTGTACTCTATCACATATTATTTGAGGAATCAGATAGCTTTGGACTTGAACTAATAGGTAATATCGTTAGAGATCTAGCTTCATTACCCGAAGATTCAGGCCAAGTTGTTCTAGAACTTGCTAAGATCTCCATTTTACAACTCGTTATCGGTAGGAAGAAATTAGCAATTCGTGCCATTGCAGAAATCTTACAAGTGATCGATGCTAGACAGGGGTCAAATGCTGAGTTGTGGAATATACTCACCTCCTTTGATGCAAGTTCAGTTGCCATCGAGATGGTCACTAGATTCTCAACAACCAAGCTAGAGGAGATCACCCGAAAATCATCTATTCTAAGGTTCACAGGATCATATTACTCCATTATTAGTAAAGTTATTCAAGCCTGGAAGGATGGTGATAAAGTAGTATTATCAAATGTTATTGGTAATGCCATTCTTCCTGAATCGACTTTGAGGAAATTTGAACGCATGGAGCTAGCTAGATCAGTACAGAAATTGAGAATGGTTCAGGTTCATACTCTAGCTGAGACATTGAATAAGGATGTAAAGAAAGTTGAGAAACTGGTCACAGAATTAATTGTTAATGGTGAATTACAGGCAGAATTCAAGTTAATTGATGAAAAGATGTATCTAGTTGCGAAAGAAGATTAATTAATCTAACAAATCTTTAAGCTTGTTGATGAGATCCTTATCGATATCATCAGTATTAATCTCAGCTCCTGTGGGAATGAATATCTCCACATCATCATCAAGTTGTTCAAAGGTTGATTCAAAAATAATCGAATCTAAACTACTACCCATGTTTTTTATAATTGATTCATAATAAACCATATTCTCCATAGCTAGTTGTTCCACCACATTGAGCAATAAATTGATTCTATTCTGTAGTAACTTAACCAGCAGTACTAATTCCTCTTGTACTGAATAGTTGTCCTCTGTACCCATGAGTAAAACAAATATGTACCCTGATGCAGATTTACCAAAATAAAATCTTTTCTTATCAATCCCTATATCCATCAGGGAGGATTTGAGACTAGTACGAGCATAGGTCTCAATTGCTGAAAAAAAGCCACCCAAAAGGATTGCTTCATTCTCTGCCATGGTTTCGAAGTAATGTCTAGCCAGAAGGGGTATACCGGATTTATCTAGGATATAGATTCCAATGATAGGTGATCTACTCTGGTCTGACACATATTAGGTTCTGTAAAAGGAGTATTAATGCGTTCTCTCTTGTATACAGGTATTCCGCATCATTTCTGTCAAGCTTACCCGCGATATTAACTAGCAAACTACTAGGAGAGAGAAATAGTAAAATAATTTTCAACTAAGATTGATTTGAAGATGTCTAGTTTGTTATCTGGATTTAAGAGAGTCATTGGAGCGCTTGCAAAAGAGGGTGATGAGGAGAGTAAAAAGCAATTTATCTACTTCTGGGATGATATTTACAAAGAAGATGATGAAATTATTGAAGTGGAAAAAACTCGATCAATTAAAGATGTACTTGTGGAAAATGCACTACTCTTGATGACCATCATGGTGATGATTTTTGCCTTCCTGCCTGTAGCTCTGGCATTCAATAACCAGATAACGTATGCATTTATTCTCACAGGTATACTACAGATCTCAATTCTGGCTACTTATTTCGTACATCATAACATGTATCAACAACCTCTTGATTTGTTGAAAAAGAAATCCATTAGGTTTAGAGATCTTACTTTCATAACTGATGATGAATTTAGCTTTGGAGTATCTGATAATCCTATTGTTGAGAATTTCAACCAATTCAGAAAAGACATGAACTCTACACTCAAGGAAATTGATCACTACATGCGAGGAGTTAATTATCAACTGACAGTGATCGAGAATAAATTCATGAAAACATCCAGCTCATTAGGTCAAGCAAATTATGAATTTGACCGCTCCATGGGTAATGTTGGAAACTATCAGGAGCTTAAAGGATATATCGGTTTAACATCTAAAGGAGTAGATAACCTAACAGCTGCATTTGATGATGCTATTTCTGAGATTTATGATGTTGTACGACTGCTCAAATCATTAAGCAGCCAGACACAGATGTTGGCCCTTAATGCAGGGATAGAGGCTGCACGGGCAGGTAAGAGTGGAAGTGGATTCGAGGTGGTTGCATCCAATCTAAGACGTCTATCCCAACATGTGAGCAATTCTGCAGTGAATGTGAAGACACATATCTCTGCGATTGGAGATCATGCCAAAACCTCTCTTGAATTAATCACTGAATCAATGCAGAGATTATCTGGTCAGCTAGATGGATTGCACAGAACTGATCAATTGGTACAGAATGAGATGAATACAGCCACCAGGGATTTCAATGCTGTGCAAAGTAACTATGATGAGCTCCTTAAACAGCTACAGAAGATAGAATTAGAATTGAAGAAATTCAGAGTTTAGAATAGAAGAAATGGTTTCTTGAGCAGAAGAAAATACGAGAACCTCAGATCATCCATAGTCCATTCACCGACTTTTTGTTGCAACTCAGAAAATTTCATGATCCAAAATACGAGTAACATCTGTAAATCGAGAGTAATACCATGTGGGTATAGTCCTCGCATACTTTGCAGGTTGATAGTGGAGGCAATAGAATTGTATCCCTCGAAAAATTTTATGATTTTCTGAGTAGTCATAATCACCTTACCAGTCTCATAAAACTCAGCATATGCCTCAAGCATATAGTAAGATGCCACATCAGACATTCGATCCACAACACCATCACTTTCGGGTAATTGCATGGGAATAGTCAGATATACAGCTTGATTTCGATCAATATGGTCCTTGGTAATTCTCCCCTGCTCGATTCGAGTAAATTCAATGGAATTGGGATCGAACAGAGTGGTTGGTAAGTAACCTCCCAGACAATTAGGAAGAATATAATAATGGGGCTCAAGCAGCATGGAAATCTTATCCTGCTCCTCTGCGCTGAAGGGTAAATTTTCCAGTAATAATCCTAGTAACTCACGCATCTGATCGGCATTGAGTTGCATGGCTAGCTCTCCTTGCACCATTCCAAATATCCTACCTAACATGTAATCCTTGAGATTCTTATCAATATCTAGATCATTCAATTTCTTTCCAGTATTGTATTCATAGACTAATTGATGACGAGATCGATCGATACTTATCATGGGAGAGGGATAGATATTCTCAAAGTGTATACATCTTCTTTCGAGTTCATTGTACCTTTTGATTTCATCATCAAGCAGATTGAGATCTTTGAACTCTCTGATAATCAGATCATGAATCCAATCACCTGCATCACTCAATACTTTTACCTTCAAAGCAATATTGTTGATATCCCCGAGAACATGTTGTTCAAATTCTACATCCTGAACACTGGCGAATCTGGCTGGATTTCCCTGATCATCGCGTTTTTGACTGATAAAATAGGGGATGAGGGATTCCGCTATTGCCATAATGGAGTTGCGGGAGTTTACTTTAGCCCATAATTCCTCTGCCATAATGATTCACCTGCTCAAATACCAATGGATATAATTCTATTTAAGAATTTGTGATATCTTTTGAGCATACTCATTGGATTTCCTTAATTGTTAAATATTACAAATGATAGGTTGGTTGTGATAGATCCTTCAGTTCATTAGCATCCAAGAGGATGATTACCTTTGATTCAGATTCATTAATTCTTTCCACTTGATTGATGGCAGATTGGCTAAAATTGGTTCCTATTATTACTGCACCATCTAATTGACAATCATGTGCGTAGTTCCGGGCCTGATTTATTTTATCCACCCCTATAGTTCGTTTCCAAGAGGCATAATCCAAGATTCCCATGTGTATATCACTATTACCTACATTTGATTGCAATTTCGCCACGAATTTAGATGCTTTTCCATTTCGATTGGTCGGGATGCTCTCTTCAACCTGTCCTAAGTGTCTCAGGGCATCTAACATCATTTTGAATTCAGTCATTATTCTTTATTAATCCAAAGATAATTAATACCTTGGAAATACACTAGGGTTGTTAGGGTATTCTCTTGAGTATAGCTAGAAAATGCAAAAAGAACAGTCATCGATACTATCCAAGTTAGTTAAGAAAAAGGTGCAAACTTTTTTTTTTTAGAGTGATTGTTCAATGACTGTTATGATTGTTTTATCATTGGCTTTAATAAAAGTTTGTGAATCTCACCATACATTTGAGAAGGAATGATATTCACATCCTTTCATTCTTTAAAAAAACTAGGAATGAGAAGGTGTGTGACTAATGCCTTCAATTATGAAAATGAAAAAAGTGTTCAAACTCGATGGTTATTTATAAATATCCAAGTAGTGCACTCATATTCAGTCTCTAGTTGAAAATACTTTTCGTGCACCAATAATAAACATGATAATTCCAAAGATAATCAAAAAGATTGCAAATAAATCCATGAATTCATTATATCAAGGGTGGCATTTCAACTACAGATTAATTGCACGTCTTGATGCCTTGTTTTAAGATTGAAAAATATCTTTTTATGAGTCATCCTTTATCGAATACAGGCGGTCTTAGTTGGATTTTGTCCCCAGAATTGAACCCTGATTTAAATTAAAAAAGTTTCCATGAATTAATTGAAGATATATTTGAGCTTAAGACAAATTTTGTTTACGATAGTAAGTATAGTTTTTAACAATATTTAAATGGCAAAATTATTTGGTAAATAATAGTGTGAGAGTATTTTTGTAAATTCTCACATCAATGAAAGGGTGAAAAAAAATTTCCGATTTTGAATTAACAACAGAGAGGGGTATGATTTTCAAGTCTACATCTACTCTGATATGCAACGACAAGACCATATCAATCAAAACTAAATATGGAAACTTATTAATGAATGGTGATGAGTATATGAGGATAAGATCTAAGGATGTGATTGCGGTTCGATCCTATGATTCAGGATTCAACTCAATAAAATTCATCGGATTAGGGATTTTTATTCTAATTCTAACTATTCAGTCAATGATTTACTTTGGTTTTGGAACAATAACCATCACCATGTTAGGTATATCGATTTATTTGATTGCAGTAGGATTGCAGCGAGAATTTAAATTGATATTTGATTATTTTACCTCATCTAATGCCTTGCCAGCTGCAATGGGGGGATCATTCGGGATATCAGGCTCAGGCAATATGCCAGTTGACCCCAAGGTCATCGCTGAGACTACATTCGGTAGCTTTAATTATAATAAAATTGCCGAGATAGGGCTCCAAGATGGATTTATTGGAATCGGATCATACAAGAAAAGGCTTGAGCTATTCAGAGATTTCCTAATTATACAGGCAGAGAAGAGCACTATATCTCCATCTTCAGTTATTATCATTCCCACCAGGAATATTTTGGCAGTTCAAGTCTATCCTAAAAAAATGAGATCAGTGAAAATAGGCCTATATGGTATCCTATTAACCTTATTAGGAGTAACTAGTGTGCTAGCTGAACTATACTCATTATTATTACTTGTATTATTAGGCGTGATAATGATATATTATGGTTTTTCAAAAGTACTAAAGATAGTTATTACTTACGCAATTGTTGGAAATGATGTCTCGTCATTCACATACGATGGAGCTATAATGGGTGCTTCGTTCAATGTTGATGAGATTGGTGAGATTATCATGGGAGCAGCTGTAAATGCTCAACAAATGGAGGTACCTGCCAAATGAGTCTTCAAAACACCTGGATAACTGATCTATCTAGTGATTTAAAAACAAGTGATAAAATCCTGATCTTTTTCATGGCGATCACTCTTGTGGGGATCCCAATAGCGATATTGTACTACTTATTCAAGAAGAAAGTTCTCCGACCAACTCTGGTTTCAGATGGAATTAAACTAGCGCTATATGAAGAATCAGGTAGTAAAATAAATGTGGTGGTCACCAAGTACTATTATAATCCGAAAATTGTTAATACTATTCATGCATGTAAATTGGGACATAGAAACCCATATATGCTTGGATTATTTCTATTAAGTTTCTTTGCATCCCTTGGTTTGATGGTAGATCTTGGATCAGTTATAGTTCTTGTTCTCCCAGCAGTTTTAGGTCTTATCTTCTGGTTTTTTAAGAAAAAGACAATTGCAATCATCTACAACGCTGAAACAATTGAAGGATATAGTGATGATGGATATTATCAATCTGCCCTTGCCGGCATGACTGAAACAAGATTCAAATCAATGGGCAATGTTAGTCTAGGAAATAATGCAGCTCTGGTATTTGGTGGAGTAGATGGTGGAGCAGAAAGGGCATTTAATGAACTATACCACAATTTTGACCTATATGTAGAATAATTAGTCAGACAAGGGTTGTAATTATACAAATCAATTTATTATTGACATCGCTATGAATATAAATGTACTTGGGGACAAGGATAATCCATTCTTTGGTACAGAGAAGTATTGAAATCAATATATAAAAGAATTATATCACCATGATCTCGGACGGATTGGAACTTCCCATTAAACCAAGAAAATCATCCCCAGTCATCAATTTACCAAGTGAGATAAAATACAAATATATCTCAAGTCGTAATTGGTAAAAGATGGTAGAAACAGATGTTTGGTTTGCATTAATTGGGGCATTACTGATAGTTACACCGCTCCTCCTCGTTTATTACCTTCAGTACAGAAGGTATCAGAGGAGCACGCCATATTTACTTCAAGTATTTCTCGCCATGCTTTTTGCCTCCATTCTCATGGTATTTTCTATTGCATTCAGTGACAATCCAGAGATCAGCATGAAGTTAAGTGTGGTTGCTGAGCTTGCTGGTATTCTCATTCCATTCCTTTTCTACATGCATTTCCAGTCTTTGGTCTCACTCAGACCACCAGCAAGAAGGTTCAGCATAATTTTCGGGTTGACTGTGATGGTGATCACACTCCATATACCTGAACTATTCTCCCATATTGTCAGAACTGATCCTGATTACTCGAGATATTTTATCTTTCTTGGAGTCATCCAGCTTCTGCAAGCACTGCTCTCTCTGTATTACTCCATGATAATTGCGTATAAGAATTATCAAATCAGTAATAATATTCCGACACGCAATGAATTCATAGCTATGATCCTAATTTTCTTGACATTTCCTGGTATTGCTGTTGAATTTATACTTGATCACTCATTTCTAGCCATTCCTGCATTTATCATGATTCCTGTTACTTTCTTGCCATCAGCATTTGGTCTAATTGGTTTTCTGCTGTACTTCATCAACTATTTCATGAATCTGGATTATCTCTATGCTGTACCAATCAAAATCCAATCCATTATCTTCTACAACAACTCAGGCTTGCCAAGATACAAAAAAATGGTTCAGACAGATTCACAGATATCTGAGGTTCTACTCTCAGGTGCATTCACAGCAATATCTGCAGTTCTGCAGGAATCAATGAATGAAAAGGTGGCTCTGACTCATATTGATTTGGGCTTGTATAATGTATTCTTTGGTCATATTGAGGATTTGGGTACAATCACCCTGATCTGCGAGGAGGGATCATCCTTCTTCGTTAATTCTATAGATCGATTTGTGGTACGTATGCCTTCAAAACTGAAATCATTGCTAGCTGATGAGGCCATTGATCATCTAACGCTGGAGAATGAGATGGAAACTTATCTATTTGATATGTTCCCCTTTCTAAAGGCGATGGAATTTGATTGATTTGTTTCAACTGGTCTACTTTCATTTTTCTTAATAATGATAACAAAGCTCGTTACTAATTACTACAATTTTACATTAGATTATTTATGAGAACGAAAAATTATATTGCATTTTTGATAATATAACCTGTGGAAAATAAATTCCAAGAATTTTATACTACACTAGATTATAATGGTTTGGTCACATTAGCTAATGATATTTTACAAGCTCAGGAGGATAATTATGAAGCTATCTTTTACAAGGCATTTGCTCTTCATCAAACTGAGAAATACGAAGAATTCTTGGAACTTGCTATACCTTTGGTAAATAATGATTTAATGGATATTTATATCGCTCGAACCTTAAAAGAATTAAGTAGATATTTTATTTTACATGGAAAATATATGGAGGGAATGCGTATTTCATATAAAGTATTAACTATTGCAGAATACTTTAACAAGACTGATCTAATTGCAGGAACTCTGAATAATATTGGTGTAGTATATGCCATACGTGGAGAATATGAAAAAGCACTAGAAAATTATACAAAAGCATTTGAAATTAAAAATGCAGATGGTCATGAAACATTATCAGTAAGACTCAATATGGCAATTTTGAAAAGAAAACTTGGACGAAACCAGGAAGCATTAAATGATTTTATGGATCTTGATAAAAACCCTGAAGAATCACATTCCTATAGGGCTATACTCTATAATGCAATGGTTTATACATTAATCAAAATTGGTCAACGTGAGAAATCAAAACAATTCTTAGAAAAATATAAAAAAATGCTTCAGCATGTTGATCCTGTGAGATATAATTACTATAATAGAATTTATCATTATTTACAGGCACTAGTTTTAATTTCCTCAAATCGATTGACTGATAAATCAAAGGCAGTACCAATTATCTTAGAATGTATTGCGGATGATGATTTGATAAATGAAAATAAGAATGTACTAATCAAAAAGTTGATAGAATTTCGGTTAATTGAGTACTCGTTTAATCAAGAAGAAGATATTTTCCTAGATATAATTGATTTAAACTCCCAATACATTGAATTTGCTAAATCAGAAAATATCTATGACGATATAATTAATGGTAATATTTTAAAGTCAGAATTAGCTATGATTCAAGGAGATTTTGATTCAGTGATACGAATTCATGAAGAGATTGAGAGATTTATAGAGGATAATGAATTGTATCATTTTCTTGATAGGCTAGAAAAGGAAAGAAATAAGATGAAAACTTCAATTTCAAATATGAGGGCTTTAATTGAGAAAGGATCTAAAATTATTGATAGAATCGAGTTATTGAATATCGAACACTATCTACATATAATCAAAAATCTTGATGATATCAAAACATAAACATATTTTTCATATTACATCAATTACTGCTGTATTCCTTAATAATGATAATACTAAGTTAATTTTCTTGCTTTTATTGTTAGTTTCTTTACTGATAAAAGTGATTAATGCTAAGCCAATAAGTGAAAATTTGATATCAATTGGTAATGGTTTTTCTGGACCATTGGACACGGTGGTTGTTGTTTCCTCTTTAGTTTCCTTTGGTTTTGTCTTTGTATTAGTTTCAGATATATCATCTGTTGAGGTTGAATTTGTTTTTTCCACAGAATGTGGATGCAGGTTAGCGAGGCTAACATGTATTTGGAGAAATTAAGCTCCAATTTCCAATTATTCGGGATCAAAGTGAGTACAACAAGCATAAATCCTTGTTGTGTCAATTTTTGTTGTACAAAAATAGATTAAGGAGGTCGAGAAATTAGTTTAGAATTTTTGGGACACGCTTTAAATAAAATGTATAACGAATTGAATAGAGAAAAATAAATTACTCGATCTTTAATAATTTTTAATATTTATGGACTTACGGCCAGACGACGCCAGGTCCTGGAGGTGCTGAGCAAGAATAACCATAGGAAAGATCTCGATAAGAATTTCCATTAAATACATCATATGCTCTGATTCTATAAATGACATCATCAATAGGTGAATGCGACACAGAATCCTCAACATAACTTGTGGTTGAATAATCAATAGGTGCAACAACAGCATACCAATGGGCACCATTATCATATGAATACTGAATAGATACCTGTTTAATACGATTGGATGTATTGTCCACTTTATAGTGAAGGGTGACTGTTGGCACACAAGATGTTCCAGTAACCGTTTTACTAGCAGTTGTCCATGAGATTGATCCCGTTGATCCCCAAATTTCCATAGTGCCGGTGTAAATAATCCTATAATCACTAGAGGTTATTCCAGTATTATCGTATAATGTAAACTTTACTGGAACATACATTCCATAATAAGAACTAGTTATAGATGTTGACATAGAAGTCAATGTGGTTCCAGCACTGAATCCCTTTGTGAATGCAGTATAAGCATAATTTGCACCATATTTCATTTGTAAATATGAGTACTTATCTCCTGCTTGTGCCATAAATTGGATGCTTGAAGCCAGCATTGCACCTGTACCTTTTGAAAAGGATTGAGGTCCTAGCCATGAATCCCATGCATTTCCAACTGAAGAATAGGTTGTAGCTGAGGTAGCATCACGAGTAAAACTATCTTCGTGATCATCTTCATCTAAAAAATCGTGTTCAGTATAAATTGACGTGAATGAGAATTTAATTCTTACCTTAAATTGAGAGTAGGTGACAGTACCAATATTAAATGGATCATCTGTAAATGATCCACCTGCAGGAAATACTGTCATCGTAAAATCAGCTTTCGGATTATCATAATCATCCATGTTGGTTACCAAAGATATTGGTGTTCCTACTTCTGCCCATGAACTACCAGTGTATGCATAAAGGACTAAAGATGCAGAGAGATCATTAACAGAAATTGTCCAATCATCTTCCCATCCATCACATCCTCCATAATCATATTGAAAATATGCACTGAATGATACCTGATCAATTTTCATTCCTGTTATTAATTTTCCCCATTCATTGTCTCTATCGTTGATTTCGACAGCCGTATCACTCCTTACTTGTGTCCAGCTTACAACCATACTCCTGACATCCATGTAGTAATTTCCGGATATGTATCCATTCATCACATTTGCAGAATCGAATATATAAGAACTAGTAAAATTTCCTAAATTACTTGTCTTGGCTAAGGTAGAACCGCTAGTTCGCATTGGTGTTGATAATACCATCGAACTCATTAAAAATAGTAATAGCAACATCGCTCTTCCATTGTTTTTCATTGGTGATTCATCTAAGGATATTTTTCTTATTTATAGATAACTAAAATTTGGAAAATTAAACTAATTATTTAATACATATTGCTCTCATTCGAATATTAATTCACCACATTTCTTTTAAAAAGTTCATATGCAATGAAATTATTGATATCAATAAATGATTTATCATATATTTATGATATAAAGGGAGTTAAGACACATGCTCTCTCTAATATCAACGTAGAAATTCCATTGAAGGAATTTGTCGCAATTAAAGGTAAATCTGGAATGGGGAAGTCAACATTCCTGAAATGCATTGCAGGGCTTCTCACACCCGCAACTGGAAATATTTTAGTGGATAAATTTGAATTGGTAGGTGCAAGTGAAACTGAAATCTCTTCATACTTGCTAAATACAATAGGTTTGATGTTTCAGGATTATAATCTGGCTGATTTTTTGAATGTGAAGGAAAATATCATGCTTCCAGGTATAATTGCAAATAAAGCAGATGATGAGCTTGAAAAGAGAGCTGATGAACTAATGCAGTTATTTGGGATTATACAGTATAAAAACAGATATCCCGATCAATTAAGTGGCGGAGAACAACAAAGGGTAGCCTTAGCTGTGGCATTATTCAATGACCCTGATATTATCTTATGTGATGAACCAACTGGAGCTTTAGATGTTGAGAACTCGAGAAATATTTATGAATATCTGAAGAAGCTACATGATGAATTTAACAAAACGATAATTGTTGTTTCTCATGATCCAATGATTGATAATTACTCTACCTATACTGCTGAATTATCAAGAGATTCAATTTTTTTGAGGGAAAGCAATGCGAAGGAAAATTAGATTAGCCAAGTCAATAATTCAAAAGCAACCTAGAAAATTCATGAATTACTATATTTTTACTGCATTATTGATTCTGATTACGGTGAGTTTTCCATTAATGCATACAATAAATCAGATTGGATTAGTCAGAGGCGAATTAGAGCAATCAAATGATATATATGCATATAATTACCTATTCTCTGACTCTTTGTCTTATTTCTCTTCATTTGATGAAAATTTGAATTTACTACAAGCTGATAATATTGATCAGATTAACTATATTATGCATATCCAGACAATTACAATTAGATCAGCTAATTTCACATTTTTTTCATATATAGTGCCAGATGGTTATTTCTCGGAACATTTTTCTGTGGATAAACCTATTTTGATAGGATTGAACGAGTTCGAGGAGCTTGATTTGATTTATAATAATTTCAATAACAGTCAAGTAACGACTGGTTTTAACGATTACCAAATTTTTTCTCAAGATATTTACAATATTCAAGTTCTCTATCGACCAATCTCACAAATAGATTTGAAAGAGAATAATGTTGATAGGGGTATCTCTATTAAAAAGTTGATTTTTTCCTATTCACAAGCAAAGTCACTTTTTTCCAGTATATCCATGAATCTTGCCTCGAGAATATATTATTCATTTGAAATTCAACCAAAACGGCATCTTATTCTATCTAAAACATTGAATGAGATCCTAGATATTGAATCTGAATTGTATAATACATTGCAGAAACTTTCTGTCTTGGCTGAAATAACAAATGATGTGTATAACCGTATAATAATTAAAAATGAAGCTGTGGAAAATTCATTGTCACAAATACTGTTTATTCCAATTCTATTAATTTTCCTCTTCTACTTCAATACAATGTACACCAAGGAATTGAAGAATAGATTGAATAAAGAGATGAATTTGATTTATTTTAGGACAGGAAGTGAACAATTCACGAATGAGTTGTATCAAATATTCTTTATTGGTATTCCCATCCTCATAACTGTTCTCATTCAGGTTCTTCTGCTATTTTTAATCATATTTTTCACATTATTTTCCTTCTTTAGTCTGTTATTGGATCTCATTTCACCGATTCTGATCCTAATATTCTTCTTTTATGCAGGATATCGAGAGTCTTTAACAATGCAGCTAAATTCAACCATGGAAAGAATCGATTTTCCTTCTATTGATTCATCCTTAAAAATATTGGGAATAACATCAATTTTCATTTCTCTGGTGTTGCTAGTAGGATCATTGCTGAAGAGCATTCAAGCCTCCTTACTTTTCATCTATATTCTCATACAAATTAATGTAATACTAATCACTCTGTTGATTATCAAAGTCAAGCAAAAGAAGGCTAATAAGATCTATCAAATAAATTTGAAATTACTTTCACAAAAATCAAAGAATGTATTATTCCCAATATTATTTATCATTTTAATCATCTCAGTTTCATTCACTATGATGGATCTTAATCTGCATGCTACAGGAGATCATCTATCGGATGAACGAGTCCTTCCAAATGTTTCTGTGTATGGTATTAATCTTGATCAAGATATTGCAGAATCACAATCTAATATACAAATGGTAGAAAAGATAAATATCTATCAATTAAAAGCAGACGCAACCTATGTTGAATATCTAATAGAATTAGATATTTTAAGTTATTTTGATCATTTCCTTCAAAATGACCCATCAATCACTCTGGATCGCAGTAACTTAGAAACAATTGTGTCTCAAAAGCAGATAATTTTGACAAGCGAATATATCAATAAATATCCATCTGCATTAACATCAGGTCTGCAAATTGAAATGAAACAATATTCTAATCTACATTCTCCAATTTCGATACCTTATCTTGATGAACTAATGTTTAACAAGGTTAAGGCTTTCCCGAATGAAATATTATCAACAAAGGCTTCATATATAATTGCCCCTGAGTTTGATATGGGAATTATCCATAAAGATGCAGATCTTGAGGTACTACAACTTCACTCTTCCTCCGATGCATATGGATTTCCTTCTTCAATTGATGAATTGACTACTTTGTACCCAGAAGCTGCTATCATTACAACCAATATTCTCAATGATATAGCAGAAGAGAATTATATTATTCATACGACTAGATTGATACTGACTAGTATAATCCTTGTTCTGTTGTTTCTAATTCATAAAGAGACAATATTATTAGATCAAGAATCTCGAAAAATATTTGAAGTTCTGCATACTAGAGGGTATAGTCCCAAAAAACGGGAAGAACTTATTAAAGAGAACAATATATTGATATATTCCAGTTTTACTTTATTATTGGCTGGACCAATGATATTAAGATGGTTTATCTTTAAGTTAATTTCTTATAATTTATTCCTTGAAAATGGAATAAATCTTCTCTACCCGTTAATTTTGATTACATTATTATTTGTTCCTAAGGTGATGAATAAAGGAGAGTAATGTTTGATGTTCCGTTTTTTTATCAAAACAAAAATCCCTAAACCTTGGTTAATCTCTATTGTGTTCATTGTAATTCTGATCAGCACACACCTCTTTACACTTAATATAGCATCTATCGAATTTAACCTTTTACAAAACATCGAATCAGATACTGAGATCCCAGATTATTATATTTATGGAATGCAAGAAGGGCAGGTAGATATTGAGGATGAGCTAGCATTAATAATTGAAAATATGACAACTCGAATTGAGATTTTCGGGTATTTTACCAATATCTCTAGCCCGATACGAACAATTGTGATTCATACAACTGAAGAGCAATTTATCGAGCCTGGTTTTTACTCATTCGTTAGTTTTATTAATTTGAATAAATCAAGCTCATTTCCTGAACTTTCAAATCTGGAACCAGTATTTCTAAATCTGCCAATGGAACTTATTTTTCTCAGTTCATATTTATCCGCATCATATTTCGCAGATATTGATATTATTTTGGTCAATTCTTTAGATTTTTCAACTCTCAACTTGGATCAATCCCTCAAAATATTTGGTTATACGATTGATGATTCTTTACAATTCTTATCAATAGATGATGAACTCCAAAGGATACGTAAAAATAGAGATAGTATGAATGATGTATTATATAAATTTGGGAATCTTGAATTTTCAATATTCCAAGTTATAGAACAGAAATTAGAAAAATCATTTGATGAATTAGAGAATCAAAAACAAATACTACTTACCGTTTTATTTATGTTTATTGTCCTATTTTTGATCTCCCTGGATATCCTTTATGCAAAATGGATTTCAGAATTGAATGAATATCGTGTATTAGTTGGATATCGAGGGGCAAAGGAAGATTTCTCACTAAAGATAATTCTCATGATCTCATCTTTCATCATCGGCTTTTGCATTTTTTTGTATCTACCTTTTTTACTCCTGCATCATCAATTTCTTGATGGCGTTTCAACCTATTATTCAGATATTTTCCTTCTTGAGTATATAATAATACTTCCTGTAGGCTTAGCATTTAATTTCTTCATTATTTTCATGAAAATTAAGAATATCACTTTTGGCTCTTTCAATATTTTACCAGTTACAGCCTTTATTTTTGGATTATTACTCTTCAATTCAGATGGCCAGAGATCAACAGCGTTGTTACTTCTATTATTTAGTTCTATATACGCTTTAGGTTTTATTCTAAAATTATATTCAATCTCTGGCAAAGCGAAAACAACAAAGGATTCCTTTAAAATTAAAATTCATAGTTTTCTAAATTATCGTGTAAGGAGGCAGTATCTTCTACATTTAAGAGGAACCATGATCCTTTTAATTATTCTTTTTGCACTTTCTCAAAACATCTACTATCAAACAATGCAAAATGATGTGGCAATAGGTGCTGAAATCACAATATCATATGATCCTGAATTTGATTATTCCAAATTAATCATCATTGAAGGTATCGCAATGAGCAATATATCATATTCTATGCTACATATTGATACAATAGGCTCATCATTGAAATCATTGGATCTATTCATTGTAGATTCGAATTCTTTACAAAAAGTGACTGCGTTTCACCCTGAATTGACTAATGCAGATGAATTTTTGAATGAAATGTCATCAGAAACACTCTACCTCTATGACTTTCCAAATAATGATAAAATTGATTTGGATGCAAGTAGGATTTCACTGAAAGCAGGTAATGATTTTATTGAACTAAATGATATTGATTGGTTAGACGTGTTAATCCCTGGTATCCTAGAGTATAGTATTAATATGCAGGACATAGGGATTATCTCTTTATCTTACTATCTCCAGCTTACTGGAGAGGATAAAATTCCTGTACCTCGATATACTGTAATAAATACAGATAATAAAGAATCATTAAATCAAGTATTGGCCATAATCAATGAAAATAGTCTCAAATATAGTAAAACCTCAGAGATTTCATCGGTATTTCAAGTTCCATTTTCCTTTCTTTTTTTACTGATATTATTATGTCTTGTATCGGTGTTACTGTTAAATCTGTATGTGATTTATTCTCTCTTGAATTTAGAACGAGAACTATTCCCAAATCAAAGTTTTAATCGGTTTAAAAATAATTTTAACTTAAGAAAATCATATCTTATCAGATCTGAAATCGTAAACATATTTATTTTGAGTATATACTTTATATTTAAGCTAATATTTTGGTATTTCATCTATGATTTTAATATCTCCTTTATAATAGAACCACTTGAATTTCTTGTTCTTTTT
Organism: Candidatus Heimdallarchaeota archaeon; assembly: GCA_026702845.1. The sequence continues at coordinate 38,257 of JADCLS010000026.1, forward strand.
TCACTCTCATTTATTCCAAATATAACATCTTACTTTATGAATAAACAGTAATCTAAATATAAACAAATCGCGCTTTTTAACTAGATGAATTGATATAATAATTATGAAACAGTATATTAATCTTCAATATGATTAATTAAAAATGAAATCAAAACTGTGTACTGGTTTAGCCGCCGAGCAAATTCATGTGTTTGTCCACAATAAAAATCCGAATATTCTAGATGATCTCTTAAGTAAGGAAAAAGC
>JADCLS010000027.1 GCA_026702845.1 Candidatus Heimdallarchaeota archaeon
TACTACTGTGTATTTCTAAAATTTACTAATTCAAATATCAACATGAAATTGGACTGAGCCTACTCTACTTCTAAAAATGAATAGAAATTATGGATCATCGTATTTCAATAATTTTCTTAAACGGTTTTTTTGCTGTTGCCTATTTAAAGTTAGAATCAGTCACCTTGCTAAATCTAACATATTGTTAAAAAATATTATATAGTAGTTTGAAATAACAATTCGAAGTTAATATTTCTTATATAATCTCTGTGAATTTCTTTATGTTATTGGATATTATTGCGATCTAATAAAACAAAATCCAAAGAATATAAATTGCATCTTCAGATGAATATTCAGCGCTTCAAACGATAATTCGATATAATTCAATTGCGTTAAATGCAAATTGTCAAAGTATTTAAACTCAAAATAAAAGAATCCCTCATTAGATTAGGCAATAGAAGGGTGATTTTAAATGAAATCACAAAATAAGCTCTTAAGAGTATTCAATAATTTAAAATTAAATACTGAAAGTGCATAATATTAAACTTTGATATATACTAAATCAAAGTTAAAATTTTTTCAAAAATTTTTTGGTTGGATACAATTTAAATAATCATATCATCTCAATGATTTACCATGAAACAAAAAATAAAAATGGTGATATTTTTTGGATTTATTGTAGGGGTTTTAATATTATCTACAATAAACACTAGCGCAACGACGTATACTGTTGAAATTGAAGTATACCGACTAAAGATTAATACAAACTCATATTATAATGAAGCAGGTGATGAAGATTATATCTTGAAAGCTGTACCTTATACTGGATCATTTGTAGAATCAGATGCTCATTGGGAAAAAGATGGGACTGGAACATGGTACTACTATACTTATGAGAATGGTGTAAATCCTGGTACATTGTCAGGTGATCTTCATCTTACTTTATATAATGTTGAGGATAGATCCTCTACTGATGATTATTGTATCAAGATTGAAGAAAATGATTTATTATTTGATGATACAATATTTTCAACTACTTGTTTTGAAATTACCTCAACTGGTCCATATTACAAATACTTGTATTACACCTATGGTGGAGTGACCAATGAGGCTAAGATGCTAATAACAATTTCATAGGTCACAATAAGAATCAAATAAAACTAATTTGGAATTTATCTTTGAGCATAATAAACTCATATTTATTTATATAATACAACCAAAAAGTATCATCATGGAGCCGAAAATAATGTTCAATTTTAGTAGGAATATAATTATATTTTTCAGTATTATATTGATATTGGCAATACCTTCAGATATATCTCTCTATAATGAAATTACAAGTAATTCAAGTCAACCATTGATGGTTTACACTGGTCGGACGTATGAAAGTAACCATATGTCTTTTTACAGCATCTTTCAGACAAATTTAGAAAGTTTGGAGCAAATAAACTTACAAGAAACCAATATGTATTTTTCTCATATTGATATGGTTAATGAAACAATCGTGGAAATTTTTTATCTTGAAAATTTATTATGGAATAAAATCGATGGAAATCAAAGTTCAGGGTATTACTATACTCAATTGCAGGAGCTGGAAATTAATCCCAACAATGTCTATTTAAAGGCTGAAAGAAGATCCATTAATGATCTAACTAAGTTGGACTTCATACCCGATTCAGTCATCTCACTTAGAAGTGGTCATATAGATTCTGAATTACTATTTATCCTCCCTTTATCCAAAATGCCATCAGACTCAATTCAAACATACTATGAGGATAATGTCATAATTGAAAACTATTGGGAAATTACAATTAGAATATATAAAGATAAGAAATTTTACAATGAAGTTGGATCTACAGATGAGTTAATTGATTTTCAAGTCTCTCTAGCAAACGCATTTACATTATTAATGAGGGAGGATAAAGTTGTCGGCCAAGAATTTAATTATATTATTTATAATCAAATTTTGATTGAAAAACAAATCTGGAAAATAAGCTTTGACAATTTGATAGTTTTCATAGTTCCTTTTTTGCTTCTAATTCAACTCGCAATAATATTTCTAAATAAACTTCAAATTGAGGCTCAAAAAGAAAGTTTCTACTTACAATTTATTAGAGGTAGCTCTGGATCAGATATTTTTGTAGACCTTTTAAAAACATATTCTATTCGCCCTTTAGTCATCCAATCTTCGATAATTGGATTATATTATTTTATTCTGGATGAAATAGTATTCCAAATCGTAATGACATTATACGTACCATGGATGATTTTTCAGTTTCTTGGTATAAGTACTCTTATATATTCATATTATCTGCGTAATTTACTAAAGTTTCGAAATCCTTATTCAAATGTTTCCGATCAAAATTATCATTTAAAGGAACTATTAAGAATTTCATTTGCAGTAACGATAATATATTTTATTGTGAATCTCGTAACTTATATCATTAATTATGATATTCGATTATCTAACCCTAGAATCTTACCTCAGTTTATCCCACCATTATTTGCTATCATCTCATTTTTTATATTATTGAAACTATCTGAAATTGTATCAAACGAATCCAATTTTAAATCCTTATCATCCATTATTTTAGGAAGGAATCTAAATCGTCTAAAGGTACTTTTTATTTTAATTTTAATATCTAATTTGTACGTATCTTACAATGTAGCTAGCTTTTCTATAGATACCGAGGTAGGATCTAAAGATAATGAGTTTAGTATCACTAAATCATTCACGGTAGATATTGATGTTGAAAGAATTAACAGAACCTTGCTTCAATCAAATTTCATGAATCTAAGTAAAATTCATGGTATGAAAAGTTATAATATCAATTATTTTTCCTTCATAACAATTTCAAATATTGATATTATTTTGAATGCTGAAATTTCAGTATTTGATTTTAGTACTTATAACTCTATGAGAAAGAATGATTTCAACCAACTACAATCTGAATTACTTTATGTTGATAAATCAATATACTACTCACTTGATGTTCCAGTAGTCATCACTTTTCCAGACAATACAATTCTACCAATAGATCCCTCAGATATGGAATTATCTGATGTTAGAACAGAGATTGGTAGGGATGTTGCAGAAATTTATATGGATATTAATAGTGATCTCATATCCTACGATTTTCTGTTAAATAATACCATGAGAATAAGTTTAGATTTAGATCTTGAAGATGGAATTACAACTTTGGATCTAGAGGAAAAAATATCTGTAGCTTTAGAAATCCCAAATATAACAATTTCAATTGTACAAAACAATGAATTGTCGAACAAGTTTAACATTTTAATAGTTGCAATTAGTCTTTTCTATGGGGTATTTTTTGCCTGGATATTAATTTGGAGCTTTTTTAGAGAACTCCAAAATACTCTAAGCCTATTGATTTTGAAATATAATTCAAAATCTCTAATAGATCAAATTAAATCTGACTATTCCAAACTTGCAATATTACTCCCAACTATTTTTCAAATACTTGGTTTCTTGCTCTCATTTACAAGTAAAAGCCTGTTTCTATCCAATTTTAATTACAATGATGACTATAACTTCCTTAAAATGGTTTATCCTATTTTAATTCTAGTAATTTCACAAACAACTTTCATTTTACTTACCTTTAAAATAAAGAAAACTTAGGAAGTTATTGATTAATTATCCCAGGAGCTATCGTATGATTCCTCATCCTATTCATTATTTAAATCAAGTTTCGTAGCTAGATATTCGGAATGAAACTAGTTTAATGCTTTGAAATCACCTCCTAAATGATATTTATACTAAACACACTCCTCAAGCCTCTATTTTACAAAGGAAAGTATGGGGAGTGGGGGTGTTTACCATTGGAATATGTGAGTTGTACATTCTTCCAGTTTTCAGCACTCCATACATCCTTCTCAACGCAAAGTATTTTTTCTCTGAGATTCTCATCTCTTTGAATTGCTACCATTGCAGCCATGAACATCATCCCACATAACATGGAGTTGCCTTGCTTACTAATGCCTGTTTTTACAGTTCTGAAGCCTGAACTGTACTCTCTTAACCCAAATATAAGATAACTACTCACTCGCTTAGATCCTCTCCCATCATTCTCAGGATGGAAGATTATTTCTGTCATCTCTGAGGGATTACCAGAGGATAAAGCTCTCGAGATCGTAACTATCAATCCTGCTAAAGTTTTGGGTGTTGATGATCGAGTAGGAAGTCTCAAGGTTGGAAAGGATGCCGATTTCCTAATTTTCGGTGGGGATCCACTTGATGCTCGAAATCCAGTATTGGAGACTTGGATTGAAGGTGTACAGGTTTTTAAGAAATAATAGTAAAGTATATAGTATTTTATTTAAAGTAAATCTATAAAATTACAAGTATGAATAATATTTTTCAATGATCATCTGATAATCAATTAAATGAAGAGAAAAGTCATCATACTACTACTTTTTTTGACAATATCTAGTAATCTTTTCCCAACTGTCACTGTATCATCTATTCCCGGAAATGCTTTTAATCCTACCTACGTTTCAGAATTTGGATCCTGGGGTACAGAAGAAGGACAAATGCAAAACCCACATTCCATAGCAGTTAATTCAGAATACATTTATATTGTAGATACTTATAATCGTCGAATTCAGATATTTGATCACTCTTTCAATTTTCTTTCAATATTTGGTTCATCAGGCACTGGAAATGGACAATTCTCAGGACCTCAGGGGATATTTGCCAATGAATCTCATGTTCTCGTTATTGATGAAGATCTGAGTCGTGTACAGATTTTCACTTCAAATGGAACTTATGTCGCACAATTTGGTACTGTAGGATCTGGTAACGATCAATTTTATTATCCAAAAGGGATATTTATGAATGATACAAATATCTTTATTGCAGATTCAGGAAATGAAAGAATACAAATATTTGATAAAAAGTGGAATTATGTTGATACAATTGAGGGATGGCCTATTTTTCACGACTTAGGAAACTCGAATTTCCCTACTAATGTATATGTTGATGATACATACATTTGGATATCTGAATTTTTTAATCATAGGATAGTTATTTACAACCTTGCTGGTACATATATCGGGGAAATTGCAAATCAAGGATCTAATAATGATGTTCTTGGTAATCCTTTTGGTATCACTGGAGACAATCACTATATATTCATAACAGAGGATCTTAATGGACGTGTATCGATTATTGAAAAGTCCTCTCTAACAATTATTGGTAGATTTGGATCAAATGGTGTAAATCCTGGTCAATTTACTTCTCCACAAGGAATTACACAAAATGGAACTCACATATTCATTACTGAATATCATGGTCATGTGCATATTTACTCATATAATGCCGTGCCGATAAATCTTGAAGCCTATAAAGGTCAGGATTTCATCACTCTTTCATTTTATGTTCAACCACACGCATTTGATATCACCTTATATCGAATATATCGAGGTTTGTCTGGTGAAAGTCTAGCATTTCTGGCCGAGACAACAAATACTGTATATATTGATGATAATATCGATAATCAACAGTTTTACTATGCGGTTAGTACCGTGAATCAATTTGGTGAGAGCCCATTGTCAGAAGCCAAAGGTGTGAAAGTAGAGGATCCTGTAATAACCACAATTACAGAGGAAATAACTATTACTGAGACAACAATCAAAACAGATATAGTTTCCAATATAGAGACTATTACAAAAAATTACACAACTACTGAGTTTTCACATCCAAATACTACTATAATATCAACTATTGTAGAAAGTTCTGTATTTACAGAGATATATAGTTCCTTCATCATTTCAAATCAAACTCTCATCAGTTCTATATTAGCCCAGAATGAGGGCTTACCTATTTTCACGCCTACTGTTTTATTAACCTCATTTGCAGTAATTGTTTATTTCAGGCGTAAAAATTAGATTTTTTGCCTTAGATAACTCGTTCTTCATAATTTTGAACTAATTAGTTGATTTACTTCATCACCTTGATCCAAGTAGGACCTAAGACTTGGACTGAGGGAGAACAAGTATTCAGTAAATACCTTGTACTTTTCTAGTCAAAATATAAGCGAAATAGATTAAATAATTTTTCAAATACTAATAATTGAGTAGATATATATTACTGAGTGAATTAAAATCACTATGCGAAGAAATCAGCTTGGGATTGTGCTATTGTTAACGCTTATTCCATTTGCATTTTTTGCATATTATAATATACTCCTTTCCTGTCCACCAGGAACTCCTCACTCCAAAGTATTAATTGATTTAGCATATCATGAAATCATATCCAATGATCCAATAATTATTTCTCTACAACAATCAAAAATAATCAATTCAACATATATCGATAATGAATACAGCTCAACCTCAACATAAAAGATGATGCTATATACTTGAATATCAGTTATACTCTGCCAATTTATTATGATCTGCCATTTGTTGAGTTATCAAATGATGTTGAAATACTAAATAATACTAAAATATACAATTTCAGTGAGTTTTCAGTGAGAATTTATATAGAAATCGCTGAAGGAGCAGCAGATTGTGTTGAATTTAACACCTATTATGTTGATTTGGAAATAGAGGCAAATAGCTACTCTTTATTACAATTCAAAACTGAAGTTGAATTTCATGATCCATATTAAAAATATGACCCAAAATCTTGATATTAGATCTATTTCTGCACATTGATCCATAAGTTAGTAAGGTCCTCATTATCAATATCAAATAGTACGGATTCTGGAATGCTACGAATATAACTATCAAAATTAATGAATACAATACAATCCTCTGATGTTTCCTCTAAAATCGATTTTCGTGCAAAGTACTTTTTAGCGGCAGTCAGTGTCTGAGATTTGGTGATGATTAACATCTCAGAATTAGTGAAGATTATGTTCCAGATTAATAAGGAGTAAATCGTCACGCCAAATTGTACGATACCATTAGATATAGTACCTGAAACATTGCCATGATAATAAGAAACTATTGCAAGAATGAGAAAAGCACCAACCAGGACCATTTTACCAAGTTTTAGTTTCTGTGATGGGAAGATCCCCTCAATCATGATAACAGAGATAATCATCCAAAATGATACAAGATAATATGCAAGGATATGTGATGGATCTGATTTGGTGATTATCTCAATTATTGACAGAATAAATACCAAGATGGTTGAAATTATTAGAGATAATCTCAAAACTTGTTTCTGCAGATATTGATATGATAGCCACAACCAGGGTAGCGTTAGGGCAACAAACATGAATTTCACCAAATCATCAAGCCAACTGAATAGATCTGCATTGTAGACCATCTTGGGTAATTCAAGAAATAAAAATGGAAGTGTGAATGCAATAACCAAGAACTCCTTTATTCCAGTATTTCTTGATGAAGAGATAGCAGGAGCTAATAAGAATAAGCTTAGTAATAACCTACTGACCCACCAGAGAAATCTCACATTCCAAAGCACTTGAATGATCTCAACGATGATAAAGACACTGGATATAATTGCCCAGAATTTTACTCTACTCATATAATTATTGAATGAAAATTCGTTTGACATAGTAGATTACATTATTGGTGGATAATTAAATCTGTTTCAAAATTAGCGGAATTATTCTCTAAATCTCTCGATATGAACACTTATGACAACAAGTATTGCATCGGTTTTTATAAGATTGAAGTGTAGCCAAAGTTATGAAAGCATTTATACTCATCATTAGTATCCTTCTTATTCAGCCATCAATTACAAGCGATAGTGAGCCATATATATGGATATGGGATGAGTTGGAGGATGCACCAGGAGAAGTACCTGGAGATGATGTTCTAGTCTGGGGTGATTCATTGGGATCCTACTATAATTCATCTGAAACAAGACAGAGAATGCAAAATCTGGCACAGTACTCGAACCTTGTGACATATTTCACCTATGGTAAATCGGTGTTAGGTTCAGATCTTTCAGGAATTAGGATTAGTGCCGGCATATCATTATATCCGAAGTACGATACATTGATCGTAGGTGCTATTCATGCAAGGGAACTGATTACAATTATGGATTCACTGATATTTGCAGAGAGTGTAGTTTATGGATTTGAAAATGAGGAAACTTGGGCTGTGAATATGCTCAATCATGCAGAAATCTATGTTATTCCAGTAATCAACCCAGATGGCGTGGATTCCATGTATCTCAATCCATGGCAACGAAAGAACCTGCGTGGTGGAACGCAATATCTCTCAGAAATCTCTGATTTGAATGGAGATAACCAAATCGACTATGTATATAACTCAACCCTAGATTTAGTACATCTGGAGGGAATTGACCTGAACAATGATTCATCTATTGGTGTGAGTACAGGAGTGGATCTCAACCGTAATTTCCCATTTCAATGGGGATTTGACAATTATGGTTCTACAGATGATGAGGAGGATGCCACCTATCGGGGGCCATACCAGGCTTCAGAACCAGAGGTATATCATCTCATTAAATGGCTTGATAAACATAGATTCTATACTGCGATTAGCCTACATAGTGGGATTGAGGCCATCATCACCCCATGGGGATACTCTGATGATCCCACTGCGGATAATGAGATATTTGAGCAAATGGTTGATGAGATGCAAGCTATTACTAATTGGCCTACTTGGCAGGAAGTTGGTGGTTATGATGTAAATGGAGTTTGGGAGGATTATATGTACAATAGTAGGAAGACATTAGCATTTACTCTTGAAACATACGGTGCAAATGCAGCAGCGATTTTTGATATGTTCAATCCCTCTGCCGATCAGGTTCTATCCAGATCAACAACTTACACGCAGCCACTAATCAAGTATATTACTCAATTTCCCTCCACAGCATCATCTAGTATCAAAATTGCTGAGTTACACTCTTCAATTTCTGTAAAAACACTTCTTGTAAATTATAATCTGGAATTAGAGAATGAAGGAATGATAGTTCTAGAACAATTTGATGAACAGGAACAAATCTGGCACAATGTCAATCTCAAACATCTGCCTGAAGGGCAGCACTCAGGTTCAATTGATGGAGTTTATAATTCAAGCAGTGACTACAGATTATTTATTGGTGATCACGGGAGGGGTTATTATTATTTAATCGATCCTGATAATCCTATTTATATAAGTAATCAGATCACCACAGATACAAGTTCTCAAGTTACCAACTTAACAGATACTGTATCTACAACGATTACTACAACTGATATCAACTTGCAGACAATTACACAAACCGATATAATAACTACAAGTATCATTGTTGATACTATAGCACCTCTAAGTTTTCCATTATTTCTTTTTATTACAGTTATTGCATCTAGGAAGAAGAGAGCCCAAAAATAAAGTCATTAGAATTACTGTGATTTGTTCACTAAATACCAGTAGCTCAAGTAATTCACTCATATTAGAACAGAAACACTATTGATAAATTGACAAATAGCGTTCTCAACTTTTTGAATATCCAATAATACTTTATAAACAAGCAAAAATAAGTACAAAAAAAAATTGACTACATATTCCTACAATGCTTTATAAGTGTATAAGCTGAAATTATCTTTGATATAAGTGAGAAAATATTTGGGATTATTATTCACTCTTTTTTTAATTATTCAACCAATTCAGGTTCATTCATATACTGAGATCAATTTCACTCTCATCTACCTCATGGAGGAGGGGAATGATCTGGATATGCATTATGCATCATTTCTTAATGAATCCCTATTCGACTTAGGTATCGGAATCACCATCAAAACGGTATCCCCAGAAGCATATGAATTTACACTATTAAATTCTCATGAGTATGACCTTGCAGTTACACGTCTACAGAATAATAAAATAACTGGATTGGAAGCGGGAATATCTGAGTTAACGTCAGTTCATCAGGAAGTACCAATCTTGTATCCCAGATATGCATCTACATCAGATCTTGGGAAAAATCTATACCAATTGAATGATCCTGATTGGCAGGCATGGCAAAGTGAAGATATTGGATATACTCAATCAGAAATAGATGAAATCATACAAATTATCGATACGGCTTCTCCAGTTGAAGAGAAATATGATGTACTCGAAACCTTCACTTCCTTTTACTTTGAAAATTTGCTATATGATCTTCCTCTTACGGTAACTACTGCTAGATTAAAAGTATTGACAGGTTATGGAGGGCCAAATAATGAATTATGGGATCCAATGGAGGGGATAATTAGATCTCGCATGCTAGGAGCATATTGGGAGACTATGCCCCAAGAGCGAATATATAACGCGACACATCTCAATATCCCTTCTGAGTACCCTGGAAAACTCGATTTCAATCACCTGACCACTGGTGAACCAACCAGTAACATAATTGGTCAGCTTCTAATGGATTCTTTACTTCAAATTGATCGTAATGGCGATATTCATCCGGGTCTAGCATGGAATGTTCTACGACAAGAGACCAATACTACAGTTGAATATTGTTTTCTGTTACGAGATGATGCGTATTGGACAGATACAGTTAGTGTGTACGGAGAATTCATTAAGGGAGAGAGACTTGATGCAAAGGATTTTGAGGTCATGCTTGATGATTATTCTGGTGCATTAAAGGAAAAAATTGATTACAATACCAGTAGCACCATATTTGATGAAGATACCTTACATATCTTTCTAGATAAAAAATTCTCCAATGAGAATGATCTCTTAGAACTAGGGAAACTAAAACCCTTTCCATCTCATATTTTAATGCGTGATTATGTAGAATATCAAGAAAGATTGAATCACTGGGGTACTCTGACTGGATATAGCAGTGTTGGACCTTATTCTATTCTAAAAAGTACCGAAAATGGTCTTTCATTCAGTTCCAGACCTGATTATTATTTCCCAAATGAGGTGGATGTACAGCGATACTATAATGATACACTACTAGAAACTTTGGAATTGAGGTTTAACACTACATTAAATTCTTTCAATCCAAGCGTACTCCCTAATAATAATTCACATTATTGGTCTACAAAAACATTGAATTCTAATCCCAGTACTCAAGGAATTGATACTATTGATATCTTATGGTACTACGATGAAGAGCAGAAACTTAATGATTTTAATTCAGGCAAGCTAGATGTTATTGTGGATTGGAGTGAGGAGCCTCAGTTTTCTACAGGATATGATGATTATTCTTATATCGTCAAAACTATTATTCCAAATCTTAGTTATGAGATGTTAATCTATAATCGTCTAAATGACCATCTCAAAAAAATTAATATAAGAAAAGCAATCTCCTATGCACTAAATTATCACACATTGATAGAGACTGATATTACTGCACCAGGAACAATGATTCCTTGGTATTGTATAACTTATTCTTATCATGGTCAATACTCAGCAATTTGGGAAGAAAGAGTATATTCATTGGAAAGAGCCAGAGATTTAATGAGGATCGAGGGGTATTTATTCAATACAGTATATAGCACTCTACCTATTCCCCAAACATTGATAACAACAGCACAATCGTCAACAGGTGCAGCATCTTTGCATATTTTGAGCATTGTCGGTGCATTGATTTGGTGTATGGTAAAGAAACATCGTGGTCATAATAAATATTGAATAATCGAGTTGGAAGGTATTAGCCTAGAAAAATGACTAACCTAGATATAACCCATTAGTAAATTCTTAAATAATGTCTAGAGAGATCACACCAATGAATTTACCCAAATTGTATGAAACGATATTAGAAAGAAGATTCTATCAGTTGGATCATTATAAGGATGTAGATGCTAAAATCTTTCATTCTTCGTATGCTGAAGACACTTGGTCTGCAGAAGCAATATTTCGACATTTTCTGATGAGTACTGCGATAATGAGAAGGATGATCACTGGTGAGAAAAAAGATGCACATCCTCTTGCAGTACTTGGTGGGCCCTCGGGACCTATAAAAGTAGAACCATGTAGTATTGAGGAAGTAGAACAAGCATTAAAAACAACATCTGAAGATTTATTGACATTAATGCAACAACTTGATGAGAATGCGTACACTGAGGAAAGAAAAAACTTCAAAGGAGAGACAACTACTCTAGAACAACAATTAATTGGATTACTGCTACATGATTCTGAGCACTTGGGAGAATTGAAGTGGACTTTCAAACGTTTAGCAGGCTATAATGATAATGATATGTACAGGATTAAGGAATAGCTCAAAGACCGATTAAATGAAGGTCATGTTCCTCAATTTCATGATTCAATAAGAAATGTTTGACTTCGGTTAAATTATACTCATCTTCAATTTTCTTGTATTCTGTGACTGCATCTTGGAATAAAGTCATACTGGATCCTACAGATTCCAAAAGATGTTTAGTTCTAGCCATCCCTTCAAGACAGCAAGCACGCATGAATGTGGATTCCTTGTCCTTTGACACCAGTGCAGGTTCCATTGCCTCCTCATAGAGCTCCAAGGCTTTATTCTTATCCTTCAAGGAGTACAGATAGTGACTTGCAAGTAGCCACTGAGCACCTGATATTTTCAATGGTGGTGCATTATATCGTTTTCTTAATTCAACCAATTTGTATGATACTTCAAAGCCATATTCCTTCTGCTCATGAGTTAGATCAAGGGAATCAGACCACCAAGGAAGAGTAAAAGATCCTAAATTATTCATCAGAGGACTGGCAAGCATATCTAGATCTGGGCCAAAAGTCTTTGAAATCCAGTGAAGCACTTCTCGGGTCAATATCTCCACCAGTACAGGGGATTTTGCCTTCCAATAAAGAGATCTCTGAATATCAAGATATATTTGCATAGCATGTTCAGGATCATGGTCCTTACCAATTTTCTCTAGCGTATCTAATTTATTATCTTCAAGTTCCAGCTTGACTTTTAGATACAACTCTTCTGCACATTTTTTCTCCTCTTCAGTCGTCATGAATAATCAAAATGAATTGAAATTATTAATCTACTGCTTATTAGATATTTATTTAAACAGTATAACTATCCATTGGTAACAACATCTACCAAAATGTGTGAAGAATTTGGGTAAATACATGATGAGTAATTAACAATACTTTTTGAAGGATGGCAACTTGAAATCAATATGAAGCATAAATCCTACATTCTCTATTCTATTCTTGTGCTGATCATTAGTATCGCTCTAATCATGGGACCAGTCAGAGCACAACTAAGTGGGGATGATTTCACCCGAGAGGCTGAGGATCTAGGTGAGGTTGCACAAGTTCTAATTCTAATACCATTTATATATGCAGCTATTCATTATCTTTTCAAATATCGAAAACATATCATGCACTTCCTATCACAACGGATTGGTTGGGATGATGAAACTGAGAAAAAACAAGAGAATGCTATAAAACTTATTTATCGCAAAATTCGCACCCCTCTACTCTACTTTCATGGATTACTAAATCTAACAGCAACTATAGTAGGTGCAATCCACGGTATGCAGATGATTGATGAATCAGAAGGATCACAGATTTTAACAGGTGTTATATTATTCTCGGCCATGTTATTACTTTCAATATCAGGATTATTAGCATTTATTCGTATGCAATACCATGTTCTTCCCAGAACATTGAGTTCTAAATTGCGTATTGTACACAAACAGTGGGTATACACCATTATAATGCTAATTACCCTATTACTCCATGGTGATTAATCAAATTATCACTCTATTTTTAGAAATTATTAAGTGTATCAATAGGTATGTAATATTAATTGACAAAATACAGCATAGATACCTCTACTCTTGGTTCGTTATTACGGGATAGTAGAGATGCTGTATTGATCACAGATGAAGATGGAAAAGTTCTTGAGGTATTAGGTGCTCCTGAAAAGATATTTGGTATCAACAGATTGATATCAACTTTGGAAGAGATCCTACCTGATTGGATATCACGAGGTGATAGCTGGGATCAAGAGATAACCGACAATAAAAGGAAATTTAAGATACTAGTACAGAAAACCAAACTTGATGAAGGTTATCTCTTTCAAATTGAACACTACGATAAAATCTGGCGACAAGCTATAGAGATAACCAATGAAACCATTGATCATGCAATTTTTGCATATGATAATGATAATCGTTATGTGTATGTCAACAGGTATTTTGCATCTTTACATGGGATAACACCCGATGAGATAATTGGAAAAACCACTTATGATCTGTTTGATGCTGATGTTGCTAGAAAATTTGACGAGAGTAATGAAGTGGTCAAAGCAACACGTGCACCGAAAATATATAATGTTCAGGCAGAGATACAGGGAGAGCTTCAATATTCAGTTACAACTATTGCTCCTGTTATTCACCTTGATGAGGTATTAGGAGTAGTGGGTGTGGCATTCAACACTACTGATCTTAGAATTCTGGAACAGAGTATTTATGACACTCAACGTGTGGAATCACTTGGACGTCTCACAGGAGGGATAGCTCATGATATTAATAATCTACTCGCTTCAATATCAGGATATTGTGAGATAATACTTGAAGACAATGATTGTAAGACAGCAAACCTTCAATATATTGAGAAAATCCTTTCTGTGGCTCAGAGGGGAAAACAACTGATTGAGAAGCTGATGGGGCTAAGTAGAAGAGGGAAACATGTAATCCAACCTGTGCTAATTCCTGATATAATCCAAGAAGCAGTAGAGATCCTTCAACCAAATCTCAAGACCTTCAACGTCAACTTCACAAAAGAAGGCTCTTGTTCGATTGATGGAGATCCAACACAGATCTTACAAGTATTCATAAATCTCATTATTAATGCTATAGAGGCTATGGGTAATGAGGGTGAGTTGATAATTAGATATCTCTGCAAAAACAAGGAAATTAAAATAGAAATCGAGGATACTGGTCCTGGAATTAAGAAAGAGATTGCAGATCTTGTCTTCCAGCCATTCTTTACTACTAAACATGATAAGAAAAAACTAGGTACTGGATTAGGATTATCAACTGTTGCAGGAATAGTGAAGAATCACAATGGTAGAGTCACCTTTGAGAGTGAGGGAGAAGGAACAACCTTCATCCTCACCTTCCCGAGAGGTAGTTTAAAGGTAAACCAGGATAAAGGATCGGATGCTCAGATAACTGAGAAAATGAAAACTACTAGTATTCTTATTGTTGATGATGAAGCTGAAATACGAAACGTACTGAGTATTTATCTGAAACGAAAGGGCCACACAGTCTATTTAGCTGAGAATGGAACCCAAGGTATTGCATTGTACAAGAAATACAAGCCTGAGATTACCATTCTAGATTACATAATGCCTGATATTATAGGATCAGAGGTATTCAAACAAATTCGCAACATACATAGTAATGCCAAAGTATTAATTAGCACTGGATTTGGAAAAGATGGGGCCATTCAAGAAATGTTAGATCTAGGAGTAAACGAATTCCTCCTTAAACCCTTTGGCTTGCATGATTTACGTGATAAATTGTTCTCTCTATTATCTGAGTAATATTATTCAGTATCAACTAAATTAACTCCCAGTTGCGATATATCTAGAATTAAATAACGTAAATACCTATAATTCAATAAAATTTTATATACTCAAACAGATAATAGAATCTGATGAGTAGTAAGAAGTTAATTAAGGAAAAACATAATGGTTTGGCAAGAATTTTAATGATTATAAGTGGTATTATCTATTTCATCTCAACCTTTATGGATTATATTCACCTAGAATATTATAGAGATTATGATGATTATATTGATCGTGATCTGACAGTCCGTGAATATACTATTTATGAATTAGAAAGTCCAGCTCCGGTCATTTTTGCATATTTATCAATAGCACTCCTTGTTTTTGGGTGGTTTAGAGCAAGAAAGGGATATTCAGCAAAACGTTACACATGGGGTTCCATGTTGACTCAATTTATCGGGTTCTACACAACATTAATCACATCTAGTTTACTCTATGATACTGAGCAATATTATGAGGTTACATACAATGGAACAACTTCGGTAATATATTTGATTCTTCTAGGTGCTATTATTGCCTTTATTGCCGGAGTAACATCGAAAACCAAGTACTTACAAATACCTATTGCCCAGCAAGGAAGAATGGGTTTTCAACCAACCCAGCAATTTCCATATGGACAACCACAACAACAATTTCCATATCAACCTCCTAGAAGCAGAGAGGTGCAATCTGCACCACAGCAACAGGGGCCACCCAAGAAAATTGTGCGATGTAATACTTGTGGGTTTAATGATGATGAAGGAGAAGCATACTGCTCTCAATGTGGATCAAAACTTTGATCAATTCGATTTGGTTCATATAATATACTTACCATATTAACTGAATAAAACAGCGTAAATTCCTTTGATACAATAAATTTTTTTATACTTATGCCTAAATCCCCACCTAATGAGTAGTACATCATTGACTAAGGAAAAACACAATGGCTTTGCTAGGATTTTAATGATAATAAGTGCACTATTCTATATAGTTGCCTCTTTCATGGATATGGTTTATATTCGCTATTTTAGGGATTTTGATGATTATAATAGCTATGATGTATCATATAGATATTACACGCTAAGTGAATTAGATAGTATAACTCCTTTAATAATGAATTATCTAGCTGTTATCCTACTGATTTTTGGTTGGTTCAGAGCACGAAAAGGATATTCAGCCAAACGATACACTTGGAGTACTCTCATTTTGCAGGTAATAGTCTTTTATTCATCAGTAATGACAATTGCACAAATGGAGTATGAACTAACAGATCGATACTACATGGTTGATACTTTTGGATTCTCAGTGGCTATATACATGATTCTCATAGGGGCAATTATTGCATTCCTTGCGGGTGCGTTCTCCAAAACCAAGTTTATCCAGATACCCATTGCTCAGCAGGGAAGAATGGGTTTTCAACCAGCCCAGCAATTCCCATATGGACAACCTCAACAGCAGCAATTCCCATATCAGCCACCACGAAGCAGAGAAGTGCAACCCGCACCACAGCAACAAGGCCCTCCCAAGAAAATTGTACGATGTAACACCTGTGGGTTCAATGATGATGAGGGAGAGGGATATTGCTCACAATGTGGATCTAAATTATAAAAAAGAAATATTGATCCAAAATACCGTTCTAATAAGACATGAATTTTTCGATGCTCCAATAATCTTTACTATCACCTTCATGGATATGATATATGAGAAAACTCATTCTACTATCTATCTGTCTCTTCTTGATAATAAATGTAACAGCTTCACCAAGGAGTTCTGCTACTTTCAAGGATCCATCGGGTGATGTTCGGAAATCTGATGATTCCATCATTTCTAATCCTTCTCTTGACATAATTGCATTGGATTATTTGCTTGCTTCTGATTACTTTACATTGAACCTAACCTTTGCTGATGTACCTGAGGTCAGTATTAATACGTATTACATGGTTGAGGTATCGTTCAATCTCAAATCGGATACATTTTCAAATGTACGATGGCAAGTAATTTACAATTCGTTTATTTCCAGTTTAAGAGATAATGATACTAGCTTTGTATTCCATAATACTGATGATTCCACATCTGAACACCTTGGTATTACCAATAGAATAGATAATTCTTTACTTTGGACATCTGATACATTCACCAACCAGGATTTCAGCAACTACTTGACCAATGATTACGAGCTACGATATGTCTCAGCACATGCTTATCATTTTTATTCAGACACGAATCACCATGACCAGATGGAACTTGATTCTTATCCTTCTAGTTCCAGTACAAATACAATTTCTGATAGTGATGAGGCAAATGAAGAAGAATCAGCTTTTCTTACGATAGGGTTTTTGATATTACCAGTTATTGCTCTGAAGAAATCAAGATCCTAAAAATTATTTTTTGTTTAATAAGTATTGATTATACATCCTCATTCGTTCTTTATTTACCTGCTGTGTTTTCTGGTACTTGTCATTAACAGATTCATATCTTGCAATCATAGTTCCTGCAATTCCAAGCGATAAGAAGAACAAGGAAATTACCACAAAGGTTGGGATAAGACTCTCTACTCTGTAAAAGACATAGGTTAGGGTACTAAAAAACAAGGTAATGAGTCCAAGTATTTTATGATAGGCACGGAGATAGTGTCGAATTGAGCATACTGGACGGTTGTAGGAGATCAGCCATTTATTAGCCCGTTCAGCACAATACATGCATTTTTCATAACGTTCATCAGTTGATGTTGATTCAGTAGTGTGAATTATTGACATTTGATATACATATGGTTTTGCGCATTTTTAAAACTATCCACAATAATAAATCTAGGAAATTACATTTGTTTCCCTCTCTATTGACGTTACTTCAAATTAAATAGAGATAATTTTAATATTATAGTGAAAATTTTATCTTAGGATAACAATGGCAAGAAAATTGAATGTTACTTTATTAGGAAACACTCTAACTGGTAAAACCACTCTTTTAAAGCGTATAAACAAGGAATTTGGTGATGATGAAGAACTGGCCATAGAGACACTACCAACTACAGACATCATTACAGAGGAGATTACACTTAAACTACTCTCTCAAAAAAATGCGAGCAGAATAGGCCTTGAACGCTGGAGAAATTACAAATTAGTCGCCGTGGATAATCCTGGTGATTTCAGGTTACGCCGTAGATGGAGACAAGCTATGCGTGAATTCAAAACAGAGGGAATTCTTTTCATGGTTGATCCCACACAAGATGTTAATGTTACAAGAACTGCTATGGAAGACGCATACAATTATTTTCTAGATTCATTAGATCTAAATCCATCCAAGGCTGATAAGAAGGCAAAGAAGAAAAAAGCGATATTCTCAATTGTGGTGAACAAAATGGATCTTATTGGGTACAGCAAGGACAAGGCAAAGGCCTACCTAAAGAATTTTGATGAGGTAATTGCTGCTTACAAGGCTGCATTCCCTTTGGGTGAGGTGGAGTACAATTTCATCAGTGTTATTAATTCACCCTACTCACAAATTGATGCTGTTTTAGAAGGAATTAAACAGTACCTTTACGAGTAAGGAGCTATGTCATGAAGCAACTAATTATCAAATATAAAAAGGATTTTGGACATGATGTCGTTAAAACAGATGTTGATGACTGGGAGGCCAAGTATGAATTTGAGGATTTTTTCCCAGAGATTTCAGGAAGTTTGGAATTAAAGGATCTAACTTTCGTACGTAAAGTGAAATTACCCACTGGTGAAATCTGTGTCAATCTCGCCATTTCAGATCAAGAAACCAGTAAAGAAGTCAATAGGATAACGATGAAGACCCATACCATAATCATCTCAGCCAAAGAGTATATGGAAATAGGTGGTCTTGCTGCTATGATCAAGCCTATCTATGATGGTACACTCAAAAAATCTGATGATTTGCTAAAGAAAAAGAATTTTGGGCTGTTTGATCCTGTATTTGAGCTCAAGCCCTACTATTTCGCTAAAAAAGTCCTAGCCAAGCCGGATGTACGTCATTCTCTAGTAGTTTCCAATTATGATATGTATGATTCCATCATGTTCTGTGCATTTATTGATCGTCTCTTTCCAGAATCTAAAACTGCTGATTACTCCATCAACAGTTTCATTGATGCCACACACAAGGAATTATTGGAACAGTATTCTCTGAGTGTTGGATATGCACCAAAATCTAAACTTAAGATGGAAAATTATATGGTTTCAAATAGAAGTAAAAATGAAGAATTCAATATCATTATTGATAATCTCAAGAATGATACCTACAGAGACAAATTATTTACTCTGAAGGTAAAAGATGATGAATAAAATAATTATATAAACTGAAATGAAGGATCTTTTTCCCACATTATCTTAGGTTTTTTGAAGTCAAGGAGTTTCATCAAGAGCTATGAGCTCAGGAAACTAAAGAACTTAGGTGAAATAATATGGGTAATTAATCAAGTTTCTTGGCAATCATGTAATATGTGGTGGGTTTCCTCACCCAGTCTTGATCTAGTATCTCAAAGTTATTTTGCTTGAATAGTTCCATCAATCTTTCTGGAGAGTAGAATTTTGATCCCATAAGCAACACCTTCTCCATGAGTACAATCATCCTACCCCAGAAAGTTTTGGGATGGATTTCCTCGATGGCAATACAGCCTCCAGGTTTTAGTACCCTATATACTTCCTTTACTGCCTTTTCCTGATCCTCAAAATGATGTAATGCATCTGATATTACGATATGCTCAAAACTATTTTCCATGTAGGGTAAATCCTCAGCGAATCCATGTTTGATGATAAATGCGTCAGGATAATTTTTCTCTATCTGTGCAATCATCTTCTTTGACGGCTCAACTATATGCACCTCATGTACCCTTTCTAGAAAATAGCTGGCAAACCTCCCTGTTCCTCCACCAATTTCGAGTAATTTACCCTCATCAAAGAGCTGACAACCATTAATTATCTGTTCTGGAAATTTCTGTTTGATAATTTTGTTGTAGATTGGGGCAAGGAGATCAAAATGTATGGGCATAATACATCTATCGTGGAAGCAATTAAATATGTAGAGATGGATGAGATTATTTTTGCAGTAGGAATTACAAATGCTAATTTGGCCCTGTTATCCTTTATATATTTGATATTTTCAATAAATGATATGAAATACAGATTATTTCTTGTATTTTTTCTCGCAATCATGATGAGTTCTGCTCAGACGGAAATCAACACTACAAAGGTGGGTGTTTCTGTTGGAGACTTCTTTGAGTTCATGATGACAGAGATGGAGATCAATGGAGAGGTAAACACAGAAGGAAAGTATAGACTTCCAAATCTTCCTTTTCAAGGACTTGAGGTTGAACTCAACCAGGTGTTTAATATCACAGTTATAGAACTGGCAGAAGTGGAAGGTGAAGTGTTTATCTTTGATTTCATGAGTTCTGTTGAATCAGAACAGTATTCAACCAATCTCGATGTAATGGGTGAATTTGTCATTTACAATGATTGGAATTACTGGGTGGAAAAATATAATTATGAGAAAGAGGAATTCAATACCACATATATTGCAGAAGCTAGTGTAGATTCAGATAAATTTGAGTATACTTACACCACCATAGGTCAGAGTTATAATTTATCAGGAAATATGGAGTATGATCTCAACGGAGTACTCAAGAGCATCAAAGTATCCACCACAACTTTTGAAACAGGAGAAAGTATAACTGCTAAGATTATCCAAGTTTATAGGGAAGAGACCCTGGGTTTCCTACCCTGGGGAATGCCTTTCATTGTTTTTCTTCTACCTGTAATGAGAAAAGTAAAACAGTACATATAGATCGAGGGAAAAATCAAGAATCCATGCAATTAATCTTTCCTATTCTCCATTAAGGACTCCATGATGTTGCCTAATGGTACATCAATGAGACAAACAATGTTAGTTGATGATTTGCTATTAGATTTAAGATTCTTAATTTCGGCTAATAGTTTTTTTCGGATTGACAAGTATTGTTTGTAAGCCTTGTCATCCAATGCAATATACCTCAGATGAGCATTGTTATCAATAAGCTGAGTTTCTAATCCAGATAATTCACCACTCTCTGATTTAACCAATCTTTCTCTCAGTGATCTATAATAATCTAATACAATTCCAATCTGTTTTTCTAAGCTTGTGAACACTGATTCAAGGGAATCAACCATGGAAATCATTCCCTGCTTCTTCTCCTCTTCAGGAAGATTGAGAATATCCTCTACAGTAAAAGAAAATGGAGAAGGAACTAATCTGAAATATTTTGTATCAATTGAACCTCGTGCTTTTTCGCTTCTAGCTTCCTCAACTTTACCAGTCTCGATCAATATTTTTAGATGATGATGAATAGCAGTTTTACTTGCACCCATTAGAGCAGACATCTCTGCAAGGCTCAACTCACCATGCATGGACAGTAGTTGATGAATCCAGATTCTTTTCTCATGGGTGAACATTCTTAGATCCATGATATTCAGTTGAAATTTACATATTTAAGGCATTTTAGAGAATTAATGGTAATAGTAAAAATATCACATATAATTTTAACGTTCAAAAATATTCTAGTATATTGAATGTATTTATATAACTCATACCGTATACACTATATATGAAAGACACTACAACTCATGAAATAATGATATATGTTCTACTTAGCTATATGATTAGCTGGTCATTCTGGGGAGCTTTTCTTGTTATTCAAAGTTATTACACTTTGTTTTTAATCCTTGGTGCATTTGGTCCTTTTGTCTCAGCAATCCTTGTTGAAAGTCTTATCCGCAAGAATTCAGTTAATGCATGGTTGAGGAGTAATTTTAGGATCAGGGGAAAACTCATATATCTACTACTTACTGCATTTATAGTTCCCATATCGATGGGTATACTATCTCAATTCTTCTATTATTCCCTGGGAGGAACTGGAGATTTAATTACAGGAGGTTGGGAGATGTATATCTTCGCATTACTTGGAACTACTTTGCTTAGTGGAGGGAATGAAGAACCAGGATGGAGAGGTTTTCTCACTCCACTCCTTGAAAAAAGGTATTCCTTCCTTAAGAGCAATTTGATTGTAGCACCTATCTGGACGTTCTGGCATGTACCCCTGATGTTCAGCGAGGAGTGGTCAGGTGCATCACAGAACTTATTCTGGATGATACTTTATACTTTCGCCCTATCTATTATTCTCTCAACCCTTTACAAGATATCTGGAAGTATCTGGCCAGTCATGGTATTGCATGCTGCAACAAATGTTGTATTTGGATATTTCCCAAAAAAGGATATTGTACTCTTCAATTCAGTTCTAGATTTTATTATCATCAAAACTCTGGTGTACTCGGTATTTGCCTGTATCACAGTTGGTTTCATTATGAGAAAACAGGGGTTAGATAATTTTGCACCATCAAATATCGCTTCTAATCATTAAATTCAATGAGAATGCTAGATGGATCAACTTCTTCCTTCTCATATAATACTCGACCCTCCATACCACCTGCCACAGTGATCTTCTGCCCATTAGTATGATGAGAGAGTGCATCTGATAATAAATATAGCACTGCATTGGCGATATCCTCACCACGTCCAATCTTTCTCATAGATATGGTTTGTAGCACACGTGTAACATTTTCCTTGTTATTTATTCCGTCCTTTGGAAGATCTCCCACTGTCCAGCCTGGAGATACCATATTGATCCGGCCATATCTAGCTAACAAGGGTAGTTCATTCTTCAGGCTCATCATCAATCCGGATAATCCGGCCTTAGCCGCGGCGTAGTCCAAGTGACCTGCCTCTCCAAAATCTGCAGCTGTCGATCCTATTAGTACAATACTGGCATAATCTCCAGGATATTTCACTCTATTCATAAGAAATGCCCGGGTGCAAAGGAAACTTGAATGTAGATTATTAGCAATTGTCTCCTTCCACCGTTGATAGGTCATATCTTTTATCATTACATGCTCTTGGGGCCATTTTCCTGCATTATTTACTAAACCATCAATCCTGTGATATTTCTCTTCAATCTGTACGTACATCTTGAGAACATCAGATTCATCTGATAAATCAGCCTGTACTACCATTGGATCAGTTCCCATATCAATTAATTCCTTTTCAATCATCTTGGCCCGTTTCTCACTAGAATTGTAGTGGATGATTACATTTGCACCCTCAAACCCAAGATTCCTACAAATTACTGTACCAATACCACCAGCTGCGCCTGTGACAATAATATTTTTTTCTTTTAATCGAGTATCCATAGGTTGGAATAGGATATGGCATTGATATGCATTCTGTTACCTATTATTGATTTTTAAGAAAGATCTTGTACAAATAGGCCAGTATCATTAATCCAAAACCTCAGTTGAGTAAATTAAGCACAAGACCTGGCTCAGAAAGATCATTGTCTTCATTAGCCAGTGTTCCATATGTGTGCAACAATTCTCCAGGTAATATCAGCTGTGTATCAGTAATCTCTATACCATTTGTAATTTCATAGAAATGATCTCCAGCCAGATCTTGCACTAAGAGTGTTTTGATTTGTAATGGATTTGAGAATTCAAGTATTAGTTTCCCATATTCTCCAAAAATTCCGAAAATCCCGATATGCTCCTCAACAAAAACCCTTATCTCAGCCTTGGGGGAGGAATATCCTTTTGAACTAGATGTTCTTCCCAAAGTGCTTATTGCAATAACTTTGTTGGGATAACGACAGCAGACCACAAACGGAGCATCTTCCTCCAGTTTTGTTACTTCAGGTAAAGGCATACCTCGTGAGATAATGGAAGGTGCAGCTTGAAAAACCTCCTTGTTATGAACTGAGGCATCCCAGAATTCATCTGGATTGAAGTACCAAGAATCATGAAGTAATTCATCACTTTGTGCTACAACAGCTTGATTAACGGCAAATGGCTCTGCAAATCGGAACCAATTGATAGCTCGGATAGGTTCGGTTATCTTGCGTTTTTTATTATTCTCATTGAACATCGAAAAATCAATATCTTTCCCATCCATGCATCTCAGACCAATGTAGGAATGCCGCATGATACCAATAGCACATCCAAGTCCAGCGGCTAGATATGGCATATCTTCCACATTGATTATACCCTTGCAGTGGATATCTGTACAACCCTTGTACAAGACCTGACTTGCCCGTTCCAACATGCTGGCAATTTCAAGTTGTGGGGATGTATCATATAATCGCACCACGTCGGAAAATCGTAATAATTCAATCACCTGATTGACAAATTTTTCCTCTATCCTTCCTTTCATAGTGTTGAATGGCCCATAGGTCCAGGCATGCTCAATGATCAGTTCTGGATAATACTTGTTCTTGAGTTTGATCAGCTTATGACGGAAACTCATGGAATGATCCCAGATACCCCAATCCAC
Source organism: Candidatus Heimdallarchaeota archaeon (assembly GCA_026702845.1). Next base: position 24,788 of record JADCLS010000027.1, read on the forward strand.
CTTCCAGTAGCCTACACCTGCATATCTAGACCAAATTATACGTTTCTTCCAGTAAGAAATCAATTTTAATGGATTTCCCAGATATTTCAGAGCTGGTTGAGCAGCTACCCACAATCCTACTCCTCTCCAGCCAAATGATCTCACCTGATCATTCAATGCTTTCAATTTCTGTTCTGGAGATCCTGTATAGGAGAATCGATCTCTATGAAGATCAAATGCAGAGAGATGTAACAGGGTGGAGTAGAATCCCTTCACCAAGGGGAGATCCCAGCCATCATCTAGAACAAGGAAAATCTCAGATTTAATATCTCCAAATTGCTGATTAAGCCACCCATCCTCTGAAAATAGTAATTTCTCATTAAGATTATTTCTAGCCAAAATTGCCCCATGAGCACCCTCGAGATCAGAAACTAGCAGATTGGGATCATTTTGACCATGGATATAATTCTGTAGTGCCCAGGTACACCAGTAATTGGCTACTTTTATCTTGTTTGTGGGAATGAGGCTTATTCTTGTCACTAATTGGGTGAACTATGTAATTTATTTAAGGTAACAGGAGAGTTTCAAGTATTAACGCTCTATATGCGTTTTCCAATTTCGACGAGTTTGAGCAGTTTGAAGCAATTAAGTAAGGTGAGAGCTGTTATTGCCACTATACTGGAGAATAATTTTTGAAAAGGTATACCTATTTGATGGTATAATTCTGAATAAATGCTCTTCATTTTAACACCGGTAGATGATAAACATTATCTCTAAATCAATTAAGAAGAGATATAGTGCTTGATGATATTCTAGAAAAGATGAGAATAGATGGTGAGTATAAACAAGGTCTTGAATTAATTGAAGAGAAATTAGATCAAACTACTAATGAAGATAAATTCACTATTTTAATCTTTAAAACAAGGTTTCTTATTGAAACAGGTGAATATATAACAGCTTTGCGTATATCAGAACAACTTCTTGATATAATTGAGAATAATAATGAACTTGAAAGTTATCTGGGAATAATTTATGAACTTAAGGCATCAATCTATCGGAGATTGGGTGAATTTAATCAAGCGATAGAGAATTGTAATCACGCTATTAATTTTGCTAAAAAATATGATAATAATTCCTATATCATTAATGCACTCAATTCAAAGTCCATTACACTGCATATTCTTGGGGAAAATGAAATCGCAGAGCAAATAAGCAAAGAAGTGTTGGAACTGGCCAGAGAAACCGGATATGATGAAGGACAAGCTGTAGCCCTCAATACCTTGGGAATGATCTTTTCAGGAAAGGGTGAGTTAGATAAGGCAACTGTAAACTTTGAAAAATCTCTTGAGATCCATATGAGAAATGGTTTCCAATCAGGTATAGCAGAGGCATTAAATAATTTGGGTAATCTTAATGAATCTAGGGGTAATATTGATTTAGCATTGGAATATTTCAATAAAGCTTTGATGATATATGAGAAAAACTCAAATCCATCAGGTATTGCAACTACATTGAATATTATAGGCATCACCAATCATAAACTCGGTCAGTTTGAACAAGCATTAGTGTATTACAATAAATCTCTAAAAATAAACGATAAAATTGGGAATCAAGCAGGTGTAGCTGCTTCTTATAATAATATTGGAAATATATATCATAATAATGGTGAGTTAGATCTTGCATTGAATTATTACCTTTTAGCTCTAAAATTATTTGAACAGGGTAACACTCTGAAAAGAATGGCGAGTGCATTGAACAATATTGGGATTATTTATTCTGATAGAGGAGAACTTGAAGAAGCTCTCAATTACTACAACAAATCACTGGAAATCAATATAAACATCGACAATCAATCAGGAATAGCAGGTTCTCTTACAAATATTGGTAATATCTATGCCATTAAAGGGGATGATGACCTGGCACTTGAATACTTTGTCAGATCTTTGGAGATCTACGAGAGAATTGATAATAAAACAGATATCGCATTATCTCTAAGAAATATCATAGATGTGAGTTCAGATGATCAGATACCTCCTCTACTAGAAAAACTGGAGATATTGTACAAAGAAAATGAGAACAATCTATGGATAGAATTACAATGGAAATTTACCAAAGCACTATATTTGAAAAAACAGAAAAGAAGCAGAGCTAAGGTTGAAGCTGAGAAGCTGCTGCTTTACATCATTGATAATCTTAATCTTCAAATTGATTCCACGATGGAGGTTATCAAACATTATATCGAATTGTTAATTATTGAATACCAGCACTACCAGGATCAAGAGGTTATGGATGAAATTAATGAGAAAATAGAGAAGATGATCAATTTTGCTAAATCAAATAATTCACACAGTTCATTGGTTGAATCACAGCTTCTCAAGGGCCAGCTTTTTATACTCAATAATGAGTTCATAGAAGCGAAAAAAATATTATCTCAGGCACAAATTACATCTGAAGAGAGGGGATTCAAGCGTCTTGCAGTAGCTATTTCAAATGAGTTTGATAAATTATTAAAATTGGAATTTGAACTCAATGAGAAAAACATATCCAAGGGATTAGATAACAAACTCAATTCTGTACAAAATACCCTTCAGAAAATGCAGAGACGAAAATTAGATCAGGTAGATGAGATAAATGAGGATCCTGTTTTATTTTTGATTATGTCACAAAGTGGGTCAAATCTCTATTCAAAATCCTTTAGCGATAAGTATACGCCAGATGAGAATATGATTGCAATATTTCTAAAAGCAATTGACAGCTTTAACAAACAGGTATTATCTACAGATAAACCTCTAAACAGAATAGTCCAGGGAGATTACAAAATCGTGCTTGAGGTGGTTGATAACCTAACCTATTGTTATGTTTTCAAAGGTCCTTCATATAAGGCATTGAAGAAGATGCAAATAATTGCAGATAGAATTACATCAGAAATAAATTTTCGTGAAATGGCAGGAACTATAATTGTGATTAATCAAGAGCAGATTCATAAAATGGATGCAATTCTTATGAGTGAAATATAATAATTGCTGATTTTGAATATAAATTCAGTTAGTAGATCCTTATTTATAATTTAATTAATGCATACTTTTCTTCATCAACTTTCCTTAGTAATGTAAAGGAATAAAGCAAAGTAAGAGCTGCAATAACTACAAGGCCAGTTGCCACAAAAAAAGATACCTTATAGGCAGCAACATTTGTATATCCCTTGACCCAGATAAGATAATCTGCAATTGGAGCTGTAATGAAGGTTGCAGCCAATCCCCATGATAAAAAGAATGTCGTATTGTAATAGGCAAATAATCGTCCTCGCATATGTACGGGGATGATAGAAGCTACAATGGCATAGCTGGAGGCCTGTACAATAACCATGGCTGCCCCATTCAGTGCACTGGCAATAAGTGCCAATTCAAAACTAGGGGCGAAAACCATCCCGAGGAGATACAGCATAGATGCCAGCACTCCGGACATGAGTACCTTGGAATCATCAATTTTTGATAAGGTGGAACCCAGTGCAAATCCAACGACCATAGTAGTAGCTGAAGCAACATTCCGAAATAATGCAACTTGACTATCTGTTGCAGCAAAACCAGTAGGATCAGCAATATAGAAACTGGAGATGACTGCCATGGAGTTTCTGCCAAAATTTAGAAATACTAGACCTATGAGAAAGACAATATAGGTCTTTCTAACGATGGGAGATAGATCCTTGAATGTCGTACTCTCATCTACTTCTTCTTTTGGTTCATTGGGATCTACTTTGGCTCTATCCTTGACAGTGAAAATAACCAAAACTGCAGAGAGAATCATGAATATTCCCGCAACATAGAACATCATACCTTCTGAGAAGCCAATTCCACCATCGTAGAGAAAACCACCAGTCATAGCACCAAGGATTCCTCCAATTCCACCAATAACACTTAATTGTGACATGAGCTGTTTACGTTCCCTATCCTCTGTATATTCAGAAATTAAAGCTGACCAGCCGTTGTTACTCATTGACCAGAAGATTTCAACAATTGCTAGGCCTATAATTATGGTATATCCTGAAAGTTGTTTATCACCTCCAGCGAGTACTGACCGATGCCACCAAAAGATGACAAAATGACCAAATCCAGCCACTGCCTCTCCGATAATAACGAATCCTGCATTACGTCTAGTCTTGTCAAGTAATGGGCCCCATAACCACATCTGCGTGGATGTATTAGCGATCATTCCTATCGTCGCCATTAATGTTGTCTCAGTTGTACTTAATCCAAGAACAAGCCTAAGATATATAGAGAGGAATGTATAGAAGATGGAGCGTCTGAAATAGGCAAGGAATTGAAAGGTGGATAGTCCTGAAAACTCCTTAATGCCTAATTTCTTGTAGTTTAGAAACCTAAGACTGGACAATATCTCTCAAATTTGTATTGACAAGATAAGGATTTATGTTCAGTACTATGCCAAATTATATTACTACTCAAAAAGAATCTTTAGGAAGTAATAATTTATTTTATTATGTTAGTTCTTATTAATCTATTTTGTAACTAGCTACTATGAAAGAAATTCTAGGGCTCATTCAAAATGGAAAATACAATGCGGCTTTAGATGTGCTTTCAGGCAATAAATCAATTGAACCAACAGAAAAAAATATACTTCTAGCTAGAATATATCGTGAGCAGGGAGATTACCACAAAGCAGAAGAAATAATTATCTCAACCTTAAATTCTGAAAGATTTGAGGTTTGGTTTGAATATGCTTACGTTTTGTGGAGATTAAACAAACATGAAAATGCAATAAAGGCATTAGAACAACCATTCATGCAATCAATTGATGATCCTCCAAAAAATGCCTCCCTCTTACATCTTAAGGGGAATATCTTATTTTCACTGGGTAATTATGTCGATTCATTGAACACACACCTTATTGCTGTTGAGATATTCAAGAATGAAGGAGATCTACTTAAAACTGCCTTGTTGTACAATAATATTGGATATACTTACAGTTCTCTTGGTGAAATTAAAAATTCAATAAAAATGTTAGAATTAAGCCTGAAAATGAATGATGGAAGACATTTACAGGACATGGCAAGAACCTATGCTAACCTAGGTATTGCGTATAGAGCTAAGGAAGACCTTTTTGAATCCAAGCAATATCTCGAGAAAGCTGCAAAATTACAGGAGGAACTAGGTAATTCCTCAGAGTTATCCTATACACTATTTGAATTATTAAAATTGTATGTAGACCTTGGTGAGATGGATATGAGTGATGATCTTCTATCGCAAATAGAGGATATAGATGAAGAAATGGACAATGAGATGATCCATGTCAGGTACTTACTGGGAAAAGCCATACTCTACAATGAGATGAAACGTTTTGAATACAAATTCAAGGCCAAACAGCTATTCACTGAAGTAATAGAAGATTTTGATGTATTTGATTCCTATACCATTCTAGCACAGGTTTATCTAGCTGAGATTCTCCTGGAAGAATTATATCTCTATAATAACGCAGAGACATTAGATGAGCTATCCAAAACTATCTCCTCACTGAAGTATATTGGTGAACAACAGAATTCACATATTATCATCACCAATTACCATATTATCAACTCAAGATTCCAACTGATCCAAAACAATCTTACAACTGCTAAGGATGAGATACTCAAAGCCAAGACAATCGCAGAGGATAACGGGATCTTAAAACTGGCAATCAAATGCTCAATCATCTATGATAATCTCCTTGAGACCATTCCCCAATGGGAAGAGAGAGAACCTGGGATCGAGGAACGGATCGAGATCTCATCAATCATACCATTGCTAAAGGGAATTCAAAGAAATCAGTTCTTGGTAACAGATGGTACCGAGGAAAATCCAGTAATGCTATTAATCCTTGATGATGCGGGAATTCCCAGGTTTAAGTTTGAATTTGATACTCCTGAACGTTTAAATGATAATTTGATTGGTTCATTCCTCTCAGCTGTGAATTCTTTCTATGAAGATGTATTCGATCCACAAAACAATGTGGAAACTATTAAAAGCAAGGATTACACGATTCAGATCCTGGAACATAAAACCATGTTATTTGTGTATGTATTCAAGGGAGAGGCTTCGATTGCAAAACAGAAACTGCAGCTATTCTATCATCAAATCTTGCAGAGTGATTTCTTCCAGACCTTGGAAAAATACTGGAAAGATGGATATATTGATGTCATTGAGATCCCAGATGACATTATAACCCTAATCTATAGAATTTTCTAAAGGTGAAGTAACACTTTTCTGTTTGTCATTTAGCGTCTACTATACGCGAAAGATTGTCATTCATTCAAAGCTCGATTTTTGCGGTTACAGCGCACAGAGATGTAATATTTTAAATAGCTATACAGTACCGTCTCAATATGCTCCCAAGGCTTCCTAAGATTGAGGATAATCATAAAAAATTTGATGATAATAAATTATGGACAGCTGAAAAGCTTGAAGCATTAGTAACTCAAGATGTTTGGACACAGTTTACCTATAATTCACAGATCAAATTCACTGATGAAAATCTTGAAGAAGCCATGAAGGAGGCATGGCAGGAAAAAAATAGAGTACTATTTGTTGATTCTGAACTTGCGGATGAAGAGATCCGTGAACTGCAGATGCAATATTATGATGAACATAAACCTAAATTCTGGCTACCCATCTATAATAAACGATCGAATCAACTAGTTGAACCTTTTGAGGAGATGGAAATGGGATTGAAGGAGCGGATAATGAATTTTCAAAAGGCAAGTATCATTAGGAAATTCAATTCAGGCAGGGAAGTAGAGCATGCCTATAATTCATTAACTGGACAGATCAAACCCAATTTCTCACAAGAGGAGCTTCATAAACATATGAGACAAAAAGAGGGAAAAATCGATGCTTGGAAGGAAAAATTGACCAAAGCTAACCAATGGGATGAAGATGAAGAAATTCTGGATGCAGGTATTGGCACTCTGAGAAGATCAAACTGGAAGGTGAGGTCTAATCTATCAGGTAGAGGTAGGGTGGTGTTTACCAATAAGCGTATGATTTTTGTCAAGAAGAAATTCTCATTATTTAATCCAATGGTTTTCCTCCCTCTGGTGGCATTTGTTAGACCATCCAACAAGGTAATCATGTTCTTCAAGATGATCTCTGAATACATTAAAGTTATATTCCAAGTGTTCAAACCATTTCTGAGCAATGCTTGGACCTATATTGCTGCATTGAGCATAGCACTCCCTAATATTGATCTGATTCTACCCAAATTGGAACTCTGGGCCATTGATTTTCCTGTGATTCATTGGATTACCATCTCCTTACGATTTGCCATTGAGAATCCTGTGGTGATTCCAACGATTGCAGGAGCATTTCCTGTGATTCAGGCCAGCTTTATCAGATTTTTCATGAGGTCTGAACAGATTATTGTTGTGCCATATGATACTATACAAACCTTACAACTGGATAGGAAAATGATTATCACTCGATTGAAATTAAAAGGGACCAAATTATTTGGTGTGGATCACATCGAATTCAAAATGATGCTAAGAGCTAAGAAACATAAGGAATTTGCACAAGATATGTATGGAACATTACTCAAAGTTTTAGGAACAGGTAATCCAATCCAAGAGAATGTAGAATAATCATTTCAGCTAAAGAATCAGAGTACTGTTTACATCAATTATTGATTTTTATAATGTTTGAAATTATTGTGATTGTTAAGTATTAGATGTTTCTGAAATCTGTTGTGTCGTTTTATTTGAGAGATCAGTATAGTAGTAAAAGTAGAAAAGTAGTAAAATTTATATATTTTTATTACCACTAGATACATATGGCATCAACAATAAAAATGAAGGAAGATGATAAAAGAAGGCTTGATGAATTAAGAGCAAATCTTCTGATCAATGGAATTAATCTCAAACAAGAAGAATTAATTTCTAAACTGATAGAGCTTGGTGAAATCTTCTTACTGGATCTTAATCATATACCTATGAAGAAATTGTCTCCAAGTAAGAAAAAGAAGATTCTGTCCCGAGGATATAAAATGGGATCCAATTCAAGTACTATTGATGAGGAACTGTATGGAGGAGAGTAGTTGGCAATACTTCTTGATAGTTGCTATCTTTTCGCATTGAATAATGAAGATGATCCTAGTCATGATTTGGTATCCAAATCGTATGAAAAACTGCTAGATGGTGAATTTGGAATACCTATTATGCTGGATTATGTATTTGACGAATTGGTGACAGTGATTCAAATTCGTACTAAAAGAAATGATATAGCCACGGAAATTGGAAATACAATTCTTGAGGATTGTAATGATTATATGCAGTTTTCAAGAGTGAATAAATCTATCTTTGATTTGGCTTGGATGATGTTTCAGAATCAATCAGAGCGAAAATTCCTTTCCTTTACAGATTGTACAATTATTTGTTTTGCACAAGAGTACAAAATCAAACAGGTTGCCAGTTTGGAAAAGAGGTTCAAATCCTGGGTAAAGACAATTCCATAATCACAATTTCGAGCTAAAATAAAAAGGATAATAGCAACTTAAGTATATGAAAATTGTAAAAAATTCAATTTCAATCATCCTTAACACAACAAAATAAGTTTGTATTATCAATTTCATAGATAATTTCATTTCGACAATAGATCGGGTAAACTTTTTAATAAATTCTCATCAATTTAGTTCTAATGAATTACATTCGAATATTCACAATAATTTCACTGCTGATTACATCATCAGCAATCACTGGCACATTAATAGAGGATCAGAAGCAAAATTCGCAAATTACAGAAGCTGATTTAATTGCTGAAAGCGTGGATGATGCTCTAAACCAGATTGAATTAGATACAGAAGCCTGTTGCTGGACAATAATGATATATCTCTCTGCAGATAATGATCTTGAGAAATATGCAATACGAGACATCAAGGAGATGTTAGAAGGCTCAAAGAATTTACCAGCTTGTGTGAAAATCCTTGTGCAAATCGACAGACATCCCTCAAATAATCTAACTGCCGGTTACTCTGGAGAAGCACTACCTGGAGAAGCTGCAGAGTACACAGGTGCTAGAAGATACGAGATTAAGAATGGTACCCTTATACTTAAAGAATCTCGAGGAGAAGTCGATATGAGCAAATCCAGTGAATTGCGTAATTTCACTACCTGGGCCATCAAGCAATCACCTGGATGCTCTAAAAAGGCTCTGATTATATGGAATCATGGAAGTGGTGATTCAGGTGTTGGTGTTGATGAGACCTCAGGCAAACGGAAATTATCACTCAAGGCTGTTCGTGAAGCCCTCGAAAAAAGCAAGCAGGATACCAACCAAAGCCTAGATTTACTCGGTTTCGATGCCTGCCACATGGCAGCTGCCTCAGTTATCGTTGAGATGGAAGGCCTAACAAAGGTTATGGTTGGTTCTGAGGAAGTCGAACCTGGTGATGGCTGGGATTACAAGAGTTTATTTAAAGAAATTGGAAAGACAAAAGGTGATCTCAGCGAGAGAACGTTAGGGGGATTAATTGTGGATACTTTTGGGAAATTCTACAAATCCACAACTCGTAAGAAGACCACTTTATCAAGCATTGATATGGAATATGTTCCTAAATTCAAGAGAGCATTCAGAGATTTTAGTAAGAAATTGTGTGAGATGATCAAAAACGATACGATAAAATTTCAGATTGCCAGAGCCATTGAATGGGCCAGAAATCACACCTATCAGTTCAAAGGAGGAGATCAGATTGATCTTTATCATTTTCTCAAACAGCTAAGTCGTGTTGTGGATGATCCGGCCTTACTACGGGCAATAGATGATCTAATGAATGTCATTTTACGTATGAGAAATCATGTACACAGAGGTGAAAAAGCACCTGATGCCACAGGAGTATCGATTTGGTTCAAGAAGGGTAGTGGTTTCACCTACACTTATAACGGTGCATCTGCCTTGAAAATCAATGATAGCAGTTGTTGGGATCCATTGATCTCATCTTTTGATAAGATTTACAAAAATGCAACTTATCGTACCTGGCTCAAAACAAATCCAGCAAATGTAAGTACCTACCTTGAGGTGCTAGGTAAATTGTATCCCAAGCAACCTGTACAGGATAAACCAGATAATCCTCAACCAATAACTAATTTTGATTTGGGTATTGATCTAAAACCCATAAAAGATGATGCAGTCCTAGATGGTTGGATAAATATTTATGAGCATATCCCTAATGCAAAAATATTCCCATATCCAGTTCATACAATACCGATCGAGAATGTGTCATCCTTTACTGGTACTTATACTTATCAACCCTCAACTAGTGGGTGGTATCAGTTAGCCATGGAATATGTGCCAAGAAATGTGTCTTCAATAGAGAATGTATTTGGAAATGGTCTAAACTTGTGGTATTCAGATCAGTTCTATGTCGCACCACAATCATACAATTTGGTCGGTTATCCCTCTTCCTCCTACTGGGGTAGGTTGTGTCTAGTTTTGTGTTGATGGCTGTAACTACAAAATTTTACATCATTACATTACTTATGTTCTTTCATGCAATTGCTATCGATTGCATAACATTTGTCAATGTATGAATTCCTCCAGGAAATGCA
>JADCLS010000028.1 GCA_026702845.1 Candidatus Heimdallarchaeota archaeon
GGAGATACATTAAGAGAGTATATCAGAAATAATATCAATCCAGCAAGACTACTAGATTGACTAGAGGTGAAAGACACACAAATTTTTTAGTTGGCTCATTTTGTATTCGCAAAATCAATCATGAAGAGCACCTTATTGGTAAAAATATTTATATTCCAAATAATTACTAAACATAGGTGTCGGTTCTTTGTCCACAGTAGATCCTCGTTTAAATGAGGCACTCTCTTTAATCAAGTCAAAAGAGTACTCTAAATTAAAGGATTACATAGAGAAAGAATTAAAATCAGAAGATAAAACAATTTGTACTTCATTAAACATACTATTTGATACATTATTTGGTCAAATTCTCACATTATACAGCAATTTTGAGATTGTTCCTGATGATATGATTGATCTGGCAAATCAAATTATCAACTGGATGGAATGTGATAATGCAGATCAAGATTTGATTATGGCATACAAAGCTAGAATTGCAATGAGTATAGGAAATTATGAGGAATGTATATCAATCAGTGATTCTCTTCAACATATTGACAATGAAAAATTGGCATGGAATATTGTCACCCAGCTTGCTGGAATCAGTTACTATATGCAAGGAAAATACACCAATGCGATCAAGGAGTATGATAAATTACTCGCATTTCAAGAGAAGGTTAAAGATAGATCCTGGGCAAATAATATCATAAATAAGGCAGAATGTCTCTACAGAATTGGTGAGATCAATGAATCTTATGGTCTTCTTGAGATGTTATTACAACACACTTATACTGGTTATGCTGATGAGCGATCTGTAGAACATCATCGTGCAACAGTTCTCACGAATATGGCTGTTATAGATATTTTGCGTAATGAGTTTGATATGGCAGAGAAGGCCCTCTTACAGGCTAGAAAAATTGATGAGAGCCATGGGATGCAGATTTACTCCAGATACATGCAACTAATCCGTTGTTCATTGCATCAAAATGATTTACATAAAGCAGAGAATTATCTCAAGGATTTTGAGAAGTTTGATAATATTCGTAAATCTCCTCGATACAAACTATGTAAGGCAATGATCTACTCAGCCAAAAGTGGATTTAGTAACAAGGCAAAGGCATTAATGCTGATTGATGAGGTGATTGAAACCAGTAATATGAGTGATACATTACATTATGCTGTTGTCGAGAAGATAAAGATCATGATCGAGGAGTACTCATTATCCAAATCAGATGAGAAACTCAATGAGATATTACTAGAAATACAACAGGTACAGAAGAAGGCAGTATTTGGCGGACAGTTATTGATACAATTAAGACTTATTAGACTGGAATCTATGATTTATAGGATCCAGAACAATTTCGAACTTGCCCTCCATCGATTGAATGAGGGAATACATATTGCCAGTGAGAAGGATATGCCAAGTATTCTTCAACAATTATATGATGAGGTTAATCAGATAAATGAAATCCTCAATACTGCCAGACAGACTGAATTCATCGAAAAAGAATCTTATAGTTATTTACTTAATTATCTGGAGACTATTAAGATTAAATATCCTGATATCTGAAAAATGTGGTATAATATTTTGTAAGTATTATTTCAATTTATCTTAATGGAATTCACCTGAGTATGTTCCTTCTGGAAATGAGGGGAAAAATTCACCAATACTTCCCATCATGAGATAGACACCCTCGAGGTTACCAAGTACTTTCTGTCTGACTGCATTATATTGATCAATGGTCACTGATCTGATACCTGCAAGATACTCATCAGGGGATTCGAATTTTCCTCTGGCCCAGTATCCCAATGATTGGTTGAATAGCACCATAATTGGTTCTTCTCCACCAGATCGCTCATCATACTCGATTCGATCACAGATCTCAGCTAGCATCTCAGTGGTTACTTCCATACTTAGTACTTCGTGTAACATGTGTATCATTCCAGCATGAGCCTGTTCAACCATTGGTGGTGGAGCTCCTACAATGAGAAGTAAATCACCGATATCCTCGTACATTCCATCAATCGCAAATGCAAAGGCAGAAATGCCTGATCTGACCATTTTCTCCTGTAAAACGCTTGATTTTCCAAGTGTGAGATACGCTTTTAGAATATCCAGAGCATAATAATCCTCGGATTTTCCTCCTGGTGTTTTGATTCCCATGCCTAGTAGGGCCAGGGGTGATGCTTTGTCATATCTGAACACCTGCATATCTGTTTTGCTTGGTGGAGTATAGCTTGTAAGCTGTTGCTGTGGTTTGGTATCACTTACTTTCCTCTTTCCAAAACTCGCATTTAATTTGGCATACACATCATCCTTGTCAAAATTACCCAGTACCATGATGACTGCATTGACAAGGTCATAATGCTCCTCCCTGTAGCTTTCCATCTGTTCCAGAGTAACAGTACTCAGTGATTCCTCAGACCCAATAACATCCATCTCAAGACTTGTACCCTCATGCAGCTGACTTCCCAGTCTTCTGAATAAGTATTGAATGGGGTTATCCTCACCTCTTCGGAATTCCTGACGAACTACAAATGCCTCTCGATCAAATTCTTCCTGGCGTATCTTCCCATAATTCAAAAGTTCTGACCACATTTCTATGGATGCATCGATCTCTTCCTTTAGACTCTTGGTGAAGTAGGCCGTTACTGGTTTAGTGGTGAAGGCATTAGTCATGCCACCAAGATCGTCAAGACGTTCGTGCACTTCGTGTGGCGTCATATTGTCGTTGCCCTTGAAGAACTGATGCTCAAGGAAATGCGAGATGCCATCAAAGGATTTTTCTCGCTTCCATTCATTACGGCCCCCAACATTGAAGCTGACTCCCATGGTTACCGTCTGACCATCTGGGTAATGAGCAAACAGTACTGGTACACCATTTTTTAGATTTTTAGTCTCGTATGTTATTCCACTCATTCTACTATCTCCTCCACAATTTCTACAAATTTATCATATGCTGCTCCCGGTTCCCCAGCAATTGCCAGAGTGAAGTTCTCTCGCTTGAATTGTTTGAGCATGGTCTCTTGCCAATCAGATTCAGCAGCATCATGCAGCCGTTTCTTGACTACCTCAAGATCCCATTCTGTGCCTGAAGTGAGTTTGCTTATCAACCACCGTGTATAGCTACCTGAACTATCAGAAACAAAGACATTGGTTTTCTGTGCTGATTTGATTGCCCTGTTGAGAACCTTCTCATCAATCTTGCTTTTGAGAATATCCTTCATCACTTCCAATGTAACTTTGAGAGCTTCATCCGAACGTTCCGGTAATACATCCATACCTGCAGAAATAAGACCAACAGAGTTGTATTTGGTATTCATGGAGAAGGGACCATAACTCAGGTTTCGTTTCTCCCGGATTTCAGTAAACATTTTCGCACTAAACCCACCTGAGAGAATATTATTGAAGATTGCATCTGATTCATCGATGATATCATGGCCATAGGAGAGCATATTTACGCTCATGTATGAATTCATTGATTTCTCACGCATCTTGTCATTGACTATATGATATATTGGTACTTTTTTGTCATATAATTCTGTTGTATTGGTTTTGGATCCAAATTTTTCTAACACTGGTTTAAATCTCTCAAAATCAGTCTCTGATATATTCACTCCTATAGCTGCAAAATTAGGCTTGTATTCAAACATACTTTTGTGGAAAGCATAGAGATCATCCACAGTTATGCTATCCAGTTCCTCAATGGTACCAATCGATGTCTTGGTTAGATTGGATTCTCCAAATGCTGCTTTCCAACGTGTGAAATTAAACAACATGGAATTTGGTATTTGCTGCATCTGCATCAGGTTTGCCTTTTGTTGCTGTACAAGTTTAGCCAAGGTTCCCTCATTGAATTCTGGCTCTAGTAACATCTCTTCAAAGCCAGCAAGTGCAGTTCCCAAGTTCTTAGGAGGAGTGCTCATTCCCACGAAAAGGGTAGTTTTACCGACGCTATCGAATGTCTGTATGCCATACTTATCAAGATGTGCTGCGTATACCTTCTCATCCATCCTTTTGGTATTTCTCTGGATATGTTCCATGTATAATGATGCAATCCCTCCTTTGGGTTCATTTACTGCTCCAATTGGTAACCCTAGCGCAAAACTAACGGTACTTAGGTTAGATCTAGGAAGAATTACATATGACGAATCATCCATATAACTTTGATTCAATAGGACAATAAGAATATTTCCAATGAAGGGAGTATTTAATCTTGTATCTCACTATATAAAGTACTGAATGTGTCCTTGAACTATAATTAACTTTTAGAGGTCTATAAAATCGTAGAATTCAGGTGATAATACTTCTTTAGCTATATCTTCCTCATTTGAAGATGAAATGAAAAATTGTTTAAAATGGATCTTTTTTAGATATTGTCTTATTTTATCTCTGCTAATGGGCTGTAAGTACTTAAAATAGTCATGATACTCCAAAACCATATCAAATAATTCCTGAAATTCAATTACTGTGTGTTCTTTAGAAAGCAAAATAATTTTTGCAGGAGGAGTAATTTCAACTAGTTCAAGAATAGTTTTTAATTGAGGAATTATCAATTTCAAATCTGTTTTCGTATCTCCTCTAATGAAATACACTATTTCATCCATCGATAGGATATAATTGATCATACCTATACTGAAATTATGTTCAAGGAAGGTAAATTGCACATCAACAAGATTTTTCAATTTTAGATCTTGACTCATACGGATCAATCGTTGTAAATTATACAGTGCCATTTCCTTTTCATCTTCTGAAGAGATTATTTCATCAATCTCTTGCATCCAGAACTCTGAACGTGAAAAATGACGAGTTACTTTATCAGTTGGTTTAAATTTGAAGTGATATATCGTTTCTCCTTCATTTACTGATTTAAAAACATCCAAATCTGGATTTAAGGACTGTTTAATACCATCTTTATACTGTTTAGGAAATTTCTCCTTTAACATATTTACATAATTGTTGACTAAGTCTTCTTTATTCTTGTACGTATCCATAAATTTGAAGAAATCATCGAGATAGGCCTTACTCTCTGGGAACACTGAATCCAAGAAGGGTGATTCAAAGTCATCTAGGACCGAAATTCTGTTATTCTGTTGTCTCAAATCCTCAATAAATTGTCTGACGAAATTATCTCTGAATTTTGAGATATCAAATTGAGTAGGGTAAAAAAGTGATTCCCATATCAAATTTGTATGACTAAAAATAATAGATTTCATTGTAATTCTCTCTAAATTTAGAATATTTAAGAGTATTTGATCTATTTTTGTCTCATGACATTTCTCTTGTAAATTGACAAGCTATAGGTAATTCTTAAGATGATGCAGAAAGCTAGCTAGATCAGAAATAATTTATCACAAAGCATAATTTTTTATTGTTGATCACTATGGGGTTGTAAAATGACTTTCCTTGCAAGATTTCTTGGATTAGATCAATTTTCAAATGAATCTGTAGGTTTATTTCGAAAATATCTCAGTATCCGATTTATTGCAACTATTACACGCAATTTATCTGATACAATCTATATGTTATTCCTAATAGATCAATTAGGATATTCACAAGCAGCAGTGATCGTAAGTATTTCCATGTTTGTTCAAATGTTAATTGATTATCCAAGTGGTAGCCTTGGAGATTGGATTGGACAAAAATGGGTTCTAATCACCTCTTTTATCTGTTTTAGCATAGCCTATGTTCTACTCTTTACATCAACCAGTTTTATTGGATTTACGTTTATGGCTGTTTTTGAAGGAATCGGTAGAGCACAAGCATCAGGAGCACTCGAAAGTTGGTTAGATAACAATTTTCAGGAATTCGAAGATATTGATCTCGATCCTGAGCGTAAAAATTATGGTTTCACAATGAGTAGATTATTTACTGTATTTGTACTCTTCTTATCTTTTGTCTATTCTACAGGTGGGTATATAGCTGATGCGATGTCAAGAAGGTTTGTATTTCTTCTACAGGCAGCTCTTTCGACAATTACCATATTTGTGATTTATTTGCTTATGAAAAAAGATGGAACTGAAAAAAAGGAAGAGAAGGAAAAGAAAGCATATATTACTTATTTCAAAGAGGGTTTGAGTTTTCTTGTTTCCTCTAAGGCTGCATTCTTTTATTTCATTGGAATGTCAATTTTTTATGCAGTCTGGTCACTTTGGTTATCTCTGCTTGCGTTCCCAATTTTTTATGCCTATACAGGTTCAAATACCTATACAAGTCTAGTGAGATCTATAGGGTTTATTGGTGGAGTGATTATCCAAATTTATACTTCCAAATTATCCAAAAGAATTGATAACAAATATTTCCCTTATTTCATGATTGGACATGGATTGTATTATATTGCCTTCATAATAATGATTTTCTTTATCCCCTTCAATTACCAGTTCAATATCATTATTTTTGGTATACTTGTTTTCTTTGAATTATTCTTTAATATGAGTATTTGGCCAATTGCATCTACACTCTATAATCGAATTATGCTTGATTTCATCCCATCTGAAAATAGGAATAGTATCTATTCTTTACTCCCCACTATTCAGAATATCATAATTATACCACTTTTACTTTTTGCTGGGATCGTCATTGAGCGAACAGGTTTATTGGAAGGAACTATACTAGCTGCAATTGTAGCTTTGATTTCATCTGTTTTCCTTTTAATTGCTACAAAAACACATTATAAGTAATCAGAATTCAAATTGACAAGCTATAACCGAGATATTATCCCAAGAGCCTTCATCAATGGCAAGTTGTGTGAGTAACTGTGCAGGATTTTCCATATCAAGATGTTCTTTAATATATTGCATCACCTCATCATTACTGAGCACATCCCATAATCCATCACATGCAAGAATTAATAGATTCTGTTCTTGGGTGATGATAAAATCTGTAATTTCAGCCTCACATCTCAGGCCCCGATCAGTTAGATATTTGTCACCAAATGCTCGGGATACAGCAAGTTGTCCTGCTACTCGTCTTCCCTTGACATAACTCCCTTGACTGATAATATAGGCCTCCTCAGTTGGATCATTAGGTTTGTGTTCTCGATTAAGTTGAATAGTCTCATTTCCCCCAAGGATGGCCCTACTATCTCCGATATTGACCACCTTGAGATCCCAAGTATCACCTGATTTGCTGATCAGTGCATAGAGTGCACAACTACCCTCAAACATGAGGTCTTTTTTTTCGAGAAATTCCTCATTTAAGGATTTATTTGTACTGTGGATGATTTCATCTAGATTTTTCCCAGGATTATCTTGAAGCACATCACTCAACCGTTTTGCAAGATATGAGGAGCAAGAAGAGCCCCCATGTCCATCAAATACACCCAGAAGTAAGTATTCTGTATCTTTGATCTGTAATATTTCTATTAATTCTGCATCCTCATTGGTTGGTCTCATTCCCTTCTCAGAGTAGTGCCATAATTTATAATTCTGATGATCCATTGAAAATGAATTACCAATCTCCATCAAAACTCTATCTGTCATAATTCGAACTCATCAAACAATTTAGAATTAATATCGATCCTTGCATAATAATTGCCACTATTCTCCAACCTAAACTACTTTAAGTCGGGTGAGAAATATTATACTATGACTGTACCTCGCTTGGGTCATCATTTTGAACTTTGCATTACGATTAATGATATGAATGAATCAGTTGATTATTACGAAAAACTTGGTTTTTCCATCTACACTGGTGGTAGGGACAAGGGTTGGTGTACTATGACTGATGGAATAATCTACTTGGCCCTCTTCCCTGATAATTTTCTGGAAAAGGAATTTGGAACACCTGTGCTATTCAATTATAGAGGGGGTAATGTGAAATCAATCACTGAATCACTGGCAAAGAAAGGAATCGATTTTTATAAAAATACAGCCAAGGATGATGGCACGGGGGATGCCCTCTTCAAAGATATCAATGATTATGTGTTCTATATTGATACAGCTGATTTTGAAGAAAGAGTAGATGAGCCATAATTACTCTAAAATATTCTAATTATTATCCTCTCTAGATCATTAATGTTATTATAATAAATAGATTTCTAATGGCCCTCTAAAAATGTTAAAAAATCAATTTGCTTTAAAATAATTATGAGTAAGGATACTAGTATTTCCCTTGATTTTAAGAATCAAATAAGTCTTACTATCTCCTTAGTAGTCGTATTATTATGTATCCTACTTATTCCAATTTACTTAACTACAGGCACAAGTCAGACATTGACTCTTTATTTACTATTGACTGCTGGAATAATTAATCTCATTGCGTATTATTTCAAAAAATATCGATTTACACAATTGAATGCAACCATATCTGTAACCATTTTAATAATGATACGATCTTATATCCACCAATCAGCTATGATCCTAGCCTTTATCGGTTTGATCATAATGTTAGCAGCAGTATTTGAAGATAAGAAGTTAATTCATATCATCTTTACCATATCGGTATTATACATAATCTATGGACTTTCAATTGGAATGTTCACACTAGGACTAACTTTTCCAGAAGGAGGGAAAATTCCATTAGTTAATAACATACAAGTCTCATTACCAATCTTAATCTCTTCCTACATAATTTCACTTTTAGTCTTGAATAGATATATCAAAACCATCTCATTACAAGAGAAAGAATTCATAAAATTACAAGAAGCACAGGATATTTTGCTAACCCAAGCACAGCTTGAATCTATGCAAATTGTCTCAGGAGGTATTGCACATGATTTTAATAATTTACTCACAACAATAATGGGTAGTGTAAATTTGATTAATCTTCATGTTAATGAATTACCAGAAGATGTTAAAGAAGGTCTTGAGGATATTTATGCAGCATCTGAAACAGCAAAAAATCTGGCCAATCAATTACTAAATATCGTAAAAGCAGATAATTCTGTAACTTTATTTATTTCTGATCTTAATGAGTTGATAGAAAATACGGTAAGATTTTCACTAAAAGGTAGAAAATCAATTGTACAATACAATTTGGCAAAAGATCTATGGAGTGTTAATGGAGATCGTTTTCAATTGAGTCAAGTAATTCAAAACCTTGTTATTAACGCAGATGAGGCCATGGATGATAAGGGAGTAATTATTATTACTACAAATAATGAAAGATTACCTGATAATAATCCCTACAACGTGAAAAAGGGTAATTATATTCGTATATCCGTTAAAGATAATGGCAAAGGCATGTCAGAGGAAATAAAATCAAAATTATTTAATCTCTTTTATTCAACTAAAAGATTAGGTTCTGGTATCGGTCTTACTGTTAGTAAAACGATCATAAATAGCCATATGGGATATATAGGATTTAATTCTATAGAATATGAAGGAGCTGAATTTTATTTTTTCCTTCCTGCCGTAATTGAATCAAAGATTTCAGAAGTCAAGGAGGAGAAATCTAATTTTGTGAAGATAAAGGGCAATGTTGCTATTTATGAAGATAATTATACTCTCACAAAAATCCTTACTCGAATGTTATCTCAATTTGATTTAAATGTCTTCTCTGCCAGTACTGAAGATGAGTTTCTATCTATGCTTCAGATACTTAAAAAAGAGAATACCAGCATTAATTTCTTTATACTTGACTTAGTATTACCTGGAGAGATGAGCGGAGAGAAGATGGCAGAAAAATTATTTGAAACCTGGGAGGATCCTTATATTATCATGAGTTCAGGCTATTCTGTTGAATTTATTTTTAAATATTATAAACAGTATAAGTTCAATGATTTATTGAGGAAACCATACTCAATGGATAATCTAAATACAATTATACAGAATTATGTCAATTTCAACAAATCATAATTACCGATAGATTTATCGATAAGGCCGATTTTGAGGAGATATTTGACCTTTAGAGGATTTTCTTGTCTATGACAGATCATTCAATACTCAAATATTGGGATATTCCTACTAGAGTAAAAAAAGGATAGTGAGCCTATATAGGTAATAATGATAGTGAAATTTGACAATTCGAGTTGTTGTTTTAGACTTTACGGATCACTTGAAAAACTTAGATTTTACTAATCGATCAAAATCGATACTGCTGATTTCGACGAAAGTATGGATCCCTTGAAGAAACATCAAAGCATTAAATCTTGAATGCTATAAGGAATGAGGAATGGAGATTACAATATCTCCTTCATGAGATTAATTGGTGCAGAGAAGTAAGAGATAAATTGCCTCTTATGTGGATAATTAACATCTTTCACTGCATCTCTATCATTGTTCTCCTGAATTATTGAAAAAATGGTTTTTATTAAATCATTAACCTTATCTTGTAACCGCTTTTCTTGATCTTTGTTTATCAAATCTATGTTGATTGTAAATATATCCAACGGATCTAAATGCAGTTTACCTGTCTGTTTATTGATAACAACATCTATCTTATCTTCAAGGTATTGAGCAGCAAAGAAGGCATTATTCCTGATCATCAAGGAGAATGTACGAAGAATGGCAGATAGCATTAATGTTTCTTGCTTCTTTTGATTGTATTCTTTCTCCGTCAAAGGAGCCTCTTCATTGTCCCAATCAAGATCATTTATGGATTGGTCTGTCATACTGAATATAGATTTACTCAAATCTGACAAGGTATAATATTTACCTGGACTGGTGATTGAAGTCTGATCAAGTTCTATTAATTTTTGTTCTGCCAATCCTTTAATGTGGTGAATCATAGTAGGTTTAGTTTTTTGTGTAAATCTTGACAATTGGGTTAGATTTAGTGAATCAAAATAGTGAAGAGCCATCAAGATGGATAATTTAGTCTCATCTGTGAGTATTTGTATTAAATCTTGATTTATGGTATTTTGATTATTTGGATTAGATGGAACATTCTGATTCATACTTATATTCCAAGGTGTAAAAAAATTTATAAATGTTTACTAAGTAATATGGTTTAATAAAGTTAGATGATTTTACTTTATTAGAACTATATGTATTCGTATCTAATTGAGTAATATCAATAATGAGAGTGATAATCATGCAAACTATAGAATTAACTAAAAAACAACTGGTAGAAATTGATAAAACAGAAATAAGACAATATATCACGTATTTCGAAAAATTGGAGGAATTCAGAGCAATTATTGTTAGACAAGTCAGTAAGAACTCAGGAACTTTGTTTGTTGATGATATCTCAGATCCATCAATACTTGTATATTTAGCAGGTATTGCAAATGTTGTGGTAGATCTCAGAAAAGTTACACCAACAAAGGAGGATAGAGATCTTGTAAAATCTGTTTTAAGAAATCAGAAATTACTGGTAAGTAACTCAGATAACTGGTACATAGAATTTGAGAAAATCAAATGGAAAACATTTATTCGTAAAGGCCAGAGAGAATTATTTGAGAATCAGCAGTTAGATCAATTCCAGTTACAATCTAAATTGGAACAGATGACAAGAAATATGGAGTCTACAAATTATGAGTTAAAATGTCTCACAAATGATGATGTTGCTGATTTAGAGTCTAGTTTTAAGAGGGAGTTTTCCATGGTTGACACCCTGGAAGACATCATAGGTACTCAAATGCTTTTTGGAATATTTCATCAAAATATATTGGTCGGATGTGCAGGTCCAGCCCATATTCCAATCAATGGAGAATTTGAAGGACAGCTGATAATTAACAAGGAACATAGAAGGAAAGGTTTGGGTACTTGGTTAATCTTACAATTACTTATTACTTCTTTGAACAATGAATTGAAAATGATTTGGGATGCAGATAACACAAAATCTGCTAATATGGCTGAAAAATTAGGGTATACTTCTGTGAAGAAATATGATATGATGATATATTTACATCCTCTATTGAAACTTCTTGTAAGCGTTATTAATTGACAATGCCTATTTATTTAAAATACTTGGATTTTACCAATCTATCAAAACTCTCAATAAGATGATCTGAGAGATCAAGTGGCATCTGAATGAAATAATAATCAAAACCCAAATTATTCATATACTCTATTCTATCTCGTACATCTTCTGGTAATCCCATCCAAGCACCAGGAAAATCTGGCTCAGAAATTCTCTGTCTGACCTTTTCCTCACTTATATTGGAACGATCTGCATTGGCCTTGATAAAGGCATCCAACAGGTCCTGATCCTCAAATACTCTGATTGGATAGAACATCGATTTTCCAATCTCATCATAATCACGACCAACCTTCTCTGCCTGAATTCTGAGTGCATCCAACTTTTTCTGTATCTGATTCATAGGAGTGAATGGTAGATTCATATAATCTGCATACTTGGCCACCAATCTCATGGTCTTTATCTCCCCACCGCCACCAATCATCCACAGTGGATTATCAGGTTTGGGAGCATTGAAGGCCTTCTCCATATAGTAGTGCTTCCCATTGAAATTGGTTACTTCTCGGGTGAACATGGATTGGATGATCTGTATAGCCTCTTCTAACATCTCAAATCTTGTGGATAGAGAGGGGAAATCAAAACCATACCCTTTATGTTCTATTTCCTTCCAGCCAGTACCTAGGCCCATCTCAAGCCTACCCCCAGAAATGTGATCAACTGATGATGCAATTTTGGCCAGCAATGCAGGATTTCTATAAGTATTACCACTCACCAGAGTTCCTAGCTTGATCTTATTAGTGATTATAGCAGCAGCTGAGAGGATAGTCCATGCTTCCACTGCATTTCTCTCCTCGGATTTATCATCTAAATAGAAGTGATCACAAGTATAGAATGCTTCGTAATTGTATTGCTCTGTTTTTCGGATGATCTGTTCTATCTGATCCCAGGAATATCCAAATTGGTTTTCGATCTGGATGCTGAATTTTGTCATAAGGCCTCATATGCACACTATTTGATAAGCATTTAGGATGAGGAGATTATTTAATATCTTTTGTTTTATTTCTTGAAAAGGGGTATATCATAATTCTGAATATGCTTAAGTGTGGCATTGTTAATTAATTTCAAATTTGTCTTGAGCTCTGGGATCGATTTGGTCTCTTTGTAGTGATTGGTTACACCTTGTATTACATCTAGGAGCTCAATGTGCAAATTTCGATGGTTCTCCAATTCTGGATGATTCTCAACTGTCAATATCTTCTCCTCAGTAGCAAAATGGGTCTCAGTAAAAGAAAATACATCTGAGAGAGCATCTAATATGCTTTGTTCGTTGTTTCCTTTTAATAAATCTCCAACATTGTTCAAATCCTTGATAAGCTGTCTATGTTGTAGATCGATTTCAGTTACTCCTGTTTTAAGCATGTTATTCCAACGTAGTACCATAAGTTCTCTATTATTCTTTTTTTATAGCATTTTTTATATGCTTTGGAAGATTATGCAACCATTGTATAATCTACCTTTAATAGTTAGGGATTTTAGTTCAATTTTTATAAAAATAAGTTTAGTTTCTGCGATAGAATAATGCTGGTTTTAATTTTGATAAAAAAAATATACAAAAAATTGAATTCTTCAAATATTTAATGAATGAATGCTTTTGCGGATCAAACTTGAGAAAATAATTAATAACTTTTATATAAAAAAAGTATCAATTCCATTTGATCTTCGTTGAGGGCCTGTATATGTATCATATTTTTAATGTTAGTGGTTCCAATATCTACCACAAGTTTACAAGCTAATAGTGTTAAACCTGAACCTGAGTATTCATTATCTGAAGAGGAAATCGCATTTTACAAGTATCTGGGATTGGATGAGAAGAATTATCCAGTCCGTACTTCATCACCAGACAAGAAGATCAAAGAGACAACCAATAACATTGAAGAGAATCCGATTCCAAGATATGCCACCAACTTCAATCTTGATGATTATTCAGCAGATATGTTTTTGACACAGTGGGACACAACTTTAACTAGTACAGGATCCAGTGCATCTGATCAGATCACCCTTCCTCTTGAATCAACAGGAACCTATAATTTTGAAATAAACTGGAATGATAGCAGTTCAAGTACAATTACTTCATGGAATCAAGCTGAAGTGACACATACCTATACATCAGCTGGAGTATATAATATTACTATTGAGGGTACATTGCAAGGTTGGAGATTCAATAATGATGGAGATCGTTTAAAACTGCTTGAGATCGCCCAGTGGGGAAATATGAGTTTTGGGAATTCAAATGGATATTTTTATGGTGCAGAGAATTTAGTTCTGACAGCAATTGATGCTCCGGATTTATCATCGACTACTACTTTATATAATGCCTTCGCTTTCTGTTCCAATTTGGGTAATCAAGGTAATATGAATAACTGGGATGTATCAGGAGTGACCTCAATGATCACCATGTTTAGGTATGCTACATCATTCAATCAACCTATTGATCTATGGGATGTGAGCAGTGTTTCAACAATGAGTCAGATGTTTCAAATGGCCACTTCATTTAATCAACCCATTGGTAGTTGGACAACTTCTAGTTTGACCAACCTTTTCAGCACTTTTAGCTATGCAAGTTCATTTAATCAATCCATTGATAATTGGGATGTTACAGATGTTACAACGTTAGCAAATACCTTTGAATATACTGCAGCTTTTAATCAACCTTTAAACTCTTGGGATACTTCCAATGTGCAGAATGTAGAATATATGTTCAGAGAAGCCTCAGCATTCAATAGACCCCTAGATGCTTGGAATTTATCTAAAGTTACTGCAATGAGAAATATGTTTTACAGTGCTGATGTATTCAATCAACCGATTGGCTCATGGGATGTATCATCAGTAAACAACATGAATTCAATGTTTTATGGTGCTACAGATTTTGATCAGGATTTAGGGGATTGGAATATTTCAAGTGTAACAAGTTTTAGTAGTTTCTTCTCCCATCCATTTTCATCATCAAATTATGATAGTATATTGATAGGTTGGTCACAGTTAAATGTATTAGGAAATATTACCTTAGATGTTAGTACAACTAAATATACTGGATTAGCCGTTTCTTCTCGAGATATTCTAATAAACACTTATGATTGGGTTATTACAGATGGAGGATTAGATATTCCTAATGTTAATTCCTTCAAATCAAAATGGAATACAACATTAAATTCTACAGGTTCAACCAATCAAAATCAGGTAAAACTACCATTAGAATCAGCTGGAACATATGATTTCTTTGTAGACTGGGGTGATGGATCAAACAGCACAATTACAGCATGGGATCAGGCAGATGTTACTCATACGTATTCATCAGAAGGAGAGTATGATATAATAATTGATGGAACGATTGAGGGATGGCGATTTAATAATGAAGGCGATAAATTAAAGATTATTGAGATTTCCCAATGGGGATCATTGAATTTTGGAAATTCCAATGGATACTTCTATGGTGCAGAAAATCTTGTTTTAATTGCAACAGATGCTCCTGATCTTACTGGTACGACGACTTTAGCGTATGCATTTACAAATTGCTATAATCTTGGTGATATAGGAAATATGAATTCTTGGGTTACCGGTGGTGTTAGTAATTTTGAGAGAATGTTTTTTTGGGCTACTAATTTTAATCAACAGCTATCCAATTGGAATACATCTATGGCAACAAACTTTAATTACATTTTCTGTCAGGCAAATGCATTTAATCAAACGATTGTTAACTGGGATGTTTCTAATGTGCTGTATATGCAAGGAGCATTTTATGGAGCAGATATCTTCAATCAGGACATCTCCAATTGGGATGTATCTAATGTTATTACAATGGTCTCTATGCTAGGAGGAACGCCATTTAACCAAGATATTAGTACCTGGGACGTATCAAAAGTTGAATCGATGGCTATGATGTTTTTCCAGAATTCGGTCTTTAATCAAGATCTCTCATCGTGGAATGTATCAAGAGTTACAAGTATGTATTCCATGTTTTATGAAGCTTTTAGTTTTGATCAATCCTTAGGTGATTGGAATGTATCAAGCGTCTCCACCATGGAAGATATGTTTTGGGGTGTAACACTTACAACAAGTAATTATAATGAAATGCTCGATAAATGGTCTCTATTAAATTTACAAAGTGGAGTGGAATTTCGTGCAGGTAGTTCCAAATATGATGGATATTCAGCCAGTGCAAGAAAGATCTTAACAGATTCTTTTGGATGGACAATATATGATGGTGGAGTAGAGTTCAGCAATGAATTCATTTCAGAATGGAATACTGAGCTCACCTCAACGGGATCAAGTGCTTCAAATCAGGTTTCTTTACCTCTTCAGATATCTGGAATATATGATTTCTATATAGACTGGGGAGATGGTTCAAGTGATATTATAACTGCCTGGAATCAAGCTGAGGTAACTCATACCTACAGTTCAACAGGATTGTATGTCATCAAAATTGATGGAACTATTAATGGCTGGATATTTGACAATACGGGAGATAAATTGAAGCTCATTGAAATCTCACAGTGGGGTGATTTGATACTTGGTTCATTATCAAGTAATTTCTATGGTGCTTCAAACCTTGTTCTTACCGCAACCGATGCACCTGACCTTACAGGAAAAACGAATTTGTATGAGTTATTCAGAGATTGTACAAACCTGGGAGATCAGGGTAATATGAACACATGGAACCTAACAGGTATCACAGATATCCGATATATGTTTGCCATGGCCTCCTCCTTCAATCAAGCAATCGATCAATGGGACACATCTGATGTCACCACCATGCTGGGACTATTCTACGGTGCATCTAGTTATAACCAATCACTGGACAATTGGGATGTCAGTAATGTAGAATCCATGAGATTGATGTTCTTCCAGGCCAGTGCTTTCAACAAACCCCTGAATTCATGGGATACATCCAAAGTCTCCGACATGCAGCAGATGTTCCATCAAGCATCAGCATTTAATGGGGCGATTGGGAATTGGAATACAACTTCAGTCACAAATATGATTAGCATGTTTAACACTGCTTCAGCATTCAACCAAGACATAGGAGGATGGAATACATCTAGTCTTGTCGATCTTACCTATATGTTCAGGGATGCTATTGCTTTTAATCGGGATCTAAACAGCTGGGATCTAAGTGGCGTATCAAATCTTGAGGGCTTATTCTACGAAGCTGATTCATTTAATGGTCAAGTTGAGGGATGGGATGTTTCTAATGTGGATAATTTCATGTTTATTTTCTACGGTGCAATTGCCTTCAATCAGCCTTTGAATGGCTGGGTTGTATCCTCGGCAATAGAGATGAATTGGATGTTTAAGAATGCCTATGCATTCAATCAACCTCTATCCACCTGGGACGTCTCTCAGGTCCAGAATATGAACAGCATGTTTGATAATGCACTAGATTTTGATCAGGATCTTGGTATGTGGGATGTAACCAGTGTTACGAATTTGAGCAACTTCCTTTATGGTTTGACCATTTCTACTGAAAATTATAATAGCTTATTAATTGGTTGGGCTGAACATACTTTACAAACAGGAGTGATCTTCCATGCAGGTTATGCGAAATTCACGGCAAATGCGTATGGTGCAAGGCAAATTTTGGAAGATACTTATGATTGGATCATAACCGATGGGGGAATTAATCTAACCAATGCTTTCACCTCACAGTGGAATACAGCTCTTACCAGTCCTGGATCCTCAAATTCAAGCCAGGTCAAATTACCTACTTTAAATGGTGGTACCTACAGTTTTGTTGTTGCCTGGGGCGATGGCAGCTATGATTTCATCACTTCATGGGATCAGGGTGAGTTAACTCATACCTACAGCTCATCAGGTGTATATACAATCTACATTGATGGTACATTTATCGGTTGGAAATTCAATGATGCAGGGGATAAACTGAAAATTATAGAGATCTCTAAATGGGGAAGTCTGTCATTTGGGAACACAGATTCCCAATTCAAGGGAGCTTCAAACTTAGTTTTAACTGCAACTGATGCACCTAATTTATCTTCAACTAGTTCGCTAGGGTCCGCATTCTATGACTGCATTAATTTAGGAGATCAAGGAACCATGAACACATGGGATGTATCTTTGGTAGTTAATATGAGTTATGTATTTTTCAATGCTACTTCATTTAATCAATATATTGGGAACTGGGATGTTTCTAATGCAAATACGATGGAATCAATGTTAAGAATTGCATCCTCATTTAACCAGGAATTGAATGCCTGGAATGTTTCAAGTATAACAAATATGAGATTCCTATTTATGGGGGCAAGTTCTTTCAATCAGCCCCTTAATTCATGGGATGTGTCAAATGTTCTTGATATGTATAGCTTGTTCGCCTACACCGATATATTCAACCAGACCCTAAGTAATTGGAACGTGTCAAAAGTAACGAATATGGGTTTAATGTTCTGTTCCTCTTTTGCTTTCAATCAACCTCTAGGAGGTTGGCAAATAGCTCAGGTTATCAATATGCAATACATGTTTCAGAGAGCATATAAGTTTAATCAGCCTTTGAATTCATGGGATGTAACTCAAGTTCAATCTATGGAGTACATGTTTGATGCGGCATATCAATTTAACCAAGCTCTGAATTTGTGGGACACATCTTCAGTTACAACTATGAGGTATATGTTCAGGGAAGCAAGGAAGTTCAATCAAGATTTAAATGCATGGAATGTTTCTAAGGTGTCAAATATGCGAGGAATGTTCACTGGAGCATTAGTATTCAACTCATCTCTAGATTTATGGGATGTTTCAATGGTGATTGACATGTATGGTATGTTCAATGGTGCAGAGGCATTTGATCAGCCTATAGGAGATTGGAATACAGGTCATGTTACTGACATGCAGTACATGTTCTCAATGGCTATTTCTTTTAATAAAGACATCTCCAGCTGGAACGTTTCTAGTGTGAAATTGATGGGAAACATGTTTAGTCGTGCAGATTCATTTAATCAACCACTCAATTCCTGGGACGTTTCAGGAGTCACTTACATGGCATCCATGTTCAGCCAGGCCTATGCCTTCAACCAATCCCTTAATCTCTGGGATGTTTCCAAGGTAACCAACATGCAGGCTATGTTCTTCAGTGCTAGCTCATTCAACCAGGATCTGAGTTCTTGGGATGTTTCGCAAGTAACCAATATGCTCTCAATGCTTGTCAGCGTGACCCTATCTACTGAGAATTATGACAAGTTGTTGATAGCCTGGTCACAGCTTAACTTGAAGGATGGGGTGAGTTTTCATGGTGGTAATTCCATATTTAGTGTGTACTCTCTGGGGTCTCGACAACATATTATTGATACATTTGGTTGGACAATAACCGATGCAGGTATGATTACACCATCAGAGACCTCTGATACCTTCATCTCTCATTGGAACACTCAGCTGACTTCCAGTGGCTCAAGCACTTCTAATCAGGTCAGCTTACCACTCGTTGAATCAGGTACCTATGCATTTTACGTCGACTGGGGTGATGGAACCTCAGATATAATTCTTTCCTGGGATCAAGCCGAGGTGATTCATACTTACGTAACTGATGGCGTGTACAAAATTATGATTGATGGAACCTTGACTGGCTGGAGCTTCGACAATGCCGGGGATAGGTTGAAAATAATACAGATATCACAATGGGGGATATTGAATTTTGGCAATTCAGGTGCTTACTTCTCTGGAGCAGCCAATCTAGTGCTAAGTACAACTGATTATCCGAATCTCAATGGTACTACAAGTATGTATTTAGCTTTCAATGGTTGTAGTAGTTTAGGTTCAACTGGATCTCTTAATTCTTGGGATGTGTCGAATGTTTCTAATATGCAAGGAATGTTCCAGTACGCATCAAACTTCAACCAGCCACTTTCCAGCTGGGATGTTTCTTCAGTGACTAACATGCAGTACATGTTCATTGAGGCATTTGCGTTCAACCAGCCCATAAACAGTTGGAATGTATCGAATGTCCTTGACATGGGTCAGATGTTTGAAGGAGCGATTTACTTCAATCAATCTTTAAATTCTTGGGACGTGTCTCATGTAGTTAATATGTATGGTATGTTTGCAGATGCCTCAAGATTTGACCAGCAGTTAGGAAATTGGAATATCTCATCTGTGATAGACATGTTCCATTTCTTTGATGGGATTTCTCTATCACATGAGAATTATGATCTCACCATGAAAGGTTGGGCTCAACTCAATCTACAAGCTGGAATAGAATTCCATGGAGGATCATCAATGTATAGTGGCTATGCAGCAAGCGCACGGCAAATTTTGATTGATATTTTTAGCTGGACAATACATGATCAAGGAATAGATCTTGATTTATCATCTACATTTAAAACACAATGGGAGACAAGTCTAACCTCTACTGGATCATCTAATTTCAATCAAATTCATCTACCACTTGAATCATCTGGATTATATGATTTCTATATTGATTGGGGCGATGGTACATCTTCAATAATAACGTCATGGGATCAATCAGAGGTAACTCACACCTATTCCTCTTCAGGAGTGTATATAATTCTGTTACAGGGAGTTATAGTTGGATGGAAATTTGGTAATAATGGAGATAAATTAAAAATCCGAGTAATCTCCCAATGGGGATCAATTAAATTAGGCAACAATGGAGCATATTTCAGTGGTGCAGCAAATCTTGAATTAAGTGCCATTGACAAGCTTAATTTGAGTGAGACTACTAACTTGCAATCTGCCTTCTCAGGTTGCTCAAATCTTGGATATGATGGTGAAATCAATCATTGGAATACCTCTACAATAACTGATATGAGTTCAATGTTTTTTGGTGCATCCAATTTCAATATGTCTGTATCCTCATGGAATGTATCAAAAGTCACCACTATGTACAGAATGTTTTCTGATGCTTACAGATTTAATATCAGCCTAGCTGATTGGGATATCTCCAATGTCTCTGATCTCTCCTACATGTTCAATGATGCACGTGATTTCAACCAGCCACTTGGTTCTTGGAATCTCACTGGAGTGAACAAATTGGAGCGCATGTTCTATGGAGCAAGTTCATTTAATCAAGATATTAGTTCTTGGGATGTCTCATCTATAACGAATATGGATTTCTTGTTTGCGAATACTGACAATTTCAATCAAGATATTGAATCTTGGAATGTATCTTCTGTAATCAGCATGGAATACATGTTCAATGACGCACGTGCCTTCAATCAATCATTAAACAGCTGGGATGTCTCAAACGTCGAAAGTATGGTGGGGATGTTCATGTATGCGATTTTTAATGGATTGATTAAAGATTGGGACACATCCAGCGTGACAATGATAGCCTCAATGTTTAACATGAATTCCAATTTCAATCAGAATATATCATCTTGGGATGTTAGTAAAGTTACAAGCTTGGATCATTTGTTTGCATTCGCAACCTCATTTAATCAACCACTTAACTCTTGGATTGTATCAAGTGTTACCACCATGGAATCAATGTTTGAAGGTGCGAGCTCATTTAATCAACCATTGGACTCTTGGGATGTTTTTACAGTAAGAAATTTTGTATCTATGTTTAGAGAGGCAAGTTCCTTCAATCAACCTCTCAATTCATGGAATATAATGAATACGGCAGAATATGCACTAGATTTTAGTTATATGTTCTGTTTGGCGACATCCTTTGATCAAGCAATTGATAATTGGGATGTGTCGGATGTAAGGTACATGAGTGCAATGTTCGATGGTGTTACTTTATCTACAGCCAATTATGATGCAATATTGGTTTCCTGGAGTGTATTCGATCTCCATTCCAATGTATATTTTGATGGTGGTAACTCCAAATATAGCTATTCTGTATATTTGGATCGTAAATGGTTAATCGATGAATATTCATGGACTATCGCTGATGGTGGAATGGCAATCCCCGAATTCAATGAGGATACTTTCATTTCAACATGGAATACAGAATTAATCTCAGATGGATCTAGTTATTCCTATCAGATTCAATTACCACTCGAGACAATAGGTGATTATTACTTCTTTATCGATTGGGGAGATGGTAGTACCGAGGTGATCTACCAGTGGGACCAGGCGCTTCACAGCTATGGCTTGGGTGGAAATTATACCATCAGAATAGTGGGAAGAATCAAAGGCTGGAGATTTAATCTGGTTGGAGATAGATTAAAACTTCTAGAGATCTCACAATGGGGTATCTTTTCATTTGGTAATTCAGGAGAATATTTTCGAGGGGCTGAGAATTTTGTACTAACAGCAACGGATTCCCCTGATTTATCAGAAACAACTATTCTTCGAAGAGCTTTCGATAATTGTCATAATCTTGGAGATCAAGGAGATCTAAATTCCTGGGACGTATCGAAGATCACAGATATGAGTAATATGTTTGCTCAGGCGACTTCATTTAATATGCCAATAGGATTATGGAATGTATCATCAGTATCATCGATGCATTCAATGTTCTATATTTGTGTAGATTTCAATATTGATATTAGCCAATGGAATACGAGCAGTGTGACTAATATGTATAGCATGTTTGCTGTTGCTATGTCATTTAATCACGATATTAGTAATTGGGATGTTAGCAATGTTGAGTTGTTTTATCGTATGTTTAATAGTGCTTATGCATTTAATCAACCAATTGGTGCCTGGAACACAGAATCAGCAACTGACATGAATTATATGTTCTTTCATGCAATAGAGTTTAATCAATCTTTGAGTAATTGGAATGTCTCGAACGTAATTTCCATGGAAGGTATGTTTAGGCAAGCAGATAATTTCAACCAAGATCTTTCCATATGGGATGTATCAAACGTTGAAAACATGATCCGAATGTTTTATCAAACAAGTAATT
This sequence comes from Candidatus Heimdallarchaeota archaeon, assembly GCA_026702845.1. The sequence continues at coordinate 22,656 of JADCLS010000028.1, forward strand.
TTGATCAGGATCTCGGTTCATGGAATATTTCCTCAGTAACAGATATGAGTGAGATGTTTCTTGATGTGAGCTTATCTACACTCAACTATGATGCAACTCTACAGGGTTGGGCTACTAATGCACTACAATCAAATATACAATTCCATGGAGGTAATGCTCATTATTATGATCCTTCATTAAGGCAATACTTGATTGATACATATAATTGGACGATCACCGATGCAGGTTCAGCTCAGGTTCCCAGTGAACCTCTGAACCTCAATGTGGTTCAGAATGCTGACCAACTGGTAATCACCTGGGATGTGCCTGAATCAGATGGTTGGCTGGATATTACAGAGTATCGTATCTATAGGTCAGAGAATGCAACTTCAGGCTTCAACTATTTGTCCACAGTTTATTCACAAGAATATTCTGAACTAATAGAGGCTGGTTCTACTTATTTCTTTATTATACGGGCTTACAATCTCTTGGGTTTGGGTGAAAACTCCACAGTTATGGTATTTGATACTTTTATTCCCTTCCTAAGTACCCTGCAAGATCAGGTTATTGAATATGGAACTCCCACAAATATAACTTGGCAATTCACAGATCTCTATGGCGATGAATTCAATTTATGGATTAATGATGAGCTAAATCAATCAGGTATATGGGAAACAGAATATTCACTGATTCTCTCACTTGATTCTCTTGTTGTTGGAAGATATAACTTCACCCTGCAAGTAGTCGATTCTTCTGGGAATATGGCTAGTGATCAGCTCTGGGTAGATATCGTTGATACAACATCGCCACAAATTACAGGTTCTGAGAATTTCTCCTATGAGCTGGGATCACTCAACAATAGCATAAGCTGGTTGATCACAGATTACCATGCAGATAGATTCAGCATTTACGGGAACGGTTCCCTAATCAGATCAGGTAGTTGGCAATCAGGCATAGCAATAATTCTGGATATTGATGATCTGTATAATGGGTTCTATAACTTCTCCATAATAGTTTTTGATCAGTATAACAACACAGCAAGTGATGAGTTAATCGTACAAGTATTGGACACCACACTGCCAACAATCAGCCATCCTTCCGACATTCTCCTAGAGTTTGGTTTAGTATTTGGTAATTCAATCACTTGGACATGCAGTGATGTCGATCAGGATCTATACTACCTATTTATCAATGGTACAGCTGAACCTTTACCATGGAACTCAAGCAGTATTGTTTTTGAATTACCTACCACATTTAGATTGGGTCTGTATAATCTGACCCTTGTCATAGTTGATGGATCTGGAAATAGTATAGCTGATACAGTGTTCATTACCATTCAGGATACGACATCTCCCCAAGTCAGCAACCCAGCGGATAAGACTGAGCAGAAAGGATCTGAATACAGGATAGAATGGAGCATATCAGATCTTGATCCAGAAAGCTATATTATCATGTACAATAGTTCTGAGATCCTCAGAGAACCATGGGAATATACATCTCTGACAATAAGCTGGCCTGTCAATCAGCTAGAAGTAGGATATTACAATATTACTTTGGTCGTACAGGATGGCTCGGGAAATACTGCATCAGATTCAGTGATGATTACTATCATTGATACTACAGAACCAGAGATCAATGAAGAGGAGATAAAGAATGCTAACAAGAATGTCGAGGCTGGAGGTACTATGGTTGTTTTCGTTGATGATGAGAATGAGATTGTCAAACTCGAGTACAGCTGGGATGGAGAAAATTTTGAAGAAGCGACTGCAATTAACGGAACCAACACATTAGTCTTGGATGAGAAAACACGATACTACTTCGAGCTAAATGTTCCAGAGGAGCTAGAAGGAGAGCAGCAACTTTCCTTGAAGGCAACTGATGCCTTCGGTAATACACGCACAATTAGCATGACTATTACATTACCAACCATTGAAAGGCCAACCGATTACACCATATTCTACATCATTGGTGGAGTGATACTATTTCTTGTTGCACTAAGTATATTCAAAAGGATACTAGGCAAACGAAAGGAGAAGAAGAGAGAATTACAGGAGATTGCTGAAAGTAGAGGATTTACTTCCTATAAAGAGATGAAGAAGACCCAAAAACAGGAAGAACGAGATGTAAAACAACCTAAAACTAGAGTTACTCCAACATCCCAGGTCTCCAGTACGAGTTATCAATCACGGATGACAACTGATGATCTACCTGCTCCAACAGCTCATTCAGATGTCTTTATTTCGTTCTCTAGCAAGGATAAGAAAGTGGCAGAAGAGCTGTATGAGAAAATAAGGAAAGCAAAACAGAATGCTTGGATTTCATCATTGAGCATTGATCTAGGACAGAAATATTCACGTCAGATTTTAGATGCTATTGATAGCTGCAAGATATTCATAATCTTGATATCCAAGCATTCCACTGAATCTAGACATGTGGAGACTGAATTGGAACGAGGATTTAGCAAGGGTAAGGATATTATGCCTATTGTTCTTGATGATCAGCCCATACCCAGGGACTGGGAGTATTTCTTGACAACATCTCAGTGGAAAGAAGTACATGGGATGGAAAAAGAACACTGGATGGCTGAGGTTATCAGGAATATTCAACTGAAGCTTGGAAAGTCGGTAGATCAGGAGATAGATGACCTACTTGATAAATATGACAAATCAGATAAGAAAGGATGAGGGTTGATATTTCCCATTTTCTAACCAGATTCATCATTTTACCCACTGAAAGACGTAAATTATGTATTTTTCTAATGAAAATTATCTCTACCTTACGTAAAGTTTTATATGATGAAGTACAATTATAATTTATTGATTCAAATGTCATTGGAGAAAAATAAAAATCTGGCTTGTAAATTTCTAACAGAATTGTATTCTAAATGGCAATTTGACGTGATCGATGAGATAATTCATGACAATTACAAAATAAGTGAGAGAAGCGTGAGTGTGATTCATCTGGAAGAATCCATGCCTCCCGGACCGGGTAAGCAAGAATTAAAGAAAAGGGTACAATATTTCAGAAAAGCAATGCCTAATATGAGATATACCATATTGAAATTAATTGCCGAGGATGACAGTGTAATGGCTTGGTGGACATGGGAGGGAACCCAAGAGGATGAATTATTTGGCTTTTCTCCTAATTATAAATCGATGAAAATTTTTGGTACTAATCTCTTCAAGATAAAAGATGGAAAAATCTTATCCACCAGCGTATCGTTTGATACATTCAGCTTGCTCATCCAACTTGGCCATGTTCAGATTGATCAGGATCAAGATGAATTCATTATGAAATACTTGGAAAAATTGAGAGATTTGAAATGTCTTCACTAAATCGATTATACGAGTTCTAACACTGTTTCAATACTTGCCTGAGTTATCTTTGCTAGAAAATCAAAATTCACATATTCTATACGATCTGAAGTAGTGTGATAATGAGCATATCTGAAATTTGCAGTATCTGAGATAAAGATCCCCTTAACACCTTCTCTCCAGAACGGTGCGTGATCAGACCGTAACAAATCTGGCATCTGTTTTTCAATCCTATCATAAGTCATTCCGGTGAAGATACCACCCACTTTCAATTCTATCTGTTTTGCTTTCTCAGCAAAAATCATCCCTAAATCTTCAGAGTTACCATCCACTAGCAAAGATGCAAAATCACCTACAGTAATATCCTCTATTCCATAAAATCTGAATATTTTGGATAATTTGGGAATAAACCTGCCATACCATTTAGGTAGTAATTTCATCAATCTGATGGGAAATCCAGTAGGGTAGAATTGTGAACCTGATCGATTTGATGTATAACCGATTGTATCGAAATTAATTATTGCTTTGATTTCTCTTCCTTCCTTTATTGCATTCTCCACATATCTAGCAGATCCCATCAATGCTGTTTTACCTACCCAGCTATTTTCTTCAAAGAATTCATCCAAAAACTCAAGCATTTCGGTGTAGAAGGCAATTTCATCATCAGATAATTTATTAATGTCTTCCAGTAATTCAGACCGTTTCTCCTTGTTTAATAACCTAAGATAGCTAGTCATGATTTTTCCCCAATTCTCACGATATTGTAGATTTTCAAAGATCATATTATTGCGAATATTATGTTTAGCTGCCAATTCCCACATAGTTTTCTCGAAATATGGATTGCTTTCCTCAAGATCAAAGCTGACTAGACGGATATTAGCATCAATATTCATTTCCTTAAAGATTCTGGCCATCTCGATTATGGCAGCACAAGCAGTACCATTATCATTAGCACCAGGAGCATTCCAAACCGTATCATGATGACCCGAGATAATTATTTCAGGCCCAGCCCCACCAATACAGCCAATGATATTTCTGAACTCGAGATCACAACCATCCACCATGAATTTCTCTTCAATAACTTCTAAACCCAGTGATTCAAACTCTTGTTTCATATAATCTGCACCCTGTACCAGACCTTCATAATTCGTAAGAGCATGCTTTACTCCCTGAAGGTTCTTCACATGTGCATACAGATTATCCTTATCTACACTCACAAGTATTATAAATTAGATGAATTAGATTAAAGTTCTTCATCATAGACGATATTTTTGATGTGATTCTGCTGATAAGCAGTCAGCTAATCAACAGATTCTTGATTGTTCTCTTCAAATTCTTTCGAAGAATTTTCTACTACTTGTGATTGAGTTACTGGTTCTTGAATCATGGTAGTTCTCAAATACGGTGGAGGAGACAGTTTATTCTCTTTGAAGTAATTTCGAGTTATGGTTCCAACTGCAATATCGCTCTCCTGAGACAATGTATATCTGAGATAATTCACCGAATCGACATGCGTACCACTACTGAAATACATATATGACATAAATAATGCACCAGGGATTACCATGATGGCTGCAGCCACAAGAATAACCCCTGTTACTGTCCAGGCAACCACAGAATCGGATTTACCCACAAGCAATGATACTGCTGAGGAAAGATTAGTTATGGCAGAAATTCCAATAACAAGTTTGAACATAGAATCAATTGATGTTCCCAGATCCTCAACATTATAGATCTCCAGGCTAAATTCAGATGAATCATGTCGCCAACTGGTTCTTTTGATCTCTGCATCATTGATACTCCAAATAAGTGGCAATATTATTGAAATAGATACAGGGATGATAATCATAAGCGATGCAGAGATAAATGGGTTCTTCTGCATCACATCTCTGAATAGCTTAAGGAATTCACTAATGGTGATCTGATCTCTCAAAGTATCCTGATCCAGCTGTTCTATCAAGTAATTGAGTAACAGGCTCATGATGGCCAGAGGTGTCAAGAAAAGAGACATTAACCTTCCCCTTCTGAATATCTCAAAGAAGCCATTTGGAGTACCCATATCCACCACCTCAGATTCAGCTTCCAAGTAATACTCTCCTTTGAAATAAGGAATCGCATTCAAGCCTGTAGATGCAAGTGATTTAACGATGAACCCAGCCACATCCTGGCTTATGAATTTACTGAGATTCTTACCCCTAATCGGTATGAGTAGGATCAGATATGCAATAATGGGAATTAATCCAATACCAGCAAAGGATAGGCCATACTGAATGGAGATGGCTGAGTTTATAATAGCAGGATCATCATTAAGATAGAAATTGGCAAATACTGATATGGGTGCTAATAATAATGAAATCATGGCAGGAGATAGAATAATGATCAATGCTGCTATGAGATGGGTGGAGAATTTGGGTTTATCAAATAATAAGTACTCCTTGTCTGCTTCTGATAAGCTACTGTACCTATCCATGATTCTTTGCCTATCTTCAAAGCTCTTACTCCAGATGTAATCCGCCCTGGGTAGGAAATACAACGAGAACAGGAATCTCAGAAATTTCTTCCGGTTAAACAGAATTAGCAGTATTGGAAGGATGGAAATTGAAGTTACAACCACAAGAACCATGATCAGTGTACCCAAGAGGTATCCAACAGCAAAAAACCACCAAAATCTGAAATGTTCTAATTTTTTATCAAATACCTTTATTCCAAAGCTAATGAGGGCAAACCACATGGTGATTCGCTTAATGAAACGGGAAACAGGATTATCTAATACTTCCAATAAGATAGCCAGTATGGGGAATAGAAAGATAACTGCAGGTATTGATACTATAATCCCATAGATTACAAGTGGAAAGATAAAAAATGTGATAATACTGTAGAATCTGAATTCGAGTTCTATTTTATCACCTTTTACTTCTTCATTGACTAGACTCATAGATTTTTATTGAATACCTTGTATTTATGTTTTTAGCACGAAATGTTCTGCAATTATGCAAATTTCGTCAAAAAATATACAGTTGAGAATATGTTATGAAAAATACTAATATTGTTTTTTCTTTAAGAATAATGTGATGATTGAAGGGGATCCAGATGATGTTTTTGCAGAACGAATAATTACTGAAATTATTCCTTTCTATGGAATAATTCCCTTCGTTATTGCAGAATCCGAGCATGATTTTATATATTCAGAGAGTGTATATTTCTTTAGAGGTGAATGAAATGTCCCACAATCCCAAGAAGCCTGTATCAAAGGATATTAAGAAATCCACTGATGATAATAAATCAAAGAAAAATAATTATAAACATTAATTAATGTTTTAATTTGCACCACATAACTAGAGAAGAATCTTGTTTTTATCCCTCTCTTCAACAGTTATTTTGAAGATTTACTCTTCTTTTTCTCTTTCTGAGATTTTTTTTCCCCAAATCCTCCGAATCATATATCATAGATGATGTTGTTATTATCACAATGAGAATAGACATAGTACAAGGAGATATAACCCAAGAAGATACAGATGCCATTGTCAATGCAGCAAATTCCCAATTGATGCATGGTGGTGGTGTTGCCCTAGCCATTGCTAAAGCAGCTGGAACCAAGCTTGTAGACGAATCTAATCTTCATCCCAAGATCGATGTTGGTTCTTGTGGAATAACAACTGGAGGAAATTTGAAGGCTAAATATGTTATTCATGCAGTTGGCCCAAGGTATGGATGGGATAAACCTGAAGAATCATTGTTGTATTCTGCAATTTACAGCTCATTAGAGATGGCAGAATCCAAAGGATTGCAATCGATAGCCTTTCCGGCAATTTCAACTGGAATATTTGGCTATCCCTTTGAAGCTGCAGTAAAAGTTATTTTTAAAGCAATGATTGATTATCAATCTGTTGTCTCCACCCTCTATCAATGCAAACTAGTACTTTATGATTCAAATAGTTATAACCAAGCCAAGCAGATTTTTGAAACTCTATGACTGGTGTTCTTTTGAAATCATCAATAATAGATTTTGCATGGCTGAACCTAGTGATGTTAATTGTTTAGTTTTTTTGTCTATCATATTTAGATGGTAAAGCGATGTCAATGCTTTGGATACATCGGATTGAGATTTCCATTGTAGTTTTCGTTTTAATTCCTCCTGACGTACTCCTGGATCATATATTTTTAGGATTTCTGCAGTTTTTGGCTTAGGAACGATCACTTCCTGTAGTCGATACGAGACTAAATCCATTCCTCTAGATTTTATGGCTATGTAAATTTGCACATCAGTGTCCTCTAGTGATGAGATCAATGTATTTGTCATCCTTGCAGCTTGAAACAGTGCATGAGATAAAATTCGTCTGCCTGCTGATAAATCAATCACTAGATTTCCAGGAGAGGCGAGATATATTTCAAGGATGATCCTTGCCAACTCGAGTATTAGTGCTTGAACATCTTCTACATTACATTTGTATGAACTGATCTGTACTCCTGTTTTCTCCAGAAAAACACCTATCTCATCAATATTTTGTTGAATTGAAATCCGATCCTCTCGTTTCTCTCCAGGTACATAGAAAAGCATCACTTCCTTTACTTTATACTCTTGTAAGATGAAATAAATCGGATCATGGTTATCTTTCATCTTTGCCCCTATAGATGAGAAGAGAATATACTTATCACTCATACAGAATAACAATAATATATATTCCAGCTATTTGAATATTACCCTCTATTATTAGCAGATACCCGGAAGAGTTTAAATATTTTAGAGGATAATAAGAGCTTAGAGGTGAAATGTATGGCAAACCAATCAAAGAAGCCCGTAAACAAAGACGTGAAACCCCAGAAGGATAAGAAATCTAAGAAATAATTCTAGACGCTAAATTTAGTGTTTGATTATTCTTTTGAAAATTCTCCTGAATACTGAGGATTAGCAACACAGTCAATTTTCGCTAATCTTCAGCTTTCAACTTATCGTCTTAGAGTTGAAGATTGATAAGGATGCTTGAATATCAGTTATTTCTGCTGTGTTCATGCGTTGGTATGGATTCCTCTCCATATCATTAAACTCTATGATGGTAAACTTGAATTTTACCATCATTTTTTATTTTTGTATTTTTTTTTCACTGTACTCATTCTATGGGTATTTGTGGAATTATTTTCCGTCTTGATAAAGAAACTAGTAAAGGCAGCATCAGGAATGACAAATATGTTGAATCTGTTGTATTTGAGCTTGTAATTAGCATAAAAGGATAATGTATTTTATCCCACTCTGCATGAGATAAAGAGAATAGTATGGGATCAATACCATCTAATTCTTTATTATAGCTCAATATACTCAATGAATGATATAGAGGGGTGATAATTTCCTCATCAAACCAGAATGCTTGTAAGTCTTTGAATCTCTCGATTCTAATATCAAAGTTCATTTCTGACATGTAATCCTCAATCATTGCGTCATAGTCTGAATTATTATAATTGTAGAAGTTATACCCGTTTGGTAGCATCTCAGTAGATTCATAGAATCTGCTTGGATCGAAATCCAATGCATGACCGTATCCGACAAATAACACATCAAATCCGCCCTCATCAAAAATAGGAGGAGGGCCATTAGATGCAAAAGATCTGGGTCCGATGACTTCCCAGCCAGTCATTAATACTTCCTTGACACCTATTCCAATCTTCTCTAAATATGGGCTGATTAGATTTTTTACTGGTAGTGAGGAAAAACTATTAGGAGCAAGTAGAGAAATATTAAAGAAAAAGGTTGAATAGGTGTTATCAATGTATTCAAGGGTTGAATAATTAAATCCAGCTTCTTGCATCAATGATTTAGCTGTTTCTAGGGAGTGTTTCCTGTACGTGATAGTATCATCGTAGCCTATAGTTGATGGTGAAACCATAGTTGCTGCAGGAATTATATCTCTGTAATAACTATCAATAATATGATCTCTATCTATGGCATATGACATGGCTTGCCGTATTTTTCTTGCTCCTGACAATTGATCCTCAACACTAAGATTCTCTCCTGTTCCAAAATAAGGATGGAGATGATTATATCCCATTTCATGATGAACAGCATCAGCAAATAACTCCATTTTAATTTCAGTCTCATTCTCAAATACACTTTGACCTGGCACAAATTGAGAATCCATAATATCTATCACCCCTGTTTTTAATGCATCAATAGCAGCACTCCGTTCATGTATAGTTTGAAACGTCAAATACGTTGCCTTGACATTTGCACTATTCCAATAATAGGGATTTTTCTCAAAGCTTACTTTTTTTTCACTAATATCCTCAGATAAAAATCTGAAAGGTCCTGCAGAAATGGTCGAGGAGAAGCGCAATTCATCAATTTTGTTTGGATTATTCATAAGTGTTTCAATTTGTGATTTGGGAATTATTCCAGCACTCAATGCTTCCAAGGCAAAAATGTATGGCTTATTAAAGGTAAAGGAAATTGTATTATCATCTAATTTGATGATCGATTCACTGGTTAATAACGATTCATAGTAATCATACGAGGCTAAATTAAAATTAGCATCCAACAGTGCTTGATAGGTAGCAATCACATCATCAGCAGATAGCTTACTACCATCTGAAAATTTGAGATCTGATTTCAATTCTACTGTAAAGGTGTGTTGATCAGTTGATAAGCTATAGGCTTTGGCCAATTCCAGATCAAACTGCCGATCTTTTTCCGATGCACGAGAGAATAATCCTACCTGCATAGCAGATAACCATTGGTATGTAGCATAAGATGTAGCTGTAAACTGGGTAAATTCATTCATATCATATGGCAGAGCATATACAATTTGGGAATCACCTGTAGAACTGGAAGGATGAGGTAATATTCCAAGTAACAATATCCAAGCAACTAAAATGCTATACTTTCTCATTGTAGAGCTGAGGATTAATCCATTTATTATTTATTCCTAGAATTTTATAGAAAAATAAATTATAAGATCTTAGATTCTTATCAACACTGTCTTCTTCTTAATACGGGAATGAGGAAGAAACCAAATAGCACGCCGATTATCGCAAAACTAGTAGGCTCTGCAGTAGAACCTGGTGTACTAGATGAAGCATCAAGTGTGGTTGAAGGACCTGATGATGTAGTCTCAGGTGGAGAAGATATTATTGATGTTGTAGGTTCTGTTGATGTAGTTGTATCAGTTGGAGTAGTAGTTGTATCAGTTGGAGTAGTAGTTACAGCTGGTTCATTGTAAATAGTTATGATCCTTTGCAAATACTTGTATGAATGACCATTGAACGCTTCTAGGGTCAGGTTGTATTCACCATTCTCAAATAGGGTAGTATCGATGTAGAATGAAAAATTACCAATATCTAGCACCGCGGAATACAGGCTACCATTTATGTAGATGCTGTAATTTGCTTGAAAATTGCTACTCACGTTGACTTGAACTGTACCTGAATATATGGTAGAATCGATCAAATCAATCTCTAAATCCCAAGTGATCACTATAACATTGGTGATCATGAGGCTCAGTCCAATTTCATGTTGATATTTGAATTAGTAAATTTTAGAAATACACAGTAGTA
>JADCLS010000029.1 GCA_026702845.1 Candidatus Heimdallarchaeota archaeon
ACTGGTGATCCTCCGCAAGATCAGAGGCTTTGTTGCCTCTGACCGAGGCAAGCAAACCCTGGAACGATTTGCCACCATGTTTGAGACATGGAATCTTAGAGGAAATAATCCATACGATGAGATTTTGAGAATATTAAGTTGTGGGAGTTAGGATAGGGGGGTAAACAAGTACAAAACTGTTTTTGAAGCTGATGCATCAAAATATAAATAGGTGAAACCTCTATTTGTGTATGATGAGCTCTGAATCCCATGATAAACTGACAATGAGGCCATTGATATTCTCAACCGAGAGCGTATGCTGCTGATCGGTGAGGATCAGAAGTTCCGAAAATTGCCAAATCATCCAAATTTGTGAGAGTAGTCTTGGTGGAACAAGAGAAATTAGAAACCAATCCAACCTCACTAGTTTTTTTATTGAGTAATTTATATATCACTCGTCTTATTTGGATTTTCAGACTCTGAGGTGTCAACGTTCACTTTTAGGAATCCGCGTGATATACTTAAAGCTTAGAAAATGACCACCGTAGTAAGCACGACGATGTTTGATGACCTTTGACTCCAGTTCTTGTTCCCTTGTCATATGATATACAAAGTATAGATTTGAATATAAACAATCTACAATCATTTGAGATTACTAACAGTTTTCTGGATAATGACATGGGAACTGGATATATCAATCCGGTAACTAAAAAACTATTTATCATCAGCTCTACTGTAAGCATTTACGAGATAGACACACTTGAAAAGGTAAATGAGTATACAGTGGAAATACGTATTTTGAGGTGGACATGGCGATGCGGTTGCGGAGAAATGATCTGGTTGATGATCTGCGGCATGTATTGAAGGAGATCTCTGAAAGTCCATTCCAACCTCACTAGTATTTTACAAAAATCTGAGAGACAGAAATAGAATGACTGTATTGGGAGTTCGATAAGCTTGGTAATTCAGATTAATTTTGCTTACTTAAATACCAATAGTAAAGAAAGTATCATGGATATTATACTTTCATATCGACTGTTATGATTAATATAAAATAATTAAATCTAAACCCTATTAATGAATTTGCCTTCTAAAAATAATATAATTATCACAAGTTTAATGGGATTGCATCGATACGAGATATAGTAAATAATCAAAATAATATTAGTAAGATGGAAATATTTAATTCTCTTGAAAAAATAAAATCTGCATATTTTAAGTATAAAAAACAATATGGAAAAATTCCTTCTTCTAAACATTTCGTAAATTATTTAGAAAAGATGGATTTAAAGCAGACCTATAATTCTATTAGAAGATTAATAAATTCCAATGATACACCAATGATTGAAAATTCAAAAATAAAATTGTTTTCTCAACTAAGGTTGATTCAACCCAAGAGTATTTTCGAACCTGATTCTCGAGGAAATATATATCAAAAAGAAAAATCAAATACTATTTTGTCAAATCACATAAATGATTACTTAGAAATTAGAATTGGAGAAATAATTGATGATATCAATAATCAAAACATTCGTTTCTCATTTGATCTTTCAGCCAGAGAGACAGAAGATTTTTTTTCAAATTTAAAATACAAAAAACCTGAACCTATTTCTAGAAGCCTCAAAATTGAAAATAAAGAATTAAAATTTATTTATTCAAATACTCCTCAAGTAGATAGACTCCCATTCAAAATAGGTAAGTCTCAAGAAAAAAGAATAAATATCGTTGATGAAAATAATCTTAATGCTAAAGATCAAAAAAACTTAGAATTTATTTCACTTAGATTTGCAAATTATGGTAATTTGAATAATTCAGAAAATTCAATTGTAAAAATTAAATTAGAGAGATCTCTTCACAATAGAATAAATTCAGAGAGAAAGAATGAGAAATATTCAAATGTTCATGATGCCATCTATTTAGCATCAAAAGACTCTAATTCTTCTTGGAAGGCATTAGGGAATTTAGATGATGAAAAATACCTTCAAGAAACAATGAAATCTTTATTAAAAAGTGACTCAAAATTACTGAAAAAATTTGGTAAAGATCAGATTATTACTGCTATGGAAGATATTCGTAATGATCAGAAAATTCATCAATCAAAAATGATCCCATTGAAAAATGGATTTGAATTCTTAATATCTCAAGGTTATTCTACTCAAGATAGTTTAATTTCAGAATTAATTAATTCTAGGAGAAATAATAAATCATGTTTAAGAATTCAAATCAATAACAGCCAGGATGGTGATAAACGATATGCGAGTTTTAATATTGAGGGTCTAACAGAATGGGGCATTATAAATTTGGTACGTGATTTTTATCAACATGATAGAAATCTATTACGAGTCTATAAGAGACCTGTTACAGATAATGGTACAATACCTAATAAATCTCCGTATGAAATTGATGATAATTATACTCGTGTAAGGGCTGTTTCAAGCTCGATATATTCATCAGTTAAAGGAATATCAGATTATAATCACAAAATCTTAGGTTATGTTAATGATCCTGGTGAAAAATTTTTAGATGAAATAAAGATTTCATTTCTTAATCAGAATGATATCCTTAATAGAATGGAATATGTAATTTATGGAAATCAAGAGTTAGGAATAGAAGGTATAATAGAAAAAGTAAACCCAAATTTAAAGGAAATTTATGAAAATTTTTATCTCGATCTAATTGATAATAGGTCTAATTATAACGAATTAATTAGTTCTGCTTTAAATGAAGGGGATTTTAAAGATATATTCAAAATGGATCAAATAAAAGAACTCTTTGGTTTTGCATTAACTTCTTATTTTAAGGACAATCCTGATCTAATCGAACAGAAATTGATATTGAATAGTTATTTTTCTGTGGATAAAACTGGGAGTATAAAAACTAGAAATCAAAATTCTTTACTCTCAACAATTTTAACTGGAGATTTTTCAAATAACCAAGTTTCCATGAGATTAAATTTGTTTAGATATAGGGGTGCTGCACAAGGGATTCAAGTAAAAGATGAGGATGTACTTGAAATGTCAAAATTAATGCATCACATGTTATCAATTGGCTCAGGAACTGGTGATTCTGTAGCTTTCATAGATTTTGAAAGCAAAACAAATTATCTGGTAAATTTATCAGATCCCAATTTGGTTTTCTTGGATCAATTATGCGGTTCTAATTTTGATTATAGATCTTTAAAAGATATAGATTTATCAAAAGTTCACCCAAGGATACATCAAAGACAGAAATCATCTCAAAAAGGATCACTTAAATACAAACATAAATGGTTAACTGGGGAATTACCAGGTGAAGAAAATAATAATATTTATGGTATGCAATCTTATTATGCAATCAAAATCAGGGAATTATTATATGAAAAAAATTTAGCAGAGATTTTTCCTAACAGTGACGATTTAAGAGAAATTTCCAACAATAGAGTTTTGCTTACTGAATTTTCAAGGAGATATTTGAAAGATTGGCCAAAATTAGATAATCGAAAAATTATATCATTTAATAGCGATACTTCAAAAAAAATAATTGATTCATATTATTCATATTTTGGTAAAAGAAATTCAATCTCTCAGAAAGATCTTAATGCTTTCCGACAATTAGTAAATACAGTTAAAGATGATGATTTCTTTTAACTACTTTTCGTAATATATTGAATAGTAGTGAATATTATTATTATTTATTTTATTTGGATAGTTATCGATTTTTTTGGTTTTAGTTTAGCTTAGAAAGTTAAACCTTATACATCACGAGCTTGGATGGTTTTTCTGTTGTTATCCTTGGCTCTGCGTGCTGCATCATCGAGGATACCTGCTACTGCGGTAGAGACGGCTTCAAATAAGTTTGGTCGAAAGCTATGCCACAGCATAGACGTTCTCTGACCCTATATTGAAGTCGCCTGTACTCTTCAGGTATTCACGGATCTTGCTCTGAACTACGAGCATTGGGGTTTCCTTCTTTGCTGCTGCTGGTTTAGCTTTCTTTGCTGCTGCTGCTTTTTTCTTCTTTGCCATTTTGTTTGCACCTTGTTGAATGATCGTTCAATCAACCCGTAAAGGCCGAATGAGACAAATCATTACTTCTCTTTAACTAACTCGCTTTATTTAAAGGTTTCCCCAAAGTGGAAAATATTCCATTGAATCCACAGATTCTTTGATGTTTTCATGAGGTTCTTTTCTATCATAGTTTGAGACGTATAACTGAAATTTTATTTCAAGAGGGCTCAAAATAATGATTTTAACGTTGTTTTCCTGTGGAATTTCTGCGCGGTTGCGAGATACTTGAACAGAACTTAGCATGTCCGATTTGGCGCTAATCAATTGCTCGTATACCCTTGCAAAGTAATAAATATGGGAATAATGGTCTAAACCCTCTGAATTCAGTTCATACTATACGCAAAAAGGGAATTTGATTCCTATAATTTATATATCCCATATCATTGGTCGAAAATTTCAGAGTAGAAATGTGATAGAACCATCGCGTGAAAATGGAAAATTTACCTACCTAGAGGTTGAATCAGCATCCATTCTGAAACTGCAAAACTTGAGCAGAAGAGAGCTGTCGGACGAATATCGTTCCCACACCGCTGGGTTTGCATGAGATGATATGTCACAAATTATACATCATCAGGTACCCTAGTAGCGAATTTTTCAAATATCTATTTTTGATGTCTGCATTGGTATTCTACTATTGGTTTCTCGTGCTATGAGGAGAAAACTCAATCCCAGGATAGTAGAGATAGTTGAAAAGAGTAAACTGAAGTAGAGAATTTGGGATTCATCCACCATAGCCTGAACAGTATACCAGTCAAAGAGAACCAATGGAATGTACATTATCCCTGCCATCAGGAGTAAATAGCTTGTCATCCTACTCAAAATATATCCAGACCTAATCAGCTTAGTATCTGTGACATAGAACCTAGAGGCAAGGTACACAGGAGGTATCAGGCAGAGCAATACATATAGGAAGTTGCCTGTTATTCTCAAGTAGGGAGTGATACTCATCTGCTGGGATCGATCCATACAAGTGTCTGTTTTCTTATAGTATTTAATACCTTACAATGTACATCGTAACAATAAATTCAGTTGTTGATATCCTTGTTATTCACCAACCATTTGGAATAGCTTTTAACTTTCATGATCTGATAGACATTGCCCTTGATCTTTGCCTGCTCGATCAACTCCTTGAGGAGGAGTACTGAGTAATCAGCAGCCATGGTATTGTCATACTGCATGGCATAACTGAAGAAGTTCTCCACCCTATTCTCACTCATATTCTTGAGCAATGATGCAATGATATTGGCAAAAATAATGTACAGGATATCTAATTGATTGGGAGAAGGTGGATCATAGGCCCGGCCCTCAAGAATGTCCTCCACATTGGGTACATCCTTCTCGTACTCGATAAAGGTACGAAATTGCTCCTTGGCTGCATTACCGATGGTTCCCTGCAATGCTGAGAGATAGAGTAAGATATCATGTGTCCTGAGATCCTGAAGGTTGGATGCAAAAGTCCATGAACGAGGACTGGGAAAGGCAATAGGAAGACGCTGGGGATCGAATTGGAATAACATTGATGGTTGTGATTTGATAAATGCAATAATAAGCGGATCAATATCCTCACTCAATGCCCATTGCACCCACTCATCGGCATCGGGAGAGATCTCAAGATGGGTGAACCTGTTAGCCAATGCACTGGGAAGTTTGAATGCTACTGCTCTATCAGATACACGATTACCAGCTGCAATCACTATCCACCTATCAGGTAGAACATATGATCCAATCCTACGATCAAGGATCAGCTGATATGCACTTGCTTGTATAGATGGTGGTGCGGCATTAATTTCATCCAAGAGAAGAATTCCAGGTTTCTTCAGGTTAGATCTGGGAAGAAAATCCGGAGGAAGCCATCTGGCCACACCCTCTTCTTTATCAACCATGGGAAGACCACGGAGATCCACAGGATCCAGTAGAGGCAAACGAACATCACGTAACTCCATATCATGTTCCTCAGCGAGTTGACGTACCAGTGCAGACTTTCCAATACCCGGAGGTCCCCAGAGAAAGATACCCTGTGTTCCTTCCTGGTTGATATTATCCATGATCTGGCTAAGTATCATCTTGGTCTGCCTAATCCCCAAAACAGGTAGTGCAGTATCGATTGCCATCAAGTATCTCTAGCACTCGATACTATAAAAATACTTGTTAAGAGACTTTTGTAAAACTGAAAGGAGTATATAAATCCACGGAATAACATAGAATTCGTCTCTGATGTGGGTAATTGAGGATCATCACAACAAAAAGAATTTTAGTGACAATCATGATTGACATTTCTATGGTATTTGATATTCCCAATTATGTAAGCTTGCCATTTGAGATCGGTGTGGCCATCCTAATCCTCTATCTGGACAGACAGGAGAAGAAACGTGAGAAAGTCAGGCAGCAAAAGGAATTCGAGTACAACCAAAAACAGCAACAGAGATTCAGCAATTTTGTCAAGGAAACTTCTAAGAGTCAACTTTTCCTGCTGGAAGCCATCCTTGAGTCTCTGGATCCGGTGAAGGCCCAGGCATTCAAGAAGTTGATTCAGACCAAGTATAGTGAGGAGATCCAGAATGATATGAATGAGCTGGAACAGCTGATCAATCGACGTATTTCTGCCACAGATACTGAGGATTTGGATCCAGATGTGGATCAAGAGATCCAGCAGAAGATGGATGAGCTGGAGGCATCACGAGCCATAACCAAGTCATTATTCTCAGATAAGATTACTGATAGCATTGGGAATATAACCAAGAGCACACTGGTCATTGTTGATGAGCTGAATCCTGAAAAGGTACTTAATCATCCTGAAAAACTCTTCGATAAAAATGTCATTAAAAATAAATTACTAGAGTTGCAGAAAACCATTGAACAACAGAAACTTGAGGTTGTATCGGAATTTGCCAATATAGGTAAGGAGTTAGGTGAGGAGCTAGCTCTGGCCACAGGTGCAGGTAAAGAGGTAAAGGCAGAGAATATCAATGAATTTATCAAACAAGTATTACCAAAGGAGATAGATATCAAAAAATTGATGGCAAAAAAGAAAAAAATGGATAAATCATCAGAGGAAGAGGAATCATAAAAATTGTTCTTTCCAGTATTGTAGCATAGCGATTGCATCATCAAAACCCTTGTTATTACCAGTCTCATCCTCCCCCTGTGTGTATCCTGTATTCAAGCGATAGGAGAAATACAGAGCTTGGATGAGAAATCGCCACAGCAGCATATAGGGCCAATGGTCAAATTCATCTGTATTCATTGGAGAATATTGAAGATAGAGATCCCTGAAGAGGTTGAATTGTTCTCTGTTTTCCTCTTTATACAAGTTGGAATACATGAGAAATGTTCCCAGATCCTCAAGATAGTATCCATACCTTGTATTTATCAAATCAATAATTGCTGTTACTTTATTATCCTTGAGCAGGAAATTTGCACCTGGGCCAAGATCACCATGAATAAAGCCATATGTGAGAGAGTTACAATCAAGATGATCGTTCCAGTGATTCCATCTTTCAAGCATCTCGTGAACAAGGTCATCATCAGGAATATTCTCAAGAAGTATATCTGAGAATCCGAGACTTGGCTTATTGGGGACTGAACCTTTGAGATTTAGATCACTTGGGTTCAGTCTATGCAATGCAGAATGAAATCTGGCCAACCATTTTGTCATATCCTCCAGATACAGATCATACCGAGATGTATCCAGCTCTTCCTCACCTTCAACAAAATGATGCACACTGTATCCAGCCTCCCTAGGCAAATACTCAGGTGCAGCAAGTACATATTCACCATCATTCATTTTCAGGGGGAGTGAAGTTGGAATACATTGTTCATGGAGGTATTCATAGATCTGTGAACCATTATGGATTGCATCTGGAGATGAGAAGATGATCCGGAAGATATATTGTTTGCCATCACTTCTAAAGAACACATTATCACTCCCATGACAGGAAATCGTCTGAGCAAATTCTGGATTAGCTAGATCCCATTTGGTGATAAGTAAAGTCCTAATCTTTGATAGATCCACATCATGAAGTAAACACGCAGTTATTTAATACTTTACCAAGTGCACAATTTATTCACGATGACATCCGAAAATCTAATATTGCAATCTGATTAAATTCTGATTATGAAGCTCATCTTCATCTATGGTATGCCCGGATCTGGTAAATTGACCATTGCCAGAGCATTACAACAACAGCTCAGGGATTACAAAATCTTCCATAATCAGATGACTGTGGATATAGTATCGGAATTTTTTGATTTCGCAACTCCTACTTGGACACGGTTGAATGCGGAGATGAGAAAAATGATTTTCAAAGCCTGTGCACAGGAAGGGATCAATCTCATCACCACACAAGTCTATGCCCATGATTATCCTGGAGAAGATGAATATATTAGGAGCATCATCCAGCTCATAGAGGATCTAGGAGGAGAGGTTCATTTCATCCATCTAATCTGTGCTGATGAGATCATCTTTCAACGTATTCAGAATGAGGACAGGAAGAAGCACAAAAAGGTGAGCAAACCGGAAAGACTCAAAGAATCCATGACCAAGTGGGATATGAAGACAGAGATACATTTTGTTGAAAATCTTGAACTCGATACATCAATACTCTCTCCTCAAGATAGTGCGACAAGAATTACAAAATATTATTCATTGAAATAGTCAGTAGAATACCTTAAATATAATGATATGCAATACTACTGCGTGGAGATCGATACTAATACTGCTACAAAGGAGATTTTTATTTCCAAAATTATCATCCTATCAAATTCCCAGAATAGTATCCCTGATTGGAAGAGATTAACTGAAGATTATCAAGATAATTACCAGCGATTAGGTGTTGATTTCGGATATTATGCAGTTGAAAAAGATATGGCGATATTCAAATTTGGCTTGTGGATCTTCAATCCAGAAAAGGATATTGTATCTGTATTACTTCAGGGAACATCTGGAATTATCATTATTATCGATACTCTTCACCACTATGATCTCAATTTCATGTTACTTACCTTACAGAAAGCAAGAATGGATGGATTTATCATACCAATTTACATTTATGGAGTTGGGGAGGACCATATACACCTCAATAGTGATGGTTTCAGGATACATAATATGAGTGGTACAATTGATGAAGACACTTTCATTGATCGTTACATTGAGGATAATTTGCAACTACTCAAAGAGATCAAACAGAATCAACAGAATTAAATCTGAATGATGGCATAATACTATATAGAATCCAGTCAGTAGCAGTATTTTTCAGATAAAATATGTATCCATCCAAGAAAAGCTTTTATTTGAATCAACACACCCGTATTTATGATTGAGCAGGATAAATTCATAATTAAAATCTCAGTCCTATCTAATAGTAGGGATCTGATTGATAAGTACAAGACAAGTATATTTGAACAAGGAAGTATGAATACCCTTGGTGTTGATTTTTCAATTATCACTGGAACATTTGATAATTTAAACATAGAGGCACAGGTATGGTATATTAATCCAGATCTTAAATTCAAAGGGAGATTTTTGATGAATTCATCTGCTTATGTTTTCCTTCTGGATACCACAGAATATGATCATATGCAAGCACTCCCTACACTATTAAAAAATGCAAATACTGCGGGTTATACCAATATTCCATTCACCGTATTCACATTCGGGGATAAGGAAGTACCCGAATTTAATACGAAATTATGGGCCAATTACGATATGCAAATGATATCAGAGGAACCTAATTGGAATAGCTACTTAGATAAACTTACCACGGAGTATGCAGAATACCTCCAACAAGTAATAGATAAAGCAAGAGCTGAATGAGTACATACCATAGATTTATCTTTCTACTCACCTATGATGGAGTATGGATATGTGGAAATATTTTGACATCACCCATCGGTTTCATACACTGATGAATGCACTAAGCAAGGATCGGGTATATGAGCTCATAGAGTACCTCAATATTAAAGAAGGATCCAAAGTTCTGGATCTAGGATCAGGTAAGGGAGAATTTCTTTTCATGCTGGCGGAGAAGGCAGCAATTGAGGGTGTAGGTGTAGATAAATCACCGTATGCTCATAGAGAGGCGATAGAGAGAATGAAGGAACGAAAGTTAAAGGGTCATATTACATTCGTTGAAAATGATGGGAGAACTTATCTGAAGGATAACAAACAGAATTTTGATATCACCATGTGTGTTGGTGCTTCATGGATATTTGATGGATACCAGGGCACACTTGAGGCAATGATGGAGATCACCAAACACCATGGGTTAATAATTATTGGTGAACCTTACTGGAAAGCAGAGCCTTCAGAGGATTACTTAACAAGAACTGGGATGAAAGAGGAGGAGTACTCATCCCTTTCAGGAAATGTGGAAATAGCCATGGATTTGGGATTAAGACCTGTGTATACACTTATCAGCAGTCTAGAGGATTGGGACAGATACGAGCTTCTTTACTGGTTGGGAGTGGATAATCATCTGCAAAAATACCCAGATGATGAGGATAATGAAGAATTACAGAAAAGATCCAATGAGGAGAGGATGCAATATCTCGAAGAGGGAAGAGAAATCTTTGGATGGGCACTGTATGTATTCAGAACCTAAGTACTAAGCCCAAGTTCGCGACGCAAATCAATTGTATGGAATTAATCGAGGAGATGGTCTTCCTTTTAGTCGCACCGTGAGATCTTTTAAAGAAATCTCATGTGAGTAATTTTGGTACTGAAAAGTGGTTCATATGATTCAGCAGTTTAATAAAATTTGTATCAGCTTGTATCTTCAAGGAAGTAGAAGAGTAGTCCAAAAGAGAATTCAATTGGATAGAGGTGTCATCATCTCACCAAAGCGTGATGTATTTCACTGCTTGAAGAAATTAATACTATTTTCAAGATGATCATCAGCTGCATTAATATTCATTGCTTCAAAAAAAGATCTGGAGAAATATTTAATACCTGATTTATTGAGATAATGAGAGTTTCATCATTGCCATATATTTGTAATAGCTCTGTGAGTAAGGAACCGAGTAGAGTATCCCTGTCAATCTCCTTTATTTGCTGGACTAGTTTTTCAGGATCTTGTCTGGGAGACTTGAAGATGTTCATTAATGGTTTATTTGTAACAGAAGTGATAAAAAAAGCTTGTGATAGACAAAACAGAGCATCTTCATAGCGATTTTGAGTATTATACATCAATCCCAGCCTCATCCAGGCATCTGCATTCTTGATCTCTTTATTCAGACTTTGTCTAAACTGATGTGCAGCTTCAGTATGCTGATCCCTATGAGAATGTATTAATCCTAAATAAAAGTAAACATTGTAATTATTTTTCGTATGGGTGTTTTGTAGCAATTCTCGCAGATTCTTCTCAACTAGTTCGTAGTTTCTCTCGAGCATGTGTTTAATCACCCAGAAAGTCCATCCAGTAATATCCCTCTGCTCTTTATACCCAAACTTGGCTATATCATAGATCTCATACTCCTCCTTGATATCCCTGAAAATCCTGATGATCATGATCAGAATAATCGGTGACTCGACCAATTTGAGTGCTTGAGGAATATGACTGAATCCAATACCAAGATCAGTAGATTCAGCCTTAAGTATCCCCCCAATGGACAATATTACCAAGTAGAGAACAAAACTGATAAAAACAAGGATGATACCCCTCATTTCCTTTGACTTATACATACGTAAACTAATTTCCTGTTTCATTCTATCACTTTGTGAGCTGAATTGATTCCAGTCAAATCTGCTTAAAATATCATAAATTTCTGAATTCAGCGTCAATTCCAGAAAACTACCTGGTTGTATGGCCATTGAAATCAATGGACCAATCATGAGAATGAATATTATGACGAGATGAATGTATTCTGGAAGTACACTCTGAACATATATCCCGATAATACCACCTCGCTCCTGTACTGGAACAGGAAGTAGTACTGAAATAACTGAATTAAGTGCCATAATCGGTGCAAGCAAAGCGAGTATGAGAGCAATTCCGGAGATAACACGTTCAATACCTCCAAAAAATCCCTTTCGTATAGATGTACCCTCAATATAATCCCAACCTAATACTCTGAAGTACTGACGAATCATGAAAACAACAAAGAATTTTCCTGCGAACCATGCAGAAATGAATGCAGGAATACTAATCAAACCGACGACAATAATTCCAAGCAATGGCAGTCGGAAATACAAGTAGCTGATAATGAGTGCCAAGAGCACAAAACTGAGAAGTAACAGTGATAGTTTGGATCGAGTCATATTCTCGATAGAATAGGGATAATCAATATGGTCTGTGATGAGAATAATTGGGATAATAGCTAGAGCTGATGCAGAAATCAATAGCCAGATCAATAATGGTAGTTCATAATCTGTACTTTGTAGGTTAAAATAGTTGGCGTATGCAATACTAAGTGATAGTAATATCCCAAATATCCCCCATGAAATGGATAAAGGTGTTACTAATGTAAATAACCTACCGTAGACATTTTTTACCTTACCTAGCAAATGAAGATTGGTCAAATCACCGATATCAGCTGAATTTCCTGCATTGAATATATATTTTGATTTTAGAATTCGTATCTGATTGAAGATAAATCCCAGTACAAGGCTAAAAACTGCAAATACGAGTAGCCAAAGTTGACTGGAAAAACCAGGATCCATTATATACAATAACTAGTAGATATATTATTTCCTTTCTAATTTGAATAATTCAAAAGTATAATTTCTATTGATTAACTATCCCTGAATGTATCCAATAAATTATTTCTAGAGGTAATAAAATGATTAATTATTTTGATGGAGGATGGAAAAAACACTAGAGAAATTTACTGTAATATCCTCTATCATCCTAATGGAGATCATTCGATGGACAGTACTGTTAATACTAATACCTATAACCAGGAGTACTCACAAAAAGAGCTGATTTCAAATTCCAATTCCAAATTTCAAATCGATATAGAGTTGATGAATGCAACTGATACTTCTACTATCTGTTCATGTTGCTCTTCTCTAGAAATGCTAGGTTCTCCATCTCCTTTCTGAAGGCCATAATATCCAAATTGTGCATGAGTTCCCCCCGTAATCAAAACGTATTCGGTATCCTCAGGTAGTAAATATTTACTTGATTCAACAGAATCATAGGTAAGATCCTCACTACCATAAATGGATAATACGTTTACATCCTTTTCTGAGAAATCATTGTTTGAGGATGGATATGATGAGTAGAGGATCAAATTTTGGATGACTGAGGGATGTTCATACACAAATTGAGATGCGGCAGATCCACCGAGTGAATGACCAGAAATGATCCAAGTCTCTATTTCATAGGATTCCATAATATCTGCTGCGATATTGAGGGAAAAGAAGGCAAGATTAAGTGTCATTTCGGGTACTATTACCAATATTCCCTCAGCAGCTATTAAATGTGCCAAAGGTGCATATGCCCTAAAATCAACCTTTCCTCCTGGATATAAAATCAATCCCCTGGTCAAATCGACATTTTTAGGATGAAACTCTAACCACTCACCACTCTTCACCTCAACCTTATCCGAGTTTTCCAGATAGATCAGTGCCTCATCCATAGGTCCACTAGCATCATTCGCCCAAAATATGAAACTGCTGGAAGAAACTAGTAATATGGCTATAAATATGAAAATGATTGATCTAAGTTTGTTCATGAAGTAATAATTAATTTATGACCTTTAATATTATCGATATATCCAAAGCAAGAAGAGGAGATTGGATAGATTTCCTAGTGTTTCATCCATTCCAGTACTTTACTGTGCATATTCAATGCCTTTTTGTAATCGGTAGTACTCACAAAAAGAGCTGATTTCAGATCGGTAGCAGATTTGATTTCAGGGAAATTTATGATTCTCACCCTTGGATCCTCCAGATTGACTTTTAGACTTAGAGGATAGCGAACAAGTGGGCCTGATAATTTTACTAAGTAGTTGTATTTGCTTTTGGGGTTGTTTTTTCTCAGTTCTTGGTCTATTGATGACACATCAATGATATCCAGATGCTCTTTATCTATTTCAAAGATGAGGGTATTATTTGGAGTATCCTTTACTAGAGCTCTATCTGAGATTCGGATCTCAATGGTAATTTTTGAGATATTCTCCTTATGAATCAATACCTCCGCATAGTTTTTGATTTTCTTCTTCTCAATTTGTATGCTTGGGATGGCAATGATAAGTAGGAATATCAAAGCAATATAGAGGATTATCGTTATCCAATCAAATACCTCAAGAAAGGAATCATCACCCAAACGATACACTGCAATAGATTTGAAAATTATCCAGCCAATAGCAGGAGATACAAGTGCAGAGATGGCTAATGCCCATTGTGTTTTGGTCATTTCATCTCTATTTTGATATCTGGAGAAACTGAGTTTAGGACCATCCAAAGTCAACTGTTTTACCATTGGGGATCCATCCTCAAAAATAATATACCCTGATCCTTTGTCAAATAAACTATTGAAATCAACCTCGGAACCCTCACGTTTGGTTATTTTGGCCATGGATAGCGAAAGAAGCAGGAAATATATCGCGATCGATCCAAGCATAAAAATTAACATGGTTAGGTACTGAGGATCCACATCTAGGAATAATCCTGCAAGAATAAAGAAGACTATGACAATTGCTGCGAGTATACTTCCCACTTCAGATTTTTTCATAGTAGAAATAAAATCAATTGATCTAATAAATGTAATCAAGTTTAGTGACAGATAATAGATGTAATTTAAATTTTCAAGCTTAGCTAATTTCTAAATATACTGGATTCACATTACTTTTTTCTTTGCTTAATTATGGTTATAACCCAAATAAAGCCAATAATCGGAAGTACCGGAACTATGAAATCTATGGTTGAACTGTTCTCACTACTAGTATAGAGATTGTATCCTGGGAAATCATCATACACTATGCTATAATTTTCACCATCCGAAAGTATAGTCGCATTATACTGAGTTTTTATTGAAGCGTAACTTTCATGCTTGAGTGTATAATTTCCCTTTGGAAGATATTGTAGGCCACTCTCATTTATCGCTAGGTGAATGACTTCTTGCTCCGTAGTTATCCCAGGAGAGTATTCATATCGGGTAACTGCCTGGAAACCTCCATAATTAGATATTATTGATGTATAGTTCTCATTCTCAAAAGATGGATAAACCCAGATTGTGGGATAACATATACAATTTGCTGTGATGTATACACTCTCACTATTCTCATTAGCAGCCTCATAAGTAATAATAATCTCAAATTCAGTCCACATTTCAGATCCATTCAGAATCTCTATCTCTATATCCCCAAGTAAAGATATTTCATCAATACTGACGATCCTAATTATGGGTGTTTCTCCTGAAACTGGTAAAATAAACATTGATATGAGAACTATCATTAATACAGATCTAGTAACCATTCAATATTTCTATGACACAAACCGATTTAAACTTAATCCAAATTATTTAATAGGATCCTTTTGGAAGTTTTCTGGCTAAAAATGTCTCCTACTATGTCATTGAAATTGTCTTGAGAACTGTAATTGATTCATGTCTCGGGGGATCAATATATTAACCAAGATACAATCAAGTACAAATGATCAAAGCCAGCAAGCATATCAAGATAGTCCTCTTGGGGGATAAATTAGTTGGTAAAACCTCCTTGAGACGAAATTATCTGGGAGAGTCCTTTAACGCCAACTATATGGCAACTCTAGGAGTGGATTTCAGCACTGTAAAAAAAAAGCTAACGATTGACGAGTACGAAATCTCAGTTACTACTGCTTTATGGGATCTTGCAGGTAAGTCTAATTTTGATAAACTAATGCCTACCTTTCTCAAAAAAACCGACGGAGCAATTATTGTATACAGCTTGATTGATCCAGATACCATTGATAGTATCGATGAATGGGTAAAACGAGCCTATGCACACAATGAAGTCTTGGAACTAAATATTGTTGGAAATAAGTGGGATCTGGTAGAGGAGACAGAAGCATTTGATGAGCAAGTAGAATTGAAGGCCAGACAATTGAGTGGAAGACATAATTGCGAGATATCGACGTATAAAAGTTCTGCCAAGACTGGAGTGAATGTTAAGGAATGTCTGGATAATCTGATTGAGAGAATAATTGTCAGAAAACTGGAGAACCAGGGTTGATAATACACAGATCATTTTTTCCGTAAAAAGCTCGATAATTGCAATAAAATTATAAAATGATCAAAATTATAAATAATAAGTTTAATACACGAAATTCGTGTATTATAGTATGGCCACTAAAACATTATCTATTTCAGAAGAAGCATACAATAACTTGGTTTTACTGAAAAAAGAAGGTGAATCATTTAGTCAACTGATCCTGAGATTAACAACAAAAAAAGGAGATCCCAAAACAATACTAGATACCTTAAATGTGCTAATTTCAAATGATGATGGTGATTTAGAAGACTTGAGTAAGAATTTAGAGGAGGTATATCAGATTAGAAAATCAAGAAAAACCAGGAAGGTGGAACTATGAAGTATCTAGCGGATACTGATTTTCTTATTAACTTGTACAGAAAGAATGAAATGGCAAGAAAGCTACTCACATCTCTGTCAGATACGGATTCGAGAATTTATACATCAACTATCAATGTAGCTGAGTTGTTTGAAGGTGCTTACAAATCAAAGAATGTCAATTCGGCTTTGAGTAATGTGAATATTCTTCTTGAAGCGTTTCAAATAATTGATTTTTCCTACAATCATGCTAAATATTTTGGGGAGCTAATAGCCAGATTGAAAGGGCATGAAATTGGAGATATGGATACTTTAATAGCATCTATTGCAATCTCAGAGAATATGACAATTATCACTAACAACCATGAGCATTTCAGCAGAACAGGAGTCAGTATTATTGGTTGGTAAAAAACCTTACAAAAGCCTCACCATTATGGCAGACAATGTCAGGGAAAGAATAATTTAGAGTATTAGTATAAGTTTACATCTGATAATGATAATATAAAGCAAAACAACAAATACATTAAATTCAGACAAAGTTAATATTAAGTGCCTTCCCAAAAATTCTTACTCTATTTTCTCATAAGTAATTACTTAATTTTCTAGGTAAAATTCTAGATTGAATAAAAGGTGGGGTATGGACTTAAAACTAGAGAAT
>JADCLS010000003.1 GCA_026702845.1 Candidatus Heimdallarchaeota archaeon
TGTTTGGAGAAGTGACCTTGTATCATGTAATCCCAAGAGATTACAAGATGGACAACAAGCTCAAGACCTTGTTGTCCATGTTTTTGTGGTATAACCATGAAAGACTTGTTAAGGAGGTGAGATCATGAAAATTTAATTTTCGGATTTCCTTTATTATGTTTATCATAAATGATTTATTAATGAATATAATTCATCTTCCTATAATATATAGGATTAATCTTATTCTTTGAAATTTATTCAGCTGAAAAAAATCAAAATTAATTTTCAAGCTAAATACGAAATACATCACTTTTATTACATCTATTCTGAATAATTAATGAGGTTTTACTTCTATTTTGCTCACCCCAATTAGTTAATAAGTTGAATTTACAAGTAAATTTAGGAGGGTATATTTTATTAAATATCAAAAGATTTCTTTCAGATTTTACACATATTTTCCTGGTTATCCTTTCGTATTAAGAAATATCAACCAAAATAAAATACAAGCGGAACATGAAATTATTGATATTGGAGTTCATGATCTATTAAAATATCCATATTATCATAGTAATGAAAAAATCCAAAAATTTCATTCTGAAGAAACTGAGGGATGGAAGGTAGTTCCTGATTGTCCTGATTTAAATGGTGAATTCAATTTGAAAAGTGATATAGATAATGTGGAATATTCTAAAGAATTGTTACTAAAAAATTACCA
This sequence comes from Candidatus Heimdallarchaeota archaeon, assembly GCA_026702845.1. Next base: position 695 of record JADCLS010000003.1, read on the forward strand.
TGAGGAAGACCGTCATCATTTACCAGTTATTCAAGGATATTATGATGATGTAGCTTCTTTTAAGAATTACTTGGATTGGTTTTTGAAAGAATTCAATAATCCTTCTAAATTAGCACTTGGTACAATGTGTAAATCTAGCAATAAAAAATTTGTTCAAGATGTTGTTTCTCATATTAGAAGAAAACTTCCAAATACATGGATTCATGCTTTTGGTCTAAGAATGTATCATTTACCTAATATTTGGGGATTAATTAATTCTTGGGATTCTATGTCATGGACATTCCCAAGGACTTCTGGTAGGAGTTCATGCAAAAATCTAGAAGAAAGAAATCAATTTTTCAAGGATTATTTATATACGATCAGGAGAAATACACAGGGTAATCATAAAATATCATTTGAAAATAATAAGTTCAAATATTCATGGAATGAAGTTAATTTACTTCATTTCCTAGACCAGGAAAAAAGTTAAAATAACAAATTATGAAAAATTGATTCATCTAATTTCAATAAGTAAATTAAAATACCTGGCCTTTATTATATATTTGGAGGTAATTAAAAATTTCAACAAGTAAATTCCTTATTGATGTTGAAGCAAATAAGGATTTACAAGTAAATGGGTCAATAATGAAATTCCCCTTTGTATGGTTTTCAATCTCAAATCGAGAAGAAGCAGAATTTCAAAAACAAGTTTTAGATATTGCAAAACCGGAAGGGATTTTGTCAAGTATATCTGAATTAGGACAAGGAAAAGCAAAAGAACAAAGATCAAACTTAATAAAAAACGCATCAAGTAATAATATATTATTAAAAATGGATAGCGGAGGTTTTTCTTTTTATAGAGAAAATATATCTCCCGATCCTGTAGATGTGATAAAAGAACAGTTAAAATACAACCCAAATGTAGTCATTCAACTAGATCGTCCTATTCATGCAAATTTATCTCCACAAAGTAGGATTGAAAATATTGAATATACAATTAACAATATTGATAAAGTCTCTGCATATATTGATGAGAAGAAATATCGGTTTGTACCTACAATTCACGGATTTTCACAAGAGGAACTAAAGTTATCAATTTCGGGAATTAAAAAAAGTGGATTTGATCCCAAAATTATTTCCATTGGATCATTAGTACCTATGTTAACAAGCAGATATGGTGGAGGTGGTTTTAGGAATAGAGCATTTGAAATTATAAAAACAGTTCGTCAAAACTTTCCAGAGATCCCAATTCATGTATTAGGAGCAGGGGGAGCATTAACTCCAATATTAATGGGCCTTGGAGTAAATTCAATTGATTCTACAGGTTGGATTAAAAAGGCAGCTTTTGGTTGTATTAATTTTAAAGGTACTTCAGACCGATTTTTCTATACGGATGGTTTTAAAAAACATGCTTATCGAACAGGCATTTTTGATGACCCAGATTCTAGGAAAAAATGGCAAGAATGTTCATGTAATATGTGTAACCATACCAAACAAATCTATCATTGGGATACTGTTACTAGATTTCATATGTATAGCCGAAAAAATCTAACTTCTCAAGAAAATAAAGATGCAAGAAGATTAAGAGCTACTCACAATATGAGTATTCAGTTAATGGATATAATTGATGCACGAAATGCTATAATAAATAATAAATTTGAAGAATATCTTCAAAAACGACTAGAGAATTCAATTTATCGGAAACTAGCAGAGAGTTTATTTGAAATTATAATTCCAAGAGCTAAATCAATAAATCAGTTTAAATCGGGCCAAAGATATCAAGAAAATGAGATTTTAAAACTACAAGAAGAATTGCATATAGGTAAAAAGTTGGCAAAATTCTTATATTTTTATGGAATAAATAAATCGAATTATGATTTTTACATTGAAAATTATTATGATACACTTCAAAAATTTGCAAATCAAACAGAAAAAAATGCATTATCAAGACTAATAAAACAATTTCGATAAATTTTCTGTTGTGCAGATTATAAATTAATCCCTAGTCTTATTGATGGTAAATATATTGACAATTATTATATTAAGACTCAAGCAATCAATATTTCAATTTTGAATGATTTATCTCATCATTATAATCAAAATAATTAATTAGACAAAAAATATCAACAATATGGGGATTTTTTATATGAAAGATTTGGATAGAAAACTAGCTAGGGGAATTATGAAGGATTTGAGCTTAGGAATCCCTCCATCAAAAGGAATAAAGTATTATAGTAGCAAAAATGTTTTGAATTTTGTTAAACAAGTATGTGAAGATCTTTCTTATGACTTAGAAGATAGATCAACAATAAAATTTGTGTATGGACAATATGGCTCAGGAAAATCTCATCTGTTAAAATTGTTTCGGGAAATTTTGCTTGAGGAAAATTATGTAGTATGTCTTATCGAAGTAAAGAATGAAGACCCTACATTCAGCAGTCATGAAAACTTAGCTAGAAATGTTTTAACACTTTCTGAAATAAAAGATAATCCAATTTTAGGATTTCCTTCAATTATTCGGTTAGTAGATCCTGATGGAGAAAAAACTATTAACTTTTCTTCAAAATTCCTATATGAAAATATTAACCATGATTTTGTCTCATTTGCGCAAGCTTGTGTGAAATCTGATTCAAAAGACACTGTAGAAGCAATTAACCGATGGATGCATGGAAATGGAAAATTAAATGATTTGAAGGAAGTATTGGGGGTAAATAATATTATAACCAAAAAAAATGGAGCATCAATAATTACAACTTATGCAACATGGTTACAAGAAATTGGAAATGCTGGTCTCGTAATATTAATTGATGAAGCAGAAAAATTATCTTCAAGTTTCACTAAGAAGAAGGCAATAGATGCGTATGGTAATTTAAAATCAATTATAAATTCATTAGATAGATTTCCAGGAATTTTCTTTTTATTTGCAACCACTCCTGATTTCTTTGGTGAATCTGAGAATTTGGACAAAGTTGTACATAGTGTTCAGATAGATAAGGCACTTGCCACAAGAATTGGTAAAATTCCACTAACTAAACCAATCATAAGACAACCGGTATGGAATATTGAAAAAATGATCTTAGAGGAAGATTCAGAAAAACAGGTTTTTGAGAATATAATTGAAATTTATGAAATTTCATATCGAGTTGAGATAGAGAATAAGAAATTTATATTAGATGAGGTTTATAATAAAAAGAAGAATAATAGTTCATTTAGAGAAAAAATTAAATTTTTGATAGAATTGATGGATAAACAAATTGATCCAAATTATGATTCTAATACTGATTCTGATGATACGCTTGATTTAAAGAATGAGACAAATATATCACTCGATGACCTTAAGAAAAAATATGGTAATTAATTAAAATTTTTAATAATAATTGATTTATCAATATATTTCTGATATCGCTTGAAAATCGATTGCCTTAAGGGGAAACAATTGCCACAGTATTTTTCGCATGAGCATGAAATTAATTGATTAATCATCTCAAGTCTAATTGGACCAATATTTTGTAGTACATCTTTTAATGTGAACATATTTGATTCAGAAATATTGAATGTAAATATTTCAGCATTTTGAGTTAAAAAACAGGTCTTCCATTTTGTTTCAGGATATTTTTTAATTAGAATTCTGAATAATGCCAATCCGACGTTAATTGCTAGAATTATGTCAAATTGATATTTCTTTTTGGTAGATATTTTTAATATACTACTTTCAATTGAAACTCCAGCAACACGACCCTTTTTGATAGATCCCATTGTATTATCAATGTATAGATTTTCTATTTTTCTCTTATTAGCATAAAAATACCCATAAGGTACCGTTTTATATACATCTTGAATAGAATGAGAAATTTCAAGTAAATTGAATTCTTTTTTCATAAGTAGACCAAATCCTTCTTTGTTGCCTGTGACAAACCTGTCGTTTTCATTATACTACCTATGTAGTTATTAACCTCAATTAAATCAGTTGGATTTAAACATAAATCACAATAAGTATTTTGAGCATAATTAGGAACATTGAATAATAAACATGAGTCACATTGGCAAAGGGAATAATTAACAATATTTTTACTACCGCACATAGCATTAAGAGTTTCAAAAGAAGCACCCATATAATAATCTGTTGATCCTATATAATTTTCAGATACAGCATCCACTAGTGATTTAGATTGAAATAATTTAATTTGTAGCTCATCTTCTTTTACTTTAATACGTGAAATGATTGCACTATCTCCTATATTGCGATAATTACAAAACCAACCAAAGGAATTTAGTATGCTTAGCATTGATATATCCTTAATACTATTTTTTACTATCCCTTCTAATGCTTTCTCAGAAAGTTGTGTTGTTGCGAATGATGTTTCAAGTATATCAAAAATAGCCATCAACTTATCAATAAAATTCATTTCGAGGGTTTTGCTCATCAAATCTTTTTTGAAATTATTAATTAAATCAACTGGAAAAATAATTTTTAACAACTCGGTTTCAATTTCAATTAAACTTATAATTGTATTTACAAATTCACTAATAAATTTCTTTATTTTTTCCTTATATTCCCCCCTCTCTAATCTTATGTCAATTAACGAATTTACAGATAATATTGATTTGAATTTTTTCCTATTCTTGATCTTCAAGGCGAACAATAACTCACTTAATATTTGCCCATATCCATATTGTTGAGTAAATAATTCTTTATTAGATATATTTTCCCAAAAATATTTTCCCTTAGAAAATAATTCATGTGTATATATTCCTGATAATGAATCAAATGGTACCATATTTATTATTAAATTTCTTTTTATATCACTTCGACCAATTCTTCCGACTCTCTGAACATAACTTGAAAAATATACAGGATAATCATATTGGATCATATTTGATAAATCACCAATATCAATACCCATCTCTAAAGTTGATGTAGTAGATACTACATTGATTTTTGGGTTATTTGTTTTTAATGATTTCTCAATTATATTCCTTGTTTCTGCTAATATACCTCCTTTATGGATAGCAATTCTATTAGGTTCTAAATTAAATTGCTTACCATTCATTATCATTTCCCTATTTATAAGCCGAGATCCACATTTTAAACAATAATCTCCAAATTGAGAATTTACATAATCTTGACAATTGGTACAATGTATTAATTCTCCCTCAATCTTTGACAATTTAATTCTAAATGGATCAAGCAAATATTTATTCGTATCGACAAAATTCAATACATTATGTTGAATCAATATATTAGTAAAATATTCAATGGTCTCAATATCAATATCATAATTTTGAATTAAAAAAGGGAAATCTTTTCCAAATCTATTTAATATTTTCTTGTCACTAATTTCATATACATTTCCATTTAGATTTGGATCATATTTTGAGTATTTTAAAATATATAAAATGAAAAGGTGAAGGAAGAAATCATTCATAATTTCATCTTCCTCCTCAAAAGAATCGGAATTTCCTAAAAAAATTCTTGCTCCTGAAATAATATTATTGAAATGTGTGGATGAAAATGAAATAATTTTGTAAAATATTGTATAATAACCTGATAACATTGTACTGTCTCTGGAGTTTTTAAATGGGATCTCTATGAATTGTTTTATAAGATATGCTATGACCTTATCCTTGAAAATTGCGAGATTGATATTTCCATGGATGATTTTGTCAGTAAAATTCACAACTGCATATTGAATTGCATAATATTCAAAAAACTTATTCCCTAAATATTCCGCATTAAATCTAGAATTTGAGAATACAAGTATTTTATCTTTATTTTTAGAGTATAGTCCTGTAAGATATAATGCTAAGTACAGAATTAATTCATATTTATCAATTTCTAGTTCAGTGATATTTCTATGATTATAACAGCTATCAAAAATTGGTTTATTGGAAATTGAATTTTGGAAGTATAACCTATAACAATCAGGACAATACAACATATTTCCTAAATCATGGGAGCTATTGTGCTCAGCTTCCTCAAATATATACTCTTTACAGTCCATACAATATAAATTGTCAAAATTAATTATCATTGATATATGGGTTTTTATTTTTCCATAATTATTTTTAAGAAATTCACTAGCGAATTTTTCAAATTCAATTCCTGTTAATTCCTCAAAATCACTGGCAGGGATTAAATAATTATAGTTAGATGCCTTTATTAAAGCTATGTATTCTTCAATTTCTGGATCGAATTTTCTTCTGTAATATTCTATTATATTGAAAGAATTATTCCCCATCATTTGACTGATAAAATCATTTAAATTTTTTTTATCCTTACCTAATGTAGCAGATGAAATTAGAAATTTCGGTTTGGATCGTAATTTAATTCTTTTAATCAATAAACTGATAGGAAACAAACCAATTCCTTTCCAAACATGTGCTTCATCTAGAATTACATAATCTAATTGTTCAGAGATTCGAAAATTTCCACTGCTACTTACTAATCGATACTCCAACGCTTCTGGATTTGTAATTAATATTGAAGGATCTGTTTTCTTTATTTCTCTCCTGGTCAGTCGAATATTTTCAAAATTGATTTCATGATGATTTAAGCAAGAAAGCTTGAGTTCTTCATTTATTTCTAAACTTTTATTACATTTTGGACATTTAAGTCCTCTGGGGTTAGTTTGAACGTGTTTTTTAGTAAATTGTGATGGTGTATCACCATCCCAAATTCCTATATCGATATTAATCCCCTTTTCATTTAAAAAGAATACATATTTTACAAATCTATTAAGCTGATCTGCCTCTAATGCCTTCATAGGATAGAAAAAAATCGCTGAAGTACCTTCTTGCCCTTTTTTAAGCCTTTTTACAATTTTATCAAGCACAGGAAATAGAAAGGCTTCAGTTTTCCCTGTTGCAGTTGGGACAGAAAGAACATGAGCCTCAATTTCTGTGTTAAATAGAACATCTTCAATAAAATTAGCTTGATGATAATAAAGAGATAAATTAGAATCAGAAAACAATATCTGTTTGAATGCTTCTAAAACATAATCATCAAGAGTAAAAGAAGCACCCATTTCTTCAAGATTTTCATACCATGATTTAGGATTAATGAATATTTCAATCATTTCATTTATTCGAAATATTTTGATAATATCTTTATTTGAGAAATTATCTCCAAATCCATATTTTTTATAGTTAAAAAAACTCTTCAGAATATTGGCAATAAACTCAATCTCAGTCATTTGTATTGTACTCCAAAAGCAATTCAACCTTTTCTTCAACTTCTGTTTGCAATTTGATTATCTTTTTTTCTATCTCTTTCTTTTTTGTTTGAAATCCACCTAAATCATTTCTAATTTGATTAATTGTAGTTTTTAGAGAATTAACTTTTGCATTAAGATCTTCTAATAATGCTGAAATCTTTGCATCTGAATTAACTTGGTCTAGGTCAATAATACTATTTCTTTTAATTTCATATATCCCCTTTTCAGTATGCTCCAATACAGTTTTTGTTTCACAGATGTACTGATCGAAAATTGGACATTGTCTTTTATTGAATAGCAATACTGCTCTTGATAATTCTATTAGAATTTCAATTGTTTGTTCATTTAATTTTAATTCTTCTTCAGATAATGATAGTTTTTCAATTAAGAAATCAATTTTTTCATTAATTGATTTTAATTCATTTTGATTTTCTTTAATAGAAATAAGATTCATGTTATATTTTTCTAAATGATTTTTAATATCTGATATAATAGGTATCATAGATATTATTTCATCATTTAATAAATCCGTAGATTTATTTATCGAATTAGAATATTTTTCTAATAACAGTTTTGACTTATGTCTGATTTCATCACTTGCATTCTCATCTAAAGAAGTATATAAAGAATAAATGTCAGAAAAAATATTACTATATTCAATTGCTTCATCAATCCTTTGAAGATTACCAAGAAGAGTACTGATAGTATTAATATCATCATTAATTGAATCTGCTTTTTTGATTAAATTATCTTCCTTTATCTTTTTAGGGGCTTTTTTTGGCTTTCCTAATTTTTTACTCATTTATTTTCCTCCAAAGATTTTTTAATGCTACATATTTTATTGAATGAATTCTCTAGACCTTGAATAGTACTTTGGATTGCATTGGTTTGAATTTGAATTTTATTCTCCAAATTTCTTATATAATCGTTAGCCTCGTTAAAATTTTTTGTAATTATACCTAAATCACTTTTATTGAGATCCATCAATACATTGTCTCTGCCTTTAATTTCGTCTGAAAAATTCTTAATAATAAGATCTGGAATTGATTTGATATTATCTGCCAATTTAGATGCTACAAGTTCAAATTCATTTAATTTTTCCTTTAAAACATTATACTCTTCTTCCTTTATATTACCAAAATCTGGCATTTTAGCATCCACTACCTTCAAATTATCTTTTCTTAAATTTGAAATAAAGGTATTTTTTTGGTTTATCAAAACCACACCAAAATTGACAAGGTACTCTAGTTCAGATTTTCTGTTTTGTAATTCAATTTCTAAATCTTCTTTTAAATATTTTTTAGAATTCACTCTAAAACATTCAGCGACATTAGAATCTATAAGACTTAACATATATGATTGTGGAATGGGTAAAAATGATTTTAATTGATATTCAACTATTTTTCTAGATTTATTATCCATTTTATTTGATTTGTGTTTTGATTTTTCAATAAATTGAAGAGGGTTTTCGATCCCTAAAGGTGATGCGCAAGGAAAAATATAACTAATTTTACTCTGATTTTTTTCGATTTCAATTTTATTTACCAAATTTTTACTGATTAAAATTTCAATAATTTCATTATTCATATTTTTCCTACTACCTGCATCTTTTACATTCATTATTTTAATTCCATTTTTTTTATAAAAATCTAAAAATGCTTTCAAATTCTCTGCATTAGGAAGATTTAACGTCGTGAAAATTTTAATAGCATGTGAGTATATTATAGCGTTTAAATCATTATATATCTTATCGATTTTCTCTAGTAATCGATAACCATTCCGGCTATTATTAATAAAACTGATTTTTGTAGAATTCTCTCCATAAGATAGGAATTTTTGGATAAAAAGTAGATCTAAAATGCTTATATTATAATCTTCTAAAGGAATTATCTTGATTATATCACTATGTAATATTTTCGTACTAGGTAAAATACTATGGATTTTTATTGGTTCATCTTTTAAAATATCAATTATATTTATATTTTTGATACAAACTATAATTTCAATATCCGGTCCAAAATTGAATGTGTAATACTGCTGATAAATCTCTTTTATTCTAGAATTTAGATCTAAATCCCTAATATTATCAATGAAATGGAATCTTATTTTAAAATTATAGTCACTTAATAATCCACTTTTTATGGTAATAATTGGATTTGTAGCTCCTGATTCCTCTATCGCTAATATTCGTTCATTTTTAATTTGAATATTGGACTCATTGATTGTAAATGGAGTATAATCGGATATATTTTGGTTATTTTTGATCCCTAAGTTAATTACTTCAAGCATTGCATTTTTGAATGTTGCAGGTATTAATTCTTTTTTATTTGATAGTAGTTCTGCTACATCAGTATAACACTGCTCAGGTGAATTTTTTGGAGTAATTTGCTCAATTGAAATTGGAGTTGAACTTTTTGATTCAAGTAAATACGCAGAACCAACTTTACCGTTTTCAATTATTTTTGATTTGGTAAGAATATCTATATTTACATCATCAATTTGATTTAAATCAATAGCTTCAACAATTAAAGCTTTAACTATAGGATGTAAATTCCTTGGTAACCCTTTATTATTTTCTAAATTTGTTCTCGCTGCCTTGTACCTGTTATCTTTAGAGAGACTATTATAAACCTCTCTACCAAACTTTATTTTGAAATCGAGCTCATTTATTTCAACTGAGTATGATTCTTCTTCAAACCAATCTAGTGTATTGCTTATAGAGGTCTTTAATATTTCGACTTTGTTTCCTAGTAAAATAGTATTTGAAGGAATATTATCTATTAAATAAAGAGTATCTTCTGGAAATAAAAATTCATCCTCAATATTAACAATTTTCAAAATATTCTTAAAGAATCGAGATACTTTTATCTCAAGATATTTATTTAAATTTGGAATGTAAAAATTGTTTTTGATATCAATATATTTATCCTCTCCAGGAAGATTGAAATGCACTTTAGATTTAATATTAGCATGTCTTCTTCGAATTTGATCATAAAATTCAAATTGGAAATTATCCTTATTTTGATAGTTTTTCCATTTATCTTGATTTAGAAAAATAACAAAATTAAAATTATTTTTTACTAATCCTACATCTCTGACAAACCAGTCTAAGTCTTTGGTTACAACTCTATCATCAATTAAATAAAGTATTTTCCATTTATGTACAGATATAAAATCAGCAATATTTCCCATTGTACCATTCCAATCTGTTTTATAACCTTGAAGTTCTAATTCCTTCCTAATTTCATCACTTGAAAGGTGATCTAACATTGATTTGATTATATCAAATGGTATACTCAAATTTTCAGATTCTTTCATAATTTCATCAAATTCACCCAATTCTATTTTTCTATTTGTAATTACTAACCATTCTTTAATATCATTTATAGACCTTTCAATAAAATCGATTTTTCGAATATGTGCTGATGCAATAAATACGGGAATAACAGTTGAATCTATTTTAGACAAAGATAATTTAATTGATTTTAAATTTTCTGTCTTACCAGAAGCATGCGTTCCTGTAAATAGTAAACATAGCCCTGCATCATTATGAAGCCTATTACTAAAAAATTGCACAATGTTTTTTTCTAATTGAGTAGTAACATGAGTTTCAACAATAGTTTCATAATCATTTGCATCAAACCTAATTGAACCATCTGTAATGCTTAGATTGTCAAATTTGTCTTTGTCGAAACCAGCAATTAAATCAATTTTCATAATTCCTCTTCTCCTACCAACAATAATCTTGTTTCAGCAATTATATCCCTTACAAAATTTCCTTCTGCTTGCAAAAATTCTGGTTTATTAATTTTAATTTTATGATGAAGAAGGAATTTATCAGTAAGCGGTAGGCCATCAAAACTTCCAGATTTTTCTGAAGCTTCTCTTAATCTAAGTAAGAATTTTTCTGCAAAAACTTTTTTAGGCACATAAACTCTTTCACAAAGGTAATCATATATTTCTTCAATCTCTGAAAAATCATTAACAGATAAATTATCCAAAATATAAAATCCAATAAAGATTTGAAATATTGATCTTGGAAAGATCGGAATTGCAACATTTTTATTTTCAATCTTATCTTTTTGGATAATCCCTAGTTCTTGCCATCGATTCATCATATAATCTATTGTATTTTTATTCCATACTTTTGGGTCGAAATGATTTTCAAGTTTTGAAATTTCCAATAAAAACTTTTGATGTGTAGAATTTTTATTCCAAAGCAAGGTATATAGTTCCATTGATTTCATTTCTTTGTTATTTCTAGTTACTCTTGATAGTCCCATTTTCTCAAGAATAAATGCAGCAATAATATTATTTCTTAGATCTTCATCGATGTCTTTTACTGTTAAATAGTAATAGAGAAATGTAGCATTTCGTTCCTTAGTCAGACCTTGACTGGTCCCCCCATTTATAAAATATTTGTTTTTTGACTTATTAAATCTCTCTAAAACATCAAATACCCACTGTAATTCAGCAAAATGAGTTGCGGTGTTATCTCTATCAACAGTTCTATTTGTTGTATGTACTTTCAATAATCCCTGAGAATAAATAATCTCACCTTTGTTTGATTCTTGAATCTTAGGTTTAATCTGGTACTTTTCAAACATTTTTTCTGCAATCTCTTTATCAGATGCCCCTTTATCTCCATTAGATTTATTTATTTCAAAAATAACTTTGAATTGATTCAACAATATTGAATAATTAGGCTTGTGGTAGTACACTATCAATACCTCCATATGATTAGTGGAACTAGACATTCATATAATGAAATACCACCATGCCAAGATCTGAAATGATCATTTTTATGACCTAATCCTATTCTTTCAATTGGCGTTATCCATTTTTCTGATTCCCTATTCCCAACAATTAATTCATTATGATCTATAAATAAAAACTTATCAGCGTCAAATTGAATTTCCTCATTGAAAATATTTCTAGAAATTACATATCTATGATGTGCACCTCCAGATTCCTTTATAAAATAATTTTGATTAAATGAAATAATATTTTCAGTTTCAATTAAACCATGATCTGCTGTTATAACAACATCAAATATCCCTTCTAAACTATGTGATTCAATTTTCCTAATTAATTTTATACAATCGTCAATCAAATTTTCAGCTTGATTAGATAATGATGAACCTTTGGACCTACCTATTCTATCTAGCATAGTATCATAAATTGTATAAAATTTTTTGGTCGATAATGCGAAATCTCTAATTTTCTTAAAATCATTGCCAAGAAATGAAGATATATTTGTTATTCCATCGGTTCCTCTTTCTATATCACAATTGTTGAAAAAATGTTTAGTTATTGTCGGTAAATTTGAATATGCAAATTCAATTTCAAATTTACTTTCATCAAACAAGTTTTGTTCTAAGAATTGAAAATAGGAATATCCATCAATTATAATAAATAATGTTTTTCTATTACTTTTGATGATGGCATTAAGTTTTGATGTAATTAACTGATCTTCACTTATATTTTTGTAGAGGTTAAGTAAATTTGTTGAGAAACTGTAGTTTTTATAATTTTCAAAAATATACTTTAGTGTAGGACCGTCCAATTTGCCTTGATTAATCATTTCTTTGCATTTTTGAAAATTAATATTGAAATCATCTTCAAGAATTAAGTTTGATTTAATAAAATTCTCATCATTAATAACTGGAATGAAGTTATGAAGTAAGCAAATATAATTATCAGAAATATTCTGAAAATTTTCTATCATAAAATCACAGGTTAATAGTTTATTCCATATTTCCTTTCCTAAATAGTGATTAACAATATTGTAATCGGGATACTCTTTGTGAATTAATTTATATATTTCTTTTTTTAGGTCCTCAGGTCCTATCATACCAACAATATCTGCTATTAGATAATGTATTTTCAAATTTATTATCTTAAAAAGGAAATTAAATTTCTGTAAGAAATTACTATCAACTGATTTTAATGCATTTGTATTATCAAAACATGAATTGATAATATTAGCTAATTCTATTTTACCTTGAATTATTGAATAATAGTTCTCAAAATAATCCAATAGTGGAAGAGAAATATTAGAACAATATATTTCTAATAATAGGACTTGCTTAAAATGGTGATTAATTAAGTTGTTCCATCTTTCTTCAATTTGATTAGAAACTCTCCAATTGAAAAACTCTAAATGACTTAAAGCTCTCTCATCTTTGCTATATAATTCAAATAAAGTAAAGTCATTTAATATAATATATTTGTTCTGTAATTCAAATCCATATAATTTTGATCTAATATAGTTTGATTGATCACTAAAAATATATTCATTAATAGTATCCAAATCAAGAATATCAAAATCATCAATACTTAAAGAAAGTTGAAATTCTTCCAAATGTCCTTTTAATTGATAGAAATCTTTTATATACTTATAATTTTTTTGTCCTAAAATATTGTAATAAGGCTCCAGGCCAAAAGGTATTAAAATGATTGTGGATAATTTATCATTATTTTGAACTTTGGCCTTCCTTGTGACAATGTCTAAAAATTTCTTTACCTTCATTAATAAAAAAATATATTTTCAGCATTAATAGCTTTTCTAACATATATTTAGGTTCTTCACATATATTTTCAATAAATATGATTTTTTGCATTTATTTCATCAGCTAATAAAATAATATTTTTTACAAAGTCTCTAATTGTTTGATTAACAAAGCAATATTCATCAATTGTATCAAGAATTAAATCTCTCTCACCAATCAATTCAGTTGCATCAGCCAACATTAATAATTCAAATATTTTTAAACCTAATTTTTGTCTTTTTCTTGGAGTAATATCATCTATTTTTAGGCTAATTTGGTTAAAAGTTTCTTGACTAAGCCAAATGTCCTCGGCATCATCAATCATATGATCTAATTTTTTGGACAAATAGTCCATTGTTTTCTGATAAAAATTGCTGGTAATAACAAAATATGCATATGTATCAATTGTGGTGTCAATGAATTGAAAAAAAGTAGATAAATTATCTATTGCCTTATTAAAATAACTAACATTGTTCAAATTAAGTATATCTTCAAATTCTTCAAAAACAAAAACAATAGGACTATCAATTAAATCATGGACTAAAATTGTTAAACTTTTGATAAAGTTCCATGCATTTCGATAATTATTATTCCTTACATTAAATGGAGAGTTTGCATAATATTTTGACTTATATGATCTTCCGAGTTTTAAATTTTTAATTAAATCATGATATAAATTTGATGGATAAGTTGGTTCTAATAAATCAACTTTTTCTTTACATTTGTTATTAAAAATATTTGAAGTCAAAAAGAATATCCTTTCTAATGCTTTTTGTCTATCGAATCCTTTAGGAAAGTAGGAATTAGGAAAGGATGAATAGAATAGCCAAACAAATAATAGTTTTCTCAAGTACTCACTATGGATATTTCCCAAGATCTCTTTAATTTTGGATTTTTCAATCCCTCTCTCTGAAATTACTTGTTGACGAAATATCTCAAATAAATAAGGAAATTTGTATAATCTACCATGATATTGAAATTGTAAATTATTTAGTATCTCTTGAGCAATTTGATCAAATCTATTGAAACGAATACCAGAATTAGAGCTAAGTTCTATTTTAGCAATTGAGTATCCTTTAATTAGTAATTCGTTTATCGTATTATTAATAAAATGACTTTTTCCCATTCCTGGAGGTGCATAGACAAAATAAGAATCACCTATTAGATTATTATTGATTAAATCATTTAAATGACTATCTAATTTGTCAGACAAGTTAACATTAAGATGATGAATCTTATCTAGAGATGGTGGTACACCGACTCTCAAATTATTAAGGATCGTTTTAGCTACTTTTCTGTTTAATATACTCTTTTGAGGAATTTCTTCTCCCTTTTTCAAATAATCAAAGAATTTAAGATTCACATTAGCAGGCGTTATTATATCTAGATTACTAATTTGTATACTTTCTTTTTTTACAGGAGGGTTCCAATCAAGATATATTCTCTTTTGTGTTTTAATTTCATATGTAGCACAGCAATCAGCACAACACCAATAATATTTTTCCCCAATTCTTTTTTCATCACAAATTGAATCGCATTCGCAAAACATTTTATTCTCCCATATTAATTTTATTGCTTTCTGTTTTTAATCTTCCTTTCATTTTTTAGAAGACTGCAAAATATTATATTATAAATATAATTTTAGAGGTTTTAATAAAAAATTAAAAGGGAATGTAACTAAGATTTGAAAATTATAATATCGAAACTATATAAATAACAAATTTAGATTATAAATAATTCTGAAATTGCAAAATATTATTCATAATTAAAAAATTTTCAAATTTAGTAGTTCCTATCATTAAGAATTAATAATATCTAACCAATATTCAAAAGAAATGTTATCTTTTTGATTAATATACGCGAAATTGTACAGAATAGACCCTTTATTGCTGATACTATTCCCTAGTGGGATTATTAATTTTGAACGATCTATTGCGTTAATCATCTCTGTTGTTATATTTACATACTTTTCCGTAAGGCCTTTATCATGGCCAAAAATCACCACTTTATTACCAATATTTTCAATAATATCCAACTCTAATGTCCAAAGGTATTTTATTCCCATAATTAAAAAAATTTGATCATATTTTTCATTTATTTGTCCAAGTTTTTCATTTATTCCTAGTTGATCAGCTCTAGCTAGTATTTTAGATTTTGAATCTCCATTAAATGAACAATCGTACGGTGGGAGCATATCATCCTCATGAACAAGGCCAAAACCGGCAGATAAAATATAGTAATCAACATGGTGATTTTTTCTAAGAAGATCAATCGATTCTGAGATAAGGGTCGCTTGTCTGCCAGTGTATAAATATCGAGCAGGAGTAAGTTTTTCTTCAAATATCTTAATTGCATTAACTCGTTGTCTTTTAGTTCTAAGATTATTGCACGTAGGTTCTGAAGAGTCAGATACTTTTTTCTTTTTGCCACAAGAGCCAATTATCAAGATTTTCAACAATAGGGGGAGAATATTTGACATATTAAATAATAATTATTCATTCCAGGAATTGAACCTAATTTCATTATTAATGCACAACACTATATTTAAATAGCATTTTACACATTTTTAAAATAATATTTCAATTATTAATGACTAGTCAATCCAACCACATGCTCCCATTTCCGTTTCGGATACTTCCCAGTCAATTTCATGAAAATGCATGTATCCCATGACCAAATCCAGGTTTATCGAAAAACATGAATGGGCAATACCCCGGAATAACAGCAATCCCATGTTGCTCACACAGATCAATAACATCCGCATCTACAGAATCCTGTCCACCACCACGTTAAAACCAGATACTCTTGACACTACTTTTGACTTCTTTGTTATTACACTCCTCAACAACTCCCTTACTTCTTGAAGAGGCTGTGATGATCAGTACATGATCCGCAGTGGTCTGTGAAACAGAGCTGAGTACAGCAACCCCGTCTATCTCTCCAGCATGTGGATTGACAAGCTCCATTTCATACCCCCTGCTGACAAACTCCTTCAGTAGCACACGACTAAAATGGTTGGGATTGGATGATACACCGACCATGGAAATGCTTTTTGAATTTAGAAAGTTATCTATATTGACCCTGATTTGACTGAGATCCATAGAAATACCAAATGTGATTACTATCTAACCCATAGTTTTCCATACTATTCTAAATTTCAGTTTCATTTGCAAATGAAGCTGAAAACCATGCATTTCTCGATATTTGATTGATTACATTTGATTTTAATCTTATCTTGAATACTTTCGCTCCCCTCCGTGGTGCTTCCAACTTTTTAAGATGGAATTGGTAGATAATCCCATGATCAATTATCTAAAATTCATCAATAGATCGTTTACAATCAAAATATTCGTGCTTCTACTACCACTTTTCCTGGGAATTGTTTTCGGTTCTGCAGAAAACTGTGAAACACCCGATGGAAGGACATTAATTGATTGCTAAAGGAATTTCTACTCCTTCTTCTTAACCGAAATATTATCCAATTTTATTTGTTCATTACACCTCTCTATTTTCGCCAAAGCCATTTCTAAATCTCCTTTCTTATCAAATTTCTCTGCTAATTTAATACATTTTTCAGCAAATTTTATAGCATTTGCAAATTCTCCATCACTAATATGGAGATCTACCATTATTAGATAATTTTTAATTAAATCAATCTCCATTCCATTATCTAAAATAAAATCATTAGATTGTTGTAATAACGATAATGCATTATGAGAATCATCTAATATTGAATAAACCTGTGTTAAATTACCGAATGTTGCAATTTTATCAAGATAATGAGAACGTTTCTCGCGATAATACAAACTCTCCTCGAAATTAATTCGTGCATTCTCATTATCAGAATTGAACAAATAAGAAATAGCAAGATAATGATACACCGTGGCTATATCAAAAATCTGCCAACTCAGGTCATTCTCTTTCTCTTCCCTGAATTCCTCCCTTGCATGATCCATTGCTCTCATCTTCTGGGGCATATTAAGTGAAATGGCGATGAAATTATTTAGAAATTCCTTCAGCTTTCCATCTTTCCTCAGCTTCACACTCTCATTGGCCCGTAATTGTATCAATAGCATCTCAAAATATTCATTTGGATCCTGTTGTGCAAAAAATTCTTTCAAATATTGGTACAGCCCCATTCTCTCCTCTAATGGTACAGGACTACATTCCTCCACTTTTTTCCAAGGCCAATCAACCACAAATTCATCCCGGTCATCCCAGGTTTGCAATGACCAGCACTTCATGAAATACTCATCTGCAATTCCGTAATTCTCATCTAATGGTTCATTTGCTTGAAGAAGATAGAAAACCCCTCTCATCATAAGCAGTTCAATGATATGATCAGATTGTCCTAACAATGTACCTAGAGTAATTGCCTGGTCAAAATACAATTCATCAGTAAGTTCATTCCACTTAAATTGGGCTTTTATTACAGAAAAAAGTAATCTAAATTTCAAATCATCATCAGTAATTGAATCTACTGATTTCAGATATGATATTAATTCTTCTCTCTTCTCCCTTTCCAGTATATAATTATTTGATTTGATATAATTACATAATTCAACAGGATCTGAAAATAGAGAACCCATAAAATCAAATTCTTTCTACAGAATTTAAATATCAACATTCAAGTTCATTTCTTTGCCAATACTTTCACTCAACTCTCTCCTTGTGATGTTTCCAAGTTTTTATGTTAAACAATTAATTCATTCCATGATAAAGTATCTAAAACTTTTGAACCGATCTTTTGCAATTAAAGCCTTTGTGCTTATACTACCACTCCTTTTGGGTATTGTTTTGGGTTCCGCGGGTAACTGTGAGATGCCTGACGGAAGCACTGCTTTTGATTGTGAATAATTCATTCGTCAATTTTCTTATGGGATAAACTTACAACATTCATTTGTGTATTACACCGTTCAATCTTTACTTTGGCCATATTTAATTCATTGATCATATTATATCGATTTGCCAACTCTATGCATTTTTCAGCCATTATAATTGCATTTTTATAATTTTTATCGATAATATAAAGATCACACATTAGTAAGTAATTATTAATTAAATCAACCTCCTCTCCTTTATTCAATATCAATTCATTAAGAAGATTTAATAATAATAATATAGCATTATGAGAATCATCTAATTTTGAATAAATAGCTGATAAATTACCATATGTTGAAAATTTATCAAGATAATGAGAATAATTATCTCGATAATATTTACTCTCTTCGAAATTGATCCGTGCATTCTCATAATCTTGATTGGACCAATATGCCAATGCTAAATGATGATAGATAGTTGTAATATCAAATAATTGAAATTTCAGATCCTTCTTCTTCTCTTCCCTGAATATCTCTCTAGCATGATTCATATTTCGCATGCCTTGGGGCATATTAAGTGATATAGCTATGAAATTATTTAGAAATTCCTTCAATTTTCCTTCTTTTCTCAACTTCACACTCTCATTTGACCGAAGTTGTATCAACAGCATTTCAAAAAAATCTCTGGGATCATTTTGCTCTAAATACTGCCTCAGATAGTGATACAACCCCAATCATTCCTCAAGTGGAACTGTACTGCTTTCTTCATGTGTCTTCCAGGGCCATTCAACAATAAACTCATCCCGATTTTCCCACGATTGTAGGGGCCAGCATTTCATGAAATACTCATCAGCAATCCCGTAATTCTCATCAAATGGTTCTTCTGCATGGAGTAGATAGGTTACTCCCCGCATCATGTATAATTCAATTAGTTGAGCGTTCTGACCCAAATCATAGGCAAGCCAGATTGCCTCGTCAAAATATGCTTCATCCGCAAGTTCATTCCATTTGAATTGAGTTTTTAATACGGAAAACAGTAATCTAAATCTCTGAAACTTATCAGTAATTGATTGTGATTTATCCAGTATGTGACAGAACCTCATTCTTGTTCTCAAAAGCCAGCTCAAAATTATTTGATTCAATATATTCACATAGAGCAGTAGAATCAGAGAATGGAGAACCCATACAATGGATGTTCATGCTAGGATTTTAAACAGCAAGATTATATGTCAATCAAATGTCTAAAAATGTGATATTATTTCCTCCTTGCAGTCAAAAACATTCCAATAATTCTACGAGCTAGAACAATTATAAAAAAGATTAATCAACACCATCATCTATGAATATTTTAATCACTGGAGCCAGTTCAGGAATTGGGGCCGCACTGGCTAAGCGATTGGTCACCATCTCCACACTGCTTGATGATGGACACAATATCTATCTCACCGGAAGATCAGAGAAGAAATTACAGGCACTTGCGGATGATCTGAGGGCTCATGGATCACTGGTCTATTTCCAGAAGGGAGAGGTTGGCAATACAGAGGATGCCAAGAGGATCTGCAACGATGTTCTGGAAAAAATGAAACATGTGGATATTCTGATACTGAATGCAGGTACTGGAGAATTTGGCAATATTGAGGATATGACTGATGAGCAGTATGATAAGATGTTTGATACGAATGTAAAGGGAGTTTTCCTCTACATCAGGGGAATCCTACCCTCCATGCTTGAGCGAAATGCTGGTCAGATCATCGTCACCTCCTCCAATTTGGGGTTGAATACTGCTGCACGAGGTGCAGTGTACTCCGCATCCAAACATGCCGTGCAGGGGATGATTGGCTCCTTGAGAAAACAGCTCAAGGGTACGTTTGTCAAGGCTGCAACGATAAATCCAGGGAGTGTGGACACGGAGTGGTTCAAGGATCATGATCAGAAGAAACCCAAGCCCCATAGAATAGATGTGGATGAGGTGGTGGATGCCTTCATGCTTATCATCAACCAGGGTGCACGATCTAATATCGAGCATATATTGTTGCAACCCACCTATGAGTAACTATTTAGTAATGTGGAGCTAGGGAATATTTATATTGACGTTTATGGAGAATACCATATCAAGTACTATCGTAGTGTGATTACATCAACTGTCATTTGAATCAATCATCATACTGCATTTCTTGTCTTGAATTAGAAGGATCACTAACGATTGGAGAATACATCGGCTCATAACCGGGAGGATGTGGGTTCGATTCCCACCAGCCCAACCATTGCAAACAGATGGGCTGTAGCTCAACAGGTAGAGCACCTATAGTTTCTTCATCACCTCCTTGTGTCCTTCATTTTATTTAACCTAAAATGATAATATAACACAATATAGACCCATACGAATCATATTTTCGATCTCTTTGCCATTGAAATTTTCAGCATTACCATTGATAAGAATCCATCCTCTTGTGGATTAATATCCATAAATTTAGTATTGAGGCCTACACTTGGTCATTGAATCGATTAAGGTATGTGTAGTTCAGTTATTTTTATTAGCTATGATTATGAGTATGGTGTATTAAGTACTACATCAGAGCGATTACATCAGTTATTTACAGATATTTCGGTCAATCGTTCTGAGACTACCTTGTCTTAATACACCTTTGGAATACTACTGATAGAGAGTACATCGATTAACCAGAAGGCCATGGGTTCAAATCCCATCACCTGGAACTCCTGGTGTGGCTCAGTAGACTAGAGCGTCTGGGTCCTCTTCATCAACTACTCGTTTCCACAAGACAAGTGTACGAGCAATAGGGGTGAGTAACATGAAATTCAACACCAAAACACCAAGAATCAAAAATGTAATGACATACGAGGGAGCTGAGGCCTACTCCTATCAGGATCCCAGAAACGAGCTTGTCGCAGCAGTGGCCACCACATTTCTTGAGGATAAATACTATGAATCCTCTGCTGAGCGCATGGATCGTGTGAAGAATCTGGTGTATCAAGTACTTGAGAGGGGGCAATTCACCTTTCTCTTCAACCTGTTATACATCACCAGACATGAGTGGCATCTCAGATCTATCAGCCATTTGCTTGCAGGGATTCTGGTAGGTGCCACCAAGTACAGGAAAGAATATCCAGATGATGCAGCCGAGATGCTATCCTCAACCTGGATTCGACCGGATGATATGTCCCACACTGTGGCATACTGGGTGAAACATATCAATGGAGGGCTGAACACCAAGCAGGGAGGAAAGGAAGGTTTTCCCTACCTGTTGTCAAGGGCCATCAATCATCGATTCAATACCATGAGTATGTTTCAAGCTGCCAAGTATCATCAGCTGGGCACACAGTTCTCCCTGTACAACCTGCTACGTATCAGTAGACCAACTGCTGTGAATCAGGAGCAGAATGCTGTGTTTCAGGCTATCATCGGACACTACAAACAGCAGAAAAAAGGTGAAATCAGTGAGGTCACCCTACCCACGGATGAGAACTGGAGAGCATATCTTGACAAGCTCATTGGTCAGGGAGTGGATCACAAGCTGGCATTTGAAGCAGTTATGGATAAGATGGGCCTCTTCGCCCTGATCAACAACCTCAACACCTTTGATAGACACGGTGTGGAAGATAGAAAAGTGATATCTCGGTTCACCAGAGAGGCGGTGATCAGATCAAAACTACTACCATTCAGATTCATGACTGCCATGGAACAGGTCACTTATACGCCATACAGGGGAGTTCTGAAGCAAGCACTTGAGGATTCCTTTGTCAACCTCGTCCTTCCTGCCAACAGGAAATACCTGGTGGCCGTGGATACCTCAGGATCTATGCATGGAAGACCAGTGGACATTGCCTCCACCTTCGGTGCCATCCTTGCCAGAAAGGCTGAGGATGATCCATCCAACACCGTGCATCTGGTGGCATTTGCCACTGATTTACAGAGGGTGGATACCTTTGACATGGGTGTGTTTGCACTCAAGGAGAAGATCATTAGAACAGAGGTGGGACATGGTACCAATGGACACCTGGTGTACAGATATGCCAAGAGAGAAGATACACCGGCATTTGATTATGTCATCGTATTGACTGATATACAGTATCACTACATGTTCAATGAGCAACCTCCACATGATATGATTGTGGTCAATGCCAACTTGCAGGGTTACAGGAACACCCAGACACCATTCAGCAGGCAGGCAAATGTTGTCGAGGTGGCCAATATCTCTGAGAAGATCTTTGATTACCTGGAGATCATCACCGATCCTGAGGGGATGATCAGCTACATAGAGAGCTACAGGCCATCACTACAATAATCATACCAACCTAACATATAATCTATATTTTTCAACTAGTATACTATCTATAGACATTCCTCATGGATCTCAGGTTCAAATCCCTCGGGATAGCCAGTAATGGGCTTAATTGCAAATTTACAGGTTTTACCCCCAGTGACCACTGATTCAAGTAGTGTTACTTCAACTGGATGATCAAGCACATATTCCCAGAAATTCTTGTAATATCCTCCCGACGCATGACAGATGGCAACTGGTATCTGCTTGCCCTGTTTGATGGCCTCTCTAACCCAGGGATTATGACAGAAATAATATTGCTTCTCAATGTCTGATACAGCATGTAAGAACTCTTTGGTCATGTAGGGTATCTTGGCCAACTCCAGCCGTTCCCCGTCTCTTACTCCCGATTCAATGTAGGGATTATTATTTACATACTCCAACACCTCATCATCAATAACCTGGGTGAAGAAAAGTGTGCCCTCATCCCTGTGCTTGCGTAATAGCTTGATGAATTTCTCTCGCTTGAATAGCAGGTAAGCATCAATATTGTCACTATCCAGGTATTCCTGCCGGGGATTTTTATAACTCTCCACATATTTATCTCGCAATCCCAACTCCATGAACTGGTTGGCACATTCCTCACCAACCTCCTTGATGAATTTATGTAGTGCATTGAGCATCAATTCTGATTTTCTTTCAGGATGCAATCCAAGGGGGAACTGTGTCTGGTCAAATACCTTGCCAACCATCTCCAAACCAAATTTTTCCTCCACCCTCCGAACAAAGTTGGGCATAATCTCATAGCCGTCTATTAGTTCCATAGAAGCCAGGATCATCTCATGGTTGTTGAGATAATATGCCATCCAGATGATATAGATAAAATTATCAAAGGAATTCTTCTTCTCATCAATGAGTTTGCCAGCAAAATGATGTACTTCATCATAGCTACATTGCTTGAGATCCTTTCCAAGATACTCCTCAAAAGCCATTAATAATTGAATTGCCTCATCTATCTTTTCTGTAGGAATGCCCTTTTCCTTGCGATTTTCTCTGAATCCATCTAAATCCATGGGAATAGATGTGAATAACTTGTATTTAAGGATTGATTACTCAGCTACTTGATTTTGTACATTCCTGTGTCAGAATATTAATGCTTATCCAGATGAATATTATAATCAAATCTCTGAAATACACGTTTAAATCCCATGCGGTGGTTGATTGAGAGCATGGGTTGGTTGGTGCTAGCATTCCCTGCCCTAACAAATTTGATATCTGGGTAGAGTTTGCTTACATGTAAAAGCAGTGCTGCTTTCAGCCATTTGCCTAATCCCTGACCCTCGAATTCCGTTAGTACACCGGTTAATCCCTGTGAAATGTAATAATTCTCCTTGAGATCATAAAATAATTCGGTGAGGCCCACAATAGAATCATCTTGAAAAGCAACAGCATTATGAATTACCTTGTCATTCTGTTTGAATTGTGCTTCGTATTTTCTCTGCAAATCTGGTGTCAGAATAAATTTCTCCTCTAACTCTCCTGATGGCTCCCTGTCTAGTGTTGTGTTGTAAACAGCACAGAACTCATCTATTATCTCATCTGGAATGATCTCATAGATCTTAATCTCCCGGTCATCCCTAACCTGTATCCAAGACCTCATCAGGTCCCAATCTATATTATGTACGTATACCCGGTTCTCATCTCCAGTTTTTGCAGGTTCAGCATCCAATATTTCCCTTACAAAATCCACAGCTGATTGTAGGTATACATCCCCTTGCAAAACAGTTTTATCCAAATTTCGGCAAATTGTGATAAAATATTTGAGAATAGCCTTTCCAATGCCATGTCTTCTGAATTCTGAATAAATACGAATGTTACACTGGACGATGTGTTTGTTCTCTTTGAAATTGGGACTCGTCTGATTAGTATAGTTTAGTCGGCCATAACCAAGAAAAGTATTGTCTCGCGTAGCTAGGAAATATCTCACATCATAAGTATCTATACTGGTGAGTTTGGCTTTCTTTATCTTCTCACCTCCTGGTATGGGATCCTCCACAGGATATGTCTCCCTGAATACCTGCTGATCAAGAGCTATAATTGATTCCCATTCAGCCTCAGAAAAGTCACTTGCAGACTTTTCAACTAGGATAAAGGGATTGTTGTACTTATCTATGAGTTCCATTATGAACGCTTTTCTGTTTATTATGTAAGTGTTATTGATAAGAGCATAATTCTCAATCAGGATTTAACTAGATACGCTAGGCTACTAGCTTCTTGATAATAGGGTTCTCAGTTGTCAATATCCACCGGTTGAGGTAGATATAAGGAGTATCAAGTGTACCAAAAAGCCATTTGGTGATGACCTGGCCAGTCATGACTGCAATAATTGTTGGTAGATCAAAAATACCATAAAATGCCAGTGGGATGAAGATCAAGGAATCAACAAAAAGACCCACAAGATCTGACACCACATTTCTCAACCAGAGCAACCTACCCTCGAATTTCTTCCTGAACCAATCAAATATGAATGCATCAACATTCTCACTAATGAAGAAGGTGATCCAGCTGGCAAGAATGATCCTTCCTGAGCCCAGAAATATGGTATTGTAAGAGTTGGCATCAAAATTATCATTCACCTGTGGCTGTTGAGTCACCAACCAGAGCATGAAGGCAATAAAAACTTGAGTCAGTAGAGCAATGATGATCATTTTCTGTACTTCTTTTCGACCGTACTTCTCGTTGATCTGATCCGTCATCTGGAAAGTAAAGGCGAAGAAGTACGTACCTATTGGTGATACAAATTCCAAAGCAGGTGGACCAAAATCAAATATGGTCAGACGATTGGTGATGACCTGGATGATGGCAATCATTGAGACATAAAAGGCTATCGTCAGGTTGGGGTTGTCGTACTTGCGGATGTACAATGCGGTTAGAAAGGTCAGGATGAATAGAGCAATCATCACTAACAATACTGCTAAATATGTATTCATTTCAGAAAACCTACGTCAACAGGTAATGGAAATGATAAGGATCACCTTGTTGACAAATTTTCTTGGAAATTGAGTATTTAATAAACTTATGAAATAGTTTGACAGATTGGTTGGATATACTTATAATCAGGAGCAAATATATTGCGATTATCTTAAGGACATACCGGTCCCGTTGATCCATCAGGCATTATGCATGCTGATCCTGTTGTTAACCCTAGAAATAGTGGTATTAATAAAACGAACCCCCGGAGGAGTAATGATCTATTGATTGCTAGTTTAAGCATATAATCTATTGGAAATTATGTATATAAGCTTAGAAATACGATTGAGAGACAGGTGAATGTAATTATTGGATCTGTGCTATAATGGGGATATCAAGAATAGCCCATTCATACTGTGATAGATTGGTCTTATGCTCCCACTTGTACTGGTTTCCATCCTTAAGAATGATCGAATCAGAAGATGAAGAACAGCAGTATACTAACATAACCGCATGTAGATCATTGCTGAGCATGCCAGAACTCACTGCAAAAAGCTTGTCAATCTGGATCTCAAGATTTAGCTCTTCCATGATCTCTCGTTTCAGTGCATCTTCAGGTGATTCAGCAAACTCCACTTTACCCCCTGGAAATTCCCATTTTCCAGCCTCCAGTGATGATTCCAGTGATCGCTGCACGATCAGCAGTGTATCGTTGTAAGCAATCATGCCTGCTACAACAATGATTTGATTTTGCATTATTTCTTGATTCTTGGATCATTCCTTAAATCCTACGAAATGAGGACAAATATTAATGATGATGAGAATGACCCTGATGATCATCATGATGTATAATTAGTACTCATACTTTAGAATACATAAAGTGTCCATTTAAATGGACAGAAATTCAGTTTTAGACCACTCTGCGAAAAAGCTTAATATGATGAATACTCAAATTATATAATGCGAGTACAGAAGAACCATTTACGGGAGAATGTGGAAGGTTTCAATACCTTCAGGCAGCTCACGAGGTTGACAAAGAATCTGTACAATGATGCTCTCTATATTCTGAGGCAGGAGTATTTCAGCAATAATCGCGTAATCTCAGAATCTGCCCTGTTTCATCAGGTCAAGATTCTTCCCTCCTATCAATCATTATCATCAGATAATGCACAACTCACTCTGAGAATATTGAGACGTAATTTTTCATCATTTCTGGCATTATTGAGGAAGAAAAAACAGGGATTATACAAGGAAAAGGTGCATATTCCCCATTACTTGAAGTTCAATGGGCATTTTCAGGCAGAGTTCATAACTCGTCAGCTGAAGTTGGAGGGAGATAGGATCAGAATTTCTCTTGGTAGAAGGGGAGCTGTGAGTATGGGAAAACGATACATCTATGTACCCGTACCCAGAAATATCAGAGATGAAAAAATCATCAATATAAGAATTATACCCAGGTTTCAAGGAAGCTATTACGAGATAGAGTATATTTATGAGCCAATATTATCAAATCCAATTTTGGATCCATCAAAATTTTTGAGTATTGATCTGGGATTGAATAATTTTGCCACTGCAGTGAGCACAGAGGAGACTGCCTTCATTCTTGAGGGACGTGGAATAAAAGCTTACAATCAGCTGTGGAACAAGCAGAAAGCAAAATTGCAATCGATCTATGACAAACAAGGAGTGAAATTGGGAAGAAAGATGAGTAGACATCATATCAAACGATACAATGTGATGCGGAATTTCATGGCTCATCAGGTAAATTACATTATCCAACATTGCCTGAAGCATGATATTGGAAACATAGTAGTGGGAGATTGGGAGGATATGAAACGTGGGTTGCGAATGAGAAGAAAAGTGACCCAGATGCTCCAGCAGATCCCATACAAGCTATTCAAGGATAAACTCAGAAGCAAATGCGAGGATTATGGAATAATCTATAAGGAAATTGACGAGAGCTATAGCTCTCAAACCTGCAGTAATTGTGGAGTGGTAAGAAAAGCCAACAGGATACACCGGGGATTATACCGTTGTAACAGCTGTGGAAGACAGAGAAATGCGGATATTAATGGAGCAATTAATATCATGAGAAAAGTAGCCCCAAAGATGCATAATCAATGGAGTAGTGGTGACATCATCTCACCGAATCGGGTGAAATTGGTAAATTTCACTGCTTGAAATAATTAGTACTAATTATTGATGATGATGTGAGCATCCCTCTGTCATCTCTGTGAGTTCCTGGTTTCTGTATTTCTCAAGCACTATGGAGATGGGTTCATCATCGATCTGATACACTGCAATATTATGGGACTGGAATTTCGCTATGGCTTTCATACCCATCCCTATAGTGCAGATAGCATCGATACTCACTGTTTCCTTGAGAAAATCGGGTGGAGATAATGTTCCGCCAAAATGATCGCTCTCATTTGCGATAATCTCATCCTTGGAGGGATCATTAATGTCTTTAACAACATAGAATGATTTAGCCTTGCCGAAGTGGCCATATGCCTTGTCATCTCTCGAGTTTGCATTACTTATGGGAAATGCGATAGTGGTCATGAGTAAGTCTTTTCCAGATTAAATAAAAGGATATGCACTTAGGTTACCAATTTGGAAAATAGAAAAGTAATTCGCTAGTTAGAATTCATCTAGATAAGAAATACACTATAGTTTATTTATTAAAGCAAAAAACTTCCTACTCCAGAGGAACACCCTGTCTATTGCACCCGCGTTTCTCATAGTAGATATCAAGTGCTTCCTGTAGATCCTCTTCTGAAACAAAGGCATTGAGCCCTTTTGCCACACCTGAGGGTAGACGGTCCTCCTGTAACCTGGGAGGTAGCCGGTCTGTCGGTCTAGGTGGACCGAGTGCAGCCACATTGAACTGCCGGCAGCTTATCCAGATACGTTGGGCAATCACACGCATCTCTTCTATGGTAACCTCTCGATTGACAAATGCTGAGAAAATGCGAGCTGTATCCTCAAGATCAAGTGCAGGTTTGATTGAGTGCGTAAAATGACACATCACCAGACTATCCTTGATAATCTTGATATCCTGTTCCTCAATTAATCCGTCGATAATGGGTAGCATACTCCTATCAGGAATATCAGTTGTTCTAGGCCAACCGCGGAGATGGCTTCCCCCCACATTTGAGGTGATGTAACTCAGACCCATCCCGAGTTTACCACGGGGATCCCACGCAGGTAACTCTAGTCCCCGCACATTGACAGCAAATCGAGAAGTGTTGTTACCAAAAAGTTCAGCTGCCTTGCGTGTTCCCTCTGCAAGAATCTTACCTACTCCCTGTCGTAATGAAATCTTACTGATAAGATCAAGGATCTTCTCATACTCCCCGAAAGCAAGACATTCTTTATTATACGCCTCTGGAACTAAACCTCGTTCACAGATCTCAATGAACCAGGAGATTGTTCCCCCTGTTGAGATTGAATCCAGGCCCAGCTCATTACACCTGTGATTGAGATGCAGCAGCTCATCAAGGTCATATATACCCAGATTAGATCCAAGCAGACCAAGGCTCTCGTACTCAGGATGCTGAATAGGTCTACCATTGGCCCAATGGTAATCATTTTCCAGTACATATGAACAGGCAAGTGAGCACCTGTAACATGGTTTTCGTTTTATTCTTCCCTCAAATTTCTTCTCCAGTGCAGTATGATTTATCTTCTCAGCATGCTCAAACTCAGCCGAGGAGTAGTTCCTTGTTGGTAACTGATCCCGTGCATTGGCGATGTCAAGTAACCATGATGTGCCAACTTTAGGTAGTAAATGTCCAGAATCCCTAGATGCTTTTGCTCTCGTGTTAATCTCCTTTTCTATCTCTCTAATACTCTTATCTTTATCCAGCTTTTTGCTTCCTCTGATGATTATTGCTTTGAGATTTTTGGATCCCATTAGCATACCTAAGCCCCCACGAGCTGCGGTACGATAGCCATCACTACAGATACTAGCAAATCTCACCTCATGTTCGCCTGCAGGCCCAATACTCATTACCTTTGCATCCACAAATCGTTCCTTCAATTTCTCCTCAGTATCAAGTGTGCTAAGTCCCCAGAGATCTGAGGCATCGTTGATACTCACAGAATCATCATCAATAAGTAGAAATGACGGTGATACACATCTGCCCTTGATAATAAGCAGATCATAACCCGCAAATTTCAATTCAGGACCTATATAGCCACCTACATGTGAATCAATGAACATATTTGATAGGGGTGATTTAGATACCATTACATGTCTACCAGCAATCGGTAAAGTCCCCTGTGCAGGTCCTGTGGATAGAATCAGTACGTTCTCACTTGAGAGAGGATCAACCTTAGGATCAACTTCCTGCATGAGATAATAGACACCCAGCCCTTTCCCGCCGATATAACTCTCTAGGATATTACGGGGAATACGTTCCTGTGATATCTCCTCGGAGCTCAAATTTACTCGTAATAATTGTTCAGTCCATACCACAGCTAGATGTAGATCAAGGGGTATATTGCTGTTTCATTATAATTGTGAATAATTACTCAATCCTGAGAATATTATCTACGAATGATTTCTGTTTAGGTAACAAGGAACTAATAGATCAAGACTGAGCAATTTGAATAATACATTCAGAACGCAGTCTGAGGCGATTCCCTAATTATTGTACTAATAGTAAAGCAAAGGGCTACGAAATCAATATTTCGCTGCTATGAAATTTTCGATAAAAAATATTAATGTACGAAATTCACAAATGTCCGAATGTATATATAAATAGCAAATTTTATTAACATCATATTGGCATAATATTTAACTATTTTGCATAATTCATATCAACGAATAAATAAATTATCTAAAATTATCAAGTTGTGTCTAGAAATTATTAACAATTCATGTTTAGTATACTATCTATACAATACTTCTAATATAAGGTGGGGGAAAAATAAAAGCAAATCCATGAGATGTACTAGCCTCATTGGTACATTTCGGAGGTATGAACTATTCAATTCGTTGACGGAGTTAAATATGCTCTTTTAGCCATAATCACTGTGCTCCTCTTATTCAAAGCCATAGAGAAATTTCTATCCCTATACACTGGAATCAAGACGGAGAGGGTATCAGAAGGATACCAAGGAGGTGAACGTATGCCGGTAACCGAGAGCCGGTATGCCACAACCATCTTCCCCATCTCCATGCTGTACTTGGTACTGCATGTTCTGGGGTTCATTGCAGCCACTATCTATGTGTTAGTTGCTGCCAATGTCAGTCCACTTAACTGGACAACATTGTTTTTTGGTATACTCATGCTGTATACCATCATCCTAATCAGGAGAGGTATGAAGTAATGACATTACAGGAACTTAGTGCCAAAGTATTTGTTGCTGCCTTGACTCGCTCACCATGGGTTAGTCACATGAACGCGGGTAGCTGCAATGGCTGTGATATAGAAATAGTCGCTGCATTAACACCACGGTACGATCTAGAACGTTTTGGAATCACCTTGCAGGGGAGTCCAAGACATGCTGATGTGTTGCTCTGTACTGGATCAGTAACACGATCCATGGCACCACGACTGAGACAGATTTATGATCAGATGGCCAATCCAAAGGTGGTTGTTGCCATTGGAGGCTGTGCCATTGATGGTGGAGTATTTCATAACTGTTACAACACCATGGGTGGAATTGATAAGGTTATTCCTGTTGATCTCTATATCCCCGGTTGTCCACCTCGTCCAGAGGCTATTGCTTTTGGAGTCTATAAATTACTGCAGAAATTGCGGGGGAACGATATTTAGGAGGATGTGAAACATGGTACTAGAATTACCCAATTTATCAAATTATCAGCAACAGGTGATGAATGATGGATCCAAAATATTCATCAGCAACCCAGATCAGTTACTCGAATTAGTAGAGATGCTCTACAATTCAGGACATACTCATCTGAGCACCATAATAGGATTTGAGGCCAATGATAAACTCTATGTAGATTATCCCATCAGTGCACCAAATGTAGGCGCAAATTCAACCAATTTTGTTAGGGTTGAACTTCCCAAGGACAATCCTGAGGTGAATAGCATTAATTCCTTCTTCCCTGGAGGAATAGTCTATGAACAGGAGATCACTGACTTTTTAGGCATTAAATTCAAGTCTGATAAACCTCGAAATAGGTTACTACTCCCGGATACTTTTCCAGAAAACCTATATCCACTGCGTAAGGAGTACACTTCAGCAGATATCAGGAAAACCCTAATTGATTTAGGTGTTGGGCAAGAGAAGACAACGAAATTAAAACCTCATCTTGGTCCAAATGACTACAGTATTTCTGTTGGGCCTCAGCACCCCACGCACAAAGAACCTATCCGATTTCAGTTTTATGTTGAGGGAGAGACTATTCAGGATGTGGACCTTCGTATTGGATTCAACCATCGAGGTATCGAGAAGGCCCTGGAGGATGGAAGTTGGACGCAGAATCTCTATCTGATTGAGAGGATTTGTGGAATCTGCTCTGCAGCACATCAACTGGCCTATACAGTAACTGCCGAGAAGATAGCAGGAATCATTGATGAGATCCCTGATCGTGCCCAGTGGCTTAGAGTATTGATCTCTGAGTTGGAACGTATTCACAGTCATATACTCTGGTACGGCGTACTTGCACATGATGGTGGATATGATTATATGTTTCATGTAACCTGGCGTGATAGGGAGCTTGTCATGGATATCCTGGAAAAACTGACAGGAAACCGGGTAAACTATTCCATCGAGACCATAGGTGGTGTACGGCGAGATATTGATGAGGATACCAGAAAAAAGACATTGGAGCAGCTGAAAAAGCTTCGGGTTATGATCATTGACCATTACAATGTGTTACAAAAAGAGAAATCCTTCCTAAAGAGGATAGAGAATATCGGGGTACTCAGTTATCAGGATGCAATCAAGATGAATGCAGTAGGACCTACAGCTCGTTCCTCTGGTGTTGATTTTGATCTCCGTAGGGATTTTCCCTATGCTGCCTACAAGGATATTCCACTTGAAGTATTCACTCGCAAAGAGGGTGATGTCATGGCAAGTATGATGGTACGATTAGATGAAACTATCGATAGTGTAGATCAGTGCATCTATATCCTGGAGAATCTACCTGCTGGAGACATCAATATCAAGGTGAAAAAGAGGCTCCCCGAAGGTACGGCCCACACACGGGTGGAGGCACCTCGAGGAGAGGATATACATTACATTAGATCTACTGGTGGAACGGGACCTGATAGACATAAGGTTCGAGCACCAACTCTAGCAAATATCACTTCACTCCTGCATAGGTTCAAAGGAATGGAAGTCGCAGATATACCCATGATTATTAGATTAATAGATCCATGTATCGGTTGCATGGAGAGAGTGACGTTTACCGATCTACGTACAGAGAAATCCGTTGACGTAACTGGTGATATGCTTATTAGCAAAGCAAATCGAAAATACCGATTGAATAGCCCGGTGAGATTATTTGAGGTGTGATCAAAATGTTGTATGAATTAAGTCAATTTATTCTATTTCCCGGGGCATTATTCCTTGTAGTTATCTCAGTGATTACCATGTGGTGGGTACGGCGAGTCACAGCTCGTATGGAGGACAGAATTGGGCCTCCCTTTCTGCAACCCCTCTATGATTTTGCCAAGTTGCTTGCCAAGGAACGAGTATATCCAGATGGAGGTTCCAGATTAATCCAGCACTGGTTCCCAGTAGTACAGTTTATTGTGGCCATGCTGATGGGATTTTTCCTGCCTATTTTTTCAGATGAGGGGTTGATCTCATTTGAGGGAGATATTTTCTTCTTCATCTTCCTGTTAGGGATTCATGGTTCAGCTGTGTTTTTCATAGGTTGGGTATCAAGAAATCCCTATGCCCAGTCAGGTGCAGGGAGAGCAGTGATGATTGAAATGTCTCTGGAGATCCCATTATCATTATCTATTGCAGGGATAGCAATCATGACTAAAACTATGCGGATTGCAGATATGACCAAAGCGATGTCCTATGAACTCATCACTATAGAAAACGGAGCTAGTCTGATCCTGCTAATACCATGGGTCCTACTATTCCTGAATACAATAGTTGCATCCATGGGTGCCCTTGAGCTCAATCCCTTCTCAGCAGGACATGCTGAGACTGAGATTGTAGCTGGATGGATGACAGAGTTAACAGGACCTGATCTTGCTCTTGTTAAATTATCTGAATTCATCAATTTGTTCAATCTCTCAGCACTTATTGTCTGCATTTTCTTGGGTGGTCCTACCGTCTTGGATTTAGAAAATACTTTTTTGGTAGGGTTGATTGCATTTATTCTATTCCTAGTAAAATTGCTGGTTATAGTCTTTATCATCGCATTCATCAAGACACTGAGTAGCAGATTGCGGGTGGATCAGACTACATCTGCATTATGGAAGTACCTATTACCTGTAAGTATGATAGGTGTACTCTTGGTCCTACTAATTGATGAGTATGGAGGTGTGATGTGATGGCTCTGCGTAATTATTTAAAAGCTACTCGTTCAGCAGTAGGTAATCTATTAACGAAACCAAATACCGTCAAGTTCCCACTTGAGAGTGTAGAAACCCCTGAAGGATACAGGGGAACTCCAGTTATGAATCCAGAAAATTGTACCCTATGTAAGAAATGTGAACGAGTATGCCCAACATTGGCCATTGCAATTGAGCAGATCGAGGGAGATTCGTACTCATTTACCATTGATCTGGGTAGGTGTTGCTATTGTGGTGAATGTGAGGCAGAATGCAACTTCGATTCCATCCATCTTCATCCAACATGGATGACCTCAGAGATGGATAGGGAAAAACTCAAACGGATTGAGACTGTGGAGAAGAAACGGAGGGCAAGGAGTGATTGATATGGATCTGATTATTTTTGTCCTTATGATTCTAGCAATTACCTCGGCATTTTTTGCCTTGGAGTTTGATAAACGTATCTATGCAATTATCAGTCTTGAGGTTTCCACGATCAGTATCGGCTTGATATTGATGTATATCAATGCCATATATGCGGGGTTATTTCACCTGTTAATCTATACAGGTGTACTCACGGTACTCTTTGCAGCTAGTGCGAATTTTCTGGAGTATAAAGAGGAGGCGGTACTAGATGGATAACACGGTTGCCAAACTAGCCCAGCTGTTCACCTTCTTTGTAATCTTGGGGTTGACAACGGCATTAATCTCTCAGAATACTGATGATGTGATCATCCCTGAAGAAGCTGCAAATGAGACGGCTGCACTACATGCATTATGGGACGATACCATTATTCATGGTACAACGGTGAATTTCCAAATTGGAACTGCAATACTTGCAGTCATCCTGTTTATAACCATCTTCTCATCAATAATATACACACAGGAGGTTAATAAAGATGAACATTGATCTTGCATTCTGGTTGGCATCCTCTTTTCTACTGTTTATTGTAGGACTGTATGGACTGATTACTAAGAGAGATGCCCTTAGAATTATCATCGGTATCGAGATCATGGTGATAGCTGCCAATCTTGTATTCATAGGAATTGCATATAATGGTGATGTAACGAATCCATTAGCGCAGACCTATGCTATTCTCTCACTGGGTATTGGAGGTTCTATCATCGGAATAGCTCTTGCTTTCCTTGTTAAAATCTACGAAAAGCATGGAAGTGTCTTCATTGGTGAATTAAAGGAGTTGAAATGGTGAGCGATATTATTTTTGGTTTGATTTTTACCCCTGTTGTGGGGATTATACTTAGTATACTTCTGCTTCCTTTGTTAAAGGAAAAAATCAAGTGGATTGGATTACTTGGAATTACTGTTTCTGGGCTAGTATCAGCATATATATTTGTAATGCAGATGTTGGGTTCCTGGGAAGAGATAACATGGAGTTCCAAGGACCTGATACCACTGGGAGGTTCAAATATACTTGAGGTTGTAATTAACGGTGATCCACTTGGTATTTTCATGAGTTTTATTGCATCATTCTTAGGTATGTTAATTGCAATATTCTCAGCCTCATACATGAACAGTGATACTCATGAGGCCAAATATTGGATATTTCTCCAATTATTCATTGTGGGAATGGATCTGCTGGTGCTTGCTGGAGACTTTGTTCTTCTATTTGTGGGCTGGGAAACGGTGGGGCTCTGTTCATTTGCACTCATTTCACATTACTACTATAAACCAGGTCCAGATGGTAGAAAAGCTGCAGCTGCTGGTATAAAGGCATTTGTCTTCACGCATCTTGCCGATGCGGGTTTCCTAGTGGCTCTGGTTCTTATATACAATCATATCGGTTCCCTGGTTTATAATGAGGTGATGGCTGCTACCGGCATGCTGGATGATACGCTGCTCTTCATCATCGGAATATCATTATTTATTTCTGCAATTGGAAAATCTGCACTCTTCCCCTTCACACCTTGGTTGAGTAGCCCTGAACATGTGGATATTGATGCCATGCAGGGCCCCACCACTGTTTCAGCACTTATTCATGCGGCAACTATGGTGAAGGCTGGAGTATACATGGTTTCACGATTGTTCCTGATATTCCCATTACACAGAATTGAATTGTTAACATGGATCATCATCATAATTCCTGCTCTCACTGCAGTTATCACAGCCATGTCAGCAGTAGTAAGTGTAGATTTGAAGAGAATCCTTGCCTATTCCACCGTCTCACAGCTTTCTTATATGTTCATGGCAGTAGGTCTATCCATCATCCTATCCGATGAGGAGGTGGCGATGACTGCATTTTTATCTGGGCAATTTCACCTCGTATCACATGCATTCTTCAAATCATTGCTATTTCTGACTGCAGGTTATCTCATTCATGGTTGGCACAGCAGAAGCATTCTCGAGTTGAAAGGCGTGGCTTCTTGGGGAGTGGATAAGGTGGCATTCATTGGTATCTTGTTTGGTTCGCTCTCCCTGTCAGGCATAGTTCCTTTTATTGGCTTCTTTAGTAAGGAGACAATAATTGGTGTTAGCTATGAGGCTGCTGTTCATCTACATTCTGATCTAGCCATGATTGTACTAGTAGCATCTGTTTTAACAGCATTTATTACCGCAATTTATTGTGGTAAGATGATTTACTATCTAATCCTGGCTCCTATTGGAGGCAAAGGAGATAACCATGGATCAATACTCATGCAGAGTGTCATTGTCATTCTATCTTTAATCTGCTTAACTGGTGGGGTGTTGATGCTTTGGATCCCTGATTACTTTGCTGACTATGGTCATGGAGTGCTGGGCTTTGGAACTGGAGATGAGTTAATAATGAGTATCAGCATATCAGTTGTAGTTATCATAGTATTACTTGTCTCAATAAGTACTTACAGGAATGAGAAAAGATATGAAAAACTATCTTCCAATCTACTAGTGACAATGGTGGCAGAAATTAGTAAGCAGGGATTCTGGATTGATTGGTTGTGGAGTTCTGTTTGGTACCAGATTAAACGGCTATCATACGGACTTAGGAGGATACATTCCGGTGATCTGAATATTACCATGTTCATGGTGGCGATGATGTCTTTCAGCATGACATTAATCATAGTGGGGGTGGCATAGATGGAGTATGCAGATATGATTTCACTGGGATTCCTAGTCCTTCCTATCATAGGATTTATTCTTAGTTCTATGCGAATACTCATCACCTCTAAGGTGTATGAGAAACTTTTCATTCCCATCTTGAGTATATCAGTTGTTGCTGCTGAATTTGTACTGGCATTGCTTATCAATATTGAGGTGAATATCAACGGGAAACTGTACTTCAGCATCGATAATCTAGCTGTGGATAGTCTCAGTGCTATATTATTGATAATTGTCCAGGGGCTGTACTTGGTTATTGCTTTGTTCAGCCTCTATTATTTCTCACCTGAGAAATATGGCAACTATTTCACTCTGTTCTTTGTGCTCGATCTTGGGTTGATACTCAGCCTGTGTTCAGATAATCTCTTTGTTTTGTTCATCAGTTGGGAGTTGATGGTCCTCACCGGATATATCCTAGTTGTTTTCTCACAGACAAAGAAAGCATACGAGGCAGGTATCAAGTATCTGGTAATTAGCAGTTTTGGCTCACTTGAGATATTATTTGGGCTTGGGTTACTCACCGCATCAGTCAGTAGTCTTGATTATGATGATCTCTTGGTTCATGGAGGAATTATGGATACATTCCTAGGAAAATTTGCCTTTGCTTTTATTATCATGGGTTTTGGTGTAACAGCAGGTATGATTTTTCTAAACCAATGGCTTCCAGACGCACATCCAGAGGCACCATCACCTGTTAGTGCCATACTCTCAGGGATTGTAGTGAAGATTGGGATATATGCCCTTTATCGCTGTTTCATGCTTCTAGCACCTGATAGTCTCTTCAGTAGTAGTGCATCCCAGTTAATGATCATAATTGCCATTCTTACTATGAGTGAGGGTAATATTATGGTCTTTGCGCAATTCATGAGGAATGATATTACTGATTTCAAGCGTATTCTAGCCTACTCTACTACGGTGCACCTGGGCTTCTTATTATTGGTAGTACCAATTCAGTCTGAATTCACAAAGTATGCACTATTGTTTCATATAGCAAACCATGGGCTGGCTAAGGTGATGTTGTTCCTACTCTCAGGTTATATTATCACCAGGTATGGAACAAGAGATCTCAAGAAACTACGAGGAATAGGTTCCAAAGATAAATTACTTGGTTTAAGTTTATTTATCGGCCTCATGTCTCTTGGTGGGCTCCCTGGAACAGGGGGTTTCGTCTCAAAACTAATGATCATCCTAAGTTTTTACCAAAGACATGAATTTATGGGGCCACTCTCCACCACATTCAATATATCGCTTATTTTGATCTTGTTGAATAGTGTACTTGCATTTATAGGTTACCTGTGGATGATCAAGTATCTGATATTTGATAAGACCAATGAGAATCAAGTGATAAATGATGAATCAAAGTTGACATGGTTGGCCAGAATTGTACTGATAGCACTAATTCTAGCCATACTTATACTTGGATTTATGCCGGGCATTTCCTGGCAGCTATAGGTGATCAATATGGAAGATATTGCTGCATTGCAAGTAGCTTTGAGTGATATCTTCCAACAGGATTATCTTATCCTTTGTCTTGGTCATTCCCTACGAGGAGATGATGCTTTTGGAATTATACTAGGTGAACGTATCAGATCACTAGTTGATTCAGATAGAATTATCATTGCAGAAAATAGTCCAGTAAATTTTATTGGAAAAATTGCAGCATTGGATCCTGATGTCATCCTAATAATTGACGCAATTGATCTTGGGGTAAGTATCGGAACTGTCTCCCTATCGGATGATCAAGTGGTTCCTCATACAAATTCCACAACAACACATTATCAAGAATTAGCTGATCTGAAGAAATTTCTCTATATGGAAACTGGCAGGAATAGACAATATCAGATACTTGGTGTTCAGATAGGAAATACTGCTCTTTTTACCCAAATGCATGAAAAAATTACTACTGTAATCAATCAGTTAACATCAATCTTTAATGAACTATTTGTGTCTTGATAATGTAATTATTGAATTAATCAAGAAATAGATAAACCTAATTTGATTTAAAGAATATTTATTAATCCTGGTTTTAATCCAAGAGATATTTTAATCACTCTCCCTATCAAGGATAATTCATTGAGAGACGGTTTGGTATTGATTTTCCATGACATAAATTTTTGAAGGTCTAGATACTGATTCTGACAAATCAAATTGAGATCAAATGCTAGACCAATATACTCCTCAAGAGTAAGATGAGAGGAATCATTTTGATTGAAAATCATAAAATGGAATTGTCTGGGTAAATTTTCAAATAAGTATTCTACAGCAAAAATAAGATCTTGATAGGAATAATACTCACCTGTTGATAACCTGTTCATGATCATCTCGATTTTACTGATCGAATTCTCATATATCATGGGAACTAAATGAGACGTAAGATCAAGAAATATCCTTAATTGAGAGTTGATTATTTCAAATCTCTGCTTGAAGAACTTAGTATGATCATAATGGTTGATAAATTGTGAGATATTTCTAATAAGAACTTGCTCATATACTAACAACAAAAATTGGAATGGATCTGAAAGAATTGTATTATCAAGAACGCGTTTTTCTGTAAATAATTTGAATTTGTTGTAAATGATATTTGGTATTAGAGTGTATTGTCTATTCTCAACGTGTATTGAATTAGATATAATATTCACAAAATTACAAATATCAATTTGCAATTGGTTTATAGCAGAATGGGTTAATACAATATGTGGGTGAAAACAGGAACGAATAGTTGCAAGTAATAATTCATGTTTATTTAGATTAAATGGCATTAGGTATCTATCATCTGAATTTTGAACCATTTCAGATGATAAGCCTTTGACACCTTTGAATTCTTCAGTACTTATTCTTCTTGGTAGTGAACCTAGGCTTTTAATCTTCATAATAGCGTTATATGGTAGAAGTTTTGGAATTTCATGAGAATCAATTTTATTATCAATCGCTAATGCTCTTTGCAGAGCTATTGATTCTGATCTATACTGAGCAATAAAACTAGTATCGAGTAAAATTGAGGATATTAAATCAGCACTGATACCTGTGGCAATAACAGATATCCCCTTGTATCTCAAGGTAGATACTATTTCTTCTAGTCTAGTCAAGGTATTTCCTGTATTACGGGGGAGTAATATTTGGGATTCATCCAAAAATATTGTAGTATGCAATTTACTTTCAGCATTATTTCGAAATACTCCCATAATTTTCGTACAAATAAGATCAATTATAAATCTAAGCTGGTGGTGACTGGCTAATATAGAAATATAAGATAAATCAAAAAATAATGACTTGTTTTCGTAGTCATCCTCGCTCAAACTGGATGTCTCTGTCCAGAAAATTGATTTCAATATTGATTTCATCCAGTCAAAACGAGTAAGAACTGCATGGGAGGTTGTTTCTTGATTGTTGTCAATAATTTCTCGATCAAGATAACTTAGCATCAATATATTTTCAAAAAAATGTCTAGAATTGCCTTCATTTTGAATTGTTAACTCACATGATTTCCTTATTATAGTTTTTTGAGGTGGAGTTAAATCACCCTCTGGTTGAAGTTCTATTAGAGAACGAGAAATCAAATCAGCATATTCTGTTTTTGTGTAATTTGATGGGCATGCAAAAGGGTTAATTGTATAGTTTTTTCCCAGCACCAATACCTTCCCTTTGGATGCAAAGTAGGAATATTTTGGAGCATCTCCTTTGATATCAAAATCAATTACCCGGATATTATTATCTAGTAAATATTTCATAATATGCAGTCTCAACGTGGTTTTACCAGTTCCTATCCCTCCAACGATGATACCACCCTCTGAAAAATCATTGATCTGCATTTTGTTGTGTAAAAGTGATGAGAATGAATATGATTTATCAATAGATGGATGGATTTTTTCGTTATATTCTACTGATTCTCTACTTTGAAAGGAAGATGTTTTTTTGTAGAGTTTCCAAATATCCTTGATATCTAGAAGATAAGAGGTTTTTTTAGTTGATAAATTCAATAATAATCCCTTGATATTACTAGCTAGCTTTTTTGATTCATTGGATTTTATCAAAATTGAACAGTTAAAACCAGATACATTTAATGCTGAAGTCTCAAGAGTTTGCTTAATTCTTGATACAGATTCATTTTCATCAATTTTATCTGATGATGAATTTAATTGATCAAGAATATAATTGTAGAGAAACTTATTATTCAAGGATTTGGACTGTAACAGAGACAATATCTTATTGGTTTTGCTATCGAGCTTAGATCCATAATAATGAACTTTTTTATAAGGAGTAGTATCATTCAATAAATGAGTAAATGAAGTATAATTTTGAGTTTTCATAACAAATTTCTGCATAGATTGAAATGAATTTAGATGATAAGGACACATAATAAGTTGTAACTGAGTATGACCAGAGAATATCTCAATCTTAGATATTATTGACTTGATTGAGGGAATATAGGACTCCCATTTAATATACATTGTTTTTCTCATATCTTTCATTAAGTATATTGGCAATTCTGTCAATCGCTTTTCCAATAGGAGAGCTACCTCTTCCAA
Organism: Candidatus Heimdallarchaeota archaeon; assembly: GCA_026702845.1. The sequence continues at coordinate 42,624 of JADCLS010000003.1, forward strand.
TATAACATTCATATCAGGTGGAATTAATCTTGATTGTTTCTCGAAAGTGATAACATGATTTGAATGTCCATCATTTATTATGGAATTAAAAATTATAGTAATTGAAGATTGAGAGCAATAATTAATCAGATCATTTAATTCATAATCAGAAAAATGATTTTCAATTGAGATTTGATTCTTCCAGGCCAAGATCATTGGTTTAAAGGATAATCCTTGCTTGAAGTTGATTTCAATTGATATGGCTACTTTAATTAAACTGAATAAAATCACAACCAATATCCCAAATTTTAGGACTAATTTATTGTTAGTGATTAGGAAATTAATCGAAAGAATTATGATTATAATCAATACTCCTTTGAATTCCTTGTGGATGTGATCAAATACCATGCCAACTATTATAAGAAGAAGAATAATAATTACTGAAAATTGATTTTTGGATTATTTTTGGAATTACATCAAAAATTATTAAATAAGAAGAAATTACGGATCAATTTGAGAACATATGACTATAGAAGATAATGAAGATCAATTATCACTAGACGAATTAGAAGAAATCATGAAGAGAAAATATAAAATGGTTTACTCAGAAAGGCTAGGGAGAAAGGTATATGTTCTGAAGAAATGGGTTGATAAACCAGTATTCAAAAGACATAAAAAACTATTTGGCTATACTGATATTGGGTGGACGGTTAAACACCCAAAACAGTTGATTCGGGTGCTCTTAATTGAAGGAATCTGGGATAAAACAGATACTGAATGATTCAAAACCTCAGTTACCATATGATTTTTTTATCATCTATATCAATCAATTCAGAACCCAATAAAACTAGAGATATGCTCAGAAAATGCAGAACCTTATAATTAAAACTCCAAAATAGTGCATGAATTGTCCTACTCACTGCTTCTTTAATGCAGATACTACTAATGAGATTATAAATCCATGTCTGATAGATCTATAACATCATCAGGTTCTGAACTGGAATTTTGATTATTATCTATCTGTACAACCACTTCTTTAGGTTTCAGTACTGGTTCTGCCTTCTTAGGTGGTGCTTTGATGATAGGTTTCATGTCAATTTTGGGTTTATCTATTTTTAATTGAGGTTTTTGCTCCTTCTTAACCTGCTTTTTATTCTTCGGGATTGGTTCTCGAATTTTCATTTTCTTCTGAATAACTGGTTTCTCTTCCTGAGGACCTGATCGTCGCTTCGAGTACCATGGAGGAGGCAATCGATTACTCCATTCTTGTACTTTGGCAAGAAAGAGCAATAAATTATCCTTCTTAATAGTTAACCGATATGCTCCTTTTGATCCACCAGAATTCTTAGTTTTAGATAATTGTCCTAAAATTTCTAAATCAAGTTTGTGATTATAGGAATTACGTATTGTAACAGCGTATGAATCTGATTCTGAAACTGATCGAGTAATCAATAATATTGCAGCACCCCATTCACCAGCAAGTCTCCCCGCAATTGTTCCCCTAGCCTTTCCAAAATCATTTCTATCTAAAACCATTACTGCTAAGATTCTTGGAGTTTCAGAGATAGTCAAAACACTAGCTTTCTTGAATACATGACGTAATAAATTATCCCTATGGTTGTTTGCCTTAATGGCGAACTCCAAAATATCCCTATCGCTTTCTAGATCTAAATCAGGATTTCTCATCAATTTCATGGTGATTTTTTCCAAGAATTGAGTATCTTTATACGCACCCCATGCAACTGCAGCCTGTAATGCACGTAATCCCTGTTTCTCATTTTTATATTTATTTGTTAATTTGATCTCTCTATCACTTAATGCCCCTAAAAGTCTTAATTTCTGAGTTTCCTCGGTTCCCATATACTTTTGTATAATGCTAGCTGCTGCTGAGCCAATTTTACCATCATAAACAAATACATTTGCTCTTTTTAGATTGATGAGCAGGGTTTTACCATCATACTTATTTGAATGAGAATCGAAATAATAGACTCTTGTACCTTTCCGCACAAGAAATGTTACACTATTCTCAATGCTTTGAATATTTGCCTTGTTTATTCCAACATCAACAATGAATACATCTATATCATATGATAAGTTATTCTCTTCAATTTCAGAAACTGTTATTTTTAGTTTATCTCCCAAAGTACGGGCATTAACAAATATCAAATCACAACTTGAATATCTTCTTCCAACTATTGCTGCAGAACAAATTCCATCAACATCTTCATCTGCAAAAATAATTGCCTTGGATCTTGGAATCCAAGAATTTGCATTTGCTAATAAATCATTATTCATAATAATCGCCAACTGCGATATCTATCACTAAATACATAACATGAATCAACATCGAAAAATATAACGTTTCTGCTATGATAAAAATCGAGAAAAATATGTGAATTATTCCGATAAAATATCGATAAAACTTTCCACTGATTTTGATTTTCCTTTAACAAAAATAGACCACTTGCCTAATGTATTAAATGCAATTTCAATATCTAGTTCAAAGGGTTCGATTCTCTGTATTGCAATCCCTCCCTTTGATTTACCAGTAATTAAAATCTCCATGGATTTCAATTCGGAATTTTCAGTATAATCAATTTTATTAATTGACCATGAAGGATTAGGCCAACTACCATAAATGTGAATAGTAATATTCTGCCCCAGAGAGGCACTTTCTGGATGTTTCACTCCTTTGATAAATGGTGTGGTATCTATGATTTTTCTCATTATCTGCATTGTCCTTCATCTGATTAATATTTCTATTTTCTACGATATGAATCTAAGAGATAAATAATAGGTAAAATGGTAATCACTAGAGATTATTAGAATCAATTAGTCCAATTACATTAGCATAATTTTGTTTTAATAGATCAATTCCATCAAAAATATCATTTGATAAAGAATCATATATTTCTTGAAAAATTTTTCGAAGCTCAGAATTTAATCCAGTAATTGTGAAAATCACTCGAACTGTTTTCAAAATCATATCCAAAAACTCGTTATATTGTCTTGAATCCTCAAATAAACTGAGTAACTGCAGTATTTCAGCGGATTTGAATATAATGAGCAACAACCTCGCTTCAGGAAGTTTATTAGAAATAATTGATTTTTTTATAACCACAAAGCTATTATCAGCAATATTCAGCAACTTTGAAAAATTATTTAATTTAATGAAAATTGGAGTTAAATCCTGAATAAAATCCATGATCACCATTTCATCAAATGATTTTTCTATATGAGTTAGCTGATTATCTATTAATTTTCTAAAATTTACAATCTCCACTATTGAATGATCAAGAGACTTCACCTTATTCAACTGCCACCCTATTTCCTTAAGAAATAGTATATTCCTAATTAGAAACTGGGAATTTCGATCTGATTGAAATTGAGTGAAATTCTCGTTTAGCAGTCGAGAATAATATTTTACTAGAGATGGAAAGGAATCTAATATGAATATAGATGATAACTCTCTGATGATATAGATGATTTCATTATAAGCTGGGATTTTATTGTTACCATATAATTCATATAATTGCTCAAGACTCTCATCAAGGGGTCTAAAAAAATCGTGCAGATTGGAAAAATCATGCTCATGACCAAATCGTATGGCACGTAATAGAAATGTATGGAGTTCATGGGAGCTTCCCTTTGATAGAATTTCAGAGATTCCATTTCGGTAAGAATCCATGATATCAGAAAAACTCGCGATTTCTGGATTCAATTGTGCTAAGGATATCATTCTCTCTCGTTTTTTAGAAATTTCATCAATTTTCACAATATCGAGTTCTATTTCAGCCAGCTCAAGTTGTTTTGCAAGCAATTCATATTCTTCTTCTGGTTTCAATTCAGCTCCCAATGCAGTATCAAATAATTGTCTTGCAGATGATATTTCTCCTGCAGTAACCAAATTCAATGCAGATTCTAGCAGTGAATCCACCCATGGCAACTTTGATAAACGGTTAAGATTTAACTCTAGTGTGGAATAAATGGTATATCTCTTATAATCTCTAACCTTGATAGATAATTCTTTTGCCAGGGGAAGAAAGGTAAATGAATATTTTATGTAATTTTTGTTATTTGAAATAAGTCTGATTGTTTCATCAAATATTTTCAAACCAATATCATTCTTTTTGACTTTATCAGCATCTAGTTTTAATCTAGATTTACCTGCATTAATAAAAATCTGTACTACCGCTTCAGTATAATACATATCATCTTTGAGGAGGAGCTTAAATCTATGCAAGGAATCCTGAATTAGATCCCAATTGGAAAAAAAGGCTGCAGATAAAATTATTGATTGAGTGATAATGGTGATCTTTTCTCTAAATCTCTCTGTTTTAGGATCAATATCATTATATATCGATTTCATGAGCTTTTCTGCTTGCTCTAAGAGAACTAGATCTGAATTCATCTCATATTGCTCAAGCAATTGATTAAATTGTAATAACTGTGTTTTCAAGAAGGGTTGTGATAATTCGGAGTTACCAGCAATATGAGTGTTTAGTATCTTGAAAGTATTCAACCTATCTTCAGTGCTTATCTCATTTGTGTTGAACTGAATCCAGTCTATAATTGCATTGAGCAGGGTGATTTTCTTATTTGATGATAAATTTTGAATTACTTCATTGAAATAATACTCAAATAATTCACCAGTTGGCATATGTGATATTCCATAACCAAAATTGTGTATGAATATATCCTTAAACTCATCCTCATCAAGTGCAAGAGTAGATATATCAGCAATTGCTTTGAATACATCCATTGCTTTGGACATGGGATCCTTATTTACAGAAATCGCTTGAAATCTCAAAATTGCAGCTTTATCTGGCATATTCAATGAATTATATAAGGAAAATAAAGTAAGTAGCCCATCCCAGTCATCATATAATTCCTCCTCTACTATGGGGATGAGATCTAAAAGTAAATGTATTTCATCCAGATTTAGCATGGAAGAGACAAGTTCCAAATATGATATAATATAACTTATCCCCCAAATTGTTGATTTCTTCGCCAAATCAACAAGGTATTTCCGCTTTTCTACCTTTAAAGAAAATAAAATTTCAAGAATTGTACCATCAAGTAGCTTAATTAGATCCTCCAAGTTGAATGTATGCAAAAAATCAGAGAAATCAATTAGCAAATCCATTGAAAGGTTCTCTTTCACCTGATAGAGATTTAATATCAAAGAGCTGACAAACTCCGCAAAATAATTTGAATCAATCTCCCACAAATAGGACCCATTTAAGAGAAGTAGATCTATATATTCATCTACAGAATGATCTTCAGTGATATTATGGATAAAATCAAGATAAGAAACCAATTTCTCAATTCTCTTATTAGGATGTGTTTTTTCAATTACTAAAAGTGCCTTACTTAATAGTATACGAAATTGGCTCTCTGCAGTATCAATTATTTTCAAAAGATAATTCTGGTAATCATAAGATTGTATCCCCTCATTATTATGGAAAGTTAAGGTTATTTGTGTTTCATCGATTTTACCATAATTCAATGAGTAGAATATCCAAGGAAATACTTGAAGAAAATATGCCAATTTAGAGATAAAGGAACCATCTCTCTGATAATGTAAATTGATTTGACCTCCATTTAACGAGGTTTTGATCCAATCAAGGTCAAAAGTATAAGTAAAATCAGTTTCTTTAGCTTCTTTATTTACTAATATCCGTTCCATATCATCTTTATTTATAGGAGGAGATAACTGTATCTCCCATATACTTGATGCAAATAAGGTACTCTCGAGTTTAAAACTTGTTTCTGAATATGTCAGGACAGTCACAAAACCCATTTGGATCAGCTTATTCCAGTAAATATATATTAAAAATCCATCAAATGTGCATATTTCTTCCATTTGATCATTGATACGAGGTCTAATGTATTCAATTAGATACTGTGAAATTCTTGAGCCTGGATGCGCAGAATCCCATTTGAAATTCAGTGACATTTCTGTATCAGGATCATTATTCTCCGTGACAATGGCTCTTGAATACATTAGTTAGCCTCCCTGATAGCAGTTTGCAAATATACTTTGATCTTTTCATTCAGATATTTCATTTGATTGTTTATGAGTATAGCATAATCTGTTGATACTAACAAACTTGTCATCATATTCCTGATGCGTTGTTCACTATTCGCCATTAAGTTCAATTCCATGAACTCAGTAATTTCCTTTCTGAGTAAATAACCTATTTCTTTACTCTCTGCATGTATTTTGTCGCTTGATATAGCATTATCTAGATCGATGGATAAGCTTTGTAGTTCTTCACCGTATTTTCTCAAGTATAGCTCCACCTTTTTTCTAGGTTCAAGAATAATCGGTTTATTTTTGCCCAATATTTTTTTGAATCTGATTTTCAGAATATTGGCCCAAAGCTTAAGGTTGACCACAAATATTTTGATAGTGTTAATCATTTAAATTTACCATCTTTCGAAAGGAAAATCAAACAAAATTATGATGAAATCATTCGTTCAATACAGAGTTAAATTGGTTTGAACTAAATGAATAAGAGCAAGGATAGAATAATACGAGTATGTCAGAAGAAACACGAACAGTTGTCGCTCTTTTTGCTCATCCAGATGATGAGCTTGGAGCAATAGGAACCTTAACCAATCATGCCTTGAGAGGAGATCAAGTAATACTTCTCTGGACAACGTATGGTGAATTGACTACCATGTTTCCTGGATTTACTCAAGAGGAGATAAAAAGGGAAAGGAGAATTCATGGTGAGGAAATTGCCAAAATTGTTGGTGGAGAGGCTGCATTTCTAGATTTAGGGGATTCTTTTGTTGATATAAGTAGAGAGCATCGTGTGAAAGTTGCACAATCATATATTAAATATCGTCCTGATGCAGTAATTACCTGGGGTATGACAAATATGCACCCAGATCACCGAAATACAGCTCAACTGGCTATCGATGCGGTAAAATTTGCACGGATAAATCGAATTATAGATAACGACAATCCACATAGGAAAAATGTGAAGGTTATGCAGTATTTTGAACAGGGGTGTAGAAATCCTATAAAATACGTGGACGTTGGAGAGACTATACAACAAGTAAAAGATGCTGTGAATTTTTATGCAGATATATACTCTTGGAAAAATGCAGAGAAATGGTCTATTGATAGAAGAAAAGCAAATGGTCTCGAATCGAATTGTGAATTTGCTGAAAAGTATAATGTTAGGTTTGAATTCAATAAACCGGATCGATTTATTTGCTAGGATCAGTTAAATATTGATAAAATACCAGCATTTTCATAGGTAATTGATCAACAGAAAATGTTGTGGTTGCTACAGATTTTTGATTAACCAATCCGAATTTCAGATGGTTCTCACGCAAGGGCAAATGTGCCACTATGCTAATACGATAGCTCAACCTGAAATGTAGGTGCACATTATCATCAATGAAGACATCTCTTCCTTGAAATAACATATCTGATGAAAAACCTGCTAGTTTAGATGAGATGAAAATGAACTGCTTCAATCTCTGGGAGATGATTGACACCATCAACAGTATATTGATTGTAAGGGTGATTAGAAAGGCAGATGATATGGAAAGTAGGTAGTTGTTCAGAATAATTGGTGAATCAGTTATGTCAGCTGCTTCCTGCCTCTCTACCATCATATTGTCATATTCTATGGATTCATCATAAACTGTATCTGTGGGTTCAGTCGTTGTAATCCCCACTACTTCATTCGGTTCATAAGTATCATTAGATCCTGGAATTATAAGAAAAGAAAGGGTAAAACTAAATACAAAGATTATGAGCAGATATTTCTTCTCTAGACCCCTCATCAAATCATCTCCATCATATCAAGTAGGTTATCAGTATAGGTTTCTCCAAAATCAAAACATAACTCTACCAATTCTTTCATAAGAGGATGATTGAGATTTATTTGAATTGAAAACTTCTTCTTACTGATTCGTTCAATATCAATAAATTGTTCCTCCTCAAGTTCCTCTAAAACCCCACGATAAATAATTCTTGATTTTTTGGAGTATCCTAGAAGAGCGGTTAATTGTGTAGCAGATACTCTGGTTGGAGAAAGATGAGAAAGAAGAAGTAAAATCCTGATTTTCAGTGGAGTTAAACTACCTAATACCAAAATCAACTGATAATAAATTTTCGATTCTGGCTGCATTATTGCTAATTGCACAGGTATATTATTGAATGTACTCACAGTCTCTCACATAAACTATGGTTTTCCACATTAAAAATAGTATTTGTGCGAGTTAAGCACATATTTTCTAGGATTAACATGAATCCCTCAATATTGCAAAAAAATAATGATAAACATATCAATCAAAACAAAAAGAGCTAAAATAAATGAAATGAAATATGCTATTAGGTTAGGTTGAGTTATAAGGCTACTTTCAAAATCCTTCTTCTCGGCGATGGAGCTGTAGGAAAGACTGCTGTTGTCCAAAGGTTTGTTCATGGCAAATTTCAGGCAAACTATCAGATGACAATAGGTATGGAACCATATAGCCGTTATGAGGCAATTGATGGTGTAAAAGTTGTCTACTCCCTATGGGATATTGCAGGGCAAGATAAATTCAAAGCCATGCGACAGATATTCTTCCAAGGTGCAAAAGGAACCATTATTGTTTTTGATCTGACCAGAAGAGAAACCTTTGAACATGTAAAAAGTTGGACTGAAGAAAGCAAGGCTGAGGCTGATGATCAGTTGTTATTGCTAATTGGTAATAAACATGATCTTGAGGATGAACGTGAAGTTTCCTTTTCTCAGGCCAAAGAGCTTTCTGAGCAGCTAGGTTTTATCGATTACATAGAGACATCTGCTAAAACTGGCGTCAATGTTGAGGAGGCATTCAGGCAACTAGGAAAAGAGTTACTTAGAAAACATGCACCAAAAAACAGGTAATCTATTCTTTCTTTCCATCACCTATCACTACCACTAGCATTGCAAAGGTGATAAGGATCACACCAACCCATGTCCAGATTTTATATCGTAATCCTAGAATGTATTCTACAGAAAAAGGTACAAGTATTTGAAATAGGAGTAGAACTGATGCAGTATTAGCAGAAATTCCCTTAAGAGCTTCAAAATAGCAGATAAACGCAAGCAATGTGGAAAAAACGACTAATAACCCCAACCAGAGCCATACAGATCTGTTGGGAATAACAATACCATCGAGAGAAACCATAGTAGTGAAACTGACAAGATTGATGATGACCAATACAACATAAAACTGGATAAAAGGATTGATGGATGGATTTTCTCGAGTATTGTATCTAGAAGTGGTGACTATATAGACCGCATAACTGAACGCTGATAGTAAAAGTAGGAAGATCCCAAGAATTGAACCGCTGAACAGGGTTGCTATCTCACCTTGAGTAGCAATAAAGAACACACCAACTATTCCCAAGAAGATTGCTATGATATGAAATTTGGTAACTCTATCATCAAGAACCAATGGAGAAAGGAATGGTACTATAATCAGGAAAATCAAGGAGAGTAATGCAGATAATGCAGCTGATATCTCCATATTCTGCCCTAAATACTGAAACAACAACCCTGCAGATTCAGAAATTCCAATTATCCATATCCATCGATTTTTCAGTAATTTTATTATTTCACCTATATTCTTTACCATGAATGGTGACATCAGGAGAAATGCAATGAAAAACCTGTAGAATAGAAAAGAGAATGGTGAAAGATGTTCAAGTCCAAATTCAATGAAAATGGTAGACATTCCCCATCCAAGGATAGCTAAACTCATGAAGAAGTAATATCGAATGCTATTAGGCACTGAACCAAATATGCTTATGCAGATATTGAAACTTTTAGATTACACTCGAAGATAAAATCTATAATTCCATGCTTGAGTTGAAGTGCTGATGGCAATTATAATAGATGTAGAAGGACATCCAGACTTACTGGGTACACATAAATCAACTTGGCAGATTACAAAAGATAAGTACCTAACATCAAAAGGTGATTGTATCATCGGCATAAAATCAAGTCATGGGGCCTCAGACCTCCCAAATTCACTAAAAAATCATCTAAAACAGAATGGGCAGATACTAGTATCCATTATTCAAGATAAGAAACTAATTATATCTGGTAAGTATCTAGGGAATTTGAATATGTCATGTACACACGATCATGATATAGTATTTAGACGAAGTGGATTCATCGATGATAGAACAGTTGGTATTCTGGGAAGCTTAACAGCTAAAGATTTTCCACGGGACTTTATATTGAGAAATAAGACCGAAATACGACGTTTTCAAGTACTAATTGAGATGATTTGAGGATACGACACATGATTGCCTAAACTTTTAATAAGTGACTAAAGATAAGTTATTCGTATGATATATTTAGGGATTTCAGGTTGGGATTATCAACATCTAACTAGATATTTCCCCGAAAATTCCAATCTATTACATCATTACTCAAGTAAGCTAAAAATCATAGAGATTGAACGATCATTTTTTGAAACTCCTTCAAAGAAACTAATTGAGGATTGGTATAACTCAACACCTGATTCCTTCACATTTATTGCACGAATGCATAAGGATATAACTTTTAATCCAAATAATTACGATTCGGAGAAATTAAAAAACCACATCGAGACCTTGGTTCTCCTCAAAGAGAAAGTTCAACATATCGTGTTCAACTTTAGCAGGAAATTTCAAAAATCTGAGAAAAATGTTGAAGCAATTTTGACATTGCTAAATGAAACAAAGAAAATGTTTCCTGGAAATCTCCTTCTTGATCTTCCCAACCATTCTTGGAATAAAGAGGATAAAGAATTCAAACACAAACTCCAGGCGTTATCGGCTAGTTTGATTAATACAGAAAAACAGATTTTACATCATTCAATGAGAGATGAGGATCTATTCTATTTACGTCTATGTGGTGATCGAATCCTTGTGTCCGCCAAAGAGTTCGGTTCGACTGTAATTGACAGAAGTAGAGATATTAGATACTGGACAACCTTCATCAAATCACTAAATAAAAAGCACCGATTTATTTACATTATCATTGATCATCATTTTTCAGGTGATGCTCTCGAAGATGTGAGATTATTTGCTCAGAGCTTGAAACTTAAAAACCTTATGAACATATTCGAGGATACCCTCACCTCAAAATAATTCCTCAATATATGGCAAAATTAACTCAGAAATACGTTTTGGCCGAATGAGCTTTTTGTGTAATAATGACCAGATTTGCTCATCGGTTTTAATTTTATCTAAGAAAGCAGTTAATCTTTTGATTGCTTGATGAGAAGGTCCAACAAACGCATAACAACAGGTGATATCTTGAAATTTCTGAAAAATCAGGTTATATTTCCCATATTTGATGGACTCAATTGATCCATCTGTTCCTTTTATTGCTGAGGAAATACCTAAATCTGATGCCATAAGAAATCCACCTATAAGATTTTTATTGATAATAACATTATTGTTAAAATTCTTGGTATAAAGTGATACTCCATCTATGTTCAACAAGAGAACAAATACAGGGTCGTCCACAGATAATAGCTGCTCAGAATCCACAATTCTGCGTTTTTTCAGAAGATCGAGGGTTTCTTTCAAGTTTTCCTGTTCAATAGTCTCAATTAGGCCAGTATTACTCTCAACAAGAATATTATATCTCTCAAGTTTGTTCAGAAATACTTTCTGTTCATTACTGATAAACTCCAATAATCGTTCTAAATTATGTTCCTTGGCAATTAACTCTGCTTGAGACAGCAGTGATTTTGCTCGTTCTAGATCTAGTTCAATTAATGAGACCCGGTAAAGAAGAAGATACGTTTTTGAGAGTAATGAAAATGATTTCTGGTTTTTTGCAATTTGCTGTAGAGTATTTGTTATTTTTCTAATCTCCTTTAAGATAATTTCTTCAGGAATTAAGCGATATTCATAAAGTAGAAGCTCGCATAGACTTAGGAGGACAAATACAGTTAATTCATGATCAATTATATCCTCATATGCAATCTCCTCGAAGATCTTCTGTGCATTTGCTATAGCAATGATTCTATTGTTAGCTTTAATTATTGAGGCTTTAATGATTCTAGATCTCAAATCAATTATTCTTGAAGATGATGATGAGTTCAGATCATTCAATAATTTCTGATATTGAGTTGCTTTATCGATATTATTGAGTTCAATATATAAAATAATCAACTCATAGAGTGTTGCAGCATACAATTCAGTATTGGCAAGATTTTGACGAATATTGAGACTTCTAATCAAGAAACTCTCTGCCAATAAGAGATCACCTTTCATGGCATAAGTAATACCAATATCATGTAGACAGTATGCTATATATGAATCAGAATTTGGTGCTGTAGATTGCATAAAAATTTGCATTGCTTCCAGATTGTGCTCCAGTGCAAGACCTAATTCACCTTTTATTTTATATATAGTGCTAATATTGGCCAAACACTTAGCAATATCATTGGATTCATTTAATTCTCTACGAATATTGAGACTTTTTATGTAGTGTACAAGAGCTTCATCAACCTCTCCCTGATATCTTGCATATAGACCCTGTACATTGTACAAACTACCTTGATATCTTTTAAACTCCGCTGAGATCTCTTCCTGAGGAAAGGTATCTACTACTTCATTACATAAAAGGAGGATTTTTTCTGCATGAACATAGTCAAAAAGACGAACCAATGCAATAGCCTTGTTAATCAAAGCCCCTAAATATTCGACTAGATTATCTTGCTCGAAACTTTCCTCAATTACCTCATTTGCCAGATTTAAACATTTTTTGTACTCACCCATTAATTCATAGTTCATACAGATAGTATTCAGATATCGATACTGTTCTGGACCAAGGACCTTACACAACTGAATAGCCATATCCAACTCTCCCTGTTGGATATATAATTCGATGGTCTCCACAGTCATCTAGACAATACTCCTTTGATAATGACGAGGGAAATGAAAATATAAAAAAATAATTGGTTAGGAGAAGCAAATTGCTTGTCATCGAAATAATAATTAATAAAATTCAAGTGATCTGGTCATTTGTGCCTTTGGATACTACTATGCAATATTGGTTAGCAAGGCTAAAACCTAGAGGTACTGCTGAAACCGAAGAGCAACTGATCATCCGTGAGCAAATTAGAAAACAGCAAGAGAACCTTGAATTAATTCATAATTTAACTCTCGAGAAAAAAAACTGTGATCCAGAAGCAATAATTACCAAAATAATTGAAGCATGGGAAGTGAAAAGGTATGGTTATAGTGTAATAAAACCTGAATATCTTTTCAAAGGCGCAAAATTACCTGAGCGAGAAAATATAGCCTTTGTTTTCGCCATTCCAATGTCCTATGATAACATGAAATCAGTACCATCATTAATTTCTGCTACGGAAATTTTGGATGCATATAGACGTGTAGGAGAAATTGTCGTTGAGATAACAAAAGAATTGAGGCTCTCAGGAATTCAGGCATCTGGTCATCATCCACTAGGTGATCTTCATGATTTTCATCACCTTCTTATGCCACCATTTGCAATGGAGGCAGGTCTTGGTGAGAAAGGACGAACGGGGTTGTTTATTGATCATGAACTAGGACCACTTGTTCGATTAGGAATTGTAACATTGGAAGCAAATATTGAGACAAATGTCCCTATAACCAAGGGAATTACTGAATTCTGCAAACGTTGCATGTACTGTGTCTCTAGATGTCCATCCAAGGCTTTAGATGATACGAGCTATCAGAATTATCTGAAAAACAATGCGGAATTCTCATTCAAAATTCAAGGTGAAAAATGCATCAAGTACTTTGATAGAAATTACGCATGTGGTAGGTGTGTTTTCCATTGTATTATTGCACAACCCACTACTGCTGAGATTAAGATGAAAATAGAACGGATTCAAGGTTGGTATGAGAAATGGCTAGTTAGTGGAGAATACAAAAAAATGATGGATCAATTCATTATAACTGAATGATAGGAATTTTAATAATTGCTGTTCTGTTCTTAAGGTCAATACTGATATCATCAGAGATAGGTTTTTCAAAGATAATTTTGGTCTTGTACCTTATCGTTTCATTCTCAGCAACTACTTTCATAGTATTATCCTTAAGAGTGAATATGATCTGATCTTTGCGACTAATTCCAGGTACCTCTAAAATGAGTTCATAATAATCCTTTTGGTCAAGTACATCATATAATAAATCCTCATCTTGTGGATTAATAGATTCTGGATTGTATTGAGATATATGTGGTACACCATCTGGACCAATATTCACTACAAATCCCATATTTACAACATCCCTACTCATTTTATCTAATATATCCCCATTTTGGATCATATTGATAAATTGGTTCACAAATTCTTTGAAATCTTTTGGAAGATCATCATTCTCATGCATCTTATATCACATGTAGAAATTTGTGCTTCAATTATTTAAATCTGTTGTATTAGTACTGTACCTAAAGTATATTACCGACCATCATAACGCGATTGCATATCCTCAGGTTTTGAAGTCTCCTCTCTTAATTGTCTTGTAAATCTTCGTTTACTCTTAGCAATGGTGTAAAGTATGAACACGTAGACAAATGCTATGATCATTATCCCCATAAAGAGAGCTGGAGTGATGATATCCCAGGCCATGATCATAAGTACCATAACAAAACCAATGCTCAGTATCTGTATCAAATTGTACCTTATGAACAATGTAATCGAGAAGGATTCTTCCTGCATAAGGATCTCATTCTCACTCAGTATAGGTACATTGTGATGTCTCTACAGACAAATGAATAAGAAGTCATAAACCCAGTCATTTTTTCTCTCTATTTGATAAGGATTATACAATTTACGAATTAATCACCTAAGATGATCAAAAAATGGGCCACGCCAGATTTGAACTGGCGACCTCACGGTTATCAGCCGTGCGCTCTAACCAAGCTGAGCTAGTAGCCCGAAAACAATCACAATTGATTGTCCTCTAAGCTAATCATTACATTAAAGTTTTTTAATGTAATGTTACTGCTCGTTCAAAAATAAAAACTTGACTGGAATTTCTATTCCGAATATCCCAAACAACTAATTCTATAGAAATAGGTTGAAATTATCCTCAGTCAGCATATAATAGCTAAAAAGAAGAATATATCTATCCTCAAGACTGAATGGTCGTTCATTCTCATCCACATCCGATAACTCTTCTAACCATAAGGTGGTGAGAAAATGTAGATCGAGGGTCAGGCCCGAGGGATACAACTCATCAAGCTGCGGTACCCCTAAAGAGAATAAAGCAGATTTATATCCATTCATAACCGCAGATAAATCTCGTAATACCTTTCGAATTTCATTGGTAGAGATGAATTCATCGAATGCTTGTCTACAAAATATCATCGCCAAATCAAACATGCGATCGCCCATCAGATTGAGAGAGAATTGTGGTTGAATAAAGATCGTGAAGATCTCACCTGCCTTTACTTTCTCAGAAGTAAATTCGCCTTGTTTTTTCACAAATACAAGAGACTCTTCCTGGACAGATACTACTGGTGCATATGCCCCAACTGACCCTTCTATTCTTGAGAAATGATTCTCAAGAAACTGAATAATGCCCTCTCGTTCCTCATCTGTAAATTTTGGTAGATGAGTGAGTAAGAAAATGATATACTCACGTATCACTCTCTCTTCAAGAGGAAAATGATCCCTACCTTGCATGGCAGCAATCACTCGACCTAGCAAGAAAAATTTTGTTTCCTTCGGAATTTCTAAATCCTGTAGCCGATCACCTTCTATTTTGTCATAAATTAGTATTAACTCATCCGGGATACATGCAATGATTGGGACTGGTTCTAGATCAACAAAAGCATCACATCGTTCCTGTAGTTTATAATGGATAACCATTTCCTCTTCTAAAACCTCAAGCGAGGTGAATTCTTTCAATATCACTCTCACTTCCACTTTTCCCTGATCAGATCCGAACTCAATATCAATACTTATTTCTTGTACATCACCCAGGAGCTCTGTAGTAAAATAAAAATTATCCACATTGAGATATCTCACCGGATATCCTGAGCTAGTAGTTAATTTTTTCTTGTAATATGGCACCACCTGATCGATTTTTTCCATTAAAGAGTATCTGGAAGTAATCCGAAATGATGTCATTGTTCACCCCTTGGGATTCATCAGATTTAATATTTGTTCATCATAGATACGTGGATCATCCAAAAATAAACAATTCTTCAGATACATACATAGTAATCACTATTCAATGGTCATCTAACCAAGATAGTGATTGACGTGGATTGATTTCATGAAATAGAGTTTTTAAGATTGCCAATTCATCCTTATCCATGACCATATCCTCCAAGGCCTTCTCATAAGTATCACCCATCATCTTCTCCTCCAAATCTATCAATGAATTACGTTCATCTTGATCAATAATTCCATCCTCAAGAGCTGATTTCACCATGCGCTCAAATTCACCTATACTATCCTCTGCGGTTTTAATAAGAGATTCTTCCTCAGGAGTAATCTTTCCATCTTCCTTTGCCTTCGCAATAATAAGCTCAATTGCATGTTTCATGCGAGTCAATTTCTCTTCAATATCTTCATTCATTATGGATAACAATGAATTATCATTTTTTAAGTGATATGGAGAGAAATATATACAGAATCAATGAGATTTTGGTAATATCTATCAGCAATATTAATTAAATATCCTACAACCATGGAATTTATGCAACAAAATGATCTACAAGATCAGATTAAGGCATATTTCAATAAAAAAGAAAATATGCAGTTACTCTATCAAGCCTTTATCATCATCACTGGCATAATCCTATTTTACTATATATCTGTTGATGGGTATTCCCTCCCCATTGATTTAGTGGCAATATTGATCTGGTTGATTCTCATTATCATGTTTCCCATTCCCAAGGCGATGGAAACCAAACATCACTCATTTACAGAATTATCTTGAGCACACTGAAGTCTATCAATCGATAACTTAAAACTCATCAAATACTGAACAACCTATGAGGTATAGTATTGCTTCCCGAAGAAGATTTCTATGCAAGGCTAGCTGTTGAAGCGGATGAGATGAAACGAGAGCAGCCAAGCTTTGAACCCGTCAATGGAGATATTACACACTGGAAAGGGTTTATTATTGGAACAGGATTATATGAAGGTGGAGTATTTCAATTTGAAATACGTATACCACGAGAATATCCATTCAAGCCTCCAGAAGTCAGTGCTAAGACAAAAATTTGGCACCCGAATTTCTTTAATGAGAGAATTTGCATAGGTATTTTAGGTAAGGATTGGGCACCAGCGAATAATATTGTGGATGTGGTAGAATCACTAAGATTTTTATTATACAATCCCAATCCAGATGATCCCCTACATACTTCAGCTGCAAATATGATGAAGCAAGATCCCGATCAATTCAAAGATAAAGTAATTGATTGGGTAGATCAGTATGCAACCTGGGAACAGCAGGGATTATTTTAAGCCATTTAACTAATCAATGACATAAGCAGCGCGAGGAATTATCAGTAAAGAAGTACCTTTATAGATATTATAGAGATATGAAATGAGAAGGAGTAGATTGAAATTTCAGAAGAGATGCAACAATGCCCCAGTTGTGCAGAGTTAGTTCCTGTGGAATATGTGGTTTGTGTTTGGTGTGGATATGATCTTACAGGAGAGCATATTCGAAGAGCTGGAATTGTGATTAATCGTAAAGAAGCTTTTATGAGGATGCGAGATATTGTCATTGATCCATTAAATGCAGCCAAGAAGATTACCCTCATTCCCGATTTGCATGGAGGTCGAATAATTTTCTATTTAATTGGGTTCATGATGACTCTGAATATGCTAGCTGTTTTTAGCAAGTTAGATGGAGCTGAATTTAATAATGCAACTGAATACCCACTTATATCTGCTATACAATTAACCAGAACAATACTTCTTGAACCCACGTATACTATGAAATTTGTTGTAGGTGTGCTCTTTCTCATTGTTCAACCAATAGTGCTCTTCATAATCTTCAATTTAATCTGGAAATATGCAGCAAAAATAATTCTTGCTATTGCAAGATCTCTGGGTGGACATGGTGACCAAATGAAAATTCGATCAGCACTAGGTTATTCTATGCTTCCAGTTCTAATCGGGTGGACTTTATCATGGTTGATGACCCTAATGGCATCCCCTGTAACCTTACCCGGTAGCATTGATTATACCAGTATTAGTGAGGCTGTTGTTGAGGTAACAAGATCGGGTATGGGCCTGGTTGGATTTATTTTTATCATCATTGGCTGGGTTTGGGCAATTGTTCTCTCAGTGATCACTATACGTCAAGCGGTCAAAGTATCAATCTTTGAGAGTATTATCATTGCAGGCATTCCATCGGCATTCTTTATGACTATTGTTGTATTTGGAACTGAATTCCTATCTTAATCAGAGTGTAATTCGATTTTCAGCGATATTGGTGCAGCCAATCTTTCATCTCGGATATATACCACATCACCCTCATGTACTGAAAAAATGTTTGTTTTATCAAGAAATCTACCCTTATACATAATCTCAGGATCTGCCATTCCAAAGGCAAGAGCAATCCTGTGTAGGAACTCTGCAACAGTTTCCCCATGAAAGGCAAGCACACTGGCTGATTTTAATTTATAATTCTCTCCACAGATAGGACAATTGGGGTTCTTGTTTAAAGGAAGCTCCGTAAATGAATTTGAAAGACCATCATAAAACATGAAATTTCGAACTGGAGTACCCACCTTCATGATGAGTTTTAGAATCTCTTGAGACATAAGACCAGATATTATTGATGATAATGTAGCAACAGATGGTATTTTCATCTCTTTTTTATCTTCCTCCATACCCTTTCTTTGCTCTCCCAATGGCGTACATGCTTGAGAGAGCTTATCCTGGCCTATCAAGGGTTGACATTCAAAGCATGCGGTTTCATTGGGAATAATAGTTTGAATATCCCCCATAAAGGCATACATCCCACCATTAACCATTGGTACATTTTCACGAAGAGAAAGTGAATTTGCCCATCTTCTCCCCAAGAATGTGTCCAAGCAACAAGCAATCACATCTAATCCGTCAGTAAATGACTTTGGAAGCTGTTCCATAGCCTTAGGGAAGGCATCAATTTTAATTCCAGGGTTAATCAGAGCTAATCGTTGTGCAGCGATCTCGGCTTTATTCTTACCAATATCACCCTCGTGAAATAATAATTGGCGATTTAAGTTACTTTTTTCTATGGTATCAAAATCCACAAGAATAAGATGACCTATCCCACTAAGAGCAAGATTAACAGACAGGAAACTACCAGTTGCACCTACACCTAAAACAAGCACTTTTGCTTTGGTTAATTCCTCTTGATTCCAGTTTGGTATGAGTGACTGTCTATGATATCGATTTTCTGTATCCAAAATATTCACATCGATGACTGATTTATTTTATAGGATTAACTACCTTGTTCCGCCCTCAGTTCTAGTGATCAGATAGCATTTATCACCATCAGTTATTCCAACAGATTTTAAAGAATGTGCATCATCTAGTTGTTGTCCTCTAAATACTACAATTACAGTATTTGCAGGAATTCTCCTTAATTCTGCAACTTTGCTCTTCATTTTTGCTACGGTGTCAAAGGGTTCCATTTCTAGAGTGATTGGAGCACCGCCTCCAATTGCTGCGACTATTTGTACTTGCATAATTCCTCAATGGATAATGGAAAATCTCATCTAAAAAGTAAACTGAATAACTAATAATATTTGTTACAAAATAGGTCAAAAATTATCGTGGATAAGTAAAAGAAGGGATGATGATTACAATCTCATAAAGGCGCCACCATATTTCATAGCAATAATTGATTTTTTTTTGAGGATATGGTGATAAGAGTAAAAAGTTCAGTGAGTATTAGGAGCTTGATGAAGCTTGTTATTAAAATTGGTGGAAGTATACTGTTTAAGAAAAATTCACTGGATATTTCCCTCATTGAAAATTGGATCTCTGAAATCAATAATTTAATCGATGAGGGCCATCAGATTGGTATTGTGATTGGTGGGGGAAGACCTGCCAGGGAGTATATAGCCACTGCCAAAACACTTGGAGCAAATCAAGCCTATCAAGATTTTTTAGGGATTGAATCAGCAAGACAAAATGCCAGATTATTTATTTCTGCACTAGAAAATGCATATCCCATACCACCAAGAAATTTCGAAGAATTACTCATGGCCCTATCGTCTCACAATCTGGTGATTTGCGGAGGATTTCAACCAGGCCAATCCACCAATGCAGTGGCTGCTATCTTTGCGGAACAGATGCAGGCGAATTATCTATTTAACATGACCAAGGTTCACAAGGTGTTTGATAAGGATCCGAATATCCATGAAGATGCTAAATCATTTGATTTTTTGGACTATTCACAATTACAAACTATAATATCACAAAATGAACAGAAACCTGGAAAATATGATTTATTTGATTATCTGGGCATGGAGGTTGTGAAACGTTCACGAATTAAATTGGTGTTCCTTGATGGTACAAAACCTAACTATATTAGGGATACACTGCTCAATAATTGTAGAGGGACGATAGTTGGCCAGAAGGATTGAGATTTTACGACTTGATCATCGGATTTTTCGAGATCAACGTATCACAAGCCATGTTGCCTTGACTTCTAGAACCTTCGGAGCAACAGGATTCATCTATGCAGGGGAGAAGGATGAAAATTTAGAGGAATCCATTTCTGATGTGGCAAAACGATGGGGAGGAGATTTTTTTGTACGATATACTGATAAAATCTCACCAGTGATAAAGGAATTTGAGGGTATTGTCATTCACCTAACCATGTATGGTGAGAGACATGATTTAACCGTGGCTACATTGAATCGATTTCCAGATGAGGATCTACTGATAATTCTTGGTGGAGCAAAAGTACCACGATATGTTTATGATCTTGCGGATTTCAATACTGCAATAGGATGGCAACCTCATAGTGAAGTTGCAGCTATTGCTCTATTTCTCCATGAATTGGGAGATAATTCTCTCCTCTATTCCAAACGAGAAGGGGCTTCTATAGAAATTAAAAAAAATAATTCTAAAGCAAGAAGAAGTGATAGATTCCAGAATATCTAATCGCGGTCATAGTCGTATTTTCGAATTACAGCTATATCACCCAGCGTTGTCGCCTTCTTCTTTTTCTTCTCTCCATATTCTAGTTCTTGATCCATGCTTACAAAAAGTTCAATTCCCAATTCCCGCTCTATTCTTTTGGCATCTTTATCAGTGGGTCGCATTTTTCCGGCTTCAAAAGATTTGAGTGATGCCACGGAAATACCGGTCATAGATGATAGTTTCTCATGAGTAAGTTTCATCTTCTGACGTGATTGTCTGATCTCTGATGCGTAATCAACGATCAATTCACTTTCAGGAGCACTTGATTTGTTGCTGTAAGTTTTACTTTTGGGTGCGACCCGAGATGTTGATCGACCTCTGGCTGGCGTTGACTTGGCAGGTTGAGGTTCCTTCACAACATTTCCAAAGGAGGTGCACCGTGGACAGACACGTAACAATGCTCCTTCTACTTTGATTGTTGTCGGATTGGCCACATTTGCTGAACACATTTCACAGGTTTCCATTGTTTTTCTTTTCATAATTATCAATTTTAATACGTGATTACACTTAAAATAAGCTTTGTATGTCCACATAGAATCATTCTCTAGAATCAATTTCATTTATTTGATTATCTAATTTTGTCAGTATAGAATTCACTTTAAATAATGACACGTATACCAATATAGAGATTTATGAGTAATACCAAACGATCCTCCCTTCAGCGATATCATTTAAAGCAACAACTCCGGGAGTTAGAAGCAAAAAAAAGTGCAAATCTATCTACCTCATTAGTAACCCTATATATCCCACCTGGAACACAACTCTCCGACATATCATCAAAATTACGAGATGAACTTGGTACTGCAACAAACATAAAGGATAAAACCACAGGGAAGGCTGTATCTGAGGCATTACGTAGTATTCTCTCTAGAATGACATATTTGGAAAAAATTGCACCTCAAAATGGTTTAGCAATATTTGCAGGTATTACAGATGATGCTCAGAAAAATGAGTATTATGCAATAGAACCGCCTGAGCCTGTAACCATCAAGGATTATGTTTGTGATGTTCAGTTTCATGTCGATCATCTCAAAGAGATGCTTGCAGAAAGGGATGAACTGGGAATCATTGTGATCGATAGAGGTGGTGCTACATTTGCAACTGTACGAGGAGCACACCTCAATATTATTATGCATAAGGATAGTTTTGTACCCGGTAAACACAATAAAGGTGGACAATCAGCAGGTCGTATTGAGAGAGGAATAGAGATTCTTGCCCAGGAATTTTACTCAAAAATGGCACATTTGGCTAATCAACTATATTTAGAGGAATACCCTGTGGCAGCACTAGTTGTAGGTGGACCAGCAATGAGTAAAGATGACTTTCTGCAACATCCAACCCTAGATTACAGATTAAAGGAAAAAATCTATAAGGTATATGATGTGGGTTATACCGGAATTTCGGGTATTAGAGAGTTATTAACACGAGCACAAGATGATTTAACAGAATATGGTTTAATAAAGGAAAGAAATCTATTCCAAAAATTCCTGTATGAATTAAGTGTAGATACTGGTAAGGCAATTTATGGTGAACAACCAATCAGGAAGGCATTTGAAAATTCAGCGGTTGAAATCATGCTTTTTAGTGAGGAAATTGATAAATTACATGTGAAAATTGCATGCTCCAATTGTGATAAACGATTCCTTGAAAGCACTAGCTCGGTTAATCTACCTGAACTTGAAACAAAAATAAATGATACAACATGTCCGGGTTGTGGAAATCAATCATTATCGATTGAATCTAAACAGCCAATAATTGAGGAGTTCGAGAAGATGGCAATTGACTCCGGAGCAACCATTGAGATCATATCTACTGGACATGAGGATGGATTAACTCTCCTTAATACTTTCACAGGATTAGCAGCTATACTTAGATTTCCAATAGAATGGTGATCAGATAAACAACTTCAATAGATCCAATCGTAGTTGTTGTGCTTTCTGAAGCATTCTAAGTGAACAGATGGTTGATTCTTGTGAATACCAGCTGATAAAAACCGTAAGCAGATTTGCAAATAACTCTGATGATGCAGATTGTACCAATAATATAATATCAGACCATAGATCTTCCCAAGTGCTCGCAAATTCACTATTATTATGATTTGACTTATAATATTGAAGTAAATCAATTAGTAGAGACTGTGTAGTAGCATTGTTAATCAAATTATCATCCATTCTACACACCCATATCAAGATGCAGAGATCGTCTGTTAAGATAGCTATTCGGCTTCTTCTCAGTGAAGAATATCTCCTTGGATCCCAGAGCATCTTTTATTTTCAATGCAAATTCAAATTCTTGTTCATTAGGACCCCAAAGATAGATAGAATTAGTAACAGAATTGATCAGGCTAAGATAAGGAGATAACTTCTCAAAGAAATTATCCAATTCATCTTGTGTCGTAGGAAGATTGCTCCATGGATACAGATGGAAGAGCAGATGTGAAGAAGATTGTGATATTGTATGAATATCCTGCCCAAAATGTGTTGAAGCTCCCTCAAAATATTCAGTTTGAGGATCTAGAAGGATTTCAGATAAAATATCAATGGTTCTCTCCATGTGGACACGTTGAACCACATTAGAAATTAATCCATTAGTTGCCTGAGTTCTCAATTTCATCCAGTTATCAATTTTAGGAGATCGCTTTAGTTGTTCTAATGAGAAATCACGGTTATAATCATAATCACTAGAAAAAGACATACGGCAATTATCACAAAAACAGGTATTTTCTCTTGGATAATGAACATCCTTGAGGATTATTCCATCAACTGAGGTTTTGGTTGTGATCTCAGCGGCAATTTCAGATAAGTACTGCCAGTATATGCGTTGATTGAGGCAAACATAATTGGCTAAGGGGATACCTCCACTTTTTTGCATCTGGAAATTAGGATCACGAGAGAAGAATACATCATGATTGCCATGAACCAATGCATAAGTCTGGATACCAATATCAGTGGTGATCTGGCTGAATGCCGAGAATACTTCACCAAAAGAAGGATCTTTTGGTGCAGTGCTACTCTGGTAATAGGTGGACCCACGTTCCGATTTTGCGACAATACATATCGAATCCACAAGATTACCATACTTGGTCAAAAATTCATCGGGAGACCTATTATTTTCATAAGGATCAATGACCAGTGTTCCACCTTGATTAATTATAGTATCGATACTCATCCTCTCAATTGAAGTATGGAATAATTGTCTTAAAAATCATAAGTACTCATGATAGTGAATTGAGAAAGAATCCCTTGAATATTAAAACTAGAAAAAGTCCTCCAGAGAGGTTTTACCCATAATTCTATCCCATGATAGCCCCAATGACTGAATAATCTGTGAAAACGTCGATTCTGCAATTTCTATAGCAGGTTGCCCACTTAATCGAGTATCAGAGTTAATATTATCTACGGGAATAATGGAAGAATACTTGATCTCACCAACATTAAAACTGAAGCCTTCTGGTATCATCACCTGAATTGGTTTATCTAATTTCACAAATTCCAATCTATCCCCAATGGCAAAATCATTTGCAGAAAGATTAGGGTCCTGATTAATAAGTTGAACAGCTGCTTGGACAGTATGAGTCCAGGTGGTATAATCAGACAGTTTTCTCGATAGTGTGAGTCGAATTGAAATATCCTCAATTTCAAATTGTCCATTTTTTAGACGGAAGATGAGATCCTTCAATCTATTGTTAATCTTGTACTTGGCATCCTCAAGATCTTTCTTATCCATGACCGTTTTTAGCAGCTCGAGTATATCCGAAAATGTTTTCCTGATTATCGTTGGAGTATTTGATTTTTTAGCCATCAATCCCTTGACAATTGCAACGTTATCTTTGGTGATACCAAAGTAATTTTTCTTTCTATCTGAAAATACAACATATCGAAACTCGTAGTCAGTTCCCAGTTCAATTCCTATGTGTTTATCTCCCCACTCCATCACATTAAGTATTGCTTCCTTACTAGGATTATAAATGAATACTGAATCTGTATCTCCATAGAGTACATCGATATGCAATGTATTCTGGATATAATTCCTAGTGGCCATGATGGCATCTCTTGCAAAGGCTGTAGTCGATTCAGCCACGGGTAAGCAGTAGAAATCAAATGCCTCTGATCCCACAACGCCATAACCAGCGTTGATAAGAACTTTCAGAGAAGATTGGATTATATTGTTGATCCTTCGATCCTTGATATCAGGATTCTTTTTACTCGCCCGAGGTTTGAACCATTTGACTCGTGTATCTCTAATAAAACCTAGTAGAATGGAGAACATACCTGGTTGTTTCGTACAGATCCAATGATTCAACCCCGGCACAACATTAGATCTGCATTCAGAATGTTCACATCGTATTGTTTCATAGGACAGATTCTTAGTTTTTATAATTGAAGGATAGAGCGAGGCAAAATCTAATACATGGACATTCCACCAAATTCCGGGTTTTGGATCCAAAACAATAGCACCCTGGAATTTTTTACCATCGATAATCGCATCACTTGTTCCTCCCCCCTTAATATCAATAATATCTGATTTACGTGGGATAATATAACCCCTCTGTCTGTGCTCAAAAACCAGCCACATATGTAACCAACGTGATACAGCACTCCTTGAAAAATCATAGATAGGCATCTTTGATATTCTCATCAAGATGATCATCAAGTTCAGTGCGATATTATCATCAAACTGTGATAATTTAAGGGTAAGTTCAGCATCCAGTATATTATATTTTATCAACGTTTCAGCATCCATTTCATTGATCCAGACATCTGGATGCTCTAGCTTTCCCATACCCAGGAGGGTAGTTGACAAATTATCCAGAGATGCGCTTTCATATTTACCAGAAAAAGCATATAATCTGATTGAAGCCTGTCTGAAGAATTGATGTAAATCTAGATGAATGGAGTAACTGAATGTTGACTCAGTTCTACGTAATTTGATTGGAATATCATCCTCCTCCATTCCCAATTTCATGGCTCTATTGACTAGATAAGGGCAATCAAAATTATCTCCATTAAAGCTTAAAACAACAGGATAATTATTGATAGTCACCAAAAAATCATCGATGAGTTCCAGTTCATTATCAAACCGTCTGAGATCAAAATCAACTTTTACATCCTGGTTCACCTCGTCCCGATTCAATAACCAGCAGATCTTTCTTCCCTCATTATCCGCCAATGCAATTGAAATGATCTCATACAGAGGATTGGATACATTTGGCATTTTATTTTTTTCAGATCCAACCTCAATATCAAAGGAAGCTCTCAAAATATCTGGAATGGGTTGGAATAACAATGGCATATAAAAATCCAACATTTCGAATCGTTTCTTCTCCTCACCTTTGAATGCTAGTTCCATCTCCTTTCGCATCTCACTATTCATACGATGATTTTTCGGAATGAGGTCTCCATTCTTTACACTGTAATAGGTTCCTGGAGTAATGGCTCGATCAGAGATAAAATTCAGGTGATAGCGAATATCTGCTTCATAGGAGGGATCAATGATATTTCTCATTGATCGATTTGATCCTCCTATGGAGAGGGGTGTTTTGCCAAATACTTGTGAGTAGGTTTTTGTTTTGCCAAGTAGAAGATCCATTCGTTGAACTTCTTCTATACGATCAAACTCCTGTGATTTGATTAGAGGTTCATAAACTTCTAGCACTGATTTAGGTAGATCTGTAAGCAAATATGGCTCATGGTTAGTTGTATCATTCCAACGATACAATGATTGAGAAGGTTCATGATAGAAAATACACTGTGCACCATTTGTCTTGGGTTCGTAGATGACATCTAGGAGGAATATATCTTCTATATCCTGACCCACCTCAAAAGATTCCTGTTGAATCTCCTTTTTTGGTACTTTTTCCACTAGAGCAGGGGTTTTTGGTTTATGTTCTTCCTTGACTTCAGCTTGTATAACTGGTTTCTTCTCTTTAGGTTTTTGTTCTACAATAGTTTCTTCCTCATCGAAGAAATCTGACCAACTCACAAAATATAAGTTGGGTGGATATTATTAATAGTTCTTATTTCAAATAATACAATCGATCGGAAATTTGTGAGATCTTCTTGAGGTAATCCATTAAATAATACATAAGGTATTGTTAAGAAACTACTTTCAATGCTCTTCTGAAATACTTATGTAGATCAATGGGATCAATAATCTTCATGGAATTCACCCATTTCATCATATCCTGTTCAATTGTTGAAGAAATTGTACCATTAGTGCCCACCAGATCAGATGGTAATTGTCCTGTTTCTCCAGATACCCAATTAAAATCAACTTCATCAGAGATTATTTTTCGAAGCCATTCAATGGTGAAATCCATACGATGAAGAGGTAAGATAAATGAGACACCACCATGAAATGATTCAATAAGACCTTTAGCCTTGGTAATCAGATAGGGTTTAAGTTTTGAACCGGCTGGCGTGGTGGATAATAATTTGATGAATTGATCACCATATGAATAACCTATAATCTTCGCCATTTTCTTTATAGGAAACATGGTTATTCCTGCAAAAATCGATGTTATTTGACCATCCCATCGTTTTGCGGCATAATCTTGGAAGATTTCAGGGTTAATTTGTGGATTTTCTACTTTGAGCACCAAGGGTGGGGGAAGAATTTGAGATAGGGTATGAATAAATTGATGAGAAAAGGCACCTGTAATGATGATATCGTCATTTGATATGCTAAATCTAGGTTCAGATACTCTTTTGAAGATCATTTGATCCTGTTCATTATCGAGCAAGTCAAACAATATCTGTAGTTGTGCCTCTGTTATCCCATTTAATGAATATCGCAACTCACTTATTTTTAGGTTCATAGCGTACAATAAAATGCAAGAATGCACGATTAAAAACTGATTCCCTGTTTAAAAGAAATTTGAGTACTAATAGTGGAGTTAAATATCCAAGGGATTCTTTCCATACACAATTCTGATCACTAGTACGAGAACTACTAGACCTAATGAGATGAAAATGATCGGTTTGAAATCAAGTTCAGATTCAACAGGTACTCTGGGAATATAAGGCTCAACTTCATCTTCCTCAGGATTATCAATATTAATGGTGGGGTTATGTTCAGAAATCACGGTGTACGGATCCCCCCAATGATCATAATAGGTTACCTCTGCAGCTTTATCTGTGAATGAATAGGTTCTCTCACGGGTGAAATTTAAAGTGAAACCTATTCCAAGAGTCTTACCTGCAGCAAGAGAGGGAACATTCATGGTGAAATTCTGATTTGTAACATTCAAGTAGTTAATTGGCACAGACTCATGAGTGGCAGCATCTTTGATACTCAAAGTACCGGGTTGGCCAGTATAATTCACAGGACCAGTATATGCACCCATGGGGCTGTTCACCAGCTTCAAGAATGACACTTCATAATTCTCAGCATAGGTCTGGAATATGGTGATATTAGAGATGGATGAATTGGTCAAGTTCTTGATGATTATGGTAAAGTTGATAGGTTTACCTGATTCGATCTCTGGTTGATCTCTAATCTCGCTAAATGTAAATACTTTCACCTCTGGTTCTTCGGGAATAAATGCTGCAGATGGGGCTATCGATATGATCCCCACAACAAGTATAACCGATATAAGAAGGCTAGATTTTAACGTGAAATTCAAATTATATTCCTCACTATCGTATATGTTAATTTTTTGGAGTACTTATTTAATGGTTTTTTTATTTCTCAATAATTATCTAAGTATCTTTCATTTTTTTTCAAGTTTCGGTAATTTCAGTGAATACCATTCCCTTCGAGAATAGAAAATTCAAAACAAAACCCACTCCAATTCCGATGGCATTAGCGATATATATCCTTGGAATCAGGATCATAAAATCCAATTGATGAAAACCCATAATTAGCAAAAGCCAATCCAAACCAAGTGTAACCAAGTACTGCACCAGACCACCCACAGAAACAGCAATTAAATACTTCACATATTCTTGAAAAATAGGATTGGTAGATTTGAATGTCCAAATTCTGTTAAGAATATAATTCGTGGTCATGGATACATATATTGCCAAAGCAACTGAGATAAATTCAGGAAAAATCAATAATGAAAGAAAGAGAATAAAAAAATTTACTGCAACCCCACTTGCACCTATGATCATGAATTTGATTAATTCGATGAGATCTTCCCTATCAGAAAACATATCCTTCCTATATTACATTAATTCATTAAGATACTGAATGGAGTATGTGAATACATCAATTCCGTGATGACTTGGGAAGCAAATAGGCTCACGCGTAAAAAGTATGAGATAATTTGAAAAATGACAGATAAATCTAATCTAAACTTCATAAATGGCAGAAAATTCTGATGATTGATGGTTATCAAAGTTAATGATTACGAGGTTAAAAAGGACCGTCTGTATATGAAATCCCATGAGTGGGCACAGGAACAAGACGATGGAACATGGAAGATGGGAATTAGTGATTACGCGCAGAAAATGCTACGAGAGATCTCATATGTGCAGTACGAGGATGCTGATGAGGATTTTGACGAAGGAGAGGTAATCTGTGTTGTAGAAGCACTGAAGGCCACTGGAGATATTTATGCACCTTTTGATTGTACTCTCGTTGAGAATAATGAGAGCCTTGAGGATAGTCCTGAAAAAGTAAGCGAATCACCATATGAAGATGGTTTTCTTATTA
The DNA here is from genome assembly GCA_026702845.1 of Candidatus Heimdallarchaeota archaeon. The sequence continues at coordinate 72,423 of JADCLS010000003.1, forward strand.
GAATAAAACCCAGAAGTGATGATCGAAGCAAGCTTATCAGCCCCGAGGAGTATGCAAAAGTTATCGAAGCAGAATTAGATGAGTTATAGGGAGAATACTATAATGACATCATTTTATGAATCTTACATAGGTACTAGTGAAGCCGAACGTAAGGAGATGCTCGAGGCAATCGGTAAAAAAGATATTTTAGATCTCTTCTCAGAAATACCTGAACATATCATACTCAAGGAAATTATCGATATACCCGGGCCTTTTTCAGAGGCAGAGCTAACGAAATTCTTTTCAAAAATTGCTAAGAAGAATCTTGATCCTGATACCATGATCTCATTCCTAGGTGGTGGAGTGCGTCAACAATACATTCCAGCCGCCCTAGAGGAGCTTATGAGACGTGGAGAGCTATATACCGCCTATACACCCTATCAACCGGAAATATCACAGGGTATGTTACAATTACTCTTCGAGTATCAATCACTGGTCGCTGAATTGCTTGACATGGATGTGGTGAATGCTTCTATGTATGATTGGGCAAGTGCCCTAGGGGAAGTAGTACGAATCATGCATCGTATTTCAAGAAAGAACAAGATTATCATCGCCCATCCCGTTGCACCCAATAGGGTTGAGGTAACTAAGGCATATGTCAAGTATTCAGATATTGAACTGATCGAGATTGAAGCCAAGGATGGTCATATCAATCTTGAGAAAATCGCAAAGTTGCTTGACGAGGAAGGTGCAAAAGATAAGAAGGAACGGGAGATTGGTGGTATATACTATGAAGTCCCCAATTATTATGGTTTACTCACAGATGGTTTGGAAGAGATTGCTGAGAAAATGCATAATTTAAAAGGTTTGGTCACTGTCGGAGTCGATCCCGTATCCCTGGGTATCATCCAACCACCTGGAGAATATGGTGCAGATTTTGTTGTGGGAGAAGGCCAGTTACTTGGTAATTCCATAAGTGCTGGTGGTCCCTTGCTAGGTATCCTAGCCTCTAAATTCAACAGAAAGTGGATATCACAAGTACCTGGTAGATTAATCGGAGCCACAACAGAGATTGAATCAGAAGCTCCAGGGTACTGTATCACCCTACAAACCAGAGAGCAGCATATCAGGAGAGATAAAGCCACCAGCAATATCTGTTCCAATGAGGCAATCACTGCAGTTATTGCTACCATATACCTTTCAGCACTTGGTAAGCAGGGAATTGTTGAGTTGGCACAGGGAATCATGGATCGTGCTCACTACCTAGCAGCAGAGCTAAATAAACTTGATAAGGTAATCGCACCAAGATTCAATGGCTTCTTCTTCTCAGAATTTGTGGCTGAATTTGAGGGAATCAATCATGATGAATTGGTACGTCAATGCACAGCCAAGGGATTCATCCCTGGAAAAGCTATTGATGGCGAAGGTTGCTTGCGACTGATTTCAGTGTCCGAGATCATCTCTAAGGGAGATATGGATAATTTTGTGGCCACTATTAAGGAGGTTTTACAATGAAGAAGAGAGTACAGGCACAGTGGAATGAGGATCTCATCATGAAAAAGGGATATAAGGGAAGAAGAGCCCATATCCCTGCACAGGTGGATGTTCCCAAGGTTTCAGTTCCAGAGAATTGGCAACGTAAGAAACCCGCAAATCTACCTGAAGTATCAGAGTTAGAGCTTGTTCGTCATGTTGTAAGATTATCCCAGATGAATCACGGTGTGGATGTAGGTGAATACCCACTTGGTAGTTGCACCATGAAGTATAATCCCAAGGTGAATGAACGAATTGTAAGATTTGGTCAATTTGCAGAGATACACCCTGATACTCCCGAGGAATTGATGCAGGGATCCATTGAGGTGATTTATCGCCTGCAAGAGGCCATCAAGGGTATGACAGGATTTGAAGGAGTAACAGTTCAACCAACTGCAGGAGCTCAGGGTGAGTTTTTAGGTATGCTAATTGCTCAGGCTTATCATGCAGATAATGGCGATACCAAACGTAACACCGTACTTGTCCCTGATTCTGCACATGGTACCAACCCAGCAAGTGCAGCAATGGCTGGATATAAAGTCATTGAATTACCATCAACACCAGAAGGATTTGTTGACCTAGAGATGTTAGAAGCAGCACTCGATGATACCATAGCTGCATTCATGATCACCAACCCCAACACACTGGGATTGTTTGAGCCACAGATCCTCAAGATTAGCGAGATGGTACATAACGCAGGTGCTCTCATGTATCTTGATGGAGCTAATTTCAACGGAATTGTCGGGGTGGTCAAACCAACCGATATGGGATTTGATATCATGCACCTCAACATGCACAAGACATTCTCAGGGCCCCATGGAGGTGGAGGACCGGGATGTGGACCTGTGGGTGTGGTTGGACATCTGGCCAAATACTTACCAAAACCTCTGGCACAATATGATGCAGATAAGGACTACTATTACTTGGATTATGATATGCCTAGCTCAATTGGTAAGCTTCATGGCTATTTTGGCAATTTTGGTATTATTCTACGAACACTTGCCTATATCTATCGCAATGGTGGTGAAGGGGTGAGAGAATTCTGTTACTCTGCCGTCCTCAATGCCAATTACCTGATGGAGAAGGTGAAGGAAATCAAGGGATTTAGTGTACCCAAATCCAAGGATATGCCAAGAAAACATGAATTTATTGCCAGTCCAGTGAAAATGATGCAGGATACAGGTGTTACTGCAGGAGATATAGCCAAAGCTATGCTTGATTATGGGATCCATGCTCCTACCATCTATTTTCCATTGATTGTGCATGAAGCCATGATGTTTGAGCCAACCGAGGCTGAAACCCGAACCAGTTTGGATAATATGGCTGAGGCTCTGCAAGAAATTTCAGATCTTGCCTATTCCAATCCAGATGAAGTACACAAGATGCCAAGACTCACTGGCCGAGGTAGACTTGATGAGCTTAGCCTAGCTAAGAATCCAGTATTATCAAAGAAATCCGACGATTAGCTTACATTCAACATCAAAGATAATCAAAAAAGCAAATTTATCAATACTGCAACACAAGGAGTAAATATTATCAATAGTAAAGTAACCATATGGATAGAATTGCAGATGTAGTTCTTTTTGATCTTGATGGTACTCTGCTTGAGAATGGAGAAGCTGTGGTTGATGCCTACTTCACAAGCTTGCAACGATATGGCTATCCTCCCAAGGATAAAGCCTATATTGCAACACTAGCAGGATTGAGTACCTACGAAACTGCTAGATTACTCGGTGTGAGAGAGGAGGATAGATACAAGATAGATCAGCATTTCTGGGAATATTTTCATAGGTACGCTGATGACCCTGATATGATGCCTGTGGTGTTTGATAAAGTTGAGGCTATGCTGGAGCTACTCAAATCTGAGAAGATACCAATGGCTGTGGTTACATCAAATGAGGCAAGAATTGCCACTAAATTACTCACGAAAGTTAATTTACTCAAATATTTTGACACTGTGGTGGGATCTGAGGATGTAACAGAGAGAAAACCCTCTGCACAGCCAATTAAACTTGCTCTTGAAAGAATGGGCCTCAGTAAGGAAACGGACAAAGAATACTGGTTCGTAGGTGATACAAAATCTGATATCGGTGCAGCTAGAAATGCAGAATTTGTCTCTATTGCCATTCCACAACCTCATACCTATAAGTTAGTGATTGAGGAGGAACCAGATTATCTCATAGACACGATGAAGGATTTTTATGAATTATTATTATCACTCAAAAAAGAATAACAATTCCCATGAGACTTCACACTTCACTAGTGACTAAACATGAGGTAATCTCATTCATTGAGAGATGCCTGTATTACTTATTAATTCAAGGAATTTTATATATAAACTGATAATGAATTGAGTCACTCAATTGCTATGGTGACCCGTTTTCTACCCTTTCCCTTGTTTTCGGTTTTCACCATCATTACTGTTCCAATCTCTGCAGTAGACTTCACATGAAGACCCCCATCCGCCTGAAGATCAATATCTCCAATCCTCACCATCCGAAATTCCTTGATGGATTGTGGCAGGTGTACTGTGGTTTTGAAGAGATTGGGATCCTTCTCAGCCTCCTCCCTACTAAGAAGAAAGGTACTGACCTCATGATTCTCAGGAATAATGCTATTAAGTTCCTCCACCACTTCTATTGCAGATTGTTTGGTAAATTCAGGAAGATCAAAGTCAAGTCGTGCCCGATCATGATAGATATTACCGCCTGTCACCTTAGGATGATTATATTTTCTATCCACGATTGCGGAGAGCAAATGGAGAGCGGTATGATGCTTGATCAGAGCATACCTGTACTCCCAGTCTATCCTGATGCTTACTGTGTCTCCAATCTTGAGATCGCCATCCATCTTGTGGAGCAGGCCCATCTCATGTTGTGCATATCCAGATACTGGATATTCCACTCCATCCTTCATGATAATTGCCTTATCCTCAGGTTGCCCACCGCCTCGAGGATAGCATATGGTCTGATCTGGTATGATCCCCTCATCATTAACGAAGATAATTGTAGCCTCAGTTTCCTTAAGATAGGAATCCTCAAGATAGAGTAATTTGGTCATAGGCCACTCAAGTTGTGGAAAATTAAAATGATATTGGTATAGAGATAGATGATCCATAAATGCCAAGTAATACTAACTAATTGTGACAAATATTTCAAGGCTGCCTTGAATAATTTATAATGATTATTTTTTTGTTTAAATATCAAATTCGAAATCAAATTATATGATAACCAGAGACCAATTTGAGGAAGACACTGAAAACCGGATAACACAAGTAAAAGATCGAAAGAATTTGAAAATTAAAGAAAATTATTTAGAAAAGAAGGAGATGTGGCAAAATGAAAAAACTCAAGAAAATTATAGAAAACATCATACAGTAAATAATCGAGATAATATAAAATGCCATATTCAGAGGAAAGATTCAATATCCAAAGATAATGACATAATTATTGAAGTAATGGATGCCTGTGAGCCTCCTAACTTTAAAGATGAGCTTTCCAATGAGGGTATTATCAAGAATGAACAAAAGAAGAAGAGTTTGGTGAGTATACAAGCTATGGATGCCGCTGATTATGATTTAGTTTCTGCAGATTGGAAAGGTCTCTATGAAAAGTTTAGAACACAAGGAATTTATAGAAAAGAGATTGAAACTGCCATCGGTGCTAGATTTCATGGTCAATTATATAAAAATTCCAAGATGAGATATTCAACTTTCAAAAAACTATTAGAGTTTTATGGAAAACCAATTGAACATAAAATTTTTCGAGAATTCAAAGCACCTTTTTCGAAAATGAAAAATCAGGATAGAGTAGTATATGAACTCAGAAAACCTGATGTAGCAAAGATTATGGATTATGATTATGTTAAAGCAGATTGGAGTAAAATATATCATGAGCTGAGATTGCAAGGTTTTAGTAAAAAAAGGATAAACCAAGAGCTTGGTACCCAATTTGATTCACAAATATACGGAGGATATAATATGAAATACCAATATTTCAAGAAACTTGAAAAGTTGTTAGGGAAAAAAATCGAATATCAGATCATTAATCGAAGAAGTCATTTTGATAAACAACTTGGAAAATTCAGAGTGTCCCATCAAGGTAAAACATTATTCTATGAAATGATAAATAAAGATGATTTACATCGAGATTTGATTGATCAAGATTATATCTCAGCCGATTGGATTAATATTTATCAAAATTTAAAAGATCAAGGTTTAAATTTAAAGACTATAAGTGAAAAAATTGGTGTGAATTTTGCCAGTCAGCTATATAATGATTATACAATGAAATTCAAAAATTTTAAGATATTGCTTGAAATAGCAGATTTTGGTATTGATTATCAATTTGTGAATAAAGACTATAAGATTGCTCAACGTGACAAAAGGTATCAAGATCTAAATACTTCTCCGAAAATAATTCGGGAATATAGAGAACCAGATATGAAAAATATCAAGCTATCAGATAAAGTTCAAGCTAGTTGGAAGAAGATCTTATTGGATTTGAACCGTGCAGGAGTATCAAAAGGAGAAATCACAAAATGCATCGGCTCATCATTCACTCACCAATATAATGGCAACCGAGAGTTGAGATACAATAATTTTAGAATATTACAGAAATTGTACATGGATAAATGCTCGAAATCAATTGAATATATTATACTAGATCAAGATTCTATTGATAGACAAAGAGAGAAGCAAATTAAGATAATAATGGATAAGATACCTGGAAATAAATACATAAAAAAAGTAGATGCAAAATTCTCAGAATTTTTGGGGATAGTTCATGGTGATGGCCATTTATCCTTCAAGGGTGAAGTTAAAATTACATTAGATAAATGGGAAATAGAATATGCTGAATATATAAAAAAAATGATGATGGATGAATTTGGAATTATTCCAAGGATAAAGCCTAGAAAGGGAGAAAATACCCTAGATATAAGAATTGGAAATAAAAAATTTGTATCAGAATTACAATCACTTGGCATGAGAACTGGAGATAAAACAAGGAACCAATCTGAAGTTCCAAGTATCATATTTATGAATTCACAAAATATGAGAAATTTCGCAATAGGCTTGTTCGATACGGATGGTTGTGCCGTGAGTTATGATTCATATTATGGTATAATTTTTACAAATAAAAATAAAAATTTACTGAATTTTTTTGCTGATTTTTGTTTTGACAATAATGTAGCTTGCAGCATTTATTCTACAAATTCAATCAGAATTGTAAACAAAAATGATATATCATTATTAATGAAATTATTAGATTCTTATAAGGTAAGAAGCTTTATTACCAAAAATAAGCTAGATAATATGGTTCAAAGCTAGAGAAGTAAAAATCAAATGACAAAAAGCATTACATCATTGCTTTTAATAAATATCCGAGAATTGAAATATTCTCATGACTGAAGGAAAATAAGTGAATTCTTCAATTGTAAACATCACTATTTATTTTCATTTTTTAGATTTAGTAAGTGACAAGATAGTAAAGAATTTTAATAATGATAATTACCATAAATTATGTTTATTTCATTCTAAATGAAATATACATATTGTCACTGTAGCTAAGTGGCCAAAGATCATTTGGAGACTTAAGTGGTCGGCTAAGGCGTCCGGCTGTTAACCGGAAGATCGCAGGTTCGAGTCCTGCCAGTGACGTTACCCCTTGGGGTATACAATTTTATAGGCTCGTGGCTTAGCCTGGTTAAGGTCATAGGATGTGTCCTATGATTGCCAATTAGCGCCTCGCTTACACCGAGGAGGTCGCCGGTTCGAATCCGGCCGGGCCTATCCTCAAATTAAATTTTTTAAGATGTAATATCGGTTTAATTATCATCAATAGGATGAGAAATACTTAAATCTAGCAGAGATAAGTTATTTAAATTCAGAAATTTCTTTATTTTAAAAGATACATTAAATATTTTCGCAAACTTGGCTACACTCTTCATAGCTCTAATATTAATACTATCAGGGCCTCTTGAAAAAGAAATATCAGATTCGAAACAAAAATCTTCAAAGAAATCTAATAAAGGCATACTCCTGTTAGAAAAGGAGATACCTACATACCTAGTATTATTATTCCGTTTAACCCAAAATATACTGCCATCAGAATCAAACAATCCTAGCATGCAGTATTTCGAAAAGAGGTTATTCCGTTTTATCCAATTAGGAACAGAGACTTGATTTTTAACCTTATTTCCGGTAGTTAAACCTAATCGCACTAACTCATTAGATATAGCTTGTTTACTTGTATATATGTGATAAGCATTGCAATCTTTTTTGTAAATCACACTAGGTTTTAGATGAAAAAGAGAAGAAATCAGATTTTCAACATGATTTCCAATAGTATTTTTTTCTGCACTGTTAAAGGTCATTATTAATTGTTGGCTACTTAAACTCCCATCTCCAAGAATAAAACCTATTAATTCAGCGGTTTGATTGTTTTTTTCAATATAATTTTTCTCATGCATCCCATTATTTCCGATCGTGGTATTTAAACTCCTGAAACACCTAATTAATGGATTACTACAGGATTCAAAAAATGATAAAGTCGCTGATGTGAAGCTTCTTAAATGTAAGTTTTAAGTAATATTCATGGCAGAACAAGTTCCTTATCTTGCAATTTCAGGATTCATCACCATTGCACTGGGTCTGGTATTACTACTCATAGCAATGGTAATGGCCAAAACAAAGCAATTTGCCAGGCACAAAATTCTGATGCAAATAGCAGTAATCGTTACCCTGTCATTCCTCATTCAATATATCATACGATTCTCTCTGGGACAGGAAACACATTTTGAGGGTGATGATACCATCAAAAACTACGTCTATCTTCCCATCTTAACAGTTCATATTCTCTTTGCGCTGACCAGTATCTACATGATAATCAGACACTTGCTGGAAACCAGAAGAAATGAGCTCAAGGGACCGCAATTCAAGAAAGAATACAGGATGAGACACAGATCATATGGAAAATGGACATTTATCATTTGGTTCAGCAGTTTTGTTGGTGGGATAATAATCTTCTTCATGCTCTATGTTATTCCTTTCTAGGTGAGATACAATGCAAGATCAGATACCATTACTAGCTATTACCGGTGTAATCACCATCACTCTTGGAATGATATTGCTTATCATAGCATATCTAAAGGCCAAACAGGGAGATTACAGGAGACATAAACAGCTGATGACTGGAGCAATCACAATCAGCTTTTTATTCCTCATCCAGTACATCACAAGGTACCAGATGGGTGATGAGACACAATTCTCCGGTCAGGAATGGGTGAGACTGTATATCTATCTGCCTGTGCTAACATTTCATATCCTTACATCCTCAATCAATATTTTTCTCGTCATCATACATATCTGGAATGTGAACAGGTATAAACAACCAGGACCCAGTTTTGATAAAGATTATGCCCACAGACATAGACGATTTGGACGAATCGTATTTTATAACTGGTTTTTCAATCATATCACAGGTATAATCGTATTTATATTCCTCTATGTGATGTAAGCATGGAATTATCCCATTTCCTTATGTAGCGTTCCAAAACCAATCATGAATTTTAAGTACCAATACACTGTACTGGGTTTAGAGAAATGTATCTCTAGGCTCGTAACTCAGACTGGTTAGAGTGCCTGCCTCACACGCAGGAAGTCGTGCGTTCAAATCGCACCGGGCCTATTTATTCAGAAGAATCAAACCGATCTTCTTGTGTAGCTTTAGCAGTAATTGCTCTGAGAAGGTGTGAGATTGCCACAGAGCAGGCATATTTCTCCTGTTTCCTCCCATCTAGTTGTGTAATATCTAGTTTATCACCAATGATGACCATCATATTTTCAAGTGCTATAAGATCGGTGTAAAAGGCATAGGCAATCAGTGCCTCTGCAGCATCGGATACTTTATCAGGTTTTGTTCGCTGACCCAGATGGGAACGTAATCCCGTTTCCTCCATGGCCAGTCGTAGGCTATAATCCCAGACATGTACTCCCCCAGATACTCCTTTGATTCCAACACGAACAGTGGAGTATATGAAATTGATGAGAAAATCGCCCAGTTGTGCAAGATCTCTTGATTGTAACACTACCCGTAGATGTCTGCTCGATAGTTCGGGTATACTTAAATCCATTTCCTTCGCCAATCTAATCTTCTGGGTAAAGTGATGCCTCGAAAGCGGTTCTGAATTTATCGGCCATATCCATAACCTTTCTGGCAGCATCGACAAGTACTGTTTCTGGTTTGACATCGCCCTCTGTCCTGATCTGGAACATCAGCGAATCTTCAAAGGTTCTATCTCGTGCATATCCCGCAAGGATAACACCATCCTCCTCCAAAGCAACTATTCTCAACAGATTGAACAGGGTATGAGGATCCTCTTTTATCTGCATCCTCATGAAATTATCCTCTTTGGTTTGAATTGTGATCTTCATTGTATAGCTCTCAATCCTCTTGTTTGTCAACTATATCAAAAGGACTACGATCTAGTTCCTCTCCATTTTTTATAAAAATCATTTTTCCACCATCAAAAAAATCTGTCATGGTGAACTCCTCATCCTCTTGGATCTCAATCATCTCACGTTTGATAGGTTTATCCATCAGCTCACTCATCTTCTCGTAGGCCAAATCCTGATCCATGGCAAATTGATACATTCCATCAATTTCCCTCATGATGCCATGCTCAACGGCTATATTACCCAACTCCAGATAGCTTATCTCAGATTGCAGTACTAACAAGGCAAAAAATTTCTGGATGTCTCTGTGCTGGGTCTTAGGCATCTCAGCTAGAACATCAACTAGTTTATTATGGATACCCTTCAGTGTAAAATAATCTGCCTCAGTCTCTAGTGCATCTTCAAACAATTTAACCTCATAACCATAGAGGGAGAGTGCACGACTGTATAGAGATAACTTCATATGAGGTTGGAACATCTTTCTAAGCAGTTCTGAATTGTAAATATAAGTACCATTTCTTCCGGTTATGGCATTGTTCAGCTGTTGCTCAACCAGTGACAACTTTTCAATAATCGGTTTGATCTCATTTCTATCTCCCACTATGTGAAAGATAATCTTCTCAAATTTGTTCTCCAGATGAAATTCCTTGTTTTTGAGATAGATCATGGCAAATTCAAGGAATAAATCCTTGCTCACCGTGGAATATAGTTTAAACACCACCGTTTGTGTTGATTGTTTAATCCTTTTTCTGGGCATTATAATCAGTACTCAGCAATTAAGTTGACGTTTCCGAAATCAATTGCAGTTTTACGTTGCTGAACATGCTCACAATCAACACATTCAAGATGATCTCGTTTCAGCTTCTTGACCTCTCCTCCGCATTTCTCGCATAAGGTATAGATCACACCACTGTTACTTGCTTTTGTTTCCAATTGAAGTGGGATAGTTTTTGCATCAATAATTGTTGCTCGTATGTAATCACCAGAGCAGTAAAGATCATCCAAAGAATTTACAAAATCCTTGGAAGAATCAGAAATATGCATTATGGCGGATAGTGAGGGTATCACCGGTTTATCATTCAAATAGCTGATATTCACACGGAGTGAATTTTTACCAACATTGATGATTTCTCCTATAACAACATCATACCTCTTGGCACTCAATTTTCTTGTCTGATATGGTATTACACTTGCTCGGTAACGTTCCTTGTTAATAAATATCTTCCCAAATACTGAGCTACGAACCTCGTGCTCCTCAGTATAGGCACCATCAGAGGCTAGAAATTCCTCCTCATTACCTAATTTTTCGGATGGAAAAACGCTCTTTCTTTTGTCTTTCATCTGTATCTCTAATTGAATTTAACTAGGCTCGTTTATTTACTCTTGCTTACTAGTCAGAATATTTATAATTTTAATACTTTCATTATTCCCATTTCATCCTTAATCTTCCAAATTTCTACAATACTACCCTCTTTTATTCTCTCCACAGGGAGAATCTGTACTGGTGTCCAGCTCGGAATATTGAGATCAAATTCATCAGAATCAGTCTTTACAGTACACATATAAGGGAGCGAGTACTGTTCATTCTTTTTTGGTGATGTGGAATCAGGGTAGAGGTTCATAATAAACTGTTCCTTCTCCGTCTTATCAATCGTGCTAGGTCTATACTTAGTGATCCTTGTGATTTGTGCACTTATTCTCTCGGGTCTATACACCGGAACAGAGGTATTCACAGCCAAATCGTTCACCACAATATTGTACATACCATGATCAAACCCACCTGTGAACTTCCACAGCTGCACAAGTAAGGCAGGGATAGTATCGTTAAAATCTGTAGAGTACACCACAAACACATTTTTGGCTATTGAATCAGATTCAAATTCAATCACATCTGGTCTATCAACCCTTGACAGTGGCCGATAGGCATTCAAATCATCGATAAGATCCATCTATTTCTTCCTCATAGGTAGAATATACACCGAATTATTCAGTTTTGATAGGTGTTTATCTATGGTAACATTGTCAGGAAGGTCAATAGTCGATTGATAATGCACATCAGTGGCATTGGCAGATAGTATGAACACTCCATCTACTATCTCCCAATTTATCTGTCTTTGATCAGTGATACCAGGTAAATCCACTATCAACTCAAGCTCTGTATCTGATTTCTCTATGATCTCAGCATAAGCCTCCTCATCTATTCTCACTTCCTCTTTGGGTTTGGAATCAGATGATGTGAATTTCATGGAATTCATATCAAAGGTAAACTGCTTGAAATTGGAAAAAATATTTGGATCAAAATTTTCACCCATATTTTTGAATAGGTGGGCTGATAGAGACTCGATCTTATCTTGATAATCTTCTCCAAACATTTTTCTAAGCATTTCTTCCAGCTCTTCTGGATCAACCTCATTGAATTTTTTCATCATCTCGGTCATATTATTGAGATCCTGAGGATTCATAAAATTTGCTAGATTCTTTAGTATCTCCTTCAAGAAATCTGGAAGATCATCATCATCAAAGAACGGTTCAGGACTCATAGTATTCTCTCTCGTATCTAATATTAACTATCTCCTCTATAAATATATATACTTCTTTCAAACCATTGACAATCATAGTAATTTTCATTTTATTTGTTTATTTATCAACCAGAATTAAATTTCATTGAACGAATAGATATAAATCGACTGAGATAAAACTTGCTATGGATATTGTAATCCGGGGTTTACATGCCTTGTTCACCGGTAAGGAATTACTTGAAGGTCCATTGAGTGTAAGAATTGAAAATGGGATCCTTCAGGAAATAGTGAATGATGATACTTTATCAGGGGGAGATAAGGTGATCAACGCAGAGGGAAAAGTTGCCACCGTTCCCTTTCATGATGCTCATACCCATATCATATTCGCTGGAACCAGGTTTTTTGAATTAGATCTCAAGCTTAAGGGAAAGACATACAGTGAGATCTTGGCACAGGGAGGAGGTATCAAGAAGACCATGACAGAAACCAGAAAGGCAGATGATGAAACCTTAAGACAGTTATTGGTGAAGCGATTGGATACTATGTTAACTCATGGTAGTATTATGGTTGAGGCAAAATCAGGGTATGGATTGTCTACTGAAGAGGAACTAAGACAACTACGAATAATTAATGAGGTTAATAACAGTCATCCTATTGATTTAATTGCTACTTTTGGGGGAGCACATGTTCCTCCACCTGGATATGATAGAAAACAATATGTCGATGATATTCTAGATGAGATGATCCCCACCATAGCTAAAGAAAAGTTAGCTACAACGACTGATGTATTCTGTGATCGTGGTGCTTTCACTGTGGAGGAAACTCGTTTGATTTTTGAGCGATCTCTTGAATACAAGATCCCAGTCAGGGTACATGCTGAAGAGTTGGAGTATACAGGTATTGGAAAAATTGCTGCTACTGAATATGCAGCATTGAGTGCAGACCATCTACTGAAGGCAAAAACTGATGACTTCAAAGTATTAGCTGAATCCGGAACCGTGGCGAATTTTATGCCATTAGCACCTATTGGATTATTCACCAATGATATTCCACGGGGATGGCAGCATACTGACGTTACGATAGGAATAGGGAGTGATTTCAACCCCAATAATTGGATAGTATCCATGCAAACTGCTATCCGTATGGCAGTGTTTAGATATGGTATGACACCATTGAGAGCGATGGAAGCTGCCACCAGTGGATCCCATAAAGCCATAACGGGAACAGAATTGAAACCACTACAGGAGGGAGAGAGAGCAGCAATCGCCGTCCTCAATGCCAGTAGTATTGAGGAATTCACAGCGAAAATTGGTCAAAATCTGCTCTCAGAATTGATACTAGATGACAAAATCTGGGTGAGTAATCAGCATAGTACTGTATAATCTGATTGCTAGCTTCTAGGTGAATCTAGATTATTGAGAGATGATTCCTATCAAGAAACTTATATTCCATATTTGCCTAAGAACATTATTCAGTATTTAGTTCTGAATATCGGCCCAATGGTGTAGCTCGGCCAATCATAGATAACGTGTTGGTTCACCTATCGATGAATGCTGGCTTTCATAGAAGCGCCTTGATGGGACTTTTGAAGTTCCCAGCAGACCCGGGTTCAAATCCCGGTTGGGTCATTAACCAAGAATACTATGTAGAGGTTCCGCGTAGTCTCGAATTGTGTTTAGTGTTATTCCTATTGAATGAATTTCTTTAGAAGAGCCGATTAAAATATAATCCCCTGCCGTGGATAAAATCGTAAATCCAGTATCTCCACGGACTAACATCACCTCTAAACCTCCATGATGCATTTTATTTGTTACCATATTCCCTGTAGAGATCACTGCTGCAGAGATCGCTGAGAGCAGATCAGGATCACCACGTTGCACAAAGAATGCCAAGGGAGTACCCTCTCTTGTCACAATGCCGAGGGCTTCCAATTCACTTTGCTTTGATATCTCTGTTAGTAATTTCACTAGTTCTTGTTTCTGTTTTTGAGTGATATCTACGCTCATTACAAAAAATCCAAGTACATTCTAGTTTTTATCACTATCTCTTTCAAGTAATATTTACACAAAGAATTATCATTTAAAATGATCAAAAGAAAAAATGGGCCTGGAGGGATTTGAACCCTCGACAGACCGGTTATGAGCCAGTCACTCTAACCAAGCTGAGTTACAAGCCCCAAGGAGTAGGGTAATTCCCTATTTCCTATTATTATCTGATCAAACATAATAATTAAAACCATCGTTTGTCGCTCTACATTTTTTGAAAAATATTTTTTATTTGTATGAATACCACACTGCTAAAATAATGACTATTAATACCTAGAGTATAATGAATCTATGTACTCATATCCAATGGATAAGGGGATAGAAGAGAGAAAAGATGAGGAGTATAGTAATGAGTGAATATACACGAACACTTCCAAGTATAGATATGAAAATTGCTCAGATACCAGAAGGATCCTCGCGAGTAAAAATTATTGGTATCATCTTGAGTAATACTGATGGATTTATCAGGATTGGGGATTCTACAGGACAGATCGTAGTAAATAGTTCGAGGTACTTGGGTACATTGGAAGTTCAAGAGAAGGGGAGGTTTATCCTGAATGTAACAAAGGAAAATGAAGAGATTTCAGGATATTTGCTTTCTTTTATTCCCATGTCTCCGAGAGAAATTAAAACATACGAACGCTTGGTAGAATTGGAGAAAAGAATTCCGAGGTAATATAAATTCATTAATATAGAATATTGAGAGGTGGTTTTTATGGTACTAGAGATTAAAATAAACGAAGCAAAAATCATGAAAGAAGTGGTAGATGCATTGCAAATTGCTCATAATGAGGTTCATATTAAATTTGAGGATCATGGGTTTAGAGCACAAACCCAGAGTATGGGATCTTCAATTCTTACCGATATATACTTGAACAAAGAATGCTTCGATACTTACAATGTTAAAGAAACTATTGTATTGAGAGTGGACTTGGAAAGTTTTGGTGGATTCATAAAGATGGCTAGGAGTAATGATGAACTGACTATTGGGTATAATGAGGTGGAACAACAGCTCATGCTGTCATTATCATCTGAGAGCATAGACAGACACACATCAATCAGATTATTAGGTGATGATCAGGAAAATTCAGAAGATTACCGATTTCTAAACATACTTGACAGCAAATTTCATTCTAATGCAAAAATTCTCGCATCTCTTCTCATCGATGCAATAAAAGTAGCTACTTTTGGTGAGGGGAAAGTGGAGATTAATCATTCAGCCGAGGGAATCAAATTCACAAATACCTCTGAGAATCATACAAAGACTGCTGAGGCAATGATCAAGTACAATGATACCAATGCATCAGATATTGAAGTCTTCAGTGGTCCCATCAAAACCAAGCAAGGAGCAGAAGTTGAAATTCCCAAGATACATGAGGCCAATTATGATCTTGAATCACTGAAATTAATTCCTAAAACAATTAAATCTAATGAGACTATAGTATTCAGTATTATGCATCAAGGGCCCTTGAGGATTGTCTCCGAGATTGCTGGAGGAAATGGTCACATCGCAATTGCATTAAGCCCAATAATTGAAAGAACTATGTAATGAAATGATAGTTGGGGGGTAAATCAATGAATGTATTTGAACTCTTGTATGTTTCTTGGAGAAGAGAACGCCAGACTGATATTCTTGAAACCTTGGAATATGATTTCTTTGAAAAGGTTCGACCCTACATTAACCATCTGGAGACAATCTATTCTAATGAACAGGATCCATTAATTGCCGCCCTATTCAAGAAACGTTGGGAGAGAGCCAACTATATCCTCAATGATCTCATAAATATCAGAATGAAAAAGCATTTTACTGAAAGCATGGATCACAAAGCTTCTCCCACGGTATTACCACTTGAGGAGGAGGAATTCAGGAAGAGTATTGAAAAAGAGAATAATCGGTTTAGAGAGAGAGTAGTTAATCAATTAGAAAATCTACCTTCTATGGAAGCAATGGATGAAACAATAGAAAAGGAGTTCAGATTTATGATTTTTGATAAACAGGAGAATAGAGTTGCTATAGGATCTGATCTAAGGGAATATGGTCCATTCAATATTGGTGATATTGTTTTGCTTCCAAGAGAAAATATGAGAAATTATTTAAAAAAGGCACTTGGTAAAGAGATTTCAATAAATTAGTTATCATCCATTTCTTCAATGATTTCTGCATGAATTTCGGCTTTTCCTCCAAGAGGAGTTGCAATAGCCTCATTACACTCTTCATTGGAGCAGAAAATTGCGGTCTTTGTGTGATTGAAAATTATCATTTCGGTTTCACATGCGGTGCATTTCACCTTTAGAAATTTTGATTTGGGGGATTGAACATAACTCATATAATCATCGATCATGATGTACGCAATTAAATATAGTGATCGATTACAAACCCATCATCCTGTTTTCAACTTGTCTTAAAATCAGCTATTAGATGTTATCCTTTAAAATAAAAAAACCGTAAAACCTACCTAGCTTGATAGTAATTACTTTACCATTTTATCAAGGAAAAAGTTGAGCCAGATGGATATTTCTTTAACTATTATTGTTTCAAACCTTTAAGTGACAAAGCAACAGCGGATTGAAATTACATTGTGTCATCTTGGCGCCTAAAGTATATCAGATAGAAGAGTTACTGTCCGAAACAAGTAATTGAGGGATAACCACTTGTACTGCATGATGAGAGCATAATATTATTTCTAATTCCCTACCTGTTTAGCTTGAATGTGAGCACCTGATCAAAAATATCACGAGTAATAGTCACCTTCTCTACCAACTAATATTTTAAAAATTCTGATCATCACCTATCAATGCATCTGATTTGGTAGCATGTGTTCAAATCAATGAAACATTCTTTTTTCCATTCTACAAAGCCTTACAAGATTCTTTTTAACCTATACACGCGAACATATCATATAGTAGACAGATTCTTTATAACGTATGCTCGCGACCGTATATTATACGAGAGAGATTCTTTTTAAGACTCAAATCCTTCGTATGATATACGAAAGTGCCAAAAGAATCTAGGAGAGAATAAAGCGTGACAGAGCGTAGAAAGATATTTAAAATTGTACTGCTCGGTGATGGAGCAGTTGGCAAAACAGCCCTTCGTCACCGATATTTAGGTGATGGGTTCCAACAAAGTTATTCAATGACAATTGGTGCTGATTTTGCTGTGAAAAGAGTAAACTTGGATGGAGAAGAAGTAGTTGCTCAAATTTGGGACCTTGCAGGTCAGATTCGATTTCAAAGTGTTCGAGAGGTATATTATCAGGGTGCCACCGGTGCTCTTTTAGTGTTTGATATCACCAGAAGCCCAACCTTTGAGAATATTCCTAACTGGATTACTGAACTCCTAGAAAATAATAAGCAGAAAATTGTTCCCATGGTACTCATTGGAAATAAATCCGACCTAAGAAACTCAACAGATGGCGCAATCACGTATCAAGCAGGGTTAGAATATGCACAGAATCTATCAGAATGGAGTAATTTTGAGATCCCATACATTGAGACTTCAGCCTTATCTGGAGATAATGTTGAATCCGGTTTTGCTGTGCTTCTCCGAAACATTGAAAGTTTTCTTGATTCTGAAAATAAATAATCACATGAACGTAAGAAATTGAGAAATCTCCCAATAATCAACGGATATTAATTTATACAAAATTGCATTATTGAAAATATATGTCGAGAAGAAGAGCAAGATCTGTTGATAGTATGGATGCCCTGTTGCCTGATGAATTAATTGAGACATCCAGTGGCTCCACCGTCAATGAACTAAAAACCATTGTGGATCAGCTAGAAGAACAATTAAAAGAGGTAATAGAAAAATATGAGAACAAAATAAGTGATTTAACAAACAGATTGGAATCCATTGAAAATGATTTTGTTCAGGTAATCGAGGGATTACAGAATGCCCAGGGAGGAGCAAAGACCGCAGCCCCTGCAAGTACTTCAGCACCCTCACCTGCAGCCCCTGGACCATCTGGACCCAGTACAGGTCCATCTGCTGGTCCTAGCCCACCTGCAACCGGAGGACCTAGACCACCTTCTCTTGGATAATAGTTATACTAGATTAATTTCTCAAAAATGTATCAAATATATCCCAAAGGTTAAAGCTAAGTACGTTTTAGTAATTACTGAGAGAATTAGTGCTCATATTCCCTCAAGACATTTATAGGCAGGTTATAAATGAGTATTATCACTGACGAGCAAAGGCAAACTCTTCTGAGTATGGTTGAAGATGTGGCCGGGCCTGAAGTAAGAGAAGTCACAATCATTCTTTTGACTCATAAAGGAGAGTTAACAGATGAGATTATCGCTGAAGAACTGGATATTAAACTCAATCAAGTACGAAAAGCATTATACAAGCTTCATGATCTAGAGCTAGCTACTTTCAGAAGGATCAGAGATAAAACAACTGGATGGTTTATTTTTTACTGGAAACTCCATCCAGAAAAAATTTCCTCATTAGTAAGAAAAAAACAACTGAATGTACTGGAAAAAATTGAAGCTCGTCTGGAGTATGAAGAGGGAAATATGTTCTTCTCCTGTTCACAGGATGGATGTGACAGAGTTACCTTTCAGACAGCAATGGAACAGGATTTCATCTGCCATAAATGTGAGATGAGATTGGATTCATTTGATAATTCAAAAATTATCACAGTACTTCAAGCGAAAGTAGTCCAGTTAAGAAAGATTCTTGAAATATAATACTTAGATTTTCCATATATGGTATACGATGAATCACTTAGGTTTATTATAGTCCTAGTCTAGTATACATACGTAGTGAACAATAGGAGCAAGATTACTAATGATTGAAAGCGGAAAAATAATTGCCGAGGAATATAAATGGATCTATGATAATGAACCAACATTTAAGGTCCAAGGAAACACTACGACAGGAAAAGTTGGGAGAAGCCCCAATGGAGAGAGTATACTGATTTCTATAATGTTACCTGAATTCTACCCTATTGTCAAGCCTGAAGTAAAGGTCCTTACACCAATAAAACATCCCAATATTGATGAGAATATGAATCTTTCACTGCAAATGCTAGATGAGTGGGAAGTGAACTATAGATTACGGGATATTATTGCCAACACACGTAGGTTATTCATCAAATCAAGAAAATCGATTGAGGATAGGAAAACTGACCAAATCATCGTTGAGAAGAGTAGATCAACAGAATTAGAAAATGAAATCCGTATCCTGCAAAATGAAATCACTAATTTGAATCGGAAAATAACAGAAACCAAGAATTCCAGATTACAAAAGGCAGGATTGCAGAATTTGGATACAATTACCATATCTCGAAATAGTGATCTCAAAGCAGAAGTACAAGCATTAAATGATCTCATAGAATTGCTTGAAATCAAATTTGAGGAGGCAGAGATTGACCAAACCGATTTCTTCAGATTGTATAGAAAATATCTGAAGGAGAGGTATATTTCAGAGCATGAATTATTAAGCGTAGAGGTGAATAGAAATGACATATCAGAGAAGGAAAAAAGAGCCATTAGAAATTGAAGCGGAATTATTTTCTGCAGTTGCAACCCTTGATCAATTATCAAAATATTTTGATAAGGGACTGGTAGAGGGAACATTATATAAGAGACAATTAAAATCATGCATCGCAGATGTATTCAAATCCAGAATAGAATTGGAAAAAATGGGTTTTGATATCCATCAATTCATAGAGCGAGAGCAATTACTTGAGAAGTATCCTGAAGGCCTGAGAAGATTAAATCTGGTTGAGGGACTTTCGAGTGAAGACACTACCCTGAGTTTTGAGACAATCAAGGATTTACCACGAAAATCAGCAGATTATGTGGCGAATGCTATAGAACTGATTGATGTACTGAAATTGAGATCCATTGCAAAAGTTGAATATATTATTCCACCACTTGATGAGATGCTGAGCATTATCAAGGAATTCCCAAATTTCAGTGATGAACACTGGATTTATGTAGAAATAGATGGCTGGCGAGTAAAACTACTTGATGAGAAACCAAGTAAGACATTATCTGATGAGATGTGTGAGAAACTTGAGTTTGATGCTGCTAGATGGCTCAATGAATTTAGAAGAAACCTGAAGGAGCTGTAATTTATGGGTTTACGAGACATTGACAGGAAAATCAGAATCAATTCAGCATTCCAAAGACAGGAAGCAGAGATGCTATTGCAGGAATTGGACCAAATGATAGAAAATGTCGAAATCCTAAAGGAGCAGCTTAAAAAATTCGAGAAGACACATAAAAATGAAATCAAGGGAAATAAAGAATACTATGAAAAAATTGCAGAAATCAGAGATTCTCTAGGCTTGCCAGATGAGGTTGGAATATACGAATGGAAGGATGCACCAACCCTCACCGATCGTCTGAGCAAATCAGGATACTATGATCAGCTGGCACATGAAATACTTGAATATGGTAAACTAGCAGTAGTGGAGACTGGTGGTATGATCTCTGTGGCTGAGTTAGTACTCAAGATTAATAAATCAAGACCTGGAAAACTAGTACCACCTAGAGATGTCATAAAAAGTCTCAAATTATTGATTGATGATGATCTACTACCTCCACTCAGGAAATTGGCATCAGGTGTCATCATTGCTGAATTTGTAGCAATTGAACTATCTAAAGATCAAGAAGCAGTATTTTCACTAGCATCTCGACATGGTTTTCTTACTCAAGAGAGCTTGATAGTGCAGCTAGGATGGCCAGCTGAACGAGCTATACGCATCCTTGAGGAACTTGTCAAACAAGGAATAGCATTGAAAGATGAATCCTATCATGAGGGAACAAAATATTGGTTTCCCAGTCTTGGTCAGTAATCAAACTACTAGTAAGATCGAATCCCTATTCCTATCTGCCCATTTAGCTCGATTCAGTTGTACTAATTTTGTAAAGATCTGCTGAAAATCCTCCAATGGAAGGGTACTCCATTCCTTATTCATATTTTGAAGCTCAAAAATTGTTATCACTTCTGCAGCTAATCCACTAGTCATGAGATAGGATACCAGTATTTCCATCCACTGATCCAGGGTTTTGTAGTATACACGGACTAGAATACGATAATCATCCAACCAACGTGCTAGTCCCTGATTTACCATCTCATCAATAACCACGGTGAGTTGATCTTTGGTTAGTTGCTTACCCAGAATGGAGTTTTCAAAGGGATAGATGGAGGATAATTCCATTATATTGAGAACATGGAGATTAAATTTGGATGCATAATCAAGGATAACTGATTTCCAGGATTCTTTCCAGGAACCCAAATGAGTCACATGACCCGGTTGAATATACATCCATGGTTTATTGACCCAGGCAGGTAAGCTTGATTCAAAGATACTCTTCACATCTATCTCATGTACCTTTTGCTTACTTGGGGTATCTACCTCAACTGTATGTTTATTCTCCTCTATTTTTGCATCTGGTTCTTTGATAGAAGATCCTTCCTCTTTTTTCCCAGGTCGTTCTCTCACTGACATCGTATAGTTAATCAGAGTATTAGCTCACTTATATAATTACCAATAATCAAGTACTTGCATTTCTCAAATTTCTTTTTTTTTTACTCATCCTACAGAAAGAGAACTCAATCATTTTGAAGTAGAGTAAAGGTGAAAGCATATGCGAGAACAGCACCTCAATACAATTGCCAAAACATATAAGGTGGAAAAGTCTCTCGTAAGTAACTTTATCAAATCATTTGGTGTAGAGGAGACCAAAAACATATTATCAATGTCAAAGCGTGACTTAATGGTCACTGCAAGGATGAATTTTCTTAAATGCACTAGTGGTGAAATACTATCTCATCTGAAAGGAGAAGGGATTATTGCGGAGCAATATGGAGAGATACCAGAAATGCTCTTGATAACAAAGGGATGGGGGAAACTCGGCAGCTCACAAACCTACCTGAATGGTGAGATCATGCCCCAGGGTTATGGGTCTATGGCTGCGGTTCACATTCTAGATCCCCAACCCGATGAGAGGATTCTTGATATGGCAGCAGCACCTGGTGGAAAGACCTGTTTTATAGCAGAGCGCATGATGAATACAGGGATAATAATCGCGAATGATAAAGCAAGAGATCGTATTCAATCACTTGTATTTAATCTAATGAGACATGGAATAGAAAATACCGTTATTACAAATCAAGATGCCATGTATATCAAGGATATGGTGTTTGATAGAATATTGCTTGATGCACCATGCACAGGAGAAGGATTGATCGTCTCCAATGTACATCGGAGAACCTCTAAGACACTGGTTAATAACTATCAGATGCAAAAGATTCAAATTATGCTACTCAAACGAGCCATATCCCTACTTAAAATAGGAGGGATACTGGTGTACTCCACCTGTTCTCTTACACCTATTGAGAATGAGATGGTAATTAACACCATTCTGAATCAAGTTGAAATAATTGACATACAACTTCAGGTGGGTGATACAGGAGATACAAGCATTCATCCAGAATTTATTAAGGCAAAACGCTTTCTGCCAAGCAAGTTGAAATGTGATGGATTTTTTATTATTAAGCTCAGGAGGATAAAATAGTGATTGAATTGTCAAAGGAGAAGGTGAAGGAGTATTTACGAAAAGTTGTAGAAGAACCCATTGATCTTCATGATTTTACATATCTATTACAAGATACTGCTCAGCTCAAGATCATAACCATTGCAAATCCTGACTTGAAGGAAGTTCAACCAAAAAATATGGTTCTAAAAGGAATTCCCATAGTATTGATCACTACCACTGGATGTACTCTACTTCCTCCACTCCTTAACTGCATCAGAGATGTTGAAACAGTACAGATATCAAGAAAGGAGGCAGTGGAGATAAGTTATCATCGGCCAATATCCAAAATTGTATCCAATAGCATTGTGCTACTCGAGGATACTAGTGGAAGAAGAGTGGGATTAGCTAGACAAATCAAAAATCAACTCGTACCCATCATAGATCTTGGTTTCTTCCTACGAGAGGAGGGTATGGTGATTCTATAAATGCGCAGGTATTTATTCAAAGTTTATTATCAGGGAGATAAATTTACAGGATTTCAACGTCAACCAAATGGTTTAGCTGTTGAGAATAAATTAGAACTCGCTTTCATTAAGTCAGGATTTATTGAGTCATTTCATGTTAACAATTACCAAAGCACCAGTAGAACCGATGCAATGGTCTCGGCAATTGAGAATATTTTCTCTTTAGATATGGATCACCAACCTGTGATAACGAAAATAAATAAATTCTTGCCTGCAGATGATGAAATTATCATTTATGCAATGGCAGAGGTTGATATGAGTTTTAATGTCAAGCAGGCAAAAATCAAGCAATATGAGTACGTGATAAACAACCCAGATCCAATAATGATGCAATTCTTCCATAGGATTTATGATTTCAAGGGTAGACATGATTATAGTTCTATTATTAAAAAGGATGGAGCAGGCGAGAGAAACCCCATTACAATTATCCATGATATCACATATCATGAGGAGAAAGGAAGAATTATTGTTAAAATTACAGGAGATCGGTTTGGAAGGGAACAGATTAGGAAAATAATTGGGTTCCTACAGGATAAAAAAATGTATCATCTCCAAGTTGGAGATATACTAGATAAGGAAGAACGAACAGAAATTGTCTCAGCGCCTGCTGGGAACTTATTACTCCTTAAAATTGAGTTTGAGGTAGGTATTAATTGGATTTATCCCCCGGAGATCCATAAAGCTATGATATCAAAATATAGGGCATTGTTACTAGATGGTTGGCTAAGCAGCAGGATTGGTAACTATCTTCAATCTACATTGAAATCCATAGGTGGATAATTGTTAACCGAAATACACACAATCAGTGAAATCTTGTCTTTTTCTCCAAATTCAAACACCAAATCATAATTTTTCGGATAAGGTTAATAATATCAATTCCACATCCTCTCTGTGATCGAACAAGAACTAATATTACTCACAGGTGTCTCGTTGGTTTTGGCGATCGCAATTGGAGCTAATGATGAGACATTTGCACCTGTCACAGGGGCCAAACTATTAAGTGTAAACAAGGCTGTGTTCATTGGTGCGGGGATCATTATCATTGGTGCTGTTACCTATGGCTATAAGATCGCCGTTGAGGTTGGTACTGGATTAACTGGTGGATCAGTGAATATCCCACAAATACTAACAATTCTATTTTCTGTAGCTTTCCTATTGGTACTAGGTTCCTGGAAGGGTTTACCATTATCCACTACCCATACTATGGTTGGCTCAACAGTGGCTTTGGCAATTATTCTTGGGGATTCTGCTAGTATTGATATGACAAAGATCGGTAGGATTGTATTATCCTGGTTTATCTCTCCAGTATTGGGATATGTTGGATCCTATTATATCATGAAGTTGGTTATGAGAATTAAAAAAACCTATATCAAGGGTCTTGATGATGTTGATCGCCTGGAAATCCTATTCAGTAGGGGATTAATAGTGGCAGTAATTGTAACTGCTTTTTCACGAGGTGCAAATGATGTATCTAATGCAGTTGCGCCACTGATGGCGAGTTACATACAGCTAGCATCAGATCCCGATATGGGTTTGATTGATAGAGTACCATTATTCCTTGCAGGCATTTGCATGGGGATTGGTCTTATACTCATAGGCAGGAGAGTACTAAAAACACTTGGTAATGATGTGGTTGAACTAAGCCCCACCACTGCAGTATCTGTTCAGGTAAGCACAGCAGTCATCACATTTGTTGCTGCAAGTGTTCAGATCCCCATTTCTGGCACTCATGTTCTTGTTGCAGCGTTTGTTGGTACAGGAATGGCATCAGGTACAAAAGTAAATATGAACAGCGTAAAACGAATAGCCGTAAGTGCAATTGCAACGCCTTTTGCAGCTGCATTGGCCACCATGGTCATGTGGTATGCAATAATTAATCCAATATACAGGTGATAGTTATGGATAGAGAAAGACAAAAATCAAAATTTTTAGAATTAGCCGGTATCATTGAAAAGACTGGTAGTATCTATGGAAAAATGTTACTTTCAGGATCTCCAAAAGACAAACTGGAGGAAATCCTGGATTTAGAATCAAGAGGTGATGAGATCCAGGAAGAGCTGGATAAGGATTTTGCCCAGCAGAAGAATATTCCGTATCTTGCGATCGATAGGGCAAAATTACTCAGAAAGATGGATAATATTCTGGATGAATTCAGAACTGCAACCCTTGTGTACAGAACCTATCAGGAATTTCTTCCCAATGGATTCACCGAGGCAATCATCACCTTATCCAATCTTATAACAGAGATGAGCACTAAACTATCCAAGGCCATTGAGCTAATCTATACCAGCTTTGCTGATAGTCTGGTAATCGTTGATGAAATTGAAACTCTGAGGGATAAGGCACTTGATGATGCATTTGGTATCACATCTAGTTACTTCAAGGAATTGGATGAATCATCAGGTTGGAAAAGCTATGAGGCGACCTCCAATGTTGTTAAAAAATCTGTATCATGTCTTGCAGCAATAAAGGATGCGAGTGAGGTGCTCACCCTCATGGCGTATAAGTATGATTAGCAATGTAAAAGAATTAACTAAGCGCCTTTTTCTCATCCATTAATATTTTAACTGTTCACCGCATTAAAAGCAATAATTGCATTGTCGATTATATATCACCACCATAGAATATCAGGATAATAAGATTTCAGTCCATCTCCATTTGAAAATCACAGGTTGAACCATGGTTGAGCATTACACTAGATCAAAAGTTGAATCAATGTCCATTTCCACCCCAATAAATCAAATACGGGGAGATTTCATGTCATTGATCCATTGAATTTTCATCAGATTATTCTCTAGTTGTATATTTTAGTAGTTTCACAAATGCAAATTTCACCATGATTATAGGCTCTAATCTTTAAGATAAATGAATCCCTATTCCAGTGCATTTTTAAGTAAGAGTATAAATTAGTCAATATTACGTATTTTATAATTATGCGCGAGGTAAGTTAATTATATCTGAATGAATTTCTAAAGAAAGTAAGGAATATCAGATAGTAGAAGAGAAGGGAATCATATGGATGAAATAAGAGATATTTGTTTCAATATTTTAGTCACTACTGCAGGTGTCAGTAGAGTAATATTAGCTGATAAAACTGGACTTACCTTGGTACACATCAGTCGCTTTGATTTTGACCTGCGAGATGTTGAAAGCATGGGAGCTATCTCTTCAGCAGTCTATCTTGCCAGTGAACAACAGGGGTTCAATGTCGGGCTTGAAGAAATGACCACTCTTGTTGCTGAGTTCCAATCAGGAAAGATACTTGTTGCTTCCTGTGGGAATGCTGTTCTCTGCCTGATCACAGATAATGATGTGGCACTGGGAATGGCAAGAATGACCATAAATCAAGCAGCAAAACAAATCGAGGAATTACTTGATATGCTGATTGAGCAGGATTGGTCTGAGACCGAGTATGAACTTGATGAACCTGTTGCTGCAGATGTAGCACCTGCTGTGGAAGAAGATGCAGAAGAAACTGAATTTCTCTCAGATTTGCAGAATGCACTGAGAGAATTGGAGAATTTTTAGTTGAAATGATTGTATATGTCAGACAAG
Source organism: Candidatus Heimdallarchaeota archaeon (assembly GCA_026702845.1). Next base: position 99,532 of record JADCLS010000003.1, read on the forward strand.
GTTAACCAGACAGATATTTACTACAATACAGGTCAGCCAGCAATCGACCAAAGATTGGGGGCTAGATTCTCGGAGAGAGAGAAAGGAATACCTGGTGGCAGTATCGTGCTTATTTATGGTCCCCCAGAAAGCAATCTTAGTACTTTATTTGTTCAGCGAACAATCCTTAATCTTTTGGATGAGATCCCCAATTCCAGGGCTTATTATATGCACTCATCAAAGCCACAACATGTGATCCTGAAGGAGTTTGATGCCTATGGGTGGGATATCAGCAAGCATGTATCAGATGGAAGATGGGATTTCATTGATATGTGGGATATCACCAGCTCACATGTGGCTTCTTCATCCAAAATAGGGAAAATTGATATCAGACGCAAAACATATCTAAAACAAGCATACAAGAAAATGCAGCAGGATTTCCAGCAAAATGGAACTACCTGTTTCTCAGTAGTAGATAATCTGCTCTGGTTAAAAGAGGATGATTTTGATAAATTCTCTTCCAAGATGCTTGATTTCCTCAAAGAGTTGACAGATATTATCGTTACATTAGGTGGCGTTCATTTCATGGTTCTACCCAAGGATATTCTTGATCCAATTGCTCAGAACATTATAATCAGCATAGTGAATGGCATCATTGAGTTCAGCCGCTCTGTCGTTGGTACAAAGAATCAGGACCGGATTTCTATCATCAAAATGATGGGAGTCTCTTATGATAGTGAGATCCTTGATATTACCCCTGATGAGCAAGTGGGATTACGAATCGAATCAACTGCCAAGATGTAAAAATTATGAGTGTAGAAATCTAAGATAATACCAACATTAATATTACTGTGCTGTGTTATAAGAGATATATGACTCAATCCTCCCCCTCATGGACAGATACTTCCAAGGAGGAGGAGGAACTTCGCAAGTTACTGGATAGCTACAAGGAGTTACTCGATAGTCAGGCACAAGAACGTAATCTTCTGCTTGAGAAGGTCAATGAGATGACCCGATCTTCTGAAAATATGAATCAGATGGAAAACAAGATGGATAATCTCGTCCAGCTCCTACTAGATATCAAGCAGCAGATCAATGCCATATCCAGTATAAAATCTGAGATCTCCTTGCCACAAGCAGTTATGACTGATGATAACCAAGTTAATGAGATGGCCAGACAGTTGAATGAAGAAGCACAGGAGATGCTGGATACCATCTCAACACTACAGGAACGGGTGGAACAACGAGAGAAGGAAATTCAAGAGAAAGATAATTTTATCAATGAGCTGAATGAACAGCTAGAATTGCTATCATTTGAGAAAAGTCAGCTTGTATCCAAGATTAACAGCCTACATCAACAATCAGAGGAGTGGGGTGAGCAGGTGGAGATGCTGCAGAAGCTAGCGGTGAGTGATCCGAGATACAAGGCGATTGAAACACTGAAAAAACATGGTAATTTGAGCGAGATACAGCTGGCATTCAGTATGGGTACTTCCATTGGTCAAGTGAAACGCTATGCTGATGATCTGATCAAGCTCAAACTCATTACTAGAGATAGTTCAGGCAGATATGTCTGGATAGGTGGCAGTGAGTAGGGCAAAATCTCTGATTAATTTAAACGTTTAACATTGTTCTATTCCACGAGTTTTTATGTATTAGTTTATTTTTTAAATTATGAAACGAAGAGATGTATTCAATCAGCTATTTGATAATGGCTTTGATTATGAGACCTATCTTACACGAAGTGATCGTCAGAAACCTAGAATGGAGCTAGCCATAAAAACTGCGGAGGAGGAGGCAGCCAAACTTGATTCAGCACTAAAGGAGAGGCTGAATAAGAAAATGAAGATCCTGTTAATAGGCGAGAACTGGTGTGGTGACTGTGCCAATGCTGTACCTGTGGTGGCTGCATTCACCAGTATTTTTGATCAATGGGAATTCAAGATATTTGGCAAGGATGATATTGAGGATGAGGAGATACTTGATTTCTACACTACAGCAGGCAGGATGAAGATACCCGTGGTCATCTTTGCTGATGAGGATGGTGATGAGGTAACCAGATGGGCTGAACGACCAGCACGTAGCTATAGAATCTTGTATGATCTGCAGCTTCAGCGACTACCCAAGGAGGAGTATATGGCCCTATACAAATCACATGAAGATCTGAAAACCGATTCTGTGGCAAGGGAGATATTTAGAGAGCTCTTTGAAAAAGCTGAATATGTCGTCTCCATGCTTCAGATACTACCCAAGAAGAGAAATTAGAACCCGATATACTCACTGGCATCATCACGTAATGACCTGTTGGCCAGCAAATGCATGGTTCGTAACCTATTCATAGATGATTTACTTAGTTGAACCATGGGAATATAGACAATTCTGAATCCATAGTGTGATGCGAAGAAGCGTTGAGCTGGCGTAGGTGGTCTGGGTGACACAAATCCGATAATATTGGATAATGACATATTCATGGCTGCATAGAGTAATCGGATCTTGAGATCATCTCCTCCTATGGGTATTCTCACGGGGTATCCAATTGGTGGAAATTGTGAGATCAAGGCAGCATACTTCACTCTGGATATTCCCGGTCCAACAAATTCCTTTCCCACCTCTGTGGTCAGGATACTGATATGACTTTCCTGATCATGCTCAGCATACATGGTGGTGTAGTGTCGATATGCCTGATCAATGGGTTCCTCCAGAAATTGAACTATTATACAACCTATTTTTGGTATATCTCTTGGGTATTTCTTGACATAGATTTTCTTCTCATGATAATGACTGATCGTCTCCCTCCAGTCAATACCATCCTCCAATGATGCCTCAAATTCCATGCTGCTTGCCCGTTCCTCACGCAGTACATCCTCCAGTTTTTTCTCCAGGAACCTCAGGTAACGCTCCAGGAATTCATCCTCAGGTGGGTAACTCACATAGCCAAACGGGGATTGCTCATCCCATACTTCCTTCCAATGCCCGGGATATTCCTCTTCAGGTATGGGATCAAAATCATCCAGATTATCCACCTCCTTCAGCACTGGTCGTTTATATCTTCGCTTGAAGGCAAATTGTATCACTTCTCCCTGTGTGGAATCGGGTGTGAATTTGATCTCAGAATCAATGGATTCATCATGATACGGATAATGCACTGCAATCCTAAACACCTCATATGCAAAATCATCATCCGCCATCCCCTTGGCAGCTAAAATTAGATCATAGAGATCGGGAAGCAGTTTCCCGTTTATTCTGCAGAGATTGCGCAGGTACTGAAACAGGCGGATATAACTGCCCAACCCAATAGTATCATCAAACTTTTGGGTGTATACCTTCTCAGCATCGAAAAATATCTGACGATAGGCATCCAGTACATCTAGTTGTTTTCCCTCCAGCTCATGCGAAACCATGGAGGATATTATTGCGGGTAATGATCTGCTTGCAAGATGTATGGTGTGTGGATGGATTCTGGATAGCATCCACTCTGCATGCAGTGGTTGAAGTGACACCGGATCAAGGGGAACATCGAAATTGATGGAATCAAAATCTGGTTTGACATTACTCGCGAGTAATTTGAGATGAATACCTGGCCAATGTGCTGCACCAATAATCACCAGGATGTTTTGATCTGCACACTGCAATATTTTGTCTGCCATGAGCACTGTTCGTGTTCGATGAACGGCATGGGAATAATGTGCCTGTATATCAAGGAGATCATAATATCTTCTCCAGCCAATACTTGCCAACTCATAATAACTCAATGGTTGTGAGATACTGGGAGGTGCCTTAACCAGGGTATCAAGTAATGACAGTGGAATTCCCCTCTCACGAGCGAGGTATCCCATCCAGTAGAGTATCTCTCCAGGATGCACAATATATGCAGGACTGTGATAATGAAATTCCTGCTGTTCTTGTACATGAATAACAGTAAAACTAGGTAATCGATCCATGGCCCTCATAATGAGGTCTTCCAATTCAACAGGTAATTCCAGGGCAACACAATCAGGCTTGATAGTATCAAGGAGAGAGCGAGAGAGATTGCTAAAGGATACATCATCATGAAAGCTGGGAACAATATGGATTCTCTGATGTTCCCGATGATAGGAGAAGACATACTCCCCAAGCTCAGGCAGGGAATCAGAGCTGTTGATCATAGATATCACATATAGTCGAGGGCATCATCACCAAGGATCTGCTGCACGGCGGTATACAGGCAGGTCATCATGGCATCACCGGTGATTTTCTGAAGCTTGAGGGTATACTGCACGATTTGTATACCTGCCCGAATCGTATAGGGTTTGACATCACTGTGCGCTGCCTGAAGAAATTGAACCACCAGTTCCACCAATTGTTCTGGAGCGAAAGGAACGGTTACCTTCAGTATCTGTCTCTCCTCCTCTGCACTGGGAAAATCTAGATCTATAATAGGCTGCAATCGACTGATGATATACTCGGGTAATTCAAAGGTGGAGGCATCAGCATTCATGGTTACCACCATCCTGAAATCATCATGTGCCTGTACCTTGATTCCAGCAATCTGGGATTCTATATAGCGTCGTTGATCCAGCAGAGGTGCAAGTGATGCCCAGGATTTCTCTGACATACGGTTACCCTCATCAAGGATCAACACTCCACCCCTGATCATGGCAGATACCAGTGGGGACGCTACATATCGTATCTGCTGATTCTCAGCAATCACGGGGGTGATGAGCAGATCTTCTGGTCTGGTATCCATGGTACACTGGTAAAAATAGGTCTCCTTACCGAGTGATTGTGCAGCTGCATAGGCCATGGTAGTCTTCCCCACCCCAGGAGGACCTATGATTCGGGGAGTGAGAGGAACATCACTCTCCTCAAGTACCATCCAGCTGGCCAGTAATTGATTCATCACCCTATTCTGCCCAATCCACTTGACTGGTAGGATTGTGGATGAGCTGAGGCTCAGCTCCACATCATCTATACGGATGGTTTCCATACTTGCTTACTTGTTGTTTGTATTATTATACCTTCTTTTTTTCTCATGAGCTAATATCAATTACGAGTCTACTTACTGCAGTCTTACAGATTTTTCTCACACCATGTTCACCGGGTGTATATCGAGATTCAACCAGTTTAGCACGTTCAAGCTGTTTTACCTGTGCACTGACATTGGCCTCAGTCTGCTCCAACTTCTCTGCTAGGGTGGAGATATCCATCTCCTCCACCTGTAACAGTGAAATGATTTTAAAGCGTGTTGCAGAGCTTATAGCCTTGGTTATCTCGATGATTCTTCCCTCATCGCCTTTGGATAATACTAGTTCGGACATACATGAGTTAGGTTAGGCATTTATTTAAATATTGCAGTAATCATATGCAAAAAGAATTACTAAATTGATTAAACGTAATTCATTTTATTCATATATTTAAAGAATTTTATTGTCAGTGTCCAGAGAATGAAATCTGAAATGAAGCTCACTAGTGTAAAATTTCATGCAACCCGCTAGATAGAAAAACGTCTAGACTAAGGAATAATATAGCGGCCCTACCGGGGATCGAACCCGGATCCAGGGAGTGACAGTCCCCGATGATAACCATTACACTATAGGACCAAACTCACAGTGAGTTACAACTTTCCTATCATTTCAGAATAATTAAAGATTTGTTTTCTAACACTAGCATTCGTCTGATTTTATAGTTTAATTGCAAAAAATTGTCAACCTAGTTACTCTTAATCAACCGCCCGTGCGATCATACGATTTATGATTCAAGAGTTGTGATTGTTTTGCCAAATTTACCTTCAGATTCATATTTTGTTAAGACATTATTCTCAAACCATAGTCCTATTGTATAGGACTCACTTTCTGTTGAATATGCTATTTCAAAGTGATCCTCTACTTTTGATATTCTATATGTAGCAGTTGAAACCAATTTATCTCCAGAAATATTTACTATCTTCCTATTCACTTCAATCATTTCACTGTTATTCAATGATTCAATCTCATTGTATAAAAGATGAAAATCTAATATGTTTAAGAATCCAATCTTGTGTTTATTATCAATCATTTCTGTAACTATTGTTCCATTCACATCTGTTTGTTTGATGTTCCATACGTCATTTTCAAGGGTAATAATAGTGCTTGATCTGAGTGAACCTATGTAGTAGATAATTTGATATTCAACTGGAAACCCATCTGAAAGAGTGATTTTCCATTTGGACTGGAATTCTGATAAACTGTCTGATCTGTACAAAATCATCTCATTATTGTTACATTCAACTTTATACTTGGCTGTTATCTCAGAATTATATAATTGTGTGTACGAGAGGAAGTTTTGCTCCAGATCATTCATATCCAAACCTTTGAACCAAGTATCATTATTCTCATATAGCATTTCAATCTCATGTAGTAGGGTTTGTAGGTCTTTACGACTGTAATATGTACCCCTCAAAAACAGTGCAAATGGATTTTTTAGATTCTCGATATCATCAAGAGGATTATGATCCAGTAGTACAAGATCTGCTCTTTTACCTACTGCCACCACCCCAAACTCGTCAGACCCCATGAATTCAGCTGAAGTTCTTGTTGCCAACTCTAATAACTCATAATTTGTATATCCACAATCTGATAGCAAGCTGAATTCCTGATGGACAGAATATCCTGGTACAACAAATGGATTGGGGGTATCAGTACCAAAAAGCACCTTAGCCTTTTGAATCCTCATTTCTTCAGTTATTCTTTTGAGAATTTCAAATCTCTTGTCCATCCACATCTCTTTTTCCTCATCGCTATCCTTAGCTCGAAAATCAGTCGATGGATTCCAGGATGCTTTTTTCCCCTTTGATACGTATTTCATTGCATCTTCAGACAAAAATTCATCTGTCTTACTAGGTCTTGCAATCCTGTTGTTGACAATTAGAGTAACGCAATTCCAGACATTATACTGAATAGATTTTGAAACTAGATCCTTCATGATTTGTTCATCATAATTCCTACAGACATACTCCGAAAATTCTTTAAAATCCTTTGGAGCATCAATGAGTAGCTCCTTATCAATGCAATTGGAAAAATAATGCGATAGATGCTCTATACAAAAATGACCATCTTCAATGGCTCGATGCAGGCCAACATCATTAGGGATATGTCCAGTAATCTTGATTCCTACTTTCTTTGATTCTTCTACTAATGCCTCATATGCCTCTTCTGTGAGTAGATTGTACACTTTGAGCTGATCATATCCTGCTTTCACTACAAGCTCAAGAACCGTCTTAGCATCAATTTCATTAGTTACTACATAGGATCCATTCCATATTGGAGGAGATCCATCAACTAGTGGACTTGTTGTATAGATACTAGGACTGATGAATTCACCCGAGCGTATTAATTTTTTCCATGCAAGCTGAATGGGAGAACCCCACATATTTCTGATAGTGGTCACTCCATTTGCCACAAATAATTTCAAATCACGTTCGTTCCATGCATGAACATGCATATCAGTCAGACCCGGTATCAGATACTTACCCTGAGCATTGATGACGGTTGATTCTGCATCATTGATATTTTCTTCAATTCTGATTATTGTTTCTCCCTCTATCAGAATATCATGCTTTTCTAGTATTGTATGCCTAGTTACAGGAATAATATTCACGTTTTTGATGAGATATTTCTGAACCATATACTTTCTATTAAAATTGTATTGAAATACCTTTTCAGTAAAAAATGTCAATCATGAGGAAATAATTCACTGATTGTGACCCCAAAAATCTGATTCCGAGCCCATATATTCACCTGATCATCAAATATATGAAATTGTCATCAATAATAGAATTTTAATTGATAATAGGATTAAAGTTGATAATTGAAATTATGCGTTTACGTCGTGGAAGTTATATTTGGGATCTCTGTTATTGAAGTGGTACTTGTCAATGTGTTTCTGATCAATACGCTTCAACTGTCTGGTTGGATTGGGGAATATACCCAATAATTCCCAGCCAAGATCAAGAGTCTCGAAAATTGACCTGTTGGTCATACCCTGGTTCAGGAAGCGATTCTCGAATTCCTCAGCAAATTTTAGATAAAGCATATCCTCATCTGAGAGTGATTCCTCACCAACGACTGCCACGAGATCTCTGATTTCACGGCCCTTGGCATAACCCGCATAGAGCTGTGCTGATAGACCTGAATGATCCTCTCTTGTTGATCCTTTTCCGATAGCCTCCTTCATAAGACGGGATAGAGACGGGAGAGGGTTAATTGGAGGATAAACACCCTTACGGGCCAGTGCACGGTCGATTAGGACCTGTCCTTCTGTAGAATATCATTCACATTTTTCTCATTTATATATTCAATTGACTGTTTATAGAATGATTTATTCTCACAATAGCCGTATACATGAATGAATTTCATTCCTACACTTTCAGAACCAATATCTCTCTTAAGGTTATCGCCAAAAAATAGACATTCCTTAGGTTCAACACCTATTTTATCTAAAGCAACTTGAAATATTTTAGGAGCAGGTTTTTCAACTCCGATTTCCTCAGAAACTACAATTGCATCAAAAACATTCATTTCCAAGGAATTTAGAATTTCAATCCATTCATTTTTAACTACTGTAGCATTATCTGAGAGTATTCCAAGTTTATATTTTTCTTTTATTGATTTAAGAAAGGCCCATGTTCCCTGCTTATCCTCTAATATTTCATTTCTAATTCCCTTCCTCAATTCAGCTCTGAAAGCTTCAAGTAATTCCTCTACAATTGAGATATCAAGATTTAACAATTCTATTACTCTTGAAAGTTTGGATATTGAAGTAAAAGATCCTTCAAATTTCTCATATGTGGAAAAAAATATTTCTAAAAATTTTTCAGCTTCGATTTTATAATGAGGTAATACCCTTTTCCAAGCATCATAAATAACTGTGTGAGAATATAATGTATTTCCAAGGTCAAATAACAGACAAGTAATCATTACCAATTCTCCTATTTTCAAAGATTCCGAGTTTAAATAAGAACTTATGATATTTCTTGTATCCATGAGACATAAATTTCTCTCAATTCTGCAAATGAACGATTCCGTTCTTTCATTACTGAATGGACAGATACTGAATATTGATTACCTCAGAGAGAAAACAGGTTTATCAGATCAGAAAATAAGACGATTATATAAAGCTGAGCTGATACAACAAATTAATGAGCTACTAAGGGAGAAATCTGTCAATGAGACCGCTGAACTGATGGGCTATACTCCTGATGCTATTGGAAGCATGAAGAGAGAATTTTATCTGCCAAATGAAGATCTAGGAAAGCAGATTGATGATATCAATGTGAGTAAACTTGCAGAAGAATTGGGTGAGAGTACACAATTTGTCAGGAATATCTACAAGACATCAATTTTACACAAATTAAATGAGATTTTAAAAATCAATTCTGATCAGAAGGCTGCTGCAAAAGCCTGTGGTATCAGCTATGATGTTGCCAGAAAACTTGCTAAACAATATAAATTACCATTTGAGAATGCAGTTCAAAAACATCAGCCATACAGTTCTGAGGGGAGGAGAACAAAAAATACACTCAAACATGATCCACAGAAGACTAGAAAAATAAGGATTGGGCCTAATACTCGTATCATCACCCCTTATGGGATTATCTTTGCCAAGGATTTGCTTGGAAAAACAGAGGAAGAATTGAAGAACATGGGTCCATTTCTGGCAATCAATGAGAATAATGAGCTGGTCACCTGTGATATTCTCTCTGCAAAGGAAGTGGTTGGGAAGGCAGTGAGGATGAAGACACGACTAGGTGCGGATGTATTACTGGGAGAAGGAATGAAGGTGATAGCCGATCAGGAGACTGGATTGGAACCCCTTTGTGTTAAGGATTTAGGGGAGGGAGTGCAGATCATGACTGTGAAATCTCTTGAAAAATTGCCTGACACAGAATTCAACTTCTTTGATCTCCTGGAGGGAGATATCCCGATCACCTTAATTCTTAAGAAAGAAGTGGGCAATCTTATCATAAACAAACTAATTCTAAAATATGGAACACTGAAAAAGGCTTGCACAGCACTTGGCATACACTATCGAAAGGTTTCTGAACGTAGATTTTATCGTGAGTTTCTCATCAAGATATACAATGATATAGGGTATCCTGATATAACTGATCCTGATTTCTTTGAGCAGGTAAAGAAGATTGGAATCGGAGGAAAGAAGGCCAAAGTACTCAATATTAAGGTGGATGAGGATCTTCTTTACATGGCTGGTCTCATAGGATCTGATGGTTATGTGGCCAAGGATCCTAATCGAAAAAGTGTACTGGGTTTCTCTAATACTGATAAAGTACTACTTGATAAATTTGAAAAAATTCTAAAAAAATATTTTCCTCAACGATTGGTTAGTCCAAAACCCCCTAATGATCCCAAGTATACTGCTACTGATGAGGTAGCATACAATTTTCCATTGGTGGAGTTCATTAATAATTTGGGTGTTAAGGGCCGGGATGTACAAGATGAAAGAGGTTACTTTCCCATATTCAAGTTAAACAAGACACTAATAGCAGCCTTCATCAGAGGGTTATTTGATGGAGATGGAAATTTAGATAACACTGCAAAATTACTTAACATTGCGATATTTGATGAGAGCAAAATCAAAAATGTTCAAATTATGTTGAAAAAAATTGGTATTGACTCAAAAATTAAGATATCTGAACAGTTTACAAAACCCCCATTTGCTAAGGAGAAGATATGGTCAACAAAATATGAATTAGAAATCGCAGGTAAAAAAGATTTGATAAAATTTATAAAATTAATTGGATCAAATCATTTAGAAAAGTCAAGAAAGTCTGATAAAATGAAAATAGAATATACTGGGAAAATGGAAATATCTTCAAAATATAATTTAGCTCCGAAATTGTGTGGAAAATTAATTAAAAATTTAAGAAAGAAGTTCAAATTATCTCGAAGTGAAATTGGAAAATATTATCATGTATGGCAAGTTGAAACAGGAAATTCAAGAATATCTATAGATAAGCTCAGGAAGATTGTTGATAATCTATCTAAGATTAAAGGAATTTCTAATTTAAAGGATTTCAAAAAATTGATCATCCTAACTTCCTATGACTTCAATCTAGATGTCTTTTCTGAAATTTATGATGAAATTAAATCAAAATTAATTGAGTTTGATACTAATAATCGACTTTGTATAGACAATGGTATTGTTATTGATGAATAATTCTATGCATCTACGTTGTGGAAATCATATTTTGGATCTCTGTTATTGAAGTGATATTTATCGATATGTTTCTGATCAATTCTCTTTAATTGTCTGGTTGGATTGGGGAATATTCCCAATAATTCCCAACCTAGATCAAGAGTATCGAAAATTGACCTGTTGGTCATACCCTGGTTCAGGAAGCGATTCTCGAATTCCTCAGCAAATTTTAGGTAAAGCATATCCTCATCTGAGAGTGATTCCTCACCGACGACTGCCACTAGATCTCGGATTTCACGACCTTTTGCATATCCCGCATAGAGCTGTGCAGATAGGCCAGAATGATCCTCCCTTGTGGAACCCTTTCCAATGGCCTCTTTCATGAGTCTAGAGAGAGAGGGTAGTGGATTTATAGGTGGATAAACACCTTTTCTGGCCAGTGCACGGTCGATTAGGACCTGTCCCTCGGTTATATACCCGGTCAGATCAGGTATAGGATGCGTCATATCATCTGAGGGCAGGGTAAGAATGGGGATCTGAGTGATACTTCCCTTCTTGCCGATGATACGGCCAGCACGTTCGTAGATAGTAGATAGATCGGAGTACAGATAACCGGGGAAACCTCGTCTTCCGGGTACTTCCTCTCGTGCGGCAGATATCTCACGGAGTGCCTCGGCGTAGTTGGTCATATCAGTGAGGATAACGAGTACGTGATAATCAAGATCAAATGCCAGGTACTCAGCATAGGTGAGTGCCAGACGTGGGGTGATGATACGCTCGACTGCAGGATCCTCTGCCAGGTTGAGGAACAGAGTAACTCTCTCCAGAGCACCGGATCTCTCGAAATCAGTCTGGAAGAATCTTGCTTCCTCAGCGGTGATACCCATGGCTGCGAATACTACGGCAAAGGATTCTCCCTCACCGAGAACAGTTGCCTGACGGGCAATCTGTGCACCCAGCTGATTATGTGATAGACCACTACCGGAGAATAGGGGTAGTTTCTGTCCTCTCACCAGGGTGAGCAGGGCATCGATAGCGGATATTCCTGTCTGAATGAATGCACGGGGGTATTCTCGTGCGGAGGGGTTGAGTGGATCACCCGCAATTGGTCGTTTGATCTTACCAATGGGTTTGGGTCCACCATCAATGGGTTCACCTCGTCCATTGAAGACACGACCCAGCATATCCTCTGCTAGAGGTAGCTGCAGGGTCTCTCCGATGAAGCGGACGGTGGTCTCCTTGGTATCAAGCCCGGAGGTTCCCTCGAAACTCTGTACAACTGCCAGGCCATCAGTGACCTCGAGTACCTGTCCCTTTCTTCGCTCTCCTCTGGGGGTCTCGATCTCACAGATCTCACCATAGGAAACACCTCCCTTGCCTTCTAAATCAACAAAAAGCAGTGGACCACTGACTTCTTGCACAGTCATGAAACTGCGTAATGTTGGATCATTTGTCTGTTCTGTACTCATACCGTTTACAGCCTCTAATGTAGCTCTGTTTCTCGATTTCGTCAATATTTTTAAAATACCTTTGATACATACTTAAACTCAAATTTATAAATACGAGTAAGTTGATGATTCCATCAGATTAATTCTGATTCTTTGTCTCATTTCTCTGAGTACCGATACTTTTGTAGAATATTATCTTTTATTCAAAACATCCATTAGAATCGCGATGTTTTATAAAATAAGCTTATTAATTTATAAGGTAGTATTCTGCATATGGATCTTATCATTCCCATCTTCCGCAAGGGTGAGTATGCGCATAATTATCTAGAGATAATCACCAGTGAGGAGTTTGCCACATTATTTGGTGATGATCTGGGTGATGATGAGATGGATGTATCCATGCTGCAGATACATATGCTCAGTACATCTGGTATGTGTAGACTTGAAACTGTCTATCGCACCATGAGTAATGAACTCATCCGCATTCGCACCAACTCTGGTTTGCAATTTCATCTGGCACCAGAACAGGAGGTAGCTGTGATTGATGGAGAGATACAGTATATCAAGGCAAAGAATTTACGATTAGATGATGTGCTGGTGGGATTCTCAGGAGAATTCAACAATATCTTTGCGGATCGTGAATTTCTTGATATCATCACCGAATTACTACGTACTTCACCTGTGGATAAGTTAAGTAATATCACTGTCAGGGGAATCAAGGAATACATGCGATCTGTTAACCTGCAGGATGAGAAGATCAAGAATAGCATGGATATCACTGCATTCTCCGCACTGGTGGCAGAAAACGGGGTGTATGATGATGAGCTGGATTTTCTGCAGCTATCCAGCAAGGAAAATGATATCCATGTATCATCGAAATTATTCATCAGTCCCGAACTCTTCGAGTTTCTGGGTGTATTCTGGAGACATGGACATTACGAACGGGGTATTCCCGTCTGTGATGTGGCATCACTGCCAAGAGCCAAAGAAGTGGTCAAACTCATCAAGAAGGCACTCAATGCAGGATCCACCATTATTCCCATGGGCAAGATGTTCAGGGTAAGCCTGCACACCAGCATCTACACCCGTATACTATCAGATATCTTCGGCATGCTGGGTCTACCCTCATCATCCAAGCTACCAGATCGTATCTTCAATGCAGATGAGGAGCATGTGATGGCATTTCTGAGTGCTGTACTCCAGGATGATGAGATTATCTGTCATGATCACTATGCAACACAGGAATTTTTGTTGTTGCTCCGCACCCTATCCATCTACCCCGTGGTGGAGGATGAGCGTATCGTCTTCACCGAGAATGATCTCAAGATGCTGGAGGATGAGGAGGCAGAGGAGCAGGATCCTGCAGAGATCATCCGAGAGCTGGATACTGTATTACTGGATCAGGCCATTCCCGTCTACCAGCTGAAATGTGCCGAAAATTATTATGCAGGACAGGGAATACTGTTGAGATCTAAAGAAGAATAGATGATAATGAATTCAAACGGTATCTAAATATTCAATTTGTCAAAACTATGCTTATATTGAGTGTTTTAATGCTCATATTGAATCATGAATAATCCCGTATACGATCTGAAGTTCAGCAAGAGAATTGCTGATCCGGTTCATGGTCTTATCCGGCTAACTGAGCTGGAAGCCAAGGTTCTGGCCCATCCCATCTTCCAGAGATTACGAAATATCACCCAGCTGGGTATGGCCAAGAATGTATTTCCCTCTGCCACTCATAATCGATTCACCCACTCACTGGGAGTGATGACTAATACCTCACTCATGTACGAGGCTGCGTATCGCAACTGGAAGCGTAATCTGCTGCAGAATAAGGAGGGAGCACATATTGATAGTGAGTGGATCTTCTCCTCAGAATTATTGCAGACCACACGATTGGCAGCCATGTGTCATGATCTGGGACATTTTCCCTACAGCCACAATATGGAGAAGGCTGTGCAGTGGCTGGCTGATGAGAAGATCATATCCAAACATTTTATGCATGAGGATCTGTCAGAGGTGGTGATCAAGCATTTCTTTACCGATATACTCGGTGATCATGTGGATCGTATGGTGGATATGATTCAGGGACGTATGAGTGATACCTCACTGTTATTCCCCACCTCCATCATCTCAGGTGCTATTGATGCAGATCGGATGGATTACCTGGTGAGAGATGCCCTGCACTGTGGGGTGAAACACGGGGAATTTGATAAGGAGCGATTACTGGATACCATCATTCCCTATCACACCCAGGCAGGGGGTAGGGATGTGGATATTGCAGCCTTCAAGGCACGTGGTATCGAGGCTGTGGAGCAGTTTCTACTGGCACGTCATCGCATGCATCAGACAGTGTATCTCAATCCATCAGTTATCAGTTTCGAGGGGGCTTTGAATAGATTCTATTATCTACGCACGGCCAATGATCCTCCATGGGAGATGCCTGATGAGTATCTGGATGATCCAGAGAAGTTTGTGGAATTTGATGAGATCAATTTCAATAAGATGCTACGTGATGAGTTGAAGGTACATCCTGGCTGGTTGAATAACACCATATTGAAACGACAATCACTGGTCAAATACGGGCCATACTATCATACCACCAAAGGAGAGAAGACTGATGAGGTATTTGACCTGTTGCAATCGGTTAAGGATAGAGTGGAGATACCCCAGCGAGACTGGAGAGAAGATGAGCACTGGGCCTTTGCAGAGTACAAGGAACAGACACTGGTACGATCCATTCCCAAGACTGTGATGCGAACTGGAGAGGGATTTGATGATGTCATGCGTCTGAAAAATGTGATATTGCTGGTGAATGCCGATGGTAATCTCATGGATCCCACCAAGATAGTTGGTGGTGGTCAGCATACTTTTTTACCCTTTATTGCCAATCACAATTACCACCGTTTCATGTTCTATACAAGTCGTGAGCATGGTGATAGGTTGAGGAAGGAATTGGAACCACTGCAGGAGGATTTTGCTGATCTGCAGAGTAGGAAGCCGGATCTGTGAAATTATTTGCTGAACAATAAGAGACCAAAACTGACAAAAAGGTTTTGAAATTAGACAATTTTGCTATAATAGAGGGTTTTAATTGATAGTATATAATAAATTGATTCGAGATAGAATTCCAGAGATCATTAGAAATGACAATAAAGTACCGAACTTAAGATTATTGAACAAAAACGAATTCAAAAGTGCTGTATTAACTAAATTTAATGAAGAAATCGCTGAATTAAAAGAATCAACAGATCGAGAAGATATATTAAATGAATTGGCAGATGTATTGGAATTAATCTACACCTATGGACAGGAATATAATATATCACCCCAGGAAATAGAGGAGAAAAGAGAATTGAAGGAGCAAAAAAGGGGTGGGTTTAGTAAAAAATTGTTTTTGATCTCAGTTGATGATTGATAAGGCAAATATTGACACCAAAATTCAATAATAAATCCAAATGACTTATGAGCTCGTGTTACTTAAATAATTTAATTGGGTGAACGATGACAACAATTGAATTGATAAGCAAGGATCTAATTAATACCATAAATCAATTATCAGAAAAAGCGAATGGTATGTACCTCTTAGTCTCATTTATCATGAAATCAGGAGTAAACTTGATTTATGATATTCTGGCTAAATTATTAAGAGAACAAGTAGAGATTAAAATTTTATGTGGTGATTATTTGTTTATCACAGAACCTGTAGCATTGGATACTTTATTGAAATTAGATGGAGATATTGAAATAAGGATGTTCAAATCACAGGATAGATCCTTCCACCCCAAAGCCTATTTTATTCAGAATGAACAAAATTCATTAATAATTGGATCCTCAAATCTTTCAAAGTCAGCATTAACAACTGGAATCGAATGGAATTTACATGTCTATAATGAAAATAAGGTATTTGAAGAAGCATTACACAATTTTAATAAATTATTTTATTCCGAAAATACTTCTGAAATCAATAGTATATCAATAAATGAATATCACCAAGAATATCTTGAATATCATAAAAAACATTCAATTTTAAGATTTTGTGATGATAACGAGGATGAAACTGAAGATGAGCCATTTGAAGAAATTTCACAAGGGGTTGAAATTACTCCACAGCAAATTCAAATTGAAGCATTAGCAGAATTAGAGAATTTACTAAATGAGGAATATGATAAAGCTATGGTTGTTATAGCCACAGGTCTCGGTAAAACCTACTTAAGTGCATTTTTCGCGCAAAAATTTAGTAATATTCTTTTTATTGCTCACAGAAATGAAATTTTAATTCAAGCGAAAAGATCTTATGAAAGGGTGATTACAGGTTCTGAGATGGGTATTTTTATCGCTTCTACAAAAGAAATTTCACCGATCATTTTTGCTTCAATTTTTACAATTTCTACCAAAAAGAATCTTACTTCATTTGCTCCAGATTATTTTGATCTTGTTGTTATTGATGAATTCCATCATGCTGCAGCTAAATCATATCAAAAAATACTAAATTATTTCAAACCTAAGTTTTTATTGGGATTAACTGCAACACCTGATAGATTAGATGGAAAGGATATCTATAATATTTGTGATGGAAACATTGCTTATGAAATAGATTTTATTGAGGGCATAAATAGAGGTTACTTAAGTCCATTCCATTATTTTGGTGTAGAAGATGAAATTGATTACTCAACTATTAAATTAATCAATAACAAATATAATCAAGCTGAATTAGTTCAACAGCAAATCAGGGAAAATATCATAAATCAAATTTATTCAAATTGGTTAAAATATAAACAATCAAAATCTGTAGGATTTTGCTCATCTATAACCCAAGCAGAAGTAATGGAAGAGTATTTTTCTAGTAAAGGAGTTAAAGTCCTAAGTTTAACATCTAAAACAGAAAAATCTTTAAGAAGAAATGCAATTAAAGACCTAGAAGATGGAAAAATCGAAATTATATTCACTGTTGACTTATTCAACGAGGGTGTGGATATTCCATCATTAGATACATTGTTATTTATTAGACCGACCGAATCAGTTGCAATTTACACCCAACAGATTGGTAGAGGATTGAGATTATTCAAAGGAAAGGAAAAATGTGTAATTATTGATTTTATTGGAAATTATCAAAATGTAGATCTCAAATTAAAACTACTGGGAATAGATACAAGCAAGCCTCTTACGACTAATCCACCAACAATTACATTACCTTCAGGATGTGAGATTGATTTTGGAAATCTTGATATTATAGATTTAATGAATAGGATTAAGAGAGCCAGATTAAATTGGAAAGAAACTTTAGTTTCATTATATTTTGAATTAAAAAATGAACTAGGAAGAAGACCAACATACCTTGAGTTACATTTAAAAGGAAAAGGTGATATCGAAAAAAGCTCAATTAAAAAAGGGTATAAACATTATTGGAATTCATACCATGGATTTTTGTTCGAGAACAACGAATTAAATGAGAATGAGATTTCAACATACTATGACTTCAAGGATTTTATTGAAAATGTTGAAAATACAAGTATGGTTAGAAGCTACAAAATGGTTGTATTAATGGCAATGATTAATCGTGGGATTGATAATTGGTACAAAGAAATTACTCCTGAAGAGGTAGCACCATTCTTTCATCAATATTTAACTGAGAAAGAATATCGTAAATCTATAGATTTTTCTGGTAAAAAACATATCTCACTACTTACATATGATCAATCGAAAGTTGCGAAATTAATTTCAGAAATGCCAATGACAAAATGGGCAAGCTCTTCAAATGGTCATGTATATTTTGAGAACAATAGATTTGGTTTCAATATTGATCATGACAAGATTAATATTCATCTCTTCAATTTTCTTAAAGAAATTGCTGAATATCGACTACATTATCATTTTGAAAGGAAAAGTAAGAGATGATACAATTTTAAATCATAATCACTTTAAATCAAATAATTAACAAATTGTAGTGAAAGCAATAGTTCTACATAAAACAGGGGGATATGATGTTCTCAAAGTATCAGAAGTTGAGCATCCACTACCAGGGCCTAAAGAAGTGAAAGTAAAAGTCAAATATGCTGGTGTCAACTATGCAGACCTTCTCACTCGCAAGGGATTCTATTCCTGGGCACCAAAACGTCCGCACATCATTGGATCTGGAAGTAGCAGGAGAGATTGTAGAAATCGGATCAGAAGTGACCCAGCACAAGCTAGGAGACCGTGTTTTTGTAGGAGCACAGAAGGGAGGGTATGCAGAGTACACTGTGACAGATCAACTATTTGCATTACCTGTTCCAGAGTTTTACAGCTGGGAGGAAGCTGCTGCCTTTGGTGCACAGTGGTTCACTGCCTGGGTGGGTCTGGTGGAGATGGCCCGTGTGCGAGAGGGAGAAATTGTACTGGTACATGCCGGTGCTGGTGGAGTGGGATCAGCAGCTATCAAACTGGCAAGGGCACTTAAGCTCGAGGTCTTTGCCACCTGTTCACCTCACAAGAAACCAATTGTGGAGGAGATGGGGGCAACTTACCTTGCCTATGGATCCTTTGAGCAGGAGCTAAACAGACTTAACAAGCAGCCAGATTGTGTCATCGAGACCATCGGGGGTGATGTGTTCCAGCGCAGTTTCCTCAACCTTGCACCCATGGGGCGTGTGATCTGCATAGGGGCCTCTGGAATCGAGGTGCAGAACAAGTGGAATATCTTCAAACTTCTGAAAGCATGGAGAGCTATACCCAGGGCAAAAATGTCACAGGTTGTGCAGGCATCACGAGGATTCATGGGCCTGCATGTGGGCTATTTGCTTGAATTTCCAGAACGAGTCCTACCCAGCTGGCAAAAAATGATTGATCTCATTACAGAGCACCAGCTCAGGCCAATCATCAGGGAGGATAACATCTTCCCCATGAGCAGGGCAGGAGAAGCACATAGATACATGCAGGAAAGGAAGAGTATAGGTAAAATACTGCTTGATCCAAGCAAGTAAATTAGCGTATAGGATAAGCTAAATGCAATTTGATGTTAATTGTTATTGATTAGAGTAATAATACACAAAAACTTTAAATTCAACTAGATGAGAATGGAAATTATTTAATTTCTAGTTATAATAATGAAATGATGAGAGATGAAGAGGAGCTCAAAATAATTTGTGATATACTTTCACTTGATTTTGAGAGGATCTGCAAAGAAACTACTTTTAATGATGGGAAATTAGTAGCACTTAATTTATCAAATAATCAGCTGACAGAACTTCCTAAAGGAATATTTGATACATTTATGCATCTTACTGAACTAGATATAAGTGAAAATCTGTTTACTGAACTCCCTTCTGAGATTTTTGACGAACTTACCAACTTGGAGCGATTATACTTGAATAAGAACCTGCTTATTGAACTTCCCAAAAATCTTTTCAATAATCTTTCAAGTCTGGAGTACTTATTATTAGCAGAAAATTTGCTGACTGAACTCCCATCAGGAATATTTGATAATCTAACCAGCTTAACAGATCTTGAATTAGAAGAGAATCTGCTAAAAGAATTGCCAATGGGAATTTTCGATCAACTTAGAAATCTTAAATCATTGGATTTACGTGGAAATCAATTGACAGAATTTCCATTTGATGAAGATGAAGTTGTCCCATGGGGGATATTTGATAGACTTTCAAGTCTCACCTCATTATCATTAGGTAGAAATCACTTTACAGAACTCCAGCCTCTAATATTTGATATGCTAGATAGCCTACATATCCTAGATTTATCCCAAAATAAGTTAAAAGAGATCCCAGAAAATATATTTGATGGACTAAAAGAGCTTAATGTATTATTTCTTGGGGGTAATCAGCTGACTAAGGTCACTGAAAGGATGTTTCATTACATAAACATAACGTTATTGGATTTAAATAACAATCAGTTAACAGAGTTCCCTCAAAAAATATTTGATGACCTTTTTCTACTTAAGAGGTTGGATTTGTCTGGAAATTTACTTAAAGAAGCTCCAAAAGGTCATGAACGTTTAAAGAAGTTCTATTTTGATCTGCAGTACGATGATAAAACTAGCAAAATCAGTTCCTTTAGACCTAGATTAGATCAAAAAGGTTTAAGAATTGAGAAATTCAAACGTGCTATCACAAAAGTCAACTCTATGAAGCTTACTCAACTATCCAAAATTGTAGATATGGATTCAAATGATTTACTATCCTGGATGATTGATCTACCTGAGGATATTGGTGTATCATTAGGATTAATAGTTGATCAAACGAATATTGATGAAGATGAGTTGACTGATCTATTTGGACAATTTATTGATAAGCTAGACTAGTTTTAAATATTTCTAGCTAATTCCCAAATAACTTCTATTCTTTAATTTCTAGTCTTTCTGAATTCCAGTCATAGAGACGATTATGGCCTAGGAGTGGTTTCTATGATGATCTCCTCTTTTCCTGATAAAACAGCAATATTCATGCCAATGGCCCGGATCCTCAGCATATCCTTTCGTGTTAGGAGCACAATCTCAGGCAACCACACATATTCATAGAGATCCAGCACCAGGATCCGGTTCATCTGCTCAATCAATTTCTTTGATTGTTTATCCTTGAGAATCAGACAGTAAAGCTTTCTGTCTATCAGTATATACTCTCTTGCCTTGCCAGGTATCTCAATCTCTTTGATGATTTGCAGTGAATGCTTGTCAAGAATGCTAATTCTATGCTCATTACCCACTATCAATTGTGTATCATTCAACAGCATGAAATCATCAAGATCCTCCTTGAGCCTGATCTGTTGCTTGATACTCATGGCAAGATCAGTCCTGTACAGCTCATAATGGCTGAAATCAAACTGCTCATCTCGTTTTCTGTTGCCGAAAATATACAGAAAATCATTATCAGTGGCCACGCCATGAATCTCCTCATGAAATTTAACTTCAATATACGGACGGGAGGATCCCATACCTGAGATCAGTGCTCCTTTTGAATTCTTTCTGTAGAGCAACACCAGCCTGTCCACTGGTTTGGCCATGATGTAACTGCGTTGAACATCCTGCTGATACTGAAGGATAATCTCATTACTATCAAAATCAGCAGATATGCATCCACGATACTGTAAATTGTTGATATCCAGCACATACAGATGTGATTGCAGGATATAGAGGTGGGGTGATTGATAATGCAGAGCTTCCACTTGATTTTTCTCTATTCTCACCCTGGCATGGAGGTTATTATCCATCCAGAAATACATCCAGCCATTGCTCATTGTGGTGATACGATATGGTCCTGCAGTAGTACAATTTGTCACATCTTTTTTGTATTTCTGCCTCATCAGAATCTGCTCATTCACCAGTGCCTGTCGTCTTTTCTTTCTGATCCTTGCAGAAATCAATTTGTAGGAGATCCACAGCATAGTCACACCAATATAGCTGAGAGAAAATATGATGAGGAATTCATCAATATCAAACCCGTTGTTCTGTAACACCAGATAGTAGATCGCCAGACTGATGACCCCCGCCACCACCCCGAGAATGGCCGCATAGATCATCAAGACTAGCAGCAAAATGGATGCAAATAGCATGGGCATGAGCACAACGATCATTCCCACCAGGAAAATCATCAAACTACCAATGGTACCTGCCATACCGAATAACCTGGAGAGCATATCCTCATCATCAGTGATTTGCTCATATAGCTGAGTGCTCTGTACACGTTTACTCCCCATGCTGTACTCTCTTCTATGTTCGTAGACATGAGTGTTGGTATCCATGGTGGTTGCCATCCAGGTGCTCAGGATATTGGATAATAACAGAATTACAATGATGATCAATGCCCAGGTAAATGTGAGCATACCCTCCAGAGTATCAAAAAATCCCTTCTCTGTGACTGCAAGACCCAAGCCAATTATGATGAAGATCCCCATAACTGCTGTGGAAGGAATAAGCCTGAAGTATTCCCTCAGTAATCGTGATTTCTCAACTGGTTTTCTGAAGGTGATTTCCAGCTCTACTGAAGGAGTATTCATAGTAGTACTGTATACTTGATCTTATTAAAATCTCCTTGATTCAGCTGAATTCATGATCTATAATTTAGTACTCATACTTTAGAATACATAAGGTGTCCATTTAATGTGAAATTGGTAAATTTTACTGCTTGAAATAATTAGTACTAATTATTGATGATGGTACTATTCCAAGGATCAAAAAGGATAAGAGCATCTGCTACAATAGCTTGTAATGAAAAGAAACTAGTGATGATCCTGGGTATTCTACTGGTTTCAACTGTCAGATTATGCAGGACATGTTTGCCAGTGGGTGGTGGTGCTTGCAAGGCATTCACTCCATATCTCAAGCAAGCATATTCTCACATTCATCGTTTCAAATCTTTCAGGAATATTACAATCTGTATTGAACTATCTGGGGTTGAACCCTACCAGAATTTCCACCAGGGTTTCTTTTCCTCAACCGAAACCTCCTCTCCCTCTGGTCGGTACTGCAACTCTCGTTTATCCTCCACACTCACTTCCTTTCCCTTCTTCTTGGCCACCTCGATAAACTCATAGAAGGCACTCTCGGTCTTGCCACCCTCTCCCTCATAGATGGTGTACTGTAATGGTAGAAAATTGCGTTCAGAATCTATCTCCTGCATCAGCTTCTGACCCTCAAATCGTTCCTCTCGGTTGGCTTTCTCACCCACCCACATCCATAGCTGGCCATTGCCATCCAGCACATACACATCTTCTGATTTCAGGCTACCACGATCCAGCTTAACCTCCTCCACATATGCCTCATCCAATTGTGCAGTCTCCTGCTTGGTGAATACTCTGAAGAGCTTGTATTCCACCATATCCAGCTTGGCAGTACGTAAGAATCCCGGAGTATCCCCATCCACCACATCAAACTCGATAATTTTCAGTAATTCCTCGGGTTCCTCTCCCTGCAGGCAGGAGTACACCTTGGGTTCTCCACCTCTCTCGGTGTTATCCAGCTGGTTGGCTACCCAGGCACCAGATGTCTGTTCATCCACACCGCAATCCTTTCCCCTCCAGATAAAGATCTCATCATCATTATCAATGACGTATACATCACCATCCAAAAAGGTGTATCGATCCTTCTTGGATTTTACCCGTTCCATATCCTGTCCTTTCACATGTAATACTACTGGCATGGAAGATTAATACAAATATCTGCACTTAAATCGATTGTGTGTGGAGAGTATTTCTGCTCAAATTTTTATTTGATAATACTACTGGGCAATGAACAGGATCTCGGTGTTTTTTCCCTTGTTCAGTGCATATGTGATGGGTTTGAGATGATGTTCCACCTTGGTTTTGTAGGTTAATAGTATCTCCCTGAGTTGTTCGGATGATGGATATCCCTGGGTATTGTAGGAGATTACCAGGGTGCTATCCTGATACTTACGAATGAGTTTCTCAAATTCTGAGGAAATCTGCTTGGGGTCTATCCAGCTGGTCTTTTGCATGGCATAGGGTCGATGTTTCAGGGAATTATTGATCTGATGTTTCCAGTTATCATAATCAAGGATACCCTCAAGAAAGTGGTAGTAATTCTGGTAATCATTGCCACTCATATTCCTCTTCTGTTTCATGTATGGAGGGTCTATATACACCAGATCCACATCAAGGGGATCCATACCGGATATATCCTGATTGTATGCCTTATTCTTGTATCCATTATCAAATATGGCCTGGTTGGCCTGTGTGACAAATTTTCGCATATATGCATCGAAGGGTCGATCCCAGGTGGTTTTGTTACCAAAGCTACGTTTCACCTCATCCAGTCGCATGTAGAGGTTCTTACGATGGAAGAGATTGTAGGGTCGCTTGATGATACATGCCTGGAACAAGGCCCAGTAGAGGATTGCCTGTGCATATTCCCCGTCAACCTGACGGATATTGGAGATAATGCCATCAAGCCAGATGTTCTCATCTTGTGTGAAGTATTGCTGCTGGTATTCCCGCTCAATGTGATGTTCATGATCTTTGTAAAGGGGAGGGGTGAGAATCTGCTTGAGTAGTGGAACTGATACTGTAGTATTTCCATTCTCCACCAGTGCCTTTACGGTGAGATAACTCGATTGCAGCAGATCATTGGAATAAATTAACTTTTGCTGGGTTTTGAAGTAGTAGGAGACCACTCCACTACCCGAGAACGCATCAAATGCTGAGTTATATGCCAGCTTGGATAGATGTTTATGCATCCAGTCCAGTAACCTGTATTTACTCCCTTGGAACCTCGTCTGTGGGTATGCATGATAGCTAACCAGGGTGGATTCCATAATCATTAATTATATGCTCTGATAATATAACTTCTTGTTGGTCAGCTTGGATTTGTCATGTCTCAATCAATGGATGATACTGATCCTCAGTCAATCCAAAGGTCCATGCAACTGCCTGTCTGCAAGTTCTCATATCAGGTGGTACTCGAATGATATAGGTGTCTCCGGTGGAGGGGCAGACCACACGCACAAAGACATAATCCTCCTGTCCCCTGGGAGAAATAATTTTCACCAGCTGTGATGAACCATCCCGATGTATCACCCTACCTCTCACCTCTCGCACAAATTTAGTATATCCCATGCGTCTGATGAGTCGACGTCGAATCTCCTGGTTATGTACAGCAAGAATATCCTGGCCCGATAGATCTTGACGATACTCCATGAGATAATCATCAAGTGCCTGTTCTATCTCGGAGAGATCCTCCCAAGGATCCAGTGATCGCACAAAATCAGCTATACTTCTCACCCGTGGTTTTCCATCCTCCATGTAGTACATGCGTCCATCGGGAAGCAGTTGAATGGATTCATCCTCACGCAGGGCTATCTGCTCATTGCTCAGTCTGGATAATTTGATCAGTTTATCTCGTATCTCCTCTATCAATCCTCAACCAACCTTATTCTCACCGGATCATATTCTCGCTGTCTGATCACCTCATACCATCCTGGTGGGATGGCAATGGGTCCATGCTCCTCATGCACCAGTCTTGTTCCCTTCTTTGCCTTCACAAAGAGTGAACCCCACCATCGCTGGGTGTATACCTGACCGGTAACTATACGGTGTGCATGCCCGGTGGTCTCTCCCATAAGTGCGATGTTATCCTCCTTCACCCTCAATCGTCTGGGTGGGTTGCTTCTCCTCAGTAACACATCTCCTTGTCTATACATTTTCATTCCTCCTGTATTTATTGTTAATTATTTCGATCCTCTGCTCATCCAGTAGCGAGTGCACTGCTCTTCGTGCAGCAGGATAGTTAAGAGCACTCAACTGTGCCAGCTGGTAGATTGATACCGGATCATCAGTATCTTTGATCAATTGCAGGATCAACTGCTTTCGCTGCAGAAATACCTTGTCATTGGCTGTTGTGGGCCGGTAGAAGGTATCAACCTTTATGATAAGCTTTTGATCCATGAGGGATCGCAGGCCCTTCATCACACGATGTTGATCAGCAAATCTATCCACCAGCTGGGTGAGTGTTGTTCTTCGCTGTTTGCGAATATATTTCAGTAGAAAAGTATCCATCAACTCGACATAGTTGCTTCAAACTATACTCTGTGGGAATCAGTATATAAGTATTCTCTGTATATACATAATTGAAATCTCTGGTTCTTCTGATTAACTATAACTGAATTATTCATGGCTTGTATTTTGATTAGATTGCTGAGTTACGAAAATATGCTTCTCTACCTACTAAAAGCTTTAAGGGTTCGGATATTATACCCAACTTTGCTCCTCTTCTGAAGAAATTCGGTAGAGTTGCATTCAAGGGCAGTAAATTTGCTTTGCATGTATACGACAATGTTGTGTATAATAAGCAGAATACTACTCTTGAATCTCTTGAACACTTGATTATTTCAAGTGCTGAGAATGGGTTTGATACTCGCCCCCTGAGGTCCATTCGTAATAGGTTCAATCACTATTATGTGGATTCTGTTATATTAGTTAATCCTACATAATCTTGTTTAATCAAAAGAGAGTTATTAATTCTCAATTATTTCTTTTTTCATTTTCAAAATTATTTATGTAATTATTTTGATCATTCATTGCAGAATGAATGATCCTTATTGGTTCTACCAAAAATATAATAATATTAAAAATTTTAAACTTAGATTCTTTATTTAGAATTATCAAGGAAAACGATTGAAAGTTTTATCAAAAAATATTTTACATATCTTTAAATTGAAACAAATTGGAGAATAAGATCCATTCGTATATATTTGTTTCCGCTAGATTCATCAATTATTTCACTTTCAAAGAAATCTTCTATAGTTTTGGAAACTAATAACCTTAATTTTGGAATCGATTTTTTTAGTAGATCTCTGTCTTCATGTTGAACAAATAAATAAAAAAACGGTTTAAGTTGATTATTAAATTTCATAGAATCTATAAATGGATCAATATTTGAGATATCAAGTAATGATTCTTCACCTTCAGTATATAATTTTATTCCTTTACCATTTTGATTTTTATAACGTAGAGGATTTTTACCAATAATGAAAAAATTAGTCGGAATCAATTTCAATTTATCCTTCTTGTTAGATTTAATTGACTCAACACAATTTTCAAATAATTTAATTAAGTTAAATTTATTGTATTTTGAAATATCATTATCATCATAATTTGCTATACCCTTCAAAATATGGTCATTTAGAATTTTTTCGATTAATTTTTCAATCAAAATTTCGTTATTTAGGTATTTATTTACAATCTTTGTCAGTGTATCATTTTCGATTTTTAAGTGTTCAAAATTAATTGACATTGATTTGTCATCTTTAAATAGATATTTCTTAACAATGGCTATAATCGGATTTATTATAATTCGTTTAAATTCGTCATAATTTTTCCAAAGTGCAACTGGTGCAGAATGTCTTTTGTGGAAAATTCTTAATACAAGATTAGGATCTTGAATAATTGATTGATTATTTACAAAGCCAATATATTCATTGTTATTTTTTATTAGAATTTGATTTTCAGATTTCCAAATATCAAAATCATATTTCTCATAATAATACTTAAATAATGTCTCAACCCAAATATCATCAGAAACAATATTCCACTTATAAAGAATTGGTAGTTCACAACTTTCGTTTTCTGCGTTATATTTAGTTATCTCTTGTTTTTGGAAACTATGTAATTCAGCAAAATACAGCCTTTTATAGAATAGACCCATATCTTTTGGGTAATTATCTAAAATTTTTAAAAGCGAAATTTCTGAGATTAATCCCATACAAAAATCATACATAGATACTAATGGATGTTGATATAATTGTCGATAAAGAAAATGTCGTTGAACTAAAAATGCAGCTATAGCTCCTTCAGCTTTAATATTGAAAACCATTAAATAATTATCATTTTGTTTCCATATTTTGATATTTTGAAGAATTCTATCTAATTCGAAACCTCCAGCAGTTAATCCAGCTGCATCCGCATCTCTGATAACATAGTCCAATCTATCTGCATCTAAATCACTATCGATTATTTGTCGTAATGGTCCAAAAATTGAGAGAATTTCAGGATTATTATCTTCATTTGCGGTTAACAAATCATGAATGAATTTAGGCGTAGTGTCATTAAATAATTCATTTTTTGCAATAATTTCTTTCAAATGGGTTATAATAATTTTATGACCTATAAATTCATGTAATTTTTCAAAAGGGAGTTCTTTAAAATCATTATTTTTGTTTTTTAATTTTTGAATAACAACTTTTAATTTATCAGGAGGATTTCTTAATATGGGTTTTAATCCTTCTTCTGCAGTGTGAGAATAAAATAAATGTCCAACATCATGTACTAATCCACCTATTCTGACAATTCTAGTAATTATTTCTTCAAAATCATTTTTATTCCTAAATAGATTTTTACCATATATTGATTTGTAACAATTATTTGCATCTTCTCTCCAAGAATTTAATAAATCATCGTTTTTTGCAGATTTCAATAATCTTTTAACCATTCTACCTGCAATGTGACATACTCCTAAAGAATGTTCGAATCTACTATGAATAGCCGAAGGAAAAACATAATAAGCGTATCCTGTCTGTTTCACATATCTTAATCTTTGCATGACTTTAGTATTAATTATTTCTACCTCCCCTGGGTAAAGTTCAATAAAACCATGTACTCTATCCTTAAATTGTTTCATTAATCAATTTTATTATATAATATTACTTATTATATTTTATTAATAATTTAATATTTTATGTTAAATTACTTTTTTTTAAGTAAACAAAATATAAAAAAAAATACAGTAGTTTTTTATTTGATTTTATAAAAAATACGTATATGTATAATTCTTGCAAAGTGTTAAGTAAGAATATTCATAAACCAAATATTTTTTGGGAGTGTAGAGTGGATAAAATATGACATTAGAAATTAGAGGAGATCCTAGGGTTCCATTAATTGTTACCTTAAGTAAATTAGAGTTTAATGATGGAATTATCAAATTAAGTTTTAAAGAAATAGAATCATTTTTGAAACTAAATTTAGAGAAAAACGATTATGAAAAATTTTTTAATTATTATACTATAAAAGAATTGATTAATTCTCTTATTAATGATGGTGTATTAACTGTTGATAGGAATCAAAATTATTTCTTATTTGAAAGGAAACTAAAACTATTTAGAATGTTAATTTCATAATTATTTAATTTGTCTCACATTGAAATTTGCATAAAATATTTTATAGAGAAGCGTATCAGAAATAAATGATACAATTTATTAAAATTGATACTTCCATTTCTTAACAAATGATAAATGTAAATGGTTTTCTTAAAAATTTTTGAAATAACGTATAGTCAATTAATAAAAATATTAAGAAGAATATAGAAATTAATTATAAGTTTTAACAGAATTATTAATTCAATACTTATACGGTAATGATGGTGAATTGTGAGGGAGATAGACTTGCGATTTCCTCTCGTAGCTTGGTTAGATCGGAGATCTTCTCAGTATACTTCATACGGGCAATTCTCTCGAAAATATCCAGCTCGGTGATCTGGGATAGCTCAACACCAGCCTCATGCAGATCCTTCATCTTGTCATACATCTCGAAAATGGCTGATAACATATTCTGCTGCTTCTCAGGGCTGCAGAAGGCATCAATCTCGTGGAAGGCATTCTGCTGCAGGTAATCCTCCTTGAGTAGACGGGCTGCCTCCAAGGTGATCTGCTCGGCGGGTGGTAGTGCATCAGGACCAACCAGCTGCACGATTTCCTGCAGATCGTTATCCTCTTGTAATAGCTTGAAAGCTCTTCCTCTCAACTCGGGGAAATCCTCACCGAATTCGGTTCGGAATGCAGGTTCGAGTATATCCCAGTACAGGGTATAGCTCTCCAGGTAGGAGATGGCTGGGAAGTGTCTCTGCTCAGCCAGCTTCTTGGTTAGTGCCCAGAAGGCTTTAACAATACGCAGTGTATTCTGGGTTACAGGCTCGGAGAAATCACCACCGGGTGGGGATACGGCTCCGATAATGGAAATGGATCCCAGTTGGTGCTCCTTACCGATGGTCTCGACTTTACCGCCTCTCTCATAATAAGCTGCGATCTTGGAACCCAGATAAGCAGGATAACCACCCTCACCGGGCATCTCTTCTAATCTTCCAGAGATCTCTCTCATTGCCTCTGCCCAGCGTGAAGTACTGTCTGCCATCATGGCCACATCGTAACCCTGATCTCTGATATATTCTGCCATGGTCACTCCAGTATAGACACTGGCCTCTCTTGCTGCCACAGGCATGTTACTTGTGTTGGCGATCATAGTGGTTCGGGCAATCAGAGGCTTCCCGGTCTTAGGATCGTCAAGATGGGGAAACTCCTCCAGTACATTAGTCATCTCGTTGCCACGTTCACCGCATCCTACATACACAACTACCTGTGCATCGGAGAATTTGGCCAGAGAGTGCTGAGTCACGGTCTTACCAGTGCCAAACGGACCAGGAACGGCTGCAACGCCACCTTTAGCGAGTGGGAAGAAGGTATCGAAGATTCGTTGTCCGGTGATGAGGATTTCCTCGGAGGATAATCTCTTCTTGAATGGACGTGGGATTCTGACGGGCCAGATCTGGTATCCTTTTACTTCGTGGATCTTGCCATCTTCGTCCTCAACTTCGGCGAGTACTTTTTCGATGGTGTATGTTCCGGATTCGGCAATCTTGGTGATTTTACCCTTAACATTTGGGTGGATCATGATTTTGTGGAGGAAGGATTCGGTTTCATCGACGGTGGCAATGACATCTCCACCGATAACTTCATCTCCCACCTTGGCAGTGATCTTGAATTCCCATTCCTTCTCGAGATCGATGGCTGGGGTCTCCACACCACGGGTGATGTAGGATCCCACCTGATTCTTGATGACAGGAAGTGGTCTTTGGATACCATCATAGATTTGTGACATTAGACCGGGGCCAAGCATTACAGATAATGCTTCACCGGTACCGACGACGGGTTCTCCTGGGTATATTCCATCTGTATTCTCATAACACTGGATGGAGACAACATCCTCATCAATTTTGATGATCTCTCCAATGAGACTCATGTTTCCTATTCTGGCTACATCATACAGACGCACACCTTTCATTCCGCTTGCTTGGACTAGGGGTCCTGCGATTCTAACAATTGTACCTTTAATTTGTTCTTGACTCATCTTCCAACGACTCTCATCAAGCTAGACCTAATCTAGGTATATTCTATGTTAGGAATTGATAGTGATTTAAAAAGCCTTAAGATTTAGCAATAATTTTTCTTGTAATATTTATGATTAGATATCCATCTCGATACCAAGTGCTCGCTTTACTAGCTCTTTGATGGCTGATGATTCTTTCTCTATCTTGCCATCGGGGCCTGGAATCTCCACAATTACTGGCCATGGTCGCAGGGTGATCTTATTGATCAGTGCACGATTTTCAGCTGCAATCTCCTCGGTAATTATGATAACAGCAATGGAGGGATCATTGGCATAGGTGGAGATGATGTCAGACCCGGTTTCTCCATCCTTGACTGATGATACCTCACCAATACCGGATAGTCGCATACCCAGTGCGGTGACATCATCAGTGATGGTGGCGATCTTGTATCTTTCCTGTTTCACGTGCTGATCTACTCCGTGATGATCTTGATGATGCTCTCGGTGGCCTCGTTCAGGTTGTCCTTCTTGGCAGCATAGAGCTTTTCCTTGCGTTCAGATGCTTGTTTCTCCAGGCTGGTGATCTCGGTCTCAGTCTCCTCTTCTGCCTTTCTCTTGAGTGACTTTGCCTCCTGATCTGCATCGGTTTTGCTTTTCTTCATGAGATCAGCTACCTCTTGCCTAGCCTTGCCTAGGAGTTCTTGGGCTTCCACCTCTGCTTGTTTGATAATTTCCTCACTTGCCTTTTCTACTTCTTTGATCTGATTGATATTAGATACGGACATTCTAATTCTCGAATCAGTTGAGTTATTTTAAAGCAATATGATATTACATTAGTTGAAATATGGAATTCAGTATAACATTTACAACATTAATTGCTTCAACTTTTCCTACTTTCTATTCACTGAAATATCAGTACAATTATATTTCTCACGGATATACCTATCATATGAGCAAACGAAGAAGAGATGCACGAAGAGCATCAAGACGTTCATCGTCAGGTGTCGGTGATGTCAGTGGTATGTCCAACAAGCAGATGAAGAACGCATTGAACAATATTGAGACCGAGGAGATCAAGGATGTAACCGAGGTAATTGTGAAAACAGCAACCGAGGAGATCATTCTTCACAATCCTGAGGTTACTATCATGAATATGGGACAGGAGATGTGGACCATCGTGCCAAAAAGGGTGGAGAAACGCCCTGTTGAGATTGATACTACCTCACCCATTGCTCCTGAGGATGTGGAGATCAACGAAGATGATGTCAAGCTGATCATGTCCACTGCCAATGTATCTGAGGAAGAGGCAATCAAAGCACTAAAATCAAGTGGTGGCGACATCGCTGCAGCTATGATGAATCTCAGATAAATCTTCAGATATGATGCTTGATTTTCACAGCAATACCAGAATCTAATTCCATCATGGCATATCCAGGTTGCACAGCAGTACCCACACCACATAGTTCACCCTCAAGAGAACAGACAAATACCTCAAGCTCGGGATAGATATGATCATCCACCTTGACCACATGCTTGCAATAGGCTGATTTTCCCTGGCTGACAAAAGGAACTGCTTCATCTTTGATGTATACCCTATTATGTTCAAATCCTTGTTGTAGTAAAAATCGTGCACCATCAATTGTGGGAAGATATCGTCCATCATGAGTACGCAAAGAGAAGAGCAGGATATTATTTAGCAATATACTGCGTATTCTTCCTGTTTTTCTGGAACGTTGAAGATCAAAGGCAAAACCTGAGAAATCAATTCCAGGGTACTGCATACTGAGACTAGCCACTATTTTTCGCTGAGATGGGTTGCTGGTTTCCACAATGAATAGTTGAATGATCCATATTTAGATACTTTGATGTGAATCCATTGATATAGGATATGATCAATGGGAGGGTAGAGATGAAGTTCAGGGATAAGATTCTTGCCATTCGACCCCAATTAGCAGTGATACCATCGGGATACAAACGAGTGGGTGATTTTGTCCTGTTCAGATCCCAGCATCGTCTTTCAGGAGAATTGGGAACTGCAGTTATGCAGTTATTTCCCTGGTGCAGGGGAGTGTATCAGTATCTAACCACCACCGGAACATCACGTAATCCCAGCATTACCTGGCTGGCAGGTAGCAGGGATACTGTGACTGAACACAAGGAAAATGGGGTCATATATGTACTGGATATTGCAAGGATTATGTTTGCGGGGGGTAATTCTCAGTTAAGAAAGCGCTTGATCCAGCAAGTTGATGAGCAGGAATATCTTGTTGATATGTTTGCTGCGGTGGGCAATCTCAGCCTGCAAGTGTTATACTACAAGAAAATCAAAGCTACTTTAATAGAACAAGATAGCAATACATACTCATTCCTGCTTCAAACGTTGGAGAGAAATCTCATTGCAGGTATTGATGTACTCAATGCAGATTGTCGCGATGTACAACTCATCAATATAGCGGACAGGATATTCATGGGGTATCATGAGCTGGAAGTATCACACTTCCAAGCTGCTGTTAGATTGGCTAAAACAACTGCAATACTTCATACACACCCCATTGCACCCGCTGATCATTACGAGGAGGCCATCTACAAGTATACAGAGTTTCTGAATCGATGTGAGGTGAATGTTGAGCTGATTGCAGCATTAAAGGTCAAAAACTACTCACCTGGCTTGCATCATATCGAAATCATCTTTAAAATTGACAAGTAGAGAGTGAGTGAATGAGCAATCGCGGCAAGATTCCTACACAATTGCTAGAAAATGAAGCCTTGGCAACCGGTGATCAGGCCATTAATTTGTACAACAAAGGATATTTTGGAATTCCTGAACGTGATGGAGTGCGATTGGACGGGTTTGAAACTCTTCACTTGATGGAGCTTGGGAGAATTGAACTGTATAAGAATGATCAACTGCTGGATATTCAGCAAGCTTCTGAGTATTTCTCCTCTAGAAATGAGGAATTCATGTTACGATACCTAGTTTATAAGGATCTGAGAAATCGTGGCAGTGTTGTCAATGTGGGAAAGGGATCTGCATTCTTCTTCAGGTTATACAATAGGGATTCCAATCCACTCAAGGGTGGGGCCAGATACTACATTAAACCACTTCAAGAGGGAGGATCCATTGATCTCAAGGAATTGAATATTCTGACTGAGATTGCAGCACAGTCTAGTAAAGAACTAATCATGGGCATGGTTGATGCAGTGGGTGATGTATCCTATCTCAAATTGGAGGAACTTAACCCAAAGGCAATCGATACCTGAGTGGAAATGAAATCATCGGGAATAATTAGTAGTTAATATATATTTGAGAAAATATGAATTTATATGGGATAAAATCCTGCCTTATTTGTGGCATTAATTCACTATTATAGGATCATCAGACCCATGAATGCATTTATGGTCAGCATGATGGCTGTTTCTGGAATATGGTTTGCTGCGGGTTTTCAGATTGAGTGGTGGAAGTATCCCCTCGCTGTTATCGTTGCAGTTACCTATATTGGCATAGCCATGGTACACAATGATATCATCGATCTTGAGATAGATAAAATTAATGCACCTGAGAGACCTATCCCATCTGGGAATATTACCATAAAACAGGCAAAAATCTACACCGTCATCCTTTTTATTATTGGAACATCTGCAGGGGTGTTCATGCAGATAGAATCTATAGTGCTTATGGCATTATCCTTAGTATTATCATTGATGTACAATGCATACCTCAAGAAAACAGGATTTCTGGGAAATATCACGGTGGGCATTACAGCAACCTCTGCATTTCTGTATGGTGATGCAGTAGGTACAGGATTTCTCAATTTCTGGCCTGTTGATAACTGGAATCCATCAATTTATTTATTCCTTATCTCTGCCTTGCTCAACACAGCTAGAGAGGTATCAAAGGGGATAATGGATACAGAGGGGGATGAAAAGCATGGAGTGAGAACAATAGCAGTTCTGTTTGGAAAGAAAGCTGCTGCTGTTGTTGTTGCCGTTATTCTAGCTATTGCTCTAGGATTTGCCATACTCCCAATAATTTATGAGATATTTGGACCTATTTATATCATTGCTCTCCTGACATTCTTCATATTAATTTTGCAGGTTACCTATCCTTTGCTCAAGGATCCCAATTATGATGCTGCCAAAAATTTCAAGAAGAGAATTATCCTCATCATGCTTCTTGCCCTAATTATCATCCTGATTGATGTTCAGGTACAAAAGACATTCTCGTTCTGGTAAGTCAGATACACAACTCTTTATTACTTGGAAAGAGTATGGCAATGTATGGAATCTATAGAACAACTATTCACAGTATTCACCAATACAATGAGTGTTCATCTCAGAGAGCAACAACCACCCATGGCAAAACATGGCAATCCAGGAGCTTGGTCGCTCGATGCCATCACTGAAAAGCTTTTGAGTAGGGAAGATCTGGAGGAATTCTCGGATTTGATTATTGAATCATCAGATGTAGAGGATGAGACTTTTTTAGAGGACAAAAGTGAACTATATTCAGTAATTCAGCTCCGTCATTTTAGGATTGTAATTACATATCCCCCATTCTCTGATGCAATCGAGATCACCATTGTTAAACCCACATTACAACGAAAAATCCATGAGTATCAGTTATCTAAATCATTAAAAGAGCGATTAGACATGCGAGCAGAAGGTATTCTTATCGCTGGTCCACCAGGTCACGGAAAATCTACTTTTGCCTCTGCGCTTGCAATGTCTTATGCAGATAAATCAAAGATAATTAAAACCATTGAGAAACCAAGAGATTTACAACTAGATGATCGTATCACCCAGTTTACCTCTTTACCCAATGATATAGAGAAATTGGGTGATTTGCTGCTGCTCATGCGCCCGGACTATGTGATATTTGATGAGATACGTAAGAATTCGGATTTTGAAGTATATTCAGATATGAGAATGGCTGGAGTGGGCTTGGTTGGTGTGATACATGCCACAAAACCCATAGATGCTATCCAGCGTTTTGTCAGTAGAATAGAGTTAGGATTGATACCAAGTATTATTGATACGGTGATTTTTATCAACAAGGGAGAAGTGGATACCGTGCTCTCACTGAAGATGGAGGTGAAAACCCCCCGTGGATTCACAGATCAGGGTTTAGCTAGACCAGTCATTGTAGTAAGTGATTTTATGGATAAATCCGCTCTGTACGAGATCTTTTCATTTGGTGAACAGGTAGTTGTCATCCCACTGAAATCTGAGAAAAAGAATACCAGTATCAGCAAGAACAATCTATACAAAGATGTCGCTAACCTATTAATCCAGAACTACACAGGGCTGACAAATCAAAATATCGAATTAGTAAAACAAACAGATCATTCCCTCAAAGTAATTATTCCCAAGGAGTTTGTTTCTCTATTACAACGAGATTTTCTCATTCAAAGCACAATCCAGCAAACCTATGGAGTGCATCTCACTTTCGAATCTGAGGAAACATCATCGAATTATCAAATATTCCAAACAAAAAAACATCTTATTATCGTAGTAGGTAAACAATTACGTAATGCCAATGTCGATCTGTTTGTTGGACCTCAACTCGTCTTACGATCTGTTGTTGATTCCAATGGAGAAATCAAATTATCACGAAAAAAAGCGACAACTAAGCGATTGGAGAATATCCTTGATAATTCTGAGGAGCAGCTAAGTATCAGGGAAAGCTAGATTATTAACACCCGATTCAGTTGCCACAAAAATTTGACATTTATTACACAGGTCAGAAGTAAAAATACCTGTTTCAATTACTCCTGTTAATAGTTTTAATTGCTTATGAAGTGTCTCAAAATCAAGTGATTGATGATAAATCTTGATATCTAGAATATAATTCCCATGATCAGTGATGAATGGCATCTGCATCCTTGGTTCAGTTCTAAGTTGGATGGTATGGAGCTGATCCCCCAATAGTGATTTGATGGTTTGTGGTAAAGAATGTACAAGTTTGGGGAGAATTTCCACAGGAACGATCACTGTTGATTGTGCATCTAATTTGGTTTGATCGATGAGTACCTGAATTTTCCGAGCATGATTCCAGAGCATTTTCTCACTTGTAAGAGCTCCACCGAGTCCTTTAAGAATGATTTTTCTATCCAGAAATACGGTATCAGCCCCATCTATAACCAAATTGAGTGACTGTATATTCACTTGTGAGAAAGGCAACTCTAACAGATGATTATCATGCATTAATATTGAAGTGCTGGATGCTGCTGAGATAAAAGCAGTTTTACAATTCGTTTCACCTAGTTTTTTGATCAGGATATTAATTGTAGATCCTGCCCCTAGACCTATTAATCCATCATTTGGTAATTGGTTAATGATCGTGTTTGCGAGATTCTCTTTAAGATTCAAAACTACTCATCTTCATTGATTAATTTCTTGAGTCTAGCTAACTCTCGTAGCATGTCCATTCGAATTGCAGCAATTGAGGTAGATTTGGCAAACATCTTCTCATCTCCCTCCTCACCTTGTGGTTGCGCTGCTTGGGGTGCTGTTGGTTTTGGTGTACTTGGTTGTGGTGCTGATGGTTTAGGGGCTGTGAATTGCTGTGGGGCTGCAGGTTTCGGAGCCATCGGTTTTGGTGCACTTGGTTGTGAAGCAGTGAATTGCTGTGGGGCTGCAGGTTTCGGAGCCATAGGCTTTGGTGCACTTGGTTGAGGAGCTGAAGGTTTCGGAGCAGTGAATTGCTGAGATGTTGTAGGTTTGGGTGCTGTGAATGTTTTAGGAGCTGCAGGTTGAGGGGCAGTGAATTGCTGAGAAGTTGTAGGTTTGGGGGCTGTGAATGTTTTAGGAGCTGCAGGTTGAGGGGCTATTGGTTTAGGTCCACTCGGTGCTCCACTATCACTAATTGAAGATGATTTTGGTTTCAAAAATTCGTCATCATCATCTTCCAATCCTAGGTCAATTAATTCATCCCCTAAGCCAGATTGAATCTCACTAACGACTTCTTCCATGGGTGCAACAGGTGGATCAATTGGAATTTCATCAATAGGTTCTGGTTCATCCTCAGTAATAGCCATATCCTCAATTTCAGAGGAGTATATTCTAAGATCTTCAGAGAATTTCGAACTAAGTACCAGATAGGCATCATCTGATATTTGATCAGAATTTTTCAATCTAGATAATTCATTTATCGCTGCATCTGCAATTGCCATCTTAACCTGGATTCCTGCCATCCTATCGGTTGTATCTTCAAAATCAAAGACATCTGGCTCTGTGACGATTACAGGCAATTCTTCTTGTTTTTCTTTGGTCTTTATTTTATCTACTTTCTTTACTCGTTTTCTTGTAATTAATTTTGCAGTAACTGCTGTTGCGATGATATAGAGTATACTAAAATAAAGCAACAATTTTAGAACTACATCCATACCAATTGGTGGTAGATCATCTGGGAATGGTGCCATGGTTGTTCAATCCTTTATTGTTTAAAAGGTAATTAGACTATAAAACATTACGTGATCGGTTCGTTTAAATCGCGACTAAATTTATACCTGAATAAAATTCATAGATAAAATATATATGGTGTGATAAGTTACAATATTTTTTTGAAGAAATGATAATTATAGTTTTCTTAGGTTATTACCTTTGTATACTGCACTTGCAAAGGAGATCCTTCTCATCTGTTGTTGTGTTTGTATTTCTTCAAAATAGTGGGCTGAGAGTCCCGCAATCCTTCCAAAAACAAATATTGATTTTGCTAACCTGGTATCAATTCCCATATCAGCAATTATTGCACCAATAACTCCATCCACATTGATTGGTAGGTTCATTCCCCTCACTCTGAAAAATACCTCACTGACAATTTTTGATACAGCAACATGATCCTTTGCAAACCCGGCATCATTTGCCATTTGCCAGAGGATATCTCTTCGGGGGTCTTGGGTATGAATTCTATGACCTAGACCCTCAATTCTCAAACCCTCTTTAATTATCTGTTTCATTTTGATAAAGGTTGCCTCTTCAATATCGAGATTATTATCTCTTGCATAGGAAACAACTGATGAGAAGAATTCTGCAGCCTTTTGACCAGCTCCACCATGGACATCTGTGATAGCCTGTACCCCACCTGCAATAGCTACTTCAAAGGGAGGACGCACTGAAGCCAGTAAAATTGTTGTTTGTGCAGAAGGAGGAGTCACCCCGTGATCAACACAGGCTGTGATCATAGCTTCTAGCAATTTCACCTTTGATATTTCCATTTCAGTATTACCAACAAGTGCTGCATAGATAATGTCTGAAAATTGGGTTGTTTCAGAAAGGGCATCAAGCGCTTCCTCATTCTGAAACACCTTGGCAAAAAATCTTGCCACTCTACCTAAGGTGAAGGCTGTGAGTTCCTCAACTGGCTGGTTAGATTGAGATGAAATCAAATCATCAATCTGAATATAGGTTCCAATACTTTTAGATATATCTGGATAGAAGTAATCAACACTAGGGGCTTTCTTCTTGGCTGCTGCCACAGCTATCCTATTTAATTTTTCTAGAGTTTCTGAATCCGGAAATTCACCATTACTTAACAGATAGGCTGTTTCCAAAAATCCCTTTTTTGCGACTATATCTTGCAATGGATAACCTCGGATAAGAAGATTGTTAGGAAGAACATTTGTGATCACTGTTCCCCAAGTAACTGCAGGTGGCTTAGCAGCCCATTTCTCACTCATTCTATCATAATAAGAATCAATATCAAAGTATTGTTTATCAAGTTTATTCCTCACCTGGTCAATCAGATCTCGTTGATGATTGACTACTATGACTCCTGCATCAGAAAGTGCTTCTTTTTTAGACAGATGAGTGCCATAGGATTGACCCGGAGATACAACTGCCCCTGCATGACCCATGGTTTTTCCTTCTGGTGCTTGAGATCCTGAAATCAAGGCAATGATTGGTTTGGGATATTTTTCAGGATGAGCCTTAATATCCATAGCAAGTAGTTCCTCTTGCATTCCTCCAATCTCACCGGCAATAACAACCATATCAGTTCCCTTAAATCCACTTACAAGAGAAACTAAATCTACAAATCTAGAACCAATTGCTCCATCACCACCTATACCTATTACTGCGTTTTGTGATATGCCAGTACTTGCGAGAGCATCAGATAGATGATAGAGAATTGCACCTGATCTTGAAATGACGGTAACACCACTTGGGCCAATTTTGCCATCCTTTTCTTCTGCTTGGAAAATATCAGGTAACATCCCTATCTTAATATTTTCTGGAGGAAAGATAATTCCAGGCGTGTTTGGACCAAATAATACTGTATTATACTTTCTGGCTTCAACTAGAAT
The DNA here is from genome assembly GCA_026702845.1 of Candidatus Heimdallarchaeota archaeon. The sequence continues at coordinate 140,027 of JADCLS010000003.1, forward strand.
ATCCCTTACATCTTTAAGGGGAATAAACTCTGAAATCAGAACTATAATGGGTACACCAGAACGTATTACCTCGATAGTTGCATCTTTAGCTGTTGAGTAGTGTCTCCAAATACTCGCCACTGCTAGATTCTCATGATTTTTGACAGCTTCTGCTGCAGTATCGTATACTGGAATGATCTCATGAACTCTAGTTCCCCCCCGACCTGGTGCAACACCACAGGTTACATTGGTACCATATTCTTGCATTAATCCTGCATGTCGGGTTCCCTGATTTCCTAGTCCAACGATCATTGTTTCAATCTCTTTAGTTTCCTGAATTCTCTTTGCTAGCTCAGGTCTGACTTGTTCAATGATATGGTATAATAATCCATTTGTCACATCAAGCTTCATGTTGAAGTCTCCTTTTTGAATTTGAATCCATATTCAATCCCTTCTCGTATCACATCAGCCATGATACGTTGATTACCCACTGTGATATACATATCCTTCAAAGGATCAGGTGTATCAATCTTTGCCTTTTCTAGAAACGCTGCTGCTGCTGCTAGATCTGTACCCACCATTCTACCGAATACAGGGATCATCCTTTTGTTTGCCAAATATCGATCTCTTAGACACATGATTAATCCCTGAATGAAAATGTCACAGCTAGAAATCCCTCCGAAACGACTGGTAATAATGAGATCAGTCATAGGATGGTCCATCAATATATGAAACATCTCTGCTACAGTGGCTAGGGATGGCCCCCCACCAGAATCCATGAAATTAATAGGGATTACCTTCCCATCAAAATACCTGTTTCCAACATTAACTACTTCATCTATAGAGAATATACCATATCCTGCACCTCCTGGTACAAGACCCACATATAGTTTATCCTTCTCCTTTTCATTTGTATTTAATAGATCTAGATATGGGAAACCAGCTTTATATGCTCTTGCTTCATGAATTGTTTGCTCGGATACATCATGTCTTTTGCTTTGAGGATCTATACCTATGGATTTGAGCAATGGTGCTTGTCTGTAAAGACTATTATCATCTAGAATTATTTTTGCATCAGCTGCAAGAAGTGTAGGATTAGAATCCTTGTTGGTCAGAATTACTGGATTGATCTCGTACAACTTTGCATCAACTGATTGGAAAGAGTGATAAACAGATTGTATTAAATTCACTAATTGATCCTCAACACATTTTAGATCAGGATTCCTTGCAATTAGGAAGGTTGCTGCCTCAAGAGCAATTTTCTCATCCAATTCAAGAGAATTATTTAGGACCTTTTTCGTAAAAATTTCCTCTGGACTATTCTTGGCAACATATTCAATATCTACACCACCAGAAGCACTTGTCACGAGAATGACATCAAAAGTTGCAGGATCAGTTGTCACAGAGAGGTAAATCTCACCTTCAATATTTACTGCTTCCTCAAGAAGAATTTGTTCCACCTTCAATCCTTTGATCTCAAGATTAAATATCTTATCAGCTAGGTTTTTAGCCTCTTCCTGAGAACTTGCTTTTTTTATTCCACCCGCTTTTCCTCTTCCACCTACAAGAACCATAGCCTTGAGCATCACTGGGTAAGTAAGCTCCAATCGATCCAGCTCATCCACTGATTTTATGACTGCAATCTGTTTAGGTGTATTTATATTATAATTTCTATAGATTAATTTAGATTCAAATTCATATAATTTCATATTATTCCTCCTTGTATTTCTTCTTGTAGTATGGAATTAATCCACCAGCGTTGAATACATCTAGTAATTCCTTGGGTAATTTCGGAATGGAATATTCCATATCACCATTTCTAATTGTTCCCTCATTAAGATCCAGTACAAGAGCTTCAGATGGATTATACTTTTCAACAAGTTCAGGATGAACTATTATAGGCAAACCTTGATTGATAGCTGAACGATAGAAAATACGGGAAACTGATTTTACAATCACTGCTTTTACACCTGCACAGGCCAATCCCACTGATGGATGCTCACGTGATGATCCACAACCGAAATTTTCTCCTGCGATGATAATGTCTTCAGGTTGAACTCGATTTGAGAATGACTCATCTAATCCTTTGAAAAGGTGGGGAATTATCTGCTCAGCATCTGATGATTTGATATCATAGGTTAATCCACCTGCAAACATCTGATCTGTGTTGAAATCATTCACATCACTGTAATTCCATATTTTATTCTGATACCTATCATCTTCAGGAGAGATCTGGACAATTGTTTCTTTCATGTTTTTTGTGATGATTTCAGGAGAGGAGGAATTAATGGATCCACCTACATACTTTCTGGGATCTACAATTTTGCCCTCAATAGCTGAAGCAGCAATAGTCGCTGGAGAGGCAAGAAATACGGATGAGTTCTTATTCCCCATACGTCCAAGAAAATTCCTATTTGCAGTTGAAAGAATATTACAGTTATCTGGTGGAATACCTTGACCCTTTCCTAAACAGGGACCACAGCTTGAAGAGAGAATGGTCGCACCTGCCAAAACCAAAGTCTCAATAGTTCCATTATTCAATGCCTCAAGGTAAATACTTCTGGATGCGGGAGCGACAAGAAATTGAACTCCATCTTTTACTTTATTTCCCTTTAGAATCGATGCAGCAATATTTAGATCGTCAAGTCTGCCATTTGTACAAGTTCCTAAAAATACTTCCTCAAGCTCAATTTCTTGGATATTTTGAAGTAATTCAATATTATCGACCTGATTTGGAATAGCTGCAACTGGAACAAGTTCATCTAAATTGATTTCAATAATTTTGGCATATAAAGCATCATCATCAGCCCAATATAGATCCTCGTCAGAAAGTGATAGATCTGGATGGTTCTTATTCAACCAATCCATTAATATCTGATCAGGTGGAAAGATTGCTGTTTTCGCACCCATTTCTGATGCTAAATTAGCTAGTGTCATACGCTCTGAGATTTTCAGAGCCGAAACACCATTACCATGATATTCAATAGCTTGATAGTTAGCCCCAGATGAAGAAATCAAACCCATTATCCATAAAGCAAGATCCTTGGCATATACTCCTGTAGATAATTCACCATTAAGGATAATTTTTATTGTTTCAGGGACACGGAACCATGTTTGACCCTCAAGCCATAATCCTGCTGTCTCTGTTCGATCGATCCCTGCAGCGAAAGTATTGAATGCTCCACTGGTACAAGTATGAGAATCCGATCCGACAATTAACATACCAGGAATGGCATGATTTGACATCAACTGGTGACAGATACCGTTACCTGCATCATAAAAAATGCCTATATGCTGTTCCTTTACAAAATTCCTGATGTATTTGTGATCATTAGCAATTTTTGCTGATGTTGGTGGTGCATCGTGATCTAGCACGATAACTAACCGATCAGGGTATTTAACGCTGGTACCTCCCATTTGCTGAAATGTTTTACTAATTGAGGCAGTGTTGTCGTGTGATAGGATGAGATCTGGTTCTGCATAGACAATATCTCCAGCTACTACTGCATGTCCTGTTTTTTGTGTAAATAGTTTTTCAGAAAATGTTAAACCCATTTTAAATGACCTCTATAATGTTCTACCAAGTTCCATCAAGCCTCCAGCCCTCATAATATCAATCGCAGGTTTCGGAATGGGTTTGCATTGAATACTGTGGTTCTTTGATATATTTTTTATTACTGATTGATCAAGATCAATTTCAATTTCATCATCATCATCCACCATGAAACGATTTAGGTTCACTTCGACTAATAACAAACCAGCATTCACAGCATTTGAATAATATATGGGACCAAAGGATTCACCAATGATTGTAGTAATTTTATGTGCAAGAAAACCAGTTACTGCTTGTTGTCTAGTTGATCCTTTGCCAAAATTTTTACCAACAAAGAGAATTTGACCCTCATGATTTTCTGAACCAAATGAGTTGAAACCCTCCAAATTACCAAAGATATGTGGTTTAATCTCCTCCGGATCATGAATAGTTAGCAATGATGCATGAAAGATGTTATCAGTATCGATATCATCCACCATAACCAATTTTGCTTTTCCAGTAAGTATACTCTCACTCATTATTATATTCCTCCATTTCTGGTTTAGTTATTTTTCCAGCAATAGCTGTAGCTGCAGCAATCACAGGGCTTGCCAAGTATACATCAGCTGGACCTATTTTACCCTGAGTATTTCTGTTACCAGTGGTCATGGTAACAGCAGTGGTTCCACCAGTCAAACCATACTGTCCTTTCGCACAGGTTGAACATCCTACACCAAAGAAATTCCCCCCAGCTTCTAGAATTTGAATCATGGACCCTGTTTGAGAAAGATCAATAAAATCATCCCGGGTTGCTGGAATCAAGGCAAATCGAACATCGGGATGCACTTGTTTATTCTTCAAAATTTTTTCAGCTGCTTGAATATCGCTGGCACTACCATTAGTACAAGATCCTATAATCACTGAATTTATTGGGGTTCCAATTACCTCATCTAGTGGTTTGACATTATGAGGATGAGGAGGGCAAGCAACATACATGCCAAGATCTTGAACATTAATAGTATAGGAATTGGAATACTTGGCATTGTCATCAGCTTGAATCAGCTCTATGTCAATTCCTTGACTCTTATAGTACTCTCGAGTTACTTCATCTGGTGGAATGAATCCAATTAATCCTGTGGCTTCAGTAATAAGTGAACATAATGTTACTCGTTCGTCAATACTTAATCGTGATACTGTATCACCATAAAATTCAACTGATTTTCCAGTAATCCCAAAATCATGTAATTGTTTCAATACGTATAGTGCTAAATCCTTTGCAGTGGTAGGCCAAGAATATTCTCCGGTTAAGGTGACTTTCACTGATTCTGGTATTTTAATCCAGTATTTACCTGTTTTCATTGAGAAGGCAAGCATGATATCACCTGCTCCTTGTCCCAAGATACCAAGCGCACCAAGTAAATTATAGTGACTATCAGCACCAATAATAATATCACCTGGTTTTCCATATCCCTTCTTAAAAATTAAATGGGATCCAATTCCAGTACCCAGATCAGTAAGACGTATATTATGCCTCTTAGAAAAGACACGTAATTTTTCCTGATCTTTGGCATGTTTGGGATCGTTACCATAAGGATAGCAATCAGGAGTGAAAATCACCTTTGTATTATCAAATGGTTGTGCATCAGGGTAGTACTGTTCGAATAAATCCACAACTTGAGGTCCAGCATAATCACGTGCTGTGACAAGATCCAAAGTTACCCAAACTATGTTTCCTGGGTAGATTTCCTCTGCTTTGGCATCAGATCTAGCCATAATTATTTTTTCAATAAATGTATAAGTAGTCATAAATATTCTCTCATATCTTTGTTAATCTTGAAATTTCGGCTCAAGAGTTTTTTATCTTCTCACAAATCGCATCTGCCATTCCAGAAGTTGTAGTATCCCCACCCATATCATAGGTTTTGTAAATCCCCTCTTCAATTACAGCTGCAACTGCATCATCGATGTTCTTAGCCATTTCCTTCTCACCAAGCCAATCAAGCATCATCTTGGCAGCTAGGATAGTCGCTATAGGATTTACTTTGTTCATACCTACATATTTAGGTGCAGAACCATGAGTAGGCTCAAATACTGCATATTTATCACCAATGTTGCCTGAACATGCAAAACCAAGACCACCTATTAATTGGGCTGCTAGATCAGAAACAATATCCCCAAACATATTAGATGAAACCATTACACCATAATCTTGTGGGTTTTTAACTAACCACATAGCCATGGCATCTATGTTTGTCTCCCACAATTCTATGTTTTCATAGGATTCCTTCATTTTTCTTGCTTCTCTTACCATTAAACCACTTGTTTCTCTGATAACATTAGGTTTCTCAACAACTGTCACCGTTGGATAATTAAATTCCTTGGCATAATCAAAGCTAGATTTGAGAATTCTTTGTACCCCATTTCTTGTAAATACTCTTGTTGAAATAGCCATATCATCAAGATTAGTTCCTTCAAATCTTTTTGCTTTAGGATGATGTTTAATCATGGTTTGAAGTAGTTCCTCCGGAACAGGATGCCATTCAATACCCACATATAATCCCTCAGTGTTCTCTCTGAAGACAACTAGATCCAAATCATCTTTGAAATTTAGTGGATTTCCTTTATATGCCTTACAGGGTCTTAAATTGGTGTAAAGGTCAAACATTTGACGTAATTTCACAATGGGACTCGAATATACCAGTCCCTTGCCTTGCAAATCAGCTACAAGTTCTTTTGCTGCTTCTTCCTTTGGTTTTGAAGTTATTGCTCCAAATAATGCACAAGTAGTATTTTTAAGCACTTCAATTGTTCTCTCAGGTAGGGCTTCTCCCTCTTTGCACCAAAATTCCCAGCCAATATCTGCCCAAATGTATTCTGCTTTATCACTGAATCCAACTGCATCAAGTACCTGTAATGCAGCATCTATAACATCTTTACCTATTCCATCTCCAGGTAATATTGCGATTTTATATTCACTCATATTTTCAAACCTCTTTATTTCTCATAAAATTTCTTTACAGGGATAAAACAGAGAAAATCACATCTATGAACTATTTCTACTTCCGGTAATCTCTCAATCTTATCTCCTTCCTTGCTATGAAAAACAATTGCCTGTTTGACAATAAGAGGCAACTCTAGATCATAGACAAGCTCCAAACCCATGGCTGGATGTCTGATATATTTTCCTTCTATAGTTTGAACGATATCCCCATCAATTCGCTCATACTCTATGAATTTTCCAATATCATGCAATAATCCAGCACTTATTAAATCATCACGATTCAGATGATTTGCCATATCTAGATCCTTATACATATTATATGTTGCAATACACATCTGTGTCACAGCCCGAATATGTTGTATGATATTAATTTTAGGCTTTCCACCTTCCATCAACTCAGGAATTAATAATGTGAACGGGATATTCAATAAATCTTCCTCTGTCCATCCACCAAGTGTAATAGCCTTTTCAAAAGCCTTGACAGTCTTAGATTTTAATTCTTCATTGTGTATCTCATTGATTTCTGGGATTAAATTCAAAATATTCATTAGGAGAACCTCAAAATATTATTTTTGAATAAAGTCGACGAGATTTTGGATTGATAAAAATCTTTAGTCAACAAGGTAGTTGCAACAAATAAAATCAATAAATGAGTATCAAAAATATCGTAATTTCAATTTTTGATCATCAAGCATACTCCTAGTAGGAAAAAGTTTTGATACCAAATAACTTTGGTTCTCGAATGAAGATATTTACAAGATATAACGAGATAATTTTTCATATTAGAACTCGAAAAATACGGAAAAGATCGTAGTATATTTATACCTATTACTATATTTTTTCTTGTAAGGAGATCTAGACCATGAAGATGGATAAGTATTGGAAAATAGTATGGGATATGGTAGATGAATCTGATGTGGTTTTAGAGGTAGTAGATGCAAGATATCCATCAATTTGCCGATCGAATAGGTTAGAAAAACGGATTATGGGTATGGAAAAGTGTAATTTGCTAATTGCCCTTAATAAAGCAGATCTGGTACCCCCCGAGCATCTAAATGAATGGATCAATTGGTTGAATGATCATGAAAATATCAAAGCAATTGGAGTGAGTGCCACTAAGAGATTATCTACTTCACGATTACGAGCAATGATTTTGAAGCAATCAAGAAGGAAAAAAGCAAATGTTGCAGTTGTTGGTCTACCTAATACTGGTAAAAGTAGTTTAATAAATGCCTTGAGTGGAAGAAAGGCTGCAAGTGTAGCACCTATTTCAGGCCACACCAAAGGACAACAGAAAGTTAATGTATCCAATAGTATTACCATGTTTGACACCCCAGGAATAATTCCTGTTCGTTTGCCTGAGATGCACAAGCACCTTCTTGGGGTCATACCCATAACCAAATTGAAAGATCCCATTGGGGCAGCATATAATCTCTATCTACAATTCAATGAGATGAAACCTGGTGCCTTAGCATCTCATTATGATGTGGATAATGATCAGTTACTATTTTTTGAAAATCTAGCAATTAAAATGAATAAACTGAAGAAAGGAGGTTTACCTGATGAAAGAGCTGCTGCAATTGAGTTGCTTCGAGATCATATTAGAGGGAGAATCCCAATATTTGAGGATATAAATAATCCTCTTCGTTTAAAATGATTACTTTCGTACTTTGATTCCATATTTGTTTTCATCATAAATTGGAAAATTCACAACTTCAGCGATTTTTAATTTTCCTCGAATATCAATTTGAAAGTTTGATCCCAATTCCTTCAGTTCTATTGGTACAAGAGCCATCCCGAACGGCTCTTTAGTCAATGGGGATTGGGTTCCACTGAGAACCTCACCTACTTCCTTTCCATCCACGATTACTTTATTACCATGCCGAGCAATACCCTTTTCCAGTAATTTGAAACCTACAAAAACTCTACTAGTTTTTCCTCTTAAGGCCAATACTGCCTCCTGCCCTACAAAACCTGTTTCCTTATCAATATGTGCAAATGGTACAAAATCAAGCCCTGATTCAAGAAGATTGATTTCCTCAGAAATATCATTGCCATATAATCTATATCCAGCCTCCATACGCAAAGTATCTCGAGATCCAAGAGCACAGGGGATTACTCCCTGATCAAGTAGTAGGTTCCACAGAGCAATTGCTTTCTTCTCAAGATCTTCATCAGCAAATATCATCAATTCCCCACCTGATGCTCCTGTATATCCAGTTGATGAGAAAAGAACCTTATCATTATTTATGGTGATCCATTGGGTTCTGAATCTTTTATCAGGTAATTCTGCATTAGCAAGTGATTCAAGGATACTCATTGCTTTTGGACCTTGTACAGCAATCATTGCAGATTTTTCACTTCGATTTTCTAGACGGAGATCTTTTCCTGCAAGTTTCCAAAGGTTAGCAAATGAATTTACCCATAACCAAATTTTCTTCAAATTTCCAGCATTGCAAACGAGCATGTACTCCTCTTGATTAAACCTGGAGATAATTACATCGTCTCTAAAGCCACCTTGCTCATTGAGCATGTAAGTATAACCTGATTGGTAATCACTGAGGTTTTTAATATTTCTAGGAACAAGATAATCGATGAAATCAAGGGCATCTTTCCCAGTAATCCAAATTCTTCCCATGTGTGAAGTATCAAACATACCAACTTCATTTCTAACAATCATATGCTCATCAACAATGGAGGTCTTCTTATACCGCATAGGCATCAGAAATCCACCAAAATCAACCATCGTTGCATCAAGTGCAACATGTGCTTCATACAAGGCAGTTTTTTGACTCATAATTTTATAATTTAGAAATTCAATAATAAATTATTTTCTGCTCACAAGATATATGAATAATATATCGAAAATTGTAACCATGAATTGACAAATTCCTTTGGTAAAATAATCAAGAATATCAGAATGTTATTTTTTTTTATTGAGTATACTAATTCAGCATGACAATAATAACAAATTAAAAGATGATAATCTAGAACCTGCTCATATGGATAAACGAGTGATTCCATTTGTGGATCCCGAAATTGGATCAGAAGAAGCAAAGGCAGCATTAGATGTTATCAAATCAAAAAATCTCGTAGAGGGAAAGAAAACTAGATCTTTTGAAATGAAATTTGCTGAAATGGCCCAGACAAAACATGCTATTGCCACAACGAATGGAACATCAGCGTTACATCTTGGAATGGAAGCATCACCCTTGCAACCTGGAGACGAGGTAATTACCACTCCTTTCACCTTTATTGCGACTACGAATTCAATCTTATTCACAGGAAATGTTCCAAAGTTTGTTGATATAAGTAATGAAACATGGAATCTAGATCCAGAATTAGTCGAGAATGCTATTACTGAAAAAACCAAGGCAATTATGCCTGTCCATATATTCGGATTGGCAGCAGATATGAAGGTATTTCGAGATCTAGCTGAGGATAAAGATTTATTTCTGCTTGAAGATGCAGCTCAAGCACATGGAGCAAAAATTGATAACAAGCATGTGGGAGGGTTTGGCGATCTTGGAACTTTTTCACTTTATGTAACCAAAAATCTAATTTCTGGTGAGGGTGGCATCATTACAACTGATAATGATGATTTAGCAGAAAAGATTATTTCTATAAAAAACCATGGTAGAACATTATCAGGGGGATATAAGCATATCAGGGTTGGTTACAATATGAGAATGACCGATGTAGTAGGTGCAATAGCAGATGTTCAGATGGATAAAATTACGTCATTGTTAGAAAAAAGAGCTGTTATTGCAAATCGATACAGGAAAGTCATTGATGAGATTGAAGGGATAGACTACCAACATATCCCGAAAGGATATACACATGGTAACTATATTTTTGCAATTGATACAAGAGAACATAAAATCAAACCTGCAGAAGCTATTACTAAACTAAATGAACGAGGAATATTAGCTAGACCTATCTACAATACACTTAGCTATCAACAAGAAAGCTTCAAGAATCTCTCCCATTGGAGGTGGTCGAAATTCCTCGAATTTCCAGATTATGCGAAAACTTCTTGTCCTATAGCTGAATCAATTGCCATCAATCACTTTGAGATACCGGTAGTTCCATCTCTTTCAAAAGAAGAAATAGAGCTTGTAGAACAGTCTCTGGTGGATATATTTCAATGAAAATAGGCTTATTGGTCAATCCTATTGCAGGAGTAGGAGCAAAATTAGCGTGGAAAGGCACTGATAATATCCAAGCAGCTTGGAACGAGATTCAAAGCATTGAGAATGCACCAATTTGGCAGATTATTAATCGTGCAATTGTAGATATTGAGATGAATTCAATTGAGTGGATATTAGGAGGAGAATTAACAAGATATCTGTCATTTCAAGGAAAATTCAAGATTGTAGGTAGTCTGAAAAACAATAGTACTGCTCAAGATACAAAAATACTGGTTGAAGAAATTGTCAATCAAAATGTAGATTTAGTTATTTTTGCAGGTGGAGATGGCACTGCAATAGATATTTCAGACAAAGTCGGGGATATTCCAATAATTGGAATTCCAGCTGGAGTTAAAATATTTTCTCCATGTTTCTTACATAGACCAGAAGATCTCAGAGGTTTTCTATCAACTTGGAACGGAAATTCTAAGGAAGTAGATTTATTTGATATTGATGAGGAGGCTTATAAAAAAGGTTTAGCGAGACCGATATTGAAAGGTAAAGTAAGGATACCTTTTTCTCCTTCAATTCAAGTTGGAAAATCAAGTTTTGCAAATGAAGAAGATGATGATATTCTTGAATCAATTGCTCAACGAATAATTGATGATCAGTTACTACACAATAAATCAATTTTAGCAGGTTCGGGCAGCACCATACAGAAAATTTTCAAATATTTAGGAATTGAAAAATCATTACTTGGATTATCTATTATCAACGATGGTAAATTAATTGCTGATGATGTTACTCACCAGGAAATACTTGATTATCTTAAAATTCATGAAATTCACGAGTTATGGTTATCACCTATTGGGCAGCAGGGACATATCTTAGGTAGAGGTAATAGACAAATTCCTCAAGAGTTATTTAATATGATAACTAATAAGGCAATTAGAGTGTTTTCCACGCCTGAGAAAATCCATAATACTCCCTACTTATACTCAGATGCGGGAAACATTGCAATTGATAGAAAATTACAAGGGATCTATAAAGTAATAGTGAGTTATCATGAAACTGTCTTAAGAAAATTGCTGATATGATTTCGATTAGAGCAATATCAAAATGAATTAATTAATGACTAAAACAACTGAAACATTTTAATTCAAAAGAATCGTAATAACTCCAAGTGAATCACAGGAGTCACATATTAATTGTGATTTCCACTTTTTTGTGATTATAAGCTACTAAATAATATTCAGACCAAAAGTTCGATTGGAAATAGATTTAGCCATTTAGATGAATTTTTCAATCACACATATTGTGATTGAGATTTAATGCAATTTAGTAAAAATATTCCACAAGAAATAAGGGGGTGTCAAATTATTGTTTTTTGAATCACAATTATATTATATATTATGGAAAATTATCTGTGAAATCTGTGACATTAGCAAATATTGATTGCGCAAATTCAATCAGATCAAAGATGATAGAAGCAATAATTAAAAATGAAAATAATGATAATCCTAGAAGTATTGATTCCTCCACAAGTGGTGATCCGCGACGATTTTTTACAAATATTTTGATTTTATGTACTAACATGTTTCAACTAGTATTGATAAGTTAATTATTTTAATAGCTGATATTATTTTAATTTCTTTATTAATAGAAATGCCTTATTTCTAACCTCAACATTTTCGTTTGATGTCATCTGCTTGAGTATTTCATTTATATCCTCGATTTTGCTTTTCTGGACAATGGATCTTATATTTCTCTCCATATTATCTATAAGAATTTGATTATTCCTTTTTATTCCTGATTGAACTATTAAAAGAATATCCGATTTATTTTTAGTATAATCATTGCCAAAATTATCAATCATGTCAGATAATATTTCCTCATGTAAATTGGAGACATTTATGTCAATTATCTCTGAATCAATAATTTTGAATATTTGTCTTTTCACAATGGGGTTAATAAATGGCCCCTCTAATTGATGTAAATTCTGAAATAATCTTCTATTTCCATTAATTTTTGATTTCAATTCATCCAATAAGTTTTCTTGATAGAATAGCAAATTAACTAAACCTGTAAACATTTTCGAGGCATTGATTTGGACATTTTTATCTGAATCAAATATCAAGGCATTAACAACATGATTTAATACCCGAATAAAATAATCTAATGAACCTAGCAATTCATTTTCATCATTTATCCAGTATTGGTTATGTGATAATATCGTGTAACAAAGGGATCTGTTCCTGATATCAGGATCCTCTTTTGACATTTTTAAGATAAGTTGCCTGGGTAATTGTTTTTTTACAAATCCTAAAAATATTCCATAGTTCAAGCCAAAGGTACTAAATTCATGCAATAATCCACATAGTTTCGGGTTAAGCTCAGAATCATCTTGATTACAATTGAAGAAATTTAGAAAGTCTGAATAACTAGTAAATTTATTTTTCAGAAGTTGATAATCATCATTTCGTAGTATAATCTCATAATATAAATCATGATAGATTTCTCCTCTTTCAAAATTTTCCTCAGGAAGTATGTAATCCTTGATAGAAAACTTCGAAAGGATTTCTAAAGCTCTATATCGTATTTCACTATTTTTACTTGAAAGACATGAAATTAACCACTCATCGGTCTGTGTGAAATATGATTGATTATCAAAGTCTAATTCAATAATATTATGCAAATTCTCCTCCATAAATGAAAAAATTGTTGTTAAATATTCAATACCCTTTATTGTATTCATTATCTGCCTGTTTTCATCTGAAAATAAATTAATTCTTTCAACGAGACGATGGGTTTTAATTAATTCTCTTTCAATATACGAGTATTGATCTTCATATTGATCACCATCAGATATCAATGCATCAGAGATACTACATATTTCAGGAAAATTACTAATATTCTTCAAAATATTATTTAGATTATGAATTCTATTATTCAAAATTATTAATTTTTCTTGATCTAAAATCCGTTGATGTTTACTTATTGAATTTATTTTGCTTATAGATTGAGAGATTTCTAATTGAATTTCGTTGAACTGGTTATGATATTTTTCTTTCTTTTCAAGTATGATAAAAACTCGACTGATCCAATCTAATTGACATAATGTAACATATGGGATATCTCGGAATGCTGATAAAAACCAATTCAGTTGATGCTTAGGTATCTTCTTTAATATAAATTTAATTAGAGATTTTAGTTCCTGACCAGGATTCTTAATTTTCAAGATATTATACAGTAGTGATTGGTATTGTGATGTTGGTAAATAAGCAATTTCATTAGAATTGATTAATTCTTTAATAAACGAATAGATAGATTCTCCATCACGAGTTAATGATTTCAAGGTAAGTTGAAGGACATTTTCATCATAATATCTCAGAAAATGTCTGACAAAAACTTTTAAGCTTGATTTATGCAATTCATCATTTTCAGCAAATCTAAGCATTTTAGGAATTGCTGAATTCTCTAAAATTTTGAATGCAAATGAGACCAATTTGGCTTGATATTTTCTATTTGTTGCATTGTTGAATTGTTTCTCAAAAACAATCAATTCCCATAATAAATTCCGATAATTTTTCCAGATTGGATCTTGATCTTTGAATGCCTCAGTAAATAACTCTGAGTATTTTTCAAATGATTTTTCTCTTTGACTGAGAGATAAATCCAATAAACCAGTTACAATATCATTACTACTCATCTACATTTGTATTACAAGTCGAGTTATTATTAAAATTGATTTATCGATCGAACATAATGGAGAAGATTTCCTAATGTTTTCCTAGTCAGATTCATAAAACCTATATAGATTACAATTATCATACAATTGTATTCCAACTGGGACAGTAGCTTAGTTGGGAGAGCGCAGGACTGAAGATCCTGAGGTCGCGAGTTCAAGTCTCGCCTGTCCCATTTTTTTTTTATTTATTTTTTAAAAGTTACTTTGTCTTTATTAGTATAAACAGGAAATCTGATCCCTAGATATAATATCAAAAATGAAATCGCAAATTGTACTACTCCAGGTTCTGCAGCAAAGAAGGAGAAAACCAAATTTATCATTGCACCCACCAATATCAAATAATGAAATGGATATTTCTTATATATTAAAGCCAAGAGGCCAATAATTAATAAGGCTGTCAATAATAATTGCATTGATACTGCCAATAGATTATATTGCTTAGATATGATACTTTTAATTGCTACCGCAGATGCAATAATCGACATCCAAATCAGAATGCCTGTAAGAAACATATAGGTATTTATAGCTCTACTATTATCTTGTTTATCAATACGCTTCTTTTTCGTTTTGCTCATAAAGAAAATTGAATATTTATTTCTATTAAGTTATAGTTAGATAATTGGATCATAGTATTTTTTAATGGTAGGAAATCTCTCAGACCCCTAGTTTTCGTTTCAAAAAAGTGTACATAAAATTAATGAGTTTTTGATCTAATAATTACAAACAAAAAAACATACAAAAAATCAAAACATAAAAATTATATTTATATATATTTAAATTAATATAACGTGTTGATATTATATTTTCATAAAAATTGATTGATTTAATTTTTTATTAAAAAATTATACACATAATATTTTACATTTAAAATGAAATAGAGGGGAGGGACTCATTTTGGATATTCAATCCAAATTCAAACATAGTTTGGAATTATACGCAATATCTGAATTTCAAGTAGAGATTTTACTATTAAAATATTATTTTTTTATGAATTTTTCAACATTTGATCGAAATCGAATAATTAAAAATTCTAGATAAATTGAAAAATCAATATCATTATGTTTTTTTTGATAATTGATTAGATATACAATGAAATGAATTCAACAGCCAAAATATATAACTCTTGTCACAAAATCAATTTCTAGATATCTAGATCTTAGTATAACCCTATATTTCATTTAGAAATAAATCTATTTTCCTTAGCCTTAAGTAGATTGCTACAAGCATCAATGAGTTGTTTTTCATGCTTTGAGTATAATTTGCCTAAAAATCTATACACATGATCTCTAATTGTAAACTCTGCAGAATCAGCTATATCTGCTAATATACTCTGTGTCAATGTCTGTTTTTTCTTTATTGTTCGAGAAATAGCCCGATCTGAAAGGTAAATTACTGAAACTGCAAAAGGATATGGTTGCACTCCCCCAATCTCCTTACGATCAAGAACACTGAGAAATTTCTTAGCCATATGGTTTAACATCATTTCATATTCATTTTGGGTGAAGCCCTTACCTTTTAACCTTGATGATATCTTTGGACTGGATGAAATCCTAGATGAAATCCTCTCAATGTAATCATCAGGTTTTCTACGTAGTGGTGATAATGAGATATTGAGCTCTCTCGCCAGACGAAGAATATTTTTGTTTGTTACACGATGACCATTTCTATTAAACGATGATATTACCTCTGAGAAACGTATAGGTGCTCTATCCTTTGCTTCTCGAACAGCTTGTAATAAACACAAAGCAATTAGTAATATGTGATTTGTAATTTTGTGATCATTTTCATTTACTATTTTCCAATATAGAAACAAACTTCTGTACTTTATATCCTTGGAAATATTTAGGGAATGAAATACTCTGTTGAAAGCTATCATAGTCCTAAGGTGTGTTGCATTACCATTTAGTCTCGCTTTATCATGATAATTGTTTTTTAACCTCAGGTATTTCGAAATAATATTTGGTCCTAATCTTTTTCCTTTGGAGTTTTTCAAATAACCTGATTTATACCCAATTTGGGATCCTAGTGATCCAACAAAATCTATACTTTTTCCTATTGAATCTTGTTTATTGCTGAATGTTCCATCCTTTGATAAACTAGCCTTAGTATCAACATATTCCTTTTCCTTTATGGTACCACATAAAGTACATACTAAAAATCCATTTGCAACAGTTTCCTTGGAGGAGTTACAATGACCACAATTAATTACTGTACTGGTAATCATATAATATTATAATAACAATAAGTCTATTATATGAGAAAAGCTGATTAACTATCACCTCAAATTGATGAAACAGAAAGTTAAGCATACACTTTGTTGGTTAAAATAACCATAATATCCTGATTAGGAGTATACCAAAAGTATTAGTAGAATTAGTCGTTCAACACTGGATTTTTTAGATATTTTTTAATCTCCACAATTGCCTCTCGTTCTCTTTCTAAATTTAATCCAAAGTGATCTTCTTCCTCTTCAATTGATGTTAGATTATCTTCTAATAATATTAAATACTCCTCAATTTGGGAGAATAGATCATTTGATCTGGCTTCAATACCAAAGGATAATATTTTTTGTAATAAGGAATACTTATCGAAAGTATTTATCCCAAGCGGATTAGTTTCGAAAATATTATTTGCTTTATACAATGTACTTAGTTTGAGAAAATTATCATATGCTTGTTTTCCTGATTTTAACTGTCTAATGGTTAAATTTGTTACATAAGACCAGAACATAAGTTCATCTTCAAATTCATTTGATTTGAAAATAGGTGATGATAATTTCCAAAATTGTTCATTAAGATTATTCAGAATACTTAGAACATAGCGTTCTAGTTCATTTGATTGATTTGATTTATTTACTTGATCATTTAGTTGAGCAATTGAAATTGAGAAACTACTCCAAATAATAGTGATTGATTGTGGATCAATTTTATTCCGAAGTTGTTTTTTCCAGAAAGAGCTAGCATGTTTTTTAAAGGTTGAGAGTGAATTATTATACATTCTCTGAAATATTCGTGTATTTGTGATTTTCATTCCTGAAGCATATATTTGGTAAAATACAAAGAGTAAATCAAAGAGTTCTGGATTCCCAAAATTCTCTTTGAGCTGCTGAAGGTTTTCTCTGACAACAGGTATTAGGGATTTATCTACATATGGTACTTTGATTAGCATTTCGAGTGATAGTAAAGGAATAAATAATGGAGCTTCTACAGAAATTTTTTCATTTTGTATTGCTCTAATTAGTTCTGAGAGATAAATAACCATTGATAATGCTTTTTCATGGCTCTGATTTTTTGATAATGTAATTTCTTCATCCTCTAGTTTGAAAACACGTTCATTATTTTCATTTTCAGTCCAGTCTTTAACCTTTAGACCTTGATATAAATGATCATTAAATAAATCAAAAAGACTCTTGAATAGATTTTCATCTATCTCTAATAATTTTTGCTTAATTTCATTGAAATCTTGATTATTATATAATTCCTCCAGGATTTTAACTAATACTTCATGAGACTTTAAGATTATGTCATCTATTTTTAAAATATCTAATTCCATATCATCCCAATCTGAATTCTCTAAGTTTATTTCATTGATTGACTTTTCAATCTCTTCTATATTCAATTTACCTTTTACAATTTCGTACCCATTTGTTTGTTCCTCTTCAAAAGATTCTATGAATTTATCAATTATTGTATAATAAGGAATCAATTGTTTCAATGTTGAACTATCCAAAATATCAGGTCCTGGATCTTCTCCATTTCTAATTGCCTTTGCTCTTGAACTCTGAATTAATAATATTAGCTGTCCTAATTGTGAATTCCTAATCAATGTAAATAAGGGAAGCGAAATTTCTGCTTTCTCCAAAAGAGAAATAAACCACTCATTTCTAGTTTTGATAAATAGACGTTGTGGATTTGGATAATTTTTGTACATTGTCATAATTCTTTCTAAATTCAAATAACTAATAAAATACTAGAATGATACAATTTTTTTCGTAAATCATTTTCACTTATTTTCAGTTTCAACTTCATTCAACAACTTAATTAATTGAATTATTATAATGAACTTGTGAGTAAAAAAGCCTTAGTTTATACATGGGGATGCTCTCATAATCAAAAGGATTCCCAGCTACTTGAATATATTTTAGTTGATAAAGGCTATACTATCTTAAAATCTGGAAGCAATACCGAAAAGGTGGATATTATTGTTTTGAATACTTGTACTGTAAAGGCCCCTACTGAGAACAAGATATTACATATCATGAATAAATATCGGGATACTGATTCAAAAGTTATTGTGACAGGTTGTATTGCTCAAATTGAATCGTTCAAATTACAAAATCAATTTCCTAATTTTGTATTCCTAGGTGTCAATGGTGTGAAGCAATTTCGAGATATTTTGGATAATTCCTCCATGATCTCTCTACCAATATTAGGAAATAAAATGAACTTCTCGAAAGTAGAATTGAAAGATGATTATATAGATAAATCAACCCTAAATTCAGTTTTATGGAATAGAAATATCTATATTTCACAGATTAATGAGGGATGCTTAAATCGTTGTACATTTTGTTCTACAAAATTTGCTAGAGGGAGATTACAATCATTCCCTTTACAAACAATTGTATCTTCAATTAGAGAAACTATGACTCCAGAGGTATGGATTACCTCACAGGATACTGCCTGTTGGGGATTTGATATGGGTACTAACCTGGCTAGTTTGATGCAACAAATAGTCGCAATTCCTCGAAAGTTTTGGATAAGAATAGGAATGGGAAACCCTAACAATATGATAAAAATATTAGATGATATGATTGAAGTGTACAAATCTGAAAAAATATTCAAATTCTTACATCTACCTATTCAATCAGGAAATAATAGAATTTTGAAACACATGAAAAGGGGTTATACCATTTCAGATGTAAAATTAATTATTTCAACGTTCAAAACACAATTTCCTGATATTACAATTTCTACAGATGTAATTTGCGGCTATCCAATTGAAACAGAAGAAGAATTTGATGATACAATTGAGCTAATCAGATTCATACGGCCGAATATAACAAATATTTCTCGTTATTGGGAACGAGAAGGCACTGAAGCAGCAAAATTACCACAGCTACCACATTCTGAAAGAAAACGTAGATCAAAAATACTCGCACAAATTGTAAAACAAATACAATTTGAGGATAATAAGAGATGGGTTGGGTGGAAAGGAGAGATATTACTATCTGAAATTGGTGATAAAGGAGGATTACAGGGGAGAAATATAAATTATAAACCAGTTATCGTTGATCTACCGATCTCAATGCTAGGATCTTGGGTAAATGTTGAAATAACTGATTTTACAGAAACATATTTCATCGGTAAATTGATCAGAAAATAATTTTAGATTTAGATCTTACATATTTTCGATATGAATTTATTGCGAAGATTCCTGTTGATGTTGAAATAGATGCAATCGCAATTAGAATGGAAGAATTCTCATCAGATGAATCTGTCTGATAGATTTCTGCCATACTAGATACTTTGTAATCTTTTTCCAACTCAAATACACTTTCTCCAAGAATAAGAGATATATTGAAAAGTAATTCATCATTACTCCACTTCTCTTCATAAATTAATATTGATGAATTCTCGTTTACTATTGAATAATTATATTTTGAATTTTTGGATGATATAACTACAATTTTTTCAATTTGCCAATGGATGATTTCAGGAATAAATATGTAAAAATTAACGATATTACTACTTACTCTTTTGCTATTGATCTTAACTATTGGTATTTCATTTGCAATATTTATAGTTATAGAAATTCTCTGTTGTACTAAACCTTGTTTATTAATTAGCAATGTGAGATTGCTCTGACCAATTGGAAATTCAGCTGCAAGAATTAGTAGTTTAACTTGAATCGCTCTTATACTATTATTATCATAGAATGAAACAATTTGATCTGGAGTATATTCAATTCCAGAGCTTAAATTCCTAATATATATAGGTATTATTGAATCTCTTTTATAATCAATTTTTTGATTTTCGATTTCTGGAATTTTACTTGGATTTAAAAGCAATTTATGAATAATTCTGGTATAATTATAATTATATCTTGCTATTACTATATCTACATGACCCTTATCCCAAATAGATGGGATTTGGAAGACTAAACCAGTGTTATTTATCGTCGGGTATATTATTTCTAGTTTATTTGAAATATAGGCATATTTTATTGAATTGGTGGGTATTTGAATGTGATACTGCTCCCCTTGAACGATTTCATTCAATTCAATTTCCGTGTTTGATAATTCAATACTGAAAAAAATCTCACAATCTAATACCTTTGTCAAAATAATCTCCTTGGTGGTATTAAATTTCTCTGCCAAGATAATATAACTGGCATTTATGGCATTTGTTGGAAGGTATATAGTTGTAATATAGTTTTTCGGCAATTTATCCTTATCCAAGATTAGGTGTAAATTGATATAATTGTCTACAATATCTTGATTCAAAGGTAGATTGAATTCTCCATATTTCAATTCATTAATTGAGATTAAATAATTATGATCCATGGGAATAATTATTCTGTAATTATCTAATTCTAGTGGAATTCTAAAGGCCTGTTGTCCATCATATACATTATTATTGATTTCGACTGAATAGTCATAATAATTCTGTTCTAATAAAAACGAGTTAATTTTAACACTATAATTGTATGCATTCGTATTGTATGATCTCCAAACAATGGAATTTATCATACTTGGTTTAGTAAGATTCAATTCTTCAACAATGGCTGACAAATTTAATTTATTAATTGAATGATCTAATAATACTAACTCGGTTGTTGTATTTTGAAATAAATGTAGGGTATACTCTGAATAATCTAGTAAAAGATATATATTTAATGTATTGAACTTTAATAATATCAAATTGAAAGCGATATCTGTATTTTGTAACATCCATTTATTATGTTCTACATTTATTGACAATGTTTCAAATCCACTTAAATCATTATTTAATATATATTCAGCTTTCAAATCATAAATTACCATAGAATTATACAAGTGCAAAGCCTTATCCTGTACTTGGGTTGAGAAGTCACCAATAGAAGAATTACCAAGATTTTTTTTGATCTCCTCAAATTTAAGTAGATTTTTACTACCATTAAGAATCTCTATCTCCATCTCAGATCCATTATGAAGATTGGAATAATAGATTTCAGTATTATACTGATTCTCCAGGATTGTCATGTTTGAAGAGGAATAAGATAAATGTTCAGAAATATTATGCTTAGGTTGTTCTATTTTTTCATTATTGATTTTCATACTCATATTATTACTATGTAATGATTGAATAGGATTGTAAGTTCCGGCAATTAAAAGGATTGCTAGAAAAATAAATTGGATTCTCATGTAATATCTTATTTAATCTATAATAAAAACTAATGAGCAATTTTTTTATCAAAATGAATACTTTGATATCAAGATATCTATTGTTAATAGTTCATTCTTCTAAAATATCCAAAAAATGGACTGTTGGAAAATTACAACTGATTTTCTGGAGATCTGTATATCTTATCTGATAACTATCAATAACTTTGTATTTGATTAGAAAATTTTTGATATAGGAGCTAGTAACTCAGCTTGGATAGAGTGTTGGCCTTCTAAGCCAAAAGTCGAGGGTTCGAATCCCTCCTAGCTCGTTTAATTATTTATCTAAATGATGAATTTTTTCTTTACAAAAGGATGCAACAATCTCATTTTGGTCATTTTCCATTAATTTCAACGTGTTTAATATCTCATTTTTGAATTGTGGATTACGGTCGAAAATTGCTGTTAGAGATTGAATAACAGCTAATTTTACACTTGGTAGTTCATTATCTGACATAAATGACAGTATCTGGATTGTTGATAATGAATTATCTGAATTGATTAAATTTCTGTCTAGTAACCATTGAATTGGATCTGATCCAAACAAAGCCTCATCGATAAAATCCTTGCTCCAATTATCATTCTCAGATATCGGTTGTTCTTGGTTCATCTCACCAATACTTTCGATTGTAGAGCTACTCTCAATGAACTCATTCACCCACCCATTTCTGATAACATTTCCCTCCATTTCATTTACATCCTGCAATTCTCTTGCGTATAGTTCTTCATTCATGGGTTCTTGCTCAAATTCCTCATGACATAAATCACAGGTAAACCTGAATATATGACCTTCCTCTGTAGATCCCATTATCTCTAACCATGAAACTGATTTCTGCAAGCAAACTTCACAAATATCTATCTGATATGATGATTTTCCAGAAATTACAGGTCGACCAAAGAAATTTGTTCTATCCATACTCATTTATTAATTTAGTTCAAATAAAAAACTCTTACTTAGAGAAGCGGAATAATTCTATTAAAAAAAATGTCGAGGGGGGGAATCGAACCCCCGACCTCTAGATTGCTCATCAGATTAGATCTAGCCAATTACGTAGACTATGAGTCTAGCGCTCTAACCGACTGAGCTACCTCGACAACTATTTAGATGAGCTCTTGACCTTTTCCAAGCACAACTTTTGCTGGAGTTGGAAATTTGGAAACTCCCTTCTTCAATGCAATTGCAGCTTGTTTGTGATGTCTTGGCTCAACTCTTACTGTCAATATCTCTGTATTTGATTTAACTCTTGCGGATCTGTCTGCAGGTTTTCCGAATGACCTTCGCATTCCATCTTGCATTCTATCAGCTCCAGCAAATGCCATCATTTTATTTTCTCGTAAAACATGATGGGGGTGAATTCTCACTCGGAAATGATAATTATCTCTACCAAGTGCTTTAGTTAAATATCTATTTACTGCTTGTCTAGCTGCTTCGATAGCCATATGTCTGATTTGACATGCTTCTTCATTCACTAAATGAAATTCCACGGAAAAATTTTTGGATTTATTTCCCATATCATACATGACAATTTTGTTTCCAGGTACACCTCGAACGTATTTTTTAGTTCGTGTATTCGCTGGTCCTCGTATTTTAGTATAGCAATGTGCTGGTCTTTTTCCCATATTTCTCACCTATCGTGCGGAATAAGCAATTCGTTCAAGTTCTTGCTTCTTCCTAACTCCTGAAGAGCTAGCTTCGTTACGTGCAGCATTAATTAATTCATCTGTAATGATTTCAGCCAGAGATTTAATTGTAGAGAATGATGAATTTAATATCCCTTCTGTTAAAAATCTCAATGCCAAATCCACTCTTCGAAGAGGGGCAACATCAACAGCTTGAGGTTGGGCAACTCCACCATAAGATAGTCTAGTGATTTCTTCTCGTGGAGCTGCATTTTGTACTGCATCAACCAGAATTTGTACTGGATTTGTCTTAGTCTTAAGATAAATTAATTCAAATGAAGATTCAATTGCTTTCATTACTTTAGCTTTCTTACCAGCATTCTTTCCTGGTCGCATAAGCTTATTAGTAAATCGTTCTACAATATTCACTTCAGTCTTTTTGAATCGTTGATTGGTATGACGTCCACTAGTGTGGGGGAATACAATATGATCTAAATTGATATATTTTTGTAATCCCATGTCTTCTACATCAACATCTGTCATGGACCACTTGTTAAATAATAGAAGTTCTTCCATGTAATTATTCCTCTTATACGGCTAATTTTTTTTGTTTAATATAAGATATATTATATGAATCGCGTAGTTTATGTTGATTTTTAAGATTATTTGATTTCCTTCTTGTTTACAGAAGTTACAACACCAACTGCTACTGTCTGACCCATATCTCTAATAGCGAATCTTCCTAATTGGGGAATTTCCTTGAAGGGTTCAATAACAAGATCCTTTACAGGTTTGAATTCCACAGTTGCACGATCTCCATTCTTTAAGGTAGTTGGTTCAGCGACTTTAATTGTCTTTCCACCCTTACCTACTGTGAATTTTTCCTTAATATGCTTGAAAGTACATGCAACTTGGGAAGTACCTGCATGAATTACTGGTGTATATCCTAATGGGATGACAGTAGGATGCCTAATAACAATAACTGTGGCAATGAAAGTATCTGCAACTGATGGAGGTGCAGATTGTAGACCTACAACATCACCTTTTTTGATTTCATTCTTTGAAATACCTTTAACTGCGAATCCAATATTGTCTCCTGGTTCAGCTTGGGGGATATTTTCATAATGCATCTGGATAGTGTTAACTGTGGCCTTCTTTCCGGTAGGAGCAAAGACAATTTTATCATTTGGTTTCATCACACCAGTTTCGACTCTTCCAGAAGGAACTGTACCAATACCTTGAATGGAGTAAACATCTTGAATAGGTAATCTGAGTGGTTTGCTAGTAGGTTTTTCAGGAACCTTGAATTGATCTAAAGCAGCAAAGAGGGTTGGACCTTTGTACCATGACATGTTAGGTGATTTTTCTTTGAGATTATCTCCTTCGATTCCAGATACTGGAATAAAGTTCACCTCATCTAGGGGCCAAGCCATTGATTTTTCCTCAGTTAGCATACGACCCATTTCATCTTTGATTTCATTGAATCTATCCTCTGACCATTCAACGGTATCCATCTTGTTGACTACAACTACTAACTGACCCACACCAAGTGTTCTAGCTAAAAGTGAGTGTTCTTTTGTTTGACCTTGAGCACTGATCCCAGCCTCAAAACCACCCTTTTCTGCACTTACAACTAGGAGGGCTGCGTCTGCTTGGGATGTACCAGTGATCATGTTTTTGACAAAATCTCTGTGACCTGGAGCGTCAATGATTGTGAAATCATATTTTTGGGTCTCAAATTTGAAAAAGGCGATATCGATGGTTACACCTCTCTCTCTCTCTTCCTTTAATTTATCTAATACCCATGCAAATTTCCAGCTAGCACGACCAAGGCTTTCAGATTCCTTCTCGAACTTCTGCATCTTTCTGTCATCTACAGCACCAGCTAAGTATAATAAATGGCCAGTCATAGTAGACTTACCATGATCAACATGTCCAATAATGACAAGGTTTAAGTGAGGTTTATTCTTTGAACTCATTTTTTCTTACCTCGAAGGTTTATAAATGATTTTCATAATTATCATTTTTAAAATTGTGTTTACTTTACAGAAAAGAATTATTAAAAAAAATGAAACCTTATGTAAAAGAAGTAGGAGGATTTTCTCACTTCTTTTTCAAATAAAAGGTGATGTTTCAATTTTTTTTTAGAAAAAGTCCGTATTGTTTTAAAGAGTTGAAAATAAAGTATAATTAATGAGAAAGAACCGTCCCTCTATAGAATTGCCAAGAATTATTGATATTAGCTATACAGCAATTGATAATGTCGAATCTATTATTAAGAAATTAGATTTGGAGGGAACCTGTACTGTAGTGGTCGATGATATAACATATAAAATTGCAGGCAAAAGAGTTATTGAAAATATTGAATCTAAGTATAATGTAAACTTAATGTCCATTCAAAGCTCTGCTGTCAAAGAAGCAGAGAGAGTAATGGCAGATATTCAACAAACTGATACATCTTTTGCAATTGCTGTAGGGGGTGGTACGATTATTGATGTTACTAAATACGCAAGTTATAAGCAAGGAATACCTTTTATTTCTGTTCCTACTGTTGCTTCTCATGACGGTATTGCCAGTGCTCGTGCGTCATTAATTGGATCCGAATCCAGACATTCCTTTGAAGCTCATTCTCCTATTGGTGTTATTGGAGATGTTGAAACAATTGCTAAAGCCCCAATCAGATTTAAGACATCAGGTAGTGCAGATCTATTATCTAATATTACTGCTGTAATGGACTGGAAATTATCTCATAGGATAACTGGAGAACATATCAGTCAATATGCTGTTGCATTATCTGAAATGACAGCAAACACAATAATTGAAACTTCTGAGATAATTGCTAAAGATAGAGTTGAGGGAACTTATATTGTATTAAAGGGATTGATTGCAAGCTCTATGGCTATGTGCATTGCAGGATCATCTAGGCCAGCATCTGGTGCAGAACATATGATTTCACATCTATTAGATGAGAAAACTAAAACAACAGCTCTTCATGGAGAACAATGTGGATTAACGTCTATCATTACAATGTATCTTCACGGTGGAAATTGGAAAATTATTAAAGAAACATTAGAGATATTAAATTCTCCACTCTCTTTTTCAGAAATTAATGTCTCTCATGATGAGATCATCGATGCAATTGTTAATGCTCAAAATATTAGAAAAAATCGCCATTCAATATTATCATCTGGAATATCAAAAAAGGCCGCAGAAAAAGCCCTAAATATTACTGGAATAGTCTAATTATTGAAAAGAAAAGTAGTCGATAAATTTAATTCCTTTATAATTTGAAATAATTTCACCTATATCCTTGGCAACTTCGGCTTTAGCAAATTGAACATATTCTACAAATTTTGTCTGTTCGGGCATCATTACTTCAATATCATCTGAAATGATATTGATATTTATTCCTGCAATATTAGAACCAGGTAGGCGCCTCTTTATCAATGCCTCAATCTTATTTTTATCCCCTTCAATTAATTCATGAATTTTAATTTTGTAATGTATATCTTTACCTGCCAGAATGTGATTGTAATCCATTCTAACTCTTGTTGTGCTTACAGATAACACTGTTCCAAGTTGATTGCCAATGTTAATCCTATCTCCAATTGATGGATTAATATTCAATTTTTGAAACTCCCTCCGAGCAACAAGTTTTATTTTTGAAGGATCCTTTAGTCCATACGCATCTTTACATTCAATTGTTGTTTCAAGCTCATCACCTATGTTATAATTTGTAAGTACTTTCTCCAATCCCTTTGGGATCCATTCCTTTCCAATTACTACTAACATTGGTTCATATACTTTATCAGGTTTGTATATTGTTTCTTTGGTTGCCACATCAAAAATAGTTGTATCAAAAACCCTTTTTTCTCCTTCTTCAATAATACTTGCTGTATAATCAATTGTAATCATTGAACCATGTGAAATCATTATTTTTCCTCTGGTATACATAAAGGGAATGAATTGATTGATTTAACACTTTTGATTTCTTTCATATATAAATAAAGAAAAAATTACAAATATCTTATTCTTTAATCCCCAACTTAGCTAGTATAGAACTAATCTGGATATCAGCAGAAGCTCCTTCCGTCAATCGAAAATCAACTTCAGCTATTAAGGCGATCAAATCAATTAGTTCTTTATTTGAAAGATTTAGCTGATTCAAATTACTATTCATATCACGTAGTATATCTTGACCAGTTATTCCATGAGAATAGATTAAATCCTGTAATATATTTTTTGATGCTGTAAAATCTCCTCCCCTTGCCATTTTCATGAGTTTTATGATTTCAGCTTTATCAACAGTTCCCACAGTCTCCAATACTACTGGTTTTGTTATCTTTCCACCAATTGCAGCTGATGCTTGCAGTATATTTATCGCCTTTCTCATATCTCCTTCAGAAATATCGATTATAGTATCAATTCCAATTTCCTCAAATTCAACTTTTTCCAGAGAGGCAATTTCTTTTAATCGTTGAGAAATTGCTAGTTTTGGAATTCTACTGAATTTAAAATAAGCACAACGTGATTGGATAGGTTCAATTATTTTTCCAGGGTAATTGCATAATAAGATAAATCGAGACGTGTTTACATATTTCTCCATGGTTCTTCTTAATGCATGCTGTGCTGCACTAGTTAACGCATCCGCTTCATCCAAGCTGATTATTTTAAATGGTGCTCCATTGGAAGGTAGGATCCTCGCAAATGATTTGACTTGATTTCGAATCACATCAATTCCTCTATCATCACTGGCATTCAACTCAAGTAAATTCCCTTCAATTTTGTTTTCATATAATATTTCATGGGCTAGTGCAATAACTGCTGATGTTTTTCCTGTTCCAGGTGGCCCTGCAAAAAGAAGGTGTGGTAAAGATTTACTTTCAACAAATCCTTTTAATCTAGCCTTAATATCTTCATGACCAAATATATCATCGATTCTTCTAGGTCGGTATTTTTCCGACCACATCATCTGAATATCCATAACCAATGGATTTATTCTCTTTACATTAATTTTTCCACAATAATATTCCATATTTGTATTAATTATTTTTTCACCATGATTTTATGAGATCTGAAAGTTTTTTCCCATAAGGATTAAGTGTATTAATCTTAAAAATCCTTATTCTCCCATATCTTTTCTCCATAATTATTCCATCTTCTCTTAACTCATAAAGTAATTTATTTGTATTACTGTGATTTAATCCAGCTAATTTACTGATTCTAGTGACATTCAATTCATTATATTTTACTAATATATCAATTATTTTCAATTTTCCAACGCTATTGATTATTTTGTAAATAGGAATTTTGTTTTGATAAAGATCTATCATATTTCTTTCGCTCATAGTAATTAATTCACCTTATAGTTATTAATCGTTGAGAGTCATTTCTAAAAGTGAATAGTCCGCAAGTGAACTATACTCAGAATATAAATAGGTATGCTATGATATAGAAGTGCTGGCGATGATGATTCTAGCCAATCTGAAAGTTGATGAATATTTTGAGTTCTGAGCCAGATTTTCTATATACTATTAATAGGAAGAAATAACACCTTTGGAAATGACCAAAAAGCATTACCATCAGATATTTGTCTTAACTTATCTGCCAGATAAATTGCTTCCCTTACGGGAATGACCCCATATATTGCAGAATTTTCGCCCTCTGAGATCACATCCTGAATATTTGAATGCATACGTTGTAATTCTTGTATTATTACTCCTATATATGATTCTGGTAAATAAATTTCAATCTCATAATATGGTTCATGAATAAGTGCGTTTGTACTAGTTAATGCATGTTTTATAATTTTATTTCCTGAAATCATGGCTCGTTCATAGGTAGTAAAATTTTCATCCAATTCTTCATTTAATATTATAATACTCAGATTTTTTATTCTCTTCTTTGAAATAGGTGATACTTTCATGGATTGAAATAATACTTGAATTAATCCTTCTTGTGCATCTGAGTTGATAGCCCTTTGACATAATACTACATTGTGATTATCATCTGAATAGATAAGCACAAATTTGGTATCAATTTTTACTTGATCTGTTGGTCCTGCAAGATAACGCAAATTATACTCATCGATAATACTACTACACTTTATTAATGGAACTTCATAGGAAATAATAATTGGTTTCGAGACTTCTATTTCATAATCCATCGCTCGTAGATCATTTACAAGCACATCTAATTGTAATGTGCCCACTCCTAATACAATAAGTTCTCCAGTCAATTTATTTACTTCATAATATAAACCGGGTGTATACTGAGTGATTTCCTCAATGATATGATGCAATTTTCCAATCTGAGCAATTTTCAATGGCTCTATTCCAATTGATACCACAGGATCTTGGATGTAGGAAATTCGTTTCAATTTGATATTTTCCTGAAATTTTGGTTCCTGAGCAATTTCTCCTGAGGTTAAATGTGATGAAAACGAAATACTTCCTATATTTCCCGTATCAAGGGAATTTACAGTATATCGTGACCTCCCAAATATTTGAGCAATTCTATTCACCTTTACTAACCTCGAACCAGTA
This sequence comes from Candidatus Heimdallarchaeota archaeon, assembly GCA_026702845.1. The sequence goes on from JADCLS010000003.1 coordinate 170,002, forward strand.
GATATTATTAATTCATCACCTTTTTTGACCTGGCCAGAAATCACGCGTACAATAAATGTATTTTTCATTTGTTTAGATGATATGGGCTCTTGTCTACCTATCAAAAGAATTGTTTTATCTTGGATACTATTCCTTCGCATAATTTGCAATAATTGAGAACTAATTTGGTTTAAAAATAAAGATGGAAATTTATTAATCTGTCCTTTTGTTGGATGAGGAAATTTCGATATAATAGCATTATTCACAACCTTAGATAATTTTATATTATCATGAATTTGGAAAGTTTTATCATGATAGGCTTGGATGATTGTAGAGATATTTTTACCATTTTTAACAAAATTTATATCAATAGCCCATCCATCTAGTGCAGAACCTAGTAATATTGTGCCTTTTGTGAAATTAGGTATCAAATCGATTTTTAATCCATAATTTATACATAATGATTGAATATCAGAAACAATTTTTTGAATTCTTTCTTGAATTTTTGCAGTGTTTAACTCAAGTTCTTTGATTAATCTATCTATCTTGTTAATAAAAAGAATGAATTCAATTTTCTCAGCGATTGCCTGTCGTAGAACTGATTTTGTCTGAGCCATTACACCTTCCACAGCATCAATAATAATTAGACTACCATCAACTAATCGTAATGATTCAGCAACTTTACCCGAAAAATCAACATGTCCAGGTGTATCAATCAAATTGATAAGATACTTTTTGTTTTCATTAATAATAATGTAAGATGAAAGGCTTGTTTCTATTGTAATACCTCTTCTCTGCTCCTCAGGAAGACTATCTAAAGCTCTCATACTACCTGCCAAATATTCTGGTAGATATCCACCAGAAGCTAATAAATAATCTGAAAGAGTTGTCTTCCCATGATCTACATGTGATATTATGGATATATTTCTAATATCTTCAGCCATTACATCCGTTATATCTGGTTTATTTCCCATACTATCACATTCGTCTAATGATTTGATTTATCCAGCACTAAATTCTTCATCCCAATTGCTAAATCTAGATAATTCATTTACTGAAACACTTTTATTAACACTAGATAATGCTCTAAGATAATCAGAATGATTAACAGGTCGGGCTTTGATGCTTTCATCGTCTATCATTTCAGATTGATCCAGATCCCTAATAGGCGCCATTATGGCCTCTTTACAAATATTGGCAATATCTGAACCTGAATAGCCATCTGTTAATGACGCTAACTCAGCGAAATCAATATCATCATCTAGCTCGATTCCTTTTGAATTGATTTTAAAAATAACTTCTCTCGCCTCAATATCAGGAAGAGAAACATATATTCTTCTTTGAAATCGTCTTCTGAATGCTGTATCAATTTCCCACGGAACATTTGTTGCCCCTATTGTTACAACTCTATCTTGGGAATTGGATGATAAACCCTCCATACTCGTCAATAATTGGGTTTTTACTCTTCTCATGGCATCATTCTCCCCCTCACTTCTTGATTGTGTCAATGAATCAACCTCATCGATAAATATTATTGATGGTTGCTCTCTTATGGCAATATCATATAATCGTTTAACCAGTTTCTCACTCTCTCCTAGCCACTTACTTACTAGTGTCGCTGCAGATATGTTGAAAAATGTTGCTTGTACATCTCCAGCAGTAGCCTTCGCAATCATGGTTTTCCCACAACCAGGAGGACCATGAAGTAGTATTCCCTTCCATGGTTGTCTTGATCCTGTAAAAAGGTCTGGACGTTTGAGCGGTAGGACGATTGCTTCTCGTAAAGCTCGCTTTGCTTCAATTAATCCAGCAACATCAGATAATTTGATATTTGGTATTTCGGATACTATTGAATCTTCAAGTGTTTTATCCAAATCATCTTCTTGGTTATCATTAGATGACCCTTTTGAGCCAGAAACACGTGATTTTTTATCAGGTTTAATTTTTCTAGCCCTCAATACATACTCTTTAGCTTTATTCTCATAGATTAATTGTAATTTCGAGTTGGTAGTCAATTTTTTTAATTCCACAAGTATTTCAGCAGCCCTTAGATACTGGTTGAAAGCCTTTTCATAATTACCAGCATCATCATTTATTACTGCTTGATTCGCTATTTCTTGAGCTCTAGCATAGAGATTTTGACTCATTATCCTTCCTATTCAAAGAATGTAAATAGTTCTTAAAATACATATTGAAAATTAGATGAAGATTATCATGAAATTCTTATCAACTTGTTTCGAATATTATTAATTATCAAGTTAATATACTTTGAACTGATAAAGCTAGTAATTAATGATCAATATTGATAAACTGTAACCTATTGTTAATAGAAGTGTTAAAATATATAGATATTAATAATTAATTAGAAAGTGAAATAAATGAGAGACCTTATTGGATGGCTAGTTGGTGGAAAGAGTTCCTCTTCTAATCGTGATCATATATTAAATATGAAGGTAGTAAGTAGAAGATTAACTCGATCAATGAGAAAAATGGAAAATCAAGAGAAAAAAAATGAACGGAAAATCCGTGAAGCAATTAGAAAAGGTGATACAGAATCTGCTCGAATGTTTGCAAATGAGACTGTTAGAAATCGTAAATCAGTTCGAGGCTATCAATCTTTAATTAATAAAATAGATGGATTAATTTACAAACTAGAAAGGGCAGAAGCTATACAAGGTATTGCCAGCGAAATGAGAGGAATCGCTAATTCCTTGGCAAATATTAATAATCAATTGAATCTACCTGAAATCGATAATCTTGTTGGTAATATGCAGGAAACATTAGAGAGTATCGATGATACTTCAGAGGTTCTTGAGGATAGCATGGATAATATGTTTGAATCAGATATTGATGAAGGTGAAGTAGATAATTTACTTCAAGAATATGGTGTCGAGGTGGGACTTAGTATGGAAGCAGGACTTCCTGTTGCATCTACTAAATCATCTGAGCTTGAAAAGGAAATTGAAGCTCTCAGAAAGGAGGAAGAATAAATTGGGAATAAAATCATGGTTATTTGGTAAGGATAAACAATCTGGAGATAAGGAGACAGAAGCAATAGCTCTGTTGAAAAAACGCCTAAATTCTCTTGAAATTGAAGGTCGGAATATGTTACGGAAAGCAGAAGAACAGAAAACAGTGGCAAAAACGATGCTAAAACAAGGGAATAAAATTGGTGCAAAACAAGCGTTAACAAGATCAAGTCTACACATGCAAAAATATAATCAAATCCAGAATCAGAGTCTCAATTTATCTACACAAATAGACACCATTTCTTCAGCGAAATCTGCTGCTGAAACAGTCAAAGCACTTCAAGTAGGTAGTCAAGTTGTTGAGAAGACTCTTCATGAGGTGTCTCCCGAGGATGTTGAAAGAACTATGATAGAAATGGATGATCAAAGAGATAGAATAGCTATGATGAGTGAAGCATTATCTGATACCACTAGTTTAGAGATGGATCTTGATGGAGAATTTGTAGATTCCATTGATGATCAATTGGCTTCTCTTGAAATGGAGATCCAAGCAGAATCACATGGTAGTTTACCAGAAGCAGGTACAAGGACAAATGAAACATTACCTGAATCATCCACAGAAGAAGCCAATACAGATTTAACTGATGAATTAAAGGCTCTAAAGAAGGAACTAGAGGGCGATACATAAATTCAGATGATTTTTCCCATGTTATAATCAATACTTTGTTAATTAATACATTGGAAAAATAAATTGTAGAATGACTAGATTAGCAATAGTATCAAGAGAGGATTGTAAATCAAAAGATTGTGGACTAGTTTGTATTAAATACTGTCCAGTAAATTTGATGAATTACAAATGCATAGTATTGGATGATAAAAAAAAGGCTGTTATTTCCGAATCTCTCTGCACTGGATGTGGTATTTGTGTGAAAAAATGTACTCCTTGGAAGGCATTAAAAATAATTAATCTACCTGAAGAATTAGATAGAGATGTCACACACCGCTATGGTCCAAATGCTTTCAAATTACATAGATTACCATTACCCAGAACAGGTACAATCTTGGGATTAGTAGGTCAGAATGGTTCTGGTAAAAGTACATCTCTAAAAATTCTATCTGGAGAAATAATGCAGAATCTGGGAAAATTTGATGATGATATTCCAAATTGGGAGGAGATATTCAAATATTATAGAGGCTCCGAACTCCAAAATTACTTTAAAAAATTGTCAACTAATGATCTGAAAATTTCTATTAAGCCTCAAACCATTGATAGATTACCTCAGGTGGTCAAGGGTGTCGTAAAAGATCTTATTACTAGAATAGATGAAAGAGGAATTGCAGATGAATTAAAAATGAGTTTCAATTTGCATCATATTTGGGATAGAAAAGTATCTGTCCTTTCAGGTGGAGAGTTACAGAGGCTTGCTATTGCAGCAGCTATTGCAAAAAATGCAGATGCCTATTTTATTGATGAACCCACTAGTTATCTGGATATCAAAGAAAGATTAAGAGTAGCTAGAGAAATTAGAAAGCTGGGTATGGAAAAAATAATGGTTGTTGTTGAGCATGATCTTGCAGTGTTAGATTATATGAGTGATCAGGTACAATTGTACTACGGAGAACCAGGTGCCTATGGAGTAGTAACACATCCAATGTCAGTTAGGGACGGAATTAATAGCTTTCTTGAAGGGTACATACCTTCAGAGAATATGAGATTTAGATCAGAACCACTAAAATTCAACAAAACTGAACTTTCTACAACTAATGAGGATCGCCTATATCCCTTGATAAGTTATGGTGAAATGAGTAAGGAATATGATACATTTAAAGTTAGTATCGGTAAGGGAGATTTATTTTCTGGTGATATTGTTGGGATAATTGGACCGAATGGAATTGGTAAATCTACTTTTGCGAAATTGATTACTAAAACTGAAAAAGCAACATTTGTTGAGAAAGAAATTGAATTAATGCGAAAAAGAATTATTATCAATGACGAAGATGATGAGGAAGAGGAGGAAGAAGTAGATCAATTGCAATTAGAAATTAGTTATAAACCTCAGTATCTAGAATTTGAATCCGGTAGATTAGTGAGTGAATTACTCATGGATGCAAATCCTGTAGTATTGACTAGTGCTTTTTTCAAAACAGAACTGCTTGTTCCTTTAGATTTGGAGAAACTACAATCCCATTCCGTTGATACATTATCGGGTGGAGAATTACAGAGGGTCGGAATAGCAATTTGTTTAGCTAAAGAGGCTGATTTGTACATCATCGACGAACCTTCTGCATTTATTTCAGCAGAAGATAGAGTGATGGTAGGGAAAACTATTCGAAGGTTTATTATGCACAGAAGAGCAGCTGGTTTGGTTATTGAGCATGATTTAATGCTTCAAAGTTATATCTCTGATCGAATAATTCATTTCGAGGGGACACCAGGAGTAGAAGGAATCGCTTCATCACCTTTAAGTGTTAAAGAAGGAATGAATGCTTTCTTGAAACTTCAGGATATTACTTTTAGATCTGATAAATCATCCGGTAGACCAAGAATAAATAAATATGGTAGCAAGCTTGATAAGCAACAAAAGACATCAGGTGATTATTACTTAGGAAATGATTAAATTGATTTCGAGTTTCTAATAACCGTTTCATTAAGTCTATCCTCAAGCAATTCTACTATAGATGGTGTAGAAGATCGGATCCCAACCATTTCCTCATCCATCCTTTGATAGCCAAAAATTATTTCCTCGGAATCTCTCATACATGCATAAAGATTTTTCCTGTCATAACTTCTAAGATTTACTCTTCCTGTATCTTTCATTTTCGATATAAACCTTTTATCCTTCTCAATATCTATATCGGTCACAATTGTAATTCGTATTGTTGAACGGATTTTTCTGATTATTTCAATTAATTCCAAATCTATGTTGGGAATAACAATGGTAACTTTTACCCTGGTTCTTAGAATCATATCAGTGAGTGATGAATAAATACTTGGTAAACCTACAACAACCCATGTATCGGACGATTTAGTATAATCAAATGATTTTGCAAATTCAATAATAGAACTCAAGTCTTTCGATCTGCCTTCTACCATTACTTTCACAAATCTTATGCGTTCTATTATTGCTGAAATTGATTCCTTCTCAAATTCCAATAATGGATTAGTTATATCTGTGATCATTTCATTAGTACGATCTTTAAAAGTATCAACAGCCGGAGTGAGTTTATCAATCCAGGTATCAATTATTGGTGATACGATGTTCAGAGGAATATTGAAACTTTCGTTTATTTTATTTTCCCATTTGTTAGATATAATATCTTGATTACTGGTAATTTTATTATGATGGGTTTCTACCTTCTCAGTCATTGCTTTACTTGATTCATCTAAACCTGTCACAAGTTGTAGAAATAATTCAGTAATTGATTTACTCAATTTAGCATGGTTTTGTGTATCATCTTCATTGATTGTATTAAGAATTTGAGTGATTAGTTTCCCTAGATCTGTTAAATAATTCCCAAATTCAGCTGCCCTTTTTGTGTTTTTTAACAATATATCATCATGAACAGATCCAATTCCTTCTAATTCTAGATTATTTTTCTTACTTGAAGCAATTATATTTCTAAAATTTGAAGGAGTGAACTCTAGACTTTTCACATTATTAACTAGAGTGTCAAATATTGAGTCAACATCTTCATGTTGTATCATCTTTCGTTCCAGTTCGAGTGTCAGTTCATTTTTCTCTTCAGTATTTAATATTGATGAAAATTTGGTTTTCGCAGTTATCATTTCTGCGAGAATATTTTGTTTAAAAGTTTCTAAATTATTAATTTCTGAATTTAATTCATCTTCAATAGTAGTGAAATCTTTATTGATGATTTTTTGATTCTGCGAAATCATCTCTAATGGTAATAAGGAATCGATTATTTCTTTACCGAATAATTTTAAATACTGATTAAATTTCTCCAAGTGGTCCTTGATATTAATAAATGCTTTTTTCAAGGTTTCTTCTTGTTTCTTGCTACTTTTAACTAATATATCTTCCAAATTTCTATCCACATTTGATAGTAATGTTTCAGTCGACTCTGCTACTGTTCTGGCATAATTATTGATGGGCTTCAGCATTAAATTAATTTCCTCTCCCAAATTTCCATTATAATCTTGAATACTTCTTAGCATATGCAATTTTTCATCTTCTATCAGAGATTTCATTGCTTCAAATTCTTTCAGGGATGGTTCTAGTATGTCATGATAATAAGAATCTAATAAATCTTGAACAAATCTTGGAAACCCAACAGATAATAATGATTCCCTTTCATCAGCAATTTGATTCCTTGTATTTTGAATAGACTGAATCATAGAATCCAGTGCTAAGGTAAATTCTCTTTCTATGGTAATTGTTTCTCTCATAAAGGGGAGAATAGCATAGTATCGAGGCATCCGACCTAGTGCTTTTTTTATTAAGCCAATATCAATTAGATCACGGATACTGTCAATTATATATGATAAATCACTAATTTTTGTAAGTTGTTGTATTTCACCTACTGATACTAATCCAGAATCTAAAGTTGCAATATACACTTTTTTATCAGTATCTGTCAATCCAATTCGCTCTAGATACTCATCATGCTCAACTGGGAGAAGATGTTTTCGACTCATATTTACTCTTATAGACAGTATTCTCTAATTGCTTTTCAATATTATCTCTCATTTTAGGGGATTAATTAGAATTTTGAGCTAAATTTGAGTCTATGGTTATCATCTATAATTAGTACTAATTATTTCAAGCAGTAAAATTTTCTAATTTCAAGCGTTTTGGTGAGATGATGTCACCACTACTCCATTGATTATGCATCTTTGGGGCTACTTTTCTCATGATATTAATTGCTCCATTAATATCTGCAATTCTCTGTCTTCCACAGCTGTTGCAACGGTATAATCCCCGGTGTATCCTGTTGGCTTTTCTCACTACTCCACAGTTACTGCAGGTTTGTGAGCTATTTAAATGGGAAAATTATGTATTCAAAAATTTAAGTACTAAATTATGGTTATGATTTTAGTTTTTGACTTATTAAACATAGTATATATTCTCTAATCATCAATTTCTTTTGATTTTCCATGGTTCAAAATTTATGGTACAATTTTCAGTAGAAATTAATCCTCTGTTCTTTTTATTTGTTCACTACGGAATAAGATAAAAATAATAATAAAAAAATGAAATGTAGAGTAAATCTCTATTGGCGAGATACTCAAGCCTGGCCCAAGAGGCGTGCCTGGAAAGCACGTGTGCTTTGCACTCGTGGGTTCAAATCCCACTCTCGTCATCAAAAATCTAGTATCCAAGTATCATTTATAATTGATTGATTGGATAGTCTGTTTGATATACGAATGATTAGTGGATTTAATTCTTCCTTATCAAATTTCCTAGCACTAATTTGCTTAAACAATTGTTCAAATTCATTCTGTAATTGATTATTACTTCCTTGTGTTTTTAATAACAAATTCTGTATAAAATCATTGGTTTTAATTCCATTTCCATAAAGCTTCCTCTCCTCAATATCAACAAAAATGGTATCTAATGGAAAATATAATTTTTTATGTGATCTGAATTTTTTAGGTAATACTTTCACTCCAATAATATTTTCATTTCCATCTAGATCAAAACAATCAGTTGTTATTCTATTGTATCTTAAGGCCAATTTGGGTAAGAAACTTAAAAAGGTTTTAATTAGTTTTATTCTTCTCTCATGACTATCATCTACAATTATTATATTGTCTCCACTTAGAATTGAATAAAGAATACTACTAGATCCTTCTAAGCCAAATTCATCTAGCAAATTAAATAATTCTTCACTATTATAGTCATTATGCTTGGTGACCAATGAATTGGAATCAAATGTAGATAGATCTAATTTAGGATTAAATGGTTTGAAAGGTTCATAAGTATCAGAGATCAACTGCGTGTAAATCATAGCTGTCTCATCATTTTGCATATAATAATACCCAACTCCAATATATGATTGATAAGTCCCAATTCGATAACTAACCAGTGGACTGGCGCCTTGAGGGGTAAATGAGGAGAGAATCTTAATCGCTTTTTTTCTAGATAATTTTTGTGAGCTCTGAATCTTAGTAAAACCACTATTTCGAGTAAAGGTGGAAATTATCGATAAATCATCCATATTTGTTAGCATTACTATTAGTTGAAATTTCCTTTCTTAAACAACTTATCTTGTATATCGAATGATGGATAATACATCTTCATCCTCAAGTACGTGATTCAAAGAAACTCTCTGCCCAGGATGTTTTGCTGATGTACCCCAGATTCGGGCAAATTTGAATTCCTTTCGAAAAGTTCTATGTAATTTATCGCAGACTTCTCCAATATCTGCACCTTTTCGAATTATCAGCGGTTCATTAAAATCAGTCTCTCCACCCTGAGGTCTTAAATAAATTCGGATGAGTTTTAAATGATCAATTATTTTGTCTTTTAAAGTTTCAATATTAATTTCACCCTCAGCAGATATTCCTATAGCATTCGGATAGTTCTTAAATATTTTCTGCAATTTTTCTTCTGCAATCAAATCAATTTTGTTAATTACCATAAATGCTGGTATATATACTCTATTTCCTTCCAAAGTATCAATTAATTGATCAACTGTAATATCACTACGTATAGTAACATTTGCATTAATGATGCGGTATTCATTCATAATCCCCTTAATTGTTTTCTCTTCAATTTTCGTAAGAATTTTCAAGGTTGAAATTGAAATCCCTCCTCTATGAGTTTTTTCAATTACTATATCTGGTGCTTCTTGATTCAATCTGATTCCTACAGACTGTAACTCTTCATAAATTAATCTCACATGAGTATCTATATCGAAAACATCAAGGATAATAAGAACTAAATCAGAGCTTCGTGCAACACCGAGTACCCTCTTCCCTTTTCCCTTTCCCTTTGATGCACCAGAGATAATACCTGGAAGGTCAATTATTTGGATCGTAGTTCCCTGATGTTGCATCGCACCTGGTATTGCCTCTAATGTCGTAAAGGCATAACTTCCAACTTGAGATAATTCCTTCCCACATAATTTGTTCAGCAATGTAGATTTCCCTACGGAAGGAAGGCCAATCAAGGCAACACTGCTATCTCCTGATTTCTTTACATCATAGCCTTCTCCCGCTGCACCTGATGATCCGAGTGTTTTCTCTTGCTGCATACGTTTCAAACGAGCAATTTTTGCCTTTAATCTACCAACGTGTCCTTCAGTAGCCTTATTTATTTTTGTACGACGAATTTCTTCTTCAATTTCTCGAATCTGATCTAGGTACGTACTCATCAAAATTTATTAACGCATAATATATTTTAAACTTGTATTTAATATTAATGAAAGCAGTTAATCAGTAGAAAATATCTAGCCAATTATATTTGTAAGTCCATGATCCTCAGTTTTTAATACAAGTGTGTGGTAATTTTCTTGCATAAATGATTCAGGAATTTCTGTTATTGAAAATGTCTTCCTCAGAAACGTTATAATAAATTTACATTCTTTAGTCATTATTCGATAGATTTCTGAAAATGATTTAGTATGATCACTGGTATTTTGAATTGCCGTGAATGAAACGAGATTTTCTATACTCGCACTTCTTAGTGGTAGTTGTTGCATATCAGCAATAATTCCCTCTTCAATCCATTCATTATTCAAGCCTTTTCTGATCATTTTAGGTGAAATATCTAATGTTAAAACGGGATAATTTGTATAAAGAGAGAATAAACCCGTACCACCACCCAAATCGATACAATTCCCATAATCAATTGAGCTTAATAAATGATTCAATTCAGAGAATTTTTGGAATTGAATGGGCTGATAAAATTGATCATAGTTTTCTGAGAAATTGTTATAGTATTCTTTGACTTGTTTTTCCTTCACTAAAGATAGATGACTTTTTCTTTCTATATTAAATTAAAGGTATGATCCCTCATCATCCTCAGGCTCATAATTTGAATAATCTGGAGTACTTTTCTGAATCTCCTTTTCTCTTTCATAGTAATAGTTAGTTATTTCTTTCTCAATTCGAACACTTTTCTTTCTCTTTTCTCTTCTCTCTCTAATTTCTGCAAAGTCATTCAATGCCAACTCTAAGTTATTTTTAGTAACCAATGCAATTGTGTCAAGAATTCTTAAATCATATTTTTTGGCTGAAATAAATGGTATGTTATGTTCATAAAGTATTTCTTGAATATTTAAGGGAAATTCACCCCTTTTAGTAAATATTATTCTTAGATCAAATTTAATAACCATCTTCATTGCTTGAATTCCTGTTCCAGTTGGGTCATGAACATAGAGTATATCCCCATCCTCAATTCCTTTAGTCCTTATTAGATTATCAATATCATTTATTGAGAAAACCTCAATTACTTTAATTGGATATCCTCCTGATTCCAGTGATATCCAAAGCATTTGTTCTAAATCATTTATTCTTTTTCGAAATAAGTCAATTGAATTCTCTAATTTTGATTTTTCAATCTTTAATGCATCAATTATTATATTTTTATTACGTACTATTTCCTTTTCTAATATTCTTTTTGTCAATATGCTTTCTTCTTTTTCTTTTCGATATTTCATTCTCTGGATTTGATTATTCAAATTAGCTATCTGCTTTTCTTTTCTCTCATTATCAGCAATATAGAATGTTAAATTTTTATTTAACATCTGTAAATTATGATTCAAACTTTGGATTATTTCATTATATTTTTCAGGCTTAGGCGAGATTTCTACTTTACCTGTTTCAATTTTCTGTATTTTGCATGCTATTTTTGCTTCTGCCAATGATAAACCTAAAACTATCAATTTCTTAGTTTGCATTTTTTCTTTATCATTTAAATCAGGATCATTTAATACCTTCGCAAAAATTGATTTATATTGAGCAAATGCATAAAGAGCCCCCGCTAGTGCATCTTGTTCGTGAGTATTCATTTTCATTTCTACAGAATCTGTAATTATCCTTTTCTCGTTGACTGAAAGCTCTTGCTTAGGTGATGAGATTTTGCTACTATAAATTGCAGCAATTTTCTTTACTAGATTTGGGGGATGAGGAATATCAGAAGCGATAATTAGCGGAGTACCATAACTTGAGATCAAAGTAGTTAACTCACTTCTGGTCATGCTTTTTTTACTTTTAAGTAATAAAATACTACCATCTAAGTTGATGATTGCAATACCTGTTTCCATTCCAGGATCAATTCCTACGATCAATTCCCCTGGATCATACAGTAGAGTTAGTTTTGAATCTTTATTATGAATTGGTTGATGTGTTATAATTTGTTTTGCAGGACTCCAAATCCTTATTTTTGCAGGAAATGAGGAAAACGTTGAAAGAATCTGATCAATCTTCCTTCGTTCTTCAAAAATATGAAATCGTCCTTGTTTAGCTCCGTATTTTGTTTGTTGAATATTACTATCATATGCACACTCATTTCTTTTTAATAGAATTTCTAACTCTCTTGCTTTGGCCAGGACAACTTCCTCATTTGTTCTTTCAAATCTAGCTTGAGACCAACCACCCTTTCTATGCCTTCTGGGTTGACCAATTTTTATCATTGTTTCGTTATGGAAGGGTTCAAGTTTCATTCCAATACCTTTTCTGAGTAGAATGTTCAGCATCTTAGCTGTTTTTAGTGGGGTTAACTTATGTCTTATGGGTATTTGATTTAACCTTAATAACTCTCTGAGGGCAATAGTATTTCCATTTGCTAGTAGGTTCACATGAACTAGACTAGTTTCTGATGGTAGTTTTCTACAAAATTCAGCAATTGAGACATTAGATGAAATAATTTCATTTGGATTATCAGTTCCTACGTAAATAGGCTTGTATTTCTTTATGATTGCTAGCAATTTACTTAATGGAGCATTGTTCCATTCCCTTCCTTTTGCCTCATCATCAATTAATTCAATTGCTACTCGAACCTCCTCATCCGATTCACTCGAACTCATAGGTAAAATATCAAAGGATAAAATTGGTAGAAACACTATAATATTATATAAGTCGTAATATATTAAATATTAGATTGAAGTTAATTAGATCAACTCCATCCAATTACAGATGTTTAGATAATATTTGATCTAATACAGAATTAACAGAATATTTAGTTCCCCATCTTCTTTGGAAAAAATTGACAATTCTAGTTACATCAGCTTTGAGTAAAAATAATGCATTAGGTTCTTCTACTGATATTGATTGTGCAAAATCTATTATATAAGGCACTTCATTTTCTGTCACTATTACATTATATTCTGAGAGATCACCATGAACAAACTTCCCTTTATTCCACGAAATATCAATAAAATCAAGTATCGATTCTAGTACTTCACTAGGCTTTTGAAAATTAGTTATTTTATATAATTCTACTCCTGGAAGCAATTCTTCAATAATTATGTGTCTGTTAATTGCTAATGGTTCAGGCGAATTCAATTTTAATTCATTTGCGATTTTTAACCAGTGAAACTCATTTGTAGCATTTTCGGCCGATTGGATTAACTCATTATTCTCTGAATTGCTTTTAATATATCGACGTTGTTTTTTTAACTGTGTAAAGGAAGTGTATCCCACTCTGTGGATTTTGATGATCACTTCTCGATCTTTAAAATTTAATCCATGAATTACAAGTGATTCCTTTCCAATCCCTCTTTCTTTTCCAATACTTTTTAATGAATTATTATCAAATAATTGATTGAATGAAAGGAGATCATAGCCATTTACAGTTAATTCATATAAAATATCATGACCTTTCCATATATGAATCAGGTGATTTTCATGTAAAGAAAGTAAATGCTGATCCATTTGTATATCATGATCTATTTCATTGAATACTTCTATTAGCTTTTTTTTAGTTAGAAAAATTGATTCACTTAAGAAATTCTCAATTAATTCTAATATTTCAATAGATTCTGACTGGATATATTTCAAGGATTTTGCTCCTAGCAACCTCATGTCAATTCATTCACTTTTATATCTCAAATAACTGATTAATCTATTAAAATATCTGTTTTGTAATAAAATATTGTATACTTACCAAGGAACTCCTGATTTCATCCAAGATTTCAATAATTTGACTAATTGTGGTTTTTTATCTTTACTTTTAGTTTTAAAACTATATACTTGTGATAATGCAATACTACCTAAGGTTTCATATGCTTCATCAGTATCGCAGATTGCTGCAACACGTTTTTTGAATTCTTCATCAGTATTTGCCTCATCAATAAAATCTATGAAAAGAGTTAATACCTCTTGAGTTTTCTTTGGAACCTTATTTTCTTCCTCTTCTTCTTTTTGAGTTGCTATTTCTTTTTTATCTTCTTTATCTTTGAATTTTTCTTCTTTAATATCTGAGCTAATTTTTTCCTCTGGTTCATTTTTCTTGCTTTCTTGTTTTTGTCGAGTAGTGGCTTCTTTTTCCACATTTATAGTTGAATCTTGAGCAATTGATTTTTCGATTGATGTTTTAGATTCTACTACATCATTTACATCAACTTTCTCATGTATTTTTGAAATTATATTATCTTCAAAATTAGAAACAAAACCTTGTTTATCAAATTCAAAGGGTTTTTCTTCAGCAATTAGTGATAAACAACCAATAATTGGTGAGAGAATAATTTCAAAGTATTCATTTTGGTTTAGTAAATCCTTGAGGCCTAAAGACAATTTCGTTACTGAATCAATTAATGCTTGTTGTTCTTTGTTTTCCTCTTCAATATCAGACATATGAAGTTGTTGCAGCATGTCTAACTGTTCTCTTAGCTGTTCTGCTTCACTCGATAGGAGCGTAGATTTATTTTCCCATTCCTTCTTTTTATGTTCTAACAAGGCAATTTCATTCTTGATTGCCTCCAGCTGTTTTTGTTCTTCAGATAAATTTTGACGTAATTTTTTTATTTCCTCTTTATCACTATTATCTTCCAATTTTTCTTGTAATTTATCAAATGCTTTTATTCTCCGCATTGCCAGCTGAGCACTTATATTCTCTTTTTTTAAGTATCTGACAATGAATTCAAAATCGGCAATTGAAAAATCACTATTTTCTAATAATGTCTTAATAGAATCAAGTTCACTACTCATATTATCCTACAAGTAGTATTATGATTTAGATTTTTTGAATTAAATCTGAAAATAATTGTTATTGAATTTTTAAATAATTAAGAATCTTTAATTTCAAGTAAATTGAAATATCTTTTCATGCAACCTTGGGTTGAAAAGTATCGACCTCAGAAAAGATCAGATTTAATTGGGAACGAATCTTCAGTCAATGGTGTTTATTTATTCTTGAAAAAATGGAATAGTAGAACATCAAAAATTAGAGGTGTTCTTCTGATTGGCCCACCAGGGTGTGGAAAAACATCTGCGGCACTGGCTCTAGCAAATGAATTAAATTATGAAATTGTAGAAGTAAACGCGTCTGATACTAGGAATAAAAATTCTCTGAAATCAACATTTGGCAAGGCCGCAAAAACATTTAATCCTTATGCCTCAAGACAACGTTTATTACTAGTTGAGGAAATAGATGGATTGGCGGGAAATTCAGATCGAGGAGGATTAAATGAAGTTATAAAAATAATTAAATCCTCATATTATCCTATAATTAGTACTGCAAACGACGAGGAATCAGATAAAGTGATGAAATTATCCAAAGAACTTAGAGTATTTCACTTTAATCGATTAGATGAGCTAGATATGTTTGAGTTATTAGAAAGAATTGCAGAGAAGGAAAAATTATCCATTCCTGAAGAGGATATTGAAGCGATTGTCGAGAATTCTCAAGGGGATATGAGAGCAGCAATAAATGAACTAGAATCATACTATCAAATTAAACTAAATACAAATGTTCAAAGAAACAAAATGATGACTTTAACAGAAATGATAAACTCACTCTATCGCAGTAAAAGTGTTGGGGAAGCTAAGGATATATTATCCAATGCACCAAGTAATTATAGATTTATCCTTCACTCGATTTTTGATACTTTTGATTCACAATGTAAGAATCCAAACGAACTATATTTATCTACTCTACAATTAGCTGAAGCTGATCTTGTTCTAGCAAGAATTATGAGAACTCAAAATTGGTCATTACTAAAATATTTCTTTGAATTTCTGAGTTCAGGATTGGTTCTCTCTAGACCTAGTCACATGTATCACAAGCTTGACCATATTCCTGATTATCCAAATTTTGCGAGAAAGATGGGTATTGCCAACAGAAAAAGAGTAAAACTTGTACCAATCAGTATTAAAGCATCCAATAAACTCCATATTGCCCCTAGTAGATTTCTTAAAGAAGACCTTGATATATTTGTAAAAATTATAAATGGTAAAAATGGCAATGAAATTGCCGCATGGCTAGACCTGACTGATGATGAAGTACAAACTCTTGTTAAATTAGGTGGGAATTCAAAATTGCCCTCTCAGATGAATTTAGCTCGAATGAAAATGACCAAATTCAGATATAACAAAGGTAAGCTTCAAGAAAACCAAAACTTTATTTTAGATCCATACCTTTCACTGAAAGAAAGAGATAAAGAAATAGAAATTAATGTCAGCGAGACTTCAACTAATTCAAATGATGTAGAAATAGCAGATACTCACGAAGATCAAATTCAGACTTCACTTGATGATTTCTTTTGAATAAATTCCCAATTCAGTGCGATATTCTTTGTACTTAGCTATTGAAGTAAAATCTAACGATCCAGAAACCCAAGAAGCAGTCGAATCTGGGAAACAAATAAAATCAGAAATTGTCTTAATGGAATCTGTTTTTATTGAAGGATCAATTATTGCAGTCATTTCCCCAGTATCATAATCTGAATTGCTTTTTTTATCAGCAATGATTATGGGGACGATAAATTCTCTGCTTCTAGTAATAGCTAATGCAATCCATTGATTTCTAGCATATTCTCGGAATCCCGGTTGTACAACAGTAAATGAAGGTACAAAAACTAAATCTGCTCTTTCATTTAGAACTATACGTTCAAGTAAATGATAGTTCCATAAATCTGCACAAATGAGAATGGCTATCCGTTTTCCTTTGAAATATATAACTCCTTGATTATATCCTTTTACTATCCCCCTTTCACTCTCATATCTCAAGATAGTTTCTTTTTGGATAAATTTTACATCTCCGTTGTAAACAAACATCGCTGAATTAGTAGATTCATGCAATATTGATCCAAATATTATTCCAAATGAAACTGATTGAGATATATTTGTCACAAATGGTAAAACATCATTGATTTCAATATCTCCCCAACAATATTCTGGTAGAATACCAATAAAAGTATCAGCTGGCCATTGATTAATTTCAACAGTTATTCTTTGAAAATACTCTTCCTTACTTTCATTGTTTAACTTGCTTATACTAGATGAAGTAATTATAATAGTCTCCACAAATGAGTAGAATTATTTTCTTACAAATATTTTTCTGATTAACCATTGTAGTGGATCATAATATCTATCAACAACTTTCTCTTTTAGAGGAATAATTGCTTCATCTGTAATAGGTATTGATTCAGGACAGACTTCTGTGCAGCATTTTGTTATATTACAGAAACCAGATCCAAATTCGTTCTTAATATCGGGAATTCTATCAATTGTATTAAGTGGATGGAACTCAAGAGATGCCAACCTGGTCATGAATCTTGGACCTGCAAAAGAATCAAATCGTTGATGACTTCGCAAGACGTGACATACATCTTGGCAAAGGAAACATTCAATACATTTCCTGAATTCCTGTACTCTATTTACCTCAGACTGCATCATACGAGTATCTTCTTGACCTTCAGGGAGAACAAATGGTTTAATTTTCTTATTCACCTTGTAATTCCATGAAACATCAGTAACTAAGTCTTTGATTAATGGGAAGGTATGCATTGGCTTCACAATGATGGTTTCATTCTTGGAAAAATCAGATAATTTGCTCATACAGAGTAATTTTGGTTTTCCATTGATCTCAGCAGAACAGGATCCGCATTTTCCAGCCTTACAATTCCAACGTATTGAAAGATCAGGTTCATGGTTTGCCTGTACTAGAATTAATGCATCGAGTACAACCATCTTGTTATCAACATCGATTTCATAGTCGTGCATTTTGATATTTTGTGTATCAGTTCCTCTTTGAACTGAAAATTTTTGCTTGTATTTTTCTTCTGACAAATTTCAATCCTCCTAAAACCATTTCCACTTATCGAAATCCATACTTATGGATCCCGATGCTAAAGCTTGGATATATATATCTGCAAGAATCAAAGTGGAGAGACTTAACCAGAAATATAGATGATGCTTCTCATTCAATTTTTTAACAAAAGTCCAGCTCTTATATCTGGCATTTCCTGCAGTATTGCATGAGAAACAATTTAGTCCACCACCTACTAAATGTTTACAAGAATGACATGATAATACGTATAATGAAAGAAATGCAGCATCCATTCCAAGTAGCAAGGTTCCAACACCAAAACGAGTCTCAGTTCCATGCTCGAAGGAGAATGCAAGGAAAAAGTCTATGACATGGAAAACAGCAAGAATAAAGGCTAAATAGAAGAAATATCTATGAAAATTACTCACAACAAAAGGTAATTTATTCTCACCTTTGTATTTCAGATCGACCTTTCTTAATTCACTCACAGCACATGCTGGTGGATCTGCTAAAAAGGCTCTATGATAGACTTTTCGTGCATAATAGCATGTAAATCTAAAACCCAAGGGTATCCAGATTAACATAAGGGCTGGAGAGAGTGTTGAAGGCCAGTTCGCAAAGGGTCCATCAGCAGTACCAGGTATTCCAAATGGGTTGGCGAAAAATGGACTCACATAATGCGTCCCCTCAATATGGATATTATCAAATCCAATCATAATTCTCCATGTAGAATAAACTATAAAACCTAGGAGAAAGATAAATTGTGCTAGAGGTTTAACCCACCATTGATCCTTTCTTGAATGTTTAAACCCACTCTGATCAACAGTTGGTAATGTTATCATTTCAGACATAATAATTATCTGTCAACAGGTTCATGATATTTTAAAAATCTCGGAATCTTTCTAATTTAATGATACTTTGATATTAATCTGTCTCATTAGGCTTATTTTTGGATTTTCGCGTAATTATTAATGATCAGAATCCACAAAAATTCATTTTTATTGATTTAATATTTCAGCTAATCTTTCAGCAAATATTTCAACTGATTCACTATCAAATAAGGTTATAATGTTTGTATCTTCTATAATGCTTGAATCTACAGAATAGCTACAATCTGGTAATACGCCTTTTATAACATCAATACCATTTTGGATTCCTGCAACGATTTTCCCTTCATCATTGAATTTTCGTATGGCACTATTTAATAGGTCCCAATTTTCAATATTTTTTCCTCCAAGTACAATTAATGCAGAGTATTCAACCTCTTGTTTCATTGCTTCCTGAAATGAAACAGCCATCACGGATGAGTCTTCTCCTTTTACAGCGCCATTTATCAAAGAACTGATAATTACATCTGTACTGTTTTCTTCAAGTATTACTTGGCATGATAATAATGACATATCATCGTAACCTTCTCCAAGTACGATAATTGCTATACCACTCACAATCTATTTTGATTGTATATTCATTTGAAATTTATCTTTCATTGGTAGAGAAATATCTCATTTCTTTTGGAAATAGATCACTAATTGATCATAAATAAGTAGCGGAAATTCAAAAAAAATTTACGAAAATCAAGGTATTATCATAACATCTTGATGACATCAAATTGCATCAGATCGAATAAACTCAGTAAGTATATCATGCAGTGAAATCTCCTCAGATTGTGGTTGCATTTTATAACACACACCATTAAATATCGAGGCAATAACCTTTGTAATGTTTTTTGTAGCTGAAAAATCTATATAGTTTTTCAGATTAGCTTCAAACAAAAAGAAATCAGAATATCCATCCAATACTAGGTCATATTTATTGAAAATCAGAAGAATATCTTGCATTTTCCTTTTTGAAATTACAAGTTTGATGGCATTTGCAGTTTCCTCCAAATTATTTGATGTTCCATCAATAACTAAAATTAGTTTGTCACTTTTATTAATTTCATTTTCCCAAGATTCCCAGAAATCTACTTGTCCTCCCATATCAAATACAGATAATTTCATTCCACCTAATGAAATCCTTTTAGTAGACTTATGTAACGTAGGAGATCGTCTAGTATATCCATTATATCTTTCAGGAACTCCAGTCTCAAGAAAACTGGTTAAAGAGGTTTTACCTGCATAAGAAGGTCCAACAACACATAATGATTTTGAGCGAGTTAAAAGAGTACGTAGCATTTTATTCTTAATTTCAAAGAGGATAGATCTTTTCTCCAATGAAAACTCAGGTATGTAAGAAACTAAATCGTTAGGCTGATCATCTTCCATATTGATAGAGATGATATCTCCTAAATATTCACCATACTCATTATAATAGATAATTCTTTTATGATCACCATGATTGAAAATATGGGTTCCGATTTGCATTTTATTGCTATTCACTTTATCTAGAAGCTCTTCTCGTGGTAACATTACAGAATCAAAACGAAAACATAGTTCACATTCGAATGTACGTATGGTAATAATATCTGCCTGATCAATTTGCTTTTTCATACAATGAATTGATGAAATTGTATAAAAACCCATGATGGTTAAATTGCTTTATAATAGTAAATTAATATACTTGACATCTATTAAAAATTCATGAACGATGAACAAGTAAAAAAGGCAGCTGAATTACTTATAAAAGGAGCGAAAATGTTAAATTTCTCCTGCCCTCAATGTAATAATCCGATTTTTCAACAAAAAGATGATAGGATGATATGCATTTCCTGCAATCAACATGTAATCAGAGAAGATGAGGTAGAAATTGAACCTTTACATCAAGAGAAAAAAATATCAAATTCACTAGTTGATCCCATCCAAAGTAAAATAGATCTACTAGGTGAACAGCTTATTTCTGAGCAAGATCCCCATAAAATCCTTGAGATTGCAGAACTCATTTCCAAATTAAAAAAACTTAATGACTAAATATTATCAGAATTTATTTCATATGAGGTGTTCAAGATATCAATAATCTTTCTAGCAATTTGGTCTCCAATTCCATGTACTTCTTTTAGTTCATTCAAAGTTGCCTGGAAAATCTTGTTGGGAGAACCAAACTTAACTAATAATTTATTTGCCAATATTGTATTAATATTAGGTAACATTGCAATCAATGCCAGTTGATCTTCATAAATTGATCCTCTTGACAAAGGGGTTCTAATAATATTTGATCTCTTGTTATCCTCTTGTTCCCTTTTAGCTAATGCTAGCAAAATTTCAACTGTTTCCTTAGGATTGGCACAATGGTATATAGGAATTGAGAAATCGATCATAATGGAAGCCAATGCTCCTCTATACGCATTTGGTTGTATTCTACACCCTTCATGGTCATTTCCTTCAATAATTAGAATAGGTTTCAAATATGTTCGCTTAAGTTCAGATAATTGAGTAAATAATCTTTGGTCTATTAATGAATTACAGAAATCTGAAATCGTCTTTCGTTCAACCGCAACTCTTTCTGAAAGTATGAAATCACCAATTTCTAATTCTACTTGCTTGATTTCCACATTTGAGTTTAATAATTCTCTGAGAATTGCAGATCCTTTTTCTCGATGATCAATTTGAATTAGTATTTTATCAGTATTTACTTGCACATCTTTCCCCTGCTTCTCCTCAGCTCTGTCATCACTGAAGAATGCGCTAAGTGGTTGATTTTTGGGATTATTTTTATTTGTACTTGAAAGTTCCTCCATAACATCATTCACCGCTTTTTTTATTCCCTTAGCTTTTTTTCTGGAGGAATAAAAATACACCTCATCCCGAGTACCTTTTGTCACATATTTAATAATCTTACCTCTTCTTGATCTACCTGTTCTCCCACTTCTCTGTATTAATCTTGTAGATGAAGGGGTAATATCATAGAAAATAACAAAATCACATTGTGCCACATCTAATCCCTCTTCTCCAACACTTGTACTAACTAATACATTATATTCTCCAGATCTGAAGTAATCCATCACTTCCTTTTGATCCTTCTGTGATAATCCATCACCATATGAGGATTTTGATTGTCCTACAAAATGATGTATTTTTATGTTTGGTAATAATTTTAATTCTTCAATAATATAGTACACTGTTGCTTTGTAATTAGCAAAAATTAGAATTCTGGAATCTTGATTACTGTTAATTGTTATTTGGACAAAATCTATAAGCTTCTCTATTTTTGGATGGCGAATCCCCTGTTGAATAAGTTTCATTGTCATCTCTCTTGCTTTAGTTATGTTTTCATTTTGAAGAAAGAAGCGTAAAGAAGACTTATTTTCCTTTTTAAACTCAAGGATTTTCGCTGAAAAATAGGAGTTGAGTGTCTCTACACCTTGTGTTTCTAGCATTTCGATACCTTGGTAAACCAACATTATTTGACCGTATGCTCTCATACCAGCAAAAAAATCAGTATCATCTAATTGATTTCGTTTCTTATTTAGTAATTTGGGTACTTGGATAAGAGATTTTTTGGATAAGCCTTGATATTTATTTTTTGGTAAGCAATCTAGCTTCTTCAATATACTATAATTTTCCTCGACATATAGTTTCATAATATCCAAAATGTATTTTATTTTCTCTGGTAATTCTAACCAGATAACTTCCTCATCAGATCCATGAATATATGGTTTAATTTTGTCGTTTTTTTCATCCATATATTTAATGATTTCAATACTAAGGTTCTGTACTATTTCCCGTAATTTTTCCTTATCTTTTGGTGATGCAGTGAATCCAACAATTCTTCCTGATAAATTCTTTTGGGCGTATACCTCAGCACTCAGAACATATGGGTCATCTCCAATTGCTCGATGTGCTTCATCATAACATATCAAAGATACTTCTGTTAGGTTAACAATTCCTCTAACAATATCATTCCTAACTATTTGAGGAGTTGCTACAATTATTCTACCACTTTTCCACAAGCTTACTCTTGATTGTGGTGATAGTGAACCTGACATTAAGATTATTAATTCATCTTCAATATTGAGAAATTTCTTAAAACTGCTCAGATGCTGGTCTATCAATGGTTTTGTAGGTGCAACGATAATTATTTTCCCCTCTGAATTTTTTAGAAAATGTGCAATTATCATAATCATGATTATTGTCTTACCAAGACCTGTAGGCAGGATAATCAATGAATTTTGTTTTACAGCCTCAGCAAATAATATTTGCTGGTAAATTCTGGCTTGTATTGTATCCTTTTTAATAAAGGGATGAGAAATATATGAATTCACTAATATCCTTTATCAATTTCAAATTAATTAATACTGTGATTTTTCTTTCATCAAGAGGATAAAAACCATAAATTTTCCTCATCTTCTGTATCTTCATCAATTTGCATCTCTATCAAAGAAGTGAATTTTTCACTTTTAATTACATTATTTTTCAGAATATCATGAATTGTAGTCAGAAACTCTTCTAATCCTTGACTAGTTTGAATTGATATTTTACTAACCTCTTCAGGCCCAGTAATCAAGTTTTCATCAATTAAATATTGCACAGCCAACTGATAGTCTTTAATATCAATGAGATCTTCTTTAGTGAATAAAATCAGAAACTCAGTTGATGGATAAAATTCTTTTATTTCCCTCAATAAATTAAATTGTGAACTCAAATTTGTTACATTTACTGCAGATAAATCAATCAGATAAATCATTATATCAGCGAGATGTTTTAGTGCTGTAATAGCTTGAAGTTCTATTTCATTTCTCTCATCGATTTCTCTATCTAATAATCCAGGCGTATCAACAAATTGAATTTTCAAGTAACCGAAATCTCGATGTCCAAATATTAGTTTCTTTGTTGTGAAAGGATACCCAGCAACTTCAGGCTTACCACTTGTAACTTTTTTGATAAAGGATGATTTTCCAACATTTGGCATACCGCATACAACAATACATGGAATTGTGGAGTTATAACTGGGTAAATTTGATAATTCAATCCTTATCTTTTCTAGTTTTTCAAAAAATGGATCTAAATTATATACCACACTTGAAATTCTACCAAAAGCTTGTTTACGAAAATTCTTTAATTGAAATTTTTGATCACTAACCAACATTTCACCGATGATATCTTGAGATATTTGCTTTATTGTCGTAATTGAACCAAAAATTCTACCAAGTATTTTTTTGAGCTCATCAATATCTATGATTATTTCTATTAAATCTAAATAGAAAGGATGGAGTTGATTTATTGAAGGAAATTCTTTTACTACACTCTCCAGTCTATTTGAAATAATATTATTTACAGTATTAACTCGATTAATTTCTAATTCTCTAGTTTGTATTACGGCTCCTTCTCTCATTTTTGGAGGTTTAATTTTCATGGCCTTTTTAAAAGCTATATCTAATATTGATTGGGCAGGTAATATTGCTTTCAAATTGCTAAATGGATTACCCAAATAATTTTGCATATGATCCTTCATTCAATCATCTTTAAATAATCAATCATAGGATATCTTCAACATATATAATAAAAGTTTCAAGAATTATACCAATAACCCAAGTGATAAATGCCTTAAATAAATTTTTGACTCTTTTTTGTATCCGAAAATCATCCTTGTATATGTAGATCCCCTCCCATAAACATCCTAAAATCCCTATTGTTTGAATAAATTTTGGAATAAAAATCACTAAGAAATCCTTTTGCTGAACAAGATAGAAAATTATTTGTTGAAGATCAGTGTACCATAATGGATAGTCCATACCTTGAATATTGAAATTTTGATATATATTTATCTGAAAAAAATATTAGATAATTACTAGAGAATACTATCACAAGTTTAAAAATATCGGGAAGGATTTATCATGTATAGAGGAATTATTATGGTTCAAAGAGCAAGAATTAGACTACTAAGTACAAGTGTTCAATCCCTAGCAAAAATATGTGATGAATTAAGTGCAATTTCAGTGAATTCAGGAATACGCATGAAAGGTCCAATTCCCTTTCCAACTCGCAGAGTAATATTACCAGTGAGAAAATCTCCCTGTGGAAATGGAACTCAAACTTGGGAACATTTCGAGATGAAAATTCACAAAAGGTTAGTTGATTTAGATGCTGACGAACAAGCAATGCATCAACTCATGCGTCTAAACGTTCCGAATGATATCAGAATTGAAGTTGAACTTTCTTAATATTTAGTCAATAAAAAAAGTCACTATCAACTAATTCAAATAACACTGCACTAATGGAAAGATATACTCATCGCAGAAATAATCTGGGCGAGTATGATGAGGTAAATAAAATGTCTGCAATTGAAATAGGAAGAATTGTTACAAAAATCATGGGTAGAGAAGCTGGGAACTATGCAGTAGTTACTCAACTTCTTGATAAAAACTTTGTTGAAATTACAGGACCAAATATTAAGAGGAGAAGGGTCAATATCTCTCATATTGAACCTACACCTCATAAATTAGATCTATCTTTAGATGATAACTCCGATGATACTGTAAATAATTTAATTAAGAAGAACAATGATTTAAAAGAATTATTTAAATAGATTAATTGATGTTAAATGAACCCATCATTAATCATTGTAGATAATGAAGCATTCAATGAAACTAGATTTTCATCTTATGGAACAAATCCTGAGGATCGGGAATTATCCAAATATATTGAATATGGTTTCATTAATTTGGATAAACCAGCTGGTCCGACATCACACGAGGTCGTTAGTATTGTTAAAAATATTCTTTCAATCAATAAAGCAGGTCATTCTGGAACATTAGATCCTCAGGTAACTGGAGTATTACCTATCGGAATAAACAAATCCACAAGAGTATTATCTACATTATTACAATCTCCTAAGACATATATTTGTACAATGAATTGCTCTAGAGCATTGAATCAAACCGAAATCTCAACTATGATCTCAAATTTCACAGGCGAAATTTATCAGGTTCCACCAAAAGAATCCAATGTAGTAAAAAAACTTCGTAAACGTACTATTTATTCGATTGATTTACTTGATAAAAAATCAGAAGATCTTTTATTAAAGATAAGCTGTCAAGCTGGTACGTATATTCGAACTCTGTGTATAGACATGGGTAAATCAATTGGTGTTGTAAGTTTTATGAAGGAATTACGAAGGATAAGGACAGGACCTTTTGATGAAAGCTCTTTGGTATCTCTTCACAATATTTTTGATGCTTGGAATGATTACCTAGAGAATAAAGATGAAAGAGCAATAAGAAAAGTAATTATCCCAGTTGAAAACGCTGTTAAACATTTACCTGTGGTTTTCATTCGAGAAAATGCTGTAGGATATGTTTGCCATGGAGTTGACCTAAAACCTCCTGCAGTTATAGCATACTCCGAATTCAATCGAGGTGAAATGGTTGCAATTAAATCACCGAAAAAAGAATTGGTGGCTATTGGGATCGCAAAGGATCATTCATCCGCTATTAAGGAAAATAAAACAGAAGCAATTATTCATCCATCTAAAATCCTTTTAACTACAGAGGATTATTTCATACATAAAATGACCTGAGTGGGATTTGAACCCACGATCAATGCATCCCGAATGCATCATGATACCAGGCTTCACTATCAGGTCTTATACATTGAATGGATTCAATTTAGAGTTTGCTATAATCACAATCAGAATAAAAATACTGTTTATTAGCACTACTGATTTTGGTCCTATCTTGATACCAGGTAGATCTTCATCGAAATATCGCATTAACCCTGCACCAGTTGAAGGCATTGGTGCACTTTCTTTTTTACCCTTTTTTTGTCTTAGTGACATGTCTAAACCATTTTTATAACGCTTATAAATAACTCCTTTCTTTGAATCAACAATAATACTTCTACTTATTTTGAAAATTGAACGCGAAACAAAATCCTATTCTTTGAGTTTTTATATTTATTTTTTCATTCAGTAGCACCAATTAGGAAGGTAATATAACTGATAAAGAATAATGCTGTTGATTTATTCGATACAAACTATAGATATTCAGTAATACCATTAAAACACTATGATTTAATTGCTTTTACTATAATATTGAAGAATAATTCAGTGTGCGAGAAAGAATCTAATATTATTGATTTCTGGACAATTATATTCTCATTATATAATATCGTTTCAATTGAAATATCTTTTGAGTATTGTAAATTATCTGTAGTTAAGAAAATCAAGAAAAATTCAGACGAATCAACTCAAAAAGATATTATTGGTGAGTTTATAACCATAATAGAAAATCATTTTGATAATCTATTAGAACATCAGACTTATGCTATAAATCTCTCCCTATATTCAAATTTGAGAAGGGAGAGAAAATTTTATTTTAATCCATTAACAAAGGAATATTATCATTTTTTATCATTTTCTTCAATCTCTATAAAATCAAATTTTCTATCTAGTCTAAATGCACTTCTTGAGACAAAAGACACTATTTTACAATTCTCCCAAGAAAGAATAGATGAAAGTCCAAAATTTTATTTGAATATAATTTTGAAATCAACAACCTCAGAAAACCTCAACAAACGAATTAAAGATACATTAGAATTTTTAAAAATCAATCCAAATATCTCAGGCATCATTCATCAGAACTGTACTCAAATTACCCATAATCCAGGAAGGTTTTTGCTTGGTTTAATGAAACAAGGAGTATCAGAAAATGTACTTAAACCGATACTTTCCTCCATATCTAATCAATTATTATCTAATGAAAAAAAATCGTTTCATCAAAATATTTACTCTTGGCTAGGATTCTACAGTAGAAATGAACATTGTGTATCAATTTTGAAGTCTATAGGAAAGATCATGGAGTATTTCGGTTATTTATGTATAGATGAAAAAAAGCGATTAATTGCTACTAAACAAAGTATAAAATTTGAAATATACTACTATCCTTGTCTACCATTATTAATACCTGAATTTCTTCAAAATTCTTCAAACAGGATCATGATAATATACAGAAATTCTGCAATATCACAAGAATGGAAAAATACTACTTATGATTTAATTTCATTTCAAGAATTTCAGCATCTAGAAAAAATACTACAGTAGTATCTGTGTATTGCTGATTAATATATCTTTAAGACATATTTTCTTCATTATGGCTGATTCGATTAGAAAATTGCTTGATTCATTAGAGGATGAAAA
Organism: Candidatus Heimdallarchaeota archaeon; assembly: GCA_026702845.1. Next base: position 198,194 of record JADCLS010000003.1, read on the forward strand.
ACCAGAAGAAAAAAACTCAATCAAAGTAAATGATATTGGAAGCTTAAATAAAAATAATTACAATAACTCTAGGTTATCTAATAATACATCCAATACATCTTCAGAAAATGTAAATTCAATACTGGATAAAATCATTTCCAGTAAGAAAAATCGTATTGTTGTTTTTGGCGTTGGAGGAGGTGGATGTAATGCGATTAATCGATTGACTGTAACATCAAATTATAAAGGAACAACAACAATAGCTGCTAATACTGATGCTATCCATCTCCGTGATGTTGAGAGCAATGAAAAAATTATCTTGGGATTAAACTTGACTGAAGGTTTGGGTGCAGGAAATGATCCAATTATTGGTAAAGCTGCAGCAGAAGAAAGCTATGAGACCATACAGTCTGTAATCAAAGGAACAGATATGGTATTTGTCACAACTGGATTGGGAGGAGGAACTGGAACAGGTGCAGCTCCAGTAATTGCTGAAGCTGCAAAAAAAGCAGGTTCATTAGTTGTGGGAATCTGTACTCTACCCTTTAAAATGGAAGGTGAAACCAGAGCAAAACATGCAATGTCAGGTTTACAAGAATTTTATCAGAATTGCGATACCGTAATAGTGATCCCCAATGAAAAATTGATGCAATTAGTACCCAACCTACCCATTAATTTGGCTTTTGAAGTTGCTGATGAGATCTTGGTTCGTGCAGTAAAAGGTATTGTTAATCTGATAGTAACTCCAGCATATGTAAACGTAGATTTTGCAGATATTAGGCAAGTCTTAAAACAAGGGGGATCTTCAGTTATAGGAATGGGTGAAGGAGAAGGTGAAAATAGAATTGATAATGCACTACGCGAAAGTATAAGTAATTCTCTTTTGGATGTAAAAGTAATGGATAGTAAGGCTGCATTAATAAATATCGCCGGTGGCACAAATCTATCACTAGATGAAGTACGTCTCTGTGTTGAAACCATTACAAATGAAATGAATGAAGAAAGTGAAATAATCTGGGGAACCCATATCGATCCTTCTCTTGGAGATAGAATTCGTGTGACAACAATTCTGAGTGGTGTAAAAAGTCCATACAATATTGATGAAGAAATAATGCCTGCCAAGAATGAAGAATTAGTAATTGACGATCATATAGTTTCCATTTGGGATTAATTTTGAAGAAAACAATTCAATACATATGAAATTGCAGTCCATAATTCTAGTGAATTATCTGATATGGATACAGGAATTACATTTTCTCCAATATTATGAGTAAATTTTCCAAATGCAAAACCTCCAAATACTAAGATATCATTTTCTTCGAGGCTATAATTAGTAATATTATCGCCATGTCGTGTTAAGAGAAATTTCTTTCGCTGATAAAAATCTTCTTCCAATGTAACGCTTTGAATTAAATCTCCTCGATAACTACCAGCCAAGATTGATTCTATTAATCCATAAAATCTTTTCTGATCTCTAGGAATTCTTGTTGTGTTTGAAATTTCATATAATCCTTTATTTAAATTAAAATAAATTTCCAGGTTATCTATAAGATTTGAATACCCTAGGGCTGTTAACAATCCAAAATGAAGAATATCTGGTCGATCCTTTCTTTCTTCTCTTGGAATTCGTTTTAGTGCAAATTGATGTTCTGAAGCATTTATTAAAGGTAATCTTTGATATTTATCAAAATATTGTTTTACCATTGGGAATTTTAGCCAATCAACGGGTACTTGACTGATTGCTGTATCTAGAATAAATATCTTAACCATAATTTACTAATATCAGAATAATCAAAAGGTTTCTTGCATAACAAGTTAGAATTCTCCTAAACATCTCAATTTATTTCATCAAGATAAGTTGAAGGCTTTTTGAACACAGGTTTTAATGTTTATAAGTGCAACTCATTGGCATTTTGCGCCATATACTGATTGATATCATCTAGATAAATACAAGAAATTAATGAGTTAATATACTGATATCTGAAGAATCAGCATGCAAGAAGGATACTTATCGATCTTTATTGTTGAACTTGTCTCATTCAGCTTCTCTGTTGTATTACTCGCAGCAGAATTACGGTTATTAGCACCAACTATTCGAAACAAAATCACACTTTTCATGATCACATTCTTATGTTCTATTTCATTTGCATATTTCTTTAGATTTCTAGGAATCTTGTTAGGTAATGATGATCTAAGAGTATTTGGAGCAACTTTCTCAGCATTAGTAGGAGGATTGGCTATTCTTTTTTGGGCTACATATCTTACTAATCTTGATGTAATAATTCAACAGCTTTTGACAATATTAATTATTTCAGGATTATTGGTATTTATTTTGGGTAGACTTCTACTAATCTCCTCCCTTACAAGCATAGGCTTGATCATTACCTTACTGATATTCCTGTATTCCGTGGCTAGAGTGATCCGGTTCATCTTTTCTAAAACAGAATATGTACGAGCAAGACAAAGAGCTTTTCTATTAATTACAGGGTTTATTGGATTTGCACTGTTTGATTTTTTGGCTGTATATCTCATAGGAATTGGTTCAATCCAAAAAGCTTCAGTAATGTTTGCCCTTGAATTTCCTTTTAGATTATTAATTTACTTATCAATACTATTGCCAATTTCTGTAACATCCTTTTTGAATAGATTTATTCATTAACACTTGTTACTTTTGAAAACATATAAAATTCAAAATTCATACTTTTTCCTTACTTATAATGTGCCTCTTCTGGAGGGATAAATATCTTCACAGAATGCTCAACCTTTTTAATCTCAAATCAAACCATTTACTCATTTATGATCTTTTAAGCAGTATACTAAAGGCTTTTTCTCATCTTCATAAGTATATAAGGTGGATTGGAAAGCTTTCCTTATGTTATTTCATAAGGAGAAATTCTCTGGAATAGATAAAATTTATTACCCAACTAACCTTCCATCAAATGGTGTTGTTGTTTCTAAACTTGTTTTGCACCTCTTCCAAAAATCTGAAATTAGGAAAATAATCTTAGACGCATTAGAACTCTGTAATTTTGAATTGTATGAAGATGTAAAAATTGGAATATTCACGTACGAACAATCAAGCCTAATGTGCGCAATAAAAACTCATTTCTCCGAGCAAGAGAGACTATCAATATTTCTACTCTCTGAAATTTAAATCTCTGACCATTTTCTGCCATCCCGTTCTATGAATTCATTCGCTATTGATGGACCTTTCGTTCCTGCATAGTAATTTGGAAACACAGTAGGATTGGAATTATTTTTTGACCAATATTTTACAATTGGATCAACTATTTTCCACATTGCAAAAATTTCATCAATTCTTACAAATAATGTTGAATCACCTCTCATAGCATCAACCAATAATCGTTCATAAGCTTTGGGCTCTTTGAGATGAGCTTCCCCTCCAATATTTAATAATGTAGGTTCAATCTCTGTCAAAATTCCTGGTGGTTTCCAACTGATATTTATTTCAACCCCAGCCATTGGTTGGATTTCTAGTCGAATTGAATTCGCTTGTGGTAATATTGTGCTTTCAATTCTGAAATCTACAGATTTCAGTTGAATAAATATTTCAGTTTTTCGAGTAACCATTCTCTTTCCCGTTCTCAAATAGATTGGTACTCCGCTCCAACGATCATTATCAATGAATAATTTAATTGCAGCATAAGTTTCAACCATAGAATTCTCAGGTATGCCTTCCTCTTTTCTATATGAATTTACGAGCTCAGAATTTACAACACCTTGTTCATATTGTCCACGAATTGCATTTTCTCGTATTTCCTCGTCCGAGGTGTAAATTCGAATCGATTCAAGTAAATCTACCTTATTATTCCTAATTATTTCTGGATCAAGATTATCCGGTAATTCCATAGTTAGAAATGCCAAAATTTGAAGAAGATGGGATTGAATCATATCTCTTACCCCACCAGTTTGTTCAAAGAAATCAGCTCTTCCTTCAACACCTATTGTTTCTGAATTCATGATTTGGATATGATCTATATACTTGTTATTCCATAAAGGCTGAAATAATAAATTGAAAATTCTAAAGGTGAGAATATTCTGGACTGCTTCCTTACCAAGAAAATGATCAATTCTATATATTTGATTCTCTTTATAATGTTCAAAAATACTGTTATGTAACTTCAAGGCAGATTCGAGATCCAATCCAAAAGGTTTCTCAACAATAATTCTTGCCCATTTATCTTGTTTTGAATTATTCAACCCTACCTGTGCTAGATTTTTAATAATTTCCTCAAAATGACTCGGGTTAGTAGCAAGATAAATTAAAATATTTGCTGCCTCATCCCAATTACTTTCAATCTCTTTAATTCTCTGATCAATTGTCGAATATGTATCTAAATCATAATAGTTGGCGATTAGTGATTCCATTGAAAATGCAAGTGGATTCCAATATCTCGCCTCCATTTTATGTGAACAATACTGAATAACTCTTTGTTTCATATGAAATCTAAAATTAGCTGTTTCTTGTATTCTTCTTCCAATTCCTAAAATCTTAAATTTTTCAGGTAATAAATTCTCTCTTGATAAATGATATAATGCTGGCATTAATTTTCGTCTTGTTAAATCACCCGAAGCACCAAATATTATTAATATTGTTGCTTCTGGAACTCCATGCCTGATATTTGAAATATCAATTTCTTCAATTGTTGACAATTACTACTCAAGCCAATATTTCATCACATGCATAAAAGGTTTTATTGATGGTTATAGTTATTTCATTTGAGTATTACCTTGTTTAGAAATATCTTGAATTATGCAAGTACTTCCTCTTATATCTAATATTTTTGCTTTCGCTTTATTTGCCAAAAGTTTAGAATAAAATTCGATCTCATCTTTATCCTTAATTTTCAAGAATTTTATCTTAATAATTTTTTTCTTTTTAAAGTGATTATGAATTTGAAATATCAAAGCATCAGAAATTCCAGATCTACCAACATGGATATGTGGCTTCCCATGCAGAACCTGCTTGAATATTTCCTTCACAAATTATGAATTGTAGTCTTATATAAAAATTAAGAGATTCGAATACTTCAGTAATTGAGCAATAATTATTAATGCAACAAATAATATACTCTTCCTTGAAGAAATGAAGACACATACCATTGGATTAATAGGGCTAGGAGTAATGGGAAAAAACCTATTAATGAATTTTATAGATAAGGGGTATTCAGTTGCGATTTTTGATAGCGATGTTCAAAAAATTCAGCAATTATCAGTTGAAAATCAAGTCTATGGTGCCAAATCATTGAATGAATTGATTCTACAACTTCAGTCTCCTAGAAAAATATTATTAATGATTAATGCAGGGCCTGGTATTGATGATCTTCTGAATCAATTGATTCCTCTTCTGAGTTCTGATGATATCATCATTGATGGTGGAAATTCTTATTATAAAGATACCATTAGAAGAGAACTATACGCAAGAGAATTTAACATCAATTTTGTAGGTATTGGTATTTCTGGAGGTGCGAAAGGTGCATTATATGGCCCCTCGATTATGGTAGGAGGTTCAAAATTTGCATGGAATCATACTTCATCCATACTAACCTCCATATCTGCAAAATACAATAATTTACCCAGTTGTGCGCACTTAGGTCCAGATGGTGCTGGACATTATGTAAAAATGGTCCATAATGGTATTGAGTATGGTATCATGCAACTGATCTCTGAGATATACGATTACATGAGAAAAATCGGGAAGTTAACGAATGAACAGATAAAAGAAATGTTCTCTAAAATAAATGTGAACAACCTTTCTTCCTATCTCCTATCTATAACCACTGATATTTTCGATGTAAAGGATGGTGAGAATCATCTAATCGATTTAATTGATGATACAGCACAACAAAAAGGTACAGGTAGGTGGACAGCTATCGATGCCCTTGATATTGGCAATGGTGCATCAATAATAAATACAGCAGTGATCCAGAGGATTATTTCATCAAAGAAGAGTGAGAGGGAAGAAATTTCTCAAATAATTCCTTTAACAGATTACCCTGTGGATGCTATAAATGAAAAAACCCTCTATGATACGCTACTATTTGCATCAATACTTACTTATTACCAGGGTTTTTTGCTTATTCAAGAAAGTAGTGTTATTCATAACTGGAATATCGATTTAAAATCGGTATTATCAACATGGAGATCTGGTTGCATTATACAATCTGAGTTATTAGGATTATTTGAGAAGATATTTGATAATCATGCTCCCTTATCCATAACTCAAGATACTATTCTTTCACATCTTCTTGCAACCATTGAATCCACAAAAATCGCAATGATTAGTGCAGTGAAACATGATCTGCCAATGCCATGTATAAGCACAGCATTGAATTACTTTATCTCCATGAAGACCTCAAATCTTCCTTCAAATCTTATACAAGCTCAAAGGGATTATTTTGGTAATCATGGGTATACTAGAATAGATGATCCATTAAAAATATATTCAACAAATTGGGATGAGTTATTCTCTTAATTATCGCGTTCAAATGACTATCTTGCAAGCAGATAATTATTGATTCGTATAGAATATCTTATTTAAGAAGATACTAATTGGCATTTGTAGCTTAATATATATTCAATTTGAGGTTATACTATGGTAACAGCATATGATGTTTCTGCTACAGATCTAATAAGAGAAATCTCAGAGGAATTTAAAACCTTTGCTGAGATCATTCCTCCCTCATGGGCACCATTTGTAAAAACAGGTGTTAACAGAGAACTTCCCCCAGAAAGTCCAGATTGGTGGTATATTAGATCCGCAGCAGTACTGAGAAAAATTTACTTAAAAGGACCTTTAGGTACTCGTAGATTAAAAGCCATGTATGGTGGTAGAAAAAATCGAGGCACTAAACAGGAAAAATCCCGATCCGGGAGTGGTAGCATCGCAAGGAAGATCCTTCAGCAGTTAGAAAATGCAAAACTAGTCGAAAAAGTAGACAATGGAAGACAAATCACTGCAAAAGGGATGTCCTTTGTAGATGAAATTGCTAGAAAATTAGTTTAAGGTGATTTTGTATTATGAGTGATGAATTAGAAGAATTACGTAAAAAACGGATGCAGGAGTTGCAGGAACAACAGATTTCACAACAAGATGCTGCTCGAATTCAACAAGAGCAGGAAAGAGCAGCCGCACTGGAAGAACAGAAACAATTAATTCTTAGACAAATTCTAACTGATGATGCAAAACAACGATTATCTAATTTGAAACTTGTAAAGCAACAAATGGCAACTGCTATTGAAAACCAACTTATTCAATTGTATCAAGCTGGAAGAATAGGATCTCCCATTAATGAAGAGCAGTTTTTACAGATGTTGAAACAATTGCAAGGTAGCAAGAGAGAATCTTCAATAAAATTTAAGCGAGTGTGATTAGAATGGCTAGATATAAAAATTATGCTAGAAAGAAAAGATACGCAAAAGCACAGAAAACCAACCTTCCTGTGCCAACATGGGTTACGATGAAAACCCAGAGAAAGGTGCGGCAACATCCTGGTGAAAGGAATTGGCGCACACATACAATAAAGAGGTAATAATATGTCATCATTTGAAACAGTATTAGAACGAGTATACACTATTCCTTTTTATCCAAAATTGAACTCAATTCCAAGAAATAAAAGGGCACCAAGAGCAATGAGACTAATAAAGGAATTCATTGCTAGACATGTAAAATCAGATGATATTATTATATCTGAAGAGGTTAATGAAAAAATTTGGGAAAGGGGAATACAGAAACCCCCAAGAAAGATCACCGTACGTGTCGTAAAAAGTGATGATGATGTTGTAGAGGTTTATCTTGTAGATACTTCTATAACAAAAGATTTCGAAACAACCGAAATTCCTGCATCAAGAGAACCTTCTGAAGCTGAAATTGACGAAGAAGATTTTGATGAGGATGAAGATTAGGTTGGTCATTAAGTGGAGAAATTAAGAATGTTAGATCCTAGAATTTCAATACTAGGAAATTCAAGTATTGGTATTTTTGGCTTCTCCACAAATTCTTTTGTACTATTGCCCCCAGGAATAAAAGAAGTCACCTTAAATACAATTAAAGAGCATTTAAATGTACCAATAGTGGTTTCATCTGTTTCTAATTCCCATCTTAATGGGATATTTTCTGTCGGTAATTCAAATCACATTCTCTTCCCTGATCTTATTTCACAATCAGAATATGATTCTATTGAAAATTCTCTTCCGGAAAATGTCTCTATTCATATTCTTGATACAAAGTTAACAGCCTTGGGAAATACTATCATTACCTCGGATAAAAGAGCATTGGTACATAAGGATTATAACTCTAGAGAACAACGGCAGATTTCAGATATGCTTGATGTAGAAGTTGAATCCCGCAGTTTTATTAATAATTCATTATTGGGTTCTTTGATTTTTCTTTCATCCAAAGGTTTTTTGACTCATCCTATGCTTTCTGAGGAAGATATTGAATGGATATCAAATTATTTTGGAGTACCAGGTGATGTAGTCACGGTTAACCGGGGAACTCCTTACCCTCGTTTGGGTATTATTTCTAATAACCAAGGTACTTTAGTGGGAAGTGATACAACTGGCCCTGAAATAATGAGAATTACTGAGATTCTACAGATTTAAACTTGTACTTCCTCAATGTTATAATACTGATTAATTCGTGTAAATACAACATGCTTATCAATTAGACCTGTTTCTATACTAGAAATCACTATGTTGAGAAGATAATTTCTACTTAATGTTGATAAAATTGACATGATCGCAGCATAGGTTTTATTATTTTGTGAATTTAATTTCGCTGAATTACCTCGATAATCTCGTAAAAATTCGATAATTCCATTCACAATAAGTAATCTTGTGCGTCTTGTAATATAATCTTCAATTTCAAGTATTAAATCTATGAGTTCATTTTGAGAGTTGGGACGAAAATATCTTACTCTACTAGCATCTACTTTTGGTGTAATATTTCTTTTCATATCAATAATTAATATTTGATCTTGAATGTTTTTGGCAATAATTTTATCTAATTCCTGGGTGATATGTTTTCGATCTGATCCAAATATAATTTTCATATTATCAAGATAAGTTTGGATTTATATCACCTATTATTCGAAAAAGTGATTAATAATTTTATGAACATTATTATTATATTGAGAATAAAAGATACGGTTGCAATAGTTTCTAGAGACTTTAGATTATTCTATAAGATCAAAAGTGCAATTGAAAACTATGTAGACTATTTACATCTTCACAATCAGGATGATCTGACAACAATGGATCTAATCATTACTGATAGTAGTGAATTCAATTATATCAACCATCATAATATTGCAGTTATCCAATGCCAAATGCATGAGGACACAATAAGGAGTATAGTGTTTTCCAAGCTTAGGAAAAATGAACCTGAACGTATCTGTATCGTCGGAATAGATCCAGGGAAAACAACAGGTATGGCGATCTTTCTTAACAATGATCTAATAAATACGACGATTTGCTTTTCATTAGAAATGGTTCTTGATTGGGTGGCTAATTCTGTTGCGAATATACCATATGATCGTTTAGTAATAAAAATAGGAACTGGAGAAAAATCGTGGTTTAACAAAATTCTAGAACCAATTACATTTATTTACAAGGATATTGCTGAAATTATTGAGGTTGATGAAAGTCATACATCTGTAAAACGTAAAAAAAGGTTTTCAATACACGAAAATGCAGCAATGATCATAGCAAAAAGGTCATGATTTGTAAATTCTCACCGCGATAAAAGTGAACATTTAATTTGTCCTTTAAAATTGAGGATTAAGAATGTCTGAATCAAATAAATCTACTCTACCTTGGGTAGCTATTCCTGGGGTAAAACGACCACAATTTGTGTTTAACAAAATCAAATTTGTATTACCAACTAGGATTCCCAGCAATTTTATCTTTTTAGCCATATTTCTGAGCATTCTATACATTTACATCGGCGGTGTTTATAATCTTGTAGAGGATCCACTTGCGTTTGGTGGAGGTGAGGATGGTAATCCAATCTTGATATATCCAAGCCAGGATCGACAATTCCTTATTGAAGGTCTTGTAGCTGGTCTTGTTATGATGATGGGTGCTCTGGGTCTATACCTAATCAATTCAGCTACAAATGATCCACATGATACTAGTAGAGCAGTTAGTTACCAAACATTTGGTGTTATACTTATTGTAATTGCATTTTTCATTTTAAATAATATGTATAATTGTAAGATTGATTCTACTGCCTGTTGATTTGTTTATAATCTTAATTACTATACTCCCAATCAGAAATTTAACGATAGCAATATTCAAGAAATATTAATTATTCTACGCTTTATGGCTGAATTAAAGTTCTATAAAGTAGATAAAAGAAAAGGATTAGTATTGGTAGATAATAGTGCTAAAAGTCTACATCATCGACGTTCGATAGTTATTGTTGACCCAAATAATGAAGTACTATGGATATTAAACGGATCAAATATTGATGAAAATCTTATATCACTAGCTGATAAAAAAGCTGAAGAATTGAATAAAGAATATAATTTTCCAATAATTGATGAATTAAATATCAAACATACGAAATTGGTAAGCCAATTACTTGATAATCAGAATTTGCGACATCTTATTCCCAATAACAAGGTAATAAAAGCTCCAGTCTCAAATCGAGAAATCCCCAAAACACCCAAACTTCCTTCAATCAATCGTAATGACCACATCCTTTTAGGAGATGTGGATCATCAAGGACCATTAATTGAAGAATTTCAAATTGCATACTTTGAAGATGGTACCGTAGAGAAGGTTGATTCGAAAAATTACTTGATGTATAGTATCCAATTTTTAGAATTAATCGATGCTTTTGCTAATTCTTCATTGAGCTCAAAGGATTTTAAACAAAAATCATATGACTTGATTGATGATATAATCCGTGATTAAAATGCAAGGGGTCAAATTAGGTCTTTTAGCTGACCCAGCAAAGCCTAAATTATATAAAAAGGAATTTTTCAGCTTATTAGATTATGATACAACAAACTCAGTTTTTTATTTATTAGGGGCCTCAGAGAGACTTGTTAAAAGATCTGATCTACAATACATGTACAAAACTATTATCCAAAATACAAAAGTAGAATCTGAATTATCTTTTCCCATTTTCTCAGATCGGAAAAGTATCAATTCTCGAATAGGATTATTTCCATCTAGCCCATTTCATTTGATAAATGGACCTGGTTTTATATTTGCCCCATACCCAGCTAATTCTAAAAGTCAATATCTTAAAATGAAGGCAAAACTGATTCCGAAAATCATTAAACCAATAATAAGATCAAGGCTTATCCCAGTAATTTATTTTCCTCATGGTGGTAAAGCTGCAAATAGAACTAAGGCAGATCTTTCTTTATCTGATGAAGATTTTTTAAAAATTGTATCTAAGTATCATAATCAATCAGGTGATTCACCTTGGTTATATTTGGAAGCTGGATCTGGTGAAAATCCTTTACCATATCCAAAAATTGCATCATTTTTACGCAATAGGTGCAGTAATACTTTAACTTCATCACCTATTATCGCAACTAAAACAATTTATGGCGGAGGAATTTCTTCCTTGGATTCATTACGGCAAATTCTCTATCCTAGCACATCAGTTTCCATCATTCCTGAAGTATTAATTATCGGGAATATATCTGAATATAATTTAGATATGACTATCAAATTAATTGAAGAAATTGGGAATTACAATAAAAAATACTTTTAACTTGGTCTGTGGGTTGGATAGACTTAAATTGAATTGTTACTCATAATGTTTCTATGTATATCTCTCAAATAGAAACAGGGTCAGATTTGGAAAAGTATATCTTCGAGCACTGTGAATCAGAAATCTGTTGGTTATTATCTCGACCAGCTGAGAAAAATATGAATTATAAGATAGATAATATTGTTATCATAGCTTCTATTGACAACTATTCTATTGGATATGCAATAGATTCTAGGGCTAATACTTTATTGGTGCTCGATGATAATATCAAATCATATTTGATGGAACAGCTTTACGAAATACTTTATAAGCATAACATGTACATTGCAAAATTGAGATTAGATTGGTTATATAATTCAAGATTGGGGAGTTTGATATTATCAAATATATTTAATTCAGATGATACATTATTTTGGATTTCAGATAGATTCATTCAAATGGGATATTCTAAATCCCTTCCATTAATTACATTAATGGAGCGTTTCCCGAAAGCATTGCTCTGGCTACCTCCAAAGGTAGATACAGCGAAATTCAAATTGGAAAATATTTTACTATTAAAAGAGTGCATTACTGATCAGGAAATTATTGAATTAGCTCCACAAATAATAATATATGGAGAAATTCGTCAAGATCTAATAAATTTGTGTATGAATAAACAAATACTCTTGATCTGGATTGATCAAACTACTTTGTTAAACGAGGTTGCTAGAGAGTTGTATTATGAATTTAGTCGTAATCACTTACAAAAAAAATTTCTGTACCTTCAGAATAAATGTATTCATCCTCAATGTAATTTTCCAAATAATCTTGTAAAATCTACCCGAATTATTGTGTAAAATATTGATGCATAATGGATAATCATTTGTTTACTATCGATTGACCTAAAAATGATTCTGACATACTTTGTTTAGATGGTAATCCATCGGGCTGATAGCTCAGGTCGGTAGAGCGCTTCGCTTGCAATGTATTGCACAAGAACCGAAGAGGCCGCGGGTTCAAATCCCGTTCAGTCCATTAAATATTTAATAAGGTATATTATTAGGGAATTCATAATTGTATAAGATGGATGGCATTGTTTTTAAAATATTGTCAATTCTAATGAAATATGGTAATTTTAGATGAAGACAAAATTCTTCAAGATCTTTTAAGTACGATTTTAATTGTCGCAATGGAGGATGGAAAGATCACAGATGATGAATTAGCTATTCTCAAACAAGTAAAACTGGATGTTAAAACACTTAGAATAAAAATTGAAGAAATCAATGATATACCTTTATCAGCAAAAAAAGAATTAGAATTACTTAATGATTTTAAAAAGGATATTTTAAATAACGCTTATGCAATATCTCAATCAGATAGGAAAATTACCATGGAAGAGAGAAATCTCATAAATTCCTTAATTAAAGTATTAATGAATTAAGTTCTGAAGGTACTATTATCAGCTAATTTTTCTTTTAATTTATCTATTGATTTTACAGAAAAGGCATCAATGTTTTGAACTTTTGCTAGAACTACAGATAAATAATCTAATTTCCATGTAAGCTCGAGTTTTTCAATAATGAAATTTGATTGATTTGATTTAACAATCATTGATCCGGCAATGTTTCCATCTAAATCATTTTCAAGATAATCCAGATGAATAGTTGCTCTGGTTTTTGTTTGATTGGATTTAAGGAGTATGAAAAATTGTGTTTTGCCAACTTTTCCATCTATTCCTACAATGGCATTATGACTAAATTCTGGAACAATAAAGTTAAATGCAACTAATTTTGCATTTTCATTTAATTGGCACCGAAAACGGTTACTTACACAATCCAGTTCCTTTGCTGAGATAATGATCGGGATATTATTAAGTATTAGCTGATAATCAATTTTATCCAAATCTTGTGTGTTTTGAAGAATCTTTGAGCTAGAAATTATGTACAATTTCTCTTCTTCTGAAAAGTCTGACAAATTCAGATTATTTTTTGTTATACCAAACAATGTTCCAAAAATATAAGGAAATGCCGCTCGGGGCTGCTTTCCACCAGGTAAAGAGTAATGAGGGATTTGATTTTGTTTAGCTATACTCTTTAGTTTACCACCAGAGGAAACCATGCATGACGGCATTTTTGCCTTAATGACTTGATTTGCCATGGATAGTGTTTCCTCTGTATTCCCAGAGTAACTAACTAAGAGAACAAAATCTCCTGCTCTCAATGATTCAAATTCGTAATCCTTGTTTACAATGACCTCTATCTGTGGATTATTGTTAATTGATTTGAGATAATCTCCACTAATTCCTGATCCTCCCATCCCGCCGATTAATACCCGTTTGTATTTTGGTTCTAATGGCGTTTTAATTTGATGAAGCGAATGTAAAAAATTTTCACCTGAATTAATTATTTCAGCAAATAATTCATCATATTCCATATTTCTTAGCATGATTGTTCATTTAATAAAGCTACCATCCCTTTTCATAAGAATAAAAACAATATTTACGCGCAGTATCACAAATTAGTATTTCATGTATTTTTGATTAACGAACTAACATTTAAGAAGATTACAATTTTGATGATCATATATAAATCAAGAATTGGTGCAAGATATGATACAGATCCTAGAACAATATCTATCTGTTCTGACCCTATTCGGATTTGCAATAGTATTTATTCTATTATTTATTATTGTAAACAAATTACTAGGTCCTCCTCCTAAAAAGGCCTCCAATCAATATGATGGAATAAACAGATTTGTTGCCTATGAATGTGGTGAGGTACCAATAGGAGAAGCACAGTCAAGGTTTAATTTCCAATACTATGTCTTTGCATTGGTATTTGTTGTATTTGATGTTGTAAGTTCATTGCTGGTTGCATGGGCATTTATTATTCGCCCAGGTGATGGTAATACTACTTCCACATATCTGAGTAAAAATGTTGCTCAATCTGTGTTTTTCACTGCCTTTAGTTTTATTGGTGTTTTAATCATCGGTTTTCTATATTGGTGGAGACGAAATGCTCTGAGGTGGATGTAATGAGTAAGATTGATAATACATTAATAGAGAAAATCAAGAGTGATTTCGGTGAATCAATTTTAGATATCTATCATGATGATTTTGATAGATTACATGTACTAATACCAAAAGACAAAGTTTTTGAATTTGGTAAATATGCGCATGGTGATCTAGATTTTAAACACGCTAATTTCTGTATGGGTATAGATTTAGATGATAAAATTGAAGTCTCTTGGTATATAGGTAATATTGAATACAGTACTATCATGGTAATTAAATCTCATCTCGATAGAGAAAATCCTGAAGTTCATTCTCTAAGAAGTCTTTGGGATAGTTTTAATTGGCATGAGAGAGAAACTTATGAGATGGTTGGAATTGATTTTGTGAACCATGGTGATTTGAGAAGATTAATACTTCCTGACTTATGGGAAGGCTTTCCTTTAAGAAATGATTATGTGTACAAAAAACCTCAATACAGGAAGCCAGAGGACGAGTTGATGCCATAATGTCTGAAAAAACAGAAATGAATTTATTTATGGGGCCACAGCATCCATCAATGCATGGTCTATGGACACTTCGCCTAACGATAGATGGAGAAACTATAGTAGATGCAGATCCCCAAATCGGGTACTTACATCGAGGATATGAGAAATTACTCACCAATCGACAATATGTCATGGGTATCCCTATCTGTGACAGGTTATGTTATGTTGAAAGTCATTCTTGGTCAACAGCATATACACAATCTATTGAAGCAATTCATGGTGTTGAAATACCTGAAAAGGCTAATATCTTAAGGGTTTTAAGTCTTGAATTACAAAGAATCGCTAGTCATTGTCTATGGCTGGCAGCAATGAGTGTTGATATAGGTCAATTAGCCATGTTGATTTATCCTATGGATGCTAGAGAATATATACTCAATCTATTAGAAGAAATAACCGGTGCTCGTATGACATATAACTACGCAAGGATGGGTGGTGTTTCCAATGATTTACCCCAGAATTTCATCAAAAAAATGGAATCTAATCTTGATGAATTCAATCGATTGCATGATATGTTCTTAGATATGCTTGAGGAAGCACAAATTTTCAGAATCCGTACTCAAGGAATAGGTTATCTCTCCAAGGAAATGGCATTGAGTCTTGGATCTACAGGTCCTGTACTTAGAGGTAGTGGTATAGCTTACGATATTAGAAAGGATGATCCTTATTTTGGATATGAAACCTACAAATTCAAGGTTCCAATCAGAACCGGTGGGGATTCTTTTGCAAGATATCGAGTGAGATTAGAGGAGATGCAAGAGTCTATCAATATATGCTGGCAAGCGATTGATAAGTATAATGAACTCAAAAGTGCCGATCCATTCATTCTAGATAAGTTACCTAAAAAACCCAATGTGGGAGAAGTATACACAAGAATTGAATCAGGTCGAGGAGAGGCTGGATTCTATATTCGAAGTGATGGAACTCCCATACCTGCAAGGGTAAAGATCAAAAGTCCTGTTTTCAATAATCTTCAAATGCTTCGACCACTGATTATCGGTGGAAAGATGGCTGATATCCCTGCAGTTATGGGTTCTGTTGATTTATGTGTGGGCGATTTGGATAGATAATATCTAAAAACCCAGTAATTTCAAAAATTTTTTAGCATCCTCGATGTTTTTTATTTTAAATCTTGGTATATTCCTGAATGAAGGTTGTATTTCAATCAATTTAAGCATTGATAGATTTTGTGTGGCAGATCTAACTTCATCAAATTTTAATCCAGTTGCATGAATCAGCTCTTGGAGGTCAATATCTTTATGCTCTAGTATCATAATTAAGCAAATAGCAATCAACATCCTATCTTTAGAAATAATGGGACCTTCATCAACTAGATTGACCATTGATAGAAATATAGATTTCAGTTAATAAAATCATATACTCTCTTTGGAAAAAAAACATAATTCAAGAGATTCTTAACTTTATATTTAAAAATATGAATAAATACAGTATTTTTTAGAATATGAGTGAAGATACTATTCCAACATATAATGGAAAAACGTTAGATGAAATTGTTGAAGAACTTCAAGCGAAATTTAATATCGTAGGTCGTGAGAATGAACTTAGATTATCCCTAGCTTCAAAGCTGGCAAATAAACATTTATTGCTCGAAGGTGATGTTGGTGTAGGTAAAACAACTCTAGCACATGCCATTGCAAATTACTTTTCTTTGGATTTGGAAAGAGTGGATGGTGATGATAGATATAGTGCAGCTAGATTAGTTGGTCATTTTGATCCCCCAGTAGTAATGCAAAAGGGCTATTCATGGGATTCTTTTGTCTCAGGACCATTGGTTAACTCCATGAAAAAGGGTTCAGTTTTATTTTTGAACGAACTTAACCGTATGCCTGAAGGTACCCAAAATGTACTATTGGCAGCCATGGATGAAGGATTAATCACAATACCTAAATTGGGAACAGTAGAGGCAAAGGAGGGATTCTATATTATAAGTTCAATGAACCCTCAGGAATTTGTGGCTACGACACCTTTATCGGAGGCATTAAAAGATCGATTTTCCTGGATTAGATTAGAGTACCAAGACGAGGAAGAGGAAATAGATATTGTTAAGATCAGAAGTGGTATAGAAAACGAACAAGTTGTAAAAATTGCTGTAAAAGTAGCTAGAAGATCTCGAGATTGGGAAGAATTGAGACGTGGTAGTTCAATCCGTGGTGCTATTGATTATGCTAGTTTGTTAGAATATCTTGATCGAAGTAACCCACAATCATGGGTAGATGCTGCAATTATGGCTTTTTCAACCAAAATCGAGCTAGAAGATGGAATTGATAAACGTGTAGAAGAGGTTGTCAAGGAAATTGTAGCTGAAGTTCTCTCCGAAAATGATTTTTTCGCAGAAACGAGATCTTAGGTCAGAAAATTCCTAGTGATCTCGAGAAACAACTTTCCTCGATGAGAGGAAAAATAGATAACGAAAAGATTCTTGAAGCAGAAATTGTTACTGGAAAACGATCCCCTGCGAAATATCACAAGCTATCAAAGGGGATGAGCTATATGCAAATAAAATCCCAGTCAGAAAAGGCTTTACAGGTTGAAAATACATCGGCTATTCAAGGATTAGCTATGTCAAATCAAGCTGCAGTTGCTAATGCACTCTCAACAAAGGAAGGAGTGCAAATGTTGGGTAGAAGGGCTGCTTCTGGAGATAATACTGCTCCTAATATCTTTTTCATGTTACGAAATAGATTGTCTGAAGAATATAAGCCGATATTTAAGAGACTTGCTAGACGTAGTATAATAAAAGTATCCAAAGGTATCACAGGACGAGGTCTAAGAGGAAAGATCCCAGTTCAAATAGAATACTCCCCTGGTGTTGATGAATTTGACGATGAACTCACTCTTGAGAATTTCATGGAAAATCAGATACTAACATATGAAGATATCGTGGCAATTGAACATAGAGAGAAAACAAAATCAGGAGTTTTAATTTTTGATACATCTGGTTCATTGTATGGTGGTCGATTTGTCACAGCAGCTCTAGCAGTCGCCGTTATGGCTTATCATTTAGCATATGATAACTTTGCAGTTGTACTATTTAATACTAAAGCGTATCTAATTAAACGAGCTAATGAAAAAGTTGATATTGATGAACTAGTTAATCGTATCCTTGATTCTGAGAGTGCTGGATACACTAATATCAATGAAGCGTTAGAATTGGCAGGAATTGAACTTCAGCGTATGAAAGGGAAAAATAAATTTGCGATTCTGGTAACAGATGGTGTATTTAATAAGGGAGGCGATCCAAGAAGACAACTATTCAGATTTCCAAAATTGCACATTCTTGGATTACCTTCAAAACATGATTGGGGTAGGAGGTTATGTATGGATATGGTGAGAAAATCAAAAGGTCGCTTTTCAATGGTCAGTTCTCATGAGGATGTTCCAGAAGCTCTAATGAACTTCCTACGTCATACTTGATGTGCACTAATTGATCTGTATTACTTTTAATTTCGTCTGTCTGATATTAATATAGTTAAATGTATAATATAGAAATGAAGTTGTTGAGGAGTATAAGATGAATCAGTCTCAAGATTTTGATGAGTTAGTAAAAATAATTGTACAGAAATCTGGCAAATCCGAGAGCGAAATACTTGCTGAAGTAGATAATATTGTCGAATTGATGGATAGAATGGTCTCTAGAGATAGTGCTATTTATGTTGTTGCTGATAATCTTGGTGTTAATTTAGAATCAGATCAAACCACGCAGGCATTTAAAATCGATCAGCTAATTGCCGGAGCCTCTAACTTAAGTTTAATTGCCCGGATTGAGAGAATTTACCCATTGCGTGAATTTAAACGAAAAGATGGTTCTCCCGGAAGAGTTAGAAATGTTGTGCTACGAGATGAAGGTGGTTCGGTACGCATTGCCTTGTGGGATAATAAATGTGATTCGATTGAAGCTTTACAACTCTCGGTGGGCGATGTAATTCGAGTAACAAATGCTAGTTCAAAGTTAGGTCAGAATAATAGTATAGAACTTTCCCTTGGATTTAATGGGCGGATAGACAAGGGTAGTTCCTCAGAAGTTGGAAACCTTCCAGAAATAAGCCATGCAAAAGAATTAAAAATAGGGGAAATCAATAATAGTATCAATGAACTATCAATTACTGCAAAAATAGTTGATACAGGAAATCTGGTGACATATGATCGTAAAGGTGAAACTGGTAAAGTTCAAAATATCACTGTTAGGGATTTAACAGGTACAATTCAAATTACTTTTTGGCAAGAACTAGTGGAAAAAATAACTGCATTAGAGATAGGAAAATCTTATCGATTCACTGATTTAAGGGTGGCAGAGAATAAATATAATGAAATACAGTTAACCTTCAATAATTATTCCAGTTTAAACCTAGTTCAAAATTCTGATCTTGATAGTATCGAAATTGCATCCTCTAAGGTCCTCAATCAGCTTTCTGATCTTACCGATAATATGAATAAAGTATCTGTAATAGGTAAAATTATAGAAATTAATGATTTACGTGAATTCGAGAAGAATGGTGAGAAACGAAAAGTACAGAACATTGCGATAATGGATAACTCAGCTACCATCAGAACCACATTTTGGGGAGAAGATACCGATCTTCTAACTAAATTCAAAAATGGAGATGTGATACAGCTTGATAATTGTAGATCAAAATTAAATAATTATTCAAATGAAGTGGAATTAACTTTTTCTTCAAATTCTAAAATCTCAAAGCTTAAGAAATTTGATAAAGACAATTTTGAATTTTCTGATGATAATATTACTTCACTATTGGAAGTTACAGAGGTTAAAAGAGGTGTTTCAGTGAAGGTTGCTATTGCAAGAAAATTTGATGTTAGAGATATTGATTTATCTGATCGTAAAGCTCGAGTGTTGAATTATTCAGTAAAGGATCTTTCAGATGGTTCATTAGGCAAAATTGCTGCATGGGATGAAAATATTTCGATGATCGAGAACTTAGAAGAAGATGAAGGATATTTGCTTCAGAATGTGCGAGTTAAACCTGGATCTGGAGATTTTGGCCCTGAGATTGTTATTAATCAGAATACACTTATTGAGAAATTGGATGATATTGGACCAATAATTCAAACAGCTGACATGATGAAGAATAATTATGAAAAGACTCGCCTAGATCACCTAGTAGATGAGAGTCGAATTCGTGCAGAAGCAACTATTGTTAATGTCTATCCACCTGCATTTTATGATGGGTGCAATGAATGTAATAGAAAAGTTGAATTACTGGATTCAGATATTACCAAAGGTAGTTGTTCTGTTCATAATGATGTAACAGTCACCCAAAAAATCATTATTACAATAAATCTTGATGATGGTCATGCGACGGTTCTGGCAAAGTTCTTTAATGAAAAGGCTGAAGAATTAATAAAAATGACTGCTAAAGAGGCAAAAGATAAGATTGATCGTCTTTCGGATCCCAAGGCAGCTACAAACCATCTAATTATGCAAGATATTTGGGTTGAAGGAAAAGTACAGCATGATAAAGAACGAGAGGAGATTTCAATTATGGTGAATAATTTTGGTTATCAAGATTATTCCGATGGAATTGATGACACATTTGCAAAATTCGAGGGATATTAGCTACTTTTTAAAAAATCAATTTTGTTCACTCCTAATGTTTTTAGATTAGTTATTGTTATTTGACCAGGTGTTGGAATAATATTCAATGATTTTTGAAAACTAGTTTGATTTTGCATTGTACCACTATTTATTATCTGTACCCCTTTATAATGGGTCACATCATTAATATGCATGTGCCCACCATGGAAAATGTCTGGAACCGACTCAATTACTAAATGATCTTCTGGCTCAGCAGCAATAGGTGTTTTTGCTCCCCATATCGGTGCTAGATGTCTTGCTTTTAACATATGTTTCATAACCTCTCCTGGTTTATCATTGGGTACACCAGGTATACTATTCATTATATCCGGAATACTTGTACAATGATATAGTAATATTGAGACAGAATGTAGGCTGATTTGAGATGGATTTGCCATCTGATGGACATTATGCAAATTATTCAATCCCGGCAAGAATTTTTCTGATATTGCTGGTTGAGGTTCAGCAGATCTGACCATATCATGATTGCCCGGTATCATAAAAACTTCCACATCATCTGGGAACCTTTCAATATATCCTGCAAATACATTATACTGTTCTTTTATATCGTCTATAGCTAAATCATTTAATTGATTAGGGTAAACTCCAACACCATCTACGACATCTCCGCCAAAAAGGACATATTTTGTCTGTGTCCCCATTGCTCGCATTTTTTTATTTCCGAAATTTCCATTGAGAAATTCAACAAATCTACTTAATGGTGGTTCTATAAAATTTTTTGAACCAATATGAATATCAGAAAGGAATGCAACATGTACAGGTATGTCAGCTCTCCTTTGTTTTCGGATATTTGGGATGTCAGGTAATATCACATCATTTGCGATGATTTTACCTCCTTTCAAATATCCCATAACACAGATTACTGTATCATTTAACAACTGAACGCATTTTTCTTGAAGAATTTTGTTGTTTATTGGAAGTATTACTTGAATCATTGAATCAGAGTGTGGATCTTCTATTTTTATCCATCCTCCACCTTGGGAGGAAAAGAAGGTTTCTGTGATCATGCCTATTACTGATACTTCACCTTCATCCCTTCTCAGGGATAGATCTTTGATTCTAGTTAATGATGTTATGTCAGATCTGTTTCTAAAAAGAGCAGATAATTTATTGAATCGATCCTGGAAGTAAATCAATATGTTATCGACATCACCTTTGTATTCTTGACTGATCTGAGGATTTTTTATAACCAAATATTCAGTCTCGTAATTTTTCAGGCCCTGTAGATCATCAAATGAAGTGGAAATTAAATGGTGTTGATCTATATCATTAACTAACACTTCATTCTTCTTTTCAGATATATTGAGATTTCTTCGTTGGGAATGTCTTCTCGGGATAATACCCCCTTTTTGAGTTGGAGGTTTATGTGATTCCATTTGGTTTGAAGGTATACTACGTTGAATAATATGTTTGATATCAGATTTATGAAATTCTGTTTTGGATGGAAATAGTTCCAAGAATGAATTTGCTAGAGCTAAAGGATCTGGATTTTGTTGAAGGACTTCAAAAGCTTCTCTATCTACAATTATTCCAGCTTGGATTAGCTTTTGAATGGCAGACTTTAGATTTTCCATCAGATTACATTTAGGGAAGGTATACATTAGTCCTACGATTGTATCTGACGGATAAAATTAGTTCTAGAAAAAATATGATCTGTAGAAAAATATCTTATTAACATCTATCGGTAGGAAACAGTATAGGTTGCTGATTGGGTTATTCATTAGATGAATTTGAGTATCAAAGATAACACATCAACTGCTGTCATTACTTAATATATTGCCGATTGACTTCATCCATTTGCTTAATTGATGCTCAGGTAAACTAGAGTATTAGGGGATAAGATGAAAGGTAAAATTGAAGCCACATACATCAGCTAATTTACGAAGCTAATTGGTCTAAATGTGCATTTTTTCCGTTTTTTCCGCGCAATATTCGTATACTATCTCAAAGTATAAATTGAATGACATCCATGTAGGTATTGTCGGTTGCAAAACTGACAGGAACAGAGCTTCAAGGAGCTAAATTCCAGTAGCAACGATCATTTATTGTGAGCTACAATTGAGTGAATGAATCTCACGGGATTGCATTCAGGTCTCAATAGCAAGATAATTGCATCACATATCCACCATACATTAAGAATTATAAACACTAATGTTTATAACATACGATATTCTTCTTCCCAGTCGTGCACTATTTATAAAGAATAATGTTATTCTGTATTGTGGGTAATATTACTTCCAAAAGAAAAGTAGTACGATTCTGTCAAACGGCACATAATGGATACCTTGGCTAAGAAACCGATGAAGGGCGTGGCTAGCTGCGATAAGCTCTGGGTAGGTGCAAGCAACCTTCGATCCAGAGATTCCCGAATAGGAATCCAAATTATGTCCAAAAAGCATAATTATCCTCATTAGAGGAGGGGAACCCACCGAACGAAAGCATTCAAGTAGGTGGAGGAAAAGAAAGCAATTGCGATTTCCTTAGTAACGGCGAGTGAAACGGAATCAGGTCAAACCGAATCTCATATCGGAAGGTATGAGAGATGTGGTGTTGTGGACCAAAATCAATGCTTACCAGGTATAAGTTGAACTCTTTTGGAACTTAGGACCATAGAGGGTGACAGTCCCGTAAACGTAAACCTGCAGCTATGAGTTTTGGTATCCGGACTAGGGCGCATTGGGAATTGCGTCCAAACTTCGAGGACTAACTCGAAAACCTAAATATTCGTCTTAGACCGATAGCGAACTAGTAACGTGAGTGAAAGGTGTAAAGTAGCGGTAAAACGCAGTGTAAAGAGCTTGAAATTATGTGCCTAAAGAGTATGATGGCATCAAAGGAGTGAGACTATACGAACCTACAATTGGTGACAATTTAACGGGAGTATAGTTTACCAGTGTCATCGTGTCAGTCTTGAAACACTGGCCAGGGAGTTTATCTGAGTGGTGAGGCCAAGATCATATCTAAGCCGTAGGGAAACCAATCAGCCCGCAATTTATGAGGGGCGACGTCTGTAAGGGCGTGAAATCACTCGGATAAGATGCGAAAGGCGTCGATCTATGCGTGACCAAGGTGAAGCCGTGGGAAACTACGGTGGAGGCCTGAAGGGTTATTGATATACAACTCATTCCTCTGAGTTACGTATAGTAGTCAAAGGCTAATCTAGGCGCCTGATAACACATTAAAGTCGAAGTGGAGCCGCAGTCCAGCGTTGAGTTAGTTAGAATTGAAGGTAGAGTACAGACAGTGTTGGAAAGGGGTTTAATAGCCTCGCCGCACCATCTAACTCCGAATGTCAATTCAATGTAGATCTCAGCAGTTGGGTGGGTCGCCGTAAGGGTGATCACCGAGAAGCGAATAAGCTTGATTGGGGTTAAGGGCCCTAAATGTCAGTTAAGTGTGAAAACGAAGGGTGTCGCATCGCTAAGACAATGTGATGGTAAGCTTAGAAACAGCTACCCATTAAAAAGTACGTACTAGTTTACACATCGAGCGATGCGGCCCTGAAAATGGACGGGGCTAAAACTGACTCCCGATACCTCAAGGCACACCGAATGGTGTGATCCGGTAGACTTTCGATCGGTGAGGATTGAAGCAGGTTGGTGATGACCTGTGGACCCCATCGATGCGCAGATCCTGGTAGTAGTAGGCAGAATTTAGGGGTGAGAACCCCCTAGGTCGAAAAGGCAAGGGTTCCTGGGCAACGTCAATCGGCCCAGGGTAAGTCGATCCTAAGCGTAGCCTTAGTATGGTTATCGCGAAAGGGAAACAGGTTCATATTCCTGTACCACGCTTGGAAATTCGGCAACGATAGGAGAGGATCAGACGTTTGTAGATAGGCTTTCCTGTATTGCATAGCAGGTTAAGTATATAATTCCGGGGAGTAGCGTTGTGCTGAGAACCGGAAGAAATTACGAATAGCCCAGAATTAGTTCTAGGTAAAGTTGATTTCTAAAAACCCATGAAAATGATCCTCCCGTAAATACAGCGTGTTCGTACCTAAACCGACACGGGTGTCCTTAGGCTGAGAAAGCTAAGACCTTTTGGAGTAATGCAGGCAAGGGAATTCGGCAAATTAGGCGAGTAACTTCGGGATAATCGCTGCCTTTACATGTTAACGCGTGCGAAGGTGTCACTAACAAAGGTAACCCGACTGTTTAACAAAAACATAGCAAACTGCTACGCTGAAAAGCTTTGTATAGTTTGTGAATCCTGCTCCGTGCTCGTAAGTCAAATCCGGGTCCAACCGGGCTAAGCTCGAGTTAACAGCGGGAGTAACCATGACTCTCTTAAGGTAGGCAAATGCCTTGTCGGATAATTACCGACGTCCATGAAGGGACCAACGAGGTTACCACTGTCCCTGCCTGGAATCCAGTGAACCTACAATCCGGCGAACAGTCCGGAGTGCCCCGTTGGGAAGAGAAGACCCTGAGAGCTTTACTGTAGCTTCCAGTTGTCCATTCGGTCTATATACAGAGCGTAGTTAGGAGACTTCGACGCCATTTCTCCGGGAGTGGTTGAGTCAACAATGGAACACTAACTATATAGGCTGGATGGGCTCACCCGTTGCGACGGGGACACCTGGTGGTGGACAGTTTGGCTGGGGCGGCACGCCTCCGATAAGGAAACAGAGGCGCCCAAAGGTTAGCTCAGGAGGGACAGAAATCCTCCGTAGAGTGCAAGGGCAAAAGCTAGCTTTACTGTGAGCACGCCAATACTGCTCGCTGTTGAGAAATCAGGGCCTAGCGATCCATCCAATTGCTTTTAGTTGGCGTGGGTGGTGGCAGAAAAGTTACCTCAGGGGTAACAGAGTTGTCGCGGGCTAAAGTTCACACATGTTGTGATTTAGTCGTGTAAATTTAACTTCAGAAATGTCCATTCAGATTATTACTGTAAGCTCATTCAAATCACGGTCTGGTATCTATTCCAAAGGTAAAGGAAGAAGAATATCCATCCAGAAACTCACACTGTATGAGGGGTAAAACCCGATGACATACAGATGGTTTTGGATCCATTCAAATGTTCTCTTTCTTGACCCAAAGATAGAACCGACCAAAAAAATGGCTGCAGTTGATCGACAAATCACTTTATGAGTTGCGACTCAACATGGGACGAATTGACCCCGCGGCTTGCTTCCTCGATGTCGGCTCTTCCTCGCTTGGTGTTGCACAAGGCACCTAGAGTAGGGTTGTTCGCCCGTTAATAGGGAACGTGAGCTGGGTTCAGACCGTCGTGAGACAGGTTGGTTTCTATCTAACGGGGCTGTTGGATAATTGTAAGCAGAATGACCTCAGTACGAGAGGAACGGGTTGTTGTCGCCTCTGGTGTACCGGTTGTCTTGCAAGGCATTGCCGGGTAGCTACGCGGTTTCAAATAAGAGCTGAATGCATCTAAGCTCGAAGTTGATCTTGAAAAGAATTATCCATTCTGTAATAGCAGATTAACTATCTCCCTCATATCCAATGAGGTGTAGGTATTTTTTCGATCGGGGACTGGTGACAGTAACCGAGATCTATTATGGACGAGGACATGGCAAAAAGAGCCGTTTGAAAGAAGTGGGGTGTACGCGTTGAGCTTCGGCGAAATGTTTAGCCCACACTCACTTACGTCCAAGGCGTTTCGTGCGAAATTCCTGCGGAAGTAATACCTAGAACAATACAGGAGACGCAACAGCGAGGATGAAGGTATCGTTTGTTTAATGTATGGTGATCAAAGCCCCTCACGGGGCTTTTTTTATTTATTTTTTTCCGACTTATTAAGTTGAAATAGTTAGTAATAAAATATGCAAGATCAAATTGTTACAGTACGCACTTTGGAATGTGATGTGTGCAATCGTTTTGATTCTATAACACTTTCCGGTCAAGAATTAGCAGCCAGGTGTAAGTCAACAGATATGGGTATTGGGGCATATTCGGTTGTACATACGAATCATACAAGGATTGTGTATTTTGATAATCAAGGGACATATTTGGGTGACACCATTGCCATGAATGAGGATGATATTCCTGATACTCTAATGGCTCCCCCTCTTCCATATTATATTCGGAATTCCAAGAAATTGTCTGCTTTTCAGAAATTCAGGAAAGTTTTCATGAAACGATTACATAATAAAAATCTAATAATATCTATTGCAGGACCATCAAGGGCAGGAAAAACTTCATTAGTCAGATATATGGATACCTTAGTTCCTGAAAGAGATGGTACTATCATAACATCTGTACCTACGATGGGTAAGAGTGTTAAGCATGTGAAAATTGGGAGTACCCAAATAAAATCCTTGGATCTTGGAGGTCAAGAGGATTTTTGGTCGCAATGGGAACC
The DNA here is from genome assembly GCA_026702845.1 of Candidatus Heimdallarchaeota archaeon. Next base: position 225,415 of record JADCLS010000003.1, read on the forward strand.
TGCAATACGAGATTCAGATGCAGTATTCTTCCTTCTTGATGCAACATCAAATAACGTACTGGAAATTGCTCAAGCTTTCGAACGAGTGATAAATAACAGAATTGAGGATAAACCAGTATTGGTTATTCTCAATAAAAAAGATTTAATGCTTCGAGGAGAAGCGTCCAAATTTATGGGCACAAACGAATTTCTTGCATTAACCAACCTGAAATTCCCCATTCCCAATGTTGTAGCTATTGAGGCCAGTGTGTTTGAGGGTGTAGTCTACAAAACAGTGGAGTTAGAAGAAATATCTCTTGCAGAAACAATTTCTGAATTCTTAGCTGATTATTGTTAGGCTAGATAAACAGCTTGAAAATAATCGAATTTAAGAGTCACAAACGATACTGAAAAATACTCTCTTGGCTTAGGAAAATATAATAGCGGAATTGCCTAGCCTGGCCAACGGCGACAGACTCAAGATATATATGAATTTCATATACGTATAAGGCATCTGTTCCTATAGAGGTTCGTGGGTTCGAATCCCACTTCCGCTATTTTTTTTGGAAAATATTGTTCATCATCAATTTTCAACTCTTCCACTTGTTTTCTATCTCTATTCTTTTAAAAGAAAAAAATATAATTTGCTTACCTACAAATCAGTAGGGCTCTAAGCGAGATGGAAAAACATGAAAAAATTCGTCGCAGGCGATGAATTCAAACATCTGATTAGAATTAGTAATACTGATCTGCATGGTGCAACTACCGCAAGGAATGCACTGGCACGCATTACTGGTTTATCACATAGAACAGCATCTGCTATTCTACGTGCAGTCAATGTTGATGAATTCAAGCTTATTGGATATATTACAGAAGCAGAAAGAGAAAGAATTGAAGATGCAATTTTTGATCCTATTTCTGCAGGATTACCGTCCTGGATGATGAACAGACAACGAGATCCAGAGACGGGAGAAGACAAGATGCTTATCGGTCCAGAATTATTGTTACAATTTAAAACAGATCTTGATCGTATGATAAGAAAACGTTCTTGGAGAGGTATTCGACATTCAAGAGGTCTCAAGGTCCGTGGACAGAGAACCAAAGCAACTGGTCGAAGATCAGGCTCACTTGGTGTGAGTAGGAAGAAGAATTAGGTGAGATAAATGGGAGATCCACGAAAAGGAAGAAAACAATGGCACTCACCTGGTCATCCATACCAGAAACCAAGACTTGAAACTGAACTTGTGACAGTAGGTCGTTATGGTTTGAGAAATAAGAGAGAACTCTGGAAGGCAAGAACTCAGCTTGGTAAGTATCGAGCACAAGCCAGAGCATTACTAGCGCTCGAAGCAGAGGAACGAGCTGAACGAGAACAGATCTTACTAGGGAAATTAACAAGGTTGGGAATTGTAACTGAGGGTACACCCAGTGACGAAATTCTTGCTCTTGAAGTAGAAGTCATTTTGAAACGTAGGTTGCAAACTCTAGTTCTTGAGAAAGGATTTGCTGGTACTATTCACCAGGCAAGACAGTTAATTGCCCATAGACACATAGCAATTAATGGTAGAATATTAACTTCCCCAGGATATATGGTACCTGTGAATGAGGAAGATAGTATCTCATACAGTGAGAATTCACCTTTTATTGCTGAAGATCATCCTATGAAACAAAGTCTCAGCAGAGATGTAGGATTAATTGAATTACCTGAAAGGAGACCTAAATATGAGCGAAGATGAAATTAAACCTGATGATTTGACTTCTGAAGAAGAAATTGATACTATTGACGAATCTGAAGAGGATCAGAACAAAATCAAAAAGAAACGAAGAAGACCAACACGTATGGGTATTGCTCATGTATTTGCATCCTATAATGATACATTTGTTCATATAACCGATATTACGGGTTCTGAAACCATTTCGCTAAAATCTGGAGGTATGTTTGTAAAGGCACACCGGCAGGAACCCTCTCCTTTTGCAGCAATGAGGGCAGCTTATGCTGCCGCTGATGAAGCAAAAGCAAAGGGATTTACAGGAGTGCATGTACGAGTACGAGCAAGAGGAGGAAATAAAAGCAGAACACCCGGACCTGGTGTACAAGCAGTACTTCGTGCTCTAGCAAGATCTAAATTACGTATTGGAAGGATAAATGATGTAACACCTCTACCCCATGATGGTTCTAGGAGAAAAGGTGGTCGTCGTGGACGACGAATGTAAATCATTCATAAAAATCTAAAAATAATCATAGTACCGCATAATAATACTTGTAATCATATTTTTATCAAATCATATTAATGAACTCTTTGGTATTTACTTTGGCATCACAATATTCCATCTGTAAATATTGTATCAATCGAATTCAAATGTTTAAGAAAATAGATACAATACCTGATGATGTGATTGCTGATCCTGAAACTTGTTTTTTCTGCACAGGATCTATCCATTCCAGTTTAGAATTGTGGCCAAAATTATCATCAGATTTACAATCAATTGAGTTTTCTTCCTTCATGGTTGGTGTTCACACAAATATTTCCTCAAGACAAGAGGAAATTTTCCAGAACTTTGGATTAATTGTCACCCCATTAAAACAAGAGGTGTCAAATATTTTTACCAATTTCATCTCTAGGGATTATAGTAAAGAAGTGAACCAATCTGAACCAGATATTACCATTATCATCAATCTCGATCATCTATCCTATGATATTCAAATAAAATCAATTTATTTGTTAGGTAAATATAAAAAATTAATTCGAGGGATCCCTCAAACTAAATGGCCATGTACCCATTGCAAGGGAAAAGGATGTGTGAGATGTAATGAAACCGGCCAACAATATGCCCATTCAGTGGAAAACTTGATTGCTGGTGCTGCACATACCTATACTGTAGCAACAACAAGTAGTTTTCATGGTGCTGGTCGAGAAGATATTGATGCACTCATGCTAGGTACAGGTAGACCTTTTGTTCTAGAAATTAAAAATCCAAAAATTCGAACAATCGATCTTGAATCATTGAGTAACGAGATAAATATCTCTGAATACATAGAAATTAGTGATCTGCAGTACACAACAAAATCAACAATTAAGAAAATTAAATCAGAATCTAGCACGTCAAGAAAAGTCTATCGCGCAACTATAGAATTGGCAGATGGCGCTTTATTATCAAAACTAGATTTTCTATCCCTATCTCCTGTAACACTTGATCAACAGACTCCTACAAGGGTTACCCATCGGAGAGCAGATATTATTAGAAAAAAAACAATATTTAAGGTTGTAGTAGTCGAGATGATGGATGACAGACATTGTATTCTTGAAATAGAGGCACAAGGTGGTGCATACATTAAGGAGTTTATTTCAGGTGATAATGGGAGAACTATCCCATCTATTTCATCAATTCTAAATGTTCAGGCGACTTGTACTGCATTAGACGTGATCAAAGTAGATGATAAAGGAATTTTTTAATCTGTTCAATTTAATAATTATTAAAAGACATCAATGAAAAAATGTGATTAGGGATTACTATGGTAAAATCAAAAGGATACAATAACCGAACCAGAAGAGTATTTAGAAAATCAACTAGACAGAAAGGATTAAGGAGTCTACGATATTTATTAGAACCGATAGATGTAGGACAAAAGGTAGATATTTTATTGAATTCATCAATTCAAAATGGAAGACCTCACAGAAGATTTAATGGTACATCAGGAACTGTTATGGAACATCGTGGTCAATCCTACGTTATCTCTGTGAAATCAGGTAGAATGAGCAAAACTGTGATCTCAAGACCTGAACACCTCAGAGTATCTAAACAACAGGACTAGGTGATATAGTTGTCAATTACTAAGATAAATTCTGAACCCATATCAATACCAGAGGTAAGAGAACTTCTTCTGGATAGAGCAAATGAGGGTGAATTATCTTATATGCAACGTTTAGCCCTAGAACATGCCCAACTAGTTTCAAGAATAGGCTCCGATCAAGCTAAAGCCTTGATTAAGAATCTAAAAGAAACATTTATGCTATCAAACGAAGCTGCAATTACTCTAGCCAATTATGTTCCACAAAACATACATGAATTGAGACAGCTCATTGGAAAAGAAGCATTAAAGATGGAAACAGAAACTATTGAAAAAATCTTGCATGAGTTAGAAGGCATCAAATTAATGGAAATGGATCATTATATTCCTGATTATGATGATGAAGAGGATGATTTTGATCAGGATGATAAAGAGTTACCAGATGTCATACCTGATGTTTAAAATAAGAATGTTAATTAGGTATTGTGTGTAGTTTTTTTTGAGGAGTATACATGTCAAGAAGAAATCGAGGACCACCTAGATCCAATCGCCCTCCACAGAGGAAATATCAAAAGAAATATGAGGAAAAGGGTATTATTCTTGATATTCTGTCCTCAGGCAATCCAAGAAGACGTGATATTCCAAAAGGTGAAACTAGAATTCAAGTTATTGGAACAACTTGGTTCACATTGCTTGAGGTTGTTGCTGAAGATACCGAGAAATTCATGGTTCAAGAACAAATTTCTCTCAATAAAGAAGAAGAAAGTCCCTTACTAAAAATCATAGGTAGAATACCGGTAACAAAATTATCTACCATTGGTGAAAGAGGGCTTGATCGTGCGATCGAGGCTATCTTAGATAATGAAGAGAAACGATTTATCACATGGTTGAATCAGGCTGAAGCAATTAGTATCCGATTACATACACTTCAGTTGATTAAAGGCATTGGTCCAAAATTTATGCATACTATATTGGACGAGAGAAAATCACTACCTTTCACCAGTTATGAGGATTTTGAAGAACGTACAAAGATTAAAGATATCAAACATCTGATTAAACAGAGAATACTAGAAGAAATTCGACTTGATACTATTAAGTATCACCTCTTCACACGATCATTCCCAAAATCAATTCCGAGGAAATGAAATGAAGGATTGGCACTCTTTTACAAGAAAAATACTACCGCAAATTGGATTAAAAGCATCAAAAGAGATGGGCCAAAATTTCTTGATAAAATACAAAGTCGTCCATGATATGGTACAGCTTGCATCCATTAAGCCAAATGACTCTATCTTGGAAATTGGGGGGGGATTAGGTATCCTTACGGATGCTCTAAGCAAATCAACAAATAATCTCACAGTAATTGAAAAGGATAAACGACTGGCTGAATATCTCAATGAGGCATATCCCAATGTTGAAATAATTCTTGGTGATGCTCTTGATATAGATTGGCCAAAAAATGACAAATTGATCGCAAATTTACCCTACTCTATTAGTTCTCCAATTCTTAAGAAAATCATCCATCAAAATATTTCAATGGCAGTAGTCATGGTTCAAAAAGAAATTGCAAATAGGTGTATTGCAAAACCAGGATCTAAGGATTATGGTAGATTGTCCATTCTATGTGATCTGCATGTGGATGTCAAAAAATTATTTACTATAGGTCCTGATTCTTTTTATCCTCGGCCAAAAGTTGATTCCTCAGTAATCATGTTAGAACGCAAATCTGTTTATTTAACGAATTCTCATGAGGAAATAGAATTATTAGCAACTAATCTATTTACTTTGAAACGAAGGATTCTACGATCAGTCATTCGGGGATTTCTGAAAAGAAGAAGAGATGATGATATATGGGATGAAGTTCCATATAAAGATAAACGCATTATTCAATTAAGTACAAAGATGCTGGATGAAATATTGAGTTTCTTAAAGGATCATGATTGTTGGCCACTAGCGTGAAGATAATTAATACAGGATTGCTGACACTTCAAATTCCCCATCCTTTAGTTTATGTTCCACGTGAAGATAGTTACTTCTTATTAGAGCAGATTCGATTGATGGATGTTCTACCTGTCGCAGAAATTGGTATAGGATCTGGGTTGATATTCTTATCACTAGCTAAATTGCATCCTTCAATAGAAATAATTGGTGTTGATGTGAATTTTCAAGCCTGTATTGCAACAAGGAATAATTCAAATCTAAATGAGATTGATAATGTTCAAATTATTTGTAGTGATTTAATGTCATGCTTTAGAAATCAAAGTTTTGAAGGTTTGATTATATGCAATCCTCCTTACTTACCAGGGGACCCCATAATTGATCCTTTGTTATCTCATTCAGAACGAGTTCAATTCACGGGAGGTAGGTTAGGATATGAATTATCATCTAAATTAATAAATATGCTAGAACCTTCACAAGAATTGATTATCATAATTTCCTCTCATTCAACAACGATTGATCAGTTGAGATCCATGCACTCTGATGTAAACATTGATCCTATTGCTGAGATGGTTATGGATGATGATGAAATATTATGGTTGGTTCGAGTAAGGAGGTTAATTCAATCGCAAAAATCTCGATAATTTCTATAGGTCTGAAAAATTCTGGTAATTTAGGAGCAATAGCACGTTTATGTGATAATTTTAAACTCGAAGATCTCGTATTAATCAATCCAGAATGTTCTATTGATAAAATTGCATATGAACGGGCAACTAGGGGTAAGGATTACCTAGATAATGTTCAAGTTTTTACTTCTCTTGAAGAGGCAAAATTCAAGTATGATATGATTATCGCATTTTCGGCAAGAACAGGGGGAATTACCAATTTTGCTAGACCTGCATTAGCCATTCAGGAATTAGCTGTTGAAATAAGGCAATTGAGGGGTTCTGTAGCACTATTATTTGGTAGGGAGGATCATGGTCTTAGTAATGAAGAAGTAGCTCAATGTGATATGCTTGTACATATCCCTATAGCCACTGAGAATCCTGTTTTGAATATTTCTCATGCAGCAGCCATTGCTTTGTATGAGATCCATAGAGATGAAACATATTCTTCTGAAGAAAACTCTCATAGAGTTATGTCTCGCCCAGAAAAAGATGTATTTATTGAATATTTAAGAAATATTCTGAAACATTCATGGTTACATACTGAGAAATACGATTCCACAATAAGGGTTTTCGAAACTATACTCAGCAGATCAATGGTCACCAACCGAGAGGCTCCGGCATTAATTGGTACCATGCGTGCCATTAGTAGAATATTTACTGAGGGCCACCCACCCTGGGATGAATGTGGTCTATAGTGAAACGCAAGGAATTAGAAATAACATTATCTAGGAATGTACATCAGTTTCCAGAACCGAAAATTGATCTAGAACAATATCTCACTCCTGCTCGAGTGGCGGCAAATTTGCTACACCGCGCTCATCAATATAATGATATTGAAGGGAAAAAAGTATTGGATTCTTGTGCAGGAACTGGAATCTTGGGTATTGGAGCTGCTCTCTTAGGTGCACAGGTCACCGCATTAGAAGTAGATGAGCTGGCGATAAATAAACTTAATGAGTCATGTGAATTAATGGATTTAGATATTAATGTGATACATACTGACCTCTTTTCATGGCAGAATTGTGATATTTTTGATACGATATTAATGAATCCCCCTTTTGGTATAAATCAAAAAAAACATAGAGATATGGATTTTGTGCAACACATTAGTGATGTAGGAAATATCCTCTATACTATTCATGATGGATCACTTTCTAATCAAAAATCTCTGAGTAAGATCTATGCACAAAAAGGTTTAGAGATTCTAGAAACCTATCTTGATGATTTTCCATTACAACAATCATATCCGTGGCATGTTTATCAGAATAAACGATATCAAGTATTGGTAATCAGATCGAGGAAGGCATAATTCATTGTTTCTTGTATAATTTTCGAAATTTCTTCTCCTTGACAAGAGAAAACCTGGCTGGATATGGATGTTTCATCTCTTCTCCACATTTGATGCATTTTTGCTCATGAAGAGAATAATGGTAACAGCTAACACATCGAAATAATGTTTTCATTGAATTTCCCCACTATTTTTTATGTTGCTCTATCCGGTATTCAATATCATATTTAGTTGATGCCTCAGCAAGTTTTTTCTCAATCTCGGTATAAGCTTCAGTTAATTCTGGATATGATCTACCTTCCAAATGAATTCTATACTGTGGGCTTCCAATGGTGGTAATCTCACTTGTAATCTCAGGAAAGTTCTTAATTGTAGTTTCAGCAACTTTAAGAAACTTCTTGATTTGTTCCACACCATTAGATGCAAAACTTCGGATTCCCAAATCGGCAGTTATCATAACGGTAGATACCTGAATGCTCATTTCTGCAATTTCATGGATTTCTTTTGCCAATTTAGGATCAATATCTAGAAAATCTATTACCTCCAAACCCGAATAAGCAAGTTCCTCAAACCCATTGTACAAGTTACCGAATTCGTTGATGAAGGGTTCTTCGAGAAGATCTCTAATTTCATCGATACTCATTTTTGTTCTCTCTGAAATGATATTTATCAATGCTAGAGCTGAATTTTGCTTTTTATATTCTGCAATTTTATCTTTTTTCAATGATTCTGATACTCTTTTTATGCTGAGGTCTATCTGATTAGTGGATGGATTAACTCGTAAAACTCTACCCACAATTTGTTGATCCTGTCTGACAAAATTTCTGATATTTCTCACCCATGCACCGGTTATCTCAGATACATGCACATATCCCTCAACATTCTCGTACTCTTTTAATTTTACATAAACACCGTGTTTGGTTATATTATGTACTACTCCAATTATCAAATCATGTTTTTGAGGTAGTTTTTTACTTGAATTTGTCATAAATATCCTATAGGATAGATATAAATAGATTCAATTTAAAGTTGAAGTTAGTACTTCATTAAAATAAGTAGATACAACTTATCTTGTGTAAAAAACCTTCTAGGATATTTTGAAATTAGAATTTCGATAAGTATTGGACGGAAGCAGTAGAGTTTTCAATATTATTATTTATTACAGATGAATGCTTTAATAATTTCTTTAAACACTTGAGAAAATGGGATATTGTAGCACTTATGAAAGATATTTTAGTTAGAATTGAATCAATCTATGATATACCACTAGGTAAAATCCTTGAGGATACCGGGCAATTCACCATACTCTCCTCAACAAATACTGAGTCCACAGCAGATTTGGACAATGTCTTACCTCATGATGTGCATATTGGTGATTTAGATCGAAGAATGGGCATCCAAATAAAAGGAATGGCAAAAGCAGTGGAGTTAATAGAACAGACATTTCAAACCCAACTTCCTGATAGTGTATTATTCAAACATCGATACCAACAAGACGCAATATTTTATGCTAAAGTTGTCAAATATATCTATCGGAAGAAAATCGCTATTCTTGATCTAGGTGGTGAAAGGAATGGGATTTTATTTAACTATGAAGGGCAGAATGGGGATCTAATTCTAGTTCAAATTAAGGAATTATCAACTGAAAAAGATAAATTACCTGTTTGTTCTGAACTCTTTACCTTAAGTGGAAATTTTGTAATTCTTGAAGTTGGATCCAATTTTGTAAGAGTATCAAGAAAAATCAAAGGACAAGAACGAAAACGTTTACATGAAATTGGGAAAGAACTCCTTCCTGATGGTTTTGGAATTATCATCAGAACCAGTGCCTCAAATATTAAACGGGATGATTTGGAGGCTGAAATTCAACAGCTAGTCTCATTATGGGAAACAATTGAGGAAGAAGTTGAGGAGCTAACAGAGCCAAAACGATTAGTTACAGGCGAGGTCCAATCAGAGATCATCGTGGGTCATGCCAGCAAAACTTACTTTGATGAGGTGAGAAAGGCACTTTTACCAACTATACCTGATTATCATCATTTCAAAGCCTACTCATATTCTACTGGTTTCACACTCGATTTCGCTCAGAATTTTCTTGATCAAGTATCAGGAGAGGATTTAAGCCTTCATCTTAATTCGATGATTATTGAAAGAGATTATCCCGTAAATAATCATATTAAGGCTGAGTTCCATTATCCAGATGGTGTTCATGAGGAAATAAATTTGGGTGATATCATTGAAAACACTGAATATTTTAAAACAAAGAAAATTCTAACTCAGAATGATATTAGCACCATTCCTCATCTAGATCTTGCAGTAAATGATGTAATGGAAGTATTTTTCAAACCCGGTAGTTGGACCATTCATTATAAATTCTATTCAGGTATCTCATCTAGTTTGATCGGGCAGAGAATAAGAATAACTACTCCTATTGATCTCATTTATAGAGGCAGGATTCGTGCTTTCGATATGGGCATGGAAGTATTTCATGACATCACTGGTGATGAAGTGATAAACTCCCTAGCTCAAAATACAGAACTCGACATGGTGGGGCTTGAGATGATTTCAGAAAAGCTTGATGATAAACTCGGAGAAGTGTATCGATATGCACTTGATGAGCTCCATAGTGGTGAACCCATATTATATATTTGATGTGACAACCAGATGGGATCTAATTCCGAGAACTGTATACTGAAAATACTTCGGGATTATCCAGATGGTCTTTCTACTCAGGAAATCATCGATAAATTAGATTTCTATCCAGAATTATGTAAAACATGTAAATCAGGGGCTGAATTAATTAGTATGGCAAATAAATTACATCATAAGCAAAAAATCATTAGAATTGCTGAAAAAGGTGGTTTTAGGTGGAAATATCCATGAAACCAGTGAATTACTATTACTCATTGAAAATTTCAGAAGAATATACACTCTCCATGTTCATCGTTGAATTTGAAAATGCGATTCAAGTAAGTATTTATGATGATCAAAAGATTGGATCCATGGTGTTATCCTACCCATCAAATGAAATAGTCTCCAGACAAGTGATATTTTCAGGTAGACATGAATCATTTGCTAATGCCGTGGGTCAATTACTTGCTCATTTCTCAAAGAAAATGGTATATTCATCTGTATATCTCAATGTAGCTTCTCCAGTATCCTTGGATCATATCAGATCTCTGATTGATAGATATAAGGACAATGATAATAAAAAAACTGAAATGAAATAGAGTACTGTTTTTTAAAGTAATATTTAAGTTGATTTCGAATACATCCATCTTATGGTAGATCTAGATAAAAGTATCAGCGTTGTTAGAAAATCAGGGAAGACTGATATAGGTATGAAAAAAGCAATTCATGCAGCAAAGACTGGAAATGCAAAAGTAATAATTGCAGCTGCAAATGCTCCAGAAGATGCAAAAAATGATATTGAATATTACTGTAAATTATCAGGTATTCCAATCATCAGCTATCCTAAAACCTCTCATGATCTCGGAATTGTTGTCGGTCGTCCTCACTTAACCGCATTCATCACCGTATATAATGAAGGCGATTCAGATATTCTTGAAGCTATAGAAGCTTAATTTTTCCGATATCTAATTTTCTTAATATATGAATTGTTACCACATATTTCACAATCCTGTAAATCATTAGTATAATTGCTATGACAGGAGGAACAAATATAGTTGTACTTTCGTAACTGCTTTCCTCCTCTTGTTTTTATCCCATAACATTCGATTTTAAGATATTTAGCAACATTTTTGATTGCATAATCATCTGTGATTATTGATACAGGACCTGATGTTTGTAACTCTAGTCCCAGGGCCAAGACATCCAAATCTGCCTGAGAGAGCTTATTTTGTCCAATTTTTTTGCATGTGGATTGAATTTGTGCAATAGAAGATGTTGATGGATCAACAATACTGATTTTTTTCTCCTCACTAAATAAATCAAAAATATGTTTGGTCTGGCTATTTTGTATCTCATCCAGAATTATTGAACTTAGATAAAACTCTCCATCGATTTCTGGTATGACTTGCACATTCATGAAAATCCCAGAATCAAGAACATATTTCACAGGTAATTTAGGTTTGCTTGGTTTAATAAACTAGCAATGAAGACAATGATTTTTGATCGTGCCAAGTGTAAATTCTTCCTTACTAAGAGGAGTATACACATTATGTTGGCAAATCCTGAAAAAATATCTTTTTTTTCCTGCAATCTCGAATACATTTTTTGAATGTGATATTAATTCAGCATTTTCTTCTTTATGTATCTTACAAATTGCCTCTTCTGTTGGTAAATATGGTAGATCAAAACCAAGATTAAGAGATCTTGATTCAATGATACGGAATTCAAGTTCTAAATATTCGATTTCACGTAATATAGAATGATATTGCTCAGCAATTGTCTTATCAATTGATAGTGCCATGAAGAATAATGCATTTTTCTTGATATAAATACTAATAGAGTGTGTTAAAAGTGAAAAATCAATGAAAAATGTCTTATGTCTAAATATTCACTAAGGATTACCTAAAAATACCTGTGTTGGAAAGGTATTTTGTGAAAATCAGCTTATTTGTAATTGTATTAATCATTACATCATTTATTCCGAGCTCTGGTGATACAATAACATCATTAGAGCTAGAAATTCATTCTCTAGTGAACCAAGAACGAGAGCATAATGATCTGAATGTACTTCAGTTACATAGCTCACTTATCCTTATTGCTAGGGCTCATAGTAATGATATGTTAAGCAATGGATACTTCAGTCATACAAATCTTGATGGGAAAACAGTGGTGGAAAGGGTATCTGAGGTAGGGATCAAATATACGTTGGTTGCCGAAAATCTGTTTTATGCTTCTGGCTATTCAGAAGATGATATTGCAGAAGTTGCAGTTAAGGGATGGATTGATAGTCCTGGTCATTACCAAAATATGCTATCCGCTAGTAGTTATACAGGGATAGGTGTGGCGAATAGTGGATCATTGTATTATATTACACAAGTCTTTATTGAGGCTACTGCTGAGGAGATGGATAATTATGGATCTACGATTAATTCATCATCTGAAAGTAGTTTTACACTTACGCAAACACATTGGATCCTAATATTCTTTGGATTTCTTGCATTTCTTAAAATATTAGACTCTAGGATCCGAAAATAATAATAAAACACATATTTAATCAAATATATTTTTGACCAAAGCTACATTTTTCGATAAAAAAATGCTTATCCAAAACTCACAACTCACGCCAGAAAATATCAGGGTTCGGGATGTTACCTGGTGCTCCCTCTCGCTATGACCGGCTTCATGAGCCAGCGTGCCGGAGTTCCCAATCGATCGCTCAGATTAGTACAATCCTAGTCGCAGAAAGGCTTAACTTTCCTGTTTACTGGAATAGTTAGTAGTTGTGGATAAGCATTTTTTTCTTGTCAGTCGCTCGTGAGCTTTCCGACAATTCTATGTGAATCTCTGTTCTATTTAAGGTTATATTAAGATAACAGATTAAACAAATCTTTAAATCTAATAACTTTTCCCCCTTCTTATTAAAAGTATGGAATCAACTCCTCAACTTCAACCGGTTAAACCCTATGAAAAGGCATTTCTAGGTGGTACTTTTGATAGATTCCATTTGGGACATCAGAAACTAATTAGTACGGCCTGTTATCTTGCAGACTTTGTCTTTGTTGGACTAGTATCTGATCAACTTGGCACCCGATTATTTCCTTCAAAAGAACGATTTGAGTTAATACAATCATATATTACGCGTTACAATTCAGTCGATGATTATATTTCTACTCAATGTAGCAGATATCAGATTGGGATGCTAGATGATCCCTGGGGACCGGCGCCACTAGATCAGACAAAGCAAGGTGTATTAGTAACTTCGAGAGAAACTATGAATGCTGGATCAAAAATAAACAGCATTCGTGGTAAAAATAAATTAGTTGCACTCGATGTTGTGATCATTCCTTGGGTCAAGGATAATGACCAAAAAATCATTTCTTCTACAAGGTTGAGAAAGGAAGAATAATGGACTGCACGGGATTTGAACCCGTGGCCTCTTGATTGCGAACCAAACGCTCTACCAGCTGAGCTAGCAGCCCCTTTTGATACTCCTAAAAAAATCAGGATTATCTAACATTCCAATAATAAAAGTCCAATTTAACTTCAATGATTGGTACTACAAGCAATTAGTTGTTATACTAGGAATTCCTTAACTTCTCATAGATGATTTCTCCGAAAAAATATTCATTAGAAGAAATTGATGATTATTTAGAAATAATTGCCAATAGCTTGTTACTTGGTGATATAATGATTTATCCCACAGAAACAGTAGCTGGTATTGGTTCAATTTCTTTACAAGAATCACTAAATCGGATTTTCGATGCCAAAGGGAGAGATCAAAAAAAACCTGTATCCTATGCTTTTTCGAATGTATCCATGCTTCGTGAGTATGTCTTCATAGATCCTAGATATCATAAGTTTCTAGATTTATTTCCAGGTCCTATTACCTTGATATTACCACTGAAGGAAGGAGTGACACTTCATGGATTAACAGGGTCAACAGTGGGGGTAAGAATTCCAGATGTGCCTTGGTTTTTGAATCTTATTGAGATGGTGCAACAACCAATAGTCACCACTAGCGCCAATATTTCGGGTCAACCTGCACCTGTAAATACATCGAAACTACCAAATAAATTGTTACAGAGTGTCGATATTCTAATCGAATGGCAAAATGATTTGCACGGTGTACCATCAACGATTGTATCTCTAGTCAATAAACCAGAAATTTTACGATTGGGGAGTATATCCGAACAGATCATCAACGAGATTATACAATCACTTGATTAGCTAACTTAGTTACCATTACCAAGTTTCTTAAAACAACAATTATCTATTTAGTACAAGGAGTACACACGCTTGAGTGAACAATTGGTTATTCAGTACAAAGTAATCGTAGATAAAAAATATCTAAAATCTCCATTTGTTTTTGGATTTGCTGAAAAACCAACAGCAGCAAAGAAAATAGCATCTATACTTGATTCCAAATCCAAGAAAATTGCAATTAATGTCATTCGTAAAACTGGTAAGGAGAAAAAGGAACTACCTACTACTGAAGCATACTTTGTACAACATAATTCACAAACCGTAATCATTATCCCTGCTTTTGGACATTTATTCACACTGGTCCAAGATGGTATTGGTTGGCAATATCCTGTCTATGACTTCAAATGGGAACCTCTTCACCAGTCGTCAAGTAAGAATACTGATGACAAATTTATGATGAGGATCGAATCAGCTATTGAGTCGATTCGCTATGTTGCCTCAAAAGCGAAGGAGTATGTCGTAATGACTGATTATGATGAAGAGGGAGAGGTAATTGGTGGGGTCACGCTTTCAAAAATCCTCGGAGAACGAAAGCTAAATTCTGTCAAGAGGATGAAGTTTTCTACATTTGCGAAAAAGGAGATATTGCATGCGTATAATGTATTATTTGAAGAAGATGGCCATGGGCTAGATCTGGGGATGTATAATAAAGGATTGATGAGACATTATCTTGACTGGATCTGGGGGATTAATCTATCAAGAGCACTTATGCTATCTCTGAAAAATAGTTCTGGGAAATATCATACCTTATCCACAGGAAGGGTTCAAGGTCCAACACTGTCTTTTGTCGCTGAAAGAGAATTTGATAGGAAATCGTTTGTACCTGTTCCATATTTCGATTTGGATGTTAAACTGCTCCACAAAACTGGTAAATTAGAATTAAACAATGATCTAGGCAGTATCGAAAGCCAGCAAAAAGCAAAATCTATACGGACAAAATTATCTAATCAACACGCTACTGTTACTGAAATCACAAAGAAAAAATCTAAGAGTTCTCCCCCAGTTCCTTATAATTTATCATCGCTCCAGAAAGATGCATATCAATATTACAAAATCAACCCCTCTCGAACATTACAAGTAGCAGAGAAATTATATTTAGCAGCATGCATTTCCTATCCGAGAACTAGCAGTGAACAATATCCATCAGATATAGATCATAACGAAATAATTGGTAAATTGGTCCGCCAGCAAACCTTCAAGGAATTGAAATCAATGATTCCAGACATCTCTACACCGATAATGGGTAAAAAAACAGATCCTGCTCATCCATGCATCTATCCCACGGGCATTGCACCCAAGGGCATTTCAAAACAGGATAGAAGGATATATGATCTTATAGTTTTTAGATATTTTGCAGGATTTGGAACACCAGCTGTTTTGGAAAGTAATAAGGTAATATTTGATATTAATGGATATGTGTTCTCACTTAATGGAAGAAGGACTGTTGAAATGGGGTGGAAAGCATTAGCTGGTATATTAGGTCAAACAAAAGATCTGGAGATACCCACATTCAGAAAAGGATCCACTCATGAGATAAGTTCTCCCAAAGTATTAACCAAGTATACACGAGGACCACCCTCATTCAATCAGGCATCTCTTCTACGCATGATGGAGTCACAGGAGATAGGTACGAAGGCAACAAGATCAGAGATTATCAAGAATATAATCGAGAGAAAATATTTGAGCAATGAACCATTGGAACTTTCCCCAGTAGGTGAAATTGTAAATGAAGTTCTTCAGAAATACAGCCCACAGGTGATTTCTGTTGAATTATCTCGTCAGATGGAAAAGATGGGAGATTTAATAGAAGCATCGTACAATGATCAAAACGAATCTTTTACTCTTCAAGATGCAATTACTCATGGTATAATCCACCTCCATGAAATGCTCAAGGATTTGAAACTCAATGAACAGGAGGTGGGTTGTCTTATAGATACACAATTATCTCATCTCAGAAAAGAAGAGGTGATTATAGGAAAATGTATTTCATGTAAAACTGGTGATTTGAAAATAATCCGAAGTCAAACAAGTGGTAAGCGATTTATTGGATGTTCCAACTATTTTGAGAATAGAAGTTGTGAAATTACATACCCTCTTCCTCAAAAAGGAAAACTAATTCCTTTGGATTCACCATGCAAAGCAGATAATTATCCACAAATTCGTGTATTTGGAGGTAAAAAACCATGGATCCTCTGCCTTAATCCTGATTGTGAGTTGCGTGAGGATTTCAAACTGAAGGCCACTGGGAAGAAAAAAACAACTAGGAGGAGCAAAAAGTGAAAGAATGTAAAATTGATGATTGTCATAGAGAAACTGACAAGGAACTCTGTCAGAATCATTATTTGGCAAAATCCAATCTAGAGATGGGATATGAACAATGGAAAAAAGCTTATGGTTCTACATTTGCCTATGAAGATTACCTTGAATCAATTCTTGATCCCAAAACTGGAGCTGGTGATTGGGTGAGAGATATCGCAAAGGCAGAATTAAATAAATAGTATATGGAATTAATAGTGTATTTTAAATAATTTCATTCCAATCTTATTTTGTGGTTTTATCAGGATTAAGTAAATCTTTATCAACTGCTCTTAACAAGCTCATGGGTCAGAAAATAGATAAGGAACTCATATTAGAACTGAAAAATGATATTTTTAAATCTCTACTTGAAGCAGATATTAATTTCGAGATAGCTGCTCAGATGGCAGATAATCTTCACAAACGAGCACTTACTGAACAAACTCCGACTGGTACTTCAAGAAAAAACACCATGATTGCTATTGTTTATGATGAACTAACATCAATTATGGGTGGTCAATCATTTCCCTTGAATTTATCGAAGGAGAAGACAAATATCTTAATGATGATTGGTATTCAAGGTTCTGGTAAAACCACCACTGTAGGAAAATTGGCCAATTTTCTCAAGCAAGAGAAATGGAAGGTAGGATTGGTGTGTACCGATACTTGGAGACCAGGAGCTTATGATCAGTTAAAACAACTTGGTGATAGGATTGATGTGGAGGTATTTGGTGATCCTGACGAGAAAAAAGCAGTCAAATTGGCAGAACGTGGCATACAACACTTTTCAGAAAGCAAGAATGTCATCATTGTAGATACGGCCGGTCGACACAAAGAGGAATCTGAGCTTCTTAAGGAAATGGTCAAACTTGAGAAGAAGGCTAAACCAGATGAAATTATTCTTGTTATTGATGGCACTCTCGGACAAAGTGCCTTCCAACAGGCGAAGGCATTTGCACAAACTACAGAAATAGGAAGTATTATTGTAACTAAACTTGATGGTACTGCTAAGGGTGGTGGTGCAATTTCAGCAGCAGCTGCAACTCAAGCTCCTATCAAATTCATTGGTGTAGGGGAGGATATAAAGGAATTAGAAAAATTCAATCCTCGGGGTTTTGCAGGAAGGATATTGGGGATGGGTGATCTTGATGCGATTATTGATGAGGTTAAACGTGCTCAGATCAATCCTGATGAAGATAGAGCAATGGCAATGATGAAGGGGCATATCACGTACAATGATATGCTTGAGCTATTTGAATCAATGAATAAAATGGGAGGAATGAGAAATCTACTCACAAAATTACCTGGTGGAATCTCCAATGCTGTGGATGACAATATGCTGGCAACATCTAAGGAATCTATGAAGTTGTTCAGAAGTATCATTTTCTCCATGACGAGAGAAGAACGTGATGCTGAGGTAAAATTGGGTAAAACTCGCATAGATCGGATAGCTAGGGGTAGTGGAGTATCACCAGAAAAGGTGAAGGAGTTGATCAAACAAAAACAAATGTCTGAGAGAATGATTAAACAGATGACAAAAGGTAAACGAAGGGGAGTAGGGCAACAGCAGATGGGTGGCCTTCCGTTCAATTTATTTGGTTAATGTAGTATGAATCCGAATTCTTATTTGCTTACTTTATACATTGAGGAATCATCCCCTCCCCCAATCAAAAAAAGCTGGCATAGTAAAAATGCTCAAGATCGAGCACCTTGGAATTCAATTTTTGAATCAATTACAACATTTTTCTGCGATTCTCACACATTCAGAAAGGATTTCAGATGTGTGATTAATATCAATGGTATATTTATTGATTTACAGGGTGATGTTCTTCGATATTTAGCCCCTAATATGCGATCAATCGCCTCTCTAATTGATAAGGCATACAAGAAGGGAATGGAATTACAGGAAGGGCAACGAAGTGCGAGTACTCCAGGAATATGGGTGACAAGAATAGAACCTGAATTACCAGATAAGAGATATTCATTGGTCCTTGGTGAAAAATCAGCAAACATTATCGAATATCCAGCAGTGATTATCCAAAAGAGCGGTTATCCTCTATTATCAATACCTGGACATACCTTGTCCCAGGGGTTAGTGTGGCTGAAATATAATCGATAGTTATTTTCCATATTATTCCAATAATTTTCCGTAATGTTTCGAATTATTCAAGAGGGAGAAAATATTATCTTCCTTGTGAAGATTTGGTTAGAGGCATTAACAGGTAAGCAAGCAATGCTCTTTCATCATTTGGGGCTTAAATTAGAAGCACTAGGACATGAGATCATTATCACCTCAAGACCATACGGTATCGATAGATCCAATGGAAATTTCGATAGATATGGTAGAAAGCATTTGTCCATAGGGTTGTATGGTGGAGCATCTCTTAAGGATAAATTGGTAAGAGGAGCAGAACGAGTGGCTGAACTAGCTGAGCTCATTGATAAAGAGAAACCAGATCTTCTGATTGCCTTCCCATCTCCAGATGCATTTAGAACTGCCTTTGGTCTGGGTATCCCCTCCATTCAAATTAACGATACACCGCATGCACATGCAGTTGGACGTCTAACTATTTCGTTATCCAGTGCATTGGTTCATTCAGAAGCAGTAAAATCGGATGAATTTGCCTCAATGGGTGTAAGTACATTTTATCCCTACAAAGGTGTGGATGAGGTTCTATGGATACGTGATTTTCAACCAAATGAACAGGTACTAGAGGAATTGAACATCACCAAGAATAATTACATTGTTGTTCGTTGTGAGGAGAGTAAGGCTGCATATTTTCAGAAAATGTACCCAACTATTAAGCCCGGAAGTACCATTGTTATTGAGATCATTAATCAGTTGAAACAGAGGGGTATGGAACTTGATATTGTAGCGTTCCCACGATACACTGAACAGGAGGAAGAAATGAAAAAACTGGATGTTATTATTCCAGATAATTCTGTTGATACCCTCTCATTATTTTATTATGCAAAAGCTGCCATGACTGCTGGAGGGACAATGGGGAGAGAAGCAGCATTACTTGGTACTCCAACTCTCTATTCCTTCCCATTGGAGTTGGCGGTGAGTACCTACATCATCGATCAAGGGTTTCCATTACTACACGTGCCCAATCACATTGATGTACCTGAACAAATTATCAAATTAATATCCGCTCCGCGGATGAGTGAGAATTTACGAGAAAATCTTCTTTCTGAAATGGAAACACCCTTCGAAGGTGTGATAAGAGCATTAGATAATATGTGATTAGAGATTAGATGGAACAAATATATCAAATGATACTTATCGCAGCACTGGGTTTTATTCTTACAATAATAATCACTCCATTAATTGGTCGTTACATGCGATCTATAGGCAAAATTGGGAGAGATGTACATAAAATTGATAGACCTGAAGTCCCTGAATCAGGGGGAATAGGTTTCATGCTGGTTTATCTGATACTTCTGGTGATAGGAATAGTTATTGCACCTACTGAAGTATCGAGGTATCGGTTGATCATTATGGTTGGAATTCTGACCATGGTCACACTACTGGGACTATATGATGATTTTAAACAATTATCCGCTATTATGAAACCTGGTATACTAGTTATTCTAGCACTTCCTGTGTTTTTCTTCAGACAAATTAATGGAAATGCATTGGCAACACCTACACCAATGCTTCCATTCATTGGCGAAACAAGTCTTACTATAGCCTATTGGGTACTCGCGATCTTCGTGGTGGCAATTCCCAGTAATGCTTCCAATATGCTAGATGTGATGAATGGGTCTATGAGTGGATCTTCAATAATAATTGCTTTTACAGCACTACTATCTACTTTCCTCATTCCTCTTGATGAGAATGCTCTTTTCATAGGCAGATTTGCCTCCCTCACACTTATGGCCGTATTATTAGGTTTCTGGTGGTATAATCGCTATCCTGCTAAGATTTTTGCAGGTGATACAGGTAGTCTAGGTGCTGGTGCAGCAATTGGTTTGATTGCTGTCTACGCAAGACTGGAATTTGTGCTAGTTGTTGCACTTCTTGTGCATATCATGAATTCCTTCTCAATTATTAGCTCGATTGGTGGTTTAAGGGAACGCCATGATATTCGTGAGAGACCTGTGAAGGTTATTGATGGTATTATTCATGCATCAAGAAATAAAAATGCTCCGATTACTATGGTACGCCTCTTGGTTGCAAGACGTGCATTGGGTGAGAAGGAGATAGTAAATAGAATACTACTACTGGTGATATTTGTGAATATTCTGGCAATAATTACTGCTTTCATTATTGGGAGGTCATTGTAATGAAATTACTGAAAGAGAATTCAGCATTTTTTGGCCTCTTATCTGCAGTATGGGTATATCTGCTAGGGTTATGCCTGCTCATTGGATACTTGATTGTACCTATTCCTAAGGATCAGTACTCCATGTTTGTAACAGTCCTCATTGATGGTAGTAAAATTCTGATTTCAATGATTTTCATTTTATTATGGCTGGTGAGTTGGTACAAAGTACTGGGATTATTGTTTTACTACGAACTATCTTTGAATGACGAGATTAATTCCACAGATTCTCAATAGCAAGGTTAAAAACCTCCACAATGCCTAAATTATTGCTGTATTGAGGTCGGAATATTTTTCGATTTGTTTTTGATTCTTCCACCCAGATGATGAATATTATCGATTGTCTATCCACAATAGTGCCCCGACTCAGCATCCGTATTTGATGAAGCTGCTTCACCTGAGCACCCATCTTTTCAAGCTGTGAAATAGTCTCCTTCTGGTTTTCTCCTTGGAGTAATACTCGTACTTCACATCCTCTCTTAATTGAATCAGCTAATTCATCCTTAACTTCATCAAACCAATGAAACACGTTGGTGAAGATATCGATTGACGAAACAGCTGATCGGATCAGCAATTTTGTCTTCTCCTCTGCCTCGATAAGTGTGGGGTATTGTGTCATCAGATCGTCAGGTGAAATTTCTGTATGTTTTTCATAATACAGATCCTGTGCAAATTTTAACAATTTATTTGCAGTAGTTGAGTAGGAAGTAATATGCTCACTCTGTCGCAATTTCTCTTCATTAATCAATTGATTGATGGCCTCTTGCGGTCTAATGGCCTCATAGATCCGGGGTCTTCCTTGGGTTAATTTTACAAATTTCTTTCGATGAAGAAGATCAAGAGCATCGTAGACCCTAGAAAGAGGATTACTCTTATCCTTTAATTCATCTGCCTTAGATGGGCCGTTCTGATACAGCTTAATCAGCACCTGGATCTCATACTTGGTAAATCCCAGTGATTGCATGATTTCTGTAATTTCTTTTAGATCATCCATACCGTATAACATCCATTTATCTATCCATTCTTATGTATTCTAGTCTTACACCTAGACAAAGGTGAAAAAATTACCAAATATTTACTGGAAAAGAGTGGAGAATGACTCGTATTCTCATGTGTGATCAGTAATATTGACCTTTGAAAAAAAATGAGCTCAGAGGGATTCGAACCCCCGATCACTTGGACCCAAACCAAGCATGATACCAAGCTTCACTATGAGCTCTATTGGCCTTGATCGATTAATAGTAACCGATTCTCGGGAAGAAACATCAGATGTTCTTCATTCTCATTGACATCTCAATCAAATAAATATGATTTGATTGTTCACAAAGAATTTACACTAAATAGAAAACGAAACTAGAGAAAATGCTTTTCGTTCTAAAAATACGATCTTAACCTGTTCAAGTTATAGATTTCCTGAGATAATCACTACGATGAAATGATGCTATCTCAAAACATACAAATAAATATGGCTCTATCATACTCTTGTGATCTCCTTAAAATCATTAAATCCAAATGTTTTGGATGCGGAATATGCGGTTAGAGGACCGATTGTCGAACTCGCCCAGGAATTGGAAAAAGAGGGTAAGGAAATGATATATTTCAATATCGGGAATCCTCAACAATTGGGACAACCTCCATTGACGTATGTGAGAGAGATACTTTCTTTACTCAACTATCCTCAACTGATAGTATCCAAGGAAAAGCTAGTAGAATTGGGTTATCATATGGATTCAATCATGCGTGCACAGAAAATCATGAAGTTGAATCCCGTGGGGCTGGGAGCATATTCACAGAGTGCGGGTATGCCATTCATTCGTCAAGCTGTAGCTGATTTTATTGCTGCAAGAGATGGTATCCCAGCTGATCCAAAGACGATCTTCATTACTGATGGTGCATCTAAAGGGGTTGATCTTGTACTTAGTAGTATAATTGAACAAAACACAGGTATCATGATTCCCATTCCCCAGTATCCTTTGTATTCCGCGGATATCACTCTATTTGGAGGAAAACAGGTGAAATACTACCTGGACGAGGAGAATGATTGGGCCCTTAGCAGGGAGTTATTGGAAGAATCATATACTACAGCAGTTGAAAATGGGATAGATGTCAAGCTAATAGTGGTCATCAATCCTAATAATCCTACTGGTTCTGTGCTTGATAGAGAGAATATCAAGATGATGTTAGAATTTGCTAGTGAGAAAAACTTGATGGTTATTGCTGATGAGGTATATCAGGAGAATATTTATGATCAGTCAAAGGCATTCTTCTCCTTTGCCCGTGTTGCACACGAGGAGAGTTTAGAAATTCCACTTTTCAGCCTGCATTCTACATCCAAGGGTTTTATAGGGGAATGTGGATACAGGGGAGGATATATTGAATCCCGTAATGTGCCAGATGATGTGCTATCACAGTTGCTCAAGGTAAGGAGTATTGGTTTGTGTGCAAACACTTCAGGTCAGATTGTCACGTATCTGATGGTAACTCCACCTAAAGAGGGAGAAGAATCTTATGAGCTCTATCAGAGGGAACGAAAGGCTATTTTAGATGGAATGGCAAAGAAAGCCAGGATCATTTCTGAGGTATTGAATAGTATTGATGGAATTAGCTGTCCCACACCAAAGGGAGCCATGTATCTTTTTCCAAAGATAAGTTTTCCAGACAAAGATTATGGTGGTAAAAATCCTGATTTTCTATTTGCAAAACATCTGGTAGAGACAGCTGGAATAGTGACTGTCCCAGGTTCAGGTTTTGGACAGTTGCCAGGAACTTGGCATCTGAGAATCACCTTCTTACCTCCTGAGGAGAAAATCGAGTCAATAATGTCCAAATTCAAGGATGCCTATCTGGAATTTATCAAATAACAATATTCTAGTTCTTTTTATCCATTAGTTGAAAAATATCGGTTCAAGACAAAATCATTAAAAAAGAAATTTTGTCGCGGAAAACTGAGATAAATGAGTGAAGAGTCTGAAGTAATTGAAAGACCAGATGAATTTCTTGCCTTCGCTAGATTCAAAGAAGAGATCGAGAAACAGGCCATTGATAAGGCAGAAAAAATCCTTGCTGCTGCAAAGGAAGAAGCTGCAAAAATCAAAGTGGCTGGCAAAAAGGAAGCAGATAAATACAAATCCGATCTCCTGAACAAGGCAAAAAATGAGGCCCAGCAAATCAAGGTAAGAGAAGTATCCAGGAAGAAACTTAATGTTAAAATGGATTATCTCGAAACCAGAGATAAGGTATTTGATGAAATTCTAGTTGAAACAAGATCTAAACTACAGCAGTATACTAAGTCTGATTCTTATTCTGGTTTCCTTAAAAACTTGATGAGAGAATCCGCATTATCTATGAATGGTGGAGATTTGATTGTTCATCTGAGATCAGAGGACAAATCTCTACTTAATCAAGGTGATCTTGATTCTATAGCAAAAGAGATTACAGAGGCTTCAGGCTTAGAGACAAAACTATCTATCGCAAAAACAGATTTGAAGGCACTCGGTGGATTGAAACTGATGAGATCAGATGGTAGGTTATATGTCGATAATACCTTTGAATCTCGCCTTAATCGTAGTGAAGAGGAGATAAGGGTTACCCTTGTCGATATCTTAGAAAATTAAGTGAGTTACCATGAGCAAAAATTTACTCAGATTTATATTATTCACTTCTCTTTTCTTGCTACTAGCAAATTCTGGGAGAAGTCTACCCATTGATGCAGGAGCAGGGTACACACCAAATCGGATCGAAGAAGATACTGAGGTCACATTCTCGGGTACTCTGTACAATCTGATGAGTATCAATATCTATGTGACAAGTTTCAATGTGAGTTTTCTGGAAGCAGCAACAGAGAGTGCAGCTGGAGAGCAGAAGGTGTATAATCTATCTAAAAGCTATCCTGAAGGTAGACGGTTATTGCAATCTAATTCTTCATTCACAGATCTTTTCCAAACCAAAGTCACTTTTGCACCCGGAACATATGATGTTTCCATATTTTTTGGAAACGCTAATGACACCACCGGTGCTCTAAATGAGTACGCTTATGCACTCATTAACGAAACTGTTACCATTGTCGGTGTTAGTGACCCCACTAGATTTTTTGAAGGCCTCGGAATTGTTGTATTTTCGGGATTTGCTATCTACCTGGGATTGATTGTCTATAATAAATACAAAAAATAAAGATAGAATAGCATAATCCAAATTCTCTGCACGCTTTCACATTTTTTTTATTATAGCATACTAATTGAGAATGTATGAGTGATTCAATACAGATGGAAGATCATGTTCTCCTTGTCTTTGATAAGAAGAGAAGGTGGTTGAAGAAGGTAGTGGAAAAGGATTTTCACTGCAATTATGGGATGATCCATCTTCAAGATCTTGTAGGCAAACATTATGGTGAGAAAATCGAAACAAATACAGGCAAATGGTTGAGGATTATGCCACCAAGCATAATGGATTGGTTTGATTTTTTTGAACATGGAAGCCAGATCATATATGCCAAGGATGCAGCTATGATCGTAATGTTACTGGATATCAAACCCGGAGATATCATATTTGAAGCAGGTACTGGAAGCGGAGCTTTGACGTCTGTATTATCTAGAGCAGTAGGTGAGAGTGGAATGGTCATCACCCATGAAGTACGTGAATCAGCATACAAAACAGCAAAACGAAATCATGAACGATTGGGTACTAAGAATGTGGAATTCATCTTACAGGATGTTGCAGAGATTGGGTTTGCCCAAGAAATCGACGGTAAGGAGCTACATGCAGATGGTTTGATCCTAGATATGGGTGATCCATGGACTGTAATGGAACATACTAAGCGGGTACTCAAAATTGGTGGCCGTATTGTTGTCTTTATCCCTACTTATCAACAATTAGAAAAGATGTTTCCCACATTACTTGAGCATAATTTCAAGGAACTCAAAGCCATAGAATTGCTGGAACGTGAAATTCAATATAAGAGAAATGCGATTCGCCCTGCCACAAGAATGATTGGTCATACAGGATTTCTACTTTCAGGGATCTACCTTCCTATGCTTGATGAAGAACTCCAAACATAATCTACAATGATGATCTCAAGTTATTTATCAAAAACTGGAGAGAATGGATGCAAAAGTTCCATTCGATGCAGACGAAAGATTGGTCATTTCCCCTTTCTATCATATTAGTGTTATTTACTGTAAAATTGCGTATAATCGGATAATATAGTTTCTCATTAATTGGAAAATTGGCTGATTTCAAATTACAGGTAAATTTAGTAGTAAATCATTGACTTAATTTTTGCGCTTCATTATTCATCGATTTCCTCTGAAAGTTCCACACGAAATTTTTTTCGCTTGTGCAAATCAAAAAAATTTAACTCTCATATCCTTTTTCTCAATATTTTTCCTTACTCTTAATGGCGCTAATTGAAATATGAATAATTTCCAATTTCAGCCATTTACCCACTCCCCATTTTTTCTCATGGAACTGCGCATTTTTCAATGATTTTCGGTGCATTTGGCGAAAGACTATTTGATTAGATTTTCCATTGGAAAAAATTAAATATGTCTAATAGTTTAGGTAATAGGTTAATTTAAATAATATATATCGCTACTTTGTCTAAGAACAAAAAAACTTGGAGAAGATAAATATGATGGATATTTCAGAATTACAAGCAAAATTTTCATACCTTATTGAGAGCAGAACAAATACACGTGCAATTTTACCATCTCTTGATCAGAGCCCTCTACGTTCTGTTGGAGAATCATTACTTAACAAATTTGCCTATCAAATAACCAATCAAGCAGTAGTTGCTGAGCAAAGAGAGAATTTAACCGACGAGATTGTTGAAAATATGGTTTCATCTCTAGTTTTGGCAGGGATGATCGGTATTGATCTTGAATCAGAACTAACCAATTTAATTGCATTATTGGAATCAGTATCTGCAGAGGCATCATAAAACTGGAATTAGCATGTTATTCTGAATTAAGAAATCTTTTCACATCTAAGCGAAAATACCATACTCTCTCATTCTCCATCACATCTTCCAAGATATTTTTTATTTTTTCATTTTTTGTTCTGGAATAGATAAGCATCAAAGCATCCAATGCAGCTCTCCTATGTTGTTTTGCTCCATTCTTTACCTCCCATTCTAGCAGATCAATTCTCTCCCCATCATAAAATGCCAGAAGGGACAGGATTTTTGCCTTTCCCATTCCTCTTTCATAAGCTGCAATAAGAGGTTCCAATGGCCCTCTCTGTTTTGCATGCAGGGCAAGTGCTGCAAGTTGGATCTTAAGGTTATTTTGTATTAAATAGGGTGTAATATCAATGTCTACAGAATCAAACTTCAGCAATGCTATTAGACATATTTCTGTATACTCATCTCTTTTCAATAATGTGAGTGGAATATCAATGTTTCGTGTATAGATGATGAAATCTTTCATCTCACGTACATCTGAATGGTCCATTAGTTGATATATCTGGTCATCCGCACCATTAGCTATCAATAATCTAAGTAAAGCTTGTTTCAGTCTATTATAGCGTAGTGTCCCAAAGATCTCTAACAGAATTTGCATCTCTGCATTAGTAATTGTGTGCTCAGCGTGTAGCAAGAATTCTGTCGCCACCACTTGCAGGTTACTTTCTGTTGTTGATTGAAGTATCTCTATTGCTAGATCCCTCCAGGCATCAGAGTGCTGGTTTAGCTGAACAAGCCTCAGTATTTCTATTTTGGTTTTATCTTCATTAGATTTAAAATCAACTAATAGTGAATCTATAATCTCTTTATCAATTTGATCAAATTTCTGGAGAGCAATTAGGGCCCATTTCTTGATAAACTGGCTATTTCCATTCAATTGGTTACAGATCAGTAATTTTGCCCCTTCAGATCGAATATGACCAAGAGACCAAATGGCAGTGCGTAGTAACTCCTCATCATCAGTGGTCATGATTTGCTTGAGATATTTCTCTCCCTCTGCAAACCCTAGCTTACCCAATGCCTCAGCAGCTTCATTCCGTATGATATCAACTTCATCTTTGTCCAATAATGCGTTTCCAAGCAAAGGAATCGCCTGTTTGAGATTTAGTTTTGCAATCTTATCTGGAATGTATTTCCGTTTCTCAAGATTCAATGAGTAAAATTGATGTGCAAGTGTATCATAGTCCATGAATCATTGTACTCTCTAATATTTATAAACGAGAGTACAACCTCAATTGAGTAACGAATGCGGAGGGACTCGAACCCTCGACCTGTTGCTTAGGAGGCAACCGCTCTTCCTGCTGAGCTACGCACTCATCTAGTCTATATATCATACACCAATGATCAGTTTAAAATTTCTCGAAAGTGTTCCTTGAAAAATCCATCTTTTATCAGATTACCTTGAGCTCTTTTGCTACCTTCTCAAATTTCTCTAATGCAAAATCTAAATCCTCTATAGTATGTGCTGCTGAAATCATGACTCTAATTCTAGCCAACCCTTTTGGTACTGTTGGAAATCCAATTGCCATAGCGAATACTTGCTCATCTAGTAATTGTTTTGAGAATTCTCTTGCTAGCTTAGCCTCACCTAAAATTACTGGAGTAATTGGGGTTTGGGTTTTTCCTGTATCAAATCCTAGGTCTTTCATTCCCTTCTGGAAATATTCTCCATTGCTCCATAATTTTTTAACTAGGCTATCATCTTTCATAAGTATCTTAACTGCAGCACTTGCAGCTGCTACATCCGCAGGAGTAAGAGCAGATGAAAATAGAAATGGTCTTCCCTTTTGTTCAAGATACTCAACTAGAGTTTTTGACCCTGAAACAAAACCACCAACAACTCCTACTGCTTTGGATAGAGTTCCTATCTCAATGTCCACCTCTCCATTGTGTAGATTGAAATGACTTGCTATACCCTTACCATGAGATCCAAGAACACCTTCTCCGTGTGCATCATCAACCATCAGCAAAGCATTATGTTTCTGTGCAACCTTAGCTATCTCATCCACAGGTGCAATATCTCCATCCATAGAGAATACACCATCAGTAATAATCAATTTGCGTTCAAGTTCTTTTCCCTCTTCAAGTTTTGCTGCTAAATCTGTAACATCATTGTGTTCATAGATGAATCTCTTGGCCTTTGTAAGACGCACTCCATCGATTATCGATGCATGATTAAGAGAATCCGTGAAAATTCCATCAGCACCAATAGCAGGAATGACTGCCTGATTAGCCACAAATCCACTTTGAAGTGCCAGTGTCGCTTCTACTCCTTTGAATTCTGATAATAATCGCTCCAATTCTTTGTGTAGATTCATTGTTCCTGCAATGGAACGTACCGCACCTGGACCGACACCATACTCATCCAGAATATTCTTTGCTTCCTCAACAAGTACAGGATGGTTGGCAAGTCCAAGGTAGTTATTAGAGCACAGATTTAGGACTTTATTATCATTGATAGTGAGCCAAGCCCCCTGTGGTGATTCTATAACTGGTATTCGATTATATAGACCCACCTCACGAAGCCTGTTTAATTCTTCTATCATGAATTTTTGATTTTCCTTTACCATATGCAAGGAATTCAATTTAACTTTTTAATATGAACCATCCTCGTTCAACATAATTACCAATTTTATCACATTTGCCCAAATTATTTTTACCTACACGATTTCAGTTCATCATTATGGAATATCATATTCGTCAAGCTAGCGAAATTGATCTCAATGGCATACTTGATCTCAATCGTAGAGTGTACTTCGATTCTGTAGAGAACTGGAAGATTTCTGGTATTCATGAGAGATATTCCAAGGGGATGTGGTGGGTTGATCCCTCTTTGTTACACTGGCATTTTTCAATCCTGAAAAAATGTGAAGGTGGAATACTTGTTTGTGAACACAATGCGACTATCATTGCTGAACTGGATTATGTGCTCACTTGGGAGGGTGAGGGAAGATTCAAAAGGGTACATATTATTTGGAATCTAGTTGATGCTAGATTTCGAAGACTTGGTATATCCAAAAAACTAATGCAAACCCTTTGTGATACATTTGATCTACCAGTTTGGGTGGAGGCAGAGGATAGAAACTCAGATGCTCTTTATTCATCATCAGGACGAATAATTACAACGATAATCAATCTAAGTAAACAGGAATGCACTAAAAATATTGATTTGGATTCAAAACCTTGTTCACTACAGGAATTATTTCTTATGGTGCAAAAAGGTACAATATTTCCCATCTTGGGGGCGTATTACTGCTCAAGTTTTGATACCGCCCAGTTAGCCTTTCCTGATCCACAAGCCATTCTCTACGGAAATCTACCTCCTCCACAAGTGATCATGTATAAAATTGACAATATTGAGTATTATGTCATTCTCACCCAATATATCCGTGTGTATGTACAAAAAGTTCCAGCTATGCCCGTATTATTGAAACTATTGCAACATAGTATGTCCTTGATCTCTAGCATGGGATTTGAGAGCATAGAAGTTCAATTATATGAATCAAAAATACTTCTTTCAGCTCTTGAGATATTAGATTTCCAAGAATTAGAGCGGGATCCGGTGTATCAATTAAGTTGTATCTGATAAATTCTTAGTTAATAGGGCTGTATTAACTATATCATCGATCGTATTCATCAGTCTACCTATACTCATTGTTCCTTCAATAATTGATACTACTTTATCACCATCTATTTTACTACTTACAGTACCCTCAGGCATTGTTGAATTTTCAGGTTCGATTGCCTGCAGTAAAATTTCTACAAGATCTGGTTCTTCTAGATTTATCTCTGCCTTAATTTTGTACTTCATGCATCATTATCTCCTTTATACTCGAATTGATATCGAATAATATTCCTTCAAAATCTGCTTTACTTACTGATAATTCGCATTTCAGCATAGATCCATCCACAATGACATCCAATCCACGTTCTTCTACCAGTTTTTCCATCAATTCTTTCAAATTAGGTAATTTATGATTCTTAGAAGCTCTGATACCTATTGTCATTAGATCATCAGGGCCTGGAGTGATGACTGCACAGGGGAATTCAGGTGTTACTAGCCCATGAGAGATGGCCATTGCTGCAATTTCAGAGGCATTGTACCAACTCATCTTCTTATCCCCAATCACATACCGTAATGCACTCAGCTCTATCACATCATCAGGATGATCCTGAATGAATTGATATGAATTCGCCACACTCCTTCTCTCCTCGTCAAAAATTTTGCTGAGCTGCCTGTATTGATCCGTTCGATTTCCAAGGAGCACTGAGAATGCGATACTTGATTTCTTCCGATTGATTGCATCCGTTACTGCTGCTGCAAAATCCCAGGTATTTCTAAGGATGCTGTTATCTGCCTCTTGAAGAAGAGTAATCTTCTCCTTAATGAATTCTAATCGTTCCTCTTGATATCCCTTGTGGAGTGCCAGTTGGACAATAAGGTTCGAATTTAGGTCTTTTATTTCATCCTTTGATAAATCTACGATCCTACGTTTCTTTCCCTTGATCTGTTCTTCGATGTCACTTTTAGTAAGTAATTCTAGAGCTTTTACAGCATTCCCAGTTATTCCGGGTAAAAATGGCTTTAGACTGTAGATAAGTGATTCACTAATGGTATAGCTATCTGTACCCAGAAAGGAGAGATGCTTCTGAACTGATACTACATTTCCCTCTATGGCATCCTCCAGAATGCTCTTAGAAAGCCCTTGTAATCGTTGATATTCAAATTGACATGATGCTGCTACTAGAGGTAGATGAATAATGGATGACAAATCTGGAGCAATTGCGGAGCAGACAAAATATGCAGCTGCACTCAAAGTGCCTTTATTATTTGAGTAATTGTAGGTGGCTAGGTTTATCTCATCGATATTTGATGTGTATTCATCTAAAGCAAAATCGGTTATGGAGATGACCTTTCCCTTTATTTCGAGAGATTCCAGCTCCTCATGAGAAAATCCAATGAATATCGATAAATGTTTTCCTCTCGCAACTATTGTATCCAGCTTGTTTTCATCCAAGTTAGAAATAACACAGGGTAGCTGCAAATCATGTAATGTTCTTGCGAAAATACTGGCTGCTATCAAAGCATCAGCTGTATCCTGATAAATTATCTGAAGCACCTGTTCATTTGCTAGAAGCAGTTCGCCAACCCTTTCAGTATCATCTAGAAATTGAACTGAAATACTAGTATCTTCCACAATTAGTAGTTTTATTACAAAAATTATAAACTATAGTATGAGTCTCACTGCTTTTTTACAATTATTAACGTAGGAGAATGGATGCACTATCAGGTCTGTATCTCCAATCCTCTGGCAATACTCCTGCATCACGATAATATCTAGATAATCTGTAAATCTTGGATTCAATTCTTCTCAACCCATGCTTGCCAGAGAGATCCTTTTTATTCTCAGAGAGATGGTTTCTAAGATTCAGTGCTCTTCTGATAAGGTTTAATAGATCCTCAGGAGTTGCCGGTGCTACTTCATTGTTCTTCAGAATTTCAAGCAAGCTCATCCCTGTCTTTAATTTGATGGAGGGAATTCCATGCTGATCTCTCAGAATGGTACCAATACTGGCTTGTGTATTACCCTGCTTGTATAGTTTTATCACAAGTTCAGTAATTTCATTATTATCTAATTGAATCCAACTTTGTGGTTCAGTTCTGTAAGGTCTGGTGGAACCAGATTTTCCATGTGTTCTACTGTGCATTCTTGCCATGGTGATATACACCTCGATGATAACTAGCTAGGACCAGCTATCTCTAACCCATAAATTGTTTAAGTAAATAAGAAAGATTTGATATGTTACAGAATTTCCCTTGCTCTTAAATGACAGATTAATCATTAAATATATATTTAAGCCAACAAAATCAATGATATGTCCACCTTTAAACGAGATCCATCTGCAGTAAATGCTGGATTAACATTCTTGTCCTTTGCAATCATTGGCATTATCGTTGCAGTATATATTGTTAAGGATGAAAAGTACAGAGCACCAATAATAATTGGGTTCTTTCTGCTTGGTGCAGTGATCACAGGTATGGAACTGGCGGCTTTAGTTAAGAAGTCCAACCAGATGCCCAGTCTAAGTAAAGAAGATAAGAAAAAATTAAAGGAAAAACGAGCTGATAAGGATAGGTTAGAGCGTGAGAGAGAATTAAGAATGGCCAGATATGTGGCAGAGGTGTTTAATGAAAATATTCCTGAGGAAGAATTTGAGGAAAAAGAAGACTAATCTGGCAACACATCTCTGCTAATAACATCACCGACATTAATTCTTGCCCCTCCATGAATCACAACACCTGGAAGGATACTTACCCCAATTCCAGTTTTCACATTATCTCCCATGATTACACCTAACTTTCTTCTTCCAGTATCCTGTCTCACTTCCTTTACAGTCATCCTTATGTTATTTCCATCATGTCTCAAATTTGCTGTAATTGTTCCAGCACCAAGGTTTGAATATTCTCCAAGAACTGAATCTCCAAGGTAGGATAGATGTGCTGCATGTGTGTCTTTGTATATGACTGAGTTTTTGATCTCACACGCATTCCCCACTCTTGCATTCCTTCCAATATAGGTTCGTGATCTGATATAGCAGTTGGGACCAACATCTGCTCCCTCGTCAATAAAGACGGGTCCTTCAATATATACCCCACTTCTAACTCTTGCACCTTTTCCAACATGTAATGAACCAAGAACATACACACCTTCTTCCACAGTTCCCAAATTTTCAAAAGTATGTTGGAATTGATCCATAAAATACTCATTGGCATCTAGAATCTGCCATGGATGTCCTACATCAAACCAATTATGTTTGGTTTTTAGAACCTTAAAAGAAGTGGAGGAAAGCAATTTTTTAACCACATCAGTAATCTCTCTTTCTCCTCTTTGAGAGTCTTTTAATTCGTAAAAATGGTTTCTACTTTCACTTGGAAACTTATAGAGCCCAGCATTGATTAGAGCATTATCTTCTGCCGATGGGGGTTTCTCTATAATATCCTTGAGAATATTATCTTCTTCCTTTAGAACTCCAAAAAGCTCAGGATGATCCACGCTTGCTCCTAGTATGGCAGATATATCCTTACATTCTACCATTTGTTTGATGGCATCAACTACCATAACATCACCATTTATGACAAGGAAGGAACTATCCTCAATAAGAAAAGGTAAAGCACTCAATACTGCATCTCCGGTTCCTCTTGTTTGCTCTTGATGGACAAAAAGAATCCTCGAATCATCCGTCCATCTACGAACTGCTTCCTTTATCATTTCTTCTTTGTAATTCGTTACAATTATGATTTTAGAGATTTTACTTAGTGAAAGTAACTCATCAAGTTGCCATTTGAGGATAGGCTTTCCTGCAATCTCCAGGAGGTGTTTGGGTCTGTTTTCTGTAAGTGGTAACAATCGTGTACCTTTACCCGCAGCCAAAATTATTGCTTCCATACATCTATCACTAGCTGCTTTTTGATAACATTGTGCCATATTCCAGTGTATTAATGATGAATAATTTAGTCTGAATTATCTATTAATTCATATCTCATACGAAACTACCAGCGAACTAAATCAATTGTAATTTACTCGGTTCCATTCCTAACTTTTAAAATCGAAGTTTTTTTTTTGAGCCTTAGAAAAAAATGGATGAATCAAGTACTAAAAAGAGTCCTCCATTGTTCCCAGATGCTATGCAGCTAGCGAAAGTGATAGCTCCGCTTAAATATAAGCGAGATATCGTGAGAGCAGTAGAGGAGCTGGGTGAGGTTGAACCCATTCTCGTAGATCCAAGAACAGGTATCGATCAGATTTCAGTTGAGGATAGACGAAATGAGATAGAGGGGCTCAGAACTAAACTTAATAGTTTCATGGCCGCTCTGGATCAGAAACTCATCACCAAGGGTGAGAAGATTTCTGTGGATCAATCTGAGGAGTCTGTTTTAAATTATATTCGTGATGTAACCAGCAATCAAGGTAAAAGAATTGAAGAGATCATCCAGAGGAAAGAGGCAATCGCCACGCGAATTTCTGATTTGAAGAATATTATCTCTCTGTTATCTCGGTTTCAGGAGTTAAATATTGACAGCACAATGCTGAGTGAGACTATCCATACCAAGACATTTCTAGGTACGGTATTCAACACCCAAATTCAGAGAATTCTATGGATGCTTGACGAAATTACGGATGGCAAATACTACTTCCTTGAGAAGAAAGCTTCTCAAAAAGAAGATTCTGTTATCCTCATATCAATCCTACAGAAGGATGCCGAGGTTGTAATCGATAAGCTAAAGGGCATGAGTGTACAAGAGATCGTTGTTCCAAAGGATGTTGATCTTGATGGGCTTTCAATTTCTGATTGTATGGCCGAGATCAGTCAACTTGAGAAGGAACATAAGGATTTAGCCAATGAAACGGGTAAGATTGCAACTACAAAAGGTTATATCTTCATGGCAGCACTTGAGGTCTGTGAAATCGAGCTACAAAGAATTTCGGTTGAGCTAAAAATGCGTAGGACTGAGTCAACTTGTGTTATGTGGGCCTGGATCCCTGAGCATCTAAAGGATAAATTCACGACCGTTTTAAACAAATCTACTGACGGTGCAGCCTCTCTGGACTATAGAAAAGGAGATTTCGATCCTGAAAATGTTCCCTCTTATGTGAAGAACTCGAAATTCATGCAACCCATGCGTGGTATTGTCAGCTCATTTGGTACCCCAGGTATTCATGAGGCAGATCCTTATCCCTTTGTCAAATTCATTATGCCAATAATGTTTGGTATTATGTTTGCAGATGTAGGACATGGATTTATCTTCCTGTTGTTTGGTCTCTGGGCCAAAAGGAAGAAGGATAAGATGGATAAAATTCCTGAAGGCCTTAGTGGATACATTTTTGGTGGTCCAGAATTAATTATCATCATGGGCGCAACAGCCATGCTCCTTGGCTTCCCCTTCAACTCCTTATTCGGGGATGAAACAATACTTTGGGAAATTGGATTTCTTAGGGCATTATTTGAGAAAACTACTTGGGCATTGCTATTCAATGTAGAACATGGGTTGATAGAGAGAGACTACTTCTCTTTTCTCATCCTATCATTCTCTATTGGTGCAATTGTTATCATTATTGGTTTAGCAATTAATGTCTACCAATTGAATAAGCATCGACACAGTAATGCTGAGCTTCAAGCAGCTATGACATTATTTATTGGGTATTTCTTAATAGTCATCGGTGTTGCGATTTTCATACCTTCATACATGTATGAAGATGTCACCTTAAGCTCATTTGCATCAATTATGGTTGCTATCTTTCTTGGTTTGGGATTTGTTATCTTAATTGCCACTATGGTGATTGAGTTCATGGCTCACAAGGTAGATGGGTTGATGTTGGCAGTTGATCATATTCTTAGCCTGATGTCCAATACATTTAGTTTTGGTCGGTTATTGGCAATGAATACAGTGCACTTTGTGTTGGCATTTCTACCATACCTGTTCTTTGATGTATTTGGGCACGTACATGTCCTCAATCATCATGTAAATCTTGGAGATGGTCACGGTTGGGCTGATGCCATCATTGGTGAAGGATTAATTGTCCCCTGGCTGATTGCAGCTCTGATTGGAACAATTATTGTTGTACCAATTGAAGGTGTATTCAGTACATTACAGGCTCTAAGGTTGAATTGGGTCGAGTTCTTCGGGAAGTTCTTCAAGGGAACAGGTATTGAATTCAAGCCAATTAAGGCACACAGAATATATACTGTTGAGAGCAGTACCTGAGGTTAATATTATGGGATCCACAACACCATTTCTAATGGCTAAAGCACATGCAAACCATGCACGTTCCCCCAGCTGGCAGCAGATTTCTGCCATGTTGAATTCATCTAAGATCGTAGATGTTGAAGGGATACTTGCAAACACCAGTTACGGTGATGTAATGAATATTGTGCGGCCCAGTGTGGATCTACCAGAATTTGAAAAGGAGATGAGAAACAGCTTTGCCAAGTTACTTCATCTCTATCAAAGATCTGCACCACCGCCTATTGCTAAGCTATTAGATGCTTATTCAATAATAATTGATGCTGAGAATATCAACCTCATCATGCAAGCCATCCTTCGAAATAATATCTCAGATGATCTGGAAAAAATCATCACACCAGTTGGTAAACTGGGAATGAGCCATTATCAGAGAATGATGAAAAGCGCGACAGTTGATATAGCATCAGATTTTATCCCATATCCTTTTGTCCGGAAAGAGGTTCAAAAAGCATTGAACCTGAGCGATGATCCGGATGAGAAGGTTTTCTATTTATCATCAGCACTAAGCCACTCATCTTTTGCCACTCTAAATGCTCTTGCTCCTAAATGGATTCGAGCTGAGATTGAACTTCTCAACCTTGAAACCATATGCCGAGCAATTAATTTAGAAATAGATGCAAAGATTTGGATGATACCAAATCGTGGAGTTGTCAATAAGAAAGCACAAACCTTGCAGTCTATGAAAACTCCACGAGAGGCAATAAACTATATACTACCTCAATTCCCAATACAAGGTCCATTGAAAATGGCTTTAACTGCCAATGATCAAGACATTGTTGCAGTTCTTGAGGATGCGGCGTTGTCATATCTACACGCCCAACACAAACACAGGTTTTACCTGGTGAATCGTGAGGAAACCATTCTTGATTTCTTCGCGATTAAAATGGCGGAGATCGAGGATATTTCTCGTATCCTCTTCTCCAAACTCAAAGGCATACCAGCGGAAGAGATCCGAGGCATGCTATACCCAATATATAAAAGGTGAAAACAAAAAATGAAACTATCAAAGAAATTTATGTTAACAACAAGCATTGCAGCCTCAATTGCTGCATTTGCATTGCTAATGACAGCCAAAGCACTCGGTCTCTCACAGGACGAGACAACTACCACTACTGACGGTATGGGTATCGATGCAAAAGGAGCATCCTTCATCGGTGCAGGTCTAGCAGTAGGTCTAGCCGGTCTTGGTTCATCCATAGGTATGGGTTCCGCCGGTGCAGCAGCTATAGGTGCAATCTCCGAAGACAAATCTCTCTTCGGTAATGCACTTGTTTTCGTCGTACTCATTGAGGCAGTAGCTATCTACGGACTTCTTGTCGCATTGCTGCTCATCTTTGCTTCCGGTGTTTAAGGCTTAATAGCAACTATTTGTAAAATCGATAATTATCAATACTAAACTAAAAAATAATAAACTAAAATAATACTAGCCTTTATAGTCTAATATTCGAACTTCAAATTATGAGTGAAATCCAAAAATCACAAACCATAGAACTCAGTAGTTTAAATGATCTGATCCGACTTATTATTTCTAATTCTGCTCAAAGAGGGGGTTTTCTCTATCTGGGAGTTAAGGATGATAGAAATGTGTTTTATATAAGTCATATTGTCCCTAGCTGGTATGAGTTGAAGGGATTACCAATTGTTCTATATGCTTTTAGTGAATCATATCCACCCGAGAATTTTATTGCCTATACTCGTCCCTCATCAACTGATAAAGAACAATGGGAATTTGTGGATTTAGTTAATGAGAATGATACAAAGACAATGTATATTCCAATAGTAAAAGTGAAAGAAATTCCTGATTTTACTATCTAAAATAATTCTGGATCATCAGCATATTTGTAACTAATTGAGAATAAAGCAAAGAATAACAATCCAGAGATGATGATTACAAGCGATTGAATGAAACTTACAGGAATAATGCTTCCCAAGAATTGCACCAGCATATTCACCAGTGAGAAAACAATTACCATGATGATTCCCCTTGCTGAATTCGATTCGGTATTTAGATCATGCATACGTCTCATAATCATCTCGAAAAATGCAGCTCCTACAGCAAAGTAGTTGACATAGTTGACAAATTCCTGTCCTCCATTAAAATAGAGTAGACAGAGTACTGCCATAAACACTGCCTTCATGACAAGAACAAATCCTTCTGGTATGGCTTCATACTTGTTGTATTTAGCCCTGCCTTCAAAGAAGAAGAGGAGTAGATTACCCAGAGATATTGAAATAGCTAGACATAAACCTATCCCAAAAATGGTACTAATGTAATGCGACCATGCAACTAGAATCTTCGCTATCAGATCCAGATAATTGGTATAAAATGCAAACACGATCAATCCGGGGTAAAAAGAAAGGATCAGAGAGGGAATAATCCATGATAATTTAGAAATCTTGCCTATGAGAAGTTTCCTCATCATCATTCTCATCGCCACAAATATCCCAATCAAAGTGATTAGTGGGCTACCAAAGGGTAGGACAAAGAAAATTAGTGTAAAAGCTGCGTTTAGACCATAGAATATTTTCTGATCGATACGAACTTTTCCCAGTGCCCTACCCATTAGTGAATAAGCATCTGCAATTCTTGTTGCCCTAAGAATACTAACCAATAGCCAGGGAAAGGAGAAGAAGATGGGAATACCAAAGTTAGCAAGGAAGACCACCATCCATTCCGGGAGCACCGGACGTAACCATTCCTGTCTTGAAAGTAGAATATCAAAGAACAGCAGAATATCCTCATGCCACTTAATTGTGAAGTAGATGAAATATATCGGGATCGCCACAATTTGGAGTAATACTATTAATCGATTGAGCATTAACTCTCCGTCGTCACTCATAGTATAGATGGGAATAATTACCTAATTAATTACTTCTCTTCTCAGTTAAGATTTTGATATGATTTGTTTATCTTACATCATTCCGGGCATTCCGCCCATGCCACCCATTCCAGGAGGCATACCACCTGGAGGCATACCACCAGGAGCACCACCATCTCCACCTTTAATGGCAATGACATCATCAATCCTAAGGATCATCTCAGCTGCCTCAGAAGCAGATTTGATGGCTTGGATCTTGACACGTAGAGGTTCAATGATACCCGAGATACTCATATCTCCTATTTCTCCAATTGCACCGCCTTCGTTGTGCTTGGTAAGATCAATGCCTACATTTTTCTTGCCTTCAGCATAGGCTGCGGTCATCTCTGCCACTTTCTCGATGGCATCAAGTCCAGAGTTCTCTGCAAGGGTGGTAGGGATAATGAGTAATGCTTCAGCAAAAGCTTCAATGGCGAGTTTCTCCTTACCGGTTGTTTTCTCAGCCAGCTTCTTTATAGCATGGTGCATATGGATTTCGGGGAATCCTCCTCCATAAATCATCTGGCCATCCTCGATGGCATTTCTGACAACAGATAGTGCATCAGTTAATGCTCTCTCAGCCTCATCAGTGGAGTACTTGGAAGCACCTCTGATGAATACAGTCACTGCTCTTGGTGAGGGACATTCTTCGATATAGATGTAATCCTCATCACCGAGTTTAGTCTCATAGATTTTTCCTGCCGTACCCAAATCCTCAGCAGATAATTCATCAAGTGAGGAAGCAATGTTTGCACCGGTTGCCAAGGCTATCTTCTCCATATCACTCTTCTTCACTCTTCTGATGGCCATAATTCCATCCTTTGATAGGAAGTGTTGAGCTAGGTCATCCACACCCTTTTGACAAATAACCACATTAGCACCTGTTGCTTTGATTTTATCAACCATCTCACGGATCATTCTCTCCTCATTATCGAGGAAGTTCTGCACCTGTAGAGGATCCGAGATTCTAATCTCAGCATCAAATTCAGTCTTGGTCACCTCAATATTTGAATTGATAAGAGCAATTTTTGCACCTTCAATTTTCTTTGGCATTCCCTGGTGGAGTACACTCTTATCAATGGCTATACCCTCCATTAGATAAGAATCAGCAAGACTTTTACCCTGCTTCTGCAGGATCTTGATATTATCTAGGTCTGCTTTGATATTTTTCCCCTTTCCTTCCTTGATTTTGAGTATTGCATCTACAGCAATTTCTGCTATGGTGTTCTTTGCCATGTGAACTGCCTTGGAATTGAGTGCAGTATTGGCTATTTGGATTAACAATTCACGATCACTTGGTTTGATATTTAGTGCTATTGCATTAAGAGAATCTATGGCCTCCTTAGCAGCTTTTTTGTAACCTGCAACAATTTTTGTACCATGGATCTTCTTACCAATTAGCTCATCACCCAATTTAAGCAATTCTCCTGCGATAACGACAGCAGAGGTTGTACCATCTCCAACTGCCTTATCTTGGCTCTTTGCTACTTGGATCACCAGCTTGGCAGCTGGGTGCTCAACATCAAGTTCCTCAAGAATTGTAGCCCCATCATTGGTGATAACAACATCTCCCAATGCATCAACAAGCATTTTATCCATACCTCGTGGTCCAAGTGTGGATCTCACAGCTTCTGCAATGGCTGCAGCTGCTGCAATGTTGTTCTTCTGAGCGTCTCTACCCTTAGTTCTCTGGGAATTTTCTCTTAAAATAATTACTGGTTGCCCTGCTAAACTCATACTGTTTACCTCGCTAGGCGAATATTTACGATATGTTCGAGTCTCACCTTCTTATTATAAGCTCGGTGATAGGTAACATTTTTATCGCGTCAATGACCTGCAAATTATGTTTAATTTCAAATGAGGGCCTAATCTGTGGATATATTTAATTTCTAAACAGATAAATTCTCACAATGAATATAGTATTACAGATCATTTAATATTGATATCATATATTCACAGATTTAATGAAAGGTAAGAGCTTACTAACCCTGGCAGATTTCTCACCTGAGGAAATCACACAACTGCTAGATCTATCCATTGATCTAAAGAAAAAGATGAAGGCAAAGGAAATTTATCAGCCTATGCTTGGTAGATCCATGTCCATGATCTTCCAGAAGAGAAGCACACGTACTCGTGTATCTACTGAAACCGGAATCGCCTATCTTGGTGGTCATGCTCTGTTTCTTGGATCTGATGATATCCAGCTTGGTAAAAATGAGTCTCTTAAGGATACTGCACTGGTTCTATCTAGG
The DNA here is from genome assembly GCA_026702845.1 of Candidatus Heimdallarchaeota archaeon. The sequence goes on from JADCLS010000003.1 coordinate 267,466, forward strand.
TTCAATGATATTATCCTTGCACGTGTCTATGATCACAGTGATGTAGTCACTTTGGCCAAAGAGGGCACTGTACCTGTAATCAATGCTTTATCAGATAAGTATCACCCATTGCAAATTCTCGCTGATTACATGACAATCAAAGAGAAGTTTGGTAAATTGGAGGGTTTGACCATATCATGGGTGGGAGATGGAAATAATGTGCTTCACTCCATCATGGTTACTGCTGCAAAGATGGGTATGAATTTGAGAATAGCTACTCCTGAGGGGTATCGTCCCTTGGAGGATGTTACAGAGATTGCTAAATCTGAAGCTGAGAAATATGGAAAAGAATTTGTCCTCACCGCAGATCCACTTGAAGCAGTCAAAGGTGCACATGTGATATTTACTGACACTTGGATCAGTATGGGTCAAGATTCTGAGAAAGAAGCTAGAATTAAAGCTTTCGAGGGTTATCAAGTAACCATGGAAATGGGTTCTCATGCTGCAGAAAACTGGGTGTTTATGCATTGTTTACCAAGGAAGCCAAATGAGGTAACTGATGAAGTATTTTATTCAGATCGTTCCATCGTATGGGATGAGGCTGAAGCACGGATGTATACTGTGATGGCTGTTGCGCTTGTCCAATTAGGCTTAAATTAAAACGATACGATTACAAATATCAGATATGCATGCTCTAATTTTTAATAATTGAATAAGGTATCTTGATAGTATGAAAACCGTTTCTATAGGTATAGAATGTCTCTCCTGTACAAAACAGTGGAGATTAGATATTACAACTAGCAACAATAAAGTCGATGCCTTTGCCACTCTTTGTGAATGTGGTGAGATCATTGTTGGTAATATAAACAATCATGTGGATGAGAATGGTTCGATTCAGGAACGTTTTCTGACCAATGCAAGCTATCAGATCATCAGCATTGATATGGAAAAAATCAGAAAATTGCCGGTTCTTGAGCTGGAATAATCAAAGCAATACTCGTTTATTTATCATTTTGGCAATAGGAGTTGCGAGTAACACTGATCCAAGGATCCACCAACCTAAACCTGAGAATATGGGTCTAGGATCAGGAAGTAATGGATCCATATTATGCTCGTATTCATATAGATTATTGTAGGAATCACCATCATGATCAAGCATTGCATCTGAGGCATCAGTGGGATCAAAATTGTACAATATTTCCCAAAAGTCAGGCATTTTATCACTATCTGTATCATCAGTCATTGGGGAGGTGTTCCAATCACTCTCAATATTATTGGGAACGCCATCTTGATCTGGAATGTCCTTGGTATCATCTGTACCATTGAGAGGGTCGAAACCATACATAAACTCCCATCCATCCTTGGCTCCTGCAAAATCACTATCAGCTAGATTAGGGTCTAATCCTAGGTTTAGTTCATCAATATTAGTAATCAAATCATTATCATAATCCTCAAATCGATCATCTAAGAGAGGGTTTAGACCAAAGGCAATCTCAATCTGATCCGGGATAGTATCTAGATCAGTATCTATTTCATAGACTGAAGAGAAATAGTAACTTTCCAAGGTATCTGGTGCATGATCACCATCCTCGTCATCTCCTATTGCAATGATATGCAACCCATTATGTACATACGTGCCAAAATACAAGCCAATATCAACAATTGCTAGAGATTGTGGATGATATTGATCACTGAAATTAAATTTCACCCACCCATTCAGACCTATCTCATACAAGGTTCCATCATCTGCTTCCAGAATACTGGATTTCAACCCGAAGAAATGTAGCCTTGTTATATTATCTGGGAGATCAATGATATCTCCCTCAATCCAAGCCTGTTTATTTTCAAGATCAAAAACTGTTGGTGTCTGAAAGATATGTCCAACAACTGATGAATTACTGAAAACCTCTGGCATATAGAAAAACAAGTCATTGTATGTGAAAACCAATTCTGAACTATTAAGCTGGAAAAGTGCAGCATTTGGGATGGAGGAGAGCAGGATATTTTCTGTTGCTTGTTCAATGAGTAAGTATCCTGTTTGAACCAAGTTAGTTGGCATGGTTCCATTTTTCATCAGAAATATCTGGAAATAAGTTTCAGTGACATACAGTTCATGTTGATTGGAATAAAAATCAAAACTTCTCACCACAGGATCACTACCTATGGTAAATAATGTAACCTTTGTCTTTATTGCAGTAGAGGTGATTAACACTAGATTATCTCCAACGGCTTTCCAGAATACTTCCAGGTAGTATCCATCATCCATCTCAAAATTTCTGATACCTCCCTTTTCATAGATGGCATGTGCAGGTACAAGATAACCCTCTACTTCAATTATCCAGGTAATCCATGCTAAACCTAGATTATTGATTATTCCATTGGCACCCATCGATGCCATGGGAAAGATCTGACTATCAGATATATTCAGACTTACGCCATTGGCTCTCCAGAATTTGATCTCCTGCAGTGCATCAGTATTATTGTAAATCTGCTTTAATTGCACAGAATCTTTTTGAGTATTATCAAGTGTAGCTGGTGTCATTGGAATAATTGTGCATAACAGCATTAGGATGATTACTACTCGACTAGCCACAATAACTGTGGATTCCATACAGATATAAGTATAACTAATTTTCTGTATCAAATATCCTCGTTTAGATAGATGGTGATGTTTATATCATCCTCGCTATCGGTAACTTTAGTATAAATTACATCCTTGGATTTCAGAGAGCTAATACAATCAGAGATGGATAGAATGTCTCCAAAGGTGAATTTGATGTCCTCAGGAGTCAACTCACCCTCATTTTCCAGTAAGTGCAGGATCAATCTGATCTCCCTGATACTATATCCTTCCTCCAAGAGCTGTTCTGAGATATGACTCTGTAAACCCTGATACCCACGAAGCAGTTTGGATTGTTCAGCTTGTAACATATCCAGTCCTTCACGTATCTGTGGTAAAAGCAGCATACCCTCCTTAATCACATCTCCTGCCTTTGTATCTGATTCGGATTTTGGGGGATTCAGCTGCAGGGAGGGATTAATTGGGATATGTCCAACCTCCTCTGATAATGGTCTGATTGCTGCGAGAAAAAGGTTAGGAGCAATGGTGAGGCTGAAAATTACCGCCTTGTCCAGAACAAAGTACTCCCTAGCGGGACCCTTGCTGGATTTTCTCTTCTCGGAATTGATCAACCCAAGCTCCTCTAAGAAATTGAGATGATTCTTCACCGCACGCTGAGAGATATCAAGTAACTTGGCCAATTCAAAGGCATATCGATCGCTCTCAGTAAGTAATCTAAGGATCTCCCTTCTATACTGATTACTAAGAATTTCTAGGATCTGATCAACCTTTAGTTTAGTCATACTAAGTCATAATCTGATGGTAAATAATTTAATTTTTATGGTTTAAAGTAAATATCGCTTCCAATTTTCCTATTCTTTATGCAAATCCAATGTCTGTAATTTCAGATAGTCCCGCAGGTTTGAGATTATAATTGCTACTGTTAGGTTTTATCTCCATTAGAGCTTGGTCAATATGTTTTCGCTTGATAGATAAATCTCCCAGATTGTTCCCCTTATCTTTTTTAATGAACTCACGGATGGCAATCAATTTGGCATGGGAGATGACATATGACAACTCTGCACCAGAGTATCCCTCCGTTTGCTCTGCAATATACTCCATATCCACAGTTTCAGAGAATTTTTCCTTTAAATACACTTTGAGTATCCCGACTCGGGAATCATAATCTGGATTTCCCACAAAAATGGATTTGTCAAATCTCCCCGGCCTAAGAAGTGCAGCATCGATCAGATCAGGTCGATTGGTAGCACCTAGGATCATCACATCCTTCATCTCTTCCAAACCATCTATCTCAGTCAAAAGTTGTGATACTACTCGTTTAATCACCTCAGATGAATTAGAATTTCTTGATGAAGCAATGGAGTCCATCTCATCAAAAAAGATGATACAGGGGGTTGCAGATCTGGCTTTTCTAAAGATCTCTCTTACTCCCTTCTCACTATCTCCCACCCATTTGGATAGTAATTCAGGTCCCTTGATCGAGATGAAATTTGCCTCCGCCTCATTGGCTACTGCCTTGGCAAGCATGGTTTTTCCAGTTCCAGGTGGTCCGAATAGAAGGATACCCGAGGGTGGTTTTGCTTCCAGATGTTCAAATATATCTCGGTATTTTATTGGCCATTCAACCGCCTCCTTCAGCTGTTCTTTTATGGATTCTAGTCCACCAATATCATCCCAGCTGATATTAGGTACCTCAATAAAGACCTCTCGAAGGGCAGAAGGTGAAACCTCAGTAAGAGCTCTCTCAAAGTCATCCATTGTAATATCAAGTGTATTGAGTGTTTCCAGATTAACCTTGGATATCTCGTCATCAAGATTTAATGCTGGAAGGAATCTTCGTAAGCTGTGAAGAGCGGCTTCCTTTGTGAGTATCTCTAAATCTGCACCAACAAATCCGTGGGTGCGATTGGCAAGTATTTCTAGATCAACATTCTCCTGCAATGGCATACCTCGGGTATGTATCTGAAGGATTTCTAATCTAGCCTCAGAATCAGGTATACCTATCTCAATCTCTCGATCAAATCTTCCCCCTCGTCTGAGTGCCTCATCAATACTATTGGGCCTGTTAGTGGCACCTATGACAACAATATTCCCCCTGCTATTTATTCCATCCATGAGGGTGAGGAGTTGAGCAACAATTCTTCTTTCCGCCTCGTGACCAGGCCCATCTCTCTTGGGTACAAGTGAATCAATTTCATCAATAAAGATGATGGAAGGATTCTCCTGTTCAGCTTTATCAAAAATCTCACGGAGTCTGCTCTCACTCTCACCATAATACTTGGAAGTGATTTCAGGACCGGAAATCTTGAAAAATGATGAACTTGTCTCATTGGCGATAGCCTTGGCAAGTAATGTCTTACCAGTACCTGGTGGTCCATAAAGGAGTACTCCTTGTGGGGGCCTGATCCCTAGATGATCAAATATTTCTGGATATTTCAGAGGTAATTCAATCATCTCACGTATTTTACGAATAGGTTCTCCAAGTCCACCAATATTTTCATAACTAATCTTGGGTATATCCTCATCGACTTCAGCCATCTTCTCGTCAAAATTGATTGTCAGTTTGGACTTTGCATTAAATATGACGGCTCCATCAGGTTGTGTATTTTGTATCTTAAAGAACAAACTGCCACTAAATCCTGTATTCATAGAAATTAAATCATGCTTCGTCATCACTTTATCCATGAGTGATTTAGACAGAAAGGGAACCAGATCATTGGTCACCGATACATGCTGAACTGGTTGCACATCGATAGTTTCTGCCATTTTTGGTTTTGCAGCTGAAATTTCTACTATCTCATCGAGACTGACTTGCAGATTCTTTCTCGTCAAGGCTTCTATCTGAATCTTTTCACCTGACCCTGCATTATTTCTCCATACTTTGGCATAGGTGATGCGTTTTCCTTCTATCTGTACAATATCTCCAGTCCTTAGACCTAGTTTATCCGCGATATGTGATGGAATTCTAGCTATTTGTCTCCCCACATCTCGTTTATTAGCATCATCTACTTTCAACTTGTATGACATTTCTCTATACGTAGGTAGTCATTTGCTTATATTAATATCCTAGTAATAGAGAACAAAAATGAACGAATCAGAGAAGTTTATCCTTCAGAACAACGAGCAATGAGCTAATTAAACCAAGTTGACTATCTAATACTTCAAAATCTGTGATGATGAGGGAATTCTTATTCACCAAACGTGTCGTATCTATGTTTGCAGCTAATTTCTTGGTATTTTTCCCAACAAGTTCTAGTTTTGAGGATTTTCTCCAGAGATACAAATCGTCAGCTAATACTCTAAATACACCAAAAAATGGTTTGTTAATTAATTTTACACGCTCTTCATCAATGAATTCTGCTTTCCATTTTGTTTTGAACAGGCTGGATTGAACCATTATGACGGGTTCATCATTCTGCAGAATGTATAGCCTTTTCTTGAATAGGCCCCGGTACTCCAACGTATAAAGGAATCTAGCATCAGCATCATCATATATTTTTATATCATCTTCCTTGATAATTCGGTACTCTTTCACAGTATCTACAGTGTCTCTCATTCATATAAATGTTCTCAGTTACAGCCTATCAGTTGGTGGAATTCCCAGCATATTCAACCCTATTGCTATTCCCTTTTTGATTGCCTTAATTACTTGAAGACGAGCGCATAACAGATTTTCATTCTCAGCTTTGAGGACTGGAAAAGCCTCATAAAATTTCATGAATAAATGGGCTAGTTGGAATGTCCAAGTGGCTATTGTCGATGGATCAAGATTCTGCCAACTTTTGAGTATAGTATCCTCAATTGCTATCAGATGCTTGAGAATATCAAGTATCATATCATCTGCTAGTAACTCCCAATGAATGTCATCTTCACAGTCATATCCTTGTTCCTCAGCATTACTGAGTATACCACAACATCTAGCATGAGCATATTGAATAAATGGCCCAGAATTTCTTCTGAAATCAAGAGCCTGATCAATATCAAGTACAATCTTCTTGCTAGGAGATTTATCAACCAGAGGGAAACGTGTACTGGCTAGAGTAACTGCATGGAGAATTTCATTCTCCTTTTTCCACTCCTCATTACTTACTGGTGGTTTAATATCTCTTTTCGCATCAGATTCTCTCTTTGCCATTCGGGATCTAACCATAGTTTCATCATAGAAGGCATCTGCAGTGACATAAGCAGCCATACGTCCACTCATGGGCCGTCCTGACAATTCCACCAGCTCGTAGGCATAGTGCTTCAAACCCTTGGCATATTCTGGATATCCTAATTCAAGTAGAGGTAGAAGCAACTGAAATTGGGCTAGTGATTGTTCGGTACTGATCACATTGTAGACATACTCAGGATTTCTATCCTTGAATTTCTTGACGGAATAAGCTATATCTTTGGCTGCATACAATGATGTACCATTGCTACGTCTCAACTGAAGATCAGGAACTTGACCACGAATGGGAAGATCCTTCTTGGTCATTCCTGTTTCTTTTAGCAATTTGTTAATGGATTCCTGTGGATAACTCAACCGTACACCCAACTCACCAGTACTTCTGGCAAATTCAGATTCTGCTAATTTATCAATCAACTCAGCTGGTAATCCACTCCATGATAGTTCTGATTCATAATCAAATTGATCGAACTTGATATTGTATCTATTGAGTGTCCATTGAAATGCATCAAGGATCCATAAGGTAACTTCTTTGAAGAGTTTCACCACACGTTGGTTGGAATTCTTCTCATATGCCTTTAAATAACTGCTTTGTTGTTTGATAAGATCAATCTGGGAGACACCATCCAGTAGAACAGGAAAGAGATCTGGAAAACGCTCACTGAGGCTATCAAAAGTGTGATAGTATTTCACGGCATCATCATGTTGATCCTGATATGTTTTCATTTCCTTTTTAAACTCTCGAATCTGCATTTTCTCATCCTTATCTGGTTTATCAATGGTTTCTAATCCCTTTAGTTTCCCTGCAAGTTCATCAATTCTCGTTTTGTAATATCCAGTGAGTAACTTCAACTCAAGTTCAGATAGCCTGTACCCATTCTCTACATCCAGTTTGTATTCCTGCCCTCGTTTCTTGATTGTCTGTATGGTATAGAGACAGTTCATGATGGCATAGACTTGTCCCATCCAGAGATCAATCTTTATAGTTGGTCGCACTCCTGCTTTCTTGGCTATCTCATAACCTATAACCACAAAACTTACCTGAAGACCCACATCATTTACGTAGAAGTGTCGGTATACGGTATATCCTGTATGTTCAAGTATTCTAGCCAAAGTATCACCCAAAATACTATTTCTGATATTTCCCACATGTAATGGACTGATTGGATTTGCAGATGTATGTTCCACTACTACAGATTTCCCTTTATTCAGATCCAACCATCCATAATGCTCATCAAGCACTAAAGTCAAATGGTTTTCAATGTATTCAGTTTGTAATCTACGCTTTTGTTCCTCCTCTAGTTGGAAATTCAGATATACGATTGGCCTTTTCTTGTTAGCACCTGTGATAAATGGTTGGATATGTTTGATCCCTTTAATCTTCATCTCTGATAATTTTGATCCTAGTGCCTCAGGGTTTTCTTTTCCCGCAAATTTATTCACAACTATGCAGAAATCACCCAAATCTGGACTCGGTGGATCCATCAGACTGATCTGTGTAGAAATATTATATGTGATGAGCTCTTCTTCAATAATCTGAGCATACTGGTCATACATTTGAATAATTTACCTATAGTTTCCTTCCTTTTGAATTTGTGTTTAGTCACCTGTAGTATCGATATTTTAGATAGGCATGAACGGAAAAATGATCAAAAGTAAACAGTACTTTAGCAAGTTATAGAAATACATCAGATAGATCACGGCTATGTTAGTTGGAGTAGTAGGAAAGCCGTCAAGTGGTAAGAGCACTATACTCAATGCACTCTGTATGACTGATGCCAAGATGGGGGCGTATCCATTTACCACAGTAAAAGCAAATCGTGGGGTGGGATATGTTACAGTCACCTGTCCATGCACAACATTAGAAACGAGCTGCACACCTCGGACGGGTAAATGTGAGAATGGTTTACGTTATCTTCCCATAGAGATCCTTGATGTTCCCGGATTGGTTCCAGGAGCATCTGAAGGAAAAGGAATGGGTAACCAATTTCTTGATGATTTAAGACAGGCTGATATGCTCATCCATGTTGTTGATGTATCGGGTACAACAGATGAGGAAGGAAATGAGGTAGATACCTATGATCCATTACAGGATATTCGATGGGTGGATGAGGAAATAATTAAGTGGATTTCCAATACGCTCTACAAGGGTTGGGATCGCGTAGCAAAAAAACTTGAAGCAGACAGAACCAAATTGTATGAAGTACTGCAAGAAAAATTGTCAGGATTGGGAGCCACAGTTCTCAAGGTTAAAACTGCTGTTCGTACAGTGGGAATTGGTGATAAAAACCCCAGAGAATGGACGGAGGAGGAGCGATATCATGTGGTGAAAGAGCTAAAAGCATTACTATTTCCTATGATTATTGCAGCCAATAAAATAGATAAGAGCACTGCTGAGGAGCATTTTGACAAAATGAAACAGGAATTTCCACAATATCAAATCATCGGAACCTCTGGATTGGCTGAACTCACTCTCCGTAAGCTGGACAAGGCGGGGATCATCAGCTATATTCCTGGTTCATCCAGTATCGATATCAAGGATCCAACACACAAGCAAATAGCAGTAGCTAGTACCATCCAGGAAAAATTACTGGATATCAGACAATCAACTGGAGTAAACCAACTCTTGCATGATGCAGTATTTGATTATCTCAATCTTGTGGCAGTATTTCCTGTTGAGGATACCACACATTTCACCGATAAAGATGGGCGGGTGCTACCAGATGCTTTTTTAGTTCCCAAAGGCACCACAGCCAAACAATTTGCAGGGAAAATACATTCTGACCTTGCAGATCGGTTCATCAATGCCATTTTAGCAAATCAGAATAATAAAAGAATCTCAGCAACCTATGAATTGGAGCAGGGAGATGTGGTGAAAATAGTATCTGCTGTTAAATAAATCCTTATAATTCTCAGAATCAGAACATTATTTATGAGTAAGAAGATAAACATCGATGGAATGAATCTGGATCCACAAGGTATGGATGAAGAAGTACCTGAGGGTCTAACTCTGGAAGAGCTTGAATCTCATTTCTCCTCTATTGCAAATGAATTGAAAGGAGGAGATATATCTGTGGAAAATTTACTTGAGAAAGAAAAGAAAAAACAACCACCATTTTTTAGAAATTATGATCCCAATGTCCTTGATTTTCTAGCTCGGGCTAATACTCATGAGGAATGCGTGGAGATCATTGAATATTGCCTGACTAAACAAGAGATCAGTAAGGAAGAAGCTGAAAATCTGATGGAAAAATTAAACACTCATGGTCCTGACTTTTTTGGTACACGAAAACCTGGATATTATGATTCGAAACTAGTTTAAATCCCCATCAGATGCTTAGCATAGCCCCATGAATCATCATCAACGACTTTTAATTTTGCTACTGCCTCAGAAAGGTCTTTAGGGATAACCTTGGTACCCTGTAGGGCTGGCATCTTTCCAAAGTTCTTGTTTATGGCCAGATCCATGGCTACCATACCGAGTTGAGTACAGAGCACTCGATCAAAGGTACTTGGTGGTCCACCACGTTGTGTATGTCCCAGTTTGATATCACGAGTTGGAATTCCAAGTTCATCCTTGATTAGTTTGGCTATTTCTTTGGCTATATCTAGCTTATCAAGGAGTACATGACCAAACTCGTCCTTCTCACCATCAACTTCCCCTTCTGCAAACCCATAACCCTCGGATACTGCAACAATTCCCCATGTATGCCCAGCATCATAACGTCTTTTGATTATGGACACAATCTCATGTTTGGATAGCTGATACTCGGGAATGAGGATCACATGAGCCCCACCAGCGATACCCGCATGGAGGGTCATCCATCCTGCATGACGCCCCATAATCTCAACCACCATCACTCGGTGATGAGATTTAGCAGTGGTTTTCAGACGATCTAGGGCTTCAGTGGCAATCGTGATGGCTGTGTTGAAGCCAAAGGTATAATCTGTGGCATCCAGATCATTATCAATGGTTTTAGGGATCCCAATCATGGGCAATCCAGCCTGATGCAATTTGTTTGCGACACCTAGCGTATCCTCTCCTCCAATTGCAAATATTCCATCCAAACCAAGTTCCTCTACATTCTTTTTAATAATCTCAACACCATTATCCACCTTCATGGGATTGGTTCTGCCAGATCCTAGTATGGTTCCACCCAGATCAATTTGATCTATAATTTCAACAGGTATATCCATAATTACTTTCTCAAGCAATCCCTTCCAACCATCTCTGAACCCAATCAACTGATGATTACCATGTTGTGCCTTGATGTAAAGTGCACGGATGACAGCATTCATCCCTGGTGTATCTCCTCCGCTGGTTAATACTCCGAATTTCATTCAGTTGAATAATAAAATAGCTAGCTTATATAGACTTAGAAATGATTATGTAAAAATTTCGCAAATATTAGTATGATGTCTCTGCAATATTGGGTTCATCCACAATAACTTCTCTTCCCTTTACAAACTCCCGTATCCATGTGGCATCCTCCCTATCACTAAATACACGAATCATGACATATCTTTCCCTACCAGTGTTCACCTGTGATAGGAATGACCTGAAGTAGGTGGTTTGATCAATTGCCTCCTGAAGTGTGTGTGAGAATTTACCTGACTCCAGTTTCTTGTTCTTATCATGGATAAAGATATTGCCAACATTGAACTCTCCATGATCGATGGTACTCATGGGATAGGTATTAGTGATATAGAATGTTGGATGCTTTAGACCTCGTTTATCCGCTTCTGCATTGATTTTCTCTATAAATCTGCCATTGGCGATGGTCTGTGAATCTCGCTCTAGATTACCGGTGATGGTTTTTACCTGTTTCTCTGGTAAGGTTGTCTCCCATACCAGCTTGGGTAGGTTTCGTTGTAGCAATCGTGAGGCAAAATACTTTGCTTCTTTCATTTCATCGCTGTTGGATGCCATAATCTCACCCACTACCGTATACTCATTGATCCATTGATAAGTATCAAGGTCCTTTGTCCGCTCAACTAGGTTGAGGGGGTCCCTGGCAGCAAAGAGCATCTTTCTGATCAGAATATCTGCAGCAGCTGATGCTTTGTGGAAATACACACCACGATACATATAGAACCTACCAAGTAAAGCTTGGAAAATATCATCTAGCACCTTAAGGTCATAATGTAAGGAAGGTATACCATCATGTTCCTTGATCAATGAGTTACTGATGATCCTTCGTGAGGCAACTAGACCAAAATGAGTTGTTCCGGAAAAAAATGCATCACGTAACATAAAATCCATACGATCTGCACCAAGAGCTCCTTGAGTGATGGCCTGCATTACTCTGTCTTTACCCTCCCAGAGATCCTTTAAATCTTTGACACTTACACCTGTTGCTTCAATATATGGTTTGAGATAATCACTCTCAACCATTTTAAGGCGATGAGTATCATGCCCATGTGGATTACCTGGATAGATCTCTCTATACACAGTATCATCATAAGCATGACTGAATGCGCCATGTCCGATATCATGTAGTAGTCCCCCCAAACGGGCCAATTGAATTCTATAATCTTTATCATCAAATTCTTGGAAAACATGCTCTGCATATTGCCCAGCCATATGCATCACACCCAGCACATGAGCTAATCTGGTATGTTGAGCACCTGGAAATACTAGTCTTACACCAGATAATTGAGAAATCCATCGCAATCGTTGTACAAAGGGAGTATCGATGAGCTTACCCTCCTCAGGGGTGATCTCAATATAATTGTGAACAGGATCACGTATGGCGGAGTTGTATTTGTTTTTCATGCAAATGCTAGTGAGCATGCTCATTTAAAATATCCTTGATATTTGTAACCCTGCAAAGAGAATAATAGCGAATTTTGGAGTGCAAAGTTAATTAATTAAATTGTGTATATAATCAATATTCTTCTAACCTAAAGTAAGGATTTTATTTAATAACGCACATTATCGAATTAGAATGTCAGAATCAGATACCCAGCCCATCAAGGCAACACAGGTAAAAGTAGGGACTCATATCGTATACGAAAATGAAGTATACGTTGTGAAATCAACAGATAAATCCAAGGCAGGAAAACACGGTCATGCCAAGGTCAGAATGAGTGTAGAGAACATTATCACTGGTAACAAGAAATCTCTGGTGATGCCTGGTGATGATAAGCTCAAAAAACCAATGATTGCCAAATCAGTGGCTCAAGTAATCTCTATAAATCCTGATTCCATTCAACTAATGGATCAAGAAACCTACGAGATGTTCGAGACTGTACTTCCAAATTTTGAGGAGATTGGTGGAAAACTTGAGTCAGGTGATGAGGTAGATATGTGGATGTTTCTTGGTCAGAGATTGATCAAGAGAAAAAGAGTAAAGAGTGAGTAAAGAGCGATTAACTCCCCAATTCATCTTGTATTTCTTCTACAACAGAAACGGTTTTATTAATCAAATATTGTAATTTTAAAACATCAATTTTCGCTTTATCCATGCTATCAGTCATAACAGGGAAGCCAAGATGCTCTATCTGATCAAAGAGATCAAGTAGAAGGTCTGTTCCTCCAATATAGCTGGTGATTTCATCCATATCCAGCCATTCAGGTTTATCCAGGATGTTTCCTATTACTTCAGGATGTCCATTACTTATCAAAAAAGATTCGAATGCGTATTTAATCATATCCCAGCCTTCAATTGCTCTACTACTCCAAGAGATCATGATCTCCTGATAGATAACTGCTAGGGTGTTTGAAGAATCTGTAGAGAAAGTCGAGACAAGACAGTAATTATCAGGAAATTTCCAAATCTGTTTCGGCGTTAATTCTACTTCCTCCTGAACCTCCACCAGCTCAACGAGTTGTGCAAATTCATGTTTATCTAATCCCAGATACTGCTGAAGATCATCCTTGACTACAAGGAATTCAGCTGTATCATATATTCCTACCAATTCTAGTTGTCTGACGATATCCCGATCTATATTGATATTTGATGAGAGAATCCTTGATTTCTTGATAATCTTACCAACCTCGGCCTTATCTCCCACTCTGTAGAGGTAGCGTTCAAGAGGGAATAGTTGGTATTCCTCATGTACATTGATAACTTCCATATCCTCTCTTACAATTTTAGCATTTAAGTACAGATGATAATATCATCTCCATAACATCCTCGCTTATAAATAATCTAGGTGATTGGAATATACCACTCAATCGAACTCAGACCCGAGTTCTGGTGTTTCCAGCCATCAGGTGTCCATAATCTTTTTTTTTGGGCACCTGTACAACACCATTTGAGCATTTTATCTGTTATACTCCGAATATTAATTATAGAGTAGGTTTTAGGGGGAATGTAATTATGCCCCGAATTTTGATAACAGGGAGTCAAGGTCAGATTGGCACAGAATTAGCAGAACAATTACGTCTGAAATATGGACAGGAAAATGTGATCTGCACAGATATTCAAGAAGCAAAGAATCAGTGTCAGCCCTTTTATCATCTTGATGTGCTGAAACGAGATGATTTTGAACATCTGATCAGTTCTCAGGATATAGATTGGTTGATCCACAATGCCAGTATACTCTCTGCCACAGGGGAGAAGCATCCACATCTGGCTATGAATGTGAATATCAAGGGTTTTGATACTGCAATAGAGATAGCCCGGGAGCATGATTTGCGAATAATCAGTCCCAGCTCCATAGCTGCATTTGGACCAAGCACACCCAAGGAAAATACACCAGATGATACGATTATGCGTCCCACAACTATATATGGTGTGTCCAAGGTATATGTGGAGCTACTCGGTGAATACTATCATCAAAAATGGGGTGTTGACTTTCGTACCCTGCGTTATCCCGGTATTATATCATGGAAAACACCACCCATGCATGGAACCACAGATTATGCAGTAGCTATCTTTCATGAGGCATTAAAACACAAGAAGTACATCTCATTCCTGGCAGAGGATGCATTGCTACCCATGATGTACATGCCTGATTGTTTGAAAGGAACCATTGAGTTATTAGAAGCAGATGCAAGTAAGCTGTCTCGTCGTACTTATAATCTAGGAGGCTTCAGCTTTGCCCCAAGAGATATAGCCGCATCGATACAGAAGCATATACCTGAATTTGAGATCAGCTACCAACCTGATTATCGACAACAAATAGCTGAATCATGGCCAAATTCATTGGATGACAGCAATGCACGCCGAGATTGGAACTGGATGCCAAGGTATACCCTTGATACCATGGTGGAGGATATGCTGGCCAACCTATCTCAGATGCTGGGGATTGAGTACTAGAGCTGACCACGTTGGATACACACTACACCTCTGAGTATAGGATGACGGCATACTTCACTCTACTGGCAGCTATGATCTTGCCATTTCATTGGATCATGCAGAGATGGATATATCTGCCTTATCTGTTGCTTATCAGCCGTGTTCTTCTATTGCTTAGTATTACTGGTATCTATCTCCTGATAAGAGATGTACATCCCATGTTGTCAAAAATATCTTATACTGCTGGAATAATCAGTTGTATTCCCCTATGGCCTAGACTAAGTATAGGGGCATTTATCCTCTTCTCACTCAGCTCAGGTGCGACCTTTGCCTTCAACTACAGAAGGGATTCTAAGCAGATACTGGGTATTCTGATGATTATCAGTGCACTACTATCACCAATTTCCATTGTGATGATACAGATCCTGTTCAAAGTGGTATTGTTCATCTCCCTTGTCTTGTTGATGCGGATCCTGTATCATGAACCTGAATTGGATCTATCTGTACTTGATGAGCAGAAGGAAGAGAAAACCATGGACTATCAATGATTGTGAAATTGTTCTTTTGTTAATCTGAAACCCTTATATCGAGCATATACACCATACACATCCTTTCGATAATGCATCCCTGTATCTTCAAAACCAAGTTTCTCCCATACATGGATGGCACGATTGTTATCTATTTTAGATTCCAGCCATATGGCACTATAATCACTACTGCTGAAGATCATCTCCGCCACAAGGCGAATACATTTGCTGCCTAATCCTTGCTCTATTAGATCCGGTCGCATGACAATACCAAAAATCAACTCATCTCGCTCCTCCGGTTCGATCAGAGATGCACGACCGATGATCTTTCCTTCAAACTTGAATACCAACCATAGATTATCCAATCGCACGTTTTTTGTCATCCATCTATCCTTGAGAAGATCATTTTTCACAGAGAAGTTAGCCCATGCATAGGGATGGGTATATTTTGGCCAGTCAGCAATCTCATCTAGATCTTCTCGTGTCAATCGATCAATGGTGTACTTCTGGTGATGATATGGGATCAGAAGATCTGAGAGCATATGCAGCTAGCAATTTGGTGCATAGATAAAATATCGCATTTCTGTGTAGCAGTATACAAATAAAAATCACAGACAGGTGTAAATTTATGCTAGGCTGAGCCGTTTTAACCCTATCTTAACGTACTCTATATTGCTCTCGATACCAATTGATCTTCTCTTGAGATCTCGTGCCACTTTGGAGGTGGTGAAGGTTCCTGAGAAGGGATCAAGGATTATATCTCCCTTGTTACTGCTGGTTAGAATGATTCGTTCGAGTAATTTTTCCGGTTTCTGTGAGGGATGCTGTTCATACTCCGGCATGCGGTAGCGTACCCTGGGAAACTCCCATACATTGCCAGGCACTTTGGAACTGTTGTAAGGTTGTGGTGGTTTCTTCCGATAATCTATGAGCTTCCTCTGAGATCCAGTCTTTGCCTCAACCATGATCTCCTCAGCATTGAACACATAATGTTTCTTATCCTTCACACAGAAGAGAATGGGTTCATACCGGGATCCGAAGAAATATTTTGCCTGTGCACCTGAGGAGTCGTAATACCATATAATTCTAGAGAGAATATTCATGTGCTGGGATAGGAAGATATCAAAATGTGGCATATACTGGGTAGCAGCCATGAAATATAGGGCACCATGTGGTTTCAGCTTACGTAGAAGTATGTCCAACCATGATTTCACCCAATCAATATACTCATTATCCTCATTCCATTGACCTCTCTCAAACTCCTTATCAATATTGTATGGTGGATCCACGAAGATCAGATCTATTGATTCATCCTGAATGTGAGTGTTGAGTACCTTGATAGCATCTCCATGGTAAATACAATGATCTTTATCTGCATACCGTCTTATCCCGTCATCATTGACTGTTTTATCATGATTGCTGTGTAGGATTTGCATGAATGCTTCCTCAAGTTCTGCAGGCAGGATAGAGATATCGCGCTCATACTTCGATAACCTGGATGTGCTGATACCTAGGAGTTGTGCCAGCCTCTGCTGGGTTAAGCCCTGCTTTTTTCTTCTTGCAATGATCTCTCTGCCGTTGATGTAAGAACACCACTCCTAACCCTAGTAAGAAGGATATTTATAAAAGCATTCAATTAAGTATACTTCAAATTGTTAGAACTTGTGTTTATGATGACATGGCAACTGCATATTCACATAACATTTACACCCTAATGACTGAAATTTATAAAGGTGAAAAAAAAATTAAAATAATAGACAGAAAAATATATTTATCAATGCATTATATTAATAAATATATTGTGTAATTCTATAATTAGGAAGGGGTATGCTAGCAATCAATGTTAGCTGGTCCATCGTAACCACCTCGAGTTCCTAAGCAATTAGAAACAAGAGTTTGGACCTGCCATCCGCGAGAACCGAAAAAGCGATCACTCGATCGTGTCCCCAGCCCTAATCGTACGGATCTTCGTACACAACCAGCCAACCCGCAAAAAATTTTCGGGCGCTCACACATCTCCCCTTTTTTGTGTGGGCCTGGATGCTCCCCCTCCTACCTTTTTTTTCCCCCTGTTCAAAAAGAAGAGTAATCCATTTTTTACTTCAGCCTTTACTGATAAGTATAGGCATGTGGTTAATTATGCCGCGTTTTGGATTGGTCTCCAGCTAGTTCGCGCGACTTACTCATTAATCCATGTCCCCAACCATAAGCAATTTTTGATAGGGCTGAGCAGCTAGCTTGGTGAGATCCTGCTAAGCTGTATCATCTGTCAACGTCCTCCGAGTGAGGAACAACCCCTATTTTGTCAGTATTGCCATGTATTCATTCCTCAGATAAGAGATGAACAATATATGGGTACGATCACCCCCCTCTGCCCCTGTGGAGAACCCCTGAAGAACAGAAAACAATGCTCCTCTTGCCAACTGATCATTGATCTTGCACATCCTCCCATGCCACGAAAGGAGGACATGGAGGCTGAGCACAGGGAGAAGAACAGATCACTGCTGGCTAAACAAATCCTTAATGATGAGAAGATGCATGAACAGGTCATAGGCATGCTGGGTTTAGATCGATTGCCTCAAGAAGTTCAAGCTCTCTCACTCTCCGCACTGGCCATGGAGAAGTTGCATCCCTTAAGTAGTGATTATAACTTTACCGAGGCACACACCCTTATTGATATGGGATACGGTATGTGTGTGGAACTGGGAAAGGGCTGGACCATCACTCTGGCAACAACCCGGCTGGCAAGCTTCTATCTACGTAGTGGTAATCCCTTGCTGGCAAGTTCATTGATCCGGGATCAATTGGATATGTATTCTGTTTCTACCACCATAGAAGTATTACGCAAATTGGAGATGCAGGCACTACTATCCCTCAGTTATCGACTACTAGGCTTCTCCTCACTGTCCCAGGCATTGAATCTGGAGATCTACGATGCACTGGAACCAGTTTTCCTGGAAATGCAGGAGGAGGTTAATACGTATCTTCAACAGGAATCAATAAAATCCAGTTCACTAGGTCCAGATGAATCAACTCTTACCTTTCCACGTGTGGATTTGGTAGCCAATATCCTGCAAATCATGGTAGAGGATGCATTGTGTATGGGATCCAAAGGTACCACGAAGATATCAAATGAGTTGCTGAATCGTATGTTGGAGCTGGACAATATGTTGGAGATTCTCACACGCATGTCTCCACAAGATGATCCTGGCTTTTTTGCCAGTTACCTACGTGACTACATCCGTTTGTTCTCTGCTTTCTATTACTACAGTGATCTTCTCATCAATAATGATGATGTGAAGCGTATCGTGTTGCTGGAGCAGGCATATAACAGGATCAAGGACTGGTTGTTACTTATCCCTACACAGTTCTGGATACCACTACGACCAGCAAAGATTATCGAGATCTTCATGCGTGCAGGCAAGTGGCATGAGCGGATAGATCCTGATTTTATTCCCCATTACCTCACTGACCACAGCTCAGAGTATCATGCACCTGATTTCATCTATGCCACTGCAGATGCTGCAGCCAATCTTGGTGAGTATATACGAGCACTGGATATCCTGGATAAATTATCCAAGATGGATGGGGTGAATGATGGCATACGTGAGATGGTGGAACGTCGTAAATGGCTGATCAAGCTGGAGAGTAACGGGATTCTCAGCAATGTCTCCATCGTGGAAAGTCGATTGGATCTTCCTGTCACCATCCAGATGCAGAGTATCCGACAGCCCTACGAACCCGAGACCTACATGAAGGAGATGCTGGAGAATCTAGCCCCAGTATTGCGTCTATCCTTTGAGCATAATCCACTGGTTGATCAGGGAATAGCTATCTATGGAGATCGTCTTCCCACCTGTGAGTATCGTGAAACCATCCAATCAGTTGGTGAGTATAGCTATAATCATCTGTACTGGGATTATGGCCAGAGATTATTGGAGCTGGGGATTCAGGATCCCAGTCAGTACTCACCCAAGGGTCAACGAATGGAGGTAGTGGTGATGCAGACGGTGTGGAGGGAAGAACCGGTATATCTGCTCTTTGAGGGTCAAACCCAGACAGTGAAGTTGGAGGGAGATACACTGCAGATCCAAGCATCTCCATTATTAGTACTGCGTGGTGTGATTGAGCATATCGATCTACAACTGTATGAGCTGATGGAAATTCTGGTTATGCTGATGACAGGCGAGTTGGACCAGTTGGATCAGACTGTGATGTTTTTCCTGAAAAAAGAGGATTGATCAGATAGAATACAATTACATGTCAAAAGAAATTACTCTTTCTTCCTACGAAATCGCATAACCAGATCATCCAAGTATCTAATCTCCACATCTCGTTTTGGTGTTCTCAGAAATGATACCAATGCTCCATCATCCTCTAACTCCTTGATCCACAGTTCCTGTTCAGGAGATAGGCTGATGATCGTATTCTCCATAGTAGCCTCTCGAATATTCCTGAGTTTGGTGATGCTCTGTGGTAATGATGTGAGTTTTGTACGGTTGAGATAGAGAAATTTCAGCTGCTTGAGTTGACCAATAGATTCTGGTAATGATTGCAGTGGATTGTTGTTTAGGTTCAGTGATTTTAGGTTATTTAGTCGACAGATATCTTCAGGTATCTCTGTCAGGTTCTGAAATGATAAATCAAGATGGTGTAAATGGGTGAGGGAGAATAGATTGCTTGGTAAATGATTCACCGTAGGTTTCATTTCTCCTTGTTTAGTACTGAATCTCAAGGATTTTGACTGATGAATATAGTTATACTCTAGAAAATCCATGGTGATCCGTGGTTCATTGAGTATCTTTGCCTCAAGAACAATTAACTCAAAGATTTTTTGCACCTCATCAAGATTCATAGTGACTATGTTTTGAGAGGTAGGATAAATGCTTTGGGCACAAATAGTTGTTTTGTTCAAATTATTATGTCAAAAACATGGTTTAACAAGGTTATCGGTATACGTTTGATCCTTGTTTGATCAGGGTTTCGATCCAGGTTTCTTGTACATCAGATAGAATTAGGGGATTATCCTCGATATGGAGCACCTCGAGTGCCATACAGTTGATGATGCTATCAGGTAATGAGTGAAGCTGATTGTTACTGATATCAAGTATTCTCAGCTGAGTTAACTTACCCATGCATACTGGAAGTTGGGTGAGTGCATTGGAACCCAGATACAAATGTTGTAGATGATCCAGATCACATATGCTTGTGGGAATTTGTTGTATACTATGCGATGAGAGATCAAGAGATAGCAGTTGAGTTAGCTTGCCTATGGATACAGGTAGCACCCTGATAGGTGGCAGGGAAAACAATTTGATACCAATGCCATTGAGTCTTAACTGTGTGAGACTGGGATCAAAGCGTCGCATGAGATCACTGCTCATCATGTGCTCACCTAGGAGCTTTGCCTCAAATTCAATGGTTTTGACGATGGATTGAAGGCTTTCTTGCTCCATTGTGGACCGATGGGTTAGAAGCATATAAAATCACTGTGACAATCCATGGATGAATTCTCTGTATTGTGATTATTATAGCCTACTGCTTATAGAGAAATCAGATGTAAATGGCTGCACCTTTGTTACGGAGTTGATCTATCCAATCAAGCTGATCTTTGGTGAGTGTGATGTGATTATTTTCTAGATTGAGTTCAACAACGTTGATACACTGGGTGATGGATTCAGGGAGTGCTGAAAGACGGTTGAAGCTGAGATAGAGAAATTTGAGCTGTTTGAGCTGACCAATACAGTCGGGCAGGTACTCGATACTGTTGAAATCGAGGTTGAGTGTCTGTAACAGGGTGAGTTGGCAGAGTTCATCGGGTAAATAACTGAGCCTTTGCAAGGAGAGATCAAGGAGTTTGAGATGAGTGAGCTTGCCGATGGATGTGGGTAATAACTTGATGGGTGGTGGGGGATCAAAGGAATCCACCAGTGTCTTGTTTAGGCGTAACTCTGCTGTTTGATGTACATAATGCTTCTGTATAGTACCAATAGTGATGCTCTCCTCACCTAGTACCCGGGCCTCGAAGGCAATATCTGCAAAGATATTGGTGATTGTATCGAGGTCAGGCATATGTTGATGGTCGTATGGATTACAGAAAAACGCGATGGGAGAACACTGAACAGATGCATTTTTTGTGATGTACAAATGAGTAATATTGGCATATTTTATTATTTGATGGGTTATGTCTGTGTTATAGCATTGTGTATAGTATCTATGTTTAGTGTATAGTATTCGATACTATACAGTACATCAGTAACTAGTGCATTTTCAGCATACAATGTATACATTCATTGCAAAAGACTTAGTTTTTGGACTAGATTTCTCTTACAATGACCAAGTTTATCCACACATCATGACCAAAATCGAAACGTATTTTATTGGAAATTAAAATCGAAGGTTGAGTTGCAGTCTGAAACATTGGGATTATCATATGAGGATAGGTTGCTGGGATATATAGATCTGGAGAAAAAGCAGGTGGAAGTGAACCCTGTGGTCTCTATGGGCTTTATTTGCACAATGAATGCGGATTGTTGCAGACGATTCCAGGTGCAACTGACGGATCTGGATGTACATAGAATTGAGACTAGAGGCTTTGATCTCTTTCAATTCGTGCAAGATGGGCCTGCCATGCTGAAGCTACCACGTGATCCGTCACTACCGGTACTGCAGTACTGGCACATGAAAAAACGGCCCTTTGATGGTCAATGCGTGTTTATTGAAGATGGGAGGTGCAGTATTCATGCTTTCAAGCCTCATTCCTGTAGATTGTATCCTTTTGTGCTGGATGTTGTATCTGGGGGGCGATATGCGGTGTATTATCATCCTTCCATGAAATGTTCAGGTTTAGATTCAGTTCTATCTAATCAACAACAGGTTTTGGAGGATCTTCTCAAGATCCAAATGGTAGAGATGGGTGATAGACTGGCCTATTATGCAGTTCATACTGAATAGCTTATGATGGTATCGAATAATACATCGTATTTTAGGGTGGATGTGCATTTTTCTAGTTTGACGACCAATTGATTTTCTACCCGTGTGTGACCTGATTTTCTACTCCCTGTGATGCAGATAATTCTTTCAAAAATGCTTCTAATTTCGACGCTATTAGACGATGTATTTTTTCATGACGCTGTTATGTTGAAATATCTATTTGGAGATTATTGATGGGTTTATGGATTATTTAGACTATGGTATTTAAATCTCTGATTGATTCGAATCCATAGTTGAACTGCTGTTTTACTCGCTGCCATATCCTTATCAAGACCTATGATATCCATCATATATGCATCCAATTGAATATATCATTGAATTCAACTTATCAGATGAACGATCTAGTCTGCAGAATCTACACCATGAACTTGCAGAAATTATCAAGGGGATGGCCTGGGTGACCATTTCTGAAGTGGATACACAGGAGCCCGGTATACAACACGCATATTTCATGATTTTGGAGATCACAGAGCCGGAAAAGGCAGATCAACTGTTTTTTGGTGTCAAGGATAACGATGTACAGCAACTCTTGACGTTTCTCAAGCAGCTTCCAGATTTCAAGGCCACATCCCGACAACTAAGTGATGAGTAAAATCGACATCTCCAACGTCAAGTAGTTTATTAATATGTGTTTATTAGCTGTTTTATGAGTGGAATCTATTTAATTGTCGATTTTAACTGGCCAGAGGTCACCCCTGAACTGGCAAAAGCCGCACGAAAACTCCATGATGTGACCCAGGAGACCACCTGGATCCGAGAAACAGTAGCAGCCAGTGGAGGCATTGGTGCTGGAAAATCATCTATATGGATCTTCTGGCTGGAAAATTATGCTGCACTGGATAGATTATTCAAGGAATTTGAGACAGATCCGGTAAGTGCTGCATATATCAATTTCTTCAAAGATATTCCTGATATGGAGGAACGTATACGCGAAAAAGTTACATTTCTATAAGCTAGCAATCACAATATTTCAATCAGGGATCACCATACTACACTATAAATACAGGAATCATCTCCGAGCTTGCGACATTCGCCATCCTCGTGGTGTACTATTGCATTTTCCTGGAATCTCCTAGCCATGGTGATAACGATACCCCGGTCAAATTCACAGGGATAAGGGTTGGTACAGATCATATCTATTCTGGAATCACTGACCTGCCGTGTGGTATAATGACCAATACCCTCGATCATCTCCCCTGTTTCCTCGTTGTAGAGGATCTCCCCAAAGCGATTGCGATGATTCATGTGATAGGCAATATCAATCGATGCCAGTGCTCCTATGATTGAATTCACTTCCTTAGGAAATATTGCATTTTCAGGTATTTTTCTACCAATATTATGCAGAGTATTACCTCCTACATCTTGTGAGATGAGTTTAAATGCCTGTAACCATGCTTTCTGTGAGTACCAGTGAGTCACATCATTGATCAACTCAGTGATTCCCACCTTTTCGAGCTTCTCAATTGCAATTTTCCTGAACATATCCATTCCTGCTAAAACTGAGGCTACTGTTGATCCATTAACTTCGATACCTTCTTCAAATGGAATATATTCAACCATAGTATCCCTCGATAGGATGAATTATATTAAATTTATTGAGTTATGGTGTGCGATTCTTCAACTTTTACCATGTGACAGTGAAGGTACAAGCATCTTTACCATGTTTGCGACACTGGCCCTCATCATGTATAATATTTGAATATGGCTCGAATCTTCTTGCCATGGCATGTACAATTCCTTTATCAAAATCACAGGGATAGGGGTTCTTACAGGTCACTTTTACCTGTTTCTCACCTGTCTTCTCCATGATGTAGTTGCCAATACCCTCCTTTATCTCCCCATTCTCTGGATTAAAAAGCACCTCTCCTGCCTTGTTGCGATGATTCATATGATATGCCACATCAATCGCACCCAGTCCTGCTACAATATTATCCACTTCTGGTGGAAATACTGCATTTTCAGGGATTTTCTTACCGATATTGTTCAGGGTATTGGTCCCAATCTTCTCAGATATTCGTTTGAAAGCCTGTAACCAGTCTTTCTGGGAATACCAGTGCTCAGTGTCACCAACCACATCTGTCAATCCTGCCTCCCCTAGATAGGAAAGGGCCATTTTCTTGAAAGAGCCCATTCCATCAACCACAGACATGACTGTTGCACCGTTTACCTCGATACCTTCTTCGAAGGGAACGTATTCAACCATAGGGTATTTCAATTCTGAAATGATATTAAACATTCCGATATGGGGTCACTATTATTCGAAAAATATCTTCGAAATATGAATAATTGGACGATTATCGAATCTAATAAACCGAATTTCTTACTTGAAACACAAGGATCGGTCCGATGCTATATGGATGTGCGTCTATTGAAATCTTTTCAAAGGATAGATGTGAGGGTGGAATTGATGGAACCACTGGATACCTGTGAGGATTGTGGGCAGTTCAAAAACGGTATACATGTCTGTACCACCTGCCTCACCTGTGGAAATATTCTCACTATGAGCCATATCTGCCCAGTATGCTACCAATGTGGTGGAATCCTGGATATCTTCCATCAATGTGTGCTGTGTGAGAAATGTGGTGAACCAAAGCCCAAGGGGCATATGTGTCCAGCCTGTACAAGTTGTGGTCGAATTAGATTCATAAACCATGAATGCCCTGTTTGTAATACTTGTGGCAGAATTGAGAAACTGGATCATCTCTGTGAAAGATGCCTTATTTGTGGCCTGATCTACGATATTGACCATAGTTGTCTTGAATGTGACACATGTGGAGAAATCAAGCAACTTGGCCACTGGTGTGATTAATATATTACAAATTTGTGGGCATACATCTTTATTTGCCGGAATTCGGGTAAACCAATTGGTCAAAAGCAGATACAAAATCTACGAAAGCTTTAATATTTATAGCAAACATTTCATTCATTCTAGCAAATTCAGAATAAGAGAAAAAAGATGAGAAGGCAAAATATTGTTTTAATAGCCTGTTTGATGCTATTGCTGCCGATTACAGGTACTCAGACAGGGGGAGTAAAAATCGATTTTGTAACCTACACCCCCTTCATATCCACATGGAATACGAATCTGGTTAGTGTGGGTTCCAGTGCGGCAAATCAAGTGACCCTGCCGCTGCGATCTGGTTATACTTATAGCTTTGATGTCAACTGGGGAGATGGAAGCACAGACACCATCACCAGCTATGATCAAGCTGAGGTAACCCATACCTATGCTGCAGAGGGTATATACACCATCCAGCTAACTGGGGTAATTGGTGGCTGGCTTTTCAATAATGCTGGGGACAAACTGAAGATCATTGAGATTTCTCAGTGGGGAGACATTCAGTTTGGTACTGGTGGTAATTATTTCTCCGGTTGTGATAATCTAGTGCTCACGGCAACTGATTCTCCAGTTTTTAGTAATACTGATACTCTGTATGGCATGTTTGAGAACTGCTTGAACCTTGGAGATCAGGGTGATCTCAGCTCATGGGATACTTCTGGTATCATTGACATGTCATCGATGTTTGCAGGTGCAGAGAGCTTTAACATGTCTATAGAGGCCTGGGATGTGTCTAATGTGGAGTACATGATTGATATGTTCAGAGAAGCTAGCAGTTACAATCAACCATTATCAACCTGGGACACTACTAACCTTAAACGAACCTATAAGATGTTTGAGGGAGCTAGCTCCTTCAATCAACCAATCGGAACCTGGAATATGTCCCAGGTTTACGATACATCTCACATGTTTGAGGATGCCGTGATCTTTAACCAGGATATCAGCAACTGGGATGTCTCAAGTGTGAATAATATGGCTGTAATGTTTTCAGGAGCATTAGCTTTCAATCAGTCTCTTGTCTCCTGGGATGTATCTGCAGTGACTAGCATGAATTCCATGTTTGAAGATGCAGATTCCTTCAATCAACCCATTGGGAGTTGGAATACATCAAGCGTGACCAACATGATGTATATGTTCAGGAGCAACGATGCATTTAATCAGGATCTCAACGGCTGGGATACCTCATCTGTCACCACCATGATGGGTATGTTCTTCGAGGCAACTGCCTTCAATGGAGCCATGGATAGTTGGGATACCTCCTCAGTCATCACCATGGCCCATATGTTTGGCTCTGCCAGATCATTCAATCAACCTATTGGGAGCTGGAATACTTCACAGGTAACAAGCATGACCAATATGTTCCTCAATGCGGTCTCTTTCAACCAATCAGTGGGAGATTGGGATGTGGGTAAAGTTACCATTATGAACTACATGTTTGACAACGCCACAGACTTCAACCAGCCGCTTAACGACTGGGATGTATCAAGTGTGACCCAGATGGGCTCGATGTTCCACGATGCAGTTTCCTTTAACCAGGAGCTAAATGATTGGAATACCTCTCAAGTGACCACCATGTATGCCATGTTCCAAGATGCAATATTCTTTAATCAGGACCTGAGCGGCTGGAATACCTCAAAAGTGACCAATCTAAGTGTCATGTTCAAGGGTGCTCTTGCCTTTGATCAATCACTAGGGGCCTGGGATATTGAATCAGTGACTTCAATCTCCAGCATGTTTGAGGATAATGATGATGATCCAGACTTGAGTGTGGATAATTACGATGCCACTCTTAATGGCTGGGCAGTTCAGGAAGTGAAAACAGGGCTTTCCTTTACTGCGGGAAACAGCAGGTACTCAACTGCAGGAGCAGCAGCCCGGGCGATCTTGATGGATGATTACAACTGGGTGATCTATGATGATGGGTTCTATGAGGAAGATGCTCCCAGTATATCATCTCCAGCTGATATTGAACTGATTGAGGGTTATACTGCAATTATTGCGTGGGAAGTTAGCGATTTTCAACCAGGAACCTACAATATCACAGTGGATGGGGGGGTCATAGACAGTGGTGATTGGACAAATGGAACCATTTCTATCACCCATGATAACGACACTATTAGCAGTTTCGAGTACATACTCACCGTATGGGATGAGCTGGGAAATATGGCTTCCGATACAGTGGTGGTAACAGTGGTATACGAGACCACACCACCTGATATCAGTCATCCCGATGATTTTACCATCAACGTAGGTGGCACAATATTAATCGAATGGACCGTGGGAGACAAACATCCTGGCACCTATAACATCTCCCTTCCCTGTGTAGGCGATACCATTCAGAGAGGAGATTGGACCAATGGCACCATTGATATCGCTCCTGTCTGCAACACAGCCGGTATATACACCGTGGTGATCAATGTCTATGATTCCCGGGGCAATCATGCCTCAGATAGCGTCACCGTCACAGTTGAAGATCCATCGACCACTGAGACCAGTGATGAACCAACAAGCAGCGAGACCACACTTGAGACTACCTTGGGCCCAACTGAGAGTGATCCGGTGGATAGCTTTGTTGGATTCAATTGGATGGCTATGCTCAGCTCAGTTGCAGTAATTACCATAATTCGAAGAAAAAACAAGTAATAAAATCAATCAATTGAGGGAATAGTTGACAATATACTAAACATTATCACTGGTAGGGCATGTAGAACAGCTCCTATTGTAAAACCTAGCATCATCAACAGGGATGCTCGACTGGTTTTGTAGTATATCGGCTGTATAATTGCCCGTATCAACCAGAATATGGAAAATGAGCTAAGGATGAACCATCCCATAGGAGTATCAAAACTATCAGCAAATGCGAGAATGAGTGTAGCCATGAAGGCAAATAATAGGATCAAGGCGATATTCATCACCTTCATCGTCTGTCGATTGATGAAATTCAGTGTTTTCAGCTGTTCTTCCCAGTGAAAAATCTTCCAGAAGGATAGATGAAACAAAACTAGGAGGATATCAAAACTTGCTGCCAAAATGAGCCAGAGATGCATGATGATGAGCTGAAACTGCAAACTGATATAATCTTCGGGTATTGGGGTGAAAAAGAATAAAAATTTTGGATAAAAACATGATATTCCCGGGGTAGATACAAAAATACGTGATGAACTGTGACGGTGATGAGTGACTTGCCTGATGCACCTGACCGTAATCAGCGAAAGCTGGATAAGAGACGTGAGAAGATGGATCATAAGCTCCAACGTATGCAACGCAAAGCAGAACGATTGGAAAGAAAAGTGGAACACAAACAAGAACGACGAGACCGCAAGATTAGACGCAAACAGGAGAGAAGGGAACGTAAGTTGTCTCGTCCTGACCGGCCTCATGGAGTGATAATTGGGGGTTCTCCCACAATCTTTCCTACAATAATGGGTGCATTTCGCAAGGTGGCTGAGAGTATGGGGTTGGTGGGACGTCTTGTGGGTAAATCAGGCAAACATGTGGGTGATAGTTTTGGTCCCAAGGTAATTGATGGTTCTGATGATTCTGAATTATTGAATGAATGATAATAGGCTTAAGATTGCATTTTTCTACGTACTATCATGACGCATCCGAGGGTGAATGCAGCAAGTGGAAAACTAATTCCTGGTAATTCTGGCGCATTGGGCCCAGAAATTGTGTTATTTACCTCAATAGTCACTTCATTCGTCACAGTCACCGTGATCACCTCTCCAGGTGCTGTGGTGACGTAGGTTACAGTCTGCCCATCTAGTGTCTCTGTCACAGTTATCCACGCAATCTGGGTGGTGACATAGAAGGTTGGTTCGTCACTAGTATCCTGAGAAGTGGTATAACTGGTACTGGTTTCGTAGATTGTCGTTTGTGTAGTATCGTAGGTTGTTGTTGTGTCAGAACTAGTGTAGTAGCTAGTCGGCTGTGAGTTTGATTGCGTTGTAGACGTTGATGGATATATGGTGGAGGGTTGTGTTGTCTGGATGAGTTGCACTTTTATGGTGTAAAATCCAGAGGTCATACCTGCAGAATTCACACTTCTAATGCGAATATACTGATCATCCGAGGTATACTGGCCTACATAATACTGATTGTAAATTGTAACTTGACGATCGAGTATGCTGAAATCTGAATATACTGAACTTTCCAGCTCATAATGCTGAATATCATAATTAGAACCATTGACAATCCATGAAATATTCATCTCATAATCGTAAACATTCTCGTAGTAGAGGATCAGATCCACAACAGCCACCTCTGAGGGATAGCTATAAATGTTGTAGATGGCATTCTCTATGGGGCTGCTGAGCTGGACTGCTGTTTGATTGAGGTGATAAATTTTGCTGTATTCTGTCTGTTCACGTGGAAGTGTTAGCAGATGTTCTCCAGAAGTTTGAATTCGAAACATATTGTTGCCTATGTCATTATTCGGGGTAAATTTCACCAAAACATCAATCAACTCTGTACCTATAAATTCCCGGATGTCGTATATTTCTGCATTCTCACGGGGCATATCAAGCAAACTGATATTGGCTAGCACATTTGCTGATAGGTCTAGCTTCAACAGCTGCAATCTTGCCTCTGTGACTGTCTCTATGTCCCACCCTGTGCTATACTTAATCGAGTAGCCGATGTATACCGATGTATTCTGAACCGTCATAAAAGTCACCTCCTCATTGTAGAGAGGAGGTTCAAAGATCTCATGACCAAATCGCTGAGCATAAACAATATTGCCAGATGGATCCAGTTTGGTGAGATACACTTTTCTTCCTCCAGAGGTTGGATGTTCATAGTAGCCAGAAACATAGATATTTCCAGCCATATCCACATGCAGGAATTCGGCCCGTTCCAGAGGATCCATCAAATCAGCAGTCGATGTTGCCCATAATTGTGTATTTCCATTGAATTTATTCACAGTTACTTTGGTTGGGTTGTACATACCTGTTACAGTGGCATACCCTGCAATATAGTAGTTCTGGTTGTTATCAATGGCTACACTCTGCCAGGTAGGGGTATCAGTATTCTCGCCAGCAAATATTGTTGAGACATAATAGTAATTCAGGACCATGGTTACAGCGTTAACGACAAATACCGTGAAGCTATAACCTCCCTCCCACTTGGCAATGATCATATACTGACCATCTGGTGAGAAATTGGTGAATACATTGGATCCAGGTAAGTCCAATTCACCAGTGAACATATAGGTGGAGCCAGTCTGAGAGCCTACTAATGAAAATTTCTTTAGTTCTGTTGTTGGTTCCATCATAGTACATTCTGGTGGATCCATACAACTCCATGTAATAGCCGTGCTGAAGAAATCACCTGTAATGGGATTCTGTACCTTATCTAAACCAGGATAACTGGTTTTACTGATCTGATTATCTTTGTATTCCACATCCTCGACATTCCACTGCAAGTTGCTATCTGGTACCAGCATGGATGTTCCCTGCTGGGTGAGTATAGAACCAATAACAAGTATGGCCATTCCAATGATTAGTGTTCTCCTTCTCATCAAAAAGCTTCAATAAATGTATGTATTAGAGATTTTTGGATATAATACAATATATTGAATACTAAAAAAAGTATAAAATATTGAAAATTAGTGGGTGTGAATGCGTTTCGGTATGGCGGAATGTTTTGTGGGGGTATGAGAATTTTATAGGTAGAAGTCACCATTATAGGCATCAATCATGAAGGCATCACCAGGAGTGGCTGCCTCAAACAAGTTGATGGTGTAGGTGGTGGCATCCTCCATGATGTACATTGGGGTGTAGAGAGCCTCCATCATGTAATAGGTGAAGATTCCCATGGCCATATCAGGTGTACCATCATAGGTGTAGGTGGTGGTCTGAGAGCCTATGGCAAGAACCCATCCAGGATTGCCAATAATTGCCATCTGACCCTGATTGCACGCATCATCAAAGAAGAACACATGCTCGGTCTCAATCTGATCGGTGACTGCCTCAATCTCGTAGCTGGTAACTCCAGTTAGCTCCCAAGAGATCAGCATGGAGGTGTAAGCCCTCTTATCATAGTATCCATGACCAGAATAGGTGATGACAACACCGTCTCCGGGTTGTTCTACATCAGCTAACCATTGTAGAGCGGCAAGAATATTTGCCTCGGTGGCCTGCTCATCAATTAATAGGTTTACAGTATATCCCTGTGCAGTCAGGTAGGCATTCCATGCCAATGCATCATCATCTGCATAGGTGAGATCAGAGGAATCTCCGTCATAATCGGAAATACCAATAACCACAGCATAGCGATTACCAGTGATGGCCTCGCCACCCATGGGTATTTCTGGTGGTGGTGGTGGGGTTCTTCCTCCTCCTCCTCCTCCTGGTCGTGCATCATAGGCTCTGGTATCAGCAGATACAACAGAGAACATCGTCAACAGCATCAAAGCTGCCAAGAATAGTGAAATTGCTTTCTTCATTAGGTATCACTTTGTCGGGTATACGATAGGGATCGTACGTATCACACACATTTTTTCGAATATTTAAAGATTTTCGAGAATTTGTGCATAACTTGGAATCAATTTTGTATTCGAGACGCGAAAATGGACTGATATCGCACAGAGCGAGTGATTGGTGGACTAATTTCGCAGTATGTTGATAGGGAATAGTAATGATCAATCTATCTGGGAGTTCATTGTCTGATTTTGCATTTTTCTAGTTTGACGGCAAAAATTGAGATCGCCGCTGAATATCTATGGATTAATGGGTAATTTGATCTCTATACTCGGAATACTCGAGTAATAATCGTCTGACATCTTTGAATGAGTATGGTTTTCGCAAAATATTGCTGAAATGATACTGTTTGTAATCATTGAAAAAGAATTCTGAGGTGTATCCAGAGCTCAGCACCAGATATGGGTCATCAAATCGATCGGTGAGAATCTTGGCCATGCGTTCCCCACTGATGTCTCCAGGCAGGATCATATCAAGAATGAAGATATCCACCTGCTGTTCATTGATCAGCTTGAAGAATTGATCACTATTGGTTGCTGAGATGATAGTAACCTGAAATGATGATAGTAGCCGACTGAGGATCTTGATGACATCGATATTATCATCATAGATTGCGATAGTTGCCGATAAATCAAAGGAAGAAGTCTCATCCTCACCTTCCTCTGCTTCTATCTCCACCTGTTGTGCAGGGAGTATGATAAAAAACTCAGTTCCATCGGGATTGGAGGTGAAATTAATGTAACCACCATGGGTTTCCACAATATTTTTCGATATGGCCAGTCCTATGCCTGATCCATCATCATTGGTGGAATAAAACATGTTGAAAATCTTATCACTGGTCTCTATAGGAATACCATTTCCCTGATCCAGCACTGATATGAGGATGTATTGTCCCTGCGGCAGAGCATAGGGATTTTTGGAAGGTAAGAGAATATTAGATGATCGTACAGTGATGACACCAGCATCATCCATTGCCTCATCCGCATTGAGTACCAGATTCTGGAGTACTTGGCTGATTTGTACCCTATCTGCTTGAATGGGGGAGATATTCTCATCCAACTCAAATTCTACCAATGATGTACGTCCCTTCAGAGTAAATCTCACAGTGCTTCGAATCAGATCATTGACATCTGTGATTATCTGAATCAGGGAAGTGGTTGGCCGTACCAGATTAAGGAGCTGAGATGCCAGGTTTCTAGCATTCTCCGCTGCAGAATACATATCCTCGAGATTTTCTCTGGAATCCTCTGAAAGTTGCTCATCAAGCTCCATAAGGCTAATACTTCCAAGTATGGTGGTTAGTAGATTATTGAAATCATGCGCAATCCCACCTGCCAGGAGTTGGATAGATTTCAGCTGTGCCTGAGATATGAGAGATTCATGTGCCTCCAGCAGTTGAATATAGCGTTCCTGTTGCTTGTACAGAGATCTCACATAGGTTTTCATGAATACTAATGCCACTATATAGGCGATCAGCAACATAGGAGCCAGTACCTGGACATTATTGTTCAATGCAGGAGTGTATCCCTCCACAAAGGTTTGTTCAATGGTGAATACACCCAAATCGAGATAGATGAGAATCAATACGACTGATGTGTAGTATACTGCATGCACAAGCCTTGGGAATTCAAATATTGCAGCAGTGAACAAGGTAAAGGTAATGAGAATGAACAGGGTGGCAGATTGCTGTACAAATGAGCTGATGAAAATGACTAAGCTAAAGCTTATGACGATATTCAACTTTGCTAATTGATATTGTTCAAATCTGATAAGGAGAACATTGATAATGGCCAATGTTGTTGCAAGAACAATGAATAGCTCATAATTGACCGTTGTATAAATCGATAGAAGAATGGATACAGCGGCAAAAATCAGCAGAATCAGTGTTGATACAAGTAACACGATATGCTGCATTCTGTCCAGTGGTGCAGTGATCGAGTCACTTTTCATAATTGGTACGATCTACGATGAAATTTTAAATGAATAGTCCGATAGCTCTGTTAATTAGTGATATTATGAAGAGTATTTACCATTGTTCCGAGTATTTACCGCTAATTTCTGAAATTTTTGATAATACGGGTAAGAATCAATCCTATTCCAAAAGAACCGATGATTGCTCCGAGTATTGGAACCTGCAACAGGGCAACAGAGACCGTACCTCCACAACAAGCCAATCCCACAGTGCTAAGCCCCAATAAATTACGTTTGCTGACCTGATCGATCTCTTCCTGTGTGATTTCAGACATTAATGGAATATACACCTTTGTGTATTAGTCTTTTTGCACCCATGAAAAATCTTTTCTCTACCAAAAAAACGTGGTTGTTAAATACTTAGATTATTTAGTTGTCACACATGTTAAGCCTCAATTCGAAGATTAAACTGCTGGATCGGATCAGTGATTATCGAAATGAATTGAGCACCCTGATTTTTAATGAACAATTTCCCACTCTTGGCTCCTCATCCAAATCAAAAACCAAACTTAAGTTGTTGGATGAGATCCTATTTCTCCGTAACCAGATCAATCTGCTGACAGACCTGCATAAAGGTCTGGAACCCCGTTCTTTTGATCATTCATCATCTACCGTGGTGATCCTTGATCGCTCTGGAGTGGTGACCAGGATGAATCGATCTAATTCTGTTTCTCCAACATATATGATCGGCCGTCGCTTCATGGATCTGATGTTTAATGACTTGCAGGTGGAGATGATGCTCATCCTAAGTGAATTCATGAAACTGCCGACTAATTGTGCCTATCTGATTGGGATATCTCTCGAGCGCGATACTGAAACAGTACAACTGGAATTTATTATCTCTCCCGGCCCTGACGATGGATTGATCCTCTCCTGGAGGCGTATTGCACAGAATCTTATCAATACTCATGTAATCAAGGAATTTATCACCATCTGTGCCTACTGCAGGAAAGTGAAGGCAAGCAAGGATAACTGGGAATCGATCAAACAGCTACAAACAAGCCGTGTGAGGGTGACTCATGGGATGTGTCCGGATTGTTTCGAAGAGATGATGTCGAAAATAGAGAATGAAGCCTTGAAACCTTGATTATTCAATAACCATGATCCGTAAATCCTCATGTATCTTCTCCAATCGCTTCTGCATACGCATATAGATGGGAATATCATACTCCTGAGCAATGGCAAGTGTAAAACTATCACTGATCGGGAGCGAGTAGAGACTCATCAGCTCTCCTGCCCTCGTACTCAGCTTGGATAGGGGTACAACCCTGACAAAACCCAACATATCATTCATGATTTCTGATGCCTGATTTCCCAGGATTTTATGAAGTACCGCATAAATCTCTGTGAGGATACATTGATGGACAATTAATTTTGATATTTTGCTGGAATCAATGATATGACGTCGAACCCGTTTGCCAATGTTGGAATTGCTATAATACTCGATCCAAAGAGCAGAATCGATGATGATCGGGCCTTGGTAACTGTTGAGGAAGGAAAGATGCGAATCAATCAAGATCGTCTACCCTCCCGGAGCACATACATGCCATATTTTGCCTCCAGGATGGTAGAATAGGAACGTGAATGTGCTTTTCGACTATCGATTTTGAATTGATAATCATCAATAAGTCGTCGTATGACCTGCTCGTATGTGATTTGTGTTTCTTCTTCCAATTGCAACTGATGTTTTATGGATGTGAGTTCCTCTTTAAGCGAATCTGAGATCTGAATCGTTGTCATTCTATAGTCGCTATAGTCACTATAGTATTTAAGGTAAGGGGTGACGAATCAATTCATTAAAATATGACGATTTCAGAGCTTCATGTTTAAAATTAATTGTTCTTCTAATATACATAGTACTTGCTTAATTAATCAACAATATTCTATATTCTGGTAACATTAAATTCCATTTTCAGATTCAAATGCTCACCCGCTATTACTCTGATTTTTATCGTTATGGTAAAAGATCTGTTCCTAGATATAAAATATTAACTTATCAAGGAATTATCTATCTATGTTCTCCTTGGGATCGATTATCCTAGGTTGGTAACCAGAGAAGAATATAATAGAGCGCTAATGGACGATTCTCGATCACTGACAACCACTCCTTCTAAGTGAAATTTTGAACAATCATGGCTGAATTATGCAGAATTTTCACGTTTAAGACAAAAAAATACGTCTATCTGTGAAAATACATTATTTTGTATTTTTAGAGTATCTATGCCACAATATTATTTCCTAGTAGTTCTCTATTCAAATGAGTATTTATCATTCCAAGGGTATAAACTAGTAGGATGAAGTACAATCTCAACTCCAAATTCAAGTTACTAGACCGTTTAGCTGGTCTCAGGGAGGAGCTGAGTCACCTCATTCATGATATGCAATTTCCTCACTACACAACCCTCAACCCTTTTCTGCACGATTCCAGGAAAGTAACGAAGTTCAAATTACTTGAGGAAATATATCAGCTGATCAACACGATTAAGCGATTACAACAACTGGACCAGAGGATCATCCTCGAGAGTATCATGGATACCTTTCCAGATTACATGATTGTGCTTGATCAGGAACTTAAAGTGGTTTTTCTCAAAACATATGAGAAAATCGAAGGAGGAATCATGAACAGCCCCCTCATTTCAATTTTGGCCCCTGAGGTGCGGAACGAGCTTCAAGAATTCTTGAATCTAGCCCTTATCCATGGTTCCTCCTGCTCATACTTTCTAGAACTACCCATGGAGACCGGTGATATTTTACCATTGGAGCTACGTATCTCCACAACCAATAGTGATCATATTGCCGTATCCATTCGTTCTCTTGTGGGAAAAACATTGTCTTTCCAGCAACATAACGAGTTCGTCCTCATGTGTTCCTACTGCAGACGAGTGAGTAACGATTCTGGTGATTGGATCCAGTTTGATCATTTTGATTTCTCACAATCCAAGGTCAGATTCACCCATGGAATCTGCCCCAGTTGCTATGAAGAATTTCTGAAAACATTATAATATTCTGCAAGGGCTTTTCTTTGATAATCCCAAATTTGGGATTACATCAAGCTTTTTATTCTGTATCATTAATATCAGAGACAGGTTATGATGTTTAGACGAAGAGAGAAAATTGTCATACAATGTGCTTATTGTCAAAAAATCCGAAAATCTAATGGGGAATGGGAGGCCATGAATGAACAAGAAGACCTGGTATCACATGGTGTCTGTCCAGAATGTTATGAAAAAGAGATGAAATCGTGAGTACATGGTTTTGTAGTGAAATTATATCAAGTTAAATTAATCATTTTGGCAACCATGTTCAACTGATCGACCCTCTTCTTGAGCAATGGGAGTCGATTTTTATTCTCACTGATGGCATCATTGAAGTTTTTGATGAGGTTGTTTAATATCTCTTCAAGTGAAAAGATTTGGAAGAATTTGTTGAAGGAAATAGTAGTCGGGTTTCGATACATTTGATGGTCAATGACATAGTTCAACAATCCTGCACTCATTGTGTCATAGTTCATCCGTACCAACTTCAGATCATTCTTATCCCTCATCAGGTAGTAACGCATAGACGAAAAATGGGCAGCTGGTTTGACTTCATCATCTTTGATCTCGTTCAACTGCTCAAGAGTCAAAGGAGGTTGGAATTTTTTCTTCACCACCACCTCGTCCTCGTCATCTGTTCCAACTTGCAATACTCTTCTGATGATATTGTTTTCTGCCAATAACAAGTAGTTTCCAGGGAGAGTGTTCTCCATTCTGTTGTATTGCTTTCGAGACTCATGTTTTTCCCACCATTCCGAGACCAATTTCTCATCTACATACTTCAAGGTGGTCTTGAGATCGTCCAGGATGTTTAGGAAAATTGCCTCTCGTTTTTCAGCGAGTTTGACTAATTCCTCATCAACTTCCTTTCCGATATCTGCGAGTCCCTTTTTGAGTAAGTCGATCTGGTCAATTAATTCTGATTGATCTTCTATTTGTGCCAGAATTTTCGGAGTACCACTCTCGTTTTCGCTCATTAGTGACGCCCTGCAACTGAAAGTATTTTATCTTGTCGTTTCAAGGGCTGTATTTTTGTATTAATATGAGAAAAAAGGTTAAGGGTTAACGATTTGGGAGGAATGTCATGTATAAAATTTTATATTTGCAGATGCTCTATCTTCAAAAATTCAGGAATGCTTTCAAATATGTCTGTTCAATATTGGAGTGTATAGTGAAATAGGCTGCTCGTAGTTTTCATTTCTCTCAAATATTTTCAAATATCTTTAATATTGTATTTGATATGTTTGGTGATTATTTGATTTATTAACTAAATATGATGTTTTGCTTCGAACCATTTTGTATGTATGGTACATACAAAATGGGGTATGTAATATACAATAAAATTGTCTAGCCAGAGATTGTGATGATAATTTGTCAACTTGGTCGGATCAGGTAAAAACATGATTCTACTATTTGCGCAATTTCTTATTGGCTTGGATCAGATTAGATAATTAATTGTATTATTATTGTATATAATATATTTATGATTAATTAATGCTTGACATAAAAACAAAAAAACATATACACATAAAAGGCATTAACACAATGATTAATCGATATAGATTCCATATAAGTTATGCAGTCAATTGAATGCCTAATAGAGTGAACAAATGTATATTATAATCATATTTTTTACGAGCAGAAAAAAAATGAGAATTTATGTGTTTAAAAGTAATCATCATTTTTATATGGTAACTACTCGCCATAGTGGTATTAGATGATAAATAATTAATATCAGCTACACTTTAAATATTTATAAAGTAGATAGATTTATGGAATATTTTGAAGGGCAGATAATTTTGTATTGTCAACCTTCTTCTACCGAATGATTATAAAATATTTGTCTAATTTATTAAAATAAAATTATTTTAACATTAACTACTTGTTAAACCGATTTTTCATCGAATATTTCACTATATTAAATTCCATATTTTAATTTCTAAATATATGATAAATTGACAAATTAAATACTATTTTTATATTCGAATTTTGTGATAATCATATAATACATAAAGTAATATTAGATAAATGTAATATTAATAGCTTAACTACATGCAATTATCATCCATTTTTAAATAATTTTCAATCATGACGATATCTGAAATATGTAATAGCATTAGATTTACTTCAAGAGCATTAGGTAGACATATATTGTTTCCTAAATGCACACATACTTACTCTATTATATAGTATTTAATTTGTACAAATATAATTAAATTATAATAATATTTTATTTATGTAACAACACCAATTTCAGGTCTTGCAGTTATTTTTAGATACAAACACACATATTGTTGTTTTATTTAATTAAAATTTATATTATAAGTCATATACTATAATAAACAATTTAGTGTATAAATTTATTTATTGTATATAATTAATATCATATATTCAAAAAATTAAATAAGTAAATATGCATATGTATCCAGATGTTTTTTTTATGATGAATTTTTTATCAGTTAGTACATATGCTATGTATACATATGTATAAATTGTCTTAATGATTATATGTATGCTACATATGGGTTGTCCATATGTCTCAATATTTTTTTATTAACGCGATTTGTTCGCGATAGACGATTATTGATATTATTTTCATGCATATTTTTGTATGTCTTTTCAACAAGCATTGATTTATACCTGGTAGATTTTTTCCATTGTAGGAAATTTCAAGGATCCAAGCAAATATACAGGTACTTCGGAAAAGGTAATGCCCTAACGATTTGGTCTGACCTGCAATATTTTAGCCGTATATCCTGATATTCTCATGATCTGATGTTTTTCGATTTTTCTTAATTTTCGTACATACAATACATATATTCAATACGCAACTTAGCATAATTTTCATCTCTGGACTTTAATCAACCAATTTACTAATGTAATATATATTTTCTATATGATTAGATATTCGTACTTTTTCCTTAATTTTTCATCTATTACCCCTGTATAATTCTTCTATCAATACGGATTATTGTTAACTCTTGTCAATTGAAGAATTACGATGTAGTAATACTTTTTAAGGACGGATGTATTGATTAGCACGAAGGTTCTCGCAAAACTCAGATCCTTGGATCTGAAACCTTAAGGGGCCAAATAAGTGAAGCAACGGGGCTTAATGCTTCACTTCCTTTTCTTTTTTTTTGATTGTATCATCACGGCATGTACTTTAGGTTTCATATGATATTGATTGTATGTAACATATGTTAATATACTATACACGATAAATAATTCATACAAATAATTCAATAAAAATAATTCAATAAGTTTATTCGATACAGATATCACGACCAAGTATGAAGCAACAATTAATGGTGTTTTTGCTTGTATTATTCATCCCCTCATCCAATGTTTCTGCTACTCGTTTGTATTATGAGGGCTTTGAGTGGCGTGACACTGACGTATCCAAACATGGGTGGTATGTGACTGAGGGATTATCAAATCTGAATCAGGCAATCGCTTTAGATACTGATGATCCGTTCGAGGGGAATTTTAGTTTGGCTATTGATGAGACTAGTGATCATGGATTTTTCAATATGTTCTATGGGAACATTGAGACGATGGACTGGTCTGATGATCTGGGATTCACTTTTGCCCTGAAGCGAACACTAGTATCAAATAAAGTATCACAATTACGAGTAAATTTTATCGATGGTTTTCGAGTTCTTAGTATTGATTATGTTAATCAAAATGGAAATGGGTTTTATGGCTATTTCGAACCCAGTAAAGACATTTTTGATGCTCATATGCCTATCTCTGAGGGTTGGAATTTCTATAATCGGACCCTTATTGATGATCTAAACCGGGTACTTGACACTCCTGGCTGTAGATATACCAAATTCACACCAAAATCTCTATCTCTTGCCATCTTCTATGAGCGATCAAACTCTGGTATTGATTTTTATGATGCCATTTCCTTCTATACTGGTGCTAAGAGCAGCTATACTCGTACCAATGCCTGGACAACTGAGAAGCGTAGCACTACATCAACGACTACTACTGCCAGCCTCGCTGAGGAGACAACAACTACCAATGTAACCGGGCCTCCAGCTCCTCCGATAGATATTTCAGCACTTCCATTCTCACCTGTACCTCTATTTGTTGCATTGGTGGCTATCGTGATCATTCGACGCAAATTTACATCATAATATCACCAATATATCGACTAGTTTCAAACTTAACCCTAGTTCAACCGTGGTGCTATTTGAGCAGCAGTTCATCCTTATCTCAAAAACTCCCGAGAAAAATGGAGTCATCGCATAAATTTTCTACTGTAATTAAACTTTATTCTGAAATAATTAGGTTTACATTGGACAAA
Organism: Candidatus Heimdallarchaeota archaeon; assembly: GCA_026702845.1. The sequence continues at coordinate 308,599 of JADCLS010000003.1, forward strand.
CGCGTTTATATGATGACTCTGCAAGAAGCTTCATCTTTTCCTACTATCCGACTATATATGTATTGGGCAAAAATCCATCATGATCTCGAATCTTCCCAGCAATATTTCCAATTCTGTCAATATCTGGCTATATAATGTGCATCAGTTTACTAGACCTCCATCAATATTGGATCAAATCCTCCTATTATCAATATTTTTCTTTCTAAACCCTCAATCATTTGAAATAATAAAACGATTTGAAGAAGTTGAATCAAAATAATTTCAAAACAATACCATATTCCAAAAACACATATTAATCAATTATCGGTTGTTGAATAAATTGGTGAAAATAATGAGAAAGGGCCTAATTCTCCTATTTATTATGATATTAACTCTTATTCCCGTAACATCCATCTCTCAGGATGATGGTTCAATATCCCAGAATGCCATTCCAGCATCTGCTTTTGTCTCCACCTGGGATACTCAATATATCAGTGGAGATTCCAGTGACTTCAATCAGGTGAAATTGCCTCTTGTATCTGGAGGGAACTACTTTTTTGTGGTGGATTGGGGTGATGGTACAGCAAATGATACTATTATTGCTTCAGATCAGGTTGAGGTCACCCATACCTATGCTTCTGAGGGTCAGTACCAGATCATCATGGATGGTATCATAGAGGGTTTCAGCTTCAGTTCTTTGAACAGTGATAGGCTAAAAATCATGGAGATCTCACAATGGGGTGATCTAAAACTCGGAGATACTGGACATTTCTTTGATGGCTGCGAGAATCTGGTACTCACTGCCACGGATGCACCAGATCTCAGTGATTCTCCTGATCTCAGTAATATGTTCCGACATTGCATAAATCTCGGTTCTCAGGGAACCATGGATCTATGGGATGTGAGTGGAGTGACCAACATGGAGGGTATGTTCGAGCAGGCCCAAAATTTTAATATGGATCTAAGTTCATGGGATGTCAGCTCAGTAACTAATATGGATAAAATGTTTAGTGAAGCTCAGATTTTCAATTTCGATATCAGCTCATGGGATGTCAGTTCAGTCACCTCGATGTCAAATATGTTCTCCCAAGCCTTAAGATTCAACCAACCCATAGGCTCTTGGGATGTGAGTGCAGTTACTGATCTATCGTATATGTTCTCCCAAGCCAGTAGCTTCAATCAGAATATCAGTGCCTGGGATGTGAGCTCAGTAAAAACCATGAGGAATCAGTTCTATTATGCAGTGGCATTTAATCAGGATATCAGCTCATGGAATGTGGAATTAGTAGAGGATATGACGTTAATGATCTATCAGACGAGTTTCAGTGTTCATCACTATGATTTGTTGTTGAACTCATGGTCTCTGCTTAATCTGACCCACAATGTGCGGCTAGATGTGTATGTTCGGTACTCTTACCTATCAAAAGACGCTCGTGCTTCAATTATCAGCAATTTTACCTGGACAATTGTTGATCTGGGCTACGAGTGGGACAAAGATGGTGATTTTATCGATGACTTATATGAACTTGAGCATGGTTTGGATCCTACCATCGATGATGGGGAAGAAGATCTGGATCATGACGGCATGCCTAATAACTACGAGTACTGGAATGGCCTTAATCTACAAGTAAATGATGCCAATCTCGATAAGGATCAGGATGGGATGCCCAATCTATGGGAATATCGCAATGGACTCCAGGCAGGATTGAATGATGCAACCTTGGATCGTGATCGAGACGGTATGCCTAATCTCTATGAGTATCAAAATGGACTTAGAGCCAATGAGAATGATGCCAATCTCGATAAGGATCTTGATGGCATGCCCAATCTCTATGAGTATCTCAATGGCTTACTCGCTGGTACCTATGATGCTGATGACGATCTTGACGGAGACGGCATGCCTAATTACTATGAATATCTCAATGGGTTGGATCCTCAGGTAAATGATGCAAATGAAGATCTTGATGGTGATTGGATCCGCAATATTGATGAGTATGAGAACGGAACCAGGGCAAATTCAAAAGATAGGACCTTCTTGAATTTCTATATATTCATCATTCTGGGTCTGTTGTTGGTCTTTGGTGGATCTGCATTCATCTATATGAAGCAGACTTCATTCACTCAGAGAGGATTTACTACCAAGGAGGAGTTTGTGGAGGCAAAATCTCGTGGTTTCAAAACCAAAGCGGACCTGCAGGAGGCTGAAACAGCAGGATTCAATACTGCTGACGAGTATAAACGGTGTAAAAAGGCTGGTTTTGATTCAAAAGAGGAGTTTGAGCATGCTTTATCCCTGGGTTTCGATACCCGAGTATCGTTTGATGAGGCCAAGGCTGCAGGATTCAGCAACAAGACGGAGGCAGATCAGGTACGATCGTTGGGATTCTCCACTATGTCTCAGAAACAAGAGGCTGAATCATTGGGATTCTCAACAATGGCTGAATGGGATGAAGCGAAATCTCTTGGATACAACAGCAAAGACGCCATGAGAGAGGGTATTGAGCAGGAATTGGCAAAATTACAACAAACTGTGGATAATTTTGAACCTCTTGATTCACAACTAAATGAAATCCTAAGCCTCACACCATCAATTGAAATGGATAATCCAAGTCCGGAGGATGTGGAGGAGGTGTTAAAATCCTTACGAAACAGAGTTGCCTCGTTTAAACCACAAATCATGACCATACCTGATGATACACGGCCAATCTACGCATTTGACTCCAGATTTGCTTCTATACTCTCCAAGATTGAACAATACAAAGCTGACGCACTCAAAAAACTATCACAACGGGATGAGGAGCTGGCCAAGATGTCTCCCAGGTTACATTCGCAGGCAATGACCAAACGTCGATCCTTCAAACTCAATCGGATCCTCAATCGTGTGGAGATGATGACCCTGGCTGAATTCGCCAAGGAATTGGAATATGACAATGTGGAATCCATCAAGCATTGGTTATTGTACGAGGCTGGCGATGATGTACCCATTCGATTGAATGGTGATAATGTTACCATTGCCAAACCTGCAGATTCAGATATAGGTGCAGCAATTGACGATATGCTTGACCAGTTCAAATCCATGGAAGACGATAAAATCGGTAAAATTGAGTGAATCAACCAATAACATTCTTTTCAAATTGATGAAATTGGCCATCAAACGATCCTATATGTTCACTTTCCAGCCATATTGCCATCTCTCCGATTACAGCGTCGGTAAAGGATAAAAATCGTTGATTATCCTTGATATTCTGATCCATAAACCTTCTATTTGCCCTCCAGAAGACCTCGTTGGGGGTATGCATAAATCCAAAGGCTTGTTTGTCCACATATTCCCGTAGTAATCGATCACTCTGTTTACATAACTCAAAATTCTTCGTTCTGATGTAGATCAGTGTCATCAATTCGTTCCATACATAATCGATCAGGATGGGTATACCATACTTTCTATTAAAAATTTCAACAAAAATACTTGTAGCAAGCTCATGTTTGCTATCATCTTCTGCAAATTTGGCAAATAACAGGGTGGTATCTATTATTATCACGAGTAAAGCTCCTCATCAATTGATTTTTCTGAGCTTCCTTTAAAGGTGAATGACATGAATTCTTCTTTTTCAAGCTCTGACAGTCCCTTATAGTCACCTACAAGAACAGGATTTGCATCTGCCATGCTGATGACCAGATCAATTAATTCTTCCTGTTTGTATTTCTTACCCTGTAGAAGCAATTTGGCACGAATTCGATCCAATTTTTCTTTGCTTTCATCACTGATTTTTATTGTAGTTGCCATACCATTGATATAGTGATTCAACTATTTCAATATTTTCTACTATTTGTGGAATAGTATTCTTTTCTATTTATTAGCAAAAATGATTTGCTATTGAATAACCTGCAAATAATTGTGAAATCCCTGTTCAAAAGTAGCAATATTTGAAATTCCCATCGTTTTGCAATTACCAATAATCAAACAATCAGTGAAACTTAACCCTTTTCTCTCATTACTCTGGGATTTGAAAATACTACTTGCCTGATTCAACACCTCGGTAGATGCAAATATCACCTTTCCAATCTGTTTATGCTTCTCAAACCAGTCCTCGATGATTGAATCTGCCAGATATTTCATATTCTTTCGTTGTAAAAAGGTGAATAGCTCATCAAGTACATCCAGGGAGGTATACGCCTTACCATAGGTATTTTGTCTCAGTAATTGATATATTTCCATGGCTCGTTCATGAAACTTGTCTTCTTCATTATAAAATGCAATATAAAAGCCTGTATCAAGAAATATCGCCATTACAACTCACCATAAATCACATCATCGATATCTGAAGAATCGGTCTCTCCATACTTTCCTACTCGTGATAGATGATATTCCCAATCGATATCCTGGTCACTGATATCATCCACAATTGCCTCTATTACCTTTTCCTTGCTAAATAAGAGTAGGTAGTGAAGTAATTCATCATAATTCAGCTTCTTCCCACTTTTTAGCAGAATAATAGCCTGTAGCTTATCCAATTCGGCTTTATCAGTGTCTTTTATACGAACGGTAGTTGACATTGTATTATCATAATACAATTACATTCATTATATTTATACTATTGTTTTACTATCCATTTATGAATTCATAATTTACCCAAATTTCTTCACGATTTTCATGATCGTATTCCAATTTCTAGTGGTGGCATGACAGTGTAATTCTTTCTCAAAATAGCTATTGGGGCTGGCTCCTGGTTTTTTCTTCGTCACAAATGATAGGATAAATGGATGGTCATATTCAAATCTAAACGATCCAAACGAGTTCTCCAGGCTCTCAGGTACTGAATCAAATGTTTTATCCACGATGCTGACAAAGGCAACATTTTGCTTCGAATCAAGAAAATTGGCAAATGGGTCCTTCTGTACCAATTTTGTTACTTGTTCCAGGGGGATGATCATCAGTTTGACTTCATTGCTCAGTAATTGCATCAACTTGGTCTCTCCCTCCTCTCTGAGTTCCTCTGCAGATCTATCACTGGTGAAGAAGATATTACCCGTGGCCAGCAATCCTGATACTTTTTTGCAGCCCATATCCACGAATAGCTGTTCTTGTTCAGTTTTGGTGATTTTATTCTTCCCACCCACATTGATTGCTCGGAAAAAGGCTACATAACGCATAATTGCGTCTGTATGTCTCTGTATTTAAAATCATAGGCTCTCCCAATGTGTATTGATATCCAATTCTCCCTCTGTTATTGACACCTAATCAGCTAGCAATCGTATGCTTTACAATCTCCAATTCATCACAACGACTATGAACCGATCCCTATTTATCGTCATGCTACTTGGAACTGCAATATTTCTGAGTATCAGCCCTGTAACTGGGTTGGATGTTACATTTCAACCTCCCAGGTTACACACAGCGTCTGTAAACTTGACTGGTATCGATCCCATGGCATTTGTGTCACTCTGGGACACCACCTACACTGATTACGATTCTTCAGATACGAACGAGATTTTTTTACCCATCACAAGCACTGGAACCTATAATTTCACCGTTGATTGGGGAGATAACACCACATCTACCATCACAGATGCAAATTTCACCGCTGCATCGCATGAGTATGCAGTTGAGGGTGAGTATCTGCTCATCATTAATGGGACTATAGATGGATTTTGTTTTGCAGATGGGGGTGATAAATACAAAATCATGGAGATTGCACAGTGGGGATCACTCAAACTGGGTAATGACGGCTCATACTTCCATAATTGTGCTAATCTCATCATCACAGCCACTGATGCTCCTGATCTAAGTGAGACAACCAACCTGTTTCGAGCGTTTTCAGGGTGTTATTCCCTATCCTCGGGTAGTCTGAATAATTGGAATACCTCTTTGGTTACATCTATGGAGGCTATGTTTGCCAATTCTGATCATTTTAATATGGTGATCACTGAGTGGGATGTCAGCAGTGTGACCACTATGAGTCGAATGTTTTACAAGGCAGAGGCCTTCAATCAGGATATTACCGAATGGGATGTGAGTGGGGTGCTTGATTTCAGCTACATGTTTTTCGATGCCACTTCAGTTAATCTTCCTCTAGGCTACTGGAATGTATCCAGTGCCACGGATATGAGTTATTTTCTCACTGGAGGTAAGCTGTCTGTTGTCTTCTATTCCAGTTTAATCAATTCCTGGGCCTCTTTACCACTACAATCCGGGGTGACATTTGATGCAGGGAGTTCAAAATATGCAGATAGTGCCAAGGAAAGCCGTCAATACATCATTGATACCTATAATTGGATCATCAAGGATGGGGGGAACCTTGAATTAGTGCCTCCAGAGGTAAATTCTCCTGAAGATATACTCTACACCGTGGGTACTCCTGATCAGTATATCACCTGGGAGGTTGGTGATGCCAATCCAGCCAATTATTTCATCATACTCAATGATACTCAGGTAGCAGAGGGTGAATGGACCAATGGTACCATTATATACAATATCACTGGCTGGGAAGTGGGATCATACACTGTTAAGCTCTATATCTTCGATGATTCCACCAACTATGCGATAGACACCGTGAATGTCAAAGTTGTCGATGTGGTGATTACTGTTAGTCATACTGAGACATCAAGTACAACCAGCACAACTAGTCAATCAAATACTGATGATACCCCGTACTGGTTTTCTTTGCTCCCCTTTATCATCATCACTATCAAACGTACTAGATATACATATAATTGATACTCACACTCCTTATTTAAATAAATATTTGCCTGAATAAAATGGATTTCTACATCAGGATGCATGTTCATTTCCTATAATCATTGTCGTGGAGACTTAATTCCACTATTTTCGGTTTAATTTAAAGTTCTGTCTGCTTCTCAGTTGCAATGGCTTTAACTGCTATCTTAGCATGCTCACGGCCATTTTCAATAAATATTTTGTTTGTCTTTCTTCCTGCACCTGCAGATCCTATAACATACAGTCCCTTAACATCTGTTTCCATAGTATCGGACAGGGTAACTTCCAGGGTTTGTTCATCAAATGGAACGCCCCATGTCTTGTATGCCTCGATATTGGGGGTATAACCCGTCAATACTAAAGTGAAATCCACATCTAGAAACTTGGTTTCTCCATCCTGTTCGTAGTAAATGCCATCATGCGCCAATCTGGTGACTTTGACCGGCATGATACCTGTGATGTCTCCTTTTGACAGCCGATTCTTCAGATCAGGGCTTACCCAATACTTAATGGTGGTTCGTGGTTCATCACCACGATGGAGTAGAAAAACCTCAGCTCCGTGTCTGAATAGCTCTAATGCTGCTTCTGCACCGGAATTTCCCGCACCGATAATTGCCACTCGTTTCATGAAGAACTGATGTGGATCCTTATATCGCAGGGAATACCGAGCATCATTATCAATTACAGCATTCAGGCCCACTGGATGATCAAAATATCCAGTGGCAATGATTACCGTTTTACTCTCAAAAACAAAGCTATGCCGGTTCTGATCCAAGCCTGACACTTTGAAATGCTCTTCCTTGATAATAGACAATACCTCATGATTCAACCGCAATACCAACTCCTCCAGCTGGGCCACTCTGCGGTAATAATCCAGGGTTCTTTGTCTATCTGGTTTGAGATCAGTGCTTGGAAATGCATGATCACCAATCTCCAGTAGATCAGCAGTGGTGAAGAACCGCATTTGAGTGGGAAAATTGTATATAGAGTTGCAGAGCACCCCTTTTTCCACCACTACATAGTGTAATCCATGTCTCTTGGCCTCTATCGCAGCAGCTAATCCGACAGGTCCTGCACCAATAATGATCAGATCATACATACTACTGGTATACGCTCTTCATTTATAGAAATTCTACGCTCTCAACAGGGAAATAATCCAAAAATTCCATTACTTTTACTCTATTTTAGCACCACAAAAAGCACAATATCCCATTTTTTCCTCATCTCTCTGTCCACAGGTACTACAGCTCTTTCCAGAGATTTTTGGTGTATACGGAGGAGTATACGGAGGAGTTGATTCCTCTTCAAATGATTGGTATGGCCCTTTTCTCACAGTATACTTATCCTCTTCTTCCTCTTCAGATGGACGATAGGGACCTTTTCTCATCTTGTGCTCCATTTCTTCCTCCACCTCAGGCTCATAGGTGAAAGCAGCGAATACAATGAACCCCCATGCAATTACCAGGAAAATTACCCCCCAGGTCATGGTGGAACGGACATTCTCAACCTGAGATATGTAGTTTAATGCTCCTCCTCCCAGAATAAGGCCAAACAAAATGCTCAGAATACTGCTACCAATGGATCCAAATAGAATTTTCTTCACTTCTGCCTCTGCATTCATCCGAATAATGGCAAAAACAACCAGTACAAAGGCTGCAAGATGCAAAATTGCCGACATGACATTACCATTGAGGATGCTCTCGTTCAATGTGTACACCAGATCGGTATTGGTGTAGCCAACAGATTTCACAATAGGTAGAAAAGTTGCAATAAAATACACTCCCAGAGCTACATACAATATTTTGATCCGTTGCTCAGTATAATCATCCATAGATGCAATGCAATATTAACTATTCATAAGCCTAGGTGTTGAATCTTAGTATAATGGATATAATTTGATGATCAATAATCTCTACTTGTAAAATAGCACATTTCTAACCATAATTTTCGAAATATTTTTGATTATCCATGTTTGGAAGAGCATGATGAATCTCAGCAAATGGGTGATACTCCTAATTATCATATCATTTTTACCAATTTCTGCAGGGCCAGACACAGATCAGGTAACTGCAATCACCATCTTTCAGGATCTGGATATTCCAAATTATGCATCATCAGGTGATGGAAGCGTAGATGATCCCTATATCATCGAGAATTACGATGTGGATTACGTCATAATCGAGGAAGTCACTGGATATATCACCCTACGAAATATAAATTTGAGGGGAAAATCCTCAGGGACGGCGATTTCTTTACAATTCGCCCATCACATCACCATTGAGGATAGTAGCATCGTCAATTTCATCACTGGTATCTTTGCAGCTGATATGCTCTCTCTAACTCTGATGCGAAACACTTTCTCCAATCTTGATGATGGGGTAGAGGCTTATACTCAGGTATTTGCCTATGATAATCATTTCTCCATCCTATCTCGAGGATTTTCACTGCATACTCCCAACTCACAGCTGGATAACAATTACATCGATGCTGTAAATTATGGTATAGAGTTTGATGCAGAATCTATGTACTTCAGCAAAAATCATATTTCAGGGGCTACTTTCGCTATATTTGGAACATGGGGGAACTATCCCACCATGCGTGAGAATGTTCTCACTGACAATCGGGAGGGTATCTGGATAGATTATGCACTCAATGCAACTATCATTGCCAATGATATCAGTACCAACAGGGAAGGATCCTCAGGCATCGTATTATTTGTGGATTCTCAATACGCTCTAATTGCCAATAATAGCATTCATGCACAATCCAGGGGAGTATACTTGGCTGAGAAGGCAGATCATGCCAGAATCCTGCATAATCATATTGATACCGGTGGGATCATGATCAACTCTAATAATGCTGATTCCATGGCATATATCGAGATCAAAGATAATTACATCTCAAACTCCTATGTACAGGGAATTGAATTCTATGGAGGCAACATCAATAATGCTGTTGTCGATAAAAACATTATCTACAACTCTGTAAACCATGGAATCTTCATCTGGGACTATAGTAATACCAACAATAACAATGTGACATCCAATGTATTTGTGGATAACAACGGTGGAGCTAAACAAATCCGAGCACCATCAGATAATTACTTCCGGTACAATGTATATTCAGACCCCTACTCCTATGATTATGTGGGTGATGGTGGTATTGTGGATTACTCCCCCAGTACTTCCCTTGATCTCAATACCAATGGGTTCAATGATAGCTGGGAGGTGAGAAACGGCTTTCATCCCTTTGATGATTTTCTCTCTCAAACTTCAGATTTCGATGGAGATGGCTTCACTGATTGGATAGAGTACAAAAGAGGAATGGATCCCAGAGTAATGAATGAAAAAATTGATAGTTCAGCGATTATAATCAACTCAATTGAGACTGCAGAGCAGTATGCCTTGGCTGGAGATGGATCAGAGGCCAATCCCTTTATCATCTCTGGTTATCGTGTCTATGCTCCTGATTCTCCTGGAATACTGATTTCCATGATCCCCTATGCCTTCATCATCGAATACAATGAGGTTTATGGTGAGGGCGAGGAGCTTGGTATCGGTGTGGAATTCACCTCCTCCAACATAATTGTTCGACATAACTATGTACATCACAAATTTTACGGAATAAACACTGGTGATGTGAGGGAGAACAGCGTGATCATCCATGATAATCTCATTCAGAATACAGAACGGGGAATTAGCTCATTCCTCAATGCTGTGGACATACACAGCAATGTCATCGAGAATGTGGTGCTGGGAATCGAGGTATACTTGCTACAGGGAGGTTCAGTTAATGATAACAGCATCTCCGCATCAAGTAAGGGTATCAATAATTTTGCATCACAGAATGTTGAAATCACCAATAATCAGATCTGGGGGCCTGATACCGGAATTGCATCTGAACAGGCTGGTAACAACTCCTACAACTGGAATAGAGTAATTGATACGGCAAAGGGAATGGATCTACGTGATGAGGCTCAGAGTAGGGTGATTGGCAATCAGGTTGAGCAGAGTGGTATGGGGATTCAGGTATTTCAAGGTGCAGGAATAGATATTTCTGATAATAGGTTGCTCATGACTGATGGAATGCTGCTTGAGGGCTATCTAACTGGAATGAAGATCCATGCCAATAGAATAGAGTACGGGGGTATCGAGATTAATCCCCAGGCAGATTTTATCAACGGATTGGAGATCACAGAGAATATTATCATGTTCTCTAATGGAAATGGTATTGATTTACTGGGATATTGGATCCAGAATGGGATAATTCGTGATAATTTCATTGCTGCAAGCTGGAATTACGGCATATTCATTGATAATTCAGATTCTATTATCAATAATATCATCACAAATAATGCCTTTATCTTCAATCATCGTGATGGCTCAACTGTTCCTCAGGCTTACTCCAGTGATTATAATAATTTCTCAAGCAATTACTACACTGATTCCATGGAGGAACCATACACCATGGCCTCATCAATGGTTCCAGCTATAGATGTTACTCCTCTGGGTATATTCAACTGGGATAATGATACTTTTGATGATGGTTGGGAATGGCAATACGGATTCAGCCCCTTTGATCCCAATTCTCCCGATCCTGCAGGGGATCCAGATAATGATGGATACACCAATGAGTATGAGTATTTGAATGGTATGGATCCCACGGTTTATGATGATGTTAAAGAGCAACATGGGCCTATACTCATCACAAATGATGCAGAGATTGCACAGTTTGCACGATCGGGTACTGGATCTCAAAATGATCCCTATATCATCAGTAATCTCTACATTGTGATACAAAGCGGTAATGCCATAGAGATTCGTGGAACCACACAATATATTTCCATATTTAACAACTATTTATCCACGGATTCAGGCGGTGAGGGTATTGTTATCACCAATACTGCTCCTAATACCATCATTATCGATCAAAATACTATTGATACGTTCTATATCGGGATTCATCTTAACACAAATGAGGTTCTAATCAAGAATAATGAGATCTCAGGAACTGATTACGGTATTTACAATTCCTATGGAAACGATTCACGTATTGAGTATAATTCCATATTTAATCCCGGTATGATTGGAATATTTGTGGATAATGCCTTCTTCATTGAAATTTATGGAAATTACTTTGATGATGGTAGCAGGAGCAGCCTGCAGAGTTACATTAGTATGGAAAACACCTTTTATTCCAATTTTGAGGCCAATATATTCACAAATGGCAATAATGGAATCACCATCTATTCCAATTGTTTACATCTTGATTTCAGATACAATGTTTTCCTCAGTCTAAAATATATTGGCCTTTCTGTTGATCAACTCGTTTCTGAGCCTATTAGGGAGATAACGATTGAGTATAACGACTTCTTTGATTGTGAATACGGGATCAATGTCTATTTCATGCAGGATAGCCTTGTATATGGCAATATATTCTATGGTAATATCTATTTTGGTGTTATTTACCAGTCTGACACCTCAGGCATCTTAACCTATTACAATCTATTTATGGAGACCCAATATGAGACTCAGTCTGGATTTACCCGTCATGCCTATAGTCAGAATGAAAACTGGTTTGATGATGGGAACACAGGCAATTTCTGGGATGATTACGATGGAAATCCACCAATGGAGATTCTCCCCAATGCTGGAGATAATCATCCCCTGAGCTTCATAGATATGGATGGCGACAATATTGCTGATGATTGGGAGCTACGTAATGGCTTATACCCAAGAAATCCCTCAGATGCCAACGAGGATTTTGATAATGATGGCTATAGCAATATTGATGAGTATTATTACGGCTCAGACCCCAATAATCGTAATTCCGTGCCACAATCCACGCATACCACCACAGGAGGTACCACCACACCTACTTCAACGAGAACCACCAGTACAACCACTCGTACTACAGAATCTGAGACTGATGATGCTCCAACAGGGCCTCCAGCTCCTCCTATTCCCACACCTGGCTTTGAGTTCAGCATACTCCTGATTTTCCCCATTCTTGTTCTCATTCGTCGCAGATTAGCTTGATTTCACTTCTTTATTGCTAGCTGATTCTGTTAACCTTTATTAATTTGTGAGTGAAAGAAAAAATGATGGTATATCGCCCGATTTTCATCATGATCTTCCTAAGTATTAGCCTTTTACCTGTATCTGCACAGTTAATGCCCATACAGGCTGGGGATACCATCATCATGGAATACACTATAACTGATAAGATTAATGTATTTGATGGACAGGATTATCTAGATGATGAAACGGAATCAGCAGGTGAGCAATTCATAGAGATTAAAACCATTAATGCCTCCTCTGATACGTATACCTACACCATGCAGGGAGATAACCCAATTACTCGTAGTTTGGATCCAACTAATGCCATTGATAGCTTCTTTAGGTTTAATGTTGTGTATACTGCCACAGCAACAGGAACGGTGATCTCATATTTTGAATCTCTTGATTATTCCATTATTGAGTATGGACGATTGATAAGCAGTGATTTCAGAAGGTTCAATACTGCTACTCAGGTCTTATTCAACAAGCAATATAACGGACAGACCTTTTTGGATCTCCTGAATTTTGTTACTAGTTGGCAGATAAATGGAGAATCGACTGTTGCGGATGCTCAGGCTGCATTATCCGGTGATAACAGGTTGCTTCATCTGGAATTGGATTTATCAGGAAAAATAGCCATGTATTACTACAATGAAGTTGAGAATATCAATGAAATGTACATTTATGATGAGTATACGGTGGAACATATATTGAAATATCAGACTTCAGGCCTCATGGATACATATGAATACAGAATGGCATCATCCCTTATTATTCAAGGTGCAGAAATTCAAAATGAAATGGAGCTAATTATCTCATGTTCTGCAGGTATGATTTCAGATGTGGCAGGTGGAAAAATTTCACCTTTCTGGTTAGCTTTGTTACTCATTCCTGTTCTCTGGAAGCAAATTAGGAGGAGCCGCAGATGAAGTGGTATGCCATCTTTATACTGCTCATTCTTATTCCTCTGCCCGCAACAGCTCAGGATACGATCGCGATCGGGAATCATTATTCCTACTCCCTGGATTATACCCTCATGAGGTCCACCCTGAATAATGAGGGATATCTTCAACAAATAGTGGAACATGATGATCGAGAATTAGGTGTGACTGTGACTGAGATAGATTCATTTAGACGAATGCTATACTTTGAGCAAATTAATCCCTTCAATGGAGTTCCAGAAACTGCTTTCATCAACTTCAGAGCTAATGATAAGGGAAATCTCTTCACAGCGGTATCAATTAATCTCGAGCCAGATGGAGATAATTACTACTATGCCAGCAAAATAACCTATTTTTATCCTGTATTGATGAGTATCTATCGTTATGGCCTCAACTCTCTGAGCCAGATTAGCTGGTATGTGGAACCTGATTTTGAAGTGATTACCAATGATGCCTTGAGCCAGCTAAATGTGGCATATGATTTTCCCACTGAGTATGGTGTGGATACAGTGTTTTTCTCAGATATACTCTATCAGATTGATGATTGGAGCATCAATGGTGTATCTCAGGTGTATACACTACGAGATATTCAACCCAGCAGAGTATGGGATATACGTTATGATCTATCCAATAACATCTATACGTATGATTTCGAAAATGGAGAGTTGATTGCATACAATCGGTATCTGATACAGATTTATGTTGAATATAATGAGGATGGAACACTGGAGGAGATATATTTGCTCATGGATCAAGAGTTAACTACAAGTGATGGCGTTAACCTGGAAAAATTTGAGTTTTATCTGCATCAAAGCACTAATATTGTGATGAATGTGCGTCGTTGGCCCTTAGCTGGTCAAATTGCAATAATTGCAGGTCCTAGTTTAGTGTTGATTGCCGGTGGCTTCTTCACATATCGTGTACTCAAGGCCAGAAAACTACAGAAATTAATTGAACGTTCCTCAATAGCAGAAGAAATAATCGAGGTAGCTGATGAGGCTCCTCTAGACTAAAAAAATGCACGAACCGGGATTTTCGTTGCTCATTCCTCAGATATGGCAATATCGAACCCGGATCTCGAGCTTGGGAAGCTCAGATGCTAGCCATTACACCATTCGTGCCTACTCTAGTGACGACTATACTGTAATTTAAGCTTATCATGGTTCACCACTGAAATTGATAAAAATCCTTCTTTCTCTGTAGCTAGCACAAAATATTCTAGTTTAATCTGCCATTATTTTTTAAGGTTCAAAGAGATGTCATTTCAATGAGAAAAGTCGCAGTTTTTGCAACCATTTTACTCATATTCATCCATCCGGTGAATGCTGATGTAACAATTCCCACTAGCTTGCCTGCAAGGCAATCCACAACTACAGTACATGTGGTGGTGGATTCCAGTTTCTTGGCAGGCACTAACTACACTCTGCAGGAGGTCCTTGCTGGTATTGATCAGTCTAAATACTATCCTGGCTGGTATTTACCTTATATTGGGGAGTATACTATTGATCTGAAGGTTTCCAACCTCACGCAGACACAACATGATGATTTTGTCACTTATCTGGGTACAATAGCCGCTGAATCCAATACCTATAATGGTAGTATATCCAGAGGTGCAGATTTTGTGCCCATACCAGGGATCTCGTATGATGCCGAGGATGCTTTGGATTGGATTGCCAATAATCTATGGGATGGGGATGAAACTGCCTACACCCTGTTTCTCTTCAATCTAGAGGAATTGGATGAGGATCTGGAGCATTGGTTCAATATCAAACCCCTGGATATGGATTCTGGTGAGTATGCAGATTATTTCTTTTCTGGTACTTCAGGTCTCTTTGATGGTAAGGCAGTATCTGGCTGGGGTGGTGTAGGAGACTTACCTGTGCATTTTATTGATATTTCATCCCGAGTATGGTATGGGGATTTCATCAATAATGTCTGGGGCCCACCCTACTATTACGATGATATACTAAGCCATAATGTTCAGGATTTTGATAATCGCAACGAGACTAGCTACCTTACCTGGGTACAGGGGATGATTAACCCTCTATTTGATCATCTCTTCTCCAATTATGCCTACACCTTCTCCATTGTTGATCAGTACAATGTACCTGCAGTAGTCCTCACCAATATCACCAACTCCATTGAGACAGAAGCCTGGGTGATTGATGAGCATGATATGGAACAAATGCTCAATGATTCCTTCCCCTTCATTGATTTCAATGTCACTGTGCAGTGGCAGATGATGGAGGCTTATGAGGATCTCATGGATGCTTTTGATGTATACGTGAGTTATGATAGCAATAGAGGAATTAATTACATTGAACTCACCGAGGGAATGCTGTTCTGGCTAGAATCCAATCTTCTACCTCAGCTATTTGGTGATATTGCAGAAAATGACATCCCCAGTCTAATTCTTATGATGGATGGTATGGATTTCCGTTATAATGGGGTTTCCATTGCAGGATTGGGTGGAATGGGTTGGCAATTTCAGATTATGTCTCGTGATCGTTTCTATCGTGATGGAGAACCAATACGTGGTTTTTCTGAGGTGATTGTTCATGAGGTAGGACACTCCATGGGCTTCCCCCATCCTTTTGAAGAGAATAATGGCTGGATTTCTGATTTCACCGCCTCTATCATGGGATACTACACATCGTATCCAGGTTTCTCACTGTATAACCGTGATGCTTTGGCAAGAATCTATGCAGATAACTTCCTTGTACAGGCAGAGTACTTGAGTGAACAGTCAGGTCTAACAGGTGATACTGGAAAGGCAGATATTGCTCTTGCATCAGCACAGGAAAAATATGCCAATACTGATTATGTGGATGCCATAGAAAAGGCCAAGGAAGCAATATACTACTATTACAACACAGATCCATATTCCACAGAACCCACAACCAGTTCCCCAAGTAGAAGTTCCACAACTGATGGTCCTACTAACTCCAGAAGTGATGAAGAAACCACACCTATTGTATTTTCAGCTAGTATAATGGCTTTGATTGTCTACAGAAAGAGACGTTAGAGACTCATACCTCTTGAATATTCCATATTACCATAGCCATATCCCAGATCTCGGATTTTATCACCCTTAATCTTACCAGTACAGGCCTCTACTTCTGTCATATGTTCTCTCCACAAGTATTTAGTCATCCACATTCGCTTGAAAATGCGTCTATTCAGGCTGAATCCTGTTTTATTGCGAGAGATCAACTTCAGACGAATGCAATCTCCTGCCTCTGTGGTTGCCTCAACAAAGAATCGGATGTTTTCTCCCAGTTGTGGGATGATCTTTGCAGTATCAAAATATGTCATTTCTTTGGTCTTATTATCAAAAAAATACGCACTGGGTTTGATATTGTAGCGCAATCGCTCAAGCCACTGACGTGAGTAGACAAATTCTCGTTTTACACTATTGGGACCAATATACATCATAAAACTGGAGAATACACTACCATCCTCGAAGATTATATAACTCCACATCCATGATTGCAGGGGGATATTCATGAGGATACGCTGGAAATAGCCATATCCCTCAAGATTCTCAGCTCCAGACGGTGATACAAATTTTCCCTCAAATCTGAATTTTCTCCAGGCAATGGCATGGATATTACCCAATTTTCCTCCCACAGGGCCCATTGCTTTCACTATTTGTGGGATCTCCAACTCATTATCATCATCTGCCCAGATACTAAAGGTAGCAGAACCTCTCTCTCCCTTGAATTCTGCTTTCAAACCCTGTTGATGTTCATCCGAAAGCTCGATTTTTCCTCCATGATTACCGTTCCAAGCGGATAGTACCCGTTGTTTGTAATCTAATTCTGCATTGGCTGGTGTAAAAACAATATTCTTGTGAATCTGATCTCCATCATTGATCCAGCCAGCGACTGTGGTTGCAAATCTATCAATGGGATATAGCGGTCTATCTGCTTGCATACCCACTTGCCATGAATCTCCCACACCTACCTCTTCACCCATACGACTGGCAAAGGTAAACATCATCTGCTTGGGACCATATCCACGCTCTTGTTTGGGTAGCAGCAGGAAGAACCACCAAGAACTTGATGACCAGTTCTGTAACTCTGGATGGTGATTGAAAATCTCATATAATGCAGTTTTATCCTCTCTACTATGCACTAAGCAACTCTCAACAAGGAGTTAGAAAAACCTTCACTCCTAGCAAATAGATGGCTGATCAATATTATCCACTCACTGTATAATAATTCAATCTCTACATATAATATTTATTAGTTTCAAGCTAATCTACTGTCCTATGCAAGGAGAATGCAGCAAGCTGATTAGGTATCTTTACGTCGATATAGACGGTAAAACTGAACATTTTGATGAGGAGATTACATTTTCTCAATTCCGGGATAAATTCAACACTGATACGGTGGATATTCTTGGATACGACACAAAATCACCAGATGTGAAGAGTTATACGGAGATGAGGGTGACTTTTGAGGTGAACTCTGAGAATGCAGATACCATAATCCATGATGCTTTTTGCCAGCATTTTACCAAGGTCAAGCCTTTAACCGATCTGGGAAGCACGTGATTATGGAATTGAAACTAGTAATTTTTCATGCAGATGGAGAATTACGCAGAGTGGGCAAGAATTATCAACTCAAGCACTATCTGGGTACCTATGGTGAGGAAAGCATACATGTGGTGGGCTATCTTGCCAAGGGGAATAGTAAAAAAGTGGATATGGAGCTTGAGATAGTCATTTCTGAGGATAATCTTGAATATTTCCTACATGATGTGGTTATGAATCATCTCTGATTATCGAATCCACAGGAATCACAGAATCTCTGCTCTTCATCCAATTTTCTGAAACAGGAGAGACATGTGCCCTCCTTGGGTTTGATTGCCTCTACAAACTGCTCACGACGTCTCTGTTGTTTGAATAATCGTTCTCTATCATCTTTTCCCGCAAAATAGTAGAGTATGAGATAGATTCCGTAGCTTAGAAAGCCAGAGATCAGTAGAGATAATCCTGCATCATCGAGTAACCAGTTAAATATGCTGAATTCAATGATATACAGGATAATAAAAGTTACAATCACCATGTAGGTATCTCCTTGTTTTATGCCTATTTGGCCCCTGGTATTGGAATCGGAGTAGAAAATTCCAAGAATAATAAATCTGAAGTATCTAAGGTAGAAATAGAAGCTGTAGCCAAGAAACAACAAGGCAAATAACAGTGCTAGAATGGGATCATATACCCTTGCAAATGAATAGAACACTAAAAGGGAGATAAATATCAAGATATAAGTATAGATGGCCTTACGTCTCTCTTGCATGTTTGATCAATCGTAGAGGCACTTAAAGCAGTTTTGCTTAACCAGTGTTTGTTATTTGTTGTCTCTCGAATCCACAGTGTGGGCAGGGTTTCTTCTGATCTTCAATAGGTTTGTTGCAGGAGATGCAGTTGGTATTCTGGAGATCTTTCTGTTTCTGATCCTCAATACTGGCCTTCCTGGTCTCTTCCTTCTTGTCTGCCATGATTTTTAGCTGTTTTCTCTGAACAATATCATTGTAGATGAGATATACAAAACCACCAATGAGTAATCCACCAAATAATGCTAGCAGTGGACTTTGTTGAAAGGCTAACCAAATGACGATGAAGGATACAACAAAGGTACCAATTCCTGTAATGACTGTTGGCTCTTTGAATGTGTTTGCGTCCATATGTTGTTGTATTTTTATCAATTTATAAAAATAAGATATGTGTTCACGATTTATCATTAAATAATTACAAAATAATAGACAAATTTTCCATCTCCATGGCTGTAGTATTGATGTATCTGTAGTGTTAGGCAATGGTCATGTTGTGATCGATTTTAACAATCCACTTAGGAAGGCTTATTATCCTTCTCCCCTGTCTCTGACTTATGGCAAGTCCATTGGATGATTTACGTTTACTGATTGAGGAGTGGTTATGGTCCACAGGAACCACACTTCCTCCATTTTCAGGTATATTCTTCATCTTTGTCACCATTTTCATGTCTCTCTTTTCCAATATGCTTAATCGCTTATTATTGGATACCAAGGCTATGGCACGGCAATCTGAAATCATGGCAAAGCATAATAAGGACAAAAAACTGGCCATGGAGACAAGGGATAAGAAATTATGGCTCAAAACCAAAAGGCAGGAGCCCATGATTCAGGAGTTACAGATGAAATCCACCATGTCTACCCTGTTACCCATGTTGATCACCTACGGACCGATTATTTTCATTTTCACCACCCTCAGAGACACTTTTCAAGCACCTGAAAATCTTGCCATGAATGCCACCTGTCAGGATCCAGCGGCATCATGTGGTGGAGTGGTGCTTCTTCCCTTCAAAATGCCTGATTCATGGACTTGGTTCTCCACATACACCGGGAATCCCAATCTGAGTATTGCAGGTTATGGATTCTGGTATTTTCTAACTGCAATTGTTACCTCTACATTCTCAAGTAAGGTATTAGGGATCAACCTATCAAGAAATCCTCAGGGTGGAAGGGGCATCTGACCAATTAACAATTCTTAGGTACAATAGCTTAAATCTCATCAATAGTTGCATAGAGTATGGATGATCAAGAGGCAAGACGCTACGATCGTATGATTGATTGGGAAACCAGACTAAATCGTGAGATTCCAATCATCTCCTCCTATTTAGAGCCGGGGACACTGCTTGATATGGCCTGTTCCTCAGGAAGACACTCATTTGCATTGGAAAAACAGGGATTTTCCTGCCTGGGAGTAGATATTAGTACCACATTTATTGATCTAGCAGAGGAGATCAAGGCGAAGGAGGGTTATACATCGAAATTTGTATGTTTTGATGCCACCAGTGCTGAGTTACGTGATCAGTTGGCTATGAGGGGTATGCAGTATGCTGATAATGCCATCATGCTGGGTAATGCTGTGGCAAATACCGGTTCTGGCCCTGCAGGAAGGGCAATGCTTGAGAATATCTACCTCATGCTCAAACCCGGTGGAAAATTCTTTGTTCAGACAGTGAATCGGCCCAGTAAACCCTATTATATGCCTCTGCGGGAACTGGATGGTGGAGTGCTACAACGCATCCAGATGCCGAATAATGACCCCACAACTCCTCAGAATGCAGAATTACACATTAACCATATTAAAGGTTTGGAGTATGTCAAGCAGGATATTGGTGGTCGATTTTTCATGTATACTTATTCGGAATTCAAACTGCTTATTGAGGATATTGGCTTTATCGTAGAGGGAGTGGCTGGAGGATATAATAATGAACCTCTGGATGAATCAGGTGGGGCAACAGTGATCTGGAAGCTCCGTAAACCCACTATTGAGATTACTGAGGAGGCAATGCTGATGACTGGATTGGAAGCAAAAGAACTGGAACGACGTGTTCTGCATATCTGGCAGGATCTGTATGCTGATCTCAAGTATTACTGTGTTTCCCGTAGCAGATTCATACATCCTCGAATTACAGGTCATCCCAGATATGCGACTATCCATCTGAAACATAAACGTATACTGGATCTGGGTTGTGCACTTGGTACTGATCTCATGCATATGGTGTACCGGGGGGCTGATCCCTCCTTATTGACTGGTGTTGATGCTTCCCCTCTGATGTTATCCAAGATAGAGCATCTTTTTGGCCCTAGTTCCATCAGATTTGTATCTGGGGATGTGGCAGCTGATGAATTTACAGATCTGAATGGGATTAGTCATTCTATTTTTGATGAGCCGTATGATATTGTATTTACTGGGTCATTACTTCATCTGATGAGTAAAGAAGCGGTAAAAAGGCTGATCGGACGTGTATTTGCATCACTTGTCGCTGATGGGGTCTTTTTTGGTAGATTGGTGCTCATAAATGGTGCTCCTGGTGATGATATTGAGTATTTTGGCTATCTACACAACGAATCCAGCTTTCATTCCCTTCTGGAGACTAGTGGATTCAGGGATATTGAGCTACTACACACCGGATTGTCAACACATCAGTGTGAGCAATCCTATGGTGACCTGTTGACGTATTCTTTTTACTGTATCAAGTGATATTTTACGGTACGTGATTTTTAGTTGATTCGTATCTGAGTCTGTATACCTTTTCATGGTGATTCCTAGTTTGTCCAATTGTATTTTGCTTTCATGATCGATTATATTGTATACATTGTATCATAGAATGTACACATTCTTTTAATTATGTGTGCTTAATGCATACATTATGTATACATTCATTTTTAAATTATTTATAATTGGCTTGAAAATGAATTTTTTTGCATAAAATCATTTTATAATGTTAATAAAAATTTGAACCAATAATTGTGCTATTATGCCTTGAAACTATCTGATATATACTTTTTGTATATTTTAGAATGCCAAAAAAGAGTTTGTCTATAGAGAATATTGGGTTGTTTGAATTTGGATATTTCATGCGTTAAAAATGCAATATTCAAAGAGTGCATACATTGTGTTAATAATTATTAAGCTCAGTAAAATTCCTAAAAAGTTATTCTCGTATTAGACTCAAGTAGTCTTCCAATGGTACAGAATACCCGATTTGCTTGAATAGTGTCTCATATCCCAGTATATTGTTGATACGTAGCATCGGTGCATTTCGACTGGCATTACCTGTTGTCCAGTACTTGGCCTGTGCATACCTCTCATGATGTAACATGAGATCAAGCATGATGTACTTCAGGGTGAGTCCAAGTTGGTGACCTCGATG
This sequence comes from Candidatus Heimdallarchaeota archaeon, assembly GCA_026702845.1. The sequence goes on from JADCLS010000003.1 coordinate 331,004, forward strand.
TTCAGCAAGGACTCCAGTATCTTCTTGAATAATTCTGCCTGGATTATAATCGGAGAACCAAGTCTCGGTGAAGCCAATTGGTTGTCCTGTTTCCTGATGCATGGCAATTACTGTGATGACCTGTTCCTTCTTCTTTTCAATATGCTCAAAGAGTGACTGGTGTAGTTCCTCAGAACAGGTTTCATCCTCCCAATCTGCATCCTCACGGGGCATATCATTCCAGATTCGCTCAACCAATTGCAAGTAACTGGGATAGTGCAGGCTTGGTTCGGATTTGAATCTCCCATTATGGATGATGAGAAAAGTATATCCCTTCTGCTCTGCTGCAGCACGTAGCAGTGCAGTCTCTTTACTCACTTCATCCCTATTGTATTGATCCATTCTGGCACCATTGTAGGTACCAGTATATCCTCGTTTTGCTCCCCTGGTGATGAGTTCTGTATATATTTCAAATAATTCCTCATCTCCCTCGCGAACCCAGAATTCCATGAATTGTATGCCTTCCACAATATAATCCGTGGTTGCAGCAAAAAATAGCTTTTCCAATTGTTTACCACGATATTCCGGGAGCATGGAAATACTAATGGTTGCCTTGTCAAGATTATGTGTTCCAGTATTGTGGTCCATGGATATATAACAGATTACTCGATCCTCATGAAGGTAGATAAAACGCTGTCGCACCCTTTCCACTTCCGAAGTATATTTCAGATCTTGGATGATAAATTCTGTTTCAGGTATGCTGATGGGTCGATTGTATTCTTTCCAGGATATCTCGATGATGTCTGCCAGCTGGTGGAGTAGTGTATCATCAAGCTCTTTGACCTCAACACGATGCATGATATAGGTACCTGTGTGGTGGTGTAACTGTTTGGTATCTAGAATACCTTTACTGTTTTCCATGGCCTCGTTTTAGTAATTCAGTAATAAAAGATTTGCACGGTGTACATTATGATCAAATGGGAAAAAAATAAGCAGGGATCAATCGTTTGGTGAGGTGGGTATGCCGAGATTTTTTGTAGATCAGTTTAATCAGTCACATAATGAGACTTGAAGAGATAACTATTGGTACCTTCTCTGCAGCCATCGCTCTAGAGGTAAAAGAGACGCAAAGATCATTCATAGCTAGTAATCTGATGACAATAGCCCAATCAAAATTCTTTCCTGAGATCTCTGTGAAGGGAATTTTTGAGGATGATGTCATGGTTGGTCTGGTTGCATTCAATTCAAGTCTTAAAGATGAACCAACCAAGGGTTTTGTCTACCGATTCATGATTGATGCTGAGTACCAGGGCAGGGGTTTAGGTACACTTGCGATGCAGTTGGTGCTGGATACTATCAAGGAATCAAATGACAAGTTAGAGCAGGTGACCCTGACCGTGGTGCCTGCCAATATATCAGCCAAGGCGTTCTACAATAGTCTGGGATTTGTCGCCACTGGTGTCATCAAGGAGGGTGAGGAGGAGTATCTTTTCACCGTCTCCAAATGACCCTGTGAGCGGACTGGATGCAGAGGAACGGTTGCGCAAGGGATTTTTTCAAGTATTTTTCGATGCTGTTTTTATTCGGCCAATCTCATAAAATAATGTATACTTAAAATTCTGATCAAATATGCTTTTCATAAGATATAATATCTTACTTTTTTAGGTATGTAATATCTGCTGTTCTCAACTCCGATTCATGAGTGTATACCAAATTACTAACCCGTGCCGGAGATGGAGTACGACTGTTCCAAGAAACCCTCTGTGAATTGCTCAGAAATTTATGAAATGGGGCCATAATATGTAAAAATGTTCGGTTCTAGTATTCGAAATGTCACACTATCAGTTTTATAAAATCAGCCTTAAATTATAATACACTTAAGGTTACATGTATGCCAGTGTGCACTGAGTGTGGTTCCTATATTCGCATCGGATTACTATGCGATTCATGCACAGTAGACAATCAGGATGCAGATCTATACCCTCCACAACGAGAGGCTGGCTATGTTATCAAACCATATCTCCTGGCAGTGGCCTCATTTTTGGGTATTGGGTTGATATTCACACTAGGTGCAGCACTGATGGGAAAAACCACCAACCCCATCTCTGTATTTGTGATCTTAGGTATAAGTGGATCGATTTTTTATGTTCTTCAGGCATACTACGCCTATCGCAGCTTCAATGATTTCCGTATGTTACAGAAAGTAACCCACGAAAATAATGGGATCAACCCCATCTGGGGGGTAGTAGCTTTGCTGATATTCCCCATTTTTCAATTTCTCAAATATTATCTGCTCTCCTCCCATCTATGTAGAATACATGGTGGAGGCTGTGTATCATCCCCAAATCCATTCAAGGTGATGAGACTCTATTTACTTCCCATATCTGCATTTCTATCCCGGCAGTATGCCAATCTTCTGGCCCAGTCCAGCACTGTGGAGCCATTCTGGTCCATGGTATTCAGTGGCTTCTCCTCCCTGATGGTGTTCCTAACTGTTTTCGGATTGCCCATGATGATGCTTATGTATGGTAACAGCTGGCAGAAGGCACTTAATGACCATATTGTTGTTCATTTCTTTGATGATTGTTGTCCTGATGGCTATTTAATGTGAAAAGAGTATTCACGAACGGCTTTGATCACTCCACTTAGGTGATTCACAAATGCCTTTTTTAATGATTCTCCCTTTTCTGCGGATGCCAAGCTCATATCTCCAACAGGACCCAGGGTGGAGAATTCATGTGTGGAACTATGCATGAACTGTCCACCTACATTCAATCCCCATGATTTTGGTACATCAAGTGTTTTTGCCAGTTCTAGATCGGCCACACCTTCTCGACAAGCATGAATCATGGATGTCTCTATACCACATGCATGAACAAGACCGGATCCATCACCAAATACTGATTGTACAACATCTGCATGTTTCCAGTATTCGTAAAGAACGATAACACAATCAGGATACTGGATTCGTAGATCCATGATTGCTGATGATAGTGCACCAGTGTTTCCACCATGGCCATTGGATACAACCATTCTTCTCACCCCATGAAAGATGAGAGATTCCAGTATCTCCTTGACATAGAGTTTGAGTGTCTCTTCACGGATAAATATAGTACCAGGAAATGCACGATGATGTGCTGCTACTCCAAAGGGGACACTTGGTAAACACACCGCACCTGCTTGCTCTACTGCTTGTCGCGTCAGGGTCTCGGCGATGATATAATCAGTACCCAGGGGACATTGAGGACCATGCTGTTCTGTGGATCCCACTGGTAAGACAAATACATTACTCAACTCCTTTTTTGCTTGTTCATAGGAGATATTCTCTAACAATACCATAGATAGGGGATAACCTTTGAAGGAAAAAAGATTGCGCGTAAAGAGCATCTAAGTGTACTATTTGTATGATATTCATGATTCAGATAGTTTATTCCGATTGTTAGTGTCAATATTTAAGATATTGAAGATCCACCTTAGCACTATGAAATGTGGATCATGTGAAAAGGAGCTGTATGATAACTCTTTGTTTTGTGAATTCTGTGGTGCAAAACAAGCACCACCAGTCACCCAGGCCCCGGTCAAACCCCCGATCAAATCACAAACACCACCCATACAACAAGCCCCCATGGCAACACCCGTAGCACATTCCAACCCTGGCTATGTACCAGGTCTGCAGCAGCAGAGTAGACCAACAAATTATGTTCCTATTACCCCTCAATTTCAATCCATACCCATATTTCCACCAGAGCGTAATTACTTCAAATTTCTCGGTATGCAGATATTATTGGGTATAGCCGCAGTTGTCATCTTCATCTATTGGATCTACACGTTATTTTTTGAGGGGAACATCTTTTCATTCTGGTTACTCAGTCTTGCAGGGTTATCTGCAATGATGGTTTCAGTCGTATCTATAGTCTATGCCTATTATAACTTCAATGATTACAAACAACTTAATCAGACTACCCATGGTTTCTTCACAGATACTGGAATAGAACCCATCATTGGGGTGCTGTTAATGTTTTTCTTCAGCCCTGCAAAAGTATTTCTGAAATACAAGCAACTGCATGAGCATCTGACGACCATGCATAGAGGGGAGACTAAACTGCCTCAAAATCCATTCATAGTGCTTGGAGTGATATTTGGCCCATCTTTTCTCCTGATCTTTGCACTATTCTCCTCCTTTGATGTGTTTATTTTCCTATATAGCATCTCAGGATTAGTTTATCTGATTTGTTACATTGCCTACATATATTTTGAGTATCAGTGGCAGGAAGTTCTCAATGCACATATCCGCAATCATAGACATTTTATGATGAGTAGTTGAAATTTCATCTCGTTGATGGTTTAAGTTTATAAATATAGAAGCTCAAGTGCAATTGTGAAGTGCACGAAATGTGGGTTCGACAATTTTGATAATTCCAAATTCTGTGAGGATTGTGGTACCCCCCTCTCTCCTTCAGGACCTCCAACACTCTACCCCCAGTATACAAGCGATATGCGACATTATAATACATCACCTACAGTGGATGTCTCATCTCATCCACCTATCCGTCAATCAATAGACCCAACAAATTATTTGACTTCAGATAGATTGAAGGACATACCTCCATCTCGGAATTTCTCAGATAATGTCATACTATTTTTTATTGGGGTAATTGTTGGAACTATTACAGAAATAATCATCTTTAATATAATTCCTCCTTCAGCAATACAAGATTATTTATTGATCTTAGGGCCTTTGATGTTCGTTCTAGTAACAGCGAGGAGTGTAAAAAACAATTTTAATGATATTAGAACCTTGAATATACTCACTCATAACTATAAAGATGATCTCCCATCATCAATTGGTTTATTGGCAATAATAGTTCCTCCCATAATGGTATACATGAAGTATTATCAACTGTATCATCATTTGGAACGCTATCATCCAGATATGCCTTCATACTCCTTTAAGCCAATACAAGTAGTGTTAGTATTATTTCTCCCGAATATTCCTTTGATATTTTCAATTATGGATATTGGGTTTTTCCATATAGTAATGCTTATTGTGAGTGTAATAGCGTATACTTATTTTCAGAGGATCTGGCAGGAAACATTGAATGACCATATTGCCTATCACAAAACCCTCATAAGCTGATGCTCAAGAATAATTGATTCTTCAACAGAAAAAGGTCTACATTTATAAATGTGGGAATAAATACTGGATTGTGAAGTGCACGAAATGTGGGTTCGACAATTTCGACAATGCCAAGTTCTGTGAGGATTGTGGAGCCAATATCTCAAACTTTCCACTAGCTGTTAATCTGCATTTCAATGTTGATGGCACCATATCAGCACACAGAAATGAAATAGAATCAAAATCAGATGGATGGCCTCCAGAACGTGATTATTCTAAATTTGTCAGTAATTATGTTTCCATGTTTATTGTTGCCATCTTCATCACATTGATAATTATAATTGCTTCACTATTTCTGGATTTCATTAATTTAATTATTATGTTGTTTTTAGGTCCATTGGTTGGTCTTGGCTTCTTCCTCTACTTTCCAATAAAGCACACCTTCTATAATTTTCAGGATATCAAAATACTCAATGAGCTGACTCATAATTACAGAGATGATATTTCACCCAATGAGGGTACCATGCTGATATTGATTTTCCCTCTTGTCATTTGGAGAAAGTATCAGCAACTGGAACGTCATTTTACACAAAATCATCCTGATCTCAAACCTCCACCCAGTCCTATTATCCCATTGCTGGCATTATTCGTCCCTAATCTACCTCTATTGTTAACATTTGATTTTGAATTTTTCAATTTTATTCTTCTAGTTCTCAGCCTCATCTTATTTAGCAGCGTACAGGGTAAGTGGCAGAGAACTCTCAATGAGCATATCAGATTCCATAAGGGTCAATTCAGGAAGCAACAATCTGCATAAGGTCAATTATCAAAACATTCAGTGATTTGACCCTACTAGTTATAGTATACGAGAAAATTGATGTAATAACTAGATCTACTATACGCAAGATGCTGTTTGATGATAACATTATAAGGTGCAGGTTGATGATTCATACTCTCTGTACATAGAGAATTTTGGATATACAATGGCATGGGAGTCACACTGCTTAGATCACTGAATTTCTTGTTTCACAGCGTATTTGCGCCCTACGGTGAGTTATATGACAAAATGCAATAGAGTTCGTTCTAACTTGTCTACCTTTAAGTATGAATAACTGTTCTAGCCATTAGATGATAGCTGAGGATATGCCTCACATTGATGATCTAGCCATGCAGAAGGAGTATGGAACCTGTATCTATTGTGGTCTCGAAGTGGATCTGAGTGCTGCTTTTGTTGTTCCGGGAAGTCCACCACAGGTTTTCTGCCAGCGAATGCATCGGTTTATGCATCATAATTATCTCACATTCTTCCTGGGCTTGGTATTGATTTATATTGGTAGATGGATGGAAGCTACCGAGGAGGCAACAGGAGGAGTCTTTATCATGTTACGACGTGGATTTGAAGACAGTGGGTTGGGAATGCCCATCACGGTGTTGACTATAATCTCGGGCTTTATTTTTGCATTCATTGGTCTCCTTGCTACTCTGGAGAAATGGACTGGAAGTAACAAGAAAATTGCATTGAACTAGTTACCTCCCATTTCAGTGATCTGGATCTCTAATCGAGGTATTATTTGATTTTCTTCTAGCTATCATTGGAAATTATGTGCAAATTTTGCATCATCAGCCAGTTTTGCGTATAATCACAGTATACTCTCATCTGCTGTGTATGCAATGTGTTACAAATTGGGTTGGTGAATCACATCACCGGTTCTTCACTGATTTTTTTGGTAGTAGAGGGGAATTGCGCCCCATAATTATATCAGAATACACCACTGATCTTGAGTTTGATGATCTGCTCTGCTGTTAGATCCTTCATCCCCTTGCTCTCTAGCAGCTTGAGATAGGATTCATCAACCCCATGGATGCGCATTCTCAACAGGGTAGAGAGGTCAATATCCTCGAATCGCTCACGTATGGAATCGACAAAATGTATGGATACATTATGTATCCGCATTTTAGTCATATCTGCGATGCTGATTTCATCAAATCTCTGTTTGACTGCCTTGATGAATTCCGTATCAACATTATGTATTCGCATGCTCTGCAACTCATTGGCACTGCATTCAAAGCCCATATCCCTTATTTTTCTGACAAATGCAGGGGTAACATTATGAATATTGAAGCTCACATAGCGATTGAGACTGAGATCCAACCCCAATTCCTTGAATTCCGTGATATCATCATACGATACGTTATGTATGGACATCTTGATCAGTGTTTCCAGATCAATCTCGTAACCCATATCCTGGTATCTTTTGATATCATCAAGATCAACATTATGGATACTAAGTTTCAGGAGCAGCTTGACATCAGCTTTGACTCCCAGTTCCTTCAGCTTGGTAATATTCTCTATCTCCACATCATGTATGCTGCATTTTACAAGTTCTTTGAGACTAATATCTTCAAAATATTCTCTCATCTTGCTAATAAATGCAGTATCTACAGAATGGATATTGAGTTTGACCAGCATATTGTATGATACATCCTTGTAGCCCAGTTCCTGCAGATCCTTGACATACTGTGGAGTTACACCGTGGATCTTCATCTTGATAAATTCAGGCAGGCTCTGCTTATATCCCAAATCGACAAAATTTCTGATATAAGCCAAGGTAACCCGGTGTATGACGATCTTGAAAAAATAATCCTCATAATCCTCATATCCCAATTCCTCTAATCCCTTGCGGTATTCCTCGGAGATATGTTTGAGTATAAGCTCCTTGACAACAGCATCATTGACATCTATCTCATACATACCTTTCAGTTCCTCATAGAATTTTGGATCCACAAATTCCTTGATATCATAAACCCAAGACTTCCAATTGGATGTGTTATTCTGATAGTACAGGACATCGAGTGCTTTTAATTGCTTCTCTGCCTCTTCTACGTCTAGCTCCCCCGACGCTATTCGCTCTAAAATGGTTTTTCGTTTTTCTAGCATTGCTATTACTCCTTTGTTCTTGCAATCAGTTGGGATTGTGATGAGACATCACAGTTAATTTCAGGACCATCGGTCGAGTAAGGGCCATGTACCCAGAAATTGACTAATTGCTGTAATATCAAGGTAGAGGGTGTATATAATAGTATGCCTCAGACCTAGCATATTTTGAGTATTCAGTGGTATATTGAAGAGAAAGGCTAATCACTTTCAAAATGATTCACCCATGATTTTATCTACTAGCTGGGAAAAATATTTTTGATAGCATATGAAAGCATATAATTTCAAAACTGCATTTGAGTATTCATTGAGGTACCTAAGCATTTTGATTTATCATCAAGAATTCGACAATTACTGGGAATATTAAAATTGCTGCATACTTTGTTATATAGCATGAGCTTTTATAAGAAAATCAAATTCAGATCATCTGGATATGAGACCATGCATGAGTTCGAAGATGCAGATAAACGTGGATTCTCAAAGAAGGTAGATGAGGAGAAAGCCAAAGCCATGGGATTCCGGTATGCTCAGGAGTGGGAATTGGCTATACTCGGTGGATTTGATAACAAAGAGGAGTATGATATTGCCAGAGCAGCTGGATTCTCCACCAAATCAAAAATGGAAGAAGCTAGGATTCGAGGTTTTGAGACTGCTTGGGAAATGAAGCATATGGAAATCCAGGGATATTCCAGTCAACAGGAATATGATGAGGCCATTGAAAAGTTGGAGAAAGGGCTCATTCAGATTGAGGAGGATATCAAGGCAGCATATGCTACCCGTGATCGATTGATAAATAACATAGAAAACATTACGCTGGATTTATCTAATAATCCTAGCAATGGGGAAGTAGATGAGAAATTACAGTTTTTTGTGAATGAGATCCAGGTTCTAAAAGCTAACCACAAAAAATTACGACAACATGATGTTACCATGATCGTCAAACATGCAAATAAGGCGGAGCATATGGAGAAATACACCAGCCTGCTACCACGATTGATGTCACTGAGTAATGAGTATCAAACCCTAGAGGAGATGTTAGAGGAAACCCATGAGAGGTGGTATGCAGAGGCCTTGAAAAAAAGACGGAGTTTCAGGCTTGATCGTATTATCAAACGAGTTACTAGCATGTCTCTGGTAGATTTTGCAAAAGAGATGGAGTATAACGATTTGGATCAACTGAAACAATGGCTCATTTATGAGCTATCTGATGATATTCCTATTACTCTTGATAATGATGCCATTCAAGTGGATCGAGGGAGAAAGGATAATGATATCACAACTGCAATTGATGAAATGCTAAGCCAATTTATGAAATTAGAAGAAAATAAGCATGGAAAGTGGGAATAATAATCTAGATAAACATCTCCTCTGAATCTTGGATTATCGACTCCAGTTTTTAAAAAACATAGTTATATGTGACTACCAGCTAGACCATGACAAAATCTACCTGATTGGGAGATGTTTCTCTATTTTTTTGCCACTGTAGCTAAATACTGGTATAAGATATGCTTAACTATGCGCATTCTATTTCTCACATTATTGCTCCTGCTATCTCAAATCAGTGTTTCTGCAGATTTAGAGATCGCTTTTTTACCATACCGTGGTATAGATGCATCTTCACTACTGCTCGTTGAGGAACATAATGGCAAGTTCTTTAATGGTGAGGAAGTGGATGTGCTAGATCATCTGTATACTAATGGCTTCAATTACTTGAGAATACGTGTTTTCAATGATCCGGATGATGGTTATTACAACCAAGATTACCTACTACAACTGGCCAAACGTGCTTCATCACTCGGTTTTTCCATCTATCTGGACTTCCATTACTCTGATTCCTGGGCAGATCCTGGACAACAAGCCAAACCCCATGCTTGGGAGAATCACAGTATCGAGGAATTACAATCCGCAGTTTACAACTTCACCAGTGATACTGTTGCAATGTTACTGGAAGAAGAAGTTGATATTGGTATGGTGCAGGTGGGTAATGAGATAACATGTGGAATACTGTTTCCAGAAGGAGATGTCTGTGTTGAGGATAATTGGAATAACCTTGCAAGTCTACTATCTGCTGGGATACAGGCCGTTCGAGATCAAAGTAATGCTTATGGTGTGGATCACCCTCAAATCATGTTGCATACCGATACACCCAGCAGCTGGTTCTATACACATCTTCTCCAGGAGGAGATGACCGAGTTTGATATCATTGGAACCTCCTACTATCCAGCATTCCATGGCTCTATGGAGCAGTTGCAACAGGGATTAGACTGGATCATGACCAATACTGACTATGATCTCATGATCGCTGAGACCAACTATCCCTTCACCCTTGGCTGGAATGATGATGTGCACAACCTCTATGGCCTTGAAGAACAATTGCATGAGGGATACCCGGCCACTCCAGAGGGACAACACCAATTTTTTGCTGATTTGGTGAATGTAGTGGCATCTCTACCTGATGATAGAGGCAAGGGAATAGCCTACTGGGAGCCTGCGTGGATCAGTTCTGATATTGGATCGAGTTTGGAAAATGTGGCTTTTTATGATTTTGAGGGAGAGGCATTACCCATAGCATCTATTTTCTCTAGCTTTGCACCTATATCATCTACAACTTCTATGACATCACCATCCATCTTACCAAGTTCATCCAGCAGTACTCAATCCTCCACTCCCATTTTTCAATGGTATATACTGATCCTGATGCCTATCCTCATCAAAACTCTGAAAAGATCACCAAACATTCAATTTTGAATACTTGATTGTGTACATTTAAGATAATTCGTTGAATAGAACTCATATAAGTGGAAAAATCATATCATTTTCCCAACTACTCCTATAATTACTTTAATAGTTATAGCATTGACCTCACGTGATGGTACGAAGACGATTATTCTTTATTTTAGGGATTACAAGCCTGATACTTGCCCTATTTAGCCAACCAACTCATGCTACCGATCCAAGTATTCTCTGGGAGGATACGGAGACAAGTAACCTGATGCAAAGCACAGCAGTTCTCTTTGACATTGGAGGAGGTGGTGTACTCGATGTGATTGTGGGTTCTGATGATGGTTCTCTTTATGCCTTCAACGGAGAAGATGGAAGCTTAATCTGGGAAGTAAGTTTCACAGGAGCCATCAAGACACCTGCGTTGGGCGACTTGGATCAGGATGGAACTGATGAGCTGGTGGTGACTACAAGTGATAGCAATATCACTGTGCTCAATCCTCATGATGGAACGAAAATCTGGTCACTCAAAAGTGGGACGGGTCATATTTACTCACCTGCACTGGCCGATGTGGATGGTGATGGTGAGTTGGAAGTCATCTTTGGTACCCAATCATTACATGCCGTGGTCGCTAATGCAGATGGTAGCATTCTCTGGAATGTCACCTTGGGGCAGGTGCTACGAAGCCCTGCAGTAGGAGACCTTGATGGAGACGGCACAGTCGAAGTTGTCTTTCCTGGATATGGGGGAACGTTATGGGTACGAAAAGGAATTGATGGGTCTGTATTCTGGGATTATACAGGTACTGGACAATACACCTCACGACCAGTAATCGCAGATCTTGATAATGATGGATACTCAGAGGTGATTGCTCCCTCATTGGGTGGTATAGTTGCACTAAATTATGATGGGGCATTGAGGTGGGTGACCAGTTACACCATGTACTATTTCTCATCACCAGCTATATACGATATTGATGATGATGATTACCTTGATGTCATCTTTGGTGATGCCTATGGTCATATCTACAGTCTAAGTGGATATGATGGCTCACTGATCTTAGATGTGAATGCGTTAGGATTTCAAACTTCCCCAGCATTGGCCGATGTTGATGGCGATAATGTGTTGGATCTAATATTCGGTGGCAAGGATGGTAATGTGTATGTGGTCAATATGAGCACACAGATTATCACCTATCAGACTGATCTGTCCTATGGTATCACAGCTGGTGCAACCATGGGTGATCTCAACAAGGATGGAAAGATAGAGGGGATGTTTGGTAACTCAATAACCATGGCTGCAACTGATGGTAATTTCTATGCTATCACCTATCCTTCTTCGGGGTTCAGGATATTTTGGCAAGGAGATGGAGGATTATTCACCAGAACAGGTAATTATGCCGATATTGATGCCGATCATGATGGATTATCAAGATATTCTGAAATAATTGCATTTACTGATCCCAATAATCCTGATACTGATGGTGATGGTACACCAGATGGAGAGGAGATAGAGGCGGGAACACTAGCCTATACTATACTCTCGTCCTCCACAACCGAATCAACCAGTGATACTACAAGCGACACTACCAGCACAACAGATGAAAACGTGACAGAAACCATCACTGTTACTGAAACTGAGCAACATACGGTCACTGTGAATACTACTGTTACCGATTCTCATACAGTTACAGAACCTCCAGTTACCGAGGCCACAACCTTCTACTCCACTGTAGATGGTACAAATTCAATTATTGAGACTATCACCAACACTGTTGATCTCACCAATATAGTGACCAGTGAGGTGATAGAGACTATTCAGAAATCTGAACTCCCCTTATCATGGTCCTTCTTCCTTGCCCCTCCAGTAATCCTGTACATCCGTAGGAGAAGAAAGTAATCCCCATTTGATCAATTGGTATTCTAATATTGTGATCTCATTGTCTAAATCGATGGTTATATTGGCAGTGGCAACCCGCACATGCATACGGAGAAGAAACCGATAAGATCAATAGATGTGGCTACTATTAATCAATAAACTTATCATTTATAATATTCAGGAAAATATGTTGGTTTTGATAATAATTAATATAGATGAAGGGTTTTATTTTATTAGATGCAAAAACTCAAGGTACTTATTCTTTTACTGTTTGTAATACTTGGAATGAGGATAAGTTCACCTACCTCGGAACAGGTTTCTTCAGGCACTATTTTGGAATATGAGACCATCTTTGAGCGAAGGGTTGAATGGGGGGAATTTAATTATCAGTTGCAAACATTATTTATTGATACACGTTATGAGTTTTTCTCATTCAATGATGAAATCGAGGTGAATGAGACAAATAAATATAATTTCAAAGGGTATGTGTTGCGTGATGGCGAGGAGTTCACCCCGGGAGGAATCAGTTATCTACTCTTTGATGAAGATGGTCCCAACAAGAGTACCTTTATTGATAATTCAACAGAGGTATCAAACCATGTATCTGTGAACAGAGGATCCTATACCATACTAAATACCTCCCTGATTTTTGATGAGCTTCGGATCTTTGAGGGTTATCTGAATCCGGAAAATAAACCCGTTTATGAGATGATCTGGTACATCTATCCAGCTACAGCCAGATTCAATATCATACGGGAGAATACATTGAATTGGAATTATGGTGATGAGGTTTACATGGATAATATCATCTACACCGTCAAAGATTTGGTTCAGTATCGAGCCAGAACAGCATGGAAACTGTCCTACAACACCTCATACATCACAGCAGAGGCATTATTTGACAAAGATTCAGGTGTTCTTCTGAAATGGACCAGTATCGAGAGTATGTACCTTCAGGAGACCTTAAACGTTGAGATGAGTGATATAACCTATGATCGTTTTTTTGACATACCAGAGCTTCAATCCACCTCAATGACATCGGAAACGGCTGTGGGATTCTTTTTACCAACGGTGTCTCTACTAATCAGAACTGTCCGACAGCGTGATCAAAGAAAATTCTAAATAGCATTTGGGATTAATAAAAAATGAACATTGTGGTGAGCTCGATCCAAGAAAGACCTTGCGTAAATTGCACAATAATTCTCAAGATGAAAGTAATCCCCATTTGATCAATTGGTATTCTAATATTGTGATCTCATTGTCTAAATTGATGGTTATATTCATTTATTTATATATGATGTAAGAATTCGGTACATTTTCTTACATTGATGATGTATGAATTTGGTACTTTTTCTTACATTTATCGTCAATAAAGTTAAATGAACCTATGAGTATGTAGTATTGATGTCTCTATCAGATCAATTCATCTTACAGAATCGTCATTGGGAGAAACCATATCCAGTACCCAAATTTCGACGGCACTTATTTGAAAAACTTGATAGTAATCTTGCTCTCAACAAGATCATCACCCTGGTAGGTCCCCGAAGGGTAGGAAAAACCACCATGCTTCATCAGCTAATCAATAAACTGCTCCAACAGCAGGTACCAGCTGAGCATATTCTGTACTTTAGTCTGGATTTGTATAGTCATTCACTGCTGGATGTGTATAATCAGTATACTTCCATGCTGTCACTGGAATATCGGGGGGAGTATTATCTTATATTTGATGAGATTCAGTATTTGGACGACTGGGCATCGCATATTAAACTGCTGTATGATCATCTTCCAGAGTGTCATATCATTATCAGTGGATCATCTGCCTCTGATCTTCATCGAGGAAAGGAAAGCCTTGCGGGACGTGAGTATGAATTATTCCTGCCTCCAATGTCTTTTACCGAGTATCTGCAACTCAAAGGTGTCACCACCAAGATTGATACTATCCTCTGGCGAGAGTACTTATTATACATGGATCATCAGCTCCCTGAACTGATTACCAGTGGATTATCTCCCAGGGAATATGTGGTTCAACTGGTTCATAAAGTGATTAACAATGATTTTGTGAGGTTACATAACATCCGTGATACAACTCCCATTACGAGCATCTTCAAAATCATATGCAATTCTCCAGGTGATGTCATTATCAATTCAGATCTTGGGAATGAATTGGGACTTGATGCAAGAACTGTCCAGAGTTACCTAACATTCCTTGAGAAATCACTGCTGATCCGCAAGGTATACAATTACAGTACCAGCCCTCGAAAGGTGGAGGCACGTCATAAACGCTACTATCCCTATTACACCACCCTCCATCTCTACACCTCCTCACTGAATCTGGATTTTGGTAAGAAAGTAGAGACTGAGGTGGCTTTTCAGGTGAATGCAGAGTATTTCTGGAGACAAAAAACCTCCGAGATTGATTTTATAATCGGCCCTCAATTGGATATGGGTGTGGAGGTGAAGATGAGAAATACGATAAAAAATTCTCATATCCGGGCATTGTTGAATAGTAAGATCGCAAAGACGAAACTGGTGATAACCAAGCAGGATAGCATTATCTCCTTTGAAGGGGCAACTGCAGTTCCCCTGCATCAACTTGACAAGATTGCAATTAGTTAATCATAACGACTCTATTACTTAACTGGATACTGTTTTTCAATTTCAACTAATAGTATCTGTAATTTTTTGTTGATGATATCATCATGTTTCTTGATTTTGTAGAATATCCAGTATCCATAGGCCCCTGAATAAGGGTTATGAATGCTGAAGTCAAACCCCTCGAATTTGAAGTCGATGTGCACCTCACCTGTGATGAAATCACTGAATGTATCTGTGATCTTAACAGTGGGTATCATCTTGAGTTGCTCAATCAACTCACCTGGAGTCAAAGCAACATCAATGGACATGAAATCCATCCACTTGCGCTTCATTGAATTCTGTTTAGGTGTGTGGATAATAAGTGATGCAACCGATGCATATACTGATGGATGATAATCAATAAAAAAATCAGAATTACACAATCAAATTTTTGTCAATGATGTAACTTACCAGTAACACCTTAACAACAATCAACAACAGAGAGAACACTAGCAACTTCATCACCAATTTTTTCTCTCTCTCTTCATGATCATATGATCGAGAAATACCGAAGAAAATCGCAGCCAGGGAGCTGATGATTCCCAACACGTAGACTACATAACCCCATCCGGTATACTGTACAAGATGAGTAAAGATGCTGAACAGAAGGATGGTGGGAATTAGGTAGAAGTACACATCAGAGAAGCAGATATTCCATCCGATAACCTTGATGATGTACATAATGACCAGAGCTGAGAGAGGAAAAATGATAAATGATAGGAAAAAGTAGAGTATGGAGTTGAGATCTTTCAGGTTTAGTTCCATCACCATATACATGGTGAAGAAAATATTGATGATACACACCACAATCTGTTTGTTCATACTTATCAGTACCAATAACTAATGTATGGTGTGTGATAAAAGTTTCCCCAACAGAATAGGGTCATTTCTCATAATAATATCACTATGTATATTCAGATGATTAGAGCATGACCATCCCTGGCCCGATGAAAAATAATAGCCAAAGCAAAAACCCACTGACCCAAAGAACTATACCAGCCACCATCATTTTTAGTACTTCCAAGATTTTGTTCACCTCTTCTCGTTCTTCCGATCTGATCAGACTAAGAACTACAGCGAATATGATGACTATAATCAGTATAATTCCTAGTATCAAAGCTGCATCCAATGAGTATGGCCTAACAATGATGAAGAGTATGAACAACAATTGACTCGGAATCACATACAGATAAGATTCAACACGATCAAGTGATTTGTTGAACAATGCATTGCATGCTCTATAGAACAGAGCCAGAAAAGGAAAAAAAGTGACTGATGCAATGATTAACATGATCAATACTGTATTAAATTCAACAGTGTTGCGAAATATTCCCCATATCATAAAACTATCAAATGCAATATTACTCACAATTGGAATAGTATTTTTTTTCCATGGGTTCTTTGCTTGGTGGAGAGATAAAAATCCCTTTGCACAAAGGAATGAATTCTGATCACGATTGGGTATTGATGATCTTTTGTTCGCGTATATATTTTTGCGTATAACTACAAAGTGCCAATTGTGCTCAAATTGCCATATAGGGTGGGTTTTACAACAGTTCAACCATGGTTTCTCTCAAGGTAATGCGCAAATATCGGGATGCATCTATGTCGAAAAAATACAACTCTCTAGATTATTAGATACTTATCTAGATATACGAGAAAGTAGATGCTCTAGCCAGATAGATTTCATTCCATATGGCCTATCGAATAGGTGATGATGAGTGGCAGATGATCATTAATGTTTACCGGAGAAAAAATTGATATTGATATCATGAGATATCAAGGGAGCACTAGTAAAGATATCTTTGCAAAGTTTTGTCATTAAATGTTACTCCTGTTGAAGATATCATAATAGCCTATCAACTTCATTTCATATGATAGATATGATAGGCAAAAAAAATGAATCCAGGTTGACACAAGAAAGTCGTCAGCCCACTGGGTCATTTGGGTGGTATAAGCAGTGAATCAGCAGGTGTATATCGCAACAGGGTGTAATTCCATAATTTTTCCATTTCATCAGATGTAAGTCCATCAACTTCTGAAAAGATCAGGTATTTCAATTGATCCTGCAACTTTGGCGTATAGTTATTTTGGTTAAATTATCGGGAATAATGATTACTAGAGGATTCCAAAAACAAAATTTACTGCATGTGATTTGATTACATATGCAATTTTTGACATACATTGATCATTTACTATCCTACCCTAGATAAATAACAAATTTTCTAGATTAATGGGTTATCATTTCAAATAGGAAAAAACAGATGATTTTGTACTAGGTGAATTTATGCTGATAACACCTCCCAAAGGTAATATATGTGGACAAATGAAATAACCCGATTAAAAATCGTTATCCCTTAACGAAATTCACCTATGGTAGAAGATGTTATTGAGGCTTCTACCGTTCATATTTGATGGGTGGGTAGATTGCAAGTGACACCATCCTCGAATACCTGAATATTTTAACATCTCAGCAGGTGCGCAGAATCATAGTTATCGATAATAAAATCTAGTTGAATCACCTGGTACTGAATCTACTAGGGACAATTGAAAAAAATGGATCCAGTTTTTTTTGTTGATCATTTTTGACATTTTGATTCAAAAACGATAGTAAATCGTTTCCTGATGATTTTTAGTGAAAATTCAATTTGGTTATATTGATGAATATCGACGAATATACCGCAAAGAATAGTAAATATATATCTATAATAATAAATGATATTATAATTTATTATTATTATAATCTAATATTACATATAATATGTTTCTAATTAAAATATTCTATAATTATTTATTTTAGTAAATTTCCAAAATTTCACTAAATCAAATTAAAATATAAAAAAAACTCTTAAAGAGCAAATAAAATACGAGAATACACTCATTTTTAAATAAAGTGATATAACGTTGGTTAGGACTCGTATCAGTGGTACTAGATGTAATTCGCTAAATATTAGTTGACATTCAAATATTTATTAATCAAATGGATTTACAACAAAATATTAAACACTGTAAATTTATATATTTCAGGCTATTTTATAATGAAAATCATATTATAAATCATTATTAGTTTAATATTAAATATACTAAAATAATAACTAATGTTTTATCGGATTTAACTCGTATAATTTTAAATTTGATATAATGTTTTATCAATCATTTATGGTATGAAGTCGAAAAACTCAAGTCATTTATATAATTCGAAATTAGAATTATTATCTATAAATCTATGAATTAATAGATTATTTCATAATTTTAATATTATTTTGATCATATATCGAAATTTCGATATATTTTTACACTTAATGGCGTGATCTATAATATCTTCAAAGTAAAATAATCATTTGTATATAACATATAACAAGTATTAATTTAACTTATCAATCATAATTATTTTTTATTTATAACCATTAATTTATTGAATATTTGTAAGATGAAATAATATTCTGATCACTTAGTTGAACCAATGCTCATCTAATTAGCTGATATTCATTTGATTAACATTTTTTAATTAATTCAAAATATTAAATGTACTAATTATTATATTAATAAATTTTATTATCATTATTTTCATTCACTATTTCATTGGTGTTTTATACATATGAATTTTATGGATGATATTAAAAATGATACAAACACAATAATTTTAATCATATGTATGTATATGTACTATATATAACCACATTAACATATAAATACACATTATTTTTGGTTAGAATACATATGTGTATTTAACATATGTATATTTTATCTAGTTAATCATCTAGAATAATAATACACATATGTATATAACATACAGATATTCTTTTTTTCAATTATCTTACAAAATCTTCATTTATTCCTCATTTCGCTACCCCTTAACGATTTTTCATGGATTATCACATTTTTTTTGATGATGGAGGGGTTTTGAATAATAACCAACAACGGGGCCTGAAATGGCAAAATTTGATAGGTGAATTTTTTCAATCTAAATATGGAGGATCTCTGGAGGATTGGGGCCAAGCAAATGTGAAGGCAATGATGCATGAGATCAGTACCTATCAATCACTCGAACCTGATACTCCTTTTGATCCCAACCATCAACTCTTTGCCGATTGGATACTTGATATGTTTGATGCCATGCATATTCCATTAGATGAAGATCCATTTGTTATGCGTCAGAAAACAATAGAGTATATTATTCCAAAAGCACATGCACCTTTTCCTGGTATCATCGAAGCAGTGAAAACATTGGCACCTCATTTTACTCTGCATACTGCATCGAATGAACGATCAGAAGAATTGGAGTTGTATCTACAAGGTATGGGAATCCGGAATTGCTTTGACAAATCTTATGGCCCTGACTTGGTTGGCTTATTCATTAAGCGATCTCCCATGCATTACCAGAGAATATTTGACCAACTGGCCATTCATCCATCACAAGCTATCATTATTGATGATACCCCTCAAATCATTGATATAATTGAGAAAGTTGGAGCCACTCCCATTCAATCACTTTTCCCACGTACACATCAAGCAAGTACAACACACGCATTTGAAACTGCTGAGGAATTACTGGATTGCATTCGTAACATCACTGGTTATGATCTATAAATAAAAAGACATATCTTGAGATGTTCCGATAATCAGACTATCATGGCTAGAAATTAGTCCGTTCTTTTATTATCGAGTTACACTTATCGTACAGAGGACTTATATATTTGAGCAAATATACTATATTAACTATATTAACTATCGCTCCTGATAGTTATATTTGGTGATTACAATGACTGAAATGTCTGATATCAAATTAAGTTCACAATTCATTAGGCTAGCTGAGCTCATGGTCGGTAGAATCTCGACTGTTGAGTTCAGTCCAATAGAGGCAAAACTGCTCTTCAATCTCACAGCTCATCCTGAGGAGATATCCAATTTTCATTGGGATCTCAAAGGGAATTATGTCAAGGGCCATATCAAAGAGCAGGTATTTGTCTATCCTCCAAAGTTTATGACTCAGGATTATCTATCTGGAAAAACTTGGCATCCACATGCAATGACTGCAGCTATCCTGCAGCATATTGAATCAAAATTGGGATCGGTACAGATGCAGAAAAAAATGCAACAGATCCTGTTTGATGAGTTTGAGCATCTTACCATGGTACAGGCCAAGGCTCTTATCAAGAGAAATCTCGATATTGACCTGACATCACTGGAGAAAAATGAGATGACCATGCTCAGAAGGACGATGGAATCCTATGAGAAGATGATCACAGCCCTTGGTACTTCCATGCATAAGCAGAGAATCGGAGAGGTAATCCTTGATTCGCCCGGTCCAGCCATGGAAGTGGATGAGTATCTCAATCATCACACTGATGCCCTGCATTTCAAGTGTTGGGAGTGTAATATGGTCCAATCCTTCCCTGATACCAAGTCTCCCATGATGATCCCCATGCACCATAATCTCCCTATGTCGCTGAATATTGTTCCTATGGACCTTCCTGTATCCGGAAAGGAGTTGTTGGAGACTAAGTTGGAGCTAGACGAGGCAGTGAAAAAGGGAATGGAGCGTCTGGAGCCGGTGAAATCTAAGATTTTATCCAAGGCACCCATTGATCTCAGCAATTATCTGCAGGCTCATAGTCCTGATCTCTCTTCTCGCAAGGTGATGATGCATGATCTGAAGTATTACTGCCCTGATTGCGATGAATATTCTGATATTCCTACTGATCTCAAGCGAGATTTGTTGATGAGTTATCCCAGTGAGTTACCCAAGCACAAGGGTAAGGATCTACAAATAAGAATCGTCACCATCAGTGATGATGGAGTGTTACAACCGGATTATAAATTATCCACTTCTTCATAAATACCATCTTTGACCCAATCACACAAATCATGAAATTTTTCATTATACTCGCTATATCTTTATGTAACACTTGCTACAATTGACTTGCACATGACTAGTCAGATCAGCTCACTTAATCGGCACATGTACAATCTATTTGCTGATATAGAGGATGTTATCAATAAATCCACAGAAGAATTTTGGGAGATCATGGCCCATGAGAATTACCATTTACCCTTCACCGAATCCCCCAAGATGATTATGTATCATCTCATCAAGGTTATTCCAGCAGCAGGATATCTAGATTTTCCTGAACTGGTTACCTCTTTGAAGATGAAGGAGTTTATCTGGACCAAGGATACAACTATGACCATACCCTATCTTCTAGAACAGATGCAGCTTATCAAGGAGGCATACATTCAGAAATATGCATCATTGAGTGATGAAGCATTGATGAAAGATGATACTCTTGATCGGATAGTCAAGACACTGGTTCATTCACGTAATCACCTGGGACAGTATGCCATGCAGCTGAGACAATCAGATCTGGGAAATATGCATTACTACTCATATGAACTCACGCAACAGATGAGCTTAGATCAGACTGCCAAGAAGCAACTACAGGGATTTTTGCCTCATGGTGGTCGTGGTTCCTACATGTGGACATCTGGTGCTGAGGTATTGATCAGTGCGGCAAATTATTATGGCTATACTTATCCTCGTTGCTTGATTTATGCTGTATCTGGCTATGCTTTTCTACTCAATATCAATGATGGTCTCTGTGCCAGTGGTCCATATGTATTTCACTGGCCTCAGGGCTGGAAACACCTTGAAGTTCTGGGTATGAAGGTGGAGGAAATAGGCAGGATCACCAAGGATACGCCTCAGGAACAACGAGAAGAGATAGTGGCCTCAGTTAAACAGTATCTAGATCAGGATATGGTGGTGGTGGCCGCCAATCTTGATCATCAGGCAATAGTTGCATATAATGATGATTCTTTCTCTCTTGTACCGGGATACAAGGGTAGTAAGCCAATGCCACCCAAGATTAATTACTTCACCTGGGAGGAGTATGGAGAAGAGTTGATGCCATTGTTCTATGTCATCAAGAAAACATCTCCTAAAAAGCCCAAGGAGATGGTTCTGGAGGCATTGAAGGTGGGTATGGAGCTATTCAGACATCCCGAGCGATGGGCTGGTAGGGAATACCGGCAGGGACCCACTGATGTATCGGTGAGTAGGGTGGGTATCAAGGGTTATGAACATTGGATCAAAGCATTGCAGGATGATAGAATGGAGGATCACTGGGGAATGACCTTCAATCCCCTGGTGTGGTCAGAATGTAGGTGGATGGCTCATCGGTTCATGCAGAAAATGCAACAGATGGTGGGTCCACAAGTAGCTGCAGAAGAGCTATCACAGCTCTATCTCACCATCAGTGTTAATATGCTGGATCTGATTGGTATGGATCGTGAGGAATCAATATCTTGGGTTCGTGAGTTACAGAAGATGGAGATGCAGGCAGAGGAATTGCTGGAACAGGCTTTCTTTCCACTCACAGATGGATTGTAGATGCCTTCTCCCTGTAAAATTTCCCTAGTTCCTCCCTTAGGAATAGTTTTTTATGCCTTACCTGCTCATTTAAGCTATGCAGAAATGGATGAAATTCCATATTTTGGGTTCTACAAAGTCTCCTGTGCAGCTTGTAGAGGGCCTGAAAGGCATTGATGGTATTGAGCTCATTGACGTTCTGGTGGATGAGGATCAAGTATATGTGGAATTCAGCTATCGGCAACATCTATTTTCCATGCATAATCCCGATAATGCTAGTGCTGGATACTGGTTTTACTATGTTATCAAGCGTTCTTCTCAGCAGATTAATGATGAGTTACGTCTTCTGATCAATCAGATTGCATAAAAAAAAGAAATAAAGGTCCTCCCCCGAGGTATTAGATTGAATTTAGGCTGTACAGTCGCCAGTACCGCTTCCGTGCATGCCTCCAACACCAGAGCCATCGCGTGCCTGTGTTTGATCACCAATACCTGTTCCATCCATGTCTCCATGGTGATTTCCATGGGTAAATGCGCCAGATCCATCCTGAGGACAATCAGTTACATCAGTAACATCATCATCAGCACCCACCATGGTGATTCCATATATTGCCAAGCTGGCCAGCATTACAAATCCAAAAAGTTTCATCGTGTTCATGTTTTGCAACTCCTTTGACGAGTGTTCTCGCCAAATAATCCTTGGGTATGATTATTTAAAGTCATTGAGTTAAAATGGCCTCGAAAACAGCTCAAATCCATTCAAATGCACAATATATAATTATAAATTAAACAATAAATCCCTTCTTGTGATTTGCCTAACATCCGCACATTACTGTTTTCTATCTTCTTGCGATCATGGGATTGATGCTGGATATCTCCTCCCTGCTGTTAGAATCCAAGATTGTGGGGCTACAGGCAAGAATATTGCTAGATTCTAGGGATACTCCTCTTTCCACCCTCTCATTCTATCATGATTACTGGTGGGTGACTTTTGCTCCCTGTCTGATGTGTTATATGCAAGATTCATTCCTTCCATTGGCCTGGTGGCTCTGTGGTATAGAGATTCAGATCTCTGAAAAAGGAATTTATGTGGGCATTGCCCTATGAATTATCGTCGTTGTAGCTTCTCATCTAACTCATCAGTATCAAATGTGCTAAAATTGCGTTCTCGATGGATAAATTGCGAGATAACACTATTCACCTCGGATAGATTCTTAAGATTCTCAATTTCCTTGGCGTAGAGCACTCGATTGTATACTGTTTGCAGATCAAAACACCAGTACTGCCCCATAATCGGTGAGATTTGTAATTCTGATCCTCTGGTGCGTGGAGTGCGATGTATATCACCAAATTCTCCATTAAGTGCTGAGACAATGGAATTCTGTACTATTGATTGATAATTCTCCTTCTCCTGATTGGCAAAATTCACTAATTCAATGTACTTTTTGACAGATGGACTGTTTTTATCAAGAGCAAATGCACCCTTGAATCCATTGAGTTTGATAAGTTCAGCCATTGCTTTCCAATTATCTTTATCAGCCACTCCATGGAAGTAATCCACAGTGATTCCCAGGCATACCAGGTATTTTCGTGCCTGCACGCTTTGTGCAGCAACGATAGAGGTCATATCTTCCACAGGGGTACCTAGTCCCACCTCATCTCCGCGCATCAAAGAATCATTGCCTCCATCAAGGAGAATCACCGTATCCAGCTTAAGATCTCTTACCAGAGCTTGATAGGTATGTGCCAGTAGCTTCGGTCCCACCCGGTGAAAAGTAAAAATATCCATCTCCAAGCCTTGAGTCTTCAAATAATCCGCAAGATACTTCTCTGGGCAGTATACTCCCTTGGGTATGGCTGATGATGCTGTGATGATGCTGCAATGTTTATCAAACTGATCCAATTTCCAGCGTTTATCCTCTACATTGCTCAGTGTGTAGGAAGCCAAGTACACTTCTTTACCCATACCCGTAAGAGAGAAAAACAGGGGGATTCCTGCATAAATATCAAATCCTCCACCTGCACCGGCGATAAGCACACGCTCTGATCCCTGTATCTCCTGCAGGAATTTGGGTAGAATGTCCATATGGCATCGATTCTGCATCTCCATATTTAATCTCTTATCAGGTATAATCAGATTTTGCCCGTCTTTGTTATGTATCCATTCAATTGCTTATCTGGGGGATCTATATTCAAGAAATTTCAGATAGAGGGGAAATAATTACAATCATCACTCGGTGACATAATTTGATATATTTTGACATTAATCAGGGCTATGGGCAGCAGGAATAGAGTAGATGCGATACTGATCTTCACTGCAAATCCTTCAAAAATTGCCAAATTTGCACGAAGAACGCTCTGAAAGCATATAAAGCATTATAAATCCAGTATCCAAGGTATCGTAATGAGCAAAGATGGGCCCAATGCTGAGTATCTTGCCACACTTAACGAGCGTATAACCTCCAATCCTGCAGATCTTGCATCTCTCATGGAACGAGGACAGATATTTCTCAAGCAGGGGGACTATGCTCGTGCTATAGAGGATTTCTCATCGGTCATCTCCAAGGATAAGATCATGGCTGAGGCATACTATGAGCGTCATATCTGCTATCTTGAACAGGGTAGGATGGCTGATGCCGTGGCGGATATCAATAAGGCAATTGATCTGGAGCCTAAACGTCAGATATTTCATCATTTCAAAGCATATCTCTACTACATAAGCAAGGATTATGAGCAGGCGGAGCTACTATTCAAGAAGGCACTCAAAATTGCAGCCAATCCCCTGACTGCCATGCGTCTGGGTGATACCTATTTTCAGCAGAATAAGCTGCAATTGGCCATAGAATATTATCAATTATCATTAAAAATCCATCCTGAGGCATTAGAACCCTATGTCAGATTGGGAGATACCTATCTTGCCCTGCTGGAGGTTGAGGATGCCCTTGCCATGTATAATCATGTAATCAAGGAGGATCCTGATCATTTTGAAGGTAGAATGCGACGTGGAGATCTGTATAAACAATTTGCCAAGTATGATGAGGCACTGGTGGATTTAGAACATCTCCTGAAGATCATTCCCGGGCAATTTGAGGCATCCATGGCGATGATTGAAGTATTGCTGGCCAAGGAGGAGTACGAGCAGGTGGCAACAATGCTCACTACTCTCAAGCAAGAGGCAGCAGGGCATGCCAGTGCATTTCTCATCCATTATTTCGAGGGTAATCTCTACTTCTACACCGAACAGTACAAAGAGGCAATTATTGCCTTTACACAGTCTCTAACCATGAATCCACGGGATAAACAGGCATTGCTCAATCGTGGTAACTGTTTTCGTGCTCTTGAGGCTTATGAGGATGCGGAAGAGGATTATAGGGCCGCTCTGAAGCTGGATGAACGCTATGTCAATGGATATTCCAATCTTGGAGCTCTCTACATGCAGACAGATCGCTTTGCAGAGGGAATAGATACCTACAAAACCCTGTTACAGCTACGTCCAGATGATTTCTTTGCCACCTACAACATAGCACTGGCATATTTTCATCTACAGGAATGGAAAATCAGTGAGAAATGGTTCAAGCGGGTGAAGAAGATGGATGGTGGCAAGGCGGCTGCACTGTACAATATTGCCAGAATAAGCATTAAAAGGGATAAATTATCCTATGCCCGAAAATTACTGGATGAGGCCATTGAGCTACATCCAGAATATGCAGAGAAATCCAAAGAGGATGAAATCCTAGGCATCTTGTACGAGTAAACGATATTATAATCATAAGGTATAAGAGGTATAGTCAAGAGTATTGATTATGAAGCATATGAAATACATCCTGGCATTATCGATACTGTTTCTGATGAGTACAGGATCGGCATACACACATGAGGGTGGCATAGAGACTGGAGATGAAGTATCCATGACCTATATTCTCACTGTGGATGGCTATGTCAAGGATTCTGCCAGAGCAGATGATCCTTTTGTCACGGTGATCAGCAATACCAAGCTCATTCAGGGCTTCTACGAGGCTGTGCTGGGGATGAAGGTCAAGGAATCCAAATCCTTTGTCGTTCCACCAGAGAAGGGCTATTCTTCTGGAGAATTGGCTGGTAAGGATTTATATTTTGATGTCACTATTCTTGAAATCACCATGAGTATTCAGGGAGAGAGGATAACCGCAGCTCCTCCTGACGATATTGAAACTGAGGGGGGTGTGTTTGGTGGTAATTCCAATACTGCCAGTATCATCTCCAATATCTTCTCCTCTCCTATATTTCAACTTGCAGCAGTTATTGTTGTGGTATTTGTGGCCTATACCAAATTATTCGGTAAATAAAGATCATCAAAAAGGTCGATACTTAATCATTACTGATTTTTTCTATTCTACTTGGGTTCAGCTGAGTTGTGAAGGTGTGCAGCAAGTGGTATGTTCTTATTAATTCATGCTGATTACTTTCTTGTTCTGGTGATGATCATCACTATGCATCTTGATGATGAGGTGATCATATGCTGATGATGCGCTGTGACCATATCATTTATATGAATTTTAATGCTTAATGGCTTCTAGTGATACTGGGGTGCATTTTTTATGAGTTATAGCTAGTGTGCTGAAATTGATGTTTATTTGCATGTAATGGTATTTTCGGACCTTCTATCTATATTTTAGCAGTTTTGAATGATGATTATCTTCTCGATGGTGATTCATGGTTTGGACGTTCTGAGTGCTGAAATTACATAATTATTACAGTGTGTGCATTAAGCATATATTTTAGAACACAATGTATACACTCTTTATCTTTTTTTACCCAAATTCCGCATGTAGAGCTAATTAACTGCATTTTTGAGCGATTTATACTGATTTTCTCCCCTTCACCATGCAAGTAAAAATAATCCTTAATTATCCTCTCTCGCCTTCCCGAATAGATGAAAAGATTGTTTATTCCTGCCTTACTGCTACTGATCCTGATCAGCAGTGGTTCTGCCTCAGTCGATGATACCAAGATCGGCATCACCAAGGGAAATACCTTCACCTACAAATTGGTTGAGTATACGTCCGCTATGCCCTATTATCTTGATGCAGATGCTACCATGGAAGTCAAGGAAGGTGAGGAATTCGACATCGAGGTAATACATGTACCTGATGATAAGGATGATGATCTCTTACTTGAGCTCACCACCACTAAGAAGCTAAAAGTATCTGATCAGATGGATAATTTTGGAACCTATATGATCTACAATGATTGGGATTTCTGGTCTCCAGACACCATAGACTACGAATCCATTGCTTTGGGCTCCCAGATCCTCGGAAAAGATGAGGAAATCACTCATAATGATACTTTTGCAGAGTATACCCTGTCTTTTATGACTGCAAGCAGTACTCTTTCAGAATTCTACTATCATATTGTCTATAATGCCAAGGATGGGGCACTTCATTATGTAAATGCCACGATTCTAACCCTTGAGGATCCAAATGACGAGTATTCCATGGCTGTATCCACACATTATGTGCTGGAACGCACGAATTTCTCAGAGGGAAGTGCTCTACCCGGATTTACCTGGGCATATTCCCTCATTCTCCTGCCAATTCTTGCCATTATCCGTAAAAAACAGAAATAATCTAAAATTGCACAATCGCTCCCCCTCATCCTTTGAAATTACCTATTTTGTAAGCAAGATCTTTAGATAGGATTTGCCACATACGGGCACTGTGAGCCGTAAAGTAGAGAAAATACTGAAGGATATGGTGGCATCTATACCCGAAATAAAAGCTGTGATGCTTATCACCCATGATGATCCCATTTTTGTTGGTCAGTATGAGGGAGAATCACGTATAAATGAACGGAATCTGATGGTTTCCACCATGTTGGTGTCTGCCGAATCACTTGTAATGGGAGAAGGAGAGCTGGAACAGGTATATGTGCGACATTCGGGGGGGTATATCATCGCACAATATGTCAGTATGAGTGCCATACTCGTTGTTTATACCACTCGAGATGTGAAATTGGGTCTGATTTTCCTCGATTCCAAGCGTACAGCTGAAAAATTAGCTAAAATCTATGATGATAAGTATCTTCCTCTAATTCTGAGGACTGAGGGCCATGATATCAGGGAGAGTATCGATGAGCTTCTGGATCTCTATGATGAGTGGGAGAGTAAGGGAATAGGTAAGAAGATATAATGGAATGAGCTGGTTATGTTGCTCTTATCGCAGAATATTCAGGCACAGACCATCGATACCGTATCTACAGACTTTGTACTCGATGGAAACCTCATCTCCGGTACAATAGAACTGCATAATCCTCATCTGGAGGCCCATCTCATCGTAATATCGGCAGAAACCAAAGTTCCAGTTGATGATTTGCTGCTCAGTCTGGGTAATTTTGCAGATTGTGTGGAGGTAAGGCATGTAGATCATTATGAATTCGGTGAAACACTACATCTTGGTGATTTTGAGCTAAAATACTGTGGATTTGATTTTGAGATTGGAGTTAATTGCACCCTCACCGTCAATTATCAGCTAGATCACGTTTCCATTCCTCTGATTTTACTAATTATTGTGCTTCCAGCCGGTCTAATGATCATTATCCACCCGCGATTGCATCGGAATGACTAATTGCCCTAATACTCAGCAAATTTTACACTAACGGATCTATCATGTGATCAAATATTGGATAAAAAAATGAGAATTGAACGGTATGATCTGCTGAACAATCAAATACTGATGAAATTATAACTATTCTTGGTTATGAATGCAATACGTAATCACTTAAAGGAATATTATGATAATTTACCGGGTATGGAGGCAGTATTGGTAGTAAGTGCTGCAGGAATGGTATTTTATCCAGATTCTCGTCATTCTGATGAGATGGAGGATCGTAATCTGCTCATTTCCACCATGTTAACGGCTGGATACTCACTTGTTCCCGAACATGAAATGGAATATCTGCTTCTCAAGCATCTAGGGGGCTATATTTTCGCTCGATCAGTCAATCAGAAGGCAATTATCATGGTCTACGCCCCGGATTCGTTGAAATTAGGCTTAATTATGTATGATACTATGTCTCTGGCCAAGAAACTGGCAGTAATCTTCGATGATGATTGGCCAGATGTGATTTTACGCACTGTAGGTGATGATTTAGCTGAAAACATAGATAATTTAATCTCTACATTCCAAGAAAATGAAGAATTAGGATTTGGAAAGAAGATATAGATGCTCCTTGACGGTTCAGTTGAGTAATTACAGTGTTTCTATCATTTTCAGTGCTACTCTTCCTGCAAGGTTTCTACCCTCGATTCTCAGCTCTCGTAGTGTTTTTTCACGATTTAGAAGGGAATGCTGGGGATTATCACTGACTACCTGGAAGGCATAGGCCTCAAGACCGATTTTCAGTGCAAAATAATAAAATGTGGACATTTCAAGCTCCAAACCCTCAATATAATCATTTTCAATAAATTTCATTACTGATGGTATATTGTGAAAAACTGCAGGTACAGATACTATAGTTGCATATTTCACTGGAATTTGCATATGTTCATAGGCAAGTCTCTGTCTTTCAATCCTTTCCTCTTTTTGTGATACAAGGTCTGAATCACTATCCAGTGTCATAATTCCTGCTCTGTCATATACATCTTTCACTAAAACTTGTGTTCCCACGTCCAGATACTTAGAATACATCAATCCCACAAAGATTGCACGTTCTACTCCCACTTTTTTCATTAGTTGGAGCATATCTAGGGTCAAACTACCACCAAATATGTTGAATATGACCATATACTCCTCATTTTTATGAATACAGTAGCTGTGTGGGATCCATTCTCCTGTAATTTCGGTTGATTCTTCAAAAATCTCAAGAAATGCATTGCTTCTCGCAGCTGAATATGCTCCTGCATACACAAAAACGGTTTTTGGTAGTTCTGATCTCCCGAACAGATATTTGGCCGTGTTAATCACAATTTATAGGAATATTCATTGTTTTTAAGATTATATTAGCTACTCCAACGTATAAGGTGAAAATATATCGGTGTTAGTTACTCAATCAATTCTTTGTATCTTCATAATTATGCATCTTCAAGGGCTGAACTAACCAAATCCACCACCATCAAAGCCCCTTTCTCACTCAGGTGCAGATTATCGATATGTAGGTGGAATCCTAGCTTTTCTGCTATATTTTGCCAACTTTGACCAAAAAGATAGTGTTTGGCTATGGCCTGAACCATGAAATTATCTGATTTTGCATGTTCAAATGGTGGATCTACTGGTCGTTCATCAAGAAATTCAGTCATACGCTCATGTAGTGGCAAATATCGAATATTTTGATCTCTAGCAACCTCCAGAATCGTCTCAGAATACTCTGTAGCCCTCAAATATTCCGGTTCTGTGATAGTCTCTCCGATTGTTGGGAGGCTGAAAATGGATATTATACAGTCTACAGCCTTTAATCTATCAATGATGATATTTAAATTCTCCCGATACCATGCTTTTGTAGGTTCTTGAGGTAATTTCAGGGCTTTGTAATTCTTGGCAAATTTCTCACCAAAGGTATAGTTGACATCATTGGTACCAATCATGAGGAATGCATATGCTGGTTTGGTCGCGATGATCTCATCGAGTCGTTGCACTACTGAGTAAGCCATATGCGCGTTGATACCTGCATTGACGAAGTGGTACTTCGGATATTTTTTTTGCAGTGCATTGACAAAATTGAATCCGATGTTACCATGTGTAATCGAGTCACC
The DNA here is from genome assembly GCA_026702845.1 of Candidatus Heimdallarchaeota archaeon. The sequence continues at coordinate 362,362 of JADCLS010000003.1, forward strand.
AATCATGGCAACCACTGGTCGACCATCATCAACATACTTTGCAGGTCGGTTGGAGGGTAGTCTAGTAGCTCGTAAATAGGCGTAAATCACTGCTAAAACAAGAAATCCGCTGATTCCAAGGATTACATATCCAATCATATTCGTCTCTACAGGGTTTCTATTCAAGAATGTATGGGGAAAAGGTATGCATCTACGATGGAAATTACACTAAAAACAGTGAAAATAGGTGTTACTTCTATATTTTTTGCAGTTTCAGATATTGAAAACTTGTTTGACCTGAGCAATATATGCCTTCATATCGCTTTTTTCCTTGGATTTGGACAGTTGTTCCCCTTTTTTAGATAATGCTTTCCATTTGGAAACCTCATTTTTTATTGAATCAACCTGTATATCTTTGAATTGTTGCATTTCACTCAGCTCATTTTCCTCAAAAAGCTGTTCTACATCCTTCAGTATGGCTTCTACTTGATTTATATTCTCCTGGATTAGAGAAATTCTTGCTTTTAGCAGCATAATACGCAGAATTAATGAAGTAGAGCCCGTTTTATAGGCAGTTCCTGTGAGATATTTCAAGTAATTTGTCATCTCACGCTCTAATTTCTCATTATCTGATATTTTCATCTCCAGTAATAGGATTTCGATGAGATGGATCATCACAGTGATCATCAAATTGATATCTGGATGAAGCTCATTGTTCTGAAACTTGGAAAATATGTCTGTAAGCTGTTTCTGAGCAAAAGAGAGGCCCTCCAGCCTCCCATCTGATTTTCTCACCAGTGATTCTGCAATTAAAGTGAGAATATTATCAGATTTAGTTAATTTCTTTAGAGATTCTAGGGATTTTTCAGCGGATTTAATGTCATTGGCCTCTAAAAAGGTTAATATCAGCTGATAATAAGTTTCCGAAAGATCAATTCCCTTGATATCCAGGATGAGACGCAAATATTCTTCAGATTCAGTATATTTTCTCTGATATCTGAACAGGATTCCCAGTTCTTTTGCAATTTTAGCAGATGTAGTTGGATGAGAACCAGTATTCACTAAGATGTCATATGCTTGATGCAAGTGATGAATTGCATTATCAAATTGCCCTCTGGCCCTTAGAATTTGAGATTGATTGATTTTAATAAGTATATCATCCTGTGGCTTATTGGTTATTAACACAAGTTCAGAGAGAAATTCCATATGTTTCTTAGTCTTATCGTAATTTCCAGTGATAAGTAGAATATCTATCAGCAATTTTACTGCCGGATAGACAATAATTTGGATCTCCTGGAGATTTTGCTGGCCAATATTTCTGGGTAGAAGATTAGTCTTTGACTCGTAAACTACATTTTCCAAGGTTGAGATTGCATTTTCTTCATCTTTCTGTATCCAATATAGTGATCCAAGTTGTAACATTGCCCTTAATTTGTATTTTAGGCAGCTATGGGGATGATTGTACTCAACTATTTCATGTAAAAGATCATTATATATGGTAAATGCCTCAGTATTCCGTTTCTCTCTCTGTAAAATGGATCCAATCCTCAAGAGGTGCTCAAATTTCTCATATTTTGATGATTTCTGACCCAATATGGGGTGACTGCATAGCAGCCTCAGGGTAGAGAGCGTAATTAATTCATCAGCTGATAATGTTTCTCGATATTCATAATAAATGAAATATTCATGTATAATTCCCTTTAATGTATTGAGAAAAAGCAAATCATGATCAAAACCTGCTTTCTGGATGGTTTCGATGTTTGAAATACTTAAATTTAATTTTTCTTGAATAGGAAAGGTATAAATGAATGAATTTAGTCTTTCTTCATTTAAAATAAGTGTTTTCGGTCCTTTTGGTTGTTTTTCACTAATAGTCAAATTTGGATAATCACTGAGGCCTAAAGTAGCAAATGTAGCATCCTGAAAAAGTGTATTGAGTGCAGTAAAGAGATAATTCATCCCAATTTTATCTTTATTTACTCGAAGATGATATGAGCCTATGGTATACTGAATATTGGCCAGAAGGATGGTTTTTTCTTGTTTTAGATCAACTGGTAACATTTCCCATGATTTCTCTAGTTGAACCATAGTTCCTTTAATCCGGTTTGGTCTAGCATCTTCTTGAATTAATTTTTTGTACTCCAATAGTTCATTGAGAAGAGATTCAAGGAAGAGATCCATCTACTTAGGATAATCTCGCTTGTTAAAAATAGTTGTGGGTCGTAGATGAACTGGTATAGAATACTTCATTGCCTAAATACTATGGGGACCATGAAAAACATTGATATTGCCTGGTTTAGTACTAAGCTTGCAGGCTTTGCATGTACAAATTCGGCATCCAGCTTCTGTAGGGTCAGTTGGTGATTTTTGCAGATAACTAGGTTTGACCTTGTTAGTCTCAATTGATCTAAATGGCACATATGTCTGGAACATATCATATGTAATCCAAAAAAGATGATGTTTTTCCATGGATTTTTGAAAAACTATACTATTGATCCTATTATGTATTTATACATATAATTATATGTATTGAATGTAAATTACTATTAACACAAAAATATACTTTTATTTATTTATACATTTAACTTAATTACCTATATATTTGTACATACACAATAACAAACGTTGTATATAATGAAAACATATGTATGTACTACTTTTTGTTCATATGAAAGAAAGAATATTATTTAAATTATAAGTTTATTGTAGTCAATTCTAAAAATTATCTATCTTTTAACGCAATAAATATTTAATTCAGTATCCTCATTTCTTTATATAAATTGTTGATTTATTATATTATTCAATAGTATAAATTAATATTTAATTTCATAGCGCCTTAGACAACTCTAATATTAATTATTAGTCTATTCGATATATATGTTCATCTAATTTGCAAATCATTTGTATAGTGAATTATTATATCATATGTTATAAATAAATATGATATATTTGAGGACTAATGGGTTTCAAACCCCACATTTTCGATCTTTTTATGGTTAGGACTACCGTTAGTGGTAAGTATTATAAAGTGATCGTTTACAGCTATTGATCAAATATTTATTCCTCATTTAGTTTATCAAGATATTTTTTGATATTCAAAATTTGGAATTTTTAGCCTATTTTATGGGATGTAAGTATTAGAATATATTTTTTTTATCTATTAATAAATTATTTAAGATAATACATTAAAATTTTAGAAAAATATGTATATAATTTATAATATGAAATTATAAAATTTAATCGATTCAAAGCTGAGAACCAATGGACTATTTCCTTTTTAATATTCCGAATTTTATGATAATATACATTATATCATGTAGATATTAATTATTGTAAAAAATTTAGATAAATATTTATCATAACATGCGAGTTTAAATACATATAACAAAAAATATCTGTTTTTTATATCTTATGCAATATTAATTATTTATTTAAATAATATGATATACTATCTTTCAATGATATTATTATAATTATTCTTAACCAAATTTTCTAAATATTTCGTGCATTTGACTATCAAACCTACACATTTCGCACTAGTTTTACGATTTATTTGTTGCTTTATTTATAATATTTTTTGAGCATTTGACTGATTTTTAACAGACTTTAGAATGAAGGGTTCTGGACCCAGTCTCATCTTTCTCTTTGATTATTAATTGAACATAATTGTAAACATTATTATATTTAATCAATTATTTAATATATCTTACTTCGTGGTTCAAGCTGTCTACTTCAGATTGGTTCTTCGATCTTTACTATAGGAGAATATCTATTTGATTAAACAAAGATTGTTATTAATTAGAAAAATGATTGTGCTATCTATTTTACCCATCCAGGTGGTAATATAAGAGATTTTTTCCACTATCTAGAAAATTCATATGCTAGTCTTCATCAATAACTCATTATACTTTTTTCATTAATGGTCATCACTTTGACTTTAGATCTGTTTTATTTCACTAGTCATCTAAGTAATTAAGTATAACATCATCATTTCTACAAGCTAAAATCAGACAAGTATAATTGCCTAGAATAATTGCCAAGTAAAATTTATTTTTAATTTTTGAATTGATTTGTATATACTTTACATATGACCTTTTCCAATAATCTGAATATTATCATGTGGAGTGCTTCATTCAATTGCTATACTTTTGATGTATCAAAACATAATATTCACAAATAATATATCTGGAATAGTCTTCACAAAAATTACAATAGGTAGGTCAATTTCAGCTGTCAAGCTTCATGTAAAATCGTTATCCTATAGCGAATTTCATCATACAATCAAGGCTTTTCTTTGCTATTTAGCTCAACATATTACAGATTAGCGTTTCAACCTATAGAATTGAGGATTTGACGACCCCTCAGAATCAGTACCTCTCCCACTGAGACACATACACATCCTTCTTCCAATCGCATTTGGTGCAGATCAGCCAGAGACAATAATCGGGAGGGATGGTTTGCAGTCCACCAACTTCCTTTCCCTCAGTACTCAATTCATTGTCACATTCGGGACAAGTGCACTCATCCAACCTGATGGCTTTCTCACAAGAAGGACAACTTATACTCACACGGTCAGCATGATCAAGGGTATCCAGCTCCCAGGGAGTCTTCAGTGTACTGGTAACCTCTAACTCGCTTTGACAGGATGGGCAATACATATTGTAGAATATCACTGCTAGTGTTTGAACATTACCTCACAGAGATAGATGATTGAGAATTCGATGAGGTATCCATCACTTAGGGATCACAAATTCAGAGCTCCCACCATATTCTTATAATTTTGCAGTAAATTGGTTTTAATAATGTCAGCTGAGTTGCACAAGGAAATTATTATCCAATTCTATGACTGTCAAAATCAAAAGGACTGGGAGACATTGGAAACCCTTGTCCATGAGGATTATGATGAGCAATATGCGATTAAAAATGAAGATTTCAAAGAAATAAAAACCTCCGATGCAATTTTTTCTGAAAGTGCCTCCTCAAATCCTTTTTTCCAGTTTTTAAAATTACTTGGTTTTTCTGATGAGAAAATAGCTGAAGGAGTTTCATTATGGTCCAGTATTTCAGGAAAAGAAAGTTTCATCAAAGAGATGATTTGGTCCTCAGATATCTTTACAGAGACCGAAATAACTCATTTAATTGGAGATGATAATCAGGTTTGGGTACGGTTCAATGCAATCATCAATGAACCCAAAAAACGTAACATTGTTGTCAGACTAAATGAGATATTCACCTTTAAGGATAGCAAAATAATCCATCATCATGGATGGGGACATTACTATGCTGCATTATTACAATATGGAAAAATAGTACTTGCACAGAATGAGGAACTGGAAATGGAGAGGTACCTCAATACTCTGCAGGAAATGGGTTTGATACCCTCTCGTCACGTGTAATACTTCAATCAAGTCTAGGTGGTCCTGCGTTTTTTGGAGATATACTAGGATTTCTTACCTGTCCAAGAAAATATATCAGCTCAAGCTGATTATCGTAAATCATGTAGATGAAGGGTCGGTTGATTTTCACTTCCATGGGTGGGATATATGGTCCTCCTGCTGCCATCATGGCAAAGCTTGCTGCAGCTGCCTCAGTTCCATACTTATCCACCCTGAACACACGAATCAACATATGTTACGGGAAACAGCTGATGTTAAAAATCATTCTAATAATCTAGCCTAGTATCTATTCAACCAAAAGTCGATCAAATTCGACAGCAATCCAAACTATATGATCACAACCTTTTCAAACTGCATTATAATCTTTTAATTGTTTCGAAGTAATGAAATAGTCAAATCAATAATTGATCATTGATTGGAATATCTTATAATATTAACATAAATCCAATAGCAATATGAAAGCGTACCTGTTGATCTTGCTCTTGATCCCAGTGTTCATTCCCAATGCCATGGCTGGTTCTCTAGGTGGAGAATGCTATCAAACCTACTATAATGATAATGGATCCTGTCACTTCTCAGTGAACCTTGATAATAATCAAACATTATGGTGGATAAATATGAATCCAAACCTTGATATGATTTTCTCAACAACCATCTCCTTGGATTCGAACTCCACAACTTCTATCAATTACCTGATAGAGCTTGATACTCGACATGAGCTGTTAAGCAGTTCTGCTGAGACACAATACCTAAGAACAAATCTTTCGATGATGTATGACGATGATGAGATAGCTCTCTATGGGGGATCCCTACAAGCAGGAGAATCGGTGATTGATTCCTGGCTCCAACCCTATGATGGAGGAGAAATCGGGTTCACCCTTGCCATTATCATATCAATTCCCGAGGATGCTGCAGTATCTGGAACCATTTCCTATCAAATAACTGATGAGGGGACAAGAGATCCTTTGCTCATCGGATTTATCATTCTTGCCTCCTTCCCGTTTCTCATCATCGTCGTACCGATTGTTCTCATTGTATTCGTTATCATTTTGATAATCATAATCAGAAAGCTGTTTTTCAAACCCAAACCAAGATATGGGCAAATGTGAGATTATTTGAGTATGGTGAAATGTTCAAAAGAGGAGAATGGGAAATTCACTTTTCTTTCAGGATGTTTAGTAGGATCAAATTTCATTGTGGGAAATCTCTTGATCATCTCAGAAAAAGCAATCTCACCCTCAGCTCTTGCTAGTGGTGCTCCTAGGCAGAAATGGATACCCTTTCCAAAAGCTAGATGTTTTCTGGCATTTGGCCTGTTTATATCAAATGAATTGGGATTATCAAACATCTCAGCATCGCGATTGGCTGCAAACATTGAAACTTCTACCACATCATCCTTCTTCAGCTGAGCTCCATAAAACTCCATATCCTCAGTTGCCTTTCTTGTTGTCAAAGTCAGTGGTGGATCATAACGTAATGATTCCTCCAACGTATTATCCACTAGGCTAGGCTCTCGTTTGAGCAAGTCAAACTGATTTGGATTATTAAGCAATGCATAAGTTGTATTGGCAATCAGATTGACCGTGGTCTCATGTCCTGCGATTAGAAGCAAAATGAGATTGGATATGATTTCCTGTTCAGTAATTGTTTCTTCATCTTCATCCTTGGCATTTAACAGGTTGGAGATCACATCATCTCCACGATTAGAATCTCTGAAATCAACCTCTTCTTGCAATATTTGCACGGTACCCTCAATCGCAACCTTAGCTTTCTTTCTCACATCACTATTGATTGCCTCAGCAGTGAATCCATTGATGATATCCTTGCTCCAGTGTTTGAATTCCAATGAGTTATCTTCAGATAATCCAAGAACTTCTGCAATCATGGCAATCGGCAGTGGATATGCAAATGAATCAATTAAGTCAAATTTCGGCTTATCCTCAAGCTGATCCAACAACTCTTTGGTTATCTTGGTGATACTTGGACGCATTGCCTTGATGGCTTTGGGAGTAAATGCTTTTTGTGCCAATTTTCTAATACGGGTGTGATCAGGTGGATTGGAAAATATAATCCAATCTCTTGTCAATGTGGTCTGCACTTGTTTGTTGATGATGTAGCTAAGTGGAGGTTTGATAATTGCCTTAAGAATCGGATTCATATTTCCCAGTATCATCTGAGGTGCCATTTCACTAGGATGGACAGCACGGAATCTATGATCACTGAATACATCTTTGACCGCATTATAACTAGTGGCAAGCCAAGCATCCTTTATCCTAACAACCTCTCCATGCTCCCTCTGTTGCTTGTACAATTCATAAGGGTACATCTGTGTATAATTAATCTTGTCCATAAGATTGATTTCTTGGTGTTTGGAACTCATATCATTCCATTATAATATAATGCTTATAAAAATGAAGGTAAGAAAAATTATGTCAACTTAGGAAGGGCAACTCCGCTGAATGGCTCGAGGATTACTATCCTGCATTCGCTTTTGAAAATTCCAATCAAAGACCTTTTGAGGTTTAATAACTATTTGAATCTCCTGTTTAGGACGACTCGTAAGAAAACGGTATAATTGGGAGTTTTGGTTGGTAAAATACTTCATGTAGAGTTGTTTCATCAGCTGTAGTTCATGATCAGGATGTAATGTAACAGTTCCATATCCGCGAATGCCACAGTATGGTGGAAGCTCAGAGGCTATCTCAAAACCTACTTTGGGATTAGTTCGTAGATAACTGATCAACTTGGATCCCTCCGAGCTGGCACAGATCAGGGTATCATCTCGGGGTTCATAGATGAACCAGAGGGAGAGAACTATAGGATATCCTGAGGGGAGAAGGCAGCTCAATCGTATGGGAATATTAATCTCCTTGAGGAAATCTTTCATGGATGGCGTGAACATAGGTTGATTCAGGATGGAATGCATAAATCCATTCTGCATTAACAGTGAACTATAGATCAATACTAATTACTCATATTCTCCTTCCATCTTTGCTTTGATGCATTCAGATTGCTCCTCCCATACACTCTTTCAGGTTCTATTGTGTAAATCAACATCTGATCTGCATAGATACTTTGGCAACTTCCCCTAAGAATACATAACCAGGGATTTTTCAGTATTATTCGTGCAGATATTGCTATATTGCTTGGCCAACATCAATGATGAGCATTGATCTGCATACACTTTCAAAACTTTCACCGATATCTCCATCCCTGTAAACCTATTAATACGAGAGATTGCCAAAGGCATTATGCGTTATTCAGTATTCCTTCTCCTCTTACTCCTCCCTCTAAGCAGTGCAATTGATGAGTACAGGCCACAATGGTATGATGATGAGAGTGATGGTGGGTTTTCTTCCGTATCTGCAGTAGTGGTGTTGGAAACACATGAGCTCAATATCACCATTTTTTGGGATCAGCCCATGAACTATACTGATGTCTACCGTATGCTAATTGATTTCACCTACACCAAATACTATCAATGTGATCAGGGTAGCTGCTTCTCGGTCATTAATCTAGAGTATAATCATGAATTGGAGCATTTTGATATTGATCAGTATTCCAATGCTTTTGATAATGAATCTTCTGTATACTCCTCAGCCATCAGTAAAGATCCCTATTCCATGACATTTCATACAAGCATCCTCCCTGAGATGACTGACATCTTTGTCACTACTCTTGAAGATGGGTATGAAGTATCCATCAATGTGGACTGTTCCATGAATTATGGTGATTCATTTGTGGATAGTTACTCCTTAGAGTTAAATACTGATCTCACTTCAGCTCCATTTTCTCCCTACTGGTTTCTACCTCTCATCATTCTACCCTTACTGAAAAAACAGTGAAGTGATTATAGTTCTCTACCTAATAATAATGTATGTATTCTGAATATGTGACATTAGGTCTTCAATTGATGGTATGAGAAATTAATACTGTACCTTGATCATCACCAGCAATGAGGGTAGACCTGATACTGATCTGTGTGCCTGAAACATCCACCTGAAACAGAGTTTGATCATCAGTGTAGTAGCCACCGGTGTATACCTGCACGAAATCAAAGGGATTGAGCTCACTTCCTGGCTCAAATAATATATTTCCATGCATATGCCCAGAGATGATCAGATCTGCACCGGTATCATTGAGGAGAGTGGCCCATTGCTGCAAGTACTCTCTGCCAAAGGTGAACTCATCCTCAAAGAGAAAACCATTGAGAGGGATATGTGCTAATACTACCCGGAATGTTGCCTGTTGATAGGCATCAGTCAGTACCTCAGCCTGCAGCCACTGATATTGCTCATCGTAGAACTGTGTGAAATTCACCAGACCTGAATACTCCACATCATCATCTTCCTTATCTTCACCAGTATCCAGAACAGTGAAGTGTACAGGGCCATGATCAAAGGAATAATAGGGCATACCTGTGGGAGTATCCACATAATTCCAGAAATCCCTGGCTAATGGGCCACGGGTCTCATGATTACCTCTTGCCAGGACAAAAGGGATTTCTCCCTGCAGTGCTGATGCTACAGGATCAATAAACTGCTCCAGCAGCTGATCCTTGCTATCAACATGGTTGAGATGATCACCATTCATCACCACAAAATCCGGTGTAGTGGTTGCATAGTCCATTGTCATCTGATAGATCTCCTCCTGCTCATGAATATCCGAGAAGACAAAGAATGAATAAGCATCCTTGGTTGTATCAAGTGTATTGAAGCTTTTCAACTCTGATTCAATAGTACTACCAAAATCCGCACTGTTGGGGTCAACGGACTTCACTTCCTTAGATATCACCTTGTAGTGATAGGTAGTTCCGGGTTGTAATCCCTGTATCATCACCTTATGAACCTGTGTTACTGGTAGCAGTCCCAGCACTGAGCTGGCATAAGCAGTCATTCCAAGAGCAGTCGTCTCACCATACTCCACCCAACTCACAGCATCAGTTGAGGTCACCCACATGATACTCATTCTATCCTCACCTGGGCTCTGCAGATAGGGAACAGTCTCAAATCTGAAGCCACTGGAGTTGGTGATCATCAGCAGGGAACTGATAAGGAGTAGGATCAACAGAACATTAGCCATGATGAGTGATCGAGTAGATACCCTTGGCTGCCTGGTGGCAATAGGTTGAAGTAAGAGAAATCCAGTCACACTAAGCACCAACAATATCCAGGGGAACACATCTCGAAGGGTATAGAGAATTATGTCTCTTTCGTTACCCATCTCATCCAGTAACACATAGATCAGGGCAGAATATATTGTCATGGGCAATATGTTCCTTAAAATCCCTTTCAAAGTGGCACTCAATGTGGTTGTGTTGAAGAGCTTAATTTCTTCTCTGAAGGATTGAATCTGAAATATGAGTTCAGTAGCTGCTAATAATACAATGATTACTAGCCATGGAAAGTTGAGGCCTAATATATCTGATAGGAAATAGTTGATATCTGCCCAGATGGTTTTCACTAGCAATACCAAGGAGAAGAAAATCAGATGGGTGACAAGATGTAGTGAGGATAGTAGAATTTTCCCCATCCCCTGTTGCTTGAGAAATTCTTGCAGTTGCATCTGTTCCATCAACATCAAATTTGTTTCATAATCATTGTGGAGTGCACTAGTGAGAAGTGTAATGTCCAACACCATTACTCTAGCATCAAATGAAGAATGCTGCTTTTCTGAGATATCATTCTCATCTAACGATTTTGATGCATAAAGTAGGGTTTGAACTAGAAAATCACAACTTGTAATTTTACTTTTACTCAATATCGTTTCTATCAGGCAAATAGGTTATCTATTATACTTGGGACAATCAAATATGGAAAATTTTGAAGGAAAAAATCGGGATGCCGGGATTCATTTTAGAATCAATTCAGAATTCAAAAATTATCTGAAATGGTTGGCTAATCAGCAAGAAACTACATTAACTGATATTTTTATGGAACAAATGTCTCCATTGCTCAGTAAAATTCAGAAGGATGGGATTTTCTATGAACAATTCCTCCATCAAGGTACTTGTCCCAAATGTAACAAAATCAGTACTCCTTGGCAAATGGAAAATCATACTTGCCAAGACGAATTTGAATCCAATACGAATTCTTGCATCAATCATGAATTTGTAGAATTTAGTATCTATGAGGATTTCATTGATATTGAAAATGAAAATGCACCAGGGTATCGAGTATACATTGTGAAGATAGATATTGAATCAACTTGTGAGAAATGTTATGCAGAACTGAAAATATATGGAAAAGCAAGGATTGATGAAACAATATTGAGTTGTGGAGAATCTGATTCAGAAGTATTTGATATTTCCACTGATTTTCATGCTTTTTCAGTCACTGAAGGCCAAGAAATTATGGTAATGGATAATTTTATGATGGTCAATCATGATTTTGGTAATTATGATATAAATGTGATATTTTTAACTTGTGGGGATTGTAGTACTCAAATCCGTGTGTATATAGATGGTCATGAACTCTATGAAGCAGATGAAGATGATTGAGTATCAGATTAACCTCTATTCTCTATTATATGATCTATTGTATTTATAAGGGAAAAGCAATGAATTGAATAGTATGGTTGTCTATTAAATATGGTTGAAAACTTCACAAATTGAATTTTTAAACATTTATAAAATATTATTGAAAAATAATAAGGTTTATTCAATACATTTAAATATTTTACTTACAAGTCTTAATTATAGTTTGGTGTTTCAGTTTTGGATGAAAAGAGAATGACAGAAAATAATAGCAATTCATTGGAATTTGATAATGATTCAGAGATCCAAAGAATAATTATTGAGAATCAACTATTCTCGGGGATTCCCGAGCTAGTATTTGTTCCTGAAAAGCTTGGGCTGATTGTCATTCATTTCATCATTACCTCAGAAACATTGGAAGATTTGGAATTTGTTGAGATGGCTATTCAAGAGCATCCATATAAAATGAATATTTTTCGGATTTATGTCACTGAAATAAGTATGTATGTTCGATTTATTTCACCCAAGAATAGTCTCTATCATATCCTATTGTTTTTCATGAAATTGAAAAAACTCCATAAAATTACCAATTACACCTTAAACCTTAGTTTAAACCGATTCACCTATTCTTCATCTCATCATAAGGAGAATTTTAACTATATGACTTGGTTTGAAGAGAAAAAGGAGATAGTGATTCCTGAGAGAGAACAGCTAGAAATACCACTATTGACAAAACTTCACCTTGAGATTATAAAATTACTCAGTATTGATCCAAGTATGTCATTGTATGCAATTAAATTGCATTTGCATGACGATGATGTTGAGATACTAAAGGCATATGAATTAGTAAATCAACATTTACTGTATCCGAAGGTGAAGATGGAGAATAATACCTTGAAAGGGCATAATAAGTATCTTCTTAGAATATTTAACAAAAATGAGGAAGATGCCATCAGTTTATTTTCTTCAATAAAGAATAATCCCCTTCCGTTTAATGTGAGTATTGACATGTGTCATGATCATACCATATATTTCTGGTGTGAGGCTACACCCAATGAAATGGTGAAATTTTTCAAAGCATTATGGTCGTTCTATCCAGATGTCGAATTATTGATCCTAGATTTTAAGTATGGGAAATATCAATATTTCTGGTTAGAACCAGAGAATTTTGATTTTGTCAATCAAAAATGGAGAAATGATGCTGAATTTATGATTCTCAAACCAATGGAGCGATTAATTGCACGTAAATTGTTTTTAGATGGATATAAATGAATATTATTAAAAATTGAAACAAAACAAAATTTTTCCCCGATATTCTTTAGATATGTTTAAGATTTACAAATAAGTTGTAAATGTATGCATAACAAAGTACATCGTACATTGCTTGTATTATTAATTTTGATTTCATTGTCCATTACATCCGCTGAAGTTCTCATTTTGGAAAATAATACCTATGAGATGCATTTCGCTATTGATGATGCATACTATACTAGTTTAGATCCAGATGGAATTGAGAACGATATAGTAGTTAAATTTAACCTAAATCATACCTGTACAACGAAAATTACTTTTTACATGCGGTTCACCCTTACTTTGACATCCGGGCAGTTTATCCAAAATGAGTACTTAGTAAAAGCAGATGTGAATCAAATTAATGGTTCGATGCTGTTTTATGATGATGCAGTAGAAAATGGATGGTATAATATTAAAATAGAGATTCTGTTACTTTCTGGTGGAATTGATTATGGCTCGATCAATCTAGATTTTGATCCCCCTGGTACTGATGATGATGAACCAGATATAAGTAACAATGTCCTGCTACTTTCATCTGATTGATACGATATTGACGAGGGTAAATAATGAGAATAAGTGATACCGATTATCAAATCATTTTGGCTCTGGAATCAGATCCTCTGATGACTTATTCCGATTTATCAAAACGATTGCAAATATCTTGGCCCACAGCAAAGAAACACCTGATCAATGTACAAGAAAAGGGTATATTACGACATCCATATGCAACATATTATCCTGAAAAATTGGGATTAACAGCCATTAGTTTCATTATTTTTGTTTCTGATCTGGATAAAATGCAAACCCTTGAGAAATTCTTTGATGAATTCCCCTATAGTCTGTATCGCTCTAGGTTTTTGGGTATGAGATTCGGCTTATTTGTTCAAGTGAATTTTCCCACACATGCAAGAGAGAAAATCGATAAGCTGATTGATATGTTGAAAGGTTTAGAATTATTCGAGGATATACACGTTCTAGATAGCACAAATGTACGATATCAAATATATCCCTCACTTACAAAATTTGATCGGAAAACAGGGATATGGGATTTTTCATGGGAAGAATGGGTGGATACTATACCACAAGATTCAGAGCTAGAAATTACTCCTCCCTTGGTAGAAGCAAATTTGGATGAATACAACGAGATTCATTTTGAAATACTGAAATTATTGACTATGGATGCTTCAATCAAGCAAACTGAAATTAGGAAATTGCTAAATCTGAGTAAAACTGACACACATAATCATTATACTACTGTTATGAATAAATTGGTCTCAGATATTAGGATTCGTTATCATCGATCATTAATAAATTTTAGTGACTCCTATTTAGTCCTTATTCCCAACATCAAGGAAGCTGAATTGAGGAATCTGATCTCACATCTAAAGAGTAACCCTCCCCCATTTAGAATTTCTTTCAACTTACTTAGCAATAATTCTGCTGTTATATGGGGTACCATGACCAATCCACAAGCCATGGAATTTTCATTTGCATTTTGGAGATTATTTCCACAGATGGAGTATTATCCATTGAATGTCAGGGGGAGTTCATCGAGAAAATATTATTTTTATCCTGATAACTTTGATTTTAGTACGCAAAGTTGGAAAATATCAGATCAGTACATCATAGGCGAACCAATCTCGAAGATTAAAAATCGAATATCATAATGTAGAGACATCAGGAGCTCAATTTTAGAATCATTCCATCCTCAAGGATCATATGTTAATGGATGAATTAATTGAAAATATTAACACACTAATGTTTCAATTACTTATATCGTTTTACTCGTATCACGAGTGCTACAATAGATAGAATGAATATCCCACTAATCGCATTCACCGGGCCTGGTAGATCCAAGGATGGTGATTCAGGGCCTGTGGTATTTGTCTCTGTTAATGTACTATCATCAGAATTTGTCTCCTCAGATATTGTAGTGGTTGTATCAGTTGTATTTGTCGTTAAATCCTGTTTCAGTTTTATCTGCAGGGAGGAATCGAGCATCTCTATATACTTGCCCTGCAATACTCCATCAAGTGAGTAAATCCAGGTAATTTTCTTCACAGTTTCAAGGTTTTGATCAAGTGATAAGTGAGAAAAACTCTCAAAGGTGATTTCAATGACATCACCTATAGTAATAACCACTGTGCCTTCTTCATTACCCCATGCTGGAAGTGCTTGACTTGCACCTGACCAGTCAAAATGAGCAGAAGTAGATCCATCCTCTCCAACATGCCCGATATTGAGATAGAATTGCATGGCAACACCTGCATGAGTATTAGCATCTAATTTCTCACCATTAATGGATAATTCAAAAACCTCATTCAGATCAAGATGACCCAAATTAAGAAATTCTCTATTCACCTGTTCTGGGAAGAAGAGGAGATAGAAGAGATTATCCACTCCGAATTTTACCTGTGCTCTCTGTGGATGTACTTTCAAGGTGACAATGGGGTTGATTTTACCCATAAATTCTCCCTGTACCTCCCAAGTTCTCTCAAGTTCTGTTCCATCGATATATCCAAGCTGTGCTGATAATTCAGGATTGACAGAGTGATATTCGGTTCCATCGGTGAATCGCACGCTCTTAGCTTTGAACATACCATCAAGAGTGAATACCCATTCAATCTCCTTGAATGTACTAAGGTCATTATCCAGTGATAATGCTTCCTGATTGGAATATCTCACCCTAATGTCTGCACGAACTGTGGTTGTTACCACTCCATCATCTCCCCAAGTTCTAAGTGCCTGATTCGCACCTGACCAATCAAAATGAGCAGATGTAGATCCATCCTCTCCCACATGGTCGAATAAACCCTGAATAACTTCAGTGAACTCACTCATGTATTTAATAGAATCTACCCTCTCGCCATTCACTGTTGCGGATACAAGGTTGCTGAACTTCTCTCCACTGTACCCAAACATCTCTGGCGTTGCCTTTTCTGGGAAGAAGAACACATTCCAGAAGTTATCTTTAGATATTCTGGGACAGAAATTATCTGATGCTAAGCTGAAAGTAATCTTGGTAGTATTACCCTTGGATTGCACAACATGGGTAAGTTCATGAGCTAGTAATTTATCACAGCTTCTCATACTGAGTATCTCTTGTGGATTGATGAACTCAATCAAAGTACCATCGGTGAATAAGGTCTTCACTCTTACAAAGTCCCCATCAAGGGTATACTCCCAATCTATCCTCTGGATTGTACTGAGATCAGTACTTTGATCTGGTGTGACACCATATTTCGAGGTAAAATCTGTTTGATAACTAACAGCAATAGTACCTGAGACGGTAAATGTGGTGGAACCACGACCTCCTAGGGATTTAATAATCTCATCAGATCCTGTCCAGTCCCAAGGTGTTTTACCATCATCAGCATAATGGAATCTTGCGGCAACTGTTTGGAAAAGAGTTCCCAGGTGAGGTAAAGTATCAACTTCTTTACCATCTATTGTGGTGCGTACCACTTCATTGGGATTGATCTCTCCCCATCCAAGAGCTTGGGGGGTAACTTGATCAGGAAAGAACATAAATTCCCAGAATTGATCTATACTAATCTTTGGTGCAAAATCCGGATTGATAATGGTAAAAGTCATGGGAACTGGTGATGCGAGAGGGTTCTCCTTCATGAGTGTCATCTGTTCATCAATCAGTTGATCCCATTCTTGTAAGAGTAAATCAGGTCTCTTCCTTATTCTGAAAAGCATGAGTTGAGTGCTTCCATCATTCACAGTAATATCCTCTGCTACTCCAAGAGCATCTGTACCCATATTCATATCACAGGGGCCACAGGGTTCAGAATGTCTGTAGATATTGTCAAAGGGATCACTGCTATGTGCCTTGAGCACAGTAACATGCCCATCTACTCGACTGATGCTTGAGAAGCTACCAAAAAAGAATCCAGTGAAGTTACCATAATCGAGAATATCAAAAGAATTCTGGGTATCTGGATACAGTTTCAAAATCTGTTCATCAAATGCAGGAGGAAAGATAAAACTCATGATTACCTTGGGGGATGCTTTATCCAGATATTTTGTATCAATCCTCATCTGCATGTAGGTAAGTGGATTAAATTCCAGTTGTGGTATACCATTGACTGTCCATTGGTTACTGACCCAGACACTCTTGTCTTTGGGATCAGTTCTTCCCATTTGAAGGCCAAGATATTTGAATTCAGGACTAGTAGTTATGCTTATTATAGATCCAGAGACAATAGGATAATAATCATTGAGTGGTGTCGTTACTTCTTTGCCATCAATCCAGTACTTGCCAACCTGCCATTCAAACGTCTGATTCTCGAGGCCTTGGAAGCCGAAATGATAGATAAAATCAAATTTCTTCTCGGAGAGAATGAAACGATCAATTGGATCTGCACCATTGACTGGATCCTCTTTGTATCGTTTCACATCAAAGGTGATCTGCTCACCAGTATCGAAGACATATTCAAAACATCGCAATTTCCAAGTTTCTTTTCTGGTCTCAAATCGGATAATATTATCCTGAGTGCTGCTTGTGGTATCTCCCATAAAGAGAGCACTTATCATCTCACCACGAAGTCCCTCATCCTCGAAGAGAGGATTACTTTCATCCAATCTCAGCTGAGGTGTGGATTTATCAATTCTCTTAATGTATACATCAAATACATTGTCAATACTATAAGTTTCAAGATTTCCTGTTCCACCCATGACAACTACTTCTCCCCTAAGGTTGGGTAGTTGATTCCAGAGCATTATATTCATGGAAAGATCATCCAATCCATCACCAAATAGCACATTTGTGACCTCAGTAGAGTCCTGAACATGTAAGGGATTGTCTCCAACTCTCATCTCTATGAAACTGAAGGTTTCATCCGTTCCCTCAATACTTAGTCCTTTCTCATCAAATACAAAACTAACATTTAATGCTTTTTCATTGAATGTGATCTCCAACTGGCTATCATTGACTATGGGATAGGTATCAAGGAATGCCTTACTTACCTCGGTTCCCTGATCAATAAAATCAAGCACTCTGAACTGTTTTACAATATTCAAATCCAGGTGTTCATTATACATCAAACGCATTGATGCTAGTTTAGGTGAGGCCTTGTCAAGCTCTTTTATTCTGAATTCTAGGGGGCCCTCAGCATAACCATCATCTTGATGAACATATTCCATCAGTGATCCATCTGGACCAAAAGTAGCATTTACATAAAGTCCTCCCGGTCCTCCTACTACAGAGAAAGCCTTGGAGGCATCATTCATTATGAAATCCCCGTCCATGAAATCAACGACTAACCCATTTTTGGACAGAAAACTAGCAGTATTATCAGTTGATCCATCCTCTGCATAGATGGTGAGAGGGAAGAGAAATTTCAGTTCCTCTTGGTTCTCCATGGGGATTGTTAATTCCACTTCATTTAGCTTGAAAGATACAAATTCAGCAGTATCCATGTTTGGGGCATCCACACTCATCATTGTTGCATCCAGTCTGAATGGATACTGAACGGAGGTGTATAGGTCTAGAGTACTCACACTGAGTACATCTCCATGTTTGAGATCAAATTCCCACAGGGGTACATTGTAGGTCAATGCAGTGGAGGAGATATCTGCAGGTTTACCATTTACTAAAATGTTAACCTGATACTCCTTCACATCGCCTGGGGAAATACTATTTCCCTCAAAGGTAAGAATATTACTCGTTACTGCTGCATCAATGCTTATTGGTGCAACAAACGCAAGCAGGA
The DNA here is from genome assembly GCA_026702845.1 of Candidatus Heimdallarchaeota archaeon. The sequence goes on from JADCLS010000003.1 coordinate 381,225, forward strand.
GGATTACTCCCACTGTAGGCACAATATTTTTCATAATGACCTTGGTGAACTCCATCACATATAAAGCATGAGAAATTTGAGATCCTATTTCGAGACATAGAAATACATTGAATTGTCGTAAAAACGCTTGAAATAATAAAATATTGAAAGTATAGTTTTACTATACTTTTATGAATATTTATTAGAATAGAGGTTTGCATATTAGTTTTTGTAATCTCAGATCAAGGAAATCGGAGCTATGTGCAGGTTTAATGGTCCATACAGTATCAGCTCCCCTACCAGTACCTGCAACTGCTATAACTTCCTCAGATCCTATCAACCCAGCATCAGCAGCCATGAGGGTGATCTCCACACAAACCTTGGTTCCCTGTCCAAAAGTGCGATAGGTTTCTGCCACAAGCTCTGAAAACATCCAGGTACCCAGTTTTCTTCGAACAGCCCTTCCCACACCCGCAAAGGCATGTGCAGTGGTAAGGAGTTTTGCGTCACTCCTTTTGATCTTCTCCATGATTTCTTCAGGCATCTCCTGTGTAAAAGCTTCAGAAAACCCTGCTTGATGGGTAACAATGATTAGTCGTGATTGATCGAGCATTTCAAGTGCTTTGAGTGCATTTCCACCTGTTGTGCTAGCTACGATAATCTTGGTATCAGGCATCTTCTTGGCCAGATTCGCAACTAACTCAAAGGTCTTCTCCCGATTCTCTTCTCCTGCTTCTTCAAAATAATGAGTTTGCATGAAGGTCTCCCAGCAGGATCTATACTAAAGGATAGTTTCTTTCCGATGAATGATAGAATAATTTTAGACATAGATCCGCTGGTAGGATGATAATAGATTATTAAATTCCGTAGTATCAAATCCTGATGTCTGTGCGAAATTATTGATAAAAGCCTGTAAATCCCTTAGTATTGGCTTAAAATCCTGTTTCAAATCTCTGAGCCTAAAAATGATGAGGTCGATGAATAATCTGGAGAGTGGCTCTGAATCATTGCTCTTGAGTGCTCGTTGGTATCTTTCCTCATTTTGATCATCAAACAGGAATAATGGATAACCCTGATCTAGAAGTTGCAAGCGCAGTAACTCTCTGGCAAGTTTAGTGTTTCCAGTGCTGAAGGGAGAAATGAGGTGCATTTGTCTATGGAACTCAGCAATATCCATGAGAGTAACCTCTCGAATACTGCGGTACCAGCGACACAGGTGTTCGAAATCAGTTTTTATTGCATCTACAGCCACTCTTCCTTTCTCCTCCTTGCTACGGAATTTTGTTTCAGCAATATTCTTGTGGAGAATTGAGTGTATGTGTTTAATGTTTCTAGTATTGATACCACTGCGTTTTGATTCCAGAAAGGAGAGCAGCTCCCGGTAATTAATGACCTCATAAAATTCATGTAGGCGTTTATTGGCCACAGTCCATCCAGTAAGAGTGGTTTTTAGCTCATCAACAGTGTAGCTGTTACCCTCTAGTGCAAGACTGGCCTGAATGAATGCAATAGTACTCCTGAATTGGTATTGCTCATCAAATTTGACCATAAGTATATGCATTAACCTTGCATAAGAGAGAAGACGATCGGTTTCTGCATTCAATCGTTTCATTAGTTCACTCACCTCCTTGATCATACCTATTGCGAGCTGATCAGTTAGATTTTCATCCTCCAACCCTAGGTAGATCTGGGATGAAAAGAGTTCATTGGATACTGAGCAGTACCTATAGCATTTCTCTCCTCTGAATTTTAAGCTGACCCTGTCAGCAAGAATATTGAGATACCCAAGAATCTTATCCACATATTTCTGCAAAAACATATCTATAAAAAGATATAAATCTTCAAAAATAAAAGTATGCAATAAATTCTCCATTTTACTAGAATTTTGCAAGCACTCGATTTTTTGATGATATTGTAGTAGTTTTTGTGGAACTTGGCAATCACAGTGTAATCTGAAATTGATCACGCCATAATTCACCGAACAATAAAAATAGCTTGTCAAAAAATGATAAAATGAATTAATTCCCTCATTGGAAGTACTGAAATTTCTATTCTTTATATTGTTTTTAAGTTTCGATATCCCTTGAAGATGACAAAGCCTTGTAAAATGTTGGGTACAAGAAACAGGACAAGTAAATTGAATATTCTACTCATTTCTGGGCCATAGGTAAATATCGAACCTATAACAATGAAATTAGCCAAAGAGGTGAGAGCTGCAGGGATGATAATCCACATTCTCTGTTTCCAGAGTTTGCCGAACAGCATGAGAATCAATGCCAGGAAGGCAAACACAAACCAGAACATCGCCATACCGATGATAATGAATATAGCACCAACAAGAGCGTCCAATCCTTCAGGATCTGTAAATAAGAATACAACAAACTGGTACATTGTCAGAGCTGCAAGAGCATTGGCTAGTAGATATACCAAGGCAAAAAATGTGGAAAACGCACCAGCGAGATCATTTTGTGACATAGACGGGAATCATGCTATCACCTATTAATAGATACTCTAATTTATACAGATATATAACAATAAAATTTCATTCATTCTGTCTTGATTGTCTCGAGAAACTCGGGTGATTTACGGATATGTGTGGCCTGTTCAAAGGCATAGGCTAGTTTGATGATGGTCGGTTCCTCAAAAGGACCTGAAATGAATGATATACCTATGGGTAATCCACTGATGTAGCCTGCAGGTACAGTGATATTACAGAAACCTGAAACCGCAGCGATATAACTCGTACCCGAACCCCCAGTATAGCTATCTCCATTAATATGATCGATAAACCATGCTGGCCCTCCTGAATGAGAGATCAAAGCATCCAGATTATGTTCATCCATGAATTCCACAAGTTTTTCCTTGAACTCCTCATATAATTTCAACGCATTCTTGTACTCCTCACTATCTAAATCACCCTTATCTAGAGATGAAACAAAATGTTCATGTCCAAAATGTGGAAGTACTGTATCTGCATGTTCATTGTTGAAATCAATCACATCCTGCATGGAGTGAACCTTAACTGTATCTGGAACGAGCTTAAGATAGGCATTGAGATCCTGTTTGAACTCATGGAGTAAAACACTGAACTCCGCATCTCCTAATTTCTCCACAGAGGGGAATTTCTCAAACTCCACCAGCTCCGCTCCCTGTGATTTTAACATCTCCATTGCTGTTTCCATGATCTTCCCAACCTTTTTATTGGATTGCATGATCGATGGGCAGTAACCTAATCGTGTACCTTGAAGTCCCTCTTTATCGAGAAATGTCGTGTAGTCCTTATATCCCTTCTCTGCCTGCTCAGTCACAGTATCTCGAGAATCATGTTCCACCATTGCTCCTAATAGAATGGCAGCATCCTCAACTGTTCTTGCCATGGGACCTGCAGTATCTTGACTGTGTGCAATGGGGATGATCCCTGATCTGCTAACCAAGCCTATACTGGGTTTAATTCCTACGATACCATTGGTTGTTGATGGACAGATAACCGATCCATCTGTCTCAGTACCCACTGCCACGGTGCATAAATTGGCTGCCACTGCCACAGCTGATCCAGAGGAAGATCCACATGGATTACGATCCAGTGCATAGGGATTGCGTGTCTGTCGCCCCCTACTGCTCCACCCAGAACTGGATTTCTGTCCTCTGAAATTTGCCCATTCAGATAAATTTGCCTTGGCTAGGATGATTGCTCCTGCTTCTCTTAATTGCTTGACGACAAAAGCATCCTCCCTGGCATAGTTACCCTCGAGAGCAAGAGACCCTGCAGTTGTCATCATCTTATCTGCAGTATCAATGTTGTCCTTGAGTACGACTGGGATACCATGTAATACTCCTCTGATTTTTCCACTTTTACGCTCCTCATCAAGCGATCTGGCTATATCCATGGCTTCAGGATTGATCTCAATGATGGCATTGGTTTTCTTATCAATCTCTTCTATCCGTTCCAGGTACTTTCTAGTCAATTCTTCCGATGTCATGGCATCTTTTTCGAATAATTGCTGTAGTTCTTTTATGCTGTACTCCTTCATAATTCAGAATATTTAGCTGGAAATAAAAGTATATTGTGTACTGGTGATGTATTTATCTTATTCTAGCACAATCTTGAGTGTATGAATTCTTTGATTTTCACAATACTCATTTGATACTTGAATTATTTGTATTCAAGGTTTGTTAAATATCAATTTGATCCTCAGTAATTTTCTGATAAGCAAGTACCCAATCATACTCAATTTTCACCACTTTTCCCTTGAGGTGGGGAAAAGATGATGGAAATACATTGATGAAGGGTTGAGTGATTTTCTTTTTAAATTCAGTCATTTTCTTCTCATGCTCATCCTCATGATGCTTGTAGAGTGATTCTAATGTTTTGATGATATCAGAACGGGTAAATAATCCAACAGGGATGAGTTCTTTGGTATCTTTCTTCTCAATAGTAATTGCCACTCGTCCAATTCCATTACGATACATGAGGTCAATTGCATCCTTGACAGATTTATGTGGAGCTAAACTGATCACCTGTGTCGTCATGATATCGCCTATGACTAAATCCTCCCTATTCTCAATTTTTGACCTTCTAAGGTCTGTTAATGTTACTACCCCTTTGAGGTGATTCTCACGATCAATAACTATGTAACCTGAATGATGATAACTAACGAAAATGTCTGGTAACATACTGGTGGGTGTATCTTCATATATGCAGACTACAGATGATGACATGACATCGCGCACCGGAATAAAGTTGAGTGCATCATCTACTGTTCTAACATGAGTGGAGAGGCCATATCGAACTAATGATTCGGTGTAGATTGACTCCTTTAACAGATAATTATGTAATAGGTAGCTGACCGCAATAACCAGCATTAATGCAGCGAATATTTGATATTCTCCAGCCATTTCTGTCGTGATAATGACCATAGTCAGTGGTGCCCTGGCTATTCCCCCAAAGAGTGATGCCATGCCTAACACTGCATACAATCCAGGATTAATATTAAGAGATGGAAACAGGATATGTAAAATCAATCCATAGGCCACTCCGGTGAGCGCACCCATCAGCAATGAAGGTGAGAAAACACCACCTGATTGTCCAGATCCTAGAGAGAGAGATGTAATAAGGATTTTTACAAGTAGGAACAAGATGAGCATTCCAATTAGGGATACAATCTGCTCGTGAGGTTTATTATAATAATCATGCCCCAGTAGTGCATTCTGAATCAGTGCATAACTCGACCCACGAAGGTCATGAGTTGATAGGGACAGCAGGATACCTACAATTAACCCTGCAACACTGGTTTTGATCCATAATGCTATCTTCCAAGCATTAAATTTTCTCTCTGAGAATTCAAGGCTTTTCTGCCAGAAAATACCTACAATTGCAATAATCAATCCCATTAAGAGAATAAAGACATACTCGATAGAATTGCCAACAGTGTATCCTGGTACCTCAAATACTGATTCATAGTTATTCAGGATAATATTATTGGTGGCTATAGCTGTAGCACTGCCCACAATCACTGGTATTACAGAACGAAGGGTAATTGATGCGAGCAATACTTCTATCCCAAACAAAGCTCCACCAAGTGGAGCATTAAACACTGCAGCTATCCCGGAGGATGCTCCTGTAGCAATGAGAATATTGATTTCACTTTTTGTTAATTTGAATTTCTGACCCAAAACAGAACCCAAACCTGCACCGATCTGAGCTATAGGTCCCTCTGAACCAGCAGAATTTCCAGTTCCAATAGTAATGATAGATAGAATAAACTTCGCTACAGGTACTCGTGGTCTGATAATGCCATCATTAGTATGCATTGCCTTCATGACATTGGGTATGCCGTGTCCTTTGGCCTCACTTGCTATTTTCATCACACCAAATCCAACGATTCCACCCCCGATTGCTGGGATTAGAATAATGATCAGGAATTTCAGAACGGGATGTAATGGCTCAAGCCACGTGAAAACTGAATGCTCAGACCCATAAATCCACTCATCAAGCATCTCAACTGCATTTCTGAATACAAAACCGGTGAGTGATGCAACTATACCAATTGATATGGCATAGAAGTTGATCTTTATCTCTTGCTGATTCTGTGAATATAGGTCTATCATTAGTGTCCAAACCCTTTTATGGTTTATAAAATTGAATATATGGAACTTGATCAACAGTGATGACCAATCAGAATTACGTATATCCATTGTATTGCTTGGGGATATTTATGCTCCTATTTTATGTGATCTATCCAAATATCACTCTTCAAGCTTATTAATCCAATATTTAATATGTGTCTAGTATGTTCTTCAGAGATAAACTGCTGGAAAAGCTGAAAACAGAGGGTTACTCAGCAGAAAAACTGGTTGAAGGCTATCGAATTGTGCTGGAGAAGGTGAATATTGACATTATGACAGTTAAAGTGGATGATGAGGTTCCATCTATGGTATATCCATCCCTTGTATATACAGTTATGACCTCTCTATTCAAAGATCATTCGTACCGTATTGATTGTTCCATCTGGGGCATTTATTTACCCGATTTTGTGCTAGATAAAGCTACTGGCACTGAGGAACATTTCAAGATCTCTTCATATCAACCAGCTGAAGTCATTGATTTTTTTGAATCTGGATACCTCACGAATCGATTGTCAACAATTGTGAACAAGCGAAGAGGAATGATTAGCTGCTCAGAACAGGTATGGGGTATGGAATATGAGATTCCACATGATGATGAACTTCTCTTTGTGGAATTGGATCACTTGATGAAATTAATCAAGAAGATACAACGGCTGAATACTGAACGTCCAGCTTATATCTCAAGATACGTATGTCATTATTGCAATGTAGAAATAAGTTTCTTGGGAAATACCTGTGATCATTGTGGTTCACAATCTCCAGTGTGCATCATCTGTCGTGATGATCCCAAACCAGAGGAGAAGATAAGTATGCTACTGTGTTGTTCCAGCTATGCCCATACAGATCATCTGAATATATGGTTGAATCAACATAATAGCTGCCCTTATTGTAATAAATCACACCCTCGACGTATGGATGTCATTGAATATTGACGGTTACGACAGGAATCGAACCTGCTTTTACTGGATCAACAGTCCAGGGCTTCTCCAACTAGCTCCGTAACCAATGAATATGAGACGCAGGTCAACCCTGCATGAGTTTTACCTGCCTATAGTATTGAAATTACTTGAATAATTATTGCTCTGAAGGCTATTCATTGTATTCACCTACCTCTTCATCCATTAAAAATCTATCCTAAGTCCACAAAGTAGAAAGATATGATATTTCATATGGAGTTTTCCAAAATTATAAATCCCCTTCAATTATTCAAATTCTCCAGTTTCGGGTAGAAATCTAGGAGTCCCGAGAGGTGACCGAAAGTATTCGTTTCATAGATGCAAGAATAACATAGAGGGGTATGTACATTAGCTGTAAGGGATAGATGGTATTGACAACATTTGAGGAGCTAAAAATCTCAGGTTCTCCAAAGAATTCATTGAATGATATTTCATTGATCTCAGAATAGTACCTTTCATCAAAATAATCACTTTTGTATTGGTCCCACATCAACAGGATTCCTGTTTCCTTATCAATCACAGCTTCTCCAGAAAGGGAGTAATAGGAATGTGGGTTTGGACCTAATTTCCAAGCCATCCTGCCTTTGTACGTAACCATCTCATCTACAGTGTACGTAAATTGGTTTAAATAAATAATATCACCCACACTCCAGTTAACTGCACCATCCCTCAGTATATTGAATCGTGCTCCCCGGGGGTTGAAATAATACCTCATACTGTGCACCGGATTATCGAACCAATCCCTATATTCCTCCATCATTTGGATCAAATCATACTCCAGTGTCGTAGTCCGTATGTTGTATGTGTCTGCTTCAATAGTAGTAATACTGGACAATTCTATAGTTGTAGTATTACTCAAGTATACATCTAGACTGGAATTATTAGACACTATTAATACCATGGTGAGATTCTCAGGTGATAAAATCAGTTCATCCCTGGAAAGGTAAGACGAGTAATCGTATGTATGGGTCTCATTGACAGTTATCAGATCTGAAGTAAACGACTGGAATACATATCTGGAATCAATATTCATGGTTTGAACCTGCACTGAAGATCCACGATCGGTATTCATCTCATAAATACTGTGATAACTCAGTTCGAATTCATTTCCTCTCTCATTCTGTCCAAAACTTGGAGCAATCGAGAGCACCAACAGACATAAGAGCAAAATGAATTTATGCATCACTTCTCTATACCATATTCTTACTAATAAAGCTGTGTAGTATGTTTCATTTAATTCTAACCTCGGTTGGAAAAGATATCTACAATATATGTAGATCGTAGGGGGAAGAAACACTAAGATATTCACTTGAAATTATCAATTCTTCATCTTCTCAAAGCCATGGAAACAGATGGAACTGATGAACTGAAACCTCGAATTGAAAAGATAAAAGATATGAGAATCAGGCTATCGTCGTCTACTCAGCACCGTGCCCGTTGCAGAAATGAAAATTCCGAGGATAATAATTAAGGGAAATAGAAGAACCACCACCCAGTCATTGTTTGCTTGATAGTTGATTTGAAATTCAAATTCTCTGGGGAATTCTGATATCGATCTGATTTTGTACGTTCCAGACTCAAGCAGTGAGTTATTCTCGAGTAATCCAACATATTCCCAGGCATCTCTCATTATATAGAGCTCGAACTGAGCCGTTCTCTTCAAGGTATTGACATATGATAGGCTGATAATATTCTGAGTTATGGCCACTGTGAAATACACATCATGGATTACTAACCGGGCATGAAGATCAAGGGGATGATTATCAAAAAAGCCATCAGAATTGGAATCAGTTCCATTATAATCCACCCAGTAGTTGTAATCAAAAATGTAATTTGTTAATTCAAAACTAACTTCATGAAGTATATTGTATTTGGCTATGACCTGGCTGGATTCTAATTCCATTCTACTGATGTTGCAGTACTGAATGGAGAATTCACTGTTTATCAGATGTAATTCGGTGATATTCAAATAAGTGATAGAACCAATAGAATCATAAATATCGATAAATTCATGTGTAGTATCATCAATATTCAGTGTCTCATTATAGTATAACGCATAGGATAACTCCTCATTATTCATGAGCATCAGGTTTTCTTCAAAAACAATTTCAGTATCTCCCTCAGGAACAACCTTTGAGATATTGAATTTGTTCTGATAGAAATCAACTGTTGAATTTATCATTTTTACTTTGTTATACTTAATCTCATTAGACGAGAAACTGACCGAGGATTCTCTTATACTAATAGAATTTAGAGAATTAGTAGGATTAAAATAAGGGTATGAACTGTAATATCCTTTACCCAGTAGACCCTCAAAGAATTCAACAGAAGAATTATCGATGGTGATATACCCGTTTGTATAGGTCAGGTTACTTAATATCACATTCCTGGAGTTTATGATATCGAGGTTCAGACGTCCATCTACTTGCCAATTGATAATTTTGATGGGCTTTGTTGTGTTGATAATATCCGCATTTGTGAATCTCAGATCGGCAGCATCGAGAATATATGTTCCATCCTCCATAGGAAGGCTAATCAGGTCATCATCCCCTTGGAAATATATATTGAATATGCTGCCTAAATCCAGTTCAACTGATCTATTTGCACCAACTGAGATCATCTCAACTCTGTAAATATACATCTTTTCTAGAATTATATTACTTCTAGATGTTTTCGTCAGTATCAGAACTTCTGATCCATTTATTTTCTTGTAGATTGAATAGGTAACAGGATCCCCTTGTGTCTGTATTGCCTCAATTGATATATTGCGATACATGTTATAATTCTCAACAAAATTGTAATAGTCATAAAACAGAAAAACATCTGTGATTTTCAATCTGGGGTGATAATCATAAATACCGTTTTTAGAATAGAAAATATCAACTATACCATCGCCATCCTCATCAGTAGTATTGAACCCATGATAATAATTATAATCAAAATATCCAGAATAGCCATACCTTTCGAAAGTGCTATTGAAGAACATATTGAATTTGAATAAACTGTTTTTGCAATCCTCGAGTAAAACATCTACTTTAGTGAAATTGTTGAAATAGATCAGATTCTGAGAATTGGTTATGTTAAGTGGAAGATAGTTATCATTCAAATTCTCAAATTTCACCTCTCCATTTACAAATGTACTACGTGAGAGGTCAATATTGGAGTTATCAGCTTTGATCAGAATTCCCCCATCTGGGTCAATAAATGTGGAATTGCTTATTCTGATGAGGGATTCCGATATGTAAAGTAGAGGAGTCCTCTCTGCAGTCAGAGGGTAGTCAAAATCTCCACTGATAACAGATGAGTTAAGTAAAATATTATATGAGAACAGAATTGTCATAAAACTAATATCTCGAATGGTGATATTCAGGTCATGAGCATGTATAATCAAGATTTCATGATATGGATTGGGTAGAAACTCCATGGAACCTTCAATATCTTCAAAAATTGCTACATTTCCGCCATTGATAGTCAGATTATTTCCAGTAATACTATTAATTGACCACAAATCAATAGATCTGAATAACTTTATACCATACCCAGAGATAAGTTCAAAATTGATATTTGATACTGAATTTCTTAACTCTATACAGTAATCTGCATATATGATATTGTCAAATATTTGACAATAATCAGTAGATGTAATTATAATAGTTCCCTCTACATAATTGTGAGATAACTCAATATCATTTCCTTGATAAATCTGTAGGATGGCTACATCTTGCCTATTGGAGATAATTGAATTGTTAGAGATTAGTATATGTTGTGAGGTTTCGAATTTTAATTTAAATTCACCAATATCTTTCCAGGTATAATTAAATGTATTATTAACAATTAATGCATGGTAGACATATTTTAGGGATAAATTGATGTTTAAGAGTGTATGATTGCTTATCTTGAAGTAGAGGTCAGTGTATGCTATATAGGTGTCCTGGGTGATATTCAGAATGAATGGGTCCTGCCTGGTTCCATTTCCAGCAATTGCTGATGCCTTCAACTCGGCATTTCCAGAAATAAGGTTCAGGTCAAGATTCAGATTATTCTGATATCCTGCATCAATTGGTAACAGAGAAAGAAGAACAGAGAAGATAAGAAACCATCCCTTGAAACGCATCAAATAGTGTATCTCCATGAGAGTATTTAAACTGAGATGATGAATTTGGATTAATTATCATCATTTTTTAAGATATAAAACTCAGACTGTATTCAACTATAATTCGTTAGTTGGAGATACATACAAACCAATTGATTCAAAACAGAGCATCACAAAGGGTAAATTATATACTTGCATTGGATATATATTTATATTACAATATGGCTGTGGATTACGAATGAGTAAGATCAGTACTATAATTATTCTATCTCTATTACTGATGTCCTTTTCTGTACCTACCCAAGCATTATTCCCAGGTGAACACACAATAAAATTCGAACTTATCACAATTACTGCAGAAAATAAAGAATGGGGAATGGAAGAATATCACTGGAAGATTGGGGATACAGCAGATCCTTTGGAATACAAAATTAATAACCCGAGGTATGGTGCTGATCTTGATGAGGTAGCATTCTTTGATGTTACCTTATCTGAGGATGTAATCTATACCATTATTCTTGTAGATAAGGATTTCTCACTTGATTGGGGATCGAAAAATGATGATGAAGTTATAACTCTGGAACTTGTAATTACTAAACCAGAGCTTGAAATGGTGACTGTGAATACCGAAGACATCAGTACTGGAGAATCAAGTACCTTTGGTACTAATGACTGGCTCACGATAACTGTGATAAGTCGTAACACAGGAAATGCAGTATATTCTGGTGATATTCAATTTTTTGTGAATTCAAATTATAGCTTTCCTGAAATCTAGTATCTAGCAGTACAACTGTTTGATAATCCAAGATCCTCCAACATTTTATTGATCATACCCGGAATAGCTTAATGTAGCTGTATAATCAAAGAGAGTCTTGATGGATAGAAATACAAAGATTAGGACTTTTACCTATTCTATTACTCTGCCAGTCTTGGTTCTACTGATTATTGTTCAAGATATGTATCCAATCCTTTACTGGCCATTCAAGGAGAATCCGAGGATGAGAATTCCTACACTAGGTGCCATTCTATTTGTCATTTTCTGGTTCATCGTGAATGAAACAGCGAAGAAACTATTCATTGAGGACAAATACATCCAAGAGTAGCCTGTAATCATATCATCCAGGTCAGTTTTCAGAAGATTTATGTAGGTGCTCTATAGCTGCATTCCATACCTATTTTGATCAAAAGGATTGATCAGGGTTGTCTGAGTAGCAAATCCAGAACCACTAATTAATCTGTCTAATCAATGCAGTTTCAATTACAATTCCTCTTTGCCATGGAATAAAAATAAATTTTTTTGGAATTTTTTTGGTAAATCTTCTAATTACGAAATTTTCACATATGGTTGGGAATATGGACAATCAAAAGTTATACTGTCAATCACATAGTTTTATATTGTATAATGAATAAGAATACGCATGAAAAAATACATGAGATTCTATACACTGAACTCAGAGAAAACACCAACTGATTTTATTACCATGTTGGGACAGATACCAGGAGTGGATATTGGTGAAATTATAGAAGATGAGGGGCAAATATATGTGGAATTTACCTATCTTTATTATGAATTTTCATTGCACAATCCCGATGGAGGACAGGAGTACTGGTTCTTCTATTTAGTTCATCCGAAAGCTGATATATATTATAAACGACTATCTGCACTAATTGATGCATTCAACAATACATGGCTCAATTCATACTGTGCTGATACAGTTGAACTTGATGTTGAATTTTGAAACTAATATGCAATTGAAGAACAGCTATATATTCCCTTCATCCCTGGTTTTAGATTATCTTTCTGGTCCATATTTTGTACTGTATCAACTAAGAAATGACTTGGATCTCACTGGCACCCCACAAACACCAAAGTTCTTTAGAGAACTGAAAATTTACTATCCAGTTGCTTATTATTTCAAGAAGACAAAATCAACTACTATTATTTGAAATGAGATACTTTAATCAAAATAATTTTTGTAGATAATTCATCTTCTTCTGGAAAATATCTAGAGATCCTTTGTTGTTATTTTTTTTTATCTAGACAAATTGAATTTTTCAATCTCAAGGCCAGTCCTTGCATTGATTTATTAGGGAGATGATGCCCTAGTGGTATATGGTAGCCGGGATATTTAGTTTTTTCATTCAGAAGATCATCGAGCCCCTGGAATTGGAGGTAAAGGATGAGGATCTTAAGAGTCAGTCCTTTGCTTCATTAAACAAGAGGCAGGAAGATATCAAAGTAGATTTGGTGGCAGAGGATTCGAAACTTGGTGTTGTTATTCAGATAATCTATCTTCTGGGATTTTTGGGGTTCATTGTGGGCCTGTTTGCAGTAATAGCCACAGATAATATCGAGCTATTTGCTTCATTATTAAGACCTATAGCCCCATTATTTATATTTTTCATCGGTACTTTTGAATCTGCCAACATATACCGAATGCTTCTGGGATTTCTTATCACATTTGTGATTTTTGGAGGGTTCATTGTGGGGATTATGGGGATATTGAAGATCCTTCCCAAGTTACCTAGGAAGGAGGTGATATTCTTCTTCACATACAAGGAGGGATCAAATGATGGCAATCTTATCATTTCAGCCATGCAATCACTGGGCCTGCATGAGGATATTCCATTCCTTGGAGTTGAGCTGAAAATTTACCCAGATTACCTAAACATGTCATCCTTCAGCATCAGAGGTAGGACATACCATGTAGAAAGGGTTGTAAAAGCTATAGCCAGCTTTCTGGACAGGAACCTAAAGTATAATCCTAAAATGGATGAGAATGTGGAGGATAGAGAATGGCATCAGAAAGATGGAATATTCTCAACTCTTCCCGTGAAAACGGGATCAAATAGGCTAAAGGGAAATTATATCGAATGGATTGTATTGATATCCCTTTTCTACTTTATTTTTATGTTCAAAATGTTCTTAGATAGTACAGATCCCTATTACCTGTTTATCCCCCTGTTTTTTGGCCAGAAAATATTCAACTTCCTCAGATACTCCATATTCTATCGCAAAATCCTCATCGAGCATCCAGAGGCAGAAATATCATACTTCTCTGATTTTCTTCAGCTTGAGCTCAGACAGAAGCTAGATTTCACAGATCATCCAAAATTTGAATGCCTTTACTGGAAAGATGGCATACGATTTCAGTGGCAGGATAGATCAAAAAATATCCCTGATAAACATTTCTTTCTGCAGATGCTGGTTCCAAGATCAAAGTATCAACAGCTACTTGAGCATGTGAGCCTAAGGATTAATTCCATAAGAATTCCTACTCCTGAACTATATGGTTCGCTCTGGGAGGATATAGATAATGAGAAGGAACTTGAGAAGGATGATGATGTGAAATTGGAGGAATTTGAAGGAAAAACAGCACACAAATCCCTCCCCCTCAAAGGGATCAAGGGTTTATGGAATGGATTTATCGTAATTGCCCCATCATTACTGATGATCATTATAATGGCCATCTCATTCAGCTCAGATCCATCAAGCTATGGTGAACTAGCTATGAGTTATGAATCCGATGGCTCAACAGTTATTGCATACACAGCACCTGAGAATTCCCGATATATGTTTGTAATCACCGTTGAGAATGAAACAGGATACTATTTTGAGTTCATGTACAATTACAGCATCAATGGGGAGAGGGTAAAAGACTATGATCGGCACTGGGGCAATGGTGACAGCCACATTAGCACAATGAATGAACTCTATTTGCTTAACCAGGGTGATATATTCCAGCTGAACTACACTGGACCATATCAGATGAGATTCACCATCTATATCGATTATCCCTTCCCCGGTGAGACTTTATTTCCAGTTATTATCTTCCTTGCACTGGCTATGGCCCCCATATTCATAATCGTGAGAAAGGGTTTCTATGCACATAGCAAAGACTATAGCATGGTACCCGATACGGTTGGGGAATTTTACAATACCGGCTTGGATCACTCACATAAGAGATCACTTCCCTGGCCACTGCTAATACTCATCGATGCAGTGATACAGGTAATGTTTATAGTTTTTGTATTGCTATTCTCTGATAATGTTGATGAATTCATCAATATACCATTATACCACTACGGATCCTATTATATCTTCAACTTTATGATGATCCTACTTGCCCTGAACTCGTTCAGGTTATTTGTTTTAAGAAATTTCATCATCAGGGATGAGGCATACAGGTATGTTATCATCTATGCCGTGATCATCACCTTAATTCAGCAGCTGCTGGTACATAATGGCATATCTATCCTGTTCAAGGAGATGTATCTGCACATTCTGGGGTGGTTCACATGAAGATAGAATATATTTTGATCGGAGTCTATGTTGTGATCTCCTCAGCACTGTATTACAAGAAGAAATCAATTCTCGGCTTTCAGCTGTTTCCCATGGGCCTATCTACAAAGTTGCTCAATTCATTCCTGGATAGAATGGGTAAGAAGTACCGGTTACCGTTGAATAGAATGGCAGATTTCCTCTTTATCGTGCTCAGGTACACACCCTTTATCGTGCTCGCATCACTATTTGCCCCCTTACTATTGAATATCGCCTATCGAAATGGAATCGTGGCACTACTGCCAGTTATTGATACTATCAGCTTCTTTACAGATCTGGATTTCTCAGCCCCTGAATTCTGGATACTTGCATTTATCTCCATATTACTGCATGAATTCTTCCATGGATTTCTTGCAGGATCAAATGATGTGCCCATCTTATCAGTTGGGTCAATAGGCATCCCAAATTATCTGTTTTTGGGGTATGTTATGCTGGATTACACTCTTGATTCTCATGAACCCGAGGAGAAAACCGAGGAACAGATACTAGATGAGATACAGCAACACTATATGAAACTGGATAAGAAACGGGCAACAGAGAAGAAGAATACCAAGGTGGATCCTTTTGTAGATTTTGATGACGAGAAGAGGATGAAGCTAGAACGAGTGATTTCTTCAGGCCTGATGGCAAACTTTGTGCTTCTAGTCTTTGGATTAATTCTATTCCTTGCATTCAATAGTTACTGGGGCCATTTGCTGATAACGATCAATATCAACCTAATCGTTCTCAACCTGTTACCATTGAGCTTCACCGATGGAGGAAAGATACTCAAGCTATTCATTCGCAGGAGGAACCACGCTTTCAATGCCCAGGCAATGAATCAGATAATGGATAAGATCTCTGTCATTGCTCTGATGATATTTTTGATTGGATAAACCCAAATAGGATCATGGTATAGTAAGGGTTAGCAGCCGTTATTTAATGAAAATTTAGATAAACTCTTTAGTTCTTGAGACCACCATTTTTGGAAGCTGATCATTAAGATCATTCTTATGAATCATCATTATTTTATGTTTCAAGTTTTTAATTCTCTGATATCACGTATTTTCGGGTTGTGAGAACCACAGTACGGACAGGTCTCTCTTGTTTTCAGCCAGTACTTGATATGAGAGGTATGAGCATAGGAATTACAACATACAAGCTGGGAAATCTGCTCATCAGGTTCAGGATTGATGTAGCAGATGATACAAATCGGGGATAGATGGCCACAGTGAATACATGTTTTCCCTATCAGTGGAATCTCCCTGCAACATTGACTGCACAGGTATGCTCCAATCTCATTGGTGATTGTTTGGATGGCTCTTTTCTCAAAAAATGTCATTTTATCACGGATTCTGTATAAGATATATCCTTGTGGTAACAGATATGTCCTTATTTTTCCTTCAGACTGCACAAGTAAACTACTACCAGTACTTCGTATTCCTGTATTTTTGAAGAGATCTAGGATCTGATCCAATATGCTGGCATTGTAAGATGTTAGAATAAGCAAGGTTTCTGTTAATTCATCCGTTTCTATGAAATATTTGTGATTGAAACCATAAATATCCAATTTCTTGCGATTTTTGAACCGTTCTGTCCTGGTCTGCCTTCTTAGAGTAAACACAGGGAGCTCAAGACCAAGGAATTCCACAGTTATTCCCACATTATGCTCGAAAGCCGATGGTATGCTTATCCTGAGTATCTCGGATTGTATGATAACTAGATCATCGATAACGCTAATTTCACCATATTTCGTGTATCGTGAGGCAAATCCCGGCTTTTGAATCTTGTTCTGATATTCCATCTCTTTAGTTAAGTAAATATCTATGCCTGGGTAATTCTCTCTCTTCTCCGAGATAAATATGGGTACATCAAGCTCCAGATAATGAAGAAATGTGGATAATTCACCAAGGTTCTTCATAGGTTTTAAAGGAATGGTCATTTTTCCTCTTGTACATAATAGCTCCTTAGTATCCTGAAATATTCTCCAAATGGCCATCTGATCTATTTGTCCTATGTAGGAATATAGGAAAACAAGATCTTTGTCCTTTCTATCAAGCTTTACTCTTTGATTATTGGGAAGGAATTCTTGAATATCATAAAATCCTCCATTATACCTCACAGAGAAAACCCTATCTGATAGAATCTCCAGAGCTGAATTGGTAATTTCTATCTGAATATGATATCGGATTTTTGCTGGGGTAAGCAAACCACCATCATATTTTCTCTCCTCGATCTCCACCTTCATTAGATCTTTTTCTAGAGTGAGTGTATTTGATAGCTCTTCAATCTCCACCTTAATAGGATCTTTTGATAAAGTAAGTGTATTTGATAGCTCTTCAATTGTAAACTCTCTACATCTCAACAGATTTACATAATTATTATATCACACAAAATAATGGAAATATAATAAAAACTCTTAGAATAGTTCATCTCAACGGAACACTCAACGAGGAAATTTTTATGGATGCTGATGAAAATTATGAATATGTTTTAAGTAATGGTTATTTACCTAAGCCTTCCTTAACTGATGAACACTTGAATTCGATATTTTCACTTATAATTTCAAATGAAGTCCTAGATACTTCAAATATGTTTAATGATGTGTTTGATATAAAATATGAAATCGAGGCAGAGGACTTTAATTCCAATCAATTAACAAATATAATCTTACTTTATAAACATGAAAGAACTAAAGAAGTTATCGAAGAACTAAATCAAGAAATTAATTTATTTGATAATAAAGGTGAAAAAGTCGATTTCATGTCATTATTAGAGGTTGTAACTAGTGATGATTTTGTTGATAATTATAAGAGGTGTATTCCAGATTCTAATTTCGATAGCAGAATTTACGATGAATTAATTTATGATAGATTTGACAAATATTCTACCTTTAAAGTAACTTATAACGATGGGAAGGTATTTGGTCTTAAGAATCTGTTAGGGGTGAATGTGTTACAAGACATAGAATCTACAAATTACTTTGAATTTGTTAATTATCGGACAGCAATTATCCCTTCATATGCAGGTGCCAATAATATCTATAACGGAGAGTCTCTTATATCCAATATATACAATTTATTTGGACCAAATGCTGAAATAAATGAAGTAACTACAACTGCGTATACAATATCTATCAATAATTTTGTAGATCTCTATAAGCTAAAATACTTTGAATTGATTGGGGAATCTAAGAATCTAAATATTTTTGAATATAGGGCTCAGTCCAATTTCATGTTGATATTTGAATTAGTAAATTTTAGAAATACACAGTAGTA
>JADCLS010000030.1 GCA_026702845.1 Candidatus Heimdallarchaeota archaeon
TGAGATCGATATATTTTATCTAGAAAAATAACTAGATTAATTGGGGTGAAAGACATACAAAAATTTTCAGAGATGCATGAATTAATAATATTGTTCTATTTCAGTGTAATTATGAAAATTACTATACTTCCAGATTGTGGAAATTCACCAAAAAAAGAAATACTTAAGAAGTTTAATATCGCTTTTGCTTCAGGTGATAGCAAAAGCATTCTTGAGATGATATCTGAAGATTTTACTTGGGAGATAGTGGGTGAATCCCTTGTGAGTGGTAAGGAACAACTTGAAGAGATATTACCGAAAATACCTTTTGATCAGAACAAAGAGATCATCGTAGACAAAATCATTACTCATGGAAGAGAGGCTGCCACGTATGGGGAGATCATTCTTATTGATGATACCAGATATAAATTCGCAGATATTTATGAATTCAGCAATGCTTTTGGCAAGATGATTCAATCACTAATTTCTTTCAACATTAAATTATCATAAAACTAGAAATGAATATGTGATTTAAATTATTGATTAAAAATTTTAAAAAAATCTGCAAATCTGAAAAAATCGATTTCAAGTGATTTTATTAAGTAATCCAGCGTTTTATGTTTTCATCGATGACCATCGATGGAATATATCGATTTCATCGATTGTATAACAAAGTACATTTGAGATAGATATGACGGCGAATATTTTAGAATCAAATCTTAGGTGAGGATAGATACACAATAATATTCTTTTTCAAGACCTCAATCCTGAAAATCGAATAATTAAAATGAAATATTTCAATATTTTATAAAAAACAAAAATAGTAGATCATCTTAATTTTTGAATTTTTTCCCAATTAACTATAATCCATGGAATATCATTTAAACTAAATTATTCTAGCTTTTCCACCAAATTTTCTATATCTTGGTAAAGAGGGATCAGTTTGTAAGGCCCATCTCTCAATTCCACCTTGTATATTTGAAACATTAAGAAATCCCATCTGATGTAAAAAAAGCGTAACCCTTCCTGATCTAGATCCGGTATGGCATAATACGGCTATATCCTTATCTCTGGGTAACTCATCCAGTCTATCAGGAATCTCCAGCATCGGGATATGGATGAAATTTGATATAGCTGCAGCTTCAATTTCAAATTTTTCTCTCACGTCTATGACCAGAACTTCATCATTTCCCAGCATTCGATTGACTTCGGAGGGAGTGAGTGACCGCATAATTAAATGAATTATTTGACATTTATATTTTTCAAGATAGGAACAACTTTGATTGTCTTTTACCGATAATTGTATCAAACGATATTGTGCAGATATTATTACTAATTTTTAGTTCCATCACTCTTCTCATATTCACGTAGTAGGCTATCAATATGCTCATCAACAGAACCCTCTACCTCTTGTAGTGTTGTTGATACTTGTTAATGAGGGAATAATGAGGGAATCTCCTCTAAAACATTATCTGAAAACACGCTAGGCTCAAATCCTATCTCAACTCCTACTTCTCAGATCCTGAGCAATTTGACAAGTGGTGGTTATTATTCCTCCCAATTATCAGCATTGCAATATTATTGGCTAATAGATACTTGTCAAAGCAAAGAAATACGATAGAGGAACCAATACTTGAAAAAAATGAAACTGAAATAATTAAGTAACATTATTAATAGCATTTTATGATGAGATGTATAGTGGGTAATGGGTACAATTTGCTACCATATTGAACAAAATGCAAGATTCTTCATGGAATATTAAAATTGATTTTGATTGCACATTTTCGTTCAGAAAATTTGATATTCGTACATAATATGATATCAATTAATGTGAAAATCGTAAAAATACATGATTAATTTCTATTTAGCTGAAGTCAACGATAATCAACTGATATGGGAAAATGATTTAAACCTTGCCTAAATTAGCTTTTAGTACTATTACCTCTGTTGCCATTACTATGGACTAGAGGTATTTACATTAGGAGAAAACCTATGAATACTAAGATAATTTTACCCATAGTATTAGCCATTCTTGGAGTTGGTGCCTTGAGTGGTACATTATATGTGAATAACTATATTGAAGGCGAATTGGATGCTGGAATACATGATCTACTTGTGGTCAATCCAGATGATGCAGAATCATACGCCAATTGGCTAACAAGTGAAGATGCAGATGACGCTCCCCTCTATAAAAAATACTACCTCTGGGATCTAACCAATCCGGATGCGTTCCTGGCCGGATCCAAGCCTATTATGGAGGAAAAGGGGCCGTATGTCTACCGTCAGTATGATAGAAAGATAGACGTATCCTTTGATGATGATGAGGTGACCTACAAGACCTACACGTACTATATCTTTGATGAGGACCTCTCTTGCTCCACCTGTTCCATTGGTGATGAAATTACCAATGTTAATCCCCAATACCTCGGTGTACTTGCACAAGCAGGATCTGAGGCTGCATTGGTTACTGGTTTTGTTGGACCCACCATCACACAGGTGGTTGATGGGCTAACTGGTGACTTTGTGGATGGAGTAAAAGTTCAAGGAGCTGCTGCTGCACTTGAAACTGTTGTCGCAGGGCTTACAACTGATTTCGTGCAGGGAGTACTCGTACAGGGTGCTGCGACTGCAATTGATACCATCTTTCAAGGATTGCAAACTGATTTTACACAGGGAGTACAGGTACAGGGTGCTGCAGCCACTGTTGAAACCATATCCGCTGGACTTACGGGTGATTTTGCTCAGGGAGTTTTATTGAAAGCATTTCCTGATGTATTACTAGGCGTGCAGTCAGGTGTCACTGAGAATTTTGAATTTGCGGTCAATGCAACCACCGTAGCAGGTTACCTCAAGAATGCTTGGGTAACCATAGAATCTGGATCTGATCCTATCACTGCCAATGCACAACTTTTCAACTCCACTGATTTCTCCACTGGGACATTTGCTGGTTTTGGAATAGAGAGTGTCTCTGAGTGGGCCACGAATGGTCAACTCAATTTAGGCTACTCCAATGCCACCATTGATAAACTGCTTCATACTGGACCTGGAATTGGTGGAATTCCTGGTTGGCTGGGTGATACTGACAGTGGAATGGGTGTACTTGGTTTTCTCAAATTATATGAGAATGCTACCAATAATCTTGGGGGATTGAATAATGATACTCTACAGTTCCTTTATGGTGCAGATCAACCTCTACTCGATGCTGCTGCGGGTTATCTTCTCAATCTTTGCGAGAACAATGCCACCATCAATGCAGCGACTATAGGTGCCAAGGGAGCAACTGCAAAGGTAATTGCTCCTACCATGTTCTATGATCAATGGGCCAATGCTACATACCTTCCAGGTGGTGCAGATATCAGTGGTGATGGTCATGCAGATGGTTTTGAATTAAGTTTACTAATTGATTCTAATATTACACTTGCTACTGCAATGAACCTATTTGATCCAACAAATGGCTATGCACTTACCAATGCCACTGGTATTGGTGTCTGGTTCCAATCAGCACTTGACGCACAGGAAGCTAATTATACAATTCATACAAATCTGGCTACTGCATTTAGTTTATCTGCTGATCAGATGAACCTCATCTACGGATGGCTTGTTGGCTTCAAGGATGGAATCACCCAGGGACAGGTAATATTACAATTCTCACCCTATGGAGTGACAAATCTAGATGATGTAGGCTATCTACAGTGGGGTATGAATGCAACTGGTGTATCCCTACTCTCACTAGATCCTACTCTAGGTTATCCAGCTGAGTTCTGGCACTGGAGTAAAACTTTTGATACAGGTATATCGCTCAATCTTACCAATTCCCGTGCATTACTCACCGGGGATTACAATCTAGCAAATACTACTGCTGCAGGAACATTCCTGACTCTTGCTGCTACTGCTGATGTAGCAACAATCAATGCACTCTTCGGATCAAAACTTGAATTGACTGAGATGGCCAAAGTTGCAGCCTATCTGCAGTACACCATGGGAAGTTTTGTTCTGGGTCAGATGCCATTTGCTACTTGGGATGAATTTGCTTTCTTCCATTTTGGAAATGGAGCAGCAACTTCAAATTACGGATTATTTGATGCTGAAGCCACTCCTGCCCAAGCAGAATTCTGGGATTGGTCTATGGATATAGAGGGATCAAATGCCACATTATTACAATCTGATGTGGAGGGATTAATGTCTGGACCTAGTCTCAATCTAACCAGTTCTACAGGAGTCGGTGCTTTTCTGCTCCATGCAGCAATGGGCAATATCACGGGAATCAATGCTTTATTTGGTACTAATCTGGATCTAACCCAGATGGCACTACTCGTGGGATACATTCAACATATCCAGAGTGCCTTTGTGGTTGCCTCATTTGCTCCTGTAGGTGTGACAACAGCCACTGATCTAGGGTATCTACAATTTGGTAGTGATGTAATCGGTGCAGGTAGCTTATTGGATCTTGAGACACCCCTTCCAGGGGAGGCTGAGTTCTGGGCATGGTCAGCACGTACGGCGGTAGGAACCCCTGGATACATGCTAGATCTTGCAACAAGCAAGGCAATTCTGTCTGGTGATAATACCATGACTAATATGACCAACCTGGGTACTTTTCTAGCGTTGGCTGCTGGTGCAGACTTCACCACCATCGAGGCATTATGGGGATTGAATAGCTCAGAAGCTGTTGCATTCGCTGGTTATCTAACCTACATGATGGATACTTTCGTACTAACCAGCTTTGCTCCATACGGTGTGTCTACATGGGATGATGTGGCCTATTTGCAATGGGCAACACCCTATGTCAGTGGAGTTAGTCTATTCAAACTACAACCCTCACTTGGCTTCTTCCCAGAACTATGGACTCATGCAAGAAATGTCTCCGAATCACCCTATGAATTCACCCTTGCCAAGGCAAAGGCTGTTCTAACAGGTACTTACTCCTTACTAGATAGCACAAATGCTGGAATGTTTCTCGTTCTAGCAGGCAGCGGTGCTTCAGGACTTACCCAGATCAATACACTCTGGGGCTTGAATGCAACTGATGTTGGAGCACTTGCTGCTTGGTTACAGTATCTCATGGCAGGACCTATCACTGCAGTACTAACCCCTGTATTCGCTGCAGGTGGAGGTTTGATAACCACCAGAACTGTCAATGAGTGGCTATGGGATTACTCAGATCCACTGCTTGAATTTCTTGTTGCAAATGGACAGGATCTTGATACCTCTGCTAACTTCTTTGGTAATGATACCAGTGAGGATGATGCAAGAGAGGGATTGAGTAACACCTATAACACAGGTAAGAATGATATCAACAAAGTTGGTCAGTATATCAAGTACCAAGAATCCACTACAGTTGATGTCTGGGCATCCTCAGAGCATGTGAGAGGTACAGGCGGTACGCAGTTTGCCCCAGATGTTGATGAGGCAGATACACTGGTTGCCTGGGTAGGAGATCTCTTGAGAGCTGTTGATTTTGTCTACCAGAGTGATGTGGTTGTAGAGGGTATAGACCTCCTCAAATTCGTCCTAGCTGCCAAAACATTGGGATCATCTGCTGAGTATGCAGAAAATGCCAAGTACTACCAGGGTGTCAAAGGATTGGGTAATATGACCGCAGCTATTGGTGCACCACTATTTCTGAGCAAACCTCACTTCCTTGATGGTGCTGGTTATCTATCTGATCTTGCTGGAGTAAATCCAGTCAGAGCAGATCATGATACCTATCTCTCGGTCGAGCCCACCTCAGGTGCAGTATTTGATGCTAGAAAGAGATTACAAATTAATCTTGATGTTACCCCATCCAATTTCTTCACTACAACAGTGTATGATGCCTTTGTACCAGTAATCTGGATAGAGGAAGGAGCAACCATTCCCAAAGATTCTGCTGAATCATTCAAGGATGTGGTATATAGTGCTCAGAATATTCAAGAAAATACTGCTTCGTATCTACCAGCAATGGGTGTCTTACTGATATTCGCTGCTGTATTTACCACCAAAAGAGCATTATAAATCATGTAAAATAATAAAATGAATAATCAAAATTAATTTCATATCATTATATCAATTCTTGAAACGCAATTAAAGTTAAACAAGGTGGTAAATATAGATTCTTTTTGTTGAAATTTTTTTGTAAACACCTATTCAATCGAATCTTTATTAATATACCATGAAAATAAGAATATTATAATTTCCCAAAACCTGAAGATTCATTTTGTTGGTATTTATTTAATAAACGATCAATTTCATTCTCAATATTTTCAAAAGCATCAGATTCACCTTCTCCTAGCAATTGGTTCCGAAGATTTTTACGTAGAATTTCTCGTAATTCATCAACCAATGGTTGACTTTGTTGATAGATATATTCTGCAAGTAATTCACTTTTTGGTGTTTTTAAATTCTCCAACTGAAGTAAATTTCGAAATTTAGGAAGGTCCTTATCGATAGTGGAATGCAATTCTTGCTCTAGAGAATCGGGTTGAATTTCTGTTATTCTCGGTATCAGTGATTCAAGCTGAGTTCTGACAAATTTATTTATGAGTGGATCAATTTCTTTTATTATTGCTTTAAATTCATTCATCTCATCTTCCTTTCGCTTAATTTGTTTCTTATTGTTCTCTTCTAATTTTGCATAAAATAAGGGAGGAAGGTAAAGGAAAATGGGAGAGATAAATGATATGATAATAAAAATAATTCCAATAGTATTACTACGAATGGATGTGATGAGATTATAGGCAATAATTGTAGTATGATTCTCAATCTCAATGTAGAGCATCAATTTATCATCTACTATTCCCATATAATTACAAATTCCATCAATCGGTATATTGCGATTAAAAATATCGACATCATCCATAGTGATTTCCTTATCATTAACAACCGATGCTGATGGAATAAGAGCCGTATTGAAGCTGTAAATGGAGTACTCAGCCTCCGATTTACATAAGATATAGATTGTATCCTGGTACGCAACACCAGCAATTATTGCTGGAAAATCAACAAACTCATAAACAACAGAGGATTCAATAGATTGAATAGAATCTTCGTAGAGAACATAAAAAATCTCAAGACTAAACATGAGATCCACTGGAATCGCAGATTTCAAATTAGATACCTCACTCTGAAGAGTAGCAATGCCATAGGATATTGCATAGAAATTTGTAAACTGATTTCGATAACCAACACCCCACAAATATTCACCATCAGAGGCAATACCTTGCATTGGTGCACTCAATCCTATGGTACCATCTATTAAATCAAAAGATTCACTATATTCCAATAATCCATTTCCTCCTTCATTCAAGAAAAAATAAGATCCTGGAAGCTATGCCATATCCTGAAAGCTTGAACCATTACTGAATTGAGCATAAGGAACCGTGTAAAGTAGAATAGAACCAAGAATGAAAAGAAATAAAAATACAATTAAATAAACTCTTTTTCCAATCATTGAATGGATAATTTTTGTAATAATATTTGTATATTACGGGCAAAAGAGGATAATATTACTCTAATTTGAAAAAATGTGGAGCTATTCAGCTTAATACTAATATCCTACAAAAAGTACCTTACCATCCTTGGCCTCAGTATCTGCATGTTTCAAGGCGTCCTTGAACTCATCCAGAGGATAAGTACCTGCGATTTTTACAGCTAATTCTCCTTTGCTAATTAACCCAATTAAGTAACCAAGCGTGTGCTGCACCTCCTTGCGATCTGTCTCCTGATACCACCTACTAAGCCAGAATGGTTTTATCGTAAGATTCTTGCTCATCACCACTGCCATATTAACCTTGATAAGATCAAGACTCATGGCACCATAGACCACAAGGGTGGCATTTTGACCCAGACATCTGATCATCCTATCTGAGGCTTCCCCTGACACTGCATCAATTCCAAGTTTAATTGTAGCTCCATCAAGAGCGGATTTCACCTGCTTTGGAAGATCAGGTCCATCAACCAGAACCACATCTGCACCCAAATCCTTGAGCTCTGAGATCAAGGATTCTCTCCTTACAATATTTACCGTCTTGATACCCCGGATCTTGGCCAGTTGTATGATATATCTCCCAACTGCTGAATTAGCAGCATTCTGGATTATCCAATCACCTTCATCAAGCTCAACAAATTCCTTCAGCATTAAGTAAGCTGTGGGTGGATTCACGGATATCATTGATAACTGATGAATATCTCCCTCAGGAAGAGCAAATACTCGTTTACCAGGGCAGATTATCTGGCTTCTCCATGTACCATTACCAGATGGAAGAAGGACTAGATCTCCTTGCTTCACATGAGTTACCTTTGAACCTATTGTGACCACTCGTCCAATGCCTTCATTGCCAAAAATCTCTGGAAAGGAATATTTTCGGGGATAAAGCCCCTTTATTGCCAAGATATCTGATGGATTGATCGGTGATGCCAGCATGTCCAGCAGAACCTCGTCATCCTTGATCTCGGGAAGATCCATCTCCAAGAGTTTTGATACTTCATCTATTTTTCCATGACCAATTACCTGTATTGCCTTCATATCTAATACCCCAGATCCAGATGAACCTTGTTGATCGGTTCCTTGTTCTCATAAACACGTATGATATTCTCAAGAATATCCTGAGCAAATACCTCCTCCCTGTCTCGAACCTTGAAGGCACTATGAGGGGTCATCACTATATTGGGCAAATCATGAAAGGGGAAGTTCTGTTGTGTTTCATGTGTACCACCACTGGGGTAATTATACCAGACATCTATTCCTGCTGCCCCGATCTGTTTCTCCTTCAATGCGGTATAAAGAGCTTCCTCTTCTACCACTGGACCACGAGCGATATTTACCAAGACCGCATTATTTTTCATCTTGGCAAAATGTTCCTTCTTCAATAATCCCTCGGTTTCTGAGGTGAGTGGAACAGCAACCACTATCAGATCACTCTCTGACAAAACATAATCAAGATCCTGCATATCACCAATGAAATCAGTAATCTCATCTTTTTCAGATTTGTTTCGCTTGATGGCCAGTACTTCCATGTTGAATCCGGGTTTGAGCATTGCTGCAACTTTCTTGCCAATGGCCCCGTAGCCTATGATACCCAGCTTTCTGCCCGTCAACCAAAAGGATTCGGTATCATTGGATCGTGTACTCCAATCTCCCTTCCTCATCAAGGAATCTCTATGTGTAAGTAGCTTAGATGCTGCGAATAATAAAGCTATTGCATGTTCAGCAATAGCCAGAGAGTTGGAATGTGAATTTGACACCGTGATATCATCTCTTCCCTCAAGGTGTTCTCCACCAAAATTGTTGAATCCAGTCCAGGGAATCTGAATATGTCTCAATTTCTTTGCTTGCTGGATAAATGCCTCGGAAATACGGTAACCAACGAAGATCTCTACTTCTGATGCTTTTTCAAGCAATTCAACTTCCTCTCTTGTTTCAGAGAAGATCAACTCCACTCCATCTGGAACATTATTGGAGAAAAATTGCTTGTATTCCTCAGAGATCAAACCCTGGTATTGGAACAGTACCTTCATAATTCAATACTATATCACAGTGAATTTCAATCTTTTCCTATCGGAGTAAGAGAGTATTGGGATTATCTATACCACTAATACAGATTGATTACGTTTTCACCTACTCAATGCAAAGGTTGCACTACTTATTGATGATATAGACAGTATTTGCATTCAGCAAGAATTTTCTAGATGACGCTTTCATTGATAAATAAGATAGAAATGTATTACATGTGCAAATATAAATAAAGTTGAGGGAATGCAGAACCAAAGCTTATTACAAATGAGAGCCATCCCAATCATCCAGATAATGGGGGTATAGGATGGAGCAAACACAACAATTGCTCTTAATACAGGTGAGTAATTATCAATTTTTGACACATCTATGAGGATCAAAGCGATCCAACTACTGAAATACACGAATAGTCCGACACAATATAGTATGATTCCAGCATTCAGATACTTGTTATCCTTTGTGTCAATGAATAGAAAGAATGAAGAAATTACAGCAATTATCCTGAAAACTTGTTCTGCTAACACTGCCAATTTCACAGGTTCTTTGGGAAAGAAATGATCCATTGGTAGCTTAGATGCAAGAGGGATATTAAATAGTAGGGGTATCAAGAACAAAAAAAAACCGTTTTTGAGAATTCTTTGGTAGGGAAACACAAGTTAACTAGAAATGAAATCAATTTATGCAATACCTAAAACTAAAAGATAATTGGTGAAATAGATAGATCGCAAAAACATTTTTCCCATGATGAACATAGGTAAACCAAGGTTCCAGAACAATCCGGGAGATCCTCACCTGATTATAATCGCTTACTGCTCATTATCAAATAGCTCAAGTAAATTCTGCAATTGAGATGATACTCCCAATTTTACTGATTTTTGCTTCAATAGTTCAAAATCAATATTGTTGAAATTTCTTGTCAATATAGCCATAGCATCCTCTATATCAATTTGAGATCCAAATAAGAGTTTATTCACAATGATATTCTCGAAAGAATCCAATTTTATTTGCAGATCAACAAAGTTTACGATTTTTCCTTCTCTAATAGTTTCTTCATCTTTTTCTTTATAGATCCCCTTCATATCAATGCGAAACATCGTATTAGTATCAAAGAAGTTGACATGCATTTTTTCATCAAAATTATCCAAATCTCTCAAAGTTATATCAAATCCGGTATCTCGTAAAGAATGTACAAATTTCTCTCGATTTAGATTTCGATGATCGATTATTACATCAATATCTGACGTTGTTCTAATTCGACCAAACGCAATCACAGCTACACCACCCACAAAAGCATAATTAATGTCTAGATCATTAAACACTTTAACAAGACGATTGAGTAATAGGCTAATAATATTGTCTGACATGATTACTCCTCATTAGTACTAGCATGAAGCTTACGAGAAAAAGAAATCAGTTGATCTGCTTGCTTAATCAATTCTTCAGATGAGAAATTACGAGCTCTAAGGCCCATGAGATAGGCATCATGTAATCTTTGTTTTTCTCTTTCTGAGAGCGATTTAAGATCAATGGTCACTAAGAATAAATAGAATATATTCCTAATAAATGTGTTTTACGTTGATAGTAAAAGTGCAAGTATTTTAGGTTTTATGCAATTGTTGAATGATAAAATCACATATCACTAATGGTTACAAGGGTTGAGATTAAAACATCAAATTATCTCACTTTTTTGGATTCCTTCTTCTTAAGATAACTGCAATTGACACAAAGGAGAGAAGGAGGAAGCTGATAGGTCCTGCACTGGTATCACTAGTGTTAAGTTCAATTGGTGTTGTTATGTTGGTTATTGAAATGGTTGTGGTAGTAGTATAAACTGTAGTCTCAGTGGAAGCAGTAGTGGTTGTGACAATTGAAGTGTTGACTATTGTAGTTGTAACTGGCTCATTAGTGGTGTTTTCAGTCACATCAATGAAGATGGTATCACTTTCTGTATTACCATGAGAATCAAAGACATTGAGAATTAAGGTGTGTTGACCAATACCTAACCCATCCACAACAATTGATATCAATCCATTTTCCCCGACAGTCTCTCCAACAAAGAGATCACCATCCAAGGTGGCATTATACGAGCTAGAATAATCTTGAATAATTGTCCATTCTAACACATTCCCAGTAGTCGCCCATTCGTAAGAAATATCATCTGGAGAAGAAATTATCATTGTGTACATACCAGCATCATTAATCTGCCATTGAAAAGTATCCATAATATACTGCCGAGATGCTGCAGAACTACCATAATGACAGAGGTTTGCATCTAACCTCACCTCTTCCTGCAATGGAAGCTCTGACCAAGAAGAAAGCATATTGTCATAATAGGGAACGGAGATTTTTACTTCATTCAGCATAGATCTCATATCTTTTACTCTGGAGACATCCCAAGAAGAAATATCCTGATTGAATGATCTGGTACCATCAAACATTGATCTCATATCAGTCACACTGGATACATCCCAGAAACTCAAGTCTTGATTGAAATATGGAACATGCTCAAACATTGATTTCATATCCGTGACACTTGATACATCCCATGAGTTAAGCGATTGATTAAATTCATTAGCATACTCAAACATATAACTCATATCCGTGACGTTAGAAACATCCCAAGAAGAAATATCCTGATTAAATGACGTAGCACCATCAAACATCGATCTCATAGTTGTGACCAGAGATACATTCCATACATTAATATCTTGATTGAAGGCACTCGCAAATTTAAACATGGAGCTCATATCAGCAGCTCTTGAAACATCCCAGTTCAGTGGTTGGTTGAAGGCCCTAGCTCTCTCAAACATTGATTTCATATCAGTAACACGGGATACATCCCATGAGCTAATGTTTTGATTGAATGAAATAGCCTCATCGAACATAGAATTCATATCAGTTACACGGGATACATCCCATGATCCAATATTTTGATTGAATGAACTGGCCCCATAGAACATAGAATCCATTTTCTCTACACTGGAGGTGTTCCATGAGCTAATATCTTGATTAAATAAACTGGCATCCTGGAACATTGAACTCATTGAGCTAACCTGAGAGGTATCCCATGAACTGATGTCTTGATTAAATGTAGTTGCACCCTGGAACATGGAGAACATATGTCTGACACTGGAAGTATCCCACAAGTTGAGTGACTGGTTGAATGCAATAGCATCTTGGAACATCTGATACATAGATTGAATCCCAGAAACATTCCATATATTAAGAGCTTGATTAAATAGACTAGCTCCATTAAACATAGCACTTGTATATATAACATTAGACATGTCCCATGATTCAAGTGGTTGATTGAATGAAATCGCATTTTGAAACATAGTACTCATATCATGAATACCAGTTACATCCCATGAACTAAGATCTTGATTAAATGAGCTAGCTCCATTAAACATACAACTTATGGAATAAACATTGGAGATATTCCATGAATTGAGAGGTTGATTGAATGCAGTTGCATCTTGAAACATGCCATATAAATACGTTAAACCTGAAACATCCCAGGAGTTGAGAGGTTGATTGAATGAACTTGCACCTTCAAACATGTAATAGATATGATTTACACTGGAAATATCCCATGAATCGAGTGGTTGGTTGAACGCAGTCGCATCCTTGAACATGTATGGCATATACACTACTCCGGACACATCCCAAGTACTAAGATCTTGATTGAATGAACTTGCCCCTTCAAACATATTGGCCATTGAAGTAACACTGGAGACATCCCATGAGCTAATATTTTGATTGAATGAACTGGCACCCTGAAACATTTTCACCATTAAACTAATACTAGAAACATCCCAAACAGCCATGGATCCTTCAGAACCCAGAGCTTGACAATTTGCAAAGGCCGAAGCTAATGAGGAAGTACTACTCAAATCTGGAGCATCAATCGCAGTCAAGACTAAATTTTCAGCCCCAGTAAAGCTATAGCTACCAATACCCAAATCTCCCCATTGAGAGATCTCAATAATCTTCAGCCGATCACCCTCATTGTTGAATTCCCAACCTTTGATTGTGCCAGAAATACTTACATCATACACACCCTCGGTAGCATAAGTATGTGTAACTTCGGCTTGATCATACATAGAAATATAATCTGAGGTACTATCTCCCCAATCCACGTCAAAACCATAACTTCCAGAAGCTTTTAGGGGAAGCTTAATCTGATTGCTTGAACTAGAACCACTACTAACCAAAGTAGTATCCCACCTTGATAGAAAAGGGGAAGTAAGATCAACAAAGGATATTGTTATTCCATTACCTTCTGTTTCAACCAGAGCTATGGAACATAAAATTAAAAGAATGAGTATTACTCGAAATTTTATCATTGAAGTAAAAATTATGTAAGTTATAAAATTCTTGCTTATATCATTTAGTTCATTGATTAGTATTACAAATATATGATATTATCGATTATTTACCTCGTGCCCTCACCACAGTGTGAGTGCAATAATCACTTAGTATAATGACGATTATTGGGACTCTTTGAGACCTCTGTAATAATCCTTGGGACAATGACAATAGATCCTCCAAAAAAGACGAATATCGACTCCTTTTGCTTAATATAGGGTATACTAGTTATTGAAGAACAAGTAATTTGTTGTGAATTTTCAATTTTTTGATAATGAATATTCAGTATTTTCGATACCTGCCGATTATAATTATCCGATTTATTCGAGAAATTTCAGGTATTTCTAAAATTTCATTACAATTAATGTTATTTCGTGAAGGAAATGAAATTCAAACAAAAATCCGATATTGGGATAAGAAACACATAGTCTTTTTGATTTTGAGAAATGAATCTAGATATACGAAAAGATAAACTTCATTATTAAGTGTAAAGACATTCATTAAATCGATTTACATATAATGGCTGAATATTAATTACGGATAATGAACATATGGAAAATAAGGATTTCCGAAAATCATTTTGAGATACATTGAGCCGGTAGGCTCAATGATATTATTGTTAACAGTTCAGATATAGTTGTGCGCAAGATTCGCCTATAACCGAACTAGATAAAAGGTAGAGGGTCTAGATCGACTAGTGCTATCAA
>JADCLS010000031.1 GCA_026702845.1 Candidatus Heimdallarchaeota archaeon
ACCCCACCTTTTATTCAATCTAGAATTTTACCTAGAAAATTAAGTAATTACTTATGAGAAAATAGAGTAAGAATTTTTGGGAAGGCACTCTATAAATACGATGTTCACCTTTTTTGTTGGGTGGTCTGGTTGGGAAATGATTCTAGTACTTGTAATTTCAAATATTGTTATTAGATATATAGAATATAATAAACGTCCCTCTGTCATCGAATGAGAGATTTCCGAATGTCGAATAAAAGGTAATATTATCCAAGGAAGATAAATTACCTATCACTGCCTTTCTCCAGTAATCATTGAATATCATAAATTTTTATAATACTCATGGTGTACTCGATACCAGTCTCAACAAATCCCAAATTGGCATTGATTATTTTCATTTGGGACCACATAGTTGGTTAAGGATTCAATCCTAGTGATATCTGGATTAATTATCCGGATTGAGATCTAGTTCAGGAAGAAATCACATCTGGATATGCTTAATTTCATCGAGCAGCAAGGGGATACATAACTCTGCTGTGTCTGTGTAAGAATGGGATTTCTCAGATTTCGAAATGCTGAAAATTCTTAAAAATTAAATATAATGGAGCAGGAATTAGGAAGATGAATAAATCTACACTGGATAAGACACAAGGAATTTAAACATCAGCCATAATAATTTGATTTGATTAGATTATCGTTCTTTCAACCCTTTTAAGACGCTCTGTACCTATTCCTCATCATATAGGAATATATCCTCAATAGATTTCTCGAATAATCTTGCTATCTTGAAGGCCAATTTCAGAGATGGGTCATACTTTCCCACCTCTATGGCATGAATAGTTTGTCTGGAAACATCCAGTTTTTCTGCAAGGGCAGTCTTACTCAATTCCCGTTCCTCACGCAGTTGTTCAACCAGATTCTTCAATTCAGATCCCTCCCTGTGAGATGTCATACTCTCTTGTTAATGTCAACTTGATCAGGGATATTGCAAGGAGATAGGATACAACAATCTGTGTGGCTTTTTCAATGTTGTCTGAGTGATCAATGATATTGAGTATCCCAAGAAAAACAATAACACAGAAAAGTATATGATTAATTAGGCTCAAGGTTGATACTACAGTGTCTCTCAGGTTCCTCTCCCGTTTACTGATTATCAGGTAGAAGATGCTTATTATCAATAAGAATACTAGTACTAGTGTGCCTAGAAACACCATACCTATACTTAGAGATTTTCCTTTTTCAAAGTGTGGATCATCTATTAAATTCATTTTAGATACCTCCCAGCAGTAAATCACTCTCTCGTCTCAATACAGTCCTTATCAAGGAAGTGATGATAAGATAGGATGAGAAGATGAGGATCACCTGCAAAAAATCATCTGAGTTGTTGAAGAGGTAGATAGAACCCAAGATGATGCAGATTAACAGGAAAACTAGGTTTAGAATATTCAAAGCACGTAATGATGCTTTCTCTATCATCATCTCTATTCTCTCATCCTTCTTGTCAAATTTCAGGAAGTAGACTTGAATCATCATGAATGCCAATACAATGAACGCAAACAGGATAATTGAAGAGATCCTTCCTTGCTCAAACCAATCCATAGATATGAAGAATGCAAGAAATGATACCAGCGTTGCGAAAATTGCCAAAAATTCGATTTTCTCAAATTCAACTAGTACTTCACTGAAAATCTTGAATTCGAGTTCCACAAAGCCTGCACGTACCCAGAGAGAAACAAAGGATACAAGGTAGGAGTAGTACACAATATCCCAGATGAGGGCGTCTGCAGTCGAGAATGTGAATAAACAGATTGTTGCTATACCAAAGGATAAAACTGCAATGAAATTGATCGAAGCCTTTGCTGTTCTTCTTATCACTTGCTCCATTCTCTCGTCTCCAGCAGGTTTCTCCTTCATCCAGAAAATTATCAACCGTGGTAGAAAGAAGATACCCAGAGCAATTCCTAAAGGATAGATGATTCCTTCCCAATCGAATAGAAAGTATAGTACAACTGCATTGATCATCACAGATACAGCGTTAATTGCCAGTACAAAACTGGGATTCTTTGTCAGAAGCTTGATTTTGTTTGTCATATAGAGTAATTTGATGATTTTGTATTTATATTTATGGAAAACGTAAAGAAAACTTTACACCGTAAAGGATACTTTACGTTTCGCGAGTTCAAAAAATGAAAAAGTGTAAAGAAAACTTTACGAAAAATGTCAAGTTTCCTTTACGGTTTCGAATGAAGTTTATATGAGAAGTGTTATAATTAGTATAGTCGTTGATGGTACTCACGAAAATGATGGAATGAAACAATTATGGATGAAGAAAATTCAAGAAAAAGAAAACTCGATATACCAAGTAATGGCATTGGAATCTTTACTAAGAGATTATCACTATATTTCACAGGATTGAAGTATCGAATTCCTGCACTTGTAATTAATACAAAAACAAGAGACAAAAAAACAAAGGAAGATAATAATCTTATAGAATGATTTTGAGATGTTTTATTACTTCATTGCTGTTATTTAATGTTCACAAAAGGATAAAGAGATGTCCTATTTCGCTATTTCATTTCCTTTCTTTTACAATCAAGGAAAATCGAATAAGATACAGAAAGGCAAACATTCCTAAGATCAGTAAAGAAACCCAGTATTAATGAAGGAAGAGTTAGATCATCAAATTATTTTCTTGAATATGCTTCCAATTCTTGATGAATCATAGATTCATAAATGAAGGATAATTTCTACTAGATGCTATCCGGATTGAGCACTTTGATGGCATCAGGTTTTGATTCGATCAACAACTTCTCCGTATTGTAGGAGAATGGCTCTCCATCTACTGAGAATAAAAGAGGTTTCTCAGCATCTAGCGTGATTTTGCTGGCATGACCCATATAAATTCCTTCTATTGATTCATCATGTCTTCCAGCCTTCAGTGTATTGACTGTTCTGATCATTTTCCATTTGCTAAAATCAAATCCGGCGACATAGGCCATCTTATCCGCAAAAGGTTCGGCATGAGGTAACATTTTGAAAAATGCGATCTCCTTACTGAAACCACCCATAAATACAGAGATGTCACCTTCAAGTTCTCTTCCATCCGCATTCATTCGTAAGGGGATATTTTTCCATTGCTTGATAGCCATAAAAGTTAATAAGTTAAACCTGATTGGCCCATTGAACCTGAGAAATCTCTTCTGTACTGAACCCAAATAGGCAGCTGTGGCTGCAACACCTATATCCGCTATATTCAAGCTTACCCTTTGTGTATCACCATGAACCATAGTAAGTGGTGTTTGTCTCGGAGATCCTTTTTTCAGCACTTCAACCTGATCACTCAACTCTCTTGGCCAATTGATTAGTGTTTGATAATCATTTGCTGTACCTGATTTAATGAAACCAAGGGTTACATCCTTGCCAGATTTGTACAGAGCATTGACTACCTCATTATTTCCCCCTTCTCCACCTACTGATACAAGATGAGTGATATCCTCCTCATCAAGCACCTCAGTGGCTGCATCAAATCCCCTTCCAATTCCATCCGCGATGGTATACGAGGAATGATTAGGTTCAATGAGCTTCTCAATTTGCTTGTATGTCTGCTCCCAAGTTTTTCCAGTGTTACCTGCATTTGACTGTGGGTTCACGATAAAATGAAATGATCTTTCACTCACTAATTTATGGCGTATTTGGTTTTAATTAAGCCTATCTCAAAAGTTGGATTAAATTGATACCTATTTTCCATGAAGCATTAAAGTGCATAATTTGTTGCACTAGGATCCCTCTTTTGGATCTTTTTCTACTTTCCCTGCGGATGATAATTATTATGGCGAAACTAATTGTTGTTAGAAGGCTAATTGAGGAGGCCAACTCACTTTTGGTGACCCGCATCTCACTATAATCAGTGATGGTGGAGTTATAGAATACGATAATGGTATTTGTTTCATTTGCTGTGTAATATTGTGTAGAAAATAGGGTAAGAACCTCTGTGGTGGTGATTAGTTTGGTTATAGTATCCACAAAACTCGTGGTTCTAACCTGACTTATCACCCTTACAATAGTTTCATTATAGGTTACTGTCTCTATATAGGTGTATTCTGTGGATACAGCTCTTTATTGTGATTTGACTTTTGTTTAATAGTTGTCTCATTTTTAAAAAGAATTCTATGTATTGGTTATAGTACAGATGATAGTGTCTAAAGTTAAAAATCTACCCTTACACTATATCGGCGTAACTAAGGTTCGAATACGAGAGATAAAATCTCCACCCCGTATCCCCGCATTTGTGCATTTAGGTTTGATATTAGATCCATATCTGAACCTCCAAACCAAGAGCTACCGTATTTTGAGGAGATTTGCATCTGAATTATTGATTGCAAGACTTGCCAGATTGCAGAACTATTCATATCAGAACGATTTTTGAGATATTTGGAGAAATGCTCGAAAAATAATTCATCATCAGTTACTTTCCAGGTCAGATTGCCCCTCAAACTCCCATCAGCCTGCTTCATGACAAATTTCATATATTGCATGCTTCTGTCAATCATGTAAAGGGTATCGATGAAAGGAAGTAAAAAATAACCTCCACCTAGACCAGTAGATCTAAGTTTTCCGTTCCTATAGGCCTTAACCAACTGATTGCTTGAGAATGTTCTATACCTACTTTTCATTATTAAGATCATAATAATTAACACTATCAACTGAATAAAGACAATTTTCAACCCTACTGGAATATCCATATAAAATCCTCTTACTATTAAAGGATCAAAGACAGTAATAAAACTACCTTCCATATAAACTGATTATTATTCTATGTTTTTTGTTCCCTCATGCTAGCATTGCTTTTTGTATGTGAAGGATTCTTAGTAATTGTATGTTTCTTAAGAATGAAAAGTTTGTATTTACTCTTCAAGATCGATTGTTTCTAGTTATATTGACATTATTGTTTACCAGTGGTTTCTTCTCAACATTCTATAAGATAACTTGGATCCATCAATCTATCCACATACCTTTGAGTTATCCTATAACTGTAATCTTTCTTCTCACAACTATCTCCATGTCCTATATCTACCCATGGCTATTGAATTTCGATACTGTTTCTATTCATTCTCGATGGGAAAAGAAACACACAGACGCTGAAATTGTATTTGAACAGACAATTGAGGAGAAGCTATCTTCACTCTCTTCTTTGAGGAAAAAATTGTTGTATATTTTGCTAATAGCCATGTTTACACTGATATTCATGGTTTGGTCGATGCTCATCATCCCATTTTTCTTCCCAATAGTTTTAAGAACTCAGATCATCATGTCAGCAGCAGCATTATTGGTATTGATTCCCATCATGAATATGATGGCCTTCATCTACTATAATGATACAATTTCGCATACTAAGATCTACATATATAAAGGAACCTTGATCAGACGGGATGCTCTTGTCTTCTTCATCCTTGGTCAAGTCAAACCCAATTTGAAGCGATTATCTACTGCGGCATTGAATGAAACATCCCAGAATGAGTATATACAATATAGAATATCTCTTGGTAATGGATTGAATAAATCGATTTTGGCTCACTCTGTAGATTACAATAAAATAAATGCTCTCATGATGAGAATTGACGCTCTGATTAATAAAGAATAATTTATGTGAATATTCGGTATTTCAGATGTATTATCCAGGTAGAGCTGAAATTTAAATAGTTAATTAGAATTTTCTTTAATCCATTCAATTATTAATTATTAACAAAAATTTATCAGTAATTTCTTAGTTTGCTTTGTAATCTTACATAGGTATTATCCAGATGGCTCAGTCCAATTTCATGTTGATATTTGAATTAGTAAATTTTAGAAATACACAGTAGTA
>JADCLS010000032.1 GCA_026702845.1 Candidatus Heimdallarchaeota archaeon
TCTCCCAATGCAACTCAATCACCTGTCCATACCGACGAGAACGAGGTCACAGGCTATTATGACCATCAAATTCTGGATGGTCAATCAGGAGGTGATAAATTAGTTAAATTATACAAAATTAAGGATTTGTGATTGGGTTGAAGAATTTAAAATATTTAAATTTAAAATTAAATTCATTTAAAGTATTTCCAAATGAAATTACTAATTTGAATCACTTAGAACATATTAATTTACATAATTGTGGAATAAAGGAAATAATATCTGATTTGTCCAATTTAGATAATTTAATTTCATTAACACTTTCATCTAATAAATTAATTTCTTTTCCCTTAGGAATTTTGAAACTTCCATCACTAATAAGATTAGATCTTTCAAAAAATAAAATTAAAAATAAACTTGAAATTATAAATTATTGTGATAATAATAATATTGAGTTAAAAATTTAAAAAAATTTATTATATCTATCCTCAAAAATCACTTAAACCATTAAATTTTCTCATATTCTCCTCAAAATCATCCAGAATATAGGTTCTGGTAGTTTTAATAGATGATTATCACCGATTTATGGATTTGCTCTTCCAGATTTTGGAGTATCTGCTTCATCAGTGGTTTCCTATGCATTGCTTATTGGATCGATATATGCAGATAATATTGTCGAATTTGCTCAAGAGAAGGTCGGTGTTGATACTGGAGATCTATCCAAAGATTTACATATGGCGATTTACTCAGGTTTAAATGCTATCATCAATTGGATAATTTGGCATCATGTAAGTAATTTATTAGGAGGAATTTGGTTTTGAATTTCAATAATATAATAGTTAATTTTCACCATAGTTCATGTAACTGTAGTCAGGAAAAATGTAATGAACCAAATAATAAAAAAATTGGTGATCTATCAATAAATAATGAAAAAATTATCCTTAAAATCAGATATCCTATAGAAGAGATAATAGAACTTCAAATTGAAAAATTAAAGTCGAAATATTCATTTACAATAGTCAAATCAATTAATTACAAATTAGCACTAAATTTAACATTAATAAACAAAGATGAGATTTACCATTTTAGTAGTCCCGCGTTCCTTAATCACCTCCTTATTCAATCTAGCATCCATCACATCAATTGCAGCGTAGGCTGCAATAATTCAAGGACTATGTCCTTGAATCTATCCATTCTTACCAGATAATCCTTCATTTCCTGAATCACATGTACGACCTTGCAGAATTCCCACAAGAGCTCAATATACTGAGATATACTCCAATAAAACAATCGTTGCTTGAGATTTCGTGATGAACTCTTTATTTTTACCTGTTTTGTCTGTTTGTATGTATTCTCAATTCTAAATCGTTTCTTGTACAGATTTCTGACCATCTCAATTGAATATCTCTTCTTAGATGTGGAAATCATCAAAACCTTGTATGATTTTTCCTTGCCTGTTTTCTTTCTGGATTTATTTAGCAAGAGATAGCCCTCAACCTTATATCCAGCCAAATCATACTCAAAATTGGTATTCACTGTTCCTGGATATTCTTTTTTCTTGGAATATCTTCCTCTTCCCAGATAAGGTATCTTAATCTCATCGAGATATTTTGCAATACCCTTGGTCATAAAGCCTCCATCAATTGTCAACAGCTTGATTTTCACATTCAGATTCAATCTCTCTATGAATTCCTTTATGATCTCAACTCTTGGTCTATCTTTGTAATTCAGCATCACATCAATGGTAAGTGGATTTTCCCACTTACCATCAATTTCAACAATGCTCAAAGTTGCAAATTGGAAGGCATAAGCCTTCTTAGACTTGGAATACAAAATAAAACATTTATCTTCATCCTCAATGATTTTTCCATAGAATTCCTCATCATGCAAATCTATAGCAAGAATCACTTCTGGTTTCCTTCTTTTCTTGAATGCTGCATGTTTCTTGACTTGTGTATAGAACATTTCTTTAAAAACGTGAGATAGACTGTCCAGAGAATGTTTATCATAGAATTCACTTACTTGTTTTCGAATTACATCAGCTGAGGGTGATTGAAATTCATCTCTCAGTGTTTCAGACATGGATTCAATTGATCTTCTGCGTAGTGCAGCTTGAAAGATAACTCTCATTATTTCCTCCGCACTATAACTCTTGCTTCCTTCAATCAATTCATGGCATTCTGCCATGAATCGATGTGAAAATTTTTCTATCTGTATCTTTGATTTCAGTTTGGTATTTTTTCTTGTAAACATATATTTAGCAATATTCAAGTCAAAATACCACTATTTGAATCTTTATTTTCGTTAATATATTGGTGATTTAATTCATAAATTAATTTATCTCTTAACCATTACGCGTCTACTAATTTAATTTTTTCTCAAAATAATTTATTAATCAAAGATAATGATATTCCAAAAGAAATTACTCAATTAATTCAATTATTAGAAGGATTTCCGAAAATCATTTTGTGATACATTGAGCCGGTAGGCTCAATGATATTATTGTTAACAGTTCAGATATAGTTGTGCGCAAGATTCGC
>JADCLS010000033.1 GCA_026702845.1 Candidatus Heimdallarchaeota archaeon
TATAGGCGAATCTTGCGCACAACTATATCTGAACTGTTAACAATAATATCATTGAGCCTACCGGCTCAATGTATCACAAAATGATTTTCGGAAATCCTTATAATAAATCATTTATGATAATACTAAATCTCTATGTTGTATAATCGATAATATTAACAGTAGTCGCGGATAATAAAATAACCAATTAATTTTTTATTTAATTCATAAAAACGCTAGAATTAAGAAAGATTCAAAAAGTGGTCTAGAATTCAAAATTTGCAACAACTATGAGCTCCAAACCACATTCTAAGTTGAAAACACACAGCAAAAAGTTTGTTGATCGTTGCTTGGCTGAAAGCCAAATTTGGATCAATTCAACATTTTATTATGAATCAGAGGATTTATTCAGGATTCTTCTGCATGCTGCTCTGGAAAAGAGTTCCATTGAGGATATTTGCAAATCCTCAAAGGAATTGCCTTCACCAGATACGGTGATGGCAAAGCTAGCATATTAACATTGCAACAAGAGTAGAGAGTCATTATTAGATATAATATATCAAGGAGAATCAATATTTATTGAGGGTAACAGAGATAGTGGGAAAACTTCCACTATTAATTATTGCTTACAGGAATTTAAAACTAAAATCAGATATACTTATAATTTAAGAGCAACAGATTTTAATTCTCCAAATATTTTTTACAATAAATTAATAAAAATTTTAAGAGAAGAATTCAGTTTATTTCCTGATGAAGGGAGATTTGAAAAAATAATTAGAATAGGTAAAAAGTTGATACCGAATGAAGTAAATATTAAAGGTGTTAATTTAATTTATTCTACAGAAAATGGCCAAGAGGAAATAGATTATTCGGATATAATTAATTACCTAAAAAGTTCAATGGATAAATATAAATTAAATTATTTATATTTTATTATCGATGATTTCCAAGATTTTATGGATAAATTAAACACACAATCAGAAGTTTCATTGAATTGGATAATTAAGTTCCTTAGGGACATTAAAAATGAAAGAATTAATATAAGATTTATCTTAATTAATTCAATTGACAATTTCATAAAGGAAAAGGGAAAATATTTTTCCAAAATGATAAAAATTTATAATGATTCTAACGATGTATTTGGAAATAAGCAATTTTCATTTGAGAAGTTAAATCAAGATGAAATTTTAGATTTGATAGATTACCGGTGTAAGAAATCGAATTTCAAACTTTCAGTAGAAGAACGCTCATTTATTGATTTTTTAATATCTTGGTTAAATAATGATTTGAATATGGTAATAAAATCTTTGAAGAGATCTTGTAACAGAAACGATCAAATTAGAATAGATAAAATAATTGAAATTGGATACGAAAATAGGTTAAAAAATGGTTTATGGTTGGACCCCTTACAAATAAAAAACATGCAATCAAAAATAGATTCAAAAGTGTTTGAGAAATTAAATTTAGAACCATTTGGTTCCCAATCTAGTGATAGTAAAATTACCCAAGATAAATATAAAAAAGCCAATATTATTTTAGTACTTGTTTACCCCCCTATCCTAACTCCCACAACTTAATATTCTCAAAATCTCATCGTATGGATTATTTCCTCTAAGATTCCATGTCTCAAACATGGTGGCAAACCGTTCCAGGGTTTGCTTGCCTCGGTCAGAGGCAACAAAACCTCTGATCTTGCGGTGGATCACCAGTGGAC
>JADCLS010000004.1 GCA_026702845.1 Candidatus Heimdallarchaeota archaeon
GTGACCTTGTATCATGTAATCCCAAGAGATTACAAGATGGACAACAAGCTCAAGACCTTGTTGTCCATGTTTTTGTGGTATAACCATGAAAGACTTGTTAAGGAGGTGAGATCATGAAAATTTAATTTTCGGATTTCCTTATATTAAATTGATAAGTGATTTTATCAACCAAGTCAGGGAGTTGAGAATAAAAGGTAAGAACTCTGATGAGATTT
The DNA here is from genome assembly GCA_026702845.1 of Candidatus Heimdallarchaeota archaeon. The sequence continues at coordinate 216 of JADCLS010000004.1, forward strand.
ATTCCAAGGAATTAACATTAAGTAATATAGATTTGAAGAAGATCTTGGATTCAATAAAAGCTGAATTGAATTCAGAAGATGATGAGCTTGCAAGACAGGATCTCTCATCTGAGATGAACAAGAGCTTATCAGTTAACCTTCTTGAATCGGAGCTCAATATTGTCAAATTGAATGAAAAATTTGATCTTTCAAAACCTGCTCTAACCAGATTATTCAAGGCCTATATTATCAAGAAAATCGGCTTAATGGTGATAGATGGGAAAACAAAGGCTGATATTCAAAAATCAATTGGCTTAGGTGCAGGGACAACAATAAATTATTTCAATATATACAAATTAATTGAGATAACAAAGGGAAGGAGTAAATTTGAAAAGGTTGAGAATTTCCAGAAACAACACGAACGATTATTCCCTTTCTACTATCCTGAATTGAAAGAGAAATATCTTGCCAAACATAAATTATTAAATTTGGACAATTTAAGTAAGGAAATTGACTTGGATAAAGTTCATTTCAAGGATAGTAAAGAAGTAAAACAACAAATATTGAAGCAGATTATCCTTCTGAGACAGCAGGGATATTCTGTGCTTGAAATTCAGAGGATGACTGGGGTTCCGGCAGTGAAAAAGCTGATTTCTGATAATAGTTTGATGGATCTAATTAATGGTCAAATTCAAGGTGCGAGGTTGGATGAAGAGATAACTAATAGAATTTTGCCAGCTAGAAAAAATGAGAATCTTCAACGAATGATTTCCAGAGAAGCATTCAATACTAGTTTTACAGCAGGTGAGATTTTCAATATTGACAACCATGTAAAGAAGAAAGGAGTATCGCGAAAACAAGCAATAGAACGAAATCTGGACACTATTTTAGGTGATATAATACGTCTAACTCGTGAGGGGAAAGATACCAAGGCAATTTCAAATATGATTGGGGCTTCTATAACTACTGTAAATAGATGGAAACGAGAGTACAATATTCCAAATGTTGTCAAATTAAAAAACACCGAGGAATATGTTAATGGTTTAGAAAATAAGAGTAAGTCTAATGGACAATACATCAATGTCAAGGCCATAGCTAAAGAAACAGGCCGTCAACCAGCAGAAATTGCGGTGAGATATCGAAATAAGTTAAATGAGCAGGTCTTGAATTTAATTAGAGAAAACAAAAATATCAAAGAAATGGCAGATATTTGTGGTGTTCGAAAAGCTACGATAAGGAACTGGATTAGAAATAATGAATCTTTATCTTCCGAAATTAGGAAGGTAAATGGTTTAAGCAACAAAAAGTACGATAATGTGGCATTTAACAAAATATTAATTGCTTCATCAAATAAAAGCGGATTGAATTTTGAAAAATTAATTAGAAAATACAAAGATGCAATAAATTTAGAGCTCCTTAAAGGTGATAGGGTTACAACGAATCACCTTACATTAAATGGTGGGAAATATATCAGACCAGATCTAACAATTTTCAATGATAATGAAGTTTCTACACTTATTGACGTAAAGACTAGCATTCATGCTTTAAGATCAAAAGATTTCATGTATGTGGATAAATATTTTCCCAAAGCCAATCTGAAGATAATTATAAAGAATCTCTCTATTGATAATGAGCAGAATAAGAAAGAGCTAAATCTAAAAATCAAGAATTATGTGGTTTCAAATTACTCAAATGATGAATTTGAGACAAAAATAAAAGAAATATTACATAAAATTGAGATTGTAAATAGTGAACAGTTCTCTAGTTGGTTAGATTCAGCTAATCAAAAGAAATTTCATAATGATTTAAATGAACTGAACAATACATCTATTCCATCAAATATGAATAAATATGATGCTATTCACAAAGTCGCGACTTATATGACTGAAGATAAGATAATTACAGATCAAATTAAATCAAAACATGTTAATGATGAGATTGACAAAATAATTGATGATCTTTCCAAACAAGATGTATATGCAGCTGTTAATGATAAGAAAATATTCAATTTAATTTTGGATAAAGGTTTTATTTCATCTGATGAAGCAAGTAAAACATTAAAAATTAGTAAAACACGTACTATCCCTAAATTAAAGCGATTAGAAGAAAGAGGGATAATAAAGAGTAAATTAATAGGTCAAACTCCGTTCTATTATTATAATAAACAACCTAGGTTCAAGGATATTATTCCCGAGATTGAAAGAAAAGGACTTGAGCTAATGGCTAAAAAAGGGATACTAGATTCAAAATATACCTATGATGATTTGAAAGAGAAATTTACTACAACCTATATTCATTTAAATGCGAAAATTGCCTATCTGTTCACAAAATTTGAGAAGTTATCTGTAGAGGAAGTAAAAATAGAATTAGCAAAACTAAATACTTATGGGAAAACTTCAATTCCAGCTCAATTATTAAAACTACAAAGATTGGGCTTTTTAAATCGTAAACCTATAAATGTTGGTCCTGGTATTGGTGGTAGGACGTTTGAGTACTTTTTAAAACAAGAGTAATAAAAATATATAAGTAATTATTATTAAATATTATAGATTTCTTTTAAAATGCGTGGATGAATAGAAAATTCGGCAAATTAAAGCAAAATTTGTTGTGTAATATCGATTTTTTAAAAAATTAATTAGAAAATCAGTTATCTCATACAAAAATACACTTGGGATAAAAAAATAGATATATCAATTCTTCTAATTGGTGAGTTTAGGCGAAATAAATGACAGTAGTACTTACTGGTAAAAATCTTACCATAGAACAGATGGTTGCCGTTGCCCGGCATAATGAGAAGGTAGAATTGCATCAGGATGCAATTGAAAGAATAAATGTTTGCAGGCAGATGCTTGAGGAGAAGGTTGTAGCCAAAGAAATTATGTACGGTGTGAATACTGGAATTGGGAATCTGGCAGATGTCGTTCTTGAGGATGATAAAATTGAACTATTCCAGAAAATGTTGATTTATAATCATGCTGCAGGTATTGGTGATCCTGCACCACTTGAATATGTACGAGCTGCAATGGTTGGTCGTGCCAATGTTCATGCCAATGGGAATTCAGGATGCCGTTTAGAGATCACTCAGACCTTAATAGATCTTCTTAATAAAGGAGTTACTCCTTTTGTTTGTCAGAAAGGTTCTGTTGGGGCCTCTGGAGATCTTGCACCGATGTCGCAGATAGCTCTACTAATGATGGGAGAAGGAAAGGCATACTATGAGGGTGAATTACTTCCTAGTAAGGAGGCCATGGATAAGGCTGGAATTCCAATCCCTGGACTTAAAGCACGAGATGGATTGGCCACTATCAATGGATCCAATCTGCTAACAGCCATGAGTGCAATTTTCTTGTATGATGCAAAGAAATTTCTAAAACAAGCAGAAATTGCAGCAGCCATGTCTCTTGAGGCATTACTGGCCAATATGGGCCCATACACTCCCTTACTGCATGAGGTAAGAGGTTTCAAGGGAGCAGTTCGCTCTGCCAATGCAATCAAGAAATTAGTTAAAGGTGGAGATCTTGAAGAAAAGCGATTGAAGGTAAAAGTACAGGATGCCTACTCCATGCGTTCTACACCACAGATCATAGGTGCAGCACATGATGCATTGGCGTACGCAGAATCACAAGTTTTGATAGAACTCAACGGAGTGGGTGACAATCCAATTTTCTTCCCAGATAAGAGACTTGCATTATCAGGTGCTAATTTCCAGGGAACACCAGTAAGTTTACCCATGGATATGGCAGGAGCTGCCATCACAATGGTTTGTGTTCTTTCCGAAAGGCGGATGAACCGATTAAACAATTCTGCTCTTTCTGGAGGTCTTCCACCATTCCTAACCAAAGGTGCTGGATTGATGTCTGGTCTCATGCTATCACAGTACACAGCTGATACCCTTATCACTGAACAAAGAATTCTCTCTGCACCAGCTTCTATTCTTAGTATCCCAGCTGCTGCAGATCAGGAAGATTTTGTCTCGATGGGCATGAATACAGCCATCAAGAATATGCAGATCCTGGACAATGCCTATGGGGTTCTTGGTATAGAACTGATGGCTGGTGCCCAAGCCCTTGATTTCCGAGATCATAAAGTGGGTGATGGGGTGGCCAAAGCCAAAGAAGTGGTTAGAAAATATGTTGATTTCCTTGAGATTGATCGACCACTCTATGATGATCATACTGTAATGAAGGCCCTAGTCAAATCCTGTGAGATCCTTGAAGAAGTAGAGAAAGCAGTTGGAAGTTTGGAATAAGTAATTTCAAATCATTATTATATTTTTAGAGTAAAAAATGCTTTATAACCAAATCCATTAAGAATTTTTTTAATATTTTTTAAATAGGGAGGTGTAAATGGATACATATTTCTGCTGCAATGGATTAGGTACCAATCCTCACTCTTTCCAGGAAGACTTGACACATGCAACGGGAGAACATTTTATCCCTCTCATTTGGCAAAGAAAGATCCAAAAAACCGTCTTTACACAGAGAATAACAGATTTCTTTGATGAGCGTGATTTTCAGACAGAAATTCTTGATCCCTTGATAGAAAAAGTGGAGAAACTAATTGAAGAAGATTCAAAAATGTATTTTATCTCATACTCAACAGGGTCTATTGTTACAGAACAAATCATCTCAAGTCTGAATTTAAAGGAATCAAATCACCTATTGATTGCACCTGCTACAGATGGGTCAACTCTCGCAAATGCACTTGAGAAGGGGATTTTTATCGGAAAGTTTTTCATTCCAATGGGCCTAGTTGCCATGATTCAGACAAGAAAAATGATTAAGCACAAAGGGAAAACCTGGATGAGAGAACTACTTACCAAGAAAACTACCCTATCTAAAGGAATCAATAGAACTCTGATCACATCTGTTAAGGATAATATTGTTAATGAACTAAAAATGGATTTTAGTAATATACACACGTATTGCTGGGAAGATCTTTCTCATAAGAAACTTGGAAGGTTTGATAAACTTGCTTTGAATCAAGAATTCAATGAGATTTCCTTTGAGAAGCCAATAAGAAGGATATCAAAGAGAGAAATACTAATAGAATTTCTTGAATTGAAGGAAGGCCAAAAGGAAGGAATATTTATCTAATCCTTTTAATATGGCACTAATCTACTACTCAAGATCATGATAGATAGATCTGAACTATTTATTAAAAGCAAAATGTACGAATGAATAATTTTTCGAACTTAGTACAAAATCAAACCTTTCAATACCTTTGAAAATGGGATCATAGATGATGAAAGAATTCTTGAAAAAAGTTGATACTCCACATCTGTAGATTAGATTCTTACTTTAATGGCGTAAATCTTTACAAACCTTGAACTTCAGAAATATTGTAATATCTTTGAAAAAGAAGTTTTGATACTATGAAAATTACAAAAATAAACTTCAATTAATAATTATACCCTTACAGAACCCTTGAATTTTGAAAAATAACGGTATATGCACATTATTTATATAAAATGAATTGACTGGTGATTCAATATCCTCTGGATGAGCCTCATTTCGTTCGAAGTGAATAGATAAAGAAGGGAACACCAACGAAGGTGGGATCTATTGCTGCGAGATGAGTGACAAGGTTCGATTCCTTGTGATATTTATTAATTTACAGCTGGGATAAATATTATGGCATCAAGAAATTTTAACATGTCAAATTTTTATTAATAACCTCCTAGTGACTATTTCTAGTTATAAATATAGTTATTTCATAATTAACTAGTAAATTATCTTCAAAACATTTTTAACTATGGAGAACGCATACTCATTCATGTTAACTGATAATCAGATTGAATTATTAAAATCAGAGGAATACCCACTCCTTGACTATATAGACTTGGAATTACTCGAGAATGTATTGAAATATTATTCAGAACATAACAAATTTCCTGCATATCAAATAAATGAGGATACAGAATCTACAATTATAGAAGGCATTTCCAAGAAAATTGCATTCATAATTAAGGAACTAGAAGAGGATATTGAGAGGAAAACTCAATGGAATGAAGAAAAAGAGAGGATCAAGATAAAAAATGACCTTTTAAAATACAATATAGTTGATGCAAAAGTAATCGATTCCTATTATGAGCAGGTCAAACCAGATAGAAAAATAATGCAAGAAAAAGAGGCCATTGTAACAAAATTCAAGGATAAGGAGGAATTATTAGCCCAAGAATTCTTTTCATGGTTTTTTGAGATAGATTTTGATAAGATCAAAAAATACGATGGGCAAAGGAAGACCGACATCCTATCAGATAATCTGCTGGACATCATAATCCATTTTTTTGACATCAATAATACGAATATGAGCAACAAGCCGTTTAGAGACAAACTTGAGGAACAGAACATCAGAGACCACTTTGCTGGAAAGCAGATCACTCCTGTATTTTATAGGTTTGTCATAACTCCTCTGATAACGCAATTAGAGGAGGAGATTGAATATGCCAAACAAGACTATTTGAAGGGTTTTGGTTTCGATAAATACTGGTTCCAGTACTCTGAGGATATACTAATTATACTTGAGGTCCTTGAAAACAACCAATTCAAGATAAAAGTTGTGACTTATGGATTTTGTGATCAACATCCAATTTCCAGTATTCCAGATCTTTCCTTAGCCGTCAGTTTTGATTATCCATTCACCATCGATACGAATATGATTCCCATTAATTCTAATCTTCTTGATATTCAGGCGGTATTTGGATACGATATAAGAGAGATTCATGGAATTCCTAATAATTCTGCTTATGGGGCCATCAATAACAAAAAATTATATCCAAGGGTGGTGTTTGATTACGTATTTGATAACATATCTGGTGTAGAGGTAAAACTAGCAAACTTCAGATTAATTGAAGATGAGTTTCTCATTATTGTGGATGAAGAGTACAAAGAGTGGAGAAGGAATACTCTGGATTTCTTCAGAAAACAGGTTCTGGCAGATTCCTTGCTCCCTGCAATAAGTAATCCAAAATGGATTGGTGAGTTGAAAACTGCAATTGAAAAAGTCGATCTGATTAAAAATGAGTTACTTGACGCAAAAAATGTAATGGAGAAGTATTACGTGATGAAGAATAATGACTTGAATATTATTGTTGAGTTAATTAAATCACATAAAAGTTTGGAACGAGAGGTACTACTAGTAAAATTTGCGGAACATCGGGCCAAGGTTCTGAATAGAAAATGTACTACAAATTTCATTAATTCTCATAGAACTAGACTTAATTCCCAAATTGATAACATCAGAGAATATTATCCAGATCTAATAAGGATCTCTGAAAAGAGAAAATCCAGTAAGGGAGGGCCGAATATACTCGTTTTTGAGTATCTATATGATTCTGATATTGAATAGGAGGTGAGAATGTGACAAAAAAATCCAATGATGATCGATCGAATAGCTTGAATCCAAACAATCCAGCCTTCAAGGCATCTCAGGAAAATAGATCTAATCAGATGAACCCTAATAATGAGAAATATCAATCTGTTGATGATGTTGATGACGAATATGATTTTGAAGATTGGGACGAAGAGACAGTGAGATCGCCTAATGATGATCGCTCTGATTCAATGAACCCAAATAATGATTCATATCAAGCAGCTATGGATAATAGGGCTAATCAGATGAATCCCAACAATTCAGCATATCATTCCAGCCGAAGAAAATGATTAATGTTCTAATTTGTTTAATTAAATTTAACCATCTTCTTCCTTTTTGAAAATTATTTTTCTGCTTCTAAGGAAAATCCAATTTAGATCAAATTGAGTTGATAATTATTATTATTGTATGAAATATTGCACTACAAATATCTAATAGATTTTGATAATCTTAAAATAAAAAAGCAATTCTGAAAACTTGTGAAAATATTAGAGCTTGAAATTAATGATTTTGAGGGAATAAAACATCTCAAGCTGAACAATATCCCGGATTATGTAATATTGATGGGTAAAAATGGTTCTGGGAAATCCACCATTTTAAGGGCCTTGAATGCTGTTTTGAGATATACTTTCTATTATCAAAATGATATCAGAAATGGTCATGATAGTGTAAGATTAACAGATAAGATAAGAATAAAAATTGATTTCTCAGACCATATTAATGATTTTAGGGCTGAGTTTATTGATTTTATAGAACCCCAAATGTTAGCTGTTGCTCCATACATCTATAATGCATTATCAGGAAGATCTTTTAGTGTACATCATGAAAATTTTGTAACTATATTAATTTCAAACTTAGATTATTTGTTGGAAAATAATTTCATTCTCGAAATTTCTGATAAAGGCTGTAGATTCGAAATGAAAAAGTTCTCTTTTGAAAATCTTGAAATTAATAATATTGATACTAAACAAAGGTTCTCTAGAGAAATCGATCAAAGAAATAGTTTTCTCCAAGATATGACAACTAATCAAAGATTTGAATATTATTTTGGCTATCTCATTCACAGGTGGTTGAAAACACGATTTTACGGAAATTCTTCAGTACCTGGATACTCATTTCTTGACATGGAGAATATAAATCCAAGAAACATCGGGATAGAATTTGGAAAAATGAATGAAATAAGTTCCAATAGAATTGGTTTCCTAATGGATCAAAACTGGAGGATTAATAATTTAGGGGGAAGATTGGCCGCTCTAGTAATGGATTTTAGTGCAAGAGTTGCTGATGAGGAATACTCTCAAATTTTTAACCCAGTGAAGCGAATAAATAGAAGTTTGACAAAATTATTACCTCATATCAAGTTAAAATCCCCAAAAACTAATAGCAAAAAGATTATCTTAGAAGTTCGGGGCAAGGAATTAACCCTCGATAAATTATCAACAGGAGAATTATATCTAATCGTTTTTGCTATTGATTATTTGGAAATGGAATTGAATAACGGTGTGATAATGATTGATGAACCATCAATACATATGCATTATTCCCTACAAGGAGAATTCATGAATTTTCTTGAGGAATTAATATCTGGCGCGGAAAAGGAAAATAAGGCATCAATTTGGATTGCTTCTCACTCTCCTTCAATTATATCATCAGTTCCTAAAGAACAGCGATTTCTTGTGGATATTGAAAATACTACAAATGCAATAATTCCATTTACTGATCTTAAAGATAATGAGGAGAGGAGTGTAATTAACAAAACCCTTGGGATTAATACGTTTTATGAGCATAGTCCAGTTCTCTTTGTCGAAGGAACAACTGATTTTCCCATTGTAAAAGCAATACTTGATCGTTTTGCACCTGAATTACTTCCTAATTGGACAATTAAAAGAACAGATGGGGTTGATGAACTTCTGAAGGTAAAAACACACACTGAGGAATTGCTGGAGATTGGTAACAAAATCAAATCAGGGCCACTGTTCACTCAATTGAGAAATAACCATTTCTTGTTGGATGGTGATAATACCAGACACAAAGAAAATGATTCAAGAAATTATATCTGGGGTTTTTACCACATCGAGAATTTACTATTTCAGGATCCTTGGATTGATTATCTTGTATCAACATTGGAAATCAATTTGAAAAATGAGGTGGATTTTGAGAAGGATCTCGTTAAGGCAATTGAAAATACCTACAATAGCTTGCATGAGAAGCCTGAAATATCACTTGAAGAAATTAAATCTGAAGAATGGAAGAATATTCTTCCAGGAAGAGAGATATTCAAGCAACTTACAAAAATATGGGGAGGAGGAGGTAAATTTGAGCGGATCATCCGGGTCCTCCTCAATAGGACTAATCACCTCACTGATGCACCTATTGAGATTCAAGATCTAATCAACTGGATGAATAATAAGTATTCTATTTGGAAGGAAGATCAGATTTAATGGATCATATTGAACAACCCTTTGACTAGATCTTCTAGTTTTGGAATGACTCGGTTCAATTTGTTTAGGCTGGTAATCACAATGGGAATGACCTCGTGTAGATCAGGAGTTCTGAGTTGATGAAAATATATTATAAAATAACTTTCTGTCACCTCTCTTTCTTCAATTATTTTTTTATGATATCCTGATAAAAATACAACATCATTCCCTAATACAACAATGGGGATAATGATCTCCTTCAATTTATCCACCTCATCATTATTATTTATCATCTCATCATGTATTTTCTCTATTCTTGCTTGATATGCTGAAATTATTTGATTACAGGCCTTTAACACTTTTTCCAAATATTCGTTCTTCTTGCCCTGTCCTTTCTCATCAAAAACTAACAGATCTTTGCATAAGGGAAGTTTATTGAAATCCCTGTACCAAATACTCTTGTATTCATAATTCAAGCTATAGAACCAATAATTAAAAGCAATCCTGTGATTCATAAAGTCCCATTGTAACTTTTCAACATCCTTGTCCGCCCACTCTAACCCGATGATTGTTTTAGGTTCGTATTTTATAGGGAATTTTACATCGCCAAGAAACGCCAACCAGAATGAATTCATATGATTTAATAGATTTCCACCTAATTCTCTTGATTTAACAATTCTTGTTGCAAGTAGATCCAATTCACGGATTTTCTTCACCCCATCATCATTATCTGTGTAATATAAGGTTCTAGTTGAGAATTTGTGTTTTTCAAATTCCTCCCTAACCTTGTACTCAGCTGTTGATGTACTGTTCTCAACAAGTTTTATTATTTTCTCTATCTTATCTGCTTCCACAGTTGTTTCACATTCACTTAATATATTTGATTATCAGTTCAATGATGGGAATTTGAAGATTTTACTGAAGTTCTATAGGTCGACTCGACTTTCGCGAATACAAGGTTGGAGATGGTGTAACTTTGGCCAAGGAGATCATCAAAAAGCATATTGAGTTTCTTGAAACCAAAAGACCTCTCTCTGATGCTAATATTATAAATGAATATGTAAATTCTGTGAGCTCCTTGAATAAATCTAGAAAGCTCTTGGATGTTTAAATAAATAGGATTTCATGTATGAGATTATATAGTTTGACAGTAATTTCTCAAAAATTTTTAGTTTTGGGTTATAATGGCTATTCCCGCTGACATTCAATGCAAATATTGTCAAAAGTTGGATATCATCTTTTAGTCACAGTCCTTTTATACTCAATTATTAAGAAATAATATATGATTAAAATTAAAGTATGGTTAGTTTCAGTATTTATTATTACTTTATTGACCATAAACAATGTAAATTCTGTTACTACACAAACTGGACCAAAAACCTTCTCAGGGACAATGGGATATATCGATACCGGTTATAGATCTTATGAGATATCAAATACCACAGGTTCTACGGTCGATATTTACTTTAATGAAATTGTAAAAGTGTATACAGATACAAATATTTTAAATAAAACTGAATACTTGGTGTCTTGGGAATTTTGTCAGACTAACTCATTCCAGAATATGAGTATTAGCTCAGCAAATGGAATACGTGTTGATATTGACATTACCGGATTTCGAGAGAATAAATCATCAATAGTATGGAGATTACAAATATTGAGTAATTTTACTGAAACAATTAATGTTGATCTGAAAATAACACTCTCACTAGATACATTCATTGAAGTTCCGATGGTTGCATCGAGTGGATCATTAAATGAGACTAATGAATGGAAAGATAGAATTACAGGAATTTTTATTGGAGTAGTAATAACAGTTATTATTTTACTGCTTCTAAGGAAAATAAGGAAAATACGATCCGAATCGAAATAGACATAATAATAGATTAAAGAATTTCTTAAGATTGATAGGTAAGGGCCACCCTGTCAATGAAATCAGAAAGTGTAGTAGTATTCTATTTGCATTAAGACAGAATTGAGGAATGACCTCGAGAACCTATGAGAGTATTATCAAATTCAGATTATTTCTTCGATCCTGTATCAAACATACGTTCTAGCTGAAGTAAACCTTCATTTAATTCATCAGTTTTTTCAAATGCCCCAAGATGATTATGAAAAGGTGTGGAAACCTTACACCATGGATATCGAGGCAATAGAATAGGTAACTAATCAGATTCTTCCATTTTATCTTTTTCTCTGCCTGTTGTGAACCTGTATTCATATACAGGTAATCAAGAGTATTGGATTTTAATGACTTTTCATCTTAATGCAAGAAAAGAATAGTGGATTGTAGATGGTGCATTCCCCCAAGGATCCATAATTAGTAAATCATTCTATACCAGTCCAGAAAAGGAACTGGATGAATAATAGTGAACATGAAGATCTGAAATAAAGCAACAACAATATTTGTAGGGAACGAATAATATGTAGACTCAAAATTAGCGAAATAGAACGGAAGCCATAATATGAGAATATCAAATAATAAAATCCAAACCAAGGTGAATGAACCAAACAGTACATTGTATTGTTGAAAAAGTGGGATATCGATCTCTCTTATGAGAACATGTATCAAGAGCAAAACCCCGTCGACTAAAAGCGTATACAAAATTAACTTTCGAGCAAAAAATTTGCATGGAGAAAGTTTGTTGTCACAGAATTTGCCAGACAGAGCCTTTTCTAGATAAGGATGTGTATCTGAGTTTGCGTATTCCTGCCTTGAAGTACTATAACCTAAAAATACTTGAATAACAAACATGCAGACAAGATAAAAGCTAGGTCCATATGAACCCGTTGGGACATCCAAACCGACAGATAAAACAAAATGTACTTTATCTTCAGTTAAAAATTCAATATTTATCACACTTGTATCCTCAATCCAGTAACTCCTTGTGAATGAATATTTGTCATTTCTTGAAGTTAAAGACTATTCTTCAGATATTGGTGTACTATCGATTATAAGTAATGTTGAGATATTATTGTTATCAGCATCCTCAATTTCAATTGAAAAATACAAATTTGCATTTCTAATTACAGAAATTGTGAAATTTTTATTCTCTTGAAAACTTTGATCAATTATCAAATTCTCGGATCGAATATTACCTGAGATATCATTTGTTTCAAGTACCATGGATCCAATTACCAAAAATATCAGAAATGCCATTACTACAGCAAATGGTATCCATCTTCTTCCTGTAAGCTGGTTGGTCTCGATCGATTTCCTCTCTTGAAAATGAGCCTTTTCTGCAGTTTTGATATCCTCTTCATCCAGAGTTATTTTTCCAAGTTCTTTTTGGAAATCATCATAAGATGGCAATAATATAAAGTTATCAAACTCAGAATCTATTAATTCAATGATTTCATCAACTATTCTCGGTTTGCCAGTAATCACTAATCTCTCTGCACTTTTTATTTTACCTTGATCTATATTTTCCACAAAGTGTAGCATATTACCAAGAGATGGCCATGAAAATTGAATATAGTTAACACCTAAATGATTGGTTTTGAACAAGTCAACTTCTCTATAATATGGAGCTAATAACCGTTTCAAGGTAAAATAAAGATAATGAGTGGTATGTGCTCTCCCTTCTTTGATAATAAATTCGATTTCAAATCGTTTTCTCAAACCTGGAATTGACACGAATTTGGCTTGAAAAATCAAAACTACTAGATACGGTATCATTATTGAAGCCAATACAACAGATATTTTCATAATAAAAAGAGACAAATCATCTGAAGACACAAGATCTATCCCAGCAAATGCCGTTCCGCCAAGTAAGAGAATAAGTAAAGAAAAATTCATCAAACTCAAGTATCTTGTCTGCCTTCCAATTACCCATTTATTTTTCTTTTTAGCTATTGTGACTTCATATCTATTCTCCCTTCCTAAAACATTTTTCCACTGTTTATCTCTCTCGAATATGGAAGATTCAAATTTCTAAGTGATGACGAAATAGTTGATTACATAACAAGCAATATTCTTAATGATAAAGAAACAAGAAGAAACAGGCTATATATTGATAATTTAGATCCATCATATTATCAAAAAATTATAGAAACTGGATTAAATGAATTACTAAATAATAATCTTGAATACTTCATTTTTATTATTGATAAATTTAAAATTAGAGAGATCGCCGAAATTGCTAATCTTACACCTAAATTCTCGATTCAGCATTTACTGAAAATAATAGAATTTGTAGATTATTTTGAAAATGCGAGATTTTTCTATAGAGATGAGCTTGTTTTCACAATCCAAAAGATTGGAGAATTAAATCTGGATTGCTCTGAGATTTGGAAACTTGATTTTAGTACATTCTCGAATTATTTTCTTAGAAATACGAGTAGATTCTCTCAGAAATACCGAATGAATATTAATACTTTATCCTATGCTCTAAAAAGGACTTTAGATACTTCAAATGAAAGTACACTTAGTATAAAGTGGATGAAACAAAGAAATGCGGAAGAAATTTTGTCACTTACTGAATTACATATTTTCAAAGATTTTTATCATTTAATTGGCCAATTAGAAACAGATGATTGGGATATAATTCTTAAAAGGTCATTACCTGATTTTAATGTACTACTTTGGATTAAAATAAAAGATGAATTTATTAAATTCAAAGAATGTGAGATAAATAAAGAATTTCAAATTTTGAATAATTATCGAGGTGCAGCACTTATTGGTAATGTCTTGGTAAATTCATCAAAGAAGTGAATTGTAATCTATAATAATAGAGGATGAAAACACATCAGCCCCTCTTTATTATGTAATTCTAAAAGCAACTTTATAGTGGTGATTTCTATGAATAAGTTTTGATTATTCATTTTAATCGATCATCATACTTATTCAAATAATCTTCCCTTTTTCTAATTTCAGGTATCCTTCCAAATTCTTCAAAAATATTCATTTTCATATTAGCTTTCTCTTGTCTCATTAATTTGTAGAATTCTTTATGTTCATTTGGTAATTGTACAGCTTTTTGATGAAGATGTATGACTTTCTCAATTCTTGCTAATAAATGCTGGATCTGACTTAATGAATATTCTTCGTCCTCAAAGAGTATCATATTGTACATATACTCACCATATACATGTGTTAATTTTTTCTGGAAATTTTTCCTTTCCCTGTTTTTTAATATATCCTTTAGTTCATTATAAATATTTGACAATTTTTCATGTTTAATTGTCTTCAAAACATTATATAGACGTAATTCATCGAGATAGTATTTTTCAAATTCCAATGAAAGGTTATTATAAAAGGAATCTAACATTCTTTCTTTCACTATTATTTGCAACATTCTGTATATTTGATCAATTTTCTTAAAATCATATTCTTTATCTTCTGTAATCAGTACACGATTTATTACCTTCCCCTCTATCGATTTTAATTCTAAAATATCTCCCTTCGATATATTTTGCATAATAAATTTGAATTGATCATATAAAACTAGTAATTTATCATCTTTCATCAGTAAATTTAGATAAGTTCTATCCTCGTTAAATAATAACTGCTGAAATTCACGCAACTTAAATTTATTAACCATCAATTATCTATACTTTTGAAATTTTATAAACATATTATCAATCAAGATCGTTGATTAGATTTTTTTCTAAATAAAAAAATGTATTTACACCGTACATAATTTCTTTGGCGACGACTTTTTCCTCAAGCATCGCACGGCAAGTATTGATTCTCGTAACTGCATCAGGATGCAACTCCACTTTCTCATTATGCCGGGCAACGGCAACCATCTGTTCTATGGTAAGATCTTTACCAGTAAGTATAACTGTCATTTAAAACTCCTATGATGGGCATTGAAAAAATCATTTTATGTATTTATTCATCAAAAGTACTCATTTGAATAATTGTTGTGTTCAATTGGTATATAGTCCATGATTTTTGTTCAAATCAATTAAAATTGTTAATTTTTCAATTATAACTGTTATTTTAATTTATTATCAAGTTAGTAGGTATTTGGAATATCATATTTCCTTTGAACTATATTCACTACGCTCCAAAGTTATCTGAAGATTAGTTTATTCAAAGGTATTATTCTTCTTAATTTACAAATATTTACGTTTCAGTAATACAACCAAAACTATCAGAGCGTTTCCAAACCATATAGGTAAAAATCTTTCAGTAGTTAGTATATCCGTTGGACGAGGTTCAGGACCATATGGTATATCACTAGTTTGTAGTTTGATGTTTATAGAATCTTCAGATTCGCCATAGTGAATCAATATTAATCGAATTTTGAGAGTTTCAACGTCATTACATTGCTTGCTATATTGATTTGATTCAATAAAGCCAAAAATATTATATTTCGCAGCCCCATCTAAACTGGCAGAATTTGCACTTTTCTCACTGGCAAAATATTTGTCAGTAAAAACGCATGCCAGTTCTGATTGATTTGATTTATATTCATCAAATGTTAAAGGATCAAACATTTCATTCAGGGTGATGATAAGTTTGAAATTACCAACAGGAAATGTTGTATCATTCACAATTAATAATTGGTAATTATCTTTGAAATTGTAAAAGGTCTCATTGGAAAAGGAGATAATAGCTGAGTGCCTTTCATCTCCTGCAAATGTGAATTCTCCCTCAAATAATATTACATCAGATGAACCTGAAACAATATGAAAACTTAAAATAAAAATTAATACATATTTCGCTTTCATATATCACATCTCAATCAAACGGTGGATACCAATACATGGACCAGCAATAGATAAGGAGTTTGACCCATATTTATATCCATTTTCATAAGCCTGATCCAGATAATCGAATCCCAATTTTTTTTTAAGATCAATTAACGAGTAAATGATGGATTAATATTTATTTAATTATATTCCAAGATCATTAAAATATCATAATACTTTGAAACACCAACGATATTCCTCGTATTGATTTTATGGTTGTGGTTTTAGTAATTGTTCCAGGGAGCTTCGATTTGAACATCAACCCTCCTTAGCATTCAATATTGGAGATGGACATAAGAAATTTATAATCTGAATACTAATATCAGAAAATTAAGCACTGCTCTATTTTTGAAACTATTAGAATCAAGGAGAATTTTCACTCAGTAGCTCCTCCGAAGCTTAATCTCGGTTGATCTAGTATTTCTTCAATTGTTGGATCCTGAGCTTCCTGCACTTCAATGATCTTATCCAGTAATGTGTCAAATTGTATCTCTTCAGTATTTTCCTCATCATCCACGTATGAGGACAATATTTTACTCACTACATCGTCCATGGTTTCTCCAGGTTCTTTTAGTTGATTTAATCGTTTCCAATTTGATTTGCTGATGTGAATAGTTGTCATATGGTCAAATTATCATATGATCGATTTATATTTTTATTTCAGAAGGTAAATAGATGCTTTGATCCACTCATATACTTGTGAGGAATGGTTCTTGGCCTGGAAGTATATAGGTAGGTAAAAATGGCATCTCAGTACATATTTCCTATACAATGTTTAAAGTACTGATAGCAAAAATGAGTAAGATTGTTTAAGTTTGATCATATTTTGAATTATTGTGTCAAACCCTATCTATAGAATACATTGATGTAATTTTGATTGATCTAGTCTGATCTAGAATGCCTAGATCAAACAATATTAGCCAAGTGAGATTGTTTCCTTTTCTTCACCAACATACCATTCTAGTTCAATTTCAAATTGTATTTTCACAGGTTTATCTTGCTTGATTTTTTCTTTAACCTTCAACTCCAGGGTCAAATTTTCAGGAATTTCTAGGTCTACACTTGTATCTCCTTGAACAAATTTCACAACTCCAGAATCAATTTTTGATGCAATTTCATTTAGGAAATTTACTACTTCGGTTCTTGATTTTTTGTCTTCTGATTTCATAATTATGTTTTCCATAATAGTATAATCTCATTTTACATTTTTTAATATTTTCACAATGGGAATTTTCTATCGATTTAAAATAGATTGTAGACGATTGAACACCGAAATATACTCAAAATCTGTGTTTCCCTGGAATTTATCACTGATGATCAAAAGATACTACTCTCTCTTTGGTATATCCAGGGATATTGGATGGATGTATTAAATGAACTGACCCGAGAAAGACAATCTGATCTGCATTAACTTGTGAAATGAGTGATTGAGCAGATTTCAGATTTGTCCGTAGACCAGCAGATGGATAAGCTTATGGCGAGAAATTAGAAATTGGAGGATAGCGAGTAAATCAATAACAAAACTATCAGAAAATAAATGATTTCCCTTATGAATCAGTGACGTTTTTTGTATATGAGAACCATGATGCCAATTATTCCTGAACTAATGAAGATAGGACTTTCTTCAGTATTTGTATTCTCATTTGGAATATCTGTGTCAGTTAGAGAGGTGAGAATTTCAATACTAGTTGTTTCAGTAATGGTGGATATCTCAAAATTAGTTTCTGTTACTTCAGAAGTCACAACATTGATTACTGTTTGAGTCTCAGTAACATGTTCGGTCACTGTTTCTCCCTCACTTGTACTCTCAGTTGTGCTAATTTCAGGCTCTGAATTGGTGGGATTATGGAACTCAAGTACACGTATACCATTATAGCTGTCTGCTACGAAGGTGTAATTCCCATAGACCTCAATTTTCTTGGGATCATAAACATTGTATGAGTTTATAATTTCCAAATTTTGAAAGTCAGTGCAATTAACTACAAACACATCATCCATTTCATTGCCAAGATATGCATAATTTCCACTTAAGGTTACTGTCTGCACCTTCTTCGAGTCAATTGAAGCTATCAATCTTGGTGAAGTTGGTAGGCTAATATCCAGAATGGTTAATCCAATTTCACCATTAGCAAGGTAGGCATAGTCACCATCAATTATCGCATCAATGATATTATAGCTGGAGTAGCTACTTAGAGAAACAATATTGTGAAGATCAGAAACATCAAGTATTTCAAACTTATTTGATCCAGATAGATAAACGAAACCATTTTCCGCATATATATGCTTACCAGTTACTCCAAAGGATGTAATTAGTGAGGGAAATTCAGGTTGTGATATATCAAAAATCTTCATTTCTGTTCCTTTCAGAATATACACATATGATCCATCGACAGAGACATCAACCGGTTCATCTATTTCCAACCTACTAATAAGAGATGGATTACTGGGATTACTAATATCCACTATTTCCAAACCATGCACTTTACTAAGGAGAAAACAGTAATTATCTTTCAAATCTAGTGCCAACAGGTCTCGACTGATATATGTACCAATAGAAATGGGTAATGAAACATCACTCATATCATATATCCTCAAACCATCATGAAAACTTGCGGTGAAGAGTAATTCATCTTTATATTCAAGATCCACATAGGAATCAGACCAAGGATCAAATGAGTACTCCGGTTCATGATACATGATATTTTCTTGAAGTATTGGATAAATATCAAAATCAGAGGCTATAAAGAGAGAGCCATCTGCGACCACTCGTTTTAGATCATTCACTTCATAGCTAGGAAACACTCGGTACATTATTTGTTTTGGGTTATAAGGATCACTCACATCAAATGTGTAGAGATGACCGTGAAAATTTTCAGTCACATAATTCACCACATACACCATGCTACCATTAATATAGATATCATCTGAAGGTTCTATCAAGTAGTTAGAAAGTTCTTTGGGATTTTGTGGGTCACTTACATCCACAATCACCAATCCCTTTTCCGAATCAAGCAAATAAGCTTTATTTCCAGCTATATCAAATGAAATTAGAGTACTGCTCTTAAACATGCCTTTGATAGAGGGATTGACCATAAGATCAACCATGACCAGTCCACGATCAGAATAATCTCTGCAGTAGAGCAGATCTCCCTCGAGTTTTATTTCAGTAGTCATCACACTTAGTGATGCTGTCTGAATAGGATTCCAACGATTGCTGATATCATATTTCTTCAGTCCACAGGCATTAGCGACATACATGTCATTCCCTGTCACCTCAATATCATACACCGGTTGGCACACACTGATATCTATGGTTGCCTTCTCACTCATCTCTGGGATGTTATCTCCAAACTCAAAAATTGTAAGAAAATTGGTACCTGACACTATCAATACATTTTCATCCACATATAAATCCTCTGGGTTACCATTTAGTGAATCAAAGTTCCATTGAGAAGGATTCAATGGATCGCTGACATCAAATACATACAAGTGGCCAAGATCCTCTGCCACAAATAAATAGTCTCCAAGTAAAGCTATATCATTATTTAGAATTTCTATTTTTGTACCCATGGTAAAACTACTGGAATACTGATCCTGATTCAGCACATAGATACCTTCATCAAATCCTGCTACAAAGATATCAGTTCCATTAAAATATGAGTTGTATGCATGATGATCCATTATGTAACCTCTAAGCTGTGCATCCATAATATCTTGATACTCAATAATGCTTATTCCGTTGTAACCATGGCTAAAGCAGGCTTTTTTGCCCATTATCTCCATGGATTGGATGGGGTAAAGTGTTTGGTAATATTCTACCAGTGAGTACTGATCACGGTCACTATAATCAACAATTCTGAAGAAATCTTCATCGAATAGGTAAAGGTACTTTCCATCGATGACAATATCAGATGTTTTGCCATAAATTGCAGTACCTGTTGTTTCTACAGGGTTATTTATGTCACTCATATCAAATACATAAGGTCCATGATATGTGGCCACAAATATCTCACTTGCATTGATTCTGATTGAATAGAAATAAATATGCAAGCTGATAGTTGTCACAAGCTGTGGGTATGATGGATTTTGTATGCTAAGTACTTCAATTCCTGTGAGATCACTTCCAATATAGAGGAGTGTCCCATTAACAGCAATACAGGAAATATCATAAAGAGAATAAGTACTCATCCAACTAGGGTTGTTTGGATCTGATATATCAAGAATTAAAACCCTGTCTTTATCAGTAGGGGTTTCACCATTAGCAAGCAAAAAGGCATAACTCCCCTCTATTACTAACTGGTCTATGAACCAGCCAGGTTGATACTGTCCCATTTTGGCTGGATTTTCTTTATCCGTATAGTCATAGATCGTAATTCCTGCATAGCCATCTGCTACATAAACTAGATTTTCCCTTACTACTAGATCATACACTAATGACTGCTCATCATGAATATGATTAAGCTCATTGAATAATGGGGTATCCGGGGGTTCTCGATTGTTTTCAATAGATGAATTTGATTGTAAACTAAAAACCAAGGCAAAAAATAACAATATGTAATATATAGTTTTTTTGTTTAGCATGGAAAGCGTTCATCATATTAATTATATATACCTAATCCATAAAATAAAAGAATCTGCTCTTTTCTCATTCAATTTTATATGCAAATATTACATCAGTCATAATTGAACATATTCCTATTGCTTCATTCATGTTTCTAGGAGTTAAGTCAGTCATTATTTCACTAATTTTATTAAAAATACTCCCTTACTTCCGATTTTATATGGCTGTGATTACAGCAGAATCGAAGGAGGGATCTAAACAGATAGGTAGAAATTTTTTAGAATATGAGTAATCTTTGCCAATTATTTCTCTTATCATCTATTGAATAAGAATTTCTGATACCATAATAAAAATCAATGTTAGGAATGTAGTTAAATCGTTATTCTAAGTTAATGACGATAATGATGTACATAGTGCCAAAAAATTCAAGCCAGCGGAAGTCTTCAGCTACTTCAACAAACCCTCTCAAGTATCCCATCAAACTCATCATCAAAACTCAGAATTTTAGCAATATTATTTGATTCTGCATAATAAATAAGTGTTGCATCCGTGAAACTAATTGGTTTTCTTATGGAATGGTATTTTTTATAGGTATTCCAGACTTCCTCTAGCTCATGTAATTCAATAGTATACATATCAAAAATTGATTTTTTACCATTTATTAGTAGATATATGGAATCTACCAAGGAACGATCTCCTGATCTCACCCAGGTAACAGTTATAGCCTCATCCAGAACATAATCAAGTGTAATTCTTGATCCAAATTTCCCAGAAGCAATCTCAGTCATCAATTCCTTGGCCCTAGAATAGTTTTGATCCTTAGTGTTGAGAAACGCAACATAAAAACTTGTATCTATTAATATCAAAACATCACCTGTACAAATCATCATCAATATTTATTGAGGAATGCTCAGAACCGGGACCCCAATCTTTACTCAGAGACATGATTGCTTCAAGTTCCTTTTTGTCAACGATTCTACTACCTCTAGTAAGTCTTTGAATTAATAAATCGATATTTTCTATAAGAACATCAACTCCAAGCTCTAGAAGATCCTTTTGTGAGAGAGAAATCTTTGTTAAGAGATAGATTTTAGATTGTAATTCTTTCAATTTATCTATATTAGAGAATTTTACAGTTGACATAGTATATTAGTATTCAAAGTAGTATTATAACACTTAGTATTATTTCCTCAATTCTGTATATTGATTTCATTAATTTAATGCGATTTTATATCCTTCCGAGATTTGACCGAACGCTGTCGACCTGCCAAAGGATTGGAAATACTTTCTTAATACTTCGCAATGGAAACAGGCCTTCACACAAGATGAAGAGATTTGAATATCTTAAATTGTTGATTCTTTAAGATCAAGGTAGTAAAGTAATTCACACTTCTATGTGCTCTATCTAATACTACCCTGGATTAAATATAAGAGAGAGATGCAATTGTAAGAATTAGGTACTTTTTCTTACAATGATGATGTATGAATTTGGTACTTTCTCTTACAATAATCGAGATTTTCTAATTAGATAACTCTCTTAATCTTGTATTTATTCATTTAAATGGTATTTTTCTTGAAATTGAATGTATCGCAGCAAAATATAATAGTTCAATTAGTTATACTAGAAGCGTTGAATTAGATTCTGTCTAAATAATAATCTAACAGTTAGCTTAGATAGGTATAAATACCTCTAAGTCATAAGAAAGTTACTTAAAACGGTAGTGATTGTATTTATCGAAAATTTAGACCAACTAAGACAACGAATTAAGGGAATAGACTACTCTATCATGGCTTTGGTATCTCAGAGAATCAATCTAGCTCTTCAGATAGGAGATTTGAAGAGACAGAGCAATTTACCAGTGAAGAATTTTCAAGTGGAGAAGCAGGTACTTGAGAGAATCAAGATCTATGCAGATGAATTTGGATTAGATGCAGTTTTCTCAACCAAACTCTTTCAGAATATCATATCTCAGTCTGTGAATGCACAGGTAATGGCCAGAAATCAACATCAGGACAACTCAGGAACATCAGTTCTGGTCATCGGGGGTTTGGGTAATATGGGCAGCTGGTTTGTGAGTTTTTTGCAATCAACAGGTTTTGATGTCAGTATTTCTGATCCTCTAATGGGTGATAAGAACATTGATGAAGAAAAATATGGAGAGTTTGAATATATCTTTGTGTGCGTGCCACTCCATGAGACCAAGCAAGTACTTGAGAATCTGATAAACAAACGGATTGAATCAGTAATCTTCGAGATCTCCTCTCTGAAATCTCATATAAATGATACATTAAAGAAAGCAAGAAAAAGTAATATGAAAATCCATTCCATTCATCCCCTGTTTGGTCCCCAAGTATCAGATTTATCTGGAAGGAACTTGCTTGTCTGTAGGACTAATGGGTGTGATAGGATCATGAATGACACACACGTATTCTTTGGTGAAACGATGATCAATATTCAAGATATTACCTTGGAGGATCATGACAAGCTAATGCTGTATTCCCTGGGTTTATCCCATTTCATCAATATACTTAATGGATTGGTACTGAGCAATTCAGGCATTGAAAAAACTCAACTTGATCTTGCAGCAAGTACAACATTTAACAAGCAAATACGCACAACAATAGAAGTATTTGAAGAGAATCCTCAGCTTTATTTCAGTATTCAAACCTTGAATGATCATCGAGATGAACTCTATTCACAGATAGAGGAGGCTTTTACAGATATTTCGAATGCTATCAGAACCAATAATTTGAATAGATTCTCAACAATTATGGAAGATGTTAATACATTCTTCAAACGGGGAGATTCTCAATGAGGGTGTACAAATTTGGTGGGTCCTGTATCCAGCAATTATCAGATCTCAACAGGATTGCAGAGATTCTCAAGAATGAGGATAAACCTGTAATTGTTACAAGCTCTGCTATGTTTGGTATAACTCAATTCATAATCCAATCACTCTCTCATCTTCAAGAGAAGGAAATTCCATATATTATAAGATATCTACGAGATGAGCATCTAGGGTTACTTCCTGAAAATGTAGACACCAAAGGAATGGAGGAGGAGTTAGAGAAATTGGAGAGATTGCTCTTCGGTGTTGTTCTGACAGGAGAGATTACTCCCAGAACCAGGGATTTGATTGTGTGCTCAGGAGAGATGATAATTGTTCAAATTTTGAAATCAACTCTTCAATCGGTAGGGTTGTCAGTTGACATAATTGATTCAAGAGTGCTAATACGAACTAATGGTGTTTATGGAACCTCAACGGTTTTACTTGATGAAACTGAGGCTAATTGTAGGAGATATATGGAATATCATCCATTAGAATCAAAAATATATCTGGTACCAGGATTTATCGGTGCATCAGCTGATAATACCATCAATCTGCTAGGTAGATCAGGAACTGATTACTCTGCAACTGCACTTGCCTATGGTTTTGATGCAGAGGAAATTGTCATTTGGAAAGACGTGCTGGGATTCATGACCGCAGATCCCAAGATAATTGAGCATGCAGTAACTATTAAGACATTATCGTATGAGGAGGCCACTGAGTTGTCACATTTTGGTGCAAGAATATTGCATTCAAGATCCGTCATCCCAGCAAAAATCAAGAATATCCCAATTAGGATAAGGAATTTCACCGATAGTAACACTAGTACACATATTTGGAACAAGCAAGACCTTCGTGATGATGACGTAATCAAAAGTATCACGTACAAACAGGATATGACCGTACTCCGAATCTATACCACGCTTCAAAGCTATGATGATGGTGTCTTTGGTATTATTTCCAATAAATTACTGGCTGCTGGAACACCAATTATATCCATTGCCACTTCACAGACATGTATCTCCTTTCTAATTGCCAAGGAACATGTTGACAAGAGTTTGGCCAAACTCAAAGAAATCACTCCACATGTTGTTGATGATGTGGAATGTGATCCTGACATTGCATTAATCGGTATTGTTGGCTATGGCTTGGGTAATACACCAGGGATTGCGGCTAGAGTTTTCAATGCCATTGCCAGAGAGGGTGTGAATGTGGAGATTATCTCTTCAGGTGCGTCTAAGGCAGCATTTCACTTCTCTATCAAGCAGGAATGCCTGGTGAAGTCCTTAAAAGTGCTTCATGATGAGTTTTTCCAGGTAAGGTGCTAATATGGATAGATCATTTCATAGTATTACTCCCTCAATGACGATAGAGTACACCAAGAGGGTGAATGAGCGTATAAAAAAAGGAGAGGATATAATCTCATTGCATATAGGCGAACCTGAATTCAATACCCCAGACAGCATCATTCAATCAGCTATCCTGGCAATGCATGCTGGATTTACCAAATACTCAGATTCTGCAGGATTATTGGAATTGCGTCAGGAAATTTCAAAGAAACTAGGAAACGAAAATCAAATTAATGCAGTAGCGGATAACATCATTGTCACTCCAGGTGCAAAACAAGCCATTTTCCTCACATTAAAAGCTCTAATTCGACCTGATGATGAGGTAATTGTTTTCACACCTGTCTATACCAGCTATAAGCCATTGATCAATATGGTTGAGAACAATATCAAAATATGTGAATGCCCGTTGAATGCAGATTATAGTATAAATACTGATGCTCTGCAGAAATTGATTACAAGAAATACGAGATTGATTATTCTCAATTCTCCACACAATCCAACAGGAAAGATGCTTAACAGACAAGAATGTCAATTTCTTTATCAAATCGCAATTGAGTATGATTTATACATAATTTCAGATGAAATATATGAAAAATTAAATTTCACAGGAAAGGAGCATATAAGTTTGGGATCATGTGAGAAAAACATTGACAGGGTGATCACGATAAATGGGTTTAGTAAGGCGTATAGCATGACCGGATGGAGAATAGGATATCTCGCTGCTAGTCAGGATATAGTATCAAGAATTCTCCCATTCCAACAGCATATCAATACCAATACATGTTCATTTATTCAGAAGGCAGCAGTATCTGCTTTTAAGTTACCAGATAGTTATTTTGTGAACTATAATGAAGAACTGAGAAGGAGATACAAGATTTTTTCTCAAAGTTTCTCAAACTCATCCTTGAGTTATAGCAAGACTGAAGGTGGCTTCTTTTCCTTCATTGATGTGAGTAAGACCAAGCTGAATGGCTTGGAGTTCTGTGAAAGAATGCTTAGTAGGGGGGTCTCATTAGTACCTGGGACAGTATTCGGTTGTAGTTATGACCGCTATGTCAGAATTTCCCTAGCATGTGATACACCCAGATTTTATGAGGCGATTGATAGAATTATCAAATTCATAAAACAGATATCGTAAAGCGTTGATTTCAAAATTTATAGTCTGTTTTTTAGATTGACTCAATCAAAGACACTATCTTCCTGTACAACCTAGTCGTCATCCTAAATGGTGTCTTATCCAGGAGATCATTGACCAAATTGACCCCTTCTTGTTTCGATAGCAAATTTGAGTATACTGCATCAACAATAACACCAAGTGTTCCAGTAAATCTGATTTTCAGGCTCTTAACTATACTCCTGGCAACTAGGTCATCAATAATTAAGATTATTTCCTCATTTTGTTCCAGGGCTAGGGCAATGATACTGGATTCACCCAAATCGATCTGTGATAATAATTCATCTATCCTCTGATTATTTACAATCTCGTAAATTGTTATCCACTTATCAAAAGCAAGCTTCAAAGCAAAATACTCGGGGTGATCCTGCTGTAGAATCTCTTTCTTCACCTCTGCGGTTGTAATGACCTCAGTATACAATTCTTTGAGGAGATCTAACTTTCCCAATTTTGCCAGATAGATGAGTGGTGTAGCATTAGTTATTGCTCTCATGCTTCATCCTCAAGTATTCAAGATCATCATCCATGGCAATCTCATCATAAGAAGGGATCTCTCTCTTACCTAGCTCATCCAGCATCTTCCTTAGAGAGATTTTTGCGATGGAAGCTGCCTTCCATGCACTGATCTGTTTATTCTTGACTTCTCCACACAGAATTTCGATAATCTCATCATCTAGTGAATTATTCAGAATATGTCGTATCATTGAGGATTTGTCAACAGCTTTCCGCTTATTCATTATAAATTCGAGTTTTTCTTCGATTTCATCATCAATTCTAACAGATATGACTGCCATCTGATGTTTACAATACATGTTTTTGTAAATAAAGATATTCATTACTTTCATGTAATAAAGACCAATACTGATACGCATTCACAAAGATTTGTAACTATGCAATATAAAATTTGAAGAAAAATCATATATATGCAAGGATTTGTTAGTATTCATGAAAGGAATTTTCATTACAGCTGTATCTCTTGATGAGATGGGTCCACATTTCATTGAGAAACCAGATTTCATCCCACCTGAGGAAAATGAAACAGAGCTGGCAGTAAAACTAATGATGTTAACTATTATGGGAAATTCCATCCCCCCTATTAAATTGTATGGTCCTTTAAATTCACCAATTCTGGATAACTTTCTACTGTTTTTCCTACCATTGAAGCTCAAGGATTTTGAATCTCAGGATGAACGACACCATCTATGGGGAAAGGGAATTGTTATTTTATTTTTTGTTGAGCAGAAACTTGTACCTAAATTGCTGATGAAATACGAGAGAATTACTAATGATATGATTTCCTACCTAGATAACTTATCGGATTATCATGATTTTAAGGAGATTTATGGTAATTTCAGTGAATTTGCATTGAAATCAATAAAACGGCAGATACTAGTTCTTGAAATCGAGACAAATAATCTACCCGAATGGGTGGATAGTATGTATATTTTGGACAGACATGGATCATTGTTACTCAATAATGGATTTAATATCGAAAATTACCTAGATCTGGCCAGTGCTCAGAGTATCAAGGATATTTCCAATGCCATGTCCAAAGTCGAACTCCTTGAGAAAAAAGTGACTCAAGAAGCCACATTATTTGGTAAAATACAAGTAGAGATAGGATATATACTTTATTTTATTACCAAGATATCAAGTTATTTCTTCTTCATATCCGATGATTTCTATTATAGCAATATCGATAAATTGGAACCCTCATTACGATCTTATATCCGAAAATCTAATGTACTCATTTCTGAATTTCTTGAGCAACCGAATTTTCAAAATTATGTCATGGAATTCTTGCCTGATTCACTATTAACTCTGTATTTTAACATCAATGGATTAATAATTGAAAAATTGAACCCAACCAATATCCCAAAGGAAAAATTAACCGAAATTGTTGATCTTGCTCTAATATTACTTGATCAAATTAAAGATGAAACAAAATTAAAAATTACTTTAGTGAATAATTCGAATATCTTTGTTGTTAACAGAATATCTAACAATTTGGGCCTTCTGACTATTTTCCCAAATACCAAAATTCAAACTGAGCTTATGTATCAAATAGAAAATTTCACATCTATTTTCCGCACCAGAATGAATATTTAATCTCATAGAGACTCAAGATGTTCTATTACCTGTATAATCTAGGTTGGATGAATTTATCGCTTTGGAATAGACTATTCCATCCTCAATTTTGAATTATTTTATATAATTGAGATACAGGCTTTTATCTATGAGTAATGAGGACAAGAACAGATACTTCTTTGAGCGGGAGGATACAAACATCAAGAAATCAGCTACTGAACGAATGGCTGCGGAGATGAAGCAAGCATATCAAACAGAGCCAATCACGGCAAAATCAGACTGGATTTATATGCTCAAAATCACCACCATCTTTTTTGGCATTGCTATCCTGCTCCCAGCAGTATTTATTGGGATAAGAAGTATTCTAGGTTACACACTAGAATCATCTATTGCAATTATTATACCCACATCCTTATTGCTAGTACTGGCAATTAGTTCATACATGGCGTTTAGCTTACGTGTGGGAATAGGTGTATTCTCTGCATCCATGAGCCGCAATGCCTGGACCAACAAGAGTGTTGACAGTAGTACCGCACACAAACGGGATCTCTTTGCTTTTCTATCCATGGGAAATATTCTGGGAGGTCTTTTTGTTGTGGGATTATTAAATTTCATCTTCTTCTACATACTACTTGGTTATCAAGACCTTTGGTAGATTTTTTGAACAATAACGTAAATGTAACTTGATAATGATTATAAGGGATCAATTCGAATAGTATACTATGCTTGGTATTATTGATGAGTCTGATGATATAGAAGAAATAATAAAAAAGATAATCCAGATACTCAAAGATGGTTCTGAATATACAGAAGAATATATAAGAGATAAATTGGATGTAAACTTCAATATTGTCAGAAAGGCATTGTATAAACTACATGATCAGGAAATAGCTGTATTTCGTAGGGAACGGGATAAGGATACTCAGTGGTTTCATTTTTACTGGAGAATACCAGATTATACTAAGTATAATAACTAAATCCTTTGGATTCGTGGCTTTCTGTTGAATAATTTGATGGAGAAGAGATGAGATGGGAAGGAGAGCAGGGTGAGGTATAATACTACAAGTAGGGAGAAATACTGGATCAGCAGACCAATGATAAATACATAAGCAATCGGCAGGAACAGGAAGGCAAGACCGATTCTGAAAGTAGTATATTGATCATCTCGTTTGGAGTATCTATGTGAGATGAGATGAATCATAATTGCTGGTATCAAACTAAAAATGAGACTGAATGCACTCAATATGGCGTAGAGTAGCATTTTCTTGCGTTTGGTGAAAGTTAATTCTTCAATCGTCGCATTTTCTTCCATTGTAAGTGTCTCTCTGAGCTCATTAGTCTTTTGTTTCAATGATTCCCTGGTTAATTCGGTATGTTGCTGATACCATTCATGATGGGATTCTGCTGGAAAGATATGTACTGTAACACTGGATCTGAATACTGATTTATTCTGGTATTCCAGATATACCGGTAATACCTGGAGTTTCTCATTGTAGTCAGTTTGATGATAATATTTATGGATAATCCTGCTGATCCCAGTCTTGAACTCAACCATTTTTTGCCCTGTGTAGGATCTACCCTCAGGAAACAGAAGGATGGTCTTACCCTCAGCAAGAAGATCTGCACAAGACTGCAATGTCTCCTCATTTCTCCTCATAGTATCCTTGCTATGTCCATCCATCTTGCGATGAATGAGCTGGAAATTAAAATACATGAGAGTTTTTCTAATAATCTTGAATTTTCCTAGTGTACTCGTGGCTGTGAAGGTGATATCCCGATCCAGTGTGTCAAGAATGATCAGTGGATCACCCAGTGCATTGGGATGGTTGGAATATACCAATAATGGCCCCTTAGTAGGTATGTGTTCCTTACCAACCACGGATATCATCTGGTAATGTAGTTTAATAAGTAATTTTGCGTAAAGACGAATGATTTGATACAACATAGAATATATTCTTCATGAGTATATATAAATCTCAGACCAACATGTATTTTCAGCGCGACTTTAAATTACGTCCTAAAAGAAAATGCAGAAAAATAATAGACCCCAAAAACCACCAATAGTGGTTCCTGAGAGATTGACCAGATCATTCTTGAAGAATTTCAAACCCTTGTGATACTCTGTTGGCTTCTCACAATGTTCAGTTGCCTCAAGAACTTTTCCACATTCAATACAGCGATTCATCCTCTGAATGGTGGTTCCAAGTATGGAATCTGCAAACATGCCCATCATACCTGCAAGGGTTACAAGAAAAATATATGCCCAAGAGGTGATGGGTATCCCCTCAATAATTGCCAATCCATAGATAATCGCAGTAAAGAGTATACCGGAGAATAGACCTCCAAGGGTGCCTGTGACAGATATTGCACCTGATTCTCCCTTCTCTGCCAATCTCCAAGGTCTTAATACAGATCGTGCAGTTCCCTTGAATGCTATACCTATTTCTGTAGCCATGGTATCCACGAGAGATGCAGCAAAAACACTGGAATAAAGATAAAACAAGGCCTCTGATGGAAATAGCAGGTAGAATATCCCTACAATGCCTGGAACCCCTGCTTTAGCTAATGCCTGTTTTGAATCCCGTTTCTCACTTCCCTTCTCAAATTCATCCTGTTTTTTCTTGTTTTTCTTCCCAATCAATTTTGTGGCTAGTGTACCCACAAAAAAGAACAGAAATAATTGTGCTCCAAATGCCCAGCCATTTAGTCCTAGTGTAGTGATGGCTATGAGGAATCCTGCCAATGCTCCATCATTAGTCAGCGCACCAGCTTTATACCCACCAATCGCAATAACAGTACCCAGAACCACACTTGAGATGAGATATACTACATTGACAATGGGTACTGCTGCAAGTATATTATCCTTGAGGAGGTAGAGAATACCAAAGAGTATGGGTGGTATAAGTAAATTATCAGTTCCCTTGGGAGAGAGAACCTCTACTAGTGGTGCAAATAAGGCAATAATTGATGCTACGATAATAGCCAAAGCAATACCATAGCCTAGAATGATGATCCCAATGAGTACAGCCAGCCAAGACGCAAAACTAACCACAAGAGTGCCTATAAGAGTCTTAGTACCATTATAGATCTTAAAATGTCCCTCCTTTGCTCTAGGCCCTACCACTGCTGCAAATCCATCCCCATAGATCACAGGAAAGAATGCTGCAAGTGTCATCCAGAGTGAATCAAAACCAAACCAGATTACAAATGAAAGAGAAATGGGATAGAAGATTGTTCCCAGTGAATGACCTGCCCCAAATGTCTTTAGCCTGATCCGTTTGATTGGTGAAATAGGTGAAAGAAATATGTTGACAAAGGCAAAGAATAAGGGAATAGATGTCACTAGGATTTTGTTCTCAAATAGTGGAACAAAGAATAAGATATTTCCTGCAGTGATATGTAATAATTTTCTTGCTTCCTCCTTACTCAATCGTTGAGTTCTTGCAAGAAATTCACTTATAATTATAAGCATACCCACTGTTAGGATGATTAATAGAGAACCTAGCACATCTCTATCCATAGCTCATCGTTTACTATGGTGTATATAATTTCATTGACATTGAGCTATTAGATTGTGATTAGGATTATTTCTTCATATAATTGGATCGATTTATGCTTCCTCTTCTTCTTCTTCGGACTCATCAACAGCTTTTTTCCAGGGTTTCTCCTCATCTACTGCCTCTTCTTTTACCTTTGGTACATATTCACGAAGCCATGGCTTGGCGTCATATACCTTCTTGGTATCGGTTTTCAGATGATCCTCATCAATCTTCTCATCCTCAAGAATATACTCAGGAGAGATATATTTCTTCCTATTGAGCATATCTAGGAATCTGGACACAAACATGAGGAACAGAAAGCCGGAGACAATACCTGACATAAGCAAAACAAAGCTGATGAACAAGATCTTCTCCCATGGAGTAGTATACTGCACATTGTTCGTAACACCAACATAGATACCAGATGAAAAGGCCCAGATGGATGTTATCAAGGTATAGAATAATGATTTCTGGAAGTAACTCAGAGTACGAGTAGCCATTCTCTCCTTACCAATAAGTGCAGCAGTAACCTTGTGGTTGAATTTCCTGTACCATGTCTGTACATTGAATACAAACAGGTCTGGAGATTCAATAATCCATCCAAATGTTTTACCCAGAAAATCAGTGATTTTCTTGATGACTCCCTTCTCGGATAAGACCATCCAAACGAGTATCAAAACAATACCTATTACCACAAGGACAGTAAATGCTACAAAGGGATCTTCATTCACGAATGCAGCTATTGCCCGTATTCCATCAGCAATACCACCGACAATCCATTTGATTGCTTCCCAGATCCATCCAAGAATTTTACCAATAAATCCGAAGAAATCACGTAGGAAATCAATAGATAGGCTCTCAATAAATGCCTCAATCGCATCCTTAAAATTAAGTGCCACAAAACCTCCTACAAGTATTCCTCCAATCAAGCCTGTCAATGAATAAATCACAGGGATTTGTTCCACGAACTCACGTTCGTACTGGGTCATCACTCGTTCCTCACCTTTTGCTCTGACGAATCTCCACATTCTCACATTTTCTGCATAGATCCAGAACACAGGAGCAAATACAATCTTCGCCAATCTCCAGATAAAACTTAACAAGGTGATGAAAAGACCTACAAAATCATGCCATGTAACTCCATCATCGGGGTTCCACACGAGCTCAGATTTATTAATAGCTGGTTTTTTCATCTTCTTTTCTTTCGTTTCCTTGGGACTTTCATCCTTGGCTTTTGATTTTTTGTCTTCACTAGATTTTTTTCCTTTCTTCGACATTTAAATCACGAATATTTGTAATTGTATACTATGCTTCTAAAAGAGTTACGCGAATATGTCGCACATTATATCAATTAAGCAAAAAAATATTGAATTTATTTCCTCATATTATATTGTCTGCCTAGATAATTGGTGATGAAGATAGATTGAGCTGTGATGGGAGTACAATGATTTTAATATAATCCTCAAATTGATATTAATATAGATGTCTCATCCATTATCCTATCTCCTCATCATCACTCCAGCTGGATTACCATTATACGCACAAAGTTTTCAGTTTGATAGTGATGAAGCCTGTCAATCCTTCAACGGTTCGGTTTCTACAGAAAAGGATGATAATTTAATTGCTAATTATTTCACAGCCATGAATATCTTTGTGTCTGAGGTCATCAAAGATGAATTGCAATTGATAGATCTGGGGTTCACCAAATTCAAGATTACTGGGTATATTATGAATGAAGTATTTTTCCTTGGTATTTTCCAAGATAGTTATGAGAGCATGGGTGAGGAGTTCAGAAAGAATTTCTTAGTTTCTGTTGCCTTAAGATTCTTTGAGAGATATCCCAGTATCTCTGAGGATATGTATTTCATAGATGCTACTAAATATGATGATTTTACCAATGAGATACTAAAACTGGGAAATATTAAGGAAAATACCTGCCGTAGCTGTCTTACGAAGTGTCATGAGGAGGATAAAAATTGTCTTCCTCATAGATTCTACTATTCACAGGTCAAATTCACCGAGGAATCAGATTCTCTTAGATTAGAATTAATGATTGATGAAGATTGAAATATGAACTAGTTTTTTTCACTAAAATAACTATTAAAAATAGAGTAAACTACAATATAGAAGGCTGGTTACTATATTTTGATCATCTAACAACATATTTTTATTCTATCTATACTTTATTCAGCGATATGAAATATTCAATTTTACTGATTTTTCTACTGCTCCCAATTGGGTTTGTTCAAGGAGCAACTCAATCTAGGGATATCACTTCAGGCAGTTTTACGGATGACGCCAATGATGTATTCAAGGTAAATCCCTTTACTGCACCTGATGATCACACACCTGCAACAGCTGATTTTCTTGATATAGTTGGATTTGAGTATACTGCAACTGAGGTTAATACCTCCGCCACCACCTTGAAAATCACAACCACTTTTACTGATACCCCTGTGCTCAACGATTCAATCAACATCTTTCTGCAATTCTCATACATGCCTAAAGATAGATCCGTTTTTCATGAGATCCAGTATAACTTCAATTTTCGAGGTAATACTGGAGTTGAGGCCACACGACAGATATTCTATGCTAATACCTCTCAAGAGATGATTTCTTTTACCCCTAGTAATGGTACTGGCACCAATTCCTTATGGATAGAGGCAACCTTTGCTACCCCTAAAGGGTATAATTTCTCAACAGCAGTAGATGGGTGGTATCACTTGCGTGTGGATGCCATATTTGATCTTGATCTCAATGCTGATAGCTTTGAGCTATGGGATCTTGCCATACATGATTTTGAGATAGGAGAGGAGGATTCCAACAACCAGGGAACAACATTAGATGCTGACATAAGTGCTGTCTATCAAGATCCATCTGCTGATGAGTTCCAGGTCAATCCTTATACTGCACCTGATGATCACACTGATGCTGATGCTCCATTCCTCGATATCACAACATTTGGTTTTGCATCCAAGAAAATCAATAATACTGCTGGGATTCTTAGAATGAATGCAACCTTCACAGATTCTCCTGTGTTCAATCAATCTATTAGATACTTCTTCCAGTTCTCCATTCAACCTGAAGATAAGAACGTATACCAAGAAGTTCAGTACAATTTCGATGTCTTTGGAGATTATGCCCAAGCCTCAAGGCAGATATTCTATGCCAATCAGAATCAAGAGATGCTGAATTTTGAGCCTGAGGGAGGATTGGTTGGTAAGACTTTATTTGTGCAAGCAGAATTTCCAGTTCCATCTGGAATAAGTCTCACAGATTTTGTTGAAGGTGATTATATGGTAAGAGTTGATGTCACCTTTGATATGGATATTAATGCAGATACAACAGAAATCTGGGATCTTGCAAGATTTGATTTTAGTGTGGATGCTTCAGGTAATGTCATAGCTGGTTCTGAT
Organism: Candidatus Heimdallarchaeota archaeon; assembly: GCA_026702845.1. Next base: position 35,646 of record JADCLS010000004.1, read on the forward strand.
ACCCAGAGTGCCTCTGATGCCTTTTCTCTTCCTGCACCAATATTCGGGCTAGCTTCATTGCTTATGATCCCTGTTATCAGAAAGAAGTTCAAGCAATAGATTCTAAGATTATAATTAACATCCATTCAAAGCACAAAATAACCAATCTTTACTAATGAATCATATTAATTAGAAATTTTCCAAATTTCAATATATAAACACATAATTCATATTAACTCTACTCATTTTTTTTATATTAACTTTGAAACCAATTTCGATATTATTACTCCTTTTGGTGTTGTCTTCTTCCTTGACAAACAGCTTTTCGAGTGCAAACACTTCAATAAAGCACCTTTACACAACAGATCTATTGGAATTGGTTAATTCAGGTGTATTAACTTTTGTAGGTGACGATCAGCTCAGTTCTGCAGGATTTATAGGACAAGGGACAGCTGATGATCCATATATAATAGAAGATCTAGTATTAAGTAATGATTCAACCCTGTTAATGCTAAAATCAATATCAAAATATGTTGTTATACAGAATTGCTCATTTGATGGACAAATTATGAATGCGATGACCAATAGTAGTTTTAATTTTGGATTTAATTTTGAAGATATAGAAAACATATACAAATATAAGGTCGGATTACTTCTAGACAATGTAACTAACCTTATAGTAAGAAATAACACATTCACAAATCTAGAAGGAGGATTATTTTCCTATAAATCCAACTTGAATATCAATGAAAATCAGTTTAATAATTCAGGAGGGTATGGAATATTGAACTACCAGTCTACTGGGAATATTACTATGAATACAGTATCTATGGCCAATACTGGAATATTATTCTACCAATCAAGCTCTTATGAGATTTCTGAAAATTGTGTATTCAATCTTACTCGGAATTCAAACACTTATGGTTTGTTTATTTCATCAAGTGAAATATATAAAATCAGTAACAATGAGATCTATAACCTAATTTCTCAAGATAGTGATTCTTATGGGATGAGAATTTTCGATTCAGAAATTTCAGAAGTTGAGGAGAACTTAATTAATCTTATTCGATCAAATAATATTGCATCTGGTATCGGTTTACTAAATTTCGATGTTAATTTTATGATTAGAAATGTAATATTCGATGTGCATGGTGATTATTACTCATTTGGTATCGCTAATTTAGGAGGAATAGGGTATATTGAATCTATTAGAGGCAATGAAGTATATAGGATTACAGGTAATTCGAGTATTGGTATTAATACTGACTGGATACTTCATCCAGATCGAACACTAGGTGTTCCGAAAGTAAATACTCTATTCAATAATACTATCAAAGATATAATTGGAGTAAACATAAGCATAGGAATTTTATTTGCGACTTGGACCTCAAACATTATATCTAATTCTATTTCAAATTGTGAATTAGGGCTATATTTGAATTTGTCGGCACATGAACCGGCTCCAATAATGAGAAGCAAGATTTCAAATAACTCAATAAAATCTAATGAGATAGGATTATTATTGGATCTGTATTCAAATGGGATAATCAATGGATATATTCATTTGCACTCTAATACATTCTCCAACAATACAGTTGGTATAAAAATGAACCATGATATAAATGCAAAAATTGAAGAACTAGAGGTAATATGGAATAATTTCTTTGATTCATCCTTCCATATTATCGACAACATATATTATGAAAGTATGAGGGTGATTTATTATAATTATTATGATGACTTGATTAAGATTGATAGAGATAATGACAAGATAAATGACAATTCCTGTCTTATTGATTCTGAAATTGATAATGATCGAGAAGATATTTATCCTGTAATATACCCCAATCCCATGAACTGTACATTTTTCCCTGAACCTTTAATCATCACACCAAATGATGGTTTGATTATTGATATTGATCCCCCATCAATTACATCTTACAATATTACTTGGTCCCAGCCAAAACCATATTCTGGATTGAACCTCTCTTATTCCATTATAGTCAGAGTAGAGGACAATTGGGAGGTGCTCGCAGATAATATCATATCAAAGAGCTACTTGTGGAATATTTCTGCTTCATCAGAAGGAAATGTTAAACTCAAGATCATCTCCACAGTAATAAATGGTTCATATTTCCAAGAAAGTGATATAGTGGATATTTTCCTAAATATATTGAGAACCTCAAATACTCTTCCTAATAATGAGTTAAAGGACTATCTACCAATAATAATTTCAGTTACTTTTGTAATAACAGGATTAGCATATCTCGTAATGAAATACCGAAAAAAGGCGAATCGTGATAAATCAAAGGAGATAAAAAAATACATTGAGAAGGTAAAAAAGGAATTGGAGAAGTAACTATTAATCTCATCCAATCTGCATGAGAATTTGTTACTCTCTCTTAACCTCTAGTATATATACTGTGAGGGTGATTATATCTGTATGAGTATTCGTGATGTGCAGTATATTGCAGAATCAGTACCTGCCATTGATGGAGCAGGGGTTAAACTTAGACGTGCTTTTGGAAACCTTCGAGGAATAAACCTTGATCCCTTCCTTCTGCTTGATTGCTTTGGAAGTGAGGATCCTCGTGAATACATGGCCGGTTTTCCATGGCATCCACATCGAGGAATGGAAACAGTGACTTACATGCTTCAAGGAAAGGTAGACCATGCAGATAGCCTAGGTAATAGGGGAACGATCAAGGCCGGTGAAATCCAATGGATGACCGCAGGTAGTGGCATCATACATCAGGAAATGCCACAAATGCCGGATGATCCCAAGGAAGTATTACAGACATTAAAGGGATTTCAGCTCTGGGTTAACTTACCATCATCACATAAGATGATGAAACCCCGTTATCAAGATATCAAATCTCCTGAAATCAAATCAACAAAACTTCCTGATGGACTAGGACATGTGTCAGTTCTTGCCGGAACCTATGATGGAATTACAGGTCCAGTAGAGGATGTGATTGCAGATCCTGTGTACCTTGATATCTCACTAGAACATGAGCAAATATTCACATATGATATTCAACCAGATCATACAGTGCTTGGATACGTCGTCTCTGGTAATGCTACTTTTGATGAAGCTAAGAGACATCGCATTGGAACTGATAACTTAGTTGTCTTTACCCAAGGTGAGAAAATTCAAATTGAGACCGGTGATGATCCTGTACGGTTTCTCTTAATGAGTGGTGCTCCTATTAAAGAGCAAGTTGCCTGGCATGGCCCAATAGTGATGAATACTCAAGATGAGATACTACAAGCATACAAGGATATACAAAATAATACTTTCATAAAACATGAATACAAAGTATAACTCTTATCAAATAGATAATCAGAAGAATTGTCCATGGAAAGTCAAATGTATCAAATCAAATGGATTTGTAGGATTCAAGGGTAGCATTTTATCGATTTAAGGATTTTCTGAAATTCTTTCAAATTACGTACATAATCAAAATCTCTATCATCATGATCTATTTTTTTACAAAATATTTTGATTTGCCTGTTAGTTCATTCTAACCAGTTGTCTATATAATATATAGTTATATAATCTTATTTTCTGATTATAAATATATTATTAACCATACTCTGAAGGTGCATCAAGATATGATAATGTTAGATGGGTAAATTTATTCAATTTTTCTTTGAAAGTCGATAATCAATATATAATAGCATAGTATTGATACTTTCGTGAGTAAAGAACAGTTACATATAGGCTTTAATAGGAAGGATAACTCAAATGTTGAGATCCCAATAAAGTCTCTCAAACGTCATTTTGCAGCTCTCGGATCTTCAGGATCTGGAAAAACTGTATTGGTAAAGGCTATCATGGAGGAATGCATTAGACAGGGTATTCCCCTTATCTTAATAGATCTCCAAGGTGATCTTGCATCATTAGCACTGGATGGAGATAAAAAATTAGTGGAATCCAAGGGAGTGCCGGGCTCTTATTATGATGAGATCAACAAAATGAAGCAGGTAGCTATCTGGACGCCTGCTAGTTCAAAAGGCCTAACCATTTCAATGAATCCACTCAAAGCTCCACCAGACCAACTCGATTACGAGGATAAGATCCAGGCTATAGATGCAGTTGCTGATACTGTGGCTAGTATACTTGGATATAATACTGAGAAGGGTAAGGGAGCCGAGGTAAAAAGCTATCTTTATCTACTGCTTGAGGCGATCTGGGGAGAGGGTGAGGAGCTGGGTAATTTTTCAAATTTTGCCAACTATATCCTCAATGATTCTGATTTTCTAGATGAGGCCTCCTGTGCTATGCTTGTAGACAAAGACAAAGAACAACTGGCTAAAGGTATGAAAACATTGACAATTGGTGCAGATTCTCTGATATTCAATGCTGGTATCCCCCTGGATATTGAGAAAATGATGACTTGGGCTGATAAGGGTAGAGTAGCTGTCAATGTCCTCTATCTCAATTCTCTTCGAAAAGCTGAGGATAAGGTCAATTTCATTGCAAATGCATCTACTCAGGTCTACAATTACATGCTAAGAAATCCATCTGAGGATGTACAGTTAGTGTACGTGTTAGACGAACTCGCAGGTCTTGTTCCCCCCACGCGTAATCCACCAACAAAGAAGCCTATACAGCTTCTTCTTAAACAGGCCCGTAAGTACGGTGTTTCACTTCTATTAGCCACACAAAATATATCGGATGTAGACTATAAATCCCTTGGCCAGGTGGGTACTTGGGCCTTAGGAAGACTCATGGCCAAGCAGGATATTGAGAAGGTAAAGGATATTATTCAATCTATTTCTCCTGCTGAGACTGATGCCATCACTTCATCCATCACGAAGCAGAAGACTGGTCAATTCATGCTCCTAGCTCCTGATGTGTTTAGTTCAGTACAGCAAATGCAGGTACGTTGGCTGGTTACTAATCATACTACATTAGATGATGCAGCAGTAGATAAAATCACTGATGAATCAGGACTGCGGGAGAAATTTCCTGAAGCTTCCCTAGGGAAGAAGAAATCAAAGAAATCGAATGATGAAGAATCAGAGGATGAAATTGAAGTAGAGGAAGAAGAGGAAGAAGATGAGGATGAGGATTTCCTGCAGAATACTGAAATGGCAGCTACATTTGTTCCAGAAGCTAAAACTCCAACAGAACTCACCAAGGCATTTGATGATGCTCCAATAGCACTCTCAGCTGAGGAATTATCAGTGGTCACTGGTGAGGACAAGAAGAAACTTACCACTAATTTAAATAAACTGGTGACCGATAAGAAGCTGAACTCTGATAAAATGGATGGCACCAAGATCTACTGGTCTATAAAACATCAAATGGACCCTGCAAATAATATTATAGGTCCTATTTACAAGATCCAACTTACCTTCCCAGAAGCCAAGGCAACGGAGGTGATGGAGGATAATCTCAGGAAGGTTCTCATCAAAAAACTTGAGGAGATAAAGAGAAAATCAGTAAAATACATACCATTGTGGAGAATAGGAACTATTGATACGGTTGAGGAGGGTAGATTCAAGAAAAAGTCTCGTGAAATCAAACGGTTTTGGTATGTTAATGGTATGACAGGTGGCATCCTTCACATAAATAAAAAGGAGGAACAATTTGAATTCCCATTTGATAATGTGATCCCAGAAGATATGAAAACACTAAATCACAAGCTCGTAAAAATAAATCAGATCACCCTTGCTAGTCTTACTGGTGCATATCTGAAACCAATTCTTAATCGCAATCATGCATTGGGTGTCATAGAACGCAAACTTGGAACAATGATTAACAATAAAATCATGCCTGCAATCATCTGGTATCCAGTATTTGAGTTCAATATCAGAGATAAAGATACAAATAAACGTAGATCTGGCTATGTTGACGGTGTATTTGGATTCCATACTGAGAATAACCCCTTCAAAGATGAATGACTCTACTGAGTGCTAGCTTAATGATTGATAAAAAATAATTGAAATCGAAGAAACAGCACTACTAAGCAACTAAATGGTATTAATACAAGGAGCAAAGTGGCACTTAGATGTTAAAATCAATAAAAAATACAGATATTGCTGGTAAACGAGTTCTCGTGAGAGTTGATTACAATGTTCCCATTAATGATGGCAAAGTGATGGATGATACACGAATTATCCGCTCTCTCCCCACCATCAAATATTTGTTGGATAACAATGCCAAGGTTATCCTCATCTCTCATCTAGGGAGGCCAAAAGGTGAGATTAAACCAGAGTTATCGTTGAAGCCGGTGGCTGAACATCTTCAAAGTGTTCTTGGATTTCCAGTAAGATTCTCTTCTGAAAATACAGGAGAAGATTTACGATCCACAATATTGACAATGGAAGAAAAGCTAATTCTGTTGGAGAATACTAGATTCCATCCTGGTGAGACAAAGAATGATGCAGAATTTGCCAAGGAGCTGGCATCATTTGCTGAAGTATTTGTTTCTGATGCTTTTGGTACCGTACATAGAGCACATTCCTCAACGGTGGGAGTATCTCAATATTTGCCATCTGCGGCTGGATTTTTGGTTGAACAGGAGTATACTCGTATCAATTCTGCTATGCAGTCACCCAAAAAACCCTCAATTGCCATAGTGGGGGGAGCTAAAGTATCTACCAAATTGGATGTGATCAATAATTTCATCGATAAAGTTGATGAGATCATTGTTGGAGGGGGTATGGTGTATACTTTCTTCTTGGCAAAAGGCAAACAAGTGGGTGATTCTCTGAAAGAGGCAGATATGGTGGATACAGCACGTGATTTGCTTCAAAAAGCTGAGAAAAAAGGTGTTACAATTCATCTACCCTTGGATATTGCTTTATCCAAGACATTTGATGAACCTTGGCTAGAGAATGGAGAGGTAAAAGTGGTAAGCTGGGATACAATTCCAGATGGATCTATGGGATTGGATATAGGTCCAAAATCTATCAAATCATTTTCCAATGTTATTAATGCAGCTAATACCATAATTTGGAATGGACCGATGGGTGTATTTGAGAAGGAACTGTATAGAGTTGGAACTGCAGCAGTGGCTAAGGCAGTGGTTGAGAGAGCAGTGGATACAGTCATCGGAGGAGGAGACACTGCGTATGCTCTTAATCTCTCTGGTTTTGATGAGATACCTGAGATCATTCATATATCCACGGGTGGAGGTGCATCATTGGAGCTGATGTCAGGACTTAGTCTACCCGGTATTGAATGCCTCATGGAGTAATCGAATCTTAATTGGTAAATACAAAATATATTATATCGTAATTAATCATTATTAGATAATGATCAGACGGAATCAAATCATCACTGCTATCGTCATTATAGCTCTAGTGACATCTGTTCTGATCTATGTCATCAATCAAGAGGATCCAGATGCTGTCAAAGTAGGGGTGATTGATAGTGGTTGTGGAGAATCACAGAAGAATAAGGTTATGCGTGCACTAAGCTTTGTTAATCAGAGTTATGGTTTTGAATATAGGCAATCAGATCCTTATGATGCCAATGATCATGGTACACATATCTGTCAGATCATCTTGGATCATGTAGACGGCATCGAATTGTATTCTGCCAAAGTGGCCGCATATGATGGTTCTTTGACATTTCTTGCTGTTTTTGCTGCAGTAGAATGGTTAGTTGAGGATATGCAAGTGGATGTCATCAATCTCTCACTAGGTTCATCCGGATTTTTAAATGAGGAATTGATTGCTATTTTTGAACAGTATAGGGATGAAGTGATTTTTGTCGCAGCATCTGGGAATACAGGATCATCAGGAGATACACAGGATGGTAAAGGTGATTGGCCTGCTATTCTGCCTTGGGTGACTGGAGTAGGATCCTATCTTGGTAGTCAAGAAAGCCCAGCGTATTTTTCTGCTCAAGGAAGATCATATTCTGGAACATTCACCTCAGATTTCTCAGCATTGGGCGTGTATACCGCAGGTGAGAAGTCCTACTCGGGTACATCATTCTCCACACCTATGATTACAGCTCAATATGCAACCCTTATTCAACAATTCAGAGAAAAGGGTTTGACGTACACTCTCAATGAACTTAATGCAATCATGGCCTCAAACGCAGGTAACAGTGAGGAATTCAACAGGGATACAGGGTGGGGATTACCCCAATCATTGAGCATTCCTGATGATCCGATTATTGCAATAGCTCAGCCTAATGAGTATGATCGTTTTCTGCGATTTTCCGATGAGACCTGGCATTTGAAGATAAAGATCAACCATTATGGTGTAAATCCCGAGGATACACTAAGTGTTACAGGCAATGCAACAACACTCCTTAGCTCTAGTTCCTATATCAAGGAAAATTATGCCACTCTGTTGACTCTATCCTTCTCAGGTGCAGGCAGTAATCCTGGAGTATATACTCTTGGATTAACTAATCCCTATGGTAATGATGTTGAGTATACTTTTAACCTAACATCTAGCTCCCTGGGATCAATACTATATGATCATCGAAGCAGTATTAATGCCTATGGCCATAGTTACGGGGAATTCAGCAAGGTAGAGATCTATATGAGAAATATGGGATACCAAGTTCATCATCAATTTATTCAGGAAGAGCTTGATCTGTCTCCATTTGATCTGGTGATTGCTCCTAGATTTGGACAACATCGACTTCTAGAATATGGTGCGTTGAATCGAAGCTATACCACTGATCTACTTCATTCCTATTTAGAATATACGAACAATGGTGGGATTTTCTTACCCATGCTTGCTCCAGTCATTGATACAAGGTTAGATGTGCAGGATTTTCTGGATTCATTCTCCATCCAGTTACCTGGAAAACCGATTCATAATGATTACTATCCAATCTCTATTAACAATTTTTCTTCTTCTATACTGAACCATGATCTGGTTAATTATGATTTCATGGGTCAGGAGATTACCTCAGACTTGCATCCAAGTCTTGGTTGGGTGGCCTTTGAGATCTCTCTGTTGATTTCAGTAGGATATGAATACAGATCGATAGGAGTGCATGGTAATGTATCATTGGGACAAATAATTGTATTAGGCTCAAGTTATCCAATAAGCAACTCCTATTTTGATGTATCCAATCTCAAACACTTTGATGGATTCATTAGAAATCTTCTGAATATACTTTAGAAGAACTCATGAAGTCCTGTAGTTGTGTGATCCAAAAGGTCCTCACGTTGCAGTACTGATAACAATGAACCTGGTGTGGTGCTTAGGATTTTAATATTTTGTAGAACCTCAGGCAATGCTTTTCTTTTATCTGCTTTTGATAGTTTGATATCTTTTACTGGATAATCTTTGGTAAACACGGTGACAACAAAATATTCTATCTGTTTTCTACTCCAGTACTGGTTTTGTTGATGTTGCTCGTAGAGTAGACTGATATATCTACAAGCCTGTAACTTTGCTGTTTTCTGGAGGTTAGGTGTGACTCGATTATAGCATTTAACCTCAATAATCCCGATTTTTGCAGTTTGTGGAGTACTTTTAATGATGATAAGATCAGCTCTACTACCCCTAGCGACATGTTTCTCCTCCAATTTCATAAATCCATTTTGATTAAGTAACCTTCCAACCTGATGTTGGGCTTCTTGCCATGATAATGATGCCCAGTCTGAACGATTGGTTGGTAGATCACTCATAGTATCAGATTACTTGCAAATAATATAATTGCTTTGAAAGTAATGGAAGTACATTGTTGAATTACAAATTCTTCTCGTTCATTGATTTCTAATGTTTCTTTTTGACTAATTAACCTCCTCCTTGATGAAATTTTATCGGTAAACTAAAGGCTTTCGTGCAAATATCAGCAGAGACAATGGAATTATTCAAATTAGATGATCGGGGAATTGATTTTAGGCAAGTTTTTGTATTTGACATTTTGAGCGATTGAGAATCTAAGCTTGCCTATTTATTCTTTTCACCGCTTGAGTTAAGATATTTTTGCATTTCACGCGCCTCCGCGAGAACTAGATTTTTGAGTCAAAAGCGGGGAAAAAATAGATTTGGGATGGATATTCCGCGCTTCGATGAATATTCCTAAACAATTAGAGCGCCTGGCTTTCTAATAAGAGTTTACACGATTGATCCATAGACGATTCTTCTTTGATTTTCACTTTTAGTCCACTCTCTTTTATGTTTATATAGTAAAATACCTAATTATTAGTAGAGACAACCGTCTCGGTGATAAATATGAGTATCGTAATGTACAAAAGGAATAAGATCCATGTGTTTCCCTTAGAATTATATGATCACTTGATTCGAAGATTCAATGGGGTTGTACAAAGAGGGGTGCTCAAATTATCATCCAGCTCATTATTGATTCAATTTGAGAAATTTGATGGGAGTAGTAACACTGTACCTGTGCACCTTCTGGCCAAGCTCATAAAAGCCATGAAGATCATTCGTGACAAATATCTAACCTATGATGATTATAAGGTACACACTCAGATCAAATTTGAAGAATCTGAATTATATTACATTATTAAAATCACAGGTCTTAGACGAATTCCTCCAGGAAAGATCTTTAATCTATTTGCATTGATACTTTGGGCTCATATTAAATACATTTCAGGTGTGAAACCTTCTGCATCAATCTATGGACGTGAGTTGACAGAAAAATGGAAACTTGAAGAGGCATATACTCTTAATCAACTCATGGAATCTGATAAGCTCATTTTCTCTACCAATCATGCAATGCCATGTTTCGTTTGTGGGGAGACTGATTACTTGGAGAATAACTGGAAATTCTTCTATCAGAAAGAGCGCAGATATATCGATGTTTCAACTCGTGTGTGTCAAAAGCACCGAGGTCATGTGATCTAGGGAATACTAGTAGCACTTTTTTTGAATGGAACCTTGTAATCTATTAATGATTTATTTCTCTTCTTTTCTAATTGGTTCTTTGTAAGTATTGAGAATTATTTGTTCGTAGTTAGGCTTAGAATTCCTCGCTATTGGATGCACCTGTAATGTGCTCGAGAATTGTCCTCTCAAGCGTAATTGGTGGGGATGTTTTCATCAGCTGTATGGCATCTGTTAATTTACCCTCACTATGTGCTCTAATCTCAATAATAGGATCTCCCTTATGTAATTGTTCTCCTCTATCCGCATGAAGTATCACGCCAGCCATCTTATCTGATGGTGCACCTGCGGCACGCGCGATCATTCCAATATTATAACTATCCAGAGTATACACGATATCATCTTGATCTGCAGTAATGATATGATTATAGGGTGCAACAGGAATACTATCTGAAGTCACATTGGGATCTCCACCTTGTGCTTCCACGATTTCTCTGAATTTTTGCAATGCTTTACCTGAATTAAGTATTTCGGCAGCTAGTCGATGTCCTTCTCCTCTGTTAGCTCTTCCAACAGATTCAAAAATTAAACCTGCGATATTCAATGCTTTTCTATTAAGAGACAAACTACTTCTATCTCCCTCAAGTGATTTTAATACCTCTGTCATCTCAAGAGCAGGACCTATCATATCCCCGATGGGTTTATCTCCAGGAGATATCACAGCCTCCACTGTCATTCCGAGCTTGGACCCAACACTTGAGAAATCGTAGGCCAGTCTTCTGGCATCTGTTCGAGTTGGTAACTTTGATCCCTTGCCAGTGGGTAGGTCGATAATTACATATTCAGCACCCGCAGCTTTTTTCTTGGCAAGGATACTGGCAATCATCATCTGTTTGGGGTCGATTTTCACCTGTTTTACAGCGCTTAGAAATTTATCCGCAACTGAACCCAATCCCACGGTTTCTCCATTAACCATACAACCATTGGTTTTGTTGATTACTTCCTCAGCCTCCTCAAAAGTAAGATCTGCATTCATAACAACCTCAAGCGTATCAACAGTGCCTGAAGGAGACGTGATGGCACGTGTGGATACTTTGGGAATAACAAGTCCAGAAGCGGCAATAATGGGGATCATAAGAGGAGTAATTCTATTTCCTGCTACTCCCCCAATGGAATGCTTATCCACTACTATTTTACCAGAGGGAGCCTTGAAACGCTTGGAATGATTATAAATTGCCTGAGCCACTGCAGTGGTTTCTTTCTCATGCATTCCATTAATTTGCACTGCAGTTCCAAATGCTGCTATATGGGAATTTGTAAGCATACCCATATTGAGTGCAGAAATAAACGATTCTATCTCTGTACTGGTGAGTGTACGTTTATCCATTTTCCTTCTAATAATACGTGTTACTCCCTCAACTCCAGATGGTACTAGCTCTATCTCCTCTCCATCTTTAATATTGAATTCATTCATCTTATCTGGTGCCATACCAGCCAATCCCTCTGGAATGGAACTGGATATGAGTAGACGCAAAGCAAACGTATTGTTTTCAGATACTAGGAGAGTGCCTGCCTTTAGTTCATGCTTTTCTGATTTACTTGGATGTACAAGTATGTAATTCGATGGTATCCCATCTACTAAATGTGGTGTTATTTTGAATTTCATAGTTAAATCTCCTATTTTATCAAAATTTGTGTTCATATACATAAGCCATTGGATGTTAACCTAAAAATATCACAAATAAGAGAGTTAAAGTGGTTCATTAGACACCTATGTAGTATTCTATCTGGGATGACAACTAGATATATGTGTAAAATTCTGATGACTAGGATGCCTAGATCATTTTTTGCTGCATCCATTTTTTTTTGCGTATAGGGCAGGCTAAGCGTAATTTTTTTGTTCATACTCTCGAAATTGATTTGGGTTTTTGAAAAAAAATGGATATGGAATTCTCAATCTGGATGGAAGAGATATAAAAATTGACCCTCGATATAAATCAATTAACCAGTACATAAGATAATATGCTTAAAGATCTAGTTGAATATCATTTTGGTCTGTTTTGAATAAATTTGTATTTTGGTGAAATTGTCAATCATTTTTGTATTATGTTAAATAATTGAATTTCGATCAGTATCGATATGAAGAGAGCTTTACTAGTTATCCTAATCATCTTGAGTTTTTCAATCAGTTCTTCTGCTCGAGTAAATCAGTTAGGTGATATCACTTCAAGTTTCGAAGTAACAGATGGAACAGATAAAACATACAAATCATACCTTGGACAGTATGTGATAATTGATGCTATTATGACGAGTTGCTCGTATTGTATCAAATCTACTGAGAATCTGCGATCTGCATATCAAGAATATTCTGAACAGGTTTCCTTCATTTCCGTGGGTGTCTTTAATGCAAGTGATAATCTAAATACTATCACTGACTTTATGCAGAAATATGGTGGAGACTGGATCTTCGGAATGGATGATGGTACATTGAAAGATGAACTTGATATCTCATTTGTGCCCATTACCTTTCTTTTTTCAACTAATGGAGATTTGGTTGAAACACTAGAAGGCCAAACTGAGTATGAAGAGCTCAAAAGTGCAATTGAGACTAAATTACTATCCAATTCATCAATTATTAGTTCTGCGACTGAGTTAAATTGGTCATTAATTCCAGGAATTACTCTATTTCAAAGTGCAATTATGCTGGGAATAATAGTATCATTTAGAATTTCTAGAAAATTTAAGTTAAATTAATTTAGAAGTAAAAGTTAAGACCCATATACTCTCTGAAGGTATCTGCAGCATTTGATGGATTATATTGGCCATCAGCATAGATGAATGCAGTGTGAGCATTTGTTGTGCCTTGTGCAATTAACCCTCGCTCGAGATACCAATAAGTAAACATACCATTAGAATACTGACTAGCATCATAGCCATACCCGTTAACACCACAAGCTAGTGCAAGATACCAGTTACTGTACCTTGTGGATTGAGCTAATTCATATCCAAATCCACCTGATTGACAAGCATCAATACCTAGGAAGATGTTAACACCAGAGGCAAAACTTTCAAAGTCTTGTCTCATCTCTCCCGCAGAGTAGCTCTCATCAGAGGTTGAGAATTCGTTGCTTGTGCTTGGGGAGCTGGAGAAATCCCACATAAGTAGGTATGAATAGCCAGTTCCTGGATTATCACCAGTGTATGAAGAACCTGAATATTGCCAAGCGCCATCATATGTACCAGTTGCTCCACCATGTGATGAGGCCCAAATTACGACTTCATCACCTGCCTGTGCATGTGATGCTAGTGATTGAATGGCTGCTCTGACATTACCTTCAGTTGCAAGGCCCTCGTAACCATAGTATGAGTTAGTATTGTCTCCAAATGTCTTTACCTCATAACCCTTGCCAGTTAGATAGTTATATACATCTCTGGCATCATCATCACAGTAGGATAAATCACTGATTGATTGGTAATTGGAAATACCCCAAATAACGGCATATTTTCCTCCAGTACCCCAATCACCTGATCCACCACCGGTACCATAGGTAACAGTGACTGTTAGTGAATAGGCACCAGTACCACTATAAGCATCTACAACTATGTACCAAGTACCTGCTCCAGGATTGGCGAAATTTATATCCTCACCACCAGAAGTGTATCCCTCAAATTCATTATTGGTATGGGTGGGGCTGGAGGTGTAATGAGATGCAAATATATCAAAATCAGATGAGCCTGAAGTTAATACAACATGCATATTAGTTGCATCAGCATCAACATCAATGGTCCAAGTATCATAAGCTGAAGTGGAGGCAAGAGATCCAGTTTCTGTGACACCTGAAGTCAGAGTCCAATCACCTCCACTTGGTGCGTTGTCAACAGTAACTGATATAGTATCAGTTCCAGTATTTCCGGAGGGATCTGTGGCAGTACATTGAATGGAATGACTACCATCACTATAGGATGCAGTATTCCAGGAATAGCTTGAGCTGGTTGATACAGTTGTACCATCAATCTTGATCGCTCTTGAGCTGATCCCATTGGCATCAGTGGCTGAGCAGGAGATGGTAGTTGTACCAGATATTGTTGCCCCATTAGTAGGTGAGGTGATATCCACACTAGGTGCTGTAGTATCTGCTGGAATTCCACCAGCTTCATAATCGATTTGGGTGATTCTGAATCCCCACTTAGTAACCGAATAATCTGTAACCAATCTTACATAAATGGTATCACCGTAGCTGAAAGATGACCAGGTATTATCCTTGGTTCCTGTGTAGGTATTCATTAATTGGCCATTATAATCATAAACATAGACATAATCATAGTTAGTCTCAGTTCTTAGATAACGGAAGTACACACGGATTTGTGATGCACCACTCTCAGTAATGGTCCACGTTTTATCATAATTATTACTATAATAATGTGGAGAGTCAAGCGTAAAGCTCTCAACGGTTTTTGGTGTATCAAGAATATCCACTCCTGAAGCCATGGCCGGCATCTGGAGCATACTTAATACAAAAAATCCTATTAGAAATATTACGAGTTTCTTCATTGTAATCTTCTCTTATTGAGACATATTTGCAATTGTTTTTGAAATATGCAATTTTGTCTTGAATGATCCAAATTACTATATCTATTAAAGTCTTGCGCGTCTCGAACTTATCTCTCTCAAATAATTCCGATATTCGATTTTATAAGTTAGAAATGAGGCGGGGTTAGGTTATGCGCAAAAAGTGTAATCTTGAAATGTAATGGCTATTTAACGGATATGATGAATTTCATACCAGTAAAATCACTAGATAAAATATATTCATATAAACAATCACACTATCATTTTATATATTAGTACCTCAATGATCGTTTACCTATAATTCATAACTCTTTCTGGGGACAAGAAAGTAGCGGTGAGGTAGAATTATGAGTACATTTAACGAGTACAAACCTAAATTAGAAAAGATGGATCATCAAGAATTATATACCTTTTACAAGGGATATAATAACTACATCAAAAGTCGAATAGTGATGAAACGTGAGAGTGGTTGGAAGGATACCATACGAACCAAATTGGATAATTTGGATCAGGGAAAACTTTCTGAATTTAATAAGGATTTCAAAACCTATATTCAACGCAGATTGGTAACATTTGATTAAATGTGTGATGATAATAAAAAAATATTCTATGATTTGTATTAAAAAATTAATTTAATGTATTAGTTAATTTAGTTATTTTCTTCTTCGAATTAATGCTGTTCCAGCAAGTGGGATGAGCATGAGTGCAAGGAATTCAGGTCCAAACCCAACAAATCCGGGCCCGGCAACTGTTTCTTGCTCGAGATCTTCAGTCTCAACACTGGCACCTACACTTGATCTGGCAGAGAATGAGCTTGAACTGCCATCCTCGCTTCCACTTCTGGATGAACCAGATTGGGCAGCAGAGTCTGCAGATAGGGATAGATCAGCAGCGTTGGAACTGACATCATATCCAACACCTGTATTGACCTGTGTACCTAGTGAAGAATCACCCTCAGTTGAGTATGTGATTACACCGGGTGGTAGAGTTGCAGAGTCTCCAACAAGCTTGAAGGTTATAGTGATGGTAATGGTTTCGCCAGGAGCAAAATTCATGCCATCTACTTCTACATATCCATTACCCTCGGAGCTAGTTCCCTCAGTAGTGGCGACATTTACTACTTCAAGGGCAGTATCGTCGTAATTCTGAGTGAAGATTGCATCAGTCTCAGCATCTCCGTCATTGGTGATGGTGATCTTATAATCAAATTCCTCACCAGCTGATAGTTCAGTGGCAGAAACTCCTTCACCGATTATCTCAGTTGTTAAAACCAGTAATGGTTCAGGTATTGATGGTTCAGGAAGGAATCCTTCTGGAAGCACGAGTGCACCTGATAGTGTTGACATAGTAAAGTGTCTGGCCTCACCAGCACCTTCCCAGGCAGTAATGCCCATATCAAGGAAATCAGGTAGGGTAGCAGGTGTCTCACCAGCATCTGAAGTGAATTCAACTACTGCAAAGACAGTGTGATAACCAAGATAGGTATTGGCCTCACCAGTAAAGGTTACTGTGTCTGATCCACCAGCTGCAAGATCATCAGCGGTTAATGCGGCGAATTGATCAATTCTCTCGAATTGCCAGTCACGACCGATTGTACCATGGAAGAGATTCACGATAATATCTGTGGCAGTACTGTCACCATTGTTGAATAGATCAACGGTGATCTCAACAGGGTCTCCGACCACATAGTTCTGTTGGTCAAGCTCAAGGGTTGCTGCAATAACTGCTTCATTATCTGCAATTTGAAGGTTCTGACCATTGGTCATACCAAAGAAGGGATAACCTGCCTCATTACTATAGGTGAATACTGCACCTAGAGATGCAAGTGTACTACTCCAGAGGAAGCCATCAAGTCCGAACTCAAAGCCATCCTCCAAGTTGAAGGATAATGGTCGGCCATCAAAGCCTAGCATCTGGAAGGCATACTGCATGAATTGTACATAATCCTGTACCTCTGAAGTTAGAGTTACATGTGGATATCCTTCAGGATTGGTTTCCTGCTGAAATGCCATAAGGGCGAGAGTATCGTTTGTGGTTGGTACATTGTTGATGGTGAACATGAGTGTCTCAGTTGCATCGGGGGCCATAGAAGCAATATTTGCCTCTAGGAAGTATCTGAATTCAGTTTCATCTGCTGAAATACCAACTTCTTTGAGAACAACTTGGAAATCTCCCTCATCGAAGAGGAGAATGTTTTTCTCATCATAGAGTGCAGTAAAGGATTCATTGAATGCCTGTTTTAATGCGGGTTCTAGATTTGCTTTAACAGCATCAAAGATTTCATTATATCCTCCTGAAACTTCAGATCCAGCAGGCATATTGGGAATAATTTGATCCTCAATAGCATTTACAAATGCAATGGGGAAACCTTCTGGGTTATCAACTTTTACAGAAACCTGAATATCACCAAAGGGTGTTGGAACTGCGTCATCAAACAAGGTAATACTGGTGATAGATGAGTTCCACTCAGCATAATCACCATTTCCATCTACATACCATCCATCAAGTGTTAACACTTCACCAAAGCTAGTATCAGCTATACCAGTTGCACTACCGACAACACTGAAAGTACTGCTCTTGGTTGTATCGAGGGTATAACCATCAGCTATGGTATAGATACTTAATTCTTGCTCAGCAATTTTCTCAAAATCAGGACCCAAGGGGAAGCTGATCAATACATCGGTTGCAGTTGCTTCACCAATATTCTCTAAATCAAATTTAACCTCAAGAGTACCTTCCTGGTTCAGTTTATTCTGATCAATGGTAACTCTATTTTGAATATTGGGGAAATCGGGGCTAACGGTAAGTTCATATTTTACCTCATAGTTGTCAGCTGGTTCAAGTTCGTAATCTGCAATTGGATGCCTTAGATCCCAGACCATCTGACCGGTCACATGAGGTAGGGGGTTACTTGTGGCTGGAGTAATTCCATTTGCCACAGGTGCAATGGGGTAGGGGAAGTTGACCATAACTCTACTGAGACCAAAATCTGGGGTAGAGGCAGGTACTACATCCATACCAAGAATATTATCCGAAGAAAGTGTGTAGACATCACCTGATTTGGTGAGGCCATTTTCACTAACCCATCCAACACCATGCATGCCAATTCTGTAACCAGCAAGGTCACGAACACCATATCCTGCCCATCCGGCTGGAGCTTCGGTTACCTTTGTAGGATCCATAAGGGTGGTGAAACCAGAACTTAGTACTCCGTTCACATCATCTGCAACATCTCCGAATACATCAGCAGCAGAGTAAAATACATAGAAATCATCTTGGGTGGTTCCACTCTCAAAATATTGTAATTCCATATCTACTCCATAGGCAGTATTAAACTGAGCTAAGGCATTAGCAGCCTTAGTAAAGGTTCCAGATACACCCTGTGGATAGAGCAGCATAAGGGTGAGGCCAGTGGGGCTCTCCATTGGTATCCTATTAAGATAATCATTAAAATTATCTAAATTGGCATACATTAGGAGCCATGCACCTGTCTCGGCAAGACCTGAGGCTGAATCATCTACAGGGTAGGCAGAACCATCATGACCTCCAAAGGAGAACACGCTGGTGTAAGTAGCAAGATCCAATCCCGGGACAATACTCAAATATTCTATTGAAAAACTGTCATCGAGAGAATCTGTAGTTAAAGTAACATTATAAGAAGGAGCAGCAGCTGCTGGTGATGCAATAAGCAATATCACCATTGCAAGTGCTCCAATTAATATCTGATTATGGTATTTAGCCATGAATAAAATCCTCTGAATTATTAATTAATAGTATAAAGGATATCATTTATTTAAATTGTTCTTAATAAAATTGAAATTGATTGAGGTTTGATTCTTAATTTTCACTCATAGAATTAATATAATTCTTGATAATCTCACTATTGAAAAAATAGTTTTGGGGAATAATGGATAAAATTAAGCGCCGAAAACTTATAATATGCCTTGAATGTATTTCTGAGCAGTTGAAATGCCAAAATTAACCAATTTTTCTAAGTCTCGAATATTAAGCAAGATTCCATGGACAATACCCGATAGAAACGCGTCACCTGCCCCTACAAAAGTTACAGGTTCTTGCTCAAGTTTTGGTATTTTCACATTTTTGGTTCCTTTTTTACTTATTTCTACGGAGGATGCAGTGTGAATTATTTTATTCTCTGATATCGAGATGTACTGTGATCTTTCCTCTTCATTACCTAACAAAATGCAATTACCACTACCCATCATATGTTTTAGGAGCAGTTGTAATTGGTCAGAATCAGGATGTTGTGAAAATAAGCCTGGTTCAATGATTAGAGGTATTTTGCAATGATGAACTTCTAATGCCTGAGTAACTGGATCACTCCATAAAATATCTTCATACTTTACATTACACGATGCAATCCACTGCAGGCTAATCCATTCCATGCTGCTAGGATTCAACCCCCAGTTGATCGAGATATTCAGTGGGTTAGCTTGCCATTTTTCATGCACAACTTCTGACCAATGCTCTTTTCCCAATTTTCCATTAATCGAATTCATCTGAACTTCTCCCTCCGCCCAAGTAACTGCGATTGTTTGATTGATCTGAGTACCCAACTGGTAGACTGAGGTCAATCCTCTTTGCGCAAGAAGAATCAGATATTCATCATTTGCTGGTACAACTACCTCGATATTATATCCCAATTGTTGTAAAGTAAAGGCAACATTAACTCCATTACCACCCGCAATACGATGAATCACTGTATTTCGATGGTGATGTCCCGGTTTTGGAAATGATGGTATCAAATTCCCATTATTGTCTTCCAATCTTACAATCTCATCAATAAATGAAGGATCAAAGCCTACTGCAAGATGAGTGATAGTAATCACCTTAGCCAAATATGATGAAATTATAGATTACGGCCCAAAAATACCAATAACTGAGAAAACCAACAAATATCCCATGACGCAAAATTCGGACATCAGTCATATCTTTTAGATCATAATTGGCTTTGATATAATAGGTAAGTCCTCCAGTGACAACAATAAATATCAGCCATCCAAGCCACCCATTAGTGAATCCACCATCTGCACCAGCTTTTGATCTGAGGCCAGTAATGATCCCTGTGATTATTGCAGCAATGATGGTACCAACAAATTTGACGATGTATGATCTATCAAAATCATTTAGTTTACTCCAGTTTCTAATTCCTTGCGGATTGGAAGACATATAATTTCGATTTTATTTTGATTAAATTAAAATCAATGGTATGGAACAAATATTTTTGAAATATACTAGGAGAATTTTACTTGATAAATATCATCCTTATCAGAAAATGATTCGATACGAATATTGAGTTAGGAAGCAATTTATATAGAAATTGAAGAATATTCCTCTAATGTCTTTGTCAAAAATCGTATGGAAGATAACTCTAGAAGGATCAGAAGAGGGTGAAAGTGATGATTTGGAACTTATCTTTACTGATACTTCAAACATATTAGGTGAACCGGTTATTTCTAGAGAATTTTTGGATTCTATCATCGATCTCACCAAAACCCATGAGCATTATTCTATCTTCCGTAATTTGAAAAAGATTATCAGTGATAAGGGAGAGGATATGACTGGTTCTGCAATCTGGGCCCTGTTAGGTATAGTTAAGCAGAATTCACAACGAATTGGACTACTCCTTGGATCCCTCACTGATGGTGGTGTTCATATCATCGGCTCCTGGCCAGAAACATTTACTGATCAACTCCGTACTGATACTTCTCTTGTTGATATTGTTTTGAATAATTTCATTAATACTCAGAAATTCTGGGAACAAGTAGATTTGATTATAGGGTTTCACTAGATTATTATTCCATCATCAGGAATGATGTCTTTCTCCTTCACCTCTTCCTTATAACTCACTTTTATTTTGTATTTTTCGAGGGTATTTAGGAATGCCTTTGTATCAGCTTGTGGATGTATGGCGAATATAGGGACTTCATTGCCAGTAAAAACACTGGTGAGATACTTAAAAAATCTGAATATGGAGTTATCTAATTCGC
Source organism: Candidatus Heimdallarchaeota archaeon (assembly GCA_026702845.1). The sequence goes on from JADCLS010000004.1 coordinate 56,985, forward strand.
GTTTGGAAAAATATTTTTTCTTAATCTTCAATGAGTATGTGATCATCTCTTTTTCCATATTTTTCAATTCTTCTGACTTTTCTTTGAGTATGGGACTATCTTCAAATTTTTCTAGAAGTTGAAGATTCAATTTTGTTGTCTCAACACTTACCTCATCAATCATTGATTGAAGAAAGGTTACAGATTTCTTGGGAGATGGACGGGCCATAGATCGATACCAGCCTTTGATAACAGAGGGGATGAGGAGAAAAGGAAGGGCTATTCCTCCTGTTACCTTCACAATAGCTAAACCACCTAGTAAAGATCCCGATTCTACCAGTTTATTTTTATCAAATTGTCCCTCTGTCATTCTAACTTCAGAATATGGGATCCAGCTAATTCCTTGATGCTTGATATATAGTAATACTCCTCCATATGCTGGTAATATGGTGAATTGCCCATCTTCAAGCTCAAGTTTCGTTATTAACTTTAATACCCACTTTTGCAGTTGGTCCAGATTGGGAATTTCGAGATGATCGTCTACGGTTACTATCTCAGTTTCTTTCCTCCTTCTGAACATAATTCTTTTCCTATATGTATTAACTAATAGAAGTTATAATAATTATCTCATATCGAAATATACATTCCATGAATCAAATACTATTTGATGAGAAAAAGCATAGTTCTATACACTGATGAGGAGTAAAAATGCAGTAGCAAATGGCATCAATATATTATCTAGCATACTGAAAGAAAATGCCTCAATGATCATTGCCAATAAGGCAACAAGAAAGTACAACCATAGAAACGATGTGTCGTATGCGCCAAAAATCAGGAGAGGTATAAAGATACCAATTAAAGATCCGAGAAATACAGCAAGTGAACCCTCAATAGATTTTGGAGAGATGATTTTGTATTTATGTTTACCAAATGGTTTACCAACAAATTCTCCTAACCCATCTCCAAATGCAACAACAAGACTTGCTGCCATATATATCCATCGATGTTCGTCAAATAGTATTAACACTCCGACATTTGATATAACTGTGAAAAGTGCATTAAAGAATGACTCCACCCGACTTTCTCCCTCTCTAGTACCCAGGGTCACATAGGTCTGAATATATTTTATGGAAGGGACAAAGGATAATATTATGGCAAAAGCTGCAATGAAGCCAATAACTACATATATTTCAACTAATTCTACACCAAATCCGCCATACGTGCCTGCAAGAGCGATCCCTGCTGTGTGGAAGAATTTTCTTATTACCCACGCTGGTGCATTCCATTTGTTAAGTACAAAGGCAAAGTTGATTACTATCAAAGGTATCAGGATAAGTACTGATAATCGTAAATAATCAAATTCCACAAGTCGGTTATCTACTAAGAAGTATTATTGAGTTTCTAATTACAAACAGCTAATACTACAAATCATTCTTAGACTGTGCTCATTCTCATTAGTATCTGATTTTCAAGAGTTACTTGATATAGACCTCCAGGATCTGTGAATGTATAGTATCCATTAAGGTAATCTTGAAAATTACCAACTGAAGAAGTAGCTCCGACCAAATAGGTCGTTAGATCATTTACTGTTTTTGTCAACACCAAAGTTGTAGCAGTACTTACTCCATGATATTCTACGTTCATCTCAAGGATCTGATCTATCTCAACATTTCCTGATTGTAGATGAATTTGAAAGGTACCAATGATACTCAAAGTAAGATCAGTGGAATCTTGACCATTATTGGTATAATCTACTGTACTTGTTGGTGTAATGATAGCTGATAATCCCTGTCCTATAAAATATGTTTCAAGATCATCAATAGCTGGTCCGAAATTTGAAGCTACATCATTGTATATATCTGCAGCACTTGCAGATCCAGCCTGACTTCGTATCGCAATCTCAATATCAAAAATCTGCTCTAACCCAGTAATCACATTATCCCAAGCAATAAGAACATTGTCTGCATCTGGTACAACCTCTGAATAGTTTGCCTTTTGTAATTCCAGTAGTACTGTGCTGATACTCATCAGAAAAGTAACAACCAGAATGGTAAGAATAAGAAATATCTGAGCTCGTTTATTCATATCTCCACCTCATACCACATGTACAATCTAAACTTGTACTGATCATAAACACCTAGAATACCAGGACAATAATATTCCAATACCACAATATTATACCCTTGTGGCAGTGATGCAAAATAATTAATAGTATCAATATCATCCCATACACCATCTACTGGATTATATCGCTCTGTATGTGCTTTGTAGTTGGCTATGCTAGGGATAGATGATTCAATGGTGTCAATTACTCTGCTTTTGGTTATATTATCATTTTCATATAGAAATGGTGGTTGTTCAGTAATTTCTCCCAGTTTAAAGTAATATGACCAATTTGCCCCGTAGAAGTAACTTTCAAGATAACCACTATCAATTAGTGTAGTCATAGCATTCTCACCTCTTGTGTAGAGATCAGAAGTATCTACCGGTTGAGTAAAGGTTTGGGTTGAGAATAATGTAGTTACCAGAATAAGTAATACAGATAGTGAGATTATTACTTCAATCAGGAATAGTTGTCCACGTCTTCTCATTTTATTCACCCCATACGGTCAATTCAAAATTCATCATAACACCTCTTACTATAATGGGTATGGTGACAACAGCGGATACTGAATTAGGTACATCCACTGGTTGAATAATACTGGATAAAGAATCATCAAGAATAACAGGAAAAGTTAGTAACGCCATGGAATTAAGTGATCCGCCAGTATAATCATAGCTTACGAATACTGTATATCCCGATTGCGGTATATTGAAATCTTGAATTGTCCAATTACTGGGATTGAGGGTTGCATCAGCCTGTGTAGCATCACTAGCATTGTTCGTCCCGGCTTTCCCTACATAGAAGGCATGTAATCTCAATTGATCTGATGCACCAGTTCTTGCCACATGCACATCCGTTGCATATCCTAATGAGATAGCGCTAGTTTGAATTAGATTCATATTACCTGCAGTGCTGGAGATGATATTATACACATCGATAGCCTGTGATCCGCCACCATAATTGGCAAATACGATTATGGTATACTGGGTTGGGTCTGTATTAGTATCAATGCTATTCATATCGATTGAAATAGCAAAATTACCGCTACTCGAGGTATAATTATACCCTATACCTGGAATTGGTTGTGTATCTGTTGCTTCAGAGATCACCACATGAACATATGCATCTTTAAGTGGATTACCATCTTGTTTGACTAATCCATTAACTAATACTTGTGTAAGATCAGTAGTGTCAACAGAAGTAATCTCTACATCTATAGCACTTTGAAGTTTTATCCTAAATTCTTTTGTTCCCAGATTTAGTCCTGATTTAATCGTATCATAATCCATGTGTAAACTATCCAAGGACCAGTTGGAAAGTCTACTCAGTTTATACGGATCAACTGTACCATCTGTGGATAATCCAAAATTCCAATTGGAGATTGCTTGAATCTGAGAAGTACCGAGACTTAACCAATCATTTCCCGAGGCATCAACACCTGTACTGTATACTATATCCTGGGCAATACTATTTGCAATAGCTTCTCTCTCAACAGATGATTGATAACTATTATTGCTGGCTATGAAGTTGCTTGTCAGAATTAGAATCTGGATCATAGTGAGGAGGAAGATAATCATAGATAAACTGAAGTCAATCCCTCTAATCTGTGCTCGTCGTCTTCTAATCCACATCGTTATCACTTCAAATGTTCCGATTTCACGATGATAATACTGTTTCCTCAAGCAATGATTTGAGTGAGGTCAGGGTATCTTCTAGCTTCACCATTTCCAAACCGCTCTGGAAAAGTGCAGTCACTCTGGATAAGGTTTCCTGTGTTTCTTTAATTCGTTCAGAAGCAAGATCCTCTAAACGTTTTTCAATACGAAGAATATCTGCCTTACCAATAAGCATCTTGGTTATCTCGTCCAATCTTTCCTGAATCGGACCAAGATCAACTGCTGCAGTGACGACTCCACCACTGCTCTCGGTAGAACCTCCACCACCACTAGTTTCAATATTCTTGATATCGGCAACTACTCTAAGTAGATTAAATTTGATTTGATTTACATCATTACTGAGGTTATTGACACTTGTTGTCAAAGCTTTTATGTCTGCTTTTATTTCATCTTCAAACTTACCCATATTCTTGGTCACCGTAAATTATATTCCAATTAAGTCGGCATTATTATTAATAATATCTCTTACATGTAAGATTTACGATTAGATTATTTGTACTACTTAGGTATTCGTTTGATAGATCACACTTATTCGGGCTCTATTCCTGCAGCTTCCCACTCTACTGCCTCAACAGCGGGGATGATCATCAATTTATTTATTAGCAAACCAATGAACATAAGGATAGTAGAATACAATAAACCCAGTTTTACACTTCCACGACCCATTTTTCCGGCAGTTAAACCTGAGAAAAAGGCCTGCACAACTAACAGATATAAAAAGCCCACTTTGAACGCTTGAAGAGGTACTGGTACTACCTTTTGGCCACTGGGATCTATAATCTCAGTAACTCCAAAAGGGGCAAAGAAGGTGGTGAATAACACATAAACCACAAGTGCAAAGATCACATAGCTAACAAAAATGATGTAGACATAGGGAGTCAGTGCACCTTCTCGCTCTTTCTTGATGTCCAGTAATTCTTGTACATAAGATTGAGCGGAATCAAATATCTTCTCTAACTCTCCACCAGAACGTTCTGCTTCCAATATGAGGATTGTCGCTTGATTTGCCAGAGGTGTATTAACTGCATTTCTGAATGACTTCATTGCATCTCTAAATGGTATACCCCATGAGATCTTAGCAGCTAATTTCTTGAGTTCACTCGTTAGTGGACCGTAATTTCTCTTACTTGCTTCTGCAATTGCACGGGGTAAAGTCATACCAATCCTCTGTGAATCCGAAATTTCTCGCAAAAGGTATGGCAGGTTCTCGTCAATCCCTCGTAGTCTCTTACCTTCTGCTTGATAAATGAGTATAGAAGGAAGACCAAGCATCAAAATGATTCCTAGGATAAGCCAATCATGGATGGTCATGGGAATGTTATCTGGTAAGAATCCACCCTCAGGTTTCTCATAATTTACCTTCTCGAATATGGGGTAGTAGGTTCTAGTGAACACAACTCCATCATCCCTTGTATATACAACTGGTTGGGGGCTAGATCTATTAATTGAATCATAATCTGCTTGATAATCTATAATACCTACAGTAAAGAAGGTAACTCCAATTAAGATGGCTACAACCCATATAATGGCATTCTTATCTAAAGACCGTTTTCTTTTTCTCATTTTATTGAAGAATTCTTCTGTCATTCTCTCTTGTCTTGACATAATTATCACTCCAGGGGTTGTGAACCATCCACCATGAGGATGATTACCGCTTGTAATATGGGTATCAAACCAAACGTTAGTCCAAGTATGAAAACCATTAGGTCTGTATGGGCCATGGTTCCTCTGAGTGCCATCATGGCAATCAGAACCACTGCAAATGTAGGCATGACAATACAAGCAACAAGGAACAGCTCAGCGATTAATCCGAGGAATTCAATATATCCCTTTTCATCTTGTAGCTTATCTTTCATCAAGGTTTTTGAGGCATTCTCAAAATATCCCTGTAGATCTCCTCCTGACGTATTAGTTGCATTGATCCCTTCGAGGAAAGAGGAATACTTGCTGGAAGGAGAGCGTTTTGAAGCATTATCTATGGCTCTTATAATGTCGAGCCCAAATATCTTGATGTCTCGTGCAATTTTCTTTGAATCATCTGTAATAGACAAAGCAATCTCATCTGAAGACAGAGAATAGAAGATCTCATCAGGAGTTACACCAGCAGAGCTCATTGCTGCCATGTAAGATGCAGCAGTTGGTAATCCTGCCTCCATATATCGTTTTCTCTCAGATATATCATAACTTGGTTTAATTAGCCTAAAGACATAAACAGAAAATGCAGTAAGTATACTCACAATGGGGATAAAGGCAACAGGTAAGCCAATTGCCAAGCTGAGAATCAAGAATATCACAAAGCTAATCAGAAAACCCACAATAGCCATGAATACCGTTTCTGAGAGATACATCCTCAGGCTCACATCAATTCCTGCTTTTCGTAGTGTCCGCTTCAGCTCTTCATAATTTTTCAATCGTGGTTCGAAGAAAGGCCCAATATATTGATAGGCATATCGTTTGATTATTTTATTTCGCGAACTCAAAGCTTTATTCCTCGTAAAATGTTCTATAGATACACCTGTTGTATTTATTAATAATAGTCTTTCTTGTCTATTTTCAATTTATTGTCATTACTCTAGCAAAAATCTGACATTTGGATAGAAATTAGGATTCTAATGCTCTTCTTGCCTTATCATAGACCTTATCAGGAGTGGCATAATACTCACTAAATATTGCAGTGACGTCCCTATAATGTTTAATTTGACGTTTCACAAGGTATCTTATAACAGTAGTACGTTTCTTTATCTCATTCCAAGATTCCTGTTCATTTTTACCTGTTGTTTCTCGGATCTTGATAATTAAGTAAGATCGCCCCAAGTACTGGAAGGTGTCTTTGGCTGCATCTCTCTGATATGCACGGTTGGTGATCAACTGTTTTGTTTGAGGGTCTAGATCCACAATTTCTGTCATCTCTGCCATTCTACGGGCAAATTTACCCCTATGTCTCAATTTTCTCTGAATGTGAACTAGGTTGAGTGCCTTGAGCATTGTTCGGGGAACATTCATTGGTTCTGATTCAAGCCTGGAGATTACACCTGCAGTGCTCTCACCGTGAATGGTACCAAACCCGGCGTGACCTGTGGAAATGGCTTGGAATAGAGTGTATGCCTCTCCACCACGGATTTCTCCCACCACGATGTAATCCGGCCGCTGTCTCATAGCTGCACGTAGTAATTCATACATCGAGATTGTACCCTTGGCTTCTCCATGCTCACTGCTTCCAAATCCCTCTCGAGACACTGATGGAATCCAGTTTTCATGTGCTAGATTTATTTCAGCAGTATCCTCAATTGACACCACCTTCAGATCAGGTTTGATCATCATAGCGAGTGCACCTAAGAAAGATGTTTTTCCAGCTGCAGTACCTCCTGCAATTAGAATGCTCATTCTATTCTCTATCATGTACCAGTAGAAGGCTGCAATTTCAGCATTGATAGTATTGTGCATAACAAGATCCGTGATAGTAATAGGATCAGATCTAAATCTACGCATGGTAAATGTTGATCCGAATTGGGTCACTTCTCTACCATACGAAATCTGGAGACGAGAACCATCTGGCAGAGCAGCATCAAGCAGTGGCTTTGAAATAGAAATGTGACGTCCTGATCGCTGAGCTAGTTTTATTACAAAGGAATCTAGATCCTCTTCTTCAACAAATCGTACATTTGATGGAATACTCTCGAAATTTCTATGCCAGACATAAATCGGCTTATCCACACCATCACAAGAAATATCCTCTATCAATGGATCTTTCATGAGGGGTTCAAGAATACCATAACCTATTAGATCTCGATCAACATAGTACAGAACTTTATCATAGGATTGAGGTTCAAGTTTCAGACGATAGGTAGTCATGATATCATTAACTTCACGTTTCAGATATTCCTTCGATTTACCTTCATCAGATAACGTATCAAAATTGACTGATAATTCTTCAATGAGAACATCTTTAATGAATTTGAATACCATTTCTTCCTCATTGTTAAGTGGTGTCTCAGTAACCTCATATTTAGTTCTTCTAGATACCGGGTCTGTGAGGATGGCTGCATATGCGAATGGAGGGATCAATGGGTAGGTCTCCTCCAGCACTGGCATATTTGACATATCCACACTGTCTGCAGTTGGTTCTGAATAGTTTGACATGATTATATCTCCAGATTAATCTATAAAGAATGTAATACGATTAACCTATTTAATCATTTTTGAGTATGTATCATAATTTACTAAGTAAATAACGCGTACTGTTTCATTATATTTTATCAATTTATAACTAGCAGGAAGTAGAGTATCCCAAACATGCTTAGATATAGAATCCACAATCCAATATATTTCAGCCATGTTTGCTGTTTCCACTGTTCAACTACTCCAACTCCAACAATTATCGCTGTTCCCAAGATTTCCAAAAATACTGTTTTTGTATCATGAAAACCATAAAGAAAATTCTCAGTTGCTCCAGGAGGGAAGGGTCCAAGAAAAGGCCAAAAAAGCACTGCCAAATCTATTCCCCAATCTCCTAAGAGATGTAGCAAAGATGCTGAGAAAAAAGTAATAATTGAAGATTGATCAAGGGCAATTCTCTCAATTGGAAATTTCTTAACTAGGTATAAAGATAGGAGTAAGCTTATGCACCAAAAAATCAAAGTATGGCCTATCCACCTACCATTGCTAAATAAAAAGGATCCGATGCTCTTATCTATCATATCTGGAAACATGACCCCAAATCCTAGGTAATACTTGTTGATGCGTATTTTTTTGAAGCGTTCAACAACTTTAGAGCTTAAAAATGCTGATCCTAAATGTCCCATAAGATACATAGTAACTCTAATTAAATCTCATAAGTTAAGCGTTATTAATATTCGTTTAGGTGTCAATACCAATCCTTAGATCGTTCAACAGCTTGATTCCAGAATACCCGACCTTCCTTCATCTTATCTGCGGGTTGATTGGGATTGAATTCCTGCTCAAGAGGATTAATATGATTCATGGCATTGAGATCATCCCAAATTATCTTATAACCTGCCATCATTGCAGCTCCCAAGGCGGTAGTTTCAATATTTTGTGGGATCCGAATGCGTAGTTGACTGATATCTGCCTGTTTTTGCATTAGTGAAGTAGACTTTGTAGCACCTCCATCTACTGCCATCTCAGTTATTTCAATCTCTGATTCCTGCATCATCAACTCGATTAATTCTTGGGTTTGATATGCTATGGCATCTAGTGTAGCATGAATAATATGTGAAGGATTTGAGCCACCAGATAATCCAAACATAGAACCTGATGCAGTAGCATTCCAATGTGGTGCTCCTAAACCCACAAATGCAGGAACAAAATATACTCCATTACTATTTGATTCCATTTTTATTAGTTCTTCCATCTGGTCATAATGATCAAAAAGATGTAATCCATCTCTTAACCATCTAATTGAAGCCCCGGTGACAAATACACTTCCTTCTAAAGCATAAGTAGCTTTTCCATCGATTTGCCATCCAACTGTTGTTAGTAATCCATTTTGTGAAAATTTTGCCATAGAACCGGTGTTGAGTAATGAGAAGTTGCCAGTTCCATAAGTCGTTTTGATATCTCCTGTATTAAATCCAGTCTGACCAAATAGTGCTGATTGTTGATCTCCTAGCACTCCTCTTATTGGTATACTCCTACCTTCTATATTATAATAACCAAATGGATCAGCCGCGTTTTCCTTCACTTCTGGAAGGGATTCTATAGGGACCTGTAGTATTTCTGCAAGCTCTTCATCGAATTGCATAGAATTTAAATTGTAGAGCATAGTCCTACTAGCATTGGAAGCATCAGTTGCATGCTCTCCAGATAGAAATTTTATAATCCAAGAATCTATAGTCCCAAATTTTGGCTGTTCGTTATTCTTAACCTTATCCACGTTATTGAGTAGCCAATGCATTTTAGTACCTGAGAAGTATGCATCCATAACTAATCCAGTTTTCTTGTGAATTTCATCCGCATACCCTTCTTTCTTTAGCTTCTTGACGAATGGTGTTGTACGTCTACACTGCCATACAATCGCATTGTACAATGGTTTACCATTCGATCCATCCCATGCGACTACTGTTTCTCGTTGATTGGTTATACCAATAGATTCAATGTCCTTCCATTCGAGTCTTGCATTCTTTACAGCATTGTGCATAGTTTCCAAAACATTGTTTTTTATCTCTAATGGGTCATGTTCTACCCATGAAGGTTTGGGATAGAATTGTTTATGCTCCTTCTGATCAATACCAACCATCTTTCCCAGTTCATCAAATACTATTGATCTTGTACTTGAAGTACCTTGATCTATAGCTAGAATATGTCTCATAGAGTGAAGCAAAGGAAATTATCTAATTAAACTAGTGTAAACTTGGTATACAAATCAGTTATTTTTTACGTGATAATAACATCATTATGATGTTCACAAATTCTATGCTAAGCAACACCCAAAAACTAATCTGCAACTGTCTCAGTGTTTGGGGGAATATTTCTCCTGTTAGGCTGAATTCGGCCATAGTAAAACCGATTATTGCCAGTATTATTGCCAATCCTGCCAATATGGCTATTATTGAAGGAACCTGTTCTTGTTCCAGTAATTTTGTCTGATTAAAAATCAAATTGCCAAATCCAGTAAGGATAATAATTATACATCCTATTTGCAAAAGATACAAAGATAATTTTGATGTATTGCTTGGATACTCCACGAGGATGAGTAATCCTGCACCGATAAATAATGAAATCAAATCGTTTAGCTCTCTATTCATAATGATCTACTCTGGGTTGAACACAAAATCTGGTTCCTCACTGAATGTGGTGCTAAAGTCCCAGGTGTGGTAGATATTTTCCACCCAGTCCTCTATACCATCATCACGGTGTTCATAGAAGAGATGACCAGATGATCCAGGTGCTAAAATACCATACACATTGGTCCATGTTGATTCAACTTCTGCAATCATCCTCATAGAAGAACCAAACGTTTGAGTAAATTCTGGTCCATCCTCAGACCAACTTGGTGTACCACTTGAATTTTTAATAGTATACGTTGATCCATCAGCAGGGGTATTCCCTTCATTGAAAAGTCCAAGGTTTACTCCCATGACATGATTGAAGACCACTTCATGTACTCTATCCCATGTCCAGCTATCAATGTTTTTCCCAATAAATTCCATGAGGAAGTCTATTGATTTCTCAAATGCTTTGATAACAATATCATCCCCGTTTTCAGTTGTTGATGTTGTTGAGATGTCATCAAACCATATATTTGTCTTATCTGAAAGGATCTCTCTAAATAATGGAGTAGAAAGGCCAGAATATCGTGCAAATAATTCAGGATCTTTATCATCAAACTCATCCTTTAATGTAAACTCTTCCAGGTATATTCTGAAGGTAGAGAATAAGGTAGCAGCTATGGATGATCTGTTCATCTCAAGGTTCCATTTCTCAAGATAGGTCACAGCTTTGTTTAGAGTTTCTTCATTATCTCCCGTAAAGGTATATGAGGATAGGGTATCCATAACAAAGGAGGAGAGAATATCTTCTGCATAGAGATTATATGTATCATTCTGAACCGCTTTCATGTATTCTACAGTGATTTCATCCTCAGCTTCAAGTAATGCGTTAATTCTTTGTCCTCGGTAATCATCTGCATACTTATCAGTGATGTAGAATGCATCTCTAGTATCGATTTTCTGGTTAGCAGTAGCAAAATAATCGATTGTCGTATCTAATCTGCTATCCACTCGATAATGATCGTTATAATCTACGTATCCTGTCCATCCATAGTCATTTGATGATCCATTCTGAGGGATTACTCCATATGTATTATTCTTACGAATGGGAATAAATCCAGTATATTGATACCCAAAATCTTTGTTAACATCAGCAAATACGATATTCTGTCCGGGAACACCCCAATATTGCAATGCATCATAGATATCATCAATATTCTCTGCCTTGTTCAAATCAAGCACTGCACGTGTGATCTGATCATTAGGGTTCTCCTCTAATAAAGTCCATCGCATTACATATACTAGATCTTCTTCTTCAGGTACACCAAAGATTTTTGGATCAAGAACTGGCCCATAATCAGTGTACCTAAGATCATAGGTGTAGGTCTCTCCATCTTTGACCACAATTTCCAAAGGATCTACATCAAAAGCCTTCCATTGTCCATCATGATAATATTGACCTTGATCGTTTGTTTTGAAAAAGAATAAATCAACAGCATCAGTTCCTGTATTGGTTACACCCCAAGCTACATTTTCATTGTGACCGACTACGACACCAGGCACTCCTGGTAATGCAAAGCCCTCAACATGATAACCAGGTGCAGAAAGATGAACCTGCCACCAGATTGAAGGGGTTTGAAGATCTAAATGGGGATCATTATTAACAATAGGATTTCCTGATTTAGTTTTATCCGGACCAACTACCCAATTATTAGATCCTATATCAAAACCTAACCCAAAAGCATTCAATGATTCTTCCATTTTATCTACTAGTGCAGAATTGATATTACTTGGTGCATAAGCATCAAAATCGAAATTTCTATAATACTCTGCTGCATCTGGATTATCGATTGGGAAGAGATCAAGTGCATCATCAGCACCAAACGCTTTAGCTAAATCCAATCTCAGCAACTCTCTATTCAATCCACTAATTGATAAAGTTCTACTCATCACTCCTTGGATTCCCAGGGTGTCTTGAGGCTCCCATAATTTCGGTTCAGCTCCTAGCACAAGAAATTCAATAGGCATATTATGAATATGATCCTCTATGTATGCATTAATCCCATCAGTAAATTTTACTAGAATTGCCTTGTAATCATCGGGTAGTACCTGATATTTATAATCTGCAGCTTTTCTCATACTTAATGTTCGCAGATAAATATCAGATTCAACAGTACTATTCCCAATTAGCTCTGATAATTCTCCTGAAGCAACTGCACGAAGAAATTCTAGTTGCCACAATCTATCTCTTGCCATTTCATATCCCTGTGCAAAGAAAAGGTCATCCATATTTCCTGCAATAATTGTTGGTATTCCCTTCTCATCTCGATACACTTTAACTTCTTCTGTGATCTGAGAAAAGGTTCCTGAGCTGCTCTGATAATCCATGGTGTTCTTTACCATCAGGACTACTCCTAAAAAGGCTGAGGCCACGAGCAAAAATAGAACTACTAATGCTTTTTTGACAATAGGTTTCATGGGTATTCTATATTCTGTAGCTTGTCAACTATTAAAAATATACTCCTTAACAGAGATATGAATGTATTTAATTGATCATTGGATGGTAGCATTACAAGTAAAATCCCTCAATATCATTTAAATTATGTCAAATTTTTTTTATATCAAGGTTCAAATGCACAACCATGGTTAGACTAGTTTCTCATAGGGGATATCACAAACATGATCCTACGATTACAGAGAACACAATTCCAGCATTTCAAGCCGCTGTTGATCTGGGTATTTCCTCAATAGAACTGGATACACATCAAACTACTGATGGTCAATGGGTAGTCTACCATGATAAAAGCTTTCTTGATTTAGGTGTAATTACGCAACTAAGTTCGGATCAAATCTTAAAACATGCAGAAAACAGCAATTTCCGCGTTGATTTATTAGAAGATATTTTATCCAGTTTTCCAAATCTTCACATAAACATTGAAAGTAAATCTACTTCTTTTGATGAAGGTAAAGCTCTGGCAGAATACCTAGATGAGTACCATGATGTGAATTACAATATTTCTTCTTTCTCTACAGATGTGCTAAGGGGAGTACGTTCTTTCAGTGAGGAGATCAAAATTTCACAACTGGACCTTTCATTTTTGTTAATTAAGATTTCCAAGCTTCATGATGAACTCTCTTTGTATTCTGTCAATCCATACTTTCCATTTGCTAGAAAAGTATTACTTCGAAGAGCTCATAAATTAGGTTTAGAAGTACATGTGTGGACAGTGAATAAAGAGAAACATATGATCAAAATGATTAATAGAAATGTAGATGCTATTATATCTGATTATCCCCAACGAGGTCTTAACCTATAGGTGAATCTATGTATTCCTGTCCATATTGTGGTGGAAAGCTAAATTTTACAAAAAATCAGCATACAACAGAAATTTCATGCATAGATTGTGCTTCAGGTTACAAAATGGGGCCTGGTTTTAGCAAGGAAGATATCTATTCAAAATTTATCGCACAGAAAAAGAATACACAACCAGTAAGGAAAAGTTTTACATCCAAGACCTCAATCAACTTCGATAAGGGAAAGGTAATTGAGGAAGATTTGATTATTAAAAAAAATGCTGAGATAGTGCTCTCTAAAACGCTTGTAGAATATCCTTTGGTGATACAGAGAATGGTCAAACAAGGTGGTTACCTACCCGTTTATCTGGAGAAGTGGGAAAGCACAGCCCCTCCCACTGGCTCTCGAGTTGAATTGACCACTTTATATACTGGATTAAAAAATAAATTAATAGAAAAGGGTATTAATTCCCTCTATTCTTTTCAAGAGGAGGCGATGAAAGCAATTGGTGAAGGAAAGCATACACTAATCTCCGCTCCAACTGGCATTGGAAAAACTGAAAGCTTTATTATTCCAATTATTCAATCAATCCTAACAAATGATCCCAATCCAAGGACTAGAAAACATGTCTCCGCCTTATTACTATACCCCACAAAAGCTCTTGCAGCGGATCAATTTAAGAAAATCCAATTTTACTCCTCTGGTTTGGGTATTCAGGTGAAAATTTTTGATGGAGATACACCAACTAATGCACGAGATGAAATCTATTCCAATCCTCCGGATATCCTCATTTCTAATGCAGATATGATTCATTTTCATTTGATGGGAAATCTTAACTTTCAGAATCTACTTCATCAGTTAAAATTCCTAGTTATTGATGAGATTCATCTCTGTTCAGGATATTATGGTTCTAATATAATCTGGCTCATCCGTCGCCTCAAACGGTTTTCACCCAATATACAAATGATTGGTGCATCAGCCACAATTTCAAATGCTCAGCAATTCACATCAACATTATTTGATGCTCCAGTCACATTAATTGAGATCAATAACATCAGAAAATCTGATATGTACATATGCATGCTCTATCCGCAAACTAGCTCTAATCTTGCAATAATTCTAAAAATTACAAGCTTATTCAACAAATTTGGAATATCTAGTCTAATCTTTGGTAATGGCCATCGAGTTGCTGAAATGCTAAATATCATGCTTCGACAAAACAAAATTAAAAGTGGAGTTCATAGAGCAGGTCTGAGCCAGAAACATCGATTAAAGATTGAGCAAGATTTCAGACAAAAACAACTACAAGCTTTAGTTTCGACACCTACCCTCGAGCTAGGTATCGATATTGGAGATCTGGATAGTGTTATCTCACAATTGACTAATCTAACTAGTTTCACTCAGAGAATTGGTAGAGCTGGGAGATCTGGACAGGAGAGTTATGCAACACTGGTGTTGAATGGTGATGATCCCATTTCTGCATACTATGCCCGTAATCCTACAGATTATCTCACTGATATTCCCCCAGCATATGTAGAACCCAATAACTCTTTAGTCTCTTCCTATCAACTGATGGCGATGATGTTAGATAAGCCATTGGAGGAGGAAGAAAAACAAGAATATTCTCAAGAATTCCAAACCCTGCAGACCAGGGGATATATCAAGGAAACTCGAAAAGAATTGTTATACCCTCAAATTAAAGGTCATATGAAGAATTATAGTATCCGTGGTATTGGGGATAGTATCAAGATTTACAATGCCAACAGACTCATTGGAGAACGCGCATTACCTATAGGTCTAAAGGAACTACATCCTGGGGCGATTTATCTTCATGGTGGTAATTCATACAAAATCTCGAATTTTAACCAACATGCCTTTACCGCTCAAGCCCTACGCATACCTACAGCTGTTGAGAAGACGCAAGCTCAGAGACACATGATACCAAGAATTCTCGATGTGGAGGATGAAAGAATTATTAATGGACTTGCCATCTCCTATCTTTCTCTTGATCTAACAGAGATTGTTGACGGCTACACAAGGAAAAACTACATTACTAATGAACTAATAGAAGAAGTAAATTTGGAGGAACCAGTCAGTTATACATACGAGACAAAAGGATTCTTACTCAACTTACCAAAACCAATTGACTTTCTTGATAATTATGATAGAGATGAACATGAGAAACAATTGATGGGAACATATCATGCTGTTGAGCACATATTGATAGAATCAGCAAATGGAATAACTGGTGGAGGGGCTTCCCAAATAGGTGGTTTATCTCTTGGAGATACTGGATTAATCATTGTATATGATGGAACAGCTGGTGGTTCCGGTCTTTCCAGATTATTATTTGATAATCTGAAACAAGGTATGACTCGTTCATTAGGAATCCTAGAACTATGTCCCTGTAAGAGAGTGGATGGGTGTCCACGATGTACCTACTCCTATCAATGTGGTAACAATAATCAACCTTTGAATCGCCTTGGAGCCATTGAAACATTGAAATTGGTTGGTATTGAACCAACATATCACAATTACAATATTGAAGGACTGAAAACCTTCATCTAAGTTTCCTTTCTCCTTTTGTGAGTTAGTCTAAGGACTATTATCTAATAATATATTTTTGTTAACCGAAGAACTTGATAACGTTCAAAATTTTAAAATGGTACCTAAAAAGAGCCAATCTTAGAAGGCAAGAAAGATGACTTTGAAAGTAATAGTAATTCTCGGCCTCCCGTTATCTGGTAAAACAGTTCATGCCAAAGTTGTCCAGGAAGAACTTAACATACCCTTATATGAAACTGGTACCTATGTGTATAAAGCTGTTGCTGAACGTGGGTTAGACGCCACACCAGAGAATATTGTAATGGTAGCCGGGGAGTGTAAATCACAATCAGATGCATACTTCACTGAGAAGGCCCTTGAGGAGGCAGTTTCAAGGGAAAAACCAGGGTCGATGATATTTATGTCAGGTGTGAAAGCTCAATCTGAAGTAGATCATATTATATCAAAGGTAGGGAAGGATAATTTTTTCATGATTTCATTCCATGCGTCTGCCGATACTCGACACTCAAGATTACTAAATAAAGATCGGCAAACCGAATCCAATGCACGGGGTAGTAAGGGTGTTGAAGATCAAGCAATGGCTGATGATAGGTCTAGATTTAATATGAGAGATGATAAGGAATTGGGATACGGATTGGGTCGATTGATGGCTCTAGCTCATTATGTGGTAAATACTGAGGATCGCCTTTGGCCTCATCATAATTTTGATATCACTATTAATCAATTCAAAGGAATATTAAACGACGTTAAAAATAAATAAAACAATATCATTGCTCCTAAGAATTTATAGATGGTCAGATTTTTTGAAACATAATGCTCAAAGACAAAGAGGACGAACAAAATAATTTGTTTCTCGATACACTGCGTGTTATCCCAACACAATATAAGGTTACAAAACAGGTTCACCATGATAAATTATCTGATTTACTTGCGATTTTGCTTGTCTTTGGAGTAGCAGTTTTTGTCCGATTCTATGTGAGAGATATATTTATCTCAAATTACGGAGACCATCTATTTTATATGGTCATACCAGAGGGAGATCCCTATGGAATCGGTGCATATACCGGTATTGCAGTGGGAGATACGCTTTATCTTGAGGGTTATGATGATTTTCATTACTATTATCTAGACTATGTGAATTATCTTCTTGAGGGTTGGAACCCCTATTCAGGATCTATAACTCCAGATGACCATCTTGGTGGATATGTGTACGGTCCATTTTATATTTATTCTATTAGCATTGGAAAGGCATGGTTTGACCTCAGTGCCTACGATTCGATAGTCTATAGTAATATTGTATTTGATTCTCTTTGTTACGTGTTGGTATATATATTGGCCAAAAGAATAACTGGGAATGTGATTGCCCTGTTTGTTGCTTTGCTTGGGTCATTCTCACCCATCGCTTTGTTCTACGCAAATATCCGAGGCTTGAATGCTCCTGCCATGACATTTTTCGCTCTTGTATTTGTATACTATTATTTGGAACGAAAGGATGGTCGTGCGATTTTCTTTCTTGCTCTTGCAACCATGACTAAGCAATTTCCATTATTTTTTGCTCTACCTATGGGTTTCTGGATGATGAGGAGATATGGAATAATTAAGGGTATTGCCTTAATCCTGCTATTTGTATTTGATGTGATTCTACTCTCTCTTCCCTGGATATTATACACTCCCCGTGATTTCGTGATAAAATATTTCCTTCCTGGTGGAGGTAAAGATCAGTTGGTTTGTCCTCAGGGTGGAGAAGCAACCAATCTAGTTCATGGAGGGTTAGTTGACATATGTGCTGGGAATGAAGGAAAACTAGTTCCTGATTCGCTAGCTCCCGGATATGTCAATGTTATGGATATTCTGGTGAATAACCATCTGCTTTTCTTCTTTCTAGTTTTTGTTTTTGGATGGATTGCATTTACCTCTTATGATTACCTTGAGCAGGATCATAAGTATTACATGCGATTTCAAGCTGCATTTTACACCATAGTTCACGCAACCATCGCACGAGGTATTTACAAGTACTATCTCACCATGCTTGTTCCCTTCATACTCCTTGCCTTTACACCAGGAAATCCAGCAAAATCAATGAACCTCAGACTTGGTGCAATGTTAAATCGTTCATTCTCCTCATATTTCGATCCGAAAAATCGAATTCGCAAGCCAGATCCATATTATTGGATTGGATTTCTGATATTACTTATCGGTGTGTTCTCAATATTCTGGGTGATCAGTGCATCGGTAACATTATTCACCCAGACAATGATCTACTATAAGGTCTGGATGGTCATCTTGATTCCACTTTCCCTTTATACCATCTATAAACCAAGTCCTCTTGGATTTGAGGAAACAGATGAGCAGATATCATTTGATACTTTGAACTCCAATCTTCCTGTAGGTCTAATCCTGGGCTCTATCTCATTGTACTATCTTATGAAGGTTGCACAGGTTTATTTCTCTGATGAACAGGACTATCGATCGAATATGTACATTATTGTTGGTATAGTCATTATCTTCCTTATACTCCCTCAAGTGGAGAAATTAGCCTTCAAGAAACAAAGCACTTTCAATTTCTTCCAGCTTAATCTGGAGCAACTAGTAAAAGATATTATTTTCTTACTGATAGGGTTCATCGTTATTAATTTCTTCCACATTGAAGTATTGACAATAAATAGACTTCAAACAACAACAGTGGTATTATTTATGGCTGTAGTTTTAACAGGAATGCTTGAGGGAGAAGTTTTACTATCCACCTATAAAGTGCCAGTGAATGCCTTTAGAAAATATATGATCATAAGAAACACTCCCCATCTGAGCTTATTTGGTTATCTATCTGAAGTTATATCTTCCATTCCTGCAATGATAGCAAGTGAAAAATAAATTATTTCTCAGTTTCCTTGGGTTTAATGGTAATTTCATGTCGAGAGACATAGCGATATCCTAACATATACAGATAGATAGCTGCAAGAATTGCTGCTATCCGATAAGGTACCCATAACTTGGGTTGATCAAACCAATTGAATACCTTATGGAAAGTACTTACTTTCTGAATGGACCAATCATATTCAAAAATGATTTCTGCATCGGTTCTTCTCTTGATAATATGAACTGCAGATCGTATCAAAGTTCCATCCTCATTATTGTTCGTCGTTAATTCAGTATTGGTTTTAATTTTCTCAAATTCATGGTTACTATTATTCATAAATTCATAGTACTGGAGATTAACTGAGAAATAAGTTTGATTGATGCGTAAATCATATCTCCTATTTCCTGATTTTGTGAATAGGTTAATTTGATCTCTTGTGAAAGGATCTGCACCAGTGGCTCCTTCTTCTGCATCCCTAGTGAGAAGAATACTCCATTCCACATGCTGTAAGGACCCATTTTCTAAGTACTGCACTTCTGGCTCAAAATTAAATGATAAATGCTTTTGAGTAATATTAGATATACTACCCTGCTGAAAATCGGTCAGCATATAAATTGTTGCAGTTTTATTCTCACCTTCTCCTTGAACTGAATAACTCTGAAACAGGAATTCTCTTTCCAAATTCCATCGGTATGATTGATGATCAATGATTGTATATGCAGATATTTTTTCAATATACATTATCTCTTCTTGCTCAGCAGAACTAGATGGAAAAATCAGTAGTACAACAATGAGTACAAGGAATAATTTTCTCATTGATGGCTTTTTCTCTTACACTTTTTAAAATCTATAGAAAGCTGAATAGTCCTTTCCATTTGCAATGCTATTTTAGTTCAGTAAACTCATTCATATTCTGGAAATAGTCAGATGAGCCTAATATTGTGCCTAAAATCAAACCAAGAAGGTGAGCAAAAATATTTGTATTAGGTGAAGAAGCTAGAATAAAGAGAATAATACTAGTATACAACACTTTTCGTTTATTTGGATCATTACTCCTCCGTAATGTTCCATAATATGTTCCTAATAACCCGAATACTGCACCTGATGCTCCAACAGATGGATTTTCAATAAGGATAAACATACTTAGAAGTCCCGACATTACTCCAGTTAAAATATATGCAAAATAAATTTGTTTGGCAGAATATCCCTCTTCCTCCAATTTATAGCCATAAAAAAATAGGAAAATCATATTTGAACCAAGGTGTGCGATTCCTGAATGAGTAATTATACTGGTAAATGGTGTCCAAATGAACCCACTCATTAATGTTGGAAAATACAAGCTAAATAATATAAGAGGGAGTGTACCTATCGAGAGTAATTGCCTTCCCATAATAGATGTAATGATGAAGAACAACGTGTTTATAACAAATAAATTCATTGTTGGACCCTTTAATTCTTCAAAATCACTTGCTTTTTCCATAGCAGTCTTGTCTTATTGTTGATTATAAATATACAGATTTAAGTTAATTATCCATGTCTTTTTTCTTCATTTCATTTTTTCTGGTAAAACCACCTTCATTTTTAATCCAGACTAACCAACTCATAAAAGTTAGTAGTAGAAGGATCTGAGCAATATTTTGGATGGCATCTTTATATTCCATATACTTTAGATTTACTACCATCTGTTGATGACCATCAGCTGGAATGTAGTCTCCTTCCAATACATGGAAATAGAAATCATAATACCCATAGGATTCGAAAATATGTACTCGTTGGTAATGTCCATCTGCTACTTCTACAAATTCTAGTAGTTCATGTATTAGATTTAAGTCATCATCCTGAAGTACATTTACCCAGATTGATGCACCTTTGTCGATGGGATCTCCATCGGGGGTTGTGATATACATATCAATAGTCATCTCATCGTACATTGTGATACTTGCAATTTCATCAACTTCAATATCATTCACTGTATACTCAACATTTATCATCCTAGGAGCTACTAGCCAGTCAATAGTTTGGATGGAAATTTCTTTATTTATCTTTGTTGATCCTTGAGAAATATAATTATCTAATAATCCAAGATTATCAAAAAGAATGGTAGAGCTGAAAACCATGACTCTCCCTTTAGAAGGTAATTCTGAAGCAACAATAATTGGATTTTCATCGGAATCGAATGCTACTTCTTGAACTGATACTCCATTTATCTGTGTAGTATTGAGTGCCGGACCGTAGAAAGGAAAATTCAATCCACTTTTGAAGATGGTTTGAGACGTTCCTGTACTTGCGACACTTGGACATTCAATTCTTCTAGTATCATATCCCCAATCTTCATTACATGCAAGTATAGGTTCTTCAGATCCGATGAAGATTCCTGTACCATCAAGCATTGCATTAATATCTTCCAAATTGAAATCATCATATAGTAGATGTTCCGCAGTCTGGAACCCACCATTGGCCATAATTAAGAGTGCTTTACCATCATTAACAACAAAACTGTTTATCGCATCGATCTCAGCAGCAGAATAGGTTACATTATCATCTGGATCTGCAATGATGAGTACATCATAATCATCAAGAATACTGCTCGTAATATTCCCTTGTTTATGTTCTTCTACAACAAATCCCTGTTCCTCAAGTATCCTTGAATATTCTGAGAATTGACCCTTGGGTCCATGATGTGCAAAGTATTTAGATGGAGTATCTAGGTCATGAGCTGTATCAAATAGGATTTTTGCAGTCGGGAATCTAGTGACAAATGCATGTTGTATATCCGCTGAAAACATCGGTTTTCCGTTTTCATCTGCATCGAAGACAATAAATCCGTTATGCAATGCAATATCTGATGCAGTCACAGTTAAATTGAGTAATATTTTATTCAGGCCTTCAGTGAGAAATAAGGAGGCAGGCAGATCGAATGAACTTCCATCAAGATAATTTGTTTTGGGGTATACTGTGGTGTTGATATGTGAGTATAAGAAAATAGGAATTGATTTTGTGACTCCACTTAGTCGGTGATGATAATAATAATTTTGGTCTATTATCCTACCTGGCATAGAAACAACATAGGTTTGATTATTTTCTTTAATATCGTTTAAAATATCTATTGCTCTTGTGAAATTCGCAAGCCCTCTACCCTGTAATTCGGAAGGTTCGTCCATATCCATTGCTGACGCCAGCAATGCTGCTCGGATCTCAGCTGGAGTAGCATCTGGAAATGCTTCCAGCAGCAAGAGAATTCCTCCTGATATATGTGGTGTCGCCATAGATGTTCCAGAACTGGTTAATGCTCTTCCAGTATAGGCATTTAATGACAATATATCATTGCCTGGAGCAACAAGATCTGGACCAGAAAAATCATTATCTCCAGGACCAATTGCTGAGAATTGCCAAATTCCATTGATTTTATTGCTTTTCATATAAGCCGCGCCCACACCAATAACTGAATCTATACCTCCTGGAATACCTACTCCAGAACCAGTCGGTCCTCGGTTTCCAGCAGCTGCGACAAGAATTTTACCTTCCTCAAAGGCCTTATCCGCGATCAATTTGAAAACATCTTCTTCGCCATAATATAGTGATGTGGAAAGACTTAGGGAGATCACTCGTGCAGTAGTATTATAAATGGCATAATCCAAACCTTCTAGCAACCATGAGTTTGGTCCAAAACCGGTTTCATCCAGTACTCTGATTGAGATAATATCTGCTTTTGGAGCCATACCCGGACTATCAGTCATTTGCCATTTACCATCAATGATATACTTGCCATTACCAGCAGCAATCCCAGACACATGAGTACCGTGATGATCTATTTCAGGTGGATTGTCAGCTACAACACCAGAAACATTATAACTAGTTACCCTGGAGTTACCAGATGAATCTTTGAATGCTTCTAGATTTGTCATAACTCCAGAATCGATAATAGCTATCGATTGTCCATCTCCAGTCAATCCATACTCCGTTTGTAGCTTTTCGATAAATATTTTTTGCATTGTTTTATTTAGAGAATTACCATCGTAATAATCATCAACATCTGGATATTCCGCCTTTTGAACCACATATCGATCATTGATAACCTGCGTTAAACCAGTACTAGGAATTTGATCTAGATCTTTAACTGTAAGCATGGGAATGGCATGAAATTTGTATACTACCTTGTCTGATGGTATTTGTAGCAGAGCGAAATCCCTAGCTGCAAATGAATCGTATCTTATTATCTTTGATCCTTCAATAATTGTATCCTTATAATCACTCTGATATCTATCCTCGGGAGTGATGTAGGTGGATTCAGTAGGGTGTGGATCCTGAGCTGTATTTTCCTCGATCAAAGCATTTGTTGGTATCGTCAAAAGTAAGTAATTCGATACAAGCAAGAAAAATACGGTCATTATTTTTACGGTAAAATTAATTCTCATCTACAGTCGATTCATGTTTACCTATGATTTAAGTGCTTTTTCTAAAATTAAAGAAATCGACTAGATATGAATAAACATTTTATCACCTATCAAATAACTTAAACTAAAGAAAATCAGAATCGATTTGTGAGTACTAAGACAGTAAAGATTCAAGAAATCCTTGAGAAGTATCGATTGGCTGGAGAGATAGCCAAAGGTGCCAAAAAGATCGCTAGAGAGGTTGTCAAACCCGGAGCAAATACTTATGAGATTGCTCAACGAATTGAAAAATATATGTACAAAAAAGGAGCAAGACCTGCATTTCCCACAAATATCTCCTTTGACAGAGAAGCAGCTCATTATTCTCCAGAGATCCTAGATGAACGTAATGTTGGTAAGGAATCAATAGTTAAAGTGGATTTAGGAGCTCATATAGATGGGTATATTGTAGATACTGCAATTACTTTAAATTTCAATCCCCAGTTGGAGGAATTAACAAAAGCCAGTAAGGCTGCCCTAGAAAATGTCATTGATGCGGTCAAACCAGGAATACGAGTGTCAGAACTTGGAAAAATAGTGGAGACAACCATTAATGATTTTGGCTATGAGCCTGTTAGGAACCTCTCTGGTCATCAAATCAAACGGTATAACCTTCATGCTGGAGTAAATATTCCTAATTGTGGGCCAGGTTATTTCGAAAGAGATAATGCCAAATTAGAAGCTGGTAGGGTATATGCAATTGAACCATTTGCCTCTACTGGTGTTGGGATGATCAAAAATGGTACTGTAACCAATATATTTCGATTCATCAATAAACCAAGAGGAAAATATTCTCATCTTAAAGAGATTTATGATAAATATACTCAGAAAGTTGGGGTTCTTCCTTTTTCACCTAGAATGGTTTATGACCCCGAAACAGGGGTTGAGGGTAAGAATGAGGTAATGAAAAATCTACGTGAACTAAAACAGGCAAAAGCGATTATGGGCTATCCTGTACTCATCGAAGAGAGAAAGAATGCTATGATTTCTCAACATGAGCACACTGTTCGAGTAACAAAGGATGGTGCAGAAGTGTTCACTTAATCTCGATTTATTTTCTCTAAAGTAGATTACCTAATACTAGTATTATTAACTGTTTTTAGAAATGATCGGTGTATGAGCAACAGGATGGCTTCTAGAAAAATTCAAGAAATATCCAAAAATCTTCAGAGAGCCAAGGAAGAGATAGCCAAAGTAGTTGTAGGACAAGAAGAGGTTGTGGAGAGTGTTTTACTTGGTCTCCTATGTGATGGGCACGTATTGCTTGAAGGTGCTCCTGGTTTGGCAAAAACCTTGCTTGTTAGAGCCATGGGTAAAGTATTTGGCCTTGACTTCAAACGTGCACAGTTTACACCTGATATGATGCCTTCAGATCTTACCGGTGCTTCAATTTATCAACCAAATGAGGGTGTCTTTAAATTTACACAAGGACCGATTTTCACAAATTTGTTGTTAGCAGATGAGATTAATCGAGCTCCTCCAAAAACACAAGCAGCAATGCTAGAATCCATGCAAGAACGCCAGGTTTCTGCAGATACAAATGTATATAAATTGGAGAACCCTTTTCTAGTATTAGCGACCCAGAACCCGATAGAACAAGAAGGTACCTATCCTCTTCCTGAAGCACAGGTAGATCGATTTATGTTTAAGATTCTGGTTGATTATCCTGCTGAGGATGAAGAACTGGAGATTGTTCGGAGGTTTACCGCAGGAAAAACATCGTATGACGCTCTGAATGAGATCATTCAAGTCATCAAAAAAGATGAGATTCTTGAGATGCAACGTGTTGTTCGAGAAGAGATCCAGATTTCAGAGGATCTTATGAGATACATTGTAAGAATCACAGCGACAACAAGAGAGAGTGAAGAAGTAAGTATCGGTGCCAGTCCTCGTGCTTCACTTTGGTTAACCATTGGTGCAAAGGCTCATGCAATCTTTCAGGGAAGGGATTATGTCAACCCAGCCGATATTCAACGTATTGCTAAAGATGTACTCAGACATAGAGTGATAGTTTCTCCTGAATGGGCGTTCGAAGGTATTGATTCAGATGCAATAATTACCCGAGTTCTTAAAAATATTGAAACTCCAAGTGTGTGAGGATAACTAGTATAAACAGAAAATAAAGTGGATTTTGCCTTTCTCCAAAATAACATTATATATAGGTCTGTGATTTTGCTATTATTGAATCATATGAAGGAGCGTAGGTACTTTCTAATCCTAAATGTTCTATTTTTGCTATTTTTCTCATTACTTGCACTTCAGATACAAATATCTCAAGCACAGGATAATGAACCCATAGAACCAAGTGAACCTTCAAATGTGTATATAGAGGAGAAGGCTGTATATGATGCACCTATAGGTGATGATAGACCAATTGTGCATCTATCAGGGATTTTGTATTGGGAGAGATTATCTGGAACCGCACTTTATTTCTTCATCAACAAAACTGATATTATTAGTTATCGAATTTGGGATCATGATACAGGAGAGGAATTCAACTATGATGACCAGTGTCTTCAGTCATTTGATTTTGGCTGTTATAGTCTTGAAGCAGATAAATTCATCATTAGAGCTGAACGGAGATCATTTGAGTACACCATCGATGCATATTATGATCCAGATATCATTCAGGATACAAATATGATTGTGATTTTCAACTCTCAAAGTGTTGATTTCTCAATGGATGTTGATGATGAAACCGTATATGCACGCGTTGATTACAGGAATGAGATTACACTTCCAAGAGGAGCAGGAATAGTTAGTTTAGCCCCAATAGATGAGGGACTTCTGGATCTGATAAAAGTCGAGGATGATAGATATCAGATGGTCTGGGAGTATAAGAACCGACAGATGGATAGCAAACACGATCCATTAATGATTGAAGTTACCTACTCTTTTGATCCTATTTATCTAGCCTTCACGGAACAGATTTACCAGCAACAGCAAATTCAGAAAGAAAGACAAGAGGAAGAGCAGAGATTAGATCTACTCAATGCGTCATTTATTATCATCGCAACTCTAGCAATTGTAGCCTCCATCATTTCCATTCTATTTGCATATTTACTGGCAAGGAGACGTTATGAGCCTAAATTGCAGCAAGCAAGAGAGCTTCCTAGACGTGCAGTGACTGATATTGAATCCTCACAATCATTGAAAGTACCAGTGAAATCATTATTTCTAGGGATAATGATCATTATCCCCTTACTATTTACTCCAACTCCTACCTATGCCCAAACAGTAGAGACTGATACAATTCAACAACATACGGTTATGGATCTTGGTAAAGAACCCTTTGAATTAACTGAAACTACTACTTTGACGTTACCTGTATTGAGAGAGTATATCTATGTCTATGTCAATACTAGTGCAGTAATTGAATTTGATGCAAGGGATGCACAAGGTAATAAACTAACATGGTTGAAAGAGGAGAACAGATATAAGATTAATAACCCTGGATATTCATTCACCTATGAAATCACTCGACCTTACATTGTATATGATTACAATCAGATTCTAGTCTATATGGATCGTATTTGGAGTGAATTCATTCTTCCGCAAGAATTCATGACTGCTGATGATTTCTACTTCAATGTCGATCTTTACTATAGTGTTATTCTTCCTGAGGGGGCCTATCTGTATAGTGCCTCTCCTTCTGATCTCATGATATTTGGAAAAACCAACACAGGTAGATATAATGTCACTTTCGTAGATAAAGATCGGAGGATGGATGCCTTTCATGATGTATTTGAAACACAAGTTACCTTCTCTTTTGTTGATATATTAGAAGCACTTGAGAATCTAAATGTAGATTTTCAGAAGGATAAGGTGGTAGTACAGCAAACAGAAGAGCTAATTGACGTGGCCAGAAATGAAATTTTGTTATTTTCAATCTTAGGTCTAATTGCTCCTATTCTATCATTTCTGATCGCCTACTGGGTATTTAGAAGGAGATATCAGAAACTCATTGAACGAATGGAGAAACAACAGGAGGAGAATATTTTTGTTGAATCACAGCAAATAAATGCTCTAACCGCTAGTCTAGAACAATCAGATGGTGATTTGGTCAAGTCATATATTGGTCAATATTGGAGGGTGATTCGAAAATTATCCAAATTAATGAATCGAGATATATCATTCTATACTAATTCACGAATCTTGACCGAATTGAAAAAACGTGAGATTGCGGTTGATGAGCCATTACTCGTAGATGTTCTGACAAGAGGTCAAGAAATTACTGAAGAAGATGAGATAGGGTATGAACAGTTATATGAATATGCACAGCAAGTAGATTTGCTGCTAGAGGAGTTTGATAATCTATGAAGTCTCATCATGTTCTTTTACCCATTTTACTCACATTTTTACTGCTTCCAACTGGTCAATCTCAGAGTGGTTTTGTCGGAAGAGCACATAGTTTTACACTTGCACCCGATTACTCTATCTCATCCTTCACTCAAGCTCCCCTCACCTGGGCAGAAGATTCAAATGTGACAGTTGCAGTCAATGTGACTCTAACAGACCTACCTGATCAAATTTCATCTGTTCAGGTGGATTATGTTGAGATAATAACCTATCTCCTTGATAATGAAGAAGATTCTGGAATACCAGAAAGGAGTTTCCCCATAGTTCCTAAGGAGAAATTCACCGAGATTGATCAAGAGACAATGTTTCTAATTGGTGTTGAGGCTCCAATTCTTAAAGATTTATTCTATCTCAATATTACATTGTACGTACGAACCCTAGGAAACATCACACAAACTCAGGTGGAGAGATACAGTTACAGATTTCCGGAAGATAACACTATACTTGTTAGTCGGGAAAATGATCTGGTACCATTGATTAACCTCTATGGATTTCCTCCACGTTCTTTTTTTGAAAATTGGTTACCTATTTACCTTGTAGTGATCGTGATCATCCTAATTCCTGGTTACCTTGCAGGAATATCAAGGATTAGCGAGCGTATGAGTAAGAAGGAGGAGATCCAATGAGTGAAATAAGTATTCAAATCAGAAGAGTGACAGAACGTGTCAGACAATACTATCAAGTATTTGGATTTAGGCCAAAATCATATATGATGCCAGGTAGGGCTGTTGTGAGAGGATCAAGACGTCTAGGATTTGATGAAATTGAATGTGTTGTCGCAGAAACCGCACGTGGGACTTCAGTGGGTTTTTATCCAGTAAATACGCTTCATGGATTAATTTATGCAATACCATTCTTCCTCCTTCTACTACTGCATGGTCTTAATCAATTGGAATTTTTCTCGAATTACTTGACAGGTAATGAAGCATTATTGGGAATTAATTGGTTAAAATTGTTCTCAGGAAATGCAGAACTTGATTTTAAATTTGTGGCAGTAACTTTATTTCTGGGTTTATTACCACTGGCTCTTGAAATAGTTCATCAACGTATCAGACTTGCAAATCTCAAATCACGGTTCTCCTTTTACACCCGTGATGCAATTTGGGAGACTAGAGAGGCCCCTGATTCAATCATCGCTTTGCAAACAACGAGGTCGATTATCAATCATTCCTGGTTACTTGCGATAATTTATTTCGCATTATTCTCATTTGTTGATGGTGCTCGTTCTGAAGTAGAAAGTCTTTATAATTCAAGCACTGCTGAATTATTCAATGCAACCACTGATGCGTTCAGTATATCTGTAGGAGTAGTCATTGGTCTTCTTTCTGCCGATAAAGCTATCGCCTTGAGAAAGCAAAACGCACGCATAGATAAACGCTCACGGATATCGGGAGGTTTATTGGAGCGTAGAATAGATCCTGTGTTATACGGAATACAGGCAGCAGCATTTACTATAATTCCTTATGGATTATTTATGTCAGTGACCTTCCTTAAAGGTAGTAGCATGGATTTTGCGTTTCAATTACTCTTTTTTGCATTAGTTGGTGGATTTATCACCGGCTTAGTTCATGCAGAAGGACCATTATGGATTAGTATGGCATACGGTGTGCTGATTTTCTTTTCATCATTGATCTTTATTTTCAGAACTGGTGAACAACCCGCATATGCATATATTGTGATCATTCAATTATTCATTCTACCTTTTCCCTTCATTATTTATATGACACGTAGTTTCCAGAAGGTATTGAAAAAGGAGGGTATTGATTCTCTTGACTGGATGTATGAAGTATTCGTTCTACCTGCGATTATTACTTATATTGGCATTAAACGTCAACGTAAGAAGGCAAGAGACCGATATATCCGTGAATATGATAGGGATCTTGAGGCAGATGAGATAGAAAATAAAATTCGGATAAACAAGGAAATTTTGTTAGATAAAAATTCTTCTCTTCATAAGATGGCTATGCATTATTATGAAATCCTCCTAAGTTATACAGCTTCCTTTGAAGATGATAAATTCATCTATTTTCCAACAGAGAAGCAGTTACTTGGTTGGTGGGAAGAGAAAACAAAAAAGAAATCTATTGAGAATCATCTTGATTTTCTGTATTTCATCGATCGAGTTCTTTGGGATCCAACGTTTGAACCATTCAGTGATGAGATATCACGGTACGAATCGGTTGCTCTTGAGATGGCTGTTGCAATACAGTAGGTGTGTATACCATGGCTGAACGATTTATCATATCAAAAAGAATTCAAAATCTTGCATTGGTTGCAAGGGAGAAAGTATCTAGTTTCTTATCTGGAAATAGACGATCCTTGTATCTTGGTAATGGTAATGAATTCGCTGATTTAAGGGAGTATCGATTTGGTGATGAGATTAGACATATTGATTGGAGACAATCAGCTAAGAGACATGAGAAGTTAATTGTAAGAGAATTTGAGGTGGAGCGTAATGCAAATGTCGTTTTCCTTCTTGATGCCTCTGCTTCTATGATGCTTAACGATTCAGAACGAATGAAATCTGCTGTCATTGCAGTTGCTTCGTTGGCACATGCAGTTATTTCTAACAAGGATTTTTTTGGATTTGGTGCATATACTGAGAGATTGAATGAATTTCTTCCTCCCAAAGGTGGGAAATTACATGAACATCTTATATATAGAAAACTCCTCAATATAATTCCTGAGGGGAAGACAAATATTGGTGAGGCATTAAAACAAGTCGCAACAAATCTAAAACAACGTAGTATTATTATAGTGCTCACTGACCTTCATGATAATTTGGATGAGATGGCCAAGGGTTTCAAAATTACCAAAGGGTTCAAACATGAGGTTCAGGTAGTTCAGTTTGCTGATGTGGGAGAATTTGAATTACCAGATAAGGTTGGAAAGGTAAAATTCATACATCCTGATACTGGAAAACCAACAATTGCTGACTTAACTGATCCCTATACTCGTGGTAAATATACCTATGAAATTGCCAAACAACAACTTGAAATTTCTAAATTTAAGAGAAAACTTCGAGGAATGAATATTCGAGTGGTATCTGCCTACACCGGAGATGTCACAGAAAAAATACTCATATCCTATTTCTCTGCCAAGCAAAGGGGGAGATCTTTGTGAAGATCTACTATTACCTAATCTTATTCCTACTCCTTGCTAATCCCATACAGATGGCAAGTGCATCTTCTGCAGGAGATGAAGGAGGAGTTCCACCACCACCCGCTAGTGGTAGTGGTGGAGGAGGTGGATCTCCGCAGTTTTTTGATTACTATATCCCGTTAATCTATGATGATACCCATTCTCGAGGAATGGCAGAAGTGGTGGTTTGGGTTATCCAACAGAGTTTGTTGATAACATCATTTAGTATGGATAAGAGTGGAAGCAATACAGTTCAAGTAAATGAACCTGCAAAATACGTGTTCAATCCCAGAGATAATAGAGGATTAACTAATGGTTCACTTATCAGATCAACATCTCCCTTGCTTATTGCAGTACAGAGAAATACAGAGGATATACAATCAGATGAATCTTTTGGGTACTCTTTGTTGAGTGATCGTATGCATGGTTTTGAATTTACATCACATATTAATGGGTATCTTAGTGTGTTTTCTGTAAATCCTGGTGCATTGATCAGAATTCAAAGTCCAGGTGAGAGTATAGTAATGGAGGAGAGTATAGATGAAGCCTATTCTACCATTCAAGTTGCTGTGAAGAAAGGTAGTTATATCAATTCTTCACTCCCCGTTTTTGGTGCATTTATCTCCTTTGAACATGGTGTCCATGCGAGTATGGCTGTTCCAAGATACTTAAAGGGAACAAATTACATATTTGATAGTATATTAGCTGCACCTCGAACGGATGAGATTGATCGTTCCTATATATCCATTATTCCTGATGAACCCACCGAATTGACTTTAATTTACAAAGGAGGGGGTAATAAATTTCTGACTATTTTTGATGATACAGTGATTAAATTGGATTCTGAGTTAGTCGGTATCAATTCTTCGAGGGGGTATCTTGATGTGACCATTCATCTCCTCCTATCATATGGTGGATTGGAGAGACATAGTATGGTTCAATTAATAGCTGCTGAGGAGATGGAATTTGCAGAGTTTTTTGTGTCTCCATCAGGCTACAGCAGTCATTATGCAACAACTAACCCGATGACAAGCTATTATTCACTGGCTTATCAAGCCATCCCTGGTAATTCTGGGTTTATTTTTGATAACAGATACATGATGAATACTACGAAGTATTCAACATTTTCTATGATAAGCAAAAGTGATTCAAATATTGTCTACGCCAACAATTCCTTTTTCTCAATAATAACCTCTCCAGGTCTGACAGGGCATCCAATGTCTCCTTCACTAAGTTTTCTCAACTTACCCCTTAATAGTCAAAGTAGTCGAAATATTACTGGACTAATTAATACCTGGTATAGATTTCCAAATATTGCAGTTGGGAAAATTGAAGTTAGACCAGGTCCAATTGAGGAATTCACCGGTCAAGTCATTCATATTGAGATTTACTCAAATGGCACCCTACCAGTTAGTCATTTTTCACTTCGGATAACATTGGATGATGAAGAATATACAGAGGAATTTGATTTTGTACAGGCAAATGAATCGATTATCTTTGAGTATACTAGGTTCATGGATTATGGTAAAACCATGATCAACGTAACCGTGGAACTCGATATTGAGGAGGAAGTGAATGAGATCAATGAGGATGATAACTCTTTGAGAGGTGACTTTAATGTGGAGAAGAATATCCGCCTGCGATATTCTGGTATACTGGCAGTCGTACTAGTTATAGGCTTAATTTCCATTCGTATCAGACGTTGGCTAAAAAGTCAGAGAGAGGCAAGCAGAACTCACGTTGATGTATTAATTGAAGAGGTGATTGAATGAGCAGATCGGCTATTATAATTGAATATACCAAGAAGCACTGGAAGGCAATCATTCTGATGTTTTCCTTAATACTATTGGTGATTCATTTCTTTCAAGTTTTATTGCAATTTGATCCAAGTAGTTCTCGCATAACCCTGTTGCTCGGTTTCTTCAGTTTGGTTTCTGTCGCTGGTTATTCCTTCTTCAAATTTTTTACAGGTCCGTCTCGAATGGAACATGAGATTAAGAATATGCATGGAAATCTAGCTCTTTCTAGTTTTTATCGCATTTATTTCCCAGTGGTAATGTTCTCATTTCTTCTACAGATAATTCTAATTTTTAACAGTGAAAATCTCATTGACCCAAAAATCAGTCCATACGGAAATATTTTCTATATTATACCCTCTATTGTCACAGCAGTTGGCTTGATTGCAGTTTCAGATCATGAGATCCGTTCAAATAAGTTAAGCTATTCTCCTTCAGGCGCAACAGATCGATTTTCAAAAGCATTTCTGTTTTCGATGCCCATGATTGGATTGTATTTTGGAATTCGATACTTCACAGGTTTTGTATTGGAAACACTATTCGGTAGTGGTGCACTCTATACTTCTGCACTTAATCCCTATAGTGTGGATTCAAATCTAGTATTTGCAGCCAAGGTATGGCCATTCTTATCAAACATGGAAAAAATTCTCTTGCTTTTCGGTTTTATCTTAATTTATATTGCTGTAGAAATATTTGTCAGGGGCTATATCACCGCATTGATTCGTTCTCTTAATCTGAGTATGGCATCTGTGATATTCATTCCAGCCATCATTCAGGCTGCAGCTTTTTCCTCTGGAATGCTTTTATTCTCTGATCCTGCGTTCTATGTCTACCGATTTATTGATGCATTGATGTTTTCTGCCATACTTGGGGCTATCCTCTGGAAAACTAAACGTTTCGGCGTGACATTGAGTATTGGGATGTTAATCCGGATTTTTGATACTTCGAGTGAATTTTTCAGGGTATTAATGAATTCTATGCCTAAAATATTCGGAGAATATAATGTTAATGATTCTATAACAACTACAACTGAGAATATTGCTTCATCAATAGTTTATATTCAAATTACCCTCATTATCCTCTTCCCTCTAACCTTGATTATAGGGTTCGATGAGATGATAAATATTACAACTAAACTGATCACTAGCATTAAGAAACAATGGTTTGGGTACCTTATCATTGCCATCTCATTCATTGTGATTGATATCGTGTTTAGCTGGTTGATCGGTGATAGCATTATCTTTATCGGTATGATAGCTGGCTATATCATTGCACTCTTTTTTCTACGCTTTATTTTACCAGCTATCTTCTCTCTTTTACCACCTGTAACAGGTCCTATGATAATTGAATCACAGGATGGATTATTCAAGCGTGAATTACCATTAAATCTCCATGAAGATATTAAATGGCTTGATGAGAAAGAACCCTGGCATAAGAGAAGCAAATTATTTGGATCTATTGGAGCAAGTGTATTCATCTACTTTCTCTTTGTAGCTGCAGCGTATCGTCAATTTTTCATGCTTACAGGCCTTGATCTCATTAAATTTTCGGTATTTCTAGTTATACTACCTACCAGCCTCTTTGCTTTATCTAGTTATCTACTTGTTGATAGAATTAATAAAGGCTATTTCTTTTCTGAAAATTGGAGGATACAACTCTATTTCTTGTTGGTAATATTATTACTCTATAATCTAGTTATGTGGACGATAGCCAGTGCGATTACCAATTTTCTTTGGAGAAATGTCCCCTTCTTTGTTTTCTTTGGTATCCTAATTTTTCCAAAACCAATAGCTAATGCCTTCAACTCATTTGCGATTGGGTTGTCTCAGGAAGGTCGAATAGCAACTTTTAGATGGGCTACACATGATCCTACTGACTTTATCCCCGTAATTGACAAACTCAATAAAGTACCTAGTGAACGTATAAATTCTGGAACATATATTCTCTCTGCAAAACTGGGATTATTGGAGGAGGATGATCTGATGGATGAATTGAGAAATGGTAATGGACGAAGAGGTACGATAATTGGTCAACTACTTGCCCTAGGAATTATCGGTTCAACAAGAGCTGAAGGTTTATTGCTTCAATATATTTCCAATGATGATTTGGATTATAAAATAGCTGCTTACTGGTCATTGGGTAAAGTGGGAAGTACAAAAGCCTTATCTCGTATGGCTCAAATCCTAGAGGAAAACCCGCGTAAAGAATTGATTAAAATTGCAGAAAATGCAATTTTACAAATTGATCCAATGTATCCACTAGCTGGACTTAGAGACCCTGTAGTTATGGTATAATACATTTTGGATTTTTGGACTCAATCTCGTATTTGATTATTTTTTGCAAAATTATTCAAAAAATAAATCAATATATGTGAAGAATTGTGATAGATACACTTTTGTTAAAATCGATTATACAAGATTATATAGTATGATTTTATCATATGAATATCTCGAGATTATCAAAAAATTTTAAAAATTTCTTGGTGGTGTTTATTTAATTATGGTTTCATTTATCATAGAGGAATTAACTGGACCTACAAACCCAGACGCTTATGTTGGTAGGAATGAAATCATCGATGCCTTTGGTGATTTACTTGCTAACACCCTAAGACAGAATACAAAGATTAAATGGGTGCATATATCTG
Source organism: Candidatus Heimdallarchaeota archaeon (assembly GCA_026702845.1). The sequence continues at coordinate 92,562 of JADCLS010000004.1, forward strand.
GATCTGCAGGAACTGGAAAAAGTTCACTACTACGTAAACTTAGAATGCAGGCCGAGGATCATAGAATTGGAACAGGGAGCGTTGAAGTTCCCTTCTCCCCTAAACCTGCTTCCCAGCTATTAACTGATATAAAACAAATAATCGATGAAATCGCTCCAGAATGGCGAGGCTTCATGAGGAAACGACGCAATCCAGAGATTGCGAAAGTTCTAGAACCTCCAGAATTCCATGGCGATCTGGTTTCAGATCAGAATTTACAAGATATGGTGAACATGTTTTTTGTTGACCTTGATGAGATAAATACTAAAATGGAGGAGAAGAAGGAAAGAAATGCCATTTTCCTTGATGATTTAGATCGCCTTCTCCCCATTGAGTATTTTAGTATCTTGCAAGTTATCCCTCTGATTATGAAACGTATGAGTGAATTAGATTATAATTTGTTATTTGTGACAACTAGTCATTTCAGTGCGGATAAGTACCTTGATTTGAAGAAATCAAAGGAACAAGATCTAGTTATGCATTTCAATATCAGTCAATTTGATTTCAAAGATGCAGAGCTGATGCTACGCAGAAAGGGAAAGCTCGTAAAATCACAACGAGAGGCAGTTGTTCAAGCTTCAACGAGAGTTCCATTTGATTTATCACTTCGTCAATTAATACAACTAAATGAGTTAGATCCATCTAACCTCAATGCAAAGGTCATTACTGAACTATTTCAACTTGAATCTGATGAAGTCGAGTTACTTAAGGAGTTGGCAAAATCTGAGATCAATTATTATCGAATAGAGGATATTGCTAGATTGACAAGTAAGAATACTATAAACAAGCTCGTTGAGGCACTCATGCTCATGAAAAGTCAGGATGGCTATTTCATTGTAGATTCATTTGCACTTTGGGAATTAATCGCCCACGTATTCAAACCCATCGATTCAAGAACTGAGGCTATTTTGTTGTTGAATAGATTGCGTTATCAAGCAGAGATTAGTCAGATTCCTTCGCCAAGGGATATCAATATTTTGCAACAGCATTTTTACAATATTTCAGATCATGCCTTAATATTTGAACTATCAGCACAGTTAGCAGATACTGCAAAAGCAGCATTGGATACTAATTTAGTTGAGACTGCATGGGATCTATTGAATTTAGCAACCTTAGGACTTGAAAAAACAGGTGATGATGAAAAAATCGCAGATTTTCAAGAAACACTTGCCAAGGGTTTTGCTAAGATTGGTCATGACTATTTTGCAGCAAAGGCTTTTGAACAGGCTGGAAATTACTATAGAAAAGCAAATATCGAGTGGAAGTCAGTCACTAATTATCGTGAAGCTGGACAGAAATATGTTCGTCAAGCAGAAAAAACAAATTTAGCTATTTATCATTATGCCGTAAGAAGTATGTTGCTGAATGCAGTTCAAGCATATATCAATGCTAATGAAAGTCAACGAGCAGAAACCGTGATAAAAGAAGCAAAGAAAATGTTTCAAGGATATGAAAATCACTTGAAATTCTTTGAAACACTAGTCAAACAGGGAGAGAATTAAAATGACAGAAGAGAATAACAAAATTATTGAAATGGCCCGCGAGACCAAGAATGCCATTGAGCAGAATCTAAAAAGCCTTGAGGACCTGATTAAGCAGAACAATGATACATATAACAGCAAGGAGAAACAGAGGCTTGAGACTCTTAAAATCAAGATCACCGAAATAAGTGATGATCTTGAGAAAGGGATGCTTGCATTGGTAGATACTCAAAAAGGAACCACTTATGAAGCACTGAATGGCCTCAGAGAAGTACTTACTAATAGAATGGGTGGATTTGGTGAATATGCTACTGAAATGATCGGTCAAGAGGAGACAAAACTCGTAAATCTCAATGAATCATCACTAATGAATGTGAAAGATATCACCAATGCACATTTTGAGAGTGTCAATGCCTTGATACTCCAGATTGGGGAAGTTGCCGAGGATATTGTTAAGAAACCAATTGAATTACGACGGGAGACAGATGCGAGTATCAAGGAAGAATTATCTCAGGCTATGGTATTTGAGCGTGATGAGTTAAAATCATCAATTACTACCTTACAAGATGAATACAGAGAAAAACTAGGCAACCAGATGGAGAAAGTATTCATGGGTGTCACCCTCACTAAGGAGGGAATAAATGAGATCATCAAGGACACACTCTCGCGTCTCGAGGAGAATCTCCAACGATTGACGAAAGGTTTGGATGCTAATTTCACCACAGAAGTTGGAAAAACACAAGATATTTTCCATGAGTATGAAGGTAAAATGCTCAACGCGATTTCTGCCATGCATGAGAACTATGAAACACAGATGAACCGTATTTTGGATAAACATGCAAAACTGACTTCGGATAGTCTAAATGGGCTGCAAGGATCCTTAAATACCCAAAAGGATGCTATTCTAAAACAAATTGCAAGCCTAAGTGAAGAACAGAAAAACCTAGTTGCTTCAGCAGTCACCCAGTTGGAGGAGAAAGTTGAGGAATCACGATCCAATGTGATAGACTTCATGGGTAACTTGAGAGATCAGCTCCAAAGCGCACTTAATGAAAACACTTCTTCCACCCAGCAGCTCATCAAAGAATTCCAGGATGAGAATGTGACACTCACTGAGAATTTCTCAAATAAAGTCACTGAAACTGCAAAAGTCACAAAAGAGAAGGCAAAGAACACGCTTGATGAAGCAAAGAAGGAATCAGATATTTATTCAAAAGATTTGAAAACTGTCTTTGGAGAAGAAATGAATAAATCCAAAGGCAATCTCAAGCAATTTGATAGAGTTCTCAAAGATGAGGAGAAAAAGCAATAATGAATGACCTAAAAGAAGTTCTGAGTAAGGTAGGGCTTAGTGAAGATGAGCTAGCCGTATACAATGTTGTTGTCGCATTTGGATTGAGAACTGCAGGACAAATTGCATCTTATACTAACCAGGATTTTCATCAAGTGCAAAAGACATGTGCTTCATTGATCGATAAAAAATATCTGATAAAAGTCGATACGAAATTAGGGAAAGGTGGTCTAGGAAATCAATATATTCCATTAGCACCGAAAATATCCATTTCTGGTGATATTAGTAAACGTCTCTCAGAACGCCTCAATAAATTGAGTAAAGACGTTTCTAATCTCTGGGAAGATACTCAAGGAATAATTAATGAAGATACATCTAAGCTGATCAGCAAGGTTGAAGATGTTTTGAATAATAATGCTAAGGAACTGGAAACTTTGGGTGATGAACAATTATCTTCTATTGATAGTTGGAGTTCAGATTTGGTTGATGAATTGAAGACAATATCTGAAGATTCCTATGGGATATTCAAAACTCAGGTAACTGAACCTTTGGTAACTCTGGCAGCTCAACTTAGAGAATTAGCCAGTAAGATGGGAGAAATGTCTGATAGTAGCGTTGTTACCATTCAATCAAAAACTGATGAACACAAGGTTTCTATTGAGACAGCTGTAAATTCTATTAAAAATGAACTGGAGGAATTTGCAGATGAGATAGTTCTCCTGATGATGGGCCGAATTTCAGGATTAAATCAACAACTCGAGCAGAGTGCTGCTGGAAAAAGTGAAGAAGGAGAACAGATATTTGCAGAAATGCATACTCTAATGAAGGAATTAATCTCTCAGCAAGAAGGACGAATTAAGTCAATAGATTCGAATTTAGCAGATAGTTATGAATCAAGTTTTAATGAAAGTAAACAGTCGTTATTTGACGTAGTTGAAGATATCAAGACCAAATTCGGTGATACCATTCTTTCTGCAGTGACTTCAGGTAATAAAGCTCAAGAAGATGCTATTAATAGTTCAAGGCAATTGCTTGATCGCTATAAAGATGCACAAATTGGTAGTGTGGATGATCTGCATAAATCTTTCCTCGCTTCAATTGATCAAGTACAACAGGATGCAGTTGTTGAATTAACCAAAATTCTTGAACAAACTGGTGCTGATTTGAATTCACTTGAAACCAGCATTACTGAGAATCTTAACTCACATCAAGGTAAGCTAAATGACGATCTAAGTAACTTATCCAAAACAGTTGGAGAAACTCTCAAGGCAAGATTCAAGAGCGTCAAGGATAAATTAGCAGGATTTATCAATGATCTAAAATCATCTTCAAGCAGCAATGTTTCAGAGATTATTGCATCAATTAATGAGCTTAGTGAATTTTTAAAGAATTTTCTGATCGAAGTAAATGATACTTTATCCGCTCAACTTGAATCTCTCAAAGAGAAAGTAGGATCAGATATAGCTGATATCGTGAAATCTACAGATGATAAAATCGCTGGTTCATTGAGTAAGAATAAAGAGGATATTCAGAAGATTAATGATAAAATCACTGCTGATCTAGATAAATTCCAGCAGGCAATAACCACTTTTCTGCAGAATGTAAAAAGTGATCTTGAAAATAAATTGAAATCCGCCCAGAATGATTTTCAAGCAGGTGTGGATAAGGGTGTAGAGTCATACAAGAAAGAATCCCTGAACGTTTCATCACTTCAAGAAAAACAGATGAAGGAGATTGAGACAGAGGCTGATGAATTACTGAAAATGGCTGATAAATCTCGAAATGAGATCCAGAATCTTGCAGATACTACAATGAATTCAATAAAAAATGAAAATTCCAGCAAATTCAAAGATAATATAGTATCTAATATAGATAAATTCAACCGGCAATTCAACTCTTACAATGAAACTATGATTGTTGATTTCAACAAATTTAAGGATAATTTTGTCGAACAATCCACAGGACTTAGAGAAAGGGTTCCTGAGGAGATCAACAATACTTTTACTGATGAAATCGATAGAATGATGAAATTCAAGAGTGATTTTGAAAGAATCACTACTTTTATTGACCAATCTTATGGCAAATTGGAAGATGCCTTTAGTAGTGATTCAAAATTCAACTACAAGAAGGAAAGAGAGACTTATCATCAAGAAATTATGAGAAATAGAGATGAGTTCAAAAGACTTGGCAAGAATATCAATGATCATTTCTCATCTTCAATTGATGGATTTGAAGATACCAAGGATAACCTACTTGAAGGAATGAACAAAACAGTTCAGGATGAGTTGGTGAACCTTGAGGAGTTAATTGAAAACAAAAATAATGAAACAGAACAACTCATGACTGACTTTAAATCCAAATTGGGAAGTAGTAAAGATAGTTTTGTAGAAGATATCAATACCAATCTCACAGAACTCATGCGAAATATTAGTGCCGATATATCAAGCAATCTATTAAGTATTTTCCAACAACCTCTGGATTCTATTATCAGCAAAGCTCGATCTGTGGCCACTGGGACTGAGGGAGTGGATCAAGAGAACCGCATTCTTAAATCCCAAAATATGTTGATAGGATCTATTCAAGAGGCAGTGGATTCACTGGTGGGATCATTGCAAACAGCATTTGAGAATTCCATAGCAGAGTTAGATTCACGTGTTAGTGGTTCTATAGAAGAATCTCAAGGTATTGTCAATACTCTCAAAACAGATATGGATACATCATTCAAATCGCAAAATGATACAGCAAGTAATTTCGCTTCAGATCTCAATGCCTCATTGAAGCAAGTTGAGAATTCTTTGAATGATAATCTATCCGACACTATTTCAAATACCAAGAAAACAGTTGGTGATACTGTAGATACTAAGAAAAAAGAGATTTCTGATACTGTGAATGAAAAGACTGGAAATCTACAAAATGCCACTGATGCCAAATTGGTGGAGGTGGATGAAAGTTTTGTCGATTTCAAGAGCCAACTTGACTCAATACAACAAGGAACTAATGACAATATTAGTCATACAGTGAATACAACTATCAAAGGCCAACAGAAAAGCATGCATGCCACTCTGAAATCCTTATCTGACACCATAAAATCAGGTACTGAAACCTTAAAGACGACTGAAACCAGTCTTCAAGGAAGTGTCAATCAACCTCTAACAAAGATTCGAGAGGATGTAAGTGGAATGATTGATCAATTCAATAAGTCCACAGAGAATGCTAAGGACATCATCAGTAAAGAAATAGACAAATATTATGCTAAAACTTCAGATCATCTAAATTCCATAAAAGATATGAATACTAAACTGATTGACATCTCCCAAACCTTTAATGAGGATGTGAACGCATTAGAAGAGACTCAAAAACAGGCTATCTCGGCTCAGTTCTCACTCTTCAAAGAGAACAGGGAGGCAGATACTGCTAAGTTCTTTGAGGATCTAAACTCAAAAGGCACTGAGTTAAATGAGAAAATGCATGAATTCATCCAGGAGAGCTTCTCACAAATGGCTGAACAACTATCAATGCTGCAACAGGAAGTCCTAACCTCCATTGAAAATGTCAAGAGTAATATTGATCTGACTGTAACTAACTCAGTCGAAACCGTAAGAACAGATATTCTAGGGCCTGCTAATGAGGTTGTTAATGCCATCATGCAGCAAAAAGATGACACCATTTCCAAGCTTACCGGTATGGCTGATGAATTTGAAGCTGTAGAGGGTAATCAACATAAAGTAATTGGTGACAGTAATACCGAGTTTGTGTCCACTTTGAATAAATCCATTGAGAAGGAAACTGAAAAGTGGAAATCAAAAACAGATAAGATATACTCCGGGCATGTTGAGAAGAATCGTAATTTAGCAGGAGATTTTGCCAGTCAGATTTCTGATGTCTCTACTAAAGGCCAGAAGAAAATAACTGATACCCTCAATACGATCCCATCAACCATAGATGAGACTCTAGATGCGTCAGCCAAATCTATGGCACTGCTCAATGAGATTTCTGCAGGATCTGTAAAACTTGAACCTAAATATCCAGAGTTATCATACTTTGATGCGAGTAAAGAGGCAATCATTGCCACACTCAATGGAGTGTTACTAAGTACCAAATCATCCGCTACAATATTCACCCCTAGTCTTGAATGGCTGGATCTGAGTTTGATTGATAAATGGGTTCGTACAACGGTGACAATTGTTACCGATCCTACTCAACATTCATTAGATGATACTAAACGAGTGGAAGAGATCAAGAATAAGATCAAGGAAATGGCAAATATTCGATTAAAGAAACTTGATAAAAACCGAATACGTGACAAGGTTGATGTAATCATGATAACAAGAGATAAGGAGGAATTCGTACTTTCTAAGATGTTATCTGAAAAGGATCCTTATGCCTTTGTTACTCAGGATGAAACCTTTGTTGATAAATTTGGCGAACTCATTAACGTCTTTGCTACCATGCCCAATCTCTAAGAATTAATTAAATCATTTTAATAATTTTAGCTTATGAACTAAGAGTAATAGTTTCTACTCCAGTTGATTCAGACCAAGAATAGGAAATACCTGTTGAAGCAGAAGAAGAAATCAAAGTTCCAGAAAAATTGATACCATTTAATCCTGTAGCATCATGAACAAAACCTAGAGTATAATTCCCATATTCATTATTATCTGCTTGTGCATACAGATAGGCAACATCATTGGCATCAACTCCTATCACTATAGTATATGGGGTATTACTAAACTCAGATTCTAGTTGCAATTTCATTGATATAATTATATCATTCGTTGTACCAACTGAGTTGCTCTGTAATGCCTGCCCTTGATTTATCATCTGTATCAACTTTTCACCTATTTCATCGATCACTTGCTGAAGGTTACTGTCTAGGTTAGTTGATTCAGCAAGGGTAGTAAAATCATTAAAGGAAACAGAAAAGAAGCCAAACATCAGAATACCTATGGCGAATGTTGATATGTACATTATTTCTTCTGAGGGCATTTATTAACACCAAATTGGGAGAGCAGTAACTCCTAACAAACAAATATATTTACTCACAGTATATGAACTCTTTTGGTATTCCATTGAATATCGTCTTAATTTTTTACTAGAACTTTATACTAATATGATGTGTAATGAATCTCAGGTATACATTGATTTTGCCTTCTAAATCTGGTTGAGAGTTTTCTGGAACTTCATGAGTTAATGGTATTTCAATCCGATTTGCACTTCCTGGTAACTCTGTCTCAATTCTCATAATAAAATAATTGTTGTCACCATTTATTGCAGTTGCACTGGTAGTTGTGCTATTTAATGTGTGATATTCGAGTGTAACGCCTTGGTAATGTCCAGATTTTATGGTGTTTAGGGGGAAATCTAGAACAATAAGCTGGATGGTAATTACCATCTCAAGACTAAGATCCAATATTTCTTTTTCAGTTGACATTAACCCTCGGTATGAAAGAGAGGTATTTACTTGATAATCATATCCTCTGCTCTGATTCAAAATCACCCATGGATAGATCCCCTGATATGAATTATTGAGAAAGAATATGTTTTGGCTTCCTGTTCCCTCTAAATACTGATGTGAGTACTGTTGAAGAGTATCCTCTTTAATTTCTTGGGAAACAATCAATCGATTGTGCGGTACATAATATACGCCTCTGGTTACAGTACTCCCAGAAGCATTTTGATATTCATTGAGATAAATTGTTGAAAATGCTGATGAATCTCCGATCAATACACCCGTTGATCCAATTTCAATATTTTTTGTAATAGAGCTCCCCTCTCCGCTAGAAATCAATCTCTTAATTTCATCATCTAGAGAATTCAATGCACTTCCTGCATTGATCATATTGATATTATCATCTAATTCATTTACTTGTGGATATATTATCCCAATAGCGACACCAATCGCTGCGATAAAAAGGGCCATTAGAAACACTGCAGATAGTACTGGAGACAAAGCTCTTCTAGACCTTAATATCTTCTTCAGCATGATTACCATGTTTATTGAATTATGATATAAGTAATTACTCACGACTCTAAGATTAATTGATGAATTTTGAGTTCAAAATAATTAATATTTACTTCGTTAAAAATAACAAGTAATTTATAAAATTAGTAAATTGCCAATCTATGTCACACATTTTCAGAGCTTATGACGTACGTGGGATTTTCGGCGAGGATTTGAGTGTAGAGACTATGCTCAACATAGGTAGAGCATTTGGTACTTACATGAAACAAAGAAGTCATCACCGGGTTACTGTGGGTGGAGATATTCGTGCCTCGACGTCTCTTCTACTGAAAAGCTTGGTTTCAGGAATTGCATCCACAGGAGTACATTGTGATCTTATAGAACGAAGTCCCTTGGGTGTAACCTTATTTAATTCCTTTAAAAATAAATATGGAGCATCAGCTTTCATTACTGCGTCTCACCTGCCTCCAGAATGGAATGGGGTGAAGTTCTATTGGGGTCCTGGTATTGGTTTCTCACCAGAAGAAAACAAGGAAGTACAGGATATTTTTGAGAATAAATCGTTCAGGACTGTAGGTGCATTTGATGTGGGTACAATCACTGAATTGAGTGAATATAATGAACAATTCATTGAATATTTGAAGACAAAATTCACTTACGAGGAACAATTTAAAGTTGCAGTAGATTGTGGAAATGGAGCTACATCACTCATTGCAGTAAAAATGTTTGAAGATCTAGGATTTGAGGTAATCTCACTTTTTGATGATCCAGATCCCAGATTCCCCAATCGATCTTCCGAACCCACTGAGGAGAGCCTACAACAACTTGCAGATATGGTTAAAAACAGTGATGTTGATTTTGGTGTGGGATTTGATGGAGATGGAGACCGTGCAGTATTTGTTGATGAGAATGGTACGGTAATATCATCAGATGCCTTTGGAATCATCGTTGCTGAGTATTTGTTAAAAACTCGTGACAATAATCGAGTTATCATTAATATGGAGTGTTCACAAGCCATGGAGGATCATTTAAAAAGTAAAGGTGCTGAGGTATTCCGGATTCGAGTTGGTCATTCTTTCCTCTCACTCGAAGCCAAGGAAAATGATGCCATATGGGGCGTAGAGAATTCAGGCCATGCAATTATGCCTGAGGTGTTCCTTTTTGATGATGCTTTGATCCTCCCTTTGGTATTTGCCAAAGCTCTGGAGTATGAGAAAAAGACAGTTTCTGAATTAACTGAGCAGGTTGAATTACCAATTAAGAAACGTTTTGACATAAAGTGTTCAGATGATACAAAATTCGATGTTATAAAAGAAATTGCCAGTTTCTTCAAATCTGAACCTGGAGAAGTAAATGATCTTGATGGGGTTGCTCTGACAACTGACAATGGTAGAATTCTCGTAAGAGTTTCCAATACTTCACCAAAAATTCGAGCAACTATCGAATCCATGTCTGAAGATGGATTCAATAGGATCCGAGATCAATACATAGAAAAAATAAAATCCTTTGTGAACTAAGCTAAATTCGATCAGATCATCAAAATCTTATTCAAATCAAACTGTTTGCAATCATTATGGAACCATTACTCTTCAGAACATCTGGCATTAGAGGACGAGTGAATGAGGTTATCAATCCTGAGTTGGCAATACGTGTGGGTAGAGCCTTTGCCAAATGGCTACGGAGTACCTATTCAGTAAATCATCCAGAGGTCTATATTGGATTTGATACAAGAAGAAACAGTTCAATCATTGCAGATTGTTTAACTGCTGCACTTGTAAGCTCTGGTGTACATATCCGACGATTCAGAGAACCCGTTCCTACTCCACTGGTGATCCATGCAACAGTTAACAATGAGGTTCATGGAGGAATAATGGTAACTGGTTCTCATTTGGCAGCAGAAGATAATGGCATTATTCTTTTTGATCATCAAGGTAACTACTACAAGGGACTAATGGAAGATACTGATGAGGAGTATGTTGATTGGAAAGATTTTGGTAAAATAGAGTCAGTGAGTTTAGAAATAGGAGATTATCTTGTATTTCTATCTGATCTTGCCGAGAAACTGGAAATCAAACAAGAAGATATTCGGATTCTACTCGATCCAGCCCATGGACCCATGAAGGATTACGTGATGATGGCAGCAACCAAGTTGACTGACAATATTGAATTTATCAATGAGATCTTTGATGATACTTTTCCAGGTAGGGATTCTGAACCTACACCAGATAATCTGAAGAAGACCCAGGCATATTTGAAAGACCAGGGGTTTGAATTTGCCATCTGTACGGATATGGATGGTGACCGCGTGATATTCATAACTAAATCCGGGAGAATAATAACAGGGGATTATCTAGGAGCAATACTCGCAAATATATTCTGGCAGGAAGATCCTGAACAGGCTATAGTAGCTCCTATTAATACATCAGGTATCATTGAAGTGGCATCCAAACTAAACAATGGCAAAGTTCATTATTGTAAGGTTGGGCCTCCCAGTATTATCGAGGCCATTCGAGATATTAATGCAAAATTCGGATTTGAGGAAACTGGAAAATACATGTTCTCTGAGATCGCTATCTGGCCCGATGCAGCAGTAACAACCTTATTCCTGGCATCTTATATGCAACGAAGAAATAAAACCCTCGATGAGCTCCTAGATGAGTTGCCCACCTTAATTTCTTTGAAGATAAAGATTGCAGCATCACGGGATAAGAGCGGTGCCATGATGGATTTGCTTTTAGCAAAAACAGGAGATATACATTCTTTACAAGAATTCATTGATAGGGTTAACGAAACCTTTTCTCTATCTATTAATTTAGATGAATTCTCAATAATTAAGACCTATAAATTGGTAACACTTCACACCATGGATGGTTATAGGATGAATTTAGAAAATGATTCGTATATTATGATCCGGCCTTCAGGTACTGAGAATTATGTAAGAATCTTTTGCGAACATCCTTCCGAGCAAGGGGTTAAAGAACTGGTGGAAATGGGCAGAATGGTGGTTAATGCCATTCTCTCATTATAGTATACAGCGTAAATATTTATTAACATTAATTCAGTCATGATTGATATGGAGTTTAGGAAACTAAAAAGAGATGAAATTGTTAAAGTGCATGAGATTAATCGAACTGAGACTATTGATGGAATATATTATTTTCGAGAGGGTAGGTTGGAGTTAGAAGACGAAGATTTTGATGTACCTGAATGGACAGTGGAGAAGAAAGACAGTTTTGTCATTGATATTCAGAAATTATTTGATCGGGGTGGTTCTGTCTTTGGTGCGTTCGAAAATGATACACTCGTAGGAATGAGCACCATAGACAATAGATTTTTAGGTGAAGAATATGATCTTATGAATTTAAGTCATCTATGGGTATCTGATGGTTACCGAAAAAAGGGGGTAGCATCAACCTTGATTGATAGAGTAATTGAAGTGGCAAAATCTAAAGGTGCGAAAGGATTGTATGTATCTGCAACAGAGTCTAAAAATACAGTTCATTTTTACATGAATAGAGGATTCAATCTTACCAAACCAGATAAGATCCTGTATGAAAAGGAACCTAAGGATATCCATATGGCTATGAGATTTTAACTGATTTTCTCTAAAATTCTTTTTATTAAGGATCTCATTTGTACATTTATGATTAAAATTCTAGTAATAGAAACTACTAGCGATTCCAGGGATTTACTTGAAGAAATTGCTCGTACTCTGCTTGAGAATAAATTGATAGCTTGTGCACAAATTGAACCAATACATTCAATGTACTGGTGGAATGATGGAATAACTGAGGATAATGAATTTAGACTGACAGTAAAACTCCTAGAAGAAAATAAACAACCAGTGATATTGAATATTACCTCAAATCACAATTATGAGGTTCCAGAATTGCTTATCTCAGTCAAAGAAACATATATACAATATTACTCTTGGGTAGAAAAAAACTCAAAATGATCTCAATTGTATCCATCAATCAGAATTGAGCATTTTTCTTATTGAAATATTTTCTCTCTAGTTTATAGATGAAAAATGTTATGATAGACATGATCCCAATCGATCCTGCAAAAATAACTGGAAAATATTCTGAATCCTTCCACCAGAAGTATTCTGAACTAATATTAATGGAATAGTAGAATCCATTTACATTCTCTGTATTGTAATCTGATATGCTCAGTTTAAATTCACCATCCTCCGCCAATGTAAAAGTTTCTAATGTAAAATTTGTTGATATCAATTCATCAACAAGTAATGTTGAACTGGGGGCATTTAGGTTAAATGAATACTTGTAACCATCTTCTACCTTGAATTCAATCTTGATGTCATCACCCTCTGATAGTGTAATATAATAAGTCAGAAAATCATGTTTTTCAATTGTACCCGAAAACTCAGTACCTCTCACAGGAACTGAAGAAAATAATAGGAAAAAGAATATGATTGAATACAAGACAGGTGAGAATTTCATCAATCACTTCTCAGAAAATTCAATTTATATTTTTGGTGTAAAATAAGTAGTAAATTGAATGGTATAAAATTCTAACTCTCTATAATTAATTTCTTATAATTTCAGCTCTAAAGTATAATTTGATTAAATTCAATATTTACCAGATAAAAGTATCATCTATTTTGTAGAATATTTGTCTATTTTGGGATTGGATTTGTTGGTTATTCATCTCCAAGTTTATTGAAACGTTATTTCCATTTCTGATAAATTCTACTGACCTCAATAATTGAAAATATTATTAGAAAATTATATCCAATAAAATGTAAAGATAGTGTATTAGTTATACTTCCTTCTGATATAGAGATATTACCAGCTGAATTTCTATCTAAGATTGCGATTTTTACCTTGGAATACACCTCATTATTGGTGACAAGGTCAACATGAGATACATTTTCTACAAGTATATTATTTGCTCCATACAAAAACGAGGAATAATTTGGATCCAATTCATCTCCAGTTCCATATATAGAGGTGTAGTTTACATCTCCTGCAACATGGATACCATTGTAGTAAAGTGAAGTGTTAAGCACATCAGCTCTGGATCCAATAGGGTCTTCAAGAATCCCTCCAGGTGATTGATCGCCATCATTGAGACCAATCATGAATTCTCTCTCTTCAACTAAGGAAGAGCTACAAAATGGAACATTCCATTCTGGGAAATAGTGATGACTTGACCCGAGTGTTACAAAATCATCAACAAGATTAGTACCATTTAGATATTTCATAAAATAGCGAGCAGTGTGTCCTCCCTGGCTGTATCCGATAATATCAAGTTTATCTTGTGAGGTATTATTAAGAATTTCATCAACCCAGATTTGAATGGAATGAGCATTCTCCTTAATCTTGCTAACAGAACAATCTGTAGGATCATCAAAGGAATACGCGAAAAGGTTATTGGCATCCCAACCGTCAACTATGAGGCGTGCAATCATGGTATCCATCTGTGCTGCATTTCCGTTCCACCCATGTATTAAAAGTACTGGGTTGTAGTCATTCTCAGTCTCATTTTCAGCACTAACGGCAGGTGCTACTAGTAAATTGATTGTGAAAAAATAAATTATTACTAGTCTGATTTTCCTTTTCATCCAAATCCCTAGTATTCTTCACAACTTAAGTTAATATTCTATTGATCTTGAAGAATTTAACATGTCAAGTTATGACTTTCAACTTTTTATTGGATAGTATGATTTTAAGAATTGCTAACCTCGTCAAAAATTAAACTAACCAGTATTATTCTTAAAATTTTTAAATAATTCCAATGCATATCCTGTTTTAATTGTATTCTCCGAGATCATAATCTCTGCAATTTTGTTCGCTAAGTAAGGGGTGATCCCATCAATTGATGATGCTATATTATATGCATGTAATTTCATATGGCCTTTCTGGATCCCCTCATCACTCAAGGCACGTAGGGCTGCTACATTTTGTGCTAATCCGACACTGGCAACAAGCTCTGCAAGCTCGATTGCTTTAGATATATCCATGATTTTGAGACAGATCTGGGCTGTAGGGTGTGCCTTTGTAGCTCCACCTACAATCCCTAGGGCTAGTGGCAGTTCAATACTTCCACGCAAATTCCCATCCTCATCAATTGAATATTGAGTAAGTGATTTATATTTTCCATCCCTCACAGCAAAAGCATGTGCTCCTGCTTCAATTGCTCTCCAGTCATTTGCTGTGGCTAGAGTAATTGCAGAGATTGCATTCATTACACCCTTATTATGAGTCGCAGCTCTATAGGGGTCTGCTTCAGCAAATGCCCACGCATTGACAATCGCTTTAACTATTTTTAATCCACCTAGTTGCTCTGCATCAAATGTAGCCGTGGCCCTCACTATCCGTTTATCTGCCAAATTGGATAGTATTCTCAGATTTACCTTTCCCCCAGTTATTTCTTCAATAATTGGTGTGCATATTTCACTTATCGTGTTGACTGCATTTGCTCCCATAGCATCTAGAGTGTCAACATGAAGATGGACAATTATCTGTTTTCCGACTTCTGTTTCAATAATTCTTGTTTCTAGATCTATCAATCCCCCACCCAGCTTAACAAGTATCGAATCCTGTCTATTACCTAATTCTATTATCTCCTTTTTTCTTTCTTGAAGTCTTTGACATGCCTTTTCTGGATCTACTACATCTAGCACTTGAATTTGACCAATCATTATTGATCCTGTATTAGTTGTGGAAAAACCACCGTATTTTCTGGTCATTTTTGCTGCATTTGAAGCCGCAGCCACCACACTAGCCTCCTCCACTGCCATTGTAACAAGTTTATCTTTCCCATTGATTATAAAATTGGTGGCTACACCGATTGGAACCGTCATCACTCCAATTATGTTCTCAATTGTAACCGGGGGATCAGAAATTTGAAGTATATTGATATCATTTTCAGATAAGTTAACCATTTTTTTTATTGCAGATATTTTTTCTTGAGGATTCAATTTATGAAACCCTGGGAGCTCAGATGTGTACATCTATAATTCATTCTCGACATGAAAATCATACTTAATAAAATTTCATTTCCTACATTATAATGATAAATTCTATCACTATATAGTAACTAACTGAATACCTTTTGCATTATTATTTTGAGAATCCATCAACTTCACTAGGCCAAATTGAATTTATAATACAATTCTCGAAACTTGAAAAGAGGGAATATACGTAGAGTAATCAACAAAAATAGTTATTGAGTTTGTTTCTCATTAATCCTATTCCAGCTATTGCTTATCCTATTGAGTAAATATTTTCTTCTTCTTGGAGAATTCATCTTGTAAATTGGAATTTTTTTTTCTATTTGAAATCCAATAATTGCTGTAAATTGCCCTATCTACGAGACTTTATTGCATCTTCTATCATTCTACGCCGTTCTTTAGTCAACTCTCCTTGTTTACTCATAATTCTGGCATAGAGATCTTGATCTTGGGCGTCGATCTGGGAAATCTGTGCCTGTACCCAATTGATTGGGCCATTTAGGTCATGATCCGCATTTTGCACTGAGAATTGTGCGTCTCGTATACGTTCTCTAGCTCGCATATCTGAAAAGAAATTATCAAACATGGTATCCCAGAAAAAGGAACCCTCCTCTATCTGTACCTGTCGAATTCGAGGTAATTGTGGAATGTGTTGATACGCGATCTGAAGTGATCGATAGGCTAGCTGCACCTGATTACGTGCTTCTGCCATACGACTGTGCTTGGCACTATCAACGAAAAATCCACCACCACCAAATGTATCCCAGTTGGCAAGATTGCCTGCATCACGTAGTATTCTGAGGGCCTGCTGGAAATGTTGACGGGTTGAGTAGAGATGATCCCTTGTGATAATCAGATGTTGTTTGTTTTGTTGTATGGGTTGTCTCTGAGCAATTAAGTTCCTTAGGTCTTCCTCGATCTTATCCTCCACCGGATCTGCAATTCCCTCACATGCTCTATGGGCGATATCAGCCTGCTCCTTCACCAGATTCTTTCTATAGTTGTTTTGTGCTTCCACCTGTCTGAACTGCTGTTCTGCAAGGGCAACTTTCTTGTCCAATTCCTCTAGATCCTTCTTGGCAGCTTCCTGTTTGCTTAGAGCATCAAAATACTCAGCTTCCTCGATTTCAATTTGTGCATCACGATCCCCACGTACCCTTGCTTTGATTGACGTCCATGTCAGTTTTTTGAGTGCCTCAACATCCTTGAATTCTTTATTTGTAACAAATTCAGTCTGATCATAGATTGCTTTAACTCTGGTACGTTCCTGCAGAATGGAATCAAAGTATAGTTTATGTTGCTGGTATATTTCAATTATATTCCCCATATTCTCGATTTCTGTGCTGATTGCTTGATATCTATCTAGGTAGGATTGATCGATCTGTATTCCTAGATGAAATTCACCAGATTTTGGCTCCACAAAGCTTGTTTTTTCAATAGTCAAATTGACACCACATTCGGCACAGAATACACTTACATCATCATTTTCTGTATTGCAGCTTGGACAAATTTCCATACACCATCACCTAGGTGAGATATTGATAAAGCATTGTGATTTTTATTATAATGTTGATAATTTTTGCAATCAAGATAATTCAAGAGAATGTTATGTAGCAGTGAAATAAGGTTTTTTAAGATACGAATTAATTATTTTAATTTATTTTAAATTTGTTTTTAGGAGAACATTTAGAAAAACCATATTGTTTAGGAACTTGTGAATAGGCTTTTAGAATACTTGAACATAGTTTTGGTTCATGTATTAAACCATCTCCTCATGTTTTCGTTACCAGCTTTAATTCTCTATGTCAGAGATGATTTGAATATGAATTATGCAGATTCTGGTTATCTATGGACAATATTGATCTCAGTTATGACAGTAGTATCCTTATTTACCGGTAAATATGCAGATAATCATCCTGAAAAACGCTATCCACTCATCTATTTTGGATTGTTTATCATGATTGTATCCTGGTTTCTATTACGTTATGGATCAAGTTTTGCGTATTTTGGTTTTGTCTTCTTTCTCTTTGGACTTGGTGGTTCTGCTTTCCATCCCCCTTCTTTTACCATGATCACCCATTTATTTGAGGATAGTAAAGGCAAGGCTCTTTCTTTCAACATGGTATCAGGGATGCTCACCACTGCAGCATCTCCATTTTTATTTGGTAGCTTAGCAGAATTCTCCGGATCTTGGCAAAATGCAACAAGCATTATTGCATCTTCCACTTTAGGAATTGCGGTAGTATCAGGTTTCATTGTTAAGATCAAAGAAACAGATGCTGATGTACCCATTGAACGAGCTATTGAAGACCAGGTACAGAATCCACTCAAAAAGGAATTTGCATTCATAGCATCTCCACTCATTTTTATTCCTCTGCTCTTCATCTCAGTCAGATCCAGCTTCTTCAAGGTAGCTAGTCTATTCACCTCTTTGATCTATGAGGATTATCTCAATCTCTCTAAAGTAGAGGCAACCATCGCTACCGGTATTGTTCTCGGTTTATCCAGTTTATTTACCTTAGTAGGAGGTACGTTATCAGACAAAACCCATCCGAAAGTTGCAATACTTGTTTCCAGTATTGGAACTTTTGTTTTTGCCATTAGCCTGGTATTTCTCGCTGATCTGAGTGACTTGATTTCATTTAGTAGTAATTATGGATTACTTTTGGGTCTATACTATATTGGATCTCCTGCTGCTAGTGCATTATTGGCAAACAGGGCAGGAAAACTACAACGAGGTGTGGTATTCGGAGCATCTTTTTCACTCGGTCAGATACTTGGAGTAATGGCTCCTTCAATATTTGGCTTTCTAGAGACTAACTATGGATTGACAGCAGCTTTCTCATTTATAGGTGTACTAGCAGCACTAGGATTTATTATCGGTATGTATATCTATTGGGAAGAAAATAAACGAAATGCTACTTACAAAATAGTATATAAAGGATAAGCAACGTTCTTTTCTCTTGATTTAAAATATCAATCCAATTAGAAGTAACAGGAAAATTTCGCTGAAAATTCCCACGATAAACAGGAAAAATCCAAGAAGAAATACCATTAATGTTCGGTACTTATACAGTGAACTCATCAGACTATTAGTTCTCCCAAAAATTGGAGCTGAATCTGCTACAACTTTACCAGCTGTGAAGGTGAGAATTACACGTAAGGTTGTATTCAATGATCCTACATCAACTAGTACATACGCTATAGTAATGAAGAAACTAATTATGAGCATCACCAATGCCTCTCTAAATACATGTCGTTGCTTGAGATATGTTTCAACATAGTTAAGTCGGGGGATATTCTGGTATCCTGTAATATTATTCTGCTTAACAATGATCGACAATTCCTCTGGGATAACTGACATCTTGATATTTGGTTTTGGAACTATGGGTATTACACTAATGAAAAATGATGAGGTAACCAGGGATTGCATTAAATGATAATTGGTTGTTGTGCTTTCTATATACACTCCTTTTGTATTGTAGAAGTTTAACATATTCCATTCCATGATTGCTACAATTCCAATATAGAATGGCAACGCAATGAGGATCTCAATTAATGTGGGAAATTTGTTGTAAATTAACATGATTCTCAGAAAATGAGATATGAATAACACACCTACTGTTTTCAATAGGATACTATATTCAGTAGAATCAAATGAACTCTTCTCTAGCCTGAAATTGGCAGGATCAACAATTTTTCTAGAGCTTGCAGGTGGTACTTGTGGTCGAAATGCTGGGATCTGTGCCTCAGGAGATACAGGTGTTTGATAGGGGGGAGAAGAAGCTCCGCTGGGAGGAATCACTGGATTACTTGCAGGAGTGGATGGTGGGCCCGGTTGGGATTTTATCAGTAGATCCAACCCACATTTGCCGCAGAACCTAGCATCAGGTGATTTTATACTATTCCCACAGCGACGACAGAATTTGATGCCGGGATTTTCTTCTGACACAAGACAGTCTTCTATTTACACAAATATGAATGTACGTACAAGAGCAAAGAATAATTATCTTTTTTATTATCTTGAATTCATTTTCATCAACTTGTTCTTCTTTATACTCAATCGCGGTATTCAAATGACGTTTATCAGTGAAATAATCGTGTTATCCTGTTGAATTGCCTGTAGATAGCTTGAAATCCAAGTATTCTTCCAGTTTTTCCCAATCTTCAAAACGAGAGTGCATTGTCAATGAAACCATTTATTTTAGTGATTTTGCAACTGAGGATAAGAATTTTTTTTATATCTAAAACTAAAATTCAGTAATAGTAATGAGCGAATTCGATCAATTCGATGGTTTGGATGATCTCCTTGATGATTTTGATGATGAGGATTTTGGCTTAAATCTACAGCCTGATATTCCCAGCAGCAACATCCTATATATCGGAACTGAAGAGTATTATTCCTCAGTGGAGCGCAAACTAAAGAATTTCACTGGTATTAAATTGCAATTTCAGGATAATGTTGAAGATGCAATTCAATCCCTATTACAAGAAGTATTTGCCATCGTTTTCATTGAGAATTACCCTGAGAAGTACGATAGTGTAACTGTTTCCAGGGTAGTACGCGTTAATCATCCACTGGCTAGAATTGTCATTCTTTCCCAGTTGAAAAACTCAAATTATGTGGGTTCTATTATTAATAGAGGTAGTGTTGATGGGTTCATTCATCTTAAAAGCTGTACCCGTAAACGATTAAGTGATGCAGTAACAGAGCATCTAGCAAAACATGAAATCAATAAGATGATTGTTCGATACATATCAGATCCACCCAAGTTATCTGGAGCAAGTTATTTACTTCTAGATCCATCACTTAGTTTTGATGTAGATACTCCCGTTAAGTATGTGGGTTTGATGATCACACATAATTCAGTACCACGGTTCTCAGAATTTTTTGAGGAACTACTGGCCAAGGATGAGGTGTTATTCTCAGGGTATTTATCTGGTATATCTATGCTTGGCTCTTCTCTTTTTGATTCTAACGAACCTATGAAGGAAATCAACTTTGGTGGTATCTCAGTTGTGATGCGGTTTATTGAGCAGTATCAATTCTTCATATTTGTTAGGAACCTAACAAATCAAAACGTGGGTGATGCTGAGGCATTAATAACTAAAGTCATTAACGAGATTCTAAGCAGTATCGATACTGAACTCAGAGCTTCTCAAACACTGAAGGATGTTGCTCTGCAGAAGATGAATAAAATTCTGAAACAATTTGAGGATGCAAATGATTTCACCTTAAATATTTTACCGGATTTGATCCAATATAATGAACATATCATGCTTTATGGAACAGATTATGAGAACCAAGAGGGGATAAAATCATATCTTGAGAGAAAATTCAATTTTCGAGTTTACAATGCTACCAGTAAAACAGAATGTATAGAAGAATTGAAATCTAAAACTTATGAAGTTCTCCTGCTTGATGCGGCTATAACGGAGATGGAACCTACTGATTTTGCAGAATATGCCAAGGATATATCTCCACAACTGCAAATTATTTATAGAATTCGGGATAAACGAGCATCAGATCCTATTATCGATGCCTTGAATTGTACCAATATATCATTCTTGACAAGTTATAAGAGCTCATACAAAAGTCTGAGTAAAGAAGTTCATTCTGCAATTAAGAAAGCTATTGAGATTAAACAGCAATCTCGTATGGGACTTCAATCATCTCATAATCAGGCCATTGTGGCCAAATCAATGATTAGGGGAAATGAGAGTAAATATCTTGCAGAAGCAGTTCCTGAGTTGCATGGGATATTCATTACACTTGATGCTGAGCTCCTCTATGCATATCAGCCCCACAGGGATAATCTGATGAAATATGATCAGGAACTCCTAGCTGGGATTGTGGCCGCACTTGATTCTATTGGTGCTGAAGCACTTGGTACTGATAATATAGGTAAAATTGAGATGGGAGGTGCACATGTACTTATTCAAAGCAGAGAAAAATATCATTTTGGTTTCTTGATACAAAATCTCGAGGCAAATACATCGGTTGTATTATCCAAGGATCTCACTCAATGTACAGAAGAATTCTATACTATAATTAAAAAATACAAGAAGGATACCGAGCGGAATCCTAAACTGGCTATGGAAGCAGATAAATTCAATGAATTCTTTATCAGTAAATTTGAGTAATTCAATACTGAAATCTTGTTATTCTCTCAGCTTTGGATTTGCCGATAATGTAATCCTGTTCCAAGCCGACTCCCCAAGTATCAAAGATAAATTTTGGTTCAAGTGCTATCACCTGATTTTCTTTCAGTTCCTGTATATATCCTGGAGTGATAACAGGTAATTCATCTAGTTCTAGACCGATACCATGACCGATGAATTGTACTCTATCCTCTCCTCTACCCATGAAATTTTGTTCTAATCCTCGTTCAGTAACGAAAGCAATCAATTCGTGGTAAGTATCACTAGCCTTCTTTCCATGTATAAGCAATTTTTCGGCCAGCTCATGAATCTCCTTGGCCACGTCATAAGTATCAAGCATCTTCTGATCCACCTTTCCAACAAAAAAGGTGATTGTTTCATCTCCTGTGTAACCCTCGTATACTCCGGTTGTATCAATCAATACTGCATCTCCCTCTCGAATTTTTCTCCTCGAAGGACCACCCTGATGAATTATGGTAGATCCAGTACCCGAGACAGGTCCAAAATGGGTATTTAGACTAGCTGTGCTCTCTCCTGCCATAACATATGCATTTGTTACATAATTATGATGAAAGGTGCGAATATTTACCATCCCCGGATGCCCCTCTACTCGTAAAAATCTCTCGATTTCAGCTGATAATTCAATTTCAGTAATTCCTGGTTTAATTTTATCTTGAATGAATTCAAATGATCTATCTGTTTGATCAGCAGCTTTTCTCATTAAATCAAGCTCTGAACCACTTTTTATCGATCGTATCTCACGAGTAATCCCACTTATATCAATAATTTTTGCATCAAAGGCCTTCTGAATATATTTCACAGTTTTATGTGGTAGAATATCAAGTTCAAGACCTACTGATAAATATGAATTCTTTTCCGCTAGATCTTTGAATAATCTGAATGATTCCATTATCTTTACTGGCATCGAGCTGGTCTCTCTTGCTAACTCAACATTTCGTCTCACATACCTTGTATACTGACCGTCATAAATGATAATACCATCCAAACCAGTACCTGAGTAGTAGAAGAGGTCTGGACGATTGAAGATTATACAAACATCGATATGTTTTGTCTTCTCTTTTAATTTATTCTTCCGATATGTCATCTCTTCTTTAGAAAAGAGTGGCTTGATCATGATTTAATTTCTTGTGAGGCTTATTGAACATTTTTAACTGTGCTAGTATACAATGGCTTGCAATGTTCTCTTTTTACCACATTACAACTGTCTATTTCAACGAGTATCAATTTGACACATTCAAACCTCAATGATGAAGATAAGGTAAAAATATCTATTTAATATCTTGATTACCTATACAAGCCAAGAATAATGCATCAAAAAGCTAAAAATATATATTATTGAATAAGCTAAATCGATATAATCAAAAATAAATTAACTTTCAGTGACACATTGAATTTACATCCATCAAACTCGAACTACCTTCAGAGAAAATATTTCACTCGTCATCCATTAGTCTTTCTTCTGCATTTGTTATGGCAGAGAAAATTCCTATTCTTTTACATTATATTAGGTATTATCACTCATCAATCTCTACGGTTTGTTACAGCTCCCCTAACCGGAAATCTGGTAGAATTAGGAATTGAGAAACAAGATTACAATGCAGTAGCATTCTATGCTTGGATGCTCCTTATAGTAACTTTTGTTTCAGCTTTTTTTGATCTTACGATGTCTTGGGCCAACGAAATCGGGGCTAATGATGTCGAATATCACGTGCGAGACATTTATTTCCAATCAGTCCAGGAAAAAAGTCAATCTTTCCATGATTCAGCGAAAGTTGGTGAGATGATGGCAATTGCTCAAAACGATCTAAGATCATTATATTCTGCAATGGCTCCTGGAATACGAATTATGGGCGAATCCTTTGTCTCTCTGGTCACCATAGCTGTTATCATCTTCCTTGAGAGTACTCTTTTGGGATTTGTATTTTTGATACTCTTACCATTCTGGCTATGGGCATTGAAAATATATGGTAATAGACTAGCTCCAGTGGCTGTTAAGCAACAATCCGACTTTCGTGATCTATCAGCGGAGGTTCAGGAAAATCTAGCAGCAGCTGAGGTGGTTCGTGCATTCTCCCAGGAACATAAGGAGACAGAGAACTTCAAGAAATATAATCAACAGTACACTGATTCCTGGGAACAACGAGGTAAGATTACTGCCCTCTATTTTCCCATGCTTGCTACCTATGCCACAGGGGGCATACTCTTCCTATTGGGATCCTATATGGTTCTAAACCCAGTGATCACCATATTTGGATACTCCATCACTCATACATTTGGTCTAGGTGGTTTAGTGACCTTGATTGTCCTAATCATTCAACTTCGAGGTCCTGCGATGCAGATCAACTTCGTGCTTGAATTCTGGACATTAGGCTTGGCTGGAGTACGTAAAGTTCAGGAGGTACTACTCATTGAGGAGCGATTGCCAATTAGTGAAACACCTGTACGACAAGCCATCAAGGGTCAGGTGGAATTTAGAGATGTAAGTTTTTCCTATAATGGTGGTAAGCAAATTCTGGAACATATCTCATTTAAAGTCACACCTGGAGATATTGTGGCTATTGTTGGATCCACTGGATCTGGAAAATCATCATTGCTTAAACTAATCACCAGGCTTTATGATCCAACAGAGGGTGCCATCCTGATAGACAATATAGATGTACGTGAGTTCGACCCTGAGGTGCTCAATGAATCTATTGGTGTAGTTGAGCAAGATGTATTTCTATTTTCCAGTTCTGTAAGGGAGAATATTGTATTTGCCCGTGATGAGTACACTGAGGAGGAGTTAGAGGCAGTAATTAAACAGGCAAGAATCAATGAATTTGTCCATGAACTACCAAATGATATCGATACTATTGTGGGAGAGCGGGGTGTGCGTCTATCTGGTGGGCAAAAACAAAGAGTAGCAATTGCTCGAGCTCTTCTGGTGGATCCGAAGATCTTGATTTTAGATGACAGCACCTCAGCTGTGGATGCAAAAACAGAGCAAGAAATAGTCGAAGCACTCAAGGAATTGATGAAGGGGCGAACTACCTTTATTATTACTAACCGATTGAATATGATCCGTCAGGCATCAAAAGTACTTGTATTGGAAGATGGAAAAATCACTGGTGAGGGATTGCATACAGATTTGATCAAGCAGAATAAAGTATACAGGAGGATCTTTGATCCTCATCTTGAATTGCCACCAATGGAGGAGATGAAGTAATGTTACGAAATCTCGAAACCTCATTTGATCGGAATTATACTGATAGGGATCTACTTTCTAGATATTACACTTTCATGATCGCCCATAAGTCAGATCTGATCATTACCATTATTTCAATACTCCTAAGTACTCTCTTGCAGATCTTTATTCCATTTACCCTTGATTTTGGTGTTGGATATGTCATGGACGAGAATTTGGAGATGGTAATTTTCATGGCATCCTTGTTTCTGATATTATATGTCTCGACATGGGTAATTGATTACTTCCGAACTTATTACACCACCAAGTTCACCTCCAAGACAACACGAGATGTTAGGGACAAGTTGTTCTATGATATACAAACCCACGATCTTTCCTTTTTCGACCAGAATAATACTGGTACTTTAATGACTCGAGTGATGGATGATTCTCAAGAATTGGGAGGTTTCACCGCTCAAGCAGGAAATATTCTAGTTAATCTTCTTGTCAGTCTTGGCACTGTTATTGTAATGGTTATTGTTGATTACCGGCTTGCATTGTTAGCAATATCTGTAATCCCCTTCTTGATGGTCCTGATCTATTATTTCAGAAAATTCGCACGTAATCTTTCTCGAAACTGGAGAATATCCATTTCCAAACTAAATGATAGTTTTCAAGAGAATATCTCTGGAATTACTGTGGCAAAATCCTTTGGAAGAATGAAAAATGCACGAGAGGAATTCAATGAGTTAAATCTTGAGAATTACAAGGTGAATACAAAACGATCCATGTACTTCTCATCCATTTTTCCCCTTGTCTATGCTTTGGCCAGTGTGGGCTTATTTTTAGTTCTCTTCTATGGAGGTAAATGGTCGATTGATTCTGGTGAACCTGGTATTGATACGCTTGTATTCTATACTGCACTCCTGCAGAGGTTTTACTTCCCCATAGTATGGATTTCCTCGTTTTATCAGCAAATTCAGGCAGGTTTGGCTGCAGTAGAGAGAATATTCAGCCTACAGGATGTTGAATCAAGAGTACAAGATAATGGCAAGATAGAGGCTAAGGATTTGAGGGGAAATATTGAATTCAAACACATGCAATTTGCCTATGAAGAGGGACAAAATGTCTTTGAGGATTTCAATCTTACCATCGATGCTGGTGAGACTGTAGCTGTGGTCGGTCATACAGGCTCAGGTAAATCCACCTTGATCAGCCTGCTTTTACGATTCTATGAATACGGACAGGGAGAAATCCTTGTTGATGGAGTAAATATTTGTGATTATATCTTGAATTCTTATCGATCGAATATTGGGATGGTGCTTCAAGATCCTCTGTTATTCTCTGGTAGTATACGATACAACATAACGTATGGGTTAAACTATATCCCAGATGATGAGGAGATTATTGCTGCAGCCAAGGCTGCCAATGCCTGGGAATTCATCCAGAAACAACCCGATGGACTGGATACGATGATTAAGGAAAGAGGGAAAGGACTTAGCCAGGGTCAACGTCAACTCATAGCACTGGCCAGAGCCTTCATCGTATCCCCAAGAATCCTTCTCCTGGATGAGGCCACAGCTTCCATTGATGCTTATTCAGAGGTGTTGATACAAGAAGCAATTGATCGTTTACTTCATGATCGAACATCGATTATCATCGCACACAGATTGACCACAGTTAAAAGAGCAGATAGAATTATCGTCTTGGAAAAGGGAAGAGTGATAGAAACTGGATCACATGAAGAGTTAATGAAGAATGGAGGTCATTATGCTGAGTTATTCAATACCTACTTCTCCTTCCAGGTGATCAACTAGTACTGCAAATAGGCAATATGTTTGTTTAAGTGCTCGTTAAATATGTTTTGCCATTTAGATTCCAAGACCACTGCTACTATGAATATAATAAGCTGGAATATCAGTGCATACTCGAAATAAGAGTAATATGGATAGATAATAAAATTCATGAAATGAACTAAGGAGAGAAAAAGGCTAAGAGTTAATGATGCTAGTATTGGGTTGGGTGGGAACTTATTCTCACCACGATGATCATTGAGTAGATGTTGATGCAATTGTTTGTATTTTAAGTAATACAGTATGGGAACAAAGTAGAATATTATCTGCAATACAAAATATATATCGAAATTTTTACTCTTAGTATTGTGAGTATACCAATTTAATTTCTGTAAATTCTTCATATTTGACTGGATGTAGATCAAATAAGGTATATTGATTATGATTCCAATAAATATTGAGCTGAAGCCGAAAAGAAACATGAATTTGATGTATTGTGTGAAAAAAAGCAAAAAACCCCATCCAATATAGCTTCCAGTTTTGGGGAGTATTTTCGTGGGAGAAAAATTCGGCATGGATGAAGTCACTGAGGTAAATATCTCAGATTTCCCCTTTCTCTTCATGATCCCTGTCACAATTGCCAATATTGCTCGGATGAGGAGTGAGTAAGCTCCAAATAATAATTCATCACTATAGCTTGAATAGTAATCCAAGATTATAATATATGTAATAATATCAATTAGTGCAGTGATAAAATCAATGATATAGGAGTATTTCACTTTGCTATCAAATGAATTATCATCTACTTTTGTACGTGCAAATAATATGAGTGAAATCAAGGCTAGTGCAGTACCTGCAAGGATAATAATGGTTTCAGAATAATCATAAACATATCTAGTCTGATAATACGTATTGGTATAATATGAATAATAATCATACTCCTGCTCGTTCATCACTGGAAAAACATATGGCATGAAATATGCCAAGAAGCTAATTACGTTCATAGTCAATATGTTTTTCCTGTTTTGCACCAACTTATGTAGTAATTTGTACGTATATTAATATAATCAAATTTCAAAGCACAATCCCTAAATTTGGCAATATTAATTGGTAATATTTTCCTATTAAACTCTTTTAAATTCAGGATACTGACCGATTTTGACAATTTGATCAATTTTATTTCTCTGTTTGAACTCTGTAAAATCAGAGATACTTGATTTGATTTGCAGAATAGCAGCACCATCATATAGCTTGAAAATCTCACCCTTTACATCAGGATCATCAGTGATGGATGGTTCAACCTCACCAAAAACAAAATATAATAGCGATCTGGGTTTTCCGATGTTTATCATACGGGAGATTGGTTCCTGCCCAAGGAAACAACCTTTGGGGAGATATATGGTATCATAAAGGCCTGCCTCAACCGGATTTTGGTTGATCAGAAGCTCAGGTGGAACTTGTTGATTGGCAATCAAAAAATCCTCAAAACTTTCACCAGTTGAATCGATATCTTCCTGAAAAACAAATTTCGCCTTACCTATACCACTAAGATATGTATCTGCTGAGATTAAATAAAGTGGATCAGATTCATTGGTTATATCTTCAAGCCTAACATCCAAACTCAATTTATATTTTAGTAATAATTCTACGGTTGATTTAATAAATACAGGGGGTATATAGCATAAAAATCCGGAATCTATCTTCTCCAACCAAAACACAGATTGGATCTTGGCTTTTGGTGTTAGGATAATTGATCTGTCTACTGTTACAGTATCTAGATTATTTGGAACAATACCATCAAGGTACTGCTTTATATCAGAACCAGATACCTTAATCACCATCCAATCAGTCAACTTTATTGAGACCATGAAAATTATGCGGAGTTGTATATTTAAAATATTTGGAAAAGTGAAATTCTCAATATCAATAATTGTGTTTTGAGCTGAAACATCGGAATCAACATATTCGAATTCCCAAATTGCTATTAATTAGTGGTAAAACATAATTTTTCGTTCGAAAAGATTATATTCGTAGACCTACATTTGATATTTATGGTCTCTAAACAATTCTCTGGATTGAGATTTATGGAAGATATCAAGAATGCAACTGTTTATGACAGTAACAATGTTAAATTAGGTAGAGTACTCGACTGTTTGGTAAAACAGACTGAAGAAGGAGTAGATCTAACTAAATTCACTATCGGAGGATCATACTGGGAAGAATTGCTCGAAGATATGGGGTTGAAACCAGATGTGGATCCTGTGTTCGGTGTAGAAGTCATCGAAAGTGTTGCTCCAAAATCTATCAAACTCTCAGTGCCAGGTGAAGAATTGAAATCAACCACTATTGATCCTGATGCAATAGATGCAGATGAATTCAAATTATCTCATCTATCAGATATTCAACTTGTTGATAGTAATGATGAGCCACTAGGTAACATTATCGATATCAAATTTGCTGGAGGTCACTTCCAATTTGTTCTCGGAGATGGTTCTTGGAAGGAAATGCTTGAGGACCTAGGTTTACGAGAGGATATTGATTTTCTAATATCTCCAAAATTCGTTAATAGCTTTGATCAGAAGGTATTAAAATTGTCCCAGGGTAAGGCAGATCTTACTGTATTATTCAAGGAGAATATCAAACCTGAGTATAGGAAAGCTGGAGAGCTGGAAAAAGCAAAGCTCCAAGCTAACGCTCTGAATGCTTTCTATCCAATGAGATAAACTAATACTATACTAATCAATTATTCAATCTTATACAGTAAATCACTAGCATAATCTGCTATCTCGGACCATAATCTATCCGCATTCAGCGCTGGTAAACCCCAGACTTTGCGTAAAAATAGTAACATGGATCCATGATGCATCATATGATGTGCAGATCTAATCATGATCCATGCTGTTGATTTATCACTTGGTGCATACTCTGGTGATGGAGTCCAGGTCAGTTCATCTTCATCATTCAATCGTTTTCTGAACTCCTCAACCTGTTTGTCTAACAATAATTTGACTTCTGCAAGATCGGCGAATTTGGCACTGAATGGAAAAGCTTGATCCTTCTGCTTCAACCACCAGTGTGGCGTGGCAACAGCGTGAAACAAGATATCCACCGGTTTTCCTGCATCACCGAAAGGTTCAATCATCTTCTCTTCTGGTAATCCATCAAGGATTAATTTGAAGTATTCCACAACTTTGCCATAATAATCTAGTGCGTGATCCTTAATCATACACTATCGGAATTCCATGAATATTTAATATTTTCATGAGGAGAAATCTAATTTGTATGGGATCCACCATATAATCTGTAGATAAAAGTGATTTTTTTCCAAAATATATACAGAATGTTCAATATCCTTTTAATTTGTAACTCACCTCTTAATTTGAATGTCCACTGAATCAGTGATCCGTCTCATCATGTTCACAAGTGACAAATGCATCTGGTGCCCTCCCATTGAACGAGTGGTACGAGAAGTATTAATGGAAGGTGGTATGCAAGAACTTGTGCATATCAGTGTGATTGATGTTGAAGCAGAGGAGGATTCAAAAGGTGCTTATGACATTCAAACTCTCCCGAAAGTGTATATCAATGATAAACTCATTCTAGAGGGTGGTATGGACGATGAGAATGCACGTGACCTTATGTGGTCTGCAATGTTGAATTTTGCATTCAAGAGCAAACAGGAAGAGGAACTAATAAAGACGTCCTTGCTCAATATAGAGATGAATTCCATTGAATCATTGAACGATACCGCGGTTCTAAGGCCATCCATTGGTGATCATACACATATTGGAACCTATCAGCAAAGCTTGCTTAGTCTGTACAGTCTTGATCCTTTAGTTCCTTATTTCCTCTACAATGCAGGTTATAATATCGGAATGTATGGAATCATGCATAATATCCTCCATACACTCAATCCAAAATTAGGTACGACACCACAAAGATCCAAAAAATTCATTGTATTAGGCAAGGCATTGGAACTATATTTCTCAAATAGAGAATTATACTCAACTCGGATTGCATCAGGTGCAAAGGTCATCGAACAGACCGAGTCTAGTATTTTCCTTAGAGTTAATGAGTTAGCTTCTGCTTCCATAGGTATAGATGTTGGAGAGCCTATGTGTGGGTTTGTTGCAGGTCAATTAGCAGGAGTAACTACCGCTCTGATGGGTACACAGGCGAGTTGTGCTGAACAGATTTGTCTAGCTAATGGTGGCGATTTCTGTCTCTTCAAGATTTCAATAGATAAGGATTTCGAACGACAGATGATCCCTGCCGCTGAGGATAAATTCCAGAGGATGGATCGTAAATACAATTTCTATGAGGTAATCCATGAAATCACAAGTATCATGGAGAAGAGTACTCTCATGAGAAAACCACAAAGACCAAATGCAGGAGATTTCATACATATCTCTGTATACCAGCCAATCATTATCACCCTCAAGTTACTGGATAGCCTTTCAGGAGTAATTCTGTATTCAGGAGGCAGAGAGCTAGGGGTGTTTGGTCCTGGTAAGGATTTACTTGATCAGCTACGGCATGAGAAGGGAGATAATGGTATTGTATCTCCAGAGATTGGAGTTTCATTACTGTATGAGTATCTTACTCACCCCACCAGTTATCTGAGAAGAGATTATGGACGAGTACATCTCCATAAGATCGATGAGGAAACCTATCATTTGGAGTTCGAGGAAAATGCGTCAGTTGCAGGAATGGCAAGGGGCAATCTCAACCTATCCTTTTGTGATTTTCAAGCGGGTTTCCTTGCAGGTCGTTTACACATTCTCATCGGCCTGGAACCGATAGTGAAGGAGATCAATTGCCAGGGAAATGGGCATGAAGTCTGTGTATTCGAGATAAAAATCAGAAACCCCCAAGGATTGAATACTTCATAATTGCGCATAGTCTCTGCTATGTGACAAAATTTTCTTGAGATTCATCATTCTTGTTTTGATCTTTCGAGATTTACCATTGAAATTAAGTTTAAGGCGTCTTTCAACTCTTTTTCCGTTAGTATCTCATAGGATGTGATGACTTCCCTAATGCTTTTATTATTTTTGTGCGCTTCCTTTGCAACTTTTGCTGCTAAATCATAATCAATTTTAGGATGTTTTGTAAGTGCAGTAACAATCATGAGTGAGGATTCTAATGCATCAGCGATTTTTTTCTCATTTACTTTCAATCCCTCTATTGCTTTATCTGCAAAAGAGAGGATTCCCTGGCTCATGATATCAATAGATTCCAAAAGATTACTCACCAATAATGGCATCATCATATTTAGCTCCAGTATGGAATTTTGAGCTGCTATATTGATAGTTGTGTCATTTCCGATGACCTGTGCAGCAACCTGAATGAGCATCTCAGATTGTGTAGGGTTGACCTTCCCTGGCATAATTGAAGAACCCGGTTCATTTGTAGGAAGAATCAATTCTCCCAATCCTGCACGAGGGCCAGAGGCTAACCAACGGATATCATTGGCTAGTTTCATCAATGATACTGCCAGTGTTCTAAGAGCTCCAGATATTGCAAGAACTCTATCCTTACTCGAGATCAATGCAAATTTGTTATTCTCAGCATTGAATTCCATGCCAAAGCGTTCAGATAGAATCGCTGCTACCTGTTTGCCTAGGTCTGGATGTGCATTCAATCCAGTTCCAACAGCAGTGCCTCCTATTGCAAGATCTAACAACCCTCTACTAGTATTGATGATATGATCTCGTGCAAACTTCAACTGGTTGATATATCCAGAGAATTCCTGTCCAAGACTCAGTGGAACAGCATCTTGAAGGTGTGTACGGCCCACTTTTATGACATTCCAATACTCCTGTTCCTTCTCCTGTAATCGCTCAATTAGAATGTCCAGCTGGATGAGCAGGTTGTCATGAATATCAACTAAGGCAGCTATGTGCATGGAGGTGGGGATTGTATCATTAGAGCTTTGACCGAGATTGACATGATTATTGGGATGAACATACTTACTTCCCAGTTCCTTGCCAAGCGATTCATTAGCTAAATTGGCAATAACCTCATTAACATTCATATTAGTTTGAGTACCTGATCCTGTTTGGAAAACATCAAGGGGGAATTGATCTAAATATTGACCTGCAATGATTTTATCAGAGACCTCTATTATAGCATCTGCTCTTTCAGTATCAAGTAATCCCAATCCTTTATTTGCAATCGCACAGGCTCGTTTCAACTCCACATGAGTTTTGATAAATCTCGTTGGAAATATCCGATCAGAAATATTAAAATTTTGCAGAGATCTCTGGGTTTGTGCTCCCCAGTACACCTCATTACTCACTTGTATCTCACCGATTGAATCAGTCTCAATTCTGTAAGATTTATCCATACTTACCATATCTTGTATACTCAATATAAACAAAATGTTGCAATGAGAGTGAAATTATCTATTTTTCTGAACTAAAGCTTCTCATTGAGATTGATCCCAAATCTATACTCTCGTGAATAGTGCGTACACCTTCTGATTCTCTAAATGCTCCCAATGTAAAATAAAGGGGATCGTAATGCTCAGCAGTTGGTGCAGCCAGAGTATAATTAGGTGCGTTGATGCGACTTTCAAGTACAGAGTTGTAATCTCTTTCATGTAGCTGATCTGCAATCCAAGCATCAGTTTCCAAAGCCCAGTCTTCCACAGGAATTCTTGAGTTATCAAAATTGTATCGTTGAGCAGTTCTCATCGCTAGTGGCAGATTATGCGTGATATTACCTGATCCCATGAGGAGTACGCCCTCATCACGTAAGGGAGCAAGAGTTTTACCGATCCTGTACAATTGTTCTGGCTCTCTCGGTACTGGAAGGGATAATTGGATTACGGGTATATCAGCCTCTGGATACATCAATGAAAGAGGTATCCAAGCACCATGATCAAGGCCACGTGAATAATCAAGATCAACTTGGACACCTGTTGAAGCAAGCAACGCTTGGATCTTTCTTGAAAGAGTAGGGTTTCCTGGTGCATTATAATGCTGATTGTATAGTTCCTTAGGAAAACCATAGAAATCATAGATGATACCTGGTTGTGCAGCAGCTGTGATAGATGCTGGAAATCTTGTCTCCCAATGGGCAGAAACCACAAGGATACTTTCTGGCTTGTCTATGTTTTTACTGTATAATGCGAGGTCATTGAAGTAAGCATCACGTTCCAGTAACTTCATGGGGGATCCATGTCCAATAAAAATGCTTTCAGTCATATAAGAATATAGTGAATCCATTTTATTTAACTACTAAGATAAATGAGAAGCAACACTCTTTTCAATTCTGAATCAGTTTAAATCGGAGTAAGGCACTACTAGATTGATGAAGAAAGTATTTGTGAATATTGATATTGCAATTGTTGGCATTGAGGTAATGCCGGAAGATACGTATCAAGTATTCATGAATAAGCTTAGGTTGGCAGTGGGGCCTTCAGTATCATGTTCCATTATCTATTTTGAGGACGGAAAAACACTTGATTCAGTTAGTAATATTTATGATTCTCTTAGGCAACATGAACTTCTCAGATGTCGTCGGTATTCTTGATAATAAAAGCCAGAATATCCTCAACTAGTCTCTCCTTATCAATATCGGCAAGAATGATATGGTAGGATTGTTTATACATCATTAATTCCTTATCTTTTGACCCTACTAACTTGTATATCCGTTTAGCATTGCCATATGGTACTGTTTTATCATATTTTGAATGGATGATGAGGATAGGTTGATGAACCTTTTGCACAAGTGACTCAGTTTTCTCAAGTACTTTAATCACCTCATTTAAGGTATAGATGCTGACCTTGTCGAATTTATTTCTTATCCTGATAATGTAAGGATTATTGTGCAGTCGTTTGTCTTTGAATTTGAAATTCCGGTATCGTAGATTAACATTTCCCAAGAACTTGACTGATACTTTGGAGAAAAGATGGACAATTTTCGGGTATTTAATTGGTGCTGAAACGGTTATGATTCCAGCTAAATCATTCCTAACGGCTGCTTGAATTAATGCGATGCTACCACCAAGTGAATGACCGGCAATGATGATTTTTCTTCCAGGTTTCTCTTGTTTCATCAGCTCTATACTCTGTGCAAGATTTTCTATCCATTGCTCATGTTGTGAATT
Source organism: Candidatus Heimdallarchaeota archaeon (assembly GCA_026702845.1). The sequence goes on from JADCLS010000004.1 coordinate 127,569, forward strand.
ATGGAGGTGATATCTATCTACCCCATATCCTGGGAGGATTGGCAGAAATACCCTGTATCCAAGTCTGGCGAGTCTGTTTGCAACAAATAACCAATCAATATTTGCTCCAATAAATCCATGCTGAAGAATTATTCCAACATCACTTGTTACATCCCCCATACTGGTAGAAACTAGTTCAGGAATCTGACTAAGATCTTTAATTCCGAAAAACAAGTGTTCTGCTTCTTCATCTGAGAAAGTATCTAATTCCTTGAACATATTTAAAAAATAAATAGTATCCTAGCTATTTATTTGTTAGCAAATTCTGTATTACAGATTGTATTGTGGTGCTAATTTTTCTACTCCCATGACTAATCTCTCTATTTGTTGAGTTAACCTGTTTGTTATGAGAAATTTATCTATAGATGATATGCACAATAATGCTCCATCTGCACATAACATATTGAATATTCCAATATACTCATCATCTATCTGAATATATTCTGTTTCAAGCTCAAGACCAACTATTCCATCATAGAATTTTTTCTCAATAAAGTTCATGAGCTTGGACATATTTTCCTTTCCAACTCTCCCTGCATATAATTTATTGATATGCTCCTTGTGATTAATATATATCAACATTCCAGAAAGTCCTTTCTGGTTTTCCACCAGTGATGTGCATATTTTCCTTAATTTTACCCAGAATTTGTTGGATACATTAACTCTGGCTAGATTTAGTGTCTCTACCTTATCAAATTTCTTGAGTTGATCCTCAAGTGCATCTTCACGTATCGATTGAATGACAGACCAGTTAATTGTCTTTCCTCTCTCATCAAATAAAGTTTCCAAGGAGAAGGTTCCTTTGACATCCTCTGACATCAACTTATCCATAAATTCAAATCGTTTTATTATCTGTTCTAAGAACCATGCACCATCTTCAGTGCTGACATCATTGAATACTTCAATGATGATGAGATTACCAGTCTGCGAATGTTCAAGAAAAATGAATTTATGATCCTCTAACCCGATATTACTAATTGCCCCCGCATTCAGTTCTTTAGCATACACAGCCACAGCAGAGAATAATCCTGCATATAGGTCTGGATCTTCTTTTTGGTCTAGAAAATACTCATGATGGAGCAGCAATCCAGCACCGTCAATAATATAAATTGCTCTTGCTCTTGATAGGATTTGCTCAATTCTAATATTTGTATTCTCTGTGGCCAACTTATCTTTTATGTAGCTTTTATTTTTCTTAATTGTTTCCTAATCTATGTATAATTACGCATTAATCTTATGATTTCCTTGGATTAATAAGGAGATTTGAGTGGATTTATAGAAATTTGCCTATTCTTAGCAATTTGCCCTCAACCTTTTATTTATCTTCATTCATTGGTAGCTTATGAGATGAATCATTTTTTGTATCAATAAAAATATTGTACTTTTGACAACCGTTGACACAAGATACAACATTGGAAAAACCGGTGATGTCCAAAATCAGGGAATATCTAGAAAAATTTCAATGGAACCCTGTAGAGATAAAGGAATCACCTGACACAGGCTATACCATAACATTAGTTGCTGATCTAGGAGCCGAGGAAAATGAAGAAAATGGTTCCAAGAATTCCGAGCAGAAGGTATTTATTAAATTCTCAGAGGAGAGCAAATGGATATATTTCTCCTCTAAAATTAGTATTATTGAGGATGGGGACAACAGGGAGTTGATGTTTGAGAAGCTTCTCAGATTGAATTACAGTACCACACTGACTAAATTTGGACTTGCTCCAAGTAACAGTGTCTATGTCATGAGTGAATTACCGCTTCCTGAATTAAATTATTCAGAATTCACCAGTGCATTACGTCGAATCGTGAATGACGTAAACCGATATAAGAAGCAACTACTGAATGGATCCTAAAAACAAATTAGGATCAACCTCATTAGGCTGCCATAACAGTCTACCTTCCATACCACCTGCCAGCACAAGTTGTTGCCCCGTGGTATGACTAGATACGCGGTCTGATAATAAGAAGACTATGGTATTAGCAATATCCCTAGCTGTAGCTATTTTTCTCAACGCAGTCGTTTGTAGTACCCTAATGACTGCTGCCTCCTGCTTCAATCCTTCTTCTGCCATCGGTGTCAATGTCCATCCAGGTGAAACGATGTTAATTCTTGCATATCTAGCCAATTTTACAATCTCATTCTTGGTGCTTAGCATTAGGCCATGCATTGCAGATTTAGTTATGGAGTAATCATTATGTCCCGCCTCCCCAAATACGCCTGCAGTGGATCCCACAAGTACAATTGCTGCATGTTCTCCAGGAAATTTATCTAACATATTAAGAAAATACTTATTGCATAGGAATACAGAACGCAAATTCACATTAATTGTATTTTCCCAGTGTGATGTATCCATTTTATGTATTGGAATATCCTCTTCTGGCCAGATACCTGCATTATTAATAATGCCATCAATTCTACCAAAAATTTGTTCTATCAACCTAAACATGGCCTCAATCTGCACTTCCTGTCTAAGATCACATTGGATAATCTCAGCTTGAACACCATATTTCAGGGCCATCTTTTGTGCAGAAATTGCTCTGCTCTCACCACTGTTGTATTGAATGATGACATTGGCCCCTTCCTCTGCCAGAATCTCCACAGTGGCTAAACCAATCCCACTGGATCCACCAGTTACTAGAAATGTTTTTGATTTTAAATCAAGGTCCATACACATTGAATTGTATGACATTATATGTCATTATTGTGTGGTGAGTATTATTTCCAGACCTTTTTCATCACTCGTTTCACATTGTTGCGTTTTATCTTGTCCATCTCTTCATCATTTAAACTCAATTTTTCCTTGATCTCGATGAAGAGGTTGGGCATGTTTGTTATATCCTTAATATCACTAGGAAGTGATGCTCCATCCATATCTGAGCCTATAGCCATGAGATTGATATTCCCACAATTAATTATGGCCTCCATCATCTTGAATATATCTTGTTTGGATGCTTCATCCTTTGCATTATTCAGAAAACCGGTATAGAAATTTACCCCTATTACTCCTCCTGATGAATGTACTGCTTCTATCATATCCAGTTTCAGATTTCTGTTACTCCCCGCAATTTCTCTCACATTTGAATGACTGGCTATGATTGGTCCATTGGTATTGTTTACTACATCCCAGAATGACTCATCATTTAGATGAGAAACATCAATGATTATTCCTAGGTCTTCCATGGCTGATATAAGATCTAATCCTTCTCTTGTCAATCCTCTTCCTTCGAGTTGGGATTGACCAGTGGCAAATTGATTGACCTCGTTCCAAGTTAATCCCATGGATCTCAAACCCATTTCATAATAAATATATAATTTATTTAGTCCACTATCTATTCCTGCAGCACCCTCCAGTGCCAACACAGCACCTATTTTGTCTTTCTTTTCCTCCAAAACTTCAATATCAGTTGTACTGAGTATTTTTTTCAGGTTATTTTCAGGTGTATTAATCATCCTTACCCATTTGGCTAGCATAGCCTCGGTGGTATAGACAGAATCACTTGGATAGCCAGTGAAGAAACCGCACAGTAATTTTGCATTTCTTGCACGATGTAGATCAACATGACCCTTATCTGATAATTCATGAAATTCTCTTTGTTGTCTTCCCATTGCCCAGAGTGTATCTAGATGTAGATCGATGTACATTATTTCTCAGTCAACATAATTTATTAAAAGAAATTTGGGCTAAGTGGGGAATTATGTGTCTTCTTACTGCTTTTTAAGCAGTGATCAAATGTCTAATCCTTGGTTCAGTATCACACATATAATATTAAAATATCACTTGTGCTGACTAGATTTACATGGCACTCAATGCTGAGCTAATTAGGGATGAAATATTGAAGGGGAATTTAGATCAGGTTGATGCGATAATTTCTGATTCTCAAAATATCGATGACCTATTACTCCGTACCGAGTTATTTCATGAGATGGGATTGTTCCACAAGCAGTATAATCTGGCCTCATCATTGTGTGATCACCCTTCAATTAACAAAGCTCAGTATTTTCAGGCGAGATACTGGATGGCATGGGCAAAATTCAGACTGGGTCAACATGACGAGGCATTACAGATTGGCACTGAGACACTCCAAAATTTGGAAAAATTACCAGAATCAGTACTTACATCATTGAAAAAAGAACGAGGACTTCTTCTAAATATTATTGGAACCTACTATTTAGAGGTGGGACTATATGAGGAAGGAATTAAGTATCTTGAGGATAGCTATGAATATATAAAACATGCAAAGGATTTACCCTCACTTGTAAAGGCTTACAATAATCTGGCCTATGGGTATCAACAGAGTGGTTATCTTGAAAATGCAAAGAATGATTATGATACAGCATTGAGGTTAATTGGAGATAATGATTATCCCAGTCTACTTGGATTGATTTACTCAAACCTGGGTGAAGTATACCGGTTGATGGGAGACTATTCTGAAGCCTATAATTACCATATTCTTGCTTTGGAGAATAAAGAGAAGGTGGGTAATCAATTTAGTCTGGCCAATCAACTTCGATATCTAGGTGTGCTCAAACTTGAGATGGGTGAGGTACAGGAAGCGGAGATGTATATTAATCGTAGTATGGAACTCTACAAATCCACACTTGATAATCCCCTGTGGTACTCTGCCACTCTTTTTGAACAATCGAGGATCCTTTTGAAATTGAATCAAGAAGTTGATATTCCACTGAAGATCATGAAAGATTTGTACAATAAATCCAAAAATAAAATTATATTGCAACGTTTCATGCTTATTCGTGCCAAGCAACTAGCAAAATCTCCTAGGATGAGATTGAAATCTCGTGCACAACGAATTCTTCAATCGATCTATCAAAATATGGCCGTTGACTTCGAGGTAACGTATCTGGCCATGGTGGAATACTTAAATCTATTATTTGATGAGCTAAAACTTTCATATGATGATAGCATTATTGATGATGCCATTGATATAGCACATCAAATCCTGAGGGTAGTTCAAGAAAATCATTTTTTCACACGTAGAATTGAATTTTATCTGATTCTCTCCCGTTTGCATATTCTGAAATGGGATCTAAAGCGTGCTCTTGGATATTTCAACCAAGCAGATCTCTTACTAGTAGAACATTTCTCTGATCCATTAGAAGGATCATTAATTGCGGACAATGTAGAACGAGAACGAACCATGCTGGAACAGGCTCAGATCATGTACAATGCAGGATTAGATGTATCCATTAAAGAGAGAATCAATACTTTTTGGATAGAAACTCTATAGAAAATCAAGATATTTTTGAGATCATCCTATCCATGAATAGTAATTCTTACTTTCCCTGCCATTCACAAAACAAATGTACAGAAATTACGAAATAAAATGAAAAAATGATAAATCGTATTATTTGGTCGATCTTCGTGTAGACGTGTTCAGTCTTCGAAAATCAGTAAGTAATTTACCAGCTGTTTTTTGTTGTAGATAGAAAATTGCACAAATAAATATTATATTTTACACCACATACAAAATAGAGATAAAAAAACAGTAAAAATGACAAATTAATGATTAGTTTTGAGGGCATAATCAAAATAGTAGTTTGTCTGCTGAATTATAAATCGAATTAATTCAGGAAATCTACTGCTTCTCTGGGCTTCTTTCTTGTGGCAACTATTTTGCCAGCAGTTGCTTTGTAGTACTCTAGCCTCTGAACTGTCATCTCATATACTTCTTCAGGTGTATAGAGCTCTCTGGCCACACCATCCTTGATTGCTGCACCAGCTACAGCTGCAGCCTCGGTTGGCATCAATAAGGGATCAACAGGAGTGGTGATGATCTTTTCAGGTGATAATTCCTCATCAGGCACCATGGAAGCTATAGCATGAGCTGCGGCTACCTTCATGTTCTGAGTTACAGTCTTAGCCCTTACGTCAAGTACACCTCTGAAAATACCAGGGAACCCTAGAACATTATTAATCTGGTTGGGATAATCAGAACGCCCTGTACCAATGATATAGGCACCAGCCTTCCTAGCAAGCTCAGGCTTGATTTCAGGATCAGGATTGGCAATGGCCAAGACTATAGCCTTGTCATTCATAGAACGAATCATATCCTGAGTGAATACATTGGCACTTGATGCACCAATAAGTACATCAGCACCTATAACTGCTTCTGCAAGATCCATCTCTAATTTCTGTGGGTTCATTCTCATGGCCAATTCATCTTTAAAGGGGTCCATAGCCCCTCTTCCAGCATAAATAGTACCTAGTCTGTCAACAGTCTGAAGGTTCTTACCCTGTACACCAGCATCAAGAAGCATTGTAGAGATGGCTATACCAGATGCACCAGAACCATTCATGACCACTTTAACGTCCTCAATCTTCTTGTCGACAACCTTGAGAGCGTTGAGTACACCTGCTAGTGTCACAATTGCGGTTCCCCATTGGTCATCGTGAAACACGGGAATATCTAGCATCTTATCTAATTTACGCTCAATATAGAAACAATCAGGCTTGCGGATATCTTCAAGATTGATACCCCCAAAATTTTGACTGATTGCAGCAATGTACTCGATGAACTTATCAGGATCATGCTCGGGGATAATCAGTGGAAATGCATCTACTTGCCCTAAAGCCTTGAAGAGAATGGATTTACCCTCCATAACAGGATATCCTGCCATACCTATATCACCAAGACCAAGAATTCTTGTACCATTGGAGGCTACAGCAATAGTATTTCCAATATTTGTATACCTGAGCAGATTCTTCTGGTTAGCAGAAATTGCACGACAAGCAATAGCAACACCAGGTGAATAAGCGAGGGTCAAATCTTTGGCGTTCGTCACTGGCGTTTTGGCGATTATCTCAATCTTACCATGGCCAGGATAATTATTCTCGTGGTATTGGTATACCTCGGAGGGTTCATACTTAGTTATACTAAGGTCAATTCCCTCATTTGGGTCTCGTTTTGAAACATCATCAGACATACTAATCTAATCCTATGACGAATGTTTTCTGACAGCTTATATAATTTTGATTATGGCCTCAAAACTAATCATTAATTTGTCATTTTTACTGTTTTTTTATCTTAATAATAGACAAAAATCCCCATCAAACTTGAATAATATGCATTTATCTATGGTATATTTGAATTATTATTAATAAATTCATAAACTAATTTCAAACCACTCCAGACATTTTCATATACGGGACCAATAGTCCTTTTTAGAATCATTAATAGACCGAATACTTGAAACAGTTTAATATTATCCATATGCTTTATTAATGCCCAACCAGTAATTACTAATGATTGTAATACTTCATCTGTTTCTAATGAAATTAAAAAGTTCAGTCTTATTCTTGCATCTTCATTTGTTAGTATATCCAATAGACCTGCTGCTTTTTGTTGATCGCTAGGAATAAGCAGTTTAAATTTGGTATCTAATAACGAGGTTGCTGCAAATGCTTCTTCATCTAAATAACTATTATAAATAATGAAATAATTCTCTAGAGCTATATCATCAAGTTCTACGCTAGATATCGCATATATTACTCTACCTTCATATAATTCATTTACAGATTTTGGAACACCCAATTTTCCATCAATTCCTACTCTAAATGAGGTAACCTTCAATTTTGAACCTAATATTGGATCAATGGCAGAAATGTCATTAATGTACCCTAATACATCATTTTCAACTAAAGACCATTTATTAAGAATTGAATCTCCATATATCTGAGAAATCCTTAGATCTACTTCTTTCACCATATTTAAATTATCAACATTTTTATTTGCTACACTTAGTGCTTCATATGGGAATTTGAAATTTGACATGTAGAAATCAGTCATACATTCATAATATATTCCATCTCTAACAAAGGGTTGATTCATTTCACTCAATGGGATAAGGCGAGTGGACGACTGACTACTACCTCTTGTATACAGTAGTCGCTGCCATAATTCATAAATTGATACATCATTATATTCAGAGATTCGATTAACAACATCGTCCGCAAAATTTGATTTAGTATACTCTTGACCATAACGCTCTTGTAAAGTCAACTTCTTCGCATTTTCTGGAATGTTAACTTTCTTTGAATACTGAACACCTTCTATCACTCCAGAACTTTCTTCTAAACTATATAGCCCTCTTCCTGAATTTAATTTTCTGAAATTATCAATTTTATTTAACTCTAGTTCCATCATTGCCCTATAATAATTTCCACCATTAATTATTGAATTTCTAGATTTAGATCCATCCAATTTTTTAAGAGATTTTATACTAACCCTATCAGAAGTAGATGAAGACAAGCTTAAGAAACCTTTTAAATTGGTATCCCAACCACTTTCAAAAGCAGATATTAGCAAAGATCCAATAATCCCATAATTTTGTCCATCGACCAATGAACTGGATAAAGAGGCTATTAAATTTGTACTTGAAATATCCCCACCAGCTTTCATATAATTGTAAATATCTAGACCATTGGGATGCGTTCCTGCAATTGCACTGGGTAATGTTCCTCCTGCAGCATTAATCGCATTCTCTATCTCATCCGATGTTAACTCAATCATTGGCCGATAATCAACATCATCTATTCTCAAATCTGATTTAGTGAAAGGTGATATATTACTAATATCTTTAGAAGATGTTAAATATATAAATCTATTATTCATTTCTAAAAATTCATCATATCTATTAGATGAAAGTGACATCATGATAGAAGGTTTTCCATGGGATAAAGTAACAATACTTTTTACATAACCATATTGGTAATTTGGGTTATACCACAAACCTAAGGCCAATCCAGACCAGTCTGTCACATCATTAGATCCATCGTATGCTTTGCCTTTAAGTTCGTCTGCAGTTCTAATAAATGTCTCCTGCTCATCCATTAATTCTTGAAGGGTTAAGGAAGATCTACCATTAACATATTCTCCAATTCTAGATATATGTTCTTTATATGCTTGTTTAAATGTTAACTGATCATTATCCAAGATATTTCCCGCTATACCTGATATCCCATCAAACCAAGGTGCATTTCCTCGTACGATTCCAGTTTCAAATAAGATATTATCTCCTAAAGTATCACCTAATGTCTGTCTTTTATAATCTAGAAAAGCACTATATTTTAATGCGTTATCTCCTACTGATTCAAAATTTTCTACTAGTTTACGCCATCCTACTACATATCCGTTCTGAGAACCTAAATTTATCCAATCAAATCCTTTAACTAGTGTGACATCATTATTGTGAATTAATACTGCATCTAATATTTCTCTTGCTGTTCTAAATTCTGAAATCCAACTATTAATTGTTAACGAAATGGCATTTGATGCAAATGGAATATTATCTCCCATAGATAACGCAACATTATACATACTTGATAATCCAGAACCATAAGTTTGGGTTAGTATATTCAGCATTGCCTTTTGATATAAATTCATAAATGTTGCAGGTATATACTCCCATAAAGCATCACCAAAATACATATGTGTTATAGCATTTCCGTTGTATTTTGTTCCATGATAATAGATTTCCATTAATTCTGCAATTGTCAAATCTCCAATATCTTTTCCATCTACTATATGGCCATCTAACTCTGGAATAACATCCTTTAGTAGGGCATCAGTTTTTGCATTATATAATCTAACAATACACTCATCAACATTGTCAATATTTGGCATCCATACCGCATCTCCTTTCTTTATATCATCAATCATCATAATCGCAGATATATAAAAAGTATTTTGATTTTGCATTTCATAACTTAAATCCTGATGGTATTGCAATTGAAATCTATCTGCTTCATACATATTTCGTAGAGTTTCTAGACTTCCGAGATCTAAAGTATATGATCCTAATTGTTCAGATGTAACCATTACATCAAAAATATCTTGTGTCGAAACTACATTTCCACTTGACAAGTAATTATCCAATGTAATTTGATTAGCAAATTGATTTGGACGAATTCTATCATAACCTACTCCAATATATCCTCGTACAGATTTCATCTTATACCCTATAAATGCCCCACTTGAATCATATGACCTATACATGACAACTTTTTGAGTTGAAGACATGGCAGTAGATCCTCCGATCAAGACTTTCATATCCTCATTAGTTCCTGTTAGTCTAACATTGATTTCTATATCGTTAGATAAATCTCCATATTTTACAGTAATCTCTTTCCCATTGCTCGAATAAACAAATGCCACATCATCTAAGTTCTTTTGGGTTTCAACTCCATTAATTAATATTACTGGATCTATCTGAACATCATTACCTTCAATTGAATATTTAAGAGTAACAGACACTTCAACTTCATTCCCATTAATAATATATTTACCCGAAATTGGGTTCAATCTCACTTTACCGTCAACCATTCCGTTTTGAATTGTATTTTGATAATTAAGATTCATTCCAACTGATTTCATCACATCATCACTAATTTTGACTAATCTCCCAGTTTGGAATAATTCTTCCACTATGGCTGTATCTAAAATTACTTGCAAGTTTTGATACATTCCTAATCCTTTACGATACAGATTTAATCCTTTTTCATTCAAAGCACCATTCTCTATTAAATCCGGATTAATGATAATCCTACCACTTCCTTGATTTACAGATAAAGAACTTTCATGCATGGCAAAAAGTAAGGCTGAATTCTCATTCATACCAACACCATTTATAAAATTCCAATGGGGATTTTCTGGGGATAAAACGGTAATATCTCCTGTCAATGGCTTAATCTGGCCATCTGTTGGGTCTATATAATGTAAGGAAATCGACGTTGAGATTGATACATCAGTTGATACGATATGCGGTATTATTGGTTCACCAAATCCAGTTGTTTGCTTAATCATTTCTGAAGAAAATTCAACAGTATTTGATGGATTTGATATATAAAACGCTTTATTTAATTTTGCTAAAGCATCTATCTTTGATAATCCAGTATATTTGATATATGCAAATAACATTTCATTCATATCTTGAAGTGTAAGGTCCTTCCACGCATCGGATATTATAGCAATTTGACTATTTTTATAGTTTTCAAGATATTTATCAAGCAAATTGTCGGGTAATCCGGCTGCGATTTGTCTTAAAACATTTTCGTCTACATCTTTATATAATGCCATTAGAGTATTGATATCAGGTTTCCCAAAAATTCCTGCATTTATCGCAGTTCTTAAATCTGTATCTCCAATTTTCTTTGCACCCGATATTATTGCTGTCGCCAATTCTTCAACTTTAGCAACTGCTTTATTTTCATTTATTACAGATTTATTAATGATTTTTGAATTTTTCGCAGGGTCATCTAACATAAAGAACAATTCATCAAAACCAGAAGATCCTACATTAGATGGGGTTACTTTTACAAATAATTCACTATAAGTCATATCAGATGCCATCCAAGTATCTAAAACATTCATTTGATTTTCTAAATCAATATAACCAGCATCATCTGAAATTATCCTTGCATTTTGAATATAGGTTGCTTCAATTTCTTTATTAATCAATTGGAATCGCTCCCAGTTTGAACTCGATAAACGATCAGAAAACACTCCATCCATTTTTCGAAGATTTATTTGAGATATTAGTAATAAGAATTTACCATCGGTGGCACTATCTGCATAATTTGGTCCGAGTAAACTATGATATCCTTTATAGAAATTCAAGATTTTATCTGGATTACCTTTTGCTCCGAGTAATTCAGCAATCGTTATATCTTTTATCGTAGATCCATCATATAATTTACCAATTACATAACCACCCCACTCAGCAGCTGAGTGGATTAATGCTGCATCAGTTGCACCAGTGTTAAATTTATAACATAAAGCCATCAAAGCTAAATTTGTATTTTCTACCATTCGAGATAATGGCATTTTTTCATTTGAATATATGACCTCCTTTACAAAATCATCAGCTCCTCCAAATACTATATACTTTGATTTAGTACTTCCTCCTAAATTAACAATATCTCCATTCTTCTTAATTACAGCTGCCTGAATAACATTATCTGATTGTTCATATAATTTATTACTCTCGAATATATTCTGAAGATTTGATGCTAATTGCGTGATCCCTGTTTTCTTTGTTGCTAAACCTTCTACTGAATTTTCAATAGACTTTAATAAAAATCCTAATGCTTCCATTCCAGCAACGTCTGCAGTAGCTAGACCCAATGCCTTAGCAAAACCACTTCTAACAGCTAACTCCTTCAGATAATTCTCCGCAAATTCTCCTCCAAATGCTCGAACACCGTAGAGTGCACCTTCAATATCGAAATCATTAGATTTCCTTAAGCTTTCTAATGTCGTTTCGGTGAAATATTCATCGCCATATTTCAAATATCGTAACAAATCAAATATTGGACCTTGAGCAACATCAGATTTAAGCAAAGCATCAACCCCACCTGTTATATATTCAGTGACCACTTTGAGTTCTTTAAGGGCCTCTCCCATTGCCATTGCCTCCAAGACTTCATCATCACTACTCCACATGACTTCCCATCGACTAATGCTACCTTTACTCATGATTTCAAGATACATATCAATTCCACTCATATCGAAGAAATGTTTCGTACGTCTAATTGCATTAGTCAGACTGCCAAATAATCTTGAAGCAATTGCACCTACTGCTTTGAAAATATTAATAACTAATGCATGTGGTAATACATAACTATCAATTAGAATAATTAATCCATTTAGGAATTTCTTGATGAGTGATGCCATCCAGTCTCCGACTAAATTTCTATGATATTCTCCTCTGAATTTCTTCCAAGCATCCTCTGAAAATCCATTCCTCCCAATTATTCCACTAAATTCAGGATACTTCTTCTGAATATATGCAAGGAATCGATTTGCCTCATCTACAACTGGGGCACATAGTTTCGGATCTTCTAAACATGCATCTGATAATACTTCTACTGCTTCATCTGCACCTTTAATACCTGCGATTGTATCAAATGCTTTCAATATCGCTATCTTACCGGCAATGGTAAATTTCGAAATCGTAAGGAATTGGAATGCACCGACAACCATTTCTGCAAATTTCTTTCCTACAACTTTCTCTGCATGGGCTATTGCCCGAAGAACATCCAGTGATATACCAATCATAATCGCTCCAAGTGCATACATTATTTTCATAATAGCTCTGAATCCTCTTTTGAGGATATTCTTTGATTCATGGGCACCCTCACTGATTGCTTTTATTGCTACCCATAATGCTCCTAAAGCCCCAAATGATGCAATAGTCGCGTAAGTAGTTGATATCTCTGCAACATCTATTGGGATTAAAAATGCCGCGAATACACGGAAGAATGGCATAGGTTCAAATAAGAGATCTCTTAGATCATCTTTTAAATCCCATAATCCACCAGTTGCTGTTCCTAGTGCAACAGCAAGTATCATCTCTGTCATCACCATCACAGTAAATTCCGATAATTTCCAAAATCCACTTTCACTAATTAAGAAATCATCAGTTCCCAATAAAGTCGCATGAATTGGTATATAGAAATCAAGATCCCAATTACCTTCCTCATTGAAGTTTGTATCATCGATAATCATATTCCAAGCTGTTGATCTCCCTGGTAAATCAGGTAAAATTCCACTCACATCTGCTTTTTGATATGGGTCACTCTTAAACGTAAATTCCTCAATAAATGCTCCATCTTTATCTCTACTCATTTGAGTAAATGTCTGTGCAAATGGGAACAATTGAAGATACATTTTAAGCTGCCTTAGACTACGTTCTTTCTTATCTGCAGAATCCTCATTTGTATGGGCCCAATCATGATCATTAATCATATTTCCAGTATTTTCAGTGAAAAGATCATCTCCTGACGATTCCTCCATCATAGCATCACCAATTACATCTAATTGCAAAATATATCCATCACTATATAGTACAGACCCATCAATCACTGAATTTGACTTTACTCCCATTTCGCCATCAAGGATACCTATTCCGGAGCCCCAAATTGATGCCCAACCTATCAAGAATAATAGTCTTAGTACATTATTCGCCATAAATCTTCCAGCACCATTATTGTAGCAATCCAAATATGGATTTACTCTAGGTTCAATTAGCTTAATTGTATCTCCCCAATTATTCTCATCAAAAACTGGTACATAATAAGGGCTATTTGGATGAAAAGGCCATTCTAGTGGATCGCCATGATCGATTTCCCCATCACCATTTAAATCATATCCTTCATTTCTCATATCCCAATTATAAGTGTAACTGAAATCTGGAGCAGGTAAATCTGCAACTGTCTGCACTTCAATTTCATCATCATTATCAGAAGGCGATATTTTATTTACCAATTCAAGAACTAAACTCAAAAATTTATCCTTCATACTTGAAAAATTATCGAAAAGACCTTGAACTTGGTTTACTACCCATTCTAATCCATCTCCGATCCAGGCTAACGCATTGGCTAAAGCATTTTTTGCACTATTTAGCAATTTATTTATTGGATCCGCAAATTTCTGAGCTACATCATTAATCATTCTCGCTGCCATATCGAATCCTGTCTGGAATACATCCACAAAAGCACCAAATTTACTTGCTATCTTCTCAATAGCACCTCCTATAGCAGAATCTAACCACATCATTCCATCTCTAATCATATCACCAATCATCAATATCGGTGATGGAATAAACCTTGATACTTGATCTGCTAAATCTTCTGCCTTGGCCTTCGCTGCTTCATAAATATCAGATACTAACTCCTGGGCTTCATTATATAATGTCTCAATGCCATCCATAACATCATTATAGAGATCTACCACTGCATCTACAACATTATTAAATGCATTGGATGCTGATTCAACAATATCTGAGAAACTGAATCCATCTAAGAAATATGATTGTAGATTCTTATTTTGTATCTCGTCTGATAAATCAGCAATAAATAACTGATGTAATTTTGTATCAGTTATCGCCTCACCTGCGGCAGTATCTCTCAATTTGACGATTGAAGATTGAGGATTAATCTCGGTTACTATTTTTCTAGGACCTAAATTAGTATGTAATTCTATGTTCTCAAGATGACCATTGATAATTGCATAAATTCTAGAGTCATCTTTCTGTACTAATACACTGGCATACCTCTCGTCATAGCTACCCACAACATAGATTTCATTATTATTTATCATTTTAATAATTTCAGGAATTGATAAATTATTAAATCCTAAATCATCATTATAAGCTACAATAACGACTTTTCTTTCTCCATAGATATCAATATATCTTAATACAGAAATCTTTTCATAGAATTCTACCTTCTCAATCCTATCGAATTCATGATTGGAATAACTATCATATATCGAGATGTAACCCAATTCACTGCTATCAAGTTGAAGATTAATCCAACCTACATCGGTATCAGCCTTCAACCCATAAGATTTTGCTTCAATTGACTTACTGGATCTATAAAGTTCTACATCAGTTGATGCAGGTCTAATAACTGTTGGATAGATGCCACCAAATGCATTACCATCAATTCTCAACCTACTATTCTTCGTAAATGCATACAATCCATTCTTGGCCATTGTGTTAAGACTGACCTTTCCATTAAGTTCACTTTCAAATCTTGCATGAATTTCATTTGTCATATCAAAATATGATTCTGAGAATACTTCACCAGAATCCTCATCTGTATATTGTGGATCCTCAAGTACTGGTGCACCTACACCCTGCTGTACCAAACTAGCCTCTTCATGTCGAGTTCCAAGATCACGAACCATTACGATATTAACAAGACCTGCACCATGATTTGCATCATATTGCGAAACACCCATATATATTTGAGTCATAGTATGCCATCTTCCAGCATTATCTTGTACCCAGTCTCTTGATACAATCTTTCTTCCAGGGCTTGGGTTTCGGTAATCAATAGAAGTGCCTGCGGGGCTATCTCCAATATTACCTAATTCAATAATATCCTTATTATTAGTTGTAAAGCTAACTATCTTACTATTGGCTATAGCTGTACTAGTAGGCTCATATTCAGTTGCATCAATTACAGATCTCATTTGATCTGTCATTTTAGACAATGAGAAAGTAAATGATAATTCTTCGTTAAGATAGGTGCTCATTGCATTGATTACAATACCAATTCTGTGTAAACCTGACTTTGAAATATCACTACCCACTGGTATCCGAATTCTTAAACCATCTCGTGTTGTGACCTGTGACCAATCAACTGGAACATCTGGGGCACTTCCAAAATATATACCAGAACCATATTCAAAATTACCATTACCAGTTGAACTGAATGGATTTATAGTGTCTGAGCCATCATGACTATATGGTCTAACAATCTTATCATCAATCTGAATTGCCTCGATACTTGAAACTCCCATTCTGCCTGAAGCGGTAGGATAGGCACCAAAGCTTACATCACTATAATATGGCATTCTTAAGACTAATTCAATATCAGTGGTTAGATCTGTATCAAAATATAGCTGAGATACAGCAAGTAATTGAGTGCCTAGCTTAAGTATAGTTTCACCAGATCCTACATATGCTTCTTCAGGATCATCAAATCCATCTGGGCATTTAAAGGTGTCAGACTTGATGTTATACTCACAAACATCTCCTACTTTTATGTCCAAATCAGTATAAACTGATGAGTCTGCATTAATATAATATGATGCAGCATCTTTGGCCTTATGTATTCTATCCATGGCGATATTATTTGCTAGATGCTCACCCTCAGAAATTACATACTGATCAGGAGCATCAACAGTATAATGATGATAAAACTCTAATTGATTTGTAGAACCAAATGTATTCAAATCATTCACAAGCATCTCGTTATTACCTGGAACAAGCTGGACTGCCTGCATCATGAATCCCAGTCCCTCAGCTTTTAGTAAAGAAGATCCGACAACCCAATTATTAATTGCATATTCCTCCATTCTATATAATTCTTCAATATCCGCAACATTTAACTCAGTATCTAATAATAATACCTCATCCATATAGCCGTCAAGAATTGTAGCTGCATATGCTCTTGCAAGTCTAGTTATACTCAAACTATCAGTTAATTCAAATGATCCTTCACCGTCCAATACACTATCGATATACAATTTTGCGTATGTACCATTTGATGATACTGTAATCATTGTCCACTTTCCAATTATATCTTCCCATGATAATTTATCATTTCGATAAATTGCTCGACTTGCTCCGGCATCATCCTCTACTCTGAAAGTTGCAGAGTTGAATTCTTCATTTGTGGTATCATAATGAGCATATAGCTCAGAATAACTGTCATAAGACGTTACATCATACCCAGTCATAGGTAGATAGAAATGTTCATCTGGATATGATGGATGAGGTGTCAGATTCTCGACATTCACCCACATATTCATTGTAAATGCTTCACCAGGCTGGATCTGATAAACAGGTATAATTCCATATGTATTAGGTTTATATGCAGATCCTCGTATTCCAGGGCCAAAACTTCCACTATTAATACTACCATCTTGCCTCCAACCGGATAAATCCTTAATATCTCCATCCATTGGGTAATATCTCCTCACGTACTCCTCTTCAACAATTGCATTCATAGTTTCTATAGAAGTAGCTTGGATAAACCGAGCTTCATTCTTAATATCTACTAATTCTGTGTTATTGAGTAATATAGGTGCGACCCAAGTATTTTCTAGAATACCATTGAGATTTGATAAAGTTCCATCATGACTCGCCCCTATAATAATATCAGCAGATGATGACACATAATTACCACTAGCTAATGAAATACCAAATGAACTGGCATCCTTAAAGAACTCCACATGTGTACCATTCCAAACAGCTGTTGCTGTGATCCATATATCTTCTTCAAAGAAATCCGCATCTGAATAATAGGTTCCAACAACACTATCCAAATTCAATTTTAGATATGCTTTATTATCAGCTGTCTTACCGAATGCCCAGGACTGATCCGTTGTATCATACTTAGAAATAATTACTTCTTCATTTGAGCTTAAAGTATCATAATAGATCTTTGTACTCCATGTAGCATTGCGAATATTGGAATCCAAAAATTCAGCATTTCCAACTTTCAAATATCCATCATCCTTGATACTAACACCTTTTCCAAGATATCCAGGTACTAATTCAACTTCATCATAAGCATATGCCGTAAATTCTTCATTAGCACTGGTTGTATATTTTCTGGCTGATAATTCTGCGAATTCATCCATAGATAAGATTCTATCATAAATCCTGAAGTCATCAATTGCACCATTATGAGGTCCATAGGTTGATGCCCATCCACTTCCTACTACTATTTTTGCAGATTCGCCTATTGGAAGTTGGCCTGTCATAGTGTAAGGTGCATACTCAATTCCATCCAAAACTAACCATACTTGATTACTATCCCATTTTAAGGCATAATGATGCCATGTATTATCATAAATAGATAACTGTCCCCACTGGGGGTAATAATTCTGGCCATTTACTCTGGAAATTGCTCCAGACCTCTGTGTTCCATCTCCAGCTACTCCCAAGAAATCAAACATATATTTCCATCCTGCAGGATAAATATTTTCATTTCTCTGAGCATCAGGATCACCTTTTATCCACATAGCCATCGTTCCTTGGCTTGGGAATGTATAGGTATTAGTTGTCTCGAAATAGTCTCGAGATGTTAAACCATGAAATACTCCAGCTTCTCCATAAACCCCAGATTCATAATCTATATTACCAGTAGTCGTTGTGGCAGCTTGCCATACTGAACTATCATCATCATTACCATCCATCTTGAAATGAACAACTAAATTGTCATCAATTTCAGGGGCATCTGATAACTCTGGCTTATTTGATAGGATTTCATAGTCAAAGAACGCAAAAATTCCCTTTGCTTCCAATGTCGAATTTACTAGAGTATTGAAGGTCGAAAATTCTTCCTCTTTAAGCTCAGGATCCAATGACATTGTCACATTGGAAATCCCTGCAGTCATTATACCTACATTTACCCACCAGCCATCTTGTCTATTATCATTAATCAATGTAATTTGTAATTTATTTTTACCTTTTATTAAATTAAGTGCGACTAATTTATTGGTTTCACTGTGATCAAATGTCTCCAATCCACTGTTATGAATATGATAATATCCATTTGAATCAATATCTAGATATACAATTACATTTGCATCACTATAGATATATGTGGCAATATCTGTTTCATAGGTCAAAGAATTATCATAATTTGCTATCTTGGACCCTAAATCAAGCATCCCATTTTTACTGGCAGATACTGTTTTCCATCTGAACTCATGATATGCAGACATTAATCCTTCAGAAGGATTTTGCCCACTGATAATACTTGTACTATCATAAGTATTGACATCAAATTTAAAGTATTCACCATCAGTATCCATAACTAGGAAATTCATCATTCTTTCATAATTTCCAATTGGTCTACCACTCATTGAAAGATATGCCTTCATTAATTTATTCAAATCAATCATTTGGCGTGTCCATGTCATTGATGTTGTGAAATAATATGCTGTTAAATCATATACAACAGTTGGTACTTCATCATCATAATAATTATTTGGCAACTCTCCATCTTCATGTAGTTCATAATAATTTGCCTCAGAACCATGTGCAAACTTGTAACGAATCCAGAAAGTCTCATAATCTCCATCTTTTTCCATTTCGATTAGTGAATATGCTGTAACAACAGCTCCTTTTGGTTGGACATATTGTAATGCTAATACATCATCTGAAGTATCAATATAAAGTCCACCTAAGTCACCAGTTGAATAAACAGTCTCTGAAGAATCATGATTTATTGACCAGTAATCATCACCTTCTAATCCAAGACCTGATTGGGTATACTCAGTCATCATGATCTCTCCACTTTTAATTACCCCCTCAGAAATCTCCAGATTATCAATAGAATAATCCATTGTCTTTTCACCTAGTATATATGACCATGCCAAACGTAATTTATCATATGAATAGGTAGACGAGCATGAATGTTCCACATCCATACTTCCATCCATCCTATCATCAAATGCAATATTCAATACACCGTCGGTATATGAGAGATATAATTTCCCAAATCCAGATGAAGTAACTGATAAGTATTCATTACTGCACATACCTCCACTAGCAACAAAATTCATAGAACCAGGATTTCTCTCAAGCCTAATATCTGTATCTATTTGTCCTGAGGATGAATCATGAAGAATAACACCAACTTTACCATAGCTATCTGTTGTATCATCATTGATAATCATCTTTGCTGAGAAAGACCAAGCATCAGGTGTCGAGTATTCGAAATATGAGGGTAAAGCCCATGTATTAGGATCTGCTCTTGAAAAATATATCTGTTGCACGTCTGAGGTCGATAAATGCACACCTGGATAATATCTCACCTCGTCTAGCCTTCCTATAAATCTCTGGTCTGCTGAAGTCGGTAATCTACTACTAAAAGCAGTTCCTCTACCCCCTAATATGAATGAATTTGCATCCAATGACCCAATTCCTGCTGCTACATATGTAGAAAATACTGACTGTGTATTAAGATATAATGTAATTGTATTTCCAGAAGAATCTATTTTGAATGCTACATGTTGCCATCCATCAGATGTTCTCCATGTAGAATCAGTGTACCAGTAATATCTATTTATCGTATCTTGAAAACCTACATCTTTAAATCGCCAATAAGTCTCATAAGTACATGTTGGGTTTGGATCGTGAATATCCTCACAATCGGTTATTTCTTGTATCTCAATATTAACCTGCCATCCCGTTCCTGAGGTTCCCCTATTACCTGCTAATCTGGAGGTGTAAACTTTAGTATTTTGCCATGTGTTATCTCCCATTGGTAAAACTGGTGGTAACTCCTCTGGAGGGCCGAACTCAATATTCATCCACATACTCATTGACATGGATTCATCTCCAACTATCATACCGGAATTTGCAGTTGATTCTCTATATACGTTATTTGTAACTGATTGAGTTCCATCAAACCCTGCATACCGGTTCACGTCACCATACATAGATACTAGATCATTAGAATTCTTAGTATCCAATAATGTAGTAGTAGATGATGATTCCATATTATACCTAGCTTCATATGCTCCGGATCCAGTACTGGAGGATGGAGTCCTTAAAGATAATACTTCTTCTTGTACTTGGAATTCAGAACCTTCATTAAGCACAGTCCTTTCATACTCAGACAAAGTTCTATCATATAATCTTACTTCATCGATTCCTCCATGATAACCAGAGACATATCCTTCACCAATATACAAATTATTTGTTGAATGAGTAATAGATGTAACCCATGATGTTTCAACAGATCTAACCAATTGATTATTAAAATAGATTTTAACGACAAAATCTGATCCACGATATTCACGTGTAATAAGTACATGGGTCCACTGGTTTAAAGATAATGCGGTATCCGAACTAATACCTTCGTATTGATGACTTGAATGACTACCAGAGTCGGTACCTGTGATACCATAATAGAAGCTTAGATAACCATTAGTTTCCTGTGTAATTGCAAAATCTCCACCATATGCTTTCCCAATAGGATTTCTTCTAGCACTAAAATCAGATGGTTTTAGCCACATTGAAATTGTTAAATCGCCTGTAAATACCAAACTTGATGAATCAGGAATACTAATATATGCACCTTGCATGTCCGCAGCATAATTCCCTTGTGGTGCGTCTGTCGGATATATTGTATTTACTTGTGATGGATTTATAGCAGTTCCAGTATTTCCATTACCAGATTGATCAGAAATAAAATAATTAGTATGGTCTTCACCAAGCCAATCATTTCCAAAATATGTATGGAAATTATCATACTCGAGATCATAATATGCTTTTAATCCATCGGATAGCATCGTATTCGGAACATCATAAGAGGAACCACTGGTCACAGATTCAGTCCATGTGCTACTGGATAAACCAGCAGACGCAAAATCATATGTTTCCACAGATCTTGATCCATGATCCGTAAAAATATTAGACTTAAGGCCAATTGCTGTTTTTTCTATATCAATTATCTCAGTTGATACTTCACCTTCTTGGGTTATACAGTCCTCATAGTTATCCCATTTTACATAGGACGCAGTAGAATAATAAGAAGCATGTTGCATATAAACTAATTCGAGATTAACAGGCACTCTTGTATTTGTTATAGTTGTACTATACGACCCACTTTCATGAACTAAAGAGAGCTCATAAGAAGTTTCAGATAATACATTAACTGCAATTGATATACTACCAGTATCATATCCCCATAAATATCCTGTTGTGAATGAACCTGGAGCATCTGTTCCATCCTCTTGATATCCCACTAAATACACCTTCTTTGCTGTACTTGACCAAGCATCCCAAAAAGTAACATGAAAAGCTAAATTATTATTTGCATCTCTAGCATATAATCGGACTCCTCCCATCTTTCCATTAACGAAATAATAATCTGCATCCATAGATATTGAAATAGCATTGGCGAAATTAAGATCTTTTCTAAGAAATATGTATTGCCAGCTTGAGCCTCCTCCAACATAGGAACCGACCATTTTACCTGTTGTTTCTGTATACTCCATTCCTGTATATGTGCTATAATCCTTAGTCCAAGTAGTATCAATAGTTCCATCATCAAAATTATCTGTGAAAAATGCTGTTCCTTCTGCAAATTCAGAATAAGAAGGTATCATCATAGTCACTACATTACAAATTATTATATCATCAAATGTAGCAAAATGGTATTCAGTATTATTTGCTCCAGTCTGAATTTTAATCTGTATCTTAGCAAACACATCATCTGTTATTTGGACCGCAGATATTTGCTGTTCTTGGGAATTATATATCCTTACACTCAACTCATCATTAATATACAATAATTCAACAAAAGCCTCGTCAAAATCCAATTGTGTTCCATCACCAATAGATTCCTCAACTAAAATTCCTTGTGCATCATAATATCTAACAAATAAATTTTCGGAATTAATTACACTTTCAATAAACCCAATACTGATTCTGGTAGTTCCATAGATATCAACTAAATTCAGCGAATATTCGGCGATATCATTATTGCTTTCCACTCCATTATTCCAAGACATTTTATATGATAATTTAAAGTCTCTATTTGATAATTGATATTTATTCAAATCAACTTCAGCAATACTTTCTTGTATTGAACTGGAACTAGATATGCTTTCTAATAAAATATATCCATTAGTTTCTCTAATCTCATGAATACTACTTTCATATGAATCCCAATGAAATCCAGAATTAACATCAATTCCTACAGCATTAAGATACAATTCATATACATGACCTTCATCAATAGCACAATCATATAATTTGATTGAATGCATCTGCCCAAGATAACTTGCAGAAGTGCCATAATTCCACTCTCTATCGCCTATTCTAAATGATTGACCATTACTGTTTAATGAATTGGTGGCTAACTGTGTCGAGTACATCAATAATCCATCCGCATATACTTTAATCTCTCCCATATTATATGTGAATACTATATGAGTAAATTCTCCTAAAGTTAAGAAGATTCCAGTGTCTGCTCCGTTCCAATAAGTTAATCCATTTTGTTTAATATCCCAATGAATTTGACCTGAAGTAGATACAGATATCTGATATTCATTCTCTTTACTAATCAAATAATTTCTGTGGTTCTCAAAATCATCAACTCTAACCATTGCTGAATAACTGAATGCCTCTTTAAAGTCAAAATCATCATTATTTACACTTCTGAGATGTGTATTACCATCAAATAAAATGGCCTCACCATTTGAACTCAATACATCAGAAACTGATGTATCTATAAATTCAGGCCTTAGATCTACATTATTGCCCGATTGATCATTTGCCATTAAATCATAATCTGCATAAACTAAATTCTCAATATCGAACAAATATGATACCAATTCCTGATCAATTGCATAATTAAATACTTGGATTGAATTCATCTGGCCAAATAGATATCTAGAATCTGAATATACTTTACCTATTGTCACACCAGCTTTATTATCGGGTGAAGTAATTGTGTTTGAATTTGAGCTAGTTGTTGCCTTCAATATATTATTAATGTAAATATTGATAGAAGTCGAAGATATTGTGACTGCAATTTGCGTCCATTTTCCATAATATCTTTCAAAAGAGGTTGTTAATGGAATATTCTTACCATAAACATAGATATTGATATTGTCTCCACTATCAATTTGCATGTGAATGAAATTAGTTCCAGATCCTGAACCGAAAATTCCTGCCCATTGACCTGCTTCTGCTGGGAAAATTTTCACAGTAGTCACAATACTAATCTCTTGCATTCCTGCAAAATCCGCATCTACTGTCACCGCATCATTATATCCATCAAATGCTGCGACTTGATGATTATCAATTGAAGCATACACTGGACGTTCTTCTCTCTCGATTTCATATAAAACACTAGCCTCAGCCTGAGGTATTAATTTTATACCTGTCAAATATCGATATCCTTGTGTAGCTCCAGCAGAATATCCTAGATACCATGAGAAGGCCCCTGTTGAATCAGCTGGACTAGTAATTGCTTGTGCTCGGTATTCCCAAGTAATCCCATTTATGTTCATAGTTCTCAAGAGGTTACCTGCACCATTTGTGGTAATATGTGTACCACTATTACCAAAGGCTCTAGAATGCATTATTTGTGTGGATCCATCCCAATCAGGTGTATATGCAACCCATGCGTACATAGTATATGTAGTCGATGGATTTACTATCCACGAATTGATCTCATATTCTCCTGTTTGTTGCCTTAGTACATACCCACTACTAGTAGGACTATCCAATGCTACGATATCATATGTTCCCCAACTATCACCTGCAGTATATTCTTCAATATGATTACCATATTCAAAATTGCCGTTGGAGACCATATTCTCTCCCTCAATATATTGAATTGTCTCGGGTTCGTAGCCCTCTAGTATCATGTTTTCAGGGATCGCATAATCTACTATAAATACATTATCCAATGCTCCATTCATAAGTAAACTTAGGTTCGTTGCAAAACCCAATCCAATTAATTTGCTGGTTTCAAACGTTCCATATCCTGCAGATATTGTTGTAGTGGATATTAATTCTCCATCAATATATCCTCTTAGCTCCTCATTGATACGATCAGTAACAAAGTAATAATTATGCCAACTATTATCTGCAGGTATGGCTATCTGAACAACTATTCCAGAATTTCCAGTACCATCATTAATATAATATCTCAAATGTTGGCCCCCATCTGTACTAGATACTTGCCAACCTTTTTGTTGACCACCACCAGATCCTGAATCAGTTCCCAGTACGTTAAATATCGGTAGTTGATCTGAATTAAGCATCAAATCGAAACTTATTGTTGTACTTGTTGCTCCAAAATCGTTAAGATAAGTATTTGACAAATCGATTTGAGTTACAGTATTCGTATTAGTTCTGTCTATATATAATGCATTACTGCCAGATCCATATCGAAGATCTGCTATTCCATATATCAAATCATATACTTCTGCCGCTGTAATCGCTCGATTATAAATTGTATAATCATTTGCCCAGCCAAATAATGATTGATCTGCATCAAAGGTACCTCCTTCTGAATCCTGTTCTTGGCCTAAAATTATTGTTGAAGCATTAAATGAGGTTGAAGAAACACTCATGGTCCCTAATAATTCTCCATTAATATATGATGTTAGCGTACTACCAGACCTGGTCTGAGTAATAACATAAATTTCATTATCAACAAAATCATAGGGTTGACTAAAAATACCACCCATAAAGTGCGTATAAAGTGCATTTTCCTCAATGAAAACTAAGTATGCATTATAATTCGTACCATCACTAATACTCCATAAAGTATTAAAAGAATTTATATCGCCAACCTGTCCGTGATCAATATCTTCAGATCTGATCCTAATACTCATAGTAAAATCATTGATATTAACAAATTCTGTATTTGGAATCGTTAGATAATTATTTGTGGTTCCATCAAAATAAGCCCCCTCATAATATTGCTCTGTACCATACCAGATGGCATCATTTCCATTAATTATATCCGATGGAGTACCCATTAATGGGTATTTACCTTGCAAACCATCGCTTAAAGTATTTACTAGATGATCTTCATTTTCAAAATCTAAGAATAATTCTTCTACTACAGGTTTCACAATTGGATTCTTAAAGAAATATTTGTAGTAGGCATCTTGATTCCAACCTGTATAAAATCCAAGCAATCCTGAGGTTCCAGTTCCGGTGAATGTCTCCTTAGGAATATCAATAACTCTCCGATACCAGCCATCACCTAAATAAATGGCCGTAACTGGATTTAATATATCACTAGCAATACTTTTCTCCCAATTGGGAAGTACATCATCAACTACGTCCCCTTTTATATACAGATTTGTTTGCCATCCACTAAATTCAACAGGTTTGAAATCAAATGAATAAACATAGTCCACTCCTTTATCATATTGTAAATAGGGAGTTTGCCATCTTTGATCACCATTATCTCCTGCATTTTTATCAATATGAATATAAACAGCTCGTCCATCATGGAGAGGTACGACTTTTGCCTCTCCAAATCCAGTACCCCAATGACCCATGGTAAAATATTCATAATTTGAATACTCTTGTAAGATATCGAGTTCATAATATGATGATTCATATCCATTATGTTGATTACCTGAACCATCATATAGTCCTCCATCAAAATCATAGCTGACCATGGCACTACCATAAGCATATTCATTCTGAATATCCTCAACAGTCAAAGCCTTCCTCCAGATTTTTACATCATCTATATAACCAGTGAAATTTTCTTGAGCAGAATTTGCACCTCCAATTCTTATTGCAGTTGCTCTTGTTGTTTGACCTGAAGGAGTGCTAACCACCCATCTAATTAATTCTCCATCAATATATAATGCCATCTCTGAACCATCATAAACACCTAAAATATGATGATATCCATCTGCAAAGGTGCTGTTCCAAACATCATCAGTTGATTTTGCTGCATATGCGGTTGACCAAGTATCATCTTTTAGATAAAACATAGCATCACTCCAATCTACTCCTAAATCAAAATCCCATGTACTAGGAGCTAAAGATTGAATAATGGACCCTGAGAATGAACCGCGATGAGGATGCCCAAATGGGTCAAATATCCATGCAGATAATGTCATAGCTCTATCTCCAATCATATCCATATCAATATCAATTGTAGATTGACCATCAAAATATCCGGCATATTTTCCTCTTCCTGGAACCAAGGCAACTCCATTGTTCGTTGCATTATAGTTATTTAATGATAAATCACTAATACCACTATCAAAATTTATGTGAAGATCTGGTGTAAGATATGCTCTGTTATAAAGATCCTCCACCAATATTGTATCAATTGCATAATCATAGATGTAAACCTCATCAATGATCCCCCTGAAGCTCTTTATATTGGCAGGATCATCTCGGTACATTCTCTCTCCTAATTTAAATGGTTCATCATCAGTATCCAACGAAACAGTAGAAGTTCCTTCTAACACACCATTAATATACAACTTCTGGGTAGTTGTAGCTTGATCATGTGTTAAAACTATATGAATCCATTCGTTTGTTAAAGCGATCTCATCACTACACGTATTTGCACCGTAATAATGAGCATTTATTGAATCAATTACTGGGCATTCATTTCCATGAACTGTAACCATAAATCCAGAATTAGCACCAAAATCTCTACCCATAGTGAAGGGAGATGCCCAAGTATCCATACTGGACCCATCAACAGATGGTTTAATCCACATAGATACTGATCTGGATTCAGAATCCTTAATACCAAAATTAGGTAAGATAGCTTTTCCTGTATCAAAAAGCATAGCATCACCAACGATTCCTTTAACCTGTGTCACGGACCCTTCTATGATAGCTTTAAAATCTCCTTTTGAATCAATTATTTCTCCGTTCATATCAAAGTAAATCGGTTCTCCATTTACTTTTACATCAGTTAAAGCCCCATCCTCAAAACGATCCTCTGCAATTACTGAATTTCCAATATATTTAGGTTTATACGCTAAAGTTTGAGTTTGAGTATCATATTTTAAGAATTCAGTAGCTATCAACCAATCTTCAACAGCCATATCTTCATCAATTCCTATTGAGATTATTTTTACAAATGAATCAGTAGAAATAGATAATGGATACACTAACCCTTGCCGAATGTTAGATAATCTAAATTTCAAAGTCTTAACATCATTTCCATTTCCATAAGGTAATACTTGAGTTACCTGATCTGTGCCGTATCCAATTGAGATTTCCGCATCACCATAAATTGCCATTGCCTGTAAATATACATAATCAGCTCCATTTTCATAATCTGTTGTAATCCTTACTCCAGAGGATAGGAAATCTTCAATAATCGTTTGTCTATTTGTAAACAGTGAAGTAATTTGTGTCTGTGATAAGACCTCATCATCATTATAATATATCTCAGAGATTAACCCATCATATCGATAATCTGGTAAATTAGCTTGATTATAGCGATATGCACCGAACATTAAATTTGTATTAAAGGTAAATGAAGTATAAGTTACACTCAACTTCTCCACACCATCAACATATAATTTAGCGGTGTCAGTTTGGTCATTCATCGTAAGTGTAATCATATGGAGTCCATAATCAACTGGTTCATTCACAGTATGATCAGTGACTTGCTGTATCCTTAATTTTATATATCCATCTTGTATGCATATATATGTTCTTTGATCGCCTGAAGCACCTGATTGAGTCATTATCATTGAATAGTCAATTGTATTTGTCATCATCCAGAAATTATAACTAAATGATGTTTGAGTTGGATTCATCCCAATTCCAAAATCGTATTCAATATGGTCATTTTCAGTATTTATTCCTTTTTCCTCATACTTACTAATAATCCATTGTTCATCTACAACTTCATCTTTCAATAATTGTAAATCATCAATATAGCCATTGAAGAAATACCCTGTAGTATAGATCGGACTACCATAAAATAAATACCAATAATGACTAGCTCCCAAATATAAGTTTGTTCCAAATTCAAATGGTGTATAGGAAATTGTTGTTGTTTCCACAGCATCAATATACCAGGTAACTTGATCAACATTCGAATCAACAACAATTGTCATCATATGCCATCCTAACGTTGCAGACACAGTGCTTTCGTAATACGTGGAATCGATACTGATCGCCCATTTTCCAGCTTCAGTCAAAGCTACAAAAAAGTCTTCATCATCATTAGTTAATGCCTGTGAAAGTATAATATCTGTCCCTGTAATTGATAAGGAATTGGGCTTTACCCAGAAATTATAGGTTATTGATTCAAAAGCAGGATTTAATCCCAACCCAAAATCTAATATTTCATAAGTATCCCCAGATAAATTAAACATCGATTTGGAATCATCTTCGAACGAAATTAGTTCATCTCCAGCAATCAAATTATCTAAATAAAACTCATCATCACCTATTCTATCAATTCTAACCTCAATTTTATCTCCCGGATAAATTTCAGTAATATTCGGAATTAAATCCTTTTCATTAATGGGGTCAAAAGTCATTAATAGATCATTAATCAATATATTGTACCCATTCTCGAACATGACAATTTTTACATTTATCCAATCTGAGCTTACAAATGCAGTGGTTTCAGTACTTATCCATTCATCAAATATTGTTTTAAATTCAATATAGATCTGCGTATCAATAACACGGGGGTCTTTAATAATTTTGAAATTTATATATTCCTTATAATTGTCTTTCACAACTACTTCTAAAATTCCATCTTCATCAGTAACTTTGGGTAAATATAAATCAAAGGAAACTTCATACTCATCAATAAAATTTGTACCATTCACCTCAATATAAGAGTCAGGTTCTTGAAATTTGACATTCTCATCTTCTTCAGTGCCTAGAGCATAACTTATAAATTCCTCACCAGCACCTATGATCGATTTTTGAGTATCCAATAATTCAATTCCTGTTCTTAACTCATAAATTTGAACTAGATTAGTTGCATGGATTGTAATATCAAATTGTCCTAAGGAATCATATATTGATAACCTTATATATCCTTCATCTCCTCTTGCTGGTCTGAGCTCCCCTTCTCTCCAGATCCGTAAATCAATATAATCTTCACTTGGGATTACTTCGACATTAATTATCGTATTTGTATACCCAACTGGCATTTCAATTGTTTCATAGCTACCCAGTTCACCTAAATTAAATCGGGTAGTAAAACTCGATGTACCTAGAACATCAACGTAAAATTGATCATCATTTCTCAAATCAATATTGAATATAGACCCAACCGGTGAAAGGTCACTAATCTTTACTTTCATGAATAAGGGTACCGCTTCTCCTTCAAAGGTAGATAACTCATCTCCAGGAAGTAAAATAAATGAACCCTCTGAGAGTCTTGCATTATCCGTACCTGTATGTGAATTTGTGAATTGTAACTGATTATGAGTTGAACTAGTTCCTATTTGTTCTGAATCTGCAAACTGACGCAATGCAACTGAATGAAAAATCATTAATTCTGAATTGGAATTTAGTTGTAGAATATGACCCAGACTGGAGGTTCTTGTCCCGCTTGAAATGAGTTTACCCAGCAAATAATATTCAACTAAATAGCCTGTAGATGTCTGTTGTTCTATTATCTGTAAGTTAAATGATTTTTCTCTCATAAGTAAATCGGCAAGGTCATAATTATCACCATCTGTTAGCGATCCATCTAATGTAATCGGACTGGTCGAACCACTAGGTACAAAGTAAACATTATTTCCATTACTATATAATTTAATTGGGGTTCGATAATCATCCATAGCTATTGACATATCAAATTTATCAATTGAGCCAATCACTGACCATTTCAATTCGATCATACGGTTCTTATTAAAGGATTGAACTTGATCAAATAAGGTCTCAATCTCATCCACATTGATCGATCTTTTAAATATTTGAACCTCATCGATTTTCCCATTGTAATAATTTGCATCTCTGACACCTATACCTAAGTTATCATCTGGATTAACCATCGCATTTGTTGAGGATATCGATTGAGTAAGAGTATTATTCAAATAGAAATCCATTATGTATAAACTATCTTTCTTATAATAGTTTACAACTAAATGATACCACTTATTATTCTGCATAACTGAACTAATGGTAGCCTGGGTTTTATCTCCAGCAAAATTAAATCTCCCAAATAATGAAGTTGTTCCGCCAAAGAAAACAGAAAAACCATCTGCCTGATCGGAACCCATATCTAGCAACCCATTACCATATGCCATCGAATCTGATTTGAACCAAAGTGAAATGGCAAAGCTATTGTCACTGGCTATATCAAAATTCGGTACTACTACATAATCGCCGCTTCCATCTAGATCAACAGATTTTCCTAATACTCCTTCTGCATAGGTTTCCGGTGTGGATATCCATGATGCAATATGATTCTCTTCAAGATCTCTTATTTCACCATTAAAGTTCATATTAAGTGTTTTTCCATCAACTTCTTCGTTCATTGAGTAATAGAAAGATGGGTTCCTGCTGAATTCATGTAACACATTTACTTCTGAAGCATCTAAATCATATAGATAGAATCCCATATTATCGTATACTGCATTGGCTGAACTAGCAGCTAATAACGCATCTGTGGTTGCGGAATCCTTCAAACTTGGAGAAAGAGCAAAATTATCATTCAATTTCCCATCTATGTAGAGATTCAATTCATTACTATCAGAATCATATGCCAATGTATACATATGCCATAATGTATGATCATTATCATTTGATGTGCTATATAATGTGTGCCAAATACTGCTTGTGTCCTTCCACATAATCCTGAACGAGTTATCATTCCATCCTTCAAAATTTAAGGTATCTCCAATTGTAAAAATAGGTTGCCCTACTCCGTAAGAGCTGCTACCATCTTCAACTCTCGCCCATGTTGAAATCGTGAAAGATTCTCTTAATGTTGGTACATCTTGAGTTAGAGTGCCACCATAGGCTGCATAATGCTGTACTCCATTAGTTAATGAAAATCCTGATGCACTTCCATCAGGGATATTCGGAATAATCTGATTTCCGTCTGTTGCATCAAAGGTCCAAAACGCATAGGGATCATATACCATTTTTCCATGGTATTCGTTTAATAACAACATTGATTTCATTCCTAATGCAGCATCATAAAATCGTAACTCATCTAATTTCCAATTACTTGATGTTGAAGAAGACCCACTTGATCCAATATTTAGATCACTTGTATTTGAATTGATAGGCATATCTGTGATGAGTTCTTCACCTACTTTTTCACCCTCAATCCACATCATCATCTTTCCTTGGACAGCATCCCAAGTAATTATTAAATCATGGAAATCATTTGGAATTGACACATCTGAAACCATTGTAGTAGACCCCGTATCATGAAATACAGTAAACTCATATTTTCCACTTAATTTTTCTAAAACATAAGTATCAGTGGTCAATATAGGATTTCCATCATTAAGACTATACGTATCTAAATACATGGCGATTGTATGCCCATAAATACCTTCCACTGCCATCTGATAATACCAATCCCAATGCTCTATCTCTCCTTGCTGAGATCCAATCCTTAAGGCTTCAGCTGAATTTAGTTTCAATACATATTTATCTACTGAAGATGTTCCTCCCAGTTGCCAAGTTGGACTAACACCTGCGTTATAATAATAATTATAAATTTGTTCATTGGGATTATTATCTATACTATCATAATCAATAATTCCATTATTATCATCTACACCTTGAACTTCCTCTAATGAACTTAAAAATGGATAATAAGCAACTAGATCATGAAAAGTGTTATCTTCTAATTGGTACACAGCGGAATCCGCTCCCAAACCATTTCCTTCACCAGAAATTCTTTCCTCCATACCATGAATATATTCAAGTCGATTATCTTCAATTAGTGATATTCTATCTGATGAATCTCCTCCATCATTTGCAAAGTCAACATTGACACCACTTTGCTCACTATTAATATCACCTGAGTAACCATTTAAGGCTTTTGAGATATCCCCTACTCCGAAGTTTGCAATGTATACTCCATTTGTAATAGTCGCATAGATCAGAACAGTAAATGAGCAATTTGCAATATTCTCTGGCATATCAAAAAATTCAGTATATTCAATATATTCATTTGAATTATAAATATTAAAGTCGCCTATCGTGACTTCAGAACCTCCCAAATCAGATTGCATTCTAAAAATAACGTTTTCAACCCCCACGCTCTCATTATCCGACAATCTCATATTTACTTTTAAATTGTATTCCCCAGATGGCATATTTACAAAGTCATATGTTGATATAAGTTCTAATCCACTGGTGGTAGATGCCTCAAGAACAAAACCTTCTGCAACTTCGTCATTTATTACCTTTCCAGCAAATACTTCATAAGGATTAGCTGCTTTTCGATCTGTCATATCAGACATCGGCTTGGATGCTCCAACACCGAAAATATATAGATCTTGCCCATATTCGACTGTAATCCTAAGAAGTTTTTGATCATCTACGGTTCCTGCAGGAATTGAAAACATATTGAAATAAGACCCGTCACCATATACCACTGTATATGGAGTAACAGTATAAGTGTCATCAATACCAACTATCTCAACACTTATTCCATATGATGCCCCTGCTCCACCTAATGCCAAAAGTAATCTATTTATATCCTCATCTTCAGAAAGATGAAATTCTGCAAAAGAATCAGCATCATCTAATACGACAGAATCTCCAATAAACTGACCTCCATACACTTGCTGGGCCGATTTTCCATACAAATATTCTCCAGTTGATGGTATTGATCCGGAATCCATAGATCTTTGAATAGCAACAGTATGAGTAAATAGAAATACATCTTTTGAAACAGAAGTATTCATAAAAACATTCCCAGTATCTATCACAGTGAATTTTAAGAATGCATTTGATACTAACGAAGTTAATTCAATCGTCTCTTCAGTAAAATCGTTATATGGAACCGAAATTACTCCAATTTCTTCAATGACTTCATCTAACGAATTTATCCATTCTATTTGCACAGTCATTGGTTGAGATCCCAAATAATCATTATATTGGGAATATTCAACAATTCCTCCCATTATCAAGTAAAGGTTATATGAACCTCCCGATTCAAGACTCATTGCATTACTTGTTTCAAATTCAATTGTTGGTTCAGATTGTAAAGTACCTGTATATCCATTGCTACTCATTGTCCCAACCAATGATTTCCATGAATAAGGGAACATTGAAGCATAGTAACCTCCTGGTAATAATAAATCATTGGTATCATAAGGTTGATGATTGATATAATCAAATCCTTCCTCAATATCAGTAGAAGTATCAAACTGAATTTGATACTGTGATGGGTTATTAGTTGAATAATAAGATGGTCTATCTGACCAAATACCTATTTGCTTAATCTTGGATCCTGCAGATAAGCTGATTGTTAATGAATCCGATGAGGCTAATTGTCTTATACTTGCTTGATCCTGAATATCTAATGATTGTAATCCAGTACCTGTTACCCCCTGCCATTCAACTAGTATATTCCCATCAACAAGAACGGTAATATCTGCATAATCCACCACTTCTACTTTTAATAGTAACTGAGAACAGCCATCATACCAGACACTACCGGCATCATAGGTTTTTTCAACTCCTAGAGGTGAAATCAATGTATTAGTACCATCATTATTATCAACAACCGTATACTCTCCTTCCCACTCAGAAAAAATATTGTCATAAACAATCCATCCTTGACCACTATCAGGGGGAATTATCGGAACTGATGAAGTTGCAGCAAAAGGCTGAGTAATAAAAACACCGATAACTATTACACTTAAAATGCGATACTTCGAGCCTACAAAACTCGAGGATGTAAATGAAAATCTATTATTGGTTATCAACTTTCTTACCAATTTGAGTAAAATATATCCAACAAATAGTATACTGGTAATTTGAAGAAATGACTTTCCAAACAAAATCATCGATTTAAATTCAATCAAGTTAATTACCTTTATTAGATCATTATAGTATTTTCCAAATATTAAAGCCAATAGAAGACCTAAAATTAAATACGTCCTTAATGTAATATTGACCTCTAATTTTCCTTTATTTTTAATAGAAGCAGCATTCATATTAGATTTACAATAATCAGAATAACGATTTGAATTATGAATGGATATAACACATCCAATTTTCTCTAATCTGGCTATTAAATTCTCATCATCCTGAATCACATTCATAATTTTGTAGATATTATCATGTGTAATGTTCTGAATGCTTAAACCAATCGAAAACAAAAATATTACTAATCGATTGACTATCTCTTCTTTTTGTGTTAAGGATCCCTCATTAAAATCATTTAGAAAATCCTTATTATATTTGATTACTAGCATATATAGTCTCATCTCGGATTAACGCTTGTAAGCTATAAAAAAAAAAGCATATTATAAATATTACCTACCATTATTCCTCATCTATGGGATATTGCATAATATAGATTAATATTTTTTATTATTTAAGCAATATATATAAACATATTAAGGAAAATGTTACTTAAATGTGAATTGGATTCACATAATATTATATTAAGAATATTTACATGGTTTATTTAGAAATAATAAAATATTACTTAACATCATGTTTAGCAAATATTTATATTGAAATGTGCAATATACCAAATGTGGTTAACAGGTATTTCATTATCTTTATTTTTTTACTAATTGTTCCTATTCCATCTTCGAGTGATAGAGTGGAGCCGACCTCGTCTAAGCAATGGTACCCAAAATTTCCATATTTTCATCGTACAGGTTTTTATAATAATTCCTTCTTTGGAGTTCCAAGATACATTGAGGGCTCTAACATTTCAGATAATTCAACTTTAAATGATAATTTAAAGTTGAATTTTGAAAAAAACATTTATGAAAATTTTATTGTTGAAGTCTTAGATGAAGGTAATATTAAATATCATTTTTTTGAAAATGTTCATAAAATAATGGCTTTCGATATATTCGATTATAAGGCTTATATAGTTATTATGATAACATTGGACAATTTTCAATTGATTATAGTAGATTTATCAACAGATGATATCATATTTAATTCTCAATTAGAATTTCGATATATTGATATTGAAGTTAATCAAGGTCTACTGATAATGAGATATGATGGTGGGGTAATGCATTTTTACAATAGAACATCAATTGAAAAAATTCAAGAAATTACATTTTATGAGGAAAACGATTTTGAAGATACTGTCCAGAAAACTGTTAGTTCATTTGCGATAACAGAAAATAATGAATTTTGGACATATAATGTCGGAGTAAATACTCGAGGATCCTATGGAAAATCTGATTATCGCGATGATGCATTAATTTATGCTGATAATAATGGAAATATGGTATCATATATCAGAATAGAAATTGAAATTCCTAAAGAATCTGATGAGATATGCATCGTTGATGATTCCACTATAGCATATAGTAGAGGTGATAGTTCTGTTTTATTATATTATGTAGGGTCTGCAACTTATACAGATGGTTTTGAATATTTAGGTAATTATAACATTTACTCTTTTTTGAGTTTTATTCCTATAATTTATGTTTTCAAATCAAAAAAATAAAAAATAGATGGTTAATGGACTTAAGATAAGAGTAATCGGATTAAATCGTCAATTTCGTTTTCCTAATACTATAACATATAACATAGACAATTAATAAATAATTGAAATTTTGGTTTCGTGATTCATGTATACTTGAAACCCCATCTGAAGAGACCTCAGTTTTCGATTCTGCATTTGAACTATTATCAGACCATAGGAACTTTTCAGTGATTGAATTATTGTTTACATCAATTAACGAGATGACTAATTCAATCTGATGTTCTGAATTCGATACTAATTTTGATATTTCCAATTTTCGGAAGTTAATCATCGGTTTCAGGTCATCTACATTGATTAGCTTTTCGTCATTAATTGAATAGCTACACTCTAATAATCCGTAATCATCTTTTAATTCTATTATTACTTCTAAAACTTTATAATTTTCATATTCTAATATATTCATTTCTGATAGCTCTATAATTGGCTTAATATTATCAGAAATTTTTAAATAGTAATTTTCAGCGGAAGGGAAACCATAACCGTAAAAGATATCTTTTCCATCACTCCCTAAATCAACAACTCCAAACAAAAGATTGCTTTTTATTTCATTTAAAGATATTTCATGTCCATCAATGTTCATTTGTTCAATCATCTTTATGGTATACCCAACCACCCAAGGTGTTGCCATACTGGTTCCAGATAAAAAACCATAATCCCCAGGAATGGTTATCATCGAAATGGTGCCTTGATTGATGATTCTATTATAATCCTTTGAATGTATTTGATATGCAGAAAAATTATCATTAAAGTCCATTTTTAATACATAACTTCCATCTCC
The DNA here is from genome assembly GCA_026702845.1 of Candidatus Heimdallarchaeota archaeon. The sequence goes on from JADCLS010000004.1 coordinate 165,090, forward strand.
ATAGAAAATTATGCCTGAAGAGTTTTTAGATTTATATTCATCAACAATATGATTAATGTTCGGATCCTTCATTGGTTCTGGATAGAGAACTAAACCTTGTTGATAATCATCTAAATGAGGATTATCAAATACTCTATAACTACTGTTGACAAAATCACTATTGGGAATAACGACATGATCAAGCAAATCAGCTTCAATTTTCAGATATGATTGATATCCCTTATTATGCCGAACAGTTGAATTTATCTTTTCACCAAAAGCCACTAAATCCAGATCTTCTCCAAAATTTGAGAATTGAGATAAAGTAAAATTTTTAGAAATTGATCCCACGGAAATCACTTCGCTGTGTTTCGCTGGATATAATACACCACGACCTGTGTTTCCAGCAGCAGCTATCATTAATACATCATTCATCTTGGCTCTAGTAATAGATTGAGAAACAGCTACACCCATTGTATCCATAGTTGCTGAAATTGAAATAATATTTGCTCCATTTTCTACTGCATAATCTATAGAATCTGATAAGATCTCTTGGGTGCTTTTTCCTTCTTCATCAAATGCTTTCAATATCATTAATCTTATTTCTATTTCCCAATTTAATATTATTCCCGTAACATGAGTTCCATGCGAGGAATATGAATCATCATTAATTATATTATTATTATTTTGAAAATTCCATCCGTTAATATCATCAATAAATCCATTTCCATCATCGTCTTCACCATTAATAATTTCATCTTCATTTTCCCATAGATTATTTAAAATCAATTGATGATATATATCCACCCCAGTATCAATTACAGCGCAAATTAGTGGATTATCGGATATATTTTCCAAACCTATCTGATCTTCTGGGATCTTTATGTTAATAATCGAACTGCTAAGAATAATAGCAGTAATGAATATTACAATTTTTATGTTCATGTAATATGGGATTACATAAACTGATAAAAGGGTTTGCTAAATCTATTACTTTGACATCAAATTGAAAGCATATCTTTTATTTATAGAATAAAAAATAATTAATAGAATTATAATTCCATATAGTATACTCAATAACTTGGCAGTTAAAATATAATCATATACATTCATCTGCAAGTGGATTTTCAATATCTGATTCCTATCATTAGAAATAATAATATAATCACTCCAAATTTCTAAAAATACTGGATTATTCACACTATCTGATCCCTGAATGATAAATTCACCCGATTCAATTTTCATTTTATGTATTCTATCGTCAGATGATAACAATATTAAATTTGAGTTCCTAAAAACCACATTTTTTACTGCAGTATCAATTTGGATATCATTCTCAAAACCCTCTTTGATTAATTTAATATATCCACCCGTATAAACGAGAACAACCATCTCATTTTCAATAAATCCAAATTTCAATGATTTATTCGGCTCATCAACATATTTTGTTTCCTTAATCCCTAAAGTCTCATTCAAATAATAAATCACTCCAGAATCTAGAATAACTAAAATATCACCTGATAAGTATCCCAACTCAACTATCTCACAATTTTTGCATAATATATTATCCGATAATGGAAACTGCGATTTTACATTCAATATATTTGAATAATTAGATTTTACTACTGCAGTTTCATTCCATGTAAATATATAATTATCAAAAATTTTAATATTATTTTGACCTGTAATATTAACTATATACTCAGAACCATTATATATCCCTAAATTCGTTAAGAAATAATAATCCTCGTGATTTTTATCATAATCAATAATACTATAATCAATCAACTCTTTTGTGGATTCCAAATTATGATTATATTCAACAACAGATTTGTTGTTATTTGTTGTAATATACAGATTTTCCCCTATAATAGTCAGATTGTTAATATCCCCTTCTTCAGTTAATATCACCACACTTGGATCCCAATTATATCCATAATGATATAGAATAATTATAAAGATCATTATTAAACCCTTATAAAAAATAGGTTTAGAAGCTCCCATTGCTTTAATAGAAGATATCAATAGAAATAAAAAGATCACAATACTGATAAATAGAAATAATAATCTTCCAATATATAGAATTCCAAGCCCAATAAGTAGGATTAATGGTACAATTAGTTCCAAATTTACTGTGAATTTTGATATTCTTAAATCAACTTCCTTTGAAATTTCCTCTAAAGGAAACTCCTCAGTCTTATTAATTCGGACCTCTGAACCAATTTTTGATAAATATGCTTTATATGAGTTTAATCCCATTGCTCTTGCTTTATCATATAATAATTTACTATTAAAACCTCTATTTAAAGCATCTTGATACTCTGATAAGTCATTAAATCCAGCTCCCTTCATCAATTTTTTCTTTTTAATTCCGTCTATTTTCAATAGTATCATATTTCTATAACGCAGGAATACAATTATACTAATTAATAAAATACTAATTAGGACAATTCCTAATCGGATCCAACATGGAATTGGAATTTTTGTAAAAGTATTTAGATCAATCTTTTGGATAATTATGTTTGAATTGCTAAGTTTAACCCCATAATAATCATTGTTATCATAATAAAATCCATAGATTGTCCCATCTAATTCTAGATGCATCTTTTTATTATTATCAATGAGAAATAATCCTTCGATTGTAGAAATTAATATCCCACCATCAAATAAATAGGCCGAAATAATTCTCTGCTTATCTGGAGAAATACTGTGTTCAAGTATTCCATACGAAATTATTGTATATGTGGCACTATCCTCATATATTATCATCATATCTGTTTTACTCTGGACTATTTCTATTGGTCGTTCATCAGTAAGTAGCACAAAATTTTCAAAAATTCTCATTTTGATCATATCTATGAATAGTAATCTATCCCCGTAAATCATTCTCATGACATCATCTGTTATTTTCATATCAACTACAGCACAATTTACGCAATCAACTTTAGAGGCATTATTATCCATTGCTAAAAGATCTATTCTATTCCAGAGGAAATCGGTATGATTAAATATATAAAATCCTCTTTGTTCTATTCCAGCAATTAATTGATTATTATATTTTACAATCGTTTCTATACTATCGCTCAATTGAGATCTATGCAGAAGATCATCATTTGATGAGTTGAATATTTCAAAATAACCATATTCTGATAATAATGCATATCGATCTTCAAAAATAGCTATGTCTCTAATTCTATTTCGACCTTGATAGGTTAATCCACCTTCTTCTACTTCCATTCCAGTAAAACTAAACCTTTTCATTGTACCATCATTAAGACCAACAAATATTACATCATCAGATTTTTCAACTGATTGAATCTTAAAATCATAGTTATATTCATGAGATGCGTGTAATCCGGATGTTATCGAGGTTAACAGCAAAAAGGAGAAAAGGACAATTGTCATTTGTTTCATTTATTAACTTTCCTCCTTTTCACATAGTAAATATTTACAAGAACGAGAGTAAATATCATAATTTGATAATTAATTATAGTATCGGAAATTGGACCAATCTGATCTTTCTCTTGAACCTCATCTTTGAAATTGAGTATATTACCTGCATCATCTTTAATTATCACTTCAATGGAAATCTTCTCATAATTATTGATCAATAATGGAACATCCAAATCGATTGTAGCGTTCAAACCAGAAAAAACTTTTTTATAAACTCCATTAATCCCTAATTCTATACTAACTATCCCGCTAGAATTATCCTCAGCACTTATAAATAAAATCTCATTTTCATATCTGAATACCTTTAGTATTGGATCAAATGGATCAAATAAAATTCTTTCAGTAACTATCGTACATTCATCTCTGGCATCTGTAACATTTAAAACTAAAGGATTATAACCATTATCTAAATCAACAGATGCAGTTCTCACCTCCTTGCCAAGGAGTTTACTGTTTAACGAAATTGATTTGATACCAATAGATGCAACATCATTTATTACGAAATTAATGTTTTGAGTATTGATATTTGTCACTAAATCAACTGCATCAAAATATGCAACAACACCGTATTTTCTCACTGATATTTCTGTTTCAATTTCACCGGTAATGTACTGCCCTAATTCAGTATCCTTTGCTTTGATTTTAACTAAATACCGATGTTCCCAATTCAAATGGGGCAAAGTGAAATTTCCATATTTTATATCATTTTTAACGATTTCAGTGATATTTATTACATCAATTCTCGTATTATTAGATAAACAAATTATTGATATTTCAAATTCTTCCACACCAGTATAATTTTGCATTCCCACTTTAATAATAGGATATTCATTCTCATTCACATCATTATCTCCATTTTCATCCATTAACCCCAACCAGTTTAAATTAAAACCATTATATATTCGATATAGTCTTCTCAAATTTAAATTTACAGAATCCCTTTCAAACCCAATTTCCGAATTAACATAATACCAAGCTTCTCTATTTTCTATGGTTAAATTATAATAAAAATAATAAAATGAACCATCAAAATTATAAAATTTCATTTCATCAAATGAGAAATCATTGATCAGATTGTTATGAAAACCATAATACAATGATATATTATTTTTGCTTATTGAACGCTGCTTATAATAAATAGTAACAGATTGATTTTCGTATAGATAAATTGCATCCCGAATATATTTTACACCTTCAATTTTTATTAATTCTGGTGGCTGATCATTTTCAGGCCAAACAATATGAAATTTATAATCTGAATTTGGAAATTGTTCAACTATTACTTCTTGACTATTGTTAGCAATGACTTTAAATGATAACTTATCTTTCAATAGTATTGAATAATAATTTCCAGTATAATCATTCTGCATTTTAAAAGTCTGATTTCCATAATAATCACTCTCAATGTTCAAAAAATAATCATACTTCTCATTATTATTGTAAATGATTGTTATTTCTTCAGCTTCTTTGAAAACACCATTTTTAATCTCATTTCCAAAGACTTCTCTAAACTCAATGCCATTATTATCTTCTGAATGAATTTGATTGATACTTACACTTGTGTTAATAATGATAATAATAGACAGTAAGGATGCAATTTTCCAAATCCTCATAATTTACCCTCCTTTATAATAACAACTATTGAGATTATTGTTGCGATGCCTATTAATATTGCAATGAATTGGTTTTGTATATCATATTCTCCTTGAGGTAACTCGATTTCATCTGAATATTTCTGAATTGTTATCTCATCATAATTACTTGTGTCAATTGATATGTCAGATTCCATGTAAAAGATCTCAGATAAAATCTCATATCTCTGAATATTTCCGCTGAGGTCTACCAAATCTATTTTGATTATCAATTGGTCGCTTTGATTAAAATCAGAATTCAATAGAGTAAACTCAATTATTGAAAATTCTTTGTCCAATATATAAAACCGGACTTCATTATTAATTATGACTGAAGTATTGAAAATATCTAATCCATCATTTTCAATATAATTCAAACGTACCGTATGGGAATTCCCTACTGAGCCATTTAAATAAATAGAATTATTAAGCAATATTGGTTTAATATTATCATACCTCAGCCTAGAAAATTCCGTTTGTAGCAGTTTAATATAATTATATGTATTGTTATTCCATATTATTATTTCATTTACACCTAATTGTAATGATACATTGAATTCGTATATATCATTCATTATATTATTCGGTAAATAATTGGTAATATTAAAGATCTCATCATTTTCAAAATTATACGTTCGGAGTAATAACTGATCTCTCTCATCACCTCTATATTTGATCGTCATATCATTTTCAGAAAAATCGATAGCCTTAACTTGATAATTTATGCCTGCAGACATCCATAACATTATGTCTATTAAGAAATCAATTTCATCAAGAATTTCCATCGATGATGATACCAAGAAACGACCTGTACTGCTTGAATTGTACGCAATAAAAGCAGCTTCCGTATCAAAAAATGTTAAACCTCCTTGAATTAAAAAGCCTTCTTGTTGAATATATTTCTCATTTTTACCAAAATAGCTACTGTTTCTTACAGTATATCCTATATTCGGAATAATATCACCTATGTTATTGCCAATATTCATACCAAATTCATTAATTAGTGAATTGATTTTATCAATATCTGATCCTATTTTAATATCATTAATAATTTTAGGACTAGAAAATATCAAAAAAAGATCTCCATTATTCTGTATGAAGGATTTAATCCAACTCAAATCATTTCCTGTCAGTTCTTGATCATCTGTCATTTCGTACCCAAAGGGTTGAATGAAATAGATAATTTCAAAATCTGAGTGATCTAATTTACTAAAAGGAGAAAAAATATATTCCAAAATAAACCCATTTTCCCGTAATTTTGAAGCATACGAATTTGAGGATAATAAATTAAATTCTCCGGATTGGTAAACACTACTGTAATACAACTGAAATCCAATTCTCCCTTTTAGATTTGTATGTAATTCAATTGTAATATTTCTTGAAAATATAATAACATCATTCTTACGTAAATTGATCAAACCATCATATAATCCTATGTTATTTTCTGTTGAATTTACATACAATTTAATCTCTCCAAATTCTAATTCATTTGAATAAATAATACTGGATATATTCCCATTTATCTCAATATCATCACCTCCAAGGATCTGAATTGGTAATATCAATTCATTAACTCCTATTGGTATCTCCTCATATTCCTTCGGAAGAAATTTCGTAATATACCCCTCACCATTACCAGATCGAATCAATTCAAGCATCAATGTAAAATTTGCTCTACCCGCACCTTGAGCATTAAAATCATCATCCAAGAATTTACAGGATTTTAATAATGCACTCTTTATTTCATCAACAGTCCAATTATCATTACTTATTTTTAAAGCTGATAATACAGAAGCTATACCCCCAACGACCAAAGGAGTAGAATATGATGTTCCGGATTTAATACTCGATCCAGAAATGACATCTATCGTATTAATTGTTCCAAAATCTACTAAATCCGGTTTCTGCAAATAATCTGATGTTGGCCCTCTACTGCTATAATACTCTACTTTATTCACATTACTCAGTGCACCCACTCCTATGCTGTATTTATCTGCACCTGGACCTGACGGCGGATTGTTATAACCATCATTACCTACTGACCCTACAATTATGATATTGTTTGCTCTTGCAATTTCAATCATCTCAGTCCAATTTTCATGACCTCCAAAACTAATATTAACTACAGATACTTCATTTTCAACAAACCATTGCATCGCACCTTTAAAATCTCCGTCAATAGAAGTATCCTCCTCATTTGATAACATTTCAGCTGAATAAATAGTTATTCCAGGCGAGGTCCCAATCACATCATTATTATTTCCAACCATTACACCTGCTACTGCTGTACCATGAGTTTTTGATCCTCCAATAGTTCCATTAAAAAAATTCTTCTCATATACTACGACCTCTGAGAATGCTTCATGTGTAATATCTATCCCATTATCTATTATTCCAACCTTTATACCTGATCCATTATAACCCTCATTATGCATCCAGTTTAATCCACTTTCCTGCATAATTAAACTCCAATCTGCCTCCAGACCATCTATTTCAATAGAATTTCGTTCCTCATTTTTAGAATAATCAAATTCTTGAACAATATATTCTTGATTATTGAAAGATTGTTTTGTGATAGGCCTATATATGAAAACACTAATCAATAAAAATAAAAAAATCATAAAAGAAAGTTTATTTCGCATCTATATCATATTGGGCACAGTTTTTAATATATGTTTCTTTTTAACAAGTTTGGCAAATATTTATATTCAAATATTTAATACTATAAATATGGATAAGCCTTACTTTTCTCTTCTTATTCTCTTAATTATTTTTGGAATCATTCAGGAATCAGATAATTCTGATGAGATTTGTATCGTTAAAGAAAACACTATAGCTTATAGTAGAGGGGATAGGCCTGTTCTTTTAGTTGATGTTAGTTCGGCAACTGTTACAGACGGATTTGAATATTTAGGCTCTTTTAATAGTCAAGTTGGATTATTCTGCTCAATCCCTATAGTCTTCACTATTAATCAAGCAAGAAGAAAAAAAATTGGATAGGATGAAATAATATGTATATAATGGGTCCTAAACCTCAATCTATCTACATAAGTGATGTTTCATTGATCATTTCTAGTAGAAATAGCCATTGTATGACATGCAAAGAACCGATCGAGGTTGGAAAATTATATGTAAGTATCATTAATTCTAAGTCTAATCACCATTTAGAATGCATTAAACATATAGATGCTGTAATAGTGATTAGGATCCCCCCCTTTAAAAATAAATCAAGTATTCTCTATTATGATATTTATTACCCAATAGAATTCATAAATCGAAATGGTGATTGTAAATACTGTTCTCGCAGATCCTTTAGTAATGAATTATTTCTTACTTGGTCAAGGCATAACGATAGTACTCCATTATTTGCTCACATATACTGTATCTTATCAAATAACAGATTTGTTTATGGGATAGTAAAGATATTTTCATTAAAGTTAAATGGCACAATTAATAAAGATTTGTTCCTCAATTCTCAAAACTTAGAATCATTTAATTCTATTGATGTAAAAATCCAAACCCTGGTATTATCAAGATTATCTATTCAAGAAATGCAAAATATTAAAATAAATCAATCACCTAGATTTATCATATTTGATAATTCATTATCTTTGGAAAATATTCTCAAACTTGAAATCCCGTTTAATGATGATAACTTAGAATATGTAAGAATAATAATTTCTGATGCCCCCATTGCAATCCCTGATCGTAAAATGTTTTCTGTAAAAAGAAATATCAAATCGAAATTTAAAAATCTTAAACAAATTTGGATAAATCAATATGTAATATATTTTAATTCTGACCACATATGTCATCGAAGATTTTCAGAACAGATTTCAAAATACATAATATAGACAAATTATCGGGTAGTCTTTTTCTATATTTGTTCTGTTATCTCAAGATACTCTATCCACAAAAATTGATACGATTTTTATAAATAAATTCATTCTTTGAATTTTGTCCATTCAATCTCGTTTTAACTATGTAAATCATTTAATTGTAACTTAAGCTTTTTTATTAAAATACTCAAAGTTGAGGTTGGGATATCTAATGTTTCATCAATATTAGAATAAGTAAGTATTGGCTGTATATTATATTCAAGACATATTTTTTTATCTGCTAAGTAAATCATAGCACTCATCAGAGTAGCTGCTCTACTCCCAGAGTGTATATTTTCACTTATATATTTCTCAATGATTAAACACTGGTGTTGGAGCTTGGTAATATATGATGAAAAATCAAAAGAAAGTTCTTTCATAGAAAATGATTGATAAATATCCACACTGTTTTTAATTTTCTTCAACATTATTGATAGATAATCCAGGGGTCTTTTGATAGTAGTATTATGGAATTCTATTTTCAAATTTTTTGAAACCCGATTTATTTCTCTTATTGAAAATCCAAATCTTTCAGAAATAATATTAAATAATTGTCTGTGGCTTTGCTCTACGATTCCATTTTCCTTTAAGATATAAATAATAGATATTGACATTATCAGTTGTCCATCATTGAAATTATTTCGCTTTAGTAGCTTCAAGTAAAAATTATGAATTGTATTTTCAATTGATTTTTTTAGATACATCTGTTGTGAAAAGTACTCTAGAACAATCAAACCTTCTGAGACATCTACTTGGTCTGTATGATATAATTGTTGACTAGAAAGTGTATCACCATTTCCCTTCTGTTCCATTCCGACCACTTCGATATTACTTTCGTGTATTATTAAATCCTTGCACTTCTTTGGCATTAAAAATTAAAATCAAAAAAATCTATATAAGTAAAAAAAAATGTAATCAAGTCAAATTTCTCAAATTCAATTGAAATTATTATTATCATGATGAAAAATAAAATTAGGAAATAATGAATACTAATCTGCGCCTTACTAATAAAAAGGGCCTACTCTTAAAATTATCAATAATTTTATTCCATAATAGCATTTATTATGGTTAACTTTACACTTTCCCTTTTAATCCTCTTAATTAATTCAACCAATGATTGAATACCCATCCGCGGTATGAATGCTCAGACCTGATAGTGCCCATTGAATACAATTAAGATCTTTTTTTTGTTATTTTACTTTCCCTTATAATCCTCTTAATTAATTCAGCCAATGATTGAATACCCATCCGCGGTATGAATGCTCAGACCTGATAGTGCTAATCGAATACAATTAAGATCTTTTTTTTGTTATTTTACTTTCCCTTATAATCCTCTTAATTAATTCAGCCAATGATTGAATACCCATCCGCGGTATGAATGCTCAGACCTGATAGTGCCCATCGAATGCAATTAAGATCTTTTTTTATTGAAATTCATGTACAATAAATTATACATCCGCTCTTTATCTATACAGAAATATGCAGAATATAGGGATGAAATTCCAGGAATAGTAAATTCTTCAGGAAAATAATCATTTAAAGCAAATGCAAGTGAAATAAATTCCTGAAAATATTGTCTATTCAGGTGAGGAATAACATCCAGATGCTTTCTAATCTCAGAAATTTCAATTTCAGAGAAATCCATTTTCTTCAGGAGGTTAATACACCTCTTTTCCAAGTTATATTTGAAATACTCTGATCCTGGATCCATAATACTTCCATTGCTAATCAAAAATTTTCTTTCAGCTTCCAATCTTCCTGAAACAGAGAAAGTATTGAGTATCAAACGCAAATCAATATTCATCAATGATCTTCTTGCTCTGTCCTGAGCAACTAAACAAAACCGAATAGAATTGGTGGAATAATCTTCACATAACATTTTTTCCAGTTTCTTTGAATCATACATTCGAACTTTTAGTGCTAGTGAGTGATTGAATTCAGATAGTTTGTTGATATAATCTTCTGGAAACCAAGTATCTTCATTCTCCGATTTTGATTGGGGAAGATGATCTATTTTACTCCTACTCATCTTAGAGAGTAATATTTTCAATTAGTATTTAAGTAAAAAATATTAATCTTCTTTTCCTTTTTTCCTTTTTTCAATTTTCATCTTAAGGGAGATTCACTTCTCCTCAACTCTTAAGATAAATGTATAGATGAAGAAAAAGGTGATACACGCAACTATCAGGTGTCCAATCATGTCATCGCCTCGCATTCCACCTTTAGCCCATTGGTATAGGAAATATCAAGGGGTAGGACCTGTGCATTGGCCAGTGGGATATTTGGTTTCTCAATTCCATATAATCCCTTTATGATGGCATTGATCACTCCAGAATGTGTGTAGATGAGTGCAGTTTCATGCTGGTAATCCTGCATATAGCGGATGATTAGTGATAAGCCCCAGGTTACCCTTCTGCCAAATTCTGATACTGATTCCCCATCATGGCCGTTATACTCATAATCCTTGAAAATTCTCTTCCACTCCTCGGTTTTGGTAACTTCTAGGAGTGGTTTTCCCTCGAGAATTCCAAAATTCATCTCTTTTAATTGTTCCATCTCGATGAAGTAATCGGAGCTGCTTAGTTCCCTGGTCTCAATACATCGTTTGCTTGGTGAGCAAAACACAATACTTACATCTGGATCTAGCTTCATATTCTGAGCCTGTTGCCTTCCCTTCTTGGAGAGAGGAGGATCCTGCCAACCCTGGAGAAGCCCCCTCTCATTCATGGTGCTTTCTGCGTGACGAATTAGGTATAATCGCATGGGGATGCAATGTACATTTTGGTATTTAAGGAAAAAAATTCAAAATATCTTGCAATGTGCGTTCCTCTCTGATTTTCAGAGCTTCAACCTCAATCCATTCTGATCTGTTCCTGTAGAACATATTTTTTGGTAGTAGGTTGCAAATATAAGGTTTTGGTATTTAAGGTAATTAAAGGGTGGAGACCCCGAATTCACTTGATTTTGGGCTTAGGTTCTCCAGGGTCTCCGAGGGGCCGTTCGATCAGTGGTCCAGTTGGTCCATCAGATCGATGGCGAGGTCCGCGAGGCCTCCAGCCGACCCTGTTTTTCAGCCCCCAATTATATATCTTTAGCTCCGCATCCTAACTTTTGTAATTTTCAATAAATCTCATTAATGTTCACATTTATGATACAGTCTCAGACATCCTAAAATATCCCTCTAATAATTTATATTAATGGATTTTGATCGTGCAAGGAATATTATCGATCTTGAGATAAAGATGCTGGGTATCAATATAGATTACTCCTTGGAAAGAGAGGAAGGAAAAATTATCTTGAATATAAATCGTATCCATGAGATATACCCCACATCAATAGCCGATGTGAAGGTAAACACGCTCAAACTATCTGGGAGAATAACTAAGATCCCAGAAAATTTCGCTCATCCTGATTTTTTAAATGAGTTATACGTGGATCTGATAAATCTGGAAACATTACCAGATCTTAGCAGATATTCAAATCTCAAACAAATCCATATCAATAAAAGTAAGATTACTGCTTTACCAAGATTGCATGAATCCATTGAATTTATATCTGCTCACAACTGTAGAATTGAGAGAATTGAGAATGAGATGTTAAGTTTACCAAATTTACGATACATTTGCATCCATGGAAACCCCGATATAATAATCTCAGCTCATAAATGTGTGGAGTTTTTGGCCAAAGGAGCTATTATTGGTATCCCTGATCTTTATGAGGAGATAGACACCATATTGTCTAATCTTGAGTACAGTGATGATAATCGTATACCCTATGAAAAAAATATACCCGCACGAGAGCTTCAGGTATTGAATCTATTTCATTCAATTGTGGAGACTGAAAAACATGATAAAGGAAGATATTCCCTTGAGGATCTTAGTGATAACTGGGACTATGCCAAGAATGTCTATGCCTATGCCATAAGAGGTGGTCATGTACGTCGAATCATTTGTAGAAGCAATTTCAATCTATCCTCATTGAATCAACTAAAGAAATTGGAATTACTAGATCTCAGAAGCATGAAGGCTCAATTTTTATCAGAATTACATGAAGTAGAGAAATTATACTGGTCAGGACCGATTGATATTAGCTTGTCACATATGAAAAAAATGCGTGATTTGAGCTTAGAGGGATTAATTTCCCAGGATACGATGAATTCAATTCCAGATCTGACTAATTTGAAAAAATTGGTATTAAGAGAATATACACCAAAAAACACACGATATGATATGAAATTACCTGAGGACATTGGCAGGTTGGTTAATCTTAGAACTCTTATCCTCTCAAGAATGAGACTTGATGGGCTCCCAGAGAGTGTGAAATATCTTAAGAGACTAGAAATATTGGATATCAGGGTACCTGGAATCAAGGAAATTCCTGCTGGATTAGGTGATTTACCGAATCTGAAGAGATTGCTTACATATAAAGTAACAATCCCAAACAAGGTTTATAATCGGCTACTGAAAAATCGTAATAAGGAATTACTTCATATCTCTTCCTCGCTTTGGACCTATTCTAGAAACTATTACTGGGATATACAATGTGAGAAGTGTAATACCCCTACCAAGGTAGCTATTTGCACCCAGGAGGTTAAATTCAAGCAAAACGAGCTGAAAGATCTTCCAAGAAGAGCATTTGTAACAGATAAATTACTATCTCTTTTAGAAGAGGAAGGTATATCAAGCATTGATGAATTGAAGAAAATCGATTTGAATCTACTTAAGAAAATTGGATTTAGTTTAAATGAAATTGAACGAGTAAACAAGGTGTTGAAAGTTATGTTGCAAGAAAATCAGAAATCCCCTCTCTCTATTGCTATATTGAATCTCTATTCAGGATATCAAATTGATGAATATTTAAAGGATGAACTTGAAATTAAAGGATATTATGAAAATAAAAAAGGTTTTTGTTGTCTCGAATGCAAAGAAATCATTAGTAAGGATAAGATTTCTTATGATTTTATTGGAAAAGATGGTGATTGGTACAAGAAACATCGATACAATGGAGAATTCCAGGATGATGATGAATACTGGGAGTGGAATAATCATAATTTTATTGGCTTAGATATTTTTCAAGATCTTGTGATTTTATAGTCAGACCAATTCCTCTTCATCTCTCAAATTCTCGATATGGTGAATCTCCACAAATTCTGCCTCTTTTATTCTTGACTATCGCTTATGAATCCTTATTATTATGGTCACTGGTGCCAGAAGACAAGTACTTACTATCAAATATCCCATTTCCTTTGACATTCTAAAACATCCTAAAATATCCCTCTAATAAATAATTTAATTTTTCACTTAATTTAAGAAAATTCTCTTTCTTGTCATAATCAGTCAATTTACTCCAATTAATCATAATTAATAAAATGATCTTTTTTAATAAATACTTTATCATCCTACACTTGCTAATTATTTCAAATTTGAATACTACAAAAAGAGTTAGAATAGAAAATATTTGATATTCAATGCTTATGACCACATTTCAATTCTAATTTGTTTTTCTTGTCATGACAGCTATTACAGATGACAGTCAGATTGGAAATTGTGTTATTTCCTCCGCACTGACGCTCAACAATGTGATCTACAGTTAAATCCCCTTCAGTATTACATATCACACATTTATTGTATAATCTCATCATCACCTGTCGCATTATGAGAAAACCCTGTTCCTGATCAAGTATGATGGTATCTTCATACATATCTGCAAACTGTAGGAGTTCAATTTCTGATAATTTGTCAAGATATTTTTCCAATTCACCTCTATAAGAATCAAAGCTTGAAACAACATAATTATCTGCAACTTTCATCCGATATTTATTAATCCGTTTGGCCGATGGAAATACGGTTAGAAGTCTGGTTATCAGCACTTGATCTCCATCAATTATTCGTATCCTGAAATTCTTCACAATAAAATTATAAATATCCACTTTCTGGCATTTGTAGAAGTGATTCCAGAATGTGATAACATACTTTAAATCCTGTGGTGTCTTTATCTCCTGTCTGATTTTTCTACTCCTAGCAAACATGATCATATTTGCAATCATTGAAATATAATTCTTAGCCATTTCTTGTTTGAAATATGGTTTCAGGGCAAATAATTTCTTCATGTGGGGAGTGATGGTATTGAAATCCTTTAATTTCAATCCAGAAATCAATCCCTCAAAGAATGCATAGTAATTGTCTATATACCCCAGCTCATCTAACAGCTGTCTTGTTGGCAATATACTCTCTCTTCGATATTTCTTACCTCTGGTTTTGGCTTGATTTCTCGATAAACCCATATGTATGCTTATTGCTTGAGTGTTAAATATCCTTTTTCTGTTAGTTGATTAAGAAATAGATTTTAAAGTTTATTTGAGCTTTATTCTTGACTATCGCTTATGAATCCTTATTATTATGGTCACTGGTGCCAGAAGACAAGTACTTACTATCAAATACCCCATTTCCTTTGACATTCTAAGTGGAGAATTGGGTATGAATTCGATCTCCACATCTGATAATACTATATCTGCCAATTCTCCCTGAAAGCCTATGTTTACAGTATAGTATGATTGAATTGGGATCGTCATCACAAACTCATATTCTCCAGGCTCCTCAATCAGCAGAGTTTCCTTATAATCACCAACTGACAATCGTATGGTGGATCTTGATTTGAGATAGGCAACGGAGAAGGGAAATCGTAGCTGCATGCTGTAATCATCATATTGTTGATTGAATTCAGGTAAAATATCTGGTGGGAGAAAGATTGCTGTCTGTTCCACATCACCCAGGAGTAGGGATTTATTGAGATGAAATTCCTGCTCCATGGTACGTGTGGTTGCAGTTCGTGAGAAATAGGTACTAGGCATGGTAATGAGATCTATGATTGAATAGACAGAGAGAATACTTTTGTGATTGAATCCACGCAGTATCTCTATCCTGACAAATAATTCAGTATCTGGTACTAAATATATGGGAGCAATGATCTCCAACTCATCAGGTGTCTGCAAAGTGATCAATTCACTGCTAAATACTGGTACCATACTCAATGAGGACGAATAGAGATGTATTGCAATTTTATATTCAATTATCGTGAAAAGAGTTGAACTCTCATTGGATGCAAAGCTCATACGTGCCCTGAGGTAATGTGGTGCATGGGGTAATTCTATGGTTTCCAGCACCCGGGTATCATTGACAAATACCTGATTCTGAAATTCGTATGTCTCTATGGTTAAGGGGCTGATATCTGTTGCATGAATAGGAATAGGGATAAATACTAGCAGAATCAGTAATATGTATAATCGCATTGATTACATTATATGCAGATTAATATTTAAGGAAAAAATTAGTGTGATTTATAGAAACTCGCCAATTATTCTCTCGAATTCAAATTGTGTGCCTTTTTCAACAGAGAATTCAACATCTGCCTCATCCTTTAAGCAAAGATCAGGGAGGATTACATTCATACAGAATAATGAACCCTCATTATATTATTTTGCCATAGTCAGTGCTATAACTGTGATCCTGTATTTCAAAGAGAAACATGATACTGAGGAATTGAGGGAATATAAATTACAGAATTTTTAACTCAATTATATTTAAGAGGATTATACAACATTTGTAGACTGGATTTCCAGTAAATGGATAGATCATCAAATGCTAATGCATGGACAATATTTCCACGAATATTAAATCTTCTCAATGGAATGAAATTGAGGTCTGTTGATATTGCAGCTACTACACCTGGTTGAGATGCCCACAGTACCTGTTCTGCAGATAACCTGATGGCCATACTATCAAAAAATAAGGTAGAGTTTATAATCTTGGCATGATATGATTGATCGTTATAGTAAACCGTGAGTTCTGGGGGTTTATCGAAAAAATCATCGTAAAAATCACTGAGTAGCTCATCTATATCAAATTGATCCATAGCTAGGAATTGGTGGATAAACTATTTAAGAATAGTGAGAAAGAGGTCACCGAATCTAATCCTGTGATGATTCCGTATGGTGACTCCAGATATCTTTTAATCAAGGTGGGAACCGAAACTATTCAACATTTCTGGAATTTTGTCTGTTTAAACAGATTCTTTGTCTGCAATCCAAGCTCACTAGAATTTTATGAGAGTATGAATAAAATCCTTATCAAGAATTGAGAATAGATCTGTCCAATTAAATTTCATTTGATCTTAATGAATATCTATATGATTTGTAGATCCTCAGAAATTGAATTAGTAAGTATATATTCAAGAAATGAATAAGAAAGACATATATGATTTTCTCAAATAATAATTCAATCCAATTATCAACAAAAAATAATTCAAATATGTTTATGGTAGGATCAGAAGTTGAAATTCCATAGTAAAAACCAATGTTTGCTGATTCAGATTCAATTAGAGATAAAATAAAAAGAAAATGTATGACTGAAATAAATATAACTAAATTTCTTATCCGCAGATAGTCTTCAACCAAATTTCCTTCCATACTATAAAATAGAAATATTGTAATATTAACCTAAGCATTAATATCTGTCTTTCTAAATAAGGAATTGAATTTCAAGAATATAATCCAATCTCACTAGTTTTTTACTAATCTGAAGTCAAGAAAAATCCAAGCTCACTAGTTATTTTTTTATTTAAATATCAGAATTAAAATAATAGGAGTACATGCTCGCAGATTTACAACGAACATACAAACCACAAAAAACAACTCAGTATTATGATCACCCAGATGATGGTACTATCTCCTTTCTCCGTAAAGAGTTGAGACTACTCAGGGAGGAGGCGATGAGATTGCAGATCCCTCTGACAATTACTGTTAATGGGAATTGCTGTAGAGATACCAATCCTTTCTGGTCAAGCACCCATCATCATTCCAGGATTGATGATCTCTATCAAATGCAGTGCAACGGCGGAGAGAATGCTTTTGAGCTGGAAATAGTCATCACTGAGGATGAACCCTCCATGATGGAATGCCAATCAACCATTGATTATGATGCCATATATTTACAGTGTTAAATAATACCAATTTGAACTTAGAAGAATTCTGTTAAGGGAAGCTGATCAGTGATGTTAGGTAATAGGCTGTACAACTCTGACATTGTGTTGATGACCTGTTGATTAGTATATGTGATCGCGGTGTAAGAAAGAAACAGGGAATGCAGTATCTCTCTCCACTCTTTCTGACTATCCACCTGCAGTATTACTTGATACCCCTCCTGTTCAAGTAATTGTAATATAGAGAGATTCTGGCGAATATACTCCTCGATTGCTGATGAAAGGTAGACATTGTAGGATAGGTGAAGTTCCATATAATCACATAATGGGACTCCAGAGAGATTACATAGAGAGATGAATTCGGTGAGTGACATGAAATTACTCCTGGGTTCAATATATCGTGAATGATTGAGTTTGTAATCATCCAGGGTCTTCTTGAAGGCATCTCTCTGAAGTTGCTGAGGTGCAAACAGTCGATATGACAGAATAATATCCATGGTACTTTCTATACGGTTGATATTTAAGTAAGCAAAATTCTGTCTATTTTTCTGAGCTTATATACTTAATTAAATATCATGTTTCAAGAATTCATCACAGTTTTTATCTTCTCTATTTTATCTTCTCAAATCTATTGAATAATACATTGATTATATACGTAAATTACCTTCAAATAGATATATAATTAAGAAGATTAAATTTCACTAGATCAAAAAGGCACCAGAAAATAATATATGAAGACTTCAACCATACATACTGATCATGATAGAAAACTGCATTCTCATAATTTAAGTTTTGATTTGGATGATAAAAAGAATTTCTCAGATATAACATCAGAGCCCAATTGTTAGCTCGAATTTCCTCTTCCTCAATTTTCAATTGATTTGATGGATTTGCCGTGATTTTTGTCTTGATTTGGTTCTTTTTATGATTATCCAATTTTTCTAAAGCGTCAAATATGCTGCCATAAGAATTAGTATTATATAATATGCTTCTATATTTTTGATGTGAATCTCGAAAATTAATTAGATCCTTATCTGACCCTCCATAATTCATGAGATCAGAATATTTTCCTCCCAAAGTTCCTCCATTGAGATTATGTTTCATGCAAATATTTCCAAGTATTCTTTCAGTAAAATTTATTGTAATTTCTCCAAGACAAGTCAATCTAATCATGGGATTACTAAATGATTGAGGGTCAAGGATATTATTAGTTAAAGTAGAAATTGGTTCTGATGATAATCCCAAAGAAGTGATTTTTTCAAATAAATCCCTTGAATTTTGAGAATTGAATGAATTATGTCTTGGAAATTTTGTAAAAAGGTTCTCAATTGCGATATTGAATTTGCTAAAAACATGGTCTGTAACACCAATTCGATTAATTTCTCCAGTGGAAATAATTTGGTTATTTGATTGATCATATAAAATATATTCATAATTAACTTTTCTGCGAAAAATTTCATTTGAAAAAACTTTGTATCCTTTTATCGGAACATCAATAATAGGTCCTGACGAAAACATCACCTCATTCGTTGATATAGCAAAAATTTTTATTCCTAAAGGATTATGAAAATCATTATTTTCTATTGAAATATGAACTTCTGCATTATTATTATCCACATTTGCTTTTTTTACAAAAGGTAGATTCTTATTAATATAAACTGAAATATTACATTTTTGTGTATCTATGCTATCATTAATGATCGAATTCCGGTGTAACCAATTGGAGCTAATTTCAGTTTCGTCATGAATTATCTTACCATCAATGAACAGTGGACCAGAGAAGTCCCATTTTGTTGATAACTGATTATATATCCCAATACTTTTAATTAAAATTGAATAGGACTCATTTTTTACGTCAATAAACGTTTTATCCTTGGAGGATATAGTTTTGTCAAAAAGAAAATAATCAGTCGAATGAAATAATTGATCACAACATTCACATTTATCGATTTTTTTATAATTAAGAATGTGCTCTACTAGAAATTGCTTTCCGGATATTTCGTGCTCACAAATTAATACTGATTTATTATCCGGATTAACTGATAATTTTTTCCCTTTTAGTTCGAATAATTCAAATGGGATAATCTCAACATATCTGGGAGTATATAAAATATGATCCTGTGTTTCTATCTTAGATAATTGAGATGGAAATGAAATACATCTCATATTTAATTTTTCGATACTATATAACTTATTGAATAAATCTCTCCATTCCACGAAGACTTCTATCATTTCTCCAAGAGTGAGTTTTAATTTATCTGTAAATATATGATTCTCAAAAAACAAAGTCATTGTTACATTTTCATTATCTGATAAAGAGCTAAAAAGAAGTTTGGAAAAATCGACATTATAATCAGATAGGTTTTGGTCAGAAATAAAATCAACATTTTCTATATAAAAATCTTGGAGTTCACTTTTGATCTTAGTATGTTTCTCGATTTGAGCGTTAACTGAAGAGACTGCTAAATCTTCTTCTACCTTTACCAATGTTTTTTCATCTAAATAATTCAAATATCCCCTAAAATAATGATCACAATCCATAGATCTAATAATTTCATTATTTTTTTGCTTAAGCCATTCTTGTAAATTGTTCGGAAGTTTGAAGAAGGCGTCTGAAATTTCCTTATCAACAACTCTGAGTTCAAACAATTTTGACATTTTAACTAATTTACTCATTCTTTGAATATCCATCAATTCATAAAGTGTTTTTAGATATGTTAGAATCAGTTCAAAATCCATTAAGTTATTAATTTTCAGACTCTAATAAGTATCTTCTTTTTTTTTCAGAATATTGTTAATATACTAACATTAATGAAAAATTGACTATCACCAGTTATTAAAAAAAAATTTCTCTTTTTGTTTTGGTCGATATATTCCTTTAGATTTTCCAATATGGCACCAAATGTTGATCAATTCACCTTCTTGATGGTCTTCATAACTTTTTAATTTTAACCTCTCTGAGCTTATATGTTAAACTGATTATCATGGTTAATGTCAGAAAATGAAACTATTACATCGCATAAATTAGATGCCACTGCTATACGAGCTATGGCCTCATTCAAACAGGTGGCACAGAAACTAGAGGTATCAGATGAAATCAAAAATAAAACCATCAGTAAGTATTACGAGTTACTAGAATCAGGAGTGAGTGTATCGAATAATATCCTTCTCATAGCACTCTGCTTACTAATCACCATTCGAGTAGAGAGATTGCCCCTCAAATTATCAGAAATAGTATCCAGCTTTAATCGTCAAGGTCATCGTGTAACTAACAAAAACTTGTTACATCTATCAAGAGAGCTGAATATCGATCTCAACCCAATCAGAATGATACCAGAAGTCTATTTGGAGAGAATTATCAACCAACTGACTAAGGATATGAAAATTATCAAGAAATTGAGAAAGAGGAAGACAACATCTGAAGCCTATGGAGATATACTACTTCAAGGATCAAGGCTGATACTTGGGCTTCTAGATAGGAAGCGAACGGGGGCAGTACAACCCTTTGCATTAGCTGCATCAGTTATCTATCTAACCGATAGGGTGATAGCAGATATACTATATGATGAACCAATATTGACCCAGAATTTAATAGAAGATCTAACTGCTGCCAAAGCAAGTTCAATCAAAGATCACATGTATCGATTTTTAAATGAATTCTACATGGAGAATAGAGGGTTTATTATGGATCAAATTCGGAATCAAAAGAAATTTCGTTAATGTTCGTTATCCGTTGATGAGAGAGAAAGTCGAACTGCTTTGATCAGATCATCACCCAGATTGCGCTTACGATATTTTCGTATCTGGTACTCATCTATACTGTCAAGAAAATAACCATCAGGTAAGTCACAACAATCAGTAAATGCAAGATCCTCATGGGATACAAAACCTAGCTCTTTGTACAGTTTGTAATCATCAGCAGATATTATTCTCCTATTATCAAGTTTCTCTGCTGTTTTCCAAGTGGATGCTATGGTTGAGGTGTGACAGGTAGTTCTGGCCAGCATGAATAATGCCTGGTTTCCAGAACCATATCCACCCCAGAGTATCAGTTCGCCTTCCTTGAATTCCTTATTCTCAAGCAAAGACATCATACAAAGAGGACTGGAACCTGTGTATAGATTACCTGTCCTTGAGATGAATTCCAAAGATGGTTTCAATTTCTCATATTGTCTTTTGAAATTTGAAGTTTCCATTACCTCCTTGAGCATCTGTTTCACCTGCTTCTCGATAGGAGAGATACTGTCGAATTCCTTGTCTTTGAAATGTTGATGAGCCATCTCGGTTAGATTTCTGATATAGAGCAGATTGCTACTTGGCTGATCGATGAGACAAAGATAGGCCAGATTGTATTTACAGATACCAGGATAGGGAGTATGCATGACAACTCCCGCAACGTCGTCCAGGGTAATGTCTATCTTCTCCTTCAATTTCTCATAAGCTTTTCCCACTCTCTCATAGTTGGCTAGGTTGGAGTATGCACCAAAGACCACAGGATAACTATTTCCAGTAAGTGTAGTTCCATCCCTGATGTATGGTTTGTAGAAATCATGAACTAGTGATGCCGATGCTCCACGAACATTGAGTATCTCCAGTACTGCATCGCCCTCACCGGTGGCAATTGCAATCGCACCCGCTCCACCAGTGAACTCTGCTGATGCAGCAGTATGCTCATCATCAGCATACTCAGCAATATCTGTGGCAATCACCAATCCATCATCTGCAACATTTCTCCAGATTGCATTCATTGCACCTATACAGGCATGTTTACTCTCATTGGATAATACATCATCATGTGGCAGAAATTGAAGAGCATATTGTGAGATGGGTAGTGATCCATCATTGAGGCTCTCAGTACCCACCTCTATATATGAATATATCAATTCCTCCTTGATAATCTCCTGCACTGCATTCATGAGCATGGTAGTAGGATCCTCAGTTGGTAGTGGTACAGTGTTGGCATTCAACCCCAGGGCTTTAAGCAAGCCCAGTGGCACTTGTGGTTTGTATTTAACAAACTCCTCAGCAGTTATCTGGGCAGATCCCAGATAATTGGCCATGGTCCTTATCTTTCCTCGTATTGGTATATTTGGTGTATTCATTGTTGGGATAGAGTACAAGATTCTACTATATAAATAAAAAAATCGCAATATGAGTTTTGAAAACTTAAATTATCCATTGTGTACTAAAATCATAATGGGCAGAGCTAGCATATACAAAGGAATAGAGAAAAGTCACTCTAATTTCCCCAATTTCTTTTGTTCAAATAGAGCAAACTGAGAAATGAGAATATCGATGGAATCTGAAATATCATCATTCTTTACATAAACGTCTTCAAGTGTAATATATTTTCCCATATTTGGATATAAATCTTCTAATCTTCTAAGTATTTCTAGCAGTAGACCTCTTTCAATTTGCATATTTTGCTGAATAGTCTCAATTGGAATTACTGATCCTGATCTCACCTCTCTTAGCAATGGAATAAGTCTTGTTAAGTGCTTTACAAAATTAGAATGTTTCATCAACCTCTTTTTGAAAATGTGTATTGCATTAACATAGGATTCAATGATTTTAAAGGTATTTTTTTGCCTCGCATGAATTTTTTTTACATAGATTGATGGTTCAGTTAACTCTTTTCTAATCTTTAAGCAGTAGTTATCTATAAATTCATCTGAATTGCTCAACTCATGCTCTATTGTAGTTTCCAAATCAATAATCTCATGTTGTATTCTTTCCAGTTCACTTATGGTTGTGATTGCTGTTAAATCAGTTGAAATTATCTTTTCCATTTTTGAAAAAATTCTAGATTTAAGATTATCAAATTCCTTGTTAATAAGATCCATAATATTTGCATTAAATTCATCTATTATGGATTCAGATTGTTCTATTAATAGACCTGTTCTGAATTGTAGAATTGAGTGCTCCTCATATAATTTTTCGCTTAACTCAACATGCTTTTTCATATTCTCTAATTCTTCATTCAATTTATTCGAATTACTTCTTAAGGACTTGAGCATCTGTATTAATAGTTTAATTTTTCGATTTTCTAAATCAGATAAGTCTTTAACCTTACAATTTACTGGGAACAATTCTATGTACAGATCCTCAAATTTCTTTATTTCTGATTCTTGATTTTCTAAGAATATTTTAAAATTATCAATATTCCTATCGTTTTCCATAGGGATTTTTTTTCACTTCATTTATTAAGGATAATGAGTATAATATTTATTTTAGATTACTTTTGATATTTAATTTCTATAGAAAAATGGAATATTTAAAGATCAAAATTAATTGACTGTGAGCTTGATATACTCATATTGAGGTTCTTCCTCCTCCCAATCAAGCATCTCATTAGATCCTGAGAATCCTCGGATGATAGTGCTTAATTGTTTATTGAATCGGTTGAGTAATAGTTGAAATAGCTTATCAATAGGGTTCATGAAAAGAATATAAAGTGATGGTATTTAAGTAAAAATTTTTTAGTTTTATAGAAAAGGCATATCTCTCTTTCATGAGTGTCCCAATACAGATACAATTACCCATCACCTATTTCTTTTTGCAATATGTGGTGTCAATCATACTTGATATGCTAACCCCAGTGCTCTCAGCCATTATCGCAGTTATCCTGGTTCTGCTTTTCAAAGGAATAATGATGATCCTCAATCTACTCAGAAAGCCGAAGACTGAGGAGATCCAGTATGCTAACGCTGATACTATTGAACCTTCATCCTTTGGATTATTATCCACCATCAAGGAACCTGTGGAGATTACCTTTAGATCCACAGGCATCAAGGTGAGAAAATGATTAGCACTGTATTCTACTATATAGATCTCTATGCTACTCATATTATTCTGGGTTTGTTTTTGCGTTTTATTCTCCAACTGGTTCCAGAACCCATACGAGTGGCATTTGATGATAGTGCTAGATTTGTCCGTAGTTTTATCATCTATGTGGTAGAAGCTATCTATAACCAGGAGAAAAATTTTGAAGTATTTATCTCCTCAAGAATTATAGTACCCTTTGTCATCATTGTATATGTGGAGGGTATATTGATGCTGGGGATCATCTGGCTTGCAGAATACACTGCTATCACTCTACTCATCTATCTATTCTTCTTTTTTGTCATTATTAATATCATCCCGTCCAAGGAGGAGATGGAAGTATTCTCAGATATTTCACCCACTACTATCTTCAGATTTATTGTTAAGTTAGTCATTGTGCTGGCCTTTGCATTTGAAACCAATAATTCTGGCATACTATCACTCATTATCACACCTATTGCAATTCCCAAAGGATTGACCAATTTTGCGAAGAGAATACCTATCAATACTGAGATTCAGCAAAATACTGATCAAAGTAAACTGATTTTTAAAGAATAGATGTCTAAAAAGGATTTAAGCACTTAATGGAAGTATTTATTGTTTTACTTTATCAAATTCGTTCTGTAAATTCAATATTGCCTCTCGTAAACTATCTACGTGTTCGAATGCTGCTATTCTACTATGATATGGAATGGGAAAAACATCTGCTGGAATCTGCCTTAGTACATCTGTTACAAACTGAAAACCCATCGTTTATAACCATTATGAAGCTGATTTGCTTCAGATAAACCACTAATGAATTCGTCAGCCTCCAGCAGCATTTATTATGAAACTCCACACTATGTTCCGAACTTTTTTTGATGTTCCAAACTTTTTTTATTGTTTTGTTCCGAACTTTTTTGTTTTCTACAGTTATTTGAATTATCAAATCCAAACTCACTAGCAATTTTTTGTTTAAATATAAAAACTGCTGAATAATCCACATATGTCAAAAATAACTTTTGTAGACAAGAAGGAGGAGACATTCAAGCTATTTCTCCTCGAGAACCTGGATAAATTGGGTATGAGTATTGAGGATCTGATGGAGCTCAAGCATCTCTCTCCCTATCTTATCCTTGATGGACACCGATCTGGAAACACATCCTCAGATATGACTGTGGGTTACATGGAGGGAGCTAAATTCTCTCTTAGATTTGCAGCTATACTAAAGAAACTGGGAGGTACTCAAGCCAATTTCCTCATTCATACTCTGAGGAATTACAAAACCATGGATAGAATGAAGGCTATATTTGCAGCAGTTGAGGATATAGGTGCTAGCTTCATCAATACTGCATATAAACAGAATATCAAATTGAGATATTATGGACACGATATTCATGAAGGCTATGCCCTGTCAAGGCTTATTAATGCAGCTGAACACAAAACTCAGGATTGTAATGGATTTGACCTCAATTACCTCACCAACTACTCTGAGATCTGGGCAGTGAATAATCTGGATAAAATTGCAGATCTACCTGAAGTTACCGTGATCGGTCGTTTCACCAAAGGTCATTACTCAGGTGCTGGAATTCCTGGTAAAGCATCCAAGGCCAATTTCTGCTACATCCAACAGGCATCTATTTCTGATAACTGGACTGATGAGCAAATGGTGATCCTAATACTTGGATTACTTAAATCACATATTGCGATCAATGGTGCCATTGGTGGGAAGGTGTATAAGGATGGTGAGAAGGAGCTAATATATCAGAAAAGAGAACAGGAATGCTGGGAGGAGAATTATAATCTTGGGAAATCCAAACGTATGGAAACATTCACCCCAACTGGTCCCGTGACTATTCGTTTTTGAGCACTATTTCAACTATTAATGGAACACTATTAAGCATTCACAATATTATTGTAAATGGGATAGATGGATAGGAAAATAAGATCAACTATTGCAAAGAAGATCATTAATATCGAGCAGGAAGATGTATCAATATCCGGATATGATGCAGAAACAGATATTATTCTCCAAGTCAACTATTCCGTGAATTCTACAATATATAATCCATCTAAAACCATGATTATTAGAAAAATTGAGGAGAAAGGAATAATTGACTTGAATACAAAAACAGGATCGATGATATTTATTGATGAACCAAATATAAATTATATAAGCAGAAAAGAAGCCTTACTATGTGTTTCATCATTAAACAAATTACTTAGTTATGGATCTACTTCTACTAAAAATGAATTTCTTA
Source organism: Candidatus Heimdallarchaeota archaeon (assembly GCA_026702845.1). The sequence continues at coordinate 192,069 of JADCLS010000004.1, forward strand.
AAGTAGAAGATATTCAAGGAAATCTACCGAAAAAGGATGAAAATAAATTAAAACAGGCCATATCGCAAAATTACAGCAAAAAAGTACGTTACATTGGAGGAAATAATAGACATTATACAAAACTTACTGAGCCAAAGATATCAGATATTACCATAGATGATATTTCAGTTAAATATCTCATCACTAATCGAGTACAATTCAACATTAATGGAAATGAAGTAACATACACTCACGAATTCTATAATCTGGATTACCATCTCAGTAAATTTCCAGCTGATAGAGCTTGTAAATACTGTAAAGTATTGAATTCAGAATCCATAATCTCAAATTGCAGGATCTGTAAAGAAATAATCTGTCAGAAATCATCATGCACTCAAGAGTTCAAATTACTCAAAAAAACGATCTATACGTGCAAAAATGACTGTATGAAGAGATATGAGAACTTACTGGATGAGATGAGTATTGATGAGAGAATACTAGAGGAGGGGGGCACAAGTAAGCAAGAAATTCGAAATTCAATAGTATTTCTTAGTTTATCGATAATCTTACTCTCAATTCTTTTTAGAAGCCATATTTCAATCGACATTTTTATTCTTGATCTCATCATCATTCTAATACTGATTGTATTTGGAGGATGGAATTATCAATTAAAAAGAAATCAAATGATCCATGAGATCTTTATCTCCAGATCCAATCCCATTGGATCAAAGGCAATAGAGGAAACAAAGCCAAGGGGTTTTAGCGATATCAAGGATCTCCATAAAGCAAAGAAATATGGAATATCTAATTATAATGAATTTGAGAGATATTATGATGAGATAATAGCAGGAAATTTTCCTAATAAGACAAAATATCTTGATGCTATTAGTAAAAATTTTACATCATACAGCAGCTACAGAAAGGCAACCAACGTGGGTATTGATAGTTTTGAAAATTATAAGGCTCATTATGAGAAATTAAAAAATCTTGGATTCAATAGTTATGAAGATTATCAAAATGCTATCGATAATGGATTTAGAGACAATGCACAATATCAAATAGCATTAAAATATAAATTACCTAATATAGATGTCTATAATGATTATATCGAAATATTACTAGAACAAAAGATTAGCTATCCGGATTACCTGAGAAAAGAAGATATCAATGCAAAGGTTGAGTATCAGATATTTGCATTTTTTGACGAATATTCTAAGGATTTTAATTATCTAGTACCAGTGGAAACCCTGAAGAATTTTGTACTTGCATCAGTAAATTGCAATAATAGTTTGATTATAACCAAACTTATCGAATTACTCAACAAAAATTCTGATCTTGGTATGCTCACTCCAGATAGGAAAGATATTATGATATCTAGTAAGAAGGTGCTTGAAGTGGAGAATGAAATTGATAACCTGATTGATGAATTTGAGAGAGGGGATAAAATCAACAAAGTATAGGCTACTTAGGGAGAGGTTGAATGATCCAATCCTTTTTTACTTAAAAATAAATCATAGATTCGGTCTTATGATGGATAATTTAGTTGCAGTGGTGGAGTACTATCATACTCTTACTACGCAGTTTATAGTTGATGAAATACGGAAGGATAATCATCATCCTGTATTTGGAGAGACACTCAAGAATGCAGCATTGCATTATTTCAATGCTGGTAAGGGATTTAGACCAGCATTTGTATTTCTCTTTGCAAAATTATTTGCTCAAGATGCAGATGAGTATGAACTCACCCAGCTGGCTGCAGCTGTTGAGGTACTACATGTATCCTCTCTTATTCATGATGATATCATGGATGGTGATCTCACCAGGAGGGAAAAAGAATCAGTCCATGCAAAGTATGGTCTGAATACAGCTATTCTTGCTGGTGATTATCTAATGGGTCTGGCACATAAATTTGCTGGTCCATTTGCTCATACCCTCGGTGAGGTGTTTTCCAAGATCTGTATTGGCCAACAGATGGATCTGGATTTTGAGAACAGATCTTTACCAGAAGTAGAATTTGAAGAAATTCTTACCATGTTGTACTACAAAACTACCATCCTGTTAGAACTCTCTTGCACTATCGGTGCATCATTTGCAGGATAAATTTTCAGACGGAGATAAATATGTTTTAGACTGGATTTACAAATCGATGAAGTACCCTCCCAATACCTCAACTCGAGTAATCAGCAAAAATGGAATTATGTCGAAGAACTTCTTCTACACATCTTCTGAGTTTAGGGCAGCTCGAAGAATTGGGAAATTGGGGAAACATAGATTTAAGGACGGTATGAAAGTTGAGGTCAAGTATTCAACTGATGATATCAGATTCATTTTTATCAAATTCAAAGATCAAATTATGAAATTGAGTGCAAGAACCTATCACGGGGATAATGCAATCTGGAGAATGGTAGATCAGGCAATGAGAGAAAATCGGCCTGTAAGTGAAAGGGAGATCGCATTATTTGAATCCATATTAGAAACAAAAGCAAGTGGGAATCAAGATGAGCATGAGATTTTCCTGCAAATTGTTGATGATTTTCGAAGGAAGGGCGAATTGAACAAAAAGCAACAAAGATATCTGTCAATTAGGTATCCCAAAAAAGGACTTGATGAAGCACTTATCGCCTTTTTGATACATATGAGGGATAAAATGATTTCTGAAGGTTTAATCACTTCATCTAGCAATGATGATTATGACGATTACGAAATTCTTGGTGATACTCCATGGGAGCCGGTAATCGATGTGAAATTGCCTAATACTTCTAGTGAGGTTTCACCCGAAGAGATTGGAGAGGAGTTGTATGAGGAGCTTATACAAGATTTACAAGGAGATTAAAAATAATGGAATACAGAGATATCATTAATGAATTCACTGCTGAAGATATGGAGTTAGGCTATTCCAATAAAGCATTGGAAATAATAAAATATCGCCCCTACTTTGGTTATTCACAAGCAAATGTGATTATGAGAGAATATCTGATAAAAGCATGGGAACATGCAATACATGATCCAACAAATCGACCTATGGCATACTATTTGATGGGATATATTAACTCAGGAAAATCATTTTTGCTTGAGAGATTTAAATTATGGACAATTGAAGTATTAAAAAAGAGTCAAAGGAATTATGATCTAGATAATGACAAGATTGTAATCTACTATAATACTCCATCACATGTACGTTCAGCCAAGGGATTAATTGCTGACTTACTTGCCACACACTTTGGACTTGAGACACGAGCCAGTATCAGAAAAAACAGCAATACACAAGATTTCTTAAGGGTCTTACGAAGAGAATTCAAGATAGCTGGTACTAAACTTCTAATAATTGATGAGTTGCAGGATCTGCTAGAGGATCACCGAAAGGAACAGCTTGTGTTCTTTCTTGTGCTCAAAAAATTGTTAAATATGCCTGATTTGAAAATTGGGTTAATCCTGTGCGGCACAAATAATGCATTACCACTCTTATCTCATCAGGAATGGGCTGACGAAAGAATTACAGGGATTTTGCTCAATAAATGGCAGGACAAAGTACTTGACCACAAAACCTATTCGACATGCAACTATCAATGCTGTGCTTAATGGAGATACTGAACTGGAAACTAAACACCTTATTGCGGTGTATAACCAAAATATATGGTACAAGGAAGAAAAAGACAAGCAAGGGAACAAAATCCTGGTGAAAAAAGATGCCTTTGATTGGAATAATAGCGAATTATCTGACTTCAAAGGCAAAAACGGTGAACGAATATCCAACTATGAAAAGAAATCATTATTGGATAATGTAGTCAACATTATCAATCAAGTCTCAGAGAAAAAGTGAGAAAAATGGAATATATTGAGAATTTTGATGGGAAACTTGAATCCTCAATCACTGAACAATGGTCAGAACAAAGGTTTATGAATTTAGAACACCAAGACCTGTATTCCGATACTTTTCTTAATTTTCTTGATCGCTTGTTTTCTTCAGCAAGACAATTTCATCTCAATCCTGGTGCTGAAGCTAGTCAACTGGCTCGAGAGGCAGGGGTTTCAATTAGAGATCTCAAGAATGTAGCAAAAAACCTCTTATTTTACGAGGGGAACATTGTGACAGCTTGGTTTAAGAGGTTTGGCTATAAAGGTCCAATGGGAAAAGAGCATGTCCAAACATTAATCAGAATCTATTGTAGGGAGCATGATAAAATGCCCAACTCCACAATATTTCATTTTTTAAAGCCATCAGCTTTGAAAAGATACTGGAACTGGGATATTGGTGAGAATTTCCTACAGGGTCAAAAAGATTTTTGCCAGGAGGCGATCAATGGCTTTGAAGATGTTCTAGGAAATAATTTCAGTTATTTTTTGATAGATCAGTCCAAACTTCGCAAGGAAAAGATGATTAAGTATAACAATGATCCTGAATTTCAAAAGAAAACAAATACTCCTGAAATGAGAAAAGCAGCAAGTAAACGTATGGTAGAACTGAATAAAGATCCAGCAATTGTCAAAAAGAGAATAGAAGCTTCAAATAACACCAGGAGGAGATTACTTAGTTCAGACACCGATTTTCGAAAGGAATATGTTGAGCGTGGGAAGCGTCTTATAGCGAAGATGAGAAAAGATCCAGATTTTAATAAGAAGCAAAGTGAAGCTGCCAGCAGAGCAGCTAAGAAACTCTGGCAGGATCCGGAATATAGAGATATGCAAAGAGAAAGAATAAAAAAGATGTTTACTCCTGAAAGAAAGAAAGAATATGCTGAGAGATTAAGTAAGATGAACCGAGATCCCGAAATGAAAATAAAACAAAAAAAAGGATTAAAAAAGACAATGGAAATACTCCATCAAGATCCGGAGTTTATGGAAAAAAAGAGAAGGGTGATGCAAAAACTTCATCAGGATCCAGAGTTCAAGAAGAAACAAAGAGAAGCTACAAGTAAGAGAATGAAAGAGTACTTCACTGACCCAGAAATCAGAAAGAAACATGGAGAGAAAATAAAACAATCAATCACACCAGAACATCGAGAACGGGCGAGAGCCCTTGCCTTACGGAATAACAATGATCCAATCATTAGGAAAAAACAACTAGAAAGCTGGAAAAAAACCATGAAGAAAAAACGACAAGATCCTGAGTTTGTGGAAAAGATGAGAGAGGTGGGTAGGAAATCGATACAAAAACTACATCAAGATCCTGAATTCAGAAAAAAGGTAAACAAGATGACCAGTGAGAGATTGAAAGAGCAATGGAAAGACCCAGAATATCGCAAGAACATGTCAGAAATGTCAAGGAACGCATATACTCAAGAACGAAAAGCTATTGCCAGTAAAATCATGACAGAAAGAAATAAGGACTCAGAATATAGGAAAAAGATTAATGAAGGAATAGAAAAGAGAAAGAAGAACAAGAAATGATCAACTACTCCAGTTTACCAATCTTCCCCTTCTCAAATTTTTCAAAGTCGTCCAGGAGATCATCAATCGCAGAGCCCACATCAGCACCCCTGATATATATCTGCTCAAACTCAAGGTACTCTCCAATGTCTGGGTTATCAGCAAGGAGTAGTTTTATGATTCCTTCTGTCTGTTCAAGAGTTGCCCCAGATAGATCCGTAATCCTACTTAGTGGAACCTGTATGCCTGCCTGTGTCTTCTGAATGACCTCTAGAATCTTCTGATAAGGCTCAAACCATTTGATTCTGCTTTCAAATTCACTTGATAGATCTTTTGATTTCAAAGAAGCCATTTTTTGTGTAATGGATTGATGTTTATTGATCAAATCTTCTTTGGTCATATCTTTGAACTCAACTTCAAGGGATTTCGCATCAACCAATGCATTTATGACCATTCCTGAATTAGTTTCCATATCTGAGATTTTTTGTAAATGAGTTACCTTGAAATTTGTATATAGTTCAGCAATTTCAATTGGGTTTTTACTTTTATTAATTGAGTTCATAAGTTCTTCTGTCATAATTTTTGAGTCAATAAAATCAATATCACTCACAATTTTACCATGCTTTTCTAGTAACTGAGTGGCAGTTGAGAACTCATACTTGGTTAGGACCTCATAAGCCTTCATGGTGAGACATTCTGCCTTTAATGCAGCATCCCTTTCTGAAGCATTTGAAAATCCATTTGATTTAGCTTGTTGATACTCCTCAGCGGTTGTGAAACCAAGGCTGCTTATCATGCCTAGTTTTCGCTTTCGCAGGAATATGAAGGACAATAAACTCAGGATAGTAACACTTGCTACGATGATCACTATGGTGGTGATTTGCTTAGTTCTTGTTGGAGATGAAGAAGCATCCAGTGGATTATTCCCCTCTGCAACCTCATATCCATCGAGGTCTCCATCACCATCTGAATCTTGATTGTTAGGATCTGTACCTGCATTGAACTCTCCCAGATTAGACAATCCATCAGCATCAGCATCAGCTGATGCATCGTCAGTCTTGGCATCTAATCCATTGTCAATTTCCCAACCATCTGTCATGCCGTCCCCATCGGTGTCCGCATTGTTTGCCTGGGTTTGGTAATCATATTCCTCAGAATTGGAAAGACCATCATTGTCCAGATCTCCATCTGCATCACTTGTTTTGGGATCAAGATCATTATCCACCTCCCATCCATCAGGTAGTCCATCGGCATCTGTGTCCTCATTTGTTGGATTAAGTTCATTGTCCACCTCGTATTTGTCATCAAGACCATCCCCATCAGTATCTTTAAGGTCTGATCGAGTACCCAGTTGAAATTCCTCTAAATTAGTCAATCCATCCTCATCATCATCCTGTGAGGCGTCTGAGGGATCATTGGCTTTCAGACCATTTAAAGCCTCATACCAGTTGGGAATACCATCTTCATCTAAATCTCCATCAGCATCATCAATAAGAGGATCAAGACCATTATCCACCTCATATTTATCCAGCATGGAATCAGCATCACTATCATTATTATTGGCATATGTCCCAAGATTATATTCTTCAAGGTTAGTTAGTCCGTCTAAATCCTCATCAAGCGAAGTATCGTCAGTTAGTGGGTCAAGATCATTATTATATTCATAAAAGTCAGTCATTGTATCCGAATCGGTATCATTATTGTTTGAATAAGTTCCTATTGAATGTTCCAGTTGATTACTGAGTCCATCTTCATCCAGATCCCCATCAGCATCATTCACAAGAGGATCAAGCCCATTATTCACCTCATATTTATCGAGCATGGAATCAGCATCAGTATCATTATTATTGGCATATGTCCCAAGATTATATTCTTCAAGGTTTGATAAACCATCTCCATCTTTATCTTGAAATGTATCATCAATAAATGGATCCAATGAATTGTTAATCTCCCAATTAGAATTCATCCCATCCAAATCATAATCATTCAAATCTATTGTAATAAAGAAGAAATAGCTTAATTCTTCATCTAATAAGATTTCATGGGAGAAAATGATCTTTAAATAATATAAACCTGTAATTGCAGGTGTCAATATGGTCGATGATGAAGCTACAAAATCTGAATCATTCCAACTATATCTAAAACCATTGTTTGCATCAATGAGTATTTGAGAAGAAGCCAATTCAACCGGCATAGAATACATTTTCTGAAAAAACATTATTGAAAATTGTAATAAATCTGTTTTGATATCCCTAAGCTTTATGACACCACCCTCATCTCCTGATGCAAGTTTTTCCCCATCAGGAGAGAAGGCTATTGAGAATACTCTAGATGTATGTCTTATAAAACTAGTAATTTCAATATTGGTGGATATATCCCAGAACTTGATTGTTTTATCAGCAGATCCAGAAGCAAGTATTCTCCCGTCAGGGGAGAATGCTACTGAGAATACATTAGCTGAATGACCTGATAAGGCAGCAATTTCTGTGTTGGTGGAGGTATCCCATAATTTGACTATGCCACTATCAGATCCAGAGGCAAGCATACTACCATCTGGAGAGAATTGTAAAGATTTAACAGGTGATGGATGACCTGCTAATGAAATAAATTCTGTATAGGTGGAGGTATCCCACAGTGTAATGGTACCTTCCTCAGTTCCAGAGGCAATTAAGTCCCCATCAGGGGAGTATGATAATGAGTTCAGAGAACCAAAATCTGATAATTCAATGATTTCAGTATTGGAAGAAGTATCCCATAGTTTGATTGTATCATCACCGGTTCCAGAGGCAATTATACTTCCATCAGGGGAGTATGCTAATGCTGTCACACTATCTGAATGATGTAATGAAGTAATTTCGGTGTTGGTAGATGTATCCCAGAGTTTGACTGTATTGTCCCAAGATCCAGAGGCAAGTATTCCTCCATCAGGGGAGTATGCTAGTGATGTCACAACAGATGTATGACCATAATATATACTAATCTCGGTGTTAGCAGAGGTATTCCATATCTTGATTGTATTATCGCTTCCGGTAGAGGCTAAGCTCTTTCCATTAGGAGAAAATGTAACAGCTGTAATAGTTGAAGAATGTGCAGAAATAGTATTACTAGTATATCCATAATCAATATTCACAACGTTAATAGAAGATTTATTTACCCCCAAAGTATAATTTTTAATGCTGATTAAATGCTTGAAATTAAAACCCCGAATCTGGGATATTTCATCTAAATTGAGATCATAAGATTCTAAATCATTCAACGGTGTCAGTACAACTAACGCATTTTGCTTCTGATCCCAATAAAGGTCTTTTCCCCCAATGTTTTGTAAGTCCTTAATTACACTCATTGAGGATACATTATATTTCTTAAACCTACTATCAGTATAACCATATCCTGATAATACATAAAGAGAATCACCAACTATATTCAGAGAAAGAGGATGATCACCATGTACTACAGATTTATTGAATGAATAGTCATTAATATTCCACCAATTTACCTTTCCGTCAGATAATGATATCATAAAATTATCTGTCCATGCCACATTATTAACAGGAAAGGTTGAAATGGAAGTTATTAATGATCCATCGGTTACATCCCAAATTTTTATAGTGCTATCTGTCGATCCAGAGGCAAGTAAGTCTGTATCTGTATTTAAATTAATACAATTTACAGCTTGTGTGTGTGCAGATAAAGTTGAAACCAGGGTGGAATTTTTATCCCAAACATATATATCATTTCCAGAAGAACCAATTATATGATTAGTACTCCATAATAGTTCATTAACTTGAAAAGCTAATTCAAATCTATTGTGTATCTCCTTTTCCTCCAGGTCCCAAATGATCATCTCATTCTCACTGGCACTTGCGATATACTTGTCATCTAAGCTTTTAGCTATTGCATTTACATCCGAATTATGCTTATAGATCATAGTATTGAAGTCATAAACTGGCCCCATATCCTGATTCTTCAGCAACTCATAAGGACTACTCTCATCTAAGTCAATCGAGTTATCATTCAATCCCATTCCAAACATCTCTGTATACTGATTATAGTCGTATTCTTTCTCAGTTTCTTCAGGAGGACTTTCAATTAACACATCCTGATTGTTGGTGTAAATCGATATTTGTGCGATCATTAATCCGAGTAGAACAATTATTAAAAACGTAGCCTTCATATTTCTCCCTCTGGGAATGAATAACATAAAAATATCACTTTTATATTTTTTATTGGGATTAAACAGTTATTTGCATGATAAGTAACCATCATCAAATTTAATGAAGATGTTTTACCAAAAAATGTTCACATTGACAAAATAATATTTTAAATTTGCACGAAAATATTCACATAAACAGGAATTGATCAAAGCAATTGCATACCGAATTGGTCTGGCATTTCAGATGAGAGATGATATTCTCAATGTATTTGGTGATCCTACTATCACTGGTAAACCCGCGGGATCTGATATTGTTAATGGTAAGATTAACCCTTTAATGGCAATTACCCTTCGTGAGATGCCTGAGGAGAATAAAACAGCTTTTGTAGAATTACTTGGGACCAATCAGATTAATGATGCAACCAAAATAATTGAGGAATGGGGCAAGGAAGAGTTGGAGTATGTTATTGAGACAAATATTCTCGAGGCTCTGGATCTTCTAAAGCATCTAGGTGAGAATAATACGAGAGAATATATCCGAGAATTAATCCTGCATTGTGGAAATAGGGAGAAATAAGCTAATATTGAATTATTTCATCCGTTTAATCACTATCAGTACCATAGATGGAATGATTATGGCAGATAAGTAAATTGGTGTGGTAGTAGAATTTGATATATTTCCATTGTATGAGCTCGAATTTGTTAGTGTTATTGTATCAAATATAGTCTCAGTTAAAGTACTAGTATCAGTAACAGCATCAGTCACTGTGGAGATTTCAGTGGTGAAATCAGTGATTCTTTGAGTATTAGTAGTAGTGGCCAATCCCACAGTTGTTGTTTCAGTAACCGTGGTCACATTGGGATTTGAATAGGATTGTGATATATGAAGATCCAGATGTAATTCATAAAACGTATTAGAACCTAGTATTAATGATGTATTTTCCATCATTATCCAATGTCCATTGTAATATTCAGAGGTGAATCCTCCTATCCCAATATATGTCCAATATCCGGTAATTTCATTTATTGCATATAAAATAGAATTTTGATAAGCAAGAATTTTTTCATTATAAGTATCGTATAGAAGAGTTGTATAGATACTAGATAGATCGTATTGATTTGGTAATTCTGTCCAGATCTCCGATTCACTATTGAATTTCCAGAATTTACTTTCAGCAGCAGTACCCATTAGGTAGATTGATCCATCAGGATGGAAAACCATTGCGTGTCCAGATCTTCTAGAGGGATGAATTTCAGGGGTTACTTGGTACCATCTCCTTTCCTCAATTGAAAATATCCAGGTATCTCCGAGCGTCTTGCCATTATACCCACCGAATAGTACGATATTCCTGTGTTGATAGTCATAAGCCATATCATAGGAGGTTCGTTCAATCGGTTTGTAGAAATCCTCAAAAATATTTGTATAATTGATATAGGTGGCAATTAATCCCTCAGTATCCCAACCAGAATGATAATAGGTATCATTAAATCTCAGTACTTTAAAATCATGATCTACAAAGAAATATTCATTGGAGATTGGATCATGAAATGAATACATATTCGGATAAATACTAAATGAAAATGAGCTGAAGTACAAGTGGGTTGTATTGTAAGGCATGTAAATTCTATTCGAATATGGAGTATATGTTAACCAATTATTAGCTAATATCTTAGTTTCTGAACTATGTACATACATGACTTCCTGGGTATCTTCAATATAACATAAAGCATAAGATTTATCATAATATCCTGAGAAATTTCCATCATTTTCATGAGCTTCCCAAAATATGACTGTTTCAGCCTCAGATGGAAGGAACAAGGAGAAAATTAATAATAATAATATCGTCCGTTTCATTATATTAAATGTGAACTACCGATATTTTAGAATGATTGCAAAATATTGAAATTATGTGAATAAATATTTGTTTAATTCAACTGCTAAATATTACTACAAAAAATTATACTAATATCTAGGGCTTGGCTTAGATTAATAAATGCATAAGTATAACTTGCTTTTGAATGGAGTTACAGACAAAGGATTTTCTTTCAGAATGTCTTCCCATAGTCAATGAATTGCATGAACTTGGGATTATTTCGTATCATGAGAGAAATCAAGTAGAGGAATTACTGGAGAGAGATATGGATAAATTCCCTGAATTTTCATACAATAATGTTAATGCAGAGATGGAGTATGTATTCTCATTTTTACGATTACTCTGTCTGAATTTGATCAAATTACTAAGAAGTTTCTATTCTACTGATTCCACTATGACTAAGAATATCAGCCAACAACAATTATATCAGAGTTTGCGACGTATGGAATATCGTAGTATTCCCTTTATACAAGAGATTCAAAATAATTGTAAATAAGTGAATACATTCGGTGAACTCCCAGTATAGACTGATTCATTATATAGTATTATGATAATAAATCTGTATGGAGTACCTGGATCAATTACTACCGCAATACAAGGATTTGATCATACAGGTTAGAACACATGATCTTGATAAAATTCAATCCCTCTTGACTGATAATATCAAACTAAATTGGCATAGGACCTTATTAGTGGTTGATGATAGGGCAAGAAGAGCATATATCCCATTTGATATCCAAGAGGTACTCAAATCACTATCCATATCCAGAACTGGATTATCCAGAGAACGAAATAAATTGATAAGAAAACAACTATTACTAGATCCCAGATCCACTCAGGGTAGAATGAATATCAGCAAACGATGTGTGCTATTGATGGATAAATTGGAATTATCAGCATTTGAGAGACAATCTATCAAGAATTTACTTGATATTGATACACATATAGATCGGATTAATCTTCAGGAACATGTTATTGTTGCCTCTGCACTGCATAAATTTGATCCTGAGGAATTCTCGCTTGCAGATTTAGCTCGTATGTTCCATTATTCATGTAATATTGATCAATCTAGGATCTACAAATTACTGTATAGAACAGTACAAAAAAAATAAAAATTTTAGTGAATTCTTAATACTGGGCAATGTATGTCTCATGGCGCAGATTTCAATGCTGTACTGATTCTCAACTCTGCACGACGGATAGCATAATATTTCTGACGACTATAGTTGTCATTCCAGCCTTTAGATTTACCATATATCATTATCTCATCAAGCAATCGAAACTCAGGAATGCTTTGCTTTAGTGCTATAAACGCCAGAACTGTCTCCATATCATATATCCCCTGCATCAATACTGGGAATTTGATTGGTAGAGAGTGGAGTTGATATTGTGCTTTACTCACATCCATCTTATGGCTCATTTCATCTAAAATGGATTCAGCAGCCTGGATAATAATTTCTTCTTTGCATCTCTTATCAATCAATTCTGTATCATGTTGTCTTAAGAGGACATGGAACAAATGAATATCTAGCCTGAAACCAAAATTCAGGATTTTACAAATTTGTTGAACCGAGATCCAGAATCCAAGTTGGGATGCACGGTTAATGATGAGAACTACCAGATTTCGATCAAGTGTAGATACAGTTGATAAGTCAAGTAAATCATCAAGATCATGTTTGATAATATACTCCCTAACCAGATACATTGGTGGGGGTAATCGATACAATTGATCAATGATATGCTGCCTGAACCTCATCAATTGTTGCTGATTAGTCGTGAATTAATAAATGAAACGCAAAATTAATGGATAATAGTCTAGAGGACCTAAATTTTGACTGATTATAAATTGGGATAAATGACTCAATCAGTAGTATTTATTTGGAAATTTAGATTACTAATTATGCGAGTTAATAAATTTAAGCAAAACCCCCAATTATTGAAATTAAAACAATATCATAAAATAATCTCGATAATTAAAATATGGAAAGATGAGATAGATATTGATCTTAGTAGAATATCAGAAATATGCAGATTGAAGAAAGAAATAACACATGAATTACTTAAGGAGATTCATAAAAAAGGACATTTCGGGATCTATTATGAAAACGAAAGAAAATTCAAAAAATTCAATTCTACAGAGTTTGTAATTGATAATTTTGTAAACCTGTACAATGATCGGAAAAGTTATACTTTTTGAATCCTGATATTTTATTTGGAAATGATCAGTATACTATCTCCTCAAAAAGGATCTGAGATAATCTATTAACTCATCATCACCTCTATCCTCAAGACATTTTATTTTCATTTCAATATACTTGGTATTTATCCTTTCCAGAGGAATGTACTCAAACAATACATTGAGATGTTTTTCCATGATTATTCCTCTGGTCCAGTAGCTATCCACCAGATGCATATGAGCAATTACCAACTCGGGTTCCTCATTCACACATTCGGTAAAATAATCTATTGCCTGGTCAAAATCTTGTTTTGAGATACAAATCAATCCTTGATTAAATTTGCTTATAATATTCATGATGAGTTATTACCATTCTGATATTTAAGGAAAAAATTCCCCTGCGAGGGTCAATTCTAAAGTTAGATACACTTGAATTCACAGACAGACACAGATCACGTTTCTTAGATCTATAGAAGATGATGATCTAATTCAAATTTTTTCAATAAATAATTTCTTGGAATTATTAATAACGGAATTTTATACTTCTTATCTATCCTAATTTCAATTTCAAGATTTAATTCTTTACAAATTCTTACAATAGGTGTTTTCCTACCAGAATGAATTAGAGTGATTTCATCTATGTCATCCTGCAGATCATTTGCTATATTCCAATAGGTGGAATCTATTTCATCAAATTTTTTGTAAAATTGATCTCGTCTTTCAAGTGTAGTATATTGATTCATATCACCCAAAGATTTTAGAAATTTTGCTCTTTCTGTATTTAATCTTTTATGATGATGAACATCTTCTTCTTGAGATTCAATATGAGTTAGGCCTTCTCCCTTAATTTTTGTAAATGTTTTGCCATCAAATTTCTCTCTTAATCTTTGTTGAGTACCATATCGAGGAAGGTGACGTAAATTCACAATCTTTGTTTTGAGGAGTAAATCGTCTAGAATATACCCAAGACAAAACTGTATTTGATCTCTATAGATATCTAGTAAATCTGAACGACTTGTTCGATCATTAATATTCTTCATCCTATCTTCTAATTTCTGAATATATGGATAGTTGATGAACACGTGACTATAATTCTCTTTTTTTGCATTGAGAATTTCATTTTTAAGAAAATTAGGAATTTTAACTTGATGATCTCGAGGAATGATATCACCTCTTCTAATTCGTTCCAGATTTTCGTGCGTATGCTTCAAAAAGGTGAGATATCGTAATCGTTTATTTGGATGTAATTTATTTTTAATATCAAAGTGTTGGTGATGAGGTTTACAAAGTAGAATCAGATTTTGCGGAGATCTATTATCAACACTCCTCTGTCTAGGAGCATATCCTTCAGAACCCGGATTGCGTCCACGAATATGTGCAGCTTCCAATTTATCTTTTCTATCACAAGAAGGAAAAGAACATATTTCTGTAATTTCTTTCAATACTTTCTTATTTGAGATGTAATTTTGTCTTATAGGATCTTTATTTGCGGGGGTTTGAGGGAATTCTCTTCCAAATTCTAATTCGAGTTCCTTTACTAAATTGCTACCAAAATATCTTTTTGATAATCCATACAATTTTGGATTTTGCAATAAACTCAAAACTCTAAGATTAGATAATGAGATTAATGCCTTTGGAAGGCTTTCTAATTGATTATTCGATAAATATAGGGATCTTAGGTTAGGTAAATTCAATTCTGGTAATGATGTGAGTTGATTATTCGATAAATTCAAGTAGTTTAGGTTAGGTAAATTCAATTCTGGTAATGATGTGAGTTGATTATTCGATAAATTCAAGTAGCTTAGGTTAGGTAAATTCAATTCTGGTAGTGATGTGAGTTGATTGGTGGATAAATACAAGGAACGTAAGCTAGGTATTTCTAGTACAGAAATTTTCCATGGATAAACTCTAATTAATAATTTTATAAGACGAAATTCACAAATTGAATCAGGAATCTTAGAATTGACAAATTTAAAATTAAATGCAAAATTATCACTCAGCTCCTGCTTGATTATTGATATGAATACATCTAAAACATTTGCTTCGAAATTTATAAAGGACATACTGATTTGACTTCGAAATTTATAAAGGACATACTGATTTGAAAAATGAACTCCAAGTGTATTTTCAGGGAGATTCTTAATTAGGAGATTCTTATTTTGAGTGTAATCTTCTATACGGTTTAATTTTAAATTAATGATAACATTTTGAATAAAATCTCCTATTTCCAATACTTCATTGAATTTTTTACGTGTATCATTCACTATATTCTGATAGTATGATGATAATTCTACGTTTATTTTAGCGAAAATTAATCTCGATGGATAATTTCTTGCAGCACACTCAATATGATACCAATGTATTGAAGTTAATAATTCGTCCTCAGAAGTTATGAAATTGCTTTCAATGCCATATCTTGGTATATCCTTGTCAATTTTATTTTTACAACTTCTGCATGCTGCCCTGCCAGATTTTGATCGTTCAATAACATCAACCATTAATTTCAATTTACTTATGATTTTATAATCGTTACCAAGTTCAATCTTAACAATTTCCATGTATTATTTGCATTTATATCATTTTACTAAACATTCGAAAAATCATATTCGTCTTATAATTCTATGATATGCTTGATTTAAACGGTTCAGATTTACATTGAATTCATGGCAATGTAATCTCAGTAAATATTGTTTATTAATACTGGTGTGCATTTCTACCAGGTAGATGGTAAGAACCTGATCAAGCATGGAATAGGATTGCATAAGTGAATCATTATTAAATATCTCATCTATTCGATCAAAAATCCGATCAAATTGTTCCTGGTGTATCCAATTTCGCTGTAAATATTGATCCAACCATCTGAGTATACTCATTTTAAGGATAAAATTCTTATTTACTCCCACTAGAAGTCCATGATCCTGTAATTCCTGTTTCAGTTTAACTAAACCCTTTTTGGACAGATCTAGTCGGTAGAGTATATCATTAGAATGGATATATGTTCCCTTGCGTTGCAGCTGGTTCTCCACATATAGTGCAAGATATAGATGATACTTGTTTCTCCGTTTCTTCGTTAGTGTCATCAGAAATTCGATGATAGGAGTGAAATCAATGATATCATAATCAATTCCAGGACATAATTGTTTGAATTGCGTTATAGAACTTTCTATCTGTGATAATTTGACATTGGTACGTGTTACTTGTAGTGACATCTACTAAGAGAGTATAGAATTAGTATATAAGTAAGCAAATTCATGAAATCACGTACAGTCTAGGTGCAATACTCTGAAATTGAGGCATAAGATTGAGATAATCCAGTATCAAAAGTGAAATATGGTAAGATAATTCCAAGTGTAGAGAGGGTTTACGATGACTGAAGATAGATTTGAAAGACTAAATGGAATAAGTGTTGATTATATAGGTTTCTCAATGTATTTTATTGGTAATAAAATGATTTCTGTAATAGAGGATTACAAGAAGAATAAGAAAAAAGAATATACCTTTAGCATTGATCCAAGAAGCCCGGGAAACAATTACCAGATATATAATCAACATCTTCAGGATCTCAATCTATTTGATAAGGAAACTATTGAGAGAGTGGCTGCATCAATGAGAGAGAATTTTTGGAAGTATTCATCTCATGTATATTTTAAAATAAACCACCTGAGTGAAGAGCAAGTTAACATGGTAAATCTGGAGCTGAAAATACTTACAAATAATTCAAAGTATAAAATGACACAAACTAATCTTTATTTTGATGGAGGAGATTTCACAGAGTACATATCACTTTCTACAAAAAAGCATATTATTATTTCGAATGAATTACCCTTTCCAATTCCTAAAAGTTTAATCTGTGATGAATTTGAGTGTTTGACACTCAGGTGTCCGATTAACTATGATTCACTGTTCTTATTCAAGAATGCAAAGGAGTTAGCTATTGAAGTATTAGAAGATTCTAAGAGATTTTATACTCAGGAGTTATTAGACAAGCTCCATGAATTTAAAAAATTAGAGAAAATACAAATGAATGAAATTGAGGAGTATGATATTCTTACAAAATCAGAGTTGATGGAAAATCTTAGAGAAATACGCATTGCACCAAATAGATTCAAAAAATCGTTAATTATTCATGAATCCTTTTTCAAAGCTCCAAATATCGAATTGATTAGGAAAACAGAAGGTTTTTCCTGGGAATATCAACCAAAACTAAAGAAGTTGAAGATTAGGCAGAGTATCAATATGTCTCAACTATCAAATTTTGAGAATGTAGAGTACTTGCATCTCATATGCCCTTCTCAACAATTGATCAATTATCTACATAATTTCAAAGATTTAAAAGAACTTTATCTCGATAACTTGAATGAACCCTATAATTATGCAGATCACAATAATATCATAATAGAAAATCCAGAAAAACTATCAACCATAGAAACCATAAGAATTAAGATAAGGAAGGATCCAAGAATATCAAAAATATCTGAAACATTCTGGGAAATTCCCAATGCGGTATTCTGTATCAATGAATTTTAGGAATATCAGATCATATCCTTTTTTTATTGATTATTCCCATTGAGGAAGGTTCAGTGAGGAGATACGGATATTAGATTTCATTTGTAACCAACTCTCAAATGTGTTTATATATTCAATTACTGAATAAGTGGTATGGAATGTGATATTTGTAAGAAACCAATCCTCTATGATGAGGCAAGAACCACATACTACAGCAAGAAAATCCATGTGGATTGCTTCAAAGCAATCTCAGGTAGGCAACCAGTAAAAAAGGAATCATAGCACAGGAAATCCACTAATCACAGTATCATCCCGTCTCTCAAGTATAGTATCCAACAACAAGTAGATAGCAACAGCAATCATATATACACTGGTGGCTATGGCAGGTCCAGTAATAGCATTCAAGATTACTACTCCTACAAAGGCCGAGATGAAGCTGAACACCATATGCGGTTTCTTCTTGAAATAATGCACAATGGGAAGCATTGTTTCTCCTGGTGTTGGTAAACCTCCAAGGACAAAAGAGATGGATAATAAAATGATGGTGAAGTAAGATGCCTGTACTCCCATAACATACACAAGAAAATCCATTACCTCTCCCAGATGATCAAACCAGAGGAAGATAAGAAATGTCATTACATAGGAGTTGATCATTATGAATATACTATCCCAGCTGGTGAGATCTTGTTTTACCATTTTTCCTGTTCCATCATCTCTATATCCTGGACGATGAGAAAAGGTGAAGCTATTCAATCCACTACTACTCAGATTACTGGATGATTTACCCACAGAATCGAAATAGGTGATGCTCAGATCCCATCCCTTGAGCATGAGATAAAGATTAACTGGTACATTCTTGATGATGGCTGCAGGTAGTGCAATGACATTTAGAATTGGATTGATCCTGAATTTGAAGGTGCGATTGATGAAACTTGTGAGAATATGAATGATAATTTGAAGGAGATATGGTAATAATGAGGCTACCAGTAAGAAATAACTGAGATCCTTGATAAATAGCACTAAAGAGTTGAGGATCTCATACATAGGAGATAATAATGTAGTTAGTATTTAAGAAAAAAAATATTAGTGTTTTTTAGTTATATAACAACGTCTCAACTAATTAGCATGAGAGTGGAATTTGTACCACAAGGATTCTTTAGAATCACTGATGAATGTGTGAGATTCACCAGGGTTTCCGTAATTAATCTTATACCCATGCAAAATTATGTATGTCTGCAACAACTCAAAGCTGAGGATAGAAATGTATTTTATGAGAACAAGAAGAGATTTGAGAGAATGGAGGAGGAAACAAGGATCTCCAGTTTGCTGGAGTACAGAGAAAAAATCAAACAGGTATACAACAAGAATTTTGATTCCAAACGATTATTCAGGGAACAAAACCTCGAATTACTCAAAGAAATTATAACTGAAGGTATACAGTTCAAGATTATCATCGTAGACCAAAAGAGTATGATTATACTGTATAGTCAAAGTGATTGGTTTTCTTACCAAAATAAACTAGATACGGTTAAATCTTCACTTCTACAACAATCATATCGGGTCTCTCTTTTTTCAGATCTCGTTGACATACATAAGATCCTAGAAATATCTGAACATGATTTCAAGTTTAGAGGTAGAGAACATCCACAACTTGAGGAAATTGATCTTAGACAATTGGAGAGAATTAAAAAGAAACTGGATCTTATCACTCCTAGTAATGTAGACACTCCAGATTTGTTTGATGCAGGATATAATTTCTCAATAGATGATATCGTATATAATCTCAAACCCACCAGTATATCCAATCCTGCACTACAAGTGATACAGGGAGATAATCAACAGGTTCATAGTTGGTTGAAAAAACATGAACTGACCAGTAATTATCACACAATGCTGGTGATTGGAGGCCCTCAACCTGATGGATTTAAAAGATTGGAAATACAACAAATCAGGTTGGATCTGTTGAATTTTATCAGAAATGAGGAGAGATCTGACTATATTCAAGCATTACAGCTAATTGAGATAATAACGGGTGAGAAAGGATTTGTAAATCATCTTCTGGAGATAATGAAAATCTACATCGAGGATACGATGGAAGAGGATAGAAAAAAAATAGATATGAAGAGCTTTCATGAGGCACTCTCAAATCTGGGTGAGGATTATCAATCAGCAGTGGTGAGACGGGTATTGGCTCAATTCAATTATCTAGATACACTTCTCCCAGGTGAATTACAACTTCATCAACGATCATGGATCCCCATGAGTTATAATCCCAATGATCTTCTGCTATTACTTCCATTACTGCTTCAGATCTCAGATCAATTCAGAGGTATTCATTTCCTAATGATTAACGATCATAATTTATCCAATGCATTAACTAAACCTGAAATCTACAAACATCTATATGATCTGTTGATCAACAGAACAACCATTTTTGTATCCCATTCCATATTCACCCCAACTTTCAAGGGAATGGATAAATTAATTCTTAAGCACAACTGGTCAAGCAAGGAGTACATCAAGAAAAGCACTCAGAAATTCAGGGAGCGAAGGAATATCGATGATTTATTGGTATATTCTCCCTGTTATATCACCAATAAGAAGGTGTACTGGATCGATGAGATAGAGCTGCCAATCAAGCAATATTATGGATTGAGTACGGAGTTATTTATCGATCATCCTCTTTATATGGAGTTTGATCGTATCAAGGTTCCCACAACCAAGCAGCGTGAACGTCTGGAAGAATTGCATGAGGATGAGGAATTGATTGTAAAGGAACAAATCATGCTGGAGGATGATGATCTTCCAGAGGATCAAGCTGATGATCAAGCTGATGAGCAAGCTGATGATCAAGCTGATGAGCAAACTGATGAGGAAGGTTCTAATCAAGAGGATAATCTTGATGAGCATGGAGATCTGATTGATTACTACCTCGAGGTTATGGGAGTGAATGAGTATATTCAGGATTATGAGAGCAAGGAAAAAATAACCTCTGAAAAAATGGCTCAAGAATTGACAGAGATGATCTCATCACTGGAGGTGCTATTTGGGGTGAAATATACTCTCACAGATCTGGTGGATGAATCAAAATTCGATAAACAAATTATCGATGAGCTAATAAAATCTGATTTTCTGGATAGGGAGGTGATATCTGATAAAGAATCCAGGATTATGCTCAAACCCAGAGGTACTGAGTTTATCAACCGATTGATTCAACTGGTGAAAAACAAACGAGATGAGATCAGGGAAGAATTAAACAAACTTCTTCCACTGCTTCCTACAATAATGGAAAGTAAAAGGAAACTGGGTGTGAAGACCTCTATGGGACTAATTCATGCAGAATCCATGTTTCTAGCCTGTGCGACTTTGAATAAATCTACCCGTATTGATCCCATGATCATGGGATTTGTGGCATATTTTGATACCATATCAGTCGAGGATCCCAAGGAGTTTATCTCATATTTTGATGCTGTTTATTTGACTCGTTTCAATGAGATCAGAAGATGGTGTATGAAACCACAGGAGGAGCATGAGGTGGGTGAAGTACCAAGAACAGGAGAGAAAACCACAGTGAAAGTGGAGGAGGAAATAGGGCTCCAACCCATCATTCGACCCAAGAGTACGACTGTACCATATACTTCAAAAACCAAGATCCCTAACAATCCAGAAGGTGTGGATATGACTGAGATGATAGAACAGTTACCCAAGACCGATCTTCCCAAACCAAAGAAAAAGCTGAAGAAAGAACCTGAAATGGATGTATCAAAGCATGAGGAGAGGTTGATGAGAGATGGTCCTTATGTGGATTTGATTACTGAAAGTCCAAACAGATTAATTGGTAATGTACTCCTATTGAATGCCAGACCAGATGGAGAATATGCAGAATTAATCAATCACATGCCTGTACCTCAATTGAGAATGAACAAAAAACTTAGAGAGAAATTATTATCTCACAAGATCTACTATGTTTCTGATGTGTTGAATATCAATCCTGACCATCTGTCTCTCAGTTCAAAGCAAATCCAGGAACTGCTGGAATTCAAGAATACATTGATTGAGGTGATGAAGGATCAGGCCAGAGTGGGAGAAATATTATCCAAAGAGGGAAGATTCCTGTATCTAAGCATCGGGGGGTATCTTCCAGTCAAAGATTGGACCAGTGAGGTGATTACTAGGTTACCGACTGATATTTTAGATAATATCACTAATAAAGTAAATGAGGCCAAATCAATTGATGAATTAATAGAGGTGGTGTATACAGAGCTCGGAAAACTACTAAACCTTGATGTATCGCATTCGAGAATAGATCAACATCTCACATCTATGCAACGGAGAAACATCAAATTCCTGTATTCTGAATTCTCAGTTGAGTTAAAAGAATTAAGTGTCTCATGGTTATATTCCGCCAGTGTTAATGGTACTGAGTTAAAAGAGGCTCAACAGGGTATCCTAAATGATTTTAAGAATCTACATTTCAACAGAGAGATCATGGAGAATATCATTAATTGAATTATATTTGATTTTTTTCCTTTTATAGCAACTGCGTAATAATTCTTTCATGTTGCGTTTCATGATAGATCACCGACCTCAGAATATCAGGTTGATCCTGCTCAAATTCAACCTCATACACAATTCCATGATGGAGATAGATTTTGCACACAAATATAACCACAACTATGAACTTGAGCCTGATACCTACTATATCAAATTGCTTGACATTTTGAAGCAGATGGATGAAGTAATCCAGAACCACGAAGAATTATCTCTTCATCTGGTACTCAACCCCTACCCCTCATACTCTAGAGTACTGGTGTTCATCTCACAACTGGGATCGGATGAGGATCTCACATCATCTTGCATTAATCATGAGGAGATCAGTAAGATACATACATTTACCCGCACAGAGGCAAAGAGAATCTTACAACAACAACATGGGAGCCTGGTGATTGACAAACAGAATATTAATACTAATCTAAAACAGGAATATGGTCTGGAAGTAGCCAATGATGAGCTGGAGATGCTGTTTAAAGAGCTGGGAAAATTTCGAAGAGAAATAAAACCCTCAACGTATACTCATCTCAACAAAAGCACATACTACCTGGGAAATCAACTCTCCAAGCCTATATTGCTGGATCAGATGGATTCGGTTCTCTGTGTGGGATCTGACCAGCTAATTTTGCCTTTACTACATCATAATCAACTTGAGCATTCTGTGATCATAACAAGAGTACCTGATTTCTGGGAATCATATTCTAAGAAAACAAGAATCCCCATACTCAAGCTACTCGAATTCGAGCAAGGTGAATTCAGTCTCAATCTACTGGATCTCTGCAGAAGAAATCCAGCATTTACCAAACGAGTTTTCACATTATTTGATTTATTTTCCAATAGCAATTACCAGGATGTCAATCGGATGGTAGATATTACCAATAAAATACGTGATGACCCATCTCTATCTGAACAAACCCTAAGTTTCAAAGAAATATTTGATGTGGATGCTCAGAATCATGAACTATGGCAGGATACAGATTTACGACCATTCAGCTCTATAAAGTCATTTGTAGAGAATAGTTTTGGTGAGATCTACAACAAATCATATTTCCAGAAGAACATTGGTAGTCTCGAAAGAATAACCATCATTGATACTTCAGAATTATCACAGAAAGATCATATTCTTCTAGCTCTCACGTTTTTAGCCATGCAACAGACTGGATTATACGATGGCTGGTTGGTACTCTCAGAAATAGATCAGCTGCTTGAGGATAAAAGCTATCGATCATCATTTGAGAAAATATGGGAACAGGTTTCTCCTCAACGTTTGATCTTGCATACCCGTCAGATAGAGAAATATAAATCCTGGCATAGTTTGTTTCAATGGACACTGATCAATGATATTCATAAACTAAATAATTCCGCATTATGGAGATATGGTCTGGAGGGATACAGTGGCATGGTTTTAGTCTCTTCATTTGGGGAAAGAATTCCATTTGTTCCCACATCCAACCTACCTTCACGATTTGAGGAAATAAGTTTGGATGTAGAGGAAATAATCGATGAAGAGATTGAGGAACAGATCGAGATAGAAATTGATGATGAAGAGGAGGAAATCTCTGGGATCAATGAGCTACAAGGGTATTTAATCGGTGCAGTTATGTCCTGTCTCTCCAAGGCGGATAGATTCAATGAAATGCGAGTACATGACGTCTTTATCAAACAGGAGATGGAGGAAGCAATATCTACCATGATTGAGAAGGAGATGATTATACGAAAGGAAAATGATCTCATCTTGCTTACAAAGTATAAAACATCAATCATTAACCTGAGAAATTCAATCGAGATACAAGAGATAGATGGAACCATTGCTCAGGTACTTGATGATGTGCGAGATCAATTTTTTGATGCAGATATTGCGACACAGAAGTCATTATTAAAGAAACTGGTGGGATTATGCCAGGATCTCTGGAATAAGGATGATCATTTTGAATTTGCCTATCATCTGAGTATTGGCTTGTATCGTGAGATACTAACCTACGAGGAGAAGAGAGAACATCTCTATATACTGATCCTTGCGGATATACTGAATTACATCTATCTGACTGATGAGGAGATCAATATGGAGGAACAGATCCAGTCGGAGGATTGGGCAGAGGATACGGAATCTGAGGAGACAGATGAGCTACAACCTATGGAGCAGGAAATCAAATCCTCCGTGCTAGACACCAAAGTAGAGATTATTGATCACTCCAAACCCATGGATCTCATTCCTGTCTTTGATACTGATGATGCTCATGGCTGGATACCTGATGGTGATTACAAGGATTTGAGCTTCACTCTTGATCCAGATCTCTTCTTTGTTACCTATTGTATTGTGAGCAAAAGTACCAATCATGTTCTTGATTACTCATCCATCTCAGCCTTGCTTGAAAATTGTCCGATTGAGCATGATCTTGATGTGGAATCCATGTTGGTTGCTGGTTTGATGAGAAAGAGAAAGGCAGGGTATCAATTCATTCTTTCATCAACTTACAAACAGAGACTAATCAAAGAAACAGTGGATATTAACAAAGTGAAATTGCAGAATATTCAGCTAATCCGTGACTTGATGATGGATGGACAGTGGCAGGAATTGGTCAAATCCAAGCTCACTAGTAATTCGACCCATGTGGGATATGCTTATCTGCAGCTGCTCTGGAATATCACTCATAGCTATCCCCAGTTCTCAGATATCAATGGGGTACTTATGTGCTTTGTTAACTTGGGTAGAATATCAGAGAAGCAATTCATATTATTGGAAAAAACAATTCAGACAATGAGAGATCTCCAATCTCATTCAAATTCTGAGATAACAAATAATGCTAACAATGTCTCTGTAGAGGATCTTGAGAAGATCGAACAGAAAAAACTTGATCTGGTAGCCAAGATTCCCACCCCACCTGCATTTGCATCTGCCAAACCCGTGATTAAATCTCTTGAAGAATATATGGAGGAGGAGATAATTGTGGAGGATATTCCTGATTTCTCCTTATCTGAAGAGCAGATAAGAGAAGTATCAACTCTACCAAGAGATGTATCTCCCAAGGAGTATCTGTTATCAATACTGCAAATACTGCATAGGTTTATTCTCAAAGAAGAGACAGGTTTATCTCTTGAGCTTTTGATCACCAAATTCAGTCAGGCTGCAGAGGATTCAAAGGTTGCTATCACACCTTTAATCAATAATATCACCGAGATGGAAGTGCTGTATCAAGATAGTGATGAGGAGATCAAATCTCAGGTGATGAAGATGTATACAGATCGAATTCTTGAATTTCTACCACAACTCATTATTACATCAGAATTCATCAAAGCATTGAATGCAAAGAATTAAGGTTGAGTAATCCACTCAAACTCAACTGGAAGTATTGAAAGTGCATGTATTCTTCTTAGAGAAAAACTTGGTTAATTTTTATTTAAATAGCAATCACATATTATATTTTTGTGCAAGTTGTCAAAAGATATACTGATAAGGAATACAATGAATTATTGGAGGATACACTCAATTATTTTCCTTATGATGAGCCCAATCCCCAGCAATTACAGATAATCCGAAAATGTGCTCAGATGATAGACAGGAATATCCTGATGATCAATTCATCCACTGGATCGGGTAAGACAGCTGCTGTACTCGCCTCTTTGCTGGCACGTAAAACTGATAAACAACGGATAGTTATCTTTACTAGAACAATTAGTCAGATGGAACCGATATTAAGAGAATGGGCAAGGATTGTCGGTGGTTATGAGAATATCAAACAGGAGCACTCACCCAAAATTCTACCCATGCTTGGAAAGGCCAGATTATGCAAAGTATTACCAAGGTTGAGATCATCTGGCTTTCCAGATGTTGGGGTGAATATTCTATGCAAAGCCACAAGCTGCAAATTATATCCCCAGAAACAGTATATCAAGACCAAAAGACCAGTACATCTTCTCTACAAGATTAATTACACATTGGCAGCACAGGGGATGAATCGTACACCATCATTGAAAAAAGTATACGAGATCTATGATAAGCAACACAAATGTGGTTACTACGAGCAACAACAGATATTGCGAGATGCAACGATCATTGTTGCCACCTATCCCTATCTCTCAGAACCATTATTCTCCAAATTACTCAAACATCTGGGAGTGCCACTGAAACATGTATTATATATGATTGACGAGGCACATAATCTGGAAAAACCGACCACTCTGAAGATCTCACGAGTGGATATTGAATTCACCATGGGAATCCTTGGAAAAGTTTCTCTCTTGAAATATTTTATCAAACTGATGGATCATCCCAGACGGATAACTGCACAGGATATACTTGAGGAGGAGGATTGGTTGAATATCTCACACATGATCATGAATATGAGCAAGGAGCAGAGGATTCTAAGAAAAACCTCTTTGCATGAGCTATCACGACCAGAAGTGATAAACGTGCTTAATTTCGTGCAGGCAAGGCATACAGGCTTTATGCTGGTAAAGAAGGATATGATCACCCTGGTTCAGGCCACACCATCACGGATACTTGAGAAATTCAAAGAATCTGCCTTCTGTATCTTACAATCAGGAACTTTTGATCCCATCCATGTATTCAAGAATTTATTCAATCTTCCCGCAGAGATACTGGAGACGTCAAGTGATATGAAATCCAATAAATTTGGTTGTTTTCTCAAGTCACCACTAACCAGCAAATATACCCGACGTACTCCACAGATGTACAATAAAATGACACAGACCATTATGAAACTCTATGAGATTTCCCCACGTCATGTGTTGCTCATCTGCCCATCTTATTCCTACCAGGAGGAATTGTTGTTATACCTGCGGAAATACGAGGAGAAACAGTGGCTGGGAGAGCTACCCATAAAAGATGGTGCTGCTGTATCTCGACTGGTGGTGGAGACGAGGCAGATCGATACTGAGCAGATCATCAAATCATTGGGGATTGATGATAAGCGAATTATTGTGGGAATATCTAATGGTAAGCTATCCGAGGGTGTGGAAGTGGTATTCAATAAACAATCGTTAATCTCCATGACTATCTTTGCAGGTCTCCCCTTCATACCACCATCAAAGGATAGTTTAGTGTTGAAGAAGGCTAGGAATCTGGCTTCTGGTAATCCTGCAGCAGTGAGACAATTCGAGCAGAATATTCCACTATCCATGATGGTACAACAGGCATTTGGGAGGAGTACCCGTACCCAGCAGGATCGTGGGGCATTAATTATCCTGGATTACAGGGCTGAGAGATATTTGTTCAAGGCTATTGCATTACGTAGATATATTTCATATAACTCAATGTATCGGGATCTGGAGAGATTTTATCAAGATTATGCCGATTTAAGTCATCTATCATAATTTATGGATTTTATCCAAATTCCAAAGATTTATTAAAT
Organism: Candidatus Heimdallarchaeota archaeon; assembly: GCA_026702845.1. Next base: position 220,047 of record JADCLS010000004.1, read on the forward strand.
ATTGAATCATTAACTTTCATTTAGATTTAAGCAAAAATTTTACTAGAAATCCAATCCATTAAAATTTCTCATGTTTTCCTCAAAATCATCGAGAATATCAAATTGTGGAATAATTAGGCTAGGTGATAGATATGAGCCAAAGAAAGTTAAAAGTAATAGAAAGTATTACAAGTCTTTCATTAATATTAATGGTCTTATTTCTGATAGATATGGAATTTTATGATTTTAGATTTTTGCAATCGATACCAGATACACCACATAAATTTCTATTTACCATTGTATTCGGACTAATAGGCTTTGGTTCAAAAGCACTCTCAATATATTTTGAAAAGAAAATTTTGTGAATTCATCGAAATTGAAGTTTTTTATTCAATCAAAATTATTCTAAAAATCCAAACCATTAAATTTTCTCATATCTTCCTCAAAAATAGTAGTTTAGTTGATGAGTGCCAAGTAAGGTTGTAACACATTAATACCATTTACATTAATTCATGACTTTACAGTTCTGAATATTTACCAATTTTATTCTTGATTTTTCATTCATTTTATTATATTATTCTTCCAAAGTTATAGGATCTGAATTTGGATAACCAAGTGTTGATATTACCCACAAAAATAACGAAAACAATAAAAGTAAACTAACGATAAATGAATTTAACCATGAAAAATGTCTAACCATAGAAAAATAAGACTTATTACAAGTAAAAAGATACTAAAGTAAAAAACATAATAAATTTCCTTATTATACTTCTGTAAAATCTCTCTTTTCATTGATTATTTTGAAATATTCAAGTATATATATAGTTATTACATAAACATTTGATTAAATCTAAATTCTACTGATTTTCTGTATCCAAAATTATAATTCATTGAGGTAAAAAAATTTTAAATGGTCAAAAATCCAGACCATTGAATTTTCTCATATTTTCCTCAAAATCATGCAGAATATAGGTTCTGGTTGTTTTAATCGATGAGTGACCAGCTTGATTTTGACATAATACTTAATCCTTGGTTTTATGGTACAATCTAGTGATAAATATCCTTCTGAAGTCATAAAAGGTAAATTTCTCCCCTAGATCCTTTTAAAGGTGTTTTATCAGATGAATGATTGTTAGGTTATAACACATTATCTATCATAATTTATGGATTTTTTCTATGAAACGTATATTGGAACTCCCCGTTTGATTATTTTACTAGCAATTCATTAGATGACTAAATACATAGAAAAATCGATATAGGTATTATTCCCCAAATAAATTATGGAGAATGAGTATATTGATTTCAAAAAATTAAACTTAATAAATAAAAAAAAATTAGTTCTAATATATTTCAAAATAATATTATGGATAATATTGATTTCACTAATTATTTACATAATTTTACCTGAAAATATTAGTTTTTTTAAAGATACTTTACTATTTGGAGCTATAATATCTTTACCACTTTTTTTGATTTTTATTCTAAATGAAATATTAACGCAATTAAGATTGGTTTTCCTTCATATTGAAAACTTGATTTGTCCATTGTGCAAAATGCATATTAGTAACAAGAAATTCTGTAAGGAATGTAATTCACCTATTGCATTAACCGGAGTACAAGAATTAATAGCTCAAAGAGGTACTTTATATGATATTGTGAAAAGTAAAGATATACTATTTCCATTACTCATTTCAGTAATAATTATGGGAAGTTTAGTCTATTATTATATTGCAAAATTATCAAATAGTCCATGAAAACCTAAATTCTGGATGTAGATAGTGATTCTCTTTATCAAATAAGTACTAAATTAAATTTTCTCATATCTTCCTCAAAATAGTAGTTTAGTTGACGAGTGCCAAGTAAGGTTCTAACACATTAATACCATTTACAATAATTCATGACTTTACAGTTCTAAATCTACTCTGATCAGCAAGTATCTGATAATGTTTCGCATCATCATCAAATCCCAGTCGCTCAAAAGCCAGGCTCAAATGTGAGTAGAGATCAACCAAGAAAATTGGTTCCAGCTGATTAGTATCCACTTCCAGTAGAGTTTTAACAGCAAAATACAACGAATTGGCATTCCAGTTATCATTATACAATTGTAATATCCCATTAGCCAATTTCATCACCTCTGATTTCTTCTCAGCACGATGGATGATCTGGAACACATAACTCAGATACCCTTGTTTGATAAGATTAATCAGATTATCTTCACCCATCTGCAATATCTCCCTCGTTTAATTATTTAAGTCTATAATCAACATTATGTATTTTTTCCTTTTTTCTAAATCGTTTGGTACAGAATTTACAACGATAAGATCCAGGAGTATTGATAACAGGTAGTAGACTGCTGGGTCGTTTCAGTCTATGATTGCACCTCAATGCCATCCCTCATAGTAGGTGAGATATAAATTAATCTGATAGTAGTTACCAGGACGATTATTCTCCGCACATACCCCAAATAATCGTAATAACACATCCTTGGGTACTTCATGATCAAATACTAACGAGAAGTTCAGATTGAGCTCTGATCGAGTTCTGGTGAGTTGCCTGATCTCCTGCATAAGCCTAATAATATCAGAGAAACCATGGAGTTCCAGATGGATCTCAGTCACAGGATCCAGTCTTGCCAGATCAAGTTCCTGTAGCAGGTAATCAAATTGATTGATGATTGGTTGTTGTTTGATTGCTGTGTCTGTTGACATGAGCTATTCAAGGGAATTTACTTTATAACTAAATAATTTTTACTTAAATACATCCTTGTACTCACTATGAGTGATACAGGAATCACCTATTCCAGTGATACAATCATTATTGAGGTGAAAACCACTTTCAAGCAATTGGAATACATTTCGTATATCAGATCGCAGATAATGAAGAGTTACCAGGAAAGGATACATAAATTCCTGCCATCATTCAATATCACAGATGTTTTCATCAAATCTCTTGGGGTTAATTGAAAGCATATTTAATGCATAGAAAGGTTGGTATTGTTATGGAAGTAATTGATGATATGGAGAGCAAGGAACTGTTTGAAAAGTATCCCCCTCTGATATTACTCAATACAGTTGCCAAAAGCAAGGGGATGGCAACCAAGCTGATCTCGGAAGAAAGTGCTTCCTGGAATATTGCTATAAGGTTTAATGATAATGGGACCAACAGAATTCTGTTAAGAAAGAGGTGATAATATGGACCTGTTCAAAATAATTCTCTCAAGTTTCTTAGGCATTCTAAATGGACTATTATCCTGGATTTTACCATATTTTGATTACAGGTATTTGGAGAAGAACCATAAATCGCTGAGATATTTCGTATTTGAGGAGAACGAGGAAAAAATAAGCAGATATTATGGAAAATCATCGGGAAAAGATGACAGCAAATTTGCCCCCATAAACGTAATGATAATATTATCCGTTTTGCTATTAAGTGGAGGTATCATTTCAAATTTTGATAGGTTTAATATATACTCAACTGAGATGTACTTATCTCCCTTGTTATTCTTCTTTGCCTTTTTAGTTTTCTTTCCAGATTTATTAAGAAATCCCCATAATAAGAAATACTATGTGATACCATCTCTGATTTTCCTTGTCTGGTTTATGCTGGAGATATTCCTGCAAAAGGTGATTTGAATGAAAATAGAAAGAAAATATTTAAATTTTAAATTTTACCTTTCTCTATTCTTCTTCATCAATTTTATCATCATTCATATTACTTTGAGATTATTATTCAAAATACAGATTGAAAAATTTTTCAGTTCAGATTTCATTTTTGAACTAATCTTCACAAATACTTCCATATTTACCTTTGGAGTGATCTTTTTAGTTTGGTTTTTACATGATCTTGAGAAAGAAATCAAAATTGAATTGGAGGAAAATAACACAATATTAGAAAAATCTTTTTTAGATTCTCTTGTGAATATTCTCGTAGCCATTTCATTACTGAATGTGATGATAATGAATATTCTGGGAGGGTATTCTTACAATATTCTGAAAGCTTTGTTCATCTTGGTTTATCTCATCATTGGATACAACTATATTTCAAAACAGATCAATCACATGAAGGGTAATGAAAATTCAAAAACAGATCTGGATAAGTAAGAATTTTTTATTTAAATACCAGCCATTATACTTATTATCATGTTTATCATCTACCTAGTGCTAACAAGCATTTTTGTTCCATCAGTGGTTATTGAACCCGAAACCATGCAGATTGTCTCGGATAAAGCAATCACGGTGGTGGAGCTTCCCTATACATTCTCAGCAGTTTCACAGTACAATGGATACACACTGGTGGGGGATGTGTTTTTGCTCATCAATGATCAAATAAACAAGATACATGGACTGGGTGATCTCAAATTGTCACTAACACAGGGGGTGCATCATGTAAGCATTCTTGCCCTAACCATGATTGATGAAGGAATTTTATATTCCTCAGATACAGTGATTGTGGAGGTGGGGAGCACATTTAGAGAATTGGAGTATTCAACTTATACCAATAATATTGTGATCTATGATAATTTTGATACAAGTGTATATGAGATACAGCTGCTGGATAATTATGAGCAGGGGATCATTCAGCATGAACCTTTTAGTTTTACATCCAATATGGTCCAGGATACAACCATCAATGAGAGCATCAATTCCATGATTAATGTAAATTCATTCGGTAGCCAGTCCCCACAGATTGATGAGGAGTTTGATACTGTTCCTGGAATGGTTCTATTAAGAGATTCTGCTGGAATATTTTTTCATAATAATGAAACCGATCAAGTATCATTGCTTGAGAATAGAGCATTGCAAGTATTGGTAATACACAAGGCAGGATATTTGTTATCTGAATGGGGATATGGAGCCGATTGGCAGCAGATGAATGATACTACAGTTGATGGATCATTTGATTTTGAAGTGGAATTATTTGAGGTGATGGATAACTCGGAGGTTAATGATAATAATTTCACCGCAAACTCCACCTCTGAGGTTTCTGTGAGTTCCAGAATAATAGATACTGTGGATTATCCATTTGCATCATTTCTAGTAATCCCCATTATTGCATGGAGAAGAGAACGATGAGGGTAGCTTTGCTGTTGATAATCTCTTTACTTGTTATCTCAGTTCCAATAGAGGCTGATAATGTTTTAACAATTGCAGTACTGAGGGGTGACAGGCAATCTGAGGATGTGGCCCGATTTCTGCAGGAAACCCTGAGGTTACTGGATATTGAAAGTAAACTTACCTATTTCTCACAAGAATCATTGGACAAGAAATTTTACAATCCCTATTTTTCCTCATTCATCGATTTTGATCTGGCAGTGTATCAGTTGCAGTATGAGAGATCCCGCTTCCCCGATATTTCCATCCAGTACAATCCCGATGATGGATGGGGAGAGTTTCTCTACGATTTGGATGAATCACTGTTTGAGTATGAGGAGATGAGTATGCAGGAGTATCTTAATGCTTTGGATTCTTATTCTGTGGAGTATATGCAGCATCCTTCGATTGATATTTCTCTATTTTTTGAGTATGAGGAAATATCCATGCAACCTGGTATTCCTCAATGGGATCCACAGATGGATGTCATGCATAACCTGCGTCTGGGCTTGACCTGGAACAATCCAGACAGGAATTACTCAAGTACTCATTTCAACCTGCCTGAACCAGAATCTTGTATTGAATACTTCATGGATCCCTTGCTGTTTTTTGATGAGGAATTGCATCCACAGGCTGCACTTGCTTACCAGTGGATAGAGAATCCTGGTGAATATGTATTTCTGATCCGTGATGATGCCTACTGGTCAAACACCACCAATTATGATGGAGAGGATATTTCTAGAAAATTGGATGCCAATGATTTTGCTCTATCAATAGAGGCAAGTATGAATGGTTACTCTCTTCCCTGGAATGAGTTTGTTCCTGTGATTGATGATTACGAGGTTAGAAGTACCATTCATCCCAATGATACTCTGGTTGTATATATGCAACCAAATCCGGGAAATTTATTTTATCTAGGTAATATGTATCCACTACACTACAATCTTTTTGGGGGCACCCTGCATGAGACTGCACTAGACAACTATTTTACCTATGATCTCTATCATCGCTCATACAATGGGATTGAGGATTCAAGAGAATGGAGATATTTTCTCAATCATACATCCTTTGTAGGTCCATTTAAGGGAAACAGGACCATAGTGATGCGTGGTGATTACTATTTTCCCAGAAACTCTGATGTGGTGAGTTATTACAATCATGAAGCATTCAGCGATCTGGAACATGAGTACAGAAAATCACTGAATTTGTATGAACCGAATCGCTACTGGATGAACACTCTGAATTACAGTATTGATTTTCTCCCCAGTAATACAATTGCGTATGAGATGGGGAATCTTGACTTCATTGAGGGAGATCATTCAGGACGGGTGATGAGGAAAATGCTGGATTTACCTGCATTATCTATTTTGGTGGATAGCAATATTCCTAATCTTGCAGAGGTATTATCTCTGTCCATTGATAGGGAGGAATTAGGTAGGATGTATGATAATGTGGTGATTGCAGATCATATCCTCTTTGGATCAGATAAACTGGAAGGCCATATTCCTGAATACAGTATTGAAAAGGCCAGGGAAATATTGTATTCTAAGAGCGAGACCAATTCCACTCCTATTATGCTTTTTATCTGGACTGCTGTGATCATTAAAAAGAGTGCCAGCAAAATGCATTTCATTTCAGAAATATTAGAATGATCCAAATTTGTTGCAGGTTCAAGGTTACCTTTATTAGGATTTATTATTCTTTCAAATTAATCAGGTGGAAAAACTATGAATGGTAATGAGACTAGTGATCCTGTACCCTTTAACAGTAGTTTGTTGTATGTTGCTATTGTTTTTTTCCCGATAAGAAGAAAAATCAAGAAAAATATGCAGTGAGTATTGAAGAAATAATGTTAGTTTATAAAAGAATGATATCCAATAACACATGGGATGGAAATAATCAGCTTCGCTTATATCATACACCTTCATCTTGGGCTTTAAGACTACCAATATTGCATGTCACTTTATAAATAGTTTATTCCAATTTCCCTACTTTATCTCGCTCAAACTTCTCAAAATTATCCAGCAGATCATCTATAGCTGAGCCCACATCCGCTCCTCTGATATATACCTGCTCAAATTCGAGGTACTCACCAATTTCTGGGTTTTCCTCAAGCAGGAGTTTGATGATTCCCTCTGTCTGCTCCAGTGAAGCCCCAGAGAGATCAGCAATTCGATTTAGAGCAACCTGAATCCCAGCCTGTGTCTTTTGAATAATCTCCAAGATCTTCTGGTAGGGTTCGAACCATTTAATCCTGGTATCGAATTCATCTGATATATCCTTGGTTCTCAGATCATTGATGGCTTGATTGAGGTCTGAGAATTTCTGTTTCAATTCATCCTGATTGGTGTCTGTGAAGGCATCAGGAAGTGATTGAACCTTGTTTAGCACATTGAGAACAGGTGTTGCCTGATCAATAATCGTTTTACTCTTCTGTACCTGCAATTTGAACTTTTTGTAATTCTCTGCTATTTCTATTGGGTTCTTTGCATTATTTAATTGTTCTCTGAAATGAACTACATCTATTTTGGATGAGATGAAATCGATATCACTTTTCTTCTTTTCATAGGAAGATTGGAGTGCATTAACATTTTCGAAATTCTCGGATATTATCACAGAATATGCAGATTTTGTCAAACATCCAGCAGTGATAGCTACTTCTTTTTCCTTAGCAGTGGTAAAACCGGCCGTTATTGCCTTTTGATACTCCTCTGCTGAGGTGAAGCCAAGATTGGAGATTATTCCTGCTTTTCTCTTCTTGAGATAGAGTACTGCTAGAACACTAAGAACCAAGGCACTCCCGATAATAATTGCTATCGTTGTGATCTGTTTTGTTTTGGTGGGAGAAGAATTGGCATCAAGGGGATCGTTACCCTCAGCCACCTCAAATCCATCAAGGTCACCATCCCCATCAGAATCCGGGTTGTTGGGATCAGTCCCAGCCTTAAATTCTCCCAGATTCGATAATCCATCTCCATCAGCATCCTCAGAGGCATCATTAGCCTTGGCATCCAGCCCATTATCAATCTCCCATCCGTCTGACATGCCATCACCATCTGTATCCGCATTATTTGCCTGTGTCTGGTAATTATATTCCTCAGCATTTGTGAGGCCATCATTATCTAGGTCTTCATCTGCATCATCTTTTTTCGGGTCTAGATCATTATCCACCTCCCAGCCATCTGGAAGTCCATCAGAATCAGTATCGTCATTCAAGGGGTTGAGTTCATTTTCCACCTCATATTTATCCTCAAGACCATCTCCATCAGTATCCTTGAGATCTGATCTTGTACCCAGTTGATATTCCTCATAATTTGAGAGACCATCATCATCGTCATCTTGAGATGCATCTGAGGGATCATTAGCTTTCATATTGGTTTGTGCCTCATACCAATTGGGAATGCCATCACCATCCAAGTCCCCATTAGCATCATCCACCAGAGGGTCAAGCCCATTATCCACTTCATATTTGTCAAACATGGAATCAGCATCTGTGTCACTATTATTGGCATAGGTTCCCAGATTGTATTCCTGAAGGTTGGTTAGACCATCTGAGTCTTCATCTAGGGATGTATCATCAATAAAAGGGTCTAAGCCATTTTCTAATTCCCAAACAGTTGGGAGACTATCATGTTCCCAATCAGCAAAATCATTTGTCATAAAAAACCAATACTGTAATGAGACATCACCAAGTATAGATCTAGGGATAATAATTGATAAAAGATATAGTCCTTCTTGATTAGGTGTTTGAATTTCACTAGATAGTTCTCTAAATATGGTATTATTCCATGAATATGTAACTTCTCGATCTACCAAAATAAGTGAATTTACTTCAGAAACTGGAACAAAAAAGTCATTAGTAAATGAGAATACTAGATAAGGATCAATTACCCTGTCAGTTTCCCAAAGAATAATACGTTTATCACCGGAGCTAGATGCCAACAGTGTGTTATCTGGAGAAAATGCAACTGATAAAACTTGACTTGAATGACCAGAAAGAGTAGTAATTTCACTTGTAGAAGAAATATTCCATACCCTCACCTCATTATTTGCTAGTGCTGCTGCAATTTTCATGCCATCTGAGGAAATTGCAATCGACCATACCATTGATGGTGCGGGTATTGAGGCTAACTCTGTATAGGAGTTAACATCCCATATTTTAATCAATTGGTCAAATGATCCAGTTGCTATCATCTTTCCATCTGGTGAGAATACTACTGATCTAACATCATCAGTATGACCGGTAAGAGTTGTTATTACCTCATAAGTTGTTGTATTCCAAAGAACTATATTATTTTCACCAGAACCAGATGACAGGATTTTTCCATCGGGTGAATATGCAACTGAATAAATACCAAGTATTTGACTACTTAGGGTTGTAATCACTGTATTCGATGTGATATTCCATAGCTTAATTTTATCATCTTCAGATCCAGAGGCAATAATTCTTCCATTTGGAGAAAATGCAATTGATCTCACATTCCCAGTATGTCCAGAAAGAGTTGAGATTTCTTCATAAGTTGTTGTGTTCCATAATATGATTGTATTATCATCTGATCCAGAGGCAAGTATTGATCCATCAGGTGAGAATGATACTGATCTCACGCCCCCTAAGTGGCCTGAAAGAGTTTTGATTTCCTTATTTGTTGTACTATTCCAAATCCTGACTGAGGCATCACCGGATCCAGAAGCCAAGATACTTCCATCTGGTGAATAACGAACGGAACTGATCTCAGATGTATGCCCAGTCAGTGTCGCATTCCAAGGGGCTACATCTAATAAAAGAGAAATCACCGAATAATCCTCTGTTGCTATTCCTCTATTCCTATAAGGAATATACTTGGTATATCCTGTTTTATCACCGGTAGGGTTACCTTCAAATGATTTAATTTTTAATAAAGAGAAATCATAAATATCAATATTTCCTGATATTACAATTATTATGTAATTATTTTGTACCTCGATTTCTTCTACTATGGAGCCTGAAAAAGTTACCTCCCGATATTGTGTAGTGTCAGTAAAATTATAGCTGGTTAGGTGATTTTCAGATATTGTATAAACAAAATCATGATAAATTATCACCTTCAAAATATCTTCTGTCTTAGATTTTGATTGAAATAGCGTATAATTATCAGAATACCACCATTTTATAGTATTATCACGACTTACTGAAATTAAGAATTCATTTTCCCAAGCTAAATCACAAATACTTCCAGAATGGTCAGAAATAGTAGTAATAAGACTAAAATTATCTAAATTCCATATTTTGATTATTGAATCATCAGATCCGGTAGCTAGCAAATTATCTTTCACAACAAGTGCTTTAACCTCGGAACTTCCTTCGAGAATTGCTTTCTGTGTTCCATTTAAATTCCAAAAATATATATTCCCGCCATAATGTGTCCCGATAATATACTCTGCACTCCATATTAATAAATTAATTTGCAGACCAATATTAACTCTGGAAATTAATGTATTATTTTCTAAATCCCAGATAATCAACTCATCATCATTATCTACACTTGCCAGAAAATTCATATCTTGGCTTAATGCACTGCTTCGTATTACTGACTCATTACCATGCTTGTATATTGTGGAATTGAAATCATATACAGGCCCCATATCCTGATTTTTTAACAATTCATATGGGCTACTCTCATCCAATTCAATCTCGTTAATTCCCATTGGATAATCATTTTGATTCATTCCCAGAATTTCAGCATACTGGTCATAGTCGTATACCACATTTGATTCTTCAAGAGTTGCATCAATTTTTCCATCTTGAATGCTAGTGGTTGATGATAGTTGACCTAACATCAAACAAAGAATAATTATGATTAGAACATTCGACCTCATATTTCTCCCTCTGGGATGGAGTAACATAAATTTATCACTTTTATATCTTTTATTAAGAAAATGTGAAAATTTGGAGTAAAATCAATTCATTGCCACAGATATACCTTTTCAGAAATTTTAATATGATATGATAGAATGGAGGACTTCAGAAATCCATCATATCTACATGAACCTGATATATCCAAGCAAATATTCAAATTATGTCTTAATAAGGATAGAAAGTCTAAAAGAGTGATTTTGCGGAGAATATCGAGATTAATCAAATCTGTTGCAGCTATGTCGATAAAAGATAATAAAATGGAAATTACACCAGAATATCTGAAAATATATGAGGAAAATTTCTTATGATTGTACATAAACACAATAACACACTAAATGACGTTTATTTTTTAAACTATGACAACTATTATTTAAAAAATGACAACTATTCTTCAAAATCACATGTGACTTTGAAAAATAAGTGTCATCTGATTTATAAGTAATTGGCCATATTCGTTGAAATTTTGAAGAATTACTGTCACCAGTTGAAGAATAACTGTCATCTGCTTATATATTCACCTGAAAAAGATTTTTTCTACAATTTGAAGAAATAATGTCAGTTTATATTTAGATTATTACTCCATTTTTCCAACTTTATCCTCTTCCATCTTCTCATATTGCCCCATGAGATGATCGATCAGATCTGAGATATTTTCATCCTCAGATGGAGTGAATGTCACTCCATTAAATTCACCAGATATTTTATCATCTCCTATTAGCTGGTAAATTCTGGTTTTCCAATGGGTTTCTGGCATCCCAGTGGTTTCAGCAATGTCTGATATTTTTATTGATTTTTGACTTTTGAGCATTCCTACTAGTACAGATGAGGCTTCTTCAGATGAAAGAGTGATTTGTGATGAACCCAATATTCCTTTCTGGAATAACCATTTGAAAAAAAGAACGATAATCCATAAAGTTAGAAATACAGCATAAGTTATTTCAAAAAATATGAAATAATTATCAATATCTTTCAGAAGTAAGATCTGATTATGGATTAATATATTCTGTAGAAACCTAGGCCATGACACTGCCCGATTTATAAGGAGTAAAAGGATAAGAGATTTTGGTAATAGAAACATAAAAGAGACTTTTATACGTTTAAAATATGGGTTATATTTTGAAAATAATTCTGTCTCATGGAAGCTCATTACTATTATTTGTAAAGTGATAATTAAATAAATTAAAAGTAAAAAGAGTTCTATGAAGAAATATACTATTGTCAATTTATATTCAAAGGAATCTATAGCTTCATACCGCCTAGGAGCATCCTTAATAAAATAAAGAATATAAATAACAAAACAAATTAAGTTCATTATGTAAGAAATTGAAAAAATCATTTTATTATCGTAATTCATTAATATATTTCTATTTTCCATTTTAATGGAAATTTTAAAATTTGTATAAAAATGTTAATCCGTCAAAGTAGCTATTTGTAACAATCAAAATGTGTGTGAGACTTTGAAAAATAAGTGCCATCTGATATTATTTTGTCACTGCTATCGTTTTTTCTGTCAACCGACAATTACACATAAACATTATAACACACTAAATGACAATTATTCTTTAAACGATGACAACTATTATTTAAAAAATGACAACTATTCTTCAAAATCACATCACATCCCTATCACATATTTAACTTTCGCTATACTCACTCACCTCAAACTCACGCGCCATCAATTATGCAAAATACTGACTCCAGGATTCATTGTATTCTATGCACAAAGTGATGGTAGAGGTAGCCGAATCTAATATTATCGCTGATGTACACAATATTTAAGACTCCGGTTCCCCTATTAATGATTAATGTACACACTAACACTTGAAGAGAGAATCCAACAGTTGTTGGAGTATGAACAGTTGGATCTGGTAAGATTTGATGATCTGCAGGCTGAGGTGGAGATCAATCTGAGAAAGCTACTCACCCCCGAGGTAATGGAGATACTTGAATATCTTACTCTCCAGCAAGGTGTTTTACATGCAGAGATCATCGCTGCACGATTGCCATCATTACTCACTTATTTCCACATTAGTAGTATGACTGCCATAGTTAAGGAATTTGATACCTCTCTCCTTCCCACATCACTGGAGCAATTAAGCATAAAGGCTTCATATGTCATAGATCAGCATATCATATTACCTAGGTTGACATCAATTCATTTGGATCTGCCCAGTATCCCACAATTTGTTTATCTATCCAATATACGTGAGATGTGTTCCACCATTGCTCCTGATCTACGGCTACTTGTTCTGGAGAGACTGGAGACTGCTGAGATACCCAATTTCATCCCTCACACACTTCGGGAGCTGGTGTACACTGGGTTGGCCAGTCCTCCTAGGTGGGTATTTTCAGCATCTCTCCAGAAATTGAGTTTCATTCACGGTCTTCAACTACCACTGGTGTGGAGATCGAGGATTGGTCAAATCATTATGGCAGGTGAGATAATCACTCCACTTGTACCAAAATTACTCTCGTGGGGAAATATTTCATTGTTTATCGTATCCTTGATGGTTATAATTCAAGAAACAATACTCTAATTACCAGGGTTTAATGAAAATCAATGCAGTGAAGGAAATGGTTTAGGACAGGCTTTTTAATTTGCCATCACTACTCAACTAAAAAGGTATAAAAGCTGTAATATGTCTCCAGTTCTTTAATTGATATATTCTCACGTTTAACAAACTCAGGACCACTATCAAGTATATAATCATCAACTACAGTACCACAGTTTTTGCAGACCAAATACCCTCGGGAGATAATATGATTTGCATTGGGGCAACATAAATAGGATCTGATCAATCTTTGCTCCTTTACTGATAAATGTCTTTTGAAATCATCAGTACATTGATCACTGCAAAATCCTACCTCACCAGTACCAAGAGGAAAAATTCTATCCACCTGGGCTTCTTTTTCATTACAGTAGCTACATTTCACAGGTTATATGATTTGCATATAATTTTAAGAATTGACCTTGATATAGAGTATTTATGGTAAATCTTGTTGTAATGTTATATATTTCTTAATCATCTCCGGAGTTATTCCAGAATCAAAACTAAGCACACTATTCTTCTTATTAATCACATTTTTTAAGCACAATCTAGTTAAAATTGCATTAAAAGTACCTATAGTCATTGTCTTATCATAGTATCTCTTATACAGAAAATTGGATCTACCATAAACCAGCTTGTCCTCACTTGATTTCTCCCTGGATAATACATCTGCCAGAGCATACACAATCACTTTCTGTACTTTAGATAGGTCAGGGAAATCAGATGGCAACACGACAGGGTCAGTAGGTTTATTTGGTATCATTTTCGGACTTGATTGATTGGGTATTCTCAATAGGTCTTGATCTGTTCCTATTGGATCCATAAACTAATCCTTGATTTTCCTGTAATTTTCCATTGGGAAATTTCCATGCAACTGACCTTCCCAGAATATCTACTCCATTTCCCTGTTTGTATAATGTATAGTGAGTTAGTAAATTATTATATTGTTCTGGATCACCTATTCCCATATGTGTGATGAGAAAGAAACCAGTATTTAATCCAAGAAATGAACAATCCCTGACTTTGGCTCTGCCAAAAGGAAAATCACTATTGGGTACGTATGATGATGATTCTTTTCTGGTAGCTCTGTCCAATTCGATACGTATCGTTGGTTGGGTGATGAAACGATCATGATCTGGTAGATCATCATATGTCGTATGATAACGTGTATCCATAATTCTTGATTTCAGATTGGTATAGATGATCAGAAGATCATGTATCTCTGAGATCTCCTTGAATCTATACATCAGTTGCTTAATCAATTCTCGTAATGATGGAAGATTAGATAATTTATCTCCACTATAGGGATAGGATTTTCTGAATTTATCTCCATTATAGGGATAGGATTTTCTGAACAGATCTATCAGGTTATCTATGATAATGACACCAATATTCTGTGTTTGAATTAAATAGGTGATCTTGTTGAGAATCAATATCAAATCATCAATACAATACATTCTGGAATAGTGTAGCATTAGCTCTGATACATTCCAGTACTCTGTCATCTGCTTGAAATGTTGAAAATCAAATGAATTATCTCCATCCAACCAGAGCACTCCCTGGCCCCATCCACCCTGCTGTTTGGATCGCATTGCCAAGCAAGCAACAGTCTTGCAGATCTGTGTTTTTCCCATACCTTGCAATCCTCTTAATTCCACCACCGATTGGGTTCTCCAACCCACTTCTCCACCAGTATAGATCAACATAGCATCAAGAGATTTACTCCCTGTGGGTAAATACCTGTATTTCTGTTGTTCTTCCAATTCAGACCAATTCATCACCACATTACCCTTGTGTCTCAATCTCATTGCATGTTTGTATAACAATCTTGCTTTTTGATATGATATTCCATCAATACATTCTATATCTGCCAGAGACATAGATAACAATTGATTTGGATCTTTAATATCTGCTTTTGACAAGTAATTCTTAGTTTTCTGAATTGTTGCAAAACTTCCTGCAACAGCCTCCTTGATGAATTCCTCGAGGGTTGGATTTATCAGATACTCCTCACCTTCAGATTCAAAATATTCTTGTTTCATATCTGCATTGTATTGATTTAACTTAAAAGGAAAAATATTTTTTCTTAAATATCAATTTCCCTCTTATCAAGTATGACTATCGAGATACCAGCTCATCTTAAGACTTTGATTGAGGAGGCAAATACCAACTTTCAGAGCTCCAGATTTATCGATGCAGCCAATACTTTTGCTCGTATCACTGATGCATGCAAACAAGAAAAAATGCCAGAAGATGCAACATATTTCAGTTATCGAGCAGCTCTGGCATACAAAAAAGGAGATAATCAGGGAATGCGGATCAGACAACTCACTGATCTGGCAATTTATCTGCTGCAGCAGAGTATAGAACCTCTGAATTCATTAATTGAATCATCAGCTGATACAGATAGATTGAGATATTTGAAGCGAATGGAAAAGATATTGGGATATCTATCAGTTGATGATCAACGAGAGATCGTTATCAGAACTATCATCAATCATCTCAATCTGCTGATAAAAGAGGGAGATCTGGATGAACAGCATGAGTATCTGATAGAATTATTCAACTATGAGAGCTACCTTGATCCTATTGAACCCTATGTGCAGAAACAAATTGAGATTTACAGACAGCTTGCAGATCGTTATGAGTATACAGGAGCACCAGATACTGAGGAGGGTAGAATGCTAAAAGTTGAAGAGGAGAAAACTATTCGAGAACATTACATGAAAAAGGCTGAGCAATTTGCAGCCAAATATGGTATAAAGATAAAGAAAGAGGAGAGGGATCTGTTATCTCAGATTGGTGATTAAACTACCATTCAATTAAGAAGAACAAATATGGATTATCTTAGATTTCACTCATTCTTATCAATTATTCAATTCAAGTAACTAATATATTTATAGTATTATCACTGTAGTATGATAACTTTCCATTAATTGAGGTCGAATATTCTCGTCTGAGATGATTAATTGTGATAGTGGTCTACCGGGGGTTGTATTAGGTAGAACATTAAACAAATAAGATTTCTCGTAATGATTATAGAACTTGATTAAGGATAAGGTGAATTTCATGAATCTATATGATTACTGGAGGTTCTATAAATGAGTAATGCTAAGATAGAACTTCTATTTACAAAGATATTACAAGTTATACTTGAGGCAATAAAAGGTGAAGATGCACCTTATAACTTTTCAAAAATTGTGAGTGCAATTAAGAAAGAATTTCCTGATTTTCCTAAAAATTTAGAAATGAAAAAAAGTGCAGATCTTGTGGATTATATGATACAGAAAGGGCTCATTACTAAGGCATTTCCCAAAGGTAAATCCAATCTTTATTTACAACCTGTAATTCCACCTAATCAATGGATACAGAAAATAGCTCCTTCAGACATTGATGAGGATCTATTCTATGGAGACCCTTACAATATCCCAATTGTGAATTTTAAAGATTGGATTTCATTCTTAGATTTTATTGATGGTAATCGAGACCTAGTCAGAATTGTTGGGTATGTTCACAGCCCAAATTTCAATGAAAAAGGGTTTTATGTGGTATCTCAAGGAGTTTGTTATTTCACCAAAACATTCGATTTCGAGACCATAGCAAATATTAGAGAAGTCATTGCATATGGGATGAATTATAATAAAATCCATCCTGGTGATTTTTCATTAAATGTGGGAAATTATCTACAGAGATTTCGAAATAAGGAAAATGGTAGAGCATATGAATATAATATGTCAAATCTTGATATTTTGGAGGTTTCGTATCAATTCCATCAGAATAATCCTTATGCAAATTACCAAAAATTAAGAGAAGTTGGATTTCAATCTTATGATCATTATATTGAATCTAAAAAAGTAGGTTTACCCATTCCTGATTTATATGATATGTATACTTCTGAAAAGTATGATGATCTCGACCATGAATACAAAATTTTGGCAATTTTAGCAGGATTTGAGAATAGTGATGAATTGGAGGAAGCAATGGAAAAGGGATTTATCGTAGCCTCGGAGTTCAGAGCGGCAAAAGAGGGACAATTTGAAAATCAGACACAATTCAGAAAAGCAATAAATCTTGGTTTTAAGGATAAGGAATCCTTCAATTCTGCTATGGATCTGAGATATAATAACTATGATGATTTCTCAAATGGGTCCAAGGGAAATTACAGTAATGGCAATGAATATTATGAAGCCAGAAATGGAGGTTTTGAGAATGTATATCAGTTCCGAGAAGCCAAATCAATTGGAATAAATAATTTAGCAGATTATTTCAAATGGTTGGAACAGAGAGATAATAGAATAACTAAGGCGAGAGAAAAACTGGTAGGGATCATTGATACATTTAAGGAGGATAGTTATCCCATTACAAAGATCATGGAATACATTAAACCAATATTTCCCGATTTCACTGCAAGTGATCTAGAATACACATTATTAGAAGATGAGGAAATCAGGAATATGGGGAATTATCGTGAAGATCTAAAAATCTTCATTAAGGGAGAGTATAAGTTCACTCCTCCCTTACCGAATTCTAATAATAAAGTAGTCATTGATGGATCTAATGTGGCACATCATGGAAAGAATAAAACTAATACTAAACCAATGATAAATAATATTAGACTCATGATTGATGCACTACATAAACGGGAAATTCCTTTTGTTTTTTATGTGAAATCAAATTTAAAGTATCAAATAGATGAGAAAGAAGAATTTGAGAAACTTATATTTGAAGGAATAATTACTGAACTGCCTGCAGGAGCTGAAGATGATGAATATATACTGAAACATGCTTTAACAACCGGATCAAGCATTATTTCTAATGATAAATTTAGAAACTATCAGAAAGAAAATCCCACCTATGCTGATGCGATCAAAAATATCACTATAACCTTTGATATTGTAGATGATGTGGTCACATTCTCTGGGAAATTAGATGATTGGTTAAAATCTCCAAGAGATAAATAAGAAATACTGGGTAATGTTAAGCAGATAGATAATCAGAAATATTCATTCAATGCCAGTTGCGGTTTGATAATCTCATTCCATTCCATCCCAAACGGTTCCAGGATTGATGCAAAAGAGTTTTTTAATGCCTCTAGGTATTTTTTCACGTCTATTTCTGATGTTCTTGTATCATTCACCTGTTTTACACTGCACTCATACTCATACCCCATTCGTACAAGTTTCCGCTTTGCTAGATTGACAAATGCAGTGGTTCTAACCATCTGCTTGAATGGTTTAACTGAAACAGTCATGAATTGAGAACCCCTGGCAATTTCTGTATCTTTACCATCCTCCATCAATTGAATGGCAATCTGTACAGCAAGTGAGGTGCTATCGTAATCCTCAGGTGATTTTCTCATGGATACCATCTTGGCCAGTTTTTCCAGAGGGATCTCTCCTCTTTTCAGTTTATCCACTGCCTCTCGTAGGATCGATACAAGGCTGTTTTTTGTCTCTTCCAATTCTTCGGGGGTATTCACCTTCCTCAACATATCTGTTACTTTAACAAAGGTTTCCTGGATGAATATAGCTGTGTTGGATTTCTTCACCTGTAATCCTTTAACTATAATTCCTCCATCAGTGGTCACTCCAAAATAATTCTTTTTCTTGCCTGATAGAACCAGAAATCTGAAAGTGTAATCAATTCCCATCTCAATCCCCAATTCCACAATACTCCAGATATAAAGCAACTTGAATTGTTCTTCTGTGAGTTTATGAATAAAAATACTATCAGTATCACCGTAGAGTACTTCCAGACCCATTTCCTCAGCCACTCTCTTGGATTCCAGCAATGCCCTTCTAGCATAGGCTGTTGTGCTCTCTGCAAGTGGTGGACAGAATAATGCAAAGGATTGGGTACCAAACACACCATAGGACGCATTGATGAATACTTTTAGTGCCTGTTGAATAGTCTTGGCAAATACTGCCTCCTGCTTGTTACTTGATTTTGTCAGTGGTTTGAACCATTTTACTCGTATATCTCTGACATAACCTACTAACGAGCTCATAATCCCCTGCTGCTTGGTGCATACCCAATGAGAAAGATCCGGAACTAAGTTGGTTGTACACTCCTCGTGATGGCATCTCATGGTCTCATAGCTCAAACGGTATTTCTTGATAATTGATGGATAAAGAGAGGCAAAATCAGCCACTGTTACATCCCAGAAGATACCTGCTTCCTTGGGATCCAGCACTATTGCCCCCTGGTACTGCTTATCTCCCTCGGATTCAGATACAAATCCTCCCTTCTGCTCCAGCACATCTTTCTTATTAGGCATTACCATCCCGTTTTTTCTGTGTTCATACGCTATCCAGTTGATAATCCAATTAGAAATACTTTCCCGAGTTAGAAAAGTGATGGAGAATTTGCCCACCCTCATCAAAGTAAATATCAAATTCATGGTAAGATTATCTGAGAAGCTGGTGAGTTTCAAGGTTAATTCCACATCCTTGATATTGTAAATCACCATCTGATCACGGGTCATCTCATCAAACCATAGATCATGTTGGACTTTCTTCTCACCCAGTAATGCTTCTGCCACATCATCCAATCTTACCCGTGAGTACTTTCCACCATAGGCATAGAGCCTGACTGCATTATTATTGAAAAACCTGAATAGATCTATATGAATTGCCCCATGCACCTGGTATTCCACTTGTTTCCCATGTTTTCGTCCAGGATAGATGGGAGGATCCAACCACATTCTATTTGCCTTCTGCTTGCCATATTTCAGTAGATTCGACTTATTAATTCTAATCGCACGATTTAATAGATAGGGTAGATCAAAATTGTCGCTGTTATACCCCATGATCATCGGATACTCCGTCATCTTGGAGAAGACCATTCGTAGTAGCTGTCTCTCCTCAGAGAATACGTTGATTTCTGGTATATAGCCAAGCTGTTTCTGAATATTTTCCAGTTCCTCATTATTTGGATGATAGCCAAGATAGTACATAAATCCCCGATTATCAGAATCGTAGAATGCCACCGCATGCACAGGGAATTCAGCCTCTTCTGGCACTGGAAAGATATCCCTTGGTGATTGCACCTCAATATCAAATGCTACTCGACGAATATCCGGTACTGATGATTGCAGTGCAGGTAGATTCTGCTCACACAATCTGATAATGGGTTCAGGTTCTCCCAGCATGAGTTGTCGGATCTCAGAATAACCCTTCTGAGATTCAGTTGCAATGACATCAAAGGTGTAGATCATTCCCGGTACAATTCCTTTGTACTGAAAATATGATAATTCATGTGCGGCTCTCTGATCAATAGGAGGATAGCTGTTTCTATTAACCTCCTTGTTGTATCGCAAGCCATCCGTCACAGGAACCTCTGAGACTGGAATCTTCTCATCAAAGAGGGGATTATAGAGTAGCTTATGTTCCACTCTGTATTCTGAGATTTCAAGTGGTACAGAACCCTTATATCTCGCTCTTGGAATAATACTCCTATCTAACCACCGTTCTAGTTGTTTTTTCTTCTCATTATAGATGATCACATAATATCCCAGATATTCATCAGCCCAGTAGCCATCAAGAATATACCCCTGGGAATTTTTTACTTCAAGAATATGATCCCAAGATTTGGCTATCTTATTAATATATTTGGACATCAGATAACACCGTCAATATCTACAGCTATGCCCTGAATAATCTTCTCAGTGTGCTCCTTCACCTTCTTTACCTGCATCACATCAGCAATTCCCATGGGGCCAATAAGATACTCTCCAGATAGATTGGGTAGAAATGCACAGTCAACAATAGTTGCCTGACACCGTTTAATGCCAATTGATGTTAATTCATCCACAAGTTCCATCGGAGCAAGTGAGATGCGTACATCGGATGCATGATTGAGGATATTACCACCCTGGGGTACTGTACCTCCCTCCATATCTGATCTGATCTGATTGGTATACAGGATGACAATATTGTGCATCTGAGCAATCAGCTTCATCTTATCAGTTACTGTCTTTAGATGTCTCTGTCTGGGTTGAAGCAGGGCAATATCATCACCAGAAATGGGATACTGTGTTTTTAATGGTGCTATGATACTATCAATAATGATCAACTTGATTTTATTTTTCTCAATAATTTTCTCAAATTCCTCAAGTGCAAATTCCAGATCATCAAAATTATGTGCTCTTGCCATGAATATCTTGTTCTCAATATCCACTTGCCAGTATTTTGCAAGGAAAGCAAATCTAGAATAAGTAAATGATCCCTCTGTATCTATTATCCCCACTGCACAATTCCAGGATTTAATAGCCAGTAATGCCTGTGATAAACACCATTGTGTCTTACCAACTCCTGCAGTTCCATATAATTCGACAATAGATTGGGTACGCAATCCCATCTCACCATTGGCATAACTCATCATCAAATCAAGAGAGGTGGTGGGAGTTTGAAGATACTCATATTGTTTTTCTATTTCCTGTATCTCATCACTTGTCTTGATGATCCTGCCACGATGCCTGATAAGCTCAAGATGGGCAAATATTTTATGTGCAATCTTTTTATTATTCAGTAACATCTCTAATTCTGGCAGGGTAATTGTCTGTAAATGTAAAATCCGGGTAATCTGCTCCTTCTCAAATATCAGGTTAACACGAGTGACAAAATCATTATCCAATCCAGCATCAAGTAAGAACTCAGTGATACCTGGATTAACTTTGTATACATTTCCTTCAAATTCAAAAGTCTGCATGGAGATATTTGTATGAAATTACTATAAAAGGAAAAAATCAAGTTAGGGAGATTATATTTTCATCCGACCATCTTTCTCATACTCGGATAATAGACTATCAATATCATTCTGAATATCATCAAATTTGATAAATACTTGTTCCAATTCCATATATTGTCCAATTTTATGTTGATCAAGGATCCGTTTAATCACCTTCTCAATCTCATTCCTAGCTATTCCAGTTAATTCCTCTATCCGGGTTACAGCAAGCTGTACATTTGGATTTACCTTTTCAATGATTCCTAGCACCTTTGCATACTGTTCTCGATAATTCAAATATTCAGAGAGTTTGGAATATCCCTCTTTTTCCATCTCCTGGTGATATTTCATATAACTGGCATAATCACCAAATGATCCATTATTAACCTTGTAATGAGTATTCTTATAGGTTTTATAATCCGGATATCCACCCTGGGTGAATTCTTCCCGCTCCTTGCTTAAATTCATAGAATAACTATCAGGAAATCCTTTTTTCACCCATTGACGATGTTCGGAGTACTGCAGATAATCAGGAAAATATCCCTTATCCACCATCTCCCTGTATTTCATAAATGTGGGATAATTTGGGTACTTTTTGTTTCTGATTTCTCTCGCATATTTCTCATATTCCTCAAAATCCGGATATTTTCCATTCTCTACCAGATCTTTATATTTCTCATAATTATCATAGGATCGATACTTACGTCCTGCAATTTCATCTTTGAATTTCAATTCCATTGTCTTCTTATGTTCCAGTTTATGCGTATAATACAGTGATGAAAGTATGATGGCAAATGTTAGTATTTGAATGGTAATGAAATTTGCAAGTGAAATGTAATTTGAATCCAGTGCTTGCCAGATCACCTGAATGATCAACCAAATGGGAACATAAGCAATAACTGCAATTATCCATTTTCTCATGATGTTCTCCTCCGATATATTATAAGCCCCATAAATCCAAAAATAGATTATGAAACATCATTTCAAGAGAATAATAAGTAAACAACTTATATCTCTATTTGTTATCAAATAAACATTTTTTCATCATCTTTTATTGAAGGATCAAAATTCCATTATTTAGTTGGTGTAGTTGACTGTAATTCTTTTTCTGTTAATTGTAATAATAAATATGCCCAACAAGCCAATTAATGAAGTATTTGCACTTTCTGTAAATGAGCTATCGGATAAATCAATTGAAAAAACAGCCCTTTGATGTATCATATATAGCTGATTCTTATTATCTGAGATCATATTCACCCTCACTCCTTGCTCGAAATTATCATAGGTATAATCTGCTGTAAATTCTCCCGATACAGCTTGAGTTTCCAAATCTGCTTTATAGAAACCCCCGGGATAGGTGACCTCTCTACCTCTACTCCCACTTTGGATATCAGTTGGGAAGTAAGCATAAATGGTATTATTGATAATCTCAATCTCCTCAATACTTACACCACTCACTATGTTAATCTGCTGGAAATACTCCTTACCATTGCCCAGAGACAAATCATCATGTAGCTCATAAAGTGTGAATCCTGTTTCATCTGGTTCTTGATGATATACATAAGTTATACCATTCGACCGCTCAATACCTCGATATAGAGCCTCATATTCATAATACTTGAGTAACTCAAAATTCATATCAAGCATGAGTACCATACTTGAGATCTTTCCTATTTTGCATAGCAAATATATTACTTGATCCTCTATTACCATATCAATTGTGAAATCTATTTGAATTGTGGAATTATGCTTTATCTCTTCATAACTCAGTAACTCTTGTGTCTCAAGTGAATATACTCCAATAGTGATATTATCTGATCGTTCCATATCTGCTGGAGTTCCAGGGCTGGTAAAAATTGTTGAATCCACAATATCAGTTGCTACTAATATTGTGTCAAATTTCGCTACTTCCACAAATGTATCTGCAGATGCGTGAACTGGAAGTAGAAGTAAGAATACTATCAAAACCTTTCTCATGTATTGACCTCTCCATTTAGTAATATATAACTAAAAATAATTATTTTAGATTATTATTATTAATTTTGGATTTCTAAAAGAAAAATGCTCTATCCACCTATTATAGAGAGCTTCTTTGTATTTCAGCTTAAAATTTGTATCATCAAATCACAACATCATAAAAAATATCAAATGGAAATATCAAGGAGTCTAATTAATGACAACACCTTATTCAGATTTTATTAAGTCGGTCGATTATGTGGTTCGTTGGGTTCTATACAGCCCAGGTAAATTCTTGCTTAATATCAAACCCGAAGAATCTGTTATGATTGAAGTGAAAAATGTGGTAGATGAACAAAAGAAAGGAAGAAAAAGTGCAATTGATATTGATGATATTCACACATTAGTGAATTATTCGTCTAATCCGAAATTACATATTACATGGAATATACCCGTTCCTGAAATTATGTCTGATTCAAATAACAAAACGGATCTATTAAAATTGGATAAGTATGTTAAAATGATTACTGATATAAAAAAAAGAACCAATCAAATTGATATTATTTGTGAAGAGATAGTCTATATGTTTTATCGTTTGACGAACTATAAGGATGGATCGTTTGTTCCCTTAGTGGATCTGATATCAGAAGATATTCTTCCTATTCTATTCAATCAAATTTCATTAGTTGCTGAACAGAAATTTATATGGAAATCAATTGTTGATCTGATATTTGACCGCATCAAAGGTTTGGGAACCAAATTACCTGCTCCATATCATAATAGACTTGGAGCATTTGAGAAAACAGATGATATCTATCAAAAATTGTTAGAAATGGAGAAGCTGATGGATAAGGGGATTAAGTTATAACCAAGAAAAAGATCTTAAATCCATTATTTTTTAGTTAAAAAGTAAATCTATAGTATTCTGATATGAACATTATACACAAGGGTGGATTAATCAGATTACCACGCAAAACCATGGCAGAGATCATTGATGTTGAAGATGCAACCATCATCTTTCCCCAGGATTTCTATGCACCATATCTAAAGAAATTAAGACTTTCCAATATTCAACAATTGAAAGAGAGTATCATTCTGTACAACCTCAAGTCATTAAAACGTAGTATGGGAGAATTAACTGATCGATTACTGGAAACAATGCTTAATGAGAATGGCCTACCCACAATGAGCTATTCACAACTCTACAGTCGTATCTATCATGCAATGCAAGGTAAGGAACGAGACATGGATAAATTCATCACAGGACAGCACCCACTCAATCGATGGCCAGATTACTTCTCACCTACTGAGGAGCTGGATTTATCCAATAATTTGCTATTCCTGCTACCTGATATGAGACATTTGAAAATCAAGAAACTAAATCTCTCTGGTAACTGGATAAAGCAATTCAACCTCTATCCCAAGTATTTGATTGAATTGCAAGAGTTGGATCTGTCAAATAATAAATTACAACGATACAAAATCTATGGGAAAAATCTCAGAACTGTGGATCTGACCAACAATGAAATCATCATGCCTAGAAGAAATAAGATTGCAAAATCTATTGAGATTATTATTTAATGGGGTTACCTTGTAATTTTCCAATTTAAATCCGTAAAATATTGCCTTCCCACCATTCTCTGAGATAATCCCAGGAATTAATTTTCCCAAGGAATTTACATACCCGATAATCCGTCTCCACATATTCTAATTTATTGATTTTCACCTTCTGCAATATTCGATAATCAAGTAATTCATCAATAATTGAATGATAGGTTTTGAATTCCATTCTCAGTTGATCTAGTGTAATTCGTGTCCTACAACGAGCCAGTATGCTAAGGTGCATAGGTACTATTCTCAGTTATTCCTTAAAAAGCATGATAGACTGCAGTATAAGTGATTTATTAGTTAGATTGAAAATTGGTTCTCCGTTTTTTGACCCCTAATATGATAGGAAAGGAAATTAAAATGATTATTGAGTTAGAGAATGAGAGTAGTCCTATATCTGTACTATATAACAAATCAGATCCTGAGGTCATTTCATAAGACCTAAACATTGAGATAAAATGTGAGTGAGATGTACTTGGATAATTTTCATAGCTATACAAGTATTCAATTTGATCTAAAAAACTAATTAAAGGAACTATGATGGAACTCTTTGTGTAAAGCGAATATGCTTTTATAATTAACCCTATAATTACATTCTATGGGTATGTTTGATACTTACTTTATCGAGAGTAAATGCCCAAATTGCGGTCATGAAATAACGGAGTGGCAGGGCAAGGATCTTGAGTGTCTGTTCACCGAGTACAAGCTAGGTGATACCATCTCCAAGGCCTTTGATAACCTAAAAT
The DNA here is from genome assembly GCA_026702845.1 of Candidatus Heimdallarchaeota archaeon. The sequence goes on from JADCLS010000004.1 coordinate 246,598, forward strand.
ATGTCCGTGTGTATGCTAGATGCAGGCCTCCAGGATTCAAGCTGATTAATTTGCAGGAGGGAACGGTGACCTATCCCGGGATGAAGAAGGAGGACATCTGGGGTTGTGGGGAGGAGCTAGATGCCGTCATCCGCATTGAAAATCATCGATTAGTCTCCTTCAAGCAATTGGTAGATGATGATGTAATAGCCTTCAAGGAAGATCTACCAGATAGGATTGGGTTGGATCATTTGCAGGAGAGTAAGCATGAGAGATTGGGATATAGTACAAAAAATGCAATCGAAATTAGAATAGGTGGGTTATGGATACACATCCCAGAATGGTTGAATATTGAAGTAACAGGAGTTGAGAGAGTGCAGGAGGATTACCCCATGAGTTTCCTTGTTATCAGACAGGAGGATGGAAGATACTTGTTGGGATGTAGAAATTACAACAGTAAGCTGTATCTTGAGATATATCATGAGTTGTTTGCATAGTTTGTTCATTCATGAGCTGTATTTGTTTATGAGGTTTATTATCCTAAAGCACCAAGACTTTTTCTATGCGCTTACCCTGAATCTCTCTCTTATAACATCAATCGAACTAATTACTTCTTTTTTCTGTGGTTCCACCTTCTCGATACCAGCAATGATGTTGATGATCTTCTCAGACCAACCACTCATCAAGTGAACACGGGAATCTTCATGATCCATGATTGATTGTTGATACTGTTGAAGATTGATGGAGTAGACCTGTACATCTGGATTTACCTGTCTGCGATACTCACGTATCAAGGCAGCGATGGACCTCTCCCTGGAGATGAACTGGAATTTCTTCATATTCACCCCGCAGTTGATATCACCTTGTGTGTAACATTGTAAATCAGACATGAGGATGATCCGATCAAAGAATTTCATCTCACGCGTGATGTGATCAATGGCAAACCATAATCCAGTCTCTGTTGATCCTCCCACTCCCTGTGAATATTCAGATCTATGTTTCTCACCAATATATTTACTATTCTCACGAGTATGTGCATATTCCTCTATTGTCTTGGCAATATCCATTACAGCTTGATTGGATTGGAAGGGTACTGGAGAATAAAGATCACCAAATACTCCTATTTTTGCAGTATCTCCCATTCGTTTGGCAATGATTGACATAAGCATGGTCTCAGCTTGGCTCACCATTAATTTTGATCCTTGAGATACAGCTGTACCTATTACAGATCCTGAGTAATCACCAATAATGAATGTCCTACCAGGTAATTCTGGAACATTGTCCACGGCCCGATCCAGTTGCTTGGAGATTACTTCCTTTGCCTCATGTGAACTGGCTGTGGTGAATGCTGACCAATATCTAAAGGGTAACTGCTTGGTATTTGAGGCATCTACTGCATTCATCCTCTCCTCAACTAGCTTCCAGTGATCTGATGAGATTCCAACTCTCTCGAAATTGGCAAGATTTTTCAGCATAGCCATGTAGGGATACATATCATGAGAGATCATAGCCTCGTATACCTCTCTAGTACCACCGAATTTGGATTTAATCTGCTCATGAGTAAGTCCAATCTCTCTTGCCAGGGTAATGGCATCCTCACTGATCATAGAGATCTGCTCCCATTGCTCACGTTTGCGTATTTGGGCAGGTGCATCATCCATTATCTTGTTGTTCACCATATATTCAAACACAGCTTTGCTAACGGCATTTCGGCCATTCTGTTTAGTATTTCTGAGCATGATGAGTAGATCTGCAATATTGGGATGAACAGATCCCTTGTTCCACTTTAATAACTGATAGATAGATTGCTGCTGTAATGCTGCAACCAATCCTTTCTTGAGTGAGTGGGGGATCGTACCCTTATGCCCATACTTATCCTTCTGATAGATATGTCTGTAAAATGCAAAAGTGTTGACTGGATCATCAGCTCTTTTTAGAATATGAGGAGCATAGTGTCTTACATATTTCTTGGAATTCTCATGATGAGAAGCAATAGCCAGTAATACCGAAGGTGTATACCTGATGTGCATCTCATTTCTCATCCAGTTAGCTATAATGAGTATATCCTCAGCCTGTTCGCTCTGGGCCAGTTCCTCGACATCTGCAATGATTTCACAGGCGACCTGTGATAATCCCAACTTCTCTGATGGAACACTTTTGATCACACCCTTTGAACGTAATTCTATTAAAAATTCAATATTTGATCGATTTTTATCATAGTAATCAGGTTCATTAAAGAAACCACCAGCTACACGATTTACCAGACGTAATGAAGGATCATCGATGTTATAGGCAACACCAGGCACCCTCTCTGAATCCACTTCTCTTGCTTTCAAATCCCCATCAATATGACCCTTATCAAATCCAACTTTTGGCACAATCTCACATCCATTGAAATAGAATCGGGAGAGATAATCGAGAGCAAGGTTTTAGTTCAATAAATGAATTCTCAGACTATTGATGAACTTCCTCTCTGCACCGTCCCGATGTATTTTCTAATTGTAGGGATATAGTCGACACCCAGATGTAATTCGTTAATCAGCGATGAACTGCGTGTCTGCACCACCTACTAACTTGATTGGATAGTCATAGAATATAAGTTATTCGTATCTAGACGTGAGCGAAAGTATTAGTGATACAAGGAGTGTTATTTTTCAATTTCTTTTTAATAAAAAGTAGAGTACTTTGACTCTTTGACATTGCTTAGTTTGCTTTGTTTTTACATTTTTTTCTTCCTCTAAGTAGAAAACATCAATACCTGGTCAACCTGTACCAATCCTGATCCCCAGTCAGAGTCCATATAACTAGAGTCATAGAGAGCTCCATATCTAACGTCTTTGTAGAAAAATCCGTATCTGCTGGCTATGAGTGCAAAAACACCTGCTACTTGTGAAGCAGCAAATGATCATCCAAGGTATTTCTATCATTGTCCAAATACCTAATTGTTACTTCTGATTGATCGATGTAAGCACCATTGTCATATATTTGAGCATCTTGAAGAAATTCAAAGTTTAAAGATCCTGGTCAATTTGAATAGAATTTATTGAATTCAATTGGTGGTCCAATATGTTGCCAACATATTACTGAAATATAACTCCATACATCTTTATCCTTCTCGATATTCTCTATTAATTCTTTTTTAGTTTGAGTATAGGCAAGTCCGGTATTCCTTTCTGTAAGAAGGTTTTTATAAAATATTTCAAAAAATTGTTTAGCAATTTGGATATCTACTAGATTGATTGATGAAACAATTACATCAAAACCAATTTTTAATAATCCAAATGGGATCCCCAATAATTCAGAAGAAATACCGTCTTGCATTGTACCTGATTTACATGCTGAAATTGTTGCTAGAGATGGTCCAGATAATTTAAGATTTAGTTCAATAAAATCATTCATTTGAAGAGATCCTCCCTTAGTTTCAATTGATTGATGGATTGGATCTTCTGGGAAACATCCATGACTTGAATGATGGTATAATATACCTAGGTTTTGATTTTCAGATAGAGATTGGAATATATTTTCTTTTAATGCATTGGTAAAATCAAAAATATCTAAATCAATTCCATTTGAATCAAGTATCGACATTATTTTTTCAGCTTCTGAATTTTGAAGGAGTGGATCGTTTTCTGGATTATCAACAATAATGGCTTTTAATTCTGAATTTCTGGTTTGATATGATTTTACAAAACTAGAATTGTAAGAACTTATAGAAATAGCTCTGACTATTTCGCCAACATAATTGATGTTCAATTTTTCCAAATAAATGCGAAATATTTCTTCAAGGGGTAATTTTTGTAATCTCCCATAAGGCATTAATATAACAGTATTAATTTCCTTAAAAATTACATCTAATTCTTCTATATGTTCAAATAACTCTAAAAATATATTGTCTGCTATTAGCTCTAACCTTTCTTTGAAATCTTTAATATCATCGATTTTATCAATTTTTGACATATCAGATGTAAATCTGATATCGGTATGCGTATACTCATCCAAAATTGTATGTCTTGCGATATTTAGGTCCTCAAAATTTGAACTAATTATTTTAATAACAGATGAAATTTCATTTGGAACAAAATCAGATATGACACCTATAAGAATAATTTTTTGATCTTCTTTATTACTATTAGCAAATAGATTGTTAATTTCTTGAGAAATATTAATATCTACAGATTCTGTTTGTTCTGAAAACTCAATGTTTTGAGATAATTCAAGAACCTCCCAAATATCATTATTCTTCATACTAGGGTTATTCATTCTAGAAAATGCCCATGTAAATCCTAATCTAAAATATCTTCGAGTGACGTTATATCTAATATTTTGATTTATTGAGGAATTTGACCTGAATCTTCTAAGTTTATGATATGTTTCTTGAAAATAATATTCTGATTCTTCAAATTTTCCTTGGTTAATTAAAAACTGTCCAATTGTAAAATAACTATCAATTTCTTTTTTTGGATTGGAAATTTTAGTTAAATATTTTTTTATCTCAGTTAGTCTCTCATCATTCTCTAATTCAGAATTGTCTTCCATTATCGAGTATTGCAACATTAAAGATCCCAATGTACTTTCTTCATTGCTAAACTTATATTTCAAGTCTAAACTTTTTAAGATATAATCACTGGCCATTTTCACATTATTTAGATAATGATATAGTGTTGCTAAATCATGATAACAAATTGAAAGGCTTTCAATATACATATTTGAATTTGAAGAATTAAATAATTCTTCAATTGCATTTTTAATCTCTTCATATTCCTGAATTGTTTTGTCAAGCTCATAATCAATAGGTTCTTCATGTTCTCTTTCAGGATTCAATTGACTATCCCTTATTATGGAATATTGTGCTTGTAAAATGGATATCCTTGTAGTAAGGTATGAAAATGAATCTTCAACTTCAAATTTAAGAGATTTAGTTAAATATTCGATTCCTTTTTCATTTTTATTGCATGCTTTGTAAAGTTGACCTAATTTTAACAAGCAAATTCTCAATATTTCAGTATCATCAGAAGTACCCTCATGATTTTCTTCAAGATATCCAAAAATATATAATAATTTTTCAATCCCTGAATCAAATTCACCCAAATTCATTTGAATCCCAGCTATAGTTTCGATCACAGGAACCAAAATATCGCTTGATACAATTTTGTTCTCAAATATAATTTGCATTGCTATTGATATGTATGAATAAGATTCATGATAATTCCCTAAGTCGCGATGAAATAAAGCAGTCTCTCGTAAAACAGTTGCTTTAACAATCCAATATTCCATCAATTTTGATGCTTCTGATTCTTTTGATTCTAAATATTCGAAAAGTCCCAAAATATTATTTATCAAATTTTCACATTCATCATAATTTTTTAATTTTCGATTAATATCGATTTTTGCAATAGTTATTTGGAAAATATATTCAGTGTTTTTATTTGATTTCGAGATGGTTTCACATTCATTTAATAACTTCAACGCTTTTTCCAAATTCCCAATTTTCCTTTCATTTAATGCCTCTTGAAATAACTCAGATAAGGATTTATCCAGACCACTCATAAAATATCATGGATTATTACAGTATTATTGTTATCTATTACATTACTAGATATCTTCTAATTTCTATATATTTTGGTTAAGCAGATTAAATAAAATTTTCGTAATGTGATAATCTAAATTAAATGGGGTAAATTTTTTAATATTTAAAATATCATAGGTTAAAGTGGATAGAATTTGAATTCAAAAAATAACTTAAGAGAAATGGCAAAAGGAGATGCTTCAAAGATATGTTTAGAAATTTGCAAAGGTCAGTGCTGTAAAAATCTTACTCAGAATGATATATCTATCACTCTAACGAAAAGCGAAATTGAATTATATGAGAAAAAAGGATATCAAAATTTCATTATTTATGATGCTGATGAAGTTGAGCTTATTAAAACTTCAACAGGTAATTGTCCTTTTTTACTCAAATCAAATCAATGTAGCATTTATCTCATTCGTCCACAAGATTGCCAAGAATATCCATATATATTTGAAAGCAAAGAGCAGGTAAATAAAGTAGCTAAATGTATATTATATGAAAATCTTGATTTCAAAGATCGATTGGATTATTTAAAACCTATTTTGCTAAATCAGCCTGAAGAAGATAGAATTAAAACAAAAGGAACTTTCAAATATAATGAGCAAATTGATCCTAATAAATTTGATCTACATATTTTGTCTTTTCCTACAGGTCTTATTTCAATTTACAAGAGTAAAAATGGATCAACTAGTTTAATTGAAATCAAGAACTCAATCAAATCAGAATTACTAAGAAAGACCAAAAGTACAAATTTCATTATTTTGTCCCTCAAAGGAATTAACAAGAATTTAGAGTTAGAATATATAGCTACCGGATATTATTATAGGAAGAAATATTTTGACAAAATAAATTCTAATGACCCTCCAGATTTAACTTTAACTTTACTTGATTTTAACAAGACAGATAAAGAAAAGATTGACGTAATAAATAATATTAATGACATTAAATTATTAACTGAAATTGGTGCTTATTTACTTCAAGTGTTAAAAATAAGTATAGATTTTGTGTATAAAAAACCTGAAGTACAAGAAATGTTGAAAAACTATGCTAGTGATCAACTGGAAAAAACTATTACAAAATTACCAACAAAAAAAGAACTACAAATAGATAACCTAGCTCTTATGAACGAAATAGCAAGAAGATTTTTTATTCTAAAAGATAAAAAGAAATTATTAGATGGTGTTGTCTTTGATATTAATGAATCTGTAATCAATGGAACAATTTAGCGTAATAGGTATTGCATAAAAATGTTAATGTCATTTATTACTCAGCTAGATATTTTCATCTCATTTTTAAATTTGTTAGTTATTACATTTTTTCTTCCTCTAAGTAGAAAACATCAATACCTGGTCAACCTGTACCAATCCTGATCCCCAGTCAGAGTCCATATAATTAGAATCATAGAGAGCTCCATATCTAACGTCTTTGTAGAAAAATCCGTATCTGCTGGCTATGAGTGCAAAAACACCTGCTACTTGTGGAGCAGCAAATGAAGTACCATCAATAATACTTGTATCTCCTCCACCAAATGGATTGACAACCAAGAGATCATCACCAATGACTGTTGTCTGAGCATTACCACCAGAATTGGACCACGATGAGAATTCAAGTTGATATTGCGATGTATCCTCAGTAACATCCATATAATAGCTGCTGATGGATCCAGTCCAGCTGGCAGAACCTACTGAATAGACATACCCCGAGGTCGCAGGATATGTTGCACTTCCACCATCATTACCTGCTGAATTTACAATTCGTATCCCTGCATTATAAGTAACACGCAGTGCATTTTCAAAAGGTGTGTACATGTCACCTGGATCACCACCAAAAGCCGTGTTGATGATCATCTTCTTATCGCTATATACTGATGACTTGAGGGCCCTTGCATATTCCAGTGCTCCAATTGCTGACTGAAATGTGCTTGATTGTAAAACCACCACCTTAGCCATGGGGACCACGCCCAAGACATATTCAGTTGATGATTTCTTGTAACCAATCAACATTTCTGCAATAAGAGTATCATGTCCATTTGTATCGGCATCCCAGTCTGTGGATACTTGCACCTGGTTTCCATCATAATAGAAACTTCTACTGTTAGTAGAATCAATTGATGATGAGTAGAATACATTGGACCAGCCAGATGTAAAGCCTGATCCAATTAGTACAACCACAGAATTAGCACCATAACAACCGCGTTGATGAGCAATATCCACCCCAATTACATCCAGCCAGAATGGGGTGTAATAAGTTGATGCACCTAGACTCAGCGTCTCTCCACAATAATGTATGGAACTGATATTTTCAACCTCATCAGAGTATGAATTTCCTGCAGTATCATATGCTGTAGCCTGGAGTGTATGAGTGCCATCAGGGATCAATTTGGTACTAGTTGTTATACTCCAGCCATCAGACCCATCATTATCCGTCCCTACGGTAAGATCACCCACTTTGAATACCACACGATCCACCTCTATATTATCTGAGGCAGTGGCAGTCAGGGTGAAGTCACCTGATATATCACCTGGATTATTAAGATATACAGTAGGATTTACGGTATCGTAGATTACCGATGCAGTATCAGTTGCACTGTGTCCATCTGTATCGTATGCAACTGCTTTGAATACATGGCTACCTGCACCATTTTGAGGTACTGTGTATGTGGTGGCATAAGGACTGCTACTGACGGTGGCAATCTCCACATTATCCACATAAAACTTCACCTTCTCAATAGGTGAAGTATCATATACATTTGCAGATACTGAATATTCTCCTGCAGGCATGGCTCCTCCATCACTGGGATTGACCAGTTCCACAGATAGAGGATCTGTCACGGTAAGGCTAAGATAATTAGAACTAGAACCTCCCTGATACCACACAGCCATGAGAGGATATGATCCTCCGGTTGGTCTATCTAATGGAATAGTATAATCAACTGTGATATACATACTTGTAGAATCGGTAGTGTAGTAAAGGACCTTGTCTGCAAGACCCCAACCCTCATAAAAACCGACCCACACTGCACCGTATTGTCCAACCATCCATGGTGGAATGGTGAATCCAATCGAATAAGTCTCCCCTGTCACAACAACTGGGGGCCCATTGATCCATAATTGCATATTGTACCCTGAGGTGTTTGGCACCAAAAACGTACAAATCATTACAAGTAGTAGAATTAGAGAAATGAACTTATTGTTCATAGTAATATTGAATATAATTGATTTATAAGGAAAAAAGAAATGTGAATGTAGATCCTTGAGACTTGGATGGAGAAATGCGATAGATAGAGGATTGGAACATTGTTGAGTATTCTATCTCTGCAATGGACATTCATGATAATATATATTCCCACATTCATGAATATCGCTTGATTCCCATAAATTGATATCAATACTATTTATCATCTCCGAGGTTAATAATTTATGATATTTCCCAACTTCATTTCATCCAAACAAAAATTAATTTCTACTAAATAAAATATCGAATTTTTTATTTATTCTAATTTCTAATAAGCAAATCGGAGATTGAATTCTATGTATATAGTTTTTGGTTTACTGTTGGAAAGGATAATTCAAATGAGTAATATTTATTTAAATCATATTAAATCTTAATTTAATGGTATCAAATCAAGAGAGAGGTGCGAAGTTCGAAAATTATGTTGTTGATTTAATACATAAGGGTCTATTTCCAGATTTTGAGCTAACAAACTACATAAAGAATGATAATAGGTCATTATCCAAGACAAAAAATGGAAATTATATTCAACGATCATACAAAACATTTGATGGCAATGTCAAATTTGTTGATATGCATCTTCAATTAGTCCAAGATCCTAAGTCATTTCCAAAGTCAAAAACAAGGCATCCAAAAATAATTTTAGAGTGTAAGAATTTTTACCGAGAATATGTAAGCCCAGGAGAAATTCAAAAAATAATGCAACAGATCTTATGTTACGAGAATAGAACAAATCTAAGGGCAAATTGGTTAATAATTGTACTCCCTAATAGTATGTCTGAAGATGTATTATGTAGATTCAAGGAAATGGGGGCGAAATATGGTGTAGGTATACTGACTCTACCTGTTTATGAAAGAAAAAATAATAGGAGATTGGAAATTGTTAGAGATACATTTAGTGGAAGACTTGCTGAGAAATTTGGAAGAAATGTAAATAGTATAAGAAATTCCATGAGGTGGGTTAACATTCCAAAAATGAGATTATATAATGATAAATATAGTCAAAAATCAGAAAAGGGTTTCAAGGATTTTGAAAAAATTAGCTCACACCGTTTGAAAGTATTTAATTCTTTATTCAATATTCAATCAACTTTTAAGCAGGTTTTAATCCATGTTAATTACGAATCTTTACCTGACTATGTTGATCCGTATTGTGGAGTATGTGAGACCATACTTATCCCAAAAGATGTTGATGGTGGTCTTGGAATGTTTTGTGATGATTGTGTAGAATTTAAAACCAAAGGAATCGAGGATCCATCATATATATCAAAGGTCTTTTTTACACAGAATATTGAAACTATAATTTATAAAGCAAAATCAAAAAGTGTACATTGCGTGGATTGTAAAAAGCAAATTACAGTTGGTTGGAATTGGGATGCTCAATCCTTAAAATTCGGAAAATCACCGCCAAGTATTTTTAGATGTAATAAATGTAATGATATTGGTTTTGAAGGATATGAGTTGTAGTTTTCTTTGAACATCATTCATGCACCGTATTGCTAACAATTTGTGATATTTTCAGTAATTATATTCAGTAATTATATTTAGGAAAATGAATTTTTTATTTATATAGCAGAAAGTCATTACCATTTTGATATGTCTACAACAGAAGAAGAGACTAAATTTATTGTCGATGGACAGGAATACACTGAGGATCCATCCATTGAGACGTTTATTGAGGAAGCTGGTGCAGGATCTACAAAAGGTGCCATCAGCAAAATGAAGAATAGCCTGGCCAAAGCAGATATTACTGAACCCAGTCATCTATTTGGCATGTTTCTCACTGACATTGAGAATATTGATGGAGTGAGTGCAGCCAAGGCTAAAATGCTATACGAGCATGCAGGTCGGTTGATGCGTAAGGGAAATATTGTCATGGGAACAGAACAACTCGATTTTCGTGAACAGGATTTCCGGTATCTGCCAACAGGATCTGAGACACTAAATGAGATGCTTTCCTATTCCGATGGTCAGATTGGATGGAGAAGTAGAACCATGATCGAACTCTATGGTGGTGCCTCGGTGGGTAAAACACAGATATGCCTAACTGCAGCCTGTATGGCCATGCGTGCAGAGGCAATAGGTGGCTGGAACAAAGGTGTGGCCTATATTGATAGTGAGGGTGCGTTTGAGCTTCGTAGGTTCAGACGATTGGCACGATATTGGGGTGTGGATATAGAGACACTAAGTGATAAATTCCTCTATGCCAGGGCTCTTACCTTTGATGATGTGGAGGTTGCACTGGATAATATTGCCAAGAAGATAGAGGAGAAACAAATTGGGATTGTCATTCTGGATTCCATCATGGATCCTTTGAAATCACAGTATCCTGTGGGGGGACAAGAACTGAGTAATCTTCAACCTAGGCAGAAACACCTCAAAAGGGTATTGGATAAGCTTAAAACCATTGCTGAGGTGAATAACCTCATCACTATCTATACCAATCATATTCGCTCGAATATTGGTGGTTATGAAGGTCCTGATTCTGCACAAGGAGGTGCTGTGTTGGCCCATGCCTCTGATATTCGAATTAAATTGGATAAACCGAATAGTAAGGAGAGAGGAAATTTCTTACCGAATAATGTGGAGAAGGGGATCAAGATGGGGCGTGCCAAGATCGTTGATTGTGGATTTCTTGCAGAGACAGAAGGGTATTATCTGGTGGGACCCATGGGTATAGCTGATCCACAACGTTACGATACCATTGCCCTACATACCAAACAGATCCAGGAGAAGGGATATATGTGTATAGATGCCCTTGGAAATGACTTGGATCCACTGGAGGATGATAACATCAATCGATCCGAGATACTCAGCAGGTTTACTGAATTACTCTATGGTAAGGATGTCAAAGAGCCCAAGAAGGGTGAGAAGAATAAAAATAAAGGAAAGAAATAGAGAGCAACGCATTTTTTAGTTATATACTCATTCCATAATCATTTTGCATGAGAAAACTACTACTAGTTTTACTAATGGCAATATTGTTACAGTTGAACACCAATGCATCATTTGGAGGATTAATCGATACTACTACCACATTATCAACCCCTCAAGATACGGATTACAATGCTATCATTGAACTACAGGCTATTACAAGCACACCAGATCCAGTATTCATGGGATCCACAGTATTTACCGAGATCACCCGACAAATACGACTAGGATCAGCCTTCACACCATATACAACAACCAATTCTAAATTCAATTACAATTTCACTTTGGATATTACTCAGCATCTCATGGGTCTGAAAATACCAATAGTTGACATCGCTACCCAGTCACAGTATATTCAATTGAGTATCTACGAGGATAATGAACTTATTCATCTCAGTCATGTGGATGACAGCCAATATCAACGATCAATTGATGATGGATATCTTTTATTTGTATTTGCAAGTGGTCAAACTGATACTGGTACAGATATTACTATCACCAGAAGTTGGGAGTATAGTATTGAATTAGAGGTTCCACTGGGCAGTATTACCATTCCCACAGGACCTCAAACTGATCTGTTAATCAATGGAGAAGAAGGTGGTTACCTCTATTTACTCAAAGGATCAGTACTTGATACAGTTGATGTTTCATCTGGTATGGCATCAATATATTATCAAGTACCACTTGGAAAGGTGACCATCATCTCCTATTATTATGAGGGAGATCTTTTTGGGCCATCATATGATGAACTACAAATCACAGCAACTAATATCGGATTATCTGTGCTCATGGGAGATGTATCATGTAACAGTGGGGAGAGGGCTACAGTTGATGGTACGGTAAGAATCAACAACAACTTACTATCTGGAGCAAATGTGGATCTATTCCTTATTTCCAAAACCCGAGAATATATTGGTAACCAACAATCCACTGGAGATGGAGTATCATTTGAGATTAGCTGTGATTATTTACCTGGTGAGTATACATTGGAGATGGTTGCCAGTTATCTGACTGAGAGTATAACGGATACCAGTATATTGACGGTGACCAAGCCCACAGCCATTTTCCATTCAGTTATCGCCCAAGGACAATATCTAAAATCTGGATACACACAGATCAATATTGAGGGAAAATTGGGTTTTGAGGGTAATCCTGTAGACAATTTGATTGAACTTAACTGGGAGGATAAATCCGTAGAATTGCAGGTAGAACTAGGGGTATTCGCCTATTCCATGAATACATCACTACTACCTGGAACATATACAGATTACTATTCTATTAAAAACCTCAATTCCATGTGGGATATAGAAGAGGTTTTTGTGGATCTAGTAATCACACCGGGAGAGATTTTCATCAATGTCGCAAATTATGAAGTGGAATATCTTGCCCAACCAATTACCATAGAGGCCAGTGTAAAAAATAGTGTTAATGAACACATCACAACACAATTGGATGTATTTGTATGGCAGGGTGATGATTATATTCTCCTTGGTTCCATGACTGAGCAAAATATATCCTATTCCTACACACTTCCATCCTTAGAATTTGGATTACATACCCTGAAATTAGTGGCTCATGATACTCCAATCTATGCCAAATCTATTCGTACATGTAATATCCAGATAGGTGGATCAGAAGTTGTACTATCTCGAGGGATATTACGAGATCATCTGGATATAGAATTCAATAATATGGGAAATTTCTCCATACAGGTTTTAGATACTGAGGGTAATCCTCTCTCTAATGTGTTGCTGGGTTATTTCAGCAATGATCAGGGAATAATGCGAAATATTGCTAATCGTACTACTGGGTCGGATGGATGGGTATATTTCAGCTATCTTCCTCGACCAACTATCAATTTTCTTGGAAATTATCCTGAATACACCATGCATATTATAGTTCTTGAAGATGCGTTCTACGGTTATGCCTATGATATTTCATATACAATGCAGCTCCTGGACATTGAGACAGAAACCGAATCATTATTGGGTTATGCAGGTGAGATATCAATATTTTCAGTACCTTTACTTGATTCACAAGGTCTGGCAATTCAGGAAGATTTTGTGTATACAGTGAAATTACTTGATGGTGATACAATTCTAAGTACAAAAAGTCATACTACGCTTGAAGGAAGTGTCATTCATTTCGAGTTCAATTTCGACACCCTGGGTACTTATATTCTACAGATATTGACACCAGATCAATGGATTTATCACGGATGGACATATAATGTTGAGATTTCCATTTCCACTGGACAGTATGTGATTGATGCCAATAACATTCATACACTTCAAGGGATACACACAGCATTTGTTGCGTATATAGGAACACAGGCAAGGCATAATGTATCAGATCAGGTAGCACGATTATATATTATGAATCAGGGTTGGCAACTTATTGGCACATCTATTTCTGATATCAATGGTCGAGTGGAGATCATCACCCAGATTCTAAAAAATCCAGGAATATATGATTTCAAATGGGAGATACAGGGAGATACCAATTATCTGGGTGATTCCATTGAATTATCCCTATTTGTTGATGGTATTGCATCAGAAATAATTGTTGATACAAGTCCCATCTACCAGTACAGTGAGAGTATTGAATTATCCATCTATCTTGGAGTACCAGGAGTATCAGGAATTTCAGGAACAATCAGTATATTCTTAGCAGATGATATTTATCAAGTCTTTACTGATAACACAGGATATGCGTCTCTATCCATTCCCGGTGATTACGAGCCTGGATCTTATCTAATCCATTTCAGCTATGATGGGAACACTCAGTACAATGCCAGCACAGCACAAGTGACAATTGAAATAGGGGGAAAACCCACTACACTAAATTTCATTGGCCAGTATAATATGACCTATGCCACTCATGTAAACTTCCTGGTCAGACTAACTTCTGGAGGATTTGGAATAGAAGGTATCAATGTGGAGCTGGAGGTTGATGGTAAATTCTATTATGCAGTGACAAATGAGACTGGATACGCATCATACAGATTATTCCTGCTGGCAACTACAGGGGAGTATGAGATCTATGCAAAGATGAGGGCAACTGCGGGATATGAAGCATCAGAAGATAGTATAATGATCCAAGTGAGGAAATTGGATATGAAAATAGGTATTCAGATGAGCAATGAAACGTATCATTCATCCTGGTTAGAGATACTCATTCAGCTGAGTGTAGAAGCTACAATAGAAATTAAATATGATCATGGTCTGCTTTACTACGGCAAGGAGACAGAGATATTCCTTCAATTAACCATGGATCCAGGTACATATAATTTGGAATTTATTATATCTCATCCATATTATAATACGTATAATGCGAATTATCCATTGATTATCAATCCGCTTCCAATACAAATGGAATACTCACTTCCTGATTTCACCTATCAGCAATCATCATCTATAGAATTCTCTGTATATGATCTATTTGATCATCCCTACACTGGTAATGTGACCATAAAATTATTCTCAGATCGATTACTCACATCACAGGTAGTAATGCTGTACAATGGCTTTGGGGTGGTAAATATTATTCCTCCAGAGGCAGGAGAGCTACAACTCTATTTCATAATTAGTCAGTCTCCCTATGAGTATACTGAGATGATGTCTACGATTACTGTAAATATGGTTATGCCCGAGATAAGATATGATGTGATTGATGATAGTAGCCAGGTTATAATCAATGTTACTGTACTTGCAAATGGAGTTATCCAGGATGTAGATGTTGAATTGTATCGTTTCACCAGTAGTTGGACCTATATAAAAACGGGATCTCTATTTAAAATATCAATGCAGAGTGATTATATCTTCAGAATAATTTTCCCGGGATCAAATGATCTCAGTGCCACACAGACAGAGGGTGCTATATTCTTACAGAATCCAAATCTTGAGGATAAAAATATACGTGCAGTGTTCCCCCATATCAATTTGAATGCAACATTACGTGGAAATACAACACTCGATGGGTATACCTTAAACTATGCACTGGGTACGCTGGATGGATCAATCATCTCTGTTGATGGGGATATTATCCTTGATATCCTTCATTTCTACCCACCAGGAGAATATCAACTACTGCTGGAATTTCCACAGCAGGGATGGTATGCCCATCAATTGTGGACTATTGATATCACCATTGAGAAGGCAACTCCCACCATTACCGTACAAAGTACTGAGCTTTCATTTGGCAGGCAAGTTAATTATACTATATCGGCTGAGATTGATGATTTTATCCTTGATGGTGTAAAGATTACGGTAGTATTCAATGGAGTTGAAATTGGATCAGGAATTCTGAATAATGAGAAATTCCATATTCTGATTGATACAAATATTCCTCTGGGTGAATATATATTACTAGTGAGATTGGATGAGGGTATGTATACTAAAGCAATATCAGATGAATTCACTATCTCTATTTTGAATGAGACAGATCTTACAGTATCAGTGAGTGCGGGAAGTTTTTTTGATGATGGAGTATTACTAGCAGTGCTGATAGATCCATCTACAAATAAAGGTATTAGGGATCAGGAACTCTATGTATACCTTGAGGATGAGTTGCTTGTCAAATTAATTACCAATTCATCTGGAATGGCAGAATATCGAATTGCAGGATTATTACCTGGTATTTATACGATAAAGGTAATTCAACCATCTACTGAGATTTACTTTGGAAATGATATAGAGGTTCAGTATGGCGTGAGACAGGGAGAAGTGGATATATCTCTTGATGTCATAGATAGGGGAATAACTCATGGGATAAGCATCAATATTAGCCTAACAGAAGATGTGGATGAGGTAATCTTTTGGTACATTCTCGACACTGAATTTTCAGGAGAGTTTGTGCATCATACTACATTGAATTTTGAAGGTGATATGGTGGGTACATACAATATAGTGTTTGAATGGCAGGGGTTCTCTGAATATTATGAAATTAATCCAAATGAGTATACTTTTGGTTATGAGGCAGTCGATGCTGAAGTAATACTTCTGAATTCTACTGTTGGATATGGTTCAGATATTGTACTGCAAGTATATCATAATGATATTATGCTGAAGGGAATAGAATTGGAGATCCGGCTTGATGGTACAACATACTACAGATTGACTGATGAAAATGGTACTATTCAGATCTCAACCACACAATTACTTGATGGTAACTATTCTCTTGAGATAGTGATAGATATCTCTACTATTATCAAACAGCCATATTCTCACACATTTAATCTGAGAGTTATCAAGGGAAATCTTCCATTCTCCATCAAAGATACAGAATTATTCTATGGACAGAGACAATTGGAAATTGAAGATCCTATGAATGGAAATTATACTGTGATCCTCAATGGAGATAAACGAACAGGAATCAAGTTAATTGATGGTAAGTTGGATATCGGTGTACTTTTGAATGTCGGTGAGTATAATATATCTATCATACGTGAGCATTATCGTATGTATACCTTCTTTGTCAATACTACCATAACTGTCTTACCTGTGGATACCACAATCCAGACACTTGTAACAGAGGAAAGTATCAGTTTTATGGTTTATAGCAATATTACCTATGCAGAGATAGTTAATTATGAATTCTCTATTTTAGTATACAGGGATGGAGTGTTAATAGAGAATATCACAAGTAGCACCAGTACACGCTACATATATTTCCTTGAAGATGGAGAATATGTCATTTATTTCAATCTGATAAATAATTACAATGGACAGGTCACAGCATTGATTACTCCTGAAGGAAGCATATCATTTAATTATGAGCTTGGAATAGCACTCGCAATGGTTTTAGTAATGGGTATAACAATAATCAAGAAAAAAGTGATGAAATAAGGGCACAAAGAGTGTCATTATTTCAGAAATTACCTTTTTTACTTAAATATTAATAGTCAATTCTTTCACTATTAAGAGGAGTGAATATGCGAGAAGAGTTCATTGAACTAATCAATTTCAATGGTGGTTACAATGGTAAACAACTCTCGCATACTTGCACCTATTCTATCACTGAGTTGCAATCTATTCTGGAATTCGGTGATCCACGTGCTTTTGTTGAACAAGAATATTCATTTGAGCATACCCATGATAATAATAATGAGAAGCTATTATCTCATTATCTGATTCCTGATGAGAATTTGAAAATACAAGAAGATCTCAGAATTGCGAAGAAATTGAATATTTACAAGAGTATAGTGAAATCAGTAGATTATGATACTAAGAAATCAAAACAGAAATTGGACCTCATAATAGAGAATTTACTTCATTTTCCACATGAATATCATCAAACAATCAAATTTATCCTAGATTTCGATCTGAAAACATTGCTTGCTTTCTGTATGGATTACCGTGCACCTGATATTAAGAAGATTCTCTGTGTGTGGGTTCTGAAACGATCACGCTTACATGGAAACTATACATCTCTGAAAAAAGTCTGTAAAGCTGTAAATGAGGAATATACAGGATTTATGAAACTTAGGGGTGCTGTCGATAAGGTAATTCCTAGAGATGAGGATGTGATCAAGGAATCCATGCGATTATCTGCATATGAAATTTTATTCGAATTGAGACGTTTTGATCTGATAACTCCAAAAGATCTCAAAATTACTGTAGAACATATTAAAAACCTGAATAAAGAACATCCAGAGGTATTCAGGGGTATAGAGGAGATGCATTTGGTGATTGCCATGGTGGGACTTGTAAAAACAGGTATCCACCTACATAAGCTCCTACTTGCATATGAGGAGAAGAAAAAAATTCAGAGACGCAGAATATATCAAGCTGCCAAACGAGCATTAATTCGATGTGAGATAAAGCAATAGGGAAATCAATCCAGTAAAAACACCGTCAATTGAGTCAATATACCCCGATTTTTTGAGCATCAGGAATCGTACCCAGTTTTCCTTTATAAAGAAAATTGACTACAATATATTAAGTACTGAAACAAAGTGATGTGCTATGAGAGAACGGTTAATTCAGGAAATCAATGCTAAAGGCGGATACAATGGCCAGAAGCTTGATTCATCTTGCGGATATTCTGAACTAGAACTAGAATCAATAATTGAATACGATGATCATCGCTGCTTCCCAGAGGAGGAGTATGATTTTAGTGTTAATTATATTGAGGATAAAAAGGGAAATAAAAGGATGAGCACCTATACTATGCCAACCAGATATTCCTTCTACTTTAAGGATCTTGAGGATGCCAAAAAGGTAGGAGGGAACCAGATGAAAAAACATCTGCAGTATAGTATGGAACGAGATATTCAGACGGAGATCTCCAGAAGAAATAAAATCACCAAGCTCATTGCTAGCTTTCCTGATAAATTCCATGTAGTTACAAAATATATTCTTGAAAATGATATGGATAAACTAGTGGAATACACTGAGAGAATGCAGAGAAACACTGTGTTAAAACTACTTTGCATTCTTACTCATAAGAGGGGATTGGAGATGGGTGTATTCTCATCATTCATGGAACTTCCAAAATACTTTGAAATAGAAAAACCAGGCCTTCTACGAATCCTTGGGGATATGCAGCAGGCAGGTTTCTTTAGCAAAGAGATCAAGAAAACTCTATCTGTAGAGGAATCCGCAAGAAATATCATATTTGATCTATTTAACCTCTCTCTCATCAATGATCGTGATAAAAAAGTTGCACTTGCCTTGCTCAAGGATTTCAAGATGCTGTATCCTGAAATTTTCAATGCAAGTGAGTATCTTGACTTTGCTCTGGTGATGTCAATATTGCAATTAATACGTCCTGTACACATAAGGAAATTCATTGGTACTTATGGAAAGGATGAACCAAGAGATATTATGGAGAACTGGTATCAGGCAGTAAGAAGGACTGAGAGACGCTCAAATCAATATCAAATGGATAGGGAATCTAAGAAATATTTTGATATCGAAGAATATATCCCAATGGTTGATCAACAACCAGTTGAGTTAAACATTGAGGTGGTTGATCCCGTTCCAGAGGTACCTGAAATTGTTTTTGAACAAGAAGAATTACTTGAAGAAGTAATTGAAGAATGTCCTGGAGTGTTTGAGCAACCAATATTTACTTCTGAGGAAGTATTCTTGGAGTTACATACCGAGATAGATGATTGTATCAGCTTTATAGTAATTTCTGATGGAATTGGTACAATCTCATGGTATGGCGTATCAGTATACGAGGAAGAGTATATTCCAGAACATGTGCTTGAGGATGAGAATTTTGAGAAAATGCGATTGAGAGCACTACCTTGTTATCCAGGTTAATGTCTATGCTCCCATTATCAATCAATCGATTTGATATTGAGGATTTTCTACTTGAAATGGATCTCGTACTATATGGAATTGATCCCAAGATACATTTCACACCGGTTAGAGATGATTTTGGGTACATTCTTACTGGAATTGAGGGCCAACCGTACAAAGTAATCAATAAGAATCGATGGAGAAAGATCATCTGGAATGATTATCCCATCTGTTACGCCTCCTCAGATAAGGAACCAGTTCAAATAATCAAGGATAAATTACTAATGGATCCATATCCCAGGATTATCTGCAGTTCCTTTGATAGTGTGCAGGATATTACCAGAATACGGGAGCAATATTTTGATGATCGTTTATCGAGTGAGACCTTCAATATCCATGGTGAGGACATTGATAATTTCAGGAAACCGCAAAGGACAATCTTGAATGTTGATCAACTGGGAATTCACAGTATTAATGCATTACTTGATTATCTAGCAGGAAAGTGGAACTATCATCCTGAGGATCTACCCAACAATTCCATACTAAAAATTGATATGTATTCACTTCTTAAAAGAGAATACAGATCTCCAATCCTGGATACCAGTGATATTAACGGCTATACACAACTGGTTATGAATGAGGTATCAGATGATCTCAGAAAATTTCGAACTGAACAAGAGAATCATCTGAACGATTATCAAATCAAGATATCTACACATGCTCAACGTGATATTCTGATAGATAAATTCACCCAAGAACTGGAATTCAGGGAAAAAAAATTCAAACAGCAACAACAAGTAGAGATGCTTGTAAAGATACAGAATTTCTCAAATCTCAAACATCATGATATGCCTGATTGTCGCTTTCCTAATCATATCAGTGATACGATAATTAAGATTTTAACTCTGATGCGTTTATTTCATACTAATCATGGATTGATTTTTTTACTGATAACTCCAATATTCAAAATCAAGCTTACACGAAATTATGACGTATTCCAGGAACCAACTACTGCATTCTATCATGATTCCAATCAACTACTATTACAGTTATTCCAGCAGGATCTGGCCATGATTGTGGAGGAAAGGTTTGGAGAGTATCTCTGCTTATCCAAGGATGAAAAAGGAATATGGACAAATGACAAAAAATGATCAAATATGTTTATAGCGTGACAAATATATTGTTGTTGCTTATATACTAACTCTATTGGATATTATATATGGCCAATCCACCTAGCCTGAGCAAACTGGTGAAGAAGATCAGAAAACAGGATTTTACTATCACAGAAAACCAGTTTGAGAAGGTGGATAAATTATTACCTCAATTAGATGAATTATCAGCTGAAAATAAATTTGAGGTCTATCAGGTGCTGGGTATTGCCTATTTCAACGCAAAACATGACAAATGTATTGAATTCCTATTATCTGCTCTACCCATGCTTGAATCTATTGATACACAGATTGAGTACAATATGATGATTGGAGTTCAACTTGCCAGATCAAAGAAATTTGGTCAAGCAGATGATTATTTCATGAATGCTTGGTCCTTCCAGCATCTCATTGAACGGGAGGAAGGAATGTATGAATGGGCATGGCAGGACCCAGAAATGGAAAGTTCTGTTACTGAAGAGGATAGATTGGAGTTATATGATCAAATTATTGATATTTTTGAATTCATCAAGATCAAGGATCTATTCTCATTTATTGAATTTCAGCTACGCATGATAGAGGTCATTATCAATATCCAGAACGGAAATATTGATCAATCACTAATCCAGATTCTTGGATTATTTGATAGTTTTCCAGCATCAATTATTAGTAATTCAGGTAGATTAATGGGGAAACGTGCTGCTTTGCTTGATCAACAGGAAATTGTATACATCACGGATCTTGGTATATTTTATCATTATCTGGGAGTATGTTACTGGTTATCTAAAGATATTGAGAATGCAATAATCAATTTTGAAGAGAGTATCTTCTGTCAAGAAGAGGCTCATTGCCTGGATATCAAGGAGAATTATTTTAACCTGGGTATGATTTATTTTGATCAGCAAAAACCCTTAGATGCTTTATCTAATCTGGAGAAAGCATTAGATCTCATAGAAGATCATCCATCTCATCAGGTGAGTATTTTACTTAGTATATCCAAAGTATATATCATGCTCAATAATACCGAGAAAGCAGTTGAAATGGCAAAGAAAACAAATTCATTAGCCAAGCAATATGGTAGTGGTATTGAAGTATCACTCTCATACTCAGTTATGGGTAGAACACAGCTATATGCTCAACAGTTTGATAATGCTAGACTATCGTTCGAAAATGGGATTCCCCTTAGTGAGGATAGATCTACTCTATTGTACTACTTAATCCCACTAGATAGCTTAGAAGATACAGAGCAGCATTTAGAACTACTACAGGATGAGTTACAAGCCTATACATCCGATATTATCAGAATGAAATATCTTCTTTCAAAGAATTATATCAACTTTCATTTCCATAATTCATACGATTTGGATGATATTAAGGCAATAATCAATTTACTACTCAAACCAGATTGGGGACCAGATGAGTATATCATTCAGGGTTATGCATTACTGATGATACTCGATGCCACATTCAATATAGAGAATATAGAGTATTTTCTTGATGATTATTACACCAAAAAGCACTCGTACATTTACTCTTATTTCTTAATCAAAAAGCATAATATTCAGATTACCAGTAAGAGTGATGATAAGGTAATACA
Organism: Candidatus Heimdallarchaeota archaeon; assembly: GCA_026702845.1. The sequence continues at coordinate 269,305 of JADCLS010000004.1, forward strand.
AAGAGTTTTGGATCATTCCTCGGGTGATGTACTTCATGATCTCTATCTATCAACAGTGTATAATGTACCTATCCAGCGATATGCTGCAGAATTAGCAAATATTCTGAACACACTCAATGAAGAACAGGAAAATGAATTATTCTATCATTTTGCAAAATCTACCTTGAATTCTCTTGACCTTGCAGAACATTTCCTATCACAATGCAACATACCTATGCTACTTGAATGTTCTGATTCTTATTTCATTGAGGCCAATATGATGATGGCCATAATTGAGTTAAATCTTTCCAGGGATCCATTAGATGAGCATGTGGAAAAAGCTGATGAATATATTATGAATTGCTGGAATATGCAAGATACAATGGATAAAAATAATGTACTTGTTGATTGGCCATGGGATTACGAAGAGGAGAGCATCATTCCTAAAACAAAGAGAATGCAATTATATCAAATGTTAAAGGAGTATATAGATAATGAGGATGTTGAGAATCTTTTTGATGTGATTGTCTTCCAATTACGGGCCAATGAGATCAGACCATTGATGAGAGAGGGTAAATTTGAGCAGGCTCTTCAAATGAATATGGCATTATTTGATAATATGCCTGCCATGGATCATGAAATCATTGCTGATGCAAGATATAATTACAGAGAGCAATATCCCAATTATCATAGCATTGGAATTGAAGTATATGATCACAATTATTTCTATTTTCTACTGGGATTGATTTATCACTTCAAATTGGAGTATGAAGATGCAATTATACATTATCATGAGGCAGAATATTATGCTGAGAAATATGCCTATTTCAAAGATTTAACTGATATATATTACTCCTTGGCCAATACCTATCTGGGTGCTGGTGATATGGATACTGCTCTTGAATATCAAGAAAAGGCACTACATATCATAGAAAAGCATGGGGATACAAATGATATTATCTATGCACATATCAGCATGAGTGATTTCAATTATAACAATGATCTATATGTAAATGCTAGATCATATGCTCAAAAAGCATTGTTACTGGCACAGGAAGATGGTAGTGAACTTCATAAATTCCAGACTCAATACTCAATGGGTAAGGTAGAGCAACGAATTGGTGATTTTATCTCTGCTATGACCTACTATGAGGGGTGCCTGAATTGTTCTGGAAAAATCTTTGATATTCAAAAACCCTGGATCCTCAATCAATTAATCTTCATTTCAAATGGATTGGGTAATTATGACGATTCAGAGAGATATCTTGCTATATTACATGAATTACCAGGTGATGTTATACCTGCAGTGTATCAATTATGCAAAACAGATATGTTACTCAACCAAGGAATAAAAATTGAAACAGAACAGATTCAAGAGATGTTGTCTCTTCTAAATAATCCAGAGATAATGAGACGAGAAGCACAGATGATCAGCTATCAGTTGATGAGAATTGATATACTACAGGATGTTCAGGAAATATATTACGAGCTGTTAGTACATAATATTATTCCAAATGATAAGGAAGAGAGCAAACATTATATGTTGTATAAACAGCTTCTCACTGGAGAGCAGGTTGATACTGAGAATTATCCAAAGGATACGGTGTCTCAACAAGTACTTGAGTTATATCTGGAGCAGGATCTAGTTAATCTGAAAGCAAAATTACTTGAAATCTATGCAGATCAGGTAACCTACATCAAATACTGGAATGAATTAATAAGAGAGAAGATGAAATTAAAATCGATAATGGATTGAATTAATTATAAGTTTATTTGATTGATAATAATTCTGGTGGAGGGAGAAAGGACTGTCTCTAATTAAACAATTCTTGGACATCAGTCTCTCCCAATATTGAACCTGTTACTCTTGTATCAATGTGTCCGGGGTAACCAAATGAGACAGTAGATATAAATCCCATCCTTCCAGGAATGAATGAGATAGCTTAGAAACATGATATCGAACTGATTTTTGCTGTATTTCTCATTGTTCCTCCACAACTCAATCCTCAAGTAGAGGCATTGAAGTCTAATGATCTGTAAGCTCTACACTACGAAATCAAATCTTTTTTCCAGTATCATATTTACTAAGAAGTAAATCTATATCTTCACCCAAATCATCAATACCCACAATCTTCCTTATTAAACTAATAAAGGTCTTCTTAATTCTAACCAATCCATTCCATAGAAATCCTGGAATAAATATCATCCGTTTGAATAGATTCTTAATTTTTTGATGTATAACCTTGGATTCAAGGGTTTGTGAGCGTTTGATAAAAATGAATAGGAACCCGATTACTAATAATCCAACAATTTTAAGAATTATAGAAAAAATAGATTCAATAGGTGAAATCCCGGTAGAGGAAAAAATTGAATCAATATTAGTATTCTCGCTTAAGGAAAAATTTAATTCATCTGATATCGTTATCATTAATGATAAAATGCTAGAATAATTACTTTCTCCACACTCAGTTGTTGCAGTAATTTTATATGAGTAAAGATTTCCTAGGTGTACTGTATTATCGGTAAAATTGAGGGTTATTACAGTGCTTAACATGATAAAGGTCTCATTATTAATTGATCGATATACATTATACCCCAAAATTGCAACATTTCCACTTATTTTTGGTTCAGACCATAATAGTCGAATTTGAGATTGAACATGTTCAATTATCAAAATTACTGGTTCACTTGGAAGAATAGCTAAGCCCATATCATTTATTATCCAGCTAAAATTATCAATAATGCTTTGTCTTGCCATAGAGTTAGTATATTTTGCTTCTGTATCAAAAATCACACCAGTTTGTAAAGAGAGCTGAGACCATCCTTCAAGTAATTTATCGTAGTTTATTATTGATAATGCAGAATTTCCTTTGAAAATGTCATGCATATCAGTAACACTCGAGACATTCCATGACGACAGATCTTGATTAAATGAGCTGGCATTAAAAAACATCCAACTCATATCAGTAACTCTTGAGACATCCCATGAAGAGAGATCTTGATTAAATGAGCTAGCATTAAAAAACATACCGGACATATCAGTAACACTCGAGACATTCCATGAAGAGAGATCTTGATTAAATGAGCTAGCATTAAAAAACATCCAACTCATATCAGTAACTCTTGAGACATCCCATGAAGAGAGATCCTGATTGAACAGATAATTATTAAAGAACATACTACTCATATCATTTACACTTGAGATATCCCATGACGACAGATCTTGGTTAAATTGAATGGAATTAGCGAACATTCCCTCCATATCAGTGACATTTGAAACTTTCCATGACGAGAGATCTTGATTAAACGTAATGGAACTAGCGAACATATACCTCATATCAGTTACGTTTGATACATCCCACAAATTTAATTGACCTGTACTTCCTAGATTAGAACAACCGTGAAATGCTGCAAACATATTTGAAGTTTCTGATAAATCTAATGAATCAGTTGCTGTTAATTCCAAATTTTCGCACCCAAAGAAAAAACCACCATTATTCCCCATTCGAATACCTCCCCACTGAGAGATCTCAAGAATTTTTAATCTGTCTCCTCCATTATTGAAACTCCAACCTATTAGGATCCCATCTATAGTTACTGTATATATTCCTGGTGAGGTGTAGGAATGCTCTGCATTCCCATTTATGACTGTCTCACTCTGACCATCGCCCCAATCCACATAAAAATTATATGATCCGTTAAATATAAGTGGTAATTTGATGTGCTTACTAGGACTTGATCCAACACTCAATTCTTCAGTATTCCAGACAGATACGAAAGTATCTACAGATATTTCCGCAGAAAAGGAGGGTTCTAGATAAATCATAGATGAAATCAGTAATAGTGTAACAATCAATGAATACCTCATTAAGAAAGATCTTTCTATAAAGGTATATATAATTTTGTTTGAAATATCACCCTTAATTGGAATCTCAATTAAATAATCGTGTCATTGATGTAACTTGCATTGTATGTACAAAACGTGTTATGAGCGATATCAAATCTGACCTTTTAGGTAATTTATTGTCAATTTTATTGAGATAATAGTACTCCATCTTAATTTAGTTAATAATTCTTCACTGTATAACTTATTCTTGAGTATTTGGTTTGAATTCATTTTTAATCATTCCTGTGCTTCAAGTTGGAGCTAAAGAATCAATCGTGCATGGTAATCGTATCACCCAGATATGAACCATATATATCAAAATATACAATCCTGCTATGGCCAAAATGTTCCACTGGATACGCACCAATTTGATCATCTACATTTTGTTCACATGTTGCTTTCAGCTCAGCTCTTGACAAAGTTATTGAATCACAACGGTTACAAATATCGCATCCAAGTGTTCTAATAGTAATTATTTCCTCTTCCATACATTATCACTCATAAAAGTAATCCTCAAAACTGGCATGTTGTACTTCTTTATCCCCCATGGATAATAGTTCATCCCAACTCAATACTTTGATTCCCAATTTCTCTGCTTTCTCCAGTTTTTTAGGTCCTGCCTTGTCTCCAGCCACCAAGAATTTAAGATTACCACTGATACTGCTACTCCAAGTGTAGCCCATATCTTTTACTTTCTGCTGGATCTGTGTTTTGTTGAAACCCTCAATTTTTCCTGTGACATACACATTACCTCTATCTCCCTTGGTTTTTGATTGAGCATATTGAATGCTGATTTTGTCCAATAATTTATCGATCATGACATCCTTAAGTCCCTCAACAATGAATATTGCAGTTATATCAGAAATTCCCTCTAGTTGTATCAATTCTGATACACTAGCCTGTCTCAAATCATCAATACTGGAATATTTATCAGCCAGATCTCTCCCCATGGAATTGCCCAACTGAGGGATTCCCAAACCACTCAAGAATGTTCCAAATTCCATTTTTCTTGATTTCTCAAGATTATCATATATCTTCTCCCCATTTTTACCTAGCATATTAACCAACTCCTGTCTTCCTAGATCATAAAGATCGATAAAATGTTTAATATATTTTCCGTATAGTTTTTCTATAGATTTGGGCCCCAATCCCTTGATATCTGCATTTTTTATCCAGTGATTGATAGATGCAAGGTCTCTTTCCTCGCAATTCTCTCCAGTACAGAGCAGATTCACCCCCTCTCTCCTAAGAGATGCCCCACAACTGCAACTATTAGGAAATGAATAGTCATTCTTCCCCTTCTCCTCCACCTTGATGATCTTGGGTATTACATCACCAGATCGTTCAACAAGAACAGTATCTCCAGTGGCAATATTCATCTCCGCTAGAAACTCAGCATTATGCAATGTGGCTCTTGATATCCTTGCACCTGCGACCTCCACTGGCTCAAGCTCCGTCACTGGGGTTAATACTCCTGTCCTCCCTACTTGCCAGGTGATCGCATTAATAGTAGTAATGGATCCCCTAGAAGGAAATTTCAGGGCTATCTGCCACTTGGGATGATGAGACGTGGATCCAGCTTCTTCTCTGTCCTCAAACCTGTTATACTTAAACATCACACCGTCCAGCTCAAAATCTAATTCATCTCTCTTTTCAGCAATTTTATCATAACTCACTTGGATATTTTTTGTCAGACCGAGATCCGCTGTTACAAAACCCCATTTCTGCAGAATCTCGATCTGATCCATCAATGTGGCATTAAGGCCCTCTATACCAAAAGCCATGAAATGTAATTCTCTCTCCTTTAATATCGTGGGATCCTTTTGTTTCAAACTACCTGTTGCCAAATTCCGTGGACTGCTATATTCTGGATACTTCGCTTTCAACCGGTTGAATTCTGAAATGCACATGTATCCCTCTCCACGAATATTCACTCTTTCCTTTACAGGAATGGTTTTGGGAATATCTCGTATGAAGTAGGCAGCCAGGGTCACATCATCTCCTGTGTTCCCATTTCCCCTGGTTGCTGCCTGCTCCAACCTCCCACCATAATAATTCAGGCTCAGGGAAAAGCCATCAATTTTGTACCCCATTATGATTTCCTTTTCCCTGGCCCATATCTCGACCTCCTCCATTGTTTTTGCTTTCTGACATGAGAGCATAGGTGGATTGTGCTCCACCTTACCTCCCTCAGACCCCACTAAGTAGAGTACTGGATGTTCAGGGTTGAGTTCCCTCAATTCCTCCTCCAGAGCATCATACTGCGCATCAGTGATCACCGGTTGACCATCGTAGTATGCACGACGATGTTTGATGACCATTGACTCCAGTTCTTGTTCCCTTGTCATAAGATATACAAAGTATAGATTTGAATATAAACTATGCTCTCAGACTGAGAGTAGGCTAAAAGTGAACATAAGTGAGAGTACATCGAATGTATTAGAGTTTGAGTAGAACTTAAATACTTATATAAGATAAGTACACTATGGAAAAAGTGGATATAACATCAATGAAGGAAGTGGAGAATTTTCTCATTGAAAGTAATCTACGTAATGATTTGGTGGAATTGGACACATTAAAAAGAAGAGTAAAACATTTAGAAGAAAAGATAATGAGTAGTAAATTATTCTTGATCAATCGCATGAGAGATACACAAATCAAAGAGATAGATCTAGGAGACGGATATTATGTCAGTTTACGAAAGGGTTCAGAACAAAAAAGAATCTCATTAAGTGATATAGAGGCATATCATCCTGAAATCCTGGAGAAAATTCAAGATATAATAAAAACAGTTCAAGTGAATCCCTCTGTACAGATTAAGTATAAACCACCTATTGATTAGAACAGATCAATTATCACAGTATTACTTTACGGACTTGATATGCTTGCATTCCTGTTTTCTGAATGTGTATGAGGGACAGCTACAACTATACTCTCCATTTGTTAGTGTGACTTTGTACTTTGGGGTTACCCCTTTCTTTGGTGTACCCTCCACTTCCCAAGTCTGGATTTTCTCTAATCCTTGAGATTGTGGCTGAGCTGCCAAACCTATACCACTGAAGTACTCATCAATATTCCGGTTTCCCAGTGCTTGCTTATTGATGGTCATCTCAAAGCTATCATATTGATCCACAGTGAACAATAATCGCTTACTGGTCTTGAATTCCTTAGAAATTGTGGTACTGGGTGGATAAGTCCTATTCTTATCCATAAATTTCACAGCATAATCGGTCAGATATGATTTAACACCATTTTTATCCGTTTTCTTCAGAGCGTTTTTAATAACCAAGAAATACTCGGATTTTACTATCTGCCGATCAATATCCTCCACATATTCTCTGCTCTTGAGTACGACCACACAATGCTCAGCCACATCCTGAGTGCTCGATAATTTACTTGTTGTAAAAGTTTCTGGATTTATGAAAAATCCCCAATTATTCTTATCTACCTGTATTTTCATACCTCACACCTATTGGTACACTTGATATAGCATATCTGGATATAAACTTACCTTGGAGAGAAAATTATAAGTGAATTATTCAGTTATAGTTTACCCCAGTTAATCTTTATATTTCACTAACATTTTTATTTATCCAATGGATGGTCTGACCACACTTACCTTTGAATTACGATTGCTTGGTTGTGATGTGTCAAATATCGAGTATCGGTGGCATGAGGAATTGAGATTTCTTGATCTATCTGATCTTGATCTGGAATATATTCCATTCATCTCAATCGCTGCTATCAAGCCATTATTACTAAGCCTCAAATCAAATAAATTAAAGATTCTTCCTCAAGAGGTCAAGGATTTTACTCATCTAGAATTTCTTGATCTTGGAGAAAATCAATTATCTACCCTACCACCAGAGATTGGTCAACTAGAGTTAAAGATTTTGTACATCGATAATAATCAGATTATTCAGCTTCCCGAAGCAGTAGGAGATATTCCCCTTGATGAAATATATCTTGATTGGGATAAAATTGATGAATTACCAGAAAAATTAGCTAAGAAAATTAAATATCTTAATCTTAAGGATATGAATATGGGCCACATACGTCCAGATATTGATAAAATGACTAACTTGAGAAAATTGGATCTTGCTGGAAATAATCTCTCTCAGATTTGTGCAATTCAATCATTAATCCATCTTGATACTCTATCTCTGGGTTATCTTGGAAATGATTTTGCCAATAGAATTCGACATCTGTCATGCTTGTCCTCCTTGGTTCATCTACAAATTTTAAAGGTGAGTAGTATAGGATTACGTGAGATCAATTGCGTACTTCCTTCACTTAGGGTGTTACATGCAGGAATGAATGAGATTTCTCATCTTGATATTACTGATTTACCCCTTCTCAAAGAATGTTATGCTCATAATAATCAAATAAAACGATTTGTTGGTCATGAAAATGTGGAAATAGTGGATCTTAGCTTCAATAATCTATCTATGTTTCCTGATCCCTCTTTACTCACTGGGGTTAAAAAATTAATATTGAGAAAAAACCGGATAAGGCATATTCCAAAGAAGATTATTTTTATGCAGGCCTTGGAAGAATTGGATCTGGAACACAATAAAGTCATAAAAATTCCTGAGGAGTTGAAATTGTTGCCAAATCTTAAAAAAATTGTACTTCGAGGCAATCCAATATATTCAAATCGGATTGCATAAAAAATTAAATACTGCTTTTTATTCAGTTTTTCTTCGCTTGATAATAACTTATTACTGAATATTTTCCGATTTCTTGATTTCGAAATTTTAAAAACTAATCATTTGTAAAAATGAGATGCAGCTTTGATGGGATCATATTGATGTGCATATTCATTGGGTCATTTTTACATTAAAAACTAAAAGTGAAGATTTGCATCCTTATGGCTTGAATCAAAAAGTTGGAAAACTACATGGGGGATTTTTCAACTATTAACCACTGTCAGATATAATTTAGTCATAATCAATTTTAAATAAGTGTATGTGGAGATTTTATTATAAGTGAAAGAATTTAGGTGGATACTCTGTGAAACTTTAATTAATTTGAATTTCAAAAGAGGATAGACTTAAATTGACATTTCATCTATTTAGAAAAAGAGAAGATTGATAATGGCTCAAATTGTTAAGAGTGGAGATAATGAGGAAAACTACCTAGAAATTCCAACAGTAGGACCAACGAGAAGATCAGCAATTAATGAATCCAAAATTGAATATGTGGAATTAAATGCCAATCCGATCCAGGGATGTAGTCATGCGTGTAAGTATTGCTATGCTAGAAAAATAGATCTCAGATTTGGTAAGGTGAAATCTGTGGCTGATTGGCATCGACCAAAATTCTATATTAATTTTCTTAATGTGATGAAAAAGGAATTGGAGAGAGGGAAGATTGATCAAAACAAAGAAATCTTTCTCAGTACTATGACCGATCTCTATCAACCTTATGCCTTGAAATATGGAATTGGTCGAAAGATGATTACGCTACTTCAGGAATACAATATGACTTACAGGATCCTCACAAAATCTCCTGAAATTGTAAAAGATATTGATTTGTTTGAGTATGAGAAGGGTAAAATCGGATTATCGATCACAACTGATAGTTCTAATGAAATTACTCGTAAGAAATGGGAACCCGGTACAAAATCTATTTCAGAAAGATTAGAAGCTTTGAAAACACTGGCCAGGCATGGTGGGATCACTACCTGGGTATCTGCTGAACCATTCCTTCCAAACACAAATTTCAAGAATTATTATAATGAGATCCTTCAGGCTACTGGCGATTCACTAGGTGAATTAATCATAGGTAAGATGAACTATGAAGCAGGCGTTGATAGTCAATTTGATTGGAAAAATGTAGTGGAAATTAGCGAGGCATACAGGGCTCAATATAAGCATGTAATTAATTTTCATTATAAGAAGGAGTTCTGGAACCATCTATCAAAACATAATCTTACTCCTGTGGATTTGGGATTAGCAACTAAAGAAGAATTCAGTTGGTATTATTCATAATAATCAAAATTATCATCCAATCTTGAGATTCCAAAATAAAGGTAATTCAATAAATAGTAAATTTCATCAGAAGTTGTATTTTCTAATTTATCTCTAATGCTCTCAATCGCCTTAAACCAAGCATTTCCATTTACTGTGGGTCTAGCTGCATAAAGTAAATCATAATATGTATCTGTCTTGTTTTTGATTTTTTCATCAGCGTATATTGGAACAAGATCAAAAATCGATCTACATTTATTTCCAAGATCAGGTATTTGAGTTAATTTATTTGTATATTTACATCGAATATCATCTCTTGTTAAAAGTTCTGTAGGCCAATTTGGTGAGCCATACCATTCATTCAATTTATTTACTTCAATAGCATTCTTAACTTTCCGATAGACTTCATGAGTCATTAAATTAACAAAAATATCAGATTTAGTATTTTCCAATAAATGCTTCATAGATGATAATTTAATTTCTATAGAGAAGGGATCAACAAATATGAAAGAATGAAATCTACTCGGTAGGTTCTTTGAAATTTCATAAATTGCATTATTGACATCATCATTGATCACCTTGTATCGATTTTTTATCCAACTGAAATCTTTTTTTTGAGATAAAATCTTTAATCTTTTCTCTAACAGTTTAGCCTTCTCAGCTTCAATCTCAACAAAATACATGAAATCGAATTTCTTTTTTGCTTTTATTATTGAAATAAAAGGACTTCCAATAAATATTGCCTTTTTATTCTTATCTCGGTTTTTTATGACTTTTAGACCTGATCCACTCATAATATCAATATAGATCATTTTAGGAAATACTTGTTTCATGCTTCCAATAATTTGAGTGTACATAGGTATTAGATATGAAAGAGCAATCAGCTTTAATATTGATAGTGGTTGAAATTCTGTATCATTATCATTTTTATGAAATCCATATTGAGCTGCATGTAACAACTCAATTTCATCAATAAACCATAATTCTTTATCATTCATTCCCATTAATCTCCATTATTTTAGATATTATCTATTTATTAGCGAAGATTACTATACTTAAATTATTCCTTCTAAATTATCGGATTTCGCGTTTCAAGGATGATTTAAGCAGTATGAAGTTAAAAATAAATTCTAAATATCACGATAAAAGTAACTTAGTAAGGATTCCTCCCAATATCAATATTATGGTATATCCTAGCATAATACTATTTGTTAAAATGTCAGTAAATAAATTCCCTTTAGATATTTGATTATTAGCTCTGCTGAGTTCATTACTTTCTAGAGATAGATAATTACCTTGAACTGCTAATGCTATTTGTTCCATCCCTTGTTTTAATACGATTATGTTATTCTCACTATTTTCTATCTCTCTAAATTTATTCTCAAGGTACACTAAGTCAGCTCTAATCATATCTCGTAGCTCAGACAATAAAAAATGAACATACTGGGCTTGTCTAAGTTTTAAATCTTCCTCTGCATAGTACTGTTTATTCTTTTGCCAATCTAACTCCATTGTGGCATTTCTTACTGGAGGATTGTTATTATACACTTGCACAGATTGATATCTAATGATTTCTTTTTGAATATCTGTAAAATAGTTATCAAAAGTATGTACTTGATCTATTAAATCAATTATTTCATCTTTTGAGTTGGTCGTAGGTACTATACAATTGATGAGGAGATATTGCTCAAACAGCCTTTTGATAGCATCATTTGATTTAGGAAGCTCAGAAAGGTTAACCTTTATGTCTTTAAAGATTTTACTTAAGTCCATGTTATATATAGGGCTGTTTAACTATAAATTATATTACATTATTGATGGCTACTACGTGGCCACATGGATCAGTCATGTTGCACAGTAATTCAAGTTCGGTATACCTTCTTGCAGCGGTCATGAATTATATGCTGGCCAGGTAATATCTAGCTGGTTGTCATCTCTTATAGTGTTACTGCATTCACTATAAAATCCCTGATCGCCTGAATATTACTTATTGATTATTCATTATTTAAGGTATGTGTGACCATTTGTACTTGCTGAGGTGTATCATGAAGTAGCAATTCAGGATCTATTTTCTTGATATACCCAAGGGGCCGAGTATCATAATTAATGGATCCCACGATTGGTAATACTCTTCTCACATCCAGCATAGTTTTCCAATCCCAATATACTTGTGATTGTTCAGGTATTATTCGTTGAAAGAAATTTCTTCTAGCTATCTGTTCTAACCAGATCCTTTTGTTGAAGTCTATCCTATTAGTTAAATCATATCGGCATTTCTCAGGAAGCCACTTTTCATATTCGAACTTGGTCCAAACATGTATTGATCGATAGCCAGTCGCGACAACATGAGCTTCTAAATTCCGATCAAACAATTCATATAAACAAAAAGATCTCGTAAGACCTTGTAAAAGTTTAATACTGAATATTTTCCGATTTTTTGAATTCGAAATATTCGAAATTAATCAAAAATGAGATGCAGCTTTGATGGGATCAATTAGTTGGTTCATTACTGTGTTATAAGAGCTGATAAGATGAGTCAGATCCACATCCTCCTTTTTAACCAGCTCAATAGGAATATATTTTGAACTCTTAGTTTTACCCTTCAGATTTTCCTGCAGATATTCAGGAATGGGAACTTTCACGCTATCTATCACTTTGAGAAATCGCATGTTTCTCTCATGAATATCTATTAAACCTGCATTTAAGGCCTGTACATACACTTGAATTGCCGTGCTCCAGCTTTTATATTCCGTTGGTTCCTTGGATACACGTTGCTCAATCATCACTTCCTCCAACTCAAATTCCAGTGCTTTTATCTTATCTCTCTCCTGTTGTATCAATTTCTCAGCTTGATCAATAATATTTTGGATATTATCTTCTTCTACATCTGAGAACAATTCTGTGATCTCAGTAAATACCCTCTGAAAGAGTTTTGGTGTATTTGATTTGATCCCCATGAATCCCTTTACAATTAATTCTTGTTGTGTGGTTAAACCAAAATACACTTTCTTCTTTTCTGATAATGATAAGAACTTGAATTCGTAATCAATTTTGAGATCAAACCCCTTATTCTTAGCCCATGTTATAATTGCTTGTATTTGATCCTCAGATGTGACAGTAAATACACTATCAGTGTCTCCATACAGTACCTTGGCACCTGTACTTTGCAATTCTTCATTAGTACCCTCGAGCAACTCACGTCCTGCCTCAGTGGTTAGTTCAGAAATCAAGGGTGAGAAATACTCAAAATCAGAGAAGGCAAAGGACCCGTACATCATATTAATTAGCAATTTCAATTCATCTGGAAAAACAAGTACTCTGAGATCCAACATAGATTGCATCAACTCAGCAACGAAACCTCTTCGTTTTGTACATATCCAGTGATCCTCTCCTATAGTATTTGTCTCACAATCATTATGCTCACAATCTATTGTATCCCAGCTAATATTCTTCCTACTAATAATACTTGGATACATAGATTTGTAATCCAGCACAGTTACATTCCAGTATAGTCCAGGTATAGGCTCAAAGGTAGTTCCTCCCTGGTACCAGAATACTTTATCAGGATTCAAATCTTCGATGGTTGGTTTATCTAATCCTTGTCTGTTTAGTTCATAAGTAATTAAATTTGCAATCCATGAGGTGGATCGTTTATATGTGATTTCTGTTAGTCTGGACCTGGTTAATCGCATGAATAACCAGACATATTTCTTGATTTGGTGATACAGATCATAGATGGATTGCGGTTTGTTATCTACTAATTCGAAGAAATCATAAATGGTTTCATATTCACTTGATGTGTATCCTAGGAGAGATTTAAAGATTCGCTGAGCAAATAGTTGACGAACATTGATATGCAGAATATGATCGGAATTGAATGGAGGAGGGATAGAACGGATTATTTCATCTATCTCCTCTCTACTCGCTTCCTTGGGAAATTCAACATGTGCTAGATCTCTTACTATCTCATCATCGTAACTGAGGATGATGACATACTTATCAACAATCTCTTGAAAAGTCTTGAGATCAACAATGAACGATGTCCCATCATAGCAGCTGATTTCATCCGCAGAAAGGAATACAAAAGCAAGAATGGGGATATCTGGGATCTCCTGAAATATCGCATGAGCAAAATCCCGTTGCTCCTCTGGAAATTGAGCAGGAAAATTCACGGGCTCCAACTCACCATTCACATAAATCCCGCCTGGGATGTCAATACTTTCACTTATTTTCTCACCAGTATCAAGATTTAACTTAAAATCCCTACCCAGATGCAGTATTCTCATTAAAATATGATCCTCCTACTGAATATTTAAAGATTACACGTTCATTTTAAACAAATCCAATAACAATACTTTCGACTAACTCACCCCATAAATCGTGTTTATATAGCTCCAATTCCTATAGAAAATATGATTGAGATTGATCTCATGGATAGTAAAGAATTGCATTTACTGGTCATGGTGGATGAACAAATTGATGACAGAATATTTTCACTCAAAAATCATCAAGGGAGCATTTTGCTGTATCTGAGTGATCAGAAATTGATTGTGGGAGAGTATTTGCTTATACTAAATGCCAAGGAAATAGAAGATCTACCATTAATATGTGACGGGGAGATAGTTAGAATTAGTAATGGAGTAAATTAACATTCACAATTGATTAATGAGTGCCACCAATCAATAAATCTTTTCTTTTTTGATTTAGCAAAATTCTGTAGTATATCACCCTTTACTCTCATGTTGAAATCCAAACCAGGATTGAATACTATTCCCTGCTGTTCCATCAGCTTGAATTCATGTACTGAATACTGAAACACAGGTGTATCAACACTTTCTTGACCAAAGGAGATGATTTCTGCACCAAGGTGCTTGAATGATTCAATTCCACCGCAAGCCAATAAATATTCATCACTCAATGCAATATATACCATTTTGTAATAAGGAAGATGTTTGAGATATTCTTTTAATCCTAATTGCTCTCCTCGTTCGATTATCTCCCTGGAAGTTCTCCCAGAAAATGTGGCATCATACGGTGGTAGATGATCTGTATCCTTCACCCAGCCGAAACCTGCAGATAGAATAAGATGATCCACCTGCTGTGAACTCCGCAACGCATACACTGCATTTCTTATACTACGATGCTGCCATCCAGTGTAGAGCTCATATGCAGGAGTTAGAATATCACGGTAATTCATCATCACTTCCTTTCTTTGATCCTCTGTGATGAGATCCTCAAGCAGTGGTTGGCCAAGAATTCGATATTTCTTGGATTTACTACAACTGGATATAATTAGTATCCCTTCACCAGCATTGGGAATAGATGCCTGTACTCGTTGATTATGAATGTCAGTATGTTCCAGAGATTTCAGATAGGCATCATAGGTTGCAGCAGTACCCAATTCTACCTGATATGTATACCGATTAACCAATCTACGCTGTATATAATCATAGGGTATATTCTTGAACATCTGAGGATCAGATTGGATTTTACTCATGAATCTTGCCATCATAGTGGCATTATGTCCAAATAGATTTTTCATGAAATATCCAGAATTGGGATAATCTATGCTATCCCGTAATCCTCTACAATACTGACAATCACAATCAAAGACCGTTGTGTTCACCTTGACCAGCTGTCCTCTCCTGTTGATATACTTGCGATCCTGAGTGTAGTAATATATCGTGGTCGTATCCACACTATCATAGCTATTGTTGATGAATATATCATGTAAGGACCTAATCCCAGGTAATCCAAATGCATGTAAATGCTCAACACCAACACGTCTTGCAAGGATCTCTGTCTCGGTTAATATTCTCTGAAATGCTGCATTATTTCGCTTCAGTGGTAATAATCCCCCACGTGCAGCATTCTTCAATTTCAGCTCTTTTATGGTATCAGTCAGCATCTGCATGTGACTGTACTCTAATCCCTGTATGGTTGCGTATATCTTATGCTTTGGAAATCTATCCACTGTCGCGTATAAATTCTCTCTTGTTTTCAAGATACGTGCCAGAGATTCTTCCTCAGAATGTTCCAATGTAATAATTTCATCTGGAGCCACGAGATAATCTGGATCCATGAGATCGTAAGCCAAGAAAATATCTGAGTTAGCGAGATCTGGCACTTCATGACCCTGGGATCGCTGATATTCCAATGCAAAAACTCCTGTATCTGCAAATATCTCAATAGATGGATTGAAACCCTGATCCACCAACCATTCGCGCAATGTTCCCCCCGACCTTTGAAGCTGTGTTACAAGGTAATCCTGTTTGAGTAAAGAATAGGCTGTGATCAATATGCTGGGTGAGAAATTCCAATCCAGAAATCTCTTATCCTCGAGAAAAATTGGATTAGTGTAGGGAAAATTAATCACCAACTTTTGACTTGGAAGAATCTCCAGCATTAAATAATAAATGATGTCCATTAATATAAACACTTTGTATGCTCAGAGAGTTGGGTAAAAGTGAAATCAAATATTAACTGATATGCAGTGCTGGGATATTATACTTCTTGAAAACATTGATTACAGCTAGTTGATCATCAATAGCCAGTATTATCTCATCATCTATCGTTTCAATAATCTGCTCCTTGAATTCATAATCCTTGCGATAATCACCATTCTTTCTCATAATTAATTCATCAAATGGTACCTGATCTCTATCAAGTAACTCCTTGGTAATATCTTTATATTCCTCAGGTCTCCCGGTGAGTAAGATAATCTTGTATCCCTGATGATTCATGCCTTTGAGCAGATCCAGACACCACTGATTGACGATATCCTTATCGATAGCATTGAAAAATGATTTCCAGCTTTGGTTGATGAGATGGATTCGATGTGATACATTATACAAGGTTCCATCCAGATCACAGAGCACGGCCTTCATAAACTGAATTACTTGAGATAATTTATTAGATACTTTATTAATGCATGGGAAAATGGGCTAATGCCTCGATAATATCTACTTCATATAATTTCAGACGTAAAGTCTTCTCTCTTTTGATGATATAATTCCTATCTGACAACTTGAACATATATCCATGGGGAACATCCATTTCTGGAGCTTCATATATCTCGATAAATCCAATATTCTTATTTTGTTGATGTATTAAATATCGTTCTTTTTTACAAGAACCTCTTGAGATAACCAGAAAATCATTAACAAATAAATTCTTGAAGGACACACTGAGTTTTTTGGGTCCATGATATATCTCTCCATGTTTGAGATAGAGTACTTTTCTACCCCTTTTTGCTACGGGCTCTGGAATAAAAAGATCCTTATGGGTCAGATCAGTCACTTGAGGTCCAAGAAAATCATACTTCTGCATCAGATCATCAATATTCGATTGATCAATGATTTTTATCTGATACAATGCAGTTTCAGGATAATCATACTGGTTATAACCAACTTTAACTGCAAATACTCGGGTAGAATCGGGAGAATTACGCAAAATTTCCTTCATCGCAGCCCTTTTAGTTAATCCTAACAATCGCTCCCGTTCTGTGGTCAGAGTATTCACCTGCTTCACCACAGTACCTTTCAATTCTCCGGTTCTGTCACCAACCATTGAACCTATTGTGATCCCATCAGCCTTTTCGGATATACTCACAGCCAGCATTGGTTGTTTGTTTATCACATGATAGGTGCTTTCAAATCTGAGTTTCTCATCATTATGTGTATTGATCAAAGTGGAGTAATACAGGCTCTGTTCATATTTATCAAGGTTTGTTGATCCAAGGTATTCCATATCCTTGATATTCAGATTTGGTAGAATCATGCGTAATTTATCAATATTGATATGTCTATCTGCCAGTAATCTAAAATTGGAATATATCCAGGTTGCTGGTGTCATATGCGTCAAACGATCAGCAATAATCTTACCAAAGTACTCAGTGTCATTTATCACCCGATAGGAATGAAATTCCAGATTTTTACTGATAATAGGGAATAAATTGATCCTCATACTTGGTTTTTGATCATCTAGGATTACTTTTCTTAATCCTTGGGCATCTTTGTTGAACTTTTGCACCCAGTATGTACTTAAGGGGGGGATATACAAGGAATTACTGAGATCAATGTACATATCCTCGTTTTTGTTATATGGATGAGAATAGTATAAACGTAGCATCCCAGGTTTTCTCCACACCTTGGGTTCTGGAAGATGATACCGTTTCTTTAGGATCAACGCAACCTGCTCCGCTTGCATGATTAATATATGTTGTTTTAATGTATAAAAGATCTAGAGAGACATAATTATAAGTAATTAATGAAGGATTTTTTGTTATCTAATTTATTTTTTCCAATGTCAAGTTCGTTTATCAGGTGGATTTCTCAATCTTTCTTCAACCTTATCTGGAAATTCTATTCCTCCATAAATAACTATTGTTGTCTTGTTTAATTTGATCTCTGGGTATCTCTCAACAATTTCATCTAAATCATCAGAATATCCAGGATCATGTCCCACCGCATCTTCTCCCCAATATTCATTGTATACATATTCTATTGGAATCAAACCCTTCTGAGTAAATTCATTGAATTCTCTTAGCTTATTTTTCAGCCGTTCCTCATCACTGGTGGTAATCCATCTATTATGTCTATACAATTTACTAAACTCCTCGGCATTCTTGATGACAAAATTAGTATACTCTTCCTTTTTCTTATTGAATTCCTCTTTGGTAATAAATACAACTGCTAGAAAACTAGAACTTGAAGAATTGGCAACAAATCCCTCTCTGATTTTCATGATTTTTATTATACTCCTTGATTATTTTAATATTGAGAATTATAAGTAATTATAAGTGACTAATGTATTAGAATTTGCTATATTGATTTACCATATCGGTTTGTTTCTCACTCCACATGAAAAAGAACTGCTTCAACAGGGTAGTGTCTGATGAAAGTTTGAGCGAATAAATACGTATTCTGCCGTACTTTTTTTCCTCTACTAACCCCATTTCTTCCAGCTCCTTCAGACTTTTCTGCAAATGTGTGTGATTCATCTTACAATATCGTCCAAGGCCAGTGATGTTCATATCCTTCTGACTCAACTTATCTAGGATCATCACTTTACCCTTTGACGAAAAAACGTCTTCAATTTGCATAAGTAACTAATATTATGACCTTATATTAAATAAGTCTAAACACCCTTTTTTAAAAGTAAATGTATAAATAGATGATAAATCCAGTAACGATCTGGAATTTTGTATAATAGAATAATGAAGATGAGCTAAGCCTGTAATTATGTAATTCATTGAAAATTCAATATGTGATACACTTATACTGCACTCCCTTTCCTATCTTAAATATGATAATTGCGTATAATTACCTATGATGCAGTTAGCACAAGGAGAGGATGTAAAATATCTGCTGAATATTCTCAAACCACAGATTTGTAATGAATTGATGCAGAGTAGAGATTTGGGTGCATTTTCTGAGTATACCCAGCTGAAGTACATCCACAATCTTACTGATTATAACAATAATATCTTTCTAAAAATTCTAAACATCAAGTCATCAAGAAAAGTAACTACCTGTATTGTCTGTGATGCTCAAGGTGATACTATTAATCTGCTACTCTGGGATCAGCTAATACCACAATTACAGGAACAGCAAATTGGTGCGAATGAGATCATCTTCATTACCAATGCCAATGTACGATTATCCAAAAATGAGAAGATTCTCAATGCTGGATCCAAATCCAAAATGGAGGTAGTGACTGATTTCATTAATCCAAAAGCATTCAACCACGAATCTGAACCTAATTTCAGTAAGATTAATCAAATTTCAGGTCAGCTAACTAACATTCAGGGTAAGGTGATAGGAATCGTGGATAAACATACATCTTACGGTCCTCTGGTGGAGGTAACTGTTGAGGACAATACAGGAAAAGCAGTAGTAGAATTCTGGGGTGAATGGGCAGAGTTGGGCAAATCTCTGGATAAACGAGAGGTGCAACTATTCAATTTGAGGGTGAGATTGTCAAATATCATTCAACTTAGCTATACACCATCCTCCAATCTTATTTATCTCGATGGTGAGATAAAGAAAACCCAGGTAACTGGGATTATCACCTCCATTCCTTTGTTAATCGAGGGTTGGTGGTACTTTACTTTACAAGATGGGTTGGGAGAATATTATTTAGTTATTTCTAAAGAAATTATTTTTTCTATCACTGATTATATCAGATTGAACAATGTAGAGATTAAGAAAACCGGAAGGGAAGATTACAAATACGAGGTCTATGTTACCCCTGAGAGTGATATGGAGTATGCAGATTAAGAATACATTCGGTGTACTCTCGGGGCTCCTTGTTTTCCCATCCACATGGCATAATTTTTGGTAGTTAAAGCGATTTAGTAATCCAGTTTTTTCCACAAGAAATGAGAAATTCTTACATTTAGTTTCAATGAGGTCTGTGTAGGAATTATTTAATTATTATAATGAATAACTGGTATAGTATGATAGAACCTGAGGATCTGGAACAACTTTCCGGATTACTAAGTGCAGATACAATGATGGGAATTATTATGGGGGAGGATCCTCCTGAATTGAGCAATTTATGCACCTTGGATTCGATGGAAGATGGGAAAAATATGATTGTCAAGGTGATCAAAAAGCTGGATGGGATATTACTCATAGATAAACATCTGAATAGTAGACCTGCAGTGCTTATTGGTAAGTATGAGATAAAATCGGGAGATATTATCTATGTTAAATTCATTCGTGTACAAATGGATATCTTTGGAAGGGAGATAGTATTATGTGATAATATTGAGCGTCTGGATTGTATACGTGCTGATACCTTTGAGCGATCCCATCCGAAGATCAAGGAAAAAACCTCATTGGAAGTAGATCAGTTGAATCAGCAGTTGCAAACATCATCTATCATGGCAAAGGGTGTTCAATTTTCATCTCAACAACAATATGCTCATCAGGTTCCACAATACACTCACACGTCCGTTCAACAAGTTCAGTCTGCTGCACAGCCAGTTCAAACGCAACCTTACACTCATGCTTATCAGCAACCACAGCAATTACAGCAGAGTCAACAACACACAACACAGATTCAACCAGCACAACCTCAATACCAGAATCAGTATTCCAAGAGGATACAGGATATTCGCTCTCTGCAAGTCGGTAAATCAGCAAACATTATTGCAAATGTTGTAAGGATTGATACATTACAACAGCGTAACACCAAGAATGGAACACAGAATATGCAGACCATTCAACTAGGAGATGCTACTGATCATATAGAACTCACGCTCTGGGGAGAACAAACATTATTAATTTCATCTGTTAATATCGGAGACCAAATTCACATTGAGAGTGGATATGTTCAGGAGTACAAAGGTAAAGTTTCTGTGAGCCTAGGCAAATTTGGTAAACTGAGTATCAATCCACGACAGAGCTCTGGTACAAGCATTATCGTGGAAGTAATGCTAACTCCAGATGGCACCATGTATAGGAGCATTGATTACATGGGAGTAAATTGCTGGGAATTCTATGTCAAGTTTCAGGGGGTAGTATCACGCGTAATTGTGATCAATCCTAATCTTAGCCGATCTACCATCAATCCAGGGATTCGATTGGAGCTGTTCAATGTGAAGATTCTTCAGAGCAAAGTTGCTGGTCTACTCAATGATATCATTTTTTCATTAGAATCAAAAATTCAGACTTGAAATTTCAAAAATAATACTCTTGATTATAACATTTATTACATTCGGTCATCTCTTCCTCTGGAGTAATAAGTAATATATTCGAGTAATCATATGATCTAGTATGGATCCACTGCTGCGTTTACCTCTATACGAGGCTAGACGGGGATATACTAATCGATTGGGTCAATACAACCAATTTGAGATAGATCTTTTTGTTCGTGATTCTGTACTAGCATATATCCTGGATCAGCCAGTCCAAGGAGATGAATATGAACTAGGTAAACTGGATATGGAAATAAGAATGCATGCCCCTGATTACAAAGACATCAAAGCCAATCTCTATATTCATGAGACCATTGAGAAAAAAGCAATAGAATGGAATGATAAAGCAGCTCGTGCATTTTTTAAAATTCAGAACCGATTAGGTCAGGTTTTGATTGCCAGAGAATTTGCTATCTTTCCGTTTGAGAATTACATCAATCCAGTAGATATTCTACCCACAGAATATGTGATGGAGCATTTTGTAACTGCAATTTATGGTATGCGAGTGAGCTTTGACCTCAACAAGCAAATCTTCTATAAACTATGGTATATCATTTTCCAACTATTCAATTTCGATCATCTACCATACTCTGCACTTCTTGAGATCAAAATAATCAAAGATGGTCAATTACTTGCACAAAAGAATTTTTACAAAGAAGTGACTAACCTCGATGAAATATTTGTGAAGAAATTTAATGAATTCATCTCTTCCAGCAGGGTAAGTAAAATTATTGAAAACCAGCTGTATGATCGTTATCCCATGTTGATAATGAGCAAGCGAGAGCTGAGATACTATATGAAGATATTCAAGGGAGAACCTCTGTTTTTCCGAGCAGAAGGTGATTTCACTCGCTTCATTAATGACCTTAGAGAAGATGAACTGGTCAATGAGATTTACTATAGCTCCAATGATACTGATACTACAAGTTGGAATTTGTTGGTGGAAACGGATCCCACAAAGGTGTTGGTGAAAAAATATGGGCAATATAAGGTATGGGATTTCCAGATTGCCTTGGCTGAGATAGTTATCAATTACCTAGATTCTTTTAATCTCTTCACCCATGTCTCCTTCTCTGGTAATCGTTCAGTTCATGTACATGCCAATATCAAATACACACAACCGCAAGCAGAGGAGTTCTACGAATGGTTCTTTGCTCTTATCGATTATAAAAATATAACTCGAGATCCAATCGTAGATAATTATCGTAATGCTCCTGGGATAACTATGCTGATAGCTAATGCCATTGGAATTAAAATCCGTAACGAGTTAAATTTCCTTGTTAAACAAGTTTTCAATTTACATATCCTACGTTACCATATGACTGAAAAATATACCAGAGAGCTCGCAATAGGTTTTGATGCCACACCAAACAAGTATAGAGGCCAGTATCGGACTCTGATGAGCATTCATTCTAAAACAAAGCTACTCAAGATTCCATTTGAGATGGAGAGAACCAATAGATTACGTATTGTCAATAAGTATCGTAATATTGATTATGTCAGGTACTACTCCACCATGTACTACTGGACAGAGGATCGGCTTGATGAGCTGGCTGATGTACTGCTGATTCCCATGAAGGAGGAGAAAACAGAGGAGACACTTGAATTACTGAAATCCGTTATGCCCGAGATATTCGCTGTCTTAAAGCTTGGAAATAAGGAAATAGATTACATGGATGATGAGCAGCTGCATGAATTGATACGAGATAGTGAGAAAGTACTAGAAGAACTGGGCATAGAATTCACAAGAGTACCTTTCGAGTTGGATTGGCTCACTTCACTGATGGATCTGATCCCATGAGACAACTGATCTACCAGCATCGCTCAGTTAAAATATCAGATATTGGTATTCAGCTGTACTGTGAGATGGCTTTGTTATTCACACTTGAAGCAAGAAGAAAGGGATTTTATAAAACCACAATGAAGATGAAACAGGGAATACAGAAACACAAGGAGATGACACCTGTGAAGTCTGCACCTTTGGAGGAGAAGATGGAGGAGATAGAGAATGAGTACAACTTGCAGATTTTTCCTGTAAAATTGGAATTTAATGGGATTATCATTCGTGGAGAACCAGATGGAATGATCTTTCAAAAGGGTAATTTATTATACCTGATCGAAATCAAAAGTGGTAAGAAAATCCATTTCTCAGCAGCATTCCAGGCCATGCTTTACATGAGAGCACTGCAGTTCATGGGATTTGATTTGTCTGTATCTAAAATTATGCTGATCCACGATCCTGGAGATCTTACCCTTGGAGATGTTCTTGAGGCAGTGAGGCAGGATACTATAGATAATATTTCTCAGATACGTTTGATTGAGTATAATCAGAAAAAGATTGAGATTATGCTTGATAAATTATTAATGCTCTGGACGGCAGATCGGGGGCCTAAGGCAAATCCTTCTAAGAATAAATGTACTGCTTGCACATTTTCAAAATATTGCGATTTCACAATAGCTACATATCATAGAACATGAGAAATTCTCTTCCACTTTCCTTTGCTCTGACTAGACATCAAATGGGTAAATATTTCTTCGGTTATTTGATCTTGCTCTTAATCTTGCCTCATCAAGCAATTTTGATATACGTAGATTAAGAGAATTAATACCATCTTCAGAAATAGAAAGAGGAGAGATATATTCCTGTATTGCATTAAGATCCGCAAATTCTGGGATTTTATTATCCCTAGTTATCGGTTTAGAGCTAGTGTTTTTTTTGATTGTTTGATTCTTTACACCAAGATCACTTAGTGTATATCCTGCTTCAAGATCATAAAACTGTTTTCTCTTTTCACTCACAATGTAGTGATAGCCAAATTTAAGGGAATAGAGGAATTTTAGGTTTCGAATCTTCTCAATATCTAGTTTTATTTCCCCATCCTTAACATAGAAATGCAAGATTCGCAAGTTTTTCAATTCATATAATGAATCCGGAATAGTCATCAAATTAGTCGCATTTCTAAACTCTAATTGCGTTAGCTGATTCATTTTTCCAATATTTACTGGAATCTCATTCACACTTAGGATCAGGCTAGTCACAGAAGTCAAACAATCCAAATTGGAAGGGATATCTAAGATTTCATTATCATATGAAAGACCGTATTCCAATTTCGAAATGTTCAATTCAGCCAGCAACTCTACCTCCTTGAAACTCAAAACTCGGTGAGTGTATATTGATTCTGTTTTATATCTTTTGAATAGCTTGATAACAACTTCATTTAACTCCGCTCCATCCTTTCTGATATGGATAGATCTACCTTCAACTTCTCTTATGTAATAATCATGATCATAAAAAATTGATTGTAGTTCTTTTTCCAGTTCTTTTTTTGATAGGGTATCTGTTATCATGATGGAGGGATAGGCTTCTTTCCAGTACTCTTCATCATAATCAAATCCAGGGAATAGCTTGACAACTTCTTTCAGTTTGTTAAATATATCACCATTTTGATTTTCCTTTGCAACTCGAGATAATAAGTATTCAGGTGTCCATCTTTCTCTGTACTCTTTGCAGAGGACATCAAGATCCTTTTTAGTTCTTTCCAATCCATTGAGTGATATGAAGGTTTTAGATTTATCACAGTACAAGTAGTCCATTTGATAATTCTCAAATAATTCAAGATTACCATTAATTTCTACAGCCATCAGAGGAGCATTCGTAAAATACTCAAAGTAATCTCTTTCGACCTGTTTTAACAAAAATTTCACTGTGTAAAGATCAAACTGATATTTGACTGGGTAATAATCCCTAACTGATCTCTCTGAATATCTGAAAATTGCTTTCTCAGCGATTAAGTAGATCAGATTCAAGGGATGAAGACAGTAAAATTGCCATGGAATATCAGTATCACCCATTCCCCCCTCATATGCAAATAGATGAGTTTCTCCAGCATAATGTTTAGCTGAGACGAAATCCTCCATCGTGATCTCTTCTTTATCAAGTACATAATCCATCTGTCTGACAGAATCCATGATTTCAGGCCCTTCATTAGATCCCATCTCTAATATCTCGCTGTAATTCAATCTCACCCATCCATCTTCTTCAACTAATAGATCATATAGGAATAAGAAATCCATCATCCTTGACCAAAAGCGATAATCATTATTTTTTAAAGAGAGCAGTATTTGCAATCGTTTTAGAACATCCTTTGCAGGAGCAAAAAATCCTGATCCTTTGGTATGCTTTGCTGAGAATAGCAACAAAGCATCTGATGGTATTGCATATTTATACTCCGTAGAAAATCCGGGCATTGAGAAATAACTAAAATCACCCATAAATAATAATGATTTTAATAGTATTATAAATATTCTTCACAGATAAGTAAAGGTAAAAAATTAATATTATCTTCCAATATCACTCCAAAAACGCCTCATTGTTGATATTGTATCTGAGCTTAGCCTTACTTAGCCTTCCAATAGATGCAGATTCAACATGAGGACAAGTAATTGAAAATATGTAGCTGACATGGTATATTCATTATTATGTGGTAAATTTCCCTGGTGATCAATCACATAATTATCTCGTTTATTCTGATACCTAAGCATAATCCTATTTTGGATATCTGGATTCAAATCTTTAATAATTCTAACAAGACCCATTCCATTAACTATGTTCAAACAATGGCGATATTCAAAATCGATATATCGCTCATATTTGTCCAGATTTTCAAGTGAAACAATTATTCCCTTGTCCAAATTGGCTATTTGATAATCAACCATATAATCTGTTATTTTCTCAATCGTTGTCTGCTGCATGTGATTGAATAGTACATTCATTATAAAAGCAGAAAATATTTATGATGTGTTAAAACTAGATAAGTATTATTATCAAATTGTTTTCAATTACATTCGGTTGTGTAATTAGCTTCTCTCTGGTATCATCATCCTGGTTCCGCAGTACTCACAGAACTCTCCTTAACAAGAACTCCACATCCCAGACAATTTAGTACTCTTACCTCATATATCTCCACAAACATTGATAATTCATCTACTATCTCAACATGGATTTTGGACAATTTTCCATTTATCCGTCCTGAGCCACTCTCAAATGTGTGAGCCAATCTTCTCTTGCTGGTAATAGTATCTACTAGGATATTTAGGAAAATTGTCTATTTAGGAAGATGTAGAAATCTAGCATGAACTTATATCCAACTTGAGATAGGATTAACTTAAGATATCTATTATCAAGCTCAACACTGGAAATATTCTCTAACAGGTCCATTTCAATAAGAAAATTGATTCTCGAGTAGAAGGTCGCTTTTGATATGTAAATATACTGTTTTTGTAAGGTTGAAGCAATTAGTGCACTGGGGTATGCTTCTAAAAACTCTATTAGCATAATTAGATCGCCCATTTTCATCTTTTTCGAGATTTTATCATGGTCATTCACCCATTTGCTTAGACAAGTTATATTATTTTCTAATGGTTCATTGAATTTTTCTGGTTCTTCAGATTGTATAGATAATGACTTCGTTACTCCACTCTCATAATTTAATGGTTCTGATAATATAATAGTATCTTCTGTTTCTGTTATACGTCTATCTTCAGCGTGATTTTGGAAGATTTGGGAAAGCAATCTATAGACTACCAATACTAATTCGTCCTTTATGGTGTCCTTTTTTGTAATTTTATCTCTTTTCAAGAATATATATCCAAGCATGATTGAAAGTATAATCGTAATTGCGATAAAACCAATAAATAATTCTCCAAATTCTCTTTCATCGTTGAGGGTACTGAAATAATTTACCATAAGATCGCCACTTGGTAATATAACTCGATTAATTGAAGTAATTATCGGTGAGATAACAACTCCCTTACCTGTAATGGAAAATTGCTGTTTATTATATTCGAAGAATATCTCTCCTTGATCATCTTGATAAATCAGACTTGGGTTTCTGTTAAATTCCATATATAGGGGACTATAACCCATCTGTTTATAATTCAAAAATAATTTGTTATTATGCAAAATTATTGAACTTTTCAGATTCAGATTAATTAGACTATATTCCTCTATAATCCAGCCATATGCTCCTGAATTACCTTCTCTAGTATATCTTGCGAGATGGATTGTGTCAATCGAAATATATGGTGCCATATTGAATGTCTGATTAAATCTAATTGCTCCTCTTAGGTTTTCTCCAGATAATAAATCAAGATCGTACCAATATAATGGATGATCGCCTGAATAACTCTGTTGAAACACCAGCAAATGAGTTGTGTTATCTTCTCTAAAACTAGCAAGATTTGGTTCTGCATAATTTTCTATATTGGAAGTATTGGCTAACTGACGTTTCCAGAGTTCTACACCATTTCTGTCAAATGCACGAATATAATTATTGTACCAACCAGTTGTTGCTATGATGGGTGCAGTTGTATTGGGATTAATTACTAAAATTCTAAAATCTCCCCCTTCATCTGTATTTTTCCTATGCCATAATCTATCAAACTTATTTGAAGTAGAATTATAATTCAATGCTATTATATGATTCTCTGCTGTTCTTGAGCTAACGTTCCATTGTCCTGAGCCATAAGAAAGGAGAAGTTCTTGATTGCTATCATTATCTAAGTTAGCGCTTATAATATTATCAGCTCCAGATATAGCAAAGGGAGAGACGATTTGATCAATTTTTGTTGCCAATGTACCATTTGAATGGAAAACAAGAATTTGATTGCTATTATGAAAATCAGAACTAACTAGGTTTGAAATTATAATTTCAAGATTTGAAGTCCCCATAACATCTGCAATGATAAGTTGTGTACTAACTACTGAAGTGTGATTTAGTGGAACTCTTTCTATAACTGACCCATTATCAAAATTAAGAATTAAAAGTTCTTCATTTGGACTAAGGCCTAGAATTTCCCTTGATCCATCAGAATCCAGATCTATTATCTCAACTTTATCATAGTACTTATTGAAAAATTGGTCCTCCCATACTAAATATGAACCTTTGGAATTTATGAAATAGTTGGATATACGTCCAATTTCTTTTTGAAGTATAATTGAAGACCCTTCTTCTTTAATATCTGTAATATCATCTTGAGCTGAAGTAAATACAGCATTTGGGACATTAAAAAATAAAAATAGTAAAAATATTGTTATTCTGATCCTCATTACACCATCATCACATTATGTAAAAATATTTACCTATTTATAGTCTTTTTGTGAATTATTTACTAGTTTACACAAATTAAAGGTAGGCAAGAGTAATTACATATTTCTTCTCAGTCTATATATCAAAATTCCTACAACAGAAAAAACAACCATGCTTATTGGGAATGGGACAGGATCAATTGTGGTTTCAATAGTTTCAGTGTCAGTTGTGGTTTCAGTTTGGGTTTGAGTAGATATTGATGTAATAGTTTCAGTGTCAGTTGTGGTTTCAGTTTGGGTAATAGTTTCAGTGACTGTAATACATGTAAAAACTTTCATTTGCAACTCAAGAGTATCGCCTAGATTGGTGGAGTCTATATAATTTCCTCCGAATACAATGATTGAATTTCTTTCCTTGATAAAAGTCATATCAAATCGCATTCTACCTGTAGGTGGATTTAAAGGATTTAACTGAGTCCAGTTTTCAATCTCTAAATCGTATATCCACGTTTCAGTAATCCCGTAATCACTACCTGTCTTGAGACCACCAAATAATACAAATTGATTTTGATTTGAATTATATTCCATTTCTGCATTTGCTCCTTGAGTAGGCGTATTTGCTGTACTAATTTGTGTCCAAGAGGAGTTATCAAAATGGTAATACCAAGTATCGAAGAGGAACTGCCCATTATAACCACCATAAAGAAGGAGTAAATTATTATTAGGATCTAAAGACATGCAATGAGAATTTCTTCCAGTTGGACCATTTGAATACTGAATTTGTATCCAAGAATTATTATTTCTAGTATATTGCCAAAAATCAGATAATCTGGAAGCTTGATAATAGCCACCAAAAATTAATACTCGGTCGTTCTCAGCATCAAATGTCATTTCGAATTGATCTCTTCCTAAGGGTGGATTTGATGGGCTTAATTGTGTCCATGTATAGTTTGAAAGACTAAACACCCACGTTTCACTCAATTGTTGATATCCGCTGTTAGATCCTCCAAAAACTAACAGCTCATTTGTGGTTGGTAAATAAACCATTTCTGCCATGTATCTGGCGGTTATAGGATTTGATGTCGGAGTGATATCTGTCCAAGTATTATTAGTAATCGAATACCTCCAAATATCATTTTTAATCCCTGATACTGATGATCTTCCACCGGTACTGCCACCAAACAGGTAGACTGCTTGCTCTTCTGGAACATAGGTCATCTGATGACCAAATCTTGTACTGGGATTGCCGGTAGGAATCCGATCAACCCATTCTGGATCTTCACTATCAAGATTGATGAGCTGTTCAATTGCAGGTGTTGATATAAGCGAGGTCAATATTATGAAAAAGGTGCTTGTAAAGACAATTTTTCCTATTATCTTCATATGTGGTGTTAAATTAGAATTTTAATAAAGTATTTGGCAGTCTGATTTTTAAGACTATTAAGAATTAAGCTTTAAGAGCCTATTTATGCAATTTTTGCCCTTGAAATTCTCTGAAACAATAGGTATAATAAGAGATTTAAATTGTGAGGATTATATAAGGTGCTTTGGCCTTGAAATATATCTGTTGAGTTCTTAATCACAATACTGTAGTTTGCAGAGAGAAAAAATATATCAAAATCTACCAATTGATTTGAAAAATACAAATATTATAGTAGATGAATATTATTTCAAATTGTGTTCAATTACTTTCGGTTCCCTCTCTAGTGCCCTAAGCTATTAATAAAATAAAATGATGATATTATCATGCAAAAACTGCAGGTTCTTAATCAAGCAATAGTGCTCCATGGGCCAGATATTCTAAAGATGCAAATTTCACTCCATGCTTCATATCACAAGCAGCTAGATTTCATGATGGAAAATGTATCTGGTGAGTTAACACTTGATCAAGAGCAAATAGAAAAACTGGGGAATGCACTAGGATACAGGATTGAGGATTATATTTGTGAGGATGCTACATTGACAATAATCAAATACAGTAAATATCTAAAAATATTTTTTGAATCCCCAATGGTAACGATCAAATTCAAGTTGTAACTGGTCAGAAACATAGTATTGAGAAAAAAGTGAGCTGGGAATAAATTGGTTATTTATTGAATCTGTTTATTCAATAACTGCTGAATTTCGTCCTTAATTATAGGACTGAGTGCAGTATAGATGAAATATACGTCTTCGCATTGAATGAGTTCAATGTCTATGTCATATTTCTCAGCTATTGCATTCAATCCAGGCAAGATATTATCGATATTTTTAGTTTGGAACTTTATTTTACCACCCCGAAACCATTGATGTTGTACATTTGAATGAACAACTTGTAGGTTCCAATAGACAAAAATTCAACTGGGTTTAAAAATCTAAGCAAGAGGCAGGGTAGACTAAAACTGAAGAAAATAGATTCATAGCCCCTGTGTGATTATTTCATAATAATACTCGATTCACAATAATAATTATAGTATAATGGTTATTGAAGGGTCTTTCATCTGATTTTATCTCTCAGGTTCCCATTCATCCTTTAGATCGAAATATGTTAACTCTATTACTGGTTCTTTTAACTTATTTCTAACAATTTCTTGATAAATTTCCTCCAATATTTTATAATCTTCATCAGTATAGTCGATCATATACATACAATATCCATTTTAGAATATAAATAAAAAGAGAGGGGCTGCAATAAATCTAATTAATTGGTACTAAATCCACTCCATCAACCTTCTTGGCTCTATAATAACCCTTTTCCTCATTCCAGGACAGGATTGCCCGGAATTTTGTTCCCTCAGGGTTATTCTGTCTCACTTCTCGTGAGCATTGCACAAAACCCTCTGGATGAGAGGTTCCGTCTTCAGCATGCAGAAATTTTACTTTCATCTTCTTCTTAACAGCAATTGATTGAACAATAGCTGTGAATTCCTCCGAACTCATATGTATAACTATACATTTCTTACTATTTAATTTGGAGACCGACATCAGTAAAAGTAAATTTTAATTTTTATCCTATTTTTATCCAATGAATGATTTTTCTTATTTGTCTCTTAGATTGCTCCAGATCTAGCACAGAACTTGTTTAATATAAGAAAATTGATGTTGAAAATCGCCAATTTTCTTTAAATATAATTTGTAATTATTCCTTTAACATGATAAGTAAACAATCTGTAAACATATCGAGAAAAAAATATATTCTAGCCCTACTCAATAAACTTCCAAGCAGGTATAATATTGTTAGAAAATATATTATAGCTAAAGATCTTGAGATTTTAATTTCAGATGTTGAGAATAACTACAGTAATATCATTGATCGAAAAATTGTGGCCCTGATTTTACATCGCTGTACTTTCCTTAGGGTTAGTAGTAATCCAAGAGATCTTTTCATTTGTTTGGGGAGAGAATATCATAAAAAAAAGTTTCTTAAATTTTACAACGAATGGATTCATAGTGGGCTGTTTAAACCACTTAACCGTCAATACAGTATAAGTTGCAAATTAAATTCTGCAGAAAATGTTCTGAATTCGATGTACTCTCAAGGTATGTTTGATAAAACGATTATATCCGCGTCCATAGATTTACTAAATCTAATCCCCATCAAATATCCTGATTCTTTAAAAGGAACCTTTGATATGGATATTGTGCTAGCATTTCTTTCACTTAGATTACTTCTACCTGATCTCAATGTAAGGGAAACTCTTAGAAAATATTCTAAATTCACCACATGGAATGAAAAGCAAATAACGTTAAAATATAATTCAATATGCAGATTATCAAGCCGTGATCAAGCATATTATTATGATCTTCAAAATAAAACTATGGCCCTTTGAAGGTTGGTCTAATAGGTTCGTTTTCAACAACGGTTCTAAGATAAATATACTTTCAATTTTAATTAATCCCATGGATTATCGGTATTCAATTCGACAAAAAATTTCACCAATTATTCTCAGATTATAAATTATAGCAAAAAATATTCATAAATATAATTGTACTAGAAAACTCGGAATGAGTTACACGTATAAATCAAAGGAATCCAAAGTTTTAGAACAACCTATCCTTCCAAATAGTTGTGTTGTTTGCTCAACTGAAAATAATTTGGAAACAACTTTTCACAAGACAAAATTTGTAGTACATTCTGCTTATTCAGTTGGGGGAACAACTACAAGTACATCTCAAACCCAAGAAAGTGGAATATTTGTGAAAATCTGCCCTGATTGTGAGATTTCATTAAAAACGAGATTAAAACAGAAGAGAAAATGGATGCCAATCAAAATCATATTAATGATAATTTGTTTAGCAATATCTATCATATTTTTTGTGTCTAATGATAATTATGATGAAGTATTCAGTACAAATATCATTTTTTCAATGATTTTTATTGTACTATCTGCATTTTTCGGTTTATGGTATCAAATCGTGGATCAATTATATAGAGGAGAAAACAAAAAGTATCCAACTAACATCATTATGAGAACTTTTTTTGACGGAACAATTATTTTTAACAATGAGAAATATGCGGTAGAATTCAAGAAATTAAATCCTGAATTGACTATTAGGGTTGGGAGTGTATTTGGCAGTAATAAAAAGGTTGTATTGACACCTGATGGATCTTATAAACTCAAAATAATCTAAACTCAACATTCGTTTTAAATCTTTAATCAATGCCAAGGATTATCGTTCCATTCAAACGCATTTCTTTAAGCATCATCTCTGACACCAGATCAAGCTCCAGTGGATTTCCAATTAGATTCAATAATTTCAGCTCCAAATCAGTGATTTTATCAACCATCTCCCGATCAAGAACAATATTATTTTCCTCAAGTGATAATATTTCAAGATTGGTCATGTGAAAAATATCTGGAAATTCATAGAGCCCATTATTCTCAAGAAATAGTTCTCTCAAGTTGAATGTAGATAGATCAGGGATACCCAATATCATACTATTTGCTGATAAAATCTCAAGATCCGGAATATCAGGCAGTTCGCTGATAGATGTATTTGAGATATGCAACTCCAGTAAGTTGAAAGTCGGGATCTGATGCAATCTGGGATTAGTATGCAAATTTAAAGCCTTAAGATTGCTTAAATTCATCTCTGGAAGTACATCAATATCATTAAAACTCAAATCGAGAAATTCAGGGTTGATGGCTTGAATAGAATTAAAAGGAATATATTCCAGAGGTGGTTCCATCCCTGACAGATTTATCTTTATTCCAGATACCTCTACGAATGAATCTGAATCATAGCCCAAGAGTTGCAACTCTTTGTGCAGATCAGATACATCACTCATTATTATACATTGGATACAATCATTAATTAAACTGTTTAACGGATACATTTTCTAGAAATCGATCGAACATCCTATTTTCCTTTTTACTTAAATACTAACTGCATATTTACACTACGAGGTGTTTGCAAAGACTTAACTGTAACTTCATGATTTTCGTTTTCTTTTTTTACCAGTAGGCCTATTACATTATGTGTGATAGGCTTTTTTGCTTTAAGAGCGTTTGAAATTTATAGTTAGTCCTTAATTCCAAATAGAAGATTGTTATTCTATTCAAATCATCAAGAATTTTCATTATAAAACTTTATTGTATTCTTGAATTTTAAAGATATGCTTTCTGGTGTATTTTCTTCCAATCGGAATAATGATTGAAATTGCTCATCAGATATATCCTTTTCCATCACCCAATTAAGACAATAAGTTTTGTCTTGTTCAAAATTCGTTTTGTATGGAGCTGCATACACTAACCAATCCCCATGATAAGGATATTCATTCAGAATTTCTGAAGCAGAGGGTGTGAGTATCACTCCCATCCAATTACAACTTTCATACCATTTTGCAGCATCATCAATGGCTGGGCCAACAAATATATTTTGAAAATTACTAAATTCTCCACAAGAAGTTGCACCTCTTAGTAGCAATTTATTTTTCATAGATTTAGTTATGAAATAATTTGATAACTTCCCATGATAGAGTAACATATCATAATAATCCTCAGGAGAGCACAGTGTGAATAGGATAATGGTATCAGAGATACTAATCATCTGATGCTTTAATTTCCGAATAGTATCATTGTTAGTTGGTCTATTCACATAGGAACGAAAATCTGATTGCTTTATAAGATCTTTTGCTTTATTCAATGGATCCTCTAAACCATCAGTTATTCCTTTCCATCCAAGAATGTCCAAAAAGGTTACAACACCTTTTTCATGGTCTGAGATATCGGCCATAACCGGTTCATACAACTCTGATTGTGAAATCCACGTACCAATATCATCCAGTTTTTTCTGTACATGTTTCTGTGTGTACCCTTCATCTATGCATAAGTCCCATAATTCATAAAATTTGAAATGAAGATTCCTTGGTACTGATACACTATCCTGTTCAAACATTTCGTAAAAACTCGTTGTATCTGTCCCATCTATTGGGAGAAAATATTCACGCAGATGTTTGAATTTCCAACCATTTTGAGTTCTTGTGACATCAAACCAATCATCATGTTTCCATCTATCTGTGAAATATTCAAATCTGAATTTCTTATCCATGGTCAAATCTTCAGGCTGATTCGCATATTGATCTCCGACAAATTTAATAAGATCCTCAATACAATGTTCATGATAGTAAAACTCGGGATCATCTGGAGACAATCCCCTGTTTTCAAGTACATGTCTACTATGTCTAGGCTCTATTCCTCTATTCTTCAACATCATATGAAGTTTATGTGCCAAATTCTTGATTTTATCAAATTCAGATGTATCGTATTCCTTATCCCATACGATATACAAAGATTTCATTTCATCAAAAACATTAATTTCTTCATTCTTGAGATCTATAGGGCTTCCCATATATAATTTTCGAATTGTTAGAATATAAGATTTATCTCCAATATTTCAAAAAATGAATACATTACTACTCTAAGTCACTAAGATTCTATTTAGACAATGATATAGAAATAGTTGAAATGTTATGTTGAAAATTAATAATAGGGGTGGTCGATGGAGAGATGCGATTTCTCACACCTCTCCAGGAGGGAACGGTACACATTCCTACTATCTTCAAATTATAAACTACTGAGATTTCTCATACCTTTTCCGCTTAATCTTTAATTCTTCCAGAAGAACGTCATTCTCCAACCTTCTCAACACGGCTTCAATTGAATCCCACCAACTTGGTATAGTATCATTTTGTCTGCAAGCATAGTAAACAAAACTCAGATCTTCCATTCGTGGGATCTCATCTGTTTCAATGATATAATCCTCAATATTCTGCAGAAGCTCCTCTTGATGATCGCTCCAGTAATGATAATGTGAACACTCAGGACATGAAGAGATCTTATCCCCCTTAACCCGATTGAAGACGTAAGAATACCATGTATGGCCTTTGTTACATTCCCACAACAAGTATTTATCAGCACCAGGAGCGATTTTTTCGGGGTCGATATTGTTATTACGATGTAATTGTTTAACCAGAGCAGGGTACAATACAGCAATGGAATCCTCCTTCAACACGATTTTTTTATCACACACCGCACAACCAGGAGGTTTAGAATTGGCTAGATCTCTGCTAACCTTAGCAATAATTCGTTGGGTAATATGCCCTTTATTACAGACAAAGAATGCCTTCTTTATGGAAAAAGGGAAAAAGTGTTCTGGAGATAAGGAATTGCTATCAGACCAGTATTGTTTTACTTCAGGAAACATAAGTAATAGATTATGATGATTCAGATCCCTTTGGTTACATTGAGGGCATGATGACAATTGGTTCACCTTATTGTAAATAGTTACCTGATATCTATGCCCCTCTTTACACTTCCACCATACGTTTTTCCTCATACCCCGGGTTAACTCCTCAATTGGGTATATATCATCATATTCCTTAGCAACACTCAGGTTTTTGATACTATTCTCCTCAATCTTACAGATATGACAGCCACTTCCACGATTTATTCTATGGACAACTCGTTTTTCATAGATATGCCCCCTCGGACATTTCCATTTCAATGGACGATTACTCTGAGCTGCAGTATTGATTTCTTCTGGGTTAACTAATTCTTTGGATATCTCAGGAAAATCACGTAAAGTAAGTCCTTTCTTCCCAGACATCTATATACTAGATAACTATTGAATTAATAAAATTATGCATTTCTGTTCAGAGATCTTATTCCTTTGAATATAATTCAAAGAATACAACAATTCATGATATCCCGTTTATTCAAAAATACTAGTGAGATTGGATATTAAAATCTAATGATTTAATTCTTCAGATACGACGGTTAAACCAATTTATTATCATTTTTCAAGATAAATGTTTTTATGTTACCCCATCGTATTCTTAAATGAACTGCCATAGTACTAAGCTTAGCTGTAGAGTATGCGAAACCAATACAATTGTGTGTCTGGCCAGACTTTTTCATGTTCGGTATTATGGCAGGCTCAATTTATCCTTCTCAAGTTATCGGATAACTTAATCATTAATCCCGAAAGTATTCCTTAAAATATATCTTTCTAATTTCATTACTTCATCGATTTAGGGTCAGATTTAGCAATTTAAAGAAAACATCGTTCTGAAAATGAGGGTTATATAAGCATTGAGAGTCATCTCTAAAAGTGAAAGTTTATATATGAAATTGGCCCTCAGAAAAAAGAATTACAGATAAAATTAGATAAATAGCCATAATTAACAATGAATCATAATTTTTCTAAAAGGTTTGAAATCATAAAACTAGTGAGATTGGATTATCAGTTTCAATTTGTTATACAATCGTTGCAGATCATCAAGTAAATCCGATTTTCTCACATGCATCTCTACTCCAAAATAAGTCAGTAGGAGGTCAGGTTCATCACTTTCAAGTATCTCTCCCAGCAACTCCTGCAAAGAGTAACCATCTCCCTTGTACAGCACCTGTTTCAGCACCAGATCCGCCTCAGAGTATTCCAACACCAAATGATACTTACCTAGCTTTTTCTCAAGGGAAATCTGATTGAATCTAGTATCAATTGGCTCACCACAATCATGACAGGATTGCTTATGATTTTGGATCCGTTGCTTCCACTTCCAAGTCTGTCTCACCAATAGATGATAATCTGCATAGTGATTATATCTCACACATTCCTCCATAAACTTCTCAAGCTGTTCTATATCTACACAATCATCACCAATTGGGATAAATTGCTCAATCACGTTATTCCGCTCGAAAATCAATAATTTTTCATTATCTATTCCAACGCGTGGTTGCTCGAGGGAAATATCTGGATAAATACGAGCTAATATCTCCTTCATCTGGTTAAGCACCTCAAGTTTGGATTGTGGAATAAATGGGAATTCATCAACAGAAAAATTGCTATGGCTTCGCTTGATAACAAGAGACCCTTTCTTGTATCCAGTGTGAATTTCATACACTCTATCCAATACCAATAGTTTTTTGCTCTCAATCTCCACTACCCGGCCTTCTTTTACATCAAAAGTACTGGTATTGATAAATGAAATATCACGGGGGTCTATGGTTTTTCCCTCTCTATACAATCCAATTTGCTTATCCAGAATAATTACCGAATACTCGTCTGTGTTCAACTCATAATAGTTCTTTATAGATTGTGGATAAAATACAGGAGCTGTTTCTACCAGATGATACACATGTCTGAATAGTCGGGGTTGAATCTTCATATAATATCTACCTTTGATTGCTTGAACATGATCTTCAACAAAAAACCAGTATAGCTTGGAAATAATGATATCATCCCAGCCCCTCAACAGCTTGATGATATTGAGCTGCATTATGATCCAATCATGATTACGACGATATTCCTTACGCAACTTGGTAATGTAGGAGGCCCGAATTATCTCATGATTTAGAACCTCCTGTAGATTAAAAATATCCTCTCCTCTTTGAATACGCTCCAGATCCTCATGATCAGAACGAATGTTGAATGAATGATACTTTTTCTTTCCCAAAACTGCATCAATGATTAATTTCACCTTCTGTTCCAGAACCTCAAAGGGATCAGCCACCTCAAAGTACTCCAGTTGTGTCTGCGGAATTATCGAGAACATATCTGGAATGATCACCTGTGGTTCAAATGACCTGTTAATTGATAGATCAATAAAAGTACTTGGAACATCTAATTCCTCTAGATCAGTATATACCTCATCATCAGGATCATAAGTAAACCATTTCCCGGTCAAGTCAGTGGTGATTTCAGGTAGACTATAGGTGGCCCTTATTGGTTTCAATAAATACCCCTCATCATTAGTCAATTCCAGTCTTGTGGCAATATCAAGAATAATACTTTCTGAAGTATCTATATGTTCCTGTTGTATTCTCTTGATATGAAGTCCATAGATAATACCATCATCAGAAAACTCATGCTTAATCCCTGCAAGTTGAGTATCATATTGCAATGTATTTGATAGATCACAGATTCTCAGTATCCCATTTTGGGATAGATATCTAAAAATCTCTCTGAAATCCCCATTTATTGAGTAATAATACTGCTCATCTGTCTTAATAGGATCAATCATCTGTTTTTTGGGATACTCACGTAACTGCAGCTTATGTGCTGGTCGGATTATGGTTATGGCGATATTGTACTCTTCAGACAGGATATATGTTCCTGATCTGATGGCATCCTCGAGGGTATTGTAAATGATGGATCTTACCAGCTTCTCCTTCTCATATTCAAAAGCATCAAGAGTAATGATCCCAGTACCAATAGTGCATTTTCTTTGACATTCCCGTTGATAAATTCTCTCAATCTGATCTCTGTAAATCTCCACTTGACGAATAGATTGTGAATTCTTACTGGAATTAATTGTGGAGGAGAATTCTCGAAAACTCATGAGCTGATATTTGATACCATGTTGTGAGTATTCCAGATAAGAATGCGTTTTCACATCAAGCAGCAAATAAGGCTCGTAATGATCCTTCAATCCCCAGTGTAAGATGAGTAAATCTGCGATAGCTGCATATTCATCAGATATATTAATCTCAGAGAGTACCAGATACTTTCCTTGAAAAGGAATATTGAAGAATTCTTTCAGCGGTCTATCACTCTTGATATACCCCCATCCAATCTCATTATGTACTTTTACACCAACTGTTTTTCTGAAATAATCCACATAATCAGTATATTCTCCCCCTGTGACTGATTTTGTATGTAATCGCTTCTCAAGTTTTAATTTCTTGGTAAAGGAATACATAACAGGTAATAGTTGGGTTAATTTGATACCACGTGATGAGTAATATTTGCAGGGATGTACATTCTTGATCTTTGATAGATATGGTAGAAGTGTGTAGTAGAATTGCCTCATCTTCTGCTCATTAAGGGGATAATAACCCAGAAAAGTATAGAATGGAATTGTTATTATGGCCAGGTCAGGATCCCTGAAATGTATTTCAGATAATTCTCGTGCAATATCAAATGCTTGTTGCAGAATTGATCTGGGATCCTCTCCTCTTTTCTTTCTAACCAGTTCCACCAGTATCCCCAGAGCCTCGTAAAAACCATACATGTCATCACTAACCTCAATCTTCACCCCCGATTGATTGACAATCTGCTTACAGTATGCTATTGCCTTTCCTGTATAGATATTGGTTTTATTGTGCTGCTCAAAGAGAAACATCAGCATTTAATTAAAGTAAATACTATATAAGTAGAAAAAAATCATTTAGGAGAAATTGAAAATCCTCTTCAATTATAATAAATTCTACAAAAATATCACATTGAATGTATTCTTATATTGTACTTCTTTTTTTTACTTAAATACAAGTTTTTCTCAGGTGTTTAGGTGATCAATATCACCGAAACGAGGAGAAAATATGAAGAAATATATTTCTTTTATTCTAAAAATTGTTGGAATTCTACTTATATTCATAGGATCCAATCAAGTTTTCCTTATTGGCGAGATTAGTGTCGAGTGGGAATACGGCATGAGCCCTCCAGGGATGGCATCAAGTGTGAATGGCACATTATTCGAACTGGGCTTGAATGAATTCAATTCTTATACTATTGAATACAATGAAGTAAATGAATCTTTCGATTTTTCTGAATCAGATGAGGAAGTGGATCCAGAAATCTCTGAATTGCTTAACATGATATATCAAGTATTATTGGCCGCAATAGCCCTGATCCTTTTAGGTGCTTTAATCCACCTCAAGAAATCATCGAAAATTGCATCTTTCCTAATTCTTATAGGATGCGTTCTCACTGGAGGAATAGTGTATTTGATTTATACCTTGCAGGATCAGGTACTCAATCAGCTTCCTGGTGAGAGACAGGGAGATGTGGTTATATCACCAGGTGAGACTACAATAATTGACGGAACGTCATACACCTGGAATTACTCGGCTATTCTTCATATTGGAGATGGGGTGAATTTAATTATTTTTGGTGTAGTATCAGTTTTGATAGCACTCTTTATCAGAGGAAGTTATAACTACAAGAATAAAATTGATTTTGACTGGATCGATGATGATGACGATTGGGATGATTAGTTACTGGTAATAAAATTATCATAGATTTTCAAAATATTATTGGATTTATTGTGTAGCTCAAAGAAACAAGGATTATCAGATTACTCTCTCCACTCGTTCCACCAGTATCTGAGCAGGAA
Organism: Candidatus Heimdallarchaeota archaeon; assembly: GCA_026702845.1. The sequence goes on from JADCLS010000004.1 coordinate 310,528, forward strand.
TATCATAGAGTGTGATCTTAGATCGTCGCTCTTGTTTCCTTTCCTTCAGCGTTCCAGCGGTATGTGAGATTATCCCCAGTTTCTCCAGACTATCAATGCACTGTCTGTAGGTGGCCAGAGATTGCACATTGAACTCCTGCTCCTCACTCAGTAATTTGAATTTCTCATAGGATTCATTTACAGTTGTTGATACTTTATTTTTTCTTTGAAGTATCTTCCCGATAGCGAGTGCAGCAATCAGCTCATTCTTCTTCAAATCCTGAAAGATATCTGTTCGCAGTTCAGGATACACCTCAGTCTTGGCAGCTCTCACAAATTCGGCAGTGATACAATTCATACCCACTGCATTTGCCTTCAATCCAGCACGTAGCAGTATTTCTATCCCAAAGCGAGCATTGCGTGAACGAGAGCAAATATCAATAATAAGATCAAATACCTCATCTGATATCACATCTGCATAGAATGCCATTTCCTTACGATAGGTCAGAATAGTCTCCAGTTCTCCACGTTCATATCCCTGTAAATTGATCTGATCCTGTACTCTTCCTGACAACTCAGTGGATAACAGTAGACTCCACTCAGATCTTCGACAGATGATCAGGATAGATAGTCTCCCATTTCCAGACATGAATAATTCATTCATTGAGATGAATGCCAGTATATCCTTACCTGAAAGCATAGATGCTTCATCAAGTGCAAGAACCAGCCGTTTATTCTCCTTTTCCAGACGGATAGCCAACATCTCCAGCAATTCCTCATCAGAAAAGCCTCTTCCTTGAATGTGAAAATTATCCATAGCAATTCTCCTCAAGATTGATGTCTTGGTTCTGAACGAATGGCAGTTGATATAGAACGTATCAAGATTGATGTTATTTTTCACAGCTACATTTTTCAGATCTTCAAGCGTACGTTTAGCCAGAGTGGTCTTGCCTATCCCAGGAGGTCCAGTAATAGCTACATTCATGGCATAAGTGTGATCAGGATCGAGAAGAATGGATAAATTCTCGACCATTTGCTCAATCTCCCTCTCTCTACAAGGCAACTCAGCAGGCACAAAATCAGGTAATAATGTAATCCTGTTGCGAAACACTGAATCAGCTTGTTTCCGAGCAAACATATTAGTCATTATCCTATAATCTATCTGTTTAAATTAATAAAATTAAAGTCAGAGTGAATTATAAGTGAAATTTACCTTTTTCTTAATCTCTGGTTTCTGTATCTTAAAAGGATAATATCTGAAGATATAAAGATAAATCATATTTCTCTTATTTAATATAAGGTTATTTTTTAATTAATAAATCATCATATGAAGGAGTTCATGCGAATAATCAATTATTTGAATTCTCTTACTTTCATCTCAATCATTCCCTATTTGAAATAATATCTATTTTTAGTGGAAAATACTTATTACTTTCCCATATTGCGAATGGATATGGAATTAAAAATGATTAATGGGTTCATAATAGTATTCAATATCATCTTAGGAATTTTCTCTTTGATGTATCTCCTTTCACTTGATTTTATCGATCTTGTGCACGGAGATCCAGTCGTCGGTTTAGATTTATGGTTTTTCAGTTTAATATTTTTATCTCTTTTCTCTCAAATGATTTTTATTTTCATCAATTACTACCATACATCAATAATTCAATCAAAGAAACTATTTCTTTCAATTTTTATCTATCCAATCATGTATTTATTTTCTCTTATACTGATGGGTGCCCTTTTATCAGGTAGTAATATGGGGAATATATTCATACAAATACAGTCTTCTAATTATGATTTTGGAGGATTATCTTTAGAACATCTCGGTACATATTTGATAGTAATACCATCTATCTATTTATTATTATCACTTTTCGCATTACCTAAAATATATCTTAATTGGAGACAAGAGAAATTAATTGATTCAAAGCAATCTATACTAAATATTTTGAATCAGATAAGCTCAGATATTCCTGTTCCTATCACACGTTTCACTAGTTTAGTTAAACTTAATATAGAGAATACAGAAACAATTTTAATTGATCTCTGTAATGAATACCCTGAAATTGGAGAATATAAGAACATCGAGCAAGTTTTTGTAAAGAAGGATTTAACGAATGAATTAATAGACCAACTTATGGCAGATTTTGAAATTGCAGAAAAGGAGAAGATTGGAAAAATTGACTAAGTGATTAACAATGAAATCATTGAAGCTCATTCCCATTTTAATGAAAATTCACCTTTTAAAGAAATACCCATTCCCACTTAAATGAAAAAATCTCTTTTAAACATTTGAAGAGACAATCCATTTGGGAGATTTTCTAATACAACTCCATTAAAGATCACAATCCAGTTAAGGCATTATTGAAAATTAGATAGGTTAATAAGCTATGATGTCAGAAGTCAGTATGGACGTAGTCGATGTCTTTGATTCAGCATCAGCCAAGGTATTACAAGTATTATTCAACAATCCCAGCGGATTGAGAATCACCAGCATCGCATCAGATTGTGGAGAGTGTCTATCTGAGGTCAGGGACACACTGAAAAAGTTGATACATCTACAATTGGTACGGGAGGAGGATAAGCGATATGTTTTTAGTAAGAAAACACCTCATGGAAGGAAATTACATCGATTATTTGATACTTGGAATCAGTAGAAGTATGGATATACGTCATTACTGATGATGAGAAAATTTTTTTACTTAAATATCAAATCTATTTTGATCTACTATGTGGAACCGACTACAGCATTTATTTATCAAATTCAAAGAGTTCTTCACTAAACCAATATTTTCACCTGCAATGCATTAATCAATTATATTTTCCTTTTCATAAAATTGTTCAGAATGGAAATCTAATGAATAATATGAAAAATGCCACGATCAATCCATAATACATATGTACGAGTTGCTGTATACTTCATTGAATAGGTGAGAAAATGCGGTTCCTTAAATTATTATTCTTGGTTCTATTAATTCAACCAGCATCTGCTTATGAGATAAATTACAGCTTCACAGATCTTGATAATAAAGACATTCCGTATTCTCACTACGAAGGCTCCTATCTCTTTATCGAGGCAATTTGGACAGAGTGTAGGCCATGTATCACTTATCACACAACGGTTATTTCTCTGTATGAAACTTACAAGGAGGATCTGCAATTCCTAACAGTTGCGGTATTCAATGGATCAGATACAGTGGATACAGCAAGGGATTTCCAGACAGAGTATGGTGGATCTTGGGCCTTTGGTCTGGATCAAGGGTGGTTACGACTACAATATGAGTTCGAGAGTGTACCAACCACACTGATCCTAGATAGTCAAGGAAATCTGCTTCAATCCTGGGTGGGTTTCCAGGAAGAAAATGTAATTTCTTACTGGATTGAGTTCAATATCCGAGATAATACCGATGCAACTCCCCCTAGCACTTACACCTTTGTTTACGATGACCCTTATTTTCCACCATTCAGGAACATTATGAGATGGTTAGTGATTATTGCAATTCTTAGTTTCACCATCAAAAAATTTCTACCAAAAAGTTAATACAAAATTTTACCGAATTGACTGAACCAGTTCCTCCATCTCTAGATCGATCACATCTTTCAATGCAACCAAGTACAAACATGCAAAATACTAGTGAAGTTGGATTAGATTAATTCAATTTTACTAAGATAACATCAATTGCCCTCTGAAAGCACCGTAGACTTAGATTGCTTGAGAATACAAAAGACGATGACTGAACCATCCGTATTTTATCTAGCTCAGATTGGATTTCCTCAAAATTACTCGCATTTACCTTGCAGAACTCCACCACATCGTCGGCCTTAGTAATCTCAAGACTACTCACATCAAATCCTTGCTTATCCAGATCAATCGTCTCAAGGACTGCACCAAGCATCCAAAAGGTTTCTCTTGTCTTAGGTAATCTTGGTGTGTAGAACAATTTGATTACCTCACGTTTGGTAAGATGATCCCGACAGTATTGATATGACATGATAATTCACAAGTGATTAGATTATTAAGCAAAAAAACTAGTGAGGTTGGATTGACTAAATCACTATATTTTATGGGATGTTATGGATTGCCCAGACCAAATCCGTTCTAAAAGGTAAATATTTGCATTTGATTACCTCAAAATAATATGTGGTGGAGATTATCATAGAATCACAATAAATGAAAAAACTAGTGAAGTTGGATTATACTACATTATTTTGAATACAACTATCAGCTAACAATCTTGGCAATCTCAGTCATGTAACTCCGCATCTCATCCAGAGAACCCTCAGCCGGGATCCCCCTCACCACATGATCAAATTCCTTTCGTGGCATATGCTGCTTCTTACTTCCCTCAATTTGCCTAAGAACAAACAGCATGACCTGGTACGTACCCACAGTGAGTGGAGAACGATCCAGATAATTCAGCAGCGTCAAGTATCCATCAAGCGAAAAAGATTGCTCATTCACATAATCAAACCCGAGAATCTCATCAGCTCTGGCAAACAGCAGATATTGAGAAATCTTGAACATCTGGCCAAACCGCGTATTCCACTTGGTAATGGGCAGCTCATCACCAACAAGTCCATCAACCCAATCCTCAAAATGATGTGCATTCATCCTAAGGGCAAATTGAGGCCGATAATCAACTTCAGCCTCCAGGGTGAGTATCAACTTACTGATGAATTGATCAAAGGGTAGATACTCATGATCGAGAGAGAACAAATCCCCTTCTCGGTCCATCCTAATTGTTGAATGTACCAGTTGAGTAGCATCTTTTAGTATATAGGCAGTGGCAAGGGTATACTCGTCATTTAGATGAATATACCCAAAATGAAGGTTTCTAAACCTCAGTTTTTGTGGGGTAATACAATAATATTCCATTTAATTTCCTCCAAATTTGAATTTCCGATAACGAGACATAATTTCAGCCATCACTTGCAGATACTGGGGAGTGGGCAGCGTTTCAATCTTCTTCCTACTGATATATTCTCGTATTCTATTTTTATCTCGTTCTGGAATATCAATCATGAATTTGTGAGTTAATTCCATATTTGTCCGAATAATATCAACATACAGCTGCTTGATCTGAAATCTTGGTAGATTATGTCTCCGTGTCATCTGAAATATATATGTCGATTCTCATATAAAGCTTAATCGGACAGAATCTTGAAAGTGAATATTGAATCCTCAGAATCCAGAGATTCAATAGATTCAATATCAATGAGAATTTATCTATACTATAAACTCTTTCTTTTTTTTTTTTTTTTTTTTTTTTTTTTGCCAAGTAGACGCCTTCCCACTCATCATACCTGAGCATGATCCGGATAAGTTCATCGAGTATGTCGCTGCACTTGCGCCTAATTTTTCCGGTATCAATCTTGAAGATATAAGAAAGCCTGATTGTTTCTATATTGAGCGTAAATTGGATAAGATGCTGGATGATACCATTGTCTTCCATGATGACCAATGGGGCACAGCAATTGTCACTCTTGCAGGTGTGATAAATGCTCTCAAGGTGGTAGATAAGAAGATTGGAGATGTCAAGGTGGTTATGAATGGTTCTGGTGCCTCAGGTATCGCAATCTCCACCATGCTTCTTGATGCTGGTGTACAGGGTAAGAACCTGCAGACTATCGATCGTCTTGGTACTATCTATACTGGTCGTGGAGCTATGGATCCCTATAAAGATGAATTAGCAGCACGAATGAACCCACAGAAATTGGAGATGGACCTTGCTGAGGCAGTGAAGGGAGCTGATGTACTTATTGGTGCATCAAGTGCCAATGTGTTCACTCAGGATATGATTCGTTCCATGAATGACAAGGCTATAGTCTTGGCCATTGCCAATCCTGATCCTGAAATCAAACCCGAGCTTGCTAGAGAAGCAGGTGCAGTAGTTATAGGAACTGGACGTTCAGATTATCCCAACCAGATTAATAATGTTCTAGGGTTCCCAGGTATTTTCAGAGGTGCTTTGGATGTACGAGCTAGAAGCGTAACCATGAATATGAAAGTTGCAGCAGCTCATGCAATTGCCTCAATGGTGCCCGATGAGGAATTATCACCTGAAAAGATCATTACTAGCCCTGTTGATCCCTTATTAATTCCAACCGAGGCTGCAGCAGTAGCTGGTGCAGCAATCAAGGATGGTGTGGCCAGAGAGCTATATACTCCTGAAGAAGTATATGAGATGACAGTTCAGAGGCTTGAGTACTACAAGGCAACTGCTGGAAAAATAGTTGCCACAAGAAAGAAGCCCAGAGAAGCAGTAGATTTCCTGAATTAAAGATTCATTGATTTGTAAATTTAAATAATCTTCTTACACAAATTATTACCAAATATCTAGTTAATTTGCATTAACATTTAATTATTATTATGAGTTACCCTTAGATGCAAATGGTCACATTTGTTCAATACCTCTGTAATCAATGCAATAAATCACAAAATATCCGATTTACAGATGAAATGAGGTCATCATTCATAACTGGGGATCCCAATGGATTAAGCCTTTTCTCTCATATTCATCTCTGTGAGAATGGAATTGCAGGAGTGAATAATCTCAATATTGATCATAATCTTCATGTTCGTGGATACAATTTTGTTGAATTACCAAGGTACGAGGTAAAGAAGAAAAGTATGGTCCCAGGAGCTCCGAAGATACAAAAATCATCTAATTCTGTCATTATTACACATATTTTTGATAAGAATGATCTCAATTTAGTGTTTAATTTCTCAAAATTCGGTTACAATGTGCAGATTGGCAATTTCAATCCCGAAACTAGAGAGCCTATTGAGAAGTTGAAATCAGAGAAGGGATCAGTTCTCCTCCAAGTCTTTGAATCAGAGGTGAAATATACCTCACAGGTACAAAAATGGCTCAGAATTTTTCTAGAAAATTTAGATTTCATTGTACCCTCTCGTTTGGGATTATTCATTGAGATATTACAATTTATACTGGAGGAAAAGAATCAGTATCCATCTGAAATGGATAGAAAGATCATCAAGAGTATTCTGGTCTCATATGATATATTCATGGAATTTAAAGGCGATATGCATTACTCGACATTAACCCATGTTTATGGTGAGGAGAATGGAACTCTTATGGTTGGATGTGTAGATGCACTGAAAGAGGATCCATTAACAAGTTTACATGAATTAGTCCAGAAATTCAAGAAAAATATTGTAAAAATATTATTTGCCCTACTTATTCTTGAGATACATGGTGTAATTGAGATACATAGTCCAGATATTATGGATGTAGATTTTGATCTTGATTCATTATTGGAGACATAATTATTATTGTATGAAACCTCAACATTGAAATTATCTCAATTCAATTTCCTACTATGCCCAAATCTCAGAAGAAGAAGGATCGCAAGAAACATCAGCGTAGTACTCATCAGGAGAATTTGAATATTGAGAGTTATAATGGATTAGTTCATCTTCTTGAGGATTTGGAATTGAGCTTTGCTGAGTTGGGATTAACGATAGATGATTTTTCTAATCCTGAAGATGAATATCTCCAACATTTGAAATCTCTCTATGAGGAACTACGAGCACCAATTATCAGATTTAATTGGATATTACACCCTTTCAAAATGAGAAAATATTGTATTACTTGTGGTAATGAGAACATCATCAGTGCATCCATGAAGAGTCTGGTGCATTATGATGAGAAGACCTCAATCATAGAATTTGATCTGGATACTGAAAATTATCTCTATCAGAATATCCGAGAATACAAGCAAAGCTATAGCAAATACCATAAGTTGGTGACGGCTCTTGAATCCCAAGATGATTTAGCCATGGTGCGCAGAGATCTGAAGAAACAGTGTATTCAATTAATATCTAATCCTCTTGAAAAATGTGTTGAGGATTTGAGAATAACTGATGTGAATGTGATGATCTACTTCACCCTTGCATTGTATCATTTTCAAGAGGAATTGATAGAAGAAGGGGTGGATCATATAAAAATGAAGAAAACATTCTATCGTATTGAGGATTATGTCACCGAAAAAAGAATGAAACGAGCTGAAACTCTTCTCGAGCACCTAATCTAAAATCCTCAAGTAGGAAAAGATGATTCCTATTGTACAATATTTCTGCAACTGCAGATTGAAGCTATATATTACGATGCAAATTATCAATCTATGGCAATTATTGATGAAAATACCTACCTAGGAACCAGCTTTGCCACATTATTCATATTCTTAGTTTGTGGTTCAATTATTTCTGCTTTGATCACAATGTACTTGCTGAAAATTAAGAAGGTGCAACCTCAATCAGTCGAGTTCCAATTATCCTTAAGGCTTATTACATTATTCCTTCCAATATCATGGATAGGCCTAACAATAGGATCTAATTTTGGTGATGAAATTACTTTAGATTCATGGATTAACCTCGCAGTGACTTGCTTCATTTCTATAGTCATCATAATATTGCTGATGAATAATATTCTTGAGATAACTAAAATAAAGTATGGTGATGATCCTATTAGCCCAGAAACCTGGGAATAGCAGTTAGTACTTCATCAACAACTTCATCTACAGATTTTCCATCCGAATCAATTAGTGTATGATTGGGAAAAGGGAAATCATTATTGGTATTAAATATGTATTCCTTCTCATAGTGCAATATTAAGTGCTCTGATAATTCAAGGTTCTGTTTTGATGGTTTGATTGCTAATCTATCTGGTAATTTATTTCTCTTCAATCTAGTCTCAAGTGGGGCTTTGAGTTCTATAAAGTATACCTCCTCAGCATATGTATCAATCAATTTCCTGATATACTCATGGTCCGAATCAAGATTTAATGCCCAAGTATAGGTGTAGATCAAGTTATTTCCGGTTTCTTTCATCATATCAAAGATTTTGTAGCGTATTGTCTTCTCAAGTTCCCAGAATTCATCAGATCCATGCTTAAAGAACTGAATTGCAACTTCTATAGAAATATGGTTGTGGATAAGTTTGAATCCAGTGCGTCTGGCCAGCTCTTTTCCCACAGTCATCTTTCCCACAGCTTGTGGACCAAAAATAATTAACAGCTTCACAAACTACACCCATAGGTAATCTATTATAATATTATCGGATAACAGTATACAAGAGAGTAGGTTGGAAACAACATTCAATTCCTCAATTATTGCATTTATTCACCCAAAAGAGATTTAATCTCTGCTAGGATAAATCACCTGTGACAGATAAAAAACCCAATTACAAATGGGTCATTCTTTTGCTGTTTATGCTGGCTACCATCATGACACAGCTAAACTGGCTTTCATTTGCACCTATCGCTTCTGAAATTGAAAATCATTACCAAGTATCTGCTGATCTTGTACTGCTTTTAACTGCTAGTTACATGATAATCTATATCCCCGTAAATTTTCCAGCATCCTGGTTGATTGATAAGTATGGCCTGAAATGGGGTACTGGAGTTGGTGTCATTCTAACAGGAGTATTTTCTATGCTGCGTTTTGTATTTGCAGATAATTTTACCTTGCTCATGACTGCTCAGCTAATGACCGCTGTTGGTCAACCATTCTTGCTGAATTCTTTTACAAAATTAGCTACAAACTGGTTTGACGAGGAAGATTTTGCCTTGGCTACTGGTATAGGTACTATGTCTGTATTATTGGGAGATATGATAGGTATGTTCCTGACCCCATATCTCTTTGTAAATATCGGATACGAGTATATGTTATTGGTGTATGGATTACTATCACTTATTGCTATGGTTCTGTATTTATTATTTGTTAAAAGCCAACCTGAGGGAGTTACAAGTGAGAAGGTTTTCAATTATGCAGGTGTAAAACAATTATTCAAAAATCGGCAATTCAATATGTTACTCGTTCTAATATTTGCTGGACTAGGTGCATTCAATGCCATCTCTTCAGAGGTTGACTCAATATTCTCTAGGTTCAATGATGTTGGTGCAGGTGGAACAGTAGGAGGAGTATTACTTGCAGGTGGTATAGTAGGAGCTGTCATTCTCTCGACGATTTCTGATATGAAACACAGAAGAGTAATTTTTCTCAAAATGGCCATGTTAGTGTCTATACCTTCTACACTTGGATTATTATTTATTAATAATTTTTCATTATTACTAGTTGTAGCATTCTTTTTTGGTTTCTTTCTGGTCTCTGCACTCCCTGTAGGTCTTATATATGCAGTTGAGATTACCACACCTATTACAGAAGAGACAAGTAATGGAGTTATGATGACTCTGGGTCAGGTTGCAGGTATTCTACTTTTGATTTCATTTAATATGTATGTTATCACCATATTATTTGCTATAGCCTTTGCTATCAGCCTGATGCTAAAGGATCCATAATCAATGGGAATGCAGAAATTCATCTAGATCTATAATTGAATTAAGGATGTGTGATTGGGGAGGGAGGAATATATGTTCCTGTTTCTCCACCAATTCAAGTATTTTTTGAAATTCTTTGTTGATAACCGCAGTAGTGAAATCCGAATATCCTGCTTGACAATAATCATCTATGAACTCTGAATATAATTTCAAAACAGAACTTTTACTCCATTTTCCTCGTTTCATCGCCTCTTCGTGCATAAGTGGAAATTGCATATCATGAACCGCATAACTCAATGAAAGAATATCCTTTTTACCAGCTGATTTTCTGATCTTATTATTATAGCTTAAGTAGGTGAGATCAGTTTCTCCAGTAATTTCTTGTGGATCTGGTATTCCTTCAAATCTTTCTATCAATAACAAACGCATTGAATCAATCAGATCTGTACCGGTTTGTATCAATGTTTCAAAATCTCCTGCTGATGAGAGTAACTCAATATTGTATTTATAATTCTGAGGAAGATATTCAAACTTTAATGATTCATGTAAATTCGCCCCCCAGTTCTCAGTATAGTATTTTAGATTAAGATGCCCTAACACATAGGCTGCTCCGATAAGTAGATTATTTGCAGCTGTTCTGGCGTGGCCTAAATCTGTATAATTCTTGGCAATCAACATATCAGCCATATGCATCTTGAGGTTTTGAAAATGCTCCATAGCTTTGGAATAATGTATATCCTTGAATTTTTCAAAATCTATAATACTAGATTGGATTAGGTCAAACCTTTTCACATCTGCCTCAGACCTTGAGTATAGAACTTTTCCCTTCATATACGCCCCTGCAGGTAAGATGAAGTACGTCTCTCTCCTGGAGATTTTCTCTAATTCCTCCCAAGTGATAGACCATAGATCTGCAGGGATATCTTTATAGATGAATTCGAAATTAATTTTTTTTCCACCATCTCGTACGACTATATACTCAACATCTGATTTCGGAGTATGTGTTTTCTTAGCTCTAGAGCCATACATAAGCATTATTGCTACATGGTCCTCAGTAGATATTCGTTTAACAAGTGCCTTCGTAATCTCATCTACAAATTGATCTTGATTCATCATACTCCAGAGAATTACTTCGTATTTAATTGTTGACATTATTCACAACAGTAATCTATGTAAGATCATGATCTGATATACGTCTTGAACCCTCCAGCTACATGATTTTTTTTCATTTCCATAATACTTAGCCCAAGTCCATGACCAAAAATCGTCTTATCAGGTGTGATTTTTAGTATTACATTTTGATCTGCATTTTCTATTGCATCTTTGATCACCATGCGCAAGATTCGTTTATTCATGAATAGCTCAATGATTTCCTCATTTTGAATATCTATGATTTCTGCCGTTCCTTGAAATTGAATAGATGAGGCTGGAACAAATCTGAGTATATGATGAGGAAATGGAATAACAAAAGAAATTAGAGGATTATTCTTAATATTTTTTGTTTTTTTATATTTTCTACCAGTGACAATGTAGATAGTTGGATTATCTATTGAATCCAATCCATATACTACACTCGTTGAGTGTGGAGATCCCTTTTCATCAATTGTCCCCAAAATACCATAGGTTTTTGATTCCATCCACTTGTATACTTGAGTAAATGGTAATATTCTTGTCATGGAATCCAATAATTCAATACTAATTAAGCTCTTATTGAAGAATTTTGAATTATTGCCAAAATCCAAAGCTTATTAGTCACAAATTTTGAGATATTTTCCATTGCTACTGGCTATTGCTTATATTATCCATTTACTCTAGGTACTAGAATGTCTGAAGAATTAATAACATCTAAAATGAAACTAATCATTTTGTTACGCTTACTTTTTGTAGCTCCAGTTCTTGCATTACTGACAATCTTGCCTTCTGGAGAGTGGTTATGGATAGATGGTTGGTTATTTATCCTAGCACTAACACTCATGGCCATAATATCTGTATTCTGGATGATAAGAAGAGATCCAGAAATGGTGGTTGAACGAATGAAAGGTAGTTATCAAGCAGAACAAAAATCCCAGGATAAGTTGATTGTTGGATTAATGACGATTACTTTTCTGGCAGTATATCCACTATCAGGAATTGATAAACGCTATGATATCATGATGCTTTCATTGCCTTATAAGATCCTAGGCTGGGTATTACTTCTTCTATCTGTGTATGTGTTGTACCGTGTACTGAAAGAAAATACTTACCTTTCTAGATCAATTGTGATTCAGGAGGAACGAGGTCAGAAGGTGATTGATACAGGTAGTTATGGATGGGTTCGCCATCCGATGTATTTGGGTACTATGCTCATGATGTTTGGAACAACATTGATCCTTGGATCATTACTCGGTACTCTAATTAATTTTATCAACTTGATATTAATCTATATGCGAGCTATTTCTGAAGAATCACTGCTGAAAGAGGAATTAGAAGGATATTCTGAATATATGACTAAGGTAACCAAACGATTAATCCCTTATATTTTATAGGGTCAGACAGATTGCAAGATGGGTAAGAAGGTATCTGCCTTCAATGAGGCACCACCAATCAATCCTCCATCAATGTTCTTCTGGGTAAGTAACTCTCTTGCATTGGATGCTTTCATCGACCCTCCATATTGTATCCTTATCTTATCTGCTTCATTTTTTCCGTAATTCTTTTCAAACCATTCTCTCACCACAGTATGGCTTTCATTAGCTTCTTCTATGCTGGCAGCCTTGATCTCAATTCCTGGGTTGAGATATTTGTTATCTATCGCCCAAACAGGTTCATATGCAATGATTACGTTTGTTAATTGTGTCTTGCTAACCTCCTGTAGTGATCCTGAAAGTTGTTCTTGATTAACTGCGGCCATTTGACCATCTGCTCTTTCCTTGGCTGTCTCTCCAATACATAAAACTACTTTCAGATCATTGTCCAGTGCAGTCAGAACTTTTTTGTTAATCAGAGAATCCTCCTCTCCAAAAATTCTTCTACGTTCTGAATGACCTAGGAGAACGTATTCACAACCTGCCTCTAGTAACCCGTCAACTGATACTTCACCAGTAAATGCCCCTGAGTTCATGAAGTGCATATTTTGTCCAGCAAGGGCAAGGTTAGAATTCTTTATCACTTGCCCCACTTCATATAATGTATTGGGTGACGGTGCGATGAAAGCATCGACACCACTTACAGTAGTCATTTTAGATGCCATATCAGAAGCTCTTTCCCTTGCCTGTTTGATAGTTGGTAATTGCATTTTCCAATTCCCACCAAAGACGTATGATCTCATACTATACGAGATATTTTACTAGAATATATTTCCAATGTATACCTTAGCCATTTTTGATCAATGTATGGGTTGATTATTTTCAATTGATAGATTTTGAATAATTTTTTCCAAACCTGCCAAATAATTCTCTTTTAGAGCTTGTTTCTTTCATTTCTTGCAGAATGTATTCAAAAATAGATTTTTGCAATATTCGTCTTTTTTCTACTTAAAACAACTTTAAGACATTCTACATTGCAAAAAATGAAAATGAGTACAAGTTTTTCAGTTTTGATTGTTGTGAACTTTGACCAACAATATTAATTTACATGAAAATAAATCTACCAATCGGAGATAGTTTCGTCGGTGTCAGACAATTCAAATAATATAGATGAAAAACCATTATCAGATGATGTTTCAGATCTCGAATCAGTTTTAAATGTTGAACAAAATATGACAACGGGTGACAAAACACAATCGAAGAAGAAGAAAAAGAGCAAGAAAGGTAAATCTGAAAGTGAACCAAAACGAGATTCAAAAGCCCGTACTGCCTCTGCAGCAGTTTTCTTCAATGATAATAAGGCTATTGCCGGTTTTGGGAACTCTATGCGTGCAGTTTTTACATCTGTGAGAGAATTAGTAGAAAATAGCCTTGATGCTTCAGAAAAAAGAGGCAATACCCCAAACATTCATCTTAGGATGCGTAGATTATCCAAGAAAGAAGTGGATAAATTAATGGGAACCTCAATCGTGAAGACAAAGGAACAAAAAATTGAGTTTATTGAGCTTTCATGCCGAGATAATGGTGTTGGTGTAGATCGTGAACTCATCCCACAATTATTTGGAACAGTACTAGCCGGAACGAAATATGGTGCACAACAAACTAGAGGCCGATTTGGTCTCGGTAGTAAGATGGTATTACTCCATGCCATGTCCACTCTCGATCTTCCAATTCAAATCACCACTCGCTCTTTGGGTTCTGACACCACCCACAGAGTGCAATTATTCATCAATCTCGAGAAAAATGAACCTATCATCCACAAGCAATGGGAATTTATCGAGGGAGATGATGAATATTTTGATGATTATGGAACTGAAATAAAAGTATCATTTACTGGATCCTGGACAATGGCAAAGAATTATGTGAAGGAGTACTTTAAGCAACTCGCAATTATCACACCTTATGCTGATATATTTGCAACAGTGCCTGGAGAAAAGGATGATGATGAAGAACTGAGCTATCTCAGGGTAGTAGATGAATTACCTGACCCACCTCAAGTAGTCAAAGTACATCCTTGGGGTACAGACATCAGTACGTTCAGAAGAGAAATGATGAATGCTGATGAGACTAATCTAATTGATTTTCTTGTGAATAATTTCATGGGTGTAGATCATCAGGCCGCAGAGTCATTTTTCGAAGTAGTTGGAGTCGATCCGAATAAACCTCCAGTTGAACTTACTAGTCAGGAAATCAGAAGAATTGTTCATGATGGATTTTCTGTAGCACTGAAAGAAGCCAAGACCGTGAAACGTAAACGTGATAGAGTTTTCATGTTCAATGAACCCAGTGGAGATTCTCTTTCTCCCCTAGGAGCTGATAGACTTCGTAAAGGTTTAGAGAAGGAATTAGCTCCTGATTTTGTTGAATCAGTGACTCGAGCTCCTCATGCATACGAAGGGCATCCCTTCATTATAGAAGCTGCTATAGGATATGGAGGAGGGGTGAATGAAGCTGCAAAGAGTAAGAGCGGCACTGTGGTCGATAATCGAGTGATTTATCGGTTTGCTAACCGTATCCCGTTAATCTTCGGAGCTGGCAATGATCTCATAACCAAAGTTGCTAATTCAATGAATTGGTCTAAGTACGGACTAACCAGAGGTACAGAACCACTAGCTATTGCTGTATCTTTAGTCTCAACTAAGATTCCCTTTCCAGAGACTTCAAAGGAGTATATAGATACTGTAGACGAGATACAAGAAGAGGTGAAATTGGTCCTTGAACAGCTAGGACGAAAATTAAGAACCTATCTGGGACGAAGGAGAAGACGAACAAGAGAGAGACAACGTAAATCACTATTTGATCGACATGCATCTGAGACAGTTGAGAATTTACTTGAGATTCTCGAGGCAGAGGGTCTCTATAACCGATTAACGGGAGTAAGTTCAACCAGAATTATTTCAGCTTTATCTTCTGGATCTCCAAGAATAAATCCAACGATACTCCCATTCGGTGAGAAGTTATCACAGGCTCCTATTTGGTCAGAAATAGATGTTATTAATGCCTTACAGACAAAAAATATCTATGAGTTATCCACCTTCCTAAGGACATCGAATAATGAACTGGCAAAAATATTAAAGTGGAAGAGCAGAGATGTAGATCTGGTTAAACGGAGAACAATTCAAGAATTAGAACTTAAAGGGGATATTATTGAAATTGATCCTGATAAACTAGTGGATCCTGAAGTTGAAAAAAGATTTAACAAGAAATCTGAAGATAAAATCGTTGAATTACCTAGATTGAATAAATCACTATCAAAACGTTGGATTAGGAATGTTTATGACTATATTGTATCCCCATCTGAAAAATTGAAACTTGTATCTGGTATGTTTACCAAATTCATGGAAATGGAAAAATATAACATAATCTCTGCAATGAATTTTGAAGAGGACGATGATTTATTAGAGGGATTAACCAATTTTCTTGAAATGGAAACAGGTCAGGTAAGTCAAGAATCGTTGGGTCTGGATGATTTTTTTGATGCAGACTCACTTATTGCTGGTATGTTTGAGGATTCTGATGATCAAGAACCAGTTATTGATGCCATGCAAAGCTCTACCAACGAGTTAAATATCCTTGATGTTATCCCCAATTTTGATAATATCCTTGGTTTTAAGGAGATTAAAAATCGAAAGATAACAAATATCTATGAATTTTTCTTTGATATTGCTCATCCCACAGTTCCTATTGACGAAAAGGTTCTTGCCCTAGATCTAGTTTCCACATTCAAAGAAAAATTAATGGAATTAATTGCGATAAATCCTGAAATAGGTATGATCGTTGTTGATGAGAAGGAAGGCCAGAAATGGTTAGATGGCAATATCAGTAATGCATTCAAACGTAAGAAAATCCATACTTTAATGGATATATTGGCAGTTGAGGATAAGGAATTAGCTGAAATTGGTTGGTTTATTAGATTATTATACAATAGCTTGCTATCCAAATTACTTCCAACTGAGGAAAATCTCGATTCATTACAATTGGAGAATAATACTTCAAAAATAAAGATTCTTAAAAAGGCTGGTTTCAAGAATATTGAAAGTTTACTAGTCACATCTAGCCTTGATTTGGTAGAAAACCCTGATCTCAAGGAATATTTTGATTTACTTGTTGAGGAATCCAAGGATAAGATTATTGAGATGCTCACACTTCAGAATAGTCTGGGTGAATTATCTCTCATAAAAATCATTCCTCCTGATCTTGAAAATGAGATGTATGAGAAAAACATCTATTCATCGACTGATTTATTAAGAACTCCAATTCCCTTATTGACTGAAAAATATCATGAAAAGATTCGATATGCGAAAAAACAAATTGGAGCTAGTTTTAATTGTTTGAATAAAACTCAGACTTCTTTAATGGAGAAATTGGGAATAACAGTTTTGGATGAGTTAATTTTCAATCCAAATTATTATGTTAATCAAGAATTATCTGCTACAGATATGAAAAATCTAGAGCGTTTGTTGGATCAGTTGATGAAACCTGTATACTTCATTGATACCCACTTGATTGCATCAGTAGATCTTTTGTTTGATGCTGGAATAACTACTGTCGGTAAATTCTTGGTATGGCCAAATAGTATTATCGCAGAGATATTAAATTATCAAGAGGAGTGGATCTCTCTATTGAAAGAGAATTTCTCTTTATCTGAAATAACAGCAAATGAGAAAAAGGCTTCAGTTCCTCTTGAGACATTAAAACATTTAATCTCAGAAGAACTCATAGATACAGCCATAGAAAATGGTTTCACAAGTGTTCATGAGATATCACAAATCAAATGGGGAGATATATTCCCTGTTACCAACCAATGGGCGAAAATATCCCTGTATAATAAAATTCTTACTGAACAGAATTCCATTGATTATCTCGAGAAAATCAATATCAAAGGTGTTAGTTCACTAACCAAGAAATTGAAGAAAAAGGATTTAACCAATTTAATGTTGTTCCTTGATTCTGATAGAATGTCTCTGGATAAAATTGCTTCTTCAAAGAAAGATAGAGATATACTAGAAAAAGTATTCGCTTCTTTCTCCTCTGGTGAAGGATTAGATCAAGATATTTATGCCGCAGTGACGATTTTCAAACTTACGAAAATATTACGTTCTCCCATAGTAAATGTCAGCGGATTTACAATATATGATATTGAGAAATTAAATGAGTTGGATATTAGAACACTTCATCAGGTGATATTTTGTCAAAATAAGGATATTCAAGAAATTCTTCACCTTAGTGATTTGAATATTCCAGAGAAGCTAGCTGAATCAGAATTAGTTGTTGTTGGAACTCCACTTTATTATGCAGAGAAGGGAATAAATAAATCCGTTGTCAAATTTACTCATGAGGGTAAGGATGATGAATATTTCAGCACAAATGATATTAATGGATTATTAAGTGTAGGATATTCAACTATAGAGCAATTGGCATACATGGCTGATCATCGTACTTTCTCTGTCCCTGGTATCAGCTGGGAAGTTATTTCTCATTTCAAGAAATTACTTCAATCTCCGTTGGTGCTTATTACCTGGGTTAAAGAGATGCCTGATATCGATGAGCAAGGAAATGTTATTCCGAAATTGGATAAAGATGGTAAACCAATTCAATTAAAAGATTCAAAGAATAATGAACTATTCAATAAAGATGGTTCGCCAATTTATGATCCACAGATGAAGAAGGTCTATTTCAATTTTGATTCAACAGAATTGGAGATTTTATATGATCACGGTGTCAAGCGGATAATAGATTTTCTTACTGCCACTCCAGAAAAAATAAAATCTGTCCTTGATTGGCCTGAAGAACTGATTGAAGAGAGATTGATCAATGTTGAGTTGAAAGAGGCTGGAATCGAGCTTGCAGATCTGGAAATTTTCCGGGCAGACCATATATCTCATCTTAAGAAGATCGGATTGGTTACTATTGAAGATTTGTATTTCACAGCAAACAAAGAAACCTGGGATTCAGATCAAATCCCATGGGCATCTATTGAAACTATCAAGAATATTTTACATTTAGATATAATCAACGCTGTTGAGGAAATAGGTCCTCAAATGGTTGAAGTGCTGAAAACAAATGGAATTGAAACAATACTTGACCTGTATCTAACCGCAGAAACCATACTTTCACAGAAAACTGGACTTCCTGAGGAGAGATTTGAAAATCTAAAGTTCAATATCGATCTAGGTGCATTAATAGAGGCATTTGATAAATCTGTTTTATTCACACCTGGTCTAAACTATTTCCAAACCATGGTATTGAACCGTACAGGATATAGCAAGGTCCTAGATATAATTCTCGGAGATAATGATGAAATCTCTCTAATTTTAGAGGTACAGAGAGAAGAAATTGATTTTATTTGTGATAATATTAATCGTACAACAATCAAGGAAACAGAAGATGATCGGGGTGTACAACTCAAGGAAATAAAAGTATTCAATCGTTCTGATGCAAAATCTGTAGCCACTTCAGGTATTTTTGAGAGAAATGAATTTGATACGCTTCAGGAAGTGATTTATCAAATTAGAACAGATTATTTCCAGGGTGAGAAATATTTACTAACTCAAGTAGAGAATCTCAAGAAAGTATGTGCCATTCCGCTAGAAAAGATTGGAGATCTTAACAGACAAGACCTAACTATCCTTATTAACAATGGTCTTACCAGCATCTCTGATGTTTTGTTGATCCCATTTGAAGACATTTCAAATGATCATAAGCTATACACTGCTGTTCAGAGCATTACGAAATCCATTATTGATCTACGACCTTTCATGGCAATTGCTCAATTGCGTGCTGATGTCGCACTTCGAGAAGGATCATTTGATGGAACGCTCCTTGAGGCTTGGCTAGCAAATGATTCTGGGTTACATCACCGGGTCATAAATAGTCTAAGATCCTTACTTTCAATTCCAATAATTTATACACATTATGTTGATGAGGAAGATAATCTTGAAGAGATAAGTGATAAAACAGTTGGAGATATAATTTTATCATATGCTCCAGATGTATACTCACAGATAGCGAAATTTCAATCCAAAATTAATCAACCAAAATCTCTAATCAAATTGCTTAAAGAGGGTTCAACTCCCATTACTCTGTTAGATCTAGATCCGCTGGAACTAAGAGCGTTACAAAGGGAATCCATCACTACTATTGAACGATTATTGACCAAAGATCCCAAGGATATTATCCAAATAGCTGGAAATACTCAGAAATTCTGGAAAAGCATAATGGAGATTTTCAAACCCGATATATTTAATGCTAGACTAGAAGATATAGGTGTTCCTTTTACGATTTTTGGATTACATGCCGATCAGAGACAAGCTATTGAGGAATTGGATCTCTCCTCTTTCGAACAACTCCTCTTTCTTGATGAATTACCTGAATCTCTTGAGATTCTTAAGAAATTCATGTTCTCTTCAACGAATTACCTCATAGGGACTCCTGGTGAAAAAGAATTATCAGAGAATGAAGGTGCAAAGAATATCCTTGAATCCATTATGGCAATGCGTAAGAAAAGTGCCAATCCTCTAGTTGTGAAAGAAATGATACAAATAGCCTGGAGTGCATATTACAAGAATGCCATTCCGATTGAGGATATTCAACTGGAAGGTGAATCGATCTATACACTACAAGATTTGGCCGCATATGTCAGTAGAGGAGGAAAGTGTCCAAAAACATATCAGAAATTGATAGATGACCTTAATTCTTCAGTTATGTTACTACCACTATCGCCAAGTAATCTTAAAACCTTGATACATGAATTACGTTGTTCTACCATAATGGATGCAATCACCTCACCCATGGCGTTTGGCGAGATCGGAAAATATCGCACTATGGTTGCAGAAGGTGAAGAAATCACGGTTCTTCATGAAATCAAGATCAATCTAAATCCTATAAAAGTACTGGATAAAAGTACATGGAATAGACTATCTGATTCGGATCTGTGCCTACAGGATATCATAGCAAGTCCCCGAACTTATGAAGAATTCAAGGGTGTTAAACTCAAATATCTACAATCCGCTAGAAATGCACTTCATACCCCTCTCATCCGATATAACTTCAACAACCGAAGAGTATTCTTTGATAGTAAGGAGCTTGATGAAACAGTCTACCTTGAAGATTTGATCTATCTATTACCAACGCTTCTCAATGACTCACCAGAACTTGTGGCGAAGATCATCACAACGTTACAGTCTGATGAATTAGAAGTTGTACGGTCTATTCCCATTTCAGAGGAGTTGACTACTGCAGCTTCAATGACATTCAATATTGAGATTAATGATTTTCAATCCCTATACAGTGCAGGTTTGGTTAGTTCTAAAATAGTAAAATCAATTCATACTAACAGTGCTATCTTGATTAGGGATTACCTCCTCAATTCATTGAAGAGTATAGCATGTTTGGAAGGTGTTACTGAACAGGAACTCTGGGATTTATGGAAACTTAAAATCTATACTATCGCAGATCTTCTATTATCTCCTGTTGATATTAGTAATTTTGATCAATTCACTAATAAACGGGAGCGTTTCTTAAAGAAAGCAGCTCTAGATGCTCTTGAAAAGGATCTAATAGATCCACTTCTTTCCATAAAAAGATTACTTGAGGTGGTAACTACAAAATCACACTACCGTCATGATCTTTCATATGCAAATCTTATTCATAAACGCCCACATCCACTTATCAAAGATCAATTGAAGATTGTTCCAAAACGAGTGAGACAATTATTAAAGAGTTCAATCCTCTACTCTGACTTCTGCAATGAGTTGTCACTTGAGGATATGACTGCAGTCTTGAAATTGGGTATTCGTACATTTGCTGATTTACTGTTCATTCCAGAAAAGCTAGATGGAGTACCTGAAGATATTCGGTCTCTTGAAGCTCGTTTAGTAGTAATTGCCACACAATTCACTACTAACAGGTCCAAAATTACTCTATCTCAGATCAATTTGCCTGAATCATATTTATTAATGAATGGAGGTGAGAATTCAGGAATTATTGATCTACTTGCATTATTATACCGAAAGAAGTTAGATACAGAACTTGGTAAGTTAAGTATCCGCTTACAATATTCCAATTTTGCAACTGACCATAGAAAGGTGTTACGAAATAATGGCTACCAAACAATAATGGATCTTTTTATTGCATCTCCGTTTGTGCTTTCAGAACTACTAGAAATAGATGAGGAAGAGGTTTTAGAGGTCCTCAAGAGCCATGATATAACAGAATTAATCAATAGAATGTCTTCTATTCCATTACAAATTTCTACATTAGAAAAGATATCTAAGAACTCACGAGCATATCTTGAGGGGTTGAATCTACAAACTGTATTGGATATCAAACTTAATGTCTTGGATAATATCAATCGAACAGATTCTAATTACATCGGTCAACTAATCGCTATCTTAAACTCCTCTGTTAGTCTTTTAAATATCCTACCTGAAGTGGATTCTTCTGATTTAGAGGATGACCATCAACTTGTTAGAGATGTCATTCGCTTTGCCCATAGTTACGATACACCATTGAATAATATTTTTGGGAATTTCACTGATGACAATTTGCTGGAGTTAGTGGAAAAACAACGTAGGTTAGGTTTACTTGATGGAATTATCAATAAAGAAGAGAAAATATTGCATGAGCATTCGATTTTCACATTCAATCAACTGGCCAAAACATCAATTGATGATTTAATCTCTTGGGGCTTGGAAGAAGAAAAATACGAATCTATCCTGGATTCACTTGCCCAATCCTTCAAGGATATTATCGGAATAACAGAACCTGCAATTGAAGAAGGAATCTCTCATGAAATAAACACAGTTGCTGAATTTTTATCTCATAGAGAGCTCTTAAAATATGAGTATGAACATCCAATCAAAATTAGAATAGAGCGAACCTTGTCAACTTTCTTTACTGATGATTCAGTTAACATCCTTAAGGAAAAGAAGATAAATTACCTTAATAAGTTCCTGAAATCAAAAACTGCCTCTAAGCTACTGAAGGAAGAAGATCCATTGTTTATTAAAATTGTAGGAACTCTTAATCTCCCGATTGAATTCCTACCTAAAATCAAACGCTCTTGGGTATCAGTATTCCTTGAAAATAAGATTTATCGTATCCATCAATACCTGAACTCAGATCTTCAAGAATTGGCCACTATGTGTGATACATCTTATACTACACAGGAGAATTACTTAACAAAATTAGATCTCACAGACGTTTTATTTTCGGAACCCATAAAGATTCCATACTTACCTGAAGATGAGACATTATTACGTATTTCTGGTGCGATAATTCAAGATGGATTACTCCAAGATGGTATCTTACTTGACCTCATTCATTCTGACAAAAAGAAGCGAATTACCGCATATCAAAAAGCATTCACTTCTCCTATTTGGGTATGCAATTATTATTGGAATTTAAATGAGGATGATCGTGCAGTTTTGGCAAACACTGGAGATACTCTCGCTCAACTTGTAGAAGCTGGAAAAGCCAAAATATCTATTGATTTTGACGAATTATTATCAGGAATCTTTAATTCTCAATTTAATGAAGAATTTATTGAAGGAATTGATTTATCGCCGTGGTTACATGAATCTATTGCTAAGGAATTGAAGGAAAAAGAATTAATTGATTACTATTCATGGATGTTTGCATCCTATAAAGAAGGTGATAAACCTCCAGGCACTTCAATACTCCGTGCCTCAATAAGCATTTTAACCACGTTAACAGTAAAACAAGTTCTCAAAGCATTTGAAAATGGAGTAACACATATTTCAGATTTGGTTACTTTGCCAGAAAACAAGTATTACTCATCCATTGGAATTGCTAAATCCAAGATTGATGAGATAAAGGGTGAGCTAAAATCTATTAGAAGTTTATCACAATCACTCCCAGTTATAGCTTATTTCAACTCTGATCTACATAATAGTCTGAGAGAAGGAGGAGTTACTTCATGGAGTGAGTTGATAGGAAATATCCGGTCTGATGAACTGGCCTTGATTACAGGATTTACAGATAAGACAAGACAGAATTTCCTTGAAAAAATTCGAGAACCAATTTGGTCTCTCATTGACCTGCGAAATCTTGGGCTGAAACGACTTCAAACTATTGTTAAGAAGGGTTGTATAACCATCCAAGACCTATTAATTATTGGTGATAAAATCCGAGATGTCATTTCAGAACAAGAAATGGAACTATTCTATAAAAATCTTGATGTAAGTTCAATCAATAAAGGATTAAAGCACCCAGACATTAGATTATCCAAATCTAAGAAATTTAAAGTATCAGATGAGAAGGCTCTTGCAGATATAGGTATTCAGGGTCCAATTCATCTACTGTTAGGTGCATTCACACTACCAAATTCATCACCATTTGAAGATGGTGTAAACGATTGGATTGCCATGGGTGAAATTGATGTTGAAGCTTTGGATTTCCCTGAGGCAGTTATTAAAGCATTCAAGGATAATGGATTGATGACCGTTGGTGAGGTAATCTTGAGAAGTAATGACTTTCTAAGAGATTTAGGTGCAAGCAATAAGCAATTAAAGGATTTCAGAGAGAAATTTACTCTAACAAAACCAGCAAAGAAACCTTCTAAAAAGGTCTCCAAGCAAAAAGATACTAAGGTTCCCGCAAAGAAAACGACGAGTAAAGCTGATAAATCTAAAAGTAGCACCTCTTCATCTAAGGAAATCACTTCAAAGAAATCAACTTCTAAGAAGTCTGCTACCAAGAAGAAGGCTACAGCAAAGAAAACAACTGCCAAAGCACCTGCAGCTAAGAAGAAAACAACTGCAAAAAAACCTGAGGCAAAGAAGAAAACAACAGGTGGGAAGAAAAAGAGCACCAAAAAATAGGAGGAATGTTAGATGATTAAGGAAATGAAAATTTATAACTCAACAGTAGTACCAGAAAAAGGCAAACAGAATTGGAAAATTCTGGAGATAGAACTTGATTCTCCTATTTCAGAAATAAAGAAACATATCAAAGATGAATTTGATTTGAGGAATTTGAAGTTTATATTGTTTTTGAAGAATGAGAAGCTGAAGAAATGGTTCAAGATGGATGAAAATAAGAAAATATCAGATTATCCTTATGAGGGTGATATACGTCTTGATATTAAAAATTCTGTCTCACTTGATAAAATTGAGGAATTAAAGAAATTAGTAAAGAATAGAATCGATGAATTTCCCTATGGTGTGTTACAAGTGGAGACCACAACCGCAGAAACTACCAAGAAAAAATTAGTTCAAGCTGCTAAACATTTTATTAATGAAGCCATCACTGATCCTAAAAATGCCTCATTTTCCATTCCCAGCAGGTCAGGTGATAATATTGGATTTGATGAAGAGAGTGAGATGGTCTTGCTTGGAATGCAACGTACAGAAAGACAATTCAGGAGCCTATCCTCTGTAAAATCGGTAAAGCAACTGACCTATCTCATGAAACATATGTATGAACAACTGGATAGAAATATTCATGTGACCAAACGTGATCTGTTTTATAATGATGTCAATGCTTTCGAAACACAAAATACATCAGATAATTTAATAGAGGATGTAGGTGCAATGTTGCAGGTTACTCGTCCTTCTTTAAATGTCACAGCCTCTGCAAAAGGAATAGTTGTGGGTCATATTCAATACACAGAAAGAGGGGATCTTATCGATGGCACAAGAACCGGATCCGGAAAATCCATAGCTCCAAATATTGATGATATAGAGAATATTCAAAGCGATGCAGAGTTTGTATTGGTGATTGAGAAAGATGCAGTATTCAACAGATTGGCAGAAGATCAATTTTATGATTACGTACCTTCAATTCTAGTAACTGCAAAAGGTCAACCCGATATGGCTACAAGGTTATTCCTCAAGAAAATAGATGAAGAATTGAATCTACCAATACTTGCGTTGATGGATGCTGATATTTATGGATTTGAAATCCTTCGTGTGTATTCTGTTGGAAGTAAGGCCTTAAGTTTTGAAGCTGCAAATCTTGCAGTACCCAACATCAAATGGCTAGGGTTGCTACCTTCTGATCTAAAGGATGAATCTGATTTTAAAATACCCAAATCCACACATATTAAAATGAGTAATTCTGATGAGAAGAGAACTAAATTACTCCTCGAAGAGGAATTTGTGAAACGTAAACCTGAATGGACCCGAGAAATCCAAGTATTACTCGATCTCAAAGTAAAAGCAGAAATTCAGGCACTGAATGCAATTGATCCTCAATATATCACGAACCATTATCTTCCAATGAAACTAGAATCAGGAGATTTTATCTAACAAACAAAAATCTAGAAATATTATCTCCTATTATACTCTTTAATTTTTGATGAAATTATTTTCCACGTAGTTTTTTTGATAATTTGTTTAGGTTATGAAATAATCATCAATAATTTTCTGTAAAAATCTTAAAAATTTTTAAAGTAAGAAATAATTGATTATATGTAACTATGATTAGCAAAATTAATCTCAATGAAGGAAATAATAGAGAATTAGTAAATAGAATAGTCGTAAGAATGATGGATCAAGGAGAGGAAGAGATCACTCATACCCTGACTAAATTATTCCCAAAAGCTCCTGTGATGCGAGTTCGCTCAATGGCTGTTGAATTCTCTATTAAAAGAGGAGAAAATGAATTTATGGATCTTTTTGATTCTGATGATGTAGATGATGATGTTTTCAGATTATTATCCAGTGCTGATCAAAATGAAGATATAATGAGCCTAATGAGAGGACGTTCAAGCTTTGAACCCACAAAGTTCGAATTATCTATTATATGTAAACGTACTCCATTTAAGGAATTCTTTGATGAATGCAGGGATGTGGTTTGTGAGAAATGTATTGAAGATCGTACCTCTAAATTCATTACTCAAAATGAATTCTCTAAATCACCTTTTATTGCTAAAGTAGAACGAGTAGAGCAGAGAAGACTAAACATCTGTAAAGGTTGTGGACAAATGCTTAATCCCAGAAAGGATGAAATCAACCTTCAAAATGAGAGATTGTTATATAAATGCTCATACTGCGGACACAAAGGTTGGACAAAGGCAAAGTAAAATAATCTAAGGGCTTCTTAATCTTTTATATACTCATTTTCCCTTATTTGTGTAATCTTATAAAAATTGTATAAATCTCTAAAGAAAGTTTAATAGTCTTATAATTAAAAGAAATAATATTGAGAATTACAACATCCTGTAATTCATGTTAAATGGTGAATAATTAATTGAGCGCGCAAAATTCATCAATAAGCTATACTGATAGAGCAATTGAAGCAGAAGAAACCATAAAAGCAGGTATCTCCAGTGGAGATCCAGTAAAATTCATTCAAGGATTCTATGATTATGAGAAGGTTATTTTATATTATGAAGGTGTGGGAAAGTCCAATGAGAGTAGAAAACTCCTCACTCGATTGGAGAAAATACTGAATATCGTTGTGGAGAAGGGAAATCCAGATGCACAATACTATTCAAAATTAGGCCCATTCTTCATTTTATATGCTAGACACTTCAATGCAAGAATTCTGGAAATGCTTAATCTTGACCTGAAAACAGCAGTGGCTTCTAGAGCTCTTGCACTTGATTTCGCCATTGGAATTGAGTGGGTGGAGCAAGTACTAAACATTATGGTGGATCTTCTGATTGAGGGTTTAGTCGATCATTGTTTGAGATATCTAAAATTCACACAGGAAAAGAAGGAAGATTTAATTGAGGAAATCAAGATCCAGATTGAAGAAACCAGTGAGAAGAGAAAATTCTGGCAGAAAAAAGATGATCCAGCCACGATTGCAAAGGTGATTTATGAATCCTTCCTAAGACTACTGGGACTTATGATTGAGAAATTCAACAAGGGACAGAGCTTCCTTGATGAGGGACTTGAGATATTACGGCAGATTAAGAATTATGCCAATGCCGATCTTGAATATTTGGATCTGCGGTTTATTGCATTGGAATCCAATATCTTTGCTAGTTCTCGTGAGGAAATCAATGTTGCCACGATCTCACACATAAAATCTAGGATTATCCCCTTCACAATTATGGATGATCCTAATATTGAAGAGGTAGAGAGATTACTCGAGCGTTTTGTCAGACAAAAGGGTATAGATATTGATGTATCAATTGCACAAATCCCGATTTTGGGAGCAAATCCATCCGGAACTCCTCATTTATCCATTATTGGACAGACAGGAACTGGTAAAACAACCCTAACCAAGCAAATCTTAAAGGAGAATATCAGAGCTCAAGATTGTGCAGTTGTTGTATTTGATCACCACTTTGAGTATGCAGATCTTGCAGATCATGTCGTTCAGATAGGTGGTGAGAGACAGCCCGAGGCCAGTGCATATTTTGGTGTTGAGGAAATTGGTGATACTTTCAAACAAGCCCAATCATTTATCCAGGATCAGCAGAAGGTATTTGCATCAGAAGGTTCAAACCCTGAGGAATTAGCCAAGAAAATTAGAAATTATGAAGCAGAAACCAGACCTACTATCAATAGATTCGTTATTGATACCATTGAAGGGGTGATCTCCAAGGATGAAAAAACAGCATTACCTATAAAAGCTGGTGAGATAACAGTTTTCTGGGTGATCATGGATGAGGCTGATATTGCCACCACAATCATCTCCACATTTATCAAATATATCCTACAACAGGCTATTCATGAAGAATTGCCCACAAAAACCATTATGGTTACTGAAGAAGCTCAACGTTTGAGAGACGATCAATGGGTAAAGAACCTGGCATCTGAAGGTAGAAAATTCGGCTTATTCCTGATCTCTATTTCCCAATCCCCAGAATTTAATCCATGGGTAGTATCAAATAGCGAACTAACAATCTTCAAACTCAGACAGATCACTGATAAAGGACCCATTGCTGAATTATTCAATGAAGAGGCAAAGAAAATGGTTATCAATCTTGATGTGGGTGAATATCTGAATTATCATAGAGATAAAAGAAACTGGGTACTTTCATACAATCCAGAAGCATTATCTCCCTTCCATGCTAAGCAGACCTTAGATCAGAAAGTAAAACAACTTCGAGAAATTGTAAGGTAGAATATCTATTACTTACTATATTCTTGATCAAAATATTAACATAAAACTTGCTGAAATTTATTCTTTTGTCAGACTAAAATAAGGAAAATCTAAATAAGTAGGGCGAACAAGTATCATTTATGGAAGATCCAAACCGAATGAGAACCCGACTTCGTTTAGATCTCAATGATGTAGCAAAACAGATTGCAGATCTTGAGGAACTAATGGAGAAAGATAAAACAGAAAAACTCATTGAAGATCACCGTAAATTGGTGGAATATGAGAAAAAATTGAAAGAGCAATATGAGAAAATGACAGGTCTGAGTATAGAGCAGGCCACTAGTGGCTCATCAAGGAAGGAGAAAAAGGCTGATAATCAACCAAGAAAATTGGCACGATTTTTCGGATTTTTGGCAGGAATTACTCTCCTCGCTGCAAATTTCAATTTAACAATGCATGGTATCAAAGGGGATACAATCAATGATTTTCTGGATTATTTCATGGGTTCTGGAGATCAAGCATATCCGACAATAACTGGACTGGTTGCAGCATTGAAGTATGAGTATTCACTTAATATTATCATAGTGACAATGACCCTACCAATCCTTTTCACTATTCTTGAAAGTCTATTCTCCAAATACAGAAAGGAAATTTACTCCGTACCTGAGGGAATAGCAATTACTTTACCTGTGATGTATCTATTATTTGAGCTGATTTTACCAAATACTGAGAAAGGATTGGAGAATGGAATGCTAACCTTAGATATTCTTCTAATATCTTCTGGTATCTTGATGATGATTTCAGGATTTGGTGGTAATTTACTCAACAAAATCGTAGCAATTTTGGCTGGAGCTATGTATCTATTTTCAGCATACATGGTATACATCTCATTTATTGATGGTAATGTTGAAACTAGATTGATGCAGAATTGGCCATATATCTTTATGCCACAGATGGTTGTTGGATTGATAATGGCAATTGCATTTGCTTTTGGAATTATAAAGGATTAGAACTGAAAATCATCTAAATATAAATAAATTGTAAAATTAGCATTCCTATATGAGTGTAAGTAAAGAAAGTTTTGAACATTTACTGGATGAATTTCACAAGGAAAAATTTGAATTTCTATCAGATACCTTAGATGAAAAGGTTCGTATTGTAAGATTGAAGAAACATACAGTTTACGTGAATTTATTCCATAGCCATATAATTTCTTATGATGCTTATGCTGAACTATCAGCTGGTATTTATGAACTGGGTGAATTGCATGTCCTTACTAGACGAATGTTGAATGTAAAGAAAATCTGCCAGGCTTACGAAGCAAGGGAGATGAATACCACTGAACGTCTATATCCTGCAAATCGACGTGGTGAGAATACAAGCACATCTGGATTATGATTTCTTAATTTCTATTCCTGAATTATTGAATTCAATTTCTCCCTGGACAGTATGAACCAATTTTTTAATGATATTTGGATATTCTCTAATAAATTCTACAACATTTGCTGGATACTCCCGATACACTTTGTTTCCTTCCAATAAGTAATCTGGGCCATTATCACGATAGCTAATTTTGTTATCATCAACAAATAGTTGTATTGTAGGATTGATTATGGCATACATAGAATTGATGAGGAATATGCTAAGAAATCTTGACATAGAATCTAGATTTAGTGAAAATGTACTACCATTGGTGATAGAAGCCTGTAATGTATATGGCTTTTCGATATGTTTGTTTACATAGGATAGTGCATTGTACAAGGCAATCTCCACCTCTGTTTCCCCTTCAATCTCAGATTCATCCCATTCATTGGTTTTTCTGGTTTCCTCAATGAGATTTTTTAATCTATTAGTTGATTCCAAAGAACTAGACAATACATCAATGATTGTTTCGTTATCGGTACTCTTGATTTCACCTTCAGTAACTTGATCATGAAGAAAACCCAGATTTATTAACATGACAGTTAATAAATTGGATAGGTCATGGGAGTAGTTTCTGATTTCTACCCGTTTGGCATCATAAGTGATATTGACAAATGGGTTATTCTCGATACTTAATAGTGGATTATAGTCCGGATGTATTCTGAAAAAACTCAATTTTGAGTCATCCTTAATAATTTTTACAACCCATAAATCATCCAGATAAAGAACAATAATTCCTGTACTATTATCATTAACATCAAAATCCTTACTAGAGTTTACAAATGCAATAATTTTCTCCATATATTCTTGGGTAACCTCTATCGCTTCAGGGTTAGATAAAGAAAGATCAGTTGAAAATAACAGCTTTTCAGCAATCACATATTACTTTGATTTTTAATATTCTAAAATTCATTGAACAATCTTGGTTAAAATAGAAAAATTATTTCACATAATCCTTCAATCATTTATAATTAAATAAACCGAAATTTTATTGTTTCATATCGTTTTAATTAAATAATACAAATCATTAAAAGGCTCAGAAACAATTAAATTGTGAATTTAAGGTGAAATTCTAAGATGAAAGTGAAGAATGCGTCCGAAATTCGTAAAATGATTGAGGAATACCCTCATGAACAGAGGAGAATCTTCTCAATCGCCGCACATATTGATCATGGTAAGTCAACTACAGCTGATTACCTTTTAATGAAAGCCGGTTTAATGTCTGCAGAGACGGCTGGTGAGAAGCGTATGACTGACAGTGATGACGAGGAACAGGAAAGAGGAATTACCATCTTCACCTCCGTCGTTGTCCTCTCGTATGAGTACGAGGATAAAACATATGTTTTCCAGATCAATGATACTCCCGGTCACCTCTCCTTTACTGGTGAGGTAAGCCGTGCCCTCAGAGGTTCAGATGGTGCAGTCATTCTTGTTGATGCACTTGAAGGTATGATGACACAGACTGAGACTAATATTCAGCTATCCGTTGGTGAGGAAGCCTGTAAACCAGTGTTATTTATTAACAAGGTTGATAGGTTGATCTCCGAGCTGAGATTGGAACCAAAAGAAGTATTTGGTAAACTAGATGTTATTGTATCTCAGGTGAATAATCTCATCAGAAAGATTGCCCCTAAGCAGTTCAAGAAGGAATGGGCTGTTTCATTCCCCAAGAACAGTATAGCTGTTGGTTCTGCTAAGGATGGTTGGGCATTTACTGTGGAGATCCTGCAAGAAAAGGGTCTAAAACCACAGGACGTGTTCCAATACTATGCTGATGATAATAAGGCCTGGCTTAGAGAGAACCTACCACTACATGATCCTCTTCTGAGAATGGTTATTCAACATATACCTAACCCCTCCGAGGCTCAGCAGTACAAAATCCCCAAGATTTGGCAAGGTGATCTCGAATCCGAGGCAGGTAAGGCTCTTCTGGCTTCAGATCCAGATGGACCATTACTTGGTATGATTACCAAAATCTTCATTGATCCTAAATCTAAGAGGCCAACATTAATTGGACGTGTATTCTCAGGTACTTTGAAGAAGGAAGACACTATCTTCCTCGTCAACAGAAGAGAGAAGCAGAGAATCAAAAAATTAGGTATCATGGAGATTACTGATATTCTTGAGGTACCCACCATTCCAGCAGGAAATCTCTTTGCAATGTATGGTTTCATCTGTCCTGCAGGTGAGAGTTTCTACAGAGATGGATTTCCACTATCTGGATTTGATAAAATTTCCTATGCAGCAGAACCTGTTGTCTCCCGTGCAATCAATGCTAAAAACGCCCAGGATCTAACCAAATTAGGTGAAGTTGTAAGAAACTGGATTATGGCTGATCCTACTGCATCATATGAACTTGATCAGAAAACAAAGAAATTGATCTTACAGGGTATCGATCCTCTACAGATCGAAATTCTTATTACCCGTATCAATGACCAGGTTCCAATTGATGTGAGTGATCCTGTTATTGTACACAGAGAAACAGTAACCAAGCCTTCTGATGAGTATGTTACCAAATCAAACAATGGTCACAACAGAATTAGAATGAGAATTGAACCTATGCCTCTTGGAGTATTAAAGGCACTTAAAGAGGGTCAGGTAGACATGTACATGGATAGAAAAGAAAGAGCAAGAATCATCTCCGAGGCATCAGAAGGTGTCTGGGATAACAAATTCTGCCGTGGTGTCTGGGCTGTTACTGAGAACTGCATTCTGATTGAGGATACCAAAGGTGTACAGAGACTTGAGAGAATACAGGAAAATGTAATCAACACATGGACTGAGTATACAAGAAAGGCAACCCTTGCTGGTGAGCCATTGCAAGGAGTAGCATTCGTTATTACCGATGCCACAGTTCACGTTGATCCAGCTCATATCGGTATCACTGAGATCCTATCCATGGTAAATGCTGCTTGTAACCTCTGTTACTTGTCTGCTGGTCCTAAATTGCTTGAACCACTTATGAGAATAGAGATAAAGACACCACAGGATTACTTAGGTGCACTCACTGGTCTTCTCACACAGAAGAGAGGTATGGTTGAGGATATTTCCGAGGCTGGTGGATCCACCATTCTCAAGGCAATTATTCCAACAGTTGAGACTCTTGAACTTGCTGATGACATTCGTGGTGCTACTGCTGGACGTGGGTTCTTTGGATATTCCTTTGCCAAATTTGAGGAAGTTCCACCCCATCTCTTCGATAATACTGTGAAATTCATCCGTGAAAGAAATGGTCTCAACCCACAGGTGCCCACTGCATCTACATGGGAGAGATTAATTTACAAGCAAAACTAATTTCTAAGTACGATAAAGTGTTAAAACCTATTAATCAACTTCAATTTTTACATCATCATCAATTATCAAAGTACAATCAATATTATTATGATTAATAGTAATTTCCTTGTAAGCTATACCTTGGTACCTATCTACTGCCTTGATATAAATATCAGTAAATCCTGATAGTTGAAGCCTTATCAATTTAGTATTCAGCAGATCTATTTCCTCTAGTGATTGTAGAACTTCAAAACTAGGTAACAATAGCTGTTCCAATGGATTATATGAAATATTCAAACGTTTCAATGACCGCAAGTTATTTTGTGAAAGATCAACATTCTTGATTTTATTGTAGGCGATTTCAAGCTCCTCGAGGTGCTCGTATTTGCCCTTCAACGAAAAAATCTCAATATTATTCGAATTGATGTTCAAATCAAGCAGAGATGTACTTGTACATTCCAGTTCTGCTCTGTTTATCAAATTTCCCCAGAGGTGTAATCTTCTTATACTGGGTAATGTGAGAAAGAAATTGAAATTCAGTAGTTCAAGCATATTATTGGATAGATTGATAAAGCTGACATTTGGGATATTAAGTTCAGGATCCAGGGTTAGTTCAGATATTCTATTGTCATTGAGCAATACTTGGATCAGATTAGGATTATTGAATGAAAGGCTGATTTTCCGAATGTTATTCTCACCTAGATCTATGGTATCCAAATACTCAAATCTACTTAAATATCTAAGATCAATATCGGAAATTGCATTATCTGCCAATAGTAGTCGATTGAGAGAGATACAACTTTCCAGCTGCTTGATGTCAAAATACTCAATTTGATTAGAGAATAAACTGAGTAATCGTAGATTAGGTAGACATATTCTGGCAATATCTACAGAATGAAGGTTATTTGAAGATAAATTGAGCGTATGTATCTTCTCAGAGTTTTCAAGATAGGTAAAGCTGAAATATTCCAACTGATTACCCTGTAGATCAAGATATTCCAGACTTTTCAATTGTCTGATAATTTGCAGTTCCAGCAGATTAAAACCCATGCCTCTCATGGAAAGGCTGGTCATATTCCACTGCGATCTATCCTCATTACTATGATAAAACCAATTAATCTTTTTGAAATTTCCATAGGCATTTCGAGTTGTGATCTCAACACGATAAAATTCCCTACCTGGTCTCATACTATAGGGTCTACTATCTCTTCCTATGTCATAATCAAAGAGTATTTCTCGGTTACGTGACTGCTGTGGCCCTAACAAGGCATCAAAAAGATCCATATGCCCCGCTAATTCCACTAAATTCTTCATGCACTCACGTCTGCATATTGTCATAACAAGTAAGAATTATTATACCTATGTTTCTACAAGTTAATTATTTCCAATTAGCAATAATTTATTAGTATGATAGTTCATTTCACAGTAGTATTTTAGTCCCGAAACAGTTTATGGTGATTATTTAATTAGTTCAACATGAATTTGGAATGAAATATCCCTTTTTGAGGTAGAAAATGATTTATTGTAAATGATAGTATTTAATTGTAATGGGGTCATTAATAAAGCATTAACGTCTCTCATCCAATAGCTTTTTACCTATTTTGCGGAAGGCCTCGGCTACATTATCTCCTGTTAATGCAGATGTTTCAATATACCCAACAGCACCAAGTTCATCAGCTTTTTTCATCCCATATTCTGTGGTGACCTCTCTTTGATCCTCAAGATCATTTTTGTTTCCAACTAGAATGAAGAGTATATCAGGACTTTCAGCCTTTGCCTCATTTATCCAATTGATAGTATTCTCAAAACTATCCTTTCGAGTTAAATCAAAAGTCACCAGAGCACCCATAGCTCCTCTGAAGAACATTTGTCTCATTACTTTGAATCTATCCTGACCGGCAATATCCCATAATGAATAAACAATTTTTACGCCATCAATTGTTTCATATCGAGAGTACGGTTCCATACCTATGGTCATTAGATACGCACTGGCGAATTTATCATGAACAAATCTGTGAACAAGAGCTGTCTTTCCTACTGCTCCATCACCTAGTAATAATATTTTGAATGTGAAATCGTATTTTTGTCCACCTGAAGAAATAATAATCAAATCCTGTGTATATTTTGATTGTTGAGAACTTGTTTATTAAGCTCATCGTATACTTAATCTATCCTAGATCAATATCAGAACGCAATTTGTAAAATTCTCCAAATTGATATAATTCGATGTAATTTGGGCTTTCTATTTGGAATATACCAATCTTCCTGGTTGCAGGATGATGTGCTCATTGTTAGGGTCAAGGACATATCGTCCATCAAATATCGTTTTCTGTGGTAATCCTGTAATGCATTCAGTGATTGCTTTGAATTCTTCATGATCCGTGGCTATTATAATCAAATCATAGGATTTAACCAGCTCTATAGTCCATTCCTTTCCAGTACCTTCTCCAAACATTGCATCTACTTCCCTAACTGTGTACAGAGGATCAGCAAGAGTAACTTTTGCTCCCTTTAATCTGAGTAGAGGAACCAAGCGAATAGTGGGAGATAAACGATGTTCCTTTACACCGCCACGATAGGCAAGGCCTAGTACCAGGATTTCTTGTTCAAATGAATTGATATTCTTTCCTAGTATCTCAATGGCATAGTCTACCATGGAATCATTTAGGGTTCTGGAAACATCCAATACATTAGGCTTATAATTCAAATCTATTCCCTGTGCTATAAGAAATCTTGGATAAACAGGGATACAATGACCTCCAACTCCCAAACCCGGTCTGTGAATATTAGAAAATGGTTCTGAATTCGCAGCCTCAATAACCTCAAGTATATCCACACCATGTAAATCTGCCAATTTGGCCAACTCATTGGCAATAGCAATATTTACGTCTCTATATGCTCCTTTGAATGTTTTTACTGCTTCCGCAGCGGTAGCACTGGATAATTTGATTACTCCCTTCTTACAGACTGCTTCATACAGATATTTCGCAGCTATGGCTGCATTATAGGTGTCACCACCAAGAATCTTGGGATAATTCTCTTCTATATCCTTGATGGCTCTACCTGAGAATGTACGTTCTGGTGCAAACACTAGACCAAAATCAATCCCTGATTCTGATCCATCCTCCTGTAGTAGGGATTTGAGGGGACCTGATGTCATTCCTGGAGGTAAAGTTGATTCTTGGATGTAAACTATTCCTTTTGGTGCAAATTCTCTAACTCTTCTGTAAGTACTCTCAAGAATATGTATATCTGCATGACCATCCTCACTGGTAAGGACTGGAATGATAAAGATAACAAAACTAGTGTCTTTCAAGGCATTCTCGGCATCAGTGGTTGCAATAAACCGCTGTTCCTCTAAAGCTTGTTTGAGTCTGTCTGCAACAAATGGTTCATTAATAGAGGTTTTTCCATTATTTAGCATCTCAACTAATTCTTCAGATATATCAAGACCAGATACATTAAAACCAGCGTGAGTGAACACCATTGCAAGTGGTAGCCCCATTTTTCCCAATCCCACCACACATACTCGAGTTTCTCGTTGATTGATTTTTTCCTTCATCATTTCCTCAGAAAGATTAAGAATTTGCATAATTCAGTAAATGATATTCAATTATTAATTTGATTCATATTCTCATAAATATATCATTCAATTTTTCAGAAATAGGTTGTTGAAATTCCCTGTTATAAGATAGATTCATTCCCACTAACGTGGATATCACGGTAAATAAATAATTGAGTAACAATAGTTGAGGGGTGAATACCTCGGGAATAAACTGATGCCCAAAAAAAACAGTATTGTTTGAAATTACCAGGAGATGAATCAGTACTGCTGCAATTGTCTGACCGATCAGAGTGATAAAAGCACTCAGGACAAAAATTCGTTTAGTATAGGCAAAAACAGCTTGAATATCGCTTGCTCCTATGGAAATGAATAATTTGATTTCTCTTTTGCTCTCAAAGGTTAATGAACTTGAGATCTCAATAATATTGTAAAACAACACTAGCAGGATGATAATGATCTGAGTGAATAATATGATCTGAATGATGACGAGTGCACCTTGAAGAAATTCCTTGAGATAGTCCTCACTAGCTACAAAGGTAATATTCAATGTTTTAAGAATCTCATACATATTCATCTCTACTACTACTTCTACTTCCTCTACAATACTTACAGAATGAACACTTAACTCAAGGATTGGTAATCCATGAGAG
Organism: Candidatus Heimdallarchaeota archaeon; assembly: GCA_026702845.1. The sequence continues at coordinate 348,306 of JADCLS010000004.1, forward strand.
AATTCTACAATTTCTGAAAATACTCCCCATATCCCTCTAACAGTGATATTAACTTTACCAACAGGAAAATCAGTGATTTTAATTTTCACTTCATCATCCAGATTAATATCTCTCCCAATCCCTGTTACTTGATGTACTATGCTAACACTAACTGGAAAGATAGGAATGTCATAGATCACAATTTCACTGCTCCAATTGAGCAATGGGAAGAATAAGGAAATATTCCCTGACATGCTAATCTCAATCTGTTCTTCCAACACAAATGGATCATCCAAGACAAGTAATGAATAATTACCACCTGCTATCATTTGAGGATATTGGCTATCATAAACCTCTGTTACTCCATCCCTAGTCAATCTCACAACATGAGAGTCCAGATACTGATTAAAATTCTTATTGAAGAGATGAAAAGTGACAAGATAGCTTCCTATACCAATAGTTTGATTGATTTGAAGGAGAATATTGAAATTCTCTAGTACCTCTAAACTGCTGGTCAATATTGAAATTGAGGCCTTTTGAGTTACAGTTGATATAGTAATAGATGCATTATTATTGGTGATGAAGTATTGTAATGTCTCCTTGGTCTGATCTAGAGTGATTTTAACATATACATCATCAAGTATGTGTAGGGTGTTGTTATAGAAATTGATGATTTTATCCTCAACCACCAACCCAAGCGTGAAATTATGTTTCAATAATCGCTGCTTGAGATTCATATCTGTAAAACTGATACTGATACTTCCATTGACTGTTTCTACCGCATCTTGTAGAACTATAGCTCCTTGATATTGTTTCTCTATCCTAGTTCCATTGGAGAAATCCAATGTATAGATACCACTAGCAATATTTGATACACTTATGAGATATTTCTTATTGTCAATGTCTCGAATATAGCTTAATGAGGAAGACGAGGTGCTGATTTTTATCATTGCTCCTTCAGCAATGTATGTATCCTTGAATGTCTTAATAGATGAGCTTCCTATGATGTGTCCCATTTGATTGGATAGGAGTGAAGTATTAATGGTTTGGTCTTCTTGCCAGCTGAGTACCTCAACTTGCCAAGTATAGGTCAAAGTTGAGATAAATTGATCTGCATACTGAAAGCTAATATTGTATCTACCTGGCTGTAATTGCATAATTGTATCTGAAATCATAATCGGTACATAAGCTGTATTGGCATCAAGATCCCAAATACTTGCAGTTAGTAAATTTGTATCTCTCGCTAGTAAGGAAACTCTACCAGTACTTGAATAACTTGTGATTATTGACTCTGACTTCGGTAATATACTGTTATCCGTGATAATGGAGAAAGATATTATCTCGGTTGTTCCTGTAATGAGAGATTTGATCGAAATCTGATTATTACCCGTGGGAAAGGCAATAATTTCACCTATTTGGATTCTCTTATTTTGTACTCTTAATTCCCACAGAGATTCATGCAAACCATAGTTCTGATCCTTGATAACTAGATCCAATTGTATTCTGCCTTGTAATTGATCTGTTATTTGGGTAGATAATCCCAACTGTGAGAAATTCAGATCTATCTGGCCTGATCCATTATATAACGCAAATACATCTAGGTAGGATCGAATGATAAAGAAACTCAATACAGTCTCAACATTGTTATAAGTCAAGGAAACATTGTATAAAGTACTTGAAACCAATTCTCCAGAAGAGTTATCTGGTACTATAAACTTCCACGAAGTATCCAAAGTAACTGATCCAATATCAACTACAACAGTAGTTTCATTCTTTTCTTTTAACCACACATCAAGGGTATCACCCGGTCTAACTACTGGATATGGTGCTGCTTCTTTCCATCCTGCTTTTTCTTGTGCAGTATCTATTATGATCGACCATGTTTTCGTGTACGTAGTGCCACCTAAAGACATAGCCGTAAACGATAATTGATGAAATCCAATCTGAGTGGGCAAATTTAGTGTTATAGTGGCAGTGTTTACATCTATTAGTTGATATTCCAGGGATGTGGTGCTAGTGAAGTGTTGTAATCCAAGCACATTGAACGATATTTGTTCTCCTGGCGAGTAATGTGCATAATCAAATAATAAATCCTCAGGTATGGGGATTATTGATGTATTAATTACGATTGTTCTCTCCCAGAGTTCAATCCCATCACGTTGAAGTCTTAACACGTATGTACCATCAGATGCATTGATCCTAGCCTTGGATTGGATTATTGGTATTTTTGTCTCATTAAAGTAAAATTCATAGGGTTGTCCGATGTACTGGAAATCGATGGTAAAATCATTTTCCAGAAAAAGTGAGTTATTCTGAATACTATACAAATCAATGATGGATGTCTCATTTAGATTAATGATAGTTTTAATAGGCCGATCGAGAGTGAAATTGTATCTTTGAGAATAATCAAATTCAGATAGAATAAGTGTATATGAGTTCTCATCCAGTATACGATATATCTCCCCATTTTCTGTCTTCCCTGCATATACATCTGAGCTATTATATTGGTTAACAATAGAATAGGGGTAATCATCAACAGGGAGATTATTCATAATAATAGTAAAATTGACAGAGAATGAATACTGGGCAATAGAGATTTCAACATTCTCAGAATTTCGCACATGTACAAATTCTCTTTGCAGGAGCTCCTTGTTATCATAGATCTCAATATAATATCCTCCTCTAACAACCTCGATCTCTCTTTCCAGGAATAACTTGCTCTCCACAACAATATTATCGAATTTATCCACAATCCTCACTCGAATATTTTGTGATGATTCTGTGGTATTTCCGAGACTAAGATGGATTGATAGTGAATTTGTTTCAGTTGCTAGTTCAAGAATTTCTGATTCAGACATCATAGTTGGATCATACTTGGCTCTGATATGAGTGTATGAATTCACTGATATTTGTGATAATGAGGTAGCTACACTAATTGAACTCAATATCTCATCTGTGGTAACTGTTGATGATTCATAAATACCTGTGATTTGAACCTTTACTATCTCCTCAGTAATGGAGTACACCTCCAGTGTCTGATGCACCACCAATCCCAATCGTTGAGCCAATTTGTTACCCACCAGGACATCATACATTGAACTTGGCATCACTCCTGAGAGAAGGCTCAACCCCTCTAAGTCAAAAATCCTGTCATATTTCACCCCGCGTATATACACTGGCTGATCATTGATAATTGATGGTAAAAAAATTTCTGGAGATACCACCGATACGGCCTCTATATCATCAAATGAATTCTCAAGTAATTTTGGAACATTGGAGGTGAATGGCGTGGTGGCATCAGGATTATAGAAAACCATAATATCATCTGCTGATCCAAAAAAATCATCATTGACATTTTGCATGGAGTAGATCAATGAGTATGATCCAACGAAAATAGCTGAGGAGATGATGAGGGAGATTATCACTCCTAATGATCGACGTGGGGTGATGATAGATGGAACAGTAAATAATGATATCATAACTCCACCTCCCGATAAATGGGATAGAATGATCCAAGCATGGAAATAATCACACCATTGAAGAAATTGAAGAGCAATATTCTACCATCCAAACCAACTTGCAAATAGGAAATTTCGAAACTGAGAGTAAAAATGGTAAGAAATATGGATACTAGTAAGTAGGAGATGATAGTTGATAACATAAAAGCTACGAACCCCATGATCCCTGCCATCAAAAAGAATAGTATCTGCACATCTCTGCGTTCGTATCCTATGGAGAGCATAATCCTGATATCAAATTTGGATTCATAGAGTAATTGATGAAATAAGTTCCAAATATTTAAAATTACAAGAAATGAGATCAGTGACTGCAGGATAAGCAGTAATAGTATGATCTGATCTGCTGATATGACCAGAAATCGGCCTTCAGGTCTGGAATCCAGAACTTTCACAAAATCCAGGTCATTGATTGAATTGACAATATCCTCATCCTGACGTTCATTAGTGAACTGGACATACAGTAGATTGGTTTTGGTCATACTCTGAGTTTTATTTACATAGATGCCAGAATTAATGAATTTCAAATCCTGATCCAGTTTTTTTGCCACTGTGATGGCATAGGAACCACCTTCATTGGTAAGTTCGTATATTCCACCGATGGCAAGATCAAGATCAAGATACAAATCCTCGGTAACAAAAGATGTTTGCAATACTGGATCAAATGCTCCTGTATACCTGATGTATTCTGCAAATTTGTTTATATCAGTGATATGTATCGGAACCTGATAAATCTGATTATTCACAGTAATATTGGCTATACTAAAATATTCCTCAAAATAATAGAGTACTGTTGCCTTGTTTTCTATCAATGAAAGAAGCTGTGTCATCTGTTCAGTAGAGAAATAGTCCTGTTCATGAGGAGAGATGATAATGGTATCATTTGCCGAACCCAATATCTGGGTGATTTCAGTCACCTCAGTACTAAAACTATTGACTAGTATTCCTGTGGATGAAATGATGACAATTCCCAGAGCGATGATTTTGACACCTTTTATCGTTCTGAGGTGATTGTAGATGAAATACCTAAACGATAACTCTAGGAGCACAAGTCAAAGACAGGAGAACAAAATAAAAAACTTGAGAAATAAAGAAAAACAAATTTACTATGCCTTGAAATTTCTGGGAAGTAAAACCCATTTTTATATAAACAAAATGAATTTTGCAAAAAACTGTCTAATTAAAAAAATAGGTATCGGTATGATAGAGAGGTTTGCTTTCGGTATGAATATTGGGGTTGATGGTTGATGGTTTAAGGTAGTGACTGATCATTGATTGATCATCTTAAGGTTATTATTTGATCAGCTTTATGTGTTATACATATCCTCGAGCAACCAAAGAGAAGTACATTGGCTTGAAGAGGAGTTTGAACCACCACCAGATCTTCCTAGTGGGACTGGGTTTTGGTGGTCTACTGAAATTGAAATCAATGAACATTGATTTACCCATTTCAGTTAAGAAGAAACACTGGACATGACCGTCATAGATGGCCTTCTTCTCCTCACCCTTGATAAGTGCGGCAATGTTTGCTGCAATTACAGGTGCGGAGTAGTGAGCAGTGGAACCAGCCTTGGATGTTGCAATATTGGTTGCATCACCGAGTGCCCACATATTTTCCTGACCTTCTACCTCTAGTGTCTCACGGTCAGTGGGGATCCATCCATGACCCTTGGAAATACCACTATCAATGAGGAACTGTTGTCCTCGGTGTGGGGGTACCATAACAAGTAGATCATAATCAATATCATCACCTTCCATGGAGTAGATGACTTTTTCCTCAGTATCTACATCCTCCACATTGAATAGGGTCTTCCAGGGAATGTTCTTCTCCTTCAAATACTGTTCAACACGGGTGTTGGTAGTCTCGATGGAAAATGCACGTCCGAGAGGAGATGTGTAGGTAATGTTGACCTTATCACGCATATTTCTCTTCTTGAAATAGTCATCGATGAGCATAGCAGCCTCAATAGGTGCTGGGGGGCATTTGTAGGGTATATCCGCGATGGAGACAACGATGTTTCCACCCTGAAAATTCTCCAGTGCATCAGCCAGCTTGTCAGCACCATCCATGGTATAGAACTCATGAATGCTATCATCCCACCACTCTGCAGTTTCCTTGGCATATCGTGCACCAGGAGAGAGTACGAGATAATCATAGGGTACATCCTTTCCTCCCTTGGTCTTTACCACCTTATTCTCGGTATCAACCAGGGTAACGATATCCTGTACGAGGTTTACCTTCTTGGGGAAGAGTTTCTTACCATCCTTGGTCAGGCTCTTTTGTGTCTCTCTCTTGAACATGGAGAATAGAGTACCTGGCTGGTAAGGGTGCTTGAAAGTAGCATCGATCACGGTGATCTCGGCCTTGCTCTTCACCTTTCTGTATATCTTATTGGCAACTGCAGTACCTCCAGTACCAGCACCAATAATTACAACATTAGCAGGCATGATTTATTCCTCGCTTCTTCTTCTGCGGCGTTGCTTCTTCTCGCCCTTTTTCACCACAATGTGGTTGAAGTCACCCTCTGCTCTGATCTCAACCAGCTCATGACCGGTCTTATCTAACCATGCAGGAATGTCTTTGGGGCTGCCAGCATCACTGCTCAAGAGGTCGATGATATCGCCTACCTCTGCTTCTTTAATCGCTCTCACGAGTTCCATTAGTGGACCGGGGCACATACTACCACGGGCATCAATTGTTTCTTTTACTTCGTATTCCATTGTTGTAGTCACAATCCTTGTAGCGTGCAAAACTTATATAGCGACAGCACAGGTCGCTTTGTAGCTGTAATCTCTATAGTGAGAGTACAAAATCTGAATCGTCGACATCTGCAGCAAATGTGGCTACACCTGCAATGTTGTCAACTAATTCGTGGAAATCATTCTCCTCAAGGTGCACTACCTCTGCGACAAGGGCACACACATTGATTGTGATGTCTCCGAACTCTTTCAGATCAGCAAGTAAATCCCACCATGACATGGCTTTGCCTTCTTTCACCGATGTCTCGAGCTTCTCATTGTACTCGGGATAATCTGATTCAACTTTGATAGTCTTACCTACCTGATCTTTCTTTAATGCATATACTGCATCATCCATGGCAAAAATCCTGACTTCAAAGTCAGCAGCTACAAACCCGGAGGTGAGCAGAGCAAGTGTATTGAAATCCTGGAACTTACCAGATTTTATTAGAATACTAATTACGGTCATTATTTAGCGTCTCCTTAAGTGGATTATCGTCCTATTTTTCTCTGGACATTGAGATGTTCCATTGTACCTGGAACCCGGTTGATACTTTTTTGCCGATATTGGCTTTACATGTACATGGTGATATCAGCGTCTTTAGCAAACTCCAAGAAGGTTGCTGCTCCACCGACATCGCACTCATCAATGAGATCTGATCTCTTGATCTTGAGCACATCCATGGTCATCTGACAGGCTATGAACTTAACGTCAGCCTCCAGACATGCCTCAATAAGGTCTGAAACAGATGCTACTCCAGCACCCTTCATCCAGCTCTTCATCATACCAGTTGCCATGGCAGTAACACCAGGAATTGATCTGATCATGTTGGGCATGGGCATGGGTAGGGTTGGTTTACCAATGGGGGTAAACTGTAGTTTCTTCATTTTCTTCTTGTCCAGAATATATAGACCATAGAAGGTGAAGAAAATCTGTACTTCAAAGTCAAGAGCTGCTGCTGTTGAACCTAGGATGAGTGGGGGATAGGCATCATCAAGACTCCCCTTAGAGGCGATGATAGCCATTTTCTTTGGTCCTTCACTCATTTACTTCAACCTCTTAACAAAGTAGACGAATTTTCCGCCTTCTTCGGCCTCTTCAAGGAGTTCCTGTCCGGTAACGTTGACCCAGCTTGCAATGTCCTTCTTGGAGCCGGGATCAGTACTAATAATCTTTAGTACCTTGCCGATATCTAAGCCTTTTAACGCTTTCTTGGATTTCAAAATTGGCATAGGGCATGAAAGCCCTGATGTGTCTAGTTCTTGATCGAAATCTGTCATTTTCAGTCACTAATTTCCTGTGCAACAAGCTCCAAAGCCTTGGATTCTGTATGCACTAACTAAAATATAGTTTACCTATATAAAAGAACAAGGTTTGTTTTTTTGTACTTGATTCTTTTGATGATTTTTGGGTTCAAAAATATGAATTATTGGGGTGAATTACAGTAATAGTCACAATTAATGATAGTAAATTGATGCAAAAATATATTCAATCAAATTCTAAATTATCAAAATAATTAATTGAATACAAAAATTAATTTCTGAATTTCAGACTTGAAATGGTAAAAATATTTATTTTTGAATTTATTTGAGGCTGTAAGTCTTAATCTATTAATTTAGAGTTAATAACACTAAATGAAAAAAATGTAATCCCCGCCTTCGCCTGATCTCATATTTTAGCATCTCATACTTAACAATTATCCCATTTTACCCGCAGCCTCTAATAATAATAATTAATGGGTAGTTCAATATTATATGGCTTAGAGCAAAAGATTGCAAGTTTCAAAATAAGTATTAGCCTGAATTCGAGGTTTTGAAAAAACTGCAAATGAGAAAAATGTCACCGTAATGTCGTAATAAAGTCAGAAAGTAACTTCGATGGTTATCTTCCACCCTAGGAGTTTTCTTCAATATCTTGAGATCTTAATTTATCTGACTGATTTCAAAATTATTCGGAATAGCTGATTTCAATAATACTAATCATATTTATTTATTCTTATTTCTTCTTTAAACCATTTCATAATTTTTTGGAATAGCTCATTTCATAATTTTTCGGAATAATATGTATATACCATACTTATTTTCATTTTGATTCTCCAGTCTTTGTTGTAGTTTTTGCAACTCTGGTAATTATGATCCCAGAATGGTAGGTATGCATTTACCTCACTTTTCTGTAAACAAGTAGAACAACAATTATAATAAAGGTTAACTGAGTAATAGGATTTGTGATAAATATTACCCACCAAGGTGTTGGTTCGGGGTCATCCTGAGGTGCTTGATAATAGGTATCAGGTACTGTTGCTCCAACATTCTCCTCAACATGATATTCAATCGCATTAGCTATATCTTCCCTTGGTTGGTTACCATCCCAACGGACGAGTACCTTGCCATCAGTATCCAACAAGAATGAGGTAGGTGTTGAACCAATATTCAAGGTCGTTCTCAGGTTTCCATCATCAAGTCCAAAGGTCCAGGATCCACCATGAGCATCCACAAACTCCTGCACTGAGCGAATTGAATCTGTTGTAAATACTGCAACAGATGCAAAGGATAAAATGCCAGAATATTCCTCATAAAGGCTCTTTATTGTCTCGTGAAAAGTCACACAGACAGTGCAATCTGTCCAAAAACCCTCCAAAAACAGATAATTACCAGAATACTGACCATAGGAAACTGATGTTCCACTGAGTGTGGTGAAGGAACCATTGATTTGATATGCAGATACAGGATGAAGCATCAGGCTCATAATCAACAATAATACTATTCTTCGCATGTATTTCTCATAATAACATTTAGTATTTAAACAAAAGAAGTATCAGATGTTACATTTTTTAAATTTTTTTACTTATATAGCAGTAGCCTATACACTCAATATGTCTGATGTAGAAGAAAAGACAACATTTGATATAGATGGTGAGGAATTTATCGAGGATCCCACCATCGAGGAGTTTATAGAGGATTTTGTGCAGAAAACAATCTCATTGTACGATCTATTGGTTCTCAAGATTATAAATTATAAGATAAATTACAATAATCAAAATCAACATATACTGGATCACTTCTTATGACCTATGCAATTACGTAAACTTCTGCAGTATACACCTCAAACATCAAAATTGCAAATCATATTACGAATCCTGCTAGGTATCTTCCTTCTCTTCACGGGTATCAGTCATCTATCATTTTTGAGAGTGGAATTTCTAGCTCAAGTGCCAGATTGGGTACCCATTGATCCAGATCTGGTAGTAGTACTCTCAGGGATTGCTGAGATACTCCTTGGTGTGATGTTAGTATTCCTGAAGCGATATCAAGTAATTGTTGGAATCCTCACATCTCTGTTTTTCATCGCCATCTTTCCAGGGAATATCTCACAATATGTCAATGGTATAGATGCCTTTGGATTGAATTCAGATACCTCAAGATTCATACGTCTATTCTTCCAGCCAGTATTCATTATATGGGCTCTGTGGTCTACCGACTTCTTCAAGGCATATCATCATACTGCTGATACAACCTCATAATCAATTACCTAATCAATTATCCCCATCTCTTTTATTTTATTAATATACGAATTGACTAGAAGAATATTCTCTTGTTCTTTGTAAATTAGATTTAATTGTCTTAGAATTAAAAGGTGATCTACCAATACATTCCATCTATAGATCTTTCCATCTTTAATCTCTGCCATCACCATGCTTCTCCATAGTAATCGTTTATTGGTGGGAGGAAGTCCATTCCAATCTCCACTATGTGTACAGGCTCTATGATTTTCAAATGCAACTCTTGTCTCTTCACAGATGAAATTACTTAATTCAAATTTCTGTTCGGTCCAGATCTTTAGATTTTTGGCAAATCCCTCAAGAACCCTCTCTTTGAATGATTTATCACTCTTCGGTAGTTCTGTTTTTCCAGGTTCAGGAAAGAAATATTGAAATCCACTTCTCAACTCCTTATCTGGTAATATGTGTTGAAAATCATCATGAAAAAGCTCTGAAATGGTGGGTAAATCCACTTCCTCAATAGCTTTGAAGTACTTTCGAATTAGTTTCTCATTGGGGTGCATTACGAGGATAAAATTCTAATCCTCAATTATAAAATTCATCACCAGATGATAGACAAACACTACAATTATTGATCTTATTGATGCGTAAACATGTAAGAGATTGCATACTTTCGCTTATTCCTGAGCACAGGTACAGCAATGAAGAGGAATATTGGAGCAACCTTGGGGTAATTGGAATTATATTCATAACTGGTATAAATCAAACTCGTTTCATCAATACTGATATTATACAGGTATTTGCCTTCAAATGCATTCAAAAGGATAAGATACTCTCCATCTTGTAACTCCTCAATCATAGTATTACTCTCGTTTCCTCTCACCATGATATGGTCAATGAATTCATGTTCTACCACTGAGATTTTGATTAACCTAAGATCCAGGTTGACACGATACTCATCAGTGAACATACCAAGTCTGATCGATGATAGTTGTATTTTCACACTACTTGGCTTATCAATAGTAAAGGCATAGGAATCACACATATCACGATAATAATTGCTATCGTAGAATTCTGGGCCTATCATACCAGAACCAGTGGAATTGAGCTCTATCTCTGGTATCCTACTGCCGAGATTATTAGAATAGCAGTAATCAGGAGCATCTGTGCCCGTTCCAAAATCATCATGTATAGGTAAGGTTTCCTCTACAAATTGCATTGATAGTGTATAGCCGATATGAACATCTGTATTGATGGTAAGATTATAGGTTCCTGCAATGGGTATGGGGCATCTAAATTCAGATTCTTCCAAGTATCTGAATGAGTACTGGAGTAGGCTTGGTGAATACCAGTCATTGTCTGCATAATGGATCACAAATGAGATAAAGTCAGCATTGATATATTCTGGTTCAAGTAAATCAACATCAACTGAGAAATACATGTACCCCTGAGCTTCTGCTTCAAAGTAATAATAATCTGCCCAATCTCCAGTACCATCATAGGTTCTAGCCTCACCAAATCCCATTCTTCCTGTATACACAGTATCTGTCTCTAATTCCACTCTATTATAATAACCTGCATCATCACCAGTTTTGGCATCATCTTGTCTGTATTCCACATCCTCGTAAAACCAACATTCAAATGAATATGAAATTGAGGACGCCTCGGTATAGAATGAGACATACACAGTGGTTGGTGCTATGATTGGGATATCAAACTCAAATGTCGTAGTATTCACGGAGATGAATTTTGATAAGTACCGTTGATAATTATAATTCTCAACATTAAATTCTCCATGATCCTTCACTATGCTTCCACTATCATCTGGAATAAGTTCATGTATCGTAAAACTCACTGATAACAAACCAAAAGTATCCAATACTACATTATAGTAATCCTCTTTATCCGGATTTTCTGAATCTATCTCTTGATATGCACTACCCACTTTCCCTGAGTAACTCTGGTTCAATTCCACTGATAACGAATCATACAATCCTTCAGGTGCATCATGGCCAGATCCTGCATCATTTTGAGATAGTTGGGCTTGTACAACCGGTGCTTGAATAATTAATATCGCAAGTATTCCCAGTACCATCCATTGACCTTTCATTTTCTATCAGTATCGATATTCCATGCTATATAATCAATTGCAATTTTCTATGTAAGAATATAGTATCCGATGGAGATTCATCACAATTTAATACATAACCATATCCTGCGTAGAATACATTATCACTGCATTACATATAATTTCTTATTGCCGAATTGGTAATATTATTATTGTAATCCTTGCATACCCTTTCATGGTTGTATTAAATAGCGATTATGAACAATTAATAGAAGAATATCATCAACGTATCAGCAAAACATTTGGAGAGGATCTTAATTCTCCATTATCAAAGGAAGATAGAGAGAACTATAAAGGATTAGATTATTTTTTACCTGATAGAAAATATCATTTTACCTTACCTCTGATAGAAAAAACTGATGAGCTTGTGGAGATGGAGACAAATACTGGTGAGATACGATCCTTTATCAAAATCGGGGCAGTGGAAATCACAATTGATAATGAAAAAGCCAAATTGTGGTTGTTTAAATCAAAGGATAGTGAATACTATTTCCTCCCCTTTTGTGATGGTACTTCTGGTAAGGAATCTTATGGAGGAGGCAGATTCGTTACTGTACATAAATTAGAGGAGAATGCATTTCAAATTGATATAATCCTTCATGTGCCTATTCAGACAATTATAGTTGTCTCATGGTTCCATTTGAAAATCATATCAAGATCCCCATCAAAGCAGGAGTTAAGAAATTCAGGTAAGATCACGTTTGTGATTGTTTTAATTTATAGATCAATCGAATAATCTTCAAAAATGAGGATTCAATAACCTGTCCGGGATTTGAACCCGGGTCTCGAGGTTGAAAGTCTCACGAGATTGTCTTCTACTCCAACAGGTCTGTAGCTCTACCCGGATTCGAACCGAGGTCTGTGGGGTCAAAGCCCACCGAGATTGACCACTACTCCATAGAGCTCAAGGGCCCGAGGGCCACGGGAAGTGGGGGAATTGAACCCCCAGCCATTGGCTGACTACCAAAGATGTTACCATTACACCAACTTCCCAGGTGATCACGCTGGGATTTGAACCCAGGACAATGGGATTAAAAGCCCCACACTCTACCAAGCTGAGCTACGTGACCATTATTGCCTATTATATTACGCTGGCAAGCGTCTAGCCCGTGGGCACAGGTATACCCGGACTCGAACCAGGAAATCAGGATTAGAAGTCCTGCGTGATTCCATTTCACCATATACCTAAAATTTCAATCTTTAATCTACTTTCCACTATGTTTATTGTTCATTATCTCGTTGTCGTTTAGTTTTGAAAGTGTAAATCTGATACATTACAAACTACCTATAGACTTCATAATTTAAATATCTTTTCTAAATACACATTATCTACCATTGATTTCTGATATTCATAATGACATATAGAGCTTATACTCCTGAATGGAGCTGGGTGATGAATAGCTAGTCCGAATCAGTTACTCAGAGATGGATACATTACAATTATGTCTTTGAGAAGTGCTCACAGTTTTAAAATAATCTGACCAAGGAATATTTTCCCGTAGTTGGATTTTTCCAATCAATTGGTTCTCTGGAATGGAATGATACTGATTCTTTTAGTGAATTCTATATATCTTCATAAATAGGTTCTAATGGCATCTAATGTACGATCGACTTCTTCCCTAGTGGTATAGGGGGCCAGACCCATACGTACCCAGCCATCTATCTCAAGTACCTCTGCAATAGTATCTGCATAGAAATGACCATTACCAACAAAAATCCCCTGTTTGCCTAGGTGAATCGCAATCTCCTCAGGTGTCTTGATCTCATGAATAAACGATATTGTAGGAGTTTTTGGTCCATCCCACTCCAAGAGAGTGATCCCAGGGATCATCCTGAGCTGTTTCCTCATATACTCCGCAAGTTCATGCTCATACTCTTCAATTACTCTCATCCCCGATACTAGCTTATGACGGGGATTATCTCCCTCTCCCATGCTGCTGATGAATTCAATAATATGTGGAATTGCTGCAAGAGCCTCGTGATTCTGCGTTCCAGTCTCCAACTTATTGGGGATGCTATTCTTGGCAGGTCTAACCTTAGAGATCTGCAATCGATTAAATAACTCCTCCCGTATGGCAGCAATACCCACATGAGGGCCAAAAAATTTGTATGCAGAGCAGAGGATAATATCTGCATCCAACTCTTCTCTATCCAACACAATATGTGGTGTTGAGTGTACGGCATCTACAATGACAATTGCTCCGACCTCTCGAGCTTTTTGTATGAATGGTTTGATATCAGGTATGGTTCCAACCCCATTGGATGCATGAGTAATTGCCAATATCCTTGTGTTATCAGAAATAAGGTTGAGATCTGGTTGTAGTGTATAATCATTGAGTCTAATCCATGCCACTTCAGCATTTTTTTCCCTGGCTATCTCCAGCCAAGGATCCACATTTGCACGGTGATCAAGCTCAGTAACCACTACCCTATCCTCTGCTGATAATTCCTTGGATAATGCCCGTGCAATAGCAAGAGCCAATGTTGTCATATTCTGTCCAAATGCAATCTCATTCGATTTAACATTTATCAACTCCGCCATTGCCTCTCTGGCCTTCTCAATGATCTCATCAGTTTCCTGGCTTGTGGCAAAATTACCACCCACATTTGATGTTCCCTGATGAAGATAGATTATCATGGCATCTATTACTGATTGAAGAACCTGTGAACCCCCAGGCCCATCTAGAAAAATTGCGTTTTCTCCATTCACCTCTCTATTCAGTGCTGGAAAGTAACTACGTACTCTTTTGATATCATACATAGTCGAAATACTTTATGTTTCATCTTAAACTCTGATGTAGGGGAAGCAAGCATTTGAGTTTTATTCGTAATAGAATTATATAAGTTTGTAATTTAGGATAATCGATTCTTTAACCAAGCTGGCATCACATAACCAAGATATGCCATTAATGATGCAATGACTCCCATGAACCAGGCAACATAATATGCTGGAGTGTAGCCATCTCCTGCACGGGCAATCCCCCAGGCGAGATCAACTACAAAAAATATGAACAATAAATTAACTGAGATCCCATACCATCCAATCATCTTGAAGCCAGTTTTGGGTACCTTTTGTTCTGTGACCCTTGCTTCTTTGAAACTATAATATGAAAGCGTACCATAGGTGGCAAGTGAAACCAAAATATGCCAGATCAGGTATAGCAGTATGGCATCATAGGCATCATCAGCAAAGCTGATATTTGGCAAGAGAAATCCGATTGTTATTCCATTGGCTGTGGTGAAGAGCAGACTTAGACGTGACTTACCCTCTCTAAAAATCTGAGCCAAAAATTCCATGGCAAAAATATTGGCTAATGCAGTGAAAATATATGCAATAACAATAGTAAAGCCAGAGATATTAAGAGAATCATCTGGTGCAGTGTAATGTAGGATTTTTCCAATACCTGATATGGATGCAGCTATTCCAAATGCTAGGATAGAAAATGCAAGGATTAATGTTGCTTGACTTCTACGTTGCTTGTACTTATTGAAGATTAATAATCCATTGATCAGCATTCCGATCCCTATTAGGGGTTCGACAATGGCAGCTAGTATAGGAATTGTGTTACTTTCCATCATTTACCATAGACTCTCCTTGGCTTTTTTCGATGCCTCTGATTCTAGTTGATCTTTTTCCCAATGAAGGAGCACATTGCTTATCACTAGTTGCAAGGCCCCAGAAATATCATTTACTACCATATTCAGTTCCTTATAACTTTTCAATAAAGGCTGTACTTTCTCATGTAGTCGTAAATGGAGCAGATTTAATGCAGTCTCTGAGATCTTGCTTTTTCTGGCAATTATAAATGCATAGACAACTCGATCCTCAGGATATAATTTTACCTGATAATTGTCTGTGATGAAACTCTGAGCCTTTCCCACATTAACCTCTACCAGCACCTTTTGAATTGCAGAAATAATCCCAGAAAAAAGAATTTCATTGCTATCTGAATCTTTAGATCCCATATTATTATAAAAATACAGAGGAATCCCCTCATTGGTTATAAGATACAAACCAGAAAGCATCAAAGAGATTAAAGGAAGAAATTATAAATTCTTGCTGATTGAGTATATCCGAATCAAGAAATAATTTCTAATTAATGTATCAAGTAAGTGAATTGTACCAGACCTAACTCTACCTCAATATTGAAGATTTTATATTACGGCGCTCCAAATTGAGAATGTTGAGCTCACAGGAAGAATTATTCTCCATATCTACTAATGATAGTATACCCTGGGGTGATCGATATTCTGCCATTCATGGATTAAATGGCGAGGAACTCCTGATTCGGGTCTCAGAACTGGCATTAGATCCAGATATACGGATGGCTACAGTTGAGAAAATCAGCAATTAACAAGTGCTGATTGAAGTATGTCTGTCTGATTCAGATTGAAATGTTCGATTTGCAGCACTGGCACATTTCAAATTATTACCACATGAAATACTTTTGAATGATCTGGTGATATTTCAAGAAATAAATAGTCATTCATTACCAGATAAAGTACAATATCAACTACTGGAAATAATGAGCAAATTGGCCTCAAGTCCACCAACAATTATAGAACCTCAGAGAAGTAAAGATATTGGTATCATCAATACAATTTGCCCTATCTGCAAAAAACAGGTATCCGAGGATCCTGTTATCTGTGAAACCTGTATGCAGTACTATCATCAGGACCATTTACGAATTTATTTGCATTATCGGGACCTCCAAGGCCAATTGCTTGATTGATCTATCTGCTCATCCGCTGCAAGTGATATATTTGAGGAACTGGGGTATTAATAATGTTTTCTACTGCATTTTTTATCAAATTCTAACAGAATATGGATATCACTGCTAGTGCTCTTATATATGTCTATTCTCGATAGGATTTGTGAACTCTGAAGACTATGGCTCATTTGGTGGTATCGCATATGATACCGTTGATTTCTCTGATGCACATGTGATAATTCAGGGGGTTCCCTATGAGGGTTCGATCTCAGGTAAACCAGGTGCATCTAAAGCAATGGATGCACTTCGAGCTGCATCGCGAGATCTGCAAGTTCTTACTCGATATGAAAAGAATTTTGAAGATCTTGTTCTGGTTGATGCAGGTGATATTCCTCTTCAAGCTCCAATTGAGAATATTCTAGAGACAATTGAGAACCGTATGATCGATCTATTATCATATCATATACCTATTATTAGTATAGGTGGGGATCATTCAGTTAGCTATCCACTCATTAAAGCTTGTACTAGCAAGGGTAAAGTCGGTGTCATTTGGTTTGATGCACATAGAGATCTACTGGATGAGCTTGATGGTTCTCCGTATTCACATGGCTGTCCATTGAGACGAGCTTTAGATATTATTGATCCAAATGATATTCTGATTGTTGGAACTAGATATATGACCTCAGAAGAACAGGATGTGGTTGATAATATGGGAATTGACGAGTTACGCATGGTTGATATTGAAAAATATGCCAACTTTCAGAAATTCATTGAATTTTTTCAATCAAAAGCCTTGGAATTGGCCTCTCGAGTTGATTTTCTCTATGTCTCAATAGATATCGATGTATTAGATCCAGCATTTGCCCCAGGTACTGGTACTCCTGTTGCTGGTGGATTGAGCAGTGCAGAATTAATGCGATTGATCCGAGTACTACCTAATTTCAATGCTGTTGATGTTACTGAGGTCTCACCGGCTATTGATGTTACAGGAATAACTGTGAAAGTTTTGATGGCCATATTATCTGAATTGTTGGGTAAGATCGATACTAATAATCATATCTGATCAGTCAAATTTTGATTGAAGAAGTAGGTATAACTTAGATCTAAGTATAGAGTTAAATCCTACATATAAATTTGTAAGAATACTGATTCTAGCAAAGAATATTTTTATTCATAGTATGAAAAACAAATGTAGAAAGGAGAAATTCTGATGGAAGATTCAAAGTTCGATGAAATGCTAAAAGCGTTATCTGCAAAGGCTCAAGAAGATGGTGTTATGGATCCTGATGAGGCAGCCTTTATAGAGAATATTAGACTAGATGCTGAGAAATATGAAAAATATCTAAATGCTGCTAGTGAGGATGGAGAATTCTCTGCAGAGGAAGTGGAACAACTAACAAAAATAAAGGAAGAATTACTGAATAAGGCAAAAAGTACTGTTGAGTCTGATGGAGAGATAACCCTTGAGGAAAAGGCGATGATGGAGGTTCTTTCAAGATTCTTATCCTCTGCTGCTGATCGGGCCATGGATGATTTCTAGTTCTTTTTTATCAACTACTAAATCTAATCTGTGTACATAAGACATAAAATCCCTGTTAGAGAAGTAAAGTATGAACGGAGCAGCACATTATCTTGTTGGAATGATATGGACCGTGCTAATTTACAGCAAATTAGATGATACTTTATTAGAGAAGCCTAGCTTGTCAAAAGAATATTTGGGTGTACCTTTTCTCACCTACATGCGCATCCTTACTATCTTCATTTTTAATTATTTCTTCCATATTTTCATTGATGTACTGGCTCAATTCACCTATCATCCTTCCAATTCCTCATGGGGAGATCCGATCTATGCTACCTGGCATATCTTTACCTATATCGCAGAGGCAGCTGTGGCAATATACGCATTGAAAAAGGATTTGCGCTATTCTTGGGGGCTCATTGGTTCAGTGGGTTTTGATCTATGGGATTGGAGTATAGTCAGATTCACTGGTAAATACTTGGGAACAGATCTTCCAACAGTACATTTCATGGAAGGCTGGGTACGATCCACCTTTTTCTTCTATTTACCCAACTGGACACTGCATCAATGGGCTATGATTAATGAAGTATTGTTACTGGTAATTTTCTTCTTTATCTGGTTCAAATTGGTTTCAAAGTGGCCTTTGCCAGGTTCTCACCCCGGAAAAATGAAATCTATTAGTATTCTGGTGATAATCTTCGGTATATGGAGATTAATGTCACTATTCTAACCTATTTATTAAAAATCTCTTCAGGATATTCTTGAGTAGATACAGGCTTAATCAAATCTTCAAATACCAATCCAACTTCATTTGCAGCACGGCGTATGGTATCTACCTGGCCCTTACTGTAAGGGATTCCATTTTCCCTCGCATAGGCAATGGCTTGATCAGATCTTTCTCCCGGCCACCTTGAGTATTCTCCAAAATATTGTTCATAATCATCCATCAGTGCACGTATTCTCTGTCTTCCCTCAACTTTGGAATAATGAAAATCAATTACCTGTGCGGTGAAACTATGAGATATCCTTCGTTTATTTCCACTCCCACCAAGCGGTATGCGAGTAATGGGTCCTCCACCCAGTGCCTGATCTATTTCTAAAAATCTGATCAATCCATCCCCCTTATATCCAGCTAGTGTTGATCCAAAGGGAAAGACACTACCGATGACCTCAAGATTTTCAGTGTTATCTATACATTCTCGAGGATCAAAGGTGGATTTATAGTTACTATCTGCAAAGTATTCAGGAATATCCATCAATGTTCCAGCTTTGAGATGCTTGAGGCCATAACTCACAGCCATTCGTGTGGTTGCCATATCCAGTGTCAATACCTGACCATTAACAATCGGAAAGGATATGGCTATGGGATTGGTACCCAGTCTTGGTATTGATCCAGCTCCTTTGGTGTAATCCAAGCGATCACTATCATCACCCATTACCCGTGCAACTGCAATGGTCGTACACGATACATCGCCTTTCAAATCCCCATCCTGAGCAATGAGATGTGACCACACGCCTGCGGCACCATAGTGATTAGTATTATTCACAACTACTTTTGCAATACCATATTTTCTGGCAAGTTCCTTGACTAGTTTTACTGCACGCATGGCTGTAATATGGCCTGGAGCTCCATTACCATTAATCACTACTATGCTAGGATATTTAGATTCAAGTTGAATGGGTTCTTTGTCAATCTCCAATGTGGCCGTGATCCCCGCACGCTTTACTGCCTCCTCAAGTCCAGTTCCCCCAGCTATTCCATGAGAGAAAATACCCCTGATATCTGCCTCAAGTAATGCATAGGTTGTTGCATCAGCGGCTTCTTCTGAGTATCCTCGTTTTAGCAATACCGTTTTGGTAAATGCTCTCATATCATCCACAGAATAATGTTCTCGTATTTCCACAGCTCATCATCTCGATCAATTTCTAAATACTATTGCCATTTCCCTTGGCAATTTGCATACTTGATCATAAAGAATTATTAAGAGGAAGGAGAATTCTCAATCCTATGTCTCACGCAGAAGAATTCAAAAAAGCATCATTATCACAACTCCTTGCAACCCTTGCCATGGCTAGAGATATCATCGAGAAATGCACTGATGAGTTATGGATTATGAAGATCAGTGATCACAAGCTTGCTCAGTTGATGTATCATGCATTGTTTTACACTGATTTCTATCTCAATGACCTCAATGAGGAAATGGAACAACCATCAGAAAATTATGTACTTCCTGAATTTTTTGAAAAAGATAAGCCCCAATCTGATCTAAGTGTAGAGGTGGAAGAGGTTTTACCACGTAGTAGATTACTAGATTTTGTGGACTACATAGAGAAAAGAGCAATACATTTGGTTAGCAATGTGAAGGATAAGACCTTATTAGAAAAATCGGGATTTCACTGGCTACCCATGAGTAAGATGGAGGTCGTAATCTATCTCTCAAGACATCTAATGGAGCATACAGGTCAAATATACGGATTCATCCGTGATAAGCAATCAATTTCCATTCCCTGGGTGGCTAGGATTGATAAATAATTCTTAGGTTCTACGTCGGTACATACTCAGTGGTAGTATTAAAAGCAATAATTCTGGATGGAAAGGTAGTGGATCAGTGGCAGCATTGCTCACTGCTTCCTCAATATCCCAGATATAGAAGCCAGCACCAGCAAGGCTACCGTAGATATATTTATCATCAATACTCACACCATAACCTCTCTTACCTGAGGTCATAATTGTATTGAAATCAAGAGGATGGGTAAGTAATGATACTATTCCATCAGTATAATCAGCAGCTATGACTACATCTTTGTATACTTCTAGTCCATTAATATCTGAAGTGATATCCAGTATCTCCTCCAGTACAGGATGATCAGGATCTGCCACATCCACAGTTGCAATATATCCAGCTCTTCCACCAACCACAAGTGTGGTCTCATCTAGTTGAGCAATCTCGTATACATTATCTCCAAGTTTTAACTCTGATTTTATGACTGGAGTATCATCACTAACATCCCAAACCACAAATCCTGCTGAACTTGTTGCAGTGTAAGCAAGATCTCCATCTACAACCACTCCTCCAGTCCAATAATTATTTGCTACAGCGATTTTATCATGGAGCAGAGCACTGTAATTTGCTTTCATTAATGATGCGGAGTGGCAGGCAATATACACATACTCATCATCAACAACCACTTGTTGCACGGTGGAAGGTGTGGTGATATTGGCTAAAGATACTGGATTCATTGGATCAGTTATGTCTAGGATGAATAATTTACTAGATCCACCTAGGAAGAGAGTATCATCCCTAATATAGACATTTGATATCATTTTATCAAACTCCATTGGACCAACCACCTCAGGATCGTCAAAATCAGAAATATCAAGTATCCAGAGTCCATTAGTTGCATCAGCAAGGTATGCATACTTGTTATCCTTAACAGAGGCTCCCTCAACACTATACAGCATAGCTCCAGGTGCTTCCCAGGAGAATACTTCATCAGGTCCTTGTACATAGTTAGCTGTCTGAGCAGTACTTGTCGACAGTAATAGCACTGAAACCAAGATAAATAATAATGAATTATACCATTTCATTGAATTCATATTATTTGCATACTGAATATACTATTTAATCCTTACTCCAAAAAATATCTTGGTTGGTTTGTATGTAAGAAATTTCTTGAGAGTTTATTATGCAAGCTATATTTTCGTACTTGTTTAGCCCCCTAGAAAATTCATGTGTTTTTCCACAATAAAAATCCGAATATTCTAGATGATCTCTTAAGTAAGGAAAAAGC
>JADCLS010000005.1 GCA_026702845.1 Candidatus Heimdallarchaeota archaeon
ATGTTCAATTTGGCTAAGCTCATGGAACCTGAAAATTTTGGGAGGTGGGAATTTTTGAATTAGACATATATATGTAATTTTTAATTCTGAAATTGATTCGACTCAATATTTTTTTGAATTCACAAAATTTGAGAGATAGACTGAAGGCTTTAGAAAATATCAATAATCAATCCTTTCTTTTTGATTTATTTGTATCAACTTATTCTCACTATTATTATCGTCATGAACACTGATGTGCGAGGTTAATAAGATAGTATAGTACATAGTAACATAATTGTATTTGTGTGTTACAATTGTTTATTATATTCGTGTAAAAGTTTATATAGGAAAAAAAGTAATGATAGTATGTTTGTGTGTTATGATTGCTTCACTCAACAAACAATGGAGCACGCAATGAACACGACAATAAAACGAGGAATTAAAATGAGCGAATTTGAAGACTTAACATTCGATGAAGAACCCGAAATCAAATCAAAGACCCCTGCTTCCAGCAAAACCCCTGCTGGATCCAAGAGAAACATCTACTTCCAATCAACCGTCGGCCCCTCCCAGAAACAGGAGAAGATGGTTGTGAGTGAGAGTGCACCTATAAGCGACATCAAATATACTGTATCCCAGGTGTTTGGTATGCCTGATGATGAGTTTCATCTGTCACATGCTGGAAGAACCATGGATCCCGATGATACCCTATCTAATTATGGTGTCGAGGATGGAGATACAGTGCTCCTGATCCCAGTCTCCACTGCTGGTGCTGGAAGAGTACGAAAAGTATTATACAAAAGATAAAACCATACCACCAATCTAGTAAGGATTGCACCTTGAAAAACTATTTTAATTAATATTCATATGAAGTATATATACAATTAATTACATCACAGGAGCTTTTACATAGCGATCATAGGTTGTTTTGAATTTTCTGCGCAAGACATTCCCAAGTTTTTCCCGTGGATGCATGAGTTTGATGACAAGAAAGTATATCAGAACCACTTTCAAGATAATCAGTGGTCTGATCCAAATATGCAATGGAGCAGGGATCATCAGCATGAAGCTATCGAATGCAATTCCCACTGAGTTGATTAGAAGATCATTGGGATCAAAAATTCTTAGTACGTACCTGGTTATGAATAGAAGCAAGGCTGGTATGGATCCAGGGATAAGAATTGCAATCGCAAGTACCAGGCGGATAAACCAAGACGTCCATTTCAAATAATAATTTCGATCCTTTAATGCTTCCATCTTACTAGAATCTTGGCTTCAAAAGTATATAAACAATTAGATCTGGAAAAAGCTCTTGCTCGATTTGAATTCAATTCGTGTGCTTTGAAAAGCTCAAGCATTCATAAAAATACTTCTAAACAAATAGATTAATAATAAACTATTGCTTAGAAACGTTCAATGCAGGAAAAAATGAAGATCGAGCATGCATACACGAATTCTATCGATCAAGTGTTAAAGAAACTCAACTCGAATACATCCGAGGGTTTATCTCATGATGAAGCTGCTAAGCGTCTTTTACTGGGTAAAAACAAAATAATCACCCCTCAACCGAGTGTTTGGAAGTTATATCTCGCCCCCCTATTCGATGTATTAATAGTAGTCTACCTAATAATGACTGCAATCATGCTAATCTTATCAATTTTCGTAGAAGGCCTTGTTGGAAAGGTTGGATTCTGGTTAGTATTGATTGCATTCAATATGGGTCTGGCCATTTTTCAACAATTTCGGGCTCAGAAAAAGCTGAGTAGTCTTTCAGATCTTTCTCCTCCCATGACCACTGTTATCAGGAATGGAATGGCACTCGAGATCAAAGCTGAAGACTTAGTCGTTGGTGATATCGTTATTCTCACACTTGGAGATAAAGTACCTGCAGATGCCCGAATTGTGGATTCATCCAGCCTACAGGTGAATGAGGCATCACTCACAGGAGAATCTGATCCAGTATCCAAATTTGAAGATGGATCTGATGGAATGGAGGAAGGTACCGAATTATCCAAGAGAAAGAACATGGTATATCTCGGAACCTTTATCCAGGTTGGAGAAGCAAAGGTTGTGGTGGTCCGCACAGGTAATGATACCGAGTTGGGAAAAATCGCCACCCAGATGTCAGAGATGCAGACGATGGAGATGCCTCTTCGTCAGAAAATCAATGCTCTTGGCAAGGGTCTATCTGCATTGATGGTATCCTTTCTAGTCGTGCTTATCATATTCACCGCAATAGTTCGATCACGATCTGATACTCCACTCACCTTTAATCAGTTCGCCTTTGATATTGCCCAGGCAATTATTAATGCCATGGCAGTGATGCCCATCAATATACCGTTACTGACAACGGTGGTGCTAATCACTGGTGTCCTGAACATGGCCCAGAAAAAGGTAGTCATCAAGGATCTCACCGCAGTAGAGACACTAGGTCGTGTGAGTGTTCTCTGTTCTGATAAAACGGGTACCATGACCTCCTCTTTGATGACTGCTAAATTATTGTATGTACTGGATGAGGAGGGCAAGACAGGGAATTACTTTGGGGTTTGTCAGAAAAATGGGATGAAGTTACCCTTATATCCACTCAATGAAGATGATGTCTCTGATTTCATGGAAAGTCAAAACATTGAGGGAGATGAGCTGGAGCAGATCGAGAGTGCATCCACCCTTGGATTGTTGCTTACCTCTGCAATTTTGAACAATAAAGCAACTATCAAACCAAAAATCGAGGATTATGATCGTCGCAGGCAGATTGGCTGGGAAGTCAATGGTAACCCAACTGATGCAGCTTTGCTCATGCTAGCCAAGGCTCATGGTTTTCCTGAGAATTATGTTAAATACCGATACAAAACCACCAAGAGTTATCCATTCAACTCCACTGTCAAACGAATGTCCTGCATCGCCAAGGATACCGAAGAGGGAGATGAGATGATTTTCGTCAAGGGAGCAACCTCTGTCATTTTACCACTATGTGTGGATTATGGTGATGAAAAGGTACGACGCCGATTCACCAATAAGATGAAGGATCAGATCATGGAACGAGTTGATGAGTTTGCCAATCAGGGCTACCGTGTCATCTCCATTGCCTATCGCAGTATCAAGAATATGGATGAGATAAAATCCGAAGATATGGACTCGGAACGAGAACTTGCGGAGAGTAAGCTATCCTATGTTGGTTTCGCAGTCATCTATGATCCTCCACGACCAGGAGTATCTGATGCTGTCAAGGATTTGGATAATGCTGGTATCTTTCCCATCATGATCACAGGAGACAGTCCTGCCACTGCTGCTACAATTGCTCGACAGGTGGGTGTGCTAGATCCTGATGAGCTGGTGGTGGCTGGAAAAGATATTCCCACACTGTCTGATGAGGACTTTTTCAAGGTAAGCGTCTTTGCTCGGGTCTCCCCACAAGATAAGGAGATTATTGTCAATAGGTACCAGGCACGAGGTGATGTCATCGCCATGGCCGGTGATGGTGTTAATGATGCGCTTGCCATAACTCGTGCCGATGCAGGTGTTGCCATGGGAAAAACGGGTACTGAAGTAACCAAGGATGCAGCTGATATCATCATCACTGATGATAGCTACATCAGTATGGTGCGGGGTATCGAGGAGGGAAGAAATCTCTACGAGAAGATACGGATTATGGTATTCTTCTACATAGCAGTAAATCTTGCCGAGGCCATCATCTATTTCACCTCTGCCTTCAGAGTAGATTTTCAGATTCTTAATAACTGGCAACGAGTGCTGATATTCAGTCTGGTGCATTCCATACCCGTATTTGCCATCATTTTTGGACCTCCAGATAAAGGGATTATGAAACTCAAACCAAGAGCAAGTTCAGATATACTATCTAAACCTCTCATGATGACTATCGCTGCCTTTGCCATTACCCTTGCTACCTCAACCCTGTTAATCTACCAGGGATACACTGAGTGGGATTGGACAGTTTCTGCCTTCAATCAGAAAGGAATCATGGAATACATTGAGTTCCAAGTACCTAATAGTAATGATCCTGCAAATGCATTACTCCCCGTGGATATAGGTCAGGCAAAGGCTCGAACCATGCTCCTGGCCATCCTGTATATTGCCGAATCAGCGATAGTATTATCAATTCGTAGGATGAATGAGCCAGTATGGAAAAGTTACAAGGATCTCAACAAACTAGTGCTTGCATCTATAGTTGCTGCCCCCATCCTCTTCTTCCTCATGGTATACATCTATCCTATCCAGATTGGTCTTGCAGTACTGGGAATAAACTTTGAATTAATCTTGCTCAATTTTCTAGATTTGCTACTAGTGATCGTTGCTGGCTTACTCCCCATAGCTGTGATTGAGGGGATAAAATACGTTTATCGACGCAAAGGTCTGCAATTCTAGGATCACTCGTTGTAATGTAAGAATTAATCCTCTTTCTATCATCTACATGTCACACGATACTTTAATATTTCATTATCGCTTTCACTGCCTATGGATGCAGTAGCGGAGCAAGAACTCCCTCCAGACAGACAAAATGTCAACCGACAGCTGGTGGCATTATATATCTCAACTTTTTTGTTACGTATCGGTTTTGCAGCTTCTTTGATTCTATTTGACTGGACATTGGTATTTGGTATTGAGACACATCTAGGCCATGAGGCAGCTTCGGAGTTCGGACCGATTTTTCTCACTTCTTTTGCTGCCATCACCTTTCTCATTGCTGAGATTATGTTCACCGGGTATTATGGCCACAGAAGTGACAGCACCGGAGTAAAACCAATTCTGCTATGGGCAACCTTGGGTGCTGCTGTAGTCCTGGTACTCTATGCTCCCGCACCGTATTTTCTGCTCCTCTCCGATCATGGTTGGACTGCAGTTATCTACATGGTGCTTTATCTCGCATTAATTCACTTCCTGCATGGGGTGGTTGCTTCAGGAAAGGTCAGCCCCACCCTTGGCTTCATCAACTATAATTCTGAGGACCATAATCGTGCATTGAGAATGGCTTGGTATGACAATGCAATTCTCTATGGTAGGGCAGTGGGTATGCCATTTGGTGGTATGCTCTGGTTCTGGATGGGAGTGGATGAGCATGGGATCACCTATGAGGAGCAGGTATCCCGGTTGGCCAGAACCTTCCCAGTCCTGGGAATTATACTAGTTATCTCTGCTTTACTCATCCTTTTCGGTATTAATAATACCCCCAAACATACAGAAGTCAAACCTTTTAGTCTTAAAGAGGATGTTACCCTAGCAGCAAGGGTTATGCTTGAACCCAAGAGAAAACCCTTGCTGGCTCCCTGGTTGGCACTCGCTGCACTCATTGGTTCAGTCAGTCTCTGGGGTCCTTCTATTGCCTTCAGATCTAGTGAGGCAGGAGAAGAAAGAAGTGTTGATGCACTCATCCCAATTATTGTGATCATCGTTGCTCTGGCTCTACCTGCACCTCTATGGGGTAAATATGCAGATTCTCATGACCGTAAATCAGCCATGAAACTGGGTATTTCCGGTATGCCACTACTCGGTGTTGGTGCACTAATATTTGTTCTTGCAGGCTCTCCCGGTGGATTCGATCTATCCAATTTCTGGTTTCTAGCGGCTATTGTTCCTGGAATCATGGTTATTTCAGCACTTGTTCCAGTGCTCATGGGTGCTCTCGGTGATACAGCAGAGAAGGGAATTCATGATGATGGTCAAGTGATGAGTGGTTACCATTTCATCATTGCATTGGGTGAAATCATCGGTATTCTCATCGGTGGTATTGCAATTGCTCTTTTTGCATTGCTTGAGACAGCCACAGGAATTTTTGGTGGGCAATCCAATGCTCTCTTGGGTGGTTTTCTCCTCTTTGAACTCATTTTACTTGTAGTTGTAATTGTTGGAGTACTAAAAATCCCACAGGATCATATGGATAAAAACAGGAAGTAAATCTAGTAACACCATCTGATAATAACTTTAAAGAAAGATCAAAACCTAGATCACATATGGTATCCAACATTTCTGATAAGTTACTTGCATTCAAAAAGGCTTTGGAGCAGGAGGATATCAATCAATTGGAAAATCTATCGTTATCTATAGAGAAGATACTTGATTTGAATTCTGTTGATGAGCAAAATCTCGAGTACCTTCAAATGAAAATCAAATTTTATGGTATCAAGGGTGATATGAGGGGAAAACTAGAAACCATAAATCTATTGCTTTCAATTACTGATAGATCAGAAAATCTGCCATTGAGAAATATTATCCTCGAAGAGAAAGTTGGGGTACTGATTAATTTATCAAAACCTACTGAAGCTCTGGAAGTATTATATGAGATCGACACAGACAATACCGATCCCAATGCCCTGTCTCGTCATAAATCATTGAAAGGAAAGATATTACTAGAACTTGGGCAATACACAGATGCCCTTGATATATTACAAAGTGTAATCGAGGATTTTAAACGTATCAAGGATGATGAGGCATTGATCAATACTTACAATATTATTGCTCGCATTCACTATGTTAGAGGTCACATCAATCTTGCCAAGGAAACCATGGAACTCGCCTTAGAAGTTGCAAATAGACAGGAATCTCTGTATTATAGTGCCATGATTATTACCAACTTGGGTTCAATTACCCATTCCATAGGGGAGATGAATCAATCTCTTGCATATTATACCCAAGGTCTTGCCATCTGGGAGAAACTAGGTAATACTCGCAATATCATCATGACTAAATCGAATTTATCAATATTATATGAGCAAGCGGGAGAGATAAATAAAGCAATAGAACTCATTAATGAAACTATAGATAATTCTGAGGAACTTGGAAGTATTGATCATTGTGTGAATTCATTTGCCTCACTTGGTAATCTCTATAAGACACTTGGCAATTTTGAATTGGCTGAGTATTATATTCTTAGAAGTAAGGAGTATGCAGATCAACTTGATGATCCAATCAAGAAGAAAATGGTTTATTTGAGTCTCATCTCACTGTATAAGGAGATTGATAAACCTGAGCAAGTGTCTCGGTTCTATTCTGAATTCAAGATGTTACCATTATTCCCAGAGATACCTCGAGATAAGCAAATATCTATATTGGTAGATGTTCAAATGCTCTTGAGCAAAGGTCGAAGAAGAGATTTAGGAAAAGCAGAGGAATTATTACGGGAAGTATTAGAGTTGGAAATTCTAGATATATCCTATCATGAGAGGGCAGTCAAAATTCTCTGTAATATGTTATTAGATGAGCTTGGCAGCTCATTTGATGAGGATATACTTGATGAGATTATCGTATTAATTAAAAAACTCAGAGATTATGCTAGCAAACTGAATTCATATAGAATTCTATCAGAATCATTTTTTATTCAGTCTATGCTTGTACTCCTTTTGGATACTAATAACTTCAATGAAAGTATGGATTTATTGCTTAAAGCTGAAAGTATTGCTGAAGAGTACGCATTACAAGGGATAATGAGAAGAATATCTCATCAGAAGGAGATATTGAGTAAAAATCAATCGATTTGGGAGAATTTATCCTCTATGAGTGCAAATGAACGATTACTAATTGTCAAACATGGTAAATATCTTGAAACAGTGCAAGAATCACTTAATAATCTCTCTGTCTACGAGATTGACATTCCACAACTCTTGCTAATTCAAGATGAGTCTGGTATTGTCAAATTCTCTCATACTTTTAAAGCAATGAAAGACGCAGAAATTCATCTGATCAGCTCCTTTATTGCGGCATTGAATTCCTTTTCAAAAGAGATATTCTCTACAAACAAATCGCTAGAGATTATCCAACATCAAGAATACACCATAGCATTTGCACAGAAACAGCAATTATTATTCTCGTACATTTACAACGGAAAATCCAATATTGCAGCATCAAAGCTGGAGGAGTTCATTTCTCTGGTGAAACATGAATTCTCAGAAATATTTGAATGGAAGGATGAACTATCAGATTACTCATTCAAAATACCAGAAGATAAGATCAATAGAATCTTCCTTTGATAAGTTTTACAGAATATATGTATACTAGGATAAGCTTCATAATATCTCGTTATCTTGCTCTCTTATAGTATGTTAGATAATCCTGAAGTTTTGCAGAATATTCGAGTTCAAACACTGATCAATGCGAAAATGTATGATGGTCATGCCAATCCCAAAGCAGTAATGGGTAAATTACTAGGGACATATAAGGAGTTGAGACCATTTGCCAAGGATCTGGGACCAATAATTGCCTCAATGGTCAAGGAGATCTCTTCCATGAGTATGGAGGAGATTGATGTCCAGATCTCTCAACTGGCACCGGATGCAATACAACAGGAGAAACAAAAAAAGGAGACAAAGAGCAAGGCAAGAAAGGAGCAGAAAAAAGATTTACCTAATATTCCCTCTGCAGTCAAGGGAAAATTCACTGTACGCTATGCACCTGATCCCTCCAAGTACCCTCATATCGGTCAGGGTATGAATTTCCTGATCAATCGAATGTATGCTGATAAATACGAGGGTAAGGTGGTGCTACGATTTGATGATACTAATCCAGCCATTGTGCAGAAGAAATACTTCGATGCCATTAAAGAGGGTCTACTATGGCTAGGTTGTACCTGGGACAAGGAGGTACGGGCTTCTCAATTTCTGGATGAGTTTTATGATGTGGCAAAACAGTGGATAGAGCAACAGTGGATGTATGTCTGTCTTTGTGAGGGAGAGACACTATCCAAGGGTAGAGAGGATGGCAAGGCTTGTATGCATAGAACACACAGTGTGAAGGAGAACCAGCAGTTGTTTGCAGAGATGCTAGCCAACAAATATCTGCCTGGAGAGGCCACAGTTCGGCTGATGGGAGATATGACATCGGACAACAATGTTATGCGTGATCCTATCATGTACAGAATCGTAACAGAGACACATGAGATGCTGGATCAGTTTTATCCGGTCTTTCCCACCTATGATTTCGAGTCATCTTATCTGGACTGGAAGATGGGTGTAACACATATTATCCGTTCAGGAGAGTTTGGAACTATGCGACAGGAGTTACAAGGATTTATCATCAACAAACTAGGAGGTACAACACCTGAGTTCAGATCATTTGGCAGGTTCAACATACAGGGCTGTCCCACCAAGGGTAGGGTTATCCGAGAGCTGGTACAATCAAAGGTAGTATCAGGTTGGGATGATATCCGATTGATCACACTCGCTGGCCTTAAACATCGAGGAATTCATCCACATACGCCCAGGATCTTGATACAGGAGGCAGGATTAACTCCCAAGAACACCAACATCGCCTGGAGTACGGTGGAGAAAAAATCCAAGGAGCTACTCGAACCCAATTCCAAGCGATTATTCTTTGTGGAGGATCCTGTGAAGCTGCATGTCTCAGATGGACCACAAGAATCAGTAGAATTTCCATTTCATCCAGATCAAGAGGGATTTGGAAAGAGAATACTGCCTGTGGGTAAGATCTTTCATATCAGTAAATCTGATGCAGATGAGTTGCAGGTTGGAGATATCATCCGGTTGAAAGATCTCTTCAATGTCAAGATCATCACCATAGGCAAACAACTCAAGGCAGTATTTGCAGGTAATACAATTGAAGCACGTATGCCTAAAATCCAATGGGTATCCAAACAAGGGGTAAAGGGAGAGCTTCTAGTGCCCGATCTTCTGGAGAAGGTGAAGAATGAGATCAATGAAGATAGCCTATACACCATTTCAGGTCTATTTGAACCTGCAGTGAAATCCATCTCCTGGGATGATATAGTCCAGCTGGAGAGGGTAGGATTTGCAAGATTACAATTCGATGGCATACGTGTATCCGGACATATCGTTCACCAATCCTAATGTCCGTCAATACAAGTATTAATATTCCACATCTTATCAACGAACTCATGAATATACAATCAACCTACAGGGCAAATGATGGCTCTGATATTCCAGCTCTGGGTCTTGGAACCTGGGATATGTATCATCATGATCTGAAACAGGCGGTATCTTGGGCCATTGAGACTGGCTATCGACACTTTGATACTGCCACCTACTACAAAAATGAGAAGGAACTGGGTGAGGCATTACGAGCATCAGAAGTATCGCGAGATGATTTATTTGTCACGACAAAATTGAGACCTTCTGATTTTTCTCGTGCCAAGCAAGCATTCGAATCCAGTTATAATGCACTTGATCTGGAGTATATCGATCTATACCTCATTCACTGGCCATCTGGCAAAAAGGAAACCAATGAAGCCTGGAAAATATTGCTAGAGCTGGAAAAGGATGATCGTTTACGATCCATAGGTGTATCAAACTACTCTATCAAACAACTTGAAGAACTGAAGTCTCTGGGAGATACCATTCCTGTAACTAATCAAGTTGAGTTTCATCCATGGATATTTGATGCTGAGTTACTTGATTACTGCAAATCCGAGAATATCCTGCTGACAGCATACAGCCCCTTGACTGAGGCCAAACGTCTGAGAGATAAAAGGCTTTCTGAGTTGGCTGCTGCCTATCGAAAATCTCCTGCTCAGATCCTCCTGAGGTGGGCTTTGCAGCATGGAACAATCATCATACCCAAATCCTCTAATGAGAATAGAATAAAGGAGAATGCTTCAATTTTTGATTTTACATTAACTGGTTCTGATATGGAATTACTCAATCAATTCTGAGTTAGATCCAGGGTCATAAGTACAGCGTTCTCTCCATCTGCATAATATCTTGTTAGTAGTTTGGCTTTGATAAAATTGAACCTGAAGTACATCTCGATGGCTGGGATATTACTCTCCCTGACTTCCAACTCGATAGATTCTATGCCTCCGATGGCCTTGGTTTTGGCAAGGGAATCTTCCATCATTTTCCTGCCCAGCCCCAATCTTCTATGCTCGTTGAGTACAGCCACAGATATGATATGACCCTTGGTGAACCCAGCATTTCTTGAAAAGAAGGAGCGATTACCCTCTAACCGCATTATCAAGTATCCCACTACCTTACCATCCAGCAGGACTACACTGCTTGTATCTTTCCAAGTTTGAATGAGATCTATAAAATATGCAACCGGATAATTTTCAGGCAAACTTTTCCTGTTTATTGCCACTATCGCATTGAGATCATCAATAGAAGGACTTCTTACTTGAATTGTAGAAATCATAGTCTAATCTGATATATAGTAGATATGAATTAAAGTAAATCGATATTGAAAGTCATATTTACTAGAAATATTTTAGTGTAATTGTTATTCATAGTGATAATTCGAGCGTAATGGTGCGTAGTTGTATGCTAACTTCACAAGTATTTATAGACGTGGAGTTATGCAATTGGTTTGAAATGACAGAATACAAGATTTGCTGGAGTTGTTCAAAACGAACCAGAGTTGTCGAGACTGAGTTCAGCAAGCGTTGTGAATTCTGTTATGCAGAGTTTAAAGGAGAACAGGATCAAACCAGGGATGAATCAGGAGTGCAGATCATCGAACAGATCCAGCTTAAACTTGATGGTGAGTTGAAAGGAACGTATACAAAGGCTGATTTTAAGAAATTGATTGATGGCTTGTATACCCTTAAACGAATAGTACCAAATAAATCTCCCATCTTATTGGTATCTCCTATCGAGGGGGTTGATGATGCCTATGATCAGCTGTACAAACGGGTAAATACCTTCCTACCTGGTTTAAAACCTATTCTGGAAAACTCAGCACTCTCTGGGGGAACTGTGTACATGATTCGATTTGTCTATGAGTACACCATTGGTAGTCCCTATCGGAGAATAAGCTGGTTACTCTTTGTGTTCACCTTGCTCTCCTCCTTTCTTGCAGGTATCTACAACTATTCTTATCTACAGAAATCACTGGGTGTTGCCTTGGTTAATGATTTTGGAGGTTTTGAATTCAGCAAAGAATCCATGATCTATTCTCTTCAATTTGCAGGTACATTGATTGGTATTCTGGTGCTCAAAGATTTCCAATCAATCGTGGCCATGATCAAGAAGCAATCCAGTGAGCTGATCTCTTTCTTTATTCCCGTGCCACCGGTATTCGAGCTGGGAACAGTTGGGTCACTTCTTAGATTACGCAGAGTTCCCTTAAACAGAAAAAATTTGTTTTATGCTTCATTCACCGGTCCATTTTTCTCATGGATTGGATCCCTTGTCATCTTTGTTATGGGACTAAGTATGACAGAATTTGCCAAGAATGATTATGGTCAGCATTCCATTGTCTTCACCAATGAGTACCAATCCTTGATACTCAATATCCTGATGAAATTATTTCTAGGTACAGCTGAAACTGGCAACTATGTACTGCATCCCATCGCTCTCGCCGGCCTTGCAGGTTTGTATATCAATGGATTAAACCTACTCCCTCTGGCAAGTTTCAATGGGGGATATATGCTCCGTGCAATAGGAGGGGCCATAGTACATCGAGTGATAACTTCTGTGTTGTTGATGACGATGTTGTTTTTCTTCTTCTTCTTCATGCAACCATTGATTTTCCTAGGTATTACTGTTATTATGATCAATGCCAGAATGGG
The DNA here is from genome assembly GCA_026702845.1 of Candidatus Heimdallarchaeota archaeon. The sequence goes on from JADCLS010000005.1 coordinate 12,467, forward strand.
AACACCTGATGTGTTAAATGATCTGAAAAAAGTGACTATTCTGGAGAAAATTCTCTTTATACTCTCCAGCATTCTTGCCATCATCAGTTTTCCCATGATAATTTAACTAATACGCCAAAGGAATAATGATAGTTTTATTAGGCTTTACAAGGAGTTTCAATTAGTGAAATTAAAGAAAAAAACAGTAGAACAGGTGAATTTTGGTGTATTCATCCTATTAGTTGTTATCGTGGTTTTGATTAACACAACGTCAATCCTTCCTATCAATATGGTTGTCATTGATAATCCAGATCCTAACTCTATGTGGCCTACGTATTTTCAAGGAGATATTTTTCTAATCTCCAATTTTGGACCAGAAGATATTGAGATTGGTGATGTCATCGTCTACACCAGTCCCAGTTCACAATCCAACATCATTCACCGAGTTTTTGATATCATTATTGAGAATGGAGAATATGCATTCAGGGTTAAAGGAGACAATGCTTTAACTAATTCTGCCATAGACCAACCCAATGGAAACTCAATGATCCCATATGATAGTATTCTGGGAAAAGTGGTGGTGAGGATACCTGAAATTGGTCATCTCTCACTGGCCATACAGATCAATCCTGTTATCAAGACCTTAACCCTCGTATTTGCCATCATTCTTGCCTTGACTATCATTGTCTGGCCAGAGGAGAAAGAGGATGAGGATAAAGATGCCATGGTTGAGCTAAACAAAGAAACTATAGTGAAAAAAATAAATCATCTCGGTGCCCCAATTCTCAGTTTATATACTGCGGGAGGAAAAAAACGAATTGGACTTATTCTTGCATCACTATTAATAATAATTCTCATCATCTCACCCTTATTTGTGACTGGATTTATGTCTACAACCCATGCTCAGGCAGAGACAGGAATAACTGGTGTGACCTTTGATAGACCTGTAGAGCAGCACGATATAGGAGTTCCCAATGTTGAGCTTTTCATCTATATTCAAACAAGAGTGTCACTGTATGATGCTTCTGGTGATTTCGAGTCTCTTGATTGGTACACGATCAGAGTGTACACAGATAATGCAGATGAGAATACGTTAATCAGCGAGACCACTTGGAAAACACTGCGAGATATACGAGGAGCAGTGATGGTTGGATCAGTGATTTTGATACATAACCAAGATGTTCCAGTTAATGGTACTGAACTATTCGTGGATATCGAGTATCATATTGATCGACTCTTTGGTGATATTGTGGATCATTACACCACATCTTTCATATTATACCATGAGATTTAACTATTCAACTGAGTTATAGATAAATTGATCAAGTAGCATTTACTTAGTTCTTATTCCGTACAATACTATTTTTGTGAATTCACATCCAAAAATCATTCGAAGTTCGTCATTGATAGAAAAATTGATGTAAATATCTAATCTTCGATCAATACACAACAAAGTTTATTAATAAAAACAGGATAACACCATACTATCTTGTAATTATAATTCACTGATCATCAGTGAATAAAACAAGAAGTGATGAAATCATGAAATTAAATAAGAGAGCTGTTTCCCCAGTTATCGCAGTCGTCCTTCTGATTGCTCTAACTGTCGCTGCTGCCGCAATTATTTGGGCAATATCTTCCGATCTTCTCGGAACCGGAACCGTATCATTTGTAGCTAGCACTACAACTGCTGATGCTGCAACTGTCGCTGGTGGTGATGCCACCTGGACTGGAAAAATCACTGTTAGTTCTGCAGTATCCCTAACAAAAGTAGAAGTAGTCATTTCTGGCCTTACCACAGTAGAATCAGACGAAACCACGGCAGCTGCGGTGGCATTAACTAGTGGTGATAATATCGAGACCTTCACCTTCGCCAGTGAACTTGCTGAGACCCTTACCGGTTCTGGAATTATCTATTTCTACTACACCCCCGAGGGTGGAGATTCAGAATCTGTATACGAGTTATCTGTAACCTTCACATAAACAATTAAGCTATAACTAATCAATTACATCTATTATCACATTCCCATTATCAACATTTATTCTCACATGATGTTGTAATCATCATAATTTTTCATAAATATCAAGTGCAACACAAACAAGATTATATTAACTAATTTTTCAACAGGCATGTAGTACAATGAAACGTGGTTTACTATTTATCACCATATTCCTATTAATCCTTGTAAATTCCATGTCTGTGCAGGCAGTCACAGAGACAAGTTATGGAAATCCTCCAAGAGCAGGAGAGCCAATACTGAGTGTGATGAAATGGGTATCAGCAGATGAAGTAGTTCTAGGTGAATCCATAACCGTTTATGTGAACATCACCAACTGGTCTGAGGAGTCTGCCTATAACATGAGTATTACTGAACCTATCTTCAGTGATTGGGCAAGTTCGGACTTTATTGGATATGATGATTATGTATATACCCGTATTGATAGTAATGCTTCTGTCAGTTATCAGTATACACTGACCCTGAAAAATGAGGGTAATTATATTATCGAACCCACAGAGATAGAGTATGTGGATCGTAATGGAACTGTGTTCCATGCCAGGTCATCTTTTCAATCTGTTGATGTGTATATTGAGGAACCATTACCAGAATTAGATGAGTACTGGACGGCAATTTTCTGGTGGTCAATAGGGATTGTTTTAGTGCCTACCCTCCTAAGATATGGATTGCGATTCAAGAAATAGTGATGTCCAATGGTAATTGAGAATTTAATTGAGAACAAAAACCGACGTTTCATCATCGTAGGTGGTAAAGGAGGCGTGGGAAAAACCTCAATCTCCGCATCAATTGCAGTAGCTCTGGCCAGTAGAGGTCAGAAAACCCTAATTATTTCCACAGATCCTGCACATTCATTATCAGACTCTCTTGATCAAGATATTTCTGGTGGTGATATTATCAAAATAAATATGATTGATAACCTCTATGGTATGGAGATCAATCCCCAAGAGGGTACTGCTGATTTGAAGGCCATGGCTGGGATGGAGGAAGATACAAAAGTAGTGGATGATCTTGTTAGTGGGCTGAATACTATGGGTATAGGCTTTGAGGATTTCAGTGGATTGATGGATACGCTTCCACCAGGAGTTGATGAAGCCATTGCTCTATCCAAGGTAATACAGATCATTGATCATAAGGAATATCAGGATTTTGAGCGAATCATCTTTGATACAGCACCCACAGGACATACATTGAGAATGTTATCACTACCTGAATTTCTAGACAGTTTCATGGGTAAATTGATTAAACTCCGTGTGAAAATGAGTAATTTTGGTAATGCTATCAAATCACTATTTGGAGGGCCTGTGGAGAAGGATAATTCTCTGGAATTGATGGAGAAATTGAAGGGAAATATTGTCAAAGTTAAGGATCTGTTCAGAAATGAACAGAGCACCGAATTCATGATTGCCTCCATACCCACCATCATGGCTATCAATGAGAGCATTAGATTATCAGAAGCACTAAAAATCGAGCAGATCAAGGTGAAGGAGGTACTCATCAATCAGATCCTGCCTGAAAATACAGAGTGCAAATTCTGCTCCGTTAGATCAAAAGGACAGCAGGATAATCTGAAATTCATCCGTGAACAGTTTTCAGAGTATAATATTACCGAGATCCCTTTCTTTGATACTGAAATCAGAGGATTTGAAGGCTTAACCCTCATGGGAAATACAATTCTAGCATAATTATACCGCACATACAGTATCTTATTGAGCAATAACATTTTGCATGCACTTGTGCACCAGATAGGTCAACGATTTCAGATCACCCTCATTGGCTCATCTCATGGTAATTTGGTTGGAGCTAGTATTCAGGGAGTTCCACCAGGTATACACATCGATACTACCTGGATTAGCAAACGCTTATCACAGCGCCGTCCTGGACAATCTGCAATCACTACACAAAGAGATGAGAAGGATGAACTGATCCTTGAAACAGGAATTATTGATGGAATTACCACAGGTGAACCCATTTTAGCTTATACTCGAAATCGAGATGTTGATTCTACATATTATGATGAGATACGCCATACTCCCAGACCGGGTCATGCAGATTATCCCGCTGAGGTCAAATATAAAGGTTTTCAGGATCATCGTGGAAGTGGTAGGTTCTCTGGTAGAATGACAATTGGCTTGGTAATTGCCGGGGCAATTGCTGAACAGATTCTGCAGAACAAGGGAATCAGTACTATTTCATACACAAAAGAGCTTGGTGGAATTGAGGCAAAGGTGCTACAACTTGAGGATGAAGTGATACAGGCTAATCTAACCCGTAGTGCCGACCCCTCGGTTGTTAATCAACAGATCGCCTTGATAGAACAACTACGAGAAGAGGGTGATAGCTGCGGTGGTATTGTGGAGACTGTGATTTCAGGACTTCCAGTGGGAGTGGGTGAACCATTTTTCTATTCCATAGAGTCTAGCCTTGCCCAGATGCTCTTTTCCATTCCTGCAGTCAAGGCTGTGGAGTTTGGCATGGGTTTTGCAGCAGCTAGAAGCAGGGGTAGTGTGCACAATGATGGTTTTTATCTTGATCCGGGTGTAAAAACCCGAACAAATCATGCAGGTGGAATTCTAGGTGGTTTGAGTACAGGCATGCCCGTCACATTCAGAGTTGGCATCAAACCCACCTCATCCATTGCAAAAATTCAGGATACGGTTGATCTCAATACCATGAGAGAAACCACTATCAAGGTACGTGGTAGGCATGATCCATGTATCGTACCACGGGTAGTACCTGTGGTACAGGCAGCCACTAATGCTGTGATCTTAGATTTAATGTTACTAGGAGGATTTATATGAAACGCGTAGTTGTACTTGGTGCATCGGGATTAATTGGTCAGCAATTTGCAAGGATGATTGCCTTGCATCCAAAGCTGGAATTGGCTGGATTATATGCCTCAGCTCGTTCTGCTGAAAAAACTCTGAGGAATTTATGGAATTTACCCTTCTATGACTATCCCTTTGATGAAGATATCACTTTGAAAAACATGGATTCTATTGATATGGATTTTGATATAGCCTTTTCTGGTTTACCTGCAGATATTGGTAGACAGGTGGAGGGTAGGTTACGAACAGAGGGAAAAGCAGTATTCTCCAATTCCAGTGCCTACAGGATGGATGATGATGTACCAATTCTGATTCCTGAGATCAATGCAGAGCATCTAGAGCTGGCAAAAATGCAGCAGGATCAATATGGGGGATTTATCATCACCAATGCTAACTGTTCAGTTACTGGTGCATCATTATACCTCGATGCCATCAACCGAAAATTTCCCATTCAAACTGCCATCATCAGTACTTATCAAGCAATGTCTGGTGCGGGGATTAGAGGAGTATCTGGGGTGCAGATCATGGATAATATCATTCCCTATATCGCAAAGGAGGAGGGAAAGATGGAGGAGGAGGGAAAGAAAATACTAGGAAAAATAGCTGATAACAGGGTTATACCCTCTGATATTGATATTATTGCCAATTGTGCACGAGTACCGGTGATTGATGGCCATCTTGAATCAATTACTACTGTTGTAGATGGTATTTATGAGCAGGAGGAGGTGATCAATCACCTGAAGGCCTTGACCAGTCCATTATCAGAGATTGCTGCACCAAAACCACATTTGAGGTATATCGATGGTATTGCACCACAACCTCGTATCCATAGATTTCTCGGTGAGGGAATTCTAGAGGGGATGAGTACTCTGGTGGGAAGGACAAGAGTGCATCAACTACACATCTCAAGCTTTGTGCTGGTGCATAATACCATCAGAGGAGGAGCTGGGGGATCGGTGCTCAATGCTGAGCTTGCCATGAATACTCTGAAGATCTAGTCTAATATCCCAATCATAATCTCTACCTTTGTAAACTAATTCATATTACTCACCATGTGGAAGTGCATAAGTTTGGTGGTTCCTGTTTTAGAGACAGAGCTGGATTGGAGCAGGTCCTAGAACAGATCCGATTCCATGATGAACTGGTGATCACTGTATCAGCAGCCTTTGGAATAACCAAATTATTGCAGCAGAGCTTCATGATCACTCATGAACGAGAAGTCGATGCATTACTTTCTACACTGAGGGAGAGACACATACATTTCATAGATGATGCAAGCATACTTGATGCAACGCTGGCCAGACTTCATCGTATCTATCTTGGGGCAATATTTGCAAAGGGGTTCACAGCTCCTGTACGAGATCTCATTCTTAGTTTTGGGGAGCGGCTTATGGCCCTAGTTCTAAATGCACATCTTACATCATCACATATTTTGTATCCTGAGCAATTTCTGAGATTGGATCCCAATCTCAACTTTATTGAGATCCAACGTTCCAGAGAACTCCTCCCACCACGACAGGCATCGTATACGATTGTGCCTGGCTTTTATGCCTGTGATGATACTGGAAAGGTGAAAACGTTGGGAAGATCAGGTACAGATTACACAGGTGCTGCATTAGCAGTACTCTACAAAGCTGATAGTTATACTATTTGGAAGGATGTCGATGGTTTTATGTCTGCAGATCCCCACGTAGTACCTTCTGCACATCTAATAGAGCAACTATCCTATGCTGAGGCAGAGGAGCTTGCGTACTTCGGTGCATCCGTATTACATGAGAAGACCATCCAGTTATTACAGATGGCATCGATCCCGCTTTTCATCAAAAATATCAATAATCCATCACCGTATTCAACTATCACTGATACTGTACAGCTAGGAATCAAAAGCATCTCAGCAAGAGAGGTATACTTGCTTCAGTTCCCCATTCCTGCACAACTAACCCAACAACAGACACTTACTTTGTTGCTTGAAGAGCTGGATCAACAGAAAGAGGAGATACTTACCCTGACATCCACATTTACTAGCATTGAATGCTGTGTCACCCGACATATTGAGTCCACCCTAGCTCATCTATCAATGAAGCGCATTCTCATCGCAATTGTTGGAGAATCCAGCATAGATCAGCATCTGCAAGGAAAAGTCCTCCATACACTCAAGGATTATACGATCACACATATTTTTAGTGGTAGTAAGAAGCACATTCTCTATCTACTTGTTGATCCTGATACCCAATTTTCAATCATCCAACGATTACATCAAGCACTCTTTCGGTGAACATTCATCATTTTGTAGGAAAAAATTCAGTAAAGGTCAGTTTATTTTTATTGCAGGGTATGAAACAGTGGATTTATGGATGAACAAGCAATTAGAGATCTCTTCCCCATCACCAAGGTTGAGATACCAACAAAACATGGCAAGCGACCACTAATCTATTTTGATCACGGGGCGTCCACACAGGCACCAAAGCCAGTACTTGACAAATATATGCAGGTACAGCAGGAATATTACTCCAATGTGCATCGTGCCAAGCATACACTCTCATGTGTTTCCACCAAGGAATTGGATGCTGTTGCAGATAAAGTGGCAAGATTTCTAGGAATTGATGATTTAGAAAACAGTGGTATGTACAATGTATTGAGCTACAATACCACTTCTGCCATAGATCTAGGGGCACATGTCATGGCCAGGGAGAAGGGTGATGTACTCACCACGATTATTGAGCATCATTCCAATGATTTACCTTTTCGGTCCAGAGGTAAAGTCCATCATGTGGGTATACACGAGGATGGCACTCTGGATATGGATCAGTTGGAGGATAAATTGCAACAACATGATATCAAATTGGTTGCCATAACTGCAGCCAGCAATGTTACAGGGTATCGTCCTCCAGTAGAGAAAATCGCCAGATTGGCACATGATAATGGTGCCAAGATACTCATCGATGCAGCACAGAGACTAGCACACCATCATATCAAGATACAACCAATCGATCATCCTGAACATTTTGATTTTCTTGCAGCTGCTGGCCACAAATTCTATTCTCCCTTTGGTTCAGCATTCACCATGGGTAATGCTGATCTATTTGATGCAGCAGACCCTTACATTCCAGGTGGAGGAACTGTACGTATGGTGAACACAGATGATGTGATGTATCTAAAGGGTCCTGATAGACATAGTTATGGTACGCCCAATATAGCCGGTGCTATTGCAATGGGTGCATCGCTTGATTTCCTCTATGACATTGGGATCAAGGAAATCGAGAAACATGAGCAGAGATTGCTGAAGAAGGCAGAAACCGGTTTACGTGCCATTGAGGGTGTGGAGATGCTTGGAGATGTACCCTTTAATCAGAAAATAGGCGTTATGTCATTCAATATCGATGGAATTTATCATGAAGATGTATCAAGAGAACTAAATCGAGAAGCAGGTATTGCCACCCGTAATGGGTGTTTCTGTGCTCATCCATATTTACTCCGGCTACTCAAAGTATCTCCTGAGAGATATACAGAATTGAAGCGGGAGATAGAAGCTGGTGGAGATCCACAAATGCCAGGTGCAGTTAGAGCAGTGATAGGCATCTACAATAATGAACAAGATGTGGATGAATTACTACGTGTGGTTGAGGATATTGCATCTAAGACGAAATAACTAGGATTCTAATGTTTAAATGCCCTGAATTTGGTATGTATCAGAGTGATACCATGTTTATTCGCAGCTTCTATGCTGAGTTCATCCCGAATTGATCCCTTTGGAACGATGATAGTTGATATCCCTGCAGCAGCTGCCAACTCAACAGAATCGGGGAAGGGGAAGAAGGCATCTGAGGCAAGAATAGCTCCCTTTGTCCTCTCTCCTGCTCGTTCTATGGCATGTCTAACTGCATCCACTCTACTGGGTTCACCTGATGCAATACCCAGTGATGCTGATTCACTACAAATCACGATAGCATTGGATTTGGCATGCTTCACCACCTTCCATGCAAAAAGAGCACGATTGATTGCATCTTCATCTACCTTGGCTGTGACTACCTCACAATCCTTGACACTCAACTGCTTGGTATCCTTATTCTGAATGACAAATCCTCCAGGTATGAGGGTTAAATCGTGCTGTACCCTGGCCAGTGCATTTCTTTTGAGAATGGTCATCTTATCCTTGGTTCTGAGTAAATTAAGTGCTTTTTCAGTGTATGCAGGGGCGATAAGGGTATCAACAAACATATTCACTAATTCTGCAGCTGTTTCCTCATCTATCTCCTTGTTAAAGCAATACACTCCTCCAAATGCTGATTGTTTATCACTATCAAGTGCTTTGAAATATGCTTCCTTCAAAGATTTATCAACTGCCACCCCACATGGGGTGCGATGTTTAATAATTGAACATGCAGGTTCCTCAAATTCATCAATGATATCCAATCCTGCCTGTAAGTCCAGAATATTGTTATACGATACATTTTTGCCATGTAATTTAGTATAGAACATATCTCCCTGCTCTGTGTATATGCTTGCCTTCTGATGGCTATTCTCTCCATAACGTAGATCACTATACTTGCTACCCTGCACATAATGGATAAGATCAAAATTGGTCTCTGCAAGAAACTCGTTGGAAATCTTGTAGTTCTTACCAAGATACTTGGCTATCTCAATATCATAGTTCGCTATCATAGTGAAGGCTTTTGATGCCATCTCCAGACGGAAAAGCTGAGGGATACTCTCATTTAGCTCAATAAAGCGAGTATAATCAGCAGTATCGGTAAGTACTGTGATTTTCTGGAAATTCTTGGCAGCTGCTCTCACCATGGTTGGACCCCCAATGTCAATCTGTTCAAGAATATCTACCATTCGATTCTTGGTATCCACAGCCTTCTTGAAGTCATAGAGATTACATACAACAAGGTTTATATTTGGTATATTATGCTTCTTAAGTTCTTCCTGATGTTTCTCTGTTTCCAGAGATAATATCCCACCATATATCTTGGGATGCAGTGTTTTTACCCTGCCATCAAGTATCTCTACCATACCTGTAAAATCTGCAATCTTGGTGATCTCGATACCGCTTTTCATTAGCAGTCTACCGGTACCTCCAGATGCTAGTATGGTGTATGATTTCTCCTTCAGATACTGTGCCAGCTCAACTATACCAGTTTTATCAGTTACTGACAGTAAGGCTACTTTGCTCATCTTCACGCGAGACATAGTTGAGTCTCAAATAAAATTTGCTGCTATTCTATCGTTATTTGATTTATCATGATTATATTTAACTAATTGACCTTCTTGAAACTAGGAATAAATATCCAACTAACATATTAGATGTTTAAAAATCAAATTAGTAAGATTCTTATTCAGTTAATATGGATTTCAGATACCCAGGAAGTTTAGTTTTCTCATTTCTTCTCTCTGGGATGATGTTAGTAATAGTATTTTCTAGTATGAATTTTGATTGAAGTTTTGCTTTTTCAGGTTTAGGCTCACTCAATAATTTTGAAATTAGATACATGATCTCTTTGATATAATTCACAAGAAAGCTACCGTGATATTCATTGATAATCATCAATGTATGTGGATAATTAGGTAGTCTCAAATTACGTCTACCTGAGATTCTGATGGTAACAAAAGGTATAGTAAATTTTGTTTCGGCTAAAACATCTTTCAAATATGGTTTGCTATTCTCTTCATAATCAGTTATTAGCAGAATAACCTGTGGATGGACTTCTTCTGGTTGATCTTCTAATTCAGAAAATAATCTAGAAAATGCTCCGCCAATACTCGTCTTTCCATGAGGTACAATATTCTGCAGCTCTTCAACTGTTACAGGCCAAGATTTGTCATTGAATGCTATTATATGAGTTATACTTTTCTCCATTCTACCAAAAGCTCTGAATAGATGTATACTTGCTTGCTTTGTGATTTCCAACGAAACAGAGACATCAACAAGAATGGCTATTCGATTAATTAGATTTTTACTTAGAAGCTTTTCTACCATCTCATTTGACCTCTGACGGATCAATTCTAGACCAAATTTCGAAATTGTTTGGGATCCATCTTGAAATTCTTTCTTGCGTAAGAATTCAAATGGATTTTTTAGTGTTTGAATCTTTTCCTTCACAATATTGTTAAAAGTAACTGTACTTAATTTTCTTCTAAAAAACTGAATGTGTCGCATAAATTCTTCTGATGTCAGAGATACTGCAATCTCCTCAAAATCACTGGTAATGTAATGCACAAGCCGGTGAAGTGGTACTTTTGATTCAAGAAGTAATTTTACAAGATTTATCCCGTTTGCCTCAATTGTACTCTTGAAACCATTATCTATCAACTGTATACATAATGTATAGGATTTATTAGTGATGGGTACATCCTTTATTTTATATCTGGGGAGTTTGCAGAATATGAACAATCGTTTGAACTTCTGAGGTGAAATAAGAAATGCTCGATAAATCTCCCACTGTGTACTAAGTGCAAACTTAGCAGTCAACATCAGACGTAATCTACGTGAATTCTGATCTGGAGTCAATAATTCTGAAAGTTCCAGTAGATGAGAAAGATATGATCTCTCCATTAAGCTCCAACTCAAATCTCTTGTTTTCAAGTCGCTGGAATGAATTAAACTAAGAAGTACTAGGCAATAATTTTTTCGATGATAGCCTTCCCTTTGATTCAGAACATATGTAACCACCTGAGCTAACAAAGGACCATTCCTGTTCGCAATTCTCTTCAATTGAATATATGGTCCACCCCTTAGAAAAGACAGAATCCCGTATATCAAATCAGCTTCATAAAATTCATTAATTTCACCAAGTTTCTTTCCAGAACCAGCCTCATCAAATTTCATGAATAGTTCGTCGATCTCTTTCTCTAGATCATCCAAATACTCAACTGTTTTTTCTTCAATATTAATCATAAAATTAATACTATCAAGATCCAACAGCCAGTTTTGCAAATCAATTTCATTATCAAAACTCAGTAATCGGAATAAAAGGCTGAAAGGGATCTTATCTTTATAGATCTTTAGAGCATTTTGAAATCGTTTTTGACGATTTTCCAGTTCCACAGTAGCAATTACAAGAAAGGATAGAAATACATTTTCAGTATATTAGGAGTAAATGCATCAATTTTGTAATTGAATAAAAAAAATGCCTCCGAGTCGAGAGAATTGTATTACGAACTGTGAATTGAACACAGCACATTTTGAATTAAAGTCAAACCGTCCTCCACGGACGCTTTCGTGAAAATTCTTTTCTATGGAGGCTAATTGAAATTAAATCTCAATTTCAATTAATGTTTCTATTCCGAGATAAATAATTTCCTCATTTATCAGAGTAAATTCAGTTCTTTCAACTCAAACCTATAAATCACAAGATTATCTAATTTCAATCAAGCAGTCAATCGATATATTCTCATCAATATCATATAGCTAATTATGATAGTGAAGACTTGTTTAATTGTTATCCACAAAGATATGATCATAATCTACATACATAGTCAATGGTCAGTATCTAGATCACTTTTATTCCACCGGGTAGTTAATTTTAATAGCTAGATATAGATTGATTGATTGTGTCCAAGAAAAATATGTTCTCCAAATATATCAAAGAATCCGTTGATGTAGATGAGGAACCTGAGCAGGAGGAATACATCTATAACTTTCCACTGCCAATCAAGATCCTCCCCTGGAGAAATAATGATCACCAGCTGGAAGAATACACACAAAAATTAGTCGATGCAGGGTATACCAAGGTGGCAATGATTGCCTCTGCAACGGTTTCCGAGTTGCATGAATTAACCAAGCTGCCTGAGTTCCTGCTGAAACAGTTGATTGAGAATGCACAGATGGAACAATCTTTCACCTTCTCTACGGCTGCTAATCTTTTTGAGACCAAACAAGCTCTGCCCAAAATATCGACTATGGTCAAAAGTCTTGATGCTATTCTTCAGGGTGGGGTAGAGGCCCGGGCAATCACTGAGTTGTATGGTGAATTCATTTCTGGCAAGACACAAATTTGTCTGCAGCTGGCTGTACACACCGCTTTGCCTCGAGAATACGGGGGGTATGGCTCCAAGGTGATCTACATTGATACAGAGGGATCGTTCAGTCCAGAGAGGGTAATTCAGATCTGCAGTCGCTGGTCTCTGGATCCTAAAATTATTCTAGATAATATTCTTGTAGGTCGAGCTTATACCACAGATATGCAGATCAAAATGTTGAACTCCATTACTGCTCAGATCAAGGATCATCAGGTGAAACTGCTCATCATAGATAGTATCAGCTCCAATTTTCGTGCGGAATACATGGGAAAGGAGGCAATTTATGATCGTCAGCAGAAGTTGAATAATCATCTGCAGCAGTTGGCACGATTAGCAGATATTCATGATCTTGCTGTGGTGATCACTAATCAGGTTATGAGTACCATGGAGAATGATATTCAGCTCCGACCAGTAGGAGGAAATATCCTAGCTCATGGTTCCACTCATCGTATTCAGTGCAGTAAATCAAAATTAAATAGTTCAGTTAGGTTTGCACAGGTAGTTGCTAGTCCTTCGTTAAAGGATGCAAAAGCTAGTTATCAAATTACTGATCGTGGTATTGAGGACATTTAATCAAAAGTATACATGCTGTTTCTCAATTTTGTCTTACATGAGGGGCATTTTCCAGTAACTTTCATCATCTCACCCAGGTGTTTGTAATGTCCTGGTTTTCCACAGTTGAGACAATAGATAAAACTATCTCCCGCCTTGATGGGTCGTCGACATACAAGACAATTCTGGTCGGTATCTGATTGAGCCATCATCAATGTATTGGGAATCTCCTTTGCTGGAGTGGTTACTATAGGTTTAGCAACTTCTTTGACCGGCGGTTTAACCTCTTTAGCAACAGGTTTGGCTGGAACCTCTACTTTTTGCTCCTCAAGGGTGACAGTACTGGCTGGTGCATGAGTTACCGGTGCTTGTTGATGCATTTGTGGCATAGCTATACCACTAGCCACAGCCAGTGCTTCTGCTCGTTCATAATACCCCACTTCACGGAGCAAAGCAACAGAAATGGCAGGTTTTTTCACCCGGTAGTAGAATTCATTGACGAGATTATCCAAAATGATGTCAAATTTTTCAGGTGCATTAACTCTCACAAGATTCAATGCCTCAGCTGCTGCCTCAGGGCCTTTAAATAGCTTCATCTTGGCCGCGGTGAATACCTGCCCTGCTCGAAGGTAGAGATTTGATGCCTCATCATAATTTCCCCTGCTCATTTGTCTCTGGGCATTCTTCATAAGTGATTCTGATTGTGTACTCTGTTGGGTGTTGCTAGTTTGACTAGCCTGTACTTGTCGATTCTGCCGATTTTGTACCCTACTGGGTTGTTTTGGTTTCTTCCCTACAAATATCTTGTATAGGATGAACCCGATGATTGCCAGGATGATAATACTTTGAATTAGGTCGCTTTCCCCAGCCATGGCTTTCTTTTCTCCATATTTCTAGAATACATCTAAATATATAAATGATACAGAAATTTCCAACCTTAAAAGAAGAATTTTGGGTAAAATGAAGTTTTTAAATATCTCTCCATCATTGTTACATAACTAGGCCAGTTCCTTGTTGAGCGTATACTCACCAATTACCTCAGCCTCTCCCAGTATATGGCCATCCATTTTCTTGATTAGGTCTGCACCTCTAAAACCATCTTCAATGTCCAGTTCTTCAACATCTAGAGCAAATAATTTGAAATGATATCGATGGATGCGTTCATCATTCCAGGGTGGGCATGGTCCATCATATCCAAAGTAATCACCTGCCATATCCTCATCTCCTTCGAACCAGCTAGTATAATCATTAATGCCTTGTTTTGTACCCTGTGATGCATGCTTATCATTTTTACCACGAGCTGTAACCTCCTTGGAGAATTCCCCTTCCTCGATTCCTTTGGAATCAACTGGGAGATTGATGAGTAACCAGTGATAGAAATCGACACGAGGAAGATCTTTGGGTACGGTCACGCCCTCCTTATTTACTTTGTCTCCCACTGATGGGACCTCAGTATCCACACAAATGAGTACTAGTGATTTCGCATCAAGGGGGATATCACTCCATGAGAAATCAGGATTGATATTAGAAGACATACCAACAGTTTTGTCATCATTCAGCTTGCAGAAACCGTATTTCCATGGTATTCTCGCACCATCGTTGAATGCTGTTGTTACAAGTTTCATAGATAGTAGTTTACTTATCAATTAAAGAATATATTTGGATCATTATGGTTCAATGTCAACTGATGGAACTCACCAATAATATCCCGTTTTTCCATCGTAATAAATATTTGTACCACTAATCTCCAAGTTTTGTAGTAGTTTCATACTTTCAGGATTGTTCTTGACGGATGAGTCGATATCTATTCTTACCGGTGATTTAACAAACTCCACATTCAATTCAGCAAGATTGTTAGAATCAACATATAAATGTGTAAGGGAGGAATTTTTGACAGTTAAATTCTCCAGGTTGTTTGAATCTACTGCCAATCTCCTGAGTTTGGGCATTCTTGTAAGTGTTAATTGTTGAAGCTTGTTATTTCGTAAATACAGCTCTAGTAAGCCTTTATGATCCATATTCTCAAACTCTTGTATCTGATTGTTGCCCAAGTGAAGCAGTTTCAGTTTTTTTAATTCCTTGATAGAATCTATGGTAGTGATGGCATTGTGATTGAGAAATAGTGATTCCAGCTTTTTCAATGATTTCAATTCCTTTGGAATTTCTCTGAATAGATTGTGACTAAGATCTAGTTTGTAGATATCTTTGAACTCAAGGATGATTTCAGGTAAGTCAACAAGTTTTCTCCCCTTGAGCGAAATTGTCTCTACCTTCTGAACATCATCGTATTTCGTCTCTCCCAGTGTGTAGTTGATTCCATTTAACTTGGCAATCGCCAAGCCATCCCGGTAGAATACTAGTGATTCTCTATACCTCTGCTTTATTGTGCATATAGAAGCAATTTCCTGGAGTTCCTCTGTCTCAGATTGGATAGCAACTTCATTACAGCGCTTCAACCAGTCAATGAAACCAGCAGGAATGTTTTCCACCTTTCCCTTGAGAATGAAGGTTTGGAGTGTGGGATGTACTGTAATGGAAGGATGGAGCTCATTCACGAGATACGATCGTATGGATAGGATACTCAATTTACCCAGTTTTGACAACCATGGAAAGATAATATCGATTTTATTTGCTTCCACTATCAATTCCTTGAGTTCCTTGCATTCAGAGATAGATTGTGCCAGGATCAACCCATCATCACAGTAACAGTATCCAATATGAATCCCTGTAATATCTCCTGCCTTATTTACCTTGAAAGCAACAATCTCATCAAATGATAGTTTGTTGAGTAACTGGAGCTCTACAAGGATTTTATCAATAAGATTTCTTGTTTCTTCACCAAGTTTGCGAAATTCAAAACTTTTCTTGTATTCCATCTACTCTCCTCCAATATGTTCCCATTTGGAAACGCCTGGAAGATAGGGCATCTGATCATGAAAACTCCTCTCCACATCTAAATAAATTAGAATATACCCTTTTGCTTTCATAGTTCTGAATTCCTCTAACCTTCTTAAATCCTGATATTCTTCATGATCCTCCTCTGGATATTTTTCCATTCTCAGAAAATCAGTATCATAGAATGCCCTGGTCAAATCCGCCTCCTCAGTAATGATGTCGATACTCATGGTGAAATCCGTGCCATTGTATCTTTCCTGTAATTTCACGTAATAAGGAATTTTAGATTTTGGAATATAGGCAATATAGCTAGAAGAACTACTATTAGAAACAAATCCCTTCCGAATTTTCATGAAGATTATTCTGACAATTTGATATAAAAAATCCGTCTCAATCTGCTGACTAGATGATAACTTATTTCTCTTCATTAACCAGAGTAGGGTGTATCGATTTGTCTAAAACTGTTAGCAATATGGCTAACAGCAGAAAAACCATACCTATTATCTGTGTCCACTCAAGAAATTCGGCAAAGATGAACATGGCTAGAATTGTTCCAAGAACAGGCTCCCCAAGGGTGGCAATTGCCACATCTACTTGATCTATCTTAGACATGGCCCAATTATAGACTGCATGACCAAACATTCCGGGAATGATTGCCAGAATAATACCAAATATCCAGAGTTCAGGAATTCCCACATCTTTCTGCTGTAGTAATACAATTGGTAGGAGGGTGATCCCAGCTATGCTGTTAACTAAACCGAAGTATCTCCATAATCCTACCCTATCCACCATCATTTTGGCAATGAGCAGATAAATTGCAAACCCAATGGCTGAAGCTACAGCTAATAACAATCCCTGTACTTCTAGATCCTCAGAATAACTCGTTAGAAAAAGGATCAAGGTACCAATAACCACAGAAATGATAGATATCCAATGCTTTGTAGTGGGCCATTTTTTAAAAAATAAAATTGAAAGGATGATGATCCACACCGGTGCAGTGTTAGTAAGTGAAAGGGATGTACCAATGGGAATGTAAGATAAGGAGGCAAACCACCAGGCGAAATGAGAGGCAAGACTCACTCCGGATACTATGATGAGAAGATATTCACGTGCACTAAGATTCAACTTTCCATACTTGAATCTCAATGAGAAGAGGAGAGAGATGATCCCGGTCATCACCACTCGTGCAGCTGCCAAAGAATATGCATCCTGTTGGGCCCATCTTATTATAAATGAAGATGTGGTGACTGCAAGCACTCCTAGGTAGAGTATGACTCGAGGATTTTTCATTATCTCACACCCTCTGCAGTGCTTATAAAGTAGTTTCTCCATTATAGGATAATGTGATAAACAAAAGTGGCTTCATGAGGAGTATTAACAGATATCAACACGGATTCTCTGCAAATTCTCAGAATCTAGAAGCATATTGATGGTATCAATAAACGCCTGAAATGTGGAATATATGAGATCCTGTGTGGGTTTATTGAGATCGAATTGCTCATACAGGCGCTCGTGGAAAACACGTTTATTATGCATGAGCTCCTCAGCAAGAATGATCACATCTCCATTCTGATGGACCTCTATCAAGCCAATTTCATCCAGCTCTTTGAGTAAACTAACCACATAATTCTTGCTAATATTCTGGAATTTTCTATTCACATTAAGATATACCTGACTGGGATCATGGATATTCAATCGTTTTGATTTCAGAAGGTCGATCATAAAATCTGCTACCAGGGTTTTCTCCACACGGAGTAAGTGCTCCACCTCCTTGAGTGTGGAGCTGGAATCAATCCTCCCTGACATACTCTTTCGAAAATTGGTGATTACATTGTTTAATCCCTTGTTATTGATGATTAGAAGCAATTGATATATATCAAAGATAATGAATGCTGCTGCAATGAAAAGGATGAGATTGGAGAGAAAAGGAACGTTATAGGTTGTTTCCACCCAGTCTGCAAGGAATAGGAAGCTGGCCAATACTATCCCTATCAAGGTTTTAGTGGTTAATAGCTTGGTATATTGGATCTCAGCATTCTTAACCTCATCCAGTAATTTTGTTTTGTGATAGGAAAGTGTCACTTTTTTGCCATTCTCAGCTTTGGGATTGAACATAAGGAAGAGATAATTTGCTCGATCCGATTCCTTGTACTCAGGTAACTCCTCATCGGCTAGCCACTTTGGTACTTTGTAAAGTGACACCATGACCTTCCCCTTGCTTTTTAAATCCAGGAACTCCTGAAAACTTGTACTATCGTTGATATGGATTATATTTTTCCAAGCTGGTTTTACCTGCTGCAGATCACCTAACCTGACAAATGCAAAAATCAATTTGAAATAATAATTGAAGACAAATGCGAACCAAGAGTCAAGAAAATTCTGATTAATAGGTCTCTCAGGATGAGGTCGAGCATTAATTATGTCATAGACCAGATTCTTATTAATTCTGGCCAGTAGATTTTTAGAATCACATAACATCAAAAATAGGAGAACCATTCAAGTATAAATAGCTATCAAAGACTTGGTAAATTTGTTAACAAAGTTGCAGATTTAATCTTTCCAGACCCTCATACTGCAACAACATGTTGAGAACAAAGCTAAATTTCTCATAGGTCTCGTATATATGATTTTTCGTAAGCTCATCTAGATCAAATTGTTCGTACAATCGCTCATCAAGTACTTTTCTATTTTCCAGCATCTCATCCTCAATAAGGACGGTGACCTCACCATTCTGAGAGACATCTATAATGCCAAACTCATCCAATTCTCGTATCAATTCAGTTACATATGCTTTGCTAATATTGGTGTACTGCTTCACCAAATTAAGGTGTAAAACTGATGGATCAAAAACATTGATCTTCTTGGTCTTCAATACATGCAGAGTTGTTAATGCAATTGAAGTTTTCTGCAATCGAAGCAGGTGTTCCAGTTCTATCAGGGTATGTGTTGAATCAAGCCTACCTGTCATTGATTTTCTGAAGGATAGGATTACATCATTCATCCCATGTCCAGAAATCGTCTTCATCATCTCATATATATCATAGAGTATGAGTAACACTGCCAACACAAGTACAGCATCAGCAAACAGGTTGATCTCCAACAACTTATCTAGATAATCAAAGAATAGAAAAACAAATCCCAATATGACACCATACACCGATTTCTTCGTTAGTAGCTGCTTGTAACGTAACTCAATATCCTTAACTTCATCTAGAGTGGTGTTACGATGATAAGATAGAGTTACTCGTTTACCTATTTTCTCTATGGGATTATACTTCAAGAATAGGTAGTTGGCATGTTCATTTTCTTTGTAGTGTACCAATTCTAGACGAGAGAGCCAGATAGGTATCTGAAAGACTGCAATTATGACCTGTCTATTCTTCACATGAGACAGAAATTCGTGATAACTTATTTTTTCATTGAAGTTGATTACCTTCTCCCATTGAGGATTGATCTGCTCTAGATTCCCCTTGGTCGCTAAAATAAAAATGAGTTTAAAATAGAATTTGAAGATAAAATTCAACCATTCATCCTGGAACCTAGGATGTACCTCTCTATCAGGATTATCTCGGGAATTAATTACCTCATAGGCTAGATTCTTGTTAATTCTGCCAAGTACGTTCTTGGGATCACATAACATGAAAAAACCCGGTATATTCTCGATAATAAATCATTCTAGTTTTTCCGACCATATCGATGGAAAATACATTTCCTTGTGGGCATTTTTTCACAATTGAACACAGCTGTACTTTCTATGCTGGATAGCATTATAAATGAATTCATCTGATTGCTGATTGCTTGTTACCAGTAAAACCTATAGAATCGGGATTAAAATTTGCCATGATGAAGTATCTGCAATCAGATAAATTACCTGAATTGGCACAGAGTCTTGTATTTAGATATTTCTTCCTCCTCGTTATCAGTAAGAGTTTATTCTATCTGACCTCTGCGTTCTTTGTCATCTATATTCTTGATATCGTGGGATTTGTCAAATTTGCTACCTTGATGACTATATTATTCGTGGCACAGGCTCTGGTTGATTATCCCACAGGTGCACTGGCTGATGAAATAGGGCAGAAAGGGGTGCTGGTGATTGCATTCATCCTGCATGCCTTGGCTATGTTCATGCTTCCTTTTCATACCATGTTGTCTGAGGATATCCAATTCTACTATTTCATTTTGATCATGCTGATCGAGGCAGTGGGTTTATCCCAGGAATCAGGTGCTGTGCAGTCCTGGTTTGACAATAATTACAAATTCATTCTTTTTGAACAGGAGGAGGATGTAGACAGAGAGTATGCTCTTGATACCTACAAGGTGATTTTTGGGAAGGCATTTTTGGCCAATCGAGGTCTCTCTGGAACAATGATCCTCATCGGTGGATTTCTAGCCGCAGCACTTACAGAATCCTTAGTTCTCTTTATACAGGGATTTCTCTTCCTGCTCATGGCTCTGGCATTTTACATCTATATCGAGGATTGGTACAGTAAGAATCGTGGAAAAATTTCTCTAACTGGGTTTTTCAGAGGTTTGGATGATGGTTTCAAATTGATCTTCACGAGTAGAGCACTGTTCTTCTTTGTCCTCACCTTTATCGCTATCAATGTTGCCAATACGGTATGGGTAAGTATCCTACTTGATCAATTTCTTGCAGGCTATGTGGATTCAGGAGATGCAGGACAGCTTGGAACATTGAAATCCATTCTATTTACAATAGGGTCTGTGGTAAGCGTGCTCGCAGTGATCATCTCCACCAAGATGAATTTGAAGTTTCTGCCATATGTGGTGATCCTCTACTCTATTGCGAGTTATGGTGTCTATGCCTTCATGGGTGAGTATTATGAACCAGGTCAGGGTTTGCAGATGGAAGCAGTAATATTGATCTTGATTACAGGTGCTGTGGCACAATTACTCCAGATTATCTGGATCCTGCTATTTCAACGTATTCAAATACAGATAGTACCATCTGAAAACCGGGGTGCATTCTACTCGTTGATTCCCACTCTTGCTCTACTAGGCTCTGCAGTATCTCTACAGGCAGTGAATTTCTTCATCACAGATGGGAATGTTCAGGATACAATTCTGTATTTTCTCTTTATCCCCACCATCGTTGCTGCAGGATTTTTATGGATCTCATTATTTGGCTTTGATGATTATGATAAGGAGCTTTCTCCAGTTGATGTACAACTGGCAGTGGCTAATGCGGTGAATAATATGGCAGGAATGACGGCAATATCCAAAAGAGCTGCAGTGCCTCAGGATTGGAAATTTGCAGCATTACATAAACGTGCCTGGAAGAAACTTGAAGATGTTGCAGGAAAGGATGGAGTACTGGATCGTGATGAAGAGGCGATATTATCGGTCATCGCCGCAGAATTAAAGAAATATGGTGCTTTACTTGAGAAGGTCACCAAGGATGAGATGATCGATGATGCCGAGAAGGAACAATTGATTGCTGCACGAGAGAAATTGCTATCTGAGGCTAAACTTATGGCACATCAAGACAAGAATATTTCTGAAGACGAGCAGGCAATCATTGATGAGTTATACAAGATAGTTGAAGAAATAGAGCAATTTGAGAAATCATTGCAGTGATAGACTGTATATGAAAAAAATTCACTTTTACTAGACTCTCTAAGAAGTTTATAATATAAATTACATATATCAGTTCATGGATGATTTTGATTACCTAGAGGAGGAACTGAACAAACCCTCGGTTTTCATGGATGAAACTAAGCTATCCTCGGAGTATGTACCTGAGAATCTGCTCTTTAGAACTGATAACCTCAAGGCACTGGCAAGACATTTTAAAATCTTATTCACTGATACACATTCAACCAAGCATATGATTGTATGCGGGCCTGTGGGATCTGGTAAAACCTCACTGGCAAAAAAATTGGGTACTTGGATACAATCTGCCAAAAGTGAGACTACTCCAAAGATAAAATATATTCACATCAACTGTCGTAGAAATAGAACTAAGTATCTGATTTCACTATCAATTGCTCGTTCACTTAATTCTCATGTTCCCACTCGTGGATACTCATCAGATGAACTCCTGGAGATAGTGGTGGAATTATTAGATATTCACCAGTATACCCTATTTTTAGTGCTCGATGAGCTTGATTATCTGAATGATAATGATCTTCAGAACCTACTCTATGTTTTATCCAGGACCAATGATGACAGACAGGCACATCGACATCGGATCGCATTACTCATGATCTCCCAATCAAAAAGTTTCGGTATACGGTTGGATTCCAGTACACAAAGCAGTTTGAGCCCTGCTGTAATGAGTCTGGATCAATACACCAAATTTCAACTTCTCAAAATCATTGAGGATAGAGTAGAAAAAAGCTTCTATTCCGGTGCAGTTACTGCAGAATCAATGGAACTAGCCGCCGAGGTATCCGCAGAACGTGGTGATGCTCGTCGTGCTGTGGAGTTGATGTGGTTTGCGGGAAAATATGCTGATAAGGAGATGAGTTCTTTAGTCTATCCAGAGCATATCAGAATGGCAAAGGCTGATATTGAACCATCAATTATCAAGCAGAATATTGAGGGGTTACATAAGCATCAACTTATCTTCCTACTAGGTCTGGCCAGACGATTGAAACTGACACATGCTGCCTATCTCACCTCAGGTGAGGTAGAAGAGGCTTACCAGATCGTTTGTGAGGAACAAGGAATAGAATGGAGAAAACATACTCAGATCTGGGAGTATATCAATCAACTTCATGCACTGGGTATAATATCCACAGAACGTTCTGGAACCGGTTTCAAGGGGAATACCCAATATATTAGCATACAAGATGTAAGTGCACATGATCTTGAACTAGCTGTGATGATGCAACTAGAAGCTTACAATCTCAATACATAGTTTGATCGCAAATTCTCATTGATTTGCTCCTCTTATCATTTGTGGCAACAAACATTGAAATTCGATGAAGGTATGACATCTGTTGTGACCAAAGTTCTATGTCTTGGTGATTCACTGACTACAGGATACCCTGAATACACCATCTATGGAAAGGAGGAGGCAGTATACAAGTACTGGTTGGAACGTATGACAAGTGATTGGTTGGCTCAGCACAATATCGATATGAATATTGAGTTTATCAATGCAGGTGTACCTGGTGATACCATCCCTCGTATGCAGAAACGACTGTATAATTATGCTGACTACGATGTGGTGATTATCATTGGAGGTACCAATGATGTGGCAATGGGTAAATCTCCTGAGAGTATTCTCATCAATTTTGAGCAACTGATCCATGAATTCGATGATAATGTCACTATTCTCTGTGGAGTGTTACCCCCAGTTAGCCCAGAAATAGATTTTGCTGTGGATCTCAAGACATATAACGAGATGTTGCTTGAATATATGAAGGATACTGAGATTCATGAGATCACCTATAATCTGTGCACCGATAATAAATACTTGAAGCATGAATTCAATTATGGTGATGGGGCACATCTCAATATTGCTGGTTACAAGCAAATGGCAGAGGATATATTTGGAGTATTCAAGAATAGATACCTCGAAAATCTATTGAAGCAATAGATGATTAGTAGATGAAGAACAAATATATAGAATACCGAAATATAACCTCATGATTGAAGATTCAAATATATGATCACCATGATCTTCCTGAAGAGTATACAAATACTCTGGCTGAGCTGATGCGATTACGACACCAAGAATTTTCAGATATGCCAACTCATCAGTTCAACTACTATCTGGATCCACTCCATCAAGTACTTGATGCGACAATTGTGATTAAATATATCCTTGTCATAACAGATACTGTGATTGGATATAGTATGCTGGAGTATCGTCAATCAACCTACCATGAATACTCTGCCACAATCAAAGTATTTGTCAGACCAGACAGAAGAGGTAAGGGTATAGGCAGGCTCTTGCTCAGCTCCATTCCATCTTTTCCCAGTTATATTCAGCAGATTGAAGGTCATTGTATCCATTCCAGCCCTTCATCATTATTGATCCAGCGATTATTCTCAGTTAAACCGCATCATCTGCGAACTCAATACTATCTTCTTATTCATCAAGCTAGGGATATAGAAAGCGAATTAGCTGTTTTAGAAGTTAATTTGGATTCGTTGGACCTGGAACTAGTAGTTTGCAAAGAGAAAGACATTGGGGAGTTTGCCATGGACTATGCTTCGTTACTTGAAATTATCTGGAATGAAGAAGCTGAAACTCAAGAAGCATTCCCCGTGGAACGATTACTGGATAGGGTTGAGTATTTCAATTCACAAGGGATTCATTTTTTCACTGTTGTTCTTAGGAATAAAATTGATGGGAAATTTGTGGGATTGTATGAGACTGTACTCTATGACACTAACAAGTATGTGGCAGATGAGGCCATGATTGGGGTTATACAGGGTGATCAATCAATATTATTGAAAACGATGAAACTAAAGGCACTGGAGTACTTGCTGAAAACTGAGGTTACTCACTGGGAATCTGCAGTGCATGAAAATCATATATTATACAAAATCAACCAAAGTCTGGGATTTATTAAGGGTAAGTCATTTGATCAGTTCAGTATTCCAGTAGAGCAATTTGTACTAAAATAAGATTATCTATCATCCCAGGCTGGCATATCTGGATCATTGATGCTGTAGAAGAAGAAATATGATCCTGTTTTTCCAAGCCATTTGAATTGAGCACTCAGTGCCTTCTTCCTCTCTTCATATGGTTTCTCAAGGAGAAAATCCACGTATTTTCCAAATGATCCATACTCAGAGGCCAATTGATTGAATGTATTTGCATTGCTGACAATTGCATTGATTTTATTACTGTTTCTGATCATCTCTGGTGCATCAAGTGCATCTGCAATCTCAGGAGGCCCCCATGAAGCAATAATTTGTGGATTGAAATCGGAGAAGGTTTTCTTAATACCAGACCATTTGTTATGCACTACCTTGAATGAAAATCCAGCTTGAAACACAGCTTTTGATAGGATCTCAAAGTATTCATTATCAGTGTCTGGTCGTTTTCTGGGGGGAATGATCTCACCTGGCATAGATAATTATGCTTTACAGGTGGTATTAAAAATATTTTCAGAGAAGAGAAACTGTAGTTGATGTTATTAAGGAAATTTTTTATATTTTACCCAATCGAGTTTTCTCGTTATCCATCTGCAATCCCAGTAATGTATCTATCTCCTTACCCAGTAGATCAGTATCAAACAGTATTAGCTCATCAGTCCAATTGATGGTGAGGCCCTCTATACGGTTACTGCTAATAAACTCGAATAGCTCATCATCAGTAGAGAATTGCATCATCTTCATGAACCGTGATAATGGCAAGGTTCCAGTACTAATTCTCAAGATATTCTGTAATTTCTTCAATGTATCAGAAATGGGGTTAGTTTTCTCCGCACCTGGTCTGTGCTCTTTCATCCAGGTTTGCACCTGATTTAATCCATTCAGATCCACCTGCAGATCATAGAGATCATCATTATTACTCAAGAATAATCGATACAACTTATTTCTCATGAAAAGGCTCTCAGGTAGCTTTTGTAGCTGGTTACTCTGGAGTGATAACCAGGTTAGACTATGCAATCCACGAAATATATCATCAGGTAATTCACGCAATTGATTTCCCCCCAGATTGAGATCCTTGACACCTGCTAGATTTCGGAATATCCCCTCATCGAGCTGCTGTATTCTGTTTTCCGCCAGTGAGATGGAATTCAGCCGGGGGAACTCATGCTGGAAGAAATCTCGATCCAGCTCCTCCACCTTGTTCCCAGCCAAATACAAGGTTGACAATTTATTATTGTGTTTGAAGAGGTCCTTTGACATTTTTTGGACATTGGTATTGGAGAGATAAACTCTTTTCAAAGCATGGCAATGATCAAATAGCTGATCAGGTAATTCTGAGTATGGATTGTTATTCATATACAACACGGAAAGATTGTTAAGATCTTTGAAAATCCCTTCTGGTAGAGTCTCAATCTCGTTCTCCTGCATTCTCAAACCTACAAGTTGGGTCAATCCATCAAAAATTCCCTCCGGTAAGTGCTTGATCTTTTGTTTGACTAGATAGAGGGAGCTGATATCATCCCCCTTCATGGAAGATTTGGAAATGACAAAATTGGTTTGGCTCTCTGTTAATTCCAGCTTCTCACAAATCTCTCTGATCTTATCTTTCGAAGACACTGTAAATAGGTATTTGATTAAGATGAAAAGGATTTTGCGATAAATGTAGAAATTTGAACTAGATACCTGAAGAAAATGATACTCAGATCATATGAATCGTTTCAGCAAGTTCTAGATAGATATTTAAGTGAATATCATTCATCTCAAATTCCTGAAACAGGAGTTGTTTCAGCCTCAGATGATCTGGAAATGCGGTTTCAAGGAGATCCAATTTCATTTCAAAAGGAATAGTTGGATTGAGTACAATATTGTTTATCGTTATGGCAAGGATTTGATCTTCAGTCAAATTATTTGCCAAATTTTTTCTTACTTCTGCAATGTCTTCTGCATTATTGCAAAATACTTGCTTTAGTTTCTCTTGAAGTTGTAGTTTTTGTTTAAGTGATTCTGTGTGTTCCATGAATAATTATGGTCTCTGTATTAT
Organism: Candidatus Heimdallarchaeota archaeon; assembly: GCA_026702845.1. The sequence goes on from JADCLS010000005.1 coordinate 39,373, forward strand.
AAGTAGGTGTATGGAACAATAATGTCATACTCTATAAAACGAGTCTAGAGGGATTCGAACCCTCGACCTGCGGGTTAAAAGCCCGACGCTCTACCTGCTGAGCTATAGACCCAAATGGGTTATCGGATGAGGCCGATTCAAATTTCACAAGGAAATTCGATTGGTATATACCAACAACATACCTAAGGTTGTATCTTTATTATTTGTTTTGATTGGTAACTCAGAAATTTTGCCCTTGTTTGAGAAAGAATTATACATAATAGTATTCACCGTGCTCGATAACATAGGATGTTGTTCCTCATTAAGCAGCGATATTAACGTGCCATACTCATTACCCTGAGCAAACTCTAGATGAAAAATGAGGATAGAAAAAAAAAAATGAAAGAGAAAACAAAGTACAAAGTTTCCTACTACAGGTAGCTTATCTGAATATATTATCTACGAGCACTCGAAATGTTCAATTCTAGATTTCAATTGGATTATTTTTTAATCTTTGACTAATAATGTAACTAAATTTATAAAGTAAAGAATTGAATGAAACTTACCAATAAGGTGTAAATATGATTGACCAGTTAAATATTATCCTAAAAAGAGCAACTATGGATGGATTCACCGGAGCAGCAGTTATGACATCTGGAGCAGCAGCTCTAGACATTCCAGTAAACATTTTTCTCTCACATGATGCTGTATTTGCATTCAAGAAAGATCAGGCTGACAAGATGCTGCCTGTTGATACAAGCTTTGATGAAGTGAAAAACGCATATATGCAAGCTGCGCAGGGTGGTGAGATGATGTCATGGTATGAGATGCTAAAGCAAGCCAAGGAACTTGGAGATGTAACCATTACTGCCTGTGGTCTGGCTATGGATATTTTCAAACTCACACAGGATGATCTCATTGATCTTGTGGATGAGATTGGTGGAGTGGCTGATTTCCTTGGAAATTCTGAGCCTGAGGATCTGACTGTATCCTTTTAATTATATTCCAAAATCAATTTCAATCTAAACAATTAGTCATGAAATGTGGAATACTCTATCATTTCACGTAATTCATCAATAAACGATCGGTTCTCACCATCAGGATGCACTAATTCAAAAACCAGCGGTACAAAATAGTCCAACTCGATATGATGTGTGTTGATCTGGATACCACCCAGTAGATACATTTTCTTCTCCTTCTCCTGTTTAATTAATTGACGTAACATATCATCAATTTCCTCAAACATCAACTTAGGTAATTGGTCCAGGGTAAATCTATCTGATTCTATTCTATCACCGTGTTTCTGCATGAATTTTATGATCTCACCTTGCTGAAAATCCAATTGGCCTACCTTCTTATGCTCACGAAAATTCTTCAGTGCAGTCATTGATGAACCACAGGAGTAGGTTTCCTCTGTCATACCCTTTCTTGTGATCCTTCCCAGTTCTCCCTTCTCATTGATCCCGATATGAGAGGCATAGAGGATGAATAGACTTCCATCATCAGGAGCATGAGATGAGTATGCTTTAAATCCAGTCTCACCAGTGAATGGGAAGCCTGCCAAACCACCAAGAGAGAAATTTTCTCCCCATCGTTCTGCAAATGATAAGATGAACTGATTGATCTCATCAGGACAGGTGGAGTTGCCAAATAGAACGGTATCCCTTGATAAGCCTTCTCTCAACAGAATATACTCCACTGCATTCATGATTCTATCTGCCCGAACAGCCTTGGGAAAGTAATCCTTGAGCATTTTGAGGTATTTCATTAATCCTTCTTCCACTTTGATTCATAAATATGTTTAGATGTTTGTGATCTGCCAAGCTATCTGTCTCAAATAGGACGCAATAATCAACTAAAATAGACAGGCTGTCAAAGAGATTTATAATATGTCTGCCTATAACAGCGAATAGGTATTTGAATGATCAAGACATTAATTTTGCAAACGACATTCGGACAGATCTTCTATTCCAAGGAGGGTTTCTTCGGTGCTGCCGCTGGGGAGAGTGATATTTCACTAACGGCTGGTCTGATCTCTGCTATTTATAGTATGACGGAGGAGACACAGGCACAAAAAATCGAGGAAATTGAACTAGAGGATTTGAGAAGTGTATTCCGAGAGCTTCCAGGAGAGAAACTATTCATCGTCACCGTGGATAAACGTATGGATGTTACTGATTCAGCTGATCTTCTGCAGGACTTTATCGATGGTTTCAACCATAAATATGGAGAGGATTTCTCCGCAGATGGTATGATTCTCAATGATTTCGAGCCGGTAGTGGATGATATTGTTGAGAGGAGATTGTGGTACAATACAGCCCCTCCTAAATTAGCTTTGCCTGACTGGTTAGTATTTCTCACCCTACTCTTCTCATTTATCTGGTATCCATATTTTCTGTTGAATTCACAGACTACCATTGTAGATCCAATTTTCTCTGGAAATCTCACCAAGAATATTCATATTGGTTCCATTCCTATGTCTATTGTCATCCTACTAGAGATCATAATACCCATAGGTGTAAATCTCTTTTTACTCAATAAATTCCCCAATTTCAAGCTAATATTCAAGTATATCAAGGAATTTATCATTCGTCCAACCCGTGGGGGTTATGCAGAGATGCTCCCCAATTGGTTCATGACTGTTCCAATACTTGTTGCTGCAGGCACGGCATCCATCATCGTTTCTGGTAGGGGAATCGTTCACTCACTTACCCTACAAGCCTTTACTGAGAACCTAATTGAAGCAAGAGTGATCGCTGGATCAGGTGCATCCCTCTTCTGGATCTATATCTATGTCTACATGATATTCTTCTTCTTCTCCTGGTATATTGTACCACCACTAATCCTAGGAGTTGCCACTGGTAATTACAACTGGTCATTTGTCAAACCTGCCATACTCATCACCTCCATTGCCTCCATAACTCTTATTCCGGGGCATCTCATTGGTGGTGAGGTGTATCAGACGCTGGTTGGGTTTGATCTAATCAATCTGGATACCTATGGTGCACAATCTAACTCGCTATCATTCCTTTTCCTGGTAACTCTTCCAGCAAACATCTTCATTGCAGTCAACATTTTCTTCATGGGTGTGGGCCTTGGTCCATTAATTAGGAAGAATCGATCTCGATTCACCATTGCCTTTGGTATATCGGTATTCGCTGTTCTGCAGCTTGTACAGCTATTCTGGTGGTGGATATTCGAGAGTGGTATCCTCTTCGAATCGTTTGTTTAGGCTACAAAGTACATTAATCACCAAAATATAAACTTTTGATTATAATTAGGCATATATTCCCCTTAAAACTTAGGAATTTCCTGTTTAGATTTAAATAGGTGGTTATTCCCTATCAATATCGGACGCATACGAGTAAATTTTGCGTATCGCTTTTTCAAACTATGGTGATCATAAAACTATGGACGCATATGCTTATATTATTGTTATTTCAGTAATTGTTCTTGCATTATTTTATGCTTGGAAGAATTTCACTGTCGTACCACCAGATCAGGCCCATGTAATCTCGGGTGGTGCAAAACCAAAAATCTATGATGGGCATGGACGATATATTCTTCTGCCCTTCTGGCAGACCAGAAATGTATTAAGTAAGGCAGTAATCGAGATCAGTGTACCCTCAATCAGGCTACATGATAAGGATTATCTGCCTTTTGCTGTTAATGTATCCTGTAAGGTTAGTATTCAGGATCCACTCAAAGCTGCAGAGACCCTAGGTAATGCCACAGCTGCAGAGATCAGACCAATTGTGGATGATACTATTCAATCAGCCGCCCGATCACAGGCTATGCTGCACGATCTTGTTACTATCATGCGTGAGCGTGATACTATTGAGGAATCTATCTATACCTCAACCACTGCTAGCTTATCTCGGGTGGGTATTCGCGTGACCCTCTTTGATATCAAAGACATCGTAGATGTTAATCAGAGTACCGTCATTGCAGATATGGAGCGTGTAAGATCTTCAGAGATCAATAAGAATGCACGTATCGCAGAGGCACAGCAACGATCATCTGCAGAAATATATGAGGCAGATCGTCAATCAGAGGCTGAGATCTCCAAACAGGAGGCATTCCGTAAATCCGAGGAAGCAAGATACCGACAGGAACAATTCATTGCTGATCAGAGGAAGGAACTCACCCTAAGGGAGATGGAGGTTCTCGAGGCTGATACTCAGAGAAAACAGGAAATCGAGAAGGAGAGGGTTAGAATTGCTGCAGAAGCAGAGGTAACCAAGCAGACACTAGAGGCTCAGGCTCGTGCAGAGGCCCAGTTGATTGAGGCCAAGGCCAATTCTGAGGCAATCAAGCTACAGGCAGAGGCAGAAGCAACAACCATCAGAATGAAACTGGAAGCTGAGGCTGAAGGTACTGAGAAACTGGCTGTCGCCCTGAAGAAACTTGATGGTACCGGTATGGCTGTCAAGATCGCAGAGATCTATGCTGAGGCACAGAAGGTAGTATCAGAGAATATGGCAAGAGGTATACAGGCCAATTCCAAACTCTTCCTACCCATGCAGAGCAATGGTGGTAATCCATTGATGAGTTTAATTCCCACAATTGAGGCAATGAAGGAAGCTGGAACAACAATTGGCGATGCCCTAAAGAAATCCGAAGAATAACTTGATTAGATAATTATTAACAGAGTCTCGATACAAAAATTATAATTTTCGATAGACAATTTGCATTAAATATACTGGTAAGAATCTCCATATCTCAATAAATAATAGAGGACTTTTTCATATAATCATTGTATTTTATCCAAAGAGCCTCTTAATTGTATATGGGTCATAAAATCCTGATTAAATTTCAAATACTTGTCATATCCTGAATAATCCCTCGATAAAAATGGATAATACAAAATACATTTGGGAAATATTAGATAAAGAAATACTAAAGGAAATTGAAAGAGCAAGAAATAATCATTCAGAGTTTGTATTGACATAATTAGAGAAAATACTAATATAAAAATCATGTTTAATACTATCTCTTTGAAGATATTGAATTTCGTTTTAGTAAAGATATTTTCCTCAGTTTTAATGGTATTATTGATATAACTGATCTGTCTTTTGATGATTCCCAATTGATCGTCAGAGATTTGGGTGCCAAATTTAATTTTCAATTCAAATAAAGTCCTTGCAATAATATTTGTATAACTATCATAACCAAATGATCTTAATTGAGTCATGAGATGGATAATTAAGGTATCTCTAAAGTATTTTTTACCATTTGATTCATATTTATAATCAAATAAATTAATCATTTCATACGTATTGTGATCGATGTCATAAATGTAGATCGTTCCAGAATAATCAATACCCACAAGTGAGGTTTTTTCTAATTTCGTTGTTCTTTGATATATAGTCAAGGCTTTTGCTTTCTCATCTACATGAATTTTAAGTAGATGGTTTAGTTTATTAATATTAACCAGCCAATCTATGCTGATAAACAATAATGGGAATAACAAAGCGTAGAAGAATAATTTTACCATATTGTCTACTAATCTATAATCCAGTTGATGAGCCAATATCACTATCATTTCCCATATCCATAGTGTGATAGATGTTAGAACATGATTATTATTAATTTCAGTTAATTTCTTTTGTGAAATTAGATTTAACTTATCAAATAACGAGATCACACGTTATCTTGATAACTGATATTATTAACTTAATCAATGGATTTTAATGAAATTGAATAATATTCAATTACATATTAATTCTTAACGTATTCAAGATTTCAATCCTGTCCTCCCCACTCCAGGAGCAGGTCATCCGCAATACCGAGAAAAATAATGAGAAACAAGGCAAACAAGATGATAACAAAGAAGAAAACCAATGGGTTGACCTCATAGTATTTTGGTAAGGGTGGTCCATTGATCTCATTTATATCGAGTTGCTTTGGTTCTCTAGTCATTTGTTAAATCAAAATACCTTTAATTTTTAGAATTATCCACAATCACTTGAAAAATAGTCGAAAATTCTGAATTTATTTCATCAACATTAGGTTGATTTCTTTCAGAGATTGCTGGCTGTTCTGTTATTATAATTCCTCTTTCAAGAAAGAAAACTAACAAAATATAAATCACTCTGAGTTGATTGAATACTAATTGTATATTATTAATTCGCATAAAATTCATAGGTATATTCAGTACCTGAATCAACAAAACCTAACTTGGCGTTTACTCTTTTCATGGATATATTTTCATGATCCATGGTCGTCTCGATACGTGTGATGTCTGGATGTCTCTGCTTTACATAGCTAATGGCTTGAGATTTGAGCTGAGAGCAGATCCCCCTTCCTCTGTAATCGGGATGTGTTCCACTGAATCGCTGGTAGATGGCATGGTCTTGATTATGTGACATCATCAACTCAGTCAGGGCAATTACCTGATTATCCATGATAGCAATAGCAACTATTGTGGATCGGGCATATCTGCTTAGCATATCCTTCAAAGACGGTGCAGATATCGCGGAATATGTCATCATCGATGGTTCATCTTGTTTGGCCAGGTTGTAGAGATCAATGATTCTCTCATACACCTCGAGCTCAGGATCCTCAAATAGCTGAATTTCAAGGTCTTTGTCTAGTGGAACAGGCTGAAATTTATCCATATGTAATCGGTAATGATAGGCTGATCCAGTCAACTTCCCCCCCATTGTTTCAGCAAAAGTAACAGATGCTGCATCATCGGTGAAACAGAATAATTTGTCTACCCAGCTAGTATCAAGGGTAGTACGCATCTGAGCAAACAATGCCGAACCAATTCCCCTTCGGCGATACTGCATACTCACAAAGATAAATGCATAACATTCCCTCGGTATATGATCCTCAGTGATTTTCATCTGGATCATCCCATATCCCATAGCTTGCTCATCATGTGCTAGAATATACAGATTTGGTGTCTCCAGCCCATGTTTTTTGCAGGTTTTATCGATAATGCTCAGATCCTGTTGCAATGCTTCTCCATGATCTGCTGTTCCATCTATTAGTTCATTGTACAGATTGGACCATAGGGTAAAGTATTGGTGATCACTATCATGTCTGAGATTAGTGATGTGCATAGGCTATGGATTATGAGGGAATACTTCAAGCTTTAGCTCGTATACAGCAGAGTATTTTTATGAAAACATACCAGTGAGAGTATTTAGGTATAAATATATAAAGTGACCTTGATCAGTAGGCATGAGACGCACCATTGTTTTCTTGATTGCTATAATAATATTCTTGATCTTGTGGAATTCTCTGACAGTAGTACCAGACAATTTCGATGATGGTGTGGCATCAGTAGATAGCTTTGAAGTCCAGTCCAGTAGTGAGGATAAATTGATCATCCTTGATAGCTCTGGAGTTATTGGTCCCAGGGTGGATGAAGATATTGTAATTACTATTGTCTGTACTTATATTGATTGGACAACTCTCCTTACTCGACCCCAGAGTTGTGGTGAGGATACTCTAATCATTCCAGCTAGAGGGTATATCACCTTTGATGTTGCGTGGAGTACAGATGGTGGTTGGGTGAAAACCTATGAACTCACCTCAAATACATTATTTTCTGTAGCAGTGGTTCCTCCCTCCGCACTAGCTCGATTTGAACAGGATTATGACATTGTCCAGGGGAATTATGTTGAACCAGAAACTGATTTTGTGGTCAATTTTATCAGCTGGGGGTTGTTCATTGCAGTATTTGTGATACGTATTGAGATTTGGTTCAGAACCAAAACTCCCCTGGATCGGCTAGATTTCATCAAAAAGAATGGAGGAACCAACCTTACATGTAGCTGTGGTCAACGTTATGAGGCTCATCTATCCAGCTGTTCGCAGTGTTCCACCAAGACACCTAGCTGTGCTCTGTGTTACGCATCATTTGAGAAGGGGGAGCAGGTATTCCATCTTCCATGTTGTGATAGCTATCTCCACAGCGAGGACCTATTCACTTGGTTGAAGAAGAATCACAGAATTTGTCCACTCTGCAGAAGAGAATTGCTTTCCCTTTCTGGAAGCTATCTTTATGCTTGACTGGTCAAAAGATACCCTGATGGTGTAAACGATAATAAATGTGGTTGATGTTAGTCGTTTTGTGACAAGTATTTTGCGCAAGGTAATTATGGGATTGTCCATAGTAGTATTGCTAGTAATAATACTCATTGATCAGGGTATTCTTTCACCATTGCCTCGTGGATTAAGTATTGTCTTTCTTGTTCTGATGTTGATCGTCTTAATGTTGATTGCTAAATTTTATCAATCAAAATCTCCACCTCCGGAGAAACAATCTACCCGATTACTATTAGATGGAAAGGTTACTCGTTTGGTATATCAACACGATCTCCTGTGCCAAAGCTGTGGGGAAAAGTTCGGAATGCACCTTACAACATGCCCCCAGTGTCTAACTGAGGCACCAAATTGTCCTATCTGCTATCGTGGCTTCTCCACAGGTGAGGAGGTGCTGGTGCTTCCATGCTGTACCTCGCATCTCCATACTTCCGATATTGATCTGTGGGTTAGGAGTGGGTCTGCACAATGTCCTGTGTGCCGGCGATCACTACGTATGCTGATCTGGATCTAAAGTAATTCTGCCGAATCATTTTGCTTCTGCATAAGTTCTTTCCGCGGAACATATTGCTTCTGCAATAACTTTCTCTCGCAATATCACTGTACAAAAAGGCCTGTTTTCTAATCGCAGAAGCATCCATCGCTTCTGCGGAACATATCCTTTCCGCATAATTTGCTTCTGCAGAAGATGATTCCGCGGAATATTTTTCTGCGGTATTGCATCACATGCTGCAAGAAATAAGTCAGGTATAAATGAACAACTCAAACAATATGTTGAGTGTGAGATTTTTTTTATGCGACAAAATATATAGAAGAATTGAATCGATTTGCCCTATATATCAGTATCAATATTGGTATCATCCGATCGTCGACTGAGTCCGCGACGGAAATTTTGGTATGATTTGTATGATCCCTTGATCTTCCCCTCATGCAGCAGATAAATTCTATCTGCGATTTTAATGAATTCCTTATCATTGGATGTTATCACAACAGTATGGTTATGACTCAACTTTTTAATCGTCTCAATCACTTTTGGTTTGGTCCATATATCCAAACCAACACCAGGAGAATCAAGTAATAACACCTTGGGTTTCATAGCCAGCAATCCTGCAAGGGCAACCAGGGTTTTCTCACCAAGAGATAATGATATGGTCTCTCGATCAAGTAAATGCAAGATTCCCACCTCCTGGCAGGCTTCAATAACTCTTCTATGTACCAGTTCCTTCTTCAGACCAAGATTTCGAGGGCCAAATGCCACATCATCAGCAACAACAGGATAGAAGATCTGATCCTCCGGATTCTCAAATAAGAAGCCGATTTTTTCATAATGGATAGTTGTACCCTGGCTGACATTGATTCCATCCACCACCACATGTCCTTTACTGGGTTTATGTAGCCCATTCATATGCTTGAGAACTGAACTTTTACCACTCCCCAACTTACCAACGATGACTACGATTTGGAATTCATCTACACGCAGAGTTACACCATTGAGCAGATTGCGTCTCTGCCCGGGATATCGAAAATGAATATTTTTTACATGAATAAACACAAAGATCACCTCAATAAAGGAGTGGCCAGGGTTATTGACCAAAACATGGATGCGATGAGCATCAATGCTAACCCATCAGAGGTCCATGTCCTGATGGTGGTGGTGAATTTTCCATCAAATCCACGTGCTGAAAGGATATCTGCAGTAGAATCGGAGTATCTCAGGGTGGAGGCAAGGATTCTTGCCAGAATCTCCATACGTAACTTGAAATCTTTCATCCAGTGTCCAGTAAATGCGCCTCTGGTTCGTGCAGCCAGTAATTTTTTCTTGTAGTTACTGCTCATGGTGACAGCAATACGATTAATTAGCATCAGGATAGTCACCAGGTTCTCATTGATCTTCAGAGCAGCCAATGCCTCGATAATATTGTTGATATTGGGCTCTGATTCCAGCATAATGGTGGAATGCAATGCTGAAATGGTGAATCTGAAGGCAATCAACCGGGCAAACTCATATGGTTCATACCTCCGTGAGAATTGGAAGAGATGAATGGTCACCGGTTCTTTGATGGCCAGACTGAATACAACCAATACAGTGATCAACCAGGGGGTGGCAATGAGAAATTTCTTGATGAAGGTACGTTTTGGCCGGTACAGCAACATCAAAGGGATGGTGAAGGTACCAAAAACCAGTACCTGAAAAGGTTCTATACTGACAGAAACACCGATAATCATCATCAAGGTGACAATGACCTTGGATCGTGGATCAAGAGTAAGGATATCTCCTTTGATGTCAATAATCTCATCCTCCATTATTCCTCATCCTCCTCTTCATAATCATCATATTCCTCATAATCTTCATCATCATACTCTCCTTCCTCCTCCTCATCATTGAACAGGTAGAGATTATCCTCTCCCACCTCCAGGGTCTCCATATACTCCAGTAATTCCTCCGTATAACTCGGTCCCTGTGCTCTGGTGTAATAAGAGAAGCTGATTGCAGTGAAAAATCCCTCTATCACACTCAAAATGACCAGAAATAACATGGTAGGCAGGGTATACTGCTCCAATTCTGCATCTGTAGTATGAGATATACTCAGTTCTGATAGAACCAGCAAGCCATCAAGGATAATGAATGCCATTCCAGTGGTGAATGCAATGATATAATCCAATCGTCGTCCCACCCGCTCGAATCCAATCATCTTATGTGGGATGTATCCCAGACCAAGGCTGATGATGAGCATATTGGTGAGATTAAGCCCCAATGCACCAAGAGATCCTGGAATGATCACATGATTGAGAATCATGGCCCCAGATCCTACGATTACTCCTTTTCTAAGCCCAAAAATCAGCAAAACCAGCATCATTCCTGATAAATTGAAGGGAATGGGTAGCGGAGATGGGATGGGTATACTGGAGATGACAAAAACAAAGCCTCCAACGGTTGCCATACGCATTCGCTCACGATTATCTGATACTGATGTGTTTTTGAACAGAAAATACAGGACAATCGATGCAAAAATCCACCCTATAACGATTAATGGTGCAGAAATAAAACTCTCAGAAGTTCTCATTGATGGATACCGGTATCACTTCACAAGGTAAGATAAAGCTTATTCATAAAAAATAGCAATTTGGTTTGATCGATATCATATTCCCATGACAAGCTCTTGTAGTAGGGTGATAATGCCCTTGACGGGGAAATCAGTGATTTTATTACCATCCCGGGCCTGATTCTCATAATTTCGGTACATGTGGGTCAATCCAAAGATCTGCTCTCCCATTTGTTGCGCCTCTTGGGATTGTACACTGGCAAGTAAATCTGCAGTCTTCTGTGCAATATCCTTGGCTTCTCCCCAGTTGAGTGCCTTGTCTGAGTTATCATCAACCATCATGGCGATAATTGATTTCTTCACCGTAGTTACAACATTTTTCAATGCCTGGGTACTGATGGCTATACTCTCAAATATCTTGAAATCAATGGGCATACCCCTGATTTTGATGGGAGCCTGGTTCTTGACAATTGTTTTTGCAGCCAGCTCTATCATTGCTGCATCCTTCTCAAAGGCTGAGAGTTCTTCTAAATCAATTTCCAATGGTTTTTTCATATTAGGATTGGAGAGAATGGAATTCTCAATCAATGGTGCAATACGATTGACAAATTGGAACTGGATGACTGCTGATTTCAGCTGAATCTCTGCAATCAAGCCTCTTAGTAATGATTTTTTCTTCATGGGCATGATCAGCTTCTTGATGAGTTCTGTAGTCTCATCAGCTTTGATATCAGCAATGAATTGCGATGCGGCTTCAGTCAGCTTGTATGCCTTGGATCTCATTAACATCTCCTTGACTGGATTGGTGCCAAATTCCTCATTTGCAAATTCCTGCATCAACAAGGCTTCAGTTGCAGACTTTATAGCTAATATCTCACGAGTTGCCGTTTCAACGGCTTTATTACTCTCAGGTAGAACAAATAATGCCAGCATTGGTGCCTCCAGATTCATTACAACATCTTCCAGGCCATCGAGATTATCAGGATCCTTGTTGATAATACGAATCCAGTTACTGGATAATTGATGTGTTGCTTTGTGGAGCCGTTCTGTTACCGTTTTAATCCGTTTTTCCACAAAATTCAAGACTTCATCAATTTTGTAATCTTTATTTTTGATCTGCTCTTCAATATAGGAGAATACAGTCTCGTAGGTCACTGCCACACTAGTGAGGTAGGCCACATCTCCAGTATTCAACACATGATTGAGCTTTTCAAGGTTAGTACCCACAATCAGCTTCACTAAATTTAGATCTTTCTCCTTCAGAGCATCAATCACCTTATCGTAATCCGAGGATATCTGTGCCAGTACACTCATCTGTTCATAGATGAGCCACTGTAGATGGGCTGATGAACCCCAGAAATCATAATTATCCTTCATATCCAGGTTCTCTATGGGTAGAGGGCTGGTGAGATTAACTGCAAGTTTGAAATAATCTGCAGCAATGGAGTTTGCTCGTTGTCGTAGTGCAGCAATACCAAGACGTTTGTAATGCTGGGCAAGTGATAGATTGGAGAATGCCTGTGTAGGTGCATAGAAGGTGGAGGTGAACTCCATACCCCTGGTGACCAGATCAGAGGTAGTCTGTGACCAGTTGATATTCATGGAGCTGATATGCTCCACAGCATGCTGAGATAGTGAGTACATGGCTATGGGGTCCTTCCACCACCATGAATTTGCCGATTCGATGAGTGAATCCTTTACCCTGGAGATGAGAAAATGTGCCTGTTTGAGGTCGTATTCTCCCAGAATCTTGGGAATTAATTCAGGACCTTCCTCCAATTCATCAAGATAGCTGAGCCGTTGTTTCTCCTGTGCAAGAAATAGCTTCTCCCCAAGGGTGATTCTAGCATCCTGTGTGAAAAATTCTGCACCTGCCTGAAATGCCAGCAGGGTGAGTTCATCAAATGATTTTTTAGTTTCAATATATCCCATCTGATTGATACTCTTATCTGACACATCCTGTCCAAAGAGTCCACGTTTCTCAATAGTTGAGTAGAGGTAGCTCATTATAGAAAGATCAAGCCAGAATTCCGTGATATTCTTGATTCTCTCAAGGTCCTCCTTGGATGGTGCCTTGTTGGAGCGTCTGATCCCATCGATTAATCGATCATAGAAGCGTTTGGTAAGATTGACTACTTCCAGCAGATCATTGACCACATTACCTGAGAAATGTACCCAAGCATCGGAGATCTCCTTTTTCTCATCAATCTCGATGAAATCAAGATATAATTTATCTCGTTGGTCAGTGAGCGATCCAAAACGGGTAAATATTAAGTCATTATCGATTTTACTCATAGTATTCACTCAAATATATCTGATACGCGGTTTGATGATACATAAACTCCATTGATTCGGGGTAAACAATTTGCAGGTATTGAGCATATTTTCATCTTTTCGTGAGTGTATTGGCAAATTTTTATCAGATTCTGCTATCTAGCTGTCTAAAAAAACTGAAAAAATATGCGATGGGTGATAGAGGTTACTAAACCTATATTACTATAATGGATTCCGATCGGTTGAGGATTCGAGAAAAATTACTAGGGTTATATCACATCTTCTAAAAGATATTAGTACAATTGTGAAGTACCACAAGGACATCAGTTCCCGACTTTGCTTCCTCCTTGGTGCACGTCGAGCAATTGAGTTGATGTTGGCTGTGAAAGATGCTCCTGCCAATCACTTCTTGATTCTCAACCTTCCCAAGCGTGAGAAGAGCATGGAACGTGTGCTAGACAAGGTACAGAAGAGCATTACCCAACAGGGATACGAAAATGCAGTGCTCGATGGGGTAGATAATGTGGTTATTGTGTCTATCGTTGACAGAAAGGTCAATCCACCAAAAACAGAGGGAGTGGATAATGTAGCCAACAAGTATGTCCTTGATGAAGTTCAACACAAAGGTCTTCCTCAGGTGATCCTTGTGAGAGGGGCATCGATCAACTCTTCTATGGGTGCGGATGTAACTTCCGGGGATATCAAAACCCTACCTCAGATAGATAATGGTGAGGAAGTAATCCTGCTGGATATTCATTATGAGGTGATTGGCTATGGTATATCACAGATGTCAACGGAGGAGATCAAACGTTCACCTGGTAGGGTGGCCATTCGGACACAGGAGGGAAGATATGATGTTCCCAAGTATCATTCTGATAAACGATATATGAATGGCCTGTACTCTGTTTCCACATTACCTCGTATCATGGGCCTTGAATTACTGGAATTTACGGATAAGAAGGCAGTCATCCTGGTGATCTCACAGGATAATGGTGAGATTGCAGTGGAGGCTTTCAATCGTGCACCTCCTGGTAGTAAAGTATACCTGATGATCAGAAATGAGAATCATGCCAAGGCAGTACAGTCGACATTTGATCGATTACAAGTGGAACGAGAAAACTTCCAGATTGTCAAGGATCCGCTTGATCGGTTCTCCAAGAGTAGACCCAAGGAGAAATTCACTCATTTCTTCCTGGAGATGAACTCCACCGAGACTGGTATGCGACCAAATCCATATTTTGAGATGGAGGAAAAGAATATCATTGGTAATGCAAGAAATCAATTCTCAGCATTAAGATCAATCTCACTTATTGGTGTCAAAGGTGCACAAATCGCTTATGTCACCCATTCTATTGATCCCACTGAGAATGAGGAGGTACTCTGCCAGGGATTCAGACAGGGTAATTTCTCACCAGGAGTTATCCCCGAGGATATTAGGGTCAAATTTCCATTATCCAACTCTGCATTGCCAGAAATTCCCACTGTCACAGTTCAGGGTAGCATTGACCTGCAGAAAATGATCGAGGAAGCTGACTTTGCTGAATCTTGGATTAATATCGATCCTCTAAAACATAAATCTGATGCTGGATTTGTTGCTAAATTTTACATGAAAAAACGATAAAACGGTATCCATACCAATTCATTATACCCATCACATATGATCCATTGATGAATTATACATATGCAATTTACATATGATATTGCTGATGTCCACCTACTAGGTTCTGGGCAAGTAAATTACTATACTTTTATTACACTCTCTCGAGTGTGAGAATCGGAAATGCATATGGATGGTACATATGAATGTTGCATATGCTATTTCGGGATAACAAATGTTGACCAGGTTCAACCAAGATTCTTTTAATCAAATTATTATATGTGTTAAATAGAATTTACTTATTTATTATAATTGTATAATTGATATATTAGTATAACTACAATATTGATAGTATATGATAGTTATGACGATTTAAATATTATTTTTATATATGTATTAGACAAACTCCATACTATATAAGATAATTATTATCAAATTGTGATCTAATCTGTTATGTATTATTATTGCTTAAGTGATCAATTAATAGGCGATTTTTATGAATACATATTTGTCTTTTAAAATATCATAGGAGTAAATTAGGTATTTTAATTCACTCAATTTTGATATACTTTTTTAGCTGATTTTTTAATATTTTGAAAAATAATGTCATTATTTTGAGTTTGATTCAGATGAAATTCATATGTTTTTTACTACCTTGGTGGTAACAGATGGAATAATTCATAGAATAGCTACATAGTAAATATTTATCTTTCAAATAGTTTATTCTGAAAATATTTGGAATATCAAATTATAATAATTTAGAGCGATTTTAATGGGTTATAATATTTAATATATTTTATTTGTTATAATAAATAATATCTTAACTTATACTAGTTTTTAAACAGTAATTTCTACTTGAAAATAATAAATTGAAATTATAAAATATTGTGTATATAGCCTGATAATAAGATGATCTATTGTTATTTATTTACATCGAATTTTTCATATCTCAATATATTTCTATATATATTTAGATTATTGTATTTAGTTTTAAATGATATATTCAATAATTCCATATATTTATACTATTTTGCAGAAATTGATTATGTTCTTATTTTCAAGTAAGATATATTATATAATTAAATAATTAATATAATTATTTTTTATTGATATAATGTTACGTTTATATGACTATTGCACTTATAAAGGGATAGTGCAAAAGTACAGTGTGTATCTGTGTTATGCGTATGCTAACTATATTCGTAATAAGTGTGCAAATCTCAAATGGCAATATTTTTCATTTTTAGACTTGTTTACACTATCGATTTTGTACATATGAATATTAAAGATACATATGTCGTTTTGGATTCAAAAATTCAAGAAATATACTATTAAATTTGGTAGTAAATTGGAAATACCATCTCATAATGTTTGTCAAAAATAATTATCTCTGTCGAGATGCTGTACATATGCAAATTATTGAGTGTCTAAAAATGCTGAGAGTAGGGTGATTGGGGGGGCACCAAAGCTCAGGATATTTTGATGAATCTGTTTGAGGGCTAGGGATGATCGGCCAAGTTTCTCAACTAATTCTTTGATTTGATATCTTCCCAGGGTATATGCAAGTGCGATGGGATCTAACGATATCCGATCCACCTCATCCTCAGCCATGTCTCTATCAAGTAATCCGATATCCTCGAAACCAGTTATTGCCTCTTCTCGAGATATATTCGTACTATGAAGGAGTATGCTGTATTTCAGTCGAAGATTACGAAGTAATGCTGCATGGTGGTATGTTCTTGTAATGTTCTCATCTCCATACCCAAGTGATATCATAAGTTCCTCTGCATAATGTGCCCATCCCTCCACAAAACAGTGAGAGTGGGAGAGTAATGCTAATCGATCATCTGCTTTACGATGATAGAGGGCCTGAACCAAGTGTCCGGGATATATTTCATGAATGCAGATCATATGCAGCATGAGTTGTTGATATCCATGATTTTTCATCGGTGTTACCCAGAGATAGTTTTTCATCTCCTCTTCGAAGGGTCCTGGTGCAGAGAGGGCAGCTATTCCTCTTTTTCTAGCATATTTTGGAGTATAGATAACCTCACATTGATGTGATGGGATCTCAATCACATCGTTCTTCTGAATAAAACCTAGTGTCTGAATCAAGATAGATGATGCAAGATTTAGTGGATCCGAATCATGATTGGCTTGATCGATCATACTTAAGTCCAGTTGATGTTGATGAAGAATAATTTCCTTCTCCACTTTTTGTAGTAATGCATCGATATCCAGTGTAAGTGCCTCTTGTACCCTGATATATTCCAGGAAATTATCTTTCCCCAAAGCATATTGTTGATGAGCATGTACCAGGTAATGATTTTCTAATCGTTCAATCATAAATTTTATGGCTCTCAATGCTTCAATATTGACATCCGACCATGCAAATAACAATTCCTCATCATCCACCATACTTGCCAGACCCAGCAGCTGATTATCAAAAAAATCATAGATATATTGTAGCAGTTCAAGAGCACGAGATACTTCCAATGCATATAGTTCATCATCAAGCATTTTATCCATCTGATTTAGATACTTGGGGATTTGTCTCTCAATACTAATTATTTTGTGTAGACGATTCTCCAGACTATCATCGGATTTGGCTATAAAACTATTTTCGATGGTATTCAGGGCTTCTACCCAGAAAAGTGGTGATTGATGTGGTAAACGCAGCACTGTGAGATCAAATCTCTCTGCCTGTAATTTATACTCTAATACCTGTTTGATAAGGATCTCGAGGCCTGTAACCGTGATAATTTTTAGGTATACAAGATCCTGATCAATCTCTGTCACTCGTTGTGCAATACTAGTCATATCATGTATCGGTAAGATTCCATCAAAAGCATGTAGGCCAAGAAGCTGACACTTGACTGGATTGGCATTTTTCCACCGATTGATGACTGCGTCCACACCATACAAAGATCTTCATGATTTATTAATATTTACAGGATTGAATATGAAAATATAGGTTTTAAGAGTGTGTGCCCTTAAAACCCGCGATATTCAGGGGAAAGCTTTTGGCCCCTAACAACCAAAATGGTTGCAAGTATACAGTACCCATACGAGTATTTAACCATTTTGTAAGGGTTCAAAATTTGCGATACTTGGAAGCTGTGTGTGCAAAAATTACTATAAGTTTAGTAAGTAAACAATAATTTCCCGTAATTAGCTCTCATAGAGTTGTTTTTGATTCCTGTTGGTGCGAATCTGTGAATGAGGACTTCAAATATGCTCCAGATTCATTTTTAACTTGAGAATCTCATAAATAATCAATAGTTGACTTGATCAAATTAAAAAAAAATAGATTAACTACTATCTTGAAAATATTATCAATTATAGCTCATCGCAGGGGCAGTGAATTATCAAATTCCTTCTTCATGAAATCATCGGAGATATTGGCATAGATCTGTGTAGTATCCAGACTGGCATGGCCTAGTAATTTTTGTACCACTCTGATATTGGTGTTGTTCATCACCAGATGTGAGGCAAAGGAATGTCTCAGCATGTGAGGGGTGGTGTGCTTGACACCTATATCCTTGGAAAGCTCAGAGATAAAGTGTTGAATGGTTCTATTGGCTATACGCTTACCACGATTGCTGAGGAATACTGCCTTCTCTGAATCTGGGCCCAGAGGTTTTTTACTGGCAGCTTTGGCAAGTGTCTCCTCTCTGGCTGTGGCGATATAATTGGCAAGTACTTCAGTTGCTCGTTCTGATAGTAATACGATACGATCCTTGTTACCCTTACCGGATCTGATGACAATATTTCTCTCTTTTAGGTTGAGATCCTCGAGATTTACATTTCGAAGCTCATTAACTCGCATTCCTGTACTGTACAATACCTCCAGGATGACTCGATGGGTGGGATTCTTCGTATTCTGGAATAATCTCTGAATATGGTCTACCTCTAGGAACTTTGGCATGGATGAGGGACGCTTGGGATACTTGAGATCTTTGGCAGGATCATTTTCCACCATCTCATTATCGCTCATGTATCTATAGAATGCCTTTATAGAGCATACTCTTCGGTGAATCGACGCAGTCTTATTGGATCTACCATTATACAGGTGAGAAAGAAAAGATCGCAGATGAATGATCTTGAGTTCACTCCAATCAAAATTGTTGGTTCCCAGGACATTATCTATGATGAATGATTTGAGAGTATACAGGTCATGTGAGTATCCCTTGATCGTATTCTCAGATGATCCTCTCTCAATAGTTAGGTAGGAAAGGAATGAATCAATGAAAAAATCCTTGTCCTCAGTTGATTTATTGTTCATATTCTGCACACTATACGCAAAGTTATACATTTATAAAAACATTGGAAATACGTGGGCACAATCCAATGTATGATCAAACAAAGCTTACTTTTCCCTAGATAAAGCTCTAGATTGCAAAATACAGCGAATTTACGGTGCAAAACACGATTTTGCGCATTAACATTATCTAGAAAATTCATCAATTAGCTGAGTAACAAATAAAATCTTGATGGTTAACTTTTTCGCGAACGCAGGAAAAAATTTTGCGTGTAATCATCTGGCTCGATTATATGCAATTTATGTAGGTTATACTTCAAATAACCATCGAGTGATACGTTAACAGTGGCAAATTAGTCAGTATCAGTTGTATTGTCGAGATCGATAAGATCTGTGAATCTAAGCTTGGGATGGTTTATCAATACCTCTGGCAAGAATTGCAATTCATTATCCTGCATATATAGTCGAACCAATGAATCACAAAATTCTAAGAAATCAAGCTTTTTGATGCGGTTTGATGTGGCACTAATGGTATGAAGATTATTTTGCTTAGGTAATATTCTAGTTAAATTGGTAAGATTACAATTGTATAGATGAATCGTATGGATATGGGGGGAAGTGATTCGGATATGATCAATGGATTGCATGTTGCTGATATGGAGTTCTTCCAACAGGCCAAGATTTTCCACACCGCTAAGATACGCGGGGGATTGTTGGATATTCAGGCTACGTAAGAGGTTGAGCTGGCCGAGATCCAAATGCTGTACAGGTATGCCGATCAAGCTGAGTCCAAGCAATGATGCTGGTAATTGAAGTGAGGTAAGGGGGCAATCCTCAAGAAAGAGATACTGTACCTGCATTCGTTGAAGTGCAGCAGGTAGTGATTGCAGTTTTTCTGCCTTGATGTCGATTTTATTCAGATTTCTTAGTTTGCCAATCTCTTCAGGCAGATAGTTCAGACCTGGGTGCCTAATTCTGATCTCATACAGGTCCAGATCAAATAGGCTCAATGGGAAGGTGATAAGCTCTGTATTCATTTGTCCATGAATATTCAGCATGAGTTGATTTCCTCTCAGCTGTAATGTTGATAACCATGGTGTGGGTTCCTCTCCAAGCAATCTGAGTTCAAGAAGGAATCCTCTTAGCCAGGATTCTGTGATTTTCAATCCACTCAATAGCTGTAACACCTTGGTCTTAATATGAGTGGGTAATGAATCAAGTGCCTGTCTATCCACATGCAAGATATTTTGCTTCTGTATTAATATGTGGCTTTGAGTGCCTGAGTATTTGAATAACGATGGTTAATCGATGATGTTATATCGATCATCGTTACAAAAAATAATCGATTTTTTCATCGTTTTCTATCGATGAATCTATCGATGATTATTGACGTATTACTATTTCAGAGTTCAATTTTATAATTTTCTCATAATACTCTACGATTTTTATCGCGATAAATGATCGATAATATCGATGAGTTATTTCCAACGAACTAAGACAAGGATAGTATAATTGATCGTTGTTCAGTACAAACATTTTATTACCTCTAATGGGGCCACGGCATATTCTATGCCCTTCTCCCATCGGATACAGAGTTCTCCACAGGATCATGAACATTTTCATACCAAGTGGCTGACCATGAGGGATCCATCCTATCACTCATTATTCATTGTCAATGGCTGGCAGGCAGAGGCGCATTACAATCAGTGGTATGCCGATGCACTGGAGACACTCAACACCTTTGCCTTTGACTCTCGTGGACAGGGCCGATCTCCCAAATCTGGTCGACTTGATGCTGTACAGAATGCCATCGATACTGATGTGGTTCTGCGACAGATCATCGAAGAGCAACGTGAACTGGCCATCGATGCTGGAAAAACGATGGGAAATGTCATTGTTGAGGGTCACTGTCTTGGAACAATGACACTAGCCACTCTCTATGCAGGACGATTCCCACTGACAAAACAGATCGATGGGCTAATTCTCCTCAGTCCAGTATCCCAATTCTCCCTGCCTTTGCCCATCAAAATGACCTATTTTCTACCCTTATGGTTTGGTACATTTGCCATCCGATATATCGCACCGACAGTCATCAAATCCATTGCACCGGATGATGAATCCGAGAGTTCAAGAGATAATGCGATGAATCGATTGCTCCGCTTGGATCATGATGCTGCACTGCGACAGGTCAAGGATATATTCTGGAAGGAGGATGTGAGCAAGTACTGGAAATATATTGATGTACCCTGTCTTATCCTTGTGGGTAAGCATGATCCATTGGTAAAATTTGAAGATTCCTTTCATCCCTACTCTCAACTGAGGTATCCTATTTGGTTTGAACTCGAGGCACCAGATCATCTCATGCTTGAACATAATGTGGAATTATTACAGGAGATTCTTCCTGAATTCTGTGAGGATCCATGGGCTTTCTATGAGAAGTATAAGCACAGAAGACCCAAACTCTAAATCTCGAATTTCTTATTTGTTTCCTCAATCATGGGTTTTATACGTTCAAAAATAGGTTCTTCCATCTCAAAACTGTATTCCTTGAGGTTATCATCCATGGTATAAATCAATGATTGTAGATCTGATTCTAAAGATTCCTTGTGTTCCTTATAGTTGGCTACAAACAGGGTGTATGCCTTGTTATTAATCACCATATTGGCCAGGGTGAACTGGTTGAGGTTGATCATATCCAATGAAGTCTCGGATTTGTTGAATAACTGATTACCCATCTTGTACACGGTCTCTATGAAGCCTAGAAAGAGAAAATTATCATGTATCACCATCTCCTTCTGCAAGAACTCCTGCATAATGATGGCATCATTCTTAGTATCAATTAATGAGATACCAATAATCTGAGGATAATCCTTATTTTTCACTTTCACGCTCTCTTGAAGTAAAATATTCAGTAATGGTGTCTGATTGCCAAATTCTCTGAGATTGATATTTGACACTGAACCTTGCTTAATAGCGTCTATGGCTTTTTGTAGTTTATGGTTAAGATCCTCCCAGTTCTTGATATTCTGCTCCACCAGACTGATCAACTCATCTTTGCTGATGGGTTTATTCATGAATGAGGAGATAGCACCTGAATTCAGGGCTTTTTTGATGATCTGGTACTGTGTATTGCCTGTGAAAAGGATGATCTGCATCAGTGGATAACGCTCTTTTAATTCCGTTGCCATCTCTATACCAGTGATACCCTGGTTCAGCTCAAAATCAATGATGAGGATCGCTACTTGGTTATTCTCAAGATATTGCCTGGCAAATTCCACACTATCTGAAATCTGAACATTGTACTCTGATAGGATGCGACGTACCGCATGACCAATCTCAATCTCATCATCCAGAACAAATATACTGGTTCTCACAAATCCTCACAAATAGATTATGTGATTGGAGGTGAGAATCATTATAACTTTATCGATGACCAGTATGGTTTTTCAATACTTTACGAGGTGGTAATGATAAAATAGGAATCGATGAGGTTATCAAGAAATTTATCCTGCAGTGCTTTGTATCGTTTTGGTTGCAGATCAAGGATATGGCTAAGGATCTTCTGATGAATAGTAGTGATCTCATCCTCAAAGTCCTCGAGTTCTGCATTTTGTAGATGAAATAGATAGGTGAACTGAAAGAGCTCGTTGAATTTGAATACAAAGTGATAATTTTGGAATTTGAAACCCAGTAATTGTTGACCCTTCATATTAATGAATGCCTCTGATCCCAGAGTTACCAGTGCTGAGAGAAAGGATGAGAAGAGATTGGAGAAATCTCCATCTTCAAGTTGCTTCTCCTTGCTTTGTTCAAGCAAATCCTCCTTTATCCGAGAGTAGATGGGAACTGAATCATAGGCAATGAATACTCCTTGAAGCACACAATCAGCATCTCCTTTTGATTGTATCTGGGTGAGAATATCATTCATGAAATACTGAATTTTATTCAGATCCTCTGGATTCTTCAGCAGGTTGGTGATTTTAATTTTATCATGGTAGGTTGCCAGTGATCCCTCCACATGCTCAATCAATTCCTTGGTCTCCACAGGTTTATTGAGAAACTGATTGATGTTTCCCTCGTTCAGTGCTCGTTTTACCGTATCATATGCAAGATTACCTGTTAACAGAATGATCTGAGAATAAGGATTGAATTTAATGACCTCTTGGGATAGTGATATACCATCGGTGGTCTCCTCACCCAAGTCAAAATCCAGGATGACCACTGCATATTCTCTCTTATTGAGCAACGATCTGCATTCATCTGCAGAGTTGGCTGTGAACATACTATAGCGCTTGCTCAGCAGCCTGGAAATCGCCAGGGTAATCTCCATATTATCATCAACAACCAATACGTTGCGGTTTTGATGAAATGCCGTGATATTACTCAATATTATAGCTTCGATAAATCATGATATTTAACTATCTTTCTGTTGTAAGAAATATTTGTACAAAATCATCACCGCATTGTGAAAGTAACTATAATTGATCATTTTTCACCGAAGATTGCTGATCTGCAAGAAAAGCATAGTTTTTGGGATAGATCAAAGACTAAAATTGCGCTAGTAAGAAGCAATACTAGATACAATATAGCTAAAGTATTGGTGATTTGTACGGATTTACCCACAAAATTGATGAAAAACAGGATTTTTGGGTGGTCGCAATCCCTTACTATAAATAGGAGTATTTCTTCCGCCTTAATTGAAATTTATTCACTATCAGAATACACACAATCTGATAGATGAATTCTATTGTAATTGGTTTTTTTTCTGATGAAAAAATCATGGTTGGTGAATATAACAAATGGTAAAAATAACTGATGTACGCCTGAATGGACGAGGCGGACAAGGTGCTGTAACTGCATCACGTTTACTAGGTGAAGCCGCGATCATGGAGGGTCAATATGTACATGCCTTCCCTAATTTCGGTCCCGAGAGAGCTGGGGCACCTGTAACATCCTTTACAAGGATCTGTCCCGAAAAATTTACTGAGAAAACCGAGGTTTACTACCCCGATGCTGTATGTGTCATAGATCCTTCCCTTCTTGGGAGTGTCAATGTAGCCAGTGGGCTCAAACCGGGTGGCACCATCATCTGCAACTACCCTGGGGATATGGATAGTCTAAAATCATATTTTGAAGGTGTGGATGCTAAGATCTACAAAGTTGATGGTACCAAGATCGCCATGGAAGAGCTAGGCGTGAACAAACCCAATATGGTCATGCTAGGTGCACTGCTGAAAGTGGTTCCACTGGTCAAGCTTGAGAACCTGATCTCTGTAACCAGAGGCAAATTTAACGAGGCAGTGGGGGAGAAAAACGCCAAGGCCATGCAAAGAGCCTATGATGAGGTAGAATAGAATGAGAGAGAAGATAATTCCTGAAGAGTTGAAAACTTGGACTACTGAGAAATGGGGATCCGCCAAACTTCCCATTGGGGGTACCGTGCCTTTCCATTCCTCCTTCGGCTTCAAGACCGGTGACTGGTCAGCACTCAAGCCTATAATAAATAAGGAAAAATGCACTGGTTGTACAGATTGTTTCTACTTCTGCCCTGATAGTGCTATCGAGATGATAGGTGAGGGTAAGAAGCTAAAAGCAGAGGTTGATTTTGATTACTGCAAGGGTTGCTCCGTATGTGCACAAGGGTGCAGATTCGATGCAATCGAGATGAAGGAGATGAGATAAATGGCCCAGGAAGTAGCAAATAAAATCACCAAGGCTATGACGGGTGATGAGGCAGTGGCATTTGCCATCAAACAGATCAACCCTGATGTTGTTCCTGCCTACCCTATAACCCCCCAAACTATTATTGTGGAGCGATTTTCCGATTTTGTTAATGATGGAGAAGTGGATACTGCATTCATACCTGTGGAATCTGAGCATTCTGCCATGTCTGCCAGTGTTGGTGCCTCAGCTACCGGAGCCCGAGTGTTCACTGCCACTGCATCTGCTGGTCTTGCACTCATGAATGAGATTCTCTATGTGGCATCTGGTATGCGATTACCCATTGTCATGGCTGTTGCCAACCGTGCTCTCTCAGCACCCATTAATATACATGCTGAGTGTACCGATCAGCTGGTGATGCGGGATAGCTCCTGGATCTCCTTCTTCGGTGAGGATGCACAGGAGGCCTACGATGAATCTATCATGGCTTTCAAGATTGCAGAACATCCTGATGTCAGCCTACCAGTCATGTTTGGAGTGGAAGGATTCATTGTGACCCATGCCCTTGAGCGCGTGGATACTCTTCCCGATGAGGTGATCAGAGATTACCTACCTGCTAAGAGAGAAGCCCCTCATACTTTCAGCCCCGATGAGATCAAGAGTTTCGGATTACTTGTTCTACAGGATTATTACATGGAGATCAAGTATCAGCAGGAATTGGCCATGAAGAAGGCCTATCATGTGGCCAAGGAGGTCATGGCTGAATACTCACAGATCTCTGGTAGAACCTACGAGATTATTGAGAAATACATGCTGGATGATGCAGAGTATGCATTTGTCACCTATGGTGCAACTGCAGGTAATGCCAAGGCAGTGGTTGATATCCTGAGAAAGAAGGGTGAGAAGGTAGGTGTCCTCAAAATACGGATGGTCAGACCATTCCCTGTTGATGATATCTATGATGCACTAAAAGGCAAGAAAGCAGTAGCTGTCCTTGATCGATCGGCAACGTTTGGATCACCTGGATCAATTATACAGAATGATCTTGCCTCTGCGCTCTATGGCAAGGCAGATGTACCATCCATCCATGGATTCATCAATGGATTGGGAGGAAGAGTACTCATGCTCAATGATATTGAGGATATCTACGATATTACCAAACTGTATCATGCAGAGGGTAAGACAACCACTTTTGAGTGGCTTGGACAGAGGGAGGAATAAACATGATAGAATTACCAAGTATTAAAACCCGAGAAATTGCCGAACAGGATAATGTACTGACTGGTGGACACCGATTATGTGCTGGTTGTTCTGCAGGGACAATGGCCAGACAGGTAACCCTTGCTGCACAGGCTCTGGATGAACCTTTCATGATCACTCATGCCACCGGTTGTTTGGAAGTAGCCACCACCATCTATCCCTATACGGCATGGAAGGCCCCATGGTTACACAATGCCTTTGAGAATGCCTCCGCCACAGCATCAGGTGCTATCGAGGCACTCAATACCATGAAACGCAAGGGCTTGATTGAGAATAAGAAGACCAATATGATCCTCTTCGGTGGTGATGGAGGCACCTATGACATCGGTATTCAGTCACTATCCGGAGCAGTTGAGCGTGGTCATGATTTCCTCTATGTTTGTTACAATAATGGAGGTTATATGAACACAGGTATTCAACGATCTGGTGGTACACCCATGGCTGCAGCCACTACCACCTCACCTGCTGGAAAGGTGATTCCTGGTAAGATCAAATGGGCAAAACCATTACCTGAGATCATGGCAGCACATGATATACCTGTTGCCACTGCAAGTCCTGCATACTACAAGGATCTGATGCAGAAGGTACAGGCTGGAATCAAGTACGAGGGTCCTGCCTTCATTCTAGTTGACAGTCCCTGCACTCTGGGTCAGCGTTTCGAACCTGGAATCAGCCTAAAGACCACAGAGTTAGCAGTCAAATCTGCCTTCTTCCCATTATATCGCACCTACAAGGATGAGTGGGAGCTAACTGGTGAGACAAAGCGTATTGCTGAGGGCAAGCGGGAGAAGATCCCTGTTGTGGATTACCTTAAGGTTCAGGGCAGATTCAAACACGTATTCAAACCCGAATGGAAGGATATTCTCGTTGAGATCCAGGAAACTGTGGATGAACGCTGGGCCAGACTGCTCAAGAAAGCTGGATATTAATTTAAATACCATTAAATCATCCGAGATATAATTATACCCAACTTCTGAACTATAATTTATTATCATTTCTCATTTCTTTTATCAATATCAGTTGCCAACTAGTGAGCTATCAAAGTAGAGAATACCACTGTCTGAATCTCATCGATAGACACTGATTTCCATCGATTTTTCATTTTTAATCGATACACATCGCTAACATTATCGATATTAAATCGATACAATATCGATACTCTCTAAGAATAGCAATTTCAGCTGTTTACACTGGCTTTTATCAATTGTCTATCGATACGCAATATCTCCAAATAGATCTTGATACTACCTTTTCTAATCAATTATAGACCTTCAACTAGGTAATTTTATATTACAGGAGTAAGTTTTTTGCTTGAATGTCTTGGAAAACCGGTTTGGGGTCTAATTGGAGGTTACCATGGGAGAGAAAACGATCAGGATTCAATTACATGGTGGGTGCAGGATTGTTATTTGTCATCCTCATGCAAAATTATTTTGGATTTGTGGGAACATTCATTGCGATTTTCCTAGTATTATTGCTGATATATTTCCTCTATCTCAAACCTGGTCCAGTGATTGAGGAGATTGATCAATCAGTCAATCAGGAGAAAATTCGTCGACTTCAGGAACAATCAATGAAATGTATGAGTTGCAGGACTCCATTGGATGGACAGGCTCAGTTCTGTCCTGAATGTGGATTTGCAGTGAGGAAATAATAATCACAATCTATAGTGGCTGATATTGAACAGGATTTGGTCTTCTGAAGGTTTTCTGAGCAAATAAATCCGCTATTAGAATGGATACAACATTTAATCCCAGCACAATGAGCATAAGGACCAATAAAATTGTCAGAGCAAGTGTCATGAAAAAAGAATCTCCTGTATCTAACTCAAAATTGAACATTAATGCGATCATATAGAATACTTGAGGGACGGCCACACTCATCTTGGTTTTGCCAACCAATCCCCCCAGTACTCCACCAATAATTACTGCCTGAAATCCATACATAATAACTAGCAATCCCCCCACATCTGATTGCTCACCGGTCATGGCCTCCATTCGCTGTAATGCATTGAGCTGTAAGCCAAAATATAGTGATGCTGGGATAATATTTGCCAGTATGGAGATAATTGTGGTTTGATCAAAATCATCCTTGGCTATCATAGTAGTACAGGTTGTATTCGCTATAAAAAGTATCTTAATATCAAATTGGGTTTTGGCTCATTTTTTCTAGTCTTCAATCCGCTACGGAATGACTATCTCCACTATTAATTATTGTTAATGATATTAAAATAGGTTCTCCTGATTAGTTTTCTCAACGGAGATATTCTGCTCTTAGTAGCTTAATAATGCCTTTTCAATGTTTGGAAAGGATAATCCGGTCAATCTAGTGATTAATGTGAGTAGTTGTGAGGTATAAGGCCTGACAAATTCAAAAAATACCTTCTTGGTGGATTCATCTTCTCCCGTTATGGTATAATCCACAGCACAGCTGTAGATTCTGATGAAGTTATGAAGATTACTTAGGATTAGGAAATAATCCATATCCTGGACTAGATTGCCACTCTTGTCTTGATAGATGCTACTACTCTTCTCTACAGGAAATGCTTCCAGGGCAAAAAATGCAAAGGCTGAAAATGCCAGATCGATTCGATAATCCCCGATATTCACATTGGACCAATCGATGAGCACCAATCGATCATCATCAATCATCACATTAGCACCGTGAAAATCCCCATGCAAGAGTACAGGATCACCATATGCCAGATTATTGATCCTGCTCTCTAGGAATTCGATTAATGGTTTTAGCTCTTCTATCTGGAATTTCTCAATTCTGGTTTTACTAGAGTTGATGATGTCCATTACACTTTCACGTGAATTTTTCTTCTCTAAAACCTCTATCATGGTGTAATCAAATGAATGAAGTGCAACCATGGCATCATAATATTGATCTACAGTCTCAATTTCATTATCTGCTCCAGCAGCAAACATAGGCCTACCATTTATTCGTTCCATTGCTACATAGCTGAAATCTTCATTAGTATTTTCAAAGAAGTAAGGTTGAGGACATGGTATACCTGCATTATAGAGGTGAGATAGGATGGTATACTCCTCCTCAGCTCGTTTTGATCCAGGTGATCGGAATACCCGAAGAATGAGGGGTATATCATCCACATCCAGAGATATGATGATATTATCTGCCCCTCCTTCTATTTTGGTAATATTGTGCACATTATCCTTTGCGAATTCCTGTTTGCATCTCAGTTTGAGCTGGTACATATCATGGGGATTGATCATTACTTTCTCTAAGATCTGAAGGAAATTAATATTGTCCTTTTCTAATGGTGTAACAACAAAGAAAGAGAGTTCAAAAGTGATACTATAATCTCCGCTTGGTCATCAGCATCTACAAGTTCACTTGTAGCTACATTTAATAGCAATGCCTGTGATAGTGATGAATGCCCTCTACCCATATTGATCATGTAATTCGGAGGTTAGAATTCGTCATACAATGGTCCATCAAGCATAAAAGTAGGATAGGATACTTTGCAGCTCTCTATGAACGAGTGACCATAGAAGTTGACAAGATGATAGATGATGAGTACTTCAATGATAATGACCTCATGATGCAATTTGATGTGATTTTTGCTGAGCATTATCTCTCAGCATTTGAGACATATATGCGTGGTGATGAACCTGCTGCCGTATGGAAACTGGCATTTGATAAGGCAGATGATCCAAAGCTAGTGGTGCTGCAGCACCTTCTATTGGGAATGAATGCCCATATCAATCTGGATTTGGCAGTAACAGTATCCAATTTTCATACCAAGGAAACTATCCAAGGGTTCAAGGAGGATTTTTACAGAATAAATGATGTACTTTCCAGTCTGGTAGATGAGATTCAGGAGCAGATAGGAGTCATTTACAAACCCATGCGCTATATCGACTTTCTATTAGGTAGATTAGATGAGTATATTGTGGATAAATTGATGGGTCAATTTAGGGATAGAGCCTGGAAATTGGCAGAGGAATTGGTTTCACTGCATGGTTATGATCGTGCAGCAAAGATACAGCAGGTGGATAGAGAGATGGCTGAATTGGCTGAGAAGAGTATTGCCAGACCTCTGAGACGGTTATTAGCTCCAATCGGATTCATCCTCCGAAAAGGCGAACAGGCTCATATTGATGAAATAATCGAGAAACTTCACCTAGGCAATACTTATGAAAAATGGGAAGATTGGGCAGTTTAGATTGCTAATAGTTGGATTAAAGCTAAGCAATATACTATTAAAAATAATTACAAAAAAAATCTAATTGCAGTTAGTATAGTTATTATAGTTGAATTTTATGATTATAAGTTCGATGAGAGCCTTAGTAGTTGATGATGCCTATGAGAATCAAGTTTTCTTGAAATCTTTGCTGAGTAAAGTTAACTACAATGTTGATATGGCTTCAAATGGTCGGGAAGCATTGAATAAACTCCTCAATAATTCCTATCAGCTGGTCGTCACAGATATTCTTATGCCTGTTATGGATGGATATCAGCTTTGCTATCAGATTCGTCAACATCACGCACTCAAGGAGATTCCTCTTGTTTTTGTCACAGGATCCTACACTGAGGAAGAGGATGAGAAGTTTTGTTACCTTCTAGGTGCTGATAAATTTATCAGAAAACCTATACAGCCAACGGAGTTTATTAATGAGATTACACAGCTGAGACAAGAGTATGAGCTGGGAAATATCAAACTAAGATCACAGCATATGGAAGAAAAACATATGTTTGCCATTTACAGTGAACGATTAACCCGGATACTTGATCAAAAAATCACAGAACTGGAGAATGAAATCAATAAACGAAAGCGGATAGAGAATGAATTACGAGATAGACAACTTTTGTTGGGTAAGGAACGTGATATCTCCAATAAGATTATTGATAATGCAGGATCGATATTTATCATTCTTGATAAGGATGGAAGAATAGTAAAGTTCAACAAGAAATCCGAGGAAATTTCAGGATATTCGTCAGATGAGACTATTGGTCAGTATTTACAAGACTTACTTATACCCGGGGCACATCGTGATGAATTTAGCAATTACTTGCTGAATACCTCGCGTTTCCCAGAGCAGATCGAAACTGTATGCCAGACAAAAACTGGTGAGATTAAATATATCGAACTGTATAACTCGATTGTATTTGATGATGATGGTCAGATTGAAAGTATTATCTCCAATGGTATTGATCTTACAGATCTGAAAAAGTCTCTTGCAACTATTGAAGAAAGCAAGAATCGATACAAATTGCTGGTCGAATATGCACCTGAGGCTATTCTTGTCTTTGATAGAGATTCTTTGACATATATCGATGCCAATTCCAAAGCACTTGAATTGTTCAAAATACAGCGTTCAGAGCTGAATAAAGTATCCTTTGAATCATTGGCACCTGAAGTACAACCAGAGGGGAAAAATAGCAAAATGATCATTGAGAATCGTCAAATCGGTGAGAATGAAGTATTAGAGTTCAACTGGATAGCAAAAGATCTGAAAGGTAGAGAATTTCCAGCAGAAATTAAAATCACCAAACTGCCCTCAACTGGACGAAATCTCTCTAGAATAAGCATAACAGATATCTCAGAGAGAGTTGTCAAGGAACACAAGCTTAGCAGTTACTCTCAACAGCTCAAGGAATCGCAATCACGTTTGATTGAAACTCAAAGAATTGGAAATATTGGTAATTGGACGTGGAATATCCGGGATCAATCCTTTGTATGCTCCGACCAGTTACTTCAAATGTTTGCGATAAAACACAAAAATCTGGAGTATTATCAATTTATTGATTATATTCATCCTGAGGATCAGGAAAGGGTGAATCTAGCTGTTGAGAATGCACTAAATGAACAGGGTTCATTTAATATTGAACACCGATGTATGGTCAATGATGAACTTAAAGTATTTCAGCAAACAGGTGTAGTTAGCTATGAGAATAATGTGGCCATAAGCATTACTGGAACTGTCCAGGATATATCCTCACAGAAGTATTACGAGGAGGAATTACTCAAATCAAGAGAATTATATCTTGATCTCTATGATAATACCCCTGCCCTCTTTGTTTCAGTTGAGGCAGCAACAGGTCGAGTGATTAATTGCAATGCAACAACTGCTGATAGACTTAAGTACACGAAAGAAGAAATATTGGGTAAACCTGTCATTGATCTGTATTATCCTTCTTCTCGTGAGCATGCTAAACGTTGTTTTGATCAATTTCTAGAATTTGGAGTCGTTACCAATGAGGAATTGCAGCTCATGACTAAGGATGGAAAACCTGTTGATGTAGTCCTTGATGTTTCTGCAGTGTATGATGAACAGGGAAATATAGTCTCCAGTAGATCTGTGTGGAAGGATATTACGGAGGTGAAACGTACTGAACGTGAGTTGCGATTAAGTGAGGAACGTTTTCATACCATAATTTCTAGTACACCTTTGATTTTATGGTCTCTCGATACTAATGGTAATTTTACCATGTCTGATGGAGGAGGATTGGAATTATTGGGTCTAGAACCTGGAGAGATGGTGGGAGAGTCAGTATATGAGGTTTACAAGGATTATCCTGAAGTAATCGAAGGTAATTCTCTTGCTTTACAAGGACAGTATGTGAGTGATACTGTTAAGATAAATGATAGATATTATGAATCCTACTATGCACCTGTTAAGGAGAATGGTGATGTGATTGGAATGATAGGGATTGCTGTGGATATGACTGAAAAGCTAAAAATGCAGAATGATTTGATAAAGACCCGACAGAGGCTGAATCAGACGCAGAAAATGGATGCCCTGGGCAGATTAGCCGGTGGTATAGCTCATGATTTCAATAATATGCTTACTGCAATCATTGGATATCTATCAGTAATTGATATAGAACTCCCTAAATCAAGTTCTGTAAGACAATATCTTGATGAGATAAAAAAGGCAGCTCTGAGTTCTTCCTCACTAACGAAGCAATTGTTGATATTCAGTCGCTCACTCCCTTCCAAACCAAAAATCGTTGATCTAAACGCTAATATAAATGATTTCATGAATATCATGAGTAGAATTTTAGGTGAAAACATTACGTTAGATGTATCTCTGAATTCAGAGATCGACAAGATCTGGTTCGATCCAAATCAGATTGAGCGAATTATTATGAATTTGGTAATGAATTCAAGGGATGCTATGCCTGATGGTGGCAATTTACGTATTGAGACCCAAACAGTCAGTGAAGAAGAAAAAAACAGTGAGCCGAATTTACAAGAGAATGAGCATTATGTCAAATTATCTATTGTTGATACTGGAATTGGGATTAAAGAGGAATTTAAAGAACATCTTTTTGAACCCTTCTTCTCTACCAAAGCTGAAGGAACAGGACTTGGTCTTGCAAATGTCTATGGGATTGTGAAGAAAAATAATGGCCATATCAATATCCAGAGTGAATTGGATAAGGGCACATGTGTAGATATCTACCTACCAACGGTAGGAGATGACAAGATTGAGGTTGAAGCCCATACTCAGGCTGATGCCGAATTGTTTGTGGATCTGAGTGGTAAAATCATTCTCCTAGTGGAAGATGATTTGATTGTGAGGAAATCAATTCTTAATATTCTTATCAAAGAAGGATTATCTGTTGTTGAGGCAGAAAATGGAGAAAAAGGATTTGAGATCTATAAGAAATACAGATCAGAGATAAGTTTGATCCTATCTGATATCGCTATGCCTGTAATGAATGGTATTGAGTTCCTCAAAGAAATACGCAAAATCGAACCGGACATCAAGATGGTACTTATGACTGGGTATTCAGATGATCTAGCCAAATTTAATCTACAGGGTATACAGTCATCAACTATTCTGCTCAAACCCTTTGAACCCAAACAATTACTTGATATTATCAGATCTGCCCTATATTAGGATTTACAATCTGGACATAATCCCTTGGAAAATTCAGCATTTGTTTGTTTAGGTATGTAATCCTCGATTGATGACCATTGACCATGATCATCCTTGATTTTTTTACATTGTACACAAATGGGCAGTAACCCCTGTAACACCTTGATATCAGCAATTGCCTGTTCCAGATCCTTGATATTTTCCTCTAGCTTATCGATATTTCTACTATTTGTCAATGCCATGGCAGCATATTCTCCAAAAGTTGCTGCTAAAATAACATCATACTCGGTGAAATCTGTTTTCTTGTTCGCCAATCCCATGACTCCTACTGCTTTATTATCAATGATCAAAGGAGAAAACATCACATTTTTTAGTATCACATGACCTTCTGGCATAAAATCCACATGTGGTGAATTCATAAAATCATTATCCCATACTGGCCAATTTTTATCATAAGCTTCTTTACGAAGACCCCTGATTGGCATGGGTAAATCAGGATCAACTGTACATCTTAATCCTCCTGCTTCTAGAAAGAGAACTTCATTCTCACTACCATCATCAGAAAGTAGTGCAATATATCCAGAAGTTGCACCTATAATCGATCTGGCCTCATCAAAAATTATTCTTGCTGCAACCTCAAATCGTTCATTACGTAAAACAGCTCTAGCTGCATTGAATAATGCCCTCACCTCACTTTTTCCTTCCAATATTTTTTCAATATAATTCTCTGAAGGAATACTGGCATTCTTCATAATCAAGTTTTATCATTTTTGAGCTATTAAAACTTTGTTCAGCTCTGTTGAATTAATAAATTAATACAGTACTGTAACAGAGTTCGGGAATATGAATGCAAATGGTGCATAGTTAGTTATTGATTTCCTTTGTTACAACCGAGGTTCTCATATCACGAATTTCAGGTCGATTTTCAAGGATGTTTACGGTGAATTCATACAATTCTTGTAAATCCTGGATGAATAGACGAATTATAATATCATTCTCTCCCGTGGTTATCATAACCTCTTCCACGATACTTTGATCTCGTAAATACTTCGCCAGCTGATACTCCAAATCAGCATAACAATTGATGAAGATATATGCTATCATGATCCCCACTCCTTCATGATTGTTATTGTCTCCAAATACTGGACGGTTGGGATCCCTCGGATCTTTCTAATTGTTTGTCTATACCCTTTACCTATAGATCTGGTACGAATGGTGATAAGCAGATCATACTTACCAGCCAGTACACTTACCCTTGTCACTCCTTTGAGAGATGCGATATGATTGATTTGTTTCAATCCATCTTCGGTTACCTTCGCAATGGCCAATACCCGAACTTCAGAAAGTGCAAGCCCTAACATACCAGTGATTACCAGCACTGCACCAATAGATTTGAGGATGATGCCATTTGAACCTCCTAGATCAAAGGGGATGGCATCAGGAAGCACAAAATGTCCTATCATTGTTAGAGGTATGCTAAGGATTACTGAAAATGAGCTGAGCGAGTTGATTATTGACATTTTACCCATCCGTAGGGCACGGATGATGAATATATATGAAAGAGTAGCAAGAAACATGGATAAAATTATTGTCCAGAATACTGTTCTTCCCACCCTCCAAAGACCAAGATGTTGCTGAGGATCTGCCAAGATTATGAATAATATGGAATTGATGATCAAAGTGGTTACTACTGCATAAAATCTGAAGGTGATGGCATCCAGAGGTTGACGAGTGCTTAGATCTACCCATTGAGTTGCCTTTTTGTTGAATATGGTTATGAGGGCAGACATTCCATTCATAACCACCAGTGCAAGAAATACTGCCTTTGCATCGAATTCTCCCCTTGATAAGGATGAGATGAATATTCCTGCAACGATGGCGATGATCCCCTGTATCTCAATCATGGTCGGATTATCCTTTTCCAGAACAAAATCTCCAATCAGGAGATAGATGATGGTGAAACTCATCAAGGGAGCCATGATTGATGCGTCAAATTCCTGTAATAGTTGGAAGTATAGCATGGTGGAAATGGACATAAATACGCCACTTAGTGTTACCCATTTGAGTACAGCCCATGGAGGCAGGAAGAAAGGTCTGAAATTGGGATCCAGATGTGTTCCAAGTGGAATTCTGATACCATTTATCCTCCGTAGTGGTATTGCCAGAACAAGCATCAAGCTGCCAATGATGAGCGCTCCTGCCATCCATGATAACTGAGCAAGGATCATGGAATCATCCAAGAGAGCACTCACATAGGTATCCACCACTACATATGATGCACTTAGCACTGCAGAGGTCAGTGCCAGGCCATAGAAGAGAAACTTTTTGCTTAATGCAGATCTGGTTCTGACACTCATCTCACTCACTTGAAATCCTTCTCAACAATTGAGGTAACTGTCTCATTCACTCCCTCTATACTATCGATCTTGTTGACCATGATATCAAATAACTCATCCAATTCTTGTACTTTGATGCGTATGATAATATCATACTCACCCGTAACCACAGATAATAATTCAATCTCATCCACTTGTTTCAATAACTCGACAACCTTAACAGTATGGCCCTTCTTGACATCGATGAGTATATAGGCACTAATCATCCCATCAAATATTCTTTTTGAATTAAAAATGATTTCTATCTGTATCAATTCTGCTTCAGTAAATTAACAGTTGAATTGATGTTTGGTAGAGGTTCCTAGTATTAGGATAAGATGATTTAACGCAGAATTGTTAATGTTTATTCCCCAACTATTATATAGTCAAATAATGCCTCATTGAGCCTTAATTACATGATTCTCCACTTCGTTAACTGAATTTATAATGAAATTTATAAAGAAGAAAAAGTCAATTACTTTTGTATTACGGAAAGTATTTTCCAACAGGTGAAATTATGACTAATGAAATAAATATTCGAGTGGCTGGAGAGAATGGTGATGGTATCTTCTCCTCAGGAGAGACGCTAGCCAAGATCTGTTCACGTTCCGGCCTTTCGGTACATGGTTCTCGTGCCTACCAAAGTATTATCAGGAGAGGTCATGTATCCTATAGTGTTCGAGCATCAAATGAAGAGGTGAGAGCTCCTGCTGATTATATTGATGTACTAATTGCATTGAGGGCAGATGCCTTCCTAGAAGATGCCAAGTACATGATGAAGGAAGGTGGGATCATCCTTTATGATTCCAAGGGATCAAGAATTCGAAACGCTGATGTTCCAGAGGGGCGTATAGTCTATGATGTTCCTGCTGCTGATCTTGCAGCTCAATTCTCAGATCTTAAAATCCTGAGCAATACCGTGCTTGTAGGTGCTGCCATCTCGCTATATGATTTGGATCTTGCAATATTCAAAGATATCCTTGAGCATACCTTTGGAGACAAAGGTGAAGAGGTGGTTAATATCAATGTATCCGCCGCAGAGGCTGGGTACAACTGGGGTAAGGAAAACCTTAAGCCAATCGAGCACAGTATGACCTTCAGTAAAGCTGAACGAGTGTTTATAGGAGGTAACGAATCTTTGGCCTTTGGTATGCTCAATGGAGGTCTGCAATCGTTTGCATACTATCCAATGACCCCTGCAACACCCGTGGGTATTTGGTTATCCAAATACGGTCCCATGTCCAATTGTGCTGTCAAGCAGATGGAGGATGAAATCAATGTAGCCAACTATGCAGTGGGTGCTGGATATGCCGGTGCTCGATCTGCATGTGCAACCTCCGGTGGTGGCTTCGCTTTGATGACCGAGGCAGTCGGTTTTGCTTCCATGATAGAAGCTCCAGTAGTGTTTATCGAGGTGGCCCGTGGTGGTCCATCCACTGGTTTACCCACAAAGACTGAGCAGGGTGATCTCAATCAGTTACTGGGTGCATCTCAGGGAGATTTTCCCAGAGCTATCATTGCCCAGGAAGGTGTGGAAGATGGATTCTATCTTGGTCATGAGGCTCTTAATATCGCAGACAAATATCAGATCCCCGTGTTGATCAGCTCTGATCTCTATATGGGTGAGCATTTTGAGACCGTGGATTATGATTTTGATCGCATTCCCATTGAGCGTGGACAGCTGATCACGGATGAGATTCCTGAGGAGGAACGACCCTTCAAGAGATACAAACTAACAGAAGATGGAATCTCACCTCGTACTATACCCGGTGTAGTGGGTGGTGATCATGATGCCGGCTCTGATGAGCATGATGAGTTTGGTTATCTTGTTTCCGATCGACGAGTTGGATATGCAGAGGCAATTCAGGTTCGTAAGGATCAGATGGAGAAACGGATGAAGAAGATGGATACTTTACTTAAAGAGCTTCCCGCACCAGTGGTTGATGGTTATGGACCAGATGAGGCCCAATTACTGATCATCGGTTGGGGATCATCACGAGATACCATCAAAGAGGCAAGGATGAAGGCAGAGAAGCAGGGAATAAAAACAGCACAGCTTAATATCAAGTATATCCTGCCCTTCCATGCCCGGGAGGTTGGTATCATCATCCATAGCTATAAATCCAAGGGAGTTAAGGTATTGATGGTTGAGGCAAATTATACCGGTCAGATGGCCAGGCATATACGTGCCGAGACTGGATTTGCCTTTGAGCATACATTATTCAAGTATGATGGGGAGTATATGCTTCCAAGAGAGGTATTGTCAAAAATCAAGGAGGTTGTACAATGAACGACGTAGTAGAGTTAAAGATCACTTCCAATGACTGGAAGGTTCCCATCAAACCCACCTGGTGTCCAGGATGTGGTGATTATGGTGTGCTATCTGCCACCAAGAAAGCAGTGGTTGATAAGCAACTTGTACCACACAACACAGTGGTAGTATCTGGTATTGGCTGTTCATCAAATTTCCCACATTTCATCGGTGGCTATGGTATTCATACTCTTCACGGTCGTGCTGATGCTGTCGGCGAGGGAATAAAAATGGTAAATCCTGATTTAGATGTAATGGTTGTCGGAGGAGACGGTGATGGTCTAGGGATAGGATTATCTGGCATGTTACATGCAGCAAGGAGGAATTTTAACCTAACTAGGCTGATTCTCAATAATCAGGTGTATGGTTTAACCGTGAACCAAGCATCGCCAACTTCAGATTTAGGTAGAATCACACGTTCAACCCCATACGGGAATATAGAACGTCCATTGAATCCAGTTTTAATGGCTTTATCAGCTGGAGCGACATTTGTAGCAAGAATTTTCTCCGGAGATAGCGAACATTCTAGATCTGTTATAAGGCGCGCCATGGAACATAAAGGCTACGCCTTCATAGACGCACTTTCACCATGCGTGACTTTTAATAAAGTCAATACTAATAAGTTTTGGGAGGAAAGGGTGTATCGATTAGAAGAAACAGATTATAGGACAGATGATTACAATATTGCATTATTAAAATCATTGGAATTCGGCGATAAGGTCCCTATTGGAGTGTTCTATCAAGCGCAAGTAGATGAGTATACTGAACTGGATGAAACAATCAAAAAAATTTCCAACCCTGTTAAGAACGGTGCAAATAGGCTATCAGAAGAAGTTAGAAATACCATAATGAAAGATTTCATGTGATATCTTGATATTTTCAATTTATTAAAATTCATTCTATTCTATTTTACAATTATTTCTTCAAAGACTAATATTATTTATTAACATTTAAATATATAATAAAAGAATAAGTATTAATGAATCAAGTAGTTAGGATTGAAAATTATGAGGGATATAATTTAGATGATTATTTTAACGATAAAACTAAAATTACACACCTTACAATTATCAATTGTCCAAATTTAAGCAATATTATAGCTATTCAATCATTAATTTTTTTAAAGAACCTTTATATTAAAAATTGCAAGTCTTTGATCTATCTTCCCAGTTTTGAAAGATTTGAAAAATTAGAATCGATTTATATAAATAAATGTCCAATAAATCAATTACCTATTAAATTGTTGGATTTGCCAAATTTAAGTCAAATAATAATGATATCTACTGAAATTAAGCATTTACCGTCGGAAATAAAGAATATTAGTGGTAATAAAAAGAAATTAACAATTTCATATTCCAAACTAGAAGAAATTCCAGGGGGAAATTGGGGATACAATTGGGATTACATATCATTTTGTGGTAATAAAATTAATGTTCTTCCTAACGATATTTCATTCAATTTTTGTCGATGGTTGGATATTAGAAATAATTTAATAACTACAATCCCAGAATCTTTATATAAATCAAATATAAACACTTTATCTTTAGCAGGTAATAAATTGGATAGCGAAACTATGATTAGGATGGATGAATATATAAATCTTTGATATATAATTTTATATATTTTAATAAATTATTCAATAATTATATATTTTCAACATTTTGATTTCAAGAAATTATTCCAAAGTGAGCAAGATAACTGTTTAAATGATCAATTTCAGAATAATAATAATACTTTGCATAATTTCTATGATTATTATTCATTAATGATCTCAAATGATACCATTTCTCATCAATAATGTAATAGTCATAAAAAATGGAATAGAAATCATTTACTTGCCGTGCAATTCTATTCACAAGTATAGGCATAGGTGTTAGGTAATTATTGCATGTTCCATATAAAGCATCAATATCACTATGGTCAGAAAACTCCCTTCTATCAATAGGAGAAGAAGTTAATATTCCAGTTAATTGATTATTGTAAGTTGTCGAGGATGAATATAATTCATTGTAACTAGGAATAATCCCTTCGTAATTATATATGATATCTGCATAATTGTTAGGACTGTATATTTCTTGATAGTCATTTTCATCAAAGAGAGTATTGGCTGAATTAGTTAAAATACCAAATTCTTTTAATTTATCTTCCTGAGCCATTGCAACGCCATGCATTAAATTAGAGAAATAAAAATCTATAGCCACTTCTCCAATAGTTAAAATGTTATCACCATTTCCAAAGTATACATCACCTTCATCAATTTGTGTTAAACTTTCAAGTTTGGATCTTAAATAGATAGCCTTCAGATATTCAATATTTGAATTCAATAATACTAGATATGGTGCATTTTGAACCAAATCCATGTTTGTTTCATATTCATTTGTTAATATGTGATAATTATATAAAATCCTTAATTCTTGATTTATATTTAGATCTGGGGATTCAAGATTTTAATGGTCATTGAATTCAGACTCTAGAGATTCATTAATTTATTACCTCACATGCCTTAATTTTAGACTTTTAGATTTATGGCAAAATGAATCCACAGATATCTAACTGAGTTTTTAATTTTTCAATGTTTATGATAATACTCAGATAGGCACGAGAACCATGTATCGTAAAAATTCGGTATATTTGTATTTAAGAGTTCCACA
Organism: Candidatus Heimdallarchaeota archaeon; assembly: GCA_026702845.1. The sequence goes on from JADCLS010000005.1 coordinate 80,697, forward strand.
TAATCAGGTTTATGGTCTCACCGTAAATCAGGCATCGCCAACTTCATCTATAGGACGAATAACACGTTCAACTCCCTATGGCAATATCGAGCGACCACTTAACCCCATACTCATGGCATTGGCTGCAGGTGCGACTTTTGTGGCACGTACGTATTCTGGTGATACTGAGCATTTCCGAGAGGTACTCAACAAGGCAATTGAGCACAAGGGATACGCATTCATTGATGCACTCTCACCTTGTGTCACCTTTAATAAGGTCAACACTGCTGAGTTTTGGAATGAACGGGTATATCGTCTGGAGGATACAGATTACAAGCCAGATGATCTATCCAATGCACTACTCAAAGCACAGGAGTTTGATGATAAGGTACCAATCGGGATCTTCTATCAGAAAACCGAGGAGGAGTACACCACCATGGATGAGACCATCAAGAAGATCCATAATCCTGTCAAGAATGGTGCTCACAAGATAGCTCCTGAAATTCGCACTGCAATCATCAAGGATTTCGTTTGAGTGGAAAAATTCAATTATTCATAATCAAATTATCAGAGAAATAAGAAAAATAAATTTACATATCTCAATTTGAATTCAAGGAAAAAAAAATAGCAATATATATTTATTTTTACTAGTATTATTTAGTGAAGAAAATAGATTTACTGGGGGGTATTTACTTATTTTTGATTGTGTTCACTTTATTCTGGGTAATTCTTGCTCCGGTACCCAATAATTTCGATCATGTCAACATTTTGGATGGACAATTGGAGTATGAGATCACCGATAACCTGCCATTTGTCGTAATAATTGATAATACAGGTCTACTGGGCTCTAGTAGTAACGAATCAATTCTCATTCATTACATAAAATACTATACCTTGAGTTATCAGTATTTCACCAGTTCTGGTTCAACAGAAGGAATTATTGATGTAGGTGCACTAGCATACTCTTATAGAACATTTGAAGATACTGAATCTAGTAGAGTAACTTCTATCAATTTTTATGCTGATGTTCCTTTTTGCATTGCTATCACAACCGAGAATGAAATCGATGATTTCAAAGAAGATGTAAATCTCTTCAAATCAGGAAACTATGTTCCAGTTTCAGTTCATACTCTAATAATTATTATTTTCTGGGTATATACAATGGTGTTTGCTATCAATTTTACCTCTAAAAATCGGACAATCATCTTTAGAAATCATAATCACTCCAATCCAAAGAATACAGCAAAATTCTCCAAATTAGATTTACTACCGCAGGCAAAACGGATTATCCAGTGTAACTCATGTGGTACAGAATATGTAGTAGTTAATGATTCTTGTATATGTGGGGAGAAAACACCCAAATGTGCCATTTGCTACAACAAATTCAATGGTGATGATAGGTATATTTTTCTCTCCTGCTGCTTGAGATATGTTCATAACAATGAGATCAAAGCATGGATTGTGAAAAAAAATACTTGTCCGATATGTAAAAGAGATTTGAAGACTAATTAATCCTAAACGTAGGCATAGAAAGACAAAAAAGATATTTCCAAAATTAAAAAAAAATCTATCTCTTTTCCGATGAATTTTAATTGAATTAGACCAAGATACGTCAATGAAATACAAAAAAATCAGCATTACTGGTCATGTACAAGGGGTTTTTTTTCGAGCTTCAGCCCAGGAAATGGCTGAGAGGCACAAAATAGTGGGATATGTACAGAATTTACCAGATAAATCTGTAGAAATCATCGCTAGTGGTAAAAATATGAAAGAGTTTATAGATTGGTGTAAAACAGGCCCTAGAGCAGCTAGAGTCAAAAATGTTAAAGTAGAAGATATCGAGATGGATACTGTACTCACTCGTTTCTCTATAAAACAATAAATCCCATTAGAAGATTCAGGTTGAAGATCAATTTCTGTTCATCCTTTGCTGATGTATAATAATTACCAATAAATTACTATTTTCTTCTATCTACACATTGTTAGTTTGCTTATGTATTTAAAACAAAATGTGTGTTTCATGGTATGGAATTACGAAAGGTCGAAATTGCTAATCATAGGAAAATAACCACTGCAATTCTAGGCAAAAAATTTTCGACTGATGAATTAGAGGAAATCATAGAGAACTTATCTCTCCTCTTCGAGGAAGGTGGTGAGCTTTATGCCTTTTTCACAGGAGATACTCCAGTTGGCTGTTTTGTAGCATCACCATATTCTGAGGATGCAAAACAGGTGGAGGAATTGGTACTTGATGAATTCTACTTCCTTGAGAATTTAATTGATGATTCATCAAAAGCAGAGATTGCATCTCTCCTAAAAATAGTGAAGAAAGAATTCAAACCATTCAATATGGAGATAGTAAGTACGCAAGAGATCAATTGGATGGGAGATATACTGCTTGCTAATGGTTACATCTGTGAACTGATTAAACTAGAAAAAATTCTACCCAACAAGAAAAATCTGAATGACGTAGTGGAACTAATCACAGATTGTATACCCATGGATAGGGTAAATGACCTTATTATCCAGGTCCTTTTGGAAAAAGAGGATGAATATAAAACAGAAATAATTGAAAATGATGAGGATATTCCTGATATTATGGAAGGTGACTGGAACCCCATCATGGTTGTGCTCTCTTTCGAGCCTATGGATCAAAAAATCAATGAGATTATCGATGCCTCCAATCAACTCATCAATTGGGATGATTATGAGATTATTTTCTCGATTTGAGTGATGTTGCATGGAAGAGAAATTTCATTGGGCCATTCGAGTGGCTGAAGAGGCAATAGAGATATTTGGTGATGAACATGTGGTCTGTTCAGGATGGAGCCCATCAGGTGTGTATCACTATGGTAATTCCAAGGAAGCGATTACCTGCAATGCATTTCATAGAGAGCTCCTCGAGATGGATAAATCCAGTAAATTCATTTTCGTAGTGGATGATATGGATCCTCTCAACAAAATACCACATGAGCTCAAACAATATACTACTGAGCTAAAAAAATTCATTGGTCATCCCATATCTAGAGTACCTGACTTCACCAAGAGCACGGAGAGTTATGCTCGCTACTTTGCTAATGCAGCAGAGGAGGCTTTTGATAGGTTTGGATTTGATGTTGAGATTGTTTATGCATCAGATCTCTACAAACAGGGTAAATACGATGATGCACTGAATATCTTCATGGACAAGGAGGATGAGCTGCAAAAACTCATCGAATCTATCAGTGGCTCACCCTTAAAATCATTAATCAATGTCATTTGTGCAAATTGTGGGAGTATATCCGCACCCGTGATTGATAAAATCGACAGGAATGAAGTACATTATACATGCACATCTTACAAGCAGTTTAGAGGCTGTGATCACCAAGCAGTGACTAAGATAAAGGACCATGAGTGGAAATTGCGATGGAGGCTTGATTGGCCAGCAAGACAGCGATTCCTAAATGTAACCATAGAACCATCAGGTAAGGATCACAGTGTGCAGGGAGGAAGTGTGGATACTGCACTAGCCATTCATGAGAAGATATTTGAACGAACCCCACCAATTCTTGAGCGATTTGGATTCATTACCATCAAAGGTCAGAAAATATCTGGATCCAAAGGAGGTGCATTAGAGGCTAGAAAAATTTCCGATATCATGCCATTCTCTGCATATTTATTTCTCAACTACCGTGCAGATCTATTAAAGGATATCAATTTCAATCCCGGTACGGTTGAGTTTGCTAATTTGATTGATGATTTTGATCGAGCTCGAAAGGCATTGCTGGGTTTGGAAGTCAGTGGAACTGAACAGGAGATTCGTAAGCTGAAGATCGCAGCTGATCTGGCTATGACTGAGGAGGAGCGACGAGTTACCCCAAGTATGTTCAAATATGCTGAACTCATCTTGCTGTATCAGGTTTCATTGCGTGATGTGGATCGTACCATTGAGAAACTCTCTGACAAGATAGAAGGTGAATTGGGTGAGCAGGAGATTCGTCAGCGTTTAAAAACTATTGATCGCTGGTTGGATACCTATGCACCCGATAATATGAAGTATGAATTCCTTCTAGAGAATGCAGAGGGCTTAGAGAAGCATTGGAATACCACCATCAGGGAGATTTGGCTGGAAACACTTGCGCATTTTACTGATGATTTTGATGATCAGGAGTTTACCAGTTACTTGAGAGACAAAGCAACCGAGAAGGGAAGCAATGCTCAGGAGATCTATCCCCCCTTCTATCAGATGATACTGGGTACTGCTCGAGGACCAAATGCAGCAGGATTGATCAAGGCCCTTGGAAGGATGGATCTGAAGGATAGAATAGAGCAGATCAATTGTTAACTCCTACTACTGATTATCTCAATTTAGTTGAAAATATTACCATAAAGAAGAATTTTTTGTCGAAGTATTTAATTTTCATCACTATATCATCCACATATAGCCATGACATCTTTGACTAGTTTATCATTCCTATTTACACTAGCTGTAATCCTATTGTATGGTATCTATACAGTTTACCGAGCAGTCATTAACTCATCAAATAGTATCAAAGATGCTGAACGAATACATAGATTCGTTCTGGTAGTTTCAGGTATCATAATAGGCCTGGCGGTTACTTCCATTGAATTATTTGAACAACCAGATGTATGGCAGAATAGAGATCTGTATTTTGGTCTATTCCTATCAATCCTAGGTATTATGGGTATTGCCACTGCTAAGTTCTACTTGCAGAATATGTTTTACAAACCACTTGAGCAGATATCTGAATTCTCAGTCAATGTGGGTACGGATTTTGTCGGAGCCAGATTACCTGTAACTGGAGTGAAAGAACTGAAGAGTTTTGCACATCGCTGGAATCAGCAGTTACTCAATCTCGGTCATCGTCTTTCAAAAGCAGAGATTCAACTGGATAAACTGAGGAGAAATATCCACAGATCAATTGATGCATTCTCATCATATTCTCGTGATATGTATGACCTGAGTGTTCATTTTGATAGTTCCAATCAGGTACTTGATTCCTATACCAGTAATGCCAGCATTTTGCAAAGTGCATCCCATACTTTCCTCGATTGGTATGAGGAAAGTCAAGACACACTTGATAGTCTTCTGGTGGAATTGAGATCACTGACTGATCTGGGTAACCTAATCTCTGTTAATGCAGCAATCGAATCCGTCAATCTTGAAGTTGAGAATCCTGGGTTCACTACCATAGCTAATAAGTTGCATGAGCTGGCCAAAACACTTGAGGAGAGACATGATCATCTCAAACGGTATTTAATTGATTCGCGTAATCGATACAGTGAATTCAATGAGACGATAAATCAGGTGATGAAGACTTCTGAATCACTGACTTCAAGAGCAGATGAGGTGGGAGGCACCATTAACGTGCTGATCAACTCTATTAAAAATTATGATCGTGAGATCGCCACGGAAATTGATGATATACGACTTACCATTACTAATTTAATCGAAGACTTGCCCACTTCCTTCTGATCCACAAGAGTAGAGAAATAGATGCGATAGTATCCATCAACAAGGTGGGAATGGAACCAAAAACATAGCCTGAAATTTGACCTGCATCGTTGTACACAGGTATGTATGTTGCAGAGAGTACAAAATCAAAGAGAATGCAGATGATAATTGAGAATATTCCCAGGTATTGCCTCCATTTCACCTCTTGCTTCCAGTACTGGGTGTAGTAGCTGATAAGGAGAAACACGATAGGCATTACCGTATAGAAGAGATCTGAAGGATCGATCTCGAAGATAATTAAATTGTAAACAGTGACCATGATCATCAATAGATAGGGTAACTCACCATTTTTCTCTTTTTCTTTGATGGATTTCCAGAATTCAATAATGAATTCAGCTCGCTTGGGTTTCTTCTCCTCTGCTTGCTCGCTGTGTTCCTCTTGCACAAGATGTTGGGATGCTCTCTAGTACATAATGCTATGCATTTATCTGCCTAATTTTGATGATATCAAGTCAATTTAGTTGTCCAATCCATTCGAATATTGTATTCCAGTATTTCTCAGGCATATCTTTCATAGGGAAATGACCTGAGGGGAAAAAGTGTAACTTACCATGGTGGATATCCTTGTTGATTTTCTTTACTTCCTCATGTGGCATGACATCATAGGCACCACCAAGGATGAGTGTTGGTGCTTTGATAATTCTTACCTTATCTCTCACGTTGTAGCTGGCAACATCAAAATGAGACAGGATAACATAGGCCTCTGTGGCTATTCGTTCAGCACTGTCAAAGATCTCCTGTGCCTTTTGCTTGCTGGCAGGATGGAAGTAGGTGAATAGAGATAATTCAAATCGTTCTATCACAGAATCTGGACCAAGATTGCCAGTTAACCTATGGAATATATCCTTGATCTCATTATCGAATTGACTGCGAATGTTCCAGGCCATCTGAGTACGATAGGTGGCAGATACTGCAGAGTTGGATACGATCAATGCATGTAGTCGTCTGTAATACATGTATCCATAGGTGAAGGCGATAAATCCGCCAAATCCATGACCATATAAGATTATCATCTCATCACCCAGCTCTTCCCTGAGTTGCTCGATATCCTTGGCAAACTGCTTGAAATTCATATGCTCTCTATCCACATTCTCCGATTTTCCATGTGATGGCAAATCGATCAAGATAATCCTATTGGGAATCTTAATTCCCAGTAGAGATTCCTTCAGATAGTTGTGATCAAAGGGGATCGTATGAAGGAGATACATGGGAGGAGAGCTACCCTCTGGGTTGAGAACCTCGTGATACATCTGTACCAAAATCTGAGGTATTCATTTAAAATTTCAAGGATATATCCAACTTTATTTGATTATTTGTCACATTTTCTTGCATCAATTGTTCCTTATTTTGAACCATTGACGATAATCGGAATCTCCTTACTGTTCCCATCTATCATCATCTAAGTTGGTTGAAAAAATGAACTAATGGTAGAATACTGTTCAAGGATTAAAATTCTCTAAATTATTGATAACATATCAACTAAACATTGTGAGATTCTACAGATTCGATAGGGATTGCATACTAACATTCAGTAATTTTTCAAGCTCGTAAAGTCATTTATGCAATAGTTTAAATAATAAACCACCTTATGTATGATGTGGATTAACACATCCAATCAAAGAGTGATGAATTATGGATAAGCCAGTACATTTAACCGAAGCCGACTTTGATAAGTTTGTAGCAGATAACGAGATGGTCATCATTGACTTTTGGGCCACATGGTGCAGACCCTGCCAGATGGTTGCCCCAATTTTAGATGAACTTGCCAAGGAATATGAAGGAAAGATTGCCATTGGAAAGGTTGATACCGATCGTGAGAGAGGTCTAGCCATGAAGTATGGTGCCAATTCCATTCCTACTTTCTGGGCATTCAAAGAGGGTAAACCTGTTGGTCGATTTGTAGGTGCACTACCCAAGGCCAGCTTTGTTGATATCTGCAAGCAGATGATCGACCTCGACATGAAGAAGGTTGAGGAAGAAGCAGCTAAAGCAGCACAGTAAGATTAACGCGATTTTCAGTCAAAGAATTTTCCATATAACGAATACTAAGGAATAATAAATCATACTTAATACCTATTTCCTTTGTCTCCAGGATAGCGAATAGCATATTTTTGAGTGGTGTGATACTCTTCAGCAAATATGTTCTGATCCTGTTCACTTGCTAGAGCAGGAACGATGGAGGATGGATCGATGAATGTATACACTTATGTTCATCGTTACTCTATCGATAATCTATCGATGATAAAATTTCTTGTAATCAATGGGTGTCAATGGTTAATTATGCTATCGATGGTGATCGCTACTAATCGATAAGATTAATCCATCGATCATCGAATGAGTGCATTCTTTTGATCACTAATCGAGCAGTTCAAAAGCTAGATATAGAGACAAGTTTTGTGTTTTTCCAAAAAATACCACCACATCAGCTAGTTCTGGCATTGATGATCTTTGTGCTCTATTTCTTTGGAGGTTTCTTCTATGTCATTTTTGCCACAGAATCTATTGCTGGATTTCTTATCTACTTTCTAGGGATAATTTTATTACTTTTGGGTATGCTTGCTTATTTTATTATGAAATATCGTGGGGGCACCCAAGAGGTAATGACATCAAAAGCATCAAAAATTTGTCCAGGTTGTGGAGAAAAGGTGGATATGAATGATAAATTCTGTATGGATTGTGGGGCAACCCTTGATATAACAAGTAAACCAGTTAATGAATCCAAATGGTAGTAATCACTAGAGGTCTTCGTAATCCTTATGTTCTCCTAGTAAAACTTTCAAATATGGATAAATTCCAGGCACTAGCGTTGATGGAACGTAAAGAATCGCAGTTATGCATCGGTATTGATCTCACCGGTGATGATCAACTCAATAGAGCACTGGAACTCATCGATTCCACGCATGATCTAGCCAGTTCTTTCAAGCCCAACAGACAGTATTGGCTGGAGGCTTCTCCTGAGGAGATGAAACAACTAACCTGCCGTATCGCTAAGTATAGATGTTTCTCCATCATCGATCACAAATTGTCTGATATTGGCTCAAGTAATCAAGCTGCACTGACACATGCCAAATTGGAAGGATTTGATATGATTACCATCAGCCCCTTTCCTGGTAATATGCAGCAGAATGCTTTGATGGCAAAAGAAATTGGTATTGGTCTTATCCAGCTGGTATTGATGAGTAATCCCGAGGCAGCGTGGATCAAGGATACAGGGTTATACCGTGATTTTGCCAAGCAGGCAGAGCTCTATGCAGATGGCATGGTGGTTGGAACTACCAATCATTGTACCTTGGATGTGATGCAAGAGATAGGTGTGCTCAGTCCTACTACTATAGTTCTGGCCCCAGGTATAGGTGCACAAGGTGGTAGTGTTCAAGAAGTACTCATGGCCTTTGGTAAACATGCTCTATTCAATGTATCAAGGGGAATAACCAAAGCTGATGATCCCCGAGCTGCTGCAGAGGAGTATTACAATCAAATCCATGATTAACACTTGAGAATTTTCTCAATTTGAAATGACTCTAATCTCTAATATGGTTCCATTATAATGCATAAATATCAGTATAAAAGATACAGAAAACCTCAAAATCTGCTATACCTTTATGAATTCATTCTCTCAACCCTTATCAGAGATTTTTAGGGGAAGATAGGTATCTTATCAAGTAAAGATGAGCTAGAAATAGAATTAAAAATGATCCGATCTAAAATGAATTGTCCATCATGTGGGCATATAACAGAAGATCTATCAAATTTAGAAAAGTATGAGTGTCCTGCATGTCTTGAAACATTTGAAATAACGAAAATTGAAAGAACAAAAAATCAGTTAAGCATATCTAAATTGAAATCGATTTCAAAAATCCAAATAAAGAACACTACCATGGCTTCATTTCTTGATATCAATTTTGATCCCAATTTATATGTCCAACGTCAAGATGCAGATCTTTCTATAAATGAATTTGTTCGTGATCAAAGAAGAAATTTATTTCTACTACTAGGTGAGGCTGGCTTTGGAAAAACTTGGTTAATGGCTCATTGGGCAAATCTTTATGAGGAGAAAGGTTTTATCGTATTCTACCTTACTTTACGTGAGGGGCTTGAATTTTTCTTCAATATAACCTTTGGTTTGAATGCTGAGGAGTCATTAATTTCTATCCAATCCCTTTCTTCCAGGATGTCTAAACCGATAATTTTCTTTATTGATGGTTATGATGAAGCAACTGAAGATTTGAAAAGCTCTGTGTTACAGAAGATATTTGCGTGGCTTGGTCATATAGAGAACTTGAGAATTGTTCTCTCTAGTAGAGCATTTGACTGGAACCAATGTCATATTGTAGATAGCTATGAAAAACAGCTTGTGAAAGTTTTGTATAAAAATGATCGGTACAATTATAGTTTTTACCTTCAGGAATACCAAGAAGGGGAAATAATATGTGCTCTTGACGCTTATAACTTGCCAAATCTGGATAAATTCACCTTCCCACTCAACTATCTTATAAAATACCCACTTTGGGTCAGATTGCTTGGAGACTATTTTCGTCACACTCAACTTCTCCCTGAAGTAGTTACTGTGGATCTATTGATGCAATACTTTAATCGGATGAATTTAAAACCATCTTATTATCATACATTATCTACAATTAGTTTTCATATCTACAAAAAGGGTGATTTGGCTCAAGATACATCAATTAAAGGAGAAATGAACATAACTCACATAGATCGTTTAAATTCAGCTGGTATCATCAAACTTGAATCAAATCTGGGTTTAACACGATTAAAACTTACTAACCCAGTTTTCGGATGGTATGGAACAGCGCGTCATCTCGTTGAAAATAAGGAAAATAAGACGATTCGAGAGGAATTCTTCCAAGCCTATGAACTGTATAATGAACAGGAAAACAGGCAAATTGAGAAGATGCTCATGGATTTTAACATCAGCATCTATGATTTAATGTTGCAGAAGGGAACATCAAAAACTGAGATTAAATCAAAGAGCAAGAAGAAATTCATGCTTCCAAAATTTTCCACACCGAAAATTATTACAAAAACTCTTTCAACCATGGACGATTTAGGTAAGAAAACTCCACTTAGAAACATAAAAAGAAAATCAAATAGAGAAGGGAAGATTACTGAAATATGGTCATCATGGAAAAAATCAATTTCCGTACCATCTAAGCCTACTATAGCATTACCTAAGGTGCGAAGGCGAAAAAAAACCTTATTTGAGGCAATTGCTCGACTCGAACTAGTCGTGGGTAAGGACATCCCGTTATCAATGCTTGCCACGAAATTACGAATGGATCAATATGCAGTTAAGAAAACAGTAATGAGCTTTATTGCACATGAAGAGCTATTAGCAAGAATTATTCCTGGCAATGATGGGGAATACTTGTCTCTGGATGAGATTTGGGATAAGAAAAAGAAGAAAGATCATATTATCAAAGAATTCAAAAAAGAGCTTGAATTAGAGTTGACCAATAAAAATATTAGGGAAGCTATAAAGAAGCTCTATGATTTTAGCAATCATGATGTGTTGACTGATAAGGAAAAATTAGGGTATGTGGCTGAGATTGAAAAACTAGAGGAGGAACTAATGACCATTGAGTCTCAAAAATCAAAAATTAAGAATGAGGAAAATGAGAAGAAGGCTATAAAAATGATTGAAAATCTTATTACTATGCTTCCGGAAGAGGAATCAATAGAATGGACTCAAAAAATTGATGAGCTAAAGCCAAAGTTAATCATGTATCAGGGAAACGAAATTTATAACAATGAGGTTATCCTTTTAGAGAAACTTCAGGATGAAATCGAAATTGATCTTGAGGTGCTTGATGAGATTGATAATGAAACAACGGGGGTCATAGTAGATAGAAATCATGTTATTGGGATTTCTATATATAACTGTGAACTTGCTGAGTTACCATTGATTATAGGAGAATTTAAGCAATTAGAATACCTTTATCTCACTAATAATCAAATCCATCAAATACAAGATTCCATTGAACACTGCAAAAATCTGAGGGAATTGAAGCTACAAAATAATTCAATTGATTTTATATCTATGAAACTTGCAAATTTGGCCCTCTTAGAGGAGCTTTGGCTTTCTTCTAATAACCTTTCAAGCATACCCTCTTCTGTATATAAAATTAAAAGCCTAGAAGTGGTTGCATTTGAGAGTAATAATTTACAGCATATCGCTGAAGATATTGGCAATTTAAGTCATTTAAGAAAATTATACCTTTACAATAACAAATTAACTACTATTCCTGAAATATTATTCCAATTAGTTTCACTTGAGGAATTGTGGTTATCGTATAATCAACTCTCTACAATCTCAGAACATATTGTCAAATTGCAGAATTTGAAAATACTGAGTTTAGAATCAAACAATTTCTCAGAGATTCCCCTATGGATATTTCAATTAAAGAAATTACAGGCCTTAGGTTTGAGTTCAAATTCAATATCTAAAATTCCAGAAGCAATATCGTCTCTCGAGTCACTTCAAATATTGGGTTTGGATGGAAATAATATAACAGAGATACCAGACACAATTATACTGCTTCAGAACCTTATCAGTCTAGATTTACAAAATAACCCCTTACTAAAAATTGATAAAAAAATTAAGAAATGGATGAAATCAGTAAATACAGTTCTAATCTAAGTAATTCATTTTGTGATGTTGAAAATATTTTCAAACTGTTTGCTATAAGAGTAGTTTAAATAAAGATAGGAGGCATGGGATTAATGGATTATGAACATCTATTCTCATCGAAATTGGATGAGCTCATCATTGATGCCATGCAACGTAACAATACTGTGGGAACTGCCATAAGTATAGTTGAGGATGGTAGATTGCATTCAACTCGTTGTTATGGTGCCAAGAATTTTGAGCATAGCTTGCCAGTTGATGAGGATGCACTATTCTGTGTTGCTTCTGTAACTAAATCCTTTATCTGTGCAGGAGTAATGAAGCTGCAAGAGCAGGGAAAGCTCAAGGTAAATGATCCCATTAACAAGTATTTACCCATCACCATAGGATTTGAGGATGATCCGATACAGATACATCATCTTATGTCTCACCAATCCGGCATTCCTGATCTTACAGATTACATGTGGTATAGAAATCGTGAGGAGATCTATGGATTGCAAGAGCAGGTACCCAAATATCCCTTCTCCTCATGGGAAGATGGATTCAGATTCCTCAATGGATCTCAGGAGTATCTTTCTCGGCCTGGTGAGCGATTTCACTACAATAATTTCTCCTATGGAATACTCTCAAAGCTCATCACCGAGGTATCTGGTATACCATATAAGCAATATCTGCGTGAGTGCATTTTTTCCCCTCTCAAAATGGACAGATCAGGTTTTTATAATGAGATTCGTGATGATACTAATATTTCACGAACTTATATGAGTAAACCTGGATCCAAAACTAAAACACTGCTTCATGTACCCATTGATGATATCAGATTGACAAAATCCCTGGATGAGGCTGCAGGTGGATTATTCTCCACAGTAGTTGAACTCAGTAATTACATGGTCATGCTTCTTAATGGAGGAAAGTTCAATGGAACGCAGGTGCTGCAGAAGGAGAGTGTGGATGAGATCTTGTCAATGCAATTCAAGGAGGAGTATCCCAATGCCGCATTTGCTGCTTTTTATGGGCAGAAATCATCCGGCTATGGATATGGATTCGCCATTGATGAGGATTTCTTTGGATATAAACTAATTCAGCATTCGGGTAGCTTCACTGGAGCCAGTGCTTGGTTTGCGTTTATTCCCGACCTACAACGCGGGGTCATTGTTCTCAGTAATCACCATCCATCACCGAGACAGTATGCACAGGCAATCCTCACCGAAAGCCTTGGCTATGATTGCAAGGTTGATTGGCCAGTACAGAAATTGTATGAACATCACAAACGATTATGTGGTACTTATCATTCCTACAAGGGTATGATCAAGGTGACTGTTGGAACCGATGGTGCACAGCTACTTGTGACCATTCCTGGACAGGGAATTATCAAACTCATTCCAATGGCTTCTCCTTTTGCATTGGATTACTACTTTCCATCTGCCACAGGAGGGAGGGATCCAGTCCAGTTTGTATTCGATGATGACACCATCTGGTTGTATCAAGAACGAGTAAAACTCAAAAAAGTTAGTAATTTGTAAAAATTAATTTTAATCTATTAATGAATTCTGAATAATCTTGCCTTTGAATGTTTTTCCAGACCATAATGACCATCCACATTTGCTCTTGATCCAGTCATCATCCACCAGGGTTACTTCTTCTGTATTCACAACCAAAGCCCCCTCAGGGGCTTTTAACCCAAATCGGTGGAATAACTTCCTTGGGTTATTACTCATCATATTCTCGAGTATCTGCTTATTTATCCTACCATTTAGATATCTATCAATCATGAAGGGATACAATTCCTGTACTCCTGGTGCACCTGCCACAAGACCTTGTTTTTCCTTTCTCGAATGTGGGGCATGATCTGATCCTATATACTCAATTTTTCCCTCCTCAAGCATTGCATTCAATCCATATACATTTTTCATTGGTCTTAGGGGTGGATTCATTTTGGCATAATTCCCTTTACTCTCCACAGTTTTACTATCAAAATCCAAGTATTTGTGTAACACATCCCAACTGACAAGATCTTGTGCAACTAGTAATTCTGCTCCCTCGATGGTTGATACATGAGTCACATGAAAATGGATTTTCTTGTATTCACGAGATAGATCCAGCACCTGTTTAATGGCCTCTATCTCTGATATTTCTGGTCTCACATGGTTTTCAACAGAATTATCAGTCCTCTCCTTTATCCAATGGGGGTTCTCGGCATGTACCATTAGCAAATTTTTTCCTTGTTCCAGGATCTGCAGTCCTCTATGCAGGTTTTCAGTGCTGATAGCCAGATTACCCGTTGAATTGGCCATGAATACTTTGAATACTCTTGTGAGGTTCATCAGGCCATCCAATTCATTGATGGATGTATTTGTCAATCCCGCAGCAAGATTAAGTCCAGGGTGGAATTGTGCCAGTTTCAGCTTGTATTGTAGTGCCTCTATCGTATCAGTAGGTGGTAGGGTATTGGGCATTTCAAGCACTGCAGAGATACCACCATGATTAGCTGCATGCATTCCTGTAGCCATGGTCTCTTTGTGTTCCAGTCCTGGTTCTCTGAAGTGTACATGAATATCAATACCCACGGGCAAGGAAAGTTCAGTCACGAGTCCCATCTATATCATGCACATAAAACGAAGTTGTCTGAATGGTGGATTTAGAGTTGATCTTTGATATTATCTTCTAGCATTACACGATCGCAGTAGAGACATCGAACCAGCATTGGATCACGTTGCATCAGCTGGAAATGACCAGTTACTGGTTCATTGTAATTGGTGGCACAGGATGGATTATCACATTGGAGTACACCAGTGAATTCATCTGAAGTCACCTTGGTATAAATCTCATATTTCTCTGCCACCTGATACTCCCTGATGATTGATATCTGTGCATTAGGTGCAATGAGCCAGATCTTTGTCAGCTCATCCTCATTGAGAAAGCGATGGGTTAATTTTACAATATCTTTCTTACCCATAGATTCTGAATTGACACGGATGGCCACAGCTACCGTCTTAGTATCGCCTTCTCTGATATCCAGTGCTCTGAGCACCGGTAGGGACAAACCAGCTGGAATTTTATCTATCACTGTACCGGCATCAATCTTGGATACCAGCATGGTTGGTTCATCTGTCATGCTTTATCCTCCGTTAGTAGCAAATCAAGGATCGCCATCCTAGTCCATACTCCATTTTTAGCCTGCTGGAAGTACCGGGCATGTTTCAGCTTATCCACCTTGTAATCAATCTCTCCGACTCGTGGCAAAGGATGCATAACAATCATGGTATCCTTAACATTAGCTAGAGTATCAGGTTCTATGATGAAAGATCCCTTTACTCTCTCATAGGCAGCTTCATCGGGGAATCGTTCCTTCTGTACCCTGGTTACATAGAGTACATCCAATTCAGCTATGGTAGGCTCTAATGCTTCCTCGATATTATAATCTAGCTTGCCTTCAATATCTGAGAGAACAGTCATTCTGGCACGTAATTGACGAGGAGAATAGAGATATACCTTGACATTATTGTACTTGGCAAAGGCGTACAGTAGCGATGGAATAGTTCTACCATACCTCAGATCACCTAGTAATCCAATTTTCAAACCCTCAATGGATCCAAACTCTTTCTTCATGGTGTAAAGGTCCAACAATGCTTGAGTGGGGTGTTCTTGGATACCAGTTCCTCCAGAAATAACCGGAACACTAGAGTATTCCGACGCGACCCTTCCAGAACCCTCGAGGTAGTGTCTCATGACAATAATATCTGAGTAGGCAGCAGCCATTCTGATGGTATCAGCTATACTCTCCCCCTTCTTGACACTGGAAGTTTTGGGATCTGAAAATCCCATGATCTGACCTCCCATGCGTAGCATGGCACTTTCAAAGCTCAAACGTGTACGTGTACTCGGCTCAAAGAATATGGTGGATAGTATCTTGCCTTTCAAACGATCAGCAAATGCAGAGGGATTCTTTTCAATCTCCGCAGCGTAATCGATGATCTTTTCTATCATATCCTTATCTATATCCTTTATAGACACGAGATGGTTGAATTTCCTTGTCATCCGTTTTCATGCTCGCGGAAAATATTTGAATATAAAAGCACGTCGAAGATTTATGCGATGATTCATAGATATTTTTCTCACATTGATGATCCTAACAAGAGGAGTAATTGGATGACCACCTTACTGTTTTATGAGTAAATAATAGGCAAATACTTGAGATTTCATCGATATGCTGAATGGGCTATCGATTAAATTATATTGAGTATAGAGAACTGAGACTCGGATGGAATTAAAGAAAGAAATCGCCAAGAGAGGCCAAAAAGCACGTGCCCATCTCTTTAAGATGACTGAGGTCATTATCAATCCCAAGGTACCTCTACGTGATGCAGCTGAACACTACTTACATGCAGGGGGTAAAGGATTCAGACCTGCAATGATGATGATGGCCTGTGGTGCACTTGGTGGGAATGAGGATGATGCACTCTCAGCAGCAGCAGCTATAGAAGCTGTGCATGTATCCTCACTTATTCATGATGATTTCATGGATCAAGACAGGACACGTAGAGGCTCTGAAGCTGTGTGGGTGAAATGGGATCCCACTGTTGCAATCTTGTCGGGTGATGTGATGGTGGGTCTGGCATTTGAGATTGCGGGTAATCTAGATGTGCCCATAGAGATGAGATATGAGATCTCCAAAGGCCTGGCCAGTATTTACACCCAGCTCTGTCATGGACAGATGTTAGATATAAATTTTGAACAAACTGAATTTGCAGATTTGAGTATTGATGATATTACATTCATGCAAAACCTCAAAACAGGGGTACTCTTCGAATTCTCCTGTGTTACCGGTGCGAGAATCGCTCTCAAAAAACTAGACGATCCGATGATCGATATAATCAGAGAGTATGCCCATCTGGCAGGTACCGCATTTCAGATCCAGGATGATATTATCGGATTACTTGGTGATGAGGAAGAGGTGGGTAAACCCATCGGTAGTGATATTCGTCAAGGAAAACGAACCCTTATTGCAGTACATGCCTATGTTCATGCCAATGCTGAGCAAAGGGAGAGGTTAATGGTTGGACTGGGAAATCATGAGGCAACCGAGGATGAAATCAAGCAAGCACTGGAAGTGATGAAAGAGATCGGATCCATCGAGCATGCTATTAAATTGGCCAAGGATATGTCTTCCCAGGCAATGCAATTAGCAGATAAACTACCTGAAAATGGGTACTCTGCATTACTGAAGGAATTTGCCAGTTATATGATCAGTAGAAGTTACTGATTATCACTAATCATATAGATATGCAAAAAACTTGAATGACAACGGATTATGACGAAAAAAACCTGAATCCTATTTTTAATAGATAGTATTGCACTTTCCGAAAATCTTGTATCAACATATATTACTCGCAATTGCAGAGAGATAATCGTACAACCCCTCATCATGTACTTTTTGCCGCCACGTATATTTTTGTATATTTTGTAATGTGAGAACGGGCGATTTACTATTATCCCGTCATAGTATGACAGCTTTTGACACGTTGGATAAACGCTAAAAAAGTTGCTATATTTTTGGTATTTTTATATTTTTACTTATAAGTTTTATGGAATAAATCTATAGATTTTTTTTTTAATTTATTTTAAAGTGTTTGTATAATCTCAATTAACTTCGATAAATGCAATTTATTTCAGTAGATAGTTATCTAATCTCCGAAATTGAACATGCGATTTCAACTATATTTAATTTAAATAATAATAATTTGGATATAATCGATTTTTTAACCCTTTGATTATTTTTTAAAATTAGGTAATTACCAGTTCGTTAATTCGACCAATATCTCAGTTTTGAGCAACTGATGTTTAACAATTAAGTTTTGTACTATAGAGTTTAAATATATAATCTGAGTTATCGCGCTCAGATTATATGGAAAATTCATCTAATGAGGCAAAAGCCTCCTCTTGGTTGAGTAGGTTCAGAGAACGAGCCGAGCAGAAAATGGCACCTGACCATATCATTGATTGGTATGAGAAGAAGGTCAGAGAGCCAGTTAATGCTGATGACGTTCCAACACCTGTTGGCCAAGTTTTGGTTATTCCCAATCGTTGCAAGGAATGCAACTATTGTGTCACTTTTTGTCCTGAAGACGTACTGGTTTTCAGTGAGCAATTCAATGACAAGGGGTATCACTATCCTACGGTAAACGAAGACAAAACCTGCGTGCTGTGTGGGTTCTGTCAGGAGATCTGCCCGGATT
This sequence comes from Candidatus Heimdallarchaeota archaeon, assembly GCA_026702845.1. The sequence continues at coordinate 99,073 of JADCLS010000005.1, forward strand.
TCGCAATATTCACCCAACCTATGGAGGAAGCATAAATGGCTGGAAAGAGAGTTCTTACAGGAAAACACTTCATGAAAGGAGATTATGCCATCTCCGAGGGTGCTATGGCTGCTGGATTGAATTTCTTCGGTGCTTATCCCATCACCCCCGCAACACCTGTGGCTGAGCGAGTATCTGTTCGGTCACTTGATATCCCTAATCTTGAATTCCTGCAATTTGAGGATGAGATTGCATCAATGGCAGCAATCATTGGTGCATCTTGTGCTGGAGCTAAATCCATGACCTCAACCTCTGGTCCTGGTGTCTCACTTATGCTGGAGAACATTGGTCTGGCCTATATGATGGAGACACCCACCGTTATCGTTAACATCATGAGAGGGGGTCCATCAACTGGTATGCCTACCCGTACATCACAGGGTGATATCATGCAGGCAAATTGGGGATCACATGGTGATTACAACATGATTGCCTATGTGCCCACAACTATTCAGGAATACTTTGATTTCACTATCAAGTCATTCAATGCAGCTGAGACCTATCGTACCCCTGTAATGCTATTGGGTGATCAAGTGACTGGATTATCCACATCCAATCTTGTGATCCCCAAGGAGGAGGACATTGAATTGGTGTATCGTAAAACTCTACCAAATGCCTGGGAAGTATCTCAGGAGGTACGAGATGCATTTTTAACCTATGATGACACCGAGCTCATTCCACCTATGGCTATCACTGGACAGGGATATAATGTACACATGACTGGTCTCACCCATGATACACGTGGTTATCCCAAGGCAACTCCTGATGCACAATCCAGACTTATGAAACGTCTGGACAGGAAATTTACGGATAATGTCGATAAGATTGTTGAATATGAAGAGTATCTGATGGAGGATGCAGAGATCTGTGTTGTCTGTTTCGGTACCGAGGCAAGAGCAGTAAAAGCAGGTATCCACAAGGCAAGAGCCAAGGATATTAAGGTTGGTATGCTCAGAATGAAGGTTGTATGGCCATTCCACGAGAAACTATTCAAAGACCTGGGTAAAAAAGTATCCAAGGTAATTGTGGCAGAGGGTAATATGGGTCAGTACTATCATCCTGTCAAGGAGAACGTACCCTATCCAACACAGGTTTACTCCTACCCCGATTATGGAGGTGCCATTCACACTCCTGCACAGATTTATGAGAAAATCTTGGAGGTTAAAGAATTATGAATGCAACAAAAGTAGCAGAAAGACATCCCAATGATTCACTCATTAGGATTGATAGATTACCCCACATCTGGTGTCCAGGTTGTGGGCTGGGAAATATCCTTGGTGCATACGCGAAGGCAGTAGATAAGGATGAGACCCCACGAAACCTCCATGCTGTTGTATCTGGTATTGGTTGCTCTGGTAGAGCTGCTGGTTACATGAACCTTGATAGCTATCATGCGACCCATGGCCGTGCCATTCCATTTGCATCAGGCATAAAACTGGCTAACAAGGATCTAAAAGTGACAGTCATTTCTGGTGATGGAGATTTATCCACCATTGGTGGAAATCATATTATCCATGCAGCCAGAAGAAACATGGATATCACCGTGATCTTCAATAATAATTTCATTTATGGTATGACAGGTGGTCAGTATTCTGCTACCACTCCACATGGAGCCTACTCATCCACATCACAGAAGGGTAACTTTGAGCGACCATTCAATATGTCTCTGTTGATGAAGGCAGCCGGTGCAACCTATGTGGCTCGATGGACTGCACTACATCTCAAGCAGTTGGAGAAATCCATACAGAATGCACTTGCTCACAGAGGCTTCTCATTTATTGAGGTTGTATCTCCCTGTCCCACTGGATTTGGAAGAAAGAACAAGTTCAAAGATGCGCTTGATAGTATGAAGTATTACGAGGGTAAATCTGAAGTGCAGGAAACTGTAGATCTCGAGTCTGCAGACCTAAGCATGGATCCACTTGCACATATCACCGTGGGTGAGTTCTACTCATCTGGTGTGAAGGATTACATGGGTGTAAAGATGGATTTCCTCAAAGCACAGGGGGTTGACTGATGTCTAGTGCAGTTGAATTCACCTCTGGTAGATACGGTAGAAAAGTAAACCGAATGGAATTGCGATTCAGAGGCCAGGGTGGCCAAGGATCGATCACCATGGGATATATCTTTGGTCGTGCTGCATCTATCTACGAGGGTAAGAATTCCATGCTCTCAGAAGCCTATGGTCCTGAGATCAAGGGTGGTTATGCCCGAGCAGATGTTGTTATCCAAGTGGAGGATCTAAATTATCCCCTGGTTGATAACCCTGAAATACTTGTTGTGCTCAGTCAAGAAGCATGGCAGGCAGAGAAGAATAATGTACGAGAGGATGGAATTGTGATCTATGAGAGTCAAGTAGTACATCCAGAAAAGATTGAAGGTGATAAGAGAAAATATTATGGAGTTCCTGCGCTTGAAATGGCTCTTGAACTCAAAAACAGGGTTGTGATGAATGTTATCATGATGGCTGTGACTCAAGAACTCACCAATGCAGTTTCCAAGGAATCACTTGAGAAAGCCCTTCTGGATCGTATTCCCCCAAGATTCAAGGATCTAAACCTCTCCGCACTAAAAGTAGGATATGAGTTTGCCCAGAAAATCAAGGAGGGCCACGCATAACATGACTGATGAAGACGTAATAAAGCCAGTAATGGTAATCGGAGCAGGGATCGCAGGTATTCAGGCAGCCCTAGATCTTGGGGAGTCTGGAGTGCCTGTGATTGTTGTGGAGAAGAAACCCAGTATCGGAGGTATCATGGCCGCACTGGACAAGACATTCCCCACACTCGACTGTTCCATCTGTATCGAAGCTCCTGTGATGAGCGAGATGATGAACAACCCCAATGTGGAGACTAAAACCAACTCCGAAGTGATCGGAGTCAAGGGTGAAGTTGGAGATTTCACCGTAACCATCCGAGAGAAGACACGATTTGTATCGGATAACTGTACCCGATGTCAGGATTGCGAGCCAGTATGTCCACAGGTGAAGCCTAATGAGTTTGACCATGGTATGGGTTATAGAAAAGCCATCTATACTCCATTCGCACAGGCTGAACCAGGTGCTTACACAGTCAATATCCAGGATTGTCTCAATGATCCACCAAATTATATCCCCTGTAATCGATGCACTGATGCCTGTAAGCCAAAGGCAATTAATTTCCAGCAGAACCAGGAGACTATTTATGATGTAAATGTGGCATCTATTATCATCTCCACTGGTTTTGAGATGCTAGACTCCGGTATCATCAAGGAATATGGATATAATACTCACAAGGATATTTTAACCTCTATGGAATTCGAGCGTATGGTCAATGCAGCTGGACCCACCGAGGGCCATCTGATGAGACCATCCAATGGTGAGCATCCCCACAAGGCACTGTTTGTGCTCTGTGTTGGTTCTCGTGATCAACGATACTGTTCCTACTGTTCTAGAGTCTGCTGTATGTATTCCATCAAGGAGGCATACCAGGCCAAGGATCATGGTATAGATGAGGTAGATGTGCTTTATATGGACATCAGGGCCTACGGAAAGGGTTTTGATGAATTCTATGACCGTACTATCAAGGAAGGTGTACGTTACATTCGTGGTCGACCTGCTAAGATTGAGACTAATAGGGATAGACCGTTGGTGATCTTCGAGAATACCGAGATAGGTAAGATCCAGAAAGAGGAGTATGATCTTGTGGTGCTAGCACCTGCTCTGCTACCCTCCCGAGGAACTGCAGAGATTGCTGGTATGCTAGGTATTGCCCTTGATATGGATGGATATGTACAGACCAACAATTATGATGGTATGTCAGTTGCCACCTCTGTTCCCGGAGTGTATGTAGCTGGATGTGCAGGTGGTCCCAAGGATATTCCTGACAGTGTGGTTCAAGCAGGTGCAGCAGCAGCTGCAGCCATGACCCACGTACTCAAGAGATTCTGGCCCGAGGTACATTACGAGGAGACTATCTCCACTGATGGTGAGGAGAGAATTGGTGTCTTTATCTGCGATTGTGGTTCTAACATTGCCGGAGTGGTTGATGTGCCAGCCTCTGTTGAGTTTGCAGGAACTTTAGATAAGGTACTGCACACCGAGGAAGTACAGTTTGCCTGTGCCGGATCAACCACCGCCCGTATCACTGAGATCATCAAGGAGAAGGGATTGAACCGTCTGGTTGTTGCAGCTTGCTCACCCAAGACACATACCAATACTTTTGCCCGAGCTATGCAGGAGGCAGGATTGAACAAGTATATGCTCACCCTGTCCAATATTCGTAATCAATCCTCATGGGTACACAAGAAAGAACCCGAGGCAGCAACGGTCAAGGCTCAGGATATGGTGAGAATGGCAGTTGAATCTGCTAAGCATCTCAAACCACTCAAAGAACTGATCTTACCTGTGACACAAGTAGCAGTTGTTATTGGTGGTGGTGCTGCTGGTATGGCCGCTGCTTGGAACCTGGGTAAGCAGGGTTACGAGACTCATCTGGTGGAGAAATCAGATAAGCTGGGTGGAGTACTCAATCAACTCAAAACCATTGCTCCTGATGGTGCAGATGCACAGCTGATCATGAAGAATATGGAGAAGGAAGTGTATAATGCTGGTGTCAAAGTACATCTGAACAGTACCGTCAGTACCATCTCCGGTGCAGTCGGTAACTACCAGATCAGCTTATCTAATGGAGAATCATTTGAGGCTGGTGCCATTATCATGGCCTACGGTGGTAATACCTACAAACCAAAGAGTTTTGGTTATGATCAGGGTGCCAAGAATGTTTGTACCAATCTCGATCTCGATAACAATATGAAGAGGGATGAGAAGAATATCACCTTCCTCAACTGTGTCGGATCAAGATTTGATGACAAGGGATGCAGCAGATACTGCTGTACTACCACCATGCATCAGGCACTTGAGCTACGAGAACAGGGTAAGAACGTCACTGTACTCTACAAGGATATCCGTACCTACTCCAGACATGCTGAGGAGCTGTACTATGAGGCATCACGCAATGGTGTTGCTTTCATCCAGTATCCCCAGGATCAGAACCCCGAGGAGATCACCAAGTTCGAGAATGGACAGGTGATCATCAAGGATGAGCTATTGGATGCAGATGTGGCTATTCCCACAGATCTACTGGTGCTGGTCACTGGTATCAGTGCTCCCACCGAGCAGGATCATGCTGCAGCAGATATGCTGAAACTCTCCAAGGAGACTGATGGCTTCCTCATGGAATTACACCCCAAACTTGCACCTGTTGAGGCTGCAATCAAGGGTATCTACATGGGCGGAAATGTCAGAGGTCCAGTTACCCTGGAGGAGGCAATCTCCCAGGGTCTGGGTGCTGCTTCCAAGGCATCAGATCTGCTGGCCAAGGATACCACCTCCAAGGAACCACTGATGGCCATTATCGAAAAGGATAAATGTACTGGCTGTGGTCTCTGTGAGCGTGCCTGTACCTTCAATGCCATCAAGATTACTGAGAACCAGACTCCAAAGAGTCTTGCTGATGATGAGAAAGCCAAGGCTGAGGGTAAAGATCCCAGAAAGCCAAGATTTTCCAGAGAGGTAATCGAGGCAGCCTGTACCGGATGTGGTAACTGTGCTGGTGCTTGTGGCGATGAGGCAATCATTATGCCCTCATTCACCAACGAGCAGGTCAATGCACAGATTGAGCAGGCACTGCTGGAGAACCCCGAGGAGAAGGTACTCACCTTTGCCTGTAACTGGTGTTCATATGCCGGTGCTGATCAGGCAGGAATTGCCAAGATCCAGTATCCACCCGCATCACGTGTCATCAGAACCATGTGTTCCGCTCGTATCAACCAATCATTTGTCGACAAGGCATTTGATCTCGGTGCTGGTGCTGTACTCCTGACTGGATGTAGACTGACCGAGAATGGATCCGATTGTCACTATAACTTTGCCAATGTGCAGACTGACAAGAGGTACCAGCGTTGGAAGAAGGGATTGGCCAGAAAGGGAATTGATGAGGACCGATTGCAACTGCAGTGGGTGTCAGCAGCAGAGGGATCAGTCCTTGCTGCCAAGCTCTACGAGATGCAGAAGGTCATTGATAAAAACAAGGATAAACTCAAAGCCGCAAGGCTGGGAAATGGAGGCGACTGAGATGAGTAAGCTAATCCAGATTGACATGGCCATGCGTGAGCATTTTGTCAGCAAGACCACTTACAGCCCATCCGAGTGCTATTCATGCGGAACCTGTACCGCAACTTGTCCCCACAATGAATTGAAACCTGAAGGGCAGAAGCTGACCGTCAGAAAAATCCTGCATCAGGCACAGCTGGGTGTTGAACCCGATAGTTTGGTATGGGAATGCAGTTCATGCAAACTCTGTGAGGTACGCTGCCCCCGTGAAGTTGACATCGTTGACAATTTTATCAGCATACGCAACTTCATGATTGAGAACCGTAAGACCCAGGTTCCTGGTGTCTACACCAATCTGTTATGGAATATTCTCGAGGAGAGTAACCCAATGGGTGAGGCAAAGGCCGATCGCGGAGCCTGGCTCAAGAGTATTGACGGTATTAAGGATGCCAACACTGAGCAGGTGGATATCCTCTTCTTCGTTGGTGGACCCGAATCCTATGATGCCAGATTGCAGGCTGTTGCCAGAGACATGGCAAAGATTATGCAGAAGGCAGGCGTGAATTTCGGTGTACTCGGCAAAACTGAGCCAGAATCTGGTGAGGTAATTCGTGAGACTGGTGAGCAGGCTTACATGGAAATCCTCATCAAGAAGAATATCGAGCAATTTGAGAAGACTGGTGCTTCTGCTATCATTCCTCTCTCACCACATGCTTATGATATATTCAAGAGGCTCTACAAGAATGACTTCGGTATGAAGATGGAGGTCATCCACTACACCGAATTTCTTGATCTGTTAATTACAGATGGAAAACTGGGAGAATTGAAAGAAGTAAACATGAAGGTTACGTATCATGATCCCTGCTATCTTGGCCGCTGGAATGACATCTACGAGCAACCAAGAAATGTACTCAGAGCCATTCCTGGAATTGAGTTACTGGAGATGCCCAATAATCGTGTTGATGCCATCTGCTGTGGTGGTGGTGGTAATAAGATTTACACCGACATCAAGAGCGAGGAGCGTCTTTCCAATGTTCGTGTGGCTGAAGCACGTGATACTGGTGCTGTAGAGATGGTTACATCCTGTGGATATTGCATCCAGAATTTTGAGGATAGCTCAAAGTCTATTGGTGCCAACATGGAGATCCTGGATCTCGCCGAGGTTGTTGCCAAGGCCATAGGAGTGAGAAATTAAGATGGGATACGACGCAGAAGGAATTGCTGTATTTATTGAGCAATACGAAGGAAAAGCCATGGACATCTCATGGGAGTTACTGGGTAAATCCAGAGAACTCGCTGATAAGTCCAAGGATAAGCTCATTGCATACTGTCTGGGTATGAATGTCAAGGAAATGGCCCAAGAAGCCATCTACCGTGGTGCTGATGTTGCCTATTATTGCAATGATGATAAACTCGAGTACTACAAGTGGGAGACCTACACCAAGGTTCTGTACGATATGGTACAGAAATCAGAGCCCAATGGGTTAATTATCGGTGCAACCCCCAATGGACGTGATGTTGCCGGTAGACTGGCTGTCAAGCTACACACCGGTCTCACTGCAGATGTTGTGGCACTTGATATGGATAAGAAAAATATCCTCGGTCAGGTACCTGGTTTCGGTGGTGCAGTTTTTGCAGTCATCACCTGTCCTGTGGCCCGACCTCAGATGGCAACCGTCAGACCTGGTATTTTCGAGGCAATCGAACCTGATACCAAGCGAAAAGGTAAGCTCAAAGAGTTTGAATCCAGACTCACCGATGCTGATGTATCTACTGAGATCATCAAGATGCAGAAGGTAGAGGGTGTGGACATCTCCAAGGCCAAGCGACTTGTTGCTGGTGGCCGTGGTTTAGGCGGAGATATTTCTGATCTATTAAAACTCAAAGAGCTGCTCAAGGCAGAGGTGGGAGTGACCCGTCCACTATGTGATCAGGGATTACTCCCACGTGATCATCAGGTGGGTTCCACTGGTGTGACCTGTAAACCAGACATAACCATCAATTTTGGTATTTCCGGTGCTGCACATTACACTGCTGGTATCAAGGATAGTAACACAGTGATCAGTATCAACACCGATCCCGAGGCATTGATTTTTGAGTACTCTGATTATGAAGTGGTGGGTGATGCTCAGGCTATTCTACCACTGCTGGTGGAGAAGCTCAAAGCAAAACTTGTCAAGGAGGTCAAACAATGAGCGGACTAAACATCGTGTGCTGCGTAAAAGTAGTGCCTAAAAACAGCGAGATCAAGATTGATCCCGAGACCAAGGGTGTAGATCGACGTGGTGTTGATTCCATTATCAATGGTCCTGATAAGAATGCAGTTGAGGCTGCAGTCAGATTGAAAGAACTCTATGGAGGCAAAGTGACATTATTGTCCATGGCACCTCCAGGATTTGATGATTTCTGGCACATTCTCATGGCTATGGGTTGTGATGAGATGGTATTACTCTCAGATCGTGCATTTGCACTGGCTGATAGCTATCCAACTGTCCTTACACTTGCTGAGGGAATCAAGAAGATAGGTAATGTTGATCTGGTACTCACTGGTGTGGAATCAGCTGATGGAGGTACAGGAAATGTACCCCCCGGACTTGGTGAGGCACTTGGTTTCTCACAGGCAACGTATGTCGAGGAGATTGATTACGATGCCGAGAAAGAGAGATTTATTGTGCACAGGCTCAATGGTAATGGTCACGAGGTTATTGGTATACCCAAGCCTGCAGTGGCTTCCATCGAGCTGGCTGCCAACTCTCCAAGGTTCCCAGATTTCCGCAAGAAGGTTGATCTCGATGCCAACTACAAGCTGACTGTGTGGTCCAATGAGGATCTACAGCTACCTGAGAACAAGAGAGGTCTTTCTGGATCCTTCACCATTGTTGATCGCTTTGTTGAGGCTAAGAGCCGAGAGAGAAAGCATGAGAAGGTGACCGGAACCAACGAGGAAATTGCTGAGAAACTTGCAGATATCATCATACAAAATATGAAGATGTAAAAATCAAAAAAAAATGTATATAGTCATATAATTTTTCTAAATCATAAATTTATTCAAAATCTTGAAGAACTAGATGGTTTATTTTTGAACTGAGGATTATTTGATATAATCTGCTTAGATTAATCACAATAGCTCTATCATAAGTAAGAATCAATACTAGTATATGATATTTAATCATATAAAATACTCGTAATTTATATAAGAAATGATGTAATATTAATATATATGACTGAATCTTTGGCTTCTTACAAATCATCCATAAATGATTATGAGAAAGTAGCTAATGATTATCGTATTGTAGAATTCATTAATGGGGATATAATAGTGACACCACCTCCAAGTATCCAACATCAGAGAATGGTGATGGAAATTAGCACTCAATTAGCAACATTTCTTAAAAATTCAAAATATGAGGTCTTTTCTTCTCCAATTGGATTGAAACTTTCAAATGACCAGGTACTGGAACCTGATATTATTGTTGTAGAGAAGAAGAATGCGTTTACAGAAAATTATATTGTAAAATCTCCTACTTTGATTGTAGAAATATTGAGTCCAAGTACTGAACACAGAGATCTTGGAGTAAAAAAAGACCTTTATGAAGATTTCAAAGTAAAGGAATATTGGATAATAGATCCAGTATTATATACATGCACTATTTATATACTAAAAAATAGTAAATTTGTTAAAATTAAGGACATTGAAATTAGAAACACAAAAGTTACTTCAATTTCCCTCGATGGTTTTACATTAAACGAAATACCATAATCAATGTATATCAAATAATTTTTTCTTTGTCATAATCGCCTCTGTTACTACTTTCACAAAAATATTTCCAATTTAGAATTTTGTTATTTTCTGAAGACGCATTTAGTTTCTAGAGATCCTGACAAAATTGATCCTTAACATCAGTGGTAATTAATGGGAATGTAATACCCAAATTTTGATAGATTTCTGTTCTGAACCCAAGAAATTTAGATAGATAATTGATTCATCAAGTATACTTCCCTCAAATCTATAAATGATAGATCATTTCATTGTAAATTTTACCTAAAATTTGTAACAAAAGGCAATCTTGGATTGAGAGAGAAAACACTAGAAGGTGACTGGAACCAATACTAAAACTATATTGAAAATAAAATCAATTTTTTCCTTGTTATAAAGATCGTCATACCAGCATAAAGAAAATAAATTTATATTATAGTATGTACATAAGATACTATAGATGCCAACCACTATTCAAATCAGTGATGAGCTAAGAGAAATCCTCAAGAAAAGAAAGCTTCACAGTAAGGAAAGCTATGAAGATGTTATTTGGGATCTTATTGAAGATCAGTTGGTTCTTAAAGATAAGATAATAGAAGAGATAGAGAAAGGAATTTCAGAATATAAGTCAGGAAAATACCATACTTTCGAGGAAGTGTTTCACAACGAGTAGAATTGGGCCATATCGAATTCTTTTCACCTCTTATGCTAAGAAGAAGGTAGATAAGCTACCAAGTGATGTCAAAGATCGTATTGAAGGAGCCCTTCTTAGAATACAAGTTCGACCTTTTGATTATGTGGAGAGATTGGTAAACCATCCTTATTATAAACTTCGGGTGGGAGATTACCGGCTAATAATGGAAATTATTGAAGAGGATATAGTGATATTAGTTGTCGAGGTTGGTCACCGAAGAAATATTTACAAGAAGATTTAGATTACAAAAATAATTCATTCTCAAGCTCTCAAGAGTCACGAGGTGATCTCCATTCCCAAGCTTACAGTGGCTTCTATCGGACTGGTAGCCAACTCAGGTGACCGGAACCAACGAGGAATCGCTGAGAAATTCACAGATACTATCATCGGAACGGTATATATTCAAATGTCATCATAAGCTGCGATCATGTAATTTTGTCGTTTCACAACTATATTTCCAGATTTTATCCAGCAATTGTGCATGATTTGCTTCTTCGATGACATCTTTTTCTTCATTTTTATAGAAGTACTTTCCAGATACCGACTGGAGACTTGGATCTGTGGAAAGATATGAAATAATAGCTGCTGCTCGATGAGGCTTTGGTAAAAAGAAATTTAACATTTTACTAATAATCTTGGGATATTCTCTAAATGAATCGGTTGCGATAACACCGGGATGAAGACAATTGACAGTTATCGAGGGCTCTTGCTTTGCTAGGTACTGGGTGAAGTATACCATCAATTTCTTAGATATGGCATATGCATCATTTCCATTGAATTTTGAATTATTATTGTTAAAATCAATTACACCGTTTTTGTATAACTCTGATGTCACGTTAACAATACGGCCATTTTGACTCTTCTTGATCTTATCCAATAATAGCATAGTAAGTAAAAAGGGAGCAAGGTAGTTAACCGCAAGGGTGACTTCTATTCCATCAACAGTATACTCTTCTTTTCTCTTGAGCACTCCTGCATTATTAATGAGAACGTCTATCATATCCACCTTGGCCTTTATTCTAGAAACAAGGTCTCTGATTGATTGTTGAGATGATAGGTCTGCATAATATAGATATACATCTTCATTTTTTGATTCACTCTTTATTTCATTGAAAGCTTGTCTTGATTTTTCACTATCCCTAGCAACCATTAAAATTATATAGTCTTTTTTTGCCATCTCTAATGCTGTTGCCTTACCTATACCAGAATTTGCTCCTGTGATTACACATACTTTTTTATTAGTCATACTTCTCTATTTTATTTCAAATATATAACATTTATACTGTAATACTATGTTTTTGAATTAATTTATATCAATATTGAATTAATGATATCCAATCTAAATGTTTTTGAAATAAATACTAGTTTGATAACTATGGCAAATCAATTTAATATATTAAAAGAGATTATTGATAAATTAGAAGAATATGTGAAAGAAGAAGCGAATAATAATTCTCTTACTGATTTTGTACTTTGGATGAATGTGGAATTATTTAAACCTCAGGGCTTAAAATCTCAACATAACCATGAACCGGATACTCAAATTGTATTTCTTATTTCATTGCTCTACAAAAAAATCAAATTTAAGATAAAAGAGGCACTGGGTAATTCTGAGATCTCAAATGCAGAATCCTATAGCTTTCTCTATCATTTGTCAGAAAGTAATGATATGCGTAAAATGGAGCTAATACGAATGCATCAAGTTCTTGCTCCCTCTGGCATTGAAATATTGAAACGTCTCCTATCAAAGGGGATGATAGAGGAATTTGATGATGAGGATGATAAAAGAGCTAAGAGAGTTAAGATCACCAAAAAAGGAATAGAAGAGGTAGACCGTCTTTTCCCAATAATGAATACTATATATCGAGATGTTACGAAAATGCTGGATTTACAGGAAAAAATCAAATTAATTTCATTATTAAATGAGTTAAGTAAATGATAATTATTTGGTTTAATTTTTTAATTCAGTTTTGAGTAAGACTACAATAAATCGCATCGGTCAATATTCAAGACCTTATTCCTGGTAGCAATGAAATCCTTAAAAGAGAACGCATGAGAATGTGATATCTCAGTTAATGTTTCTTACCAGCCATATAATATCTTACTCCGCAGGTTAGAAGTAGATTATTTATTGGGAGGAGATATTTAATTGATAGGGTTATAAAGAAGTAGTAAACCTTTCAAAAAAATGTTACATTAAGAAAACTGCATTTAATATTCTCTATTAAATTGAATTTTATAAAATTCATAAGAACGCTCAATTGCATCTTTTAGTTTTTGCTGATCATTTTGATCTCTGAGAATACGAGATAATCTATCAAACAATCTTTTCATCAGATCTACTTCTGCTTCAATTCTTGGTTCTTCTTCCATATAGGCCATTTCAGAAAATTCTAGATTATTTGCTACCTGCCATTCTTTAATTGTCATTAAAAGAAAACCCTTCATTGCTATGAGTTCAATACCTGCGAATTTGCTAATTACCTGTGCCACATCAGTGATTAATTTCTTCTGATGAGGTAGAGAATGGACTTTCTTGAAATATGCACTTCCTTTATCTAATTCATTTTGCTTGAAAGATATCATATCTCACTTCACTCAAAAATGTATATATATCTTTTGCCTCCTAATCTCAAGGTAATAATTATCTAGGAGTGATCAACAAGCCTCAGCAGTAATTCCTATTCTACATAATTTTCTAAAATTCTCACAATGATTGGGTTAAAATCATCAAACTCTTTTTGATTATTTTTAAATGAATCAAGCTTATCCTTATTTCTCATCATGAATTCCTTTTCAATGGTTTCAAATATAATTTCAGGTAACTTCTCAGTATCTGAGATGACAATTATTGAGATCTCATCAAAGTGCCTTCTATGAAATATCATATTATTAATCTTAATTTTTTCAGGATTGCTTGGTTGAAGTACATAATCAATATGAGCACAATCAAGAAGGGTTAAAATTGCAGTCATATGTGCATCTCTATTATAATCTTTAGGAAATTCATTAATTGAATTTATAATCAGAGGCTGATAATGATTATAAATTGAAACTTCAAATATGATGATTTCTTCACAACCATATATGATTCAACAATTATAAATAAAGCAATTATGTACTCTTAATAATAGATTTAGCATTAAGTTTCAATTTTTTGAAAGTATAGTTGTCGTCAAGTGCCAGTCCTTATAAAAAAAAAAGATAGAAATTTTTGTTTTGTCGAGACTAACACAGTGAAGTATGTATTTTATTAAATTTTATCAGAATCTGAGATACTATATGTAGTACAAATCCGATAATTATAGATATCTGTTAAATCTAGACGATTCCAAGTAAGAATAAAATATTCCACTAGTTCAAATCAAATATTATTATAATAATTTTGAGTAAATCCATTGGATTAATAATATTAAATAGAAAGCATAATTGAATAAAGGATGTCAATTTTACACATTGATTTGTTAGAGAAGGATAAAAAGTAGCTGCTAAATCATACTTTAAATTCATTTAGTTGTGAAAATTTGTCAAATCTTTCTTCAGTGTTCTTTTAATGGATAAATACATGGAAATGAAAATGTTAACGAATAGCAGAAACAGTACCGTAAGTAGATTTCCAATGGGGAATACAAGTCTTCTCTTGATTTGTATGGATTCACCAATGAAGTAATTGGTAAACAAGAATATTTCATTGACTAGATAGGAGTGCCCTATTCCAATTATCAACCCTATTACACTTGATAAGAAAAATATTATGAATAGTTCTGCCATGACCAATTTGTACAGTTGACTGGTTCTGGCCCCTATTGCTCTGAGTATCTGAAATTCTCTATTTCTTTTATCTACCATACTCGCAGTATAATTGAATGTGGACACAAGTAATGCTACGACGGAGATTATAAATGAAAAGGATAATAGCCCTGCGATACCAAAACCACTTTTCATAGATGTTATCCTATCCAGCTCCTCATACAATGATGTTTCTTTGAAAATTTTCGAGTTATTAAGTAAATTCTCCCTAATGTGTGTTATCTCATCATTACTGATCTCTTGCCCACTAGTTGTGCGAACAAAATATTGTGTGCCATTCAGAGGAGTATTTTCAAATTTATCCAGCTCGTATCCATGCTGTAGTGCGAGTATTTGATGAAAGAGCATCTCTGATACGAGCATGGTGTTGAAATGATTACCTGGCAATTGATTTACCAAACCCAGTACTTTGATATTTTCAATTCTTGCAATAGTGGTGGCATTCCCATCAAATTTGTCAATTCTTAAATCAATGGTTCCTCCCACTTTTGTATCAAGACTAAATAGCTGTTTTTGGGAGATATATACCCCAAGTGGATTCTCCTGAATTTTTGAAAGGGCCTCAATCGCTGTTTCCTTAATGAAATTATCCTCTTGCCATTTTATCACAGGAGTACCTTCTTCAATATTCTCAAGAATCTTATCTATTTGATAACATACAACTTTAATATTGGAGGATAAGGCATTAACTACCAGATTATCTGATTTTATTAGCCTATCAAAGCCTTCTATCTGTAGCAGATCCGAGCTGTAATTATCCGCAGTTGAAAAATCAATCTTCCAGTCCGCACCAACCTCCCATTCTAGTTCTCTTGTATTGACGAATTCCTCTGTATTTCCCTGTATTATAGACATACTTGTGATTGATAAGGTGAAAATTATGATGAAAATCAATCTATTAATATCTCCTCTCTTCCTCCAACTTGATATGAGGATTTTCTTAATATCCTTAAAGATTGATAATTCATAGTAGTTGCCTTTTAATGCCTGTGTTGCTCGATTAACTAGTCTCAACCCAACAGAGGATCCACCTACCCAGAAGAAAAATGGTGTGAGGCTAAAGATAAGACCCTTTTCAAATGGTGTGAAATCTCCGATCAAAGGAAATTGAAATTCATTGATTATTAGCACAACAAACCCAATTAGCGAAATAAAAAATATCCAGATATCAATTTTAAATCTCTCCCTATATCCTTCATTCTTGTTTTCCTGATTACTCAATCCTGCAACAATCATGAGATCGATATATTTCTTTCCATTACGATACACCAGTACAAATGATAAAATGGAGATAACTAGTAATGTCTCAACATACACAATTGGATCGAAATAGAATTCATTGCCTAGATCTGCAAAATACACTTGTTGTACTTTCATAAATCCACTCGCTGAGGATAGAAGCCATGCAAAGAAATCCCCAAAGAAATATCCTATTACAGACCCAAAAATCAAAAACGTACTAACCTCATTTCGTAACTCGGCAAAAATCTGATTACCATCTGCTCCCTGCACCTTTTTTATGGCAATAGACTTTTTACGTTCCTCCAGGTTGATTTCAAGGCCAAAGATAAGAAAATGAACTGACAAAATGATTACAGGAATGCTGAGCAAGAAATAGAGTAGGGTTACGAATAGACTAATTTGCTTATAGAAAATAATGGTCTCCTCGATGGTATTGTGACCTATAATATCAAAAGATGATTTTTTGGTCATCTGATTAATGAATTGTTCTATCTCTAAATTGAATTGTTCAGGGTCTCCTATGTTGAAATTATCGATTATCAGCTTTGTAGCAACAAAGAAATTTCCATAAGTATGCATGGATTGATTGATGCTATCCAACTCTGCTGTCTCTAATAATTTTAGATTGAGGATGATGGCTTCCTGCTGAAAGGGATGACCACTAATCGCAGGATTGCTTTTTTTCATTGAATCATAGGTTCCTGCAATGGTTAGATTGGATATCATACTGGCATGATATGCATCTATGGATCCTGGTACAAGCTGAGCAAACACAACTAGAGGAATGGATGATCCAATATTCAATCCGGTTTTTCTTGCGATTTTTTCTGATATAATCACATTATTATCTGCAATATTTGCTTCTCCTTGAAAATTACGTGAACTAAGAGCATCTCCCATGAATGTATCGAAAAAATTATCCTCAACAAAAAATGGTACTGCAGATCGACCTTTTGGTTCAATCATACTCAATGCTTCTTCAGAGAATATCCTTGCTTTCAATTCTGCGGTATCTTGATTCGCCAAAGAACTACCAATTACTGTGGTAGAAACTACTCGACTATCAGATTGTAATTCTGTACTAATTGCCTGCATGGTTTCAAGAGACTCATCTCCCATACAGTCAAATGCCACTTCAAATGGAAAATCTCCAACAAATGCTTCATAGGTATAGGTTGAGAGCTCCTTATTGTACAGTAAAATCCCTGAGAAAAGTGCAGAGAAGAGAATGATTCCGATAAACAAGGAGAATATTCTTCTTTTACTTCTCCATGAATCTTGAAGACCAGATGAGAAATTATCAACATTTAACAATTCTATAACATTTCTCAATCTTGAATTCATTCAAATTCTCCAATATCTAATGAGATAATTCCATTAGTATAATTTAAATGATATATTCCTAGAAAATCAATTTGATTAAAATATTCAATTCTTCTTCGATTAATCTAGAAACAACATTTCTTATATTTCAATACAACGATTTTTCCTGCTATCTGTGCAAATTACTATCAAATTCACCCATTTTTACATAATTGTAATGATTTTAATGTAATTGAAAATTGTAGATCAATAGTTATTTAAATCACGTGCATTTACGATCTGTGTGGCCGTTGTAAGTAGTGAAGCTGTTGTACAGCCGGTGAAAATACATAATCGTTACTTATCAGTAGATATAATCAGAGGATCAAGCATTTTTAGCATGTATGTTCTTCATACGATTATGATTTCATTGGATGATGATGCATATTTTGATAAAATTGATAAAGGACCAATTTTAAATGTAATTTTATTGTTAATCTTGCCATTTATGGGAGGACTTGCTGGGTTATTTCTGCTATCATCCTCGATTGGTACAATGATATCAATGCAACGGAATTTAGAGAGAGGATATTCCATCAAAGACATCAGAACCAGGCAGATCATCATGGGATTATTGATATTGTTTTTTGCCATGTTAACTGAAGGTGTATTGGGCTATCATGCAGTAGTTGGAAAATTCTTCAAGAATATCACATCATTAAGCACCAATATTTTCAAACCTGCATTATTTAGAACATATCATTTTGAAACTATTCACACCATTGCGTGGTGCATAATTATCAATGGTATTACTCATACGATAATAGCTAAACGTCATGATCTAAAAGTAAATGCAGAAAAGGCAATTAAAACTTACTGGATACTTATTGTCGTTGTACTAGTTCTAACCCCAATTATCTGGTGGTTACTATCTGTGCTCATTCCAGGATATCCATACCAAAAAAATCCTGTGACTGGAAAGGATATGTATATGCCATACATTGGAAAATCTCCATGGTATGATTTTATATTATATTTCTTTATCAATCCTCTTGGTGCACCACCTGAGCCTATCTTACCATATCTAGCCATAAGTTATTTAGGCAGTATTATAGGATTACAAATGACCCAGAAACATGATGAGACATTTGATAGAACCTTTATCCGAAAATATTTCAAAATAGGATTGCTTGCATTCATTGTAGGTTTGATTGGTATTGGCATAGTTCTCAGTAATTTACCCAAGATTGCAGAAATTGTGGCACGATACAGAAAAATTTCAGATCATAGGTCTTGGACTGGTGAGAATGGGGTGGCTGGTGGTTGGCTATTCCAATTTCTGGCAGTAAATGGGGTTTCATTGATGTTCATGATGTTTGCCATTCGAGGTGTTGAGTGTCGAGATAGTGGTGAAATATTGAGATATTCCAAAAGAAGTGCATTTTTCAGAAGGTTTGGAACAATAGCTTTCACCCTATATGCCATGCAATCCATTATCTATATATGGGCTATACCTGTGAACTTAATTTTTGGGTATGAGTTAGGCACAAGAGTACCTTGGTTACCTACATTATTGATTTTGTTTTTAGTTATAACATCGATACATTATCTGATGAAGTGGTGGGAGAAACGTGGATATGTTGGTAGTCTCGAATGGATGATAGCGACAATAGGATTATCCCTGGCAAATATTCGTAAACAGATTATTGTTGATGATGAGAACCTGAAATGGCATGAGAAGGGCAGAATTAATGTGCAAGGAGTGTTTTATAACGCTCATTGGATGAATTTCCCAGAATACGATAAGGAAACTATGGCTAAAGATGAAGTTAAACTTCTAAAATATTTCTTTATTGCTGGAATTTTTGTGTTTCCATTTGCCTTCACAGGCTTATATCAGGTGTTTTACATGAGGAAAAAGCATCCAGATATCAATTTAAACCCCATATTATACCGATTTATGGTTTTGAATATCTTTTATACATTATTCTTCTTATTCACAATCTTTTTCTCATTAAGAGATTTAGGTATCAAGATCTAAGATTTTATGGTTCAAATCCTTCTTGAGTGAAAACTTGAAGAGGTCGATATTTGCTGGCAACAATTATCTGTCCTTCATTATTACTTTGGAGTTTATAAGGGTTGATCAAATCACCTTCCTCAAACCCAGCCTTCCCCCAACTAAGAATAAAATTCCCATCCATATCCAATTTTAATATGCGGTTATTGAATGTATCTGCAAAGTAGATATTTTCGTCAAGTACTAGTATATCTTGAGGAAAAGAATAGGAATTTGTATCTGCTTCACCTCCGATGGAATCTACTAGATCATACACTCCAGATAAATTGATAATATCAGATGAAACAGGTTTAATTGAGAGAAGAAGGAAAATTTGTAGATAGACCTTCCATGACCACATGGATCTCATGTTAACTATATAATAATAAGTATTTATTGCGTAATGGATCAAATTGACAAAATTTTCTTAAAAATCTCACGTTACAGGGAGTGACAACATATTTTAATAAAATTTACAACCTACATTAGTTATTATAGAACAAATCCTTGTTATAAAAAATAGAATCAAGATCGAATTTATACTAGAATCAGGTCATTGAGCAAAATCCAACTCAAATCTCACATTAATTATATCCTACGCATTCTAACTATTTTTATGGATATAGTTGAAATTTTCTTCATAATTTGTTTGCTCTTGTTTTTCTTACTAGTATTGCTCACTTTGAGATAAATTCGTTTCTCGCAGATCCTACCCGGCTCAAAATACTATGGTATATGTATAAAATCGTATTATATATTGGTCTACAGTACAGCTCAATTGTATTTGTCTTGATATTTTTCTTCTTTCTTTCTCCTGATTTTCTCTAAATCATTTTTTATTTTTTCAGTTCGTGTATCTTATCGATGATTTTGTACTTCATGATCTAATTTTTTGACAAAATTTTATTATTTGCTTGTTCGTTCACACTAACAATGTGTCGCCGTTTTTGCTTTTTATTCTTTGTAGAATATAGAACTATGTTAGCATGTTGTTTTTCAACGATTCGTGTGTTCTTCTGAATTTCAGAAGAGGTTTCCAAGCTTTCCGATTGATCATCTTTGGACATTCGTCCATAACCGGTTGTTCCAGAGGAACGAGGACTTCTCTTTTGAGCATTCGGCTTGTATCTAACTTTTCCGTTCTTCTGAACAGGTAGATACCTTCCTAGTCCTTTCTTACCAAACGATGTTTTTGTAAGCTTACGTTGTTTTATCGCTCGTTTTGCAAT
Source organism: Candidatus Heimdallarchaeota archaeon (assembly GCA_026702845.1). The sequence continues at coordinate 119,293 of JADCLS010000005.1, forward strand.
GTTAATTGCTCCATTCATATCAGCATTACCTCTCCAGCCACATTTGTTGCAGATAAAAAGTGATTGCTTAGGTCTCTCTCCGCGCATATTACACTTCCAGCAGGTCTTAGAGGTCCAGGCCTCGTTTACAATCGACAATCTTGTCTCTTGACCCAGCTCTGAGAGTTTGTTCTCAAGCATAAATGTGATACGTGAGAATGCCCATTTGTGTATTCTCTTACGATGTAGCTTGTTAACATTTCCCCTCTGAGCAGAGAATCTAATCCCCTTGAGTTTGCCGATAGAGACAAATAGATTATATTTTTGGTTCAATGAAGCAATATAGGTCATCATCTGAGCGATGATTTGTCTATCAATATCAAGTTTGAGATTAGCTCGTTTGTTTCTAAGAGATTTGAGTTTTCTGTAGATCCCATCTGTTTTTTTATCAAATTGAGTTTCCAGCAATGTAATAAGAGAGAGTGACTGTTTGATATTTATCAGCAGCTTACGCTCATCATACAGTGTTTTCTTTCTGCTATCACCCTTCTTGAGTGCAGTCAGTTGTGCATTGTACCAGCCCAGAACACTATTCACATCTGCCAGTAGCTTTTCATTTAAGAGTAGCATCTGAGAGAGAGTGGAAAGCGAGAGATTTTGCAGGTATGAATTCAGAGTAGATAATTCAATACTGAGCGATGAGGTATTGAATTGCTTTATTGAGAGTTTATTTATCTTAATCTCAAAATTCTTGATCAGCTTATCAAGTATTCTCACCTCCTTGATTCTCATCAATGTTGAGATTGTATTCTCCAATCGCTGATAACTCTGCTCAACATCTCTTGATACCTTGAAGATTTTCTGATCTGAAATACCTTTAGGAGTGACTAGTGCAGTTGATGCTGCAATATTGATTCCAAGGTCAATTCCCAGAACTGCATTGGGTTTGGCATCTGAGCTTTTATATCGCTTGTCTTCAATTTTGATCAGTTGTTCAAATTCAATATTCTTGATACTCTTCTCCACTGACAATGATACCCAGAGCTGATTATTCACATCATAATGAATTCTCACACTCTTGATCTCACCTTCAGCGAATTTGGTAAAATGATAATTATTCAATTCTAATGGGATATCAAGCACTTTATGCCTTGTATAAGATTTGCCTTCTCTGATCATTTTGGGGTTTGTATCCATGGAATCCATGATTGATATAATCATATTCTTCTGATCTAACTTGAATCTGCGATATCCGATAGAACGGGGGATTAATCCGGAACCATTTGAACCAGGTTTTTGTGTATTATTCCTCTTGTTCTTCTTCAATGCAAGATAGGAATTATACATCGCAATTGCATTATCTCTACATTCCTTGAATTCATTCAAGGAGATACGTGGATATCTAGCCTTCAAATCATGTTTAACTACAGTTCTTGTTGCAGTAGTAGCAGTAAGTACATCTAGCTTCTTATCAACAATTTTGTGTTTTAATTCTCCTTTTCTGTCAATATCTCTCAGAATGTTCTCATTTTCTCGTATAATATTGATATAGTCTCTGATTACTCGTGTATCTCGATATAAAATCTGATGTAATCTTTGAAGAGCTTCATCACTCATCTCAGATTTCTTCACTTTCGCTTTAACACCGATATACACCATGATAATCACTTTTAATTTTACGTATGAACATAATAATACTAGGCATTTTCCTATATAAACTTATGAGACTGTTAATTATTTCTTATTTCTTCGCGGATATATAGTAAATTTCTAGTCTAAATACAGACTCTCTAGTTATCAAATTTTATGTCTCCATTACCTTCACTCACAGAAATTCAGAAATACAGTTTCGATAACTTTAGTGATGATCTTTTTTGTAAGGAATCTTGATCCGACAAAGATAATTGTTGATGCGATTAGTAAGATCCATTGAAGTAAATTCATATTTCTACATATAATACTTGATATTATTATTGATTGGTGTAAATTTGGATTATTATTGATTAGATAGTGGATTCTGTTTCTTTTCATTTCTTTTCTTTTCTTTCTCTCGTTTTCTTTCTTTTTCTTCTGATATAATTATTAATGAGGTAGCTCAATAGAGGTATATTATAAACTCTCACCCCAAGATATCTCTATTGAGTCCTAATATATGGTTCATATCTGGGTGATACGATTACCATGCACGACTGATTCTTTCGCTCCAACTTGAAGCACAGGAATGATTACAAATGAATGGAATATTTGATATTTTATTTCAAATGAATTACAGAGTTTAAATATGATTATTGAAATAATTGTTTAATTAAGGACCAATGACATTATTATTATTTTATTGGTTCTTTCTCCCTCCCCCAGAATTTTTCAAATATCAATCAATATACTCGATATGGAGGACTCATGCTTGAAATTACTTGTGTGCAAGTATTTAATAGAATTGAATGATGAAGAATAGCGATTATATTCGTTTCTTCTTCGATTCTCGATATTTTTCAGAGATAGTTTTGTAGAGAATTGCTGCTATAATCAGTAAACCAGTAGCTACTAAAATCTCTTTGATATAAAAATATGAATAAGTATCAGGTGCAAATGGAGTTGTTGTGGGTATTTGATAGTAAGTATTGTATATGGTTGGTCCCATGGGCATAGGAGATCCAACAAAATATTCAAGATGAGCTATTTAAATAATATTCAATTATTGAATTATCAATTACTCTACCACATTCACAATATTGTTTTTCTAATTTGGCATTTGCATTACAACATATTCGAATCATTATTCCGTTAATTTCAATCATTCTTATATCATTTCTAAAAATTTCATTTTCAAGGTCAATTCTATCAGCCATATCAAAAAATCGTATTAAATCCTCCATCACTTTCTTTATAGAGGAAGCAAATCCTCTTTCTAAAATAATCTTTACCTCTGGAATTTTCGATATCACATTAAAAGACATATCATTACCTATTTCGATTGTATCAAGATGATCCTTGATCTCGGTTACTTTAAAGTAATAAAAGATCTTTGATAATATAAGTTCATGGGATTCTTTTATACTGAGTATATCTGTTTCATTCTGAAATCTTGATGATAAATCTAGTAATTCAGTCCCTCTATTTAATTTTTCAAACATTTCAAATACATTTGACATTAATACTCTACTTGCCACTCTGCCATAAATTTCCATATAATATGTAAATAAACTAATAAAATTATATAGGTCATAATTTATTACTCTAATAAAAGTTTTATCAAAATCAAAAATTGGAACATTAGAGAAAGATGAAATGCTTTTTTGTATTTCATTATAGATAATTATTGAAGATTTAGTAATATTAATTAATAAATCTGAAAACTCAATGATACCTAAATTAGTATTTAATAAATCATTAGCTTTTAGTAATAATATGTTCTTTTTTAATTCAAAGTCAAGCCAAGTATCAGGTGACTGCTCTTTGAGATTGTCATATATCTCATTAATTCTTTTGAGGAAATATTCAAATGCCTTGGTATCTTCTGAACTGTAGGAAATATTAAAATCTTTATACTCCATAAGATTTGGATATACGATTACTTCATCATTTACTTTTCCATACTTATTCAGAAAGTAATCTTGAAATCTATTATTCTCATACAGATAATGTCTTGATAAAATATCAGATGACTGTAAATTAAGTTGTGGGTCCGCTTTTATTGCCTCATATTCACAATTTTTGCAAAAATATTTCTTTTTTAGAAATGATTTATTATATTTAGAACAATCAAAGCAGATTGGTTGTTTACATATTTGACAAGACTTGATATTTTTATCTAATCTCAAACATATTTGACACATACCTTTAGGTTTCCCAATTATATCACCTTTCTTAGGACTATTACCGTAAGTATAAATATAATATTCCTCTCCGTTTGTAGTAAAATATATTTCACCTAATACTAATTTCATTAATTGTGATAAAGGTTCAATATTCATATCTTGTGGTAATACTGTAGTGACTGCTGAATAAGTTGTAATGGAATTTCTTTTTTTGATCTCATAAGTTACTTCACTTTGAAATCGATTTACCATTTCTTCAAATAGACCTGGTAGTGGATTAAATTCTAAATTTGTTATACCAAAGGTGTCCCAAGGTAAATATGAAAGTTCATTTATCCATTCTTCTTTATATTTTGTGGAACCTGGTTTACTATAATATACGTCTCCGTCGTAATACACCTCACCTTTTTCCCTTACTCTTCTAATTCGTTTACCATGAGCATGGAAATCTTTTTTTATATTATACTTAAAATGATATACTCGATGAAAATCAACATAAGATGCAAGAAATTTAATTTTTGACACATCATCGATTTTTAATTTTTTACTAATACTTGTTAATATTATATTTGATTTTCCATCTGATGGAATGTGAGTTACTATATCTTCCATATCGTTGAATACAAGACATTATATATAAGTAAAACGCTTCATTGGAAAGCAGCGCAACTGAATAATCAATGATTTAAAGGCCCTAAATTATAAAATTAATTGTTATAATATGATTACTATTATTTTATGCTGTTATTTACTTGAATTGATGAATTATTTTAGTATAATAATTTAAATTCCAAGAGCTCCATCTACCTGGACAAATCCAGCTCCCCAAGTGGTGGACACACCTGCATAGTATGCTCCAGCAAACATGTATCCCTCAAGGGCATCAACACTAATGGCCCCATAATAGGAGAACATGAGTGCAAAAACACCAGATACTTGTGGGCATGAGAATGATGTACCTGATATATAGTAGATTCCTCCATCCTGTGATGGTAAGGCAAGCTGCCAACCCATACCAGTTATGTCAACTTTTCCTCTTGATGAGAAATCAGCAATGAGGAGACCTGAGAAATCATCTTCAGGAATATCTCCACGAATACCCTCTACGCCATAGGATCCAGTATAGCCATTCCATCCTGCAGCAGCCACTGAGGTAGCAGCATCAATATTAGCAGGATATCCAGTTGTGTTGGGGTTAGGACCATCATTACCAGCTGATGTTGACATTGCAACACCAGAGGCACGAGCATTGGTGAAGGCAGACACAAGCGCATTGTTGGCTGAAGAGGAAGCAAGTGCTTCATCATATCCCAGTGACATTGAAATGACCATTCCTTTGGTACCGAATGTTCCCTGATTGTGAAGGTTCACATAATAGTTAATTGCATCAGCCCAGTTGTATACCATCTGATCATAGGTCACACCTGCACCTACCCAGTAGACTATTCTTCCCATAATTAATTCTGCATTAGGAGCAACTCCCTGCACATAATTATTGGTGAATCCCCAGGTGGAAGGTACGTAATAACCCAAAACGGTTGCAGTTACAGACGTACCATGACCCTCAGTAGTATCCTCATCCCAGTCTACACTGTCGTATCCACCACTCATGGTGAAGGATCTTGAGTACTGAGTGTTTATTGCTCCAGATGGGAATAGGGAAGGATAGGTTGCCCTATTCAATCCTGTATCAAGGACAACAACTACGGCATCTCCTCCATAGCATCCAGCTGCATGACCCTTCTCAACATCGATGGCATCATTCCAGAAAGGCATCTGTCCAGCAACTCGGGGAGATTCTCCACATCCTACTGGAGGTACTCCTCCATTATCCACTGTGTAGACATTACTGTCAGAAGCTGAGTTACCAGCAGCATCAAATGCCTCAGCTGTCACTGTATGATCAGCATCAGAGACGGTAGTTGTATCCCATGAGAATTCATAGGGGGCACTGTAATCTGTGTACTTGAGTAATCCATCAACAGAGAATTCTACTCTATCCACACCAAAGTTATCTGATGCAGAGGCAATGATCACAACTGTATCTGAAACAGTTCCAGGAGTAGGTGCTGTGATAGCAACCACAGGAGCTTCAGTATCAACAGGTGCAGAGTTATCAACTGTGTAATAGGCAATATCTGATGCAGAGTTTGAGGAAGCATCATAGGCCATTGCTGTGATATAATGAGATCCATCAGCATATGCAGTTGTATCCCAAGTCATGGTGTAGGGAGCAGAACTATCAGAGGATATAAATCCTCCATCAATATAAAACTCAACTCGATCCATGGCTTGATTGTCAGAAGCTGTAGCTGTAACTAGGATCACGCCAGAAACAGTGGAACCATCAGAGGGGTCTGATATAGCCACAGTGGGTGCCTCAGTATCAACATACTTACATGCAGGCCAAGGAGTACATTTTGAAGGTTTGGCATCAAGAGCTGAGAAGCTGATATCCGCACTTGCAGGTACGATAACAGCAAACATTGCCAGACTCATGATGATAATGGTAAATATTCCAAGTTTTTTCATTTATTATTTCACCAAGTTACTAAGCAAATATGAAACAGGAAACCTGAATATTTGCTTAAATTTCACAAAATTTTGAAAGCCAATAGACTCTTGATAATTGTGTGAAGCAACGGAATATAATAGCATATAAAAATATTGTGGGAGAATGTTGACCTATTTAGCAAATCAGTTTTTCGATACCTCAAAATACAACCCAAAATATTGCAATAATCCATGATTAACGCTAAAGAACATACATCTGGCCTTCTTTATAAAACCCTAGTGAATTTATCCGCCAATCATCAAAGCTAGTACTAATATCGTAAATCTGAATCGTCTATTTATCAAAATACTCCTTTCTCTTAAATAAAAAGAAACTAATAATTGATGGGATGATTATTCCAGCGAAGGTTTGAGATAGTATAGAACGACGTGTCTGCAACTCCAGATATTCCTTTGAATAAAATACTTCAAGCATGCCATAATCTAATGCTGAATAGTCTGTGGTGAAGTATATCACCAAACCCTCAATAATTGGTAGTATAATTAAACTCAGTGAGAAATTTGGTACAAATGTCTTCTTCTCTTTCAAACCCCAAGTAAGTACTATAAGCTGGATGAGATACAATAGATCAATTGTAATACTAACCTCATTACCTAAACCAGACAATCTTCGAGCAATTTCAAGTAATTTCAAAATGGTGAGAATAAAGACTATGTAGAAGAGCAAGGTAAGTCCAGATGTTGATGATGATTTGTTGGGAATATAGGTCATGATACTCACTCCGTATACATTACCTTCTGGTATACTTTATTCTCATTTTTGTGCATCACAGCTTTACCATACATTAAGAATACCTGGGTCTCACCATTAAGAAGTAAGGCATACAGGGGGATGATGCCAACAACTAGACTTAGTACTGATTTCACAATTAAGATCAAATAAATAATGACCCCATAATACTCCATCCAGATGAAAATGCCAATAATAAGGTTGATGAAATTGCCTATTCCAAAAATACCCATAATCAGTAAGATGAAGCTGTATACTATCATGGGAGTTTTAGACCAAGTACGTAAGTGACTAAAACCATAGAGAATTGGGATACAAACAGCAAAATTAACTACAATGAAAATGAAGTTATCAAAAAATCCACCCATTATAGGCCAGTATATGAGATCAATGAACAAGTATAAGAATTGAAATAAAAGAAATAGGCTCATGAGGTTTATAGATAGCTTGAAATATTTCGGACCTTCTTTGTAATAGAATTTATTTGGATGGCCTGTCACATCATTCTTCTAAATCATCGCCTATTTAAATATACGTTGGATTTAATGTACAGCTTGTTAACTTAAGAGAAACCAACAAAATTTCCATGGCTAAACTACTACGTTTAATTGCAGAGTATAAATTGAGATGCAGAGCTATGCGATTATCTAAACATTCAGTGAAAGCCATTAGAGATGATTATGCCAATAATATCCACACAGCAGATGAATTGGCCGAAGCGTACAAGATCAGTATTGATAGCCTGATAAAGCTGCTAGATAATGAAACATATTATGATCGAAATTATACAGGAAAATACATAGTAGGAGGACCAGATACGTCTGATCTTTTTGATGACCTGGATGACATCACAGATACTTTGGGTGAAGAAATCAAGCGTGAGAAAGCTCTAAAAACCGATCATCAAAGATTGATTGAACGTGCCTTGGAATATTATACCACTAAATCACAGGAGCGTAAGAATAAAGGGTTCACTGATGAATATATGCAATTATTACAAGCAATTGATGCATATATTGGTAGTACTCATAGGTTTGATCATAAAATTGATGAAAAAGTGCGTAGTGAGATTATCAATCAACATCTAGAGGAGATTATCAAGGATATTGTGCAGAAATTCATGGATTATAACCAATATCTTACTGAGATATAGTTCTATCGTAATCTCTTAAGAATAACAGGAATAGCCAACCCTACAATGAATATATCTAATCCAATTTTCAACTCTGATTTGGCACTGGTTAAAACCTCTGTAGATTCAACTATGTTAGTTTGTTCTATAACAGATGTAACAATCTGTGTTCCAGATGTAGTGATAGTGATAGTCTCCTCAATGGTTTCTAAGATACTTGTAATCTGAGTACTAATCTCAGTGATTTGAGATATTTCAGTAACTGTTTCTATCGTACTTTCAGTTGTTGTATTACATTCGGTTATTACTGAAGTTATAGTAGTAGTTTCAGTATATGTATGATTAGAAATCACAGTCACTGTTTCAGCATTAGTTGTTTCAGAATCAGTTTGATCACTCAGATCATCCAATATTGATTCTGTGATGGTAACTATAGCCTCTGATTCTATACTGAGCATAATCGGTGTCATACTATAGATATCGTCACTATCATAACCATCAACATACACAGCAAGCCTAAATAATGTGGAATCTCCTATTTCTAGGTTAATATCATAAGGATCATCATCACTATTCAATTCTTGAGAAGCTTCGACGAAGTATTTGGAATCTCCAGCATAATATGTGGAGCCAACCTGAGCATTATTCACCCCTCCACTCGAGGCATCATTATAGACGGGTATTGCCGAACCATTGGCATATCCATCCTGGATCATTGAATTTGTGGATAGGCTGATAGTTTGCCAATCAAAAATATTTCCATTATTCTCAAAGCTCATATCCCAGTATCCATCTTCATCTACATCCATTATGAGTACTACAAAATCATTATTCATACTCAGTGTCGCATCATTATACTCCAAAGAGTACATCAGATCTGTACCATTATGTATGATACGGAACTCTACCTCTAAGCTCTGTGAGTAACTGTTATTGAGAAGGATATTGTATGATGGAATGTAGTTCCAAGAAGCCCCATTACCATCAGATATATTCAAATCTAAGTCCGTATAATACACCTCTATGTTATCATCAAAAAGGAGATGTGGTAACAATGGTTCGGTTTCTTCAAGGTATACAGCCTGTGATAAGATTACCAATGCCAAGGCAATCGATACTAGCAGTCGATATTTCATTGATTGGTTAACAGGAATTACCTATATTATCCATACTAATAACAGGTGAATTTTCCTCATACGACTAAATTTTTTAGAGAAAAATTTCGGTTATGAATGGGGAAAGATAGGTTTCATCCCCTGTGACCCTGCCCATTTAACAATGGTGTTTTGTTCATCAGCATCTAGTGGTTTGAACCTCTCAACAGCAGAAATAATTTTGTCCCATAGCTTGACATCACAGGATAAGGGGATAGTAGTAACTTTTTGTGATAAAGTGTACCAAACTGCTTTATCTATTGCCTCTTGCGTCTCTAAAGGATGATACCAGGTATTGTAGCTTTTCTCTTTCTTCTCCTCCTCGGAGTTCCAGCGACGCTTGAGGATTGCTTTTATTGCAACTATCCCCACATCTCGTTCCTCAGCCAGATCAAGCAGAGGGCGAAAATCGTTATGTGGATGAGGGTGTATCATACTGGCTGCATTCACAGGTAGGAGTATGGTATCAAAATCATAACGATTCAATGCCTCCATAAACACCTCCATATTCTGATGACCTGTGATTCCAATATGCTTGATCATTCCTGTTTCTTTTGCCTCCTGAAAAGTTTCCATTGCTCCACCTTTACCTAGTATCTCATCAAGCTCACTCATAGTCCCTACCGCATGAAATTGATACATATCAAAATAATCAGTGCCCAATCGATTCAAAGAGTTTTCAAGATCACCTCTTGCTCCCTCCTTACTACGCTCAGTGGTTTTTTCAGCAATGATGATCTTGTCTCGCATTTTCTCCACCCATGGTCTTAATCTGACCTCTGCATCTCCATAGGAGGGAGCAATATCAAAGAAATTAACTCCTGCATCCAATGCTTTCTGTACTGCGATATCAGCAGTTTCTTGATTTACATAGCCAGGGCCACAGCCTCCAAGTGTCAGAATACTCACGTTGTATCCTGTCTTGCCTAATCTTCTGAATTCCATGACTATTTTTTTATTATATGTGTTAAATAAACGTATTGAGCTTTGATACCTGATTTTACAATTTACCGGATAGGGTACTTAGCTTTAGGATGATCTGTTCGAGCTTGGCCATACGTTCCCAAACTAATTCGATCTCTGCTTTCAGAAGATCCTTGGTTTGGATTAATTCTCTCAACATATCATCAACATCCACAGCACTCACACGTGTATCTACGGGATCATACTGCTGCTGAAGAGTTCTAGCATAGGTTGGATGCTTGACAAACTGTGGTTGGGGTTCTGCTTCAATATTCTGATTTAATTCAGACACCATGGACTTCATCTCAGTTGTCATCTGTGTATATTGTTTAACCTCAGGTTTCTCAGGTTTTTTCACCTTGGTTTTTTCTTTCTTAACCGCCGGCTCAGCCTCTATTTTGAAAGTCTGTTTGTACTCACTAACTAAGCCTTTGCGAAAATCTTCATCATGAACCATCTGCTCCTTTTTCTTATATTCAGCCTGTTGTTGCTTGTGAGCCTCCAGGTTAGTATCACCAGATGCTTTACCATACAACTCCTTGATCATCATCTCCTTCTGAAAGGGATTAACGACCACTTGAATCTCATTTATCAAGTAATCAACTCCTTCAGTGATCTCCCTCATGGAGGCATTTTTTAGTTTAATACTCTCCTCAGGAATATTATTAATCATCAAATTAAGAATCCAACTGATTCCATCATGGGTTAATTGCACCACATAACGAGTTCCTTGAATTTTAGCTTCTATACTCACAATTGTACCTATACAATAGATCTATTAAATGCTATCCCCATTCCTATTTATATTCGCTTATTTCTATGAAATAATGCATAATCTAGTAATTTTCATAATAGCAAGGCAAGTAAACTTGCTGTTCCTGCATATACGATCATGGTGAGAATAGAAAGAAGGATAATTTTATACTTTGATGATTCTTCCACCCAAACACTACACCTGAATACTAGGTATCCAAACAATAGTTCTACTGGTAGAATGTACAATGCCGTATCTCCAATAAGGATGACATTTTTAGCAAACCACAAACCAAGTAGATGAGCATAGAATTCAGAAGATAGTAAAAACATAGTAGTGGACATAAGATTCGCTAATAACAGAGATACGTACTTACTCAGGACATATGTGCTATAAATTATCAAATTGATGGGCAAGATCCACAGGAAACCCATGAAAATGGGGACAGGGCCAATTGCTGGAATATCAGTGGGATAGAATTCCAACACCTCTAACTCGCTTAGAATCCAGTCTGGAATTATCATGAGAATACTCAAGCAGACACCATACAGATATTTTGTTTGCACTTCTTGGTGTGAAAATGCGTAGAGTGCAATGATTACATTGTATACCAGTGTTATTATCAGAAAGCGAAAACCTACTGACAAATCAAAAGGTATCAAAACAAAAAGAAAGCCTAGTACCATAAATCCTAGATGAAAACTATAAAAAGTCCTTACTGGTAGTATCTTAAGTATGCTCACATCGATAGCAAAGAAATTCAGTAAAAAACTATTACTAGAAAAATCTGGCTTAAAGAGTATTCTTGAAGATCCTTCCCTCTTTCATAATGATTTTTATATTCTCAGGATTCATAAAAACCTCAATATTATCCAATGGGTTATGTTCTAGTACTAAAATATCAGCAAATGCTCCTTCTATTAGCTCTCCTATCTTTCCAGTCATATTGAAAAGATCTGCGGCATTACATGTCGCCTGACGAATGAGATCGACTGCTGGAATAACTTCTGAACGTATTTTGAATTCATTTAATTGATATTTATGCATTTTACCAAGTAGATCTGTGCCATATACAATATTAATTCCTGAATCATAAGCCAATTTTAATGCCTTTAATCCCCCTTCCAGTACTTCATCCAGCTTAACAAGGAATCGCTCTGGTAATCCATCATCCACTCCCTCTTTCTTCAGTGCATAATAGGTTGATAGGGTGGGAACCAAGTAGGCGTTGTATTTCTTGAAAAGAGGTATACAGCTCTCATTAAGTAAATTACCATGCTCAATGGATCTAACACCATTACTTAGTGCATGATTGATTGCACGTGCTGTGTAGGAATGGGCCATGACATAGAGGTTTGCTGCTTCTGCTTCCTCAACGATAGCTCTGATTTCCTCAGCAGAATATTGTGTACTGTCAATTCGATCAGTAGGACTCGCTACACCACCTGAAGCCATGATCTTAATTTGATTAGCTCCACGACGAATCTCATCTCTTGCTGCCTTTCTCACCTCTGTGATTCCATCAGCAATTCGCCCCAGCTCAGGACTTAAATAGCAGAATTGATCATGTGATTCTCCAACATCTCTCCCATCGCCGTGTCCTCCAGTCTGGCTCAAAGCATGCCCACAAAAGAGAATACGTGGCCCCTTGATGTATCCCTCATCTACTGCCTGGACAATACCATAATCTGCACCACCAGCATCTCTAACCGTGGTAAATCCTCGTAGTAACATTTCCTCCATCACAGGTATGCTTCTTGCTATCACCCGAGATGGTGACCATTTTGCCATACCTGACAGATCTGCCGTAATTGCAGTTACATGCACATGAGCATCACACAATCCAGGCATTACGATTTTATTGGCTACATCAAGAATTTCAGAAGATTCAATGGGTTGATCTCCCATATAGGAGATGATACCATTTGTAATTTTAATATATTTTACAGGTTTGATTTTACCTTCTCGTGGATACAGAACCCTGCAATTTTTCAGCAATAAATCGCTCATAGCCATGAGTAATACTAGCATCATTCAAATGTTATTCCCATACAAAGTTGTTTAGGCAATGAATTTCTTAAAAACTTGTGTTATATGATAGTATTAGTAGAAATATCAAGCATAGAAGCTATCACCGCATTCCTTGCAGAACGAATTAAATTGATCATTGGTTGTACCACATTTGTTACATTGTTTACTTTTCTTGACAAGCGTGATATTTGTAGTATACTCCTCTTGTTTCCCTTTTTGTGAATGTGTCATTTTCCGAGGTTGAATCGACAAAATAGGCATGATCAATCCCATTTTTTTAACATAATCGATCTCAACCTCTTTTCCCTTACTCCTGTAGTATTGGGTTTTACGATCAATATTATATGCCTGAATAAAAAGAAAGATGCCATACAGAATCAGGAGATTACCAATATAGATCAGACTAAGTGGAATACCAATGAAAATATAGATTAAACCGAATTTTCTCAGTTCTCCCGATGATTTTGAAGGCATATGAATTATATAAGTAGACTCCAATAAAACATTAAGCAATGTGGAATAGTTTTTTGTGGAAACTGGAAATTAATATTCCAACAATAAACGTTACAAAAAGTATTAAATTACCAACAGATACAAAATAAGAACGATAATTATTCACCCTATGGTATCCCTTGGATCTGTTACTTCTTCAATTCACACAATAACGTGTGATCAAGAAGCTCACCTGGAAGAAATAGGTTCATTGATGCTTATTGATATACAATATACCAGGATAAAAAAATATGATGAGGAGATTGCTCAAATACAGTTATTCTTGAGAGGTAGCATGCGAAAGCGATATCTTTGTACCATAGATGACTTTTTACCCTATTTCTACCATATTGACGGAGAAGTAACTAGTGATTGGTTAGTTGACCAAGAAGAAGTACACAAATTTGATTATCATGGATATATATCCAAGGTCCTCAATAAGATCACAGGAAAACAACCCTGGCGAGTTCCTGAAATTCGTAAGACCATTGAAAAACAAGGTGGAACATGGTATGAGGCCGATATACCTTTCACTCACCGATTTCTGCTAGATACTGGCCTATATGGACTTCAGGGGATAAAATTTTTCAAACAAGGTAAGCAATTCTATCTGCAACATCAAGAAATTCAACGAGACCTACTCATTATGAGTTTGGATATTGAGATCGATTCTGAGGAAGATCACAAGGTTCAGCAATCATTCGCTTCGATTATTGAGAAGGCAAATAGAAGAATAACTGCCATCAGCATTGCCTATGGAAGAGACAATACGGAGTATGAATCAAGAGTATTTATTCTTGAACAGAACTCAGATACTGCTGAACAAGAGCTACTACAACAGTGTTTTACATTTATTTATTCTATCGATCCAGATGTACTGATTACCTTTAATGGTGATAATTTTGATATACCATATCTAGTGAAACGGATCAGGAACCTTGGATTGGATCCAAATTTGATATGTCCTTATGATGATCATCCAAAACCCCCAGCATTTGGTAAAGGATGGATTATTCCTGGTTTATTACTCTATGACCTATTCAAACGGACTAGATGGTTGTATACAGCAGATGGAAGAAAAACATTGAATTCAGTTGCTGAGAGATTACTGGGGATGAGCAAGGAAACCATAGATGTTAGTCATGGAGCTCTCTGGCATCAAGCACTGCAAGATGTCGAGGCCATGAACATCTTCAAGCAGTATTGTATCAAAGATGCGGAGTTAGCCTATTTATTATTTTTTGCGATGAATATTGAAGATTGGATTGAAGTAATCGGTATTTGTGGTCTTCCTCCTTCTGAAGCCATGTACTCAACTGAACGACAAACTGGGGAGTTTCTTGTGTTCAGACATATGGTTCAGAATGATATCCTTATCCCAAAAGCACCAGATACAGATGAGAAGGAGAAGAGGAAGAAGAGCAGGATCAGTGTACCCGGTGGCCTTGTGTTGGATCCTTCTCGGGCACTTGCCTCATATGTAATTATTGCTGATTTCACCAGTATGTATCCATCAATCATCTCTTCATTTAATATCGGTGCAGAGAGTTATCATTGGCATGAAGACCCACGAAAACGATTTGATACATCAGTAAAAGCATCTATGGCACTGATGCAGCAGGATATTCTTAGTAGAAGAGTCAAGATAAAAAAAGAACTTAAACAAATCAAGGATGATAGCACAAGAAAAAAGCTCATCAGTTACAACACCGCATTGAAATTGGTGGCAAACTCCACATTTGGATCCTATAATTTCATTGGTAGCAGGTTCTATAATAATGCTATAGCAGGTAGTATTACTGCTATTGGTCGATCCTATATGGAAGAAATATCCAAAAAGGTGGAGGAACTTGGTGAGTATAGGACAATTTATGGTGATACTGATTCAGTATTCATAGCCACTCCTTTAAGAAAAGAGGTGGAAAAACTATGGAGTAAAACAACAGAAAATATCTATGAAGAAGACTTGACATCAATCCATCATGTTATTAATTTTCTACGAGAAGAGTTACCACATCAGATGAGATTGGAGTTACAAGATGTGGCATACAGAATAGTATTTCACAAAGGTGCTAAAAAACGATACTCCTATATCTCAGCACTAAGTAAACAGATCTTTATTCTGGGCTTGGAGGCGATTCGACATGATTGGGCACCATTCTCTAAGGAGATCCAGGAAAGATCATTGGGAGTGATTTTAAAGACAGGCGATCTCATTCAAACGAAAACTGCCATCATAGAGTATATTCAGCAAGAAATACTGGATCTGAAGGCACTAAAGCCTAGACTCATCACTTTAGGCCCATTGAAAAGAGATCCTAGCAAATACAAGAGCACTACTCCAGCCATAGCTGCATATCTGGATTATTGTGATCATTATAATCTAGATGCAAATACTACATGGAAATCATTTGATTATTTTCCATATCTCATAGTCAAAGGTAAAGGAGCATTAATTACTAGATCAAAACATCCAGATCTAGTATCAGATGGAGAAATAGATGTAAATCACTATATCAATAAGTCCTTGGCTGCAATAAATAGATTCAATCTAGATATTCATCTTTATGAGATCTTAGATAGACATGGTAAATTTGAATTATTTTTTGATTATGATTGAAAATTACAACTAACAATAGTTTATTAATTCAATATTCATACAAGCTGTTATATGGAAGTAGAAATTTACTCTCTTGAACCAGTACTTGAAATACTTGACTTCAGCACAACTCTGGAGTATTATAAAGAGAAACTGTTATTCTCAGTTGATTGGACCTATCCTGATGAAGGTCCAGTAGATCATGCATCTGTTAGCCTAGGTACGGAGAAAGGTGATCATGGATCACATATCCATATCCAATTATCTCTGGGTACGTCTAAAACAGGATTTTCAGGTTGGTTATATTTCAGGTTGAAAATGGAGTATTTGGTTTATCTATTTGAACAATACAAGAAGAATGGAGTAACATTCAGCTATGAACTTGTTGATCAACCCTGGGGGATGAAAGAATTTGAGATAATCGAACCAAATGGCTATAAGTTCAGGTTTGCATCTCCTTTGGATTAACATCTTGTCGAACACAAATATAGAATACATCTTTCTGCACCTTGAGTGATATATTTTAAAATCACATAGTTACAGGCATAATCATGAGAAAATTTGCATTAATCGGAGCATTGCTTTTCTTGTTTATTCCCTTCTCGTATATCCAAGCAGAAGGTCCTGGTTACGATGTAACCCAGTTACTCGGTTTTGTCTATACATCTTCCGAGGGGGATTATCTCTGGATTCACAATGAGGGATCTGAGACCTTCTCAACCAGTTGGTTTGAGGATGATGGGTACTACAATAATGCTTTTGGTGATTTCTGGATCATCGGAGTACTGGCACTTGTAGGAGTGATCCTTTCTGCTGCATTGGCCTTTATTGATCGGAAAACCATCCGTTCAGCGTATTTACTATTGGCCTCGGGAATTTTGGTTTTTGTTCTTAGATTACTGGTATTAAGTGACAATGATCTTAGTTTCTATCAGAAAAATGATGGATTTTTTGGAGAGAGTATGTATCTGGAAATTCCTCTTGGTCCAGTATTTGCATTGATATTTACATTACTAGAAATTCGTGAAAAATAAGTTTGACTGAATTAGTATGCGAAAATTTTAGGTTTTTTTTTTTAGATTATTTATTTTATCAATTATACAAAACCATCAATGATTATTAGGATACCACCAAGGACGGCTAGCCATCCGCCTCCTACAAGTCCAAGGACTAAGATCACAATTCCAGTGACTAATCCTTCACCTAAGCTGATTTTACCGGTATACAAGAAGATTAATACCAAACCAACTACGATTGATACTATTGCACCAACGGTACCTGAAAGAATTCCAGTACCAGCAGCTGCTAATAGTGTGTTTCCAATTAGACCCAAAATACCACCGATTACGGACAGTATTCCAGCAATAAGGGCAAGGATCATACCTACTTTAGTTAGAGTTCCTGATTTGTTTGCCATAGTATGTTACCGAAAAAAAGAATAGTATTTAACTGTTTGTGGCATCTGTGCAGAGTAAACCTATTTTATCCGAGTTTATACTTAGATAGTCTGTAATGTGAATCTGTATGATAGCTTCAATAAGATTTAAGAACGCCATCTCGTTATAATTTGATGATATACGCATAATACTATAGTTACATAAGCATCTTTTAGATTTAGGTAAAAGATGATCAATTTCAACCAAAATTCAAGGGTATGGACATCTTGTAAATATATTACATCTACTCCTAGGTAGGAGCGAAATAAATGAATAAAAATTGATTTAGATTTTATGATTTGTATCATTGCATATCCTACTTACTTGATGTACTTCTTACGATGGATGAAGTCAACCGATATCAGGATAAATAAAGCTAAGAGGCCAATATTTGGAAAATAAGTATTTGCAGTATTAGAAGGGATGGAAGAGTTAGTATCCTCAAGAAAGCTAGTAGTTGATATCATCTCAGGATAGTGCCGTTCCACAAAGAATACTTGTTTGCTGAATGCAGCTAGTAATCCTTGATCATCACCAAATTTGATTTTTGTCACCTTATCAGGTGAATTTATTACGATGGTTTGCATATGATCACCTTGTACCAAAACATCTGTGGAATATATTATCTCAGTATCGATATAAAAATCAATATGGACTTCTTGAGGAATATCTGGGTAACTACTATTGATCTGCAATGCAATTTCTGATAGAGATCCATCATAGCGCAGTACTTCATAGCTGGTGGTGTACTCGATAATATTGGCTGTATTCCACATCAGATCAAAATACTCATCAATCCACTCCACATTAAGATAGGATCCAATCAATGAGATGAGATCATCACCATAGACATTAGTAAATCTGAAGGTACGATAGTAATTGGTAAGAATTGCAGTGAAAGTATCAGTACCGATGGTATTTTCAAGATCATGAAAGATCCCTCCAGAGACGGTATAACTCATATAGCCAAAATTTGATCCTGCATGATAAACTGAAGTATTTACTCTTTCACTCAATCCATTCTTCCTATTAGTGATGATATATGCTTGAGATTTCTCTAGTGCATCCATACTAAGGAAACCATAGGCCAAACTGTATTTCTCTTCAAGATAGGTTGTTAATCCTTCATCAAGCCATGTTGTTGCTGCCTGATTATTTCCCACCATGGCTACATTCCATTGATGAGCTACCTCGTGAGCAATGACTGTTTCTAGATAGCTAAGACTGGAGGTTGTTGAGATGAGAACCAAGCCACTATATTCCATTCCACCGTAAAAAGCATAGGTCTGACAGGAGACAAAAGTATCATAGGCATACTCCATATAAGCTTGAGAGAAGAATTCTACAGCTTTCTTCGCAAATTCTGCCTGATGATCAAAAAGTGGGGTGGATGCTAGGTAATAACTGAATATCTCAACTTCTCTTCCACTGGGTAAGGATGCGACTTTTGTCTCCAAGATATATGAAGATGAACCTGTAAAGGAGAATTCTCTCACTGGAAAGGCCTCATATACCTCCTCCTTCGTATCATTGAACGTTGACGTGGATAATTTCGTTCCTGATGCCCCTATGATAAAATTAGTAGGACTTCGTATTGTTACTGAATAGTAACCAACATTAAAATAAAAGGGCTCTCCAGCAACAGACATCGGATTGATCATCCATCTATTCTCATATACCACCTCGTTAGGTATCACATTAACAAATGAGAAAATTTCCTCTCTCGATGGTAGTATCATCCTGCCATATCTTCTCCCACTTTGTGGCACTGTACCATTGAACTGCATATTGATCACTACAACTTCGTCTTGTGCAATATTTCTCGATATATTTACAAAGGAGTTTTCGAGTGAGAAATTCGTTAATTGAGCATTGATACTAATATTGTGATAAAATAGTTTAATGGGTTCAAATCCATTGGGATATGCAGAATAATCAGATTTTAATTCTGATGGAGTATAATCAGTGGTATATGAAAGGAGATAATGATGTATAGGAACCCAGGTAATGTCCATTCCTGTGGGATTTCTATACTCCAGAGTAAAATTTACCTCAAAACTCGATGTTAGGGGATCGATAATTACAATTGCAGAGTAATTATTCACTTCAGCACGAGAGACATTGTTGATTGAAGTAATAGGTATAGTAGGCACATCACTGTATATCTGACCATCTGCTATAGATATTGGAACAGAGAACAACGGTATGGTCAGAATGATTAGTAAGGTAATCCATCTCATGAGCTAGGATTTCCTCGAACAGATATAAATCACACAGAACAGATTCAGCATCAATGCAAGGTGAAAACTGTGATTTTCATATAGTGATCAATTTCAAGGAATTTCCAATCTACAATAGAAAGAAGACATTTCGGTCCTTCCTTGGCCCTAAGTAACAAGTATTTCTGCTTATACAGAACACAGATGATGTCCATCTCCAGTATTCCTCTTTCTTTCATAAAAGATTCTGGTAAGAAGATAAATCCTGGGTCAATATCTGCTGCAGATACAGTCAGTACACATGATTTCAATTTCTTTATTAGATCTAAATAGCTATCAGGAAATCCTAATCGATCACCCTGTATAATGATATTATCCAGGTACTCAGATGATAATGCACCTACTTCTGATTTCCCAGTATGAACATAAACCACTACCGGAAGTTGTTTATCCTCAGCTTGCACATCCATCTTTCTTCGGTTGTAATACCCTGAAGATATATTTTCATAGATATCCAATTCATCTAATTGTGATTCACTGACTTCAAAAACCACACCATATACCTGAGAACCTATTTTATACCTCACACTGCTTGCTAATCCAGGTTCTGCGATTCTTCCTTCATAGGTTGCTTCTTGCTCATTTCTTCTTTTGCGAGAGTAACGAGGAAAGTGAAGCTCATGATCCAATAAAATCCCAATTCCTATCTCTCTCACCTCTCCAATCCTATGCATTAAAATAGTTGGGGACATATTTGCTCCATAAGCAAAATAATACGGCATAATGAGATCAAGAAGCTGAATTTCTTCAAGTTTTCTTGTAATAGAATGAATAAACGTAAAGTATATGCACAACAAATCAATCTCATTCGAAAAATTTTCGTTCCATATAGCTGTAATTACCAAGTATATACTTTTCTCCATTTTTTGTACATACGAGTGTATAATGGGCTTTTCCTATTCTCACAACAAGATACAGATACTTGCCCTCTTTGGCCTTTATCTTTTCTGCTCCTGTAAGATCTAAGTTTTTATTGCTGACAATTTTATACTCTCCAATTGTATACTCCTTAACCATTCTCACTCACCTAGAATTGCGATTATAACAGCTCATTACCTCTCTTGCCTTGGCTTCAAGAAGTTGTTTCTCATACTCCTCATCTTTTGGTGTTATCTTTGTTTTTAGAATAAACCAGAAGAAGATAAGGAAGAGAACCATAAAGATAATCAGGAAAAATTCCATACTTAATTCAACACTTGGATGAATTTAGGTTTTAAGATAAAGAATACAAATAATGCCAAGTAACGATTGCACAATATACAGGATCATTATATCACTGAATAATTGTTCAGTTGTTGCATTAAATAACATTAATCCTTTAATCTTCATTATTGGCCTTTTTTAGTAATAATTCCAGTAGTTTAAGCTCATCATCAGATACACCATCGGATATCTGAGCTATATCAAATGCTTCTGTAAGGATACTCTGCTTCATGCCAGCAAGTACTTCCTTTTCCTCATTATCAATTATTCCATCCTCAAGTGCCTCTTCAACATAATCATCATACAACATGAGATTAATGTGAACAGATTCTAGGATCTCAGCTTCTTCTTCAGTTATCTTACCATCTGCTTTTGCTATTTTAGTCATTGCAGAAATGATTTCTCTGAATTTCTCATCTTCTGTTTGCATTGAGTTATAATTATAGGAATATTATTTAATTATTTATCAGATTGAGAACAAATTTGAATGAAAAATCTAACAATAGTATTTTATAACTGTAATCTAGGTTCAGATATATTCATTATTGATAGCAATTCCCGGTAAATATAAAATAATTCACATTATTTATGGATCATGGACATAAATCGCATAGAAACATTACTTGCTGATGAGATGGCGAAAATGAAGGTTGGAGGCCTATCTTTTGCCATTATCAAGGATGATACCCTTTTACATCAAAATGGAATCGGAGCACGCAACCTTGACAAGAATCTTCCAGCAGATGAAAATACTATCTACAATGTTGCCAGTTTATCTAAGTCCTTTGTATGCACAGCCATCATGATACTTGTTGATGAGGGGAAACTAGCAATAGATGATCCAGCCAATAAGTATATTCCATTAACTCTTGGGGCTGAGACAAAACCAATTACGATCAAGCACCTTATGAATCACACATCAGGAATTCCTGATCTTTCAGAAGATACCTTCACTTACCGGTATGATAAGGCAGGTATGAAGAAACGAGGATCAGCTAAACTCATTCCCTTATCAAGTAAGGATGATTTTTATCGATTAATAAATAATGCAGCCGAGTATTGCCATGATCTCGATGAGTATTTCCATTACAATAATTACGGCTATGCGATGTTAGGGCATATAATAGAAAAAGTATCCGGAGAGAAGGATTTCACTCAATTTATCAAGAAAAGAATATTCGATCCTCTAGGAATGGCCCATAGTAGCTTCAATCCAGATGATTTCAAGGATGATGATAATCTGTGCACTGGCTACCATCAAGTAGGTGATAAAATCACAAAAATGGTGGATATTGGACGATGGCATGAACGATGGGAATTCTTAGCTGCTGGAGGAGTATTTTCCTGTATCAAGGACCTAATTCCATATATGATGATGCACCTGAATTTGGGGAAGTTTAATGGAAATCAAATTATTAGTGAGCAATCTGCACTATTAATGCAGCAGGACAGTTTAATTGCAGGAACTATGGCCAAGAAGGTACTATCAAATTATACCTACAATCAATCAGCTGGTTATGGATTTGGATTTTTTATCGATTCTGATTTTTTTGGGAATAAGTCTGTTGATCATGGAGGAAATATGTTTGGTGGTACGGCTGATTTTCGCTTTATTCCAGAACAAAAGATGGGGATAATATCACTGGCGAATAATCTGTCAGGACCACGTTCCGTGCTCACCGCTATTCTAGCAAAAGCCATGGGTGTGGAAGAAGATAACATTCCATATTTGACAGAACGAGAACACTTCAAATCACTCAACGGAATCTACGAGAATTATCGAGAGACTAGCAGGGTAAAAATCACAGGAGAAGTAGGGAGTATCTCCATCCAGGATGTAGAGATAGACGAATTTTCAGGTCCTCCAATGCAATTCAATCCCCTTGAAGAAATATCAAAACCCATGGAATTCTATCTAAGAGGAGCAGCAGGGGGCAAATTCATTATATTCTTCGAATATATCGATAATGATCTCTGGGTGAATATCGAGCGTTCCAGATTCAAACGTATCGGAAAGGTGTAATGTCCTCATTTCTATCCCTAAAGGTAGAATTAAATATGTGCAGTAAAACAAGATTATTCTAAAATTATTTAGAATTAGCCTTTTTTCCTCAATATCAGCTATTATATATTTGTTTGATTAATTCATTAATCATGAGGACTAAGCAACTAGTTATAATATGTATATCAATTTTATGTGCTGCTCAATTACCATTGTTTCCTATCTATGCTCAAGATCAGGGAGTTACTTTGAGTTCTTATGATCCACTGGAATTACAGAAATCTAAACTAGATATAACCTTTTATGATGTTGACATCGAATTAGACCCTGAAAAGAATGTATTCAATACACAACAAGATATTCACTTTCAGGCACTTTCAGGCAAATTTGTTTTATTCACCTTTTACCTGCACTCATACTTCAGCATTGAGATGATTTCACTTCCTGATCCCATCAATGAAGATGAACTCATAGATTTCTGGGAATGTGAGGGAGTTGAATATCCAAATCATCAGGGTAACCCATTCTATGCCTATCCCATTCACCTTGCTAGAACATTGAACACCTCTCAGATGTATGTGTTGTCCATAACTACACATTTTGATGAATCCTATTTTGGAGTAGAGGATGAATACTTCTTTCATCTTGAGGTGGGAGAACATAATGTACGTGCAATAGGGTGGCCTAATGGAGTATTGCCTATATTCACTCATGTTGTAGCGATACCGCATAATTTTACAATTCATCATCCCAAGGATTTACATTGTGCAGCAACCACAACAAAGGCATTCCAAGAAGATACTGATGGTTGGATAATTGATCATTTTACCTCTAATCGCACCCAGAATACCAGTCCGAGTTTTTCTTGTGACCGATATACCTCGGATATCATATCAGAGGATGAATTTTCAGTTGAAGTGCTATACTATGAGGATGAGCCACTGCCAGAGTATTTTACCAAGTATTTCATGGACACGTTTCAACTCTTCACAGAATATATAGGAGATACAGGAGATCGACAATTCCAGATAGCCTTCATTGATGTTGACAATAACCAATTTGGTGGTACAACGAGGAGAAGTACGATATTTCTGAAAAATGGATATAATAATCCATTGCAAAATACCATGTATGGTAAGGTGCTTATGATGATTAGTCTGTTTCATGAGTTGGCACATAATTACAATGGTTTTGTGCAGGGAGATTCTTGGGCAGGAGAGGATGATTATTTCCTTTGGTATCAAGAAGGAGGAGCTACATTTCTCTCCGAATGGGCATGTCAGAAAGTAATAGGCCCAGAGGCAGGTAATCTCGCCAGAAGAATGAATCTTGCCAATTATGAGATGTACGGAGTAGTGGAATCTGAATATACCATAGAGAATGTACCCAACAGTATAATATCAGAAAGTAAGGATACTGGTGTAGCATATCAGTTATCTGCTGCCGTCTGGGATCAACTCTATCTAAAACTTGGTGAAGATACTCTGTTCCAGGGATTGAAGATATTTACTGAAATGTTTTGGGCTCAACCCTCTAATGAGCTAGTGTCGATAGACCAATTCTTTCAGTCTTACAAGGGAGTAACAGATGTAGATATTGAGAATTTCCTCTCTCAGTGGGCCAAGCAAAATATCGAGGTGAGAATTGATATCATTGATAAATCAAGTAAGAAATCAGGAGATGAGTATGTCACCACAGTAGAAATTGAAGTGGAATCATCACATGAATTTGAGATTTTGACATCAATTGGATACGAAATTGATGGAAATGAGATACTTGAGAATATCCAGCTTATTGGTAGTGGAGTTCACACTGTAAGTTTTACTACATCAGAAAAGCCATCAAAAATCACGCTAGATCCAGAATATCGAGTTCCAAGACTTGGCGAATACAGTAAAGTTCATTCTATTGAAATTGCTGTTATATCAGGGATCTCAATACTTATGATATTTATACTAGTTAAGGCAATCAAAAAGATTAGAAGGGTCCGAAACCGAGTTAATTCCAAGAGAGAGGATCCTGTATCACTGGATTAATTAGATCTGTGCTGATACTCCAGAGTTCATCCTGTAATTCTAAATCATACGAGAGCTTTGATGATGGAACTGCCTTAATTTTTGATTTACCTATATTCAGTGGATTGGAATCCTGCACATATAAACCAGAACCTAGGTTGGTATTAATCAAATGAATAATAGGTCTAGAACCACGGTAGATAGACTTGGTTATTGGCCGACTGATAAGCATAGCCATTTTTGCCACTATACCATTATTTTTGGCAAAATTGGAACCCACAAAACCCGGATGTATGGCATTGGCACTTAGCCATTCAACATCCCGATCCAATTTGTAGGTGAATAATAGATTTGCCAATTTTGAACGACCATAGGCACCAAAGGTTGTATACCAGTGGTTTTCATAATTAATATCAGAAAAATCTACTCGTCTAACAGCAAAATGTGCTGCAGATGATGTACTGATTACCTGTGGATCATTGGATTTCTTCAGGATGCTAGCCAAATCATGAGTTAATAGAAAATGGGCAAGATGATTTACTGCAAAGGATCGTTCCATATTATGATGATTCATCTGTCTCTTTAATTCTATCACCCCTGCATTATTAACCAATACATCCAACGAGGAGTAATTTTCAATTACCTGGCCTGCGGCATTTCTCACATCATTAAAGGATGAGAAATCAGCTATATATAGCTGAATATCTGTATTGCCTGATTGCTGGATAATTTCCTGTCTCACTAACTCTGCTTTTTCCTTATTCCTGCAGAGCATTATTATCTCATTGTCCTGTTCAGCTAATTGAGATGCAGCCCCCTTTCCTACACCTGAATTGGATCCGGTAATGAGAATCGATTTGTTCATAATGGATTAAAAAATCCTAAATTAATATCTGATCCTATAGAATCATAAAATATATCTATTACTCTCGATCATACTGGATTTTGTAAAATTCATAGGACTGGCCTATTGCATCTCGTAATTTTTGAATATCATTCTCATCTTTGAGTAATTTTGACATTCTAATAAATAATCGTTTCATAAGATCCTCTTCAGCAGGAATTCTTTCCTCATCAGGGGCAAAGGCCAATTCAGTGAACTCCTTCTTGTTAGCCACCTGCCAATCCTTGATGGTCATCAACAAGAAACCCTTCATAGGTAGGAGATCTATACCAGTGAATTTACTTATCACTCTGGCCACATCACTGATTAATTTTTGTTGAACATTGGTCACATGGAGTTTTTTGAAATACGCAGTTCCCTTATCCAATTCATCCTGTTTAAAAAATAAACTCATTAATTCAAACATGAGAATCATCTAATATAAGAGTTATCTCCATTTTAATAATCCTTTGATCAATAGATCTACTATTCTTTGTATATTTATTCAAATCTCTAAATATTTAATAATCAAATAACTAGATTATTACGATATTTTGATACAAATGCTCGATAAATATCGAGTAAATCTCGTGGCAATTCCTTGATCACATGTTCTTGAATCTCCTGTGGGATGGTGCCATAATATGCCTCAGCAATTGCTCCTGTTATACAGGCAATAGTATCAGAATCACCCCCAATAGATATGGCATTGCGAATAGCATCCTCAAAATCTGTTGAAATAAGGAAACAGAAAATGGCCTGTGGTACTGAACCTTGACAGGAGACATCAAATGTATAGCTTATTTGGAGATCTACCAGATCAAAATCAAGGTCGTATCCAAATTTCTCAGAAATATAATCTTCAATACTGTTCTTTGAGGATCCGGTTCGAGCCGTGAAAACTGCTGCTGCAACAGCCTGTGCCCCCTTTATACCTTCTGGATGATTGTGTGTCACCACGGCAGATTTTTTTGCTTCAGATTCTACCTTCTCTAGGGTATCATACGCGTATGCCACTGGTGAGACCCGCATTGCTGATCCATTTCCCCAGGAATTATATGGGCCCATTGTATCGTCCATCAACCATCTAATAAGATTTCCACCATATCCAGCCCTAGGGTAATTATTACCGAATATACGAATATGCTTGGCATAATCTAGATCAGTCAATAGTGCCTGTGCCACAGCAATTGTCAGCACTGTGTCATCTGTTATTCTGCAATGGGGATGAATCATGAGAAATTCCTTGGAACGGTGGTTATTAGCCTCAAACCTAGATCCCACATAGTCTCCAATAATCGCACCAAGCATAAAACAGCTATTTTTTGTAGATAAATTAAAATTACCCACATATAGTATTCAGAAACTTGTTATTTATAGAATATTTTGTATTCTGATCCAGAAACCTGAATTTTTTCTATAATAGGGAGATATATATCTGTCTCCTGTGCTGTAACTACTTGGAAATTGTAGATCGGGTGAAAATGTTTACTCTCTTTTCCATCGCCATTTACTCTTGCATCCATGAATACTCTATGTTCTTCTAATCGTGATGCAACAAGATTGTCAGATTCCACTTGTATCTCTCCAAAATTTGCATGAATTCCATCTGATGAGTGTTCCAGGGTTTCATCAATTTCAACACCAATGGAATTCCTACCCAGTAACATCGCAGCCTTTGTGGTTGTTCCTGTTCCAAGAAATGGATCAAGAACTGTATCTCCCTGTGCAGAATACATACTAATCAATCTATATGGTATCTCTAAAGGATATGCAGCAGAACGGGATCTGGTATTCTTTGATCGTAGCAATTGTCCTGTGCCTTTGAGGTCAAACCAGATGTCGGAGTACCACAGATTTCGCTCTTCCCAGAAGATTGCACTTCTTCTACGGATATCCTTATCCAAGTCAGTTAATTTCCTTCTTGGCAATTTTCTGAAAATGAGAATAAACTCATGTTCCAGAGTTACATACGCTCCATTGGGATACATTCCAGAACCCATGAATTTGTTGGGTTTATTGGTTTGTTTTCTCCAAATAATGGAGGGTAGGACATCGTAGTTTAGTTGCTGGAAAAACCTAATAATGGCTGAGTGATTGGAATACAATCTGAATTCCTTGTTGATGTTTCGGGTAGCATCACCGATATTGATACACACAAATCCACCTGGTTTGAGGACACGATCTACCTCCAACCATATCTGCTCCAGCTCAACAATCATCAAATCAAAAGCCTTGTAGCCATTTCCTGCTTTAAGTTCCTTGTCAATTCTAGGATTCATCTTGGAAAACAACTCATCCCACATCTCGATCATAGGATAGGGTGGTGAGGTAACTACAAGATCCACAGATGAACTATCAAGATCCATCTGCTTAGAATCTCCGATGACTATCTTGTGGCTAGTTACCAATTTTTCCATGATGAAATAATGAAAGTTGGTTATTAAAAGCCGTTGGTATGGATTTGATAGAATTGTAGAATACAAGCTCTTTAGCATCATATGCTCAGACATTTTCATCATAAAATATCACTTGGAGGATAGAAAACGACTAACGTTGTTAAACATTGATGAGGTTTTCCTTAAAATAATTTATGAAAAATATGGTAGAATATCATCAGTTTGTCCTATATCCTTTTCTAACAGGTTTTCTCTTAGTTGATCTACAGTTTGTACTCCAAACACAACAGTATCTGCTCCTAGTGAATGAACATAGTTGAAACACTCTGAAGCATAGGACGATCTTGGCAGTTTGATGGATAATTTCTTCCCTCCTGAGTAATATGCTCCATAATTCTGTGTTTTATCAGATAGTACTTTACCCTTCATCAGAGTTTTGATACCAATTATGGCAATGTTCTGTTTCTTTGCCTCTTCTATGAGATTGAGTAACCTTGGATCACTTCCCGTAGCATAATTGATAATGGTCATGATAACATCTACTTCATAATGTTGAATGAAATCAAGCAAGATTGGATAATCATGCCCACTAATCCCAAGTGCCCTTACTTCTCCCGTCTCTTTCAATCCCTGTACATAATTCAATAATCCTGCTTTTTTCTTTATCTTTTCATAATCATCTTGATTTCTGATATACTGAATTAACCCGATGTCAGTATACTCTCGATCCAATCGTTTCATAGTGTCCTCAAATGTTAGTTGATTTGGCCCAACAGAACGAGTTGCTTTGGCACCTTTATTCTTGGGATTGTATACTGTACCAAAGTGAGATGTTAAGGTTATTTGTTTTATTCTATCAGCAAACACCTCACCAAAGATATCAAAGAAATAGGGAAGATTGAATACAAGATCATAATGTGTGATTCCTAACTCATATGCTGTTTGTAGGATCTCAATGGTCAATTCCCTTCCATTTTCCTTCTTTATAGGTAATTTGACAAAATGCTCCACACCTAGACCAACCTTACCAAGAGTGATCTCTACATCATCTAATCTTGTCATAGGAATAATGTAAATTGAAGGTAAAAGTAATTTTCTAGAAGCATTATTACAAACTGTTAATTGAATTCATCCTCAAGGGAAATTTTGTTGTTTTATACAAAAAGATGCAATTACTAGCAATGGCTTTTGTATGATGTGATGCTATACACATTGTGTCTGTACAGGGAAAATGTGAGATCTGCTATCAAGAGATTCTAAGCTCTGAGGTCAAAAAATACTGCAATAATTGTGGTAATGATTATCATCAACGCTGTATTAATTTACTTGATAATAATCTCTGCCCCACCTGTAAGCAATCCTTCAGTGATAATCAGAATAAAAAGAATAATTCCACAAAGAATCAAAAAAATTATCTTGTAGAAGATTATAATACTGAACCATTTAGTACCAGGGGATATGAATTACGTCAGCAGAACAAAAAGGAAAATAGTACCAATCCTTCAGGTCAGTTTAGATGGTATCATTTGTTTATATTTTTACAAATAATTAATTTCTTCCTGGTATTTTCAGATAACTATGGGGATGGTAGGGATGCCATCAAAACCTATTTCATATCCTCAGCAATTATTTTAGCCCTTAGTCCTATCTTAATCTGGGGAATTAGGAATAAGTATAGCTGATGGAATTCATCAAATCAAACAATACTACGTCTTTCATCACAAATATCTATTATCCATCTAGTTTATTTATGAATAGATAATATTTTTTCCATATATGAAAAACAGAGCATTCACTCCCCATGAAACACTGTTGAATATCGTGAGGGAGAAACATGAACAGATACCTGCAATCATGAGAGAGGAAGGAATAGATTGTTGGATAGTGTATATGCGAGAGACTGCAGCCAATCCAGATCCCGTTCAGAATCTTGTCATCGGAGGAGATGTAGTATGGACTGCAGCGTTTATCTTCCATACCAAGGCAGATATCTTCAAAAAGATGGTACTCCTGGGAATTGGAGATTCTGATGCTGAGAGAAACAAAGGAATATGGGATGAAGTACTTACCTATACAGAGGGCATGAGTACTGCCCTAAAAGAGCTTATAGAGAAGTTAAATCCGGAAAAAATCGCTCTGAATTATTCTCTGGATGATGTGACAGCAGATGGTCTATCTCATGGATTATACTTAGATATTTCTAGAATTCTTGATTCATCAAAATTCGTTAGCGCTGAGAAGATCATTCAGAAAATCCGGAGCAGAAAAACACCAACTGAGGTGGAACTCATCACAAATGCTTGTATCATGGCTGATGATATTAATGCGAGGATGCAAAATCATTTCAAACCTGGTATGACTGAGATTGAGATTCAGCAGTTATATTATGATGAGATGGACAGATTGGGTGTGATAGAATCATGGGAGAGAACCGGATGTCCTGCAGTTGATGCAGGACCGGATAAGGTAATTGGTCATGTTGGCCCATCTGAACTAAAGGTACAAAAAGGTCATACCTTACATAATGATTTTGGTGTACAACTAGAGGGTTATTGCTCCGATCTACAACGTATGTGGTTCTTTGGAAAACGAGAGGAGATTCCTGAAGAGCTGAATCATGCATTCAGAGCGGTCCATGATGCCATCACAAAATCCGCAGAATTCATTAAACCAGGAGTAGAAGGCTGGCAGGTGGACAAAGTTGCCCGTGATCATGTAATTTCACAAGGCTTCAAGGAATTCAATCATGCACTTGGTCATCAGGTTGGTACTAAAGCCCATGATGGGGGCGGAGCATTATTAGCACCACTTTGGGAGCGATATGGCGACCTTCCTAAGATTCCTGTCGCGGAAGGTAACGTCTTTACACTGGAATTACATGTGGTAACTGAAAATTATGGAACCGTATCTCTTGAAGAAGATATTCTTGTAACTGCTGATGGATGCAGATTTTTAGTACCAAGACAGGAAGATTGGATCTGTTTAGAGTAATTCTAGAGAATTATTGACCTAAACCTGTGATGTTCTAGTATAAATAGATCATTGCTTACAGATATTATTCAAAATAACGTTGGTAACAAGATTCGCAAATACTATGTGAGAAAGTCGTAGGTGTTGTCGTAGTAATATAATTCTCAACCCTCTCCCAGGATTCATCTTTCTTTCTAATATCCTTACAATAGGAACAAATAACCGTATATCCTGTTTTATTTTTAGTTATTGATTTTACCCTTTTGGTTCTTACCACCTCCCAAGCTAATTCAGCGAATTCCTCAACTATTTTCGCATCCTCCAAGTTGTAATCTGTTTCTTTGTTTCCAACCCCGAGTACGGCAACAACTCTTCCCTCTCTGAAGATGGGGACGACGAGTTCTCTGATGATCGGTGCATGTCCCACTGGTAACCCCTTTTTATGAAGTAGTGCTGCGTAATCATTGTGAATTACTGGTTTGCGTTCTCTAACACAATCTACCCAGACTCCTGCCTTGGATATGGGATAATGCTGACCTTCTCCCTCTGCAGTACACATATTGTTCAAAGTATTTGTGCTCCAAGCTTGCAGTGATAATGTTATCTCATCCTCCTCCACAAAGTGATAAAAACCTATTTTACTCAGAGTTAAAGCCTCAGCCTCATCTAAGAATCGTTGTAATAAATCTTGGATATTATCATGACCATCAGCATATTGAATAAGTCGTAATAATGCATTATTTGATAATTCAGCTTGTTTTTTCACATGATTATCTCGTATAAAAAGCATATAACTATGATCCTCTATTTTGACCGTGTTCATCTCAAGATACCGAATTTCTTTTGATTTAGTAATATAACTCATATCAGATCGTTTCTTCTGTCCTACCTGTAATTCATTCATCACTGACTGCATTTGTTCCCAGCTATCCCCATATAGCATTTCTTCCAGTTGCATTGTGAGTATTTCTTGTTTAGTATAGCCCATTATATCACAAGAAGAAGGATTAGCATCAATGATTTCACCTTTACTGAGGAGAATTATGCCTTCTGGAGAATGTCTGAAAACCGAATTCAGCAGATATTCCTTTTCTTTCAACACATTTATGGAAGTTAAATGAATATTTATTAAATTCTTGGAAGAGGTTCGTGTTTTCGAATTATTATTTATATCTAGATAACCAGAATGTAAACAAGGATTGAGGAATTATTGATTCACTGAATTTGAAAATATAAGGATCTAACTTGATATAATTACCTAGTTTGTTCAAAACCACACTTTTACTTACCAAGTATTTAAGTTGCAAATTGTTGATTTTGAAATATGTATCTCATGGAGAGCAGACGAGTGAATCTGCGATATTTTAAGAAAGAAGATATTTCATCCTTTCAAGCATATCGTGCAGATCCTGCTGTAAGGTACTTCCAGGGATGGCCAGAGTACACACTTGAGATGGCTGAGGAATTTGTGAGGGAGATGATGAACCTAAAAGTGGAGATACAGAATAAATGGATACAAATAGCGGTTGAAGAAAAATCCTCACAATTTCATATAGGTGATGTGGCATTTATCAATGAAAACGGGCAGGTAAAGATTGGGTATACAATAGCCGAGACTCATCAAGGCAAGGGATATGGCTCAGAAGCAGTGACTGCACTTCTGGATATGTTATTTAATCGACTCAAAGTACACAGAGTCACTGCTATTGTCGACATAGACAATATTGCATCGATTGCACTTCTTGAAAAATTACATTTTAGAAGAGAGGCTCATTACCGGGAAAGCTATTATGATCATAACCTGCTTGAGTACAGGGATGAATACCTCTACGCACTATTACATGATGAATGGTCTCAATCTAGCTGAAATAATCCCTTACATAGCATTAATCAGTATGAAAGTTATCTCCAATTCATTTATATCTTGATAATCATTAAATTAGCGGACTAGCTACGTTCTTAAATACTCCCAAGAGAGAATTACTAATATGAGAGTCAAGTTATTGGCAGGAATTTTGTTAATAATCGTATTCCTTCATCCTTCCTCAGCCTATCCATTGGATCAAAATACTTACACCAATCTGGAGGGAAAAATCATATCCTATTCATCCTATCAGGGAAAATATTTGTTTCTGAATGCGTTCTATACAGGTTGCAGCTATTGTATTGAATTTCATGCAACTATTACTGAACTCTATGCTGAGTATTCTAACCTGTTGCATTTTGTATCCGTAGCAATCTATCCTGAAGATACATTAAACACTGTACAGGAATATGTGATGACCTATGGTGGAGATTGGGATTTCGGTATAGATGATGGATTATTACGTGAGACTCTGAATATAAAATCAACACCAACCTCATTTTTACTGGACAATACTGGTGAAGTTGTGGAGAAATGGGTTGGAGGTCCCCCTAAAGCAGATGTTGTATATGCTATAGAATTTCATATTAATGGAAATACTGATGCTACCTCACCTACTTCAGATAGGCCTAGTTTCAGAAATCCAGATTCTTGGTTCGAAGATTTCATAACTAACCCCATTACACAATTTGTACTTGTATTCATTGTTGTTATCATGATTTATAGAAAAGTAAGAGCTTGATAGTCTCAAATCATACATCTATTCATTCTTCATAACTGGAAAATCATTATTGCTTCAGGATAACCATTCATCGACCACTTGCTCAAGAATATCAAGAGGAATGGATCCATTCTCCAGCAATCTCCGATGAAATTCACGGATATCAAATCTCCTACCAAGTTTCTCCTCTGCTCTTGCCCTTAACTGACGAATCCTGATCTC
The DNA here is from genome assembly GCA_026702845.1 of Candidatus Heimdallarchaeota archaeon. Next base: position 153,513 of record JADCLS010000005.1, read on the forward strand.
ACCCATCTTATATGCCAAAGCCTGGCCTGGCCAACCGATATAACGAGTGATCTCATTGCGGATATTGAGTTCAGTCAAGGAGGTATGCTCCATCATATAACTCACAGCCTGTTCCTCAGTCCAGCCTAAGGCATGTATTCCAGTATCCACCACAAGGCGAGTTGCTCGCCACATCTCATAACTTAATCTTCCAAAATTGGAGTATAAATCCTCATAAAAACCACATTCGAGACCCAATCTCTCCGAGTACAGTGCCCATCCCTCTCCAAAAGCTGAATACCACTCAAATTTTCTAAAATCGGGTAGGTTGTCCAATTCATGTTGCAATGCGATCTGCAGGTGATGACCAGGTACAGCCTCATGCAAAGTTAATGCCTCTAACTCATAAAGAGGACGACTTGGTAGATCATAGGTATTAATGTAATAATTTCCAGCTTTGGTTCCATCAGCATTACCGGGAGAATAATAAGCCGTGGTGGTGTAAGGTGCATAGGCTTCAGGAACTACCTCTATACCATAGGGAAGACGAGGTAGCTGAGAGAATAGTTCTGGTAATTTGCCATCGATTTTTTTACATATGTAGGCAGCTCTTTCCAGTAATTGATCTGCAGATGTTGCATAAAATTGCGGATCTGTCCGTAGAAATTGCGTGAATTGCTTGAAATCGCCCTCAAAGTTCAAGTCATTGATGATCTCGTTCATCTCTTCATGGATACGAGCTACTTCCTTCTTACCAATATCGTGTATCTCCTGTGCACTCAAGGTGGTTGTGGTGTAGCGAGTGATCTGTGCTTGATAGAATTCTTTTCCATCTGGTAATCCATGAGCTCCCGGATTATCACGAGCTGAAGGAATATACTCATGTTCCATGAAGTAGGCAAAGGATGAAAATGCAGGGATTATCTTATCCTTGATCACTTTTTGTGCTTCTGTTTTCAACTCCAATCGATCATCAGATGAAATACTCCTGGGAAATTGCATAAATGGCTCATAAAATCCACTTTCCGTTGGATCATCTTTGATTTGTTTATTCAAACTATCAAGAGCTCCTTTGAGTGCTGCCTTGGCAGGTGTGTATCCCTGCTCAATCGCAGTTCTTAGAGTTAGGGTATAATCCTCCACCAACTGGGGGATGGCATGTAATCGAGCAATGTAGTTGAGATAGTCATCGAGGCCATTGAGTGGTATATTTGTATGCATCTGTGGTAACCAGTAATAGAATGCAGAGAAGCTATTTATGGGGAAATAATAACTCTTAGCCTCAAGGTTATTGATTCGAGCTTGTATCTGATACCCCAATATCCGATGATTCATCCTTTCATCTGAAGGAAGAGAATCAGGAGAGATAGATTGATATCTCAAGTTCATAGCCCTTAATTCGTCAAGCTGCACAAGCATTGCTTCTACAGATACTTCCCCCAGTTGATCATTGTATTTATGCACCCCAAATTGGCTGGCGGACAAGGGATTGGTTCTCAGAAGAAACTCCCAGTATTCACTTACTAGATCTTTGTATTTATTCATACATGGACTGGTGAACCTGAATATAAATCGTTTTTTGACTAAGGTGCTTAGGTTCGAAACAATTTGATATGACAATGCAGAGTTATTACTGAATTGAGCACATCAGTTACATATTTAAGGAAGAAAGGGTGATGAATTGTATGGATATACTCTTTGAGGAAAGTGATCATTTCAAGCAGATTAAGGATTTGGAGATCTCAGATGCAAAATTACTAGCAGATTGTCTGAATACTTGGGGAGATGATGAATCATGGGGAGGATCATTTGGCTCTACAGAATTCACCGAGAAAAGAATTATTGATGAATGGATCAAGGATAATAATGCACGTCAACGAGTGGTGAAATACGGAGATGAGATCCAAGCATACTGCTCATATGATGGTCACTGGACCGATAAAGATACAGCATATATCCCACTCCTAGGTGCTCGACCCAAGGAACAGAAAAAGGGGTATGGGAAGGCATTATTACTTGATGCACTGATGCAAGCTGTAAATGAGGGAAGGAAACGACTAAATTTGGGCACATGGGCGGGCAATATACGTGCAGTCCCACTCTATAAGAAAATTGGCTTTATGTGGGCCTATGAGACCTCAGTCCAAATGGAGAATTATCTACCTGCAATCCTCAATACAGAGTTGTTCAGACCATTTTTCACACAATTTAATTTCTATACAACACGTCAGTTTGAGATGCTCCAGGAACATGATGATTATCAACATCATGGCATGCAAGGATATTATTATTATTTTGTTGGAGATGAGCAAAATTCTCTGAAAGTATTCATTGATCACTGGGCAAAGGAAATGACTGGATTTGCATACAAAAGGGATGGAAAATGTTTGGAGATCAATTTTCATCACTCATCTCATGAGATATTTCTTGGAATAGATACAGGTATAGATGCAGGTATAGAAGCAGTTACTGAATTACATATCAAAAATGAATGGGAGGAAGATATTCAACTGAACGGAATCAATATACCATTTAAATATCTTAGTATGGATGATAATATACAGGAATACGTTGCAACTGGAGAACAAAAGATCATATCAATCCATGCTAAAATTGATAAATCATGTACTACCATCAATCCTGATTTACAAAAATATGCAAGGGTAGATACAAGATTTTTCATAGAATTCAATATCAATGATAGTAGATGTGATCTGGGCACAGGTTGGGTCACCAAAAAAGCAGTTTCACTAAAATTGAATAATCCAGGTCTTCTATATCTCAATTCTCAGTCACAAGTATTAGATTGTATATTCAGTAATTTCACAGAGAATCAGATTTCGGGATACTTAAAAATTGAATGTTCTGATGCCCCAAACGATCAATTCCCGATTCATATTGATCCAAAATCCAAAACCAACATTCGATTAGATATTCCTTCCCCACAGACCTCTACACTTACTTCTTGGGATTTTATACTTAGTGTGAATGATAGACAATTGCCAGTAATAACCAAGCATATTGCTCAATTCAAACCTGTAGGTGCTGTTGCCTATACCAATCCTCAGGCTGAGACAATAATTGAGAATGAATATTTACGGTGTTATTTCTCAAGATACACAGGCTGTGGAATGTACAGGATAGAAACACAACAAGGAATATCGGCATATTTCAACATGTTTAGATTGAAAATTGGTAAACCTTTTCCAGAAACTCAGTCGGAGTTCTGGGGGGATGAGGAGAGACACTATGAGGTTATCAATGAAGATAATCTGGTTAGACTTAAACTGACAATAACTAGTGACAAGGAAAAACCAGGTCTTGAAGTAACTAGATGGGTGGAATTATCAGCAGGTAGTAAATCACTATGTGTGTACTATGAGCTTCATAATACAACAAATGAACAAATCAATGATATTGCAATCAGGTATCAAGATTACTTGAGTCTTGGCTATCCATTACATGGTACATTAGTTATACCTAGTAAAGAGGGATTACTCAGATTGGACGATCGTAGCTTTGGTGATTCCAAAGATAATCCCCATAAACCAGAAGATTTTGAAGAGAACTGGTTTGCAGTAGAACCCTACAATGCGTTAGGAATTGGTTATGGATTGATATGGGATGATGATATGGAAAAGATTTCAGTACCCCCATTTGGAGGTCATCCAACAATTCAGAGTAAAACAATAGATTTGAATGCAGGAGAAAGAAGACAAATCGCCCGAGCATACTTGGTGATAGATACATCAGCAGCAAAAGAAACTAGAAATCTATGGAAGAAACTCACAGGTAATACAACCAAAATAGAACAAACTGGCATCCAACTTCTAGAAGTGAGTTTTGGAGAGGAGTTGGATAGAAAACTCAAGATGGGATGGGTGGATACTGCATCACCCACACAACCTCTTTCAATTCATTATCAGGGTCTGAGAGAGAACAAGCTGGATATGAATCTGAGTGTGAATAGGAAGACAGAACAAATTAGTCTAGAAGCCAGGGAGCAGGCAAATTTGCAATTTGAATACCAATCCGAAGAAATTGGATTATTACCCTACAACAGTAAAGTGGATAATATTGAGCGATTCGAATCCTATCTGATGATACCCTTTGATTCACGATCTTTAGCCAATATTATGAAGGAGGGACATTCATGGATCGTGGATAACGGATTTTTCAGTTTCAGTGTGGATCCCAGTCACAATGGTTTGATACATTCACTTCGAAAGGATGAGGAGATGTTGTTTACCAAGTATCCAAGTAAAGATCCCTATACCTTTTACAGAGTATTTCTAGGTGGAATTCATCCAATTGTACACTCAGAGAGTAACAAGAAACCGCATGAATTGGAAGAATGGACCACTCCAACTCAAATAGATCAGGAAGGTTGGATAGGTTTGGAAATGAGAATTGAAAACTCGATATGCTCGGATACGTTGAAACATTTTGAATTTGTGCTGAGATACAAAACCAGACCTGGATCTCCCTTGCTCTTGTGTGAGTTGGAGGGAACAAATAAATCATCCATGCCTTTACCACTAACCCTCCTCTTTGTTCATTTCTTCAGACCCATAAAATCACTGAGTATAAAGTTTGGTGATGAGATGCTGAAATTCAATGAGAAACATGGAAGAGAGAGATTTAGTACGATTCAACCCTATAACTGGGCATATATAGAAGCAGATACTAATTTTATCATTAGGTCAGGAGATGCAAGGGCAGTACTATCTTCAAACTATGTCACAGCAGATGTATTCTGTCACATTCGCAGCGGATTAACTGATGAACTCCAACCTGGAGATACATTACTCCATAGATCTTACATTATGCTGGATGCAGAATTGTTGAGTTATTTGCCACAACAACCAACAGTAGGGTTATAGGTCCAGTATCGTCATGAGAAAACCAATTAAATTACTAATACTTAAGTTTTAAGCGATTTGAAGCCAATAAACAAGCATCCTTAAGAAAACCTTCATTCCAAGATGTGATCACTTCAGCCATATGTACCTTCTCGTATCGAATTCTTTTCCAACCAAGATGAATGAATTCATGAGGAGAAGTATTTGGGAACATAGAAAGCAATTCGTAATCATCAATTGGAACTACTATGCGTTTCCAAGCTTTCAATTCAGTAAGCAATGAATTGTCTTGCTGAGCAAACCTATACAATAGTGATTTATCAGCAATCACTCGAAGCGCATTTAATCTTAGACGATTGTTTCCGCTAGAAAAAATCACTTGATGATAGATACTGGGATCTTTTACAGCGAGTTTATTCATTGCTTGATTCTGTATTTGATGGTTTTGTGCCTTGAAAATGATGTTCTTAATCAATTCTGGCTTAGTTATCTTTCTGAAGGCATATTTTCTCACTGTTTTACTGAATCCAACTCTATTGTAGGTTGAATAAGGAGCAATAGCAATTCTATACCAGTAATTCTCATCATCAATCTGATCGATAGCCATCATGATACAATCATCATCTATTTCTCTTGGTCTCCTGGGAGATGCAATCTCCTGCAATAACTCCTTGGAGAAGGAACCAACAAGGAGACGTTCCCGAATGACTGAAATCGGGAGATCATGGAGAGTAGGCATAATTGTCAGCTAGGCCTCTTTTTATTTATGTATGTTGATTATCCACAATTATCGTTATCTGGTTAATAATATTGCAATGATCATGCTTATTCCAGCTAGGATTATAAAGAAAGAGATTTTCGGATGGCGTTTCATTAGGTAATAGTCATAGAATAGCAAATGTTTCCAATTCATAGGTCATCATAATACTAATGGGGATTCATGTATATAAAGATAGATGACAAAAATCTTTGTCTATACACTCTTCAGGCATTTCAGGAATAATTTTCTCATTGAACGTGGTGTCATAGCAGGTGGTTTTGTGTTGCCACATAGATGAAACAACCCTTGATAAATTCCAAGAATATGTTAGAAACATACTCAACACTACTGGCATCTGAAACACGAATATTAGTGATTATAATGGCAAAGCACAGCACCAACAGCTGTATCTTAATTGGAATAAATCCACCACAAAAAACACATATCGTCCGATGTGATAGAGATGTGCAGGAGAAACAGTTGTACATGATAATGCCTCCTGATAGTATGTAGTGAAACACATTAATTAAGTTAATCTTGATTATTGATGATATATCGAGTTAATCTGAAAGTTTAAAAATCTAATGCTCGTTTCAAGAATGCTATCTCAAAACTCATATCTTCAATAATCTTGGTGATCTGCTTACCAATGGCATTATGACCAGCATCGGTCTGAACACGCATGACAAAGGGTCCTCCCTTAGCCTTTTCCTGCAATATCGCAGTATATTTCTTGGAATGTGCAGTATCTACACGATCATCAAAATCTGCAGTATAGACATATGTGGGAGGATATTCCATATCTTCTCTCACATTATGCAGTGGACTGTACTTGTACATGTTCTCAAATTGATCCTTATCATTGATATCACCATATTCTGGAACCCAGTAACGTCCGATGGTATATAGATGGAATCTTAACATATCAAGCACACCTACCAAGGTTAATACTGCACCATAGAGCTCTGGACGTTGTAACATGGTAGCAGCAGTGAGAAGCCCTCCATTGGATCCACCACGAGTGGCCAATCGCTTTGCATTAGTATACTTCTCTCGAATGAGATACTCTGCTGCTGCATGAAAATCATCAAAAACATTCTGTTTATTGAACAAGTATCCTGCCTTGTGCCATTTCTCACCGAATTCATCCCCTCCTCGCAAGTTTGCAATAGCATACACTCCACCCATATTCATCCAGTGTATAGCGAATTGATTGAGTGCTGGATTAAGTGATATGTTGAAGCCACCATATCCATAAAGTACTGTAGGGTTCTCTCCATTCTTTACCAAATCCTTTCTGTGGAGGATATACATGGGAATCATAGTTCCATCTTTGGATGGATACATCACCTGTGTGGCAATAAAATCTTCCTCATTTATCTCGTAAGCTGGCTTTTCAAATTCTCGCAGGGTGAAATCCTGGCTGTTCAGATGATAGATTGAGGTGGGATAAAAGAAGGAGGAGAAGAATATCGATACTTCTTCATGTTCCACACTGCCCAAAGCCATGATAGTACCAAAGGTTGGAAACTCCACCTTGTTCAGCTTATTGCCGGTGAGATCCAAGATCTCCATCTCATTTTTCACATTACGATTGTAAATGATGATGAACCTATCCTTGCTCAATTGGACACTATTAATGGGATCAGTTTCTTTAATAACAACTTTCCAATTTTCGTGTGCAGGATTATTCAGATCAATGGAGATGACTTTCCCGTTGAGTGCATGCTCATTGGTAAACACATAGGCAATGTCATTATGAACACCTAGTGGATAAAATGCAAATTCGTAGGCCTCATGAATAGGTATGAACTCCTCATCACCCAATTTCCTGTAATAGAGAAGATTACGAGGCATCGTATCTTTACTATGAGTGATGAACATCCATTTATTGGTATGATCAAGGCTTGTGTAGGTCAGCATCTTCTCATCGGTTGGATGTTCATATACCAGATCATCCTTGACCTGATCCTCCCCTAATCGATGGAACCATAGTTTGGCAGAACCCTCTTCTTCTCTGGCAATGTATGCAGAGTAGTAAAAACCTGAATCATCCTTCAGCCACTGAATTCCAGCAGCATTGCGAATATTCTGCAGATTATCCTCCTCAAATTCCAAGGTTTCTAGGTTTAATAATCTTACTTCTCTCCAGTCAGAGCCAGATTGGGATAATTCAAGGGCAACATACTTACCCGTCTTGGAGAAAAATTTGTTAACAACAGCAAGGGTAGCATTCTCGCTCAATGTATTAGGATCAAGAATCAGCTCCTCCTCTCCATCTATTCCTTTCCGTCTGTACTCCTTGGATTGCTTCTCCAATCCAGTATTCTTTGAATAGTAGTAGTAATCACCACTCTTTTTTGGGAGACCATAGCGAGTGTAATCGAAGAGACCCTCTAGATCTTTCACAGTCTCTTTCTGAAAATCCTGATCGATATACTCAGTAAATATCTGATTCTGTTTTGCAATCCATTCCACCAGTTCTGGATCTCGATGATCCTCCATCCATCTGTAAGGATCAGCAACTTGTACTCCATGAAATTCATCTACAACACTTCCCTTTCTGACTTTAGGGTAGTCAATGTTTGGTTTATCCATAATTCTTATCGTTGAGATGAACATATAAATGATCGTTCAGAAGCTAATTTTAATTGCTAGATTTGTTAGTTAATAAGTAGAGATGTGATAAACATGGAACTCAGTTCAAAAAGAAAGATCCCACACTAAACTTGGCAAGATATTCATATACTCTGTACAAGATTATTTGACTAACGTTTTTGTTTGCGATAAAAATAGATACCCAAGGCCAGAGGAAGACTGATGATACCCAATATAGTTCCAAAAATCAAGATAAGAATCCCTCCAATGGAATTGAAATTCCCAAATGAGAATAGTACCCAGAGAAATATCCCAAGAACCACACTGTAAAATACAGCCAGATACATCCATTTCACAAATACCACAGTATTTTCCCTGTTAGTGAGAAAAACTAGGAATCCAAGAATATAGAGTATACAGCCAAGGATAAAGAATGTGATCCCTTCTACATCACTGAACATCACCCTCAGGTAGGAAAACACAGCCACACTGAGCGCAAATAATGGCATGACTAACAGACTTTTCAAGTGACCCCTCCCTGTCAACACATAATACATACCATTCTTGTATTGATACCGAGAATGAGATGGCCTTTGATAAGACGTGGTGTATTCTGGCCAGATGGGAAGAATAGCAAGAATGAAGGTAACCACACCAAAGATCAGAAAGTATAATGCGATTTGCGAGAATACACGCTCCATGGTTCGTCGCGTCATATCAATTAACATGAACGCACTGTAGAAAAAACTGGCCAGAGCGAAAATCTGGAAGACATCCCGGATTCCATATCTCATAATAATGCAGTTTCATTTACTATAGAAGGTATATGTATCGTATGTACCTTAAATGGACAATTGCAAAGAAGTGCTTTACTAAATCATTTTGAGTGTCAATGATGAAATGATCTCAATCCTTCAATCAACCGATCAATATCCTCTTTGGTATTATAAGCATGGGGACTAACTCGAATGCCACCTGTTCTGCTGGATACAGTAATATTCTGCTCAGCCAGATGAGCCACTAACTCTGGTGCATGATGGTCTGATTGAACAATAAGTATACCACTTCTCTCATCAGCCTGAAGAGAATTTACTACCCTATACGACTTCAATGCAGATAGTTCATCAATGAAATAATCTAGCAGTTGGATGATGTTTGTATAACTTTTACTCACGTTCCATCTGAGAATATGTTCCAGACTGACATCAAATGCATTGTAGGTGGGATCAATCATGGATAATTGGAATTTTCGGGCATCGTCAAAAGGAGCAAAGGGTATATGATACAGGGTGGTGTACTCTTTACTGGAGAACCAACCCACGAGAATACTATCCAGCTCCTCCAGTAGCTCAGGCCGGATATAAAACAATCCTGTACCTTGTGGTGCGAGCAACCATTTATATCCAGCTGCAGAGACGAAATCCACATCATTCTGTCTGATATCAAATGGTACTGCACCTAGCTGCTGAATCGCATCAACAGATACGAGTGCACCGTGATCATGGGCAATCTCACTGATAGAAGCCAAATCTGATCTGAATCCACTGAATTGTACTGAACTCAGGGAGCATAACAGGGTTTGATCATCAACCAACTTCTCCCAGGAGCTCACATCAATGCGATGTTGTTCTGTTGGTACATAGCGTATCTCTAGTCCATATCGATGAGCCAGTTGCTGCCATACATAGCTATTGGTGACAAATTCTGCATCTGGCATGACTATATTCATACCCTTTTTTATTCTTGGATACAGGCTATCTGCAGCAATATGCAGTGCAGATGCAGTATTTTTGGTGATGGTCACTCCTTCTTTTTTTCCCCCAACAAGTGTGGATACTTTATGCCTTAAATCATTCCATAAGGTATCAATTGCAGCATAGTCTATCTTTTTCTCTCCAACTCGTGCCTGTTCCTCATTTTTTGTATGTAGCATATTCAAGCTTTTAGTAGGTAGAGGACCAATTGATGCATTATTCAGATACACCAGACCCTCTTCAAGAGACATATCATCCTTGCTCATCAATCAAAAGATAATTGCCATGTATAGAAAGAATATGCAGAAAAGCTATCATATTGAGTAATCTGAAACAAGAAGAGGATGATAAAATCAATGCTCAAATGACTTGCGAAAATACTGTGATGAATTAACCATATAGCATTAGACATAGGATAGATCAAACTATAATAAATATTTGCGTTACGAGAGATTTTGTATAGTTAAACGATTATTACCATGTTTTTGTATCCTAGAGAAACACAGCTCAATAAATTTAATAACTTGAAATTAGCTAGAGATGTACGATGTCTGCTAAGAAAACCGAGAATAATATCCGAGAAGACAATAATCAATCTAGAGATGCACAGGAAAAAAGGATTGATAAGCAAAATTCTCAGAACGATAAGATACAGGGATTGAAAGCCAATGAGGCCGATGCAGGTCTATCCAAAAACATTGAGAACTTGAAACAAAATGAAGAAAAGAAGATCACCAGTAAAAAACCATTGATTGAAGAAGATATGCATGTGTCTAAATCAAAGAAAGCAGAGCTAAATGATAAAGAGCTAGATGAAGATGATGAAGAAGATGAAGACGAGGAAGAAAAATGGAGAGAAGAACAAAAACGAGAATACAAGAAACAAAAAGAACTTGAAAAGCAAAGGAAAAAGGAAGAGGCAGATTATAAAAAGGATATATTAAATGCCAAACGTGAACCTTACAAAGTACCAATATTCATCAGGCTCATCAATATTTTGCTCGGATCTCTCATCATAGGGATGATATATTATTCTCAATCAAATCAAGAATTAACCTCACTAATTATTACATTTATTTTTACAGGAATTCTTATTGTTTTTGGTTTTATCAGATTGGTGAATACATTTTTTGAAAAAGTGGCCAGTGGATGGCATAGGCTGTTCAACTTTTTCGTTGGATCAATATTGATCATAACTGGAATTACGATCTATTTCATCCCCAATCTCGGAGTTCAAATGACATTACTAATTTTATCTTTTGCCATAATTTTACAGGGAATAGCTCGAGTATTATCAGGAATATTCAAGGGATACCTGCCAATGTGGTATCGTTTCAGTACTATGTTAATTGGGGTATCTTCAGTCATTATACCCTCTTTTGTATTCTATTCGATATATCTTGAGGAATATGAGGAACTCAATACCTTATTACTCATAGCGTTGATCTTAGGATTAAATGCAATTGGACGTATTCTAAAGGGATTAGTTGGCCTGGAAGAGAGAAAGAAGAAAATAAAGTACATGGAACAGTAAACCTAACAATCAATTATAGCAAGCAGATCTCATAATAGTATCCTAATCCTCCAAAATATGTGTTCCATAGCATTTGATCTTGATCAAACACCATGATGAAATGATCCTGCTCACCTAGTATATGATCCTGAAAACTAGCATTGGTGATTAAATCTGGATCTGTTGTCTGACCGAGAATGATCATGAGATCTCCGGATAGATAGAAGTTATTGAGCTCTGAAGCCTTATCAAATAGCAAATCTATTGTGTTATTTTGATAATCCACCTTGTACAAGCTTTGCTTCAATCCCAGATAGAGTGTATCATCAAATACTTCCAATAGATGTGTGCCATAACTAACCTCCATCCGCATCTCCCAGTCATCATTGATGGCTGAGATGAACCTGTACTTCTGTTGTTCATAAATATATTTTCCCATCACGATGAGAGATTGATTAAGTAAAACCATATCATCAAAAGAAGTACCAATGTGTTCACTCTCCCAGTTCAGCTCGAAGCTGACCTTATCAAAACTGGCAAAATACAGATGCCGTGGCTGGAAGGTGGCATTGATTGGATCTGATAGATGTAGTATCAATTCTGTCTGCAGGATCTTTATATCATCTACCAAACCATTAATGAGGACATAATCATCTATTTCTCCATCCTTGGTTATGGATAGAATAAAACCAGGCAGATCATAGTCAGAGGAGCCAATAGTATGCGTAATTGGTATTTGGAGTGGATTATGATGAAACCCCACGATGAAAATGGTATTATTAAGATCAAGATCCATACCCTGAAACCAGATGTAATTGTCACCTTGTTCTACAAAGCGTACCCAGATGATGTCTCCATTACTATCCATCTTTAGTATGAAGTTACTGGTCCCATTGAGATCGTATCCAAGAAATTTGGGTGAATTGGTCTCTCCAATGAGTATGAGATTTTCCTCAGAATCCATGATGGAATGGGATATATAATCGGTTCCATTACCTCCAAAGCTATGGGAGAAGATCAAAGAACCGGTGGGATTGAATTTGACCAGCAACAGGTTATTGGAGCTATCAGCCACTTCTATACCCGAATACCTGGTCTTGTAAACCTGATTACTAAAATCATGACCCACCAGGTAGGTATTATTCTTAGAATCCTGATGGAGGTGATCAATATCTAGAGAATCATCATAATTCTCGAAGCATCCCCCTCCTATACCAATTCCAAGTAAATTTCCCAAAGGATGGAAAGTACTTTCAATGATCGCAATCAGAATGATCAGCACTATGATGATTGCAAGAATATGTCGTTTTCTCACAGGTAATATCCTGTCTTGAACAGTAATAAGGGTAGCCTAACTGATTTTACATATTTTATGATTTGGAGATCATCATGTTCCTATTAATTGAGAACGAAAATTAATATTCTCGAATTATGGGATAAGAGACTATAATATTGCCTTATAGATATTATAAAGTTTCTCTATATTTTTCTTCTTTGAAGAACAACAACTCCACAAATGAGGAAGGATAAGATGGGAAGCTGGAAGCTCATTCCATCCAAAGTGCTATTGGAAGGCTCTGAATCTGTATTACTGGTTGGTGTACTTGAAGTACTAGTGGGCGATGTGGGCGATGTGGGCGATGTGGTAGGAGACTCAATTACTTCTAACTGAAATTGGAAATAAAAATGCATACCATTTGTAAAATCATAGAAAATATGTAATGTATACATGCCCAGATCCTCAAGTTGGATATGATCATCATAAACTATCTCGTCTCCATCATTAAATGAATACCTTATCTCAGAGACAGTAAAACCTGATGCGATAGGTAATGTGATATTCTCATCGAGCTCATATGTTGCATCCAGATTGATATCTAAATCAGGTATATTAAATACTGAACCAGTGATTTGGTTATTGATGAAATAGATATCAAGTTCAGTGGTTCTCACTCCTGAATACTGAATTGCTGTACTCCCAATAATGGTATTTTCCTTCAGAGTTAGATTGCTGCCCTCATTCTGTGAGATGGCCATCCCATTATTTGTCTTGCCATTAAATGTGTTGTCCATGAAAACCGAATAGCTACAATCCCAAATAGATGCACTCATCCCTAGATCCCAATTAGCTAGGCTTCCTGATGGCAGAGCGAAGATGTTGTTCCTTACTACTGCATCTTTAAGATCACGGAATCTAATATCTCCTTGTAAGTTATTATCAAACATTTGTAGACGTAAACCCTTATTATCATCACCAGAGATATAAAAATTCATATCACCAGAGTTTCCAGAAATGATGGCATCATTAACTCCCTTTATCGAAACTGGATTGAAGAAAGTAGAGGAAATACTTGAAACCGTATTATTGATGAGCCTGAAATTCATACCAGGAGCAGTGAAATGTGAATCCATGGTGATAAGCGTACCTGAATTCTTCTCGAAGTAATTATTTTGAATAAGATAATTCTTTACATAATAGAAATCAAAAATTGATCCACTGGATGTACGTACCATATTATTAGTGAATGTAAAATTCTCACCCGTGATATCAAAAAAGTACTGATGCTCGGTATACTCTACATACTTCTCAAAGGAACAATTTGTTATGGTTAGATTGTTCATAGTTGAATAAAAACTAGATGAGAAACCGAATGTGACATTGTCGAATAGTAATCCATCACTAGACCCTATGCTGATGTATTTGTATAGATCTGAGGAATTATCATGCCGTAGAATTGAAGAGCTGATGCTATGACCACCAGTCCAGATATTAATTCCTCCCTGAACTGTGACATTCATCTTATCCCAGATGACTGGGTCTGTGGAGTTGATATACAGGTTACCATTCACGATATGGGTTTCACCTGAATAATCACCAGGAGCTACAACCCAATCTTCATGAACCATAATATCCAAATCTATTTGAATGGTAGACTGAGGTTCATTTGATGCCTGCATATTTGTACTAGTCGTGCTGAACAGAGTTGCTGTGATAAGTAAAAATAGAAAAATACTGCGAGAAATAATAATCCTCCTCTTATTCAACGGGAAAAATTCAATAATATAAACATTCACAGGATTCGTAGCTGAATTGGAAAAGAATTGATTGTTTTCATGCTTAATTTGGATACTCTGAAGTTGTATGATCAGTTGTATTAGGTTTTATAACATTCACCCACCTGATTTTGGGTAATTTTTGGATAATATCTAGTACTGAACATCAGTTCGTATGCTTTAAGATAGTTCTGGTCACCTTAGCGGTGCGTGTTCATCAACTGACACAGATGGGAGTTCTGCTTTCTCAATCAACAAGAATCGCTTGAAGGGAGATATTTGTCATTCAACAATTTACTAATTATTTTTTTATGGATTATAATGGTGATATATTTTTATATCAAGATATACTAGTATATCATATGTCTGTTCTGATTAGGGACATAGATAAAGAACTCTACAAACAATTCAAAGCCAAGGCAGTAATGCAGGGAATCAAAGTTGGAACAGCTCTTACCTTGGCCATGGAGAAATGGTTAAAAGAGGACGAGGATCTACCTAACCTGATGAGAGCAAAAAATAAGGATACTTTGAAGTCAATTCGAAATAGGATGATGACGGAGCATGCTGGCAAATGGCTACTCATATCAGATGGTGATCTAATGGGGATATATGAGACAAAACAGCAAGTCCTGGAAGCCATCAAGGAAAAACATCTAGTCACTAAAAACAATTTAATCTCGCATCTCCAGGATAATCCAGAGAGAACGGTGAGATTAGGCATCAGGAGAAGACAATATTGAGGTTTCCCTATAGGTATCCAACAAATTCTTCTGTACTAGCACCAATTATCACTATAAATGTGCTAGATCCATTACACATGAAAACAACGGAGATCAGAGCTCTTGTTGATACTGGATACGATGGACACCTACTATTACCTTATTCCAATTTTACTTCACTTCAGCTTGAGGCATTTCAGATTGATGAGACAATACATGTAGTTGGTGAATCTGTGACTGGTGAGTTATTCGAAATGATCAGCGCATTTGGAAATGTTAACATAAAAGGAGATACTCAAGAAGTTGAGAGTACAATTGATACATATGTGGGGAATACTGAATGCTTGATTGGGAGATCGTTTCTATCTCATTTCAAAGTGATATTAGAAGATGAGCAAGTAGAATTTAAGAGATTAAAATGAGGGGTACATCAACTGATAATGAATTTCAGGATCCTTTACATTAGATGTAGC
Source organism: Candidatus Heimdallarchaeota archaeon (assembly GCA_026702845.1). The sequence goes on from JADCLS010000005.1 coordinate 169,228, forward strand.
GAAACTCATAATCTATTTTTCAACCAAATATTTTGTTTTGCCTACATCAATTATTCGTATTTCAATAATTAATTCTCTCTTTCATCTTTTTTTCCTTATACTTTGTAATATTCCTCATCTTTCTTAAAGCCCTAATTAATTTGATAATATCATTATATGATAACAAATCCCACCTATTACAGATCGAGAAGAAATCACCGAGTTGGATAAAGTCTAGATTGTTTACTCTAGACAGGGCAAGCATGGGGTGGTCTTCTGTGATTACAATAAATTTCTTTCTCAGATGATACACGATGAGTGAGGCATCAGCATCATCAAAATTTATTGTATTGTAGGATTGGTAATCTATATCGATCCTGGGGAGAATAGTAACCCTCTCAAGAAATTCCTGATCATCAGTTTTAAAGTGTGAGATCTCCTTTATTACCTCATGAGTGATGAAAATATTGGTGTTCGCAAATATATTCAACATAGTAGATCTCCAACCCTCTTTGCTCAGTTTGGAGATCTTTCCCCAGGAAAAAGTGTCTATTAAAAAATCTACATTTGCTTGCATATAGTTAGATTATCAAACGATATTTTAAGTATTATTGGTTACAATATATAACCATGGCACAAATTAGTTTCAAAATTCCAAAGGAGGAACACGAGTTTCTCAAATGGTATGCTAGCCAGACCTCAAATAGCATCAGTGTGATCTATAGAGAAGCGACCATTGAGCGATTCAAAGAATGGAAAATAGGTACCTTACTTGATTTGTATGCCAAGGGGACGATAGGATTTAAGCAGCTTTGCTCCATTGGGAATATATCACTACAGGAGGGGCTAATTCTCCTGGAGAAGCATAACATCGAACCACCCATCCCCCAAACAGTAGATGAACATACTGAGAGTGTGCTGGACAAAATACTGGGATAGATGTGAACATCATGAAAGAGATTTGGTGCTGTAATTTTATAAAACTAAAGTGCTTGATAAGCACCAAATATCGATGATCAATCATTATACCAAATAGAATTGTTGGAACCTTTAAAAAAATCCAAAATAGCTAAATCAATGAATTTTATACCTGTAGAGGTGTTTAATAAATGATTTGGAGGATCCTCTCATCATACAATATGCGATATGGAAGTTAGGGTTGGGGAGGGAGAAAATCCACCTTGATATACCATTCTCCATCAATTTTCTCCCAAAGAGTGGTATAGTTACCCTTGATGGTCTTCTCGCCATCCTCGTTCAGCCGCGTGACAACATTGGTTCCCATCTCACAGATAGCATTACCATGTCGATATACCATCAATGAGTTGATCCCAAGTGATACAATAGAGGGGAGAGCAAGTGAATAGCGTTCATATATTGCCTCTCTACCTCTGCTTTCTCCATTTGCTGCGAACATCACTGCATCATCAGCAAAGATACTGATCATACCTTCCAGATCCTTATTGGTGGCTGCCTTAACGAGATGAGCTAACCTTTCGTTTATTGCCTTATGAATTTCCTCAAGGGATTCCATAACCAAATCAAGGATTGCAGGATTTATAAATCGATCTTGTCACTTCCGAAATAAAAGGTAAGAGTCAGACCAGATTTAAAATTAGTGTAGCGAAAGGAATATGATATTAATTACGTAATTATTAGATTTGAAGAGTTCTGTTCAACTATTTTTGATTTTGTCGGTACTTGACGTTACAATTTAACGTCATGACGTTACACAATTGTCGTTACAAACTAGTAATCGCGGAAGCAACTCTTGAATGACAACCTAACCAGCCAGCAGGCAATATCCTTATCACACGTAATATCCAACAGAAACCAATGAAGACAGAAGTATTACTCATCTCACTCTTCCTCTTAGTTGGGAATACTCATGTAACGATAGCTGAAACAGGTGCATGGGAGGATGATTTTCTGCAGATAGATGTGCTTCAGGATGGATTCAATGATACCTTGAGATATACTGAGATAGATAGAAACCTGACCATCCAGGGATTTGGCCATCAATTTCTATCGTATAAGGCATGGTTTGGGTTCTACCGTATCATGGACATCATCAATGAGGGATTGATTGAGAATAGTGAGGAGTATGATCTGATCATTCAGTACAATTATCTCGCAGATAAGGGCATTCTCCTTATCAATACCGAGGAGAATGAAGACAGGATCCAGCAGCTACAAGGAGAGATTGAACTATTCACCGGTGGAGGTAGAGAGTATTGGATTATGGATGTGAGTATGGAATGCACTGATTCAATGCCACCATCTTGTTGATCCGTCGTCATCTTGATATCACCAGAATTGAGAGAAAATATCACTGCAACCAAATTGATTGGGAATTACCAAGTAGGAAATTTTTATTACACAACAACTGAGGATGTACAGATTAAAATCAGCGATATTAGTACGGAAGTAACTTTTCGTCATTCAGAGGATATCCTATTAATTCTTGAGAATAATGTCACTGCAGTCATGGGTAGCAGTTTTCCTGCATTCAATGAGTTTGATGGAGCAATAATTTTTGATGAGGATAACGAATTTCAGGCAATCGCATTTATTGATTATCCCATACTAGGTTTAATCGCCATAGTTGGCCTTGTATGCAAGAAAAATATTGTAAAGATTCGCAAAATCGGACGGATTAAAACCTGAAGATCCCAATTGATCAAATTCAAGAGGAATATCCGGAAGCAGTTGAGCATGCATATCTACAGTATCATCCTTGATGAATAATTTGGTGGAACTATTGACCATAAATCCGGTATGCTGCAAGGAAAAACGGAGGGAATTGCCAAAGAAATTGATATTCTGCCCGGGAGTGGTGCCTATTACTTTTGCTCCCAGAAGTTTCAGTGCCATGGAGATATCAAATCCCGAACTCAGGGTGCTGGGACCCGTGATCACCACAAGTTCAGGTAGACAGTGCACAGTGTAGTTTAGGATACCTGGTATCACAGCTCTGAAAAAAGATTCCAGCTGAGATCGAGTATGTTCCACTGAGTTCATCTGTCTGAATTCTGGATACGAGGAAAAATTGTAATCACTGGATCGCAGATGGACCTGATCAGGATATCCAATTTTGGTCAGATCAATGTTATTTTGTGATATAAACAGCTCAGAATATTTCTGTATCTCATAAGAAGACCCCAAAACCCTGTGAAGAACCTCGTATCCTCCAAGATAGTAGAGTAGTGCATAGAGCATTGTTGATGTACCACCAGTATTGCGTCTGAGATCCACTATCAATCGTTTTGTCTTTTGTTCGAACATAGTGGTGAAGAGCTTGGTGAGTAGTTCAACCAGTGAGGGCAAGGAATCTAGCATCTCCGCATCTGATTGACCCATGGGAGGATGATGATGATACTGCAAATACAACTCCCTGAGCTGTTGAGGATGAGATTGTGCATATTCATGATAGATATTGGACCCATCTAGTTTCAAATATGCCACATCATCCATAAAAGTGTAGGATAGGCCCTTCATCTCATCTTCACCAGCAGTGATCATCCTCATGGAAGTGGCCGCAGAGAGTGTATGCTCACCAGAATCTGTGGTTATACTGATAGTATTACCACTCCATTCCGGAATAATCAAGGATAGAAAGGCAGAGAATGTCAATATCCTGCGTTCCGAGAGATGGGATAAGGCAGTGAATCGGTTATCAGAGCTGATGAATGCATACACTCTGTCAATTATATCATCGATATCAATGGATTCAATACCAAGTAATTTCTGTCCTAACAAATGTTTATCAGATTCATGACCAACCCCTGTGATGAAAAGCACCTGACCAACAACATCGAGTTGTATTGGTAATCCTCCTGGAGTATTTGGATTGAGTAATGCACCGGGAGGAAGTATAAGGGTATGACTATCATGTAGAGGTGCCAGAAATGATTGTAGATGAGCATAGGCCTCTGCAATAGACATGGATTCTGGTAATGACTGGACGAGTAGCTGGTAACGTTTGTGATAGGACACTCTACCCTCGTGTATGTATGGATCTGGATGTACCTGATCAAGAGTATCAATCAGCTGTTGTAGATCCTCGATGAGTGCAGAACGAGTAATCGACATGAGTGTAGATGTTGGTGAGAATTTAAATCATTATATGTTCCAAAGTGTGATATCATACACCGTGTAGTGTCAGAATGGATAAATTGTTATTTATGTGTATGTGTCTGGGCAAGCTTGGATAAAGTGAAAAAATGCTTTTAAATAAAAGCAGGGGTTTTAATCATCAATGGTTAGTGTCTTACTGATTACAGGTATTGGAATACTTGTGGTGATTGGATTGTGGAGGTACAAAAAGTATTACCAGGAAAAGTTGTTACTTGAATTGCTACAAAGAGATCCTGTGAAACTTTGCAGATGTGGGAGATCCTACAGGGGAAGCACATGCAGAGATTGTGACTTGGAAAAACTTGATATTGCCACTCATATCGACTTAACTTGATCATTTCCAAGGAGAAATACCGTGGATCTTTGAGAGAGCCAACAGGATTTTGATGTTTTATGAGATGAGACGAAGAATATTTATTTGATCACAGGTTGTACATTCCTGTATGGATGAATTCGATGATCAAGCATTTGATCTCAAAGATGTGATCAGTTTTCTTCAATCTCATGAGTTATTTGATTTGCAAAATAATCCGCTATTTTTCTCCAATAGCCTTGAATTTCAGATAATGGATCAGATCAACAAATCAACATCTGTCACTCTGGATGAATTATTAGGCCTTATTGATCTAAAATCTCTGGTATCAGATAGAATAGAGTTGATGAAAGAATACAACTTTGTCAATATGGAGGGAGAACGGATTTCTCTCAACACTGAATACCTGAATGCACAGGTGAGACAATCCAAAAAAGAACTTGATCTGTTTGAGGATCTATTACCAAGCAAATCAAAGAGAAAAATCGTAAAACCAACGTTAGATTTCGATGCCTCTGAGCCTGAAGATGAATCTCTATCCCCACGACAGAGATTATTTGAGAGATTATCAAAAGCATCACAGGCCAATGAGGATGCAGAAGAAGAGGATGACCTGTTTGGCGATCTTGGAGATGAACCACTATCAAATATTCTGGGCGATATTACTGAGGGAGATACGACATTTAAAGTTTCAATCATCACCCCCTTGATTGACCTGCTTAGTCCAGCAGGATATACTGATGGAATTAGAGATTCAGAATATGAACAACTACCAGCTTATCAAGTACTAAAAACTATCCTCAAGCAATATCCCATATCAACTGAGGAAATAGAAAAACAAATTGAAATCGAAGCATCCCTATCCATGCTCCTTTCCAACTTGCAAGCAGACAATATTATTGCCCAGACCAATGATTATCGCTGGAGTTTCTCTAAACCTTCATTCAAAAAACTCAAGGAATTTGTAACAGCCAATAAATCCGTCAAGGTAGAGGATCCTGATATAAGATTAATCCAATCACATATTCAAGGAGGAGATCAACAATTTATCGAGGCCCTGGCTGAGCTTAACTACATCAACAAACAATCAGATGAACTATGCGATTATTTGGACAAAGCAGAGGTAGAACTACTCAACATCATACGGTTGAACCCAGGTAAGTCAACCGAAGAGCTAAAGGAATTGGGAGAGAACATCATGCCAGTTGTTGTCATGAGAATGATATCCAAATTAGTTGCAGATGGTGTGATTGAGGATATTGATGGAACTTGGAGCATTTCAAATAAGCTGAAATTTCTGATGGTGAAATCCGTACTAAAAGATGAGATCGATGATGATAGATTTGAGAGTATACGACTTAAATTTGAATGAAATACCATAGAAAAAGTTGAGTTTGCATCATCATAAAACCATGGAGAAGAGAGTGAAAACAAGAAAAACTAAGATAAAAAAACCAATAAGAATTTGTGCGAGGAATTTGAAGGCCATCTTCTTGGAAAAAGTATAGTAACCCGTATCCAAAGATAAGTTGGAAACAAAGAGACTTTCATAAAAATAATTAATGATATCTTGCTCCACAGTATTGAGAACTCGATGCAAATATACACTCAACAAAACTACTAGAATGACTGTACCCAGAACCAGACGTAATTCGATATAATTGTTGGTCATATAAAGAAATATTACGCTAATCAGGAGATAGAGCATAACTAGATAAAATGTTCCCAGATAGAGTGATTTGTATTTATACTTGGTAGAAATTTCTAGCTGACACCCATTGTCATTTTCCTGGATAGATGCAATACCTTTCAGACCAATAATATTGAATTCACTGGAGAAAAATTTTCCCAAGTTGAATGATATCGTATGATTACCTAATGGTTCGATAAGTGCATGGGGATATCGGCTGATCTTCTCAACCACTCGATTTGAGATCTCCACTGCATTCTGAGGATAGGAAATAATCATTGAATCATCAATTGAATTCGGAGTTAAAAATTATAGGGGGAACAATAATGAACATGCACAATAGGATCAACCATTAAATCACTCCTTGATATTACTTGAATTCCAAAAAGATCATCGATATTTGGTGCTGTACCATATGGATTCCTGGAAATTTTATTTGATAGATATCAATTACACTTTTTTCTCAGTTGAGGGGCAATTACATATGAATATGTATTATATTAACGATGATATTCAAAACAATACATATGATTAATATAATTTGTACATATAATTTGTAACTACAATTCAAAAACTATGCAAATATATAGTTTTATTATAACTTTACATATTCGTATTTTGATTAAAAATTATTTGAACTAAAATGAGTTAATATGAGTATGTACTATACATATGATAATAAAACCAGGACAAAGAAAATTGTAAAAAACTATTGATTAATTACTTTTTATCAAGAGTTCAACTAAGAATTCAAATGATATAAATAATATAGTTAATTGCTATAATTTTATGTACAATTAATTATATTATCACCTAATTGATATACCAATAATATAAATTAAGTATTCATTTTAATTATTAAAAGTATAAGTATGTCTAAGTAAACTTATACAAATTAAATGAGCAAATAAAATATTAGAATTCACTCCTTTTTAAATAATCATGTTTATATATGGTTAGTACTACTAGTAGTGGTAGTAGATGTAAAAATATACATTATAGTTACAATTCATAATTATATGATTTAGATGGATTTATCGTATTTTATAAAATGTCGAAAATTTTATACTTTCAAACTTATTTAATTGGTTAATATTATTATAATTTATTATTTTATTAAATCATAATAATTTTAAATATATATAGTGAATAAATTGAATAATTACCGTATATTTTATAATTTCATTAGAAATTTTATATACTATTTATCTCATTATATCTTGAATTAAAAGTATGTTTGAACTTACAAAATTATGCAATATAATATAATTTTATAAGAATTAATAGAGTTATGCATGAAATACTAATAATTATCACAAATAACATAAATATTGATAATTTTGAACGATAATAATGTATTCTGGAATATATCATAACGTTTTATATCTAAGATATATCTAATAAAATTTACATCTATATAATTAAATAAAAATATATTATTCCGATATTCGGGCTTTAATTCAATCAGTATTAACATAAAAAAATACTTATATAAATAGCAAAATCTCTTACTATACACCCATCTTAAATTCAAAAATATATATTGATCAATGAATTAATATTATAATTAACAAAAATCCTATTATTTATAATAATTATTAATTTTATTTTTATATAAGGCATATCATAAATATAACAATAGAATGATTTACCTTATCTTATCCAGGATACAACTAGCTGCAATCAAGTAAGTTTATTTGATTAAAATATTTGTATAAATGTTAACCATATATCAGTTATAATAATTATTAAATTGATTAGTATTTTTTGGTGCAATATTTCTCTCTTTTTTAATTCACCGAATCATTTCCTAAAAAACCTCATATCTACAGTATTTTACATCTAGAGACAATATCCTGGTTAGTACCCTAATGATTTATCTGAAAGTAGTAAATCTTTAAGGTTTAGCAAAAAGCACATCAAATATCGTAATCCCCTTACCATTTTGCATTTCCACCATCTTTTTTATTTATTCAATCGAAAATTTGCTCCCCCTGACACCTTACATCAAAATTATGCTGAAATAAGCAACAATCCATCCAAGATCAACAAATGATCCCACCTACCTAATTGAAGCGATATAGCAAAATCATTGCATACATCACCTAATTTTCTTTATCACAATAAATATGAGTGCAATTAGTATTAGTATCGGTGTGAAATCTCGAATTGGATCTAGTGGTGCAGCAGCCAGAGTGATGTAATAATCCTGTAAAAGATATTCAACTGAACCATCAATTTTTTCTCCCTCACCTGATCTGAAATGGTACAAACCCTCAGGAATATTGATATACATCCCATCATCTCGAATTACTATATCATTCACATCCACCATAGTCCCAATTCCAGTATTAATCGTTTCATTCAGCACAACATCAAATAACTTCACCTCGTTATCCACAATACTTTGATAAAACAGCGTATCAGAGGTCCCAAAAAAATTTCCGTAGAAAAATTGTTTAGGAAAATCATATGACTGAGTAATAGGTGTTTCAGGATTTTGTAAATTGATAAAGGTAATACGACTTCCGTTAAATGCTATGTTACTAAGATGATGCGATGACAACACCACAAAAAGTCCATCACCCAGGGGAAAATACCTATTGGTGATCCAACCCTGTGCATGTGGGTTATACACATCAATCGAAATTCGTCCATTGGTAAGATCATTAAGATCAAGATAATTCACAATAAGCTGATATTCGTTATACACATAGCCATAGAGCAGAGAATCGTGCACTACATGTACATAGGATACTGCATATCCTTCCTCCAGCACTCCATCATCCACTTTCATAAGTGAACCCTGATAGATAAATTTGTTACCACCCAAAACACTGGCTTGGTGACCCATATAAGGTGGAGTTGAAGGTACATAATAGGAAGTTCCACACCAATCATCCACACTTTCTCTAACTTCAATGGTGTAGCTCATCCTGGATACTTCATTTCCATCAAAATCATATGCTATCAGCTGCATATCAACGAATTCTGCATTTGCTGGCATCAAGGATAACAGTAATACAAGTAACAACAGGACTCGCACAGTAATGTTTAGTCATTATGCCTTAATAAAGCTTTATCGAGTTAACTTCAATCTTACAGGATTTTTTAGTAATTCGTCTCCGGTAAAGCACAATGAGAAATACAGGAAACACAGGAACTACCAAGGGTAAAAAGGCCTCCTCGGTTCGTTGCTCAGGAGTACTATATTTTGGGGGTAAGGTTGTCAGTGGAGTTGTAGTAGTAGTACTGGGTGTCACCGTGGTTGAATTATATATAGCAGTCGTTCTGGAGAATTCGATATACAGTGGATATACCTGTGTATTACCATATTCATCCACAGCTACAACTGAACAATTGAGGAAAGAGCCCTCTGCATACAGGTATAACACCCATTGATATGTACTAAGATACATCATATTCTCAGATCCATTGGAATACTCATCATAGTAGGATATTATGTAAACATCCTCAATCCTGCTATCATCAATAACCGTGGCCATAATATTCACCTCACTCATCGTACCCTTCTCAATTTCATAGGTCACCTTCATCAGTGGTGGAGTATCATCCACTGGTTCAAAGAGATGATTGAACACAAAGTATCGAGAATAACCAACAAAATGAATTCCAAACGGAGTGACCATTGGATCAGCCAATCCTGCAAGTGAATAACCATCAATCATGGTACTTTCCTCTAGTTGATAGACTCCATCCTGCTGTTTGTATAGTTGTAATTCAAATACATCTGATGAGAGATACTCAAATCCATTAGATAGTACAATCAGGTACTCATGATCATAACTAACAACAATCTTCTCGCTGATGATATATGCATCCCGTTCAAGTCCATAATCACTGATTGGAGAGAGTGTACCAGTAGTTGAGTCTGCAATGGCATAAACCACAATTCTATCTCCTCCTCTCCAACTTCCATTGATATACGCTGCCAAAGAAACATCTATCTCAATTAATGCTTTTGTATCATCAATAAATTCTCCTTCTACAGTGCCAATGTTATACGAATAGATATCAGTATCGTATACTTCGTAAAACCAGCTGGCATTCACCCACTCAAATACAGGGGCCAATGAAACTGGATTATCCCCTAAGATCACTCGTTCCAGATTATGATCGTAATATAAATAATCAAGATTACCAATATCTAGCAATCGCATCGGACCAATCGGCCCATGATAGGAAGTTTGTGAAAATAACGAATAGGTTTCTAAGTTTCCATAAACGCTATACACATAAACTATTCCATCTCTCACCTCTATAGTGCTTGAATGAGAGCTATATGTGGATTCGAGAGTGAACAGCATCCAAGGATATGAAGATAATTGCAATTCTAGATTGTAGACTACTTGATGATCAATATATGGATCATTTTCCACAAAATAGATGATCTCACCATCAGTTGTTGCCAGCTTTATTGTATTATCATGCCTAGTAGTAATCGCATACAAAAATTCCTCTCTATCATATACATAGAAGGTGTTTTCAATGAGCATGACCTTCAGGTTTAGTTTGTATAGATCCAGTACCAGTACATCACTCCATCGGAGAAAATACCCCTGGGAAAGATAGCCATCTATCGATTTCACCCACGGAATAGAGAGTGTAGGCAGATCAAATAATAGGAAATGATCACCAGTCATCATCAACAGCTGAGTATCAAATTGTCTCAGAACTTCTCCAGTGTGTACAAAGGTGGTGTGAGACAGTGTAAGTGTATGATCAACAAGATTGAGCAATGCACTTTGATAGTAACCGTAGATCACATAGTAGTTGAGAAGCAGATGTGATGCATTGTAGAGATAGGAAGAAACACTATTATCCACGTAATTTGCAAACTCGGTGTCAAGATACGTCATATTCACACCATGATTATAACCAGTATCGGGGAATAGTGAATAAAATTGAAACTCCTTACTTGTCCAGTTAAAAGAAGCAAAATGGATATCTACAGATAGCAATAACATATTATCAACTACCTGATCAAGATGTGGAAGTACTGGCTCAGAATATCCTAATAGATACATCGTGGGTAGAGTGACATTTTCAACAATATTGGTGTTGAGGTCCCAATGATGAATTCTACCGAATTCTGTCCAGTACAGCACATCTCCATCTCGTAGCATTTCATTATAAGTAGGTATTTCAACCCATGAAGTCTCAAATGTATTGAGATTAACCTGTATGAAACGATCCTCATCTGCAGGATCTATGAGTAAATATGATTGTAGCATGAGTATCTGTGTGTAATAATGAAATGAAAGACCGAGATCAACAGAACTCAGGATAGTACTGGTGACGTTATACACAGATAATGTACCATTAGATGAGAGTATGGCCAGCTGATCAGCATAATGTTGCAGTACTAATTCCGTAGATACAGCTATTGTGCGATTATATCCCGTTTGCACATCATACACATTGAGATGATCACCAAAGGTTCCAATGGGATTGGAGCTATGATAGGTGACAAAAGCCCTGTTATCCAATACATGGGGATATACCTCCGTATCATACAATGTATACTCGGTATCATTACCGCTCAGGAGGATAGGTTCATGGCCAATCTTTTCTATACTCACATTCTGTGCTTGTAAATATAAAAATCTCAGCTGATCATACACCTGGTAATCAAATCTATTCTCCTGTTCAGGTATCAGTGATACGGGTAACTCTGCCTGCTCCGCCTGTCCCTGTGGGAGTAGAGTGAGCATCAAAAGTACGATCAACCATCGCTCATGCATGATGGTGGACATATACTCAGTATCTTAAAGCTATGCAGATTTTACCGGACACAGAGACAATTTTATCTATGTAACGACGATGTAACGTCAGCTGAAATCACTCAGTTGAAACCATTTAGACGCTAATTTTCGTTTAATCAATGCGATCAGGGGCAAAATGAAGAAACCTGTATACAGAGATACATCCTCCAGCACACTTAGCTGTAATTGCAGAGCATACGCCTCTCGATCCCCTGTAGAATCCAGAGAATTCCATTCCTTGTGAATTGACTGCAACAAACCATCAAGAGACCAACTTATTTCATAACTGTAATCAGATACATTAGCTATAAATCCCCAACCATCAGAAGCATTACGTAAATCGATATTCAGTCCATCAGCCTTTAGATCCAGGACCTGTTGACCATATTCCTCCCACTTGGGTAGAACAAAAAAATTATCTTCAAATAACGATTCCTCCAGATCCAGCAGCATAGAACGACCCATAGTTACCTCATCAGTAGGAGTACGTACCAAAAATCGACCTGTATCGGTCTCCTCATCCACTTCCTCAAGAGTAACGGTAAACGTCACTCCTTCAGTTAAATCCTCCATTCCCACAGTATATGAACCTGTCTCGACCAGATAGGTGGATGTTATGACATCATTTGCAGATACTGGTAATATACAGAGTATTAGCAACAGATAAACAAACCTGAGCACCATAGAATTGAAGGAACATCACCCCTAAAAAATCTAACCCCAACCTGAGAGAATTTGTATGAATTATAGAATTTAAGGGGACCATACCACCGATATCAAGTTGGAACGTCATGTAACGTCACCAAAAATACACAAGTTTAGTGATTAAAAGTGGTAAAAAAGAACGTGAGAACATATAAAAGCAATGCACAATGACGTTACATATTGACGTTACTCAGTCGTTACATTTTAATACTGCCCATTCATCATTCAATCATGGTCAAAGGCAGGACTGGTCAGAAGTCACTCAACCTGTGGATCGATGAGGATGTGCATGCGGAGATCAAACGCATGGCCCAACAATCCAACATCACGGTCAAGCAGTACATCATGGAATTGCATGGTTTATACAAGCAGATGCTACCTGAGATGAAATCAACCGGACAGCAATCACCACTGCAACTAGTTGGATCTGAACAACCCACTCCTGTAAAGGAACCATCCGATCTGGAGCAACGCCTGGCACAGCTGGAACAAAGCTTCAAGGCACTCAGTAGGCCCGTAAGTACCCCTGTAGCTCAACCAATGTACCAACCTGCACCAACACACACACCCACAAGATCACCCAGACCAGCACGCTTTGAGGACCAGCAGATACGGGCACTACCTTCCCAGTTACAGCAGGCACTGATCCAGTTGAAAACAGAGAACCCCAAGATCAAAGAACAATCCTACGAGGATACCCTACTGGCAGTACTCAATGGTAATCACGAGCGGGTACCCATCGAGCAATTCCGAGGCCAGGTATTATACAATCAGAAACGCAAGGATTGTGAACGACCACTCAATGGCCTGGTTGAAGTCGGATTATTGCGGATAGATTACGAGGATCCATCGAGACCAAACAAGAAATTTTACTATCTGAGATGAAAAATATTCTTATTATTTGACAAAATCTAGAATTCTCTTATTCGCATCCTCCATAGTGATAGGAATTGGAACATTTTTTATTCCAGTTGCGTTATCACTAACAAGAAGCCAGTTGCCGAGATCAAAATTATTGGTTTGATCAAATTCAGAGATAGATAACATAAAAGCCTCAGAAATTCTCTCCCTATCTGCTCGTCTTGGAAGCCTACTGATGAAGTAGGTATGAATCTGAGCCATAACATTGGAATCTAAATAGACTATACGTTGTGTTGCAATACCTATTCCAAGATTGTATTTCCTACCTCTTCTTGCCAATTTCTCAATAATTGATTTTGAATCTCTCTGGGAATCATTACTGGCAGTAGCAGGCATAAACTCATCTGCCTCATCAAATACAAAATTCAGTTGTGGATAGACCTGTGCATATCTTATCCGATTATTGTAAATGTAATTACCAATTTCATATGAAAATTTCCTTAATTCATTGTTATCATGAGCCACAACAATGATAATTGACGATTCATCTTTATTCATTAATTGAGTTATGGCTTGCCTACCAATCGTCATATCATCAGGTAATACAGCAAATTTTGTTGACCGATCCTTTTGCATGACATTCTGCAGCTGTGAGAAGTAACCTTTTTGAGAATCTGTTAAGCTCAGTTTAGATATTTTATCAATAGCCTTAGCACTTATCTTCAAACCCTCATCTGTTGTATCTTGTCCTTCTCCTCCAAAGAATTGGTTCATATCAGCACTCTGTGAAGTGGTTTTTTTAGGTTTGACAAAATTAGCCAGGTATTCTGTTACTTCAATGAGAACATCAAATGTTTGCTCAGAAAAATCCTGATGATAGATACCGACATCTGAGAGAGCAGCAATAAATGCCTGTTTGACTTTTTGGGTACTTGTTCTTGTTTTCTCTTTAGATATCAATTCATCCAAATATTGTTTGACAGTCACTCGGCTATCATCCTTATAGACCTTATATTGTCTGTTCGTGATTAATTCTGTGATTTTATCAAGAAAAGCCTTTCCTAGGACATTATTTTCCTGTAATCTCTGTCTTATTGATCTAGGAAGGTGCATTTGCCTGTAGATTGCATTTGCTGCTTTAATTAGTGCCCCCTTTGATCCAGTGGAGTAATAGCTCTGAAGATCTCCAGAAATATATGAGGCTGAAAGATTAAGAATAAGTGAATTTTTATTCAGAGATAGTATATCAATTAGTAATCCAGTGAACTCATCATTGATGTCAAATATGAGATATTTCAAGCATCTATCTTGTTCTTCAATGATACTTTTAGAGATATATGTACTTAGTAAATTTGACTTTCCTGCTCCAGTGTATCCAAAAATCCCAAAATGAAGGTTATTTGAGCTAAAATAATTGAAGAGCACTTCAATTCCCTCATATGATTTATGCTTGGCTAATTTGATAACATTTTGGTCTCCTTCAAGTCCCAAATTGATAATCCTATCCAGTATTGCCTCAGATACAATTCTAGCCTCCTTACCTAGCATGGGTAGGCTGGTATCTGTGTTGAAATCCGCCAGGTTTTGGCCCCTGATAAATTCAAGTCCAATGGGTACACATTCACATACAATCTTGGTAAGATCATCATCAGATAGGGTTTCTTGACTTATCCAGGATTCTGAGATAGATTTTGCAGATTCTTCGATGAAACCGGGATATCCTCTCAGATCAACAGATTGTGCATAATGCATGGGTAATTTCTGGGTGATTTTCATTAGAGAATAGTATTTAACTTTCCCTTTATCTGAAGAATTATCAAGTTTAAAAGATTCAACAGCGATAATATCTCCTTCTTTAATATCGTTAAATTGCTGTCTAGTATACTGAAACCAGACAATATATGTATATCGAGTAATTGAATCAACATCCAATTTCATTAATCTTCCTTCTGAAATTTCACTGAATACTTTCATAATCACACTCTCCTCTCACTTTCTCTGTATTTCCTGAATTTTTGAATAAGAGGATCCCGTTTTGCTTTGCTCTCACTACTCAATATCATGGGCTGAACCCTACGAAGTAAAGTTTTCGCACCCCAATCTGCCTTGTGTAGCGGATCTGGATAGCCTATAACCTCAGGAAATAGATTTTTAGTCAGAATATCAAGGATAAAAATCATGATCTCTTGTCCCTGATTTTGAAATTGATTATTCTCATGTAGAAATGGTTGAATCACTCCCCATCTATCCTCTTTGCCCCATTTATTACCTTCCAGGGTGATTTTAGCTAAACTCCTGTCATACATCTGATGAACAAGTCGATCGATGAAAATTACATGACCCTGTCTCATCACCCCGCTTCTATCAACAAAGAATTGTCCTAGTGATCTCAAAAATAATCTTTCTGGAGGATTAATATTGAATCCCTGCAATCCTCTCAATCGATTGATTTCTTCCTTTTCATCAAATGAAATTGACAGGGACATGAAAACTGAATCATATTCCACTGAAGACCAAGGGGAGTTAATAGATGAATCTATTCTAGGAATACTCTCAAAACATATACGATCTGACCACGGTATTGGTTTTTTCAAATGGTCTATAGCAGGATAGCACCCATGATTGGGTTGAATCTCATTATTTAAGCTGTTAATATATCGACTGAAGAATAGATTTGATGATGAATCCTTGGCAATGCCTACCAAAAATACATTATTTTTGTAGGATTCTTCTATCAAGTACCGAATTCCAATACCTATGAGGAATTGTAAATCTTGTTCTGAAAGATACCTTTGATACATTTTTCCCCCCTTTTCGTACTCATAGGTCATCGGATTCTTTTTCTTACCTTTGAATAAATTCTGAGTAAACATCTCGAAGAATTGGATTGATTTCTCCCAAGAATCTGTATACTTGGGATTGAGCTCAATAAAATCACCATTTATTTTCACTAATGGCAGATCATCATCAGTAATTCTCTTTATTCAGTTCTTGAAACTCTCTAGGGAGATGCGCGATTCATCGAGTAAATCTTGTATGAGTAACCGTTTGGATTGAGAATCATATAATCGCCAAATCACATATCGCCAGTAATCAGCAGTAATTCGGTTTGAAGGTATCTGTTGGGAAGGAATATGGGGATGGGAGAATACTACCCATGCATCTTGCTTGCTAACTTCAAATCCACTGATTTTTTTATCAAAAAGGGAAATTCTGTCTATTTCTGTTCGAGTTCCTTGAATAATTGATTTTTGGAAGACATAGCTGACTGATTGATCCCAGAGGAGAAATTTGGGTCGATTTATTGAGCTCCGCAAAAGATCTATTAGCAAGAATATTTCTGCCAAGAGCATCAATTTATTGTGTACAAACCGCAAATCAATCTTATCGACATCTGTTCCTACCTCTTCATCATCATCAATTATCTCTGATAACATGGCATATGGTACTGGTACATAAGCCACGATTGAAGTATCTTGCTCTGGGGCCCATCGTTCGTATTTTACCCTCTTGGATTCTTTTTGAAATTGAATATGACCTCTTACAGCATAGGCTGCGGAGAAGAAAACAATATATGGTTCCATGTCATTTTTCCAAGAAGTGCCATCAACTGCAGCAAAGGGGAGTTTATTTTCACTCATAATTGGTTTTAACTCATCCATAATGTTGTCAACAATAAAGGAATCATCAAAATCAAAAGTGACAATTAACTGATTTATCCAGGTATTGTATAATTCCATAAAATTGTCAATTCTCCTGGAAATCTCTTCTTCATAGTCTTTTTGGGACAAATCTAGAGATTCTGAGTACCCCATTAATATCTCCGAGATTTTGCTTGGCATCACATATAAATCTTAAATATTAAAATATAAGGAATTGTATTACCTTTTATAAAACAAAACATTAATTGTTTCTTATTTATACTAATAAATTGATACTATTCCAGATTCATATCAGTAGTATATCTCAAATACCTAACAAAATTTATGAATTCTAAACTACCATGTGGAAATATTCGTCAACTGCCCATCGACTTGCAGCACAACCTCAACCTGACAAATATTTTTGGTAAAATTTATAAGACTATATGCCCATATGTACTTATGGGTACAATAAAAGTTGTCCTACCTGATGAGCTGGAACGCAATCTACGAGCACATATTTCACAGACCAAGGGGTTCTACAAAGGTGCTCTCTCTGATTCTATTGTGGAGGCGATCACAATGTGGATAACACATCCTGCCCAACCTCTGCAATCTCCAGATTTGTTCAGACAGCAATATCCTGGAAAATACCTCGGTATCCATAACAATGAGGTACTTCTCATATCCGATACTATCGAGGATCTATTC
The DNA here is from genome assembly GCA_026702845.1 of Candidatus Heimdallarchaeota archaeon. The sequence goes on from JADCLS010000005.1 coordinate 187,051, forward strand.
AGGCAAGTAGCATCAACGGATAAAAAGGTGTATGTTATTCATCCTGCAATGGATCAGAAGAAGGTGAGACTAGGGTGGAGATCCACGGTAGCAACGTAATCCAACAGGAATTTGATGAATATCCTGTCATCAGGGCAAGTCTATTACTACCAGACAATACCTGGTCCCCAGAGATTGAGTTCATTGTGGATACTGGATTCACCGGAGATGTGATACTGAGTAACAAACTCATGCCCATCTGGCAATCAGCTGTTGAAGTTCATCCTGAGCTGTCTGAGATTGGAGAGAGTATTACTGGTGAAACCTTCAAGTTGACTTCAGTCTATTCCAAAATTCTTTTAGACAAGCAATCATTCAATATCACCATGTCATCTCATGCAGCAGTAGGTGATAATTTGATAGGTTGGAATCTTCTTAGGAGGTTTACAACACTGCTTGAAGAATCCAAAATATCATTGTTTATTGGATCTGGATGATTCGGCAAAATTCAATACTATTCAGCAGGTATCTGGAAATTTCTTGCATTGATACATATTCTGAAGTATAAACAGGGCGATAATCGTTAATATTGTTCCTATTACCTGATAACTAATCGCCTTGGCCGTATCATGAGGATCATTAGTTGCTGATTTAATCAGATATAGTCCTATCGCACCCATCATCATTACAGTTCCAGCTACAATTCCCTCTATGAGAAATTGTTTATCCTCATCAGGATAGATGAGGATTGGTTTATTTTCAACTCCTCCACCAAAAGCAAGTGGATCCTCAACTAAATTGTATACTCCACCAATATATATGTAAAAAATGCTTGCATACAGTATCATAGTGATCAAACTTGATGGATATTGAGTGGGAAAACTAACCTGCAATTTCTTAAAGGAAAAATTCGGTCTTATCACTCCGGGTATGGCTACCCAGGGTATATTATGAACTTCAGTATCATTGTCCATAATTATTATAGTGCGACAAATATAGATAATGTTAGAGGATTTTACATAATCATCAATAAGCCAAAAGATTATATTCAACTCCATCTGAAAATGAAAATTTGCTACTCTAAAGACATAAGATAAGACGGATTTATTCCAAATCGTTTTGTGAGGTGACAGTATCTGATTGAACTAGATCTTTAACTGATATTTGATGAATCTTCTTTGGATCACCCACACAATTTCGATTCAGCTTCTCAAATATTGAGAATAACGCAATAAAAAGGGTGGATAATACTATTCCAAAACGATAGAAGAATAAAAATTTGTGAAATGATTCTGAATTCCCAAGTAATTCAATTTCAGTAGATATGATGATAATGTAGTAAGTAGCGATTATAAATGATATGGGTGGAAAGAAAAGGATGAACATCACTAGCTTTGGCCCAACCAGGATTTTGTCTGGAATCATAATAGAAAGATAGTTACACCATTGTCTGTAGGTGATTGAAATATAAAAGGATGAAAGAATTGATACGAGGGTAAACATGAACAAAATGATTAGATCAGTCATCTCTCCGATAACTATCAAATAAAAAAACGCAAGTAGATATAATATCAACAGAAGATGAGTATCATTCAAATGAATGGAATACAATGCTCTTCTTATGAAATGATGAGTTTTCAAACAATACTCACAATCACTATGCTCATCATCTTTTGGTGTCAGACACTTCCAGCAAATTGACATACTATATTATTGGACTTTGATATAAGTAATATTTTCGTAATATACAATATTATCAATGATAGAAAGTTTTTAAAAGCAAATTTACTGTTTTATGTTATCTTTCATAATTGAAAGAAACTCTATTCCCTTTGGAGTAATGCTAACAGCCTTTAGTCTTGTATCATGCAGCAGATCGATTTTTTTCACCAATCCCATTTCCTCGAGTTTGATCAAAGTACGAGTAATCTTCTCAGAATATGTATTGAGAGAATGTATGAGTTCTTTTTGAGTGGTAAATTCTGGATCCATTTTATTAAGTAATAATAATACTCTGATCATGAATCCATTCATGAGTTGCAGAAGGTCATCCCAAGTAATTTGATCTTTTTCATCTTTCAGTGATTTTGGGTTTACAGTATGAATACCCATTATTAATCCTACTAGGGGCAGATTCATATGAAATGATGTATCTTGATGAGTATCCTGAATTGTTCCAAATTGCAGAATGTGTATCTTTGGAACGTCTTCATCCTGTTTTATGCTTTGAGATTCAGAAGGTGAATTGATTATCTTATAGGTGGGCAGTATTAAGCTAGATAAACAACATATCAAAATAAATGCAATTGATAGCTTGTAAAATCTATAAGTAGTGAACTGCATTCTCTAGAAAAAGTAAATTTACCAATTAAAAGCTTTCTAGTTGGATAACCCTAGTTTGTAAATGAAATACGATTCTTGCCGAAATCGAAAATTTATGGCAAACGTTTTATCAATATTGAATGCTTAAAATATAAAAAAGTGTAATCAAAGAAATCAATGATCAGTATTTCTTTAGACGTCTGATTGGAAGTAGAAGAAGAAGCCCCCTCTGATACTATCTGATGCTTATGATCTTCCCATAATAAATTGGCTTCGAAAGTTTTCCAAATATGAATATCTAACAAGCCATATCTACATAGCGAGGTAATTTTCCGGTTGCAAAGGGTAAAATTATCAACAATTGTATTGATTCTTCAATAAATTCTCCAAATAGTATCTGATTATGAATAGTCTGAAATTGAATTCAACGGTAAGGAATAGTATCATTGGCCATATTATCATTATCAAAAATGCTATCATCTCCTAAACAAATTTAAGATACATTACCCCAAAATTCAAAATAATGAGAAAATTTGGAATTATTTTTGTATTTATTTTACTCCTACCACAAGTAGAAGCAGTAGAAACTGGTTTTAACGGTTTATCCGAGGACGATTGGTTCTTCACAACAGATTATCTGAATATAACTTTTGATGGATCTAGTTCTTTCAAGGGCCATAATATTCTGTATAGTGATATGGGAATAGATGATGAGGATAATCTTGGAATACTAAGTGAAAGAAAAATGATTCAGATGCATAATCAAGAAACGGGTATTCCTATGGGGTATAATATGAGCTCTGTATATATTGGTATTGCAGACTATATTGTGTATGAGGATGATCCATTTGAGAATAAACCCTATGATGGATTGATAAATACATATATACTCATGACATTCACTGGTTTTGATCCTAATCTGAAAAGTAATCAAATTGCAGAATATTCTCAAGAGTTGAAAAATAATGAACTTGTTCCTCTATTGCCAGTTAATAATGGGACACATAATCTGGGTTCAATTCTTGGATGGAATAATGCTACTAGCATAACCAAAACGAGTGTGCACATAATGTATAATGCCACATCCATGCTCAATATTAATGGGCATGATCTAGAAGTATATACTTTTACCGTTATGCCAGAAAAGTATGTCAGTAATATCACCTCATCCAGTGAATCATATTATGATGAGGACCAAATTGTATACAAAAATGCAGTAACCAATGAATCAGGTATATTCGAATTCAGAGAATCCTATATCTCTGGAGAATTATCAACCACACATCTTACAATAATTAATTCTAGCATGGCCTATGAAGAATATAATGAGTATACAGAGGGATTGATAACATACACGGATACAACAGTATATGAGAGAGATGGAATAGAATTTGTAGATAAAACCTACATTAGATACTCACCTGAGCTGAATTTTGTTGTTCAGGTATTTGGGGAATATGAGGATCAAGAAATGCAAGATACTTTCTCTCCAATCTTTCCCAATGCCTATGAGGTTAGAGAATTTAGTGTACAAGCCTATATTCCAGAATCAAATGTAGAAACACTAACCACCACTGAGAGTATAACATTAATTACTACTGAGAGTACAACACTAACAGAGCAAGGAGAAATTGAAACAATCACTAGTCTAACCACAATATTTTCCAATAGCAATATATCCCCCGTTAATTTAGCGTTGCTTCTTCCAGCAATTGCTGTTATGGTATATTATAAGAAATTCAGGAAGTAATAGCGATTTAATATCCTCAAGCTGCTCATTGATACAATATAATTATGAAAATATTGTATCTTAAGAGCTGTAGATGACTTCTCCAGTAATTCATTTTAAGAAAGAGATTAAAAAATATCGATAATAATACAATTAATCAGTATTAAAATTTCTCGATATGCTCTACAATACTGTCAGTAATCAACTTGAAATCAGTATCTTCTGAAACAGCTAATACCAAGTAATGGCAAAAACTGTAACAGTAAAGAGCAGCAAAGACTTAACTTATTCAATGATCAGTATTTCTTTAGACGTCTGAATGGAAGTAGGAGAAGAACCACCAGGGGGCCGAGAGGAAAGAATACAGCATCAACAGTACTCGCACCACGATAGATGCTCAGACTATCTTCATCAATACTACCATTGACTGCAAAGTTCTGGTATTCCATGAGTGCCCCTTGATCCTTGGTCCAGGAGGCTCTTATCCTGCGATCTGGGGTTTTCATGATGAACTCAAAAAAATCAGCAGTGCTGCTATGATTAACCTCATAGTCTTGTGCCACAAGTGACTCCAGCTGTGCCACATACAGATCCCATTCGGGCAGGATGTAGAAGTTGTTTTCAAAGACAAAATCCGTGAGATTAAGCAGCATGGATACCCCAAGCGTCACCTCATCACCAGCTACCTCGAATAGCAGTGTGGTCTGATTCTGTTCATCTGCAAGGCCCATAAGATGCACAGTGAATGGATCAGAATACGTATCCTGCACATACTCACCAATGGTGAATTGACCAGTTGCAACGAAATATGTATAGGAGACGATAGATTCTGCATGTACTGGTAGCATCAATAACAAGGAGAGAAAAAGAAGCAGCTGAAGTCGCATGTAAAAAATGAATCTTCATGAAATAAAAATATAGCCAAATAATCATGAGTTTTTCCATCACGCAGACTGATAATCAGATTGACAGATTTTGCATACCAGTTTTGCAGGTTTTCTGGATGAATTACACCAGCTGTGATGACACTTCATCTGTAGCTGGAGAAAAGAAATTATAACAATTATAATCTCTTAGCCCATCCCAGGTTGAATCAGACTTCCTTAGATACTCAATTCTCAGAATAACCCGATAATATCTTCATAAAACACATATCCAGCAACGATTAAGACAATATATTGTAATAATCTAAAGTAGTCATTCATTTCTATCTCAGCATTTGTTCTTGCCTCTGCAAATCTATTAGCAATGAGAATGAATAATGATATTGCCAATGCTATGATGGCAAAAGTTGTATCAGTATTGACAAATCCGGCAATACTCATCCCCAACAGGGCAGAAGCTATAGCATCCTCTATGAGAATCACTGCACCTTTGATATTTGTGGCCATACTTTATCAGAAATAGGCTGAGTTAAATAAATGCCTAGTAATGATTGGTTGTAACAATGAAGTTTTGCAAATATTGATTAGTTAGACTAAAAATCAGGTTCTTCTAATAGACTGCTAGGATCCAAGCAGACCAAACAAGAAATTTTACTATGTCAGATAATTTCATCCCTCATAGGTTGCATCAGTTAATCATGGTAATCAAATATTTTTATGCATTAATCATAGAAATTTAATAATTAATAAGGTATAGAATAATTATGGATTTCTCATATGACGCCTTGGTAGATGCACTCTATATCTATAATTAATCGTGGCGAAATAAAGGAAACTAAACAAGTAGATTTCAATCAAGATGATGAGATTTATGGGATTGAAATATTGAATTATTCTAAATCAAAAATTGATTTGGATTCTTTGATCCGACTATCTGAAAACGAACTTTTAGCAACTGTGAGTACCTTATAATCAAAATCTCCTGGTATCATCAAAAGGAGTTAGCAAATGAAATTCATAGGAATATAGTTTATAATCAGATATTCATCGATATTTTTTTTCTCCCGCTGGTATTTCAAAATTTACATGATTTGATAAAGGGACTAATGTGCAATTATACCTGTCTGAATAGGCACAAGACATATTATAAGCCAGATTGAAATCAAATGAGATTTTGTTTTCCCCTAAATCATTGACTTGAAGATATTTTCCTGCGCCATAAGATTCATTATTGCATGTAGCATCTCTGTATGGAAGGAAGAAATATGATCGATCCAATGCATTCTGAAATATGGCAAGTGTACATCTATTATCATCAATATCAAAAGAGATATGACCATATACATAATAATTCTTAATATCGCCTTTAGTAGTTTGCACTTCAATCAGTTCTTCTCCTTCATTTACCTGTATTATTGTCTCAATTCTGTAGTCAGGATTAACTGGAAAGTATTCAAGCTTAGTGAACCTGGTCTTTTCTTCGGCATTTAAAGGTGAATTTTCATTGCTTGTCATCCAATTGTCTACCTTAATTCTGTAATCTTCAATTTTTTTGATATATTCTATCTTTTCATCCATGTGTCAATCACCGTAATACCAATAATAATTGGTGTTACATGTCATACCAAAATTAATTGATATATATACTTATGTCAAAAGGGCATAAAAATATAAAATAATAGATTATGAAAATAATGACATGTAATACCAATAAAATATTTCAATTAATTTCCATTGAATGACTAATTTTTTACATTGCTCTATTTGATTTGACATATGACTGATTCGCCTAAATCTAATGATAGGAGAACAACCTCAATAAGAGGCATAGATTTGGATATATACAAAAGGTTCTCTGCATTGATGAAATCTTCTGGAATTAATATTGGAGACGCTATGAACAGGATGATGCTAGAATTATTAGAATCAGAACATGAAAAAATCTCTTCAACTATACTCGAAGATTTGATCCCCTCGAAACCATTGGAAATTGCATATCATGACACCATTGAGGTGAATAAACAAGATTTAATTAAAGAGAACAAGAAAATATTTTTTTATTCTAATAAAGTCATAATATTTTCCAAAGACATCACGAGAGATGTTTTTGAGAAATATGTGAAAGAAATTAATCAATGTAAAAAAATAATCATTCCAAACACTCTATCCAAATTATACCTTCTATCAATAACAAAAAAATATGATTCTATTGAATGGTATGAAGTATAGTGCTTTCTAGAGCATTTTTTTAAACAGCAAACAATAAAATTTTGTCAAAAAATTAGATCATAGATTATCTAAACCTAAAATAATTAATACATTACTCATTATTCTAAGATGAGATGAATCATCCAAAACTAAAATTCACTGTAATAAATAAATTTTCAACAAAGGATATTACCGGTTCTGAGGTTACCACAAATTCAGGATATAGCATCCCTACTTGTCCATTTTTTGATATTGGTGATGAGCATATTGCTGAGAATTCCTTTACAAAACCAGAAAAATTTTGTGGATGGGCTTGGAAGGATCTTTCAACTAGATTAACAAAATTTGAATTAGTAGAAGATATGGACTGGCCTGACAAGAATACGACTTACATGGCTTGTGGAGATGGCCTAAGACCAGTTATTTTCAAAGTAGAGAAATTGACCTAGCGGAAATTTAGGATAATTATTGTATTATAACCATCCGATATTTTATTTTTAGATTTGAATACATATATAAAAAAACCATGAGATATTATTGATCATTTATTATTGAATTTCTTCTTCTTATAACGAATGATGTAATTAATAGGATAATAAAACTATTTACGATCAAAGGAGCATCACTAGTTTCATCACCATCGACATTAATATCCTCTGTATTTGGAGTACTGGTGGTAGGAGTACTTGTTACCACGCTGGAAGTAGTGGGTGGAGTGCTTGTTGTAACAGGTCTGTCCTGATTATCCACCTCAACCTCCACAGATGTTGCTGATACTGATCCGACCTCACATTGAGCGACGACTGTAAATGTATAGGTTCCAGTCGTCAAGCCACCCACAAGTATTCTTACAGAGGATTCTTGGGTATCATTGTATCTTATAATATTATTTCCAGCAGAATCGCTAAAAAATAACGTATATTTGACATCATGGCTAGTAGTATCCAATGCATCTTCCCAGGTGAAATCAATGGCAAAAACTCCAAATTCATCCCTATTAAAGAGAACCTGGGTAATTTCTGGTTCACCGAGAAAATGATGGTTGCCATTGGGTTTAGTTATGGAATATGTAGTTAATGAAGTATTATAGGAAGATTTGAATTCATATGCTTCATCACAGATACCATTATCATCACCATCACTACATTCTGTATTAAGATAACTCAAATCATGGAAATAGTTATTCGTGATGGAGGAATTATCATTGCATAGTATTTGAGGTAAAGCCAGGGTTTGATTGTAAAATCCATTATGAATATAATCATTATTTGCTAGTTGACAAGCTCCCTCAACATAGGATCCATATCCTGAGTTATTGTAGAAAGTATTTTCTTGTATCAATAGATTAGACACATAGAAAGAGGAAAATCCATTATTCTTATCATATGGATCATAAAAATCGTAATCAAGAGCCAAGTTGGTGTTCAAAATCGCTTCTGGAATAAATCTGCCATTTGAATGAATGAAATTATTAGAAATCACCACATCTGATCCACTGGTAGCGTATACTCCATCATAAAAACTTGATTGAATTGTATTGTTTGATACAAGTATATCATCAGATTCATCCAGATATACACCTTCAAAATTGGAATTTATCTCATTATCTGTAATGGTGATATTATCTGATGAGACAACTGCAACTCCCTGACCACCATAATTCAAAGAATTTGAAACAACTGAGATTTGAGAACTGTGGTATATCCCAATGCCTTCTGTGTTAAAGAGAAGCATATTATTTGATAATTCTATATCTGAGCAATGAGAAAGAAAAATCCCAATTGATGCCTTTGCAATTGTATAATCAGATATCACAGCAGAAGAGACATTAATCAAAATTATCTGACCATACTCCCTATCAACTAAGTTACCTGTGGTGTGGTTATAATATGCTATCTCCAATCCATTCACAGTATTATTGTCCAGATCATGAATCCTGTGATACAGTAGAGAATTAACATAGTGAGTGATGAAGAAACCATTATTTACAAGATCATGGCCATATATTCTGGGATTGTCAGCACTGTCCAAATAAATACCATATTGATTATCATGAATATTATTATTATATGCTGAATTCTGAACACCATAGGATAATTGCAATCCCCTCTGATTCATATACATTTCATTATTATAAGCAAATGTGTTTGTTCCAAATGACAATTTTATCCCACATTCGGTGTTTTCAAAAGCACTGTTACCAGATATAATGGATGCGTATGATCCTGATTGTCGATCTACATGTATGCCTATCACATTTCTATGCACAATATTCTCAGTTATGTTATTACCACTTCCACCAGTTAGGAATATTCCATTATTATTGTCATAAATATCATTGTTGCTGATATTTGCAAAAGCAGTTGAGCTCCCAATAATACCATAATTATTATCAAAGATGTTGTTATTGACTATATCATTTCCATCTCCACTTAATGTCAATCTTATTCCCTCATCTGAGTTTTCTATCTCATTATTGGTAACATAATTACCCTCTCTTGCTCGTTCCATATGCAATGCGGTTGAAGCACCTGTGAATACATTTTCTTGAATAATTGAATCTCCAGATCGGTGATGGTGAATACTCCAATAATCCTTGTGAAAATCATTTGATTCGATGATTACATCATACGAATTGAGATTATAGATTCCGATGGTATTACTAATGAATGAATTTGATATAAAGGAATTATTTGCAGATACTTCCTGATAAACACCCCACTGATTACTAGAAAAAACGTTATCAGAGATCTCAGCATGAGATACATTCTCTAAAAAGATTCCATACATACTGTTATTGAACACAGAATGTTGTATTTTCAAGAATAAGTCAGTATTTTTTAGGGTAAATAACATTTCCTCGCTTCCATGTAAATCAAGACCATCAATTATAATTGGATCATCAATAGAACCATTGCCAGGCCAAAGATGTGATGAGGCAGTAGCTGTGAAATTAGCATTACCGTCGATATAAATAGTATTAGTTGATGATAATCCTATATTCTCTGAATGAGTAACAATCACTAAAGAAAACACAAGTGATAGGATAATAAAATAGATTTTTTTATTTGTATACATAATATGCGTCTCAATTTAGGTGTACTCATTTACTTAAAAGTATTTTCAGAATTTGGATTTCATAAAGGAAGAACACATTCATCAAATATATCATAACACAAATCATTACGTCATATTTATTATTAAAAAATTAGTAAAATCAGAAAGAAGTATTGAAAAGAAAAGAAATTCAGTGACACCAGGATAATTCCTGCTCTACGGTTCCAATACCTTCGAATAAGGGTTCTAGCTGGATAGGTAATAAAACTTTACCTTTTCATCTATCAATACATATCTACCACCATACGATTTTAAAGATTGAAAAATTCGGGGTCCATGAACGTCAAATTATTGCTCATAGTCTTATTGTTTGCAGGAACAATACCAGTGGCACAATCAGTAGAAACTGATCAATCAATCACCATGGCTATATCAACCTCTGCAGCTTATCTACACACTTCAGGTACAGAATTGAAATGGATTGGAATAGTGACTGTATCAACAGAGGTCTACCTTACAAATATCGATTTCCCTGATCTGAATGGTGATTGGTACACCGATTATTTGATACCATCCAATGGAATATTATTAGCAGGTGATAATATTGTGCAATTCATCTTCATATCGGATTCCGTTATCACCGAGGGTGTGTATACCTTCACCCTTACGGTAACAAATTGTCAAGCAGAATCAAGTGCCTCGAAGGATGTATATTTCAGTGAATCTGCCTTTGATCTACCTGATTCTAATCGAGAAGATGGAGATGAATGCACCCCAACACTTGGTGATTTCACCCTGCATTACTCAAGTGAGTTGATCCCTGGTAATTACACTTGGATGGTAAGGGAGGCAAAGATGGATGGTGAGATGATCACAGATCCAGAGAGTGAATTCTACAAGGGAATGGAGATCAAGATGGTTCTAAAAGATGCAATTGATGGATTGTCAGCAGATAATATCTTCATGTGGGAGTATAATCTACCCGCATCTGATCAACTTGGAGACCATGTGATGGTATACATTGATGACGAACCAGGACAGATAGAGTATCTCGAGTTATTACTATTTGGAACGACTATGGTACTTGAAAATGGCACCTCTATCAACGTATTTCATTTCATGCAAACTCTTGACATCGATATGGAATTTACAGGAGATTATGTCAACATAACCAGTGAGTATGGGGAATTTTATCACATCAATTACAAGACAGGATTGGTTCATCAATTTATCTACGATGATGGAGATGAGGCCCTGATCTATGAATTGGTAGATGCACCAATCAAACTTGATGCGAGTAAGCAGGCCGATCAGCAAATCTTAGATTTTCCAATACTAGGTCAACTGGCCCTTGGTGTGATCATTTTATTGAGAAGAAAGAAAAAATGCACAGCATGGTTTTAGCCCATGATCCCGATTATCACCAATTCTGTTATCCAGAGAGTTCCTAATTGAAAACCGAGAGACTCAAGAAGAGCCTCATGCAACAGCTGCTGACCCAAGGTATTCTGGGGATGCATCTGGGAAGATTTTATTAGAGACAGGATTAAATCTTGATTAAGAATTGATCATGTAGAATTAATAAATCTTAGAAGAATGTAAAAAAACTACTTGCGTATGTAGTCAATGAGACGGAGAATATGGTACTATTGTTGTAGGTGATGTCATAGAGTTTCAATCCTAATGCTAGGATTATCGTCAATGAGACTTGGGTACTACTTCTTTAAGTATAGAATATGAATATGGTTTCAATCCTAATGCTAGGAATATAGTCAATGAGACCTAATTATGATAATTGGTACGCTGGACAGCCTACATGGGTTTCAATCCTAATGCTAGGAATATAGTCAATGAGACTGGTTTCATATTCAAATAATCCAAATACTCGTGATGTTGTTTCAATCCTAATGCTAGGAATATAGTCAATGAGACCGGTGTAGATTCTCGAAGTGTATTTTCGAGTTGGTCCGTTTCAATCCTAATGCTAGGAATATAGTCAATGAGACTTCACCATTTCGATTAATTGATCCATAGTCACCCAAAAGTTTCAATCCTAATGCTAGGAATATAGTCAATGAGACCAATAGACTATTCGTAGAACCCTTTATTTATATACAGTTTCAATCCTAATGCTAGGAATATAGTCAATGAGACCACATATTTCTTTCCGACCTGAATAATTTCATTATGGTTTCAATCCTAATGCTAGGAATATAGTCAATGAGACGAGAAGTTCCTAATGTCCACAAAATTACGGGTTTATCGTTTCAATCCTAATGCTAGGAATATAGTCAATGAGACTCTGGAAACATGACGTACCAGAGTTTTTTCTGGATGAGTTTCAATCCTAATGCTAGGAATATAGTCAATGAGACACCTTTGCTAAGTGTGGAAAGTGTGCTGTTTGTATTGTTTCAATCCTAATGCTAGGAATATAGTCAATGAGACTTATCTATTGCAATAATAAAGTAATTGTCTGTTTCGGGTTTCAATCCTAATGCTAGGAATATAGTCAATGAGACTTAGCGAACGAAGAAGCGTATCTAGCACGTAATTGGGTGTTTCAATCCTAATGCTAGGAATATAGTCAATGAGACATGACGCGTATGCTACATGGACACCTGATGAGTATAAGTTTCAATCCTAATGCTAGGAATATAGTCAATGAGACTTTACTTCTGCAACTATTGTCCTTGAAGTTAAAATCAAGTTTCAATCCTAATGCTAGGAATATAGTCAATGAGACTTCTTACATTTAACTACTTTATGAGGTTTATAATTAGTGTTTCAATCCTAATGCTAGGAATATAGTCAATGAGACTGCTGCAGGAACTGGAAGGCCACTTGAGAGTTGGAAGTTTCAATCCTAATGCTAGGAATATAGTCAATGAGACATAAGTTTTGATACTGTTGCTAAGAAAGTTACATATGTTTCAATCCTAATGCTAGGAATATAGTCAATGAGACCTATGTTCTATCTCTTTACGAGATTGCTCCCAGGCATAGTTTCAATCCTAATGCTAGGAATATAGTCAATGAGACTCCATAGTGATTCAATATTTGTATACATATTCTTAAGTTTCAATCCTAATGCTAGGAATATAGTCAATGAGACATAACAGGTTCTTATAGACTCCAATGGAATTTGGTCAGGTTTCAATCCTAATGCTAGGAATATAGTCAATGAGACTACACTCCAAACGAATGTTAGAGGGATTGATAACACGTTTCAATCCTAATGCTAGGAATATAGTCAATGAGACTGAGTAATTCCCTGTTAACTCTATCAAAATCATAAAGGTTTCAATCCTAATGCTAGGAATATAGTCAATGAGACTGCATGGAGCAAATACGCATATAATGATACTTACTAGTTTCAATCCTAATGCTAGGAATATAGTCAATGAGACGGGCAGGGGGAAACACGAACTCAAAAATACCATTTGGTTTCAATCCTAATGCTAGGAATATAGTCAATGAGACCAAATTGGAGGTAGAGGAAATAGTATGATTTGTGATGTTTCAATCCTAATGCTAGGAATATAGTCAATGAGACTGTTATATGATTCTATTAAATTTATTGAATATAAACATTTTTGGAAAAATTGAATTGCGCGATCAAAGATTCGGATTTATTGATTTTCGGGTTATAACTATGAAATTTTAAAAGTTGTCCAATTAGTTATATGAATATTCTTTATGGCCTAAGCTCAATTCTGATATATCAAAACATAAGGAATATTTGCAGCAAAAAAAATCAAACTATAGTTCTTAAAAAGATATTATTGCTTTTGAACAATTAATTCTATTATACAAATACATTAAAAATATAGATGTGAATTATGATTTCTTTAATTTTTTAGAACTGGTCAATAGTATTTAGAAATTTCATACAGGGGGTTCTATTAAGGACTATATTACATATGTATTCTCTCAAAGAAATATGTTGATATCTACAATGATTAGGACAAGTTAAAAACATAGAAGGAGCATATGAATACATCAAGAATATTTTCCCCAATTAATAAAACCTGAACAATGATGAGGAGAAATTGGTATTTTCACAATTATTTTATTTCTTTTTGGAAATAATATCATCTACATTCCGTATTAGTCCAAGTTCCATTGAATATGAGTAGTACTTCTCCAAAATTGCAGGTATAGTTTGATCCTGAGTATTAAGCTCTTTTATTCCTACTCGTAAAGGGATTATGAGATCATTTGCTTTAAGAATTGATTGGCGTTTCTTTTTGATAAACAGCTCTCTATCCTCTCTCAATATCACATCCTTGGTAGCTTGATCCTCTATAACATCATCAATCCAGTATCGATAGGAACCGGGGAGTTGATTTTTTCTAAATTTTCGTATTCTGGGATGGTTCACTGCAGTTTCAAATCGCTTTTTCTGTGCATCATTCCAGGGAAATCTCTCATATACCTTATCTATTAGGCCAACAAGCTCATGTTCTGAAAATTTTTTCTCTTTTAACTGCTGCAGAAGGTATATGGAATACTGGGTTTGTTCTTCATTATAGATCAGGTGAGAATATCCAGCAGGTTTCGTAATCATGACATTCGCATATATAATCTCTCTTTTACCTTTTCTGTTTACTCTTCCTAGTCTCTGTACTAAGGCATCAAGAGGAGCACCCTCAAAAATTCCAAATGAAAGATCTATATCTAGACTAACCTCAACCACTTGTGTTGCAACTACTATTTTTTGTCTACTATCTGAAATTGTGGAAATCAATTCTTCTTTTGTTTTCCTATCTCCCAGTTTAAATCTCGAGTGGAAGAGTATAATCTGATCATCATCCAAATCTGTTAGTTGAGATTTTAACCATGCGTACACATTCTGAGCTACTCTAACCGTATTGCAGATAATCAATGTGCTCTCCTCCTTACTTATTCTACTCAATATTTGATCTTCCTGAATTAACTGCAATATATCTGTTTCGACCACTTTAACGATGTGTCTGTATTTGTTCAATTCCTTTGCATCTTGAACATCTTTTGGATCAAGATTTACAAGAGGAATATCTCCTATGTACGTCTTTATAAGTTCAATAACAAAACTTGGAAATGAAGCAGACATGAAAAAGATTCTTGAATTGAATTCATCTATCAATAATTTGGACATTCCGATGATTAAACCTGTCAATAAAGGATTATAGGCATGAATTTCATCAAATATAATTAGCGATTCCCTCAAGTCTCTAATGTCAACCTCCCAACCTCTTCCTTGAAGAATAGCCTTTAATAGTTGATGTGGAGTACTTACCTTGATTGGAAAATAAAGTTCTCTTGAAAGTCTCACTATAGAGTGTACCATTTGAACGTGCTTTACAGGCAATTTAGATCTATCTGAATCAAAAAGAAGATCACTGAATTTTTCATAGTCAATTGACTTGACATGCAGAGCCTCCCAACCATCATCTTGTTCTAAACTTGAATTTATGTTAGAGTATTCTGCATCTGAGATTAGGGAGTATAAAGAAGAAGAGGCTCGAGAGTGTTGAAGTGATACTAGTTGACCAGGTCTGACTTGAAACCAATTATTAAGTCTTGAATACATAGCATTCAGACTAGCTTGATAAGGTAAGCAATAATATAATTTTGCCAAATATGAATCTCTGAGTTGATTATGTTGTGCCCAATACTCCGCAGCTTCTGTTTTACCTGATCCTGTTGGTGCTCTTAACATTAAGGTTCCCTCCCTACCACACGCCTTCTGGAATTTTTTCATTTTAATCTTTGGAGAGTGAAAAATAGGGTATTCTGATAATTTAGGCGTACTCGGTACAAAAAACGTTTCTCCTGATGATAAATGATCTCCAACTGTAACCAGTGCACGAATTATGCTTATTTGTTCGATTTCATTCTCTGAATATTGGCTTCTAAATTCCATGGAATCAATATATCCCTCTTTATACCCACTAAGATTAAATTTATCAAATTCTGAAATGATCCTCCCTGATGCCTTTGAAAATTCAGGAATTTCTAACTTGTGGGGAATACAGTTGCCTAGTAATTGACTAGCCCATTTGTCCTTCTTGATTATATCGACCATCTCCTCCCAATGTTTCTGTAAATGTTCACGATTTACTACCAATTCTTGATACATAGTTTTGAAATGAGCTTGGCCAAACCACTGATTTGAAGGAATGGTTTTCGGATAACTTCTGACCCTTCCATCAGTATAAGCTTTATGATGGGCTAGAATTGCAATGAGAACTGATGAGAACATAAGTTGATGCTCTTCCCAAAATGGTAACTTAGAGAAGTTTAAGAGTAATATTGCTACTGATAAGATTTCATGTCTATTACCTCCATCTTTGGGTGGCCAGTATTTGACATCAGGATCTCGTAACATTTGTTGGAATCCTGATGCTGCTTTGCCTAAATCATGTGTTAATCCACCAATAAACACTGTAATTTGAATATTTTCCTTAACTTGACTAGGAATCGAACTATGAAGGGTTAGTGTTAAACACATCCTTGCTGAATCGACAAGGTGATTAGTCAAAGTGACAAATTTGCAACCATATGATTTTGCAAGTAATGGGTATTGAGAAGTAGTCGGTTCAGCATGTGAAAATTCAGGTAGGTCAAAATTAAACACCGTTATTCACCTAATTCATGCAAATAAAATTCCTTACTACTGTCTTTGATTTGATATAACTTTGGAAAAGAGATTTTCTGTGGATATCCTGGAAGTGCAAGAAAAGTCTTCACCTTCTTCGGCTTTCTTACTAAACCTTCTTTATAATCAAAATACTCAGGCAAATTGTAAAATAAACCATTACAGGGGATTGGTTTTCCTAACTCAACGGGGAGAAGAGTACCTGAAAGAGTTCCATGATCTACTTTACTCACCTCAATTAGTTTTACTTCTGCTATTGAAGCTATATCCTGTGATCTACCTAGGCTTAAGGCATGAGCAGGATAATCTAGTATATCAAAAAATGATGTATTAGATAGATATAGTTCTAGTTCAGGATGAATATGAAATTCCCTGCGTCTAATATTAGTTGCATCATATGTATAGCCACCAGAGGAACTTCGTTTATATCGATGAAATTTTTCCAAATCCTTGCCTGATGCTTTGAAATGATATGAGAATCCAATTCCAGTTTCCTTGGGAGATACTAGTCTATCAGCAGCTGCAGACAATATGCCCAGAATAGTCGCATAACTTGGGGTGGGTAGAGATAACTGGTCACCATCAACAAAGCTAGGAACACGAAAAGATGCGGAAATACCTACAAGCTTTGCATAAACCATTTCCACCAATAATCACCTAGTTCAGATTCTGTGCAAATTGCTCTGCAACGGAAATCGGAGTGCCAAAAATTATTTCTATTCCATCGACCTCCAATTCTCGTAACTCCATTTCATTTATTAAATACCCCGAACGTAACCCAATATAAACAGGTGTCACAAATTTCTCATTGTAGTCAGATAAAATCTCTTTTAATGCCTGGATATGCATTGCAGGTTTACCTTCATGATTATAAAGTATATTGTCAAAGAGCATGAGTGGGCTATTCAATCCTGCACAAATCAGTATTTTAGGTGCAGTTGGTGCAGCAAACTGGGATAATTTTGATCCTCCACTCAATTCAGAAATTGCAGTAATCAAATCTGAAGTATATTTATTCTGATATTTATGTAAATTTTTTCTAGCATATATTTTTCCTTTATACAGGGGATGATCATGCTCATCAAATTCCGATACATTATTTTCCAGAATATAAGGATCTATTTCTAAACTTGATTTTCCTGATTGATCAAATACACCAACCCTGTAGAGCTCCAAGCCAAAAATCGCTTGTAATTCTCCGCTGTAGAATTGTGTGGTATAAGGGAGAGGCGTATCATCTTTCAAATGTACAAAACCTTCATCCTCAGATATATGAATTAGATCTGGAATACCTGAGAGAAGTGATGACTTAAATGGACTGGTTCTCACCAATTGAGTATCAGGTAACCTATCTCGACGGAGTTTCTCATCAACAGTATCAGAGCCAGAACCTTTGGCAAACATATACCCAAAGAAATCATCCTCAGGATAGGTTAGTGGGTTAAGTTGGCCAGCTATTTTGGCAGTATTACCATTTTTATTCCAACCAATTGCCTCAAGCTCACTGGCAGGCCAATTTCTAACTTCTACAAGGGTATTTCTCAACCAACGTCTCCATGCTTGAGACGATACATAAGGTATTTTCTTGTTCTTCCAAAGGTATTTCACAATGGATTTGTTCTTATCCTCACCTGATCCCAGGCCTGCACCATTGAGAAATGCACCATCTGCGGATACAATAATTGTACCTGCTATGTAATTTACTTTACGATTTGATATAGATTTGATATAATTTGTCATTTTGATTCCTCCATTTGTTCTAGAAGAGTTTCTGGTCCATTTTCTTGTATTAATTGAAGCTGAAAGAGGAAAAGGACCAATTTTTGCCTCAATTCAGACCATGTGCTTGATCCACCAATAGGATCATACAATAACTGTAATTCTGTTATCTTTTCAAGATTATTTTTTGATAAATATTCATTTAACAAAGAGAATAATCCTAATTGTGAGTAATCATAAATATCTGTACTGAATTCCTTGAAAAATCGGGTTTTACCAATTTTCATAATTCTTGCACTTATGTAATTATCCAGAGCAAGTAAACATTTCTCTCCTATATTACTCTCTTCAATTAGTTGATCTTTAGTTATCACCCGTTCATCCAACTCTATTTCATCTGTTATATTGGAATAAACTCTGAACCAAAATATAATATCAGACGCCTTCAAAGTTGAGAATAATTCTTGCATATATTCAAAAGTATATCCTCTAATAGTTCGTGAAAGATATACAAACTCTCGTTTGAGTTCTGAAATATTCCACCTGTGGATAGTACTTAGATATTTTTCTTTATCAAAAGCAGCTCTTTTACTGTGTCTATTGAAAACTCGTAAGGCAAATTGTTTTATTCCAGTATGAGTATCCAAATCATAGATATTAGGATGTGGAATCGACTTACCTTTGAACGTTTTGTCTCTGAATATCTTTAAATTAGGATGCAAGTAAAAAAGCAAAAGCTTCCAGGGATTTCTTTCAACTCCTGAATACTTAGTTGCAAATATACTTAATAGATCTTGTAATTCAATTTTGGAATCTCGAAGTCTCCTCAATAATTTTGGGATTGCTAGATTTTTAATCTCTCTATAATCACGAGATTTGATTATCCTACTTAACTGATCTGATTCTACTTCTGTTCTTATTTCTTTTGCTATATCTGATACAAGAAGCAAGTCTTCTACAGACCAAAGTAAAATTAGGTGCTGATAAAGCTCATAAAAAAGAATATCAGGTAGATGTTCCTCTTTTATCTTTGTATTGGAATAGAATAATTCATAATCACTTAATGATTGCATGCGGTTGATAAGAAATCTATCAGGATGTTTGAGAAATTTCTGCTCTAATTTAATATATTTTAAAATCTCCCTCTCTTTATTGTAATAATTGGCAATCTGGTCTAAAAACATTATTATTCGATCTGGAAGATAAATACGTTCAGCAGAAGGATCAGCACCCATATTAGTGAATAACAACAAGTATAAGCCATGCTTACTAATTTCATCTCTAAATTTCTTTATAATATCAAGTAACTTGATGTAGAACCTATTATAACCATCTTTCTTACCAATAATTTCAAGTTTTTCATCATTTGTTGTTAATAAGAGATCATTGAATTCCTCCAAATTTCCCTTTATAAATTCCATAACAATTTGATAGTTATCTGATTGGTAACACGTTAATTTTCCAGAGTATAGATTTACAGATCTAGGAAGCATGTGTACTGCAAGAAGACATTTTCCACAAATGGTTCCAGGCTCAGCATAAGCTGGAAAATTTTGAGATGAGCTAGTAGATCCCACTAAAGGAAACCAACTACGAGATGTACCATTACCACTTGATATTTTTTTCCCATAGATTCTATTAACTTCAACTTCCAAATTATTAAAATGTAAATTAGTTAATGCTCCACAAATATAGCAATTTGTATGACACTCTTCCTGCGTATCAGCTATAAAATTAAACAAAAATTCAAGTAAATATGTCCGGTATAACCTCTCTTGCAATGGAGAAGGGAGTATCTTACTGGGTCGACATAAGTAATCCTCTCCTTTATCTTTAGCATAACTTGGTTGGTTCAGTGGATTATTTAAGAGAATCATTGAAAGGGCTTTAGTGATGGCATTAGTATAAGCTAAATCCCGTCCGGGATATTCACCAGAAAACATCACCTCAGCAACTTCTTTTATAGTGACATTAAATGGTGAAGTATTACTAAGGATTGCGATTGAAAAAATCCCAGTATCAACTAATGGATTCCCTGTAGGCAAAAATTTGAGACCTTGGAATTCTTTTATTTGGTGAAACCTTTTTTTGTACAGATCCTCGAATGATGGACTCTTAAAATCATAATGAGGTATTGCTCTTATATAAATTCCTCCTTAATTGCATTTTTTAGCTTTCTTACTACAATTCCAGGTGAGTCAACCACAATATCCAAATCAGCAAGTCTTTTAATCTGATTTCTGGTGATTTTAATTGCATTACTTCTTATTCCAAAATATATAGGTGATAGGAAAGTATGTTTTCGATTGTTAATTATATGTTCAAGATTCTCCCAATTAATGGAGATTCTACCTAAATTATCAGTTGTGTATAAGTTATAAAATGGATTGGATGAACCCTTAATTAATGAGATAAAAACTGCTCTAGGAGTGAGATCAGCGGCAAATTGACTATCTTTGACAAGATTATTAACAGAAAGTAAAGCATCACAATACCATTCCAAGGCCATTTCAATTCTAGAAGTTCGATTTACTAATTCAATTTCTCGATCATTTGTAAGTACCAGTTTTTTCTTTTTATAAATTTCCAGCAATTGAGGATCCAATTCGAATTTATCAGATTCGTTACGAAATCTCCCTATACGATCCAATTCTAGTGCTGAGGTATAAAACATATATCCATTTGTGAATTCATTTCGATATGGCAATGTCGTATCATTATGCAGATGAACAAAACCTTCAACTTTTTGGATCATATTATTTTGATTTTCGACAGGTAAGATCATTGATGATTTAAAAGGGCCATGTCGATTAATTGCTGCTATATTGTATCTGTTCTCATCACCTATATTTGCTTTATCGTAAATTGGACGACTATATCCAAATACGTCATCCTCTATTTGATTGATTGGATCACCTATAAGTGAATTTAATCCAGAAATATCCTTTTTTTTAGGGGAGAATAATATTCGCTGATAATAGTCATCACCAGACAGATTAAATTGAAGATGAGCACGATACCATTTCCTTAATGCTTGAGCGGAAATAAAAGGGTAACTCGTACCAGCAATTTGAAGCTGCTTTACTTGGTTAATATCTCCATCCCTATCTTTTCCATTACCTGAACCATTCAAAAATCCATTATTGACATGAAGTAATACTGTACTTGCGATTTGCATATAATCTCCCCCTCTCATGAGCAAAATCCTAATTTACACATTGATCTGAAGGCTGCTAATCCTTTATTTCATAGAATAGCTATATAAACTCCATGAGTTCTATTACTTAGATTTATCTATAAAAAAATATTTTTTCTTGATTCATCCATTTTATGGATTAAATAAGGAAATCCGGAAATTATTTTTTCATGATTTCACCTCTTTAACAAGCCTTTCATGATTATACCACAAAAACATGGACAACAAGGTCTTGAGATTGTTATCCATCTTGTAATCCCTTGGGGAAGGTCACCTCTCCAAATACATATTCAACTTCAGCTCTGAGATATGTTTTATTGTTTTTACGATACAATCCTGGCATTTTATTTTGTTGTCGAACCAACAGATCTATGGGACTGGAAGTCCTAATGCTAGGAATATAGTCAATGAGACTACTAGCTGCACCACTAGTAAACCTGATAATGTATGGTTTCAATCCTAATGCTAGGAATACAGTCAATGAGACGGTAGTACCAGGTGATATGCAGGAGTTTGATAGTGAGTTTCAATCCTAATGCTAGGAATACAGTCAATGAGACTGATTATTTTTAAATTGGTTTCTCAAGAAGCTGAGATGTTTCAATCCTAATGCTAGGAATACAGTCAATGAGACAGCATTCAAAGGTGGATATAAAAATCCCACAATAGCGTTTCAATCCTAATGCTAGGAATACAGTCAATGAGACTTAGCATTCATCATAATCATGTAACATGCCAGTTGATGTTTCAATCCTAATGCTAGGAATACAGTCAATGAGACGGAATTCGCTTTCAATGGTTACTTCCTAAAATCAGAAGTTTCAATCCTAATGCTAGGAATATAGTCAATGAGACACACCGGAGGTCTATAATATGGCTAAAAAAGGAAAGGTTTCAATCCTAATGCTAGGAATATAGTCAATGAGACCTCATACTGAATTGTTGCAAATTCTTAGCTCATTAAGTTTCAATCCTAATGCTAGGAATATAGTCAATGAGACGTCCAGGACAGATCGGTGTTTATCTTATCAAATCAAGTTTCAATCCTAATGCTAGGAATATAGTCAATGAGACCACTCTCTCTGTCGTTGAAATAGACCTCACGTTCTTTGTTTCAATCCTAATGCTAGGAATATAGTCAATGAGACTGAATGATGTGCTTTGTATGTAATGACACCATCACCAGTTTCAATCCTAATGCTAGGAATATAGTCAATGAGACAAATCAGTTCTGAGCTTAAAATTCTTCTCATTCTAGGTTTCAATCCTAATGCTAGGAATATAGTCAATGAGACGCAATGGTGTATCAAGCAATGCTTGAACTTGGAAGAAGTTTCAATCCTAATGCTAGGAATATAGTCAATGAGACGCAAATACTTCTTCATGTCCAGCAATAAAATAATAATGTTTCAATCCTAATGCTAGGAATATAGTCAATGAGACTGAATGCAAATACTGTGAATATCAACAATCCTGTTGGGTTTCAATCCTAATGCTAGGAATATAGTCAATGAGACGTCAATCTGAAATAATGCACCTCCATAGTGGGGTTCAGTTTCAATCCTAATGCTAGGAATATAGTCAATGAGATTCTTGATATAGCCAAATGTGATGCTAATGATAATCTCAGTTTCAATCCTAATGCTAGGAATATAGTCAATGAGACTTTCCCTCCTGGTTAAGCCGTTTCAAAATTTTCTCCAGTTTCAATCCTAATGCTAGGAATATAGTCAATGAGACTTTTTTATTCGCACTTAGCTATATGGTTGGGAATTAGTTTCAATCCTAATGCTAGGAATATAGTCAATGAGACTATACAAAACCCAAGGAAACTATCTCAAAGATGGATGTTTCAATCCTAATGCTAGGAATATAGTCAATGAGACTATCACCTGTATACTCACAATCAATACCATGAATACGTTTCAATCCTAATGCTAGGAATATAGTCAATGAGACTGATTTTGTTTCAAGATTTACCTGCCTATCTGCAGCCAGTTTCAATCCTAATGCTAGGAATATAGTCAATGAGACAGTGGTTTGGATAGTGTGGTGACTACGATGAGGGTAAGTTTCAATCCTAATGCTAGGAATATAGTCAATGAGACAACAATATCAGTTATTGGATCAGGAATTATTGATTGGTTTCAATCCTAATGCTAGGAATATAGTCAATGAGACATCAGATAGCCAATACTCAACAACTTGCCAAATATCTGTTTCAATCCTAATGCTAGGAATATAGTCAATGAGACCGGTTAGTGGCCATGGCTTTTATTCCATGGGTAGATGTTTCAATCCTAATGCTAGGAATATAGTCAATGAGACTATGATGGTGACCTGTACCTGAATGGGGATTTTGGTGTTTCAATCCTAATGCTAGGAATATAGTCAATGAGACTTATAATAAGGCCATGAGGAATGACATAGAGGATGGAGTTTCAATCCTAATGCTAGGAATATAGTCAATGAGACCTATCTATGGATGATCCCAAAGTAAAATCATTAATCCGTTTCAATCCTAATGCTAGGAATATAGTCAATGAGACCGCATCTTGCGGAGATACCAAAGATATGACCGTGCCGTTTCAATCCTAATGCTAGGAATATAGTCAATGAGACTATATCTGGATGTAACAGACGGATACTCAACCGAAGGGTTTCAATCCTAATGCTAGGAATATAGTCAATGAGACATTGTCTCGATAGAGATAGCTACAACCTCTAATGCTGGTTTCAATCCTAATGCTAGGAATATAGTCAATGAGACTATTTCAAAAACATGATCGCCGGTCAGATCCAACCCACGTTTCAATCCTAATGCTAGGAATATAGTCAATGAGACTTAGCTGACCAGGCACTAACCCCTCAAGTGTGGATTTGTTTCAATCCTAATGCTAGGAATATAGTCAATGAGACTTTTTCCTGTATGAAAAAATACAGCTAAGATATTATGGTTTCAATCCTAATGCTAGGAATATAGTCAATGAGACCATAAGTAACAATGCCATCCCCCCTACACACCAAAAAGTTTCAATCCTAATGCTAGGAATATAGTCAATGAGACTTATTAAAGCATCTTATAAGCACAAAACACTAAAAGAGTTTCAATCCTAATGCTAGGAATATAGTCAATGAGACTGTCACTAGGTTATGTCACATGGCTTATGATTATCACGTTTCAATCCTAATGCTAGGAATATAGTCAATGAGACTCCTCTTCTTCAATCTCTTCTTCCTTTGGCTCATCAAGTTTCAATCCTAATGCTAGGAATATAGTCAATGAGACATCAGATAGCCAATACTCAACAACTGGCCAAATATCTGTTTCAATCCTAATGCTAGGAATATAGTCAATGAGACAGCCCATTCCTAAAGATAGGAAATTGAGAGCCAAAGCGTTTCAATCCTAATGCTAGGAATATAGTCAATGAGACTATTACAATTGTTGATAAATCAAAAATTGGTGCAACGTTTCAATCCTAATGCTAGGAATATAGTCAATGAGACTAAGTTCGTATCCCCATTCTAATTCCTTACCTTTAAGTTTCAATCCTAATGCTAGGAATATAGTCAATGAGACATAACCAATGAATATCCCATCATCCATCTCTCACGATGTTTCAATCCTAATGCTAGGAATATAGTCAATGAGACATTTGGTGAGGTATACACCAATGAGACCAAAACATACGTTTCAATCCTAATGCTAGGAATATAGTCAATGAGACGCATCAACAGTTACAAGGTGTTTGAGATACACGGATGGTTTCAATCCTAA
The DNA here is from genome assembly GCA_026702845.1 of Candidatus Heimdallarchaeota archaeon. The sequence continues at coordinate 212,569 of JADCLS010000005.1, forward strand.
TGCTAGGAATATAGTCAATGAGACCTAATGCTTTTGTAACGAATAGCATATATCCCATATAGTTTCAATCCTAATGCTAGGAATATAGTCAATGAGACCAAATGATTTGTGATTGGTGTGACGAGGAAATGTCTACGTTTCAATCCTAATGCTAGGAATATAGTCAATGAGACATAGTATAGCAGTGTTGGAAGTTCGGCCACAAAGGGAAGTTTCAATCCTAATGCTAGGAATATAGTCAATGAGACAATGTTCCTTTTGCTATTGAGAATGTAAAATCAATATAGTTTCAATCCTAATGCTAGGAATATAGTCAATGAGACCTAATTCTGCACTTTCTGCCCCTGGGATAGTTGATTTGTTTCAATCCTAATGCTAGGAATATAGTCAATGAGACCCTCAATGGAATTTTATGTACCATGATCTCTCTCTATGTTTCAATCCTAATGCTAGGAATATAGTCAATGAGACTGTTTATGATAGATCATACACTAAAGTTTGGGCACAGGTTTCAATCCTAATGCTAGGAATATAGTCAATGAGACAAATGTTAGAACCATTCCTCAATGACGTACTTGACATGTTTCAATCCTAATGCTAGGAATATAGTCAATGAGACATGAAACATCCTCTGCTGAACTTGAATATGTTACTTGTGTTTCAATCCTAATGCTAGGAATATAGTCAATGAGACATCTTTTGTCCATCTCTTCAGTTCTGTTTCATCCATGTTTCAATCCTAATGCTAGGAATATAGTCAATGAGACCAAAAAGCAACGCTATGATAAGGCTTATTTTGTCGAGTTTCAATCCTAATGCTAGGAATATAGTCAATGAGACTTGCAACTAATGCAGTTGTCGCCGCTGATTATACTAGTGTTTCAATCCTAATGCTAGGAATATAGTCAATGAGACATGATAGTCTCATCGAATAAATCGATGGAAGAAGGATAGTTTCAATCCTAATGCTAGGAATATAGTCAATGAGACCAACAGAATTTGGTTTGAGACAACAATATAATGTTAAGTTTCAATCCTAATGCTAGGAATATAGTCAATGAGACACCTCCTTTTTCCTTGCCTACCGGTTGCACCTGGATTGTTTCAATCCTAATGCTAGGAATATAGTCAATGAGACTAGGTGCTGGAGCTATGGCAATAATAATTTATATTGCGTTTCAATCCTAATGCTAGGAATATAGTCAATGAGACTCAGAAAACAATAATTAGGAGGCAGGTTGAAAAGAAGGTTTCAATCCTAATGCTAGGAATATAGTCAATGAGACCATACGCATATAGCTTTTGTCGTTGCTTATGTTTGTAGTTTCAATCCTAATGCTAGGAATATAGTCAATGAGACGGGGGAGAGAGGGTATACACTCTACACGAAGCTCATGTTTCAATCCTAATGCTAGGAATATAGTCAATGAGACGCTCTGCCTCCATTACAGTACTTGAAGTATACCATTTGTTTCAATCCTAATGCTAGGAATATAGTCAATGAGACAATACAGTTCCAGATAGATTACCATTGAAGGATAATAGTTTCAATCCTAATGCTAGGAATATAGTCAATGAGACTGAAAGTAGTCTGTTTTGGATGTATGCGGTTCGAACGTTTCAATCCTAATGCTAGGAATATAGTCAATGAGACTTTTGAGAAAGATAATGATCTGGTTGTATTCTCAAGAGTTTCAATCCTAATGCTAGGAATATAGTCAATGAGACTGGTGCTCTCATGGTCATGTATGTCTACCCTCCAGAGTTTCAATCCTAATGCTAGGAATATAGTCAATGAGACATACCCAGAATTTCCGGTTTCAAGTACCCAAACCAAGTTTCAATCCTAATGCTAGGAATATAGTCAATGAGACTCGTTTATCATATTCCGAACCTATCTGTAGTTCCTCGTTTCAATCCTAATGCTAGGAATATAGTCAATGAGACCAAATTTAGACCACCACAGAAGGGATCTTGGTATGAGTTTCAATCCTAATGCTAGGAATATAGTCAATGAGACATCATGGCTCAGATGAATTTCCTCTCCATTTGGATCGAGTTTCAATCCTAATGCTAGGAATATAGTCAATGAGACTGATTTTATCATCATTCTGCTTCTCATATTGTGTTTTGTTTCAATCCTAATGCTAGGAATATAGTCAATGAGACTTCGGAAAATTCTACAAATAATTAGTTCTCCTTTTAAGTTTCAATCCTAATGCTAGGAATATAGTCAATGAGACTTCTTAAGTTATTAGGGGCTACAATGCGATCGGATAGGTTTCAATCCTAATGCTAGGAATATAGTCAATGAGACAACAGTGTCCCAATCATTGTTGGAAGCAGCTACAACATAGTTTCAATCCTAATGCTAGGAATATAGTCAATGAGACCTTTTGCCATGTAATCGGCATCATTCATCTTATCCTCGTTTCAATCCTAATGCTAGGAATATAGTCAATGAGACAGAATCTCAGATCAATCCACAAGCAGTAATGTTAGTGTTTCAATCCTAATGCTAGGAATATAGTCAATGAGACATTGCCGCTCTAGAAATTACTCTAGTACCTGCCGTGGAGTTTCAATCCTAATGCTAGGAATATAGTCAATGAGACTCTTCAGAAAATAACTGCTAAATGTCCAAAATGCAGAGTTTCAATCCTAATGCTAGGAATATAGTCAATGAGACCTCTCTTATCAAGTTCATGAGCAAGAATAACTTTGCAGGTTTCAATCCTAATGCTAGGAATATAGTCAATGAGACATATAAAAGATACAGTTCTCGTGCCATGCCTTTGGTTGTTTCAATCCTAATGCTAGGAATATAGTCAATGAGACATTTGCATTCATAACACAATTCCTTATCATTCTTCAAGTTTCAATCCTAATGCTAGGAATATAGTCAATGAGACCAGTTGACCCATATCGAGCACCATTAATCGGTATTCAGTTTCAATCCTAATGCTAGGAATATAGTCAATGAGACGATAGAGCCATGTTTGAGGGTCTGTATAAGCGGCTCCAGTTTCAATCCTAATGCTAGGAATATAGTCAATGAGACAAGAGAATTTTGGAATAAAACGAGTAGCCAAGGATACGTTTCAATCCTAATGCTAGGAATATAGTCAATGAGACGAAAGGTGAATGTTTCCAAACACCTTTTTTATCTGAGTTTCAATCCTAATGCTAGGAATATAGTCAATGAGACGAATGTGACGCAACCATCTTCAAAGACGGAGAAATGTGTTTCAATCCTAATGCTAGGAATATAGTCAATGAGACTCATATAATAATACCAGAATATACCTACCAATTGTAGTGTTTCAATCCTAATGCTAGGAATATAGTCAATGAGACAAGGTTAATTCTTTCTTATCCATGTCTTTGAGTTTACGTTTCAATCCTAATGCTAGGAATATAGTCAATGAGACGGAAAATCTCGTAAATGTCTTAAAGGAGATTGTAGACGTTTCAATCCTAATGCTAGGAATATAGTCAATGAGACATTGGTGGGAATAAAGTACATATATCAGCATCAGTCAGTTTCAATCCTAATGCTAGGAATATAGTCAATGAGACAGTTACTGATCATCGTAATCCTTGGGATAATTACAATCGTTTCAATCCTAATGCTAGGAATATAGTCAATGAGACAATAGATCATCCTTTATTCAATGATGATTTTAATAAGTTTCAATCCTAATGCTAGGAATATAGTCAATGAGACTAAGTTGGTCTCTTTCTTCAAGATAGTCGAAGTAAAAGTTTCAATCCTAATGCTAGGAATATAGTCAATGAGACATAATGATGTGTTTTGTATGCAATGACACCATTAGCAGTTTCAATCCTAATGCTAGGAATATAGTCAATGAGACAAAAGATATCAAGCTGATAAGCAAGGATTAGAAGCTAGTTTCAATCCTAATGCTAGGAATATAGTCAATGAGACTTTTGAGAAAGATAATGATCTGGTTGTATTCTCAAGAGTTTCAATCCTAATGCTAGGAATATAGTCAATGAGACTATCATGCTTACTTCTTTCTGTCTCCAATCCTCCCTGGTTTCAATCCTAATGCTAGGAATATAGTCAATGAGACGTCAGGCATAAACTTGATATTGATTTTTCAATTGCTGGTTTCAATCCTAATGCTAGGAATATAGTCAATGAGACATTAGTGATCAGTATCCAGCTTTTAGGCAATTCACCTGTTTCAATCCTAATGCTAGGAATATAGTCAATGAGACGCTGCTTCTTCTGCTGCTATAGAGGAGCTTACAGCTAGTTTCAATCCTAATGCTAGGAATATAGTCAATGAGACAGTTCACAAATCCCTACCGGACAAGCAATCTTTAGAAGTTTCAATCCTAATGCTAGGAATATAGTCAATGAGACAGAAGATAAGAAATTATTTATCTCCTAAAGTGGTCGGTTTCAATCCTAATGCTAGGAATATAGTCAATGAGACATGCTGGATATGGTGACGGAACTAGTGATACAATTACGTTTCAATCCTAATGCTAGGAATATAGTCAATGAGACGAAGTATGACACTGTGGTTATACCCGAGACCTTGACGTTTCAATCCTAATGCTAGGAATATAGTCAATGAGACAATTATTATTCCTCCTTCGGCAATAGTTGTTTGCAAGGTTTCAATCCTAATGCTAGGAATATAGTCAATGAGACTGATCTCTTTCTGTGTTGTCCACCACAGAATGAACAGTTTCAATCCTAATGCTAGGAATATAGTCAATGAGACAGGGGAAGCTGTTAGTCTTGAACTTACTCCAGGAGTGTTTCAATCCTAATGCTAGGAATATAGTCAATGAGACGGTGTAGAAGAAGCAACAATGCTACTTGGTATTACATGTTTCAATCCTAATGCTAGGAATATAGTCAATGAGACCAGTCTTTCAAAGATGAACTTGAACCGTTAGTCAGGAGTTTCAATCCTAATGCTAGGAATATAGTCAATGAGACTGTCTATCATATTCTTCCTTACACCCTGGATACTTGCAGTTTCAATCCTAATGCTAGGAATATAGTCAATGAGACATTAGTATTTCACCCCCCGTGCATCAAGTAGACGCCAAGTTTCAATCCTAATGCTAGGAATATAGTCAATGAGACTGATTTTGTTTCAAGATTTACCTGTCTATCTGCAGCCAGTTTCAATCCTAATGCTAGGAATATAGTCAATGAGACGAAAATAGAAGCAAAATCATCGCCTGTTGGATTGTTAAGTTTCAATCCTAATGCTAGGAATATAGTCAATGAGACCAGGTTATATCCCCTATTCTTATGAGACAAAAGAGAAGTTTCAATCCTAATGCTAGGAATATAGTCAATGAGACGGCCAGTATATTGATGCTCGACAATATCGGATCGAGGGTTTCAATCCTAATGCTAGGAATATAGTCAATGAGACTCAAAAAATGGCTGTCGCATTGTCAAATGCAGGAGAGTTTCAATCCTAATGCTAGGAATATAGTCAATGAGACTGAGATTGGATTTTTAACCGAGGTTGATGCTACAGAGTTTCAATCCTAATGCTAGGAATATAGTCAATGAGACTCTTACGTGTTATTGTTATACCCAACAAGTACAAAGGTTTCAATCCTAATGCTAGGAATATAGTCAATGAGACATATCATATTCGTATTACTGATGAAATTAGTTGTGAGGTTTCAATCCTAATGCTAGGAATATAGTCAATGAGACATAGGTTCTGCAATAGTGCAGAAACAATTTTTACAAACGTTTCAATCCTAATGCTAGGAATATAGTCAATGAGACCGAAGATGATGAAGAGGAAGATGAAGAGGAAGAAGAGTGTTTCAATCCTAATGCTAGGAATATAGTCAATGAGACATAAATGGTATCAATCCCTTCCTTCTGGAACTGATATGTTTCAATCCTAATGCTAGGAATATAGTCAATGAGACTCAATTTTTGATAGATTATCCTCTAACACTGAGGTCATGTTTCAATCCTAATGCTAGGAATATAGTCAATGAGACTATTTCAAAAACATGATCGCCGGTCAGATCCAACCCACGTTTCAATCCTAATGCTAGGAATATAGTCAATGAGACGATGTGGTACTTCTTCCATGATATCTAGTACTTTCTTGTTTCAATCCTAATGCTAGGAATATAGTCAATGAGACTAATAAAACTGATCAATTAGTAAGCAGATATGAGAATGTTTCAATCCTAATGCTAGGAATATAGTCAATGAGACTGATTGGAAGCAATTGATTGAGGAAATTCAAATGAAGTTTCAATCCTAATGCTAGGAATATAGTCAATGAGACCATATCGGCTGATCTTGCTCGTTCGGATCTCATATCATGTTTCAATCCTAATGCTAGGAATATAGTCAATGAGACTAAGAATAGGTATCATGTTTTACTAAATGGATCAAGGTTTCAATCCTAATGCTAGGAATATAGTCAATGAGACTGGATATACAGATCACCGTCCTCATCCTCAAAAATCATGTTTCAATCCTAATGCTAGGAATATAGTCAATGAGACCTGAGAGAGGGGATCATATCATCATAGAGCTTTAGGGTTTCAATCCTAATGCTAGGAATATAGTCAATGAGACGCAACTATTGATTTATTGGCTCAACTCCCCTATAATGTGTTTCAATCCTAATGCTAGGAATATAGTCAATGAGACTGAATGGGTATTAGCTCATACAGGCGGGGTCAAAGATGTTTCAATCCTAATGCTAGGAATATAGTCAATGAGACATCTGGTTGTATCTTATTTGATCAATGCCCTTCAAGAGTTTCAATCCTAATGCTAGGAATATAGTCAATGAGACTTCAACCATTGTGATTTAGTCCATTCGGTGCTTATAAGTTTCAATCCTAATGCTAGGAATATAGTCAATGAGACTAACAGGGAATTACTCAATCACCTCTATACTTACCATAGTTTCAATCCTAATGCTAGGAATATAGTCAATGAGACCTAATAAAGATGATTATTATTATGATGGATCAAGAGTGTTTCAATCCTAATGCTAGGAATATAGTCAATGAGACATGTATCGCTTTCTAATGAGTATTTGACAATTTCATTGTTTCAATCCTAATGCTAGGAATATAGTCAATGAGACTGAAGAAAATTGGGGGCAAATGTCTTTTCCTTATGAAGTTTCAATCCTAATGCTAGGAATATAGTCAATGAGACGAAATATCCTTATCAAACTATCAGGGCAAACTTTAGGGTTTCAATCCTAATGCTAGGAATATAGTCAATGAGACTTTTCTTTTTTGATATGATGATCGTTGTTTTCGTACGTTTCAATCCTAATGCTAGGAATATAGTCAATGAGACAATTCATCTCCTGCATACCATACTTCAAGATTTCCAAGTTTCAATCCTAATGCTAGGAATATAGTCAATGAGACTCTGCTGATGCAACGTATTACGCTGAGGACAATATGGTTTCAATCCTAATGCTAGGAATATAGTCAATGAGACTCTTGTATGATTCATTAGAATTCTTAAAATATAAACGTATTTGGAAAAACTAATTTGCGCGATTAAAGATTCGGATTAATTGATTAGAAGTTTGAAATTGGGTTTTTTAGGATGAAGTAAACGCAGGTATTGGAAAATGGTTTTAGATCATGGATTATTATCAGTTAGATGATTCAAATGCTGCGCGATAAACCCTTATGGCTAGTTCTGTTAAACTCGAAGACAGATTTGCCAAAATTCACAATTTTGACATTTATTGGCCTCAGCACTAATTGGAGGAAGGGTTTGTGATTTTATGATTTTTCTAATTTCATAGCAAATTTTCATTACTTCTCCAGTTAATTCATCACCTAGATAGTAAGTGAAGAGCCTACCCTGATAGCCCATAATTTCTATCTTTTCACATTGGATCCCAAGTGATTCCCCTATTGCCAAAACACCTGCGATTGCCTGGTAGATATGACCTCTAGTTGGGAATTTCACATATCTCTTGTATTCCACAACTGTAAACTGATTTTTAAATATTTTAATTAAATCAATTTTTGCTGCAATTCCTAGTTTATCGTTGTAGTAATACTGATTTTCAATTATTTCAGTGCAATTTTTGTATTGTTTTTGATAATTATTTTTACGATCATGATAGGTTTCTCCCTTTTTCATTGCATAGGATTTTCTTTGAAAACCTTTGAAGTTTCGACGAAAATGAATTACTCTTCTACAATATACATATTGTCGGATTTCTTCAGCATTTACTATAATAATAACACACCCTCTCCTTTCTTGTATTCTTTAGGTTTATCCTCGTTTTGCTCTTCTTGAACCTGTTGAATGAATGAAGACTTTGCGATGCAGTTTACACAAAGTGGCTGTATAAGAATTTCGGCATGAGATCCCTTAATTATATCAAGGATAATTCTTTTCAATTCTATTAACTTTGTATTAGTTAATAAACCATGAAATACCGAGTATTGAATTCTATTCAATCCCAAATTAATCAGCTCCTGTCCTAGTTTTGTTCTAATTTCATCTTCAACAATGTCGTAGGAGATGATGTAGGTCTTTGTCATCAAATAACCACCTTATTCTTAAAAGGAGCATATTTTTTATTTTGTCCCATTAGAAATTTTACTAATTTCCGAGCCTGAATAATAATATGATGTTTCAACTTTTTATTGGAAATCTTGAGTTCCAGGTTCAGGAAAAAAGATGATAGAAAATCTTGTTTGAGATCATCAGAAATTATTACAGCTTGTTCAGGATCATCCTTGGGAATTTTTTTCCCCAACATTAATTCTATGAGAATCTCATCTACACATATCTGTCGAAATTCCTCCATCATATCAAGAACAAGAGACGCTTTTCCAGATCGATCTGTATGGATAAATCCTGCATAAATATCCAAACCAGAAATTACTAATGCATTTACAATCTGTGTTTTAAGAATTGCATAACCATAATTTAAAATTGCATTCACCATATCTTCAGCAGGTCTTCGGGTTCTATTACCAAAATTAATTCCTTGCATTGTCGCCAACTCGCGTAATTTATCGTAGTAGGAGACATTAAAAGCTGCTTCCAAACCCATTAGGTTATTTCTAATTGAATCCAAATCTTCGTAGGTTGAATATTGTTTAAAATCAGAGATAATTTTTGAAGTTTCATCTTCCAATTGCTTCCCATGATCTTTAAATTTGCTTCTTCTCCTTCCTACTTTTTTTATGGTTGAAATTTTATTCATACAACTTTGAGAAATAATTGAAGTAGCTAGAATTACTGCTTTTCTATTTTCTATTGCCTTGTACTGTGCTTTTCTTACTACAACTAATCCATTCATGACTTGAGGTAGTAACCACATTCCAATGGATTGATAATTAGGCCAGAATACAGCGATTCCATATTCTTTAATAAGATCAAAACCACCTGAAGTTATTGAAGAAGTTGAATCAATAATTATATGATCTACTATATCAGCTGGAACATAACTTACAGGTTTTTTTGAAAAGCCAAATGATATTTTGAATAAATCTTTAGATTTTTGAATTTTACATCCAGGATCCGTGAGCACAATTACTACCATATCGTTCCCTCCAATACCTCACGATGCAAGAATTTGGATAAATTCACAAAAACGGAGATTTTTCCTGTATCAATTACCATATACTGACCAATAATTCTCAAAATCTTTCCTTTTAATTGGGGAGATTGATTAGGTATAATTGTTTTGGCATATTTCTTATGATCATATAAATTCAAATACTCAATTTGCATATTGCCAAATTTCTCGAGTATCATTGACTTTGGCCAAAAAGAAAACATGGCATTTACTGCAATATTTGGTTGTCCTAATATTGATACATATGGAGTCCCAGTTTCTTTTAGATCCAGAGAAGTTTGAATTTGCTCACATTTTTCTACATCAGTAATTCTTGATGCAAACCCTATATTCTCAAACCATTTCTCTGCAATTAGAACCTCAGGAAGATTTTTGAATGATTTGATTACAATAGCTTCCTCCAAACCCTGTTCGAGCAACCTTAACAAATAACCCCCTTGTCTTTTTTCTCTGGATATTCCGACTTTGATTGATTCTCCTATTCTCCCTAGATACAGAATATATTTTTGAAAACAGAATTTTGCATTCTCTGATGAACAACACAATGGTTTAGGTTTTTTACAGGTGTCAACTTCTTCATTATTATTGAATAAGCAGTTAATTCTTGTAACAAATTCCATTTCTTCATGAATACAATAATCACAGTAACCATGCCTTAGAGTGGCATATGACCTACACCGGGTACAGATAAATTCTCCGAATATTAAGGTGATATTTTCTTCTTCAGATAATTGGATTTCCTCAAATTCACACCAATCAGTCTCTACTAGTAGAGTATTGTATAGTTTCTTTTCATTCAGTTCCAGATGGATTTTTCTTAGTATTTTCATCTTCTCTCTCCCTCTTTTTCACATATATTTGCCCAAATCCTTGTGTAGTTTTTCCACCAACACCCCATATAGTGGCAAGGGCCAAGATACTGGGCAAAATATCTAATCCCTCTGTATTTTCGATTCTAGCTGAAAATTCTCCCTTGAATCCTCTCTGCTTTCTATTCTTCCCCTGTTTCACTTCAACTGAATGGAATTTGTGTTGAAACACATCAATATTTTTGATACAAAGCTCCACAAGGGATTTTTGATCAATATCAGATATGGGTGTCACAATACGACTGTAATTTTTAATCATCGATCTCCAGATCTTGGTGAGATCAGGATATGCATCGATTTTAGATTTCCGATAAGGTGAGGAGAAGAAAGTTGGAGTATTGAAAAACACCCTGAACATATCAAATTTTTCAGAAATCGGTAGTTCTATTCTTTGAACTTGAATGTGAGATAGTTTATGATGGGTATCACCTATATAAATCTCCAAATTTGATTGTTCAGCAATTAATGAAAGTATAAGCTTGGATATTTCATCATCTGCAGTTGAAAGCGAGAAACTTGCAAGATTTTTTCGTTTGTCCACTTGGATATGAGTTAAGGAGAAGGATTTACTCCGCTTTTGATTATGTAATATCGGGGATACTGTGGGGTCCAATTTCTCGCATAGTCGTAAAAATGCACCATGGGCCACTCTACCTGAAAAACCATATAATTTGAAATCAGAATTAATATGAAAATATATCGTATATGTGTAAATAATTGTCAAATTAATACCTCCTACCTTCCAAAACCGAGTACAATATTAATGTAATACTTCTCCACCCACGTATAATTAGTACTAATATGTATTTAACTACTTATCTTCCTGCATAATTCAAAGATAAATATTTCTCAAATCCATAACAGTAGAATTAGAATCCCCCTCTTTCACGAACTTTTTGTAGACATCTTTTATGATAGGGAAACCCTCCAATGTTAGAATATTCCACATCAAGTTTCCAAAAGCTTGACTTGGTTAATCATCTCCAAACATATCAAGATCAAGTTCATTTTTCAAAATTGGGACTTTCTCTTCATTTTTACGCATTTCAAAGGACCCATCCTCATCACTGGCAAGTCTTGCCCTGTGTTTTGCCCATATTCTTAATTTATTTAGGTTCTCAAATCTAACTTTGGATAGTGGGTATATTTTGCTTATCGCCTCTAAAAATACATCAGTATTAATTTCAGATCCCCTACCAAAGGCGATATACAGACCCTCATTTATGGCACCCTCTATTTCAGCTCCGGTGTATCCAATGGAAGCCTCTATTAGTTGTTTCAAATTCAAATTTTGGATAATCTCTGATTCCTTAATTCTTTTATTCAGATGGATCATCCAGATATCTTTCCTACTCTTCTCACCTGGTAGATCGACAAAAAATATCTCATCAAATCTTCCTTTTCGTAATAATTCAGGTGGTAATTTTGAAACATCATTTGCTGTTGCAACCACAAACACTGGCTCTTCTTTTTCCTGCATCCAGGTCAATATGGTACCAAAAATTCTCGAGGTTGTACCACCATCCGTCTGGTCTGAACTGCCCACTCCGGATAATCCCTTCTCTATCTCATCAATCCAGAGAATTGCAGGAGCTATTGTATTCGCTACTTGAATAGCCTTTCGTACATTTGCCTCACTTTCTCCAACAATACCAGCAAATACTCTCCCAATATCAAATTTCAATAGTGGCAATTTCCAATCTGAGGCAATAGATTTTGCAATTAAGGATTTACCTCCACCAGGGATACCTAATAGTAACACACCCTTGGGAGGTTCAAGTCCAAAATCAATTGCTTCTTTAGTAAAACCCATTCTTCGATGTCGCAACCATTCTTTCAGCTGAGTTAGACCTCCTACATCTCCAAAACCTTCTTTTGGATGGAAATACTCAAGTATACCGTTCTGTTTAATTATCTGCTCTTTTCTGGAAATTACAAAGGGTATACCTTCATGATCTATTTTACCATATCTTTGTATCAATTCTTTGAAAGTCTGTCTAGCTTCTTGATATGTTAATCCAAGTGCAGCACCTGCAAGTTCATCAATACTTGTCTCATCAACATTTGCATCTGGGACGTTCAGAGAGCTGATGACATTACTCAATGTACTCCGTAACAATTTAAGAGGTGGGAGCGGAAGGTCCATAATTATTGTCGATTTACTTAGCTCAACTGGGAGATCTGTAATGGGTTGAATAAAGATAATCGTTCTTGTTGAATGGTTATTTTCAGCAAACTCCCTCAAATGGGCAATCAGTTGAGGACGAACAGCAGAATTTGGATCCAGATAGAAGTGTAAGTCCTTGACAAATAATATTGAATGCTCAAATTTATCAATTGTATCTTGATCTGTACCTCGATAATTGTCAATTGCAGATACCAATTCTTCCCGATCATTCATAGATTCAAATACTCTATCAGTACTATTGTATTTCTCAAGACGTCTGGGCATCGACCACCTGAAGAGCCTGTATTTATACTCCTGTTCTTTAAGGAAAAGTTGCAGTATTCCCTCAAATCGTTCATTCTCATAAGAAATGACTTGGATCAATGGTGTTCCAGAAAGGATCTTCTGAAATAAATCTTTGTTAAAACTTATTTTCTCACTCATGATAATTCCTCCAAGATAAATGATTCAGGGTATCCCAATACTTTGATATTACCTATATCATCTAGAATTATTTCAATCTCCTGCTCTTCTACAATGTTCAATTCTTTGTATTTGTCACTATAATACTTGATTTGCTGATTACTAGATCCTCTCCATTTCAACGCAGTATCTCTGAGTTGTTCAATATAACGACCAGTGATTACTATGTCACATAATCCCACGATCTGTAATTTAATAGGATCAGCCTCAATTTCATCTTCTTCATAACCAGAATACAACATTATGTCATAATTCATTGATTTTACTAATGTGACAAAATTGAGCAGTGGTTCTTTTTGATCTAAAGGTTCACCACCAAGGATTGTCACCCCAGTGACGCTTTTATTTGCAACAAGAGAGGCCAATTCCTCAGGGTTCATGATACTACCTCCATCAGTACTCCAGAATTGAGTATTCCAACAGCCTTTGCATCTGATTGAGCAACCCTGCAACCATATAACAAATCGAGTACCTGGTCCATAGATTTCACTAATTTCCCATTCACCAATTGATAGATCCGACATATATCAAATTCTCCTAAGAACCAGTTTTACCTTGTTATCCACTTGTTTTCTGACAACAGTAAATCCTTTTTTCTGGGCTTTCTTCTGAAGTGCATCAATTTTTTTCTCGATTTCTTCTTCCCTTGCTTTTTCTTCCCTTTTGAGCATCTTATGTGCGATCTTCTCTTGTTTTTTCAATTCCATTATTTCCTTTTCTTTCTCTTTTTGTTCCTCAATGCTTTTATTCATTTTCTCTCGCTCAAGAGCAAGTGATTTTTGTCTCAGTTCCTCCAGGTAATTTTTTGCATCTATCTCATATTTATTCTCTAAAGAAACTAAGAATTTCCCAGCTGTTTTATTGTAACTATTGTATTCAGCCTTGTAGAATTCTCCACTATGAGTTAGTACTACTCCATTTGATAATTTTATCTGGGATTGATTTTTCGTATATTGAATATTCAATGATTCTATACAAGAAAGCAGAATTTTCTCAATTCTAAAATTTCTTATTATCTTTGAAACAGTATGTGAACTCATTGTGAACCTCCTAATTTTTGTTTTTGTTGGACATCCACGGTTCTACCCAGTTTTTTCTCTTTGTAGAAATCGTCGGTCTTATTATGTTCCTCGATGAATGCTATTTCTTCAAGTAAGTCCTCCAGTTCATCTATACATTCCGATCCTGTATATCCCTCTGTTTTTGCTTTAACTTTACCAGTTTTGGTATCTATCTCAAATATTATCTCTTTATCCATTTAATCACCATTGATAACGATTTTCGCATTTTCATACGAAGTCCTAACTTCATAAGCCTCTTGTATCTCTTCATGAAAGTTGACACAAAGGTAGAGCATATTCTTGCTGATATATAATGTACCGATTCTGGGTGGGAGAAAGTTAGGCAAGCTCTCCACCATAAGTTCATAATCTCTGAAATTAATATTTTTCAGAGTCTCAATCTCTTTAACCATCTTTTTCACTGTTTGCGAAACTTGAGATTTCTTCTTATCTAGTATAGATATCTCATCCTGCTCCTCCACATAACTATCCTTGTTTTCTTTGACAAGATCAATGAAGTAGTGTAGTGATGCCAAATATTCCTTTAATTCTGAGTTGTATTGGAGAAAAATCATTGATATCTTCTCTTTTTGGTTGATATCTATTGTATGTATATCCGATTGAATTTCAGATAATAATTTAATAAACAGCTCGCTGACCTTTTGATTTGATTTCATAAATGCTATACTTTGTTTCTTGATTTTTGACCAATCACCCTTTATTGGCTTTGATTTTGCAATTTCGGGTAGTTCTTCTACTCTGAATAGTTTATTGATTATTGGTGAAAAATTATCTATCCTCTTTTTAGCATTTTTTACTGATTCAGGCCAATCAACGTATAAACTGTGCTTTTTAGAGTTTTCAGGTAGATAAGGAGGAGTTATTTTCCATTTGAATTCAACTTCCAGCGCATTATCAACTCTTGGAAACTGAGGTTTGATGGGATCTATCCCCGCCAGCTCATTCAAATATATTTCTGAAAATTCTAGCATATCTGGAATTAATATCGGATTTAAATCAATATCAATTTTCTTCATTATCTCAAAAGTTCTATTGGATAATCCTGTTGCAATATTCTCATGAAAACAAACCTTGGATTTTATATCCCGTAGAAGGAGCGAATCCCTAAAGGACCACTCAACTGATATATTTTGATAGAGTTGAGAATACTGCTTTTCATTTAGGCTAATGATATATTGCTCAGTGAACACAAAATTCTGCTCATTACCACTAGCTAATCCGATAATCTGATCAGCAAATTTTATCTGAGAATGGTTTGAGAAATTCTCGTCAATATAATCAAATATGCTTTTTGAATATTCTAATAGTAATTCATCTAAATTATCCAGGAAGAGTGAATCTTCAAATTTTTGCAAAAAATTAGAAGGTAAGGTGAATTTTTCAATATTCATTCTCTCAAAATACTCCAGATTGAACTTTGTAATACTATTAAAATTGAAATCAGCCATTAATTCTAATATTTCCTTTTGATTAAATGCCTCTATTTTAGTACTACGTGAATTACCAAAATAAATCTCTCCACTCTCAGTCTCTTTCCAGAATTCAGTTATGAATAATTTTGAAAAATCAATTGCTTGCTCTCTTGACAATGTTATTCCATGGAAATCATCAGCGATTTTTTTGGGAAGATAGTACCCAACAGGATTCGTTATGTGGTTAAAAACTATGAATGAAAAATCAATGGATTTTCGAAATCTTATGAAAAAGTGTTTCGGAGTATTTTTCTCATAAATTTTCTTGAGTGCCAAATCGGTTATCAGAATATTATCTTTAACCTGTTTTCGTAATATATCATCTAAGGAACTATCCAGTGCATATGGAGAGTACACTAATGCAGATTCTGCGACCCTAGCATTAGCAAGCAATTTATCTTTCACTGAGTTAATTTTTGGTTTCTGATGTGTATATTCCCACAAATTTTCAAGTCTACATGATGAATTATCAATAATTTCACTGAAAGTTAGACTTTGGATTACGGTATTCATCTTGCTATGCCCCCTGGATTAAGTAGATTTCCAATCCTCAACATCCGTTCTTGTTCATCACTCATAATATGGGAATAACGATTTTCAGAGTATATTTCTTCATCTAGATTTTCAAATCTATTAAAAATTGATATATTTCTATATAAATCCCGGATCACATATTGTAGATCATCATTTCTGAGCAATGTTGTAATATTTTTCAATTTTCTTTTGAGATGATAATTAAACCAATCAATTGCCACCTCGTAATCTCTTGGTATTAAAGGAATATCTGCTAATTCAATATTAAAATCATCAATGATTTCATCATGATCAAAATAGAGAGATTCATTATCAAATTTCATTTGCGTAACAAAATTATCCTTTTCTTGAGAGCTAAGCTCATCAAATCCTGTAAGAATAGCTTGATGATCCTCATCCCATTCATTGAGTAAGTTAGTTAGGTTAAGATTTAAATTAAATGTATATAAATTGATTTCATAATTCAAGTTTTCTGATGGAGCATTAAATTTCATTATACACTTGTCTTCTAATGCCTCAATAGTTATATTACAGGTTGAATCATGAGATAACGAATATTTTGGGGTATCTACATTTTCAAATTTTATAAAGTCAATTCTTACCCTTTCTTTGTAGCTGGAATTCCAAATCAAATGCTCTTTATTTTGAAAATCTGTAAAATTTGTAAGTTCATCATAGTAATCTTTGCTACTAGTTTTGGAAATTCTCGAATATTTCACAATTTCATTGTTCCTGTAAGGGCTAAAATTCATTATTGTTAATCTATAAATTCCGTGTTCAGGAAGAAAAACATTAGATTGTCCATCAATAATCATTTTTGCATCAGAATTCAGTGAATTGTTATTATTTAGTAAATTCAGATCATTTTTCAAATAATTAATTAAATTTCTTTTCTCTCCATCATTGAAAATCTGGTCATTATTATAATTCTGAAGAAGCCAAATTATATCTTCAGAATTCTCCTGCTCAATATTTAACGTTGCAGGAATAATGATACTGTTCATTTTTATTGATTTTCTTGCTTCTAGCTTCATAATGATTTCCTCCTTTGAGACGATGCTTTGTGTTGAAAGGTTTTGAAATTACTATTTCGGATACAATTTTCAGGGATCTTTCTGCAAATTCTCGTTATATCACCAAAATCATGATTTCTTTTATCTGAAAAGAATGAGTAGTTACCAATGAAGAATAGTAAGTATTTTGCTCTAGAAATTGCTACATTTAATCTATTTGGAGAATCCATGAAACCAATTTTTTTATTTCTTACCATAGATAAAAAGACTATATCTCCCTCACGACCCTGCACTTTATCCACGGTGTATACTTTTACAGAAACATTGTATATCTGGAAATGAGATCTAGCAGATTGTGGGAGAAATTTATATTGCTTTTTTAATAGTTCTCCAAGAAAATCCTTTTGCTTATTGTAGTAGCTGAGTAGGAGGACAGTCCAATTTCTATTAGATGATTTTTCCTTAGCCCAATCAATAAATTTTCCTAATTCTGAGAGCATGAAGCTCGCTTCATTACGATTCAAATTAAATTTATCATTACCAATGATATCTATCCAAAATACTCGATCACTCTCAACATCTTTCCTGTATGGAGAATCGGGCCAGTTTCTGATACCTTCGGATAAAATTGCAGTTGAGGAGTTTAGACTACCATCTTGGGCATAGTATAAATTTCTAGGGTGATCAGCGATTTCATCATGCATACGATGTTGATAATTTAATACCATGTGTCTGTCTCTAAGCACGTTTTTAGGAAAGCCGGTGTGTAAAATGTTCCGATAATTTTGATCTTTCATACTTCGCATAAAACCTTTCTGAAGAGAGGTTAATATTGAAGGAAAGAATACTCTTTCAATGTCTTTAATTTGATTATAGATCTGGTTGTGTTTGATCTCAGGTATCAGCGAATGTATCTCCTTTTCGTACCTTGTCACTGTTTTTTTATTTCTTGTTTCATCTAATTCATATATTCTTCTAATTCTCCAAGATACTTGACCTGCCCAGCTTTTTCCCAATTCCTCTGTGATCCGTTCTAAACCTTTCACGAATTCGTTATTAATGATTATTTGATGATTTTTCCGAAAATAATTTTGTCTGAATTTTAATTTTAGTAGGTGATCTGAGATGACACTTGATTCATTATCTTTGTTATATATATTGATTAATTCGTGTGAGAAAGGAATTGAGTTGATGTAAGATGGAAGATACTTCTCATCTATAAAGATAATAGGGTAATTTGTCAATTTATACTGAGATTCATAGTTAGGCTGTATTATAGTTTTGATATTTAAAGACGAAAATAAGTTGAGCTCTTTCTCCTTTATCTTTTCTGTGATAAACAATTTATTTATATCATTGAATTTGCCTATATCCTTGCGTAAATACTCATTAAGTTTTTGGTTTTCCAACTTTGCTTGAATAAGTTGGCCTAACTCACTTAATATGTGTATAGAAATTGGAATGACAATTCCGGGAATACCACCCCGGGGAGCCCATTTATTATAATAATAATTTTTCATAAAATATGAATTATTCACAAGATACCTAAAAATCATAGATGCATACTGCATGGATGGAGAGATAATCCCTTCAAGTGAAATCCTGATGAACAAATCATCAATGTAAGGTGGTAATTGCTTGATATCCCCTGCAAGTATCCATTTTTTAGCGTGGATAGCTGAGACGAAAAATTGTTGTAATGTCGTCTTACTGCTTTCATCTATTATTAAATAATCAAATTCGGGAATTATTAATTTATCCCTTTTCTGATCATCTTGAAAATTTGGATACTGTAATATACCTATTGAGGTTCCTACAATTAAATTTGAGGACTTCATTAGAATTTGTTCAACAAATGGATTCCGAAATTCGTCATTTCCATCATTTATTTGGAAACCAGATTTTTTCATTTGATTTAATAATTTGGAATATCTATTATCAATTTGAAATGAAAGGAGGTCTTCTGATATTCTATCCTCGTCACCGATTCTGAGAGGTACAATTCCATTATTCATTACTAGTTCAGGATTGCCTAGATCTTCTATCAATTTCTCTAGCACATTATCTACTGCAACGTGAGTGGATGCAACCATAAGAATCCTTTTTTTCCTTTTAACCAACTGATAAATTAGTTCAGTTATCGCTGTAGTTTTGCCAGATCCTGGTGGCCCCTCCAAAATAGCATAATCGGGCGTGTTTATCGCAGTAAGAACAAAATTTCTTTGAGTTTTTGTTCCCTCCCTTAATTTCCCGGACCCATCCTCCTTCAAGAACTCCCAAATAATATTATTATCAGAGATTATTACAGGATTCCACATACAGGTAGTTATATTTTGAAACAATTTTAGAAGATTGAATTGGTGTGGAGTGGGTAAATCACGAAGCCAAATTAATGCATTTTTTTGTTTTCTTAACTGAGAACTAGCATCCGGAGGAATTATATATTCAGATTTTGGGAGACGCTTTACCTTTAGTAATCCCTCCTCGTAGTTTATAGCAATAACTTGAATGAAGTATCTAAAAGATTTCATTGGAAATTCATAAATTTTCTTTGGTGAATTCATCTTAATAAGCTCAATAAAGAGTTCAATTACTGAATTTCCACTTGAAAGCAGATCAGAATGCACTATTTCGGGTTCTAATAGTTTAATCCATATATCATTTTCCTGTTTCCTCTTATAGTATTTCATCTCGATATTTAGTTGCTTGTGGAATAGACTACCATTGATTTCAGCTTCAGTCTCAATCAAGTAAATATCTGAAAATCGTTTCCTACCATTGATCAACACTTCTCCCTCTCTTGTATAGAATTCAGCATTTAAGAGATCAATATCATAAATTTGGAACTGGACATCATGATAGTTGAAATATTTCACTATCTCTTCTTCGACATCTGAGTATACTCCCTTATAGTGTATAATATATGAACCATCATTCCTATCAATAATCTTGTAGAGATTATCTGATTTGCTTACATCTAAATCAAAATTGAATTTCTTCTTGTGTGAATTTATTTGCTGAACAGAGATAATCTGATCCTTATATCTAATTCTATCTGTATTGATTTGGCTTATGAATAAAATGGAATTCCCATTAGAAGATTCTTCTCCAAGTATGTCTATTTGTACAGGTTCATATGATTCATTGAGAAAAGGAACTCTCGGATTATATTTTCCATCAATACATAAAGTATATTGCTCATTTGCACTAAATATTCGTAAAAGAAGTATTGGATATAGTGAATATGGAATAATCAGATATTCCTTCCATTTAATTCGATAGTTATTGCCTTTAACATTTCTAACAACTTTTTTTAAGACCCAATCATAGTCATTAATTCCTTTCTGAACTTCAGATTGAAGAGTTGAATGATCATTAGTTAAATTGGCAAAAAGTAAATCGGACAGAATTATTCCTCCTCAAATTAACAATTGGAAATCATTATTTGAGTTCCAAATCTGTTCTTCCTTCTGGTTCAAGGGATCCAGTCTACCTAGATAATGTAGTAGCAATGGTTTTGATGTCTGGTAAGTGTATTCCCTTTCAATTATGACAACATAGATGATAATTTTGAGAATGTTAATCAAAAACTTATCCATATTTCCTTCTCTCCATTTAATTATGTGAGGAAAGTGAAATTTGCTCAAGAACACAACTATCAGAAATACCAAACTTATGCGAGTAAAATATATTATATTCACCCATTCTATACACCTTTTCAAAGGAAAACTGTATGATACAATCTGAGAAATTCTCATCACCCTCTTTATTGTTGCCCAATATACGGATATTTAATTGATTTGAACAAATAGATCAAAAAAATATCGTTTTAAGTTGAATATAACTCAATTCTTGACCGTCTATCAAAAATAGTTAAAAAATTAATACCATACATTTGAGATATTAACGATGCAACCCTCGAAATTGAAATGGAATGCAATTGGATTCAAAAGGAAAACTGAATTACTTTATGATACGATTAATATCATATGTGATGAGATCCCATCTGAGCAGACTGGAAAACTCAAAACTCCCTCAGGTTTCAAGGAAGATCTAGAGGAACTAAAAGATAAAATTGAGAGGATCGAAAATCATTTGATTCCAAGGTTGGAACAGGAACTCAATATTCGATTTACAACTCCAGAATTGGTACTATTAGGGCTGTGCCAGAGTAGTTTAAAGAATTTATTTGAATCATTGCGAGAGTACTTCAGATCAAGGAATGAATGGCCGATATCAGAATTGGAGTTTGATGAGTTAGCAGGATCTGGGGATACGTCAAAGGTTTTAGCCTTACTTGGAGATGCAATACTAGACCTCGCTGTTGTCCAAATTCATTGGGAAAATTCAATTGCCAAAGTAGGAGATTTAACAATAAAGAGAATGAACATTGTCTCTAATCAGAATCTAGCTAAAGTGTGTGACCGTTGGGGTCTTTATTATTATCGAATTAACAAAAAGGGTACGGTAGATAAATCAAACCAGAAAGATATTAACCATCTAAAAGGAACACTTGTTGAGGCAGTAATAGGAATTATTTATATGGAAATGGAGTATGAAGATATTATTAGAATTATTTCTTATTTACAATAATAATTTCTCATCTTAGGTGCTATGATTTTCAACTATGCAAATCATTATTTTCTGCAAGAATTATTAATTGAAACAATCAAATAGATTTTGAATCATAATAAGTGTGATTAGGCCAAAAATGTGAATTATATTGTAAAAGTAGAAATTCAAATTCATCAGAAATGCGAAATCTGTACTCAAAATTATATATTAAATAATCAAATTACTTGCGGAATAGCTCTGAAAACTCATTAATATTTCTATTTAAAGTGAGTTCATTTAAACATTAAATCTCCCTTAAGACTTATATTTAGGATTTCTAATCATTTTTTGATAAGAAATTATCAGGAATTGAAATTATAATGGATTGTGAGGAAGAACTCATAGAATTATTGGATGAGCTTGTTGAGGAAATAGAATTTGAAGATCTATTTCATTATGCAATGCATGCAATAATCCCTTCATGGCTTGCAGAGATAGACTTTGATCAAAAAATCTTGAGAAAAATAAAAAATGTTACCAAGAAATGTGTTAATGAATATGGTGAGGATCCAGTTGTAGGCATGGTAAGAGAGTATTTTGAAGATGATGAAGAAGAAGATGAATTTGAGGAGGAAGAGATTGAAGTTCCAGACATACAAAAAATCCGTGCCTTCAACCTACCAAAAATGATGATTTGTCCTAATTGTGATGATAGAATCGGTATGTCAGGACTGATCCAACAAGCCGTGGCCTACCATTTCATCCATCTCTTTGATCTCACTGGCACTATATGCTATGAATGTGAAGTAGAGGATGATTATCATCATCACGATCTTCTGATAAAATGTCCGCATTGCCATGATGCAGAGTTCTATTTCATTCTGGAGCATAAGGATACTAGTGATCCACGTAAATCCTGGTTTATTAGGTTACATTCTACAAGTATAGGGGTATTAACAACCAAATACGATCATGAGATTGAGGGAGTCAAAGAGAGAGAATTTATAGTTTCGATAGACATAGAGAAGAGGCCTCATATCAATACTATTGAATCAATGAGAGATCCAACCCCCTATGCAGAAACTCCATTGATTGAGTGTGATGAGGAGATTCACTACTATATAGCGGATTTAAACAAGGGATTTATGCAATCAGGCCCAATATATTGTCCCGGTTGCAATGCTTTCTCCTCCGAGACCTCAATCAACAGGAGGAAACAGGATTACCAGCAATCCAAACACAAATGCTTTCATGATGTACTAGAAATCATAAATCAAAGTAGAGAAATAACCGAATTATGTCCCAGATGTAAATCCAAGCCATGAGATTGAATAATTAGAGAAGAATTACTTACATATACCAAAAAGAGAACACTTGGTTTTTGTATCGATTAAAGTATTAAATTATCTTCTCTTCTTCCTTTTGTTCTGATTTATATTCTTGTGTGATTTCACCTTCTTGTCATTATATGGATCTATGTTCCTGGGTTTATTTTTATTCAACTTCTCAAGTTCTTCACTCAGCTTCATCATCTGCGAGTCAGGTAGAATTTTCTGCAAATCAGGGATGGATTTCAGCATCCTGTTTTTCTGTCTTCTATATTTTAGAATTAGATTCACACACTCATCCCATCGTTTAAGATTTTCCAAAGCAAGGAAGATGTCATCATAATACTCAAGAGCTTCAGCAGATTCCAAGAGCATTTCCCAGTCTTTAAACATCTTGCTATATTTCCTGATTTTCCTGTATTCCTTCAATATTTTGTAGAATTTGTATGCTTCTCTATCACTACCTATCTGCTCATTGCACTCAGCCAGCTCCTTTTTGTTATCAGATTTACTGAAATAGATGATAGCACTGTCAAACTGTAGATCCTGTTTAAATATCAAGCCAATCTCATCATACATCCCTGCCTTCTCATAGGCCTCTATGGCTGCTTCCTTCCTTCCTAGTTGTTTTTCACAGTAACCAAGTTGAGCCCATTTTTCCTCGATTTTGAAGAGACGTTTCGCATCCTCGTAATTTTCCGCTGCCTGATACTGATTAGCTGCATTCAGTAGCTCTCCCTCACTCTCATAAAGCTCTGCTGCTTCCTGGTGTTCACCAAGGTTTTTCAGAATGTTCGCAGCTTCCAAATTATTCTGCATTTTCCTATGGATCCTAGCCAGTGCCCTTTGATTTGTTCCCTTACTATAACATTCTATTGCGTTCTCAAAATCCTCAAGCTCCTCATAGATCTGCCCTGCCTCTCGGTAGTGATTGATCTCTTTGTAAGCATCTGCTGCTTCCTCTAGGTTACCTAGCTCCCTTTGACACTCAGCAATTTTGGCGATATCTTTTTCCACCTCAAATAATGGTAAGGCCTTCTCGTACTGTTTCAATTCAAAGTAGCAGTTGGCAGCTTTTGCTGGAATCTCCGCCTTGATATAATACTCAGCAGCAATTTCAAAATTATCAAATCCCAGCTGCAAATCAGCTGCTTTCTCCCAGTGTTCATAAGTCTCAGCAAGTTTGAGTGCCTTCTTCTTGTCATCTGCCATTTCATAACAGTATATGGCCTGTTTGACCCCATCGACTTTCAGCCAGAATTTCGCTGCATTCCTCCAGTATGGTTTTGGTGATTTCTTCTTCTCGTTCTTTGCCGCTTCTTCAGAGTACTGTGCTGCTCTGAGGTAATTTTTCATTGTCTGATAGTTCTTGGCCAACGCAGCATAGTTGTTACATTTTTCAAAATATCCATTTGCTTTCTTGTAATGCAAAGATTCTGTCAGGAGTTCTCCAATCTTGTTATTATGCTTTCTATTATTAGTGTTGATGAGACACTCTGCTGCCATTTCATGGTTCCCAGCCATTTCATACAGTTTCGCTGCTTTCTCCCATCTTTTAAAGTTTGCATAATTTCTTGCAGCAAGGTGCCAATCACCTGTCTTCTCAGCAAGTTCAGCTGCCTTTTCATAATCAAGGATCTGTTCATATATCTCAATCGCCTCCTCAGTTTTCTTGAGGAGTTCTTTGAGTTCAGCTAGCTCCTTGGATGGTCCAGCTCTGTCTAGTGCCTTCTCCGCCTTCTGGAGCTCATTCACTCTCATCCAGAGTAGTCCTGCTCGTTTCCACTGATTATCTATCTCTGCATACTCAGCTGCTTTCTCGAATTCTTCCATTTGCTCAAAGAGCTCTGAGATCATCTTGTTATCCCTTGCTTTTTGATAATACTCTAATGCACCATTGTAGTCTTTTAGATGAAGGAGTATCTGTGCAGCTCGAGAAAAGTACTGAGGTTTATTCTCAACTTCAGCCCTCTCTGCATACACTATAGCTACCTGACGATGATTATCTTGTTCCTTCCACATTTTGAGCCGGTGTTCCCATTCATCAATGGCTTTGAATCTTTTATCTGCCATCTCGTATTTTCCCCTTGATTCCAGCATCTTGGCTTCGGTGAATTTGATTTTCGTGGTGTTCTTGGTGTGATTCCAGAATTCATGCGCCTCCGTCCATAGCTGTAGTTGCTCTGCATATTTTGCTGCTATGGGATATGCTTCCTGACTCTCTGCCAAGCACATTCGGGCTTTGATCTCCCTGTTTTTATTCTTGGCCAGCTTCCACTGCTCTATGGCCTTGTCCCATTCCTGATATTTCTCATGATTTAGGGCCAACGCATGGTGATTCAAATCACTTTTTCCAAGCTCTGAGTAGATCTTGGCAGCTTGGAAGTGCTCTCCTATCTCCTCCAGTTTCCTTGCTGCTTTTAGCTTCTCTCCATTGAGATAATATGATTTGGCATCACACCGTAGTACTCCATTTTTGTCATTCAACTGTCTATATAATTCCTTGGCTGCAATGATATCAAATTCCTCGAGGGCATTTGCTGCCAATTCGAGTTCATTGATCTCACGAAAGAACCGGGATGCAGGTTCAAAATCTCTTCGAGACATGAAGTAATGGGCCATTGACAGTTTGTAATTGCTCATATCCCCAGCAGATTTGTAATATTCTGCAGCAATGGAATAACGTTCGTTTTTATACAGATACTCAGCCTCCTTGAAAAATTCCTCCTTGCTTGTAGGAATTTTCCAGTAGGTCTGCAACATAGAGGAATCCCCAGTCTTCAGGGAAGAAGTGGTTAGATTTTCCCAGAGCAAATGTGCATCTTCACTCTCCTCATAGATAATGAGTTGTCGTCTTGCACGGGTGATTCCCACATAGATTCTATTAAATACGTATTTGAGCAGCAGGGAATTCTGCGAAATGTATTCTCTGGAAATATTGAAATCAAATACCTTTCTCCAGGTGATACCACTATCAGTTGCAAGATTTAACAGAAATGAGTTGGGGAATTCCAATCCCTTCACCTCAGCTATTGATTGCAGCAATTTCATGTCCAGTCTTTTTTCAACTTCTTGTTTTGATTTCTCAGAGTACACGATGATAATCGCAGAATTGTTATTTTCCAGCTGGTATTTCAGTTCATCTAGAGGTATCCCCTTATCAATGAGCAGCCCCGGGTAGTGTTTGGTGTCTTCTTCCTCAATTCCTTTTTGCAACTGATCCAACTTTTCATCAATACCCAGTTCTTCCTTAAGCTTCAGGAAGGCATTGGCCACTTCAATTAGCCGTGTGGTACTTCTAAAATTCCGGGTCATATGGATAACATCTCGCATACTTACCCGATCATTTCCTAGGTTTAGATTATGGTATAACTGCTCCTTCATATCCTCCCATCTGAAATTACTTGAATTGATCGTCTGATGATTATCTCCTCCAAAGTATAGATTCATTTTATGTTTGTTATTAATTAGCTTGTTGAAGAGCAGGTACTGCACTTTCACAAAATCTTGTACTTCATCACAGATTATGCCAGTGACGTTGGTTGTTTGTGTTTTCTCAGGAAGTTTTTTGATCTTACATAGGGTAAACTGGGCTAGATCGATGGAATCCCACATACCTAAATCCCGTCTCATCATGTGATACTCTCGGAGTTTCCAGTAAATTCGATCTCTCTCCTCTTTGGATACCAAGGAGATCTGATCACTCACACTCAGATATTCCTTCAGAGTTAATATTCCCAGTCTCGTATCCTCACAAAAGCCCTTAATTATTCCATAGTACTCCTGCCAGAGAAGTAAACTATCATACTCAGCAAATTCTGGAAAATTCTTGATCCAATCCAGGAAATCAAACACATTAACACGAAAACGATCAGGAAATCTCTCTTTATCAGACCCAATGATATCCAAAGCAACATCATCAAGGGTTCTGATATTATGAACTAGGAGATCCCCTTTGAAATTCATCTGTTTGATTATCTCATGAATAAATGTTTGGAGATAACTTGTCAACGTCAAATATATGAATTTTTGGTTCTCCAGATTCATGTAGTGACTATAGATATGGGCCAGCACTGTAGTTTTTCCAGTTCCTGCTCCACCATTGATCAATACAGGACCATGCTCGTAGATGATTTGTTGTTGATATGGAGAGAGGGCTAGTATCTGCTTGATTGTTCCCTTATCATCATCTACCCATAATTCACGTATATCATCATCAAATCTGTAGTATTTCACACCATTTGGTAAACCCGTGACATTTTTGTTATCGTCTACCTCTTCTATTATCTTTTCCTTAAAAATTCCCTTCAAGTTCTCATAAATCTCGAGATTCCGCAGTTCATCAATATCAGTGATTTCATCTTCAATCTCAGCTTCATGCATCAAAGCCATATTATAATTCTGTATATTCAAACGTTCCACCTCATGAATTAAATTGGCACCCTGGTTGATGTATTTATGCTTCACAATATCTTCTAGAATTAGAGTAGGAGCTGTTTTCTTCTCATCCTGTTTCGGTATAGATTTGATACTGAACAAAAGACGTCTAGCCTTATCAAGTCTGGCCTCGAAGACAGGTGATTTAACTCCTTTGAGCTTTTTCACCCGTACTCCTTCTTTCCAGTAGCCCCATTGTAAATCCCGAATTACCTTGTGCATACGCTTTTTATCAGGTTTGTTGAAATGTTTTATTTTATCACTCAAATCTTCATTTATGAGTACAGTAAATCCACAAGTAGGGAAGAAACTGTTGTTTATTCTATTAACAGTGGTTTCCAGATTAGAACTTAGCTTTTCAAGATCAAGTGGACCTGTAAGATCAGCAAATTTTAGCTCTACCTCACCATGTATGACTTGAATTTGTTTAACACAAATTCGATTACCTTGAATTGTAGTTATAACGGATACCTTATCCCCCAAATTCAGTTCCTTAAGCATATCCTCAGGTAATTTAATAGAATGACTTGATTCTTGAGTCTTGATTATCAAAGTGGCAGATGTACCATTTCTCCCGATGCAAGAAACAATCCCTTGAATTATTCTCTCTCTCTCATTTGTCATGAATATCACTCCCCTTACAAATATAAGGAAACATCTAATTAAAAACTTTATCGAGATATTTCAGCCAGTAATAAAAATTTCATTTAAAGCTGAATTCAAAATCCATAGTAAGAAACAGTTACAAGTACTAATTAGAGAGGAAACACCTCAATATATGAAGTTAAAAGAATAATATATGTGATATTGAATATTATCACAGCTAGGCTAAGTTCAAAACTCATTAGGTTCAAATTTATACCATATTATTGTTTACTTTAATTGTTTAATTAGCTTCTTGTCTTTGTTATGATTACAGAGATAAACATCCTTAATAATGGTTCGATTATATTAGAATAGAAAAAAGTTCCTCTAATTATTCAATTAATATATTGTTCTGACCTGATTACTCTATAAAAAAAGGCCTGATTCGGTCATCCCTTTTGTTTTCAGGAAATCTCCCAGTATTTCCTTCTTACTGATTTTTCTTGCAGGGTTGTCAACAGAAATCTCATTAAATCTCTGACCCAATGATGATTTATCAAATTTACCAATAGTCTGATGATTAAACTCACCCCAGCAATATCTATTGAATTTTTCAAAATCTACTGTTATATCCTTTACAACATTCTCCTTTCCAGCAAATATCAAAGTTCTATTTATTCCCTTACGAATCCTCGTCCCTTTTACCAGTATTTCTCTTAACCAAATCTTTCCTTTCTTCTTAATCATTTTTCGAGTTTGAATAACTGCTAGTAAACCAATTGGAACAACAAACAGTTTCCCCAGGAGTATTCCTTTTTCTAATGCATCAGCCAAACCTGATCCATCTATTGCAGGTGCTATAAGCAGATGGTTGATCTTCTTAGAGTTCAACCCTGAAATAATATCTTCTGTAATTATTGATCCAGTAGAGTATGAAACGAAAAAAATGTTGGAATCATCATCAACGATATTATTTACTTTCTCAATCAAAGGATCTAAAATCTCCCGGGTATAGTCTCTCTCATCAAAAAAATCTGTTGTGCGTTGTGAAATTTTCGTTTTATGAATCTTACGTTGCCAAATCAAGGGGATGAATTGCATACCAGTTGCAGCCCCTAATTCTGATTGAAGTTCGTGAGGATTAGTCCCAAGACCATTACAACTAAAGCAATAATCCATTGACGATAATTGAAACAGTTATTTCAAAAATTTTTTTTGACATAATAGTATATTTGTTTATTTTTGTATAGATACAAGAACTATTAAGTACTGAATGAAGTTTCTTTTGGTAAACCTTGATCTTTTGATTTAGTTAACCCATCGAACACGTATGAAAATAGGTAAATCGACACTTCCTTCTCAATATTCAGATAAATTATAGGTAAAAGAACCCTTCAAAATAATTTTATTTAAAATGGTGTTTTACCAATGAAGATTCAGTGGAGAGCAATATCAGATTTTGGGAATTTTGGAAGGTTGACGAACCTTCACTTGAGGACAAAAGTAGGGCGTATAATGAACTTATCAAACTAGAGAAATTGAAAGATCATAGACCAAAATTCTATTCTGTATTTTTATGGCCCTCTTGAATGATTCGCTTTCCTGGGTTATATTCATAGTTTTTGTTTTTGCCTCAGTTACAATATATTTTAAATTTATTAGATCCAAGAATAGAAGGCAGATTAATATCATCATCAAGCTAGAAAATGCATACCTGGAGAATATGTACTACCAGTTATATCTAAGAGAAAAACTATCTTTTCTGGGAGAGCATCCCAAGTATCAAATGCGATACAAACTCGATGATATCCAATTTATCTGGCCTTCTTTTGTCGTTCCTCATCATATCATCTCACCTTGGTTCACAGTAAAACTCATTGTGAAGAGATCAAATTCTGCAGTATATGATCATATCAAGGATACTCTCTCCAATTTCAAGGCTGTTACACAAGATCAGCTGCATTCTCGGCTGACTGGACTAACAGATATTGTGGAAATGAAGAAGAGAGAAGCAGAGGATTATTACCGATTGAAGAAATCAATTAAGTTCAAAACACCAA
This sequence comes from Candidatus Heimdallarchaeota archaeon, assembly GCA_026702845.1. Next base: position 242,767 of record JADCLS010000005.1, read on the forward strand.
ATTGGTTCTGGCTGTTCATGTTGATGATGCTTGTGTTTATCACCCTAATGGTAATTCAGTTTAGTGTTGATTTACCCTATCAGGATGAGGGAAATGAAGTTTTCAGATTTGATCATACCCTACCCGAAAACAAAAACAATCATTCTATTGTATTCATCGTTCCCAAGAATGGTTACTATGAAATCCACATGCGAGTGGCCAACTTAACTGGCAAATTCCTTTCTGTTGATTACGCAATAAGTATCTCTGGGGATGTACGAATAGATGAATTCAGAAATGGAACGTATGGCCTTAGAAATGATGAATGGGTATCACTAGACTGGAAGGAGAGATACTACCTCCATAAAGGGGATATCATCGAGGTAGAATTTGAAACTGAGAATGATCTGGTGATTTCTATTAATAATGATTTGATGTTCCCAGAATGGTTATTTGGAACAATATCTGTGGTTGCTATGTTTCTTTCTCTGACACTGATTTCATACTATATTTTCTACTTCATAATAGGCAATAAGTTTGAAGAGTATCCATTTCTGATTGATTATTATGAGCAAGATACTCATCATTTCATCGACAGGATGGAGACGAATTCCATCAGTAGAAAATTCATTTTGTTCTTTCTAATTGGGTGGTATTCAACAAGCACCCTTATCATGTATTTCCTATCAGAAATTGGAATTCTAGAAGGCTTAAATGTGTATTATTTCGGCAGCTGGGGGCCGTTTATGGCATCCCTATTTATTCTTGTACAGATCCTTCCTGTTTCCTACTTGAAAATGAAATATGGTATAGAACAAAATGATGAGAATTTCTTACTACTCATTGGAGTAATCGCGATCATTGTATCGCAGATAGTGATTTTTGATGGATTTCGCTATCTGATCCTTGAAACATGGAGATGGCTATTTTGAACTGGGAAATGATTGTTGGAATTGGATTGTACTTTGTCTTAACTGTAATCCTATATGTGAAGGAAATCAAGGTTCTTGGTATCAAATTCTTTCCCTTTGGCATCTCAACTAGCTTATTGAATACCTGGTTTGTCAAGGTTGGTGAAGATTACAAGCATTTCTGGATAAAACTAGGTGATATATCGAGGGTCATATTCGGTTTAGGCTCAATTATTATGCTACCTGCAATAATCATTCTGATTACCCTTAATTCTATATTCAAACATCAATTGTATTATTTTACCCTGTTCATTCTCGATACCTTCTTGGATTTTGATTATGACTCTGTACATTTCTGGGTGATTGTATTAATTGCCATTATAGCTCATGAGTTATTCCATGGCTTCCAAGCAGCAGCAAATGAATTAAAGATCAGATCAAGTGGATTATTTGTAATCCCATCATTTCTGTATGCAGGGTATGTTAATATTGACTTTGAACTCACAGAGCGATTTGATGCTCTTAAGAAACGATGGAACGAAGAGGCTCAGCATCATGATGTCAAACCTGAAGAGAAAGAAGCCTATGATAGAATTCAATTTACATGGAGTAAAATTCATGATAGACTTACTAGGAATTTGAAAAGTAATGTGAACAAGAAGAACCCATTTCTTGAGAATACACCTGAAAATTTTGTCAAGTTGGGCAGAACGGTATCTTTTGGGCTCTTTGCTAATCTAATTATCTTGATACTCTCAATCCTGATGTACTTTACCTTGAATGTAGGAGGCTTTTGGCAAATAACCATCAATACGACAATTGGTGTAAATATTTTCCTGATCATCTTTAATCTACTTCCTATTGTACTATCCGACGGGAGGAAATTACTTACAATACAACTGAATAGATTCCTAGATGAAAATAAGATGAAAGTTGCTGACAATATTCTATCTTATATTTCCATGGCGATTGTTTTTCTAATCATTTTTTAAATCATGGATTAAATTCTCTTTGCAGATCTCATTTAACTTGTTTTCACTCTTTAATAACAGAAGTATATCCTTCAAGATTTCCATCACTACTTTCCCTAATCTGGTGGATTCAGAAAGCTTGATGAGCCATAACAATATTAACGTTATATTCGATCCTGAAGTTGAGGAAGGTATAGTTAAATTAGACATTATTACGACTTAGAAATTTCTCAAATATACTCGAGTATTCCATACCCAAGGTTCCAATGATACTCATGAAGAAAACGTATGCTACTGCAATTGAGGGTATGGTTTCTGTTAGAATGGTATTGGTAGCAATCCCAGATACATTTACAGCCAATGCAGCAATAATCAGAGAAAATTCACCTCTTGTCAACAGGGCCAGACCTGATTTGATGGATCTTCTTCTTCTAAGACCATATATTTTACCCGCTAGGTAGCCTGTGGCAAATTTGGAAACTGTGGTGAAAATTATTAGGATGATAAGAGGCCCAGCAACATCCATTATCTGCAGAGGATCGGAATTCAATCCAATCCAGAAGAAAAATACCCCAGCAAAAATATCCCGTATTCCTTGCAAACTGGTTTCCAGTTTTTTTACATGCTTTGTGCTTGAAAAACCCATACCCACAAAGAATGCAGCAACAGCTTCAGATACACCAATAAATAGGGCAAATCCCGCAATTATAAAGGTCAAACCCATGGATCGCAGTACAAAGAGTTCATCGTTGTCAAGATCTAAAAACTTCTGGAACAACTTGCTACCAAAATACACCAATAACACAAGTGATACTATAAATCCTATGATGATAACTAAGGTCATCACAATTCCCTGAATATCTGAACTATCTTCATTTACCAGCAATAGAGATAGGATGACCATATAGATAGCGATGAAGAGATCCTCAAATACTAGCACTCCTAAAATCGGTTCTGCTTCATCATTGGCTATCCATTTCAAATCTACTAGCGATTTGGTAATTATCGCGCTTGAACTGATGTATACTATGCCCCCGATCAATAGAGCTGCAACCAGTTCTCTGAATAATACAAAACCAATTGCGATACCAATAAACAGGTTTGTCAGATCGATTAAGCCGACAATTCCAATTTTTTTCCGGTTTTCAAATAACCGACCGATATTAAATTCCAAACCGAGATAAAATAATAGTAGAACTATTCCCATTTCAGCACTTAATTTTACAAAATAATCCACTTCTATACTTTTTCCCACATAGAAATCAGAAACCCTCCCGAGTACATAGCTACTCACCAGAACTCCACCCAGCATATAGAAGGGGATGACTGATTTGTTAATACGTATAGCAATACTACCTGTGAATGCTAGAACTGCAAATAGTATGCCTACTTCTAATAATCCAACTCCTGCCAAGTTATTCACCGAGGTACTTCTTGAAATGATTATGATCCTCTCTAGATCCCACTGCAATGATCATCTCTTTGGGCTTAAGGAAATGATCTGGTAAGCTGGTGGTAGTGGTGTGTTCTTCAGATTTGCAGGCAATGATCTGCACTAATATATCATCATCAGCATTGATTTGTTTCAATGTCTTCCCAATGAGTGGATTATCCTTCTCCAGCATATACCACTCCAGTATAGAATTCTTATCCAGCTGGGCATATACATGTTCCTTCTCAGTGACATATTTGTTATCAGCCAGCAGGTTTCCCACTGTTTTTGCCTGTTCTGCACTGAGTTCAAATAACTTTATATTATCTTGATCAGGATTGTCATCAAGATACAATTCAACTTTTCCAGTAGTATGGCGTATTATTACCAAATGTACTTTATCTTCGATATGGCATTTGAATTTTTCACCTACACCTGGCAATCTTGTTTCTTTAATATCCATATAACTGTAATAATTCATGTGATTTTAATTGTTTACTCCAACGGTATCAATCTCTGAATTTTACTTAGATTAAATATTTTCAAATGTATTGTGACAGTATAGATTTATCAAATCCTGTATTCTATAAAACATAAAACTTCTTTGAATAAGATCAGTAAGGGTAATCAAAGAACAATGGCATTATAATGGTAATAATCACCATCCCAATTGCTATCAGCCAAGAAATCACGATTGTTATAAGAAATCCTGAAAATTTTTAGTTGCAGGATAAATAGGGATGCATAGAAAAATCAAATATCATTCATAATTTTGGAATATACTTGAATACTTCATCAAGTATCTCATCAGCCTCAGTTTTCACAATTGTCTCATCAAGAACAAAATCATCCTGTACTCGATCAGCAAAGCATTGGCTAAATCTGGTGGTGAACATGCCCAGAGATTGTATCAGGAAAGAATTGATCTTGCTGGCCAGTAGCACAAAATAGAAGTTGGAGTTCTGATCTTCCTCCAACACCAGCACTCCCTGTTGCAGGATAATCATCTTCAATCCCCCCACATTCAGCATCTCCTCGGTGAATGACTTCATTGCCTCGATCACACTGGAGAATATCTCATCACTGGTGATCCTGGATTTCTCACTCCAGTAATGAGAATACACTGATAATCCTGTATTCCCCTGGATCACATTTAGCTGTATCAGCTGAAATGGGAGGATATAGACTATCTCAGGTCTCTTGTAGATGGCATAGGCAGAGGTGATTACCCCAATGGGAGAGATGGAGTAGGCAAAAACGGGATATAGGGTAGTTAATCCGGTAGCAAAGAAGATAGCATACAATGGACCAAAGATGATTGATCCTAGCAAGTTTAATTTAGTGTAGAATTTCAGGTATACAGGACTATTAACCCAAATTTTGTAGTTATAAAAGCAGAATACTGCAGTTGCATACAGGGCCATAATCATGGTAAATACTCTCATATTACCAACAACTGTGAAGGACGGATCCCCATTGGCCATTAGATATGATTCCACAGTGGGTTCCGTAAATTGAACATATACTATCAAGGTAGAGAAAATCATCAATATGGCAATGACCACATTTCTGATCCTATCCTTTGCCAGATATTCATAGGCCAGAACAATATTAATTAGGGCAAGAATGGATAGATTATTACATAATTTGTAGAGATAGATATTCTGCAAGAGTATTGATAAGCTCTCAAATACCCTAAATAAGGTATATGAGGTCCATGCATAGCTGAATATGATGATGAAATTGTTTTTATGTTTCTTCAGAGCCAATATCACAATATAATTACCTATTAGTACCGGAATCAATGAAATAATACTAATGATGACTTCTTGTGTCCATAAAAACATTATATTGATATGAATACCGTACTAGAAAAATCTAATTCTTCACCTTGGAATAATTGAATGATATCTTGATTAATAGAGTTTCAGAATACTAAATCATAAACCTTGTTTTCTTCTCTTAACCAAAAAGGTGATAGAAATACCTAATACTATGGTAATTGGTAGAAATGCATTGCCAGAGGATGTAAAGATGTCATCAGCTGATATATTCCAAATATCTATCTTGAGTGACTGTCTATCTATGATTGATATGGTGAGATCTTCTTTATTCATTCTATAATAATATTCTGTATCAAATAGAAGTATCTCAAACATGCTTGTAGATGAAATTTGATAATCAATGACTGAATCATTATAATGATAGTAATGAGTTTCTCCACATGTATTTCTAGTAGAAATTCCAATGATATTTAACGCATCATACACCTTTGCATAAGAAATCCCATCAGTATCTAATTTCCAATCAATAGCAATTGAAGAAATGGCATTATCTAGTGTATCATACCTATATGCGTAGGCGAACTGAGTGTCATCTGTTGAATTACCTATGATGATGTATACCGATTGCTCTTGCTCACTATAAAATGACACTGGAGGCAGGATTTCAGAGTTGACTATATTATAAAAAGTCTGCTCATGAACTACGAAATCATCTATACTTATACTCCATACATAATCTGCTCTCCAATGAGAGGGATTATCATCCAAAATAGTTGGAATAACGGAGACTTGAATATTCTCATAGGAATATTCAACATTCATTGTGTAATATTCGAATAATGTGTATGGATTTACCACTTTCTCAACATTGTTTACTTTTGAACTAATAGTCTTGGTATTAGTATCCAATACAATATCTTTCCAGTCTGGGTAACTGATATTATCGTATGGATCTTCTACTTTAACAGATGCAAATAATTGCCCATCAGCTTCAGTCAAAAATGCTGAATTGAAGTGAGCTCCAGCAGAAGGAACTGTTGTACAGCCTGATGCTGTTGCTATAACTGATATTACAATAACTCCAATAAATAAAGATCTCACATGATAATAGTATCTCAAACGTTTATATTAATTGCCCTCATTCATTATTCCTATTTTTTTCTCTTGGTACAGACAATCAGTACAGGAAATGCCAGCAGAAATACAGGTGATACAGGTATGGTGTCCCTGAATTCCACGTATGGCTGCACTGTGCATGATTGTGATTCAATGATATTATCATCGGAATCATAGGTATCATAACCAAAATAATCCAAACTGGCATCTGATTTTCTCCATTTAAGATTAAAATAGGTATTATTCGGAGAAGTTTCTGTATAGAACCCAAATTCAATATCGCTATCTATGATGTCTATGCCCCATGATCGTTCCTCCCATGCTCTCAGCTGGCCTGTGTAGGTTGACCATTCAGGCTTGGTGAAGAAATTATGTGCAAAGAAGGTTTCATCCAGATGCAAGTATAGAGGTATATTCAGCTCAAAATACTCTCCTGATTCCAGCTCTATCAGCAATTCCGTGGTATTATCCACATTGTTCTGATCAATAAGATTGACAGTGAAAATAGATCCCTCGGATAGTGAATGTCCACCAATAACATAGGTGCCATTCTTCACCGTGTATCGTATTGTAGCTTTGGGTTCAGATTGTACATGTATACTTGATGCTAGCAAAAACAATAGAATGAATAGTACTTTTCTCATTACTCTACTAGGTATCATTGGGGATATAAAGCTTGGCAGATACTGCTGATAAGCTTGATGTTACTAATTATTTTTTATCTTAAAATCATCTCTTAGTCGATTTTCCAATATCTTAGTTAGGTATACATGACCTTTTTTGTATCATTATAGTGAATCTCAACCAACATATTTACTTTCTAATAGGTAAGAGATATTTTGTGAAAGAAACGATTTCTGATGTGCCCTCATTAGTAGCAGAATTCAATCCAAAAAATGATTTTAAAGCATCGGATATTCCAGTTAATTTTCGAGGAAAAATCTGGTGGATCTGTGCTTATGGTCATGAATGGGAAGGATATGTAAAGAATAGGATGAGAGGTTCAGGATGCCCATATTGTAGTGGCAGGTATATTACTCCCGATAATTCTCTTGCTCAGAAATTTCCAGATAAAGTAAAATTTTGGGATTATACGAAAAATGATACATCTCCTGAAAAAGTTGCACCAAAATCAAATACTAAATATCATTGGAAATGCCCTAAGGGTCCTGATCATGAATGGCCTGCTACACCAAATAATCAAACAAAGGCTAATTATGGATGTCCCTTTTGTAGTGGTCATAGAGTCTCTGTTACTAATTCACTAGCCACTCTCTATCCTGAATTAGTAAAAGAATGGCATCCAAGCTTTAATGACAAATCTCCTGCAGAATATACAGCGGGATCTAGCAAGAAAGTATGGTGGAAATGTGAAATTCATGAGGAACATGTATGGCCATCAAAAATTGTGCATAGAACCAAAGGGTCAAATTGCCCATATTGCGCAAATAAAAAAGTATCTGTGACAAATTCATTGGCTACCATGTATCCGAGTATTGCTGCAGAATGGCATCCAAAAGAAAATGGAAATCTAACACCACATGATGTTATTCCAGGCTCTGACAAGAAATATGTTTTCAGATGTGAATTGAAGCATACCTGGGAAAGCAGATTGATGGATAGAACAAAGAAAAATACGGATTGCCCCAAATGCAAAAGGATTATTCGAAAAAAAATTCCTTGGAATGAGCTTAATGGAGAGCAATTTGAGATCTATATCACAAAGTTACTACTTCGTATGGGCTTCAAAAAAGTGCACAATCGAAAAGTTAGTGGTGATGGTGGGATTGATATTGAGGTAATTGAACAAGGAAAACTGTCAGATGTTAAAATTGGGATAGAATGTAAGAATTGGCCTAAGAGAAAAATCAAACCATCAACCGTTCAAGTATTAGATTCAGCCATTAGATCAGAAAAATTTGATAAGGGAATAATTATTTCTACTAACTTTTTTTCATCTGGAGTTATAAAGAAGGCAAATGAACTTAATATCGCACTAATTGATATCTATAGATTGAACGAATTAATAGACAAATATCAAATTACAGCATAATTTAATCTCTTGTAATGCTGTATTTTCAAGCCATTGAATGTGATTAGTTGTTAAACAATAATTGAAAAGAACGATATGTTTTGTACTATTGGTTACACTAAAATTCATCTGGTTTTGACAGGAAGTTCTATGATGACTTCATTCCAGCGTTTTATTCCCTTGATCGCACCAAATAAAGCAACCGAGAAGAAGACAAGGCCCATGAGAGCAAAACCCACATGACCAAAGGTGATTCCAGGTTCAAGGCAATTATTATTGGGATCTTCAGCATCATAATACACAGTCACAGCCTGACCTGCCTGATGTTCCTCTACATATGCATTGGAAGCAATTATTCCACTAGGTCGGATATCTCCTGCATAGATGGTATTTCCGGTGTAATCCCTGCCATTAACATTAAATGTATAGCTAACTTCTGCATAGTATTTCGTCTCCTTATCACCTCCACTCCCTCTGGTTTCTGAAACCACTTCTGAGCTGGTAATCTCTCCCTCAACCGATACCCAGCTATTTGAATCAATCGCAACTTGGATACTCGATGACATTGTTATCATAAGGATTAATCCCATGACAACAAAAATGGAAGAGAATGCGGTAATATGTTTTCCTTTAACAATAAAGACGTCTTGTTTGGGTGAATCAATTGGCATTTCAGTATCTGATTCCATATTGATGCTTGATAGGCATCAGTTTTAAAGATATTGGGTAAGAATGATTTTAGAGAAATAAATGTCATCGACCTTCTGAAGACTTCGTGAGAAGAGCATTTATGGAGGTCAAATAGCTATTTACGGCAGAGTGATGTATCTCATTTGTGTTCATATTTTGCTATATCATTACCTGGTTTCGAATAACTCGACTCATATTGTTTTTGTATACTGGTAGATACGCAATGATGGATATAGTAAAACGAGTATTGGAAATGACATCATCAACCAAAACCACAGACCTTGTGATTCTAGTTGAATGATAAACATTGTAAAACCAAAGACTATAGTTAGAATAGACCACGGTAATAGATATTGTCCACCTTTGTGATTAATGTTGTACCAATTCTCCTCTGATTCATATGCTTTAGCAAATTTAAAGCCAACATAATTATTGATACCAACCTTATTTTGATATGTGATAAGCGCAAAACCCAGCAGAAATACTCCAAAAATGACATTCATCCAGCCGATTACGAGATTTAATTCATTCATTACATATTCAAAAATTTGGACATTATAAAAATTACCAGTAACAATAATAGATCATAAGATAATCTACGTAATATTTTTCAAAACCTAAGATCACTAATAATAATCAGACAGCTTATTGAAAACGCTATTAACACTTTTATAATGAGAACGAGAAATAATTTGTGTCAAAAATATATAATTAAGCCATAATCTTGAAATTTTATGCATATAGGTTCGTCCTAGTATGACTTACGAGTATGATTATGTACTAATACCGGTTAAGAATAGATTGATAGCCAGGAATCAGAAATTACGACAAGAAAACGGTGGCATAAATCCATCAATTGAAGAGGATATGAGTGAACTGATGAAAATCCTCAACAAACGAGCTGAGGATGATTGCGAGTTCGATAGATTCCTCAATGGCCCAGCAGGACGTATCGTTAGTATATTATTCAACCGAGAGGTTGAACAATAGGAATTACGACTTATTTCTATAGAAATGCAATATTCACCCATTATTCTCATATAATAATAATATTCTTGAAAGAGAGAATTGCATTATGCTTATATAGAGATAATCTATGTGATGCCTGTGATACTATATCTTGTTCTACTCATTTTGTTGGTATCACTAGTAGCAATTCATAGACCTACAAGCTCCATATTAATTAATACTAAAGATGGACATTTGATTCATCTGCAGGTTGATGAGGATGAGACAAGACAGATTTATGAGAAGAAACTTAACCATTATGCTGCTGATGAGATCATTACTGCTGATGAAGCAACGCTATTAGTGCTGGGATATGTCGATGAATATATTTTGGGTCTTGATTTTGATACAGGGATGGAAATCTGGAAGAAAAATCTTGATTCCTTTGACTCACATCCCAAGGCAATGGTAGCAGGTGATTTGACTGGAGATGGCAACGATGAGATTGTTTTATCACGATCCTTTCAATTGCTTTATCCTGATATATCTATCTTACTATTCAAAAATAATGGACAGCTCTTACAGATAATTCCATCAATCAGAGATACTACAAGCTATTACGGTGTGGATAATCTCATTATCCATGATATTGATGCTGATGGAAAAAATGAGTTGATAATGTCTTTTGGTGCAGCTCTCTGGGACCCTATCCAGAAAAATGGACGATACCGAATAGATATCTGGAGATGGGAAGATACTGCCATGAAGATGCAACATAGCTGGGAAGGCGAGGATTGTGGTGGTAACACCAAGATGATCATATACGAGAAAAAGAATTACATAATTACTGGAGGGTGGTACAACAATCCTATTAGAGCATTTGATGCAGCAGGTAACAAGATCTGGGAAACAACTCTGTTCTCCTCAGACCCACACCCCCATGCAGATGTGGAGTTGAAATGGTTTACAGATACTGGGGGAACGACCAGATTACTGGCCATATCTAATGATTACTGGAGACAAAAGGTAGATTCAGTGATATTTATCATCAATCCAGACAATGGAGAGATACTAGAGCAAATTGATGAGCCTGATGGAGGATTTCTTGGACCTAGCATCGTGGCTGGATCATACTTCTACCGAGAGATTCAATACAAACTGGATAATAATAATGTTGCAGTCCGTATGGAGATGATGGATCTGCATGATGGGAGAATACTACGAGAGCTTGAAGTTCCCTTTGAATACTCCAGAGCAGTGCTCAATGGTAGAACCTTGCAGAATCAGTTGGCCACCATATGCATTGAGCAGGATTTTATATTGGTTCAAGATAGCTCGGGATTTTTGTGGATGATTAATAACAAGCAAATAAGAAAATTGTATCATGAACCCTTGATCTCTTTATCTACGATATTGGTACTCAATGATGCTAAGGCTCTGGAAGGTGAGGTGGTTATTGATAATCAGAATGGGATTGGTGAGTATTTAGTGGAGGTTTTGGCAAATTCATTAAATTTATTATCAATTATCGGTAATAAGTGGATCGAACGATACAGGCTGTACAAATTCAACCAACCATATAAACAGAACTGGAGAAATCAGTTTTACTATAGAATGAACAAAATTATTCTGAGATTGATCAATACCAATGTCATCCTAGAGAACCAACTGGAATTAGATGAGATGTTACTTGAAGTGGGTGAGGAAGTGGAAGTTGATCATCAGGAATTTACTGAGATTGGCGATACATTGATGAATATCAGCCATAATCAGAATTTCCCTACCTTGAAACATTGGCTCTCCTATACGACCCAGAAACTCAATCAGCTAAAAATTGGAGATATTGCAATTCTCCTAGAATTACTGGAGAGGTTTCCAAGTACTATGATAAAAACTGAATTGGTGGACTTATTCCCTCATGCTAAGAAATCTACTATATATAAGCGAATTAATTTGATGGAGGATTTGGAGTTGATCGAAAGGAGTAGAAATCTTGCAGATGAAAATATGACTATCAGCAGAATTGTGCTCTCACAGGTGGGTCTTGAACTCATCACCTCTCTTTATCTGACTTTGGAAAAATCTTTCACAAGAATTTGATTATGCACCGGGATTTGAGGCATAATATTGGGCTACATCATCTTGATACTTCCCACAACGATCACATCGATCCTCCTGTGTGAGTTTTGCCCTGCATTTGTAACATATACTCTTGGGAGAATATTTTTGTTTGAGCACAATTTGGGGATTGATCTCTGATATTATTGCTGGTATGCAATCCACTTCCTTCAAGAATTCGTCTTTTTTCTCTTTGAGCCACATACCCCTGTATGGGGTGGTACTCATCCAGTAGTAGCCATATGCAAAAGCAGCACTGGGAACCAAAAAGACACAAGACATGATAAATATTCCTAAGGGGTAATACTCAATGGTACCAAGGACTATTTGACCAAGAAAGGCAAAATACGATATCAGTAGGAGCATAATACTAATGAGTAGAGCTATCCTAGTGACAAATGCTTTGGGTTTTCGTATTTGCTTTTGGGTCTCAAGGTAGGTATAACAGGGAATGCAGCATTGAACCAAAATGGCCTCATCCCTGGTCACCTCATGGCTATATGTCCTCCTGTCTGAATAGCAGATATGCAGTTGACAGATATCACACTCAAGTTTGGCTTCCTTGTCTGGATGATAATCACAGGATACCATTGAGAATGCGTCAATTATCACCTACATTAGCTAGTAGTATTGAATAAAGATTTTTGAGAATTAAGAGGAAAAAATTTACTGGAATTACCTTCTCATAGTGATTGATAAAGTTTGGATATCAGAATATCAAGGGTTGAGATCTCATCTGAAGAAAGCCTGGTGAATAGAGCGATGAGATACTCAGTATGCTGGGTATTGTATTTCTCCCAGTACATACGATTTTTCTCTGTAGTACTGATTCTAAGCACTCGATTATCAGAAACATCTCTGTTCAATGCTAAAAATCCCTTCTTCACCAGTTGATTCACCAGCTGTTTGACATTTTGTCTGGAAGTGCTCATAGTTTCACTCAAATCGGTGATTGATGGTGATTCATCGAATAATCGCTCAACTGCAATCAAGGTCAATACCTGCATAGTTGTCAATCCATATCCTTTGAGATGTGTATCACTGAGCATACGCATCTTATGAGAGAGCATGAGGATCTTTACAAATACTTCTGGAGCAGAGATATTAGATCACCACCCTATATTGGTCTCAACAGAATCTATTATGAAATCAGCATATTCAAGATAGCCATTCTGTTTCTTCCATTGAGCCTTGGCCCGGATGGGGAGATACATGGAATCTCTTTCACCATATTCTAGAATGGGAGTGGACCACTCTGACCGTATCCATACGGTGTTGTTATTATCATCTTTCTCATCATAATAACGATTATCTGAGATGAAGTTGGTTAGCCTACCTTCCCCATCAATGATTAACTGGGCTCTCACCTTCAATCCCTCATATTCCAGATACACATGTACCTTGTCTTCAATAACCTCCCAGGTAATTCGATCCTGAAGGGAGAATATCCCGGTGGGAGCAATTAGTATGAGATCATTGAGAAAGGTGGTCAAGTCACCCTCATCTATCGCAGGACCTGAGACCGAGAATAACTTTTTGAGCTTAAGCAGAGTAACCTCAAACAATCCCTTACCATGATGGTGAATGTGCCTGGCAGACATGGTGATTCCCATCATAGCAGCCTTCATCACAAATATCCTAGTAGGATCTGGAAGATAATTGAATTGTTTGGCAGAGATATTCACCCATGGTTTGGTCTCATCAATCTTGAATGTTCCATGAAAATATGCCTTAAAATTGAACACTTTAGGTTGACCGACTGCCCTGATATATCTCATATATCTTCCAATCGGCTCTGGTAGAGCCTGTATATCCTCTTCAGTTATTGTCTCAACATTACCGAGAATAAAATCTGATTCTCTTGCAAGAATCTCAGTCATTAATCGCTTCTCGAGATTGATCCAATTTAGAAAAATAAATAGACCAACCAACATAGGTACCAGTATAAGAAATAGTATTGTGTCCATAGTAAATAGGTAATATATTACCTATTTAAAGTAAATGATCTTGCTAGCTCATTATTTATTAATTTTTAATATTCATTTATATATCAAAAGGAGAATCAATTAGAAGATTATAAATAAAATCAGAATAATCACAAATATTATAATAGCAGCACTAAATCCCTGCATCTGTTCTGATACTACTCCACCGTGACATTCTTTGCAATAAATGTATACCTTATTATTCATACTTTTCCCTCTTTCATCCTCCTCACAGATTGGATTTTTACATTTTACACAACTAGTAGTTGCAGGTACACCTGGATGGTAGGCACAGTAATTATGAGACATAGATATTCATAAACCAATGGATGCAAATAATTGTTCCCACCAAAGTAGTAGTTAAAATATATTAATTGCTATGAGATTTTACAGAAAAATCAAATATATCGAATCTTGAATAATGACCTGAAATATCAAGATTTTGCCGTTCTTGTATCACAGTATCTTGATCAAGATCTGCATAGAGGATCCCTTCATCGTCAATCATTGGCCCTGCTATCACAGTTCCTTTTGGATTTACAATCATTGAACCTCCGTTTTGCCAGGTGCTTCTTTTCATCATCTCCTCTTTCATGGGAAATTCCTCATCTGATAAATGTTCCATATCCTTGGATCGTAATAATCCACTGGCTGAGATCACCCAGCTCCTCCCTTCGAGTGCGATAAACCTAGAGATGTCTTTGGTGAGTGAATCTGATCCAGGCCAAACAGCAATATGGATCACCTCTCCCAATCTATGCAGAGCAGCCCGTGCCAATGGTAACCAGTTTTCCCAGCAGTTGAGTGATCCAATCTTACCAATAGGTGTATCATACACCTTGAGACCTTGAGCATCACCATCTGCCCAAACTAACCGTTCCTCGTAGGTAGGTTTGATCTTCCTGTGTCTTCCAAGTAGCTGCCCTTTAGCTATGGTGATGATGGTTGCATACACAGAGCTAGTGCCTTGTTCAAGTATTCCCCCGATCAACATCACTCTCTTTTGATCACTGATCTCCCTCATCTCAGATATGATAGGATCATCAAGTGAAACTGCCTCCCTCCAGTACAACGCATACATCTTTTTCTGGGTGGCATCATTGAATTTTGCGCCACCACTTGGCGATAGCCATTGAGGATATCCAGGAATCAGGGTTTCTCCCCAGGTGATGATGTTAGCCTGATTTTCCACAGCTTCAAGTATCTTCTCTTTCAATTTTTGCCAGGTTTTCTGTTTATTCAAAAATACAGGGGCAATCTGTATCGCTGCAACTTTTACGATCATACGATTAGTATTGAGAGAGAATATATAGCCGATTCTATGATAAAATACCTATAAGGTAATATTTAGAAAAATAAGTCGGGATTTAATGATCCAGACTGCACATCAAAAGTTTTACAAAAAATGTAATGATTGATATAGGTCAGTGGATTTTAATTTCTTCATGAGGAAATACCATTTCATCTTGCTATTCATATTAATAATCCCATCACCTTTTACAGGGGTTCATGCTAAGCAGGATCAAAACACGAATGATGAACTTTTAACGGAATCATTTACAGAGGGAGGATTCCTAGCCAGTACTTATACAATAACCTTTGAGGATATGGATTCTGATAATCTAATTGATAATGTTTTACTAGAAGTCGATGTCAGCTCCGAAGGATCAACATCAATTGATGTTACACTAGATATCTATGATACAAATTACTCCTCAACAATTTTCTTGAAATTTATGCAATTCTATTTCTCTGGTGGTACAAATACTATCACCATTAACATACCTGGATATATCTTTGCTGATTCCACAGATACATCAATCACCTTTGATATACGGGGAACTGGGTGTGACGAAGATGGATGTAAGACCTTTGAGTCCATCAGCAAGGATATAGAGAATCCTAAGACATGGGATAGTGAACCAGTAAGTGCATATAATTACTATTATGAATTGGTTGATGAGGATGATGATCAACTCTATGATTATCTTATATTGATTGTTGAACTCAATTTCACCCAAGAAGCCAAAATTCGAGGTCAATTCAAGGCATATGTGGAAAATGAAAAGTTTTACGAAATAAATGAATATTTAGAACAATTACCTGGAAGTCATAATTTCACGGTTTCCATTCCGGGACACGAAATTAGAAAATTGGGTTATACAGGTGATATTCTTATAAATTCAGATTTCTATCTCAATATGGGTGTTTATCAGATAGCAATCTCCTCTTTAGATTTCACTATACCTGATATAAATTCAGCAGAATTCCAGCAATATCCGGTCTACATGGATTTTAATGCTATATTAATAGAATATGAAGATTTGGACGATCCTGCCGATGGCAC
Organism: Candidatus Heimdallarchaeota archaeon; assembly: GCA_026702845.1. The sequence goes on from JADCLS010000005.1 coordinate 259,080, forward strand.
AGGAGATGTAGTAGTTCTTACCCTACCTGTGATATCAAAGCTGAATGACTCCTTCTATATTGATATATCCATTTATGTGAATTTTGAAGATGAGTATGTTTCATCAGACTACGAGACTTTTCTAATCAATTCCCCAGGTATGTACAATATCACATTCAAATTTCCTTATTTCCAGTTCAAGGAAACGGGAATATACTCTTTTAAAATATCAGGGTACACCTACAGTGAATTTTTGGGACAAGAGATTTATGAAGCTGAGATAGATGTGAATAAGTTGGATAGAATACCAATTTCAGTGATTGAGAACAGTTATGAGGTGAATTTTGTGGATAGTGATGCCAATGGCTTATATAATTACATAGAGCTGAGTATTGAGGTCAATTATATCCAGATAGAAGAATTTGAGATCCGACTAACAGGTATTATGGCAAATGACTATGGCAATATTGAGTACAAAACAACATTTTTTGATGAGTTAGGCGAGGGTAGACATACATTATCCATTATCTTCCCCTTGTATGCCGTAATTGTGCATGAACTCGATGGAGAGATAACCTATCAATTGGAAATCTCTATCTATACAAGTATGGGTTCAATGTCATTGGATTCATTTGTATTACTTAAGCAAACCAATTCCTCAGATTTTGATGAGTCTCCATTGACGCTAGTGGAGAACTCGATGACTGTTGAATTGCGTGATACTGATTTTAATAGCAAGTATGATGACATTCTTGTCTCAATTGAACTTAGCACCACTGTGGAAGCATTGATCTTGTTGGAATTGACCATCACTGGTCCTTTCTTTTACAGTGGAAAATCCAAATTATCTTTATTACCGATCGGTACTAGTACAGTTAGTATATCCATACCTGCTAATAAGGTGAGGGCTGATCAGTATAGTGGAGATTTGACTTTTATACTTGGTATTATGGTGGAGAGTTATGATGACTGGTATCATATAGATTCACAGAACGAGGATTTGTATATCGATTATGAAGATTTCGATGATCCTCAGGTGGTGTTTGATCCAGACAGAGAAATAATTGCAGAGAGTATGGATCTGAACTCTAACGGATTTTATGATGTACTGACCTTGAGAATTCCTGTCATCATCAATGATTATGAACCAGTAAATATCCGTTTATCACTATATCAGGATAGTCTTATACTCTATGTTACATTCACCTACATGCCACGAAGAGGAGATAGTTATGCAGAATACAGCATAGGCTCTGGAATAATCAAAAATGGTCTTTCAAGTGATGCTTGTACTGTAAATGTATTGCTTAAGGATCTTGATGGGAATAGGATTGGCACACGTGAAGAAACCTTAAATTCTATAGATCCAGACGAATATGATGATTATGCTGCCTCGGTTGATGATTTTAGTAGTTCTCATGAGATATGGGATGTTAATGGAGATTCAGTGGGTGATTGGCTCAATATTAGCATATCTGTGAATTTTCGTTTAAGTGGAGAGTATAGTATTCTTGCCCTGATAGAACTAGGTGGAGAGGAAACTACAGAAGGATTACCCCTGAGCAGTCAAATACGAGTTTCAAGTCCTGGAACTCAAAGAGTTGATCTCATGCTTAATGCTCTTTATATTAATGAGTTCAAGATCCAAAATTACACCATACTTGAACTCTACATATCCAGTGGAGAGTATTATGAGAACATCCCAATAATATTTGATGGAGATACTTATACAATTAACAGAACTAATCTTGGCGGTACACCAACCATTATTGGTACAACCTTGTCTTCCGGAGATACTCTCACTTACCTCATGGGATCATATGTGTTATTCAATAGTCATGAAATCATCTACCATGAAACAATTGAGATAAATGTTATCTCAGAAGATGGAAATATTCTGACTATTGATTTAACTGGTGAAGACAATTTCCAGATTTTGGAGGTGGATAAATCAAGCAGATATTTACGTGATCAAGAAAATTTTCCCTTCCAGCTTGATCCAAGTAAATTATCCCTAGGGGTTTGGTTGGATCCCTATGTAGGCAGTTATTTAGATTTATATGCCATGGTGACTGCTGAAACGACCTTTGAGCTTGAAAATGGAGAAATACTGGATTGTTGGTTAATAACTGATGGATTTGATAACTATCTATACGAGAAGAGCACAGGCGTGCTAGTAACTATGCATATGTTAGGACAATTATATATACTGAAAGAAACAAATATGGGTATAGCTAACCCTGTGGTTATCACACCAGTTATTACAAACAGCAATAGTGAAGATGCGGGATTTCTAGCTATTCCTATGCATTTCTATATCATAGGCCTTGTTATTATTGTAGTAACTAAAAGAAAACATTCGAAGTCATTCAAGCCCTATTAGCATACATCATCAAGCATTTTCAAAGTCAATTTGACAAGCAATGTATTTAGTACATAAATTGTGATATATTCGATTAAGCGACCAAATGCAATTAAATTCATTCCTGCCTACTTCTTGTATGAGACTGTTCCCGCTAGTGGCTCTGATAATTATCTTCTCGTTGTCAACTGATTATCAAGCAGAAATTTCATTACAAATCAATGATACTTATATTAGCTCTCCTGAGGAAAATATTACCCTCGATTTTAATCTCAATCAAGGAGTTCCTCAATACAGTGTGGAGTTCAAGGGAGAAACAATTATTGAACTCTCCTCATTGGGATTTGAATTAGAGAATCAAACGGATATGAAAACTGGATTCACTCTGCAAAGGACTGAGACCGTGCAAGTAGATGATACCTGGTATCCTGTTTGGGGACAGCATGACACAATTAGAAATGGATATACCGAACTCAAGATTGAGCTGATAGACGATTTGAACAGGTTATTGAACATCTATTTCAGAACCTATGATGATGGTATAGCATTCAGGTATGAGTTTCCTAAACAGGAAAATTTACATCAATTCAATATCACCAATGAGGTAACTGAATTTGTTGTCAATGAAGATCCTACCTGCTGGTGGATACCAGATGATTTTGATAGTTATGAACATCTGTACACTGAGAGTAGCTTATCCAAGGCTCTATCTGAGGGGGTGAACACTCCTTTTACCTGTAGACGTGATGATAATATTCATTTCAGTATCCACGAGGCTGCATTAACCAACTACTCCGGAATGACGCTTAAAGGAGAGGGAACAACAGCTATCAGCTCATTAGTACCATACTATGGATCCAACATAAAGGTGATTGCATCCACTCCTTTTGTTACCCCCTGGAGAACTATTCAGCTGGGTGATGATCCCTCAGACCTACTAGAATCCAATCTCATTCTCAACCTCAATGAGCCTAATACGATTAAAGATACCAGCTGGATCACACCAAGCACCTACATGGGGGTGTGGTGGTCCATGCATCTCAAACTGGAGACCTGGGAGGAGGGATTCAGACACGGTGCAACTACTGCAAATGTAAAAACCTATGTGGATACTTGTGTCCGATTAAGTTGTGGTGCTGTGTTGGTTGAGGGGTGGAATACAGGATGGGATAATTGGGCTCAGCAGAACCTCACCGAGCCAACTAGTGATTATGATATTGATGCAGTTGTGCAATATGCTCATGAGCGTGATATTGAAATCATCGGGCATCTTGAAACAGGTGGAAATCTCACGAATTATTTGAAACAGGGGATAAGGGAGGTTTTTGAGTACTTCAAATCCAAGGGAATACATATGGTGAAAACTGGATATGCAGGTGTGCAGCCAACTAATCGCATTCTTACCCCAGATATGGGGATACAACATCATCATGGCCAGTATATGGTTAATCATTATCGCGAGGTGGTGCAACAAGCTGCTGAATTGGGGATCATGATCAATGTCCATGAGCCTATAAAACCGACAGGAATTGAACGAACCTATCCAAACATGATGACCCGGGAGGGCGTGAGAGGTATGGAATATAATGCATGGGGCAATCCGGGCAATAATCCAACTCATACCACTCTCCTCCCCTTCACCCGATTATTGGCTGGTTCTGCAGATTATACACCTGGGATCTTCAATTTTGATTTTGTGACCAGAAACAGACACTCCACTCTTGCACATCAACTTGCCTTGTATGTCACCTTACACAGCCCCTGGCAGATGATGGCAGATCTAGCACAGAGCTATTATGTGGATCGATCAATAGATAATGCATTACGTGAAGAAACCCGTTTCCTCAAACAGATTCCGACCAGCTGGGATAATACTATAGGATTGGACTCAATTGTCGGAGAGTATGTAAGTATAGCTAGGAATAAAGGTACACAATGGTATGTAGGGGCAACTTCCAATGAAGAGTCAAGAATGATTCAAATTGAACTTGATTTTCTTGGGGATCAGGAGTACTATGCAATCATATACCAAGATGCCTCGAATGCAGATTACCAAACCAACCCTGATGCAGTGGATATGTATGCAACAAAGGTCTCAAAAGGCGATGTTTTGGATATAACTATGCAACGTGGTGGAGGAGTGGCTCTGCATATCCTACCAGCGTCTGAGGTAGATATGGAGTACATTCTGGGTATACTAAGACCGAGTAGTAGTGAAATTGCAGATACACCATTTGTATTGTCTCTACATCTATTGTTGATGGGGATGCTTGGCAAGAGAAAGAATATTGTCAAATTTCAGACTTAAAATCAATTCTACGACTACTCGTTCCTGTAATCTCATTATAGCTCTTTAAATTATACGTGATGGGCTCCTGCTCCCAACCCAGATACAACAGAGCTGTAATAGCATGTAATCGTTGTGTGAGAATTTTCTTAATACCTTCAATATTTCCTTCCTTCCATAATTGACATTCTTTTTCCTGTGGTTCAACTTCCTCTGAAAAATTGAGTTGTATCAGCTCTTTCAGGCTCTGTCGCTCATAAGTTTTATCCTCTACAAGTTTGGAAAGGTCAATGATTTTGTGCTTGAGATCATGAAATTCCTTGTATGAGAGATAGGGTGATAGAACGGCAAATTTTTCCAGTAAATCAAAACCGATAATTACATCATAATTATCTATCGTATTTTCGAAATCTCCAGTATCATCCTCATTGAAAAATTGTATCTTAGGGCCTTTGGAGAAGGTAAGTAGTGCTAACTGTGCTATTTTTCTTTTCTCATTTATGGAATCTCTTTTCAGGTCTCTATCGAGTGTTTTCATGGAAGCCCAAGCTGGATTGACATCAGTATAATCCAACTGGGTGGCTAATTCAAGAAAAACTAATTTCTTCTTCTTTCGACCTAGTGTTTTCTCCATCCCGGAGATAATCTGCTCAATCTTGCTCATAATAAGGTAATACCTCTATAATTATTAGGTTCATTAAGTCATCTACATCGAATTGGAGGAGATTGCAAGTAATTATAAAAAACCTTCAATTAGCAGTATGTGTGATAACCTCCAGTATGACGTAAACTAATCAGATCTGAGATGTTGGATCGTTATTCAAATTCTTTGCTTTGGGTAACATTCATCACACACCATGAGCACCTTGTTAGTTACTCCATACAAGGTATGATATGGTATTGCAATGTAGTGACTGTGACGTGTGCAGATCAGATTATTGCAGAAGTGACAGGTACTAAGGTGTGCTGTTTCATTACACTGGCAGCAATGAAGTAATTCCTTAAGGATACTCATGCGATCACCACGTAATATAGCGCATTCTAAAGATATAAGGATAGTGCCGACAAAACCGCGCTTTGATTCCGAAATAGCAGAATTTGGATAAATTACGATTGATTATCCTAAAATAGAGATTGGATTATAGATATCCAAAGCTATAACTACATAAATCAGCATATTTACTATAAGTATATGGATAGTCCTCAGAATAAATCCTCAGTATCAGAAATATTGAGAAACCGTGATTTCTCAAAAATGTTTATTGGTGGAGCGATATCAGATATAGGATCATATTTCACCTTTATTGCCATGATGTTTCTGGCACTTGAAATCACCGAACCTTTGGGTGAGGAGCTATCAACACAGAAAGTGTCATTAATTATCGTAGTAATGGCCATCCCCTCAATTGTTCTGGGTCCATTTGCAGGTGCAATAGTAGATAGGTTTGACAGAAAGAAAATGATGTACAGTATGGATATTATTGGAGCATTAGCTTCTGCTGGACTTGTTTATGTCGCTTTATTTTCTCAAAATATTAATCACATCTATGCATTTGCCATATTCTCATCAGTAGTAAGACTGTTTTTCTATCCGGCTAGAGGAGCATCCATACCAAAGGTAATTAATAACCCCCAGGATCTGGTTTCAGCTAATGGGTTTATACAGATTTTTGCACAGGCATCAAGAGTAATTGGCCCTGCAATTGCAGGATTTGTGATTAACTGGTTGGGGTTGGCGAGTGCATTTATCATTGATGGTATCTCATTTTTCATCTCAGCATTGCTTATTTTCAGTATCAAAACTGATCTCCGCCCTGAAGTACAGGGCATCATGAGTGTAAAACAGGTGATGGTAGATATGAAGTATGGATTTGAGATAGTTATCAAAGATAGAACATTGATGTTTATAGTTAGTTTCTTCTCCCTGATAATTCTAGTTGTTGGAGCGATTGATCCACTATTTACACCTTATCTAAATTTTGAATTTGGTATGGGTGAAAAGGAATTTGGAACAATTATGAGTGTTTCAGCCATTTCTGGATTACTTGCATCACTAATCATCACTGCGAGGGGTGACATAAAGAACAAATTGCCCTTCATAGTCAGTGCTGCATTCATTATTGGCTCTTCATTGATAATCCTTGGATTGGCACCATTTCTACCACTTCCCATGCTTTGGCTCTATGTCGGAATGGCAGTTGTTGGAGTGATAAATGTGATATTTTCCATCCCACTGTCTGCATTACTGCAAACGATTGTTCCAAGCAAGGATCTGGGAAAGGTGAATGGGTTGATGGGGATGGCTATATCGATGTTTCAGATGGTGGGAGCTGGGATTGCCGCAGTGATTGCCGGATACATTACTATCAGCGTTATTTACTCTGGAATAGGAATCATCACCATGATAATAGGTGTTTTCTTCTTAGTTTACATGGTACAAACTAAATTAAATCAGGAGACTATTGCTAGGGAGCATAAAATTATCAGCCAATCTGGTTATTATGAACAAAAACTAGGATAAGTTAGTTTTGATATTCACAGCGAGGACATTGCAATCCTTCATTTATAGCATCTAGATATTCATGGAAACAGGTTGTCTATACAGAAGGTTTCATTGATTATGGTAGTGATGATTGTATTGGGTCCATGATCTATTTTTTGACAAAATATTTTGTTTTGCCTGTTAGTTCATTCTAACCAGTTGTCGCCAACACTCAATCGAGTTGATCAGAAAGTTGTACAAAAGTACGGTTCCTATGTCCCACTACTCGAGATGGGGTTTCCAGGCTTTCTGGCAGATCATCCGCTAACTTACGTTGCATTTACCAGTCGTTCTTTCGAACTTATAGACTTCTCTTGCGAGCTTTTGGAAGCTTAATCGCTTTTCCGTACTCTAGGAGTGACAGGGAAGAAGTTTCCTAGTCCATTATCCTCCAATCATACGATTTTGAGGATAAGATAACTATTATTTTTAGTATTTAAACCCTTGAAGTTAATTTACTTTCTTCAATATTCTATCAGCGTGAGAATGTGATCTTAATATTTTGTCAAAATTATAACCATGTAAATGAGTAATTGGAGTTGTTTTACTTTTGAAGGAAAGTAAACATGCTATCTCTTGAATGTTTAACCTGAGTTACCAACTTTGATGATACATCTGCTAATTCCGCAATACTTGCGATCATTTCTTCTGCTGCTGCTGCAACTTCTTCTGATGATGCTGCAGTTTCTTCAGATACTGAGGCTACTTGCTCTATACCTCCCTGAATATTGTCAAATAGGCTCTGTAAGGTGATAGTGATTGTATTCACAACCTCCTCTATATTTTCAGCTGATTTCTTTGATTCATCTGAAAGCTTACGTACATTATCTGCTACTACATTAAATCCTCTTCCGTAATCCCCAGCTCTTGAAGCCTCTATACCTGCATTTAATGCGAGAATATTAGTCTGTAATGAAATTGAGGATACTGTATCTGTATTTTTTCTAATCTGAGAGACAATATCTTGAATTACTATATTTGTCTCATTCATTTGTGATGCGATCTTGCTGATCATTTCTGCCTGTTGAGAGGCACCGTGTGCCATCGATGATGATGTACCAGATACTTCAGATGCTGATGCGCTGATTTCCTCACTAGAAGATGCAAGATTCTGAGAAGTGTTAACTATTAGATCATTCATTTCTGTAAATCCTTTGAAGGCCTCCACTAAACTGTCCATAATTGAATTAAAAAATGTTCCAATTGGACCGAAAACACTATCGGTTAGAACAGCATCATTAGTAATCCTATGATTAACATTTCCACCGATTACATTTTCTGTATATTCCTCAAATTCTTTGATGAAAGGCTTATTGACCTCGAGCATGCTAATAAAAGTCACCAGTACAAGGACAACTATGGGTAAGCTAAGGATAAGAAAATTATGAGTTGAAGTGGGGGGAATGCCATTATTTGAGATATAGCTTTCTAAAAAGATTAGAATTACCAAATAAAGTAAATGGACTAGCATTTTAAACCGATAATCATTTTTCCCCATTCTCATCCTTATAGGGATCATTATAGGTAATATTAAAGGAAATCTAGTGTAAAGGCCTCTGATAAAACTATCTCCAACTCCAGAAAGATCATATCCGATTTTTTCTCCCCAGGATGGGAAAAATACTATATGAGCTCCAATTAATATTTGAAGCCAGTGATGCCATTTTAAATTCTTAAAAAATGAAATGGTATTATCAATATATATACTCATAATTATTACCTTAACAATATTGTATTAAAATTATATGATCCTCGTTCAAATGTATTTTGCCAACATGAATAGTAGAATTTAATGAGACTCCCCCATGATCTTTCAAATTACCCTAATTTGGGATATATATTCTTTTAGCCGATCTGGTTGATACGTATAATCCAAACTCTTAGATATACTAGCTGCCATTTCCCACCACGCTACCAATTTGGATGCCATATTCAGTTAATTTTACTCCTATAGTTTGTATTAACCAGTCAATAATTTGGATCTGAATTGGAGACTATTGCCAGGGAGCAAGAAAATATCAGCCAGTTTTACATTGTTGAACTAAAATTCGGATAAGTTAGCTTTGATAGTCACAGCGAGGACATTGCAGTCCTTTGTCAATTGCATCTAGATATTCATGAAAACAGGTTGATTTAGATACTTGATATACCTTTAATCTTCTGTTAATCTTCTCTGTTGATTTAAACTCATCACATGAGGGGCAACTAATCTCATCTGATCTATCTCTTCCCAGATCAGCTAGATAGTAATGCATCTCATCAGTGCATTCAATGAGTAATTCCTCATGCTCTTCATCTTCTTCCGCCTCTTCTTCTATCTCAGCTTTCTCCTCCTCTGTTTTCTTCTTTTCCTCTGCCTTCTTGGCTGCTTCTGCTTTCTTCTTTTCCTCTGCTATCTTGGCTGCTTCTGCTTTCTTCTTTTCCTCTGCTATCTTGGCTGCCGCTGCTTTCTTCTTTTCCTCTGCGATCTTGAGAACCTCAGATTCTTCCTCCGTTTCTTGCTCCTCTAATTCTTCAGAAACCTCCACCTCATCATCTTGAACTTCAAAATCTCGATCCTCCAAGCCATATTCCTCTACGAGGTGCGGCCAAAGGTCTTTGTAGAGGTTGAGTACACCCTCGTTACCATAGAATTCATGGATATCATCAATAATTGCGTGAAAATGCCTGCGTTGTTTGTCAGTTATGCGATTATAAAAGTCCTCATCCAAATATTCTGTCGCAACAATTTTCATATGTTCTGCACTATACTTCACAATCATTCTCTCAACACGGTTGGTAATCTCATCGAGCTTCATTTTTCCATTCCTTCTCTCTTGAAATAGTACTATTCACTTCTTAAAAAAACTTTACCCCTACTCAGCTCTATTCTCTTGAGTTTATGCACGAAGAATAATCAGTTCTTCAGAAAAATCGATTTTCAGAATAAAAATAGGTGAGAAAGAGGAAAGTAAATGTTTTTGATATAATAAATTCCACTCCTGACGGGTGAGACTTATATTATTTCTAAATAGGATTCAAGTGGGGATCTGGTATTAAAATCGTTACACATTACCCTCAAGGTATGGAAAAAACTCTATCCAATGTAATAACTGAGATAGAGCTCACTACTATGCTTGAAAGTGGAGAATTCGAACGAGAAACAGTAAAATCGCCGTATGAGCTTATTCGACTTCGAGAGAGAAATGGGATCCTTCATATCATCTATCAGGATAATAAGAAACTTCGTAGTAAAAATGAATGGATAGAACGCAGAGCAATTTTCTTGTTAAAACAGAAGCTTGATATACCGGTTGTGCGATTGAACTGTAAATATCAGATGAATGGGGTAGAGACAGAGGTAGATGGGGTATTTAACACTACAGCTATAGAAGTGAAAAAGGCAAAAATTACTCAGAAATGGATTGATTTCTATGCGATGAAATGCATAAAACTGCAATTCAGATCCTTGATTGTTATTGCTACTGCATTTTCAAATGATTTATGTATACCGGAAACTATAATTTGTTATCAGTATTCACCTGATATTTCAAGCCTGAGAAATTTCTATTCATCATACTCAATTCCTGAACTATTCGTGAGATTAGTTGGAAAACGTCATGTTAGATATCTTTTAGATAATGGTAGCTGGATGCCACAAGGCAGACGTTACAACCAAACTGCCAAATCAACTGTTTCAGAAAAAATACGCAAAGATATTAAAAGAGTCTTCAGAAGAGCAATTCCAGTTAAGATTTACTGGTCATTGAGTATGATGACAGGCCCTTTAGATGAATTCAAAGGCAGAGGTTATCCTATCGATCGGTTAATTCTTGCATTTGATATTGATGGTAACCATGAAGGATATCATGAGTTACGAGAGGAACCCTACTGTCACTTATGCAGGAAATCAGCAGATATCAAACTAAAAAAGGTCAAGGAGTTGCTTGATTCGAAATCAATCGAATACGAGGTTTATCAGAGTGGATCCAAGGGATATCATCTCTATCTCCTAGAGGAAGGAAAAGTAAAGGAGGATGGTGTAGAAATGATGGAACAGATGACCACCTATCTCCTTCCCTATGTTGATTCCTTTCTATCTAAAACCACAGAGGAATTTGATATGCATCGGATATTCAAATTACCAGGTACAGTAGATGCTAGCACAGGAATTGTGGTAGCAAAAGAGAAACAGCAAATCAGACTCAAAGATTCAATTGTGAAATTATGACTCATGAACATATATCAGGTTAAAGTAGAGAAATTGTATCATATGCTTAATAAAATTCTATATAATATTCCTACACTGTGAATTTCTCACCGATCAACTTCTCAGATAAGGTCCACAACCTATCCTGATCTTCCTCAATATAAGATGCAGAACTTGATTTGACTATCTCTCCAAGTTCATTAACATACTTCCCACTTACTGCAGCTAGTGAAGGATCAGTAACAAGTCTCATCAAACTGATAATTCCCTTTTCAACTGGGAGGGCTCGGGCCACTATTTCTGGGGATCGACTGGGATTAAGATTAGTATCCACTAGACCAGGATGCAGGCAATTTACCGTTATCCCCTTGAAATCAAGCATTCTGGCTAACTTGTACCCGAATAATAAGTTGGCCAGCTTAGAATGTGCATAATTGGTATATAATGAATACCCCTCCTCTCGAAAGAGGAGATCGAAATCAAGCCGGTCAACCCGATAATGCATTCCAGAGCTGACAATCACTATGCGTTTGTACTCTGATTTCATTACTAGATCCAGAAGCAGATGTGTAGTCAGGAAATAACCCAGATGATTGATAGCAAACGTAGATTCGTATCCATCCGCAGATAATTCATAGTTATGTTGTTGCACTCCTGCATTATTAACAAGCACATCAATATGATCAAAACGAGAGTGTAGCTGCTTTGACATCTCCTTGATAGAATCAAATGAAGCCATATCTGCCAGTACTGAATCTATATGCCCAATCCCAGTTTCTTGTTGAAGCCAGCTAATAGTAGTGGTGAGTTTCTCAGGATTCCTCCCATGAAGTATTAACTTTGCTCCTTGTTTGGCCAATTCAAGAGCAGCTCGCTTACCAATACCATCTGTAGAACCGGAGATGAATACAATTTTATCTTTCATTTTGTCTCATTTCTGATTGAAATTTATTAAGGTTGTATATTTTTGTAGTACTTCTTGGATTTCCAAAACACAATGATGAGCAAACTGGAATATACTGTTGGTGAAGACAAATTATCCTCATACAGGATTTGTGGTACGATTTCTTCAGGATCGATGCTTATGAAAGTCATTATAGAGGCATCATCTTCCTTCCTGGTTTCTCTAAAGTAGTAAGAAATTAGCCATCCAGTAGACGTATCAAAAACTTGCCTGTATTCCAAATAGAAATGATCTCTATCCCAATTTCCCTCAACAATTATTGTCTCATCCAGAGACTCAATTTTGCCATCTGTTTCAATCTCTAAATGTGTGGTTTGAGGATTGATAAAAAATTTGATATCATACCCAATAGAATTGGGATTGCAATTATCTGTCATCTCAAATGTTTCGGTAGAGATAGTATAATTCACACGAAGTAGGTTATTTATGTCATAGTAATCGTTATTGAAAGTAACATTGAAGGAATCCCCCACATACAAGGTGTGATCTTGGTAATTGACTAAATCTTCTAGTATGTAGGTGCCTTGAGGCGTATCCTTGGCCACTAGGTAATATGTTCTGGTTGAGCCTGAATCTATGATATATGAATCTGCTCCTACTGCAACCATGGAGAGTAGGAACAACCCGATTAAAATTCTGCAACGCATGAAATGCAATGAAAACACGTACATATAAGAGGATTCAGTACTAGTGTAACTAATGTTTGATATCGTCATAGTAATTCATCATCAGAAACTATTGAGTAGTGGGATATCATCTCTTAAGAGCGAGTGAAATTGGTAAATACAAATCAGTATATATGATATTTGTAGGATATTATGAAATCAAGTTTAAATTCAAAATTCATCATCATGAACCGTTGTATAGTAATAATTTGATTTGTTACCACACCCAAGGGAACAAAGGTGAATCTTTAAATATTTATGTCACCAAGTATTGTATGAGTGATTGATATGAGTTACAAACATCCCCTCTCCACCATTGGAACTATTATTTTCTTTATGGGTATTTTCACAAGACTGGATTTCTTCCTGTGTTTTGTTGCAGCAATTGTCTGTTGGTCCATCGGATCCAATTTAGAGAAGGAGTACCGGTGGCAACAAAATCAAAACCCTATTATTCAAACAGAACCCCAACCCGTGGCACAGACTTACTATGAACCCCAGAAAACCTATACAAGCAGTGCACCAGTTTTTTCAGAACCCAAATACACTGAGCCCACCTACACCCAAAAAGCACCTGAAAAACAGTATTGTGTGGCTTGTGGTCTAGAGTATCCATTTTCAGCGAATTACTGTTCTGGATGTGGTAAAAGAAGCGAGCACAAACTGAAACATATGTAATAGATGAATGTAGATAAAGGATTTATTTTTATATTTTATAACTTAAAGTGACTTTTGAGCGACTGTATCCTTGGAATCGACCTTGAGATAGGGAGTTCTCCCAATGCAATACGTGAGGCCAGATATGCAGCACATGTGTATTCAAATAATACAGATATCATTCTAAGAAACATCACCCTAGCAAATATTCCTGAAGTGATTGCTGAATACGACATAAAAATTATTGCGTGTGACAATATATTTGAGATAGCCCCGAACATTGATAAGATTCAATTAGATCTATTGAATCATATACCATTAGAAACTCAACTGCTCCAAGTAACAAGAAATCAGCAAAAGTATTACAGCCTTAAATTTCTACTTGGACTTGAAAATATTCAATATAGAGGAAAATTACGATCAGAAATCACTGCTCGATACTGTGCAATTCTTGCTAGTAGAGGCTATGGAGATAAATTTCATAATGGAGAATGGATCTCTGCTCAGAAAATTATTCCGGTTCGAATGGTATCGGAAACTAACATCTCACTCACTCAAATACTCCCAATTGCATCAGAGGTGATCTCATCCATTGGTGAAGGCAAGGAGGCAAACATATTTCTGCTGCATAATAAAGAGGGTCAAGCTTATATCATAAAGAAATTCAAGATATATTCACCTGTAGCTAAAAAACTACACAAGGAAACCTATCGAAGCACACCGAGTACAATTGCAACCTTTATGGCGAAGCAAGAATTTAAGATATTAGGCTATCTCTACTCCAAGGGTCTGCCAGTACCCAAACCGATGTTTCAACAAGGTTCTATGGTGGCCATGGAGGTAATAGTGCAGGATGATGATGTTGCACCACGGCTATCTCAATTGAAAATCCAAGATTAATTAGTAGAGGAACTATTAGTTCAGGGATTGGATCTGTTATTCGAGTTATTCACCAAGGTAGAACTCATTCATGGAGATTTCAGCTGTCAGAATCTACTATTACGAGATGGAAAGCTAGTAATTATAGATGTGAGACAGGCACAATTGGTGAATTTCAAAACGTATATTGATACCCCTGTTAGAATTCGGCTGGATAAATCAATCAAATTACTTAAATCTGATATTGAATCATTTATCAGCTTCTTCGAAAGAAAGTATCGCATAAATGTTGATCGGGAGTGTATTCTAAACAGATTTTTGGAAAAAGTACCGGGACACTTAACAAAGAATTTCAGCACTGCTCACTGGTAAATCTTATGACATTAATCGAGAAGGAGACTGGGTTTGAAATGGGTCCTTTTATTTGACGGTTCTTACGATATTTATGAATTAACTTTGTGATATCATTGAAAAACTCAGAATCATCTTCCAGATCAAGCACACCAAAGCTCATCACCTTCGATGGTTTCATTGCACTCTTTGAATGATCCTGATCAGCTACCTTCATCAATTTAATTTCTGCTCCCCGGTTGAGTTGTAAGTGAAGATTTGTCATGGTATCTGCGAAAATTGAAGAGAGATTTGGGAGTAGAGAGACCCATTCTATGAGAATGTTTTCTTTTGCATATCTCTCAGCAAAATCATGAAGATCTTTGCTTAACTCTATAGTGTACAAATCATCCAAAGCTAATTTGATGTCATATTCAGCAGTAAACCTTTTGTCATCAATTCTGTCACAATCAAATTTCGCAATGAGGTCCCCACGAATGAGGAGATCAAGATTTCTAAATAATGTGGCATGACTTAGATGTAACTTAGAACCAATATATGAGGGAGCAGAACGTCCATATATATGCAGAAACTGGTAGATGAGCATACTATTAGGCGTACGAAAGATTTTCAACAGTACTCCCATCTGATCAAGTTGATCCATCAAGATTCATCAACTAGAGCAAATTTGGTATTTGGATAATCAATTATCAGCTTTTTATCTCGCAAATAATTGAATCCAATAATTCCACCTAGATTTTTCTCCCCCTCAGCCAGATGACTAAGAGGCATGAGTAGAAATGATTGATCTTCAAATGTTCCAAAGGAAGTAGAGAATGAGGATACTGTTGTTTCTTTTGCTCGGGTAGTACCAGAAGGGCTTCTAATCATAACTGGAGAATCTCTAATTTCGAGATTCATATCCATAGCCACATCTTGATTGATGAGGCTGCCCCCTGCACCAGTATCAATGATGAATGGATACTCATGATCTCCATTTATTGCTGCATTCACAACCAGGAGATAATTAGCCTTTGCCTTATCAGGGAAAAATGGATGCAATTCATCCGTGCCCCGAGATTGCCCGAGATAAATTTCCTTGGCTTTGTAATCTACTTCAAGGTAGTAATTTCTCAAGAAATTCACGCCTATTGCGCCGATTTCATCACCTGTGACCTTTATTCCTTCAGTGATCACAACATCATGATTTTTCACAATTAGGTCCCCTAACTTGAATTCGTCAAGTACAGCTGCCTTGCTATGAACAATTGCCCCATGGGCAGTTGCTCCTTGGTTTTCTTCTTCTTTTATCTCTAGACCAAGTTTCTCTGCAATATCAGGATGTAAAACAGTTCTTCTAGCTCCTATGTCTACAACCATGTAATAAGGTCCTTGATTGTTAATATATACCTCAACCCGAACTAGGTTAAATGAGGAAAGTGAAAATTGTTGTTTCATATTCGTTCTAAATATATATCATCTATGAGACATATTAAAATGTTGAGTAAGGGATGAAATAAATTTGAGTTGATCAAAATTTTCAGCAATACAAATGATAAAATATGGTCAGTACTATGGCATATTGAATGGATATTGTTGAATAATTATCATACAATGAATGGGCAGAAGAGCATTACTTCAAGCTGATATCAACTCTAGATAGAGAAGCCTGTAATAAAATTATCATTGGAAAAAGCATCCAGAAACTGTTATTCCATCTATATGAAGTCTACTGGTCATGGTTACACGTCATGACAGATCAAGATTTTGCGGATATGCCTGATGATGACTGGAGCTGTGAGAAATATTTGGAGTTGATTAGATCAGTCAGAAAGGAGATCTATACCTTTGCTGAATCAGATAGTATCTCTAAGAGCACAATTTTACAATGGGAGAAGAATGACATTCCCTTTGAGAGCCCTAACCTCACAATCGTTATGAATTTCATCACTCATTCTGCCTATCACAGAGGACAATTGGCCATATTGATGCATGAATGTGGTGTTGATACCATCGGGGAGACTGATATCAATCCCTATTATTATAGTAAAGCTCAACAATAAGAAATAAGGTTATGGATTATATTTAGCTAAACAGAATTTATTTACTATGTTGGGTGATAAACTTAAATGATATGATTCAAAGTTTAAAAATAAAATCGAATAATATTAATACGCATCAATTATAACCAAACTTATGTCTAATTCGAGGAGGATACTATCATTCATCATTTTAAACCTAATTTTGAGTTTGATAGCAATTCAGGTTTCATCAAATTATCCCACTGCAAACCTAGATTCTATGTCCATGGTGTTTACGGATAGCAATAACAATATAGTTCACCTTCAAGTGAATTCAGAAGGGGTAAAAAGAATATGGCAGAAACCTGTCTCTGTTGGATACCATTCAATCAAAATTACAGATCTTGATCTAGATGGCAAAAAGGAAGTACTTGCGGTAAATAATGATTACACTATTGTTTGCTACGATTATGAAACGGGGGATATTGAATGGGAGTATTTATTTCCTACACAGGGAACACTTAATGCACAGATCAATATTGGGTATATTACAGGTGATGGATATAATGAGATTATATTCAATAGGGCAGTTGGCTCATACTTAGATATCAGTAACAGGACCCTCCTAATTGTCACTCATGAAGGCGAGACATTAGGGCGGATTAATGCGCTTCTTCTGGGTGGTTCCACAGGATTTGATAATGTGAATCTCATCGATCTTGATGGGGATAATGATATGGAGATTATTACATCACAAGGCTCTACTCTATGGCAACCGGGAGTTGGTGGAACTTATAATATCTCGGCATATGATTGGGATGTGAGTTTAAACATGACCAAGAAGTTATGGAGTATTCAAGATGATGATATCGGTGGTAATACTCAATTAATCAGTACCATATATGAAGATGAGCCATATATCATCACTGCAGGCTGGTACAACAATCCTATAAGAGCATTTGACAAAAACGGGCAGTCAATATGGAATAGAACATTGATTGAGAGTGATTATCTTCTTTGGTTTGCCGAACCACACTTAAACGTTAATAATAATCATCTTTTTGTGGCACAACAGCAGTATTACTACAAAAATGATAGTTACAAATATTCTAATGATTCAAAACTTATCTGGAACTACACACCAGCTTTATTTGACATTGATATCAAAACTGGTGAAGATCTATCTGAACCTATAAATTTCCCTAATTCAAGAATGCTGATAACAAAAAACATTGATAGTAACAAAATCGCAATTGCTAGTATAGATAGGAAGGTTGTTAGTGAGGAAGATGAAGAAGTAATAATAGACTATAATATGGGAATTTATTCCATCTCAAATAACGAATTAATCGCCCAGTATCTCACTGATGATAACATTGGATGGAGTAGAATCTTTAACTTCTTAGAGAAATCAATTCCCTTGCTAGACTTAGGTGAGGAATATCCAGGAATAATCGTTCTTGATAATTATGATAGAATGTGGATATCTACACCTTCAAAAAATATTCAGCTTACCAAGTATGTAGTTGGGATCACCAATGCCTTTGTGGCAAATCAAGAAGAGAAATTAGATGGAACATTTATTGCAAATTATCCCAATATCCAGTTTGTTTCAATCATTATAATAATTCTTGTGAATATCTTACTCTTTATCTCAATGATATTGGCCTATACTTACATCGATAATAAATTCCATGAAAGTTTTGGTAGGGATTGGAAGTTTCAGGCCTTCAAAAGAATGAAATCAATTTTCAAATCACTCGAAACCCAGGAAGGGATAAATAAGCAACTTTTTGCGTTAAATGCTGTTACTGAGGACGAGATAACTGATCTCAATAGTGAGCAGCTTACAGCTCTTGCCCCAGTACAAAGTGAAGAGTTCAGGAATTTTGTCAATATCTGGCTTAAGGAACATGAGAAGGAGATGAGTAAAATAAAGGCAGGAGATGTGGCCATATTAGTTGAACTATTAGGTCTTTATCCAGGAGTAATCAATGCCAAGGAATTATCTCAATCTTTTGATGTTGCTAAATCCACTCTTTATCGAAGAGTAGATTTTTTGATGAACATAGGACTGATAGAGAGTGCCAAGGTTACTGACAAAACAGATCTTCGATCAAATGACATTGAAATAAGTGTTAATGGAATTGAATTCTTGAAATCAATATTCTCTTCAATAAGTTTCTATTTCAGCTAATTTTTTGAAATATAATTCTCATACACACATCAATTTGACACAACGATTATCTAAGGCTTACGACCTAGATGATTTGTGAAACTTGTGGATCTATCAGGAAAACGGGCACTCGTTGGAGGGAGCACTGACGGTATTGGCAAGGGTATTGCATTACTCTTTGCTGAACTTGGTGCAGAAGTAGTTCTATTTGCTCGTAACGAGGAAAAGCTCAAGGAGACAATAAAAGAAATGAAAACACCGGATAAGCAGAAACATACTTATTTGGTGGCAGATTTTGTTAATTCAGAACTAGTCAAAGAAAGGGTTTTAGAATATATATCTAAACATGGTAGTTTTGATATTGTGGTGAATAATACTGGAGGACCACCAGGTGGGCTTATTTCTGAAGCAGAGGAGGATGCATTTATTCTAGCATTTACCATGCATCTTGTAAATAATCAAAATATTGCAAAATTAGTCTTCCCTCACATGAAAGAAAAGAAGTGGGGACGATTTATCAACATCATCAGCAGCTCAGTGAGAGAACCCATCAACGGTTTAGGAGTATCTAATACTACAAGAGGTGCAGTAGCTTCTTGGGCGAAAACATTATCAAATGAACTTGCGCCTTATAATATAACTGTTAATAACTTGTTACCGGGATTCATAAAAACTGGTCGGTTGTACTCTATTGTCAACAGTAGAGCTGAAAAATCTGGTCGGGATCCCAAGGAGATCGAGCAAGAGATGGTAAATATGGTCCCCATGGGTCGTTTTGCTGAGACAAGGGAGATTGCCAATGCAGCTGCATTTCTTGCATCTCCAGCTGCCAGTTATATCACTGGAGTATCCCTGCAGGTGGATGGTGGCAGGTTAAAGAGTATTTGATGTGTTATGGATATACGTAGTGAACGATTGAGAATTAGATACTTCAAAACTTCTGATTTGGAGAGTTTTGAGAATTACCGATCAGATCCAGAAGTGGCTCGTTACCAGGCATGGACTAAAATGGATATGGCAGAATATCGAAAATTCATTATCCAGATGAGCTCCATGAAAATGGAGACCTTGCCGGATAATACCTGGATACAACTTGCTTTTGAGGAACTAGAAACAGGAGATCATATTGGGGATTGTGCCGTTAAACTCTTCGATAAGAAAAGACAGGCAGAGATAGGAATCACGTTGGCCCAAAAATACCAACAAAAGGGATATGCTACAGAGGGATTATCATTGCTCTATAACTACCTATTCACCAAAATGCGGCTACATCGTATTATTGCCATAGTAGATGTGGATAATGATCCCAGTATCAATATGATGGAGAAATTGGGAATGAGGCGTGAGGGGCATTTTATCAGTAATTTCAACCTTTTTGGAGAATGGCGTTCTGAGTTTCAGTATGCCATACTAGCTGATGAATTTGCTAAATAATTACTTATTCTTTTTCTCATTCAATCCAGCTAAACTCTGAGCAATTCTACTAATACCACCAAGAAATATCGATATAGCGATTAACATAATCAAATCGGAATTCTCAATCGTTATGGAGGCAATTGTAATTGAACTGAATGCAGTCAAACCTAGTAGAATTGATGTTGCACCAATTAGGATCATGCTTATTTTCAACCAGAATGGGTAAGTGGGGTGAGATAAGCCAAGGAAAACTCGTCCGATTCCTTGAATAATGATTATTATAGCTAAAATAATTAAGATACTACTCTCTGCAAGGTCTGGGAAGATAATCACTATTGAAGCCATGATTAATATAACTAATCCAATAAAAAGGCGAATTAGGCGTTTTGTTCCACCAATATTCTTGGAGTAAAAAGCATTAATCATTCGACCTAAACCTGATAACGCAAGCATAATCGCAAAAATCACTATTATAGTATCAATTACAAGATCCTCATTGAGTAGCACATAGCTGGGTAAGATAAGAAATGACAATCCTAATATAAAATTAAAAATTCTCATGGGTTTAGATGTTTTGTATGGTCGTGCTTTCTCAGTTTTTTTAATCTCCTTTTCTTTTCTTTCAACACCATCATAATAATCTTTTTTCACCTTCTTCCTTTCCTCTTTATGGTCTGCTTCTCTTTTTTCTCTATCTTTTTGTGCTTGTTCTCGTTCGTTCTTGACTCGTTCTTCCCGACTCATGTTGATCGAGTTCATATTTGCATAATATTTATAAATTTCGAAATTTCATTTTGAACTCTTGATAAAAAAAAAAAGAAATAAAAACAAAATTAGACGTGTAATGTATTTCGATGTGATATTCTTCATCCTCACCAAATCCTGTAAAATATTATGGATAAAATTTTTATTCTCTATTTCCTAACTCAACTCAAATGAGTATTTTTCAATCGAAATATGGATCACCACCTGGTACTGCAAAATATACTGGAGAAAAGAAGGGTGAAATTGTAAAAGTAAATTTTCACCTGTTTAGCAAAAACAAGAAAAAAGGTTCTTTACAATCACATCAAGATATCGATATTGCTGAGACTGTAAATCTCATTGATAATAAGAATGTCAATTGGATTGAGATTGAAGGTTGTCATGACGTAGACATAATAATCCAATTAAAGTCACTTTTTAATATCCATGATTTATTGATTGAGGATATCCTGAACCCGAATCAGAGGCCTAAGGTTGATGATTTCAATAATCAAATTGCGATATTCATTCGAAAACCATATGGAATGCCTGATTCTCATGAACTTTTTTCTGAGCAAGTTGGTATTATACTATTAGAAAATCTAGTTATTAGTATAACTGAATCACCGGACAATTTTTTTGAGCCAATCAAACGTTCAATCAACAGAGCTTTTCCATTATTTTCATCTATGAGTGAAGATTTCTTAGCTTATAGTATGATAGATTTACTTATTGATAAATCATTAATGATCAATGAGGAATTAGAAAATAAAATTGCAGATCTAGAAGAGAAAATCAATGAACGTAAACTAACAGGGATTAAAACTGATATATATTCCTTGCGTAGGGCTAATATCGCTTTCAGAAAAATGATACTACCTTTAAGGGAAATAGGTATCATTTTAAGAAGACTGGATACAATTTTGATGAGTGAAAAGGTGAGAAGTTATCTAAAAGATGTGAATGATCACATCCTGAGTTTGATTGATTCAGTTGAGTTAAACAGAGAATTAATCAGCTCACTTAGAGAGAGCTATTCTAATGAAATTAGCAATCAAATGAATGAAATAATGTTTACTTTGACTATCATTTCAACTATACTACTCCCATTAACATTTCTAACAAGTCTCTATGGAATGAATTTTAGTTATATGCCAGAATTATCCTGGAGATATAGTTATTTCGTGCTTTGGGGAGTAATGTTAGCGATTATCTCTGGTTTAATTTATTATTTTAAGAATAGAAGATGGCTCTAGTTTTGCCCACTGGTGCGAAATTTATTTGTGAAGATCATTTGAGAATGGAATCTAAAACAATAAGTAATCCTCCCAGAACTGCTAACCAACCTCCTCCTACAAAGCCTAGTATTAAGATCAACAATCCAAGAATAAAGCCTTCATTAATTGAAATTTTATTCATCACTATAGCGATGAGCACTAGCCCTACTACTATTTGTGCTACATAACCTAACGTGTTATCTCCTATCATATTCATTCCTGATAAACCTAGAATATCGATACTCATATTGAGCAATGAAAATACTCCTTTAATTAAGGCAACAATTCCTCCAAACAGGGTGAGGAGTATCCCAATCTTGTGTAAAGTACCAGTTTTTTTTGCCATGAGTTGGTTTTTCTTTGGATTTATTTAAGGATATGTTGAGCAAAATAAACAAAATCCTAGCTGGAAAAGGTATATTTTTTTGGGAACATTTGATTTAATGTAGCTGTGCAAATCACCTTTTTGATAATTGTCTGTGTTGTTCTATTTATCATACTCATCTATTACTTCAAACGCCCACCACCACTTGATTTGGAAGAATTGTTTGATGAAATTATCAGAAATAGCACATGTCAGCACTGTGAAGCGGATTTAGAGGATGAAGCGATGTTCTGTGAAGATTGTGGTCAACGAGCATATCGAGACTGAGGTTTACGTAAAGAAAATCATAAAAAAGAGCATTTATTACTTTGCTTTGCAAAAGACTTCATAATCCTTTATCAACAGATCGTAGTGATCTGTTTATGAGAATGGCTTGGATGCTGGTTTTGTTGCTTATGATTCAAGTTGCTTCAGCTGAACTTGGAGATGATTCAGATCCCGAGGAGATAATTCCAGGTTTTCATCTAGGTTCACTAGAGGAGTATGGTACATACTGGTATAAGATTAACTTAACTGGAAATTACGAGATCATACTAGAAGCCAATGAAACCACTGATTTTGATCTCTATATCTACGATTCATTTAATACAAGTATCGATAAATCCATCCATAATTATTATCCTGATTCCGTGACTGCCTACAACTATGATGGTTTGTATCTGATTGCTATCTATGCCTATTCAGGCTCTGGAGCATATAGTTTGAATATCACTTCTTTCCCCCAAATTCCTGGAGATCATGAGAGCAATCCCATGGATATTGCAGAGGGAGAGTATAGTCACTACCTTGATATTCGTGAAAGTATGTGGTATAATTGCAGTATGCTAGGTAATGTTGAGATTGAGCTACAAGGTCCATCTGGATCTGATTTTGATCTCTATCTGTACTCACAATCTCTTGAGCTGATTAGTTATGATAGTGGTAGTTACTATCCAAAATCAATCACCATCTACACTGTTAATGCCACATACTTGATCAAGGTATATGCTAGATCTGGAGCTGGAGAATTCTTACTCACAATACATAATTTTCCCCAAATTCAGGGAGATAGTCCGGATAATCCCATTCCTCTGGAGATAGAAGATTCCAAAGCTGGATATTTGCCAGGATCTTCTGAAGACAACTCCATATGGTACTCAATATCGATTAGTGGTTATCAAAGATTTATCCTATTATCACCACTAGATGTCGATTTTGAGATGATTTTGTATGATGATGCATTAAGCCAAGTGGATTCTGCCACAGGTTCATATAGAAATGAGATGATGACAACTGAGGAATTGGATGGTGATTACCTGCTTGAGGTATACAGTTATTCAGGTTTGGGTAACTACACCCTGATCACTCAGGTAGTGGGGATAGGACCTGGAAGCAGTTATAATGATGCTGTGCTACTTGAGAATAACTATACAGGAATTATCCCCGGCCCAGCACTGGATCGATCATTTTGGTTCAGGATAGAGGTTACAGGAGATTATAGCATCAGCCTAACAGCTGAATTCTATAATGATTTTGATTTACGAGTCTATACATCTAATCTGTATTTACTTGATTCAAGCACAGGTACTGATTATCCAGAACAAGTAGATTTAATTGATGTACAAGGAACGTATTTTGTGAATATAATACCATATTCTGACGATTATGGATGGTTCATCCTGGAAATACATGAAATCAAGGATGATCCAGTATTATCATCATTTGAAGACTATACACAAGAAGAAGATGAATCTACAAATTATTTTCCTTTCATTACCTTCTTCGTTGTAATGATTGTGATCATGGGGTATAGCATTCGTAAAGTATTATTATCCAGACCGGCAAAGCCAAACAAGGTAATGGACAGATTCCCCGTATCTGGACCAAGAATTTGTAGAGCTTGTAGCAATATTAATGAACCTGAAGCGATATTCTGTGAGAATTGTGGTACAAACCTATTATGAGATTATGATTGATTCAATGCATATGGTTGTTTTTGTTTCATATAATCACATAGTACCTCCACTAGGCGATCGATTTCTTCATAGGTATTGTAAAATGCAAGGGATGGTCTTACTACAGCCTCATATCCAAATTTTCTGAGAATAGGTTGAGCGCAGTGATGTCCCACCCGAACAGCGATACCCTCTGAATCCAATTTTTTACCAATTTCATCTGGAGAAACATCATCAATGACAAATGATAGAACTCCGATTTTGTGTTTGGGAGATCCAATCAAATGCAAACCTGGAACCGCTTGAAGCTTCTTAGTTGCATACATGAGGAGTGAATGCTCATATTTGGCGATTTGCTCCATGCCAATATTTGATAGGTAATCTATTGCCACACCCAATCCAATTGGACCTACCACATTAGGTGTTCCAGCCTCAAATTTTTCTGGTATATCATTGAATTCTGTTTTATCAAATTCGACATCTTTGATCATTGAACCCCCACCTTGCCATGGGGGCATGGATCGCAATATCTCTGCTTTTCCATAGAGTACTCCAACACCCATGGGGGCAAACATTTTGTGTCCAGAAAAAACATAGAAATCAACATCTAGTTGCGCTACATTGACCCTTAAATGTGGAATAGACTGAGCACCATCAACAAGGACTGGAACATCATGCTTGTGTGCTATATCCACTATCTCCTTGATTGGTGGTACTGTACCAATGGCATTAGAAGCATGTGTGACACAAACCAATCTAGTTCTGCTATTAAACAACTGCTCAAAATCACCCATATCCAAATCTCCATTCTTATCAGTTCTTGCAATTCTAAGAAATGCTCCCTTCTCCTTGGCTAATAGTTGCCAAGGAACGATATTAGAGTGATGTTCCAACTCAGAGACAATGATCTCATCACCTTTTTCAATATTCTGTCTGCCATAGGTCTGAGCAACTAGATTGATTGCCTCTGTTGTACCTCTAACAAAGATGATCTCCTTCTTATCCTCAGCACCAATAAATCTCTGAACCTTTTCTCTAGCTTCTTCATAGGCATCAGTAGCCTCTGCAGCCAGAGTATGTGCTCCACGATGAATGTTGGAATTGTATTCAGCATAGTATTGTTTGACAGCATCAATTACTTGTTGTGGTTTCTGGGTGGTTGCTCCATTATCCATCCAGATCAACTGTTTACCATTGACGGTTCGGTGTAAAACAGGAAAATCCTTACGATAAATATGAGCATCAAAATACACAGATTTGACACTTTGATCAAGTTCTGGTTCCTCACGTTCTTCAGAACCAAATAATACAGGTATACCAGATAAATGGAGACCACTGGAGAGATTTTTTGTGTAAGAATTGATTTCTTCTTGATTAGCATCTGTCGATAATTTAGGAATTTTATCAATACCATCAATATCTGTAATGGGTTGAAATTGAGTGGATTGGATCCCCATTCGTTTTCCATGAACTGCATGACTTTCAGGAGCACGCGGTTCAGGTATCTGTTCATCTACAATAGAGGCATTTTGATGTATGATTGGATGCTCATCACGATTTATCATAGATGCAAAGGATTCAGCGTCTGAATCCATGTGGATCCCACTTGAGAGGCTTTGAATAGTCTCTAAAGAGATTTCTGTTGGAATGGTAAATTTACCAGCTGTTGAAAGCATATCAGGTAACAAATCATTCTTCATTGGATTCATCTGATCAGGATTCATCACAGCTTGATTATCATTGCCATCATCAAGTACTTTAGAGATAGAACCAGATGAGGATCCGGTATTGATACTTGTTGCAATATCCTGAGCCATCTTCATAACCAGCTCAGTGGATATGGGGTTAATATGCTGTATCTCTGTATCCAATGGAATACTGTTTTCTGGCGTATGCGCACCTAAATCACTGAGAATTTGATTGGCAAGATTTTCAATATCAATCTCAGGATATGTTGGTCTTGTCGGTTCAAGTGGGACAGATTTCCTGCCCGTGGTCTCACTTGAGCTTGGGTTTTCTGGCAGTGTAGTCATGGTAATATCCTACTTCCACATTCTCCAGAACAGCCACCGCATCCTCGGTTAAGATGGCGAGACTGAAATACAAGGTCATTAAGTAACTTGCAATTGCCTTGTTATCAATACTCATCATACGTACTGAAAATCCAGGAGCAACCTCTCCTGGGATTCCCACCTGGTACAGACCAGTAACACCCTGAATATCCTCATCACCTGCACGAATAAGGATAATACTTGATTTACCTGGTCCATGTCTGCTTACTGTTTGTCCATTGACCTCAACCTTATCGCTGGGGATAAGGGGGATACCTCTCCATGTGATCACTGTTTGACCCATGATTGTTACATGTGGTGGTGGTGTACCTCTCCAAGTACACTCTCTTTCGAATGCAGCAATGGTTCTGGGATGTGCAAGGAAGAAACTAGGTTGTTTCCAAGCAAGAGAGAGTAAAGCATCCAAATCATCAGGAGTAGGGGAACCATATCTTGGCTGGATCCTCATGGAGGGATGACAATTGGCTAGAAGTCCAAAATGAGGATCATTTATCAACATCCATTCCTGTTTCTCATACATATATTGCATGGTGGTTTGTAATTGCATTTGGAGTTGGTTGATGGGATTATTATAGAGATCACTGACCCGAGTGTGAACCTTGAGTACAGTTTGAATGACATTCATTGGAATCTCAACTGGTTCCTCAATATAATCAATATAGGTTAATGGTAACTCTTCCACACCCATATGGCCTGCCTTTAGTTCAACTCTATGTTCTCCGAAATCATCGGTTAGCTCTTTGATTCTCATTGCCTCTTCAATTGCAGTATCAAAATCTGCTTTTAGCTTTTTACTCGAGGATAGAATTGATTTTAGGTCTGTTACAGATAATGTAAGGAAGGTTGTCTCAGTTAACGTTGTAATGGTAAAATCTGCTTCTTTATCAGCAACTAATTCATCTTCACCAAAGAATTCACCTGGGCCAATTACCTTTAAGCGCAACATTTCCTCATGTTTCCCAATCTTTGTCATTTCTGCCTTTCCACTGGCAAGGATATACATCTTATCCCTATCCTCACCTTCAGCAATTAATTCGGTATCAATTGCAAATTGCTCAATCTTAAGGTTCTCAACCATTTTGCTTATGATTTTTCCATCTAGATTGTAGAAAAGGGGAACCTGTTTAAGGGCATCAGGTGTTACCACGGGAACTCCTCCATCTCCAAATTCAATTGGTATTAATCCAGTACCTTTGAATATTAGTTTAGTTCTGTTTATTCTTAAGGTTCCTCCAGGTACTTCCTTCCATGACAACAATTTTGTGAGAAGTTTAGGACTCTGTGCAACCATCATAGGTCTTGTTTTAGCAGTATGAGTAAGATTTCTCGCTGCTTTGATGCTAATAGTCTCGATGCTATCTTCTTTCATATTTTTCACGTTGTTGAGCTTTCAACAATCCAGCTATACTTAAATGCAAATGGAAAAATGTAAATAAAAGATTACATTCGTAACTAAAAATTAATTTTATTTACAAAAATATACTATTTTCAGCTTTTGTCAAATTTATTATTAGTTTATTTCGATAATTAATCAATCTTGTGGAGTACATCAAATTCTGCTGTGAATCCTATCTAATCAGTTAGTTTACAATTCTAGTTTAATCTGAATCTGGCAGGTACCTCTATAGTTTGATAACATACAGGGCAGATCATCATTCCATGTTCATCTTGTTTTGAGAAATCTAGCTCTGCTGCGTCACAATTGGGACAATTCTTGTTAACTATTCTTGCAGAGGTTCTTACATTGATTGCAAGTTTACGGATGCTCTCGGTTACGTCTTTATTGACACTACTTATGTTATTCTCAGCATAGATGGTCATCTCGATTTTACCCTCCTGATTCCGACTTGAGACAAAGAAATCAACAAGACAGATTGGCATGTTACCTGGACCCATCTTCACCATATCTATTCCTCCAGTGAAATCAGTACCAGCATCATTCATTCTCTCGTTCAATATTTTCCAATCATTGAGAATCGATTTAATTCCATTGAAAATAGTACTTGCGACAGCAGTGAACGTAAATGATGATTGCAAACCCTCAATAGATCCATCTTTGAGTTTTGCAACGAAATCCATTGAGGAGTGCTCCATTTGCTTCTCAAACTTCTCCACTCGTTTAATTTTCTTCTCATTTGCCTTTTGGATACGATCCATGATCTCCATGTCATCCATCTTTTTCGTGAATACTTGTGTGGATGGGAGAACTCTAACAGGTGCCATGGGTAGAGATTGATCTAACACAGAATCTAATATAAAAGGGCTTGATGAGGGATAGGTAAAGGTGAATTGAGAACCAATATCTATTATGCGACCATCCATCTGGTCTCCCAGCATAGACCCCCAATCTCCATCAATGGCTGATGAGCGATCAGAGATGAGTATAGTGATCCTCTCAGCTACAGGAGCATTAAATGGAGTAAGGGATACCCAATCTCCTTCTGCCAGCATACTGACTAGTTCCTTATCCACATAGAGTTTAGGCTGAGGTAGATCCCCAAAACTCACGCTGTCTATTTTTACACAGAATGAGTACTCCTTACCCAGAGCAGTGGATAAACACAAGACAACCTCAAAAGGGTCAAGATTCATTGTCTCATAAGATTGAGGTAATTGTAACACGGCATTATCCATGAGCATAGGTCTGATTACTGCTTGTATTGTAGTCGCCATTATCCTTGTGGAGGTATAATACGCCATTACAAAAATATTTTTCAATACAGTCAGTCATTCCATTGTATTTTCTATCAATTTACACTAGATAATAGCTAGATTAAATGCTAAGTATTTTTAAATTACGACAGGGATGATTAATCTGTAATCATTTTCAAATTGGGTAAAATTGAACTCTTGTCATCGAATTGGAATGAATAAGATTTTTTTGCTAATAATTCTATATTTAATAACAATGCGCAATTTTATCTAGGATTATACTTATGTATCAAAAAATAACACATTACTTATTCAATGGCTGAACCTTTTCCTCGTCGAAACAGTAAGATCATCATCTCATTAATCTTGGGATGGCTATCATTTGCTATTTCCTTGTTTCCAATAGAATATACTGTAGGAACTGGAAAAACTTCATTGAATCTTGGATTATTTATCCCTTTATTGATCAGTATGGCATGGGGCTGGAAATATGGATTAATTACTGCAATACCAGGATTGGGTACAATGTATGGTATCTTTGTTTGGCAATTTGCTGGTTGGGGTGCATTGATTGGCACTATATCTCATACAGTTTGGATAGCTATTCATGGATATTTTGAGAGTAAAAATAAGCTACGAGGAGAGAGAACTTTATTCAGGTATTATGTGGAACTAGGTACTAGAGCAGTATTTGTAATTATCTACTTCCTAGTGTTTCCATGGGCAGTTGCCCATAATCCACCACCATGGGGGATAATTCCTCCTTGGCAACCAATTATCATGACTGAGGCTAATACACAGTTTATGATTGCAATTATGTTCAAACAATCTATGGAAGGATTGATTACGTTAACTCTTGTTGATGTTCTCCTAAATACGTATAGAGTAAGAAAATTAATGGGATTGAGCTTCGAAAAGAAAGAAGTCTATACCACTTCTTCGATCGCTTTGTATTCCTTTCTTGGTATTGTGATTGTGAGTATTGATATTCTTATTGAAATACTATTTGGGAGTACTGAAACGTACTTAGAAGAATTATTATTCAATCAGGATAGGACAGAAAATCGTTACCGTATTCTAATTATTATAACTATGGCAATTGCAGGAGTTATTCATTCAAATTACATGAAAACAAATCGACTTCTGCAATCTAAATTAAGATTATCTCAGAAAAGAGATGCCATTGGAACACTCGTAGGTGGAGTTGCTCATGATTTCAACAATATTCTCTCTCCGATTCAAGGTCACGCAGAGCTGATTGATCTGATACTTTCATCATCTGATGACATTAATCGAGAAGAAATCCAGGAACAGATTCAAACTATCAAAGAATCCTCTGATAGAGCGAAAAAATTAATTAAGAAATTACTATCATACTCCCAGCCTTTTGAGGCAGATTACCATCCCATTGATATGACAAAACCAGTAATCGAAGTAGTTGAATTACTTAAATCAACCATCCCTAAATCAATTTCTATGGAGATAGATATACCAGAACATGAAATCATCATAACTGCTGATAGTGATCAGATTTATCTCATCGTATTGAATCTGATGACTAATGCCTATCAAGCAATAGGAGAAGTAAATCAAGGAAAAATCCATCTTAGATTAAATACAATAATGCTAGATTATGAACATAAATCCCTACCACAAGGTGAATATGCTCATCTCAATATTCAGGATACAGGGTGTGGAATTCATAATTCCATCATGGATAAAATCTTTGACCCATATTTCAGCACTAAGGATCTAGAATCAAATTCTGCAGGATCTGGTACTGGACTTGGCCTCAGTACTGTTAAAGGGATACTGGATGAGTTAGGTGGATATCTGGAAGTTTCTTCAATTGTTGATGTTGGAACAATGTTTAGTTTATTTTTTCCAATCACACAGAGAGGAGATGAAGATCAAAAGGAAGATCAAATAGATCCCAATGTGATCAAGGGGTCTACAGAGAAAATACTGGTAGTTGATGATGAGTTGCCTATCATTAATTATTTAGGAAAAATGCTTACAAGATTGAATTATTCTCCAGTGGTATTTTCAAGCAGTAAAGATGCACTCCATTGGGTAAAATCAGGTAATAAACCAGATCTACTCTTAACAGACCTCTCTATGCCTGAAATGAATGGGATAGAGCTAAGCAAGGAACTACTTCAGCTTTTACCCGGTCTACCAATAATATTATGCACAGGAAGATCTACAGTACACAGCTATGAAAAAAGTATTGCTTTGGGAATAAAGAAATATCTTCTAAAACCTGTATCTACAGAAGAGATCACATCAACTATTCATGCCTTACTACATCCCAAAACTAGTGACTAAATTTTGTTCAATTTTTTGATGGTCATTGATTCAGCAAAGAACCAATTTAGACAATAAAATTTTATATTTTACAAAATACAGTAAGGATTAGACCAGAACATGATGAAAATTTTAAAATTTCAAAGCACTGTGGGATCTAATCGCAATGAATTCCCAATTGAGGTTATGGCAACTGTAAAATTCCAGAAAATAGTGGGAGAAGTAGGTAAAAAACTGAATTTGCCCAATGAATCTATCACCATCCATCCCCCTGGAGGAGCTGCACTTACTTTCACCGATTATAATAAAACGGTTGAAGAAATTATCGAGGCCTATGGTGATCGGTTTAGAATCATCAATCGTGGTGTAGTAGGATGAGTGGAGACGAGAGCAGATACTCTCGTCTAAAAGCCCTTGAGGAATATGGGATCGAGGTAAACTGGAATGATCTTCGAGATCGTACTATTGCAATTGCAGGGGTAGGTGGAGTAGGATCTATCGTTGCAGAATTACTCGCGAGGCTGGGAGTACATAAAATACATATATTTGATTTGGATATTATTGAGGATGTAAATCTAAATAGGATGATCTATACAGAAAATCAAGTTGGACAAAACAAGGTCGATGCATTGAAAGCGTATTTACAACAAGTTAATCCTTCAGTCGAGGTGATAGCACATCATGGAGATATAATGAGGATGGATTTTGAGGACGAGTTCGAGGATATAATTAGTATATGTGATATGGGAGCATTATGTTTAGATAATCTACCCGCACGACAGTATTTTAACGTCAAGTGTGTCAAACACAATGTGCCATACATGGATTCTGGATTACTTAGAAGTGGGCTTGGAGGATATATCCACTTGGTGATACCTGGTAAAACTGCTTGTTATCAATGTACTGGTGCGGTTGAGATTGTGAATACCAATGATGCAACTGGTGAGCCCTGTACGGCATCAATCCCAACTACTGTGAATATTGTCTCCTCGTTACTGGTGCAACATATGATCAAGTATTTTCTTAAGCTTGGTGAGATTCAGGATTATATCTCCTATGATCTCATCACCGATGAGAATTTATTACTAAAATTAGCAAGAGACCCCAATTGCTTTGTTTGTGGGGATAAACAGGTGAAATGAATGAAAATTGTGATACATGAGAATGTTAAACTGTACCTAGAGTACCATGCCATTAAAAATAAGGGTCAAGAGATCTACGGATGGCTGATAGGATATGAAAAAGTAGGAAAAAAGCGTGAATTACACGTTGTTGCTGCATATTCGGCACATGATTATCTACGACAGACCCTGATTAATGCTGAACCCAATCCCAATGAGATTGCAGCAATAGAGGAATATCTCCCTATTGGATTGAGCAATCTAGGTCAGTACCACTCACATCCAGAGAAGGTGTACCACTCAGCAACTGATGATAAAACCCTACTAGAAATGGCTCAAGTATATCCCAATGTCATCTCCTTGGTGACTAATGGAGATGTGACAAAAGTATACTGTGTGGAAAATGATAAAGTTATTGAGGCGGATCTTAAAACCACAGATAAACTCCTTGATATGCATCTTCTCGAAGTGGAAATTCCTATGCAGCTGGATAGTACAATTTCTAGGCCTAAAAATGCCATGGAGGTCGAGAGCCAACTAAAAGAACAACTAAAGAATTTCAAACCTGGGGATGGGTTTAAACCAATTTCAGTTGGTAAAGGAGGAATGTCTGTTCCATTTATCTGTACAGTTCCCTATGTAGTGGATAGTATGGATATGATCAAGAATTACATTACCAATATTGCATATAATAGCTTGATTAGTAAGACCGAGGGGGATATATCCCCTGATCTGGTCTATTATCAGGATTTACCTCTGAATATTACTGCAAGTTCCTTTGCACGATCAACTGCTAAACAACGAGCTGCATTGCTGGAAGAAACTGGATATGCAAGAGAAGCAGATAGATGGAGGAGAATAGCTACTTCCTAATAGATAGCAATTAGTTAAAACCCTAAAATTAACAAGAATGAACAGGGGAAAAAATAGATATGTCTCCTTTAAAAAGTACAAATTGATCTGCAAAGGTTTTTTTAATAGATGATATAAATTCAGAACAGAATAGAAAAATGGTATTCAGCACTGTACTTCTAGATGCAAGTTCTTCAATTATCGGGAACTTGGGTAAGAAAGCCATAGATGGTTTCTTAAATGTAATCACCGATTGGCCAAGAGATCCCGAGGAAGGGATTAATAGAGCTAAAGGAGCAAAAACATCAACTGAGGCAAGTCTTAAGCGTTTAGAGGACGATATGACTGAAGTGGTGAAATTCCTCACCAAAGAAGGACAAATGCAACCACTACGTAAAATAAGCAGTCTCAAGGAAAAATTGACATCTGTCCGTCATGAGATTGAATCCAAGAGTGGTAGCTATACTATGGATAACAGTCTCAAGGATGAAGATATGCTAAAAGCTTACACCACCGTTTACTTCACTGTTCTCTATGACTCGATGATCTGTGATACCGTAGTTGATCAGATGCAGGATAGAATCTATGATGATGATTTTGAGATGGATGATCTGGTCAAGAAGATGAGAACTGGGATCAATAATCTTGAGAACTCCTGGGCCATGTATATGAGAGTTATCGCAGATCCAAAGATCGCCAAATCTGCTTATCAGGAACTGAAAAGCACTCGAAAAGATCTAATCGAGTTCATGGAAGAAGTTGATAAGCACACCAGAGGTGAGATGGATATGCTGGTCTCAGGTGTGATTCTGAATAAACCAAAGATTTTTGGTAAGAAAAAGTATATTGAGAGTCTGGCTGCACTTATGCATGAAACTGCCAAACACATGGGAGAGATCAAGATCTCAATTCCTCAGATCTTCGACAAGATCAGACAAAGTAATCCCAATGCACAATTCTCAGATGAGGACATTGAGAAAGCAGCAGATCTTTTGATTGAACACAACCGTGCATTTGCCTTGACTTTGGAAGATAATATCAAGTGGATAGAGTTCAGAAAAGGGGATGAATCCCTGGTTTGCGGTAACTGTTCCATTTCTGGAGGAATATACAGAGAATTCAAGAGATGCGAAATAACAGGAAAACAAGTCTGTGAGGATTGTATTACCTTCTTTGGTAAATGCAAGATTTGTGGACAGAAGGTGAAACACGGTAAACACCCTAATATTTAAGGAGGAAGATTGAGATGTTTAAGAAATTAAAAGAAGTATTTAGTAAAGATGATGACAAGAAAACAATAATCTGGGATAAGATGAACGAAGATCCCAGTGATCCCAACCGAGAACTGATATTTAGATTCCCAAATCCCGAAAGATCTAATTTCAAAGATGTGGAGAAAGTAGGAGTTCGAAGCTATGAACAAGCTATGATTTTCAAGAATGGTGCTCATGCTGGAGCAATTTCTGGTGGTTTATATGAGATTGAGAAGGATTTCCGTAATCCATCAACTGAAATCATCTGGTTTGATACAGGCGAGTTGCTTCTCAAATTCGGCGTGGGCCATGCTGGTGGAATGCCTCCTCTTACTGCTGATGAATTCAAGGTTGGAGGAAACGGTGAGATGGGAATAAAGGTACAAAACGCAGAAATGTTTTGTAGTAAACTAGTTGTAGGTAATCCTAAGTTCAATGATTTGGAGCTTAGAAAGTACATCAATGGTGAAGTTACCGCTGCATTTAGAAATCTGGTCAATAAATACACCCTGAAAAATCTTGTAACCTCGGATAAGGATGATATTTCAGCCATGTTCAAAGCCATGACCAATGATCGACTTAAATCGATAGGTCTTGAAATGACAACAATGACCTTACAGGGCCTCGCACATCCTGAGGAAAATAAATCACTTGTAGATGATATGTTGCAGGCAGGTGCTGGAAATATCAAAGCACTTATGGAAGAGATCGATGCTCTCAAGGATAGGATGAAAAAGGTAAAACAAAGGCTCAATGACACAGATGATAAGTATCTAGATGGTGAGATTGGTGATGAAGAGTACAATGAGACCATGAACAGATTCAAGACGATGATGAGCAGATACGAGAATGATCTTAAAGAAAAGGAAACAGAGCTGAATAATGCCACCAAAAACAAAGGCGTAAGGTAATTCAATTAAAGTTATAATTTATAATACTAAAAGATGATTATTTTCTTTATCATACATTCATAACCGATTCGTATGGATCGATGAATTATACTTATTTGTTATTCCAGTAATAAGCAACCCTCAGTGTGAGTATATTGATTACAAAGTAAATCAAAATTAACTCAATCTCCCAATAATGTCCAAGACTAATGACTTCGAAAAGGAATGAGATATTGATCAATAAATAGAGAGCACCGAAAATCATGTTCAATAATTTAACTTTAGATTGTTGAAGAAAGATGCTGATCAATATCATCATAATTTGTAATCCAGCTAGAGCACCTGCAATATAGGAGAATATTGGATCATCAATCTCTTCATGAGGGCCAGGTTGTATGATTCTTAACATATCTCCAAAGGTCCAAATAAGAAAGTGACTTATCCAGAGTATTGATAACTTGATTTTTTCATCATCCATCTTTATTCACTTTCTCCTGTTTCTATTGATTTTTAAGTTAAGTGTGGTGAAATGATATAAACGTTGAATTCTAGTGAAAACAAGTAATCTAAGATAATTAGTACGAGCAATACTCATCTACTCAGTAATCTTTTATCATTCTTGAGATTGATTATCTGGAATTTCTGGTGGTTGCTCAGCCGGGTCAGCTTGCTCGTTTTCTGCTTTTTCTGTATTCTCTTGCTTCATAACTCGTCTTTTCTCAAGCCAGAGCAAAAATCTTTTGATGATTTGTGATGAGATCAATACGTAAAGGACTCCCGCAATCAAATCAACAATATAATGATGCTGCAAATATACTGCACTAAACCAGATTGATAGGGGATAGATATAACCCAGATAAACCCACTTTGATTTATCCTTGTATTTCATTGAGAAGAAATACGCGGATATGAATGAAAAAGCACTATGTAATGAGGGAACTGCTGCATAGGGATTGGAATTAAATGTCTCATAAAATGAACCATAGAAATTATTGAAAAATCTATCAACATTCACCAGACCTGCTGCAGATTCTCTGACATTGGTGAGAATTTCTGGTTGAGCAAATCCGTGCGAGGCAACGTACCATGGCGGTGCTACCGGTAATAGAGCAAACGTCACTAGGGCCGAATACGTAGTCAGGATAAATGTATAGGAATAGTACTTGAACATTTCTTTATCCTTGGATACATAGAAAATGAGAATACCCACTGTTAAGGGGATGGCAAAGTGTACGGTATACAATAATGCTGTTGAGAGATCAAGCCATAGAGTACTGATATGATCCTTCATCCAGAACGAGGGAATTTGACCATCAAACATCCAACCAAATAATAATAATTCAAGATCATATACATCCTTGACATGGATGAATTTGTGATCATCAGCTATGCCACGCATCATATCATACAGTATCCAGAGCACCAGGAATGGTCCCCAGTTGATGATGAATTCCTTAGCACGACGAAAGAGTGCAGTGACAAAGATACCTGCAATAAGAAAGTGATCTAATCTCAATGCTTGCAGAAATATTGGCAATTCCACGTTTAATACCTAATGGATGACTTTTTAGTATGTATTTAACTACAATTATTTACTAGTATCTTGAATGTCAATTTCATCCACTTGTTGCACATTTCCCTCGTCACCGATCAATAATACTGAGCGTTTTATGAGTATAAATTTGGCTATTCTAGATGCAATGAATACATAAATGGCACCAATTATCAGATCAACTATGTAGTGATGGATCATATACACAGCTGAAAACCATATCATTGCAGGATAGATCAAAGCAAGATAAGCAAGTTTACTCTTCTCCTTGTATTTGTAGATGAAGAATGAAGCCGCTGTGATGGAATATCCTGAATGGAGTGAGGGGACTGCTGCAAAAGGATTACCATCAAATGTAGAATAGAACGATCCATAGATATTTTTGCCAAAATATCTACTCCAGTTAATAAGAGGAGCATAGTAATTATTGCCATAGGGTTGGGCAAATCCACGCCTCGCCACCCACCAAGGGGGGGCCACCGGATACAGGTAAAAAGTGAGCAGGCCCAAGTAGGTAGTGATCAGAAATGTAAGAGTGTAGTATCTAAATGTCGGTTTATCTTTGGATACATAAAATATCATTACTCCCACGTAGATGGGTATGGCAAAATGAAAGCTATAGATCTGATCTGTTGCTGCATCGAGAAAATCCGTTTTGATATGATCTCGCATCCAAAAGGAGGGGATTTGTCCATCGAAGGCCCAACCAAAAAGAATCAGTTCCGCATTGTAGATAGCTTCAATGTTGATGAAATTTCCATTATCAGCTTTGCCACGAAACATATCATATGCTATCCAAAGACTCAACCAAGGTACCCAGTACTTCATGAAATCCTTGAATCGTTTGAAAAATGGAGTAATTAGCATCCCAAACCAGATGACATGATCTATCCTGAGATCATCAATAAATGGTCCTAATGACACAAACGACCGATCGTTGATCTATTTATAGCTATGTTTGTCATTAATCTTAGGATTACCTAGTATTCTGTACTGAATTGAACGTTCATTAGGATTGCTTTCTATAATAATCTCAAATTTACAGGTAATTTATCCTAGAATGCCATCCCACATCTTGAGGACGACATTCATCTTGGAATTCCACCATACCAATATTTCTTGGAGTAAAAAGTGTGCAATACTGAGATTAGGTGACCATACGTTCAAATCCTTCATATGATCATGGCATAACATTACATAGGTTTTGCCATTCATTTGCCATTTATTCTCTATATATAGGTTTCCAGCTGCGTAATCTATGATTTTTTCTTCTACAAAGCAACGAGGGAATACTTTAGGATAATCTGAGGTTAAAACAATAGCCATATCAAATCTGATATCATCTCGTCCTGGAATTTTGAGAAAGCCCTCCCAAACGCGGTAATTATATTTCTTGTCTCTTGAAGGGGCTAATCTGAACCACAAAGCATTTTTTTGATCCTGCAGATAATTAATATAAACCGATACATTTTTCATCTCCAGCTTTACTCGATCCGTCCAGTTACGCGATTTAGGCCCAATTTGCAGTCGTTCATCATCAAATTTCACGAATAATTTCTCTGCTTCACTCTCGAAATACTCATCACTCATATGTATTACATAAGGTAGTAATACTTTCCTTTATAAAAAATTGTTGAGTTTGACTGGGAATTTATCATTAAAACAGTATTTCTGTAAACTTTTCAATTTTTCTCTGGTTTTTGTACAATAAGAGTGACATATCCTCTCTCATCACCCGGTTTCATCAATCTACGTTCTTCTGATATGGAATGGATAGTCCATCCTGCAAAAATATCAAGTAATTCATCTTTGGTGACAAAACGAATCGGAGGATCTGTGGGAAAATGGGGTAGAATATTACCTGAATACACAAAAAATCCACCATCCTTGAGCTTGTCTCGAATCTCCTCTAGCTTGGGGATCACATCATCAAAAATGTACTGCAATGATTGAATGGAGATAATAGCATCAAATATCTCATCCTGAACCTTATAAGAGGCCATATCTGCCACTTCAAAGTGCAATTTATCCTCTATATCGAATTGCTCAGCCCTCTTTTTCGCAACTAATATACCTTTGGCTAATGCATCCATCCCAGTGATTTCATGACCTTGTTTTGCTAGAAAACATGCCTCTCTACCTGAGCCACAACCAAATTCTAGGATCTTCTGATTTTTTCTATCCATCATGGCCATCATGACTGCATACTGCTGAACACGAGGATTCACCATGTAATCAGGATAGGATAGATCTTGCTGGTCATTTTCTCGGTTATAAAAATTATCCCAGCCATTTAACCACTGATTAGGTGTAGCCACATCTGCATTTTTCATACAGTAAAGTAGATTTTTTTGATTAATAAAGTTTAGAGAAGGGATAATTATTTTTTGTTAGTCTAATTTTCCATAGCCTGTTTTCTCAGCTTCTTCAAATGCGGAGAAGAGCTCATCTATATGTTCTCCAATCAGATCCTGATTGATTTCCAGGACATCCAGATCAATAGTAAACCCATAGCTTTCAGGAAGATCCAGTAACCACAGTTGAAGTGCAGTCTCATCCACATTGAGCATTCTAGCCATCTGCTTGATTTCAATACGCGTATACCTGGAAATGATCTTCTCAAACCTCTCCCTGTTGATATTCTTAATCTCTGTTGATGGAGCTGCTGCTGCTGGTTTAGCAGTTACTGCCCCCATTACTAAAAGATTATCGAATTTGGTGGAAGTTCCTTGTCTATCAATTTTTGCATCGAGAACTTTATTTTCTATAAGTGAATCTAATTTATCATGGACAGCATTGAGATCCATATCAAATTTCGATGCTATATCAGATACCAAGACTGGTTTGGTCTTTGCATTCAATTCATCAAGGATTTTTTGCAATACCCTGTC
Organism: Candidatus Heimdallarchaeota archaeon; assembly: GCA_026702845.1. The sequence goes on from JADCLS010000005.1 coordinate 299,477, forward strand.
AAATACTAATTCCTGCATCTCTTGATCATTCACTGATCCCATAATCATTTTGACCTTCTCAGGATCCTCACGCAGTGCAATATTGTACTGATAGCTGAATAAAATCGATGGATGATTGGATATTACCTCTCTGACAATACGTTCAGCCACATCCTCAGGTCCAGCTACATCATGAGTTACTGCCTTGAACATATCTGGAAAGAATTCTAGTGCTCTCCCCACTATAATGTAATCCTTGGGGAATTTTAGATAGAAGTCCCTGGATATCCTGACATTGTACTGATATATCACTCTATACTCTGCAGTTGGATCGTTATCAGCAAAATTATTGTGTACATCATACATATGATCCTGATCAACATCAAAATCGATGCACATGTCATTGATATCATATGCTCCAAAATCAATGGCAGATAGGAAATTCTGCACATATTGCTCAAGTAGACTATACTTGAAAATGGTGTTATCATCACCAATTATACAGCTCTTCCCAGCATTGATTTCATGTTTCAAGGCCTCAATATCATGTTCCTGAAGGTTTAATCGTAAGCTGCTGAGGATCGTACTGAAATCCTTCCTCTCCTCAGTTACCTGCTGAGCGATTATATCAGGTAAGCTATTCCAGAACCAAGTCGAGGAGATAATCTGTTTCTGATCTTTGGAAATGATGAAATTACCATGTTCCTCAGCATAGGTAAGGGTGAAATCTTTAATGAGATACTGAACATTATCTGGCACATTCAGGGCTGTAATGATGGATTGAACATCCATCTTTGTGGTCACGAGCTTGAGTTGATCATCAATTATTAGGCTAAGGTTGTTAGAGCAGAACACATGCATATCACTTAGGAATTTAAAACCAGCACCTTCTGGAATAGAGTAATTCTCCAAGTACTCCTCAATTTGTGATTCTGAATACTCGGAATTGTTAGCCAGATCCTCGATTGTGGCTATTTTCATCAGATCGATGACTTTATTCAGCTCCTGTGTAAAGGTGCTGATATAAGTTTCAGATACATAGGAGTTTCCAAATCGTTTGTTTGCACCAATTCCCTTTTTATCAATGATAAAATTGATTTCGTAGGGGCTGATACCAAGAGATTCTGATAGTTTATGCAGTCCAATACGCTTATCCTGCTGGATACGAGTGGTGATCAATTCATGTGATCTTGAGATCCTTCGCTGATTAGTATAATAAATAGTCCCATCATCATCACTGAACCTTAACAATTCAGTTCCTTCTAGAGTTTCAATAATCGCACTGGTGATTTTATCTGAGAGCTGAGTATCAATGAATTCCTTTACTACAGAATAGGTAATAGTATCTGAAGAACTAATAAAATCCTCAATTGCATCGAGTACTGCATCATAAGCTTTGTGAGACACCATACAGTCCTTTACTCGCTTGATAGCATCATTATTAAGGATCTTGGGAATGATCTCTTCCTCAAAGTAAGAGGAACTAATATTATATTCCCGACAACTCTCATCATCACAGGCTACTCTATTCCTCTCGATGACTTTGGCAGTGATATTCTTGATTATCCTATCTCGATATTGTTCAGAAATATAAATGACTTGGTCCTCATAATTATTGGTTTTGACAATAGAACCATGAGAGAGTTCATCTGAAAATGCATCACTCATAAAGGATTCATTCTTACCATCATAGGATGATCCTGCAAGAAATGTAGTTAATTCTGAGTAATCTAGGTGCCCATCAACATTTAATTCCTTCTTGACCTTTCCTCGCAATGATCCGGTCTTAATGAATGCTTTGATTTTAGATATTACCGGTAAGATTAATGCAAACACTGTACTTAGTAAGAACACTGCATAAACCAATGGGAGAATAGAATCATCTATTAGGTAATAACCCACATAGAAGAATACTGTTAGGGTAGCATAATTTCTCCAGATGATACCACTGAAAATGACTATCCAAATGATAAGAAAACTTTGTAAGGTAAGGTCAACTGATTGATACTCATCTTTTACGGTGATTAAAAAGAAGGTGAAACTGACAAGTATCGTGTACAGAGCATGAGGGCTATTGAAATAGTATTTTGTTATCGGTGTTCTAGATTGTACATATATATAACTTGTCCAGAATGGAGTTCGGACGAGATCATACAGGTGGGCAAGAAATGGTAGTAATATCAACAAACCCCAGAAGCCTGCCTCATCTAACCAATCCATTGTGGAGGAGAAGTGCATCAAAAACACTACCAAAACTGCTGCTGCAGGTCCAGCGAATATCAGTCCCCATTTGGTTGAACTAAATCTCATAATTCTTTTGACCCGTCTAATCCTCCTATTCTTCTGAAATGTGTAGAAGGTGAAATAGATCAGAAAAATTACAAGAGGAATACTCACAAACGAGGGTAGAAACACAAATGGAAAGGACAAGAAATCCCAGAGTATCCACTCACCAGTAAAAATAGAAAATACTAGCATACTGGAGATGAGCTGTAAGAATCTATTTGTTATGAGAAATCCTGCGAATTTGCTAAAACTAATCACCCGTAATAACATATGGGAAATGTTCACCATGGCATAATAGATGAGTATCAGAGCAAAAAGTTGAGAGAATCCCGAATTCTCCATAGATCGAATTATGGACCGAGTAGAGACATCAAATAATCCCCAATTATCTAATTCTGCAGAGATAATGAATCCCAATGTAACAATAAAGAGTGATTTTGCATACAATTCAATAGTAACCAGTTTCATTAATAACGCATCAATGATGAAGATATTATAAATCTCCTTCTCAGCGTTGATAAAGAAAAGAGAAATTAGAAAATCTCATCGATTAATTTTTTGGTACTTTCATCTTTACTTATGTCTCTCATCATTTTGAATGAAGATAAGGGGATTTTGGTGGCTCGTTCCAGTTCATCACAGAATTTTGATAGAGCTTTCTGTAATCCTGGAGATGTTTGCTCCGCAAATAGTACGTAGTTCACACGCTCATGAGTATGAATGATCAATACTCCTTTATCAAAATTAATGGCTTGAATAGGTCTTTCAATTGCCTCAAGCATTAGAGAGTTTATTGCAGTAATTGCACCAGAGAATAACACCTCGTTTATTTTGTGCTCCGTTGCGCCATCCATATCCTCGAAGTTGTGAGCAATCAGAGGAACACCTCCTTCCTTGATGACAAAGAGAGAATAGATATCCGGTCTTTTCCTAATGATTAAACCCTGATTTTTTGAAGGTACATTGCTTTTTGTCTCAAATGGTTTCTCTGTAGGCACTGCAGGTAATGCTGCAATTTTAATTGCTTCATGACAAGCCTTAGCTTCATCTACTAACACAGAAGCTAGATTTTCAAAACTCAACTTGTCTACTTTACTGGTTGCAGCTTTGGCAATACTTAGTGCTATCTGAGCAGCATCAAGATAGAGATTCTTGGCCTTAATTAACTCGTTATTGTCCCAATGCTCTCGGGCTGCAGTAACGAGCTTATTGATTTCCTCAGTAGACACGATAGTCAGAAGCACTTTAATGTATAAATATTATATTATAAACTAGGTGGTAGTTCGACAAATTATCTGTCACTCACCATTGATAATAGTATTCGAAGAATGAACTTGAAGATAAGCAATATATCCCAGTACAGAGACCATGCCATTCGAGCAGGAGAACTAAGATGCCCCCGCATCAGCCGGTTAAGATCATAGTAGAGGTAGAAAGAGAAGAGAATTGCTCCAAAAATGGATAGTAGGAAATAGGTAAATCCACCAAAGTTGATAAAGATACCAATTATCATAATGAGAATGAAAAGGAGCCCGAATTTGAATAGATTGGAACCAAGTCGATTGAGATCTGGTCGAGTGGTCTGAGCCTTATAATTGGTGAAACCAACAATGAGTGCTGTAGCTCCGAAGGCATAGGTAATAACCAGCATCCCATTGGGAACAACTGCAAGTATACTTTCAAGGGTGAAACCTAGTAAAGTTGCAGATGATCCTACAAATATATAGTATAGGGTCTCTATTGTGGCCTCATTTCTAGCAAAATAGTAACCAATGATTGCAATTACCTCGAGCACTATGGCTAGAAGGGCAAAGACATAGGAAAGATCAGTGATAACTACAAATGCTGAAATTGCAGCTGCTGCAATCAATCCAAAGGTTAACTTCTCTATTACCTGATTTTGAATTGACTTGTTAAGTTGCTCTTGATATTGTGGTTGATAATAGTAGTAACTCATATGAATAAAAAAAGGCCTACTTCTTAATAAAATTAATGATAAAGTCGGATTATCAAACTATGATTCTTGTCAAATCACTTTATCTGCTGCGCAACTGATATTATTTGGATGTGATTTTGGATTGTATGAGAGCAGCACTCTTGAGCCACAAAGGGATGTGGAGAATTACCTATGCAGGAACAATTTGCATACCCCTTTTCTCATACTTGATGAATATCACACGTGAGATGTTCTTCCTTGGTTTAATCCTAATAATATTTTTAATGGGTAGAGAGATGATTCAATTCATCAAGAATAATCCTTTTGGTAATGATGCTGTAGGATTCAGCATATTCTATCCCTTCTTCATAATTATAGGATTTGGTTTATTCTATATCTTACGAGGATATAGAATTGAGATTGGAAACGGAATTAATCCCCTTTGGCTAGGTATCTTGATCTACATCATACTCTCTATTTATTTCGGTAGATGGCAGGATAGGCTCTACGGATCTCAAGATTTAATATACCGACGGTCTTTGACTAGGTTGAAGGAATCCAATTTCTTCATAACTCAAGAAAATTTTGTTAAACCACTGCTTTATAGTCTTTCCATATTGCTCATATTTGGTACACACAGTGCATTTACATTTAATAGGAATCCATTTATTAATTATTTTCGTTCAATATATATCATCATCCCTGTGATGATCATAATACTGATCTTCAATAGTTATCTCCTAGGAGAGGTGTTTTGGAAATGTCCTGAGAGTAGATTAGAGTTAACTCAGGTTGATTCCAAGTTACTAGATACTAAAGATTTTGGTGCTCTTACTGAGTATTTCAATCAACTCAAACTTTACCCCGAGCCACCTGAGGATTTTGTTACATATATTCGTGAGTATTACTCTACTTTAGCTCAATCCATTACTCAAGTGAATCATATCGGCATATTGGCTTATTTCGTTCAAGCAATGGATGCTTGGGGAATACAAGCAAGATCAATACTATCCTATTATAAAATTATCATCCTTTCTGCTTTGAAAGAACATATAATGTTCGGATTAATTAAGATTAACTTGAGAAATCTATTTGCTCATTACTTGTTCACACTGCAAAAGATAGGAGATTTTGATTTAACCTGGGAGGAGTTGATCAATTATGAAATCTCAAAAAAGAATAGACATTTCATCAAGTATTTTGTGGAATTGAATAAATCGACAAAATATCTTCATCAAGGGTATATTTACTGTGAAGGATTCGGTGATTTACTTCATTCAGATGGAATTGTTAATATTCAGGATGATTGGTTCAGAGATCTAAAAATTATTGAGCGAGAGTTAATTCCATTATTAATTGGACCTGACTCTAGGATTCTGTTCTCAGACAAGATTAAACTATATCACAAGATCGAACATCTTGCAGGGGGTAAGTTGCTCGATAGCTATGTTCCTCTTACAGATAGACAGTTTGTACATAAAGAAATTGAGGGAGGACAGACAGAACGAAAATTTACAGAGGAGGAGGCCAAGATAAAGATGTTAGAACAACTGGGTCTGCGTGAACCAGTTATTATCAAAGAAAAAAGAATAATCGAACTACCTATCAAGCAATTACTTAGCATTGTACTACTTCTTACCATTAATTTGGTTTTCCTCTATATATTAGACATTTATAATGAAACTGCAGCCATGATGGTTTTTGGTATAGAGTTCATGCTATTGACCATGTTCTCAGGCTTGGGAAGAGAAGATAAGGATAATACTGTGTTTCAACGAAAGGATGAATTATCAAGTAATCATTATCAGGGGATTAATATTGATTATCGAAACAGTTTCAACGGGTTTCTATATCTTATCCTGCTCATTTTAGGATTTGCATTCATTTTTTTCTCTTAGGATCATTGTAGGATTGAAGGATTAATAATCAAGGCAAAGAGGATCAAATTATGGCTGAAATCACACAAGCCATGAGAGGTCCCAAAATCAAGATAAAGAGATCAATCTTCTTTGCCTCTATCTATCCCATTCATTCAGAGAAGGAATTAGAGAATAATGTTAAGAACCTTCGAGCAGAGTTCCCCAAGGCATCACATCATGCATACGCGTATATTCTTGAAGGTAGAGCAGATTATTTTGATGATGGTGAGGTGAAAGGAACAGCAGGTAGAGTGATCCTACAGAATCTTGAAAATCAATTATTGAATAACGTATTGCTGGTTGTTACTAGAATTTATGGTGGAGTAAATCTAGGGAAGGGAGGATTAATCAAGGCCTACTCACAAACAGCAAAGGACCTACTTGATTTCATTATTAAATAATTGTGGAATCATTTCTGTTCTTTGCTAATTAAATGAAAGACCTACGATTTATTTTTATGCGTACTCTCATAGCTCTGATTAGGTTTAATATGTCAAATAGGATCATGCTAAGGATGCATTTGATTGGTGATGGTGCTGTAGGAAAGACCTCACTGCGTAATCGGTATATGGGAAAGGGATTCACTACCTCTCATAACATGACGATTGGTGCAGATTTTGCAGCAAAAGATATGCATGTCATCGTGAACGGCAAACAGTACGATATAACAGCTCAGATTTGGGATATGGCTGGACAACAGCGATTCACTGAAATTAGATCTCGCTTCTATGGAGGCTCACAAGGTGGACTTTGTGTATTTGACCTTACCCGGGCGGACAGCTTTCAGAATATCAATAACTGGATTACTGAACTGTGGAAACATAATGGTAAAGGAGTAGTTCCCCTGATGTTACTTGGTAATAAAAGTGACCTTAAACAGCAAAGAGAAGTTCCTGAGAAGAGAATATTGGATTATTGTAATGCACTCTCAGCGAAAACCAAGGATTATGGATTCGAGGTTAAGTACTTGGAAACTTCAGCGGCAAATGGTGAGAATATTGATCTAGCTTTCCAGTTGATTGGAGAAATTATCATCTCAGATTTGCTCTCAAAAGGAAGACTTTGAGGAGAATTACATAAGAGTATAGTAAAATCATCACTAAAAGTCATGATAATAAATTTTGAGTAAATTAATATTCATGTACAGATTTTGCAAAACTATTTTTAATATCGAATTTAAAGAGAAATTCAGATGAAGAAAATTGCTTTATTCTTCCTACTTGGACTTCTCCTCGTGGCTACACAGCCAATCCAAGCAGAGGAGAGAAGTACTGATAATCTAGTTGCCGTTGAGGCAGTAGGTTTAGATCAGTATCCTACACCGTTGAATCCAGGAGATGCAGCTGTAGATTTTAATCTCACTGATTTCTTTGATGATAGTATCAAGTACTCCCTATCAGACTTTGAAGGGAAAATAATTCTCTTGGACATGATGGCCTCCTGGTGTGGTCCCTGCCAATCAGCCATGCCAGAGATGGTCCGTTTGTACAATATGTTTGCATCAACCAATAAATTGGAGTTTATTTCAATTGGTATCGATCAAACCGAAGATGATTCAGATCTTGAAGGTTTCCACACCCAATTCGGCATCGATTGGCCCTTTGCAAGAGATGTTGATGGAGCTATTGGTTCAGGTTCAGTCTGGGATGTGTATGGATCTGGATATATCCCCACCTATTACCTAATTCATGAAAATGGAACAGTTATTAGAGCAGAAGTAGGTTGGTATGGTATTGAGGAATATTATCCCCAAATCGCAGGAGTCCTTGATTTCACTGATAATGTTGATCCTGAATACGTTGGATATACTGCAGATGGGGAATTATCTATAAATAATCCATCTGTGGAGATCAGTGTTGAGGCTACTGATAATGTCGATGTAATGTCGGTTGTTGGAACTGCAACCTACAAGGATAAGGTGATTGAACAAGAAATGTACTTCAATTATGCCACAGGAAAATTTGAGGCAAAGTTCTTATTCACCAAAGAGGAACTATACCCTGCAGATGCCGATGTTGACTTCAGCTTTGAGATAACTGATTGGTCAGGAAACAGTATCACTGTGGATGGGAATTCACTGAGTGTGATCAAAATAGTTGATGACACACCACCAGAATTTGTCTTTTCGAGAGGTATTGAGTATGTTACTGATACTCATTTCGTTGAGATTGATGTCTCTATTGTAGATGTTTTCCTTAATAATGCCACACTCACGGTTACCAAGGATGATGGAAGCTCGGAAATATTTGAGCACACCAAACGATCGGGTTCTGGAACTGTAAAATTCAAATTTGAAGTAACATTTGAGTTGGATGAGGATATCACCTGTTACATATTCACTGTGAAGGTGGATGATATTGCGGGGAATGTTGGTGAGGAGGTAGTTGATGTTCAATTACTTGAAGAACCTGAAGAGGGATTCTGCGTGACAGAAGAACCTGCAGCAGCTGATTCACCATATCCATTCTTTGCCATATTCCCAGCATTACTAGTAGGGTATGTAATTTCTAGAAGACGAAAATTGTAATTTTTACTGAATAAATCTGAATTAGAAATGAAATAAATTAGAAATACTCATCTAATCTAAGTAACAAGGGATTTTGATATTCCACAGGAGTATGAAAACGAACCATTTGTGTATATAAGCTATAAAAAAACGAAATATCTGATAAATCTACACTTACTTCTTTATACCACTTTCCTGCAAAGAATTCCAGATTCATTTTTACCCTTCTTTCAAGTGTAATTAATTCCTCATCTGTGGCAATAATTGAGGTGTTTACTTTACCTTTTAGACTACAATTAGGAAATTGCATAACCAATGAGGTTAGAATCTCATAAAAATCAAATAATCGATTGACTGGAACATAGAATACCTTAATGGGATCTTCAAATTCAAGACCCATTTTAATTGGGATATTGTGTTTACTTAGCTGTAAACGGAATCTAGCATAATCATTACTCATCTTCTTTAGGATTCTTAGAGGTAATCTATGATTGGGTAGTAAACGTTTGTATGCTTTTAGATCAGGTAAGATCTGAGGATACAAAGTCTGCATACCTACGTGATAGGCAAGGGGTCCATCCAAGGGTAGGATGACCTTCACCTTCATAACCATATTACAATTTTATTTTAGCTGCTTTAAAATCCTACAGCATAGCTAAGGTATTAATGAGCAATTTGTCTAAAGATGACGAATAAAAGAGAAGATCTGAACATTCGAAATACCGAAATGTTTTATACGTCTCGATTGCCGAAGATCTAATGAAGATCGGAGCCATCTCTGATATTCACATTGACATCATCCAAAATTATGACGATAATGCATTTGATAAGTTAGTGGAACATTTCTATGATCTCGATATGTTAATCATAGCAGGGGATATTGCAGGTAGAAAACAATACATAAGGGATTTTTTTAAGGGAACGAAGGATTTGGAGATGCATAAGATATATGTACCAGGAAATCATGATCTCTGGGCAAGCAATGGTAAATCCTCTTGGGAGTTATTTATAAAAGATCTTCCGGATATAGCCAGAAGTAATGATTGGCATTACCTACCGCGATCACCTCTGAAGATAAATAACACCTTAATTATTGGTTCTCCTGGTTGGTATGATTATAGTACAAGAAACCGTGATCTTGACAAATTTGTTAATTATAATGATTATCAGAATAAGGAGTATCAAGGTATGGTTTGGGCAGACAGAGACCATGCAAGGTTCTCCATGTCTGATGAAAAAGTATCGAATTTGTTTTTGGATCAACTGCAGAAGGATTTTGAATCTCTCTATACTGATGAAACACAAGTGATAGTTGTCACACATATAGTGCCATATATGGATAAAGTAATCTCAAGAGGAAAAGAATCCTGGAATTTTTTCTCAGCATATATGGGAAATAGAAATTATGGAAAATTTATTGATTCATTGCCTGTAAGAGAAAAAATCAGCATTTTTGGGCATAGTCATTTGCCATTTCAGGAGATTCGTGATAATGGTGTGAAAATGTATTGCACTCCATTGGGTTATCCTCATGAATGGAATACTACACTAGAAAAACGAATTTCAAAGAGTATGGCTTTCTTTGAAATCTGATATGATAAAATGTATAAATTTATCCTTAAATATATTAAAAAGAATAAATTGGGAAAAAAATCTCATTGTATTTTTTTTTTTGTGCATTGGAAACTATCGGGAGGTATTTTCTCTAAACTGAGAAAATATTGTTCGAATCTTTAGATAAGTATTTATTATTTGGCATATTTCCTGTGGAACATTTTCGAAATTTACGATTAACTGCTTTTTTACATACGATTTTCAACCCTAAACCTTAATCTGTTGTACTTGATTGTCCTAAAAAAAGCTAGTAAAGTACGAATATTATTCGAGAGATCGAAAATATGCAATTGACTATTATTTTATCATATAATTAACAGCAATCCAAATACAGATATATAAAAATAGTATAATCAATAATATTTACGAAAAAAAATGTCATATTCTTGATTGATACATATTAATTTAAATATTTGAACCACCATCAGTATATTGAGGAATAAGAGCTTGATGGTCGGTAAATTTCGAAAATTGATTCTTTTTGCACTATGCTGTAGTTTATTTATACTTGGATATAATTTGGCCCCAGACCCCTTACCTGATGGTAATTACACAGTTTCCATAAGATATGAATCAAATCAGATCCAATTTAACATCAATATTGATTCAGATATCGATTCCTACAGTATAGAAAGAGAGATCAATGTAACTCATGAGGTTACCACATTATCAGTTACCTACTATGAACTCTACTCAGGCAAAGTATCAAAGGAAATAATATTCAATGCCCAAATCTATCAGAATGATACAAAACTCACCAATCCTCAAATAGGTAATTTCTTAGCCCAGATTATTGGACAGGGACAAATAATCGATTTTCCACCTTCAGATATTACCAATGGAGTTGTGGAATTCAAATTTCGCATACTCAAGCACTCTAATATAGCACTAGGTCTACTTTTTGCCATTTCATTCCTTTGGTTAACAGAGTTAATTCCCATGGCCGCAACTTCCTTGCTGATTCCCATTGCCATCGTACTAACTGGCATTGACAGTAGTACTGGTGCCTTAAGTGAATTTTCCAATCCCACTGTTTTCTTATTTCTTGGTGGATTTCTCCTGGCCATAGCATTTCACAGATCGGGTCTTGATGAGAAAATTGCGATCCATATGATATCAATAGTTCCTGCGGATTCTCGAGTCATATTAGCAACATTCATGGGTCTAGCAGCAGTATTCTCCATGTTTATCAGCAATACTGCGGCATGTGCTCTCCTCATACCACTTGCACTTCAACTACTCAATAATGCTGGAATTCGAGATGAGAAATACAAGAAAACAGTGATTTTAGGTATAGCCTATGCAGCAACTGTTGGTGGAATTGGTACTCTCATCGGTACACCTCCAAATATTATTGCGGCCTCATTGATTGAGAGTTACAATCCGGATATAGAAATAAATTTTCTAACCTGGTCAAAATTTGGCATGCCTATTGTTATTCTACTACTCCCAATCATTTTTATGAATCTATGGTGGAGGTTTAAACCAGATCTCAATGAAGAGCTGTTACAACTTGCCAAACAAACCTGCAAGGAGAAGATAGCACAAGAGGGAATGTATACTAAGAACCAGATTACTGTTGCTATAATATTCCTTTCTACTCTAACCCTCTGGTTGACTTCAACCTTCCATAATATTCCCACATCAATTGTTGCCCTCATGTCAGCTGTTTCATTGTATGTAACAGGCCAACTCAAACAAGATGATATGAATGAAATCAATTGGAACACACTCATCACTTTTGGTGGTGGATTAACACTAGGTACAGTAATCATTCGGACAGGTTTAGCAGATTGGCTGGCACTTGAATTTGGTCAGCTAAGAGGGCTTCCTGAAATACTAATCTATTTAATCATCGGTACTTTTGCTATTTTGCTTACCCAGATTGCATCTAATACTGCATCAGCTAGTATACTAGTTCCAATCGTCATGCCACTTTCCATCATATTGGGTATCAACCCACTCATCTCTGCAATTATGGTTGCAATTATCTGCTCAATGGATTTTGCCATAGTTATTGGATCACCACCTGTGCTTCTGGCTTATTCCACTGGATACTTCAAGGTGAAGGAGATTTTTAAGATAGGAATATTGATTGATCTTATTGGATTGCTAACGACGGTATTCCTTACATATTTTGTCTTTGGGCTATTAATTTAAAGCCAGATCAATCTATTACCAATGCAATTAAAACACCGACCATTCCAGATTTGCATCTAATCCTTAATTTTAACCCAGATTAAGAATCAAAAGCATTTTATTTTTCATTACCAATGGTATATTAAAATTAAATTAAAGAGCGCTACGCATTACTTCTTATAAGATAAAATCCTAAATGTTTGCTTTGAATAATTTTTAAGGAGTTAGACAATTACGTTGAATTTATAGGTAAATCCACTCCAAATATGATTATCTCATTTCTTAATAGAAACTAACGTATCATAACTGAATATGATTATTTTTAAATGTCCGAAAAAAATACGATATCAGAGGACATTATATGACAGAACAAGAGATGACCGCGACGAAAAAACCTTTCGACGATCCAAACATTGTGCTTGCCATCCGTAATCTAAGAAAATACTTCCCCGTTGAGGGTGGTGTCTTCCTCAAAAGAAAAGTTGCTGATATCAAAGCAGTCGATGGCGTCTCATTCGACCTTTATAAGGGCGAGACGTTAGGCGTAGTCGGTGAATCCGGGTGCGGAAAATCAACACTTGCTAAAGCTATAACCTTTCTGGACAAACCCAGTTCTGGAGAAGTCTGGTTCAATGACGAAGACCTAAGATTGAAACAAGGAGCAGAGCTTCGTGCTGTGGCAAAGGATTTAACACTTGTATTCCAAGATCCTGCCGCCTCACTCGATCCTAGGTTCACCGTGATGCAGTCTATTCTTGAGCCTCTTGAGATTCATAATCTTGTGGAAGAGAGCGAGAAGTATTCTATTGTCCGTGATCTACTCATTCGTGTGGGCCTATCCCCTCACCATGCTTATCGGTATCCCCATGAACTCTCAGGTGGTCAGCAGCAACGTGTTGGTATTGCCCGTGCACTTACTCTGCAACCTAAGGTAATTATTCTTGATGAACCAGTTTCTGCTCTGGATGTATCAGTCCAGGCTTCCATCATCAACTTACTGGTCAAACTTCAAGATGAATTGGGATTTGCTTACATCTTTATTGCCCATGATCTCAGTGTTGTGAAAAAGATCAGTCACAGATTGTGTGTGCTTTATCTGGGTAAGGTAATGGAGATTGGAAATATTGATGAATTATATGAGAATCCTATGCACCCCTATACTCAGGCACTGATGTCTGCCATTCCAGTACCCGATCCTACTGTAAAGGTTGATAGAATTACCCTCAAGGGAGAAGTACCCACACCAATTAATCCCCCAGATGGATGTCGTTTCTGTACCCGTTGTAGATATGTGCGACAGTTATGTTTCCTCGAAGAACCTCCACTCATTGAAGTTGGTCCTGGTCACCAGGTAGCCTGTCATTTTGCCAAGCAGATCGAAGCCGGTACCCATGTTCCAACTGAAGAGATGGGAGAAGACAAATAAAGTACTTCTTAACAATTCAATTTATTGCCTAGGTAAACTAATTAACATATTATTGTTAGAAATATAATTTGTGCGCTTCATTATACGAAATATTCCAATTTTACGCAAAAAAAAAAGATAGAAAATAACCTTTAATAGGTTCCAAAGAATAAAGGGTTCTAAGCTTTAATAAGTGGTATTATGAGAACTAAATTTTTAACTATAGTATTTTTTACTATTTTAGTATTCTCTCTTGTACCTGTTGCCCAGGGAACAACCTCCAGGGAAGCAACACGTATAATTGAGACGCCCACTGTAAACGAGATAATGGAACAACCTAAATCTGATGTTCTTATCAAGTATGTGATTTTCGCAGATAATTCTGAGGAGTTTGCTACCCTCAAAACAATGGATACTCTGAGAACATACGAACATCTTGAGGCTGTTGTTGTCGCGTTATCTGATGCTCAATTCAAACTGATTGATTATATCAAACCCCATAGAATATTTGAATTATCAGAATTTGAAAATATCAGAATTGATCCCATAGTTACATCACCTGTCAGTGCCGGATTAGGACTAGATAATTCTCCTCTTGAGATGCAGTCCTTGGGTCTACCACAGATGTATGAACTTGGTTATAATGGTACTGGTGTCGTTATTGCCATCAATGATAATGGTATTGATACTAATCACTTGGCATTTCAGGATAAGATGGTGTTAAATGAGAACTTTAATACCCATCCAAGCGGTATAACAGGGTCAGTATGTAAGGATCATGGTACTCTAGTTGCAGGTACTGCTGCTGGATCTGGTGCTCTTTCCAATGGGACCATTGATCCTGATCTAAGAGGATCTGCATTTGGTGCTAAACTAGCTGGAGTTAATTTTGGTTGTCTTGAAGATGGTGGATTAGTAGGTGATTACCTAGCTGCATTTGACTATATTCTAGCAAATAATGAAACTATTGATGTGGTTAACATGTCATGGGGTATATCTGGCAGCGCCTATTCTTACGAAGCCGTTATGGAAAAATGGCAAGCAGCAGGAATAATCCCCGTTTCATCCGCTGGAAATGATGGTCCAAATCCCAATACAGTATCAGGAGGTCCAGGTCTTGCCTATCCAACAATTACTGTTGGTGCTTCTTGTATACTTGCACAGGGTGACTCACCTCAAGGATTTGATTGTGTAGCACCTCCAGGATCAACCTATGGTCTTGCTGACTTCTCATCCAAGGGTTATGGTGCTGGATACAATTTCAAACCAGACATCACCGCACCGGGTTATAATATGATTTCACCAGCTAAGGGTGGTGGATATGATAACTGGGACGGTACTTCTGCTGCTAGCCCCATTGCCGCAGGAGCTATTGCAACTTTGATTTCTGCCCTAAAAGCAAACGATATTCCCTATAATCTTGGATTGATCAAGGCAGTAATCATGAATAATGCTACTGGATTCTCTGGTTTTAGTGAACTAGATATAGGTAAAGGAAATCCCAATATCTACAAGAGCTGGATGAATGTTCAAAATGCAGAGAGAGGCACTGATGGAGTACCGATGGCTGTTGATATGTCTCCAAGATTAGGTACAGCACCTGTTTCTGTCTTTCGCAATGTTTTCAAGGATATTACCTTGAAAATCCCATTCACCCTAGTATCATCACATCCCAATCTAACTCAGGTCACATTCACTGGAAACCTTGGTGATATATTGACCTTTGATACAGATTCGTATGATACGGATAAATATTCACAGAAGGCTTTCTTAAAAGTAAACACCATTGGTGTCGAATCTGGAACATATTCTGGAAAAGTTGTGCTTTCCGTGGGAAGTAAGGCTAAAGTATCTGCTACCTACTCCATAAGTGTTGGTGCAGCAGCCAAAGCAAAAGTACTCCTTGATCTTCGTCATACTTCATGGGATTCTACCGGAGCTGATGTGATTGGTGGAACTAATATCGGAGAGATGATTGATCTAGCCAATGACAAGCGTATTTGGGTACAGGAGTACTATGATGTGATCACTCCTGAAATATTAGCTGATTTTGATGTTCTATGGCTCCCAGATCCTTCAGAACGTGAGTATCCATTTGAAACACTAGGTATTGCCGAAAGATTCCTAGAAACTGAGGTCTCTGCTATAGAAGATTTCGTCATGGATGGAGGTTCTTTATTTGTTGATTTCAACGGTGCACTAGATGATGGAGATGAATTCGGCTACTCTGGAACTAATGCAACTGAGATTAACAGAGTAATCTCAAAATTTGGTATTACAACCAATATTGCAGCTGTTCCAACACCCGGAGCTCCCTTTGTAGGAACCCTCAATAACATAACTGGTATTGTAGGTGGGGCCACCCGATTGACCCATTTCGGTAACTATCTACAGGTCAGCGGTGGTGCACAATCTGTTGCAGAGTATGATGGTAAAACATTTACTGCAATCCATGATATACTTGGTGGAGGTAGAGTACTAGTTGCTTCAACTAACTTCTGGATGGATAATTCTGGAGTACAGGGGCTGTATGCAGCCAAAGAAGGAGATAAAATAGTGAGTTCAAATACATGGGATTGGCTAACAGCTACTACTCAGGTGAAGTATGTCTCTGGTGATGTGACAGCAACCAAGATTAGTGGATCTTTCCAGGTTCTTGTTGATGGAACACCAATCTCATCTACACCTACTGTTAAGAGATTAGGAAATGAGCTTTTAGCTGTACAGAGTATTACACCAACTGCGGGTTCAGATGATACTTGGGAATTTGAATATGATATTACCGAGGATGGACAACACTTTTTACAAGTTGCTTATGCTGCTGGTAGTTACTTTGATTATGCTGCTTGGCAGGCTGTGGTTGACAATACTGGTCCTGTAATCACTCCCCATGAGGAGAATCCTGAGAATGCAGTAATTGAGAGAACTAGTATGACCATACTGAAGTTTGATGCTGCTGATTCTATTTCTGAGTTGTCAAAATCAGACTTTACCATCGTTCTTGATGGAGAGGATCTGACTGATCTCAGAATTCATTCCTACCGTGATATGGTCCTAATAGTGGCCCTTTCGGAGAGCTTAATGGATGATGATGATGCTCATGAATATGAACTTGAACTCAGTGCAGTGGACGACAATAATAATGTAGGTAGACTTACCTATCACTTCAAGTTTGGTGATCCTAATGCTGTACCTTCAACTTCAGATGCAGCAACCACTCCATTCAATGCATTCTTTGCCTTCCTTGCTTTATTTGCAATCCCCATCATTAGAAGGAAAAACTAAAGTAAATCATCATCGAATCTAAATATTGTATTTATCTACATTTTTTAATCATAAATATCGTGTTCATTATGTGCAGATAAGGAGTCTTGTACTTGGCATATTGCTTTTGGTATCGATTACACCATATCATATCTCTTCTTCGATAGATGATGATACATTCCAAGATAATATTTCTCTTTCAAATACAAGTCTCCGATACAATTTACCTGCAGAAATATCAGATACAACGGACAGTATAGAATCAATACATGCGATTATTGGACTTGATAAATTACATGCCATGCAATACTTTGGTCAGGATGTGACTGTTGCAGTTATTGATACTGGTGTTAAGAGCACCCATGAAGTATTTGAACATACA
Source organism: Candidatus Heimdallarchaeota archaeon (assembly GCA_026702845.1). Next base: position 316,907 of record JADCLS010000005.1, read on the forward strand.
AATATTCTATATCAAAAATCATTTGTGACTAAGAATAATGGATATCCAGATGATGAAAATGCTGTTGATGTACATGGACATGGTACTGGTACTTCTTCTATCGTGTTAGGCAATTCTACTACCTATACTGGTGCAGCACCCGCAGCCAATCTCGTCAATGCAAAAATTTATGGTGGTGGCGTTATTACTTCCAAGGGTTTGATTGCAGCACTAGATTGGGTTAGTTCCCTGAGTGAGGTGGATATCATCTCCATTTCTCTCTCAGAACCTGAAGAAGGAATAACAGAGGATGATCTGGAGGAAGCTGTACGAATTGCTGAGAGTAGAGGTAAAATAATATTCAATTCTGCAGGAAATCTAGGCAAATCAGCGACGAGTATCAACTATTTTACTATAGGTTCTCCCTCCGCTTCTCCTCAAACTATCACCATAGGAGCGACATCAACTGCCACTACTATGGCCTATTACAGCTCAAATGGACCCACCACAGGATGGGAGGCCAAGCCAGATCTCGTTGCCCCCGGGACGGATATTGAGATGGCCTCACTTACTGGATACAGAGACAATGATGGTACTTCATTTTCAACACCTCTTGTTGCTGGAGCAACTGCTGCTTTACTCTCTGCTTTACGAGCTAATGGAATTGATGACAATCCAGGTATGGTGAAAGCTCTTTTGGGATTAGGTGCAAAAGATCTTGGATACAACTGGGCCATGCAAGGTAATGGGTTAGTCAATGTGAGTAGGAGTTTAGAGCTTGCTTTAGAGCAAAGAAATGAATATAATTTAGCATTTCCATCAACTATCCCATTCATTAAACGCAAGGTGTTACCTGCTGGAGAACAGTTGGATACAAAAATTACTTTGAGTAGCAGTATAATTGGCTCTTGGTCTATTCAGGAGATATCAGAGAACTTGCAAGCGATAGTTCTATCTGATCCTATCCAAGTTGAGTTTCAGGACCATTACTCTCAGGTAATGACCCTCAGATTAGCTCCATCTCTGAATACTCCATCAGGGGATATAATGGGCTGGATTGACCTCATTGGTCCTGGAGGAATAGTACAACGGGTGAATGTTGATCTGAGTATTACAGCACCTGCAAGGGCAAGAATGCTCATTGATCTTGCTCACACTCCCTGGGATAGTATCTACTCATCCTCCCATGCTAGACTGGAACGGATTTTTGGTCAGGATCTCACACCCATACTCACTCAGTTAGATCAACAAAATATTTTCTATACTGAATTTCTCACTGGAGATCTAACTCCAGAATTACTGGAGTATTATGATATACTCTGGATGCCTAGTGCCTTTTCAGTACCGGATACATATTATATTGATCATGATATCAATAGAGATACTCTATTGCGTCCTCATGAGCTGTTTTCCATTCAGACCTTTATCCAAAAGGGAGGTCATCTCATCCTCGATATCGAAGGAGTAAGCAATTATGAGGGAGATTATGGTCCTGTAATAACTGATACCGCATCTGCCCTTTCGATCTTAAATATGTTAGGTGTATCTCTGACAAGCTTATCAGATGATGTATCCACGGATACAGCGAATGCAGTGAATTCTTCATCTCTATTCAACAATATTTCCAGTATCACATCACTTTCAGGATCTAATGCTCTGGAATCTGGGTTCAGTATTATGGAGAACGTCAATGGCGATCCTGCACAGATAGGGATGTATGGTCCATCTGGGTCAAGAGTATTCATCTCTAACACTAGAAATTGGAGAACATCGGGTCAACCCTCGGAATATCTATCTCAGATTATCAGTTGGCTTATTGCTGAAGATGAGATTCAATCTATCGATTACTCCCAGGGAGATGGCTCAACAATTTTTTCTGTAACTATCGAGGGTATAACTCCATCTGATTTTGATATTCAAGTTTATGATGAAGAACAGAGTTATAATATCATCAATTTAAGCTTTGAAAATGAATCTGTCATTGTAGAAACAACCAAAATCAGCAACAAAAGAGTAACTCTAGACTTGAGCTTTGGTACTGCATACCTCACCTACAATATGTACATTGATGATCTTGATGCGTATATTAATTTTGATGATCATGAAATTGATGTCGAGGAGTTATATCAGGCACTACATGAAGGGTTCGTTACATGGAAGGTGGATGTTAAAGATTACGAACCATTCTTCAAATACCAAGTATATACAGAAATTGAGGGGATATTCTCATCTTTTGTTGATTGGAGTTTTACCAAGAGCACCCAAGTGCAGAATATGGGGTATTTGCAGTATTCTCTCTCTCCAACCCTGCTACAAAGTTATGATAAAGATCAACTTATGGATTTGGTCAATCAAAGTGTTTTTGCAGCCACCATTTATATTTCACAGGCAATGGGAAGAATAATCGAATATCAGATCAATATCAAACTTATTGGTGATTCTACAATCAATACCTCTCTGAATGAAACAGATACTACTTCCTTTATCGTTCAGACGTCTGATACATCATTGAATTTGTATTTAACCAATTTTGCATTGTTAATTATTGTTTGGAAACGAAAAAAGCATTAATGTTTGCCTTTAGATGAAAAATTGAAGCTATTTACTTTTATTGATGGGAGTTTTCCAGCAAGTCCTATCAAATTACCATAGGTAGAGTGAAGTTTCATCTTCAGATTGTTAGCTGGCTCAGCATCTTTGAAGATGGAAAAGAGAGTATCCGTAAATCTCATGTTTTTGAGAGATCCAACAATTTCTCCATTTTCTATCTTGAATAGTCCATCCTTGGTTAATCCAGTAATACTAGCTTCCGGCATATTCACAAAGTTTGAATACCAGAGATTATTCACATAGACACCATTATCTATGGATGCTATGAGCTCTTCCTCGCTTTTGTTACCTGCATCAAAGGATGGGGCCCTGAAAAAGGCAAATCCACCAACACTTTTTCCATTGGTCTCTACTCCCAATTTCTTGGCATTTCTTCTGTTATAGGAATACTCCTTCACAATCCCTTGATCGATGTATCTCACATCAGGTGAAGGTTCTCCATCAGTATCAAACTTCTGTGATGAAAAATGTGTAGGATCTGCAGTCGCATCTGTGATACTGATCTGTTTATCAAACACCTGTTCTCCCATTTTATCCTTGAATGGTGATTGATGATTGATTAACATCGAAGATGATGTGGCCATACCTATATGAAACATCAACTCCATCAGTGCAGAATGCCCGAGTATGGAAGGATAGGCACCTACATCTAGCTCTTTCTGGTCCAATCCGCGTACAGCATTTTCTGCCACACGAGCACCTACATCATTTATCTCAAGATCTTGTAAGGTCAATCCAGCGATGGAATCTGATGATCTACTCTCATTCTCACCAATCCTGGCTGCGACATTAACAATTCCGGATATTGTGGATCCCTCTGTTCTTGCCTCTACATCAAAAGTATTGAGCATCAGTGTTCTGTTGGCAATATAATTGATGCTCCCTGCAACTGCTGCAATTTTTGTATCAGCTTGCTCTGCACTATCAATGACAGATTTAATGGCAGCACTAATATCATCAGGAGAGTACTCTATGATTGATCGATCCAGATCAATATATCTCGGTTGCTCTTCAACAAATCCAGGAAATTCAGGATCAGGTGCAGAATATCTGACAAGCATCAGAGCATCTTGAATCATCTGATCTAATTTATCTTGATTTGCTGCTGTTCCACCATAAATACCCACTTGAGATCCAATTTGCGTTCTTAAATTGAAACTCAAAGAATTTCTCATGGTATTCTGGGTTATATGACCCTCACCATATCGAGTAGCAATGTTTTCAGTGCTTGATACTATAACCTCAGCTTGATCAGCACCATGCTTCTTTGCCAGGGAAAGGATTGAGCTGGCTTTTTCTTGCATTCTATCAAATTCATGTACATTTACCATATCATTCACCTCAAGCTATTCCCATCTTCACGTTCTCGAATCTAGACCATGGTCCACCGTGAGTTACGTATCCGATTTGCATATTTGGGGCACCTTTACCGCAATTAGGATGCCCATGTAATTCGTATTCGCGGGTCATTCCACTTAAATTATTCCAGAATTCAGGGGTGATACCTTGATATGAAATATTTTTTAACATATCAGTGATCTCCCCATTCTCTATTCTGTAGCCAATCTGAGTGGAGAATTGAAAATTCAAGCGTTTATCGTCTATTGAGTGGGATTTGTATCGTATTCCATAAATCCCATCTTTTGTATCGGCTATGAGCTCATCAATATTCTTGAATCCATCTTTAGGTGCCTCTAAATTCATGGAATTCATTCGAATAATTGGAACATCATTGTAATCATCTGCACGTGAATTACCTGAAGAACGATTTAAGCCCAAAATAGATGCGTGTTCTCGATCAGATTGGTATCCTACAAAAATTCCTTCCTTCACAATGGGAACAGGTCTCGCAAGTACTCCCTCATCATCATATTTTAGATGCCCAAGAATACCTGGAATAGTTGGATCTTGTGTAATGTTCACCATCTCATTACCATATTGTAATGAATTCAGGTGATTTGGAGTCATCCAGCTGGTACCTGCAAAGTCAGCTTCATAACCTAGTACTCTATCGAGTTCTGTTGGATGTCCTGTGGATTCGTGAATTTGTAGACCTAATTGCCAGGGATCTAGAATTAGTGCTCCTGTGAAATCCTTGGGACATCGTTTAGCTTTTGTTGCTAAGGCAATTGATTCATCCCTTACAACCTCTGCTTGGGTATTAAAATCAAATTCCTCGATCTTTTCCCAACCTCCTGTAACATTGATATCCATATCGCGATTTTGTGGCCCCTCAGGCCCCACCGCCACTGCATTGATATTGGCACCAATCATGAGAATACGTTGTTTGATATTGTTACCATCTGAAGAAAGTAGGTGCTGGTTGATGTTACGGGCATTATAGGAAGCAGTGGCATCTTTGACGAGATCAGCTCCAGTAAAACTTAGTTTATTTGCCTCTTCTACGATATTAGCCTTTTCTGCAAATTCCATATTAAAAGGGTCCTTATCGATCCTAACGCTGTATACATCGTTATACACCGGTTCTTCTGCTAACTCAACACGTTTTTGTCTAGGGGCCAAAGTACTGGATTTAGCAACTTTCAACGCCTGTGTTGCGGTGTTGAGAATACTAGTCTCAGAAAGATCATTAGTAGCTGCAAAACCCCATGCATTATTTGCACGGATCCGCACTGCTACTCCCTCTGAAAAGGACCGATTGGAATTAAATGGTAAACCCATACGGTAGTTGATATTCTCTGATGTGATCTCAACAAATCTGACTTGAATTAGCTGAGCTCCATCAATCTTAGAGAATATCTTTTCTGCGATATCTTCCATGACTGACCACTATGTCTGAGATATAAAATTGTATGTACCAAGGAAATTTCAAGCTGTAAGATTGTGCATAGCAGTTATGCAAAATAGAATCGAATAATGCTTTAAAATGTTCAAGAATAGTGCCAATAGTACGCAAGTTTTTAAGTAACAAATACGGATATCCTATCGTTCAACCATGGTATTTGATGAGCTTCTTGACGTTAGTGAGGAAAATAATGTTTTTGATTTCCTCAAGCCCACAAGAAAGAATTTGGATCCATTACTTGGACTAAATAATCGGCAAACCTATTTTAGCATCTTTATTTATAGCTTACAGATGATAATCGCCTATTTATTTCTCATCACATTTTTATCTCTGGAGAATATCCACTGGGAAGTGCTTTTCCAGTACTTTTCTTTCTTCATCGGAATAGGGGCTTTTATAGATCAGATTGTCAATCCGGATGAGAATTCTAAATTTGGGTATTACATCTTATTGGCAGTATATTATGTGATTTATAAAGTGGTGATATTTGGAGGTTTGATCTGGATAGTATTTGCAATTATGGGGAAAACTTATGAGATTCATTTCCTATCTGAAAGCCTGCCTTTTCTAACAATATTTCTATTCTGGGCATTGGGTCAAAAAATTGGATTTTATTTCCAGCATCATAGGTTGTTACGAAAAGCGGAGGATATGGGATTTGATGCCTTAAATGACATCGATAAACTTAAAATTTTTCTCTATCAGGTAAATAGAAGAAGTTTTCTAAAGATGATCATCCAAGCTGGCAAGGCTAAATTCCATAATACAGAATTTCTTGATCTTTCATCACCAGAGGAGACTCAAAATTTCTCACGACTTGTGTATTTAGATATGAGCAAATTCCTCAAGTACCTCAAATTGAAGATACTTCCACAATCTAAGTATGTGACCTTTTCTCAGATCAAACAGATTGATTTCTCAAAAAATAAAATCGAGGAGTTCAGTACACATATATTTGATATCTTTCCCAATGTGGAGAAGATAGATCTGAGTGATAATAAAATCAAATCCATTTCTGATAAACACAAGGAAATTATCATGCTTCTCAACCGTTCTGTCATCATCAACCTAGATGGTAATCCTGTTTTCACAGGTTGATGTAATTAAATATATTAATACCATATAAATTGAGTGACTATGGATGATCATCAACGTCTTAGACAATTATGTGAAAAACTAGAGATAGACTATGATGGGGTTGTAAATTCATGGGGAACATATTTTGAGGGTAATAATCTTGTTGGGATTAGCATAAGTAAAACTGAATTGGAAAGTTTGCCAGACGATATTTTTGATGGTTTTGCCAGTTTACGAGATATCGACCTCTCAGCAAATAAATTGACATCACTACCTGAATCGATATTTTCATCAAATCCTGAACTCACTGATATAGACCTTTCAAATAATAAGTTGATAGAATTACATTCAAAACAATTTATACATCAAACACATCTGCTTACACTGGCTCTTGATGGGAATAGGCTACAAAATTTACCCAAGGAGGTTTTTAAATCCTGCACTCAACTCCAAGCCCTATTTTTATATGATAATGAGCTGGAACAATTGGATGAGGAAATATTCAACCAGATGCAATCATTAGAGGTTCTCTCAATATATAACAACAAGCTTTCCAAATTACCTCGAATTCCTGATACTATTGAGGTTCTATTTGTTGCGGGTAATCAATTGATTATGGTGGAAGATGAATTCTCCCATCTAAAGAAAATCCAAAATATCGCAATTGAGACTACGAAGGAGATTATTCCGGAGTTGAGCTATAACGAACTTGACAATTTCTACTTGAAAACTGCATCTCTGCATCTAATGCTACTCTCTGATGAAACTATGGGTATGGGGATCTCTGATGAAATTTATCAGGAATTGGAGGAAGCTGGTCATATTTATACTGAGTTCGAGCAGATTCGTACACAGCTTCAGAAATAATCCTCTACTCGATGCACAACAATAAAATAATCCCTAGGAGAAATATCATATATTGAAAGGACTTAAGCATCAGATCAACATGGAGAACTTCATCCTTCAGTTTAGAAAAGAGCATGATCTGATAGATGAACTGGTCACTAATGCGTTTGAGTCCGCCAAGAGTACAGTCATAGTCAATCATAAGGGGTACAGCATAGTTTTTCTAAATGATGGACCCTCACTTGATCTTGATACTATCAAAAATAAGCTATTAACAGCATTTGAAACAGGAGAGGAAAAATCTCTTGAAACAAACAGAGGCCTTGGTTTCATTGCTATTTACGGATATATGAAAAAAACTACCGTCAAAACAGGTAACTTGCTTGTTACGATCAGATCCTGGGACGAGATAAAGGTGGAGAGACAAAAAACAACCCTTGATGGAATGGAGATTGAAGTATTTCTAAGTGAGGAAGCGAAGACCATATATTCTAAAGCGAATGTTGAACAACACCTTAGCCACTGGTTCTATCAAAGCTCAATTGAGTTAATCTTCCAATCGGATAGTAATAATAGAGTGATTGGAAACAAATTCAAAGATAAATTGGCAATAAAATCAGAGAGAAAGTACAAGTATCAGAATCTCAAATATATTGATGAACCGATTATGCAATCTAATCAAGCAGTGCAATTTCTGCTCAAACTAACAAATATTGAGGCATACAGGTTATTACCCATACATTTAGACCTTAATGAGTTGGTGGAGAATAATCAATTGGATCAAATCACCCTTGTTATCTCGCATGGATCCTATTTAGATGCCACCCGTCGTAGTCTATCAACTTTCGGGTATAATCAAGTAAAACTATTACTTGACATCCTTAATCATAGACAAATTAAAAAACAAATTAATCGTGAATTTTTTGCCCTCAATACGTATACAAAACAGTTAATCAATGATGTGGTGAATCAGATATTTTTGGATCAGATATATAGGAACCAGTTCATATCAGTAATATACAAAAGATTGACTAATAGTAGTTCACTATTATCTGAGATAGGTATGATTGATAAACTCTCTGAGATTATGGGACTTGAGTATAGGATTAGACAAAAACTCAGTGTTTCCTATCCCGGATTGGATTACTCAAGTATTTCCATATCTGCAGAGGATTTTAGAAATTGGCTTGATAATCTCAATATGACCTCAATCATGACTATTTTCAGAGATATTCAAATTGGGTTCAAATATGAAGATGGTATACTTGTAGGAGAGGCTCATTTAATTGATTTGGATCAGTATCCTTGGGTTCCATTCAGTGAGAAACTCCTTCTCTCCCCTCTCATTCAACAAGACAAGATAATCCTTGGTTTCCAGCATTTACCTTTTCTAACAGGGAATGCACCTCTAAAGGAACAAGATTTAATACAGAAAACCATTAAACGACTCGTCATAGATGGCATATACTCTGAGTATTCGGCACAAATTGATACAGATTTATCCGTACTTGAGATAGAGGAGATACAGCTCTATACTAGGGATTATCAGGGAAAATCAATACTTTTCATGGTATATCCCGACTATATCCTGCAGTACAATGAAATGAAAATTACAGAAGAATTGTTTAGGAAATATGAACTCTGGAAGAATATTCTCGAATTAACATTAGAGGCTTATACTGGTAATAATTTGATGCAGAAACAGGGACTACAACCAGTGATTATGCTTAGATCTTCTGGATCTCTTGCATGTAGATTTGGGAATTACCTTGCACTCGAATACCAACTCATCCAGACACTGGGTGATTCCCCTGAGAGTATTTATATTGGCCTATTGTACCCTGCCATTCATGAGATTGCCCATGTGTTTGAACGAAGACATAATGATAGATTTAGCAAAATAGAGGGAAGAATTACCAAACAATTACTTCAACAACCATTTATTGATAGAATTGCTAATCTTATTGCTTCATTTCTGCATTAATGATTATCTAACTAAATCAAGAGTATTCATAAGAACAAGTTAGATTTTTGAAAATAACCAGTGAAATGTATCGATAAACCATTGATTGAATCTCTATGAAAGAATGAGCGATGACAATTTACACTATCTATACGCATTAAAAAAAGTATCATCAATAATGATCTATGAACAAAGATGATTCTGATAAGCAATCTATTACTGATAATTCCAAACAAGAGATGCCTCAGAATACAGATGATACCATTATCAAATCTGAGGTCCAAGAAACCGAGAAGAAGGTTGATGATCCAGTAACTTCTGAAACACAAGATGTCAAGGATAATTCCACGGAAACCGAGGAGAAAAAGGAAGAGATAGTGGAGATGGTGGAGATCCCTAAGAAACGTTTGCTGGAATTGGAAACTGTTGAGGCACGTGTGTTAGAGGAAATAAAACTTGAGCGTGCAAATTCAATCAATTTTAGAAAACGTATGGAGAAACAACGAGATGAGTTTGTGGAACTAGCAGCAGTCAGGGTACTAACCAAATTACTCTCAGTCAAGGAGGATTTGGATCGCATAGTGGAGAAAGGCAAGGTAGAAATTCCAGAGACACATTTCAAGGGAATAGAACTGTTACAACAAAGAACTGAAGGAATATTTACCTCGGAAAATGTGGAACTCATCAAAATAGAGCTAAATAAAACAAAATATGATCCCACCTTCCATGAGGCTATTGTGGCAGTACCCAATCCAGATCTTCCACCCAATACCATAATGGATGTGACAAACGCTGGGTTCAAGAAAGGTGATCGAGTTATTAGAGCTGCAAAAGTCGTAATCTCGCAAGCACCACCAACAAAAAAAGAAAAAGAAAAGCAAGAAGATGAGGAAACAGAGTTCAAGGAATTCTAGTCCTACTTTTATTATAATTCAACAAGATACTTTTATAAGAGATTATTTATATACTACTGAAAAACTAAAGCTTTAATCAAATTTCCAGTGAGAAAAATGAAGTCAAAATTAGTTTTTATCATCATGATTCTGTGTTTATCTATGATATATGCAGAACCTGTATATCCACAATCAGATATTACTTCACAGGACAATAAGTTTGTTCAATCAGTAAGGAACAAGCCTTGAATTCCCCTGAAGTAGTTCCTGAAGAATTTAAAACGTCTTCAGGAAGACCATCTACCCAAATTATTGAAGATGGTCAAGCAGAATTATCAACTGCTAATGAACAATCAGCAACTAACCCAGAGCTCCCAATTCTGACTTTGAGAAGCAATGTCCCCCATAATTCTTACATCATTTATGATTTGGAGATGAATATAATAACAAATGGAGAAATGAGTCTAGAGAAGGATCTATTTCTCGCATCAGGCCAGTACATTGTCGATATGATTGCTGATGATGTCATTAGATCTGATCCGATTTCTGTATTTGGGGAGGGTGAGGTGTATACATCCGAATTCTCTAAAGTAACACTCTCTCCATACTCATTTGAGGAAGTTGAGAATAGACTTGTTGCGTTAAGATCTTCTGACAAATTGATCTGGGAAGGAACACTCCTCAGTGATGTTGATGTATATCTCCCAAACAATAACTATGAGCTCTATGCAAATGGAGAATTTCAGAAGTCTATTAGTTCAGAAATAGATATTATCTATCCGGTTTTACTTTACAACAGACCTGCAAACTCCATAGGATTGGATGCAGTGGTAGAATTCGGGGATCTCATTGTCAATGTGACCACAAGTCATGATTCACCCTTATCTAGTATTTCAATAAAGCTTTACAATTCATCAACTGGCGAACAGATGGTTTCATCATCTACAAATGCTCAGGGAATTAGTGTATTGACACTAGCTCCAGGGGATTATGATCTTGTAACCTATTCAATCAATGATGATTATACTCGTATTTCAAATGATAGTGTGACTATCACTGGTGGTGCAGATACTGTGATGGACATTGGTTTTACTCAAGTAATAGCCTACTATCCAACGAATACTGAAACTGATCTGTATCAATATTCAGGATCGCGATACATTTCATATCGGTATACAGCAGCTGATACACATCTTGCCAGGTATTTTCTTCCAGCAGGAAATAGATATTATCTGACCATGGGAGGTAGTACATATCATTTCAATACAACCATGAGGGGTAAAATCATTATCGGCAGCAAGATCAATAACCAACCAGTAATCGATACTATAAGCCATAGTGGAAGGGTGAATACCGATGAGCATGTGAATATTACAATTACCTCCTCAGATATCGATTTTGATCCTTTAAGCTATACTTTTACGGTAAATACTGGTTCCTATACAGTTTTGCGTACATATTGGTCAGCATATGATAAATGGTCTGTAGATCTACGATATTTTGCCTCCAGTGTAGACGAGATTTATCAACTCAATATCAGCGTCAGTGATGGTGATCTAAGTGATTATGATCGTATCTATCTTTCAGATAGAACAAGTACTATCACATTGAACTCAACAGCTGCAGGTGATCGTCCTCTAAATACAGAAGTAAGTGTGTATGAGTATGACGGTGATTATGTTACTTACAAATATACATCAAGCACTACAGGAACTGCAACATTGTCAATCTTGGATGGTGAATATTACCTAAGATGGATAGAGGATTATTATCATATTAGTGCTAATTATAAATTTGATGCAACTACTGGATCTTACTATTTTGCCTACTCATGGGCTGAAATTAGAATCAATGTGACTAAAGAGTTTGATCTACCTGCAACTGCAACGGTGTACATATATAATGATACCACCTCCATATCCTCCAGAGGTACCGATAGTAATGGTATAAGTTCCTTTGTTGTACCCACGTATACTAATTACAGTTACAGAGCTCGAATGACTAATTACCTGTATGATTATTATAACTCTGCACCAGCTGGTATTATTTCCAATGATAGTTTCTCATTTGGAGCAATTGCTGTCTATGCCTTTGATGGATCCACAGCGCTCAATAAGGAAACAGATCTGTATTACAATACAACCAACACTATAGAGTATATTTCTTACCAGTATACAGGAACAGATGGAATAGCAATTTACAATCTTGCTCCTGGGAATTATGCAGTCAAGTCATTTAAGACCCCAGTTGAGTTTTATTACAACATAGCTGTAGTTGCTGGAAATGCCGAGATAGTTGGGGATTTTGTCAATTCTAATCCAGTTATCACCTCAATCAGTGCTTCACCTGCAAGAATCAATGCGAATGAGAATACCACCATAAGCCTGGTTTTCACGGACAATGATATTGTTGATACTCATACCTTCTCATGGACAAGTAATGTAGGTAGTTTTATTGGGACTGGACAATCTGTGATTTATGTAGCTCCTGCAACTCAAGAGCTGTATAAAATTGAGGTGACCATTCATGATAATTATGGAGGAACAGATCAGAGCTATATCTATGTCTCCAACAGAGTGGCAAGCATCACAGTGAATTCAACCACAACAAATGGAGATCCCTTGAATACTGAGTTTAACTTGTATAGATATGATAATTATGTAAATGTGTATCAAACATACAAGTACTCAAGTTCCACTACTGGATTAGCAACATTTACGGGTATCTATGATGGGGAATATTTGATGACAGGAAGAGAAAATAATGATTTCGAGATGACTTTTCTACTAGATGGTGAGAATATCCTGTTAAACTATACATGGGGAGTGCTTGAGGTCAATGTTAACACTCATGATGCCCCGTTGGCCACTACCACAAGAGTACTGGTTCAAGGGACTGAGACGAGTATTTCATCCCAAACATCGACAAATGGTCTTGCTTACTATATTCTTAAACCAGGTACGTATGATGTAAAAGCTACAAGCTCTGCTACTAATATCTACTCCTATGATGTTGTCATTCTTGGTAATGAACTAAGCTCCGTGACACTAGAGTTTGGTCAGATTAATTCAAATTACTTTGATGCATTTGGCAACCCCATGAATAAGGAAACAGATCTCTATACAAGCACAGGAATGTATCTTACCTATAAGTACCTTGGAACTGATGGTCACGTAATATATGATGTTGCTCCAGGTAATTATACTTTGAAATTGATAAGCTATCCCAATACATGGATCTATAATCTGATAGTTACCCCTCTGGGAATGGTTTATGCAAATTTGACTACTGGTGCACTGGCAATTTATTCTGATCCAGCAGTATCAACTAGAATCTACTACCAGGATACAACTACTACTATTCTTTCAGGAAATACAGATGCTGAAGGACTGAAATTATATCATCTTGCCCCTGGAACTTATGATGTACTGATAAATGGTATTCTATTTCCAGATATTACAATTATTGCGGATCAAAGGGTGATAATAAACGAAAAGAATAACCGAGCCCCTAGCATCGTGAGTGTAAGTTCTTCAAATGGAAAGCTAGTGGAGAATCAAGATACAGAAATACGAGTTGTGGTGACGGATATTGATTACGATTATGATAATTTACAGTTAACCGCAACCACAAATGCAGGATCAATCGATACTGTCCATTTTGCCGGCTTTGAAACTGAAAATGTTTTTGCGATGAAATTCAATTATCATTCTCCTAGCTCATTACAATCCATGGTGATCAATATAACTATAACTGATGAGAGTGGAGGCTTTGATTCCTACATTTTTATCTTATCTAATCAATTCAATCTTATCCATGCTCATTCAAGCCGTGGAGATGGTGTACCGGAGACTACAACATTACGCATCTACGATGTACAAAGTGGAACAAATGTTAAGACAGTAACAGTGTATGGGTATGAAAGTTTCAACCTTGAAGATGGCTATTACAATTTTGTATTCGATGAGGTAACAGATATTTATCTCTATAAATTGTGGATCCTAGGGGGCGAAACTTATAATGTGACTGCAAGGTTTGGTGAATTAACCGTAACTTCATTGGGTTCAGGAGGGGAGAAATTGAACTCAGAAGTGGATATCTATAATGGTACTACTGATGCTTATATTTCTTATCAATATACAGGTAGTGATGGAGAGGCCTTTTTTGTCTTAGCTCCTGGTTATTACAAGGTAATAGTGAGAGAGAATACTGACATTACCTTCTATGTTACTATTACAGGTGGTGGCATCGCTTATGCAGGTGCAGGTATCCCTGATCTCATCACACCAGCAGATGATCTGCAATACCAATATGGAGACACTGGAAATGAATTGGCTTGGGAATTCACTGATACCAATCCACATTGGTTTAATATCACCTTAGATGGTGAGAATTACGCCAATGGTGCCTGGGATGGATCAATCATCACCATTAATGTAGATGGATTGGAAGTTGGAGATCATTATTTCAGAATTTACGTTAACGATACCTACGGGTTGACAAATACGCATCTCGTGACTGTTAGTGTAACTCCTCCACCAGCACCTCATGCAGTTCCTGGAACCTATGATACTGTAGAATTTGGTGACACTTTAGAGGTAAGTTGGTCGGTATCAGCATTGTATCCAGACAAGTATATTATTTACCTTGATGGAGTAGCAATGGTTTCAGGATCTTGGTCAAATGGTTCTCTCACTTATGATGTCGGATCCCAACTACCTGGCACATATAATGTAACCCTGTTTCTTAATGATACACTCGGTACAGAATTTATTTCAAGTATATTTGTGGTATATCTAGAGGATCCACTACCAACCCTCAATGATAAAATTACAGATCTTGTCTATGAGATAGGCGAATCGAATCAAAGTATCTACTGGATATTCGAAGATAACAACCCAGCGACCTTCAGCTTGTATCAGAATGGCACCTCACTGATTACAGGTGCATGGACAAGTCTTACTGAGATACGTTATTCTCTTCCTGAACTAGCAATAGGCGTATACAACTATACACTCGTAGTAGAGGATCTAAGTGGTGGCCAGAATATACAGGCTATCTGGGTTACTGTTGAGAAGGATCAGACTGCGCCTTATATTCAGTATTTATCTGGGTATACCTATCCTGAGGATGAACTTATCTTCATGGATTGGAATGCTACTGACTATCATCCAAATAATTACTCCGTATCTGTTAATGGAGAAATCTTATTTATTGAGAATTGGGTGAATTTCATATCCTTCAACCATACCTTTGAGGATCCAGGTGAGTATACAATCAAACTGGAAGTATGGGATACATATGGCAATCTTGTCGTTGATGAGTTCAATATCACCATCACTATTGTGGATCTTGTAGCCCCTGTCATCAATGGTTTTGAGTTGATGGGTTTCAATGAGAGCACCGCATTTGATGTGGATTGGCAGATTGTTGAGGAAAACCCCAGTTACTGCATGATATACCTAGATAGTGTCAAAGTAGCAGAGTATAATCTGACCAGTATTGTGATCAGATATTCATCTACTGGATTATCAGCTGGTTTATACAATCTAACACTAGTAGTATTCGATGTGGGTGGTAACTCTGATACTTTTACGACAATGTTACAGATTAATATAGTAGATACAGATCCGCCTCAGATATCAGGTGATGCCACACTCAGTACCACAGAAACGAGTATTACACTTAGCTGGAGTATTACTGATGCTCATCCTGCATATTATGAGCTATATCATCAGGGTAGTTTAGTACTAACTAAGAATATGACCCTCGCTGGAGATATAACGTATACTGCATCTAATCTTAACCCAGGAAGTCATAATTTCACCTTGATAGTCTATGATGTAAAAGATAATTTTGCCAGTTTCACGACTATTGTCACAGTTGAGGAGGATAGCAATGATCTTGCCTTTCTCACGACACCTTACAACCTTGTCATTGGTAAGGATGTGGAGTATATACTGATTTGGCAGGTCATTGGTAGCAATCCTAATGGATATACCGTCTTTCTAGATGGAACCGATGTACAATCAGATAGTTGGACCAGTGGTGGGAATATTGAGTATATCATCAACTTCTCAGTTATTGGAAGCTATAATGTAAAATTAGTAGCCACAAACCTTGCTGGTGATAGTATTGAGCACAATATTTCAATTGTAGTGATTGCTGAGGTTGCAGGATCAAATACTACAGATACTCCCTATCCCTTCCTCTTCTTCCTACTCACCTTAGGTGGGTTGGTTAGTATTCTAAGGAGGTTCAAGAAATGAAGAAATTTGTCATACTAATTGTAGTTCTGCTCTCACTGCAGTTGACTCATGCTCAAACACTGAGGTTCCTCTCAGTACCTGATGATGCAACACTCAATGTTGGTGATGATCACACCTTGGTATGGACCATTCCTGATAGTATGGATGCAACCTACACTATTGTTATGGAACAATCCAATGTTCAACCAGAAACAATCATTGAAAATGAGAGTGTCGATGAAGGTAAGATTAGTTTAGCCTTGATCCATCTACCAGCATCCTCATATAATTTCACATTAACTGTGGAATTCAATGGGGAGACAGTAGAGGATGTGGTAAACATTCAGATTGGAGAGCAAGCAGGTCCAGCTGCACCAACTCAGGAATTCAGCCTTGATTTTCCAGCTAGTTACATAGTTGCATTTCTTTTCATTCCAATTGTACTTAAACGTTATCGCTAATCAAATCAGTTAAAATAAATAATAAAAATAATTACTATAATGATCACAGCCATTGTTCTCGCAGGAGGAGAGTCCACACGTTTTGGAAGCAGTAAACAGCTGTTTATTATCGATGGTTTGACTATGGTAGAGCAGGTGATTAGTAATATCTCAGCCTTTGCAGATCGGATTCTTGTGTCTGCGACTAGTAGCAATGCATCAGAGATCAGAAAGTTGATCAATTTTCACGTGATCGAGGATAAAGAGAGTATTGAAGGTATTCATATTGGAGATCTTGGCCCCATGACAGGGATATTATCTATATTAAATAAAACCGAAGCAGGTATCGTTCTTCTATCACCTTCTGATACCCCGTATATAGACGGAGATATTTACGACCTCATGATTGAGCAGCTAGAATCTAGCGATTTGGTCACTTTCATGGATAAGGATGGAAATATTTCAAGCCTGAATCTGGCCTTCCGCTTTTCTCCATTCATCTGGCAGAAATTGTTACAATTGGTTCAGATGAAAAGGAAGAATAAAGTTCCAGTACGACCCACAGATATCCTATTACTCTTTGATACTGTGTCATTGTTGTGTTATAATCAAGATAGGAGATTTACCAATATTAATAGACCTGAGGATGTGGAATCTCTGCAAAACTCATCAGAACTCACTATAAAGCAAGTTGTTCAACCAAGATGGGATGGATCCTGGCCGATTGAAGTTGAGGACTATATGGAAATCTGGAAAGGAACACAATTTTACAGGCAATTGAAGCGCGATTATCTCAAATGAGCTCTCGAATTTTATAAAATTACACAACATTTTGCTCAAGACTACAAACAGACGGAAAATAAATTAATAGAGAGGCTAGAATGATCACTCATGGAAACAACTGTTTCTCAGATATTAGAGAAGTACAATGGTGATTCCTCTGCACTTATCACTATCCTGAACGAGGTGCAGGAGACTTATCAGTATCTTCCACGGGAGGCATTGGATGCAATAGCCAAAGACCTAAAGATCTCATTGGCAAAAATTTTCGGTGTAGTTACATTTTACTCTCAGTATAAACTTGAAAAACCAGGCAAATATTCCATAAAATGCTGCCATGGTACAGCATGCTATGTAAAAGGAGCAACATCTATAACTCAGACTCTTGATCTAGAGCATAATATCCGAAAGGCAGAAACAACTCAAGATGGTGTATTCTCCATGGAGGAAGTTGCATGTCTGGGAGCCTGTGCACTAGCTCCTGTCGTGGAAATCAATGGTGAGATATTTGGTAAACTCGATTCCAATAAAATTAACAAAATTATCACTGATATCAAAGAAAAGGAGGCAGATCAATGACGAACAAGATTAGAATCTGTCATGGTACTGGTTGTCTATCTTCACAAGCAGATAAAGTGAAGGATCAATTTGATGAACTTGGTCACAAGGCAGAGATTACGGGTTGTCATGGATTCTGCTCACAAGGCCCTATTGTTACTATTGATGAGGTATTCTACCCCAATGTAAAGGAACGGGATGTCAAGCAGATTGTAGAGAAGCATCTTGGTGAGAATGAGCTGGTCGATAGATTATTTTACAAACATCCCATCACTCGGGAGAAAATTGCTGGCTACAATGATATTCCCTTTTATGCTAGACAGCATCGATTAATCCTAGCCAACTGTGGACACATAGATCCTGAGAATATAGACGATTATCTAGCAGTTGATGGCTACAAGGGACTTGAGAAAGCACTCAAACTCTCTGCTGAGGAGGTAATTGATAAAATCACCAAATCAGGTCTCAAAGGCAGGGGAGGGGCTGGTTTTCCTACGGGACTGAAATGGAAATTTGCTCGAAATGCTCCTGGTGAGAAGAAGTATGTGATTATCAATGCTGATGAGGGAGATCCAGGTGCATTCATGGATCGATCCATCCTCGAAGCAGATCCACATTCTGTGATTGAAGGAGTGGCAATTGGTGCATATGCCATCGGTGCAGATGAAGGAGTTATCTACGTTCGTGCTGAGTACCCGCTAGCAGTTATTAGGTTCAAAAAGGCAATCGAGGAGGCAAAGGCAAGAGGCTATCTGGGTAAAAATATTTTGGGAACTGATTTCTCATTTGATATCAGAACCTTTGAGGGAGCTGGAGCCTTTGTATGTGGTGAAGAAACTGCACTCATCACCTCTATAGAGGGGAATAGGGGAAATCCTGTTGTTAAACCTCCTTTTCCTGCAACTTCTGGATTGTGGAAGAAACCTACAAATATAAATAATGTCAAAACGTGGGCTTCTGCTGCATGGATCATGAAACATAGTTGGGAGGAGTTCAAGAAAATTGGAACTGAGGATTCTCCAGGAACAGCAATATTCTCTCTGACGGGTAAGGTGAAAAACTCAGGGCTTGTAGAAGTACCTATGGGAACAAGTCTACGAGAAATTATTTATGAGATCGGAGGAGGAATCGAGAAGGATCGGAAATTCAAAGCAGTACAAACAGGTGGTCCATCAGGAGGTTGTATCCCGGAGCAGTATCTTGACACTGCAGTGGATTACAAAACTCTAGCAGAACTGGGTTCAATTATGGGATCTGGGGGAATGGTTGTTATTGATGAAAGAACATGTATAGTAGATTTTGCGAAGTTCTTCATCAAGTTCTGTGCGGATGAGAGCTGTGGAAAATGCACACCCTGCAGAGAAGGAACACTGAGAGCATATGAGATCCTGGATAAGATTAGTTCCAACCGTGGAACCATGGATGATCTTGAACGACTTGAGGAGCTATCTCAGGTGATTAAGGATACATCATTATGTGGCTTGGGAATGACCGCTCCAAATCCCATTCTTTCTACACTAAGATATTTCAGGGAAGAATATTTAGAACATATCGAAAAGGGGTTCTGCAAGGCTGGTGTATGTGAGGGTATGTTTGATCTTGTTATTAATCAGGATGTGTGTATATCCTGTGGATTATGCCTCAAAGCCTGTGGTTTTGAATCCATAACAGGTAACAGAAAGGAAAAGGTTCCCTTTGTGATCAACACACAATCTTGCACTAATTGTAGACAATGTCTACTTGTCTGTCCCAAAGATTGTATCGATATTGTCAAGCTAAACAAAGCAGTGGAGGTTCACTAGTATGTTAGAGGTAAAACAGAGTATGAATATCGTAGTAGATGGAAAAGAAATCCTTGCATTTCCAGGAGAAACCTATCTTCAAGCAATTCAAAGGGCAGGAATATATATTCCTACCTTATGCTACGAGAAAGAGTTGGTTGCATCAGGATCTTGCAGATTATGTGTGATAGAACAGGAAGGTTTGGAGAAATTACTACCCAGCTGCACTACTATGGTTCAGGAAGGAACAAGGATAAGAACCAGTTCAGAGAGAGTAATAAAGGCCCGAGAGGTGCTACTAGAGCTCATTATTGCTGATCATCCACTTGATTGCATGGTTTGCGAGAAACAAGGCAACTGTACCTTGCAAAAACTAGCCTATGAGTATGTGCCAAGGGAAAAGCTGAAACGAATGGCAGGGAAATCAGTACCCAAGGGTTTACATGAGAAAAATGAATTTTTTACTTTGAACTATGATATGTGTATTCGTTGTGGAAAATGTGTACAAGCTGTTGATGAAATTCAAGTTTGTGGAGTGCTCTCCATGCAGGGAAGGGGTGTCGAGGTATATCCCACACCTGGATTTGATCGTAACTTCAGGGATGCAGGATGTGTTGGTTGTGGAAATTGTGTTGCGGTGTGTCCAGTTGCAGCCCTTGTACCCAATACACTTATTGAGCAACATGTAAGAGAGGTGGAAAGCAAACGTACCGTCACCACCTGTAATTATTGTGGAGTAGGTTGCCAATTTGAGCTAGTACATAAAGATAATCGGATAATCTATGTGGATTCCCACCGAGATGCAGTGGTCAATGGATTGGCACTTTGTGTCAAAGGTCGGTATGGTTGGGATTATATCCATCATCCTGACAGAATTGATACTCCACTCATCAAAAAAGGTGGTAAATTTGTCAAGGCTTCTTGGCAAGAAGCTTTTGACTTCATAGAGAGCAAGATGAAAACAATTCAACATGAATTTGGTTCTGAAGCATTTGCTTTTCTATCATCAGCAAAAGCAACCAATGAATCAAACTATCTCATGCAGAAGATGGCTCGTGCAGCATTTAAAACTAATTCTGTTGATCACTGTGCTAGATTATGTCATGCGTCTACTGTGGCAGGATTGGCACAGACGTTTGGATCTGGTGCCATGACAAACTCCATTGCGGATGTAACTGAACAAGCTGAGGTAATATTCATTATCGGATCGAATATCACCGAAGCACATCCTGTGATGGGAATAAAAGTGAAACAGGGAGTACAGCAAGGGAAAATCAAGGTGATTACTGCTGATCCTCGTAAAATAGAAATTACTGAATATTCTGAGTATCACTTGCAACATAAGCCTGGTACAGATCTGGCACTTATCATAGCCATGATAAAAGTTATCGTAGATGAGGGATTGGTGAATGAAGAGTTCATCAATAATCGTACAGAAGGATTTGATGAGCTAAAGGAGATGCTGGCAAGTCAAGATCTGGATCTACTGGCCAAGATTGCCTCTGTCCCACTTGATAAAATCAAAGCAGCTGCAAGACTATACGCATCAGTTGAACGAGCAGCAATTATCTATGCCATGGGGATTACCCAGCATTTCACAGGAACCTTTAATGTAGGAGCACTAGCAAATCTTGCCATGATCACAGGTAATATTGGTAGACCAGGAACCGGTGTCAACCCACTACGGGGTCAAAACAATGTACAAGGTGCCTGTGATCTAGGTGCATTACCAGATGTTTATCCTGGATACCAAAAAGTGCATCTCTCTGAAAGCAAGAAGAAGTTCGAAGAAGCATGGGGAACAGATCTATCAGATAAACCTGGTTTAACTGTCACCGAGATAATGTCAGCTGCTTATGAAGGTACTGTCAAATCTCTATGGATCATGGGAGAGAACCCTGTTCTATCGGATCCAAATATTGAGAAGGTAATTAAAGCCCTTGAGAAGGTCGATTTTCTGGTGGTTCAGGATTTGTTCATAACAGATACTGCTGAGTATGCAGATGTGGTTCTACCTGCCAAGAGTTTTGCAGAGACTGATGGAACATATACCAATACTGAGCGAAGGGTACAGTTTGTTAACAAGGCTATAGATCAAGTAGGAGGCCGTTGGGATGATTGGTGGATCCTCAATGAGATGTTGATCCGCTGGGGATTCGATAAACGCTACCACCATCCTTCGGAAATTATGGATGAGATAAAACAAATCACCCCGATCTATGGAGGAATATCCTACAATCGTATCGGACATGATGGTCTACAGTGGCCTTGTCCAACCGATGAGCATCAAGGAACTCCCATTCTACATACTGGAACATTTAGTCGTGGAAAGGGGAAATTTCTTGTCTCACCATTTATTAATCCAGCGGAAATGCCAGATCAAGAGTATCCATTCATCCTAACCACAGGAAGATCCTTGTATCACTGGCATACTGGTAGCCAAACCAGAAGATCAAAAGGACTTGATGAGAGAAAATCTGAAGAGAGATCTGAGATCAATACTAATGATGCCAAAAGATTGGGTATAAAAAATGGTGAACGTATCCGGCTAACTTCTCGAAGGGGTACTCTCGAAACACTTGCATTTGTCACTGATCGTGTTATGGAAGGTGTTATATTCATGACTTTCCACTTCAGAGAATCGGCTGCCAATTTACTTACCAATGACGCTTTAGATCCCACTGCAAAGATACCTGAGCTAAAAGTGGCAGCTATCAAGGTAGAAAAAATCTAATTCATTAGTTGATTAATCAAATAAATTAAATCTTTGTATCCATAGGGCTTTTGCAGAAAGGCAGAGAATTGTTTTCCCGAGAATCTATTCACCACTTCCTTCTCATTGAAGCCTGATGAGATGATTATTTTCACATGAGGGTCATGCTTTCTGATATGTTTAAAAACCTGTTCTCCACTCAATTTTGGCATGGTGAGGTCAAGTAAAATGAGATCAATTTCATGACTATGAGCATCATACATCTCAACAGCATGCTGCCCATCTATAGCATATAGAATTTCAAATCCTAAATCTGACAACATATTGGCAGCCACCTCTCTTACGATTTTTTCATCATCACAAATCAAGATCCTACCACGTTGATTGAGGGTAACCACCTGCTCTTCCTTTTCCACTTTTTTGAGATTTTCACCAACTGGAATTAATACCTTAAATGTAGTTCCCTTGTTTATCTCCGAGGAAACCTTGATCGCACCTGAATGTCCTTTGATTATTCCCTGAACAACAGCAAGTCCAAGACCCCGGCCAGTAAACTTAGTAGAATAAAAGGGATCAAAAATTCGTTCAATAATATCCTGCTCGATTCCTGCTCCGTTATCCTGAACCTCAAGCAACAAATATTCACCAGGTTTCAACTCAATTTGAAATGTTTTCATTGCCTCCCCACTGTTAAATTTGAGTTTACTGAGAGAAATAATTATTACTCCTTGATTGTGTGTTATAGACTCGCTTGCATTACTGACTAGATTTAGTAACACCTGTCTAATTTGTGTTGTATCTACCTCAATCAAAGGAAGATCATCATCTAATCGGTAAATTAATTCATTGGTCTTGGATATTGAAGCTCTGATGAGATGATCATACTCAAGAATCAGATCTTTGAGCGATATTACCTCTTTGAGAAATTGCCCCCTTCCAGAATATGCAAGCATTTGACGGGTGAGATCACTTGCTAACTTACTTGTATGTTCTATCTGATTGATGTATTCCCTCAGGGGATTACCTTCTTCTAATTTACTAGATATAAGAGTGGCATTACCCATGATACCCACTAGCAAATTATTGAAATCATGTGCTATACCACCAGCCAACACACCTAAACTTTCCAATTTTTGTGTATGCATCATTTGCTTCATGATCTTTTCATTTTGTTCTTCTGCTCCCTTCTCCTCAGTGATATCTTGGAAAAATCCCATTATTGCTGGTTCACCCATGTAGGTAATTCTCTGCATGTTCACTCGCATTGGAAATTCTTCTCCTGATTTTTTCAAACCAATGCTCTCATAAGCCTGTGGTTCTTCATTTCCCTCTTCTCTGCTCAATGCTCGCTGCAGTAGTTTTTCTCTAACTTGAGGAACTAAAAAATCAACTCCATTTCTACCTATGATTTCATCTATAGAATCATAACCAAATATATTGACATATTTCCTGTTTGCATAGGAGACAACAGCCTTCTGCATAATTAGTATTCCAAAAGGAGCTGATTCTGCAACAACTCTGTATCGTTCTTCAGATTGCTGTAGCTTTCTAGCAAGTACTTCTTTTTCAGAGATATTAGTTGCCACTCCATTAATACCAAGAATTTCTCCATTCTCAATAATCGCAGTCATCTGTGTATCAAAATAAATGGAATTTGATAATTTTGAGGTGAAACGAATATCCTTACCATTTGTAAATATAGTCCTGAATGCTTCAATTATATCTGGAAAATCTTTATACACCTCGTATACAGATAATCCAACCACCTGCCCTGGTTTTAAACCCAAGGTGGAAAGAGATGCACCCTCACTTAACGTGAATATACCTTGCTTATCAACCTGAAAAACAACAATTGGAGCTGCATTAACCACTCTGTTGAGATCATTTGCTAATGGGATATACTCAGACATAGTTTAGGATTAGTGTTCCTCGTTATATAAGTTTGCCCGATCTTTATTAATTTGTGATATCTTTAATGCTTATCAAGTAATCAAAAATAGCATAATAGTGTATATTATTCAATTTAATCAGACTATAGCTGTTATCAATCTTAAAAATCCTTGATTTCAAAAGAATTCTATTACATTCGTTTCTTTTTAATTATCAACTGTTCATTTTTAAAAATTATTTCCCTTGATAAGTTCCAAAATACAAAACTTAACACTCGGGAATGGAAACCATTTTAATCCCTTAGACACTAGTATTAACATATGAGTGATGGATTCCCCAAGGTTGGTATTACCATTGACGAGAGGATGCTTCAGTATCATCTAGGTGATGCACATCCGATGAACTCCAACCGGATATTTCCAGCATTCAACCTTTTTAATGAGTTATTTATTAATTCTGAGGGGGTGGATATAATTGCCCCTCTTCCTATGACAAGAGACTTATTAGAGAAAGCACATGATATTAATTTCATCCAAATGATGGAAATGCTTTCCTGGAAGGGTGAAGGATCAGCAGGAGATTATGGCCTTGGTACTGGAGATTGCCCAGTATGGCAGGGAATGGCAGAAGCTGCTGAATTCGTCGCAGGTTCAACGGTTACAACTGCTGATAATATATTCAAATCGGATTATAGCATGGCATTTTCCATGCTTGGGGGATTACATCATGCCAGAAGTGCACGTGCATCTGGCTTTTGCTATTATAATGATATAAATGTGGCCATTCATCGTTTGAAGCAACTCGATACGGACATCAAAATATTATATGTGGATACTGATCTGCACCATGGTGATGGTGTCCAGTTTGATTTTTATAATGATCCTAATGTTCTTACTATTTCTTTCCATGAATCTGGGAAATTTCTATTCCCAGGAACAGGATTTCCTGATGAAATTGGTGAGGGAGCTGGAACTGGATATTCAATAAATGTTCCATTTATGCCATATACGATTGACGATATATATTTGAACTCCTTTGATCGTATTGTAAAACCAATATATGAATCATATAATCCTGACTTCATCATCTGGCAATCTGGTGTGGACGGCCATAGAGATGATTATATGGGCCATCTGTTATTAAGTTTGAAAACCTATGAGGGTCTTTCTCATAGGATGCGAGATTTGACTCAATCCATGGATACTCCCCGAATGCTAACACTCGGAGGAGGAGGGTATAATCCAAATACTGTTGCAAAATCTTGGGCCACAATTATGGCAGGATTACTAAATCAAAAATTACCCAAATTGGCCAGTGTGGAATGGTTAAGTCTATGCCGTAAGCAAGGAATTGATGTAACAGCTGATTTACATGAGGAGAAGACCTCCGATAGACAAATAGCTGAACGTAATATTATTCGTAATGAAAACGAAAAATACATGCTGAAACTTATCGAAAATATCAAACCTTACTTTTCGGTTAGTTAAGAATATGCCCGAGATCCGATAAATAATCAAGAATTTCTGCTCGTTCATTGATGTCTTGCACTACTTTGTGCTCATATTGCTTAAGACTATCAATAGTATTGAGAGCAACAGCATTATCCTGTTGTAAGGCCAATGATCTTGCATCTTTGAGTAAGGCATCCACTTCATCGTAATTTCCCTCAATTATGGCGAATCTCGCCTGAAAAATCAATACTTGAATGAGTAAATCATATGATTGCTGTTCCTTTGCAAATGTATAGAGTATCCCAATTAATTCCCTTAGTTCCTCATAGGATTCTTGATTTCCGGTTATGCTATACTCCTTAAGTAGCAGATCAGCAAGATTAATCATGGCAAATCGTGTGATGATCAAATCGATAATCTTGTCATCAATGATCTCTTTGAGTAGTTGTTGAGCCTTGGCTTGACTATTCAGCCGTTTATCAGCTTTTGCAATGAATGCCTCCACTAATTTGACATGTAAACCAATAATAGGATAATCATTCTCATCATTCAGTTCTTTTAGTTTTATAAAATACTCGTCAACTAATTCCTTCCGCTGTAACTCAAGAAGGCTCAGGATAATATACACATAATTCATGGATATGAATACTGGATTTTTACTGACTGTAAGATAAGATTCTAGAGATTCGATGCTGAAATTCAGACTCTCCTTAGGATCTCCAGTAAGATAGTAGATCATACCTAAATTGGTCTGAATGTATGCGACAAGATAATCTGTATTATGTTCTATCGCCAGGTCCAAGGCATTTACTAGGAAGGATTTGGCTGTCAAGTACTCACCTGAGGTCAGATAAAGTACTCCCAGATTATTACAGGTCATTGCATAATAAAGCTTATTTCTCAATTTCTTCCTATACTCAATACTCCTGTTATAATATTCTATGGCTTTGGAATTTGAACCCTTGTTTTGATAGAACATTGCTACAATATTACAGAAGTATCCTGCCCAAATATTGTACTTCTCAGTATTGTAATTGTGTTTCTCTAATGAAAGGTATCTTAGTACAGCCTCACCTTCTTCTATTTTAGCAGGAACCTCCTCCTCTTGAGTTAACCTTGAGAAACTATAAAGTAATAGTGTAATTGAAGCAAGTAGAAATAAATTATTTTTCTCTTCTTTGGCTAAGAAATAGGTAGTTTCCGCCAATTCACGAGATTCATTGAATTTTCCTTTGATCTCAAGTATCTGGGCTAGTAATAGTTTTCCCTCAATGTCTTCCTGATCTATTAAGTCAAGAGCTTCATCCAATTTGCTCTGCATAATCAAATTGTAGACATTAAGTTCCATGAAGATAAGCAAACAATATTATTAAAGTCAGTTATTATCGACAAATAGTTATTCGCCAATTTTTTTTTACAAACAATCGAGGTTCCTAACATTCATTCAGGTAATCTAATTGCACTCGTTTTGCAAATTTAATACGTTGTATCCTGTAGATTCCTGTAACGAACACCACAATAAGGTATAGAATTAACAACACAGGAATGGAATAAAAGAGGAGTAGGCCTATGATGATGGCATTTATACCGATCAAGCTAATCTGATAGATTTTTTGATCAAGTTTGAGAAGTTGATCATCAACATACACCATACTTGAATATTGGCTTCAAACATTTATAAATAGTAGGATAATTCTATACTACACCAACTATACCTCAATAATTCAGTACATGGCTTAAATTGTGCAGTTTCAATCCTTAAAATACAATTTATTTATATTTTTCAGAGATATAAGTTACTGGTGAGAAGTATCCTCATCATCATTATCTTGCTTTCAATCCTACCTGTTCAAAGTGAATTAGATTTTGCTGATATCATCACCCAATACAAAAATCATCATGAAATGCAAGACCTATCTGTTGCAATCGTTACTCAAGACAGGATCATTCATCTAGAAAATGAAGATCAAAGCTTTCTACTTGGATCTGTGACAAAATCATTCACAGCTATTCTGCTTTTACATCTACAGGAACAGGGTAAGATAGATTTACGTGCAAATATTTCTGAGTTCCTCCCTTTTCATCTCATCAATCCCTATCATCCAATGGAGATAATCACTGCAGAAATGTTATTAACACATACTTCAGGCCTCTCAAAGGATAATGATGGTAAAATGGTTACATATTATAGCCTAGTATTTAGTGATCTGATGACTCGATATGGAAACGTGTCCAGGTATCCCCAATGGTTAGCTGAGTATGTGCTACAAGTTGGATATTTCTTTCATTATACATACTGGAATACCAGCAAACCGGGAACAATTGCAGAAGAACTTCAGTATTCCAATATGGGATATAGCATACTTGGTTATCTAATTGAAGTAACCGCTAATATGACCTATGAAGATGCACTTCACTATTACCTGATGGATGAATTATCTATGAAGAATACGGGTGTATATAGCAATTATTCCAATCTTCAAATTTATGATAAAGGAGGAACAGCGATTGAGAATGTTATGATTAATGAACGAGGAGCAGCCTCAATGGTGAGTACTGCGGGTGATATGGCCAAGTACTTGCAATTTCATCTGCAGAAGGAAAATGGTATCGTCTCCCTCAGTAATCTGCATACAAACTATCCGGGACAGGATTATGGATATGGCTGGTATACTTTGAATGGGATGAGCGGTCATGGAGGAGATATTTTTGGCTCTCATGCATTTGTAGGATATGATACAAATACCCAAATTGGATACTTTGCAGCAACTAATTATTTGGAAAATGGCAGCATTAAAGAATTGATTGAAGAATTGAGGCTAGTAAATTTATCGACAAATAGGGATTCAGTACTTCCAAACGATGTAATTATAGGTATATTAATCATAATTTCAATGAAATCTAGATTCAATTGGATTGCTGATTCATACGATTTATCATAACAGTTCTTATTCTATCTCTATCTTTGGTGTAGGTCTTCAGCAAGAAACTGTAAATTATGAAGCATAAAGACCATCCTACTACTAGTACCCAGGTCATTGATGATGATAATGCCTCCACATTTATTGTTTTCTCAGCCTCTGTTAGCTCCTCAAAATTCTTGTCAATAAAACCAAAAAATGTATCTGCAAGATAACCAACAATCAGTGTTCCAAATGCTGCGAATGTGCCTTCAAATAAACGCTGCATGGAATAAGATGTAGAGCGTGCCTCAGGCTCAATAATTTCTCCGAGTATTGGGTTGTTAGCTGCTGGAGCCACCCAACTAATCGAGAAGCCCATAAATACACCTACTACCAGTAAAATAGGTAGGCTATCGGTTGAAGCTGGAACAAGCTGGAATAATATCAGGGTTAGTGGAATACCTGAAAAGATACTGATCATGGCAACATATAATCTACCATGATCTGGGTTCCATTTCATGGCCTTATCACCCATATACCCCCCGAAAAGATTACCAAAGGCGGCACCAACTGCGAGTAAACCATAAATTATGGCTGCAAATCCACCCTCAAATCCTATTAACTGAAGCCAGTAGATAAGGAAACCAATTGCGGACCATGGTAATGCACCCACCATACCCTGAGCAACTATTAAGATAAATGTTTTAGTTTTCAACAGATCAATAAAATGAGATTTACCCACTTGATACTCTTCACCCACTCCTTTTCCGATAAACCCTTCTTCAGTTCCTCCTCGTATGGGATCCTTAGCAAATAACAAAACTAAAAAACCTAGTAGGATGGATATCGCACCAAAGCTAAAATAGGCAAATCTCCAGCCTTCAAAGCCCATTATTTTAGGACCCTCGGAAATCGTTGTTGCATATAATGTTCCTAACAAGGCACCTATTACCGTAGTAAGACCTAATAAACCAAATGCCTTTCCTCGTTCTTCAGGTTTGAAATAATCTGCAATTAGTGAGTAAGTAACAGGTGTAATAATAGCAAGAGCAATCCCATTTATTCCTCTAGTGAGTAACATCTGATTATATGATTGGGAAAATCCTACCAAGATGGTAACAATGCCCCAAAAGAATGTACCAAATGCAAGAATCTTCTTTCTACTATATTTATCAGCCAGTACTCCCCAAAATGGAGTGGCTATGCTTTGCAATACTGCCCTAACTGCGGTAATTGCTCCAAGTTCTGTTGCACTTAATCCAAATTCATCTCTTACAGGTTTATAGATTGAGATATCAATCTGAGCATCGGCATAATCAATGATATTGGCTAAATTGATTACAGCCTGTGTCTGTCTTCTTCCTGGAGGAACGATCTCTTCTTCCATATCGATCACAATCCTCTGATGGATAAAAATATTTGTCCGTCTAAATAAGCAATAGTAGTCATTTCAAAATGATTACTATTTTGATTTGATTAGCTATTAATCCTAATAGAATTCCATAAGCTATTAATGCTTTTAGAATTCTCAATCAAGTATGAGCGAGGATTCAGTCAACGATGAGCTGGAAATGTCACTCAAAATCAGTGCCAAGAAATTATCTGTGAGAATTGCTGAAAAGGTGAAAGAACTTAAGCACATCGAGGAAGAAATCAATCAGTATGATAATACGGAAACTAGGATGGAGGCAGAGATAGAGGTACATAGAGAAAAACGAGATTCTTATCAAAAACAAGCAAGAGATATGAGAAATAAAAAATCTGAACTTCATGATAAGAAGAATGCTTTGCTTGATCGAAAAAGAGGTGTTCAAGCTGGAATCATGGATGGTATGACCAGTGAGGAGCGGGGAAGATTACAAAAACAAATCAATGACCTATCCGATGAAATTGGTGCAGTTTTTGAGGAGATTGATGAAGTGAACCAGACCATCGACTCCCTGTACAGTAAAGGTCAAGAAGAACACGAGCAGATGGTTGAGAGTATCGAGAATCAAAAAGAATGGCGGAGAAAAGATGGAAAAAGCATATTACTCTCAAGAAAAATGCAAACTGAAAGAGATTTAACAGCAATGCGTCGAAGAATGAAAACATTGCAGGATAAAATCGGAAATTAAGGAATTATTTGCTTATTGGTTGTCTGATAATAGTTTTAAGCTTCTCAGCAGCAACTTTTCTCGGGTCACTAAGATAGATTTCATGATGTTTTCCAAGTAATTGATATCCCCCTGATTTTGCATAATCATGCATTTTGGAAATTGTAGGCCCTTCATCTGCATAGGCACCAATATACATCTGTTGAACTACTGTACCTTCATCGTATTTTTGCACATACAGCTTATCAAGCAATTGTGGATTTTTATGTTCCCGAGTCAGTTCTATTGCACGTCCAATCTGCTGCTCAGTGGTAAAATCAGGAATACGTATCATCATGGTCCATTGCCAATCATCTCGATTATCCATTGACCATTTACTCATATCATCCATGAACCACAAACCTTCTAACGGAGGAACCACATAATCCTGTTCAGCATTTTCTTTCTTGATAATCTTCATCTTCAAAGTGTAGGAGACGGCATACAGTGTCTCAACTGCATTCTGATACAATTGAGAAGTATTGGGATCTCCCTTACCATCAATCATGAAAAACCGCATTGCAGGAATATTAATTATATGAGGAGAATTCTTAGGTTTATAGAATTCGGGATAGCTCTTCTTATAATCTAATTTCATGATATCACTACCGGAACCTGTATCTCAGTCAACAGCTCTTCAGCTTTTACAGTATTTGGATCATTGAGATAGATCTCACGGGTATTACCAGCAATCTCCAATTTATGTTGTCTTATATACTCAAATACACGGGCATAGCCTTGACCGATTGATTCATATTGCCCTGTGTAAAGGATGGTTACTGCACTTATTTGATCGAGATACTTCACCTCCATCTGTTCATCTAGTGCATGCACCCTACCAGTAATAGGAATTGCTACTTCGATATCTGCATCTTCCTCCTGGTACTCCCTATCATGACATATAAACATGATAGGCCCTGTTACCGTCATTTCATTTTGATGAATCACCTGCATCAATTCACCAATTAATTTTCCAATGGTTACATTATAACTTCCGATTTCACGGGCAGCAATCACTCGTATCTTGGGTACCTGTTTAAGTTCTACTTCTTTACAATTCAAATACATCACTTCCTCTGGTGTGTTGGAGAGCATAATCGATCTGATCTTATTCATTGAATGGAGCTCAGATTCTAATCTACTGAGCCGGATATCAAATAATCTCTCAATTTCAGAGAAATTCTGCTCCTCAACACAGGCAAGTATATGTTTCACATCTTCAAGACCAAATCCCAAGGAAACTAACATTTGTATTTTTAGACCCCTCTCAATCTGGTCAACAATATAGTATCTATAGCCAGTGAATTGATCTCGTAATGGTACTAGAATCTCTTTTTTATCATACAGCCTGAGAGCCTTGGCACTAAGCCTGGTGATCTGTGAGAAGATACTAATGGGGATCTGTTCTAACATACTTGCAAATTATTATCTTTCCTAATTAATATAAATTACAAGAGCTGTACCCGGGTGAAACTTTTGATGATTTTGATTCAATTATTGTTTTTCAAATCCAACTGCTTCAAATAACTCTCTCTTATCATCAGTATGAGTAAACTCAACATAAAATTCTACTACTTTAAATTCCTGGCTGAAAAATGCAAGAATAGATTTCAGCTGATCACCTGTTCGTATATGAATAGCTTTCAAGTATCCCTTTTCATCCTGAATTGAGAGTGAAGCACAGGCAATTAGGTCATCATCTCTGATGACTACTGTTGGCAAATTTGCTTCTAATATCTCATCAAGAAACTCCCCCACCTCTATAGGATCCAAGTTATAAGCACTACTAAACAAAGATATCCACGCTAGCGAATCTCTATCCCTTTCAATGAATTCAACTTCCAATTTAGGAGATGGTAGCTCTAGGAATTTACCAGACAATATCATCTAGGCACCAATTATGTGGTTTGTTGATAAATCTATTTTTTTGAGCCATTACTCATCGTGAAGTGAAATGACTACTCCCTCTATACGAGCTTTTTCTGCAGAAAATGCCATGGTATGTGAAATTACAGTTTGGTTAACAGTTGAGAGCCTGGGAGAGACTTTATCATCCGCTATAAAGTCGAGAAATTCTCGCATCAACCCAAAATCTCCACCACCATGGCCAGAATCTGCAGATTTTAGCTGAATTTTTTTCTTACCCTGATATGGGATCATAATGCTTAACGCGACACGATAACCAAATTCTCCCTCGAGTGATGCCTTTGTTCCATCAATACGTATGGATCGTCCCTCGAAAGGGGCAAACCCATGCATAGTCAACGATCCAGTCATTTTATTTTCAAACTCCACTTGAAACACCTGATGATCAACAATATTGTGATCTTCTATGCGATAGACACATCTTCCATAAGGACCATTCCTTAATGCAATATCTAGCCCTTTCTCAGAAGTATCCTCAGTCACAACATCCGTTGGCCAACCTGAATGTGGTGTATAGATCTTCTTGGTATCATAATGGCAGTCAATTGCAGCAGGACAATCATGACAGCTATCTGTTGCACCAGCTGGTAAGTTGTGCAATCCAAAATGCTGCTGAGACCCAAAGGAGCTGATGTATTTTGGGTGTGACCCAACCAGCCAATGCATCATGTCCAGATCATGACAACATTTGGCCAGGATCATAGGAGAAGATTGTTCTCTATTGTGCCAGTTTCCACGAACAAATGAATGAGCATAATGAAAATGAGAAACATTTTCTGCCATGGAAATGTTGACAATCTTTCCCAGTTTACCTGATTGTATAATTTCATAGATCTTGGAGTAAAATGATGTATAGCGTAGTACATGACAAATAACCAGTTTTCTCCCTAATCAATTAGATACCGATTCCAATAATGCACAATCCTCAGGAGTAGTTGCCATGGGTTTTTCCAGTAATACTTCATATCCTGATTTCATTGCCATTAATGCAGGTTCTACGTGTATTCGATCAGGAGTGGTGATTATGGCAATATCTGCGATTTTTTGATTGAGAATTTGATAATTATCAAAAACATTCTCTGGTTTCAACTTGAATAAATGAGCAAATCTCACCCGCCTTTCGTCCCTAGGTTCAACAATTCCTACGATCGTTAAACGTTTTGGAAAATCAAGAGCGAATTTCCCATATACTTCCCCTCGAGAGCCCATACCAACAATTATTGCCGTGAGAGACATCAATAAGGTAGAATAGTACTCAAATAATAATGATTGTGGAAATTATATAGCCAAGTGTTTATTCTTGAGCAGGAGAATAATTCATCTGCCAGCTGATTCCAAAAGGATCTTTAAAGGATGCAAACCAATCCCCCCAGAATTGTTTCTCGAGTTTCATCGTGATTTTGCAACCATTCTTCTCAGCATTATCATAGAAATTCTTTATCTCTTCCTCTGATTCAGGTTCTATCAACACCGACATATTTGTTTTCTCAAGCACCTCTCCTGTAAAATTGTCAGACATATAAAACATAGCTTCTCCAATTTTTACAGCACAATGCATGGTGGTTCTACTTAGATCCATATCAGGATCCAAACCAAATGATTTAGCTCCTTCTTTGTCAACTGGCATATGACTTGTCAACTCAGCCTTGAATATATTCTTATATAGCTCTACTGCATCTAATGCATTTTTTACTGATAGGTATGGACGTAATACTACCATAGATTGGTCAAAGCTTCTATCATTTTATTTTTTATGATTGACGAAAATCAATTCAATATTACCTTGGTTATAAAAAATTCAGGTAATATTGCTAGTCCTATTAGAAGGGTTGATACAATTGCAATAAATAAAATGGATGTCCCGTTGAATTCACCCCAATATTCACTGGTTTGTGTATCAGTAATGGTCATTCCAGCAGCATTGATTGAAATATCACTGTACAAAGCAATTCCGAAGCTATTTACCATTCTAACCCTACCTAGAGACCCCGTAGTCACAACTCCATCATAGATACTAGAAGGTAATTGAAGAATACCAGAGAAATTTCGTGTATTTAAGCCACTAGTAAATGTTTTTACGGTGATGATCGGTTCACAACCATAATTACCAGAATATTGTTCCTCATTAATGATAAAGAGTGGAAACAAGCCACAATTAGTATCTGTTCCAAGCTCAAAATCTCCATGTGCTGGGTTCCATAATTCCCAGTTAATATTGAAGGGGAAATAGTAAAAATCATCAATTAAAGTAGAAAGATCATATTGTATGTTAATATCGGTGATTCTAGTCACTACAGGGTCTGGACTATATCTTATATTAACTGAAGAGGATGCAAAAACCAACATCATTAGAATCACAAATATTTGATAAATTCGTACTCTTCTACTGATTTTCTCCATATAATGAAGATAAATCCTCATAATATTTATGTGTAAAATTATGGAACTGAAATTTCTGCCAAATAAATCGAATTCTGTGAGATTAGTACATTGCAATGGGTTCTATTCTTATAAAATAGGAGAAAATTACTACCTATGGATGAACTCACCGGCAGTGATCATATTCTCATGTTACCATCTGCCCCAAGCTATATG
Organism: Candidatus Heimdallarchaeota archaeon; assembly: GCA_026702845.1. Next base: position 352,501 of record JADCLS010000005.1, read on the forward strand.
ACTTTGATGAAGACTATAAAGGGAAAACCAGAAGGTCAGCCAATCTGGATTTCCTTTATTCATAAAGAGGAATTCAGCCTATCAAATAAAAATATTTCAACAACGCTTATCTCATTATCGAAAATACTTGCAGATCTAGCAACTGAGGAAACAGGGAAGGTAGTACATCTGACTTTGGAGGGTAAAACATATAATATCTACATCCCAGGTCTTGAAACCTTTCAAATATCATTTGTTATCGTGTTTGAGGATAATGATCATATCCTTGTTGAGCTCAAACACAGAGATGAACTCGTATTTCTGATAGTAAAAGAGTTAGAAGAATTGAAGCCACTTGTAGATTATTTGCCTATGAATGAAGATGAAATCACAATGGATGATCCCTTATATAGAGAGATCCAAGATGCTATTGCTAGAACCATTTTGGCATGGGATAAAAAACGAGTAAAATATTTGAGAGATAAACTAGAGGAGGAACGAAAACGAATCGCCAAAATTGCTAAACAGGAAATGAAATGATAACTGAATATAAAAATTATCACACGGAATCTTTAATCATTTTCTAAAATCCTAGGTCTTTTCTGATGTATAACTAGCATGATCATAGGTATGATTAGGAAACTAAAAATTCCTATTCCCGGTGTTGGCTTAATTATACTATCTTCATCAGAGATGGTAGAATTATTGATCTGACTGGAAACTGTAGTATCTACTATATCAGTAGTGGTTGTATCTAATTCAAATTGCAAGTTATCTACCTTGATAGCACTATTTCTGTTATCAGGTGCGTAAGTGGTCATCAGAACAGAGCCATCAAGAGAAAAATCAATCGTAGACCAGGAACAAGATTGATGATCCAGTAATAATTGCATCTCACCTGTGTAATGATTATATACATAGGTTGTGCAACTTTGTCCGGCAATGAATACAAGATCATGGATAGGATGTAACTCTGGAAAATGTAAACCTGGTTTAGTACTAATTGTGTTGATGGAATAATCTTCCATATTCATTATCTGAAGGCCATTTTCAGAAGCAAGAACAAGTTCACCTGCCCGGGTGAATTCCATATCATAATCAAGTGATACATTGGTTGAATACAGGTGATCACCTGTGCTGACATCAAGAATAGTGAAATTTTTGGGTTCATTCTCATATTCAGCAGCATTCCTGTAGTACCAACGTGTGTAGGCTACCTTAGATCCATCCTGTGATATGGCTATACTGTGATAATCATATCCTGGTGAGGTATAATTGAGTAAAAATGAATTCGTGTTTAGGTCAAAAACAAAAATATTCCCATAGCCTGCAGCATAGGCTAGAATCCCATCCTCTGTGACATCAGATTCCCACTGACCCTGCACATCAATAGCATAGTTCCTAAATCTTGTTATTTCCTCATTCAAGGTGATATTCGTGTTCACATCGAAAAACACCATCATACCACCCAGATCTCTAACCATGTACATATCCAGCTCACGTATGGTTTCTGCACCTCGAGGAGCATTAATCAGGGGAGATTCGTTCCGATCCATCTCATCTATGAGTGTTCCATTTAGATTATATGTATAGATTTGAGATTTGTAATTTCCACCTGCAACAATCATGGTATCAGAATATAAAGCAAAGGTGGGTGCAAAATCTTGATCACCAACTTCAATGAGCACAATCTCAGACAGACTAATAGATATAATCTTAGCGTTAGATACAGGTATGAGTACAAACAGGGACAGTAACAAAATGTACCGAATTTGCATACTAACTGCATTCAGCTGCTTTTTTATACATTTTCCTTATTCACCAAATATAATACTCAATAGAGGCAATTCTCTTCAGCTTCCACGTAGGTATGGTAATTTTTTAATAGTTTTTAGGATTTGGAGTGAAGCTGGTGAATAACAATTAAGAGTTAATATGAAGGATTATTTCCTATTAGTAATATAGTACTCATTAGCCTAGCCATAGGGTTCCAATTGATTGTTGTTTTCAGTCTGCTAGTTCTCACTATCTTTGTGGTGAGACGGTACTTACAATCAGGAATCCGAATATTCCTCATGATGGCCAGTTCAAGTCTTTGTGCAGGCATTGGTGCTATTTTTGAGTTATTTACATATTCAGAAGCCCAGGAAAGCATGAGAGCACATATGATGGGGTTGGCTTACAGTTACTATATTATTGCAACTCTCTTTGTTTTCTTATTTTCTGAGCACTTTACAAGAGAGAATGTGAGAACCTCAAGATTGGTGATACATACAATTCTAGTAGGGTTCACTGTCAAATACTACATTCAAGTTGGTAGTATGGAGATGAAGAATACAGATCTGCCATTCTATGATATAAATGGTGATGATCTATGGTTGGTAGCTAGTAACTTACTAGTTTTTGCCGTGGCTAGTTATTTCATCCTTGATAATTTTCTGAAAGCATTAAAATTTGCTAAAACAGATGAAAACAGAAAAAGGATCTACTTAATGATACTTGGATATATATTTGCTGGATTTCTGACACCATTCACCAGACAACTTGCTTTCTTGTTCCTATCCAGTAGTTCTGAGATGATTCAGGCCATTTTCATTGGAATAGTCCCTAATATATTCTTGGCAGTAGGATCTATTATCATTAGTATTCCATATGTCACCAGCAAGGATATCAGCTTCTTGGCTTCACAACACTATTATCATCTTTTGATTATACGAGAAGGAGGAGTGCTCCTATGGGAATACCAATTTCCCCAAGAGAATAAGACATTGAGTGCGAGTTTATTCAGTTCTGGAATTACAGCCATTACGGAACTAATACAAGAAACAGCAGGAATTGAGGCAAATCTGGAAATGGTGAAATTTGAAGGTAGGATATTAATTGTGCGACGCTATGAGAATGTGATCGGGATACTAATCACGGAGTTCTGTACGGAATTTTTACGGAAGGCATTATATGATATGGTGGTTAGATTCAAAGAGGAGATTATCAGTACTGATTTGATAAGCTATATCCACGATGATGACCTGCATGCCCTGCAGATAATGCAACAAACCCTGGGAATGGTTGTGGAGACTTAATTTGAAATATTAGATTTAATGAATTTATTAATCAGAATATGATTTAGATATTAGGTAATTACTCAATTCGTTTTCTTACTGCAACCAGAACAATAAATCCAGCCAATAATTGATAAATCATCAAAATAGGTAGAAAACCACCTCTCGAAACATCATCGGGATCCTCACTAACAGGATCTCCTGGTCCAGTATTGCTTTGAGCTATTACATTCACAACCACAGAACTAGTTGCTGAATTTCCTTCAGTATCAAAAATTTTGAGCATGATGGTATATGTACCACTTGATAATGAGTCCAGATTGAAGAAGATCATCTGGCCATCATACCATGTATTTGAGGACATCAAGGTCCCATCCTGAGTAATCTCATAATAATCAGGGCTATCATCAAAAACCTGCCATTCTATTTGATATCCCAAATCTCCTTCATTTATGTCCATACTAGATGGTGAATTCAGAGTAATACTTGGATCCACCCTGGCAATCACTTGTATAGTAACTGAATAATATGCCTGTAACCCACGCAAATCAAAGAAGCTGACATAGATGGTGTAATACCCTGCCACTGTGGATGAGAAAACGTATGTAATCTCCTCTCCACTGAAGTAATCACCTGATTTCACAACCTCACCATCCAAAGTCATGGTATAATTGCTAGGATTCTTATCAGTGACCACAAATGTTAGACTAACTGTTTCATCATTACTAATAGAATAGGATGAAAGAGGATAGGTTTGCATCACTGGAGCAGTATTGTCTCTATAAACTGTTACTGATGAGCTATACATACCAAAATTACCATAGGTATCATTAACCAATAAGGTGACATTGAATATCTGAGAATTGCTCAAATCAGCTCGTAGATGACTGAGATCATAGGTTAGAGAGTCTCCGGATACAAAACCAGAAATATCAGTTACACCATCAATCAACACACTGTACATCCATAAGTGTAGGTCAGAGTATGTAAAGGTGATATTCTTCTCATCTCCCTCGTAGAAAGAAGTTGAAGATATTCCAGAAACAATAGGAGCAGTTTGATCTGTCAGAACATTCACTGCATGAACATGTACCTTCACATTTCCATTAGTATCATAGGCATAGATCTTGATTAGATGTATTCCCACATCCAAGCCATCAATATTGAAGCTAATCTCATCTCCTGCCAAATAGGTTGCATTGGTGCTAGTTACACCATCCACTTCAATACCATAGGATGTTGGATTTGCATCTGCCAGAGTTATTGATAAATCATTACCTATCTCATCTACCTCATATGAGGTAGGTCCAGTGACATCGATTTCAGGTAGCACATCATCATAGGTCACATGGACCATAATCTCATAGGTAAGGGTATTATCATTGATATCATACACAACTATGGTAAAATTATGATACCCTATATCTAGGTCTGTCAAATTATAATAAATGGTCTCATAAGATTCATAGGAGCCAAAACCAACCTTGGTTCCATTCTGGAATAACTCATAATCCACGGGATTACGATCATAAAACGTCCAGAAGAGTTGCTGTTCCGTTGCATTTTCCTCGTATACAAGTGTGATCTCACTGGTTGGGTAGGCCGTTGTCGGTGCACTTTGATCTTTCAACAGGTTGACAAATACTTCGTACTGTGCCTCATTACCAAATGCATCAGTAACCGCGATGGTTACATTCCACAAGCCATATGGTAGAAAGTCAATTAGGAAGGAAATGAATGAATAGGAAGCATACTCTCCATCCATCCAAATGGTATTGTTAACATACACATCAAATATTCCTCCATTTGAATCAAAAATCATCCAGTCGACAGAGATTCCATCATAACCCTGTTGATATCCACTATCAGCCTTGATGAGTAAGATTTGTGGGGTATTAGTATCTGCTCGCACATCAATTACTATACCCATATATTCCTCGTTAGAATCTGCATCAAATACAGTCATAGAATAGAGGTATTCTGATTCTGCATATGAGAATGTATCGATGGTGTAGAGTAGTGTCTGTCCAGAATACCAGGTACCTGCATCCAGAGATGTACTATCCTCCACAAAATTGTATGTGGTTGGATCACCATATATCAAATATGCAATATCAACCACCTCTCCAGCGGTGATCTCATTTGAAGGGGAAAGTAATCTTCCAAATAGAGCTAGTTGATAGGAGATAACAATAATATCAAAGGCTATTGTAGAAGTAATAGTTGTTCCCTCTGCTGTCAAGATCACAATTTCATACTCATGAACATCAGTTAAGCCAGTAATATCAATCAGTACGTAATCTTCAGTTCCCGCACCAATTTGAGAACCATCCTTATTTAGCACATATGAAGTAATTTGATTATAATAGAAGACAAATTCCTTAGGACCAGTAATATAATCGATAGTCAAATCGAGATTATACGCATCTGTGAACTTGTACTTCTGGAAATTATCTGTGTGTATCAAGTTATGACTGATAATAGAATTGTTTGTATTATAATTGACATTTATACCACGAGTTTCGTTGCCTGAGAAGCCAAAACCAAAGATATTTGAGATGTAATTAGAAAGAATACTAACTGAATTCTTGACCTCATGTACTTTGATGGCATTAATCACAGCATAACTCGAGGTGGGTCGAATATTAGTCACATTGATATTATTGATGGCATTATCACTAATCATGACATCATAACTATCAGATACTGCTATGTCATTTACCAGTATACCATTGACTTCTGCATAACTTTGTGAATTAGCTTCAACAACGACTGCTATATCTGTGACCACATTGTTCGTGATGGTGATATTACTTGTAGAAGTAAATCCTCTTATGTGGAGGCCATCTACAAAAGGTACTCTGTATGTTGGTTTAGAGGTAGTACCTGATATAATTGTAGAGACATAATTATCATCGACAATGGTATCATTACCCCAAAGATCGATACCCACAAAGCTGAAATCATTGGATAATGTTGTATCTAGACGACAATCATAGATTGTATTGGCATACACCCTTCCATTATGATATGAACCATATAATCCCTTGAAGTAATAATCATCGCCTTGTTCAAAAACTGTAGCATTGATATGCATAATGGAATTGTGTTTCATGAATAGTTCGTAAGTTGATGTGTAGTAACCATAGAAAAAGAAATTAGTTTTTGATGTGTACTGCACACCATAGATCTCGTTTCCTGTATAGTTTGTCAGGCCTTCTGAATTTAGAATATAAAATCCGTACATCTTACCCTGATAATCGGCTTGAGATGTCAGAATCACAAATCTTATGATATTCATGAAAGCATTAACATCCTCGGAATACATTGAATACAAGCCATAAAAATACAGGTTCTCACCTTTGATTAGGCTAATAATATTGCCCTCATAAGTAGCATTTCTATTGTATTGATCCTCAAAACCATAAAATCTTGATGAGTAATAGATATTATGTATCTCATTACCAGCAATATAGGAATCATTACTCCAGGTGATTTTTGTTCCCTTGAAATACTCACTTACAGACATATCAGAGATCTCATTTGCCTTTATAGTCAGGTTCAACACGCTCCACAGATAAAATCCTATGAAAAATGGTGTAGTTACATCTTTAATTTGGTTCTCTGAGATGGAATAATTCTCTGCAATGAATGTTGAATATCCAGAGTATACCCCATAGACCTCATTTGCCTCAAAATCTTTCATCTCATTATTTGTGATCTCAACATTATGAGATCTGATGACATAAATTATCTGAATACTACTAGTTGATCGATGACCCTGAAACACATTGTCTAGAATTTCAATATTGTTGGAAGTATCAATACTTATCGCTCTGACCGTACCACCTTGATAATATGAATTCTTGAACAGGTTGGATTCGATGGTTACATTCTCAGAACTGGTTATGGTTAGTGCAGTATAAAGATTATTAAACTCATTATTCCTGATAATGGTGTTATCACTACTGGTTAGAACAAGCTCTGTATCATATACAGAACCCTCCAGAATGGTATCAGGTGCAAAGTTGATCTCTAATTTTGATACACTACCCACCTGTTGGTATACAAGATCCATATCAAAATGCTGTATCGGTGCACCATTGCCATTAATAGACACTACACGTTGATCATCTTGATGGGAGATTTCAATGGGATATTCTTTCCCCTGAAATTTGATTGAAGTCGTTTCTTTATCAACAATCATACCATCATTGGGTTGAAGTGATAAAACTGGATAAATGCTTGCGAGTAACATCACAAGAACAAAAATGCTTCTTTTTGTCATGATTACTTTCCTCATTAGTTAATTTTTAGATTTGAATCGACTTAATAAACTTAATTAATTTATAGTTACATTAAATGGAGTATTTACGATTCTATTTGGTAATGCCTACAGGCTTGAATAAATACGATTGATTTCCTAAGTGAAGTGATTGAAGATCCGCAGCGGATTCTAAGTAATTTGTTGAAAATGAAGTAAATAATGCCAATGAAATCTCCCCAAAGTTGGAAATTTGTAAGATCGAACCCGAATTTATATAAAAAATATAGTGATTAGACGAGTTGCTTTTATTGTCATCTGAAGGTTATGAGTGCAAAAATCTAAGGAACAGAAGGTAATTCACTAATTAAATATTTTTATGAAAAAATTCTGTGTAAGAGTATCAAAATATATTCAAAAAAAATATTTTTAGTATATTAAATACTAATGGAATTTTAGTACTTGTTTACCCCCCTAACTTAACTTCCACAACTTAATATCCCAAGAATCTCATCGTAGGGATTATCTCCACGTAGATTCCATGTTTCAAACATGGTGGCAAACCGTTCCAGGGTTTGCTTGCCTCGGTCAGAGGCAACAAAACCTCTGATCTTGCG
>JADCLS010000006.1 GCA_026702845.1 Candidatus Heimdallarchaeota archaeon
ATGTTCAATTTGGCTAAGCTCATGGAACCTGAAAATTTTGGGAGGTGGGAATTTTTGAATTAGACATAAAATATATAATTACCAAAACATGTAGGTTTATCAAAATATATCTATCATATAACCCCTAATTATTCTTGGCATTGGATTGAAATTATAGTTGGCTTGAATATAGTCAAATATTAAATTAGTTGATAAATGCTCCTGGATAATGTATATCAACATAATTTTCTTTCAGATTAATCAGCACATCCTTTATTGTATCATTTCCGTATTCTTCTTCCGTTAAAATCTTCATAAGATTTCAAAAAAAAGTTCGTATGCCCAAATTTCAAAGCCCAGAGTCAAATTATTTTGAATAACTACTGGGTTGATAGAACAAGAATTCTCTATGAAAATGATGTCCAATGGGATGATCTGTATGCTTTCATAGGCTATATGTTGTTGATATCAATTTGTATCTATTTTAGCCTAAGAAGGATACAACAAAAGGAATTCTATACCCAATAGGTTTCTATAAAACAATCCAAATATTCGTAATATGAATAATTACACGAAATTATTATTCTACCATCGAGCTGAAGTAATAACCTATAGGTCACCAGTTTCTACTCTTTCAGTAACTACCATTAATACATAATTTATACCTAGATGAAATCTTCATCATTATTAAATTCTTCAAACCTAACATCATCAAAAAATTACTCATCATCGGTCTGAATGGAAGATCGAGTTAGAGAAAGTATCAGTCTAGGTATAGAAAATACGAACCCAATGCTGAGAAGCATAAATAGAATGATAATTAATTTCTTCAGGGTTGGTTCGAAGTTGGAATTGATTTTCCTAATGGCAGGTACAGGTATTTTATAGAGTAATTAATACTCGTCTCACTCTTTTAGGAGATCAATTACGTTTTCCCACTAAAATAACCATCTTCTTGAATATTAATTTTCATTAACTGAAAAAAATAAATAAAATAAATATTTTAATAATATATGTCGCAAGTCTCAAATGAAAGTATATATGTAAAACCATTTGTTTATTTAGCAGATAAACCTTTAATTATGTATATTTTCTGGTTTGTTTATTTCATCATCAGGATATATTCTATTTCAGGCATTATTGATCCAAAAATAGTTATTTCTACCTTTATTGGGGTCATTATAATTATTATAGTCACCTATCTCATGATAGGGAATAATACTCATGATTTTCGTTGGAAAATTGCATTTCGGGTCTTGCTCTTAATGTTAATGCTGACACAGAATGGGATTATCAGACAATTATGGGATAAAACCTTCGTAGCCTCAGGTGTAGAGGCAACATTACTTGAACAAATCGCAACAAGTATTATTCTTGTTCCTTTTGCGGTGATTATTATAATCTCGATATTTCGTCTGATAAATAATTTTTATTTTGAACTGGAAAGTGTAAGTAAAGAATTTATCAAGGGTAATAGAAATATACAGATAAAAAATGAAGAAATAATGAAGGATCCTATCTTTGGAGGATTATCTGAATTCATTAACAATATGATTACTGAATCTAACCATCAAATGAATAGTATTCAGGATGCAGTAGAACTTATGGCATCAACTGCAGTGGAACTGCACGCATCTGCTGAAGAAGTAAATGCTTCTTCTGAGGAGGTGGCATCCACATCCCAAGCCATGAGTGATGGTGCTACTTCACAGACAGAATTGATATCAGAAATCAATGAGAAAATTCATGATCTAGAAACAATAGTGGAGGATATTGTGAAAAAAATTCAACTGAATACACAGGAAGTCTCTAGTATATCCTTACAAACGAATATTTTGGCACTTAATGCTGGAATTGAGGCTTCAAGAGCTGGGGATTATGGACGAGGTTTCAATGTCGTGGCAGATAATGTCAGAAAACTATCCGATCAATCCAAACTGGCATCTGAACGTATAGAGACAGTTGCTGATGAGATTAAGGAGACTTTATTGAATGTATTCAATTCCATATCAAATACCATGGTCAACGTGGTCTCCGTTTCAGAGGAGACAGCAGCTTCAGCAGAAGAAGTTGCTGCTGCTGCTGAGGAGATGACAGCTTCCATGAAGGAGATAGCCAGCTTAGCAGAGAAGTTGAGCGAGTATGGAATGCGTAAAAAAACAATTTAACTTTTCCTTAAATTATCATTGACAGTATTTTCTTGATTATATTATATCTTGAATTCGAAATTTCTTGAATATAATAGTTAATCCTGCAAGTATTAATATAATTGATCATTGATAGTACTATTGAGCCCTAGAATTAGGTCTATGGAAGCAGGGATGTGGTGGGTACCACTAACCTCATTTTTTTTTTAATCCTCAACAACTATGAATTCAATTTTGGGGATCATGAAGAACTCATTGAAGAGCCAGAGAGGATTGAACCATGGCTTGATCTTCTCCTCATCAATAGAATCCATTGGGAAAATCTTCACCCCGTATCCCATGAAAGCATTTGCATCATATCCAGAGAATTTGATATATCAATTTTCGTTTCATTAATACGAAATGCCTAAGTTCACTAATAACTATTTTTTATGAAGTTAATTTATATGCTGTATAATTTCATTTCAAACCATGAAATCTGGGCTTGTATTATTATTGATTTTTATTCTCTGTTTGAGTGCTCCAGTGTACCATGAAATTTCGAGTGTTGCTGATCAGGATACAAAGGATTTGGAAATCAACTACCTCCATCTGTTCTCTGATTCTGAGTTTAGACAGAAGACCGATTTGATAACCCTTACTGGAATCATGATGAGTGTGGAATTTTCTGATGATATTATTTTCAAAGCAGATAGGGAAATTCGAATGACATTTTCAGGCTCCATCCCAACACAACCTGTTCTCATTAATGAAGAGAAACCCATGATATCTGGTTTTCTTATCCCTGGAGCCCAGCATGTGGTTTACTATAATATCTATCCAAGTATTGATCTGGTTTTTTCGCTTGTTGATGGAATCTTCAAATCCTCATTCATCATTCATGTGGAGGCAGATTACAGGCTTATTATGTATAAGTATCTCAGCTTCACTGAAATCCCAATAAGGCTTTCTGAAGATAATCTGATCATAGGGGATTATTGGAGGGAATCAGGTCTGATCCTGACAGATACTACAAACAGTAATCAGATTTATAATAAAGAAGAATAGAAAATTTCAAACATCCAAATTATTTCTAGTTACCATTGAATACGATACTTAGTAATTAAAGAGTAAATATTTCTTTTTGAGTAGTATTTACTGAACAGTTACCCAATAATTCTTAAGTCAGTACACTTTAATTTGATTAACAAGGATTGAAGACTTTATTTTGAAAAATCACTTCAGAGAAATAAAGAACTAATTTGGATCTAGTACAGTCTCGATTTTTAATTACGTTTACAGGAGGTAAGAATATACATGCAAGGAAAAATAAAGAAAATACTTCATAACCGAGGTTTCGGCTTCATCTCAATTGATGGAGAGAGTGAAGAAATCTTCTTCCACCAGAGCCAGTTAACTGGAGATCTCACATTAGATGATCTGGAGGAAGAACAAGCCGTCAAATTTGACATTGAAGAAACGTCAAAGGGCCCACAAGCTACAAATATCAGCAAAGCCTAAAATAAGTAGATCTAAAACTACTTTTATTAATTGAACTTATCAAAACAATATGTAATTATCAAATTCATTAGATATCAATACTAAATCATAGAAACTCAAAACGGAATTGAAAAAAAGATATTTTGTTGAATCTGTGTCGAAATCTACAATTTATCATTGAATCCTGATGGTATGACCTGCAATGCTTAATATATTAGGATGACTAGTATACTAGTGAGCCCTAGAATTAGGTCTATGGAAGCAGGGATGTGGTAGGCACCACTAACCTCATTTTTTTTTTACTCTATTCTTCATCGAAAATGAATTCTATCTTAGATATAATGAAAAAATCATTCAAATTGGTCAAGATATGGCCCTTGTGTTGTAATATTTATTCTCTATGAAATTGATTTGCAGAAATGATCTGCATTCATTGCTTAAATCTTTTAATAATAGGCATTAAAATAAGCATGATTGTAATGGAGAGAATATCAATGGGAAGTATATTAATCCAGCCATTCCCTCTCGATGTAATGTTGATATCCCATTCCTCTGTGTCATAGCGATAACGTCGATCCTGTACTTGATATCCCTCTTGTCTCATGAGATCACTTGCATAATCCAAAGAGTATGGAACTTTTGCCTGAATTGTATCAAATTCACCTGAATTAGCAAAGGCAATACTATACCAAGGTTTGGCAAATCCATCGTGTATCTGGACAAAGATATCCCTATTAAGTGCAAAAGAGATTGCCTTTCTAACATAGATCTTCTGGAGGTGATCATTCAGGAGGTTGAAGATCAGTAATTCAGGACCTATCGCGGGTACAACGGTCTTTAAGATGAATCTTGAGTCATCAATGTGAGCTTCTACCTGTTCAGTACCCAGCTGGGTGGACTGGATAACATCAATTGCACCTGCTTCGAACTGGACAAGTTGAGCATTGATATCCTCTATGATAATGTGATCAATCGTCTCGATACCTTGAGAAGTGGGTTTGATGTGATCAATCTCTGATCCAGCGAAAGCCCAGTAGTAAGCATCCTGAGAGTAGTTATTGAATGGAGCAAATATATCAAGTGAAATGTTAGTATGGGTCTCTAGTGCTTGTATCTCGACATTATTGCGATCATAATAGTTATCAATATCCCATTCATTAGGATACCAAAAATCTTCTCTGGCTCTGAATGAATAGGACTCTTCTTCTTTCATCGTTACCATCTCATAAGGACCAACATGTGAAACGCCTTCTAAGGTTTCCCAGTGATTCCATTCCTCTGAAGCCCAGGGATTAAAGGACATTCCAACCTCAAGTGGACTCTCAATGATGCTATTAAATTCATTCATATAATGGAGTGGGCCACCAAGGATGTGATGGGGTAATGGTTGCACAGAGCCAAATTTGATGTAATCATCAGGAGTTGCATACCTAGAATCATACCAAACATTAAAAGTATCCAGATTATTAATGGTAGTGCTTGCGTTATAGTCGACAATTCCAGTGAAATCATCTTCAAAGGAAAGTTCAAAGTCATCGGAATCAATAAAGGTTCTCAAGACATCGAAGGCGAGTACAAAATCCTCTGCATCTAACGGTTCAGCTGCAATAGAATTTCCCTTGTAATCGGTTGTTGCTGACCAATTGGCTTGATTACCCAATAAAAAGGTAAATCTCATTAAAGGGATCTCAGCTGTATTCTTATTGTTATCATCATCATAGGTTCCATCCTCAGTTTGAAAGTAATTCCATGCTAGGTTGGGGTGAGGGTTGTTGAATTGATCAAAGGAGATTAGCGTGGTGTGAGTGTATCTGGCCAAGTCATCCTGTGCATTGTCAATTGCTTGATAGGGATCGAGAATATAGTTCTGCGGGGTAGAAACAGAAAATCTTAGGTGTGTGCTATTGGATTCCCTACCCACTTCATTAGACTCCCATCTAGCACCAAGTGCACGCGAGTTCACCACTCCTTCTTGAGGTTCCCAATTCTCATTATTTGATCCACCATAACCCTTCCACATTGCAATATGGAAATCTTTTGTTACAAGTGGTAGATCATACAATAAATTTTCAAAGTAGAAATCATTAAAATGTTCAAATTTTGTTAACTTCTGATGGTAATCACTCTCTGAATCAAAATCACTTATCATTTCATCAATCTCTTCAGTAGTGTATCCAATATCTTCTTCCTGCCATAGCTGCCAATCAGGATCCCCTAACTGTAGCACTTTTGAACCAAAATAGTGATTTGAGGCATATTGCCAGGAAAATTCAGGAATTGAATTAGAAGACAGCTTTGCATGGTCTATTCTACTTTGCATGAGAATTTGATCACTGTATCGGACATGAGCAAGATCAAATGGTCTTCCTGTTGTCGTGTGAGGTAATTCACTGACAAATTGACCCCAAGGTTTGGCAAATATCCTAACTTCAATTCCGAGTGGTGCGAGTGCTTGTTTTATGTAAAGAGCATATGATTCAGTTTCTCTTATTCCGCTTTCTGTGTAGTAATAGAGCTCAAAATTCGTTTCTATGATTTCATAACCTTTTGCTACTTGCAGACCCTGCATTACAAGAATTACTAGAAGTAATCTAACAAACCATATTTTCATATTAGTATGCTACCAATACACACTATTAAAGATATTGTGAGATTTTGTTATACTACTTCTAAATTATGAAATTCGAAAATCATTCGCAATTGTCTGTAATCATTAGTAGAATTGAGCTCGAAATTTGGGTCTATGGAAGCAGGGATGTGGTAGGCACCACTAACCTCATTTTTTTTTTATTAGTATTACTCCTCATCGTAGATAAATTCCATTCGAGGGAGCATAAAAAAATCATTGAAAAACAGGAGTGGATTGAACCAAATCTTGAGTTTTTCCTCATCAACCGGATCCACCGGAAAAATCTTCATACCATACCCCATAATCTCATTGCAATCATATCCTACAAATTTGGGAGTGATTGCATCAAATAATTTTTTGGATAACGTACTCATCAAATCATACTCAATATCGGAAGAATAATATCTTCGTACAGTCCAGGCAACAAGTTCTGCTAGCTGAAGTGGAGAATGGGGAGAGGATGGAATAAATTCAATTCCTGCATAGTTTCCTCGCATATACTTGCTATCAATTCCATCCAAAAGTGATTGCAGGGAATAATCAAACTCAGGGTTGGTTTGGTTACGAATAATGACAAATTCCTCATCGAATTCATCGGCATATCTACTTAAACGCTCCAACATAAGTTTCCAAGCCCATTCAGTAATCCATAGTGTCGAGTAATGATTGCCCGTTTGTGAGTAAATATTAGATTTATCTATCATTACTGAGATGATAACCAACTCAAGTGAGTTTATAAAAGTAGCAATATCAATTAAAGTATCAATTCGATCCTCCATACTAACTTCATTAAATGCATTTCTAGCACGTAGAATATCAGTTATCGAGAAATAGCTAGTATATAGAACTTCATCATCATATATTTCCCTTTTCATATTAATTATTGATTCTACTATACCTTCCACATTATTTTCTTGGATAAGGACAGCAGATAGTACATAATTTCCCTCATCATTCATAGTAGCGATTCCCGATTCCTTAATAAATGCAAAATACATTGTTATCCCTCATAATATTAGGAGTTGACCACATATTTAAAGCAATACAAGAATTATGTATTAAAAATCAATTGCAATTCAGTAAATTATCTAAAGATAATCACTGAGAAGCATAAATTACCAATCTTTTCTCTGGTTGTACCTAATCAGATAATTATGCAAAAATCAGAAAATGACACTACAGATAATCGAAGGAGATAATAATCCGTTTCTTAGTAGTATAGTATATGGAACATAGTAAGGCTATGTTATTTATGGCCATAGGTCTTGGAATGATCGGAGATATATTCTACCTCGGTTCCTTCTTCTTCAGGCATCAGATGATTGAGTTCATTACTTTTCTCTCACCAGTTTATTCATCACAGGATCTCAATAACTCGGGAGAGAACATGCTACTGATCTTTACCTCCCTCATCGGGGCCATGATGTATCTGGTTAGTTTTCTAGTAATAGCACTCAGTTTTGAGGAGAGGGAAAAACAGCGTCAATTTGCATATTATGGGATATTGCTCTGGTTTGTAACCGATTCCTTTGCTTCATGGTATTTTGGAATTGGATACAATGTTTTCATAAATATAGGTTTCTTGGTTATAGCAACCATATTTTTGAAGAAGATGATTAAAGAAAACTAATGAATTTTACATATTTCATTTTTATGCGTACATTGGTTTAATTTGGCAGATGTGTAAAATTTGAGACTTTGGGATACTTAATCACAAAAAAACTTATCTAAACTAGCAGAAATAAGCATATTGGACGATATGGGAACTAAATTTGTAATCATTCTTCTTTTGATATCATTGTTACCAGCCATAAGTCAATATAATTCTATAACACTCTCTGAGTTACAGGTTAATCTCGTCACAGATGGAGATCTGGAATTATGGGATGATGATTCAACCCTTTCTACCTGGTTGCAAACAGATATTTCACTTAATAAAGAAACGGGGGTTGTACATAATGGTACAACCTCTGCAAGTATCAATCAGGTGGGGTTTGATACGCACTTCTACCAGCAGATCACTGATTTCAAGGGCTTACCAAATAATGTGGATTATACTTTCATTATGTGGGTGTATGATAACAATCCCAATGTATCTGTGAAGGTACGATTACCTTTTGGACCGTACCAACCGGATATAACCTATGCTGATGAGGCAGCATGGCAGAAGATCCAGGTGCATATTCCAGCAGAAGGAACTCCCTTCTCCGGTGGATACCTCTTCATTGATTTTTATGGAGCAGGTCCTGCAACTGATTTGTATGTGGATACAATCATCCTATCACCATCCTCAATGATTACTGAAGAAACAGGATCCATCAATATCAATCCCGATAATTCATTCTCCTCCTATGGCATCCCAGGAGATGGATCAGATGCCAACCCGTACAGGATAGAGAATACAAACTTCTCTACAGGCTCCAGCATACGCATAGCTTATGTTACAGGAAATGTCATTATTCACAATATACATTTGAATTCTCCATCTGGATCATTTGGTATCGAAATACAGGATCTTAATGGTAAAATCTGGATTACTAACTCTACCATTACCAATGCACAAAAAGGGATTATCATAGATAATCAGATAGGTATGAATTATTATGGTCCGCATGTCATTGCAAATAATAGCTTATCAGATATTCAAGAGGATGCAATCAGAGTAGGTAATGTGAGGGCCACCATCAGCTCTAACCAGATAAGCCATGCGAGTTATGGAATCCATGCAATTAACAAGGCATATAATGTACAGGTTGAAAAAAATATCATTAGCAACTGCACTGAAGGGATTTTCTTCTTCGACATCGATGGAGTAATTATGCATAATTTGCTTAGAGGTAATAATAATGGAATTAATATCCAAGCCACTGCAAATGTCGAAGTGGGATTCAACCAGATTCAGAACTCCACATCAATTGGAATTAGTATTCAGAACTGGTCATACAACCATCTAATCCATCACAATTTGATCAATACATCGGGATTTTATGCCATGTACTTTTTCTATTCCTCATCAGGATCCAGTATCTACAATAATACCATTTTGAATACCCTTGAGCCATTCTCCCAGATATACGATCAGAATGCAGATAATTCTTTCTGGTTCAACTACTTCAGTGATCACCAATCGCCAGATGATAATTTAGATGGTATAGTTGATATCCCCTACGCCATTGATTCGGATACAGGAACCGTTCAGGATGCAAATCCAGTTTGTGACATCAAGGTTACTGTTAACCAACAGATAGAAATCACCTCCAATGAAGATTTACTGCAGAAACAAGCAATATACGGTTGGAGAGGGACAGGAACTAATGAGGATCCCATACGCATTTCGGGACATTATATTCATACTAATCATTCCATTCAGATCTCAGTATCCTCGGTTAGTTATTATATCATTATTGAAAATAATACGATTTTGGGGACTGGTGGGGGCATTTTTCTTAGTTCGGTAAGTCATGCGGAAATCCGGAATAATCAGATTTTAATTGATGAGTATCGTAATGATGTCGGGAATTATTATGGTGTATCAATTTTCTCTTGTTTTGGTATTGTTGTCTCCAATAATTCAATTGAGAACACACAGGTTGGATCCTATGGTCTAAGTATTCTTTTCAGTCAGGGGATTGTAGTAGATAATAATGAGATTAAAGGATATAGAATGGGATTATACGAGGAAGGAGGTAGGGATATCATCATAAGAGATAATATCATAGTGGGTGGCCGAGCGTCATATAGCTATGGATTAGATGTCAGGGGAGGTCAGATTGAGATCACGAATAATCATATAAGCAGTCAGATGTACATTGCAGCTATTCTCAATGGGCAATACATCAATATGAGTCAGAATATCATTTTATCAGGAACACGAAGTAATTCTGATCCGTATTCCCATGGGTTGGCAGTGCATGGATCATACAATGTTGTATCTAATAATTCCATTACTGGGTCTGGACACTGGGCAATGGGATTGACCCTGTACTCTCATCATAGTATCATTTATGGTAATTCTATTCAGGCAGGTGGGGGTAACATAGGCCTACACATAGCCAATTCATACTATAATAATGTAAGCTGGAACAGCATCAAAGGCAGGGATTATGCCATCTACAGAGAGGATTTTGATGGGGAAACTAGTTCAGGAAACCAATTGGTAGATAACTATCTAGAGGGTGAGATATTTAATTTCCCATATATGGCAAAACTTGCAAATCAACACAATCAGGGACAGACTATCTCCATCAGATTGTATAATTCAAATGACAATATCACCGTCTTCATAGATGGAGTATCGGTCACACCTGTAATCGAGGATGATAAACTTATCCTGATATTTGATACACCTGGAGAATACCAGGTAACAATTAGTGTTAATGATGCTGACAATAATGGTTTCACTAGATCATACTCCTTGGTAATACGTGCATACACCGCACCAAGTACAACCACAACTTTCAGTTCTCAATCAACTACACTTAATGTGGAAACTGAGGATAAAGATAATAGCTCCACATCTGGTCCTCCAAATCCACTTCCATATAGTCCTCTGTATATATATGTGATCCTGGCTGTGCCAGCATTACTCAGAAGGAAACTACTAGCAGAATAACCATCCACTAATTGGTTCAAGCATTGAATATACATAGAAAAACAATCGATTGATTATAATTCACTATACTATACTTAGTATATCTTAATCAGCAAAGCTTTAAATTATCCTTTAATCTTTACTATATGGTTAATATGAAAGCTAGACTCCTAATAATTGAGCTAGTCATTCTCCTTATGCTGGGCTCAGTACTTGTTGTCAGTGAAGCTCCTGAGGAAAATGGACTTGATGCTAACAAAGAACTAATAATAACTTTTGTCAAGATCAGCAGTAGTTGTCACATTGCAGATAGGGATACGACACTCCATACAATCATTCTTGATGGATTAGGTAATATCTTCTACATGGATGCGGATGAAGATGGATATGGAAATCCTGAGGAATGGATAGAGAGTGATGTTCCAGAAGGCCTGTATACTGCCCTTACTGGGGATGATTGTGATGATGCTGACCCTTCAATCCATCCCGGAGCAACAGAAGAGCTTGACGAAGTTGATAATGACTGTGATGGACTAATTGATGAGGATTTTACTTGGTATTTCGATGAGGATGGAGATGGCTTTGGAGGTGAATTGATCAAGATAAATCCGATTCAACCAGAGGGATATGTGAGCACACCTGGGGATTGTGATGATGGTGATGATACCGTGTATCCTGGAGCTCCTGAATTAGCTGATGAACTTGATAATGACTGTGATGGAGAAATTGATGAGATCTCTCTATGGTATCTTGATGCGGATGGGGATGGCTATGGAGATCCACTGAAATCCGAGGGCAGTGTGGAACCCATTGAGGGATTTGTTGATAATGATAAAGATTGTGATGATTCTGATGAATCAATCCATCCAGGTGCTATTGATATACCAGATGATGGCATAGATCAGAATTGTGATGGGCTTGATGCATCCTATTTCTATGAGGATTGGGATATGGATGGGTATGGTAACCCAGATAAACCATCGACAGAGTATTTACCTGGCTATGTTGAGGATAATACAGATTGCGATGATATGGATGAATCTATTCATCCTGGAGCTGAGGAGATACCAGATGATGGCATTGATCAGAATTGTGATGGTTTTGATTCTCATATCTATTTCCGGGATATTGATAATGATGGATATGGTGATCCTGAGAATTACCAAATGACATCAACCCAACCTGAAGGGTATGTCGAGGATGGAACAGATTGTGATGATACGGATGCTAACATTCATCCAGATGCCTATGATATTCCAGATAACGGCATTGATGAGGATTGCAATGGACAGGATGCAATTACTGAACCACTAGATGCTGATAAAGATGGTTATGATGTTGATAATGACTGTGATGATACAGATCCCTCAATATATCCCGGAGCAGAGGAGATACCAGATGATGGCATTGATCAGAATTGTGATGGATTTGATTCTATTACCTATCACCGTGATTTCGATAATGATGGATATGGTGATCCTGAGAATTATCAAATTACATCAACCCAACCTGAAGGCTATGTGGAGGATGGAACAGATTGTGATGATACGGATGCGAATATTCATCCAGGTGCTTATGATATTCCTGGAAATGCAATTGATGAGGATTGCGATGGACAGGATGCGTATATTCCGTACACCTACTATCAAGATGCAGATGGTGATGGATATGGTAATTATCTGGTAATAAAAGATGGTGATCCTGATGTACCTCCAGAGGGTTTTGTATATAATAACGATGATTGTGATGATACCGATCCAGATATTCACCCAGGTGCGGCAGAGATACCGGATAATGGCATTGATGAGGATTGCGATGGTCTAGATGCATCAGTATGGTATTATGATGGGGATGAAGATGGCTATGGTGATCCTGATGTCAGTGAAATTGCAAATGGTCCTTCTGATGGATTTGTAATAAAAGGAACAGATTGTGATGATTCGGATCCATCTATTCATCCAGGAGCACCTGAGCTCGATGATGGTATTGATAATGATTGTGATGGATATATTGATGAGGATCTCTCCTATTACTACTATGATGGCGATAATGATGGCTGGGGTGATCCTGAAGTATATACAACCACTCCCACTGAGGGATATGTTGAGAAGGAGGGAGATTGTGATGATACTGATCCAAATATCTATCCCGGTGCAGTAGAGATTCCTGATGATGGAGTGGATCAAAACTGTGATGGTTGGGATAGTGTCACCTTATACAAAGATAGAGATAATGATGGTTTTGGGGATCCTAATTCTCCAATTATCGTATCTGAAGACCCTTCTCTTCGACCTGAAGGAGTTGATGAGGACAATACCGATTGCAATGATTCTGATGATTCTATCCATCCTGGCGCGGAAGAGATACCCAATGATGGAATTGATCAGGACTGTGATGGAAAGGATCTTGTAATTGAGTACACCAAGTATTATGCAGATCGTGATGGAGATGGGTATGGTAATCCAGATGAAGTAAAAGAAGCAGAAATTCAACCTGATGGTTATGTGAAAAATAATTTGGATTGTGATGATACTGATCCGGATATTCATCCAGATGCTGAAGAGATACCCAATGATGGGATCGACCAAAATTGTGATGGCAAGGATCTTGTGGTGGACTACACCAAATATTTCGCAGATCGTGATGGTGATGGGTATGGCAATGCAGAGGAGGTTAAGGAGGCTGAAACACAACCAGATGGATATGTTGAAGATGACACTGATTGTGATGATAACAATAAAGATATTCATCCAGGAGCTACTGAGATACCGAATAATGGTATCGATGAGGATTGTGATGGAGCAGATCTTGTTGTAGAGTACTCCAAGTATTATGCAGATCGAGATGGTGATGGGTATGGCAATCCAGATGAGATGAAGGAAGCAGAAACTCAACCAGAGGGTTATGTCGAGGATAACACGGACTGTGATGACACTAATGAAGATGTTCATCCAGGAGCCACAGAGATACCGAATAATGGCAAGGATGAGGATTGTGATGGTGAGGATCTTGTGGTGGAGTACACCAAATATTATGCAGATCGAGATGGAGATGGTTTTGGTGATCCTGAAGAGATGAGGGAAGCATCCTCTAAACCTGATGATTACGTCACTAATGCACTAGATTGTGATGATTCCAATGCAGAGATTAATCCTGCAGCAGAAGAAATCCCAGGTAATGGAATAGATGAGAATTGTGATCCTTCTGATAATGGTGATGAGACACAAACGGGTCCTGAAGCACCCGCATTTCTGGGTGATAATTCGCTCTTTTTAATTAGTGTGATTGCATTTGCACCCGTCATAATGTTGAGAAGAAGAAAATAGATTAATTTAGCTTCATCAAAATAAGAATATAACCAGGAAAATCAATGAATTATCATTAATCCATCGCCATTACTATTTTTAATTATACTAAATGATCAAATAATTCTGAACAAGAATATTGTGAGTTTACTATTTTCCTGAAATATCCAACAGAAAAAATGTTAATGAATTAATAAAAAAAAATTTTTACTTCTTATCGAATCTTAGTAATTTCAAGGATTCAGATTTATAACATTAGTGATGGCTTCTTTATTTGAAATTATTTAATAATACCTAGTATTCTCATTAATGAGAACTCAGTTTTCGAATTTATGTAAATATACAATTACTCTGAAAAAATGAATTTTTAATTAAGAAATCCAAAAAATCATCTAATTTTTGCCTATTTACTGAATTATTACTACCGAATTAATACTTTTTCCATTGGTAAATATGGTTAGTTTATTATATGTCCATCGACTAATTTATCTCATGTCAGAAGAAAAGTTTAGGTTCATCTCCCTAATATCATGGATCATTCTTATAGGTTATATTTTGTTCAGTCTAGGCACCATTTTGACCTTGTACTTGTTTGATTGGGCTGTTGATCTCTTTGATGCTACGGAGGGAATAGTCAAGATTAATGCGGTTTGGTTCAGTCTATTCATAGCAATTTATGGGTCATTTGCATTGAGAAAGAATTTTAAGAGGGCCCGGTTGTCCAATCTCAATATTACATTAGATTCACAATTCCTGCTAGTTGCAGGCTTTATCCTATTCACCCTAAAGGAAATACTGTATATGATTATCCATTTTGCAAATTTAGATACAATCATCAATTATGCACTAGAGAACGGTGCCATAGTGCTGAATTTTGGTGGATATGTGGCTTTGCTTGCCTCTATCTACTTTGGTAGGAAGAAGGGTAAGTCTGCAGCATGAGGTTGTTCACATGAGTAGTTTTGTACTGATGACCAAGAATGGAGTACCTGAGGTATCTGTAGAGGTTGGCAAGAAATTCTCTAAAGATACAGTATTACTCAGTGCAATGTTCAAGGCCATCCATTCCTTCTCTACTGAGATCACTGATGATGGTATCCAATTACTGCAAATATCTGGCTTTACAATCAAATTCATGAATGTATTTGATGATGAATGGATGCTAATCGTTGGAGCTGATAAAAATATCTCTAACTTGAATAGCTTGTTGGAGAAAATTTCTGTTGTCATACATGATGGATTTCAGAAAGGAGTTCCAACTAGCCTAATGGAGAATCAAATTTCTACCATGCTGACGAATAACCTGGAGATGACAGCCAATCAGGATGATGCCGTTCACTTTCTCATTGAAGAGGTATTCTCTGAGCTAGATAATAATATCTTACAAGTAATGCTATGGGCAATGTTAACTGGGAATCATATTCGAACACCAAAAACGAGAAGTATGGATTTTAATAAGTACATTATCACCTTTCTGGATTCTTTTGGTCTAACACCTTGTGATGGTTCTGATCTCTGTGAGGATGCTATAACCTTCGTGGATAAAACTGGAGAGTTTATCCTTAATGGTACGGAATACAGTGCAAAGAAGAATTTTATCCAGAAAACTAAAATCCTGAAAGACTTACTTAAACTTGGCAATGATCACAAATTTTCTGAGTTTGAGATCTATTTCCAGTCTATAAACTCAACCATCAATCGTTTGGTTAGAAGGGCCGACAAGGATTCATTTGATGAGAAGGAGTTGAAGGATATAAACTTGTCTCGTCATCTTATT
Source organism: Candidatus Heimdallarchaeota archaeon (assembly GCA_026702845.1). The sequence continues at coordinate 15,908 of JADCLS010000006.1, forward strand.
GGTATGGAAATGGAACATTACTTCCTTGAACGATTAAAAACTGTTAACCAGAAGAGCTATGATTATCTGAGAAATAACACTGATGAATTGGAATGGATAACTGAGTGGTAATTGAACTAACAAAGCAATAAAACTACTGATTGAGTATTTACAGAGTAAAAAGAATTCACAAGTGTTTTTTAATGATTAATACTTACTAATAATATGAATATTAAAACTGCATTTTTAACAGTAGTAACTGTAATCGTAGTTCTTGTTGCCTCATATGTTGGTGTGATCTTCTACTTGATGAGTGGGTATTGTGATGGTAATCCTAGTTCTAGTGTGAATATACAAATTTCCTATGGAGATGGAGATTATTATGACGGTATGGTCTATGATGAAAACTTCTCAATAGCTTTTCTCTCAACACCAATTACTGATTACTCCTATATTGAACAATCAAAGAAATTTACCTATGAGAACGTATTGATTAATGATACAACCTATATCAATTTTACCAGCAATACGTCATTCAGGATTAGCTATGCTTTACCACTAATCAATGTGACTAGTGCGATGGAAGCACTCAATAATTCACTCGTAATCATTAATAGTATAAGATCTGTCGATGTTATTTTAGAAATTACTATCGGAGCAGCCCCTTGTTCCTGTTTCAGTATTTATCGAAGTGATCATGAAGATAATGATTTTCTTTTTTTTTACGAAGAAATTTTATGTGTCGATTAAATTCAAAAATCACAGCATTTATTTGATCAGTCAATCGAATGGGGGACATTTAGCTCATTAATCCTAGAAATAAATAAGAATGTTTGATTGAATTCTTAAATGTGAAGAAACATCTCCTAATAATTCTTATCTTCGATCTATTTCTATTAATTCTAGCAAATAACTTAGATAAATTACCTGGGGTATTGGCAGCTAATTGGTGTCTTGTTCAATCATGTACAAAAATTGGATCACTAACAATTAGTCAATTAAGTTCATCCATCATTGTTTTTAGTTTTGGGTTTATTACGGTTTATCTAGGGCTTAAACTGTATTCATCGTCTGCTGAGTTTAATCGCTGGTGGGGATTAGCTATTATTTTATGGGGTTTAGGAGCGATATTTGCAGGTATCAGTTATCAAGCATTCGGATATGAACTCAAATGTCAACAAGAATTGTGTAACTGGACTACTTGGTGGGAGGTGTATTACATGATCTTAACCATGGCTAGTGTTACCTGCATGTATATTGCACAGGGTATATTACAAGAAAATAACTGGTATATACGTTCAGGACTTATAATAATAACCCTATATTCCATTTGCATACTCGTGGGATCCATTATTCCCAATAGATTTCTAGTAAGTTTTGAGTTTCTTGTCATTCTACTTGTTCCTTTATTCCTATTTTTATTTATCAATAACTATCTGAGATATAAATCTGATAGTTCAAATTGTGATCTGAAGATGATGAAAGTCTGGATCGCATTAGCTCTAGTAATGATTGCATATTTTGGTTATTTTCTATTGGGAATAACAGAATTGCTTTGGAATAAAGGGGTTTGGTTTACTGAGAATGATGTTCTTCATATACTTCTAGCTAACTGGATGATTATTGTTTACAATACGATATCCACTTGGCAAGCGAGTAAATAATATATGAACTAGATAATTTGAATTCCGAGTTTTCTTTATTTTATATATATTGCATTAGAATCTTGAGAATTATTTTTATCATTAGTATTCCATCAGACAATTGGCTAACATCTTGATAGCGAAAACGTAAAATCTCTATAATTTCTTCTTCATAGACAGAAATTGAAGGAAACTTTTTTAGAATCAATTTTGGAAAGTAAATATTTAATTGAAATAATGAATTTGACCTTAATCTTGTATCCTGAGAACGATGATTATTAGTTTTGAAACTAATTACCATGCATTTGTAATCTGGAAGTAATGCGGAAGGCAATTCAAAAATTCCTTCAGAATAATCATTTCCTTGACTTGTGCAAACCATATTACTGATACCAGCAAGCATAATGGTATGATTAACCTGTTCTTCATTTAATGGAGTATTTGAAAAATCCGAAAATACTTGGTCTGGCCCATCATCAGCCAGAATATATCCAAAGTATGCAACATGGTTGAAAAGATGATTGATGTGCTTTCTTTCAATATTTTTCATAGTTTTCTTTCTTTTAAAATGGATATATTTGTTAAAGAAATCAATAACATTTAAATCTTCTATGTTTTGATTTCTCATATCTTGATCGGATTCTAGTTTTTGCAGTATTAAGCTATTCATATTTTAATATAGGTGAGATTATATAAATAGGAGGATGGAACAATCTTGTCACTAGAGAATAATATTCAGATTTTTGAAATAATGCCTTATCAAACACATTTAGGCCAATAGGTAATTCCAGCAAGATCTAAATTAAAAATTACATTACATTTTGGAATTTTCCCTGCAGATAACCATTGTTTTGATCAAATTCTAGGCATTATCCAAAGAAGTATTTCCACCAGTTGAGTTGCCCTCTTGTTCTTGGAACTTCCGTTTCTAGCATATCTAAATCATACTGCATCATTAGCCAATCAGTTAGTATTTCCTCAACTGATTCTCTTGTAGCAGATGTTAAATCAAGAATCAGAATGAATGTTGATCCTGCTTCTGTTGTTTTCAATAAGAACCTACTGTTTATTCTCTCAACTTTCTTTTGCATTTTTTTGAATGATTTCATAAGAGCTTTTCTCTCTCCGCGAGTTATCCATTGTCGCCAGTTTCGATCCCTGCAACTAATGAAAAATCGACTCATACCCTCCAGACAAATGGTATCGCTCATGATCACATAAAATTTTGTTTGTTGCCATTCCACATATCCCTTATCAAAGTCACTTTCAAGATGGAAGATATCCTTCAGAATGGTCATACAGCTATTTTCTCATCCATTATCATTAATGTGATGGAAGAGGAGATTGAAAATAATAAACTCATTTATTGATTCTTATGCATAATATGAATTAATAATTGTAGCAGGAAGTCCAGTTTCCTTCATTTTGCGAATTGTTTCATCCTGATTGAATCCCTCTCCTCTCCATTTCTTATCCAGATCATCTATACTCTCATATATTGACCATGAAAAGAGAATCCATGCAGTTGTTTCATGGATGAAGAAATCTGGTACAACACTAGATCTTGGTTTATAGTAAAGCATGGCAGTTTTGACCTCACGAGGCTGTAAACTTCTAATCTGCTCAAGAACAGCTTCAAGAGTTGCACCACTATCAGCAACATCATCTACAACTAATACCCGTTTATCCTTAATATCAGCACTAAGGGCCTGTGTGATTTTAGCCTCGACATCCAGTTGACCCATCAATTGATACGCTTCAGCCTTGATATTCGCTGTTGATTTGATAAAGAAGAAATCGGCGATTAATCGGGCTGGAATCCAACCTCCTCGTGCAACACCAATCACGATTTCTGGTTCGAACGAGGATTCTCGGATTTTCTCATACAAGTAATAACAGTCATCATATGCTTGTTGCCAATTTTGTACTACAAACTCCATATGCATAAGTATAATCCATCAATAAAATTAGTATTGTCTCTATAAAGGTAAATTGATAGGATTATCGTATTCCAACTAGATCCTTGAGTGAACGGATTTTCATCTGTAATTCTGATTCTATCTCATCAAGATCCCCATCAAACTCAGGCATTTTCTTTACCTTGCGTACATTATATAGTATCCTACTTATCTCACTGAATTGTTCCTGTATAGTATCCATACCATCTTCATCAAGAGACTCCCTAAAATCAGGATCACGGAATCGTGCCTCTAATCTATCAATTTCATCATCATAATCCATAGAACAACACGATAATCTCTAATAATTAAACCTAGTGCATGTCATGATGACTAAAAGATGAATTGCACCCATTAGTTGAGAAGTTATTGAATACCATGAGAAGCAAATTTAGGAATTTCTCTTTTTACTTTAGCGAAAGTACATATATAATTATTTTACCATATTGAATTATGCCATCATCTATACGACGTTTAGTTAGAGTAGATGATAGCAAAACTACAAGCATAGCGATATTCCCCCTCAGTTACCCATATTTTGAAGTGACACAGGTAAGTCCTGGAGAGGAATTACTTATAGTCTTTGACAATACCTTCGAACTCAGTGAGGTTGAACTTAGGATCTATGATAATATTGGTTCTGAGATCTCATTTCAATCCTCTCTTGGAAATATGTTTTATTTTCGAGTTGAGGACGGGTATACAGGAAAACTAACCTTTGTAGGTAAGGGAACTGAGATTTTTAACAATCAGCTTCAGGATTTTGAAGTTAGCACAAGAATTAGTGTACTGAAAGAGAAAAATGAGATATTACCGAGGATTAAGATCTTCAGAAATGAGAACTATGAGAAGGAAGCAATTGTCTATGCACCAAAGGATCTGATCGAGATACATTTTCTGCGATCGGGTATTGCCAAAAGTATTTACTTCAAAATGGCAGATCCGGTAGGCCAGATCCGTTACCATGCTAAATCAGGTGGCGAGGATCATGAGTTCCGTACTCGTATTCAAAATACACGTTATGCAGGTAGATGGACATTACAGGTTGAGGGAACCCTTCCTCAGACAGAATTTCCATTTGAAGTAGTATACCCTTTCTATATCTTGTCCTCAAGAGAGGCAAGAAAAGTAAAGGATTTCGAAGCCTTGGATGAAGAATACAGAGAAAAGGAGGTGAAAAGGATTATGAACGAAATAAATGAAGATTGTTATGAAAGAATAATCAAATTAGCGATTAACTGTATCAGTAGTAAAAAGCAACTAGCTGAGACAGAAGAGGAAATACGTACGAAAATTACACAATCATTTGCCATTCAGCAACATATCTTGAATGGTATGGAAAATGATCATCAGAAAAAATTTGAACAGTCAGTTATCGAATATGACAAAGCTCTTGTTCAGATCCTTTACCTCAAGGCAAAGGCATTACAGGCAGATGATGATATTGCTGAGGCTATCAAGTATTATGAATTGATCCTTAGTATTGAACCCAACCATGAGGAGGTTCTCTCCATCTTAGATGAGCTTTCAGGTAGTCGCAGATATTTGCGTCTGGCTATGGGCTATATCCAGAAAGAATCATTTGAGAAGGCTCTTAAACAGCTAAATCTAGCTCTGGATGAAGATCCGGAAAATGATGAAGCATTGTACTACAAAGCCCTTTGTTTGAACGAACTCAGAGCATATCAGGATGCTGAAACCATCCTCAAAGTTCTATGCGCAAGATATCCAGAGAATAAAGAGTATAAACAGCTTTTACAACAAGTAAAGGATGCGAGACAAGAAGAAATTCAAGAAATTGGAAGGTATCTTTCCAATGGCAATGAATATTATCATAATAATGAGTATGAAAAAGCAATTGAGGAATATGACAAAATTCTAGAAATTGATGAGAATCATGTAGAAACACTGTACATGAAGGGATTGATGCTTCGAGATCTACTCAGCTATGATGAGGCAATAATATATCTTGAACGAGTGGTAGCACTTGATTTTGATAACACCTATTCTGCTAAAAAGGATCTAGAAAGGATGAAAAGTATCCTTGAACTAACGGATAAATCTGTAGAGGCCTTCAATCAGGAGAATTATGGTGAATGTGTGAACTATCTGGATCGTTTACTAGTGATAGATGAGAAGAATGCAGATGCCTTGTATCTTAAGATCCAAGCACTCAAACGTATGAAACGCTATCAAGAAGCGCTTGATGCATTGAAACAGCTTGAAGGTCTGGATCCCAACTATAAGGGATTGGATGAGGAAGAAGAGGAATTGAAGCAACTACTGGCCCAGGAGGTAGCTAGTGATCTGTTGGATCAGGCTGAAGAGGAATTAGGAGAGAAAAATTTTGAAAGTGCTATGAACTTTGTCAATGAGTTCCTCGTTTCTCATGATAATTCTGATGGGCATTGGTTAAAAGCAAGAATCCATTATGAAGTATTTGAATTTAGTGAATCACTAGCAGAGATAGAATCTGTTCTTACACAAGATCCAAAGCATACAGAGGCTAGTATTCTTCGAGATAGGATTCAAAAAATATTGAATCTTAATGAGATTATGATTACTTACGAGCGAAATGAGGATTATGTGGAAGCAATTAACACTTTAGATGATTTGGCTGAGTTAAATTTCAATCCTGCACTGAAAGATAAACGGGAAGAATTACAAAAACTTCTCGATATTAAGCGTCGAAAGGAATTTGAGAAGGAAATTGAGGATAATCTGCAAAAAGCAAGACAATGCATCGATCAGCAATCCTTCGAGGAGGCTCTTGAACCATTACAACGGGTACTTGACCTTGATGAATCAAATCCAGAAGCTCTTTATCTTTATGCTATCGCACTCAAACACCTCAATAGATTTAGTGAAGCTCTTGATGCACTAGAGAAAATTGAACCAAAAGATGAAAAGACACAAGAGCTCTATGATGAGATTACAACTCTAGGTCAAGAACAAATAAGAGAAGAACGAATTGAAAAGGGAGATTCGCTTTATCAACAAGAGGATTATGATGGGGCCATTGAACAATATGAAAAGGTTCTAGAACAGGATCCTGAAGACGTTGATACCTTGATTAAAACAGGTAAAGCCCACAAAAAGCTTAATAGATTTGAACGGGCCCTAGAGTACTTTAAACGAGCATTTTCACTGAAACCGGACTATGATGGATTACAGGAAGAATTGGATGAAACACAGAAAACCGTAAATTTGGAGAAGATAGACCTATATCTTCAGAAAGCAAGAGAATACAGAACAGAGGAAAAACCCAAGAAGGCAATCTCAAATTACAAAAAGGTACTTGAAATCGATCCAGATCATCTTGAAGCATTGTATGAGATGGGTGAGTTACTTAAAAAACAGGGTGAGCTCGAAGAGGCTAGAGAATGTTTCCTTAAAATTAAGAGTATCGATCCAGAGTATAAAGATTCAAAGGATCTTCTGCAACAGATAGATGATGCTCTAATTGCCCTGTATACTAATGATGGTAATGAGAATCTGAAAAAGAAGAAATATCAGGATGCAATAAATCTCTACAATAAGGCACTTGATATCAATCCAAATAATCCTGATGTACTGCTGCTGAAGGCCAAGGCATATCAGAAGAAGGGAGGGCTAAAGGAGGCTCATAAAACTATAGATAGCCTTTTGAAGATCGATAATAAACATAGAGAGGGGCTGTATGAGAAGGGGGTTCTTTATCTACAAGAGAAGGATTATGAAAATGCAATCAAAATCTTGGAACGTACCTTAAAGGAACACCCAGGCTACGAGGAGGCAAAAGCCCAATTAAATTTTGCAAAATCTAGCCGGGCCAAACAATGCATGGAAAATGGAAATGTTCTCTTTAGAAGAAAACAATATAGTAAAGCTGTACAAGCATATGATTGTGTAATCAAATATAATCCTAGTAACAAATTTGCGCATAATAATAAGGGATTGGCCTTAAAATTCCTGGATAAAACTCAAGAAGGGATAAAATGCTATAAAGCAGCTATTGAAATAGATCCTACATTCAAAAACGCATGGAATAACCTAGGTATCGCAACCGTCGATTCGGGCTATCCCCTATCAGCTTTGCCACATTATGATAAGGCATTAGAAATCGATCCTAAATATAAGCAAGCTTGGAATAACAAAGGATTGGCTTATCACCAACTTAAGAAATATGAGGATGCAGTTGAATGTTATCAAAAGGCAATCGATGCAGATCCCAAGTACAAAAATCCGTATGCAAATCAAGGGAATTCACTAGCTGAACTAGATAGGCATAATGATGCAGTATCTGTGTTTCGAAAAGCTATTGAATTAGATGAGGGATACGTAGTGGCAATTTCAGGTTTGGGAATCTCCCTTTTGGAATTAAAAGAATATGATGAGGCTCTCCTCAACCTTGAGAAAGCAATTGAACTGGATTCAAACTTTGATCCGGCAAAACAAGGTCTTGCAAGGATTAAAGTTGAGATGGAGAAATATGATGAGGCTATTGTGTTGTATGATGATATACTCAAGAATAACCCCAATTTTGCCACTGGTTGGTACTTCCAGGGATTAGCATATTCTGAAATGGAAGATTTCAGGTCTGCGGAGAAATGTTTCGAACGTGCAGTCAGACATGATCCTAACAATAAGGTATATCAGAAATCACTAAAAGATGTCAAAAAGAAAGTATAATCTAGGAAGATGATATGAGTATTAATTGGCTGAAGAACAAATACTGGGAAGACCCTTCAGGTATATTACCCCATGCATGGTGGAAAACTGCAGTTGATGGTGAAATTATTAAGCTAGAGTATCTACAAGATAAATTTCAATTACTCATACCATCCAAATATTATATCTCTCATGGATTGATAAGTTGGATAAATGAAATTAGTAATGAAACAATCCTTACTCCAGAACTGAATAAAGGAATTTTTGGCCATAATCAATATCAAAGTTATTTTAAAATGACAATCCGGAATTATGAGAATGTTGAAAACAATAAATATGATTCCATTGAATTCATAAATGTGGATGTAGATTATGAAGTGGACAAAATAGCTGAGATCTTAAATACTTGTTATCCTGGATCAAATCATACAGTAGAGAGTATTCAACCTTGGATGAAATCACCAGCATTTACTAATGATGGGTGGAAATGGCTTCTTTACAAAGATGAGATTGCAGGCTTGGGAATTGCAGATCTTTACCAAGGAGAACTCTCACTAGAATGGATCCAAATATTACCACAATATCAAGGAAAAGGTCTGGGAACTGAACTAGTTACAAATTTTCTTCAATATTTCAAAAATCAATGTGATTTTGCTACAGTTTCCGGTAGACTGGATAATCAATCAGCGTATCAGCTATATCGAAAATCAGGATTTATTGATTCAAAGATCTGGTTAGTTAGTATAAATCGCTTAGATTTATAATTTTCCTACAACTTTTCCTGATGTCTTTGGTTTTTGCTCTATTGTTTCATTGATATTCTCTAGATTCTCCATAAGCACTGGAAGTGTAGCATCAGAAAATATCGAGATGAATGAATTTAGCTGCTCAGCAGAGGTTATTAGTAATCCTTTCTTCTTTGTTGGTTTACCCTCATCATTGATTGGAACTATTTCAATACCCAGCTTAGTTTTGAATCTACCTTTACCTGGCATTTTTATTACATATACTCCATTTCCTGCTTCTAATTTAGCCCAATCATCAGCACTATCCAAGAATTCCTTTAGCTTATTGATTTTATCTTGTTCCATACACTCACAGTCTACTTTTTTTATATAAAAGCTATCTATTGATTTGCGGAATTTACTCAATATTTGTGTAAATTGTTAAAATACAATCATTTGATAATCACAGAAAGACAAATAATTATAAGTGTGCTAAATATGTGTTTAATTGTGTCCAAAAAGCAATACAACAAAAGGATCAAATTTGATGAGAAATTCGACCCAAATGCTTATTTCTCAAAAGAACAGGGAACAAAGGGAATTTCAGGGGATATCAAGTATTTACTAATTAATCTTGGTACAGTCTTGTTTTTTGGTACAATTATTGCTGCACTCTTTGTAGGAATTGCATACGTGCTTTCAAAAGGCCACCTAATCTATGTTGCAGATTCAATGATAAATCTGGCAGTACTCATTATTGCCTTGGCTGCAATATACGTTTCAATTGGCTTCAGGGCTGGATCTGCATTATACAGTTCTTCCATGTGGATTAATGCCTGGACAAATAAAAGTGTATCAGGAGGAAGTGCATTAAGAGATTTACGAAATTTTGTGTCAATAGGTCGCATAATGTGGTCCATGTTAATTGGTGCAATTCTTACCTTTCTGATCTTTTACTCTATTCGATATTAGATTGGAAATAAGACATCTATGATCAGAAATGGAAAAACTATGAGTGGAGCGAGTAAAATTTTGGATTTTGACTGTTTTGCCTCTTTTGGATCGATCGCCTTAATCGTATGTCTAATCACACTGATAATATAGATGATGAAAATTATTATACCCACTTGTCCAATTAATCCATTATCAGGTATAATATAAACGGCCAAAAACACTATGACAATCTGGATAATTAATCCAACATTACGAGCAAACTTCCCACCATATAGTACAGCAAGAGTATTGATCCCATGTTCCCGATCACCATCCACATCCATTATACCTTTGAGTACTTCTCTTGATAAGGAAATGCAAAAAGAAACCAATCCAAAAAATAGAGGGATTTTTGTAAGTTGATCATTCAGGAAAATATCAGGGTATAAGAAAAGAGCCCAAGACATATATGCAACAACAATATTCCCTAACAATCCAGTCTTCTTAAGCTTTAAATTGTAAAGATCTGACATGATGACATGAATAAGACCCCAGAGCCAATTATATGGATATTTAGTGTATCCACCTAAATCAAGTACTGCAAAGAAGGATAAGCCTATTGCCAATAGAACCAGTGAATATATCTTTGCACCTTGCACTGACATTCTGCCAGATGGTAACACTCGATGAGGAGCATTGATTTTATCTATTTCAATATCGATAATATCATTCACTACCATGGCATGAGCAGTAACAAAATATCCCGCAAAAAAGAGAGAAACAAAACCTAAGCTAGGAAAATTTAAATCTAGGGCCCCAGCAACAAAAAATGAGACAAATAATCCCGCACCCATCACAATACCATTTATAGGTCGAGTAATACTGAGATACTTATTCATATCTGATATAATTGACTTGAAGTTAAAATAATTGCGAAGATAAGTTGGATGAAATTGATACAAATCATCTGTTTTGGCGGTTGAAAAATGGATTAGCTAATAGAAAACTATCAAAAGTAGGACGGTATTGATTGGTTTCGCAAAATCTTCTTATAATTCAGCTAATAAATCAAATTGAACCGAATGCGTGATGATTTAAATGATGATAAAAAGGAATTGCTAAGAAAAATCTTCGATTCCCTTGATAAAGATAAAAATGGCTATCTAGATAAGGAAGAACTTACAGATGCAATGAAGAAACTAGGATTTAAACTAAATGAAGGCGAGATGACGGCCTTATTACAGACAGCTGATGCCATTACTCCTGATGGAAGAATCGACTACATAGAATTCATCAATTATATGGATATAGAAAATTTCAAACAGCAAGATGAATAGAGAATTATTAACATACAATTATAGCAATTCATGTCAGCTGGTGCAAAAGAATTAAGATTAATTTCATGATATACAATCTTATGTCAGCTCACAAAATATGGAATGATCTATTAGCTGTTGCTAAAAAAGATGGAAAAGTAACTGATGAGGAACAGAAATTACTGGACAGGATTGAAAAGAACCTCAAGGAATTTGATGATAAAAATAACAATTTATCAGAAGATGAGTACAGGAAAAAATTTGCAGTGCATTTAGAATACGTCATTGATAATGCCTATGCCAGTGCACAAGATGATGATATAATTTCCTGGGATGAATTTGCAATTCTCAAGGCTTTGAAGGCAAAAGCCAGAGAAATGCAGTAGGTCAGAATGAATTATGCGTACTGATCACATGATATTCAAGAAATTCCGATCAGGAATTTACTTCAAGGATCTTCTAGAAGAATATGAGATTGATGTTGATCATTTGATACATATATTACAGAAAAATATCAAAGGTAATTATGATTATTCAAGAGTACTTACCTCACACAAGGCACAAAAACAATTTATTGCACATCTGAATACTAGGCCTAATCCACTTGATCCTTCTCCGATAGAAAAGGAAATTCCTCCTTATATCCCTACTAAAGAGAGAGTGGAGTAAGTAAAACGAAGTAATCAGCTAATTTATAAAGCAAGGAAAGGGAATACACTTAGGTTATAATGAAATCAATTGATGAGACTATAGAGAAAATTCGTAAAGATTTTCCAATTCTAAAGAGAAAGGTTAGGAATAAACCTTTGGTTTATTTTGATAACGGGGCAACAACACAAAAACCACAGTCTGTTATCGACACAATTACTGATTACTATACTTATTTCAATGCAAATGTACACCGTGGTATCCATACATTATCTGAAGAAGCATCGGAAAAATTTGAAGTTGCTCATCAAAAAACAGCGGATTTTGTAGGATCAAAATTTGAGGAGATGATCTTTACCAAGAATACTACCGAATCCATTAATACAGTTGTATTTGGGTTGGAGGACCAATTGAAGAAAGGAGATGAGATAGTACTCTCCCGGTTTGAACACCATGCTAATTTGGTCCCTTTTCAACAGATAGCTAAAAAAACTGGTGCAATTATTAAATTTATGGAATTGCAGAATTTTGAGAATATTGACATGAATTCAGCTGAAACGGTGATTACTGATAAGACTAAAATAGTCTCCTTTCCCCACATGTCAAATGTTCTAGGTTCGATATTACCTGTAAAAGAGCTAACAAATCTAGCTCATGATCATGGAGCTCTTGTGCATTTGGATGGAGCACAATCAGTACCTAATATCAAAATAAATGTCAAGGAGCTTGATATTGATTTTATGTCCTTCTCAGGACATAAGATGATGGCACCTATGGGCACAGGAGGCCTCTATGGTAAGGAAGAAATACTAGAGAATCTTCATCCATTTCTCTTTGGAGGAGATATGATCTATTCCGTAACCTATGATGATGCCAAGTGGAATGACCTACCCTGGAAATTTGAGGCAGGAACACCAAATGTTGGAGCTTCTCTTGGATTAGGTGCAGCTGTAGATTATCTGAATAATGTAGGTATGGATAATGTAAGGCAGATTGAACATCATCTTACCAAATATGCACTCAAACGTATGGAAGAACTGGATTTCATAACGGTATATGGGCCAAAATCAGGTGATAGAGGAGCTGTAATTTCATTTAACTTAACAGGAGCTGAAGGTGAACGTTTCACACATCCTCATGATGTGGCTTCTTTATTGGATGAGGAGGGTATTGCTGTGCGTGCAGGGCATCACTGTGCTCAACCATTGGTTACATCCATGGGATTACCTGCCACAACCAGAATGTCTTTCTATATATATAATACAACTGCAGAAATTGATTTTGCTATTGATAAGTTGATTGAGATAAACAAGGTTTTCAATTAATATCCAAATAATTGGACATTAATACTAAGCTATCTCCAAGTTCAATATTTTGATTAGTAAATTGTTGTATTACTCCTGCTGAGGATTTATAAATAGCCAAAATGATCATTCCTTCATTCAATAACTCTTCTGGAGATTTAATTTTATTTGCAGTATCGATGATATACTCAAAAAGATGGCTATTACCAGTTACAAATGACATAGATAACTTAAGCTCCTTAAGTAGAATAAGAAGCATTCCACGGGCCATGAAAGTATTTGGATCAATAATTCTGTTTGCTCCTGATTTTCTGAATATTTTCTCCTCATTTGGAAATGCTGTGGACTGAACAATATTAGTTTTAAGGCCAGATTTTCTGATGGTAAGGTTCAAATGCAATGCATCTGTAATCTCATCAAACAAATTCAATATTAAGTCCGAATCATCCATTTCCTCTGTTACAAAATCAAGAAGATTATCACGAATTACATACTTTGCTGAGAAACCATCCTCTATTGCCTGTACAACGAGATTTCGATTGAAAGATAGTATAGTTATGAGTTTATTATCGTATCCCATGTATTTTATTATCTCCTGATTACTCTCCGATATACCACACATCCATATCTTACGAAATTTCAATGTAGGCATGTTACTACGATGCAATCGGAAATGATCAAGAGGTTCTGTTGTAGCCGTAAGGATATATGAGTCATCAGAGATTGATTCGGGAGAATCCTCTTTGGAGAACGTGTATACATTATTTTCATCAAAATTAACGTATCCGAGGATTACTAGCTCATGGTGTTGTAATTCTTTCAAAAAGGAAGGAAGAACCATAATTATATTAATTTTAGATGATCCTATTTCTTGATCTGGAGGGAGAACTAATTCCATCTGCTTTGAGAAAAATGTCAGACTTGACCCCAGTAATCGTTCAATTTGGTAAGTTCTGGTGATTCCGATTATTTCACCTAGCTCAATGGTAAGCTTAGTTGAGGAATGCGCATATATCAATAAACTCTCTGAAACTTCTCGAGCTATAATTGATAGTTGAATAGTTTGATTATCATCTTCAAGGAATATATACAATGCTCTAGCTTTAGAAAGGTTCAATCTTGCAGGTAAATTGCTTTGGTCTTTAATCAGAAGATATGCTTTGAAGCCAATATTCCTTTTTTCTACAACCACAGACTCTAGCTTAGCAAGGATTATGACCTCAAAATCACGTTGTCTTAACAAGAGAGCCGTTCTATCTGCAACTTGACCTTGGCCAACAATGATAACGTGATCCTGAATATCCAAAGGTTCATTGAGATAGAGATTTCTCACCGATTTACTTACAATCCTATTGATTATTGATTCAGAGGCAATAGCTATTGAGGATATACCAGTTGTGATTAAGAGAATGAGTATAAACTTTGTCAAATTGTGTTTAGGTTGAATATCCCCAAAACCAACTGTGGAAACAGTTACAATGAGAAAATAAAATGAATCTAACCAGGAATTGTTCTCCACATATCTGAATGTAAGTAGACTAGTAATAAATACAAGGATAATTGAAATACTTACAATTTTACGTCGTTTTTCATAAATATCCATAGAACAGGTAGAATATGTTGTTTATTTATAGATAGAGTAGATTATATAATTATTTTAATAGAAAAAATTAGTTTTACAGAGAATCACTACTTCCTTCACCAGGTGGGGATTCACCATCTGCAGGTTTTGCAGGAAGCTCATCATCGTCATCAAATTTATCTTTAATATCTTCCACCACTTCATCCACTTCTTCCTTTACTTCCTTCTTCACCTTATCCTTAACCTTATCTGCAAACCATTTAATGACATTGGTAACTTGAGCAAGAAGCAAGGCAATGAATAAGGAGATAGCTGTAATGATAACATCCTCTATGGTTGAAGTCTCTACAATTATCGTTCTATGCGTAATAACAGGAATTGAGACAGTGTCCTGAGATAATCCCAGTGTTTCCTCACTAACTGTGGTAATTTCAGCTGTAGTTGTGATACCCTCTTTCTGTGCAATCACTAGTAATGTATATTCCCCTGCAGGCAGATTAGATGGATCCAATGTGAATGTATATGGTGAAATATGAATTTCCACTTCACTAAGATCAACAAATGAATTTGTTGCATTATCATCCCACTGTATGTTAATATATGCATTGACTACTCTTGAGAATAGATCCTCAACAGCCACCTCAATCTCAATTGGTTTAACAGCACTCTGCAAAATATTCTTTTCCTTGATACTGGTCTGCACTGGATTTGCGGTGATTTTCAGCGAATTAGGCAGAATATTGAGAACTTTATTGATGGTTCTTCCCTCGAAGTTGGGATGACTCATTGTAATCTGAATTGTTACACTGGAAATTTCTCTATCAACTTTATCTCTATTGGCAACAATTGCATAATTACTTAGAAGAGAGAGATCAGTATCCCTAAGAGTAATAGTTGCTTCTCCATCATTATTGGAGAACACAGTGTTTGTAATTTCAGGTATTTCCAGAACAGAATACTGTAACCGTGCATTTGTGATTGGTTCTTGTTCCTGATTTAGGGAAGTAACCGTGAATACAAAACTCTCGGTTGTTCCCTGAGTGATCTCAAGATTTGTTGGACTGATACGCAAGAAAACATTGGAAAGCTGAACTCTCACACCCACTTCAATCTCACCTGCCCAGTTATAGTTATTAGCTGATGTGATATTGATGTACATTGGCAAGAAGGTAAATTGTCCTACTACCAGGCTACGATTAATAAGGTCATCCTCAACACCTGAAACGTTAAATGTCAGACTCACCTTACCTGAAGCATCTGTTGTTCCAGTTCGAATATAATTATTTCCGAATTCTGCCTTAGATGCGGTCAGTGTTCCCCCTAAAGCTGCTTCAACAGCAAGATTGGAAACTGCCACACCTTCCTGATTTAGAATGGTGATAGAACCTGTGAAACTGGTATCATCGGTAGAGAAACCAAGATCAAGGGAGTTGAAATCTGCATAGTATTTGCTCAGTTTTACTATAACTGGAACCTTGTATGATAATACAGGTAGATTGTATGCATCTGCATTAGTTACATTGAGATACATAAAGATCTCAATGAAATCAGGAATCGGATCCATGGCTTCAATAGTGTCTTGATCGATAATTCCATCCTTGATTATATCTTCTGTATTGAATGTTATGGAAAGCTTACCTGAACTATCTGTTCGAGCGGTTTTAATGTATTTCTCATTGAATTCAGATTTAGAGGTGGCTATAGGATCACCCAAAGCTCCTGCTACTCTGAGATTAGATAGAGGTAGTCCAACCTCATCTATGAAGGATAGCTTACCAGTAAAGGTATCGTCTTCTGTTGAGAACTCAAGATTGGATTGGGTGAATTCCACATGTGGAGCACCCAATGCACGAAGCTCAATAGTACGTGTCAGGAGAATCTTACCTTCGAGTGATAGATCAATTTTCAGATCATAATCCCCTCTCTTCTCAACTGGATAGAAGAAATTGATTAGTAATTTGTCGCTCTGACCCCAATCATTCATAAGATCTACCTCTAGAGTTTCTCTATAACTAAAATCAGCAATAGTAACTGTAGCGATAATACTGAATGGTTTGAATGGATCCCACCATACCCAGGTTCCAGCAGTTGAGATCTGTGATAAGGCCAATGAGATCTGACCCTCTGTAAATACCTCAAGATCATCTTGAGTTATCATCTCCATCTGAACTGGAAATAGATCAGATAATGGACCAATATACACTAAATTGGCAACAAGCTGATTAGTTTTCATAACATTATCATCAACATCAAACTTACCTGCCCCATCATCATATTCTGGGAAGAGTTTACCTGTTAGCTGATCGAAAAGTAAATCGTATATTGATGTGATTCCACTAACTGAACGGATTTTCCAGGTTCTGACCAGTGCATTTCTAATTGTATCATCAACGGGGATATTTTCACCTTCCCAGTTGACTGCGATTCTATTCAATGCAAACACTACCATGGCATTATCTATCAAATTAATTTTCTTATCACTACTATCAAGATTGGAAGAATCAATTTCACTGTAAAGAACTCCATCTATTGTTTCTACTTCAAAAAGACGTAGAAGATTCTCTGAAACCGATGTGGCATGCTCAAGAGTGTCTCTAACGTTTACAGCAACACTATTTGGCACATATTCGTTAGTATCTTTTGAATAAGTTGCTATATGCGATATGTATAATGCATTACCCAATGAGGTGATGGTTGATGATTGCTCGTAATTATAGTTGTATAGTTGAATACTATTTACTAATGGGATTGATGTAACACTAGTAAATGAAGATACACGAGCCCTAAGAATATACATATCAGTGCCAAACATATTATTTGTATTCCAATCACCAGGTAGTAGGAGGAAAAGATCTCCATTCAAATCAGTAAATGCATTAGTACCATCATTAAAAGCACTGAGCAAAGTCCAGGAACCTCCATCCCAGTACTCCCAAACTGTTTCCCAAATCCCTATTCCATTTTCTCCCTCAAAGGATATTCTATCAAATTTGACCTCTGAAGCAAAGTATATTATATTGCCTGTTGCTGGGTTTGAAGGAAGAAGTGGAACTGAGTCACCGATATCAGCTGTTAAATCTAGGTTGTTTAGATAAACTTCAGCTGCATCTGGAGAAGTACTAAATGCAGTGTTAAGTCTAGCTCTTACCCAATAAGCCAATTGACCATTCACAGTATTCATTACCCAATTATCTTGAGCAAGAAAATCAACAGTTTGTAATAAGTCAGTCAACCCAGATGTGCCATCAGTTAGATCAGGTATGGCTTTCCATTGTAGGCCATTCCAGTATTCCCAAGCAACTGCACCACCAACACCATTTGTACCACTAGTAAAAGAAATTTCCTCAAATTTCGCAAAAGCACCGAAATAGGCCGCATCATTCACAGCAGACGCACCAGGGAATAAAATAACATCATTATCGGTAGGTTCTTGTGCTTCTCCTGAATAATCTGTAAATGACCCCCCATCATCTTGATATACAAATCTTGCATATTCTCCAGAGATTGCAAATACATCTGGTGTTTCAGCAACACCTACATTAACACTATCAACATATATACCGGCTGGATCAAGAGTAACATCCGAGATACTAGTTGTTTTGAAATGATTTTCAATAAAGAGTACAATATCGTCCATTTCAAGTTGTTGACCATCCCAGAAATCAGATTCTGCGAGAACAGCTAAAGAGTCAAGTTCTGCTGTGTATCCATATTGAACCCAATTAAAATCATTGAAATCGAAAGTAGACGGATCTCCATCTTCACTGTATGAATTTATAGTAATTTTCTCACGATAATCTCCAGTATAAACCTTGAACATGCTTATTATTCTAGGTAAGAGATTCGCTTTATCATTACCATACACAAATGGATCAAATAATAGGTTAGGATGGCCAGCATAGCCATTGCCAAACCAGCTAATCTCACCCAGGGCCAAAAGGGCATAAACATTATCCGAAAGATAGGTTACAATATTACCTCCTCCCGTTTCAGAAGGCCTAATAAAGAACAACTCATCATTAGGTTCCCTCATGGTATTATTAAGGGCTTGATAGAGATTGTGAGCAATATTTAGGTATTTGACCATCTTATCAGGATCTATCGCCTGATTGCCTGCAAGGGACATATACTCTGCTGACTTCAGAAGTCCATAGACTGCAAGACCAATTCCTTTGGCGAAATCATCATCATCTTCATTAAATTCACCTAGATTAACAGAATCGGTTATATAATTGATATATCCATTATTCGATAGATATTTTTCTACTCCCGTTATGGTTTGATGTGCAAATGACTGAATTGTAGTAGATGTCTCACCTTCTCTGGCTACACCGGGTTGGAAGTGTTCTATTGTAACATTTAACTGAACTGTATCCCCAAAGATATCATAATCCCACATGTCCCAGAAACTGACCACTACATAGTAGTCACCTACAATTGAACCTGGGAAGATCGATTCAAAAGGTAGTGGAAATTCAAAAGTAGACTTGAAGTCTATAGGTTCTGTATTTGGATTAGAAATCTCTGAGTAAATCTCGAATTGATTGGTATCAACGGTCTCACCAGTGGCTGCACCAATCACAACTCTAACTGGGGAAGAATCATTAATATCAAATTTGAAGAATAAACTCGGATAA
Organism: Candidatus Heimdallarchaeota archaeon; assembly: GCA_026702845.1. The sequence goes on from JADCLS010000006.1 coordinate 35,283, forward strand.
GTATCATTCAACTCAAATTCAACACTACCTCGACGATAGGGTTCTGCTTCAGACATCGGGATGGTAATAGCATCATCATACCAATACCCTAAATCCAATCCTAAATTCGATTCATCCATTGATTGGACAATCGGTTCATTGATATCAACAACTTCATAAGAAAAGGATGGATCCTCATCTTTGAAGTAGACCTGTTTTTGTTCAAAGCTCAATGTTCCCATTGGAAAGAACATCAAGATTAATACAAAGACTAGAATTTTTCTTCTTAAGAAGGTCTGATTCATATTACAGCATAATTATAGCTAAATAATTAAAGATTGCGAGTGAGAAATACTTAGTTCAAATAATTCTTTCTTTTTTTTCTATATAATCTGAGAGATTTCACATAATACAGAATTAAAAATATTTTTTGACATTCATGTATGGAATAAGGAAAATCTGTTTTAAAAATGACATGAGAGCTTTTCAAAAGAGAGAAATTTATTAGTTGGTTTCATTTGAATTACAATTGCAACCATGGTTAAGAATATCTCCAATCCACTAAATAGCAGAAAAATAGCTCGGATAATTGTAGATGATGCAGAAAAACAGGGGTTAAGTGTTTCCGAAAGCACTGTGAGATTGTTTTTATCAGATAATCAAGTGAATAATATCATTTCAGGAATAGGCCAGCTACAGGAACAAAGTAGAATACCGTTAGAGTATAAAATAAGCAAGGAGTGTATAGATGAACTAAAACGCAATGATTTTCTAGATCAAGATATGGAGATAGCAGATGAAGCTGATGAGGATGCAGAGTACAAACAATCTAGAGATCATGATATGACTTCCCAACTAGAAAATTTGGTAAATAAGATATTTAAATTGAAATCTTCTGATGTACAGAATTTTGATAGGTACCTTCAAAGATATGACATAAACTTTGGAAAACCCATGGATACGTTCACCCGCTCAATGAAATCAGAGGGAATTGATGTTTCAGAGACCCAAGCATTTACCACCATACTTTGTGCAGATCACATGGGATTACGTGAGAATTCACGAGATGCGGTATATTATTATACATTTGGGAGATTTGATGAAATAAAGGATTATCTCAAATCGATAGGTTATGAATATACTTGGTCAGAAGGAAGAGGATCTACGTATATTGAGATAGGAAAAAAATACTCTGTGGCAGCTGAATTCGGTGAACTTGGACAGAGCTTGAAATCGGTCTCAGGTATCGATACATACACTGATGAAATCATCCAGGAGTTTTTTATTGACCTCCTTGATGGATCTCTTAATCATCAACTACTCAAATCCAATAATGTTTGGAGATGGAGTAAGGAAAATGTTGTTGGTGATCCTTATGAATGGGTGATCCCTAAACTAGCGTATGGTACATCTACTAGCAAACGTGATTTACTTGTACAGACGAGTATAGCTCATATCATATTAAATGCAGTAGATAAACAGATGGTAACGCTAAAAGAATTACTTGAAAGTGTAAGTAATCTGAATAGCTCGGAGCGAATACGATTTCTAGCCACTAAGTTGGAGCATGGTGTCACCAAGAAATCAATTGAGATTCAATTTGGAACTATGGTTAAAAACTATTTTGAGAATTTGAAGGATAATCCTGGAAAATTTGAATCCTTCATCGATGCGACAATACGCTATTATGAGAAATTTGAGGGTATCGAACATCTTCAAAAGAATCTAGAACATAATATTCGGGCTGGGTTGAAAAATTCATTTGGTGTAATACGAAAGTACCTCAAAGAAATTTCAGACGAGGAATTCCACTCAAAGATTGAGGGTATTGTCACAGAGAGCATCTCATTTAGTTTTAAGGAATTCTATTCATGGAACAAAGAGAGTTTGGAACAGTTCATGCCTGAAGAAGATGATGTTCTGAAAAGAATTGATATCCTGTTCTCTCTGCGAAATCAGAATCATGAGGAAATCAAGTCACTTAGGCCTGTATATTTCAAATTACTTGTGGATATGATATATGTTGGAGTAAAACAATTTATCAAGGATTTGGAACCTGAAGAGAAGGAACAAACTGATGGAAAGGGAGGATTGGCAGAATTAACACAGGATTTCATGGGTACCGTTAAACTGAGTGCATATAACAATTCAATGATTAAAGAGGTGCTGGAACAGGAGAAAACTGAGATATTTCAAGGACCCACGGCTGAGGAGCTGGTTCAGATAGCAAGTTATATGACTTACCAGATTGCTAATAAAGAGGGTACAGCAGGTGAGACCATGTTTTTAGCTCTGGTGAAGTACTTCAAGGATAAATATCTAAAGCTTGCTGTAATACCCGTAAATGAAACACACAATCTCTTCCAATACAATCAAGATGCATATCATAATTTTGTTCGAGCGGATCTTAAACAAGCCACGGTTCTAGTAAGTCTAGCCAGTAAAACCAAGGCGTCTGCATATAATACGTGGACTCAACTCAAAGCAATTTCAACCAAAAATACAGTATATCTCAATGAAATCCTTGTTAAAAATGTCATCTACTGGCAGAGAATACCCCGAGAGTTAGTCACCCCATTGATGAGGGATAAAAGTATTGATAGACAAGTAATAATGAATATCGTCAACGCTACAGGTAGGATTAATCTACTTGAGGCCCACAGCTTAATAGCTATGGGTTACAAAGAAGATATCAATGACTTTGAAGAGGCTAAAGATTTTATTTACAAATCATTTGGTAGTACAGATGAATCAGTGTATAAGTTGAATCCAAAAGCCGGAGAGGCAGAATTAATTAATGAGATCATTCATCTCTGGAATGCTTTGAATCCTGCTGGTGAAGAGAGTGGAGAGGTCATAAACAAATTTGCATATTCTCCTATCAATCTGGCCATCACCTTACCTAAAGGGTTCATTCACGAATACAGAGAGAGACACTGGTTTGATCAGATATATTTCGGAAAGTTGAGTATGAGTTCTGAGCAACAGGGATACAAGCCAATCCTGTATAAGTTCAATTTACAATCCGAGGGAACCTACGATGAACCATTGCCGGATAACATCTTATTAACATTCTTCTATCCAGAGAAACGAAATACTCAATTGGCTGGAATCGTAATAATTGGGGGCAATCCAGACATTTATTACGCATATCAGACATCTGAATTGTTAACTCCCTATCTTGAGGCAATATTGGTTGAAAAACATCCATATTCACTTGATACTCATAAACAGGTGATATCAGAGACGCTAAATTTAGTAGCCAGTCCTACCAATTACAGATCGAGTGCAGAGATCTATGCACAAACTGTGCGAAAAACAGGTGATGCGGTCTCAAGTTTCTATCCCATCTTGTTACAGGAGGAGCAGCAGTCATTGACACTTCCGAATAGCTTCAAAGTGGATGCATTGTATAGCCTAGAGGTGGAAAAAGAATTTTTCAATACTGAAAAAATTGGTGCTGGGGCAAAAAGTCTGAGCTTGTTTGTAAATCGTCAGGGTGAAACATTGTATAATGAGATAGAGGGACATCTCGTCTTTCCCTTGATTCTCAAGTGGATGCCAATCTATGCAGATATTCTGACACAGATGAATAAAGCCCATTCTGTACTTCCATACAAGTATGAGGGATACATCAAACCCGAGGTGATTATTTTTGAACAGTTGAATGAACAATCATATACTGCACTAATCACATCAATTACTGAAGATGAAGGAAAGTTGTTCTATAATGTAGCGATTGCTCGTAGTGGCTATAGTGAGGGACAACCTCTATCTCTTCTGCAATCTGCTCTATTGAGAGAGAAATTTGGACTGGTATCATGGAGGAAGACAATGGAAGAAAAACAACTCAATGAAGAACCTAAGGAATATACAGATCGTATAACGATGAACCTGATTAAGGTGCTTGATACTGTAAATCTACGTACTGATGAAGGTGTATTTGATCTGGGGCTAGTTCTCTCACTCCGAGATCATAAACAAAGTTAGACCTTGAGAAGAAAGAAAACTGTATAATCTAGTAGCGATGAGAGAATAACCTTAAATTTCATCATGGATCAAGTTGAACTATATTTGCAGTTGTGAGAGCTGACATAATCTTGCATCTATTTGGTGATAGCAATGAAAAAAACATATCAAGCAATTATTTTGGGCCCAGGTGGCGTGGGGAAAACAAGAGGCTGCAATGCATTGATGCACATACTAAAATCACTGGGATTCAGAACCAGTGAAGTCAAACCTTGGACTGAAGACTTAGTAGTAACATCAAATTATGTCATTCATAATGCCGTAATTCCTGCCAACTACTTTCCAGGCATACCCTATAATCTCCAACTGGTTATATATGATATGGGTGGTCAGTTCAAGTACAAAGAGATGTGGAAAAGCCTTGCAGAGGATACAGACGCCATTATTGCAGTAGTAGACATGACTCGCAGCAATACGCTCAAACAAATTCCGCTCATGCTACCAACAGGGATCATGGAGGGAGTTCCCGTGCGTTTAGTAGTTAACAAAGCAGATCTCTATGCAGATTTCTCCAGGGACACTGAAAAAATAGCTCACAGTATATTCAATAAACTTCAGAAAACAGTATCTAATGGTGTTGTAAACTATCGTATTACGTACCGTGGAGATGGAAATTTTATTTTTGCAGGATGGCAGTATAGATATGGAGACATAATCAATGTATCTCGAAATTTAAAGTTTGATAATGAGGGAAATGCAGCAATGAGATTGGCTGATTTCGAGGTGGTCTGTGCGGAAGCATTCAAAGAAGTGTTACCAGAGCTTTCAGATCACAACGGTAACCTCTTTGGTAGAGAGTTTACATTGCAGATATTCAATATCGTTTATTCATGGATGACAAAATCAGTAGATGTTTTATCAGAGGATATTCTTATCGGTAGCCATCTTGAAGCACCTCCATTTATTGCATGGGGTGAAGATCCGGATGCGGAGATACCAAAGGTGAATAAACTCACCCGAGAGGCGATTCTAACTGGAGTACAACGAATGCTCATCGAGGAGAACGACATGATGGATATGGTTATCAAATTGCGTACACAAGGGTATAACTTCAATATTGATGATCGATTATCTTGGGATTTTACATCCGCATTTATCACAGATGAGGATCCATCTCTTACTTATAAACCTATAAATAAGGCCTTTATGCCACCTTACTTTATTAAATCAATGATTGAATATGCAGAAGCCAAGGAAACTGGGGAAGAAAGCTACTTCATCTGAGATTCTCGCAAAAGATCGATCAATGTCTCCCTAAGGTTGAAATTATATATTCCCAATTTCTCGATTAAAAAATACATCCGTTGTGCATCCTCCTCAGGTAGGTGGGGTTCATAGATACACTTCTCATCAAATAAAGAGAAGAATTCCTTCAGATTCATCACTAGCTCTCTTTGTGAGGTGTATTTATCCATCATTCGAGCAGGTCGAAAGAATTCCTTCTTTCCATCGCACTTTGGGCACTCTTTGATATCTGGAAATATCTCAGTACAATATACACATCGCAACATTATACCCTGTTCTCTCATACTGTTTAGACAGAGGATTGTTCATTTAATATTTTGTCCGTCCACCTTTGATGAAATGTCGGTTAATTTCATGGATATATTGCTTCCCAAGAATAGTTGCATTCTCTTGGATGAAATCAGATAGTTTTTCTTTCCCAACAGGATTACTCTCGGTCAAGAGAAGGTTGTCTACCAACGCACCAATCTCATGTTTTGTTATGATTTTGTCTCGTTTGATAACATTCAGGATGAAGATGGGTGCAAAAATGATCCACGAGAGCTTTGAACTTAATTGAATGATTTTGCAGCGACTATTTGTTGCTTGAATCAATAACTCCACAAGCTCTTGAAATGTATATGTTTCAGGTCCAACTGCATCAACTATTTCATTCGCATCTAAAATTGATCTTGAAACGACAAATTTTGCTAGATCCTGTTGTGAGATGGGTTGCAACTTGAAAGATCCATCTCCGATCTGAATAAAGAAAGGGAACCTACGTAACAAATAGCCTATATTGTTGATTAACACATCATCTGGTGCAAAAACCAGTGCAGGACGAATAATACTATACGTAACCTCAGAGGCCTTCAAATGCTCCTCCACCTGATATTTTCCCTTGAAGTAGGGATAGGGAGAATCCTTAGATGGGTTGGTGACTGAAATGTGAAGAATCCGTTTGACCCCAGCTGCATTGGCTGCAGTGAATAGTATACGTGAATTCTCCACAGCATCATCAAAACTGATATGCTTATAGGTGAATCGAATCCAGTAGGTATTAACAAGGACGTCCACACCAGTCAAGTTTTGCACCAGTTGATCAAAATCATCAAATGAGTAGGGTAAAACGTCTATGCGATCAAAGAAAGGATCATCAGAATCAGGATGGTTGGTTAATGTTGATATTCGATCCTCTGTTTTCAGCAACTCTCTTGCGATATATTTACCGGTGTATGAGAATGCACCAGTGACACAGTACTGCACAGATTAAAACTTTAGTAAGAGATTTTGAGTATATTGATGAATTCAACAAATCTCTTCACTAATTTTTATTTAAAATGACGATTTAATTGATTATAATACTCTTTGCCCAGATATTTTCCTGAGTTTTCCAACCATTGCTCAAATAATAATGTACCATTAGGTTCCTGGCTAGACACTAACAAATTTTCACTTATTGCCTTCATCTCATGCTTGGTTAATAGAACATCCTTCAAGAAAAGCTCAAGGAATTTTATACCGATGGGAGAGAACCAATTGAGTGGTCCAGGCATGGGAATAATGAGGGTACGGCTATTGGTGTATTTATTGATGAGCTGTATCAATTCTTTAAACTGGTATACTTTAGGGCCGATTGCATCGATAACAACATTACCTTCGTTGTTTATCTGATCGATGCAGATATCTACCAAATCATCAACAGCAATGGGTTGTATACCAAATTTCCCAGAGCCAATTAATGAGAACACAGGCAATTTACGCATGAGATATGCTATATTGTTGAATAGAATATCACCATCACCAAAAGTCTGTGCTGGTCGAATAATGGAATAGGGAAGCCCTGATTCCATTAATTTCTGCTCTGCTCTTGCTTTTGCTCTAAAGTATGGATAGGGACTATTAATATCTGGATTCGTAATGGATAAATGAATGATTCTTTTCACTCCTGCCTCCTTGGCTGCTTCAAAGAGTATGTTTGAATTGATCACTGCTTGGTCAAAAGTCATCTCATCTTTTTCGAATCGAATCCAATACGTATTAATGAGTACATCCACATTCTGAAGTGATTGAATCAATGATTGCCTATCAAAACATAAAGGATAGACATCCACACGATCAAAATACGCAACTGAATCATCTGCATGATTGGTAAGTGTACGTATCCGTTCCTTAGATTCCAGCAGTTTTTTACTTATCTTTGATCCTGTGAATGAGAAAGCCCCGGTTACACAGATGTTTGACACAATAGTATAACTGATTAATCAAATAAAAAGTACTAGAAAGATGAAAATAGGTATTAACAATTTGATTGCTGAATAATAAATCCATCTTATGGTATAAAACTCTAAATATTGGCATGCAATGTAGTTTGCTATGGAGATTCAAAGGCTCAACATAGAAAATTTGTTTGGTCTATTCAATTATGAGATTGATTTTAAACAGAACCAACCTATCCATATCATATACAGCCCTAATGGATATGGAAAAACTTCCATTCTCTCATTATTATATCATCTATTTAATCATCAGTTCGATCAATTAGCAAAAATAAGATTTGACAGATTTGGCCTGGGTTTAATGGGTGAAGAAGTATCTGTCAAACGCAATGTCGATGCTGATTTCATATCCCTTGAATTTTTTTCAAAGAAGTTCAATGAGTTCTACCTACATATTCCCACCATTTCAGAATTTCCTTCAGATGTTATTCTTTCATACATTGAACGTTTTTTGCCAGAATTAATCCGTATTGACAGAATGAAATGGACTGATAATCAAGGTAAATTATTTGATCTGCAGGAGATACTAAAAACTTTTGCAGATAGATTTCCAGATCAATTACGTTCAGATCTTCTCAAATTCAATGCGAAGTTCTTTCCCACTTGGCTGGATGCCATTATTAACTCAAACAAGCTGAAATTGATTGATACGAGACGGTTATTCAACTTATTTGAAACTGAGGGAGAACACCAGACCTCAGTTGAACGAGCAGCTCAAACATTGAAACGAGATATATTGAATGTGAGACAGAAGGCTGATAGTCTTGGTCAGAATAGGGAAAGTACCTTCCCATTTAGATTAATTGATGAGGTGAGAACCAAAAAAGAAGTAAATGTTAACAAACTCAAGAAGGAGTTGAGATATATCACTAAAATGCGGGAAAAATTGATGAGTACGGGAATACTGGAAACCATTAAAATTGAACAATTGACGGATATTGAAATAGATGAGTCAAATAAATATGTACTCAGTGTTTATGCTGAGGATGTGAAGGAGAAATTTGATATCTTTCATCCTCTTTATGAGAAGATCACCTTATTCAAAGAGATTATTGAATCTCAGTTTGATCTGAAAAAGATTCATATCAATAAGGATAAAGGAATTGAACTATCCATGTTCAATGTACATACAAAGGAGACAATTTTACTCAAGCCATCTCAATTGAGTAGTGGAGAGCAGCATTTAATAGTTCTGTTTTTCGATCTGATATTTAATTCAGAACCTAGATCTACGATACTTATTGATGAACCGGAAATTAGTCTGCATATTGCTTGGCAATTGAATTTTATTGAAAATCTGGAAAAGGTCGCCAAGCTAAACAATATCAAATTCATCATTGCCACACATAGTCCACAGATAATCAATGAGAATTGGGATAACACCATTGATCTTGCAGAATCAATGGAGGGAAATGATTGAAAGAGTATATCAACAGCAGCACGCTTAGCAATCAGATAGGAATGTTAAGGTCTCATCCATTGCATAAGAAACATGCGATTCTTCTAGTCGAGGGACCTTCAGATACCATTTTTTTCAAAAATCTGCTCAATCCCGAGCTGGTCATTATTTCTTGTGAGGGGAAAACCAATGTCCTATTCACCCTAGAGAAGGTGGTAATAAGGAATATACGAGCTGTGATAGCGATACTGGATAGTGATCTTGATTATTTTATTCCCAATCCAACAATGTTAAAGATTGACAAGCACAATAGGAAGAATATTAGAAAAATTCTTTTTTATACAGATAGTCATGACCTAGAAACCATGTTACTGGATTCATTTGCATTTGATAAATTCATACAAATGTATGCGGAACCCAAACGTATTGAAAAAATTGAGAAAAATATCGGTGATTTACGTAATCACCTACTCGAGCAAGCCTATAAGATAGGGTTACTGAAATTGCTATCACTCCAAAATAATTGGCATTTATCATTTAAGAAAATAAACTATGATTCATTCTTTGATTATAAAACTCTTACATTGTTAGAAGAAAAAGCGATAGATGAAATTCTCAAACAATCTTCCAATTCCAATGCTGATAAGAATGAAATTTTGAAATGTTACAGAAATGAGAATAAACATGCATTCGATCCTTGGTTGATCACCAGTGGCCATGATATGATGAAAATCCTTCTAAAGTCTCTTAAGTACAACCTTGGGATCAAACATAAGATGGAGAATTTCAATAAAACTTATCAGATAGAAGATGTACTCATCTTATCATATGAATTCTCCTTTTTCAGTCACACAAGGTTGTTTGAACACCTAACAGAATGGGAGGAGGAGAATTATCCCTACAGGGTATTTGCCTAATTCCATTTATTCAATATCGTTTTTGATTTAGTCATTTACTGAAAAATAAATAGGATGAAATAAAGTAACATTTGTGGATAGCTATCGAAAAAGTCCCTACAAGAACAGGAATATACAACTAATACTTGTTATTGGAAGTATACTTGGCATATCAGGTTCAATATTATGGGTTCTTACCACCTTTTTAGTCTATGGTCTTGGTGGAAGTAACGCTGATCTTGGGAAGATACTTGGAATATCAACTATGCTAAGTCTGGGATTTACATTTCTGGCATCATATCTTGCAGATCGATTCAGGAAGGATCTAATTTTAGTGATCGTTGTCATTCTTCAAGCTATCGGAGTGTATCTACTAGCAACTGCAAATACTCTCACTTGGGTATTTATTGGCCAGTTATTCTATGCCTCAGGAGCAAGTGGATTATACCCAATTCTCATGTCTGTATTTTCTATGAGTATACCAACATCACAAAAAAATAGGGTATTTGGTACTAATTTTCTGATTCAAAACTTTTTTAGTGCAGCAGGGAGCATTCTTGGTTATTTTGCCTTGAAAGATACCAATATCGATAGAATTGAGAGTATTCGTGTCGATATACTACAAGAAATAATGATGTATGCCTTTTTCCTCCTAGTTATCGTTACAGTCCTTTCTGTTCTTATCAATGACAAGTATACACTAGATGAAGCAGAGGAGAATGAAGGAGTAGCAAAATCCACATCAGAAATTCTCATACATCCTCAAGATCCTTTTTACTACAGAATAATTAATCCACGTTACTTTGAACCTGAAACTGGAAAAATTATTATATTGAGTCTTGTAGCATCATACTTCATTGGTTTTGGTGCTGGCATATCTATACCCTATCTTCCAAGATTCTTCTTTGATATATATCGTATTGATCTTGCCAATATTAACCTATTATTTGCAGGTATGACGATTATAACCGCACTCTGGGGAAAAATCTCAGCCAATCTTGCGGATAAATATGGGAGAAATGAATTAATTGCCATTATGCAGATAGTTTGTGTTATCCTTCTAGTTGTACTTGCATCAGTCCCCCCTCTGATTTTTGCATTTTTGGCATTGATTGTTAGAAATGCAGCTATGAATGGAACAGGACCATTATTCAGTGCCATTCAGATGGATTATACACCAAGAAGATACCGATCACAAGTAAATGCAATCAATTCTGTATCTTGGGGTGGTTTATTTGCAATTGGTCAAATCATAGGTGGAACTTTGGTAGATGATATTGGATTTACTCAACCATTTTTACTGACAGCCACATTCTATTTCCTTGCGACAATACCATTCATTAAAATCCGAGCTCTTGAACAAAAAGTTGCTCAATTTCGTCTTGGACGTCGTTGATAAATAGATATGGCAATTAATGTCAAGAATCCTGAATAGAACGGAGTATCCTGAGCAGTTGATGTACCTCCAGTGAATTCTAGGATCATAATTACTTCATTTATATTACCTGACATATCAACTGCACGTATGATAAAAGTATACCATCCATTATCGAGACCAGATTGATAGAAATAGAGTATCCCAGAACCTTTGATTACCTCAACAATTTCATTGTCAAAAATTAACTCAATTCTGCTAATCTCAATATTATCAGTGGCAGTGACATTGAATTCCAGGAGTGAGTAGAAGCTGGTGTTGTTTAATGGAGAATGCACAGTAATCACAGGTTGGATGTTATCACTACCCAAAGAATTGGAATCAGTAGTGGTTCTAATTCTGAAGGTATATTCCTTAGTAGACTCTCCTGGAATAGGAGTGAACTTATACTCCAAACCTAATGAGAACATTCCAGGTTTGCGTTTACTGACCTCAATAAGATCCTGAGATCCATCCATACCAGCAATCACACCAGTTCTATCATTTCTTACGCCTAATTGATGAGCAGAAGAAGAAACTATGCTCAGTGAATTATGAAACATGAGATCAAGATTTGATGGAGCATAATAATTGACAATAGAGAATGCCATTTCATCAGATCTAAGATTGGTCACCTCATAATGTACATCAATTGCAGCATCGTTCAGTTCAAATGTTTTTCTAATTTCTGATCCCTCTGATTGTACTTGGAATCTTATTGAGTTGGCATCTAGACTATAGGCGTAGATCGATTCTGCAGTATTAGTCGTAAAATTATATCTGGGATAATCTGTGAAGGATTTCTCTCGCAACGCAAAAGCTTTGGTTGATCTACCCCAGAATCCCTGAATATTTGATTTAAACTCCTGTAGATTGGCATATCCACCTTCCATATACGATGCCTCAGCATCATTGTAAACAATAATATCTCGAATTTGAAGATCAAACCATGCGATCAATCGCCCTCCCTCAGAGGAGAAAGCATAATAACTGTACTCGTTTTTCATGATATACTCTGAGTACCCGTCTTGATCTAAATCATCTGATGTAACAGTAACCGCTTTGGTATCAGCTAGTATCCAGGATATGGCATCCAACCCAATTCCCACTGTTTTCACCCGATTGAACCATGCAAAATCCACACCCCAGCATCCAAATTCAAATTGATTTGCAGCATAGATAAATTGCATGTAGTTGAGGATTATTTTTGCAAATTCCACATCCTCAGCGGATTTGGATGAAGAATCGATGAGGATCTGAGCGTCAAAAAGATCATCTCTTGCCTTGGCAAAGCTTGATCTATAGGAATTAAGTGAGGAAGAGGAATCCTGCCAAGATTTCCAGGATGTCTGACCTGCAGATAAGGCTGCATGTTCCATCCACTTGGCCTCTCCAAAAGGAATAGTTAGATGTTCAGGAACATAATCTGAGGATTCAATACTGCTGATAACATCCGAGGGGTGAGTTAACTTCAACCAGCTCTGTTGTTCAAAATGTGTAAGGAGCTGATCTAGTCTATCAAGAACATGTGCTAGATCATCAGACCAGTTACCACCATCATCAATACGACCCTCCTCTTGCCATAAACCCCATGCTTCCATATCCTGTGCATAGACAACAACTTTTTCATCATCAACATCGTTCTCAAATACTGTATTTAGATAATGATCCAACTCCGCAATTGAATCTTCAATAAAGTTAGATGAATCACCAGAATTAGGCCCTCTAGCAATTTTATCCACAGGTCCTATTGTATTACTGGTTTCATTGAAAATCAAATCCCTATCATCAGAGAATATATACAATGGATTCTCTATCGATCCAGTCGTTCGCACAACATGTTCATCCTCTCCACTCACCTCCTGAATGATATGATCCTCAACAAAAGTTGCAGAGTAGCCATTATCTGAGATAATTGGCCCAACCAGATCTGGATCCCATACTCGCTCTGGATTCCAGAAAGTAGTAGGGGTGACATCAAATAATTCATCTAGAATCTGCTTGTGTAGTTTAATTTGCAAATTATTATCAAAATTCCCCGCTACGGGATCTGATGTACCGGGATAATACTGACTGTACATAACATTCTGGGCATAGGTGCTACCAAGTAATTCAAATTGTCCATCTGCTAGACCATCTTTAATAAGGTCTAGAGTATTTGGAGAATGAAATGAAAGTACTGAGAGTAATGTACCTGAGATATGGAGTGTTATTTTCACTTCTGGATGCTCTCGTAAAGTTTCAAGTACTCCATGATAGTTCAGATCATTAGCCACATCTCCATAGGGTACAAGTGCTTGGTTTGCATGGAGTACAAATATAAAATCCAAGCTCTGAGTTTCAGATGCAATGGTCTGTACAGGTGCAGAAGGCAATAGTAGAATAATGATAAGTAATAGAAATGGAGTTCTCACATATATTCAATAGCGTATCAGTTCATAATTCTTCTTTTTTCAGAGAGGTCAAAATACGATCCAATTAATTATGATTAATCAATTTTCAAGATAGCCTTGTCCAATTTAAACATCACAGCATCCTTGGATATGTTATCTTTGTAAATTCGCTCAATGGAGGTATCAAAGGGTGTATGCCCAAGGGAAGATAAAAGTTGACCAGTCCTCATTCTGAGGGTTCTTCTATTTAGTACTTCTCGTTTCCTCTCCTGCCATTTGGTTAAATCTCTGACATAAGTAGCAGCGATGGTTCCCACGATTCTATCCTCATTACCCTCAAACATAATGAGATACCGTTTCTCGGATTTATCTATGAAAAGAATCTCTGAAGGCATGATCTGGTAATCTCCCTCAAAGAATACATTCACTAGCTTCTCAATTACCTCATCTAGTCCATCTAATAATTTACTCAACTCCGCGGGCTTTCCTAATAATTCTTCATTGAAAAATTTGGTGGTGTTAGTTTTGAAATCAGAGACCATTGTTCCGATAATAATATAATTACTCTCTCGAATACTATCCCATTGTTCGAAAAGATCGACATCACCAAGAGTCAGCACATTCATAGCTCTTCCAACAAAACATGGTATTACCTGAGCAATTGTTTTCTCAGTGGTAGTTTCCTCCATTATTTCTTTGGTGACCATTTTCTTCTCCATTCTAGTATCCTTTCGCATGTATTTCTCTTTCACGATTTTCTTGACCATCTGTCTTTCCATACGAGGTATCTTCTTGATCTTCATCCTTTTAACTGGAACTTCTATCTGTATGGATTTCTTGACCATTTCCTTCCTAGGTACGTCCTTGGTTATCACCTCAGTTACTATCTTGGGCACCTGCTTGATCACCTTCTTCTTAACTGGACCTTCTTTGAATTTGGTTACTTTACGAATCTGCTTCTCCTTGACTGGTTCCATCCTGGTTTTGGTCACCATTTTCTTTTTCTTGATCTTCTTTGGTACTTTCTTTGTCTTTTTAACCAATCGGGTCTGTATCTCAGGTACTTTCTTGATCACAGCCTTTTTCTTACCAATCCCTAGAAATCCTTTCTTACCTGATTCTACCTCCTTATCAACAACAATTTCAAATTCCTCCTCCTCCTCGTACTCAATATCCTCCATGATTTCCTCTTCATACTCCTCCTCTTCCTGGAAACTCACTTCCTTCTCTACCTCTACCTCAACCTCTTCTTCTTCTTCGTATTCGATTTTATCGATGACCTCTACAATTTCCTCCTCATCTACCATGATCTCTTTTTCCACAGTTTCCTCAATCTTGTCTATAATTTCAACTTCTTCCTCGACTTCTTTTTCCTGGATCTCCATTTCATCTACTTCTTCTTCAATTTCATCAAAAACCTCTACATCCTCCTCAACTTCAATCTCCACATCTCGTTCATCTTCTACTTCAAACTCTACTGGTTCTTCTACCTCCATCTCCACAGTTTTGGGAATACCTGTAATACCGATGCAAGTTCTTACTTTTTGATTATCTTCAAACCAAGCTTCCTCCTCATACGAACGCAATTCAAGTAGTGACAGTACTGCTGATACATTAATTTCATCTGCCTGAGTCTTAATAATAGTTAGGGGATGCCCTTTTACATTTGGATTTCTCACAAGAAAGATATTCTCATATTGATTGATCAGCTCTCCTGCAACATACATCACATTTTTATCTTCCTCCAGACCTTCAAGAAAATCAATCAAATTACTGATTACTTCAATTTCTTGACAATCTGGGTTTTTATTCACATTTGTTAAGCCTAGATTGATCTTCTCTACTTTATTAACCAATATAGTTGAACTGTTGTCAATATTGGAAATGGAGAGGGTTGGGTTAATTTCAGCTGGAAATTTACGGTCAAAAGCTTTCATAATATTCCAAGCAAAAGGTAGGATATTTTCCTTGGCCTTAATATTCTTGTATTCCATAATCTCATCTGTAGGTAGGGATTGTTTAACTGCGGAAGCCAGGACACCTAATTGAAAACTTGGTGATACATCTCCGAGCAATACCTTACAGATTTCAAGATAGGGGATTATTAATAAATCTTTGATAATCACCATACTCGTATTTCTATCAAGACCTCGACCTGAGAGAAATGCATCATTTCTTCGCATAGATTGGGCCACTTTAGATGATAAATAGAATATTTTAAGCATATTTTCTCCTGCAATCCCATACTCCTTTCCCATGATGAATGATTTAATAATTGATTCTCTTCGTAAGCTATCTTCAGCATCGATTTCAGCCTGTGTTAGTACAAAATCAGTTAAATACAGTGCCCTGGTGGCATCTTCCTGATCAGTGAGACCTAGTTCTATTGCCACTTCCAGTAATTCAGGAGAATAATTGCGATATCTAGTGAATGAACGATCAAGGTCAAACTCTTCGTTTAGTGAGTTGAGTAACGTATTGAGTACCTCGAAATTTTGTATGTGTGTAAAGTCCATGAAATCTTCAGATTTTTTTTTCATGCTAAGAATAAAAAGATGTAGTAAAAATCTTAAAATTCTGATGGGATTTTGAATTGAAAGCACGATTTTGGCTCTCTCCACTAGATTTAGAGTTTATAGTAAATTATATTCTTATACTATAGACGAAATAACCTATACATCTTTTTGAATGCTAGAATTTACCTTGCCCTATGAATGAATCAGAACTGATCTACGTCAAGTTCAAAGATAATGTCAAGTTTGGTTTCTCCAATATTGATCTGATACTAAGCCTATTTGAGGAGAGTGTGGGTCAGTATATCAAGCCTGGAGAACGAATACTATTAAAAACTCATTTTGGACAATGGGGCAATTTGGCCTACTTTAGACCATCTATTTTACGAGCGCTTGTTGATGCAGTGAAAGCAAAAGGTGCTTTTCCCAGCATAGGTGAGACCTGTGGTTTGGGATATGGCTCAAGTAGTGCATACTCAGGTAGGAATACTGCTAGTGATTACTATTCTATGGCTGCCAAGCATGGATACACCATCGGTACAATGGGTGCACCTATCATCATGTTGGATGGAGAATTAGGTGCAGATACATTCAAAGTGGACATAGAAGGAGAATACGTGAAACGAGTAGAAGTAGGACGAGGAGCTCTTCACTTCCACAAGATAATCATGGTGACCCATAGTAAGGGGCATCCCAGCGGTGGTTATGGTGGAGCACTCAAAAACCTCGGAATAGGTATGGTTGGCAAGTATGGAAAAGCAATGATGCATCGAGGGGAAGGAATTGATGTTCTGGTAGATAAGTGCAAGGGAGAGGAATGCTCTGAGTGTATTCGGGTCTGTCCTCAGCGTTGTATTAGTTTTGTTGATGATAAGGCTACTATTGATAAGGATGAATGCATCCTTTGTGGGCACTGTAATAGTGTCTGTGCAAATCTAGCTGGAGCAAAGGCAATCAAGATGAATTGGATCACAGATCTAAATGAGCAGTCCAAACGTTTTGCTGAAAATGCCAGTGGAGTGATAAAGGGATTGGGTGCTGATAGATTTTATTACTTGAATTTCATCATTGATGTATCACTCATGTGTGATTGCATGCCGTATACTCCATATTTATTATCATCTGATCTTGGCATTGTTGCAGGTCGGGATCCTGTGGCAATAGATCAAGCTAGCATGGATCTCATCAATCAGGCACCAGTTCTACCCAATACACCCATATCTCAACTCAAGGCTGGTGATGATAAGTTTGCTCACGGTCATGCCAAGGAAAAAGATGGTGAGATAATACTCGCTAG
Source organism: Candidatus Heimdallarchaeota archaeon (assembly GCA_026702845.1). Next base: position 52,706 of record JADCLS010000006.1, read on the forward strand.
TAATCATAAAGCTCAGATCGAACAGGCGGCCAAAATGGGAATTGGAACTACAAAATACATACTCAAGGAGTTAGACCTCTCCAAATAAATACAAAATATTCCCATTTTTAAGAGATACATTAATAATATTTTACATAGGAATTTATCTCGATGGATCTTGAAAAACTAGATAAGTCAGCTTTAGTGGAAATTGTCAAGAAGTATCGAAGTGTTTTTGGGGAATTGGATCCATCACATGCCACCCAGCACGAGTTTATTGAGAAGCTGGAAACCTTCGAACGTATCAAATTTCTAGAAGAAAGATTTAGACAGGCATTTTATACCTCGCCAGATTCCATTAATATTAACAGAGCATCTGATGGTTTGTATATAGATATCAATGAGGGTTTCACTAATATAACCGGATTCACTAGAGAGGATTGTATTGGCAAAACAAGTGCAGAGATCAATATCTGGGATAATATTGAAGATAGAAACAATATGGTTAAAGCATTGAGGGAAGATGGTTTTGTCCAGAATTTTCAAGCTAATTTCAGGATGAAAAACGGAAAAGTGGTTGTTGGCCTGATGTCTGCACGATTCATTAACCTCCATGGTGAACCTCACATTCTATCTGTAACAAGAGATATTGATGATCTGATTACAATGCAGAAAGAGCTCAAACAAGCGCAGGAAAAACTTTATCAGATGAATAAACTCGAAGCTATGGGAAGAGTGAGTGGTATTGTAGGTCATGAATTCAAAAATTATCTCGCTGTGATTAAGAACTATGTAGAGGTCTTAATAGCAGAGAAAACCTTCGATGAAGAGGCAATAAATATTATTAATAGCTATGTCGAAAAGGCAAATAAACTATCAAGTCAATTATTGGATATCGGTAGACTATCCAGCAATGATTTTGAGGATTTTACATCACCAAATGATCTTATTATCAATTCTAAAACAGTATTCAAACATCTGGCTAAGGATAGAAATCTTATACTTAACCTTGAAGATAGAGTTCCTCCAGTTACTATGAGTACAAGAGCTCTAGAACAGATTCTTATTAATCTGATAATTAATGCAAGGGATGCTGAAGCAAAAAATATTACCATCAGTACAAATATTGAAGGGGCAAAATATTCGATAATTGAAGTAATTGATGACGGCACTGGCATTGATGAGGAGATCCAAACAAGAATATTTGAACCCTTTTATACATCAAAGGGAGATCAGGGGAATGGTCTTGGTCTTGCAATTGTCTATGGATTGATTAAACAGGCTGGTGGGAGAATTGAATTTGAGAGTACTCTAGGTGAGGGAACCAAGTTTTGCCTAGTTTTACCCATAGCCAAGTGATTATGTTTTAATAATATATCAAGCCAAATTACTTGTGGAATGTATTAATTGTGGAACAAATAGTGCTGTTGAAGATGGATTATGTGAATCATGTCTTGATGAACTTCAAGAATCTATAAGAGAAAATGACGAAATTACTGCAGGACATATAGTTGATGTTAGTAGAGAACCCTTCTCTCAGAGAATGTCGGTATCAGGTGACATGATTGAAGATGACGAGGATCTCATTGCACACAAAATGCGACAAGGATCATCTAGTGGTTTTTTCTATGCAGTTGTGCTCATAATTCTAATTATGATGATTATCTATCAGTTATTTAGATGATATCACTAGCATTTATATTGCATCACACAATAAATTAATTATATTGTGGCACATGATAAATTTAGCAAAGAAATTGTTTATATACTTGATTGGAGAAAATATATTGTATCACAATACAATATATCTTGCGATACATGATAATATTTCCATAAATAAGGAGTTAGAGCGATGACAGAGATCAATACCATCATTAGTTCAGCTATAAAGAACTGGGAAATCGAGATCCGAAGAGGGGTAATTGTTCTTTTAGTACTAGCTGGGTTGATGGATGAGGATCTTCATGGAATGGCCTTAATTGAAAAAATCGCAACTGGAACGGGATCAGTAATAGATGTTCCACTGGGAACTATTTATCCACTTCTAAGGAGATTCAACCAGGATGGGATGATTGAAACCTACAAAGCCAATGATGATGCAAGAAAAACTATGTACAGATTAAACAAAAATGGCAAAGTATTCCTCATTAAAGCCAGAGATCTATGGTTACGCTACTCGTCAGCAACTCACAAATTTATGGATAATATAGATGAAAGATATTTTGAGGTGGCCCTATGAATGAGTATGTAAGTCTGACACAGCAGGAATTATCTTTAATTAATGGATTCCTTGATAAATATGAGAAATTCCTCGAAAATGAGGGATTCAATTTCTCCACCAAAAAGGAGAAGAGAAATCGAATGCGAGAGCGTATATTCCAAGAAATCGAACTCTCTGTTGAGAAAACAGGAGGATATAATCTACAGAAAATTATCGAAAAACAACGGCCGAAACCTACAATAGAATTGGCAGAAGATGAAAGAATCCTGGAGATACCTCTACTAAGTGTACTGAAAATGTTTGGATGGAAACCCCAGACGAGGATGCGTAAATCAAAACATGAAGTAGTACAGCTGGTTCAATCTCAGGTGGAAGAAACGGAGGAGGCTGCTAATGAGATTATTCACTCAGTTGTGACAGAACAAGGAATAAATAGAGGTGAAAAAGTAATAAAATATGATCTAAATGTTGTGCAGGCCAAGGATTATGCTAAAGCTAAATCCAATAGAATTAAACGAACTCTTAAAATGATCCATTGGATCAGTTTTGGAATATTCATCATCTCCATTTTTGCATATGTGTATTATAGATTTGATGCTGTTTTCAATAATAATTTGGATTGTACTACCTATTATTATGATTATTCACATCCATGGCACGGATCCTATAATATCTGCACCTACTATGGGATAGATACTGATAATCTTCAAGCTGCAATATTATTCATTATCGCATCGTATGTATCAATTCTCAGCATGTATGTGATCGCACGGATTATTTTGTGGAATCACATTAAAAAACTAGAAAAAGTAATTGCCATCCTCAAACTCAAATCTCAATTTGAGATAATGGAAGAAGAAATTGAGGACTATTCAGAGATATTCTACAAGCTACTTCTACTAGAAATAATCACCATAGAGGGGGGCAATAATGAGTAATTCAATTTTCACCAATGAAGCAGAGGAGATTTACTCAAAATTTGTTGACGAATTACAGCAAGAATTAACAAGATCTGATTTATCCAAAACTGAGCGTGAAAACACCATGGAGGATGTGAAGAAACAAATACTGGATCTCTGCGAATTCAAGGAAGAAATAATCAGCACTGATACTTTAAGACATGTTCTAAATAAAATTGGATCACCACGTGAGATAATATCTACATTAACAAGAGAGCATGAATTCATCAATGATGTTGAGGATAATGTGGTGGAGAAACTTATTCCTGATAAACATCTCTTCAAAGCTAGAGAAATTGTTGATTTCCTCTTTTCAATTCAGAAATTTATGAAACTGATTAAGTTCCCTCTGTTTTTCTCAATGTGGTTGTGGTTTGTTGATAATGATTTTGCGATATTGTATGGGATATTACTCATATTTTATCAGATTTCATTCATTCAGTATGTCAAGATACTCTTTGATCTAAACATCGATAAGAAATTAGTCAGAAATATGTATCTGCTGAAAAATGTTAGACCCAAACCAATCATTCTATATCCAACATTTGCTCTCTTGATCATACACCTAGGATTAATTATTTTCGCGAATAGGTTCAATATTTTCCTTCTTCTTCTAGTAGTACCCTTGGTTATAACCCTAGGATATTATATCAACATATTCTACTCGAATAAACAATATTATCTATAAGTATTAACTCTTTCGAGATTTCAAGATATAGAGATAATTGATAAATGAAAACAAGGCAAGGAGACCAATTATCCAGATTACTGTAAGGCCCGTTCCTTGTTTTCTAAGATCTAAAAATGGATATAAGTAATTCCAAGTTATTGTACCATGAACCAAGGCGAAAACTAAATAGATAATGGGATACGTCCACCAGGTGACTACTTGTTTGTATGAGTATGCAGGAGGTATTTTTACAAAATATAAGGTAATAAAATATATTGGAATGAGATAATGATCCATAGTATTTGTATAGATAGCAAGCCCCTCAGGTTCATATATTCCTGATAAAACTATTGTATAGACCAAAAAAGTGATAGTAATTATAGATGTGATAGGACCCTGAAATCGATCGAGCAGGTGTTGTTTTTCTGGGTTATCTCTCCATATCACGTCAGCAATCAACCAAGAAAGCACCAGCAAGTTGGATTGAATAGTATAATACTTGAAATGATTGAACATCATTATGGTACCTATATGATCTGGATTGGTTATTCCCAGGATCAATGATATGAGTTGAGAGATAATACTTAACGTGATTATTATTAGCTTTGAGGCGAAAATTCGATCCTGCCTAGCCTTATCAATAATTTTCATACTCTACTAATATCTTGGCTAATTTTAAAGGTTATCAGTAATGTTAACAATCATCACAAAAACGGATCATGCTATAATGTCGATTAATCTTGTTCCTTTCAAATCCAAGACTTTTATACCATCGCTTTAGCTTTCTTTTGTTACCACCAAACATATTGGATGGAGTTAATTCAATGGGAACTCTTTCGGATTCAGCAAATGAGATGATACGTTCCATAACAATGGTTCCGATACCCATATTTCGCTTTTCTTCCTCAACCACAATCATGTTGAGTTGGATCGTTCGGTAGCTCCTCTCCACCTGCAATTGAACAGGAAATTGGCTTTCCAGAGCATTTATATATGATCCCAATGAAACCAATGACATATTATATTACAGTAGAACATCATGTAACCACATATATAAACAATTGTTTTCTAAGGTTTGCGGACAATTCTTCTAGCTTATACTCAAAACTAGAAAAAGTATCCATTAGGTATTTTTTCATTGAATCTACAAAAATCAAATCTCAGCCCTTGAATTACTATTATTTTATTGTTAGGTAATCGGCGCTTAATGACGAAAATAGTGCGAAATTTAACGGCATACGTATTGATGTACTGAAATTCGCAATTTGGACCATGTCAAACACTATACAATCGTAAGTATATCAAAGAGATTTAATAATTCGATTCTTGAATCAGGTGTTGATTCAAGCTTCAAGTCTTAGATACCTATACTTGAAGTCGTACTTAGTGATCTCAAAACAAGTAAATCATCAAACAGAAAGCTCAACTTGGTTTGTTACCGCACCACATAAGTAATAAATGAGGATACAATCTAGAATTTGTGCTCAATCCCCTATTCCTTCTCGTATTTATATTAGCAGTTATCCTTTCCATGACTTTGATGAGTTCATATGAGTTCGGTGTAGGATATTTCTGGTACAAAAAAAGAGGATTGCAGGTGCCATGGATCTACAAGAAATTTAAGGATCGTAAGTACAGATCTGTATCAGCAGCAACCAAGCATTACTTTTTTGCATGGATAATTGTAGGTAGTGTGAATTTCTTCTTAATGCAGCTGATAATCAAGCTTGAACTTCCATTCATCACAGATACCTTGGTGTCAGTGATCTTGGTCACAGCTGCTATGATTTCAATGGAATTCTCAATTGGTCTTTTCTTTTTCAGATTACGGGGTAAAGAGGTTCCTTGGGTATATGTGAAATACTATAATAGGAAATTCAGATCAATATCAGGTGTGGATCGTTCCTATCTTACAGGGTGGATTGTTTTGGGTTTTATTCATCATTTTATATTCGAGGGGTTCTTCTTTATTGCTGATACATTTATTCTGAGAGTGTAAAACTACTGTATTGAATTCGTGATTAGACACTTACAGATTATGCAATTTAAATAACTGCACTTCAACATCAGCATATGGGTATCAATCCCTATAGAAATCCATCTATCTCAGGTATTGCTGAGATCTTTGAAACCTATCCACAATTGCAGAATGAATTCTCATCCATGTGGTATTTCTTTGTTCTTTTTCCAAAACAAGGAGAGGCATTTGGACCTAAACAGTTGATGTTTTCCTTCGCCTCTAAGGTAGGTAGACATTATGGAGTAGGAGGAAAATGGCAAAAAGGTATGAAACTAATTAATGGTGATCCAAAGGTAAGAAAATTTATGACTACTGCTGTTGGATGGTGTTTTGATGGTGAGAATATCCATGAGGATCTTGTTCATCAGGATGTATTAGCCTCAGTATCCAAGGATGGCTGGGTTAGAGGTTGGGTTGAGACGGATGATGGATCTAAATATGGTGGAGAAATCATTGCTCCTGATTTAAATGAAGAAAAGCTGAATGTACACTTTAATGGGGAAGATGGATATGGTAAATTTCAGGTCTGGGCTGAAGATGATTGGGAGATGAGTAGACCTTTGAATTTCGATAATGTTACTAAGTTATATAGCTCTTTACTCATTGCATGGAGAAAATTCAGTTTCAAAGGGAAATTTGGGTATAATAGTACTGAGGAGCAATTAGAAGGCTATGGGTATTTTCAGAGAGTCTGTGTGAACCTACCCACCATGCCATGGTACTGGCCTATACTCATGTTTCCAGATGGATCGATTTTTTCCTCCTTTCAGCCTTATTTTGGTGCTAATTGTTTGAGAGCGAGAGATAGAGTACGACACAGGCTATTCAGGAAGCTTAGAATAAATGTTGCCAGTTCAGCATATTTTGCAGATAACACTAATAATAGCATTACTACCTTCAAGGAATCGTTTGTACGTGAAAAACCTGGATCTACAGATGAGGATCTACGATTTGAAATAGTGTCACGTAATCTGGAAACTGGAGATTATGTTAAAATAGAAACAAAATCTTTGGCAGAAACTGGTTGGGATTTAGAAAAACGATTATTTACCATCTTCCAAAATCTTTGGAATTACAATGAACACATCGTTGAAGTCGTACGAATTGAAGGAAGGATAAATGGTCGGATTTTGAATGATGAGGGAAAAATATTTGGAAATACAGAGTACTGCTGGGGTATGAGCATCTAATCAAAATTTATAGGAAATTAAAATTTGCATATCATAATAGCCTCCCAATTTAGGTTGTTTTTATTAATACCTCCAAGAGAACTCCAATTATGAAAGCGATAGTATTGACTAAAACAGGTGGACCAAATGTCTTGAAAATCACAGAGGTGGTTCAACCAGAACCTGGAGAATATGAAGTACTCATCAAAGTCATATACTCAGGTGTGAATTATGCAGATATACTCACCAGACATGGCCTGTATTCATGGGCACCGAAAAGACCAAGTATCATGGGACTTGAGGTAGCGGGAGAGGTTATAAAACTTGGATCAAAAGTTAGTAGACATAAAGTAGGAGACAGGGTATTTGCAGGTATGAGATCCGGGGGCTATGCAGAGTATGCGGTTATTGATGAGCGATTTGCTTTCCATCCGCCTGTATTTTATAACTGGGAAGAAATTATCGCTTTTGGGGGCCAGTGGATCACTGCATGGTTTGCTTTACATGAGATGGCCAGGGTTCGTCAGGGAGAGATCCTTTTGGTACAGGCAGCAGCAGGGGGTGTGGGTACTGCAGCAATTCAATTGGCAAAAATTTATGGGATGGAAGTCTACGGTACCTGTTCTCCCCAAAAAAAAGAAGTGATTGAATCTCTTGGTGCTACATACCTATCATATGAGACTTTTGACACTGAGTTGAAAGATAGAGGGATTATGATTGATTGTGTATTGGAATCTATTGGTGGTGAAATTTTTTGGAGAAGTTTTGATGCTCTTGGCCCTCTCGGAAGATTGGTGACCATTGGTGGAACAGGCATCAAGCTCAAAAATAAGTACAATCCTATTGCTGTGATCAAAGCACTCAGAGCCATTCCCAGAGTGAGACAATCACAGGTGTTACGAAAATCCAAGGCATTCATGGGATTACATGTGGGTTACCTGCTAGATCATGCAGATCGTGTCTTACCTATTTGGAATGAAATGATCAATACCATTGAGAAACATAAGTTGAGACCGATATACAGAGAAGACCAGATATTCCCTATGTCAAAGGCCGGAGAGGCACATGAATTTATGAATAATCGAAAGAATATTGGAAAAATCATACTTGACCCTAGTAAGTGATTAAACGCCACAAGTCTATTCATCATATTATTTAGTTTTTTGCACTGTATCAAGAATACGTTCAGTTATTGGTATACCTCCCAACTGTAAAGCTCTGAGAGCGGATCCTAGTGCAGGGTCAAGGATAGCTCTAAAAACTTCAAATTCAGGATGAATCGTATGAATTTTTTGGGTGAATACTTCACAAAAAACAGACTCATTGCCAAGACTGCCAATAATAGCCAGTTTCTTCTGTTTGATATTAAGATGTGTATAGACTGCATAGACCATCAATGCCAACTCATCGGTTGCAGTATCTATGATATGTTTGGCTACAGGATCAGTCGCGAATTTTGTTACATAACGGGCCAGTTGAGCTGTTTGCGTTCTATCATCATGTAATTCGTCTAATTTTGTAATAAATGTGTTAGCATCAGAAATCCTTAATTCCTGACATACTTCAACCAGCATGGCTGAAGGTTCAATTCTCCCATCCAATACCTTGGCGACATATTTGAGTAGTTGCCTACCAAGATAATATGAGCTTCCAGGATCACCTTCCTTATATCCATAACCTCCAGATCTCCATGTATCCCCTTTTTCATTGATACCAAAGGCAACTGATCCTGTACCTATGATGATTGATATTCCCTCATTGGCCAGTGCCAAACCTCCATACATGGCAGCGAAGGCATCATTCTCCACATGTATTGAACCAATACAATCACAAATTTTCATCGAGGAGATCAAATTTATCACCTTTTTCTTATCAGTCTCTGATACTACTCCACCTAAGCCAGCAAAAATTCCAGATAGTTTAGTTGATGTGTTCACACCTGTATTGATTATTGATTGCAGAATATTTTCCCTTGATATATCCAACGATACTGTATCGATGCTAGAAGGCCCAGATTCTCCTGTTCCCATTACATTACCAGTATGATCCACAATTACAGCTCTAGTTTTGGTTCCTCCACCATCTATTCCAAGATAATACCTACTCATATTACACCCTCACATAAGCCTTGATCGTTGCAATTTCACTTCCCTCACTGGGACCATGTGGACGAATGGTATATTCTCCCACATTGGCAGGGATGATGAAGGTCTCTGCATAATGAACAATAAACGGACTAAATTTATTGCTAGGGCTCTCAACTATAGCTTCCTGTCCCTCGACCAGGTTGAGCATATTAAAGACCCCATCAGTGTCGTGAAATACTCGATTCTTAGACCAATGTCTTCTTGTCTCAATGAATTCTCGTTCATGCAATCCAGTTCTTTCCTCACGAATACCTTCATGATCTGATATCACCTCAATTCGATTCACCAATTCTTTCTCAATCCATTGGGCATCTCGATCAAATTGAATAACTTTTTCACCGTGATTGATATGTAAAGGTCTTGGAATACCATCTAAGCCCACTCTACCCCAATCCCATAGTTTGAAGGTGAATATGTATGGAGTCGAACTGATCTCAAGTACCATGGAATTTGCACCAGAACAGTGGATGGTTCCACCGGGTATGAGAAAATGATCGTGTTTTTTAGCTGGGTATGTATTGATGTATTTTTCATCTGGAAAACTAATTTCTCCAGATTCTGCACGTCTCAGATCTTGTAACAACTCTTTTTTATCAATTCCTTCTTTTACCCCGAGATATACCTTTGCACCCTCTCTGGCATCAAGTATGTAGTAACTTTCATCCTGAGTATAATGCATACCAAATGTTTCTTGTATGTATTCAGTAAGTGGATGAACCTGCAGACTAAGATTTTGACCTTCCATTGTATCAAGAAAATCAAATCGTATGGGAAATTCTGCACCAAAACGGGCATGTACTTTGTTTCCTAGTAAAGCGATGGGAAACATCAGTACAAGATCAATCGCAGGGATCTCAATAAATTTCTCACCATAGGCAAGATATATACTGTTCTCCTCAGGAACTCCATCAAAACACCAAGCATAATTTTCAGCTTGCGGATCCAAGTTACATACATCCTTCATCCACTGACCCCCCCATACTCCTGCATCAAAATAGGGAACCAACCGGAAGGGTTTTTGAGTTAGTTGTCTCAAACCAGCCTCAAAAGCGTCATAATTAATTAATTTTGGATTATTCTTGATATTGGTATCAAGCAAATAATCCATTTTGCCGAATAATTGTTTTTTCAAACGATCTGCCAATCTCCATTCAATAAAATACCCTCGTTTGAATTTCCGTATTCTATCTTCATGGGAATTTTCTGTTCTCCAGTTAGGCATTCCCTTGCGATATCGCTGCTGTATTTCCCATCGTGCTAGATTACAATAAATGAGGAGATCTCCTTCGGTGATTAATGATGCCCCAACACCATAAATGACAATCAACCCAGATGAATTAGCAATTTGTTGACGCATTAGTTGTATTTTTGATGGATAGAAGAATTCTATAAGTTGATGTACAGATAGTACTCCAAATACCCTATCATCAGTGATATGCCGTGCTAAAGTATGATGATAATCTTCAGGAGTAAAGGCAGCATCTTCACTACAAAGGATAAGCACGGGATCTAGAGGATCAATCAGATTAATTTTGAGCTCTTCATAATTCACACCAGGGTAGGTTTCCAGAATTAGGATCATACGATCAGAAATTTTAGTTTTAATCTGCTGCAGTATATCTGGGTACCCTTCAATGACTGCATCATCATACCCATCAACAAATGATTTTGGAAAGCGATCGTAACCACTTGTGAAATTAATGTAGCGCATATATACACCGAATTTTCCAGTATTCAATCCTAGAGATATTTCCTGAAATTATATAATCCTTTATTGAAACATACCAAATTGTCTCAATTATTGCATGAAATAGATCAGTGAATCTTGTTAATACTAACGAGATCAAGATAATTATTACGGTAGATCTGAGAAAATCTCATGGATATTAGCATCTGGATCTGCAAAAAATGCAGTTCTCTGACCCCAAGGCATATCAGCTGGTGCTTTAATCGGAGTTGCCCCCTTCTCAATAATTTCTTGATATACCTTATCTACTAAATCCGGAGATTCCATAGCAAAAGCCAATTCAAAACTCTGTCCTCGATGCTCTTCGGAATAACAATCATTGGTTGTAGCATTCTCCATTACAACGGGTGTTGTGATGGCAAATCTTACTCCTTCATTATCAAACTCCACATAATTTTCAAGTTTCAATTTGAGATCAAATCCTAATACTTCATTATAAAAACGTACTAACTCATCAAATTTATGGGTAATAATCGAAATCATATCAATATTAAATTTCATTTATTTATTTCGAAATAGATAAAACTTGATTTTTTCTAAATCAGTTGAGATAAAGAAGAAATATTTCGAAAAATAATTTTCATCTTTACAATGAGGGTTCACGATTTGTAAATTTTGAAGCATTGAAAACTAAATATATCAATACTAATTCCATTTGGATATCTAATAAATGAAATTAATAAAATTATCTTGGAATTAATTAAATTTGATACTCGGAAGATATTTAATTAGTTTTACAAATATTTAATCATGAATGCTACATGTATAATTGATAATAACAAAATTATATATGTGAATGATCAATTTGAGGAGATGATAGGAAAAACTCCTTTGATAAATGACCTAATCTCGGATTATATTGATTTTGCAATGCAAATACCTACTGATTGCATTTTCAAGGGAACCTGTAAGATTAAAAAAAATTCTGCAATTACACGCTTTGAATCATTTCCTGGGAAAAGTGATACAATTATCATAAATTTTCAAAAACATAATTCTATCTCATCCGCATATGATATTTATGCCTCCATCAAAGGTTTTGCTGTATCAGAAAGAGACTTATCGCAATCAATTAAGGAATTGGCTATTATTGACAACAAACTAGGTAACAGCTTAGAAAAAATGACAGAATATTTATATGATAATGAAGATGAGCTTGAACGAATACATGGATTGATGAAATTAACTAGGTTTAATGATGAGTATATTGATTTATTTGATGCTGAAAATAGTGATGAATTAATAAAATATATCAATTCTACAAGATTTTTAAATATTCATACTTATATTGGAGAGATTCTAAAAATATTTACAGGAGTAAATTATGAGGATCAAGTCAGATCACAGATAACAACACTAAAACAAAGGCAGAAAGTAATTATGATTCGTTCTAGAATTTATGATCCAAAATCAAAATTACTTGTAAATATTATCGTTGACATAACCTCAAATGAGCAAGCAAGACAGAAATTAGAGGAAAGTGAAATCCGCTTTAACAAATTATTTGAGGAAATTCCATTAGCAATATCAATAATGCGAAATTCTCGATTATTTAGATGCAATCAAAAATTTTTGACAGAACATGGTTATAATACTTTTAGTGAAGTTGTAGGTAAGCATACTGATGAATTCGTTGCTCAGAATAATCAACAAATATTAGTAAAAAATCGGGCAGACAGGATTATTTCAAAATCCAACAAAACTAAAAAATATAAAATCAACATGCTTAGAAAGGATGGAACGACTTATCCTGCAGTAATACATGCTCAACGAATAAATTATGATGGAGAGATTTTTTCAATAGGTATTGAAGTAAATCTAACAGATCAAATTGAGCATGAAATATTACAAAAGAAACTCATGGAAACCCAAAGAAGAGAATCATTAGCTGTATTATCAGGTGGTATTGCACACGATTTTAATAACCTCTTGTTTATTTTATCAGGAGGATTGAATATCTTGAAAGGTAATCCATATTCTGATGAAGATTTAGAATTAATTGATGACCTATTGAGAACTACAAATAATGCCTCCAATATGATAAAACAGTTACTCACGTATTCTGGACAATATGAGAGTTCTGAAGAGATCATTGAAATTACCAAAACTATTGAAGAATCAAATTCAATGTACAGATTAGCTGTTCCAAAAAATATCATTTTTACTACAAAAATTACCATTGATCCAAGCAATATTGCAATATCTGCCTCAGATTTAACACAAATCATTATGAATTTACTTATCAATGCTTCAGATGCAATTGGTACGGCAAATGGAGAAATTAACTTAATGGTAACTTCAAGTGCACTCAACAGTCGAGGAGGTAAAATATACAGATTTCCAGATATTGAAAATATGGATGGAAAATTTGTTAAACTCACCATAGAAGATACTGGAAAAGGGATTGAAGAGGATAAAATCATCAATATTTTTGATCCATTTTTCTCAACCAAATCAAGTGGAAGAGGGTTAGGATTATCTGTAGTTCATGGTATAATCACAGGAGCTAATGGTTGCATCGAGGTAGAATCCGAATTAAACAGAGGTACATCGATATCTGTTTATTTACCCATCTCTAAGGAAATTACTGCGGTGATTAATGAAGAAGAAAATTCTGTTAAGATTGAACCAATTAAAGTTTTAATCTGCGATGATGACATAGGTGTTCAAAAGATCTTATCTAACATGATAAATCAATTGAATTTCGAATCTAGGAGTTGTGATGATGGAATTGAGTGTCTGAAGATCCTTGAAGTTGAACCGGATTATCAACTGCTCATTCTTGATTTGACAATGCCAAAGATGAATGGATATGAATTATTACGAAAGGTAATGATTTTATATCCAGAATTAAAAATACTTATTTCAAGTGGTTTTATTTCCAAAGAAACTGAAATAATGAAAAATGAAATAATTGAAACTATTCAAAAACCATATACTAAAGATCAATTAGAACGAAAAATATCATCTCTCTTTGAAAAATGAACAATTTATCATTTCGTCTTTATCTGAGGTCCTTCTTTGATAAACTCTTCAGGTACAACATCAAGGAATCGTTTGAAGTTCTCAATAAAGAGCTGGGCCAATTGTTTCCTCTTGTTTTCAAATGCCTTCTTATCAGTCCAGGTACTCTGGGGATCAAGAACCTCTGCAGGTACATCTGGACATTCAGTGGGTACTTCAAATCCGAATACTGGATCTTTCTTGAATTTCACCTTCTCTAGTTTACCTTCCAATGCAGCATTGAGCATGGCTCTGGTGTGACTTAAACGCATTCTCTTACCAATACCATATGGACCACCCGTCCAACCAGTATTTACCAGCCAGCAATTGGCATTGTGCTCGATCATTCTCTGCTTGAGCATGGTAGCATATTTGTAGGGATGATGTGACATGAATGGTGCACCAAAGCAGGCTGAGAAGGTCACTTCAGGTTCCTCGCCAAGGCCAATTTCTGTACCACCTACCTTCGAAGTATACCCACTGATGAAGTGATAAATCGCTTGATCTGGGGTTAACTTGGATATTGGAGGTAATACACCATTGGCATCACATGTCAGCAGTACAATATTCTTGGCATGACCGGCTTGTGCACCTGGTTGAACGTTAGGTATGGCTTCGAGAGGATAACTGCATCGAGTATTCTCAGTGATTTCATCATCATCTAGATCAAGGATACGAGTGACAGGATCAAAGATCACATTCTCAAGAATGGTACCAAACATCTGTGTGGCAGCATAAATCTCTGGTTCGCCTTCTGGGGAGAGCTGAATAACCTTAGCATAACATCCACCTTCAAAGTTAAATACACCATCCTCTGACCAGCCATGCTCATCATCACCAATCAAGTTCCGTGTAGGATCTGCAGATAGAGTGGTCTTACCAGTACCTGAAAGACCAAAGAAAAGGGCCACATCTTCAGGATTGTTGGGATTGACATTGGCTGAGCAATGGGCAGTAAAAATATCCTTTTTAGGTAACAGATAATTCATCACAGTAAATACTGATTTTTTTATCTCTCCTGCATATCCTGTTCCCCCAATAATAGCTAATCTCTTGGCAAAGTTAAGGAGAATGAAGGTTTCAGATCCAGTTGTATCCATTGCAGGTACTGCTTTAAAGGAGGGGATTGAGATAATTGTAAATTCAGGGATGTGTTTTCGCAATTGTTCATGATTATCTATAGTCACAAACATATTTCTGGCGAAAATTGAATGCCAAGCATACTGAGTGATAATTCTAATTGGCATAGAATGATTTTCATCCTGACCAACATTGACATCCTGTACAAACACATCTCGGCCCTGCAAGTAAGCCTGTAATCTCATAAGTACATCGTTGAACTTCTGAGCTGAGAACGGTTTGTTATGCTCACTCCACCAGATATCAGCCTCGGTCGATGGCTCTTTTACGACAAACTTATCCTTAGCAGCTCGTGCGGTATGTTTCCCAGTATTCACTGCTAGAGCTCCAAATTTAGTTATACGTGATTCCTTTCTGAAGATACTTTCCTCGTAGAGAGCTTCCTCGGGAAGATTCCAGTATACCTTTCTAAGACCGGATATTCCATGATTAAAGAGCTTGTACTCACTGGCAACGGCATCAGCCTGTCCCTCACATGGGGTTTTTACACCTAGGTCTACTCCCATCTTGCTCATTGCCAATCCCTCACGAGTTTTCTATCACCGATAAAGATCTCGTTGGGGCTATTAGGATCGAGCACCCATTTGATTCGCTGTACGCCCTCAATGATTTCCTTGATGGTGCCGCAATAGCTCAATCGTAGGTGCCCATCCATACCAAAATCCTTACCGGGTACAGTCACGACTTTTGCTTTCTCGAGGATCTCTAGGGCCAAAGCCACAGAATCCTTGTTATATGCACTAAAATCTACAAAGGTGTAGAATGTACCCTCGGATTTCTGAATTTTCAATCCCTCAAATCCCTTGAGCTCACGGTACATGATATTTCTCTTGTTTTCTAGATCCAGCCGTAGTGCTTCCACACTGGACTGAACTCCATCTAAGGCACCTACAGCAGCAGATTGTAGCAGTGCGGATGGAGCATGAGTGGTATGACCCTGTAGATTAGTCATACTCTCGATGAGTTTTTTATTACCAACAGTCCAGCCAATCCTGAAACCAGTCATGGCATAAGCCTTGGAAACACCATTGATAACAACGAGTTTGGATTTATCACCCTCTGCTGTGGCAAATTTGTAAGGTGAGATCGCTTTCTTTCCATCAAAAATCAATTTGTGGTAGATATCATCCATTATTAGCCATATTCCCTTTTTCTCAGCAAATTCCACTATCTCCTTGATGAAGGATTCAGGGTATACTGCACCAGTGGGATTATTGGGGCTGTTAATGATGATGGCTTTGGTATATGAGGATACTTTTTCCTTGATATCCTCAAGACGTGGATGAAATCTTCCATCCTCGGGTTGCACAGCAACTGGAACACCATTGAGCATCGTTACCATATGGGGATAAGAAACCCAGTAGGGTGCCATAAAAATAACTTCATCTTGAGGATTAATTATCGCTTGTAAGGTGGTAAAAATGGATTGCTTAGCACCATTTGAGATGATGATATTCTCCGGCATTACTTCCTTGAAGTAATTCTCCTCCATATAGCGGATGATTGATCGTTTGAGTTCCAAGGTTCCATCGGCTGGGGTGTATCGGATCTCAGCTGTGTTGAGTTTTGATGCTGCATTCAGAATGGCATCTATCGGCACCTTGGACTTCGGTTCTCCAGAACCAAGATGGATGACCTTCTCTCCCTTCTCACGCAATTTTCGGGCTAACTCATTCATCTTGAGTGTTGAACTCGTAGGAATAGATCTCGCAATTTGTGACATGCTCATTTGTATTCAACTCTGAACTGTAAATTGCCAAATTTTCTTTTCTTTTTAAAAGGTATTTCATGAAACTGAATGTTCAAATATTGAAAAGAGAAAAAAAATAAAATAAAATGGGAAATCATCGACAGATAGTTTTATACTATGGTTTTTGTAAATTAGCTATAAATTGTATTATCAGTAATCTTTTCATCCAATGTAGAGCAATAGAACGATTATCGTCCATACAAAGTTAACCCCTCATCTCGCTTTTCTGTGATTGATTTGGATTAAAAATCAAGATAGCTGCATAGCATGTGCAAGATCGTGCATGTACATAATTACTGAATTGTTTTTCGTGTTTTGAAGAAATCCTTGATAACTGGCCGAATTACTTTCAAATACTGCTTTATATCATGTATCTCTTCATTCTCTGATTTGTATCTGGAAGCATATTTTGATGAGGAAAACTTCATAGTATACATATAGGTGGTCTACTATATATATAAACCTAATATCTGGATGATACACTACATCAGGGATTTGCATCTAAACTAGTTATTAGGATTAATCATCTCTTGTTTATTCTACTAGTTCCTTCGCTTTAAGATCATAACATTAGTTATAACTAGAAGGGAAAGGCCCATAAACCATGTATCTATTGGTACTTCCTCAGTCACTCCAAAAGTTGCCTCAAAAAGTTGTGCAGTATCATTGAGTAATACGGGATCATCAAAATTTGGAGAATAGACATGAGGATCAGTAGTGGGATCAAAAGTTCCAGTCTCAAAATTATCATGATGAAGATGGGCAAAAATTTTCATTGGTTCACCTTCAGTATAATTGATGATATCCATTGAAATACTCAAATCAACCTCCACATTCTCATTTATCCCATGATCGATGCTAACAGGACGTCCTACCAGAGCACCAAGTTTCCCTTCTTCAGTACGAAGATGAATTACCTGCCAGGCGGGTCCTGGGACGGTCACTTTTGAGATAATAACCTTGGGATTATTCAGATCTATCACCTGATCAACAACTTCAATAGAAGTTTTTAGACTACCTGTGACATCAAAGTCACCCATAACCATCTTTCCATTGGACATCACAATCTCATCCTCACCCATCTGTAATAGGTGATCTCCATTACTGTCATTTACTAACATGGCACGTACACGAGTATTCTCAGCAGAATCAGGCAGTTTAACAAGTGTATGAATGACGATCCCACCCTCATAGGGATTCATTGCCATCTGATCTAAGGTTGCAGGATAATGACTATGTCCAGAAGGTATCATGAAATGTGCATGACCAAGCATACTGCCAGTGGAATTATCCTCATTTATAGCATGAACCATCACAAAGGCCATGTTATCAAATTTTACGGATACAGTAACCAGATTATCTACCATGGGTTGATCCTCCACATAAATACTGGGCAGATCCATATCACTGGCTGCAGCATGGTCCAAATTAAGCTCAGATGAGACTCCAGGGCTCAAAAATAACGAGATTACTAGAATTATGGGTAAAAACTTACCAATTTTCATTACAATTCTATACTTCGAAATATTATTTAAAAAGATAAGCGTAAGAGAATTGTAGTTACCTAGTGAAAATCTGTATCCTACCGGTCAGAAATAGATATATCATAAATTGATAGTTATTCTTCCAACAAAAAATCTAAATGATAATATAGCTCATCATTGGCCCAAGTTTGATCATACAAGATTTTTCTAATATTATTGTTTTTATCAATGATATAGGTCATAAAAAAATGCAGATATTCCACATGATCGCTACCATCATGATCGAGTCCGAGTTCAGTAGTCTCATTCACATATTTGAAGGCAAAACCATAATCAGAGGTGACTTTTAGTGTTTCTTCCTCATTTCCTAGTAAAAATTGCCAGTATACCAGGTCTTGTGGTAGATTTACAAATATCTCAGCATAAATTTCGAGGTCGGTCATATTATCATATAGATAATCAAAATCTATAGCGATAAAGCGAATACTATTCATCCTACCCTCTTCTTGGAGCATATCCCTAACCATGTCCATTTTGGCTACGATTGTTGAACAACCCCAAATACATTTTGTATAAATAAAGGTTAAAACCTTTATTTTCCCGGTTTCATTGTATAGTTGGTACTTAGCACCATCAATACTGGGCAGGGAAAAATCAGTTGCTTTTCCTACCACACCTAGATCTCTTATTGGATTTGGATCCAGTAATGATGGAAGGAGTAGACCCCCTATAACAATTGATGTAAAAACCATTCCCAGTATTACTTTTCGGGTATTATTCATATAAATCAATTCTAATTAAGAATTTTAAGCTTTGTCATAAAAAAATTTTACTTGCAGATTACATATCCCATTTCACAGATGGCTTAGTATTTATAGAAGATTGACTAAATCATAGACATGAAAATCAGACTAGTTGTGCCAATATTGATTACAATTCTCATATCAACATCAGCTCAGATTAGTCAAGATGCAGTAATCGCAGCATATACATCAAATCTACTCGGAGAAGCGGATACTAACCAGTTCAGATATTATATTAATAACTACAATGCAAATTTCTCATTTATGGAAGGAGGATTTGTCTATAACAACACAAAACTTGAATTTTCATTCTCAAGTACCGATAGCATAGATTTGCTCAATCAGGAGATATTCAAATTTATGGATCTTATATATGAGGGTGTGGTTCTTCAACATCATTCTACTTCACGAATTTGGGACTATGCCAAGTTATTCATACTTCCGGTCTCATTTGAATTATCAAATTCTGAAATTCTGTATAACTACACCCTATTACAATCTCATATCGAGCATACAATGATGGAACAATTCCAATTTTTCCCTGAGTTGTTTCAGATCAATGTGGAGGATGATCAAGCTAACGATTTTTTTATGTATGAACAGTTCAATGATACTCATTACATGTTTCTCACAGCTGATACTAAATATGGATTGATCACCCAGTTTTTCCAACGAACCCATCAAAATGTTATCTATTTCAGATTAGAGGAGGCAGGGTTAATTGAATTCGAGAATCAAATGAGTAGAAAACCTAATCCAGATCATTTTGGAGAAATTATATACGAAACAACAATAGAAACCACTGAAACCAATTATTCAACATCAGAATACATAGTGGAAACACCAACAAGACAAACTGAAGAGGCATTCTTACCCCTAAATACTCATATATTTACGGTGTGTCTATTGTGTCTAGTAATTAAAAGAAAAATTACTCATAGCGATTTTTGAGTTGAGCATCTATCTCAATGCGTTCAAGGCCTATATCGACAGCATCCTTGAAATGAGGTTTTTTCTTAATATAATCAAGGAAAAATTCTCTCACCTCATCTTTATTATCCACACAACGAGGAATAAGGGTGGTAAGAGCCATTTGATACATATATTCATGTAGTGCCTCGAAATTATCAAGATTAGCTAAATACCAAGTCCATATGGTTTTTCTAGCCTCAGGATTAGCTAGAATTGGATTGATGATAGTAGTTCTATTCCGTGAAGGTACTTTATCGAAAGCATACATTTGCATCTCTTCTATAATACTCAGATCTGTGAAATGACCAAGTGTTCCTAGGTAGATGACGCTTTCTTGCTCATTGCTTGCATTCTCAAACTTGGATTTCAGATAGTCCACATCATTTAGCTTCATCGCACCAATGCGAAGAATGTTGGGAAGAAGATCTGGTGTGACTGACTTACCCTCTTTGATATCAGCATAAAGACCTAATGCGAATTTTTCTGCTGTTTCTGATCCAAATCTCACTGCATTCAGAATAAGACCTCCACGAATGGATGATATATCTCTATCCTCATTTTCTTGGGGTTCATATTTGATCTGATCCAGGATTGATTCAAGAAATGATTTACCTTTACTGGCAATTTTCTCCTTTAATTCTCCATCAAATAATGAATAAAGACGAAATAGTTGCCCAGAGATACTTGATATTGATTGATAGTTGTTTTCTTGCATATAATTATCAAGATAATTCAAGTAAAATTCAAGATCTGCATGACCAGAAGTCATAATAGCATACAATTCATTGATAATATTCCAACGATCAATGGTTGATAGTGTTTTGTTGCGAATTAGATCCTCAAGCATCTCAAGATTTTCCTCTTCATACTGTACCCTAATAAAACTCATCACATCTTTGTTAATCTTAAAAGAAGTACAATTATCATAGAGTTCAACCTCCATCTCCCTCATATCCATCAGATGGTTAGTTTGTGAAATCTCATCATCTCCTTTGTATTGTATAATGGAAACTGGAATCTCCCAGATAGCCATGTCATCATTTTTGAGGTATGTGAAACGTTCTTGTCGCAATGTAAGAATATTTCCTTCTCTATTGGCGATGACTTTTGGATAGCCTGGTTGTAAAACCCATGATTCCATCATGGAATCAACGGACAGTCCACTGCTCTCTGCCAATGCCTTCCAGAGATCATCACTAGATGCATTATCAAATTTGTACTTATTGAGATAGTAGCGCAATCCCTCCTTATATTTCTCAGGTGTAATATATGCCTCTAGCATTCGCAAAATGCTACCACCTTTATTATAAATTATGGGGGCTGTTTTAATGGTCATTCCCTGAGCTCCATCTCCAGGTACTTCAATGGCTGCCGTCTCAAGATATGCGTCAGCTCCAAGAGCTCCAACCGTCTCATTTAGAAGGAAGAATTCCCATATTTTCTTCTCTGGATAGTAAGCATCAATAACACTATAACCGAAGGTGGTTGCAAAGCTCTCGTTAAGCCAAATGTATTTCCAGCTCGTGGGACTGGTGCTGTTACCGAACCACTGATGGGTTATTTCATGGGCCACCACCATCTGAATGACCGTCTCTTGACGTTTTGATGTTAAGCCTGGATAGACTAATAATAAATTCTCTCGATACAGGATGGCACCCCAATTCTCCATTGCTCCATGAGCAAAATCAGGTGTTCCGATATTATCCAGCTTCTTGAAGGGATATGGTACTTGGAAATAATCTTGACAATACTGTAAACTTTTCTTTGCAAAATCAAGAGCGAATTCTCCGTATTGCTTTGCTTGACCCGGTGATGCACCTACTCTAACCAAAACATCATCCTGCATAGACTCAACAAACTCAAATTCACCTACTGCAAAGAAGAGCAGATAGGTGCTCATTTTAGGTGTTCGTTCAAAACTGAATTTGACCTTCTCACCCATCTCTGTTTCTTCTTTAACAATATTGTTTGATATGACAGTTAAACCTTTTTCAGCAATTAGATGAACATCAAAGGTAGCTTTCATACCTGGATGATCGAAGCAAGGAAATGCTCGACGAGCATCATTCTCTTGAAATTGTGTAACTGCTGCTAGTCTCATCTCTTCTCCAACTTTATATCGTGATTGATAAAAACCTGCCAATTTATCATTGATCTCACCCCTATATAGTATAACCAAGGAGATTTCACCAGTTAGAGGTTCTGGGAGAGTGATTGATAGCTCTTGTTTTTGCATATCATAGCTTGTTTGCAAAGAAAGGTCGTTGAATGATACTGATTGTATCTCAAGATCTAGGGCATTGAGAATTATTGTATTTGAAGGTTCTAGTATATCGATATTAACAGTGGTTTTTCCTAAAAAACTAGTTGTTTTCAAATCTATATCCAATTCAAGATCATAATGAATGGGCTTATATTTCATCTAAATCGAATTTGAATTTGCATTTTATTTATCAATCTATGAGGGTAAATAATTTTTCCACAAACTTAGGAGAATGAATTACCACATCCACAACTCCCTGAAGCATTGGGATTTATCACATCAAATTTTGATTCGGATAGTGATTCGATATACTTCAGCTCCCCACCATTAATTAATCTTAGATCCGCCTCAGGAATTATCAAAAGAGCACCATCTGTCTCAAATTTCTTACCATTTGATTCTCTGTCAGTCCATGAGAAATGATAAGTAAAGCCAGCGCATCCACCTGGACGAACTGAGAGGAGAAGGGCCTTGTTATCATTTGCTAGATTGTTTAGGTGATTGATTCTTTGTGCTGCAGAGGGATGAAGAGTAAAAGTACCCTCTATGTGATTAAATGTTAAGGCAAGTTCTACCATACAAATTTTATTAACCGATCTTAATAAATAAATGTTGATAAAATGAATTATCAATCATTTTGCGTGATATTAATTATGCTCTTTAATAATATCTCATGAACATAGAGCTTAAGATAGTAATCAGCTCACAAACATCACTAGTAAGTAAAATGCTTTTGTAAATTCTTATGGATGGTTTGTTATGGAGTAATCCTTTTGAATTTCGAGATAATATCTTTCTAAAATATTTGTTTGATGAATTTAAGATTGACTGTGCAGTTATTTCATTTTCAATACCAAATTTTGTAACTCCAGTTGTACTTTATTGGATGTTATTCTAGATCATTTTTATAGTTGGATTTATTGATGATTATTTCTTAGATCAGTTTTTTCAGTCAAATGGGTTGAAATTGACGGTTATTTGTTTTATTAAATTGGATTATAATCTGCTTGTGAAGGTGAGTTCCCATTCTCCGGTGACTTCATTATCCTTCAATTCATTTAACCAATTTTCGAGATCATCTTGCACACCCATTCCTTCATCTGCCATGAATTGAACGACTGCAGCTTTTATTCCGAAGAATAACTCTTTAACTTCAACTTTTTCCATCATTGTATATGCTTCTGGAACAGCATCTCTAATTGCTTGTACCATAGCATCTGCATCCGCACCTGGTGCGGGTGTCTTAATATCATATTGAAATGCTTGCTTTGCCATTTTAATCACCTTAAGGACCGGTAAATTCACATCCGGGGCATTTGTATGGATTAGAAATCCTTCTGCAATCTGTACATCTTATAATCTTTGCACCACAGCTGGGGCAAGGAAATCGTGCACTGCCTTGTTTGGTTGGAGATATTGTCCTGTTACATGAAAAACAGGAATCTAATACTATCTTTGCACTCATAACTCGAAGACAACTTTTTCTTAATATAAATATAAAGGTATGGTGCAGAAAATTTTGATATTGCACACCTGTGGATATATCTTCTTAATCTTATAATGCTAGGAGATTTTTTATCAATTATTTTTCTAACTTCAAGTAATCTTATATTTTGAATAATCTATAGAATTATAACTTGAGTGAATTACTATCTTCCATATCATTGGTTGAAAAGGAATTAGGTCTATTAGATGGGATCTTGAATCAGGTATACTTTTATGACAAAAGTTCAACTGATCTAATTGTCAGGTTAAAATTGGGTGAAAGTCGAGATTTTGCCCCTGAAACTATTGGAGGACTTGTTTGTACCATCGACGACCTTGTAGGTAGTAACACAACAGGAGCTAGTAGATATATTACTCTAGGTGAAGTAAAACTTATATTTACACTAATCAAGGATTATTTACTGGTACTAGCTGTAGATCCAGAATATTCCTTAACGCAATTTGAACGATTCATAGAACTATTTAAGCTTAGCTTCAAAGAAGGTTTCAGTATTCAGAATTATGGTGAAGGAGTGGATGGAGTGGCCTTGGCAGTACAGATTATTGATTCCCTTATATCTGAAGAATTTGGGATGGAATTATTACTTGGTGAGAAATCAAGTATTTTTCCTTTCAAGCTTCGAGAACAGGCAGATCTCATTATTGATGAAGAACTCAAACGATCATCGCAATCAAAATTAGCTGATGCTATGGAGGGAAAAGATGAGGAAGATGTATCAGTTTCAGAAGATTCTGAGGAATTATCTCAAACACAAGCTTTGCATCTACTCCTTGACCGGTTTGCAAAAACATTTTCAGATATAAATTCTATCACTTATATACACACAGATAAATTTGGAAACCTTTCAAGAATTACCAAAGGTAGTATTAGTAAAGATCTTGAATCAAACATACTCAATATAGTTCTTGGAATGATTGATACTGTATCTCTTATTCTTGAAGAGGATGATGAGGAAAAAAGAACACTCGATCTTGGAGATCATTGGATTTATTTTTATCAGATCAGCTTAACATCCTTCATCTACATTATCGTTGAGGCAAAAGAATCCTTGGAGCTTGTTAAACCACTCGTTGAACGAATTGCAATGAGCATCACAAACCTATTTCCTGAAGAGAATATCTATTAGAATTGAAAATTTCGAGGAAATTTTACCCTCAAATATGATTTCAAATCTTGTTTTGATGTGATAGCAGGATTATCAAATACTTCTTTTTCGAATTTTTTCTCGTAGGCATCATGGCAAAATCTACACAGGATTTCCATATTAAATGAAACATCAACACCACCATACTCAACTCCAAAATACAGAGGAATCTTGTGGCTCACAGTAATCTGAGTTATTTGAGATTTACAACTTCCACAACTCTGACATTCATAATTATAATATTCCTTCAATAATACTGCCAATTTAGTATCCCGTTCATGCCGACCATTAGGCTTAACTGGCCGAATTATTCTATCTCTATGCTCTATTTGTGCTTTCAATTTATTCTTGGTTCTATTATTCTTCTGAACTCCAAATTCATTAAAAATTGATTTTACATTACTTTGCGTATCCTCGAAATAGGGCATCAAGATGATGAATATCTTAGATAGTAGCTCATCGTTATATATTTTCCCATTACTTTTCTTCATGGATTTAATCTTAGTTTGAACTGTCTCTCCAAGTTCAATCTCCTTGATTACTCTGTCAAGGTTCACCGTAATTCCTATCACAGAGAGTACTTGAAGAAAATTCTTGAGATCCTCATAAGTATCAATAGTAAAATCAAATATGGTATCATCCCCTACAATAATATCTCGGAGGAAGAAATTTATATGTGACTCTAACTCTATTTGACCCTCAGGAATCAGAGAGAAGAGATGTTGCATACGATTGATGACAATTTCTTTAGACAGTTCATCCTGAAGATCTAAAGCTTGAAAAATTTTTTTGCTACATTTTAATGTAAAAATACCGGGATTATTGCTGAAGATACCCTCCAATTGTATTGTTTCGATGGCAAGAAGCAAATCATCACGGCATTCGAAATACTGGATTGTGTCGATAATTCTATTCAATTTCTGCGTAACAGATTCATCGATATAATTCTCAAATTGTGCTATATGAATGGGAGAAAAGAAATTGATCAGAGTTTTGAGAGGAATGACATTATTTGCATTGGCATCATCGATGATCTCCTGAAGATCCTTGGAAAAATCATTAAGGGAAGTTGTAGCCAACATACCACTGACATCCTTTCTGATTTCATGCGGATAGAATAGACGTCGCAAATTGGGATAAAGGTGTAAATAATAAATCATAGTATAATCTGATGGATTGAAACCACTACGAATGGCATATTTTATGGTTGGACGGAAAATTCCCATGAAATTATCTATTTGACGTTTAATATCAACCTGTCTACCAGGGATACCTGTGATACTATGGTTCTCATCAACTCCAAAAATAAATACAACTTCTTTACCTGATTCATCATTTGCATTAATCACGATTTCCTGTGCCAATTGATAGAGAGAGGGTATTTCCTTGTGGAATATAAGATTCACACCCTCCGAGTTAAGCAATTTCTGGATTTGTCTCTCTAGCAATGCCAATCGATTAACACCTAAATATGATTATATTGAGACTTATATAATATTTTATTAATTAACCAACAATTTCAATTCGTCAAATAATAATTATTCAACTGAAATTTCGTACTAAAGTTAATCCTATTATAATCACCGTTATCTACAATTGATTTAATACTCATATATGACGGTTCATGGTTGATTTGTATAGGTTACAACATATGCGTTCATAGAATAATTCTCGAATTTCTACTTCTGAGACATTATATTTAATATTATCAGAAGAATTTCAGAAATAATGTTTTGTCAAAATTGTGGAGAAAAACTTGGAGAGAAATCCAAGTGTGGAAATTGCGGTTATGTCAATATTCAACCCATAAAAAAGCAGGATAATCAGAGTTCCAAGGATGAGTACCATCAAGTAATTGAACCAAGATCACCTATCCTTAAACAATCTATTGTGCCTTATCGAGAGTATCGAGAATGGTGGTACCGGATACTTGGATTTGGGTTGCTAGGTCTAATACTACTATTAGTAGCAGCAAATATGACAGCAAATGCAATTTATCTCTTTCTTCCAGGTTTATTTTTCTCCATATCATCTTACTCATATTTTTTAGTTCACATCTACCTCAATTTCAGAGATTTTGAAAGACTATCTCAACGCATGAATCCAGACGAGCAAGCAATTGATCCCCTAGCAGCAACGCTGGCAACCGCAATATTCCCACCAATTGGGATATATCTGAAGTATCAGCTGTTTCGAATATTCATAAGTACCCATTATTCAAAAGAAAAGATAATATTCCCTGGACCGAAAAAAGCAATTTCACTCATCTTTTTCCCCTTTGTCTATACATTTCTTGGATTAATACCGTATGGTCCTATATTAATTCTCTTAAGTATTCCTGCATCTCCATTGTTTTTGTTAATATTTGAAAATCAATGGCAACAGCAGTTGGTTAAAATCGCCGAAAAACACAGCTCTATCTGAAAATCTTGTATGGTGTGAACTCTAAGGCAACATCCCAATTTTTCTTGTATTCCTCATAGCCAGATTCACCCCCATAACGGTCATCCATGACATCCTTTACAGATTCAAAATCCTTGGAACCTCTATGTAGCACTCTAATAGTTCCCCTCATGGACGCCCATTGGAACGCTATCATCGCTTCTGGATTTTGACTTGCATATCTACATTTCGCTCGGCTCGATCTCGAGAACATATAAAATTTCTTGTTCTTTGTAGCAATCCATATAGGAGTTGTGTGTGGTAAACCCTCTGGAGTGACAAGACCTAGTGCCACAACTGACTGCTCAGATATAATTTCATCTAATAATTGCTGTGATAATTCCATAAAATAAAATAAGTTAGTGAGTATATATTTGTATGGACAACTTACATTGTTGCGGCTTTAACCAGCTGTTCATATCCTTTTTCTTCTAGTTCGACTGCTAGCTCTGGACCACCTTGGCTAACAATTTTACCACCTGAAAAAAGGTAGATCACGTCAGGTTTTACATGGGTGAGTAATCTGTTGTAATGAGTTACAAGAAGGAATCCAGTGCCATTATCATCTCGTTGCAAATTAATATGTTCACTCACCTTTCTGAGAGCATCAATATCGAGACCTGAATCAATTTCATCAAGAATTGCAATTTTTGCACCCAATAAATCTAGTTGTACCATCTCCGATTTCTTTCTTTCCCCACCCGATGCATTCTCATTGACACTTCTATCTATGAAATCATCATCAAGATCAATCTCTTTTAATTTTGATTTAACTCTTCTGATGAATTTAATGGGGTTCTCCATTGGTTCATCTGGATTTTGTGCATGGATAGCAGTTCGCATCAAGTTATTGAGTGTTACTCCAGGGATCGCATATGGGGATTGGAACCCAAGAAATAAGCCCAATCTAGCTCTTTCATCTGTATCCATTTCAAGAATACTCTCACCATCTACGAGTATATCTCCTTGGGTCACCTCATAATCTGGATGACCGAATATTACCTTTGCTAATGTACTCTTCCCAGATCCATTTCTACCCATAATTGCAGAAATCTTACCTGATTCTATGGTTAAATTTACACCATGTAGGATTTCATTTCCTTCAGCAGTTACTTTTAAATCTTTTATCTCTAATTTCATCGTTACGTTCTCCTATTTTGAGCTGCCAACATCTCCACCTTCATACTTGTGGATTGCACCCTGTAAAACCTTAAGAGAAAGTACTGCACATTTAATCCGTGCATGAGTGATTGGAATACCAAGCATCTCCTTAATATCATCATTTGTTAGCAACTTCATCTCGTCAATACTCATACCCATCAGCTTTTCAGTAAGCATTGAGATACTTGCTTGAGAAATTGCACAGCCTGTACCTTGAAATCCCACATCCGAGACTTTCTTCGCATCATCAAGTTTGATATAGATATGAATATCATCACCACAAGATGGGTTCATATCCCCATAATCCAAATCACAATTTTCGATAATTTTTTTGTTAACTGGATACTTGTAGTACTCAATGATTGCTTGTTGATAAATTGAAGGCATATTTTATACTCCATGATGATTATCTTAAGGTGTCTTAAGAAGGGTTACATTCCAACATTTGATTTTGTAAAAATGCCAGAAAGCCTTTACCTAACATGACATTCATTTTCTTATTTAAAAAGAAAAAGATTAATCAGTTTATCAGAATTTGCTAAAACCCTATATAATTTACATGATTGATCTAGAATTTGGGGGATTCTTGTAAATAATTATGAGATTAGGTTAATTCAGATTATACTAATGTTTGTGCAAACTAACTGCAGGATTGAAAGAGAAATTTAGAATCTGCAGTTCACGCTAATTCGAATACTTTAAATGTATATAGGATGCTGATGATCTATGTCAGAAGATAAAAACCCTAAGAAAAGGTTTGGCATGGAAGAAACAGTCTGGGTAGCATTTACTAGTGTTATTGCAGCCATATTTCTTACCACAATCAAACTAGTCGTGGGAATTATGTCCGGGAGCATAGGTATTTTGTCTGAGGCTCTTCATTCTGCTCTTGATCTCATAGCTGCAGGAATAACATTTTTTGCAGTGAAAAGTTCCAAGAAACCAGCAGATAAAGAGTATAATTATGGGTATGGAAAAATTGAATCGCTTTCTGCCTTAATTGAAACCCTCCTACTCCTCATAACAGTTGTTTGGATATTTTATGAGGCTGTGAGGAGAATAGTTACCAATGAACTTGAGATAGAAACAAATGTTTGGAGTTTTGCTGTTATGGTGCTTGCTATTGGAATTGATTATGGAAGATCTAGAGCTCTTTACAAAGCAGCAGAAAAATATGACAGTCAAGCTCTGAAGGCGGATGCCTTGCATTTTAGCACAGATATTTTGAGTTCTAGTATGGTTATTATCGGCCTAATTTTCACAGAATTTGGGTTTGAACTAGGGGATCCTCTAGGAGCCATTGGTGTAGGAATTATTGTGTTATATCTTACCTTTAATTTGGGCAAGGAAACTGTTTACTCTTTACTAGATAAAGCCCCTGAGGAAATGCAGGAAAAAATGCAAAAAGAGCTAGAGCATATCGAGGGTATAAAGTCAATCTCTACGCTCAGAATACGAAAATCAGGAGCTGAATACTTTGTTGATTTAGTTTGTACATTGAAGGCAAATCTAACAATTGTTCAATCTCAACAAGTTGTTGGAACAATAAGATATCGATTATCAAAACTGGTTGAAGCCCCCGTAAGTGTACTAGTAAATACCCAACCAGATAGAGAGCTCAATACATTGCAGGATAAGATAAACGAACTAAAGAATAAATACACAAATATAAGGGAAATCCATCATCTGAATATTTTCAATATTGACCAGAAAATCACTATGACAATGCATGTAGAACTTTCAGGCCAGAAATCATATTTCGATGCCCATGAACTCATTTCGAAATTTGAAAAAGATGTTATGGCGATTGAACCTCAAATCACAGAGATCTACACACATATCGAACCTTACCGTGAAAATAGAATTACTCAATTCAATGAGGAGAAAATTACAAAAAGAATCCATGATATAATAGCCAAGATTCCTCTTCTTGAAAATGCTCACAATATCAAATTTCATCCTATTGTCGATGGTTTACATAATCTTTCGCTGCATTGTAAGGCTAATCCCAGTAGTAGTCTTGAGGACATCCATAAGGCAACAGTTGTATTCGAGGATGAGATACGAGAGGAAATTCCATGCTTTGTAGAAGTGACCATTCATAGTGAGCCAAATTAACCTAAACTGCAGTATATCCACCATCAATAGCTATTGTTGTACCTAGAATAAAACTAGCTTCAGGTGAACTCAACCAAACAACCAAGTCTGCAATTTCTTCAGGTTTACCCAGTCTGCCAATGGGTTGGTGACTAAGCATCAATTCTTTGGAAGGAGGATGTTGCTGAATGATTTTTTGCACTGGTGGTGTATCGATCCATCCAGGTGCAATCGCATTAATTCGTATACCTTCCCTTGCATACTGCAAGGCTGCAGATTTTGTCAATCCGATCACTCCATGTTTGGCAGCAGAATATATAGGATCCATGGGAAAAGCACGCAAACCATCAACACTAGCATTATTTATGATTGTAGCTCCATTAGACATCAAGTTCAGCTCATGTTTCATAGAATAGAAGGTGCTGGTTAACGTTCCTTGAATTGTCTCGTTCCAGTCATCAAGATTGATGTCAGCTATTTTATTAGTTGCCCCTCCCGATACAGCGTTATTGAAAGCTATATCGAGTTTTCCATAATTTTCGGATATATGTTCAAACAGGGTATCAATACTTTTTGTGTCCATTACATCCATCTGAATCCATGAATGATCACCATCGCCTTTGAGCTGATCATATACCTTTTTACCAGTAGGCTCTTGTTTACTGGTGAATATAACCTTCGCACCGCAATTAACGTATTTGAATACAGTGGCTTTTCCAATTCCAGATGAACCACCTGTAACTAAAACAATTTTATTTGTGAAATCCATGCCTTAGGTATTTCATACTTAATATAAGACCTATGAGTGTCATATGGATCAGAAAATCGATATATCAAATTGATAAGGCAATCTAAACGTTCAAATGATCTTTCATTTTTAATCAAGTATGGAAATTCAACTTGATGCCGAGATGATCCAATACCTAAATCAAATTGTTTCAAGTGGAAGATATATGAATAGGAAACTAGCCTTGAAGGCGATTATCAGAAAGGGCATAGATGCTGATAAAGAAGAAACAGCAAAACAATCATGTGATAATTGTGAACCTATGTCAGATGATGAATTGATTAAACTAGGAAGAATATTTTTTGATGATTTCTTAGAATAGTAAGTACAAATTAGGGTTTCTACTCGTCCTCATCAGGGAGTTCAGCGATTTTCAAAAGTTCAGCGAGTTTTTTCAGACCTTCAAAAGTATCATCATTGGTATATCTATTTAAGATAGACAAGAATCCATGGAATTGAACAAAGTTGAGATCTAAACCCTCAGTATGTTTCTGAAACTCACGTATCCAGTTTTTGAAAAGATTGGGATCATATTTATTGATACCATCTGCTTGTGCCAGGGATTTATCAATTTCGACTTCCTTATCAGGATTCATTCGCAATAGTAATGATTTAAAATCTGACCACCGAATGGGTGAGTATTCCTTGACTTTCTCATCATCCATCCGTGCATTTTTTACATAAAATACCTTTGCAGTCCTGCCATAATAAGTGGTAAATCTCTTACCCGTGGGTACCTGATCAACAACCTTGATGGCTTCGATATTTTCAAGATTTTCTAGATGAAAATACAAATTGGATTTTTTGACTTTTAGATCAAAATCTTCAGATTCCAATATGTTCATGATCTCTGATGCAGATAGAACATGCCTTCTTACTCTTCTTCCAGATCCAGGTTCCTCATCTTCTATACCTTTACTTAGAATTGTGATTATTGCATGACGTACAGAGGACTGGCCCATCTTCTTAAAAGTGGCCTCTTCAAATTCTTTTATGATGGGAAGATTTGCCCAATAGGTAATCCAACTCATTTTATATTCATCAAGACTAGGTTCTTTGGTACTCATGTATTATCACAGATTAAATCAAGAGAGTAATTATCTAGAGGCAAAATTATCTCTCTCTTACTTATGTATACTAAAGAGAAATTTAAAAGTCTAATGGAAGCAGAATAAATCAATTGGAAGATATTCAATTTTTTTTCGTTTTTCAATATATTCAGCATTAACTGACTAGTATAAATTCATAATAAAACCGCTAACTAACCTAATATCTTTTTTATAACAAATCTAATGTAAAAATTTGCATTCCATCTTGTCAATATGTAATAGGAATTAAAACATATATTTATATATTATTAGTTCGATAATTAGTATAGTCGGCATGGAAATCGTCAGTGACAGAAAAAAATACTGACTATTCAGACGGTTACTAAAGACCGACAGAGGTAAAAGATAAAATGGCTTTAATAAACAAGACAACCAAACAATCTACAATAAACATAGAATTTCCCAGTTTCTGGAAAAGAGACCGCTCTAGTGACATCCAAATGGATCCAAGAGAGCTTAAACGGCTAATCAACCGGAATGCGCTTCTCCTGGATCAAAGCAGGATGGCCCATCAGATTTATGTGAGGTAAAGACAATGTCTGTTAGAATGCAAACTAATACGAGAACATATTTGTTCAATCTTACCATCAGTAAATGCTGCGAAAATCTAAAAGAGAGTCGGAACCAAGAGAATAGACTAAAGATCACCAAAGAGGTTCTTGATTTCAAACAACAATTCTTAGCTAATAAAACCTATATCAAATCAATCTACTAAATATCGGGATACTGTATTTGCTTAACTAAATTTGATAATTATCAACAAAACCCAAAATGCTATGAAAGGTGGTTAGTATAAGAAAGATCTACAATCGCTTTCTTGAAACTAGAATAACCATGAAGAAAGCAGGTAAAAACCAATAAGGACTTTCTTCAAATGTAGAGTTATTATTTCCTATCGTATCCAAGACTGTAACTGTACTAACTATTACTGAGGTTTTAGTTATAGTTTCTGTTGTTTTCAGTATGATTGCAGCTTCATCAGAAGTAGCTAAGCTATATGCTGTGAACCATAGGTTTGCTGCATGTTGAATAGCCAAATTCAATCTGCTTTGAACTATTGAAGAGGTCAAATTCCAGAGGATTTCGTAGTATTGATTATCATCAGTACCCTGAGAGCTTGCAATATCATCAGCCTCCATGATATCATCAACCAAGGCCAATCCCGATGATAATATATCCTTCGTCTCATTATACGGATCCACAACCTTCAGTTCAGTAAAATTTGAATTTGCGAAACTATCATCAAAATATCGGGATACAAGGTCTACTTCAAATCTTGAGTGAATACCTCCATTCCCGGTCTCATAACCATCGAAATTGGAAGTTGCATGCAAGGGTTGGGTAGAATCAGCCGCATAATGAGCCAGATATCCCAAATAATGAATCATCTTCTCTTCATCTTGATGGAAAATTGCTGTTGCTAAATCATATGTAGTATTAAGAATTGCCCAGGAGATGACCCCTAATCGATAATCAGGATCTCTCCAGCTAATATTCATGTCTCGATGAGGAATATCACTATCATCAAAATGTCTTGGACCTTCTGCAGGATCCTTGCTTTTAATCTGGTCTGGTTCAAGACTTTTCTTCAGGATTTCATCAAGATGATTATTGATAAATGAACCATACTCTCCAGGTATGAGTTCAGCAGTTCGTTGTGTTACTTCCGTATGCACAGAGTATCCCCATGCACTGGAGGTAGGAAACTGAAAAAGTAAAAGAGCAACAAATACTATTAAAAATTTTCTCATCTTATAATCAATCAATTGTAATAAGAAAAACCTGTCCATTAAGACACCTAATATTGCATCTAAACAAGAAAATACTGGATAGCTCTTGGAGTATTGTAGTTAGTAATTTATCAATGTCCTAATAATCATACCAAATTGCAAGCTGAAATGGACAAATATTGCTGGAAAAAGAAATAATCATTCAACCTTAATCCTATCATACGATTAATTAACTCTGTAATTCATTTACTGCCAGTGAATACATCAGTTGTGATAGTTGGAGCTGGACCTGCAGGATTAGCATGTGCCTATACACTTGGTAAGGCAAACATAGCTACTGTACTAGTTGAACGCAAATCACTGACCGAGATAGGGGATAAAGTCTGTGGGGATGCACTTAATCCTTATTTCTTCAAGATATTCAAGCAATTAGCAGAAATACCTGCTCCTGATCAATCTTCAATTTCTGAACAGCTAGATCAAATAATTATCAATCTGGAGAATGTAAAGTTACAACTTCCTGGAAAATCAGCAACAATCAATCGTCAGATGTATGGACAGCAATTAATCAAACAACTATCGAGTTATCCATCCGTTCAACTTCTACCAGATACGCGTTTCAAATCACTGATCATTGATGATGACAAAATTAGAGGCATTAGTACTAATAAAGGTGAAATTCGGGCAAATGTAGTGATTGATGCTTCCGGTGTGACTGCTGTGGTAAGGAAGTCACTTCCTACAAATACAGACGTGGAACGCAATATTGCTGATTCTGATATGCTCATTTCATACAGAGAGATCATTAAAACGGTTAAACCACATGCATACCAAAATAAAATGATTCTGTTTTTTGATTCTGATTTAAATGATGTAATGCCTGCATATTTTTGGATATTCAGCAAAGGTGAATATACGCTAAATCTAGGTTTGGGATACTATAAAGATCATCAGATCAAAAACATCAGAAAACGTACACATCAAATCAGAGACAAATATATAAGCAATTATGAGGTACTTGATGGCAGAGGTGCCCATATCCCAGCAAGATTGCCCTTGTACACCCTTGTTTCTGATCACTTCATGGCTCTAGGAGATGCAGGTTGTATGGTCAATCCAATAAATGGTGAGGGACATGCTCCTGCAATATTTTCTGGCATATATGCTGCACAATCCATTATTAACTGCAATGAATTCTCTAAAACAGAACTTTGGTCATATAATGAAAAAATTTGGAAAGAATTCGGAATGCTGCATAGTATAGGAATTATCCTGAATGCGTATATTAGAAAACATGGAATTGATGATTTGAAGTATATCCTCAAGCATAAAATAATCGAAGGCAAAGATTTGGTCTTCACTCTTGAGCAATCCAGTTTAGCATTCGATAAATTATTCTTTAAATTGTTAAAATTGGCCAGAAAGCCAAAAATCGTTTTCCGATTACAGAAGTCATACAAGAACAGCAAGAGATTGCATCAATTAATTCAGTCATATCCAGATCCGACAAATTTCAATTCTTGGAAAAATGAGATAACAGCTGCACTGGAGAGGATTAAATGAAGATGCTTCTTCCACCTGAAGATGATTGTATCTTTTTAGATATTGAAACAGCGGTAGATGGAGGAAATATTTGGTTAATAGGAGTCGTATTTCAACAACAATTTGATTATTTCTATGCCAAAAGCTGGGATGAAGAGAGGGAGATGATGCTAGGTTTCCATGAATATCTTCTTGCACATCCATCTAAAGCACTGATTTATTATTCTCGGACTAATTTTGATATCAGAATGATATGGAATGCAGCAAAACGATTGAAATTATATCACATGCTAAATTCATTATCAAACAGACCTTGGATAGATTACTGTATAATCCTTGGAAGAAGTTATGACTCGCCTATACGTAGCTATGCGCTCAAACCACTTGCCACCCACCTAGGGTACATGTTCATGCATGGAAGTCTAGATGGACTGGAAGTAGCCACACGTTATACCAATTTAGTCAAGAAGCTGGGAAAAGTTGCTGAATTCGAGGTTCAAGACCTTATTGAGTATAATGAGGATGATGTGATGAGTCTCATTTATCTTTACCGTCATTTCAAAGATATAAGTAAGTACACTTGGAATTTAGGCCTACCCTTGAGTAGCATTGAAATCAGAGGAAAAATCAACCAATTATGTGTCTATCAATCAATTAAGGAAAATAGAATAAGCCTATCAACATCACTGGAAAACGAGGAGGAATTATATCTAGTGTTAATGAATCTAGGATTACCCATTCCTCAAATCAAAAGAGGATTAAACCGAGTATTATTTACATGGACAAATAGCTTGGCAATTGAACGGCTGAGAAGATTATTCGTAACTGGGAAATGATCATTCACACTCATCTCATGCTCAATCCATTTATATTCTGAGCCAGTGAAAAGGATGATGACCAAAAAATCTAGTATCTATTTTCCAGAACTAGATACAGACCGGGAATTCGAGTACTTGACTTATCTCCGGTTCTGTTCGATGGTTGATCCCAATATTAGATGGTTCCATAAATCTGTTTCTAGATTACGAATGACATCATTTCTCTTACTTCCCTTAACACTCTTCTTGATTTTCAAAATGGATATTAACATACAGGGTGAAAGTGAATGGTTAATCCTATTTTGGAAAAGTGCTATGGTGATTTTTGCTGCCTCACTAATTGATATTTCATTTAATCAATTATTAAATCTCCAATTAATTAGATATGGATTTCTGCCTAGAATAAGCAAGAGGATGGAATTGATCAATAGTATCAAGTATCTAGTACGATTAGAACTGAAATTTATTCCTTATTACATGGTAATTTACTTTTTCATTACGAATTTTGAGCTCTGGTGGATACCTGCAACTATTTTTGCCTTATTCGTCCAACGAATTGAGAATTATTTTGTTCCAATTGTGTTAGATCCTCTGCAGAATAAAATTATCCATTTCAGAGAATCATCATTGAAAGATCGATTAGAACCCATTCTTCAACAAGTAAATCTTAGTTCCAGCAATCTCTACAAAGCCACATACTCTATGAATAATCGGTTCCTTAATGCATATCTTTTGATGTTTGGTAAGTATTCACGGGTTGTATTTAGTGATTATCTCATTAATCATTTCCGAGATGATGAAATAGAACAAATTCTGTATCATGAACTGGGCCATTACACTATGAAACACAGTTGGGCTAAATTATTAGATAACATCATAAGCAATATGTTTATTTTTTATGTGGCGTACGTTGTTATCACAGTACCAACTCCAAATAGCATAATTTTACTTATGGCATTGCGTATGAGTTTACTCAATATATTATCACCTATAAGCAAATATTTTGCTAGAAATCGTGAATTGAGTGCTGATAAGTATGCAATCATCCAAAGTAAAAATCCAGAAGCTTTTGTATCAGCGATTACTAGATTAGGCATAGTGTCACTGAGCAATCCCAGACCTTCTAAAATGGAACGATTCTTCGCCTCCCATCCTCCAATAAGAGAACGAGTGGTTAAAGCACTAGAACATTACAATAATAGTACCTAAAACTGATAATTTAATTTTCATCTAGTCCTAGTTTGTTATCTCTTATGATTCTAGAAAATTACTCGATTTTTCCGATCTTATTATCTTCCAAATCGGCATATTTTGCCAGAAGAGTATCTATTTCAGAGGAGAGATCAAATTCTTCAGTGATTTCTTCATCAAGGAGTTGCTTGGAAAGATAATCATTTAGCATTTTCATCAAGGATTCCCTAATTTCAGTTGTTTGATCGTAACAGTAATACCATAATACATCCATATCATCAATTTCCAACCCTTGCAGTTTACATAGTTGTCTAAATCTCTCTAAATCCTGTTTGAGCATCATCGCAACTTTTTCATTAATATTTTCAGGTGTTAGTTGCGAAATGTTTTCTTTTAATTTCTTAAATTGTGAATGCACATATTTCATGGCCAAGCTTTTACCTTGTACAGAATTTTCTAACATTGTTAATTTATCAAATGATTTTGAAGATCGTAGTAATGTCGAAAAAATATCATAGGTCGCCCATATACCCACACCTAACAGAAAGAAACTGTTTATGAAAATGCTAATAGAAGGATAGAATATTTCACCGAAAAACCATATTAAAATGTAAAATAACAAGAAATAGAATATCTGAATGATAAAGAAACCTTCACCTAGTTTTAACTTCTGCATCTTGATAATAACCAAATATATTCCTACAAGAATTATAGTGATAATAATGGGTAACAAATGATTTGATAAATCAAGGTCCTTATTCTCGATCACAGCATTGATAATTGAAAAGTTATGAATAAGTAAAACAATAAATTCTACTACCCATAGCCCAGCAAATAATATTTCTGCATTTAAATTTTCTTTACTAATGATATCAGGTATATTTTCTGTCATTAATTTTGACTTTAATATGCCATATATAATCATTCTTCGGAAATTAAATCAAATTTAATAAATAAAATATATTGATTTATCGAAATTTCTTATAATATAAATATCAATTTCTCGATATTATAGAAATATGAAACACAGTTGGGCTAAATTATTAGATAACATCATAAACAATATGCTTATTTTTTATGTGGCATACGTTGTTATCATAGTAACAACTCCAAATAGCATAATTTTACTTATGGCAATGCGTATGAGTTTACTCAATATATTATCACATTTTGCTTGAAATCGTGAATTGAGTGCTGATAAGTATGCAATCATCCAAAGTAAAAATCCGGAAGCATTTGTATAAGCGATTACTAGATTAGGCATAGTGTCACTGAGCAATCCCAGACCTTCTAAAATGGAACGATTCTTCGCCTCCCATCCTCCAATAAGAGAACGAGTGGTTAAAGCACTAGAACATTACAATAATAATAGTACCTAAAACTGAAGAGAGAATCCCTATCATCTGTTTACCATTGATTTTCTCGATTCCAAGATATTTACCAATAACCACGGCAATAATTGGATTTGTAGAAGTAATTGGAGTGGGGATTGCCGCTCCTATATACTGTACTGCAGCAAAGAACAGCGTAGCCCCAATAACCCAACCAATTATTCCTGAAAGGAACATATACTTAATACTAGCTAACTTACTAGATCGCTCACGATTATTATATTTCTGCCATTCCCCAGGTGACAGGAGAAATACTAGTAGTGAACCGAGGCCCATGAACATCGTACGAACGCCAGTGAGGCCAATAGCATTTGATCCATCAAATTCAAGTATAAATCTAACGAAATAAATACTCGTTCCCCAGAATATTGCAGTAATTACACCATAAATTAGTGCCTTGGTTTCGATTTTAGTCTTCATTGGCCCATCAATATTACTGGTCACATATATCACGCCCAATATAACCAATATCGTCCCTAGAATAATGTATATATTGACAGTTTCGATACCTGTAGACAATAGAATAAAAGATGTAACAAGCGGGTATACCGATGAAATCGGTTGCATCACGTTAACTGGGTATAATTTTAGAGAATAGAGAAAGATTCCATCTCCACAAATTACCAGTAATGAGGTGAGTAGAACCAAAGGCAATATTTCGGGTTTAAAGTACATCGTTACGGAATCAATGCCAAATATCACGATTGATCCAACTGTGAGTAGAATAAATGCAGCAATAGAACGAAAGACCATGGCAAGAAATGGATTCTCATCACGTATTCCTGCTTTTATAATATGAGAGTTAATCCCCCAAGATACTGCAGCAAGTATGGAGAATACTATACTAAGAAGAAACAGATCACTCAATATTTGTGAATAAACTAAGTGAAATTTAAATTTATATATTTCAGCCATACACTGAATTATCTAGTATGAATGAATTTCTTGTCATCTTCCCAGAAATCCTCTGGTTTACGTTGTTTACCATATATCAAGTGGTGTAACCATACCCAGAGACGGTTGAATATAGGTGCATTACGGATAAAAAACCTTGGGATTCCATGAGACCAATGTTTGGATTGTGTGAAAGGACAATTAGCCACACAATTATTACAATCTCCTCCATTACGGGTCCAAAAATCATAACAGGTCTCTACATTAACATACCACTTCAATATACCTGGATTATTTGATATAGTTGGACCATTCCAGCTTGGTATGTCTGCTTGACTAATTGATTGACTGGGACAAGTATCAGCACAGGTTTTACAGGTTCTGCAGAATTCAAGCACACCAAACTGCTTAGGTTTATCAGTAGCCAAGGGTAAATTTGTCAATACCTTACAGATACGCACATTCGATCCATATTTCTCTGTAATAAGTAGACCATGCCTACCATATTGTCCAAGGCCTGCGTCAATGGCCAAAGGCACACTCAATGCAGTACCATTTCCATCTGGAACAGCTTTGTATCCTAAATCTCGTAGAAATGCAGCCATACATGCCTGTGCAAAAGCCATTCGGGAATATCCATTTCCCGTGGCAAAACCACTGGGTAAGGCTGGAGAGGTTTGTAATGCTTCAAGATCCATCTCAATTAGCATAACGATGGCATAATTGATATCCTCATCTAGAGATACTTCATTTCCTTGTCTATTATGAGTATATATCCAATTAGGATTTATTTTAGTGATGCCGACTTCAGCTGCACCAAATGCGGTAGCCACTTGTTTAATAATTCTAGCCATATTCTCAGGATCATCATTTTTATAAAACTCTTTATCTGGAATAAGGTCTACATCAAATTTCTGTTCTGGATCTATCTTAGTTTGATGATTAGGGAAAGCAGCCGGAAGATTATCGTAGACTGCCCAAGCAGAAGAAGAGAGAGCCATTTCAATTCGAGAGTACCCTTTTTTGTTTTCCCTTAGGATCTCATTATGAAAGGTATAGATACCTTCTTTATAATTTTTAAAACTAGGATCATTATTCACCCTTGAAAAGATGGATTTGGTTTGTGAGAAACGGGTAAATCTATCAGTATCTATCAAGTAATCGCTAGATTTCCATTTTTGTATCACTTCTTTATTTTTTTCAAGTACAATTTCATTGAATTTCTGATGTTCAACAACAGAGATTGCATTGAGTGGACAAACTTCTATACATTTTTTACATCCAACACAATATGAGGTAATTTTAGCCTTACTCGAC
Organism: Candidatus Heimdallarchaeota archaeon; assembly: GCA_026702845.1. The sequence continues at coordinate 94,163 of JADCLS010000006.1, forward strand.
TCAATCAAAAGTGCAACCTCATCTGATCGTTTATTCACGGGACATATACTGATACATTGCTGATTACATTTGTTCACATTACAGAATACTGCAATATCAATCTGATTTCGTTTCAAATGAGTTCAATATGCAAATAACAGTTTACTTTCTATACTTATTGTAGTATCAAACCCTAATTTGAAGAATTCTTACTTAATTTATTGATTGTATCGGGAACGATTCCTTATCCTTATATTGATCTCAACAAATGTTTTTGTATGAACAGAGAGGATATGAGAAGGACTATATTACCACTCCTAGGGAATCTCATTGCAGTAATCTCTGTGAATATCACAGCATACCTAAGTATCAGGTATGCGGCTATATTATTTTCAAACAATTTTCAACATACAGATGTTACAAATATTTGGATCTATCTGTTGATATACTTCCCAATTATTGGATTGATAATCAGTTTGCTCATTGAAGAGCGAGATCATGTACGATCTTCACATATCCTATGGTTACAGCTCTATTATATTCTCACCCAAGGTATTCTCCTGTTATATTATGTATATCTAGGGGAGTTCTCGCTAGCAATTGGACTAGGGTCTTATTTCACTCAGTTGATGGGAGGGTTAATTGTTTGGTATAAGTTAATTAATAATTATCGATCTACAAATCAGGTAAATTACAAATTGATGGTAATGTACATGATGTTCAATGTACTCCAATTACTCTCAATTTTAGCTGTAGAATCTGCAGATAATTCTGTATTTGTCCTAGCACTTCTTAACCAAATATTTATTTTTATTGCATTCCTACTTGAGGGAGCATTTCTAGCTTTTGCATTCCACTTCAATATCCGAGTGTTTGTTGAATTTCTAGTTTTATCCTTACTTCTTAAACAAGGTTTGAAACAATGGAATATGGATTTGGATGAAGTAGACAGCTTTGTGACACAATTAGCTCTTGTACCAGTCGAAAGCATTGTTTTCAAATACAAAGATTATTCGAGAGTAGCTAGTGAAAATCCAATACGCGAATATTTCTTCCTAGATTATCGATCTGCAGGTATAAAACTCTGGGAACTTAAATCTGCAATGGATGGGTTCAGAGAAGATCCTATTGAGATCCAGATTCATTTTCAAGATGGAGAGTTCATTCAGTTCAGTATGGTTTTAGACTCTCAATTTCTAACATCATTATCCAAAGAAGATGAAAATATATTGTCCTTAATTGTGGTCAGATTTATTGAAATGCAGGCAATAAATAGACTGAGACTAAAGAGAACAGCCTTACCAGATCATCTAGCTATTTCACTAATCAAATCATTTCATAGAGGAGAGATAGAGGAGTACAAAATTCATCATTTGCAACAATTGATTGAACAAGAGATTAGAGCAACAACTAGTGAGGTCGATTTGATCAAACTCATGGATGAATCTCATGTAGAATTTACTGATGGTTATGTGATAAATTTAAATGATGTAGTTGCTGCAGTTCCACCACAAACAAGAAAGGAGGATAAGAGAGCTGTGACTGGTATAGTCAAAGGGATAAACCCACTCGATGGAGAATTGATAGTGCGTACTAAGGAGAATGAAACATTACATTTATCCTTATTGGATATAAAGAAATTGTCAGATATTGAGAAAAGGAAAATATATCAAGATTTAATTAGCTAAGTAGCACTGAGAATTGAACCGGTTTGGCCTTTACTTAATTTCAAGATGGGATAAATTGCACTTGATATACCAGTCACTATCATGATGGCAGTATAGATAAGAATTCGTTCTGGATTTAATATGAGACCAATGGGTACTACATAATTAAAGAAATTGGTTTGATTTAATATAGTTAGTAGTCCATAAGAAACAGTATATCCAGATACTGCACCTGCTATGGCACCGAGTAGAATTAAACTGATTATCTCAGCGAATAATATCAATGATACCTGTTTTCTAATCATTCCTAACGCACGTAAGATGGCAATTTCTTTTGACCTATCTCGTATTGTGATAAAATTATAAAATAGAATAGATAGGATGAAAATGGTCATACTAACAAGAAGAATCACATGCATTATTTTTAGGAGAAAATCATTCTGACCTTCTCTTTCGTATGATTCAAGTAAATCAATTGAATTTTGCACCTCAATATCAGGAAAACTTGCATAGATACGACTGATTTCCTTACTCACCTCCTTAATATCGTTCTCATTGAAAACATCAATGTATGTACCCGCAGAAATGAGCCCATCGATGACCTCTGCAAAATCGAAGAGTGTCTTAATACTAACTACTAATGGTACTACCTCTACCTCAACATTGTCAAGAGTTGCTACTGGTAATTGCTCGACCAGGCGGGGAAAATACTTGAATGTAGAGTGAATGGAAAGGTAATTCAAGTATTGGGTGCGATACTTAAGAGTTATTTGATCATCTAAATGTAAACCCTCTCTTACATCCTGTTGTATTGCTACACTATCATCATCAATAGCGATAATCTCCTGTAGACTAGTTGTTGAAAAATCATCATCCCAGTATACAACATCCGCGAAATTGCTACTATTGATTGCCAGAAAACGATAATTCAATGGTAATTCTCCAGCACTCAAATCGTTTGGATGAGGCTTATAATCCATGAAATACACTGATGCGTAGGCAACATCTTCAATAGTGAACATTGATTGCATATTTAGATCTGTCAAATCTAAATCATCTACATATATGTCAGCACCAACCTCATACATTGCACGCTGGGAAGATACCTGAGCAAATGTCACAGGTATTACCAAAGCAACAAATGACAGCAACATTGAAATAATTATCAAAGCAGTCAACATTGATGTGAAGTATTTTCTTTTACGGATATTATTGATGGATAATTTGATTAGCTCGAGTCTCTTTGTCAATCCCTTGAGGAAAAATCCGATTGTTTCTGTTAAGTATCTTGCCAGAACCAATGGAAAACCAAAAATAACTGCTAGAATTGCCAATGTACCCATTATTAGGTATATTGGTCCAGCGTATGTACCCAAAGAGATATTGGGAACAATTATCCAGAAAAGCAAACCATAGGAGAAGATTATTACATCTAGGTTTAATCTTCTCCAAACCGGTATGGTAGTCTCGGTAGATTCGTAGCTCTTCAAAATATCGATTTTATGTACATTAACGATATTTGAGATATAGAAGTTTGATGAGATTAACACCGTCAGTAAGGGAACTTTCCAATAAAAGAATGATGGGATAAGGATAGGTATTGATTCTCCAGCAAATTCTAGAAGACCTGAACTCCTCAGCATGAGCGAGGTGATAGGAATGGCCATCCACATACCAAGAATCATGGCTATGAATGAAAGTGCAAGGATCTCTGTGATTAGCATTAATCGCATCTGATTGGAATTCGTCCCACGTTGTAACATGATTGAGAAAATCGTCTGTTTCCATTTTTCAATTAGATTCAATGAGAAGAACAGCATGAATAGAGAGATGAGAACTAGTGGTGTCATGGTTACAGGGATTATAAAATCAAGAGTACTCACATTGATTAAATACTCAGCTATCCGATCCCTTAATTTCGAAAGAACTCTGGGTAATGCAGTATAGAGGTTGAATCTCGATGCAAATTCAAGGATGTCCTCCCTGATGATATTGATAGATTTTCCAAGTTGATCTTCCAAATTTGCTAGGTTTACATCACTGATTGTTGGTCGTTTGATATGAATTTGACTTCTCATATGCAACTCTAAATTATCAACCCAAATGACACCTGCTGTTTGGATATAATTGACTACCTCATTGATTAGGTTTAATTCAGAACCTTGAGGCAGAAAATATGTACCTTCAAGTATCTTTCCATCAATTATCCCTTCATGTTGATTATTGTAATCTATATCTGTTTGAGATACTTTCCATATATGATCTACAGTCATATTGGGTACTGTGTAGTTGGCAAAATCAGGAAGTGCGCTAGTATTAAAATTTCCAATCTTATAATCAGCCTCTACTAATAATTGAAATGAACCATTAACTAAAAAGTCCGACGTAGTATAATTGATATACCCAACCTGCGGATTACCCTGTGTTAGATATGGGGTGATAACCAATAAGTTCTGACTTTCATTAAATTCTATATCAGGAAAAGTTGGGAATTGTTTTAATAGATCATACATCCTCTCTGTCCAAATATGAGTATGCGATGGAATAGTATCAACCCAAACCCTTGCTTGATCTAGGTTGTAACGTTTTCCTTGAATAATCAAAAAATCTAGTTCAGCAAATGTGTCTATAGAAGTGATATCTAAATTATATGTAGATGACCAAGATAGCTTATGTGACTCAACAAAATTACTATACTGCGAGATTAGGCCAGTAGGTACATCACTGACTTTGATATCAAATGCAGTATTATCTTTTCCCTCAAGATAATTATTGAAATGTTCTTGTCTGTAGCTCTCCACCATCACATATGATTGGGATAGTATCAATGCAGATAAAAACAAACCAGCAAGAGACACAATAATATACTTGCGATTAATTCTTAAGTATTTCCGGGTAATTGCAAAAGCATCTAGAATACTTGTTCTCTTGTTTTCAAATTTTGTAAATTTGCTATCTACCATAACAAATTTCCTTACCATTGCTGAAATGGAGTCTATCTCAATCTGATCCCCGATCTGATCCTTTAATGATTGTACAACTGCTTGGATCCGTTGTATGGCCCTCTCAATATTAATGATATATTGCTTCCGAGATACTGTATCCTCACTGATAGCAGAAATCTGAGCCAAATTACTCATGAAACGCTCGATTTCAAGTGCAAGTTCTGGTCGTTCTCGCAATTCCTTCTTGTTTCGGTAGAGAATTATGCCATATATTCCCAAATACATGAGAAGGAATCCCAAACCAGTAGCAATGAATAAAATCATGTCTGTGAGAATGTAAAGAATAAGAAGATTGAGCAATAAGATTATTACTCTAATAATCCATGAATGAGATATTTTACTTGTTTTATCAAATTCGGACATAATATCACTCCCTTAACAATGTAGTTGGCAATTCTTTGAAGAATTGTTCAATTACCAGCCTGGATACTATTAGAGTTATTATCAGGGTGGACCCTAGGGTAATCATTACAGGAATCCAATCATATTTTATAGATACACCTATAGAGGCTTGAATAACATCTGTAGATGTCAATAATGCAATAACAATATGAACGATCCCAATGGAGGAGATAAATGCGAGGAGTATCCCAATAACCACAAGTAAAAGCATCTCTAATCTTATGAGTTGAATAATTTCTCCATTTTTCAGACCCAAAACTCTGTAAAGCATGATTTCTCTTGCCCTACTAGAACGAAGTAATAGAGCATAGAGAATAATGGCAGTTGTAGCTAGCATCAATGAAAATAAAATTATTCCAGAATTAGCAGAAATCAAAAAGGAGATCTGGTTTTTGAGAAAATAATCCTTTGATGGATCATCAGCAATAGAAACTATGAATTCATCAAACTCTAGATTTTCTTCCAGGACATTCTTAATATTCACTGCATTCACATCATCTTCTAAATTTACAAAATATACTAGGGTCAAATCATTACGGATTATTGATGAAATCTCTAGTGCTCGATCAAAATTTGTTACCAAATGTATTGATTTCAGATCATCAGATCTTTGTTCTGCTAGTGATTGCGTAGCAATGTATGGAAAATAATCAAATGAGGCAGATATTCGAACGCTAAGTGTATTAACACCATGTGAACCATAACTTATTAAATGTGAATCATCAATGTTGAGATCCAATTTCTGTAATTCATCACTTTTCATAGCCATTGAACCATCTGCAACAAGGGATAGGATTGAATTTAAATCATAGTCTGAATAGTCATCTTGCCAATACAAAGTATTAGTTGCCGTAAGGGAATTTAGTCCTAAAATACTATAAACATACCTATCTTCACCTACTGCTACATCCCAATTGGTTTGTCCATAGATCACTTTTAATGCTGAGCTAGTGGATTGCACACCTGAAGTTTGATCAACAGTAGTAAGTTGTTCTTGCACGCTATCAATATAATTGGAATTGGGGATATGAACTTCGATTAACAAATCACCACCAATTTTGTAGTGATTCTGCTCGTAGGCCCATTGATCAACTGAATATGATACTGAAACTGACACAAACATGACAAGAAATACAGCTATGATAATCGAGGTAAATTGGTAGGTATAATGATTATGTTTGGTTAAATTATGGACAATGATGGTGAGATAACGATTCCCCTTCCTCCCTAGTTGAGAGAAGTACCCCAAAATCCTGAGAATATAATTTGATAGAACCAATGGTAATGTAAGAATAATTAACAGGATATTTGTATCCCCTGCAATAAATGCTAGTTCACGGGTATCCTCTGTAAAGTTAACTAAAGTAAGAACCAATTGGATTATCAAGCTCAGGATGAGTATGATTACCGGTATATTCCATCGTTTCCAGAAAGGTTCATGCCTTGAAGGTGAATAATTATCAACCCATGATAGAGAATCAGATGAGACCCGAGTAATGAGTGATAATTCTAGAATCATCAATAGCCCTAGTAGAGGTAATTTCCAGTACCAACTCTCTGGAATTATTAAACCATATCCATAGTCAATAGTAATTCCACTTGATAATGAAAATTCATAGATTACTAGTGGAATGGATAACATCATCCCTATAGTAATTGATAGAAAAGATGTTAGTAGACCCTCAACAAGATTAAAATTGAGTAATTGTCCAGAAGATACACCTCTTGTTAATAACATAAAGAAGTACTGTTCTTTGAATCGTTTCAATGCATCATAGGCAAAGACAAGTAAAAAAACGGATGTCAAGATGATGGGGATATTCATTAATAACATTACAAATTGGATTGAGGCAAATTCTTCATTGTACAACATCAAAGAATCAATTATTGGGCTTGAAATCTCCTTCTCAGAGTATTCTAGATGAATATTAATTCTGAATTCATCAACAAACTGGCTCAAACGATCTCTGAACCGTTGCAAAGCGTCAGTATACTCTACCAAGTTCATCTGTTTCATTTCAGGTATATCAACAAAGACTTCTGTAGTTGTCAACACCTTTCCCCAACAATTAGATGTCTGATTTGAATCAAATGCAATTTCCTCTAGATCCTCATATGTTGACCAGATCTGCTCTTGATTCATTACAAAGCTGTTGTATACTACAGGAAAGCCATTTTCTGTTGCGTAGAGTAATTCCTGCATTGAAACTAACCATATATAATCTATTTGAATGCTTAGATTATACAGGGTGTATGAAGAATTTACTCTCTTCAATGAGTCCTCCATAACCATAATTCTTCCAGTTTTGCTTTCATTTGTGATATTATAATATGAATAAGGATTAGAGAAACTATCCTCCCTGATAATCAGGATTACAGGTTCACTACTAGTGTCGATTTCAGAAGGAAAAGAGGGATAATCTTGAAAATCACTCCATTTTGAATCCAGATTTATTGTTTGAACTGTTTCTAGACTAACTTCCCGGCGATCATCTTCGATAGTGATATTGGTTAGCAATTTCATATTTAGATCGGCTGTTGTATTATAATCGACAAGGTTCAAATCTTCCTTGATTGCCCAGGATTCTATTCCTTCATCCATTGAATCAACAAATAAATTATACTCGGTTCTATTCACTTTATCAAGATCAATTTTGATAGTAGACACATCAGCTTCACCAATATAGTTATCAAAACTATGTTGCTCGAAGGTATTCGTGAAAATTATGGATTGTGAGATAATCATAACTGCGATGGTGATACCAAATATCGATAATATGAGGTATCTTCGGTTTAATTTTATGAATTTCAGGCCTAAGCGAATAGTCGAGATTACCCTGGTCTTGCTTTCAGGAATTCCCTCACTTGATTTATTTCGTCCAAAGAGATACCAATAAATAACAAATAACCCGAGTGAATATTCAGCTACTGTTAAAAATATTTCCAGATCAGTAATCAAATAAACAATTACACTATTTAATGCAATGAGGAATAGTACGATGCTGGACCTCTTAGACTCATTTTCCATACGAGAAGAAGCTGAATTACTCATCTTTCACCACTAAACATCGATATCTAATTTAAAAATATTAATGTTAAGTACCAAAAAGAATGAAAGTGCATTAATCTAAATCAAGTTTATGTTTTTAATAAAGCATCACTTATCCAAGTTATTGAATACTTTGCAATAATCCATAATTGATCTTCGCTTAACAGTAGAATAGATAAAAAAAAATTGAAAATTATCCTATTTTTCAATTATTTGTACTAAATTACTCGCGAAGTGACAGTTAATTCAGTAGAAGTCAGATTATTTATTAAATGCTTTTTCAATCACCGAAGTATAAAGGAATCAGAAATGTCTGAAGAGAAAATTATTGAAAAGGAATTTGATGTTCTTATTCTAGGTGCAGGCGGAACAGGTTTGCGAGCCGCTATCGAAGCTTCATATAATAAGGATATTAGTATAGGAGTGGTGTCCAAGACCCTTCTTGGTAAGGCTCATACGGTAATGGCTGAAGGTGGTGTAGCCGCTTCATTTGGAAATGTTAACGACAAGGATAATTGGAAAGTGCATTTCAGAGACACCGTAAAGGGTGGTAAGTGGCATGGTAATTGGCGACTTCAGAAAATATTGGTTGATGAAGCTCCAGTAGTTGTTAAAGAACTCGAAGACTGGGGAGCAGTATGGGACCGTACTCCTGAGGGGAAGATCCTGCAAAGAAATTTCGGGGGTCATGCATATCCAAGATTAGCACATGTTGGTGATCGTACAGGATTGGAGATGATAAGATCTCTTGAGGATGTAGTGTTACACAAAGAGAATGTGACCCTTCTCATGGAAACCACCATTTCAAAATTGCTGGTCAAAGAAGGGAAAGTCCTAGGAGCCTTTGGATTTGATAGAAATACAGGTGAATTAATGCTGATCAAGGCCAAAGCGATAGTGATGGCAACTGGTGGACTGGGTAAAATCTTTGAGATCACCTCAAATTCATGGGAATTAACTGGTGATGGGTTTTCACTTGCATTGGATGCAGGTTGTGAGTTCATAGATATGGAGTTTGTACAGTTCCATCCCACCGGAATGGCATACCCCTATAATGTTGCAGGTACATTAGTGACAGAAGGAGTACGAGGTGAAGGTGCATATCTGAAAAACTCAGAGGGTGAGCGATTCATGTTCAATTACATCCCTGACCGATATAAACCAGATTATGCAGAAACTGTAGAGGAAGCAGAGAGATGGCTCTGGGGAGATGAATCAGTACGTGAGAAAACTAGAAAGCCACCAGAACTACTGACAAGAGATGTAGTTGCAGCAGCTATCAGAGCTGAAGTAAATGCTGGACGAGGAAGTCCACACAATGCAGCTTGGTTGGACATCGCTAGTGTTAGAGATCCAGAGTATATCAAGAGGAAGCTGCCTTCTATGGTACATCAGATGAAATCACTCGCAAGTCTAGATATCACAAAGGAACCCTTTGAAGTTGCACCCACAGCTCACTTCGCCATGGGTGGTATTCGTTTCTCTGCCAGCAATTCAATGACCAATATCAAAGGTATCTTTGCAGGTGGTGAAGTAGGTGGTGGAATGCATGGTGCTAACCGGTTGGGTGGAAACTCATTATGTGATACACTCGTTTCTGGTAAAAGAGCAGGTCACTTTGCATCTGAATATGTTAAAGATAAAAAATTCGTTGAAATTCCAAAAGATGTAATTGATGAAGCAGTGAAATTCACCCTTGCTCCATTTGATGAGGATCGAACTGAGAATCCCTATACCTTACATACTGAACTGAAAGCCTTGATGACAGAGGCAAAACTTAATTCTACTGATGAAGTTCTTAAGGATTGTATTGCCAAATTGCAGGAGATGAAGGGCAGGGCACTCAAATGTAAAGCAGACGGAACAAGGAAGTACAACCCTTCATGGGATCAGGTCCTTGCCATGTATCATGCCTGTCAAACAGCAGAAATGGTGTTAATTGCTTCTTTAGAGAGAAAAGAAAGCCGTGGAGGACATGTGAGAATAGAATACCCAGAAGAGGTTAAAGCCTATCAAGATATTCTATATGTACAGTACAAAGACGCCACTGGTAAATTACAGCTTAAAGAGGAAGTTCTCGAACCAATGGCACCTGAACTACTAGAGGTCCTCAAAGAATTTGGCGAAAAATACGAATACGTAGGTAAGAAGTAAAATTAGATAATAATTAAATTATACAAGCAAACTATTAATCCATTCTTTCAATTCGCACCATTATAATGCCAATTACATTTGGAACAAAATGCAGTCATTCCTTGGAGAGTAGTATCACAAACACTGCATACCTTTGGTAATGTAGAGTGCGTACAACCTAGTTCATCTACTGGATCTCCAAATTCCTCACTAGCAAAGGGCCATTCACAGAGTTCACAATATTCTATAACTCCTTTGAGCTTATGACCGCAATACCTACACAGTTTGTCAATATACTTCATTGGTTCTTTCGATGGTTCGTCAAATTCTTCTCCTATATCCTCTAGTTCTTCATCAATAGCTGCCTCTTTATGCTGTGCATCGGGTATGCTGCTCTCCTCTTGATTGTTACTATCTTTCATTTGATTTTCTTTATTTTCCTTCCTTCTCTTGTAATGCGTATTCAATAAGGTTTTGAGTTTGAAATCATCAATCAGTGAGATATTCAATTCCTTGGCCAAATCCCTTGCAGGTCTAGTGAAATTGGTATTAGTCACAATCATACCCTGATCAAAGTTCTCATATCGTCTTGCACTATCAATCAGCTGAACAAAAGATCTGGAAATTTTCTTTCCACCACTTCGTTTTTTACATTGAACAGCAATGGATCTCTCAGCTTCGGGATCCAATGCCTCAATATCAATTCCTCCATCTCCGCTTAATTTCCTATTGATCACATTCTCATAGCCCATACGTCTAAAGAGATCTGTAATAAGAAGTTCGAATTCCTCTCCGGTCATGGATTCAATGTTTTCCACGAAAAGAAATACGCTTAATGAATATAAAAACTATTGTTCAACTAGGTGATTTATTATTCATTTAATATAGAAAAAGTGAACCCTCAATTCCTGTGACTCTATAATTCAGTTTCTCTTCTGTTTCCGCATTATTCGGGTCTTCTGAATGACGTATGGCCCTTCAGGTCTTAATTCCTCAATTGCTGCCATGATTCGACCAAGGACAAGTTGAGATGACTCCTTAGATGGAGCCCTGGCTCGTAAATCCTCTAGGTATACTGGTTTTCCGAATTTTACCTTTATCTTAATAGATCTGGGTCCAACGCCTATGGTCAGTTTTCTACCAACAGGCATGGCAAATTCAGCACCTGAAATAAAGACCGGAATAATCGGTACAGTTGCACCATGAGCAAGCATACCTGATCCAAGTTTACCTTCCATCATCCTATTGATTTTTGGGTTTTTGTGTCTCTGTCCTTCGGGAAACCATAACATAGAATCTCCCTTATTTACTCTTGAAATGGCGTATTTCACAATTTCAATTGATTTTGTTCCTTTTCTAACTGGAAAACCGTTGATCAATCTAGCAAAAACAGAGAATATCCGATTTTTGAACAACTTCTCATCAATAATTCCAATTGGAGTGGTTGGATAATAGCTCCCTACTAAGAAAGAGTCAAAATGTGAAACATGATTTGGCATGAAAATTACATTTCTTCCCTTTGGGATATTCTCCTTGCCTTCAACACTGTAATTCCACCCTATTCTCATCATGATCTTTACTAGTGGCTTGATGATGGCATAGAAATACGGTTTTGTCTTAAAATTATAGTTAAAATAATCACATGGACCTGTTTTATTACCATCAAGACCTTTCTGGAAGTTGAGTACTGAAGTTACATCTCTCGGTACTCGTTTTTTAGCATACTTTTTCGAATTTAGTGGATAAGTCATTATCAATACTCCAATTTAAGGAAGATGAGATAGAATAAATCGGTGAGAATTTTTTGGAAAAAATTCTATATAATGAAATTTGCGTTTATTCTTATATAAGTTCATTGAAGTGGTTTCAAAATTTCATTTAGATCACGGGTATTACTTCTCAATTACTATTTTATGGACATATAGTACTATGCTTAAATAATAAATATTGTCCAGAGTTGAACTATCAGTATACTGAATGAATTCTCGGCATTTTCCTTTAGATAGATACTTATACTTATTATTTATAGTAAATTACCTAGATTTGGCATGAGAATTGATCTTGAAGAGAAAACACTCTCCATTTCAGTACGAGAATTGGCATACTTCCATACAACCACTGCTGATTCTAACTTCATCTCATCTCGTTTACGTACAAAGCTAGGTCAATTAACACATAAACACTATCAGCAACAGGTGGGTACAAAAGGATCAAAGGAACAGTATATCAATTTTACCATCAAACTAGATTCATGGAATGTTCAGATAAAGGGATTTTGTGATGTGGTTTATGATACAGGTGAGTGGCTCATTATTGAAGAAATAAAATCAGTTATACAGCCTTTATCCAAGTATGAACTCAATCAATCTCATGAGCAACAATTACAGCTATATGCACATTATTTCAATAAAATTGAGAAACGTCAGAATATTGAAGGATATCTTGTGCTCATTGATCCACAATATAATGAGATGAAAATTAAGCTTCATCTCGTTGATCAAACAGAATTTCTTCAAAACCGTCTCCAAACCATCATTACTACTGCAGAACAGCAGGAAGTATTGAAGCAGGTGAGAAAAAAACGGGCTAAATCAATCAAATTTCCTTATGATCATTTTCGAACATACCAAGAGGAAATCATCACTAAAATCAGCCAAGAACTGAAATCCGGCAGTAGATATCTGCTTTCTGCGCCCCCAGGAATAGGTAAAACTCTTGCATCCTTACTCCCTCTTTTGAAATATACCATAGAGAATGATATGCGTCTCTTCATCACCACCTCCAAAACTACGCAGCAGGAAATGTACCGGAAAACAATTCAAGATATATTAGCAATCGGTGATTTTAATGCCATTATTCTAAGTGCTAAACGCAAAATTTGTCATACTGATACTCACAACTGTGAGCAGAGCATATGCCCATATCTAGATAGATATCTTGAGATGGATCCTCAATTCATAATTCAAGACATACTTGAACATCCCCTCATAGATCACAAGATTATTGAAGAATACGCATCATCGCATGAAATCTGTCCATTTGAGTTATCTCTTGATGTATCCATGTCCTGTGATGTAATCATTGGAGATTATAATTATGTGTTTGATCCAATGGTGACATTACAGAGGTATTTTTTCAATGATTATAGTGATTCCCTAATCATCGTCGATGAAGCGCATAATCTACCGAATAGAGCCAATGAATATTACACCGAGGAGATAAGTGCAAGCGAGGTTCAACATATTGTCAATTTCATCAATAAAAGTGATCTTCCAACCTCTTTACAAATAAAAGGTAGAGAATTACTTCTTCAATTTAAACGTCATATAATTTCACTACGAGATCAAATTTCTGATCTTGAACATACCGATACTTGTGAAGTCGAATTTGACATAGCTAAATTGACCTCAATACAGGAAAATTTCGATAATTTTACTATAGAATACATAAATCATCAGATCAGCAGCAATTTTCTCAAAGCTGATGAGAAACTACCTAAGGATACACTTATTTATTTTTCTGACAAGTTGAAATGGTTTAGTTCATTAGTTATAGAGAGTACTGAAAAGGAATTTTCCCAGATATTCAATGTTGATCATTCTTCCATGAAGGTACTATGCAAATCTAGTGCTAAAAAATTGGCATCAAGATTCAGTGGGTTCCATGCAGTTGTGGTACAATCTGCCACTATCACCCCATTTGAGTATTTTCTAAATATTCTGGGTTTACCACAGTCTACAATGAAGCTCGAGTATCCCAGTCCCTTTCCAAAAGAGAATCAACTATATCTCATTAATCCCTCCATCTCCACTCAATATAATTTGCGTGAGAATTATATTGGAGATATAGCTCAATTTATTAAGAATACTATTTCTGTCAAACCAGGAAATTATCTTGTTTTCTTTCCTTCATTTACTTATCTCCAGAAGGTCAATGAGGAACTCGAGAATTACAACCTTCACACTTTGGTTCAGGAAAGTAATATGGGAGATAAGGCTAGAAAAAGGTATTTGAGAATTCTAAAAGAGGAAAAACAACCAACAATTCTTATGGCAGTCATGGGTGGAATATTTAGCGAGGGGGTTGATTATCCTGATGGTATGGCAATTGGTTCAATTATTATCGGACCAGGCCTACCAGCGTATTCCTATGAACAGGAGCTAAAAAAACAATATTTTGATTTAGAATTTGGTCAGGGATTCGATTATGCGTATAGGAATCCAGGTATAGCAAAGGTAATCCAATCAGTAGGTAGAATATTCAGGAAGGAAACAGATAAAGGTGTTATAATACTTCTAGGAGTGCGATTTGCACAAGATTATTATCTCCAATCATTGCCTCAATATTGGGATATCAAAATCTCTCAAGACCCACTAGACATAATTATGAAATTCTGGTCTGATTGATTGTATATAGGCCGAATATGCAGCCACAGTTGGCATATCCACAATGTCACCACACACCACTTTATCCCAGAATTTCCGGATGGGGATTGATACCAACTGTATATCTTCTGATTCATCAAATTGAGTTTCAGCTTGACTAAAATCAGAGGCAACAAAAAGTTTCACTCGTTGTGTAGTCCAAGATACAGGATTAAACTCTCCTATTTCGATCATTTTTCCACCAATTAATCCAGTTTCTTCCTTTAATTCTCTAAGGGCTGCAGTGATAAATTCCTCACCAAGATTTAGTTTTCCTGCTGGAAATTCAAGACTAGGTCTTCTCCAAGCAGCACGATACTGCCAGATCATCTTGAAATTATTGTTTTCTACTGGGATAATAAGTACCCAATTATTTGCCTTTACAATCTGGTATTCGTGATCCTTTCCTGCATAGTGATGAATTTCCTTGAGTAGCTCAAATTTCTTCAAATCAAGTTCTATTTCGGTATGCACTAATGAACCTTGTTTTGGGGTAGATTTTTGTGTGAGATGCCAATCATCCATACAGTCCTTATGACTCGACCTTTTTGTGAATTTTGATGCACTTATGATCTAAAATCAGTTGTTGAATAGCTGAATCCTTTTTCTTCTGCCCAAGAAATTATTATCTTAAGAGAATTTTGGATATTATCCATAAATGCACCTGATGCTCCTGCATGTCCACCACCATTTAATTTGATGGCAAGCTTATTAAGTAGAATCTTCTGATTCAGCTCTTCACTTAACCCTCTCTTTCGTCTGAGTGATAGTTTTACTCCATTATCCTGTACAGCCATGGAAATGACTATTTTTGCACCAAGGGATTGTAAGGTGCGAGTAATAGTGAAATGATCTACACTGTCTGCTGTAAAAATAAATATAATCATATCTACATCCTGATTTATAGAATGGGCCATATCAACTGCTACTTTTCGTCCTTGCCTCATCTTGTTAATCCGGGGTAGAACTTTTTCCAATCCCTTAAATCCATATTTTGCTAAAAGATCATATAGCTTAAGTTGATCTTGTAAGGTTTGAGTTGTTCCCCAAGCATCATCAAGTAACCATATTCTTTTCTCTAGTTGTTTTCTCCCCTCTTCACCGGTAGTCTCAGATATGACCAATTCTGAGAGTGAATCAAATTGCTCATGGGGTGGTGAGGTAATGTACCCTGCTGTATCGGTTGTACGTGTCATAATTGCAAGTTCAATAAGATGTTCGGGTAACTCACCAATAAAACCAGAAAGAAATAGCTGATATGATCCTGAATCTCCATCAACATCGAATCTAATTTGATTAGCGTTTGGAGTACTATCCAAGGCGGAAAGGTGATGATCCACCCAGAATTGCATCGGATGGTTATTGAATGGTTTGAGATCAACAATTGCATACCAATATAGGTTGGCGAGAATATTCTCCACCAAAGGATCATTTAAGAAATTATAATCCAGAGGAATAATAATAGCTTCTGGCATCTGATGATGAATCATCGCCCCTGCGACTCCTCCATCTGTACAAAAACCATGAACTGCAATCAGAGGTCGTTCACCTGAAGCATGTTTTTCGATATATGCACATAATTCGTTGTAATATTCGACTTTTATTTTGTTTTGAGTCAGAAATTCTGTGAACATCTCTAATTAGAGTTTAGTTTCTATATTATTAACTACATGGGATGTGGACAGATATAACGATAAATCTCGTATAACTATTCGTGTTTCTGAAGACCAAATAATTTTTATCATATTATGGTTATTATAGTAATATGGTAGTTCCGATCAATGTCTATAATTCCATAGCTTCATCGAAATTTGAGGAAGCATTAGTAGACCTTGAAAGCCTATCAGATGACGATTATCTTGAGGGTATAATCTTACAAGCAGAAATACTAAAATCTCAAGGTAAATTTGGGGACTCGTTAGATCTATTAGAAAGTATAGAAGACCAACTAAAACAAAATGGTGATCAACGGCTTATACTGGCTAATATTTGTATTAAGCTCTATAATTACGAATCTATGAAAGAGTTTTTTGAAATTGATATACTAGTGGAAGAAGGAGAAAAGACAATAAAAAATCTTCTTGTCAGGATTTTGAATGTGACTGATCCAGTATGTAAACAGACCATGTTTATCTGGATTGGAATGTATTACAATATTGTAGGCAATGCACGTTTAAAGAAAGGAAGGTTGAAAACAGCTCTTGACTACTATAGCAAGGCTATCGACTATAGGAAAAGAGTCGAGAATAAAATCTATGTGGCCAGTACATTAAATAATATTGCGATTATATATCTTCTAATGGGAGAATATGTGACAGCTAAATCGTATTTTGCCAATGGATTGGATCTTGCTCAAGAATATAATGCTGGTATCCTCGGTGCGGTTATCACCCAGAATATCGGAATAGTATCTTATTTCACGGGAGAGACAGAAAATGCATTATCCTTCTTACATCAATCACTGGAATATCTGCTTGAAGAAACGGAATATAGTAGTTATTTATCAATGAATTATCTGTATCTCATTCTTACCTTCATAGATTTCAAAAGAAATGAAGAAGCTAATATATACTTTGAAAGGTTGAGAGATTTGGCAAATGAACATCCATACCGTGATGTCTTGCTTCACGAAAAACTTGCAAATGCCATGATCTTAAAATCCAAAGAACGATTTATTCATCAAGCTCAAAGTCTTTCGATTCTCAAAGAGATAGTCAATGAGGAGATAATTGATATTACACTTACTCGCCTTGCCATGGTTAATCTCTGTGATATTCTCTTAACTGAGTACAAATTATTTGGTAATGAGGAAGCATATACTGAATTATATCAAATTGTTGGTACACTCTATCAACTAAGTCAGAAGTCTGAAAGTGTAAGCCTTATGATCGATGTCTTAATTTTTAGATCTAGATTTGCATTAATTCAAGGAGACTTTGACGAGGTTGATAAATTACTCATTGAAGCTGAAAACTTGGCTGTAATTAATGGTATTCCAAAATTGCGATCCAAGGTTAAAGAGGTCAAAGAAACCTTTTCGAACGAAATCAGCAGGGTAGAAATGCATCTAGATTCGGATGACGCAGAAGTTCATCGCAAAAGAAAATCTGACCTCTTGAATTACTTATCAGATCTTGGGAGAGTAGTTTCTTGATCATTTATCAAAAATAATAAAATAACTGGGCTCTTGGTAAGAAAAATGCTTAATAGGAAATTCCGTAAATGCTGATTATGGTTTCTCTAGATATATATGATGCAATTATTAGTAATGAGCATGAATATGTACTAGACCAACTGGAAAAAACTAATCTATGGGATTCTGAAGAGGGAAAATTAGTTAGAACATTCATTTATATCTTTCAAGAAGATTTCGAACGAGCCAAATACCTACTGGAAAACGTAGAATCTACTGAAAATTTTGTTGAGCTTGGGAAAATTGTACTGGAATTATATATTAACTTCCGTTTACGTAATCTAGATTTGGAGGACTCAATGTATGTTAAAGGTCAAGAAATTATCCACTCTACAGATCAAATGGAAGATAAAATGGTGTTATGGGCAGGTTATTTTTACAATATTAAAGCCTTGATTCAAAGAAGTAAAGGTGAATTGCAATCTGCAGAGAAGAATTTCAATGAGAGTATAAAATATAGAAAGCTGATGGCAAATCCAATATATCATGGGATGAGTTTGAATAATCTTGCATCATTATTTCTTGTTAAAGGAGAATACTTAACTGCAAAGAATTACCTAAAAGAATCAAATAGTATCGCAGATACTGAGAATAATCATATCTTAAAAGAGATTATTCATTTAAACCTAGGAATAACCTCATATTATTTGGGAGAGCCAGATATTGCAATTAAGTATCTAAGATTGTCATTAGAGCAGTGTAAAAACAAACGAAACATGGCTGAAGCAAAACTCTATTTAGGTCTCTCGCATTTAGACCTGAATATGGCAGCAGAGGCAGAAGAATTGCTGAGTTCTCTGAATAAAATGACAGAAGAAATACCATCGAAGGAGATCACACTCTATAACAAAATTGGGCAAGCATTACTTCTTAAATCAAAAAACCGATTTTCCTTCAGAGCCAGCTCACAGAAGTTGCTGAAAGAAATTGTTGTAGCGAGTATAATTGATGTATCAATTACTCGGTTAGCAATGATTCATCTGGCTGATCTATATATTGAAGAATATGCAATATTTGCGCATGATGAACCATTAAAATCATTAGAAACTCTAATTAATTCATTATATGATGTTGCGAACCATCAAAATTCCATACATTTGATGATTGAGGTGCTGATTTTTCAAGCTAAATTAGATTTAATTCAATCTAATATTTCAAAATATCAGGAGACACTGAATGAGGCGTTAGCCCTCAGTGAAAAATACAACTATCCTACACAAATAAGCAAAATTACGGAATTGATAGAAACTATAGATGAGACATCTTCAAAGGAGAAGCATGATTTGCTTGGGTATTTAGATGATCTATCCAGTGTAGTAAAGAAAGTATAGGTATTATCATTTTTATCCAATATATCTTGAGATTCAACGAAATTTAATGAAAAACAGGAAATGTTTAAGTTTTAAGTCAGTGTTATTAATCATGTGATTCCCTCTCATGCATATAATCTTCTCATTCAAAGTAAATTTGAAGAGGGGGAACGATATCTCAAACTGCTTGACTCGATACTCGAAGATGAAGACCATATAATTAGGTCTGAGTTTCTACTCAATGCAGGTAGAATAAATGAAGCTGAGTTTGAGATGAAGAAGATCAAGCAAGTTAGCGATCCAAGGCTTGAATTGGCATATTTAGTGATTAATATCCACCTGATGTTTGAATTAAAAAAATATAATCAGTTAGAACTTCTGAAAGAAGCGGGATTCCAAGCAGTTGATACTTTATTCGCCATTCTATCAGAGGAGGAAAGAAATGAAGCTTGGGTTGAGAGCACTAAAGTCTGGATTGGATTTTTTTATGATTATTTATCACAATACTACAGCATCATAGGTAATTTCAGTGCAGCATTTAGTTTTGGAGACTTAGGGTTAATAATTCGTGAGAAATTAGATAATAAACTCCATAAAGCCATGTCATTAAATCATCTAGCCTCGATTCAGATGATGAGGGGAGATTACTCTGTTGCAGAACAATACTATGGATTGTCACTTGAGATAGTGAAGAAATATGATGTAAAACCAATTAGAGCAAGAATTCTGATAAATGTCGGGATTACAAAATATTTTGTTGGTAAAATCGATGATGCTTTTTATTATCTTACGGAAGGTTATAATTGCAGTATTGATAGATCAGATGCAATAATCGCTAGAGTACTCTTCTACATCAATCTTTGCTTGATTAGCATGAATCAAAATGATGAAGTTCAAGCAAATCATGAAAAGATGAAAACTTTTGATCTTTCTATTCCCCGTATACAATTATATTACGCAATGAGTCAAGCGATGTATCATAAGAACCTAAAGGGTTTTTCTAACCGTTCTATAGCGATTTCAGAGCTAAAAGATATTGTGAATAATGAGATTATCGATATCAATATTTCCAGATTAGCGATGGTAAACCTCTCAGACTTGTTACTAGAGGAGTACAGTATCTATAGGAGCCTTGAGGCGTTAAATGAACTGAAATTTTTAATCAATACCATGTATTCTATTGCCAGAAAACAAAATTCATCATTCCTTCTGCTGGAGGTCATCATTTTTCAGAGTCAACTAGCTCTAGCTAGTGGGGAGATTGAATTGATGGAAAGATTACTTGATGAAGCCGAGAATATGGCAATTTATAATGGGTTTGATAGGTTATTCTATAAAATAGAACGAATTAGAGAGATCGTATCATCAGAAAGTTCAACTTGGGAGTTGTTACTTAATGATAATAATATATCCAATAATATTAAAATTACAGAAGTCCTCCATTATTTAAAAGATATTGAGCCAATTATCGGTAAGAATGGGTAATATGATAAGGCGAGTCAAATTTTTATCCAAAACCCCAGGATTTCCCGAATTACATGCGAGTGAACAAAATTTATATACCATAATTGATACCTTTTACATCAGATTTACTCATTCAGCCGATTCTTCTATCAAAAAGTTTATTTTTGAGTTCACACTATTTTATCATACAGACCGAGAACAGTTTTCAATTTTACGATTCTCGGTCTGTCTCCCTCCCCCATCTTATTTTATGAATTTCCAATGACAACTGTAGGTTTAATCATTTGTCCTTATTCAACCATTTCTACTTCCAAATTGAATTCGACCATGGGCTTTGGTCCAATTGACACATACTTGAATGCAGGAAGACTTTGATCCGTTTCTTGTCTCTGAAATTCTATATGCTGAATCGACACACCAATTGGGATACCCCAAG
Source organism: Candidatus Heimdallarchaeota archaeon (assembly GCA_026702845.1). The sequence goes on from JADCLS010000006.1 coordinate 115,225, forward strand.
TGGGATCACTCGGGATCCATCCATTGGGAGATAGGAATTCTAACCAAGCATGGCCCTCAGCAGTGTATCCATTTGATGATGGAAGTATGATTTGCCCCTCAACCAACCTAGAAGGAATTCCTGCTAATCTATGTAGTGTAATGAGTAAATCAGCAAATTCAGAACAATCTCCGATTTTTTCATCAAATGCCTTTGCTGCTGAATATCGCACTCCATTTGCATTATACTCAATCCTTCTATTGGTGAATTCAAACAGAAACTTGTGAATAGTCCAAATATCCTTATACTCTTCAGCAGCTTTTGCCACCTTCTGAATACCTTTGTGATTTGTACTCCAAAATTCACTACTCTTAAAATATTGTTTCCCCTTGAACATATCATAGGCTCTGCGAGAAGGATAATCAAATATTTGTTGATAAAAATCAATACTTTGAAAACTCACCATCCAACTGAAATTTATTAGTTTCTTCTCACCAACATCACAAGGATTTTCTATAATAATTCTTTCATTCCCTTGATTATCTTTTTTAAGGATGTAATCGACAGTAGAAGTGGTAATAACCTTGTGTCTATTACCATTTTGTGGACAATTTAATTCAAGTGATTGAATTCTACCTCCAGCACTACAATCCATGGATAAAGTCCCTCTTAGATACACCTTTGGGAGAGTTGCGCCTACCTCAATTCTAGCGGAACGTTTTGATGCAATATGTGATGTAATTTTACTGGTAACATTTTCCTCTGCCATCCAAAAATCATCATCAGGTTCTTTAATGATATTTTTGAAACCAAGTATTTGATATGGCTTAACATTCATCGAAACTCTATATAAATCCAAAGCTGGCCACTCGATAATTGAAAGAGGTCCGAATTTACTAATCTCTGGCTTGATCAATGCTTTGATGACAAACCCATATACTCCTTTACTTGCAGGAGTATCTCTTAGATTTACTTGAATTCGATTATTATCAAGTTTGAGTATTGATAATTTACCCGTTCTATCCCTTACAGATACTTTTTCTGTGGGGATTTGCATTTCGAAAGTAATTGATTGATCCTTTAATCCAGTAGAAGATATGTCAATTGCAATCCGTTTAATAAGCAAAAACGCATCTTTCGTTATTTTTATCTCATTATCGGATTTCATCTCCATACTGACTAGGTAGTAAAATATCTTGATAATTATTTCCATTGGCTTTGAGTATATCGTTGTGATTCTACAGCTTACCTTTGCTCTTGGCATCCCACCATTTGTTAATCCTTAATGCTTTCATGGTCACCCATCTAGAGGGTTGATTGCTGGGTTCCAACTCAAAATAAGACTTGCCACTGTAAAATGTCCTTTGCCTTTTCCACGTTCCATTTTTTAATTGTTTTGAATTCAAAAGGTTCATGGCATCCAACATTCTCTCGTCAAATCTATAGTTAATATTTTGAAAATAATCCAAAGCAGATAGTAAATTGTACCTCCACCGGGGAGGGAATGCAAGTTTGGTAAATTCTTTATGTGCGATCTCTCCAGTACGATGTGATTGGTATAGTTTATGGTTTAATAGAAACTCATGAGCAGGCTTTTGCATTGTTCGGATATCTGTCAAACGTTTATTATCAGTAAAAGTCTCTCTATATGTTAATAATCCCTCTAAAACAGATAATGTTGTATTGAATGAACTATGCTCATCTTTTCTGCAATTCCATCCTCCATCTTCATGTTGCTCAGCGATGAGATAATCTATTACATTCTCAAGGCGTTCATCTTGTAATACATTATGAGAGACTATGCCTAACACCATACCAGTAATACAAGTTTCACTCTCTTTTTTCTTTGAGAAGCTAATCCCACCATCTCCCTGATAACCTCTCTCAAAGAGTAATTTACTGGCCATTGTTGTTTGTTTATTTGGGAGTAAGCCAAGTCGTTTGAGAAACAACATTGTATAATGTGTTGATATCCACTTGGGTGAATAAAGCCCACCACCCCACATTCCTGATTCATCCTGATGTGATAGCAATTGTGCAGCCCAACCTTTATTTTGCATGGAACGCTGTACTTTGAAGTAAAACAGAAAATCATCTCCTTTTATATCTCTCATTGTTTGCCATTGAATTGATGGATCACCCTCCATTAACCAATCTATTATCTTATCATTCATATCTCAATTATCCTATACTATTGGTATATGTGAATTTCTCACTAGCCGCTGAAATTTGATATTTCTCTATTTATTGTTGTGCTAATGTATTTACATTTTATTGATCTATATTTATCAATTAGTATTGAACTGACTCTACGAGCTCTAAGAAGTTATTAACGGAATTATTATCTTGGATTTGAGTTGTAAACCACAAGGCATTCATGATACACGATAAGTTAAACCAAGTATTAAAAAGATCATGATTAATCGATAATTTGTCTAGATAGGGACGACAAAGAGTATCAAAACTCTGCTGGGTGAGATTATTTGTTTCAGAAAGGAAGTAGACAATAAGATAGGCAAGATCATAAAGTGGATCACCCATACATGCAAATTCCCAGTCTATGATATAGTAATCATCAGAAATAAGAATATTTCCCAGATGGAAATCCCCATGAATTAACCTATTTGGAGATTCTGGCCAACTGAATTCCTCAAGTAAAGAATCTAAACGATCATTTTTCATAAAACCATTTCGGTAAACTTTGATAGTTTGCATCACTAGTGATTGATGTGTCGGCAATTTAAGACTAGTTTCAACTGCTTGGAACTTGCTCCAACAATCAATACCATACTCTAGACTTGTATGATGGTCCATTTGGATCCATTTTCTTCCAAGAATAAAGAAATCTGATATTTGAAATGTCTCTACCAGTTCAGGTATACTGATAAGAGGTATTACAACTGTTGATAGGATTGATACTTCCTTATTGAAAATTTCCTCAGAAGTGAAAAGCCTATACAATACATTACGTGTTTTATCATGAAATTTTACTTTTGATAAACCCTGTGTAAATCTGACAATTTCACTTTTAGGATAAAGTGTATGTAAATGAGCTTGAACATCTTCATAATTATCCACATAGTATTTAGCCTTCGAAAACATATCTATGTACCGATAAAAATCTAAATTCAAGTGCTTTAAATAACCTAAGACAATCATTTTCATAATTAATCGGCAATTAATTAATTAATTAGAGGGTCAACAAGGATTTATGGTTACAGGTACTATGACCATTGTTTCAAAGATTCATGAGTTTAGAACCAGGGGCGAAATCGATATCATTGATCTATCTCAAGAAGTCAGATCATTTGTCAGGGATTCTTCCATAAAAGAGGGAAAAATAACAATATTTTGCATTGGGAGTACAGGCTCTATTGCGTCAGTTGAATATGAATATGGATTATTAGAGGATTATCGGATGTTACTCCAAAAATTAATACCTAGGGATGATGGATATCATCATGATCGTATTGATAATAATGCTCATTCACATTTACGATCTACATTATTAGGTAGTGAGATCACTATCCCAATTGTCAATGCACAATTAGTCCTTGGAACGTGGCAACAGGTAGTTTTTGTTGAATTTGATGTACATCAAAGGTCACGTAAGGTTGTATTTCAAGCATTAGGCATTCAATCCAGCTAATTCCTTCAATATATCAGATATCTCATCTAACAATACTTTCTCATCTTCAGTAATGTGTTCATCCCTCTCAGCAAGTGAATAAATTAGGTCTAGGATCTCATTCCTCTTTTTGATCAATAATCCTCTTTCTTTGAAATCAATTTTATCATCGGCTCTTGATTTATTTACCATAATAGAGAAATCCTCGTAAATCTCTAAAAAGGAATTTATTATCTGTTTTTCATCATCACTGATGACCTCATCTTTAGCTGCCAATTGAACCAATTTCTGGACCTTTGATAGGTCAATTAAATCTATACCGATTTCAGCCGCAAATCGCATTATCCTATCATCACGGTAGAATTCAAGATAATATATTTTTTTTATTCCCGCATTTGCAATTAATTTGAAACAATTAAAACAGGGTGATGCTGTTACATAAATGGATGCACCTTCTAATCTCACCCCATGCTTTGCAGCTTGAATTATGGCATTAGCTTCTGCATGTATCGTTCTAACACAATGTCCATTCTCCATGAGACATCCGACTTCAGTACAATGTTTTGTACCAATTATCGAACCATTATAACCAGTACTCAATATATTTTTATCACGTACTATAACAGCACCAACTTTTTTTCTACTACAGGTGGCTCTTGTAGCCACTTCCTGAGCCAATTTTCCGAAATATACATTCCAAGGAGGTCGGTGACCATTCATTAATTTAAGCTTTGATCTACTATATTTAATATTAATTCTGCAATTCCTTGTTATTGTTGAGTGCAGCTAAGTGAAATTATTGCATTTAAATTGAACACCTAATAATCAGAATATTCAATAAGATAGGTGTTAATTAACATTTATTGAGTTTCAAAATAGTTACGGATAGTGCTTGCGATGTATCGGAAGCATATGCACAAGAACACGGAATCACTATCATCCCAACATATGTCACTTTCGGAAAGGAGAGCTTTAGAGATGATCAAATCGCATACAAGAATTTCTTAGATCGCCTACAATCTGGAGAATTTGCCAAAACCTCCCAGCCTACGCCTGCAGATTTTGATAGTGTATATAATGCATTAACAAAAGATGGATCTAAAGTACTTTCAATCCATATCACCTCAAAATTATCTGGAGTGTATTCTAACGCAGTTATGATGGCAAAAGAGCATAAAGGGGTATATGTTTTCGATTCTTTAAATTTAACAATTGGGGCTGGTTATCTAGTCTATTTAGCTAGATATCTACGAGATAGTGGAATGTCAATTGAAAGGGTAATCACTAAACTTGAACAGGCAAGGGGATTATCCCAGCTAGAAATATTGATTAATAATGTACAATACTTGAAACGAGGAGGAAGAATAAATCTTAGCCAGTATGCCATTTTATCGTTACTCCAGCTGAAACCAATATTGAATATGAGTGATGGCTATTTGGTCAAAACTGGCATAGGAGTTTCTCATATGGGTGGGTTGAGAAAAATAATCCGACGGGTGAAATCCAACATAAAAGAGGAGAAAAAATATATTTTAGCATTTGGATACTCCACTGATTACTATGATATAGAGTTGATGCATTCTAAATTAAGAGGTATAGATGAGGAAAATATCATTGAGTTTAAAGTATGTCGTACTTTGTTAGCACATGCAGGTCCAGGTGCAGCTGGTATTGGATTATTTCCTCATTACAGTGATTTTGTTGACTAACGTACTTTTATACCATGTTTTAAAAGTAATGGCTCGATTTCCTCAAAGGATTCCAATTTGCTAATATTATATGATCCCTGGTAAAAATCTAGATTTGCCTTATCAATATGCTTTCTCAGTACTTGAAGAGTGAACGGGCTAATACCTTTTTGAGCAATGAAATACATCTTTTTCTGAGTCTCATCCAGGATCATCAAATGATCTTGCATATCAATATATCCATGATCCTTGTATTCATACATTCCAGCTTCTTCAACCCGAAATATTCGCACTCTAGGCTTGGATACCAAATCTACAATATGGTCAAGTAATTCCATGGCAAATTTTGTGTCCATATCCTTGGTTTCTTCAATCTTCTCAAGGTACCGTTGAAGATGAGGTTCAATCAAACCAGATGCTCGCCGAATATCTGGTAATTTATCTTTATCAAATATCAGGATAATTCCGATTTTTGCCCCGTATTTTTTGAGTCGTTCATCTTCAGCATTGCTGGCTTTAAACATATCAGAGTAATATAAAGCTTTGAAATCAGAAGATCCTTTTACAGGTAATGGACCAAGCATTTTTGACGCATCGGGATCTGTCTGGCTGTCTTCTTCCAAACCTGCGAGACTTACCATGTGTAGGGCTGTGATTAGAGCATTCCCATCATCAATCGGAGATAAATTTGCAATCAAATCTGGACCAATATCAGAATTTGCGACAATGATGATTCCTTTGATGAATGAAGCTTCTTTATAATCTACCATGATTAGCAATCTGTTTTATTAACTTTTATTATTTATCTCTTGTTGGTAATGTATCTTTTTTTGTATTGATCTTTGCTTGAAATGAAATATACTGAAAAAAATGCTAGAGCAATTATTCTGTTTCTTTTCAACAATTTTGGAGAATGATCATGTATACGATAGCATATTAAAAACTAATTGAAATGAATTTATAATCTTTTGATATTGTAATCCGAGGCAATAATACGCTTTTCCGTACTCTAGGAGAGACAGGGAAGAAGTTTCCTAGTCCGATATCCTCCAATCATTCGATTTAGAGGATAAGATATCTATTAATTTTAGTATAATAACCTCTGAAGTTAATTTACTTTCTTCGATATTCTATCAGCATGAGAATGTGTTATTATTTTGTCAAAATTTAAACCATGCTGAAGAGAATAAGTTGTACACTCATGTGCACAAAAATTTTAACATTTGATATTATTTAATAATGATATATTCTATCAATTACTTGTGAAGAAATTTTTTGTGTTATTACTTCTGTTAATTATGATTTTTCCTTCAGTTGCACAAGAAGATCAAACGGTTTGGAGTCCTGGAAATGATTACAAAATAGGGTTTCTTCACTCAGCGAAATTAATGAGGAATGGGATTATTCTGACAGAGTTCCTGAATTTACCAGTTACTGAGTTTACGGTAAATAATTTTACTAACTCAGGGTATGATTTCTATTATTGGGGTTATGATAATATCACCTATAAAGATCATGTGGAATTTATTCAATTAGGGGGATTGGAATTACCTATTGGTGGATTTCCTATATTATTTCCAATAATGTACAAAGGAGTGGATAAATGGCCAGAATATTTTGCCTCTGAAGTCGAAGAAAACTTCAGTACTATCATTGAGGTTCAAGAAGATTTTGCATTTGGGAGAGAAGTATCAAGGTCAAATAATTTGGTAAGTTTTAGTGAAGAAAGAACACTGAACATCGAATTTAAAGATAGTAGTTTCACAGATTATTTCTCATTTATAGACTTATCAGCAGTGGAGAACGATTATCTACCTGAAGCACTCATTAGTACTAATCTCTTATACACTGTATCCACCGGAGCTTTATTCCAGTTAAATTATACAATAAGTTATGATCCAGTATATTATACTGAATTAGGTATAAATCAATTTTATCTATCAGAGCAACTAGACTTTGTGGCAATTTTCCCTTATAATTCTCTCTTGCAACGATTGGATACAAGATATCCTTTTTTAAGCTTGATAATTATTCCTTTGATCTTAAGAAGACAATCTTAGTTATTGATGGACATCAAGATGTAGTTCTGCAAGCTTAGCAATTGCAATTCCATGACGACAGAAATTGTTCTTGCAAGTTTCATTCTCAACATCACCATATTTCAAAGACCATTCTCGGATAAATTTGAGAACTACTGAAAGTTCTCTACCTGATTCAGTTAACTGATACCTCACCTTCTTAGGTTTCTCAGGATTTTCAATTATATGGAGTACTCCATTTTCAACCAAAGATTTTATCCTCATAGATAACATTCTTGGACTGATTTCAGGTATCCTTTGTGCAATTTCACTAAATGAAAGGGATGATTCCTCGGTTACAAGTTCTAGTATAATATTTACATTCCATTTTGGTGATATTACTTTATTTGCGAAATTAAAAGCGCAATCATCTTGCACTGAGCTTACAAAGATATCATTTGATGTCGATTTTTTCTGAGACATATATTACTATACAATTATTGTATTATTTAAAATATAGCATTGATGAGACATTTTTTATAAAGGTTGATCATTACTGAGAAGCGATAATCTGTCAATTCGATATTTCGATTTGGGAGTTGTAGGCTCATTTTGGATTTCATGGCCAGATTAACACTTATTCAAGTTACTATATTATGATGATCAAAACTATCAGCTTAATTATCTAGAGTTAATCGTATAAAAGACCAAGATATAGTGCAAGGTGATTATTTTTTTATATGTCATATTGAGATTGAAATTTAGGTGCCTGTGAAATTACCCAATCATGTTCCGGTTTATATATCTCAAAAAGATATTGAGAGATTTAGTGAGCACTTAACTAACGAGGGGTATGAATGGATATTTTTACAAATAATTAAACCACGTCAATTGGTGGGTAGAGTAAAGACTATTACAAGAAAAAGTAAAGTTATCGAACATCATGTACGGGTATTTACCAATGGAAAAATTACAACAGAATTTGAATTACCCAGAGTAGAGGAGATGTGGGAGCACATTACTACTGTTTCATACTCAGCTCATGAACGTCTAATTTCCATGTTGGAAGAGGCAGGAATTGCATACACTGTTGATGAGAGCTTGCGAACAAGATATAATAATGAGGCAATCGATGATTATCCTAAAGACCACATGGAATTCGTTTACTGGTTTTTTGCAGGTGTGCTTTTCTGGACGCCATTAGGGTATATTTGGAGATTTTTTTACAATATAAATCTAAAACGGAAAAAAACCTCAAAAAAAGAAAGATCTTCAGATACTAAACAACAAGTTGGAGCAGAAGTACCTAGTAATTAATAACTAATTCACCTGAGAAATCAGGTAGCTCAAAAAGATGATTTGAGATCTGCCGAAGGAGTACTTGTTCTGGTGCATCCTCAAGATATACTTGTGGGAGATGGGAAGTATTTGGATTATTAATCTTCCAATTCAATGTTAACTTATTCTTGCTTAGTTTTGCTGTTAAATCAAGTGTGGAATTAGCAAATAACCGGATATTCTTTGCACTCACTCCTTTTGTAAGCCATTTTTTCGGGATACCTTTGAGTAGGATTAGTGTATTATCATCCTTCTGCTCTGCAAATAGATCAAGAACCAGATTAACGAATTCAGCTGCTGCGTAACCATTTGGACTGTCTCCTACTGAACCTAGGCCAGATTGTGGTGAAATCCCCTCTGCCCATCCTTGTTTGTTTGTAGTATGGTTTATGAGGAATTTTATGACCTTATCCACATGTTTCATTTCGCCTACAAACCGTGCCGCCTGTGCAAATAAAATCGAGAAATAGGATGCATAACTATTCCATGGTTGGTCAATAAGTAAGCCACCATTGATGAAATAATTATTTTTTAAATGTAGATAAGAATTATAAATAGGTTGATATGATGGAAGATAGAGATCTAATGGGTAAAAACCATGCAGGACAAAGAGCATTTCTGCAGAATCCTTTTTGAATGGACCTGCAGGGAGGTATACTGTTTCCTCACATACCTGTGATATGGAATTATCAATATTCTCTCTGTAATTATCCATGTCATTAGTAAATTTATCACAATCTCCATGCTTACCAAGATCTTTAGATATACTCACGATGTTTTTTAACACAGATAGAGCCCAGAAATTATTAAAGTAATAATAGTCATGTTCCCAATATAATGGATTAAACCAAGAGGGCGCCCCCAAAGGAAGGAGCCCTGAGAGAATTGATTCCTCATCATCTTTTTTGCTCTGACGAGTTACCCAGTCCGCAATTCTCTTGATCACATTGTATTTTTCACCCAACCAATTCTTATCATCTGAGTATTTGTAATGATTGAAGACAGCCAACACCAGTGCCCCCTGACTATCCCATTGCTTTCCCTTCGCAATAATCCCATTTGTATCTACTTGCATCATCATTTTATTCAGAATTGGTTTGACGATCTCTTCACCAAACCCTAATCGATCTAATGCTTTAGTTTGAAATACTAGACCAGGTAACCACATTTCTTCTTGTAAACTAGGTCCAATTGTAATAGACTTTCTCTCTGCATCTGATAATAAGCGTAAAACAAGAGCACTGACTTTGTAGAAATAATCTACTTTTTCGTCAGATGTTGAAATCACAGGTAATTCATCAAGTAAATCCTGCCAATCATATTCTATATCATCCATATCTGGTGCTTCATCAAAGTCAATGTCACAGTTGTTTAGTGGTATAAGAAAATCAGGATTAGCACGAACTGGGAATGATGCGGCCCAAGTTGCAGCACTGGCCTTACATACACATGATGATTGATTATTTTTGCTATGTAAAATAAGTTTACCAGCATGACCTTCTTGGAGTGTACAAGTAATTGATTTAATCGGTGTCTCTGAGATTAATATATCTGGATGATTTGGTATGGTTAGTTTGTTAATCTTACTATCATACACCAATTCACTTACTTGAGTAAGACCTTCTTGATCAATAGGGCATAAGGTGACAAAGAGCTGATGATTACTGAAACCACGAACGACATTTATTACCATTGCCTCCTTTCCATCATTTCTATCTGCAAAAACATTGAACAAGAGAACATCTCCCTCTAATTCCCATGTTACTGTGGCTATTGGAAAACCATCATCATGAAGATCAACCTTAACCTCACCTACTTCAGAAGAGTAATGTAATTTATTTTGATAAATAGTACCAAAAAGTAATGTGTATGATCCAGGACTAGGAATTATTCCCCCTCTATGATCGATAACAGGTTCTTCCTCAGAATCAGGACTTCCCAGGGCATAATAACTTCTCAGATCAGTATTCAACAGCAGGGGATTACCTGCTATTCCTCTTCGCCCAATTCCATTTGGACCCATAATACCCAGAAGCCATGCTGGCAGTACTAAATTATGTATTCCTTGAGAGAAGTACAAACGGGTGGCATATCCTTTACGAATAGTCTCCTGTAGCCTTACATAATACTCTTTTGGGAAGGGGTTCTCCTTGTTGAAAATCGCATTCAGTTGAGAATTTGTAGTTTCATCAAATAATTGGAAATCAAGGTCTTCAGGGATATTCTGTAACCTCCACGTACCTTTTTATCTAATATGTCATCCTTAATGAATGTTGATTCATTTAACAAAACATACTCTCTTTTTTTTTTATCAATTGGGTAAAAATTCACGATGATTGCTTATGAAATTATTTTTGAATTCTGTATTATTAAAGAATATCAAAATTCACCCAGTATGAAGTATTATTATCAAAAAACCTTATTTTCTGTGGTTGGATAATATAGAAATTATTACCTTCTGCATTGACGAGATGCTTGGAGATGGGGAATTTCTCAATAAACTTCTGTTTTATGAAACCCAGCTCCCCCTTGAATGCTTTTACCTTCCCAAAATAGTTTATTCCTTGTATACTTGAATTTTGGATATGATTAAGTACTGTGAAACAAACTTTCTCATTAATGGCGAAATTTCGTCGGTATTCTGCAAGATTACTAGCTAGAAGAATAATTTCCATATTTGCATTGGTCAGAAAGGGAATAACACTACCTAGCGGATAACCATGTACAACATCAGCTGAAATGGTTGAAAGGACACCAAAACTTGCAGACTGGAGTATTTGGTTAATATTGTTCCTCCGAGTAGTTTCCTCACTCTCTGTCACGTATGTCAATCAATTATTTTTACATCTTATAAAGTATAATATTATTTAAGTTGTTTCACGATAGCAGACATCAATAATTTTGACATTATCATTATTCTCATTTATCCTAGACTAACATTTTTGTTGCTTGAACATGAATTGACGAAATTCTCCCAATCTTGGACTGAGATCATATTATTTTCCAATTGTTTGCGAAAATGGTCAGGTATGGAAATAGAGGTAAAAGTATGGGAATCTACTGTTACTCTGCCTAAGCTTCCAGTAATCAGTAATTCAATACTCGATGTTTCTCTAGTGATGGCATGAACTGATTGGAAATATTTATTTCTGATCTCAATGATTGCTGAATAGATAGTGAGTATATCACCGGCCTTTGCGGGTTTGTGAAAGTCCACAGTTGATGTAACTACAGGAATCAGAAATTCTTCCTTTCTATCATCCCAAGAAACACCATATTTCCGTAATAAATCGATAAATGATTCATCAATGAAGCCTGCATATCTTGCGAAATATACTATCCCAGCTGCGTCAACATCGGAAAATCTTACTTTTAATGTACTCTGATTAATTTTCAATAATTAAATCAAGAAATGATTATTAAATAAGTTTCGTATTAATTCACTTACAGAGAGTATATGATATACAGTATTCCACCGATAATGATCACCAATCCGGTGAGTAAACCGCCTGCACCAGCAATAACGGCCAATAATACCCATACAATGCCACGTACCATTGCATCTTTGAGAAATGGAATCTCGAAGAAATCACCTTCTACAACAAAGATCAAGATAGCTGCAAGCATACCGATTATCCCTAAAAAATTACCTCCTAATAGAGCAATTATCGCAAGAATAACAGCTACAAGTGAGCCTATGAGACTTAAAATATGGCCATACAAAGCCATTTTTGGATTTTTAGCTTTCATTGATACATTTGGTTTCATCAAATTCATAGTATGAATTTTAAGAAATAATCATTTTTAACTTTTCCTAAGTGATAAATGTATATTAATTTGAAATTCACATATCCATTAGATTTTTGCATATTTATTGACATAAAAAGAAAGTGAAAACACTAATATTTTATCACGGATGGATTATACGATCATGTGAATATATCTGAAGAGGAAACTACGCTTATCAAAGAGGCAATAAAAGCAAGAGAATTTGCATATGCCCCGTATTCTGGATTCAAGGTAGGAGCTGCTTTATTAACAGAATCAGGAATAATCAGGGGATGTAATGTAGAAAATATCTCCTTTTCGCCTACTATCTGTGCGGAAAGAAATGCAATTTTCTCTGCAATTAGCCAGGGTATTACTTCATTCAAATCTCTGGCGGTTGTAACTGGAGATACTAAACCTAGTGAACCTTGTGGAGTGTGTAGGCAAGTATTAAGTGAGTTTGTTACAGGGAATTTCAAGATCATCCTATCCAATACTCGTGGGGATCTTAAAATCTTTACACTAGATGATCTATTACCCTACCGATTTAAACCAGTAGCAGGTATTGGTGATTCCGATACCATGTGGGAACTCTTGGAAGATGTAATTTTTGCAGATGATGTAATGTCTGAGGATGAATTAAAAATTGTTAAGAATGTTATGCAAAATATCGAAGAATTTGATAGTTTCCTGAAATATGCTGAGAGAGATGGCCATATCAGTGCTAATGAAAAGTTTATCATAGAAAAATTTAGAGAAAAAGTGTATGATGATGCATATAAGGTAGCGAAGGGTGATGAAATCATAACTGAAGAAGAAGAAAGATTATTGCAACGATTGGCTGAAATTCTTAAACTTGAATAAACAGTTTCCTAAATATTACATTAGATTAATGGTATAAATAAGAAAAATAAATATATAGTCAGGTAATTTATATAGTACTAATGAGTGTTAGTCTTCAGCTTATTTTTACTGCTCTTATCCCACTAACACTATCAATACTTATCAATACTATTGCTTTCTGGATCATACTTCTGCAATACAGAAAAAGAAGATATCAGGAATATCTATTTTTAATAATAGGACTTTTCTTTTCAAATACTCTACCGTTGTCTCACCTGATATTTATTTTTGTAGATGGTAGCCTTTCTAATGCAGTATTGTACAGGGATATCACTGGAAAACTAGCAATCATATTTACAGGAGTATATATTATCTTTTTATATAGAGTAATGTTACGTTTTGCAGGAAAAGATATATCAACAAGGTACAATATCCTATTCACTGTATCCTTTATCGGTTTGGGATTATTCGCTGCATCACCACCTAGATGGTATTGGGATGGGCAAAATTGGATTTCCATAGGTGATGTTGTAGGTACATTAGGTGCAGCTATTCTAGGAATATCCTTCATTCCACCAATGATCAAAATTACTAAAGAGAACCTTGATATTGCTAAGAAAAAATTGGATATCATCAATTTACGAGGGTATAAATTTCTCTACTGGTCAAGTATTGTATCTGCAATCAATTTAATCGAATTAGTCAGATTAAGGATATTCCATGAAACAGCTACAGTGTACTATGTACTGGCCTATGCATTAAGTAGTTTGCTCATCAGTCTTGCTCTTATAAAAGATCCTTTTTGTTTAATCCGCAGAGATATGGATGGAAAATTTATCATAATCCAGCAAATACAAGAAGGAACTCCTCGATTTATTTATGAGTTTGAGCTTCAAAAAACTAGACCAAATGATATAACCATTGGATTGACTGCAATAAAAAATATGTTATCTGAAGTAATTAATAATGTAATGAGCCAACAAAAGTCATTTCCTGAAGTAATTGAGTATATCAATCTAAAAATTGCGATTGCTGAGAAAGATGAATTTGTGATATTCTATGTCGGTAAGAAGACCATTGAACCCATCAGACATATAATCAAGGACATATTGAATCAATTCCATACTCTCAATGAAGCTGAATTGATTGAATATATTGAACATGAACTTAGATTTGTCTTTTAGTCATCGATTAGAAAATCAGTAGATTTTATAGTAAATGTGGATAACTCTAAAATACTAGAAAGCATTAACTTGCTCAATGGTTGATCCATTTACATTTATGGCAATATTATTAGCTGTAGTTGCACAAATAATTGCCACGTTGATGGTTTTGAGGGTGTATTACAAAGAGAAATTCCAAGATTATCTGGTTATTTCACTCGGTCTTTTCTTCTCTATGCTCCTCCCTCTATCGTATTTTATCTTCTTCTTTCTAGAAGGTGAACAATATGTTACATTTAGAAATATCGCGGCCAAATTAGCGGTGATATTAGCTGGCATTGGGGGAATAATCATTTATCATGCACAATTGAGAATATCATCAAGTAAACGTGGTTTATACCATGATATTTTCTTAGCCTTTGCAGGTATTAGTTTTGGCGTGTATTATTTTCGGGTTTGGTGGACATGGAATACATCTATTAACAGTTGGACTAGTCATAATGATACTATTGGAGTATTATTAATCGGAATAACAGCTTTATTGTACAATGGACTGAACTTGAATATGAGTAGGAAAAATTATCATTGCTATCTTAGAAGCCAGGGAAAAGGGGCAGTCTTAGCACATCAATTAATTATGTTAGGTTGGTTAGTTTCAATTCTCGGTTTAATTGAAATTATACTAGAAAGAATTATCTTACCAGAAGAAGAATGGACTATTATTTGGGTAACAATAACAGCTATCGGAATTTTGATGGTGGGTATTGGTCTTTCTCTTCATCCTTATGGTTTACTCAGAAGAAATATTAAATCAAAATACTTGATCATAAATGAAACATCTTCAGGATTACCTATCTTTGAATATCATTTTCTTCAAAATGAAAGTACAAACACAACACTTGTTGCAGGGGCAATGGGTGCAATATTAATTATCCTAAAAGAAATAACAGAACAATCTGATGTACCACCTGAAATTGCCTATGTTAATCTGAGGATATCTATTGTTCAGAAGAGAAGCTACACTGCTTTTCTTATAAGTGAACGTACAAATAATGCAGTGAGAGTAAAACTGACTAAAATAGTTGATTTATTGGATCATTTGAAAGAGGATGAAATAGTTGAGCTAATCGAGACTAAAATGGAATTTTTATTTTGAATCTAATACAAATTTTCTGAGAGAGAACGATGGTTGGATAGTATAGATTTAAATCCTCTTGAAGAGGTATTGATATGATGACTCGTGCGAAAACCTATGCTCAACTAAAAGCTGAAGGTAAAACAGATGATGAGATTTTTTCAGAAACTGTAGGAGGGATTGAGAAACAAGAGAAAAGAAGTTTTAGAAAGAATATTTTGTATTGGCACATCGGTTATCTCATTTTATCAGCGCTCATGTTTCCATTCACCAACAGACTAGCTGAAGGAACTGCTATCACTGCTATCGCTCTCGCATTGTTTATGTTATCTTCATTAGCATTGGCTAGCCAAGCTAAAGGAGGTACACAACTTGTAGTTCCCGCTGTTGCAGTCGCTGACACCTCAATAACTGATGATATAACACGCGCAAGGGGTAGGATGTTTGAAAAGATGCTTGGTCCATTGATAGGGTATTTTTATGCAATTATTCTATTTCTAATTGATCTCGTAATTAAATTCACTCATCAATAATTGTGAAGCCCAACATTTTAGCCAATTGTACAACAATATCATCAATTAGTAACACATGGTCAGCAATACCTGCCTCTATGACAGCCTTATTCATTCCATATATGGTACTATCCTCTTCTGATTGAGCAATTACCCTACCTCGAAGTTTTTTTACCGTTCTGGACCCTTCTCTACCATCATGACCCATACCTGTTAATATAACACTGATTACTCCTGATCCCCAAACCCGTGCTGCAGAAAATAATGTTACATCAACTGCTGGGATCACGTAATTGACTGTAGGCCCTTCACTGATTTTGATTCGGGGTGTTTTTGATTCATCCACATAAACCTCCATATGATAACCTCCCTGAGCAATATATACAGTACCTTGTTCTACGATTTCATTATTCTCTGCCATTTTTACCCTCATGTGTGATATTGCATCAATGCGATTAGCAAAAGAATTGATAAAACCCCGTGGCATATGCTGAACAACCAGGACTGCTGGGAATTTACTGGGAAATTGAGAGATTAGTCTGATAAGAACATTAGGTCCTCCAGTAGATGCACCAATGACGATTACATCCTTTGCACTCACATTGCCACTCCTTGATATTTTTACCTTTTTTATCTTTTTATCCATCTTAGTAGCAAGAGATTTTCCTGACTCATTTCTTGAACGATTGATGAATCCATCATGTAAAGCGTCTTTCAGATAGAGATTGATCTGGTAATGAAATCTGCCCATATTCAATTTGGCTAGAATGACACATTTTATGGCAATAACATTTGGGATATCAAGCAAATGATATTGATCATCATTTAACTCTGTGATGATCTCAACAGAATCTATAAAACCCATGTTCAATGCTTTTGGATAATCAGCCAATTTTGAACGCATGATGGGCACATATAGGATAGGGAGAGGTTTAATTTTTATCACTTCATCAATAGCCTCTATGGGAGTGCCATCAACAATATTAGTACCAATCAATACGACATCAAATTCCTGTCGTCGTAAATAATCACGCATTAAACTCATAGAGGTGGTATCTTGATAGACTTGTAGTTTTCTGTGTTCATTTAGTGATAGGATCAATTTTTCACGTAGTGTATCATTTGATTCAACAACCAATGCACGAAAACTAGATGACATTGTTAAGCATAAATAATAATAATGCTATTTAATAAAGTAGGCAAAGGATAGTTACACATTTACTAGTTTTGAGTGATTAATTTATCAAAATATTTCTTTCTGAATTTTTCTAATTTAGGTTGAATCACAAATGTGCAGTAAGGATTGGAATTTTTATTCTCATTATAATAATTCTGATGATAATTTTCTGCAGGGTAAAAATCATTACTTTCCTTGACTTCAGTCACTATCCTATGATCCCAGATAGGGTTCATTCGATCAATTACCCTTTCCACAATGTCTTTCTGTTTCTCATCCCCGTAAAGGATAATAGAACGATACTGAGGTCCCACATCATTGCCTTGACGATCAATTGTGGTGGGATCATGAATTGTAAAAAAGATCTCCATGATCTCTTCTAAGGTTATAGTTGCAGTATTGAAACTTATCTTGATTACTTCTGCATGTCCAGATCTGGCTATGGTTTCATAACGAGGATTCTTATCTTCACCACCAGCATATCCAGATACTACTTGGGTTACACCTTGTAATTGTTGAAAAATCGCCTCTATGCACCAGAAGCAACCTCCACCAAGAATTATACTATCAACAGATTCTTCCATATCATATAGCAACAGAAGACATATATAAGTATTATAATTAATGAAATTAATCCTTTAATTTCGTAAGTCTATATCAGATGTACATATGTTTAAATATAAAAAATAAATAATATATTTAGTTTAATGGAGTGCTGAGCATGGCAGAAAGCGAAATCAATATTGGATTAGAAGCAATGAAACTCATAAAGGATGGATTTTTGCATCAAGCTTTTACTCTATTAAATGCCTTCAAAGATAAAAAGAACAATGCGGTCATAGAATTAGCACGAGCGATAACCTATTTATATCAAGAAGATCTGCCTGTGACTTCATTATTTGAAGCATTGAAAATCATGGAGAGTATTGATATAGAAGAGTTAAAGACAATTAATCCTGAACTAGTATCGGATCTTTACATATACCTTAGCTTATCATATGAACGTCTAGGTTATACAGCAGATGCGAAGAAATATGAGATATTAGCAAATAATAAATTGTAATAAGTTAATTTGTTCATTTTAACGGCAACATCTATTAATTCAAATTAAATGGACTACTATTATGGATGAAGTGAAAAGTGAAGAGAATACAGAACCACTAACCGAAAAGGGGATTATCCAGAAAATCAGCAGAATTCCTTGGAAGGAATATATTCGTTCGAAAATCAAAACACTCTTGGCTGCCAGCGTAATGCTAATTCTTATACTTAACATAATATCGTTATCTAGAAAAGTACGTTCAGATGATAGTATCAACCCTGATAATGTACTCACTAGTTCTAATGATGCTATCATCTTGATGATAATCTCATCAACACTATACCTATTGGTAATGATAGCGTTCTCTAAATTAGTGTTTCTTGATAAGCGAGAGGATTTTGCCATAAAGAAATTTTCAACCCCACGTGCAATCTGGTTTTTCTTGTTAACCATTTCATTCATTTCACAAGTATACATCTTACTTGATGTTGCGTTAATTAATGTTTATCTTATTACTGGACCTGTTTATTTTCTTCAATCAGTCAATAGAATTATTCAATCCCCACTCATAGCCATGGGAACCGATAGAATAGCGTATGCTAGTGTTAGATCTTTAGTATTTACATCACTTTTGGTATTCAATCTGATATTCCCTCTCTTCATGTTCATCACTATTTTCACCAGATATGGAAGGAGAGTATTAAAAAAAGTAAGAGAAGATGAAACGAAGAAGTATACACCTCAAAAATTTGCCAAATTCATTCTAGCCATTCCTGGTATGATCCTCCTTTTTGCCCTCTTCTCAGCCACTGTTAGTAAGATAGGATATATTTCGGTTATTTTTCTTGTTTTATTGCTTATTTTAATGATATGGTGGCTAATTCAACTGATAATAATCATATTGAAAATTATCAGAGCCACAATTATTCTTTCATATTCAAATATATCAATGATTATACCAATTATCTTCATGTTCTATATTCTACCATCAATGGTTTGGGCTATTTGGGATATGCTATTTATGTATGTATACTCCAGCCTTGATAATACAATATACAGTTTCGACTTCTTGCAATCACAGAATATTGATCCAAATTCAATAAAGACAATGTCAGTAGCAGATTTATTTGCATTTTTCATAAAAACAAGCATTTATAACTCACAATCATGGGTACGTATCATCCAGCTTGATTTCATATCCATTATAGGTATTGCAAGTCTGATTATTGGGTTTGCGGAAGGGTATACAATCTTTGCCATTATTAAATCCCTTACCAAGGGAATTTCTATAGCTAGAACTGGGAAGATTGTCACTAAATCTGCACCAAGAATGGTTGTATTAACAAGGAATGTTCTTTTTCTCTTCACGTGGATCTCTTTACTTTGGGATAAAGGTGTATCATTCATGTATGTACTCATAGTTGATTTGGGATTTGATTTACCAGAATTGAACTTGCCCAGAATTTTAGAACCAATCTACTCACTCACAGTGTATCTAGGGGGGATCAATGATGTTTTTGTTCCATTAACCATTTTACTGATACCCTTTTATTTCATTATTATTAGCTCTTTCAAATTTCTATCTGTATCAATTGCAGTTGAGAGAACTGAAGAAGATAATCAGGTTTTCTTCCTCCTCATTTCCTCTACTTTCGTACTCATAATCACCAAGATTTTTTCAGATATAGCTACTCTACCAGAATTTGTCGGAAATCAAAAGGATTATCTTCCACTCTCAATCTTCTCAAACGAAAATATCCTGGATTTCATTATGAAGATCACTGAAATTCTAGAAACCATTGGTTTCTTTGCTGGATTTCTCTTTTCATTGAAATCAATTTATACAAAATTGATTAGAAAAGGTGAGAATGAAATCATCATCGAGGAGGGATTAGAAAATAATGAGGAGATCAGTCAATAACATATTTTTTGTTAATAAATTCCTTCAAAGTATTAAGTAATGCACGCTCATCATCAGAAAGGGTTCCATCAATATTGGCTACGATCTCTGCTCGTTCAAGAATCTGGTCCCTAAGTCTGCTTAGTTTCTCACTTTCGGTATCGTCAATGGTTCCATCACTTTTTGCTTCTTCGAGATTTACGGCATAACTATCTGCATCTACTCGAATCTGTTCAAGAACTTCAAATTCCTCAGATGTAATAACACCGTCTTTTTCTGCAACTTCAAGCAATTTTTTGATGGTTTCCTTGAATAAATCTTCACTCATCTATCATCGATAGAAGAATGCTGATTAAAAGGATTAAGTTTTTCAAACGTGCGATCGCAACACAGGACCTAGTTAATTGTAATGGTATCATTTAGATACGGGAGATCCAATTCAAGCCTACCAAGAAAATCTATGATAGAGGAATGTTCCTCATGATACTTATTAACAAATGAAGAGAATCCAAGAGAGTCAATTGTTTTCAGTTCTTTTTCTAGAATATACTGAGCAACATTAATTCCGCCATATGATCGTAGACGATTATCAATTGTCAATGGAATTCCATCAAAATTCATTCGATTCAGTTTATTAAACCGTGGTTTGATGTGATAAATCAACCCTGCTTCAATAATTTTAACAAGTTCATTTGTTGATTGTATACTCATACTACTCGTATCAATATCTACTTGGCCCAAAGCAATGAAAATATCACCAAAATCCTGAACAGCAGTTTGAATAGCATCATGATTAGAGAGTAATCTATCCGATACCTTCATCATCCGTGTCGAACCAATGTAATACAATTCAGTAGAACCTAGAGGATCGAGATCTCTCCAATACTCATTCTTCCTATCAAGATAAATCATGTATAGGTTATAATCATAGAAATAACCCCTTCTCAAGGATTGCTCTAATGAATCATAATCCCAGTCCACTCTAATGTGTAAGGGAGGAATATCCATACTTCCTCTACTTTGTAATGAAATATAGACCTTTCTGAAAATAATCAAAAACACGCAATAATTCCTACTCAGATCACTAATTTGGAAGTTCTTGATCTACATCTTTCATTTCTTGTTCAGCAATCTTGTCCCTAATTGTATGTAAATATTGCTGGAATGCAGTTATGGGTAACCTTACCGAGACATCTACTACACCACCTTTCCAAACTTCATCACTCACTTTAGCGTGAGTATAAAGCATACTCAATTCAGAAGGTGTAAGTCCTTTGTATTTTACAGAAATAAGTGAATCATCCAGGAGGGAGTCTAATATCCTAGCCACTGCATTTTGGGTTAATTCCAATTTATCTGCTCGTACTCCAATTATCTCATACTCAGATATATATGGTTTATCTTCTACCTCAGAATCAATTTTAGCTGATAATTTATAGTATTGAGACTGATCTATCAAGTCACATTTTGTCAGAATAAATAGAACCTTATATTTTACTGTCTCTGATGCAAATTTTTCATAGTATTTGAGTAATGAAGCTAACTGTCCATCAAATTGATGCTCTTCTGTGGATGCATCCAAGCAGAGAGCCAGAACATGAGAAGCAAACACTTCTTCTAACATCAGTTGAAACGCATCTAATACTTGGGGGGGTAAATCAACCAATCCTATAGTATCCACGAATTCCACGGGATATCCAGTAATTCTTGACCACGAACTCTTTAATAGTAAAGTAGTAAAAGCTTCTGATCCCGTTTCTCGTTTGTTTTCAGTAAGAATATTGAACAGTGTTGTTTTTCCTACAGAGTAATGGCCAAGTATAGGAATCTTAGGAACAGTGGTTGAAAGAATAGTTGATCGTTTCAATTCCAGCAATTCATCCAATCTGCTTTGCATGGTAGAAATTCTCCCGCGCATATCTGATTTCATAATCTCTGTTGCTGTTTCTCCAGCACCTCTATCCCTAGCTTGTTTTTCTGTACGTAGAGATACACCTAATTCTTGACGCATTCTAGGTTGAGTGTATTTTAATTTCGCCATATTAATCTGTAATTGGATATCCGCAGAACTCGCCTTTTTTTCAAATATTTCAAGTATCAACATGGGTTTATCAATTACTACAATATCATCATTATCAAAATGTTCCTCGAATTTCCGAATATATTTAATAGATAGGGGTTCATTGATGATGATATGGTTGATTTTATGGGTCTCAATTAAATAATCCATCTCTTGCATACGCAATTCTGGTAAATAATTAACTTTATTAATTTTTCTGAAACTTAATTCTGCAAGCACCTTAAATCCAGCTGCTTCCGCAAGTTCCCTCATCTCGTCTCCAGGTTCCATCCAGCTATACTTAAGATAATACAGTATTATGGCATTCACAAGTAATCAAATAGCTCTACCTATCCATGATTTATTAATCTTCACACTATAGACAATTCTACTATGAATATCGTAACAAATAAAGATGAAGAAGATGAGAGCAACACAAGTCAATCAGATCAAACAATTAATTAATTCATTAGTATTACAGCAATCATGGTAACAGACAAACCACATAGTTATAGCGAGGCCGGTGTGGATAGAGAACTAGAAGAGGAAGCAGTTAAAACCATATTATCTATGGTACGCAGTACCTACAAATTTGGTGGAGATGCCATGCCAGAGGGTCATTATGCTGGATCCATCCCATTTTTGGATTACTATCTATCTTTAGCTACTGATGGTGTTGGTACAAAGATTTTATTAGCTCTTGAGCTGAATAAACTGGATACCATAGGTATTGATTGTGTTGCAATGAATGTAAATGATCTGATTGCTGTGAATTCTGTCCCTGCTGCATTTGTTGACTATATTGCGATTAAAATACCAGATAAAACGATTATCTCAGAGATCATGAAAGGATTGACTGAAGGCTGCATCGAATCTGAAATTCCCTTGATAGGAGGAGAAACTGCGATAGTCCCAGAATTACTAAGTGGTGAAGGAAATGAGCTTGATCTATCAGGAACCGCACTAGGCATTCAGAAAAAAGATAAGTTAATCACAGGAACTGATATCTCTGTTGGTGATATCATCATAGGGATCGAATCCTCAGGTGTGCATTCAAATGGATTAACACTTGCTAGAAAGCTAGCAGCAAGTGATGAATTGAAGGAAAAGCTACTAGCTCCCACAAGAATTTATGTGAAGATGATCAAGGACCTACTTAAAAATGATGAAAATTTCAATGCCGTTCATGGCATGGCCCATATCACAGGCGGAGGATTTACCAATTTATCAAGGCTTGGAGACTTCCATTATAAGTTATCATTACCCGATCTTCCAGAGATTTTTATTAAGTTACAGCAAGAAGGTGATCTTGAGGACAGAGAGATGTATAGAACCTTCAACTGTGGGATTGGGTTTGTCCTCATTGTTAATCCAAAATATACCAAGCAAATTCTTGAAAAAATCAATGATTACTTCCCAGCTCAAATTATTGGGAGTGTTGAATCAGGTAATGCTGTAACAGTGAATGATCTGAATATCTCTTAAGTAAAAATGGTAGCAATTGTAGTTAATAAGTCATCCTTGGTAAATGGCTTGGCTAGGAAAACAGTTTCGTCATTGAAAACTATACCTCGGTTCCGTAAATAATCACCAGGATAGCCTGAAATAAACAACACTGGGAATTCGTCTCGTTTGTGTTTGAAAATCTGGATGAGTTCTACACCATTGATTTCAGGCATGATAATATCGGAAATCACAAGATCTATTTCTTGATAGTGTGTATTCCACATTTCTTTGGCTTCACCAATATCGGTTGTAGCTAATACTCTATGACCCTTTCCGGTTAGAATTTTCTCTAATGCTTTAATGATCAATCGTTCATCATCAATTAAGAGAATAAATTTATTGCTCAGTTTCTCGAGTTCTTTAGGAGCAGCTCCCTCTTGTTTATTAATCTCAAATTCTACTGCAGGAAAGTAAAGGATGAATTCTGTGCCTAATCCCTCTTCTGAGGAAATATCTATACCACCTTGTGATTGATCGATAACATCAAGCACAATAGACAAACCAAGTCCAGAACCATCAGATTTAGTAGTGTAGAATGGTTCAAACATATTCTCAATAACTGAGGAAGAAATACCGATGCCATTATCTCTGACTATTACTTGATAGTATTTTCCTGCAGGTAATTCATTGAATCTGACAACAAGAGATTGATTGAACTCCACTGGTTTCACAATCACGGAGATAACACCTTGATTATTAATTGCCTCCTTGGCATTTATCACCAGGTTCATGATACATTGCTCAAATCTTGTCTCATCAGCAAAAATTGCACATGGTGTGTCGGGTGTATCGATTACGAAAAGAATACTCTCCTCCAGCATTCGTTCCAGCATACTCTTCATATTGCGAACCGTAGAACAGATGTCGAAATTCTTATTTTGATGTATTGACTTACGGGTGAAGGTAGAAAGTTGACCTGTTAGGAAAGTAGCACGTTTGACAGCAGATTGTATTTCTCGTACATCTTCTTTGATCTTATCAACATCATCAGATTCCAAAATAAGATCGATGTACCCATTAACACTCATCAGAATATTGGCCATGTCATGATTGATCCCCCCTGCTAATCTTCCGATCGCATCCATCTTCTGAGATTGATAGAGCTGTTTCTCAGCAATTTTCTGTTGTGTAATGTCCATGCCAATTCCCATTAAGCCATTGATGGTTTCAAATTCATCATAGATGATGGTAGTATATATCTCAAATACGATATTCTCTGATTCCAGAGTATACATACCTGATTTCCCTCTTATTGCATCATCCAAAAAATCCAGTGTGGAGTTGAGTTCACCCATCCATTGTCTTATGTTGCTCCCTACCTTAAGATGATTGAATTGACTGAATCTACTTTCTTCTTGAATACCCTCAACCAAGGTGAAAATTCCTTCTCGATTAACACTCCAGACAACTAATGGGGTCTTCTTGATGATAAATGCAAGCCTGTTCTGTGCTTCTTGAATTATCATCTGTTTTTCTTTATCTTCTGTAATATCTACTATGCTAAATATAATTCGGTTCCATGAGGTTTTGGATTCGGGAGGAACAAAATACTGTATTATTACATCCAAGACCTCTCCTTGGAAATTCTTGATTTTTGAACGAAGACTAAACTCAGTTCTTCCGGATAATAAGTATTTTAACTGCAATTCAAAACTAACTTGTACCTCATCATTGAATAATTCATTATAACTCCTTATTATTTCATCCTTGGAACTAGCTCCGTGTAATTTGACTGAATATTTGTTAATATCAACAACACGAATAAGAGTGAATAATTGCCTAATAAGTCCTGGATCCTTATATATCTGTCGCTCAAAATCAGAAACTGAGAATATCTGCAACTCATTGAGTTTATCACGTAATATAGAAAAATCCTCTTCCCAGATAGAGACAGGAATATTATCAAAGAGGTAATAATACTTATTCTCTACCTCGAGCAGATGAGATATATCATGGAATGAAACTAATACTTGTGAATAGGGTTTATGCTTAGATAATAATTTCCAATGAATTTCCATATTTTTACTAGAACCATTCTTGAGAAAAATCTCGGTAATCCCTGAAAATTCCTTTTCCTCCCTGTTCAGTGCCAATAATTCATGAATGTATGAATTAATACTAAATTCTGTTAACAGGATATCTGTGTATATCGAATGTGTCACAGCATCTTGCAGTTGGAGCAGTTCCTTTGCGCTTTTATTAATATCAACTATTTTGATTAACTTTACAAGATTTCTGATGTTCCTTGTATCAGCTTCCAAATAAGATTTGAATTCTGCCTCTGATAAATCAAGTTTTTTAATAGCCTTATGAAGTTCAGTTAAATCTTCTATCACTAAAGCGATAGATGATTCCTGGAAGAATTGTTCATAAGAAACTTGATTATCCATAGGAAAAACTAATGTATGTAGCTTTTAAAGCATTCTTAGTATATTCTTGAGTTATGAATAAAAAATATTGGAAATTGGGATATTAATAGAAACTGGGTTCACCTTCATAGGCATGTTTGAGTTTTTCTGCCTTTGCCACATCATTAGCATTCAACACTTCAACAAGATTGTATTTTGTACTACCCATACCCAAGGTCTCAGCATATCTCATAGCGATATAAGGATCCTTCATGGGGCCGTGTACTCTCTGGAAGGGATGCAGATCCTCATCCATATTCCAATTGACATGTTTGAAAATGGGAGAGATAGAATTAGGGATCATTCCAGTCTGCTTAATAAGATCCAGTGAGGCCACATCCACAGCAACTAAATCACGTGATCCAAGTACTCCTATATCCGTCACCATGACCGGTTGTGGCATGCCCATGCAATCACACTGAGGCGTGATCTGAAGCAGGAAGTTAAGGCCGAATACCTTATCCTTCTCAAAGGTATCAACCACTTTCTTACTGGCTATGGCGAGTAATTCTTGGAATAATGAGAAATTCTCCTGTTTAATTTGCAAACATCCAACCTCCTTGTCTGCCTTTAAACATTCACCACACTGCACACAGGCACAAAAAGCTACTGATAACTTATGATCTTCCTCTTTGTAATTAATAGCATCATATGGACAGGACTCTTTTAATTTCATTGCATGTTCAGGTGAGCACTTGTCAGCATCCCAGTAGGGAAGAGATTGTTCGACACCATGAATTTTTCGCCATCTGGATTGTGCTGCATAGGCTCCAAGAGCGATGTTTTTTATCGCCCCACCATATCCATTGCACCCATGTCCCTTACTGTGGGTGAGATCGATGAGTACATCTGCATCATGCATAGCTCCTGCCATATCTAATGTATCGACATTGTGATAATTTATTTCCTGTTCTACCTTGTAACCATCCTTTACCCCTGCAATTGGAATAAGGGGACAGCCTACTGTCTCACTGGTGTAACCTCGGTTGGCTGCATTATACACAGCTGTAGGATTATCGGTTACAAATGGGTAAGCACCTTGCTTTTTTATAGCCTCTACTACTTTCCTTACAAAAAACACCGGAACCGTTTGATATCCATCTCTGAATCCAAGGTGCATCTTCACAGCAACTTTATCTTTTTTCTCTATGGTTGAGAAATCTAGAGCTTCAATTATTTTGTCAAGTTTAGCACCTAAACCAGCAGCTGCTGAATTTTGGCCATGAAATAAAGAACCAAAATATACATTTGGAGTATCCATATGAGTACTCCCAGTTATTACTTAATAAAAATTGTATGTACTAGGCAAATTAGTGATTAAAATATATTAAAAGGCCGTTATTTTCACTCAGTATGTCGCTAAACTGTAGTTCTGCAAAAAAAATAAAGCATACTGAGCAGTATTCTAGTTTCATACTTATTCTTTAAATTAATGTTTAAAATTATGGCTTATTATGGAATTAGCCGAGATTACGGCACATATTGATGCCAAGCTAAAGGAAGGCATTATTGATGGGAAAGCCATCGGTAATGAGATACGATACAAGATGAAGCAAGAAATAGAGGAGAAGAACCTCAAACCCTATCTAGTTACTATTCTAGTAGGAGATGATCCTGCATCACATACTTATGTCAGTTTCAAAGAAAAGGCATGCAATGCAATTGGAATTAAAAATGATGTTTTCAGGATGCCCAAGGAAACCAGTGAAGAGGAATTATTCTCAAAAATTGATGAGTTAAATAATAATCAGGAGGTCGATGGTATACTTCTGCAATTACCTCTACCGGATCACCTTAAGGAACAAGATGCCACCATGCGAATTTCTCCAGATAAGGACGTAGATGGGTTACATTATGTATCTGCGGGTAAATTATGGGTGGGTATGCCCACGTTCCGTTCCTGCACACCAAATGGATGTATGGAACTGCTAAAGAGGGCTAATGTGCCACTGAAGGGAGCAAATGCTGTGGTGATTGGAAGATCCAATCTAGTGGGTAGACCTATGGTACGTATGCTTGAGACAGAGCATGCAACTGTCACTCTTTGTCATTCACGTACTAGGGACCTTGGTGAGATTACTAGAAGAGCAGATATAATTGTGGCTGCAGCTGGTAGAATTAATCTGATCACTGAGGATATGGTATCTGAAGGCACAGTGGTCATTGATGTTGGTACTAATCGCAATGAGGAAGGTAAGTTGGTTGGAGATGTTGATTATGAGAATGTGAAGAACAAAACTAAATTAATCACTCCCGTTCCAGGTGGAGTTGGTCCCATGACCATAACTATGCTTCTTGCTAACACCCTGATTTCTTACAAGAGAAAAGTTGGATTGGATTAGTTTCGATAAAATAAAAAATATTTGATTAATTTGATACAAAACCTCACTTAGATCAATTTCTATTCCTTGGTGTATATACTCGTTCCTATGTTTTCTATAGCTATGAAGAATATTCAATTCAACTTTGTTCATCTTATGTTTTAATTCATCTAAATTCGTTGCAAGAGATTGATCCTCTCCTGCATTAAGGATGATTATTTGTTCCATCACCCTAAATAGCTTGATATAGTATACAACTACCTGAGTATTTTTGGATCGATACCTCCAGAGCTTTGTTTTTCTATGAACATAACGATAATCAGAGGAAAGTTGATTATTACCATTACTGGATAGAAAGGTAAGAATATCATCTTTTTGTTTGATTTTAACTACAAGTAACAGTGATATAATCGGGATGAGAAGAAGTTCAATCATACTCAATAGTAAAAGAAATCATATTTATTCTCCTTAGAATGGATTGTGAGGGAATGTATCGAATCTCTATCGCTTAGTCCAGGGATAATTGGAGAACTCAATGGCTTTGATTATTCTATACTTAAACAGATCATCACTACTGATGTTTTCACAGTACATGACAAAGCCATCATAACTGAAATAATAGAAATTACGTACATTGTAGATTAATGTTGGTTGGGCGATCTCAAGAAGCTGAAGGAATTCCTCTCGATGAAATTTTAGCCTATAACCACCAGAATTTGATGAGTTTGTTTCATTGGAAGTGTTGTATGACATACTGTAATTTGGTGAGACAGGATAATAAAGGTATTCACTATACAAATATCAATTTTTCATCAGATATGCAATTAGTTAATATAAATCTCACAGCATCAAAGTTCTATGGCTATTGAAGATTTTGTGCCCTATGTCATCACCATTGTTGTACTCATTATCATAGGTTTGTTCATTTGGGAAGTGAAGAAAAGAATGATCCAAGGTAGACCAAATGAATGGGTTCTTGTGATCAAAGATGGTAAGATGAAAAAATCAGGAATAGGTCTGCGTACATTCAGAAAACTTGGAGAAACGGTGGTTAAATTCCCTTCTCTTCTTAATAAAGTGACCTTCAAAGCAGATAATGTTACCAAAGAGCTTTCAGGAGTACAAATAAGTGGCTTTCTTATCTGGTCCATCTTCAGAGAGGATGAGGGGCCATTTAAAGCGTATAAAAATATTAAGAGCATCGAGAACGAGCTTACAGAAGATTCTGAGATCAACTCAAATTTGCGATCGATGGCAGAGAGTATTGTTAGAGATCAGATTGCAAATCTTGAGATACGTGATGTATTGACCCAAAGAGAACTTGTTAGGGATAGAGTTCGTTCAGGTATCCAATCAGTAGTCAAAGGCTTTGGTATCTGGATCGAAACTGTTGAGATCACAGATGTATATATTCTCTCTAGTAGTCTATTTGAAGATATGCAGACACCATTCAGGCAAAAATCACTTGAAGAGGCAGAGGCTATTAGACGTGAGTCCAATAAGAACATGGAACAGGCAAGAATTAAAACTGAGCTGGAATTATCTAAGCAAAGATCAGATAGCCAAACTGAAGAGAATATTTATTCTAAACAAAAGGAGCTAGAAGAAGAACGTGAGGAGGAGAAGCTTTTCATCGAGAGGCAGAAAATAGAAAAAGCTAAAATCGATCATGAGAAAGAGCTCGAATTGCTTAGAATTAAAATGGATAATGAGTTATCACTTGATCGACTTCAAAAGGGAGAAGAACTCACATTAAAGGAACTTGAATTGGAAATAAAACGTGAGGAGCAGGAACGAATCAAAATAGAACAAAGAAATCAATCTCATGATCTTGAATTCTACCATAAACTTGAACTATCAAAGGCTGAAAATGATCAAGAACTGGAAATACTAACTCAAAAATACAAGATAGAGGCAAAATTATCTCCTCAAAATCTACAGAAACTAATAGTTGAAACGATACAGGAAATATATCGTGAACTCCCGATAGAATCTGTGAAAATAGTAAATATGGGTCAAAATATGGGTGTAGAGGGAATAATTGGTCAAATTGCTGCAGCTATCCATGAAGCACAAAAACAGTTAGAAGAGGAAAATTAGTTATTGAATTCTTATGGATGAGACAATTATAAATATGGATACTCGATTGTATAGATATGAGAATAGTTGCTTTTGGATCAGGCAGAGGATCGAATTTTAAGGCCATCCATGCCAATATTAAATCAGGTACCCTCCAAGCTAAGATAGTGTCTGTTATCTCTGACAAAGAATCAGCCATGATTGAATATGCCAAGAAAGAAGGTTTGGAGCATAAAGTATTCTCCATTTATTCTACAAGAAACGAGCATGAGGATCGAATTTTAAACTATCTCAAATCAGTAGGTTTTGATCTAGTTATTCTGGCCGGATATATGAGAATATTGAGTTCGAATTTTATCACAGCTATCGAGAAACCCATTCTAAACATACATCCCTCTCTCTTACCATCTTTTCCTGGATTGCATGCACAGAGACAGGCATTGGAGTATGGAGTGAAGATAACTGGTTGTACCGTACATCTAGTGAATGAAATTATGGATGGAGGAAGAATATTGGCCCAAAGAGCTGTTGAAGTGAGAGATAATGATACAGAGGAAACTCTGAGTCAGAGAATTTTGCAGCAAGAACATCGACTGTATTCTGAAGTTATACGTAAAATTGTGCAGAAAGAAATAATGATCTAGTAGTGAACACTATACAATAAATATTATTATCTAACAAATTATCCCAAGCTCATTATTTATTAATCTATAAAGATGGATAATGCTGATGAGTATCAAGGAAATAAAACAAGAACCATTTCTCTTTGCATCAAAAAGGGTAATCATACAAGAAAAAGCAGATTTCAAGGATTATATTCAAGAAATCAAAGACTTATGTGAGGATCATATAACTGGACCGTTATACGTCATCAGACATTATGATTATCCAGGACCAGGATTAGACTATGAGATTGGTTATCCAGTCAATAGAAATATCAAGGAACTCAATACCTATGATCGTAATTATAACGAATACTTATCAGGTAGAGTAAAAGGAACCATGGAGATGGCTGCCAAACTGGGAGGGGAGATCTACAAAGAAATGTATGCGCATGGAATCTCACCAGGAATGGAATATATTGAGATCTACCATATCTTGGATCCAGATGATGAAATGTCTGAAATCGAGATCCGAGCAGCAATGCATATGTGGGTGACCCTTTACCACAAGAGCTTGCACAAACATATCACCAATCTGGGATCTGAAGATATAGTGGCAAGTATATTCGCTGGTGGAGAGAAAATGCATGCTTTCACCCCCATCGAGGAGCGAGTGGCATGGGTAACTGAAACTCTTGAACGATTAAAGTCCTATGTGGATGTTGATTCTCAATTTCATATTATTTCAGATATTGCTCTTACCAGGCCACAATCAGATATCGACCAGTACAAGAAAGTATATGTAGAAACTGGCTCCATGGAAAAAGTAATGGAGAAATTAATGGGTACTCATTATTTTCCATGCAAACAACGTGTTGATGGAAATATCATATACAGTTGCAAGACACCAAGAAATAAGGAAGGATATCTGAATGCAAAAACCTTTGAAGAAAAGAGGCAAGCATATTGTTTTTGCATCTTGACTGCTATGAGCAAGAATCCCACCATGGATCCGATTTTCTGTTTCAGAGCTGCTGGTTGGGCCAAACAACTCTTTGAAGGAGTACTTGAGAAGAAGGTTAAGACAGGAAGAATACTCAAATCTATTTTGAAGGGTGATGATTACTGTGAATTTACCCTTGAATTCGACACTATTCCATAGAATAAATCATTGAAGAATTGTCAGACGTAAATGTAGACTTGCTCACATAATTTTATAATGGAATTTTCAATTGGCGACGTAAAGAGTATGTGCGGCGTACTAGGGATATACAATAAATTACCCTTAACTATAGCGAAAACATTGCTAAATGGACTGATTAATAGAGGACAAGATGCTTCAGGTTTGGTTTGGATTGATTCCTATGGTGTTCACCAATCAAGCAAGTATAAAGGAGTACCTATGGGGATTAAAGTACCCTCTGAAAGCAGTACTAGAGTGATTGGATCAACCCGATACCCCACAGCTGGAGATAGGGAAGGAAATGCAGAAGTGCATAAATTCGCCCAACCCTTCTCATACCAAACGAAAAAGGGTACTCTAAGCATTGCACACAATGGAAATATCACCAATATCAAGGAATTAACCTCAGAAAAGTTTCAATCAGATGCCGAATTTATTACCCTTCGATTGGGTGCTCTCATCAATGAAACTGAGAATTTGGAGTATGCTCTGATCAAATTAACTGAGGAACTGGATGGTGCGTACTCATTAGTTGGGATACTAGGTGAGGATATGTTCTGTTTCAGAGATCCAAGAGGGATTCGTCCACTGATTTATGGTACAAATGGGATACAACATTATATCTCCTCAGAAAGTTCAGTACTTCAACAGGCTAGGTGCCAGACTATGTATGATTTGAATGCTGGTGAATTGCTCTATATTCAAAATAATGAAGTGATCAGGAAACAACTGGTAAAGGCAGAGAAAATTGCTCATTGTTATTTTGAATATGTCTACTTTGCTGGATCTGCTTCTACAATAGATGAACGCAATGTATACAGTGTCAGATTAATGCTAGGAAAGAATTTAGGATTACAAGTAACAGAAAAACAATTGGAACTGGATTTTGTTATCCCCATTCCTGATACATCTAAGGCAGCTGCATCAACAGTAGCTGAAACTCTTGGATTACCTCTTCGAGAAGCAATAATGAAAAATCGGTCAGCAGTACGAACCTTCATTATGCCAGGAGTAGATTACAGAGAAAACGCAGCAAAGACTAAATATCTTTTTGTTGATGAATTCATCAAGGATAAAAAAATTCTCATTGTAGATGATTCCATTGTCCGAGGTCTTACAATGAATTATCTGATTAGAATATTACGAGAGAAAGGAGCAGTAGAAGTTCATGTAGCAATTACTTGCCCTCCGCAGCGATTTGCATGTTTGTATGGAGTTGATTTCGGAACAGATGAAGAATTGATTGCATCTGGTGATAAATCAATTGATTGCATCCGTGAAGAACTGGGAGCTGATACACTGACCTACCTTTCATTTGAGGGTCTAGTGGAGTCAATTGGTCGATCAGATCTATGTACAGCATGTCTAACAGGAAAATATCCCACTCCCCATGGAGAACTAATCAGATTGAGATTAAAAGATGGTTTAATGGATACGACGAAATCATATTACGAGTAAACTAAATCGATGTATCGAATTTCTTGCTTTCAGTCAATTTCTATTAATATTACATATTGCTGAATTGATGGGTACATATTTTATAAATGACTGATAGTTCGGGCAAATTGAAGAGAATAATGTCAAATAATGACACTAAACGTACCCGTGTGCTCTTACTAGGTTCTGGCGGTAGAGAGCATGCCTTGGCGTTAGCCCTCAAGAAATCGGATATCGATTTAATCAATTGGTCACCGCAAATTAACCCAGGTATTGCTAAAATAGCTTATAAATGTTATGAGAAACCATTTGAGAAACGAGTACATATTCCTGGACTGGATGATGTAAAATATGCAATAATAGGCCCAGAGGCCCCATTAGTGGAGGGAATTGGAGATTGCCTAGATGATAAGCATACTAAAATGAAAGTTTTTGGACCAAATGCAAAAAATGCACGTATTGAAGGAGATAAGATCTATATGAGACAGCTCCTCTCACGATATGATATTCCTGGAAATGTTCGATTTGAGGTAGCTTCTACTCATGAGGAGTTGAGAGAAGCCCTTGACAGAGATTTTCAAGTTGCGGTGAAACCTAAGGGATTGACAGGAGGAAAGGGAGTGAAAGTCTGGGGATCACATCTTAAAACCAAAGAAATGGTATATGAGTACGCACATGAACTTATTGATAAAGATGGGGTGGTTCTATTAGAACAGCTAATCACCGGGATCGAATTTTCGGTTCAGGCAATTGTTAAGGGAGAGAGAATGATTTTCCTTCCCCTAGTAAAGGATTATAAACGGGCATATGAAAACGATGTTGGTCCAAATACAGGATCAATGGGCTCCTGTAGCTTTGCTGATCATGGTTTACCCTACATTAATGATGAAGACCTCAGGCAGGTGAAGGAGATAATGCGAGAAACAATAAAGGCATTGAATGAAGAGAACGGAGAATATCATGGTTTTCTCTACGGACAATTTATGCTCTCTAAGACAGGAGTAAAGGTAATTGAATTCAATGCAAGATTGGGAGATCCTGAAGCCATAAATGTACTAGGTTTGCTTGATACACCTCTGTTAGACATCATTGATGCTCTTTATGAGAAAAAAGAGATCGATGTAAAGGTGAAACCTGAAGCTTCTGTATGTGTCTACATTGTTCCAAAAGGATATCCTGAAAATCCAGAGGAAGGAGCAGAATTAAACCTCCAACCAAAATTACTCGAGAATGCAATTTTTGCCAATATTAAAGAAAAAGATGGAAAATTTTTTGCAGGAAAAAGCAGAAGCCTTGCAGTCATTGCATATGGTGAGAATTTAGAAATTGCAATGGAGAAGGCATACAAACTCATGCCCAAACAACAAGATAAATTTCGATATAGATGTGATATAGCAAAGGAATTTTTGTTAGAATCCCAATAAATATCTGGAATTTACATTAAACAATTAGTTAGCAGATATTTGAATATCATTCACCATCTCAAGCATTCTTGGTTCTTTTTTCAGTGTTTTTACAATCTCTGCACGTTGTACAGCCAACTCGATGATTCTGGTACGACCGTACCTACCTTTTGAGATAACGTTGGCTCGGATCATCCCTAGTAGATCCAGCTCATTAATGAGATCTCCAACTCGTCGTTGCGTAACAGGTTTCATTCCCAAAGCATCACAGAGAGCTAAATACGCCTCATAGATTTTACCTGTGGAGATCATATACTCATCCTTATCTGGATTTTTCTGGGCCTTACGATAATAATCCAGCTTAATCACAGCCAGCAATACTGTTTTAGAGTGAATAGGCAATCCAATTAACACCTCTGCAACAGTATCTCTCTCAATCACACTCTGAGCATCATTAACATGTAAATTAGTTATCTTTGCATCTTGATTACGTTCTGCAATTTCTCCAGCTACTCTCAGCAAGTCAAGTGCTCTCCGTGCATCACCATGCTCAGATGCTGCCAGTGCTGCTGAAAGATTGATGGCAGATTGATCAACTACCCCATGTTCAAATCCTTCCTTGACACGCTCTTTCAAAATATCTTGCAACTGATTTGCAGTATAGGGAGAGAAAATCAGCTCCTGTTCTGTTAAAGTGGATCGAATTCTAGCATCAATGCTCTCCTTGAAAGAGATTGTATTTGTGATACCAATAAGTGAGATGGCTGAATTCTTAAGATCTCCATTGATACGAGTGAGAGTATAGAGACTATCAGGAGCTTTTTTAACCAGTAAGTCAATCTCATCTAGAACAATAGTTAGATTTATCGCTTGCTTCTCAAGTGTACTTACGAAGACATCAAAGACATCTTTTGTTGGCAACCCTGTAGTGGGTACATCCTCACCGATTTTAGAACACAGTGTGGCCCATAATCGGTACTCAGTGTCCACGTGTTGGCAGTTGAGAAAGGCGTAATCATAATTCACACCTACTTCAGTCGCCTTTCCTTTGAGATAGGTGATGACATATTTTACCACCACTGTTTTACCTGCACCAGGTTTGCCATAGAGAAAGGCATTGCTTGGTGTTTGATCTCTCATTATTGGACCTAAGACATTTGCCAGACCAGCGATTTCCTCATCCCTGTGTGGAAGATGATCTGGAACGTGTGTTGACAGTAAACTATCCCGATCTTTGAAAATCGGGGTTTCTGGTGCATGGAATCGATTGAATATATCATCTAAATCTACTTTCTTTTCACTCAAATTGCTCTCCCTCCATGGGATTTATTAATCCAAAAGCTGATGAAGTGCCCTTTATTCATCAGGCTTATACATGTATTTTTCATTGTTAACCAACCAACAGTAATCTCATAAATTTTAGTTAACATATAAATCCTGTGGAACAACTGCAACTTTTAGGTCAATTGATTTATATACCTCTCAAAACTACATGAATTACATATAAAGCACTTTTATATCTTATTATCTGAACCACATACAAGTATTGAACACCTAGCGCTCAAGGCTGAAAAGCCCGAAGATTTGGAGAAAAATGGGAATCTAAAATATGCCCACCATAAAAGAAAAAATGATACAATAATTCAATTTATATTAATAACAACTACAATCTGCAGCATAGTCATCAATATTTTACAATAAATTTGATCGATATTGTCCTTTAGTTCTTGTACTTCTTATGTATCCCTTGGAATCAGATGTAAGAATCACAATACCCTATTTTAAGGTTATTTTTACGATTCGTACTAATTATACTTCATCGAAGAATATATAAATCATGAATTGAAAAAAAGGTAATCAAAATATAATTTATCGAAATAATTATCCTAGAGAGGATAGAAATTTACAATTATTTATTTTCCAATGGAAAAATAGGTTTCTTTTCAAGAGATAAAATTTTCTTCTCCAACTTTAAATCGTATTCATAATTAGCTTGTTACTAAAAATTTCATATCATTATGACAATTTGGATTACTTCACACTTTTTGATTTAACAGATAGTTTATCACTCGTATTATCAATTTAGGGATGTGTATTCTTGAAATTCAGGTACTTTACGCCGAAGAGTTGAGATCTATCAAAAATGCCCAAAATTAATCTCTATTAATGTGTAATTATTTCCTTCAGGCAATAATGATTAAAGAAAGGATGGGGTAAATTCTAATTATGAGTAAGCAATCCAAAACTACTAAAGATTATCGCATGTCGTTCAGGATCTCAGAACAATTATATCTAAAAATCAATTCTATGATTCAACAGGGACTTGTTAGGGATAAATCCGAGCTAGGGATTAGAGCTATTACTCATTATATTTCATTATTAGAAGAATCAGATGAACAGACAACTCAAATGAAATCCGCTATCATTGCCATGGCCAGAGCAATGAATCTCACCGAATTACCTGAAATTCAAATATTACTAGATGATTAGACTTGTTAACTAAAAAATTGGATTATTTTGTAATTTAAGTACAGATAGATTATCGAGATCATTTAATTCTTCAGGTAGTGATTGCAATCGGTTATCGGATAGATCTAAAACCTCTAACTCGCCTAAGTGAGCAAAAATCCCATCATCAAGATGCCTCAATACATTATTCTTTACTGAGATTACTCTTAGATGTGGCGACTGATCGAATAATCCCAGAGGTAATTCTCGTATCCTGTTATTGGATAGATTGAGGTAACTCAGATTTTTTAAATAGGACAATAGATTTGGAGACATTCGGGTTAACTTGTTATTACTCAAATCAAGATATACCAGGTAAGGATGATTATCAAAAATCCCTGTAGGTATAGTATCCAAACCTGTATCTGATAAATCCAAAGACATCAGGTACTCTCCCTCGAATGAGGTGTGTTGACGATTTAGTATCTCATCCAGTTGATTATCTAAACCCAATCGGGTAAGTAATGGGAGAAGTAACTGCTTCATAAGATAACTCGTGAAGACAATTTATTTAACTATTTGCCTTACCTACTCACGAAGCTCATGTCTATTCATTTTTATAGAGACTATAATCCATTTGTAGCCTTAATTATAATTAATTCAGCAATTATATATGTGCACATTGATGTGAAAAAAATGACTTTTAACTTTGTTTCATATCCCACCAATATAAAAATATGTGATAAAGTCGCACTTTAAGGGATTTTCATCCTTTACAGGTGATATTTATTTCAGCTGAAGACAAAAAAACTCTTCTTGGACCTGCTATTGTTGCAGGAGCAAATGCCATGAGAGCATTTGATGCACCGATCCGATATTCATTAACCCTCAGTCGTCATGATTGGGGTGGTTCATTATCTAGTGCGATGAGACTTTCAAGTTTCTCATCGTTTATAGTTTTGATTGAACACCTTGTTGGTTTCATTCTTCTTGCACCTATCCTGTTATATAAAAGAGGTATGAACCACTTCAAGGCTGTACTTACAAGCCTTGATAGAAAAGAAAAATTGGCATTACTAGGAGTTTCGATGGGATCTGGACTGGGCTTGTATTTCTATCTTATTTCCTTTGCTATGGGAAATCCAACAGTCGCAATCCTAGTTCAGAAAAGTCAACCACTAATTACCCTCATTGTTGCCATGTTACTGCTCAAAGAGAAACCATCAAATAAATTCTACTTGGCAGGGGGTATTTCACTTGTAGGTGTGATATTACTGGCCTTCAAAGATTTACAGAATCCACAGCTATTTGAGATCTATGCCGTATTGGCATCACTTATTGCGGCCACATTCTGGGGATCTAATACAGTATTCGGAAAGATCCTAACTAAAAAGGCGGATTACTGGGATCTCACTTGGTTCAGATACATTGGAGGAGCAGTGATACTCATTATCTTCAATGCCATAACTCTATCCTATACAAGTGATAATGCATCAGGTTTAACCGAGAGATTTATGACCTTTGCACCTCTTTGGGAAGGTGCACAGGCTCCATTAGCATTAAATATCGAATTGACAGGCTTTCAAATTATTCTGATCGCAACTATATTCACTGGAGGTATTCTCCCCCTAGCTATATATTATTACGGTTTGAAATATTCCAAGGCAGCTATCGGAGGTCTGGCAGAATTGGCTTTCCCAGTTTTGGCAATATTTGTGAATTACCTTTTTATGGGCTTTGAACTGAGCGGAAATCAAATTGGTGGAGCAATCTTGATCCTCATTGCAACGACCTGGTTAATGTTCATCAATCGCAATGAAGTTGAAGCAAAACCAGAGGATGAAGCTATAAAAGAATTGAATGAATAGGACCTTAATTTTCAGTTTTAGTGATTAAATTTCTTTGAGCCAATTTCTTATTTAAGTAATCTAGTGCCTTACTCCACTCTTCATCATTCAAAGCTGGATCTTGGACATCATTTTTTAAGAAAGCATGGGTACGCTCTAAACAGGTTCCACATTGTAAACATGGACGATTATTTCCTTTATAACAACTCCAGGTCAATTCCAATGGCACATTCATTTCAAGAGCCAATTTTACAATCTCAGCTTTGCTCAAATGCTTAAAAGGGGCTTCAAGACCAACTGGATCCCATAAATTTCCTAGTAATAATGCCTTATCCATAGCTGAGATGAATTCTGGTCTACAATCAGGATATACTGAATAATCACTGGCATGTGCAGCATAGCCGATTTTATTTGCTTTTATGCTTACAGCTCTACCAGCAGCGATACTTAAAAGGATCATATTTCTATTTGGCACAACAGTAATTTTCTGAGAATCCACATCATACAGGTCCAGTGGTAACTCATCATTTCCAGTAAGTGCACCTGCAGACAAAATTTCCCCAATATTATCTATATCTACAATCAGATGATTTGGCTTGATTCCAAATTGATCCTGATACTTCAACATTATCTCCTTTGCGTGTTCTGTCTCTATCATGTGTTTCTGAGCATAATTAAACGATATGACCTCTTTCACGACATAATCATTTTGGGTGAAGAACCACAGCATCGTTGTGGAATCTATACCTCCTGAGACAATGGGGATAATTGATTCTTTCACTATTTACATCAATTCAAGCCACTTGATAAATCAAGAGGTAGTTAACAAGTTCAACTCAAATATACTAACGAAATTATTCATAGATCTATAGTATTTATGTAAAACCAAATATAGCATCTGTAAATCGTTATTTTATGGTTTATTCTTTCCTAGGAGATATTGATGCACCTCAACATCTCAAATTCTCACACAATCTCATAGAATATATGAAGAAACTTGATTTTGAGATAAATGAAAGAGAAAAACCAGAGGTTAAGCAACAAATCGAGGATATTGTCAAGATCGAGAAAAGATTTGATGTGGCAAGATTTGAGTACGAACGAAAACAGCAAAGATTCATTGATAATACTCTCTGGACAGAGAATAAAATCGATATTTCCTTCTCATCCATGCAGCTTCAATTCAAAGAAGTTCCCCATCAACGAATGAAAGACGAACTTGACCAAGGGAATATCAGAGGATTCCTTGATCAGCTAGAAAAGGCTAAACGAGTGATAGAACAAGATATAAAAATCTGTACAAAGAGAACGAAGTTTCTACTTGATGAGTGGGAACAAATCAATGCGGAACTGGATAATCGTCTAAGATCCTTTGAATTCAAGAGTATGAAAAAAGTTAGTTCTTCACTCAGGGTTAGATTATTACCAATTATTGATGAGACTAAACAAAACCTGAAACTTGGCTTAGTAGAGGGAGTGATGAATCGTGTAGAGATCAAAGAGAAGATCGAGGAGTGGTTGAGAATGGTGAAAGAAGATATTTATGGAGATCTTAGTGATAAGCAGATCCATATGTTAGAACAACTCAATGAGACCTTGGAACCTATAGAATTGATTAATTTTCTCACTGAGGAAGAGACAAGAAAGGATTTAATCTATCTATTATCCACGGAGAAAATTAGGATCCAATTGACCAAAATTATTGATGATCTCATCTAATAGCTTACATCAGTATTGTAAATTGCATTTTTTAGCCGAGTAAATGCCTGTTGCACACGCTCACCAGCTTGATCTTCTATCATAGCTGCTACTTTTGCTAGACCATCGAAAGTTATCTTAGTATTCTGCTCAAATATTTTTCTTGTCATAAATCTCACGCTATCAGAGAAAGTGACAATGGAAGGATCATCAAAGCTAAAATCATAATTTGGGGTGATGTCTAGAGAAACTAGCCAATCTGAGGTTTCACGAGTTAAATTAACACCATCGATTTTTATTAGATCCGTGATAAGATTAGTTTTACCAAAGCTATTAACCTTTAATCTACCGTAGTTCAACAACAATTTCCCTGCATCGGAAGTGACTATTGCATTATTATCGATAAATTGGTTATCTAATAGGTTCATGAGATCAGTAAGTTCGGCGTAGAGTGCATTAGATACTGCTTCACCACTAGATTTAAGTGCTCGCTCTAACTGTCTTTTTGTCTTCACTTTATTGAGGATTTTCTTCAACCCTTTGGATCGCTTGCCTGAGATGATCTCATTATAAGCCGAATCAAATACTGATTCTGGAGGTGTATTATAGAGAGATAAGGTGATAGATAGTATCATCTGATTGATATCCTCAGGTTCAATGGCGTCAGACTGTTCTATGAATTTCATCAATTTCGGTTCAAGTGTTTTCATAGTTGGTAATAAAGGTCCGTTATTGAAATTGTACTTCAATATATCTCCTCCATCTGGGGTGACTATTTTCTTCATCCCTGCGGAGTATCCGGTGATAATTTTATCAATATCCTTGAATAATTTGTCAAATTGCTTTTCCATCTGAGCCTCTATCTTTAAAATTTCTTTTTCTAGAGTCTTTATTGCCTTATCCAGTCTTTTATCTGCTTTTTTAGGTAATTCTCCCTTAACTAGGCCCTCAGATTTTATCTCCTCCATCTCAGCAGATAATTCTCCCATTAACTTACTTATCGATTCTGCAGTATCAATTAGAATATCTGTTACATGTTCTCCAAATTCTAGTTTGCTCAGAGAAATATATGATGGTGGACTAACATCAAATGATCCAAAGTGTTGAAGTGATAATCCTTGTTCAATTTTTTCTTTGATATTATCTAATTTGGCTGTCACTTCCTTATTCCATGCATTATACTCCTTTTTAATCTTGTTTTCATACTTTCTATAAATGGAATAGATAGTAGATTCTTTGTAAATCTTTGTATCAAGCAGAATTTTGAGTAAGTACTCATATGATATATTCTTGAGGTCAACCTCAATTTTCTCATCTTTTTCTTGAATGAAAATAGAAATTTCTAGTGACTCTAATTCATCCAGCTCAAATTTGGTTTTGTCATTCTGGAATACAAAGTCCTTAGGATTGTATTCATATATTTTCTCATCAATTTCCAAATGATACTTATTCAAGATAACATAAGAGAAGAGAACATCTTTGATTGTTGGAACAATAAGATTACTAGAAAATACTGATTGTTCAAGTATCTTAAGGAATAAAAATAACATGTGAGCAATTTTGATCTTCAATCCATAATCAGCATATAAATTCACTAGATTCGATAATGCTGCACCGACATGATCCTTGTTCATGAAGAAGTTATCATAAAGAATATTGGTTAATGCGGATACTATTGCATTTCCAGCAGCATTTGAAAGCAGTACAGCCTCATCAATTGAATTTACCTGTAGATTGTTGATAGTTTTACTCCTAATAAATTTGCTAAGATCAATAGCCCAAGTATTTTCGATACCTGGAACCTCCTTGATCTCCTTTGCTAAAGTTTTAGTTGGAGAAAATGACTGGGTAAAAGCGATCATAAGGTCCATTGCTGTTTGTGTCAGTCTAGTATCTGCCATTCCCTCGACAAAACCAGTGTAAAATGATTTTATGTAGGGGTGACTCTCTTTAGCCACATGTTGCTTTATAGCATGATAAATAAAGATCCCTGCATGATCAATGGTCAATTCGGGCACCAATTCCAAGAATCTAGCTGTAACTAATTCTGATTCTGGTTTGACTAACAAGGTCATGGGATCATCTCGTGCAACCTTAATGATACTCTTCCTCACAAAATATTTCTGTATCTGAGCCTCTGCTTTATGAAGATCAACCACTTGAATCCGTTTTATGTAATTTTTCACATTTCCTTTCATTTCAGCTTCTAATTTCTCTTTAATAATAGGTGTGGGATCTGAAACATTGGCAGTGATATACTCCTTGAGCATTTGATATACTCTATACTGTTCATTTCTTGGACTTTTTGAATGAAGAATAATATCGGGTTGCTGATTGGCTAGAGTGAATACGATATAATCAGATAAAGTTTCAAATAGTAGTTCTCGAGCACTATTCTTTAATATACCACTCTCAAGCCATAAATCATCAGTTATCTCCCATTTCTCACCAAGAGTTTCCATAAAGATATTCTGAAGAGTTTCCTTATCTTCAAAGAGATCAGAAATGATCCGATCATAGGATTCATTGAGTTGCCGATCACGTACATCGAGGTTTCTCTGTGTTCGAAGCACGGTACAAGCATTCAGATAAGCTTGGATTAAAATGGAACGAGGCAGGACTGCACCAGAATTTACCAGATCTGCAATCTCACCGAATTGAGTCAATTGTTTACCCAAATTAAGGAGGAGGTCCGTAATCAGATTTACAAAATCATTGTCAACAACAGATCCTTTCTCGGTGGATACGATATATGACATAATCAGATTCAGCTTTGCTGAAATATTGATACTGAAGGTTCCATACGAACTATCTTCCACACTCCCAGTCATAAATTGACTAGTGCCAGAGCCACTGGCCTCAATGGATATAATATCCTTGAGAGCCATCAGTGTTGATGCGATAAGTTTCGGATCAGTATCACTAGAGAGAGAACCCAGTTCAGAGATGGTTAAACCAAAGCCACTCTGAACGCTTAGCCATACATAGTGCTTCATGTGGTATTTTGAGTCAGTGTAATTTTATATAAATACATTAACCTATGCAAAGGATAAAATGGTAGATCATTAATCAAAATACAATTTTTCTCCAATTGATTACAAATAGGTAGTAGCATTGTCAGAAACTCTATTTGATGTGTAATATGCCTTAACCATCATCTACAACATTATATAAGTCCTATTTCTCTTGAATATAGATGGCAGATCAACATAGAACTGAATTGCTAATAGTATTCATTTCCACATTTCTACTGAGAACTGGATTTGGAGGGGTAATCATCATTTTTGACTGGGTATTAGTGTGGGGTATTGAGCATGCGCTAGGCGTGGATAATACTGCTAGTGTAGAGGCGATATTACTTATCTCATTCTCAGCAATAACCTATTATATTGCAGAAATTGGGTTAACTGGATATTATGGTAACAAATCAGATAAAATTGGTGTGAAACCTGTGATTTTTTATGCAACTACAGGAG
Organism: Candidatus Heimdallarchaeota archaeon; assembly: GCA_026702845.1. The sequence goes on from JADCLS010000006.1 coordinate 159,883, forward strand.
GAGCAATAACTATGCTACTTTATGCACCAACTCCTTACATCTTTGCAGGTATAACTAATGTAGTTGCTGCACTTTACCTCATGACACTATATTTAGCTGTTATTCATTTTGTTCATGGTATCTTTGCTTCAGCACAAGTGGCACCGTCCTTGGGTTTCATCAATAAATACTCCAAACCAGAGAATAGAGCTCTTAACATGAGTTTTTATGATAATGCAATTCTTTATGGCAGAGCCATCGGTATTCTAATAGGAGGGTTTCTGTGGATTATCTTCAAGGTCGATGAGGGTGAGACTGTCAAAGATCAGGCAAGGCTAATTAGCTTCACATTTCCCTTTCTTGCACTGATAATATTCATAGCTGCTATTATGATTAAGATTGGTTTACCTGATCTTGATGATGGTGGAGTGGAAAGGGAATTCTCAATAAAAGAGGATGTAAAAATTGCAGCTAGAGTAATGCTGGAACCAAAAAGAAGACCTCTTCTCCTGCCTTGGATATCAATTGCAGCACTAATAGGATCTGCCAGCCTCTGGGGGCCAACTGTATCCTTTATTGTCTCTCCATCAGACAGCTCGCATAGAGGTTTTGAAGCCCTTCTTCCGCTAATGATTGTACTTACTGGGTTGGCACTACCAGCACCTTTGTGGGGCATATATGCGGATAGACATGGTAAGAAAAAGACCCTTCTCATTGGGCTCTTTGGATTACCCATTGCGGGTATACTTGGTCTTGCCATAGGGTATCCCTTCTTCAAGGATGATATTTCCATATCAAACATCTATTTCCTATTATCAGCATTACCTGCTGCCTTCATGTTCTCAGCCATGATACCTGTACTCATGGGAATATTGGGTGATACCGCAGAGGATAAGCATGATGGTAAGGTGATGTCTGGATATCACTTTATTATAGCCACTGGTGAGATTTTTGGGATTTTAGTTGGAGGTCTAGTTATAGGTGTATTCAGTCTTGTTCAATCATTAACTGGTTTTTTTGGAGAAGGCACAGAAGGAAATGGCATTGCCATACTTATCGGATTTGTTCTCTTTGAACTTACCCTTGTTGCAGGAATGATCATAGGTATCCTCAAATTACCAAATGAATTCACTGATTAGGTGCAGCTATAGATTTTTTATTCACTTTTCTTAAACTTCTCCAAAGATTAATAATTATTTTCGCATCCACAAAGGATATGCCTTCCTGAAGAGCGAGATTTTTGGTTTCATCCTCAGTGTAGAAGGTATCAGTCATAGGATTAATGAGTGGAACCATGACTGTAGATGGAGCTTGATTGGATATCTGGCACAGTGCCAACGATAACTCAGTAATACTGACCCGAGTTTTGAGTAAGCCTCGTTTGCCACGAATAACGTTAAGATGACCAGGTATATAGAAGTTAGATCCAAATTCCTCTATGAATTCATATCTATCAGGAGATGTACTCTCAAACTTGGCTGCAAACTCTCCCAATTCCCGGATGGTCAGTGCTATATCTTCATGAGTAACTCCTGATTGAGCATTGATATGACCTAATGGAGGTACCAGGGTATTGAATTTCTGATGTTTCTGGCCATTGTGCAATAAGGCAGAGATGATGGTGTATCGAGATTCCAATCCTCGATACAATACTTCCAGTGTTGGAAGGTCAAGAAATTTTGCCAACTCATCACCAATGGTTGCAATAACTGTTGCACCAAAGTCGACTAACCGTGCGAATTGAGCCGAATAGGTATGTTGAGAGGGGAGTACTAGATAACTTGCAGTTGTACTATTATAATTATCAAATATAATTATAGGATTTGAATCATTCCAACTGTCACGTAACTCTTTCAGTATCTCAAACATACACGTTAGAATTAGACAGGTGCTTTTTATCATTTGTCTATGCTCTATGCTTCCCATTACTGATTCTTGATCAATTTTTCAGCTTTTCTTGATCGTCTAAAGGTTTTCTCCTCAATACTATCAAATAGGATTACAGCTACAAGACCATGTGTTCAAACGCAAGAAAAAGAGCAGTGCAGATATCATACAGGATGAGACGCTTAAATCATTGAGAAAAATAATCAAGGGTTATGAGCATTATAAGGAAAAAGATGTCAGAAAATCTACTGATGAGGCACTACGAGCATATTTCTATGATCGAATGGTGGAATTATCAGATATTTACTCCAAAGTTCATGGTCAGCTACTATCAGCGCAGATACTCTCTGCTTGGCAGGCTAGCAATTACATTCAAAAAGAGCTACAGGATCTCAGGAAATATCTGAGTGATGATGTCTATCGGCATTCAACCTTCTTTGAAGCCAATGATGTTACTTCCATTATTGAGATATCAATCATCTATATTCTAGAGAGTGAGACCCTGCTTACCATAGAAAACTGTAAATCACTATCGGAGAAGATCTATGAGGATCTTGTGAATGTAAATATGCTAGAAGTGGAAAAGGAAATACTGCAGTTACAAAGAGCAATAAGAGAGATTTCAAACAACATTAAGGATAGAGGAGAGCTAATTGCTTCTTTTGAGCTTGTTGGCGTGTAATACCATATATTCTAGAGTAACACCTGAGAATTGAACCATTTTTGTTGATGATGTTGCACCTGATGTTATTTCTATTTGAGATGATGAGAGATCAAATAAATCAGATAGATAGCTGATAATCTCCTTATTTGCCTTACCCTTTGCAGGAGGTGCCTTGATTTTCAATACCATTTCCTCATCCCAAATCTCGTACTCCTGTTTTGATGATCTTGGTTTGACAAGGATTTTTAATTGAATCACATCTCCAACAGGCAAAAATAACATAATAGCTGATCTAACACTCTTATTTAAAATAATTAGGACGATTTTGTGGATAATTAATTGATAGAATCCGTGATAATACGATACGAAATTTATCCAGCAACAAGATCAGCAAGCTTCTTGACTACTGTATAGGCAATATCTGGCCTCAGGGTATTGGGACACCAGCAAATAAGGAAACCACCCTGCCAGTTATCACATTTAGCACCTATCAAATGACCATTACCACCTACATTCGTGGTGACAAGTTTCTCTGGAGCTTTACCGATAACAGTAAATCTCAAGTTTCCCACCACAATTGGGTTCATTCCTGATTTCTGCCACTCCTGAAGGACAAATAAAGGATCAAATCCTTCCCATGTCCCAACGGACCAATATTGTGTACCATTTCCGTCTATCAGAAATCCGACTCCAATATCTCCATCACTCACCGCCTTAGCACTTTCGTCGTTAAAACTCATACTCTTTTTTCATATCTTCATGCTTAAAATAGTTTCCCTTCAATCGGTATTAGATTGCTTATTTTAGCAATTTTGAGCAATTTTAGTTTAATTAGTAATTTATTTGATTAATAAAGTTTTTTAATTAAAAATTTCTATGAATAGTAGTATAACTTTATATGGTTTAATTGAAATAAAAATACATCACACATCGAATTTGAGTTGACCTTCTTCTAATTATTGATGCAAATCCAATGGAGAATGGAATTAACCAATATAGCCAGCTTGCTGATCCAACTGATGAAGTTGGAGATAGGAGTACAATTTCTGGAGTAAGGTTGGTTGTCATCAATTTGATTTCAACAACAGTAGAATAATTTCCATAATAAAAGAAAAAAATTTTGAATTTATTTGGATTGTAATCATCTTCATATAATGGATCAAACATTCTGACATAGACCTTACCATCAGGATATGTTTCTGACATGAAGTAATCAATTGTATACTTAACACCTAATTCAGTGCCATAAGTATCCGCTTCTTCATAGGATTGCAATTCTAATGATTCATTATATGCAATTACTACTTTGAAAGCATCTGTTGAATATGTATTATTTCCGAATAACTCTTGAACAAAATCCTTGTTGTTATCTCTCGTTTCGTTGTCTACTTCAATCAAATATGAAAACTGACTTGGATCAGAAGCTTGTATTACTTCAACAAATAATACTTCTGATGCATTTGCTGAAAATGCATTTGCAGGTATAATCAGAATTAATAAGATAAAAAATTTTATGTACTTCATATTATCCACCTAATAAGCAATGGATCCCATAACATGGTGGGGGTAGGATAGGTTCAGGTGGAACGTATTGATCATATCCAACATCAAAACCATAACAATAAGCATCAAATATATTTACCCATCCATAACCAAAATATCTATCTATATAAGTTCCTCCACCTGAAGATGAATCAATTAAAGCTTGATAAATCAGTTCGCTTAGATTTAATTCTCCTATTTCAGTATTTGTTAAATCATTAACGTCACCACCATGATCAGCATAGCCCATTTTAAAACCATACATTGCAACGTAATCAACAGCAGCTAAATAAGGTGCAGAAAAACTTGTACCTGTAGAGTATTCATCTCCATTACTGGTCAATAATGGAACACCATTTCCTGGCATAACAAAGTCTGTTTGATAGTAAGGATTTGTATCTGAATCTGAACCCCAAGATGAACAAAATGGTCCTGCAGTTGCACTTTGACATCCAGCAATATTATCTTCAGTATAGCTGTTAAACCTGGCTGTTCCAGTAAATTGATCTTTTGCTGAATAAAAATCGTCGTCTGTTTCAATAAATGGCCATTCATCAATGCTGAAGGTTTCATCTCTATCTTCATGATCAATTGATCCAACCGAGTACACATATTTGTGACTACTTGGAAATTTGTGACCTTCAGGCTGACCTGCATTCCCTATCGACGAAATAAGTATTACTCCCTTATCTAAGGCAATTTGATTGATTTTCTGTTTAACGGCTAAATCTGGTTGTTCAAATGTGATCATTTACAGTAATATCTCCATATTTTGATTGAAAATGTATAGTTGTTCACATGACTTTATGAATAAATCCTTTCAATGTAATGTATGGCAGTTATCGATCTTATGGGCATGATACTGATCACAGCAGCACTTATCTTCTATTCTATTGGAGTATGGGGCGAGAAAATACAAGGAACATTATTAAAATATCATGTGATATTTTTCTGGGTAGGTTTATTGTGTGATACTCTCGGTACGACTTTAATGTTCTTCATGGCAGAAGGCATTGTATTTGACATTCATGCAATTACTGGAGCTATAGCAATTCTGCTGATGTTTTTACATGCAGTCTGGGCTACAAAAACACTCAGATGTGGAACAGAGGAAGATAAACAGAAGTTTCATAAGTATTCTTTGGTTGTTTGGTTCTTCTGGCTTATACCTTATCTCTATCCAGCCACACAAATGTAAGAAAATGCAAGAGAGCAAGTTGTTACCGATAATGAATGGATAGCATCAGAACTAAGATAAATAATGTATAAAACCATATATCATGCAAGATGTAGTGCTGGCAGTAGAAGATCTAATGGTACAGTATACGGGTCAGGATTACCCAGCACTTAATGATATCACCTTTTCTATCAACAGGAATGATTGTGTTATAATCAATGGTAAAAATGGCTCAGGTAAGACAACTCTTGTTAAATCCTTGCTCAAATTATTTCCACGTGGTAGTTTAGCCAAAGCTAGTGGATCCATCACCATTCAGGAAAATGCAAGCATCGTGTTGCAAAATCCAAAAACCCAGCTGTTTACTTTCAGAGTGGATGAGGAGATCTCAACACCCCTTGCGTATAGAAAAGTGGCAAGAGAGCTCAGAAAACGATCTGTTGACAGTCTTCTCTCCACGTTTGATTTGGAGGATCTACGTGATAAAGATCCAAGAAATCTATCAGCAGGACAGCAGCAAATAATTGTAAGTTTAGCTGCAATTATTGCGGATCAATCCATTCTGATACTTGATGAACCCTTTTCATTGCTCGATTCGGATAATGAGAACATATTGATGGATTTTCTCAAAGAATTGAAACAAAGGGGTCATACAATCATTATCATCGATCATCAGATAAACCGGTATATTGGTCTTGCTGATCTTCTCCTGAAACTAGATAATGGAGTAGTTTCATTTTTCGGTCAATTTCCAAATCCTTCACTCCAAGCTGGTGAGATGGGAAGGATGACTGTTGATACATCATATAAACGAAGGGTAGATGACCCACTCCTAAGTATAGATGCGTCCTTGGGATATCGTTCCGAAATAGTATCCTTGGATATGCAATTTTCTAAAGAGAAAATACTGATTACTGGGAAAAATGGCTCTGGAAAATCCACCATATTGAAATCCATTGCAGGTATAATAGAACCTCTGCGAGGGAAATCAATAAGTGAATCTAAAGCATATTTTGTTCCTGCAGATCCTAGTACATTTTTTTGGAGACGCACCGTCAAAGAGGAGGTACATCAACAAAAAATTGACGATTGGGTGGTGAAACATTGGGAGCGATCCCCATTTATGTTATCTGAAGGTGAGAAGAAACGATTAATGATGAGTATCGCCTTTCATTTTGCTGATCTCATCTTACTAGATGAACCTTCATCTTCTCTTGATGATGAGAATAAACAATGGTTGATCTCCCAGCTTCAACGAACAGATAAAACAATTTTATTGACGAGTAATGATAGACTATTTGTTCAGTCGATCTCTCATATTGTAGATGAAATCTTGGAGCTGAGCACATGAGTAATATGATATTACAATTCAATTACACAGATACTTGGATTGCACGTCTGGATCCACGAACGAAATTCCTCTTTATTCTGAATATGGTAATTGTAAGTATTATCGTAACTGCCTTTGTACCTTTACTAGGCTACTTGTTAGTGATCTATCTAATTCTCTCAGTCAATTATGGTTGGTTGCAACTTTTCAGATTTATCTGGTATATGAAGTACCTTTTCATGCTCTTATTTGCTTTTAATTATCTACTCTCACAGACGATTGAAATTGATGTACTTGTGGTAAGTCTTCGCATCATAATCCTCATCTTCTCCTTCTATATTTTGAATCAATCAACAAATCCAGATCAGATAGTTGATGCCCTCATGAAGCTCAGAATTCCAGTTTTTTTAGCTTGGGTTATCGGTACAACTATCCGACAGACTGTATTCCTGATTGATGATATGCAAGACTTGATGGCCATCCAGAAGATCCGAAATGAAATCGAAACAGAAAGGATTGACGAGAGTGGTAGACTAGCTCGATTTAGATCTAAAATTCAACTAATTTTCACCCTTCTCTCAGCTACCTTCTCCAAATCTATACTCAATGCTTCTGATCTAGGAGATGTTCTCTATATTCGTGGCTTTGAATCTGCTCACAGAGAAATGACCCTGCACACTACTACATTTACTAGATTAGATCTGTATTTTACCTTCATTTTTGTGATTATCCCAAATTTGTTAATTTTCACTGTCCTTTAACGAAATACAAGAGAAAAAGAATTTAATAGATAATGTGTAGATAAAGTTGTGTCTGCAGACAGCGAATATGAGATCAAATTCCATCTGTATGATGGCAATGAACAAGATATTGACGTACTGTTCAAACGCTATAAAAAATTACGAGATGTAAAAAAAGCAGAGGAAGGAGTGATGGCCAAGGTTATCACCCATTTTTACAATGGATTGATCTCATTAGTAGAAGGGGATACATATTTCTGGCAGAAAAAATATCGAGAAGCATTTCTAGCTTATCAAGAAGCCTCTAGATTATTTAATAACTTTACTATCTCCAGGACAGTTAAAGTGAAATTGGATCAATTTGTACATAGACTTGATAAGCGAGCAATTGGATTGAAAAAATTGTGTGAAGGCTTACTAGTATCAAAGCATGAATTACAGGATAATCTATTCGTGGAGAGTATGAATGAGTTTAATGAAGAGATTGCCATAGCTAACGAGATGGGAGATCAGATGAGCTCCTATGCCGCCTACGCCAGAGCCTCTTTTGTTTCCTCCCAACTTTTGTATTACCGGTCAAAACATTTACAAGATGAGAATTCAGGACTAGCAAAGAAGAATGTACTTGAGAGTAGATTTGCACTGCGGCAAGCTGCATTTATCGACAAACGTTATCGCACCTATTTGGATGAGATAACTGAGCAATTAGATACTCTGACTAGAAAACGATTACTAGCTAAAGGAGAGGAATTTGCGGATCAGGCAACCATAGCCATGGAGAGTAGTAATTTTGAGGATGCTATTCTTGGGTTTAACAAAGCATCTCTTTTCTATAAACGAGCATCAGTTATTGCATCAGATGGATCATCACGAAGAATGTTATTATCCTTTGCCACTCTCTACGAAGCATCAATTAAAGAGGCCAAGGCTACCGAGGCACAAAAGGAAATAAATCTTGAGGAAGCATCTGAGAAATTCATGGAGGCTATGAAACTTGTCGACAAGGCAATAGCATTACTAGGTCATTTTGGTACAGATGCTTTGATCAATGCCTTTAAATGTCAAAGAGATTATTACAATGGCATGTTAACACTTAACAAAGCTACTAAGGAATTTGATCATGATAATTTTGATGAAGCTAAAACTATGTTTGAGGAAGCTAAAGATATTTTTGAATCAGCGATCAACCTTGCAGATAAAGTGGACAACCAATCTATAAGCAATATCAGTAAAGAAGCAGTATCAGAGATTGCTAGCTATATCACTATGTGTGAGAATCTAGCCTGATCTTGCTCGTAAAGTACTGTAAATGATTGGGAGAACAATAGTAACATCTGCGATGACAGTCATGAATTTCGCATTTTTTTCGAGTTTACCCCATGAAATTGCCTCTTCCAAGCTAGCTCCACTTAACCCTCCTGTTTCAACTCTATCCATTGTTATCTGAACTGCATATGCATAGTGTTTACTCGCCATAAGTGCAGATTGTAATGTGAAATTCTTTGGAACACCTCCACCAAGAGTTAATGCACAACAGCTTGATGCGTCATGAAAAATGTCTTGTATTGTTCCTAGATCCTTGGTTGCATCGATTATTAATCGTTTGAACTGAGCGAACAGCCAGATCTGTAAACCAAGAACTGAATCAGAGATGGCTGGAACAAAAATCGGAATATTCATATCATAAGCGGCTTTCACGATGGAATTAGGATCGTCAATCTTACTTCCAAAATAATTGATTAATTGAGATGGAGTTAATATAAGTTGATCATTTTCTGCTTTCTCTTCCCATAAGATATCTAGTAATTTTCGAATATGATCTTCAAATCCCTCAAATGAGCCCTCTGATACAAAAGCATCCCATACTCTATCAATACCCTTGTCAAGCAACTCCGCATCACTGGAATATGAAATATCTCGGACATGAGCACCTCCAAATGCTTCTATTAGGTCATGGGTAATATTGGCACCTGTTGTGGTCAAAGCATGAATTCTTCCATCTCGAATAGCCTGAGCAATTACTTCTCTCATTCCACCCGGTACCATTGCTCCTGCAAGTCCTACAAGAAAAGTAGCATGATTTTTTTCAGCTTCTTCAAGAATATCAATGGCTTTACCCAATCTTCCTGCTCCAAACACACCAGAATTACTAAATTGCCTTGATAAATCATTTACAGACTGTATTTCTTTTAGGTTTATCTGATCTATTTTTTTATGCTTATGATGGTTCATATGATGATAATAATAGAATTATATGTAAATTAATAGTTCTTACCTATTCTTTTTTCTGCTGCATTTCCATTTCGAGCATCCTTTGTTTACTCTGTTCCTCCACCTGTTTTTGGAAGGCCTCAATTTGACCCATAAATCCTGGTTGGGGTGGTTCTTCTGCATCATAAGTATCTGCTAAATCTATGATAGGCTGCCATTTGGGGTTCTTCACCAAATCTTCACGAATATCATCGATTACTAGGAATACATCTTGCTGGAAGAGCAATTTCTCATTGGGATTTGCCATTTCTAATTCCTCACAACTCTCAGCCAATTTATCGTAGATTTTTTCTTTTATCCGTTGGTCATTAACATAAGGCATGACATCAGGTAATACACCAGCTCCACCAATAGCACCTAGAGCTTCCAGTATTTCAGTATTATCAAATAAATACTTTACAAACTCCTCTACTGTCATATCAAAAGTTTCTGACCACTCTTCGAAGAAATTGAGCGGGTTGAATTTATGAGTGAACAGCACTGAGATCACCAGTTCCTCTGCAATTCTTAACTTCAATTGAGGGGCAATTTCTGATTTGTGAGTTCTCATCCCTTCGAGTGCGACATCATAGTACTTCATCTCTCCCCTTATATTATACATGCGGAGCTGATGAACCGTTCTTTGGTTCTTAGGAATCCCACGATAATGAATTTTTATCTGCATAGCATTGAGAATGAAGATAGGGGCGAATGCAACAATAATAACATAGAGATTCATCGATTTTAAGGTATTGAATCCAGGTAAGAAGGACAGAATAATAAAAAATATGGCAAAATAAAAAATTCTTTGTCCTACCTGAGCTAGGCTACGAATGATAGAATAATTCTGAGATGCAACACAATACTCTCCTCTCATTAAATTATCTGGAGTATTGAGTTTACATACCTTGCACTTCTGAGTAGTTGGAGTGATTCCATCAAAATCCGAAATATGATCTTCCACATATTGAGTAAAAATTGTATTAACTTAATCCTTTAGTTAGCTAGATGAACTAGTGTAGAGCTGTTTCCTCTGAACCAGTACCTCTGTAGTATTCAAATACCACAATCAGACCTTGAACGGCAATAAAAATTGAATAAGCTAATACTGGTATTCCAATAAAAATCAACACCAGGGTAATAAATTCTGGTACTGATTCAGGATGATCCAGATAATATTGTTCCTTAGTTTCGGACCAATACTTAATGATGGAGCTCATAATTCCAAAAATTGCAGCTCCGATAAGAATAAAGTAACCCTCTACAGGAAAATTGATCTTGTTGCTCATAACTGTCCAAAATTTTGAAAACAGATAAAGATTATTGCTACTACACTAGAAATATTCCTACTGTTTATCTTAAGTATGGCAACAATATTAATATTTTGTCAATTAATGCTGGTTGCAGTAAGGTGTATGAAATGAGTACAATTGAAAAGGTAAGAGCAAGAGAAATCCTTGATTCAAGAGGGAATCCTACAGTTGAAGTAGAAGTGAGTACTAGCAATCAAACTGGCAGATTTATTGTTCCTTCTGGTGCATCAACAGGACAATTTGAAGCTGTTGAGCTAAGGGATAAGGGAAAACGTTTCCATGGAAAGGGAGTAATGAATGCAGTTAACAATATCCGTAATATTATTGCACCAAAGGTTATTGGATATGATATATTTGATCAAGAAGGCCTTGACAGGCTGATGATTGAATTGGATGGTACTTCAAACAAAGGCAACCTTGGTGCAAATGCAATACTTGGAGTTTCCATTGCAAATGTGCGAGCTGCTGCAAAAGAGCGGAAGCAATGGGATTTTGAATATATCGGTGAGGGAAAACAACTACCCTGTCCCATGTTGAATGTTATCAATGGAGGGAAACATGCAGGGGGAGATCTTGCAATACAGGAATTCATGCTCATGCCCATAGGATTTGACAAATTCTCTGAAGCATTACGTGCCAGTGCTGAGGTTTACCAGCAACTGAAAAAGTTTTTGAAGAAAAATTATGGAGGAATAGCAGTTAATGTTGGAGATGAGGGAGGTTTTGCACCGCCGATTAATAGCTCCAGACAAGCTCTTGACGCACTTATTGCATCTATTGAAGAAGCAGGGTACAAACCACTCGAACAGTTTCATATAGGTATTGATGCAGCAGCATCAGAATTCCTAATTGATGGTAAGTACAACATCGATGGCAAACAACTTACACCTGAAGAATTCTCTCAATATTATTACGAATTGATCGAGGAGTACCCCATTCTTCTATCTCTTGAAGACCCCTTTGATGAGAAAGATTTTGATGCTTTTGCATCTCTAGTTTCCAAGTTTGGTTCTTCAAGGGCAGTTGTGGGAGATGATCTCACTGTGACAAATGTAGAGAGAATCAAGACTGCGATAGATAAGCAATCCATGAATTACCTTCTTCTGAAAGTAAACCAAATAGGTTCATTCACTGAGGCAAAAGAGGCTTTTGCACTAACCAAATCACAGGACTGGGGAGTGGTGATTTCCCATCGTTCTGGAGAGACAGAGGATGTATTCATTGCAGATCTTGCAGTGGGTTGGGGTGCAGAGAGAATCAAGACTGGAGCTCCGGCAAGAAGTGAGAGAGTGGCTAAATACAATCAGTTGCTTAGAATAGAGGAATATCTAGGTGATGATGCAACATACTATAATAAAATCTGAAAATAAATAATTTAACATGCTATTGACACGCTCCTTTTAAGGATAAAATGAATATGAACGTAGACAATGTCAAAAAAGAAGAAAAAAGATATGTCGATGAGTCCCATCACGTTCAGAATACCCTATGGTATGTTAGATATTATGGAAGAAATTGTCAAAAAGGGAGAATATGCAAATCGAGCTGAATTGATTCGCGAGGCCATCAGTGACCTCATAAACTATGAAAACAAGTTACAAGAGCAACGAGATCTCGAAGGAAAATAATATTAAACCTTGAATTCTGAGATATCTCTCTCAGTTTTATTGGTTAGCACTGCCAGTCTTTGTGCCTGGTTATTCATTTCCTGAAGAGATGCAGATTGTTCCTGAGTGGCTGCTGCAGCTTCCTCAGATGATGCTGCTGTATTTTCTGCCACTGATGCTACTCTTTCAACTGCATCTACTATACTAGAAACTGATTCCCGTATTCTTCCAGTAATATTCTTAATGATTCCATTAACTGTACTTGCAGCATTTTTTGATTCAATAGAGAGCTGACGGACATGATCTGCCACCACTGTGAAACCCTCACCATGTGTTCCTGCTTTAGCAGCCTCTATGGATGCGTTTAATGCTACAAGATTTGTTTGTTCAGCAATATCCAATGTAATTCGAGAGGTGATACCTATCTCTCTCATAGAGTCATCTATGACTGTAACCATATCAGATAAAATTCTTGATACTTCATCTAGTGCACGTACTTGCAATTGTGCATTCTCGGCAATAGAAGAGATAGTTGTAGAAATCTCACTTGTTGTTGCTGCAACCTGTTCTGAACCTGATGCCATTGTCTCTGCAGCTCTTCCCAATTCGTTGGCTGAGTTCATGATATTAGCGATCATAACACGAAATTGCTTTGCCAGATCATTGGTTGTATATTGAAGAGTTTGTGTCTCACCTGTACCTTTGATGTTATGTCGTTCATAGCTTGTAAGATCTCCCCCTGCCATTTCCCGAGTTTTCCGATCAATTTTCTGAATGGGCGTAATAATATTCCTTTGAATATTATAGGCTAATATTGCGATAATTATTCCATTCACCAATATAAAATTGAAGAAATAGGCATTGGTTGTTTCTGGGGCAAGGAAATCTACAACGTATAGTGAAGCCACAGAAAAGATTGACGCAAGAGAAAGCATAAGAATGGAAGAATAAAGGAGTTTAGCTTTTGTTATAAACCTCAATGCGATCAAGAATAAAATTAGAAATCCTAGTAACTTAAGAAAATCTAGAAATGCGCCATTTAATATCAACACATCTGCCATATAGTTATTTCTCTCTCTACGCTATAATAAGTTTCTCTCAATTATATAAATCATTTACAAGATGTTAAGCTTATTTACGATCAATTGACTTATCTAGAAAGAGATATTTTAAATGCTTTCACCTCTCGTAAAATAATTTCAAATAACTCATTGACGTTCTGATTATCTTTTGCTGAAGTTTCAAGATATCGTACTTTAAATTTTGGCATTGTTTTTCTGGAGTAATTATCTGCTACTTTTTCTCCCTCTTCTTTCTTAACCCTACGATTTCGTAAATCAGCTTTGTTACCTACTAAAACAAATGGCATGAGGCTTTTTGTTGATCGAATCAATTCCTTCACCCACCAGTCTACTCTCATGAATGTCTTCCGGTCTGTAAGATCAAATACAACAACAGCACCATCAACATTTCTATAAAAATTTGAACGCATAGTTTTGTAGAAATCCTGACCTCCAAGATCAACAAGGGTAACATCTAATGTCTTTCCATCCAAAACTAATTGCTTCTCATCCATACTTGCCCCGATTGTGGTTAGATGTCTATCAATAAAATGCTTCCCCATCCATGCTCTTCGAATAGATGTTCTACCAGTAGTGCTATCTCCTATAAGCAGAATACTGACCTCCATATTTTTTGATTCAGCTACTGTTTTCGGTTGAATTAGTTTCGGTTTGATTATCTCTGGTTCATTTTCTATAATTTGAGTTTCCATAATTGAATCATTTTCTACTAGCTGTTGTTCAACTACTTTAGGAGTTGCTTTGATACTTGTTATCTGAGAGTATACATTAGCCTGTGGATCAGGTTCATCATTATCCTCGAGATTTACGCCAAAGAATTTTTCAAAATTCGATTGTGTCAGAATTGATGAAGATTTAGGAGTATCTTCAGGGAGGTTTAATTTGTCTAATTTATTTGAGATTCGCTTTTTTTCTTCCTCATAGTATTCTAAATCTTTCTGATACTCTTCTTCTGTATAATTTTCCTTTGGATCAACCAGAAGATTATACTTCTCCGTAATCCACTGGTATAAATCCTCTAAATATTCGTTATATTCACTGAAGGAAACTTCATCATCACTCAATGTTTTCCGACCCTAAATCAGATGTAACCAGTTTAGTTAATTAAAATTTATTTAATGGTTTACAGAGAGATGAGAAAATCTCAAAAAAAAACCACTTTGACTTAAATAGAGGAAAATTTAGGTTACACCTTGCTAGAATCTTAAAATAAAATGCACCCAGTGGGATATTTCTTCATCAAAAATTTTATCATGATCAGATGATTGTATAATTATGGATTATTTAGTTCTTAATTGGGAAGATTCCTTCGAGCATGCACATATACTCTTTGAGAAAATGTATCAAGATGATTATAGACCAGATGTAATTGTGGCTATTGCTAGAGGAGGTTGGATTCCAGGAAGGTTGATCGCAGATTTTTTCAGAACAAAAAATACTGCAAATGTTAAAGTTGATGCATATCATGATATTGCTCAGGAAAATATAGCCCCTAAAATTACACAGCAGATAAGTATCGATATCGAGGATAAACATGTCTTAATTATCGATGATATTGCTGATTCTGGTAAGAGCTTACAAGTAGTTTTAGATGATTTTAAGCAACGCAAACCAAAATCTGTAAAGGTGGCTACAATATTTTATAAACAATCAAGCATCATTATCCCTGATTACTATGTCCAAGAAACGGATGCATGGGTGATCTTTCCTTTTGAGTACTATGAGAGCATTCAATTCTTCGTTGGGGAGTTAAAGAAAGAAAATTTGGAGGAGAAAGCTATACGCAATAGATTAATTGATATTGGACTCCCGGTTGCCATGATCGATAGCTATCTCATTCATTATCCGCTTGTATGAAAATCATAATTTTATTAATTTAATGATTATTAGTTAAGCAAAATTATTGCTATATATTACCTCTAGTTGATAAACTATATAAATTATTAAAGACATTGTTCATTGGTTGGTATGGAAGAAACTAGTTTACGTGAGATAATTGGGGCATTACGAGAGGTTGCCCGGAGATATTCTGAACAATTGCCCGTGACACCAGGTGAGATTGAAAAGGCCAAATCCATTGCAGCAAAATGTTATTTGTCACACACAAATAGGAAATTTACATTGACTAATGATCAATTTCAATTGGTGATTAATATATTGAAAATTCAGGATTAACGAACCAGTTTTGATCTCCAATTTTCAACTGTTTCAATAGCTTCCTTTCTAGATAATCGTTGTTTTTCCAGGCCCTCTTTGAGTTTTCTCATCTCAAAGAAAATGGTTGTAGCTGATGTACCCCGGTCAGTAAGAATATCTCTGAATATATCCACAGATTGCAGTACTTGTTCTAATTGACCTTTTTCAATTACAGAGATGAGTTGTTCAATTAATTCAGGTATAGTAAGTGATTTCCAATTACTGATATCACCAATATCCTCACCTTTAACATAAATATGAATTTCATCATCAATAATATTGATAATTTGCTCATCCATCAATATTTCCAGTGCAGTATTATACATTTTTTTATCTTTAACAATTTCTCGTACTCTGTCAAGAGGGCCTGAACCACCATATTTGAATAAAATAGAGATAATTTGTGTCAGAATATCTCCCTCTTCTATAGCTACCTCAATGAGATTCTTGAATGCATCAGCATATTCGGTATTACTTGGATCATATTCCTTCAAAATTAGCGGAATTAAAGCATTATATAGACGAGAAGCATCAGGACCTGAGGCTTGTGGCTCATCACCACTTCCAACACCACGAGATAATTCACCAACCAGATCATCAATTTTTTCTTGCAATTGCTTATTCTCAGCCCTCAGTTTGTCAATAGAATGGAGATCCATCTGGTTCTCAAGAGACAGGATTTTATCTGCTCTTTCTTTTGCAATTTCTCGAAATGCTAAAAGCTCCGTTCTAACCTCTTCTAATTCTCTCAGCTTGATGGTATGCTCAGCTTTTAATGAGCTCAATGAGGTTGATGTTTGTTCGAGACTTAGACGTACTTCTGCTAAAGTTTGAGAAAGAGCATTTTTTTGTATCTCCATTTGTCGGTATCTCTCTTTCCATGCGTGAACAGAATCTGATTCATTGCCGAATGGGTTCAAAGCCATAAAGAGAATTACGAATCGCTCTATTTATTTATTATCTTTCACAATTCTTGTAGGGATAAAAAATTAGAATTTTCTGAAATTATTCATTATTATAGGAATTATTTATTCTAGACCGATAATATTTGCTACTTTATCAGTAATTGCGTCAAAAGCATCTTTAAAAGGCCCAGGAACATTGACTGATGGAGTTCCTTTATCAGCTTGCAGAACAACCTGAGGATCAAGAGGTATTTCACCTAAGAAATTCACTCCCAGATCCATAGCTGCATCTTTTCCTCCACCTTTGGAAAATACATCAATGTGATTTGAGCAATGTGGACAGCTTAATCCACTCATATTCTCTATTAATCCAATTATTGGCATATTAACCTTACTAGCAAAACCTATACTCTTCCGTACATCGTGTACAGATACTTGTTGAGGAGTAGATACAATCACTGTTCCTGTTATATTTTCAAACATTTGTGATACTGTTAAAGGTTCATCTGATGTACCTGGTGGGAGATCAAGAAATAGGATATCCATCTCCTCCCAGGCAACATCGGCCAGAAATTGCCGGATTGCTGCAATTTTGAGAGGTCCTCTCCAGATTACAGGAGTATTAGCTTGGAGCAGAAGATCCATGGAAACAATCTGAACACCATGGGCTTTGAACGGGATAATTTTCGCACCTTTTATCTCTGCATCCTGACCTATCAATCCAGCCATGATTGGGATAGAAGGACCTGTTACATCGGCATCAATCACACCTACTCTATATCCCTTATTCGCAAATGCAATTGCCATGTTAAGTGTAACAGTTGATTTACCAACTCCTCCCTTTCCAGATTGCACAGCAATCACTTTTTTCATCTTCTTTATGCTATTCTCTAAATTAATATCTTGTCTAACTCTCTGTGCCGCATGGGGATCAATTTTTAAATCCATAAAATCCATTTCTCATCCTCCTTTTAAGAAATTATGATAGAGGAGAAAAAAAAAGATATCTCCTTGTTAAAGATCAATAATTCGTCCATAATAATAGCCAACTGGAATACAATCTCAGGATCTGCGAATACAAGCAGTTACATCAATATTATCGTATCCTTGGTCTTAATATAAGATCTACTGGATAATTGGTAGTAGTAGGTAATAGATTCTCAGAAATCAGGTGTTGTAATAATTTCTCAGTATCTTTGATCGATAAGCCAAAACGATCACTAATATCAGAGTAACTCAATTCTGATTTCTTTTCATCCCATGATTCTTCAATAAAATTCACCACTAGATCATCAAGATCATCTTTGAGCCTTAAAATGGAATCAGAACCCATTACAATGGTTGAAGATTCTTCTTTCAGTTGCTCCAAGATGATGGTTTTTAATTTATCACGAAAATCAGATTCTATGCGGATAGTATTCACGACATCATTAAAATTATTCTCCTCATCAAAATCAAGAGAAGCAATTGCATCTACCCACAGAGTATGAATATAACTAGCTAGGTAAAGGTTGTTATCATTTCTGTAGAAATATGGGTCATCTAGTTTTCTGCGTTCGGCTTCTTCTTTAAGTACAATATAACATCGTTTAGCATTCAATCCCCAGGATTCTCCTGTTTTTTGTAAGTCAATAGGTCCTTTGGTAAACTTTGGCCATATATGCTCTAATTTATCATCAATTTCAGGGATATACCATCCCTTATTTCCAATAAATTTACCATTGGATATGGGATGTTCATTAAAATATTCCAGAATCAAATTGTGATCATGTTTATGTAGACTCTCAAAGAGATTAATTGCTCTATCTGTTATTTCTATGAGTTGTAGATCAGACTCCAACGCTTTCTTGGGATCCTTTTGAAATAATTTCTTGAAAAAGCTCATACCCTGACTTTCAATCTGCTTTACTTAAATTTAGATTTTCACCCACTAGTATAATGCCATTTGGTACAATTGAATTATTGATTAAATAATCAGCAATATGTAAGATTTTAATTTAATATAGTTGAATGTGCCTATTTATCATCCCATGTATCAATAATTCATCCATAACTAGAAAAAATTGTGAAATGTTACTATAGTTTTCTTTAATTTCGGAGATACTCATTTGAAGTATTAAAATTCGAAAATATTTGATTTTGGTAATCTTTATATAGAGTATTCATTCTAAGCAATATTAGTTCTTAATGGGATGGGAATAATCAGCATAAGATAGGTGGTTCGTAATAATGGGATACGAACCATTTCAATTGCTGTAGTTTACTTATAGGGGAGGGTATCTTCTCAAATATGTGGGGAGTGGAGATATTATTTATATCAAAGCAAATTTCCTATTAGTTGTCGGGAATATTAGAAAATACGTTAAAATACGAAATGATAGATAAACCAATTTATATTATAGTATAACATTATTGAATTATACGGGATACAATATGCCATTGGAAGATGTACTTAATGATTACACTGAGGTTTATGGAAGGCCATCTCCAATTCGTTATCCGCTATTACAGTTAAGTGATCAACACCGTTCATTCGATGCACTCTTACGGAGGTATTGGAATGATCTACATCCTCTAGTAAAAGATATTTTCACCTCATTTGCCAATGAATTTCAATATTTATTAGACATCATTGGTAATATTGAGGATAAGAAGGATGAGGAGATTAATGAGCTTAGACATGAGATGCAAAAGGCATTACAGACGATGCATACTCAACTGGATTCTATAAAGCTTGAACATTCAACTGAACTTGATTTGAAGGATGATCAGATCTCTAACCTTGAACAAGAAAAAAATAACCTTTTAGATAAAATCATTAAAATGGAAGAAAGTCTAGAATCCTCTAAAACCATTATTAAACAGAAGGATAATTTAATAATTTCACAAAAAAATGAGATCACCAGGATAAATAAAGAGAAAAATGAAAATAAAATTAGTGTTGAGGCAGAAGTTATTAGTGAAACAATCGCAAATGTAGAGATATTTAGTAATAAATTAGATATCGTTGAGCAAGAAATGAAAATTATTGAAGAGGAGAAGTTGCAGGCCATTGAAAAAATCAATTCTCTTGAAAATCAGCTTGAGAAACAGAAAGAGGACTTTGAGTTGGTTCTGAAAGATAAAAATGATCGCTTACGAACTCTTAAAGAATCACTTCAAAAAATCTATATCACAACTGAACGTACAAAAGCAGAGAAGAAGGCAACTGAGAAGCTGAATCAAGCACAGAACAATCGAATTGCGATTCTAGAAGAACAACTTGAAAATATGTCAAAAGAGCACCTATTGGTAAAGAAATATCTAGAAAAACAAATCGCCATAAATAAATCCTACCATGCACTCACCCTAAAGGTTATAGAAAAAACCAAACCAAAATCAAGAGTCACGACTGATAAGAAATCTATTGAGAAGAAACCAGTCGATGTACCAGATCTTTTGGATCAAATTAATGAAAATACTGCCCAAAAAAGTGAAGAAAACATCATTTCTGATAGTACAAGCAAACTACAAGAGAAAACGATCATTAAACAATCACCTAGTAGACGGGTTCCTGATGAGCCAGTACTCAAGGGTCGAATGATAGATCTAGTGAAAAGTAATGCGAGTAAACCAGTTAAAGGTGATATCAAATCTGTGCTGAGACAAAATCTGAATAAACTGCAACAAGATCATGATAGTATATCCAATTCTTCCAAATTACTTGATAAGATGAAAAAATTAGATGAAGAAGAACCTGATCTCAAGAAAATCTTGAGAGACTTTCCTCCAGTTCCAGATGAAAAGAAAAAACAAAGAGAGACTGCATAAATTCTTCATAAATTATTCATTGTTAATCAAACAGATATTTAAGCTAGCATGTGAAAAAATCATTTACTATGGCCAGTCACATTCCTTGTATATGCATCAGTGCATCCTCTGATAAAGAAATAGAGTACATCATAAAACGCATTGAAAATCATATACCTGAAGTAGAGATCATCCGATTTAAAGATGTTCTCAAAGACATCACCCTACTAGAAAGATGTAAATTTATCTTCCCTATAGGTGGAGATGGTTCGGTGGCTTGGCTGATTGGGAAATTTTTTGATAAGTATGGCATTGAGAATCTCAGTAAACTAAAACCCATAGTTCCTGTTGTACGACCCGAATCTGTGGGATACCTCAAGCAACTAGATTTTGAGCCAAAGAAATTCAATCGAGGTTTTAAAAAATTACTAAACAAAAAATATACCATACATAACAAGGCAGTGTTGAGAATTACTCTAGATGAAAAGGAATATTTAGCAGTAAATGAAATCAATATGAGCTGTGACCCTCATCTTGGAAAATATGATGTCTATATTCAAGCACATAACCAATACCACAAAATAACAACTACAAGAGCAGATGGACTTTTTATCTCTACTCCAATCGGTTCAACAGGTTGGGGATTATCCTATGGTGGAACTATCAATCTTACTGAAGATGCTCTTGAATTAGTCTTCGTTGGTGGGATTCATTCATCAGCCAATTTCACTCTCCCACGTGAGAAAATTCTCATTCGATTAGAATTAAAAAACCCATCTATTACCCCTGAGACTTTGATGGCTTTCAAAAACGCTTGCAGGAAGAAAAATCTAAACTGTCAAGAAAGTATAAAAGATCACTTGAACATTGCATTTGGTCCCAGAATAATCGTTGATGGTAAATTAGTTGCATTTGATGAAACTACCCTAGAAATTGATCCTTCATACTCTATACCATTTGTCTTTTTAGAAAAGGAAACATTGATGGATAAGGCTCGTAAATTAACTAAACAACAATCTGTAAAATAAATCTAGAACCTCATATTATCTCGATATATATCCGATTTTATATAGAGTGATAACCATAAAGCAAATGTGTCTAATGAAATACAAGAACACGCATTGACATCAACATTTATTGAGGAATGGATGAGATCCTACCACATTGGATGTGAGCGTGATGTAAGTATTCCTAGAAGTGGTAAAACGGTTGATTATCTCATATCTGAATCCAAGGTAGGAATCATGATTGTGCTCTGGAATAAACCAATTTCTGTAAAAATTGTCAATCATGCAATTTATGCCATAGAAAATCTGAATCTTGATACAATCTATCTTATATGCAAAAAAGTCTCAGATTATGCTCAGAGCACAATAGATAAACTTGGATATGACATAAAAATCGTTCATCCGCTTGGATTATCCGATATCGCGGTAATGTTAGCAAATCATGGCAAACAGTATTCAAAATTGATGACTTAGGTTTGAATATACATTTAATGATAAAAAATTCGCTTTTATCAAACAACATTCAAATATATTTACTTTCAATCTGACATGTGAGTATACCTAAACCATCCGCGGGTGGCGGAAACACAAAATATGAATCTAAATGTGAACTTTACGACGGAGATGATACCACAGCGGGTTACTGTAAAGGCTGGGTAACGGCCACTCAGAAATGTATGAGACGTGATGACGAAGCGGGTAAATCCTGTAATGGTATTACACCCCCTTAGATTATTTTCTAACAACAGTATTTATCAAAGGAACAAAACCTTCAATTCTACATTCTATAACATCATTCTCCTTTAGAGGAGTAGCTCTTGGAGTACCTGTAGAAATGATATCACCAGGATGTAATTCGATGAGTTCTGATAGAAAGGATACTAGGTAAGATAGGGAGAATCTCATATTTCGAGGATAGTTTTCTGCGTATACGTTGTTATTGATCGTTGTTGCAACTTTTAGGTCATCTAGATCAAGATCATCTGGAGTGATCATTTCAGGACCAAACGAGAAGAATGTCTCGAATGATTTTGATAAACTCAACCAGCGTGTATTTTGCCTCAATAGATCCTCTGCAGTCATATCAAGAATAGTAGTAAATCCAGCGACGACATCTAACCAGTCCTCCTCTTTTACATTTCTGCATTTCTTACCTATAATAATTCCCAATTCTGCCTCTCCAGTTGTTTTCTGAGATTGTCTCGGTAGAATTATTGAGTTACCATATCCTATGGGTCTGCTAGGCTTCATAAACAGAACTGGATAGGTATCAGGAGCTGTGGCATCCAAATCCTTTGCATGTTCCACATAATTTAATCCAATTCCCCAAACTTGAGAAGGATTGTAATAGGGCACAGTGTAGCACATTGTTGATGTAGAGAGTGGTTCACCTTTAACTTTGGCAGCTTGTAATTTAGGTATTAAGTTAGCATCGAGCAGATCCTTTAAGGTTCCACAAAAGTCCTCAAATTCGATAAATTGATTGATGAGGTAAAATTCTGTATCTCTCGATACTGCAAGGGTTGATATCTCATTATGAATAATACTTCTAATTCTCATTATACTAAGAATATCTGCCAATATTAAGAAGATTTTGAAGAGAATCCATCCTTGTCAGATGAAAAGAAGTACAGCTCCTAAAAACATTATCACCATTCCCAATAATTTCTCTTTGGTTTCTTCCTTTAGATACTTCTTGGCCAGATATGCAGTGACGAATACTGATAGTAAAGATGCGGGTTCTGCCACAGTTACTTCAAGATCTATAATTGCTAGAAGTAAGAAAAAGTATCCCCAACCATTTACCAATCCAGCCATAATAATTGGTTTTTTCTTTTCAGTCCAAATAAGTTTTAAATCTGGAAGTCTATGCTGGATAATTACAACTAACAGGATAATTGATCCTATAAATAAATTGGATAGAATGGCATAAAAACGACTATCAACAGATTGTATAATATATGTATCCATAGCCCGGCCCAAGGCAATAAATATCGAACCACCGATCATTAAGAGAGATGATGATGAGGATTTGATAGCAACGATCTTTTCTTTCAATGGTCCTGGATAGAGATAAAAAAGACCTAAAAACATGGTCATCCCTCCTAGAACACGTAATGGAGTAACATTTTCATTTAGAAAGATACCACCGATTATTAATAACCAAAGCAGTGAAGAGTTGTAAAGTGGTGCAATAAGTGAAGTCTCACCTATCTTTATTGCCTGAACATAGGCATAAAACCCAATTGAATAGGAGATACTGGATACTAAAGTCATAATCCACAATGTTGGGCTAAGTTGTAAACTACTGCTGGGAAGAAACAGTAAAATTGGGCTGAGGAAGAGAGCAGCCAATAAAAAAAATTGAGAAGCAACTACACTGCTTTCAAAATCATCCAGAAATTTAAGGAAGATCCGTTCTGATCCAACAAATACAATCCGGATGATCATAGCCAAATATCCAATATACACAATCATACTGTAAATACTGTGTTTATTATATGTACCATCCTATCAATGTCCATTAGAGGATAAATTGCTTTTCTATTGGATGGATAATCAGACTTAATAATTTACTTTTAATATGTGAATTATGTATTCCACATTGTTTATCGATTTTGATAATACTATAGTTGATTATTTTGCTGCTGAGAATGGTGCCTTATTCAAATTGGCCAGAGATTATAGAATTGAGGATGACAGAGTTCCAGAATTGGTGGACGTATACAAAGCCAAAAATAAAGAGTTATGGGAACAATTTGAGAGAAAAAAAATATCAATCCCCGAAATCACAAGACAAAGATTCGAGTACTTGCAATCCAAATATCCAGAATTAAAGAGTACTCCTGACGAACTCAATGAGCAATATCTTAATGCTTTTGTAAATGCAACAAAATTAGATCAAGAGGTGCAAAAGATCCTAGAGAAGTTAGCAGACAAATATTCAGTCATAATTGTGAGTAATGGAATTCATGATATTCAAACAAGACGATTGGAGAAAGTGGGGCTATTTCAGCTCATCGATGGATACGTTACATCTCAAGAGGCTGGAGCTGCAAAACCTGAAACTGCCATGTTTGAACTAGCCATGCAAAAGTTGAAATCGCTTGGGAAAAATCCTTCAAAAGAACAGATATTGATGATAGGGGATAGTAAAACTGCCGATTACCAAGGAGCAATAAATTTTGGAATAGATTTTTGTTGGATTTCAGAAGATAAAGAACATATAGGTAAGTACACAATTTCCTCTTTTGTTGAATTGGAAAAAATACTACTATGAATAAAAAAAATTAGTAAGGCTTTTATTAATAAACGTCATATACTTAGTATTGATATCTTCATGGCTTCATAAGATCACACTAGTCAATAAGGTCGGAATTGGCTTAGCTTCTTATCCTGAAACTAAAGATGTATCCATGGCACAATTAGAATCCGGAATTACATCTGCCTTATTATCATTCACGAAGGAGATCCATCATCAGGAATTGGAATCTATTAATCTAGAGGACAGAAAGGTATACTTTGTTGGTATATCTGATTTTGTTATTGTTTTGGAAGTTGAAAAAGAAGTGGAGTATGAGACAATAGCAGGGATACTTCAAACAATTAAAAGCAGTGCAACTTGGTTACTTGAAGATAAGTCCTCAGATAACATCAGTATTAAAGACGCAAATTTCATTCTGTCTGAAGTAGGAGCTATTTTTACCAGGATGGAATTTGTAGAACAGATGGAAATGGATGATTTAAAACAAGATTTTATTTTGAATGATTATAAGATTTTTAGTTTTGAATTATCAAAGGGAATCCTAAATACATCAATCGATCTGGTAGAAATTTTCGACCTAGAAACATTTGTCAGCAAAATTCGTCAGCATCAAGATTTTACTTCGTACCTTATATCAATTTCCGATAATAGAGGGATGTATCTGATAGTTAATTATACAGATTTGGATTATTGTGGAGCTGGGATTATTGTAGAAAGTACTCAAATTCAACAATTGATATCATTTAAAGCATCGTATGATGAACAGATGAGACTGATAACACAGATGGGTTATGAGATGGATTACAAAGCAATGCTGACTACAATTGTAGAAAATTCCTCTGGTAGATTTATCTGCTTCAAAAATAATGAACAGGAGTGGATTTCATTGTATCTTCTGAAGCATATATTTGGCAATAATGTGAGTAACATGCTCAATACGTTGTTTTTAGCATCAAAGATCATTTTGGTTGGTGATCCAATTTTGACGAAACAGGTAATACTATCTTTGAAACCATTTTTGCACAGTGAAACCTTAAAAATTGAATCGTTTCTTGATGAAACATCTGATTTTGAATTCTTCATGGCTGGTTGTAGCCCTTCCTTGTTTGAAGAGATCAAAGTAGAATTTGATTCTGCATTTTGCTATGATATCAACAATAATCGGATCATCTCAGATCCTGATAATATTTTTTCAAGTAATGAATTTCTTAGATCGACTTTTGAAGATCTGATATTGATGCCTGCAGATCAAATACTAGTCGCAATTCATTCAATTATTAGAGACTTATACTTCGAGGCGTTCACTGCTACTTGTAACATTGAAAACATTACTAGTGTAGATAGTAATAAGCGAAATTTAATCAAAAAGATAGCAATAAAAATGAATCCACTGCAAAAATTAACTTGACAGCATTTACATTTTTTTGTCAACCACTGAATTATCCATTAATCTTTTAAGTGCATATGCGTATACTTTTTTAGCAGAATCTGAAAAGAGGATGCGAAAAAAATATTGGATTCAGATGTTCCCACATTAGTATTGAGTTTACGCAGTGTTTCTCAATATGATTTCGGCCTTGGTGAGAACATCGAATCATTTTTTTATTCTTGTTTAACTACTTTCTTAGCATATGCTATTCTGTCACGAATAGGAGGGTGAGAGTATAGAAACAGCACTTCCCATGTGGAAGGGTCAGGATAGCTCATAGATGTTTTTGCTAATCGTGTGAATGCAGATTCATAGATCTCAATATTATTAATATGTTGCAAAGCAGCAAGATCTGCAGCCTTTTCTCTAGAACGTGAGAAACTCATGGAAAGAACAGAGATACATTGTTGGATCAAGAGGAACAACATCACAAAAACTGGGATTGTGGCTGGATTGGAGAAAGTTCCATATGCAAATACCTCAACAAAATATTCAGATGCTTGAAAGATGATGATAAATGAGATCATACTTATTATGCCATTAAAAATAAATTGACGATAAATATCCCTGTGCTTCTGATGAGCAATTTCATGGCACATCACGATCTCTATCTCATCATCTCGAAATTCTTTAACTAGTGTATCACCCAAAACAATTCTAATAGAGCTCCCAAATCCCATAACTGCTGCATTGACTTTTTTTGTTGCATCTGATAAACTCCACAGATAAATATCTTTGAATTTTATCCCCATAGAATTTGCTAAATTTTCCATTTTCTCTCGTAATTCTCCTTTGGGAAAAGGGTTCAATTTGAAAAACATTGGAACAATCAGAATTGGAAAGAGAAATTGTATGATGGCAAAGAAGATAAAATATGCTAAAAATGTGTAAATCCACCAGGATTCAGGAAACATATCAATAAACTTGTAAATACCAATTATTGCACCTCCAGCAATAAGAATAATTAGGAAAAGTGCCTTAAATTGTCTTTTAATCCACTTTTTCATGGTCAATGTAGAGAAATCATAATCCTGTTCTATCTTTTCTGCAAGATAACCAATTAGAAAGCTCTTTGAGAAAAGTATGAATATAAGTAAGATGATCTGAATTGCAGTACCAATAATGGAATATGAAGTATCTAAATTGAAAACAGCAGATACAGATCCACCAAAATCAACTAAAACCAAAAATATTAACAATACAATATCAGTTAAAATTCCAGCAAGCTCTAAACGCAATTTTTTATCATGGTACTGTTTGTGAGTATCATTAATTTCTGCAATATAATCCTTGTATTTCAGATATGTCAAATTATTGACCCTTTCTGGGAGTGAAATGATTTCTTCAGACATATGCAATAGGATACTGACCATCTTTTATATTTTGTTGCTTCATCATCATCAATAATTGAATGGACACTTTATGTATTCTGAAGTATAAGTATTAAATTATGCTCATGATTAAAACCAAAAACTATTGTCTATTTGGAAACAATATAATTGAACTCTTTCCTGTTTGACCACCAAATACCTACCTTTGTAAATAAAGATATATGATCCTTTGTTACAATCTCCACTGTATCTTTATTGGCAACGACATATTGTAGTCTATCGAGTTCGATCTCTTGCTTTCCATCAGCATCTAATAAAATTAACTTATCATCAAAAACCTCTTCTAGGGTTCCTGCTAGAGAAACATCAAAATTATCCTTTGTATAGATAGTTATCTTACTATTTTGGAGTGATTTCAACAAATCAAGTTGTTCGCTTATTCTCTCCTTTCTTGTTTCAAAACCTAGAGGAGAAAATGAAACTATGATATCAGAACCACGTACTGTCTCGTCATTTAGCTCAATGATTGAATCTGACCACGTAGATCCAAACTCCATAGATTTTACGGTTTTTAGCCTGGATACACCTTTATTGAAATATATAACTTCCTTTCCTATTAGATGCTCAAAGTATTTGAGTGGTTTCCCAAATAATTTGAAACTTATCTTTTCTTCACCCTTTTCAAACTTCAATGAGAATTCAAGTTCTTTCTTATCATTCAGATCATGACCTAATAATTCACCAATTCTACCATCCTTCATGACATATTTATCACCAAGATTGTACTCATGTATAGATGATACCATAGGATCAACTTCGGTTTCATCAACTAGAACTCTGATTGGTGATGTCACACTTTCCATTCGTCTCAATCCAGAGAATAATCCAATCTTTATCTCCTGATTCAATGTATTAAATGTTAATACATGTTTATCAATAAATTCAGTGTAGATCTCCTCATATGGGTTAAATTTGAGAACCTCATCCAACGCAGTTTCACCATAATCCTCAATATATGACCGATCAATTGCCTCAGAATAGCGTTTTATAGCCGTCTGAACTTCTTTTATGGCCTTTTTCCTCAAGAAAAATCCAAGCAATCGATAAGGTAAAAAGGCATTTCTTCGTGGATTATTCGCAGGTTCAACCAGACCAACTATTCGGTATGCTGTTTTTGGATGAGATTGGAATATATTGGCGAAAGCTGAACCTCTGGAGGGAGATAAAACATCATTGTATAGATTTTTTGCTGCCAAGGCAGTAAATCTCCTTCGTTCTTGTAAAGAGTATTGTCTATCAGTCAACAAATTTGCACTCATTCCGAAATCAGATGCAAAACCATTATAAAATCCCTCAAGTCTAAATAGGGCCTGTACAAGATCATCCTGATAGCCAGCTTCCTTCGTTATTTTATCCGCATCACCTTCCAATATACGGACTACAATCAACATTATCGCAAAAAGAAAATAGCTAAAGAGGTAATATCCTACAAAATCAAGAGGAGAGGCTGATGCTTGATCTGCAAGAAAAGCATAATCTAATTGTGTTGCAGGAAGTAACAATGCTTTCTTAACCTGTAATTCGATAATATTCAACAGGGTAAGAATGACTATATGGTGTCGGGAAGCATGGGCCAATTCATGACCAGCAATACCCCGAATATCTGAATCAGTGAATTGATCCATATCTGAAGCAATGAAGGCTATTCTCTTATCAAAAAACGGCCCATAAGCAAATGCGTTCAAAATAGGAGCACTTACAAAACCTACTTTTATCTCTTCCTTAATACCCATAGTTTTAGCCACTTTTTGCACCTTCTCCAAGAAAACTGGATCTGTTACAGGTTTAACTCCCATGAGCACTGATAATAACCAACCAGATATGAGATACATGAAGATCATCACTATCGTAAGTGCCTCAAAGGTTCCAAAATCTGCAAACATCACCCTATGCCTCCATGAACCCTCAATCTGGAGATAGTTATAGGCCTGAATAAAACCCTTCGAATCCACGGGAAATACATGCTCTTGAAGACCAACAATTGCTGAATATACTAATCCGAATAGAAGCAAATATACAATATTTGGTGAGGAAAATTTTGAAACGAGAATGAATTTTCTTCCAAAGAAAATGAAAGAAACTAGAAGGAAAATAGGCATGGCAAGTGCAAACGCAGAAGAGAAAATCTGTTCATTTGGAGTTGCTGGTTGATAGTACCAATTATACCAAACCTGTCCAGCACGTCCAATAAGGATAACAAAATAGGTGATGGTTGTTGTTGCCATCAATTTTCCCCAAATTGGAGTATCTAGTATTCTAATTGTTTCTACTACCATAATAAGACTTACTCCTGTCAATAATCCCAATACAAGATCATTGAACAGAACTGTAATAATTCCTGCAAGTAAGGCCATCATCCAGAAAATAAGCTGTTCACTGGTGGATTTATGTTTTAGATAGACTTTCAATTCTGACAATGAAAACACTAATCCAATGAGGATCAGAAGATACCCAAGTGAAATTGTTGTATTAGCTTGGATGAATTCTGAAATTTGTGAAATAGAAGGCACCATAACTGACCTAAAATTTACATAGTAATATATATTTCACTGTAAGTAACATTTTTTTCAAGTAAAATCACTAAGGATTTACTTATCATTTGGTAAATTAGGTAAGATTATTTGAAAGTGTATTTCTAATTGATCTATTTCAAAAATCTATCATCCATAATTTCATTATTTCAACACATTTAAATCATCTCCCTTTTGCGTGGTCTTAGATACTTCTCAGATAAGAAATTACTTGTTTGATATCTGTCAATCAGAAGATTAAAATCTGATGAAGATATAGGATTAATTACGGTGTAATAAATGGTAAGAATCGGTAACTATGAAGTCAATACTGATTTTCTATATTGGGACAATTATATCTTTATAGAAAGAATCACTGATACTGAATTACGCATTGGACTTACGGATTATGGTCAAGCTATGTTAAAAGATATAACTGCAGTTGATATGCCTTCAAAAGGGCAGAGATTGCACAAGAAAAGTGTAATATTCACGATTGAGTCCATTTCAAGAGATCTTGCAGTGAAATCTCCAGTATCATGTATTGTTCTGAATATCAATGAAGAAGTAAACCTATCACCTGAATTACTCAACGAGGGTCCATTTGAGAATTGGATTGTTCATGTGGATTGTTTGGAGTTAAAAGATTTGGATCTGCTCATTTCTGGTGAAGATATGGCAGATATTATACTTGAAGAGACGGGAGCCAGTGTCTCTGATTCTGAAGATGATGAGGAAGATGATGAATTTGATTATGAAAACGAGTTCTCTATAGACTCTCGTGATGATTATTATAATAATGATGAATATAGTGAAAACTACGATGATTTTGATGACGATGATGATGATTACTATTAGTAATGGTTAGCCATAAGTAACACACCTCGTTCTATAATCTCAAGACAGGGCTCATTACTTTGTAATTCATAGGCCATCAAAATTTCTTTTGTTAGAATGAAATCAAAATTCATAGATGAGTACTCACAAGGTGGTTCATTTCTACTAATATAGAGTATATTCTTTGTACTTTCGGTAACTTCTAGCAATTTCAATGCTTCAGAAATTTGATGTTTCCCTGTAAGTTGTAATAGTAACTCAATTCCCCAATCATTGCTAATCATTTTTTCTTGTTGTTTAACCCGTTCTACTCTAGTAATAGCTGCAAGAATTTGATTCTTACAGATTACTTTGGATGCATCCAGAATGGCCTTCTCCCCCGGTTGTACCAATAGTAGATTTTTCAGATCATTTACAGAAGACTGTGAAGTGTGAATAGAGTAGAAATTGTATGACATATATATGACTTAGTACCTTTTCCCTTTTTTACTCTTTTCAAACGAGAGTATACAAGATGATTTTATTAGGATGATAGCTTTGAATATCTAATGTATTCGTGGGTAAGCTTTTTATTCCTATCTCAATAATCAAGGATGTGAAGCTCCCTTTTGCCAAGCAAGGGCTATTGTTAAAAAAATACCTAGCACCTCTAAAACTTAAATTATTTTTACTCGCGGTGCTAATATTTGGAAATATCATTCTTCAAATCATTAACCCACAAGTACTAAGATTCTATCTTGACTCAGTTGAAGAGGTAACCAATATCCAAACCTTATCTATGGCAGCTCTTTTATTCATTGGAATAGCTATTGTTGGTGAAATTATCTATGTATTATCGGTTTACTTGAGTGTTGATCTGGCTTGGCTGTCCACAAATGCGCTTAGATTTGATTTAATGCGACATTGTATGAAATTAGATATGAGTTTTCACAATAAATACAAACCAGGTGAGATGATTGAAAGGGTTGATGGTGATGTGAATGTTTTAAGTAACTTCTTCTCCATGTTCTCCCTTATGATTGTTTCCAACATATTTCTCTTAATTGGCATACTTGCTGCTTTATTCAATGAATCTATCATAGTTGGACTAGCCTTCACTATCATCACAATCATTGCTATTGTTGGGATGTATGTTGTTAGGAATATCTCAATTAAAGACTGGAAGGATGCAAGGCAAAAATCATCAGATCTGATGGGATTAATCGAGGAAGGATTGGCAGGTACTGAAGAATTGAAAGCCAATGATGGTGTACCATGGGTTCGAAAACGTTTCTTTGAGAGTTCAAGAGAAGAGTATGATAAATATAATTCAGCAGTCTTTAAAAGTAGATTTACCACTGTTGTTGCTTTTTTTATCATTGGAATGGGCACTACTATGGTATATGTTATTGGAATTCCTCTAGTTGATGATAAAACGATCTCAGTTGGTACATTGTACCTTTTTACTTATTATTTTGAGCTTCTACTTAGACCAATTTTTGAAATAATGAGACAAATACAGAATTTACAACAATCTGATGCGAGTATTGATCGTGTTAATGAGCTCTTTGCCACTGAAACTAAGCTAAAAGACCTAGGGGTAAAGAATATGGATAAAAATATCGCAGAAATAGAATTTGAAGATGTTTCCTTTGCGTATGATGACATTCAGTATGTATTGAAGAATATTTCATTCAATATTCCCCATGGTGGATCGCTAGGATTGATAGGCAAAACAGGGAGTGGGAAAACAACTATTTCTCGTCTTTTATTCCGGTTGTATGATTATCAGAAGGGTAGGATCAAAATCAATCATGAAACCATCACTGCATATTCCTTGGAGGAATTGAGAAGGGGAATTGTAATTGTAACCCAAAATGTGGAGTTATTTGATGCAACTGTGAGAGAGAATATCACCTTCTTTGATGATAGTATAGAGGAAAAAAGTATTCTGGAGGTAATAGAGTTAGTTGGATTAAAGGAATGGCTAGATAAACAACCAAAAGGTCTGGACACAAGGATTGGAAAAGCAGGACTATCTGCGGGTGAAGCTCAACTACTGGCATTTGCTAGGGCATTTATATCAGATCCCAGTATCGTGGTTCTAGATGAGGCATCCTCCAGGTTGGATCCCGCAACAGAAGCACTGATAGAGACTGCGATGGTTAGACTATTACATGGAAGAACAGCTATTATCATTGCACACAGGTTAGAAACCCTTGATCGAGTTGATGATATCCTTATTCTGGAGGAGGGCAGAATTAAAGAATATGGGAATAGAGAAAAATTGATGAAGGAAGATAGTTACTATGCCCATCTACTCAAGGTAGGAATGGAGGAGATGCTAACATGAAAGAGAAAGAAGAAAGAAGTAGCGAAACATCAAAATTTGTCATTTTTGGTTCAGTGAGACTTGTAAAAGAACAATTGAAGTTATTCATCCTTACATCTAGTTCCAGTTTAATCTATTTTATCACTCCCCTTTTCCTTGCATTAATCACTCGAGAGATCTTCAATAATCTAGATGGTGTTCCCAATTATACAATAAATACTTGGACATATGTGATGATGATCCCCATCATCATCCTATTTCAACTGATTACGGAAATAACCTTCAGTATATTTGTGTGGAAATTCATCTTGAAAAATAAGATATTATTAAGAAAAAATATGATTAATGGTGTTTTTACTCAACCTGGAGCAGATTCACTTGAAAAATCACCTGGTGAGGCAATATCAAGGTTCCGTGGAGATACTGAAGAAGTGGTATGGTTCACGGCATTAATTGGGGATATTACTGCATTTTTCATTTTTGCAGTTGCTGCCTTTATTATCATGTATAATATTCAAAAAGATCTCACCCTCATTACTTTTGCTCCTTTTATAGTAGTTGTAACACTAATAAATCTGAGCAGGAGAAAACTTACCAAGTATAGAGATGATGCAAGATCTGCTGCAGGAAGAGTAACTGGAGCAGTAGGGGAGACTTTTGGAAGCATTCAGGCCATTAAGGTTGCATCATCTGAAGAAAATGTATTGAAACATTTTGCTAAGCTCAATGATCAGCGGAGAGTGACAGCAATCAAGGATAATGCCTTTGCAGCCATAATTCGAGCCATGGGAAAAGTTATTGTATCAATTTCGACAGGAGTAATATTACTTTTAGTGGGTCAATCCATGCAGAGAGGTACCTTTACACTGGGTGACTTAACCCTGTTCATTTTCCTGTTGAACTGGCTAACAGGTTTTATCCGTTTTCTTGGAGAATTTTTAGCTTGGTTCCAAAGAAATAAGGTATCATACGATCGTATGATCAAAATTATGCAAGGTAAATCTGGTAAACCTGATAGGCATACATTATTAGAGGCTGGTGAATTATATGTATCAACACATGTACCACCATTGACACCTATAGAGAAACAAAGAAGTGATGTGCTGAATGTACTAGAAATTAATGGATTAAACTTCCAATATCCCTCGTCAAAAAATGGGATATATGACATCAATATGACAATAAGGAAAGGAGAATTGAATGTGCTGGTTGGAAGAGTTGGATCTGGAAAATCTACTCTTCTTAAATGTATTCTTGGATTATTACCTATTAATGAAGGAGAGATACGATGGAATGGACTGAAAATTGAAGAACCTGCAGAATTTTTCATCCCCCCCCGAATCTCATATACATCTCAGGTTCCGATGTTATTCTCAACATCTGTAAAGGATAATATTTTGATGGAAACTGCCAACCTTGAGGATTTACCTGATGCTGTGAAGCTGGCAGTTGTAGATGATGAAATAGATTCTTTTGAGGATAAGTTTGAAACTACAATTGGTCCAAAAGGTGTGAGGCTATCTGGAGGTCAGAAGCATAGAATTGCTGCAGCAAGGATGTTGGTAAGAAAACCGGAATTATTAGTTTTTGATGATCTTTCATCAGCATTGGACGTCAAAACTGAGGAGAAACTCTGGACAGGATTATTTGATCATCCTGATTTCACCTATCTTGTTACGTCCCATAGAAAATACGTTTTAAACCGTGCGGATAGAATATATGTCATGAAAGAAGGTCGAATAATAGATCATGGTTCAATTAAGGAATTGTTAGAAAGATCAGAAGAAATGCGTCAACTCTGGGAAGGAAAACTAGAAACAATTGAAGAAATCAGAGAAGAAGATCTATTTCAAAAATCAGAAACCTCCCAAGTAAATCTATTACTCAATCAATTACAGGAAATAATCCCCAATAACTGGAAATTTTATCCCACTATTGAATTTCAGTACAAAAAACTAATTCATCAGGCACTGAAAGATAATATCATTAGCTCTGATGAAGATTCACTGCTAAAAAATTTTAGAGAGAATATCAAGGCATATGGTGCTATACTGGAGAAAGCTGTTGATGATGGTGTAATTGATGAGGATGAAAAAGATGAACTATTATCTGCAAGAGAAAACTTAAGAAATCACGCTCATGCTATTGCCAGAGAAGATGCTGTGATTAGTAAAGATGAAAAGGAAATGTTGGAAAAAATTGACTTGATACTTGATTATCTTGACGATTTAGAAGATCAACAGAATGATTAATTCCGATAGTGTTTCCATGTCGATTTGTAGAGTTCAATTATCTCATTTGTCTTTTCTGATGCAAGACCAGTATCAATATCGTCGAAAATTGCCTGCAATTCATCTCCGTGTACATGAGCTAATATATTTTCATCTGTCATTACTGCATGTTGATAATCCTCTGCATCCACGTGTTTTCTCAGCATTTCATGACCTTCTTGACGTCCGACCTTATTCACAAGTCTTCTCAATATTTGTTCCGATTTTGCCTTTCCAGATGCTTTCTTCAGATTATATGCAATATGCTCATCATGTATAATAATACCAGATAATATGTTATTCATCTGTTTACTGATGTAAAGTAATAAATTGGCAGATTCGGGGATAATTATTCTCTCGACTGATGAGTGAGTAATTTCCCTCTCATGTTCCAGTGCGATATTCTCAAGCGCTACAGCAACATTGCCTCGGATGATTCTTGCTAGCCCTGAAATGCGTTCTGATTTGTGTGGATTACGCTTGTGGGGCATCGCAGAGCTACCAACCTGTTTAGAAGAGAATGGTTCATACCATTCTCCAATTTCAGATCTCTGTAGATTTCTCAGTTCTCTTGAAATTCGTTCAATCACTGAGGCACACAGAGCTAAGGAGTTCATGTAATCTGCATGTACAACTCTTGATACTACTTGTGTTGATATTGCTGTTGGGTTTAATCCAAGATCAAGTAATAGCTCGCTTTCAATGTCCATCCTATGGGTACTAGCATAATTACCTATGGCACCTGAGAATTTGGATAGATTGACTTTTGTATTAAGTAATTCTGATTTTGCGAGTTGTAACTCATAGATGAAATTAGCAAATTTGAAACCAACAGTAGTGGGAACTGCAAATTGACCATGAGTTCTACCTATGCACGCATGATTCCTATGCTTATCTGCTAGAGAAATCAATTGTTCACTCATTTGATCTAACTCATTTAGCAGGACGTTTTTTGATTCTACTAATTGTAAAGCAAGTACTGTATCTTGAATATCATTGGAGGTAGCACCTAGATGGATCTTCTCACCAGCATCTCCTGCCATTTCAGCAAGAGCTCGGACCATTGCCATCACATCATGATGAATTTCAAGTTCTATCTCCCTTACTCTATCTAAAACGACCTTTTTAGATGCCTCAGAGATTTTTTCCGCCTCTTCTTTGGTTATTAGACCTAAGTTTGCCTGTACTTTGGCTAACCTTACCTCAACATACAATTGTAAGCGTAATTTATTCTCTGCTGAGAAAATCTCTGCGATTTCTGTTCTATACCTGTCTGAAGCATCAGACCACATATTTTAAGAACAGATATTGATATTAATAATCCTATTCATCTAAACTTAATATTTCCTTTTTCTTCTATGTAAAATTATGACATTAGTTATTACTAAAGCAAATAATGCATATGTGGAGCTAATAGGAGAGCCTTGAGTATTACTTGCAGAACTTTGTGGACTGGATGAGCTGGTTGATTCTGTTGTTTCTATGGCTGCCAAATCAAAATCAGCAAGATCTAATATCACATCAATAGAAAAGTGATCAGAACCTCGATCTGCTGATTCAGTATCACCTGTTGTCGAGCTTTCAATTCTATCCTTGAAATGTCGATTGACAAAAATATAATCGATTCTGGAGTCATATGATGGAAAAGTTGCTCCTGCATCTGAAGGATTGCTAAAAACATGTACATCAGTAAATGTATGAACAGTTGATGCTTTGGCATGGTCCTTATTGACAAGCATATCAATTGGTTCTGTACCCAAACTGGGATCTGCAATATTATCATCAGGTGATTCAGAATTGAAATCTCCTAGCATGATAATGGGTACATCACCAAGACTATCCATATAATTGATGATCCCCTCCATCTCTTTCAACCTATTATCCAAACCATCACTACAGCAGCTAAGATGTGTACCAATAAGAGTCACATCTATGTTGTTTACAGAGATCACTGCTTCTAGAAATGGCAATGGAATGGTTCTGGGAGCACCATTATCCAAATTAACAGTATCAATAATGTTGGATTCCTTAATTGTGTATCTCGAGTACAGAGAAATGCCATTCCAAGCGTCAGCAATACCTTGGAGAGTATAGGCTTCATAATTGATCTCGTCAATAAAATAATTATTTAACTCGAGCTTATATTCTTCCAGTAATTCATCAGAATTATCATCAAAATCTCCAGTTTCAACTAGCATAAGAATATCTGGATTTTCTTCCTTCACCACATCAAGCCATTCTGGATAGATTCCTGATTCCTTGATATTGTATGCCATTACTTTAGCATCCTCATTTAGGCTAGGAGTAAAATCATGTTGAATCGTGAACAACTGGCTAATTTCTTTGCTATTCCCTTTTGAATCTTCAGCAACCACCTTTACTGTGTGTGATCCATCTGCATAATCATCAGTATTCCATACATAACTTGAGGAATTAGACTTCAAATCATTATCAATATATATCTCAACAGATGAAATTCCTGAAGGATCTCTAGCATCAATATCTAATGTCACTGTTCCAAATAATGTTGCTCCTAGGTGTGGGGATGCGATCTCTACATCGGGTTCAAATACATCTGGAATCTCAGAAATAGCAGAAAGTGTCTCGTTGGTAAAGTAATCAAGAATATTAGATAGAAAGACCGTATCCTGTGCATAACCATTAATGAAGTCCCTATAATCATAATCAGCCCATAAAGTTGTGCCAACTGTGATAACCCGATCTACTTCAGAACCAATCGTGGTCTCCTCATATACTGCGAGAGGGATACTATCTCCCCCTGTATCATCATCCACATTATCATATATTGTTTCAGGAGCTGAACCACCTTGCTCATCCTGATACGAGAAACTGCTAGCATATACCAACACGTCACCTGGGCTCCCATATGACACAGAACTGGGTGAGAAGAAATTTATTAAATCCACTCCCTCAAATAAATTGGAATAGTTTGAATTGAAGTTTTCTGTCTCAATGTACCATGGCTGATATGCACTTATATCGCTAGTGTAAATATTATCATCCTGTGCTCGCATATCAACCTCTAAGGTTGAGAGTATCGAATTGATACTATTATAATTGAGACCTTTTGCTACCTCATAATCTCCTCTTGATGCCAAAAGTAAATTTCTTGAACTCGATTCAAACCATGAATAAATAGCTTGAATATCCTCATTTGAGATGGCTTCATAAGGAGCAGTAACAATCAGATAATGAGCATTAGACAAAGAATCTGCAAAACTTGAGAATTCACTGCTGTAACCAACCATATATCCCTGTTCTTCTAGATACGTCTTGATCTGAAACATAGATCCATCACTGTAATCATTCATATGGAGATCATCCACAATCACTAATCCTTTAAATTCATTCTCATCAATAACCAGCAAGGGTTCTGCTTGAGCATAGATGGGAATAGAAAGAATTATCATAAATAGTATAGGTAAAATAATTCTATTGATATTCACAACTCATTGTTTTTTATTGAAAATAAATGTATTACGGTTTTCCAAATATTAAACGATAATATTCTATTTTTCCTAGATATAGTTTTAATATATTTCATCTATACTAATTTTGACAATGGCTGAAAATGAATTGGATGTGATAATCAAGGTTATTCAGATTTTAGTAATTCTATTTATTGAGATAATCTTGGTTCAGAGAAGCAGGAAATACCAAATGAAAGCTTTGAGATGGTTTATTTGGTCATTTTTCTTTGCTTTCATCCATGGAATTATCGAACTGGTGATTTATTATCTGAAGATATATGTTTTCACTATTGCTGAGCCATCCTATTTCAAATTCAATGAGTATCATAGTATACCATATTCAATTGGGATTTTCCTATTATATATCCTTGCTGAATCAATTGTTGGGTATCAACGCAACCAGTTTAGGATTTTTTTTGCAGTTTCTATTTGGTCAAGCTATATCACTATGTTGCTGTACGAATCATTGAGTACTCCAGGATTGGTGTATACCGAGCCAGCAACCTCAAAACTGTCAAATACTTTGTTTGATATCTTTCAAATTTTTACCATGGGATTCTTCACCTATGTATTCATGCTATCTCATAATAAAACTAGGAATGATACACATCGTAAAGGTACTCTTACGTTGGTGATATCATCAAGTATCTATGTAATATCAATTATCTATGAACTAGGAGAGGATCTGTTAAATTTCCCCAATGTGTATGGAGCGATAACACTGGGAATATCTTTGCTTGTCCTTGCATTCATGTTTATTAGATATCCTTATTTTGTCTTCTCAGTACCTACTGAGATATACCGAATCATCCTCACCTCGAATTTTCATAAATCGCTAGTTTATAGTGCTGGATTGTTGAATCCTGAAAAGGAAAGCAAATCTTCTGTTTTAGTAGCCAGTGGAATTTCAGCAATTGCTGAATTTATGAAGGATAGTACTGGATCTAATGAATCGTTACAGTATGCATATTTGGGTGATAGAGCATTAATGATGGTGAAAGGAAAATTGGTATCAGGAATAATTATTGCTGAGAATTCGACATATATCTTGAGATCTGCACTGAAACAGCTGGTAAGGGAATTTGAAACCCGATACGAAAAGCAGATAGAAAGTTTTAACGCGAATATATCTCAATTCTACGAATCCAGAGACATCATCGCAAGAACATTTCCCTTTATTGAATCAAAAGAGACAATCTCACTCTTTATCGAGAAAGGTGAAAAGATGGATTTCTCTGAAAATATAGATTAGAAACACTGAAAATCCATCAATCTAGCAAATAAATGTGAAGTTAATTCGTTAACTGAGAAAAACTTTATTATAAATTCTTCATGATAGTAAATTTAGCAAATCACATAAAGGGGATTATCAATACCGCATGCCTGGGTTAACTTTATTGAACATTGAGAGATCAAACAAAACACCATCAAGTTCTGAATCTGATCCTCTCAAGGAAATCAATCAACTAATAGATGAGATTTATGATTTTAGCAAAAGATTTCCAGGTGACACAATGTCTGCCAGATTGGTCCCATTGAAGATGAAATTGAAACAACTACAGGATGTAGTATCCCAATTTGGACAGGATGGTACAATTCAGGTTAATGAGAAACAGGAAATAATTATGCAATTGCATATGGAGCTTCAGATGCTAACAAATGCACTATTAAAATATAAAGGCCCCTATTCGGAGTATTCTGAAATATGCTCAAACTATTTACTCAACCATTTGAGTACAACGGCAGCTGTTGATCCTAGAGCAACTGTAATTGGAGTCTCTAATACGATGGCACAAGTATTAAGCAAGGATATCCAAATAATCGAGGATCCAGAGTTCAAAACATCAGAATTTGATCCTAAATTCTTTGAGAATTTCTCATTAAAATTCAATCAGATGCTCACCATAGCAGGATTGTTCTCAGCACCAGTCCTCGGTTTACCAGATATCCCGATTTCACAGCTAGGTAGCTGGAGTGATCAAGCTTTATCTCAATTTGCAGCAATCTATAGGTTTATCGATTTATATTACAGCCCTCTGAAATTCTATAAGTTAGAAAAGGATATGAATGCAAATCCGTTTGATACTACT
Organism: Candidatus Heimdallarchaeota archaeon; assembly: GCA_026702845.1. Next base: position 200,945 of record JADCLS010000006.1, read on the forward strand.
GCAGATATTCTTTCATTTTATATCTACTTAAATGATTTTTTTGCAGCACTCATTGCCAGAGCAGATTTATTATCAGGAATTGAGTTTCCAAAAGAATTTACTTTGGATCAAAAAGCCATAATTCTTCAATCCACAACCCAGATCAATGAGATCCTAGCAAATAGTATTATTATTAATTGTGATATCATCAATGGACATATCAATGATATCTATGAATTATATAAAAGAGGTGCAATAGATAGAAATGAAAACCCTCGAGATAAAATCGAGCTGAGGGCATATCAGAATGAGGTCAAGATCTGGAGATTAATTGCCAGATTTGCACAGCTAATGCCTGTATTCTTTGAGAATAAAATAAAGGAATATCGTTTAAATCCAATGAAGAAAGAACAGATGTTGCAGGAATTGGGAGATGAGGAGGATTTGCCAAGTATTACGAATAACCCCAGGGATGCGGAACTAGAACTAATTTATTTCATGTATGCAGTCCAGAAATACTTGACTGAGCTCTATCCAGCCGTATCACATCATGATGTTAGTGATTTTATCACTAGCTCCGAATTCACTAAATTCAGACAGTTTCTACAGTATTTAATCCATGCTGTTGCAGTACATGATATTTTTCTTAACTTAGATAACTTATGGACACCATGGATGAATTCCAAATTTGGCAGATTTTATCTGGAAAGTACCACAGCATATAACCCTGTATGTGCAATGGAAGCAGGTTTCCTCTCTATAATGCTTGGAATCGAACGCACATCTGAATTTCTTATTAATGATGGTGTAGCAATGCTCAAAAATGCTAAGCAATACCTTGAATTCCAATTACACAATTATTTTGCCATAAGTGTTATTCTTGAATTAGTTAATATTGGACCTTCAAATCTCAAAACAGCGATTGAGAAGATCATTCAATTAGTTGATAAATTTCTCAATGATTTTCAAATATCCCCAAATTCATTACTTTTTCAACGAGCGAATCTATACAAGGGTATGTTATCGATATACAAACTAACAGAAGAAAATTCAGCTGATGATCCATTCTTATTAATGCCAACAAGGCCTGTGAGTTTTGATCCCTTCTCCTGGATCCTAGTATCGAATAATTACAGACCAGTGTTCCCCTATATACCTTTGAATACATCCCTTGCAAATTTGAACAGTGCTTAACAATTAGTTGAATTATTTTGATAATTTATTATCATTATATCTAGATAGAATAGTGGGTACGAATATCTACTTACGCACACAATTATATGTATTTTATATCAAAAGAGTAAAAATATCGCATAAAAAATTCAAATATGCAAATATTATTTCTACTATTTGTGAATTAATATATTTTTCACCCTCATAAAAGATACAAAGATGATCAAATAATCTTATATATGATTTCATTCTATACCAAACTAGAGCCTGCGAATTTTATCAGCGTATAACAACTACCATTATTATTCGCAATCAGTGAGAGTCCTAAAGGGTAACCTAAGGATTATGTAGATATTGTGTGTGTGTCTACTCTGTCTCGCTTAAACTCTCATTAGGGGTAGAGTTTTTTCATCGCAGGCCCCTATTTTCTTTTTTTAACTCAAAACAACATACATTTGATATCGAAAACATATCTAGATTTAATAGTATATTAGGAATATATAGGCTATGAGAGACATCATCAAGGCATTATATGACATTCAAGCAATTAAAATTGGTAAATTTACATTAAAATCGGGTGATATATCACCTATCTATATAGACTTACGAATCATTCCCTCATATCCAGATGTATTCAAAAAAGTAATTTCTGTTTATACTCGTATGGTAAAGCAGGTACAATCAGTTGATGCAGTAGCAGGTATTATGTCAGCAGGTGTACCTTTTGCAACAGGCATCTGCCTTGAGCTTAACCTACCATTACTTCAGATAAGATCTGAAGCCAAATCTCATGGAACGAAGAAGATGATTGAAGGTGTTATAAATGCAACAGCCAGAATTGTACTAATAGATGATTTGATAAGCACTGGAGCATCTAAAACCAAACCAATTGAGGAATTACGAAAAAATGAATTGGTAGTAAAAGATCTGATAGTTCTGATTGATCGAACGAACAAACAGAGCCGTGATGTGTTACACAATTCTGGAGTTTCCCTACATGCTGCATTTACATTGCACGATATTTATACAACTTTGCAAGCAATGGAAATTGAACCAAGAGATCTTGAGATAATTGCACAGGCCATAGATACTTGGGAAGATAATTAACTCTATGGATTGAGCATAGGCATGAGAATTAGGGCCACTAGGTACAGAAAACCTCCTTGTACTATTAAAACAATCATAATGAGAATAAAGGAAACAAATGAACTTCCCTGTGGACGATAGCCCACTGTTACTGAGGTTATCATACGAGAGATGGAGAAACGTGATGATTTATAACCTTGATAGATACCAAGAGGTAGGAGTAGAAAATAGATCCTCAGATCTGCACCAAGATGCACCAAAAAGAGCTGGAAGAACCAGATAAAAACGATAAAATACATTATTATTTCGTACAGGGAGACTCTCTCACTGGTTTTAATGATCCAATCATAATTGATTGTGATCCGCTCATTGCTCATGCTGACGGGGCATACCTTTACAGTGACATAAATCTTTCATTGATGGCTTAGATTAAAAATCAACATATGGGGTATTCTGGGTGAAATCTTCAAAAGACTCGATAACTAATACTTCAATAGCCTCATTTCCAGTATTCTCAATTTTATGGCATTGATAAGGCTTAATCACAACAATCAACCCTTTTGCGATTAGATATTCACGTTCTTCATCTATGGTCACTTTACCTACTGCATTATTTTGAAAGAACATTACCTGAAGAAAAGAATGTTGATGACTTTCGAAGGTAGAGTGTCCATCGAGCTTGTATAATCTCACAGAAGCTCCACCCAAAAGTGATTTTGGCAACAGTATTTTGGATTGGCCTAACTCATCATTGGACCATTCAATTTCCTCAGAATGGAATACTAGATCCTTCACATCAGAAGATGGAATTAGAATTTATTTAATCTGTCTATGTGACATAATGGATTCCGATAGATATTTGTAAATGAATTATCACCAAATTATGAATATCATTTAGCTTCATATAATTTTGGAATTTTTAGTCTAATAAGCAATTTTATTATATCTTAGTAAAAATATTTTAGCAGATGAGTTTCTTCGATCTAAATAACACCCTGTGCAATCATTGCATCAGCAACTTTTGCAAATCCAGCGATGTTGGAACCAGCCATGTAGTTGTGTTCACCAAGATCATATTTCTTGACGGCAGCTGCACCTTGATTGAAGATAGCAACCATTATACCATGCAGTCTCTTATCGACCTCTTCTCTGGTCCATGAGAGCCTTAAGCTATTCTGGGACATCTCAAGTCCTGAAGTGGCAACACCACCTGCGTTTGCAGCCTTTGCTGCACCAAAGAGAACATTAGCCTCCATAAAGGCATCGATAGCCTCGTTTGTTGATGGCATGTTAGCACCTTCACCAATGGCAAGTACACCGTTAGCAATTAGCTTCTTGGCATCTTCAAGGGTAATCTCATTCTGAGTTGCAGAGGGTAGAGCAACATCTGCCTTCACTCCCCATGGTCTCTCACCAGCAACATACTCAACACCATATTTGTCAGCATATTCTTTTATTCTTCCTCTTTTATTGTTCTTCAGATCCATCACATAAGCGAGTTTATCACGATCGATACCATCCTTATCATAGATATATCCTGCAGAGTCAGAGAGGGTGACAACGGTACCACCAAGATCTAAAACTTTCTCGGTTGCATACTGGGCAACATTTCCTGAACCAGAGACAGATACTACTTTGTCCTTGAATGTACCAAGGCCCTTTGCCTTGAGCATCTCATCAACATAGTAAACGGTACCATATCCAGTTGCTTCAGGCCTGATTAATGATCCACCGTAGTCTAAGCCCTTACCAGTGAGTACACCAGTACCATGCTGATTGGAGAGCCTTCTGAACATACCGTTCATGAAACCAATCTCACGACCACCTACACCTATATCACCAGCTGGTACATCAGTAAATTGACCAATGTGCCTCCAGAGCTCCATCATGAAGGATTGGGTGAAACGCATAACCTCAGCATCTGATTTACCTTTGGGATCGAAGTTTGATCCACCCTTTCCACCACCCATGGGCAAAGTGGTTAGGCTGTTCTTGAAGATCTGCTCAAAACCGAGGAATTTTAGTAGACCCTGGTATACAGTTGGGTGGAAACGGAGACCACCTTTGTATGGACCTATGGCAGAGTTGAACTCAACACGATAACCCTTGTTGACGACTACTTTTCCTGCATCTGTTACCCAAGGAACACGGAAGCTAATGATTCTCTCAGGCTCAGTGATTCTCTCAAGAATAGAATGCTCCTCATAATCTGGACGTGCGTCAAGGAGGGGTTTGATAGAACCGAGAACCTCGGTCACTGTCTGGTGGAACTCAGGCTCACCAGGATTCAATTTTATAGTATCTTTGATCATTCGATCTGCATAATGTTCGCTCATTTTGTATCCTCCAAATGAAGATGAGACCCTAAATACTTGGATTTGTTATAAATCAAGTATCTGTGAGCCTTCAATATTTTGAACTCCTATTAATTGGCAAAATCCTACATATCAAAGAATAAATATACAGAAAAGTGCCAAGTTTGATTGAAATATTTCTCATAATATTTAATATATTATTATTTGTGACAAAAAATACGCATTGAAGCAAAAAATATTATGCCTATTTGTACAATTCTGAAAAATTGAAAACAATAATCTAAGTATTCGAGAAAAATTTTGTTGAAATGAATACAAATATACGATTTATTACACTTTTTCCCATTTATTCGTAATATAATACCTATCCAATAAATTTTCTCGGACTAATTTATACTATATAGGTATCAATTCTTGACGGAAGAAAATGATTTCCATTATTCATTAAATATACCCAATTAAATGGTAAATACGTAACCAGATTTTACTTGAACAATCATCTCAGGTATGATCTTTTGGAAATCAGCACAAATACCAAAATCTGCATTCTTGAAGATTTTTGCATTAGGATCATTATTAATTGCAATTATTTTGGATGATTCCTTCATACCTGCCAAATGTTGAATAGCTCCAGAAATCCCCACTGCAATAAATATTGTAGGTCGAACCGTCTTTCCGGTCTGACCAATCTGATATTTATAATCTATATAACCAGCATCCACTGCAGCCCTTGAAGCCCCAATTTCTGCCTTCTGACCCTTCTCCCTTAGAGCATCTCTCAATTCAAATAATATTTTAAATCCTAATACACCTATCCCAAAACCTCCTGCAATGATGATATCAGCCTTATTCAAATCCAAATTGTCATCTGATCTAATCACTTCTAATATTTGGATAGAGAAGTCATTCTCAATTAACTGGGGTTTATAAATGGTGATCTTCCCATTTCTTGAAGGATTTTTCTCCATTTTCTTGAAGACTCCTGGACGAGCTGTAGCCATCTGCGGGTAAGTAAATGGCCCAATTATTGTTGCTAACTTAGATTCTCCGAATGATGGTCGGATCATCTTAAATACCTTCGTAAATCTCTGATTTCTCTTTCTATTTACATAATAACCAATATCAAACTCTGTGCAATCTGCACTTAAACCACATCCCATTAAAGCAGCAATACGTGGTGCAAGATCACGACCAAGAGTAGTTGCTGGAAAAAGTAAAATTTCAGGATTTCGCTCTTGAATAATTTGCTTAAATATTGATACGTATGGACTGGTTAAATACTCCTCTAATCTTTCATCCTCGACATAATAAACTTCGTCTGCACCATATTGTATTAATTCATCTACGTGTTTAGAAATTTTATTACCTATGAGAACTGCAGTAATCATTCTGGAATCATTATCTAGTTTTTCTTTCTGTCTAGTTGCCTCTCCAATAAGTTCTAATCCTGCATCTGAAATATCGTTCCCATCTATTGGAGCCCAAATTAAAAATCCTCTAGCACCTTTTCGTAGATCTACAAAAGGAATTTTTGAATCCTTCTCAGGATAATTTTCAATCATTTTGAAACCACCTTGTTATTAACTGCTTCCATCATCAAAAATACATTTTCTCGTATGGAACCATTATTATACAATATCACGGGATCCCTTTCTATAATTACATTTTTCACTCGACTAACAACAGTTGGAGATCCTGTGATTCCTACAAATTCCTCCTTCAATCCTATATCGTCTATGTTAAAAATAGTAATTCTATTATTTCGAGCATTCATAGATGCAGATAGAGAGGGCCCTCTTGGTTTATTAGAAGTATCCATTATAGATAAAGTGACAGGAAATGGTACTTTCAATCTTTGATAACCTTTCTCAATAAGACGACTCACCTCAAGGTTGTCTCTATCATGAACATTAATATTGAATACATATGTTACTTGGTTCATTTTTAAACGAGCTGCAACTTGTGCAGGTACTTGAGCGGTATCTCCATCAATTGTCTGTAATCCACCAAATAAAACATCAATATTTTCATTGTTAGTTTTAGTGATGTGATTGATAGTGGTAGCTAAAGCCTCTGCTGTGGACCAAGTATCAGATCCTGCTAATCGTCTATCAGATAACAGATAGGCCCTATCTGCCCCCATACACAATGCTTCATGCAATGATTGTTGAGCATTTATAGGTCCCATTGAAAGAACTGTAATTATTCCCCCTACTTTATCACGTAAAGACAATGCTTCTTCTAATGCATGTGAACAGTGTGGATTCATTATAGATTTTCCAGATCTATCCATTAATCCTTCTTTTGTCTGTTTCATCTGCTTTGGAACTTGTTTAATGATTACAAATATGTTTAGGTTAAGTTGATTATTTTCATTTTTCATTTAAATTTCCACCTAAAATTATCCTTGATCATATTGTATACCATAAGTTCCCCTTGGATACTTCCAATGGATACTTCCTTGATCACACAAAACTGCACAAGTTCCGCACTCAGTGCAATCTTCGTATTGAAAAGAAATTTTTCCATCATACAATATAAAACATTGAGTAGGACAACCTATTATACATAGATGATGAGAACACTTCTCACATATTTGTATATCAATTGTTATATGCGCATATGCATGTCCATCATTTCTCCAAACAGTCACCCCAGCTTTGTCTTTCACATCAATTTTCTTTATTTGTTTTACCATTTTTTCACCTCAAATATGTCTTGAACTCATGAAGTCCCTGGCAAGAGAAATAATATTAATATCTGCCTTCCTAAACTCCTTCAAAGCATTTTTTAAAATTGGTTTTTTAGGTTCTCCATTCTCTGTTAAAATTGTTTTTAATGCATTATTGATCCCAAGCGGGTAATTACTGAACAATCTATGATTCTTGGTAAATTTCTTAACATTTCTAAATTTCTTAAAATCTTTCAAAACATAGGAATTATTCAACTTTTTCTTGTAATTACTAAGATCAGAGCCTTCAAGTATTGTTTCTGCAGCTAGTATACCACTCTTTATTGCATAATTCATTCCCTGAATAACTAATCCATTGGAGAATACAAAACCTGCAGCATCTCCAACAACTAGGTATCCATTACCATAGAGAGGAGGAAAATTCTTATAACCAATTTCCGGAATGGTTTTTGCCCCATATTCCACAGAAACAGCTCTATCTATATACTTAGCAATAAGAGGATGTTGTTTGAAATACTCAATTATTTCATAAGATTTTAATTCACTACAAATGGAATCAAGATGGATGACAACCCCCAAACTAATAGAATCAAGATTTGTATAGAAAAAGCCACCTGCTTGTATTCCATTTGGCAGATTTCCAAGAATAAATTCTCCTGATGCACCTGTAGTATTTGACAATAAGAATCTACTCTCTATTTCACTTGGATCTAGTGCGAAAACTTCTTTAATTCCAATCATCATCTCCTTTCTTTCAAATTTTGTCTTTGAACCTTTAATTAATCCATGATTTAAGAGTAATCTAGCATTGGACCCTTCTGCAATAATCACTGTTTCAGCATATAGTACCTCATTTTCTTGTTTTATACCTAATACTCTTCCATTATCTATTATAAGAGAATCAATTAGAATTCCGGATAACACTATAACCCCTGCATCAATTGCTTTATCTGCCAACCATGAATCGAATTTCACTCGTAGGATAGATACTCCAGAATAATTTTCTTTGTTCCATGAATCAAAAAACATATCCAATACTGTTGCATCTTCATCTGAAAGAAAACCGATTCTTTTATTCACGATAACCCTCTCAATTGGTGCCTCTGATTGCCATCCAGGGATAATGTCTTCCAAATCATTACCCCAAAGGACACCACCAGATAGATTCTTAGAACCTATCGGCATTCCTCTATCAATTAGGACTACTTTTTTTCCACCTTGTGCTAGTCGAATTGCTGCTGATGATCCTGCTAGACCTGCACCAACAACAATGACATCTACTTTACTATTATTCATTTACTTATCATTCTTCCTTATCCAAAAAGAGATCTGTTTTAAATTCACAGTATCCCTATTAATGGGAGTTCTATAATATAAGAGGAATCCAGTCCTCCTTTATGGAAAAACTCCTCTTAGTTCAAGAGCTTTGGAAACTCTCTTCACAGCTAGTGCCATTGCAGCAGTTCGTAGATCAGGAAGCGAATGACGATCTTTCATCTCATTCACGCTGGAAAACGCGGTTAAAAGTGCATCTGAAAGAGCTTCTTGTATCCGTCTTTCATCCCAGAAATAACTTTGAGTTCCTTGAATCCATTCGAAATAAGATACTGTCACACCACCTGCATTTGCCAATATATCAGGAACCGTGGTAATACCTCTTTCAATAAGTATCTCATCGGCAAGTGCCGTTGTTGGACCATTTGCACCTTCAACAATTAGATCAACATTTAAATTATCAACATTATCAAGAGTAATGGCGTTTTCCATCGCACATGGAGCAAAAATATCAGTATCAAGCTTAAATATTTCCTCATTACTAATACTATCTGCCTTTTGATATCCAGTTACAGATCTATATTCATTTTGCGAGGAATATTTCAACAAATCTGGAATATCTATACCATCAGGGTTGTATACTCCACCCTTAGCATCAGTTATGGCAACAATTTTATATTTATTCTCATAAGCAATTCGAGCTAGATTAGAACCTACATTACCGAATCCCTGAATACTCAAACTACTACCTTCTGTATTTCTTTTTATTTGCTTCATTGCCTCATTCATAGTAATGTAAACACCACGTCCAGTCGCATCTTCTCTACCCAAACTGCCTCCGAGCTCAATTGGTTTTCCAGTTACAACACCTAGTGTAGTTCGACCTTTTATCATACTATAAGTATCCATTATCCAGCTCATAATCTGAGCATTAGTATTTACATCAGGTGCAGGAATATCTTTATCGGGACCTATATCATCAATTATGCTATAGGTATACCTTCTTGTGAGATTTTTTAATTCATTTTGGCTCAATTGCTTTGGATCAACTATCACTCCTCCTTTCGCTCCTCCATAGGGAATATTGACAAGAGCGCACTTATATGTCATTAAAGATGCTAATGCTGTGACCTCATCAAGATCCATATCTGGGGAGTATCTTATTCCACCTTTACCAGGACCTCTAGCACAATTATGTAATACACGAAAACCTGTAAACATCTCAACACTTTCATCATCTAAACGAACTGGAAAATTTGTGACTGTAACCTTTGTTGGTTTTTGCAATATCCGATGAATATTGTCATCCAAATCAATTAAGTTAGCCACCTTTTCCAATTTTGAAAGTGCATTTAACCAAGGATTTTCCTCATCTGATTTATCACTACAAAAGCCATTCTTTTTTTTAATCACTGGCTTTTTTTCCTCAGACATTTCAATATTTGTCATAAATCTACCCAACCAAAATCCTCAAACTCAAAAGTCAAGTATCTTTTGGACGATTTCCTCATCCATTTCTGTCACATACTTGATTCCACTAACTTCAGCGGATTTCCGAGTAAGTGCAGCAATATCATTCCTATCCAATAAATCTAAATTGAATTTTCTTGATCCTGCGAGAAGTTGTTTTACCCCTTGATCTAGCCTCTTCATATATGTATAAACACCCATAGCGCCAGCAGGAATTTCTGAGTATCTATTTCCATATTCACGTCTCAACTCATCAGCTGTGAGGAAAACTTCATCCTTTGTTCTTCCAAATCTATTTACATATATAGGAGTTTCATTATTATCTAACTTTCTTCCGATAGTTTTTCCTACCATTGCCGCTGTCAATGGTGCTCTAGCCATTCCGATCATCTTGAAATATGGTGCCCCTAATGCTAAACCCTTGAATATTTGATCCTCCATTGTTATACCACCAGCTATTGCAATATCAGGAATGTGCTTCCCTTTTCTATCGATGGACTCAATATACCTACGTAATAATGACCATAATTCAACTCCTGGTACTCCCCATTCATTCATCATCCTCCAAGGGCTCATTCCAGTTCCTCCTCCTGCTCCATCAACAGTAAATAAGTCAATTTTCGCTTGTGAAGCCAATTTTACCCCTGTAGCTAAATCACTTGGTCGATACGCACCAGTTTTAAGAAATATGTGTTTTGCACCTGCGTCACGTAATTCATCAACTCTGTTTAGGAATGATTCTTCTTCTACCATACCCAATCTTGAATGCCTTTCAAATTCATGAAAAGCTTTGTTTTCAAATGCTTTTATAACATCTGGGTCTAATGGATCTGGAAGTACTATATATCCTCGTTTTTTAAGAGTTTGTGCCCTTTTTAAGTCACTTATCTTAACTTCTCCACCGATACTTTTAGCACCTTGTCCCCATTTTAACTCAACTACATCAACTTCTAGTTTTGATAGTCCATATTCTTGTACACCAAGACTTGTATCTTCCACGTTTGCCTGTAAGACAATAGCACCATAATCATCTGTTTGCCATTCCTTATATAATTTTACCCTCCTTGCTAAATCAGGTGAATGAATTATTTTATTTCCTGAGATCTCTGAATCAGGATCCATTCCACAAACATTCTCACCTATGGTTAGAGGAATTCCTGAAATCGCAGCACCTATTGCTAATCCATCCCAGTTTTGAGATGCGATTTTTGTTGAACCTAAACCGGGAATAATAATAGGTAATTTTACCTTTATCCCTTTATCATTTCCAATTTTCCTTTCCAAATTTACATTTGTAAATAATGCTTGATCAGAATCTGCTTCAATACCTTGTGCTCCCTTACAAGTACCCAGGATTGTGAAATGTGAAAGGTCAATTGGATATTTTTTCTCACCTGCAGATGTTGTAATCCCATATGGTTGAGGGTATAACACTTCTACCCCCCGGTATGCCGATTTGCCGACCTCACACATCCCTATACATCCATCTACACAAGTGACACACAAACCACTAATTGGTACAACTGAATCTTCAGTCCTGTTTTTTGTTAATGTTGCTGCTGTTGCATTTAATTTTCCAAACATATTTTTATTCCTCTTTTTTACTATTTTTTACCTGATAACAGGTCCCACATTCCCCTTTTAAACCCATCCAGCAGTCATAATAATTCATATCATCATAACAAGTTGGTTGAGTTTCATTATAACAACCATTACATAATGTAGTAGTTGCATTTGGTCCATCACATCTCTGTGTTACAACAGGGCATATGTACATACATGCTCCACACTGCCTACAAAGATCTGAATTTATATCAAATGGAGGAGAAACCTCTAAATTCTGCCCTCTTCCAATGAATTGTATTGCTTTCGCCATCATCTGCTCTTCACAAATTCTTACACATTTTCCACATAGAATACAATCTTTCCATTTTGGGGATATTCTTGCTTTATTCAATCCCAGCTTTGAAGCCAAATCCTGAAGAACTTTAGATGATGGAACCTCAGAAATTAAGAGTTCAAGAACCATATTTCTTGTTTTCAAAACCCGTTCAGTAACGGTTCTAACATTTAATCCTTCGGAAACGGGGTGAGTACAACTACTTACAAGCTTAGATGAATTTCTATCTATTATTTCAACCAAGCATAGTCTACATGCCCCCCATGGTGATAATCCATCATCATGACATAATGTTGGAATTTCTATTCCTAGGAATCTTGCTACTTCAAGTATACTCCATCCTTCTGGAGAATTAAACTCAATTCCATCAATATTTATTATTGGCATTTTTATTCCTCCTATAAATTTCAAAATTTTGATTTGTATCTATCATATAAGAATCACCTTTTCTCCTATCATTCGATCAAGTTTAATTATAGCACCACTTGGACAACTTACCTCACAGATACCACAATATGTACAACGTTGATGATCAATTGAATGAACCTCTCCTTTCTTACCTATTATGGCCTGTGTAGGACAATTTTGGAAACAAATTGTACAACCTGTACAAATCTCAGCATTTACTGCAAATTTTAATAATGATTTACATTCTTTTGCAGGACAGCTCTTATCCTTAATATGTGAAATATACTCATCCAAGTAATATTTCATTGTAGTCAATACAGGGTTCGGTGCGGTCTGACCTAACCCACATAATGATGCTGATTTTATAGTATCTGATAATTCTCTTAACAGAGATAGATCTTCCATTTCACCTTTACCATCTATTATTCTTTCAAGAATTTCATGCATGGCTTTTACTCCAACTCGACATGGTACACATTTTCCACATGACTCATCTAGAATAAATGTCAAAAAATAATGTGCCAGTTTAACCATGCAATCAGTCTCATCAAGAACTATCATTCCTCCTGATCCGAGAATACTACCTGATTGTGACATGTTCTTGTAATCAACTGGTAGGTGTAACAGAAACTCAGGTAAGCATCCCCCAGAAGGGCCACCTGTCTGAACACCTTTAAATTTCTTATTATTTGGTATACCTCCACCAATATCAAATATTATTTCTCGTAGTGTTGTTCCAAATTTTACTTCTATGAGCCCGGAATTACGTATTTTCCCAGTTAATGCAAAAATTACTGTACCTTTACTATCTTCTGTACCAATTGAAGAGTACCATTTTGATCCTCTATTGATAATCACTGGAACGGTAGCAAAGGTTTTTACATTATTAATACTTGTAGGTTTACCCCATACACCAGATGTTGGAAATGGAGGTCTAGGAGACGGATTACCTCTTTCACCCATAATTGATGCAATTAAAGCTGTTTCTTCTCCGCAAACGAATGCTCCAGCACCTTCATATATTTCAATTTCTAAATTATGATCACTCCCTAAAATATTTTGTCCTAGGAAGCCTTTCTCCTTTGCACTCTTTAATGCAATTTGCAATCTCCTTATTGCAACAGGATATTCAGCTCTTACATAAATATATCCTTTCGTCACGCCCATAGCATATGAAGCAATGATCATCCCCTCAATAACACTATGCGGATCTGCCTCCAATATACTCCTATCCATAAATGCACCTGGATCACCTTCATCAGCATTACAGATAATGTACTTTTGATTTCCTTTCGATTGCCGACAGAATCTCCATTTCGCCCCTGTGCTAAACCCTGCACCTCCTCTCCCTCTGAGACCGGATTTTGTTATTTCATCAATTATCTCAATTGGTGATAAATTAGTTAATACTTTTCTTAGTGCCTCATACCCACCTTTATCAATATAATCCTCAATCTTCTCAGGATTAATGTGCCCACAATTACGTAAGATCACTCTTTCTTGGTTCTTATAGAAAGGAATATCAAAATAACTTTGGATAAATTTATTCGACTCTTCATCTTTATATAACAGGCGTTTTACGGGATTTCTTTTGATAAAATGCTGTTCAACAATAGTTTTTGCATCCCTTGGTTTTACGTGTGTATAAAATGTACCTTCTGGTTCAATGACAACTATTGGTCCTTTTTGACAGAAACCATGACATCCTGTAAAATCAATTTTGACCTCATCTATCAGATTGAAATTCTCTATGGCATCAATTAAGGATTCTCTTAATTCTTTCTTACCTGGTTTTGATCCTCCACAGCCTACACCTTCACAAATCAATATCGATGGTTTTTCCATATTATATCTCTCCTTTCTTTGTTTTTTCAATCAGATTTATTAATTTTGAAGGTTTTAGATTCCCATGAATTTCACCATCAATAACTACTGCAGGAGATAATGCACAACAACCTAAACATGCGACAGTTTCCAAGCTTATTGTTCTATCTTTAGTAGTTTCACCAGATTTAATTTTTAGGTACTTCTCAGCTGCTTCCAATAGAATGTTTCCACCTTTTACAAAACATGCGGTTCCTGAGCAAAGTGTAATTATATGATCCCCGGGTGGGATAAATTTAAATTGAGTATAAAAAGTTGCTACACTAAATACTTCATCTATTGATATTTTAAGAAATTCAGCAATACGTTTCAGAGTAATTTTCGATAAGTAACCAAATCTCTCTTGCGAAATTTGGAGAATAGGAATTAGATTTGAAGATTTCATCCCTTTAGAAAGGACAATTTTCTCTAAAATCTTTTCATCGATATCATCAAGGATGGGAAAAACATCACTTAATGCTTCATTCAAAGAATTTGTAATTTCTTTAATTTCATTTTTCGATAGAAAGTTGTACTTATTTCGGATTTCATTTAGAACTCTATTGCTACTATCGACAATTGCATCAATAGCATGTAAGTCAAAATATTCCTCATCAGCATCAAATTTTTCTAATTGTATAAATATCGATTGTGATTGATTGTCATCGGAATCATTCTGAGTAAATGATTTTAATTGTTTTGCTTTTTGTTGTTCCATTTTTTTTAAAACTCCTATTAATAAACTTCTATTAGTTTATTCAGAATTTTGTCCAAATTAATTTGGAGGTCATTGAAAAAGTTGTAACTGAATCCTTTACCCCAAACTCCATATTCAGAAGGATCTTGGTTTCCCTTGCAACTTTTACTAATTTTTGATGGGATAGAAAATAATGAATATACTGATTTATCCCAAGCTGGAGGGATTTTGTGGATTTCCCTCATTCTTTCAATGGCTTTTAACATCGTCATCAGTTCAGATGTTCTAATATACCATTCTGGAGTGATGCAATCTTCCAAAGGGCCTTCAAACCAATCTAGTTCTAGAATACGAGCAGTTCTATTTGGACAGATAATCAAAACTACTGAATACTGGCCGATTCTTCCTTCTGAAGAATATCCCCCCCTTATTGTTGTTGCTATTGAAATAATAGGTATTTCTTTAGGAATATATGATTTATTCCATTGATGGAGTATATTAGATAATTCTACCAATTTTAAGTTTTCCCCTTCTTTATAAATTGGCAATGATACAATTCTCCCTGTTTTCCATTTAGTTTTATAATAATCACTATTTGTATTGTAATTTGATCTACCACTTATATCAGATTTGGGAGTTGGAGGTACTTCGAGGAAAATTGGCTGATAGGAATCGATAGGAAAACAACCTTGTTGAATACCTATAATGCTAAAAGGTTCAGAAATAGAGATCTCATTAAAATCAATTAAATTCCTCAATTTTCCCCAAATGAGAGATGTATTTATCTCATTTTTCTTCAAGATACTCATCATAATCTCTCCTTGTAAAGTTTCTCCAGTGGAGTTCTACGATCTATCACATCAAGGATTTTCAGTTGAGCATTCTCAATTGCTACCTTTCTTGGGCTTAAACCAGTTTCCAAAGATTTAGAAATAATATTCTTTGTACAATAATTAATTTTTGATTTTATTAACGAAAATGCCTCTGCAACACTCTTTTTTGAATACTCAGAATATGAACCTATTACCCCTCCTGTATTTGCAATAATATCTGGAAAAATTTTTACATTGTTTCGAGACAAATAATGTTCAGCATCACTATTGATACCTAGATCTGCTACTTCAACCACCAATTTTGCTTGAATATTCTTCGAGGTTTCCTGATTTAACGATTCGCTGTTTGCACAAAGGATCAATATATCACATTCAATACTGAATATTGCATCTCTATTGATCGATTTTCCATCTCTGCTGTTTTTTATAGATTGTTTCTCATTTTCAGCAAATGCATAATGCTTAATCGAATCAAAATCGATGCCATCCGGATTATAGATGGTACCCCAATAATCATTAATGGCAACAATTTTTGCCCCTTTTGCGTTTAAATATTTACATACTCCAAATGCCACATTGCCAAACCCTTGAACAACTGTCTTTACTTCTGATAAATTGCTAGGTAATCTATATTCCATGTTAAAATGATTGATTATTGTTTCAATACCAACTCCTACCCCTACTCCGATTGTTCCTGATTCAGTTGGAATCCCACCTAGTGATTCTGGTTTTCCTGTTGCAGAATGAATATCTCCTACGGTTTCTACAAATAATTCAATCTCTGTCTGTCTAACATTTATATCTTGACATGGGATATACTTCCAAGGAACAAATGAGGCGATTTTATTTGCAAATGATTTTAATAAGATATTTTTATCCATATTTTGAGGATTTGCCCGAATTCCAGCCTTTGCACCACCTAAAGGCACATCTACAATTGCAGTTTTCCATGTCATATTTCTAGCCAATTGGAATAATTGATAAGGAGTAATTGTAGGAGATATCCTAATACCTCCAACCCCAGGACCAAGTATTGTGTTATCAATTACCAATACTGCTTGCATATTTGTTTCTGGATCATATAGTTGTAAAACCTCTTCAGGACCCCATTTATCTAGGAAAGCTGAAACATTGACTTCTGATAAAGTATCAATTATTTTGTCCACATTTAATATTTCAGAATCGAGATTATTTTTCATATATGGGATCGAGGAAAAGATACGAAAAGACAATATAAAAAATCGCTACTGTTACTAGTAAATAGTACCTTTTTTTTATTATAAAATGAAAAAATCCATCAAAATGACGCCTAATAATCTCCAATAGTGCACAATTTCGCAGCATTATATATATTTTTTATTCTTCAATCACTCATTTTATATATCTAATATAAAGTATGGTATACAGAAATGTGCAAATTTTATCTTGATCATATCACATGTTGGAATAGTTTCATTTTACATCTAAATCATAACAAGACAAAGGGATATATTCATCATGAGTGAAATACTAAAAGATAAGTTAAATATTCAATTAGCTCGCCTTCTTTGTTCGGGATTTGGGGTGGAGATTAATATAAGCGAATTGTCTAGAATACTAAAGAAGCACAGAAATACAATTGATGGAAGAATTGAGAAATTAATGACATCGAAAATTATTGATCCACCATATTGTCCTTTCTCATATCTACAATCAATATTACCTTTAATGGTAATTGAAAAGGCTGATTTACCAAGAGATGCTAGAACCAATTTCTGGATCGAAACTGATCCATATATAGAAGCAGCTTATTTTGTTAAAGATGAAGAATATAATACTTTACTCATAGAATATCATAAGGATCTTTATTCATATCAGAAATGGAAAGAAGACGTGAAAAGAGAAGAATTGATAACACCTAATGAAACGAGGCAACCTTCTGAAGCATTATTCCTAAGTGTAAAAAGTATTATCAAATATCAAACATATTCTCCAATGATGCATATTGAAAAAAATTATAATGATGGGTATTTGAATAAAATTAATGGTTTAGAGCTAGATGAACATTACATTGATATCTTATCAGCATTATTGAGAGGGAAGGGATTGCGAATTAATGATAGTATCATTTCTAGAGAAATTGGGGTTCATAGGAAAACTGTCAAACGACGAATTGATAATTTAATAGCGAATAATATTATAAGCAAACCTGTGTGTAGGTTTCCTAGAATTTGGGCACCTCCTGAACATTTTCAAGTTATTTCACTTTATGAAATTAAGAGGAGGCAAGAGGTTGTTATGTCAGCATTCATGAGAGACCCTCATGTTACAATGATTATTAAAACTTATACTGGTAGATACAATGTTGTACTTATTAGTTCATTTTACAAAATGGAAGATCATCTTGCTTGGCAGGAAGATTATGATTTAAGATTTCCAGGGTGCTTAGGAGCTGTAAAAAATAATTATCTGTCGCCAGCAATGACATTTTCAATTGCTCAACAATATATATATCTTCTCTACTTAGACCAATTGGATAAAAAAATTGAAGGTGAGGCAATTGCCGAAATGATGGGTATTGATTTTTAATGCATAAAATTCAGTCTAGTTTCATAGGTTACCTATTTGAGGTACTATTTATATAGAAATTAAATTGAAAGCCAGGGTGACTACTCAGCGAGGAAGGTTTTAGTGTTATCAAAGAGATCATATAGGATGTCTCCCACCTCTGAGCTTACGTACATGGAACTTCCCTTGGAGATAGCCTCTGGGTTCTCGGTGTAGAAATTATTGATAAGCGATGCAGTAGCCCTGAGTATATTTCTCATCTGATTGATTTTTACCATGGCCCTTACCTCAACAGGAGTGATTACCAGTGAGAGCATATAATCACGTGTTCCACCTCGTACAGTTCCTGGAATATGGACACCAAAGATTACATTGACGGATCCAAAATCATTGGTTGCATGAATAAATGGATCTCCTGGTTCTGCACCAATAGTATCAAGCAGTCGTGGTATAGAATTTAATCTCACTTCCTCAATTTTGCCATGAGGAGGGGGGGCAATAGACGCCACTGTAGGACCAAGAATATCATCGAAATAGGAGAGGACCACATGCATATCAAGAGATTCTATATCAAAGGAATCAGGTCTTGGGAATTTGGGTACTAGTCTGGGGTCATGCGTGATTATTATACGGTAGGGTCTAAGAAGCTCATTGATCTTCTCCTTGACCACATACTGGTTCTTAGATATGATGGGGTAGACTTTCTCATATGAATAATCAATCCTCGTCTCCTCAAGGAATTTACTCTTTATGGGACTGAGCTTGAAATCTTTCCACACCGGGAACTCATATCCCGTCTCCTCTAGCAAGTACTGTGCTACTGTATAGTAACTCTGATAGGTTTCAATTAAAAGTGATTTCACATACTCATCTGGTAATTCTTTGTTCAGATTGTTCATAACACTTAGATAGAGACGGTTCAATTGATTAAAATAGGTTCGATAAACCTTATCCTCATCATTGGTATCCATGAGGAGATCAATTCTTATCGGATTGAATAAGATACGGTATCGATCCTTATACCTGCTATTTAATCGTTTTAGTGGTTTGTGTACTGCCTTTTCAAGATGATTTCTGAAATTTCTAGGTGCATTCTCCAGGATCTCGTTAAGAAATATCGTAATCAGTTGAGAAATTGATCGGATTTTTGAGACAGGTCGTATACCTTGCGAATATTCATACTTGCGTAGGATATATTCCACTTGGGAATCCACCAAAGGTTTGGGGATGTAGTCCATGGCTCCTCTCTGCATTAAGTACATAACCTCTCGTAAATTAGACAGTGGACACATCAATACAATAGATATATTGGGATTGATGGCCAGTAACCCTCTGATCATCTCTTCAGCAGTAATATCACTTAGGAACACATCTAGTAAAATGACATCTGGTCGGGTCTCTGATACATAACGAAATGCCGATTTGCTTTCTGTCGCCATACCCACTATTTCAAAGCCGAATTCAGGTAATAATTCCATGAGCTTTTGTTGCACAAAGAAAGAATCTTCTGCAATGAAGATTTTGTACTTATTCTCAACAATCATCATGGTTTAATGTACCTCTTGATATGGGTCAGAATTATTTTGTTTAAATCTACGTATTGTTAGTTGAACAATCAATACTAAATGAGCATCAACTAATCAATCATCTAGTATTTGAGCATTCAATGCATAAGCTAATGAACAAGCTTTAATCAATCAATGTCCAAAGGAAATCATAGAAAATGATAGAGAATGCTTTCAAGATTTCAATTTGCCAATTCAATGCAACAGTGGGTGATCTCAAGGGAAATACTGAACGAATCATCACCTACATTAAGGAGGCTCAACTTGACAATACAGATCTGTTAATATTCCCAGAACTGACATTAACTGGGTATATACCTCAGGATCTACTCTATCATGAGGTATTCTCCAAATCAATAAGTTCATACATTAGCAAAATTGTTCTGCAGATTAAGACTGACATGTATGTGATCATTGGAGCACCAATTGCTGCTAATGAACCCCTCAGTAGATTTGATCAGAGATACTATAACAGTGCCCTGGTACTCAGCAAAACAGGTATTGTCAAGCAGGTAAACAAAGTTCTTATGCCTAATTATGACATTTTCATGGAAAAGAGGTATTTTGTACCTGAAATCATCACTGATGCTCCTGAACAGGGGATATTCAATTTCAAGGGATTAAAAATAGGATTGGAATTATGTGAAGATATGTGGTCACATCTACCCATCTATGAATTGGGAGAGTATACCACGATGGAAACGCAAGTCACAAGGGCTCTAGCCAAGAAAGGAGCAGATCTAGTCATCAATATCAGTGCATCACCATTTGTAAAGGATAAATCACTCAATCGCTTGAAAATAATAAAAAATCATGCGGAGATCAATCAAGTTCCATTTATATATGTCAATGAAGTCGGGGGCGTCGATGAGATAGTGTTTGATGGTAGATCTATGGTATGTAGTGCAGAAGGAGATCTTGTTTTTGCAGCACCCCCTTTTGAGGAGGGATTATTTTCATTTTCCACTGACCAATTGCAGGTACGTGGGGTGGAGGATGAATTTATATCAATTTGTAAACTCTCCAAAGAAGAGGAATTTTTTAGGGCCATCACCTTAAATCTCAGGGATTATCTAAAGAAAATCAATTTTAACAAGAAGGTATTAATAGCTCTTAGTGGGGGCATCGACAGTGCACTCACAGCCTCTCTATGTGTAGCAGCACTAGGTGCTGATCGGGTGATCGGTGTGAGTTTACCATCAAAATTCTCCAGTGTACATTCAAAGGACGATGCAAAACTTCTTGCAGATAATTTAGGTATTGAATATCACAGTATAAGTATCCAAGACATACATCAGCAGTTCCAAGGAACATTATCTCAGCATATCGATTATCAGGAGAATCTTGCTGATGAAAATATCCAGTCCAGAATAAGAGGAGTGATCATGATGTACCTATCCAATCTCTGGGGGCACATACTTGTCTCAACGGGAAACAAATCAGAGATTGCCATGGGATATTGTACACTTTATGGCGATACTGCAGGTGGTAAAAACCTCATCGGAGACTTATACAAGATGGAGGTGTATGCGTTGGCAAAATATATCAATCAATACTATCCTAAAATCGCAATTCCTGTAAACACCATCAATAAGGAACCATCTGCTGAGCTCCGGGAAGATCAGAAAGATAGTGATTCGCTACCTGAATACCCTGTTCTCGACAGGATACTTGAGATGATGGTTGATTTAAATCTCAGCACTGAGCAGATCATCAAATATGGAGAGAATAAAGAAACTGTTGAGAAAATTGCCCATCTATTACAAATAAGTGAATTTAAAAGGGCACAATTAGTACAGACTGTGAAATTAACTGCAAATGCGTTTGGAATTGGACGAAGGGTACCTACAGCAACTCCATTTAAGTACTAAAATGATACACGTGCGTCTAATACAATAGGCTCATAACCGGGTTCAAGAACAAGTAATGGGTTAATATCAATTTCCCTTATCTCTCTATTTTCATACACCATTTGAGATAGTTTAAGGATAGAAAGCTCTAATTTTTTGAGACATACAGGATTATCTCCACGATAACCTAATAGCAAAGGATATCCTTTCAATTTACGGATCATCATCCTAACCTTTTCTTTAGATACTGGAACCCTCTCAAAGACTATATCCTCTAGAATCTCAACCAAAACGCCACCTGTTCCTACCGCAACCATAGGACCAAACTGGGGATCTAAAGACGCACCCAAAGCCATTTCAACACCATCAGAATAGTAATGTTGAACTACAATCTGTCGATCAAATTCTCCAAGACCAAGACGATCATAGCTGTCATGGATACGTTGCCATGCCGTAAGTAATTCTCCTTCTGATCGTATATCCACTATCACTCCTCCCTCATCTGTTTTGTGGTCCACCTTCTGGGTTGCCATCTTTAACACTAAAGGATATTGCATATTTCGAGATGCTTGAATTAACTCCTCTGCAGATAATATAGTAGATGATTCAGGAAAGGTGAACCCATATGCCTCAAATAATTGTTTTACCTGTTCCAATTTTAAATTATGTTGTCCTTGCTTTATAGCATCTCTCACAATGTATTTTACAGTTTCATCCACATCTACTACCGGATGATACTCTGAGATGGGTGTACTCAAATAAGTTTGATATGCGTACATTGCCCGTATCGCCAATGCTGCAGACTCTGGAAAAAGGTAAAGGGGAAAACTCAACTCCAGACCTTGCTTTAGGATCTGGTTCCTACCCATGATACAACCAAATATCGGTTTGCTTGATTTTTTCATCATTTCATCTATGATCCGGACGATTTCAAGTGCGGCAATCATTAGTGGTGGTACAAAAATAACCAACAACATATCAACCAGTGGATCTTTGAGCAATACTTCTATCCCCTTCCTATATTGTTCAGGTCCAGCAGAGGCAATCATATCCACCGGATTAACTACTGATGCTTCCTCAGGGAGGAATGTCTTGAGATCTTTTTGTGTATTAAGGGAGAGTTCCATTACCTCTAATCCATAGCCAACAAGAGAATCCACAGCCAATGTTCCAGGACCACCAGCATTAGTTAGGATTCCAACTCGATTACCTTGAGGAAGGGGTAATTTATCAAAAGCAGTTGCACAATCAAAGAGCTCTTCTACTGTTGAAACACGAATAACTCCAGATCCTGATAACGTGGCAGTCAATACAGTTTCTGTAGTAGCAAGTGCACCGGTGTGAGAAGTTGCAGCTCTGGCTCCTGCTGCGGTTCTTCCACTTTTTACCATAATCACAGGTTTCTTCCGTGTTGTATTACTGGTGACCTCAAAAAAGTTCCAGGGATCACTGAAAGATTCGAGGTATGCTAAAATCACCTTTGTATTTTCATCATTTCCCAGATTTTGAAGCATTATAGTGGCATTGATATCCATTTTATTTCCAAGAGAGATGAATTTAGAGAAACCAATTCCCAGTTCCTTTGCGTAGTCTAGAACAACCACGCCCAAAGCACCTGATTGAGAGATGAACCCAATTCTTCCCTTGAGAGGAGTTCCGGGAGCAAAAGTTGCATTTACAAATGGAGAATGTGCATGGAGTATTCCCATGCAATTTGGCCCAACAACCCGGATCCCTGCAGTTTTTGCAATCGTATGAAGTTGATTTTCTAGTAATTCTCCCTTGTTACCTATTTCCTTGAAGCCAGCTGAGATCACAATGATTCCCTTTACTCCAAGATCAGCAGCATCTTGCATGACACCCTTTACGTAAGGAGCAGGTACTGTTATGACTACAAGTTCGACTTTTTCAGGCAGAGCCCGTAGATCTGGATAGCATTTGATGGAGTTAACAAATTTTGCCTTGGGATTAACAGGATAAACAGTACCTTCAAACCCATAATCAATGATATTTTTCAAAATGGCTCGACCAATGGAAGATTCTTTTCTTGAAACTCCAACCACAGCAATACTTTGGGGAGAAAATATCGAGGATAAAGGATCAAAACCATTGGACATAGCATAAGATTGCAGATATTCTATATATGAGTAATTGTGAATAGATTAATTTCTGCTCAATTTTGACAAGGTATCCTAAAAATCTGTGTATACTATGGAACTGAACTTATACATCTTAGTATCAGATTGATCAAACACAGTCTCTGGTAACATTGCTTTCCGACACATATGCTTTAGGTATGTATCCACATCCCAATCTTGTTCCACTGGTACTTTTGGAAGGAGTAAACCAGATTGATGATGTGCTTCAAGAATCAATCCATCTTGTCCAATTACAATCTGTGTTTCAAGTTCTTCTCTAGACGAAAAGATGATTTCAGTAATTGGACTTAATATCTCAACACTGGTCAGAAGGGTTGATAGTTCTTCAGGCTTCACCCTTGGAAATCTTGGATCACCAACTGCAGCACTTTTTGCGGAGTGTGCGATGGCTTTTCCCAGGGGATATACGGGTCTTGGAACGCCTATACACCCTCTGAGCTTTTTTGACTCTACTGGGCCTGTATACAGCGTGGTAAAGGCACCTTGTTTTTTTCTAAAATCAACATACTTCCCTTCTTCAAGATTTGGTTGCCATATTACATTATTGATGACAATTTCTTCTATCGCTTTAAGGGCTATTTCAAGCACAATAGATTTCATTGATTAAAGTATTTAAGTCCTAGAATTTTACCTTTATTAGCTTTAACTCATAAATTGTCTAAAACAGAAAATATAATTACCAATCTTGGAAAATATTCTAGCGCTAAATGATTCAACTATATTACAACACGATTTTTTTCAAAATTCTAGAAAGAAGGAGAAATTTTTTGCACATTTTTAGTTATATTATTTTCAAATACGAGACCAATTCTACGATTATTATAGCAACTAGCCCGATATTTTGTCTAGAGAGATGCTAGGACAGAACGCGCCGGATGCACGAAGCTAAGATAACTTTTAATATCAGAACAAAAATCATTATTTTACCATGTAGAGAATGGTTACCTCAACATGGGATTATCCAGACAATCAACTGTATTTGGTGGTTCGATACTGTTACATGATCTGGTCTTATTGCACCATCCATCGGCTGGAAAAAAATAGATGGAATGGTTAAACCTAACGCAATGAAAGGTATAGCTGGGGCTATCGTCATTGGAGGTTGCGGGTTACATGAGCATAAGAGAGAGAGATGGTATAAACAGTGGTACAACTATTGTAAATCAATACAATAGCGGATCTATCGTTGGAGATAGACAAGAAATCGAACATAGACGATATAATACGCAATCCATAAATGGATTTGCCAAAATTCTTAATTCAGAGGGACTTGGTGCGGTTCTACATTATCAGAGATCTACCGACATTCCTTCACGGGTTGTTGTAAATCAGGATGAGGTCACCTCAATTTCCCTCCGAGATGTGAAACAGAGCCTTCTCAAGGTTAGTCCCATTAATCAGGTTAACATTCAGAAATTTGGCAGTGATCCCGTCAAAACTAAATATCTCAGTGAATTGTTCAATTATCAGTTCAATCATCATGAAGAACTTGACAAGCAGGTCAGCAGATATAATGATGCCAGAAGAGTCGATATTCTATCGGAATTCAGCTACAAGAAGATGAAGAATCCATTTGCCATGCTAACAATTCTAAAATATTTGACTGTCACGACTGGTAAACAGGTGAGTCTTGGGCTGAAGTTCGAACCAAGCAGGGGTAAGGCACTTTATGTACCCTTCATGATTGAGTATGGTAATGGTAGGGCAGATGGCATCTTCTTTATTGATCAGAAAAGACCCTTGGCGGTTAAAGATATAATGGGTATTGAAAAAGTAGTCAAGAAGACCAATCTTAATGGAGCGAAAATCATAGCCAATCAAATTGGTCTACCTGCTAAAAAATTCATCAATAGACTAAATGAAGAGCTTGGAGAAGAAGACGCCTTTGAGATGATTCAATACGATTCGATGTTGAAAGAGATCGGAATTAATGGAATGGCTTCTTAAATCAACGACAATCTCAATCAATGACTAGTACTTTTTAATAGTTATCACGTAGTTTATATCAGATGAGAAAGACCTCCATCTCACAACGCTGGGAACCTGATTTCGCAGAAAAAACCAAAGAGTATGCCAGGAAGGCAGGAGTTTCGATTACTCAATTTACGATAGATGCTTTAGACCTCCTTGGTCATTTACTAGAGATACCAGGATTTATTGAGCTAACGAGCACTCAGAGGAAGGAGTTAATTATGTCCTCTATTATAAAACCCGAAATCAATAAATCAGAGCTTGGATCGATACAAACTAAACTTGAGCAAGTAGAAAACTATCTCATTGATCATGCAGGAGAGGAGTTCTCAACCATTGAACTATCAGATATACTCAAGATAAAACAGAGTACTGTTCGTACTTATGTACAAAAACTAGGAACACAAAGTAATTTTGTGGTGATAGAAGGTAGGCCAAACAAAATAAAATACTCAATCCCTAGATAATTCAGCCATTGCTTCATGAAATCGTTTGTTTATCATAGGTTTCATATCACTGAAATCAATACTATATCCATCCCACCCATCTTTCAATCCAGGATACTTTATACCAATCTGCATAAGAACATCTTTTAGAGCTCTTCTTAGGATAATATCATCTCTGTCTATCAGAAGGGCACCGATACAACTATCAGATTTCTCAATCATTATTGAAGTCGACCCCGCATCTACCATTCTTAATGGATTAGATGTGCTGATCACTTCTGAGAGAATCGCCATAATCGCAGATAGAGCACCACTGAATAAATCATCATTTGCCCCTAGTGCTGTTTCCCAATTATCTTTTCCTACTTCCCCTCCTTGAATTAATCGACCATCAGTAGCAATAATCATAATAATTGGATTGGGTAGCGGTAATTTCGCTGATACTTTGGTTAACAGGAATTTTAACAATTCATCCTCTTGAATCTTTGGCATAGCTGCAGTACTAAATAGATTATAATTCTCTCTTATTTGATTAATTGTCTGCTGAGAGTATTCATCATATGTCTGCATAAGAACCTCCTCACACATATCAATAATTTGAGGGAAGTGGACATCTAAGTCCTCCTTACGTAATTTTCTATTAGTATACATTGTTCCCTTGAGAAGATGCTTGAGGCTTTTCCAGGCATAATGCTGTGAATCTTGAATATCGCCCTCAATTCTTAGCACCATTGATGTTGAAGCAAGCATTTTAGCCCAAGATAATTCACTAAGACCTGCTTGATGCATGTAATTCACTGCCAAATCAGGCTCATTGTTTGATTGTGCAATTGAAGAAGCTGTGACATATTCACGAATGGCATTATCTACCTCAAATTTCTTATTATGCATTTTTGCGATGTAAGCATGTGCTTCTGCGATATGAATGGAATTAGGACCTTCCATTTCAGCTATCATGGTTGCCATGAGATAGTAATCCTCTGCAGATTGAGAATCATCCATTTTATTGTAGGCATACCCATGCATACAGTAATACACCTCTCGATCAAAAGGTGATGCCACCTCAAGGCTTCCATCATCAATTGTGATAAGTGTATTAATGATCTCAGATGGATCTGTATCTGGTAGATTTTTTAGAATATCTGCAATCTGGATTCGACAAGCTATCTCCAATGCTAACCGTTCAAATTTTTGTGCATATTCGGCGATTTTGAGAAAAGTATCCTTAGCAAACTGAAAATTGGCTACAGATTTATATTTCATAGCCATCACATGTGCAACATCCAATGTAATATCAGGATCATCATCATCCTTGATTTTACTTAGCATATTCATAACCGCATCAAAAACTGGTTTGGAATGAAGATAGTTCTTATTTGGGTTATCCTCTGAGGTTAAAGTACTGATAATTATTGCCAATAATTCCTTGGAAGCACTTGATGAATCTTTAGTTTCCAAATGAATTAATGCTTCTTGAGGAGTGAATTGCTCAAAAGAAATTTCTTCTAATGGTTGGCTCTTTTGTCGTTCAAGAGCTTCAAAGATCTCTGAATGAAATTTCTTTGCTGTATAAATCCCTGCACGTGATGCTACAGTTATCACCGTTTGAATCAATGCATCATTGAATGTATATTCCTTTTTTCTTAACAGCATTGCAAAGAGAAGGGTTCTATCTAATAAATGATGTTCAGTTACTACTAGATCCTCATTATCACCTATAGCAAAAACTTTGTTATATTCAAAATTTGGTGATTGCATTAATCTTCTGATACGAAGGTACAAAGCACGAAATTGTCCTTCGGTATAAGATGATCCTGATGCACCGATGGTTAATTGGGCACCATCAAACTGTTTTCCCCATAATACACTAGTTGATGTTTTTTCTCCGATTAGAACAATGGAATTCTTTGCTAAACCATCTATATCCAAACTCAAAGGGCTTCATTCAATTATTATTTTAAATCAATTTAAATTATTTCACTAATGATGGGTTAAAAATATGGTTTGAAGTGGATATTTATAAAATATAAGAGATACTTCAAATTTGATGATGAGAAAGGTATTCATACTCCTAATCATTTTGGTTCTTTCTAGCATCCAGATACCATTGATGGTCACCGCAGCTCTACCAGATATAGATGGAAAATTGGATCCGATATGGGATGAAGCAAAACAATATGATATTGAAATGACAAATGGACAGATCCTTGATTTGCGAATAATATATACCGAAACAGACATCTATTTTCTTGCCATTCTTGATCATAGTTCTTCAGAAGACGAGATTATTCGTAATACAGAGGGTAGACATGATTACTTTGGCATTGAATTCGATCTCAATAATGATGGGGTTATCATGGGTACTCCAGATAGTCCTGATGATATGATAATCATCGATTACGAGAGACCTGGATTATCTGACATGTATAGTCATAGTTATACTGCATATGATGACAATAGCACAGGTGGAGAAAATAATGGTGATGGAGCAAGTGGCGAATTAAACGGAAAATTGATCTGGGAATTCAGGAAACCATTGAATTCAGGAGATACTGCGGGATACGATATAAGTTTACAGGAAGGTGATGAATATTATATTATGTTAGCATTCTGGGATGATAAATATCCACATAACTCTGCAACATATACTAATACATTCAAAGATAATAATCAATTTATTCGATTTTTTGTAGGGGATCTGGATCCAGCTCTTATTCCAGAATTTGCGGTTTCAATATTTGTTATAACTTCAATTGCTCTTGCATTAATAATTACTCGAAAGAAATAGAATTAGACAGTTAAAATTTGTAGAGGCTAATATGCTCTATGAAATCCTCAAAATCGAATACCCAGCCAGAATCATCATACAAATTGATAGGAACATTGAAAAAAGAGCCTGGTGAGTAATCATATTTCGCAACAAAATATTCTTCACTTAAATGATCCTGAAGGACTTTTAAATCTGCAGGAATACCCACGATCTTGAATGCAACCAATCTACGAATCGATGATTTCCCATTGATTTCATCAATCTCAATGAAATATTCTTGTTGAATTCGAGGAAATTTCAGTCCAATTATCATCTGAATTGCATCTTCATTGATTTCAGGAGAAGTAATAGTATTGATATTTTGAAGTAACTCAAACTCATTCATAGTGGAAATTGAATCAATTTGACTAATAGTGGTGTAGTTTGAACATGGGATTACAAATAGATAAACAGATAAATCATACAACACTTGTGCTATAGTTTCTTCATAGTAAAATTCATTTTTCAAAAGAGAATTGGCTAATTGTTTGGTTTTGTATTGTGATATCTGAGTGATATTGGATTTGGGATTTACACTTTGCTGTTTGATTATTTCCGTTAATAACTTAAGTTCGGTGTAATTTAACGTTTGAGGATTTACTGATAATATCTCATAATTTGGTTTCTTTGATACTTTAATGGTTGGTTCAGATTCATGACTATCAAATACTGATTTCCATTTGGATTTATAAGAATCAATTGCAAAAGAGTAATAATTAGTATAGAGATCTGGGATTCTGATAAAAAGACGCATGTTTTTACTATTATGTTGATAATTCAAAAAAGGCATAAGAAATTTCAGGGGAAATTTATAATTGATGATATTTGATATTTTACCTTGAAATTCCCATAATTGGCAAAAATAATTGCATCGTTCAATTTTAAGATCAATATTATTCTTTACAAAGAAATAAACATCTGTAAGACCTATCCGTAAGTAATTAGGCAAATATTGTCTTCTTAGATGAGGAGAAAGTACATTTTTTGAATTCTTGACTAAATGCTTTATCTTTTGCTCATCCATTTCTGGAGATAGTTGCTTCAATCTCTCCTCAAGATCTTTATTTTCGTATATTTGTTCTGCAAGCATCAATTCCATAATTTCTTTGTATTTTCCTGAAAATGTATCTACAACGTAACGATGAATGAAATGGCTAATCTCAAGTAATAATAATTTAAATTTCTTCTGTGTGAATCCGCTATCTTGAGCAGCTAGTTCTGTGATATAGGTCAGAATAGATGAAGTAAGTGATGTTAGGTAAGGTGATCTTTTTCCATTAACCTCAGTGTATCGATTATATAAGTTGTCTATTGAAGCTCCATGATGTTCTTGAGATTCACGAAATTCAAAGGCAAAAAGATCATAGGTTTTTGTGTCTGTAAATTCCTTTGATTTATTAATCAAAACTAAGAAAGATGAGAGATCCCAGAATTCAACAAAATACCCATATTTCCGACATAACTCATAATAAATCCATGCTCTTGTAGCATATAACGTGGTTTTTGTTTTATCATATCCATTCAAGACAATTTTATACTTATCAATTTCGATGAAAGCTGTGAGCATAGGATCATCAGTTTTTAAATTCTCTTTGTATTTATCCCAGGTAATTTTTATCTCGTTAGCCTGATAATCGATATTCCCGAGTACACCTTCAACTAGCCTTTTAACCAATCTCTTCTGAGGAATCATTGAATTGTACCCAACAATGCTATGTCCTAAAAATTATTTAACAATATCCCTTAAAATTTGGTAAATTCATTTATACTCTCATATTTCTAGGTATTGCCTTGGGAGATTGCATAGATATTTCAATCTGATCTTTCAACTCATTTGATACAATTTTCAACCCTCCTGGACCCTCAGAGGCATAAACATAGATAACTGTCACAAATGCAGTATAGAGAGGTCTTAAGAAGAACTTAGTAATTGACAATCCAAAGATCAGAGCAATGATCGCCATAATGATCCCTGCTATCGTTCCTACCCAACCCACTGATGAGGCAACGAAATAGCCATAGAAATATCCCGCAACTGCTAAAATCGCCCCTGTAAGGATGTACATGATATTTGAACCCCAACTATATCCCATGTCACCGAATATGATATTCCAGGCCTGCCTTTTGAAATGGTCAAGAGATTCTTGCATTGAACTCACAGCACTCTTCCTTCTAATCACAATAATTGGAAGCGTAAAGAAACTGACAAGATAATATAACCATTCAGCTATACTAACAACTCCAGCAATTATCATAAAAACGATTTGACCTTGAATAGATCCTCCTCTACCACTTGAATTGCGAGCATTTCTATTTGCATTTCTTAATCCGCTGGCTATTGCTTTAACAACTGATGTCATCACGGCAAATACAAAAATTGAGAATGCCATTTTAGTGGCTCTTGATATACCTTGTCCAATAGTGGGATCCTGCCCTTTTATTCTCAAATAACTCATATACGTATTTGCACCATCAAAATAATATAGGATGAAGAAAGTAAATACAAGATAAGCAAAAGCTATTGCATACAGAATAATTTTTGATGTAGTATCATCTAGTTCTGATTCAGCTGCAAATGCATTGAAAGCATAAATTGCAATCGTTTCAGTTATCAATCCTATTGCAATGACAATACTCTGGATAATTGATAAGAAAATCATTCCCGGTTCGGCAAGAACAATTTCGGAGGCTACAGCCAACCACTTTGCAGCAAGCTCGATTCTTGCACGAAGTCTCCCCCAGAATAGGAAGAAAAGCAGGGCAATTAAACCGCCTATCGCGATTAGGATATAAGAAAAAGTGCCTCCACCATTGAATAGCATCAATAATCCTCCTCCTACAAAGAGAAGAATGAAAATACCTACCTGAATGAATATTGCCACCTTCAAAAGGGTAAAGGCATGTTCCTTCAAGAGCTTCAACACTCTATAATTGGCGAATATCGCTATGAGAAGCAAAAATAATGCACCTATCACTACTTGACGAAGAACATCCATAATTATTGATTCCCCGAATATCGTAGTATTCTGTGAGATCCAACCATAAACAACTGCAGTAACTGCAGTAAACAGAGCACCGATGAAAAATGCACCGATTATGCTATCTCCTGTTTGTACAGGAGTAGATTCTTGGGTAATTGTTGACATACAATGATCTAAAGCAAATATACTTCTATTTAAATTGATACTGAATCTTATGATTTAATGCATTTTCTCAATTTATTCATATCATGAGTGTAGTGCTTGTTGTAGAGGTGCCTCCCACAATTTTCTCAATTCACGGAGATCCCACATATTGTTATCATCTAATTTGAATGACTTGGCTGTAGTTGTTCGAGCTACCACAGATATTTCCACATCATGCTTCATTAACTCTGTTAAGAATTGCTTTTCCTTCTTGCTATCAATTTGAACAAGGTACCGAGCACCATACTCGCCATAAAGGAAGGAAAGATCATCAGTTTCAAAAACCATTTCCAGCCCGACATTACTTGAGATTGCCCACTTTGATAGTGTTACGAGTAAACCCCCTCGTCCAATATCTGTGGCAGAGGTGATGAGTTTAGAAGTGGAATAGATAATATTTGCGACTTGCAGCTCCAAATCATAATTTACATTCATATACTCAGTTTCTCCTCCAAACCGTCTATGATATTCAGAACCATGGAGAAAACCTTCTTCAGCACCTAGTAAGTAAATTTTAGAGTTAGTATTTTTCAATTTATCTCGTATCATTGTTTCTTTGGATTCGATGAGACCTGCGATACCAATAAAGGCAGAGCTTAGGATTTTATGGGTTTCACCACCCAATTCAGCTTCATTATACAATGATACATTACCTCCTACAACAGGGATCTTAAATGCATGAGAAACCTCTGCAACACCCTTTATCATCTCCACAAATTCGGTATATGAACTTGCTTTCTCTGGATTCCCAGCATTTAGACTATCAACCATAGCTATGGGCTCAGCTCCCCTTGCAATGACAGATCTAATAACACAAAGAGTTGCTAGTGCCCCTCCAATTTTTGGATCAGAAGAGATGAGATATGAATTAGTTCCAGCTGCGACTGCAAGATACTTATCATTTGGTAATTTTACAACACCTGCATCAAAACCAGGAGACATTACTGTATTACCCTGCACATGCTGGTCATACTGTTGAAAAATTGGTTTTCTTGATGCAAGATTTACTGATCCCAACAATTCAAGTAATGGATGTTTCTCAGGAATTAAGTCAGGACGAGAGGGATTGATTTTCTCAAGCTCAATCAGCTCACGTTTAGGCTCTGGAAATCCATTTATAACAAAATTTACAGGTAATTCCGCCTCGATTGTCTCAAAATATCCCCCAATAAAGGTCTCTCCTTCTTCGATCCGACCTATAATATGACCTTCTAACCCATATTTCTTAATAATACCTAATGCAGTGTCCACATTGTCGGGATTTACAATTCCTAGCATTCGCTCTTGAGATTCTGAGATTAAGATTTCCCAAGGTTTCATACTCTCATCACGTAGGTGAATTTTATTTAGATCAATAAATAATCCGGTTTCTCCTTTCTCACTCATCTCAATCGCAGCACAAGCCAATCCTCCTCCTCCTAAATCCTGAAGGCCCTCTAACAGGTTTTCGTCGCGTAGCTCAAGAGTGACATCAATAAGGAGTTTCTCCATGAGAGGATCTCCAATTTGTACAGAACCACGAGATTCATCCTGGGTTTCATCTACTAGTTCTTCAGAAGCAAATGTTACTCCGCCAATACCATCTTTCCCAGTTGATGCACCATAGAGGAGAAGCACATCTCCAGGGTTACTAGCAATTGATCGGATAATCTCATCCTTTTTAGCTACTCCTACACACATAGCATTTACCAGAGGATTTCCCTCAAACTCATCAGAGAATTCCATGTCTCCGCCGAGGTTAGGTACACCCACACAGTTCCCATAGGATGATATTCCTAATACCACTTGATCTAGGAGTAGTTTTTGTCTACTACTCACAGGGGGGGCGAATCTAAGACAATCGAGGATGGCAATTGGTTTGCAGCCCTGTGAAAGAATATCTCGTATGATTCCACCAACACCAGTGGCTGCACCATTAAATGGATCAACTGCTGAAGGATGATTGTGTGATTCAATTCCTAAACCAATAACATAATCGTCACCAACATCTATTAATCCTGCACCTTCCCCAATGCCCAGAAAAACACGTCTTGATTCAGTATTGAACAGGTGAAACCATCGTTTTGATGATTTATATGAGCAATGCTCACTCCATAATGCATCTATAACCGATTCCTCTGCTAGTGAGAGATCTCGTTTGATTTTATTTTGTATTACATCTTTTTCTTCTTTGGTTAACATTATCGTTTCACCTCTCCAAGAAATGCTCTGATTATTTTCCTCCCATCAATTGAACTTTGATACCTAAAACTGGCTCTTTCAGGATGTGGCATCATACCAACAATTGATCCTTTTCCAAGGCCAGCAATATTATCAATTGATCCATTTGGATTGAAAGCTTCACGTACTAAACCCTTGAAATTTGAGTATCTGGCCACAGTGTAGGGTTTAATCGCCTCAACCGTATCTGCGTACAGGTTTCCTTCAAAATGAGCTATAGGTAATCGTAAAGTCGTCCCTGATAATTCGTTTAGATAACTGTCATTTTCGGAGATGCTGATATGCACCCAATCGCAAATGAATTTGGTGCTTGTATTAGGAATTAGAGCCCCTGGAAGTAAATTTGCCTCAGTAAGTATCTGAAAACCATTACATACTCCAAGGATTGGTTTAGATTGCTTGATAATTTCTCCCATCAGATCTGATACACTAGCAATTGCTCCAGCCCTTAGCACATCAGAAAATGAGAATCCACCTGCGAGCCAAATTCCATCTAATTCTTCTACTTGATCCACATCAAATTCATTAATTATTTGAGTAGATACTCCAAAAGATTCCAAAGCTCGAATAGTCTCATATTCATTATTAGTACCAGGAAATCGGGTTACTCCAATTTTGATGGATTTAGAAAAACTTTGCTTTTTGGTGGTTGTTTTGTTAACTTTCTTGGTCTTCTTCTTATCTGATTGATCAACGTTTTCACTTTCTCGTATAACGATCTTATCTGTTTCTGAAGAATCCTCCACTATAGAATCGTCCTCAGTAGGTTCGGAAGGCACATCATCAGATACATCATCAAGAGCTAGAGAAAATCTGTTTTCTGAAGGTTTATCTAATTCTTTAATATCCTGTGGAAGATTTCGTAGAGCTTGCTCCTCATTGTGGACTATTTCTGCAAATTGATCAGATTCATTTGACAATTCAGCAATTTCTTGTTTGAAGTCATCCTCGATTTGTTTAAGTTCTGGATCAATCACCTTTAGATCCTTTTCAATATCTTCCAAGCTTCTCTTTCCCTGAGTTGGTTCTTCACTCATTTCAATCGCATCCTAATAGCTGAAAGAAAGGTCATACCTTTCGATCAATGGATTGGATAATATCTGAGTGCTTGCATCATCAATCCTTTGGATCCAAGAAGTCTCTTCCGGATTCTCTATCTTAATAGTTATTGTCTTACCTGTACTCACAGATAGAATACCGGGTACTTTGAGATTATTAAGCGTTCTTTGGATAACACCACCAGCAGGGTTCTTCACACCTCCCTTTGGAAAAATATGCAATATTGCTTTCAATGTTTGCTTCTCAGGTTTATATTCAATTTTTTCTAATCGATCTAATATGGATTTATAGCCCTGTAATACATCCCCCAAATCTTTTCGGAATCTATCTTTATCAAGTTTTTCTCTTGTCTCACTATCCCATACTCTCATTGAATCTGCGGATAATTCATCAGCAACGAATAACACTCCATTATGATCTATCCCCAATTCTATTTTGAAATCTACTAATAGCATCCCTGCCTTTTCAAAATAGGTTTTGATGACACTATTAACTTGCAATGCATATACTTGCATTAAATCTCTATCACGTTTCGTCACCAATCCCTTCAATACTGCAATATTTGAATCTATTAATGGATCATGCAATGCATCATCCTTAACAAAGAACTCAACCAATGGAGAAATTAGTTCCTCTCCCTCTTCAAACCCATATCTTCGGCAAAATGAACCTGCAGATATATTTCTCACCACTACTTCTAAAGGTAGAATTTTCAATTTTCGTGCAATAATGGAAGTATCTGAATCTCGTTCGAGGGTATGCTGAGGGATACCTGCTTTGTGTAATGTCCCTAATAGATGATGGGAGAGATCCAAATTCAGTTTGCCCTTACCTTCTAAAAGATCAAGTTTTGCACCATCACCAGCAGATATCTTATCTGTAAAAGTTATTCTTACTCTTTCTTCATCCAGGACTTCAACAGTTTTTACCTTACCGCTATATATTTCTGTCATCTTTAAGGTTACACTTTCCTTGGTCTTATTAAAATCATTGATATTTTGTTTGAAATTTTTTGAATTATCCCCATGAATTTGAGGAGAAAAGAAAAAATAGGAAAGACAATACCCCCACAATACTGAATTTCCAAGATAGGATTGTAAATCTCCGCCCACTTTCAGAGATTTACAAGCCTAACCCATCCCATTGTTTTGTGAATGCCAATGTTTGTTGAAGATTCCGCCTCAAGCCCCCAGAGACATTTTCTAAATTCTTTTCACCATGACTTAGTATATAAATTTTGTTTATTTTCAATAGGAATGCAATATTTGAGGATAGAAGTCGTATAATAATCATTTAGATATCCTAAAACCAGATTTTCGAAATATTTTCTAGTAATATCTAAAATTTCATGTCAGTATATCAGAGATTTTTATTAATATAGCCAAAAAATGAATTGATGCCCATAATTATATGGATATTTCACGCCCCCTGATGAACTAATGCTCAGTATGATCGATAAATGGAGTTGATGAATAATTTCATTTGTTTTAGGACTAATTATTGTATCTGTAGATACAAATAATGATAAACTAGATAATGTCTGTGAGCTTATGTTTGTAGAATTCACTGTTGATTTAACCCACCCAGAGGAGAACCTAATTGGAATACAAATGAATTTCCGATCACCTGTGGATAATCCGATCATCGAGATGCCAGTATGGACACCAGGATCATATCTTATCAGGGAATATTCTAGACATATTCAGAAAATGACATCCAATGTAGAGAGCCATAAAGTATCCAAAAATTGCTGGAAATTGAAAGCACCTAAAGGAACAATGATTCAGGCGAATTATCAGATCTATGCCTTTGAACTGACAGTAAGGACTAATTATTTTGACAATAGAAAACTACTACTGAGTCCAGCTGCCTGTTTTATGTATGTAAAAGATGCAGAACAAGATTTCAAAGCTTTTGAAAACCGAGTTATGTTTAAATTAAATATTGATTGGAAAATATTTACTAGTTTAAAGAAGGATGGTGATTGGTATATTGCTCATGACTTTGATGAACTAGTAGATTCCCCGGTAGCAGGAGGAGTATCAGAGATACTTGATATATTTGAATATATGTATGAACCTCAACAAATTCCAAATACTGTAGTTCTGATAGGTGATAAGGGGGATCATGATATGATCAATTTTATTGAGGACCTGAAACGTATCCAAATCAATCATGCCAATATGATGGGAGATCTGCCATATGATAGATATTTATGGGCATTATATGTTGTTGGATCTGGAGGAGGAGGTCTAGAACATAAATACTCAAATTTCTCCATTATCCCAAGATTTTCATTCAGGGATAGAAAGAAATATACTAGACTACTTAGTCTAGAAAGCCATGAACACTTCCATGTGTATAATATCAAGAGAATTAGACCACAACAACTGGGACCCTTTGAATATGGGGAGGAGACGTATACCAAGTTACTCTGGGTAGCAGAGGGGATGACTTCATTCTATGATAAGATTAGTTTAATTAGAGCAGGATTGATTACAGAGGAAGAATATCTTGAGATGATTGCATCGAGCATACATACACTTGATAATATCCCTGGAAGAACCAATTACAGTCTAGAAGAGGCTTCTTTTGATGCGTGGATCAAATTATATCGAGCAAATGAGAATACCAATAATTCCAGTGTCTCATATTATCTAAAGGGAAGCATAGTCGCTTTCTGTCTAGATCTTGAGATTCGTCAACAAACTTCATTCAACAAGTCTCTTGATGATTTCTTCAAGAATTTGTACCTGGAATATAAAAAGAATAAATTAGGATATGATGGAGACAAAATACAGGAGTTAATTGAAACCCATACAGATACAGATCTCCATGAATTTTTTGACAAATATATCAAAGGAACTGAGGAAATTGATTATAATTTCTACCTTGCAATGATTGGCTATGAATTGAAACCAGAATTATCTGATGAGGCATTTACAGGTATTAAATTCAAGGAGAAAACAACGATTGTGCAGTATGTATACAAAAATTCTCCAGCTAATGAGGCAAATATCTACTACAATGATGAGATTGTAAGCATTGATGGTTATAGGGCCAAGAATAATTGGAATACTATTCTTAAACTAAAATCAGAAGGAGAGGGTGTCGATATCACTCTCTTCAGAGATGATAAAATACTCACAACAAAACTTATTCTTGAAAAACCACAAGCTAAACAGTATAAGATTGTTGATAAATCAGATATAACGGATGATCAAAAATCCAATAGAGCAGTATTTTTCAATAGCTAATGTATTTCAGTTATTTTTCCTCATTAAATTAATGATTAAACCCACCGGTGTAAGAATTTATTTTAAATAGTTGACCTTAATCACTATTAGAGAAATGTCAGTAGACCCATCAATTTTATTCAATACATCCATGGGAGCGTTGAATCGTCAATTAGCAGAACGTCCCATGGCAGATAATCTAGGAACAATTTTTTTAGTTGTTTGGTTGATTGCAGGTGCCCTAGAGGATCCATATTTATACGTGTTAAGTATGGCTATAACATCAGCAATATTCTTTGCAGGGCTTTTTTCATCAATAAGTAAAAAAATCCCCATAGATACGTATGGTAGTGCAGCATTCCGTCGATTGCTCATTGCCATGTGGGCCACAGCTATGTACGATTCTGGTTTAATGGAAGATGGTATATTGGTAGGAGGACCTGCTATAGTGAATATTGGTATCGCTATCGATGTTGATCTCCTAACTTTTATCATCACAGCTGGGTATGCTGTTTTATGGTTTGCTTTGAGAAATCTGGATAAATTAGATATGCATGATCTTGCTTCAATGAATACGATTTTTCTGATCCTTAAAGGGATATCCAGAGGAATAATCATGGTCGCATTGCTTCTTTCTGTCTTTTCAACCATGGTTTATGAGGATCCATATCTCACATATATACTGTATGCTTATCTTGCAGATCCATTGATAACCTATATACAGGCACATTATGATCAGTCACTAGATCCCATCAAATTACAATTTGGATACTCTAAAATCCCAAATGCAGCATTAAGAGATGTGATGATATCCAATTTATTGATCTTGATTTTCACCATGTGGTTTGGAGGGATAGGTGATCCTCTACCACAATCCTGGCAGATAATGAGAACTGCCTATGTTCTAGTTACAGTGGCAATTTTTGTGTATGCAAGGGATTCGTTAAAGCAATTCAAAAAGAATCCACTTGGATCATCTCCACTAGGAAGTATCCTTGATGAGACCCAGAATGTAATAAAGAATATGGATCTCAAACAGAAAATGGGGTACACTATTGAGAAGGATATGAATGTGCAGATGAATAAAGAGAATTCCATGAATATTTACAGGAATTCTGTTATCGTACCGCTGGGAGAAACCAAACAAGGGATGA
Source organism: Candidatus Heimdallarchaeota archaeon (assembly GCA_026702845.1). Next base: position 240,837 of record JADCLS010000006.1, read on the forward strand.
AGGCCCTTGTGATCGGAAGAGGAGAGAGTATCATTAAAACCAAGGGAGATCTATCATCACAACTCATTGATGGTGTTTCTTCTCTAGTAATACCAAAAAATCAATTTAAACAGATTAGAAAACAAGTAATTCCTCGTAAACTGGAAACACTAGATTTCAATGCACTTGAATTACCCTCATTTGAACAGATTATGCAAATCGTAAATGCATTAGGTTTCAATATGGGAAGCTGGGTGGAGAAATTACGAACTGGGTTGGCAAATATTGATCTCTCCAATTATGGAGTCACAACCATGGGGGATAATACACACGTCAAATTCCCAGGATTTGAAGTAATTGAAGGAAAAGGTATGACTAAATTTAATGGTTTTGGGATAGATGTGCTTGAAACACCAGGGATGACCAATGTAAAAATAGGCTCTTTTATCAATGTCATCGAACTTCCTAAGATGACTCTAGTTACTCTGCCGTTCATGACTGTTCTGGAGTTGGAAGGACAAGGAACCGCTGTGGATATTTTCGGGTTCAAGATCTCAGATGGTATCGATGCAAACAGATTGGAGGAATTTAAACAGGTAGTATATGAACAGATGCAGCGTTTCAATGCCATGAAAGAACATGAATTAGGACGGATATTAGTTGAGAAAAAAGCAAATGCATTAATGAGTGTTTCGTGGGATGGACAGTTCCACTCCTTACTAAGTGGTAAGAAAGATAATTTTGGTAATCACCCAGCATTAGCTGAGGCTACTATGGATTCTAGCAGATTACTCGGAGGTTCTGTTGATCAATCAGTAAGCACTATTGATCCAAAGTTTGTCGAACTCACCGGTTTTGGAACGACTAAGAAGGAACAAAAGAAATCAAAAGTAAATGTTCAAGTGAATTTGGGTAAGGTTGGTAAAGTTGGGAAAATTGGTGATGTAAACATTGATAAAATTCTTGACGATGTTCAGGGAGAGCTTGATCGTGTTCGGGAAGATCTGTCTGATAAGCCTGAAAGAAAGGAAAAAGTCGAGGATACCAAAATCTATGATGTTGATTATGAGATAGTTGAAGATGAGGAATAGATGTTCAACAAAAATTCAAATAATAATTGAGAATTTCCTTTTAAATTATTGATTAGTATTATATTGAGTGGTAAATCAATGAGAACTATGTCTGAAAATCTCAAGGGTAGTGATCATATTCTTAAGTTACCATCTGCCCCAGTCTACCTCTCAATAATGAAGACCTTGGAGGGAAAACCATTTGGTACCCCAATCTGGCTATCATTTGAACATAAACCAGAAAAATCACTTGAGAACGAAAATATTGCTGCAACTATCATCTCTCTGAGCAATAATATCGCTGCACTCACTCCAGGTATACGTAAGGAAGGAAAAATTGTTCGTTTAACTGTGGATAATAAATCATACAATATATTCCTTCCCAAACCAGATGCAGAATTACAAGTATCCTTTGTAGTTGTGTTCGAGCAATCTGATACGGTACTTGTGGAGGATAGCCATCGAGAGGAATTAATCAGACAGGTAGTTGATAGATTAGCTGGATTTACCGTATTTAAGGAATATATAGCTGAAGATGATCGACCAATCGATAAAACCAATCCCTTGTACAGACAAATTCAAGACCTAATAGCTGATGTTATCCTCCTATGGGATAAAAAACGCGTTACATACTTGAAGAAACAAGAAGAAGAGGAGAGAAAACGAATCGCTGCACTCTCACAGGATCGAGAGGAAGAATTTTAGCTTTGGAATCCAAAAAAATGATATGTTAATCTATCGTATAGCCTCATACTCTGGAATCCAATCTGATACCTCATCCAATCGTTTCAATTCATCTTGATCCAGCTTCAACTCAAGTGCTCCTACATTTTCTTCTAATTGTTGCACAGTATTAGCACCAATAATGGGAGAAGTAATGAAATCCTTAGAACATACCCATGCTAAGGCAACTTGGGAGATTTTGGCATCATGAACTTTGGCTATTTCCTCCACAGTATCTAGAATATTCCATCGTTTCTCTGAGAAGTATCTCATTTGAACTCCTTTTGATCTAGGAGTATCTGGAAGATCATCACCTCGTTTGTATTTCCCTGTAAGAAATCCCCCTCCTAGAGGAGAATATGGAATAATGGCGATATTATACTTCTTTACAATTTCCGGATAACGTAATTCAACGATCATACGTCTGGCCAGATTATAAGGGGGTTGTAGACTTTCAAACCGTTGATACCCATACTCCTGTGCCTTCCACAAAGATTCAATGAACATCCAAGGATGGATATTTGAAGCACCAAGATAATTAACTATTCCATCATCCACAAGTAAATTCAATGCATGTAATGTCTCTTCAATCGGTGTATTATTATCAAAGGAATGAATCTGATAAAGATCAACCCATGAAGTCTGTAATCGTTTCAACGATCCATTAATTGCCTGATTTACATGCCTACGAGATAGTCCTTGATTGTTGATATCATCAGACATAGGACCTCGTAATTTGGTGGCTAGAATAAGATCCTCCCGGGTATCATATTCTGCCATCCATCTACCAATTATCTCCTCAGTTTTTCCTGCGTAAGATTCCTCTGACCAGCGTGTATACACATCTGCTGTATCAAAAGTATTGATTCCCAATTCTAGGGCACGATTCATTATCTTAAGGGATTCAGCTTCATCGACTCTCCAGCCAAACTGCATCGTTCCAAGGGTCAAAGGCGATACTTTCAACCCAGTGTTTCCAAATTTTACGTAATTCATGATATTTGGTATTAAATTAATCAATATTAAATCTATGTGGTTACTGTGCATTATTTCATTAATTTTCAAGACACTCATGTTTCTTAAGATGCAATCTTCCGAGTGGCTCAAGTTCTCCACTCTCAATAAAGAATTCATCAATTTTAATGAATTTCCCAATTGCAGTCTCATAGATTTGAATGATGTTAAATGAATTTCCCTTAGCTGTAACAATATTTTTCGATGACAATGTACCAGTGTTTATGAAAACAGTATTACCAACTTGCCAACACATGGCACGATTCTTTGCTCCAGATAATACAAGATCGATATTATTATCCACAATACTGGCTAGAACATCTCCAGCATCTTGTAGTTCACTCTCATGCTTGCTACGGGGAAGTGGAATAATGGAATGATGGAATACAACCGTTCTGATTTTTTCTGTACAGCCAAGTTCATCTATTATTTTACTGGTATTTCCCCTTCCTAACCTACCAATTTTCTCATCCAACACACAAGTATCAAAACCCAGAATTTTGATGTAAGTATCCTCATATGTGGGCTGTTTTGTTCCAAAGTAACCCTCATACAGCTCATATCCAAGAGGAAAACTATCATTGGGCCCTGGAACGATGAGTTTTGGCTTATTAATTAATTGTAGCATACGAATGGCATGGTCAAATTCATCTTTATACGAATGTGCAGTGACATCGCCTGTATGAATCACAATATCAGCATTCATGGTGTTGATGACTTGAATTCCTGAAACTAGATTATCCATATTGAACTGTCCATTGGAAAAATCAGTATTACCAAGATGAACGATTGTTCTAAGTAATTTTAAATCAAGAAGATTATCAGGAATCCCAGGTTGCTTGATAGATCCATTGAATCGATTCGTCCATACGAGCTCCTTCTCATTTAACTGCATAATCTCCACAGTGGCATTAGTTTGTTTCTTATTAATAGAAATTTTAGTTATACTATACTCCTCACGATAGCGAGTTTTCTTGCAACTGATGGTTCCTGCATTTACCAACAGAGTAGTTACATCCCCATCAGTCATTTGATATACATTCGAGATATGCCTATGCCCATTGATTACTAGATCAACATTACAATCCATTATTGCTTTAACCGTATCTCCTGCATCAACTAGGGCTGAACGTTCGCGACCTGTAAATCTTATAGGTAATGTCTGATGATGAAAGACTAATACTTTAAGCCAAGAATCATCTAAATCAGCAAATTCCTCATATATACGACTCAGTGCTTTATCACCCATTCTACCAGTATTCTGATCAGGTTCATTTGAATCAAGTCCAAGAATCTTTACCTTTTTTTCATCATCTGTGAGTACAAAGAAACGTGGTCCTAAAATTTCTTCCCATAGAATATCTCCAACATTTTTAGCATCATGATTGCCAGGAACAAGGTGGATGGGTTTTTTTATCATGGGTAAATACTTCTTTGTTGCCAACTCATAATCTGCGACAGTTCCCTGATCTGTCAGATCTCCAGCACAGATGTAATAATCCGCATCAGTATTATTGAGTACATCAACACCCTTAATGTACATTGCCTCATTGAATTTCCCTCCTATATGAAGATCAGAAATAACAACAAATTTCATCTCTGTTTAGATAGGTCAATGAGTATTTGATTATAACGTGTATCCAGTAGGCGTTTGATCATTTTTATCTCTTGTAATTATCCTGTATCAATTTTTTACTCATTCCCTTGAGAACAGTTATTACCTCATAACTGCTTATAAGATCTTGCTCTTTTAAGGACTTCAGCTCCTCATATATGCAAAGATTATCACTAATAGCTTGAAGAATCATGTCAGATCGTACCTCTATGGGGAGATCCTTGAGTTTAATTATTTTTGAAATCATTGTTTTATAGATTTCTCTATCACTCAAAGCATTGGCCTCCAATTCTCTTGCATGAGCCATCTGCCTGAATTGATTCATCTTATGTTTATAGCCCAATTATCCTTATAAACTTTATTAGACGTATAAGTCTTAATAATTAAAATATACATATAACGGAATATAATGCACGATATCAAAATTTTATTTTATAAAGCTCCCATTACTTTAATATGTATAGATTTACTTACTATAATTTGAATTGCATTTTCAGATATCCTCGTAATCGATCAGGATAGTTAGTGAGAATTCCATCAACACCTCGTTCGATTAAGAATTTCCATTCTTCAGGATAATCAGCAAAGTACACATACATTTTCTGAACAATGTTGCTTAGTTCTCCATAAGATTGTTCATCATATGTATGTCTCCTAATTTGAGCAATTGGAATTTTGTATTCAGATAATAAAGAATGGAATTCAGAGGGGCTACGTTTTTTCTGCATCAGAGCCACTGGGTATTTTGAGAGATTACTATTTATCCATTCGTAAGTATCAATATCTCGAACGGAGATATATCCCTTATTTATGGATAGATCTTTCTCCAAAACTTCAATTACTCTTTGTTCAAGAGTATGATTATTCTCAATTTCCCTACCTTGAGGTTTAATCTCGATTATGAAGGATGTAGCATCAGGGAGGGTACTCAATACTTGTTCAAGAGTAGGTATTCGCTCAGAGAATCCATTGCCCATCCATTTTCCGACATCCTTCTGTAACAATTGCTCAAGCGTATAATCTGCAATACCACCTTTATCACCTGTAATACGTTCCAAATTGCGATCATGAAAGACCACAAGCTCTGAGTCTTTTGTTAATTGGACATCTAATTCAATAATATCTGCTGTCGAAGATGCTGTCCAGAAAGCAAGCATTGTATTCTCAGGGCATGTGCCAGATGCACCTCGATGGGCAACTATCAATGGTAGTTTCATAATCCGGTATGACTCCCCCCAGGAATACTCTGCTTTGGATAGATCTGCTTAATTACTGGATTCTCGTAGATAATTTTTGCCAGATCTGCCCTATACACTTCTCTCATGACAGTATTTCGTCTTCTATATGTCATAACATCCCTTATCTCTTTAAAGTATGAAAAGGTTCTGTGTTCACCATCACTAAATGTAGTTTTGAATTTATCCACCCCATCTTTATTAAGGTAGATAGTAAATGCATCTACTGATTTTTTAAATTCATATCCTCCTCCATGAGGAGTAATATTGATTTGCATAAGTTTTCTCTTGATACCAAGTGAGTCTACTCTCTGCCCCTGATCCCAACACTCTAGGAATTCTGATGTTAGATTAGGATTGTTGATGACTGAGATTAATCCTTCTTCTGGATTGAAGGCGATAGGCATGAGTCCTTCATGTTTTTGAGTTCCTATGAGATGAACATCACCATTGGATAATAAACCCTGATGACATATCTCCTCCAATTTTATCCAAGCCTTGTCCTGAAATATTTCCTCCATTGTAATATCCCGATTTTTTGCGTTAATACCATTAGTGGATTCAAATGCCTTTAGGTATTCCATACGTGCTTCTCCTTCAAGTAAGGAGATATTTCCATGTGGTGTTGGAACACAATGATATCCATCCATTTCTGCCATCCAAGTTTCAGGGAAATATAATTTTGGCCCTCCTGCATGTCCACTACAATGAACAACAACAAATCTTCGGTTAGTATCTTCACCTGAAATTGGATCTATAACACGATAAATACCTGCGAAGTGATTTCCCTTAGAAAGTTGACTCAACTTATCTTCACCGAGTCTGGATTGAACATTATCTAAAAAATCATGCAGTCTATCCTCAGATATATCCTCAATAAGCTCATACATGCTAAACCCACAACCATTTGGCATGGAATTACTAGTTGCCATCAGACCATCAAACTCCATATCTAAGATGGCACCATAAGTGAAACCACGTTTTATTCTCTCCATATTATAAGTGCAAGTTCCATCTGGTGCAAATAATATATATGGACTTGCTGATTCTATATCTGCTCCCATCTCATTAGCTGCGTATAATACTTTTCCAAACCCAATTTGCATTATATGCGGAGTGATCTTGGCTATCCGATCACCTGCTGCAAGACTAAGGATCCGTTCTTTGGCCTTGGCGATCCAAGGGGTCATTTTATCATCCACTCCCTGAATTGAAATAGTAGGTTCCCGGGCATTTATACTTTTGAAATCAACTACGTGTTCCATAAGATAATCTGTATATATATTGAAAATTATCATTATAAAGCTTCTTCGTAAAAAATTTGGGAAGTTCTAAAATCACAATAATTTTTTAACTAGAATTACTTAAAATTCAAAATACTCAACCATCAAGATATAAGCATGCTTATAATTTTGACAAAATAATAAGATCACATTCTCAAGCTGATAGAATATAGAAGAAAGTAAATTAACTTCAGAGGTTTTGTCAAAAAATAGATCATGGAGATCAACCATTCATTCACTTGTGTATCTACATCTGAGGTGATTTACTGAGAAAATTGAAAAAAATGTTTCATACCATGGTGTTTATCATGAATATAGAGCAAGTACAGTATAATGATTAATTTTGAGCATCCTCAGGGGAAAACACATTTACTTCTCCTTATTGCTATAATCTTGAATATTCTTGGTTTATTTTCAATTGTGATTTACAATGAAACCAGTCTAGGAATTGAGGTTTACCAGTACTATGATGCCATGAATTTATTTGGTTTTCTCATCCTTCTTGGTGGGATAGGCTTGAATTTTCTAGCTCTTCAAAAGTCACTCAAAGAAAATGTGCAAATAAATCATATCATCCTTCCTGCAGTTGTACTAATCCTAATACCAACATTTGTTGTTCAAGCACAAATAGATGTTCTCAATGGATCTGTTGTAGATTACAATGCATCTCAAACAGCTACACCTGGTAAGGGGATTCTTTTTTCTAGAATAGCGACAATATTCTTGTTAATAGCAGGTATAGCCTCCCTTTTCCCTTCCGATGATAAGCAATTACAATCTAAACCTGAAAAAGATTAACTAAACAGATGATATTTTTTCCTTCAGCATATCAGAAAGATCGAGAATATCACCTGAACTACGTTGGATTAGATTGTTTGCCTCTAGTGAGTTAATCGTACGAGAAATAAGCACTGGAGATACGCTTTCTGTTTTCAGCTTGAGCTGATCAATTGATAATGGACCTTCCTTATTGAGAATAGCGATAATCTCAAAATCGGGAATTTCCATTAAAACTTTTGGTTCTCTACTTTCGACACTGATATATCCATCATTTATTAGAATATCTGCCAAATACATCATTTGGTCTTGTATCTCACGCAATCTTTCCTGTTTGGCTTCTTCTGCAGCCTTTGCTGCAGCTTCCTCCTTTTCTTGTTGTTCTCGTAATTCATCCTCAATGATCAGGTGCTTGAAAGCTTCAGAAAAGACATATTTGAATGACGAACCAATTTCGAGGCATTCATCTGCTTCCAATTTTGATAAAGTTCTAGAGATTAATACAGGACTTACAGAGGTTGCCTTACTTTTTATCTCATCAGCTGTGAGACCATTATTGGATTGAACTAGATATAATACTTCAAATTCAGAAGTTCTGATCAGTTCATCTAATTTAACATTTGGATTATTCAAGTAGCCTTTCTTTTTGCAAGCAATCGCAAGCTTATTGATCTCTTTTTGCTGTTTTTTCTGATGTTCTGCCCTGATTTTTTCTTCTTCAACCCTCAATCGCTCCATTTCTTCACGTTCCTTCTCCACCTCTGATTTAACTAGAGATGGATCTAACATTTGCTGTAGAGATTCTGTCACCCTCCATTTGTAGGTATCAGTTTGTTCAATCAGGCCATCAGCCTGAAGATTGCTTAGAGTTAGACTTAGAGTGACTGTTTTCACTTCCTTCTCAATATCTTCAGAGCTTATCTCCTTATATTTAGCAATAGTGGTGAGTACCTCATACTCTGGTATCTCCATGAGTTCAGACTCATTGATCACTTTTGCTTTGATATATCTATGTTTGATCAATACGTCTTGAATCGCATCCTTGGCAGAAACAACTTTTTTGATTGGAGTTTTGCTTCTATCTTCCACGGGTGGTGTATATTCAGAAGGAGGTTCTAGTACCTTCTCAGGTTCACTAATCTTTGGTTTCCCTGCCTTTTCGAGCATCTTGATCTCCTCCATGAATTCATCTTGCTCGATACGGATTTTGGACATTGATCGTCTGAAAGTTGGAGATAATTTCCAACGATAATCATTGTCTTGCTCAATCAAACCATCAATTTGCAGATTTGAGAGCATCATGCTGAATGAGTACACATCAGATAATTCAACTTCCATTTCTTCTTGTGAGATAGGTGCTTTGAGGTATATAACATTTAGTAGCTTAAATTCTGGTGTCTCAATGATTTCATGTAATGACTTATTTTGAAAATAGTTGATGTCCAAGAGGTACTTTAGAAATTGGGAATGTTCAACAAAATTAATTTTTGAGGAGAGTGCTTCTACCTCCTTTGATCCGTCATCAGCATCTTGACTAACAGGAATACTAATCTCATGGATACTATCTACTTTTTCCTTGAATTTTGGTTCAAGAATCCAGTTGTATGACATATCTTCTGCAATCAAGGAGTCAGCTTTTAGATTGCTCAAAGTTAATGATAGTGAATTTTCGTTTGAATAATGCTTCTCAAGCTCAGTACTTGAAATAGGCTGATATTGGTTGATAATAACTAGTAATTCCAGTTCAGCGATTCCAAATAATTCCTCAATTGAACCGTACATCGCTGGTACATAATTAGATTTGCCTAAAGCATCAACTATTCGTTTGTATTTTGCCCTCTTCGTTTGAATTATCTCGTTTTCTTTCTGCTGTTCGGCTTGAAGTTCAAGTACTTCAGCCATTTCTTTGGATGAAATCTTGTAATCATCGATTAATTGGCGTATTTTTGGGGATAAACACCATTTATAACTCCCTGTTTGCATTACCAACTGATCGGCTGAAAGATTCGAGAGAATCATAGATAGTGAGAATGGGGCCTGATATTTCTCCTCGATTTCCGAATCACTTAATTCACTAAAGTTGGTGAGAAGTTTCAATACCTGGAATTCAGGATTAGAAATAATGTCATTTAGATTGGTGCTTCCGACACCCATCAATCTATTATCCAATAAGAGCTGGGCAAACTCTTTTTGCGATAACTCATTGCTCATCTTAAGGTATGGTAATAGTTGGTAAATATAAAAATATTAGCTATCAAGTAGTAGTTCACACATTTTTACTGCAATAACTACCAAAATAAAACAAACCCATTATGTTGCCATATTCTTAGACGCAGGAGAAATTTTGAAAATACCATCATAGAAGGTATTGTAACCTAGATAAATCCCGAGAACACCAAATGAAAGGAAGGAAATAATGAAATTTGTTGGTGCAAATAGGAAAAATGATGAAATAAAATATAAACTTCTATTGTGAATATTACTCAATACCTGTGGATTGAGTAAAATAACGACGAGATAACTGAGTATCGAAAGGATGATTAACTGACCCACTACAAAAAGGAACAATGTTTTCAAAGTATGAGGATGTTCCTTGCTCTGTAATTTAAACCTGAGGAAGAAACCCATAGGAATAAATGAAATCCATGCAAAGAGTAAAAATATCTTATTGTACTGATAATCTACAAAATAGTCCAAATTAAATGCATTGAGATTTGGATTTACAAGGTCAAGAGAAGCAAATGAGAGTAATAGGAAAATAATACTCCAGTAGATCCACTGAGGTGCAAGAAAAGCTATCAATTTGAATGTCCCCATTGCCTTTATAGTTGGTTTGAGCTCATCTGAGAAAATGGCTTCATCGTCATCCATATCAAAATCAGGAATTTCATCAAAATCAGGCATATCTGGGATTGCCTCTTCTGAGACAGAATCGAGAAAATCCAAATCAGAAGATGAAACCTTATGCTCTTTACTTTCTGAATCTGAGACTACTGAATCAAGAAAATCAAGATCCGCGGCACTAGCTTTTTTCGGTTCTGAGGTCCTGACATCATCAAGGAAATCCAAATCTTCAGAACTTGGTTTGGATTTTGATACTGCGTCATCAAGAAAATCTAAATCTGCAGCAGAAACCTTACTTGTCTTCTCTGGTGTCGAAGAATCGAGAAAATCAAGATCACTAGCAGAATCAGTTGGATCCTTGACATCTGTATCAAAACCATCAAATGCGACATCTGGCATATCTGGCATGGCATCTGGATCAAAACCATCAAATGCGACATCTGGCATTTCTGGCATGGCATCTGGATCAAAACCATCTAATGAAACATCTGGCATTTCTATGTCAACATCCACTCCAAATGCAGCTCCACATTCTTTACAAATAGAAGCCGAAGTTTCATTCGCAGCTTGACATTTGGAACAAATTAAAGCATCAGACACAGTATGAATGTACAGTATATTTATTAAAAGGATATGCCAGTTTATTCGAATTAGAAATGATTTATCTTTTAAATATTGGTGAAGCTAAGATTTTATTAGATTTAATGAAAGCACAAGATTGAGGGACTATCTATCGTCATGGTGCAGTGAAGAGCAGGTGCGTTAACACATTGCAAGGATTTACTGACTCAGGATAGCTCCTCTTTTTTGTGATATTAGTAAAATTCAAAGCAATAAATCAATAAATATAGGGAATATTAATAATTCGCAATTATTCCTTAGTTATATCAGAGGTTGATTGGTTGTCTGAATCTGAAAGAATAAAGCAGCTGGGTAAAGAGCTTATATTATTGAGTAGTTTAGGCGAGGTTATTACCTTGCAAATAGATCTCATTGATATTGATAATTGTCAGGATATATTAAGTGAAGCTTTTACCGATAGTGAGGGTGATGGTTTGTTCATCAATGATATGATTCTCATACGAGTATTCGAGGATAAATTTTACAATTTTTCAGATATCCTTGATAAAATTGTAGAGAGCACTGGTGATTATGAGACAATTGACTCTGTAACAGCACTCATACGTGTTTATACAGGAAGTGATTCCTTGGAAATGACAGTCTCAGTAAATGGACAATCAGATTATCCAAACCTCCTGCAATCAACAAATAATCAGCTATATTTCCAGTTGGTACATATGATTCAAACTAAATGGCTCATGGCAAAGAAAGCAATTGGTTAATTAATCGAATAATTACTTGTATTGACATTTGGATAGATATCATGAGGTTTCGTCTCTCTAATACCCTGAGAGGAAATTTTACCTAGTTTTGCATTGGACCACATCTCAGTTACTGATCCAGCACCAGCATAACCAAAAGCAGCTTGTAATCCAGAAGTAAGTTCATCCATCACATCACGAACATTACCTCTGAAGGGCACATAACCCTCAACACCTTCTGGAATTGATTTAGATGGTTTCGAATAGCGATCCAAGGCATATCTAACCGATTTTGCAGCATTGCTGCCCATTCCTCGGTATGATTTCATCATCTTACCTTCAATGGCAAGGAGTTGACCAGGACTCTCACGAGTTCCTGCAAATAATGAACCCATCATTATGGTTGATCCTCCAACTGCAAAACACAGAGCACCATCCCCAGCATTATTGATACCACCATCAGATATGACAGGGATATTCAAACCTAGCTCCTTGACAGCTGATGCAACTTGCATGGTTGAGAAAAGGGTAGGAGAGGAAGCTTTTGTCACAACAGATGTTGAACAGATTGCACCTGATCCTATACCAACTCTAAGACCTGCCACATTATCAATTGTGCTAGATACATCCTCGACAGACTCAACAGAGCCAAGAGAGCCATAAACTAATTCTGCGGAAATTTTTTCTGAAATTTTTGCTGCGGATTGCATAGCATTCATATTATGACCATGAGCCAGATCAACTAGAATAAAATCAACATATGGATCAAGTGCCAAGGCACGTTTCTCATCGAAAGGCCCGATAGCTGCACCAACTACCAGTTTTTCTTCTTCATCTCGTGTAGCTAGGGGGAATTTTCCCCTTCTCTCAAGATCTTTGACAGTCAATAAACCATGTAGTTTATCATTTTCGGTGATGATTAATTTCTCAATCCTTCGTTTATGAAGTAAAGATTTAGCTTGTTCTATGGATATATTTTTTCCTGCGGTCACTAAATCCTTGGACATCATCTCAGAAACAATAGAATCATCTGATGCAAATCGTACATCACGTTTGGTAAGAATTCCAATAACTTCCTCATTATCATTTATGACTGGTAGACCTGAGATACTATTCATATCCATTGTCAATTTAGCTTCTTTAATGGTAATATCCGCTTTTATGGTGACAACCTCATCAATGATAAATGATTCAGCTCGTTTCACCTTCTTGGCCATTGCCACTTCCTGTTCAATGGAACAATTCCTATGGAGAACCCCGACTCCTCCTGATCTAGCCATAGCGATTGCCATCTCTGCTTCAGTGACTGTATCCATTGGACTAGAAACAAAAGGTCTTCTCAGAGTAATATTTTTTGTTACATGAGATCTAAGAGAGATATTTTCTGGATTTGTGGTGGTTTTTCCAGGACGCAAATATAAATCTGCAAAGGTTATCAGCTGTGGAGCCTCATTCACCTTATCAATAAACATATTGCTCGTTATTAGAAATTCTTTATAAGAACTCTGATTTGATTCTCGACATGTTACTCAAATTCAATTGTGGCTGGAGGTTTAGTAGATACATCATATACAACTCTTGTTACCTCAGGGATCTGATTAATTATTTTAGTTGAGATACGTCCAAGAATCTCCCAAGGAATATTGACAAAATCAGCTGTCATTCCATCCTTAGATTGAACTGCCCGAAGAGCGATAATACGACCATAAGCTCTTGAATCACCCATAACCCCAACTGCTTTACCTGGGAGCAGTACTGCAAATGCCTGCCAGATCATTGAATCGATACCTTGTGCATAAATCTCATCTAGAAAAATCTTATCAGCTTCTTGCAGAATAGAAACCTCCTCCTCAGATACAGAACCGATGATTCTGACGGCTAATCCAGGTCCTGGAAATGGAAACCGATTGATCCATTTTTTTGGTGCCCCAAGAATCGATCCCAATTCTCGTACTTCATCTTTGTATAGCTCCTTGAGGGGTTCAATGATATGCATGGACATAGTATCTGGTAGAGTGAGATTATGGTGAGATTTAATCTTAGCAGAACCACTACCTGCAGCACCACTCTCAACCCTATCTGAATAGATGGTTCCCTGGCCTAAAAATTTGAATGCTCCATACTGTTTGGTTAGTTCCTCTGCTTTCTTCTCAAAAACTTCTATGAAGGTAAAACCAATAATTTTGCGTTTCTCTTCTGGATCTTGAATATTTTTTAGTTTCTCAAGAAAAACTTTCCTTGCATTGACAAAGTGAAAATGTTCAATGTGTAGGTCATGTTCAAAGTATAAAATTACATTCTCAGCCTCGTTCTTCCTCAGTAAACCATGATCGATGAAGACAAGATGAAGATTACTCTTAATTGCTTGATAGAGAACGAGAGCAGCTACGAGCGAGTCCACACCTCCTGAGACTCCTAATAAAACTTGATTATCTCCAATCTCATGTTTCATCTGTTCAATGAGTATAGTACTGTAATTTTTCATAGACCAACTTTTAGGGTTGATCCCACATTCTATCACAGCAAATTGTTGCAGTAGTTCGAATCCTCCTTGTGTATGGGTAACCTCAGGATGAAACTGCACCCCATATATTTTTTGATCCTTGCTCTGCATTGCAACTATTGGACAGGACTCAGAAGAGGCAACCAATTCAAACTCCTTAGGTAATGTGCTTACATGATCTCCATGAGACATCCAACTAATAAAATTACCTGCCTTCAACAATGGAGAGTCGAAATGAACCTCAACAGATGTGCTTCCATACTCTCTATTATCAGAATGACCCAAGGTTCCACCAAAAAATTCACCAAGCAACTGATGTCCGTAACATATTCCCAGAATTGGGATCGACCTTTCCTTGAGAATTGCATGAAGAGATGGAGGGATTTTTGGGCTATCAAGTTCGTTTACAGATCTAGGACCACCAGATAGAATTATTCCTGCTAGCGGATTTTCTGATTCCAAGGAGAAATCTTCAGGACTGGTTAATTCAGCCAATACCCCTATATCACGTAATCTTCGAGCAATAAGATGGGAGAATTGGCCTCCAAAATCAATGATTGAAATCATTGAATCTGTCGACATATGATGATAAACTATGTATGGATAATAAAAATTGTGACTGAGTTATCCTTTAGTCAAACACAAATCCCATAGTTTCAAGCTCTTCACGTAGATGTGGCCTTCGCTTCTCCGAGAAGTTTTTCGCAATGATACCTGACCATGCACTATCAGGTGAGATCCTTCCTTGCTCTCTGTAATGTAATGCAAGAGAAGTATCATAGGAATGGATGTTGTCAGTTATACAAGAAGAGTCATATTCATTATAATGAATGACCGAACCTATAGGTAATCTAGGTTTCTGTGGTTTTACTTTCTCCCAGTCAGGATAGCCAATGCATAGGCCATAGACTACAAATACGCCTTTTGGTAGTTTTAGTAATTTTGCCACATCGAGAGGATGATTACGTATCCCTCCAATCATAACTGTACCCAAATTGAAAGATTCTGCGATACTAGAAAGCGACATCCCTACCAGAGCTGCATCAATAGTACTGACCAGTGAATTTTCAAGATTTCTAGCTAATGATTTATCATGAAGTTCTGCTGCCTTTTCTAATCTGTAATTATCAGCACAAATAGCAACAAAGGTATCACATGTCTCAATATGGTTCTGATTTCCAGCCAATACCGCAAGCTGTCTCTTTATATCAGGTTTTCTTATTACAATTAGCGAATATGCCTGCAAATTACTGCTGGTGGGTGATCTGCATGCAGTTTCCAGCATGGATTGTAATAATTCATCTGGTATTGCTTTATCAATAAACTCTCTAATACTTACATGAGCAGCTAGGGTTTCCATAACTGATTTTGACATAGGTTACCATTTGAGTGAGGATTATAAAAGATAAAGAAATAGAAAAGGCTGATTGTACCAAATCTATGAAATATATTCAATAACTCAAAACAGATTATTTAATTAGTCAGATCCTTTCCATCATATATGGCAAAAGTATTGATTATTGGTGGTTCTAGGTTTATTGGGAAGCATGTTTTACAGAAATTACATAGTGATGGTCATGAGATCACTGTAATAAATAGAGGGAGTATAGATTATAAAAAATACCTTCCTGAAGGTGTTATACATATCAAGGCAAATCGTGACAATGAGGAAGAGATGAAGGCTGCAATATCAGATGAATTTGATATTTGTTTTGATATCTGTGCAATAACTAAAAAACATGTAACTATCCTACTTAATGCACTTGAGGGCAAGGTGAGACGTCATGTACACGTATCCTCAGGTAGTGTCTATGATACTGAAAACGTTCTTTCAATCCCACTCGATGAAGATCATCCCTTTCCAGAACTAAATGAAGATACACATCCCTATGTTCTTTCTAAAACGGAGGCTGAATTAGAGCTCTTTAAGGCATTCAAGGAGCGTTCATACCCCATGACTATAGTTAGACCAACCTATGTATATGGTCCAGATAATTATATCTATCGTGAAGCCTATTTCTTTGACAGAGTGAGTAGGGAAAGGCCAATCTTACTTCCTGAGAATGGTGAAGGCTACTTTGATATGGTCTATGTTGATGATCTGGCGGATCTGATTATTCGAGTGGGTTTTGAAGATAAAATAGTAATAGGTGAAGCATTTAATGGTTCTTTTGAGAAAATGATGAGTGCCAATATGTATCTTAAAACTGTAGAAAAAATCCTTTCAAAGAATTCTGAAGTAATATATTACTCACATGACGAGTTAAAGGAGATTGGATGGCCTGAGGATCGCTACATCTATCCCTATATGCCAACTGGTGCCATGAATTTCTCCAATCGCAAGGCTGAGAGACTATTAGGATTCACATTTGTTACCGATTACCACAATGGATTATCTAAAGCATTTGCATGGTGGAAGACACAAGAAAATATCCAACCTGATTTTGAACTTGAGGATCTATTGATCCAGTATCTTAAAGAAAGGTCAGAAAACAATCTTACTATGCTGCAGGAAAAACTACATCAGTTGAAAAAAACTCAATAAACTCACTGAATTCAGATAATTCGATGGATACAAGTTAAATAATCAAAATAAGACAGGAATAATGATTGTTGTATTTTATCGTACTTTCTATCTTGATTATACCATTTTCAATTCATATTACAGATACTAACCGTGAAAGAATGCAATCCTCTAATGGGTATCTCTGGATTCTATTAGGATTGTTAATCATTCTCTGGTTAGTCATACCAAATAAAATACTTGAACAAACTATATGGATTGGATTTGCAATTGGATGCATACTAACAGGGCTATTACAGATAATACAAGATCCTAAAGCTATTCAAGAATAGAGTAACTATGATTTAAGGTAATTAAAGCTAGAAAAATAGATCCTTGAGATCCTCTGTGGCATCCTTTACCTTGGCAATTTGTCGATTGGTTTCTCCTTCAGGGATTTCTCCATCAAGATGTACTGGTCCAGCAGTCATAAATAAGGGAATGTAAAAATTCTTCAATTCATTGACACAATCTGGAAGCAATGGAGACCATAACCCCTTCCATTTACCTTCTTTATCCTGTTTTGCACGAATATATGAGCCAAAGAAAGGTCTACCCTTTCGAACAGTAAGTACTAGACCCATATTGATATTTTTCCGGAAAATGTGCCCATATATGATATTTGGATGAGTTCCAAGTGCCGCGAGATTCTTTCGTTGATTTCCCTCATCAAAATTGGTCAAAATGAATACTTTTGTTCCATTCTCAGCATGTTTCTTGATATTTTCCTGATTGAAGTCATTGGTTGATCCCCTAATCATAAAAAGAAAATTCTCAGTATTCTGTCGTATCTGTGTTTGATACTCAAGAAATGAAGATGCTATGTACATCCGCTTTTCATCGATATCGTCCAATTCTGCACCTGATTGATCATTGCCATCGGCAGTCAGTAACTGTGCGATAATTGCTAGAATGAAGTATTCATTCAACTGACCACTAATTCTTACTTTATCAAATAATAATGCAGGAACCTCATCTAATTTTGTTTTTTCAGCCTCTTTCTTACCCTCATCAGTATTGATATTAATTATTTGTTTCTCTATTTTGATTTTTTTCAAAGAACTGGCAACTTCATCAATGAGTATTTCTAATGGCTCCTTATCATCATTTTTTTTATCTACAAATAATTTAAATTCCATAATCCTACGAAACAAGAAAGGAAACGCTAATACATAAATTGTTTGTTGTTGTGTTAATAAATAAGTAAATTCACTATAGAATTTTTAAATGGTAATTCTAGTTATTTCTTGCTCTCTCGTCGCCATTTATTCACAGTTCGTTGTATTCTATTCTCAGAGGATTTCATTCCCAGTTTGTTTTTCAAGGCATCTTTTGCCATACCCATTGCAAGTTTAGCTGTATCTGTCTTCCATTCAATATCTCCTGATTTAATTCCGGCTAACATCAGTTTTAGATCATCATAATCAGGAGCCCATGGTATTCGCTTCACTTCTGGATTGGCATATCGCCTGAATGAGGGGATTAGGAAGAAAAGGAGTAAACTAACCAAATAGATGGCCAGGGATAGTATTAAATTGAATTCATAGCCTAGCACAACGATATTAGAACCTGCAAGGACTTCTACTCGAGTAAATATATTATCACGGCCGAAACTCGATTGGACTTGCATCGCATGGTAACCTAGTAATACACCTAGGATCACCAAAACAATTCCCCTATCTGATAAAAATCTAGCAATGGTATTTCCAATACCCAGATCACCTTTCTCCTCAATGAGCTGATCTTCAATAGTCATATCACTCGTCTTGGATGCAATTTTTATTCCTTTAACTGCTGCTCCTTGAATTGTGTAAAGAGCCATGAACATACTGAAAACACTATCCCAAATAGATGTATCCCCTGATGAAGCAGTAAGAACACGAAACAGAAGGAGAAAGACACGTATTGTTGAGAACATATAGAAAGCATTCATGATCGAGAAGAACACATCATTTTTCTTCTGTATACCTATTAATGGAATAACAGCAATGAAAGCAAAAGCGATTATGATAAGAGATGTGAAAATAAGTGGTGTGGATCCTTCTGCTTTGGTGTAAAGCAAATATCCCAAACTTGCATTAATGAAAGCAAGCAACCAACCCACTACAGCAAACATAGCCTTTCCATCATCATCTCGCTTACCAAGGAAGAGCATGGTTCCAAAGATATTCGAGCCAAATAAATCTCTGAATAGAGAAAAGGTGGAAAATGTCGCTATACCTATCCAAGCAATATATAGAATACCTACCAATATCAAAGCCAACTCATGAGCATAGCTGAGAACAGTAGTTTGCAGAAAAGCACTTAGACCAACTATTAACA
The DNA here is from genome assembly GCA_026702845.1 of Candidatus Heimdallarchaeota archaeon. The sequence goes on from JADCLS010000006.1 coordinate 260,087, forward strand.
GTATCAATAAGGGCATCTGAAACTTAGCATCAAGCCTCCCAAGCAAGGATCCTACCGAAATAAATGACAAGGCAGCAGCCAATTCCACATACAGGATAAGATCCATTGTTTGTGAGGTTATAATGAAACTTGGAACCATTCTCGGTATAAATGAGATTAGAGTGCTAATGATCACAACAATCAGCAAAACTGAGGTATAAGGAAAAAATCTGGCAGATTTTAATGTGCGGATACCTCGAGTAAGGATAGATTTTATGAAATCTCCAAGGATCGATTCAATATAGGTCAATGCTTCAACCTCCAAAATACTTGATTATTTAACATAGTAGAAAGAAGATGGTTAAAGTATAAATAAACTTGTAAGGAAATAATCACAATTGCTAAGAAACAACACGAACCTAAAGGAAATATCTAGTTACTCTATTACTAAAAGCATCAAGAGGATTAGTTTTCTTGAAATTATTATAAACAAATTAAATGGGAAAAAGAACGTTTATTAGTTAAGGTTATTTAAAAAAGACAAGAGGAGTACGTTTGTCATTAGAAAAGAGATTGACTGAGGAATTAGAGGATTTTGAAGAAAAAACCTCTGGGATTCTTGGAAGTTGTGTTATTTCCACATCATCAGCTCTGATGATGGCAGAAGCTAGCGCAGAGTATGACCGTGGGGTAATACAAGCGATGAGTGAAAAACTCATCACCTTAAGTAAGGAAACTTTGAATATGCTTTTCGATGATGCCTCATTAAAGTCTGTAACCATTGAGGAAGAGGATCACTACCTTTATGTGAGAAGGATTAACAAAGATTATCATGTGGTTGTATTGACAGATACAACCGAAACAATGGGATTACGAGAAGTGAATATCAGAGAGTTAATCAAGCGAATTCAGGTAATTTTTGGATGATGTTTACTTATGGTAATGAGGGATGTATTTGAGGATGGGTCAAAATGACTGGTGATAGAGTAAAAATTTCGGTGAAATTCTGTATCCTAGGTGCACCAGGGGTGGGTAAAACATCACTTAGAAGGAACTTCATGGGTCAGAATTTTCTGCTTTCTTACTCCACAACCCTAGGTGTCGATTTTGCCAACAAAATCATCACCCTTGATGATGGAACCATTCTTAATTTGCAGATCTGGGATCTTGCAGGTCAAACTAACTACTTAAATGTTACAAAATCTTTTTTGAGTCATACTAATGCTGCTCTTGTCGTTTATGACAGTACTCAGCCAGAAACCTTTGGTCATATCAAGGCGTGGTTGAAGCTGTTACATGAGAGTAATGAGAAGAATGCAAAGAAAATACCTCTAATGATCCTGAGAAACAAGGTAGATCTCCTTGATGAAGATACACCTTCTGGTTCATTCAACACAGAAGAATTCCTTCTCTACCTTGATGATTACGAAAAGATTACTGAAGATTATCCAAAATCTCTCTCGACTAGTGCCAAAACCGGAAAAAATGTGGAAATGGCATTCACCACCCTATCCATCGTCCTTCGAGATGCAATTGAATAGGAAAAATATCACAATATATAAACCCTTGAAGATTTGAACAACCATTATGAGAATTGTCATGGTACCCTCTGGTTATGGGTTAGGTCACTTAACAAGGTCAATAGCTTTAATCAATGCTTTAATAGAAGTAGATCCAACGATATCCATTTCACTGGTGGTAAATTATTCACATCTAGAACTTCTGAAACAGCAAAAAATTCCAGAACAGGTTATTCTAGAACAACAGCCAATACTACCGATCCTAGTGATGGAAGACGAATATACTATTGATGTCGAGGCCAGTATTGGTAGTTATCAATTCAGCCTAAATTATGATACACAAGTCAGAGATGATATGACCTGGGGAAGAATCCTTCAAGGTTCAGACCTGGTGATAAATGATATCGAATCAACTCACAATATCCTTGCAAAAAAGATGGATATACCAATTTTGAATATATCTAATTTTACATGGGCAGATATTCTCGAAGGAATGGGAGCTGAACTGCAGGCAGAGGAGTATACAAAACAAATAGCACTAGCTACTGAACACATTAAATTACCATTTGCCACCCCATGCAGAGGATTTGATAATGCCAAGGAATTGGGATTAATTAGCAGGGAGATCAATCATTCCTTTGTAAAAAATATCCGTGATCACTATCCAGACAAAAAAATCATCTATCTACAAAACCTCACAACAAGATTAATAGAAAATTTCGAGGATCTGATTGTAGGAGTACAGGAAAGGAATCTTGTCCCCATCTTCCCCCAGCACTTGGTGACAAAATTGCAAAATCCAAGCAAATTGATAACTTTCTCCAAAAAATCAGAGGATACTCATAACCTCATTGCTACGTCAGATTTGGCATTTGCAAAGGTTGGGTATTCAACAGTTGCAGAGTGTTTTGCAGGAGGTACATATCTCCTTCACTGGATACGTAGTCACTATAGTGAAGATGAGCACATAAGCAATGACATTGAGGAAAAAGGATTTGGTAAAAGGATAGATATTGAAATTGGGGTGCAATCCTTTTTACAACTCATCGACGAAACACTATTATTCTTGGAGGATCATGAAATCCAAGCTGTTCCAATTAAAACCAAATCGATAGCAGAATATATTCTTGATACTTTCCGTCCTAATATTGCTTGAGCATGATTTCAGACAGAAAAGAAAGATGGATAGAAAACTAAGCTTTTAATGTATGTTATCAGTTGATTGGTATAGAAAGAGGAGAATGATATGACAATACGAGAGATTATGTTGTATAATACTGAGACTCGACAAAAGGAAAAACTCGAACCGATCACCCCAGGTATTGTTAAGTTCTACTCCTGTGGACAGACAGTATATGAAGATGTACACGTTGGAAATTTCAAGACATATTCTGTATGGGACTTGCTTGTTCGCACCTTGAAGCATTTTGGCTATCAAGTTATACATGTACAGAATTTCACTGATGTGGGACATCTAACTGATGATGCAGATGAAGGTGAAGATAAGATTCAGAAGAAGGCAGCAGCTCTAAAAATGGATCCCATGGAGCTAGTTGACATAAAAATCCGTGAGTATCATCAGAATATGGATCAGGTAAACATCAATCGACCTAATATTGCACCTAGAGCAACTGGACATATCAATGAGATGATTGAGATGATAAAGACTCTCATCAATAAGAATCATGCTTATGAGGTAGATGGATCGGTATATTTTGACATATCAACCTTTGATGATTATGGAAAGATGGCAAGATTAGATCTTGAAAATCTACGATCTGGAGCAAGGGTAGAGGTGATTGCGGGAAAAAGGAATCCAGGTGATTTTGCCTTGTGGATCAAAGCACCACCAGAACATATCATGAAATATAATAGCCCGTGGAGTATTGGATATCCTGGGTGGCATCTGGAGTGTTCAGTTATGGCCATCAAGTATCTGGGTGAGACAATCGATATCCATGCAGGAGGCATTGATCATATCCCTGTTCATCATACCAATGAGATAGCTCAATCAGAATGTGCAACTGGTAAAAAATTTGCCAATATTTGGATGCATTCTGCTTTCATCACAGTAAACGGTGAAAAGATGAGTAAATCAAAAAATAATTTCTTCACATTATCGGAATTAATTGAAGAATTGGGTCCTGCTGCAACCAGGTTTGCACTTAGCACTGCACATTATCGCACACAGGCAGATTTTTCACTCAATGATGCTCAATCTCAGAAAAAACGCTACTATAGACTTGTGAAGAGTTACCAGATGGCGCAACAATATCTTGTTGCAAAAGAAGTTCAAACGGATGATACAGTAATGGAATCATTTTTGGAACGTTTTAATGTGGCACTAGCTGATGATCTAAACACCCCCAAAGCCATGATACAGGTTAATGCAGTTGGAAACAGGCTGGATAAAGCACGAAAGGCACATGAACCGGAGAAGGTCAAAGCCTTTATGACAGGTTTAGAAACAATGTTGGATGTACTGGGTATTCCCTTGGTTAAACTTACAGATGCTGAAATTACTGAAATTAATACCATGGTTCAACTAAGGATAAAGCTCAAGGCAGAGGGTGACTTCAAAGCATCTGATGAAATCAGAGAATTCTTGCAAAAACGCAACTACATTCTTCAAGATCTTTCACCTACAGAGACCATTTGGTACAGAGAAGAATAATCAATCAGGGTTATATAAAGAATCAACAGAATTTAGAGGATGGAGTTCTATGTTTTCCAGTAGCTGATTCATCGAGGCTTTATTCATTTTACTGAAATTTGGTTTTCTAGAATCAAAATATATAACGATTCCATTGATTACTTTCTCTGATTCTTCCTCGTCGATTATAAATTGCAATGTAAGAATGAACACCTCTATTCTGTAATTGACTCTTCTTATCTCTAATGCAACCTCATCTAGTGTACTAAATCCAGGAGTGGAATAGGTCTCATTGTTTTGGATAGCCTTCTCCCATTGCTGGAGGATACAATGTAATGTTGTAAGATATCGAGTCAAGGATCCAAAAATATCGAGTATTGCCTCGACTGCACGTACACGTGTAAGGATTTTCCCTCTAAGATAGAATGAGAACAGAGAATCCAATTTCAAATCAAACTTATAGGCTTCTGAAGATGATGCAATGGGTTTGTAAATTGCATACACCTCGTCATACAAATTATCTCTTGGTTCATCAATCTTATACATTGAAAATATGTTGTAAATATATTATTTATACATTTATCTGGTATGATGGATGCAGATACTTCTTTCAGGCGTAATTGCTGTTTTCATGATTTACAGGATTATTCTCAACTGCATTCTTGATACAATCTTGGATACCAGATACTCGTATCCGCTCCTTAAGTGATGGACTACTCACATCCCCTTCCTCTAGTCGAGACAATTCCGAGGAGATCTTTTCAACCAAGTGGTGCAGTATATACCTTTTTGCAACCTCTCTTGCCTTGAGAAGGTATTCTACTGCCTTCTCCCTGTTGATTTTGATAAAATACTCATATTTTGCTAGGATGATTTGCTGATCTGTGTACAATTTGATAGTATGTGGAGTAAAATGTATGGGAATGGAAGCTACTTGAACCATGAGCCCATCGATCTGGGAAATTGGTTCCGCATCATCACATTGCATAGTATCCTCAAAGAGAAAATCAAGATAAGCTAATTTAATGGATAAATTACTTGGCATCATGAAAGATAATTTCTGTAGATTAGTCATAGCCTGTGCTTTTTTCTTGTAAGGTCCGAGCTTATCTATCAGGGATCTTGCATACGTGGTGAGATTGTTAATATTTAGATCATCCTTATCATTACTTTCCTTGAGTAATTCAAGTGATTCTTTTGCCATTTTCAAATCCTGGCCATCTTTTAGACCCTTGTAACGATGATAATAGAACCAGAAGATATTAAACTCGCTAATGTGGATATATAATGGATCCTGATGCATATAACTGTAATCCCTACTACGAATATGGAACTGTAGTGAATGCTCAAAGTTTCCCTGGGTATAATATAAATGAGCTAGAGTGGCACTCGCTCTAATGAGAAACCAAGAATTTTCAAGACGTGTACCAATGTCAAGGATTTTTTGCTGTAACTCTATCGCTTGTACAATTTCATCTTTCATGACATGTAAACTTGATAATCCATCCAAGACTAGCGCAAAATACAAATTTTCATAATCTTGCAAACCCTCAAAACATATCATATATTGTTGCTCAGCAAGTTCAAACTCTCCTAATGATGTATAGAGATCCGCTAATTTCTGAGTTTTCCTATTTGCCATGTAAATACCATACTTAGGCATCTTCCCATAAGATTCAATAGATTTGTTCAATCCCTGGATAGCTTCCTCTCGTATTTTAGTTATAGATATTGCCTGATAATATAAACCCGTGATGAAGAATTTCTCCCAATCATCATAGTAGATGAGTAATTTGTAGATACTTCTCAACTCAGATTCCCTTGATGAAAAACGCTCCTGATCTAATCTATGAGTCCTAATATCAAAGAGGTATTGGGTCAGTGCAATGTAAAATTGAAGTACATCATCCTGCAAATCTACATTCAAATCTATTATCTCCTGTAATAATATGATTGCTTCATTGGTTTTCTGGAACGTGTAGAGATGAAAGAGTAGGCAATATTTTCCAAATGCAATATCTAAGGGTCCTTCAAGTGTCTCAATTATGTTTCTAGCCTGTTGTTCATTAGTATGAATAAAGATCTGATCGTAAACCTCCATAGCACCGGAAGAGTACCTTGTCATACGACAAGTCAAGTGTTATGGCTTTAATAAACTAGAGTCGTTTACAATTGGTGTTTGAGTAGGAAAATATGAAAGTTAGTTCAACTACGATTAGATCTTTAATTTCAATGAGAATAATGTGGAATTCTCCAATTAAGGAGCATAGTTTTTAGATCATCGACTACCATCGAACAGATATGAGCAAGGAATTTGACGAAGAAGAAAAAATTGGGGATAAATTAGGAAAATATGCCAAGAAAGGATTGAAAACTGGAGTAAAGATTGGGATAAAGGCAGGAGCTGCAGTCAAAGAAGCTATTGAGGAATCCAAATTTGAACGTGAAGAATCTGAAAAAATTTCCCCAATTCAGCAAGAATCAACAGGAAAATTTGAGAGAAGAGAGATGAGCCCCTATCCTACCACTGGTATTGACTCTGTTGACAGGCAGATACAGATCTGGAAAGGATGGTTTTACAGCACCATATTTTATCTAATGCTGATTATTATCATGTTCATGATTGGAAGTATAGAACCACGATTTAAGATTATTGCCTGGTTATTGTTATTGGGTTTTCCATTCTTTCTGTTCAAGGCAATCGTTAATTCCATACCAGAAATTAAGATTGGTAACCGAGTCATTTTCTCAAGAAAAGATATATCCATGAGAGATCAATTAACATTCACCTCCACTGTCTTCAGAACAATTTCAAGAGATATGTACAGAACCAATCCCATGTTCACTTTTATTCTGCTGTTATTCTTGATTATCTTCATAGTGGTTGTCTTGGCACCATTTTTTACTTAATTAACCTAAGTTATGCATTATTATTCGCAGAACTCTTTTATGGGCTAATGAATTCTATGAGCATATGGATGCTGAAGAAGCAATGAAATATGAGGGAGCAATGATTCCTACTAGAATGACACTGGGATTCATTCCAAGTGGAGAAGCAACACTAATTCATGCCATGGATTCGGAACAACTGGCTCTTGATAAAAAAATACAGAAAGAACGCGGGTGTTATGATATTATTCCAGTCCTAGGGCTTTTGATTGCGATACCTTTCTATCGTACCCTGTATGTGATCCCTGTTGTAGTTGTGACAGTGACTTTGTATGCACTGCTACTTATAGGGTTCAATAAAAAATACGAACCATATCGAAAACAACTGGTGGGAAGAAAAATTACCATTGGTCAGTCAGCCATTTCCTTTATAGATAGTTCTTCCAAAAAATTCTCCTCTCAACTCCTTAATTACAATACGATCTATGATATTCAACTTACAGATACAGAGATTGTAGTTGAGGTGCAGATTGGTAGTGAATTGAAAACATATAAGATTCCAATTGACTTATTTGATAGTTCTGAGATAAAGCAAGCTGTAAAATATATTACCTTCAAGTCAAATAAAACAGACAATACTATCTAAAAATTGGGGATAGATCTAGACTATGGCCAGACCATGATTTGCTTGGGAAGTGCGAATATCTGATATATTACCTTCCTTAATCACCATAGAAACAAAATCATCTCTTGTTAGAGAAGTCATGTTGGATAAACCATCAATACGAGCAATCAATGCCTGCATCAATGTATATCTGTACTCATCTTCAATTTCATCGAGATTTCTAAGAAAATCTGCATTCTCTACTGTACAATATCGGAGTTCCTGATACTGATATACTTGAATTGTGGTATCAAGCACGAATAAGTAGTGATGAATTCTCAATATTCTCTTATTGAAGTAGTAGTAAAATTCCATATTTGTCTCTCCTTTCGTTCAAGTTTTCATATTTTCTAGTGTGATGTTGGTTCAGGATTACTTAACCGTTTCCTTTATCCCCAAATAATGATGGATATATTAGATACCAAAGCTGCAGAACCAAGACCAAGTTGGTTACCAAGTGATTTGAATGACAATACCTTGATTATTTCGATCCTTTCTGAAGAAATAAGGATAAATGGAAATTAAATGGAATTAGAACAACCTAAGGATTTTAATTTGAAGTGAATTGATGATATTTCATGATTGATAGTGATTATTGGAAACATTTTGGAGAAGAGCTAGTTGAATTTCTAGGAGTTGAGTTAGGTGCAAAGGTACTTGATATTGGCACTGGGTGGGGTGCAGTACTAATACCTTTAGTAAATGTAGTGGGACCTGAGGGAGAAATTTTTGCCATTGATTTAAGAGATACTGCAGTAGAGAAGACTAAGGAAATCATATCTACGAATCAATTTAATAATGTCAAGGTTATGCAGATGAATGCCAATAACCTTGAATTTGAAGATGAAACATTTGATTTCATTACAAGTGGCTTTATTGGTTTCTGTCAATTCTATGATTTTGAATTATTGGAACAATATAAACAATCAAGTATTTTCTCTGAGTATTTTCGAGTATTGAGATCTGGTGGAAGAGTGGGGATCAGCACTTGGGCACTATAGGATGATATCGAGTGGTTAAAAAAGCAGATTAGGAAATTTTGTTTAATTAATGAAGATAGGGTGAAGGATCAACAATATCGCCTTCGACTAGGATATAGCAAGGAAACAGCTGAAGGAATTGAGGATCTGCTTAGGAATGAAGGATTCAGTGATATTCAAGTTGAAACCAAGGGATACAGAGTACGTTATCAGGATAAGGAGGAATACTGGAGTATTCTTGAACGTGTTGGAGGATCTCCATTATATGAGGCCTTAGGCCCACAGGGAACAGAAATGAGAAATGAATTTTCTCAATTCATACTTAAACAATTAGAAAATATTGTATCAGATGTAGGAGTGATTTTTAAAAAGAAAGTCATTTTTGCATCAGCCACAAAGAGTTGATATAGTGAAATAACAAATAATGATGATATACCTTAACTGAAAGATTTATATGAACTGGATCAGTTTTCTTAAAAGATGAAATTCTATAGAACTGGATATAGAAGAGATAATTTTCTTTCTGAGCAAACTACTATTAAACCAGTTGATCAAATGGATGAAATACTGTTTACTAGATTTAACTATTTTATCGGTTTTATCAAGAATAATTTAAATCTAGAAAGAGTTATCAAATATTTTAGAGAATTAGCTGATAGGTTTTATTCATTATGTGATAATGCAGTATATTATGATCTGGATCACTTTCTAGCATCTGAGCATCAAGAACTTCTGGATGCAGCTTATAGCTACTATCTCCATCTTCTTGGAATTAGTAAGCTACCCAAATCTGGAGAGGAATACGAGATAAATATGAAACAAATGATAGAAGCTTGGCTGTTCCCATCATATTACCTACTGGAAACACTTTCCAACACAATAGGTAGGGAGTATGCAATAGATTTGTTCAAAACATATATTAGCAATTATCATGAGGATCACCCATCGCCTGGAAGAGAAAAATTCAAGAATCTCGAATGTTTTTTAAGTGATAAATTATCAGGAGATACCAGCAGTTCAATCTGGGAAATTAATCACACTATGCTTGAAGAAGGAAAATATGCATTTAAAAATCTTAACTGCCCAACTTGTGCGGATACTATGGTTTCATTACCTGATATTGAATTCAGATATCTCGTGGCCTGTTATGGGGATTTCGGTGCTTTTACTGCTAACCTTGGTGATCATATCCAACTCACAATGGAACATACCATTATCAAGGGAGATAGTTACTGCTCCAGAGTCTTGCATGATACTAAGATCTCAACTAATCTATGGCACCCTCCCAAAGAATTCTGGGATAATTTTGAGCCGGGTTCAGAGATAATTGCTAATAAATACCTCTAATCTAATGAAATATGGCACTATTGAGATATTTTGAAAAAAAGAATAGGATTCAAACTTCGATGAGATTATAGTCACATCAAGAACTATTGAAAAGACCTCTAATTTACTATATTCGTTAAACCATTTTTCATTTATTGTGGCAGAGGTTTTTAAATTAATGTTTAAGTTATCATGAGAGAATTATGAAGGGTAAAACAAAAATTTTGCTTATACTGGGGTTGATTGGGAGCATCTTAACATTTTTAAGGTTAATTTTAGTTTTGATAGACCCATGGATCTTCTTTGGAGAAGATAGAGATGTAGTCAACATGATATTTCTTGTTCCTTCCTTGATGCAAATCATAGGTTATTTTGGGATATCAACCAGTATGTATAGATTTAAACGTGTAGTACAGATTTTTCTAGGACTTGATCTAATATATGGCATCCTTATACTTCTTGATGAAATGGATATAGATGAAGATTTCATGGGTCTAATTAGAATTATCTTCATTATTGCATTACTTCCTCTATTCTCCAATTTCTGGAAGGATAACAAATTACCTCTAATTCTCTTTATTTTACAAGTAATCAGAATAATTAATATTTTGTTAGAGCTTGAGATTGGGATATATGTAAGCATCCTATACAACCTCCTCCTCATTATATGGTTCAATTCAATCCGATCAAACCCCGATTTAAGTGGTGATCTCTCGACAACACCTAAAACAACAACCAAATCGATCTCGAATAAAGGAGCGACTAAAAGTAGTTCCAGAGCAACTACTGCATCTAAAGGAACAACAAAAACAACATCAACACCAATATCAAAGAGTAACACCAAAATAAAGGACCCTCAAGCATCCTCAGGGAGGATGCAGGATTATTCTAAATCAAATTTCCCTCCACAATTAGTTTTCTGGTGTCCAAAATGTAAAAATCAGAAAAAAGGTGTATCTATTGATTTTTCAAATGACCAGACATTTCAACAGAAACGTAAATGCTCATCATGTGGATCATACATTCTACAATACTGGGCTCCCATGAGCAAGAAACAAGAAGGAAAAATGATACTTGGTGTTTCATTCTTTGCTGGAGCAATGATAACCAATATCATTGGTGTTATGTTGGGATTGAGTGTCCTTGGTTGGATTCTAGCAGTTGTATCCATTATTTTTGGAACAATAATAGCACTAACCACATTAAATAGTATCAAGAAGATCAAGAGCCCTCCAAGTTACGCTTCAGAGGTTCCTGCATTAGCCCCTTTGAAACAACAACTCAAGATTATTGGTAATTTTGCATTGAGAATGGGATTGGGAGCTATTCTAGTTATGATAGTGATATTTATCATCGGATAGGGTTGATTGTTTTCCTAGAGGATCCAGTTTGATAATATTATAATGGAAAACCTCCTATTCCATATTCTGACTATCTATCGATCAAGCAATTTAAATTATGTAGGTCATTCATAACATAACTTGATTAGCTGTAAATTCTGTAAAAATGAAATTTCTGAAAATCTAACTGTCTGTGACAAATGTGGCAAGTTTATTTCTGAAGAATATGTTGAAAAGAAGAACCAATCAAGTATTCTACATAAATCGGATATATTTTTAGCGATTCAGATAATGCTATTACTTTTCATTTTGTATCTACTATTCATTGTGCAGGTGGAAATTGATAGAAATGGTGTTGAATTGGCTTATGCGATAATTGTATCTATTCCGATTTCTTTGATATTATTCTTTGTGATACTGATTAGATTGATCAGAAACAGTCATTGGTTAGATATTATTAGATTAATATTCCCTCTACTTATCATAATCCCTGTAATAATGATTTTGATCAATTGATAAAGACAGAAAAGGGAATGATCATTTCTAATAAAGGAATTTAGTTGTAATAGTTATTTCTTACAATGCTACAGCAATTTCTAATTTTCTGACTAATTCCTTATATCTGTTTCTCACAGTAACCTCAGTCACAGTTGCAGTATCAGCTATCTCTCTCTGGGTTCTTCTCTCACCCTCTACAATACCAGAAATGTAGATGGCTGCGGCTGCAAGTCCAGTTGGATCCTTACCTGCAGTTAAACCCTTTTGCTTGGCCTCGTTGACCAAATCGATTGCTCTTCTTGCTGTTGTACCAGTGAGTTTTAAGTCAGCTGCGAAACGTACAATATAGTCGGTGGGATTAGCCAGTGGGATCTTGAGGTTCAACTCATGGATCATAAGACGATAGCATCTTCCCAGTTCTTTCTTGTTGACTCTTGAGTTTCTTGCAATCTCATCAAGTGTACGAGGTACACGCCTCTGTCTGGCTGCTGCGTAAGCTGCTGCTGCAATCATGGCCTCAATGGAACGTCCACGGATCAATCTCTTATGAATTGCGGATCGATATATAACTGATGCGGTCTCCTTTACGGATTTAGGAAGACCAAGCTGTGATGAGAGTCTATCAAGTTCACTCATTGCCTGAGCGAGATTTCTGTCAACAGAGCTGTGTACACGGCTCCTGACATGCCATTTTCGTAATCTGTAAATCTGAGATCGCTGATTAGGGGACAGTTTCTTACCATAACTGTCACGATCTTCCCATCCGATCTGAGTAGAGAGCCCTTTATCATGGACTGTGAAGCTAGTAGGACTACCTACACGGGACCTTTTGGAACGCTCCTGAGTGTTGAAAGCTCTCCATTCTGGCCCATCATCAATAAGTGAATCTTCAATAATGGTACCGCATCCACGGCAGATCAGTTCCCCTCTATTCATATCCTTGACAACACTGGTGCCTCCGCAATCCGGACAACGTACCAGCTCTTCTTGCCTCTTGTTATTTTTGCTTATAATAAAAACCCCTGAAAAGTGTGTGTGTTTCGAGAAAATTTGTATTCTCTCACACCATTATATTTTTATTTGTATTTAAATGTTTGTATTTTTTGAGTGACATCTCTATTATATTTTACGTTGAAACACAAACAGATTTATTTTTCACGTAGTTAGATAAGGGCATCTCGAAATTCATTTTTCAAGATGGTTAATTTCAGCTATGAGGTGCTGAATATCTATTCCTACAGAAGTCCTCAAAAATGGCAAGAATTATTTTATTTAAAAATATTCGTGGAATATTTTGTAAAAATTCACAAAATACCTAGTTGGTACGATTTTTGATTTTTTGCAATTGGGACTCATTTAGTACTCACCATCGCATTTAAATATTTGAAATTCAGACACTTTTAAGTACTGTGGGCAGATTATCCTCAATGGCGCCTGCAAATTATTGAATTTTCCATTCAATAATCACAATTATTTTTATTTTTCATTAAGAAAAAATGCTCAATTCGATAAGGATTGAACACATTTCAAATCAAGTGTTTGTAACTCTCTCCTCAGTTTTTGAAAAATTCTAATCACAGAGTAATAATAAATCATATTGACTCTTCCCCAAGGAGATTAAACATAAGATAAAAATCAATCAGTAATCAATGAAATCCATTGTGGTTCGTGTTATCCTTTATATAAACAGAAATGCCTAGTAGTATTACCAAGACATCAACTCTTGCTGATAACAATGGAAAGGAATGAGAAAGCATTACTGGATTGGCTCAATACTTATGAGAAAGGCCTAGTTGAGGAAATCCTGAGAGATTTACCCATGACCCATGGTATGTTATTCGCTGCACTGGGTGAATTGGAAAGGAAAGACCTGGCAAGGATATCAAGAGAAAATGGAAAAATTGTAATTGCTCGAAATAAAGTTCATGAAAATCCTGAAGAACCAGGACCAAGTCCCATAATATCATGGGAACAGAAAAATCACGATAAATCAGATATTGTAGAATTACCTCAGCAGGAAGACTATATACCAGCCCCCGATCAATCCTCCATTCTTCAATGGGAAAATAGTCCAACTGCAACAAATCCCTCTATTGATCTGATGGAGAACCCCGTTAATGAGTTAGAGGAGAATGTACCTGAGAATAACCATACAAGGATTGAGCCAGAAATACATCGAGAAATCAAACATACTTTCACCTGTAGCAATTGTGGTGCTGAATTAACTAATGAATTTGAGATATGTAATAAATGTAATTATGATCATGACACCTGTGCCATCTGCAAAACCTCAACTGAGGTTTATCGCTGTGAAAATTGCAGAAGATCCTTTCATCTAAGCCATATCGTTATGTATGTGAAAAAAGAGAGACAGTGTCCAATATGCAAGGTTTCACTAGATCTATTATCAATAGTGAAACAAATTAGCTCACAAAATTAGGATGAATTTCTACATCGCATTTCAGGATTGATGTTCTAATTATAAAATGTTCTGCATTATTCGTTTAATCTGGTTCTCTGATGATCAGATTTTACAAAGTCGTAGCAATTTCAGAAAGCATTAAAATATCTCATGCTACAAGGTGATTTATGGTTGACCGAATTGTCTGGGCCACTATAGTTCTTTTCTTGGAAACTTTAATAGTCATAGGGCTATACATTGCTGTGTATAATGTACGGAGGCTGAGAATCAGCTTCAAAAAACGATTAATGACTTCATTAGTGGTGTTTCAAGGAATTATATTCTTTGTATGGATGTTTCCAACAGTTCTAAGGGCATGGGGATTTGTATTTGCAGATCCTATCCGACTATTCCCTGCACTACATTTCATCATAGGAATTACGGTAGCAATCTCAGCAGTTATCCTAGTTATCATCCTTCATGTGTACCCAGACATTAATATCAAGAAGCTCAGGATATTACGACCACTTATGATTTACACCTTCATAGCTTGGCAGATCAATTATCTAATTGGCCTGTACAATTACATCAATGGATATATACTTAGATAATTTCCAATTCGGTTATCGTGCCTCGGGTCACAAAGGTAGTACCCTGAATGGGGAATTCCTTCTCTTGATGATCATTGACGATGGCGAGAACCATCATCCCCCAGGGACAGAATCGTGTTTTCTTTTCCAAATAGGCATCCGATGAATGGATATCGGCAAAGGCACACTTATTGACTGAAAAGATAATTTTCCCATTATTTAACTCAAAATTGGTGATTTTGGCAAAATTCTGAATTTTAATATACTCAGCAAATTGTTGCAGTTTCTCTTCTAGACTCTTATCTCTACCGGTGAATACTTCTGGAAGGTATACTGCAAGAATTTCGGGAATCCTCTTGAGAACGTACTGCTTGATAACATTTTCTCCCAAGATTTCCAAAAACGAACTCTCATACCCAAAAATTGCGGCCCTCAATAGCCATATATCTTGTTTGGGAATTTTATTCGTATCATGTACCTCTATTCTATCCTTTAGTTGAGTTAGAAATGAAATTACATCTGTCTTTATCTCATTCTCTGAAATCTTATTATACAATTTGGGTAGAAAATTCTTCACATAATAGGTCATACGGGGTACAACATGATCCTCAAGTACTGATTCACCAATTAGTTCCTGACCCACCACCTCATATGATTCTAAAATACCATAATAAAAATAAACTGCATCGAGATAAGATTCATCCATAGATAAGCCCATCAGCTATGATTTATAAATGAATACTCGGAATCTACGATAAATACACTCAATTCCCAAGTATTTCAATCAATGCCCCATCTTTCTCGGTTTTCTTTATCTTGATCCATACATTCTCCGTACTAGGGTAATAAAGAGAAGCTGAATGAAAACTCTTTCTAATAAATGTCCCTGTAAATCTTTCCATGGCATTAAGCAATGATGAAATAAATATCTCAATCATAGGAGTTTTGAGATCACCATCTCGATTAATGATTGATCCATCATTATCCAATTCAATGCTCCCCACTATCGAATCACGATTGTAGCTCAAATAATGAGGACTAGTTATATCAAACAAACCAAAGGTTGCCAGCATGAACTCCTCATTACTCATTATCCCAGAGGCGAAGGTCATTGCAAGAATATTATTGTTCCTTAGTAGACCAATTTGTGCATTATTTACCTCTATATGCAGTAATTCAAATTTTGGTTGTTTTAGTTTCTCTCCAAGTTTATCAGCAGTAGCAATAAGTAGGTTCATCTCTTCTATCTGTTTTTTCTTTAGTAGAGGTTTAGGTCTGGCTTTCTCCCAGAATATTATATCAGTCTCAATATTCATTATTCTTATAAGAGAAAGAGAGGAATGAGAATTGAATATAGTGTCTGCCAGTAAGGTCGGATAATCATCCTCAAACATTCTTCTGATAATAGTGTCTATTTTGTCAGAGATCAATTGATTTTTGATTAGATCTTCACGGTATCTGTACTTCTCGTCCATTAAATGTGAAGATTCTATAATGTTTTTGACTTGATGTAAAATGTTATCTGCTGTTTCCCGGTTGCTTCCTTTCTCATACACACCGATGAGTAGTTTATTGCTTTTCTCTAGTTGAGTGAAAAGGAAATATTCCTCTTGTGAGGCAAAGTACTCAATATCACTCTGTCTTGCCTCCTTGGTGAATGCCTGAATTGCAGTAAGGAAACCTGATGTCAGATTAACATTGATACCTCCTGTATTCCTTCCAGCTTTGGAGTAGTAATACTGTGTTGTACCTTCGACTATGACATATAATTCTGTTAACACAAGGTAGATATTTGCTATTAATTTTAAAACTACACGAATAATGAAAAGTAATTTGTATAATCAATTGATTCTCAAATTTCTTATCTTAAATTAGCCTTGCAGTAGGGACAACGATTCCCAAGTTTATTGTAATGAGCCAGATGAATTTTCTTCTCACAGCATTCAAACATAAAATATCTTTCATCAACAATCTCCTGGTAACAGATAACACAATATGGTCGAGTATATCCACATTCACTACATTCAGTTCCCATCTGGCCCTTGCACCGGGGACAGAAAATCTCACTACACCCAATAAGTTGTGATTTTAGAGATGGAGATCGTATATTCTCTAAAATGGTCTGCTTCACTTTATTATGCATACGTAATACTTATTACGTATGCGTGATTTTGCATCTGAATTCTCAATGCATTATCAAAAGGAACTAAGTAAACTTGGAGTAAAAACTAATGATTTTGATGATTTTAAAGAATTAATGGTGAAGTATTTTCCCTTTGTAGAGTAATTATAGGCCTAGATTTCCTAATTCTATACCTCTTGATACTACCCCAAGTATTGAGATCATGGGATTCCGACCTATTGCTGTTGGTAATACACTGCTGTCAGCAACATATACACCTGGATAGTTGTGCATCTCCAGTTTCTCATTTACCACACTGGTTTTTGGATCCTTACCCATACGTGCTGTTCCCTGTGGATGCGCACTGAACATGGTAATTTGATTAGGACCCATTGGTTGCTTCATGAATTCGTCAATCTCATCTGGGGAAGAAAGCTCTACACCACTGAAGTGCATGGGATATACTTTCTTTGCACCTGCAGCAAAGTGAATCTCAATAGAATTGCGGATACTAGCAAGGATATTATCCATATCGAGGGGATCGATTTTGTATCGGATAGAAGGTACTTTTTTGAGTGAGAAACGGGCATTTTGGCCATTGAAACCCCCTCTCCATTTGATCTCACCACTAGATTTCTTCGATGCACCATCACGAGTGAGGCTGATGATAACTCCCATGTTATTGAGTTTCTGCATTAAATTACGTCGTAATTCACCAATAAGTGGGAGATTAACACCAGCCAGAAATACCTCAAGATCGGGTACTTCCTGCCAGAAACCATATCCATCAATCCTATCCTCATAATGATGAGATACTGCACTCATCGGTATTCCATAGGTGGGATTGATTTCATGCTCGTATAGGCCAACTGTGGCAACCACAGGATGAATGTGGAAATATTTTCCCACTACACCCTTTCCTAGACCACTTTTCTGGAGCAGAAGTGGAGTTCCAATGGCATTACCCGCAACTACTGTGCGTTTACACCTGACAGTGATTGATCGTGCACCACCCCTCTCATCAAATACTGCATGAATAAGCTGTGAATCCTTTGATTTGTACTCTATTCGTTCAGCTCTAGTATCAGTAAGTATAGTAGTACCCTTATTCAACGCATCTGCAAGATAAGTCATACGCATATCCATCTTGGCATCGTAGGAACATCCAAGACCACATTTTCCACATCCTATACACCCATCAGAATTATTATAGCAATTGGTGGCAGAGATCCCCAATTTCTTGCTTCCATTGATAATAATTAGATTTTGAGGGCTGTGATCCTCATTAGGTACCTCATGAACCTTCATTCGTGTCTCTATTTCATCAAAATGTGTCTGCATATGCTCAGATAGGTACTCCGTCAGGCCATAATCATCAGACCATTCCTTCAAGACATAATCAGGTGTACGAAAACAATTCATCCAATTAATGGTTGTAGATCCACCATAGGTCTGTCCTGCAAGAATTCTTATGGACATATCGTCTGTTGCCAATGCACCACCCATATGATACATCTTCTTGATCAAACGACTCTCATCCTGATCAAAATCCTCCTTAGATACATACGCCCCCTGTTCAAGAATGAGGACTGAATGTCCTTGTGCACTCATCTTGGCTGCAGTGATGGCACCACCCGCACCAGAACCGATGATGCAGATATCCACTTCAAAATCCCATTTTTCGGGTTGATTGTTCTTATCGTAGATCATGTAGTTTCCTCCTTAGGCTTCCAGGGTTCCTTGCCAAATAATAAAGTTGGTGTCTCATGCTCACGACCCAACGTTTTACCAGGATAGTTCAGCTCCTTCCAGGACTGCTCACTACCATAGTAACTCCAGCCACATACTGCCTTGAAGGCTGTACCACCGGTACGTAGCAGAGGGATTTTCGAGTAGATCCATTTGCTGCAGTATTTCTGTCTGGATTCAAGAGATTTCTTCATAAATGGAGTGAAGGAACAGGTGAGGAAAAAAGAGGTCAGACGGGCATTGTAAATCTTGATGAGCAGTTGAATATCATTGATGAGAAATCCCTCGAGATTGTGGATGAACGCATCCGCCTCATGAAGGAATTGATCACCCAGCTCATCCTTGGGAACACCGAGTATCGCCTCTCCAAGGGCAAGGAGAAATTCCCTCTCCTTGGGGGATAGAATGAGAAAATCAGCCATACATTGATACTTTACGAAACAAATAAATGCCTTTGGCAGGATTGGTCATAAAAAATCATAAAATTGTTGAATTTGTTTGAAATCATTGTGGGCAGTTACACTGAATTTTTTTGCCAAAGGATGCTTATCAGCTATCAAGATACGATACGCATGAGAGTACACTAATAAGGATAAAAAGGAGTAGGATTGTAGTGTCTGAAGATCCTATCAAGGCAAATATTGATGCCGCAAAACGAGATGAGGAACGAACTACCTTAAAACAGAGAATAGAGGCAAGAAAAGCCGGGGAGATACAAGAGATCATAACTGTTGAGGGTGAACAGCAAGAGGATTCCGAAGAACCGGCTATTGATCAAAGAATAGATCACCTGGGCATTCTTGCAGATAATATCAAGGCTAGAAAGGAGGGGAAACGGGTCTCGCTCCAGGAGAGAATCGAGTTACGTAGGATGGAGGGATCCGAGATAAACTCAAGAGAGTATCACAATGAAGAGATAATACCTGAAATATATGAGTATTTTCTCAGTAGGAAGATCACGGTGAATGACTACCGGGATCAGTATTTCAGAAGAATTCTAAAAAAACGATTGATCCGATTGCAAATCTATGATTATACTGAGTATTTCAGCTACCTCAAGACACATGATGAGGAATTGAAAGTCTTTAGGGATAATCTGAGTATCAACGTCACCAGGTTTTACCGAAATCGAGCTGTATGGGATAGGATCGAGAAGGTATTCAGGGAGCGAATTTCTCAGCTGGAAGATAATCAGACACTAAATATTTGGTCTGCTGGTTGTGCCATTGGCTGCGAACCATACACTATTGCATTCGTAATCAATAAACTCAAACCAAAGGTGGCCGTACAGATCCATGCAACTGATATTAAAAAAGATTTACTAAAGACGGCAAAGGATGGAGTATTTTTGCAGGAGCATATGGCAGAGCTTACTGAGAAGGAGAAAAAGGAATACTTTTGTTATGATGGAAAGACATACACTTTATCATCTCCACCCAGTAATGTAAAATTTCGTCAGCTAGATCTGGTTAATGATCCCTATCCACACAATCTAGATATTATTTTCTGTAGAAATGTGTTGATTTACATCCACGAGGAGGCCAAACAGAGAATTTTTGAGAGGTTTGTAGAAGCACTCAAACCGGGTGGATTCCTCATCTTAGGAAAATCAGAAACGATGATGTACTACGAGGATAAGGTAGATCAGTATTCCTTGGATGATCATATATACCGAAAAATTTGATTAAATTAAATAGAGAGACTGTCAATTCCATAAATCAAATGAATAATAATTCAATAAAATGTACACAATCTTAAGAATAATGATCAGTTATTATACTTGATGACACAGGAGCTGATAGATAAATATCAAAGTACATTAATTCGAAGTCAGAAACGGCGTGTACAGATATTCTTAATCTCCATGGTTGGAATTCTCATCATTTTCTTTTTTGCGTATTTTGTGTATTATGGGTATTCCCAGAGATTCTATATTGATGTAGCCATCAGACTGGCTCTTATTTTACATTCCATATATTTGTATAGAATATTAAATGATCAATCCTTTCAGAAATATGAGGAAAGAATATCCATTTATCTTATCCATCTATCAGCCACCGGATTGTACTTGAATTATGACGTTCTGCCGTATCCCACCCTCTCTGTGCTTATAGATATTGCAATTGCGTACTTTGTTATCTTCTTCTTTCCTGTGAATAATAAATTTAAGCTTATAGTAGTTAGTATTCACCTAATGGTTGATCTGGTGATTAATGACTTGCTAAAAGATATGGATGGTTTTATTAGAATTCTAACCATAGTAATTGCCTATCTCATTTTGATGTTTACCTACTATGTGAGTGAAGAATTACGTGCTAATGACTTGAAAACCTTGGAGTTACTGCAGGATCAGCTACAATTGAAGGAAAGCATCAAGAAACTTGAGGGGTTGTTACCCATTTGTATGTATTGTCGAAAAATTCGCAATATGGATGAGGAATGGGAGACCTTGGATAATTATCTATTAACACTTCCTGAAGTGGAGATTACACATAGTGTCTGCGAAGATTGCCTTAAGGAGCATCTCGAGTGATTTGAAATCTCTTATGTTTGGTCTTATAAAAGATAAAGGGAGATTCCTCACCATAATTTATGAATGATCGTTGCTTGATTGGGATAATTTGCTTGCAATGAGGACAGTTTGATTTAATGGCAATCCATAGCTTGATATGACTAATATGAAAAAATGATCCACAGCATTCAGTGATTATCCCTTTTTCATTTTCATTGCTCTGGTAACAAATTATGCATTGCTTGGTGGAATGAATAAAGATTTCAAGTAATTTTGAAGAAATAGAACTTTGATGGGTGGATTTCCCAGTAGTAACCTTCAAATCAGAATTATATTCATATTGCTTTTTCATTCTTCTTCGCTCTTCTGATTTCTCCCTAATTGCTTGCAATCTAGCTTCATTTTCTAATCTGATCTTTTCCAATTGTTCCTGTATTGTAGAAGTCTCTTGTATTTGTGTATTCACAAGTGAATCATTAGATGGCCTTGATTCTCGATATGATTGCCGAAATCTAAGTTTTATCAAATGTAATAATGAGGGAGTCATGAGAAGGAATATTTCTCTGAAGTAGATGTCTATGAATGTTAAATCCACCTTTTCAGGATTCAGCACTCCTAATTTAATCAATTCTACTAGGATAAAAAACGGGATTAAAACGGAGTATGATATAACTAGCATACCCAACCATAAGCGTTTTATCCCGATTCTCATACTAATATATGGTATGATACCTATTTAATAATAACTAGTAAATTATCTGAGTTCATCTGCTAGGAAGGATATATTGAAACATTTTAATCATAACAATAACGAATACGGGATAATTAGTGACAATTAGAATGAGAGAAAAATATTGTATTAACGATCTAGGTTGAATAATTCAATTTAGGATGATTTACTTAACTATCATATTACATATTAGAAGTAATAATTAACCTATTAAAAATCCTTGAATAAGTAATTTGGAAAAAAAAGAATTCATCAATATAGGATCAGTAATGATTTAATTACAATCAATTTAAAATGAAGTTATGTCACTTGTAGACAGAGGCCGAATCATCCTTGATACTTTAAATCCATCTGATGTACAATTTGCAGATATTAGGTATTATTCCAGCAATGAATTAAACATTGTTGCTCATAAGGCACAGATAGAGAAGATCCAATCGACAGAGCTTGAGGGAACTGCAATACGTGCACTATATAATGGAGCATGGGGTTTTGCTTCAGTTGCATCTCATGAGAATGCAGAGGTGAAAGAAGCCTTGAAAACGGCAATTAAAATGGCAAAATTTACCTCTACAAAAATTAAAAGAAAAGCGATTATTGACAATGATGTTGCATTTGAAGGAAAAAATGAATTTAAGCCGGATATTAATCCAAATGATTTATCCCTAGATGAAAAGGTAGAATTAACCCGCAACGCTGAGAAATTGTTACGACTGCATGATGATAGAATTATTGACTCTAGTGTTCGATATACAGAAAAAGTTCAACATGAGCGAATTGTCAATACCAATGGTACGATCTTGATGACTAATGATCTTGGTAAATTCTCTTTATCCAGTACTGCAACTGCCAGGTCCGGTGATATAATTCAAGAAGTATGGGATTCAACAACGACAAATGCTGGATTGAAGAAAATACTTGATCTTAACTTAGAGGAACAAATGACCGATCTAGGAGCTAGAGCCATAAAATTACTAGATTCAGTTCCCTCTCCATCTGGTAGGTTGAATGTGGTATTAGATCCGTCAATAGTAGGAGTTTACATTCACGAGGCATTTGGACACGCAGCAGAGGGAGATGATATTGTTGCAGGTCGCTCTGTTCTTGCAGGTAAAATAGGAAAAGAACTGGCCCATCCCAAAGTTTCGGTATATGATGATCCCAGTATTGAAGGATTATTTGGCTCATACAAGTATGATTCAGAGGGCACACCTACAAGAAAAAGGGTAATAATTGAGGACGGTATCCTGGAGGGGTACTTACATGATCTGAGCTCTGCAGCCATGCTAGGAGAAGGTCATTCACCAAATGCTGCAGGACGAGCTGCTGATTTTAGGCATATGAGTATGCCACGTATGGGTAATACCTATATCGGAAACGGAGAAATGACCTTTGATGAACTACTAGAAGTAGCCAAGGATGGTGTGTACTTGCAACATTCCATGGGAGGATATGTCGATCCCACTATTGGTGAATTTTTCTTTACTTCACAATCTGGATTTATGATTGAAAATGGAGAACTGACCAAGCCCATTCGCAATTCAGGAATGTCAGGACTAACTTTAGAAGTACTAAGAAATACGATTGGTGTAGGTAATGATCTCCGACTAGATGCCTTTTCAGGGCATTGTGGCAAATCCAATCTTACGGGGTATCAACCGATGCAGGTGAGTGGAGGAGGACCACACCTGGTGGCCAAAGATATTGTCGTGGGAGGTCGAAAATGATGACTGATCTAATTGGACTAGCTAATCTCGGTGTTACCAAGGGAGAAGAACTTGGAGCAACACAAATAGAGGTTTTAGTAAGCTCAGGGAGAAAAAAATCTATTGCTATCGATGGTAACTCCATTACTGGATCTCAAGAGCAATCTAATAACTTGACACAGGCACGTGTCTATATTGGTAATCAATTGGGTTTGGCAACCAGTACTTCTATAAGAGAAGATGCAATAATATCTGTGGTAGAGAAGGCTATTAGTTTGGCCAAGTATGCTCCTCCCAATGAACATTTTAAAAGTTTGGCAGAACCAAGTATTCGAGAACATCAAAAAGTAGAAGGAATGTATGATTATCGAATAGAAGAGTTGGAAACTCAGTTAGTTATGGATAAAGTAGAGATGCTAATCAATGGAGCAACAGAAGTACATGAAAAAGCAAATGTTAGTGGTAAGCTCGATGTTGATACTAGAAAAACTGGGATTGTAAATTCACTTGGTATATCGGCAAATCAAGAATATACATTGCTGTTTTCCAATGCCTGGACTTCCATCAATCTGTCATCAGATAATGCAGGTTCTTCCTATGATTGGGCAATGACAAGAAATTTGGATGATGATATTGATTATCATGCTTTAGGAAAAAAAGGAGCAGAAGCAGCCAAATCTCAACTCCATGCAAAGATGGCCCCATCATCCACTGTACCAGTAATTATGGATCATGTCACCACTTCATCAACCCTTAAATCTATGATTGAATCAGGAGTTTCGGGATTTAATGTGATGGCTGGTACATCATACTTCAGTGATAAGATAGGTGATCAGTTGTCAAACACTCAATTGAAAGTCTGGGATGATCCACATATACAACAAGGGATAAATTCTAAAATTTATGATGATGAAGGTGTTCCAACAACTAAGCTGACATTATTTGAGGAGGGAATTCTGAAATCCTATATTACAGATTCATACTCTGCCAATTATCTTGGATTAGAGAGTTCAGGTCATGCACGAAATTTCAATGGAACGTTTTATCCCACACTCCATCAGATGCAAATTGAAGGTGGAACAGATAATTATCAGCAGATGATTGAAGATATGCGACGAGGAGTTGTTATTAAAAATCGTGGATTAATCGTCTGGGGTGAATCTCCTGAAATCTCTGTGAAGATAGACCAAGGATTCTGGGTAGAAAATGGAGAAATTCAATTCCCACTTAAAAATTCGATGCTAGGTACAAATATATATGATTTTCTGAAAAACATTTCAGCAATTTCAAAAGATACAGTGACTGAATTCAACAATAAGTCCCCTGCTATACGCATTGAAGATATATCCATAGCAGGAGAAAGTTCTAGTTAATCTTAACCCAGTATAAACATAAAGCTCATGAAAAGAAATGATAGAATAATCCAATTTGGATAATAAGTGAAATATTTTAAATGCATTACCTATCAACTTGTTCATGGATATTCCCACCATTTCATCCAAACGTTTACTGATAAGACCTGTGAGGGAGGATGAGATAGAGACCCTCCAATTACTATCCTTAATGCCTGAAATTAATCAAAACACTTTGATAATTCTATCATGTACTGAGGAGGCAAGAATGTATTATCAATCAAGATGTGTATCACCATTTTTTGATCGATTTCTTGTAGGTATTGAATTCAATAGTAAACTAATAGGTACTATCAGCATCCTGGATTGGGATAGGAATCACCGAACATGTGAGATAGGCTATCAGCTACATCCTGATTACTGGTCAAAAGGAATTATGACTGAAGCTCTGAGAGCCATTCTTCCATTTATTTTTTATGACATGGGGATCAACCGATTGGAAGCCTCATGTAATACTGGGAATATCGGATCTCAGAAAGTGTTAGAGAAGACTGGATTTGTTCGAGAAGGTATCATGAGACAAAAATATTATTTTGATCATCAGTACAAAGATGAAATAATGTATTCTCTTCTAGCTGAGGATTATACTTGCTGAAGCAATAAATATTAGAAAATTGACCAGATCTATGGATAAAAGAATCAAAGTCTGATTTAATTCCACATTTATCTTTTATAATGAATATCAATTGCACTGCTCATGAGTGAAGTAGATACCTCTCTGTTCAACTTTGAGATTGAATCTAAAGAATTTACAGGTTCCCGAGTGAAGAAAATTGGACTGCGAGTAATTCTAGGGATAGCACTTTGGTTTTGTATCTCTCTCACCACTCAAAATCAATATGTAGATGATTGGTACATAATTTTCCCATATTTACTCCCGGCTATGCTTATTGCCTTTCCCGAACTAATCAGAATTCTAAAATTTATCCCAATTTTTGGTTTGAGATTATCATCAAAGAAAATTTCATTTCTCAGCAAATTGCCTTTAATTCAATTCTCAGGAGAATGGTTTATTGAACGGGATTCAGAGAGTATAAAATTCAATAATTTTAAGTCTATACTCTTCTTTTTACTCGAGCATTGGTTTTCCATCTTTATTCTACCCTTTGCTACCTTTCTTTTCATGTTGAGGGCCATAGGTTCCTATGAATCTGATGTCGAGGTTGGTATTCTGGATATAGATACTTTCAGAGAAGGAGCTGATGATATGGTGTATTACTACACTGTATTTGGAACAACCATTATTCTATTGATCTATGTTTCTCTTGTTTGGGTATGGAAGGATGCAGAGCTCAAAATTGTTGAGTATCGAGAGAGTAGCAAGGGAGATACCTTGGAGGCCAATGAATTGTGGTATCCCTCCAATATCATCAAGAATTTTTTTGCCCTATTTGTTGGGTTTGATATCATCTCACGTTATCTAACTGGTGGAGCTGGAATAGAGGATATATATGATGTGGGTTGGTTGATCTGGGATTTTGTAGTAGGTGTATTATTTGATTATTTCATCCTAGAAGGTGGATTTATCTTCATTGCCATGTTACTAATATATTATACTTCTGGCACACATACCTATTTGGTGAATTCAGTTAGATCATCGATCAAGAAGCAAGTTGAAAACAATAAAGGTAATATTTTAATCAAATCTTCTTCATTTTGATCGTTAAGTTGTAGATGAGTGTTCAAAATTATCCATCAGGAATTTTGCATGTTGGAGGTACTCTGCACCAATCCGGATTAGCCTCGTAGTTCAGCTAAGACCAAATCAAATCAAAGAAATTGATTGATCTACTTGCTCAGTCTCTTCCTTTTAATTATAATAGGTAATAGAATATACAATGAATAACTGAAAGGTAAATCGAATACGGCATCTGGCCATTTCACTTCTGGATGTTGTAGATACGTGTTCGGTGATCCAGGGATTGGACATTTGAATATGGAACTACTTGATCCTGACCATCATAATACACATATAGTAGGTCATATGGATTGGTTACGATAGTGATATCAAAACTATCTACTACGTACCTGAAATCAACAACCAAATTAAGCATCTAAGTTTAATCTATAGCTAAGGTGGTAAAGACATCACCTATTGCTTCAACCACATTGTAGGTGGTCTGCTCATCATTACTGATTTTCCAGTATGTCGTACCACTCACAATTTTTTCATTTCCACCCTCTGCTTTGGCATAGGTCATAGTGTTAATCGGATCTGAAAAAGCAATAGAGGATTTATATCTAGTGAATCCTCGAGATTATTTGTGATACTTACTCTAACTCGTAGAATTACGAAATGATACCAAAGATTCATACATTGTAGAGGAATTAAATACCAATTACCTATTAATGTAAGAATAAAGGAATAAACGAATTAGGAATAAAAATATTGACTCTATTGACAACAAGATCAGATCTTGTATGTACAAGCTTATACTTGCCTCGACATTGCAGAACTCGATTTCTTTTCATTAATTTTTTTGATTAATAAGATGATTATACATATAAATAAATTGAAATAAAAAAATACTACCCAATTATTAATACTATCAGATAATATGTTCATAGTATTAAAAATCGACCTATTTATTCTTCAAATTAGTTATTAATACTAGGATTTCCTTTATCCTTTCCTGGTGGAATACCTGGACCCTTTTGTGGCGGATCATCATTGAATACTAGGAAAATTGCTATTGCAATTGGGATTGCTAATTTCTTAACAACTAAGATTGGGAGGATTATTTCAATCATTATATCGGACTTTTTGTATTTAGTATATATACATTTGCAATTATAATTGGGGGATTTGCAAAAATGTGCAAATTGATCAATTTGAATTAATCCCTTGATTCTTGGGCAGAACCTTAATAAGGAAGAATTTAGCTCAAAAAGGATAATATATTTCACAAATTATTTCACAAAAAAAAATAAAAAATTATTGTGTCCTTCACAAATCATTAATAACTTCAATTATTTAATTAAGTTTATGAGAGTCAGTGAAACGGACCTTTCAGTGTTGATTGCACTTAGAGATGACCCACTGGCCTCATATTCAAGTCTGGGGGCAAAACTGGATTTAGCTCCCAATACCATCAAATCAAAGATACAGTCTCTGAAAGATGATGGAATTTTACGAAAGGATGGGATGATTACAGATCCTGTTTTGGGTAAGAGGAAAATTACAGAAACTATTGCCTATATTAATACTAACGCCCTTGGACTTAAGAGGTTATATTTTCTCTTGGTCGATATATTGTCTTATGCTGATTATGAAAAGATAGTGGTATTCTTAGATAATCATCCATACACCACCTTTCAGGTATTATGTACTGGAAATGAATTAAACATTTATGTAGAATTTCAGATACCAGAATCTGAAACTCAGCTACTTAAAAAATTTCTTCGAAAAATTAGAGATATGCAGCTATACAAAAAAATGATTTACATTGATCCTGTAAGCGTAATATCTGGGAAAGATGATCTTACAAGATGGGATAATTATGATCTTAGCTGGGATCTAAGCATTGATGATCGCTCAGAGGAGGTATCAATCAAGGATTTATTTGTTAAATACCTCAACACACCCTTACCTAAGCAAAAACCCACAAGAGTTTCTGAAACTAAAAACATTGATCCGTTGAACTTGAAAATCCTAAGAGAATTGACTATCAATGGAAAAGCGAGTGTTCAATATCTTACTGAGTTTTATGATAAGGATAGGACAACAATATCTCGAAGAATAAAATTAATCAGAGATAAATACGTAGACCATTACTCTGTCATCTATAATAAGAAAACTTTTCACCTGGGATCAACATTTATAATATTTGGATCAATTAATAAAGCTGCAAATACAGCTGTAAAACAGCTTATAACAAATAATCATATTCAGTTTTTCTCAGAGTTTTTGGATAATGATAAACAGTTTATTTGGAGAATCGATGCCCCAACAATATTTGTCAATGCCTTATTCCGTCTAATTGCACCCTACTGCACAGATATAGGACAACTGACAGTTCATACAGAAACTAATTCGAGATACTTTTTTTATCATCTGAATTATGATGAGGAAAACAAAGATTGGAAGCGTGGAGAAGAATATATGGTGAATGAACCTTTACGGTAAATCAGTAATCCTAGCAATTGTTCTCTTTGATGGAAACTCAATCGGGTTTAACAAAAATAAAAAATTTGTATTTATAGATCTTGAAGTTAATGATTTTCTAATGCAATATTTGTTTAAAATATGTTTTTCTATGTATGATACAGGTAAATTGCATCACAATCTGCTTTATCTTTCTTTAACTCGCTTATTTGCCAAGCCATAGTGACAACCAAAGCAAGTATTATACCAATTTTAACTGCAGTAGCTAAGGTCATAATTGCAGCATCTGTAACAACAGCAATACTCATGGCAACTGCTATTGCTCCCATTACATACAAACCAATTGTGGCAAATATATATTGTACTAGTTCTAGAATATGCCCTAATCTCCCTAAAATGATATCAAAATTACCAGTTTCAATTCCAATCCACAAATCTTCAAGTATTATTTTAATATTATCTACACCCAATCCAAACATTATAGCCATGTAAAATTTCATAATTACAGTTTCAAGTGCAACAGCACTAATAGCAGCTACTGCAGTGAGTAGAGCAGCCATGATAATGAAAAATATTGCAGTATAATGACCCTTCACTTCAGCTCCATAAAGTCCTGGGGTGCAAGGAGTTGAATCTCTTGGATCGCCTCCTATTCCGCCTACAATCGCTAATGCAGAATAATCCTCTGGGTTTTCTCCAATTTCCGTAACTCTGGAAAGAAGGAGGCCAAAAGTGACTGTTTTACTACCAGTTATGAATGAAGCAACAAGGGCCCCAAAAACTGGTTCGACTTCGTTCTCGAAGCCATACGCTCTTTCTTGAGAGAGTTTACTTGCTGCATCAGCAGAATTGCAAGCGATATATCCAATGGTCTTACCAGGAGATCTAGCTAATTTGGCGTTGATTTTCTCATAGGATACAATCCCATTGTTTGTTTTTAGTCCTTCCTCATTACCATGTCCCACAACAAATACATCACCATAATGTCGAAAGATATCAAACATAATTAATGGACTGTCGTAATTAACTACCTTTGAGTCTGGGTTGTGTTCACTCAATGTGATTATTGCACTTTCTTCTTCCTCACCATCAGAAAAGGAAATAATTAGATCTTGCTCCAAAGGCATTGATAGTGCCTGGGTAACTGGGACCATAAAAAGGATTGTTATGATCAGTAATGAAATAGTTTTTTTGATTTGACTATTCATAGAAGCAAAATTTACCCTTTGATATATAAATTTTATTTGAACTCACAATTAAGCATGCTAGAAACAAATTCAATTTTTGCACTTTTTTGCAAATTATGATTAAATTTTTGCGAATAAGTGCATAACTTGTACTTGTAATAATGCATTTTAATAGTGTATTAAGGCATCTAAATAAGATTTATGATCACATTAATTACTCTAGTGATGGAGGATAAAACTGGATAATGTTAGGAATGAATATGACAAATACAACATTCCTTTGGGACACAAGCACAGTTATTGATGGTACAGAATACTTACTCGAGGTTACAGCAACAAATTCATTTGATGAGTTGTTTACTCATGTTATTAGCATATGAAATTCAGAAGAACACACGAATCGTTGAAAAACAACATGCTAACATAGTTCTATATTCTACAAAGAATAAAAAGCAAAAACGGCGACGCACTGTTAGTGTGAACGAACAAGCAAACAATAAAATTTTGTCAAAAAATTAGATCATCTACAAGTGATAAATATGAAGAATTCCGCAATGTTTTGCCCAAGTTAATCTCTCAAAGGTTCAAAGGATTACCTATTCCTCGAATTTGGATAAATCATGGTCAGGAACGACTTTATTTCAATCATAAAATCAATGGATTCCACATTAATTGGAATCTAGACCTTAATGATCTGAACCGTGGTATCATAAATTCTTCAGATTTATTATATGAGTATTTTGAAAGTAAAGAAATAAATGAGATTGATTTAATCATCAGCATTCATGAATTACTGGAACAGACTGTCAGTAATTATAATTATATTCTAGCATTTAGTAAAATCGCATTAGAACTGGAATCTGAAATGAAATCGATGATATTTGATGGTGTTCATTATAGTGAGGTTGATCTGACAGATCATTTTGATTTAGTAGAATCGAGCATACAATTCATTGAAAAATATAGAACAAAAGGTAAATGGTTAAGCAATTCTGAAACTTGGAAATCTGTTGATATCGAGGAATGGAAAATGAAATTATCTGAGTTAGATAAATTCATCAGAATACATATTCTAGGTAGATTATATATTGAAGTGGGAAAAAGCAACCTAGATTTGAAATTATTGCATTTGGCTGAAGACTATTTTGAAGAACTCCATAAATATTATGCAAACCCGATATTTAGTTACTGGAAAACTGTATCATTAATTGAGAAGATAAAATTGGGGTACAAATATCCCTTGGATGATTTACTAGATCAGATACAAACTTGTAAAAAAGAAAATAATACAATAGTGGACTTCGAAACACAATTGAGAATAGAGTACGAACTATTCTACCACGAGATTGATATTGAGATGCAAAGAGGTAATTTTGTGACATCAAAACAAATGCTTCAGAATGTATTAGACAAAATGGAGGAAATCAATGATAATCAAAAATTACCTGAAATATTTGATAGATTTTCTTCATTGCTCAGATCCTTGGATCTTAAAATCTATGAGACCCGCATTGCTGATTCATATATCGCAGATGGGATTTGGATTTTTTCTAATGAGGGAAAACCAATTTTGGAATTCAATCTTGACAAAACACTAGAGGGAGCAAATACTAATCTAGCCTTTGGATTATTTTCCTCAATTTTTACTTGGTTCAAATCTCCTCCTCCAGATGGTCTTAATACAGAAATTTCTTATCTTGCTTTGAATAATTATGAAGGAAAATCAAGGCTGGCAATAATATCTAAAAGGTATGTTGGCAATGATTTGTTATATTTCATTCTATTTTTCCCAGATCGATCTACAGGTAATGTAGTTATATCTCCAGTATTTGAAGCAGAGAATATTATCAGTTGGATAACTTTACAGCCATCTCTAGTAGAAATCTGCAAAAAACTTGAAAAAGGTAGAATTGATCATAGCTCTATTGATGAAATTACTACTTCCTTACAATTACATCTCAATAAATAACATATGATAGTAAATATTTATAATTAAATCACTACATTAACTTTCAAATTCTCTGGTATTTGGGGCATATTTTTGAATTTATTGTTTTTCAGGTTTATTCGTTCAAGTTTTGCTAGGCTGAACACACATTCGGGTAGATATTCTAGAGAATTATTCTCTAGATTAATCGTATCAATAGAGCCAAGCTTGCAAATGCTCTGTGGTAGCTGACTGATACAGTTATCATTCAGAAAGATATGTTCTAATCGCTGAAGTTCTCCAATGCTATCTGGTAATGTTGATAATTTATTGTTGATTAAATATAAATTTCTTAGTTTTCGCAAATTACCAATATTT
This sequence comes from Candidatus Heimdallarchaeota archaeon, assembly GCA_026702845.1. Next base: position 292,755 of record JADCLS010000006.1, read on the forward strand.
CCGGGTAGATGTTTCAAGCAATTGTGACGAATAATAAGCTGGTTCAACTGATTCAATTCACAAATTGCATCTGGTAATTCATAGATTTTGTTGTTACAAAGGGCAAGCTCTTCTAAATTTCTCAACTCTGAAATTTCTGCTGGTAAATTCTCAATTTGATTATTCATTGCAGAGAGAGAGATGAGTTTGTACAACGTTAGAATTACTTCAGGAAAATCACTAAAATTATTATGATCCAAATTTAATTTTCTCAGTCTTCTCAACCTACCTAAAGATTTCGGGATTTTATGAATCGCATTTGTGCTAAGATTGAGTGATGTGAGTTGAGATAACTCTCCTATGCTCTCAGGTAATCTTTGAAGTTTATTCTTGTGTATCGTCAAACTTCTTATCCCATCTAATTGACCTATCATATCTGGTAATGATATCAGTTGGTTTTCATGGAGAAGTAATTCTTCTAATTCACTCAGATTACAGATATTATCTGGTAATCTAATAAGCTGGTTTGAAGAAAGAATCAATATCTTTAATCTTCTAAGTTCTCCGATACTTTCTGGGAGTACTTCTAATCCATTGCTGGATAGATCTACGTACTCAAGATATTTAAGCTGACCCAAATTCTCAGGTAGTATTATACGATTCTTTGCCAGTTTCAATTCCTTTAGGTTCGTACATTGTAAAAGTTGATCAATCTTAGTCAGGTGGTTATTATCTAGATGAAGAATACGTAATTGTTGCAGATTTGAGAAAGTATCGGGGAGGTTTGTGATGCCAGTGCTACTCAAATACAAGGTATGTAGATTTCTTAATTGAGTAATGCTTTCTGGGATTGATTTCAAATCATTATTCTGAATGATGAGTACTTTGAGATTGGATAATTTGGCAATAGTATCAGGTATGGTTTTGAGTGTATTCGAACCTAACTGCAACACTTCAAGTTTACTTAGCTCTCCGATTTCAGGGGGTAAAACTTCTACTTGAGTTGAATAGAGGTTTAATTTTTGCAGACTGGATAAATCTCCTATGGCATTAGGTAATGCTGTAAGATCACCTATTATCTGCAAACCACATAGATTATTTATTTCACGTAATGTACCCATTGGCAAAATCTGCAGATTATAGAAAATAACCTCCCAGCCATTCAAGTCTTCATTGTATACGATATTGACATTTACCGTAGGAAAACTAGTTCGTTTTCTGCCAAGTAATTCTAGCTCCATTCGGAACATTTCCTCATATTCCTTCTTTTCAGCTAGATTCATATCAATTACCCATTGAACTATCCATATTGAAATACTGTGATGTCTCTTTAGGCTATTGATCAATATGGATTGAAGCATACGATATGGAAATAATCAATTCTAATATTCAGCATTTTGTTAGGCGAACTTAGATTATTTCAAATAAAACTATCCTCGGTCAATTGCTAATGAGTGATATTAATGAATTTGAAGTTCAATTGACAGAAATAGTCAATGAGGAGGCTCAAGTGGGACCAAAACACAAAAATTGGCAATCTCGACTTAAACTTGAGATGTCATTGATTCTTCAATATCTAAATTATATCAAAGATCACTATAAAAAATTATGGTTTGATATTAGGCCGAATAATGAACCCAAGTGGAGAGGAATTTTATGGGAAGGCAATTTAAAAGTAAGAGAACTGGAAAACAATCTTCCATTTATAATATTAATTACATCAGAATACCCAAAGGTGTCTCCGAGGATCTTGGTAGATGAAATAGCCATTAAGCATTTCAGATGTTTATATCCCTCCAATGATTTTATCTATAATGAAAAACGGTATGTCAATATTGATCATGGGCACTTCAAAGATCAATGGAGAGCAAGCTACAATCTTGTCCATGTACTTGATAGGATATTACTGCCTTGGTTGAACTGTAGTTTTATGTTGGAAACATAGTTAAAACATAGTTCTGGTGGAATGCAGATAATCCTTGAGATCCATTGTTAACAAACGGTCAATAAGAGATGCGTTACGTTCAAGAAGGACCCTCCATTCCTCGAGTTTATCCTCGATGAGTTTTAATTCTGTGTCTACTCGTGCCTGATGAAATTTTAAGTTATTTTCCTTTGCTATTATTTTAGCATGATCTAGGATATTAACTGCAAGATCATAATCACCGTCTAATGCCACAAATTTGGATTCAAGTATTAAGGATTCTATAATCCTTGGATAGGAATGGGTTGACTGGGCATAATCAACTATTTCTTTTACTAGTACTCTGGCCTTCATATAAGTATCAGAAAAATGAAATATCGTAAACTCTTCTAGATAAAGGTCACAGAGATAGAGCATTGAATTAAATTTTACTTCAAAATTTGCCGTATCCATGTTAATTATCTGCTGGAAGATCTCCATCGCCTCAACCTTGGCCTTCATCATGGGTTTAGATTTTTGAACTAATCCAAGTGCATACTTATAATAGAGACTTGGCAATTTTGATGTGGAACGGATACTCATCTCTTCCAGACGTTCCAGTGTTTTCTCTATGTGAATCTCATCTTCTTGCGATTGGTAGACCACAAGCAAAGTCAGCAAGCTAGTGGCAATAAAGACTTCATTCTCAGATTTTTCCCTTAATGAGAGGCTTTTTTGAAGATGATGAATTGCTTGTTTAGCATCATGTTTTGAGAAATTAATTAAGCCCAACATATTATGTGCATATGCAGCATCTAGATAATTACCTGATTTACCAAAGACTTTCAAACTACGATTAAGCATCTCTTCAGCTTTTGATATATTACCTTGATCAAAGTATATTGTACCGATATTATTCAAAGTGTAGGCAATATCATTGGGATTGCCAAATTTTTCTTTCAATACCAAGCTTTTACTGAAATATTCGATTGCAGTGAGGAATTCGCCTTTCATATAATGAATATAGCCCATGTCATTTAATACAAAACCAAGATCTCGCTCATCAGTCTCACTCATATCGGAATTTTCCAATAAATCCTTTACTTTCTTAAGAAGCTTCAATCCTTTCTCTCCATTTCCCTTTGCTCCTTCAAGATTTCCACGTATAAACAAAAGGAAAAGCATCTCATGAAAAAGATACTGTTGGTTATCCTCAGATAACTTACTCATTTTCTTCTCAGCATCATCCAGGCTAGTTTCACTTTCCAGTAAGTATCCTCGTAGATAGAATAGGTATGAAAGTTCTCCACATAATCTGAAATATAGTTGCAATTCAGAACCTCGTTGACCTTTTATGCTATCATAATTAAATTGACTGAAGGCGATTTTTGCTTCATGAATTCCTTCTTCTAGTTGTCCTTTTTCTCGATAGTACTTTGCATAATAATAATGGAGAAGATGAGATGGAACATCAAGCTCATCTATCATACTCTTTGCTTGATCATAGTGACCTTTATCTATTGCAGTAATGATTTCTGAGGCGATGGCCACCATGACCTATTTCACATTCATATTGATTATATACTTTGTGCTCAACTGGCTTATGATGTCATAATTTTGAATTACGACATCTGAATTACATTACTTATCTTTCCCATTTAGAGGTGGAAATCGACCTTAAATCATATTCTGATAAAATCAAAAATGGTTTCTGTCATATACTATGCGCCATAGTATAAACCATTATATACTCGATAGTATAATGATATAGTAATGATAGCTGAAGATCTGTTGGAACGATGGACGATTGAGTTCAAAAGAGGGTTTGCCAAGCCTCTCATCCTTATGTTTTTGAAAAACAGGGAGAGCTACCCCAACAAGGTGTTACGAGAGATAAACGATCGAACCAACGGTGCAATAAGCATTGCAGGTTCAAATATCTATCCTCTGCTCAAGAGTATGGAGGAGGATGGATTGATTATCACCAAGGCAGTCGATCAGGGCAAAATCAGAAAATTATACATGTTGACATCTGAGGGAGATGAGTATCTTGAATCACTGAGATCCGAGATGACTGATTTTCTTAAGATGATGCTTGATGTAATTACGGAGGAACAAAACAATGATTAAACATGCAGAACTATACCGGTACCTGGAGCAGGTTAGCTCATACTTACCACTCTCTCAATCAGAAAGCAAGCGAATTCTTGATGAACTGGAAACTGAATACCTTGAAGGTGCGGAACAAGAGAAAACTCCGGAAAATTATTTTGGAGAGGCAAAATTAACTGCTCAAAATATCATGCAAGGTATCCATCCAAACCCAATAGAGGCTAGTATATCCATACGAGCTTGGGCCTATCTATTTGATTCTGCGATCATTGGTGCATTTCTCACTGTTTTCTTTGCAGTTCCATTCTTTGTACTAGACTGGGAGACAACATTTGATGGTCCATATGATGTGTTAAGGATAATTTACATCATAATTATCATGATATATTCATTGACTATTTTTGGTCTTGCCTTCTCCCTGTATTTTATCCCTGAAAAGTGGTATGCACAATCCCTGGGTAAAAAGGTGTTTGGTTTGTATGTACTGGATGCAACAGGTATCAAGATCAGCTGGAAACAGGCTATTATTAGAAATATCACCAAATTCACAGAAGGTGGTCTTCCACTTGATGTATTTCTAGGATGGCTAATAAAAAAGGAGGGTCAGACCCTTACCAAGGCTAGTGATATCCTTGCTGAGACAAAGGTGGTACTTCTATAATGGCAGGACTGATACATTTAGGAATTGGTTTGGCTTTTAAAAAAGTCACTCCCCAGATACATACTGGTATATTGGTTGCTCTTTCCTATGGCATTGACCTTATATGGGGAATCTTTTACTTCACTGGCCTTGAGAGCTTGGGATCAGGCATTACTCCATTTTCCCATGGGCTCTTCATGGCTCTAATGTGGACTGCACTCGTATCCACCCTCATCTACTGGAAAACCAAGGATCGAAACCTAACAGTTCTCCTTGGCCTCCTGTTCTACAGCCACTGGATCATTGATTTCATCAGTCATCCCATGACTGCAGTATTTCCAGGTGATCTGGGTCTGACATTTTTCTTTGAAGATACTCCACTTCTTGGATTGGGTGTTTGGAGTATTCAGCTAGGAATGATCATAGGTGAATATGTGTGCACTGCACTATGTCTTGGTATCTTCATCCATACCAAGATGCAGCTGAAAAAGGAAGTTTAGAAATGAAAATACTTATCATCCATAATTCTGCATTTGGGAATGGAATAACTCTTGCCAAAACCATCGCTGCAGAATTTGATACTGAAGAGGTTCTAATTCATCACAATGGAGAAATATCTCCTTTTGATGCAATTGTATGGAATCCAGATTTATTGATCATGGGGACTGCAGTACGCGTATTTAGAATTAATCGTCAATCTAAGAAATGGATAGATACCCTCAATAAGATTCTGAAAGAGAAGGGGAAAAAAATCCCATTTGGAGCTTGTTTCATCACCCATGCATTATCAACTGAGAAACATATGAAGAAGGGACACAATTTCCTGTCCAAACTAGAGAAAGGAGAGTTTGAAGAAGTATGGCCTGAATGGATAACTGGCAAAGTTATTAGTCAAGATGGGCCTTTTGAGGAAGGAGTGCTGGACTATGTCTCTGGAAAAGCAAAAGAGATGATTTCATGGATACAATATTGAACTAGTTATGCTATACACTGTTAAAATTTCAAAATTTTTGATCCTTTTGAAACAATTTCCCTAATGAATTGTTATTTCAAGAATTACACATCTATCAGAACAGGAATATCTCTGTAACTAGCTTACAGTTTTTATTCTCCATCCATAAGTTTACCCTATGGTATTGTTTTCCCTAGATCGAGTTTCAGTTCAGATTAATGATTCGCAATTATTAAAAGAAATCAAGGTAGAAATACCTGAGAATCAGATCACGATCATACTTGGACCATCAGGTGGGGGAAAGACTACGTTTCTAAAAACTTTGGTAAAACTGCTTAATTATACTGGGACTATACGGTATCGAGGAAATGAAATAACCAATTTACAAGTAAATGAGTATAGAAATGAAGTGGTGTACTTAGGACAAACCCCATACATGATTCCAGGTACGGTTAGAGAGAACATTTCATGGGCAAATAACCAAGTTAATGTTGAATCAATGCTTTCACAGGTAGGATTAGAGGGTAAATATTTAGAGCAGGAAGCTGAAACGCTTTCTGTGGGTCAGAAGCAGCGAGTTCAACTCGCACGAGGACTTGCTTTAAACCCCAAGGTTCTTCTCCTTGATGAACCCTCATCCGCTTTAGATGCAATTTCCAAGGAAGGACTTATAGAGTTAGTAGAATCAATACGTGCTCTGGGTATCTCAATCATTATGATCACCCATGATATCTCAGATGCTAAACGGATTGCTGATTACCTCATAATTTTGAATGAGGGAAGAGTTATTCTCTCAGGTGAGGCTGCTGAAGTATTACAAAAGTTGCATTCTTTATCGGAAGCAGATACATTGAGAGAATTGATAAGGGGGACTTCACCATGAGTATTTTAGATCCAATTCTAGCTATCATTTCTGATGAAGAGGTTGTATCTTCATTAACAAGATTTTTAGGTTCACTTCTCCTTTTTTTAATCATTTTATTCTCTGTTCTGAGGACAGAGAAGTCAATGCAGAGTAATGTTATCCTATCAACTTTTCGAGGATTATTACAGATCGTTATACTAGGATCAATATTGAATATCATTTTCACACTTAGACACACCATTTTATTATTTGGTGTAATTACCATTATGATTGGATTCGGTGCTCAAACTGCTGCCAAACGACATGAAATAAGGGATCTTTTCAGAGTGTATCTACTCTCTCTCGGTATATCGGTATATATTATAATGGTCACCATGTCGCTACTAGGTGTTTTACCTATTGATGAACCTGAATTTTGGATTCCTATTGGAGGGATGATTACAGGAAATTCTATGAATATCACATACTTGACCATAAGCAATATTGAAAAGGATATGAAACAAAGAAAAGGAGAAATTGAGACTGCACTGGCCCTTGGATTCACACCACAACGAATTTACTCCAAATTATCAATAGGATCAAAGGCAATTGTACTGGCTATCACCCCTACCACCAATAATCTACGTACGCTAGGACTTGTTTTCATTCCTGGATTGATGACTGGTCTTCTAATCGGGGGAATATCCCCAATTGCTGCTGCATTGCTTCAAGTTATGATATTTCTACTTATTCTCAGTGGTGGGTTATTATCCGCATTTATATCAGTAAAATTGATCTTGCCTTACTTCTTTGATATGGATAACCAGAATTTACTCCAATAAACCGATATTAATAACAATTAATCGTAGGATTCAAACACTCATTCTTATGAGATAGAAATATTAGAAAATGAGTATCAAAGAGGAGTAAAATTTCCATACCTTTGAGCTTCTTGAGTTGTAAAATTGCAATAGAATTGAACTAAAATACTTTTAATGGGCTTTTCTTACGTTTCCAAGCCTTCTTCATCATCCATGACAGAATATTCTTGGGGGGTTTACTTAGTTCTTTCTTTTCTCTCAATACCAATTTCAATGCATTCTCTGGACAGGTAATCGCACATACTCCACAACCCACACACTTCACATCATCGATCTCACAAATTTCATTAATAGTTATTGCTCCAAATTGGCAGCGATCTTCACATTCACCACAGGCAAGACAAATACCCTCTTCCACAGTCATCCGATAATCTGACTTAACAAGTGCATTTGGCTGGTCCCACTGAACTAGTGATCGCATCACACCACAGCAACAGGTACAACAATTACAGATATATCCATGTCCTTCCTCAACATTCATTGTATTGTGAATTAATCCCTCTTCCTCAGCATCCATTAGTATCTGAATCGCTTGTTCTCTAGATATGGGTTTGGATCTTGTATGCTCATTATAGGCATTTTCCTTGCGTTCAAATGTGAGACAAACATTTTTGGAGTAATTGCACCCCTCCCCAAGGAGTTCACGTTCCTTTTTACAGATACAATCACGTACACCCCAACTTTTAGCGTTATTAACTATGGCTTCTGCCTGCTGGTAAGGATAAATCTCTAATTCAGGTTCGATTACACGGTTAACTGGAACAACACGGAAAATTTCAGGTTTAGTCGCAAAAAGATCTGTGTATCGTGTTTTAGCAAAGTATTCCTCGAGTAGTTTGGCAAACTCTGCATCTAATCTATCTATCTGCTCCTCATATATCCCAACCACAAATGGCATCAATCCATATTTATGGTTACCATCTTGTTTTTTGTATTGTCTAATCTCACCTCTTTCGTGCATGGTTTCAAGGAGAGGCGCAAGATAGTCGACCTCTAGTTTCAAGCGTTTGGCCATGACTTCAGCAGTCTCTCCTCTCAGTTTCATCTGAGCAGCAATTCTTGCTTCTTCCTCAGTAAAGATCCATTTGAGTACTCTGATATGAGTGTCATCATCAGTGAGATTGAAACCCTGTGGGATTTTATTTAGTACCTTTGCCAATTTGTGATAGATTTCATCTGCCATACAACACTTATGATTTCGTATATTAAAAATACCACGTGTGTATTGGAAACAGTTGGTAGATAATTGTTAAGTTTCAGTATATTTGTAATATTGAACTTATTTATTCTCGTAAACGTGGATTTATATAATTTCATCCTATTCATTCCCTGTGGATATCCCAAATATTCTCCCATTATTTCCACTGCCAGATCTAGTTCTATTTCCCGGAGTGATGATCAACCTGTATATATTTGAACAAAGGTACAAGGAGATGATGGCACATTTGATTCAGAAGCCTGGGCACCTACGGCTATTTGTTATCAGTACAAGCCTAGGAAGGCGAACCGAAAAATATGACAATTCTGCGTTTTTTGAAATTGGTGCTATTTGTCATTTGGTATCATTCGAGGAAACAGATGATGATCGTTATAATATTCTCATTGATGTGATTTCCCTAGCAAGATTGGAAGAGATTCCATTTCTTCAAGTATCTACCTTGTATAGGCAAGCATTGATTGAGATTGTAACTGAATCATGGAATGATGATAGTAAAACCCTTGAAGAGCTTCAAAGTCTATTAAAATCATTTTGTGAAAAATACCAGGTAGATTATCCTGCTGTATCCTTTGATAAGCTGGATGAGGTGGTGAATTCACTTTGTTTTGTCCTTCCCTTCTTCCCCACAGATAAGCTAGAACTATTGAAGGCAGATCCAGAATCAAGAATTCGTCTTTTGAAAGAGTTATTAGAGGAACCATATCAATTCACACCACTTGAACCAAGAGAGAATATTCGCCATAATTAAGGCGTAGCATAATCTAATATTGGCTTAATAAGAGAAATCCTTTTAATCAAGAGCCAGTTAGTCTACTTAATACTTGACATTGCATAAAATTACACTCTTAGGTGAGCCAAAGGTCGGGAAAACAACATTGCGACGATCCTATATGGGAGATAGTCTTAAAACTAATTATATCAAGACTATTGGAATAGATATCTCTGCTAAGCGATTAGAGCGTATGGCATTTCAAATCTGGGATATCGCAGGAGAGGCGACAAAAACCAGCATAAAAAGCTATATCAAGGATAGTAGTGCGATAATTTTGGTTTTTGATGTGATGACCTTGGATACTTTGATTCAGTGTAATAAATGGCTAAATCATGTGAATACATTTCTTAATAAACCTGTACCTGTAGTACTTGTGGGAAATAAAATTGATCTGCGAGATGGCACTGAGATCCCTAAGGATGTGATAAAAGAGACATTCAATACTCACATGAGCATATATTCTGAGTTTCAATTCAAGTATATTGAAACCTCAGCCATCAATGGGTTAAGGGTACAAGAAGTATTTGAATGGCTCCAGACAGTATTGGGGGGTAAGTAATGGAGTATTATAATCAAACTTTCCTTATAGAGACCCGTGGATTGAGATTTACCATTACTCCCGAGTCCACTATTTACGAAAGTGATTTTCTCAGTGATCTCGAGTATGTTATTGATTACAAGTCAAATAATAAACATGGGATTGTATATTTCAGCTCTGTTGATCAATTTTATCTTATCATCACGCTCTCAGATATTTTCAAAGTATTCACACCTATTACAGTTGAGGATAGCATGGCCGTATATTTCAATTTACAAAGTTTGATTGAAGAGGCTATTCAGATTTTCAAAAATGATCCTAAGTCAAAAATATTGGTTTGGAATCAATATGTTGAATCAGTAATTGATTTCTCAATCAATATTCATGATGATAAATTTGATGATCGAGCAGTGACTTTCCTCCATTCTAGTTTTGGTGATTATCTTGTTGAGATTCTCATGGCATTAAACCTCGAGATTCCAATAATATTGACTAATGTATCCGAATCCCAAATGTTTCAATTTATGCAGTCATTTTTGTTACTTCTTCCCGATGTGAGAATATCCAAGAAATTTGAGATTGAGACTCCGAGTATTCACATCTACTTACTATCTGATAAACCAGAAGTAGAGCTCTTTGATGAGTACTTGTATCTTGATATGAAAACCCAGACCGGAGAACGATTATTCAAGGTAGATACGCCATTAAAATACAAGAATATTGTTGCAGAAGCCCTTGAATTTCATAAGGATAGAATAATGCCTTTTCAGATTAGTATTATCATGAAAATTTTCTGGAGCATTCAGAAAGTCTTCGGCATACTCGCACTAAACGGTGAGTATGATTTTGCCAATTATCTTTATGATGAGGAGTTGGACCAGGTTGAGATTTTAATGCGTGTTTTCAATAAATTAGCTTATTTCAAAATATAATCTATTATGATTATTTAACTAGATACTCATATACTTCATTTTTCTGAATATTCCCAGATATCCTTACACTGTCTAGGTTGGTTCTAAGAAGAGAATCAGGTAAACATATCTCCTTTTCTCCCTCATATTGGTAAGATAACTCAGAAAGGTTGGAGAGATTGTCAAAGGAGAGGCTTAATGTCGCTTTTCCAACAAAATCTAGAACTCTCAAATTGGATAATCTATTTAGATCCAGATTCAAAGATTTCATATCCCCTAATGAACGAATTTTAAGCACCATCAGTTCTTTGAGCTGATGGACTTCATCAGGTAAGGAATCAATCATTACAAAATCAAGATTGAGTAAATTTAGATTGGTGAGTTCAAATAAATCCAAAGGTAATTGCCTCAGCTCATAGTTAAAATACAGTTCCAACGTTGTGATTCTCTCTTTGTGTTCTAGTAGACTGGCAAGAGGGAGATACTCTTGATTAATCCCACGTAATTGTACTTCCCAGCCTCCAAATATCGAATCCTTGACTATTACATAATCTGATAGACCTAGTTGATATTTCTCCCTGAAATACTCAAATGCTATTTCATGCCCTAACAACTTAATCTCTGTCATTAACATATTTTTGAAACTGGGAATATCCACATCAATTCATTTACCTAATAAGTACATCTGATTTATGGATACTTCATGGATTTATTCATTATTACCCAAATCTTTGAAAATTGATCTAACCTCATCAAATGAAGCAATTGGCTTTGGAAATGTGAAATGATACTTCTCTCTCTTATGCAGGATATCACATCCTGTTGTATGGATCCCCACAAATTCAAGTGTATCTTCTACATCTACCTTCTTGTATATTCTGAAGTATTTCCTCATAGCTTCCTGATGATCCTCGTTCATATGCTTTATCACACCTTCCTGTTGATCCAAACTTAGAGGATGATTAGATATATACTCATCCCTGTCTAGCCAAAAAATCTTACCAAAACCACCAATAAAGCGAATTCTCTCCAGATGTAACCTGTAATACCGAAAACCATGTGCCTCGAAAAAACTAGTAGATTCAGGAAAATACCTGCTATACTGTTTAGAAATAGCTTCATATTCTTTATCTTCTATTGGAGATGCACGAGCTAAGAATGTCACTCTTCCTCTTGATTGCACGTTAACTGCAGTCTTTGATGGTTGAACGATTGTCATAGATACCCGGTTATCATTCTTGATATTCTTGGTATGTTGTGCGATATCCGAAATTAGGATGATTAATTCCCCTGCAGTATCTACCATATAAGGAACCACAGATCCAAAGGGAAAACCTTCCATATCCACGGATAATGTAGATAATATCCCATAGCTATGTGAATGGATTATCTGTGAAGCCATTCCCAGCTTATCATATTCAACAGACATACTGTTCTTTCTAATAGTCTCGTTAAAAAGGTTAGGGTCATTGAAAACAGTAATTTTTTAACGTCATCCATATCAAACATAATCAGATACCTTTTTGAATTAGATCGATTTAAGTTGAACTATGGTAGATGTACTCCTCATTCTGAATATGGCTTTTGTAGTGATACAAGTAATTTTACTTGCTGTATTTTTTATACAATCAAAAAAACTAGGACGAAACTCAACGTTATTGATAATCGGATTGGTTTCTGGTATAATTGCCTCAATTTTATCTATTATACCTGAAATGGATTTGTATATTGGCAGTGGACGGATTACCCTATCCTTACAACTCATGGCCTTTGGATTGGAATATATATTGCTCTACATCCACTTCAATTTTTCAGTCTCTGAGAACTTGAATACGGTGTATATCTCCATGCTATCATTATTTGCAGGTATATTCACCGTTTATTCAATAAAATTCATGTTAGAACAATTAGAAGATTTTGATGAGCTAATGTGGGATCTTTCTTATAATTCACTTGGATTCGTGGCATTCTTGTACATCTCCTATGTTATGTTCTCTTCCTATAGGTACTCCAAGGAAAAAGAGGCACTGATACAGGGAGTAGGTACAATGCTACTCGTTATTGGATTTATTGTAGGTGCACTTACAACGCCTATCATTCGTAATGGTCTAGAATTGCAAATTGAACCCTATTATGCTGATGTGGTGAAGGCAATTGGTGCTCTGTTATTTATCTCTATTTTTGCATTTAATGCGAACTTTGTCGAGAGAATTGCAGTGGATACCTATGGTATCTTAGTATTTGATAATGCAGGTCGTGAGTTAGGATTTTACAATGTCAAGACCAAGAAAAATATCGAGTCCGCTGCCATTCCAGTAGATCCAGCATTATTCGTACCACTTGTGTCTGCATTACTCAGCTTTGTAAAGGAAGCTCTTGGGACTCAATCATATATGCGGAGTATCAATGGTGTTGATAAAGCAGTAGTATTTGAGATGGGATCTACTATTCATACAGCCATGATTACTGAGAAGAGCACTCGATTGCTCAATCAATCCATGAAATCATTTCAACATCGATGTGAACAAATTGTAAATGCACAGATGGAATCAGAATTTAATGTTGGAATTGTTGATGAAGAGGCCATAAAATCTTCTGTTCGTTCGAATTTTCCATATATTGAGGTAATCGATACAAATTAAACAATAATCTTCAAGGATTGACAAATCTACAAATAGCAAATTAGATTGATGTCAGTTATGAAACCACCAGAATGCATTATTTGTGATAAGCAATTCAGTCCCACAAAAGGTGGTGATCTGTTATACTTTACACCCACACCTGATGAAAAGAAGGAAATGGAACGATGGGATAGAGATGGATTAGTGGGCCATCCCCTCAACGCAGAGTGGTTCTGTAAGAAGCACTTAAAAAAGGCAAAACAATATCTTCATTTATCAATTTCAGAAGCTCTCAATACTCTTCGGAAATAATCGATGGTATTGGTATTCTCCTACCAAGTATCGTATCTATTGTATACGCAACATCAAATAGATCTTCTTCCATGCCTGGTTTTCCGATAAGTTGTATCCCTACAGGTAATGATTCTATCATGCATAAAGGGATTGTAATGGTGGGAAAGCCAGAGACAGAAACAGGACGACAGTAGTATCCATTGGCCACCCAGTAGTTTAATTTGTCACCGACAACATCTAGCCCAATTTTACCAGTTCTATCAATAAAGAAATCCTTATGCTCTGGATTATGTTCATATGGGAGAACTGAACATACAGGGAGTATCCATATATCAGAATCTCTGAGTAGCTTTTCCTGATACTCTCTAACGGTTTTCTGAAGGTTGAGATATTCTTCAAGATGTGTTTTTTCATTTTTGATCATATGATTAAACAGACCCATATAACATCTATTAGTCTCCTCAAGGGGATATTCAGTGTATGGGGTGATAGAATGCCCCTTTTCTTCTAGTCTAATTTCCAGTATATCCATCTGCTGTTTGATTCTACTATCTATCGGAATATCATATAAGTGGTTACTGAAGATAATTTGAACTTTTTCCTTACTCTTCAATTGTAAATCAATGTTTTTGATACTTGACCATAATAGAGCTAGCCCTTTCATATCTGTAGCCATGGGACCAGCGATTGCCATGTAATTATTATCTCCTGGAGGAAGATGCCCTGAATCTTCAAAGGAACCAAATGTGGGTCTGAAGGAATAAATTCCGCAAAATGAGGCAGGTAATCGTAGAGATCCTCCTAAATCAGTTCCTATGGCAAAAGCCACATAACGCATAGCCAATGCCGCAGCAGATCCACCACTTGATCCTCCAGAGGTTTTTGTTAGATCATAGGGATTATTCGTCGTTCCAAAAATCGAGTTAAAGCACTGGTAATCCATGGTATTTTCAGGAGTATTTGTCTTGCCAACAATGATTGCCCCCTCATCCAGTACACGTTGTACAATTGAAGCATTTCTATCAGGGATGAAATCCTGGAATTGTTTACTACCACAAGTTGTTCGTATACCAAATGTCAGCAGTGAATCCTTGATGAGTATTGGTAATCCTGAAAGCCGACCAGCTGTTTGTATCGAGTAGTCTGCACAGGTACAAATCGCATTAACCCTTTTTTCATATTGTTGCGTTAGAGTGTCGAATACTTCCTTTGGTTCCAATTCCAGATACTCTTCAGTAGAATTCCACATATATTTTTGTATTTCGAACATCTTATTGTACTTTCGTACAAACTAATAGTTAGTTTCTTTTAATCATAAAAAATCGTTCTTTGACCACTGAATTATTAAATATTCCAACAATACTTGATTCATGAAGAAATACCTGCCAATTATATTATTTCTCCTCTTTTTGATACCAAGTTCAGCAGCATATACGGATATATCAGTTGCTGATGCCAAAGCAATGATCGAAGAAGGAGACGTGTTTATTCTTGATGTACGATCACAATCAGAATATGATGAAGGTCATATTGATGGTGCAACCCTAATCCCTGTAGATGAACTTGAGGATAGACTTGATGAATTACCCGCCAAGGATGCTAAAATCCTAGTTTACTGCAGATCTGGTTCAAGAAGTGCCACTGCATCAGGTATTCTTGATGATTTTGATTTTACCAATGTCTATAATATGCTTGGTGGATATATTGAATGGCTTGAATTTAGTGAAGAATCTGATTCAGTTACTAAAGATACCACTTTTCAATCAATCAGTTTATTTCTTGTATTTAGTAGTATGATCCTAATTCAGAATAAACGAGTTAAGTAATGCTATAGCAATAAATCTTAACTAATCTTTCTTTAGTGCATCTGCAAGTTCCCATAAAGGAGGTATATGGCCAGTTTGAACAAATATATCAAATAGACAATAACTACGCCATGAATCGATGATAAGTCCGCTTTCTAAAGTAAAAATCGCAGCTCCGTCGAATTCGATTTTCTTATCTGTGGGTTCAAATCCCCATCCATTCCCTTTCTGTGTACCATTGCCTTGATAGCGAACACAGATTTTATCACCATCCTCCACCATCTCAATAATGCGATAATGTAGATCTGGAAAAATTGAACGGAAATAGCCAATTTCCTTTTTCAATAAAGCAGGGCCTTTCTCAGGCATACCTACATCACGGGGGTGGTACTCTGGATGAATAATTTGATCCGTAATTATCAAGTCTCCTTCAGACCACATCTTCTCATAAAATAGTTTGATTATCTCCTTATTTGACATAGAAAACTAGTCTTGCTTCACTTCTTCAATTTTCTCTTTGAGGGATTTACGTTCTGTATCATCAGAAGAAATACCTTTGATCTCCTCCAAATATACAATGTTACTACAATCCACAGTACCCTTGATTGTTACATTCTGACCTATAATTAGCTCCTGCGCAACCAAATTTCCATGAATAATGGTATTATGCAAGGTTGCTTTATTGCAAGTCACATTACCCAAAACTTCAAGGTTTTTGGGTTGGTTCTCCAAACTTCTGATAAGGGTACGTTTGAGGGTTGATCCAATATATGTGACTAGATTGAGCAAATTACTCAAATTTCCGTGAGTACTCACCATTAGGCTCTGAGGATTGATTTTTAGCTCTTCAGTCTCAAGATCCCCATTTATTGTACCTCCTCCTCTTTCAATAAGTAAACGTTTTGTCTTAACAAATTCACTGGTCAATCTACCTTTTATGATCAATTCCTTTACAATAAGAGTTCCAGCTGATACTGATCCTTCTATGACAACAACTTCACTGGCATAGAATTCCTTTGCAAATAGTTTCCCTGCTGTCTTAACATTACCTGTAAGTAAAACACGACTGTCAAAATGTGCATTACCAGCTACTTTCAAGCTTCCAAAAATAACCGTGTCCTCAAAGAAATTACTAGTACCTGCTATTTTGGCATCACCCTTGGCAATCACCACATCTTTGAATGTGGTTTTACCAGCTACATTCAATTCGTTACACATTAATCCAGAGCTGATACTGGCCATCCCCGCAATTTTTGCAGATTCTTTGTAGATCCCTCCACTATCAAATATAATTCCACCAACGTTCATCGATTTCCTTTCTTTTACATCATCGAATACATGACTATAGTAGGATAGAATTAGATCTTGAATGTTTTCTCGATGTAAGGTGAGGAAATGGTTACCCTGGATTTCTTCATCCATGTTGATTAGATGATGTGAATATTAATAATACCTCATATACAAGTCAATATTTATTCAGCAATTTTTCATTTTATTTTCACGATCTCAACCATTTCAGGTACTCTGCAGATTCATAGGTTTCTGTGTTCAGTGAGAATGGATATACATCTTTGGATACTTTATTATCAAAATAAGTCTCAATTTTCCATTCCGATTTTACATCCAAGGGTAAAACTTTGTCTTCATGGGCTGCTACTGCAAGTAGAATTACTGTAGTGCTCTCTTCTGGATAGACATCAATAGGGTAGGTGGGCATCTGTAATTTGTATCCATTGTTACTATAGGCTTCCATATCCATTGATTGTAAATCATCAGAACTCATGGAATTTAGAGTTACCTTACCTAAGACCTCAAAATACTTAGTTTGACCTTTTGATTTCAAACCAATTTTAATATCCACAATTGTACCTTTGAATGCCCCCTCATTAGTATAGACAAGTGGTATAGTGAGAAGATCTTCCTCAGCATAACTTGAGCTGACCAAACCATATTGGACAATAGGATTGGCATGAATATTAGCTGGTTTTCTTGTTTGTAACCAGTTGTAGAGTGAAAGAACAGAACCGAAAACTGCAGGTACGAAGGAAAATAAATCAATATCAACCATTTGTATCAGGTGCTATGCCAACTATCAATATATTAGCTTATTGAGATCAAATTAGGCTTTGGAAGGAGGAATAGTAAATTTCTATCTTTTTTATATTTATAATAACTTTTCTCCACATTTGATACAGAAATTAGAATCCAAGTCATTTTGTGTACCACAAGATTCACAGAATTTTATTTCCATCACAAATTCCTGTGCTGCAGGTTGGTGATAGTTTGATGAGTACAACGGATCCTGATTAGGTTGTTGTGTGTACTGTTGTTGTGCAAACTGTTGTTGTTGCATCATTTGTTTTTGTTGTTGGGCATATGATGGGCCATATATCTTGTTAACGATAAGACCGCGAGTAAACATTAACACCACACCAATGAAAAAGGTTGGAATTCCCAGTACATAGGAAAATCCAAATAGATCTCCAAGAAGAAAGATAAAGGTGGCTATCCGTAATATTCCATACAATTGTTTCCTTTTCTTCTCTCTTTCAAGAACTTCTTGAGATATATTCATCATTAAAATAACAAAGAACAAACTAAATTTAAAATGTTTAGATAATATAACTATACTTACCAACAAGACAAAGTTAATTGAAAACTAACTTAGATAGAATCAAAATTGGTGATATATGGGCTTTCAAAGCAATCCTAATGCAATTAGATGGAAAATTCACTTGAATTCTTCTGTGGAGACAGTATACCATTTTTTAACCACAGATACAGGTAGATCAAAATATTGGGCAAAAACAAGAGAATCTGAGAATGAAATTGAATTCACCTTCCCCAATGGACTTGTATGGAAGGCAGAGAAAATAAATTGTGTAGAGAACTCCTTATTCTCAATAAAATACCTTGGAGGGAGTATAGTAACCTTTACACTCGAGAAAGATGATGGAACAGACTTAAGCCTAATTGATATTGGTGTAAAACCAGAAGATCGTTGTGAGGTGATTGCAGGATGGGTATCTGTTCTATTATCCTTGAAGGCAGCTGTGGATTTTGATGTTGATCTACGTAATCATCATCCTGATCGAAACTGGGATCTCGGATATGTGGATAATTAATAGAGCTAAAGTTAGTTCCAAATCAAAAATAGTTTAAAAGATAGAACTATTGCGACTTTTAGATGATTGAGGAAACCATTGCACTTCTTGAAAATGATCAGGTTGATTTTGAGCAAATTCAGGCATATGTAAAAAAACTGGAGATCATTCAGACCAGTACAGCTAAATTACATACACTACACAGTCTCTATCAAGTGACCCGGCAAAAGTTGGGGGCTCCTTCTATAAATAAAAAGATTTTACTTAAACTTCAAAACAACTTCAATCTTCCTCCATCGCATCTAGTTCCCTTACTCATGGTAATTCTCAATCCTGCATTTGAAGAATATCGAGAACTCTTTAAAGTGGAGGAAATTCTAGATACAAATGAGTTGATAGAACTGAACACAGCATTGAATACTTTGGATGCAAGTATTCCGCAACAATCATATCCCTATGATTTGGTATCTCAAATGCAGTATATCATTGATCACTGGAATGTAGCTCCCAGTAAGTTGTTATTAAGTATTGATTTACTCAAGGAAGAACATAAACCACATTTCACTGGTCCTGGTGAGGCCTACATTTACCAGAGCGATGAAGAAGGAGAAGAAAGATTTACTCCAGATATGACTTGGATGCCTAAAACTATCCTACTTGCAAAAAATGTCTATGTCTGGATGGATCAATTGTCTCGAAAACACAAAATGGAGATTCGAACCATTGCTGATATTCCTGATGTAGAGTTGGAGGAGATTAAACAGCAAGGATTCAATGCTCTATGGCTCATCGGAATTTGGCAACGAAGCTATGCTTCTAGAAGGATAAAACAAATACGTGGTAATATAGATGCTGTATCTTCAGCATATGCCATTCATGATTATCAGATAAGTGACAGAATAGGTGGAGAAGACCTGTTAAAACAATTCCAAGAACGTCTGATGCGATATGGTATCCGGCTTGGGGCAGATATGGTCCCAAATCATATGGCTTGTGATAGTAAGTGGGTCATTGAGAATCCAGAATGGTTTATTCAATCAGATACATCACCCTATTCCTATAATTTCGAGAATGAGGATCTTTGTCAAAATCCTGATGTATCGATTCATATTGATAATGGTTATTACAATGAAACTGATGCTGCTGTTGTATTCAAACGCTATGATCATCATACTCAGAAGGCCTGCTACATCTACCATGGCAACGATGGAACGGCAATTCCATGGAATGATACCGCACAATTAAATTTCCTCCTTCCTGAAGTAAGAGAACGGGTGATACAGCAGATTATCGATGTAGCCAAAGTATTTCCAATAATTAGGTTTGATGCCGCGATGACACTGGTCAAGAAGCATATACGAAGACTGTGGTATCCTAAACCAGGAGAGGGAGGTGCCATTCCCTCACGTTCATTATCTTCAATGGGTGATGAAGAATTTGAGCGGTATATTCCAGTTGAATTCTGGAGAGAAGTAGTGGATCGTATCAATCAAGAGGTTCCCAATACTCTGTTACTAGCAGAGGCTTTCTGGATGCTTGAAGGTTATTTTGTGCGTTCACTCGGTATGCATAGGGTATACAATTCTGCCTTTATGCATATGTTACGGGATGAGGAAAATGCAAAGTATAGACAATCAATCAAGAATATACTAGATAATAACCCACAGATCTTAAAACGCTTTGTTAATTATCTCACAACTCCTGATGAGGATCCTGCTATTTCTCAATTTGGTGATGGAGATAAGTATTTTGGAATCTGTGTGCTCATGGTCACACTCCCAGGTACTCCGATGTTTGGTCATGGTCAATGGTATGGATTTAAGGAACGATATGGAATGGAGTATCAAAGAGCATATTTACATGAACCAGTGAATGAAGGGATACGGGATCGGCATCTTTGGGAATTATCTCCTCTCATGCGTAATCGTGATCTTTTTGCAGAGGTAGATCACTATCGTATCTTTGATCTGATGCTTGATGGGGCAGTGAATGAGGATGTATTTATTTATTACAATCAAACTGAGTTCAATCAAGTATTGGTGGTTGTGAATAATAGATTTGAACGATCAAGCGGATGGATTAGTTTTGCATATCAACCCTTTGGCTCTGATACGGTCATACATATCAAAGATTTACTGCTCCGTGAGGATTTACCATTCATTGTCTTTACAGATTCTATTTCCCGTATGCAATATATTAGATCAAGAGATGAGCTGGAAAATGGCTTATTTTTAAGCCTTGATGGTTATAAATACCATGTTTTCAGTAATTTCAGTATGGTTGGTGTAGAGTATGCAGAGATCCATAGACAATTGAATGGATCAGGTACAGTAAACCTTACAAGCTAATATTCTTCAAGGTAAACTCTAATCTTCTAAATAAATCGTCTGATAATTCCAAATACAGAGGATCAGTAGTCATGAGCTGCAATGCTTTCATCTGTGCTTTGAATCCCTTTTTAATCATCGATGGGCTCCATCTACCATTACCCGAGGCCCACCAGAATTGACAGGAATGATATGCAGCCATAATGGTTGATTGATCTTTTCTCGAATAGTAATTTATGTCTGTAGTATCAAATAATTTTCTAACAAGGGTAAAATGTAATTGTTGGGTCACATGTACTGGATTTCTTGGATGATCCCAAAGAGGGAAGGGAATGCTTTGATTTACCTCTGAATCATCGGTACTCCAAGAACTCGAAGATATTCGTTTCATTTTTACCCTCTCCTTATGTTTGAAGTATGTTTCTGAGAGTACTGGCTCTATCTGGGTATGAGAAAGGAAAGAGAAGAAAAATTTCCAGTAATCCTTGTGATGATGGCCAAAGGTTTCAATATCTGCTGCAAATACTGTTGGTTTATTTCTGTTTTTTGCCTTTTCAGTGAATCTTTTGATCAATCCTTCCAGATTATTCTTGTCCTGTGCAAATGAAATATGATTAGAAAGGGACTTATCTCGTTGGATAAGATATAATTTTTTCCCTTGAAACTCGATGTAAGGAATTCCTTTTTGATGATTTACTGCTACTGAATTTTCTGGTATCATCACAAATTTGTAATCATGTTGAGCAAGATATTCCATAAGTTGTTGATTAACTGCTAATTCCGGTGGAAAGAAGCCTCTAGGTTTGAATGAATTTCCGATTAAGCGTTCATTGATCTCTATATTCTTTTGTAGTTGTATATCTTTCTCATGATCATCTAATAGGGGTAGAATAGGATGATATGCTCCAGTGTTTAAAAACTCAATTTGTCCACGCTGTGCTGCCTCGTTGAATAATCTCAGTACATCCTTGGCATCCTCCTCCAACATTTCAGATAATGAAGCATTGATGTTGAGCAGAAATTTGACACGGGGATAGGATTTTAGGGCTTTTGCAATGGGTCGATAACATTCCTCTACTATTTTATCCAGTACAAATTTCTCCTGTATCGGATATGGAGGTTGATATGCGTGAAGTATGACTAAAATCTGATTATTCATCACTATCCATTCTATTTATGATGTTTAAATTATGCATATCAATGAGAAAATCCATGAGTAAAATTTAAGGTGAACAGAGATTTATTCCAACACTAATCTCTCCTCACCACGCAGAAACGATAACACTGCTCCAATGAAAACAATTGCACCGAAGATGAGGAATATATAACCTAATCCCTCATGATACGCATCTGAGTAATTTGGATCTCCTTCTTGAACATTGAGGAGTAATCCGAAAAATATCGCTGATGACAGCGCTGTACCCAAGGTGAACCCCACATTTCTTGAAAGATTGAGTGCTCCTGATACTGTGCTGAGCATTCGTTTCGGGGTTCCATTCATCACACTTGTACCATTGCTATTGGTAAATAATGAGAGAAAACCAGCAGTAATGCCGATAAATAGGATTATGAGGTATAATGGAGTTTGTGTACCCATTATGAGCAATAGTGTGCCTAGACTAACCAATCCAAATGTCTGGCAGATTGCACCTATTGTGGCCAATGTACGAGCCTTAATTTTCTCAGCTAGAAAACCAGCGGGAGGGCCAACCAAACTCAATGCTACTGGAGTAACAATCATAAAGATCCCAGTTTTTGATTGACTGAAATTGAGTACATCCTGGAGATAAAAAGGAAGTAAAAATCCTACACCATTGATACCCATATACGCGAAAATTGCACTAATCACCCCCATCATAATTTGACGAGATTTGAGAACATCAACACTGAGCATCGGATTGGGGTAGTGTGCCTCCTGTCTGTAAAATAGAATCCATGATATCATTGAGGTAATGATAAGTGCAATACCAAGAATTGATCCATCAAAAGCCTGCATGATACCATACACCAAGCTAACTACAGCTAGCCCAAAAAGAGTAATACCCAAATAGTCTGGTTTAAATGACCGTTTCTCAGTTTCTGGGATCTTAAATTGAGTAACAATCAATCCAAATATTCCAACTGGTACATTGATAACGAAAATATAAGGCCAGCCAAAATACTCTGTGATAATCCCGCCAAGTATAGGTCCTGCCGAGATAGAAGCAGCAACTACCAGTGAGTTGATACCAATAGCCCTTCCTCTGACACGTGGATCAATGAAACTTATGACTATAGCGAGTCCATTGCTCATGATCATACTCGCACCTATGGCCTGGATAATCCTTGAGATAACCAACATGATGAGGGTACCTGATAAACTGCAAAATAACGACCCTATGGAAAAAATGAACATACCAATTTGAAAAATTCGTTTTCTTCCATAAACATCGCCTAATGCTCCCCCAAGCCCCATAAGTGAGGTTATTGTCAGTAAGTAAGCTATAACAACCCATGAGACTTGAGCTTCAGAAGCTTGTAAATTATTTGCTATAGTACGAAGGCTGACATTGACAATAGAACCATCTAAAGCTCCTAATACTATTCCAATAGATGTGATTGGAAGAACCACCCGTAAAGGTAAGTAATTTTGGTTCTGCACAATTGGTTAATCAGCAAGGTAAATATCAAGCTAGTGGTTATATCCTTTCAAATTGAGAGTAAACTAGAAATATTGGCAGAATATCTATATGCCTGTCATATAGCCTTTTTAATGCCATGAAGTTTTATTCGCTCATGGAAATCAAACCACTAATAGATGTATTATTGAAGGAATTGAGCGGAAAACGAGCAAAAGATTGGGTTGCAAAGATTAGCTCTTTTCATAGGATTCAAGGTTCACCAATGTATAAACAGATCTCCGCCGTACTTGCTGATGATCTGATGCAATCTGGGATGGATGTGAAGCGGTATTCTTACCCAGCAGATGGTAAAACAAAATTCTGGTGCTGGGAGACACCGTATTCCTGGAGCATATCTTCAGGCAGTTTGAGGATGATTGAGCCTAAAAATGAAATAGTAATGGATTTTGATGAGATACCCACGGCTGTAATTACTCATAGTAGATCCTGTGATATTGTTGCAGAATTAGTAGATATAGATAGGGGAAGGAAAGAGGATTTTGAGAATAAGGATCTTGATGGCAAGATTGTACTCATGACTGGATCAGTTAGGGGGGATTTTTCTCTTTGGATGAAGGAAAGCGGAGCAATCGCCTGTATCATCTACCCAGGAGTGGAACGTGCTGGAAAACATCCCGAGATGGTACGTTATGATGGTTTCTGGCCCTCCAGTAAAACATTTGATGCAGTGCAATCAGGTATCAGCATTAGCTATACCAAGGCTATAGAGCTGAAAGCATTACTCTGTCAAGGTGCAGTTAGATTGCATATGAAGATAGAGGCTGAACTCTATGAAGGAGAGTTAGAAGTGTTGACTACTGTCATCAAGGGTGATACAGTACCACATGAGGAAATTCTCTTGATGGCACATCTATGTCATCCTGCACCATCTGCAAATGATAATGCCTCAGGAGCTGCAGGATTATTCGAATTAGCAAAGACATTACATCGTCTCGTAAAATCAAAAACTATTACACTTGATAGAAGTATCCGCTTTCTATGGATGCCTGAATTTCATGGGACCGTACCATTTGCACATCAATTTGAATCACAATGGAAAAATACAATCGCTGCTATTAACCTAGATATGATTGGAGAATCTCCTGTTACTATTGGTTACCCATTTAATGTCAATTGTAGTTCATATTCCACTCCTTCGTTTTTAAATGATCTAATTAAGTATATCACCATATATGTTGCAGATCATAAGGATGGTCTAGCAGTCAATGGATCAACAAAACCCATGAATTATCGATTTCTGCCATTTGATGGTGGATCTGATCATATCATCTCTAATGATCATGTTTTTTCCATTCCCAGTGTGATGTTTGGGCATAATGATGATTTTCATCATACTAACCTAGATATCACCGATAATGTGGATAGCACTGAGTTACAGCGTATAATGGGGATTACTGCATCCACTGCAGTTAGTATGGCTATTACATCCTTTTCAAGTGAAATGGCTGGAATCATCTCAGCTGGTATTATGAATAGAAGAGCAAAGACAATGTTTCTCCTACACTCCCCAAAAGATCAAATACCTGCTCATCTGATCCATTCAATGTATAATTATGAGATGAAGCTACTAGATTCTCTCCCTCGACAGTTCTCGGAAAATAATCAACTAGTAAAATTTATTACTATAGCAACCCGTGAGATGGAATCTTGGAAGGACTTTTACCTTGAAATCTATGGGAGTTTTAATGATAATGGAAAGACATACCGACGTAACTTTGAAGGGCCTATGTCCTTTTCTCTTGAGGGTTTAGAGAATATATTCAGCCATGAATCATATCGCAATATTTCGTTTATAACAGGGCAATATGGAGGTTTTATATTTGAGTTAATGAACTTAATAGGAAAGGAGAAAACTCCTCGGGAAATGACTTCTATTCTCTCCATAGAGTATGGAAAACCAATAAATCATGAGGATATATGTTCCATTCTAAATCTTCTAGAAGAGAATAAGATCATTACAGTTAGCTGAAATCCTTTTTAAGATGTTCCTTTAGCTTCTTTTTCTTCTCAGCATCTTCCTTCTCCTTTTGAAGATGCTTGGCAAGATTCTTATCTGTTGTCTTCTCCTCCCTCTCCTCAGCTTTGGGTTTCATCATTATCGCTATGACGATAACAATGATTACTACCAATGCAAGAATAACTATTTGCACTAATTCCATATCGGATGGAATGTTACTCAAAGATATAAAGATTCTAGATTTCATGATACCAATTTGACAAGAATCTTCATTCAAAAGGAGGAAGAGAGATAATTTGTATAATCAATACTAATTACCAACAATTTCTTGATTTGATTTCTCTAGCAAAAGAATTCTTTTTATATTTCAGTGAATATATCGAGTATTAACAACAATTTGCGTTGTAGATCTAAAGGCTGGGGTCTTAAATGCCAAAAATTGATCAGATAGACGAGATGTTCAAAAAATCCACCAAGCCAACCTTAAAAGTTGAGGATATTGATAAAATAACATCAATTGGCTGCATTTATGATAGTACACCTCAGGGTGTCAACAGTTTGAAATTAGCAAGTGAAATGGCTAAAACCTTGCATTTACCTCTTCACTCCTACTCAATGGATGATTATTATTTAACTCTAAAAATTGCAACTGATGAGATAAAGAACAAAGAAGAGGATATGCTTACATATTTGAAAAACTTTGCCACAGAAAATGAGATGGAGATAGAGACTGAAATTCTTATTGGAGGTAAGATCCAAAAAGTTCTATCCCTCATGGATGCTGAATTTGAGGAAAATGAGAAATTAAGTACTCTAATAAAGGAGAAATTGATTGAACATAACTTTTCACTATTAGTTGCAGGAACTCCATTAATGAGAAATTCCGAGGATACAGGAACATTAGGATATTACCTGAGTATTTTACTTGAGGAATCAAAAATTCATACTAATTTTCTCCTGGTTCCAAATGTTTTAGCAGAACGTGGAGACACAATGTTAGGTATGATTACCTTCAATCAAATGTCTGGCACCCTTGCTGCAATTATCCGCAGAGGCTTATCTATTCGAGGAAAGGAGAAGGAAATCAAGGTAATTGGGTTGGTGGAAAAATCAACTCTGGAAACTATTGCAAAATCAGAGATGATTGAGGGAGATGAAGAAGATCTTGAGCTGAAAATTGAAGAAGTTAGAGATCGTATACATGCAAAATTTGCTGAGGAGATGAGTTCAGTTGAGATTTCAGATGATCTTATG
Organism: Candidatus Heimdallarchaeota archaeon; assembly: GCA_026702845.1. The sequence goes on from JADCLS010000006.1 coordinate 319,549, forward strand.
TCTGGAATCGAAATGGGTATTGAGAGTGGTAATTTGACATCCATGGTTAAACTCATTTTGGAACAAACTAAACCATCGTTGGTAATGGTGCGTAGTGTTTCCAAGCTTGATGATCATTTTTCTAAAGAAACTGAGACACTAACCCGCATAGTGTTATCCGAAGGATATCCCGTACTTGTACTTTTTGACTAGTCCAATCACATAAAAATTTGGACTGCGTCATTTGATACATACAATTTTTGAGTATTATCCATTTGAGTTATACTAATTCTTATATCCATCACCCAATCCCTCAGAATAATTATTTACTCTAGAAGGCTGACATTATGGACAAACTAGATAAGATGGAACAGATGTTTCTTCAGACTCAAAAATCTAAAACTATAGTAGAGCGAGGAAAAGAACGAATAAAGAAGATAGGTTCCATTTACGATAGTACCAATCAGAGCAAACATGCTATTACGATGGCCACCGCACTGGCCAAAGCAATGAAGGCAAAGCTGAAGGTATTTGCAGCCGATGATTTCTACAAGAAAATTGAGGATTCAGTTTCCACAATTAGAAAGAAAGAGACTGAGATGCAGGATTTCATATCTAATTTTTCACAAGAAGAACAAATTGCTAGTGAATCCGAGCCACTCATGAGCCGAAGGGTTGATCATATATTGAAGTATATGGATGAAGACCTACTTGAGGAGGAAAAACTCTCCAGGCTGATTATTAACAAATTGATTAAAGAAGAATTTGATCTTTTCATTGCAGGCTCTCCCCTGTTGCGTACAAGGGAGCAGGCTGGATATTTTGGATATTACTTACGCAAACTTCTAGGAGATTTCAATATAAAATCAGATTTTCTCCTTGTACCCAATGAAATAGCAGATAAATCGAATCGTATGCTAGTTCTTGTCAATTATAAACAAAAACAAGGTTCAATAGAAGCTGTATTGAGAAAGGGAATGGTTTTGAAGGAATGGAGTAAGCATTTGTATCTGGTTGGTATTCTAGAAGATAATACTATTGAGACCATAGCCAGATCAGAATTACCTGAGGATGAGACAGATACCAGTCAGAATGTCTCAGAGGTAAGAGAACGAATAACACATAAGTATAAGGATTTACTCGAATCCTTCAAGTTAGAAGATGAAGAGATGGATCTTGACACCGATATAGTTGTGGGATTAACAACAGCCAGTGTGAAGAACATCATCGAGGAAATCAAGCCTAAACTAGTGCTCGTGAGAAATGTGAGTAAAGTGGATGAGAATTTGGATCCAGAAGCAGAAAATCTGGCCAGAATTGCATTGGCAGAAGGCTACCCAGTCTTATTAACCTGGGATTAGGTGATACCATGTGTAAGACAAGAAATTGTGCGGAATTGATGGTCTATGGAACTGGAAATTAATATATTAAACGTTAGCCTCATACTGATTGTATTTGTATTAACCTACATCGGCATTATTCATTCCAAAATAGATAAAACCACTTCTGCGGTATTTGGTGGTTTAATTGCTGCAATTCTTGTGCTGATGCTCAAGATGGAGGATCCAACACATCCTGGTGTTGAAATTGATAAGGAACATATCATCCATTTCAGGGATCTTGAAGTCATCGGTCTAATTTTGGGTTTTCTCATGTTAGTTGATGTGGCCTCAGAGAGTGGTATTTTCCATTATCTTGCCATCAAAATCCTCAAACTATCTAAAGGAGATCCCATACGATTGGAACGATATTTTGGACTGCTTTCAGTCGTGCTTTCAGTACTCGTGGGTAACATTTCTGCCATGATGATCGTTGGCTCACTCACACTGATTGCATGCGAACGGTTAGAACTACCCCCAAAGCCATATATTGTAGTCGAACTATCCATGACCACTGTTGGTGGGATTATTACTCTTGTGGCTAGTATCCCTAATATCATCATTTCACAGATTTTTGGTATTGGTTTCATCTCTTTCTTCATAATTGGTGCTCCATGGGGTATCATCACCATGTTTGTTAATTTCCTAATCTTTGAGAGGTTGTATCGTAATGAGTTCAAGCTAAAGATCAGCCCTAAGGAGCTAGAACGAAGAGTCAATGAATTCGATGAGTGGGTGGCTGTAAAGGATAAAAAGCACTTTTATCTCTCCGCAGTTGTACTCATTATATCCATTATTGGTTTCATTATATCTGATCAATTGGGCTTGCCCCTAGCCCTGATTGCCATTACAGCGGGAATGACCATTTCAATTGCCAATTCCAAGAAAATCGAGGATGTATTGAGTAATGTGGATTGGAGTCTCATTTCTTTTTTCATGGGTCTGTTTGTATTGATCTCTACTCTTGATTTATTGGGAGTTATGGAGGTTACTGCCAATTGGATGGCAAGTATACTTCCAGATAATCCACTTGCAGCCGCTACCATAATCTTATGGTTTGTATCCATTATTTCTGCCATAGTTGATAATATTGTGGTTGCCGCAGCTTTTGGTCCTATTCTCTATTCAGTTGCCAAGGTAAACCCATCATTCCATCCCACAGTAATTGCATGGGCAACAATATTTGGTGCTTCGTTTGGAGGCGGGTTAACTCCAATAGGTGCACCTTCAGCAGTTATTGGTCTTACCATGCTTAAACGTAAAACTGGAGAGAAGATGGGATGGGGTGAATTTATTAAAACTCAAGGCTTGGCTACTTTGATTAGGATTATTATAACTACTGGATATCTAGCAATATTGATTGCATTGAACCCTGTTTAAGGTAAGGCAGCATTGATTATATCTTTGGTTTTCTTATCAAGCTTTGAACTCTTCTTTTTCGTATATGAATTGTACAATAATACACGATAGGCAAGTATTACTGGTTTAAACATGGAATTCAAGGGTGTTGATCCGAGAATCAGAAATAGTATTGCAGTAATAATTGCCAAGAATATATCTCCGTACACAGAATAACCATAGAATCCACCTGCTGCAAGGAGGAGAATACTCGATGTCCACACACGCAGAGAATCTAGTATGTTGAAGCCCATGGATCCGGCAATATTTGCTGCAAAGGTTTTGAACATGGATTTTGCTGACTCCTGGTACGCTTGGGTAACAGACCCCATTTTCTTCAATACAATGACTACCAATGTATAGTTACCAAAGTAAACTACAGTATCTGCGACTTTGGATGACACACTACCTTGAAGGAGTAATTTTGGCCAGTTTTTAATATTCATGTATTTGAACAATGAGAATGGAGTGAAACCTTGCTGTTTATTTGATCTGAATCGCTCGATAAATGCCATGATAAAGGAGAATTTGATAATAGGTGCTTTGAGCATACTTACCGTCTTCTTGGCCTTCTCATTACTCGCAGTTCCTCCATACCAATCACCCAAATATGCAATATTCATAGCATCAGCGGTAAATTTTATTGTGGTGATGACAAATAGGAACATCGTATCATAAAGGGCAACAAGAATTATGGCTACTAACCCATGAATTTTTGCTCCAAAGGCGAAAGTAACAAAAGTACCCGGAATTACAAGGATGCTAAGCAGAGAAGTGAGTAAAAAGGCATACAATTGTGGTTTGAATAGAGCACTATTTTGTAGGGTGATCTCAGCACCAACCTCGATTAATCTAGCAGATAAACGAACTGAATGTTTGAAATAGATCACTAAACCAAGAAATATCAGGCCTACAATCGCTCCACCTAGCAGGTTATAATCATTGGAATCATAATAGAGATATAGTGAAGTTGCAATCACTAAGAATGGTGTAACCCATATAACAATCAAGATCAATTCTTCTCCAATTTTAGATGTTAAAGCAACCTGAATCCATCCCACTATTAGAGCTGCAAGAGTTAATGGAATAAGTATGGTGAAGATATCAACGAGATTATCCACCATATCCTCTAAGAATCCGTAATCAAGATCAAAATCCAAAGAAAGGATAAATATTAACATACCTAGTAGCCCAATGACAAATACTAGAATTAATGAAATAGAATACAATTTCTCATAATTTCTATCATTCTCTTTGTTATAAGTTCGTGACATAAGAGATTGCTTTCTGTTCTCTTTATTAATCAATCGAGGATTATTCGATTTGAGTAATCAGTTTATCTGAAACATTGCAAAAAAACACCATTCTATAACTGATACACTTATTCGGAATTAATCGCTATTATAATTGTGAGAGAAGCAACCATCCATTTACTCTCTGAACTAATTGCTCATGAGACGAGTATTAATCCTGAGAATAAAATATTTCCTGAATCTTCCTGCTCAGATTATGTGAAACAATTTGGGCTCAAGCATAAATTCGAGATCCTAGATGTACTAAATGGTAGATATGGAGATTATGAGATTTTCTCAACAGTTCTTATCAAAAGAGGAAAAAAACCAGGAAAAACTTTACTCTTATTAGGGCATCTCGATGTTGTTCCTGTAACTCTTGCAGAGATGGATTACTGGAAATCGGAACCATTTCAAGCAAAATTAATTGGTGATAAGGTCTTCGGGCGAGGTTCTGGAGATATGAAAGGAGGAGTCGTTGCTTTCCTCATGGCATTCAAAGATTATGACGTCAAATCTGGCAATGTTATCATTGCATTATCTGGTGATGAGGAGATTGGTGGAGGTCAATCAGTACCTCATGTAATTGATGCTTTACGTAATATCAATTTACTACCTGATTACGTATTGAATGCAGAGGGAGCAGCATCACCCATCCTTGTAACCAAAAGAAGAGGGGGTACACAAATCGCATGCTCATTTTCACTAACCAAGACTGAGATCAAAGGTAAGATTGTAGAAAATTTATTTTCCAGTCAACAGGGAGATAATTCCGATACACTCCATTCCATGGCATTTACTCTAGGGGTAGATACACATGCCATGATTTTGGCTGGTAAGAAGTTGATGGATCAACCCATACAATACGTACACTCATCTTCCAATAAAATAAATTCAGTACCCAAAGCAGTAAAAGTATTCAGTATTGATACAAACTCATCTGGAGTAACCTATTACTACCCTGAATTATCAAATATCATTCATGCTATGGCATCAGTTGGCTCAATTTCACTACCAATAAATCCAAGCAAATATGGCCCCTCTATTTGTCCAAATCTGATTGATGTGAATGAGGAGAAACTAAAGGGAATCATTCAATTTGATATCCGTTCCATGTTAAAGACAAATAGTCATGAAGGGATTGCTGAAGCATTGAGAAGACATTTCAGCTATTTCGGTGTGAACGTTACTACGGAGATAATATTGGCAATGGATCCTGTCAATATTGACCCTGAGACAGCTTATCCTCAACTAGTCAAAACTATTGCTGATGCCCATGATTTTACGATTGTACAATCAGGTGAGAAACTTGGTGGAGCTTCTGATACAAGATACTTCACCAGTCTTGATATTCCTGGGATAGAATTGGGTCCAATTTCTTACAATATACACGGCCCAAATGAAGCAGTTAGCATAGATTCAATTATCTCTTTGACTAAAATCTATCCTGAGATATTTGAGGCATTACAAAACTTAGATAAATGATCAACAGAATTTTTTTATCTCATCATAATTGAATTTCTAACCTTAGAAATGAACAAAAATCTCTGTGAGTATTTATATAATCGGTTGTCTGAGCTCTTTTGTGCGAGTATTAATTCTTTTATTACTAATTCCTTTTGGATTGTCAACATCAAATGTTCATTGTGCCGGACCTTTGGGTCAAGGTGGAGCAATTGATTTTAATGAGGATAAATTACCTTGGAATCTTGAAATGATTAACATAGCTGATGCTTGGAAAATCACTAATGGGTCTGAAGAAATTGTGGTTGCAATAATAGACTCTGGAATTAATTGGAATTCAGAGCTACCTGAGAGTTTACGCTGGGTCAATGAAGCAGAGGCAAATGGTACTGCTGGGGTTGATGATGATGATAATGGGTATATAGATGATATATATGGGTATGATTTTGATGATCGTGATACTACACCAGATTCAGAAGCTTCCGGTGGATCAATTCACTGGCATGGTACTTTCATAGCAGGATTGATTGCTGGGTTGCATAACAATGTTGGCGTTGAGGGAATCGCACCAAATGTTAAAATCATGGACTTAAGAGTTCTTGATCAAGATAATTATTTTTGGAATTTTGATTCCATTGATGATGCTTTTAATTATGCCATTGATAAAAATGCCTCTGTAATCAATTTCAGCATCTACTTTGCAGCAGAAACTCCCTCGTATTTGCGATCAACATTTCAAAAAACAGTTAGTTCAGGCATTCCTATAGCAGGGATCACTGGTAATGATTATAACAATGAGGTGAGTTATCCTGGTAAGGAAGCAACTATTATCGCAACTGGTGCGCTCAATAAACAAGGCCAAGTTGCAGCTTTCTCCAATACAGGTAAAGAAATTGAATTGGTAGCTCCTGGAGAATCGGTGGGTAGTATCAGTACTGGAGGATCATCATTGACAGGTTCGGGGACTTCATTTGCCGCGCCTCATGTTGCAGGATTACTTGCTCTGATGAGATCAATCAGGTATGATTTATCTGTGACCTATCTGCGAGAAATATTACGATCTACTGCCACTGACTTAATGAATAAAGGATTTGACCGAAGTACCGGATATGGATTGATCAATGCTGCTCAGGCAATTAATGGAACCTATAATTTTGAGAGTTTTGATTTTGATGAGGATGGACTGAATACAAGCTATGAACTTAGTCTGGGATTAAACCCCTTTCATAAAGATTCTGATTCTGATAAATTACCTGATGATGTAGAGCTACAACTAGGCATGGACCCAAGTGATCCTACAGATGGTGAAGCAGATAATGATGATGATGGATTAACCAATGGGGAAGAATATGTTTTAGGAACCAATATGGACAACAATGATTCAGATGCTGGTGGTGCACCTGATAAATTCGAACTTGATTGGGGATTTGATCCATTAAATATTACTGATGATTCACTTGATGGAGATAATGATAGTCTCAGTAATGCCATGGAATGGAAATATGGTACTGACCCATGGAATTCAGATACAGATAATGATAAGCTACCCGATGGTTTTGAGATTGTAATTGGGTCTGATCCATTAGTTGCAGATGCTGATTTAGATGCTGATGGTGATGGTTTTTCAAATCTAGATGAATATCTTGGCAATACCACAACTGCAATAATAGAAGAGACACCTTTCCCATACCTCTATCCTATTATTGCAATCATAATAGTATCTCATCAAAGAAGAATTTTCCACAAGCAAATTCCAAAATAATGAATTAAAAACAAAATTCATGCAATTTTGAACTCTGTACCTTCAATTATTATAAAGTGATAAGAGTATCCGAGATTATGATATCAGAGAATGAAATTGATAGTGCATATGAACTAACACGGAAATTGACAGAAGATTGTTATCCACGATTGACAGGAATGGATGGATGTATCAAAGCAGCAGATATTATCGAAGATGAGCTCTCTTTTTGTGATAATGTATATCGGGATGAGTTCACTCATCGACCCAGAGGATTTTTGAAATTCTTACCTATTGCAGCATCTATTCACCTATTAGGTATCTTATTTCTCTATCTAGACTTCCTTCTTGTAGGCTCCTTGCTTTTCACCTTGAATGCCTTTATGTTCTTCTCACAGTTGCTTTTTTACTGGGGATTTTTTGATTTCCCGTTCAAAAAAGAAACTGGACACAATATCATCGGTACAATCGAACCATCTGGTGAAGTAAAGCAACAATTGATCTTCTCAGGTCATTATGATGCACCTTATGTGTTTACACTCATAGACAAAATTCCAAAATACTATGTTCTCGTCTTTTCAATAGGACTTGGGACTGTATTGATGAGTTTTGTTGTTTCTTGGCTGTTTGTTATTTTTGCTTGGAATATACAGATATATACTATTGTTGTAAGTGCACTATCTGTGTTTGTTTTACCGTTCTTCATCTTCACAACCTCAAAAATATCGCCTGGTGCTGGAGATAATGCAATTGCAGTGGGATTGATTGTGGAGATTGGAAAAGTATTATCAAGAGAAAAATTAAAGCACAGTCGTATAATTATTTTAGCACTCGATGCAGAAGAAGCTGGTTTAAATGGTGCTCGAGCATATGTCAACAAGTACAAAGATGATCTGCACAGCATCCCAAGCTACAATTTTAATATTGATTCTATTTATGAGAAGCAGTATCTACGTGTATTTACACGTGATTTGAATTCAATCAGAAAATTATCAGAAATGGATGCAAAATTAATACAAGAACTATCTGAGGAACTTGGTCATCCTATTCCAGCATCTGCGATGCCTCTAGGAGGAGGTTCAACAGATTCAGCTGAATTTTCAAGAATAGGTATTGATTCAATTGCATATGTAGGCCTCAATCTTGATGGAATGGATCAAACTACAGCTTATCATAGTACTCGTGATGATATGTCTGCTATTCATAAGGATAGTATCGAATTCAGTCTCAATTTGATGATTGCCTATGCAAGGAAAAAAGATGAACTATCTACGGGATGATTATGAGTAGTAGTTCCTAATTTTCTTCATAAAAACTTGGATATCTCAATATTTATTTATATCGGGATATGTTTTGAACATTGATAATCCATGGTTCCAGAACCATTAATTTCCTGTTCAGATCTGACTAAAGAGTATTTTAGTACCAAAGCAGTGGACGATATTAGCATTTCTGTTGAATCAAATGCTATAGGATTGCTAGGACCAAACGGTTCAGGAAAAACAACATTTATTAAATTATTACTAGGTTTAATTCGACCTTCCTCAGGAACGATAACAATGGGTGTAGATATACAAAATTCAAGAATAGTTCCTGATTATCCTCAATTACCAAGAGAATTAACTGTGGATCAGTGGATAGAGACTGTTGAAGATTTTCATGGTAAGAATTATCTAGGAGTTGATGTGCAATCTGTATTCAATCTCCAAGGTGATTGGAAAATAAAAAATCTGTCTGCAGGACAAACACGGAAGGTTGCCCTATTACCGATATTTTATGGTAAGCCAGAATTATTTATTCTAGATGAACCTACCAATTTCCTAGATGTAGTCTCAAGACAGAAAGTTCTGGGTTTGTTAAACGATTACCGAATTGAAAGCAATGCAAAATTGATTTTAGCCACTCATCAGATTGATGAGATGAGAGCATTTTGTGATGAAGTAATCATCTTGAATTCTGGAAAAGTAATGCAAAATGTGAAAATTAAACAAGAGAAAGCATTAACATTCAGTATACATGTTTCTGACCATGAGAAGTACTCAAAACTGCTCAATGATAGAGAAATTGAACACAAGCAATTTACTCAGTATGGAAAGGAAATCTTTCAAATTCCTTCAGGAGTGGAATTTTGGAATAATTTGGCAGAGTATGAACAATCTGGAGGTATAGTGTATTCCATTACTTCTAATGATGCATTGACCAGTGCTATTGAGGAGATGATGACATGATTAAGGAACGTTTAGCTCTTAGTTATCAATTTTTAAGATTCCCGGCCAATTATGCCCTTGTCCTAGTTCCTGCAATTATCAGTCTTTTAACCTTCTTCAACACCAATAAGGTGAAAAAAATCGATAGTAATCTCTTTGCAGAAGTATCCAAATCACAGCAGGTATATATCGATAATTATCTAATCATGAGCATTACCAGCTTCATGGTGTTATGCTCTTTCTTTATTGTCTATCGTTGGTCCTCTATGCAATCAAACAGGGTATATGGATACTGGCTAACTCAGGGAGTAGATCGCAAACTCTTCTTGATACTTTCTATCAGCGTTCTTATTGTATTAGGTTACTTTGGAATTTGGCTTGGTTTGTTACTATTGATTACTATTGGTGGAGTATCACTCGGATTTGGATCATTTAGTGTAATCAGTATTTTATTATTTATTAAAATCGCTCAAGTCGTAATAATTGGTGTTATTATTGCAGATCTAATACCAAATTCAGAAATCGCCCTTCTCAGTTACATGACCGGCTACGGTATTCTGTATCTATTTGTTAGCCCCTCAACAAACGTATTCGCAAAATTTGTGTTTGGTGAATTACATTATCAACAGGAGGTATTTCTATCAATTTTACTCAGCTTCAGCTTTATGTCTATTGCGTTTGCCTGGGTTTACTATTATCATATGCGAAAGGATGTGGAATTATGAATCTTACAACTCTACTTCGGATATTATTCATTTTCAGCTTATTTCTATTATTCCCAATGTTCACACCCAGTGAATCAATTGAATTGTTACCCAATAGGATTACTGAATTTGAATTGACGATCAGCAATCCAACAGTGACTCTTACCTCTAGCGGTCCAGGTATCATTCAAATTAATTGTAGTCTGCTTGATCTAAATGTTGATCCAAATACTATGGAAATTATCTACTCTGATCATTTTTCAAATACTCTAACGCTAACTTTAGACAAACCAGGTGTTTATATATTCCGTTTCTTTGTGGACAGGATTAATGATATCGAAATTTCACAAAAAGGACTACCAACAACTAGTATAGTGGTTATTGGTTCAATGGCTATTTTAGTTATCATCATTACGATTTATGAACAGAAGATTAAACAAGTTGTATAGATTTATTTCAAGATCTCTAAAATCAGTTGCTCAAATATATTATCTACATTTTGACCAGACTTTGCAGAAGTTTCAATGTATGGAAAACTGAACCCATAAGTTTTTTGTAACGATTGTTGATACTCAAGTACTTCTTCAACACTAACTTCACGTTTTTTCTCATCTAGTAAGTCGATTTTATTTCCTGTCAAGATTAAAGGAATCATTTTTCCATTATTATTTGAAATTAACTCACGTACCCATAATTGAAGATTGGTGAATGATACTCTTCTAGTAACTTCAAAAACTAGCATTGCACCATGAGAGCCTAGATAATAATTTTTCCTGATATTCGAATAGCCTTGATTTCCAGCTAAATCCCAAATTTGCAAGACATTATTATCAATTCTTTTAATGCCGAAATCCGCACCCATTGTAACAAGATAACTGGTTTTGAAACCTTTTCCAAAATATCTATTTCTTAAAGATGTTTTTCCAACTAGTGGATCACCTAATAACAATATTTTGAAAAATTTCTTCTTTTTTGAGGCGTCGTTTGCTTCCTTTTCCTCATTAGTTTTTCCAGTCAAGGTTATTTTGTAATTATGATGGTTTGATAAAAAGTTTTTCAACTCAGCTCCTTATTTGACCATGTTTATCAGTAAAATTTGTTTAAATTTATTCAGTTGAAATACCATCAAAGTGATACATAACTAGGATGAGCATAGCGATCATATCGGCTTTTAATCCCAATTCTCTCAAATATGTTTCAACACTTTGTAAATTGGTTGTTTCAGGATATAAATGAGGGTAATTTCTGAAAAGATCCAAGTTCTGTCTAAGCATTCTTGATAATGACTTGATATTTTGGATCCGTCTAATATTTTGAGGTTTCACTGTCAAATCCTTTAGTAAATCAACTTTGAATCTCGACTTATTGAATATTGGATAAATCTGATTTTCACTAAGTTCATCAAAACCATGATCTCCATCGGTGAATACATTACCATATTCATCAATTAGTCTCGAATGGGATTCTGCAATCTGGTTAAGAACTGTATTTGAAAGTTTTCGTTCTGATATTACAATGATTTTGGACAAATCACTTGAATGTGAAGTTAAAGAGATAGTCTCACGTTCAAGGAATTCAAATCCCTCAACCACATTATTATCAAATTCTGAAAGAAAAGCGGTTAATGCTGATGACATTCCTGATATGAGTAAAGAGTCTAAAGTAACGCTATTTTTCAGCCTTTTCTCAAACAATGGAAGGCCACTGGTTGTTTGAATTATAATCATTGAAATTGCTTTAATGGAATCAATCTCTGCTTTTGCATCTGTTAATTCCTTGAGTATCTTTGCATTTTTCTTTCTCATCTCTGCTTTTAAGTACAGGTTAGCAATGATTATGCTTGTAATTATAATAATACCTATGATAATAAAATAGGCATTGTTTTGAATAAAATTGTTGAATATCTGTGTGAAGTTAAGATCTGGAGGAACAACATCTGGGAAGTCCTTCTCATCTAACCTACTGGTTATTACATTAAAGTTAGAATCATCAACTGATGCTGATATTCCAGTTATCTTATCAATATTAGCTGTTATCTCAGGGCCTAGTGTTATTGATGCAAACCCATCAATCGCAGTTGCAGAATACGCTGATGTTCCATTTTCTCCATTGATACGGATGAAATTAATTTCAAATTTAACAACTATATTGCTCACAAACCCAGTTCTTGAGACTATCTCATCAAGGCTGAGTGAGGTTGTACCAGGGTTATCATATGTGACTCTTGCAGTAATGGTAAATGCTTCACCCTGTACCAAATCACCTGAGATTTCAATGGTTAATTTTATGTTATGTGGGTTGATTCTTATTGGTATGAGATCTTCTTGTCCGTAATAATTCTCTTTAGTAAATATAAAATGCCACTGATAGTCACCGGGCTCGTAATCTGTATAATTGAGGATGAGAATGAATTCACCTTGTAGATTTGTATTTAGAGGCCAACTTTCAAGAATAAGATTTCCTTGTTTGAACTCTACCAAAATCGAACCATTTGCAACTCCTGTACCATTGACATCAGACCAAATTCCCGTGAAGTATTCCACATCTCCTTCGTATACTACTTCAACAATATTGATAGAAGGAGCGAGTGTTTCTACTTTTATAGGATGTCGAATTTTTATCAAAACACTACTTATCAGTGAATTAGCAGAATCATCCAAAATACGTATGGTAATATTGTACTTTTCAGGTCTAGCAGTTAAACTATCAAGGATGAATGTTATAGGTATATCATTGCTCCAAGCTCCCTTACTTCTCTCTATTCCATCAACAGTTATAAAGTAATTATTTGGGTGGTTGTCATAAAATAGCCAAGAAATCTCATTTGAAGTGCCTGTTAATACAAATTCGGTTACTTCTGGAGCTGATTTAAGTTCAGGTAGAATATCATCTAGGACGTTCAAAATAAACCAATGATGAATTGCATTATTGGAAGCATCAAGAATACTGATACTAATATTATACTCACCTTGTAATAGAGATCCTATAATTAAGCTAATACTTGAATTACTCTGCCATCCATCTTGAATTATTTCATTATTAAAACTGATCTCGTATTGACCCGGGTAATTATCAGTCGCTGTCCAATTAATGCTTAGTAAGTTTTTACTTTCTAAGTAATCTTGATTTTGTGGAGCTAAAACTAATATTGGTACCGTAGTATCGATAACAGTGATATGGACTTCATCACTTATTGAATTCATAGAATCATCGTAGAACACAATGCTCAAATTATATACACCTTTGAGAAGAGAATCAATATTCATTTGAATGATCTCTCCACTCATCCATTCTCCACTGCTAATATTCTCATCATTGAGTATAATTTGGTAATATGAGGGGTAATTTTCAAATAATATCCATTCCAAATCAATCCCTATGTCTCCTTCTGAAAATTCGATGTTTTCCAGGGGTTGAAAACTCAGATTAGGTTTGGTTGTATCAATAATTATTACAGTCACATCAATATGATTCTCATTACCAGAATCATCATAGATATACAAGGTATAGATTATAATACCTTTGAGTAATATTTCAGTAATGGTATATGAAACTATGTAATTTGGATTGCTATTATTACCTTGTTCAATGATACTTTGATTCTTATATAGGATCCAATGTTGGTTATGCAGGTCATCTATCCCCCAGGCTAAAACAATTCCCACAGTACCCTCTGAAATTACTCTATCTTGTGCTGTCTGGGTGAAAACTGGCGATTGATTGTCAATAATTTCCAATTCAATACTGTGCATATTCCAATTGTTGGACCCATCCCTAATAAGGACACTAATGTTATAGATACCTCTAACTAAAACTGATGGATCAAAGGATATATAGCCCAGATTCTGCCACTCCCCTTGTTCATTGAGGACATCATTGATACGAATTTCAAAAGATGCTGCATGTGCATCTTGTACCTGCCATTGAAGTATTTCAGTCTCTCCTTCAATTTGATTGCCACTTAGAGGACTACTAATAAAGCCAGGAATTATGTCATCAAATACATATATAAAGACTGAATGCCTCAACACATTAAATGATTCATCATTAAACAGAATAGTGATATTCCAAGTACCTAAACCAAGACCAGAAATCGTATAATTCACAAATACATCACTATTCCATAGATCTTCAACCATTAATGAATCATTAACAAACAGTTGATATATGCCAGGATATAATTCTGAAGCCTTCCATTGTAGAATATAGGGATCAAAAAATTCAGCTATTTGTATATTATCTGGACTATAACCAAGTACTGGAGCTGTTATCTCCCTGACATCAATCATATACTCCAATTTGATCTGATTATTGGATTGATCTAACACAATAATAGTAAAATTATAATTTCCATAAATGAGTAGGGTAATGTTGTACTGTATACTATCAGACCAAATATTCTGAGCTACAATACTTCCATTCTGATACAGAGTATATTCATCAGGATGTAGATCACTAAATCTCCAATTAAGTAACCTCTCTCCAGTGTTTTCCACAAAGGTGATTATATCATCAGGAACATCAACAATGCTGGGTGCGGTAGTATCAATATACTCAATGATAACCACATGTTTTGCACGATTCTTTGATACATCCTCCACAACCAAGGTGAAGTTATATACTCCCATTAGATAACCATCTATACTCTGGGAGATATTTACTTTAGTCTCCCAATCTCCAAATTGTAGTACTTGTATAGTCCCGTTCAGGTAATTGAGATAAATCGTAAAATTGGAAGCATAGGTATCTGTTACATTCCATTGTAAACTATGTCCGGTGGTGCCCTCAATAAGCACTTGTGATGATGTTGGACCTACTATAATCGGTTGGGTGGTATCATATACATCTAAATAAAATTGATCCATAATTGCATTGAATGCCGTATCCATGATGACGATGCAGATATTGTACGTTCCCTTTAGAAAAGTATCCAATACTAGTTTGATGGATTCTGCATTTGTCCATACATCTGTCTGCCAAACCTCACTGTTAACAAATATTGTATAATTGAATGCATACGTATCTGTACTATTCCAATATAAAGTGAGACTTTGTCCCTCTATGAATTCTCTCTCAGAGGGAGTGAAAATCCAGATAGGAATGTCTGTAATTGTCACCCAAATGGTATTATTAACCCAATTGAGGGACGTATCAAAAATCACAATAGTGAAATTATATCTCCCCTCTTGTAATTCAGAGATATTATATTGTATCAATTGTGAATCCTCCCAGTAATTTGAAATTACTTGGGAAGAATTTTGGTAAATGATATAGTAATCGTAATGAATATCTGAAGCAGTCCAATTCAGTAGAAGAATGCCTGTGTTTTCAACAAAATGTATCTCCTCATCAGGTGAGTCTATAATTACTGGATCTGTTACATCAATTACATCAACAAAAACGGTATGATTATTGCGATTTCCTGATTCATCTAAAATGATTAAGGTAAAATTGTACAATCCTTTGGGAAAATTATCAATGTTCACACTGATATTATCAGCATTATTCCATTTATCAAAATCAAATTCAATTATAGAACCATTAAGAAAATCAAGGTATATTGTGTAGTTCGACGGATAAAGATCAGTTGTGTTCCATGTAAGATAATTATTAGATGAACCCTCAAAAATTGTGATATTATTTGGTCCAGAGTCAAAGTTTGGTAAGGTTAGGTCAATTACAGTTAACCAGAACCAATCTCCGATGGAATTGCTTGAGTTATCCTGAAGAACAATACTGATATTATAGATTCCCTTTGCAAACGAATCAAGAACCAAGTCGATATACTCTGCAGAATTCCAGTCACCAGAAATATAAAATGCTGCATCTACATAAATGGTATAATTATCAGGGAAGGAATCACTTGCATTCCAATAAAGTGTCTCGCTGTTTCCTTCAGTAAATATATAATCATCTAGTTCTATATCCCATACTGGAATATCGGTGACAATTAATCTAACTTGATGTACCAATTGATTATTTGATTGATCACAGATGATGATAGTATAGTTGTACCAGCCCTCCACTCGGCCATTTAGTCCTATGGTGATATTCGTTGCATTAGACCAGCTAGCACTAGAATTTAATTCGCCATTGATATAGAGATAATATAAGCCAGGATACAGATCTGTACTATTCCATGTAAATACATATCCCTTACTACCTTCAGGAAAACTGATATTCACTGGTTGTTCTACCATAACTGGTTTAGTATTGTCCAAGACATCAATAAATACTGTGATAGATTGTGAGTTATTGGAGGCATCAAATAAATAAATGGTGTAATTATAGATGCCTTTGATAAGATTATCAATATCTATGGTTTCTTTAACACCACTTATCCAAACAGGATCACTACCTAGGGAAGATTGAGCAGTATTATTGATAAATATCCTATAATAATTGGCATAGTTATCTGTTCCCGTAAATTCAATAGTGTTCCCTTCAGTACCTTCATAATAGCTAGAATCAGTAGGTGAAAGAGTAAATTCTGGATCTGTCTCATCTAAAACGATTACTTCAACAAAATCAGTATTGTAATTATCATACTTATCAACAATTTTTAATGTAAAATTGTAAGTTCCCTTCAATAAGCCATCTATGTTGATGGTGATATAATCGGAATTATTCCAATTTCCAATCTTAAATTCCTCTCCGTCTAAATAGAGGATATAGTAATCCGGAAATTGATCAGTTGCATTCCATGATAGTGTATAACCTGTATTACCTTCAATATAGTCTGTGATATCATTTGGAATATCATCCCAAGATGGAATATCAGTTACTATCACAAACATTGTACTATAGATTGTATTACCATTGGTATCATTGACAAGGATGGTGAAATTGTAAATTCCAAGATCTAGTCCGTTGACATCAATTGCAATATTCAACCCATTAGACCATGAACCACTTTGAACCTGAGTTTCTATCTCATCACCTGTTTCATTCGTTCTGAAAATTATATATTTATCCGGATTTGAATCAGAAGCAACCCAGATGATATCATCAATTGATGTATCAATGAGGTATGTTGCATTTCCAGGAGATGTAGTAAACACAGGATAATCACCAACAATAACAGTAACTTGATCTTCAAAGACATTTCCAGATGTATCTGATACTTGAATTGTGAAATTATATTCACCAACTGATAACCCATCTATTGAAATGGTAATGATTTGGATTAAACCATTCCAATCACCACTGACGATAGTTACATCATTTCTTTTTATTAAATAACTCGATGGGTTTGTATCATTTGCTTGCCATGACAAAGTATGGCCATTAGTACCCACTGAATAGGAAATATCAGCTGGTTGACTTATGAAATTTGGAACAGTAGTATCAACAATCTCTATGATAATAACTGATTTGTTAGAATTTTGTGATGTGTCTGAAAATACTATAGTGTAATTGTAAGAACCTAATTTTAATGTTGCTAGGGATATTTCAATTGTACTAGAAGAAGTCCAAAAATTAGATGATAAAAATGCCCCATTTTTATAAATAACATATGTAAATGGATTCCTGTCATAAGCCTTCCATGTAAGAGATGTGCTGCTTCCTTGCTCAACATCAGTATTATTAACTGAGGTAGGTTGCAGTGTTAGAGTTGGGATAATTGAATCTTCAACTGAGAATTGAATATAGCTAATTTGGTAATTTAGTGATTGATCCCAGACTATAATGGTATAATTGAATATACCAATATCCAAACCGTCTATTGAAATCTGAATATTCCCACCAGAAGACCATATCTGTGTTGTAATAGACACATTATTTCTATAGATTGAATAAAGGTAGGGTAAGAGATCTGTTGATACCCATACCAGTGTGTGTCCTGTGGATCCTTCCTCAAGAATTGTATTATTATATGCTATGGGTTCAGTAGTGAATACTGGGATTAGTGAATCAACAATTGAAAAAAGGATTGTACTTGTAACGTAATTATTTGATTTATCCTTGATCAGTAATGTATAATTATAGGATCCTGTTGACAATCCGTCTATGGAAATTTGAATGGGTCCATTGGAGATCCAAATCTGGGAGCTGATAACCACATTATTTTTGTATATATAGTAGATATTGGGATTGTTATCTGTAGCATTCCAAATTAGCATATTGCCAGTATCTCCAAACTCTATACTGGTTTCATTATAGCTCAAGGGTTGTGTGATCAATATAGGCGCGATAGTATCTTTAATTTGAAAGGTTACATAATTTATCACATAATTGAAGGAATCATCCCAAATGATTATCGTATAATTATATACACCGATATCTAAATCACTAATGGAAATTATGATGTTTCCGCCCGAGGTCCATAGCTGAGTTGATACCTCCACCTCATTTTTGTATATTGTGTAAAGATAGGGGTTAAGATCAGTAGCCACCCAAACAAGAGTACCAGATGTTCCCTCCTCAATAATAGTTCCATTGATCAAGGTGGGAGATGATGTTATTACAGGTTGGGTTGTATCTTCAACTGTGATAATTGAGGTTACTTTTAATATATTACCTGACTCATCAATAAATAAAATCGTGTAATTATAGATACCAACTCTCTCATCAGCATTATACTGGATTCTCGATCCTGAAACCCAGATACTATCAACCTTTAATGATCCATTTCGATAAATTTGGTAATTTACAGGATGTTTATCCGATGCATTCCAAGTTAGAGTATTTCCAGTTTGACCATCTTCATAGGTTAAATTTCCTGATCCTGAATTTAATACGGGTATTTTAGTATCAAGAACTATCAGATAGATAGTAGTAGAATTAAAATTACCTACTGTATCATATAGAACTAGGGTATAATTGTATTCTCCAGGTAGTAAACCATCCACATTGATTGTGATATTCTCTAAGCTAATCCAAGCACTGGTATTTACTAAAACACTATCTAGATAAAGCTTATAATAATCAGGATTGCTATCATTCCCCATAAATGTGAGATAATTGCCAGTAGAATCTTCCTCGTAGGTTTGGTTGGAAAAATAATTTACGCTTGGGGGGATAGGTTCTGTTATCGTTATCCAGACATCATGACTTACTGTATTTAATGATGTATCAAATGCAATGATGGTAAATTTGTATACTCCCAGCGTTAAACTCGAATTGACAGTTTCTGTAACATTCTCATAATTTATCCACGTTCCTGAATTTATCAAGACATCATCTTGATAGATTTCATAAGTATTAGCAAGGAGGTCACTTACATTCCATGCTAGTATAATATCAATTGAATCAGCATAACAAGTAATATCTGAAGGTGATGAGACAAGTGTTGGTGCTGTAGTATCCTGTACGGTGACCTGGACGGTATCACTTTCTAATTCGCCATCAGTTCCATTCACATCTACCCGATATGTGTGTTGTCCCAGCGTTAAACTACCTGTAGTAATCGTGATATTATTTGCAGTAGTCCAAACCCCGCTTTGAATGGAGACAGAATCAAGGAATATCTCATACTTATCTGGTAGAATGTAACTGGTATTCCAATCAATGGCTGTTGTTGATCCGTATTCTAGAATGATATCTGCAGGTCTGTAAACAAATTCAATCCCCTCATAAAAGGTAATATAAACGGTGTCTACTGCAAATTCAAGGTCATTGTCCCACACAAATAGCGTAAAATTGTACACTCCTGTAGAATATCCAGATAGAACCAAATCCACAGGTTGATTGTTCAAAGGAGATAGATTCTCATAGATCATTGATCCATTTACATACACTGTAATATTTTTAGGATTATTATCTGTGATAAACCATGAAATTGTAGGATCAGCATTATAAATACTGAACTGCTGGTCACCTGGAGATGTTGCAACTACCGGGGGCTTAATATCCAATAAAATAGCGTTTTTTAATGGAGGATTCGATTGAACGACCCTTATTTCATCATTTATTGGCTGGTTGATCTGTGTATTCGTTGAATATCTTATTTTTGCAGTCTCAACCTTTATCTCTTGTATTTCTAATGGTTTCTCATCTTGTTTGTTATCTAATAAAGGTAAATATGGATTAGAGAGAAAAATCAAGATAAGTAATAATACGTATATTTTACACCCCTTATTTCCTCCATCGGGTATACAATTTATACGCATCAATACAAAAATGCACACTATTATTTAAAAGATTTTGAATTGGGATTTTTAGAATGAATAGTATTTGAAAATTAAATTATAGCTAGTTTAGTTCAGATAATATAATATTTAATTAGTGAATATTTAATAACATTTTTTTAAATCATTTAAATTTTATTCGATATTCATTTTTAATACAAAATTAAGAATTATGCCATCGGAAGAAAAACAGTAAATACCGTTCCTTTATTTGTCTCTGTCGAGAATTCAATCTTCCCTCCTATCTTTTTCAAAGAGTTAAATATAGTATATAAGCCAATTCCATGCCCTCCATTTTTTGATGTGATATAGGGTTTGAAGATATGTTCACGAATGCTTCTTGGTATGCCTGAGCCAAAGTCCTTAACAGAGAGTGTCACATACCCATCTAACATTGAAGTTTGAAGTAAGATCTTCGTTTCTTTTTCACTGGCCTCGACAGCATTAACTAACAGGTTCACACATATTTGATCTAGCAAAAATGGAGACACATTTGCTTTAGCTAGGGATGGTTCTAAATTTAGAATTAATTCTCTATCAACTACTAAAGAATGGTATGAAGCTAGATTCTCATTAATTATGTCATTTATACAGATGGAGATTGGAATATCTGATTCTGGTTTGCCAAAATCAAGTAATTGTTGTATAAGCAATTTCGCCTTATCTGTAACAATTGATATTTGTTTTGCATCCTGTTCAATCTCAGGCTGATCCGAAATATTATGCATAACAAGATCATTATACAAAGAAATTACTGATAATAAATTGTTAAAGTCATGAGCAATATTGATTGCTCGTTTACCCAAGTTTTCCATTTTAGTATTTTCATCCATTTTCCTAAGAACATTGTTGATTTGAAGAGATAATGCTTCCTCTTCTGCTTGTTTATTACTAAGATAGTTGATATACAGAAAGTAGATAATAAGTGAAAGAACAACAAATTTCACCATCATCGATTGTAGTGGGTTGGGATGAAAGCCGATTATGTATCCCTTACTTTCAACTATATATATTATAAACACGCTAATCAAGGCTAAAAACCCATTAATAATCAACATTCTAAAATCGAAAAATAATTGAGTTAGAATTAAATAGAGAAATAATAGGTTGAGGTATTCAGATTGCACACCTCCTGAAACAGTCGAACCAACTAATGCAATCAAATAGAAACCATAAATTAGCATCGCATATGCTAAATCATGTTTCCTTCGATTATTTAATATTTTTGCCAAAATTAAGAAAGTATTCAGAACAATAAATGAGGGAATTGCAATATAATCTTGAGCAATAGCAATCCTTAGTGTCACACCAATTGATGTGACAATCATAGCAAAAGTAGTGATTTTACTAAGAAGTATAGATTTTCTTGTTAGGCCTACATCTTCATAAATTGCATGCTTAAAGTTTAATCTAGCTGTATCAATAATAGTCTGCAATCAATAAATATTGAATAATCGTTATATTAATATGTAATTCAAGTTCTAAAGTTAAATCGTAAGTTTTTCTCTACTTATTAAACAAAGTTAATTAGAAACCCATTTTTCTCTATCCAATATTGATATACCCATTTTAATAAGGAAGAAGTCTATCAAGGATAATACAAGAATTACCAAGATGATACCCACCCAATCAGTTAATATGATTTGTAATCCAATAACTCCAACCATCAATCCCATTAATGGTAATGTAATGATAGATCCTAGTTGTTGTGCATCACGAGTTGAAGTGGTTCTTGTACTCACCCATATCATGAAATTCACAACTGCTAGGCTTGATAGAGGAGCAATGAAGATTAATAATCCCAGAAAAGTCACATTTGGTAGGTAATTGTATCCAATAATTGGCTTTGTAAGAATATTAACCAATATAATATAGATTATTCCAACAATCCACAACATTAGGACAGAGGGAGCAAGACTACTCAGAGTTTTACCTAAATAGATTTCAGTATCCGTTACCGGAGCTGCGACAAGAGCTTCAGCTGTTTTTCTGTCTTTTTCTCCAGAAAATGTATCTGACGCTACTACTGTTGGAAGTATCATTGGAATGAGCAAAAATATGATATTACTCATTTCTATCATGAAGATAATGAATTGAACTTGAGGTTCTAGTTGATCCCAATTATCTGTAAGTTTGAACCAAGGTATTGCCAATTCCTCTGGATCATCAGATTCCAATATTGATGGATCAGTAAAAGGTGCTAATTGGGCCAATGGCATTACTAACCCCAGTAAAACAGGCATCCCAATAACTGAGAAAAGAACATACTTGGATTTTACAGCTTCCTCGATCTCCTTTAACATGATCGTGATTACTTTATTTACTCTCATGCGGCTCCCTCCTCAATCAATTTCAAATATATATCCTCAAGACTAGGGATCACTTCCTTTACCGAATGAATTCTTTGCTTGTTATTCACAAGGTGAGTTATAAGGTCGGGAGTACGTTCAAACGAATTGATATGAATGTAGATTAGATTATCTTCAATCTCAACATCATCAAGTACAAAATCTAAGGGTGATAATATATCCATGATATTTGAATAATCATCCAATTTCAGCTGTACAATCGGTTTTACAGAATATCTATCTCGTAATTTCTCTGGGGTGGAGTCCACAATAAGCTTGCCTCCAGCAATCACAACTAATTGATCAACTATCATCTCAGCTTGCACCAAGTTATGTGTTGAAATCATTATAGTACGCTCCTTATCTTCTGCTAATTGTGTAATGAAATGACGCAAGTCACGAGTTGCCTCTGGGGAAAGGCCACTCCATGGTTCATCCAGAAAGAGCACTTTTGGATCATGCAAAATTGCTTTGATAAGAGACATTTTTTGCTTCATTCCCTTAGAAAATGTTTCTATTCGCTGATGCATGACATCTTTCAGGCCAAATTTTGTTAATAAATCCACAATTAACTCATCACGGCTCGATTTATTGACATCATAAAGGTCCGCAAAATATCTTAAATTTCTCTCAGCTGTTAATCTTGGATAGAGTGTTGGTGTTTCAGTTGCGATTCCAATTGATTTACGGACATTCAAAGGATCGGATATGATGTCATAGTCTGCAACTATTGCACCACCTGTTGTTGGTCTATATACGGTTGAAAGAAGGCGTATAGTTGTTGTTTTGCCTGCACCATTCGGTCCCAAGAGACCCACTACTGCCCCTGGAGCAATATTGAGATTTAAATTTTGTACTGCATCAACACTACGGCTATCGGAAACAAACTGTTTACTTAGTTCCCTTGTAATAATCATTAATCATCAAGAATTTGTGTAAATTATAAATTTAGAGTATGAATTTTGTAATTCTACAATAATTTTAGCTTTCAAACCATCTCTTTAACTTAATTTTTAAAACTTTTATTCTTATAGTTTGCCTTGCCTTGATCACATATCTTATATCATAGGAATTTTCAAAGGGAATATACATGCTTCACCTACGACCGAGGATTGATTATTCAAAGTGTGTCGGTCATGGCAACTGTATCAATGTATGCAAGCATAATGTATTACAAAGATACCTTCCTAGTAAGCAGGAATTAGAAAATTTACCATCCAATGTACGTAAGTATTTGGAATTGAATGGTGGATACAGAACATACGTAAAACATAAGTATGACTGTCGTAATTGTTGGAGTTGTGTATCCGAATGCCCTGAGAAGGCCATTACTCTTATTGAAGATGATTTCAATTAACTATGTCTTAAAAATGGTAATTGTGTTCTAACTAGTTTTGTGGCTGATTCAAAAACAGTTACATTGCCCATGAAATTCTTGATATTATCTTCAAAATTCTCATAGAATTTCTTGGTGAATGATTCTAGTCCTTGTTCTAGGAAATAGCTATTTTTCTCAGTAATTAGGACAGATACTATCTCATGAACTTGTGAGAATATTATCTGCCGGTTACGATCAAATTTTATCAACACCACATGACCATCTGCAGAGGCTACTTCTTTCACTAATTGACCGACTGCAAGAATTGCAGGTGATTGAAGAGCTGCATGCTTTAGATCTGATTCCTGTCGTATCTCATTAATAAAACTAAATAATGTGATCCCTTGATGTGCATGAATGACCAGGAGCTGATACACATCGAAATTTACGGAGAAGGCAAATTCAGGATGAAGCATATAGGCCAATATCATCACCAGTAATGCCACAGTGAGTAACCAAGTATTATAGATCACAATATCAGAACCCTGGAATAAAAGTGGTTTATCCCTAATAGAAGAGGAATATTGTGCTCCAAGTAACCCTAGATTAGTGATTAGAGATGAAAAACCAACCAAAACAAACATTGAGGCTCTAGCGATATCGGGACTATCTGCATGTTTCAGAGTGCCATACATGATTCTAAACCCAAATAAACTGATCCAAATGATTATGATGGAAAAAATACCTAGATAAACCAGAACAACTTTTTCAATTTCAGAAACCAAGGTTTCTATCTGCTTGACTGGAACAGGCTTGAGCACAAGTACTAAAATTTCCCCAATGACCATTGGTAATGCTGTTCCCAAAATTGCTACCGCATGAACAAGATCCGGGCGTCTCTTCTCAATTAATTCAATATGGAAATATAGCAGTATTATGGCAACAGGAAACATCAGATCTCCAATAGCAGCTAATGTATTATCTCCTCTGTTGAAAACAGTTCCTTCGGGTTTTGCTATCATGGCGAATAATTCAGATACGCCATAAATGAATACAGCACCTGCTAAAAATGCTAAACCCTTAATATCTCTTAAAATTGCTTTATACACAAGTATCCCAAAAAATATCACTGATATAATAAATGGAATAAAATGATAGAGAAAAGTTTCATTGATATACTTCATTACTGTTCCTAGAGGTACTGCAAGAAACCAAGTTAGGATAATGGTTCCAATAGATCCAATAAGAAAAGCAACCAATGTTTTAACCTTTACATCCACTTTGTGGACAAATTCTGTAAATTTTTCTTCTTCTGTCTCACTCACAATGCTATCAGAACCAAACTTGTTTTATTATTTGTGTGCTGAAGGTGAATATCTACTCAAATTTTGAGTTTTTTGATCAATTTCTATAGTTATTTGGTATCAAAATATACATCCAAGGTGTTTCCCATTGGATCCTTGACAGTATAGGAATAATATGTTCCTTTCAACTGTGGTTCGATTTGTTTAGCCTGATACCCGTGTTTCTGCAAATTAGCCACTACACGATCAAATTCTTCTTGATTTTCTGTTCTAATGGTCCATGACGTGAAGCTATGATCTCCTTTGGCTGTGGGTACAGTTGACCAACCATCGATCATCTTGGATTGCACATCTCTGAAAATCACTAGGAATTGATCACCTAACTTGTATGTGAGATATCCAAATTGTTCCTCATCAGCAAAACTTTCCTCCGTGAAACCGATACAATTGGAGTAGAATTCTCGCATTGCAGTGACATCCTGACAGGGTAAGAAAATATCAGCAATTCTTGCCATAGACCAGTAATAGGGAAAATTAAAATAAATCCTATGTTATGTGAGAAATAAAAGGGAATAATCTAGCTTATGGAGTAACTTTGCCTAGATATCCATATTTTAGCAAGAGATTCGAGAAGATAATACGTTCTTCTTTATTCAATCGGCTCATAGATAATTCATAGGGTGAATAAGTGAACCCCACTTTCTGAAAGACTATATAGTTATCATTACCATCTACAGGGAAAAAAACCAGACTGGGTAAATTATGATAGCTTCTTACATAATCTTCAGGTTCAGTTCGAATCTCTATATATTGATCGTTGATTCTAAATAAGAGTGACTCTTTGTTTTTGAATAGTTGAATACATAGCATAATGAGGCCAAATATCAATGAGAGCACTAGGGAGTAGTACCAGGATAACTGAATAATGACAAGTAACAGAAATGAGATAATAATTGTCTGTATTACCTGTTTTTGTGATTTTACCACCATTGAATTGATATTGTGATGAGGAAAGCTCATTGTGGTTTCATCTGTTACTCCATCATCATACAAGGTCTCAAACTGTTCTTCAGCAATCTTTAGCTTCAGATATGATAATTGATCGAGTGGGGGTAATGGATAGATACTATTATACGAGGTACCTGTAGGAGGATCTAAATCAATGTACTCACCACATTTACTACAACTAGCAAAGTAAACACTCTGACCTGAATCCTGTTCTAATCCTAGTACTATCTTATTAGGTTTACATTTGACGAATTCAAAAAAGTAATTCATACATCGAGGACATTTCTTGATCGCTCCTTTTCCAGACCAATTGGTAATGACATAGCTATCTAGCTCTTCCTTGGTCATGGATTTGAAATGGTGTTGAGGTTCTACTGATTGCTGGTAATGCTCGATTTCTTTCAGCTCTTCTATAGTCAATTGTATTTTATGAAGACAAGAAGGATTTAAACAGATTTTTACCACACGTTCAACTGGCGACATAGCTATTCCTATTGTCTCGCGCAAAGTACTTATACTCGCCAACTCGAAATTATACTTTCCACATAGGTTGCATTCAATCATCTCCACTTTGTTGAAATGTGCAGTAATGATAGGTTTATCCAATTCCTCCTCTGTATAGCTAATATGATTAGGTTTATTGATAAGAAACCTAATAGAGTTGACCCGTTCCTTCAATTCAAGTGTATCTACAGGAAATTTCACCTGGCATTTCATATTGACACACATGAGCCTGATCTCCTGTTTAACAATTAATTTACTCAATCTGGATCGTAGATTGTACTTAACAAAACATAAATTATACTGACCACAGGCTGCACATTTGTGATGCAATAACTCCGCAGAAAAGGAATGTAACTCTTCCTTGATTAGTACTTCATTAGGAATTTCTTGAGTTTCTATGGGAGCATTACTATAGTGTAGACTGAAGGCAAAAGGAAATAATTCTTGAGGTAGTTTGTATAATATCTGACAGTGTTCACAACGTAGTTGATAATCTCCCAATCTAATAAAATGATCTTTAATCTCAGCTGTAATTATCTCTAATTTAGGATTATTACATGCTTCACAGGAAATTGGGGCCAAGTATCCTGAGTATCCATTAATTTTCACCCTATCACTCATGATACGCTCTGGCATAATCTCATCATACGTTTGAACCCATAAAAATCTGATTAAACATACTAATTTCAAGTCTCATTTGTATAGATGATTATTACAGGTTGATTGTATCTTGATTGTAGTATTATTTTTTAAATTGGAGTTATGCTGTGTTTAATTCCTGAACCATACCTGGATATCCAATGACACCGGTCTCCTCGAGGCCAGCTACAAGGTTCATCACACTGGTGATAAATTTGTACCCTATGACAATTCCTTGAACTATTCTGTAGGCTATTCGCCAAGGACCTTCTGGAATGGCCCATCCTGCATTTGCAAAATAATTTGCAATATCATAGATAAGATACACCCATTTATCCACCACTTCAAAGTAGTAGGCTCGATCTCCACTATCTAAATCACGTGCATTAAGCACACTTTCATGGATAGCTGCTGTCCATATCGCATCAGCCAAATCAAGGAACCAACCAAATCCCATAAAGAAATACTCTACAGGTGCAGCATCACCATCTTCCTTGACATAAAACCAGGCAAGAAGATTCTGAGCAACAAGAGCCACTCCTTTGGTGATCTGGATCACTAATGCTTTGGTGTAACTAGTTGACACAGCATCTAGTTTTTCCATTCGTATCTCTATTGGTCCCATTATCGCCCAGAAAATGAGGTCTACAGCAGCTCCTTGACGTAATCCTTTTTTGTCAGGATCTCCTCCTCCTCCCTCACGTTCTTTACCATCAATAGCATTGGTAATCTCATTATAGGCAAGTTCAACCACCTCAAAAACAAAGAGAGTAATAGCTAAATTGGATGGTTCATCATAGGCATCTACTGTATGCTCATCCAGCTGCATACCCAGCTTCTTGGCATCGGAAAAACTATCTAGGGTTAATTCTGGCATGAAGATACTATCCACAAATTGGAATATATCCGCAATTATGTATCCAATTCTTACTGCTGGTTTGAACATGGCAACCATTAGATCATTCAACGAGGTTGCCCTACTAGGATCATCCCTCATGAATGCATCAGCAATTCTTAACATATTACTGGTTGAGATGCCACTGAGGAGGGTATTCATTTCACTGGGGAACTCTCGTACCCCATTGTATATATCAAACACCATATTCAACCAACTGTCATCATCGTCAGTAATCTCTCCTGCAACCTCCAGTGGATCATTCCAATCGAGATTATCTGTTTCATCAGGTCCTGAACCGATAAGATCTTGTATCTGATCAACAACAGAATTCAAATATCCATTAAATATTGAATCCACAAGGTTCATCATGAAATCAGTGACTACCTGTTGCAATATCTCCATAGCTTTCTCCGCAAGATATTCCACAGCAAGTTCTAATATTGATCCCTGAAACACCGCAAGGATAATATCTGCTGTTCCACCATGCCCATAGAATATATCGTCCTTGGTAAGTGGAGGCATCCACTCATCCATGATATCCTCGAATTGACTCATGGTATCCTGCAGATCTGAAACGAAACCATTATTATTGAAATCGTCTATACCATCAGAAATATCAGATCGAACGGATTCATAGCCATTGAACACAGCAGCCATGGCATCAACTGCTGTTTGATCGTAATTTCGCTGAAAAGCGTTGATGAAATCACGTATAAATCCCTCCCAAATCTTGTTGAATTGCTCGAGAATCCAGTCCTTGATGCGATTATAGATATCTACAACGAAATCTTTCACAGCATCCACTGCTTCTTTGGCTTTCTCTCCAATGTATTCAGCAGCATCCACCGTCCATTCCCAGACCTGTGTGGCAATTTTCACAATCTCATCCGCTAACTCCTTGATCTCAGTAACAAAGCTATTTAAAAGACCAGAACCCCATTCTGCTAGACCAACTGTACGTTCAAAGATACGGGTGTTGCCATTTTGATCCTCCACCTCGAAGTGGAAGGTTGAGGATTCCAAACGATTTCCATCCTTACCCAACTCGAAGTATTCATCCATGATATAGGTTCTTGAATTGATGTTATTAACCGTCTTGAGGTATTTACCATCCTTGTATATTGAGATTCTCTTAATCATGGCATCATCTTCGATTTTCACCTTGATATTGGCCTGTGGGTTCAGGATTCCGGTCATCTCGGATAACACCTTTCTCACATCCATCTTGATTGAACCACGGATCTTCAATCCATAGGGGATACCATGTGATTTTTTCAGCTCTATACCAAAGTTATCAAAGCGGATAGTATTCTTGAATAGCTCATTCCATTCATTTAGGTTATCAAACACATCATCGAGATGTTTCTTGGCCCAATCCTTGATGGCATCCTTAACAATATTCTTGATAGTTCCCCATGATTTGAGCCTAGGTGTCCAAACACAGAATTTCCACCAACAGGATTTCTTCCAGTACCACATCTTCCTGAAAACATTTACCGCAGCCTTAACTGCATCCCAGATACCAGTTAATGCCGTGGATAATGAACGATAGATGACATTGTCAGTGATATCTGGTTCAACATGATAGGATACTTCAATCTCATCTAGTAAAGTAGGTGGTTCAAAATCACTGATAAGTTTTTGTGGATCAAATAGATCCATGATTCCGTCTCCATCAGAGTCAGCCGAGGTAGGGTCACTCATATTGGCTGCATCCCCGCTTATTTCCTCGTAATCTGTCAAACCATCCCCATCTGTGTCCTGACGTAGCGGATCTGTGGTTACGGTGATATTGTACTGTTCCACCGTAGGTTCTTTGATAGTGGTTCCATCCTCATCATACACTCCTCCTGACATTTTCGTCACCGGAAGTGTGAAACCTGCCACTTCTATACCATCGGCAAGCCCATCCCAATCTGTATCTGCTCTCATGACATCAGTTCCATATTCATGGATCTCCAACCAGTCATTTAATCCATCTCGATCTGAATCTGCATTCGTTGGGATACTATGATAGACATATACTTCATCATAATCTGAGACGTTATCATTATCACTGTCAAAACTCATGGGATTGAGATAATACACCTGCTCATGCTCAGTTCCATTGGTCTCAGTCCAAACAGCCTTGAATTCTAGATTGAGTTCATCCCAATCAGGGATATCATCAAAATCACTATCACGATTCAACATAGAAGTTCCTAGATTCTGTTCTTCAACATCAGGAATGCCATCTAGATCAGTATCTGCTAATCGTGGATTGATTCTAAACTGGAATTCATAATAATCTGATACGCCATCATTATCCGTATCTGCACGTGTTGGATCTGAGGTTACTTCAAGTACTTGTAATCCAACTGGTGTAATCAACTCAATCTGCCAGCCTATCACTTCCTCGTAGTCCGTTAATCCATCATCATCTGTGTCAGGATCTGTTCCATCAGAGCCATAATGCAATTCTCCTAGTAATCCGTAGCCATCGGTTAATCCATCCCCATCAGTGTCTACATTCTCATCAGACGTGCCATAGATATTCTCGTAGAATGATGGTAATCCATCTCCATCAGCATCATCACCCAGAACGTATCGAACCACATCTGCAATGTTTTCTGTATCTGAGTTTGCTTTGGTGATATCAAAGGTGAGATAATCTAGTGTATTGGAATACAATACTTCCTGCTCATCTATGATGAAATCACCATCCATATCAAGAGACACATCAATATTTCGATTCACACTGTTTATCGTCGTACTTCCATCCATGAGTGTTAATTCCAATCGGTAAATTCCAGATACTGAATTCTCATCAGTAATGTCATCTTCTGATTGAATATCATTATACAAGGCAGCAATCGTTGCCTCTGTAACTATATCTGAGGTATTGACCGCAAAGTAAAATCCATAATTGCTTGTATACGTTGCAATACCACTGTCAAGTACATTATTGTCTTTGTTGTACAGGATGTATTGCAGATCTAAATCTTGATAGCTATCATAATCAAAGGTACTTGGGCTAAGTGATCCCGTAATATCAAACATGAGATGTGGATTACCATATAGGTAGTGTGTTGTATAGGTATTGATCCCAATAGGTGCCTGAGTTACATTATATACAAATTCTTTGGTGAAATTGTTTCCTGAATTATCATATACTATCAATTGACCGGGGTTATACGCAGTTTCACGTTTGATATTGATGGAACGAGTATAATACTCCTCTATTATGCTGTAATTATAGCTCAAGGTTAGTATATCTGATGGACTATCCCAAATTAGTGGTTTGATAATAATATTATTTCCTTCTACTACAGATTTCTCCGATGTCATCATCTCCTTGACATAGGGTGCCACATCAAGTATAGTGATCTCAAATTGAGTGTAATCACGTCGATTATATTTGTTATTAGTTATCAAAGTTACATTGTAATCTCCAGCCTCGGTGTACGCATGTTTGAATGTATTACCAAAACCCATGGTTCCATCTCCAAAATCCCATAGGAATAATAATTCATCCAAGTTACCCTCGGTAGTAGAAATCTGAAAATCGAGATTATTACCTTCTATTCGATCACCATTAATATATGGTACATAATCCGGCCATGCATACGTAGCATTGAACCATTTGTGAGTAACATAGCTGTAGTAGCCATCAGAAATGATCACCCAGATAACATACATCCCCTCATAATCATAGGTGTAGGTGGGATTACGTTCAGTTGATGTATCTCCATTACCGAAATGCCAAGTATACGTCAGAGTTTCTGGATTCTTAGTGGATGGCACTACTTTATAGGTGTAGGCTTGTTCTGTATTCACCTCACCAACCATATTCCAGGTGGTAAAGGGTGCGAAATGACCAATAGTATTTCCTGCATATTCCCATGTAGAACAATTGATGAACCATTCTGGCTTTTGTAACAGGTTATGATCGATGAAGGGAATGAGATAATTATCCGATTGTGCACCATCCTCATCCACTATATAGTATTTGCTATGAGCCAAATCTCCAACGAGTGTGGCATTGATGTAAAGACTGCCACTTGTTGGACCATAAGCAGGTGCCAGTTTGGTACCACTATATACCTGATCTCCCAGCTGGAAATATACGGTTACATCGTCATTTCCGCTATCATAAACCGAGAATTCATAGGTTGCAGGGAATTTTCTGTCTAGAGGAGATACCGGAAATCTTGAAGTATTGGCTACACAGGAACTACAGATGGATGCGAGATGCCTGGTATCACTCAGCGATTCTCCATTGGGGAAGCTGAATATCGTTTCCACATACACATCATAGGCTTGTTCATCCTCCCTACTAGTATTGATCAAGATCTCAAAGTATCGATTGAGATATTGTGAGATATCATTAATTCCATTGAATAAGCGTGTGGCATTACGAGTAGAATCTAGCACATCCAGGCTAATATTATGGGTATATACATTCTCCTCTATGATTGATACATTCCTTATCTCATAGGTTTGAGTACCATTTATTATCACACTCATATTACGTTCCTGCAATACTGGTGTCTTGTCTTTTATGAGAGAGATGATGATATCAGTACCCACATCTCCCCAAGTCCGGAAACTGATGGAATAATTCGAATATGCAGATAGTAAAGAAACATACGGTCTGATATTGACTACCTCAAATTCAGTTGTATTCTTTGATGCTGATGCACCATCATCATCTTGAATGCTGAGGCCAATATTGTAGGTTCCATCATCGAAAAAGGGATAGGCTGTTTCTCTACCATCTCCTTCCACAGTCCACTGATAATTCAATGCAGCTAGATCACTATACGCATCGGATATATCGGCATAGGATGCAATCGTTTCACCTTCAATATAATAATCTCGTTCATTCCAAATAGTATTGATTACTGGGATCTGATTAGTAACCGTCACATCAATACTAGTGGTACCCACATCTCCATCATCGTCCATTACAGTTAATCGTACTGTGTACACTCCATCATCCATGTAAGTATGTGTGACCTCCTTGCCTTCAGCAAGCAAGCTATCATTGAAATTCCAGACATACACCATAGTTTCCTGATCAGATTCAGAATCATCAACCGATGCTTTAAAAGAGATCATTTCATCCTCTCCCACACTAGTATCCACAGTTATGGTTGGTACTGGTACTTTGTTGGTGATGCTGATTTCTTCAAATGCTACATATTCGAGACTATCATTGGTTAATCCACGGAGTCTCACAGTATATTCGCCAGAACTGGGATAGGTATATTCCACAGTTTGTCCAAATTTTGTAACAGAATCACCAAATTCCCACAGAAAATTGTTCAATGCAAAGGGAGAGGGATCAGTTACTGCTTTGAAGGTGATCATTTCATCCTCCTCTGCAGTTGTCTTAGATGCAACTATACGCATATTCTGATCTTGAGGCATCACAGTAATGGGTACTGTGAATACACGGGAATTATTGAAATTAGCCAGAGCTAGAAAACTGACCAGAAATTCACCTGGTTGATAGAATGTATGTCTAATAAATGATTCTGATCTGTTCATCACCCAGATATTATCTCCATCATGAAAATCAACCATCAGGAATTGCACACTAAATCTCTCCACCCACATGCTCTGATGCACCTTAAATACAACTTCCTCTCCTATAGCCACCACATTATTATCCACATACACGAGATTATCTCCCATATCTGTTAGTGGATCAGTATATACTGGTGCATTCATATACACGAGAGTGGTGAGAAGCAATCCCACTACAGCGAAAGCTCCAGCGGTTCCTTGTTGTTGTGTTTTACTTACCATCTTATACTTTACCTCCTCTGAAAGATAGGATTAGCATAAGTATGGCCCCTATCAAAGCCACTCCAGCAAATGTTGTCATCAATGGATTACTGGTTATCCCATCAAGCATCTGTTGGCCTCCTCCCACTTGTTCTCCTGTCTGGTTGTTAAACACCAGTGGATCGTAACCCTCATTATCTATCTCAAATTTATCTTCAAAACTATCCTGATCAGTGTCATTATTGAAGGGGTCTGTTCCATAACGATATTCCTCGAGATTGGATAGACCATCACCATCTTCATCTCCTGCAGCATCATCCACCAGCGGATCCAGACCTACAATCACTTCGTACCAGTCAGGCATCAGATCTGAATCTGTGTCATTATTATTGGGATTCGTGAGTAGGGTTAGATACTCCAGACCATCAGAGAGATAATCATTATCAGTATCATTGAGCAGGGGTGAGGTGAGTGATTCATAGACTTCTACTCCATCTTTGAGTTCATCATTGTCTGTATCGGGATTAAGAGGATTAGTTCCCTCATCTACCTCATTACCATCCAACAATTCATCATTATCACAATCGGGATTGAGAGGATCTGTGTTCATAATTTTGATCTCTTTACCATCTAATGCTCTATCTGCATCAGAATCTGAATTATTGGGATGAGTTCCATAAATCTGGATCTCAGCAAAATCAGATAATCCATCTGAATCAGTATCATTGCTGTCATAATCGGTGCCCAGTTCCACTTCGTCTCCATCTCCTACAGAATCTCCATCACTGTCCCAGTTATTGGGATCTGTTCCATATACAAAAATCTCCAAAGGGTCTGAGAGAGAATCCCAGTCAGTATCCGAATTGTTGAAATCAGTACCATAGCTATAAAATTCTTCTCCATCCAGCAGGGTATCATCATCCATATCGGGATCGGCTATGGACGCATTCAACTGCAGTTCCATTAGGTCTAGCAGGCCATCGGAATCGGTGTCATTGGATCTAGGGTCAGAACCGGCCAGGTACTCCTCGTAGTTGGTCAAACTATCGGTATCATAATCTTCGTAGGTATCGTTTGTAGTTGCCAAGGTGTCCCAGTCCACCTCCCATTTATCAGGAAGCAGATCATTATCCGTGTCATTATTAATGGAACTTGTTCCAGCAATAACCTCTTCGAAATCATTAAGCCCATCATTATCCTCATCAGCTTTCAGAGGATGAGTATTCGTTCCAAATATCTCCATACTGTCTGAGAGTTCATCCCCATCAGTATCCATATTCCATGGATCGGTGAAATAGGTGATTACTTCCTGATAATCACTTAAACCATCAGAATCACTATCTGCGTCTGAGACATTGGTGAACACAAAGAACAGCTCGTATGAATCGTTTAAACCATCAGAATCCGAATCGAGTTCGTATCCTAGACTATGGTAATAACGATACTCCTCAAGATCAGAAACCGTATCATTATCACTATCCACAGTCCAGGGTGCAGTGAAGGCAAGGGATACTTCCTCACCATCTGAGAGCCCATCACCATCTGTATCCCAGATTAAGGGATCCGAGGATCCATAGATGCTGATTCCATTGGCTGTCAGATTGTACACCGTATTGTATTCTACCGAATCTATTAGTTTATCACCATCCGTGTCATTGTTGGTGGCCTTGGTATACGAGGTGAAGAGCTCAAATGCATCAGATAGCCCATCATTATCAGAATCTGCCATAGTTGGATCAGTCTGGTACAACATTACTTCATCATAATCCCCAATAGTATCCTGATCCGTATCCGGCATTCCTGGATTACTCCCAGCCTGTATCTCTTGAAAATTGGTTAATCCATCCGAATCGGTATCCTCAGACCCATCAGGAAAGTTGACATCAAAACCATTTTCAACTTCCCAGTAGTCATCCATGCAATCATTATCTGTATCACTGGTATATGGCTTGGAATGGTATACATGTACTTCAATTGCATCATAGAGGCCATCACTATCGGTGTCGTTGGAATACGGTGATGAACTATAGATGTAGATCTCGTTCCAGTCTGCCAGCTTGTCCTCATCTTCATCTACAATTCCAAAAGTAATGAGTTGTAGATTAGGTGTATTGTATATTGCATATTTTAGTTGAGATTCAGAATTCACATAGATTGGACTCGCAAATGTGGATGAGCTCAACGAGCGGTAAACCGCATCAGATGTCGTATTAAGGGTGACTACCATCATCGATGACGTACCAGTAGGAGTCATACTGGCAAATCCCCCAAGTTTGTTAAACCCACCATCTCCTGTACTGTTTTTATAGTAACCATTACCATAGATGTAGTTATTGCTGGTTAATATCTGTAATATGGCTGATCCATCAGCAAAATTATCATTAGATCCAAAATGCTCGATCTTGAATATATCAAATTCTCCATCCATCTTGGCAATGAACCCAGAACCATTGTTACTTCTCATATAACCATTGATCTCTAGAGTATGGGTTACCTGCATCTCGAATAAACTGGTATTGGTGGTTCCTCCGACATACATATATGTTCCTTTGAAGAGGATGTCATTAATTGAAGTGTATAATGCATCTCCAGTATTACTACCCATGCTGGTAGAGGTCATCAGCGTACCTGAACTATCAAAATGCATCAAAAATCCAGTTCCTGTTTCATGATAGCTATAGGCACTAAATTGTGTAGTTGAACCACTATCAGTGAAGTTATTTTTGACACTTCCTCCAATATATATTTCCAATCCATCTACCGCAACAGCATTCACACGTAAATAATCTTCAGCTTTATCAAAGGTTGGAACATGGGTGGCCCACAAATAATTCAGCTGATCATCCAGTTTTATTACAAATGCTGATTCATAAACAGGTTGCTTAACAGGAATGGATATATCATATTCAATATAATTAATACCGTAATTTAGATCTGTTTCTGTGAATTCGATGTATTTTACATACTCCTCATAGCCATACATACTCTCGGTTAATGGTATTTCACCCATAGTAGCGATATAATCCCCAGGATCTAATGGATTATCGATTAAGTGATATCCATAATTTCCTCCTCCTTCATTATACCAATATAATCTGGTTTGTTTGAAAGATGGTGGTAATCCAGTTAGGGTGGGATCTATTAGGCTCAGTCCAATTTCATGTTGATATTTGAATTAGTAAATTTTAGAAATACACAGTAGTA
>JADCLS010000007.1 GCA_026702845.1 Candidatus Heimdallarchaeota archaeon
GATCAGAGGTTTTGTTGCCTCTGACCGAGGCAAGCAAACCCTGGAACGGTTTGCCACCATGTTTGAGACATGGAATCTTAGAGGAAATAATCCATACGATGAGATTTTGAGAATATTAAGTTGTGGGAGTTAGGATAGGGGGGTAAACAAGTACCATATTTTATTATACTATACTTCCCTTAGTAAGTTCAATCCACACTTTTCATTTCAAGGGTATCACCAAGTTAACTAAATATGCTACAAGATCTGGAAATCAAATTATCCAAGATGACGCCAGCCACATGGGTATCTCTGAATGCCAGTTTATATTGTGATACACTTATAGAGAAGGAAAAGATCGATATTCTCCAGAAGATATTGAAGGTTCCATTGAAATTCATTGGTCCTGCAGTAATCTGGTCCCCATATGAGGTTCTTGAGTATTATACAAGATTACTCCGGGATAAATATGATGGGATAATGATTGAGGGGATGGTAATTGAGAATAAACCAATGCTGGCATTCATCAAAACAACAAATATCGACCTCGATTTTATCGGACCACAGCTTACTGATCAAACACATCCTCATTTATTCATTCAGGAACCATCACCAAAGAAAGGCAGGAGAATGGTGTATCTGAGAGATGGAGAATTATACGCTGGGAGTAAAAAACTAGATACTCCCATTAACGAGCTTGGGGATGTAGTTGTGATGACCCGGGATGAGAAGCCCATTCTCGCAAAGAATGTCGGCTTCATTAAATTGAAAGAAGGACCGGGCCTTGTTGCTGATCCTGGAATAATATTCAGGATTGATGATTCTGAGTATATCATAAAGAGAGATATGTCGATTAGATTAAAACTCAATAATATTGAAATATCAGAGGCACTGTATTATTTAAAATGAGAACCCCTTCATCTCATCTGGTATTGCACCTTCAAGATAATCATGATTATTCATTGATTAGGTATTCATATGATTTATTTGAATTTCATTAAAGGAAGGGTCTAATCTAAATTCAAAAAATCATGAAATGAATAAAAAACCAGTTTTTTTCACCATGCGTTGCTGTTCATGTTGTCTTTTGATAATTGTTTCTTTGGCCATGATCGGCTCATCATTATTGCTATCAGCATGACTAGCCTTGTTAAACTCATAGTACTTGTCCCAGAATGGGTCGTCTGCATCATGCTCTAGGGCATTGAAACGGATGATATGAACCATGAACAAGTAATAATCCACTATATTCTTAAGTCTAGGTGTTGAAGCCAATGAGCTCTTCAAATCATTTTGATGGAAACAAATCAGAGCACTAAAGTTCATTTAACATTCTTTTAAAGCTGTGGGGCTTGAAATGCCAACATCTCTATGAATTGTCTTGCAATCTACCAATCATTTTTTATCGAAGGTATTTAAATTCAAATTTAGATACTTATGACAAAAGAAAGAGTGCTTATACTTGGTGCCGCAGGAAAAGACTTCCACGTCTTTAACATGGTCTACAGGGCCAACACTGATGTTGAGGTAGTAGCCTTCACCGCTACACAGATCCTTGGAATTGCTGGAAGAAAATATCCTCCAGTACTTTCAGGAGAGCTCTACCCTAATGGGATAGATATTCTCGATGAGAAGGATCTCGTATCCATCATCAAGGAGAAGAAGATTGATACCTGTGTCTTTGCTTATTCTGATGTCACTCATGAGACAGTGATGAATCTCGCTTCACTGGCCAATGCCTATGGGGCAGATTTCAAACTATTATCCATGGATAAAACTATGCTCAAGACAGATAAACCAGTGATCTCTATTAATGCGGTGAGAACAGGTGTAGGTAAGTCACAGACCTCTCGGTATGTCACTGATATCCTAAAGCAAGCAGGAAAGAAGGTAGTTGCCATGAGACATCCCATGCCTTATGGAGATCTCAGCAAGCAGGTATGTCAGAGATTTGCTGCCTACTCTGATCTCGATAAGTATGAGTGTACCATCGAGGAGAGAGAGGAGTACGAACCTTATATTGATAGGGGATTTGTCATCTACGCTGGTGTTGATTATGAGAAGATTCTGAGAGAAGCTGAGAAGGAAGCTGATATCATCATCTGGGATGGTGGTAACAATGATACTCCATTTGTGAAGCCTAATCTACACATTTGTTTGGCTGATCCTCACAGACCTGGTCATGAGCTGTTGTATCATCCCGGTGAGACAAATTTCCGTTCTGCTGATGCTATTGTGGTCAATAAGGTTGATTCTGCCAAGGCAGAGGATGTAGAGTTAGTTATTGCCAATGCAAAGAAATACAATCCCACTGCCACAATCATCAAGACCAACTCTCCTGTAACAGTGGAGGATGAGGAGGCTGTGAAGGGTAAGAGAGTACTAGTTATCGAGGATGGCCCCACTATCACTCATGGTTCCATGGCTTATGGTGCTGGTATGGTTGCTGCTAAGAAACTTGGACTGGAGGTTGTTGATCCCAAACCCTATCTAGTTGGTACAATCAAGGATGCTTTTGAGAAGTATACCCAACTGGACATGGCACTTCCTGCACTGGGATACTCTGAGCAACAGCTCAAGGAAATGGAAGAGGTTATCAATGCAGTTGACTGTGATGTTGTTCTATCAGCAACACCAATTGATATTACTCGAGTACTCAAGGTGGACAAGCCACTGGTACGTGTAAAGTATGAATCAGCTGAAGTGGATGGTACTCCACTTGCAGATATGGTCAAAAAATTGCTCTAATTGATTTACTGAGGAAATACGTAAAAACTAGTCATTACTATTTTCATAACAAGAAATTTTAATCAATACCAATTAAAATAGTATCATAGAGATGTTAATTAAGAATTCATTCACCCTTACCCAAGAGGAAATTGCAGAGCTTTTTGCCACATTGTATGATAGTTTACAGGCAGATGGTACTCTTCAATTCCAGATAAAAGGGAGTGCAGCAGTGCTCGAGGTGGGACCTCAGCTTCATACCGAGTTATCTTTCTCAGAGAATTCCTTCTCATTAAGTCTAAGCTGGTCACAGGATGAGGATGATTCAGAAGAAGAACCAGAACTGGAGCCACCTGTAGCACCAGTTTCCAAAGTACCTCCAACTCAAGCTCCAGCCAAAGAAGATGAGGATTGGAGGGCACAATTTGACCGGGATATGGCTGGGATGGGTCTTTCTGTCGGAGAAGAACCCCCACAAGCTGCTCCACAGGCAGTTCCTCAAGCAGAGCCTAAAAGAGAGCAATTTATTCCCTTTGTTCGCGAAGTGAAATTGCAGGAGGAGGAACCAGAGGTGGAAACTATTCCACAGAGTACATATCAACCCGAACAAGAGGAAATAGTACCTACTGTAACTCCAAGTAACAGAAACCTTCCTGATCGTATGACCTTGAATACAACCACTCTATCCTATGACCCTGGCGTGTGGACATCATCCTTCTCAATCGAAGAACAACAACCTAAAACTTGGTATCAAATACCCATTGGAGAGGATCTAGAGAATAAGAAATGGGATGTCGATGATAAGGATATTGCAAGCCCTATTGCACCCACAACCAAATCTGCCTTACGAAGAACAACAACAACAAGACTGGAGGCTGGTGATGATGATCTCTTCTCATCATTAGATCAACCAGAAGAAAAGATTTCTAAGAAAAAGGAAAAAGTCCAGCAGAAAGCTGAGATTAATAGATCTGAACATACAAAAGTAAAAGTCACCACCCCAATTCCTAGTGCAAAGAAAGTAGTCATTGAGGATCAGGTGAGTAACTGGAAGGAACCTGAGAGAGAGGATATTTCTACTGGTGATGACTGGGTTAGGCCATCAGAAGTGTTGAGAAAGAAGAAGGCCAAGGAATTACGACCTCGTTCCGATACTCCAGATGTTTCTCCTTCTGGAACATCTCCTTCTGCAGCTCCACAGGCCACACCAGCAGCAGATCCCACTCCATCTACCAAGGCGAATGAGATCATTTCTCAAGTACGTCACTGGGAAGAGCCCAAAAGAGAGGATATCGCCACAGAGGATGAATGGGTGAAACCTTCAGAATTTCTCAAACGTAAACAGGCTAAAGCCATGAAACCTCCAGAAAAGACAGAAGCACCACCAGAACAGAAGGAGGAGAGCAGTGCACGTCATCGCAAACCTCCAGTTGCTCCTGATAAAAAGAAGAAGAAAGATAGTGAAAAAGGATGGGCTTCCTGGTAAATTAAATAATTCTAATGTGCAGATACACCAACTATTAAATTAAATCTATTAAAATACAATCTATGGTAATCAACCTCGAGACCATCGATCATGCAAAACTTGCACAAAAACTTACGGTCATCCAACAGTTACTATCAGATAAGAGGGTTCTTGTGGCATTCTCAGGTGGTGTAGACTCAAGTGTCGTGGCTTATCTCTGCAAGACTTATGCCAAGGAGACCAAATTGGTCATGCAGGTTGGTGTTTCCGTCCCTGAGGAGGAACAGGAAATTGCCAGAGCACAAGCAGAGCAGTTAGATCTTGGATTGGAGTTTCTAGAATATGATGAGCTGGATCATAGTACTGCATACACGAAAAATGATTCAGAACGTTGTTATCACTGCAAAAGTCTGCTCTTTGGGTTTATTAATAAATTACGACTTGAATACAACTATGATCTCATTGTTGCTGGTACCAATATTTCAGATCTTACTGGGCATCGTCCAGGATACAAAGCAGGTCAAGAATTAGGTGTGATCAACCCTCTAGTTGATGCTGGTTTGAGCAAAGTTGAAGTTCGTGCTATTGCTACTGAACAAGGCTTGTTAACAGCAGATAAACCAGCCACAGCATGTCTAGCTTCTAGAATAGTTACAGGTATCTCAATCAGTAAGGAGAATCTAAAACGAGTTGCTGAAGCTGAACGGTATCTTAAGACAACCTTTGCACTACCAAAGGTTAGAGTGCGAGATCATGGAGATCTAGCACGGATCGAGGTTCCAGCTGAGTATATGTATGTATTGTTAGAAAAAGAAACACTGTTTACTATTGATACTAATCTCAAACGATTGGGATATACTTATGTCTCTCTTGATATGATAGGGTATCGTCCTGCTGTACCAAAGAATTTTAAGCAGTAGTTATTCCACGACTTTATATCCCATTTTATTAATGATATCGATGACTTTTCTGCTATTAACTTCAAAATCACCTGAGATCTCCATTTCACCGGTACCAGCATCATGATCTACTTTGACAGTACTGGCATCTACAAAATCAAATTTAGATGATCTTGCGGTGATTGCTCGGCTACATGATCCACAAGTCATGCCTTCTATTTTGAGTTCTAATTTTGTCATATGAAGAAAATCGGTTAAGAGTTATATAAATGACAAGATAGATGAGGAAAGATTTGATTGCACATGTAGAGATTCTTTACCAGTTTATTCATTAGGTATTGGTTGATCTGTCCATGATTCCTTGAATTTAGGCAAACCTTGATGATAGGTGAGGATCTGTTTAATCTGAGCAAGATGGCCAAGTTCGTGGTCTAGGTTATGTTCTATCATTTGCTGATATGATAATTCCTCTCCCCATGGTGCCTTGCATCGTTGAGCAAGTTTATCATCAGTTAATCCTGCTATAATTTCTCTTGATCTATTCTCAACCAATGTGTACTCATCAATAATTACTTGCAGATCGAGATGAGATTCCTCTAACCTGAAGAAAACATCACCCACCCATTGAGCACGCACGGCAAGATTACTCATGGGTGTATTTGGGTCAATAGATTGTTGGATGTAGACGATCTCAGAGGCTAACATATGTCGTAGAATCTCATCTATCGACCATTGATGAGAAGAAATTCTAGTCATGATCCATGATTTATCCAATGAATTAAGTGATTGTATCAAAGCATTACGTTGCTGTGAAATTTTGTTATACCTATTTCTCCAATATTCTATAGAAGGCATTCTGATGATGATTATTTTTATTCTTA
Source organism: Candidatus Heimdallarchaeota archaeon (assembly GCA_026702845.1). The sequence continues at coordinate 5,952 of JADCLS010000007.1, forward strand.
ATACAGATTATTACTAAATCATATTGAAATATATATTTTTTATGAAAAAGTAACAAAATGCTATCAAATGATTTTTTTATCCTGTTTCTACACTGTTGAATATAGATGTCTGAACCCAAACTTACCTCCCTATTCAGAATTCAGACTCTTCTGTTGCTCAGTGAGGAAAATGCCAAATCTGGATATGATCTAGCCAAGGAACTCAAATCCTTGAGTGGAAAAAAGCCTTCTAGTGGCAAGATGTATCCATTCCTACATGAATTGAGAGATTCAGGGTATATTGAAGAGAGAGAAGGAAACGAGCCTGATGGGAGAAATAGAACAGAATATATTTTGACAAACAAAGGATTGGAACTTAAAGAAGAACTAACCAACAGAATGGCTAACTTACTCGATATACGTTTGGAACAGAGGTTAGACACTTGTCACCATTGTGGAGTGAAATTGCTTGATTCCAAAGTGGAAGGTAAGGATAAATCACAATCTCCTGTTGTATTTTGCTGTCATCATTGTAAAGATGCATATTTAAGCCAATGAGCCATACGATTGACGAATATAATTGGGAACAGGAATAGTATCGACAATGTGACTGGTGTGTCCTGGAAGGAGCTCTCATACAATGAAGAAAAATTGCTAATGGGAGTGTAATAACTAGTTGTGACAGTTGTAGGATCTGCATCAAGTCGATTGACGATCCATTCATACACCACATCAGTAACAATAGCAATATTTTCTGTTGAAATATGGTCAAAATCATCTTTAGTTGTGTGCCATTCAGGATAATTGAGATCAATAATATCAACTACATCAATGCCTTTGTTCTTGAAGGGAATGTGATCATCAATGATGGAATACCCAGCAATATCCACGAAAATATCACTGTATCCTAAATCAGCAGCTAGTGACCATATTTCATCAGTTAGAGTATTATCAGAATTCCTTTCTTTTTTGAGAATCAAATCATCATCTCCAATCATATCCAAGAGGATGAATGCCTCAGTTTGTTCAATTTCATCTGCACTCATTTGGGAGGCATAATAGCTGCTTCCCACTATCCAATCCCAACCATCCATGCCACCATTTCCTTGATCTTCACCATCAAATAATAAAAATCCCACATCCTCTCTGATTGATATAGGTAATTTGTACATGAGCTCGAGAATTGCAGCCACCCCAGATGCTCCATCATTAGCACCTGGAACAGGTATCTCATGTTTTTCTGGATCGTCATCATTGTCTGCTCGTGCTCTGCTATCATAATGTGCAGCGATCAAAAGAGAAGGAGTTGACGCAGTGTGGATGAAATAATTTCTCAATTCTATCCCCTTATGAGTAAAATTCTGTGTTTCAATTATCCATGGATCCTGCACCTTATCATGTATCCATTCTTTGAAATCCAACGAAGCCTGACTTCCAGGTACGCGGGGACCAAGTAACAGTTGTTCTTGAATAAATGTGGTTATGGCCTGCTGATCGATGGATGACTGCTGACGTAGTAAAGCAGAACCTGATGGTAAGAAAAGTAATCCAATTAGGATGGCAAACAGCAGTTTTTTCACAAGATAATTATCATGATTGCAACTAAAAATGATTCTTTTTCCCCACTCAAGAATGAGAGAATTCTTCGAATTTCAGCATTCTCAATCCATTGGCTATAATCAGAAGTGCAGTTACCTCATTGAGGATGATTCCAGATACTAGATCAATCACACCTGTGAAAGCTAGAATAAGAAGAAGACTGATTGTGCTGAGAGCCATCACCATATTGAGCTGTACATTCTTAAAAGCACGTTTTCCATGTTTTAGTGCCTTTGCGATGTGAGAGAGATCATCCTCTAGCAGTACTACATCAGCAATATCAGATGCAATTTGTGTTCCTGAATGACCCATAGCAAATGATACATCTGCGTGTGAGAATGCTGGGGTATCATTGATGCCATCACCAATCATAGCTATGCCTTGATGTTTGGAACGTAGATTTTGCAAGAGTTCAGCTTTTTGCAAGGGTAAAATCTCTGCATGATATTCATCAATCCCAAGCTTGTTGGCTATATGTGCACTAACTTCCTTCTGATCTCCTGAAATAAGATATGTGGATAATCCCATCTCCTTCAGTGTCTGAATGGCTTCCACAGCCTCATCTCGGAGACTATCCTCTACAATGATATATCCTTTCACTAATTCATCAACTTTAATCAATGAATAGGTCACAGTATTACCATATTCCCTGATTACCTCATCCTTGTACTCAAAACTTACATCTTTAACCAATTGGATTATTCTTCCTTCAATTACGCCTGAGATCCCTTTACCAGCTTCCTCCTTGAACTCGTTTACTTTTACTGAGAACTCACTATTGAAGTGTTTTACAATAGCCTGAGATATTGGGTGATTGGATAATCTAGCCAGCGCATAGATTTGATCATATAGGACTTGCTCATCTAGTTTGACTGCAATTACCTTTGGTCTACCATGAGTAAGAGTACCAGTCTTATCAAATATGACAGCATCTATCCCATGTAATTTCTCTACTGTACCTCCTCCTCTGATAAGAATTCTATGTTTGGCCCCCGATGCGATAGTAGTCACCATGGTGATGGGTACAGAAAGAGCCAAACCACAAGAACAAGATACGACAAGAATTACCAATGCTCTCATCATCCAGAATTCAAAATCATGACTGAATAAAGGCATGATCAAGACCACAAGCATGGCAAAAACAAAGGTGAATGGGGTGTAAACTTTCCCAAATTTCTGAGAGAATCTCTCGGCTGATGATTTATTTTGGAGTGCTTCTTCCACTGAACGGATGATAAAATCAACCTCAGTATTACCTGCATCAACAGTGGCTTTGATGGTACAAGACCCTGTTGATACAATTGCTCCGGCAAACACATGATCACCAATTTTAGCTACTTTGAGAGTATTCTCTCCAGTAAGATGGCTTTGCTGTATGTCTACGATACCATCAACAATCTCTGCATCTATGGGAATGATATCTCCAGATCGAAGGAGCAACAAATCACCCGATTTAATCTCCTTGGTTGCAATGGTTACAGTATTCCCATCATCAAGCACCTTGCTAGCCTGTGCTGGAACAAGCGACTTGATTCCATCAAGCTCTCGGTCGGTTAATTGAACCATTACAGATTCAATAATTTCACCAAGACTGAAGATCAGGACCAGAATTATTGCTTCTTCATAAAGTCCAACAATCAATGCTGAGACTGTGGAAACAACCAAGAGAGTATTGATAGTCAATGTTTTTTTCTTAAGACTCTTCAATGCGTTTTTTCCTGGAATAATCAGACCCAAGACGGAAGCAATTATCCAGATAATTCTCACATATTGTCCTTCTCCAAGGGTATTTTGAAGGATAACACCTATTATCACAACAACAATGGTGTATAACATATATTGCATCCGATCATTTTTCAATACCATTGAGAGGATCATTCTCCTCATATTCACTTGTCGTTCAACTATTTTGTTGGTTCCACAATCATCTGAACAGGAACAACTAACTGCACTGGATACACTCAATTGCTGGGTCATTGATTCACCTCATAATTACTGCAATTATTGATCTCCATCTCGATTTGATCTAGGATTTCATCAGCCAGGATTAATAATTCCTTAATTTTCTCATTTATTGGTGAATAGTAATTTTTTCTCCCATTTTTCTCAGATTGTACCAATTGACAATCAGATAGGCATTTCAGATGGGATGATACATTTGGCTGGCTGAGCCCCGTAAATTCAACTATTTCATTTACACTCTTCTCATCTTTTAACATAGATTCGAGTATTTTTAATCTAGATAGATCAGCAAAACCATTGAATAACTTCGCCTTAAGCTCAAGTCTCTTAAGATTCACTATTTGGGATTCCACACATATCAGTGATTAATTATATTTTAAATTAATTTAGGTATTGCAATGAGTAGCTTATTCATTTCGTACAGTAATTGGTACAAAACCTAATTGGGCCTAAGGTAAACAAATTTATTTTCTTTCTTTGGTAATAACTAGATGATTGAGATTTCAGAAATAAATGCTGAAGAATTTGATGAACTTCTTTCAGTATATTATTTACAAAGATTCGGTGAAGAGCTGGATTCAGCAGAAGTTATAGCTAGGCTACTAAAAATTTTTGACCAAGAGGATATCGATTTATTCATCACTAAAAATAAACGGGGATTGGTCTATATTAGTCATACACGGGGTATTATTTCTGTGTTCAGTAATGAAATAGATGAGCAAGATCGGATCAATCAAGAATTGGATTTATTCCAATTCACCTTTAATATTGTGGCAGATAACCCTCGAATACAATTAGTTCGGCCATATTCTCAAGAATTATTGCACCAGGCGGTAAATAAGTATAATTTCAAAGAAATCAAGCGTAAGCGGATGACATTCACATTAGAAAAGAAACTAGAATCTAATAATCTTGGATCAGATATCATTCTCACTCCATACTCAAGAGAATATGATAATGATCTCGCAGCTATTATAGCACGTACACATTTTATTGAGGGCCATGAGGATCTAGAGTTTCTTAATCAGTATAAAGATCATCAGGGTGCACGAAATTTACTCACTGATATTACTAACTCCATGTATGGAGAATTTCGGGATGGATACTCATTTGTTTTACTCAAGGATCAGAAAGCAATTGGGGTTTGCTTTATTACATTCATTGGTGATTTTGCCTATATTCCAGAAATAGTTATCGATCAATCTGAGCGGGGAAGAGGTCTAGGAAGAAAAATACTATGTTATACTATGAATAATATATTGAAAGAGGGAATAACAGAAAGAATTGATCTTGATGTAACGCTGAGCAATGATGCAAGATTTCTGTATGAATCAATGGGATTTCAACTAGTTCAGGAATATTCAATCATAATTAGAAATAATTAGATTTTTTGAGCCTCGACATAAAGTATTGGAAAATCTAGATAAAAATCATCCTCATCATTTATTTTATTCTCAAGCTCCTCAAATACATGCAATCTCAATTCTTCAGGAAGAAAATTTTTCCAATTATGTAAAAATCCAGCTTTGATGAATTGAGCATTGAACAAAGCCGTACCATTGACAAACCTCATGTAATGTGTCTTAATACTGGTTGAGTTGATCTTGAATCCACATAGATTAAGATATTCGACCATCTCCTCCTCGGATATGGGATGATTAATAAATTTCTCAAGATCTGCAAGATAATTTTCTAGATTTTGCTCCCTGAGTACTTCTTTGTACAGTGTATAGAACCGTTTCATTTGACCACGGATATTGGAGGTGAGTATTAATCTCCCCCCAGGCTTCAATAATCGATGACATTCCTCAATCATCTTCTTCCTATCTTGAATCATGTTGATGACAACATTAGCCGTGATCAGATCAATTGTCCCATCGTCTACAGGTACATCTGTTGCTAAAGCATGGATATACTCAACATTGGGTACTCTATGATGCAGTGCCTTTTCTCTAGCTCGCTTGAGTCCAAGTTCCCAACGATCAATCCCTATAACCTTAGTATCACTGGTATACCTCTGAGCCAATTCCATGGTTGGGAATCCCATACCACATCCTAGATCCACTATCATTTTCTCATTAGTAAGCCGTAGATTGTCAAAAAGAACCTGGCCGGGGATAGATGACCAATAGGAGAGAGTATCTGTAGCAGTGACAAAGTTATAGTCAGAATAATCATAGGATTCTAATAGATAACTCATAGGGCAGAAATTTCTTGATCTATCTAAAAAGATTCATCAAGCAGCTAAATTAATTCGCGTATAGTACGTCCTATCCGCAAAGAAATTTTGCACAATAACATCTATTTGACGCATTATCCTTAAAATTTGGAGTGCATATGTATTATCAATGAGTGAAGAAATTGCTGATCTGTTGAGAATAGGATGTGAGCAGATTGGTGAGAAGGATTATCTACAGGCAGAGTCCACCTTTCAAAAGGTTCTAGCCCTGGATATCAATAATGAGATGGCCCGGCTTGGGATAAGTATTGTTCTGGATGAGATGGGCAAACACAGAGAAGCATATGATATGATCTCTCGGATAAAAGGGAAACAACTGGATAAGGAGAAACTCTATTCGAATATTAACACAATTGCGGGTAATCTCATCCGTACTGACCCAAATTGCGATCTGGGAATGACATTCTCAACAGCCATTAAGATACATGCAGACAACTCAATGGATGGTATACGAAAGGAAAAGGAGTTTATTAGGCATATACATGGAAGGTTCAATATGCTTCAGCAATCACTGCATGAAGTGAATGGTACATACTATGATATCCTTGAGGTTGAGTTGGATAACACCGAAATCCGTGAGTATTATTTTGATATATCTGCTTTCTTTGGGAAATTCTAGTAAGAATCAAATTGTTGTTTTAAATGAAATCGATCAATGCTTAATTATCATCTCTCAGATAGTTATTCGTACAAATTCATGACTGATCAATAAATTCAAGGGGTATACCCAAACAAATTATGATCTTCACTTTTACTTTTCTCTCTTCTATTCTTAATATATAAGTTACTGATATTGATAATACAGGTCGATTATTATTCCAGCAAAAGCAAAGGAAATTAAAGAAGAAGAGATAGAGCCGGTTGAAGAACCGAAGAAAGCCAGTAAGAAGAAAGAGGAGACCATCAAGGGTCCAAATGATCTTCCTCTCACTGAAGTACCAGGTTTGGGTGCCAAGTCCGCTCAGATTCTGATTGAGGCAGGGATCTCAACCCCCGCTGCACTGATGCAGGCAAAGCTGACAACCTTAGAGGAGGCTGGTCTTACCCGAACCATGAGTAAGAAACTACGTGAGGGTGTGATTACTCTATTTCCAGATATTTATGGAAATTTTGTTGAGGAGAAATCCCTTGAAGATATAGAGGGGATTGGACCTACAACTGCAAAGTCACTGAGAGAGAAGGGAATGAATATCCATTTACTGGAGACAACCCCTGTAAAAGAACTAGAAGAGAGATTTGGTATAACACAGAATTCTGCTATAAAGTATCAATCAGCCATTGCAGACTCACATGGTGGTTACTTTACATCTGCACTTGCTGTAATGGAGAAGCAAAAGGTATCCAATACATTCACCTTTGGTGCTGAGTCACTGGATAATCTCTTTTTCATTCCTGAGCTTGGTAAGGGTGGTGTGAGAGAAGGAGAGACATACGAATTTTTTGGTTCCTTCAGATCAGGTAAATCTCAACTCTGCCATCAACTCTGTGTATCAGTTCAACTGCCCAAAGAAATGGGTGGACTGGGTAAAAAAGCTATTTATATTGATACTGAGGGAACTTTCTCACCAACACGTATCTCACAGATGGGTAATCGTATGATAGAGGAAAAGGGATGGAATAAATCACTCAATGACATATTATCTGATGTTATGTATGCCCGGGCCAAGAACTCTGATATGCAGCAAGGGGTGGCCATGAAATTACTTGAAATTCTAGGTGAACATCCAGATGAGTATGGTCTTGTCATAGTTGATAGTGTGACAGCACATTTCCGTGCTGAGTATGCTGGAAGAGGTACCCTAGCAGATCGACAGCAGACTCTAAATCATCACCTAAGTGTGTTACACCGTATAGCAGATACTTATAATCTGGCTATTGTAGTCACCAATCAAGTACAGGCAAATCCTGCACAGTTTTTCGGTGATCCTACCACCGCAGTAGGAGGTAATATCATGGGTCATTGGGCTCAAACACGATGCTATCTGAGGAAATCCAAGGGTGAGAAACGAGTGATTCGTATCTATGATAGCCCTGTATTAGGAGAGAATGAGGCAGTGTTTGAAATCACTGGTAATGGTATTCTCACATCCGAGTAATCATTTTCCCTCAAAAAATTCCTTACAATCAGATTGTTCATAACAATCTCTAGAACAATAGCTATGATCAGCACCAGGACAATCAAAACCACCTGAATTAATCACTACACCTTTTTCTACACGTAGCCTGATATCTTTACCACAAGTATCGCAATAGTACTTACTGGCCATCTATCTAATGATAATCCTACTTTCTTTTATATGTTTTTAAGGAAATTAGTGCAATAAATCCTACTATCATTGGTAATTTATACACAACTAGCATGATCTCTGTATAAAACTAAAACAAGACTGATTTTTCTTATTGTCACTTTAGACCAGACAATTAATATAAAGGTATCTTGATATTCTAAGGCATAAATGGTAATACTATAGTTTCGTAAATTTCAACAAGCATAAACGTGAATTAATAGTGTTCTATGTCGAGTAATTCAAATATTCGAAAATGCGAATTACATATATGAGCTTACCTAACAATCTAAATGAGAAAGATAAATACCTATCCCTTGGAACCTATCGTGTGAATGCCGAGGTTAAACACACTCCTGTCTGGTTCACACATAACAAGGGAAAACTGTATATATTCACTGACGCAAATAGCTGGAAGGTGAAACGTATAATGAAAAATCCACAAGTTGAATTCACTTCCTGCAACAATTCCGGTGGAAATCTAGGTGAATTGAGACCTGGTGAGGCAAGAATTATGGACGAAGCAGACTTTAAAGATGTAGAAAAACTATTCAAGAAAAAATATGGTATTATGTTTTCATTCTTTAAACTCATGGGTAAATTCAGAAAAGCAGTAAATACTTATATCGAGATTAGAACTATATCCTAATTGGTAATTTTAGATAAATTCTTGAAAAGACTTTTGGGAATTTAACTTCACCTTGGAAACCAGAGGTTGTAATGTTTTTTTAGCATTTGAATCTAATTAGAAAGAAAATTCAGAATGATGTGACTGATCTCTTTACTAAAATCCAAAGTGATGAAATGAGATGCCTCAGGAATTATCTCAAGAGTTGAGTTGACAATATTTTCATGCATTCGTGTAATTTGATCTCTTGGGATATAGGGATCATTTGCACCTATTATTAGTAATGTTGGTATTGAGATGTTCTTAATAATTTTGGGATAATCTAAAAATACTGGATTTGGGCTTCCCCATCTCAATACACGCAATAATGCCAAGGTACCATCCTTACCTAGGAATGGTGAGAGAAGATGTTTTTTTGTTTGATTTGTGTATTTATTCCTCCTCGTCATTCCCTGTTTAATTCCAATGGAAAACATCAAAGATTTAAAAACTGAGACAAGGAATTTTCCTATGAATTTTCTCCGGACCAACTTCACTATTGCAGGTTCAATAAAATCTGGATATACGGGAGGACTCATAATAATTAGCTTTGAGAAGTAAGCAGGATTCAATCCCATGACATCAATCGCTACAGAGCTACCCAGATCGTGTGCAATCATTGTAATTTCTTGTAAATTCAGTTTTTCGATGAAATTGATTATATTTTCAGCTCTTTGCTTATGAGAAATATGACGGTTTATTTTCTCAGAATCGCCATAATCAAGAAGATCAATTGCGATGCACCTGTAATCATGCATGTGATTGATAATGTCATACCAGATGAATTTAGATGTTGGAAGGCCATGAATAAATAACAACGTGTGTCCCTCTCCCTCATCAATATATGCCATCCTTCCATGTGTGACTTGGAGGTGATGTACTTGGAACATATCTGTAGTGTAACATTCTGTATCATTAAGATTTGGGCTGGAGATTTTATCATTACTAGGATTTTAAGTATAAATTATGTTTGCTAATCAATTGGAACATATAACTCAATATATGCCTCCTCAAAGGGCTTGAAGAAATCAATAGCCTTCTCAAGGAAATATTCGCAATTGGTTTTTGAGATCTCATACTCGCTATCTTTTACCCAATTGACTAATGCAGGCCATTCGGGAATCACATTTTCTCCAGGAACAAATAACTTCGCAGTGGTGACTGCAAATCGTCCTCCTGGAAAATCGATGATCTCTGCATCATCAGCTTCAAGATCATCCTCCACTTGTATCCAGAATTCGTATCCATATTCATTCTTCCCTTTCTCGGGATTGGGATTATTGAAACCATAGATAGGATGTTTCGCAAAATCATCATAGTATCCTCTGGGTTTGGCCCAGGTATTCATTTTCTTAGCTGCTGCTTCTTCTGGCGAGGTTCCCATGGCATGGAACCTGGCATATCTGAATGGTAGTAGCTCAACAATTCTAACAGAAATATTATCTTTCGTTGCTCTCATAGTATCACCTTTCGGTACATGATCAGTGTATCGTTTGATCATGGATTCTAGATGTTTCAACTTTTCCTGTTCACGGATTTTTACAAGTAAAAACCCCTCAGCCACCTTCTGTAGGATATCTAAGCCATCAGCCGTGATATCATAGATCCCTCGTCTCGGTTTTTTCACAAAACCCAGTTCGTATAATCCTGAGAGGTGATTGCTGAGCATACTGGCCTGAAATCCTGTTCGTTCCTGAAGTTCTGCAAAACTCTGCTTCTCATTGACCAAAAACGCCAGGATATGTAGACGTTTATCATATGACAGAGCCTGGAGGACTGCCGATAACTCATCTTTAGATTCGAGCAGAAACCGTGCCAATTTCTCATTGGAGGAAAAGGTTGTCTCATCCATATCTTACTATCACTCAAAATTATAAAGGAATTCTTCATATTAGACCTTTCTATTAAAATTCAGAAATTCATGAAAAACTGAAAACCAAGACCATCATTAATTAGTGATTTGACTATTTTTGACTAAGAATTCTAATATATGCCATTTTTCAGTGAAATCAGTGAGATTACTTGAATACTAAGAACGAAAAAGAAACTATGCCAAATAATATGAGATATTATTTTGTTGTTATCCTAGGGATAATAATCCTAGCAATCTACATTATTTCTGGATCAACAAACGACTTATTTTTCTTAACAGCCTTATTACTAATCATTCTACCTCTGATAAAAGTTCTAGTTAACACATTACTCTATGAAACTTTAATGGATGAAGAATTGGTGGTACAAGAGATAGATAATGGTACGATTAATTAATCAACTAAGATTAATCATTTCAAGATCATAATTTAGTAGTCATATTTTAGAATACGTTATGTGTCCATTTAAATTGATGGAACGTATTATCCAAGGTAAATACTTTTATCTTACATGTATACTGTACAAATATGAAGTCAAGTATCAGTGAATATCGTGTTGGATCAATGGGTGCATTGCTAGATGAGTATGAGAAGGCATTGGGAGAGATACAGGAGCTATTTCGTGATGTTTCTCAAGAAAATTTCGAGAGGATCATGGATGAGAAGAGCAAGGATCCTGATTGTCGCTCTATGAAGACAATCATGGGCCATGTAATTAATGCTGGATATGGATATTCTTTCTATATAAGGAATCGAGATGGACAGGAAGTTGAACGAATTCGGGTGAAGATAGAGAAAGTTGATACGTTGATTCCTGAGATAAATAAAATGTTTGAGTACATGATCTCAACCTCAGAATCCCTATCAATTGACCTTGGCAATGACAAAGAATGGCAGAATTTTCTGTTCACGGTTCCATGGGGTGATTCCTACAATCTTGAGCAGATACTTGAACATGCAATAGTGCATGTACTTCGACACAGAAGGCAAATAGAGAAGTTCATCCTAATGCAGCGATAAATAGTTGATAATTATAGATACTACTTCATTTTTTCTGAAATTACCTTTAGTTCTTTATCTATGGAATTTAATAAATTGATAATCTGCTGATTATCAGAAATTGAGGGTTCTAAACCATCTTTAGATATGCCATGTAGGCTGATCTTAGAGTTAAGAAAATCAACCTGTTCTTGGGGATCCATTAATCCTGGAAGCAATCCTTCTGCTTTTACTCTGGCCGATCCTGCAGTCTCTATCTTTATCTTGTAATATCCATCTCTGCGTTCAAAGAAATTCTGCTCCAGATTGATATTCTGAATCCTGTTATAGTGAATTCGAACTAGGTTTGAAGAGAATACTCCATGATGTATCGTGATTTTCTCATCATCAAAACTCCACCAGTAATTCTCAATTTTCTTTTTGTAATAATAGCGAGCAAATGGTAGAAAGAGTATTGTCAGACCAAAGAAGAGTAGTGCTAGACTTGCAAAGGTCCAGAATACTGCTCGAGAAGGATCCATGAAGAGGAAAAACATGTAAGAGAAAAACATCAACCAGGTAAAAAAAGTGGTGCCAAACATGTAGAAGAAATAAAACTTGTTCAGAAACGATCGATACTTTGCGTTAGGTTTGAATTGTGTGTTAAGATCCATAATTCATCTGATAGTATTGGGAATATTCACTTTCTTATACCTATCCACGCATAATTTAATTGATGGTCAGTAATATTTTGTGACACTAAACTATAGTAATTTTTCGTTAAGAATGATTCAATATTATATGCTGAATAATATTTATCAACTATGGCCATTCTATTAACAAAATTTTGAATTTCTTGAATGGATATACACTTTCATTTCAATTATTTCAGTGGGTTGTAATATATTCAAATTATTGATTCAGAAGAGATTAAATTATGTAATACATTTCAATAGAATTTTATTGAATCAAAATGTACGTATGGGAAATATTTATATAGTTATACAACGTAGTGTATATTGTTCAAAGAAATTGTACTTACACTTCTGTGGAATGAACCGCAATCAAACTGTATAAACCTTTCTTGAACTAAGGAGAAACAAAAGATGGCAATCGCAAACAAGAACCAAAAACAACTACTCAACAAAATATCACTTGATCTCAAGAGGGCAATCGCTGAGGATGCCCAGAGAAAGGAGATTGAGAAGGCTCTTTTCAAAGAGAATCAGCGTGAGGTGCTGGAACATCTCAAAAGAGGCATCGGTTTCATCAGGTCACACTAAGGTGTACTGCATGAAAGAGAAGAAAAATGAGAAGAAAAAACCTTATCCCTGTTGGGAAAGGCCATATGGCCTTCCCAGGGCATTATAAGGAGGAATTATTATGGCAGAAGAAATAAATGACGAATTAGCAGAATTGAGAGCCGAAATGGCTGAACTTAGAGAATTATTGAAATCCAAGAAAGAGGACCCTGATCATGAGGTGGAGTACACCGTTGCCGGTGGAAGTCCCCAACCACCCAGATCTCCCAGGGCACCGAGGGCCCCTAAACCCCCTAGGAGACCAAGAAGAATTATTATTGATGGCAAAGACATTGACATAGATGTAGAGGGTCTCAAGGAACTTGGTGATACCATGTCTCATTACTGGGATAATGTAATGTCTGGAGTACAGGAAAGCCTTAATCGATCAATGTTTAATCTTACACGAAATTTTGGTATGAAAGAGGAACTCAGAAAAGCACAACAGGATGCTCGCAGGGTACAGCATGAAGCGAGGCGTGCTCATGAAGAGCTGAAACGAGAGATGAAGACCAAAAAGAAAGTCATGGAGAGAGAAAGGAAGAGAATGAGAAGAGAACGCATGAGATTTGCTCCACTCTCAGAAGAAGAGCTAGAGAATTTTCTCGATACAGCCCCAACACTGGGTTCTGCATTATCTGATCCTCGTAGACTGAATATCCTCAAACTTCTTGAAAAGAGGCCCCATTATCCTAACGAGTTGACAGAACAACTAGATATTAAGGGTGGTAGTCTCAAACATCATCTTGATACACTACTTGAGGCCAAGTTTATTGCCCAGGAGGCAGTGAGGGGTAGATATCTCATCTCCCAGCTTGGTATAGAAGCATTAAAACTTATGGAGATGCTCTTTCGTCGGCACCAGTATGAGTTAAGAAAAGAATCAGGAGAAATTGAAGTAGATTTTGACGAAATGGTGGAGGAGGAGATAGAAGCAGAACTAGAAAGACAGGAGGAGGAACTCGAGGCCTATGAGGAGGCAGAAGAAGAGTTACTTGATCATATCGATGAGATCGAGGATCATGTAGATGAGCTAGAGGATGAACTAGAAACCATAGAAGAAGAGGAGGAAGAAGAATGAAATACAAATTTGAGGATATTACATTGAGTGGCAAGGGATTCGTCTCAACAGGTGAATTTCTAGATGAGAATATGAAAATCAAGACTAATGGAGTACATTTTTACCAGGTAATGCTGGGAGAAGAGCCATTAGGCTGGTTGGTGAATGGAGAAATCAATTTGCTAGCAGATATCACTGCTCATTCCAAGGAGGGTATGCAGGGAAGATCCATTGATGAGAAGTTAGAATATGCACTTATCATAGATAGGACAAAAAGATTGGGTGATTTTGTTGGTGAATTACAGGAGTTGCCCATAGAGGATATGCTTCCTATTCTTGAGAAATATAAAGATACCAAACATTTAGGCAGAGGAAATATCGATGTAGGTGGGAATGATGATGATGATATCTTAGTTATCCTATCAACTAAATCAGATATTATTTTTGTACAATCAGATAAGGATACCATCATGATCTCAAAGGGAGAGGTATTGGTTCTCAATAGAACTAAGGAGAAACTCACCCATGTGAGCTCAAAAGATGGAATTATCTCCATAGGTGGCGATAAATCACTGCAAATTGGTCACGGGAAAATCATCATTGATGGAGAAGAATTTGATCCACAGAATGTAGTAGAGAAGGCAATGAAAGGCATTTCTAAAGCATTTAGCAAGTCATTTGTTTTTTGAGTAAATAATTAAAATATATTATTAGTAGTATGTTCACCAAAAAAATGAAATAATTATATAGATAATCGTTACTTCCTGTTTGTGAATAGCAAACCTAAAGTATTTATGATAGTTATACTAATGATTTGTTCATTCCAATCAACCTATGCTCAAAATAATGGCTTGGTAGAGGGAAAGAACATACTAATTTATTTTGGTAGATCTAATCTATCATTCACATCAATAAATTTTCAGCAAAATTATACAAATGCTGGTAATACCGTCACAATGACTGATAATTATGACTTCAGCTCATTTGAAACCGATGGATATAATGCTCTCTTTCTCACGGGGACTCAGAATCTCACTACAAGTGAGATTGGGGCAATAACCATGTGGTTTAATCAAGGTGGAAAAATGTTGTGGGTTGGAGGAGATAGCGATTTTAATGGATACTACAAAGCTGATGAGATCAACCCACTTCTATCTAGCATTGGTACTGGCCTGAGAATTGATGGTGGCAGTATTGAGGATTCAGTTGTTAATGATGGTGCACCCTACAGAGTACTGGCAAATAAACGTGGACCAAATTCTGGATTGGTTGAGTATGTGATGCAAGGAGTGTCATATGCCGCATTTCACGGGCCTACTGCAATTTCATGGTTTAATGGGGTGAATTACGTTGATTTGAGAAGCATGACTCTTCCTGAATCTGTAGATATAGTGATCACAAGTAGTGAGAACGCTATTTCACTTGATTCTGATTTATCATTAAATGCATCTGATTTCTATGCAAGTAATCCAATTACAGGAAATTACCCCATGGTGGCTACCGAGAGAATTGGAAATTCTATGGTGGTGGCCTCCGGTGAGAGTATATTCAGTGATTACAAGAAAATGTATGATGATTTTACAGAGAAGAAGACTCTGACACTGCATCATCAGGGTAAATTGCTAGTAGATCGCTTACTAAAATATTTCTTCTACCAATTTGAAGGAAGACCAGTGCAATTAGATCAGCTGGTTCATGCTAAGAATATTTTGATATATACTGGTCAATCAGTAATGTCACAGGCTGCATTTGGTTTTGAGTATAATTACACCATTGCGGATTGTCATGTATTGGTAACCCGTGGATTTGACCTTCCTGGATTATACAATCACAATTTTGATGTGGTGATGCTTCATGGTACAATGAATTTAAGTCCAGCCGAGTTGAATGGGATTGCTCAGTGGTTCGATCAAGGTGGTAAATTACTTTGGGTGGCAGGGGATTCAGATTATGGAGGGTATTTCCAGGCATCTCAAACAAATCCGATTATGGAATCAGTGGGTTCAGTATTACGTTTGGATGCAGGTAGCATTGAGGATTCAGTATATAATGATGGAGCAGCTTACCGGGTAGTGGCCAATACTAAGGGTCCATCTTCAGAGTTAACAGATTATGTCATGCCAGGTGTGCAGTATGCTCCTTTCCATGGTCCAACTGGGGTAATGTGGTATGATGGTGCGAATTATCAGGATTTACGATATGATGTACCTGATAAGGTTGATGTTGTTATAAAATCCAGTCCCTCCTCATATTCATTTGATAGCGATCTTTCTGCAGATGTGATTGATTTTTACAGTCAACAGACTGAACAAGGTGGATATCCCATGTTGGCAACAGAGAAAATTGGAAAATCCATGATAGTGGTTGGAGGAGAGGCATCATTTACGGATTATAAGAGAATGTATGGAAACACCTTTGAGAGGGGAACTCTTGGTACTGGTCATCAAGGTGGAATGATTGTTGATCGGCTACTCAAATACTTCTTTGAGGTTTATGAGCCAGAATTTGTACCTATTTTGGAGGATTTACCATCAGGAAAGAATATCATGATATATACGGGGAGGTTCTTCTATGAGCGTTCTGCAGATGGGTTCTATGCCAATTACTCTGCTTCAGGTAACAATGTATTTGTCACAAATAACTATGATTTCAGCAATTTTGAGGATGCAGATTTTGATGCCCTATTTCTCACCGGTACCATGGATCTCCTCCCTAGTGAATTACAGGCAATTGATGCTTGGTTCAGTAAAGGAAATAGATTCTTGTGGGTTGGAGGAGATAGTGATTTTGCAGGGAATGTACAATCTGCTCTAATCAATCCAATTTTGGGTCAGATCGGCACAGGATTAAGATTGGATGGGGGTTCTGTTGAAGATCAGACATACAATGATGGTGCTGCATACCGAGTGATCGCCAATACAAAGGGTCCATCCTCTGAGCTAACTGATTATGTCATGAAGGATGTAGAATTGGTACCTTTCCACGGGCCAACAAGTGTAGTTTGGAATGATGGATTCTCCTATGTTGATCTCAGAACCATGTCTCTTCCTGGTAATGTTGATATTGTCATCAAATCCAGTGAGAATGCAATTGTTTTGGATTCTGATGTTAGTCAGTTACCAGAGGATTTCTATGCTAATCAAGATATGACAGGAGGGTATCCCATGCTGGCAACTGAGAGGATTGGCTCTTCCATGGTTATCGTTTCCGGGGAATCACTATTCAATGATTATAAATTCATGTACGGTAATACAATGGAGATTGGGGTGCTAGATGCTCATCATCAAGGAGGATTACTTGTTGATAGATTAATCAACTATTTCTTCTCTACACATGGAGTAAATTACAATCGTATTACTGAGGATCTTACCACAGGCAAGGATTTTCTTGTATACACAGGACGAAATTTCTATGGTAGAACTGCTGATGGATTCCAAGCAAATTATACTGCCGCTGGTAATTCAGTGCTTGTTACTGACACCTATGATTTTAGTAATTTTGGAGAAGCGACATTTGATGCGCTCTTTCTCACAGCCACCATCGGACTTGAATCAAATGAGATTGAGGCTATTAATGCTTGGTTCAATAAGGGCAATCGACTCCTTTGGATTGCAGCAGATAGTGATTATGCAGGAAATTTCCAGAGTCCAACAATAAACCCAGTATTTGAGGGGCTAGGTTCAGGATTGCGGTTTGATGCAGGATCAATACAGGATGATATATTCAATGATGGTGCGGCATACCGTGTGATCGCCAATACAAAGGGTCCATCCTCTGAATTAACGGATTATGTTATGGAGAATGTGCGTTTTGTTCCATTTCATGGACCGACCAGTATTGTATGGCATAATGGAAATTCTCTTGTTGATTTCAGGTACATGGGTCTTTCCTCAGAGGTGAGTATTATCATGCAGGCAAGTTCCTTTGCCTATGCACTTGATGGCGATCTATCATCAAATCCAATTGATTTCTATGCACAGCAATCACAGCTGGGTAACTATCCTATGCTTGCAGCAGAACAAATTGATTCATCTTTGGTTATTGCATCTGGTGAGGCACTGTTTAATGATTACAAGTTTATGTATGGAACACACTCAGAATTTGGTGCCCTACATCCCTATCATCAGGGAGGTTTGGTTGTTGATCGTATCATTAAATACTATTTTGATATTATGGAGAAGGATGATCCAGTGACAACTGATCCTGATGACACAACTAGTGATCCAAAGGATGATACAACAGAAGGAACATCGAAAAATGCCACTGCACCAGTAGATCCACTGCAAAACTTGGGTCCCGGAGATGCATTTCTACCCTCAATCTTCACTTTGATGGTCTCTGTTGCAATAATAAGAAAGAAGAAAATTATTCAAATAAAATAATTAAGGCCATCATCTAGGTGTATTAGTTAATAGTAACAGAATGTATCATAAGTAAATATTATCGCATATATGCGAATTGTATCTAGCTGTAGGTAGATAAAGAATATGTTATCATGTCTTACATCTGTAAATTCTAGAACAAATTTGGTCTTGATACCTATTGCTAGACCTAAATTACTACGAAATGATTATATCAACGATATGAAATAGGAAGTTATGGAATATGGAATATCCGAATACCCTGATGTAAAGGATCTATACCGAAGAATCGATAAACTCATGTCACAACCTGCATGGACCATCAAACGAGATGCAATGGGTGACTATCTCAAGTATTTTGATACCAGATGCAGCAAGTCGAAATCAATGATTGAGGAGGCTAAAAAATTCATCCCTGGTGGAGTGCAGCATAACCTAGCCTTTAACTATCCCTTTCCTTTAGTAATAACAAAAGCTGAAGGTGCATACCTTACAGATCTTGATGGTAATGAGTATATTGATTTTCTGCAGGCAGGTGGACCGACTATGCTTGGATCTAATGATCCAGTTGTCAAGGAAAAGGTCATAGAGATCATCAACGAGTGTGGTCCATCCACAGGATTATTCCATGAATATGAGTTGAAAATTGCCAAACTCATCAATAAGCATATGCCAGGAATTGAGATGTTCCGTCTTCTTGGAAGTGGAACTGAGGCTGTAATGGCAGCAATTCGGCTAGCTCGAGTAGCTACTGGCAATAAGAAAATTATCAAAATTGGGGGGGCTTATCATGGCTGGTCAGATCAGATGGTATATGATCTGCATATTCCTGGAACCTATACTTTTGAGGCTCATGGTATTCCTTTCATTGCTTCATGGCATACACAAGGTGTCCGACCTAATGATATAGGTGCACTGAAGCGAAAACTTGCCATGAATAGATTGCGAGGGGGAACAGCAGCAGTCATTCTGGAACCTCTGGGTCCTGAGAGTGGTACACGTCCAGTTGATAAAGATTATAATAAACAAGTACGAGAACTCTGTGATGCTTATGGTGCTCTGCTCATATTTGATGAGGTAGTGACTGGCTTTCGGGTTGGTTTGGGTGGAGCACAGGGATATTTCAATGTCAAGCCTGATCTCACAGTTTTTGGAAAAACTATGGCAGGAGGATATCCAGCAGCTGGAGGTCTTGGAGGTAGAGCTGATCTTATCAGATATCTAGCTGCAGGAGTGGAGGGAGGTAGTAAACGAGCATACGTTGGTGGTACTATGTCTGCCAATCCATTAAGTGCAGTTGCTGGCTACTATGCAATTGAGAGAATTGCTGAGACCAATGCCTGTGTTAAAGCAGGAGAAGCTGGAGATAAGATCACCAAGGGGTTACAGGATTTGATTGATGATTATGATCTACCATTCATCGCCTATAATACCGGTAGTATAGCCCATCTTGAGACAGTGGCACCCATGTATCTTGAGATTAAGATTCTAAAGATCAAGCAAATTTTAAAGGAGATTAAGAAAAGAAAACATGCCATGGAGGAGTATGGTGCAGCATTCATGGCTGAGGGAATTGTAACATTGGCAGGTAGTCGACTCTATACCTCACTTGCTACTACTGATGAGGTAATTGACAAAGCTCTTGAAGGTTTTGGCAATGTCTTCAGGAATGTAGAGGGAGCAGATCTTGACTAGTTATGTTCTTGCTTATGATGTCGGAACATCAAGTGTGAAAACAACATTGGTTGATGATCAAGGAAAGATTCATCAGGTTTCACAGAAGGAGTACCCTATCCATTATCCACATCCAGGTTGGGCAGAACAGGATCCCATGGATTACTGGAATGCCATTATTGAGACCACTCGAACCATTGCTGAATCCATCAACAAAGATGATATCAAAGGCCTGATCTTCACCTGCCAAGCAATGGGTGTCATACCAATAAGTAAGGATGGCTCAATACTTCATAATAATATTACTTGGGTGGATGGCAGAGCTGAGAAACAAGCAATAAAAATGATGAACAAACTGGGTGGGCGGAAGATCTTCAGGAACATTATTGGAATCGAGGTTACTGGTAAAGATGTCATCCCAAAGCTGATGTGGCTCAAACAGGAACGCCCAGACATCTATAATAATACGGAAACAATACTGGATGTTAATGGTTTCCTCAAATTCATGGCCACAGGGGAGCGAGTATTTGAGTGGTCTGGTGCCTGCTCCTATGCTTTTGATCTGAAAAAGAAGGATTTTGATAGGATTGTGTTCAAATTCATGGGTGTGGATCTGAAGAAATTACCATCTCTGGTGAGATCCATAGATGCAGTGGGTAATGGCCTCCTACCTGATATTGCTGATAAAATGGGTTTAAATCCAGGAACCAAAGTATTTGGGGGTATGGATGATGTGCAATCTGCTGCAATGGGTTCTACCGCAATCGATGAGGGTGAGATTCATGTGTATCTGGGTACATCGGCTTGGGTATGTGCATCAACAAAAACAGCTCCTAAATTCAAAAATGCAATAGTTACTCTGCAGGGGGCTGATCCTGAACGAAACATTGTGGTTGGTGTGACAGAATCTGGAGGAGCATTGCTTGAATGGGCAGTGAAAGAACTGTATAAGGGTCTTGGAGTGAGTCATGCTCAGGAAAATATTTTTGAATTGATGGATAAAGAAATTTCAAGTGTGGATCCTGGGTCTGAACATCTGATATTTACTCCTTGGGTACTGGGTGAACGTGCACCCATTTCTACTACAACTACACGAGGAACCATTTTCAATCTAGGTTTAGAACATAGTCGTGCTCATATAGTGCGTGCAATTGATGAGGGAATAGCCTATAATTTACGCTGGATTCTCCAGCAATTCAAAGAGAATTATGGTTTTGATCCGGATGTTATCAAAGTGGTAGGAGGGGGATCACAATCACGAGTGTGGATGCAGATTTTGGCAGATGTGCTGCAAAAACCGGTGGAGACTCTGGCAGGTGATACAAAAAAATTTGCAGGAGCAATAGGTGCAGCCATGACTGCATTCGTTGGACTTGGAGTGTATGATGACTTCATGGAGATAAAGAAAATTCTAAAGGTGGAGGAGAGATTTGAACCGGATTCTGGTCATTTTGGTATATATGATAAATTGTTTGCTGATTATCAGCGAATCTTTCATGATATGCGTAACCTGTACACACAGGCAAATGCTAGACGTTTTACGGAGGTAATGAAATGAGTATTGAAGAGACAAAAGAGGCAGTGGCCGAAGCAGGAAGAAGATTAATACGTGAGGGTTTGGTGGCAGGAACCTGGGGTAATATCAGTATCCGGGTTGGTGATGTCATGGTAATCACCCCATCAGGTGTTGATTATGAAACCGCAACCGCAGATGATATGGTAGTTGTGAATATTGAGACGATGGAATACAAACATACCCTTAAACCATCATCAGAGAAGAAATTACACGCCGAGATATACAAAACAAGAAAGGATATCAATGCCGTTGTACACAGTCATTCCATGAATGCATCTACAGTTGCAGCAGCTCGCAGAGAAGTTCCACCAATTCTTGATGATATGGCTCAGATCATAGGTCCATCAATCCGTGTGGCCAAATATGCTTTACCCTCAACAAAGAAAATTGTAAAAGAAACAGTGAAGGCACTTAAAGGTAGATTTGCTGCTTTGATGGCCAATCATGGAGCTATTGCCATAGGTAGAGATCTCGATGAGGCTTTCACGGTAGCTATAATCATGGAGAAAGCATGTAAAGCATTTATAGAGGCAGAATTTTTAGGCGGAGCCAAGGAGATTAACAAATTCGAGGCTCATTTCATGCACCAGTACTATCTAAGAAAATACTCAAAGAAGAAAAAGGAATAATCACTCTGAGCTGCCGTCGAATGGTCAAGTAATCCTGCTTTCCGCAGTTCTTCCAGGTACATTTACAAACTTGAACCCAATTCAATCTCCTTGTTTTCCTTTTTATTGACATCTGCATATAATTGATTTATCGAATATGATAGATTTCAATTAATACAAAAACACACAAACTATGATCTCAAACTGTGAAAAAAAGTTATTATTCTCCTAAATGTATAAATATGAATTATAGTAACACTTAAGCATGAATAAACAGATTATTTTCACACTATTAATACTGTGCTCATTTGTATTGATTAACTCACAAATGATCCCAGTGAGTGCTAAAAATGATAATGTTCGGACCAAAACCAAGAATCAGGATCTTTTTCTGGAGACTGATGAACTTACAGTAAAATTCGAGGGAGCTAACCCTCATGCCAAGGTTTTCCTTAGTAGTAATAATGATACTGAACAATCTTTCTTTAAAATAATCTTCAAGAGCATTGAGGAGATTGATAATACTGGAAAGAAGGTTCCCCAGAATAGTATTTCTGCTCTTGAACGTGAGAATTTTGAGAATTCAGTCGAGGAAATGGAAGGGGATGATGGAGAGTATATTAAAATCAGCTTTTATAGTACCTTGGATGTATCAGGATCTGATGTAGTTGTGAAATTCCATTTCTATGTCTTTGATTATGCATATGAAGAGGAAATAGGTAATGCTACAACAGGAGAAACTGTTGAGGTTGAACAGGCAGCAGAAGTGAAATTTGATATTGAGATTCGAGATTGGCCTTTTGCCAAGACTGATAATAAACTTGAGATGGGGATACGATTAATTGCTGTTGAGAAAGTAATCAAAACCCAGACAAATGGCACTGAATCAGAAGAGGAAGTGGAATATGAAGATCAGGAAGATCAAACCTTGGCCTCAGGAGAGGATTCTTATATCTGCTTTCCATCACTTGCAGAGGTAGATAATGAGACAGTGGAAATTGACCGTGAAATAAGGGCTTCAGGTAATCAACAGCATATCTTCTTGACATTTCCCTATTTTGAGGATGTTCTTTATTATGATCCAGTAATGGGGATCGATTCTACAATTTTCACAACGACAAACATACTTGTAATTGGAGGAATCGTACTGATTGTGATAATAGTATTCGTTAAACAGAAAAAATAGCTGGATTGAGGCGATAATCGAAATAATACTTTTGCTTTCGAATTAAATTATTGATTCTGAAAGTCCATATTCTCATAATTCAATATATCGAAATTTCTTGAAACCTCCTTCCTGCAACATTTATACGAAACAGTTATATGGTGGGTATAGTTTGTACTATCTGTAATCTTCCCTAAGATTACATCCACAAATGAAGTGAAAAAAATGAACCGGAAACTATTAGCACTACTAATATTCGGAATCTTTCTTGCATCGAGCTTCAGCATTGCAGCTGCCCAGCCAGATCTAACAGAAAGAGTGAAACCCGATGGTGTGGGAAAACCACCAAAAGATGATGGTGATGATGGATCCGGTGGATCTGAAATTACCGGAAATAAGCTAGCCCTAGTGATAGGAATCTCTGATTATGAAGGTACAGATTCAGATCTACAATACGCAGATGATGATGCTCGTGACTGGGCTAACTATCTTAGAGGACAGGGATATTCTGTTACAACTTTGATTGATGCTCAAGCAACTGCCAACAACATCCTTAATGCTTTCCAGGATCTAGCTGATGCAGAGGTCGCTGGTGATGGTATTGTGATCACATACAGTGGTCATGGATACTATGATCGATCCATTAGAGAATCTATGTTTATCTCACAAGATCTCTATGGTGTTCCAGCTTCCTATATCAAAGCAATAACTGATACTTTCGATAGTACTCATGTAGCATTCTTTGATGATGCCTGTAATCAAGGTACTTTTAATACTCTAGCACAATCTGGATGGCTCATGGCTATTGGTTCCCAGAAGAATACTTACACATATGACGGCTTTGCCGATATGTCAAATGGTATTTTCACCTGGTATGCCTTGGAAGCTCTTGAGGATTTGGGTATGATCATCATGGAAGATGTCTTCAATTATGCGATCAGCATGTTTGAAGCTGATACACCTGGTAATGCATTTCTCGTAGATGATTACACTGGTGATTTCTATCTGTAGTTCCATCACATCAAATAAAATCAATCACTCAAAAATCTAATACCTCACAACAAATCCTCATCTCAATATCAATTATCAGAATAATCCATAGTACTATATTCGACCAAAATCTTACGGAGATAAATAGCGGTGAACAGATTTTGGGGTTTTTTGATATTCTACGTTACGAATTATTCTATTATAATTTCATTCTGTACGATTATCGCATTCGGATTATTGAAATTAAAAATATTTTTTTGTAACTAATTGTACTGTGTCAATTTATTTCTGATTAAATCTAGACATTATTTATAAATGGTCGAAATTATTTCCCACAAAATTTATAAATTCATTTAATCTTGTTGCATCTGTAATCATCCCTATGATTACAACTACAAACGAAGTGAAAAAAATGAAAAAAATATCTCTAATACTCCTTATGTTATTAGTGATTCCTCTTTTCGTTGGTGTAACTTCTGCCTCACCTGATTATGCCATGCGTGGAAAACCAGATAAACCTGGAGGCGGTGGCAAACCCGGAGGAGGAGGCGGCAGCTCTGGAGGTGGAGCTATTACTGGTGCAAGACTTGCTCTTGTTATTGGTATTAGTGACTACTCTGGAACAGCTAATGATCTCACATACTGTGATGATGATGCACGAGACTGGAATGACTTTCTGAGGTCAGAAGGTTATCAGGTCACCATGCTTATTGATAGACAGGCAACTAAGGCAAACATTCTTGCTGCCCTACAGAATCTTGCAGATTCTGAACAGGCAGGGGATGGTGTCGTAATTACCTACAGTGGACACGGATACTATGACTCCAAATTAAAACAATCAATGTTAATTTCTTGGGAGCTAGATGGTGTTCTATCCTCTGAAATCAAGGCCATTACAGATACTTTTGATAGCACTCACGTCTATTTCTTTGATGATGCATGCAATCAAGGTACAATGAGAGATCTCGCCCAACCAGGCTGGTTACTTGCAATTGGGTCAACTGAACGCAAGTACACCTATGACGGCACTTCAGCCATGCAAAATGGTATCTTTACCTACTACATGATGGAGAGCCTCTATGTTCCAACAACAGTAATAGAAGACGCTACTAACTATGCCATCTCAATGTTTGAATCATCCACTCCAGGTGATGCATTCATGATTGATGGATACACTGGTGATTTCACACTATAAGTAACCAATTCAACTCCTACTACCTAAATAATTCTCAGCTTTAAATCAAGAACATTTCAAAGGTGTTTGATTCGAATTCCGCAATATCTACATATTATGGATAAGATTAAGAATTGTTGAAATAATTAGTTTAACAGGTGTTCACCCCTTGGAATCTATAGATTAATTGAAAAAATACGTAAGACTTGCTTCTAGTATTTACTAATCTTATAGCAAAAAATAGATTCAATTCAATTATATGACTAGCTTTAATTTAGAGGATTTGCAGAATGAGATGCTTGGAGAGGCTCATAATCTAATATTGCCTGAGAATATTGAAGATCGTGAAAGAGAATTAAAACAAATGTCAATTAGGAAAATTGTGAGCCTATATTCAACATCACGAAAAGGTAACAAAGTATTCAAATCTACTTATGATGCTTTGCATGATTCTAATCCTTGGACTCGTATGGCTGCTGCTGATATTATTTGCAAGTATGGAAATACTAATTCATTTGAATACCTTTTCAAAGCACTAGAGGATGAGGAAAATTCTAAAATTAAACAGAAAATAGCTAATTCTATCACAGTACTTGAGACTAGACTTAATCATCCTGAACTACTTGAAACCGTCAATCTGAGGGACGTAACAAAACTTCTCAAATATGATTAAAATGAAAAATCAATAAATTATGCTTGTGCGCTATATTTTGGATCATCTTTACGTTCATCATAGAGATTACAGCTAGGACACTCAAATTTGGCACCTGGAACACAGTTGTAGGATGGGTTCTCATTCTTCAAACTAAAAACATGTTCCTCTGGATCATATTCTATCTTCATTCCTTTAACAAAATCAAGTAGTGAAGTATTAACATGAATGGGAATTCCATCAACTAGTGCTTTATGGTCATTCTCCTTGGCATTATCAAATTCTAGATCATACACATGCCCTACATACCGATCAATCACGACAATAATTCTTACTCCTGCATCAGGGTCTGAATGTAATGAAAGTTGTCTTTTAATTTCCGTTTTGGCCTCTTTTGAGATATCAACAAAGGTTTCAACGGTGCCAAATTCAAACATACTAAGTAGATTGAAACTCCATTTTATTTTAAATATTTGATAAGCGACTATCTGCTTTTCACAGTTATATCAGTTTATATTGAGATAATCTCTACTATTTTTGATAATCGAAATTATAATGTTCACCAATTTAAATAGTTTTCTTGGAATGTGTTACATGCAGAACGAGGAGATCATGCAGTTTAATTCAATATATGATGAGGCAAAGGCACATTTCGACACTGGTAGATATGTTGATGCAGCAAAAACTCTTGAACACTTAATATCTGAATGCATCAGATTTGAGAAATACGAGGACATGTTCTATTTTGTATATAGGGCTCTTATCGCATGGTATGAGGCTGGAAAGCTTGAAAATGTTATCCGATTATACCAAAAAATTGGGATTTTCTCTATAAAATATTCAACTAAACGGGCGATAGAGCTTTCTGAGAAATCTATCGATTTATCTGAGAGGGGTAGATTGCTAAATATTGTGCAGAAAAATCTTTCCTACCTAGATCAACAAGATAAACGAACCAAAGTGATCTTTGAATTAGTAGATCTCTATGAAGAGCTAATCAATCTCAATGATGATTACTTGATCCAGAAAGATCTTTATGAAAAGTCAATAGAGCTCGTACAGATAGTTGGGGCGACAGCCAAGCAGAATCAATTAGAGCATAAATTGGCTGAATTGCTGCTCACTGAAGGTGATTATCAATTGAAGCATGCATCCTTTGATGCAGAAGAAATTGCATTACGCTTATATTTGCAGGCAAAGAATTCACTTACCCAGGATCCAGATTCGAAGCAGAACAAGAAAATTGATAAGAAAATCAAAAAGATGGAAGAAAAAATCGCGTCTAAAGAAGATCAGTGAATTAATTGAATTGTTGTGTAGAATTTCGAATCATATAAATACTACCGAATTAATGAAGAGGTAGAGGATATACAGGATGTGCTGTTTTATTCACCACCAATCATACTTTTTCTAGGGGATATGATATAGCATCCTATAAATTCTATTATTGTAGAGGTAATTTATAATGAATGCTAGTCAAGAATCCGATTTAAGATTTTCACCCGTACAAGCTCGAAATGATTTTTCAAAGATGGAAGAGCGAATATTGGAATTTTGGGAATCTAATCTGGTATATGAAAAAACTCAGGAAATGAGAAAGCAAAAGGGAGATGTGTATACATGGCTCGAGGGGCCTCCTACGGCTAATAATGTACCACACATGGGCCATGGGTTAACTAGAACACTCAAAGATATAACACTGAGATATCAAACCATGAAAGGAAAATATGTTATGCCACGAATAGGTGGATGGGATTGTCATGGATTACCCGTTGAGCTGGAGATAGAAAAGAAAATGGGTTTCAACTCCAAGAATGATATTGAGGCGTATGGAATAAAAGAATTCAATCAACTATGCCGTGATAGTGTCCTAAAGTATACAGATGACTGGGTCAGAATGAGTAAACGAATTGGTTTTTGGCTCGATCTCGATTCTTCTTATGTAACGATGACTGATAATTACATAGAAAGTGTGTGGTGGTCGCTAAAAACATTGTATGAGAAGGGTCTGGTCTATAAGGGTACTCGAGTAGCTCCTTACTGTTCACGATGCGGAACTACCCTTTCCTCTCATGAGATGGCACAGGGATATAAGGATGTTGTAGATCCATCCATATTCATAAAATTCAACTCTAAGGATATGGAAGGGGTAAAATATCTAGCTTGGACAACAACTCCATGGACCCTCCTCGCCAATGTTATGATAACAGTGAATCCAGATCTGGATTATGTACTCGTGGATCATGAGGGAGAGAAGCTCCTTCTTGCAGAGGGATTATTAGAAAAGGCATTAAAATTGGGTAAAAAATCCAAACGTCCTGAAGTTCTTCAGAGATGGAAGGGTCATGAACTCGAGGGTAAGGAGTACGAGCCACTATTTCCATTCTTTGCAGATATAGGTGGAAATGCATTTAAAGTGACATTGGCTGAGTATGTATCTTTAGAAAGTGGTTCAGGAATAGTACATTCAGCTCCTGCTTTTGGTGCTGATGATGCAGCCACTGGTAACCGCTATGGTGTTCCTGTACTCAATCCAGTTGATCTTGAAGGTAAATTCAATGAAACCGTGCCTCCACTTGCAGGGATGTGGGTAAAGGATGCTGATAAACAAATCATACGCATGTTAAAAGATGAAGGTAAGTTATTCAGAAGAGAAAATTATGAACACAGTTACCCCCACTGCTGGAGATGTGATACCCCATTATTGTATTATGGAACAGAATCATGGTTCATATCAATGAGTAAATTGACAGATAACCTAGTTAAAAATAACAACAAAATATACTGGCAACCTCCATACATAAAGGAAGGGAGATTCGGGAACTTCATATCCAATGTTGTGGATTGGAACCTGTCACGAAGCCGATATTGGGGTACTCCAATGCCTGTTTGGAGCTGTAATAGTTGTGGTGAGTATGAATTTGTTGGTGGAAAAGAGGAATTAAAGAAGAAAGCTGGCAAATTACCCAAGGAATTTGAACTTCATAGGCCTTATGTGGATGAAGTAACCTGGAAATGCAGTTGTGGTGGTACAAAGGTTAGAGAGGAGTATGTGATAGATACCTGGTATGATTCAGGTGCAGCACCATTTGCCCAATTTCACTACCCATTTGAGAACAAAGAGATGTTTGAGAATGTATTCCCATATGATTTCATAACTGAAGCCATAGATCAGACACGTGGTTGGTTTTACTCATTATTAGCCATAAGCACTGCATTATTTGATAATACTTCATTCAAAAGTGTGCTGTGTATGAATCATGTTCTGGCTGAAGATGGGGCAAAGATGAGTAAAAGTAAAGGCAATACTATAGAGCCACAAGAGATGTTTGATGCTGCCGGTGCTGATGCCACTAGATGGTACTTAAGTTTCAATCCAGCTTGGAACCCCATGCGATTCGGTACTAAATTAGTGCTCGAAGCACAACGTAGAGTAATAAACACACTTTGGAATGTCTACAGTTTCTTTGTCACCAATGCTAATGTGGATAACTATAATCCTGACAAAAGAATGAAAGTCAAGGAAAGAAGTGAGATAGATAGATGGATATTATCAAGGCTCCAAGGTGTGATAGATGAGGTTGAGAAGGGGTATAGTGAATTAGCCTTTCATTCATCAACTAAGGCACTGGATTATTTCATCCTTGAAGAGCTTAGTAATTGGTATGTTCGGAGATCAAGACGTCGGTTTTATTCTGGAGAGATGACAGATGACAAAAAGTCTGGATATGATACTCTATATGAGGTACTAACCACTCTTTCACTTATAATGGCTCCAGTCACACCCTATCTTTCTGAAGAAATATATCAAAACCTAGAACGTCGTCTTGATGCTTCCAAACCACTATCACTACATATGGAGTTATTCCCAACGTCAAACAAAAAACTGGTCGATGTAAAACTAGAGGAAAAGATGGCATTAGCCTTAGCTGTCACAAATGCTGGAAGATCTGCTAGAGCAGAAGCGGGTATAAAGGCACGACAACCATTATCTGAAATGATGGTTGTACTTGAAAAGGGAGAGGAGATTTCTCCCGAGCTGGTACATGTTCTCAAGCATGAGATAAATGTCAAGGAGTTAAAACAAGTGAAATCTGATGAAGGCTTGGTTAATTACTGGGTACAACCAATGCTAAAAGTCCTGGCCCCTCAAGTGAAGGGAGAGATAAGAGTCATAAAGGATCATCTTGAGAACTTAGGAAAAGAGGAAGCAAAACGAGTTGTACAGTCAATCAATCGTACTGGGTCAGTTGAGATGACTATAAATGGCAATGACTGGGAATTTAATTCAGAAGAGTTACTAGTTCATCAGGAATCAACTGAAGGATATGCTATGGGTACTAATCGAAATGTTAGTGTTTTCATAAAGACTGAATTAACCGAAGAGTTAGTGCTTGAAGGGTTCTCACGAGGTATAGTGAGATATATCCAAGAGATGAGAAAGCAAAAGGATTTTGATTATCTGGATCGTATCACAGTGTCTCTTCATTCAGATGATGCAATGCTAGGAAATGCCCTTAAATCATTCAAATCATACATCATGAATGAAACACAGGCTGATAGTCTAACTGTTAAGAAAAGCTCCAAAGCAGATGAATTCGAGATAGACGGTATCACAGTACGAATTTATGTTGAACGAGTCTAAAATCTAAAATCTATTACATAATGTCAAATATACTCCTATTTAAATGAGAAAATAAATACATCAATGAGGACTAAAGATGAGCAACTATGAGTCACTTGATCTTGAGGAAAGAATAAAATCATTTCTCATTGTAGGAGAGACTCTAGATGATACCTATACCTATACTGTATTTGATAAACGGAATATACTTATAGCTATCATAATGATTTTGAGTACAATATATTCTCTTACACAGGCAGTATCAAATGGATTTTTTTGGTTTTTTCTCTCTTTTGCATTCCTAATTGGATTTTTATACTATACAAGTAACTCAAAAAAAATGATCATCTATGCGATCACAAAATATCGAATAATCCGGATGGAGAGAAATATATTCAGCAAATATCTATTCAGATCCTCTAATCTGATGGGCTTCAGAGATTTACATTATGAACACGTTGAGAGTATAAATATCGGTCCACCACAAGTAAAAATACCATTTTTTTTTGTATCCATTTTTGGAATTGCTACAGGCTGGTTGATTCTTGATCTAATTGAGCAATTGAGTTTGCTACCATCGAATTATAATTTCTTTAGACTTGTAGCCTTATTAGTGATTAGTTCTGCATTTGTTAACCTATTTTTCATGCTACCATTAGCGGGAGTATCAGTTGTTATCAACAGTGTTTCCGGTTCAAAAATGGATTTTCCTGAGAAAAGTACTCCAAAAGCATTTATCTCACAATTGCTCATAAATTGTCGAACCTTTCTTAGTTTTGGGGCAGAGTGATTAGCAATGTTCACCAATATTAGACCACTCAATAGATATGGAAGAGAAAGAAATACCAGTGCGGTGTTCATAGATAGGGCTCGTGAAACTTTAGTCGATACGATAACTGGTGAAGAAAGACTTAATTGGATCCTAAGTACAGGTTCCATTCTAATTTTGGTGAAACTTCTTTCTGGCAATCTTCAAGGTCTAATATTTACCATTGTTTGCTTTTATGGCTTATATCTCGCTTCTTGCGTTCAAACAGTGTTTACATTTACTGAATCTAGAGTAATTAGTATTAGGAAATTTGAGTACCCTAGATTAGTCAGAATTTTTGGGATAATATTCCTGGTAGTAACATTTATCACCTTTTTCAGCTTCTTTTCTGTTATCACAGAAGAGATAATTGAATCTAGACTACAGATTTTGGCCTCAATATTTCATTTACTTGATGTACTTCCACTGCTCAGCTTACAATACTTTAACTTTTTCACAACTAATTTTTCATTTATTAGATTATTTGATCTTAGTCTTAGTATACTCATCAATTTGTGGTTGGGTCTGTTCTTGTTGAATATCAACTATCAGTTTAAAGAGGTAAATTATTCACAAATAAGTGATAGTTTGATGAAAAGGTCAACTAGGTCGTCAATACAAAGAAGTATTCTCCTACATCTTCTTATATTGGTCCTAATACTTGCAACAGGACAGATTTCATTGATTAATCTGTTCTGGATATTTCTCATTCAATTGTGGCTACCTAAGCATCAAATCTCAGTAATCTCTTTTTATGGACATTCTGGTCGTGCAGTGTTACCAAAACTGTATTTTGAGAATTATCAGTATCATAGAATAGTACGAGTCTGTTCCAAGTTATTTAACTGGGGAATGAATGAATCAGGGGAGAATTTCCCTCTAGATGTCATACCCATGGACGTAGTCAGCAATTATGAAACAGGGTTACGAGCATCTTTAGGATCTGCACTTAATAGGGGAAATATTTTAGGTATGTTTATCGGTTTAATAATAAATATTGTTGTGATCTATCGCTTGTTTAATTTTGCATATACGTTTAATAGATCGACTTTACCTACCGTCTGGGGAGTTATGTTTTTTATAATTATTGCGATAATTATTTTTTTCTTCTTTCTGAGGTTAATTGATAAGGTCATCATCAGGTTACAAAAAGAAGAAAGCTTAATGATTGGAAATGGGTTTATAGGGAGGTGGAGAGACCCTAATCTATGGATAATTAAAGGAGATAAACTTGAAGGAAAAAGAAATAAGAAGAATACTCTACAGGATATTTTCTCCTATGAACGTACAACAGGGTTTAATATTGCCTGGAGGACAGTTATTTTTGTTTCTACACTGATTATTTTCGCTCTATTCATTCTCTTCTGGATTTCGGTAGGTGCCTTGAATGTTTCAAAAGCTGTCT
The DNA here is from genome assembly GCA_026702845.1 of Candidatus Heimdallarchaeota archaeon. Next base: position 38,930 of record JADCLS010000007.1, read on the forward strand.
ATGTTCTGCCTTTTCTTTTTGGTCTAGGATTGGATTTCCTATCAACAAAAGCAAATTATGAATTAGGTTTCTTTATTGTTTCAAGTTTTGTTGTTTGGATACTCATATATTATCTCTACCCTCGTAGATATGCCGCATCCCGTCCAAAATTGGTATTCTCTATAGAACATATGGCTAATCTCACTGTGATCATGAAAAATCAGGAGGATTTAGAGGATGCTATGAAGCAATTCTCTCAATGTATCATCACTACCTCACGTCCTGACAGAAGAAAAACACCAGGGAGACCGGGAAGTTTCCTCATAAAAGCAGAGTTACTGAATTTTTGGAGTTCAAGAGAGCGATTGATTCAGTTCCAAATTGGGCAGAATAACAGATATTCTGCAGTTATTCCAATGAATGATGTTGGCTCGGATAAAGAAGTAACACTGTTAGATGATATCCGTGTATCTGGTCAATCTGGCATGCCCAAAGTTAGTATGTGTACTTATGTGAAACGACAAGAAGAACTTATTCAAGTACATGAAGAAGTATTTGAACTTGAGCAAACGGAATCTATCCGTTCGATTATTATCAATCCAGAACTTTCAATTACAATAAAATTCACAATTCTCGGTTCGTATAGTTAAATGGCGCTTTATGTCACTCTACTTTCTTTTTCCACCAGCTTATTTTGATTTTTGTCGAAGTACATTTTGGACAGGAGGCAACAGCAGAATGAATCCCAGAATTTGCTTGTTTGATGAACTTTGCATCGTTAAATCTCTCTCCACAATCAAGGCACCGGTAATGATCAGGTCTACTTACTTTATCTTCTCTAGCTGACATCTTTATAACGTATTTTTTTATTCCTTTTATTTGTATTTAGATCTCGAAATTATTTTGTTGTAATTGATTTTTTTTTTTGATGTAGAGGTATCTATTATTACTTTTCAGCAAAATAAAGTACACAAGTATATTTCTCGCGCATCTCTTAATAAACTTTAAACGAGGCAAATTTTTACAACCACTGTAGACTATGTCGTTTGTATCTAATTACATTGAGAACCCTACCGGTAGAAGTTTTATCCTATCCTCATTTATAGTTGCAGTTATGTTCACTATACTGTGGTTAATACCATTTGCACCTTACGAGGAGGGGAAGTGGTACTTATTCTTGTACAAGGATGTTAATATAACCCCAGATGATAGATTTAATGTGGGCTTAGTAATAATTGACATTTTACTTCTTCTGATTTTCTTTTTCCACCTTGTTGTCGCTTTTGGCAACTCCGCAGAGATGAGGAATACCCTTCCTGGATGGTCAGAAGTGCTTTTCCCATTCGTTATCACACTAGCCATTGCAGCATTCCAACCTCGTTTTGGTATTACAGGAAGTTTATCTGGTGGTGAAGAGGATCTTGGTTTTAATCATTTCACAGCTGATATGCAAATCTGGATATTTTGGACTACTTTCGTGCTTTCATTGGGACTGATATATTATTTTGTGAATTCCGGGCCCAAAGATGACAAATAATGCATTTGTTTCGAAACCGATAAGAATTTAGGATAAAGAAAAAAATTAACTAGAGCAATATACTTCAACTTATATTTAATATGGTTTAATTGTGATATAGGTAAAAAATTATGAGCTTCAATCGATCTCCCGGAGATAGGTCTACTAGAGTAGACCTTGGAAATTTAACATTAGTGAAGTACAGTACTCATGGAAAGAAGTTAGAGATCATTGTGGAACCAGAAAAAGCTTGGTTATTCACTCAAGGTGAAGACATTCCATTAGATGAAATTGTTGAGGGTTACACAGTATTCGAAAATATATCCAAAGGCCTCAAGGCTGATTTAGAAACATTATCTGAAATTTTTGGAACAGATAATGAACGAGAGATTATAATCCATATACTCCAGAAAGGAAGTCTTCAACTCACACAGGAACAAAGAAAGCAGTTTCTTAAGGAAAAGAGAGAAGAAATTATCGAATTTCTGGTGTCTCGAGGAGTTAACCCTAAGACAAAGAGCCCCCATCCTGCCTCACGAATTGAGAAGGCTATGGATGAGGCTGGTGTGAAGATAAACCGAAATGAACCAGCCGTGGATCAAGCTATGAGAATTATCAAAGAGATCCAAAGTATTATTCCCATAAAAATTGAAACTGCCACAATAGAATTTATCGTTCCTGCAATATTGAGCGGAAAGATGTATGGCATGATTAAGGGATATGGCGATGTCTTAAATGAAAGCTGGGGTTCTGATGGTTCTTTAACAATAATTTCCAGAGTTCCTGCTGGACTGGTCGCAAATATTCTCGAGGAATTAAGTGACCAATCTAAGGGTAAAATACGAGCTACGGTAATTGAAAGATCCGAGTAAAAGCTCATAGGATATGATATTTTATGACAATAAACATAGAAAATAAAGAAATTGTAGTTCCTGGCCAATTGATAGCCAAGGGAGACTACAAAGCAGGTAATGGTGTCATCAAAAGGGATGATGAGTTTTACCCCTCAATTGTAGGGGTATTTGGATTCTATGACCAAAAAAATGAACTTCGTGTGAGACCATTACAAGGACGTTACTTTCCCAAAATAGGAGATTTTGTAATTGGATATATTGAGGACGTAAAACTCACCTCATGGGATGTCCATATCAAAGGTCCCTATACCGGAATTCTATTAGCATCAAATGCTGTAAGAGGTCGATTTGATCCAATAAAAGATGATGCCCGTAGAATATTCGATATTGGAGATGTCATCCGTGCAGAAATATTGTCCTTTGACAGGACGAGAGATCCACAACTCACCACCTCAGATAGAGGATTAGGAAAATTATCTGGCGGAAGAATTGTTGATATCAACCCCAATCACATTCCACGACTTGTAGGAAGGAAGGGCTCAATGATCTCAATGATTAAAAAGTATACAGACTGTCGCATTCTAGTTGGACAAAATGGTCGTGTTTGGGTAAAATCAGACAAAATAGAAAATGAGGAATTAGCTCTTCATGCCATCCAACAAGTATCACGTGAGGCACATGTAAGTGGTCTTACTGACCGCATCAAAGCTCTCCTAGAAGAGCATACAACAAATAGGTGAACATAATGACTGAAGAATCAATACGACCTGATGGTCGACAAATTAAACAATTACGAGATTTACATGTGGAAGTAGGAAATCTGTCTAGAGCTGATGGCTCAGCAAAAGTACGTTTGGGAAAGAACATGGCAATTGCTAGTGTTTTTGGCCCAAGAGAACAACATCCTAAATTTCTAGCCAAATCTGATCGGGCTACCGTACGAATTAATTATAGAATGGCTACTTTCTCTGTGAATGATTACAAAAAATCCTTTCCATCAAGAAGAGAAAAGGAGATCTCTAAGGTTCTCTCGGAGGCCTTTGAATCTGTTGTGATTACAAAACATTTCCCTCGCTCAGCAATCGATGTGCATGTACAGTTGTTTGAGAGTGATGGAGGAACAAGAACAGCAGCCGCAATTGCAGTAAGTGCAGCTCTAGCTGATGCAGGTATACCCATGAGGGATCTGATTGGTGGAATTGCCTCGGGTATATATCAAGATGAAGTTTGTTTGGACCTATGTGGCCAAGAGGATATGAAGGGTACAGGTGATATGCCAATACTCTACGCACCAGAATTGGATGAAGTATCTCTCTTCCAGCTTGATGGGAAATTCACCTTTGATCAATTCAAAGATGCATTCTACACCTCAATTGAAGCAATCAAGTACATTGTAAAGGTAATCCAAGATGCATTACGCATGAAATACCTCAACATAAAAGAGGAAGCAGATGTTGATGAGGAAGATGATCAGGATGATATCCAGACATTTATCCAAGATGAATTCATCTCTGCAAGCGGAGAGGATTCTGAAGAAGATGAAGAATCAGGAGGAGATCCTGAGGTGGAAACCGTAGATGAACCGGTTGAGGAAGATGTAACCCCACCATTCCCTTCAAGAATTGCATCAAGTTTTGATCCTGATGATGATCCCTTGGATGAGGAAACTGATAGTACTGAAGAGATCTCAGAAGTAGTTGATATTCCTGCCCCTAAAGCCGAATCAACAGATGAGGAAAAGGTAGAAGCTGAAATAGTTACTGAAGAACCCTCAACCACAATGGAAGTTACAGAACCCACCAAAGATGATGCTACTGAGGAACCCACTCCTGAAACCGAGAAGAACGAGGAAACACAGGTACAAAGCAATGAGAATTCCGCATGGTATGATCAGGCTTTAGGCTTGAAACCAATGGGTGGTAAACCAAAGCACGAGGATGATGTCATGAGAGACATAGAATATTCATTCGAGGAGGATCAATAAGATGGCAGATCATAAAGTAGTTGCAAATGCAATTGAGAGAAACCATATCATCAATCTACTTGAAACTAATCGTAGAATTGATGGTCGTAACAAATCAGATGTTCGAGACATTAAATTTGAGCTGGATGTTGTAAGTACAGCTCATGGAAGTGCTATCGTTCATTTGGGTGATACTAAGGTTATCTGTGGTGTAAAAGCCGTGATGAGTACCCCATGGTCTGATTATCCTAATAAGGGATCCATATTTGTGGGTTTCGAGGCAAATCCTCTAAGTAGTCCAGAATACAAGTCTGGACCTCCACAGGATTATGAGATTGAATTGGCAAGGATGACAGATCGAGCTGTTAGAGAATCAGAATGTGTGAACCTAGAAGATCTTTGCTTGATTGAAGGTGAGAAATCCTGGACACTTAATATAGATCTCTATACCCTTGATGATTATGGAAATCTATTCGATGCTTGTGTTCTGGCTGCAATTGCTGCATTATCCACAACAAAAATTCCAGAAACAGAAATTGTTGATGGACAAGTGAATATTCTTGATACGGTTAGACCAATCAAAATTGATTCCTATCCCATTAGTGTGACTACCTACAAGATTGGGGATCACCTAGTAACCGATGCTGAATTCCGTGAGGAGCAAATAGCTGACGCTCGTATCAGTTTTGGTACAACGCAGCACTATATCGTTTCAGGTCAGAAAGGTGGCGAGGGTTCATTCAAATCAGATGAAGTTATCTCTTCACTGAAAAGTGCAATCCAGAAGGCTAGTGTGATGAGACAGCAGCTTTGGGATACACTTGGAATATCACCTTAAAACAACGAGTTACAAAGATAAAAATTACCTAGATCTATTTTGAATCATAAATGAAATATTATAAACAATAAAAAAAAATAAGGAATAGAGATAATATGACAAGAAAAACCAAAAAAGTTGGAAGTACAGGTCGTTTCGGAACTCGATATGGTGCTCGTCTCAGAAAGAGAATAAGAGAGATAGATGCAACAGTCAAAACTCAACACAGATGTCCAAGATGCAGATTAGTTAAAGTAGAACAGCAAAGTGTAGGTATTTGGAAGTGCAAGAAATGCGATTACACATTCACTGGTGGTGCTTGGACTCCACAGACTAATACTGGTAGAAGAAGTATTGGTTTGATTAGACAAATCCAAGAAAGAAGATTTGAAGATTAATTGATGATCCTTGAATAAAATATTACTTACCACTACTTCCAAAAGTTCTGATCAAGCAAAACGTATGGCAAAACTGTTACAGCATGTGATACCATCCTCCAGTTATCTCGCTCGTGGAAAACAGACAGTTTCACAACTAATTTTGAATGCTGAGAAGCAAAATGTAGATAAAATACTCATTATCTCAAGTAAGGGGAATACCGTGAATCAGATAAATTTCTATGAACGATCAGGAGGAGGTTATCATCAAGATGCCTTTTTCCTAAGAATACTTGATTTTATTGACCCGAGGATATTCAATCAACAGCTCAAGACCAAGGGCCCAATGTCAACATCGTTTGAAGTCCGGGCAAAAGATCCCGAATTGATTGCATTATTTGAGAAGTATTTTGAATTACAGGTGGGTACTAAAACAGCTCTATGGTTTATGGTAGATTTCCAATCCCATAGTAATGAAATTATGATACTTGATGCCATCACCATGAACCGATTGGCACAATTGAGAATCCAGGTTAAGAAGAGAAGCTGATTTGTTCTGCAATTTCCATGGATGCTTTGAGCAATCTCATGGTTGAGTTAGTGAGTGCTCTCAAGGCCACAAAATCTCGTCCAAATATTTGCATACAGAGTATATTTCCCTCCCTGCTAATCTCTGCTCTACCTCTATCTGTAACCACTCCCTTCATCTCGACTTTCATTGTTTCAAGTGTAGCATGTAGTACAGCTTCATCCTGAATTTCTATGCGTATACTGACAGAATTCTTCATTGCAAAATCACATTTGTAGGAATCCTTTGACCTTTGTCTCCAATTTTCTTGTTGCTTCTTGATATTCAGTCACCTGTTTGCTTGCTTTCGAGGCATGTATCTCAAGGATCTCAAATTTGCTCTTTAATTCTGATTTGGTTGAGGACACATCAGCTTTGAACAGGATTTGTCCGGTCTGTCGATATATCTCATTCTCATCAGGCAATCCCTCGAGCACCTCAATGGTTTTAGCAAGCTCCATCTTCTGGCTCTCAAGTTGCATAGCTTGATTCTGTAGGTTTCTCAGCTGTTGTGACATCTGATTTAATTTCTGTAAATCTTCTTCTTGCGCTTTAGTTAATTGTGGTCTTGACATCTAATAGCTCTTCAGTCTATAGGAAATATTAATTTATGCTTATTAGTTCAAGACAAAAACCAATTATCATCAGAATCTGATTTCTCGTCAAAAACAACCTTAGTAGAATAAATTTGTTCTGATGGGATAATGCTTATCCCAAACTTGTCACCTATAATCTCTACTAATATTATAGTATCAGGATTCTCCAAATCTACAGGAAGTTCAATCTCTTCTGCCAAAGCTTTGATAACCTCATTTGATCTGATTGTAGCATGTCGTTTGAATACCTCTATTTTGTATTTTCCCTTGATTTTGGATAAATTATTAGTAATTGCTTCTTTTAAAGACTGCTCTGATAGATTTGCTATAAACTCAATTGGTCTGATTTTCAAACAATGCATAAAATACTGCTTATCTTCTTCTAGAGCAATGAGTTGGTTCATCAATTCAGGGTACTCTGTGATGGACATTTTAACAGCTATCAACCCAGAAATACCAGTATTTTTTACCTGAAATTTGCTCTCATCTATTTCTAATACATTTTTGAGCACATACTGGATCTCACTTGATGCATTAGATTCAAAATTTCTCTTGGTTGAAATAAGTAATCCTTCATAAATCCTGGGCATATGTTCGATGTTGTTAGTTTTCAATTAAAGTTTAGGAAACCTCACTGGATTCTATCTTCTCTATCATTTCTTTGGCCAAAATTGTAAATCTATCCAAAATATCTTTCTGTATCTTTTTACTTACTGCCTTCTGAATATTGAATCCTGCAGCTTGCCTGTGTCCTCCTCCTTCTCCTCCAAATTCTGCGCAAATGGTCTCTATAATTTCAGCTACATTAAGATCAAGAGTGTGTCTACTCCTGGCAGATCCTCGCAGTTCTTTTTTCTTACCTGCAAGAACTAGTGTAACATCAGCTCCCATACCAATGATACTTCTTGCAGCAGCAGCCTCAAAAGCTCCTATTCTTGATGTTATAATCAGATATCCATTAACATGGGTATAATTCAAGCGTTGATAGGATTTGAATTTTGCAATTTTCTCACTGATGGATGGCTCATTTTGAAGAAAATTATTGGCTTGTTCGTAATTTCCTCCCACTTCTATCAATTCTGCAATATCTCTGAATAATTCAGCACTACTTCCATAGAGGAATCTACGACTATCATAGAGATGACCCATGAGTAGCATAGTTGCAGCAGATGCACTTGGTGTGAATTGTAATTGACGAAATCCTCGGTGTAACATGATTGAAGTGGATCCAGCTTCAGAATCAAGGATTACGATATCTGATTCACGTGTTATTTCATCAGTGAAGTGATGATCAATTATAATTCGTTGATATTTGCTCTCATTGACCCATTGAGAGAATTTACCCAGTTGAATAATATTTGCTGAATCAAGAGTAACAATGGTGACATTTTCTGAGAGTTCAGGGAGTTCATCCTCAATACTAAATGTGATCTCATTCAGTGCATTCTTTGATGTTGAATTGATCCCATCACATAGAATATGGATTTTGGAAGTGGCATTGCAAAAAAGCAAGAATTCTCTGATTGCAAATGCAGCTCCAACTGCATCAGGATCTGCGTTATTATGCAAGAAAACAAGTATTTGTGGATGGGTTTTGAATTCCAGATGTTTCTGTATCTTTGAGAACACGAGTTACTCTCCAGCAGTTCAATTCATCAATATAATAAGAACGGTTTGATAGAACACCATGTAATTAGGAATTATTCTAGAGATTACCTCTCTCCTTTTGCTCTCGTTCTATGCTTTCAAAAAGAGCTTGGAAATTACCTTTGCCAAATCCTCTTGAGCCATGTCTCTCTATGATCTCGAAGAAAAATGTTGGCCTATCCTGAATGGGTTTGGTGAAAAGTTGTAAAAGGTATCCATGATCATCTCGATCTACCAGGATCCCATATTCCGATAGCTTGTTTATATTTTCATCAATTGGTCCTACACGCTGTTCTAAATCCTTGTAGTAGGAATCAGGAACTGAGATAAATTCCACACCTCGATCTCTCATTGATCGAACTGTATCAATGATATTATTCGTACTCAAGGCAACATGCTGTACTCCTGCCCCATGATAGAAATTGATATATTCTTCAATTTGTGACATTTTTAGACCTTTAGCAGGTTCATTTATTGGCATCTTGACTCGATCATTGTAGTTTCTCACCACCTTGGAATGCAAGGCAGAGTACTGAGTACCTATATCATTCTCCGTGAATTCGATGAAGCTCTCAAAACCAAACACCTCATGATAGAATTTAACAGTTGGATCCATTTGGTTCCAATTGACATTTCCTACAATATGATCAATCCGTACCACTCCTTTTTCAGCAGTATCTACTGGAGCAGTGTACTGATGATATCCTGGCATATAAATTCCATCATAACCTGATTTTTCTATGAATTTATGGGTAACATCACCATAGGTCTTAATCTCTGAGTACCTGACAGTACCGTACTGATCCTTGACCTCAGTTGGAGGGGTCACCCCTTGTGCTCCTCTTACTAGAGCTTCCTCATAGGCCACAGCTGCATCATGGACTGTCAAACCAATAGTTTTTGCCCCATCCCCATGCATGGCAATATGCGCAGACATCTCATGAGCCGCATTATAAGGAGAAGAGAGTATGATCTTAGCCTTTCCCTGTTGCATCACATAGGATGCATGATTCCTATTACCAGTCTTTAGAGATGACCATGCAACTGGTTTAAATCCAAAGGCATGTTGATAGTAATACGCTGCTTGATACGCATTACCTACCCAGAATTCAACAGCATCAAAATCCTGAATTCCAAGAATATCTTGTGCTCCAGAATTTATATTTTCATCAGCCATAAGATCAATCCTATATGTTATTATAAAAAACTAATGACAGAGGAATTATAAAGACACATCTCTGTAATTATATCTAATTATACAAAATTAACTAGATACTACGGGTAGATTGAGTAAATTTATGTATGATTGAATCCCTTGATATTGTGTGAAGTAGATTTTGAACACAAAATTGGATCCCGAGCTTGATCACGGAAATGTGGAATACAAACTTAATCTCAATCATGTGGAGGATGATTCTGATCGTTTACATGAGTTGGCAAGCCAGATGAGATTCCGTTTGTATGAGGGTAGAAGTGAAGCATATTACTATATAGGAGTAGCTGATGATGGTACTCCTTCAGGAATATCTAATGAAGAACTAGAGCAGAGTATTGATACCCTTCATAAAGTAGCCTCCATTGCTGGTGCCAAAGTAACCGTACTAAGAACCTCACCTGGTGAGAATGGGATGATTGCAGAGTGTTATGTTGTAAAGCAAAAAAATCCTAAAGAGATACCACCCGATCTGCGAGTGGCTATGGTTGGGAACGTCGACGCAGGGAAATCTACCATGGTTGGCGTTCTCGAGAATGGTGAGTTGGATGATGGCAGAGGAGCAGCTCGAAATCGAGTTGTACGCTATATTCATGAATTAGAGTCAGGTAGAACCAGCAGTATCAATACAACTGTCATAGGCTTTGACATTGATGGCAAAATAATTAATCACGATAAAGTGAAAACTCCATCTGATTTTGAGCTTCTAGAAAATGCAATAAAAACAATCTCCTTTGTAGACCTTGCAGGACATGAGAAATATCTTAAGACTACTATCAAAGGTCTCACGGGTCAAGATCCTAACTACGCTATGCTTGTGGTTTCAGCCAATCAAGGAGTGTTGCAGATGACGAAAGAACATTTGGGGCTTCTGGTAGCACTGAAGATCCCATTTTTCATTATCGTAACAAAGATCGATATGACCCCTGATAATGTGAGAAAGAATAGTATAGGAGATCTTAAGAAACTCTTGAAAATTCCTGGCGTATCAAGAGTACCCATGGTAATCAAGGATCTAGATGATGTTGTTGTGTCAGTGAAAAATATAGCCAATAGATCGCTAGTACCAATTTTCAAAGTATCTACAGTTTCTGGAGTGGGCTTGGATTTGTTGAAAAAATTCCTCCAGTTATTACCTATCACAAATAATATCAATGGTAATGGAAAAAGTTTCAGAGCATACATTGATGATCTATTCTCAGTCACTGGTGTGGGAACAGTGGTCAGTGCCATGGTATACTCTGGCAAGGTAAAGACAAATGAATTGGTCTATGTTGGTCCCTTTGAGAATGGTGAATTTCGCAAGCTTAGGATTAAATCCATTCATTACAAACGGGTAATAACCCCAGAGGTAGAGGCAGGAATGCATGCAACCTTTGCGCTCCATGGAATTAAGAAATCTGAGCTGAGAAAGGGAATGGTTTTGCTTGATTCCGGAAGTTCAGGAGCTACTAAGCATTTCATTGCAGAGATTTACGTCCTTTATCATTCAACAACCATAAAGAAGGGATATTCACCAGTGATTCACTGTAAGAGTATCTCTCAGAGTGCGAAGATTGTTTCTATTGATAAGGAACGATTACGTACTGGTGATCGGGCAATTGTGGAATTTGAATTCCTTTATAGACCAGAACATCTACGAGTTGGACAAAGAGTGATTTTTAGAGAGGGAAGAACCAAGGGAATAGGAATCATTACAAAAGTCAATAATTGAACATCTTCGTATCTATCATCTCTTAAATAATCTATGTTTGATATATGTAGATGACTATATTGTTGACAGGCTATGAGGCATTTGGAGATTGGGAGATCAATCCTACAGAGGTTGCAGCCCTTGCTCTTGATGGGCTGGAATATCATGGGCATACAATCGTAGCGAGAGTACTTCCATTGAGGTATGAGGAAATTAAGCCTACTCTAGTAAAATTGGTGAAGAAATACTCACCTGATGCAGTGATATTGACAGGTCAAGCAGGTGGTGATGCTATTCGATTAGAGCGTATTGCAAAAAATCTCGTTGATTGTAAACTACCTTATAATTGTGGAACTATAATTAATGATTCTCCATTATCAGAGGAAGGTGAGTCAACCTTATCCTCAACATTACCACTCGAATTGATCTTCATGGCATTAACCAATGTTAATATCAAGGTTGAATACTCTGATGATGCAGGAGCTTTCGGATGTAATCAAGTATTCTATCAGGGAAGAGAGACATTTGCTGATATTCCCATGGGATTTATTCATGTTCCCCTTCTTCCAGAACAAACCAAGCAGGGAAATCCTTCTATGGATCAAAATACCATTACTGATGCCATACGCGTGATTGCTGCCACTGTGGCAAAATGGATTCAGGATAAATCCTAGATAAGTGCAGATATATCGCCTTAGACCAAAACATATTATCGAGATAAGGGGGGAATTCAAGTTATGAAACAACGATCCGATCCATGTGCTCGTGCGCAAAAGCTATATGAACGTGGGGATCTCAAATCTAGTTTAAAACAACTGGAAAAATGTTCAAAAATGTTAACACAGAACTTAAGAGAATCAGATAATAAGGAATCCATAAGAATTCAGTTGGCAAAAGTATATAATTTCACTGGCTTAATTGCCTTACAATTAAGAAACATGGGTACTGCAGAATCTAATTTCGGAAAGGCAGAGAATATCCTTTCCAAAGTCGCCTCAAGTAAAGAAATAGATGATTTGCGGGGAGAAATCTTCTATTCTAGAGGATTAATTGCTTTATTCAAGAATATGGACCCTAATCACATGTTCATTAGTAGTGAGATGCATTTTGTCAATGCGCAAAACTATGAATCTGCTATAAAGGTGCTATTTCAGCTTCATGATTATGTAAATGATCCAGATGAAAAATTCGAGTATCTAACCAAAATCCAAAAGCTATCTAGAAAGGTCAAACACAAGAAAAATGGAAAATTACTTGAGGCAAGATCTAGACTGGAAGAGGGAAAATTGCAAGCTCAGCTAAAGGATCCTAAATCCAAGAATACAATATTGAAGGCCCAAAAATTGTATAGCAAAGTAAAAAGTGAATTTGGAATGGCCCAGGTTTTGATTGAGCTTGCAAATATTGAGGAACCGAATGATTCAGAAAAGGCAGAAGAATATCTCATGGAGGCATTAGATTTGGCGAAAATAGTGGATTCAAAAAAGCTCATTGGAAGTGTATACACTCATTTAGGGATCATTTATCTTAAACGTGGGAGTTTCAAAAAAGGAAAAACCAAACTTCTGGAAGGGTTAAAATATCGAACAGAATCTGGGGATAAAGATGGCTCAGCCCAAACTTTGCTAGAACTGGCAAGAATTTCACTAATTTCAGCTAAAGATGAGAAAGATCTTTCAAATGCCGTGCAATTCGTCTCCCAGGCAACCGATTTGTACAATGAGACATCCAATGAAATTGGTTTAGCAATGGCTGAGGAACTTGCTTCAACTCTGTATATTAGGCTAAATAATTATGAAATGGCTGTATCATCAGCAAAGACAGCAAGGAAAATATTCCAGAAATACAAATTTAAGGAGGCTGAAGCAAGAATTTTGGCTCAGCTTGGGGTTGCTCTTGATGGTACTGGCAGTACTGAAGAGGTTATCCCTGTGTTAGAAAAAGCTGAGAAGCTATTCAAAGATATTAATTCTGTTTCTGGAGTAGCTGAGGTGAATTATTTCATGGGGATGCATTACCAAAGCTTTGATTCTGATAAAGCATTGCACTGCCTGAAGTCCAGTCTGGAATTATATGAATCACTAGCAGAAGACAATAAGCAAATGGAAATGATGTGTTCAATGGTTAAAAAGAAAATTGATGAGGTTAGTTAATTATCAAGAAATGCATTTACCTGCTCATCAAAAGATGCATCCGCACCTGGAGGATCTAAAATCGGTACTGGAGTATTTCTTGTTTCCGTGAATATTTGAACATTGATCACTTCCAGAATTGATCCTGCTAGTTTATGCAGATTCTGTGGGGTTTCTTGAGATAAGACATCCAATTCAAATCCATTCTCCAAATTTGGTTGTTGATTTGTTGAAATATCTGGATTCAATGATAGAAATCTAACAAATGGTTGTAACTCCTTTGCAAGCATGAATGCTCTGATGGATTTTGCCTCATATTCTGGATTGAAGGTAACACGAATTTTGTATCGATTGGTTATTCTACCTGTTAATCGAATTAGAAACTCTCCTGCTTTCTGAACCTCATCAGCTCTGGTTGAGTTTGGTAAACCTTTTGAGTTAATTAAATTGTTAATCGAGGTCAACATTTCAAGTATATCAAGAATGAAACCCTGATACACCACCGTTGTTAATAGACTTGATCCGCCATTATTCAATATCTTCATTGTAGTGCTGAGTTGTGAGAATACTGCATCAACATTAGATTGCTTTAATATATCTGCAGCTTGATTGATCGCATTAATCGCTGTCTCATGCTGTGAGGGGGTAACAATTAATGGAACAGCACCTTCTAGAGCCTCGATTGCTCTTGATAATATATCCATCTCTTTTTGGATAGATTCTGCCATAAGTACCTATTCGATTACTTTTCTTAACTTTTGTTAGTAGGAAAATAATAAATGCAATATGAATTTCGAATAAATTAAATTTTTGGAATAAATGAACTCAAATTCGAATTTGCGAGGATAGTTTTTATACAATGGAAGTCTAATTCTTATTGTGGAGCAAAATAACACCCTTGACGAAATGGTTAATTTTGTAATGTTGGTAACAATCCTTGCAGCTATTACCTGGATTTTCCTCCCTTATGATTTGATTTCTTTATCAGGATCCGTACTGGCTATTATTTCAATAATATTCTACTCCCGGAGGATATTGCTGCTAGCTGATGATATTCGTACACCTTTTGCTGATTCCTTGTTCGTTTTGGCTGGAATTAATGTTAGTTTGTATATGCTCCATCCCCTTGTATCTTTCTCCATCTTAACAGCGTTTCGTCCTATTAACTCACTGATTTTGTTAGTATTAGGTGTAATCAGTAAATCTATTTTGCTTGATGAGGTGCTGATGGAAGCCCTGAAACAACTCAAAGATAGTGTTCTCTTCCTCTTAGATTGGGCTGGAAATAGTATTATAAATTTTGTACGAATCATATTGACTGTTCTGGCCATAGGCTGTATGATCTTGAGTAATCTTATCGATTCACAGTTAGGAGCAAATTGGGGATTTTCATTGTTCTACCTCCTCTTGGCAACAGTAATCTTAATGTCTTCGTTACATCATTGGGATGGTAGATTCATAGCATTGAGAATTGTCATTCAACCCATTATCATTATAGTTGCAGTAATAATGCATATCTTTTATTCCCCACCCCTTAGTATCTCCTTCGAGATATTTACTATTGCAATTATTTTGTGGGGGATATCAATTCCAAGTTTTATCAAATACCAGAAATATATATTGGAAAAAATCACGTATTATTTTACCTATCGCACCATGCTGAGTTTTCAAGTACTTTCAGGTCTACTATCTATTGTATCTCTGATTTTTCTTCCTACAACACTTGTTACAAATATCCCTATCAATCTTCTTGGGTTCGCTCTTTTCTTCCTTTTTGCCATTCATAGTCTAATAATCGATTTCTTTATCTGGTTAATTCCACTTATTAAGAATTTCATTATCAATACTGTGGAAGTAATTCGTGACAATTTATTCTTCTTCTCACAAGTGAGTGCCATCATTCTTGCACTGGTTTCATATTTCTTTTATTTAGCTGAATCCCAGATTATTTACCTTATTATAGCTGTTTTGCTGGTGATTTATGCGTTCCACAGATTAATTAAACAACTACTGATTTGGTTCTATCATACATCAATACGAACATTTCAATGGGGTTTGGCCCATCCAAGAGCTTCTTGGTACATAATTTTCTCAATAACATCATTATTATCATTTATTTTCATTCCTAGGGATGACTTCATGGGCTTTAGGCTTAATTCTGCTGTTGGATTGCTACTGTTGTTCATCACCGGTTTTCCGATATATTATGATTTTACTCTGTATATCATCGATATTTGGCCAAATATTATTCAATTTTTGAAAAATCGATTTGATTCAGTTGATAAAATAACACCATGGCTATCTATTATGATATTTGGATTCTCATCTAGAATTACTGGCACTAGGGAAATAATCTTAGTGTTGTATGCACTAGCGACCATTTTTGCGTTTATTTCCTGGAATGCGTTATTGTTTAGATTTTATGATCATATCCTTGGAGTTGCATATTTCCTAATTTACAATATGATTCATGGTATTTGGAGAATTACGAGATTTTTCTTCAGGTTGGGATTACTTGAGTATGTCTTAAGAGCATTACTCAATCTGTTCAAAAGTATGTATCGAAACATTTTCTTACTGATTTTATGGAGTCTTGCTCTTTTCTTTGTATTATTAGGTGTTGGATTATTCATCCCCTTTATCTTTCCTCCTTCCAGTCTTATTTTTACAGCTATTCTTGAAAATACATTAGTTAAATTAATTGTTGGAACCTTCCTAATAGGTATTGGTGGATTAACATTCAAAGAGGTAACAGAACGGAGATCTAGATTCCAATTGGAGGTGAAATCATGAATATTCGACCGTATGTAATCAGTCTGGCAGTTTTAGGTGTGGTTGCAGTTATATTTGAACAGGTTGAAATTGGTCTCACTTTATTGGCCGCAGCGGGATTGTTTGCATTTGCCAGTTTTATTGTTGATCGTCTGAGAAGAATCGGTGTGGAGAGCTGGGTTCTAGGATCAATTGTCGTTGGTATCGGATTTACTCTACTCGCTGTAGTTCTCATTGGATTAGCTTGGAATATCTTAGATTATACCTTAGGGATTATTCTAGTAATATTGAGTGTTTTTTTGATGGTATTAGGGTATACTACAGAATATTTTGATCTCAATGTTAAACTAATAGAATTTTACAACAAGTCAAAAGTTCAGATTACTGAAGCGTTAAATCGATTTAGGGCAAGAGTATTTCATTCTGTCTTCACAGGAATTGCATTTATCCTATCTCTAATTCTCCTTGCCTCCTTTTTCTATGAACCTCTTATCACTTCACTGCTCTTTTTACCAATTCATCCAAGATGGGCTATGGTGATCCTGATTCTCTTCTGTCTAGCAATAGAGGTACGTGAATTAGTAATAACTTTACTCAACCGGCTCCTGCATTTTCTACTCCTGCTTCTACAAGGGCTATTTCGAAGAATACGGAACTTTCCTGGAATAGTCAAGAGACTATTAATCAATTTGGCTGATAGCTTCCAGGCTTTTCTACGATTCTTGGCTACTATCTTTAGATTTACCTTCTCACATAGTTATATTGTAGGATTCATTGCATTTGCAGTATTTGGGATCATATCACTTGTAACTAAAGATGATATTTTGGGTTCTTTTAGCATAATTCTGCTTTTCACATCTCTTACAATAGTGATTCAGATACATCGACAAAGTATCGAGGAAAACCTACGCTCCACTCAAGCCTCTGCATATAGAACTAGTTTTCGTGTGAGAAATATATTCAAGAAAAAGCAACTATCTCTTTGTTTTTACTGTGAACGCCCCATCCAACCAGGTTTTGTCTACTGTGTCTCCTGCAATCAGATGCTACCAAGCTGTTTTATTTGTAGAAACACCATAGGCCTTGGTGATGAGTATGAACAATGTGATAATTGTGAGTATCATTTCCATTCTTCTCATCTTGAAAAATGGTTAAGTATCATCAATACTTGTCCAATTTGTAAAACAGAATGGAAATCTAGAGAGTAATTACTCAAGAATGAACGATATTACATCCGATAGCAATGCTCTGACCCAAGTTCGATCTATTTCTTCACCATATCTGATTGTTGAAAGACGAGTTTTAATAATAAAACTCAGCTTATTGTAATCAGCAACAATTTTCTCCGCTGCTTCTGTAAAATATATGATAATCATAGTTAATATTGGATCCTCTCCCTCTTTAGTAATGATTTTTGTTGGATAAACCAAAGCAGATAGTGATAATTCTGATCTGATTGAGACTGGTAGAGGTCCAAACAATGCCTCGTGAAAATTCTCATCACGTGCTCCTATTAGTGTACTATAAAATATTCCATTTTTAATTACATCATTTTCATCCAACAAATCGACATTTAGATGGGCAAGAACTTTTGGACCCATGAACATGTCTGATTGATAGATACTCAATGATAATGCCTTTTCAAGGGCCTCAAAAGATGTACCAGCAGCAGCAATCGTCATAGTAGTATTAGCTTGCGCAGGGATGGAGGCCAACCCAATTTCATTAGGATTTACCAGCTCAAAAAGTTGTATTATTCTCTGACGAGATGCCATGGTTAGAATTGCTTGACTAAATAGGCTCTCAATAAACTTCTTCTGGTAAAGAAATTCAAGCTCCATTTGGAGTTCCTGAGAGACCTTTCGTAATTGATCAAAAACCTCATCTTCGGTATAATTACCCCAGAGTTCAGGATTTGGTTCAATACTGTTTTTATCAGTGTTTAACAAAAACATATTGCCCGTCTGTTTTGTTATAGATTCTAATATAGATCTGGATTGAGTACTGATTACACCTCTTAATGTAGATGATGCATGTGACAAGAGTTCGTTCAGAAAACTTGAGACTAGTACACATCCTACTCCTATTTTGGATAACTCTTCAACAGATGGTACAGACACATTACTCGAGAATTTAATCAGTAAATCTTGCAATTGGTCTCTAGAAATGGGTTTGGATACAAAATCAGTCGCTCCTAGTTTCAGTGCAGCTGCTATTGTCTGTCCCTGGGTCATACCTGAAAGCATTACAACTTTAGTAGTGCTCAATTTTTCTTTTACCCTTGGAAGAATATCTAATCCTGATTGATCAGGAAGAATAATATCCAAAAATATGACATCAGGCGATATATTATCCATATCATCAAGGATACCTGCCCCAGAATCATACGTTTTTATCACATTGTGACCTGCTTCTTGGATGGATTTACTCAAGGTCTCACGAACAAAAAATGAATCATCAACAATCACACATTGGAGCATTAGTAATTTACAGATTATAGTAAAATTATAAAGTCTTTTGTGATTTTTCTCAAATATTTGCCTATAATTTTGATACCTTATACATTTCTTTATCAAAAACTTGTAAATTCATGAGGAGTTTTATTAATAGTAAGTTGAAAACAACTGACAATGTCCAACTTCTCTCATAAGGACTTGAATAATGAATTAAAAGAATCATTAACTCAAAATGTTGGATTGGAACAGTCAATCAAACGGTACGAAAGTTTAATTCCAGAGAAAATTGAGACATATATGTCTCGATACCATTGCACAGCTTTTGAGACAATGACTGGATTTTATATTTCAGATTACCTGATTACCTCCGATGAATTACCTCAATATGATGAAAATCAAAGATTAGACAATATTTTCTATTTTCTTAAACTTGGGAAGGAATCATCCATAGAATTTGTAGATTCAGTATTGTTAATAGATAAAATATTGTCATTACTCAAAACCATCTCCATCCAATTCAGGCAATTATCTGAACTCGGAATTGATAAAGAAGAGATCGAGAGCATAATAATTTTTGAAATTCTAAATGACTTTTATAATGAAGTTTTCAATGCTCATGTTGAGATCGATTATCGTTGGTTACTTTCGCTGATCATATCATTGAATACCCAAAAACCAGTTTCTGATGTTTATCCATTTGCAAGATCCCTATTTGAATTTCGGGAGATGAATAATTCCAATTACTATTATATCTCAAAAATCTTATTTGAAAATACTCATTTTTCAACTAATGAAACTGATATAATTGCTAAACAAACTTATAACTCCCAAATTACTGGAACTCATGTGATCATTTTCTGTAGTGATGGAAAAAACCGACACCTTGGTCATTCCAGTATTGATACCTGTATACACACTTTAAATACTGATGACTTTTATGAACAACTTCATCAATTGCCAGAACTCCAAACTATTAATGGTGCTTTCCCACTTGATGTAATGATTTCGAAAACAGTGCAGAAAGATGGTTATAGCACAAAAATATTCCAGTTACAACGATCATTCGAGAATATTTCATGTTTGATCATAATTCTAAGTGAGATTTTGGAAGATATTCATCTAACACAACTAAATAATTTGATTAATTCAATCCTACCACAGACGAAGTATTTGTTCACTCAACAGCCCAAAGTAGCTGTTACCATACTGTCTCAATGGGCTAATTTTATTCATCTATCTCAGACTGTTGAGGGTGCAACAATTAAAGATTTAACAAGTGACGTGAGTAGGGAGAGGGATTGGACAATTGGGGGAATAGTCTGTACAGAGGATGATAAAGTCAATTTTTACTCAAATGTAGTGAACAACCGACTACTACAAGCCATGATTGTGGAGTTGCTCGAATACCTTGGCAATATACACACCTTCCTAACATCTTTTGACAAATTGAAACATATTCCATTTGAAGTAGTACCCTATGAGGTTCTATTCCGGAAGAAGGAAGGCTTACGATTATTTCTTCTTGAACGGGTTGAGAAAGATCTTGGAAGTGTTCTATTAAAAACCAAGGAGCAAGCAGTAGCAACGTATATCGTACATCAACACGATGGGATTAATCGGAAATTCACTCGTATGAAATTGGCTGATTTAGCTAAAACTAATCAAGCATATGATGAGTGGTTATCTGAAAAATTGGGCTTTGATAAAACCCAGGAATTTGAGTTAGAATCACTTCATATGGAAATAATGGAACCTAGGGCTGCTTCTTGGGATATTATCGAGGAAAAGACAAATGAGTTAGGGGTTTCTGTCGCAGACCGTCTAAAAAATCTCCAGCAGAATCAGAATGATCAAGAACGTATTCAAAAATATCTCGGAGATTTCATAATCCAGAATGTGATTGCAAATACTAAGTTACTTCTCTTCACAGATCCAAAAATGAAGGATTTTATTGGTATTGATGTCTGTGAAAATGAGGTAAAACAGGCACAACAAAAGATTTCAGGCCTTAAGGATCAGTATAGCATCTTTAAACTATCAGGAAAAATCGGTGATCAAGCTATTGATATAGTTAACACCATTGATAATCTAGTCACTCCAGCTATCAAACAGGCAATGTTTAAGATTGAAAGTTTACAGGGCAATATCAGTCAATTGTATCCCATTCAGATGTTTGAAATACGAAAATTACTGGAGGGGGATCTAAATGATGATTGAGGTTTTTTTTAACATTCTATAGGTTCACAATCAATCGGTAAAAATAGCATTACTCTCACATAAGGTTATTGTATCAATTCTCTCTTCAAAATGTTGATCGTAGGTCAGAATTACACGATTTTGCTAGATATACTTTGGCTAGCATAAAGTATCTTGACTATAAGACTTTGGAAGAAGAATTATTGAGAATACAACTCCTCCATCATATAGAGTTTTATTGGATATTATGTGATGGCAAAAGGGTTGGAGTGGTGAAATTCTCTCTTTTTTACTTCTATGACTTTGGATTGTTTGAAGAAATTGATGATCAAAATTTAGAAGTAATTTTCATGATTCTAGAGGAAAAATTGAGGAAAGCATTCACAGGGAGATTGCAAGGGAATATTGAGTCTACGTACTTACCCGTTTCAAAAAATATTGGATGGAAGGAGGAATATTCAAGATATCGTATGTTTCTTGACTTTTCCAAGGTTAAGGGGATGAGTGACTACTCTAAAATCAAGTACACCACAGCCAGAAATTTTGACCTACATGAACTCCATGAACTATTCTCAAGTGCATATAGTGGGAGTATTGATGAAAAGATTGGATTAATCACTAGATCCACAATCGACGACTCCATTTCAGACATAAAATACGGTAAATATGGAGATTTACTCGAAGATCAGTCAATTATTGCATACAATCGATGGGGTAGAATAATCGGTGCTTCCCTTATTACTTTTTCAGAAAACAGTGCATTTTTGGTAATTATTGGAGTGAGGAGAAATCAGCAACACAAGGGTCTTGGAAGAAAACTGCTTACTTATAATATTGAGAAATCTATAGAGGCAGGGTTTACAGATATGAAATTATGGGTTACTATGAATAATTCTGCTGTCAGATTTTATGAATCAATGGGATTTGAAGTACTTAATAGGGTTAGCAGCATATATAAACCAAGACTTAGTTAGAGCTTCTTCTGGCCTTCAATATATACTTCTTCTATTAAGGCAGTTTTCAATAATCGAGGATTATCAATGACATCTTCTGATACAACAACAAAATCTGCTTTATATCCAGGATGCAATTTTCCAATCCTATCTTCCATTTTACTAGTATATGCTGCTGCAGACGTGTATAATCGTAATGCTTGATCAAAAGAAATACATTCCTCTTCTCTCCATACCTTGCCATTATTCACTTCTCTGTACATAGCGGAATACATTCCTAGTAGGGGATTGGGGCTCTCAATTGGAGCATCAGAGCCACCTGAAACCTGTATGCCCCTATCAATCAGAGTTTTCCATGCATATGAATATTTTCTTCTCTCTGTATCTCCTACTCTTTTATCTACCCAATTTCCATCAGTGATTATAAATGGTGGTTGAATATTCGCAATAATACCTAATGCCTGCATACGATCTATTAGATCCTTTCCAAGTATCTGTGCATGTGTGAGAATAGGTCTATCTGTAGCTCCTCCATGTTCAATGGCATTGATAGTGATTTCTGCTGCTTTATCCCCTATAGCATGGATTTCAACCCGATATCCACGTTCTGTGGCTTCCCGAACCAGATTATTCAATTCCTCTTGGGTATAAATAGGAATCCCCTTGATAGGCTCATCAGCGTACTCTTCACGCATTGCTGCAGTTCTAGCCCCTAGGGAACCATCAGCAAACAACTTCACCCGATCGCAGTAAAGTAGTCCTATGGAAGTCCCTGCAGGAGGTGCAAGATCCATTTCCTTATGATATGGTGTTAATGATACACGAATTGGTAGGTTATTTTCCTCCTGTATTTCTTTATAAATATCCCATGCCTTAGCATCATTTGTTTGAACCATGGTTAATCCAAGTCGTAAACATTCCTCTAATCCTAATTGAATTAAAGCCTTCCTTTTATTTCTATCTACTTGAATAAGGGTAGAGACCAGTTCCATGGCATTCTCCTTTAGAATACCTGTTAGTTGCCCATTCAATTGTTCTATCTCCCCTCCATCCGGATTTGGGGTCTCTTCCGTGATTTGTGCAATTTCTAATGCTTTTGAATTCACTACTGCTATATGATGGCAAGCTCTGTATAAGATGACTGGTTGGTCCTTTATAATTGCATCAAGATCTTTTCGGGATGGGAATCGTTTATCTTCAAATCGATCCTGATCCCAACCTCTTCCCACTATCCAACCTTCCCTTCCCTTGGCATACTCTTCTAACTTTGCTTGCAGTTCAATGATTGAGCCAGTTCCTCTCAATAGTAGATCATCCGTCATTCTTCCAATTCCAAAAACATGAAGATGTGCATCAATTAAGCCCGGCAAAATAATCTTTCCATTCATATCCCTGCCTTCCCTCTCACCAGTTCCAATTTTCTGAATTACACCATCGTGTACTTCCATCCAAGATTTAATTCCACTTTCAGTATAGATCTTTGCATTGGTGAATATTGCCATGACCCTTTAATATTTTATACCTTACTTAATGCTTTGACCATAGGACTTTGAATCTGAGTATTTTATATTAGCTTGATGGGAACAGCTTTTTCAACTCAAAAATTAATTCACTTATTATCAGATTTATATATATCAAAAAATGACATATATCTAAGGATGACTGAGAAAAAACTACAGCTAGATATTAGTGGGATGACATGCAGTTCTTGTGTCAATACCATCGAATCATATGTATCCAGTCAAGAAGGCATTGATAAAATCAATGTGAACTTACTTGCTGAAAGGGCAGAGGTGATTTATAATCCTGATTTGCTTAAAATTGAGCAAATTAAAGAATTTGTGGAAGATGTAGGTTTCGGAGCAGAGATCTCACCTGAGTCAACTCTTGGTTCTATCGATTTAGATGTGACAGGTATGACCTGTAGTTCTTGTGTGAGTACTATAGAAAATTACATTGGAACATTGGATGGAGTAGAGAGCATTTCCGTAAATCTCACAACAGAAAAGGCTAAAATCCAATATAATCCAGATATTATTGGGGTTAGAGATTTGATTGAGGGAGTAACTGATGTGGGATTTGGTGCATCTCTGTCAAAAAATCAAGCTGATCTAGATAAACTAGGTAAAGTTGAGGAAATTGCCAAATGGAAGAGAAAATTACAGTTCAGCCTGATATTTGCCATTCCATTTATGTTTTTGATGATCTTTATGCTTACTCCCCATGAATGGCATGCGAGACCATATATTATAGATATTCATTTTTGGATGTTTAAAGAACCATTTCTAGATGGTTTAACCAATATGAATCTCCTGTCTCTCATTCTGGCAACTCCAGTACAGTTCTATATTGGAAAGGATTTCTATGTAAAATCTTACAAGGCATTGTCACATAAATCAGCTACTATGGATGTTCTTGTGGCCTTAGGAACCTCAGCTGCATATTTCTATTCATTATTTGTCATTCTCTATTCTGTTATTGTGGATCACTATTACAGAGGAGCTGTTTTCTTTGAAACCTCAGTATTCTTGTTCACATTCATCCTCTTGGGTAAATTCATGGAGGCCAGGGCAAAGGGATCTACCTCTGAAGCTATGCAAAAACTCATGCAAATTCAGGCAAAATCAGCCATATTATTGGAAGTGCAAGGTGATACAGTCATTTCTGAAAAGGAGATATCTATTGATCTTATTCAGAAAGGAGATGTACTCAAAGTGTATCCTGGGGAGAAAATTCCTACAGATGGTGAAATAATTTATGGAGAAACATCAGTTGATGAGTCTATGATTACCGGTGAATCAATGCCAGTAATGAAAGGAGTGGGAGATCAACTGATAGGTAGTACTGTTAACCAACAAGGAGTATTACATATCAAGGCTACCAAAGTAGGTTCTGAGACCGCATTGAATCAAATTATTCGCTTGGTTGAGGATGCACAAGCATCAAAAGCACCAATTCAAAAGATGGCAGATCGAATTAGTGCAATATTTGTTCCTGTCGTAGTTTCAATTGCATTGCTGACTTTTATTACATGGTATACCCTAACTACTACTGGAGTATTCAAGGAAGAATGGATCCCCTATGGAACAAGTCCTTTTCTGTTTTCATTCCTTCTTGGTTTGAGCGTGTTGGTTATTGCATGTCCATGTGCTCTGGGATTAGCCACACCCACTGCCGTTATGGTAGGAACTGGTGTTGGAGCTAATAATGGAATCTTAATCAAGGGAGGAGCACCACTAGAAACAGCTCACAGTATCAATACGATACTGCTGGATAAAACAGGAACTATAACCCATGGAAAACCCGAGGTAACAGATATTATTGCTTTTGAAATGAATGAGGAAGAAGTACTCCGATTGGCCGCTAGTGTTGAAAGTGGCTCTGAACATCCCTTGGGAAGATCAATTGCCAAGTATGGTGCTGAACGAGCAACTCTGTATCCCATGAGTGATTTTGAGGCAATTACAGGAAAAGGAGTAAAAGCCACTGTAAATGAGAAAATTTTACTAGTTGGATCGCCACGATTACTTGAAGATCATGACATAAGCTTAAATGAAGATCATTTGAAACATCTACATCAGTTGGAAGAGGAAGGCAAAACAGCTATGATTGTTGCAAGTTCTACAATTCTAGGCATTATTGCCGTGGCTGATACTGTAAAACCAGACAGTGCAAAAGCAATAGCAAGGTTGCAAAAGATGCAGATTGAAGTGTACATGTTGACAGGTGATAACAAACGCACAGCAGCTGCTATTGCCAATCAAGTAGGAATACCAATTGAGAATGTTCTAGCTGAGGTATTACCTGGGGATAAGGCCGATAAAGTGATGGAACTTCAAGAAAAAGGAAGAGTTGTTGCTATGGTGGGTGATGGAGTAAATGATTCTCCTGCTCTTGCTAGAGCTGATGTCGGTATAGCCATTGGTGCAGGTACTGATGTGGCGATTGAGACTGCAGATATGATCCTAGTGAAAAATGAATTAAGAGATGTTGTCACTGCGATTGATCTCTCAAAAACAACATTCAGACGGATTAAGATGAATTATGTATGGGCTTTTGGGTATAATATTATTGGAATTCCAGTAGCTGCAGGTGTATTTATACCACTACTTAGAAGTTTGACAGATTATACTTATACATTACCTCCTGAACTTGCAGGTCTTGCCATGGCACTCTCGTCTGTAAGTGTTGTAACTTCATCTCTTTTACTGAAACGGTACAAGAAACCAAAATTCTAAGAAAATTGGGATCATTTCTAGTCACAGGTAATATTATTTTTCTAGTTAAGTTAAATTACAAGACTGTGGATAGAAAAATCAAAGGATTACTTGTTCTACTTCCAGTGGCATTATTTCTAGTAACATTTTTTTACTTTCCACTTTTTTTTGTTTTAGGATTTGCATTCACTGCACCTTTCTCTAGTTGGAAGGAACAGTTAATAGATCCTCTTTTTCTCAGATTCCTTGGATTCACCTTTCTCCAGGCAATTATCACTGCATTAGGATCTTCATTGATTGGTCTCCCATCAGGCTATTTACTGGCACGGAAAAAATTATTTTTTCCGTCAGCTTTACGTGCCGCAATTACAGTTCCATTTATCTTTCCTCCTCTAGCAATTTTATTGGGAATGGTAAAATTGTTCAGCGTGAATGGGTTTGCAAATTCTACCTTTGGTTTTACTTTCAATCCCTTTTCATTTGGGGGAATCCTGTTTATTCACATTCTCTATAATGTTTCAGTTATGTCCAGAATATCAGAAAGTGCTTTTTCGACCGAACCTGCGGAGTATCACCTCATCGCAAGTACACTTGGGGCATCACGCTGGCTTCGATTGCAAACTATAACAATCCCTCATATCCGGCCTGCTATTGAGGCTGGGTTCCTGTTAGTGTTCCTCTATGCTTTCAATTCATTTGCTATTGTTCTAATCCTCGGTGAAGTAAAACTACAGACATTAGAAGTCATGATCTATACACAATCACGATTTAGGTTGAATTATACATCAAGTGCGATTTTAGTTTGCTTACAACTAGTAATTAACCTCCTTATGATCTATCTTTATTCTAGGAGGACATATAGGCAAAATACAGAATCTATGGAAATAATCACTCAAAGCACAACACATCAGGCAAGGAATACTCTATTACTATCTTTCATCATTCTTGTGACATGGTTACCTATTATCGTGCTTCTTTTCACTACATTTCAGGGTATGATTGCCAATCCAGCATTACTTCAAGACACCTTTTCAGGTAAATATGATCGTTTACTAGGCACTTCTTCTCTACGGGTCATTATCAATACCTTATTTTTTGGATTAATCACTGCAATTATGGCGATTGTCTTTTCAACTACCATCGTTCTAGCCATGCAGATTTTTCCCAATGATCATAGAATAGAACAATTGAGTGTGCTTATCACTCTCATTCCTATGGCAACCTCTGCCATATCTCTATCTCTGGGATTGCTCCTTACACATGGAAAATACTCTTATTTCTCAAATAATGTATGGTTGTTCATAATCATTGCTCAGATTCTTGCTGCCTTACCTTTTGCATCACGCTCACTAATCAGTGGTTGGAAGGGGGTTCCTACTGATTTGATCCTAGTTTCCAAAACACTTTCTGCTTCTTGGGCCATGACCTTTGAGAAGGTTATCTTACCCTTTATCAGATCAGCATTACTTGTTTCTATGTTATTTTCCTTTGCAATATCCATAGGTGAATTTGGAGCAACATATTATCTTGCTCGGGGAGAATGGGTCACCCTTTCTATCTCAATCTATAGAATGTTCAGCACAAGAAATGTACTTTTGCCTAATATCTATGCTAGTATGTTAATTTTAGTGACCCTTGTGCTCTTTATTTCAATAGAAAAGATCGGGAGAATGGAGTTGAGATTATGAAAATAGAATTACGAAATATCCGTATGTCTTACCAGAAGCAGATGTTGTTGGAAGATCTCAATGTGATTTTCAACAAAGGTGAGTTAAGCTGTTTACTCGGGTCTTCAGGTTCTGGGAAAACAACTATCCTGAAAATAATAGCTGGAGTATCTGATGCTTACTCAGGAGATATTTTGTTTAATAATGAACCTGTGAAGAAATTAGCAGTTGGTTCACGTCAAGTAGGCTGGGTTCCACAGCAACAACTGCTCTTTCCAGGTATGACC
Source organism: Candidatus Heimdallarchaeota archaeon (assembly GCA_026702845.1). The sequence goes on from JADCLS010000007.1 coordinate 66,833, forward strand.
GTCTATGATAATATTGCATATGGTCTGGTGGCCCGTAAAGTAGCCAAGCAAGAAATTGAGCATAAGGTAGAAAAGATTGCACAGCTTGTTGGGGTACACCATCTACTTACTCGCTCTCCTGACAGATTATCTGGTGGTGAGAGACAAAGAGTTGCAATCGCACGTGCTATTGCTCCGGAACCTCAAATTCTTCTACTTGATGAACCCTTTTCTTCACTTGATGCGCCTGAGCGGGATCGTCTGGCACTAACCTTGCGTGAAGTGCAAATGGTGACAGGCATCACTACCATCCATGTAACCCACTCACCTAGAGAAGCTGATCTATTGGCAGATACAGTTTTTATCCTATCAGAGGGTAGAATAGTCCAGCATGGTGTATTTGACACAGTATTTAACAATCCTCGTACAATCACAGTAGCCTCAATTGTCGGTTTAACCAATGTCTTCTCTAAGTGGGATACGTTTACCAATGTCATTATTCCTCATGATGCCTTAAACATTAGAAAAGATGGTAGATATACAGGAACTGTAATTGCTTGTACCAAAGAAATCATGTATCTGAAGTGTGAAGAAAATAATATTGAGATAAGAAATAATGGATCTGCTCATCCTGGAGAAGTATTATCATTTGATATTGATGTAGAAATGATAAAGTTCCTCAAGTGATTGGTATAATATGTTATTCACTATACAGTATACTGATATTAGAGTCTGGTTTTGAAGGTATAATGAACCAGCAAGCAAGATCACCTTCAGAAATTAAAGAACAGATAGATGCCAGTATGGGTAGGGCTCCAGCAGATCTTTTTCTTATTAATGGGATAATTGTTAATACTTTGACAAAAGAATCCTATGCTGGAGATGTCGCCATTAAGGGTAAACGTATCATTCGGGTAGGTGATATATCAGATCTGAGAAGTATAGATTCCACAATACCAACTATTGATATAAAGGGTAAATATCTTATTCCTGGATTAATAGATACTCATCTACATACTGAATCTTCCTTTCTATCACCATCAAGTTTCACAAAAGTATCACTCCCTCGAGGTACAACAACAGTCGTGGTGGATCCACATGAATTAACAAATGTACTTGGGATACGAGGCCTTACATTGTATAAAAATGAGACACAGGATCTTCCTCAGGAATTTCTGGTAGAAATTCCTTCTTGTGTTCCTGCAGCACCATCTCTAGAAACTGGACCATCATTCATTAGCATGGATGAATACAATACTATCATGAATAGCAATCAATACTTTGCCTTGGCGGAAATGATGAATTTCCCTGGTGTGATCTACAGTGATTCTGAAGTACTCGATAAACTATCTATGGCAGAAAAGTATAATATGATGACTGAAGGCCATGCTCCAAGCCTAACAGGAAAAGAATTGCAAGCATATCTTACTGCAGGTATTTGTTCTTGTCATGAGAGCATTGGTGTACAAGAAGTAGTTGAAAAGCTTCGGTTGGGAATGAAAATTCAGCTCAGAGAAGGATCTTTTGCTAGAAATCTTCACACTTTAGCCCAAGGAATAAAGGATACATTCGGTGCAACTTCAGATGCCTGGACTCAAGTTCTTTCCTGTTCTGATGATAAACATGCTGATGATATATTTAATGAGGGTCATCTGGATCATTCTCTACGAAGTCTCGTGAAGGATCTTGGTTTGGATCCCATCACTGCTGTGCAAATTGCCACACGTAATCCAGCACTTCATTTGAAGAGACAAGATCTCGGGGTAATTGCACCTGGAAAAACTGCAAATATTGTTTCAGTATCTGATCTTGAGAATTTTGATGTTATCGATGTTATTTCTCAGGGAGTTCATGTCGCCCATAATAAGCAGTTACTTGTTGAGATACCAACTTTTAGTTATCCAGACTGGGCAACAGACACAGTGAAACCATTATTTATTCCAGAAAAAGCTGATTTCAAGTTATCTGCACCAATTGAGAGTGGATCCTTAGAAGCTCATGTAATTGGTGTCTTAGAACATTCATTAGTAACAGAACACCTGATTGAATCAGTAAAAATTGAGAATAATGCTGTAATGTTGGATGGTGATTTAGCATCCTTCTATGTGCTTGATAGACATGGAAAATCAAGTAATTTCTCCAAATCAATTGTATCAGGTTTTGGATTTGAGGGTGAAGTTGGTCTGGCTTCGACAGTAGCTCATGATTCTCATCAACTCCTCATTGCAGGAAATAATGTTGATCGAATGTATGAGGCTATGAAGTCAGTAATTGCTGCAAAAGGAGGTCAGGCTATTTCTGCATCTGATGGAACAGAAGCCATTACTCATACTCTGCCCCTACCCTATGCAGGCTTGATGTCCATTGAGGATCCAGCGATGATTGTTAAACAGGCCGAAAAGATGAAATTATTCTCCAAACGATTTGTTACTGGGATTTCTGATCCATTTATGTCTCTATCATTTATGGCACTTCCTGTTATACCTAAGTTAAAACTCACAGATAAGGGATTAGTCGATGTTGACAAATTCCAGTTAATCGAATTGTTTCTTACCTAAATAATAATCTCATCATTTTCATATACGATCATATTAGTAATCTCAATTGGTAGATCAATAATTTCTTCAACTGCATTGGAGATCCTGTCTACAAGAACCTGTAACTCTAACTCAGCATCCGTGTAAGATGTAGATGAGAAGGAGATTCTTACTGTATTCTCTGGCCCAATTAAGAATGAGAGTGACGATGTACCATCAGTGGATATCCAACATAGTTCGATCATCCCTTCATAATCTACTTTTGCAGTAAACCTGTAAGATCCAAACCATCTTCCTATCAATCCTTCGGCAACAGTAGTTCGGAGCTCAACAAGACTGCTGTAGAACCCATCTATTCTACCTTTCGCAACATGGGAGAATAATGTTTCTGGCATTCTTCCCTCTGTTAGGTTGAGTCTTTTGAATAATTTATTGAATAGCATAGCTCCTTCATCACTAAGACGATACCCAACGCTATCCTTCTCTAGCAATTCTTTTTGAGATAATCGATTAAGAGCCTTGGTTAGCTTTGCCTGATGAATTCCAAGTAATCTTTTTAGACCCTGAAAGCTCATCTTTGATGATCCACCCTTGATTACATTTGTCATACCGATAAACTCTAGAATCATAAATTCATATTCTGTCAACTGATCCTCATAGTAAATGGATTTCAGCTCTGAGGATGGTATCTGACGTAATACTATCGGTTTGATGAGGCTAGTTTGTCTTAGAGGATTGTAAGTTTTACTAAGGCGGATATTCATCTAATCCTTATAACGCAATATTATATAAATAGATACGTATATCAGAAAATTATTTTTATCGTGAAAATAGTATTTGTAAGTGATAGATAGTCTGATATATTTCCATTCTGAGCTTCATATATGTATGTTCATCTGTATTCCAGAGGAGAGGATTTCTTCAAGGAGAAGGTAAATGTGCATGAAGCTTGCCAACTAATCGAATTGCAGCAAACTAAAAAAGAGGAGGAGGATAATTTCATCGGATTCACCCACCCAAAGAATGAAGATGCCGTGATTCAATTTGTCCGGATATTGAAAGATGAGTGGTTAATTGATATTCCTATGATTGACAATAATCGTTATGTGGGATCGTTGGTAAGTGAGATCAATCACAGTCTGGTTTTGATAGTAGTAACTGAATTCTTTCACAACACTCCATTACAGCAAGCAATTCTAGATAAGAAGTATGAGGATGTAATGGATATTTTTAAACAACGATGGAAGGTTCCATTTAATTTCCTCAGGTCCGACGGGAATATCCAGTAATTGAAGTTAATATCTGTGTAAATTCATCTGAATCTAATGTCTGTATAAATGCTTGAATAACAGGCTCTTGAACTAAATCCTTTGAGATAAGAAAATCATATTCCTCTTCTCGGATATTAATGAATTCAAGATCCTCATCAATAACTGCCTCTATACCCATTGCCACATCAATATATGGTGATTTTACTGCCATGGCGGCGTTACTATGAGAATTTACGAAATTATCATAGCCTATTATCATTTCAGGATTGATTTCATTTTCTTTAAGAAGTAAATCAAATAAAATTCTAGTTCCTGATCCAGGATTTCTGTTTATCATCCTGATCCCTTTCAGTGATAAGTCCTTAAGACCATGAATCCCCTTGGGATTTCCTTTTTTTATAATTAGACCTTGATTTCTGTTATACCCCTTGATTATCTCGATATTATCAGAACTTGATAGCAACCATCGATTATATTCTCCTTGTTCATTTAGCAGGTGTATACCCGCAATATGTGCTTCTTTTCTTCTAATTGCTGCAACACCACCAGTAGATCCCACAGCAATGCTTCGGCTGGTATATTGAGGGTATTGGTCAGCAAATAATGTCTGTAATTGTGCCAATGCAATACAATGAGAGCCAATTATTTGAAGATCAGGTAAATTAATCGTTTCAGATAATAAACTCACCTTAATCTCAGTTTCAGGTAAGATGAACTGAACATCAGAATCGATCTCTACAAAACCATCAGCTAATGCTATTGATGTAATTGCTCCAGATCCACCGGGTACTGGGTAGGCTATAAACTCGTTTCCTAGTCTTATGAGGTTAACTGGTTTGAATTCATATCTACCCATCACACTTCTTAATCGTTGTTTAATAACCGCCTTTATTACCTCACCAGGGCTTTGGGCGGGTAATCCTGCAAGGATACGGATATAGGGGATCACAAATAATTTGTAAATAGATAGAGCAGATGCTGGGTATCCTGGTAAACCAATGATTGGATTGCCATCACATACGGCTAATATGGTTGGTTTGCCCGGTTTTACCTTAATACCATGTACTAGTAGACCCGGTTTTCCAAGATCATCCACTATTTGATACAACATATCTCCCATACCAGCTGATGTACCACCAGATATTAGGAGAAGGTCATATTCTCCCATTACCCCCTTTAGTGCTTTTTCTAGATCTTCATAGGTATCTGAAACAATACCTAGAAAAACAGGATCTCCTCCCTGTTCAATTATATTGGAGGCTATCGATATGGAGTTTATATCATATAGTTTACCTGGTAATAGAGCCTGACCTGCTTCCATTACCTCATCTCCTGAGCTAAAGATCCCAATCTTTGGTTTCCTAATCACATCTACTTCTGTGGTGCCTATGGCCGCTAGAACTGCTAATTCTCTGGAGCTTAGCTGAGTATATTTAGATAGTACTCTTTCTCCGAGTTGGATATCTGCCCCTGCTGACATAATATTTTCTCCAGGTGTTACCATGGAAGTGATAGATACGAAATTTTCTGATCGAGAACTATATTCAACCATAACAACAGCATCGGCACCGCTTGGCATGGGTGCACCTGTGGCAATTTCTGTACAGGTTCCTGCTTCAATTAAGGATTCGAATGTTTGTCCTGCTTTGATTTCACCAATCACTTTTAGGGTGATTGGGTTATCCTCTTCAGCTCCAACTAGATCTGCAGATTGGACTGCAAATCCATCCATACTTGCCCGATCAAAGGGAGGTACGTTTATGGGAGAATGAATATCCCTGCTTAGCACCCTCCCTAATGATTGCATTAGGGGGATTTTCTCATTACCAAGTAATTCTGGTTTGGCTGCACGATAAAATATATTTCTCGCTTCCTCAGCTTCTACTAATTCTCTAAATACTTTTCTCATTTTCTCAATTCCCGTACCTTAACGATGGATCCTTTATTATACCCTTCAAGATCCTCAGCTATCTCAAGCAGATAATCTGCCTTTGTCAGTGAAGTCAGGATGCCGGCTCCGGTCACCCGTAATAGTTGTGCACCTTCTTCTCCTGATCTCAATCTAACCATATCCCTTACTCCCGAAGAGGAAGCGATCGGTTGTGCCAGGACTACCTCTGTCTCATGTTCCCAATAACTGGGATTCCCAGTCCAATACTTTATTGCATATGCTGCAAATAGATCAAAATTCAAGAAAGCTGCAAGTGGATAGCCTGGTAATGCAATAATTAATTTTCCATGTATCTCTCCTAGAATCACAGGTTTACCTGGTCTAATGGATACTCCATTTATCCACATTGTTCCTAAATCTGAAATGATCTCTGCCATATAATCTTTAGACCCAACACTTGTTCCTCCTGTAGTAATAATTAAATCATAGTCAGGCATGGAATTAATTTTATTCTTGATACTTGAAACCTCATCTTCACAAGTATCTGAGCATACTATCTCCACTCCCATTTGTTTACACCAAGACTCAAGGGCTGGTCTGTTAGAATCAACAACTTGACCGATTTTGGGTTTACTGTCAACTGAAACTAACTCACTACCTGTTGATAGTATCGCAACCCTTGGCTTCCTATATACCTCAACCTTTGATATATTAAGTGAAATTAACAGAGCCTGATCCCATGGAAGCACAACATGACCATTGGAAAAAATCAATTCTCCTCTCTTAACATCCTCATCTTCATTAGCAACATTTTTCCCTATAGGCACTGATGAGTACAACTCAATGATAGAATCCAATTTCTCACATACTTCCAATCTAATGACTGCATCTGCACCATTGGGGAGTGGTGCACCTGTTGAGATTTCTATGGCTTGTCCCTCCTCTAATGATAGAATTTCTGTATCTCCAATCTCAACCTTTCCAATGACATGTAATTGTATGGGACTGGTATCTGTTGCTCCATAGGTGTTTCTTGCCTTAACTGCAAAACCGTCCATGGCAGATCGTTTGAATCCAGGAAGATTGATTTCGGCAATAATATCACCTGCCAGTTTGCGTTTATGGCTCTCAAAAACTGAAATAGTTTCAGTTTCTGTTATTTCTGATAGTTTAGATTGTAGGATTTGTTGGGCTTCTTTCACTCGTATAGTAGAGGCAAAACCCTTTCCTCTTGTACTCATGTGTTGAATTTTAAGTGATAGTATTATTATAATTTGCATAGAAGCGTACAAGAAAATTTTATACAGTCGTCACATGCTATCAATTAATTGAATCTTGATAAAATCGATGATCTTGATGATTCGAAAGGAATTATCATCATTGACCCACAGGGTTTTCCTTGCATATTTGTAGAAGTTGTGAGTGCGATACGTATTGATGAGATAGGTTATTCTGTAGTTAGTAATAGCTGGCTATATTCTATCCAATTCTATAATATTCCCGTTTCTGCAGGTTTTATTCAATCTACTTTGAGTACACTCCCCATTGAGGGTACTCCTAGTTTACCTTATCCAAACTCAAAGGTGCTGATATTTCCTTATTTCAACGACACAACATGCTATTCAAAGAGTATATCTGAGAGATTCTCATATAGAATGGCATCTAATGAGGTTATTATGCATGCAAATGTACAATCTGCACTTAGCTGTGCTAGAGAACTCTTCTGGACAGGTAGGGAAAAGCAGCCTTTTGATGATAAACTCATTAGTATTGAGGGATTCTCAATATATGCTCCTGCGTTTACTAAGTATCTATCAGGGAAATACAAACTGGTAGCGATTTCAACTGAATATGGAACTCTATCTTCTGAGGAAGGTATGGATATACATTTACTACTAGATCTATTTCAAAAACATGGAGAGGAATTCATCTATCACACTCCATACAAGATTTCAGAAATAGATCAGATATTCTCAATAAAATGTCATATATTCTTTATCGGCGCTACTGTAATAACAAATGAGTTAGCAGGTAAAATTAAACTTTGTAGACCAACTGTTATTCCCCTCAGCAACCATTTATATAGTCCTCAGGGGTTGGATGTTCTTGAAACAGCAGGGGTTTCATGCTATCCAGATTTTGTATCAGGAAGTGGTGCTATAATAGCTGAACTAGCTATTCAGGCAGGAATTATGGAATTAGAGAATATTTGCACAATTGTGAACCATATTCAACAATCCTATAGCCGAGACCTATTACGTGCTGCTCGGGCCTGTGGTATACCTACTTCTTTGTATATTAAGGCAAAAGAGACTGTACAAAATAACAAGTATATCTTAGATTACGAAAAGAAAGAGCAGGATATAAAAACAATATCAATAAATTTCATAGCTGAGCATAATCTTGGTTCTTTCCTTCCCTAAGTCTCAATGCATAGGATTTTTCTAAATGTATAACATTTGTATCATTTTCGGAAATTATTCTATAAAAATTTGCCTAATTTGTCGTGAGGAGTATGTTTTTAAAGAATGAAGTTTTTATTGACATAATGAACGCATCAGATTATAATGGTACTAATGGGTATGATACCTCTAATTATAATCTATCTCAGAATGAAGCTCGAGTGCTCCATTCTCTGGTAAAGTATCCTGGAAGGACAGATCAATCAATTCATAGTCAAATTTCTATGAAGAAATCAACGTTTTCAAGTATTAAAACACGATTGAAAGAGGAGAACTACTATAATAGGTACTTCATACCTAATTTTCCAAGAATAGGATTTGAATTATTACAAGTAATGTTTGGAAGATTAAATCAATTCACGAATTTTGAAGAAAGGATGCGGATTGCCGGAGATACTATTCAATCATTTACAGAGGATTTTCAAGTTATTTCAGAAAATAATCAAGCTTATAATCTATCAGTTTCAGAAAATTATACAGAGTATGCAAAGAATCAACAGAAATTTCTACAGTTATACTCAGAGAATAAATTCTTGAGCAAAAAGGGAATGAAAACAGTCTCATTCCCCTTTGAGATAAGTAGAATCCACTCATTTTTGGATTATGAAGCTCTTCTTGCCAAATTATTTGGTTTTGCGAGTGAGCCATATCCTACAAACTCAGTTATACCCACTAATAAGGTAAAGAAGGTTAAATTGACCCGGGCAGAACGTAAAGTACTTGCTGGATTGGTAAAATATCCAGATGATACAGATACTCTAATTGCAGAAGAAGTAGGTGTCTCCAGAAATACTGTAGCAAATGCCAAGCGTAAATTCTTGAAAAAGGGATATTGTTTTCCCCGTGTCATTCCAAACATAGAGAAACTTGATCTAAATACAATGGTATTTAGTTACAGGCGATTTAATCCCCGTATCACTCCCGAGCATAGAGCAGAAGCAGTAGAGATGACCCGTAAGAACTATTCCCCCCATTTCTTTGTTTCTAAGGATCTTGATGGTTTCATGGTAAGCTCGCATCGTGATGTTAATGATTTCAACGAAATTAATGATGAGATGATGAGATGGTATAATAAAACAGAGTATTTTGTCGATGAACCGGAACACTACATTGTTGATGTATCCAATCTCAATATCATCAAGGAACTTGATTTTCTGCCAATTACTATCAAAATCTTGGGCTTTGATCCCAACGTACCAATTAAAGATCAGTAAATATTTGTAAAGTAAAGAGAACTAGTAGGCTCAACTTATAAGCTTTTGAACCAAAAAAACACATCGTCACTCATGGAAAGGAATATTGATCTTAAATCTGTTCTGTTGCTTTCAAATGCAGCTGGAAGTGTTGCATTCTCATTTCTGCCCATATTATTTGAAGATAGAGGGTTGAGCAACAAGGAGATTGCATTAATTGCTATTCCTTATTCACTATTTCTTATCATCTCGAATACGATATTTGGTAGATTAGCAGATTCAAGAGGGAGAAGGCCATTTTTACTCATAGGGTTGTTCACATCCACATTTGGTATTCTAGCATATTTATGGCCTGTGAATTTCACTCAGTTTGTTTTTGTGAGGATATTACATGGTATTACACTTGGAGTATACCCAGCAGCCATAACTGGGATTGCATCAGATCGTAAGCTCAAATTGGGCAATCTCAGCTCTTTTGGATCTTTAGGGTGGGGCCTAGGATCTCTTTTTGGAGGATTAATTGCAGGTGCTCTGAGTATTGATATTGCCTTTGCACTTGCAGGAGTGGTGTTTTTCATAACCTTCATCATCGCCTTGAATAGAAATACTGGTATTGAAGAAATCCGTATAAGAGAAGTGCAATTGCACAGGGAGAATGCCTACCTTATTTCATTAAAGCGGAATTGGAAGGAATATTTGCTTATAGTGTTACGGCATGGAACCGCGAATTCAATTTGGGTGTTCTGGGCACTTTTCCTCAAAAATGATCTCGGTTTATCTCTTGGGCAAATCGGAGTGGTTCAGATAACCAATATGGGAACTCAGTACGTAATTATGAAAACATTTACTGATAAATTCACTCCTCGGAAGATGTTTGTGCTAGGAGGAATTCTCTCAGCTATTTCCTTCTCCTCCTATCCTTTTGCTGAGAATTTTATACAGATGTTAGGTACCCAAGTGATTCTGGGTATAAGCTGGGCTTTCTTCTACGTAGGTGGATTAAGATCCGTTGAGGAAAATAGCAGAGATGATGATGTTGTTGCAACAGGAACAGGATTATTCAATGCATCTCTTTCTACTGCCCAGATAGTTGGACCCATTCTTGCATTGTACCTATATACTATTGCACAGAATTATACCCTATCCATGTTTGTTGCAGGAATTGTAACGATTAGTTCAGTGTTGATTTATGCAATTATTATCCGAGATCAGTTATTTAGGTAATGTTGATAGATCTTCACTCATAAATGGATACTTATGACGAACTAGAGTATAAAATCCACCAATTACAAGAAACAAGAGAATCAATTTCCCATTAATATGTAGTAACAGCTCTTGATCAATATATTTGGAACCTGTGGCTCCTATATAAGCAAATAAAAAAGCATATGGGATTGCAGTGATAAGTGATACCAATACAAATCCTCTTCTTGGTAATTTCAATGCTCCTGAAATAAGCGAAAGTACATCATTTGGTGAAAAAGGAAGCAATCTTAGTACAAATAATCCTATATTGCCAGATTTCTGTAATTTGATTAAGAAATCTGCTTGTTCATATCTTGAAATAAGTGATGAGTATCTTCCACCTTGTTCCACAGAACGTCTCACCACCTCGTAGGCGAACTGTGCAGCAAATACCATCCCTAGCCAATTGAGAATTCCTCCTAATAGAGTTCCAAATATAATACCTGCCTGTAATAACAAAGTTTCTTTCGGAAATCCCGGGATAAATGCTTGAATAATAAGCATGATAAGTAACCCAAGGAATACCAGTGAAGGCATTAATTGTAACTTTATTTCATTACTACAAATCCTTATCCAAATTTTCCTGTATTCTCACTTGTTTTCTATATGAATTTTATTAAAGATAATATAGTAAACTGCTTATGGACGATTTTCTCGGTGTTTTGTTATCATCTACACTACTCATGGCATTGGCTGAAATTGGAGATAAAACCAATCTCATTCTGATTTCGTTGATTAGTAGATATAAAAAACCATTTGCAGTATTTTCTGGGGGAATCATCGGGATTATCTTCATCACAATAATAGGTGCAGTTCTAGGTTCGTTTCTTTCTACAATTTTACCAATGTGGTTGGTTCCATTACTTTCCGGAATGATCTTCTTATACCTAGGTATCTCTTCTCTTCTTGAACAAGATGATGATGACGTACAACCAGAAATTCCAGAATCTTCCCAAGCTTTCAAACAAGCTTTATTACTCATTAGTTTTGCTGAATTTGGTGATAAAAGCCAAGTTTTTGTTATTTCCAATTCTGCAATTAATGATCCTATTGCTGTTGCTATTGGGGCGATTTTGGGGATGATTATTATTTTTCTTCTATCTGGATTACTGGGAGCAACTTTATTACAAAAAATTCCAGAAAAAAAACTGAATGGAATAGCCTCAATTTTGTTTATCATTGCTGGATTATGGATCATTATTGATTCAATATTTGCAATCCTTAGTAATTCATCTTGAGTTGCTCATTGCGTAATCTGCGCCATTTTTGAATCCCAGAAGGATCCGTAGGGTACTGTTCAAAGATTTGTTTGCAGGCATTAATTTTACCAAAAACGCTTTTTAAGGTGAATAGAAGACTTGGCTTGCGCATCAGCTTCAACACTCTTTTGAGTTGATCTATCAGGTTAAGATCCAATGTTCCACCTGAAAATACAAGATTTAACTCCTCTTCTTTGAATACATTTGATTCAAAGAGGAATTTTAGGCCAGAAACCCCAACTTTTTCTATCATCTCTCTAAATATCTCTGCCTCAGTATGCTTTCTACCGTAATGTTTCGAAATTTCCACATTATATCTCCATAATTGATTAATGGATCGATCACCTGAATTCAGTGCATCCACTATTACATTTCCTAATCGCCATGCAGTATCAAGGGCAGGACCATGCCCCTCAGCTGTTACTGGGTGAACCATACATGCAGCATCACCCACTACAGCTCCACCATTAAATACTAAGTTATCAAAGGGGATTCTGAATGGTATCTGTCCTCCACCCTGATTAATTATGGAATAGCTATCCCTTGGGTAATATTTCTCCATCTCTTTCAAATACATCTCCCTCATAGGACCTAGTTTCTGATTTTTTGCCCACCCTATACCCACATTCAATTGTTTAGGTCCTTTGCTGAACAACCAGAAATATCCCGGAGGGGGATAATCAACATCATATTTGAGTATAATCTCATTGGGATACTTATGAGGTTGTTGTAATTCAATTATCTCCCTGTATGTTGGCCATTGTTCATCTGGATTGAGATTGTGTTTCAATCCTCCATAGAGCATATCCTCCGGTAATGCCTTCCGTACTACTGCATAGGCACCTGATGCATCGATGACAAATTGTGATCGTATTTCATGAGTTCCTTCTTTAAGATACTTCACCCCTGATACGTACTTCTCACCCTCTATTTCCTCGATTATTAATTCTCTTACAATAGCTTGATCGATAATTTCCACACCTAGTTCTTGTGCTGTTTTTATCAAACGTTGTCCATAAATATGCCTATCAACCAGAAATCCCGGTGCATCAAGAGTGATTTTTTTATCTATATCCTCAACTGCTATGCTCATCTTGGTAATAACATCCTTTACTTCATCTCCATGTGGTAAATCGATCCCAATTCCTTCTTTAACTCTCATGACTGCAGCTTTATCTACTGCATCTCCACAGGTTTTATCACCGATTTTATCCAATTGTTTCTTTTCAATTATTGTGACTTTGAATCCCTTTTTGGCAATTGATATTGCTGTTACTGAGCCTGATGGCCCACCACCAACCACAATAACATCTGTACTACTCATTAAAACGCACTTTGAGAAATATATGATAAAGCTTTTAGTCCACGTGTATTCATCAACAATTAAATCGCAGTATTATTGATTCCAGCTTGCCTATTAAGTTTATGAATCACTTTATCCAAGGTGACCTCATCCTTCTCCTCAGGCTGTATCTGCAGGGCAATACCTCTGAATTTCTTCGGAATATTTGCCTTAGTACTTGCGTAACGCATTCTGAGACGGACTGGTGACTCCATTGGCATCCAGAAAATAAAACAGGTCTTTACATCATCAAGTTTGGCCCTATTTTTCACTGGAACATCATAGAGGACATACCTTGGCTCTGCATCAGGCAATTTATTTACTAAATCCTCGAAATTCTCATCCAGCTCGTGTTCTATCTCAACCTGTTCATCATTGATCTTGAGAATTAATCCCCCAGGTTTTTTTTGATACCTTTTATCCTCGTATTTTTTGACAACATCTTCAGGTATTTGAATTCCACTCATTGACATAATGGCTTACCTACTAGAGGTATAATCATTTTTTATTATAAAATTCTTAGTACTACTTGTGGTCAAATTGACCATAAAAAGACAGTGCATTTGATTTATCATTCTGTTTTGTTGTAGACTTAAGTTATATTAACAGGATTTATTGTTTAATTTTGTGGACATTTCAAAAGCCGCGATTGTATTTCCATTTTCCAGGATAAATGCAAATGCATTATCTGCATTACTTGCAGCGATAGATATTCATGCGGAATTGAAGGAGATAGACGTCTTCTATCCCAATCTGAACCATCCACTTACTTCCTTAATGGATAGCCTCAAAGAAAAAAAACAGATTATCCTAGCAATCAGTCTTTTTTCAAGTCAATTTGATGAGTACATAAATAAAATAAAAGAATTTATGCAGATATTTCAAGATTTTAATACTATGCTCATTGCTGGTGGTCCCCATGCTCAGGGCAGTCCTAAATCATTACTTGATGCTGGGATTGATGTGGTTTGCACGGGAGAAGGAGAGATTGTTTTTCAAAAATGCCTATACAATTTTATTTCAAAACCTTCTTGCTGGAGGGAACACCTTTCTACCATTAAGGGTATTGCATTCAAATTGGGTGATGATTTGAAAAAAACTGGTAAGGCAGATCCAGTTGATCTTGATGCTTTTCCTCCATTTTCAATAAAACATCAATTAATCAGACCTATTGAGATAACACGAGGATGTGCCTGGAATTGTAGATTTTGTCAAACAAGAAATAGAAATGTTCCCGTGAAACACCGTTCCCTAGATCTAATATTGGAGTACATAAGATATACTATAGAGTATTTCTCACATCGTCGACCAGATATTCGTTTTATCTCACCAAATGCCCTTTCATATGGTTCATCCGATGGAAGAACAGTGGACTTAGTTAAAGTTTCAGAGCTATTATCCTCTGTTAGAAAGGAAATTGGTAAGGAAGGTAAGATATATTTTGGGAGTTTTCCATCAGAGATTAGACCTGAGACAGTTTCAGAGGAAAGTATTGCGATATTAAAACAGTACACAAACGTAAAGAAAATTATAGTTGGTGGTCAATCAGGATCCAATCGTATCCTAAAAAACATCAAACGCGGACATGGTGTAGATGAAGTTAGAAGAGCAGTAAAATTATTAATTTCACATGGATTTGATGTTGAAGTTGATATGATCTTTGGATTACCTGGTGAGTCTGAGGAGGATGTGGTCCATTCAATTGAATTGATGAATTATATAGTATCAATTGGAGCAACAATACATTCTCATACTTTCATGCCGCTTCCTGGTACACCCTTGTCACATAAACCCCCAGGTATTATTCATGAGTTATATCTTCCCGTTATACAACACTATCAACAAATGAAAAAGATTAGTGGTAAACATAGCAAGCAAGAGAAAATTGCATCAAGATTAGCTCAATTACGAGAAGATACTCATGAGGTCAATTGAGTCGATTTCCAGTTTGGTAATTCTCTGAACAGTCCTTCCTGTAATCGCATTAAGACTTCCAATAATAGGTACAATTCTCCTTGAATCAATGGATACCCGTTTATCCAAGCTAAAGGATGTCTGTTTCTTCATCGATTCATATGCCTTGAATCGAGCTACTCGGTCATAATATTCTCTTCTCTTCCAAAAATCTTCAATATCTATATCGATATAATCCAGAGGGTTAAAGGATAACCACCATACATGGATAGATTTATTGCCAGAATACACAAAATATTTTTCACCACTCAATTTACTATTCAATTCCTGTGCAGTTAGTAGTGATTCATTTAATGATTCATCGTTTTCATATACCATCATTCCTGATCTCAACATTCGAGCTTGTTTATTCCCATGAATTACTGCCCTAGGGTCTAACCACTCAGATACAGAATGGAACAAACGTATGGGGTATACTCCCTTCTCGATTATAGCTCTGATGAGTTTTCCTAGGTCTTTATTGTTTATCCTCCGCTTATTACAGTATTTATCCAACCTCAACCACAGGCCCTCTCTGTTGGAAGAACTTACGGCAAAGAGCTTAATATACCTATGTTTCAAATCTACCTCATCTCCAATCTCAAAGGTCTCATAGAACTCAGAAATACGATGTAAATCATTTTCAGTTAATGATTTGGCTAAATTCTGGTATATCTTGATCTTCTGATCGTCTGTCAATATTAAAATTAATGCACTTCTAGTTCTTATTCTCTTGGTTTATTATTTGATTTAATAACTACAATTATAAATATTTTAGAGATATATGGTATAGATGACATTTACTAGTAAGGTCAACGTTAAAAAATACTTCCTCCCAGTCTACTTAGTTTGGGCAGTGCTCATACCTCTAGGCCTTATACTCATCAATGCATATATTCAATCCTATCCGGATAGATCAATTATTGATGTAATAGAGTGGAATCGAGTTCCAGCTATGTTTGCTCTATGGGGTTTTGCATATCCCATCACACTTGTCACGATGGTTGGGTTCTTCACTTCTTTTGCACATCAGCTTAGCTTTGGTGATTTAATGGATTCTTTTAGTTATCTAAATGCCTCTTCAGAAGAATTAAGGGATAGAGCGATTATGGGAGTTGTATCTTTGATTGGTATTTCTATCATCAGTTTCGGTCCAATCATACATCTAGTATTGGCTTTTGTGTTCCATAAATCCTTTACTGAGAAGAGAATAGAGAAATCACTTAGTTGGTCAGATTACTTATTTGGATTCATCTGAGATGCAATTAGTTTTTTTTTTTGCCAAAATCTTACAAGGAAAAACGTAATAATTTATGTGGTTATATCTCACTTAACCTGTGAGGCCTTTTCTTAAATCAGTGAGACTTGAGAAAGTTCTTGAATCAACGAGTATTGTATCATTAACCTATGCGAGTGAATATAAACTGGAAGGAATTGAACTTATGGGTGTGGATGCTGGTTTGGATTGGATTCCTGGTGATAGTAAGTTAATGGAATATTTGGAGGAACTGGATGATCTTCATCTCTATCAGGTGAACCTTGAGATAAAGACTTCTTGTGAATTCCGTGCTAGAGGATTTGATGATGAGAACGATTATTGGGAGGAGGGTGCGAATCATGAGATTGAAAGATTGGAAACAGGGAAAATTCGATTTATTAGCACTGATGAGGTTATCGATTTGATTGAACTCATCACAAGGATACCAACCAATTATGAAATTTCTCTAGAAGAAGCTACTCGTCATGTGGAAAATGTTTTGGAAGAACAACCAGAACTTTTCCAGTTGATGGTTGATTTATCCTTATGGATCAAAGATATTCTTCTCTTTCCAAAGGAATCAGATAAATACATTCATCTCTCAAATATTGTAAGGTATATCAAGACAGAATTACGGTCTTATTACAGCAAAAAAATCGATGATGTCATCCAACCAGTACACATCGCTCTAACGAAAATTTATATCATGATTTCCTCTTTCGCGGAAGAAGATATCAGAATTCTTACAGGTAGTATTGAAAAAAGTGGTTTTCCTGAATTATTCGAGTCTCTACCCGATAAAATCCGTGAACTCGAAGATGCAGAACTTGAGACTGCTGAGGATAGATTTGAAAAATTGAGAGATAGTTTGCATTTTGTATAATTTAGAAGGATATATTAGTTTGCATAATTAATTGCTTGTAAAGCTCCTCATACATAGAGACGAGTGCTGCATGAGAAACTGCCTCCTCGAATTGCTCCCTTTTGTTCTCCTCTTCTCCTCTGAATTTTTTCACAGGCCACAAGATTATACCAATAATGATCTTAATGGGGAATACAATCACTTGCCAGACTTTTGAAACAATAGTGATCAAAATGGCTTTGATTTGAAAATTCCTTTCCTCCTTCATCTCTTCTACTTTTTCTTCATCCTTTTTAAGTTCTTTTTTCTCAGCTCTACTAGCTCTAATGTTTGCGGGTATCTTCAATAATTCCCCATATACTTCATGTGCTCTCATCTTGAATAATTTGGCACCTCTTCCATCAAAGATCATATCTGCAAATGCATAGGATACCTCATCAAAGAAACGATTAGCATAATTATGAAAGCTAATGATGAGAACGATAGGTACGGCAAAAAATCCAATAAAGAAACTTCTAGCCTTAGCTATGAATTTCTCAATAAATTCTGTTCGCACAACATAGTGATCTTCTATGAATTGTCTAGCACCAAACGCTAAACCAGTACATGTCTGCCCAAGTTCAAGATCACCAAGCATCTCCATATACTTCTGTTCCATCATGATGACCCCTTTCATGGCCGCACTCACCATGATGTTGTTAACCATATCATCATCGAGTTGTCCTGCTTGAATTTTGAACCCTATTAGTTTGAGTGCATCCTCTGCACCTTGAAGATCAAAATGAATACGTTCAGCAAATTCTGAGACAATTGATTTACGTTTCCATGGTTTCCATGAAAATTCATGTTGATAATAAGTTAAGGCAAATGCTCGATTCGTCTCCTTGAGGATATTTCTGAAATCTAATTTACCCAGACCACTATCCTCGGAACCAACTAGATTTGCTATCATCTTTCGAGTTTTTCTAGGAACTGCAGAAGAATCAGTTCCCAACAAAGAATTGATGTTATCCCCAATCTCATTTATCTGATCATTCATTTCATTTTTGAATTCATCAAGTGATTCACCATCAATTGGTGGAAGATCTAGTAAAAGGAAACCTGCAGAGGCAGCCATAAACGGGATGGAGAAGAGTTGCTCTATCGCTTTATAGATCACTGCTCCTCTGTAATTACCGTGTTTCAGTGTGAATTCTTTACAAGAACTGGCCAATCCGTAGAATGGACCGAAAAATCCAGCAAATGTGGATAATGCAAGACCAAGCGATGCAAAAAGTGCAGCAATAACTTGTGGTGGAATTCTGAGATCTGATGTCATGAAAGTCAGCACTCCTCCTAATACAAAAACGATGAAGGTTAACCCCAAATCAATACCTTGACCAAGTCCCTTACGAAGAGCATACCCTTCAGCAATTTCTTCTACTCTTCCTGATACAGTTTCTAGGTTTTCAAGAGCTTCTTTTGCCTGAATTCTCTCCTCAGAGGCCATAAACTGAGTTAGTGAGAAAATCATCTCTCGCGTTACCTCAATATATGGTACTAGCTCCTGGAGTCTGGGTGGAAAGATAATATCTACTGCTGCAACGATAAACTGAGCCCCAAGAGTTAGAATAAGAATTGGAAATGTGAGCCAAATTGCAATAGAATTTTTAACAATGTACATAGTATTGATAATACCTATCAATAATATCAACGAGAAAACCATGTATACTATAATTGGAAATATTACAATTTCAGATCGAATTATCACCTCTGTTAAGAAAAATAATAGCAATACTAACTGGGGGAAGATCATATTCATTACATCCATCCAAATGTATTTTACTTCCGCCCTATTGAATATCATGCTGAGAAGGGTGAAAAACACAAGTGCTCCTATCTCAAAATAGAGTAGTTGCTCAGCAACATAGGAGAGCTGAAATACGAATTGATCGAATAAAAATATGAGCAGTACCCATATAAGGTTGAATACTTTGTTTCCAATTCTATTATTCACCATGATATCTGTTAATTGGTATGGTGATAAAAATGCTTTTTGACAAAAATTCGCCTAGTATTGAAGTATAATTCTTAAAATTGTGATAATCATTTTTTATTTGTATCAAGGAAAATATAAAAAAGAAAATTTTGATCTTCAACTTGTGGTATCTACAGAATTACTTGTACTGAATGTAACTCTCGGATTATTATCCTCATTCAGTCCATGTTTGTTTCCTTTGTTACCTTCTTATCTTGCTAATCAACTACGCATGAAGCAGAGTAAGATAGAATCAGTTTTTTCCTCCCTTGCACTGATTGCGGGGATTATTGTTGTATTCTTCTCTATAGGGTTTTTATCAACCTATATTGGTGAATTTTTAATAAACAATCGAAACACACTGGCAAGGATACAAGCTTTGATTATTTTAATTGCTGCTCTCATACTATTAATTTCTCCACAATTCATGTATAATATCAAACTACCTGAGAAATTGGAGAATTTCATATATAGTGATGAAGGACAGAAAAATTCTTTGATGTTCAGCTTTATTCTTGGGCTGGTTTATACAATAATTGCCGCTCCTTGTGCTGGTGCTCTCTTTATCTCAGTCTGGGCAGGAATGATTGGGCAAACCATATTCACACAATTTCTACTTGTACTGGCATTTGCTTTTGGAGCAGGAATTCCATTTCTCGCAATGAGTTTATTTGTTGAGGAGATTAAAGGGGAGACCATTGGTAAAATACATGCCACTTCTTCGTGGGTTTCACGCATATTAGGTATCATCTTCTTAATAACTGCTGTGTGGTTATTCTACGATACTTTGTGAATTTTTTTCATTCATTTATTAAATTGAAAAAAAAATGTGCATATTTACTCGATTTTATGAAAAATAACTTTCTATCGCGTAAATTTTAATTTATTTATTGAATTCGTCCGGGCGAAATCAACGTATTTAAAATCGATAGCATCTATTATAATATGTTCATGTTTGATCGAGGAATCAATGAGGAAATTAATGATCTACTTGGTAGAGAATTACAAGGAAAGTTGAATGAAGCTCTATTACTCATTTTATTAACAAATAATTTTTCCGCTGCAATGAAATCTAAGGAGGAGATACAAGAGCCCTTTAAGAAAAGAAAATCCCCTATTATCGAGGAGGGATTAACAACAAGGGTAATTGCAGATGAGTTAGATATGCCTCAATCAACAGTTGCTACAGCAGTTGCTAGATTGGTAAAAAGAGGATATGTTACCCATAGTAAAGGTATGCCAGTAAAAACCACTGAAATTGGTCGTCAAGTAGGAGAAGAGAAATTACGCCATCATAGATTAATTGAGGTATATCTTGTCAATGGTTTGGGAATTGATCATGATCTTGCACATGATGAATCACTGAAATTAATGTTATTGGCTAGCTGTGATCTCATTGTTGCCATTGATGAGCATTATAATCACCCTACAATCTGTCCTTGTGGACATGCTATACCACAGTCTCCTCTGTGTGATAGAATTAAGAAGTGAGCCCTAAATCCCCTGTCGCTCTAAATTAGTAAATAACTGTGATAATCGCTCCAACACTGGACTAACTTTGGAATTGATTTCTAATTGTACTTGTTTCTTAATTTCAGGCATTGGATCAATTATTTTGTCCTCTAATACTTTGATTCTTGCCATTGCACTCTCAAGCGAGTCATTGATTTTCTCAAAATTTACCCCTGATTCCCTAATTCCATGAGAGATATTAGCAGCTACCAATTTTTTACGAAAATCTTCATCATCTTCTAATTCATGGCCTTTGGCTAGATAAATCTCCACAGCTCTGGTAATGACATCAGTTATCGTTAGGTTCATCATCCCTGCCTTCTCATGTACTTTTTGTTTTAGATCTGTATCTATCCAGAATGTGAAGGCTTTCTTACCTTCTCTCGACCGCGAACTCATATATGAAGATATACTCGTGCTTATATAAAAAAAAATTCAAGCATTCAAGCATATCTGAGAAAAAATCATAACAAAACTATCAATCAATCACAAAAATACCCTGAAAATGAATTTTAAGGTACCTCGTTATCTCCTGTTGCAAAACAGAAACATTTCCTTTAAAGCCAATAATCTCCTCTTTCAGTTCCTTTTCAATATAACTAGCTAGATCATGGAGTTTTTGTCTTACTAGGTGTGTGATTGGTTTATCAATCAAAGAGACTATAGAGAAAAGTTCCCTTTTATCAATTATTATGATATTATCTCCCTGGTCTAGTTGCTGGACCTTACTCATGGTAATCTCATTGAGTTGCGCCTCTATTCCAAACATCGCTGAAGAGATTAGTAATGCACTTGCCCTCCCAGATTTCTCATATATTTTTGAGCTGAATGAGAAGATATCTCTACCAAAACTATCCCTACCTACAATCCACCAAATAGAATTTGCACTCATTAAGCCCTCACAAATATTTGTAAGCACCTCAATCTCCTCCTCCCAGTACTGTAGGTCAATATAGGTGCTATTCTCTGGTTCTTTTATTAGATTGTTCACTTTGCTGGTGGTATCAGCTAGCCTTTTGATCTCAATATCTGATAATGTATTATCCCCTCGTGAGGTAAGGTAGGTGATGAGATTGTTGATTTGATACAATGTGGAACTCATAATGTGTCCTGGTAGAAAGTTAAAAGATAATAGTATTACACGATAAGCCGCATCCATTAGGTTACTAAGTATGAAATGTCTCTCCTCAGTTGGTAATGCAATCCACGTTTTCTCGATACTCAACTTTAATTTCGTTAGCCTATGATAATCATCAAGACAACGCTCATTACTGAATGGATTAGTACCAAGGATATTTCTCAGGGCTGGAGGTATTAGTTTGTATACATCACTAACAGTTAAATCCCAATTATCCAGAGAAATTACTGTTCTCTGAACTTCATCTACCAAGTCTCTAAATGTTTTAGAAGTGTATCTCATATTTTTCAGCTTTTCTCTGACGATTTCCTTGATAACCTTGAAACCGAGTTCTTTCTTCTCACCTTTATAATCAATTATAATTGGAACAGTTGTATTTCTATGGACAAATGAATTTTCATCATACCCTAATTGAGAAATCGCTTCATTAAGCAATTTTATTATTTGTTTAGTTGATATACCTGTGTGGAGATGAGGTTTAATCATGCATAATATATTGATACAATCAAGAGGGGCAATTCCCACATCAAAAAGAGCAGTTAGGATGGTATTGGAGGAAAATGGTACTTCTACACCCCTTTTTTTCACAGTTCTGATTTGCTGGTCAAATTCCTCTCGAATTTTATCTCCGATGTACATCCGTTCACTTCTTTCTAATTCCAAGAAATTTGGTAGATATTATTAATTGTTAATATATTGCAATTAATTGATGCTCATTTTCATAGGTTTATTCAAACGACTAAAATTATAAGAAATTCGCAATCATTTGTGAATGATAATACTTTCACTGGGGATCTAACGGGTCTAAGAAAACACTGGGAAGATGAAGCTAGAGCCATTCGTTTCAGGAGTGGAGCTAGCAGATCCAGAGCAGTAATATCCGCTCTTTCTAAACTAGGGCCATATATCTCACAAGAGATTTGGGTTGATGTGGCTCCGGGGTCTGGTTATGTTCAAACAGAAGTCGCTTCTAGGAGTTATCCAAATTTATTTCTGGGAGTGGATCTTTCATATGCAATGCTAAAGGCACAGGAAAGTCCAATTGGAGAGAGAATTCAGGGTTCTGTATTCAATTTACCCCTTCGGTCAGGTGTGGCAAACCTAGTATCAATGTTTTTCAGTTTATCTGACTATCCCAATTTGGATGAGGGTCTTCTCGAGATGTGCCGTGTTAGCAGTGACTTTGTATCCTTTGTTGATTATGGTGATTGTGACGAGTACTGGATACATCGAAAAAGGCTACATGGGAAGGTTATAAATGGAAAGAAAGTTACTGGAAATATCAATCTACGATCACTCAAAGAAATTGCCAAAGCATTCCCAAGGTATACCCGATTAGTTAATCAACAAATGATAGAGTATGATATTGAAGATATTGATTTTGATGAACTCAATCTTAATTTTCCGATTCATCGCTGTTTCTCTTTTACATTAGTCGCAATAAAATAAGTTTCATTTCATTCAAGTACCAAATATTATATATTTCATGCACAATAGCTAAATTCGATGAACAGATCAGTACTTATTGCTAGTAGCATTTTTCTCATAGTCATAATAGTAGCAGCAGGAATATATGTATTCTCCCAAGATTCAGATGAAGATGCATTGGTAATCTACACCTACAATTCACTTCTAGCTGACCCAGGGTACGAATTTGATCGTGCTTTTGAGACATACAAAGGCCTTCTCCCCGGTTCTGTTAAAGTCGTATATGCAGATGATGCAGCAGGTATAATTACTAGAGCTACGGTGGAAAAGAATTCTCCTATCGCAGATGTTTTGATAGGTATTGATAATACTCTAGTTTCCAAGGCACGTATAAATGGAATATTGGAGCCTTATCAGGCACATGGAGTGAATGATCTGGTTGAAGGGCTTGTTGATGGTCTGGCCAGTGATTATCTTCTAACACCATATGACTATGGGGTGATCTCTCTCTGGTATCTCAAGGATAGATTAGTTGGCAACCCTTCCTCTTCCTTTATGATGGAGGATCTGATGGACCCCATCTTCTCTTCACAATTAATTGTGGAAAATCCCAATCTCTCATCTCCAGGTCTAGGTTTTCTACTCTCAACTATTGCCATTTATGGTGATGATACTTCGGGTGTAACTGGTGTAATTAATGGAGACTGGGAGTCATTCTGGTCAAATATATCATCTGAAGCCCGATTGGTGGACTCATGGGGTGCAGGTTTGGAACTCATGTATGAAGAAGCTGAAGCCCGGCCTATGATGGTCAGTTATACTTCATCTCCTGCATATAGTTATTGTCAATATAATGATAATAGTACTGATGTTCTTCTCAGTAATGAGGGTAGTATGAAAAATCTTGGCTGGCAGCAGATTGAGGGTCTCGGTCTGGTCAAAAATGCCCCTCATTCCGCATTAGCAAAGGAATTCATCGATTGGTTTATCTCTGATACTGTTCAGAATCAGATTTATGGTAATCAGTGGATGTATCCTGCTAAGAAGTCAATCATTGCACCAGATTGTTACTCTGTTGTTACCCCATTTAATCAGATTACTCCTCTGAATAGCTATATCTCCCAAGAAGTGTTGTCTAATAATCTTGATAACTGGCTTGATCGCTGGGAAGTCGCCTATGCCACCAGTTGAAACTAAATAATTTCTTCAAAAAAATCATCCTTTCCAAAGGCAGTAAGCATATTTTTTCCCGTTTCAGTTATCTCAATGATATTTCCCTGTCTCTCATGAATTAAATGTCTGAATTGTAATGGATCAATGAAGTTTCTTTTGAGAATATTATATAGTGATTGATCAGATCTCTTTCTTCCATTTATCTCCTGATAAATATCTATGAACTTGATTTTTATACAGTATTCTAGAATTTCCTTTTTTGTGCTCGAATGTTGAGATATCAGTTGTAGAATAGGAATGAGTTTTTTGGATAATGGAGTAATTGGGAAGGAAGGAAGATATGTGGTCGATTCCAGAGGATCCCTGATAAACTCAAAATCAATGTCATCATCATCCCAAAGTTCTCGTCTGATCTTGAACCCTCCATCTCTGCTTTCCTGCAATGCACTTTTAGGATAAAAGCTGCTTGTATTCTCGTACATGCCAGAAATAATGATTCCTGCCATGGCGGCTAATTTAGATCCAGAACCTACATTAATTTCAACTATATCTTCATGATGTTTTTCACAAATCTGTCTCATCAGAGCAATCAGTTCAAACATATCAAAATAATCTCTTGCTCCTCGAACTGAGATCTGGATATTTTGTCTTGAGAAGTAATTATGCACATATTTCACCTTATCTCGTGCTTTATCAATCATTGACATATCTGGGTTATCATGTTGGGTAATAAGGTATACTATATCAGGAGCCACTTGGCAAATAGTTGCCCGGTATGGATCGAGTGCAATAGGAACAATTAACACTTGCTTTTTCACAGATATTTTCTACTCCTCAATCTATTCACGTGAATGACATGACTTAAGATTTTTTATGATATAGTGCTGAAAATGGTAAATGAGCGAAATAGGATTAATACTTATGCCAGTAAATTTCATATTTATATTTTGCATACAGATACTCTCATTTTGCTCATTTACATAAAAAGTGAACTTTTAGCTTGAAGTATTAATGATGCATTTGTGCATATCCGCTTATATTCAAATCTTAGGGTCTGAACACAGAAATTTACATATTGGTTCGAGGTAAGATTTATATATTCCTTACATTCTATTCACGTCAGTAACGTGAATGATCTTGTTTTGCCAACGATTAACCGAAACATTTTAATAATCATTTCGGTTTGTTGCATTAAACAAATCCAAAGAGCACTAGTAATATTGCCGTTTACTTGATTGTCAATCAGTTTCGGTACTATATGCTCCTTCGATTCACGGTATTCACTATTGGAATGTGAAAACCACAAATAGGTGTTAAACATGAAACTGTACAAACCAATCTTTATACTTGCTATCTTATTAGTTAGTTTGCAAGTTTTCTCTACCCCTGTTTCCGGGGCATCGGGAGAATTATTGATCTCTGAAGTATTATATGATACCCCCGGAACTGATTCAATTGAGGAATGGATAGAGATCTACAATCCCGGATCTACTACCATCGATCTGAGTAGCTATACTGTGTCAGATAATGTAGCTACGAATAGCTTATCCGGCAGCATAGCCCCAGGAGGTACTTTCATTATTGCCTCCAATGCTGCTGGCTTCAATGCTCTGTATGGATTTAATCCTGATCTAGATGGCATGTCTCTTGCACTTGGAAATTCTGGTGATTTTGTATTACTAGAGAATGGTGCAACCCTTGTTGACCAAGTAGGATGGGAAGGTGATTTGGGATGGTCTCTCTCCGCTTCCTACACTACTCTTGAACGCATTGATTTGATAGCTGATAACGAAGCATCCTGGCAGGATTCAGGTGTACTAGGTAATCCAGGTGTCTTTGAATATGGATCCACTGGCGATCACATTGTTATTAACGAATTTCTCTATGATACACCTGGTACTGATAGTCTAGAGGAGTGGATTGAATTGTATAACCCCACTGCATCTGCAATAGATCTAAGTACGTATACCATTGCAGATAATGTCGCAGTCTTTTCACTTTCAGGCTCAATACCTGCCAATGGGTATTTTGTAGTTGCCACAGATGCCACTGGTTTCAACGCACTGTATGGATTTAATCCTGATTTAGATGGGATGAATTTAGCTTTGGCCAATACTGGTGATCAAATTACACTCTCTGATGGATCTGGTGAGGTGGATTTTGTCGCATATGAAAATTATGTTGCTGGCTGGGATCTTACTGCTTCAACAGGCGATGTAATAGAAAGGATCTCTTATGATAATGATGTAGTCTCAGATTTCCAGGTAACCAGTACTGCCACTCCAGGTACAGCTAATGATGGCTCTGGTGGTGGTGGTGATCCCACACCTGATACAGAATCTCCAGTAATTAGTATAAACAATCCCATTGATGGATCAGTTGGACTTGGAGCAAATGTACTCATATCCACACTCTCGTCTGATAATGTAGGTGTTACCAGCGTGGAGATATATATTGATAATACACTAGTATCAACGGGTTCTTCATATCTCTGGGATACTACAACCTATACAGATGGTACACACACTATTGATGCAACAGCTTATGATGCTGCTGGAAATACTGGAAATGCAGCAACTATCACAGTTAGTGTTGATAATGCCAACTATGAACCTCCAGCAATAGGTGAAGTCAAAATAATGAGCTATAATATAGAGGCAAGTGGAGCAAATGCTGACTACAAGCAAGTTCTCAAAGAAGAGAATGCTGATATTGCCATTCTCATTGAGACTGGTCTACTGGATGATAATAATAATGCAGGTCTAAATGCCCTTTGCACTGAATTAAACACCTATTTTGCAGGACTTGGTGAGGATCCTTACACCTGTGTTGGAACAGAAGGTGTAACCTATTCCACATCTGGTGAGGCCGTTCTCACCAGGTTCCCTGTAATAAATACTGTACAAATTCCAATAGTTACTCTTGATGATAACACCCAGTATGATGTTTCCCATGATTTCTTTGATGTTACCCTTGATATTGCAGGTACTTCCACTCATATAGTTGCATCACATCTCAAATGTTGCGGTTCAGATCCATTGAATTATGAAAAGAGACAGAAGCAGCAAGAGGGCATCATCAATTACATGGATAATTTGGGTAATGTACCCATTATATATGCAGGTGATCTAAATTCATTTTCTCCTGAGGATGGAACTAATAACCAAGGGGATCTGGAATACCACCCTATGTCTATGATGTTAAGAGATACAACTTTTCATGATATGTCCGCGTATTATTCAACAGTACATACTTGGGATGATCCTCTTACAACTCTCTACCCAGGTCAATTTTTCCCAACTTATGGTCATCAAAACCCTATTTACACCTCAAGAATTGATTTCATTGTGATGAACCAATTCTTTGATGCTGTTAATTATATGAGCGCTACTGTAGGTGATACTCCAACGGCAAATACTGGTTCAGATCATTACTCCACAGATGTAATATACAATTTTGGAAATGGTGGGGATCCAGGTGATACAACAGCCCCTTCACAGGTTACAGGCCTTGTAGCAGCAGTGAATGGTGAGAACCAGATTGATCTCAGCTGGAATGCAGCATCAGATGATACAGGAGTAGATCACTACAATATCTACCGGGATAGTTCCTTCTTAACGAGTGTAACAGGTCTAAGCTACAATGATGCTGGTTTGACTGCTGATACTACCTATACTTACACCGTTTCTGCAGTAGATGCAGCTGGGAATGAAGGAACACAATCTAGCTCAGTCAGTGAGACCACAGATGCCCCAGCTGTGCTTGATGAGATCCATGTTGCAATAATTGATGTTTATGCTAGCCTGCGAAAAGGTGCAGTAAAATACCTATTCATTGATATTCTAATTGTTGATCAAAATGGATTGCCAGTTGTTGGGGCAGAAGTTACTATCAATATAGCATGGCCTGATGGGACTAACGAGGTTCTAACTGCAGTCACTGGCTCAGATGGATTTGCATACTTCACACTACGTCCCTCCAGAACTAATCAATATGGTACGTATTCTGTGACCGTAACAGACATTACATCCACATCATATATCTACAATCCTTTAGCCAATATCGAAACAACAGATAGTTATACCAATTAACAACCCACTTAGTAGTAAAATATTTATCACTATTTACATTTTTATATTTTTGATCTCAGACCAAATAACAGGAACTGGTTAAAATTTTCTATTACATTGAAATAGGTGTTATACTATTTATAAATGATAATTCACTACTTATTATGTAGAAAAAATGGGTAAAAAGAAAGAAAGAGTTAGTGAATTATCCAAAACCATCCTTGATGCATACATTGCACATCAATGCGAACGTCAGTTATTCATCAATTTAGGACGTAATGATTCAAGATGGATGTCCCCTGTGGTTGAAATAGCCAAGCTGGAATCTATCCGTCGTGGTCCCCCTGGTATGCTGGCTCAGATGGGTAAGGACTATGAACAGAAAGTATATGCCTCCCTACGTAGATTTCCCAATGCAGTATTCTCAGAAACAGCAGAGGGAAAAATTACATTCAATACAATCTCAAAAGATGATTTGGAACAGCTTTATTCAGCATTTATACAGGATAGGAAAACGAGAATCTATTTGGAGGCAGGAATACCCATTCCTGATATTTTTTATCGGATGATTTTCAATCTTAAGGATGATGAGGAAATACCTGTTAAATCCTATACCAAAACTAGCTATCCAGATATAATCATACTTGGTGAACCCGGAAATACTCAGCTAGAGTTGGATGGAAGTATTCGTCCTTTAAGTGGTTCAGAACAGGAAAATAAAATTGGAATAACAATTATTGATATAAAGAAGACGAATGAAGAAGAAGTGGGTAAAAAATACTTCATTGAAATATTATTTTATGCACTAGCAATTCGCTATTTTCTAGAAGATACAGGGTTATCTAATAAATTTTATCTTAATCCTGTCGGTAATGGAATTTTTCCAAGTGTGGATCAGATAAATCTGAATTTGCTATCAGATCTACGGATGACAATTCAGGAAATGGACTGGGAGGAGAATTATAGATTGATTGAGAGTCTACTGGCCAAAATCCGTGACCTGTGGGTCAAATCCCCCATGTCACTAGAAGACACAGAGACATATATCAAGTCCAAATGCGGAAGATGTGAGTATTATGATGACTGTCTGAATCGAGAAGGTATTAATGGAAATCCAAAGGATATGAGTGTGAAACTCCTACCTTACACTTCTCTCTCAACAGTTAAACAATTAGACACCTATAATATTAACACCGTGGGTGAACTAATGAACAAAATTAATACAATCATCCCTGGCAATACTCCAAAACCAATTTATCCCGAGTTGCCTTTGTTACGATTGAAAGGAAAAGCCATAAGTAGCAATTCCTCCATTATCCCTGATGAAGGTGATATTCATAGTGTTTCTATACCCAAATTCAGTGATATAGCCATCACCATAAATTTTGAGGAAGATCCAACTC
Source organism: Candidatus Heimdallarchaeota archaeon (assembly GCA_026702845.1). The sequence continues at coordinate 96,826 of JADCLS010000007.1, forward strand.
ATGATAGAGTATTTGGTTTTTCATTATTCCTTAGAATTACAAGTTCAACCTACACACCTTACTTCAATAAAATGGTGGAATGGTGGCGAATTTGGTCAGATTTTTTGAGCGGAGATATCGAGGCTGCTGAACTTGCTGGAGAACTAGATTATGGATTGCAGAAAACCATTAAGAAAGGAGATCTTAGGGAGATGAGTAAAATAATTCGATCGGTGTTCAATCTTGGTGCTGATTTAAGACTAAAGGGAAAAGCGTATGAACGTAGAGATAAAACCAAATATATTGCTGAAGTCTCAAGTCTGACATTATCAGTTGCGTTAGTCAATGAGGACCTTGAAGACAATACAGAGTACGAATTAACGAAGGTACTGGTAAAAATTCTCTATCAGATACTCAGATTATCAGAGTATCTAGAGGTGTATATCAGAAGTACAATGAAAACCAAGGATGGAGGGGAGAAAGATACCTATCCAAGTACTGCCATATACTACTGGAGTCAGGAAATCCTTGAGATTCTTGAGAAACTTATTCAGAGACAACTTGTTTCTCTGCTCAAAGACAATGATCTGAATACAGAGTTAAGTTATTTAATTAATTGGTTTACTCCTAATGAAAGCAGAGTGAAGAATGCAGAACAGATCCGTAAGATCTTTGATATGAGACAATTTATAGAAACAACTCAAGGGTTACCTCATCCAATCAACTATACCTGGCATAAAATTTATGAATCTGAGACTGGATCTAAACCACACAGAAATTATTTTTCCCCGCACCTCAATTATATGGATCATAATAATTTCTATCAATTTTTAGTAGCTAAAGAAGAGACTGCTGCCACAATATTAGATGGTAAAAAGAGTAAGTCTGAATACCGTGAGGAGATCAAGGAACAGCTTCTCTACAAAGTCAGAGCAATCGATAGGTTACGACTGATATTTCAACAACGATCCAGACATCTCATCTCCCGCTCCAATTATCGACCGGTGGATAGCGAGGCCATGTCCATACCCAAAGTACCGACGACTTATCATGAAATTGCTCGAATATGGTTTCTCTATTCCAGATTAACTGGTGCATTAGCTGAATTGGATGCAGATAATTTCAGACATATGTATCCTGAATATTCAATTGGTAAACTTGCTGCAGGCGAGGTAACTAATCTAAGAGTCGTTGATCAAGAACTGGGAGGAAAGGGAAAGCTGTATTATATCTATGAATTCAATCTCAAGGGCCTTTCAAGCAATATGAAATTGAGTGAAGGCAAGAGCGTTCTACTGCTCCCGTATGAATTACGAGATTTTGGTGGTCATCCAAGAATTTGGCAGATCACGATTCAAAGTATGGAATGGGATAGCCAGTCTGGGGAGGTTATTGTGAGAACAGAGAAAACTGGAACTAATTTCGAACTCAAATATCTCTCTGAAGTAGAGGAAAATCGAACTGATAAATGGTATTTATATCCGATAGGTGGAGAATTCTGGACATCTAAACTTCGTACCCTACTTAGTCTGTTTAATTTGGGAAATTCTTGGCTCGGATCTCGCCTTGCCTACCTTTGGCAAATCACTGATCGTTTACCTCCGGCGGTATCTGAAGTCACCATTCCCGAGATCTATATGTATCATCCCCGATTGTTGGATCCCTTCATCAACTCATATACTCAACTCACAACTCAAGTGCAACAACCTAACCCATCTCAGGAGCGTGCAATCTTGAATTCTCTTAGCAGGGTAGTCTCATCCATTCAGGGACCACCTGGAACCGGTAAAAGTCAGACTATCGTTGCACTGATAGATGAATTTGTTCGTATGTCAGATAGATCTGTGAAAATACTCATCACTTCCTTTTCTTATCAAGCTCTCAATGTACTTGTGGATAAACTATCAGATAGTAAAAATTCAGATGGTACTGCATCTATCGCCTCACAACTCACCCGAGTATTTCTTAGAGGAGATAGCAGGGAGCCAAGTGGAAAATGTGAGGATTTATGCAAATCTGGTTCATGGAAGATCAATGGAGAAACTGGAATTGCATCTAAGGGAAAAACACTAGACACAGAATTTGATCAGGGGTTTATCATGTTTGGGGTGGCACATCAATTGTACAAGTTACAATCTCGCAAGAAAAATGGAGAATTAGAAGTAATAGATGAGGATTTTGCATTTGATCTAATCATAGTTGATGAGGCCTCTCAAATGCCGATAGATCAGATACTGGCTAGTATAGTTCTTGTTCGGCGAATGCCTGCGTCTCTTCTTAATTTGCCAACAGGTGATGATATAATGGCTGTTGATAAATTGCATAAAATCGCAGCTCAGATTCATACTCAAGGCCATTTGACCAAATTAGTACTCGTGGGTGATTACAATCAGCTTCCACCTGTACAGTCTATTCCTCCACCTAAGAAGCTTGAACCTGTATTAGGATCATTATTCTCCTACTATATTGAACAACATCAAGTATCAAATGTGCAATTGGAAATTAATTATAGATCACATGAGATCATTGTAGAATATACTCGTAGGCTTGGATTTTACCAGGAGCTATCAGCAAATGCTGGGAATGCTTTGGAAATACTTGAAGGAGATATGAATAAAGTACAAAAATCCCTCATAAAAGATATTCTAGATCCTCAAAAAGTGGTTAGCACCATTATTCATAATCATGAGTTTGATACTGCGATCTCAACCATAGAAGCTCAGCTTACTGTAGATATTATTATTGAGTATTATCGTGTAATCAATCCTCAAACAAAGGAAGAAGAAAGAGATTTCTTTCTTGAGACTGTTGGAGTGGTGGCTCCACATAATGCTCAATCAAGTTTAATTATCCGTACACTGTACGAGAGATTGAACCAAGAATTCCCATTGAATCTAGATGATAAAGATCTAATGTCTGCTCTCAAGATGACCATTTTTTCTGTGGAGAAGTTCCAAGGTTCTGATCGAAACCTAATTATTGGTACTATTGGTATTTCATCTCTTGATCAATTACAAGCGGAGGAGGAGTTTATTTATGAAATAAACAGGTTCAATGTTCTGACATCAAGAGCTAAAAATAAAATCATTCTAATTTGTTCTAGGAATTTTCTTGATTACTTTCCAGATTCTAGAGAAGTGGTTTCAAGTTCTTCAAAAATTATTGATTATGCACTGGATTTCTGTAATTCAAGCAAGAAATTTAGGTACAACTGCAATGAACATAACATTGATGAGGATCTTGAGTTCAGATACCGTGATTCATTGTAACATCAATTTACTTTCAGCATATACTTGACCAAGGGAGATACCAGATATCAAGAAATAGTAGAGAAATGGGAGGAAAGATAACCAAGCTGGAGCTTGCATGTGTGAAATCATCAATCCCACAATTATTATGATGGATAGTAAAATCCTGATTATTAAAGCAGCCATTTTTGGAAATTCTAATGATTTTCTTTCTGAAAACTCCTCTCCAAGGTGAATGAATAGAATTAGGATGTATGCTGATAGAATACTCAGATTCGCTGCTGTATCTCTTTTAGGGGAAATCAAGACAAGTATGGTGCCGATAGTACAAATTAATATTGCTTGGTGTTTAGTATTCATCATTTTTTCCTCCATACAGCAGTTAATGTATATTGTTGCATTATTTCATTGTGATCAGACAACCAGTGGATATATTCGCCTGCTAGCCATGATTTATAGGCATCATCATAGTGTTCTGATAATACATGACCTGATGCACCAGAAGAAACTGCACCCCATACATTATTCCAGTCAGATTCTACATTGATTAACATCCTAAAATAAGGGGCCTTCGTACAGGTAAAATCAATAGTTCCATCATCCTGCATCCCATGCTCTGTTGAGGACATAACGGTGAACAGGTTACCTGCGATGGGATCATAGCCTATATTGAAAATATCCGTCATACTACTAAGAGGATGAGGAAGGTACACAAGATGTAGATCTCCCCACAACCAATTCTCAGTTTGATCTCCATAGGTATCAGATAAATACTCAATGGATCTCTCATATGCTGCAATCACCATATCCTCTGCAACTTCCGGTTCTGGTGTACTACTATCATCAAACCAGTGTATGCTCTGATTATTTTTGAACCAATCTGCCATGGTTCTAACTGATGAGTAATGATACATATTCGTTAGATCTCCAATATCATCCCGGAAAACCACCTCGGTTAGCATATTTCTATAAGTAACAAAAATAGTTGCTGCTATGGAGTCCACATTCATTCTTCTATCCCACTCAAGCAAGGTATCAACGAGCTCCTCTTTCAAAACAGCATATTCTCCAGAAAATTCAGCATCCACAAGATATGAAATTACAGGATCCAGTAAATCAGCCACAACCATATCTTTGATATCCAATTGTAGTTGTTGCATATCCTCCAAAGTAATTGCATTCGGATCATAATTATCAATGAAGTCAGTTCCATTATCTAGAACCTGTGAGATCCTGTTATCACGGTATCGATGTGCAAAACTCTCTCCTATAAAGAATGCTTCACTATCATCCACTCTCTCATTAGCAGTGGCTAAATATCCTTCCAAAGGATTTTTCTCATAATATTGATCTTCATAATCCACCAAGCCGATCCAATCATTCTCCCCATTAGAGCCATTCTGAGGGATGAGACCATGCCCCATGGAGCGGATTGGTAAGAATCCACTTACTTGAGATGCGATATTTCCCTCAATATCTGCAAATACAAAGTTGAATCCAGTAAGTAAATACCTAAGAGCTTCATGAAACTCATCCACATTTTCTGCAAAATTGAACTCAACAAGTGATCGAATGGGCTGATCTCGGTTATATCTTTCATGTAACGTCCAACGCATAGCCATCTCTCCCTCAGGAGTATCTATCATAGGCCCATATCTTGATAATTTTGTGACATGCGGCACACTATCCTCACCCCGGATTTCTATCGTTGAGTTGAGATACTCGAATTTCTCCCAAATTGTATTGTTGATCAGATACATGCTACCATCCTCATTTACGTTCAAATAGTAAAGATCAGTTGTATCATGCAATCCAGCAGTGATACCCCATGCCACATGAGAATTATGACCAAAGGTTATAAGGGGGATACCGGGAAAGGTCATCCCTTGTAGAGAAAGTGATTCATCACTTAGGAAGAGGTTAACACGGTACCAGATTCCTTGTGCCTCTAATCCCTGATGTGGATCATTTGCAATAATTGGAACTCCTGATGCAGTTTTATCTCCAGAAACAACCCAGTTATTAGACATTAAGCGTTTATTGAGTATCTCATTTAGATTGCCCATGATTGGCTCTAGTTGAGATAGAGCAGAGGGTTGCGACTGCTCACTGTTATTAATGAGTTCGTGATCCATATTGCGGAGGTATTCCCTAGCTTGAGGATAATCCACAGGAAACAGCTCTAATGCCTGATCATTGCCAAATTCTCTATGGGTGCTTAACCGGAGCAACTCCTCTCCCATACCTCCCAAAGCCCAGGAGAATGCAACAATTGACCCCATGGCAACCACATCAGAAGGCTCCCAGAATTTTTGATCCACCCCCAGGATCTGTAGCTCCATTGGTTGATTGGCTACATGATCTTCGATATATTTGTTGACCCCATTGGTATAGGCTGTGATCATGGCAAGATATTCATCATCAATACTATCAATCGATTTCAATCCAGCTCGTTTCAAGCCCATATCCCTGAGTGATTGATCCACTTCAAGCATGGAACTACCCAGTATTCTTGAGAATTCTCCATTTATGAGGGATCGGTAATATTCCATCTGAAAGGTTCTATCCCTAGTAATTTCATATCCTTGAACAAATAATAGATCTAAAAGAGTATCTGCTATGATGTATGGTACTCCGAATTCATCTCGATATACCTTGACCTCACCTTCTATTCCATCTAGCTCGTATTCTTCAAAGATATTATCCTCACTATTCTTTATTCCGGTATATGTACCAAGACTGGTGGTCAACAAGACGAACACCAATACTTTACCCACAAGTTTGCCCATGCCAAGGTAATCCATAATGAAGCATAATACCGTCATTATTTTAGCATTCTTACTGGTAAATATTCCATGACTATAAAATCTCCAGTCCTCTTGATGAGGTATATCCTCTCTTTTTTAACGGTGAATTTAAATAATAGTCAGTATTATCTAAAATTCACTGACAATATTTTTTATTGTTAATGTATCCATCAAGTAGATTTATATATGGTCAGCACAATAGAATATTACTGACTATTACATAATCATGATAATTCTTGAATATGTATGTGCCATGGAGTATAATAAAAAATGTCCTTCTACTTAAAATTCACCGGGATTAATGAGCTGCCAGCATCCTCGAGAGCTATGATGCGTAACTATGGTATTATTCGGGCTAGTAATTCAGCTGTATTCAATCTTACCGGTACAATATTTATTCTTTACATCATAGCAAAGATAGGTTTTGGCTCTGCAGCCCTTATTATGTCCATTATGATGCTAACACAATTACTAATAGATTATCCCTCTGGTACTCTTGGTGATTATATTGGACAGAGATGGGTTCTAACAATTGCCTTCTTATCTGCAGCTCTTGGGAACTATCTAATGTCTGTATCCTCGAGTTTCGGCTCATTTGTAATCATTGCCCTTATTTTCGGCTTCTCCAATGCTCAGGGAAGTGGTGCTCTGCAGAGCTGGCTCGATAATAATTACAAGAATGCAGATGATCAAGATCCTGAACGCAAGAATTACGGCTATACTATGCAAAGACTTGGAACCATAGATACCTTTATTGTTGGAATATCTATCCTGCTAGGCGGATTTCTAGCCACATTATTCACACGGGCTTTTGTTTTCTCGCTTCAGGCATCTCTGATTTTAATCATCATCTTGGTTCTATTATCCTTAATGAGAGATGAGACACCAATCAAAGTTGATGATTCTGATCGAAGTTACCTGGCCATACTCAAAGATGGTATCAAGTACAGTGTATCCAATCGAAAACTTACGTATTTCATATTGGGACAATCATTCATGAACACTGCTTGGATTGTGTGGGGAACACTGATGCTCTTTCCTCTTTATTTTGGGTACTCTGGCTCTGATAGTATAGCAGGCATGTTGCGTTCTACCATATTCTTCATCGGTGTTGGTATACAGATTCTGATGGCTAATGTCACAAAGAGGTTGGAGTTCAAACAATTACCCAAGATATTACTTATCCATTTTGCAGGATTATTCATCTCTGTTGCAGTATTGCTTTATTTCAATCCATTTAGAAATCAGCTCGATATCATGGGTATAGTCGCTCTTATGCTCATACTAACAATTTTTGTGAGTTGTGTAGCACCATTGATAGGTACTTTGGTACAACGTATCACCCTTGATCTGGTTCCATCAGAATATCGTAACTCCATCTATTCCCTAACTCCAACTACGAGCAACATACTGGGCTTTGTTCTCCTCCCTTTACTCGGTACTGTGGTCGAAACAGCCGGTTTTATCTCCGCCCTCATGCTCAATCTAGCTATAGCTGGTTTTGGCATAGTATTTATAGGCCTTACAGTGTTGAACCCAAGCTTTAACATAAAAATACTCATCTCACGTATCACTGAGCGTCCCATCATAGTAAAGTAAACCAGTTATCATTAATTTATATTTTTAAATCCTGATAATTAGTATGAAATCATGTATGATAATAATTCTCCTCATTCTTCCACTCAGTGTCAAAGCAGGAGATCTTCCTATAATCAGATCTGGAACAATATATGAAAATGGGGATAATCAATTGGATTTCTATGAGTATTCTTTTTATAAAATCAGCATTCCAGATGGTGTACATTTCAGAGCAGAAATCAATTGTACATCAGATGCAATATTACTGGTGGTGTATGGCAATATTACATCTAGAGAAGATATCCTTGCAGTAAGGGATGGAAAAGGAACAAATAATCAAGTCATATCCTCATTTATCACATCTAATGGTTCTGGATCGATGGATTTCATTGCTAGATCTGCATTATCTCAACATCTGGTAATTATCTCATATTATAATACAAATCCTTTCAGTATTGAATATACTCTCTTTAGCAATATAGGTCCTAAGTATGAAAACTTATTATCTTGGCTACTTATTGTGGGAATCATTAGTTACATTCTATTAACAAAGAAGAAGACAAAGACAGAACGTTTCTTGGTTTCTCAGAGACGCATAAATTGAAGCAAAAATATTTTTTGATTTAATGCCAAAGTTTTTGATTACGAAATTCATAGTTTTATGTAATTGGTTTATTAATATTAATCTCAAATCTCAACTATCATGAAGTTTCATATGATAAAATACGTGGCATTAATGATCTTGCTTTCATTCATGCTCACAGCAAATGGGGCATCAAGCGATCTACCATATTCTGAATCTGGAACAATTTATGAGAATGGTGACGAGTTCTGGGATAGCAATGAATATGAATTGATAAGGTACTCTCTTTCCTCTGGAGAGACTTTTGAGGTGGAATTTTTCACAGATTATAACGCGGAATTATTCATAGTGTACGGTGATCTAAATGATCACGAGGATATTGAGGAGATGCTAACAGATATTCTTTATTATGGCGATAGTAGTAGATTTATTGCTGGAACATATTCTCAGGACGGCTATGCATACTTTTCTTTTACACCTGGAGAGAGTATGAACTACAACCTTGCTATCTTCTCCTACTCTTCTGGAAATCCTTATAGCATGGATTATGAGGTTTACACAAATGTGGAATCAGGTTCTGGGTTCAGTTTTGGTACATTTATTGGTATTGCATTCTTTATTATACTTGCTATAGTGATATTTAGAAAGATAGCCAAACCAAAACCCAAAATTCAGCCAAATCAGCAGGCCTTCTATCCACAACAAAATTATCAGCAACCAGGATATCAGCAGCAAAATTATCAGCAACCTGGCTATCAACAGCAAAACTATCAACAACCAGGATACCAACAACCTGCACAACAGCAACCGACATATCAACAACCTAGTCAATACACTGCTGATACCAGTACAACTACTCCTATGTACTGTCCCAACTGTGGTTCCCAAGCTAGTAGTGGAACAATTATATGTGAGAATTGTGGAACAAATATAACCGAGTAATTTCATTAAATATTATTGAATAATTGAATGGTTTGAATGCCACCTATGGTAAATAATATATAATTTGGGATAGCATGAACCATTAGTGTTCTAGTGTTAGAACAAATCCACCGCGCCGGTGGCAGAGAAGTTATGCAGCGGCCTGCAAAGCCGTGGACCGGTTTGCAAATCCCCGTCGGCGCTTATGATCAATAGAAGTGATTATATGATGAAAAATGATTCCATCCTCCTTTTTGACATGGATTGTGGTGTCTGTACATCTTTCTCAAGATTTCTTCATCGTTTAATTAGTATTCCTATCAGACCTATGCAAGATCCAGATTACTTGGAACTGGGCAAATTGCTAGTTGGTGAGGAGGAATTCTGGAAGAGTTTTCATATCTATCGTGATTCGAAAATCTATACTGAACAAGCGGCAATTATTGCATTAGCAGAGGAATTCCCTTTATCCGCAATTGCAGGAAGAGTGGTACGTGTACCGGTGATTCTCAAATTCCTGAATCAAGTATTAAGAATTATGCAGCAGAGAAGACAACAAAGTTGTCAGTGGATGACTTAATAATCACCATTGATTAGCCTCATTACATTGATTTATAAAGATGTGAGGAATTGTACTAGTCATGATTCCCAAACTTAATATTTATTCTATAGCAATCATCGGGGTTCTAGTAGCTGGATCAGCAGTAGCTATAACTTATGTTGTCATGAATAATGAGGATCTGACCATCAATTTGCTAGAAAATGCAGGTGTAATGATCGAGGCTGAGAATACGAGGATCTATATTGATCCCTATCTATTACCTGATAATTATTCTGATTATCCAGCAGATGCAATTCTTATAACTCACAATCATGGTGATCACTTTGATCAAAGTTCTATTGCGAAAATTACTACTGAGGATACTCAGTTGGTATTACCCAATAGCATGAGTTATTATATTGATCAATTGGGTGCAATGGGTGTGCAACCACTTGATACCTTTAGTGTAGGTGTTTTTGATATTGAGTGTTTTTACATGTATACTGAGAGTTCGCATCTTAGAACTAGTAATTACACCAGTTTTCTAGTAGAGTACAATGGTTTCACCATATTTCATGCTGGAGATTCATACAATATCCCAGAATACACCCAGTTATCTGGTAGGGTAGATCTTGCTCTTTTACCACTTGGCCCTGGATGTCAAACTATGGCTAATATTGATGTCGTTACTGTACTTGATATCTTACAGGCGGAGTACTTCATTCCAATTCATTTCACTGATAAGGCCAATTTCATAACTTTATTTGCAGATGATATTCTAGATTGTGATTGCACACTAATAGATTTGGAATACTTCTCAGTTTATACATTTGAACTTTAGGATAATACTTACACGGTTATCCATACTGGATCTGGTGTGATATAATCCGCAGGTCGTTTTCCAGGTTCATCATAACTGGCATCCTTGACACGTTTTAATGGTTTGACAGTCATATCTTCCTCAACAAGTATTTGACAGGATAATCGTGCTCCTTCAACATTCTTGGCCTTCTCTGCCTCGGTCATCTTAGATGGGTTTCCTTCTGTTATCTCGCATTTGCATGTTGTACATTTGGCATTTCCTCCACATCGGTGTGATACATCTACTCCATTATCCTCCAATGCCAGAACTAATCTGGTACCCAGTGGAACATCAAATGATCTGTCTCCTTCTTCAAGTAAAACTTTTATGGTTGGCATGAAATTATTACTCTTTAATTGTTATATATGACTTGTTATAATTGAAATTATGATAAATTAAGATAGTTCAGTGTAATCAATGTCAATATCCGATGATGTGGTAGACGCAGAAATACTAATAGTACCTGAGGTTCCTGTATGCTCAGAGGGTACATCCTGATCATCTCCTGCATCGATATCATATTCAGTACTGATAGAGTTATGTAGTTCAAGATCCACAGAAATGCTACCGGATACTGTGCTCAATTCCATCTCGATGGTGTAATTGAGGGTTTGCTGGATCCAGTCTACATCTATTGATCCAGAAACTACCTCTGCAACTATTAAACAATCTTGGGTAAATTCACTATTTTCAAAGATAAGATCTACACTACCAGAGGTTGAGTCAAGCCTAATTGAAGTACAATCTATTGTACTATCAGCTATATTAACATCAATGGATCCAGAGGTAGTGGAAAGATCAATCTCATTTGTTACCACCCCATCCTCAAGGGCAAAATCCAGACTTCCAGATACGGTACTGAATTGAACATCAGTAACCTCCATATCAATGAAAACTGCATCTATACTTCCACTTACTGTGTGGATATCCAACTCGGTTATACTAATACCTGAATGCAAGGCGATATGATGCTTATACTCCACGCTGACATCTGTAGTGAACGTATAATCGATATCATCATTGAAGCTAAGCATCATCACACCTGCTTCCTCCGTCATAGACCACGAGTTTTCATCATATACCTTTTTGCCTTCATCATTTGCCGAGATCTCAGTGGTGATCTCATATAAATTTGAATCATCATCTAAATCATTTGAAATAGTCACCGAACCACTGACTTGATCAATAAGTATCTCTACCTTGGTTGTATTGGCAAATCCCTGCTCATATTCCCATGTATCTACATGATCTAATGTCCAGTCGAAATTCATGTTTATTACTGCTGCGGGAATGCTAATTATCACGATGAGAAAAAGAATAGGTACAATTTTTCCTAGATTGGGTCCACTACCATCTGGTAATGATCCAGTACCTGCCCTTTTGAACATACCAGTCTCATCAATCACTCCACCTTGAGGTTTGTCCTCTTCGGTGCTAAATACAAAATCATCATTACGTTCTGCCATAATATACAAGTATACATTCTCATATTTAAACTTTGTATTTTTGTTACCTCTTACATGGTAACATTTTTTAAAAAAAAGCAATACTTAATTTTCAGATGGTTTATTCGCATTTCGTGGTTGATGATCAACGATTGATATACATTAGTTCAACCACGATTATCATCAAACCCTAGAGAGGAAAATCATTTTTTTTTTTCTCGGAAAAGAAGGCGCAATACGGTACAAAACTGCGAATTTGTTCTATCTATGTTCACAATCATTTAATGATCATCTATTCATATCAATCTATTGACTCCAGAATTTCTTCTCATCCTCTTTAGTATAGCAATCATTACAGGGGTGGTGGTTGGTATGAGTGGTGGTAGTGCTGTAGTAATAGTTGTCCCCCTATTATCTATTCTACTTGATTTCTCAATCTACACAGCAATTGGGGTCAGTCTGCTAGTGGATGTTCTGGTATCAGTTCCCACATCTCTTACCTATTATCGTCATGGAAATGTGGATTTTAGAGATGGTAGATGGATGACTATCGGAGCTGTACTAGGTGCTATACCCACCTCACTACTAGCCATCTCACTTCCTGAACAGGGGATTGGTTCATTCTTCGGTATCATGTTGTTGCTCATGGCTTGGGGAACCTGGAAACGTGGAGTTCGCAATAGTGTGCAACAGGAGAAATCAAAATTATTTGATAAGATCAGAGATTCTCGATACCGTCAGATCTTTGCCTTCGGACTTGGAATGTATGCTGGTATTTCTGCAGGGCTCATGGGTGCTGGAGGAGGGGGAACATTCTTTGTCTTTTTGGTTTTTGTCTTTGATTATCCCCTACACAAAGCAGTTGGCACATCAACTCTGATCATGATTATTACAGCGGTATCTGCATCTACAGGCTATATTCTGTCTGCACATTATGATATATTTGTAATCCTATTCATCAGTCTTATAGCAATCATTGCAGGTATCCTCACCGCACGGTATGCAAACTCAATAAACGAGGAGAAAATCGGTAAATTGATCGCCATAATATTTGTAATTATTGGGATCTCTATGTTTGTGCTGAATATAGTACAGATGTGAAAAGGTAATACATTCGATTACCTCTGTCTCCTGCGCTTGAATTATTAAATAATGTTGCACTACATAATCCTGTGATGAATCACAAAGCATCAGGTCTAATTGGCCCAAGACGACTATATGAATATCATCAGACTAGATATTCGCTTGTTCAGGCCCTAAAGCAGATCAAGAATCTTCTGACACGCCTGGAAAGAGATATCCTAGTTAATCATGAATTCTTGCTCAAGATCGAGGAGCTTGGAGATAACTTGGATCGCGTCGAGGATGATGTAAAACGGGCCCTTGCTCCCCTAGCATTCCATGATGGTTCCCTTGTTAATATTCCATATTCATTTGTAGAGAGAGTATTTCATGTAGGCACCCAACATATTCTCCTCAGCTGGCATCCATTCAAGCAATTTTATGAAGTATCAGAACTAGGTTCCTGCATTGGTACATGTCTTCATGATCGTCTTGATTTGGAGTAACGATCAATTCAGGGTAAGTATAATTACTTATTTTTTTTGACATTGTGGATCACATTGTGATGAGAGGTTGTCACTAGGTCAGAAACAAGAATTTTTATTATTCCTGCACAAGTGAAATGGATTTTTTCACATTCCAAATCATAAATACTAAATCTGTTTCAAATTATATTTTTTAGATATGAGTGATATATTCAGATCGACTGCTTCATACTACAGAAAATATCGAGATTATGATAAAGTCTTTCTCCATCATTTGAGTAATGTACTCTCATTGGAAACAGCTTCGTTACGTATCCTTGACATAGGTACAGGAACAGGGCAATTAGCAATGTATCTCTCACCATTTAGTAAGTTTGTACTGGGAATTGATATATCTGATGAGATGATTGCTGAGGCAATACTTGCATCTAATGAATTTGCGAACATCGAGTACAAGGTTCTATCAGCAGAAGCTATTTCTGAAGAATTGGGTCATTTTGATCTCATTACTTTTGGATCATCATTTCACTGGTTAGATAAGCCTAAGGTATTGTATAAATGTAAAAAAATCCTCAAATCAGATGGTAGGGGAATAATTATTGGTAGCAGAAGTGTATGGAATCAAGCTGGAGAGTGGATTGAAGAATCTCTTGAGGTCATTAAGGAATTTTTAGGTGAGAGGAGAAAAGCTGGATCAGGATATTTCGAGGAGGATGAGAAGACATTTGAGGAATACATAACTGAGGCAGGATTTACTATTCTAATCAATGGTGCATTTGAGGTGAATGTAACAACTACAGTTGAAGAGTATATTGGAGGACTTTATTCCACATCTTTTGCTAATATTCATCAACTTGGTGAAAAGAAGGAGGAATTTGAAATGAGGATGCGGGAACTGCTTGAGAAGCACTTTCCATCAGGAATAATATCTTCGACGAAGCAATATTATTACATTATTTTTGCCTAGGAAGTACGAGAATTCAAGTATTTTATCCAATAATATTGAACATTGTTATTTAATTACTAATGTGAGAAGAAAAGCAAATGAAATGTGATCTGTGTCTTGAGGAGATAAAGAACTATAGCGATGTCCTTAATCGGTTTGAGATCAGTAATGATCGTGAGATCCATATCTGTAAAGTATGCGTGAATAAATTTATGGATTGGCAAAGGGAGATACATGCCAAGTTATTTCCTACTAAAACAGTAAAAAGAATGCAAGAGGGTAAGAAGAAGAAAAGAACTTAAGAAGATAATGTAATCCATTCCTCGACACTAAAATACTTCAACGATACTTTCTTTTCTATTCGTTCTCGTAATCTAGGGATAAGTAATGGTATCTCATCATTCTCAACACCATCCTTCACCATTCTTTTGAATACACAGTAAAGGAAGTAATCATGAAGCAGGAGCAGATACGGCAGTTTAGCAATCAATTCATCGCTGATGTGGTTTTCTCTACGATATCCTCTCCAAAATCTAGGCATCATATCCTGTAAACATGTTCTAGCATCTTCGTATCGATCATAAAAATACCACACTGGATCATAAATCAATATTGCAATATCATGAATATACCAGGAGTACCAACAATCATCAAAATCAAAGATGTAAGGGAGATTGTTCTTTACATGGAAATTAAAATGGTGCAGATCACCATGAATCAATCCAAATATATCTGAAGTAGTTGGTTGTTGTGAAAAAGATTTGAGATATTTCAAGTATTCTTCAAGTATAGGATCATCAGCAGAAAGTACTGTCTCTGGCTGGCTGGTACATCTCGTATCCAGAAAATTCTTCCTTCTCTTTTTTTCTGGTTTATATTCAGAGGATAATCGATGCATTCTACCCAACACCTGCCCCATGTATTCCCAGTCAAATTGTTTCCAATCCTCAGAATCAGGTGCTCCCATTATCTTACCTGGTGCATAACTAAAGGCAACAATGATTAATTCAGTTGTTTCTTGAAAAATTTTTTCATAGAGATTTCCATTCACCGAAGGCAAAGGTTTGATTACAGGTAGATCATGTGTGGAGAGATAATGTAACCACTCAACTTCACCCTTCACGGCTTCCTCATCCTTTCGGTATCCAACCCGTATCACCATATGAACAGGTTCTTGAACTTCATAAATAAAATTCTCAAAGCTGCCTAGTGAAATCAACTGATCTGCTTGAAGTGAATAAAGGTTACATATTTGATTCCTTGAATCTTCTGAAAGGGAGGCGATCATTACTACTTCTTGATATGCAATAAAAAACTGCAATATAAATTGATGTCCTGTGTACAATGGAAAGTGGTCAAATTATCAATTATCTAGAGAATATTATGTTTTCAGCTATCCCAGTTATGAATATTTTCTAATATATTGAAATTGATTTACTCTTGATGTCAAAACTATCTCTAAATGATATTGATAAGATATTGGCATCCAGCAGAGACCTATTAGAGCAGGTACCGACTGAGCAGAATAATTGGGATCTGGGTATTCTCGTACATGGGCCATCAGAGGGGCATATGTATCTTCTTTTCTACCTGCGATCCCGTATGGATCCTACGCTTTTACTGTATGTTAATGATCTTGTCAAGACACATGAAGGAGTGGCATTTAAGGATCTTAAGGAACAAGCTATTGAAACTGAAAGGGTAGTATTACTAAGACCGATCAAAACAGTATTGGATAAGTTAAATCTGCTACAACAGGAATACCCACCAGTAGAACGCATACTCAATCCATCTTTAGTTACTGATTTGGCTGCACTGCAAATCGATTACGACGAATTCAATGCTTTACGTGAGATTTCTGATGATCTATCAGACCTTGGTTTTGAGATAAAACTTGAGAAATCGATTAGGAAGATCATCCCTGAGAAGAATACTGTATCTATAAGTTTGGCACCTATTGAGACCAAATCACAACTATCAGTCTTTGATTATGATTTATTAGCCATGATTGATGATGAACCTTACACACTTGAGGATCTGGAGGAATTCTCAAAGAGTCTCGAACCAATCATTCAGCTTACTACTGGATACATCGAGATTCAATCCATAAAAAACCTCAAACAGATTATCGAGAAGATATCTGATGAGTTAAATAAGCTGGATATGCATCAAAAGCTGTCTTTGGCACAGGGAAATCAACTCATCCTGAAAAAATCTTTACGAGATCTGCTAGTTCGATCTGAAATAAGTGTCCTACCAGCTCAGGATTTTGATCATTTAGTTCCTATACCATCAAAAACAATCCAGTCTGCACTTCCAAAGGTCAAACTATTCCCCTATCAAATAGAGGGGGTAAAATGGTTGGTATCCATTGCATTACGCAAACTAGGTGGTGTACTCGCTGATGATATGGGTATGGGTAAAACAATTCAGACCATTGCCATGATTGCCTTTCTATTCAAACACAAACATATCTCCGATCCAGTTCTGATCATTACCCCTCAGCATCAGAGCCTGCTGCAATGGCAGGATGAGATAGAGACCAGATCTTCTCTACGAGTTGAGATTAGTTATGGCACATCAGCAAGTGGTCGAAAAACCCTATTACGTGAGATGAAGAATCGTACTGATCTTCCACATGTGGTAATCACTACCATTAAAACTTTGAAAAAGGATGTCACTGAATTACGCAATCTTTCCTGGTCTGGTATCATTCTTGATGAAGCTCAGATAATAAAGTCACCTGATAGCTCAGCCAGTACTAAAATGAGGATGTTGGCCAAGAAATTGCATGAACAATCACCATTATTTAGACTTGCCTTAACTGGTACACCCATTGAAAATACACTTATTGATCTCTGGACGATTTTTGATTTTACGATGCCTAAGTACCTCCCCCGAATCACTGATTTTCGTAGCCAATTTGGATTGAGATACAAGGATTTAGTTCAGCAACCAAATAGGTTTATCAATCTCGAACGGTTAATTTTCCCGTTCCTATTGAGGAGAAACAAGGATGATTATCTTGATCTTCCAGATAAAAATGAAGTAAAGGTGAGATGTTCACTAAGTAAAACACAGATTGGTATGTACACAGCCACTGTCAATTCATTGCAATCATCGCTATATGAGTACAAGCAACATCATGATCCGAAAGCAATCATTGGCAGAAGTTCTCATATTTTCTCAACAATCATTAAGCTCAAGCAGATCTGCGATCATCCTTTCAGCTTGAAGGAATTATATAATCCAAAGTCAGTGAAACCTCAAGAATCACATAAGATCACCTTCATGCTGGAGATCCTGAAAAAAATCAGGGAAAAGGGTGAGAAAGTACTCATTTATACTCAATACATAAATGTGGGTAAGATCATTCAGAAGGCAATTGTAGATGCATTCAATATCATTCCACCCTTCTATAGCGGTCAGATGTCATCTGCCAAGCGTGAAAAGGTGAGAAAGGAATTCACGGATGATCCTGATAAGTGGATCCTTATACTATCACTGAAATCCGGGGGAGTAGGATTAAACCTGCAAGCAGCATCCAATGTCATTCATTTTGATCGTTGGTATAATCCAGCCATTGAGAACCAGGCAACAGACCGAGCATATCGATATGGCCAGGATAAGGAAGTGACCGTGTACAAATTAATAGCAAAAGGTACTATTGAGGAGAGAATTGATGAGATTCTTGAGGATAAGATGCAGCTGAGTGGTATCTTGAATTCTAGATTTAGAGAAGGGCAGATCTCACAACTTGAGGATAAGGATCTACTAAAATTATTGCTTTACAAAGATGAGAAATAATATATTTTGGAAAATTCCATATCTAATCCTCCCCCAATGGTACTGTTTCTAACTTATATAACACATTTGAACCACGAAGGGTTTCATGAACTTGATTTGCTAGAGTCATGAGCTCAACCAGATCAATGGTCTTTTTGTGATCATACACCAGATCATAATGACCCATAATGGGTTTGAAACCCATGCGAGTTAGTTTTTCCTTAACAACCAGGGGATTGTCTCCTTCACTTGAATGCCAAAGTAGTAAGTAGGTTTTCATAGTATAGGTATGTCAATTTGTACACTAATAAATCTCACCTAATTACACTTTACAGGAAATTAAAAAATTATTGACAAAATTCTGATATTGACCGACAAAAAGTGGATCAATATTAGCCTCTTATTCTATTATGTGTAATCAATTGTTTTTGATAGTAATAAAATAATACAGATAATGAGTGATGGGGCAACCACGCAGACAGAGTTGATATCAGAGGTCAAAGAGAATATCTAGGAATTATAGAATATCTTGGAAGATATAGCTGAGGAATTAAGTAAACTGGTAAATCTATGTACCTAATTCTATTGCTCCTTTGCTTCCTGTTTCATAAGAAACCAACCAAGTAGAATCAGCACAAAAAACATGATAATCCAAGTGGACGGATCGTACACAGGAGAGACTAAACTGTTGAATACATCGTAGGCGTAGTACCCCACCATACTCCATAAAAATGCGTATGGGATGGCACTGAGAATTGAAATTATTACATATGGCCTCCTCTTAAATTTCACAAAACCACAAGAGATACTAAGAATATCATTGGGAGTGAGTGGAAACAGACGGAGCAATAGGAGACCTCTCTTGTCCCATGAGGAGACCTTTTCCTCATATTTTGTCACTACCTGAAGTTTCCTGTACCGATCAACCCCCAATCTTCCATAATAACCTGATTCATATCCCAGAATGATTGCGCCTATAAGTCCCAAGAGGTTGATCAAGCCTCCAAGCATGACTCCGTAGAGCAGGCCAGCTAAGGTCATCAAGATTTCTTTAGGGAATCCAAAAATAATGACTGCCAGGGTAAGAATTACGATAATGAGGATGGCAATGAGGGGTTCACTCAATCCAGCCAAGGCTTCGAGTATATTGATCATGATAACATGTGTTATGAGTTTATACATAAGAATTGTTTGATCCTTAGTTGATTTTGGTCAATTCTAAGAGTAAAATGAATCCTTCTTGATTCTTAGTAAACTATTTTTCTCTAGTCAATGCTTTCTAGTCTTCTTCCTACTCAAAGATACAAAAATTAAGGTAATTAGTAATTCATTACTAGTGACAGTATCATTAGAATTAGAGCTCTCAAGTTCAGAGAATGATAATTTGATTATTTTTATACCCTCAGCTTGACTCGCAACATATGCTAGATCACCTACAACAGTGAAACCCAATGGGGCTCCACCAACTGAATTCTGAGCAATCTCAATAGGTTTCAATGGATCTGAGAGCTCATATATTCTGAACCCTATTCCAAAATCTGAAACATAAAGAAAATCATCCTGGATTAACATATTAGTGAAGAATGATTCGGTATCTGAGTAGCTATTTTCCAAAGTAACCTCATTCAGATTATTTGCGTCGTAGACATAGAATGCTTTGGAACCACCGATATACCAGACATTATTGCTTGTAGCCATACAACTCAATAATTCATCCGTCACGATATCCATAATCAATCCAAAATTTGATTCATCATCAATTGATATAACTATCATAGTTCCATTATTGGCAAACGCAAAAACCAAGTCTTCACTGGCTGTTACATAGGAAAATCCTTTCCCTTGAATTCTTGATATTTCATCAATTGAAGGCATATTTCCCAAATCATAAATTTCCAAATCATGTTCCCAATTAGATACGAGCAGGTAATTTCTAATAATATACACAGCTGCAGGCCTTGTGCTTGTTATCGTAGTTTGAAGTATTGGAGTAGTGGGATCATGTACATCAATTATTTTCAATCCCTGATCATCAGCAGCAGTGAATACATAATTGTTATACACTGCTATTGAATGACCAAGATAGCCATCAGTATAGTAATGTCCCATAATCTCAGCTGTCTTTGGATCACTAACATTATAGATATCCAAACCAGAATCTGAGAGAACATAAGCAGTATTCCCCCTAATTTCTATATCCTTCGCCCCTCCCCCATCATCTAATGTGTTTAGTATAGTTATCTCTACTTTCAATTCATCTAAAACCAAGGCCGATGAAAGAAAGGAAGCGAGTAGAAGAAGCAGAATAGGGAAATAAATGTATCGATGCATGAGTTAGTATGTATTGGATGTTTGTGAAATATAAAATTTTATCTCTAGGCAATGAGTGTAATAAGTATTGAAACTTATATCTAAAGGTAATATCAACTTACCTAATATTAATTTAGAGCCCCAGGCGGGAATTGAACCCGCGACCTTTACATTACCAATGTAACGCTATACCACTAAGCTACTAGGGCTGACTTGAGTCGGAATGTTTTCCTTCTCTAATTACTCAATATTTTCAAGTAATATAAAATTAATTTTTGTTTCACTCAACATTCGATGAGAACTAGAATTTTTGTGGTAAATTTTAACTTCTATAAAGTTTCAATTTCGTGGTTCTTGTTTCCTTTTCATCCGTGTGCTTCACCAATCATGATTGAATTTTGGCTAGGTTTAAAGGACTTAATAATAATTCGGGATTAATGAAGGCAGTTTATACTATCTTTCTTTTCACAATCCTTCTGTTATCAGGATTGTTGATGGCATCCTCAGTACAACCAAGCCAAGATGTAACCCCCGATATAGAAAGTGATATCATATCAGTGGAATTAGTGGAGAAAAGCATCTACTATAATGGTTCTGGAACTATTAGTGTTGTCACCGGTGAGAATATCAATAATAACTATATCGTGGCCATTGTGACTGGATCTCATGGAGTAAGATATTATTGGAGTAATCTTTATAAAAATGATACTTCAGGAGCTTATGAGGGTACTTTCAATCCTTCAGTGTACTGGACTGATGAGGTGTATATTAGTGAGATTTATTTCTATACCTCGTATCCGGCAAGACAGGTTTATAGAAATGGTACTGATTTTGACTCACCTGAGATGACCATTCTTGGGGTAACACCAGACATTACTGCACCAACAGTTAATAGTATTGAATTGACTAACTCAGTATATGATTGCACAATTCCCTCATCCATATCCGTTAAGGTAAATGTAACAGATGATTTGGTGGGGTATATCCAGATTTCTGGATTTCTAGTCACTGCTGAAGGTGAGTACTATGATAGTTTTATGAACTCAGGTAGCACTCCTCCTGATCTGGAATTCGCTAATGTTCATGTGGATAAATTCGGCTATGAGGGTCGGATCTGGATAGATAATATCACCATTACTGATGGAATAGGAAATGGACATACCTATTACAATGGAACTGATATTGAGTTATATTTTGATGTGATTAATATTCTTACTGATAATGAGGCTCCAGTAATAACTCGTGCCTTCTTCACAGAGCGATTTTCTACCTTTTCATTAGATGATATGATTGAGATTGATGAGTACTTCATAGGTGATGAATATAGTATATATTTCGGTATTACAGTTGAGGTTGGAAATGCTAGTGTAAAATATGAGAACTTGCATGTGACCTATACTAATGAAAATGGGACCTTCCATACTTATTTTTATCTTGAACAGGCACAATATCAAAATGAGCTGTATTATGCCTATATTAGAGATGCAAGTTTGAAAGAGGGATTATATGAAATCAAGAAATTGGAACTTACAGATATTGTTGGAAATACTATTGAGTATAATTCTTCCAACTTTGATTTCCCCTCACTGACCGTAATGAAGCCGGATAGAAAGGGAAAAGGAATAGAGATTGAGGTAAATATGGAGACCAACCAAATTACTAATGTAGAATTTGCAGTTACCTATTCCATAAGCTCTAATTTCACCCGAGATTTGAGAAATGCTTCAATACTCATGCAACTAAGTGATTCTGAGATGATGATTTTTGACTTCCCAATTAATTTCACCATCACTGCGAATGCAATAACATCTGATGAAATCACTTTCAGCATGCAAAAGGGAGTGTACACACTCAACTTACTCTTTTTAGATGATTTGAAGAAAGTATGGTTGAACTTTAATGCAATAATAACTGTTGAGGATCCTGAACCCACACAAACAACAACCACACCATCTGAGACTAGTGATACTTCTGATACTTCTGTGACTACTACTGGTGAATCATCCACCACTCCTGTTGATGAATCCCTAGTAACTCCATCTCCCATATCTGCACTTGTTCCGTTTTTAGCTTTGGCTACTATGACCATAAGACGAAGACAGCAATCTTAAGTTGATCTTACACATCAAGATGAACAGAAAATCTAGTATTGCGTATATCTTTTTCATACTAATACTATAAAAAACAGAAGTATTTTCTCACATTTCGTCTCCATTATCTTACTGATTTCATATCATAGGCATATTGAATGTACCATATTTTCTATTTGATTGTCTTTGAAAAATATTGCGTATAGTCACAGCTATACGACATTCATGTAAATCATCAAAATTCTCAATTCTTCCTTGATAAATCAATAATCACAAGTATAAACAGCTCTAGTGAGGACAGATCAAGTGATGTGGCTGAAATAGTGCCTGAACTGATAGCTGCTTGCTGGTTAGCTATAGTCAAGAGAGCAAGATCATAGAAATCAGAATCTGATGCTGTGGCTCCTCCTCCTCTCCATTCCTCAGCTGTTTCAATCACCTCACGTGTAGCAGCCAATTCTTCAAGTGCTGCCATAACATACAGATTGAGTGAATTGGATTCCAATCCATACACGGTACGATTAAGAGCAATTTGTATCCAACCCTCTTCCTGAATCACATTGTACTTATCCTGCTCTAGTTGTTTATCTACCCATCCTGATGAGGACTGATACCCTACCCATATATCAAACATAATGGATACTAATAACTCGTAATCATGATCAAAGCTGGTTTCAGTTTGCTCAATATAATCAACTCCTGAGCTCTCACCTGTATCAATTGCCACAAAAATTGCAGCAAGTTCATTACCAATTGAACTACCCCATCCCACATCATAGAGATTTACCATCTTGATAGAAAGGATCAGGTAACCACCTGCAATCCTCACTTGCATCTCTTCTATATCTGCTGCATCCTCGTTACTGAAATACTCATGTGTAGGGTAAGTATATGATCCACTACCCGAATCGTCTCCCACTGGATCATTCCAGATATAGGTATCATTGATCCACTCACCTGTATCTTCAGAAATACTATGTGTCATAGTATTCCATGTTAGGGTGAAATTACCAGTATCCTCGATAACTGGAGTATCAACAAAGGGATCATCTCCAGTGTTAAGCACTGGGTCTGGGGTGAGTACAGCATAACTAAGGATGAGAATAAGTAAGATAAAGGTGCTAAAGAGCAATGAAATGGGAATATTGCCTAAATTTTGCTTGACCTTAGATTTGCTTAATCTGAGTACTCCATTCTTTAAAGCTATCATAATCGTTTGCAGACCAATATCTATGGGATAGCTTGCAGCAATAGAGGCAATCATAATGTAAATCACCAGATATTGTGGCCATTTAGTACTCCAAGCCAATAGGAAGATAGTATAGAGTAGATAATACCCCAATACTATAGATATTTTAAATTTCTCATCCTCCTTGGCGATGAATAATCGGTAAAGAAGAAATCCGCATCCAAGAAAGGAAATCAAAAGGATATAGGGGTCGAGGTATGGATACTCTAGGTTTTGATGCCAATTGAGAGGGTTATTATTACCAAATATCCAGAGAAACTGCGCAAAGGTATTCTCATTGAGTACTCCCTCGCTTTGGGAGTAATTAACATGGTAAAAGAGGCTATCCCGGAAATTAGATACTAGCAAGGCCCGTGGATTGAAGATTATGAAAGTTATAAGAAAGGAAACGATCCAAATTAGTTGGTCTTTCAAAGCATTATATACAGTTCTATCATTAATTTTCCCATCCCGCAATATTAAAGTCAATCCTCCAAATACTATAATTCCAACTAATATTCCAGTGTATTTAGAAGAAAATGCAGCAGCGGAGAGCAAGGCAGACAATACCAACCATAAGTAATACTTACGCCCACCTTCTTTATAATATCGATTTACCCAGATGATTGCAACCAAAGAGAAGATGGTGAATGCTGTTGATGTGGCCTCGAGATATGCCTCTGAACTGTACTTGATGGCCCAGACTGAGTAGGTCCATAATAGTGCAGGGAGTATACCAAATTCAATAACTATCGCAACGGATACAAGTGCTGCAAAGATAGCAGATACCATTCTTGCTGCATCCATGGATGTAGTATTAGTATCCTCAACCATGAGTGAAGCGAACCCAAATAGTAATTTGGTTAATATAGGATGTTCTTGATTGAACTCATCATGGATAATTGCAGATATATTTCCTTCTTGTATCATAAGGGCATATCTTTCCCCAGCCTCCACATAGATGGGTTCATCCACATCTTGACCTCCATTCACAAACATTTGCTCCTGAGCCTCCATTCTGACATGTAGTGTCAGCCAGAATAATGCGATCACTTTGATCATCATCCAGATGACCCTTCGGTGTTCAGTCAATGTGGATTTTATATTCTCCATCTATATTTAGGATAAATAGTGTATTATACAAGTATTGTTTTGATTTTTAGTTTTTTATGTGTTGAAAGTCGTAATTATTTGATTTTTACTTTCTTCTTCTCAATATCTGTAGTGAGAATAGGGAGAGTATACCTAGTAACATCCAAGTAGCATCAAGAGGTAATGGACTGGCTGGAGTTTCTGTTCCACCACCAGCGGTTGCTGAAGTGGTTGTATCAGTTGTCTCATCAGTAGTACTTGTAGTACCTGTAGAAGCAGATGTTGTGGTTGTGGGATCAGTTGTGGTGGGAGTATTGGGGTCCTCAACGACAATGGTCATCCAGTACCACACGACCCATCCATCAGCATTCCATATGTAGAGTGTTGCGTTATAGGTACCCGCGGGTAGAGATCCCAGTGTTAGGGTTACAGTGGTATCTGAGTAGTAGATATCTGCATAAATTATCACACTATCAACATATAATGCGAGATAGCCATAGGAATCATCTTCTATATTGAAGTTCCACACAGCATAGTCGTACATACTTACTGGTGATGTGGTATTTCCATCAATAGATGGTGGATTCATCATATTATATCCTAATTCTACTTGATAGTATTCCTCATCATAATAAACCTCCTCATTATCCTGCCAGACAGTAGTGATGAAAAGATATTCACCATTTTCCATCAGCTGGTAATCAATAGGTACAATATGCTCCAAGATACCTGATCCTGAAACCACAACAGTTTCTGTAACAGTATCATACAGCTCCCAGGTCATACTGGATTCATCCCAGTAATAGATCTCCAATTCAAAATCAAACTGAGTGCTCTCAGTATTGAAGTATTCAGCATAGAACTCAATAATATACCAGAATTCATTCAGAAATTCATTCTCACCCCAGCTATGGAAGTGAAAATCAAGATACTCACCATCAAAAACGGTGAAGAATCCTGTTCTGGCCTCGTATAAGTAAAGTTCTCCATCAACAAATATCTCAAGCTCGACGAGATAGAACCCATCCTCTTCGAAAACATAGACATCGCTGAACCAGCCATACATTCTGGAGGTGTCTGGGGTATTCATCTGGGTATGATACTCGACAAAACTCATGGTTGTCTCATCCCATATAGATATGGTGAGATAAAATTCCAGTACAGTATTATCGGGAATCTCCCATTCAGCACCATACCAGACAACATTGTAATAATCATCATCATTGATGGAATCAAAACCAAATCCACTCCATATTCCAAAATAATCATAGCCAATGAATTCACAAGCATACCATTCAAATACATTGTAGAAAAGATACTCCCCACTCTCTATGATTGCAACTTCAATGATATAGTCTCCTTCAAAGTAAACCATGAAGTATCCCCACCATTCACTGAAGTCATAATTGATATCACTCTCTGCGGTGAATTGGTAGTAGAAATTCTCGATTTTGACATAATCATCTAGAATTTCGTCAAAATAATAGATATTTACCATATATTCGAACGTGGTTGAATCTAAGACAAAACCCCACATTTCGAAATCGAAATAAAGAACATCCTCACATCCATCATCATCCTCATCATAAGTATCGATATCAACATCCCACTCGTAGTAGGATTCAGTAAGATGTTCTACAAGTAAGAGATCGTGGAAATCAGACGCGACAAGGGAACCATTGATGAAATAATAGGTGGTAATACTGAATAAACCTGATATGGGAGATGTGAATACATCCCAGAAATAATCATATCCCATGGTGTCGAGTATTATTGTGTAAGTTGCGTTCCAACTTCCCACCGTATCATTGGCAAATTCATGCACTATGGTGAGATTACTAACTCCGGAACCAAAGTAATAATATTCCATGTAGAATTCGAATAAATCATATTCTGAATTATCATTGATATCATTCCAGTAAAAATCAATATAACTTACATTAAGTGGTAAATCTCCAGTGCTGTAATCATCAGTCTGGGTAAAGAATGGGGTCATGCTACCCTCACTGTAGACCCAGAAGGTGGAGGTGATAGAGAAATTACCATTGAACCTGAAATCATAATATTCGTAGAGGGAATCATAATTGCTTCCAGTCCAGATATCAAACCATTGTGTTTCATTGAAGAGTAAGTTATCCTGATCATCATAGACCACTAACTCCCAGACTACCTGATCATTGGGTGAGAACCAAGTGTAGTAGTATTCCCACTCCACTCCGATTTCTCCGTAATCTGAATCATACCAGAGATTATAGTAGTTCAAATATATCTCCTCGATACTTGATTCAGTGATTTCAAAGACATAGGTTTCATTTTGCTCCAACACTCCATCAAGATAGAAGAGGAACATAACACTGAAATTCCCAGCCTGATCGAATGAGAAGTACCCTTCATCATAAAATCCATAACTGCCAGAAACTGTATCCATGTAATTCATGGAATCAACAGTAGTACCAGAGTTATCTCTTAGTAGTATATCAAGACTTGCAGAGGCTGAGTTTTCACTGTATCCCCACAGATCCACCATCCAGTATGCAGCATCATTCTCCCCATTTTCATCATAATCAGTACCATCAGCATAGGAATCTATACTTACGAAGGGAGAGATTGCTGTGAAGTTGTAAACATAGAATTCATCTAAAACAAGCTCGTTATCCATCCACACCATGAAACTGAAAAAGTAATCACCTGTGGTCTCAGCAGAATGGGTGAACCAGTTGTCAAAATAATAGTTATCATTATAATAGATGGTTGTGGCAGCAAAATCATAGTATACAGTCTCATTTGCAGCACTGCTTGAATTGTAGAAGAATATGCTGAATTCATACTCAATAAATGACATCTCTGTGGAATATCCATAGAATTCATAGTAGAGTTCGAAGGAATCAACATAATCATCATTATCAAGATCATTCTCATAAAAGTCGAAATTGAACATCTGCCAATCATAGATCTCATATAACATACTGCTGAAATTAAAGGCCACAAACATCATATCATTGATATATATCTCAGCATAGAACGTATAGGTGGCATTTTCAGGGGCATAGAAATCATTCCAGAAACCAATATTGCTAGATGAATACATGTGACGATTATCGTAATGTGTATCCACAAGCCCGGAGACATTGGAATAGACATCAACATAATACTCGACGAATAATCCTCCAGTAAACATGTATGACCAGAAATTGACATAATAGTCTACATAATCGGTATAACCATCATCATTTCTATCACTAGTATAGGTATAGTAGGAATACCCTGTTTCTGATTCATTATACCAGCTAGTTGTTGGTTCAGGGGCTCCAAGCATGGGGCTACTCTGGACCTCAATAGACTGATTTGTGAATTGATTAACAACTGGAGTTTCAAAAGCTCCAGTTGGTTGACTAGGTAAATGTGAAACCCCACCTGTTCCACTGAGAATAAACATCACAGTGAGAATTAACGGGGCAATAAATTCTTTCTTCATCATTTGCTATTCTCTCAGTAACTAATTTGTATATAAGCATGAATATCGAAGAGAACAAAATGGAGAATCTTCTTGCAAGAAGCGATCTCACTATAGATTAAGAAGTATTAATCTATATAATTTTCTCTAGATGAAGATAGGGTGAAATTCGCGGGGATAATACTGTGTACAAACTATCTGAATATTGATTTTTCACAGGAAATTTATTATTAACCTCAATTTCCAATGGTAGATAAGCTGAATTTGGTAAAAAAGTTAAGAGATTATGATCGACCAACTTATTATGAAAGCATGGGAGGAAAATAGATATAAATTACCCTCAAGGAATCGACTTGACGCAATCTAGGGTAGTATCTCCTAGGTTTGGGTGGTTACAATGGCTTTTAATCAAACATACAACAGGGCAACAATAGAGGCTGTGAAGGGAACGATGTTTTCTGGTAAATCCAAGGAATTAATCGAACGAGGGTACAGGGCAGAAAATTTTGGACATACTAAGGTGCATTACTTCAAACCTGCAATTGATACTCGGTCCATTGAGATAGTCTCAAGAGATGGGCAGAAACAGAAGGCCATCTTGCTTGAGAAGGGGAAGGATCTGTTGAATTATCTTCCAGGAGCTGAGGGACAAGAGCTGATTATTATTGATGAGGCACAATTCTTCGATGAGAGTATCATCTATGCAGTACAGATCCTCAAGGCAAAGGGATACAATGTGGTAATTGGGGGGCTAGATAAGGATTTCAGGGGTGAACCTTTTGGCTTCATGCCACATATCATGGCCCTAAGTGATACCATGATTCAGGCCAAATATTCCGTCTGCAGTGTGGATGGTTGTGTCGAGGATGGGGCCTTTCCTCTGAGATTACGCAATGGTAAACCAGATAGTGCGCTTAGTCCAACTGTGGTGATTGAGGGATCATCAGATGAGATAGAATACCGACCGGTGTGTCAGAAACACCATGAGATCCCTGATTTCATTGAGTATATTCAGAACAAATTGAATGAATTAGATAAGTAACATACCTTGTACAAATGCTTATTGAATACATATTCCAAAAGTCTGAATTACTCAATCATTTGATATGATCTATTCTTTTGTAATAGGTCTGAGTTCTTCTGGGAAAAAAAGCATGAATTAAATTTTGACAAAATATTAAGATCACATTCTCAAGCTGATAGAATATAGAATACTACATTTAAGAGAAAAACGCGTTGAAAAAAAGAATTTTGTTAGATTTTCGAATTACATTAGATTTTCGAATAAAAAACGATATTAGATTATCGAACATTTGTTAGATTTTCGAATAAGTTTATATATTCTTGATGGGATATTATTATTAGAAAGCCTT
This sequence comes from Candidatus Heimdallarchaeota archaeon, assembly GCA_026702845.1. The sequence goes on from JADCLS010000007.1 coordinate 126,616, forward strand.
AAGAAGGCTTCTGGGTGTTAAAAATGATGAATGTAAAATTAGAAACTATTCAGAAAACAACAAACCTAATTGAAATTAACAATCTTCAGAAAATCTTTGAGGATAAAAATAGCTTGGAGGATTTAATTGTGTTAGATAATCTAACCCTATCTATTGAAAAAGGAGAGATATTTGGCTTGCTGGGCACAAATGGAGCAGGAAAAACAACCCTTATCAATATACTCTCAGGTTCCACCATTCCCACACATGGGGAAGTAAAGATTGATGGATTTGATGTGATTGAAGAATTCAATAGAATAAAAGACATAATAAATATCTGTCCCCAGGAGTTTGCTCTCTTTGATTATATGTCTGGAATGGAGAATATTGAGTTCTTTGCTGCTTTGTATTCAATTCCTAAGTACCAAATTCAGGTGATCCTGGATGAAATTCTGACCCATTTGGGACTTGAGCATGCAATATCAAGAAAATCCAAGCATTACAGTGGAGGAATGAAGAGACAATTGAATTTGATTATCTCACTACTCAATCAACCCAGTCTTCTGTTCCTGGATGAACCGACTGTGGGTATGGATCCCCGGGTAAGAAGGAAAACATGGGAATTGATAAATTCATTCAAGAATGAGGAAAGAACTATAATTCTAACGACTCATTATATCGAGGAGGCTGAAGCTCTCTGTGACCGAGTAGCTATCTTGGATTATGGAAAGCTTATTGAACTGGGTAGACCAGAAGATCTCCTGAAGAAATATGATGCCAAGAATTTGGAGGAAGTGTTTCTGAAAATTACAGGAAGAAGAATCATGGAGGGTGTTCAATAATGAATTATCAAAGAATTAACGCCATGGTAAAGATGGATCTTAAGAAGATTACTAGAAAACCATTATTTATGGTATTTAACCTGTTCTTCTCTGCATTCCTAGTCATTGTATTTGGGTTCAGCTTCAAAAATAACTATGGATGGGGGCCTGAAAAAAGCATATTTGAGTATATGCTACCTGGATTATTCTCTTATGCTGGTATAATAACCATTCAACAAGTGGCTATATCCTTGTGTAGTGATAGAGATCTTGGTATAAAGAGACGAATATTCCTAACTAAGACAACATCCACTGAATTAGTGGTAAGTCAGGTGATCTCTTATTCCATCCTTCCAATCCTTCAGGCTATAATTATCGCTATAGCAGCATTTGCCTTTGGATTTAGGCCCAATATCTCATTCTTCGGACTGATTTTGGTTCTACTCCTACTCATTCTATTGACATTATCCTCAGTTGGATTTGGATTGATCACTGCCATCATCTCAAAAAATGCAGATATTGCTGGAGGCCTGGCCTGGATCTTCATTCTTCCTCAGCAGCTATTTGGAACCTTTATCTATATGGGTACAGCAACAGATATTGTTGGAAAATGGACTCCTAGCTGGTATGTCACAAATGGATTACATCTATTGTTTGATGGTACTTCTATCACTGATACTCAAGTATTGAAAGATTTACTTATCATATTCGCTGTTGCCATATCAGTCTATCTTGCAGGAGTGCTCCTCTATAGAAGAGATACAACAAGGAGAAATTGAGTAAGTATTATTAGATTTTCGAATAATTAGTGTTGATTACCTGTTGATATATTATTAGAAAATCGAATATCTTTTTATAATAAGAAATGGTGAATAAACTATGTCAAAATTGGATCCCACCTCATTTTTAGGGAGAGAATTATCCAATATGCTGATATTACAGACCTTGCATTCTCAGGGAAGTCAAAGTGGATATTCATTATTACATCTGCTCAAGGAATTATCCACAAATATGATTAATCCCAAGGCTGGTACATTATATCCACAAATTGAAAAATTACATACCAAGGGGTATATCGACAAAAAAGTCGAAAATACAAGTGCCACAACTGGGAAGGTTAGAGAAGTTGCTATCTATACCATAAATCCTAAAGGGTTTGAGTTCCTGAGAGAGTTATCTCAAGAATGGTTAATTCTTGCTGAATTCATCAACCAGTTTATCAGGGGGAAATTAGTTGAATAGCGTAAATTTAAGACTTGATGAAATCATTAGGCATTTCAGCCAAGAGTCCTCATATATGATCAAATCGTATATTCAGAGCCTTAAAGATATTATGATAGGTCAAAAACTTGGAATTGAAGAAGAAGAGGCTGTATTAAATGGAATTTTCGATTATATTGATGAATATATCATTAATGAAACTACTCCTATTTCATTTTCAGATACATTAAGCTTGATTGATCAACTCGGCTCACCATCTGAAATTCTGAGTTCTTTCAATTTAGAAGATTTATCATTTGAGATGCTTGAGGAGAGAACTATTGACCCAGATCTTAGAGAAACAAGTGGAATGCTTACTGCAATTCAAAATAACCCGTATACATTTGGTATCTTCGGAACGTATCTTATATTGATAATTATCAACCTTATCTGGGAATTATTCAACTCAGAAAGATCTCTCGTTGAAAATTTACAATCAAGTATGCTAGCAATGATTATTCCAGGATTTGTCTTTGGGATAATTATTGGTTATTTTATCGATGAAACCAGTAAAGAGGGAGTTACGTTGGAATCAAAATATCGAAAAATCGTCTATGATTATGAGAAACCCGTGATCGCCATACTGGCCAAAACATACATTATTACAGGTCCTCTTTTTGGTGCTATTGCAATAATCTATTCTTCATTTGACTGGTATTACATTGTTGCTCTGGCTTTCCTATTTGCCATTATTGCTGGAATTGTGCCAATGCGATATGTTATGTCCAACCAAAATGCACCCAAACCTGGTGAAGTGAGATATTTGGATCTTCTTACCTTCAAATCAAAATTTGAGACATATGCTAAGGCAAGAGTCAGAATTGTTAGGACTAGGGCCATGATTATTGGAACCATTATAGCAGTAATATTATTCAGCCTGTCCCTTCTTTTAGTAAACGATATGGGATTTTTTGAATCATTACTATCTGGTGCCATATTCCTTATCATGTCAAATACCTTCTCGATTAGTTATTTCTCCCTTGGGGCGTACTCCTGGGAAAGAATAAAGGAAGATCTTCACAACTATCTTAATTCAGGATCCATTGAAAACGATTAGTGGGCGTTCTAATTAATGCTCTCAGAATTATTTCATTTTGTTACAAATATGACCCGATATCTTGAAGAAATCGATTAAACCTATCAGCTCATGGCACCTACAGATTATGCACAACAAGCCATAGATAACCTACGCGATAATTCGAACTTCACCTGGTATATCATACCGATCTTAATTTTCGTTATGTACATCTGGGGAAAGGAAATTCGAAAAGCACAGGACACAGGGAACTGGAACATCGTTTTTGCTGGTCTTACCCTGTTTGGGATGGATCTGATTAATGAAACATGGAATTCACTGGTATTCCACTTCACTAATTACGCGGCATGCTGGATGACACCAGGCGATTCCGTTTACATTATTATGATCGGTTGGAATATAGAGATCGCCTTCATGTTTTCCATTGCAGGCCTTGTTTTCGGCAATGTTCTTCCTGATGATAAGAATATGAAAATTCTTGGACTTAACAATCGCTGGGCATTGTCAATTGGATTTGCTGCCTTTGCTGTTTTTGTGGAAGTACTTTTGAATAAAGCAGACGCACTCATCTGGGAATATCCCTTCTGGAATTTCAGCTGGGGTGGGATCTGGTTGATTTTTTTGTTTGGATATCTACATTTCTTTATCGCCAGCTTCCTTGTATTTGATATGGAGCAAATGAAGAACAAGATCATGACTGTAGGAATTATCTATGGTATTGGAATAACAGCAGTAATCCTCTTTATGGGTATACTAAAATGGATTTAAGATAGGGATACCAAACATACCGAAATCTTGAATTCATTTATGATTTTAAAAAATATTCTAAAAGAATAACACCACGTCTATGAATTCATCTTCATCCATTATTATAGTTGCACGAGATACATTGTTTTCTTGTAATACTTCTTCCAGAGATATAAGACAATGATACATTGCCACTTCAACAAGCTATAAAATAATACCATAGAAAATTCTTGATATGAGTTTTGAAAAGGTTGATTTTGAATCTACATACTTCACACTATTCAGAAATGATAACTGTTTTGCTGCAATTGAGAAGGAAGGAGCTGGAACCGGATCCAATGCGGGATTTATTGATCTGGGGGAACGTACCATGGTTATTGATACTTTCCTCAATCTCGAAGCCGCTAGGGATCTGAAGAAGGCAATAGTTCAATTCACAGCATCTGATGCCACCATGGTCTTGAATACTCATATCCATGCTGACCATATCGTTGGAAACTGTGTATTTGATGGACCTATTCTCTCTACTCAGCGAACTCTCAATGCAATGAACGCTGAGCTAACTAGTTTAATTGAAAAAATTCAAGCATTCTCCGATGAGGAGATGCAAGAGAAAAAAAGAGCAATAGAGGCTGAGAATGATGAAGCTAGGAAGGCCAATCTAGAAAATGATTATCTGTTTATCTCCAACCTCAGACATCCTGATTTCACCATCAAATTTCCTGATACTATAGTAGAGACCGGGATGAGTTTAACAAGCACAAGTGGTGATGTAGTTCTTGAACTGGTAGAGGCTCATACACCAGGTGACATTATTGTGAAATGTGATAAAACTAAAACGGTATTTCTTGCAGATAATCTCTTCACAGATTCTTTTCCTTGGATTGGCTCAGGTAAACCTGAAAAGTGGATCGAATTGATGGATTCACTCATAAATGATACTAGATATGAGCATTTCATATCCGGACATGGCAGAATTGGCAATAAAAAAGATTTAGTATTGCAACGTGATTACTTAAGAGCGATACTTAGAATCGCAGATGAATACAAGATGGCTAATAAAGACATAAAATCGATTTCATTGAAGGAATTACCTGATCAGTATCATGAATGGGATCCCATGGTGTTTAACTGGAATAACGAGTTTCTGGCCTCGTATGTTAAATAATCTTCCCATGGACTATCATTGGAATTTTGAATATTTTATCCACAATACTAGTTAATTCTATCTTGAAATTACTGAACTCTACACTCTCACAACTCAATAGGGCAAAACTCTTCAACATGATACGTAAATTTTGAGTATCTCCAGTTGATATAAGGACAAACATCGCTGTCTTTCTCTTATATATCAGTGCAATATACGTTCCCATTCCATAACTTACTATCTCATCATCCACATCGAAAACCTCTGCAGTGAATGAATTTAATGCGCTGAATAGAGATGAAATAAGATCATCAACAATATCCTCACCTTGAAGTATTAATTTTTGAAAATCATGAGAATATACAGTCATTCCAGAATTATTGACTGCAAACAGTTTTACCGGTTGAGCTTTTGGAATAGCAAGCATAGAAGGATTATAGAGTAATCCCCGAATCCAGAATAGCATTCCTAATGATCCCAAATGGAATCTAATCAGGAATATGATATAATGATGATTTTGAGAGATAAGTAAGCCAAATAATGAGATAAAGATACCTGAAGCTAGCATAAATCTGAAGGCTTGCTTAACAAGCGGATGTTGGGAATATCGTCGAAATTTAATTATTGGAATTACGATCTCGAAGAGTAGGATTAAGAAGCTGGGTATTATAAATAGTTGAATATTATTATTGAATACAGGAACATGGATATTGGCCTTCTCCATATGGGTTACACTATAAAAAAATGGAAACATGGTGAAGGCTGTGATATTTCCAATAATATAGGTAATAATTATCGTTCCTATATTGTAACCGTCATACCTGAAATAATTATGAGTGATGAAACTTTACTCGCACCTATACCCATCAGAAATACATAGAATAGGTAGGTAACTAGTAATAACCCTCGATATAGATTATATTCCATCTAAATTATCCTTATGATTTTATCAAAATAAACATTCGGAATATCGAACATCAGACAAGAAAAATAATAAATGAAAAATAGTAATTTAACAGATTTTCAATGGTATATTATTCATTATAACTATAGAAAATTCATTCAAATTATATTAAAAAAATTCAATCATTGGATGTTTACACATCATATACTTTGAAAAGAGGAAATCAATATCAAGTATAGAGTGTCTGACTCAATAACTTTGATTTCGCACCCTAAATATCCCTTATATGTGCGTGAATTTGGTGATGGTGCATTTCTTGCAGCAAAGGATAAAGGAATTACTGTAATAATTGATAATTTTAGAGCATCAAACACAATATTGGCATTACTTGAACTTACAAATAAAGTAAAACCAGTATTACATCCTGAAGAGGCATATTCGATGAAAGGCTACATTAAAGTGGGTGAGGATTCAAGAGATTTTTCCAAATTTGATTATGATAATAGCCCTCATTTTATTGATACACACCCAGAAATCTTTCTTGGAAAAAAAGTAGTGATCCGTACAACTAATGGAACCAGAGGTTTAGTTAATGCAATCGGCTCAGCTGAGATATTGGTTGGTGCATTTCGTAACCTATCCAGAGTAGTTGACTACTGCATATCTAAATTTATTGAGGGATATCCTATCTCATTTGTAGCTATGGGTTCTAAGGAAATTTCTCGTATAGAAGATACTCATGGTGCAAAAATGCTCTATTTCCGGATGTTGCAGAAATTGAAGGATCCTGAGTTCCATTCTGAAGATAATCCTTGGCTTCGTGACTGGTTATCTGAAATTAAAGCAGAACGTCCATTTGAGGGAAATGATAGGGAAGATAGGGAATACTGTGTAAATATTGATGCTTCATTACTTCTCCCCTTTTATGATCCCGTAACGGGATTATTGGAATTATTAAATTAATGCATTTTTGCTTGATGAATTTTTTCAGCATAGGTATTCAATACAGTGTCCTCAAATGAATTGAGATCATTTTTGGAAGGAGTATTTAACATTGTAACCAAAACCCATAGATTGCTTAGAGCAAGAGGAATCAACCAACCCCGATCAAACCAGACAGTTGTATTCATTGCTCTCCCTATCATATTAATTGCCTCTGATATCATTGAAACCCCAATAAGATATTTTCCAATGAATATTTCACGATAAGACAGGAGACCACCAGAGATATGGAAACATAATAGTATCAACCATCCCATAGCTGCCTGTGGATATCCCCGTTCGTAGGCCAGGCTACCTCCAACAATAGGTATGATCGACATGACTACACTCACTCGCAATGCAGCTATACTCTCACGTTGTCTTTCATTCCAACGGATTTTCATTGTTTGAACCTTTTCTACTATGAATTCCTTTACGGTGATAGGTCCATCAATAACAGTATAGGTATATTTTCTCCATGTTCCAGTTTCCCGGTATAATTTTGCTATAGGTGAATGTATTTTTCTTCTAGAAACAAATCCCTGTTTCTCCATTCTTGCCATTGACGAGTAATCTCTGATGCCCACATACTGGGTGACATAACTTGCTCCTGCCTGAAGTGCCAATTGCTTGGCCCTTTCATAGAGATATTGTTCACCACCTGATCCTTGCCATTCATCTTTGATCCTCATGAACTCAATATATGCCTCTCCAGGACTTAATTTATACTCATCCCAGTTGGAGAGCAGTAGAACTGCTCTTACTCCCTTAAATAATCCAAGATTGAGGATAAGATCAAGAATGGACACAGTTTTACCCATTTTCACTCCAGGGAGATGGAGTTTCATGACCCCAATAATATCCTCTCCTTCTGAAAGTACATACACACCCTGTGGGTATTTTCTATACTGGTTTTCCAGAAGTTTTCTTGCTCCTGGACTATCCCTGTATACCGAATGGATGAGCTCTGAATTTGAAGTGAGGTGTACATCAGTGATGGCTAGAGCATCCTCTGGACGTGCTGCACGGATGACAGGACAGGATAGATGTAAAGGAGTACTCATGACCAACCGATAATAACATTGAACAAGAATTATTTAAATTCGATTAAACAACTTTGATCAAGATTTAAAAAAAACTGCTAAGATTAACTTTCATTTTATTTTGATTAATTGTATGATTGGAATGGATTTTACTTTTCAAATTAAATGATGATTTATTTGTTATCTTGGATTGAAAGAAAATTAATCTTAATATTTGATGCAGCAAGATTTGCTATATTTATTTATAAATTTATATTATATTGTTTTCTTGATCTTCTTGCAATTCCCAAACAGAGATTATTGGGAACACCTTTGTAAACATGGCAAAGATTAAAACAAAACCTGCGATACCTGCAAACGTAACTGCCCATTCTACAAGTGAAACTGTATATGGTGTCCATGCTTGTTCTACAAATGGCCTTGCCAGTGCAGGTATGACAATTAAATACCTTTTGACCCACATTCCTAGCAATACAAATACAGATGCGGTAAAAATGGTGGGAATGGCTTTATCACTCTCCCATTTCAATATACTTACAAATAGCATTAACCCTGGGATAACCATACCGATAAAGATGAAGAACCAGAAGAACAATGCATAACGTCCAAAAAACTCTTCCATTGTTAACTCCATATCATGCTTTGCAGCTCTGTAAATTGTAGTAAAATATTCTGTTACCGTGAAATACAGATATCCTCCATCTGATATGAACAAAATTATTGCCATGTTTCTGAAATGAGCTTTAGTTAGATATTTCTCCAAGTTGTATAGTTTACGAATAATCATGAGTGAAATGATTATTGCTGCTGTACCTGAAAATACAGATGCCACAACAAAAGCTGGTCCAAAAATGGTACTATGCCATCCAACTCTCCAAGTCATTGCAAATATAAACGCAAAGATTGTAGAACATATTATCGCAACTGGGATCATGATAATATTAATGAATTTAATTGCCTTATCCAATGCTTCTTTTTGTACTGTTGTTCCCTGATATCCTACTGAAAGCAATTGATACAACTTAATTCGTAATTTACCTCCCCTCATTTTTTCATGATGATCTCTCATCAATGCTAAATCAGGAATTAAGGGAAGGTAGAAAAAGATGAATGATCCAAATAGGTATGCACCTACTGAAAGCATATCCCAAAACAATGGAGACTGTATCCTTGACGCATATGCCACAAGAAGCAATCTTTCAGGTCTTCCCATGTCAATAATTATCATAAAAAATCCTACGAATCCACCAATAAAAGTAACAGCTTCAGCTGTTCTTGTAACGGGAGTTTTCCATTTCACATCCAATATTCTCAGTATTGCTGAAATTATAGTTCCAGAATAGGATATTCCCATAAAGAAAATGAAATTGGAGATGTAAATACCCCAAAATATTCTTTGGCTCAATCCTGTTACTCCTAACCCTTTTACCAATTGGTAGATCCAAGCCACTGTTCCTGCAATAATTATTGAAGTGCATGTAGCAACCAAAATGAAATAATTTCTACCAGAAGTAAATACTGGGTGTAATAAATCTTGTTCGATATCGTATTTACTGGTCATTTATGCATCCTCCTTGAAAGCAGGTAAATAATAAACCGAAGGATTTGTTCCTTCATCTTCTTTATACCTATATGCAGATCTCGCATTCAATGTCTCTTTTAATTGAATAGTTTCTTTACCATTTGTTACCACGTCTTCATTTAAGTCTCCGAAATACAAGGCCCCATTGGGACATGCTGGTACACAATGAGGTAATTTTCCAAAATAGACATTATGCAAACAATAATCACATTTGGCAACTGTTCCAACTTGATGAGGCAGCGCATATTCTGGAGAATATTCCATATGCAATTCTTCCTCATTTACCTCTGGAGGATTATTATACCAGAAGAACCTAGTTTCATATGGGCATGCAGCCATGCAAAATCTACATCCTACACATATATTATGATTAATAAGAACTGTTCCATCTCCAGGTCTTGAAAAACTCGCTCCTGTAGGACAAACTCTTACACATGGGGCATCTTGACAATTTTGACAAGGTTTTGGAAAATTGAAACTCTCTAAACCAGGTGTCTCTTCTAATTTATATACTCTAATCCAGTATTGAGGAGGTTCAGCACCCATGAATTGGTGGGAAACTCTACAAGCATATGAACACCGAGGTTTTTCACCAGTTGGATCATCTTCAGGTACAGATAGATTTTCACACCCATCACATTTATTCAAATCAATCATAAATCCCCAGTGACGGTCTGGGTTGTCGGGTATTGGGGATTGGAAAGGTGGAATATCTGATTCTGCTGTAGGTAACCATCCCATTTTATTCATTTGATAACCTACTCCACCTACAACAGCTGATGTAACAGCAAGTTTTAGAAAAGTTCGTCTAGAAATCCCCTTATTTTCAGAAGTAGTATCTTCTGAAGTGATTTCCACTTCTGATTTATCAATTTCACTATCACTCATTTTAATTCTCCTCCTTTGCAGGTTTTTCATCCTCTGATCCATTCCCATTTTTTGAAATCTGATAAACCTGATAAACAGAATATGCATAACTTCCCCAAATTAAAGTTCCTGCACCCCAAAATGCTACAAAAATACCAATTCTTGCTGGTGTCATGAGTTCTGTTGATTCTTCATCATGCATCTCACCAAAATCAATAACAAAAGATATTGTACTGCTTTCCAATATCTTGAGTTGACCATCTTCGACAAATAATATTTGTTTTGACCTTGCTCCAAAGGTGTGATTACCACTTAAATACTCATTAGTATACGAAATTGAAGCTTCTCCATTACTATCAGTTGATTTTGATTCCAATATCATTTCTCCAAAAGCAATTTCCATAAAGAAATCAACTAGTATACTAGATAATGCAATATCATCTCTTGTGAGTTTAATTTCCAACGAAAATGATATATCTTCTGATTGAGTTGAAAGTGAGGCTAATTCCATAGATGAAGTAACCTTTTTTGCAGGTGGCCTCATGAGAACCTGAAATACATCCGATCTTGAATCGTGGATCGAAGTGATGGTATCTGATGAAGAATGTGAACCAAGAAACATTCCATATACACTACTCATTATGAGATCTTGCCCTCCTGATGAAGATGTATTTAGTGGATATTCAAATTCAAGTGTAGTTATTCCATCCTCCTCATTAGCTTCACAAGCTATAATATCTGATGTATCATCCTCATGATGAACCCAATCTGCTAAACCAATCATTTGATGACAATAGGCTGTACCATCTCGTATTCCTCCCATAATCATTACTGAGTCTAGCATTGCATCACCGATACCGAATGCTAGCCAACCAGTTGTTGATGACTCCAGACCAATTAACATATTTTCTTCATCATATTCCCAATTAACTGTTATCTTTGATTGGGGTTCGTAAAAACTCTCATTATATTCATCATCTTCTATAATGCCATCAATTTCTACCCTTGAAATATTAGTAAATGGAATCGATTCTTCAAATTCACCTAGATCAAGCTGTCCTTCACCACCATCATCAGCGAGTATTTGAAATTCTACGTAATCAGAAAAACCTGTATGCATTGATGTTTTTCCATCACTGCTTGCAGCATAGGCAAAAAATATATCTGCTGTACCCACCTCAATAACAGTATCTTGATCATCTCCTGAATCCATTGGGATGATAAATTCTAGAGTTGTGCTAGTATCTTCTGTTGCTGCACAATCACTAATATCATAAGTTCCTCCTTGATTTGTATCATCTGAGTGGGCCACACCACCAGTTCCTATGAGGTCATAACAGTAAGCACCACTATCATATCCACCCATAATCATTGAAGAACCAGCCATTACCTGTCCAAAACCAATTGATACCCAGCCAGTTGCTTCAATTACAAGCGCTGCTTTGAAATAGGTTCCATTGTGTTCCCAATAAACCATCATATCTAGGTTTGTATCATGATATGATGCTCCATATTCATCCTCAGTAACAACTCCATCAATTATTACATTAGATAATGTTATGTTTGGAATTGATAATTCATTCGCTGAAATTCCAATATTTTGATATTCCAGTCCAAAACTATCTGATAAATCATTTTGATAAATTGAATTATTATCAGTATTCTGCAATCCAGAAGTCTCAAAAATAATAATTACACACAAAAATATAGTCCAAAAAACAATATTTGTGATCCTTATACTCATTTTCGGTAGTCCGAACATCAAAGTAATTGTAAAAATTATAGCTAATAAAAGTTCCGTCGACTACCGATACAAAAAAAGGTAATCTAAGATTACTTTATGAGATTTTAAAAAGTTCAGTAAAAAAGGATGAAATTTACGAATTATTTATTCTTGATCAAAAATAAAATATCTATTTAGATAGTTTTTAGATGTAATTGGACGCTTTTTTTCTTAATGAAAGTTTAAAATAATTATTAACTGCATAAGCATTAAAATAACTGCATTTCATTTTTCATAATCAATAAATAGATCTCGTTATCCTGTTATAGATACGTTTTGATTTGAATTACCGCATAAACTATGTTCAAATAGCTAATTTGAGACAGAAATTATTTTGACTTACAATTAATTTAGAATAACCTCCTAGATTTTGCGAGAAATCCCCTTTTTTATTCCAAAGGATTTTTAGGTCATGATGACAATAATAGTACAATGAAATCTGATGATAAAGAAAAGGAAATGGAAACGGCATATAAGCTTGGATCCAAATTAGTTAAAGATCGACTTGAAATGGAGGATAAAGAAAATATTGAAATATTGGAGGAACTTGATGATAATGACACAATATGTATCACAGGAACCTATGATCATATTCATCTTGTGCTCAGACATTCAGGTATACCTTTCAAGGAGATATCAGCTGATCAACTGGGACAAGTAAAGCTTCGACCTGATATGACTGTATTTGTTAATTGTGCCTCTAGTTTTCCAGAGGATAAAGCTAGAATGCTCTCAGAATTTGTATTTTCAGGTGGGCAACTTATCACAACAGATTGGGCTCTTCAGAATGTACTGGAGGTTGCTTTCCCCAGAACGATACGATATAACAAGAAACCAACCGGAGATGAGGTGGTTCGAATTGAAGTACTTGATCGGGATGATCCTATCATAAAAGGTTTCTTAGATGAAGAAACTATGCCTGTATGGTGGTTGGAAGGATCTAGCTATCCTTGCGAAATAATAGACAAGGATAGAGTAAAGGTTCTAATCAAATCTAAAGAATTGGGTGAACGATATGGTGAGGAGGCAGTGGTTGTCAAATTCCCACATGGTGAGGGGACAGTAATTCATATGATCTCTCATTTTTATCTTCAACGAACTGAAACAAGAGAGGCTAAACAGCAACAGAAATCGAGTAGTTATTCAGCAATGAAAGGAGCCTCTGTGGCCACCCAGGAAATGTTCGAAGCTGCTGAAGCTGTTGAAGATATAAATTATGGGATGGTGCAATCAGCAACTAGTTCCGCAGAATTTGTTAATAGAGCTCTTCTTGAGCAAAAAAAGAAATTTGGCAAGAAATCCAAGAAGAAATAAATCAACTCAAACCGTTTGCATCGATTTGCCTATATCATTAAGATACGAGCTAATTTCAATCCGACTAGTTCGTTCGATAAGTGGTGCACTTGCTTGAGCAAGTTCATACCATAGGGTTATCTCTTCTTCAAATTTCTTCTTCTCAGCCTCTACTTGATATTGAAAAGTGGCTAGATTCTTATCAATAGTCAATAAATATGCTTCTTGCAAGGTCTCTTCGACCATATCAAATTTAAATTCTATTTGATGTAGTTTCGCAATAAGGAAAAGTGATTTAATCATAAGTGGATAAATTTTGTTATTCTGTGCCATGGTGTAAATTCTTTCAGAGAGTGCAATGATTTCTTGAAGAACATCCTCTTCCTTTAGGGTATTAAATTCAAGCAACAGTAATTCACAATAATTTACCATGGCCAAGATTGTTAGATTGTAATCAGAAATGGCTGCATTCATTATCTCTTCAAAAATCGGTTGAGCACTCATTTTCTTTGAGAGTCTTTTGCTTGTTTTCAATTGTAATGCAGTTGCCATTTTATTCAAATGTGAGGTGCGTAAATCATGTTTTGTCTGACTGATATCATTTAATTTTTCTGAATATTGATTTGCTTTATCTATATTATCTAATTCAATATGAATACGAATCAGATTAAAATAAATTCTAGGCAGATAAAGCACTAACTCTTGATCCAAAAAGATGTCAAGAGAATCTAGAAAGTATTTCATGGCAATACTGTATTCTCCCATAGAAAAATACACTCGTCCAATATCATTGAGGGTAGTCGCTATATCTTTTTGATTACCTATCTCCTCGAAAATAGTCAATGATTTCTCGTAATATTCAAGAGCTTGTTCTAATTCTCCTTTCTCATTGTATACAGATCCTATTCTACCAAGAGTGCTAGCAATATCTTTATTATTTCCAATCTCATTGAATATTTTTAGTGCCTTGTCATAATAATCCAGTGCTAGTTCCAATTCTCCCTTATCCTTGTATGCGAATCCAATATTACTGAAGGAGATTGCAATGTATTGCTGGTTTCCAATATTCAATCGCATTTCAAGTGCCAATTTGTAATATTGAAGAGCAGAATCTAGTTCACCCATATCTTTGAAAATTATTCCAATGTTGTTGAGTGTTGTAGATATCTCCTGTGGGTCACCAAATTCCTCAAAGATCTTCAGAGCTTCTTGTAAGTAAGATAATGACTGATCTAAATCACCTTTATCCCAGTGAATACTAGCTAAGTTGGCTTTTATCCGAGCTATTTCCTTCTGATCACCATTTATTAATAGTATAGCTAATGCTTTATTATAATAATCTAAAGTTTTATCCAGATCTCCCTTGTACCAGTAATTAATACCCATGTTATTTAGAATAGCTGCTAGTTCATGATTATCATTTAATTGTTCACAAGTGACCAGTGCTTGTTCTAAATATTCTAAACCTGTATCATAATTCCCTAATCTTGAACACGTTCTTCCCCAATTCCTGTATAATCTACATTTTAACTTATCTATCTCGTAGTTATCATTATTTTTTATGATACACTCTGCATCATGAAAAAATTTCTCAACCATATTAAATTTGGCTAGTTTATCCGAAATCTCCACTAGTAATACCAATGCATAGAGTTTTTCTTCATTATTTGGTTCCTGATTCTTGACCTCCAAAGCTAATTCGAGACCTTTATTGTATTCTCCATGGAAATTATAAATGTCGCTTTTCATGAGTTGATATTTGATTGTATCATTTGGGTTGTTGGAAATCAATTGATCAATAGATTTTAATGCATCATCAAGCGATCCTTTGATAATATCATCGATTTCCATGTACATAAATAATCTTTTCAAGTATATACATATATTCCCATTGAGGTAATTGGATAAAATAGAATAAGCAAATTATTTATCATCGATCTCTTGTGCAATTACTAGCAAAACAGGAAGATAAAGATGAGCTAGCTGTCTAATCTTATCCTCATCATCTTCTTGAGTAATATTCCATAATTTTAGTTCCTTTGTAATTAACTCCTGAAGTATGGGATCTTCATCAAAGATTCTCTCCGATAGTTCATCAATACTCTGATTCTCAAGCAGGATCTCAACGAGGTCATACAACGGACTTTCACTCCAGTCAATATTCTTCTCAATACCAGCCATCCTGATGGAGTTAACTAGATCAGGAGAGACATAATCATCCATATCCCAAGCAATTTCCTTATCAGTACCTTGATTGATGACTGCACGCACTATTGGATACTAATAGTAGATTAACTTAAGGCATTAGTTTGAGTACAATAGTATTGCATTATTAGGAATTCATCTCTATTTCCATCAATTATGACCAATTTTTATATGTAGGCAGATGTTATGTAAATGAAATGAGTGAATCCATAAATTATCCTATTCTATCCCCAAAAATTTTCTATATAAATCTGATTATTTTTGGATCCATTGCAGTTCTAGGTTCAATTCTCTATTTTAGTGGCTTTAATAATGCCTTTGTGGTTAATAATTCTAGTATCCGGTTTATATTTGAAATCATTACGCAGTTTGGATCTAAGGAACTGTATATTGTGTTCTTTGGAATTATCCTCTTTGGTATTGATTTCAGATATGGAAAAAGGTTATTTATGGTATTCATGAGTTCTCTCTATCTTAACTCATTTCTCAAGGGATTATTGCAAGACCCCAGGCCTCCAAGTAATATACATGATGGTGAGTCACAATCCAGTGGTTATGGTTTCCCCAGTGGCCATGCACAGGGTTCAATTACCTTTTATGGATATAATTACTTCAATCTTAACCACGTAACTGAAAAAACAAGGATACATAAACTACTCATTGGGGTCCTTATCATTCTAATGGTACTAGTACCATATTCGCGTATACTCCTGGGAATGCATGATCTAGGTGATATACTTGGTGGATTCTTGATAGCTTGGGGTATGATTAATCTTTATCTTATCTTTTATCCAAGAATGTATTTGATCTATACTTCATGGAATATTAAGAAACAAGTATTTATTGGTACATCTTTAGCTCTATCTACGTGGATACTTAGTATTGTGATACTCGGTGTAGAAGAAGGTTCAGATCTTGGCATGGAGGCTGCTTTGCTAATCACATTTGCCCTATGTGCACCACTAGAAACTCACTTTATACAATTCGATACTACAGCTATTCTGGGTATAAGGAATCGATTAATATCAACAGGTATCGGTATAGGAATAATTTTCGGATTCGAACGAGCATTCTCTGATCTTGATGAGATTGATCCCAGCAATTTGGAGTTAACTTTAATTCTGTATTTTCTAAGATATTTCATTCTTGGATTAGTATTCTTCCTATTGGTACCTTGGATCCTTAAAACATTGCATGAAAGAAAGTATATTTAATTAGTCAACTGGTGCTAGCTTGCAAGTGAAGTGACGTAAAAATTCAGGTTCTTCTACAATCTTCAAACCCTTGATTTTATCTTTTTCAGACTTCAAATCAATAAGTATATCTATTAGATAATCAAAATGAGCTTTTTCGTAGGTTCTACGTGGAATCGTTAATCTCACCAGCTCCATCGTTGCAGGAATGAACTTTCCATCTTCTTCATGACCAAACATCAGTGATCCTATCTCTACTGCTCTAATTCCTCCTCGTAAGTAGAGTTCAATACATAGTGCCTGGGCTGGGAATTGCTCTGCTGGAATATGTGGTAGAAACTCACCTGCATCTATAAACCCTGCATGACCCCCTGGAGGAAGAACAACTGGAATACCCTCTTCATCTAGTCTACGTACTAAGT
Organism: Candidatus Heimdallarchaeota archaeon; assembly: GCA_026702845.1. The sequence continues at coordinate 143,879 of JADCLS010000007.1, forward strand.
ATTCTATCTGATTCACCCGGTGTGCTACAACTGATCCCTCTACAGCTTCTTCCAATCCAGTAGCCATGGCCTCCAAATCACGACCCGCAAGACCACCATAGGTTGGAAATCCCTCAAACATTATGAGTCTTTCACGTAACTTATCAGCTAGATTTTTATCTCTTAATGCAATGAACCCACCAATATTCACATAGGCATCCTTTTTTGCTGACATCCACATGCCATCACAGAAGGATCCCATTTCTAAGAGAATCTCACTCAGGCTCTTGTTTTTGTAACCTTCCTCTCTCTGTTGAATGAAATATGCATTTTCAATGAATCTAGCAATATCCATGTAGAATGGTTTGTTATTTGCTTTGGAAATAGTATACACCTCCTTGATATTTGCCATTGAAACAGGTTGTCCACCTCCGGCATTATTAGTAAGGACAAGTGTGATGATCTCAACTTTTTCTCCCTCTTTAGTAAGTATTTCTTGCAATTTTGAAGTATCCATATTTCCCTTGAATGGATGGTCTGTTTTAGCTGATTTTCCTTCCTCGATGACGATATCAATTGGTTTGGCCTTATTGTACAATATATGTCCGACGGTGGTATCAAATGATTGATTTGAAACTACATACTGTCCTGCTTTATTCTGTAAGAGATGGCCGAAGAGAATATTCTCTGCAGCTCTTCCTTGATGTGCAGGAATAAATTCTTCAAATCCTGTTAATCTCTTAACTACGTCCTTTATTCTGTAGAAACTTTTTGCATTGGCATAGGATTCATCTCCTTTCATCATAGATGCCCATTGCCCGTGAGACATAGCCCCTGTTCCAGAATCAGTAAGTAAATCCATGAATATTTGACTTGCCTTGAGGTTGAAAACATTATAATTTGCTTCTTTAATGGCTTGGTGCCGTTCCTCAACAGATGGTAATTCTATAGGCTCAACCATTTTGATTCTATATGGTGGAGGGTTGTATTTAACCATAATGCCAGTCTAAGACGTGGAAAAATATAGTTTTTGGATTACTTAATATGATTATTCTAGTTTAATTATGATTTTTGAAATAATAAGTAATCTGACATATTGAATGAATATCTCCTCTAAGTACAATTACCTGAAATTTTTGGTGAATACTATCCTTATTTGAAATGATTTTAAAGTATAGGTAATGTAATTTTCAAGTGATCTGAGGTTATGAATTTGTCAGGGTTTTCTTGAAATTCTTCAATACATTCTTGCTCACAAAGATAGATTTTCAATCCTCTAAATATGACAAATATAGATTTATCCTTTATCTCTGTACCACAAGCTGTGGTTTTAGTCTCATGCATATTCATCCTATATCCATCATTCATATTAAAATTTGTATAAAGTAGAGAGTTAAATAGATAATATACGACTTGTTTCATTACAAAGCAGATTACATTTCTATTAGAGCATCCATGGCTAGGTTAAAAGGAATATAGGGTATCGTATACTTATTTTTCTGCTCAAACCATTTGGTGAAATCTGGTATTAACCATGACATGTGATCCAGATCGATTATCACTTGACGATGAGTGAGCATCAGATCAAAATTTTCTCCCTTCTCATAGGCAAAAAGAAATTGCTTATAATGATTAAAATCTTGCTTGGTTTTACTTCTATTCTCTCCTAGAATATCATTATACTCTATTTTTTTCAATATCTCAAATCGATACTCTCCATCTTTTTTATTAGATAAGAAACTCAGAATAATTAACAAATTACTCATTGAAAGATAGATACGTGGTTTTAGAAGAAAATATTGCAATGTTGCCTCTAATTCTCCAATTTTTTGATCAATATCTACATCATAGTCAAAGTGTGTCTCTATAATTAATGTACACAGAGTATTCATCCAGAATAGGTTCGCATCATCCTCGATATCTAGTTTATTGAGGATACTACGATATTCATACTGAAAATTTTCAAAAATTGCGTGATCATCATGTAATAATGCAGATCTGGTGATAAATGGCAGTACTTCATGAACCGATATCAGAAATGAACTGAGTAAAGTACTCGATAATATCTCCTCAGTGCCTCCAGCCTGATCAATAAATGCTTCTAGGAATTTCATCCCATTACTCTTGATTTCATCTATTTTCTTAATCTCATTGAATTCATTAAAATGATAGAGATTTATCAATTTTTGCTGAAAATGAAAATCATCAAGATATATCTTAAAATCAGCCATATTTTCATTCATCTCAGGGTTATCATTTCTATCTATTAAGAAAATACTATACGCATGTTTTAAATCATTAATTTTTCCTAAAACGAAATCCTCATTTTCCTTAATAGCTCTGGTGAACTCTTCAAGAGAAAATTTCTTTACCATTCCTAAATTGTCTATTTCTTCTGGCCACATCCCACCAAATTTCGCATGTAATTCAAGTAGAGAAAGAACCATACCCATTTGAGTGAAAATAAAAATGAATATATTATTGATAAAATTATTCATCTTCTTGATCTTCTTTGTCTTAAGCATAATTAATATATCAAATTTCGCAAACAATTTCCAATGTAGCTTGAAATTAAGCAACATCTTATTCACCCATTCGATCATGTTTGATCTTGTAACTGTAGGGAGAAAATCAATCAATGTTTCATAGATCCCAAAATTAGATTGAAAGGAATTACTTAATGGGATAGCTATCTCAAAAAAAGGGAACGGATCCTCATCAAATGGTGGTAATTCAGGTAATTCTTCTATATTTGGAACTTCATCTAACAACATATGACTTAGAATTGACGCAGTGGAGAAACTTTGAGCTTGAGAATTATCTTGATGAATATATGCCAGGAGCATACGAACAAAATTGGTGAGTGACTGGTAATCCAAACGTACCCTATCCAATTCAGGTACCCTTGGGATTCGGTAGATAATTTGTGTTGCCAGATCTAGGACCTTGAATATTACACCAATCTTATATTCCTGATCCAGTGAGACCTCATTTGAAAAGGCATTGAGGTTTTTGATTACCAGATCTTTTTTAGAGTTCAGAAGTATCCGTGTCTGAATTATAGCAATTTCTCTATTGTGATGTTCATTTAAAAAAAAGATAACCTCGTTTAATGCATCAAATAATTCTTTGGCCAGGTTATCTTTATTGTTAGACACGTTACTCTCGCTCACTTCTTTTAGTATATATAATTAGGGGATTCAGAGTACGCGATTTTATTTATATCTCAGAAGAATTCAACTAGTGGAACTATCTCATCACTCAATTGAGCAAATTGAGAAAATTTTACTCCTAAAAGACGAATACCTCTTGGGTCAATCAAATGTTCCTCGTATAATTCAAACATGGCCTGATACAGCTTCTCCCTATCATTTGTTGGGTTTGGTAAGGTTTTGGATCTAGTTATCGTGTCAAATCCCCTGAACCTAATTTTCACCGTTACTGTTTTACAATATAGTTGCTTAATAATTAATTCATTATATGTTTTTGAGAAAATATATTCGATCTTCTCAATATACAACGGAATATCTTTGGCATCACTATGAAAAGTGGTTTCATGAGAAATAGATTTTCTCTCTCCACGAGTTGATAGATCTGAAGAAGTATTTCCGTGAAAGACATCATAGAGGAAATCCCCAGCAGATCCAACTGCTAGTTTGAGTTGATGTCTGTCCATTTGATATAATTGGCCACATGTAGTATAACCTAGAGCTTCAAATCGCTTGAATGCCACCTTTCCTATTCCTGGGATGATCGAAATCTTCAATCCATGGAAGAATTCCTCGTAACCTGTTGGTGTGACAACTGTGACAGCATTTGGTTTGTTAAAATCAGATGCGATTTTAGCAATGATTTTTGTTTGAGCTACTCCAATTGAAACAGTCAGTTTTACCTTATCATAGATCCATTGTTGGATTTCCTTGACAAAGACAAATGCTTCATGAAAGTCTGAACATCTATTAGTAATATCGATATATGCTTCATCAATACTGGCGATCCTAATTGGTAAATTGAAACTTTTGAGGTAGTTCATGATAGTCTCAGAAGCTTCTTTGTTTTTCTCATAATCGGATCTTCTAATAATCGCTTGAGGACATCGTTTAAGAGCCTCAGCCATTGACATACCTGAATGAACGCCATATTTCCGTGCTTCATAGGTCGCGGTGAGAACAACTCCTCTTTTAGTTTCTCGAGCATTTGGATTGCCTATAATCAAAGGAAACCCCCTCAAAGTTGGATCATCCCTAAGTACTATTGCTGCATAAAACATATCTAAATCAATATGTGCAATAATTCTAGGATGTTCATCCATAATTTAGATTTCTCCTCCAAACATATAAACTAGTTGTACAGACCAATTTCAAACTGAAAATCAATAGTAGACACTGTTATAACACAAAATACTATTGCTCCAATTAAGCGCTAAAACCTACCCATTGCACCCTATTTTTATCGTATATTTTTAATATAAAGAAGGAGAATACAGAATATATTAAACTACGTGAAATATTCATGTAGTAAAATTTGGAGGATAATCCTTGGAAACTGGTCTTCAACTTTCTGAAATTGCGCTGCTATCTAATATGCAGTCCATAGGACCATTTTTTATCAGTGACGCCAGTGGATTAATCACACCAGATATTGGTATGTTACTTGCAGCAAGGCTGGTCATAACCAGTGGTATAGGCAATGTATCTGCAAAAACCATGGAATTATTCGGACCTTTACCAGTACCTGAATTAGATGATGATTCATATTTATGTTATCTATTCAATGTGGAGATGCAGCAACAGCCGTTACCAGGATCAACTTTTTCCACAGGTAAAGGTACACTGATTTTTTGTTTGATTTTCCCTGAGCGGATTAAGGATGAAATTTATAAGCATAGAACAGTGCTTGAAAGAATACTTAGAGAATATGCTGGTGTTTTGGACTTTTCTGAAACTATAACTGGTATGATTTCTCCTGAAATAAAGGGAGAGTCCGAGGAAATGCTTAAGAAGTTGTTCAATGAAGTAAATGAGGCAATACTTCTTGCAGCAGAATACCATGGAGCTAGCCTATTTGATATCGGATTTCTTGCTTCATTGCCAGAGGATTTAAGTCTATTAGCAAAGCAATTAATTCAGCAACCAAATGGATGGAAAGAAGAAGATATATCAGATAGTGATAACATCAGCAAGTTAGTCTCTGTTGGCCTTGTTAAACCCGAGGTTAGAGACGGAGAAACATGGTATATTCCACAATAGGTGATCAGAATGCGTGCAATTACAGTTTATAGTACTCGTGGAGGAAATGGAAAGACATTAACTTCCATGTTTCTTGGTATAGCTGCAGCTAAGAGAGGCTTGAAAACAATTGTAATTGATGCTGATCTTGAAGCACCATCATTAGTACATTTAGTGAATAACTGCAAGCTCAATACAACTTGGGTAGATTTTCTTGAGAACCCAGATATTGATTTTGATGCAGTACTCGAATCTAAATGTAGTATAGGGGATCTAGATATTATTCTAAGCCCACCTCCAAGAATTGGTAAAGCCTTTCTTGGATGGAAATCTAAATCATGGTGGAAAGATGCCCTCAAAAAGGCTATGCTAGCCAAACAACAGCTTAAAGATATGGGTTATGATCTGATAATTATTGACAATCAGAGTGGTACTTCCTATAATTCTGTTAACAATTTAGTTTTCTCAGAGCTCTCCATCATGGTTTTACGTCCTGCTACTTATGGATTAGGTGCCACAGAGAGTATTCTTAATGAGGTTTTCAACACACTTAAAGGAATGACCAAGCGTTCGGATTTTTATCTCTGGAATCAGGTACACAAGGTAAATGACGAAGAGGAGAAACTGTTATTGAATAGTTTCCTCGAGAAATGGGAGAGGAGATTGAACCAGCTTGGTTTGAAAAAACTTGGCAAGGTTGACTATAATATAAAATTAAATCTAGAATTATTGAATGATAGACCAGATCTACTCAAGCAATTTGAATATCTCAATGCAACTTACAATGAATTAATAGAAATACTCCTGAATGCTGATCTAGCCTAAGTATTGGCGTAATGCATAAGCTACCTGACCTCGATGCGTGGCAAGATGTTCAAGAAAATGCCAAAGCAGAAATTTGTAACTATATTCATTGCCTGATACTTTAGATTTCCACATTTTCTCCAAATCAATCTCTGAGAGATTATTTAGCGTTAGAAGATGTCTGTTTTTTGATCTAGCAAATCCTTTTTGCAATGAATTGATACTTTCCTCCTCAATATCAAATTCTTCATCGTCTCCTGTCGAGTAAAGATATGCTGCCATACGATACTCTGCACTAGACATATGTTTAAGTCTAGAGAAAATGGTTACATCATCTCCCATAGGGAATTTCAAGGCCTCCTCGGTCATTTCAGACAATAATTTATTAATCGCTTTGTGTTCCTCTTCGACAGAGAATTTTAAAAAATCAAAAACATTCATACTAGCAGTATTCTTATGCAATAGATAATTCTTTGTATTTGCGAAATCAAATTCAACTCTTATTAGACTTACTCTTACCAAATTTTCTTTTAATCACGGGATATAAGTAAATAATAATCAATACCAAAGTTAAGAAAATCGGTAAACCATAATGATCTACATGGCCATTGTATAAACAATTTAGCTCAGAACCAAATATTTTAAGTCTAAAATCTTGATCACCTAGATACACAAAATTGTTCTCTACAATGATATCATGTGGATGGGCATCTAAGTTATAAAATAATTTGCTTACTAGACCAATAATACTTAGAGCATACACTCCTTTTTGAAGGTCTGCTACATATATATGACTTGAATTTCCCCAAACACCATAGGCTTCCCCATTAGGTTCCATGTAGCTTCCAAGTAAATATGGATTATTTGGAATACTGATATCAAACCATTTAATTCCCGCACCATGGCATCCGGTAAATAATATATTTTCATGAACATGAAGAGCAATAGGTGCTTCAGTCAATACTGTTGTAATTAAAGTAGGTGTATTAGGATTTGTAATGTTAATAATATCAACTCCACGAGATCCATCTGCGATAAAGAGTAGATCTGAGTGAATGAAAATATCTCGGTAGTCTTGTACAAGAGGGGATGTATAAGTACCAATTAATTCAGGATTTTCTGGGATACTTACATTAACTATTCTCATGGTTTTTGTATTGATGGTGTAAACCAAATTATCCTGATAATCCAATGATAATACCCCAATATCAAAATTTGTCTCTCCAATTATTCTATAGTTGTTAGGATCTTGAATATCAGTAATTATTATACCCGATGTGCTATCAGCTATATATAGCTGATTTCCATTGACTGCAAAACCGAATCCCATGTTATCTACATCTACATTACCCAGTACCTTAGGATTATATTTGCTTTCTACATTGATAATCTCAATACCCTCATTATTAGATACAAAAGCCAAATTGTCATCGACCACTACATTATAACCAACTTTTAATCCCGGAAATGCATTATTATTAAGTGCATAAATCACAAAATATGATGTTATCGTGACAATAAGGAACATAATTTTAACTAATCTCAATTTATTCAGAGCTATCACCAATTGTTTTCGAAAATTAGTACATTTTAGATTGATATATAGTTTATTCTTCCGGTCAATGTCAATTAATAGATAAATTTGATGGGTCTGAGGGGCATTATTCCTTTTTTTATATAATCAATACTAGTTAAGATAAACATGTCAATCTAACATCTAAGAGAGTTTTAGAGCTAGGGTTTTGAACTCGATTTGAAAATTCTTCATATTCGAGAAAACAAAATTTCCTTTAATCTAGAATTGATAAGAACAATTTTTTTGCGATAGAAAATTGTATAAATTGATACAAATGAGTGACATTAAGAACATCACCGTGATTGGATCTGGACAGATGGGAGCAGGAATTGCCCTTGTCTCAGCAGTATATGGTTACAATGTGATTATGAATGATATTGAACAGAGGTTCATTGATGGTGGCATGACCAAGAACATTAAATGGTTGGATAAGAGAGTAGAGAAGGGAAAGATGTCCCAAGAAGAAGTCGATGCCATAAAAACTCGTCTATCAGGTGTGCTTTCCCTCGAGGAGGCAGTGAAGGATGCTGATATGGTAATTGAGGCAATCATTGAGAATCTTGATATCAAGAAACAAACTTGGAAAAAGATTGGTGATGCTGCTCCTGCTCATGCAATTTTTGGATCCAACACGTCTTCCCTATCGATCACTGAGATGGCCAAGGCATCGGGTCGTCCAATGCAGTTTCTAGGCACCCACTTCTTCAATCCGCCAGTGGTAATGAAGATCATCGAGTTCATCAAGGGTTATGAGACCAGTGAGGAGACACTTTCCAAAGCCATGGAGTACGGTAAATCATTGGACATGCAGACAGTACTTGCTGATGAAGCTCCTGGCTTCATCGTAAATAGGTTATTGCTTCCCCAACTCAACGAAGCATACTTAGCATTACAGGAAGGAGTGGCAAGCAAAGAGGATATTGATACGGCCATGAAATTCGGCCTCAATCATCCCATGGGGCCTCTAACTTTATCCGATTTCATTGGCCTGGATACGATCTTGTTTATTGCAGAATACTTACATTCTGAACTGGGAGATAAGTACAAGCCAGCCCCATTACTTAGGAAAATGGTGAGGGCTGGTAAACTAGGCCGAAAGACTGGGGAAGGTTTCTATAAATACTAAATTCTTATCGATTCAAATAAAAAACCTGTAGATGTTTAATATAATACCCATTCTATCTAAATAATCACTTTATGAGGGAATGAAAATTTATATGGATTATTTTCTAGTATATTGATGAAATATGCCTTGTATATCTCCACATTTGATAATTATGCCGATGCAAGCCAAGTAGTGAAATTTGGTGTATTGGCTGAAGAATCTGGGTGGGATGCTGCTCTTGTTCCTGATCATATCATGCATAGAGGCCGAGTTCCTGTCCTTGATCCTATTGTTATTCTTGGAGGAATAGCTGGTCAGACTAATAAAATTAGGATAGGCACATGGATAACTGCAGTGCCTAGAAGACCACCATGGCTACTTGCTAAAGAAATCGCCACGTTAGAGAGTTTATCTAAACGTCGAACCATTCTTGGAGTTGGATCAGGGGGACCAGTTGATGATTTTGAACCATTTGGTCTTCTATACAAAAACCTTGGTGAGAAGCTTGATGAATCACTTGAAATAATGAAATTATGCTGGAAGGGAGAATATTTTGAGTATGAGGGAAAACATTTCAAATTATCAAATGTACGATTATTGCCAAAAGCAAACCCAGAGATTTGGATAGGTGGATTTTGGCCTAATTCTAAACCATTTGAAAGAGGTGTCAAGTATGGTGCCTACACACCTGTCACACCAAATTGGCCAGAGCAATTTTCCGATAATGAATTGAGACAGTTACTCTCTAAATATCGAGAGAGAACTGATGGTTTAATTGCTTTAGCTGGAGATTTACCCGGAACAACAAATAGTTTCTTTGAGATCTGTCATGATTTCAAAGTTGATTGGTTGATTTACTCAGTTAGAGAACGTCAGTTCAATACTATGAAGAATGCAGAACAATTTATTGCAAATGGTCCACCAAGTAATTGATTTATTTAATTGAATTATTAAGTATGTTAATATGAAAAGCGAACATAATGGTATTGCTATGGTATCAGAATAAATACAAAATGATATTCCAAGAGCAAAATAATTCAATGAAAATGTGAATTTCCTAGTAATATAGTAATTATTCTTATAATTGAACTTGAAATGACAAAAGTATGACAGAATTTGAGACGATAAAGCTAACTTTTGATGACCCGATTCCATCTGTAGCTAAAATTGTATTCAGTCGTCCTAAAGCTATGAATGCACTTAATTCAACGATGATTAGTGAGTTAGATCTAGCAGTTAATGAGATTGAATTTAGGAGAAAAGAGATAAGAGCAGTATTATTGACAGGAGAAGGAAAGGCATTTATTGCAGGTGCTGATATTGCAGAGATGGCAAAATTATCGGCAGTGGAAGCAAGACATTTCCTCTATTCAGCACAGCAAACTCTAAATAGACTAGAAAACCTACCCATGCCAACTATCGCACTTATCAATGGGTATGCCCTTGGTGGAGGGTTAGAAACAGCTCTTGCCTGTGATATTAGAATTGCATCTGAAAAAGCAGTTGTTGGATTACCAGAGGTATCATTGGGAATTATACCCGCAGCTGGTGGAACACAAAGACTTACTCGCCTTGTGGGAGTAGGAATGTCTAAACTAATGATTCTCACAGGAAGGCACTTAAATGCAGAGGAGGCTCTTGCAAATCGTATTGTAACTCAATTGATACCGCATGAAGATCTAGAGGCTGAAGTAATAAAAATATTGAAAGAAATCACCTCTCAAGCTCCACTTGCAGTCAGTTTTGCCAAGAAGTCTATTCATAATGCACTTGATGAGATCCTTAGAGTAGGATTGGAACTGGAGCTTGATAAGGGAGTTGATTGTTTTCTCACTCAGGATCTGAGAGAGGGAATGAACGCATTCCTAGAAAAACGCAAACCCGAATATCAAGGTAAATAAATTCATTCAATTTTACATTACTAAAGCAAACGAATTAATTTGAAGTAAATTTAAGTCGAATTATGACGAGTCCTCATGATGAAAAGTATCATGAACTAGAGGAAAAAAATGCTCTTGCAGAGGAAGGTGGAGGAAAGGCAAGAATAGATGCTCAGCACAAGCGTGGGAAACAAACTGCCAGAGAGAGAATTGATAAACTCCTAGATAGTGATTCATTTCTTGAGACTGATAAATTTGTTATACACAGAACTCATGCTTTTGGACTGGAGAATAAAAAATATCTTGGTGATGGAGTTGTCACTGGTTATGGAACAATAAATAACAATCCAGTTACTGTTTTCTCACAGGATTTCACTGTATTCGGAGGTTCTTTAGGTGAGATGTACGCTCAGAAAGTAGTGAAGATTATGGATTTGGCCATGAAGAATGGTTGTCCTATCATCGGACTAAATGATTCTGGAGGAGCACGTATACAAGAAGGAGTGGCATCTTTAGCTGGTTATGGTGATATATTTCATGCAAATGTTCGTGCGTCAGGTGTTGTTCCTCAAATTTCTATAATCATGGGACCTTGTGCAGGAGGTGCCGTATACAGTCCTGCAGTAACAGATTTCATCATCATGGTACAAGACACCTCATATATGTTCATCACAGGACCTGCGGTTGTGAAGAGTGTAACCGGTGAGGATATTTCATTTGAGGATCTAGGAGGAGCTAAGACTCATGCTCGAAAATCCGGAATCGCTCATTTTGTTGCCCAGAATGAGGATCAGGCACTGGCCCTTGTGCATAAACTACTGGAATATATCCCTCAGAATAATCTTGAGGCTCCTCCAAAGAGAGAATCTGTTGATCCCAACACAAGTGTTGATGAAATCAGAAATGCGCTTCCAGCCAGCTCCAATGAACCTTACGATGTACGTGATATTATCCGGATGGTAATTGATAAGGATAGTTTCTTTGAGATTCATGCTGATTTTGCACGAAATATAGTTGTTGGATTTGGATTTTTGGGAGGCAATGCAATTGGAATAATTGCAAATCAACCTAGTGTCATGGCAGGTGTGGTAGATATTGATGCTTCAGATAAAGCAGCTAGATTTATTCGCTTTTGTGATGCATTTAATATTCCAATTGTCTCATTTATTGATGTTCCGGGCTTCCTTCCAGGCTCTGATCAGGAACATAGAGGAATTATTAGACATGGTGCTAAATTATTATATGCCTACTCAGAAGCCACTGTTGCTAAACTAACAGTAATTCTACGAAAGGATTATGGTGGTGCTTATGATGTGATGTGCAGTAGACATCTTGGTGCAGATCATGTCTTTGCTTGGCCAACGGCAGAGATTGCTGTGATGGGTGCAGCTGGTGCAGTTAACATTATATTTAGAAAAGAATTACAGGAAGCCAAGGATCCAGAAAAACTTCGAACTGAATTCACAGATGATTATCAGAAACGTTTTGGAAATCCATATATTGCAGCAGAATTGGGTTTGATCGATTCAGTGATATTTCCCGAAAAAACACGAGAAAATCTTCTCAAAGCAATGAAACAGACTGAAAATAAGAGATTGAGACCTGATCCCCGGAAGCATGGCAATATGCCAGTATAGTACTAAAGCTCAAACCATTTTGAGGGGTCGATTTGTAATATACTACTCATTTCTCATCTTTTAAAGTATAAAATTTATTTATGATTGCCAAAAAGAAAGGATTACCATGAAAAATGGAAAACGAGGGTATGTTATATCCATATTTATTATGATGTTCTTACTAACTCTCACCGTGGTGGGAGCACAAGATACTTCTAAGGTAGGAATCTCATCTGGAGATCGTTGGGAGTTCAAAGTGGCTAAGAATACGGTGACTGATGATTCAGGTAATATCGATGTGTTTGAAATATCTGAGAGTGAAGGCGGAGAGGTTGCTGTTGGTGATACTTTCGAGTTTGAAATATCAAGTGATGTGGCTTCAGATGGCTCCTATGAATTTACCTATGATAATGGTGATGTTCGAGCAGTTGGTGATGGAGATTTAAGTGAATTTGGTAGTGATGCTGTGTTCACAGATTGGGATTACTGGAAAACAGATGCAAAGAATTCTGGTCTCTTTGATGGAATGGACGTTACCGTCACTGATGGTGATGAATTATTTTCAGCTGTAGGTGAGATTAACCTATTTGGTACAATAATGAAGCTGGAGGCTAGTTATCACAAATCCACTGGAATTATGGATTTCATCAGTCTAAAATTCTCTCAGGATGATGTTACTGAGGAACTACTACTTGAGAATGTTACCGGTGCCACAGCATCTAGTATTCCTGGGTTTGGCATGTATGCAGCATTATTATCTCTAGTTGCCATGATTCCACTTGTCTCTTCAAGAAGAAGAAATTAGGTAAGATAAATTTATTCCAATAAGAAATTAAGCTAAATTAAACAAAAATACTAGTATACCTACAAATTATTTATGTTTGCTGAATATTTGATACAAATATATTTTTCTGAGGTCTTTTACATGAGAAGAGTGATAATTAATTTGATGCCAGGTTTTTTGGTTAGAATTTTTGCTAGACCATACGTTTCAGGTAATAGTATTGACAAAGGAATAGCCAAAGCAGATGATCTCTGGAATACGAAAGGAATTTCCTCCACGCTTGACCTATTGGGTGAAGCAGTCTATACTCGAGAGGATGTCCAATATAATGTGGATGTTTATCTTGAGTTACTTGAGAAGTGTGAAGGTAAGGAATATGTCACAGTTTCCATAAAACCAAGTGCTCTTGGAAGTCATGAGAGTGAGGCTTATTTGGAAGAGAATATCAGGACAATTCTTGATGCTGCTAAGAAACATGGGATTGAGATAACTCTTGATATGGAGGATCATACTTTTACCGATCTTACCCTAAAATTATACAGGAAACTACTAAATGATTATCCCACCTTCGGTACAGTATTACAATCTCGTCTATTTAGAACATTTGATGATATCAAAGCTATGGATGATTTAAAGACCCGAGTTAGAATGTGTATTGGGATATATAATGAGGATAAATCAATTGCCCTCCAAGTTAAACGAGATATGAAGGAAAAGATGGTAGAAATGTCCAAGTATTTAATGGATAAAGGTGATTATGTTGAGTTTGCAACCCACGATGAGGAATTTATAGATCAATTTCTAGTACTGGCCAAGGAAAACAATTGGACTGGAGATCAACTCGAATTTCAGCATCTGCTTGGTGTACCTATGGCAAAGAAACAGAAAGAAATTCTCGAGGCTGGTTATAAGGTGAGATTATATGTTCCCTTCGCTACTAAGTGGAGTTTTGCCATACCTTATCTAAAGAGAAGATTGGCAAATAACCCAAAAATGGCATTCTATGTTATTGGGCATTTATTCTCGAGAGATCATTAAGAAACGATTTTACCATCTTTTAATTCTATGACCCTATCAAACATTTCCTTGTAGGTTCGATCATGAGTTACCATAATAACTGCCCTTTCTCCATTATGGGCAATCTCACGTAATAATTCAACAATTTGTCTTCCAGTCATACTATCAAGTGCTCCAGTTGGTTCATCAGTGAGAATAACCTTGGGATTTGTCACAAGCGCTCGAGCTAATGCCACTCTTTGTTGTTGTCCACCTGATATCTGGAAGGGATATGAACTTACTTTATCTTCTAATCCAACTTGGGAGAGAATTTCTAAACATTTGTTCTTCCTTTCTCTCTCATCAATATTTTGAATGAGTAATGGCATCTCGACATTTTCTAAGATGGTAAAATCTGACAATAAACCAAAAGATTGATGTAGAAAACCAAAGTATTGATTTCTCATCTTCGCTATTTCCTTGGAATTCATCTTTGTACTTGCTTCTTCAGCAATGAATACTTTTCCATCACTAGGTGTGTCCAGTAGGCCAATGAGGTTAAGTAAGGTTGTTTTACCTGATCCTGAAATACCATATATCCCAATAAATTCTCCTTGTGAAATTTCAATAGAAATGTCTTTCAATGCCTCTAATCTGTTACCCCCCACTGCAAATACCTTTCCTAGGTTTTCTGTTCTCACTAACTTCATGACGTCTCCTCCTTGATTATTACTTGATTCTGTTTGAGATGTAGTATTACCTTTTTTGGGGAATCTAGGAGAATATGGTTATTCTTATCCACTACAATCATTGATTGAGGGTTTATTGTTGATTTTGGTGCCAATTCTGCATTCTCTAGAACAATCCCATCGTCTGTATGGGTAATAGTTAGTAAGTTGGGTTGGTGAAGAACTTCCATGGCAGTTTGGGGTAACTCAATTCTTCCAAATTCATCCTTTTTCAACTCCAATATCATTGATTCTGACTGAAATGTCTGTGCGAAAATCATCCCATCGCTTAGAATAAGTGATCGATCGGATTGTTTTGCCAATTCAGTATCATGAGTTACCAGAATAATTGTCATCTCATGATTTGTATTCAAATCCTTGAGTATTGCTAGTATTTCACTTCCTGTTTCATGATCAACCTCTGCTGTAGGTTCATCAGCAAGAAAAATGGATGGATTGAAGACCAGAGCTGATGCTAAACTCACACGCTGACGTTCTCCTCCAGATAATTGATGTGGTCTACTCTTCCAAACCTTCTTTGGTAAACCCAATTTAGTTAACCAGCCTTCAGCTATCGATTTAGCGTGATTCACCCCTCTTGTTTGAAGAGGAAGCATCACATTCTCCAGAGCAGAGTAGGCAGGTAACAGGATTGGTTTTTGTTGTAAGTATCCTATATTTTTAATTCGATACATGTCTCTGTCTAGTGAGTTACTGGTTGTTAAGTCAATCATGTTTTCATGAAAATGAATTACTTGACCTGCACTAGGGAGATCGAGACCACCGATTATGTTGAGTAAGGTACTCTTCCCAGATCCAGAAGGACCAATAATACTCAAAAACTCTCCCTTGTAAATTGATAGATTAATCCCTTTTAGTGCAACAGTCTCAACAGAGGAAACTGGATCTTTGTATATTTTGTAACAATTCTTCAGTTGTATTTTACTATCCATTTTACACACCTCTCAAAACCTCAGCCACATTACTAAGCCTATTACGTATAGATCCGAATAATATGGTGCTAATACTGCTGAAGAGAAGTAGTCCTATCCCTAGGTAGACGGCAGATGTCGAGTAACTAACAAAATCTATGGGAAATAAGAAGAGAGTTGACAACAGCGGAATATATGTCTGTGTTACTAGTGGCATCAGTAATAATGCTGCCAATATACTATAGGCGGAGATGAAACTGATTTGTGTACTCATAAACGCCTGAATTCGAGCAGATGACCATCCTATTCCCTGTAGTATGGCATATTCGACCTTTCTCTTCTCAAATTCTGAGAGAACATACAGGTAGAGAGTCATGATTAGCAGAAAGGATATGGTGATAAATTCAAGTTGTGTAAGCCCTAATAATAAATCACCTAACTCAAAGAATTCCTCCATATAGTCATCCACAGTTCTGATATTGAGATTATAGGTGGCCCCGAAGGAATTGTATACTCTGTCTATTTCCTCTAGTACTTCATCAATCGATATGATGGATTCATCCACATCTATGAAGAGATGTGTGGCATTTTTTAGTGCTGGGGCAATTGCTTCCTCCTGTCGTGGAAGTGGCTCGGTGAAAAATTTGTAATTCATCAACACAAATGGCAATTCCTCAGATGGTCTTCCCACAAGATCTGAAAGACCTGGTATTCGGATTGCAATATCAATTATTGGAATCTCATAATTTTCGTTATTCACTGTAAGTGGTAAACTCTCATTTTCATCAAATGTAGCCGGGCCTTTGGTGATATCCTCAAAATCATCTGCAAAGGGAAATCCAAGATTAAAGGAGAATATCATTCCCAATCCACCAGGATTAGTTCCGAGTTCGGTTAACCCATGCTGTGGAGTATTATAATAGAAGAAATCATCCCTGAAATAAGAAATCTCCAGAAATTCAATCGGATCCATAAGAACTGCAAGTGCAGGAACTCCAACATCAAATAGAGTTATGAATATTTCTGTGGCCCGAACTCCTGGGATTTCTTCAAGAGCCTCTTTGAAATCACTTGTCTTGTATTCCATCTGATCAAGAGCTGGGAACTGAATCCGGATATCTGAACCCACTGCATATCGTGCCTCAAGATCTGCTTGATGATTGAATGTAGTGGTGATATTTGCTACTGTGAGTGTCATGGATAGAGACAGCAAGAGTATAAGGATAGGTGAAATTAACTTATACCTGTTCCTGATTAATGCCTTCGCATATGCAATTCCAGGTGTTCCATAACGGATTTTTAGGACTTTACCAAGAGGTCTTTCAATTCTGTTGAGCAACCCGGTAATAAGGCGTAAGGAGAATAAGGTTAACCCTATCCAAGTGAAGATAGGTACAATCAGGTCGTATAGTGATTGTGCAAAGGAGGGTATGGGATTAAATCCGGTGTAGGTAAGAAAATAGATCAAGGAAATGATTATCAGAATTATAATATCAATGAAATATTTTCGCCAGATTGGACTGTCACTGATACTTGAGCGTCGAATTTCCTCAGATAATCGGAATTTAGAAATCCTGTTGATGAAAATTATTGTCAGCACACTGGATAAACTTATACCAATGAACACTGATGTGATTAAACTATCCGTTGATATATTTTCCCTCATAGCTTCATAACTAAGATTTACCTCCAGTAATGCTTGTATACTCAACTCAGGTAGAATCGATAGTATATAGCCCAATACAGTTCCCAGAATGAATCCCAAGAAGCTTCCAAGGATGGAGAGAATGAATACTTCAGTTCCTGCAATATACTGAATTATCATTCTATGGGTATTACGCAAACGAAACATACTAATCTCCTTCTTTCGCTGTGATAGAGTGAGATCATTGGCATACAAGGTAAAAATGAACCCAAGTAATATCGCACCCATGGAGAAATAGAGGATGAATAATCTGAATCCAAGAAGTCGATCTGCAATAGTTTGTAGTTCATCGTAGGCAAAATTTGTCACGATTAGCTCTGGAAAATTGATTGCTAGAATGGATTCGACATTGATTAATTGTGCCTCTACAAGTTCAACTTCAGAACCTAGCTCCTCTGTATCTAATGATAGATGGATACCATGGATGAATCTGATATAAGGGAAGAAATCAGTCATCTGGATCATGTTCTTCCAGTTAATGAAAAACATATCTGCTGATATACTTTGAAAGGAAATCAATGAGAGCAGATCATCATCGAATGCATCACCTATTTCTGGAATATATGCTTTCAAATTTCCAAGTAGAGATGCAATATTGACATCAACAAACCCAGCTATTGTTAGATTAAGAGATCCACCCATGAGTATATGTAATTGTGTATCAGTGATTCCATAGGCATAACTAATGTTAACAGTCTCTCCTAGTCCCCAATTCATACGTTCAGCAAGGGTTTTAGAAATAAGAATCTCATTCATCCCGATATCATTAATATCAGTATCTGTGGTAGTAGTGAATGGTGTATTTCTTCTTTGTAGATACTCCGCAGTCAATCCAAAGGCAAATGAAGGTACATAACTCCCTTCTGCTCCAGGAACATATCTATTCAACTCATATTTTGTATCATTGCTGATCGCAAATCCATATCTGAAATTTATCTCAAACGGAAATCCACCAATGATTGGATCCATACTTTCAAATATCTTGGATTCAGGCAATTCCTGCAAGGCCTCTAATACTTCCGTTACATTATCAACGGTTGCAGATCGATTTAGAAAATTCATACTCATATCCACAGGTAAGTTATCCATGCTTCTTGAAATCAGCTGTGCACTGGAAGTATCAACATAGGAAAAGGTGCCGGATAATATTGTTATTGATAGAATTAACCCAGTGGAAAGAATCATAGATCTACTCTTGTTCCTACGGATATTCCTCAGAGCTAGATTAATGACATTGAATACTTGTAAGAGTATAGATGTTTTATTGGGTTTTCTATCTTCCATAAATGAGCAATTATGATTTTTAAGATAAATCTTTCCAATTATCAGCTAGCAATTCTCAATTTTTGAAAATACATACAGAATACACTATTACTTGAAAAATAAGTTCATAATAAGTAGTACTGTACAATGGCTATGGTAGAATTATCAATGGAAGTATTTACTATAGTCCTATTACTCATAGTTGGAATCATTGTTGGTACATTCATTGATCGGGTTATCATCAAAAAATTGCGAAGAACAGCTGCAAGACGCAAATTGAATAAATCAAGATTGCTTCTTAATTCATTAAAAGGAACATCTGTATTCTGGACGGTATTCATCTTTACTTATTTGATCATCAATTTTACTCTGGAAGATAATGCAACCAAAATCCAGGTGATGCTGATTTTTGAAACAATTCTGATTTTGGCACTAGCATATTTTCTGCAAAAGCTATTTCTGATATTCATCAATTATTACATTCGTAGAGATATATTACCAAGCACTTCAATCTTCAATAATATAGCAAAAATAATGGTATTACTACTTGCGATAGTAGCCCTTCTAAAATTATTTGATATATCAGTAACCCCTCTTCTGGCAGCTTTTGGAGTAGGTGGTCTAGCTATTGCCTTTGCTTTACAGGATACTCTTGCCAATCTCTTCGCGGGGATATACATCATAGCTTCTAAACAGCTAAATCCCAAGGATTATGTGCAACTGCAATCTGGGGTAGAGGGATATATTCAGGATATTGGTTGGAGAAATACTTCAATACGTTCTCTTCAGAATAATCTCACCATAATACCGAACTCACTCCTTTCATCATTAATAGTGATAAATTACAGCCTTCCTATCAAGGAAATGTCTATTAAAATTCCTATTGGAGTATCTTATGATAGTGACCTAGAGAAAGTGGAGCGAGTAACCATTGAGGAAGCTTTGAAAGCAGTAACAGAATTAGAAGGTGCTGTACCTGATTTCACACCAAGAGTAAGGTTTAATCAATTTGCTGATTTCTCTATAAATTTCAATTTAGTTATTAGAATTAAAGATTTTGAAAACCAATTCTATATCCAACATGAATTGATTAAAAGATTACACCGTCGTTATTCTAAAGAAGGAATTGTTATCCCATTCCCAATTAGAACTATCCATATTGAGGATAAGGAAAAAAGATAATTGTAGATTATATCATTATTTATATTCTCTTCTTGATTTCTACCTATATGAGCATATACTATGAGTACCTGGATAATCTTCCCACCAAAGATGGGGTTGATTATCGAATTAAAAGAGATGATATTAGCATCTATGTTAGTGAAATGACCGATGAAGGTCAGATTAATGGAGTATATCGAACTCATTCAGATAATTTATCAGAATTGGTGACTGAGGTTGAGGGATTTTTTGAGCAAAATGGAAAACGATTTCATTGGACGATAAGCTCTATCGATACTGGGAATTTGGAGGATTTCCTTATTCAACGTGGATATCATCTTGTTAGTGATACATATCTGCTCTCATTTGATTTGACAAAAGAATTACCACAAACACCTAAGACTAATGAATTGATAAAAGTGAGACAAGTGGATTATCAAGAGATGCGACGGGATGATATAGTAGATCTCATCTCTACAGTTTTTGGAACTTCCAATGACTCCACCCTGTCCTTTCTGGAACAACAAGAGCTGGCAGAAGCCGATGGATATATACAGAACCTGCAATATGTTGCATATGAGGATGATACTCCACTTGGTTTTGGTACACTGACCCATATCCTAGGGTATCCTACTGGTCGTATGGGTGGAGCTGCCACTTTGAAAAAATATCGAGGTAGAGGTGTCTATACAATGATTACAAGAAGAAGATTAGAGGATGCTAAGAATTTGGGATTAGGCCAGCTAATTATAGATGCCGATAAAAATACTTCTGCACCAATTCTTCTCAAATACGGTTTTTTGATACTTGATGAGATCAAAGAATTCTCTCCTTACAAGGCTAATCCCATAATCTAGAAATTAATCTCAGCTATGTCTTCAAAATCCATGGTCTCACCAATCTTCAATACTCCATAGGTTCCATCAAAACCTCCAGGAAAGAAACTGAAATTACCTTTCCTGATATTGCAGATATCCTGTATTAAAGAGGATGGAAGTGAACTATCCTCCAGTTGCTGAGAATGATCGTTTGTCCAAAGATTGACCTCTGTACCTGTGATTTTGAGTACATCGTTGTATAATTTCATTGTTTTCTTTCCTGTGATTGATTTAATGCCAAGAGAATGGGCAACAATCTCTATAAGAGGAATCATTGTGACAAAATCCCGCTTTGGCCCATCACCTATCCTTCTATCCTCACCTTGAGCCCTAGCAATCTCATAAGCCCGTTGATGTACTCCAATAGTTAATTCTCCTTTGCATATTGGACATAGATCCCCTTTTGGCACATGTTTTGCAGAATAGAAACAATGCTGCCCTTTTTTATGGATACCTGGTTTTTTACGCTCATCACGGTGTCCAGTGAGGAAGTATCTACCTTCAGTGATATGAAATTCTGCAGTTTTGATGATGTTGTTATTTCTAATTGCGTGGATTATATCATCATAGGTTCCTTTATTCACATTGAGGGTGGTAAATTCTCTTCCTACACGATTTAATGCTGCAGAATGTGCATCAGCATTACTAACCAAACTGAACTTATCAAGCTCCGGTATCATACCTAGAATTGATGGATCTGCACTCAGTCCAGTTTCTATAGCATGAAATCGATCTGAAGAATCACCAAAGAAATCACCCATGAAGTTCACTCTGTTATTCCCCCCATACACTCCTTCTGGTGTGAGAACATGTGCGGGAATCATCTCCAACATCGGATGGAGATCAAGAATTGCATGGATTTTTTCATTTAATTCATCAGTACTTTCTGTTACCACAAAAGGTCTAGCCATATTCTCCCTTGCCACACCCCATGAATCTAACAACTCATTTAACTCTTCAATCACCGTGAAATTGGGGAAAAGAATTAACACATGAACACGTTTCTTGTTTTTTGAATCAGGAATTGGGCCTGTGAAGATCAACTCTGTCTGCAATATATACCTAGGGGCTGAAGATTCTATATTATTTTGATAGGCAAAAATGCCTTTTTTCTCTTCTGTGAATTCATTTTTCAGAAAATTCGTCCAGGGAGTGAATTGAGCATCACCTGTACCAATGAGATTTACTCCTTTGAGAGGAGAATACTTTGCTGAATCAATAAACCTTTTCTCAATTTTCTTCTTTAATCCAGGTGATTCTTTCACTCCCGCTCTTGCTCCTCCTGCAAAAGCAGAATGTGCATGCAGATCGCCATGAATTTCCATGTAATCAATTATATTAACTGACTTTTAATTCATTAGGATCGATGATTGTATCAATAATCCCAGATTTGAAATTCAATTTTCTCATTTCCTTATCCTGAAAATCCAGAAGGAAAATGAACGTATTTTACCTCCATTAGCTGATTTGAAACGTTTTCCAATGTATATTCATTCCAATCATTGAAATTTGGAGTTCCAAGACAGATAGATGAAGTAAGTTCGTTCAAATCAAATATTGATGACCACAGAACACCAAACCAGTCAGAATAGTAAGGAGTACAGATCCCATCTGGTTTATGAGATGAAAGAAGCGATTGGATGCTGGAAATAGATATTGATGGATGATTTTCAGCAAATTCCTCAATTTTTCGATCTCGATAGGAATTGATAGCTTTCAAGTAATTATTTACATATTCATTATACTTCAAAAAATCCTTGCTTCGATAGTGATTTGTGCCATAAAGATAATTTTTATCATCATCTACTTCTCTTACACTATATTCACAATCTATTCCCTCAACAATTACGGCATTTCCATTCTTATCTGCAATGAGATAATTTGTTGATGTATTAATCGGAAGATCTGTCAATGTATCAATTGCTTGATTTACTGAATTGCATGAATCTAGTATCTTTCTTATACCAAAGGCAAAATTGAATGCTTTTGTATTCTTGGTTGGATAATCCCATGCACCTCCTCCTGCCATAATTACACACAATCCCTTCTCATTCATTCCCTCAGTTCTTCCAGTTAATAGCGTGGAGAAGCCGATGTGAGTATATGCTTCATTTGTCTTGGTTGTTAATAACCTCAGATCCTCATCATCATAATGCCAATCATAAGTTCGAGCGACAAATGTGTGATCATTCTCTGTTGTCTCTGGCAAAAATACCATGTGTGAACAATTATTCTGTAAAGAATTTGGATAATCGATAGGAGTTAACTGATCGATTTTTACATTTAATGCATCTGCAAATCCCTGAAATTCATCAATGATACCTGGGATGTAGGAATCGTGTATTTCAAGAATATCCTCAAATTTGTCAAATCCTGATTTATTAGGATTGAATTTGCCCTTTGCAAAATCAAATACTTCATCTCTATGCTCCTTTGCAAATTCCCCTTGTTGGTACCCGATTTCATAACTTGTACCCTTTAAATTTATTAATGAAAACTGTTTTTGTATCTCTTTCATATTTATCACAGACTTCAATTATTGGAGGATCAACTGATCTAGTATCATTTTGTAGATCCAGTTATATATTAAACCTTCTTGATTTCTTTTGAATCGTTGATGCTCTGGATATTGGTAGTCTAAAAGCAGAAATGTTATATTACCATTTAAGTATTTCTGATCTTCTTGGAAATTTACGTTTCAGAGCTTGAGAAATTTAAATTCATTATAAAAAATTTAATTTGGATTTAAATATGGCTATTTATAAAGAAAAATTAGAAATCGAATTTTCACTTTTGTCCAAATAATATTTTTTGGGATCTGCATAGATGAGAAATATGTATCAAAATCAGAGATAGTGAATTAAATCATAAAAATGTTAATATATCTGCTAATCCCTACTCTTATCACTTGATGATATCAACGCTAGGAAGAAGAATAGTACCGAACAGATCGCGATGATGGTGAATTCAAGCCAGAGTTCAGTAATTCCCCAACCTCTCAGCATAATACCCTCAAAGGTTCTCACTCCATACGTCATCGGAATGGCCTTTGATATCACTTCAAGCCAGGTGGGAAAGGTGAACGTTGGGATCATCATGCCTGACAGGGCCATAGATGGGATGGCTATCAAAATTGCTAACTGCACTGACTGAAATTCATTCTTAGCGAAATTCGATAGGAAGAATGCGAGGAAAATATGTGCAATACCATACAAGAAGCCAGAAACAAAGAGCAGAGGTATACTACCATATACTTGAGAATCAAATATAAACAGGGCTATCGCAATTACCAATACTGATTCCAAAATGGCAAATACTGAAAGTGCCAAACCATAGCCTAGGATTTTTTCTGATGGTAAAAGAGGTGTAGTAAATAACCTCAGTTTGGTTCTATTTACATCTTCTCTGATAGCTGTCAGGACAGCAAGGATGAGAATCAAGAATGTCAGAATATATGCCATGACTGCTGGAATGGAGTAATCCAGACCACTTAATTCTCCAACACCAAATGCCAAGTCCTCATCAAAATCCAATCCAGTACCACCTGCCACCTCCTCGATTGATTCTTGTAGAGCTTTGTATACAGATTGCCTGAGTTGGGGTTTAGTTCCGTCAATATAAATCTTAATAGATGCATTATTTCCTGCAAGCACATCATTTGTGAAATTTGACGGAATGAGAATCGATGCAACAATCGACGCTGTTTCTACCTCATCAACCCCTTCTAAGTAAGTTCCATCTTTTATATCCACATATTCACTCAAAATCATCTCAGCTAGGATTTCATCACCCAAGTTAATTACATCACCAGAGATTGGATGAGTGAATCCCTCATCAGTTATCTCTATCATGATTGGTACATGTTTCACCTCTCCACTTAGCACGACACCAAACACAAGCATAAACATGATAGGGAAGATAACCATCATACCAAAGGTTCTATGATCCCGCTTGAATTGAACAAGCACTCTTTTAGATACGACAAATACCCTGTTGAAAGAAAATTTAGTCTGTTTTATCTCACTCATCTACTCGTTCATCTCCTGATAATTTGATAAATACTTCCTCAATAGTTGCTACAGAATACTTGTCTTTCAATTCCTGTGGTGTACCTTCTTCTATTAGTATACCTTTTCTCATTAAACCAATTCGATCTGCCCGTTCAGCCTCATCCATGACGTGAGAGGTGATAAGTATGGTCTGACCTGCATCCCGTAATTGTTTGAAGTAATCCCAGAAGTAGGCCCTTAATACTGGATCAACACCTACAGTGGCCTCATCGAACAACAATATCTGTGGTTTGTGAATCATGGCTACAGCTATGCTCAATCTACGTTTCATACCACCAGAAAGATCATCCGCAGCAATATCTTTCTTTTCACGTAAATTCAACACATCAAGCAATTCTTCTGCAGTTTCTTCTAGATCTTTCTTGGGGATACCAAATAGCTTTCCGAAGAACATTAGATTTTCCCAGCAGGTGAGATCTAGATACAGAGAATACTCCTGGGGAGCAATCCCTATATACCTAGTAATAATTTTCCTATCTTTAGGTTGATTTAGACCCCAGATCTTCATTTGTCCATCTGTTGGCATAAGTACCCCTGAGAGCATATCAATTGTTGTTGTCTTGCCACATCCATTCGCACCGATGAACGCATATATCTCCCCTTTTTTCACCTTAAGATCAAGCCCATTCACAGCTTTCACTTTTCCTTTGTTGTAATGCTTGACTAGTCCAGAAATTTCAATAGCATATTCCATAACTTACTCATGTTCCTAGAAATCTATTTCTAGCATATACTAGCGAATTTTTATACTTATAGTGAGCAACTTAGGTAATCATGAAAATTCCAAGATAACTAAAATTGCTACAGAGTTAAACAATTTACACCATCAAGGGGGGAATTTTATATATCAATCATTATCTCAAAGGTTTTATGACCAAGGGTCATCAAAGATCCAAAAGAGATGAATTGATCCGGGCAGCGATTTCTGCATTTAGTCAATTTGGTGTTGAAGGTACTTCAATCGATAATATACTAGACCTGACTATGTCTGATGGAAAACGAATTTCTAGGAGAACCTACTACAAGTATTTCAAGGATAAGGAAGAGATAACCAACGAAGTAATAGATTACTTCAGGGAACAAACCACTCTGAAGTATTTTCCCGATAGAATAGAGAATTATGAAAATTTACAGCCAATTGAGAAGCTAGAAACGTATGTGGATATGGTGTATTTTGAATTATCTCCAGAATTCATTCATTTCAATCAGATATTTTTCAGGATGTTTATTGACAAAAAAATGCAAGAAGCATTAAATATCAAATTGGTGGATTATAACCGGGCAAGACGGAAATACATACAAGAGATATTGGATGAGATTGGCACTAAAAACTCAGTACATAAAGCAACTATCATCTTAAATCTATTACGTGGGTTCCTTCTGCAATACGTTTCATACTCCTCAACTAATATAGAATTTCCTGATGAGAAGGAAAGAGAGGAGATGTTAGCTGAGATAAAGAAAGTAATACGACAGATAGCAAGTGACAGGTAATGATTCACAATCTAAATAAGGAACAGTTAATATCAGCTTATTATGGAGAATTATCTACAAGAAACTCAATTCATGAATTATTCAGATCCCATTATTCAAGAGATCATTAAAGACTTGGATTTGGATGGCTTAACTGAGGTAGAGAAAGCAATAAAAATATTTTACTATGTTCGTGACAAGGCAAAATATTCAATAAAGGGTATATCATTGAATCCAGAACACTTCAAGGCTAGTCGTACTTTGCAAAAGGATAGCTCATATTGCATTCCCAAGGCAATTGCTCTAAGCACACTGGCAAGAGCTGCGGGGATACCAAGTAGACTTCATATTGTTGATTTCATCAATCATCGTCTGGCACCAGAACTAGTAGAATTATGGGGAACTAATGTTATGGCATCTCATACCTATTCAGAGTTGTATATAGAAGGTAGGTGGATAAAACTCACTCCCGCTCTTGATAAATTCACCTGTGAGACGCATCAATTCAAACTGGTTGATTTTGATGGTACACATGATGCTCTTCTCCACGAGGAAGATCTTAATGGTCACAAACACTGCGAGTATATCAATGATCACGGTACCTTTGATGACTTACCATTACTCAAAGTGATGCAGATATTTCAGGAGAATTACGGTGATATGGCACCTGAACTCATTGATAAATTCTTCAAAGCTGATGTAGACACGTTTCAATAGAATATCTGTCTGAGGACGAGCTTTTAAACTGATACAATAATGAATACTCGTGAAAAATAAGTACATTATCATCATTATTATTATTTCTATCCTTTTGGCAACCAGTTTGATGATCATCCAATCAGAGAATGATATAGAGTATGAAGAGGTAAAAATCCAGGTTAATACTCGAACTCTTTATGCAACATTTGCTATTCCAGAAGGTGGTGGCATCTTTCCCGGTGTTGTGGTGTTTCATGGTTTCTCTGCAACCAAAGAGATGATGAGACCTTTTGTTGAGGGACTTGCAGGATCAAACATGGCAGTGCTAGCAGTTGATCTGCAAGGCCATGGGCAATCATCTGGAAGATTGGGAGAGGATGGCAATAATTCATTGCAGAATGATGGAATTGCAGCAGTACAATACCTTAAATCACGTGCTGAAGTGGATGATACAAGAATTGCTATGCTTGGTCATTCTATGGGTGCAGGAACAACATTTTCTACCGTGCAAGTAATCCCGAGTATATCTGCTTCAGTCTATATTGGCAATGATTTGAAAGATGAAGCTGTTAATACAACCAATCCTCGTAACATGTTGATGGCTATGGGAAAATTGGAGGAGTTATTCAGTGTGGATGATGCAGTATCAACCATGGAACGAGCAGTTGGTCATGCCATTGAGTATGATACTCAATATGGAGATTTTGCAGATGGCACCGCACGGAAATTACTGGTCACCAACACCGACCATATATTTGAGGTCGGTAATCCTCAAATTATTAGTGAGAGTATCTCATGGATTGCCAAAGCCTTCAATGTGGATATATCTGAAGTATCTGGTTGGGCATTGATGGGGAGATCCGTCTTATCTACAATCACAGCATTGATTTGGATGTCCATATTCGTAGCCTACTTCTATGTCTTCAGGAGAGAAGATGAGGTTCCATCACAACAACAAACTTGGATAGTACATGGTGGCATTTCAGTGCTGGCATTCATTGTTGGAGCAGGATTTTTATTATTCGGATTTTCCTTTGTCTTTGTTGGCTGGTTTATTGTGGGAGGATTACTTTTTGCTCATTTATCAAAAGCTGATAAAAGCTATAAAGAATCCCTTTCAGAAGTTCTCCATCAATTACGTGATGACAGGGGTCGTGGAATGCTAGTATTTCTCTCACTATTCATTCCTATTGAGATCATACTTCTCATCATACCAATTGATTTCAGATATGTTTTACCAGTTTTTGCCTTTGTCAATATCAGACGAATCGGATTAATGCTTCTATTGTGGATCCCTGGGATTTTCTATTTCACATATGAGCTAACTTCTCTACCTCAGAGCAAAAGTTTAGGAAAATCAATATTTATTGCGATTATAGCAAGAATTTGGCCATTTCTCATTATTCTTGCAGTACAGTATTTACCAATTATATTCTTCGGGAAAGCAGTCCTTCCATCTATGTTTGGATTTCTAGCCTTCTTTGTTGTTGGTCTTGTTCCTGTGATGATTATACTAACTGTAATATCGGTGATTGGATTAAGGTATAATCATTTGCCATTTACCATTGCTACTATTCTTGCAGGATATATTGCCTGGATTCTGGCTTCTACATTGCCATTCAATTAATTACTCTAGTTTCCCCCTTCCACTTTTCTCTGCTTCCTCGAATATATCAAATAATTGATCAATATGATCACCTATCTCATCATTGTTAATGATTAGTTTTTTACCCTGTACTTTTATTCCAGTGAAATCTTTAGGTAATTTGATGAGCCACTGCTGGAGGAATAATTCATTGGTTTCGAGTATTCTGGCTAATTCATCCAATTCAATTTCAGAATATCGCATCATTACTCGTTCAAAGGTATCATGATCAATTTTCATAGCTGCTTGACGTTCCCGTTCCAATTGTGCTTCTTTCTCTTTCTTCCAAACTGCTCGGTATTCACCATATGCACCACCCATGAGCCCTAAACCGGTCACTATCATTATCCCACCAAAGATATTCAATATGGTTTCAACCCAATCCCAGATATTGTTAACAACCAAATCCAGAAAGAATGCAACTAATCCCATACCAAAGGTGATCACTGCACCAAGTAATAAAGAACCAGGATCATAATCTTGTGACATGATTAACTCTGTAGTAATTTTGTTTAAATTTTTTTCTCGGATTATTTGAAATTACGAACAAAAACATACTTTAATCTAGTAGGTCATTTCTAGTATTGAATATATCTCCTAAGAAAGCAAAATTCATCTTAATTAATACAGATTTAGAAAAGGATAATGATGCTTGATAGAAATGCTGGATCTTAGTATAGTAATATCCATGGTTATCTTTTCGATTAGTTATTAAATCAAAAAAGATTGGGAGGAGTATGGTAAAAATACTAGTTCCTATACGAGAGAATAAAGGTAGAGATAGTGTTCCTGGAGAAACATTGGGTAGACAAGCTGAGTACTATATTCTGGATACTGATAATGAAGCCAATGATATTGTTTTGAATAATACTTCTAATGCTTTTGGTGGTAATATACCACCTATCAAATTTGTAATTTCTCAGGAAGCAGATTATATATTTACTAGAGAGGCATGTGCAAACGCTCTGAAATTTATGAAAAGTGCTAATATGATACCTTATCTAGTAGGAGAAGAAAAAATTTCTACTCTATTGAATAAATATCATAACAATGAATTGCAGATATTGACTGAACCAAATGAATGTTCTCATTAAAATCCTTGTGTGACTATGGATCCAACTAATTCTGATAATACACCTGCAATTACTGCAATGATAAAGAATTTAATGCCTGATTTAATTATCGAATCTTTTGAGAAATAACCCTTAACTGCCCCCATGGCAAATAATGCCAGACCTGTGGAAATGAGTGCTCCTATGTATGCTGGAGTTCCTGAAGTAATAAGGAATGGAACAATTGGAAATAATGCTCCGATAATAAATGCTAGGAACATAACCGTGGCATTTACCCAGGGATTCTCCTCCTCAAGACTGGGAAGATCTAATACCATGGACCTAAAATTTTGAAACAAAGTATCCTCCTTCTCAGAGAGAATTTTGACCACTTGGTATGCTTGAGGTTTTTCTAAACCAGCATCGGTTAGTTCATTCATCAATGTCTGTTGTGCCACATAGGGTGCCTTCTCAAAATCCTCCTTCGCCTCATGTATCTCTGCTAGTAGTAAATCCCTTTCTGCCTCTGCAGAGAGCAGAGATCCCGCAGCCATGGAGATTGCAGCAGCAATGGCTCCAGTGATACCAGTTACAACAACAACTTTAGGTTGATCTCCAAATGCGCCAAAAACACCTGTGATTAATCCTAGTATAGAAATTAACCCATCCTGTATGCCAAATACAAAATCTCTTGTTTGACCTTTTATCTCAATTCGCTTTTGTCTCTTCTCAATCTGTTCAAGCTCGGACACTACTAAGCACCTACAAAATCCACAGGACACATTCTTCCTGTCTGTATAGCTTCAAATACCCTTATTGTCTCTTTCACCGATCGTCCAACATTTCTGGTGGTGATCATTAGGAAATCAACTTTCAGGTTAGGAGATATGATAAATGTAGCTCGTTTTGCTTTACCATCCTCATCTATTACACCTAGTTTCTTAAGGAACTTACCATCATCACTTAGGAGAGGGAAATTAATGCCAATTTCCTTTATCCATTCAACGTGTGTGTTAATATCATCAGATGAAATACCAAATATCTGCCCACCATCACGTTCAATTGACACTCTTTCCTCCTCAAACGCTTTTGCCTCTGTAGGGCACACAAAGGAAAAATCTTCAGGATAGCTGAAGAGAAATGTCCACTTGCCTTTGAATGTATCTTGTGTGTATGTGTTAATTTTGTCTTTCAGTGCGCCTTGTAACGAGAAGGTCGGGAATGAATCTCCAACAGTTATCATTACGATAGAGCAAGGTATATCAAATAAGAGCTTTATTACCCTTTTCTATAATTTTAATCAACAAAATGACAATTTTACTATTGCTTTCTTTATTCACTTGGGCCAAGAGTTCTTGTTCCAAGATCTTTGTCAAATTGAAATAGACCTGATGGATTATTATCAATAAGGTTGAGGCTGTCAATGATACTATTCACATTTGATTCTTCTTCAACCTGTTCGTCCACAAACCAATCCAAGAATGATCGAGTAGCATGATCTCGCTCATCAACAGCACGATCCATCAGTTTATCAATACTTGCAGTAACTAGCTGTTCATGTTCAAGTGCATTCTTAAACACTGCCAATACATTGTCCCAGTCTTTGGGTGGTTTGGAGAATTCCTTCAATTCAGGTCTCGCATTTCTCTCAAGTAAGAAATCATAGAATTTGAATGCATGCATGATCTCCTCTTCATATTGGAGTCGCATCCATTTAGCCATGCCAGATAGGCCCTTATCCTCAAAGTAGCTGCTCATTGATAGGTACACATAGGCACTCTCAAATTCCAGGTTCATCTGTGCATTCATTTCCTTTATCATATCTTTCGAAAATGGCATAGGAGATAGAAAAAAAATATATTAAATAGAATTTGTGATATTCACTCATATAATCGTAAGATTCCGGACAAGAATGAATAATAATTTCAGATTCATAGCTTTCTTCTTACTTATTTTAATGAAAACCTCACTAACCATTGAATAGACTTCTTGAAATGATTACTCCAATGATACCTAATATCAAAGATAATAAGAATAAAGTAGAGTCAAGATAATGAAAGATTTTCTGTAATGTGCTCATTTCATTCACATTAATATATTTTGGTCTTTTTGGAGGTACTCTCCACTTACTCATTGTATTTTCAATTTCTCAATTGTATATAAATTTTTACTGTATAAATATGATTTTTCAGGTAAGGGGATAACTAGTACACCTTGGTTAGTGGAACTTCCAGAAATGAAAGTATGAGGACTAGCACTATAAATGTGAAATTTCCATATACCATCTCCCAGCCTATTTTTCGGATGTTCTTCTTCAACTCTCTCATGGTTTTCTTAATAATAAACTGTCTGACAGCCCTGATACTTGGTTCAATTAAAAATAAAAGTGTTATTGGTTCAATATATGCTCTGATATACATTGGGATGAATGTAACTAGATATAAGCTCCAAGTTAATAGTGGTGCATGATGGGGCAATTTTCCCCTGTAACATCCCACATGTATGATTAATACAGATAAAATTCCAGAATATATCCACCACAATGAGAAGATATAGATAAATCTGGTGAGATTGGAAATCTCGTATATAGTGCCATATATGATCGGAAATTGCAAGGATACTGCGAAAGTTCCAAGAATGTATTCCCAATAACTTGCCTTTTTAGATCGATAGGTGATAATTGCCCATATTCCTACAGCTGATACTAATATGCCAAAAAATATTATAGTGTATAGACTAATCCGATACACAAAAACAATTACAGTGATGGTGATTAGACTGATCAAAGGGATATATCTAATATCTCTCAATCGGCTAATAATTATTAATTTGATATTCTCATAATTTAATATGATTATTACTGAGAAAAGAGTTGAAAGTATGAAACCTAACAGAGATAACTGATCCATCTGACCAAGTATCAGTCCAAAGATGAGGGTTGCTGCCCAAATCGATATGAGACCATGTTCTCTAGGAAATGTAAATCCATACTTCATACCCTTTCTTAATAATATTCAAATAAAAAATCAGGTATCCATGTCATTTAAATCTAAAATTAGATAATAAAAATATCTTAAATTGTCCAAATTTCAGTTACAAGGGAGGTGAATTTATGAAAATTCGGATTTATGAGCATATATGAGTCATGAATTCCCAAGAAAAGGGTCGATGATGTATACTATTATGAGAGAAAAAGGAGATAAAAAGTCCAAAGCAGTCCAGCAGTTCAAGTTCTGGAATAAGTGGTTTGTTGTTCCTCTTTATAGGGTTAATTTCCTTCCTCTTCTATTTGTAGGGAAAATATTTGTTTTAGTATATCATGTGGGGAGAAAATCAGGTTTACAACGTTATACTCCATTAGAATACCGGATAAAGGATGGGTCGTTATTTCTCTTCTCCAGCAGAGGAAAATATTCTGATTGGTTAAGAAATATCAAAGCCAATCCTGATAGTGTAATGATAAAGATGGGATTTAGAAAATTCAAACCTGAAATTGAAATACTTCAAACCACTGCACAAAAGGAGGAGATCATGAGATGGTATGCTCAATCATTTCCCAAAGCCACGAAAGCATTATTTGGATGGGATAAAAAGTATGATACATTAGATAATACAGATCTCACTCCCATTGCTGAGTTTATTGAGATTGTAAAAATATCAAACTTCTAATTATTTCCAAAATATTGTCTACTTGCTATAATGAAGTTATTAGTGAATTTAAAGCCCATGTCTTTGGCAAGCGAGTAACAATTTTTTATCATATCTCTTTTTAACCACTCTTCAGAGAAAAAATCAATACATTAATTGATCTGCTCAACCTTATCAAGACGTAAAAATACTAAATTACCAACTAACTCTGTAGTTAAAGTTATTTTCATTTTCTGGACCTCTCCATCTTCCATTCTAAGGTATTGATATGCTTCTATACCGAAAACTGGTTTCTGAGTGCTAAAGGTCTTCATGACACTATTTCTAATGGCACAACCAGAACAATGAATTGTATTACCACAGCCCTCAGGTTCTTCCGAATGTATACATTGGATCACATTACCACCCGGCACCTGTACTATCTCATCCTTTGTTTTTTGGAGGTATCCTAGAGTGATGATATTGGCAGTTACAACCTTTCCATCAGGATCAACAACTAGTATTGGGAAATCATTTTCATTTATAATGTCATCAATACTAACCTCAGCAAACTCTACGTCTGCCTTACAACTCAGACAAAGTCCTTCTGATTCTGTACCCTCAAAAGTAAAGTCTTTATTGCATCTGATACAGAAATATGCCATGGGAAGAAGTAACAAGACACTTGCATAAAAAAGCTATTCCTTACTGTGGAATTAAGTGTAAAAAAACACTTATGATTTAATCAACATTATTCTGAGGTTGATGAAATATCATTTATTTGTAACATAACTAATTGACTAATCAATTCTGAAGTTACAGATATTGATGTATTCCGTACAGAGTTATCTGCCTGTCGAATTAAATGTGTTGTTTCTATGTTTGATTTCGATTTCTTGGTTTCAAGTGTCTCATTTATGGTATTTCTCAAAATACATGCTGGACAATGTTCAGTATTACCGCAACCTACCTCCATTTCAGAGTAAATGCATTGGATGACCTCTCCTCCTAACAAATCTACTAATTCCTCTTTTGTTTTATGTAATATCTCCAAAGCAGTTTTATTTGCTGTTTTCAACCTAACCTCTTCATCAAACACTAAAATTGGTGTTGAAATTGTATCAATTAATCCATCAAATGCATCATCTGAATGCACCAGATCGATCATGCAGCTATCACATATTCCATGAGAAATTGGTGCATTTTCTTCATGTTCTCCACTTATAGATTTCTTACACCAGGCACATATGGAATACATATGCAATTTATGAGATGTGATAATATAAGGATATATTATATCTCTAGGATAAATTTAATCCAAATCATTATTCGAGTACACAATCAAACTCAAATACCCAGAATATCTTATCATTCTCTCAATTGAGTATTTTCTATTTTTGACAGAAATAATGAAGTGCACCTTTTTTTCAGGATACATATGAAATAATAATCATACACTATAGAGTGTATATTGCTTTATTAATCAGAAACTACATAATATATAGTATGGCGAACTTAATCTCTTCTTCTAAATTTATGGGTATCTGGTCACTGATGACAGGTATTTTTGCAACCATCTCCTCTTTATATACCTGGGGAGAGGGTTTAATATTCACTGTTAATCATGAACACCTTGCAATTATCATAACTGATCTGTTAGTAACCGCTCCTTTGGCATATATTACAGCATATGGTATTCTGAAGCAATCCACATGGGTCAAAAAATCAGTTCTGCTCTTTTCTGGGATATTAATCTACGGATCAATAGCAGTCTACTCAACTGAATTCATTCTCGGAGCCCCATACACTTGGTATTACTTTCTTCCACCAGTATTTGGAATGTTACAGGCTGTTATGCTAATCAGGTGGTGCTCGTGCTTTAAAGATCAACATCAACTAGTTATACCAGCTCCAGGTATTTCCTAATCTATCGTATGATGTATAGTTTATTGGCTTCTAGTGGAATATGATTATGATCATAATCATCTTGAAGAAAATTGATAGAATATCTTCTCATATCATCGAATTGAACACCTAACTCATTATACTGATCAAGGGCTTCAAATCCCGGTTTGTAGAGATAAAAATTCAGGTGTTTAATTTCATGCTCCTGGGCCTTCTTTATGATATGTTTGAATATCTCAGGTCTCCTATCACGATATCCCTCTCGATAGATTGATACATGAGCCATGTTAGCAGTATCATCATCTTTCTTTACCATCATGGCATGTGCAATTATACCCTCATTATCCTTTATGATAACATTTGTGAGGATTCGTTTTTTCAGTTCTTCTGTATTCCAATTGTTAATACTTTTTCTGATCATTTCCTCTGGTTCACCCTCCATTTCTGTAAGGAAAACCTTGACTAATGCTTCCAAATCAACAACTGGATCCACTTCCACAATGTCATCCGATGAAGTGAAATCTTTTAGATCATAATCTGCAGGATTCAACTGTGCATTTTTAGCAATTATATCATCAGTTCTCTCAAATTCATGCCGAACTAGGAAGCTGCTAGATAAGGTCCAACTATCCATAAGATAGGTGTTGATTACTTTTGCATCCAGTCTTGCTAATGCTTTAATAGCTTTCTCCATAAGAAAATCCTCAACATCAGGATCATTATCCCGGATGAAGGGAACCTGCAGACTGGCATATCTGACCCCTTCTCGCTCCTCCTCCACAGCAGTACTGATAAAGCCAAGGAGCTTATCATCCTCAAGCATGTAATGCTTGGTTGTTACATCGATATTCTCATACTTCTTACGTAACTGATCCTTATTCGGGTAGAAGAACCCCTTCCAATCTTTTGTTACTTCTTTAATCAGCTCAAATTGTGCTTCTAAGAGCTCTTCTGAGTAATTTTTGTATTCTATTGGCATATGATACTCCTGTTCTGATTGATATAAGTCCTTATGACTTAAAAAACTTATCCAACTCAAACATTTAAGCTATATTTTATTGGTTTAGAGCTCCTTCAGGTTAAGATCATACCTGTAGAAATCATTAAATTCAAGACCCATCTTCTCATAAAAAGGTAATCCCTCAAAAAATGCCTCGGTTAGGTTGAAATTGACTACTTCCCTATCACTTGCTTGGAGCTTCTGCATGATATATTTGAATACTTGCTCTCTGAGATCTTCTTTGCCCTCTTTATAGATGCTTATAGCAGTCATGAAAGCATTTTTGTTGTTTTGATTTATGTAGACCATACTATGCGCTATCAATTCATCACCATCGCGTATGATTGCATTGGTAAGTAAGTTCTCCTGTGTAGGCCATTGATCAATAATTTGGCCAATCTCCTCCTCAGTCTGCGGCATCTCAGTTTTGAATGCCCTGATTATAACTTCTCTATCCTTCACAGCATCTGCCTCCCTCACACCTGCGGTGTTCTTGAAATCAGATAAATCATAGGTTTTGAATGGGATCTGTGCTCCTTTGGCCATGATGATACGTTCTCCATAATTGTGTCGCTTGAAGAATTCCTCATCTCCCCATCCTGGACGCCATCTTGTCTGTATAATATCTACTCCTTTCATTTTGAGTGTTTTTATTGCTTTCTTCATCAGCATTTTTTCTACATCTGGATCCTGGTTCTCAATAAATGGGTATTGAATTGAACCAATAACCGTTCCTTCTTGCTCTCTCTCCTTGGCTGAAGCGAGGAATCCTACAAGTTTTCCATCTCTATAGGCGAAATGTCGATTCTCAGGATCAAAGGTGGGCCTGGTTTCATAGGTCTCTTTCAAAGCCTCATATGGGGGATATTGCCAACCAACCCAATTCTGTTCTTTAGTGACTTTGGTGATGAGATCATGAGCCAACTTTAGTTGCTCACTAGTATAGGTCTTATGTTCTAGATTCATTGTTTTTTCCTCTATCATCGCCAGATACTGCGATGTGAATCAGTTATTCTCTTGAGAATATTTAACTTTTCTCGTTTGGATAAACTATCATTCTCATATTTTTGAGAAAGGTTTGAAGAAAAAAATAGAACATCAAAACAGTTCCTTGATCGCATTATTCTTATATTTGAATTTATTCTATTATAATATGGATACTGAATCTCAAGAAGAATATGATGATATCATAACCTACCATCCTAGCTTACTCCATATTTATTCTAGAGATACTCTACCAATTCTTAAGGGTTATTGGGAAATTGTAAAAGGTCTAAAAAACGAGACTGAGATGCTTTATCTCACAGCAAAAGAAATTCATGATCTCTACCTTGAAAAAGGTAAGCACAAGAAATCCTTGAAAACTGTTTACAAGTATATTAAGGAGTTGCGTGATGTTGATGTCCTTGTTGAGGCAGGCCGAAGGGTAACAAAAAACAAGAGAAATACTGAGTTTCTTTACTGCTTGAAATCAGAGATGATGTTATTTGAAGATGCCCCTGTGGAGGAGAGATTCTGGTCCAATGAGGAGAAGGTGGAGGGCTATGTTAACAAGGTCATACCACTGATTGAGAGTCAACTTGAAGGTAAAAGGATTAATAAGGATAAATATAAAGAGTTTATCCGAAATTATCGTCATCATCTTGAGACTATATCTGACAATATCGTAAAGGATGCTGAGCATAATGAAGTTATAGCCAATGTGTATCGCTCCATCCAATCAGATAAGAGAGAACACAAGGTTCTCATGATTTCAGAGGCAGCTGCACTAATTGTGATTCTACTTAAGCATCGAGATATTATTGAGGATTTAGAATACCTAACAGATGATTAATCGATCCTTGTATAAATCTGAAAGATAAGTTTTCATTAAATGTGGTTTATGTTTAAAAGTCAGAGATCAATCCATTTATGATGTCGAGATACTTGCTTTCTCAACGAGATATAATAATCAAATCTGAGGAGGAGGTAGTTCTATTACTTTGTAATACGTACCTGTGAATACTGTTGTTGATCCAAAGGGAGGTAATCCTGGTTGCTGTTGTCCTCCTGCAGGAGGACCATTTCGTGGTGGTCCATTCTGGGTACTAGGATTGTAAAGTGAGAAGGGGAGGAGAATGTTCCACGTGGGTCTGAACTGAGGACTAAAGGGACTATCCACATCCAGAACTGATTCCAGTACATAGATCGCCCTATCCGCATATAATCGTATATCTACACCAGGGCCACTCACAATCTCAATATCAAAGATCACCTGACTCCAGTAATGCAAATTGCTTGCTCCTATGATTAGTACACCATCTGCATCAATCTCTGTAGGAATTAGCGAATTGATCTCAATTAATTCATCATATTGCTCTGTGGTAATTACTGGCCCCATAGTTCTCATAAACAATATTCCACTAACGAGATTAATGAGTATAAGTAGAACAATGATCCCATATACCATTTTCTTTGATGTGATAGTGGTGTTTTTCGCATGTCTGAGATGAATAAACTCTGCAAAACCGATAATTGTCACAAGAGTTAGTGGAATATAGGCCAGCAATACAAATCGTGTTGCCCAGTTAGCTGGAACCAGTGGAAGAGTTAGGACAATTAGTATTGCAGCAATTGATATAACATTAACTAGAAGGTAATATTGCTCAGGTGAGATCGTATTGCTGGTTTTAATATACCTCAGTAATTTTCTGGTAATCAGGAATATTGATCCCAGGAAGCTGATATTTAGAAACACCACAATACTTAGTGTTGAAGGCTCATCAGATCCCAATGATTGAATAAAACTTGTCACCTTTGAAAACGTACCAAAAGTTGATGGGATGATGAGTGCAATCAGGGAGATAATAATTGCACTTACCAGGAGAAATAGACCAAATATCTTAAGTTCATTCTTGATATTCTTTTTCTCCACATATACCTGTTGTAGAATAAATGCAAGAAAGAGGACTAGGAGCGAGGCTAATGTCAGCATTGCAGTATAGAGATGAGTTAGTATGGAGAGAATAAAGATCAGAGTAGTCAAGCCGATATTCTTTCTAGTGGGTTGATTCAAGGTTTTTGCTGAAAAGTAGAAAAACATCAAATAAAAAAACACACCCATGAAATTCTGCATGAAATCCTCAATCAATCTCAAAGCATAGATATTTATGGAGATGAGAAAGGATGCAAGAAAACTTAGTTCCTCGCTGTACTCAGAATGTTGAAGCAGAGTTTTAATGATATAATAAGTAGGAAGAATAATTGCTGCACCAACTAATACCATCCCTATTTTTATTCCCCAAGATATTCCGAAAATCAAGGCGAAAATCGTGAGATAATAATATACTAGTGGTGGATCATTGCTTTCGGGTAATCCTGTTTCTAGAATATTTATGATCTGAATATCATAATAAGGGCCATCAACACCATACGAGAGGGGATATTTAGAGAGAGAGAAGATATAAAATATAGAAACAAAAATGTATAATGCAGTTAACTTGATTTTTTCGCTGAACTCCATAATGGAACTCCAACTCATACATATTTTATCATATGCAATAATAATAAGACCTTTCAATAAAATGGAGTTGATTTTCACTCCGAAATTGGTTAGATTTATTTGTGCAGTTTCGACCCTTTTCATGATAAGGGCTAAGTAATAATATACTAACAGGTATCCAATGTTGATGGAAGATATAGTTAATAAGCACTCAGAAGCCTACATGAACAAGGATATGGATACTTTTGTCAATACATGTTCTGAGGATATTAAGATTTACGATTTCAAATCCGGAAACCTGCTTATGTCAGGTAGAGATGAAATGAGGAAGCAATATGCAGCCACATTTGAGAAAAGCAAGGAATTGATTGTAGAAGTTCTCGAGCAGATTATTCATGATAATGTAATATTCAAGAAACTCAAGATCACTGGACACTACAGAAAAGATGAGTTATTTGGTGTGGAAATGTTTGAGGTAACAGAAGGATTGATCTCTAAGAAATGGTTTATGTCCTAGAAATCTATTTGAAAAGTAAAAAGACTAAATGATCTTCTGTAAATAATGAATAATGTCAATCCGTACCGTGTTGCTGATTAAGATCTATTTCACTCTTTTAATAATCCTATCCTTCTGGTTATTGATAATAGTTGATACATTTGTTGATACGATTTTTCTTACAACTGAAACTCAAGTACTTCTCCTCCTACTTAGCTTTGCATATCTATCCCTTGTGTTTGTCTACTATAATGGGATAAATAGATTGAAAATGGGTGAATCAATTAATGATGTCTTATGGACTGGAGTGATAAGCAATCTGAGTGCGGGGGTGATTCTCCTTTTTAATCTCATTCTGGGTAATTTTACATCATTTGATGGCCTGACATTCCTACCCTATCTTATCTGGCCTGTTGCAATAATATTACTTGCTTTGGCATTTGGAATTTATTACATTGGATTACATTCAACCAATTGATTGTAAAAACTTATTCTCATCAATAATATATCTGTGATGCTCACCCTTCCCAACAAGTATATCCCCACAGGTTACCTTCACGTCAAATATCAGTTTTTTTCGATCCACTTCTTTCAATATAGCTTCAGATCGAACTACTTTACCCACTGCAATGGCTTTGTTATGCGTGATATTTACCAGAGTCCCAACTGTTGACATGGGAGGTTCCAACACATCATCCATCAACCGTTTGGCAGCCATCTCCATGAACAGAATCATACTAGGTGTGGAAAGTACTGCTATTGAGCCAGAACCAATATGAGATGCAGAGTGTTCTTTTTCAACTTTAATCTCAAATGCATATGTTTTTCCAATTTCTACTGTATCCATAGATTATCAATAATTAGATGAGTATAAAATTATTGAGCAAACTATGACCTTGATCTGATAAATCATCAATTAATCACTAATCGATCATGTGACGGTTGGAGAATAGGATTAAGTAGCTTAATTTTAATGATTAATTCATGTCCTTCAGAGTAACGATCAATCAGTTATTTATCCTCTATTTATTGGGTCTGAGCATCTATTGTTATGATATGTTCTGGGAGGACGGTAAATTATCTACTGAACCAGATAGAATTGATTTTGTCAATAACACAATTCAGATTTCAGTAGTGGAGTATGGTGAGAAAACCTTAGTCAGTCGAAAGGTGTATCAGCTAGAACCTGACTTTATTGAATTTGAATTTTCATATATTGGAGTTCCTCCAAATCCCGTATTTGTAAATATCAATGAAACATTTTTTTTTGGTTCAATAGAGCATTTTTCAGGAATTATTCCAGATTCAGGAATTCATGTCAAGATTGATGCTAGTGCATCATTTGAATCACGTAGTTATGTGACTTATCTAATCAATTTTGGGATATATAATGGATTCCTTAACACTGTGGTAACAATTGATCCAGTTACTTCTATGTTTAGTACGGAGGATTATTATTCTCTAGGCTTTCGGTTACTTCTCCCAGCTCTATTAGTGATTGTTATCTCTTTGGTTGCGTATGTGAATCTCTTGGAACTCTCACAAAGATCCTCAGGGTATATTGGGAACCAAACATTCGAGGAGAATGATATTATCTCCATGGAATTGTATTTTAAAAGGATTAAACCAATAATTAAATACTCCCCTGTCATGTTTCTATTTTTTCTTATCCCCCATTTTGGATTTGGCTATGCGTTGTTGGTATTGATTGCTGGTTCTTATACTCTAGGTAAATTTTGTCGGATGAGTAATATTCCGATTCGTTCTTATCTGACACTTCTGTTGCCATTTTTTTCAATTTCATTGGGGAATCGAGTCTCTGCAAAAGTAGTTATTCCCTATTTGAAGGACAAATTACTCCATTTTGGGATCAACTCTTTGATCTCCTATCCTTTCCTCTGTTTGATCAATATATTGTTCTGGTATATCAGTATCAACTCTATTGAAGGAATTGAGAATAATCTTGAGTTGAGAAAAATGTTGTACAAGATCATTGGAGCATTGTTATTGTCAGTTTTCATTATAAGTACTTAGCGAATTTCATCCTTTGCACGTAATTTATTTTTAATATGTTTATGATAATTCAATACTATATGGAACTCAGAAATGTATCGATCCTCCTTCTATTATTAGGACTCATCGGTTTTAGCTCGTCTCTAACAGTAATGATACTTGAAGTTCAGAATTATGGGTATGAGGAGGTTGATGCAATCATCATACGTTCTGAGTACAAAAAGGTTAATGATAAATATGATGCATTTGTAGATTATAGCTACTCTGTAAATGGTTTCATTTATACTGGATCTCTAGATGCTCCAAAACAGGTAGATCTGAATTCTGCTGAGGAGTTTCTCCTCAATTATCCTCTTGGTGGGATTATCAATATTCATTATAACATAGATCATCCAGAGCGAAGTAAAGTATCCAATGATGTGTCCGTTTGGTCAATTATTGTATTATCACTAAGTTCCAGTGTATTGGCTCTTGGTATTATTCTTTTTATGATTGATAGAGATAGTCCTTGATTATTTCTTCTTAATCGTCTCGAGATACTCTGCAGATTGTGTTTGAAAATAGAGATCGTACATCTCCTTGTATATTCCATTTAGTTGTAGCAATTCCTCATGAGATCCGATTTCCTTAATCTCTCCATCCTCAAGTACTATAATAATATCTGATCTTACAATTGTTGTTAATCTATGGGCAATTACTATAGATGTTCGTCCTCTAAGTATGGCCTCAGTGGATTGCTGGATCATAGCTTCAGTGTATAAATCAACCGCCGAGGTTGCTTCATCAAGGATAATTAACTTGGGATCCGAGAGAATAGCTCTAGCAAAACTTAGCATCTGTCTCTGGCCCACGCTCAAATTCCTACCCTCCTCCTCTATATAAAAGTCCAAACCATCAGGTAAAGCTTGAACAAAGTTTTCTGCCTGTACGATTTTAATTGCTCTCCAGATCTCTTCATCCGAGACATTTGGTTTGGCAATGCTTAGGTTCTCACGTATTGTACCCTTAAATAACAGAATTCGTTGTGAAACAAAGGCGATATTTTTTCTCAAATCATGCAGATTATATTCTTTGAGTGGTTTACCATCCAATCTAATCTCTCCCTCATCAATATCATAAAAATGCATGAGTAGAGAAGCAATTGTTGATTTTCCTGCACCAGTATGCCCTACTATGGCTACTCTTTTTCCTGGTGCTACTTGGAAATGTAGATTATGCAAGACTGGATTTTTATTATCATATGAGAAAGTAACATTATTGAATTCTATCCGCCCCTCCAATGATTCTATAGGGTATCCTCCCAGATGCTCTCGTCTGTCTGCAGAGAAATATGCTATATTCAGAACTCGTTCAAGGTTTGCAGAAAGACTTGCAAATTCATTGTAGGATTGATTTAATGCCCGTACTGGTTCATAAAAATAATCAAGGAGGAAAATAAATAGATAAAATCTAGCTGTAGATAAGCCTGCAGCTTGGACCTGCCAAGTACCAACCAATAGAATTACCATAAGCATGAGATTCCTGAGGAGATCTGCTACTGGCCGGTTAATGAAAATCATCGCACCTCGTGCTTTTGATGCTTCGTAGGTTCCATTATTCAATTCACTGAATTGCTTTACTAT
The DNA here is from genome assembly GCA_026702845.1 of Candidatus Heimdallarchaeota archaeon. The sequence goes on from JADCLS010000007.1 coordinate 187,597, forward strand.
GAGCTCTTCCTGATTGAATGCTTTACTAATGGCAATACTTCTCAACTTCTCAGCAAAGGATTGATTGACCTCTCCAAAACGCATTCGCCATCTTCTTGAGTAAACCATCCTGTACTTTCTGAGAAATAGGGTAATAATAAAGAAAATGGGAAGTATTGCCACTACTGTGATGGTTAGTATACCTGAAAAGGTGGAGAGAATGATAATAATCGCTATCAACTTACCAAATGAGATGATGACTGTTGCAAGAGACATCCCTGTATTATATAACTCATTGAGATCATTTGTGATGGTATTGACCAGTTTTCCTGAGTCACTCTTATCAAAAAACTCAACTTTATTTGAGATCATTGATGCATATGTATCCGATCTCAATCTCTTAATTACTCCTCCATTAAGCCGAGCAGAGTACCTAACCGTTGTTGCATTACTAAACCAAGCTAATAAGGTTAAGACAAAATAAAGAATTAATGCATCACGAATAGCCAAGGTCAATCCTGTACTCTGATACTTGATCACCTGTTCCACAATCTCAAGAGCCTCATTGAAGTAAATCGGTGCAAGGATCGTAAGAGCAGTATTAATGACAATGAAGAAGATGACCAGAAACAGATTAATTTTGTCTTGTTTGACATAGGACCACAGGATGGAGAAATATTCTCTATCTTGTGATAGTGATACATTACTCATATCATTCCCTCCAATGCTGGGAGCTCATAATGATGCTCAAATAATTTTCTGTAATGTATATTGGTTCGTATCAGTGAGGAATGGGATCCAATACCAACCAGATTACCTCCCTCAAGTATCAATACAAGATCTGCTTTGGCGATAATTGAAAGCCGATGAGTGGTAAGAATTGTAGTTCTTGTCTGAAGGATGTCCGCAATAGCTTTTTGGATCTCTAGCTCTGTTCTGGCATCCAGTGCTGATGCTCCATCATCAAGAATTAAGATCTTGGGATTGATCATCAATGCTCTTGCAATACTCAGTCTTTGTGCTTGGCCTCCCGATAACCTCACACCCCGTTCTCCAATCATTGTATTATAGGCATCAGGAAAACTACTAATGAAATCATGTGCCTGGGCAAGTCTTGCAAAGTATTCTACTTCATCCTGTGTTGCCCCAGGTTTACCAAATTTAATATTATTAGCAATAGTGTCATTAAACAGAAAGATATCTTGTTCAACAGTAGAAATGAATTTTCGGTACTCATCATTCTTGAATTCATTAATGGGGAAACCACCTATGCTCACCCTTCCCCCTGTAGGAAGATATAGGCGTTGAATGAGCTTGGTAAGGGTGGATTTTCCTGATCCAGGGCCACCAACTATACATATAGTCTGATTTTCCTCTATAGTAAATGAGATATTATTCAACACAGATGGCAAATCAGCTCTATATCTAAAGGACACATTATCAAAACTGATGGATGCCTTTACTCCCTCCATATCACGTTTCTCCTCTGATAATTGTGGTGCAGGATCACTGGCATTGATTAGATTGAATACCCGTTCAGATCCAGCAATTGCAGAAATAATCATCCTAACTTGCCACTGCAGCTCAGTTGATATGGTTCTAATATAGACAATCACACCAGTTATGAGAATGAACTCAGAGAAGTCTAAAATCCCAAGATATGCTTGGTACATAGCAACCACGATGATACCCGTTGCGTAGAATAACACAACTAATGCGGGATAGAAATACGCAGTTTTCTCTCCCTCTCGGATCCTTGAATCAACATATCTACTGTTTTGCTCATCAAAGTTCTTCAAGATCTCCCTCTCAGCTGCATAACTCTTAATCTCCTTGACACCATATACTGATCGATAACTTAACTCACTAAGATCCCCAAAATCTACCAATACTTTCTGGGAAATAGCCAGCCGGGATTTGGTGAATCGAACAAGAGAGTACACATAAATGATGAAAAACACAAAGGTAATGATAAGTAATAATGGATCAAGGATACCAGAGATAACAAATGCCAGCATCCATGCAGTGATCAAGGTGAGAATTCTAACAATCCCTGGAGATAATGAGTTATTGATCACCCTTGTATCTCCCGTTGCCCTTGCCATTATTTGGCCAATATCTGTCTCATCGTGGAAACTAAGAGATTTTTCCTGAAGGCTCTCAAAAAGCTCCTGTGTCATGTCGGTGGTAACATGATGGGCTAAAGTTTCGTTTGCATAATTGATTGCAAAAAATAATGCCGCATAGAGGAAGGCCAATCCAAATAACATAATGAGTGATCCTGTAAGATCAAATTGCCTTCCCTGGATAACGTTCTCAAGTATATCTGCGGTGATAGATACAGGAAATAGATAGATGAATACATGCACAATACTCATACTCATGACGAAGATCAATCTCTTCTTGTATCTAAGGTGAAATCGAATTAGCCAACGGACAATATCCACAATTCAGTGTTGTACTGATTCTACTTATATCTTAAACTAGAGGCAACTAGCAATGATAGACTTTCAAAATAAACAGGTAATTTTTCCATTTGTTACGATTTCTTACTCAGATCCCAATTAGGCTTGCTATGATATGACTTCATTTTTTTTCAAATATCCCAAACGTATGGAATACATTAATCAAAAAACATATGGTTGCAATGCTGTGGATTTATTTTCCATTCTCTCTCTAATCATTTTACTCGGTGCAGGTATACCTTTATCCTATATCGGAATAAAAAATACCTACCTAGGAAGAAGTAGTATGCAATGGAAGCAAACAGGTGCAATAATTTCCAATTCTAAGCTAGATGCTGTAGGTAATCAAGTAATTGAGTATGAGTATAAAGTAGATGGAGTTACCTACAAAGGTGATAACTTGTGTTATGATGGTGGGTTTAGTACTAATCATGAGGGTAAGGAGATAGAATTCTACCTAACCAATGCTAAGAAAGGTGATTATGTTGAAGTATACTTCAATCCAAAGAGGCCTGAAATGTCTGTGGTTCATCCAGGTGTGAAGAATTACATGTATATTCTAGCATTATTTCCACTTATCATGCTTGCTGCTTTCATGATCTTTTTTGTGACTGAATTATAATCATTATGGTTGATCGTTTAAAGGATTAAAAAATAGGAATTGAAGCATTCTATACTGGTAGAAGCATTTTAGTCTCCAATTCCTTTGCAGACAATAAGATTCTGATTTTCTCATTTATTGCCTCTATATCAAATTGATTCACCCTGTATTGCAGATCTAAGTTGCATTCATTTCGTTTCAGGAGGTTTTCGAAATCACGACCACCAAGGATGAATTCATAGGTATCCCCTTTCAGGAATTTTATATCCACTATTTTTGCAATAATATTATTATTTTTATCGAATATCGATTCATTCATGAGAACCGAGAATAGACTTATCTTATCTTTACCCATGGCTTGTTGCTTTGTTCTAAGATCTCTGAAATCACAATTGAGAAAAATGGAATGATTTGCTACCCGGTCAATATCATCAAATGTGAAAAAAGGATCGTTATCTGCCTTTATTTTGAAACGTTCAAAAATCTCCTCGATTTTTCCACCATGGATGACGAATCCTGCAATTAGCAGATTTTGCATATCAAAGAGTATATCTGCCACATGGCCATACACTTTCCCGTTGATATCTATTACCGTTTTGTTTTTCAAGTCATTAAGTGTTAATCCTTCCATCATTGAAATCACCTATTATTAATATATGGCGCCATTCATATATAAAGGTAATCCAGAATAGTCTTTATTTTTTTCGCTGAAGAGTTTAATAATGTTTGAGCTAATATACTGTTAGCGTATGAAGTATCAGCGGATATACATTGTGCTCATCTTATCAATGTTCACCTTTCCTCTCACAGTTCATCCACAGTCCCAATTTTCTAATCAGTATTATGAATTCTATATCTATGTGGAGCAAGGATCACGACAGCTAGAATCATATGCTCTTTACATTAAACAGGCCTTGGCTCCATTAAATATCGATGTTCGGATTTTTGGTCTCCCCAATAATCAGTTGGTGGGAGATGTTTTGGGTAGGGGAATAAGGGATTTTGATTTGATTTTGACAAGATGGGATGATACCATTAAGAGTATGCATTCTCCGCATAAGTTCAATCCCCTTCCGAATAACCCTGCAGATAGATATACTTCTTCAAGCTACTATGGTTCATCTGTATTAAAATTGAATTCTACCGAATTCCAAGCCTGGCAAGCAGAGGATATAGGATATGAACAATCGGAGATTGATACAATGTTTATGCTAGCCAATCAGCAAGAACAGCCACAAGAATTTCAGTATTTGCAGGATTTAAATCAATTCTATTTTGATAATCTGCTCTATGAATTACCACTAGTCATACCCTTAGATGTCATGGCTATGCATGCTGGCTATGATACTGACAATGATATCTCTTGGGATGATATCGGTGTGTTGAATGCTCGAGCCTTGGGTGCCAGATGGGATCAAACAAGCACAATAAGGGTATCCAATTCCTCTCATCTTATCTTACCTGGGAAAACACCATATGCATGGAATCTAGATCCTTATCAGAGCTTGGAAAATGAAATGGATGCTTTGACTGAGCATACACATGTATCACTTCTCACTTTTGATCACAACAATGCCCCACATCCTATGATCGCTTGGAATTTTATAGAAACAGAGCAGTCTATACTTATTAATAATAGTACAGAACAATTAAATGGAATATCCTTTCTATTAGGAAATGAATCATATTGGTCATCAACCACTGACATCAATGGATCACAAGTACCCAAGCATTTAGTGAACGCAAATGATTTTTCATTAGCACTTGATCTCTACAAATTATGTGTCAAATCTCCTACAATAGAATTGTATCAAGAAAAATGGGTTGATGCAATATATTCATATTCAGTAACTACCACACTAACTGAAAATGATACTATTAGTATTCTATTCAATAATTCATTAGAATCTAGTGAGATGTTGCATTATCTTGGTAGGGTTAAACCTCTTCCTGATCATCTTCTAGGTGGAATTCTCAATTATAATGGAATGAATGCCACTCTTGACATCGATATACCCTTTAATCCCTGGAATTCAGATGAATGGAATCACTGGGAAACAAAGAATGGTTCCAGCCATGTTGGACCTTATCAAATGGTTTCCATGATCACTAATGAATCATATTCATTCCAAGCACGAGAAGATTGGTGGTATCCCAATGAAAACGATGTGTTGAAGTACTATAATTCCACAGATCCAGAGATTCTAGCTATTGAGGATGAATTTGATGTTAATCTAAATTTGTGGGGTGGAACTAACAGTTATGATCAGGAGGCATTTTTCTGGAACTATTTAAGTAACGGTGAAAAACCAAGTAATCAGACAATAATAAGTTATTCTGTGAAGATTGTTCCAGATATTGTAGCACAATATCTGCAATTTGAGGATGGTTTACTCGATGTATTCTATCCTTCTGCAATTAGCAGCGATTTAATTACTGAGTATCAAAATAATGATTTAGTTGCTGTAAGAAACATCTCAGCTTCCATAAATCCAGTAATGTTGGTCTTTAACCTAGAGAATGCACATCTAAAGTCGATAAATGTTAGGAAGGCTATTTCCTATGCACTTGATCGAGAAATATTTGTAAATATTCATGATGATTACGCAAAACCAGCTTTCAGTTTTATTGATAAAGAGGGCATTGCAGCAAATGGAGTGGATTATAATTATCAATTAGCACGTGAATTACTAGGATTAGAGCCCTATACTACTGATATATCAGACATTCCTACAATTGTGATTGATGACGTATTTTCAAATATATATAACGTATTCTTCTTGATTCTATTAATCTCATTTCCCTTTATTGTATACAAGGCTAGAGGAAAGAAAGTCAAACAATTTGTGGAACTCGGAGATGGTGTTTTTGTAGATCTTGATGAAGTTCAACCATCAATTGAGGATGATCATGATCAAATACAGGGAAGTCCTGTTTCTCTCAGATCCAGACCGGCTGAAAAAGAGTACTCCAAAGACTTTTTCAAAATGCCTGATTCTAAGGTAATACCTGTAGAGACAGTACATGAAATACGTCAGCTGGTGTACCGTGAAAGTACAGTATCTCAAGAAATAAAGGAGCAAGTAATCAATTTTAATAACTCTGCAATTGAGGAGATGAAGAATGGGAATTATCTCCAAGCCCAAGATATCCTTCGAAAGGCAATAGGTATGGATCCAATGAACACATCAGTGTTACAAAATTATGCAATTGTTTTGACCCAATTAGGGTCCTATATAGATGCAATCGAACTCTATGATCTCATTTTGGAGATAAATCCCTCCCTTCGAATGGTTGCGATGAGACGAGATGAGTTATTAAGTAAAACACGTGAGGAAATGTATCCTCTACTTTCAGTATACCTCATCAATAAATTCGTGCAAAAAGTGGGAGTTCTGAGTTTCAAGGATCTAGCGTATCTACTCAATACAAATGAGGGTGATCTGCAACATTTTATTACACACAATTCATTTGATGAGAATCTGATATTCACAGAGAAGGAAGTACGATTCAAAACTGAATTCGGAAATTCAGAATATGAGGATAAGCAGTGCGAGATATGTAAATCAAAGCTGTACACAAATGATAACCCTCGAACTGAATGCATCCACTGTGGGCATTCTTTTCACTATAAAGAGTATATGCAGTGGATTGAATTAAAACACAGCTGCCCTGTATGTAGGACAATAATTGAATGGACCTAAATAGATTACATTAGTTCTATCTAAGCATATTAAAAGGATATGATTTCTAATCAGTAGGACTAGATCTTATTAATGTTCTAACTGATATACATCTGAAATGAGATGGAAAGTAGTAATAATATTCATAGTACTAGTAGCTTTAATTCCAACTACAAGCCAGAGTACATATATTGAGACAAATTTTGAATTGTATTATTACTGCGCAGCAGGAGAGCGTACAACTGAGTCCTATGCACTGTATATTAAGCAGGCATTGGCACCACTCGGTATTGATGTGAGGATCTATGCAAAGCCTTTTGGGCAATTTGTAGCCGATCTTGTTCATCAATCCACTGGTCGTCCATTTGATTTAATCCATTCAAGAATACACAATTATATTGAACCTTCGACGATGTTTGATTTTGCATCTCCTATTCCTAATCTTGTAGCCAACAGGTATTTGTCAGATAGTTTTTATGGATCTCAGGTCCTGCAACTGGATGATAAGGAATGGAGTGATTGGCAAAATTACGATGTCGGCTATCGACAAGAAGAAATCAATTCGTATATCCGGGATATTGATACTGCTGATAATATCACTAAGGCATACCAGGATTTCAATGATTTTTACATGGAGAATCTTCTTTATGAGATACCTCTCGTCAGTAAGGTAACTCGAATAGCCATGTGGGATGGGTATAGAGGGTCGGATCACAGCTACTGGGATACTGATGGTATTATCAGAGCGATTTCACTTGGTGCTCATTGGGATTCCAACCCAGAAGGTAGAGAAGGTAATTCCACTCATCTGAATTTGGCTATCCCTGCACCTAGAGAGTATGTATTCGACCCCTATCAGAGTATTGATGCAGCCACACGATCTCTCACACAATTCACTCATTCATCCCTGCTGTCATTTGATCCAGAAGGAAGACCACATCCATCTCTTGCCTGGAATTTCTATAATCGTGATACCATGCTGGATCATGATCATAATTCCAGTACTGCAGACATTGAAGTAACACAATATTCATTTTTATTGGGTAATAACTCCTATTGGAGTGAGAATAATCAAACAACATCTGAGGAGAAATTGGATGCAACTGATCTCACACTGGCACTGGATCTTTTCAAGGTGATCAGATCACGTAATGACACAAGAATTCCCTACATCGAATGGATTGATGAGGTTCTTGCATATAATTCAACTACTACTCTGACTAGGGATGATACTCTGAATATCTATATGAATTCATCAGATAGTGCGAATCTTAGATTCATAGGTGAATTGAAACCCATACCTCATCATCTTCTAGGGGGATTATTACATTTTAATGAAACGAATTCGACTCTCAGCGTAGATATGCCTTTCCATCCATGGAATTCAGAAGAATGGGATCATTGGGAGAGTTACGAGGGCCATTCCCTTGTTGGAGAATTTGCATTAGTATTATTGCAGGAAGAACGGCTGGATTTTCGAGCAAGAGCAGATTACTGGTATCCAAATGAGTGGGATATATCAGAATATTACAATGCTTCAGATCCAAATATTTCAACAATAGAAACTGATGAGCAGGTTGCTCTATCCTTATGGGGAGGTTCATCTGATTATGATCAGGATCCCTATTACTGGGCATTTTCTGGATCTGACTTAAAATCAACCTTTCATAGTATTGATACTTATTCATTGAAATTAATTGAAGATGTAAATAACGAGCTTATCCAGTTTGAGGCAGGGGAACTTGATGCATTTGTATCAACACGATTAGGTGCAGAACAGGTTGCAGCTCATATCGAAGATGAACGGTTTTCAGTAAGGATACAGAATAGATCCTTTCAAACAGAAATACTAATTTTTAACCTAAAGCATGAAGATTTGGCCAAAATCAATGTGAGAAAGGCAATCAACGTTGGTATGGACAGGGAAGTTTTTGTTCAGATACAAGATGGCTTTGCTACCCCAAGTTATTCAATCACAAATATTGAAGGAATACAATCCATTATTTCATATAGTTATGAGACAGCTAGAGATCTGATGAGATTGGAGGGTTATCAAGCTGCTGATACAAACGTAGTACATCCTTATGATGGTTTCGGCACTTTCTCCGGTGATCCAACTATTCCATTCACATTAGAAACTATGTTACTATTTTTGGCTGCCTTGATCATTGGTATTACCTATTTTGTACTCAAAAGGATGGTTAAAAGGAGAAATAATTCTGAACCTGCACAAAGAAGAAAGTATCAAGCAGAACCTTATAAGATACCAAAAACGGATCCACTATTACCATTACCTACTATTGAAGAGATGAGAGATCTAATTTATTTTTATTCAACAACTATTTCTCCAGAAGATAAAGAGAAAATTATCAACCAGAATGCCAAAATATTTGATCTGATGAAAGAAAAAGAGTATAATCTGGCATTGGAGTTAATATGGAGCATCTTACAAATTGATCTGCATAATACATCATTGCTACAGAGTTTTGCGATTGCTAAACAGAATTTGCAAGAATATCATTATGCACTTGAATTATATGATATAATATTAGATCTTGATCCTTCATTGAGAAATATTGCTGTTAGAAGGGATGAATTGCTTATGTTTACCCGAAATAAAGAAATCTCCCTTCTTTCACCTTATTTTATAGAAAAATTCGTTAGAAAAATGGGAAAAGTGAGTTACAATGATCTGGCATATCTTCTAAATTCAACAGTAGAACGTTTGAAAGAGTATTTGTATGACTTAGAGGATTTAACCAAATATCTATTAACTGAGGATGGTGTGCAGTACCGAACTGAATTCGAATCCAGTGAATATCACGATATCAAATGTGAGATCTGCAAATCAGATTCTTATACCAATGATAATCCGAGAACTGAATGCACTTATTGTGGTCACTCATTCCATTATAAGGAATTTGTGAGTTGGATTGAGCTTAAACATTCTTGTCCTGTGTGTAGAGCTATAATCGAGTGGTCCTAGTTACTAAACAGGATAACGATATTTTGCTTTTAATTCGATAGCTTTATTAGTAACGATTTCTGAAAAACAAACCAAAAACCAAACCTAAAACTTGTTTCATAGCGTTCACATTACTTGTTCATTTAGCAGATAAACATTGTACCCAATATTTATGAAGAATAACCCAAGATAGATCGGAAATGCGAAATATGGTAGGATCTTCATAATGAGCAAGGCCAGCATGGTGGATAAGCCGAGGAATTTCAATGAACTGCGATAAGGGATTTCCTTGTCACAAATCTCACAAATATCCCCTCTCAACTTATTTCTACAGGTTTTGCATCTCATACTATCACCCAGTACTATTTGTCTGTGTATCAATTGTGGCCAGCATGGGAGTATTCTCCGTGATGATGATCATATTTCCATACTCTCCAATTTTGAGGAGTGCATCAATCCATAAATAGGCCAACATCTCCGTTGAGTTGAAACCCATGATGGTGGCGAAATTATAGAGTGCATCACCTGTAGCATTGAGTAGGATAGATACTGCCTCTGCCTGAGCTTTTGTTTCGATAAGAAATGCCTGTGCAGAACCATTTGCCCTGATAATCTCAGCCTCAGCCTCCTTCTTTGCTACAAGTAATTTGGTTTCAGCTTCTATTATGGCCTGCTTCTGTCTCTCCAAGGCAATCAAGACATCTTGTCGTGCCTTCTCCAATTCTTTGAGTTTCTCCTCAAAATCATCAGGAAGATCCACCTCTTTTAACTGAAAACCACCAAGCTCGATATCAATACTTGATAATACATCAGCCAATACTTGTTCCTGAGTATCACCAATCAAAGTACGATTACTGAAGAAATCCACACCTGCAAATAGGGATGAGATATCACGCAATTCCGCCCTGGCTACTCTGATCACCTGTTCTGGATAGTTATCCTTGTACTCCAGGTAGAGGTTTCTCAATCCATTCTTGGTGATCTTCCACTGGAAGCTGATCTCAAGCGTTATTCCTAACCCATCTATAGTTCTTGTAACTAGAGGGGCGGAGAAGATGACATCATCCTCATCATATTCCACAGCAGTAAAATCAATGGTATTGAAGGTCTTATCAAAGGTTTTAATATCCCAAGTGGGTCCAACATGATACAGACCAGGTTCATACACCTCTTCCTTCACCTCAGAGGTGAAGATATTGATGGCAAGACCATATTCAGTGAAAGACACTCTTTCAGGATTGGCAATGATGACATACCCGAAGAGAGCAAAAAGGATGAATATGATCCCTAGGAAACTCTTAAAGGATTTTACGGGGTAAACTTGTGCTTTTCGACCCATTATAATCACCGATACTAGTACAGGGGTGATACTCCTATTTAAAGTAAATCTCTGAGTAAATGTGCTTTGTAATCGTTTAGATATTGAAAATTCTCCATCTACTCAACTATATAAATATATGTTTGAATAATTATTTTAATAGCTTTTTAGTTGGTAAAAAAATGCAGCCATGTATCAATTCATATACTTCAATAAGCTAGGATATATCAAATAAGCACAAAGAATTTATTGATTTGAATATTATACTTTTAAGATGGAACTACTGCAAGGATGGTATTTTTTGACTTACCAGCAAGTATATCAACCTCCAAATTTACTTCTAAATCGATCTAAAACGGTCAAAATTGAGATTACTGGGCTATCAGAGGTTTTCGATACAGTGATTGCAAAAATTCAACCAATCCTTCCTCTTTGGGAAACTGATCCAAGGCAGTGTATTTCAAAATTATGCGAGTTGTTCAGGGTCTCAATGGAAGAAATTGTTGAGGCATTAAAAACAAACTACATGTTAGATCCCTTTAATCGTAGTTCTTGGGACAATATGGGATTTAATGAAGAACAAGTATACATGTTTATAATAAGCGAAATTTGGAAGACCTTCTATAAACGGCGTGTAGACGCTGCAAAATCAAAACTAGACCTTTCTAAATGGGTAAACCAAAATGTAGCTGCATCGAAATTGGCCCATGAGTATTCCTGGTTGAATAATTTGATTTATGTTAAAGAATTGTCGATTTTCTTTAATTTGTCCAGTGAAATATTTGACCCATATATCTCAACTTATGTCCCATTGTTTGAAGCCCACAATCTTGAGGAATACGTAAAGAAAATAAAAGAAATGTCTAGCTAATTATTAATAAAAATTGCATTTCACTTTATTACAAATCTAGAATTACTATATCATAAATCAGAATTCAATTATTTTCTTCTTTTAATAACTGTAATTGTAAATACACCAAATAATGAAAGGATGATATTATTGGTAAGGCCTGTAGGTGCTGCAGGTGCAGTATTTTCAGTAGTATCAGAATCAAGTGTGGATGTATCATCTGAAGTATCAGAAGAGGTTGAACTGCTTGAGCTTGTATCAGTAGTTGTATCTGAAGTGGTGTCACTAGTAATCGGTTCAGAAATCCCATTTACAGTCACCTCAATTGTATGAGACAAGGAAATTTCATGAGTTCCATTTGTTGCATAAAGATAGATAGTTACCATATAAACAGCATCCACATTCGGGAAGATATCGACCATGTTGACCGTGTATAGGGTATCATTTGCCCAATTGTCCTCAAACTGCAACTCTCCGTTAATATACACCTCCACGGTCGATGCATCATAACCAAGTTTGCTTGGATCATATACATATGCTAGTCCAGAAGCTGTCAAACTTTCATTATAATTCATTTCGATACTGGTTATTTCATAGTCAAACTCAATCCAGGGCTCTGTGATAGGAATATCGACATTAATAACACTGACTGATACATTTAAGGATTTGGAGACGGTATACGATCCATTTCCTGCAACCAGTTCAATGTTTACTGTGTATGCCATCAGAATATTTGGAATATTTTCAGTAAGATCAAAACTCACAACACTAGCATTTTGCCAAGTAGTGCTAGCAATCAGTTCGTTGTCTAAGTAGCAGTATGCATCTGTTGCTTGGTAGCCTAAATTGCTTGGGTCAAAAACTTCTCCAAAAACATTGATGATGATATTATCGCCATAGAAGAATTCATAGATTTGGGCTCCTCCAATATCAATCCATGGATCGACTAATGCTTCATAAACATAAACATAAGTTGTATATGAATCATATACTGTATATCCTGCTCCATCAGTATAATTCGCCTTGAATATGAAAGTATGGTTACCCACTACGAGCATATCTAGGTTGAACATCTTCAAGCTTACATCATATAAATTAACCCCGTAGACAATTGAGGTATCTGTATCATTGTAGATTTCAAAGGGTAGGCCATCTTGTGTGAATGAATACGATGCTCCGTTGATCTCAATTAATCCAGAGGCATGATTATTCATAGGATAATCTCCCATATGAAATACCGTGTGCCAATCAAGTTGCAAACTTGCTAGGTTTTCATTGGGAGTAATAACATTTGCTTCACCTGTGACTTCTATGCTTGCATCCTCAAGAACGGAATAATATATTTTTACCCATACAATGTCAACTGATTCAGAAATACTTGGATAAATATCTGTCACGGCTATTTTTACTGCAAAATTACTGTCCAAGAAATCAGCAGGTTTCCAATCTGTCCTGCCCCAGAGTTCTGTTGGGCTACCTAATGTCACATTTTTGAAATTGCTATCCCATCCTGAATAATTGTCATCTACTGTATCGGTGATTCCTGATGCGGTCACATCTGTATAACCATTTCTGGCAAGTTCCACTGATAGTGTGGCATACTCCCCTGTATTCCCGTTCCAAGTGGCATGAAGAATCATGACCTCAACTCCATCAATTTTTGCATTGGCAGGTAAATTAATCTGATATCTTACGCCTAAGGCATAGCCTTCAGTATCAGATTCAAACAATGCATCTCTCTCTGCCTCTCCAAGGGGGTTATCATACATTTTGTTCCAACCATCTACCACAGTAGTCAAGGGTTTATTCCACTCGGTTTCATAAGTCCCTTGGTCTGCGTAATATGGCTCTGGATCTGCTCCAGTCATGTAATATACTCGTATCCACGCTGCATCAACAGATTCAGAGATTGACGGATAAATATCCGTTAGAGTGATTTTAACTGCAAAATTGAAGTAGGATAGGTCATCTAAGGCCCAACTATCTCTGCCCCATGTATCGAATGCCCCTCCGAGTGTGGCATTCTTGAAGTTACTATTCCATCCTGAATAATTATCATCCACAGTATCGCTGTATCCAGTTGATGTCATGTTATTTCTACCATTCCAAAGTAATTCGAATCCAATGGTGGCAAAATCCCCTGTATTTCCATTCCAGGTTGCATGAAGGAAATTCAATTCAATTCCCATGATCCTTGCATCTGCAGGTAGGTCAATGACATACCCAGCTCCAAGGACATATGTACCTGTAGTATCTGCATAAACAGCATCTCTTTCAGCTTCTCCCAAGGGGTTTGCAGAGAATTTTAGCCATGTATCCGTGATAGTCTGGGTTGGCTTAAACCATTCTGACGTATGGAAACCAGGTTCTAGAGTAGGTTTCTCACCTGTAGAATAAAATACTTTAATTCTAACCTGATCTACAGCAACCAATGCTCCAGTATTATGTTCAACCAGCGAGATTGTGACTGCAAAATTAGCATCCGTGAAATCGGTGCTATTCCAATCCAACTTGCCCCAAGGATCATAATATGAACCAAAACTAGCATTGTAGTAAAATCCCATGGAACCCTCATCCTCATCTGAGAATGCAGTGTTACCTGTATTTGTTACTTCCAATTTACTGTCCCACATTAATTCAGTAGATATAACGGCATAATCACCAGCAATCCACGGTGCAAAGAGGACATTGACCTTAATCCCATCAATATATGCATCTGTAGGTATATTTAAACCGAAGTTGGTTGCTCGAACCCAACCCATATAGATATCAGTCACTGCAGCCTCATTATCATTTGCACTTAATGGATTGCTTACATTTGTGCTCCATGAACTTAACTCTGTTGCCCCAGGTGTTAACCATCCCGTCTCATAATTTTGAATTTCATCTAGTTTAAAATCATCCAGATTGCTAGTACTATTTACTATTCCAGGATAAAATGAAATAATAAATGCTAATACCAAAAATAAAGATAATATTTTTTTCCCAAAAATCATGTTAGATAAAAAGTGAGTATGTCATTTTTATACATTTTTTGAAAAATATATTTTTTTGGGGGATAAAAAATATATTTTGATAATTTAAAAATGTATGTAATTAATGGATTTAGTTTCTGAGTGAAAAAGCAACAATTAATGCCTGAAAGTATGAAATACTTAATAATTGTGCCATTCTACTCTTGATCTGACTATACCTAATTGCTTTGTCGTATAACGCAAGTTAAGGCTTGTAGCGTATATACAAGTGTAGACGTTTTTCACATAGCTCAGTTAAACTCATCGCATTTCTCGCAAATGGCAAATTCTTTGTTTACAGTGACAGAGTAACCATTTTCAATACATGATTGATGTTTCAAAATAAGTTGTCCAATTTTCAGTCCAAAGTTGAAATTTTCACTTTTTGTATTACAATTTTTTATTACTGCAATTATCTCCTTCTTATTGGCGATATTATCTGTTTTTCTATTTTTATTCGCAAAATTTTCTTTTGTCATGAGTTTTATTCGAATTCATTGTATTTAAATGTAATATTCACACAACTGAGGCTTTGTACTCTTATTCTATTGCAGAATATAGCATTGAGCCTTGAGATTTTATTCATTTGTATTACAAAAAAGCAAAACTTAGAATTACACTTACGATACTAATAAAAATGGCTACCCAACCAACAATATCTTTCTTTGACTTGTCATACTCAATATTTTTCAATCTTTGCTGTTCAACAAAGTCTCTGAACTCTTTCTGTTGTTTATTATGCTCCTTTTCGCTTTCCTCAACCATTTTCATAATCTCATCGAGTTTATTCTGAAAATCATCTGAAATTTTCTGATTCTGCTCTAATTGCTCTTTATGTCTTTCTTCCGCTCCTTTTAGCAAGGATTCATTTTCCTTGCTTATATTTTGCATCATAATTCCAAATTCTTGCAAACCTGCAACCATAGCTTTCTGTTGTTCAAGATTATTGGATTGAGTATTAGTGATTTGTTCTATCTTTTCTAATTCATCAATCTGAGTTTTATCTTCTTCCATATTTTATTAATGTATTAATCATCTAATAAAATCATCCATTATTTAGCTTGTAATGGTAAAATTTTGAGAATTGTATTACAGAATATCAAAATATGAATGGTAAATAATTAATAATCAAGCATCAAAATTCTGCATAACAAATGGCTGAGGATTGAAAATTAAAAATAAGCATTTTGCATTTTCTTATTTTTTTGCTTATATTTTGAGGTTTCAAGGCTTGTAGATGAAAAATATTGCAAAAGAGCAAAATAAGAAATAAGAAACTTGTAACCATTTATATTTTCATATTTTTACATAAATGTATAGTAAATATTTACTATTTATTTGTATAGTAAAAAAGATTGATGGTGTGAGGTGAAGAATGATTATTATTATTCTTATATTATATTATATATTATATATTGTATATATACAATATCTACTCTTATTTTACACTTTACAAATAAGAAAAAAATAAGAAAAAAATAAGAAAATAAGTTGTAGATAGATAATTTTTAATTTTCAGCCTTGAATGATTATTTTTTAGTTTTAGTTTCTTCTTTAACATCCTCTGATAAATCTTCTTCCTCAATGTTTTTGCGAATTAAAGCTCTCTCATCAATATCTCTGACAAATTTATATCTCTGTCTCTCTCCCTCGATAACTTTGATAACTCCTCTCAATCTCAGTATTTTCATGACTTCATGTAATTCATCTTGTGAGATTGCTGTCTCACCAAACACTCTTTTCATCGAGAAATAACCATTTGCGTTTGCAATTCTCTCAAGAACACCATACACAATCGTAATAGTGCCTTCTATGTTCTTTACTGATTTTTCTTCAATTCCAGTCGAATACCATAAATTCAGCAATTTGATATACTCATCATAATATTGATCAAAAAGCTCAGAAGCCCATATTATGTGTTGTGAACTGATCTCAATATTTTTGGATACATGAAGCTCATTCTCATCAAAGATATTCTTAGTTTTTTTGCAATATTTATTGTTATACTGTTTTATTGTATAATTATCAATATACAACTCTGAAATTGCTTTTGTGTGAGCAAGAACATTGATGAACTCTTTTGCTGTTCTTAAGTATAATCTTCTTAATTTGAGAGCAGGATCGCCATACGTTGATACGATTTTATCTTGATACTCTAAAGCGAGTTTTGTCATGTGTTTCTTGACTTCTTCACTCATGACAGCTTTTGAGAACTTGTCTACTTGATCTATCCATCTGATAAAATTTTCAAGTTCTTGAGGAATTGGATTATCATCACCCCCAAAAAGCATTTTTTGCATTTCTTCATACGTGAGATCGTCATTTCCATCAAAACGAATTGGGATTATTCTTCTACCAAATCCTTGCGTAAAATGCTCAACTTTCATATCTTTGAGTAGGCTCTCAGTTCCAGTTCCAAAAAGTGAAATGGCTGTTCCCTGTGGAATTGTGACTGTTCCATTTGTTGAGGTAGTCCAAGATTTTGCATTTCCAGACCATAATGTTGAGAGCAAGGTAAAAATATCTTTTAGGTGTCGATTGCTTCTGAACAAATCTGAAACCTCATCAATGATCATCACACCCGATCTCTGAGGGTGTACTTTCCAACCACCTTGCTCATTTTCTACTCCATTTATTTTTTTGCTTATACCCTGCGGAGTACCAAAGGGGAATATAGCATCTGTAAGCTCTGCAAAATCATTTATCACATCAATGAGAATTGATTTTCCGCTCCCTGCCTCTCCAATTCCTAAATAATACTGATTTAAATTTCTTGATCGTATTACTGTCTTAAACTTATCACCTGTGGCGATTTGTAGTATTGCAATACTCGCAGATGTTACCGTCAAATTATTGAATTTAAACAATGAATGAATATACTCACTTGTTTTACTAATAAAATCACTCATACAAAATCACCCATTTTTTCGATTGAAATTCCTGTTTCTTGCTCTGCAAAAGCATCAAGAAGCTGATTTGCATTCAATTTTTGTCTCTCATCGAGGCTGAGATAGTTATCTTCTCTGATATTTTTCTTAATTCGATTAATTAAGTGTCTATAATGAATAACTATGCCTTTTTTAGCATATTCAAACATCCAACCCTCAATACATTCATCACAGAGCTGTTGATTATGCTTATTTGCTTTTGAATCTATCTCAAAATTCTCAACTAATTTGCGTTTTTTACAAGCACAACAATCAATACCCTCTTTTTCAAGTAAGATTGCTTTTTGCTGTCTTTTCTTAGCACTTTTCAATCTTTTATGCTCTTTTCTTTTTTCCTTCTTCAAAAGCCATTCTTCTTCTGAATTGACTTTGTGAACTTTGAGAAGATGTTTCTCATATTTTTTAACTTCACAATTACAAGCAATACACTTCATACGTATATCTCCCCGAATTTCTCGAATATGAAGGTAATAAGCTGATCATGCTCGTAAAACAGATCAACAGCTTCTTCTCCCATATAAAAAATATTTTTCTCAATACCAAAGATTTTGTAAAATCTCTTAATTCTGTATTTCAGAAGCTCAGAACCGTATTCATCATAAGAGATGAGAAAATGAGCATCATACTCGTCAGAAGTTGCTTTCTTGAAAAATCTCACTCCAAAGGGGTGAGTGTCGTTCAGAAATTGTTTTTCAAGAACGAGACCGAGAGAAATAAGTTTTTTCAACATTTTTCTCAAATTTCGGGTGTTGTTGTAGCAAAGCATCAAATCGATTGTTTTCAAATCGAAATATCGCTCAAATGAGAGTGTATCATATACACGTTTGAGTTTCATGAATTTACTATTTACAGTCATTGTTTATAAGTTTTAAGCAAACACAGCAAAAGTGCTTCTCGAATTATAGCCTCTCAGCTATTAGTTTACGATTTTGATTTGTATTACAAAATTTCATAACTTGAAAGCATGAAGTGAATAATTTTCAAATAATGTTTTTCAAGTGCTTATAGAATAACGTATCATCAATTTTGTGCAAAAATCTGAAAAAATAAAAAAAAAGAAGCAATCAAAAATATGAAACTCAGAAAATTCACGCTTTTTGATACAAGGGTGTCTTGATTGCTTCTCTACATCTAATAAAGTAATTCATTATTTAATAGCATTATCGAGTTTCCCAATTTATTTGCAAAAATTTTGATAACTTAAAATTAATTGAGACATAAATCTTAATTGATTTGTCTAACTCGATTTTTCATGATATTTGTCCAATTTGATATTTAAAGAAACTCGATTTTTTTCGAAGGAAGCAAGAGGTCTTTTTGTCCAAAATATTTTATTAGAGCTGATTTTCCGTTTCAAGCTCTGAAACTATATCCTGTTTAGTTTTGAGAATAAACTCTGTTCTAGTGAAAAAGCTCAAGATAATAGATCAGAAATCAAAAAACAATCAATTTGCTATCTCAGAACCCATGCACATATTTTAATCAAAATGCAATCAAAAAACTATCGCATAAATGCCCCTACAATCGATTTTCGATTTTTCAGCCATATATTTATCACGAAAAATTTTTAATCATCATAGAACAGCTCTGAGAAATGGGTTTTACTTGAGAATAGCGGGCTGAAAGCGTTGAATAAATTCAATGAGCATATTATCGATAGTTAACGCTTGATCACTCGCATTTACTCGCTGATACGCTTTTCCCTTTTCTGAGGGGATGAGAAACTCGTTTAGCGTATTCTTGTCAATAACAAAGAGATACGGTCTCTCATGCGTGTTTTCGGGTGACATCGCAAATGACTGATTATCGAGGTATACAAACTTCACATTGATTGCACAGGCAGATTCGCCCTCGATGATTACCTCTATATCGAATATAGATGTATTACCCTCATCAGATCGCTTTTCTGCGCCACAGAGGAGATCGAGCGTTAGCTTGGAAGTTTCAAAGCCCTGAAATTGCAAATCCTTCCAAACCTTCAAAATCTTATACTTGAGATACAATTCCCCTGCATCTCCCCATATCTTATTATTTTCTTCAATTCTCTTGATATGATGAGCGTTTTTGTTGCAATATGCTCTAAATGCCCCATATTTTAATCTATGAGATTTGTACTCATTATTCAGAGCATGAGTAGCTTTCTGCACACTCCACGCTGATTTTGTGTATTGCTCATCCCAAATGAAATAAAATGGAAATCTGAGGCAAAATGTATCCTTCTCTCGTCTGATCTCTAGACAGTTCATGAATGCTTTTCGCAGTAAAACCCTGTCTGTACTCTCAAGATTAACTTTCTCGAATGTTGGCTCATTTGAGCTTGTCTTGTCCTGCCAGTACTCAGCTAAGCTCCAAATATAGCTTTTTTGCTTGATGAGCCTCTGCCAATCATCGGGATAGTTCTCAATCAGCCAGCCTGCAACAATTCGACTGAATGACTTCTTATCTTCAAAATTGTATTCTTCATACAGCCTTTTTGCGACTGATACAACGAGATTGTTAATTCTGCGTTCTTCTTCCTCTCTTGCAAGAATTTTACGTCTTTCTTCCTCTTGCCTCTCCTTTTCCTTGATTTCGTTCAAATAGGCTTCATATTCAAGAGTTGCCAGCTCTGCAACTGCTTTTGTAGTATTTGCAGTACCTACACCTAAAAGGCTTGTGAGGGTTCTCACCTGTTCTTTTGAGTTGAGTTTGCGTTTCTTTGCTTCCTTGATGACCAACTCGACAGCATCATTGAGAACCTCATCGGGTATCCTCACAGCCTGCAAGCCTCGATTGCTTATGAGATCGAGAATATTGTTCATTTTCTGATCCTCATAATAATTGAAGAATTCTTCAATCTCAGAGGTGTATTCAAGTAAAATCGTACCATCGACCTCATATTTGATATTATCTTTCACTCGCTTTGGTACGAGCCATAAGCCCCAATTCGTTCGATTATCGATGTCTTTTGCTATTGCCTCGATATATGTGTTACAAACAGCAATTTTCTTGATGTTAGGGCTTGCAAGAAAGACAAATATCTGCATTGCTCTGAAATTCTCTAAGAGATTGTTTAATTGTGTCTCGTATGACTTGCTCTCATTCCCCTGCAACTTGGTTTGCTCATCTTGAAATATAATCAGTATTCGATCAGTTTTCACGAACCTACCCTCTGAATTTTGCAGGGATTTGCCATATTCACTGATTTTGTGAATAGTATCAACATAATTGTATGTCAGCTCGATTTCTGGCATTTTATTTTTTTCTTTCAGTAAATTATAGAGATGAAAGATGATAATCTTCAAAATCGTTGACTTTCCCGATTCTGGAATACCAAATGCCTGTATTATGCTGTTAGATTGATATTTTATAGCATATTCCAACGAGGCAAAGAGCCTGTCATTACGATCTTTTGAGATCATATATTTTAGCTTCTCATCTTCATCTAATCTACGTTTCAGCCCTGCTTTTTCTTCGGGGCGCAGTGTAAATTTATGCTTTCCTACATTTATAGTATAGAGCTGTTCTAAATCACTCATATTATAGCATATAGCAACTTAATTTAAAAGTGCTTGAAATTCAACTGTAATGCAATTTTACTTTGTCACCCATTGTTACCCATTGTTACCCATTATATTTGTGCGTACAATTGTGCGTACACTTGTGCGTACAGTTATGACAAAATGCTGTTAAACTATGTGAAGTATGAATATTTTAAAATTATAATTGAGCGTACAATTGTGCGTACAGATTAATCAAATACTGATTTTGGCTCAACTCTTGGAATATGCAGGTCTGAGGCTGATGGGAGTGTCATGGGTGGGGCTTTCTCAGTATACGCTAATCTGAGTATTTTACTGATAACTTCAATGTATCTCTCGCATAGTATATCGATTGAATTCATGAGATTGAAGTCTTTTCCTGTTTCTGCGATTGCTTCCTGCATTTTAACATAAGTAATCTTGATTAATCGCTTCAAATTATCGAGATGATCAAAAAAAATGTCTGGCACTTTCTGAGGATTGCCAAAATTATGCAAGTAGTGTTCTAATAGCTCCCTTGATTGATCTATGGCTTGAGGAAGCTCAATATCATCATTCTCATTAGCGATCTTTCGAAAATTGATGATTGTTGATCTGATCTTGTCTTTCTTGTCCTGTGCCTGCTCACCCGATTTGTAAGCAGACTGACCGAATTTTGCCAATCCGACAAATTGCTCTAATACAGCATTATAGTTGTTATAAGACAATCAATCCACCTCGAAAAGCGAAATAGCCTGCAAGCGATAAACAAAGCAGGACATAGACAACTATGAGCTTTTTGCTCATAAATCTAATTCTTAAGTACTCTTTCAAGAAAATATTGTTCCATCTCATTTTCTCAACTCTCTGCTTATCCCAGTTGTAAAAATAAGGAAGAAGCACAATAAGACCTATCAGAGAGGTTGCGATTAAGATTTGAGTATCATTGAATACCTTGACAACATCGAATGAAAAAAAGAGGGTTTGCGCTGGATAAGAGCGATTGTAGTGCTTCGCAATTACCCGACCTTGATATTCCCCTGCCTCAGCAAAAAGCTGTCCATCGACCTTAATTTCTATCCAATCAGAGATAACCCACTCGGTGAGATAAGCAGAATAAATGACAGTAGTCTCTAAGTCCTTATCGATCAACACCTCAGCATAAGAGGCATTGAAATTGATCTGTACTTTCAATTGAATGTCTGAGCCTTGATTGAAGCGATTCTCATAGACAAGTTTGATAGTATCAATACTTACCTCATCCCTGCTTGCAGAAACAGGAATTATAATGAGTAGTAATACAAATAAAAAAAATACCTGAGTTCTCATCGTTGTACTACCTTCTGAGCTTGTGAATTGTTTCTCATCTTGTCTGATACTCTTGATTTAGAGAATATAAAGATGAAATATGCAACAGCTAATGCAACAACTAACATAACTAAAATGAAAAAGAAGTTTCCGAATCCGCCGAGATTGGCGAGAGCTGTCTGTATAGAATTGTATATTAAAGTAAATACGAATCCAGTAACAGCAAATGCAATTACTGCAAAAATTAAAGCTGAAACATTTGAGTTCATATTCAATCCAACCCTTTGTTTAACATTTGGAAGCTCAGCAGGCTGATAATTGTCAACAATAGTTGAATTCTGCAACTCTCTCGCCAGTCTTGAGGCAAGTAGAACCTCTGAGTTATTGAGATCGTTATTTGACTTTCTCATCCAGCTCTGAGCATCTTTAGCGTATTTATCACGCTCAACCTCAGTCTGTGATAATTTTGTATGCACTTGATCAAATTCGAGTTTGTGATACTCAAGCTCATCTATTACTTTGTTCTTGAAAACTTCATTTGATAAATTGGTCTGAGCATCATTTATCATAGTATTAAGCTCAGAAGTTGAGATAAGCTGAGAATGCGATTTAAGTATCTCATTCTTGAATTCTGCAATGTCTCTGAGATCAGCTTGTTCATTCTCCTTCATTTCCTTGTCATTCTCATCTATATTCTCATATTTCAGAGTAAAAGCATAAACTGCTCTCTTGAGCTTTTCAATTGATTTATTGTACTTGACATGATCACTCATTTGAGCAACTGTATAACCCCTTGTCTTTGAGATTGGTGTCTTAGACGACTGAATGAAGATTGGAGTTACCTCAGCAGAAAATCTTTTTACATCATGCGATACAGGGTGTATAAAAGATCGAGAAATTGAGATATTCGGAGCTTCGGGATATATAGTCGCATGATCAACCATGTCATTTTTTATGTTTCTTCGCTCATAGTAGAATGTGAGTGCAATTGCAATAGCAAATCCTGTAAGCATTAAGAAAAATTGGAATGTAGCATAAATTACAACATCAAATGCAATGATATACATTAAAATGACTATAACGAGTGTGAGAATGATATTAACAAATCTGTTAATTCTGTTTCTAGCTCCCTCATCGACTTGGGTTCTCTGAACCCTGTCAAACACTGAGCTTGCAGAGATATTGGGATCACTGGAACGATAAATAAAGGGTGTCCATTTGCCGAATTTGCCATCGCTTTTTCTTTCCTGCATAAGAAGCAATTCAGACATTCCCTGCTCATGAATGATCTTCTGTGACCATATCTTGCCTTGATAATACTTCGTTCCTGCGGTCTCATCTTGATAGATGATAAACGCATCTTGAGAAGCATAATTCAGAGGGGTATAATGCGATAAATCAAAATTATCGTCTTTCTCTAATAATTTTTCAATAATTTCTTGCTGTGAAATATTTTTCACCTCAACGCCAAAAAGCTCTCAAATCAATCGAAATGAGAGCTGTTTGCAAGATATTTGAAAAAAATTTACTAATTAAAATTGTGTTGTACTGTATTATCACGCTCCTAGCTTCTAATCATGAAGAATGCTCTTAATTGACTTGTCTCCACCGATATACTTCACAATAGCATTATCGATGAATTTGCCTGTCAAAATGGTCTCTGCACTACCCATTTTCTTGATCTTGTGACTTTCAAACTCTTTCAAGTTTGTATCAGTCATTACAATAAAATCAGAGAATGGAATTACTGAGATGACAGAATCTTTGAGTTGCTGAACTCGATTGCCTTTAGAATTCCAAAATTTTCGAAATTCTGCATAAGTGCCTAGCACTGGCATTCCGTCAAGTGTATCTCCGAGAATAGCTTCTCCTTTCGATTTTGCAGGCATACCAACCAGTTGTCTTGTCAAAGTCTGTCTATTGACAGCATCGAGGGCTTTGGGGATGTTTTTGAAATAAGAAACTATTCCCATACTCAACACCCTATCTCATGAACTTGATAGCGAAAACAATCACTACAAGTGCAACAACAGCAATGATAACCCATTTCAGATTATCCTTGATAGCTGAAACAAACTTTGAGGGATCAAGTTTGCTGAATAAGCTAGCTCCTTCAGTTGAGAGCCTACCTAGTGCATCCTTACCCTTATCAAAGATGGAAGAACCAAAAGAGGTGATTGCAGAAGCTCCCTTTCCACCGCTGGCGATTATACCATCAATAACGGATGAGGAAAGCTCACGACCATGATCGACAGCTTTTCCGAATTCCTCGGCTTTAACACCTACACTGAGGGTTACAGCTTTAAGACCTGCTCTTGCTTCTCTTGCGAGTGCTTGTGCGCCTCTTTCTCCTTCATCCCATTTCTCATTCATGGCATTATAGATGTCATTTGACATCTTTGAGGGAACAGAGAGAATATCTCTTGCAGAATTGACTTTGTGATCAATAATATCACTCACATCAACCTTGAGGGCTGTTGCTCCTGCTCTGAGAGCAGATGCTTTCTGATCAAGAAAACCAACACCTCGCTGAGCGATTGAGCTGGCAGTTTTGGAAACAGGGAACTGAGAGATTGCGTTCTTTGTGGCAGTTGCGATCTCTGTGAAGGGATTGAAACCACTTGCTGAAATATCAGCAACAGAAGTGCTGAAAGTATAATCAGTGTTTGTTCTGTCATCCTCATAGTCAGCAGATGTTCTATACAGAGAAAATTCAGAGAATTGTATTCCAGTGAATTTAATTTTGGAAACATAAGTCACGCTTGCTGAGGGCATGGGTAGATAACCGAACCAATCTTGAACAGCGATGTACTGATCAGTGTTCAGAACGTTGGTGTAAGAACCTGCTTCTGTGCCATTTGCATAAGCGTAAAGCACATCAATTGAAGCGTTAGCACTTCCAGCCATCTTCATTTGTTCTAATTCAATCCAATCAGCAGAACTGTGATTATAATCAGTCAATTCAACGATCATTGCACTTGTAGTGTCAACATCAGTTGTATTGCGAATATGAACAGTCTCTACACCTGCAACGTCAGTTGCTTTTCGTGTAGCTTGCTCAACAGCTTGACTGTCGGGAATGACATCTACAATTGGTGTAGAATCGTTAGTAGTTGATAGTTTGATACCATCAGCTTCCCATCTGTCTCTTGCATCAGCGAAAGATATAGCATTGCTGTCTGTAGTCCAATGTATCATTAGATTAACAGCAATCATACCTTTTTCTCTTGTCACGAATACATCTCTGTATGCGTTTGCAGAGTATTGAGCCTCAAGAAATGCAAGGTCGTCATAAGAACTACCTTCTAAATAGCTTGAAGTATCGGGAAAGTACAATGTTAAGTTCATGTCACTATTCCAGACCATCTCGTACCCATCTTCTAATGTGTTCTCGATACCGCTTGCCTGTGGTACGAGAGCTGTTAAAAGTAGAGTAAAAGTCAGAATCAAAAATAATTTTTGTTTTACTATGTTCATGATGATTAATTCATCCTATGATCGATTGTCACAATTGAAAATTAGTAGTTATTATTTAAAGAAATTAGCAATCATAGCGCAATGCAATTTATTTGAACTTACGTTTCTTCAAGAAATCGTCAAGCTCATCGATCTCGACCTTTCCCTCGTCAGATACATCAACACCAACAGTTTTCAGAGTTGGCTTTAAAATGTTCTCTTTAACAGCATCAGAACCGAATTGTCTCATACCAAAGAAAACGAGAGCGAGAGCCAATCCTAATGCTGAGACAGTACCAAACATTGCCATGAGAATCGGAGCTACATTTCTGTCAAACCAATTTGGTTGAGCAATATCGAGAGAAATAGCTTTCATATTGAATTTGACATTGACTGCTTTCAAAGTCTTTCGAAATGCGATTGTTTCAGTGAATTTAGAGTAAGATACTTCATGAGTATTATTTGTATAGCTTGCTGTTGCAATTGGCTCATACGATGTAAGAAAAGTACTGTCGAACATCTCAACAAAGATTGATGAATTACTCGGAATTACTCGATTGACAGTAAAGTTCGCATTAGTAATTGAAGTGAGTGTCAGAAGTACATCAAAATCGTATCCGTTTTTGAATTCTATCTCATAGATCGGCAAAGCAATTACAACCTCTTGCTCGCTCTCTGAGACAGTTGCATTGAATGATAAAATCAAGTCACCCGCCCACGATCTCACAGTTATGTTCAGAAACGTTCCAGCATCGAAATATTTGGCTTGTGCGTATAATGCAGTACCATTGATCTCGATTTTTGCAGTATTGAAGTCCAATCCTGTACCTAACTCGTTTGTGAGTACAAAATGAACAAGTGTGTCACTTGTAGGCACGATGACAACCCATTTCGTTAAGCGTATATCGAATATTGCTATTGTGACATTAAATGTGCCTGGGGATTCGTTCAATTGTATTACAATTGTTTCTGTTTCGATACCTGAGTAGGCAAGCGTTCCATTGACATAAACATCAATTGTTTGATTTTTCCAATTTGTTTGCACATTGATCGAAACATACGTGTCTGATACTGTGAAGTCATTTCTCTCAATTCTGAGTACCGACATATACTCTTTTGCGAATATCTGAGCTTGTAGTATTGAATTATAATTCTCTACAAGCAAAGTAACTTGACTTGAATTAGTTAGATCAATCAACGTCATTGCACTTGTAAAATTTGCAGAAATTTCACTTTCAAGAATTAATAGCATATCAGTTACAATATCTATATCACCGCTGAATGTGGTGTTTAATGCAAGAAGCATATTTGTTACAATTGTGAAATTTCCTTCTAAATGCGAATTCAAGGCTGTGAAATTACTTGCAACGAAATTTTCAAGAAAATACAAAGCTGAGTTAGTCACAGTGAAATTTGCTTCCATCCAGCTCGAAACCATCTCTATAATAGAATTTGTGGCTGTGAAATTCAAATTCATGTTTTGCGAGATTAATGAAATAAATGAATTTGTCGCTGTGAAGTTTGAAGCCATTAAATTTACGATATTTGTAAAATTTGATAACAGGAAAACATCTTGAGAAGCAAGTAAATTCACAATTGAAGTAAAATTGCTAAAAAGGTATAAATCTTGCAAAACTAATAATTCTCCGATATTTGTCACATTTGCCATAATTTCAACGATCTGAGCTGTAACATTGATATTTGCTACATCAGTTATGATTTGAAGCATATCAGCATTAAATATAGTAAAATTTGCAGAAATATCAGATTGCAAAATTTGAAGCAAATTAGTTACAATATCAATATCCCCGCTGAAAGAGGAATTTAGAACATTTATCAAATTACTTAAAATCGTGAAATTTCCTTCTAAATTGCTGTTTAATATACTGAAATCACCATTTATTGCAGATGAGAGGAAATCGATTGCAGAATTAGTCACAGTGAAATTTGCTTCCATCCAGCTCGAAACCATCTCTATAATAGAATTTGTGGCTGTGAAATTCAAATTCATGTTTTCAGAAATTAAATTTATGAAGGAGTTTGTTGCTGTGAAGGATGTACTCATCAAATTTATAATATTTGTAAAATTAGAGAGCAGGAAAACATCTTGAGAAGCTAATATATTAGCTATTGACGTAAAATTGCTCAATAAATTAACATCTTGTAATACAAGCAATTCAGCTATATTTGTCACATTAGAGAGCAGAGAAAGTATTTGAGTTGTGACATTGATATTTGCTACATCTGTGATTATTTGAAGCAAATCTGTTGACATCTCAACAAATCCTGCGTCAATATTGCTGTCAATTAGCGTTAAATCACCGATAATTGAAAAGGTGTCAGAAAGTATTTGAGTGAAATTACTTGCTAAACTACTGTCAATTAGCGTTAAATCACCGATAATTGAAAGTGTGTCTGCGAAAATTGCAGAGAAATTACTCTCAAGACTTAAATCAAGGTTTCCGAATAAATTTACTGTCTCCGACATCAAAAATGTGAAATTCGAGGCAATTGAGCTGTCTAATATCGAAACGTCTCCAATTATTGAAACAGTGTCAGCTAGAACGTCTACAAACCCCGCATCAATAGAACTATCTAAGAGCGTTAAATCACCCAAAATATTTAGGGTGTCGGCTAAAATTGCTGTAAAATTGCTCTCTAAATTTAAATCAAGATTTTCGATTGAACCAAAAATGTTGAAAGTGTCAGAAAGTATGTTTGTGAAGTTCGATTGCAAATTTAAATCAAGATTTCCCATTAAATTCATTAAATTTAGTGTATCAGCCAAAATTGCAGTAAAATTCGAGCTAAGAGTGTCTACAATTAAAGAACTGTTATCAAGAATGAATGTCAAATCTTGATTTTGTGCATTGAACTCTAATTGCAGAGTATTTGTCTGAGTTGTAAATTGTGTCGTGATAGAACTGTCTAAATCAGTAATATCTTGAATAAGAGCAAGTGTATTATCATAAACGTCTGTAATTGTGTCACCTGTGACAGAGAGAGCAGTATCACTTGTAACAGCGTAATTAAAGTTCACTGTCGTACCTGTTGGTATTGCTTGAGCAAAATCGCCTGTAACCGTAGAATATTCAATCTCGAAGTTGTAAGTAGCAGTCTCTAACTTGTAAGATACGATTTCATTAGGCAATACCCACTCAGAGTATGTTTTTGCATCTCTTGTGATCGTAAAATGTATAGACTGAGGCTGAATATTAACAATTTTAACAGAATACAGGGTTAATACAATATCAATAAATCTCTCATAAGACACAGAAGCAGAGTAATAGAGCTGATTGTCGAATAAATCCAATATCTCAATAGATTTGGCTGTACTCGTATCAGACCAATAAAACGTATCTGAATATATTCTCACTGTGTCAACCTTGATTTTAAACTGTCGGGGTTCTAAGAAATTGTTAGATTGATCTATAATTGTGATAGAGGCAAGATCACTCTCATATACTGTATATGTGTCATAGAACCAAACTGAGCCTAGATCAAGCCTATGATTAGACAAATCCTTTATAACTTGATATTGAATTTCATGACTTCCAACATCCAAATTTTTCTGAATAATGTCTAGATCGTAAGCTATTCCGTATTTACCATCTATTTGATAGTAATAGGCTTGATCATTGAATTCTGAATAGAATTGAAAATAGCTGTCTGTCTCATAGAGAAAAGGCTGTATGTTCTTCTTAAACCTTACATACTCCACATCGACATATTTAGTACCTGCGAGGTTGTTTCCGATAATCTGTAATGGTGAACCCCCTGTCAATTCATCCCCTTGAATGTTCTGCATTCCTCTTGTAGCTATTTGCCATACATTTGCTGTTGTGTAAGTAAATGTTGTAATATCTGAGCCAGTGTCCAAATTCCATTGCATACGATAACTCCCTGCTATATTCGATCTGAATTTGATCTCCATCTGATCTACTTCGGGGATATATGTAAAAGGGAAATATTCGGGAGCTTTTGAATTGCATCCCCCATACGCAGAGGTCGTATAACAGCTAATGAACCCATTTCCAGTTATATACGCAGGGGATTGAAAACGATAACTATCTTGCTGAGTTTTTCCCTCAAATTCAAGATTTATATCGCTTGTGTCCTCATCTTCCCATGCTGTGTTATGATAGGTTTGATCAACGATATTGATATAATCCATATAAAAGTCTAAATCCACAAAATTGCTTGCTCCATTTGATGAGACTGTAAAACGCATAATTTCTATACTATCAGCATACGAATCAATTATTGTTGAGTGAATTGGTATTCTGAGGTTGAACCAACCTGTCTTATCTGTATCTATTGATGTACTTGCCACATTACCCCAAAAATCAGTCCTATCCCAACACCAATAGAATGTATATCGATTTGCAGTATTAGGAACTTCATCGACATAAATTCTAATATCAATATATTCATATCCAGTGAGGTCATACACAGGGGTTTCAGTGTAAAATGTTGGATAGTAGTACGCATTCAGCTTGTAGGGAAAATAAGTATAGAAATAATCTCCACCATATTCCCGATAGAATGATCCATCAACGATATTCTCATCATAATAACCCCACAAATACTTATCTGCTGTTGAACCTTCCGAGAAGTCAAAATACAAGGGTTCTCCCGTTTTATCATTCCCAAAACTCCAAATTTTCTCAGAAGCAGAAACAGGAGTGAAGTAAGAATGCTGAGCTTTAATGAAGTGACTGTCATAAATGTAATACTGAACACTTGCAGAGGGCGTACCAATGAATTGCATTCGAATATAAGCCATAGTATAACCATTTGTTCTAAATACAGTATCCCAACCTGCAAACTCGGTTATTGGTGTCGTATACCTAATTCTCTCATTTGCATCGAATTGAAGGTCAACTTGATCACCCATATATGCGCCTGTGTAAGGAGCATCATAACTATACAATTTATCTAACTCTAGAGGGCTTGTAGTGTCAGTACTTCTAAACTCAAACGTGTAGAAATCCCAATCAGTGATTAAACCAATTTCTGAGCTAATAACCTGCTGAAAATATTGATTCACGTTGTTTGCTGTGTAAGATAGGGTTATTATCCCATTATCCGTATCTAAGCTCTCAGAATAGGAAGTACAACCCGATGCACAAGACCAAATGCTCAAATCCTGCCAGTAGTAAGGGTTATCCTTTGTTTCATAATTCCTTGAGAATTTCGAGTTTACATCATACCATAAGACGTCATACTCTCTGTTATGCAATAAATCAAGTCCGATCTTAGTTGAGGCAATTCCTTGATTATCAGTCACAATTGTTTCCTCGTAGACATCGACAAAGCTAGATCGTTCTCTTATCAGCATATTGACCTCAGTGTTTTGAATAACTGGAAACTCAATATTATCAAATGAAACGAATTGAGCCTTGAATTCCATCTCATTAACATCTGTGTATTCTTCCCTTGCAGAAACTCGGAAGAAATGAAAATTATCAAAGATGACAACAGCATTAGTCGCAGGATCAAGAACTATATTGATGAATGAGTATTCGGGCATAGTAGAGTATTTCACCCAGTAGGAAATATCGATCAGCATACTTGCTGTGTACCATCTCTCAGTACTGTAATCTGAAAATGCAAAAGCTGTTGGAAAACCTCGAATGCTAAATGAACCACTGTCATAAGATACAATGTAAAAATCAAATGTTGCGTAATATTCCCCTTCCTCAAAATCCTCAATAGGCATAGAGGTTTGCCCCCATCCGCCATTTTCCTCAAGTCTCAAGGCATAACTTCCCTCGCTGACAATATCGCTTACAATTGTAGTACTATCCATTCCGTTATTGCCTGCTGTCGAAACTCGATTTATCCAGCTTGAAGTACCGCACTCGTAATCTAAGCAAGTAGATTCATACTCTGTTATATCCTCAACAGCCAAAAAATAATGATTTTTTTGTGAGTATGTGACAGTGTACGTGATTGGCACAGTTCCAGTGATTACAGTATTTGTGCTGTCTGAGACTGTTGCCTCTGTGCTAATACTTCCATAATCCCAATTTGCAGGCTTGTAAACTGTTATCTCATTTCCATATCCAAAATTTTCAATTTGAAGTCTGTGAGTTATAGAATTATATGAGTTATAGGTATACTCTGATCGTAATTGAGAGGTGACAGTTTCCTCGATCGCAAATTTATCAAATCTGAAATTGCAGATATGCTCAACATTGCTTGAAGAAGTTGTCCACCATACCTCAACCCAAAAAATGAGTTTATTGCCATCTGCAAAACTGGAATCAAGGGTGATATAATCGTCAATCGTTCCATCATTGTCTGAAATGTAATCTGTCGTGTCAGATACTCCATTCTTGACAGGATAGATATAGAAATTTCCTAGACTTGAATATGTTTTAGCTCCCTGTGTATAATCTGCACTTGCAACGACATGAACATTGAAAGAACTCGCATACTCATATTCTATCTCTACGAGAAAGAAATCTGTTATCCCTGCACTCTCAGAGTTGTCGTGCATAGAAATAATAAAATCAGTTCCATCATTCTCATAAGAGCCTCGAAAATTGTTGAAAAAAACATCATCTGATAATGTAGTTCCATAAATCCCATTATCGATATTATTGATATAAGCATCTGTAACCTCAGAATTAAAGGAGTTGTCAACAGTCACAGTCTTTCCCTGCTTCCAATTGCTGTATATCGAATTGTCAGCCTGCTTGTAATCAACAGTGTCAAGACCGAGTGACCTCTGAGGTAGTGAGCTAAAATCGAGATCATTCGAGCGAGTATCTGTATGCTCGGTCTGAGTTGTCTCTGTGGTCTCATTCTGAATTGGAAAAGCTGTTCTGTGATTATTCATATCCTTTTCGGGATATTGTAAAATTGGATCAGTTGTTATTGATTGATCAGTTTGCGTATCCTCTGTGCCTGTATCTTGTAAATTTTGCAGATACAGCATAGAAGGGATTAGCATAAGTACTATTAGAAAGAAGAAAATCGATTGTTTTCTCATATATGAAGAAATGCGTTGAAAGTAAAAGAAACTATGAAATTTAACTGAGTTGCACTGATTTTACTTGAGAAACAGCGTATTCTCTTAATAATTTATCAACTGATGTCTGAGCAATCCAGTACTCTTTCGAAGGTCTGATAGAGATTAGTATGCCATTGTTAATCCAATTTATTATCGTTTGCCTGCTCTTTCCGAATATTTTCATGACTTCATTCACTGATAAGAATCCTCTTGATTTAAGTCCATTTTCTCCAATTAATCCAAATTCTTCGCAGGTTACAGCATGTGAGAGCGCTATTTGCACGACCTTGTAACCCGATAAACTCTCAGCCTCTATATTATGTTTTTCAGCAATCTGTTCTCTCAGTATTGTCATGACTTCTTTATCTACTCTTGAGGAAATGTTCTCTGTACTCATTAAATCAACCTTCATATCTTAGAATACGCATGAGATTATAATATTTCATGCGTTGATGTTGCAATTCTATATTAGTATTCATTTTCAAGGTTTATTAGTTTTATTGGAGTTACATAAAATTACTCAACTTAATCTACTAATATTTTCCCACTTCAAGCCTTAATTCTGCATATTTAGATTTTTACTTTTTGTAATACAAATCAGTTTTTTCAAGAAGATTGATATTTTTATATATTAAAAGAAATCTTGCAACGAGATTGTCTCTATGTTCTTATCGATTTTAGTATCTGACGACTTAATATCATTCATAATAAATTTATCATATAAAATATCTTCTTTTTCATATCTTGGATCAATTAATTCAATGACCTTTCTATTCAACATTCTTATAGCTTTTGTAAAAAAGGTCTCCTTAGTAAAGTTTATGTAGAGTACATCATTTTCTTTTGAAGAATATCCTTTGATTATTATTTCAAAAATAGTATCTAAATCTGACCTATGATACGAGTTTTTATGATATGAGATAACATTCTCATCCCAAAAATCTGAAGGATTTTTCCCCAAAGGATTACTTGATATTTTTCCACTATTTTTGCCTTTATAAGCTGTTTTACCGGGATATTTTTGTGGGATGCGAATATCATCTAAATTCCATTCGTATTTGTTAGATTTTGTGAACCAGAGGAGAACATAAAAATTTTCTATATCATAACTATCACTGCTACCAGATTCTATTATAATCCTATTCCGCAATTGATATTCTGAATCTTTAAATAAATTATAAAGTTCAAAATCTAAAGGTACTTGATTTACTGAATTTGATTCATTAGAATTCTTAGTTAGTATCATTAAATTGCCAGTTTTTGATAGCATTGAATGTCTAATTATGTTTTCAAGAACTTCTCTCCAAGAGTTTTATGCTTACTAAGGTCGATTTTATCAATTACATCATAAATTTCCTTCAAGAGTTCAGGATATTTTTCTTTTATCTTTTCTTCTCCATTATTAAATGAATATAAGGCAGCTACCCTCATAAATAACCATTGAAGTCAATACTTATTAAAACTACTGCCTAATATAGATTTTTTTGATTTTATTTAATTATTTAGCAGGATTAAATTCATTATTCATTTTTGAACTACAAATATTAAAAATTTAATGAATTGAACTCTAATGACTGATTTTCATAATCATCTATGATATATCCCCTTGTAGTTGTGATCTCTGAATGCCCTGCAAGTTTCTGACATAGTACTAGATTTTTAGACTGTCTATAAACATTAGTAATGAATGCCCTTCTGAAATCGTGAGGGGCAAATTTATTCTCTGCAACTCTTTGAACCATTCTCTGAATTGTTCGTTTTTTCAATGGATTCCCATGTTTATTCATGAATAGAAATGAATGATCAATTCCCTTGTCTGTTTTCATCTTCTGAGCTATTTTGATATATTTCATCAAGATCATTCTCAAATTTGGATGAATAGGAATATTTCTGATACCTGTGCTTGTTTTTGATTCCTCAATCCTCACATATTTTTTGGTAAAGTTGATGTCTCCATCTCTGATATTAACAAGTTCCATCGCTCTGACACCTGTATAATACATGAATGAGATAATCGTTCTCTCTCGCAATCCATCGCAGGTATTGAGCATTTGTTGAAAATCCTTGACTGTAATGAGAAAATGCTCTTTCTTCTTCCCATTGTGAACTTTAATATCCTCAGCAGGATTTTTGCTGATATACCCTTCTTTGACCAACCAATTCATGAATCCCTTGATAATTTTCAGATAGGTTTCCTTAGTTTTTTTGTACTCAAATTGTTCAATATACTCTGTGATCTGCAAATCAGTTGTTCTGAGAATATCAGTTGAATGATTCTTCTTGAGATACTGATTATATTTGTTCAGAGTTGATTTGTATCCCTTTCTTGATGAATCAGTCTTAGCTCTCAACTTGACAAATTTTTCAATTAATTCTTTCTCATGAATGAAGCTAATCAGAAGTCATTCCCCCTTAAATTTTCATTTACATCGAAATTTTCCATCATCATCATTGAGGTGATAAAACCTGCTAGAGTGTCAATTTTTGCATCCATCTTTTTCATGAATTCAAAATATGAGGTATCAACCTGTTTCTCATCATCTGAGACTTGAATTGTTGTATCAAGCTGACCTTCAATAGTTTTAGAAACAATCTGTCTGATCATAAAAGACATATTTCCACCATAATGCTTTTTGGCGTGTTCTTTCCACAATTGTTTCTCTGTATCCTCGATTTTAATCATTATCTTGCTGAGTTCGGGCATGTATCTTTATTAGAACTGATAATATATAAGATCGTCTATACCCCGTCTATACTTTTTTGAAAATAACGCAAGCTAAATGCAAATCAAAGGAAAGTACTATATTTCTACCGGTTCTTGGGCCACATTTCTACAATTTCTGTATTTCGTCCATCTTTTCGCTGCAAGAATGGCCCACAATGGAATGCTTAGATAGGTTAGAGTTACTAATCCAATAAAATACTCGAAACCATTGCCAAATGCAAAAACAAGGACTAGTATATCCAGAATGAATTGCAGGAGCATGATGATGATCCCAAACTCAATAGCCTCTCTCGGTTGATGTTCTTTTGCTCTAGATAAGAAGTACCAGCGAAAGAGAAACAAGGCAAAAACCAGATATGTTGGTGTCATTATGATTTCAAATAACCAATACTTGGGATGAGTGTACCCAAAGGAGAAATTAGGTTCCATCATATCCACACCTACCAATATCATAAGAATCATGGACCAGATAAATGCAGTGAACCAGATGAATATACCAAGGAATACTGCTTTGACAATATTAACATAAGTCATATGTTGTTATTACTATTGATATATATAAATATCAAGAGTATACTATGGGTGAAGCTTTGGAATCCAACCAAACTATATTAATCAACATTCAGAAATTCATTATTCAAATGGTTAATAGTCTCTCTAATCCAACATTTTCTGCTTAAGCTTTAAATAATACATGTTGAATGTTTAATTATCATAATTTTACATTTTGAGATTTGCTTATATGACTGAGTGGATAGAAGAGAACCTTAGTGCTCGTAATGGACAAATCTATATGGAATAATGCCACACAATAGACTTCATTTTGTATATCATAGATTAATAAGTAATTAACCGTTCCTTTTTCTATAAACTATACTAATACTTACTAATGCGATAAACCAGATATTCTGAAAGGGAAGATCAAATGGTTCTGTGTTTGGATAATCAATATGTATCATCACATCGAAATCCTTCTCAAATCCGATGATTGAATCATCTTGATTGCCAAGGTTATCATAGAGATAGATACCATTATCCATGAGGATGGTGAGATGAAGATCATCCGGACGATAATCTACGCCCACAGAAAAAGTATCAAATGAAATCTTTTGTGAGACCCTTCCAGAACCTATGCTTATTACCATTGAGCTTGTATGAAGAATCTTAGTATCATTGAGGAAGGGATTTCCATCAGATACAATCAAAGTGGCATTCTCGATATGAACATAATCTAAAAAGTCATTCCCTCTTAAAATTACTGTTTCTACTCCATATTGTTCCGGATAGCTCTCCATTATCGATACAGCCATATCTACAGGCCAAACTTCCTCTCGATGATACATCCCTGTTACTTTGGCTTCAATTTTGTTGAAATGATCCACAATCGGATCAATAGCGATATTTGTATGGTTGATGGATTGCATATTGTGTCTTCCATTATAACTTACCTCAATAATGGTATGTGGATCCTCTTCATTGAGTGGGTTTGAAAAAAAGTTATGTTCATCCAGTACGGTGATTAAATTGTCCCAAGGACTAGTGAGAAAACTTACTTTGTAGATGAGTTCATCATTGATATAGAACTCATATAGTACATCAGTAATAACCAAACTTGTTGAATCTTCACCAATGAGTTGGATGAAAGTCGCCTTATTTGCTTCTTCAGAATGAACCTGAGTATTACCAAGCATACTCAGTAACAGAACTAGTGTAAAAGAGAGTGCAAGTTTATTCATACTATACTATGCACATGTACTATAATAAGATGCATTGTTCCAATTGAGCACATGATAAATAGTACCTTTCACAATATTTGCTTTCTGGGCTTGTCATTTCAAGCTTTATGTTCTGCTGAAATACATATAGTTCAACCCATTCCATTTCATAATCTTTTTTGATTGTGCTGAAATTCCTCAATTGTGCATTACCATCTCGTTCTAACACAGAAATGTAACTTAAATTGCAGGTACTGTGGATCATCAGTGGAACCCACTATCATGCCAGTAGAATTATCTTATCCCATTGATAATTTGAAGAATTTCCTGAAACATGATGAAGAGCCTGTGATTGCATTTTATGGTGGTGAACCTGCCATCAGTGATAACCGTATCATGCAAATCATGGATGAGATTGATGCAAAGGCATTTGTTATTCAAACCAATGGTACTCTCCTACATAGAATACCCAAGGAATATATTGCTCGTTTTCATAGTATTCTGATTTCTATTGATGGTGATAATAAATTAACCGACTTCTATCGGGGAGAGGATGTTTACGAACGAGCACTCAAAGGTGCACGGTATGCAAGAGAATCAGGTTTTACTGGAGATTTGATTGCCAGAATGACAGTTTCTGAAGAAACAGGGATATTTGAAGCAGTAACTCATCTACTAGAAGTGAGAGATGGTATTTTTGATCATGTACATTGGCAGCTCGATGCCATGTGGGATTTGGATGAGGTGGAAAGATGGAAAGATTTTGATACTTGGGTCAAGAAATCATACAACCCAGGGATAAGTAGATTAGTCGACTATTGGCTGGAGCAGTTGGAACAAGGTGAATTGAAGGGAATAGTTCCTTTTGTGGCGATTATGCATACACTTCTGACTGAAACCAAGGTAAACTTACGTTGCGGATCTGGGATTGATTTTTTTAGTATCACTACTGATGGAAGGATTACATTCTGTCCCATTCTCCCATCTGTGGAATTTGCTGTGGTGGGAGATATTAATACTGATAAACCTTTTGAACTCCCTGGAAGAGTAGGTCTTGAGGAGCCATGCTTATCCCAATGTGAGGTCAGACACATATGTGGTGGAAGATGCCTCTATACGAATAAAACCAAGTACTGGGGTGAAGAGGGATTTGCCATGGTTTGTAATACTATCAAACATTTGATCAAGGAATTACAACGAATACAGCCAAAGGTGCAAAAATTAGTAGACCTGGGCAAATATCATATACAACAATTCAATTATCCTGAAGTTGAGAATGGTGTGGAGATCATACCCTAAATCATAGGAAGATAAATCTCAATCCTAGTACCTTCAGATGTTGAGTAAACATTAATCTGTCCATTATGGAACTTTACAATGCCAAGAACGGTGGTTAACCCCATCCCTCTTGAAACTGCAATCCCATTCGCCTCATCGGATATTTTTGTTGAGAAATGTGGTTCAAAAATCTTATCTAGTAGCTCTTCGGGGATACCACATCCAGTATCTGTGATGTAAATTGTTGCATACTCACCAGGGACAAATGAATCATCATTTTGAATGATAAATGAATCAATCGATTCCAATTGTTTATAATTGAGTTCCAAGTTCACCATTCCATTTTCAGACCCAATACTATCATTGGCATTAATTAATAAATTCGTAAATAACTGCAACAGTTGAGATTTATCAACAACGACATTAATTTCCTTTGAGCTGAAGCTAATATTAAATGTAATATGATTACGAATACATGAGTTGAGTATTTCCTCATACTGGGATACAATTGTGTTTAAATCATATACTCCAATATCTGTCTCTTTGGTATCACTGATTGATTGTAGCTGCCTGGTGAGTAATGATGCTTCCTTTACGAGTTCAGTAATTACACCTAGATTCTTTTGAAGCTCATCTGTTTCGGGCTTAATTTTTAAATACTCAGTAATCATTGAAATGGTATTCAAATAATTATTAATATCATGTGCAACACCATTTGCAACATTCATGAGGTTTTTCTCACCAATATTCTTATGCAGATTGTGTAATGCCAATACTTCTGAATTATCATGAAGGATGTGGAGTAATTGTACTATTTCATTCTCTACAACAATGGGTGTTATAGTGATAGCATAATTGACTTGTTTTTCAGTCAGATAATAGGTAAGGTTGTATCTAACTTTTTTTCTCTGCATCAGAGATTTGTTCATCATGCTGCTCATAATATGATGATTAATCTTATTACAGAAATCAAAGATAGAATTGCCGATTATCTTATCCTTATCAAATTCATCTATATGTTGCCTACTAAAATTGAGGATAATTCCCCAGATGTCGGTTTGAATCAGTATATCACTTGAATTGGAGAAAACAGTATTCATTATCTCCTGAAGTTCTCTTTGCTTCTTTTTTTCTTTTTTCAGTTTAGTAATATCCCTGATGGATAGGATTCTTACTACTTCATTTCGATATACTCCATATTGGGGGGTGATCTCGATATCGATAATCATACCATCTTTTCTCATTGCCCGTGCTTCATAACTCAAGACTTCTTGACAGCTGAAGTCATCGATGAATATCCCCACATCTTTAGGATAGGTTAGTTCATTTATATCCAGGCCCACAAGTTCATTATAATTGAATCCGAGTAATTCACACAAACGTTGATTTACATCAAGTATCTGTCCATTATGTATAACTATTGCCTCGTTTTGTGGTGAAGTAAGATACTCAAACTTTGACATGCTCTGTTGTAGAGTATTTTGTGCTTTTTCCCCCGACAATTTCATATCCATAACAATACCTCAGATCACCTAACCAATAATAGTATATGTCATACACCTATATATTTGTAACCAACTACCTAGAAATGCTTTAGTAGTTATTCAGTGCTAAATTGAAAATTAAGGATTTTATGAGTTCTGTTACATATCTACTCTGTTATCTCTCCTTTTTTGGAGAAGAGAACGAACATAAAGGTGATGAAGGAGATAATTGCAGCAAGGGTGAATGTTGCCTCAGTATGAAAATCATATAATACTTTTGTTACACTGCTTGAAATTGCAGAACCAATAATGATCATTGTCGTTGCAGTACCGAAGACCAATGAGAATGCTTCTTTCTGAACCACACGTCCTAATCTAGTTATTTCAACAGTAAGGAGCATCGCATTGAAAACACTCATCAGAAGAAATCCCAAAATAAATACTAAGCTGCTAATCCTTCCCATCATGGAGAGCACTGATGATATAGTTAATCCAAGCCAAGCTACTCTTCTGATATTTTCATCCTTTAATTTCATATATAGAATCCCTGTAATAGGTGATACAATGATATTTCCCAAGGAGCTAAAACCATTGATCCAACCAAGAAGAGTAACATCTAGTAAAAGGATATTATATCCATATATGGTGAAGATGACAGTGATAAGCCCATATACAATTCCTGATGAGAAGAAAATTAGGATTGATTTGATAACATCATAATCTCTGAAATATCTAAGAAATTCCACTCCTTTGCTATGATACGCTGATAATGGAAGCTCAGGTTCATTATCACAAACTTTCCGGTATAGTTTTGGCATTAACCACAGACTGGCTAGAAATAATACACTATCAATCAGGATAAAAGAAAGAAGAATAATTAATATAAAATCTGGGTAGGTCCATTCTAAGGCATATGATAAGACAACAGGTCCTAGTAGTGAACCTATTCCAACCATACTGCTTAACAAACCATTTTTAAAACCCTTTTCTCGTTCAGATGCTGATGCAATTCCTCGGCCTGACATTGCATAGAGGTTTAATCCTGCTCTTACAAGTGCAATGCTGATAATATAAATCCAATATCCACTCCAGCTAAGTAGAAGAAGGATTGCAAGAATGTAAATACTATAACCAATAAATATTGCTGGAACCCTACCTATCCTATCAGAGATTAATCCAGCAGGAATACGAAGAATACCTCCTGTGAACAGTGCAACAGTTGAAATCATTGACCATATGGCAACAATCTCGTCTTCTGTATACCCTTCCTTAAGCTGCAGGTATATGGGAAATACTGCATACAATCCTCTAAATACAAAAAATCCCAGGATGTATGGAATCAGAATAGGTGTGAACTCGATAAACGCCAGAGATATAGGTGAATGACGTAACTGTGAGTTCATACTTGTAGGAGTAGATAATCTTGTTTAACCCTTTGCAAAGAGATCAAGCAGTTTTATTAACAATTAGAATCAAATGATTTAGTGAAATATTCTGTTGAAACTTACTTTCTTCATACATAAAAGAAGTATCTAATGTTATTATTAAAGGAACCAATATATTCTTGTCAACGTTTCTAGTGGGATAAAACAGTAGTTCTAGTCCATTGTAACTTATATTCTATATATCATTAAAGGTATGATAAGTTGGTGATCCTATCACCAGTGATGAATATGAAAACATACATAACATTAATTTCAATATTTAGCTTATTTTTGATTTTTTCAATCCCTGTATCTGCACAAGGTATAGGTGCCCAGACCAGTAATGGAATTGTTACACTCGATACTGATAAGATCGTTATAGAGATAAAAGGTGGCTCGAATATCCCTTCCTTCTTTTTCCATGAAGTTGGTGAGGATACTGAAACCTATAAACTTCAACTTGATGCCATCATGGAGGTAGTAGACAATAATTCTAATGGAATCTATGATCTGGATGAAGATAAGAAGGTAGCATCTTCGATTATATCACTTGCTACTTTGAATTGGGAATTCAGTGATCTTGTTGAGGAAAAAGATGGTGAAGAAGTTACTGCTGTTCACTTCAATATCACATCAACCTCTGAAGGAGCTGGTAATAATCCTACAAGTGATGAGCTATTTATGCAATTCAGGATGCACATGGATCTCAATAACAGTGCAGAAATCAAATTTGATGTTGTTATTGATGGCTACGAGTTCATAGAGGATAATTCTATCTTTGTATTGGCATTCAAGCTAACCACAACCAATAATGAAAATATTGTACAGTCACAAAATAAATTTGAATTCGGGAAGGGTTACTTTGAATCGGAAGAGAAGGCCTCTGATGTTAGTGGAGAGACCAAAGTTGCCGTATCATATGGAGAGGAGCAGAGTGATAAGAAGATTTACCTGGCATATGAGCAATTTGATGGGTTGATGATACATGATCCTATAATAGGATTAAATCTAGATTCTGATGCAGCTTTTCTTGATTTCACCAGTATTGGTTTGATTTCTATTGCACTCTTAACCCCTGTACTAATAAAGAAAAGGAATTAGCTACATATTATAATAAAATACAATATCTAGGTGGAAAAATAGTAAATTAGACAAACATGAAGCGCATGATATTTTTATAGGCATATTTCTGCCGTATTCTATGGCACAGTACGAATTTGATGATGACAAAGCTGAAGTCATGTGGAATTTCGGAAATAAATTATCAATAATTAGTTTAATTTTAGGAACTGGGGCAATTTTTGGAGTGATTGCCTCCATTTTAAGAATCATTGATTCTGAAGAAAAAACTCCTCATGTGATCAAAATGTTTGAATTCATCTTTCTCCTTGGTATTGCTGTAATTATATATTTTCCCAGTGATAATTTCAAGAATATCAGTACATCAGAGGGCAGAGACATAGATGAGCTCATGCGAGGATTCAAAGAATTCAATATGGCTTTTCTTGCCATAGCTGGTATTATATTAGTAGTAGGATTACTAAATTTTGCCATGCTACTACTAAAACTGTGAGGTATTAAGATGAGTCAATATGAGTTTACTAAACAGCAGGATCGTGAGATTTTATCTTTTGCACAAAAACTAGTACTATTAACAATCAGCTTTCTATTTGCTGGATTAATCATCTTAATACTTGGGTTGATTCCTCCAACGAATAGTGGTAATATAGCAACAGGTGCATTTTTTACAGCCTTGGCTGTGGCAATGTTTCTTTCCATTCAATATTTTCATAACATCATAGTTACCGAAGGTAATGATCTAGACGAATTGGTGAAGGGTATAAAGG
Organism: Candidatus Heimdallarchaeota archaeon; assembly: GCA_026702845.1. The sequence goes on from JADCLS010000007.1 coordinate 231,178, forward strand.
CTATGAGTAGAGGGATGGATCTTGTGATAGTCGCGTCTTTAGTGATGGCCGCTACAATTTTGTATAGTTATGTAACAGCTCTTTGATCGTTTGGGAATAAATTCTTATTACAAATGAAGAATAGAACGAAGTTCTTTTAATCATAATTTTGAATTTTATCATCAAAAATAAATAATACTGTTAGAATAGTAATTCAGTTGGATATTGTATTTTTGACGGATGTAATCACGACATTTTATGAATTAGTCATCCTTTTATTAGCCATCAGCTCGTATAGAAAATTCAAGTACAATTCCTTAGGTTATCTGATTATTGCATTTACAATTTCACTTGGCCAGAATATATTGCTACTGATCAGAAGAACTTTTTTCACCGATGATTTTACCATAAGCTTAATCCTTGCCTTCCTAGAACTCATCGGCTTGATCTTTAGTATTTATTTCTTTATGGTTTTCTTTGAGACTTTCTGGGCTGATAAGGTATTATCAAAATCAAACATAGTATTAGGTGCTGTTGGTATTCTAATCAGCGGTGCGACTTTAATACTTGCTTGGATATATTTGTATTTGGGGAATGAACCCTTTCAAGGAGTAGCTTCATTAGAACTAGTAAATCTCGATGATCATAACCTTGAGATAAGGACTATCCTTGAAATTACTGGATTATTGTTCTTTGTTGGTTATCTGTATACCATATCCCTTCAGATCGTTATCTTGATGAAATTTATAATACAGATTAGATCCACAAGAAATCCTGAACTAAGAGATCTCCTAGGTAAATTGGCAATTTGTTTTCTAGTTATCTTTTTAGGTTCAATCCTTTTTATTAGTTCAGTATTTTGGTTTTTACTCGCTAGTTTAGGTTATTTCTTACTCCTCTATATATATTTCACAAATGGGATATTTGTTATTCAAAAAGATTCACTCCGACGTCTTATTATCTTTCAAATAGGTGGTTTGCCTCTTTTTACCTACCATTTCAATGATTATGATGAGGAGAACACTACCGATCAAGATGAGGATAGTTATCTTTTTTCAGGGGCCTTAATTGCCATTTCTTCACTTCTTGAGGAACTCACAGGCTCAAAGGAAGTATTGAAGCAAATCTCCTTGGAAAATTCTACTCTAATAATTAGCAAAACCAATGACCCTGAAATCTTTGTGGTTCTATTTGTTGAACGATATACTAGTTTCTTTGCTGATGTGCTTTTTAGATTCTCCATGGATTTTATAGACCGTATTGGTGATTATGCAATAGGCTCTGGTTTTAATGAAGCACAGAATAAACAAATTCAGGAACTGATTGAAGAATATCTTGGATATAAGGTCAATTAATTATCACGTTGACTAAATCATTTAACCGATAATTGAAACGAAGCAGCATTCTAATACTATAGAGCAGGTGATATATGCTTTGATAATAAACTGGTTATTTTAAAATCCTCATCACTTTTTGATGATAATAGATATAAATTGAATTAGTTTATTCTAGTTGATCTGGATTTTCAATTATTAAGTGCTTACTAAAATCTGTATTTTCATTTAAACATTAAAATTTTCTTTGCTTAGTAAAATAAGTTTTATTAAGATAATCAAGAGAGTTGATGTAGGTACAAAGGATGTCTTGCGTTCACCACAACTGATGAAAGTTTTTGGGAATATAACAACGTGAGGTTCCAACGCCCTGATGAGGCGAAAATTACCGTTCAAAGACTCGATAGTGAAGCCTGGTTATCACATGGGATTGTGGCCAGTAGGCAGATAAAGAAGCCTATTGACAAATCTCCCAGATCCCGAGTTCAAATCTCGGTCGGGTCATATACTTTATCCACTACCTCAGTGAACCCAAGATTTACTGCTTGTGGTGGATTATTTATTTCATGGTGAGTATAAATGAGTGATGTAAAGAATATAAATGAGATTAGTAAGCCCAAGGGTACAAGAGACATGATGCCCAGTGAGTTGAGACTACGGAGATATGTCGAGGGGACTGTCAGAAATACTTTGGAGACCTTCTGTTTCGAGGAGATACAGACCCCTATTTTTGAGTATCTCTCCCTATTCCAGCTACGATCAGGTGATAAAATCAAAGATGATATGTACTGGTTTTCTCCACCATCTGCTGAGTTGAAGGAGGAAGGTAGTTCCCTGGAATACTGTCTACGACCAGAGTTGACCGCTGCTACCTGTAGATTCTATGTAGGTGGAGAGTTAAGTGAATTACCCAAACCTGTGAAGGCATACTACATGGGTCCTTGTTTCAGATATGATACACCAGGTCCTGGAAGGTACAGAGAATTCTATCAAGCTGGTGTGGAGCTCATAGGCTCTGACTCTCCCAAGGCAGATGCTGAGGTGGTAACACTGGCCACCGCAGTACTCGATGATCTTGAGATAGAGGATTATAGGGTTCAAATTAATGATATTGGCATATTTCGTGCACTTCTCTCAGATCTGGATATGGAGGATCAGAACAAAGCACTTGGTCTTGTCGATAAGTATGGTTCTACCATTGCAAAGTTTAAGCTTGGTGTTATCGAGGATACCACTGAGCAGGAATTATATGAGGAGTATATGCAGAAGTTGCTTGAGTTATTACCCGGAAATAAATCCCTGGTTGACATCCTGTATCAGATAATTGATCTCAAAGGTGGAAAGGAAGTACTAGAGAAGGCCAAGGATCTGATGAAGGAGTACTCTGCAGCAATCGAGGCAATTGAGCAATCTTCTCTGAATCAGGTATTTCTCTATCTTGAGATGAATAATGTCAGCAATGCACTTATTGATTTCTCAATCGCACGAGGGCTTGATTACTATACAGGTATAGTATTTGAGATTGATGTGGATTCGCTCAAGGGTGCCAAACAGATTTGTGGAGGGGGAAGATATGATAAGCTAATTGGAGAGTATGGTGGAGTTGAGACCCCTGCAACGGGGTTTGCCTTTGGTCTGGATAGATTAGTCATTGCTCATGAGAATGCTATGAAAGCCAAGGAGAACTTTGAGGAGACAAGAAAGTCTGATTTGTATATTGTCATGATCAAACCCAATCCAGAGGTAGAGGCACAGGTTCTGGCCAAGTGCAGACGTGCAGGTATCAGAACCGAGGTCGATTTACTTGGTAGAAAATCTATGAAAGCTAATCTCAACTACGCCAACAAAATTGGTGTACCCTTCTGTATCATCATGGGTCCAAAAGAAATTGAAAATGGAGTAGTCGTACTTAGAGATATGGGTGTATTAAATGAAGCTGAGCAGGGTAGTCAGGTAGAGATGCCACTGACTGAGGCCATTGTGAAAATCATTGAACAATTAGAAGAATAGACTGATATAACTTATATTACATTAAAGCAAGAACAATCATGATGGGTATTACAAACGATGCCCCAACAGCAATTCCACTTCCAATGGTACTTATCTTATCCTTTGCCATTTCTTTACCCATCTTTTTGTCAAGGATAAACCTGACGACTCCACCTAGCGACAACATAATTGCCATATGTGGAGGGAAGAGTAAACCAATTACCAGACCAAACATAATATCTGCCCCGATAATAGATAGGATGATTCCAATTACCAGAAATAGCAGTAGCTCATTTATGGAGAGAAAGGAGGCAATGGATCGATTGGCAAAGGCTGCTAGAATTGCTCCCTCAACTGGAAAGGATGGTGCAGGTAGTTGTGTCGTACCAATTCCAAAACTATACCACAGAAGAAGGGCAAAGAGTGGAGTAGTGATAATTCCAGCAAAATATCCGCTCAGGTAAGCAATGAGAGTTGTACGTGATTCAATCCCATTTAATTTGCCTAATTTTAGATTCCTAACCATCCCTGCAGTTTCTCTAGTTTCACTTTTAGGGGTGGCTAAGAAAGGTACTATCGACGTAGTACCTGATAGAAAGACGGGTATGCTATCAAATACAAATGGTGGAGTGATGGAGCTTGAAGTTCTAGCATCACTCTGAGTGACAAGATATCCATTGGCCACTCCTCCGATAATTATAATCCAGAATATGATGAGAAAAATCCACAATGGGTGGATATCACCAAACATACCTGTGATGATGACAAACGCAGTTGAGAGGAGATATACTATGCCAAAGATCAAAACATATTTTACATTGATCTGCTTCACAACATTAAGAATTGATCCAGATCTCTTATTATCTGTTTTTTCTTTTTTCTCACTATGTTCATCATCATTATTTTCATTTTTCTTTACTAACGATTTGATAATTCCCCAGAATATAGAACCAAGAATCAATCCACCGAGCATGAGTCCAATAATTGCTGCAAGATATCGTTCTTGCACTGCAATGGCAAAAAATCCATAGAAATCTAAACCTTTCTGTGATCCTACTAGAATTGGACTGAGCAGAACAAATGCGATAACAGAAGATATGGATACTGAGCTTGACGTTTTGAAATTTCCTATCAGAAGGCCCCCTGCAAATAGAGCTACTCCAACAGGTCCTAAAAAGAATCCAAATATCCAACCTGAAGATGTATTGGATAAATCAATCACAATAATCGGCAGTGTTAGTAATGCGAACAAAAACCCAACAAAGGAAAATTTCCAGAACAAAGGACCTTTTTCCTTTTGATCTGTGAGTACTGCTATACTGGTATTGGTTTGTATCACTCCTGGAAATGGATACTGCTCATCATCATGTATGAATTTATTTCGTATCAACCACCCTAAGAGTAATCCTGATACTCCAGGAACAATCATGAGGAAATAGTGAACTGCCAAAGGAACAATCCATGCAGTGGTAAATAATTGTCTGCTTTCTAATATTGAACGAGGGGGGAGCAACCAAATAGGTATATCATAAGCAAGATTATAGATGGAGAGGTTCTGAGCCATCCAAATTAGAAAGAGTAGTGATATCGAGGCCCCAGATGCCTTTGTTGCACCAAAAGCTACAGAGATTAAAGTGAGATTTTTCCTAGAATCTATATTTCGTCTCTTAAATAAATATTTTGAAATGAGAAGAGAGGCCATAGGTCCAACACCTACGCTAACAAAACCCATAGAAATGGATAGATAGGTGGATAGCCAGTTTAAAACCAGACCAAACAATATTCCCCAAAATAGAATATATTTCAATGGGATTATTTCATCAAAGTTATTTTCTTTGTTTTCTGCCACTTTGGGAGGTAAATGAGTAGTAATTGCGTTTTGCATAAATAACACCTTTTAAATTTTTAATAAATTAAAAATTTTAACTTATTTAATAATTTAATATTGTAAATATTTAAACTTTTTTAAATGCCTGAGTGTATGGTCATACGAATGAGTAGCAGTGATTTTTCCACAGAGATTTCAGAAATTCGTGAGTTGTTCAAAGATGAAACCAAGATCGGGATTGTCATCATACTTGATTTTTATTATTCCATGAATCTTACCCAACTTTCAGATTTTTTTGATAAATCCGGCCCAAATTTATTATATCATGTAAAATCCTTACTCGAAGATGGATTAATTGAGGTTGATAATAGTCTGGAATACTCCAAGAAACGAGGGAAATATTATCGTCTCACCTCAAAAGGGAAAAATTTGATGAGAATTATGCATGAATCAGGAAATACTGTGATACCAACTGAGGTTGAAGATGAACAGAATTTAATCACTGCAACTGATATGCTTTCTGCTTTTACCAGTCTAGTAAGTCAGTTTCAGAGGTATGCAACTCTGTTTTTGCGAAGAAATTACAATACTAAAACCAAAAAACTTCAATCTGAAAATCTCACAGACGAGAAGCGTGAATTTCTCGATGATTCTGGAATTGGTAATCTAAGTCTTAGTAATGAGTGGGTCTCAATTACCAGTATAGATCAAGGAAAGAGATTACGGGAAGGAATGGATAATCTTCTATCTATAATTAATGAAATCAATAAGGAGAATTTAGATAGTAAAGATACTATCAAATTATTCTTCTACCAATTCATGGCTCCCCTATCTGAAATGCATCCTAAGAATTTGAAATCTGAAGTGAACGAATAATCTTCTGTTCGGCTCCTTAAGACAGTATACCATCCTCTTGCTTATTAGGTGGCTGTTTATGTAAGAATTGTTGATCCAGCAGCAATCAAAAGGGATAATACTCGCAATATTATCCATAGCCCAGTTATTTGGACTAAGTTTATGGTTTGTTCCTAATGCCGTTATCAGGCAACTCATCCCTGTATTCCATCTTTCACAAAAAGATATTTCATCTATTAGTACTTCAGTTATCATAGGATTTGTGCTTGGAAGTATTCTCTTGTCAGTACTGAATATCTCAGATCTGATCCCCTCGAACAGATTATTCCTTCTATCTTCTCTTCTGGGTAGTGGATCGAATTTACTATTACTATTATCCAATTCTTTGGGTATGATAATTATTCTACGCATTATAACAGGTATCGCTCTTGCTGGAATCTATCCCATTGGCATGAAACTCACTGCATCTCATTTCAAGGAAAACAGAGGTCTGGCAATTGGTGTGCTATTGAGTGCATTAACTGTTGGTTCAGGGTCACCCTATCTATTCAATCTTCTAGGTGAGCCATTTTGGACTGACTTAATTATTTTGGTCAGTGTTCTTGCAGTGATTGCAGGTTTCCTTGTGGGTTTTCTGATTGAAACTGGACCTTATGTTTCAAACAGTAGCACATTCCGTATATCTGCAGTGATGGAATTATATAGAAATAAATCGATACGTCTAGCTAACTATGGATATTTTGGTCACATGTGGGAATTATACACCTTCTGGGTTTGGATGCCAATAATGCTTGGAGAATCATATACTCATACTCATTCATTGGCTTCTGATATTGAGATATCTCATTTCTTCTCCCTTGTAAGTTTCATCCTCTTTCTAACAGGAGGAATCGCAAATATCATAGGTGGGTATCTTGCTGATAGAATTGGACGTACTACATTCAATATCCTAATGTTACTTATTTCAGGTTCATCTAGCTTGATAATTGGTTTATTCTATACAAATACGTTTTTTTTGGTTTGTATAGCTATCATCTGGGGAATAACCATTATCCCCGATTCACCACAATATTCATCAATGGTTACTGAACTCTCCGATCCTGATCGTGTAGGTTCTGCATTAACCATGCAAACTGCAATCGGATTTGCACTAACGATAGTATCTATTCAGATATTCCCTATTATACTCCAGTTTTTAGGCTGGACCTTTGTATTCAGTTTCCTTGCCATAGGCCCAGTGCTAGGGATTTATTCTCTCATTACTTTGAGAAAACAAGATAATGCAGGTTTAATTGCAAATGGAAGAAAATAATCCTCTAATTAGGTTACTGGTAACTTATATTTCTGCATAAGGAAGAAGGGAAGTAATTCTAACAATGTAAGGATGATGAAGACAATATAACCAATTGGTTGCATTTCTTTGAGCAAGAAAATAATTCCCACCATCAAAAGTGTATTGACTCCTGAGATAATTTGTACAACCGGTCTGAACATTGGTAAAGCATAATCCTTCTTGAAACCCTTTAACAGAAATGGTAACGCTATGAGTAAGATTATGAAATGATTAAAAACCATTAATAACCCTGTTATATCACTAAAACCGCCAGATATAGGTTTCATTAATTGTGTCAATCCTGAGATCAGGAAGAGTGTCGCAATGCTTCCAAGGATGATTGTTGCATATTCTGATTTGTTAGAAATCGGATTTTCCATGAATCTTGATTAAAATCATACAAAAAAAACTCATCGATCAATATATAATTTTCTACTAGGTTTATTTCATAACTTCAAACCACTTTTGAATCTTATTTATCGGAATAACTATATAATTAGTAGTTTTATATAGCAGTAGATGAAAAAGGTTGTCCAAAGTATTGCATTGGTATCAGTTTTACTGATCTTGTATGCAGTTCAAAAGTACAACTTCCTCCTGTTTCATCTACTCGTTGAATTATTCTCAATCATAGTCGGCATATTGATTTTTGTGATAATTTTTAATTTTCATGAAAATACCGATAGTCAATTTCTGAAAAATATTGGTATTACTCTCCTTCCTATAACGGTGATAGATTTCATACACACTCTATCCTATAAGGGAATGAATTTGATGCAAGGATATGATGCTAATCTCCCTACTCAGCTGTGGATTTTAGCTAGATATCTACAAGCTCTTTTCTTCCTTTTTTCGGTTTACTATAATAAACAATCCGTTAATGCGAATTCTCTCCTCTTCATATCTAATCTATTAGCAATCCTCGGATTGATTTTGATTTTCACAGGTTATTTTCCTGATTCATATATAGAAGGAGTAGGGTTAACTAGTTTCAAAAAGATAAGTGAGTATATTATTTCGGGAATCTTATTAATAGCTACAATTTACCTGTATAATACGTCTAATGAAAGTATCAAGGTGATGAGGTCAAAAATTATATGGATATTCATTTTAACAATTCTTTCAGAGATCTCATTTACGTTTTATAGTGATGTTACAGGAACAATGAATTATGTGGGCCATAATCTGAAATTACTTGCATGGCTGCTATTGTATAAAGTTGTAGTGCAACGAATCTTGAAACATCCTTTAGATATGCTATATTATGATCTTGTTCAAACAAATAAACGTCTTGAGGAGAAACAATCAAGAGTTAATGCATTAGAAGGCCTATTCTCTATTTGCTCCTATTGTAATTCGATAAAATCAACTGATGGAACCTGGGAGAAACTTGATTTATATGTCAGTAAACATTCAGATCTTAATTTTTCTCATGGTGTATGTGAGAAATGTTATACAAAATTGGTTGATGAGTAATTTAATTTGGTAAATCTACAGTTCTGGCATGTAACACTCCATCGATTATTGTAACATCAACAAGCAAAGTATCACCTATTTGGGCATTGACTACTATCAACCATTCATCTAGTTTAGCTATTTGCTCCTGTTTAAACACCACAATTTCGTATGTAGTGATATTATCCAGGGTTAAACTACCATTCATGACATACACTGTATATCCATCCTCAACATATGAGGTTTTAGAGGTGATATTGAAGGTGCCCAAACCATCTCTTGAATGATCATTACTCGTATCAAAATACAATTCAATCGCCTCTGAAACTATCACCGAGATATTTTTCTGGTTTGTTTCAGAGATAACAACCGACGAGTGCTCCCCTGTAGCATCAGCAGGATCTGTCACAACAACTCCTCCGAATCTGACATCTCTGAAGAGTAATGGCATGACATAGGCGTAATCCTCAAGGGATTGAGGATCATCCACTATGGGGTAGAGAATAGGTAGTTGAGTGGAGTACCCATGAACCGTATTTCCAAAGTGGTTTGTCAATGCCGTCTCTCCATGTTCATGTGCTGAATTAGTATCAATATAGCCATAATCTGCCCAATTGTAATAATAAATTCCAGAAGCATTTGCCTTGATAGCTCCTCTGAGGATTTGATTATCAGATCCAGTAGAATCTAATAGTGTGAATTGAACATCAGTATGATCATCAGGAGAAACAATCACTCGTATATCATCATCTATACCCATTAACCATTGACTTTTGAATATTCCACCCCAATGGGTCATGACACCAAAATCATGTGGAGCATTGAATGAACGTCCCCAGTAGTCAATGCAACGTTCCAACCAGTATTCAGAATAGTATTGCACCTGTGCATACTTGGGTAATTCACTTAAATCTCGATAATCTTTCACAATAGTGCCATCTGATGAGATTTCAAGAACCCCACCAAGTTTTTGAATTTCCTGAGTAATGAATCCTGCGACTGATGGACCTAGAAACACTGGCGATTGGATGGCATATGGAACCATCAATCTCATCTTCTGATTTTCACCCATGGTGAAATATACATTATCACCTATACGGTAATCCTTATCATGATTATATACAACCCTTGATAGTTTTTTATTCATAGCAAGCTCTGGACCTACATGAAATTCCTGCCTAATTACTATCGGCTCAATTCCTGGATCCCTGAAATCTACTGCAATAAATGCTTGATAGTGATTCAGATCAGATCGAATGAATTTGTTTCCGGTAAATGATACAGCACCAATCCAATAGGTTGAATCATTAATTTTTCCAAGGTGAATATCAGTTACATGGGTATTAGATCCTATGAAATTGCTTTTCAGCATAATTTTCTCTGCCAACTCGTAATCTACAACTCGTAAAAAGTGGCCTTCAACCTTGGAATTGAAGGGTAGTCCATCATCATAGACGATGATATCATCAAAATACTCCGCATTATCCACGGGAGTGAAGACAAACATACTACCCAGAATTAAGAACATTATGATACCTGTACCCCATGCGACTGATTTTGATATTCTTTCATCCCTAGTCGCATTCTCTCCACTTTCTATTACCAGAAAAACAAAAACTATGATTCCCGCGATGATTACTATTTTAGAGATAAAATACATGAATGCAATCATCAAGAATATGGTTCGAACTGGTGACATGACCATCTCATCTGGATCCTTGGCAGCGATACCTGGAGAGGCCAGAGCAATGAGAAAGATCAATGGAATAAAGAACCAAGTGATACCCACTATGGTAGGTCTTCCAAAGAAAAACCACAACCAAACACCTATGAGCAATAACAGATAGGAGAGTATCAATGCAATGATGATCTGGGTGAAATTAATCGTTTCCTTCTCTGTTTTTGCAGGTTTGAAGAAGATGAAGGTGAATAGTGCAACAACAGCTAAAATAATTCCAGAATACAATAATGTTTGAGGAACAAATAATATTGCCATATTGGAATTATCAACAATTTGCTTATTTAAACGTATTTCAGAAGGAAATTGATTTTTAGGATTAATTGATAGATTTATGACCTGTATAATATATTTAGAATGATTGAATATATTTCAAAATTCATCTTAATTGGATGGATTACGGTACACCGAAGTGCAAATTCATCTAAAAGCTGTATTATTTTCAAAGAGAAATAGCTATCATTTATAGGTAAATATGAAATCTCATTGATTAGCGTGAATTATGAGTACTATAAAAACAATATTTATTACGGGTGCAACTGGTACAATGGGTCTAGAGACACTAAAGCAATTCACAAAACGATCTGATAAATTCAAGCTTAAATTACTAATTCATGATACAAAGCAGGATAGGAAAATAATTTCTCCCTATGAGAAACTGGATCAATTTGAGATATTTTATGGTAATCTAAAGGATTCTAGGTTACTCGAGAAATGTATTACTGGTGTGGATTTTGTTATTCACATAGGTGCTTTGGTTTCTCCAATGGCAGATACTATGCCTGAGGAGACTTTGAAGGTAAATTATGGATCAACTCTGAGCATTATTGAAGCTATTAAGAAGCAGGAGAATGCTGATGATATTGCTTTGGTGTATATTGGTACAGTGGGGCAAACTGGATGCAGACGGGATCCCATTCACTGGGGTCGTGTTGGAGATCCTATGAAGGGATCCATGTTCGATTATTATTCTACCTCAAAAATAGCATCAGAGAGAGCAGTAATAGAATCAGGATTGAAAAAATGGGTTTGCTTACGACAATCTGGGATGCTCCCCTTTATTAGTAAACCCTACTCCATAGTGTTTCATCAAAATCTAAATAATGTACTTGAATGGTCCACAGCCAAGGAATCAGGACTGCTAATGGCAAATGTTTGCGAGGATTGGATTCCTGATAGTTTCTGGAGAAAAGTATACAATATAGGAGGAGGAGAGAAATGGAGAATGACTAATTGGCAATTCCTTGAGTTGTATTATAAAATCATGAGAAGGGATTACAAACAGATCTATGATCCACAAGATCTTGCTATTTATAATTTTCACGGGCAATGGTACACTGATTCTGATGTTCTTGACGAGATTGCAAAATTTCGATTCCTTGATCCACAGGAATATTTTGAGGAGGAGCTAAAGGATGTGATTAAAATCAGATCAATTCCAGTTCTCAATAAATTGATCCCATCTGAGAAAAAGCTACGAAAGATGATTTATGATACCATTGATCTTCATGGTGGAACTAGATGGATGGTGGATAATAATATGGAGGATTGGATCATTGCTTTTTTCGGCTCTCGTGAAGAGAAGGATGCAATAACAACATGGGAAGAGGGCTATGAACTCTATGATCCTAGCAGAGAACCTAGCTATCTTGATCATGGCTATGATGAATCCAAACCAACTGAGGAGTTGGATATAGATGACATATACAATGCTGCTGCCTTCAGAGGGGGCCAATGCTTATCAGCATCCATGACACAAGGAGATATCTACTCTCCCTTGGTATGGCAATGTCATAGAAACCATAAGTTTGAAGCAACCCCCTTTCTCATTCTCAAAGCAGGTCATTGGTGTCCAGAATGTGAACGTTCAGCTTGGGATTATGCTGATTATGCCAAGCATTCACCATTTTTTGCACAGGTTTGGACCCCTCTACATTATGATCAACATGTTGTGAAAGTTGAGAAGGAATTTTCAGACAAAACCATTAATTAAGATTGAAACAGTAAGGAAATATCATAACTCCCATTTATTGACAGAAGACTAATAGTATAAATTTGTTATTTTTACGAATTACTATCTAAATGCGATGAATAGCCAAAATTTTACCGCAATTACAATAGAAATAAAAAGAATTAAAAAGTCGATATCAAAGAGTAAAAACCTAATCATAGGTTTACTCAGAATAGGGAAATTGTCTAGATCATGAAGTATATGGAACAACCTGTTAATACATTAACAGCTGAAGGGAAATTTGATATTCCCGGATTGATAATCTATAGCGGATTAGATGAACAAGGTCAATCAAACCTTGAGAAGGGAGAAAAAGTTCTAGTAGCCATCGAGTGTGGGTCATCCACCGTCAAAGCAGTGGTACTAAAAGAAGATGGTAAGACTGTGTTTGGTGTCTATAGACATCATAATGCCAAGGTATACCAGGAATCAGCTCTCCTACTAGGTAAGGTATTGACTATATTTTCTGATCAGACAATTGTTAATGTGGGCTTCTCAGGATCTTCTGGACAAGCAGTATCAAAGAAACTCAAGGAATTCATAGATTTGGAACTTGAGAGAATTTACGGGCCAATTGAGAAGGATAATGAGGTCAATATACATTATACCAGTGAGGTCACAGCACAGACTGCTCCTATTATAGAAAAATTCGGGCTGGGCAAGAGTATTGCCATTATAGAGATAGGTGGTGAGGATTCTAAATTTGTATCCATTAATGAACGTGGAGCAATTAGCAAGGTAATTCTTAATGGAGAATGTGCAGCTGGAACGGGGACTTTTCTTGAAGAGCAGGTTCCACGTATTGGCTATGATGATTTATTTGAGATGCTAGATGCTGCATGGGCTGCCATTGAGGATGATCGGGTGCCCAAGAATATCGCAGCCAGGTGCACGGTATTCACAAAATCTGATATCTCTCATCAGCTCCGCCATGAAAATGTTCCCCCATCTGAAGTAGCTCTCAGTCTAGTTCATGCAGTAGCTCGAACGTATGTCTTTAATCTGCTCGGAGCTTTACGAAAAGTGATTGCTTCAGATGGACCTATCATTTTCCAAGGTGGAACTGCCAAGAATAGTGTTCTTGTCAAGGCTTTCAAGGAATTACTGGAGAAAAATCGGCTTAACCCTGATCGTTTGACAGTTCCTGAATATCCTGAGTTGAAAATAGCAGAGGGTTCTGCAATTTTTGCAGCCAAAGAGGCTAGAGATAAAGTAATTCATCGACAAGCACTGAAGGTCGGTTTATCGAAATTGCAGGAGTATATAGAGAATCGGACACTGATGAGCCATTATGATAAACTTGACCAGTATCTTGAAGATCCTGAATCCTATGTGAAAACTTGGATGCCTTATTCTTTCAAAGATTCAAAGGTGAAAGACGTATTCATAGGATTGGATGTGGGTTCAACCACATCAAAAATAGTCCTTTTGGATGCACATGATCTCACTGTTCTCTGGAAGGAATATGAGCGAACCTACGGACAGCCCTTTGAGGTCATGGATAAGTACCTTAAGAGCATAGGTCAAAAATTCGGTGATAAAATCAATGTTTTACATGTGGGTATCACTGGATCTGGAAGAGATGCCATGGGTGCAATAGTTGGGGCAGATGTGGTCGTTGATGAGATCAATGCTCATGCTTTTGGTGTTGGGCATTACTATGAAGGAAAGGTATCTGTATTTGAGATTGGAGGTCAGGATTCCAAGTATATCGAAGTACATGACGGCATTGTTAGCGATTTTGCCATGAACAAGGTCTGTGCTGCAGGTACAGGGTCCTTTTTTGATGAGATTGCTAACGAGAGAATAAAGGTGCCAGTTACCAATCTGGGTGAGATGGGCCTACGATCCGAAGCTCCTGCAAATCTAGGCCAAACTTGTACGGTCTTTATGAAGTCTGCTATCGTCAGGAGTCAAGCAGACGGTTACAATGAGGATGACATAGCGGCCGGATTGGCCTATGCCATTGCCAACAACTATCTTCATAAGGTGAAGGAGAATAGAAAAACACACCCGCGGATTATATTCCAGGGTGGAGTATCAAACAATCTAGCTGTAGTTGCTGCGTTCAAGGCAATCACCGGCAGTGAGATCATCGTTCCAGAGCATGCGGAGGTTATGGGTGCCATAGGTGCTGCATTAATCACTCGTCAGGAATATATGTCCAAATATAAAGGTGAGTTGATGAAGAAGTCCAATAAGTCAACCCAATCAGCATTTGGTACAAGTAAGGCAGTCCATCTTCCAGTTGTTCAACATTCTGGAAATGGTAAAAATACTGATCTCTCAACTGAGAGATTGGATACAGAATGAGGAGGAGAATATTATGGAAAGACAACAAGAAATAACCACATCATCTAATAAATCAACATCAAGATTCAGAGGATTTGGAGATGATGTTAGCTATATCCCAATTGACACCACAGAAGGTAACATCTGTAAGGCCTGTCCCAACCTATGTCAACTACATTACATAGAGGTACCTGCCAGTAACGGAAAAACGAAACGATTGATCTATGGTGATGCCTGTGATCGCTTTCAGAAGGATGGGGTGGATTATAGGCCAGAACCTATAGAGGATCTTATTGCCTACCGACAAATCCTAGTAGAACAGGATTATCCCCTAGCTGCACAGGCAGAATCACTTAAACCACTGAATAAAGGAAGAAAGATAGGCATAGCCAAGGGATTGCAATACTGGACTGATTTTCCATTTTGGAACACTTTCTTGAGATCTCTGGGTCTTGAAATTGTATTATCCAAACCCAATAATCCCAATACCTTTGATAATGTGGATTCAGTTACAAATATCGATTCCTGTGTGCCATTGAAGATGTACTACGAGCTGGTTGGAGATCTCATAGATCGAGAGGATGTTACTGATATCTATCTCCCATCTATCTATAATCTCATTCCCCTACATGAGGAACAGGGAAAATCACAGATGTGTCCTCTTGTATCCGGGATCAATCATAATATTAGAGTACACTACTCAAATTTGGGTAAAAATGTATCAGAGGATGTAGAAGCTTTCACCCATAATAAACGTCTCATCGCTCCTGAACTATTTTTTGATGCACGCTATGCAGATAAGAAGAATCGCTTACTCAATCCAAAACTACTTTATGGTAGGGAGACTGTTGTATTAACCCAATTGATCGATTTTGCATCTAAGGAATTCAATGTTTCAAAGAAACATGTTAAAGTAGCCTATGAGGCTGCGAGAAATGCACAGAGGATGTATGTATCCGCCAAGAGACAGAAGGGACGAGAAGTCCTAGCAGAATTGGAGCAGAAACAGGAACATGCCATTGTTCTACTTGGAAGAAGTTACAATTCATTTGATAAAACTCTGAATATGAAACTGGATACTGAGATTAGAAAACTAAACTGGCAGGTTATTCCCTTTGACTTTTTACCACTTGAGACAGTAGAACGTACAAAATCAGAATACAAGAACAATAACTGGTTCTTTCAGGGTAATCTCCTAGCTGGAGCAGAGATCATTAAGAAAAATCCTTTACTACATGGGATATACATATCCAATTTCAAATGTGGTGCTGATGGATTTATCTTGCATGATATGGAGCGAGTGCTGTATGAAGCAGGTAAACTTATGGTATTGGAGATTGATGATCTAATTAATGCCACGGGATATCGAACAAGAATTGAAGCGTACATAAGAAGTATATCTCTGGCCAATCAACGTACCGAGAATGCTGAAATCTTGATGGAATCCAAGATGAAAGCTCCTAATCTGGAAAATAGTCTCACCTTACCCAAGAGATATACTGAGAAGGATTTTATGGGTAATAAAGTCATGATACCCTTCATGTCAGATCATTCCTTCTTTATGGCTGGTGCCATGAGAGCATATGGTATTGAATCAACCTATTTTCCACCTATGACTGATAAGGAAATGGAGGTGGGGCGTGCTCACTCAAATGGAAAGGAGTGTTTACCATTTACCATCACCGCGGGTGAGATACTTTCAGGATTAGAACATGAGGTAATGAATGGAGAGGATCCTAATCGATTAATTGTAATGTGGATGATTACCGAGGGACCTTGTAGATTCAACCAGTATGCCTATGTTCATCAGTACAATATCGATCAGAAAGAATCTATCAACGGTGCAAAAATCATCAACCTGGTAAAGAAAAACTCCAAGCAATTCAATGCCTATACTCCTGGAGCGAGGATGCAGTGGAATCTCATCAAGGGATTTGCAGTAGGTGATTATATGCAACAGATAATGCATCAGAACAGACCCTATGAAATCCATACTAATGATATTATCCCAGTTAAACAAGAATACCTGAATAAGATCAAATCGATTGAAGGAGAAGATATGTCTCGCTTTTTCCCCAAGGGAGTGCTTGATGGTGATCTTCGCAATATTAAACTGATGGACATGATCTATCAAGTATATGTCCGGAAGGTTGCTGATGTCTTGGGTGATCAACCAGCATTTGAGGCTATGGTTAAGGAATACCTGGCTGAAGTTGAGAAGATACCGAAAAATACTGAGCGTAAACGCCCCCTCATTGGATTAGTGGGTGAGATCTATCTACGGCTCAATCCCTATTCCAATGGAGATCTAATCAGACAACTTGAGATGCTGGGTGCAGAGGTTCATCTTGCACCTATCATGGAGCTGATTTTCTATGGTACCAAGACCTTGAACACTCTTGGTGATTCTCTATTTGGTGGAATTGTCGATACATTCAGATGGGAGCTGGTGAGAAAAATCGATGACAAAGTATTTGCATTATTCGAAGATTCCTTATCCCGTCCTGAATTTGGTAGGGGAAGAGATGTGAAGCGAGTGGTCGAGTTTGGTCGAGGGTATACTGGATCTTACTGTGCTGGTGAGGGTCCACTAACACTTGGTGCAATCGAGGAGTATGCACGACATGGAGCTCATGGAATGATTATGATAGGTCCAATGGGTTGTCTCCCTAACATCACTTTCAAGGGGATGTTTGAATCAGTACGAGATCATCTTCCTGATGAAATCAAAGAAATGCCAAGAATGGAAATCACAGTAAGTGAATCTCTTAATTTCAAGAATGTGCTGACAAGAATTGAACCATTTGTAAATCAGGCCAAAGATTACATGATTCATAGACCATTTGAATCTCATTGAATTTGTTGAGAGTGTTTTTTGAAGAAATTATTATTATAAATTTAATCCATTTACTTTGCTATCAAGCCAAGTAATTATGTAGAATCAAATGATTCTGAAAACCGTAAAAAATTAAAATCTTATTTCTTAATAGAATTGAATCTATTTTGGTTTATTCTTTCTCTGTGACATTGATGTAGAGTTCTTCTAATTCAACCTTTATGATCTAACTTCTATAGAAATTAAGATAAAAGACAAAAAAAACGAACGTTTATGTCTTCCTGTGAGAAATGCAGTGAGCAGCTAGAAGTGAGGAACTTTGATGGTAAATCAGTTCAGTATTGCTATAGTTGCAAGTCTTACTTTGGTCTGGAGGTTCTTGTCACTGAGAAAAAGATCCCACGACAGAGGGAGAAGAAGACGGTTAAATGTCCATACTGTGTTCACCTTTTCAGAGATCTAATCAACTTACGTTACTACTATGATCAGCATATGACTGATTCTCATCCTGTGGAGTATGATATGGAGAGAACTAATACTCTGGTTCAATTCAAAAATGTGCTTAACAGGAATCATTGGTTAGCCACGATTGCTCTTGAATTTGTAGAATCTGAAGATATACTTCTGGAGATAATTATTCAATCATCTGATTGGCAGATAAAATTAAATGCTCTCAACAAGATAAAAGAGCATGCAATTCTTGATATTCTTCTTGACAAGACCAAAGAGGACAGAATAAAAGTTGCAGTTCAAACTAGGTTGACACAATTTAAATTAAAATAGTACATCTCAAATTTACAGACCTGATGTTACAGACCCTTGAGATATTATTCTGTTTTAATGGATACACCTTTGGCTTTAATTAGAGGTGCAGTTAGATATCCGTAAACAAGACTTGTATCTTTTCCGATTCCGTCAATATTTTTCAGAACATCAAAAATATTGCCTCCTATTGTGACATTGGTGAGGGGAGAGGATATTTCTCCATTTTTAATCAGTAGTGCTCCTTTTGCAACTCCACTAAAATATCCATTTATTGGATTAGTTGAACCCGAAAATCTATCAAATATAATTCCTTCTTTTACACCTTCAATTAACTCTTCTTCTGATAATTCTCCAGAAGAAATAATTGGTGCATTTGGTGTGATGGTATTTAACGGAGACATAAACTTGGTTCCTGATTTTGCAGCATTTCCTGTTGAAATTGTATCTGCTCTCAAAGCACGTAATTCATCATATAGGAATGTCTCTAAAATACCATCCTTAATTATTTCTGTTTTTTGTGTCGGATTACCTTCATCGTCAAATGATCTCACCCCTGCTCCCCGTTCATTGTTATGAGAATCATCAATATAAGTAAATTCCTCAATCGCAACCTCATCCAGAAGTTTATCCTTCCACATTGAACGATTTTGTTGAATGTTATCTGCATTTATTGAATTGTTTAATACAAAGGCAAGAGAGAAATTAGAGCTTCCCTTATAGATGACGGTATCAGATGATATCCCTTTTAACGCAATAGAATTTAAGTTCTGAATGGCTTTTTGAATCAAATTATTAGAAAATTTAACCATATCAATTGATTTTGGATCTCTAGTAAAGAAATTTTCGACCACGAATCCACCTACTTTTTCTTCATTTTTTGCTGCAGCTAATAACCCCCCAGAATAATTGTTGTACTTCTCAAATGCTTCAATTTCATTAGAGTTAACCAATCCTACCCATCTTTCATTGGTAGATAAAGAACTTAGGTTTAAGCTGATAGATGTTTGAGAGCTGGTAATCTCCTTTAAAATTACCTCCATGTCTTCAATCATATCCTCAATTGATAAATCTGATACTGATTTTGAGTAAATGCCACTTACTATTGAATATTTCTTGGATTTTGCTAATTTCAATCCTTGTTTTGGTGGAGAGGAGGAAGCAATGGCCAATGCCTCATCTGTACAATGTTGCAGACTTTTAAGGTTCATTTTATTCGTGTAAGAATAACCCTCTGAACCCTCTTTGAGTATTCTCACGGTTATCCCTGCCTCTTCCTTTTGTCTTTCAGTAGATATTGATTGTTTTTCAGCCATAATGTCTATAGTTTTATCATATTGAAAGTACAATTCTATTTCCTTCACATTTTTATTCTTAGAATATTCTATGGTTTTACTAGCTAAATCAAAAAATTGTTCTTTTTCCATTATTATTTACCTCCTGCTAGCATTACTTGCATAGCGATGTGCGGTCCTCCACCATCTACAGCAGCTGGTTGTTCTTTACCACAATAGCCTGCACCCATCGATAATTCAAAGTCCTTTCCGAGTCCTAGTATATTACTTAGAGTTTCAAACGCATTTCCCGTTAATACTGGGTTTTGGAATAGTTCATTAGTCAATTCTCCGTTGGATATTCGATATGCTTCTGCTGCTGAGAACATATATTCTCCTGATGTGTCTGCTTGTCCTCCTCCAGCTGTTTTGAGTAAATATCCATCACCAACTGCTTCTATCAATTCTTCAAAACTCATATCCCCTGGCTCAATGTATGTATTTCTCATTCGTATGATTGGTTCATCTTTAAAGGTAAATGCTCGAGCATTTCCAGTCGGCCCTATTCCTTCACTTTCTAAATCAGCTGCATAAGATCTGTTGGTCATATATCCTGTCATTATGCCATTGGTGATTAATTCTGCATTTGCTCCCTTTACCCCCTCATCATCATATTTTAGCCAACCAGCCCCATCCCAGTTACTTCCTTTCTTAACTGGCGCATCTACCATGGTAATTTGTTCATCACAGACTTTTTTACCAAGTTTTCCTTGAGTAAAGCTTCCCATTTGTACTAGGTCTGCTTCAGCTGTGTGTCCGATGGCTTCATGTGCTAGCAATCCAACAATATCTGGACCAATTATCACATTTGACATACCTCCAGATATTATTGGTGCTAAGCATAATTTGGTTGCCTTTTTCAATGCCTCCTCGGTAAGTATATCAAAAGGAAATAAATCAAATATCTCCAATCCCATCGTCAAGAATTTTGATGCTCTTCCAACTCCCATTTTCCCTGTTTGTTTGTCAATTGCAACAGCATTTGTCCGTAAAACCGGTTTCATGTCATTCCAACTCACCTTCGTTCCTTCCGAAGTAAGAATCATTCTTTCATCAATAATCTCCTCATAGCTCAAAGTCAAATTCTTAACAAGTTCATAATCTTTCCTTAATTTTGATGCTTTCATAATCATCTCTAATTTATCATTGATGTGCATATCTTCCAGTGATTTACTTCTTGGAGAGATGACGTGATCCTCATGTATTTCAACCTCTGCAAGTCTTATTCTTTTGTTTTTCTTTTTTTTCGAATTTTTAGCCATTCTAAATGCTGAATTCACATGATTATTTACACTCTCTTTTGTCAGAATTGAAGAGGAAGATTGTCCCCAACTGCCATCGAAAAGGACCCTCACATTATACCCCTCTCGTGATCCTGAAATCCCTGTTAAATCTTCATTTTTGTACTCGTACTTTGCATGATACTTATCTTGATACCGAAATTCAACATATTCAGCTCCCATTTTTTGTCCAAACTCTAAGCCATCATTAAAAAATTCATAATCCATATTATTCAAATTCGTTATTTAATCCCTCTTTTTAAAAATTTTTGAGAAATATGTCATTTCATGTATGAATTTAAATTTCTTGTATAATTTACTCAGTTTTAATTGGTACACCTTTGGCTTTAATTAGAGGTGCTGATAGAAATCCATTGATTAGGCTGACTTCCTTACCCATACCAGTGATATTGAACAGCACATCGAATATATTACCACCAACGGTTACATTTGTACAGGGCTCTGCTAATTCACCATTTCTGATCATCTGTGCTCCTTTGACCACACCTGAGAAGATTCCATTTGGTGCTTGAACAGAACCAGAGAATCGATCAAAGATGATACCTTCTTTAATATCCTCGAATAATTCCTCATCATTCATATCTCCCCCATGAATAATAGGACCATTTGGAAAGATCGTATTGATAGGATTCATAAACTTAGTACCCATTCTTGCACCATTACCAGTAGATACCGTATCAGCTCTTTTTGCTCGTAATTCGTCAAATAGGAAGCTCTCCAGCACCCCATTTTTGATGATGCTGGTATTCTTAGTGACTGTACCCTCATCATCAAATGATTTGACCATTGCTCCTCTTTCTGGATTGTGGGAATCATCTGACATACTGAAAGAATCAATAGCTACTCCACTCAGTAACTTATCCTTCCACATCGACCTGTTTTGTTGTACATTATCCGCAGAAACTGCAAATCCAAGAACCTGAGCTATAGGGAATACTGCCCCCTCCTTGAACACCACAGTATCTGATTTGATATCCTTGGGTATGATAGGATTAACATTTGCAACAGCTTTTTTGATGAGTCTATCGGTGAATTCCTCATAATTAATAGAAGAAGGATCTCGGGTAAAGAAATCCTCAACAACAAAACTACCAATATTTGATCCTTCTCTGGCTACTGTAAAGAAACCAGCTTGATAACTATTTGATCTCTCAAAACCCTCAACTCCATGAGAGTTCACAATACCAATCCAAGATTCCTCGACAGCAAGTGGACTGAGCCCGACTTTGACAGGAATTTTGGATTCTTTCAATTTACCAAGTATAATTTTCATATTGGAAATCATATCTTCGACAGAAATTTCTGATACTGCTTTGGAATAAATACCCTCAATAGTAGGGTACTTGGTGGGCATAGGAAGACTAAGTGCTTCTTTCGGAGGAGAAACCTTTGCTATTCCAATGGCCTCATCAGCACATGCTGACAGAGAATCAAAATCCAGTTTATTTGAATAGGAGAATCCTTCTGCTCCATTCTTAATAACACGTACTGAGAACCCAAGCTCTGATTTATCTCTCTCGGTGGCTATTGACTGAGTCTCTGCCATGACTTCCATACTCTTCTGATAGCTGAAGTATACCTCTGCTGCATCTGCTCCCTTACCCATGGTATATTCTTTGACCTTATTTGCCATATCAAGTAATGCTTCTTTATTCATCTCCATTTCAGTTTCCTCCTGCAAGCATTGCCTTCAATGCAATAAATGGCCCACCTGCATCTACCTTTGCAGGTTGTTCCTTGCCACAGAAACCTGCACCTAGCGTCAGCTCGAAATCCTTACCAATACCAATGATATTACTAAGTGTCTCAAAGGCATTTCCTGTGAGAACAGGGTTCTGGAACAACTGATCTGTCAATTCTCCCTTCTCGATTTTATAGGCCTCAACTGCACCGAACATGTATTCGCCATTACTATCCGCTTGGCCATTTTGTAGCGTTTTAAGTAAGTACCCCTCACCCACTGCCTCGTATAGTTCCTCGTAGCTCATATCTCCAGGCTCAATATAGGTGTTCCTCATCCTGACTATGGGCTCATCGATAAATGTATAGGCACGAGCATTCCCTGTGGCCTCCATACCCATCTCCCCTGCGAATGCCCGGTTATTCATGTAACCAGTCATCACTCCATTGGTGATGAGCTTCACTTCCGTCCCCTTAACGCCTTCATCATCATATGGAACCCAGCCTGCACCCATCCACTTGGAGCCGTGTTTGGTGGGAGAATCTATCATGGTGATATTCTCATCACATACTTTCTCACCTATTTTGTCCTTGGTGAAACTACCCATCTGTACTAGATCAGCTTCGGCTGTATGCCCAACGGCTTCATGGGCGAGTACTCCTACCATTTGTGGCCCTAGGAGCACATTTGTCATTCCTCCTGGGATAATGGGTGCTTGTGCCAATTTTGTAGCCTTCTGAGCTGCTTCCTCTGCAAGTTGAGCAATGGGGTGCAAGTCGAAGAATTCAAGCCCCATGGTATGAGCCCAGGAGCTATATCCCACACCCATCTTTCCCGTTTGTTTATCTATGGCTACTCCATATGCCATAAGGGTAGGTTTCATATCCTCCCAGCTGATTCTAGTCCCCTCATTGGTCACCACAATTCTATTATCAATCACCTCATTATAATTAATCATAAGGCTTCTGACAAGCTCGTAATCCTTTTGAACCTTGGCTGCATCAAGTATTCCCTTGAGTTTCTCCTCTACTGACCAATCCATGAGTGACTTGATTCTTGGAGATATAAGGTGATCCTCATAGATTTTGATCTCTGCCAGGGTAATCTTACTCTCCTTGAAAGATGCAGAATTCTTGGCTAGTTTAACAGCCTTATCTACAGTCTCCATCAGACTTTCTTTTGTCGTAATTGACGTTGAGGTTTGTCCCCAGCTGCCCTTATAAAGTGCCCTTACACTGATCCCCTCACGAGATCCAGTAGTACTTGAAATATCTTTATCCTTGAACTGATAATTTGCATCATATTTATCCTGATACCTGATCTCAAGATATTCACAACCCTGATCATTATCAAGACCTTGGACTAGAAAATCCTTATCTATTTTCATCTGATTGCATTATTGGAGATGGTTCTTAAGAATTCTTCATCCCCTAGGTGAAAGTATAACATTTTTGAATTATTATGGATTGATTGAATTCTATGAAAAATTATGCAAGAATGCCTTGAGATTAAGAGCTTTGCTGAGCTCAGGATATTTAGTTACCAATCCCAGTTTTTTAGGTGTGGATGGTGGTGAATTCTGATAGATGAACTTTTTATGTATATCTTCCGGTAATTTTCTGAAATGATCGGCAAATGTCTCAAAGTTATTCTCAGAAAGGTGTAAAATTGGGAGGGTTTTCTCTGAATAGATATAATCAATTAGGGCCTCTGCAACCTGTGGTGCAGCAGTTGGTGTCCTGTAGACATCTGTATAAACAGTAGGTCTATCTACTTTTTTCAATAAATCAAGAAGTATATTTGAATGCTGGAAATCTAATTTTTTCCTTCCCCAGACTGAAGTAACTCGAACTATGCTACCATTTATTCCTAGTTTTGTAATGTGTTTTTCCCCCTCTAATTTGCTCAATCCATAGGGTTGAACGGCATCAGGCAACCGATCTTCGTCTGATGGTCCTTCAACATTATCAAAGACATTGCTGGTGCTAAGATGATACATTCGAATGTTCTTGGATTTCTCAGTATTGAGTAACTGCACACTTTCTGCAAGCGATTGCACAACCAAGTTATTGATGATATTGGCCAGCTCTGGTTTATCTTTACTCTGTCTGAATGTCAAGGCCATACAATTGATGATTATCTCAGGTTCAACTTCCTCTAACAAAATTGAGATCTTTTTTTCCCAATTGTGTCTCAGATCAAGCTGATACCATTCAACATAATCCTTATAAAAAGAGAATGAAGCAATATCTCTGGTTGTACTTGCATGAATTTCAATATTAATAATTCCTCGTGTTAGACGTTTCACATATTCTTCTATGATATAACTTCCAACAAATCCTGTACCTCCTAAGATAAGTACTCTTTGCATGATGGAATTATGGATAGAGTTCATATTAAGATGATCATCATATGAAGTATGGATTGATAAGTAAAACTATTCCCTTGTTATTAGATAGGTATTTAGCTACAGTATCTTCTGCTTCATCTCTTCAAATTCTCATCATCTGCTAAAGAATAACTCAAGGTTCATGAAAATAAAATCAGCAAGCTAGCAATTAATAATAAATAAACCTAATATAATGAATTTTGAATCACTGAAATAAGTGCCAAGAGTGATCAATATTGATGAAGTTAGAGTTGATCTTCAAGAATATTCTAAGGATGAACTAATTCAAATTGTACAGAGAAGGCTGAAAATCAAATTAAAGAATGTATTTCACAAAAGTAGATGGGATGAGGTGGATAAATCAGAGTTGGAAAATTATCTTTTGGAGATTTGTGAGTTCAATCAAATTGATGCATGGGACATTATGAACTTGAAGATGATTCTATATTTCAATCAAGACAATTTCCTTATCGAAAAACATTTAGGAAAAATTAGGTATTATTCTGCTATACTAAACAAGGCCTTACTAAAATACGGATCTGGTAATTCTATCGATTTCAAGGAACTTTTAAAAATAGTATCGGAGATATTGAGCTATATAGATACTGCTAAGTTTGAAAATGCAATCGAATCACCAGTTTATATATGTAGCGATTATTTAGATGATATTATCAGAGTACTCAGAGCATTATTAACTGAATCAAAAAATGAAAAATCAGATATGAAATATTTAATTGATAATTTCCGTATGGGCCTGGAAAATGCTAATGAAAACTTCATTAACAATTTAATGAGTAGTTAATCATTATTCGAATTTTTATTTTAATAATTTGGATAACGTTTTTTTATCAGTCCTCACAGTCTTACTCTCAGGTGATTATTGCATCACCTTTCATCTCATCAGTTCTCTCATTTGATACATAATGTTTGTCCAATTAGTGATTCTCAATTGCTTCCCTCAAATACTCTCTTAATCCATCAAGAGAGATTTTTCCTTCCCTCCTGCTCGCTTTCTGATATAGTTCCTTCGCTTTAAGAAAACTTATCCTCTCTTGCTTAGTGAATCTCTCCACCAACTCATGAATTTCCAGAATCTTGTCTATTGCATTCACAATCTCCTCAATACCCCTATCCTCAATTAAACTGGCCTCCAACATTGGGATTTCAATGGAGTAAAATTCAGAAACTGTATCAATAAACCTGCTATACCACTGTTTTGATCGAGAAAACTCCTGATCAGTTTGGATCCCAGTACTTGAATATATGGAAGAGATTCCAAAGGATTCCATGTACTATCCAGGCATATCTACCAAAATGTACTTCCTGTTTGGGTAGAATACTTATTCTCAGGATTTATCAAGAATCAACTTTTCAGCTCCTAAAATTATCTCTTAAATATCCCAAAATCAATGCCTTTGATCACGCTATTATCAAGATTATTCTATTCCCAGCTCTTGGGTTCTTTATATTGCTGCATCACCTTAGCTCGCATCTCCTCAAATTCCTTCTCGATTGCCTGGAATTTTTCGATTTCATCACGTTTGGTTAATTCGGCTCTCTTTCTGTAATATTTGAAGGTGAACACCAAAATAATAAGAGCAGTAATGAATAATGCTAATTCCAGAGTTAATGTCCATAATAGAGGATCATCATCAGCAAAGACAAAAATCCATACAACGATGACATAATCAAATAGCATGTGGAGAAGCATCCCAAGAAGAAGACTCACTTTAGGCCACTTCTCGTACAGTGCATAGAAGATAATGACTGATGCTGAGATATGTAACATTATTGCACTGGTTCTCTCAGTTAATGTAATCACAGCATTTAGAAGTGGAATATTCAATGTTGGATTAACAAGCAGTACATTGATTAATCCTGTGATGAGTAAGAACATTGCCTCACCCACTCCCCAGCCAAGACCAAAAATTATGGGACTCTTCATCCTATTCATTCTACAGGATCTGCTATTGGCAAAGAAAATATATCTGAACCCTCCTTCAAACAATCCTGCGAATAATGGTCCCCAGATAATCACCAGAGGTTTGTATACGTATAGTGCAATACTCTCAGCGTCATTGATATCTGCTCCATAGTACTGCAGAAAATAAATCTGGATGAGTTGTAAAGGTATCAATCGTATGAGGTAAGCAATTAACCAGCCAGCAGCTCCTAATGAGAATGCCTTGAGATATAATCTCCTCTCTCCACTTGTAATCACATATTGGAAAACGATCAGTGCAGCAAATGCTATTATTATCATCTCAATAATGAGAAGAAAGTAATTCATACATCATCGATTTCAAAGCATTATTTGAGCTTGAAGAAGTCAAGATGAAAAAATTATTAGATTTTTATCTTTCTTTTTTTATTTTCTGAATACGAAATGCTGACTAGTCAAGATCAAAAGATTTTAACATTGAGCGATTTATCTATGATATCAATCAAATAAAATCAAATCGGAACATGGGGATCTCACTTTCCTTTGTGTCTTTATTGCTTCTTGGTCTGTTGCCAATCATTTCCAACAGCAGGCCAAGTGGGTTAGATGCGATCAGCTTTGCATTTTATCTGTCTTTATGGGAATTATTCTTTTCCCTTCCCTTGTTTATTTATGAATTACGAGGGACTAACAAGGGGATATTTTCTCCATTTGTTGAAAGATCACAAAGAGATAAGACCTTGAAAATAATAGTAATGACCGGTATTATCTTCTCTATCTCTACCCTGCTCTATGTAGTTGCATTTGAGGAAGCTGGAACAATAACAGCTGCAATTGCCATCCAAACCTATCCATTATTTGCCATTATAACCGAGGCTATTATACTTAGACAACTCAAAACAAGAAAGGAAACTGCATTTACTCTCTTACTCTTATCTGGAATTTATTACTTGGGCACACAGGGAACATTATTAGTATCTGGATTTAATACATGGTTTTTTGTCGCCTTGGGTGTTCCTATTTTGTGGAGTATCGCACATGTGACAATAAAAATCAAACTTGACAATTCTCCTATTACTCCCAATCAGGTTACGTTTATTCGCGTATTGATTGCCTCAGTTGTGTTGGGGGTACTTGCAGTTGCTATTAATGGTCCTGATTTTATGATTCAGGGATTCAATAATCGAGAGTTTCAAACCTCAGCTATGTTAATGGGTCTGGTATATTATCTAGAGTTGGTTAATTGGTTCTATGCCATTAAATATGTCAATGTATCGGTTGCAAGTTCCATTACTACCCCAACACCCGTTGTGACCATGATCCTTGCCATCATTTTCCTAAATGATAGTTTATTGACTTACCAAATAATTTCAATGATTATCGTAATTATCAGTTTGTATGGATTAATTTATGCTGGAAGAGATCATTCTACTTCAATTTCTCCTAAATTAGAATAACATTAAATAATCTCAGCTATCCAAGGTTCCAATAATATCAGATTTAAACCTATAAAGCTGATAATTTTTTGGTAATTCTTGAATCTATTAATTGAAATTATCTAATTTATCATTACGAAAAGATATTCGAATTGCATGGAAACTAAATTGATGATGCAAAGCATAAGGAGTAATCACCATAAGCATTAAAATACAGGTATTAAGAAGAAATTTGCGTGATTAAAAGAATAATACGAAAAGGAATAGATAAGGGAAAGCACCATGCTTCCTATTGGAAGGGTGAGATATTATTTATGATAGAATTGCTGAAACATGAAGAGATTTCGTGGGTGGCGAAATTACTGGTATTTACGCTTCTAAGTTATATCTTCTCACCAATTGATCTCATACCGGATTTCGTTCCAGTGATTGGTCATTGGGATGATCTACTTGCTCTTCCTATAATAATGTGGATGATCAAAAAACTAACCAAAGCAGAATTGATTGCATCTATCAGAGCTAATATTGATGCCAGAGAGGATGTTGCATTATTTACTGGGTGGGGTCCTAAATTGGCTGCACTTACGGTTGTAATTATTTGGATTTGGATCTCACACTTTACCCTTCAATTCTTTCTCCCATATATCATGCCTCTCGTAGAGGGAATCCCATTTCTTGAGAATCTATTTGGTGATGAACCACACTGATTACTTGATCTATAAAGGCTCTATGAGTTAGAGGCTCTCATTATACTTTCTAGTTAGATTTGAAGCTACATGCATAGTCGAAGAAGTATCAGTCAAACCTTTTCGTAAACATCATCAATTTCTCTGCTGATGAGGCGGAAAATACAAAGCTATTTGATTTTAATCCCATCAATGAAGTATAAAACACTTGGTAAAACAGGAATCAAAGTATCTGAGATCACACTTGGTATGATGAGCTTTGGCAATGCTCAGGAATGGATGTTGGAGCTTGAAGAAGCCAAACCTATCGTTGAGCGAGCAATCGATGCTGGTATCAACTTTTTTGATACGGCAAATGTATATTCCAATGGAAGATCAGAGGAAATCACTGGAGAGTTGCTCAAAGAATATCGTGAGGATGTGGTCATTGCCACCAAAGTAAGATTTTCCATGGGTGATGATGTTAACCGCAAGGGATTACACCGTAAGCATATGACAGAGCAGATTCTGGCAAGTTTGGATCGCTTACAAACTGATTTTGTTGATCTCTACCAGATTCACCGGATGGACTACTCCATGGATGTTGAGTTTATCATGCGATCACTCAATCAACTCATTGATGTTGGGCTTACATTACATATAGGGGCCTCAAGTATGTATACCTGGGAGTTTCAGAAATTGCAGTACACAGCAG
This sequence comes from Candidatus Heimdallarchaeota archaeon, assembly GCA_026702845.1. The sequence continues at coordinate 261,053 of JADCLS010000007.1, forward strand.
AGAAGCTGGGTCTGGAGAAATTTGTCAGTATGCAGAATCATGTCAATGCCATCTATCAAGAGGAATTCAGAGAGATGATCCCCTACTGTATAGATCAGGGAGTGGCAGTGATACCCTGGAGCCCTCTTGGACGAGGATTTTTATCTGGCAAGTATACTGCTACTGGAGATAATGATTATGCTCGTTACCGATCAGATCCCTATCTGAAGGGTCGTTACTTCCATCCCAATGATTTTGAGGTATTGGAAGTTATCCAGGAAATATCCAAGGAAACTGAATTGAGTGTACCTCAAGTATCTTTATCTTGGTTACTCAATCAGAAGGGAGTGACCTCTCCTATCCTCGGTGTCTCCAAACTTGAGCATCTGGAGGAGGCTATTATTGTACTCGAATCACCAATTAATGCAGAACAGACCAAACGGATAAGTGATGCCTACTCCTCACGTCCAATAATCGGTCATTCATATTTTCTCTCGGATAATATGATCTCTGATAAAAATAAGTAATTCTTCAATATACAAGGCTAGTAATTATTATTTTCAAACGTAACATGAAAGTATGGATTCTCGATTTCGTTACTTCTCAATCATTGCAGTTATTCTGTTACTTATAAGTTCAAGCTTGATTTTCCTTAAACGTGATATATATACTGAGGGTGTCTGGGTCTATTCTGATACTCCAGAATTGGAAGAACTTGATTTTGTTTTACTCTCTGTCAGTGGTAAGAAGATCAATGCGGAATCCTCTCAATACAACATAAGTTATCATACAGAAATTGAGAAGAGAATAGAGTATTTTCAGAAAAAACGAATCGAGGTGAGGTTGATGACTCTTGAGGATCCTGTGTTTAGCTTCCTCAATAAATCAGATAGTATAAAGGAACATCTTGATGGAATTCACAATCTTATGGCGAAATATAATTTAAATGAAATTCATCTGGACATCGAACCTCATGCCTTAGAAGCATGGAAAGTGAGCTCTGAAGAAGATAAACAGGATATACTCGATGAATTTATTGAAGTCATAGATCTGGTTGATGATTATACCTTGTATCCAATATCGCTAGCCATAACATGGTGGTTACCAAAAAATTATGATCTCTCAGAATTAAAGGCTGACTATCTGTATCTTATGATCTATGGGGGTACTGGTGGTTCTTTGGAGGATATTCAAGGAAGAATTTATGCAGATAGGCCTTATTATGTTGGACTCGGATTATCAGAGTATTCTTCTATTCATGAGATGAGAGCCATGGGAGAGACTTTGTCTTCAGTGCTAGAAGATGATCTATACCTTGGAAATTGTTATTTTATCACCTAAATTTTACCTTTTCCGGTACGTTCTGCCTCCTCAAATGATTGGAATAAGTCATCTATATGGGCATCTAGAATGCCCTCCCCAAGTTCCACCATGTTATTATTGATTTTAAATGCATATTCATCTGGAAGATCCAATAACCAGTTCTGAAGTGTTTTTTTATCCGTTTCAAGTAAAGATGCCAGCTCTGAAATCTCAATACTGGTGTATCTTCGTAATATCTTTTCAAATTTCTCTCTGTTAATGCCAGAATGTTTCTCTCTTGCAGGAATTGAGGCTGGACTTGTTTGTTTCTCACTCTTGGATTCGAAAACTGATGATTGAGTGCGGTCAAATATATTATCAAATGAAGAATCATCATCTTCTTTTCTCATCTCATCAACAATTTGTGTGACTTTTCGACCCTTATATCCATCTGTAAGATCAAAAGAATCTTGTGATTCTCTATCTGGTCCCCAGGTTCTTATTTGTGCAATAATTACTCCTCCTCCTAAAATTGAAAAAATGATAAATAATAGGAATAAAAATCCATTAACAGATATTCTAATTAGATAATTTAAGTTAATGATCAATACGAGATTAAGAAGAACTATCAATAAACCTTTTATTTTTCCTTTTCTTGAATTAAACACAATAATTCCAGCACTAATTATGATAAATTGAATGATAATCAGAACATATGCCACAATCGAGAATATTTCTACCATGAGACGATATAATGTTAATTATCCTAAAAATATTCCTTGGAAATTATATACTTCTTCACAGTATGAAAAAAATCAAATCAAATTATTTATCTTTTAGTATAATTAGAACCCTAGGGCCGCTTTAATTGCAGGTAGTGCCACACCAGCAGCACCCGATAGTTTGGGTAAGTAGGCTTTGATGTACCAGCTCATAGATTTCGTGAACCTCATTTCAAAGGATTGGCCCATTGTAGGTGATCTATCACCTACTTCCTTACCTTCCTCCTCTGCATAGACCACAATCATACGGTAGCCAAATCCCTTGGGCTGTAATCTGAACCAAACTGCGTCTCCAACTTGAAGCATACTTGAGAGGAGTGTTAGAACATCTACCTCATCTCCCTCAGCAATAAACTTGGGTTGTTCTTTGGGGAAGGGATCAGTGAGGGGATCCAAGGTGATATTGACCTCCTGATACTGGGGATGGATGGTCTCCATATCTGTACGATACCACACCTTGATGTCTCGATCTTCCTGAGTAGTCTTATTGATGAAGAACGCAATGAGACCTGAACTCTCTGTTACACTTCCCTGATTGGATCTCCCAGCAACGGTGAAGTATAAATCATCCTTGGTGAACTTGTTATAGTTATCTGTAAGCTCGATCATGATACGATCTACTAATCTGAAGGGTTCTGGAGCTCTTCTCTCAATTCTTTGCACAACAGAGACTATTTCCTTCCAGGTTAGGCCAACACCTTTACCTTTGAGGAAATCCTTAAGATTGGTACCTAATAACTCACCAAGCTCTCTCTCAACCACTTGTTTTGGAAATGCTCCTTCATTGCTGAAGGAAAGGTATGCCAGCAAGAGGATCTTCTCCACAGCTCTCTCCATTCTAGTTGGGGTTTCCTCGTCAGCTTCAAACTCAGGATTGAGCATATCAAGGATACCAAACTGCCAGTCATCAAACTTCATAGAAGTTACAGGATCCAAATAGGCCAAGAACACATCAGTCATGAGATTATCAAGTGTTAGGGGGAATACATCTGGTTCATAGAATCCAACAAGGCCTCCGGGGGTCAGGCTGGGATCCTCTGGATAATCCACTAGGAACATTACTGAAATGGCAACAAATGCCATGGCAAGGGCCAGTGTTGGACCAATATTACCTATGGGATTATTCAGGATAATGACATAGTAATAGAGGATGAAGGAGAGTACTGAGGAGATGGTAATCAAATAACTCTGTTTCTGTGAGGCCTTGATTGAATCTTCAAGTTCCTCGAAGCCTGAAATTCCTTTGAGAGGTTTACCTAGTTTGAGGAATTTCTTTATCTCTGATTTGAAACCGACACCAAGTAGAAATCCATTAACTGAATAAACTGTACTCAGGATGATGAACAGTACCCACAGAGTGGTAATTACTGTCTCATACTTGAGTGCTCCATTCTCTTCCTGGAAAAGAAGGATAGATATGATGATGGCGATCAACATCTGTATCCATTTGGAGAATAGCCTTGCTATTCTGTTGATTAGGGGTGCAATGGGATTCTGCATGCAAAACAGTGTTTGTAAATTAGTATATTAATGTGTTTTCAAAAAAAAAAAATCTGCACAAATATTACGTTCGCTTCTTCTTGAAAAACAGGATATAAGAAGCAAGTATAGAAAGAGGATTTGTGGATCGATATGAACTCAATTTTCTTACCAGCAATCTTCCACCTATTACTTTGATATTCATATCCTCCCTACTCTTATCTCTTATGATTCCTATTAGTGAATCCCGGGTTGTATACGAATTCTCAAGTTTAACCCCAGTATTCATTGCCTTGATTATTATTTCTAGTTCTATCCTGTTAATAATCGTCTATAGACTATTAAAACAACAGATGATGAGATGGCTTTATGGATCCATGATTGGACTGGTATCCATTGATCTTATACTCGAGATCGTTGAAACAACTTCAGGAATTCAAACCATCCTTCTAATCATCTTGATAATTATTATTTCAGTAGTGCTATCCGCAGTATATGTATCTGGTCAACCCTGGATCAAATTACGAAATACAGGGATATTGTATGCCTCCATTATCCTCGGAAGACAGGTTACTCTTCTCATTGATGTGCAGACAATTCTTCTAGCCAGTTTCATCTTCTCGTTGTTTGATATATACTCGGTTTTCTGGGGGCCTTTATCCAAGGTACTGGGAAAACCCAAATCTTTGCCATTTCAGATACCCACAGATTCTCAGGTTGCATATCAACTTGAACAGGTATGTCTCAAAGGTACTCCGGTATATATCAGCAAGTATTCACTCCTTGGTATAGGAGATACTCTCTTTTTCTCCATACTCCTCTTTGTCTCTTATCAGATGGGCTTCTTGGTGATGATTCTTGTTGTATTCATGTTATATTTGGGTAGTACTCTTACTCTGTTCCTGTTAAGAAAGATATCCCCACTTCCTGCGCTCCCCATCCCTGTATTATCTGCATTACTAGTCATAGTTTTGCATCTGTAATCTTTAATAATTCATTCAATAAACTATGTCAATGAGCTTCAGCTATATTTCATTTGTTCTTGCTTCAGTGATTCTACTTTATCGTATGCGTAGCAAGCAAAAAAAACATTTTATTTACAGCATGGTTTTCATAGTTCTGGCGTCAATTATTCATCTGATTGAGAGTTATTCAGTAATTAACCTAGTATTCACAGTAGCTATAGTACTTTCATTTATAGGTGATCTCTTCATGGCCCAGTGGATTAGACTAACAGGAAAGAGAACGATAGATGGAGCTATTGCCTTCGGTATGGCTCATATCACCTATATGTACGGATTTTTCCTCATCAAGGGTATAGTATTTGAGCCATGGGTCTATCTACTGGCAATCTTGATGGCTCTGGGTTTCTTCCCATTTTTCGGTTATAATAGATCATTACCAAGAAAGATGTTAATCGTTAATTTTTGCTATACATTACTCATAGTATCTTTACTCCCCACCATGATTTCCAGCATTCTTACAGCCAGCCCCATTCAGATTATATTCTCAGTGTTAGGTGTTGTCTTCTTCATGATCTCAGATGCAATATTATCCTATAATGAATTCAAAAGAGAGTTGAGACATGCTAAGGATAAAATCGCGTTTACCTATTTTCTTGCTCAGTTATTCTTACAATTGATCCCCTTTTCACTCTAATTCTCGATAGATTTTCTCTACCACATTGATGACAAATGGTTGTTCAGTTTTGCAGTATGGACAGCATAGCTCTGTTTCAAACCAGGTCTTGATATGTAGAGAATGTACATAATTCGAACAACAAACAAGCAATGAAATGTCTTCCAATGGATCTGGGTTTTTATAGCATATTATGCAGGTAGGTGCTGGATTATTACATTTTGGACAGATGCCAACATTATACTCAAGTTCAGATTCACAGAAAGAACAGATGTAAGAAGCAGTTTCAATATTATCATCTAATTTAACTGCAGCAGATCTCAGTAATTCTACGGTTTTTTTAAGTGCTATTGCATCTTCAGCTAATTCCTTAATGCTTATTAGAGAAACATCAATATCACATCCAAATAGTAAATCACCATCTACACTTAGTAATATAATATACCTAGACAATATCTCGTAAAATTCATCAGGGCTTGCGTGGAAAAACTTAGATGCTTCTTCAGGAAGTGATGAATCGATAGAAAAATATTCTCTAGGTAGATCTAGTTGATATCTTTCAAAATAAAATTCAGGTAAATTCACACCAGCCAATTCTATCTCAACAAGATATTTACTATTGCTGGTAAGTAGATCAAACATTAGGTTGGATTTATTCCTTCCCAAGCTGTACCCTTTCTTCCATACTTTTTCAACTCTAATGGTAATATTATCCTTGGTTAATACTAATTCTTCAAAATTATGTTTCTCATCAAAACCATGTACTACAAATCCTAATTCCTCCACCCTAGATTTCATCTCTTCAACAGATGCAGTTTTTTCCACTTGCTTTTTGTAATATCGATAATCCAGTCTCTTGTTTAACATCGAAAAAATATACAGGAAAATAATACCAAAAATGATATAGAAATACCATTCCATACTGAATAGGTGTAACAGTCATTAATAAAACTAAACAGTATAGGTTGAAATATTATCACCCTCTTGTAAAATATCGGCACGTTGTCGTGGAAATCGCTCTAAAATAGTATACATAGTATCCCTTCTTGCCGCATCTCTATCTGCGTCATGTATAATCCTTACAATCTCATCCAATGAAAGAAATGTTCCATTTTGTCCTCCTGCAGATCGAGTGATATTTTCCTCATATAAGGTTCCCCCAAAATCATTTACTCCTGCAAGCAGAGTGAGACTTGCAAACTTTGTACCAGTCTTCACCCAACTAGTTTGAATATTTGGGATTTCTTCTCCGAGATACAATCTTGAGGTGGCATACAATGCCATATCCTCAAAGCCAGTACTTCCGGGTCTTGCAATATTTGATTTGTGGAGTTCAGTATTTTCATGAATAAAAGGTAGGGGGATGAATTCAGTGAACCCACCAGTTTCCTCCTGAATTCCTCGGATTATCTGTAAATGTTTAGCAATGTCATCAAGAGTTTCAACATGGCCATACATTATTGTGGAGGTTGATCTGATATTCATTTGATGTGCAGTGATTATAATCTCTATCCATTTCTCTGCAGATAGTTTATTGGGATTGATGAGCTCTCTGACATGAGGAACGAGGATCTCTGCAGCAGTGCCACAGAGGCTATCCATACCCGCACCAGTTAATTGTCGTAATACTTCCTCATAATCTAGCTCCTCCTTTCTTGAGAGAAAATCGATTTCAAATGGAGAGAATGCATGAATGTGCACTCCTGGAGCTTGTTTTCTAAGAATTTTCAGAATATCTATATAGCTTCCTAAATCTGCTTTTGGGTCAATCCCAGCTGTTGTACAAATCTCACTAACTCCATGTGCTTTGGCTTGCATTGCCTGTTGTTCAATTTCCTGTGGTGATAGTCTATAGGCATGACTATCCCCCTCTCGTGCAGAGAAAGCACAGAATTTACACCCTTGATAACAAATGTTGGAGAAATTAATATTTTGGTTATTGATGAATGTGACCGTATCTCCAACTTGCTCCTCCCTTTGTTTATCTGCATCACGCATTAAAGCTAATAACTCAACTCCTCTTTTTTTAAGCATCTGGATGAGCTGTTGCTGCTGAGAGTCGGAATAATACTGGTCAAGATATCCCATATTGAGCAGATAAATTTGATGTTAAAATCATTGTCGAATCAGTAAAACTCAATTTCTCAAATTCTTGAATTTATTATATATTGGTCCTCGTTCCTTAAGAATTAAATTATTTTCCTCCAACACTCGCTGTAATTCCTCCCATTTGGGCCAAGGATTGGTGAAATTTACCTCATCAAGGGTTATAGGAGATACTCCCCCAAGATCATTAGCTCCGACAAAAATCCCATTTTGAATAGGAAAATTACCTAGATTTGGTGGGAATTGAAGATTTACTTCAGCAGGAACAATCACTCTACTTGCAGCGATGGTATCCAGAATCAATTGATCTTCAACTTTTTCTTTATTTTTCCATGGTGAGTTGGGTAAAGGATGAAATCCTTGGATGATTAACTCTTGTAGAAAATCAAATTCTTCAGCAATCTCTGCTAGCAGGTATAAAGTATCTAATCGTTCAGCATCTGTCTCACCTATGCCTATCAGTATCCCACTGGTAAACGGAATTTCTTCTTCAAGAGCAGCTCGAATACTTTCTATTCTTCTTTTTGGAATCTTATCAGGTGAGAATTGATGTGCGTTCCCTTGTTCTGCTAATCGTTCAGAATTACTCTCTAACATTAAGCCTGCAGAAGCCATTACCGGTTTCAGATATGCCCATTCCAGTTGAGTTAATACTCCTGCATTGACATGAGGTTCAAGACCAAGTTTAATCGCCTCAGTACAAGCCCAGTGCACATAATCCAAGTTTGATTGAAATCCATCCCTTTCTAAGAATGATACTACAGCGGAGCTCCTCAGTTCTGGTTTATCTCCAAGAACTAGGAGGATCTCTCGACAGCCTGCTTCTTTTGCTCTCCTAATATGATCCAAGTATTCAGAAGGTTTTATCCACATAGATTCATGTGTTTCCTTCTTCCTGGAAAATCCGCAATATAGGCAATTATTCCTACAATACTTGATAAGTGGGATGAAATAGTTTTTCGATGCTGTTACCATATTACCATAGGTAGTTTTTCTTATCATATTGGCCTGTATGCGAACTTTTTCTCTACCACCAAGTGTATCCAAGAACTCGTCTGAAGTCACTGTTTCCATCATCTCCTTATGGCTTAAAAATAGTGTTATCTACTCTCTGAGCACATACCAGCTAAGTAATGTACCTATAGTGCTAAGCTCTCCCCAATGATATTTCATACATTCTCTGATGCTTGGTATTGCTTCTAGATTATAGAGTATTTTCAATCCTTTTCGTACAGCAAGATCTCCGGGAGCAAAAACATCTTTCTTTCCCATCATGAAGATCAAATGCATATTAACAGTCCATGGCCCTACTCCTCGTATTTGAGTGAAAAAATCACGGATTTCCTCAGAACTGTAATCCTTGGGGTGATTGATAATTGGATGGTCTTTGTGATCCAGTATATAATGTGCTACATTCTTCACATATTCTGCCTTGGATCTGGATAATCCCACTTCTCTCAATGCCTCAGATGGTGTATTTATCAGTTTTTCGGGTGTTAAGGGATTAACCAGTGCTAAAAATCGCTTGGTTATACTCTCTGCAGCTCTAACACTGACTTGCTGTCCTATTATCCAGTAACAAAAACTAGTAAGAAGGTCATAATCGAGAATTCTCAAGTCAAAATCAAATTCTGAAATATGTTTTTTCAATTGAGGATTCTGCTTGATGAAGTTCTTCACATCATCTTGAGAAACAATTAGTTGTTCTGTACCTTTTAGATAAAATGGTACATCATCCATATTCAGAGGTTAACGGAATGATAAAATAAACTATTGATTGGAGATTTATTATCAATCAATTTTATTTCATTTGAATAGAAATTGACTAATCAATTCATAATATCACTATCAATCTGCATACCATGAGAACCCTGAGAACAATTGTAGTCGAGGATTATAACCCCGAATGGAAAGATAGATTTGAGGAGTTCAAACAAAGATATGAAGTTTTGTTAGGGAAAGATTATATTGAGATTCTACATGTGGGATCAACATCAGTGGTGGGATTGGCTGCCAAACCCATTATTGATATGGTCATTGTGATCAAAGCAGAACACTTTGAAAGCTTGAAAAACAAATTGAAAACACTAGGTTATATTCACAATGGAGATCAGGGAATCCCAGGTAGAGAGGCTTTTCGTTTACCTCCTGAATTGAAGGATAAATGGTTTCCCCATCATCTGTATGTATGTAACAAGGATGCTGATGAGCTGATACGATACAGGGCGTTTCTAAGCTATCTGAACAAGTATCCAGAGGTCAGGGATGACTATTCAAAAATAAAAAAGGAAGCTGCTGCACTCTACCCACAAGATATTGAGGGCTATATGGATCATAAAGGTGAATTCATTGCAGAACACCTCACCAAGGCATTAAATGAATGGGGATATACAAAGGATCATACAATTAATAATTGTCCTGAATGTTTAAAAGTCGATCTGAGGGAGAGCTTTGAGATCAAATATGATAAAGGGGGAATGAAGTACGAATATTTTACTTTCCAATGTCTTTCTTGTCTGTATAGCTGGACCATTCGCATAGATTGAGATTTATACTCTCAACATTTGATTTTTCCTCAGCTAATAAATTCATATACTATTAGTAATTAAATAACATATGTCAGGGTTAAAGACTGAAGATATAGTAAAAGGAACTGGACCAATGCCACGTGTGGGGCAAACCTGTGTTATGCATTATACTGGATGGCTTGAAAATGGTAAAAAATTTGATTCCTCTGTAGATCGCGATGAGCCTTTTGAATTCACCATTGGAATAGGTGAAGTCATTCAGGGCTGGGATATTGGTGTCATGGACATGAAGGTTGGTGGCAAGAGAAAACTCATTATACCCCCAGAGCTTGGATACGGAGGAAATCCCGTTGGAAATGGGCTCATTCCTGCAAATTCTACCCTTATTTTTGAGGTGGAATTACTAGGTATCAAAGAATAGAGCCAATTAATACTTTATCAAGATTAAATTAAGAAATATTTAATTAGATAGTTAATAATACTATTTAAGATAATATACGGGAAAAAATGATTAATGGCAAATCAAACACTCTTCACAATTTTAATCATTCTACTATTGTTATCGAGTTTTGGTCCAGTATCATCTATGGAAGATGACTCACTTAGTTATAAATTACTTATAGATTATGCAATGAGCATGGATGGTAACTCTTCTCATCCATTTCTAGATAATCGATTAGAAGGATCTCTGGCTGTCACCATTAACAATGATAATTTAGAACTTATTATTGATTTGGGTGATTTTATTTATTATAAACAGAGTTTTTCAGTAATTAACTGGAGAATTACCAATGAAACGTTGAAAATTCTAGATTATAAATTACCGTTCTATAAACCTTATAATCATGATGATCCCTTCCTTGTGGAAGGAAACTCAACACACAATATCTTTGCTAGGGGGAACCAAGATGTCATTCACGATACTAACTTCGGTGCTCAGAAAGTAGTAGAAATGAAAACTGTCACACCATTACAAATTGAAGGTCACTATTTCTATGCTGATCATTATTATGATCTATCAAGTTTGGTTTTGATTGAAACTTTTGATATTCCCTATTTTATTACATATTTGACTGGATATCGATTATCTGGTGAACTATTATTGCTAGAATCACAAGTGGATATGGGTTATCCAAATCTATTTTTCACTCTCTTTATGCCTGATTACTTACCTTTTTTACTAATATTCATACTCCTGTTATGGATTTATGCATTTTACAAATTATATCAGAGGAAGAAAAATAGAATCTCCTAAAAGGGAATTAGTATCCTCGATTATTGATTATCTCAATTATAGTGTAATTTAAAAGGATGAAGAACATAATTAAACCATGGAACAATTGATACAAGTTGATAGTAATTATATTGCAGGCAGTTGTAATATAGGGCCTGAGGAATTAGCCAGAAGACGGATGGCGAGAAATATTTCTGGTATAGTACTTGTCGTACTCACTGGCCTAGTATTCTACCTTCAAGTAGCAGCATTTTGGGGATTGGTATTATTTCTCCCTGCAATAGGCTTTGCAGTTTCCTTTTTGCAAGTCAGAAATAAATTCTGTGTGGCATTTGGATTGAGTGGAGTGTATAATTTTGATGAGCTGGGTAAATTGGATAAAACAATTACATCCGCAGAAAAGAAACTAGATCAGCAGAAAGTATTCAAAATGACAGTACAATCTGTTTTATTTGCATTTATCTATGCAATATCTTCATACTTTATTTTGAGAATTATTATTTATTCTTAATTAATCCGGTCGAAGATGTTTCCTTGAATAGAAATAGATTCCAAGTCCCAGGTAAAGAATAGCGAGAAATATGCTCACCATAAATTCATATTTAATATCTGCAAGTCCATATCCTGAGAGAATTAATCTCATGCCTGTGATGGCCCTGGTTGGGGGTAGGAAATCAAATACTCTGAAACTATTATCTCCAAGAACTCCTCCCGCAGGAATGAGTACTGGGTTTGGCATGGTGAAAAACGCACCGGCAAGGAAAGCCATGGGCGTACCTATTATCGCTGCTAATCCACCTGCAGAGCTTGAATCCCTGACAAATCCTGCTAGAAATACACCCATTCCAGTAATGGCAAAACTCACAATAAAACTAAGAAGATATGCTGCTGTGAACATCTGCAGGGTTAATCTAAAACCAAACATCATAGATGCCAGCATCATTATGGGGATCTGTATCATAGCCATCAATGATTGGGAGAGAATAAGTGATACAATATACTCTGATGGCTTCATCCTAGTTAGTTTCAACCGTTTCAACTGACCTAGCTGAACATCTCTGAGTGCTACACTTGCAGTTGTTCCCAGATTATTGATGATGGCAAAGATTATCAGACCTGGAACAATCATATCAAAGGTGGTCAATCCATCTGTCTCAATTGCCTGATTCACTGATAAAATGGCATTAACAATAGAGCTTGACTGATCAAAATACCTTTGGACTACCTGTTCCATTACAGATGTAATAATGGAGAATGATACGAGATTGGGATCTCCCTCCAGTTTCACATCAGTTGTGTAATTGCTGACTGGATAGGCAGACCAATCATTTTCAGGATAGATGGGTTCATATGTTCTCCTATAGCTTGAGAGAACAGCAAGACTGAAATCTTCCTCAAGGATTACCAAACCCTTGATTGATCGTTTCTCTACGGCCAATGAAGCTAGTTCATACTCATCTGCCAAATATCTACTGATTTCGAAAATCTTTGTGATGTTATCCTTGAAGGTTATGGTACTTAGAAGCTCAATGAATTGTTCATCGTATGCTTGATCGATCTCTGTTCCATCTAGGGAGATACCATTGGGTATTCCCTGATCATTACTTATCAATCCTAATTGAATGGTCGTATTTGCAGGATCAGATTCCTGAAATGCGATCCCGAAGACGGCAATGAATACTAGAGGGAAAAGAATTGAGAAGAAAAAGGATTGTTTCACCCTGGTGTAGACTGTGAACTGGGTTTTTACTAGTTTTGCTAATCTGAGTACTTTCATTCTCTCAACTCCTTTCCTGTAATCTCAAGAAACACATTCTCCAATGTATTCTCCAAAATATTGATGTTAGCTATTTTTCCCTCACCCAGGTGTAATTCAACTAATTTTACAATTGATATAAGCTGGTTAACTGCATCAGATAATCCTATTGTAAGCTCATGAGGTTGTGATTTTATGGACTCTACAGGATAATTCTCATGTAATGCGTGGATAAGCGGATCAATATTGATTTCCTCGTTCTTCCAGGATATTCTAATCATCTCCTCAGCACCGTAGATTTTTTTCAAGGCTTGTGGAGTATCTATGACAACAACTTTCCCGTCGTCAATGATGGCAATTCTATCTGATAATCTATCTACAGTCTCCATAATATGCGAGGTGAGTATGATGGTGATTTCCTTCTGCTTGGCAAGTGATTGTACTGTCTCCCATAATATTTTTCTTGATTGTGGATCCATACCAGCTGATGGTTCATCAAGTATCAGGATTTCAGGATCATTGAGCATACCAAGAGCGATATTTAACCTGCGTTTTTGACCTCCGCTAAGTTGTGTGGATCTTCGATCAGCAAGATCTTCTATCTGAAGAAGTGCAAGTAAATCCTTGATTCTTTCATCTCTTTGAGGTATCTCATAGCAAGTCGCAACTAGATCCAAGTTTTCATAAACTGTCAAATGAGGATAGAAGATAATATCCTGTGAAACATAACCTATTCTATCTTTGATTTTGTTGATCTCGTCCGGTAATGTATATCCTAACACTTCCAAACGACCTTGTGTTGGAGAAAGTAATCCTGCAATCATATTGATCGTTGTGGATTTACCAGCTCCATTGGGACCGAGAAGGCCAAATACTTCCCCTCTGCGTATTTCTAAGCTTAAGCCATCCACAGCGCGTACTTTCTTGGAATACTCCTTAACAAGTTGATGAGTTTTTACTGCTAACATGAATCATACTTTATCATCGTTTCATATAAGGGTCAATATTTTTTGCTCAACCGATAAATCTGCTCATGAGAGTAGTTTGTTGAACAAACTTAGGAAATATATTTAAAAAAGAATAAATGAGATGATGATATGAGTGAATCTCCATCACGTGAGGATCTATTGGGAGTAATCAAATATATAAACTCCATAAAGGCAAATGAACGCTTAACTCTCAAACATCTTAGCTCTATGAGTTTTCTGCTCTGGTCCTTCTTATTTTTCTTTGGTGGTGCAATGGATTACTATCTTACCTCATTACAAGAAGAATTTGCTGTAGTCATAGTTTGGTTTACTCTAAGTATATTTGGTGCAATCTATTCTTTTTTCCTCTCTGCAAGAGAGAGACCAGAAGAGCAAGAAACAAGTCAGGATAAGACTACATTCAAATCAACTTCTAGAATTATTGTCATTTTGATCACACTCATGTGGATATTGACAATAATTATGGCATTCAACGGTTTTGATTATCTAATCATGATTTCAGTCCCACTCACAATTGGTCTTATGTTTCTCTTTCTATTTGTCAAGCATATTCAGAGCCAAGGAACCCGTAACTCAACCCTCTCTCAATTATTGTCCTTATTTATCTCAGTTCCACCTATGTCTATGGCCTTTCTCACCTCCATTATTAATCTAATTATTCTCCTCATATCTGAGGAATTATACATAGCTTTTGCAGGATTATTAATGGGTGTTCTTATAGGTTCAGGATTTCTCATCAGTGGAGCAAAAGGCTACAAAGAATTTTCTAAAAGTTTGAAACGCATTTCAGTATGACCTCCAAGCGAGGTTTAAATATTTTTAAAGGAGAAGAGCTGTGTGAGTGATTCCTCAGACTTCAAAAGAATAGTTAATATCAACGAGTTAATTCACTCACCCGTTAGACTGGCTATTCTACTTCTTCTAATGTCTCGCCCCATAGCTACATTTCCTGAAGTCAAACTGGCACTTGATGTGACTGCTGGTAATCTATCCAGTCATATCAAACGATTAGAGGCTGCTAATCTGATAGTAACCTCCAAGGAATTCATCAATGCTAAACCAACCACTCAGCTTGTCATCACACCTGAAGGAATGAATGCCGTGATCGAATACAAAAAATTACTGCAGGGAATGCTTGATAATTATACTACCTGAGTGTACTATACCCGATTAAATTAGATAAACTAAGAAAGTAGTATGAAATACCTAGGCATATGAACCTACTGGTGAGAGCACTGCAAAATGGATTATCCGGTACTCAATCCCATATTGATCCTATCGAATTACTTGATAAATTGAAAATGGATACACTCGAATTATCTCAAAAGAATAGGATTCTTACCCTACTGTATCACATCAATCGATGGCAGGAATTTTGTCTTGATATACTAAAATATGGGAAATCTGATTTATCAACAGTGAAACATTTTCTTCATCCCTCACCAGAGGATTTAGAAATAATGTCATATGAGGAACAGCAATTAACATTCATCAACAACCTTCAAACTATCAAGTCTATGATGAGTTCTATTGACTTACATAAAACAATTCCAGAACTTCATAATACAACTAATCTTGAATTGATCATAACTCTACTGACTCATAATTCGTATCATATTGGGCAAATCACCCAGTTAGCCAAGGATAATGGAATTCTTGCTACTTAAGTCTATTAAACACCAGATTACCATCGATATAGGTCTTCATCACGAATTTTCTTGCATCCAGGGGATCTCCATTGAAAATGAGAAAATCAGCATCCTTACCCTTCTCGAGTGATCCAATTTTATCTTGGAGACCGATCATCTTAGCAGGATTGATGGTGATGTACATTAAGGCATTCTCTTCAGGCAATCCTTCACGAATGGCTTGAATTAGGGAATCACGCAATCCCTGAATAGGAATGACTGGTGCATCTTGAGTTAAAGCCATGAATGCACCTGCTTTAGCCATGATACCTGGTGTTTCCATTGTTCGTGACACTAATTCTCGCTTACTTCGTGATGTGAGTAAGGGTCCAACTATGATGGGCACCTGCTTCTCGACGATAATATCCTTGACTTTGATGGCCTCTGTTGCATGTTCGATAGAGTAGTTAAATCCGAATTCCTCTGCAAGTCTGATTGCTGTGATAATATCATCCGCACGATGTGCATGGATTCTTCCAGGTTGTTTTTTATCTATCATCTCCAGCAGGATCTCCTTTCCAAGGTCCTTTTTAGGAGGTTTGACAAATCCTCTCTCTTCTTCAGGTTTTATTTCCTCCAGTTTTACTTTGTGTTCATATTCAAGCCAATCATTTCTGTAATCCAATGCATCATAGAATTCCTTTCTCACAATATATGCTACACCCATGCGTGTTTGTGGTGCTCGTTTCTGCATAAGACCCACACGTTTCGGATTTTCACCTAAAGCCATTTTCACTCCTGCTGTTTCTTTGATCACCATATCATCAACGATGGATCCATAGGATTTAACTACACAGAACTGGGCACCAATTGGATTGGCAGAACCATGGGTCAGTGCCATAGTGGTTACCCCTCCCATACGTGCATCCTCGAAGGCAAGATCCTCGGGAAATATGGCATCCTTGGTTCTCAGATAAGGAACTGAAGCATCTGTTAACTCGTTCCCATCACTATATGCAGGTCCGGGCCCAGCTCCCTCCTCAAACAAACCAACGTGAGAATGAGGATCAATAAGTCCAGGAGTGATATGTAGTCCTGTACAATCTTCTATCTCGTATCCATCTGTCGATACATCTCTACCTACTGCAATGATTTTAGAATCTTCAACGAGTAGTGTTCCATCATTAATGACTTCTCCCACCACAGGATGAATGGTTGCATGCACAAATGCTTTCTTCATGATGGAAGTATGATTGCTGATAATATAAATAATCTACTCCTATAAGTAAATAATACCATCGAATTACGCTTTTTCTGACTTCCTATTAATTGATTGTAATGTAGGTAAATCAATAGCAAACAACTATTGCTTCTGCAAAATCAATTTAGTAAGCTTAAGGATCTACTAGTAAATGAATAAATCCCATGAATCCTATAATGATTACTGGAAACATTATGTTAGAAATATTGATTATACGGAAATACTGGAGAATATCGAGGAATTATATATTAGTGGTGAGGCTCCTATCCACATTGATATTTTTCAAATATCAGAGCAATACACTTCTAAAATCATATTCATTCATGGAACTGCAGTCTATAGCCGTTTTTATGCTGAATTCCTTCATTTTCTATGTAAAATGGGGTATCAAGTGATTGTTCCTGATATGATAGGACATGGTTTGAGTGGTGGTAAAAAAGGTCATTTTACCATGAACCAAATACTAAAGGTAGTATATTCAGTTATTGACCTTTGCAGGGAAAAATATCATGGAAAATTATTTCTAATGGGTTCAAGCCTGGGCGGAATTACCTCTCTGTATGCTGCTGCTGACAAAAGGATTGATGGCGTGATTTACCACAATGCAGCAATCTTCAATGAAGGTGCACATAAGGAGATTGTAAAAGTTTCTGGCCTTCTCAAATTTCCTGTCCCCTTTGTCCCGCTCGCTTCAAAGGTACTGCCGATATTCCCTATCAGTGTGCTTCTGTATCTGCCGAAACATCAATTGGTTAGTAGCATCTATGGTGGAAAAATATTTGATTTACTCCTGAAAGATCCTCTTTTCTGCAAGTATTATACCTTGAAATCTCTTTCTACTCAGATGACAGAATCAATACCATATGAACTGAGTGATCTCTCCTGCCCCGTTCTCCTGATCAATGGAGAGAATGACAGGTTATTCTCAATACCGTATATTCAATCCATAGCAAGCCGAATACGCAACGGGAATCTGAAAATAATCGATAATGCAGATCACCTGATATTTCATGAAAATATTGAAGAATCTATCGAAATTATCACTTCATTTATTTCATCAATAGATAGTATGTAACAGTGAATCTATCATTCTTTGAAAGAATTGAGGACTTTTTTGTTGATTGTAAGAATTCCAACATTTTCATCTTTGAAGAAACCATTTCTTCAACTAGTGTATTTTAATAAAAGTAAAATCCCTTGCCCTGAAGTTACCGATAGTACAGGATATTACAGATCCATTTTCTCGACCAAATTCAAAGAGGAATCCCAGAGCATAAAAAATATCGATACCCACATTTGTTAATTTGGGCTTACCAAGTCCCCTCATATCAATTGATAGTTCCCCATCTTGCTCAATGATAGTATAGACCTGTTCAAGTTCGCCATTCTTGTAGCTTCCAAGATATGATGATCTATCATAGTCCATTTTATTGATCTTCTTGGCTCTAGAATACAGAGAAATAAAATAATCATCCTGGAGGGTCACATCCAATTTGATGGGGCTTATTATTCGAAAATGCTCATTATCAATAGGATAAAGAGTAGCCTGCCAACCAGCGAGTATCAGGTTATTTTCTACCAGTTCTACTTTCTGATAAAAATACTTTTTCTTGTCCAGATACTCGCCCACCTTGTTTTCCAGAACACTAGGCGAGATCTGAATAGATTTGTCCAGGGCTATCTCCTCGCTGATATAGTCTGCCAAATAAAGGTCTGCTATCTGGTATGCATAAGTATCGGGAGAAATTTGTGCCAGATTTGCTAGCACAATGATTGATAGGTTTTGTTCTGGAAATCTTGTCATATATGACCTGAAGCCTGCAAATCCCCCACCATGGCTGACTCTTTTCAATCCCTTGTATTCTGATACATTCAATCCATAGGCATAGTCAAAATCTGGTATATTATATGGGCCCACAGTTTGTAATTGGGAAATGAATTCATCCCCTCCAAGAGTTTTATGATAGAAATTCTGATCCCACTTCGCAAGATCGGCTACTGTTGAGAATACTGCACCATCTCCGACGATATCACAATTGGTCATGGATATACTGAAACCATCCTCCGTTTTCGAGTATCCAGAGGCACGGTTTCTCACGATTTCTGTGTAGTCATCATGGTAATGAGTATTTGTCATTCCAAGTGGCTTGAAAATCGTTTCATCTGCAAATTGCCTCAATGATTTTCCTGTCAATATCTTTACTAACTGACCTAAAAGAAAGTATCCCGTGTTGCTATAGGCGAATTCAGTTCCAGGTTTGAAGTTCACTCCCTTAATTTTGGTTAGAAATTTCAAGAGTTCTCCCTCCTCGATAATGTCTATATCCTTCTCTGTATAATTGGCAACTGTAAGTGCCTCTAGATAATCCTTTATACCTGATGTATGATGAATGAGATGACGAATACGTATTTCTGAATCATATTCTAATTGAGGAAAATAGTCGCTCAGTGGATCATCAAGTGATAATTTTCCCTCTTGTTCAAGAATCAATATACAAGCAGCAGTAAATTGCTTAGAAACTGAAGCCAGTCTGAAAACAGAATCAGGTGTTAATTTGATATCATATTCGAGATTAGCATATCCATAGGCCTTTGAGAATACCATTTCCCCATTTTTTATTACTCCAATAACTGCTCCTGGAGTGATTCCTTGTGAGTATTCTTTGAATAGTTCATCAATTTCTTTTTCCATAGATGCTTTACTAGTACTGTGTATATTAATAATCCCTACAGGATATGAAACAATCTCATTCTCAATCAATTTGAATATCTGTTATATCATACATGAATGCCTTATAGCCATCACTTGAATGAGCCTTAAGGGCTTTTCCGGTGAGTATACCCTCTCCCCATCCCTCTAGATTTTTCTCAATACGTTCCCAGAATCCTGGCTTTACAATTATTTTTTTACCCTCATCAATGAGAACATAATCCTTCACATGTTTGAAACTACCAGGTGGTGCTTGAGGCACGATATCCCCATCATTGACCACACGGAAGCTGTGCTTGACCTTCTTATTATACATTCTTGAGAAGTGCTTATTTCCTACCATAGGTGAACCAAATGTATAGGAAATCACTTCATTCTTGAATTTCATAGTTCTCTTCAGATCTTGTCCTGTAATAGTGGCAAGAGCTCCTCCTAAGCTATGGCCTGTGACAAGAATTTTATCTTTCTTATCTACATGCTCCTCAACTACGTCCTTTATCTGATCTCGGATGTTTTGATATGCTTCTGCAAAACCCTTGTGAGTACGGTACTTTCGGAACCAGAATCGACGGGTAGGATACTTTTCTCTGGCAATTTTGAGATCTGTTAGTACATTTTTGAAGCTATCAGTACCTCTAAAACTGAGGACAAACAATCCTTCAGTTTTGAATGCTAATGCTCGACTATCTGTTTTCTTGTCTAACAATTCCTTAACCATGGTATATCCTTCTGGGATCACCAGCTCCTCCCCTTCTTTGTATGCAAGTACAGTAAAGGTCGCAGCTTTCCGGGCATATTCTATATCAAACTCTGCCATATCTCCAACTTCATCAATTATTATACATAAAGGTGTCTATCCTCGAGCTATAAAAACTATATTTTATAAAGTAATTGATATGCAATTGTGGTATTTTTTATACCATCAGAAAGTATCAGATTTTCTCTTTTTCATTTCAATATTATTGAGTAATTCCCTGTAATATTGACTTCTATGTTCTTTTAACACTCCTGTTGCAAGTGATGCGGTTCCCTCTAGATTTTTCTCTATCTGTTCAAGTGTACTAGGAGAGAATACCAACTTATTACCTTCATCAATTAGTGTGTATATTGGAACGTGATCAAAAAATGTTCCTGGTGGGAGTTGTGGCACAAAATCCTCATCATTTACAATTCGATAGCTTGTATCCACTGTTTTCATGTATTTGTCAACGAATTTACTATTTCCAACTCTTGGAGAGCCATAATTATACATAACGACATTCTTCGCAATTTTCTCTATCTTCAGATCTAATGCACAGAGGGTAGCTAGAGCTCCTCCAAGGCTGTGACCTGTTAGCAGGATAGCCTTGAAATGCTCTTGTTCTTGCAATTCCTTGATCTGATGGATCAATTTATCTTTGATATCAAGATAAGCATCTAAAAATCCTTGATGGACCTTACTCTTGTTGAAAAATCCCCTTGAACTGGGAAAAATTGCCTTGAAAACCTCTAGGTCACTCTCTACATCCTTGAAACTCGTTGTTCCTCTGAATGCGATGACTATATTTTCATGTCCCTTGGCTACTAAACATTGAGTATCTGTTTCCTTAGAATCCAGGAGTTTAACATATGTGTAACCCTCGGGGATATTCATACTACTTGAATCATCCTCATAAGCAGCAATTGAAAACTCTATCAGCAATTTTGCAGTATCTAGACTAAATGATGGTGGTACGCTCATTTAAGTAATATATATCATGAAAATTATAAATTCTGCTGGGATTCTAATTAATATTGCACAGTTGAAATAATAGTAATGATCGATCTTTAGGTTCGGTGATTAATTATGCTATACACCGGCTGTTCAGATGAAATACCAATATCACTTAGCATTTATTGGGTTGAACCTAATGGACGAGTTTAGTCACCTTTATGCCATTAATTTATCTAGTCATGGTACTCTCTATCTATTATCTTGGAATTTAAGCAAAAAGGGAGGGCAGGGAGAGACTTATTATGCCTTTAAATGGTCTGAAAGTACACTTCCCATTTGGCTAAAGAAGAACCAATTAGATATGTTTATCTCGGAATCAGTTGAAGTTGCTTACGAAACGGCACTTAATTCATATAGATCTTATCTACGTGGGGATATAAGGATGCTTCCGGCGATCATAATGACTTTAGCTACTATCTCAATTGGTCTTAGCGTGTTTACTACTAATTTCATATATAATCCAATTTTCATTTGGTTTGCAAACCTTTTTGGGAGCGAGAATGATATAGCAACTGAGGAGGTTTATTACAGTCAAGAAGATTATGAGGAGACAATCAATTCAGGTGGTCGAAGAATAGATCCCTCGGAGCCTAATTAATAAAATCTATATGTACTTAATGAATCTCCATACTCAACAGTAATTCTATTTTCTTTGATAATTTTCTTTATATTATTAGGAATTTCATTTTCCTTTATTGGATTCCGTCCTAAGTCAATAAATATCAGGTTTCGAAGATTCTCAATTTCAATTGGTATCTCTGTTATATTATTTCCTATTAAAGATAGGTTTAGCAATTCTGGCAAATTTCCTTCGCAAAGGCATTTAAAACAATCATTTGTTACCAAATTATAGTTTAAGTTCAGATTTTTAAGATTTTCTAGGTCTAAATTTTCAATACTACTTATATTATTACATTCAAGATTCAGATTATATAGACCATTGATTTTCATAAATGGGATTTTGGTAAGCTGATTGCCAGATAATATTAATGAATATGGATTTAATTCTGTCAAGGTTGTAATAGGTAAAATATCATCAAAAAATACCCCTGAGAGACATATTTCCATTTTGTTTTTTATATAAATAGTCTCGTAGGGGTGATGATCTTCGATATCCTCATAATAATAGATAAAAGGTGAATAAATATACCTTTCATCACTATATATGTTATCCTCCCGATCTTCATCAAATCTATCTGCCATGTTAATTCCAAGGATATTGCATTCGAATTTTATAAGTTGTAACAGTTCATCGAATGTTTTCTGTTCCCCATTAAATAAAATTGTTTCTGGGAGGATAAATCTGCACCAAAGATTTCATACCTAGGATTAATATTATAGGTAGTCTTTCAACCACCTATCATTGCACCGATTTTACATTTATCTATACAATTTTTCAAAATATCACTTAATGCTAATAAATTTAGAGAAAATAGAGCAAATGCGCGAGCCGGGAGTCGAACCCGGGGCCGAACCTTACTTCTAAGAGGCATTGTCCTCTTCCAACAATGGAAGGGTCCAATGTTACCGTTACACCACTCGCGCTTAAGTTGCAATAACAATAGTTTCAGAGCTTTTAAACTAAAAATAGCTTCAAGTTTCAAGCAAAATTGTTACCTGCAATACTTCAATATTCAATCTTTAATAAAATCTTTTTGTTTGTTAGCACAGCTAAATCACAAACTTGGCTTGAATTATACATTCCTATGTGTTAAAATTCCCTCTCGATCTTTACGCTTTTGCCAAAGTTGGATCTCATGTTATGAATTTTGTTGTAAGTCTTGGAATAACAATAGTTGACTATTCAGAAACCGATTGGGGATGCCTCGACAGGTATATTATCGGCTATACTCATAGGAGTTGTTATTAGCTGTGGTATCAGTGGAATTGCTTCATTGTTATTAGGGATTGCTCTTGAGCAAATCCTTAATTTATTCTTTATTCAGGAGTAAGAATATGGCATTAAGAAGACGATCTGAAGATGAATTGAATTATAAAATAACTGATTCAATTTCTTCTGAAATGATGAATTACACTCAGGATGAAAATCAGGTATTACAAAAATTAGTTTCTCTTTTTGAAACAAATGATTTTGTCTATCAGTTAAATCACAAAATTATAACTAATTATCAATTTGGAAATCTTATTGTAACTAAAATTGAGGTCTCAATAAAACAGGGTCCTTCTGAGTATTTGGATATGATATATTCTATTATTAGAGATTTTCCCTTTTTATTAGAACTAAAATTATATGGCGAGTATTTTTCATACCTACCTGAGAATATTCTTGAGCACACAAAATATATCAGATCGTTTTCAATTTCCAATACAAAAATAAATCATATTCCAAAAAATCTATTCATACAGAATACATACTTATATTCTATAATAATAAAAAATAATAAAAAATTAAATAATCTACCAGATAATTTATTTTTAAAATCTAATTTAATTACTACACTCGGACTTAATAGTAATAATCTAAGAGATTTACCTCTTAACATGCTTGACAAACAAAAAAATTTAGATGTTTTAGTATTAGATCTCAGTGGTAATTTATTATCTAAAAATATAATCAATCATTTCAAAAATTATTGCAGTGTGATATGAGATTGATTTAGGAACACGTTTATCTTAAATATTATCATCCAGGTGTAAGAATATGGCTTTAAGAATACGATCTGAAGATGAATTGAATTATAAAATAACTGATTCAATTTCTTCTGAAATGAAGAATTCCACTCAGTATGAAAATCAGTTATTACAAAAATTAATTTCTCAAAATTAGATAAAGAAATTTTTGCCCATCGTTGAATTCATATCGTTAATTCATAGATTATACCAATATGTTAACTATACTTTTTGAAGACTCTATTATTTTAATAACTTCATTTTTATTCATGAAATTATTATTTGAGAGATCTAATACCTTCAAATGGTTCATTGCAGAGAAAATTTTAGGGTTAGATTGCAACTTGTTATTGGTAAGGTGTAAAAACTCAGCAGAATTCAAATTACCTAATGTATCAGGAATTTGTTTTATTTTTTATTAAACATTAAATTTACTTCTTTCAGATTTTCTGTATTCAATTTAGTCAATCTATCAATACTTGTTATCTCGTTTCTTGCTAATTGGAAGTTATTTAGATTGACTAAGTTCTCAATTCCATCTGGTTTATCGCATAATTGATTTTCTGATAGATCAGGTTCTGAAAAGAGGAATATTAACCCTCATTGAATATTAATTTTAATTAATTCATTTATATTATTGAGTTGTAAACATTCGAATTTGATGGATCACAATTTACTGTCGCGTTTAATCTGCAAAAACAATAGTTTGAGAGCCTGCAAGCCAAGAATAAATTCTTACTTCAAGCAATATCTTTACCTGCAATACTCCATTATTAATTCTTTAATAAAATCTTTTTATTAGTTAGCACAGCTAAATCACAAACTTGGCTTGAATTATACATTTCTATGTATTAAAATTCCATCTCGAAGAATTTATCCTTGAGATGATGCAGATTGATGATAGATTTGCCTGAATCCATAGCTCTCATATCTACAGCATCATATTTCGCTACACCAAAACATAGAGGCCCTCCCTTGGTCTCTTCAACAACAAGAACTAATTCTCCCTCTCTTACATCGTCTGAAATTTCAACAATCCCTGGTCTCATGATATCTGCTCCATTGACAACAAATTTTATTGCTCCCGTGTCTACTTTAATGATCGGAATAGAATGCTCTATTTTTCTGATAATCTTAATTGACGGGATTATATGACCTTTCTTTTCAATGAAAATTAGATTCTTACCAAGAGTGATTACTGACTCATTTTTTTCAAGCGTATATCTTGCTAATATCGACTTTTTAGGTAATACTTCTTCAGGATTTTTTAATATCTTTAACTCTGCAATCAATTGCTTTCTATCTTTATTAGACAGACTTTTTTTAGTATAAGTACTCAATGTTGCTCAAATAGAGAATAATTTACCTCATGTATAAGAATTTTTATAGTCTAAAAATAAATTGAAGAATTTAATAACTATAATACTCATATGCATGAATCTCATAACTCACGATTCCCAAAAAAAGAAAAGATTTTTTAATCAAAGATAATTGTTATTTTGTTTAATTTTATTAATAATGATTCACTCCATCTATTTAGAATGCCAACATCAATAGATGAACAATCTTCAAAAGATGAAAGTGAAGGATTTGATCTTGATCTTATCAATTATACTCGTCATCTTGAACGTCAGACCCGACGTTTGGAAACAGAAAAATCTATGATAGAAGGCGAGCGGTTACGTTTGCAGAGGGAATTAAATGGATTACGGGGAGAACTGGAACGATTACGAGCTCCGCCATTATTCACCGGAACTATAATGGATGTACTTCCGGATGATAAGGCTATTGTGAAAAGTTCTACTGGTCCTCAACTTGTAGTTAATATCAGTAGTAAGATTAATTCTAAGGATTTGAAAGTTGATACTAAGGTAGCATTGAATCAGCGATCATTCTCCATTGTTGACATACTTCCAACTTCACAGGATCCTGCAGTGAGAGCCATGGAGATAGAAACTAAACCAACTATTGATTATGATCAGATTGGTGGTTTAGATAAAGAATTGGAAGAAGTTAGAGAGATTGTTGAACTACCTCTGACTCATCCAGAATTATTTGAAAAGGTGGGAATTAACCCTCCAAAAGGTGTATTATTACACGGCCCCCCCGGTACTGGTAAAACACTTATTGCTAAAGCCGTTGCTCGCAACACCAATGCCACATTTATTAGAGTTATTGCATCAGAATTGGTACAGAAATTCATTGGTGAAGGTGCTCGTTTAGTCCGAGAGATTTTTGAATTTGCTAAAGAACAAGCACCAGCAATTTTATTCATTGATGAATTAGATGCAGTTGGATCAAAGAGATTGGAAGTTGCTACCTCAGGAGATCGAGAAGTACAACGAACACTCATGCAGCTGCTCTCCAGTCTAGATGGATTTGAACCAAGAGGAGAGGTGAAGGTGATTGCTGCCACTAACAGACCTGATATTCTTGATCCTGCTCTGTTAAGGCCTGGCAGATTTGATCGTCTTGTAGAGATTGGCCATCCTGATGAGAATGCACGACTTGAGATATTCAAGATTCATGCTAGAGGAATGAATGTATCTGAGGAAGTAGATTTAAAATTCCTTGTTGCATCAACATCCAATTTCTCAGGTGCTGATATTCGAAATCTTTGTCTTGAAGCTGGAATGTTTGCCATCAGAGATAGACGTGGTGATGTCCGATGGAAGGATTTCCTCAATGCTCTCCACAAGGTAAATCAGAAAAAAGGCAATAAAAACGATTTATTTGATCAATTTATGTAGAACGAATTGAAGAGAATATATCAAATTTATATCTCCTATTTTTGTAAGTGAAAACTATGCCATTTTCATATACTTTTCTACTTTTATAAATTACTGCATCAGTAAACTTGATAGATTTATCACCCATCTTTCCTAGAGTTACTCGTGTTTGAGGAGGCTTTGCCCTAGTTATTTGGAAGTAAATCTTATCAAATAAGAAGAAAATTGCTGTCAAATAAATTAATACAAAAATTAATACAGTGATTATTGATCCTAGAGTGAGTTCTCTTCCATAATAGTAATAGTCATCGTTGCTGTATTGTTGATTCTGCATAAAGGTTGGAATCAATAGAATTTGCCCAAAGATCATGGCTATAGAAATGAGAATATTGAAATCTCTCATATCATTATACCAGTCAAATTTCGAGCGCAGAACATGTCTGGTTTTTAACATAGCCATGATAATCGCATTGTATACAAATAATATAATTACAATCCCATAAATCGGAGTAACTAGGTCAGCATACATGTATTGTCTATCGTATTTAACAAAAATGAACATATTCATTATTGATGATGAAAATCCTGAGGTCAGATACAGACCAAAGATATAAATTATCATGGCGAATTTATGCCCTAAGTGCTCTGATCTTTTTATCTTTTTATCTTCACTATTGATATTCTTGAAGAAATAAGCTACGAAGTAATAGAAAAGGAATGTGGGTATAAAAGATATTAACACAAACTCCTCAATTCGCCAATGATTAACTGTATTGTAATAATATGACATCTCATAACCATACCCATAATCATAAGTTTCAGGTCTGGGTAATAAAGAGCCTATGATGATATAAATCAGATATGAGGTGATAAATACTACATGGAGTTTGGCATAATTCTTGATGATCCTAGTATATCTTGTCACATTATCTATGGTGAAATTGAAGTACGAAGTTTTCATTGCTGATATGGTTATAGGGAACAGATATGAAAAAATCCCGTAAAACCACAAAGCTGGTGGAAACGCATATTCTCTCAAAAAGTACTCATGATTAAGATGTGGGGATTCTAAGGTTTCTATTGCTAAAAATCCAAACATTAACATTAAATATACTGTAATGAATGCACCAACAGTATGAACATAAGGTAGTGATTGAATAAAACTCTCATAATAAGTTCGTTTCAATTTGCTTGATGTTTCTTCCACATTGAAATCCACTTTACCATCGTGCCAAGGTATGGTTGGCCATACAATATCAGTTCCTATAATTAGATCCTGAGCTATTACCTCAGGATCCCCTAAAACTTTATTAAAGGGATTATCTTGGAGTAGAGCTCTATTCTGCATTGCTTGTATGAATCTATTCTCATTTTCCTGTTGGTGCTGGGGATTACTAACTGAATTCAATCTTTTGGTATAGGAGTTCTTGTATCTTTCAATATTGAATAATGCATTAGTATATCCGAATTCATTGATTTCAGGTGTTCTATCCAGCGAAACTATTTGTTGCTGTCTAGTTTTTGGTTGAATCGGGAAATTATTTGTATTACCAAATGGTGTTTTACTGTAACCAAATTGGTTAAATCTTGGATTATTGGTGGATTTTGTTGACTTTGCAGATTCGATGTTAATAGCATCGTTTTGAATGTGTCTTGTTCCGTTATCTGATTTGCGTCCAGGTGATTTACTATCCTCAAATTCATTGGCTGGGTCTTCTTGTATCATCACCTCTGGTTTTTCCTCACCTTCATTCTCAGCTAATTCTTGTTCAAATTCTTTGATATGATTTTCTACTAATTGAAAGCTCATCTTGTCAAATAATAATCCAAGAATCTCAGCTTTATCAGTACTTTTTACTAGATTTAATCTGGTACTCATTTTTTCCTGTGATTTGAATTTCTCAATATCGTTATTGATTTCTTCAATTAGTTCATCTGTATAGAGAACAATCTCCTCCGCAATTGAGAGATGAGTTGTACGTTTTTTCATGGGAAATCCTCCGTTTGAAGAGGTAAACTTCTAAACAGATAGTAATTAGTAACTAGCAGTGCTATAGTAGTAACATAATACACAATAGTTGAAATAAGAGCTTCTGCAAAGGTAAATGAATAGTAATACAAATCAAGGTATCCTTGATTAACTTGTTCTTCTATATAATTTGCTTGAATAAGCAAGAATGCATTAAAAATAGTCTGGAAAATCAATTGTAATATTAATTGCCTTTTCACTCGTTTTTTGATGATAAGTGTCAAGGCTTGATCAATACTTAATTTTCCTACCAGAAAATGCAGCGAGATAACCACAGCCGTGAAAAAGGCAAATTGATAATTAATATTCCTTGAATAGAAGATTGTGACAACCTCCCCTCCTAATTGTAGGAATATAACCAATGAGAATATCGATACCAATCCTATGACAGAACTGATCATAGTAATTAAATAAATACCAAGTTGAGAAGGTAAATTGAAGAGCATTTTGAAGGTTCTTGCCATGTTCACCCGTAGTTGACTATACTGACTTAATTGATCTTCATACTCCTCTCTTACATTGCATAAGATCATCATCCACAAAATGGAAACTAGATTAATGATAGATATGATAGTGATGATGGTTTGGGTCTCATCCGGAGTAAATCCGGTAACTGTTGTCTCCTCATGGAAATACCCATTGAAAACTGTAGTAGTAAATTGTGCACCAAAGTAGGCTAGTATCCCAACAAGAATAACTCGTATTAATGAACTAATATAGATGAGTTTAATGTACTTTATCCAGGATTTAGCTTTTTTATACCCAAATAATTCAATGGAAGAGTTTCTGAATACCACAGAAACAAAAACATAATTCAAAAACACTAGTGATTCTATCAAAATTAAATTGCCAGGGTTCCAAAAGAATAATTCTGACATGTAATGCATTCTCTCTAACATAATATCTAAGTAATATTGATCATAATAGTAATTAGTATAGGCATTCATGAATGAATTTAACATATCCCAAGACATAATAATCAAAACGATGTTCAGAATTAAGAAGGCAATATTCGTTATCAAACTAAATGCCATGAGTAATCTGGCATTACTCTCTTGAATATTAAGAGTGAATTTTTTATCTTTAACATTTATTGCTGATAGATTTTTCCTAACTTTGTATTTTGCTCTCTCAGATTTTGTCATTTCAGCAAGTTTAAGTTTTTCTTCCTCATCCTCTTGCTTTTTCTCCTCTTTTGTTAGTGTCTCTCTAAAGAATCGCCTTTTCTCCTGAAGAAATTGTTGTTTCATCTCGCTAACTGGACCTAATACTTTTTCAATCCTATAGGTGCCATTACTTCTCTTAATATCATTAACCTGTTGTGAAGCTAATTTTTCCATTAAATGTCCAATTATTTCAGATCTATCTACTCGATAGCTATTAAATCTCAAAACTTCTTCTATTTTGTCGATATACTCGTTAAGATATCGATTTCTGAAAAATTTAACTCGATTGGCCTCAACTGACAAATCCTCGATTTTTTCAGGAGCCTTCTCTATTTCTTCTTCGATATCTTGTGCCATGTAGCACAGTATTCCTCGCAAACACATTTATTAATGAATGCAAAATTTCAGTAGAAATTATGAAATTAATACCTTAATTTGTTCGAAGTCCAAATTAGATGCTCTCAGTTAATATCTTATACTCGGTGATGTGTAGGATCAATTACATTATAAAGTGCACCTTTGTTTGTTTGCTATGGCTGAGAAGTATGTCTCTGATTCAGTGTTAGCAGCGGTATCAGTCTTCTTGAATAACAAAGCTCTCCAGAATGTCATTGCAGTAATGATTGTAGGCTCACAAGTCAATTTTTCTCCTCAGGAACATTCAGATATCGATCTTTACATCATCCTTAGCGAATCAAACTGTCGAATTAGGGGAAATGAATTCATTGATAATTATGAAATTGAGTATTTCATTAATCCCCTACTTCAAGTCCACCACTACCTTGATTCTGAGCCTGCCTATAGGCCAGTTACAGCTCACATGCTCGCAACAGGAGTAATAATTAAACTGAATGAGGAATACTCTTCTGATATTAAAAAATTAATTACTAAATGCCAAAATATCCTCGATAATCAGCAAGAATTAACTGTATCAGCCATCGAATTATACAAATATAGTATCGATGATATTAGGAAAGATATTGAGGATTTGGTGGATCAATGGATACCTTATCAACTCTCGGTGAATGCACTTGTGAACTTGAGTAATGAGATAATATTTAGATTAGATAGACAATTTTTGCCAAAAATAAAACACTACCCTATAGAATTGCCAAAAGTAGACCCTGAGTATTACGACTTGCTTAAGCAGGTTTTAAACGAACCAAGATCCTTATCTAATATTTCGGCACTTGTGGAATACATAGAGAAGAAATTAGGTGGTAAAAGGGAAGATTGTTGGTCTCTTAGCAGTAATTTAACTATTAATAGAGACGGACAGTAGACCCAATTGATGGTGCTTCTGTCTCTCGTTTAACTATTTTAGCAACATGTTTTGCTAAGGCCTGACATTTGCTCGCTTCACCATGGACAAAAAGATATTTCTTAGGTCTTGGTGATAGTCTTTTTGCATATTCCATCAGTTCTTTTCTATCAGAGTGACCTGTGAAACCAGAGATTCTATGGACATCCATATTTACTCTGATAAGTACAGTCTTATCTTTTTCATCCTTAACCTTTACTTCCTTCAATCCCTCACTGATTTTTCTTCCTAGGGTACCTTTACCCTGGTAACTCACAAAAATTATAGTATTTTTAGATTCTTCTGCTAAACCTTGGAAGTAATGTACACTAGGTCCTCCGACAAGCATTCCTGAAGTTGCCATTATAATGCACTCATAGCCATTGATTATCTCATTTCTTGCATCATTATCATTTACTGTATGGAAAAATGGAGCTAAAAATGGATTATCTCCTTGATTTAAGATTCTTTCGCGTATCTTACGAGAGAGAAATTCAGGATGATTTGAGGTTACTGCAGTTGCTTCTTTAATCATCCCATCAAGGAATACTGGTACTTCTGGAATTCTTCCACTTACAATGAGATGTTCTATAACAAGTTGCAATTCTTGAGCTCTTCCCACTGCTAATACTGGAATGAGTACCTTTCCACCCCTCGTAAGGGTTGAATTGATCATCTCTGCTAGTTTATCCTCTGTTTGTGCTCGGGAAGGAGTATTATCCTCAGGATTGCCATAAGTACTTTCCATAATCATGGCTTCTAAGCGTGGAAACTTATTGACAGCTCGATCTAGTAATCTCGAGTTGGCAAATTTAAAATCATGTGCAAAAGCTAGATTATACTTACCATTACCGACGTGTAGGTGTACGATTGAGGAGCCTACTATATGTCCTGCATTATGGAAGGTGAGTTTAATACCAGGGGCTATATCTGTAACTTCACCATATTTTAGAGTTATAGTGTGTAAGGTTGATTTCCTGATATCCAGCTTGGAATAAGGTAGGAGCTTACCCTCCTTCTCAGCTATATCCAAGTAGTCAATCTGTAACATAGTCATCAGATCTCGTGTCGGTGCAGTGGTGAAGATTGGCCCCTCATACCCATATTTGAATAAAAATGGAACAAATCCTACATGATCAAGATGTGCGTGAGAAAGAACTACACAATCTAAATCAGCAATATCAAATTCTGGGAAGTCAAATCGTGGTAACATCATTGAGGGTTTTGAGTTACCCACTGAAACACCACAATCAATCAATATATTCGCATCACCAGTAGTCAGAAGGGTTGATGATCTACCGACTTCTTGGTATCCTCCCAATCCAGTTACCCTGATGATCTTTTCTTCTAATAGCTCTTGTCTATGAATTTTCTTACCTATTTTCTTTAGGGCTTCACTTCTCCCTTTATGATCGCTTAATAATACATTTCTAATGGATTCAATGACATCAGAATGAACAGGTGGAATACGTAGTACTCTTGGTCTCCATTTAGTTTCCTCAATAATATTGTTAAGGCCAACTCTATTTTTTCCAATCAGCTGTCCTGGAGAATCAACATGAATGATGATCTCACCTAATATATCGTCAAAATAAATATCACCTATCTCGACCTCACCCTTGAATAAATCAAGGACTCTCATCTTGGCCTCATCATATGGTAATCGAATGGAAGGATCTGAACGGAATACAACTCGCTTTTTTATAGTTCTTGCAATATTACTGATTAAATCACTATCTATTATATTCTCAAAATTATTTGAATAAATGGCTACTTCTGGGCCTTCAAATTCAACTCTCGTTATCTCCGATCGTTTGGGGACCAATTCATAGATTACATGCTCAATATCAACTAAATTTCTCTCTGATGACAATTGCTCTCCTTCCTTTAATTAACCAAAAAATACATTGTGATTAATTATTTTGTTTATAATTATAAAGGATATTAATATTCTTATAAAGGTAGGGTCACATCCATAATTAATAAATTTAATGAAGAAATAATATATTGGCGGGTTTCAATAGGTTTCGAAATTCTATCGCAGGGATGACATATGGCACTATTCAGAGAAGAGAAGTGAAATTATTCTCAAAAGAGACAATTATTGAACATTACTACGACTCACTTACTATAGGTATCATTATTGCAAGAAACAAATTTCAGACAAATAATAATGATTGTTAATATCGTCTATTTTAAATGACATCTTATCTTATCTAAGATTAGCGATACTCCATCCTAGAATAACGCGCGCAAAAAGGTTCTGGGAAACCATTTTTGGAGAATAATCATACATGAGCAACGAAAACAAGAATTTCACTCCAGATGAAAAGTGGCTGATTTTAGAGGCAATGTTCGATGAGATCAAACTTGTCAGGCAACATCTGGATTCTTATAATCATTTCGTAACTACTGGTCTGCAGCAAGTAATTGAGGAGGAGCGTATCATTGAACTCGACTCTGAAACAGGATATAATGTTGAGCTCAAAAACATCATCCTGGGCAAACCCAAAATTAAAGAAGCAGATGGTAGTGAATCAGATATCTGGCCGATGGATGCGAGAATTAGAAATCTAACTTATTCCGCACCCCTCGAACTCGTAATGATTCCTAAACAAACTGAAACTGCAGATCAACAGAATGAGAAGAGGAAGCGTACCACTACAATAGGAGGTTCTCAGGAGAAACGCTATTATATTGGTCATCTCCCCATTATGCTAAGATCTAAGCATTGCAGACTTGATATCAATAATCCAAGTGATGAAATCTTAATTGATCATGGAGAAGATCCAAAAGATCCAGGAGGGTATTTCATTGTTAATGGGACAGAACGTGTACTGGTTACTCAGGAGGATCTTGCTCCTAACCGTATACTTGTAGAACGGTTAAACAATGGTAATACACTAGCTAAAGTTTTCTCATCAATGAAAGGTTTCAGAGCTCCAGTATCTCTGGAACGTGCTAATGATGGAACATTGAAAGTTTCCTTCCCAAGCGTACCTAGGAAAATCTCACTGCTAATTCTTCTAAGAGCCCTTGGACTTGAAAAGGAAGGTGCAATCTCTCGTAGAATATCCTCATCTGCTGCTGTATATAGGCAAGTACTCAATCTTGTAAGAGGAGAAGAGATACGCACAAAGGATGCAGCCCTAGATTTCATAGGCCGAAGAGTTGCTGTAGGTCAAACACAAGAATATCGAGTGTCAAGAACCGAGCAAGTCCTCGATCGATACCTTCTCCCACATCTTGGAAACAATCCCGAGGATCGGATCAAGAAAGCACATTTCCTCTGCCTTATGGCTCAGAAAGTACTTGAGCTGGAGGTTGGAGAGAGAGAACCTGATGATAAGGATCATTATGCATCAAAACGATTGAATCTTGCTGGTGATCTACTTCTTTTGCTCTTCAGAAATGCTTTCAGATCACTAACCCGTGATATCAAGTATCAACTAGAGAGGAATATCAACAAGAAAGGTTCCATTCTCAAAACCGCAGTAAGGGCTGATGTGATTACCGAGCGATTACGACATGCTTTGGCAACCGGAAATTGGGTTGGAGGCAAGGCAGGTGTATCACAATTGCTGGATCGTACCAATTATATGTCAGCACTAAGTCATCTACGACGTGTTGTATCTCCACTTTCCAGATCACAACCACACTTTGAGGCCAGAGATCTCCATCCCACTCACTGGGGTAAGATATGTCCAAATGAGACCCCTGAAGGACCCAACTGTGGTTTGGTGAAAAACCTAGCATTACAGGCATATATCAGTATAGATATTGATAGCAGTCATGTACTCAAGGAATTGTTAGATCTTGATCTAATTGTAGATGTTGAAAAAATACTACGAACATTCAATTTTGATGAGAACAGAATTGATGGTAAACCAGTCACTCCTCTATTATGTAGAGTATATCACAATGGTGAGCTTGTTGGATTCCATGAAGATGGAGAACAACTAGCTGAGCAGGTGAGAAAAGGTAGAAGAAATCGGTTATTTTCCCCAGGTGTCAATATTGCTTTTTATAGTGATACCAATGAGATTTATATCAATTCTGATCATGGACGTGTAAGGAGGCCACTCATTATTGTTAAGAGTGGTGAGTCTGCATTAAAACATGAACATATTGAACAGGTTAGACAGGGTATCAAAAGATGGGGTGATCTTGAGCGTCAAGGCCTGATTGAATACCTTGATTCTGAGGAAGAGGAAAATGCACTCATCGCCATTAAGGCCAGTGAACTTACCATGCAACATACTCATTTAGAGATCTCTCCTGCAACAATACTGGGAATCTGCGCATCACTGATTCCATTCCCAGAACATAATCGTTCGGATAGAAATGTCTATGAATCAGGTATGGCAAAACAGTCATTGGGTATCTATGCAGCAAATTTCAAGCTTCGATTGGATACTCGTGCTCATATTCTACACTATCCACAGATTCCCATGGTCAAAACTCATGGAATGAAGGCGATCGGATTCAATGAACGTCCTGCAGGTCAGAACTTCATTGTGGCTGTTCTTTCCTACAATGGGTACAATATGGAAGATGCTCTGATTATGAATAAATCCTCTGTAGATAGAGGGTTAGGCCGTTCAACATTCTTCAGATCATATGATGCTGAGGAAAGACGCTATCCGGGAGGACAGGAAGATAAGTTCGAGAAACCCACAGAAAACGTTCGTGGCTATCGAGCCAGTGAGGTTTATCGTCATCTATCCGAGGATGGTGTGGTAGAGCCAGAAACCGAGGTATCTGGAAAACTGAGTGAAGTCATCATAGGACGAACCTCTCCACCAAGATTCTCTGAGGCAAGCCATGAATATAATATCCACAATCAAGTTAGAAGAGATACTTCTGTAAATATGAGATTTGGTGAAAATGGAACCGTGGATACTGTGATTTTCACTGAAACATCAGAAGGTCATCGGTTGATCAAAGTGAAAATGAGATCACTGAGAATTCCCGAGCTTGGTGATAAATTTGCTTCTCGTCATGGACAGAAGGGTATAGTTGGTGTCCTCATACCTCAAGAAGATATGCCATTCACTGAAACTGGTCTATCTCCAGATCTCATCATCAATCCTCATGCTATACCTTCAAGGATGACTATCGGACAGCTCATGGAACTGCTCGCAGGAAAATTGGCAGCTGCTAGAGGTGAACCTGTAACTGCCACAGCATTTGAGGGTGAGAGTGCAGATTTCATCAAGGATAACCTCCATAGTCTAGGTTTCCAGCGGTATGGTCGTGAGACTATGTATGATGGACGTACTGGTGAAAAACTGAAATCTGATGTATTTGTTGGTATTGCGTTTTATCAGAAACTACACCATCTTGTCAATGATAAAATCCACGCTAGAGCAAGAGGACCAGTACAGATCCTAACCAGGCAGCCAACTGAAGGTAGATCCCGTGAAGGTGGCCTCAAATTCGGTGAAATGGAAAGAGATTGTCTTATTGGCCATGGTACCGCACTCATTCTTAAAGAGAGATTACTTGATGAATCTGATAAATCCGAGGAATTATTCTGTGAGAATTGTGGTTTCATAGCCCAATATAACAGAGTTAAGGATAAACATGAATGTCCTGTTTGTCGTGATGAGACAACCATTACTCCAATCATTATCTCATACGCATTCAAATTGCTGTTACAAGAGCTTATGTCTCTTGGAATTGCTCCTAGAGTTGAATTGTCACAGCGAATGTAAATTAGATGAAAACTATCAAAAACCTTTGATTCCTACTTAATTATTATTAATACTAAATTCACCCAGTCATCTAGCAGTGTTAATGTAAATGAACAGGGAAGATGATTTGGAAAAACAGATCCTGAAGCATAAAAAGGCATATTATGATGGCGAGCCTATCATCTCTGATGAGGCATATGATGCCTTAGAAGCAGAACTTGCATCTATCAACCCTGATAATCCAGTATTGCATCTTGTAGGAACTCCTCAAGGGGGAAAGGTTAAACATGATCCTCTAATGCTCTCGAGCCAGAAGGCAACAGAAGTGGAGGAAGTGATGAAATGGTTCAAGGATAGTAAGGGGGCAGATCTGTTTTTTGGGTATAAGATAGATGGTTTATCTCTTTCCATTTTGTATGAAAATGGGAGGCTTAAACAGGGTGCAACTCGTGGAAATGGAGAATATGGTGATGATGTAACATTTGCTGTATACTATGTCAATGAGATTCCCAAAACCCTTCCTGAAACCTCTCGTATCAATGTTCGTGGCGAGGTTTACATGAAGATTTCAGAGTTCAATATACTTAAGAATGAAAATCCAGATTTTACTAGTCCCCGAAATTTGGCAGCAGGAACCCTCAAACAAAAGGATACTACTATTCTTCTGGAGCGCAGACTACATTTCATGGCTTGGGGTCTTGAAGGAATGGGAGAAGACTTATCACTAGATGAACAAATCACTATTTTGAAAAAATGGGGTTTTGAAACTGCAGATATTAAAAAATTAGAAAATGTAACTGAACAGATGATCGCTGATGAATTTGAAAAAATTATCCACAAGCGTGATTTGCTTGATTTTGAGCTAGATGGGGTTATGTTTAAGTACAACGATGCTGAGGATAGAAAATCTGCAGGATATACACAACATCATCCCAAATGGCAAATTGCATTGAAATTCAAGAGCAAGGGGGGAATTTCAACTATTAAAGATATTACCTGGCAGGTTGGTCGAACAGGTGTTCTTACCCCGGTGGCAGAGATTGAACCTGTTGAGATCGCTGGTGCGACTATTCAACGTTGTACATTGCACAATGCCGACTTCCTCATAGAAATGGATGTAGCCATTGCAGATGAGGTATTCTTGGAACGATCAGGTGATGTTATACCAAAGATTATTGAGGTGACTAGCAAAGGACCGAATCATGTAACTCTCCCAACCACCTGTCCTTCATGTGATGCTATAGCAGAAAAACAGGGTGTTAATCTGGTTTGTACTGGAGATCGATGTAAGGATAGAGAATTGAGGAATATTGAACACTGGATTAAAACAGTAGATATTAAGGGATTGGGACCTAAGAATGTTGAGAAATTATTTGATGAAGGCATTATTAATCATTTCTCAGATCTCTACTCTGAGGAATTGACTGAGGAAAGATTAGTAAAATCTCTGGGGAAAAATGGCGAGAAAATCTACAAGGAGATAGATAAATCAAGAAATATCGATTTCTCAATATTTCTTGCATCGCTAGGAATCACCCAATTAGGCAAAAAACTAGGGAAGGATCTAGCGAATCATTTTCCCTCTCTTGAAGCTCTTCAGAATGCTTCTGTTTCTGATCTGGTGGAAATAGAAGGTATTTCAGACCTAACTGCAGAGTACATACTTGACGGGATAAATGATCCTAGTGTCGTTGATCGGGTACTGTTCAATGATATTTCAATTGTATATTCGAGTGAACAGGTTACAACACCTAGGGAAACCAAAGGTAAAGTCTATGTTACCGGAAAAGTGTCAGGTATGACTAAGAAAGAGTTAGAAGAGAAGGTAATTGCACTTGGATATGAATGGTCAACTTCTATAAGCAAAGCACTCACCTATCTAGTATCAGGTGAGAAGCCAGGAGGAGCTAAGATTGAGAAGGCTTTAAAGGCAGGTATTCCAATTGTGACATGGAACGAATTTATCAAGAGGACTAACGAGTGATATTGGAGGTTGCATCATCAAATTTCTTACTATCGGTTCCCATTACTGTTTGTAATCTCTCACTTGCTTGAATTTTTGTTAGCAGATCTAGGACACTAGAATCTACCATCATGGTAATATCTCCTCCTTCTGCCAGTAATTCACGAATCTGTCTCGCCTCGTAAAGTGATCTATTTTGCAGTTTTGTGGCTCTCACCTCTATTCCTGCTCTGGTGAATAATAGCGTTGTGAATGGATTATTACTGAAAAATACATTAATGGGGGGAATCATTCTAAGAGTGTGAGCTACCCAGATATCATTATCATAGATATCTTGAACGGGAAGTAGCCATATTCTACTCATATCCACATTTGCATTTTTCAACATGCTCCTCGTCATCATAAGTCTTTCACCCGCAGTAAATGGATTCTTCACAGACATTGATGACTGTGCTGCAGCAATGATGATTACAAGCTCATCCACTTCTTTGAGAATTTCCTGTATTACCTTGAGATGCCCAAGATGTGGAGGTTGAAAACGGCCGATGAACAAACCTCTGTTCATGATTTTTTTCTGCAGTGCAATCTGAATAAGTTTATGTCTCTGTAATGAAAAAACGTTAAGGCTCAAGCCAGAAGTTAGGCGATTAGAATAGCTTTATGTATCTAGACCTGATTATTAGATGTATGAACGTGAAGAAGATAATGAAAAAGAGTATTCTAATCCTATTCATATTCATCCTCATCATCACACTAGGTAATCTTCTTCATGGATTTGTGTCAAGTGGGGATGCTATAGATTCTAATGATGAGCGTATCAGGTTACTAACCTTTAATATTTTCGAGCATCCTGTGGATCAGGTACTCCAAATACTCAAAGAATCGGATGCAGATATCATCGCATTACAGGAGGTGGATGCAAGTTCATTGGATAACATACCAGTTGATGCAATGCAGTATTTTTCAGAGGAACTAGGTATGTATGCTTTTTCTCATGATTATCAGCATGATTTATATGGGGTGAGTATGCTTTCCAGATGGCCAATTGTCAATACTAATATCCTTGATATGGGTCGAGTTGATGGATATCTGAATCGAGGATTGATTCATGCGACTGTAGATACACCATATGGGTTTCTCGATGTTCTTGCCACCCATCTGCAACAACCATTTTATCCTGAAGATCAGATAGATCAGGCACATAAAATAATCAACTATACACAGTCACAGTATGCTGAACACTTGGTGATCCTAGGTGATTTCAATATGCTTGATTATTTCTTCAATCCACCCTACTATCTTCTAACCAGGGAGTACCACGATGCTTGGACTACAAGTGGGAATACTGTATTTTCAGGATCCACCTGGCCATCAAAATCGCCATACCTGCGAATAGATTATATTTTTGTGAATGATGGTATTGGAGTTCATAAGGGAAGTGCCAATACTATTGGAGATGAGACCTCATCTGATCATCTAGGGGTAATGTGTGATATTTCACTGGTGTAATTCACCATTAGTATGGAATCTCAATGGAAAATGATCTGTTTCGGTAGACTAAAGACGCGCGATAAACTAGCTTTTAAATAAATTATCTCAATTGTTAACTTACGTCTATGCCATCGTGGCCTCTATAGTATGTGCAGAATATCTGCAGTATACGCCGCCATGGCCTCTAGAAGGTGAAATTTAATGACAAGAAGAAATTTCAGAGCACCTACTCGTAGTTCAAGAGGGTTCAGAAGAAAAAGAGCGAATTCCTCAAAACCACGAGTACGGACATTTCCTAAATATGAAGGAGCTCCCAAACTTCTGGGATATCCTGGCATAAAGGCCGGTATGACACGTGTCATAGAGCGTGAAACTAACGATCGCTCCCATGTGAAGAATATCCAGAGAATATCTGCAGTGACAGTCCTTGAGACTCCACCTGTAGTTCTCTTTGGTGTCCGAACTTACAAAATGACTCCCTATGGTCTGAAAATACTGGCTGATGTAATGACGAACAGTCCGAATAAAAATCTCAAGCGAGTAAAAAGGTTCCCCAAGATTGAGAATCTGGATGATCAGCTAAAGAAGATGGAGGATACACTTGATAAAGTGTATGAGATCCGTGCTTTAGTTCATACCCAACCAGAACTCACGGGAATTGGAATGAAGAAGCCAGAGATTTTTGAGATAAAGATCGGAGCTAAGTCCGCAAAGGACGCATTCTCTTGGGTCAAAGACAAACTTGGTAGCGAGATGCAGGTGGAAGACTTCGCTAAAGAAGGTCAATTCATTGATGTGGTCGGTATTACCAAGGGTAAGGGTTTCCAAGGTGTAGTCAAGAGACATGGTGTAACCAAACTCCAACACAAGACCAAAGATGGTACAAGAAGAGTTGGTTCCATTGGTCCATGGACTCCTGCAAGACTACGATGGCTCATCCCCCGATACGGTCAACTCGGATTCTTCAGAAGAACAGAATACAACAAGCAAGTGATGAAGCTTGGTGTTGATGGTGCAGAGATTAATCCTGATGGTGCCTTTGTCAAGTATGGTGAGGTGAAAAACCGATACATCATGCTCAGAGGCTCAGTACCCGGTCCCAAGAAGAGAACCGTCTTCATGAGAGCAGGTGTCAGAGCTCACACCAGAAAGGAGAGTGAGCCACAGATCTCAATGATCTCAACTCTAAGCCAGCAGAGGTAATGAATCATGAAAGCAAAAGTACTTAATTTGAATGGCGATGCCAAGAAAGATCAAAGAGACTTGCCCCCTGTATTTGAAGTAAGCTACAGGCCTGATCTCATTAAACGTGCTGTCTTATCTGAGCAGAGCAAAATGAGACAGAAGCAAGGAAGATACCCACTGGCAGGCAGGATGGTTGCAGCAACCTCTGTCGGTCCAGGAAGAGGTATCTCTAAAGTCCCCCGAACCCATGCCCGAGGAACTCACCATGGTAACAGAGCAGCATTTGTTCATTCCGCCAGAGGTGGTAAGCTAGCCTTCCCACCCAAGGTCGAGAAGAAAATTGTTGAGAAGATCAACAAGAAGGAACAATATCTTGCTCTCAAATCTGCAGTTTCCTCAACCACCGACAAGGATCTTGTCCTCAAGCGTGGTCACAAGGTAGAGGAGGTTGAATTCCCCGTGATCCTTGATAACAGTGCAACTGAAATCAAAAAATCATCCGAGGTAATCGAGTTACTCGATAAGATTGGTTTTGGTGATGATGTCGAAAGATGCAGAACTAAAACAATCAGAGCAGGTAAGGGTAAGTTTAGAGGAAGAAAACACCGAAGAAAAATCGGTCCACTGATTGTGGTGAAAGACGAGTGTGACCTGATGAAAGCAGGAAGAAACATTGCAGGTGTTGAAATCGTGCGAGTTAGAGATCTCAAAGTAGAGACACTAGCTCCAGGTACCAACGCAGGAAGAGCTACCATCTGGACTGAATCGGCAATAGATGCCCTAGAGGAGTGGAATTAAGATGGAAGATCATGAAGTTGTGTTACGTCCTGTGATTACGGAATTTGTGTATGACCTGATTGAAAAGGAGAACAAGATCATGTTCGAGGTTGCCAAAGATGCCAACAAGTATGTCATCAAGAGAGCTGTCCAGAACCTGTACAACGTTCGAGTTGAGAAGGTCAATACCTACATCACCCCCAAGGGGATCAAGAGAGCAATCTGTAAGCTTCAGGAAGCCTACAATGCTTACGACTTGGCTGTCGATCTCAGCCTCTTCGGTTAAGGTGATATATTATGGGTAAGCGATTAATCGTACAAAGACGTGGTAAAGGAAAGCAAGTATTCCGTGCAGCTGGTCACAAGAGAGTTGCACCAATTAAATACAGAAAAATCTCCAGAGAAGAATTCACTTCTTCCTTCGAGGCTGAGATCCTAGATCTCCTCCATGAACCTGGAAGAGGTGCACCCCTTGCAAAGGTGAAATTTAGTGATGGGTATCAAACCTATATCCTCCCAGCTGAGGGAGTGGCCATTGGTGACAAAATCTCCTATGGTGCATCCTCAGAGGTCCGAGAGGGTAATGTGATGCCGCTAGAATCAATCCCTGTCAGAACCCCAGTGTTCAATCTTGAGCTCAGAATGGGCGATGGCGGAAAGCTAGTTCGTGCAGGTGGTGGATCTGCTCTAATAGATTCAAAGAAAGGCAACTGGGTAATTCTCAAATTACCAAGTGGTAAGCTCAAGAAACTACCTAAGGAGTGCCGTGCAACCATTGGTATCTGTGCTGGTGGTGGACGAACAACCAAGCCATTCTTGAAGGCAGGTAATAAATTCCATGCCACCAAGGCCAAGGGTAAG
The DNA here is from genome assembly GCA_026702845.1 of Candidatus Heimdallarchaeota archaeon. The sequence goes on from JADCLS010000007.1 coordinate 304,026, forward strand.
AAACTCAGTAGAGTTCGTGGTGTTGCACAGGGTGCCTACCAGCATCCCCATGGTGGTGGTCATCACCAGTCACCACACAATCCGACAACCGTCAGCAGAAACGCCCCACCAGGTGCAAAGGTTGGTCTAATTGCAGCTCGTCGTACTGGTTTCAAGCGTGGTCGTCAGATCAGAGATACCTCCAAGGATCAAATCTAATTAGACAAGATATTCAACTATCACTAATAATAAATCTAAACTAACAATTAAATTAATCAAATCATACAACCAGATATGGTACTAGTAGATGATGTGATCAATATTATTGCAGAATTACTTACTAAAAAGTAACCCATCAGACAGTTAGATATTTTACCACATTCATTGGATTGAGACTATGAGTGAAACGGAATTAAAGGCAGAGACTAAGAAAAACTTGGCTCTTTCCCTGATTTTATGGACTTTACCTGAGTTATTGATTTTTTTACTCTACGCATTCAATCCCTTTACCATATTAAATTGGCCTTTGTACATGTCCAGTAATATCGGAAATATAGTACTCATCATTATCTTGTATTACGCCATGCTGATAAAGCAGATGTTTCCAGAAATAAAAGAGGGAGAAATAAAATCGTATCGGTGGAGTATAAGTCAGTGGTTTGCCATTTCCTCTGTTATGTTACTAGGTGCTCATCTGATAGAATCGATTGGATTTTCCAAATCATTTTCTCTTAGAATAATTACTCAATTTCATATAGAAACGATTTCTGTTCTTAGTATTCTGATGTATATTATTGTCTTGGGCCCTATTGCAGAGGAATTAGTGTTTAGAAGAGTGCTCATTCCACTGATGGAGCAATTTACAACCGAAAGGAAAAGCCTAATAGTCTCTGCAATTATTTTCTCATCCATTCATTGGGCTGGAGACTTACTCAGCAATATGACCATTTTTTCTGCTCGATTGTATGTTACAGTCATTTTGGGGTTGCTTTTGGGCTATATTTATCAGAAAACACGGAATATAAAATTCTCAATTGCTGTCCATATGCTGCATAATTTCTTTGTAATGATCCCTGATATCTCTAGTGCATTATTCTACTTCACTGAGCAGGACTATGAGATTTATGCACAAGGGGGTAGTATCAATTCTAGTGTATCAAAGTCTATTTTTCTATATAATTTGACCTTGATTCTGTATTGGTTGGTTATCTTCAGTTCTCTTGGTTTTGGCTTATATCTCCTAACCAAGCACTACTCTTCCTATATTGAATCAATTAAACTACATTTATCAGATTTGTCAGAAATATTCTCAGAAGATGCAGGAATGATGATTCTTGCATTTATCGGTCTTTTTGTAGTATTTCCAGTATTCATTACCTTTGCCACACTAGGTAAAACTGGGATCGTCATCAAGGCAAATGGTGATGCTATCTCACTCTATCATCTGTATCATGCAATCGGAAGCATAGTTATCATCTTGATTGGGGTCATTTTGTATTATAGAAATAAAGGGCCTAATAGCTCATGATTTTCTTTAACTTCTGTTTATTATCTAGTAGAACAGTATAAATCGTTTATAGATGCATCCAAATCAATGACACAACAACATACCTCTTGGAATTTTTTCTATCTCTTCATTGCATTGTGGGGATTTGCATCATTTGTGGAGTATTTTATTATCATTATCTTAATTGGTATCGGGGTTGCATTTCCGGCTCTTCTGCCCTCATTGATCTATCAGATATCAGGAACCACAATTCTTTTCTTTTTGATCAACAAGAAAGGATTTTTTGAGGAGAAAAATACCATTGAGCCATTTTCACTTACTTGGGGGATTAAGCAGTGGTTTCAGCTGTTCGGAGTAATACTGGGGGGAGCATATGTCATACAAAATCTCTTCAGCTTTTTGAGTGATGGAGAGACCACATCAGTCTATAATAGCTTGGCCAGTAATGTTTTTGAGCTCATTCTGCTTCTAATAGTTGCGGTGATCATGGCACCGGTTGTTGAGGAACTTGCTTTCAGACGAGTATTAATTCCAATTCTTGAGGAGATTGGAGGTACAAGATTCGCACTTCTACTCTCTGCACTTATTTTTTCTAGTATTCACTGGCTACAGGATATTCTTGGAAGCTCTGGTGATTTCCTAATGGCTCATATCTTCACCACCTTTGTACTGGGAATGTTATTGGGGTATCTGTATATCAGAACACGTGATATCAAGATACCCATCATAGTTCACGGTTTTAACAATTTCATAGGCTTTGTACCTACCTTTTTCTCCATCCTATACCCATTTTCATCGGAGGAATATGATCTCTATGCCAGTGGAGATGATGAATCATTATCTACAGAGGCAATAAATAATATAATGATATTTGTTACTGCCAATCTCTTTGTCATAGTGCTTGCTGTCATTTCCTTGATAGTGGGAGTCATTTTACTGATAAAGAATTTCTCAAAATATTCCACCAATTTTAAAGAGTACACCTCCCAATTTGTCTCTATCATCATCAGTAAGGAGATTATTCTCTTCCTCATCTTCGCTGTATCATTTATTGTGTTACCAATTATCTTTGCTAATTTGTCCCTTATTATTCGTTTCAATTACTCAAGATTGTTTTTTATGACATTATGCTATTTTATCATCATGATATTTGCATGGTTTGCCTATAGAACTAGAACCATTGCTCAAGTCTAATTTTATCCTTATCTACACCCCATTTCCTTAGTGAATCCATGAATGGATTAGTGATTCTCTTCTCTCCACAAATATAGAGCAAATCAATTTGATCTATCTCCTCTTTGCTAATATCTTCAAGATTGACCATATTTAACTTGAAATTAATCCGTTCCTTCTTCTCCTGGAGAATATCATCAAAGAGTACGTTATCACCTTCCCACATATAATACATGATGATTTCGACATCTAAATTCTTCTCCTCTATATATCGTAACATGGAGATGAAGGTATTAATCCCGATATTCACAGCAACCATCCCTATGGTTTTTGATTTTACTGCATCTGTATAGACAAATTTTCCATATGGTCCTCTGAAGGAAAACTCATCTCCAATTGACTTACTGGTGATGAGATGACTAGTGAGTGCATCCTTTGTCCGTTGAATATTTAATTCAATAATACTCTCATCCAAGGAGGAGGAAATCATGGTATATGCCCTGACTACTCGTTTTCCCTCCAGATTGTAATCCACCAGAATATACTGACCAGGATAGAATTTCATTGCTGTTGTTAACTCCAGGAAGTAACTGAATACATCATCTCTTCTCTGGATAACTTCCTTGATTATACCTGTTCTCTTAGTGACTTCAAGCTCATCAAAACTTAGGTCTTCAAATTCCTCATGGGGCATTATTTTTCAGGAGTAACTACCAAATATAATCTCATTGGTAAAGGGATAGGAAGTGCATTAAAATTGTAAAAACAGTGATATTAGTATTACATCCAACGAATATTACCTACCTTCTTCCTAAATTAGATACCATCTGCTTGGATTCTACTACAGGCATGCATTTGACAAGTAATTCATCGGGTGTAATATTCCTTTCTTGAAGTATTCCCGTAAAATTAATCAAATCTTCTCTGTATGAGTCTTGAAAATTGGTCAAAAAGTATTGCATAGAACTACGTAATAGGTATGAATCCCTTGATGTTTGGATAACACCAACCAAGTTCCCTACTTTCTCAAAAAGAATGGTTCCGTTTGAGTGTTTGATTGAATAGAGATGAAAATCATCCAGATTGCTTTCGATTAGTTCTCCAATCATTGTGCTGATGGAGAATAAGCCAGGTCCTACTAGAAATTCGATATTATTCATCTTCTTATCAAAATCAGCAGCATATATTGGGATACCACCTTTCAGTATGATCTGAAGGAATTTAATTTCAGAAGGCACTAGATGAATATATCTTGGATGGAATACATATACATATCCTAGGACAAGAATAGTTGGTACTCCTGAAATAAATGCATCAATATCAAATTCAGATTGAATATGCTCTGAAACCTCAATTGCCATTGCTCCCATGAAAAGAGATGATGCTATCTGCAGATACAATGCATACTTCTTCAAAGATGGTGAAGATGCGTGCACCCGTTGAAGCTGAAAAACATAGAAGGCAAAAGCGATGATAAAGAACTGATAGATATCAAAAATAAACTCATCTAATCTTGTATCATTTGCAAAGGGGATGAAATCACTTGTCAATATGAGCATATTGAATCGAAGATCGATTATACCAATAATCAGTATGCTAGTGGTTAGTACTCCCACTATTACCATACGTTTACGATTGAAATTTGCAGATACTACTTGTTCTCCGAAAATATAGATGGTGAATATAAAAATATAATTGAGGATCCTGATGGGATCAATTAATACTGGGAATTGATCATTGTTCTCCAAAAATATCGGTATATTTTGTTGGAAGAAGATTCTAATTAACTCAGCTATGGTTAGAGTCATCAAGGATCCAAATACCCAAATTAATATATTTAAGGCCTTTATTCCTAGTTTTTGCTTTCTTCTGATTAATAGAATAGTGATCGTAGTAACCACAATTAAATTAATTAAAGTAGCAGCAACCTGAATAGGATCAATACTGTCGGTCATATATGTGGATGAATTTATTAGCAGATAAAGCTTATTTCCTTGGATATTATATTGCTATAAGTTGAGGATTTTTAAATATTATTTTCTTGATTTTAATGTAATTAATCCAAAATCTATTTGTACAAGGTATAATGGATCTTTTAGAAGAGCCAGCATATATGTTGAATGATTAGGCTTTACTAGGATTCAATCCTAACATCTTCACTGTGTTCATATATTGATCGACATCGTGTTGCATATCATTTTTCAAAACAGCCTGACCTAATTGATGAAAGAGGCGAAATCAATGTTTCCGGGTTAATTGTTAATATTATATGAAAATTGTTGGGCTCTTATGGCATTTATCTTGATAATTAGTGCAAACTCTTTTCTACATGCTGTAAAAATTGTTACTTGCATGAGATTTTCTCCATTTCCAAATCTGGAAACTTCTAGATTAGTTCTAAGAAAATTAGAAAAAAAAGATGCTACTGCAATCTTTGAATACCAGAGGGATAAATCTAATTTCCCACATGTAGATATGGAAGTGTATACTACTATCACTCAAGCGTATGATTATATCTTGAACATGAATGATGGTATTGAATCGAATTCTTGGATAATCTGGGCCATATGTAATAAATCTGATGATATTATGGGAACAATTTCAATATGGAACTTCGATAAGAAAAAGAATAAGGCAGAACTAGGATATGGTCTATTTCCTTCTTATAGAGGGAAGGGATATATGTCAGAAGTACTTGAACAGGTGACAAAATTTGGTTTTGATCAGTTGGCATTAACAAGTATTGAGGCTTATACTAATGAGAACAACAAGGCGTCTAGAAAATTACTTGAAAACCAAGATTTTGTAAAGATAGGGTCAATTGAGGAAAATGATGCAAGAATGGTGATTTACTCAAAATCTAATTCTTGATCCATGTTTCATGTACATGAACCCAGATGGCAGTTTCATCAACAATTTTAAAAATTGCAGAACTTATTCTTTTAGTAGTTTTTCCATTATTTTCCTGCAATTCAAAATACTTGGCAAGATAATATGTATCCACTAGTTGTTTGCAACTTATTTCCTCAGTCCAAATTTTCATACTCTCTCTTGTATCATGACTTTCTTCAATCATTTTCACTATGGCATCATGATCATATTCAATTCCTGAAGGGGTGATGAGGGTGAAATGCTCATCTATTGCAGAGTAAAATGCTAGGATCTCATCCTTTTCTAACTTTCCAGTGAAATAATTCATGAAATAAATATGTCTATTCTTTATTTCTGCAAGGATAAGTTCTGTATCATCCATAAGTTAGCCTTGTACTATCATATATTAATCAAATGCCTATCAGATTGATATTTGCGTTAATTTCTTGAGAACTGCAATAAAATGTGTCAGAGGGTAAGATTGAGTGGATTTCTATATACATTGTCAACACATTCATCCAAGCTCTCTATTACCCACCAGCTGACTTTGAAGTGATCCTTCTCAAGATATTCAACCAGACGAGGATTATCCTTAATTTTTCCTGCCAATCGTTCCATCCGTTTAATACCAAGATAACTCTCTCCTTTGAAAACATAGGATAAAAGATACTTACCAATTTTCATAATAGTAATAGTATAGTCCTTGAATTTGATCCTATCAATAAATCCATCTTCCAACACTATCTCCTTCATGAAATTATTTAGTGCGAAGAATAATGCACTCATAAGCTGATCATTAGCAGGAAAATCCTTTTCAAAATCCAGATCTTTGGAATATATACTCGTGCCACTTTCAGTTGAAATCATAACAAACAATGATTTTTCATGATGGATTGTAAATCGCTGATCTTGTTTAGTATTAAGTCTTGTGAGTAACTCATGTAACTGAAAATAGGATTCCTCTTCCTGTTCAGTTTTAGAGTAATCTCTTGTGTATACATTTTCTAACAGCGTATCAAGTTCATGAGATATTCGAAAGGCGATCTTCCTCAATCCCTTCTCCTCAGTTTCCTGTATTGTTTCAGTAAGTAGGAGCTTCGCATTACTCATATCATGTAGGAGATCAGATATACTACATATTCCGATCAGTTCTCCCTCATCATTGACAACACCTAGTCTTCTAAATCCCTTGATAATCATCATCTGTGCGGCTTTCGTTATCCTCTCATTCGCATTGATTGTTTCAAGAGGGCTACTCATGATGTTCCTAATTGGTACCGAGTAATCTGAGAATTCTGTATTATAGGCATATCGTAACAAATCTCGTTCAGTAATTATTCCTACAGGTTTATCACCTTGCTTTATGATAACAGAACCAATAGAATTGGCAATCATGAGATCTGCTGCCATTTTAATCGAGTCATCAACCTGCATGGTGATGACAGACATGACTGTCCTATCTCTGACTCTGATGAATGGCATATAGAATGTTATTGTATTACCAATTAAATGGTTTTATGGTCTACTTGGAATTAATAATTGATTTTATTCAGATTACTTTCATATAATATAATATTTTGTAGATACTAGATTATATCCGTATCATACTATTTAATTTGATACAAATCTACAGATAGACTGAGATATATGTCTTCAAGCTCAAATAAATCTCTTGGAAAATTCCTTGCAATAGGTGGTGGAATGGAATTATCTCCAACTAATCCTTTAATTAAGAAATTTATCAAGCTATCGGGTGGAGAATCATCAAGGATAATTATTTTACCCACTGCATCTGACTTTGGATCTGAAATAGGTCCGTTGTACAAAGAAGCATTTTCAGGATTATGTAAGGAAGTAGATTACTTTTTAATTGAAACTCGAGAAGATGCAGAAAATGAAGCCTGCTTATCGTATTTGAAAGATGCAACTGGTGTATTTTTTACTGGAGGAAATCAGCTGAAAATTACCTATCTATTAGGAGGCACAGAATTTATGAATATTCTTAGAGGTAAAATAGAGGAGGGAGTTATTGTCGCTGGTACGTCTGCAGGTGCATCTGCTATGTCAAGCACCATGATAGCATGGGGTCGAGCTGATGAGATGCTAAAAGGTAGCTTACAATTATCTCCTGGATTGAGCTTTATTAGAAATATGGTCATAGATTCACATTTTATTAAACGTGGTAGAATTTCTAGATTATTACATATGGTTGCACAACATCCTGGAACCCTTGGTATTGGGTTATCCGAAGATACAGGTATTTTGTTGGATTATGAGGCAGAGGGTTCAACATTTGAGGTGATAGGTAGGAGACAAATTATTGTGGTTGATGGGAGAAATATCAAACATTCAAATATTGCGAGTCTAACAGAAAATAAACCCTATACAGTAACAGATGTTAAGGTACATGTATTGGGCCCTGGTTACGTATATAATTTCAATTCCCACAAGGTGATCATCCCTGCTCAATTTGAGGATCTGGATGTAAAAGAAACATCTGATGAAGTTTCAGAACTCCCTTACAAACCAAAGATCCCTACTCAAGATTATTAATCTGATTGCTCATCAATAATTTTTTTATCATCAACAAAACTAGCATAATTAACATTTCTAGGTTCACCTTCACCTGCAATTGTAGTAGTTGTGATAATTGAATCAGCTACTTTTGCTAAGTGCACTAATAGATGATTTCTAACCTTATCTACATCATCTGCTTGAAGCATAATGATATCATTTACAGACATCCAATCATACATGGCAGAAACAGCATCAAGTTCTGTCTGATCACCGTAGAAAATATCTATCTGATTTTCATTGACTCCATTATCTAAAAGAGCTTTTTTAATTATTTTGGGAACCTCACCATCTTCTCTACCTCTCAAATACCAATCATCCTTCAAATAATATCTATCATACTTGTTTGCAACATTCCTAGCTGCTTCAATTATTGTCGTATCTGGCCTATCTCCAGGCATTCCAAATACCAATGCCTTTCTGCCGATTTTCCCTTGATCGTTGAAGAATCCATTGACGAGTTGTATTTGTGCTTCCAATGCCTTGGGATTATGTCCATAATCGATGATGATTACTCCTCCCTTCAGCCTTTCAATATTTAATCGTCCAGGAGTATTCTTATAATTCATGGAGAAACTGCTTAAACCCAACCTGATATTATCTATACTGACAAATGGGTAGGTTGCAGCCACAGCGAACATAGCATTTTGAATATTGAATATCGCATGACCTCCAAAGGTTGCAGGTATATCCTTAACCTGTAGTATTGGTGTCTGAGATCTTCCCTGGATTAGTTGCAATACACCATTGGGAGTTATGGTCACTGCAGTCCCACCATAATCTACATGCTTTAGCAATTTGGGGTTATTATAATCAAGTGATACCAAAATAGTATCTCCTGAAATTCGATCTCTTTGTGCCATTACTAGTTGATCATCTGCATTTAGAACACCAAAACCACTATCCTTAACCTGATCTAGTATCACTCCTTTTATCTCTGCCATTTCCTGCAACGTATCAACACCACGCAAGCCCAAATGATCATCTGATACATTAAGAAATACCGCAACATCACAAAAATCCCATCCTAGACCCTCACGAAGAATTCCTCCTCGTGCCGTTTCTAGCACAGCCATATCAACAGTAGGATCTCTCAATACAACTTTTGCTGACCATGGCCCAGTACAATCACCAGAATATTCCAGGATTCCATCAATGTAAATTCCATCTGTTGTTGTCAAGCCTACCTTCTTACCCGTTAACTTGAATATATGGGCTATCCATCTGGAGACTGTAGTTTTTCCATTCGTACCTGTGACTGCAACCAGAGGGATTCTTCCCTGTGAATTATCTGGGAATAACATATCAATCACAGGCTTTGCAACATTCCTGTGAGTGCCTTCTGTTGGCTGGATGTGCATACGGAATCCGGGGGCTGCATTCACCTCAATTATCACTCCACCATTTGTTTTGATCGGTGTGGTAATATCAGGAGCAATAATATCCACTCCTGCAATATCAAGCCCTATAGTTTTAACAGCTCTTTCCGCCAGTTGAATATTCTCAAAATGTATAATATTGGTAACATCAACAGAGGTTCCTCCTGTGGATAAATTTGCAGTTGATTTCAACTGAACAAAGATTCCTGCCTCAGGAATACTCTCCAATGTGAATTTTTGATCTTCAAGCAACCTGTTCGTATTCTCATCAATATAGATTTTCGTTAGGACCTTTTCATGGCCAATTCCTCTTCTTGGATCTAAATTCACCTTATCTATCAGCTCTTGAATTGTTGATGTACCATCTCCTACTACATGGGCTGGTACTCTTTCTGCAGCTGCTGTGAATTGACCATTAATGACTAATACTCTAAAATCCCTGCCCTCAACAAATCGTTCAATAATCACCTCTCTTGCATAGCTATTTGCATACTCAAATGCCTTGTCAAAATCCTCTATATTATCGATATTTAGTGATACTCCTCTGCCATGACTAACATCCAAGGGTTTTATCACAACTGGAAATCCTATTCTGTCCAATTCCTCATGAGCTTGCTCTAAAGTTCTTGCAACACCACCACGAGGAACTGGAATTCCCACATCATAAAGAAGCTGTAGAGTCAGTTCCTTATCCTGGGCAATTTCTGTGGATATATAAGATGAATTGGAACTTGTTGATGCCCAGATTCTCTTTTGATTCTTTCCCCAGCCAAATTGTACTAAACTGGATGTTTTTCTCAGTCTAATTGATGGAATACCACGAGTTGTTGCCTCATCAACAATTGACCCTGTAGATGGCCCATACGCATACTCCTCAGATATTTGAATTACTTCAATGAGTTCTTTTTTGTAGTCAAAATCAGGATAATATGTTTGATCCACAAGATAGTTGACGACTCGTAATGCCAATTTTGTTGCTGCTAATGCTGTTTCCTCATTTCTCAATTCAAAATATACTCGATATACGCTCTCTTTCCCTGTTCTTCCTACTTCTCCTCGTATTTGTCGTGTTTTACCATAAGAAACACCAATACCACAAAGAGATTGGATTTCGATTGCTACGTGTTCGAATACATGGCCTAGCCATGTTCCTTCCTCTTCTGTTAGTCGTCTGATGAAACCTCCTGGAGAATCATAGGAACATGTATGCTGATCAAGAGTAGGAATTAATTCTAATAGTTTTTCGTTAAATCCCTTGAGTTTCATTGTCGGTTCATCTTCCAAATCGCCTAAATCAACTACTAGGGATATACCTCTGTGGTATCCATACCGATTTGGCCCAAGATAAACGGTTTGATCAATGATTTGTAAAGATCTATCAGGAATTTTTTCACTCATAACTCTACTATTTTATTTAAATACAAGAATATTGTGGGATAAAAATAATTAATTTTAATTTAATTTCTTAACATCGTTTTTTAAAGATTGTAAGCTAACGGTTTAGAAATCTAGTATGACGCTTCAATACAAATCTAAATCTCTCTATGAATCATTTGCTTAATGCAATTGTTTTATAATCATCAGTTATTTTGGAAATAACAGAGTGAAACTCATGACTGATAGATTTGAGACGGAACTGGCAAAAATTGATAAGTTCCTTGATAAAATGATGTCCATAGCAGAATCGGATGGTGAGATTAGTACAGATGAGCAGGAAATCCTCGATGAGGTACTTAACGAGGTTTCAGAATATCGGCTAATGGTATTTGATGCTCAGGATAATGACGGTGTCATTGATGATGCAGAGATGGAGAAAATGAAAGGGTATCGGGAGAGGATCCTCAATCTTGTAAATCGTAAAGCAATGAGAGATGGTATCATCACAGATGAAGAGCGAGATCTGATCGATTCACTTTTTGAATTTGTGAATGATTAATTATTTCTAACATTTATTCTATACCATTTTTCTAGATACTCTGAAAAATCTAGATTTTAATTACAAATTAATGACCGAAACCTTGCATTCTATACTTGAACAGCAAACTCGTCCAGTTGTTGGCAGACTTGATGCTTGTGCTATTTCCTGTTTCGATTCAAGTACAACTCATTTTGAGTATTTCAAAGGAAAGAATCAATTAGGTAATAATGTAGATGATTTTACATTGTTCAGCATACAATCCATTTCTAAAACCATAACAAGTACTTTAGTAATGATTGCAATTCAAGAAGGATTGATCAATTTAGATGCTCCTATTGGTACTTACCTTCCAGATTTCACAGTTCAGAGCTCATTTGAGGACAATCCTAGTCATCTTATTACTATCCATCACTTACTAACCCATACCTCGGGACTTGCTCATGAGGCTCCTATTGGAAATAATTATCAACCTGGTATAAATAATGTATCTCAGCATTTACAGAGTATTAGAAATACTTGGTTGAAATTCAAGGTTGGCACAGGATACTCTTATTCCAATTTAGGTTATGATTTGTTAGCATATATAATTGAAAAACAAAGCGGAATACCATTTGAACAATATTTGAACCAGAAATTACTGAAACCACTAGAAATGAAAAATACTTATCTTGCAATTAGGGAGTATGAAGATCAAATTAATATGGTTAATGGAAATTCATTTGGAGTTAGTACTGTGCCAAATCATATTCCAATGATTGGTGCTGTGTCAATTCTTACATGCATAAACGATCTCAAGAAATTCATTCGCTTTCATCTGAATTTTGGAGATATTAATGGAAAGAACCTGCTTGCAAAGGAGATGCTCTTTCAAATGTATAAACCCCATCTTGTTAATCATTACAGTCTCGGAGTGGTCAGAATATTAGAAGAAGATATTATATCTCTCAGTCATAACGGGCAGGGATTTGGTTTCAGTGCAACTATAAAATGGTCACCAGAATATGGGCTGGGTGCGATCATGCTCTGCAATTCAGAGAGAAGCGATGTAACATACACTCATACATCAACAGTATTATCTGAGGCCATTAAGCAGCTCAAGTTAAAACGCATTGCTATTGAAAACCTTCCAGTAAAAGTCATTGATGAGAATGATAAACCAGTAAAAGAATTTCTTACGCTATCTAGTTCCCCAATTGATCCAAGCATATCCGGTACTTATATTTACAAACTTGGACCAGAATATCATCTCAAATGGTATGCAAAACTGGCTAGAAAAATGAAGATCAAGATCCCATCAATTAAACTGCGAGTAGAAGACGGATTATTTTTGAGTATCTATGATGGATTGCAGTATCAAGGTGAGGAAAAATTGATCCAATATAAGGAAAACCTATTTTTTGATAGCAATGGGGATACTTTAGAAATTATTGATAATAAAATCTTTTACCGAAATATTGAATTGGAATAGAATTACACAACTACAAGATCAATTGCATCAGTTGATCTACCAAAGCCATAGGTCAAGGCACCTTTTTTACAGGAATCAACACAATTCAGACACATTATACACTCAGTATTTGCCATCTTGTTTGATTTCACCATTGTCATGACATCTAGGTTCATCGGACATGTTTTGTTGCATCTTGTACATTCCACACAGTTATCAGAGTCGGCATGTAATCTGAATCCAGGAAATTTTAATCCATCCCGGATTTTTGTACCAATGATCATGAATGGGGCCATCCAACAAGTAGTATGACAGAATCCTCGTTGACCTGCAGTGAAATGCAGAATTACTACAAGGCTCAAGACGATATAATAGATGGCAAAATATGCTATTATCTCTATGGATAGCATATCCAGAGTACCTATCATCTGGAACATGGGATCAATCTCTGTGTAACCTCCTGCACTAATAGCAGTCACAACAATTATTGTTATCCATGGTATCCAGATGATGTATTTGATAATATTCTTCTTCCCATTAACTAAAGTCCTTGACACAGCTTTTTGTAAAATACTCTGAGCTCCTGATGCTGGACAAAGCCAACCACAGAAGCCTCTACCAAAGAATAAACTGCTAAGAAACAGGAGGATAAATACGACGAAGCTACCGTTTATTACCCCCTCACTGGCTCCCATGATGATAAGATATGGGCTAAACCAGTAGTAGGTTAGCGGAAAGAGGAAAAAGGAAAGATAAATGAGAATTGATCGGATTTCTTGACGAGACATATGTTTCACCTATCTAAATTATATTTTCCAAATATAAAAATATATTTTTTCAATTTTGAAAATATGTTCGAATGATTTTAGAAAACTTAAAATGTATGCATACAGTATGATACCTATGGAGAAACATGTGGATGAGCAGGCTGATTCCTTTGCTGCCCTTCTTGTATTATCAGATCTCAGTATTCAGGAGATCATTACATTGCAAATACTGGCAAGGCAACCTGAACCTCTGAAAAGATATCATCTCTATCTTGAGGTGATGCAGTTTTTTGATCATCAGAAAAAAATATCCACTTCAAGTTTCTATAACAGTCTCAATAATATGGAAACAATGGGGATCGTTCAGTATAATCTCAAAGATAAGAAGAAAATTGATACTGTGATTATACTTGACAAAGGCAGGTTTCTCATGCAATCTATGTTGAATTATATCATTAGCAGCTCATTCTCTATGGAAAAAATAGAGGTGAATTTTATTGCTGAAATTGAGAGACGATTGCAGGCACCAACTCTGGGTGAAGTACTGGTTATCGATACAAGCAGATATGTCGAAGTCCAGCTTTTGCAGTATCTGGCATCAAGGGCAAATACTGTAACAGTGGTTTCTCTGGATGATTATGAGCAGGATTTTTCACAATTACATTTGCCAAAATTCTATCAAACTGAATGTAGGGCTGGAAAGATCAGAGAACCTGATATGTCATATGATCATATCATCATTCCTGTATTTACAAAAGCTCCTCTTTCAGGAGTAATGAGTTCAAAGGAGTTGATGCAAGAGGTGAACCGACTACTAAAATCACAAGGTGTACTCATAACTACCTCATTCTCCAAGTTCCCTAATACAGCTAATGCATTTGCCAATCAGATTCTCAATAGATTTCAAAGTATCCTTTCAGAACGTGTGATGGCTGCAGATGATGTTCAACAGGAATTTTCAGAGATAACACGCTCAAAAACTGATATTTTTGATGTGGAGGGGATGCTTATAGGCATGCTCTGGAAGCCTTAATTCATCAGTTTAATGGATTGCAATCCTTTCTGCACTCGGGGGATCACCTCAGATCCAATTAATTTGATAGAATTGGTAATCTGATCACGAGTTAATCCTGCATTATCCATCTGGAAGGTGAATCGAGATATCCCACCAAGAGTATCACTGTGTCTGAGTATCTTATCAGCAACTTCCTCGGGATCACCGACCAAATAAGCACCTTCCCGGCTGTTTTGCCAGAGAAATCTATCTTTACTCACTGGTGGCCATCCTCTTTCCTTCCCTATCTGATCAAACCATAATTTATATCCTGGATAATACTCTTCTATTGCCTTTTCTGTGGTTTCTGCAACATATCCCAGTGAGTGAAGTCCTACCCTCATATCTTCCTCAGGATGTCCTGAATCGAGGAATGCTCTCCTGTAGAGGTCGATAAGCGGTTTAAATCTCCTCGTTTCTCCACCTATCACAGCCACCATGAGGGGTAAACCTAGTTTTCCAGCACGTTCAAATGATGCAGGAGTACCACCAACACCTAACCAGATGGGTATTCTCTCCTGTTTGGGTCTAGGATATATGGCCTGTTGATGCAATGGTGCTCTGAATTTACCCTTCCAAGTAATGATTTCCTGTTCACGTATTTTTAAGAGTAAATCTAGCTTCTCAACAAATAGTTCATCATAATCGCTCCTACTATATCCAAAGAGAGGAAATGCCTCTGTAAAGGAACCACGACCAACTACCATCTCAGCTCTTCCATCAGATAATAGATCCAGTGTGGAGTAATTCTGGAATACTCGAACGGGATCTGCAGTACTTAGAACTGTTACTGCACTGGTTAATTTGATGTTTTTGGTTCTTTGGGATGCTGCAGCAAGTATCATTGATGGTGCTGAATCCAGGAATTCCTGTCTATAATGTTCACCAATGCCGAATACATGGAGTCCTGACTTATCTGCCAGCTCAATCCTCTCAAGAAGCTCCTCCATGGCATCCACATTCGTCATGGTTTCATCAATATTAATATCTCTAGCTCTTGCAAAGCTATCTATACCTATTTCCATGAAAAATTACTATGGATCATGTATAAAAAACACTAGGATAAATGAAATTATGAGATTTAGTGACTATTTTGTAGTTAATGATCTGTTTGACTTGAGAAGTTGATCTCATCGATTTTAATTGCAGGGGTTTCCATGGCAGTACCAAATGATAATGTCTGGATCATATCCTTGGAGAATTCAGCCTGTTTGTACATGCTGGGGATGGAATCGGTGAAGCGTAAGTTCTTGGCAGCTCCAATGATCTCACCATTCTCAACAATGAATAAACCATCTTTAGTCATACCAGTTAGCACCCCACGAGTTGGATCAACAAAGTTGGTATAGTGGAAATTGGTAATGAGTACGCCCTTATCCATCTCTGCAATCATCTGTTCCTTGGTTTTCTGTCCTGGTTTCATCTTGATGGCAAAGGGGAAAGAGAAAGGAGAGCCATAAAAGGTAAAACCACATCCGTTTGTTTGGGTACCCATTTTGGCCGCAGTGATCCGTGAGTGAGCGTAATTCTCAACGACACCATTGTTAATCAAAGTATACTTTTGGGTAGCTACACCTTCCATATCCAGTGGAGTGGAGCTTAGGAATTTTGGATCATGAGGATCATTTACCATGCTTAATTTATCACTAAAGATTTTTTCTCCCATCTTATCAATGAGGAATGAGCTGTGATCTATGATCATCTTAGCACTCAATGCAAAACCAATGAATCCAGTAGGAGTCGATGCAGCTTGAAAATCAAGAATTGCCTCATATTTTCCAGCATCAATCACCTTTGCATTAAGTCCATTAACAGCTCTATTGGCTACGGCCTCAGCCTCCATTTCAATAGGTAATTCTTTAAAGATACGATGACCAAAATCAGAATTGGATCGTGATTCTCCCTTCTCATTCTCAGCCATGATATTGATAGTTGAAGTCATAGATGTCTCTGGAGTAATCACCTCAAAATCCTCAGAGGACAGAAATATAGTTGTACCATCTCTGAAGTTGAGGTTACCTGACACAGTTTGCACCTTGTCTGATACTTCGTGCCCACGGTTGATACCAGCTATGATTTTGTCTGCTACATCATCTGCTGTTAAATTCTTTATGCTCGGATCATTAAGCTGCAGTTTCTTGTATTCCTGTTTCTCCTTTAATATTCCGGGGTAATCCGGATCCTCCGGGAGAAAATCTATTACTTTTAATGCGTAGTCAATGGTTTTTGATATTTCAGCATTGTCGAGTGTATTGACTTCCACATTCATATTTCTCTTTCCTTTCACAATAGTAATGGAAAGATTTGTTGTGTTGGCCTTGAAATTCTGATGAATGGCAGAATTAGCAAAACGGGTGGAGAAAGTATCCTCCATGGTTCCTATTATTGTTGCTCCTTCAGCTCCTCCCTTTGTTGCATGTTTAATGGCATATTTTGCCTTCTCTAATAATAATTCTTCACTAACCATAATACTCACCCGTTAAACACGTTTACCTCATTGAAGCGTGCATAACCTCCACCGTGACTAATCCATATCGCCTGCATCGGAACACCCTTTCCACATACTGGGCCGTGACCCTCGATGTGGTTTGTCCTTCCCACTGCATCCACACTATTCCAGAAGCGTGGCGTTTGATCATTATACGTCGTGTTTTTATAAGGTGTGCTCAACTGTCCATCCTCAATCTTCCAAGCAATCTCCGTGGAGAATTGGAAGTTCATACGCTTGTCATCAATACTATGACTCTTCCAACCTGAGGCGTATATTCCGTCAGGTATATCCTCTAAAAATTCCTCAAAATTCTTGGCACCTTCTGGATTGGGTTCAAGGTAGAGGTGTGACATACGTACTATTGGTATGCGGTTGAAGCTATCCATTCTTGAATTGCCAAAAGAATGCTCCATACCAATCTCCGCAGCAGTTTCACGATCAGTCATGAAATTTTTGAATATTCCATTCTCGACGATGTGGAATTTTTTGGCCATAACGCCCTCATCATCATATTTGTAATGGCCCAGATTATTAGACTCACTGGGGTCACAGATTAAATTTACCAGATCAGAGCCATACTGGAAGCCTTCTTCTCTTTTTTTCGTGGTAAGGAAAGAGGTGCCTGCAAAGTCTGCCTCGAAACCAAGTGATCTGTCAAGTTCTGTGGGATGGCCTGTTGATTCATGAATCGTAAGCCCCAACATATAGGGATCGAGCACCAATGTTGCCTTGCCATTGGGAGTTTTCTCAGCGTTGGTAATAAGTGTCATGGCTTCATCTCTCACCCTGCTTGCTGATTTCTCGTAGTCAAACTTCTCCACAAATTCCCATCCTCGCATCTGGTAGTCATGGTGTGTTCTCTTGTGTACCTCGGTTCCAACAGCAGTTGCTTCCACACTTGAACCTGTATAAGTCTGTGTCTGTTTTAGCTTTGTACCTTCTGAATTCTGATAGAACAGCTCAACTCTACGTGCGTTGAAAGCACTTACTGCAACTCGTATCTCAGCTTCTGTACGTAACGTACTATCTGCCAGTTTAAGTAATTCCAGTTTATGTTCAAAATCCACCTCAAATGGATCGGTCTTGTACTCAGTAGTGTATTCATCAACGATCACAGGTTCATCTGTCAGATCTGTGACTTTTCTCATCTTCTTTCCAGAGGCACTGGCAACCTTGACTGCCTGCTCCACTAATCCAGTAATATCTGAAAAATCAGAACTCATTGCAAACCCACGAGCGCCTGTCTTATTGATGACACTCATGTTAATGCCAGTATTTGATCTCTTAGATGCCATATCCAAGACGCCATTACGTACTGCAATGTTCTCATCAAATACGGTGAATATACGCACTTCTGCTAGTCTGAGATTATGTTTCTCAGCTTCAGTAAGGGCCTTTTCCATATATGAATATTCCATTGAACCTACTTTAAAATATGAATACAAAAGCATATTCCACAAGATAGATGAAGTATGCAATATTTGGTTATTCGAATATTATTTTCAATTTATCACTAGGTAGTACCGTTAGCAATCGAGGAACTATGTGCCATCACAGGACCGAGATAACTTAGAATAAATATTATATATAACCATATAAGGAATTTCTTCAATGTGGTATCTGGAATCCAGATCAACCAACCTGAATGCCATAGAAAATACTCTAACACAGTAATAATGATGAGAACGACCATCAAAATATTGTTTGCTCCACATACCCTCCCACTAAGATACAGTGTATAGGTATGATATATCACTGCGGACGAGGCCAAGGTGAACACAATTATATGGAATAATAATGCACTCAGATAAATTATTTGGATCCACATTGTGGTAGTCAATTTTTCAGAATACCTCTTGTAACTTATTACATATAATAACAAAATTAACATGGGTATTTCACCCAATTTAATTAAATTCAAGGTCAGCCTACCAATACTTCTTGCATCATGTGTATACCATTTACTGAGGAAAAAAGGTGTGAAGAACCCAATAATGGCTAAGACAATCAGACCTATTGTACCATATTGAAGAAAGGTATTAATCATACCACGAGTTGTATCGCTCATTCAAAAGCACCCATTCCCTGGATTAACTCTATTCCATAATTCTTGATAATATAATACATTGACAACCCAATAGCGACAAATATAATTACAAATACAAAATTCATATAGAATTTCTGTTGAATCAAATAATAAGAAGAACTTGAAATAACTGAATAACAAGTCATGCCAAAGGCAAAAATTCCTACATGCTCAGCCCATGCAAATGATCTCACCATACCCCAAGCAGAGAGTAAGAGTAAAAATGCGCATGTGAACTCTGCAATGAGGTGAAAGACTAATGATATTGGGTCAGTTGAAATTTCAACCACTAAACCTCTACCCAATAGCAGTAACCAAATACTCATCATAGCAGAACCTGTTATACTCATAAATATGGCAATAATTATACGTTTATTCATAGTATTCACTTTTTGGACACAGTGTCCAAATATACATTGTCTGTACAAATTAATAAATCTATACAACGCGCCCATTATTGAACAGAAGGTTTTATTTCTCCTAATTTCTAAATAATCTGTAAATTGAATGGATGAATCATCACCAAGAAGAAAAAGAAAGAAAAAACGAACCCGTGATTTGATACTATCTGCTGCATGGGATTTATACGTGAAGAAGGGGTTTAATGATGTTTCTATGGAAGAGATAGGAGAACTGGCTGATGTAAGTCGTTCCTCGCTCTATAATTATTTTCCACATGGAAAAGAAGGTCTGTTTTTCACTGCTTGTATCGAGAAGGAAAGAGAAATTCGTGAGCAGATAACACTTAATCTACCTGAAAATCTGTCTGTTATCGAGGAATTAACCCATCGATTTACACAAATGTTAGAATTTATGCTAGATTACCCATTTTTAATTGAGGGCCAACGAAAGTTCTTGTTCTTTAGTTCCGGTGAGGAAACAAAAAATCTTTATCTCAAAATTGATCGAGAACAAGTAGAATCAAATCAGATTGATAAAAAATTCTTACAAGAATTTCATCCAGATTTGTTGGAACTTGAAAATTCATGGGTAACATTATTAGAAAAGGGGATACATGAAGGGAGTATTAACCGAGAATATAATCCAAAACAATATTCAGTTATCATTTGGTCCTTATTGACTGGTATGGCTGATCAGATTAGTCTTAGAAAACGAATGATTATGCAGTATGATCTAGGAGTTGATGATATGCTTCAAATTGCTCAATCAATGCTTGTTTCTATTCTAAAAAATGATTGAATATGATTCAGAGCAGACTACTAATCAATTTTGACTACTTCTAATTCAAAGGTAAGATCGTTTCCAGCCATTGGGTGATTAAAATCCATAGTTACCTTATTTGCCTCTTCATTTACTCCAACTACGACTGCCATACCCTGAGAAGTCTGAAGCACCATACCGATCTGTGGCTCTAGATTGTTTTGTTTAAAACTATCATCAGGAACCTCAATAATGAGCTCTTCATTTCTATCTCCATACGCATCCTTGGATTCTATCTTCACTGTTTTCTTCTCACCAGATTTCATCCCTAGTAATGCATTCTCGAAACCTGGTATTACTTGTCCTTTTCCCATTTCCACAGAAAGAGGTGCATATTCCCGTTGCTCGTTAAATAGGTTATTCTCTCTTGCAACTTCCTCTATGGATGTATCAAAGATTGTTCCATCATTCAATGTGCCAATATAGTTCACTTCTACTTTACTTGTTTCGGTAATTGTCATTTTTCCATCTCATATAATCCGTAAGGATCAATATGTAACCCTCCTGCACCTGCTAAATAGTCTTTGCATTTCAAACAACACTCAAATGTCATCTCAAACGATTTCCAATCGTTTTGCGTTTAGCCGATGCTGTACGCAAAAATAATTTTTGAAATTCCCCAAATTAAATTTCTCATGACGAAGGTTTGAAAGAAGAATGAATGGATGACCCAATATATGAAATTCAAGACACGATTCAAGCACCAGTACCGGATCTGGAGATATGGTATTTGGAACGTCAGAAAGATCTTCAAGACAATGAAGGAGCATCCAGTTGAGAATGTTCAAGAAAAAAAAATCCCAGCACTATCGGTATTTGAGCTGAAGGAAAAACTGGATACAAATTCTATTCAAGTAATTGATGTCAGAGGTGGTAAGGATTTCAAAGATTTCCACATACCAGGTTCAATTCATCTTGAATTCAATACAGTGATGAATAATGTGGATAAAATACCCACAGATAAGGCACTTGCTGTGGTGTGTTATGGTGGAGGAGCAAGTGAATTTATAACAGAACTACTCATTCAAGAGGGATTCTCACCTGTATACAATATTACAGGGGGAATTATCCGTTATGCACTGGATATTGATCAGGATATGCTGGAATTAATCTAGAACATGCCATAACATCCATAGTATTGATATATACGTGATCAAATTAATGATTGTATGAGAGCAGCTATCTGGAAAAATTATGGCCCACCGCAAGTACTTGAGATAGAGGAAATAGACAAACCAATACCATCCCCTGATGAGGTGTTGATACAGGTACATGCAACATCAGTTTTTCAGGGAGATTGTGAGATGAGAGCACTAAAATTCCCCTGGTATCTTAAATATCCATTAAGACTTTTTTTTGGATGGAAAAAACCTAAACCTGGATCTATTTTGGGGCAGGAATTATCTGGTGTCATAGAAGAGGTAGGAGAAAATATTACCGATTTTAAAGTAGGTGATGAGGTCTATGCTGCCATGAGCTTTAGTATGGGTGCCTATGCAGAATATAAAGCAATGAAGCCATCTGGTGATGGCACAGTTGCAATAAAACCCCTAAATATCAGTCATGCAGAGGCTGCAACCATCCCTGTAGGTGGTCTCAACGCATTGTACTTCATCCGAAAGGCAAGTTTGGAGAAAGGATCAACCATTCTCATCAATGGAGCAGGTGGCAGTATAGGTGTCATAGCAATTCAATTGGCCAAATATTTTGGTGCAGAAATAACTATAGTGGACAGTGAAGAGAAACTCCCTATCCTGATGGAATTAGGTGCTGATCATACGATTGATTTCACGAGACAGGATTTCACGAGACTTGGTACAAAGTATGATGTTGTATTAGATATTGTGGGTGGAAATGCCAAGGGGAATTCCTTGACAAAGGGATTGAAGGCAGTTAAGAAAGGAGGAAAGTACGTTATGGTTAATCCCAAGCTCTCACAGGTATTCCTAGGGAAATTTCTAGGTTTGTTTGGGAAAAAAGTGATTTCGGGGACAGTAGGATACAGAAAAGTAGATTTAGATCGGCTAACAAATTTTATTGAGAAGGGAGAAGTCAAACCTGTAATTGATATGCAGTATACCCTAGAACAGATAGCTGAAGCACATGAATATGTTGATACTGGAAGGAAAACAGGCAATGTGGCCATTACTGTTAGAGACTAGTTAACAACACATCACTTCTAGTTTAGGTATTGACTATCCCAGTACTTATATTATCATTACCTTAAAATCCCTAAGTGATAGTAGAGATATGTATGAATGAAATTGATGAGTATATTATTGGGTTTCCAGCTGATGTTCAAATCAAACTTAAAACGATAAGAAAACTCATCCGAGAATGTGTTCCAGATGCGGTGGAAGCATTCAAGTATAAAATGCCTACTTTTGTTTTGAAGAGAAACTTGGTTCATTTTGCTGCCTTCAAAAATCATATTGGATTTTATCCCACACCGTCTGGCATTGAAAATTTTGCAGATGAGCTTAGTCAATACAAAACTTCAAAGGGTGCAATCCAGTTCCCCTTGGATCAACCCCTTCCCCTAAATTTAATTAGAAATATTGTGTTATTCCGAGTGAAGGAGGAAATAAATCGAAGCAAGAAAAAATCTCATTAACATAGAATGATATCCCATTGTCTTCTAAATAGAATGCTGGTAGTAATTATTTTTATTTTATTTTATTTGTACTATTTTATTAGCTCACATGAGCTCATCTCATTCTTAGTTACATCAAATAATTGCTTCATACGTTCTCCAAATCTACCCATTACTTCTGCATGCTTTTTGAAAGCTTCATCTGTCTCGAAGATAGAATGCCAGTAGATCCTATTTTCATATTGTTTGCTCGTATAGGCGTCATATTGTTTAATGCCTTTAATTCTTCTTACTTCATCAACCATTTCTGAGACTAATTTTATAGCCTCATCCTTTTTTCCTTCATTTATAATAGAATATCCAGATAATATATTCATAGAATTTATTGATAATACCAATTATTTGTACTTTTGGGTTATTGAGAGTTTGCTGAAGCTACTCCGAATTAGAATTTCCACCGATCTACTTCTATTTCATATTCCCTTGCAATGTACATGCTCTCATAGCCAAGTTGTTCATTTACCTGCCTCATATGTGTATTTGAATCAGCAGTTCCAGTTATCCAGTAATCCACATCCGTATCTAATAATCTCCTTAGAATATTGTATTTCATGGCCAAACCAAGTCCATTTCCTCGATGATTATCCAAAACACCTGTATCTCCCTGTTCTGATACTTTGGGATTGTGAATGTTTAGCATTGTTTGACTCACACCAACCAGCTCATCTCCCTTAGAGGCTATGGCAGTGATAAAAGTACAACCAATACTGCGATTATACTCAAAGAACTCACTCAAACGTTGCCAGTCAAGTGATAACTGCTCCGCAGTTAGCTCCTCCAAGGGCATATCATTGACGATGGCCTGATACATCTTACTGAAAGCTTCTAGATCAATACCATCGAACTTGGCATCCTCATAAACTCTGACAGAATATCCTTTTATGGCTAGTGAGGCATTGATATGAGCTAATTTTGCATCAATCTTCTCAGATGTGAATTGTTTAATCATTGATACAGCCATATTCTCCTCATACGCTACTGGGAATTTATTATTTTGAATAATCTTATCAACATTTCCGTCTTTCACTACCCAGGGAATAATCAGCCTTATAGATGGGGGAATTAACAGGGAGTTCATTAAGTCAGGGATGAATTCAAGGTATTCGTCAAGCATGTAAAGTTGAAATTCACCTCTATCTGTATTCTGATCCTTAGTTCTCCATTCAATTTTCGCATACCCAACTAATTCATCGTCAAAAGCTAATGTCCAAAGACTATCAAATTTATTCCTTGGATATGATAATTGAAGAAGATAATACTCAACACTGGTAATTTGGCTCTGTTGCCACTCTGATTCATATTTTTGCATCAGAATTGCCAGTGATAATAGATATTTATTCGGAATTTCTTTCAATGGAAATGATAGATAGGAGAGTTTTTTCACAATATTGATCCATTAATTCTCATTTATTGCTATTTGGGTATATCTAAAATATATCTGCATACACTTCATTCTCTTCATTACTCTTATTGACATTTGCATTTACAAGATATTCTTGTTTGTATACGTAGGCTGGGGAAAGGAAAATTTTGGCAAACTGACCTTTATCCGCGCAGAGAATAAGGTTGATTTGAAAAAATAGATACATCCTTGATTACTCTGCCCACAAAACTATATTAACAGTCATTTTGGGTAATCACTTGTGGACGATTCTAATATAACTTGGGCTTGGCCTTGGTGGTCAGTAATGGTATTTCTTAATGTGATTAACCTGATTTTTTGTTACTACATCATTAAACGATCACCATTAGTAGATAATGAAAATGAAATCACCTACAAAAGAAGAATGAGATTAATGGGAATTATATTCACAGTTGTTGGGGCATATAGGTCAATTTTTGTTTCTCAATATGATCCTCAGCTTGCATGGTTTGATTCTATCTTTAATAGCTCATTGTTAATACGTTTCTTTGCCATCTTTGCAGAATTATCTTTTAGTGGATTAATTGCCTACTCTATGATCAAATTCAATGAGTTTATCCCCTTTTCAAATCAAAATAAAATGACACTTATACTTGAAAAAACACCATATGCATTGGTTTTAAGTATTTTTTTGGCCCAATTCTTTGCTACACCTAGCGTAGTGATGAAATCAGAGTTATTATGGGCAATTGAAGAAACACTCTGGTTTGTAGGGTTTTTAGTAATACTTCCGCTTGCTCTCAACCAATTAAAACGGGTTCTCACCATATCTGATCCAGCTCTCAAAGAACGGATGGTGATGTTTAGACATTCAGCAATTGTAATAGCGATATGGAATTTGATCTATGTCGGGTATGGAATAATTTTCCATTTAGGCGAGATGTGGAGAGGAGAGTTTTCTCTTCAAGAAACTCATCCTGTTTCCATTAAAGAAGCTTTGTTGATCGTAAATGAAACGAAAGTTTATGGGGATTGGGGATTTGGTTTCTTATTCTGGCATTCTGCCTACTTTAGTGTATGTGTATGGATCGCCTTGTTTTTGATGAGGGCCCCCCTTCCTGTCAATAATCCTCTACAATACAACAAGAATAAGGTTGTAATTCTGCTCGGGGCTATGATTATTGCTCTTTCTACCCTTATATTTTTGATAATATGAGAACATTGGTTCAGTATTATAAATTGATGATTTTGATCACAAAGGAGCTAACGATCATCCATATTTAGGAATAAGTTATGATAGTAGTATCTGGCTATTCAATTCATTTCTAATTGTGGAATCTACATATTTACCGAGATTTATCAATCTTTTCCATTTTTAGTGATTAACTCAGTTCTGAATTCAAAATCTTCACTTCTATCCCATATCTCCAAGAATTTGGAATGTAATTCTTCTGCCAGTTTCTTCTCCCATAAGAACATCATAGCCAATTCTTGAGCATCCAAATCCGCAGGATTCTTGATCTTCAGAATAACTTTTTCCTCATCCACCACACCGAATGGCTCAGATAACTTCTTACACATTCTCATTTCACAGAATTTCCCTATGTTCTCAACCAACCCAAGGAGATTTGAGGCGAATTTATTCATGATCTCCAGGTCATCTATTCCTAATAGCAATTTTATCTTGACACCTTTTTTGTTTAAATTCTCAAATAACTTAGGGATCTGATGAAACAACTCAACAGTTTGTGGATGATTTATTCTTTGTTCGGTGATATCCAGATATTCACACACCTCTATCTCAGCCTCATTAATCAGCTCAACAAAGGTTGGATGGATCTCATCCTTCACAGCGACCCTCCAGAATAGAGCCTGCTCATTTTTCAGTTGCTCAAACTTCAAACTCAATTCCTCTTCAACTTTCTTGGCCTTATCTGTGATCTGTTCAATCTCCAGTCTCTTTTCCTCAATCAGTTTCTCAAGAACAAGTTTCGGCTTGACAGGAGAAAATTTCTGTGGTCGACCTGATTGTTTCAAAATAATTCCCTTAGACTCCAGCATATTGAGCACATCATAGATCCTTCCAAAGGGAACTTCAGATTGCTTGGAAATCGATCGGGCATCAGTCGTTCCTGTATCAAGAAGGGATAAATAGACCTTGTTTTCATAACTTGAGAGTCCTAACTCTTCTAACATAAGTACAATATATTGTGAGCTTATTTAAGTTTTTACAACTTTAATTTGTTGTAAAGTGAGTGAAATCCTTTTTATAAACAACAATATATTGTTGTATATGAATAAATCAATCTCATCACTTTCAAAGAAGAAATGGACGACTGATGACATGCCTGATCAATCAGGAAAGGTATTTATTGTTACTGGGGCAAACTCTGGCCTAGGGAAGGAGGCAAGTCTTAGACTAGCAGAAAAGAATGCCGAGGTTATCATGGCCTGCAGAAATCTGGAAAAAGGTCAGAAAGCTTTTGATGAGATCAAGGAGATCGTTCCTGATACCAAACTGGTTCTATTTCAATTGAACCTTGCTAGTTTGAAATCAGTGAAGGAGTTTGCCAGGAACGTTATTGAGAGATATGACCGACTAGACGGTTTGATGAATAATGCTGGGATCATGCAACCTCCATACATGAAGACCGAGGAGGGTATGGAGCTTCAAATTGGTGTCAACCACATGGCTCATTTCAAACTTACTGCCCTTCTCTATGATCTTCTCAAGAAAACACCCGGATCAAGAGTTGTTAATCAATCCAGCATAGCACACAAAATGGGAAGGATGAATTTTGATGATATTAACAGTGAGAAATCCTATAGCAGGAACGCAGCATATGGACAATCCAAACTCGCCAATCTTCTGTTTACCTACGAACTCGCACGTCGAGCAGGTGATGATCTGCAAGCTATAGCTGTTCATCCAGGGTACACGGATACTCCATTGCAGCAAAACGGACCTGCAGTTGGTGGTAAATCATATCTTTCTAGAATATATTCTTTATCTGATAAGTTACTGGGAATGCCAGTGTGGAAGGGTACCCTTCCAATGCTCTACGCCTTGACCATGGATGATGTGCAATCAGGAGATTATATAGGCCCCAACAAATTTGGTGGTGCTCGGGGCTGGCCTCAGAGGATAAAATCCAACAAGAGATCATACAACGAAGAAGATTCTAAAAAACTATGGGAAATATCTGAGAAAATGACAAATACGTCATTTCTTAGTAATTGAAGGTGAAAAGTATGGTAAAGACATTGAAATGTGATCCCAGGCTGTTTGAGAAGGATCTGAATGATAAGATATATATTGTGACCGGTGCAAATTCGGGTGTTGGATTGGAAACAACAAAACAATTGGTTAAGCAGGGGGCTACCGTGATAGCTGCTTGTCGAAGAGTGGATGTGGCAAAAAAAGTATTTGATGGTTTGTCATCAGTGGATGTTATGGAGCTAGATCTAGGGAATCTTACATCTGTACGTTCATTTGCAGAGAATTTTCTAGCACAATATGGTCGACTTGATGCACTAGTCAATAACGCGGGTATTATGGCCTGTCCAGAGGGAAGGACAGCAGATGGCTTTGAAACACAGTTTGGAGTAAATCATCTTGGTCACTTTCTACTCACTGAACTACTCATTGATATCCTAAAGAAGAGTTCTCCATCGAGAATTGTCTGCTTGTCCAGTGTGGCTCACGTTGGTATGGGAGGAGAACCTGCTACTATTGACTTTGATGATCTTTTCTTCGAGAAGAGGACGTATAACAGGGTACAGGCATACAATCAATCGAAATTAGCCAATGTTCTTCATGCTTTGAACCTAGCAGAGAGGTTGGAAGGAACTGGTGTCTCTGCTTTTTCAGTACATCCCGGATGGGTAAGAACCAACTTGGCTCATCATTCTGCTCCTGGGGCTGTATTTATACAGAATGTGCTTATGCGACCATTCAGTAGGCTCTTAGGAATAATGTCTGCGTTTGATGGAGCCCAGACCTCACTTCATTGTTTACTTGATGATGAAGCTCCCAACCACAGCGGTGAGTTTTTCAGTCAGAATGGAGTGCTCTACCCAAAGGGGTATCGTGCAGGAGCTTGGCCTATGGAATCACCAAATCCTCATGCTAGGGATAAAGATCTAGCTAGGAAATTATATGAAGTTAGCATAGAATTAGTTGGAATGTGATTACTTTCTTCTTAAAACTATAATAAAGGCAAAGCTAATGTAAACTGCTTTCAATGAAATATTTTGCAATGGATTGGGATATTCTTATTCACTAAATAACTGCTATATATTTAATTGAGACGGATAATTAATATTGATATCAAGTAATCAAAAATGATTTCATTTAAAAGATCATTTCTTTACAAGTTGTTTGGATAATTCCAGTGATGGTTGCTCAGGATCTTTCATAATAGATCTATCCCATCGGTACTCGTCACAAAAGTCCGCAGAAAATAGTGTCTGTGTCCTCCTTAATGACAATTTATCATGATAGTACTGCAAGTATATGGTTCCTGGAAAACAAACTGAGTAATAGGCCAATTCTTGATCATCCACATGTTTCATGGATTCATACGAGATACATTTATCAAATTTTGCCAAAAATGAATGTTCATTAGTATCCACTACTGCAAACTCAAAGGCATTACTTTCCTTCCACGAGTTGACTCTATTTTCCCTAACTTCAGCAATAGAAGTACTTCCCACACCATTTTTCATTGCCAGCTGTTTTCCTACATGATGTAGAATTTCAATATAATACTCAAGGCCTTTCTCCCTTCCCATAATTTCTACTATCGCACATACTCGATGATAGATAAGTAAATACATAGGTTTTAGAAAATCCATCCATCTGATGAATACAGGGTTCTCTGACAATATGAAATTCTCAATCGATTGTAGATGATGAAGAACAAACTGTAGTGCCTTCTGCTTCAACCTAGGGAAATCAACTAGTATTTCTTTGTTTTCTAAAATCATATCAAAACCATATCTTTCAAAATCATACTCTGTAACCGTGAAATACTTTTCCTCAATAGCTGATAGGATTTTGTTAAAATTATCTGGATAAGATTCTTTGATATACAATATCGTAATTTCCATCTCCCAAAGCCAATTCCTAATCGAATTATGAATATTGAATTCACTTCCTGTATTCATATCTAATCTACCATAGTACTCGTATTCTAATTTCATGAGGGTTGAAACACACAATTGCATTAAAAGTAGTTGTGTCGAGGATAATATATTATGATTAAGAAATTCAATGAGTATTTTTATATTATTATGAGTTAAAAATAAATTTTCCACTATTGGTGACAATAGTATCAAAATTTCAAGGAGTAATCGGCGCTTTATTGTCACCAATACTAGAAATCTTTAAATATTATTGGTGACAATAACATGGCTCATTCAACAACCTCCCCTAAAACCAATTCAATCAGCTTTTCAACAATCTCCATCAAGGAATTTATAAAAATAATTAAGAGTATTAAAACAAAATTTTCCAAAGTAGAAGAAGTAAAAGTTCAGACCATTGAGGAAATTATTGCTAGTGCATTTCAGTACTCTGAGGAGATTGAGAAGGCAAGAATTAGACAAACAATGAAGAAACCAGAAGTTAAACCATTCTATATTTTCAATTAATCCAATCAATATTACCTAGACTTAAGAGATAAAATATTCAAATATATATGCAAATCATGCCAAAGCATCCAACCCTACCTCCATTTAAGACAAAAATAGTCCGGTCTGGTGGAAAGAGGACATTGAAACATATGATTACTATACCCAAACCTATCATAGAGTCTAAGTGGGATAATTGGAAGATAGTAAGGGATGATGAGCAATTCATTTGGGAACCTGATGGATTGGATGAAATACTAAATGTCCTGAGATTGCAGTTACAGACCGCATTGATGGGTTTATTATTAAGGACTTCACTGGATAAGTATCCATTATTTTATCTAACATTCAATATAGAGCATCCCTTAAATGATGTTTCTGCCTGGAATATTCAACTAGTCTATGTTGAGCAATCATCAACTGTAAGTAAAGTAGGACAAATCATTCACGAGGAAAATAAGGTGAAAATCGTTTTACATGTATCTTATGAGCAAATTCTCAAGGAATATCGTGAAATAACTACGAGCCTCAGGGATGAATCCTATCAATCATCAACGATTAACCAAAGAATGAGCAACCAGATGGCCATTTCAACTGGTGATTCAATTCTTAAATCAGTGTATACCATTCTCACCATGGAGCTAGAAGATAATAGTTTAAATGAGGAGTGAGACGATTTCATCATTATTAATTTAGTATCATCTCACCTAAGCGTGTGAAATTGGTAAATTTTACTGCTTGAATTAATTAGTACTAATTATAGATTATCATTATTAATTTTACTAGAAAAATATATTTTCATAGAAATTTCACAGTATATCAAGAAATTAGTTGAAATACTTGCAGTAGATGAGATGTCTATGTCATTATTACTCCAAGATCTAGTACATTGTGAAAAACATTGCATGGCCTTAGCAGATCCAGATAACTGGGTATGTGGATTGAAGAAACATACAGATGTTTGTACTCAAGGTTGTTATTATGGTTCTACTGGCTTTAATGAGGATTTTGAGATAGAAGAGGAAGATTTTTTCAAGTTACCCGACCCTGATGATTTTGAAAAGGATGAATACTGTTATACCATTGAAGAAATACAGGAACAGCTGAGTAGTATAGCTGTAGAATTTGAAGATGAAGAAGAGGAAGAAGAAGAAGATCTAGAGGACTGAAAAATAATCTATCATTCAATCGTTTCTGTATGTTTTGAAGATCGCTAAACAAGTAAAGTTAAACATCTACTCTATTTTGTACTCTTAGCCTTTATTATTTGATATTATAGCAATTATGATTTATTTTCTCCATTTTTTCGGGTAATTTAGTCAAGTTATTGTCACCAAACTCCTTTTCTTAAAAAAAATAAGTTATTTGGTTCTAAGTATTAAAAAATATAATGATACTCACAATTATATCAAAAATCTGTTAGCCATTCGCTTAAAATATCTAATTGTATAATCTCTCATTATTCAATTATCAACTCAATACCTTTATTGCTCATATTTTATGTAGGTTCAATTCTGATTGTATAGTAGTAGAAATGCCAGTCTCCAGTATTCATATTCTTTTCACCTATGAGTGTACAAGATCATGCAAACACTGCTTTGTATATGGATCTCCCTCTGCAAATGCTCAGTTCACCATAGAACAAATAAAAGAACTATTAGATCAAATCAAAGCTATAGATACAATTGATACAATTTATTTTGAAGGCGGAGAACCCTTTTCACAAATAGAATTATTGCTTACATCAATTCAAATTGCAGATTCAAAGGGATTCAAAATAGGAATAGTAAGTAATGGATACTGGGCTACTACAGAGGAGGAGGCAAGGATTATTCTCCTTGAATTAAAAAAATACAACATCGTTGATTTGAGTATAAGCGATGATGAGCTACATTCTCATGGCCATAAATTTATTGCTCCCAAATATGCAGTAAAGATTGCACATGAACTAGGCTTACCTGTAGGTGTTATATCTATTGAAGAAGGCGATTGTGATACATCAATTGAGAGAGGTAAACCGATACTTGGTGGGAATATTAGATTAAGGGGGAGAGCAGTGGAAACCTATGGTAATTCATATAAAACTCGTTCTTTCCATACTTTCACTTCCTGTCCTCATGAGGATTTGGTTTCACCTGAACGTGTACATATCGATGCCTTAGGAAATGTTCAGATCTGTCAGGGAATAATTATAGGAAATATTTGGAAAACTCCCCTGAAAACCATTTTTGAGCAGTATGATGTCTCCAAACATCCCATTTGTTCTCATTTACATTATGGAGGACCTTTGCAACTAGGTAAGAAGTTAGGCTTCCATTTTGAGGATAAATACATCGAGGAGTGTCATCTTTGTTATTCAATTAGAAAAGAAAATATATTCGAATTTCCTGATCATCTGCAGCCTCATCAAGTATATGGAATGAGCAGCAGTGAGTACTAAGAATTTGAATTACTTTAAAATTAGATAATTTTACCATTTAATCGAATAATCGGGAAAAAACAAATTATCATTGTTAATATGCAGAAAAAACGATTACAAGGGCCGAATTTGTAATTGCTATAAGAAAAGTATATAAATAATAATTATTTTTGATCTTTACCTAATGGGTTGAATATTATGGGAATATTTGATAAGCTTTTTCAGGTAGACAATAATAAAAGTCAGTCCTTGACCTTTACAAAAGAACAAGGATTCATGGGAATACTTCTTGCCGCAACAGAGGCAGATGGGCACATAGCAGCAACAGAATTAGAAACAATCAGAACAACTTTAGGGAGGTCAAATATGTTTCATCATCTAACTGCACCTCAATTTCAAAATATGATGAATCAAATCTTGATGATTCTCAGAAGGGATGGTATTGGTACTGTTATCAATGCAGGTGCTAGAGTATTGAATCAAGAATTAAAGGAATGTGTTTTCTCAATTGCCGTAGATCTCGTTCTCTCTGATGGTGTGTTAGCTAGCAAAGAAAAAGAGTTTCTAGAAAACCTCCAACGAGCATTAGGTATTAGTGACGAACTCACGACTAAGATTGCCGAGGTTATGTTGATCAGAAATCGTGCATAGGATTGTTTCGTAATGAAAACACCAGATATTATAATTGGAATTCATTGTGAGAAAACTAATTATTTATCTGATTTACCATTAATATTGGATGAAATATCCAAATCTGATCAAATTATCGTTATCAGATGTTCTGGATGTAACACTCAATTTCCTGCAATAATCCATAATTCTTCAAGTTTCAATCATAAATGGGATCAATTGATCACTTTACAAAATCATGATCATAACTTGTTGTTTGAACCAAACAAGTACTGTTATCATCAAAACTGTAAGGGTCATACTTGTGTTCGTTATCCAAAAGACACTATTATTGATGAAATAGGTGAGAATCAAAAGATTTCCTTTGAAACTAATACATCTGATGATACAAAAATTCTGAAGATTTCAGATCGAAATATTCGATTCAATAAGTGTGAAGGCGATGAATTAATAATTCATGTACCTAAATTTATGCAAATGGTAGATCAAAAGTTATCCTCTAATCTAGGAATATATGAAAATAATTCAATATTTTTCTATAATTTACACCATAAAATAAGGAGCTCTATGCTTGATGAAATCATTCTTAACAAGGCTATAACAGGGTTACCTTTCAATAATTTAGTTATTGAAGATTTAAATTCTAATATTTTTGTTTGGATTTCAGGTGAACAGAATAGAATTGAATTGGATAATGAATTGCAATTCGGAGACATACAATGGCTTTATGTATCTGATATAAGTGATCCAGATTTGAATTTTGGTAGGTTGCATACATTTCTTGATGAAATCCGAGATGGAACAATTGAAAATATTGATTCTATTGCCCTTCATTTCATTATTATTGAGTAACTTGATTATTTAATGATCATAATTGACATTTGGTCTTAGCCGTTGATGACTTGAAAATAGAGATATTGTATGTGCTCAATTACCACAACTACCTTTTTTTATATGATTAACTAAATATTCTTATGAAATATTTATCAATATTACTTATCTTACTTATTTCTCCAATCATTAGTTCTTCAGAGCCTCTATTTATTGTTGAGGAAGGAACTAGTCTTTCCTGGAAAGTGCACTATTATCATGAAATAGGTTCAGAGGCTACAATACAAACATCTGATGGAGAATTTACAGCAGTTGTATTCTCAGTTACAAATGATACTGTTTATGCAAATATCACCGGGAGAGATGTGCCAGAGGGTACTTTCATGCCTGTTTCTGGGTTTTTAGGATTACTTGTGCACTCAAATGATCTAGCTCTAGTGTCATACTCGAAAATCGATGATGATTTTACCAATATTGAATTTGACAATGTTCCTCTATTCTGGCCAACATCAATAGATTACTGGCAAAGGGTGCAAGATCTGATAAATTCCTTTATTTTTAGAGAATTCAAACTAACACTGGATGTAACTGATGAGCACTATATTATATACCAAGAATTCGATGATACACCAGTTGATGGAGATAAGGGAAATGTATCTTATATAATTGAAATAGAAACTGGATATCTGATACATTATGAATCTCACCGAACAAATTACTTTACCCTAGATCCTCCTTTTTATAGGAGACTAATTGTAAATAGTTTACCCTTCATAGAATCACAAGTTGAGTTACCTTTCCCTTCAATCGTTCTAGGGATTATTATTTTAGCTCTTATACCCCCAAAAAAAGAGATATATCAGTGGTAAGTATTTTATAGATTTAAACCATTGTTGTCATCTATTTTTACATATTATTAAAACATTGAAAATAAAAATTCTGTAATTCAAGTTTGAAAGGAATTTGATTATATATTTAATCAAAAATGATTTTTCAACTACATCTAGCTCAACAAGTGCACATCCCAAGATTACACTGCACTATGACTTTACAGATCCAGAATCTGCAATCCGAAATTTCTATCCTGAGGTTATCAATGCAGGAGCAGATATTGTAATAATTCTTGCTCATGATACTCCCAATAAGTTGATTACTCTTGCCAATGATGTTTCTGTTCTGAATATCCTATTTCTTGGTGGATATGGAGGAACACCAGGAGTGTACTCAGTTGGATCTTCTCTTATTACCATGGCAGATCATATGAGCAAGGGATTTGTTGTGATTGATCTAAGTTTTGACACTTCTACAAACACCCTAACCTCAATAAATGGCAGTCTAATTGCGAATATAGATGGAACCGTTCCTCCAGTAACCCTCTGTTCAGCAAATAGTAGAAAAATGGAAAGCATGTTTTGATGTGGGGCAGGTAATCTCTTTTACTTCTAGAGATGTTTATGAAAAATCCCATATAGGGAATCTAGTAACTGATGGATATCTATATCGAATGTATAAAGATACACATTCTGTATCATTTGGCCTGGATAATGGAGGAAGTGGATACCGTGATTACTTTCGGGCTGGGAATATAAGTTACTCCGATGTGATATCTGTTATACCGTTTGAGAATAGCCTAGTAGAAGTGAGTATTTCTGGTACTGAATTGAAGGAGCTCTATCTAGAAGGAACCTATCCCCTATCTGGTGTGATTTATATTGAGGGTACTTATAAAACATTAGTTGACTGGCAGTGGAAGGAGATAATTAATACGGAATATTATAAAGGTATAATGTGTGATTACCTATGGTATGTGCAGTACAAAGATAGATGGGATGGATTTGATACTGGATTTCATTATAGGCAAGCCGTTGTAGATTACATCAATGATACGATTGATGATTTATCTCTACATCAAATAATACATCACAGACCAGTGAATCGAATACTGAGATTACTACTCATTATAGTAATCAAGTCATTACTAGCTTAATTACTTTGAATGAAAGCGAGATAAGCCAGACTAATTATCCAAGAACACTATTCATACTTTTATGCCTGTCTGTAGTATATCTTCGAAATCGTTTCAGAAAAATTTAATCATTTAATATGTTATTGACTAATAATAGGGTTAATCGAGTGCTTTCTTCTTGTCTTCTTTTTTCTCAAGTTCCATTCTTCCTCTGGTGATGAGGTAGAAGGCTTCTTTCTTACCAATGATATAACCGAGATCTCCAGCCTCGAAATTATCATGTGGAAAAGCTCCAATGGCCATGACAGGATCTATCACCCCATCCCTGCGACGGACATTGACTAACCCCGACTTTTGATGTGTAACCTGATACTTTACTTCAGCAATATCCCCCTTGGCAATTTGAACCAAGGGAACAACTACTGTAGTGGTATATTTTGAAATAACCAATGCAAATAATTTTGAAGTAATGAATCCAGAGACAATTGCGATTAAAATAATCAGATCGGTTAACTCATGCACATAGATCCACCCTATTTGTCCTGTGATAAGCATAAATACGCTAATATTTCCCAGTGCAAAATTAGATTTCAATTCATACGATCGATTCTTGAAGGCAGTAATATCTCCTATATCATGTATATCCACATGCACATCAAAAGTATCAATATCTGCATCCATATCAAGATGTAAATCAGAGGAAATATCAGAATCCAAATCACCTAAATCATCTGGATGATCCGCATCATGTATGTCTCCATGATCTCCATCATGTCCATCTCCATGATCTCCATCATGTCCATCCTGATCAGAAGTATCCCCATGATGCAATGCACCAAATATTATGTATATTGTGAAAATTAGCCCCAAAAAGAAGAGAATTGTGAATATTATCTCCCAAATAGAAACAGTCAGTAAATCAGCAATATACCTACTCATACAATTTCACCACTACTTGAGTTTATTCAGGTAATTCTCAATAACCTCATTAAAATTCGTTGATCTCATATCTTCAGGTACCTGAAAGTCTATCTCACCATTGTTGTCATAATCCAGTCCTATAATGACATTATCTTCATTATATACCGGTTTTGCATCTTTTAGTTTCTCAAAATCAGGCAAAGTACTGGATAGTTTATTGAGCTCTTTTAATTCCTTGTTTGATTTTCCCCTTAGGTTTGCTAATAAACTCTCAATATCAAGTCCAAATGATTTTGATAAAGACATGATCTGTAACAGATTCTTGGGAATTATCCCCAGTGGATTAGCATCTCCTCCATCAGATCCTCCCATATTTAACCAATTAATGTCGCCTACTTTCATCGAGGCAGCTATCTGAGGCAGTGTTTGGACGAGTTCTCTCATAATCATGGCCTCGTTGACGTAACCTTCTGCCTGTACCTTTTCTCTAAGACCCTCTGCCTCTGCCAGGAGAATAGCCTTTCTACCCTCTGCTTCCGCTAGTAATGATTTCTTCTTGGCATCTGCTACTTTTTCCAGTCTGAAGGCCTCTGCTTGAGCTTGCATTTCAATTGCCTCCATCTCTGCCTTGGCCTTTAATCTGACTGCTTCAGCTTCAGCCTCTGCCATTTTCTTTCTAGCACCCGCCTCTGCAACAGCCATTCTTTGTTTTTGTTCGGCCTGTACATCCACTTCCTCGAGAACGATCCTTCTTTTCTTGGCTTCAGCCTCAAGCTCAACCTCAATTAATCTAGTCTCAGCTTCAATTTTTAATTTCTTCTGATTGATCTCAGCAACCGATGCCTCTCTCTCCTTCTCCAATTCTTGAATTTTTCTCAGACGTATTTGTTCTGTCTCATTGAGTTTTTGTTGTTCCAGAAGAATCATCCTTTCCTTTTCTAATTCTCTTCTCCCAGCATGTTCCTCTTGTTCAGCTGTATATAATTTCACTTGCTGAGCAGCAAAAGCCTCCTTTTTCTGGATTTCCTGATTAGTCTCAATCATGACACGTTGAGCCTCAAGACGAGCTTGCTGACGGTATTTTTCCTGGAGATCATTGAATAGTTGTTGATCCACGACCTCTACATGCCTAATTTCTGCAGTGTTAATCTTGATACCCATAGGGCCGACAACACTCACCAACTCAGACATAATGGCATCTATAATGAGTCCTCTCTCACGGAGAACCTGATCAAGGGATAGTCTGGCCACAGTGGTTCTGACAATAGATTCAACAAGACTACTCAATACTTTGTTTATCTCATTCATCACATTACCAGCACCAGTGATGCTAGAATAAGCCTCACGAGGGGATTCAATACGCCATACAACAAAACCATTGACACGTACGTCCTGGTTCTCCTTGGTGATCACCTCTCCGGCATCAACAATTAAATTCTGTACAGTTGTACTGAGGACAATGAGCTCATCAATAAATGGCAAGATAAAATAGGCCCCACCATAGCCTTCTGTTCTGATTTTACCCTTTCTAAAAGCCAAGACAAAATCTCTATTTGTATATTTCTTATACCTTGATTTAATGATGGCAACGATCATCAGAAATACAAGAAAAATTGAAATAGCTATTTTAGCTCCATCTGGAATAAGATCTAAGTAGTTTTCCATTGAAATTCTCTCAAATAAGCTTGAGATTCATGATTATTTAAAGGTGACTAAGTTTCTGACCTAGTCATGGATATTTTATCTTGTAAATAATATAAAAATTACCTAAGATAGACAAAAATATTATGGAGGAGCGAATTTTTTTAAGTCATAGAAAATCAATAAAAATTTTAAAAATCTACTATAAATTAGTAAATCAATATTGAAGTAGATGGGGGTTAAAAAGAAATCTGAATATAAAATTTGAAGCTCTAATAAATTTCACCCTAGTCTAATGCCTCGTTCTAAATTTTCATCTCAAGCTCCATTCTAATCCTGGTGAAGATTCTTGATTTCTTTTCAATGATCGTTAATATTATGAATCCAGCGGAACAAAAAAATTGGTTTCCTTTTTACAAATTATTATATAATAGGAGAAAGGGTTAGTAATTAAGAACTATCTTCTAATATTATGAAATCTCTTAATCGTTCAAGAGTTATATCCCGAAGGAACGAGATCATTCGAGATGCATTAAGAGCTAAAGAGATTCCTATGGATCAAATTATTACCGAGGGAATAAATTTTATCATTTCAGCATTTGAAATTGCACAACAAAGAGATAAATATATTAAATCATGGGGAAATAATTCTGATGAATGATCCAATAACTAGGTCTATCCATTCTCTTGTAAAGTTTTTAACAGAGTATCGAATTAAATAAATTTAAGAGTTATTGTAACGAATTCGATGTTTCTGAACTGTTAATTGAATTGTTAGATGCGGTGTCCAATTATTCTATTGATTAATCAAGAGTATCAAGTGCTTTCTTCTCTATTTTCTTCTCAAGCTCCATTCTACCCCTGGTGATGAGGTAGAAGGCATCTTTCTTACCAATGATATAGCCGAGATCTCCAGCCTCAAAATTATCATGTGGAAATGCTCCAATAGCCATAACAGGATCTATCACCCCATCCCTGCGACGAACATTGACCAGTCCTGGTTTGAGCTTGGATACCCGGTATTTCACCTCGGCTATATCGCCTCTTACGATTTTAACCAGTGGAACCACCACTGTTTTTGCGTACTTTGCTATTACCATAGCAAATAGCTTGGAGGCGATATAGCCTGATAGTAACGAGATGGCAATGATGAGATCAGTCAGCTCATGGATGTAGATCCAGCCAATCTGTCCAGTGAAGAGCATGAACACACTCACATTACCCATCATGAAGTTGGATTTCAATTCCAGGGATCGATCCCTGAATGCAGCTACATCTTTGATGTCGTGGACATCGACGTGGAGGTCAAACTCGCCATCAAGATCCAGATCTCCCCCATCGAGATCCAGATCTGTGTCGATGTCCCCCATGTCCCCATCCAGGTCAAGTCCATCCACATCAGTGTCTATGATGCCATCACCATCAAGATCGTAGCCATCAATCACCCCATCTCCATCGAGATCAATGCCTACTGGTTCGAAATCCATATCTGCATCGAGGTCTATACCATCAAAATGGACATCTATCACCCCATCTCCATCCAGATCTAGACCATCTGCAATACCATCACCATCAAGATCAATCGCTGTGGGCTCAGCATCGAGATCCGCATCGCCATCCCCATCATGGTCTGCGTCATCTCCCGACATGGCCCCGGCTATGATGTATATGGTGAATATCAGTCCAAGAAAGAAGAGCGTGGTGAATATTGCCTCCCAGGTAGCCAGTGATAGTAGATCAACAATAAACTCGCTCATTCTTCATCACCTCTACTTGAGCTTCCTCATGTAGTTCTCTATGACCTCATTGAGATCAGTAGATCGCATGTCCTCTGGGATGTGGAAGTCAATGTCATTATCAGCATCGTAATCCAACCCGATGATCATACCATCATCGTCAAAGATCGGCTCTGCATTCTGTAACTTCTCGAAATCAGGGAGAGCCAGATGTGCCAGTTGTTCCAGCATCTGTGGATTACCATTGCTTGTTCTACCTCGAACCTTGTTGAGTAGACCCTCAAGGTCTAATCCAAATGATTTGGATAGGGTCATGAGCTGCAGCAGGTTCTTGGGGATGATTCCCAGAGGGCTGTCACCATTACCATTTGATCCGCCCATATTGAGCCAGTTGATGTCACCAACCTTCATGGACTTGGCAATTTCAGGTAGCTGCTGAACCAGCTCTCGGAGGATCATGGCCTCGTTGACA
Organism: Candidatus Heimdallarchaeota archaeon; assembly: GCA_026702845.1. Next base: position 344,759 of record JADCLS010000007.1, read on the forward strand.
TAACCCTCTGCCTGTACTTTTTCACGCAGACCTTCTGCCTCTGCCAGGAGGATAGCCTTTCTACCCTCAGCCTCAGCCAGTAGTGATTTCTTCTTAGCATCAGCAATCTGAGATAGCCGGAAGGATTCAGCCTCAGCCTGGAGTTCTATTGCCTCTTTCTCAGCATTAGCTCTCATTTTTACAGCCTCAGCATCTGCTTCAGCCATTCTCTTTCTTGCTTCAGCCTCTGCTTTAGCCATACGCTCACGAGCCTCAGCATCAGCATTTGCTTTTCTCAGTAAAGCCTGTGCTTCAGCATCAGCAGCTTTCTTTCTTGCTTCAGCATCTGCCTCTGCCATTCTCTGTTTTTGTGCAGCCTGTACATCAACCTGTTCAAGGACGATCTGTCTTTTCTTGGCCTCAGCCTCAAGCTCAATCTCAATTAATCTGGTCTCAGCCTCGATTTTGAGAGTCTTTTGGTTAATCTCAGCAACAGATGCTTCTCTCTCTTTCTCAAGTTCCTGAACCTTTCGTAGTCTGATCTGTTCAGTCTCATTGAGTTTTTGTTGCTCAAGTAGGATTTTTCTGTCCTTCTCAAGATCTCGTACACTGGCTAGTTCTTCCTGTTCAGCTCTATATAGTTTTACAGCCTGCTCACTGAAGGCTTCCTTTTTCATAATCTCCTGATTGGTCTCAATCATGACCCTCTGGGCCTCAAGACGAGCTTGCTGACGGTATTTTTCCTGAAGATCATTGAAAAGTTGTTGATCCACGACCTCTACATGCCTAATTTCTGCAGTGTTAATTTTTATACCCATGGGGCCGACAACACTCACCAATTCAGACATGATGGCATCGATGATGAGTCCTCTCTCACGCAGAACCTGATCAAGGGATAGTCTGGCCACTGTAGTTCTCACAATGGATTCAACCAATCTGCTGAGTACCTTGTTGATCTCAAGCATGACATTGCCTGCACCGGTGATGCTTGAGTAAGCCTCACGGGGGGATTCAATACGCCATACAACAAAACCATTGACGCGTACATCCTGGTTCTCCTTGGTGATTACCTCTCCGGCATCAACCTCAAGATTCTGCACAGTAGTGCTGAGCACAATAAGCTCATCTATGAACGGGAGGACGAAGTAACCTCCGCCGTATCCTTCGCTTCGGATCTTTCCGTTTCTGAATGCTAGTACAAAGTCTCTATTCGTGTATTTCTTGTATCGTGATTTGATAATGGCCACGAGCATGATCAGCACCAGGAAAAATACTGATGCGATCTTCGCGCCTGTTGGTATTTGATCTAATATGTTTACCATATACGTTCACCTTACTGAATTTGGGGATTCCCGAGTATTTAAATATAACCAAGTTTCTATTATTATAGGATATGTTTTATTTATTTAATTTATCAACTATATAAACATATCTTACGGTAGGCCGCCTATATCCTTGAAATTCTTAAGAATTGGATTTCTCAGATTTCGATATGCTGAAAATTCTTAAAAATTAAATATAATGAAGCAGGAATTAGGAAGATGAATAAAACTATAGTGGACGACCTCCGTATTCAAAGCATCAGTCATATTTTTTGAATGTATTTTCAAACAAATAACGATGTTCTGAACCTATTCCTCCTCGTATAGGAATATCTCCTCGATTGATTTCTCAAATAATCGCATTCTTGAAGGCCAGTGTAAGGAATGGATCATATTTCCCAAATTCAATTGCATGGATGGTTTACCTCGATACTTCTAGCTTCCCTGAAAGGGCAGTTTTGCTCAAACCGTATAATTGGTTTCTCGATCAGTACAAGAGCCCTGATCCACTCCATTGAAGCTATCATCTTGTTATCGATAGACTAAGGAATGGCTTTATCTCTCTTTGAACGAATGACGAGTTCATTTTTTCTGTTGAACATGATTTAATCACAAGCTCTGATGTGATTGAGTTGCAATCTCTTAGCGGAGATTCTTCCTATGATAATTTCAAGGTGATACCTGAGGAAGAGATGGGAATGGACGAAAGTAATATGGTTGAAGCAACATATCCATTCCTAACACTTCTCATGCTCATTTCCTAGATAACTAAGAAACGATAATCACATAAAGAATTGGATTAGCAGATTATTGAATATTTTTGTAAAATAATAGCGTCAGCTATGTAATTTAATCTTTTTTGAGGAAGATCATGGTGAATTTTTAATATTGAATCTTATAAAGTAAGGCTTGTGGAAAAATCATCTCTTTCTATAACAAAATTTTATGCAACTGTATTTTGTTGGTCTTGGATAATTTGGGTACCCATGGTGCTACATCATTATGGAGTGATCAATTTTCCACTACCCATTGTTGTCGGCCAAACACTTGGGGCAATTGCGCCTATTGCAGTGTTATTGCGTATGCACAAACCGAATGATGAAAAAATGAGTTTGAAATCTTTGTTATGGATCAGTCGCCCCAAGGGAATTTGGATTGCTTTAGCGATTTTTCTCCTTCCCTGTCTGGTGATCATGGTGAATATACTTCAACTACTATTAAATCAAACACCAAGCACTGGATTCATTCTAAATTCTACTATTGTTGCAGATCTAGGCATATTTATAATCATAATCATTCCAATACAATTTATTACTTCAACCTTCACCAGTCCGTTATTTGAGGAACCAGGTTGGAGGTGGTTTGCATTACCTCGATTGCAAGAAAAATTGGGTAAGACCATAGGAAGTTGTATTGTGGGTGGTCTCTGGTGGATTTGGCATATCCCAATATACCTATACTCTGATATAGGAATACAACTTCAAGGATTTTTAGCAATGATATGCTATTCTTTTATTGCAGATAGTTTATTTAATCTCTCTGGAAAACATATTTGGATTGCAATGCTATTTCATCAATCTATAAGTGCTACTTCATAAATTCAGTCCTCCTTGTCTCAAAAATCCTTTCCCACTTAATTCCAGCTGAAAATCTTTCTTCTAAACCTTTTTCTGGTTCGTTTTTGTGAGATTGGGACAATCTCACCCACTGGTTGGCTCATTTTGTCTA
>JADCLS010000008.1 GCA_026702845.1 Candidatus Heimdallarchaeota archaeon
GAGAAGTTCTGTTAAGAGTTTGTCTTCAATTAGTTTTCTAAGATTAATATTTTTTATTTTCATTTATTATATTATCAAATTGGTTACCAAATCTATGACTTGATTATTAATTTATATTTTATGTATATGATAATGCTATATAATCAATATAGATATGTGTAAAGGAAATTTGCATAAACGACAATAAATCTGATCAAAATGATCGGAATCAGTTTTTGCTAAAACTAAATTTTCATAGATTTCGTTTTTATATCTCTAATGAAAATGCTTCTAGATTTCCTTTTAGATTTTTTTCGGTTGTTCGAAGTAGTGATTTATCGAGTTCGTATATCTCATTAACCACTTTTCGTATCATTTCAATGGGTAAAAGTCCATTATATTTCAAGAGCTGTAATTGAGATAGATAACACACATAAATACTTTCAGTAATTTCTTGATTAAGTAAAATGTGATTTACATTTTTGAAAAAAGCATTAGAAATATCTTTGAATAATAATGAAATTAAACCATGACCATTTAAGTATAGTATTTTTTCATAAGAAATTTCGTTATGTTGAAGCTCCATTCTAAGAAAGTTGACGAAATTGTTTGCATATTCCAATATATGAAGAATATTCTGGTCTGAGTTAAAATTTATTCTTTTATCATTAAATATAATTTTCCTAATCAGCTTTGTATCATAATTAGTGTAAGGTATGAGGTCTTCAATCTCTGGATAGTAACTATTGAATTCAAGTTTCAATTTATCTGCCCTGATGAAATATGGAAACGCATAATTTACAAGAATGTTTGATATTAAAATTATAGAATCATAAGTGTTTAATTCAAATCTTTCTTCAATTTTTTTGTTATTGATTTTGAAATCGTAATATAAAACATTTTTACCGTCAATTGATTTGATTCTAAAATTTGTTCCATAAAATATTCCTACATCAGTTTCAAGAGACCCCACTAAACTAAACCGATTTTTTTTTGAGATCTCATACTCAATTAGTGGATACTGCATAAGCTCATCTAATAAAGCCTTCAATTCCATAGGTAAATGGGAATAATCAATATCCCGAATCAATATATTAAGTAAATTAAATGCCTGACCAGGTAAATTAACATCAATTTCTTCACATCTATGATACACAAATGATTTGTTGTTGATAATAATTGATACTATAGGCCTTAATATAAATGCAGAAAATGGAATCTTATTCAAAAGTATCATCACCTTTAATATGATATTCGTATCATTCCAGTATTTAATATTATTATTCTATACTTATTTAATTTTCTAATAAAAAAAAAATGTCTCAAATCAACCGTTAATATCTCTTTATCAATATATTATTTTACATTTCCCAATATAGTATTATTTTACATCATTCCATTGATATTATTAAAAAGAAAGAGATTTTGAATTATTTCCTCGGTTTTTATTTTATCAAATAATATCAAATAAAGATAAATTTTGTCGAAATAATTTATACAGAAATTCAAATTACGGTGATTTAATTTGTTTTATCACATCATTAGTTATGAATTTCCATTCTTGAGAAAGGTTTAACAAGATTGTGTTTAAATATTCAGGAAGATACATTTCTGGATCAATCATTAGCTGATCATCTAGCATTAAGTAGTTCCTATTGATGAGCATGAAATCACTATTATTAATCTCCTCCATTGTTAATTTGGAATTTTTTATACAATATTTCTCAGTTTGCATTGCATTTAAATCGATATAATATATCCCTGCTTCATACCCTGTAATGAAAATTCTGTTATTATTATTGTCAAGGAAAAATTTTGATACCCATCCATCTCGAGGGAAATAAACTAAAGTAAAAATTAGTCTTCTTTTTGAAAGTAAATCAAACAACATTATTTTACAGTTTCCCTTTTCATTGTAAATTGATAGCTCTTCTGCATAGATAAGATAGAGCTTAGAGTTTTTATCCTTGAATATTGCGATACTTGATGGCTTATCGAATTCGGGAAGTTTCTGAAGATAGAAATTTTCTTTGGTATTTATGTTATATACACCTATATATGTAAAATTATTTCTTTTCTCAATGTATCCAATATAGGGAAGAAGTATGGCTATCCCATACGTTTTTTTGATTTCTTTTATCTTCTGTTGAGGGGATAGAATCGTTGACGATATAGTATCACAATAATCAGAATACTGTGATTTGATAATAGAACCATCTATTTTATTAATATAATATTTATGCAAACCCTTTATTTTATTAGATGTAAAAAATAATGCAATCTTATCTTCATATATTTTGAAATACAAAAATTGATCAGTTTTGTCAATTTCATTGTAAATCACAGCATAACACAATTCAAATTTTTTTGTCCATTTTTCAAGTCGATTTTTAAAATCAAAATAGTAGAATTTTTCATCTTCATCATACCCTTTGCAGTTCAAAATTAGTGCTTTTGTATTATCATTTTCATTTATTTCGATGTACTTAAGTTGCTTTTTGAAAAATTTCGAAAAGTTTTCTAACTCCTTATAAATGAATGATTTTTTCAAAATATAATTTAATTAAATCACCAAGTAAATATTTACAATCAACCTATATAATGATGTTGAATATCAAGTAAATTGGAGCGATAACCCAGCCCTAAGTGTAGGTCTTCCACCATTCCTAACCAAGGGAGCAGGTCTCATGTCAGGTCTGATGCTATCACAATACACAGCAGACACGCTCATCACTGAGCAACGTATTCTATCCATGCCTGCCTCAATAATGAGTATCCCCGCAGCGGCAGATCAGGAAGATTTCGTAAGTATGGGTATGAACACAGCCATCAAAAACCTACAAATCCTTGATAATGCCTATGGTATCCTCGGTATAGAATTCTTTGCAGCGGCACAGGCCCTTGATTTCCGTGAGCACAAGGTGGGAGATGGTGTGGCCAAGGCCAAGGAGGTCATTCGTAGGCATGTGGAGTTTCTTGAGATTGATCGGCCACTTTATGATGACCACACCAAGATGAAAGCCCTGGTCAAATCTTGTGAGATTTTGGAAGAAGTAGAGAAAGTAGTTGGAAGTTTAGAATAAAATTATTTCAATTAATCAAAACCGAATCAATCATCATCCATTGAGAGGGTCAGTGTTTGATCTATTCCATTGAGAGTGGCAATAAACACCTCGAGGAATTGTCTTCCCACAAGAACCTCAGCAGCAGTATCAAAAGTATCAACTGTTACAATCAACTTGAATTCAATATCTGGCAATTCTATAATAGCATTTGCCATGGTCAAAGAAATGATCTCTCCAGATGCAGTCTCGACAAGTGCCTTCTGATCTTCTGGGAATTCGAATTGAAAGAGTCCTAATTTATCATAGATATATCGTGGAATGAGGATATTGCCATCATAACCTGTATCGATCATAGCCTCCAATCGCTCTTCTTTTGTCTCTGTGTAATTTTTCAGCAAAAGTGGTATTATGGGTGTAGAAAGAGATGAATTCCGTGGAGTTGAAAAGTTCAGAGTAAAGTTTATCTCTCTCTCCTCCTTAATCCCAGTGTTCTAGTCTGCTGAGTACTGGAGATGGGACAGATAATACTATGCCCCTCTAAGTTCTTATTCTTTGCCATTTTCAGTGCCTCCTCTCTATTAGCAAAAACACCAACTAGTTGGGCTTTGTTAATTATCATCCATTTACCTGCATGTTCCTTTTCCAATGAGAATATTAACCTCCGATAGGTGGCATTATTTCTTGTACGATCAGGATCATTTTGGCTATTTTTGTGCTGTTGGTCAAGCCAAGTCTGCATAGCCAGGGTTAATGCCTCACCTACTTTAATTCCATGTAAAGCAGCCTCTGCCTTGAATTTTGAATACAATTCCTTGTCGATATCTTTGATGAGAACTGACATAATATATACTAGTTTATCTTGTGTATATTAATATATTTAGTATAAATAAGACTAATTATTGATTATTTTTTAGAAAATGTCTATAAATTTTTTTACCTTCACGTATGCTGCACCAAACATCAGGCCAATAAGATTGAGGTTTTGGGATAGATTAATCAAAATCAATGCAGAAAACTGATCCAAAGTAATGATAAGCATTGTAACTACTGTAGTTACTATTGAGACAATAATATTTTAAATGGTTAAAAGAAAAATAACTTATGAATAAGGAACAACTCAATTTTATCTGGCCCAGAGTTGGTGGAGTGTTAGCTGTATTGATCACCTTAGGTGTGATGTTTGAATGGAATTCAACAGGGATCACACTAGCTGTACTATTCTTGGCAAATCTTGCGGTTCTCATGTTTCATGAGTTTGAGGAATATGTATTTCCAGGAGGGTTTAAGCACTTCATGAATCATCATACAGTTTTTGCATTACCTGAGCCTCAGAATAATGCTCCAGCATCAGAAGGATTAATTCTATATGTTAATCTGGGTCTATGGCCAGTTTATTTAATAGGATATCTCCTGGCTGATTCCATACCCTGGTTAGGCGTGGGTATGGTGATCTTCAATATTGCCAATATTTTTGGTCATGTAATTTTGTTTCAGATCAAGAAAAAAGGATACAATCCTGGCTTCATCACAGCTCTCTTCCTCATGCTTCCAATAACTGCATTTATGTTGTACTTCATCAATACAAATGATGTTCTAACTGCATTTGAGTATATCTTATCAGTATTTGTTGGACTTGTGACTGCTGCGGCTCTACCTGTTACAGGAGTTACACTGAGAAAGAAAGCCCTTGCAGCATTGACTTGAGAGTGTAATATATATGGGTCAAGATTTTGGATGAAACATTACTTCATTTCTTGTATGATAGTTTCCATCTTCTCCAGGACCTGAAACAGAGCTTTCTCTGTCTTTTTGGAGTAGAGAATGGTAAGGTAGTAATCATTTACCTTCTCACTGACAATTGAGCTAATGAAAAAATGAGCACCGCAGGTAGAGAGAGGTAAGGCATTCACATGAAAATCGGATAATGGGATTTTGGAAAATACTTCCAAATTGATTTCCTCCAGGTTAGCTGCAGGTAGACGACCAACATTGGAGAAGCGTATGTTACTAGCTGTCATGATTTTCTTGGAACGGGCTTTCATTTTCTCAAAATCAGGTTTGATAAGTTTACCAGTTGAAATGACATAGTATGGTCCTGATTTTGATTTCTCCTTCTCAAGCAACCTACGAGTAGCCACGAGATAATCCAAGAAGTCCTCCTGATACGTTGATTCAATTGTGTTTAGAGTCACAAGGTTACCAGCTTCCAAACCAGGACGGTTGCGGAGATTAATGGGATATACACAGACTACCCGTTTGTAGTTCTGTGTATTCATCAGGGCATAGTTTAGTAATGCAACAATCAGGTGATTAGAATTCACCCTAAGCGACTGTTTCAATTTATTGAGAACCGAGGTAAATTCAGCAGGAAATGTATAATGCTTCAGACTAATCGGGATATTATATGGAACAGGATCATTGAAAATCTGGTCATCAACCTTTATCCTACGTTTTTTGAGATAGGCTATTGCTCCAGGAATAAAACGCAGAAAACTTGGTACAAGAAGTGGGCGAAAACGTGTATGACGCATTTTTGATGCATATTCCACAAGTTGAAAATAGTGCATCTCTGGGAAAATCTTTTCATTGACCATCCCAGCTAGCTCTAGATAGTAGTTATAGGTGATTAATGACAACCAAGAAGCTGCGGTAAGACCATCTCCAATGAGATGAGATGCAAAGATGACAATATCAAAATTATCTGAATGGTCTAGTAGGTATAATTGGTAAAGAGGACCATCAAAATGATTCACTGGTTTCATGGATAGCTTGTTAAAGAGTTCCTGATAACTTATATCTGATACTTGAATGCAGGCAAGTACTTCATCCGGCGTAACGTATTCTGGAATATTGTAGTAATAGGTATTATCCTCTATCTCGATAGAACCAGCTAGATGATGATACTTAGAGAAGAGCTCCACTATAATATTTTTCATTATGTCAAGTTTTAGGGGGGCATTATAACAAACGGATACCATTCCAGTACTACGGGAACAGGAAGGATCTTCTCCCAGAAAGCTTAGAGAGAAGATATCAAATTTAATTCGTGACACGTATATTATTTAGTGTATTCAGTTCAATAGCTTTACCTTGAATGATCGAAATAATTACTATTGAAAATATATTATAAGCATTAAAATCCAGTTATTTGGAGGATGTTCAAGATATTCAAAATATGTGTATAATAATACAATTATTCTGATTCAATCTGATCAAAATTCAAACAATCTATATGAAAGTTGAAAATGAACTGATTTTTCATTCCACGGCAAATAGGACAACCTATACACTTAAATCTAATAGTTCAAATATATTAGTTGAAAGTTGAAATCCACTTAACTATAAAGGTGATACATCATGGAAAACACTTCATATATTCAGAATCTTGCAAAACTATCCGCTAGCTTCTTTTTGCTAGCAATTGTATCAGGAATAATAGCAGCCATTAATTGGGGTCCAATTACTGAGTCTGAAAACGATCTCTTAGCACTTGCTGAAAATGAGATAGCAACAATCATCGTTGTTTTATTAATTATGGTCATGGCTCTCTCCACTGCGATGATTGCTGTACCCCTATTTCCAATATTAAAGAACTATAATGAGGGTTTGGCATTAGCTGCTGTAGTATCAAGAATAATGGAGAGTATTATGACTATAGTTCACCTTATCTTCATATTAGGTATGTTAAGTTTGAGTAAGGAATATTTGAATGCTGGGCAACCCACAGATGCATACTATGAACTTCTCAATACCAGTTTGTTCCACCTTCAAAATTGGACCTCACATTTTGGGGTGATATTCTTCAACATTGGTGCATTCTTTTATTGCTACATCTTCCTTCGTTCCAAGCTGATCCCTAGATGGATTAGTATCCTTGGTATAGTTGCGGTATTATTTGGATTAGTGGATGTAATGTTGATGATATTTGGCTTCTATGCGGGAGACTTTAATCAATTCACAGTAATGCTGAATCTACCCACACTGTTTTTTGAATTGATCATTGCATTCTGGCTGATTTTCAGAGGAATAGATATGGAGAGATTTACCTCCCTATCCAAATCTGTAGATCACAATTAACAACAATTTCAATCGAAAGCTTATTATTTTTGATTGAGATCCAAAATTTATATAGTTCGTGTTTGATATGAAACAAGATAAACGCCAGATGATATTGGAAGCAGCTGGAGAATGTTTTGAAAGGTTTGGATACAATAAAACCACTCTTAAGGACATCGGAGAGAGGGTAGGTTTGAATAAGGCCTCTTTGTATTATTATTTCAAAAGCAAAGCGGAGATTTACATCACTATGGTCACCACTCAGTTTAGAGACCAGATGAAAATAATATATGCAGATTTTGACAAAATTGAGGGGTGTGAAAATAAGATCCTTACCTACTTTGAAAAGCGACTAGATTGGTTGTACGCACAATCATCAATACTTACTCATATTACTCAGGAGGATTTGAATACATTCTTGAAATATGCTGACACCATTGTGGCACAACTAGGAATGGATGAGAGAATAGCTTTTAGGACTATATTGAGTGATTGTATGAAAAAAGGGACTATTAGGATTGATGATGTGGAGAAAGTATCTAACTATATTTTCGGTTTAGTTGATGGAATTTATGCACAGCATCACCCTGCAAATAGTATGGAAATTATTACAGAAGAGGAAATGAGGAATACTAAACATGATATTACAACAGCTCTCAAAATTTTTATCAAAGGAATGCAACAATTGTACTGAATCAAAGCCTATGAAACTCTTTCTGCTCTATTATGCATTTTTAGACTGGATGAATGAAGATTTGAGATTTCTATTTAGATTATTTTCAAATAATGTATTTTTTATTAAATTCATCTCTAACCTCTTTTAATCACCATATCAATACCTGCTTGCTTTGCTTTTTTAAGCAAATGCTTTTGCTCCCTTATCTCTCCTGCTTCATATGCTCCAGCAGCCAACAATGTAGCCAAGAGGTTCACCTTTACATAATTAAGTGAATCCTCTAGCATACCGACAGTATGATGAGCATCATATTCATTGCTAGAACCTAATGGGATGGCCAGTATAGCATCTTTACCTTTGAACTTTACGTACTTTCCAGCACCAAACCAACGATCAAGAAATGCCTTGAACTGAGCAGAAGGACCCCAGTAGTACACGGGTGTACCCAGAACCCAAATATCATATTCTTCCATCAGTTTTACCAGCTATATCATATCATCCTGATTCTTATACTCTCCGTAATCCCTGCAGTGATAACAGGCCTGACATGGAGCAATATTGAGATCATTTAAGTGAATCTTGGTGATTATTGCTCCTGCCTCAGATGAACCTGCAAGGATTTCATCAACCAATAGATCTGTATTACCACCCTTTCTGGGGCTACCGACAATACCTAGTACTTTGATTACCATCGACTTAGTATCCAAAATTTTGCATATTAAGTTTGCATATTCGGAAGTAGATAATTTGATATTATTATTGTTTAAGTATGATTTCTACTTCTTAATGAATGATATTATCACCAAATGATTTATTCAATGAGCTGTTTTTCACATGCAAGATATTGATAAGGATGGTGTTTATACAAAAATACTCAACAAGACTTTTTCGTAAATCATCATGATTTCTCAGCCATCTTCTTGCGAATTCTCTTATACATTGGTTTGAAATACATTTTTGTATTGAAATAATTTAGAATGAATTTTGGTCCTTGAATTGGCATCTCTGCAAAGTTTGCGATCAGTAATCTGCATCGACCATTCCCTATATCCACAGTTTTCAACGCAAAGGTATTAAGAGCTCTTGGGAGCTCAGTTTCTCCAGCATCAGAATAAATACTACCTCCTTTTTTATCATGATGTAGCATAGATTTACTTGCAAAAATTCGATTCTTCATATCAATAGCATTGAGAACTACAAATTCAAAGGATTCCATCCGTGGAATTTTTGTGGTAGCAACTGCCACCTCCAGCCTTTTATTCTCACCCCAATCAAATACCTCCAGAGGGGGGATATTATGATCCTCAGGATCACTAATAGGATCAAGTACTGCAAATCCTTCTGGTGAGACTAGCATATCAAAAACTGCCTGAGCCTCGGCATCAATAACTCCTGAAGAACGTGTGGTATATACCCCTGAAGATCTGAAAGTTCCAGAAACCGATTTTTTCTCAACTAGAACTCCCTTTTTCTCCTCTACTTTTTTCCAGCCACAGGTGGACCATTGCCTCTCGGCCTCCAAAAACATCAGTTCGGCTATTTGTACAGCATTATCTGCATTAACATAATGCTCTCCGATTAAGGATTCTTTTCCGATATTGACGTATCGGTACTTACCAAGGTCTGCTAGTGATTTATAGGTATCATAATAGGGCCAAATTAATGTTTCGAAGGTTGATAATACTCTGTTACCCCACTGAGACACTTCTTCCCTGCTATAATCCTCTCTAAGATCAATATGATAGTCAGGAGAGTATTGATCCAATTTTTTCTCAATCCCGTTTGGTAGATATAGGGTATGGAATAAGGTAGTATTATTCAGCATGGGATGTCCGAGTTTGCAAACAGGTCCTTTTGATAGTTCATCTTCTTTGAAGACCCAGTATTCATGACCATTGGATTGCAAGTCAGGAATTCCTGCTGGGTTTTGATTGTAAACACCAGCGATAATATAGCCTATGTGTTCTTTATCCTGAATATGGGATATTGTATATAATAGTAACTTATCTGGGAACTCGTAACTATCCTCAATTTCCCATTTATCAGTGGAAATTCTTGAGACGGAATTATTTTGCTTATATTTCCCAGTAATAATATCCTCAGCGGGAATCTTCCTATCAACCCCCTCTTTCTTTGCATATTCCTTAATTACCCTTCGAGGAAGATTATCTAGGTTGAACCCCTTGAACATAACAAATAAATCTTGGTTATTATACTCCTCAACCTGTCTATTCCGGTAGGTATAGAGATACGGTGCCCAGGTTCGAGAAGGATCACTGATATATTTAGATTCTATTACTTCAGATCGATTTCCTTCAAATTTGATTTTATGTCTTCCAATGCTGTTGAGATCGGTGGGAGGAAGAGTCCCATATCCGATAAGATGTTCAGGATACAAATTTCCTTGATAATCCCTATCAGTCTTTCGTATCATCTCGGCAGTGTTGGTATTAGATACATGGAGCATATAAATGGTAATTATGTCATCAGGATTTTCATAATTCGCTAAGAAATGGATGGTAGGTTCATCAATCTCAACAACTGATGCGGTTATTGAATCGGTATCATTGAGATCTAGTCTTCTTATGATGAATAATCTAGTTTTTTGATATGGGAGAGGAGAGTTCTTCCAAGGGAATATCATCTCTGTTCCTGTTATAAATGATGCATCAAAAAATAGGACATAATCCCTAGTGCAGACAAGCTCGTGAATATTCTGCTTGATCTCAATATCATGGCCATCATGATCCTTGACTAGATAATGTTTAAATTTTCCACCATTCCATCGAATGAGTTTGACTGGGTGGCTACCATCTCGTTGTTTATATCTAAGATTGACTAGGAATACCTCACCAGTCTCTTTATCTGCATGAATAACATGAGAATTGGCATATGCAGAGAAGATATCTCCTGTAATTGCATTATCAGATCCTTTCATCAGAGACATCCACTCATCTCTCCTTCCAAGGGGACTTTGTGGTAATAATGTTTTTCTATCTATGATCCAAGGTCGATCAATATCACTGGTTACTGCAATTCTGCCATCAGGAAGGAGATACATTCCTTCAGTATATGATAAGATCCCCAAACCTGTGCTGAGATACATCATTCCAAAGAAATCAAACTTATGCTTTGTTTCACGAAGATCTGCTCTGGCAATTGCAGCAGGTGTCCAAAGCAGAGAATTCTTCACACTCATATTATCACGAAAGCTCAGCTTGACAATATTAGTATCACCAATCATAAAGGCCTCTGGATCACCTAAACATTGACAAATATAGAGTGAGCCATCAAGAGAGGGTAAGTTGCCTTCTAATTCAAACAATTGATACTCAGAATCAGTCGTAGTTGTATTACATGTATCGTACTCATCCGGAATACTGTTGGAAACCAGCTTTCTCTTCCTGCCCATCAATTTGAACCAAACAACAACTTTGTAGAAACTCCTAAACATTCCCAATAGGTATCGCATTCTTGGGAAAATGTGTTTTAAACTTGCTTTTGCCATTATTCAATAAAAAAACAGGGGGTATAATTCTATATCTAAATAATAGTAATATTATGGAAACTTAGGGGATTGTTTAGAAAGATATAATTGAGATTTAGTAATGATAAGCCCTGAATTTGTCATATCTGTGGAGTTTGATCAAATCTTCTAGATATGTATTTTTTTTAATACTGAAGTCTAAATAAAATGAATAACAATTTCATCACTCGACTATAAAGTTAGAAATATCTCAATAGAAGTACGTTATTACTTATTCAGGGTGGAATTCTGATAGCATTTGTTCAAAATTTAGCATTTGATTTCTTGCATTATCAATATTCTCAGATTTGTAAAGGACTTTGAACTCATGTCGCTGTTTGAATCCTGAAATTTCTAATTCTTCAGAAATAACTTTGAAGAATGTATCTGTGAATTCATAATAGGAAATATCACCAAAATTTCTAAGGAAACGAATACATTCATCACTAGGAATATCAAGCTCATAATTTCTCATGAGAAGTCCCAAGCAGTGCATTTTATTTCGTACTTTGAATTCGACCATTTCCAAGTTCCTCATTCAGATCTGATTTCACAAGATTATTGTTAATCAGAGATTTCAACAATAATATTATCCATAAATACCAATATAAACCAATCGAAATGGAACATTGTGAGTCTAATCCACGCAAATCAGACTAGAAATCACCCAGAAACACAAAATAATCTAATATATTGTATATTTTTTCCAGTAATTACAGTTGTGAAAAACTATATGAAAAAAGAGTAATTATTAAAGTATACCTAGATTTAAGATTCTGTTGAATCTCTTTGAAATTCTAATTTACTTGACATAAGCATGATATATTAAGTCTACTGCAAATCTCATTTCATATAGAATTATATTGCTTATTCATAACCAATTAAGTCTCATCAAATGGATTTGACTTTGCTATCATACCCCAGATCCCATCCATCCACAGAATCATTGATTGTACCTGTATTTCGTAAATAGGAAAGTAGATGAGAGTGGGAAATGTCTTGGGATCTAATTGTATATCTGTTCGAAAAGCTTTGATTTTTGTGTTAAATACATATATTGCATGCTCACGATTGAGATTGGGGAAAATACATGATTTGCTTAGCTTCTCAAGTCGCATCTGCCTTTTCAGGATGGTATCTGAGTCAAAGAGAGTTAATTGCTGAGTTTGTATTCGTTCATCATGGCTTGAAAAAGGAAAATCAAAGTGAGGATCCTGAATATCCAAGATTCCTCCGTTTAACCCGTTGATAAAGTAATGTCTTTTTTCAATTTCAAGCTCATTCGTCTGGATTTCCCATAAAGGAAGATTTCTAATCTCTATTTTCCTAATTTTTCCCATCTTTTGGTTTCTAATTCTGAAATACTTATCAAGTAATCTGATTGCAGTTTTTTTCTTTATATCTATTGAAAATCCATGAAAAGGACCAATCATATTATCTCTAATTGCCATTTTATAGAGAGGAGACCAAAAATATGTTAAATCATCAATATTGGATGATTGCCATCTATTTGTTGCAGATAGGAGAGAGAGAACATCTCTTACTGTGCTTTCCGGATTATTAGTCATCCTGGATAGATCTCGTGAAGATAGTGCAGCTCCGCTTTTATTAATCAGATCCTCCGCCAGTTGTATAATCCTCTCCTCATTCATAGAAGGAGGGTTTACTCTAGTGATATTTGATTTCTGTGTTATTGGTCTCTCAACAGTGATAAATTTACTCTCTAGTTCAAGACCACATTCAGTGCAGAAACGTGCTGTATCTTCAAGTATTTCTGTATTACAGGCAGGGCATACCTTCATCTATAATGCTGAATTGATTGGTATTTAATTAATATCACTAATAATAAATGAATATTGGTGTTTTAGAATTAGTATTAAGGAACGTAATTTGAATATGGGAATTAGCTGCAGCGATATGATAAAATTTTGAATTTGACAGAAACCTTATATTTGTGGTTATAGGTCTAAAAATATGTCATATAGTTGGGATCATTTCAAACGAAAGGTGTACATAAAAGCACCATTAGACGAAGTTTACAGAGCGATTTCGACTGCAGATGGCCTCGTCACTTGGTTCATTAAGAATGCAGAGTATACCAAGAACAATGGAGAAATTAGACAAGGTGATGTAGGAATACAGGTAGGAGATCAGTACTACTGGAGATGGCATCAGAATCTTGAGACAAGAGGAATTGTGTTAAAAATAGTGCCTCAATCACTTATTGAATTCACCTTTGGGAAGAAATCCAAGGATTCTGAGGAGAATGTAGTAGTTCGTTTTGAGGTGGACTATAAAGACGGTGAAACGATTTTTTCCATCACTCAGGATAATATGGGTGGTGAATTGAGTGATCAAGCCCTCTACCATCTGAGCTGTAACATGGGCTGGAGTTTCTTCATGACAAATATGAAAGCAGTATTAGAGTATGGTATTGATCTGCGTGAGACAGATGAAGTTCGAGCCTATGAGACAAGGGCTGTTTCTTTGTAGATTTGCATTCCTGATTATTCAGCAACCCCTAGACTAAAAATTCAGTTTTGCATTGAGGGATCATTGTGAAAAGGCCATTATAGCTGTTGGAACCCTATTTTGCTATATTTCCGTTGTTCATTTAAATACCATTGATAAATTACTCTAGAAAATGTTACTCAAATCTAATTCAGATTATCCAAAGATTAGCGAATAGCGATATGTATATATATAAAAAGATGGTTAATAGGATTTAATATGTCCCATAAATTACCAATTGGATTAGTATTCGCATTCACCCTTGGACTACTTATTATCAGTCCATTAGGTGTTGCCAATCAATCCCTGCCTGGAACATCAATTTCTCCTTCCGCTGTATCATTTACCAATGATATTGATGAGGAGTATGCTAAATTGGTTCCCGGTATAGGGAGTTCTGTTTATGCAGAAATCCTTAGATTTGGTGGAGTGAATGGATCATTCTCCTCATTCCAACCAAGTCTTGAATATTTCATGAACAAAGCAAACTGGTGGGCCATGTCCTGTATTGATTCAGATCCATTCTCGGATCATCTCAATAAAAACCCATTTCCTCTACCTGATGGATGGGTTTTCACCATGGATATCCCCAATAGTTTTACCAATTTTGATCTTACTACTGCTCTTGAAGGTGTGCAATCCAGTATCTCTTTTGATGCAGCAGCAAGCATTATTGATGAGGATGATACATCTATAACCTATGCCTTTACTATAGCAGATACATGTACAGGGCAATCAATTGTCGATTTCATAAATAGTTACATAAGCCCACTGTATGTGGATGGATACTTGTCTTCTCTGACTGCAACTCTCGAGAGCAACATTCTTGCTGCAGAAGTTGCAGGAGCTTATGTTGGAGTTACCAGTATAGCAGGTAAGTCTGAGGTAGTATCAGCTGTTGGTTTTGTCAAAGCTGATGGTATCACTGGCTCATCTACCAAAAGTATTTCGTCCAATAATATATTGGGTGCGATTACTCCATCAAGTGAATTGGGAGGTCTTTCTAAAATAGAGATTGTATATCCCTATCCAATCAAAGTTACTTCCTTTAGCCCTAGCACTTCCAATCCCTTACCCCATGTAACTGGAAAATTCATCTGGGATCAGAGATCCCCAGTTAGCTCTTATAGCCTAGGCACTGCTGCAGATTACACAGTATCTTACACTATTGCATCAGATTACGCATTTCCAAATGTTATCAATACACTTGATATAAACCAAACCAAATTGCAATCCGATGGGATCCTAGATGCGATATTTACCCTGATTAATACAGGGAGCGATCCAGCAAGCAACATTATTCTGGAATTACCATTGGGACCCGATTTTGGCAATATTGCCAATTTAACCCATCCAGAAGAGGGCAAGTTAGAGATTGATGTGATCAGAAGCCAGTATACACTAGATGAGGCTTATACTAACACCTACAATGTATCTATTGTGGATGATAATAATGCCAATAATACCTTCACCTATCAGGCATTTGAGCTTAAGGGATGGTATACAGAGGCATCTAACCCCATTTTATGGAATACTTCAGATAGTCTGATTATCCACAATGGTAGTGGTGTTTTGGCTACTATCGAATCTACTGGTGGTAATACTGGATTCCCTGAACCACTGATTTATGCCCTTGAAACTCTTCTTCTACCTGAGCTTCAGAACCTAACCAAGGCTAATGACATCCTGCTCAAGGTTAAGGCACAGCTTGACGATACCTTCGAATTAGCATTCCAAAAAGCTAAGGAAATTGTTTACGAGGCGAAGAAAACCTTCAAATTATTCGAAAATGATTTCACCTTGGAAACTCGACAGGTTCCTGACATTAATGGAGTTCTCAGAACTGAATTCTTCCTTACTACGACAGTTGCAAGCCTAGCAGCTGGTGCAAATGAAACACTGGGATTCTCAATCACAAATATTCCAGTTGAAACAGATACATTTGCTTCATTTTACTTTAAAGAAGGCAAAGAGAAAGTAACCGAATTTGGTTATCCAAATGGTGTTCTAACCTCATCATCAGAGAGTTTCTTTGAGCTCATGCAATATACTTTTATGAGGCAGAATTTCTCAGGTATGCCATTCTATATTTTCGAGAATCTTGATTATGAACTTCTATCTGGTGAAACCAATGAGGATCTTGTAACTGCCAGTGGTCTTCCATTCACCTATGAAAATGCTGAAGGATTCCCATTTTTTGGTGTATCCAATGGTTTGAATATTCAAGTAGCCGATTCTCAGGCAGTGCTTGCAGTGACTGTTAGTACTGATGATAGTGCATATACTGTTGGTGAAACAGCTACTGCGACTGTGAATATTGAGAATATAGGAGATGCAGTAGCATCTGATGTAGTAGTTAACCTGAAATTAGGTATTCTAGGTCGTGATTGGAAGATTGAGAAGGAAAGTGTACTCAATGTAACAGAAATTGATGAGATAGCTATTGGTGAAACTGTGAGTTTCACTGTAGATCTGCCAACCAATTCTTTCCTAGGTTTCCGTCCACTCTATGCTGAGGTATTCTTCACCTCCGAGAAGGGTGACAGCAATCCTGTAATTCAAGATTACTATAATCTAGGAATTAAGGAATTTACCTATGGAGGAGAAGTACGCCTTCATACAACATCAAATCTTGCAGGTAGCCTTCTCTCTGCTGAATCTCAACTCGCCAAACCTGCTGTACCTGTACCTACCTTTATCTCATCTATTAGTTTTAGCAATATTGAAGCAACGACAAATACAGATAATAATGGATATGATGTTGTAGGAGATTATACTATAGTAGTTCAAAATGTCGGAGATGCTCCAGGTACGTTTAATATATTCTGGGATCTCTCTGGTGAGCAATTTGTCATTGACATCACTAGTAATGAGGGTATAACATGTACTATTCATCAAATCAACTATCCAACCTGTGGTTCTGCCTCTGTGAGTACCGAACTTACTAGTGGCAGTCAAATGCAGTTTACTGGTACTTACAAAATATGGAACTGGGATTCGTATACCCCCGTGTATGGACCTAGTGTGGTTATTAGCTACCTTACCGAGGGTGAAAATGCTCTTGGTGATACCTTCACCTTTGATCAAGTTGCAGGTATTCGAGTACTAGATCTGGATGCAGATACAGCAGCTAGTGGAGAGGGTAGAACTGATGCAAATGAGGAATCATCAAGCTCATCCTTCAGTGCGAGATCTTCAGTCGGAGCATCTGTGGATACTGAGTTGGGTGGTGATGATGTAGCGACAGTCTCTATTGATCTTGATCTAGGTTCTACATCCAACCAATTACTAGGTTTGGTGATGGCGACCTTTACCCTTACCATTATCAAGCGGAGGAAGCATTAATGTCAGAGGATCTACCTGGAGAGATAATAGAGGCTTCCACTCCTGAGGAGGTCCCTGTCCTAAGTTTTGATGAGGAAAAACCTAAGAAGAAAGGATCCTTGGTAATGGCACTAATTGTCGGTGCTGTGATGACAATTGTTATTGGTTTTACCATGGGATCACTTCTCGATGTGCAGGGAAACCTAGTACATCGTTATATTGCCTATATGCTTGGAATTCTTGTCATTTTTGTGATGAGTGTGATTTCTCGATCCTTCTGGAAAATGATTTTAATGGCTTTACCTGTGGTGTTAGGCATACAATTCGGTTTGGCATTTGCTTTACCAGCGTATTTTGCAGCCCCTATGGCGCCTTTTGTTACGGTAATTCCCACTGCAATCAAAGTGGTAACTTCTTCCACAACACTGGGGATCGATGTTTCAGAGTATCAATTGTATATTGATCTGGTTGATACCTATGGAATTGCATTAGACTTTGTCATTGCCTTGTTGATCGGGTTCTTTGCCACCATCGGATTGGTAAATCTAACCAAACTATTCACCTCCAAACCAGGTGTTTTCACTATCTTCCAGTTTCTTTTTGGAACAATATTTTTTGTGATAGGAGTAATCCTACTACCCTACCTTCTCATTATCGTTACTGGGGTTGCCCAGTTTAGTATGGCATTTGGAATAGGAGGATTGGCTCTGAATGAGGGATTTAATCTATCAACCCAGGGAGATATTGATGGAGCAAATGAATTCTTTGAAGAGGCTACCTATTGGTTTAATGAAGCTGATGCCATACTTTCAGGCATCAATGATATGAAGGTATTTGCCCTCATCAGCTATTCCATCCCGGATATACAGGCACTGATAGTCAATGCGTATACACTAATACAAGCGGGTGTGGATCTCGCTAAAGGGGTGGGTCCAGCACTAGCCGGTGTTGCTGCAATACAACGTGGAATTGACTTATCCATGGGTGCTCTGGGAGATGCAGCACTTGAGCCACAAGGTACATTGTCCTTATCAGCAAACAATTTAGATGATTTCAATGAAGGAATCGCCATCATGGAATCTGGTTTCGACAACTTGATTGAGGCAACTCCTGCAATTGAAGAGGCTGTGGGAACACTACTAGGTCTTGATGATGATGCTCTGCTCAATTCTGTGGAAACATACCCACAAATTGAAGGAGCAATCAATGAGGATAATTTAGATCTAATACGCGGTGGTGCTGCGATGTTTCTATCCGTTCTTGATGTGTTTAAGGTACTCATATCTGATACAGATCCTGAAAGTGATACTATCTCTTCACCATTCGTTCATCTCCTCAAGGGAGCTCTCTCATTGAGTGATGCCTCAGGTGCAATTGGGGATAGTTCATCATTTGAGGGTACAGAATCTGTATTCAGACATGCCATCTCCAATTTCACGATTGTAGTTGATGCTATGAAATCTCCTGTTTTCAAAGAATTTGAGAGAAAAGATGTTGGAAAGAGTGCTATGATCATTGATACAAAGAAACAGATGCAAGGTATCTTCAATTTCATTGCTGATGCTGGAGAGATTGCCATATCTGTTGGTGAGTTCGGACTCGTGGCCAATCCTGTGATTAACACCATGAATCAGACCCTTTCAGTTTATTCTGATCCCCAATATGATAACTTCACTATGATCCCAGATGCTAAGTTTGATAGTATGGTTGCAAATCTTACAAACCTATATCCTGAGGCAGAATATATGGCAATTCTTGGTGCTGAGGTTGATTACAAGGTCAGCGTCATGGCAAATAATACCAACTCAAATGCATATGGTTTTATGAATTCACAGGCTGGATCTTTTGTAAGCACCTTCCAGGAGTTCTCACTGGCAGAGAATTCTGCCAATATGTTCTATCTTATTGGTGGATTCATTGGATTAACCAAAACTATCAAAATCCTAAGCAATGTGGATGCTCGTTTCAAAGTTGTTCAATCAGATCTTGATATTATTTCAGCACTTGATACGGGTAATTTTGACCTTTCACAGGTTGAGATTATTCAAAATACGCTAGGTAATGTCAATAATAATCTGACAATTATCAATACACGACTCGGATCAGCAATTGCACCGATTGGCAGAGCTGTAAGTAATTTCTCTTTAATTGGGGATTCGATGCCACAGATGGCTAGAACTGCCGATTCTCTCGATAATATCCAGAGTCACATCATAGATATTCAATGTTACACAGCTTTGGCAGAAGATACGGATTTGACTGAAGGAGAGCAGTACGGAATGTGTAGGTTAATTTTATTAACCACAGAGGATGCATTTCTCAGCGACCCACCAACCAGTATTGACGATACCAATGCTAAATTGAATGGTGAGGGAAATGATATCGGTCAGATTGCGTATATCACAGGTAAGTTTGGAGATATACAAACAGAACTGGGTGGCGTATCCATGTCTGCGTAAATTGAAACTACAATTATAATTAATAAACAGAATAATTTTTTTAATACTAATTAATCATTACAAAAATGGAAAAATGTGTTACAAGATACGCCAATAATACAAAAAGTAAAAAGTTCGTATATACGAACTTTTGTAACTATTATAGATTTTATATTACTAGAAAAAGTTCGTACATACGAACTTTTTTTATATAAGTCCATGATATCGTAGTTATGATTTTTTCACTACCAGCTTTCCTTATAGCTTTGAGGGAGACTATGGAGGCAGCATTGATTGTCTCGATTATCTTGGGATACTTGGTCAAGACCAATAATCTGCAGTACCGAAAGGATGTTTGGATAGGAGTAGGTTTGGCAGTATTTGCCAGTATTGGCTCAGCATTTCTCTTTGATTACCTTCTTGGTGGGTTTGAGGGTGAAACTGAGAAATATTTTGAGGGGGTTGCGTATATTACAACATCTATGCTCATATCATGGATGATCATATACATGATGAAACAAGGAAAGTATATTGCATCAGAACTACACTCCAACATGGATCAAGCTTTTGAGAAAACTAATCGTTATTCACTTATAGTACTAGTTTTTGTCAATGTGTTGAGAGAGGGTATTGAGACTGTGCTTTTCTTCACCGGTATTGGTATTGAGAGTGATCCCTTTAGTGTGTTCGTATCTGGATTGATTGGGATTGCAGTAACCCTTATCTTGGCTATGCTCCTCTTCAGAGGTACTTTGCAATTAAATATCAAGCAGTTCTTTAATGTCACTGGACTTCTCCTCATTCTGTTTGCAGCTGGGCTATTTAGTCACGGTCTGCATGAGTTCCAGGAAGTCAATGTATTTGGACCTCCAGATGCCTTTGTGAATGTGATTGTTTATGATATTTCTCATATACTAAATGATAAGGAAAATACATTGGGTGTGTTATTAAGAGCATTATTTGGCTATCAAGATAAGGGTACCTGGCTAGAAATAGGTTCCTACGTGCTTTACTGGTTATTCATTGTAATAATGTATATGAAGATAAACACTAAAAAATCACAGTGAAACTGCTAATCCAATTAAATTCATTTTATCAAGCAGTTTCAATTTTCTTTACCAAATTCTTAGCAAATACCAAATATCGTTCAACATTGAGCCCCTTGGTGAAAACTTGTTTTTCACTATCATATTCCCCAATCATAGGATTATTCTTGATCAGTAACTGAATTAACTCTGCAGCATGCCATTCTTGAAGGGCCACTACGCTTGCAATCCGTTCAATACTAATAGATTGAGCATCTCCTGTGATCTCAATAAGGGTAAGAAGGCGATCCCAAGGTTCAAACCAGTTAGTCTGATCATTAATTGCCTTCTTTAGATTATTCTGCATTTGTATCAAGGAATTCCTTTGATCTGATAACATATTCTTATTTTCTAATAGTGTTTTTTTGTTCAATAACATCTTTTGTAATAGTCTTGAGCTGAATTGTGATTGAATAGAGGATAACAATGCCATCAATGCTTCAAGCTTTATTCTTTGTTCATTCAGCCCATTAAGTAGAGATGTAGATTTTTCTAAACCATATATAGATTGTTCTGGTGACTCTGAGGAGGAGAAAATTGATAAAACCTCAGCATTCTCTTTTTGATACCTAGAAACAGGATCATGAGCCATTATTTCTTTCAAGAAGAAATTGAAATCATCTAAAGTTTGGTATCCTGCACTTGTTATTAGATTCTGCAAGTGTTTATTTTCAAAACCATCGTCCTTTGCTGTGCAATATTCTGTATACGTATTGAATCCATTATGTCGTAATTGCATATATTGTGGAAGATTTGAGAATCCATTATTTTTAATTTTAGAATTTAATTTGTACATTGCGATGATGAAAAATAGAGTAAGTAGAATTGAAACGATTATTTTCGAATAATTGAGAATTTTGTTATCATAAGGATCATTGGGATCAGTACCATAATTGACTTCATCGTAATCTGAAATCCCATCATGATCAGTATCTTTTTCTTGGTGATTAGTAAAGTAAACATTTATCTCTTCATAATCCAAAAGTCCATCTTTGTCAAGATCTCCAAATTTATTCAAAGCCTCTGTTCCATAGATGAGAATTTCATCGCCATCTGATAAACCATCATAATCAGTATCTTTACTAGAAAATGAGGTATGATGTATGAAATACTCATCTGCATCTGTCAAAGAATCGCGATCTCGGTCACCCATGGCGTCTAATGGATCCAAATAATTGATTACCTCAAATCCATCATCCAATAAATCATCATCAGTATCATTATCTCGGGGATGGGTATGAGTAAGCCGTTGCTCAATAATACTAATTAACCCATCTCCATCAAGATCTTCCTGAGCATCCGCTGGATCCCAGAGATTCATACTATGAGTATACTCGTATACATTACTGATAAAATCATTATCCTCATCATCCAATGGATCAGGTATAGTGGCAAAATAGGCATTGAAACCGGAGTCTGCAGGAACTGAGAAATTGGTCATCTGCAGTGAATTATAAGTTCCCATTATTGATCCTCCAAAATAGACAGTACCATTAGAATTCTGCGTCAATAATTTTAAATCATTATTTCCATGCTCTTCCTGATTATGTACACCGTAACTGATGATATTGCTCCAGAGCAATTCTCCAGTTAAACTCATTTTCATCATGAAATTAACCCTGTACGATTTGCGGGATTCTGGTTTCAAGTAAGAATTTTTAACAAACTCATCCTCAAATTCTTCATTTATTATTTCTCCAATTATAATTATATTTCCTTTCTCATCGAATATTGCCTTTTCAAAATCAGCCTCATCTTCACTCCCTAAAGGCTCATACGACCATAATTCCTCCCCTTTTGGAGAGAGCATCATAAGAAAACCATGCATCCTAGCTCGTTCAGCATTTGCCAGATTAATATCTATTCGACCAACCATCAAGATCTGATCAAATTCATTTGTGACCACATATAATCCCTGATTATGGGTGCTGGATCTACCGGTCAAAACCTTGAAGAAAAATTCGTTAAATTCAGAGTCCAATTTAAGGAGAATAATAAGCCCACTAGTGAAATCCTCTCCCGAAATTACGATACTTTTAGATGAATCAATACAGAAGGAGTACATATAGAAATTGAATTCTTTATCAGAAACAAATGAATCAACATACTCACCTGAACCATTAAGTTTCAAAATAAAATAATTTTGAAAAGATGTATACGAGCTGCCAAAAAGTTGTTCTCTATTGGTCATACCAAGAGCATAAATAACACCATCATCAATCAATAGATCTGTGACATAATCCTCACCTGTTCCCCCAATATAGGTGCTCCAGAGCAAATCACCTGAGGAAGAGTATTTGGCAAGAAATCCATCTGAATGACCACCCTGATAACTAGCATTCATGGAAGAAACCATGGGAAGATCATTGGATGATGTAGTTCCACCTATGATAATATTATCCTCCTCATCAATTACCATTGCCACTGCAGGCTCAATCCCAGAAATTCTTTTTAATTCATAGTCTAATCCTGAACCTCCAAAATACCTTGCCCAGATGATTTCCTTTTCCTGATCCAGTTTAACAATGAATACATCTCCGGCTCCAACATAACTATTATTGAATGGCAGGTCATCAGAAGTGGTACAGCCTATGAGTATCAAATCGTTATTACTATCCCAGCTCATATCAATAATCCAGTCATCTCCATTACCATTAATCAGGAAATAATCTTTGATTAAATCTGATGATATTGGGGTTTCTGTAAAATCATTTGATATCATACTATCATGTTTAGCAGCTTCAAAATGATCATGAACAGATGGATTGGAACCTGATGAGACTTGGATTGCTAGCAGTAGAAATATGACTGGATATAGCCATTTTAGGATACGATTTGACACAAAAAAAGAATGGTATTGAATTTATAATCTTTTTTTGCTTCTGTTAGTCTATTGCTTCAAGTATCTACGTAACTAGGATATGTTATTATTGCACCAACGGATCAAATACTTATCCAAGGATTTCTTATCTGTCACATCCCTATTAGAAAGAAAAGGGATTTTATCCTCATCCCTATTATTCTATTTTTACATAATATTACATAAATATCATAATAGGATGAAATTGCTTAAAGAACTTTATTCAAGATTATCATCATGACGAAATATATTTCCCAGATTAAAGTCATTGAGGAATGGGAAAATGCAAATCCAGATGTTAATAGTTTCTATACTCATCTGCCCAGTAGTGCAGAAGTCAGAGGAAGTAAAAACTTGGGGATTTTTTTAATGAGCATTGTTTCGGCTGTTATGATTTTTCTGAATTATTTACTACTTGATGATATGTTTGCTGGACCAAAAGAAGATTGGGTGGGTAATATCGTTGTAATTGTGATTATGGACAGTTTTATTAGTATTTTCTTTTTTATAGGATATTATCTTTATCACCACTCACAAGCCATCTTTGGATATTTTTTCTCAAGAGAAATGTTTATCACCGTTACAGTGAGAAAAAATCTAAAATTATCTGTTGAGAAGTATCCCATTCATGAGATTGCTGGGATGGAGATCCTTAAAGTTGCTGAGGAAGTCGGGAGTAAGCTATCATTAGATCTCTATTTTCTCTACAATCACAATCCCATGGAAAGATCTAGTACTGGATTTTTGCTCAAGGAGAAATTATACGCTCATATGACATCCGAATTCCTGATGCTCTTTCCCAGATATAGAAATTGCACCTATGAGTATCCAAGGATGATTTTAAGACGTATCCTGCAAATCGATACTGAACTCGAGGAAATATCAAAAATTGAGCAGGTGCTACTGAATGCAAGACAGACACTCTTTGAACTGTTTCCGGAATGGAATGAGCAAGAATTGCGTATTTCTTCACGTTGTGATACCTGTACTGATTTTTTTGCTTGGCATATCAAACATTGTCCAGAATGTGGATCTGAGATTACTCATCATTATCTTATTCATAATCTCACTGAGTAATGGTGAAATTCAATTTTAAGTGATACGAGCTATATGCTGTTTGCAATAACATCCAATATTGAGCATTAACATCTAGAAGCCTATTGATTTCAGCTATATAATCGATAATTTTTAACATGATGGGATACAAAAAATATTTCGATATCAGCCATAATTTAAATGCAATTCATTTAATTTGGGGAATTATGAGTGTGGATATAGTATCAATAGGCAAGAGAAATGTATTTCTTGTCATGATGATCTCTGTGGCAGGTCAGATAGCCTGGGCAGTGGAGAATACCTGGTTCAATACATTTGTGTATGATCGTATCACCAAAGATCCAAGGCCTGTGGCCTGGATGGTGGCAGTCTCTGCTGCTACTGCGACCTTGACCACCATCTACATGGGAACTCGAAGTGACCGCACCACCAGTAAGTATGGCAGAAGAAAACCATATATTGTTCTTGGTTACATACTCTGGGGGTTGATAACCATTATCTATCCGATGATAGAATGGGTGGAGAGCCTGGCCATGGCTGTGTTTTTGGTCATCTCTGTAGATGCTATCATGACCTTCTTTGGATCCACTGCCAATGATGCAGCATTCAATGCATGGGTGACAGATAGAAGTCACTCCAGCAATCGCAATCGTTACAAGATGATGCTTGATATATCAGCTTTACTGGCCAATGTCATAGCCATCGCAGCAGCGGGTATAGTTATTGATACTTATGGCTACTTCACCTTTTTCCTGATATTGGGGGCATATGTCAGCCTTATTGGCTTGCTTAGTCATATACTCATGCCTGCGGATATTCCCGATCCTGATGAGATTCCCGATACACCATTATGGGTAGATATAAAGAAAATCCTGGATCCGCAACTGCTGAGAGATAACCGCACGCTGTTTCTGTTGCTGGTGAATATGGCCATCACAGGTATAGCCACACAGATTTACTTCCCGTATCTGTTTACGTATCTCGAATACTACATAGGCATGGGTAAGGATGAGATCGCCATTTATGCTGGTGTATTAATTCTTGGCATGATCGTTGTCACTCTTGTAGTAGGTCTTATCAGCCATCACTTCAATCGCTGGAAGATGATTCTATGGGGGACAATCTTTGCCTCAATCTTCACCGTAGTTATGGGAGTCCTCAGCCCTGCATTCAGAAACAATCCCTCCTCCTACTGGTATGTTATAGGATTGTATCTCCTAGCCAATATTCCAGCAATAAGTGCTGCCATTGCCCATGGTGGATGGCTCCTTGATTCATACCCCAAAGGTGACGTCGGACGTTTCCAGGGAATACGTATGATTTTCTTTGTGGCAATACCCATGATGATAGGCCCCATAATCGGTGCATTCATCATCCGTAACTTTGGAACCACTCTTGCCAATGGAGATTTTGTTCCTGATCCCATGCTCTTTGTCATTAGTGGCTGTGTGATGATCCTGGCTATTATTCCCATTTTGAAAATAGACAGATCAGAGGGAGGAATTAAGTTCAAGGCGATGTAGTATGTATGACAGGATTAGAATAAATAAAGGCCACCTACTCACGCCATGGGCAGATAAAGTTGGAGAAATCCCATTACCAGAGTATCCACGACCACAATTGGTTAGAAAGGAATGGCAGAATCTCAATGGCATGTGGAGATATGAGGTGGTTGATAAGGAAGGATCACCATCAAGCTTTGATGCTGAGATCCGGGTGCCCTTCTGCATAGAATCCTATCTCTCAGGAGTTGGCAGGGTGTTAACACCCGATGAGGAGCTATGGTATACACGAGAACTCAACATCCCAAATGAGTGGAGCAACAGGAGGATAATACTGCATTTTGGTGCGGTAGATTGGAAGACAACGGTATACATGAATGACAGGGAGGTTGGAACTCATATTGGTGGATACAATCCCTTCAGCTTTGATATTACCGATTATTTGGATGACACAAATGAATTGAAGGTGAGAGTGTGGGATCCCACTGATTCCATCAGTCTGCAGCATGGCAAACAGAAATTACAGCCGGGAGGGATATTCTACACACCCTCCTCCGGTATCTGGCAGACGGTGTGGATGGAGCCTGTACACCCTAATGGAGTGAAAAAGATAAAACTCACACCAAACATAGATACTTCATCCCTAACTATCGAGATTGATACATACGGATCTAAGGAAGGACTACATGCCAGTATCAGCTCAGAATTCGCTAGTCTGGATCACCAAGATATTTCATCAGAAATACAGCTATCCCTCTCTGAGTTTGAATTGTGGTCACCTGATAACCCCATACTGTATGATCTGGAGATCAAGATATTTCGGGGGGATGAGGAGCTTGATTCTATCATCTCATATTTTGGCATGAGAAAATTCAGTATGGATATGGTAGATGGCTATTATCGGCCCATGCTAAATAATTCACCCATCTTTCACCTAGGAACACTTGATCAGGGTTACTGGCCCGATGGTATTGTAACCGCACCTACTGATGAGGCATTGGAATTTGATGTGATCAAAACCAAGGAACTAGGCTTCAATGTCATTCGCAAGCATATTAAAGTTGAGCCTCTGCGTTGGTATCATCACTGTGACAGGCATGGAATAATCGTTTGGCAGGATATGGTTAGTGGTGGGGACGAGGGGATTGGAGTGACCGAGGGATTGGAACTTGTCTTCAGAATGAGATACTCACGAAAGGATAATACTTTGAAGCATTACAAACGGGTAAACCGAATGACTCAAGAAAGCCGTGATCAGTTCAGAACCGAGCTTAAAGAGATGGTAGATACACTTCACAATGTTGTAAGTATTGCCATATGGGTACCCTTCAACGAGGGTTGGGGCCAGTTCAACGCCAATGAGATTGGCCAATGGTTAATGGAGTATGATCCTTCAAGACTTGTTGATGTCACGTCAGGTTTCAATCTTCAAGATGGAGGACATATTCGTTCCTGGCATATCTATATTAGAAAACTCAAGATGCTGGAGAAGAAGGTTAAAGGCAGGATTGTGGGAATATCAGAGGCTGGAGGGTACTCTCTCAAGGTGAAGGAGCATGTATTTGATTATGATAATAAAAGCTTCTTCTATGGCTCAACCAAGACGGGTGAAGCTTTATTGGCCAAATACCTGCATCTCATTAATAATCAGACCCTTCCCTTGGTGAAAAGGGGGTTAAGTACGCTCATATATACCCAAACTACTGATGTGGAGTTTGAGGTTAATGGTCTGTACACCTATGACAGAAAGGTTCTCAAAATGGATGAAGAGATTATTAAAGAGGCAAATAATCGATTGATTAATTCAGTCTTGCGAGTGTAAGCCCCATTTCAAAAAATTTTATAAACTGATGTCGATAGAAGTGGTTTCATTTTTTACATCAATGACGAGTTCCGCAAAAAGAAATGCTAATTAAGTCCAATATAGTAGTCTTGATGTGGACAGATATAAAGTTCGAAGAATACTACAATACAGTTCTGCAATACTACTCGGCTTACTGGTGATATTTTTTGTGGTTTGTTTCATCATATATCCAGCAGAGTATGTGATAACTGTATTTTCCATGGGTCCAGCAGATGTGGGAGATATGAATCGATTTGACTCAGCACCCATATCAAAAAGTAATCAACCATACAACTTTTCATATGATCTGGATGACACCTGGATTGAGGGATTATTTGAGAAACAGGTGGATATTGATGATCTCAATGATTATTTGGAGAAAAGAGATACAAGTGCATTTATTGTCATTATCAATGATAGTATCCGCTACGAGAAATATTTTGCAGATTATCAACGTGATTCACTTGTCACATCCTTTTCTGTTGCTAAATCCTTTGTCTCCTCGCTGATTGGTATTGCCATTGATAAAGGTCAAATCAATGCGGTGACCGATCCCATCACTGAGTTTCTACCAGAATTGATTGATAGAGATGATAGGTTCTCAAGCATCACGATTGAGAATTTACTCATGATGAGTTCTGGAATAAAATATAAAGAAACTGGTTTTATCAATGGTGATGATTCAAAAACCTACTACTGGCCAGATTTACGTGATCTTGCAATAAATTACACGGAGATTGAGGGCAACCCCAATGAGGTCTTTCATTACAATAATTATCATCCATTACTTCTTGGGTTAATCTTGGAGAGAGCAACAGGACAATCTGTATCAAGCTTTTTACACA
This sequence comes from Candidatus Heimdallarchaeota archaeon, assembly GCA_026702845.1. The sequence goes on from JADCLS010000008.1 coordinate 28,767, forward strand.
ATACATTATGGTCCAGAATAGGTACTGAATTTGATGCCTCATGGAGTGTTGATGCCTCAGGTTATGAGAAAATGGAGAGTGGACTTAATGCAAGAGCAATAGATTTTGCCAAATTCGCCAGACTCTATTTAAATCTTGGATTATGGGAAGGTGAGCAGATACTATCCAGTTCCTGGGTATCAACATCTACCTCACCATTAGTTCATGAGAATTATGAGGAATATTACTCTGAGTATGAAGATTACATATTTGATGATACTACTGGTTTTTACAGTTATATGTGGTGGGGTAAAGGAGATGATTATCTGGCAATGGGAAATCTTGGACAATTCATCTATATCTCCCCCCTCAATGATCTTATTATCCTTAGGTTTGGAGAGAGTTATGGATCTTTGGGTGGTTCATTACCATGGATTAAAATGTTCCATGAATTCGCAAATTTATTATAAACTACGGTTATTTCCTTGAATATAAGGAGATCATAAGAAATAGTAAATTTCAAGAATAAATAATTGAGTCGAATATGGAAAACATAAATTATTCTTTTTTAATTCTTCTTAATTTAACAGCAAATTACTTAGAATTTTTGATTGCTAGTAATGCAGCACCTATGGCAGCAGTGATCTGTGGCTCTTCAGGTACAGTAAGTTTTACATTCAATTCCTCAGATAATGCCTCAACCACTGCTTCATTCTTGGCCACACCACCGGTTAGGATCACATCGTTCTCAATGCCTATTCTCTGTACTAGAGATTTTACACGTATAGCAATGGATCGATGAATTCCACCTACAATGGCTCCACGTTCTGCACCCTGCGCGATACGTGATACTACTTCTGATTCTGCGAAGACTGTACAGGTAGAGCTTATCTGCACGTACTCCTTTGAAGAGTGATCAGCCATCATCTCCAGTGGTACATCAAGAGTTCGGGCCATCACTTCAAGGAATCTTCCCGTTCCGGCTGAACATTTATCATTCATCTCAAAATCCTGAAGGATACCCTGATCATCAATTCTTATAGCCTTGGAATCCTGTCCACCAATATCGATAACTGTTCTGGCAAGGGGAAAGAGATAATGTACCCCTTTTGCCTGACAGGAGATCTCAGTCACCTGTTTATCAGAGAAATCCACATTCTTGCGACTATAGCCAGTGGTCACAGAATATGCAATATCATCAGAAATGATCCCCAATTTGGTACAAATCGCATCTCGTAACAAATGTGCTGTTTTATTAGTCTCATACCCAGAAGGAAGAACCTCAAAGGCAAGTACTGTTTTGCTCTCATTCATAGCCACTGCCTTGGCTGAGATGGATCCAATGTCAATTCCCAGGACGTACATTCACTCTGCCTCTTTCTGTGACTCGATGATCTCAATGAGAGATTCAATACGAGTCCAGGTTTGCTCCTCAGAGAAATTACGGGAATCCACCATATCCCCATCGACAATCACCCCTGGCTTACCGGTAAGCTCTGTAATCTTTTTCTTGTAGGATAACATACCCATGGAGTAACGTTTGCATGCCTTATTGGAATGGAGTACAAAACCATCAAGATCATATTCCTTGATGAATTTGACAATCAGCTGCACCCGATAGGCCAAGTCCTGATTGAGATACACATGGCTATACATCTTGGCATAATCATTCATAGCATCTTCATATTTATCAACGCTCCCAGTCATACTCCAGGCATGCGTATAAGTATCCACAGGAAATACAACACCACGCTGTGCCAGTTTATTGAAAAAGGGATAGAGGTAGAACCATATTGCAATGTTATCCCAGAGTAATCTGATCTTCTCATCCTTGATGGCACCAATTCCATTTTTTACTCTGTCCTTGATCTCAGTAAGGAGCTCATCATACACCTTAATAGTGCCTTTCTGACCGCGTTGAGCCACGATTGGGGCCATGGTGATGAACCTATCTGGGCAGTTGAGTGGTGAGGGTTTGTTCTTGCAGCTCTCCAAAATCTCAGTCCACTGCAATGTGGCAGTATTGGCTAGCCGTAGTACTTTCATCACCTTATCCTCAGTAAGGTTTTTTCCAGTTACCTTCTCGATAAATGCAATATACTCATCTAGTTGAGCCCGTACATATCTGAATACATGTTCTTCCTGCTCGTTACCCAGTTCTGTATCCACAATTGGAGGGGTATCGAAGTGGAATAATGGTACATCATGAAACTCGCTTATGGATTCAAACCACTTGAGCACAGTACCACAGATATTATTACAGGTAACCAGCATATCAGGTGGGGTCAGACCTCCCATAAGACTACCAGATGGGTTGATCACTGTTCCAAGATGACATCGTGCATAACTGCACAGCTCATTGGAATAACCCTCATTTTCTGCAGTAATACAAGCATCAACCGATTGTTTTGATCCACCAACTATAGCAGAGTAATTCTCAGGATAGAGAGGAATAATTCCTGCAGCAACCAGTAATTCAACAGGTGCGCCTGATGTCACCCAGGCAACTTTCTTACCCACTATGGGGATTTTAGGTAGTATCTTTGAATTACGATAGTAAGAGGCGATGTATTTCTTGTAGCTGTTACTATGAAGCTTATTGTAGGCCCTCTCAGAGGGATCTCGTTCTAGTTTTATCAAATCTGACATCAGTGATCACCTATTCTCTCCAAAAATGCTTCAATCCGGGTAGTTAATTGCTCTTTATTACTTAACTCAGGATCAGTGACAATACTTAGGATGGGAATATTATGTTTCTCCTCAAGATATCGAGCTAGATTGCGTGTCTCAAAAGCATCTGGATCACAGAAACTATAATAGATGAAAATCACTCCCTTGGCTCCTGTTTCTTTGTACTTATCAAGTAAAAATTGTTTTCTCTTATTGGGATAGAAATGTACTGAATCAGGCACTCGGTCCACAATATAGGCCTGTGCTATATTTTCAAGCAATTGATCCATCGTATCTCCATGATCAGAAATCTTGAATAGTGAACTTCTAGAGCCAAATGAAAGATCATCAAAGACTACATTCTCATTGAGTGTTGGTATCTTATCAAAGATAGTGAAATTATCAAACATACTGCCGGAAAGTATGACACTTGTTTCATGTTCTGATGAGACATCAGGTAAACTTTCAACTGCTTTTTTTAATTTTAGAATAGCTTCATCAATAGGCAAAATATCTGTTACGATTTTCAATCGATAAAGCATTTTATTATCTATTTTACCAATTCTAACCGCTTGAGTTAGTTTGTTGAGGTACTCTCGTTTACTATTATACAGAGCAATACTTTTCTTCACCTCTTCCACACCTATACTGGAATTTGTGATGCGTTCCAACCAACTAACCAGCCTTTGTAGCTCATGTACATAATACTGCTTTGCAGTTTGTCCACCTCTATTAACAGGTAGGAGAAATCTGAAGCTGTTGAAATTTTCTGGAAGTGCATTGTTCATCTTCAGCACATCATTTAAGTTCTGCAGACTATCACAGTGATTCTCACTAAAAATTGCTTGTTGGATCTCATTGTTCAGAACAAAATCCAGCATAAATCTACTCTTAGAGCAGATAAATGGTTGGAAAATGGCATTTGTGCTTTTATTTGATTCAAAGGAGATATCAGAAGGTATTCTCACCGGATGCAGAGCTGCAGCATGGATAAGCTCCAAAGGTATATCAGCAGTGAAATAAAGAATTGATTGCTTATTGGATACGTAATCATGATATTTGTTCACGATTGAATCCAATTCTGATAATAGTTGGCTCATTTACTCAAGTCAACCTTTAATCTGGTAGCTAATAATATTTTATGGAGTTTATCCAATATATGTGTGGAAATTGTTCAAATTTTACCTTGCAGATCTTATAAGTTTTGGACCATATACGATCCTTGCTTTTGCTTTCCTTGCTATCCCCTTTAACATTCCATCAAATACTGAGTTGTGTAAAGGATCCATGAATTTCCAGTATATTATTCCACCAAGGCCTCTTGGAATAAATACTCCCTCTTGAATCAATTTTATTTTATTATTTGGCAGGTCTTTGATAGTAAATTTGAGTAATGAATATCCAGGATTTTTCATTTCAGCTTTGAGGATCAGATGATGAGAATCATAACGTAATACTCGCCACCAATCAAGATAATCTCCTTTTTTCAACTTCTTTTGATCAGCTCTGCCACGTCGTAGACCTGGTCCTCCAAGTATTTCATCAAGTAATCCCCGAAGTTTCCAAAGTCCATTTCCATAATACCAGCCATTCGAACCACCGATTGAGGATATAACATCCCATATTGTGTCACGTGAACCCTCAAGAATAACCTCACGGTGATCACGATACACTTTTCCTCCACCCCAATCAGGATCTCCGGGAGATCTAATTTCAATGTAATTTTTGCTGCCATCGGTGATGTAAGCATCAGGAAAAGCCGCAAAGTGATAACTACCTAGGGCTCTACGAATGGCTATATCAATTGGCTCCAATTCCTGTGGGATTAAACGAGTTATTTCATCATCACCAACAAGAACCTCAGATCTTAGACCCTCCACAAGCGGTCGTGCGATTTCCTTATTTATTGGAGTAATAAAATCCACCCAGTATGAGCTAAATTTTGGAGATAGTACTGGAACAGGAATAATTAATCTTTTTCTCAATCCTGCCTCTTTGGCATAGATCTGCATCAATTGTGAGTAAGTAATGATATCAGGTCCTCCTATATCAAATGACCTACCATGTGTTTCTGGAATGGTGAGACATCCGACTAAATAATTGAGCACGTTTCTCACAGAAATTGGTTGATTTCTTGTATGTACCCATTTCGGAGTTGTCATGATTGGTAATCTATCCACCAAATATCTCAGTATCTCAAACGATGAAGAGCTAGATCCAATCACAATAGCTGCACGTAAAATAGTGACTGGAACCCTTCCATTTTGCAAAATATTTCCTACTATGTTTCTTGAATGGAGATGGTGACTTAGGTGTTCTTGATCATCACCAAGTCCTCCTAAATATATCATCAGGTTAATGCCATGAGTTTCAGCTACTTCTCGAACATTTTTTGCAGCTTCAACATCCGCACTATGATAGTCCTGTGTATCTGGATTCATACTGTGAACAAGATAATAAATAACATCCATCGTATTTATTGCTTCATGAAGAGATGCTTTATCGAATACATTGACGGAGATAAGCTCAACTCTTTGGTGTCTATGCCATACACGTTGTTTCAATTTTTCCTTGTTTCTTGAACCAGCCCTAACCTTATATCCCTCCTGCAGTAACTGCCCAACTAATCGTGAACCAATATAGCCAGAGGCACCAAGAACGAGTATATTTTTCATTAGAATCAGAAAGTGGTTTACATATATTAAGCTACTGAATAGAGGAGAACGAATTGCTTATTAATTTATGAACTAATTTTTCAAACCAAAAAAATGGATAATATTTCAATATCCACAATAGTTCAGGACACAATCTTTATATTAGTTCATGTACTAATTAAGTTATGGTATCTGAAATTCAAATTATAGAAAAATCCGGCATACCTATCTACTATTATTCAGATCTAGTAGTTGATGATGCAGACAATCGTATGTACCTCGAGGCTGGATTCTTTACTGCAATAACACAATTTGCCCTTGAATTGAATCAAGGAGAAATAAAATCAATTGCACTCGAACAAAAAACATACTTGTTGAGCAAAACTCCGGAGGTAATACTTATTTACAGCACAGATGAGAATAATCTTCGAGAAGACATAAGATCCATCGGTGAGACCAGTTCTTTCATCTCCCTATCTGTAACCAAGTATAATATTTCTAGTTCCTCTAGTAACAAGGAATTTGAACCATTTATAAATGATGTTAATAAATATCTCAAAGAGCAGGGCCTTATTAAAGATGAAGGTCAGCAATACACAGGTGTCAGAGATAAAGTTCAATCGCTGGTATTCAAATCTGTTGGATATAATCCTGGAGAATGTAATATAGGACCTCAGCAGAAATTAATGAGGTTAAGTGCAGGACTAGGTTTTACAATCTTATCAATAATATTGTTTGGAGCAATGGTATTGTTCAACCTATCAAATTTACTGCTGATCCCCTTATTTATCATTAATTTCTTTGCAGTACAGCAATATGTGCAGGTAAGAGCGAATTTCTGTATAGCCAATGCCCTGATGGGTCAATATAATATGAACTGAGGTGAAAAAAAAATGAGTGAAATAAATTTTATCAATGTAGAGAAATCTTCCAAAGTAGTATCTGAATTTGCAAGTAAGAAGGATAAGAAAAAAGCCTATAGATTATTTGGGATAATATTCATACTAACCACAGCAGTCACTGTTGCCCAATACTATCTACTTAGCATCCTATAACATTTTTTACATTTTAAACAGGAATCAAAAATATTAAATCCCTTCAAAATAATTTGATCTATATGCCATTCAAAGATTTAACTGAGAAGGAAGTTCATAGAAAACTGGCTATTAATTGTTTCAATGCAACATGGGACTTAATTGAGAAGGAGAATCGTACAGATGAGGATGATCTCATGATGATTCATTTAGCCCATAGCTCACAATATCATTGGAGACAGGCTACCCCGGATGAACCGATTAAGTTCCAACGCGGTAACTGGCAAATTGCTAGGATATATACTTTATTAGAACACAAAAAGGAAGCACTATATCATGCGAAAATTTGTCTTTCATTAACTGAGAAACACGATTTCAAGGATTTTGACCTTGCATTTGCTCATGAATGTATGGCTAGAGCATATGCATTAAACAATAACAGAGAACTAAGTGAAAAACAGTACAAGCTGGCAGAGGAAGCAGGAAGTAAAATCAAGGAGCAGGGAGACAGAGATTACTTCTTCAAAGATTTGCACTCAGGAAATTGGTTTGGAATGAGATAAAAAAATCAATTTCTATTTTATTTGACCTACCCTTTTCCATAATTTTCTAAAAGAGATGAAAATTGTAATTCATAATGAAAAAATTAGAACAATTTGTATTCATATTGCTTTTAATTGTTGGCTTGAGTACCTCATCCAGCAATATTATTAGCCATCAAGAAACAGGCATACAGATTTTGGGAAGTATGGAAAATGAAATGCCAAACGTGATATACCTGATAGGAGATGGCATGGGACCGGAGGCAGTAAAATTAGCAAGCCTTGTTGAGTATGGTGATCCAAATGCAACCATTATGGATACTGATTTTCCTTGGCAAACAACCTATACCCATGATGAGATAAATGGAGATATCACCGATTCTGCGGCTTCGGGAACTGCACTGGCCACTGGCCAACTAACAATGAGAGGTATTGTTGGTATGGATAAGAATGCAGATGTGAAATACAAGAATATTCTGGAGTATCTTTCTCAGGATTTCAACTATGCTACAGGTCTAATTACCACGCTAGGAATCACCCATGCAACTCCTGCCACCTTTGGATCTCATATTAGAAATAGAGAGATAAAAGATGATATTCTTGAACAGGAATTAAATAATAATATTACTGTCCTCATGGGTGGAGATCTAGGAACCTCTGTAATGGGTGATGCTAGCAATGTAGCAGCATTGGGTGAACAATACAACTATGACACTGCAACAACTCCTCAGGAATTGCAGGCTATTCGAGATACAGCTAGTCGAGTGTTGGGTGTATTTCCAGGTCTTGGATATGAAAGTGAACGTGATGTGGACACAACCCCCAGTTTATATGATATGTCAGAGGTAGCACTAGAAGTACTGGATCGAAATAACAAACCATTCTTTGTGATGATTGAGGGGGGAAATATTGACTACGCGGGACACCTAGGCAATTATGACACTACAAAAACAGGTAAATCAGCCACTGAAACTATCATGTTTGAAAAAGTAGCGAGATTAGCCCTCGATTATGCAATAAATGATGGCAATACTATTGTTATAGTTGCTGCGGATCATGAGACTGGAGGATTAACGGTCAATAACTGGGACGATCTTAATAGTACTCTGCCAGATGAATCCAATACCAGAGATCAAAATAATGCCTTACGTATAGATCGGGCCAATATGATTGATGTTACTTGGGAAGGCACTGTTCATACACGCACTCCAGTCCCATTCTATGGCTATGGATTTACCAAACAGATAGATATCAATATCAATGCAGATGTATTCTGGGCCATTGTTAATGAATTAGGAGCCTTCCCCGTTGTGCAACGTGTAACCTATGCAGCTGCTGAGGAGAATGTAACAGCAACTGTTAATATTAAGGATCTAGACAGCACAGTGGAGAATGTAACACTTGTAGTAGAGTATCAAGCTATAGAACGGATCGACAGACAAAGTGTTGAACTCTCCAATTTTGATACTACTGGAACAGTGAGTATATTCATGGAAACTGTACCCAATGAGATGTACAATGTTTATGTTATTCTAGAGGATGGTATAGATCCAGTGTTGGATACAACTTCTCTAAAATCAGAAAAAGAGGTCAACATAGTTCTCACAACAGAAAGTACAACAACAGAAATTGAGACCACTCCATCTTCCAATGTTGAAGAAACCCCGGTGAAATTTATGATTTTCTTGCCATTTTTGGGAATTTTAGTTTATCGATTAACCAAATCTGTTAAAACACCATAAAAATACATCCTAGGTAAAACTAGAAATTTACTTCAATCGGAACTAATTTAATGAATATCAAAAAAAATTATCATTATGGATACCCATCTTTGCCATACTTGTTTTCAGAGAAACGAGGTGGAAGCTCTCAAATGTGACCATTGTGGGGTAATTTTGCGAGAGAATAAGAAAGAAAAGATGGTTCAGGAAATTTTGAAAACCCTCTCTAGGGTAGAGAAAAGAAATCGACTTCAAAATTATAAGAGCTATTATATTTCACTCACTTTACAATTTATTTTGAGTATCCATCTCTTTATTCTTGGATTATCCCTATCCAACTGGGATCCATCACACCTAATTGAATTGAATCTCACCATTTATGAATTTAGTTTCTACGGCTTGTCAGCATATAATCTGTATAATGCACTCAGATTATTTGCTAGAAGAGCTGTAACTACATTGAAAGTAATCCTCATTCCTGTAGAGATTGCACTTCAGGCAAAATTTGTCATCAAGGTCACTCAGGAGATCAAAAGCATCTATGATCAGTTACCTCTATCTTCTATAGAATACCTTCAGGAAATTGAGATTCCATTGACCATATATGCCATAGTTCTAGCCCTTATTTACGCCATTCAATTTTATTTCTTAACCTTTAGTTATCAAGTAAAACGTTGTGTTCGACGAAATTGAGATTACTGGATTAATTTTGCTTTCAAATCCATTTCTGCTACAGCAGATAGGGCTTTTGATACAGGACATCCTTTCTTAGCCTCTTCAGCGAGTTCCAGAAATCGTTCCTCTGTTATTCCGGGGATCTCTGCCTTGAGTTTGAGATTAACAGAAGTGATAACAGGACCACCCTCTCCACCAAACTCTAGTTTTACATAGGATTTGGTCTCCAGATTTTTAGCAACTGTACCATTCTTCTCAAGTAATGAAGAGAGAAACATAGTATAACATCCTGAATGGGCTGCACCTATAAGCTCCTCGGGATTAGTTGCATTGGTATCATCACCGAAACGATTACCAAAGTTGTATTCACCTTCAAAGGCCTTGCTCTCTAAAGATAAAGTACCTTTGCCTTCCTTAAGGCCACCGGCCCAATTTGCCTTAGCAGTACGTGTTTTATGTGGCATATTTTACTGTATAAAGTTATAGTATATAGCATTACTGATAAATGAAAATTGTCAACTGTGAGAAATTGCATGAGATACAGGGTATGTTACAACAATTTGGATGTTATATTTAAATAAGCGATACACCACAATATCTAGTATGAGTCACAATATCACATTAAATGAGGCAGAGGCCAAACTGCTCTCTTCAATATCCATTTTATTTTGGCTAATCCCTGCACTATTTGGATTCCAGCTAATCTTGAATTACAGCTCACCCGGAAATACAATCCAATTTGGAGGAGCAGAAGTAGCTAGTATTCTCAAAGGCGTGCTTTTTGTAATAGTTATACTCAGACTTGCCCGATTGTTTGAAGATTATATGTCTAAAACTAGAGAACATGAAATATTCAAACTGGAAATGGAACAGAAGGAAAGACGAAGACAGGAAAATAGTATTAAATTGAATTAATAGGTCCAAAAGTAAATACCTCACTACAATTCCCTTATATCCCTAATTCTATGCAACAACCTATGAATGATGAATACAAAGAACTGATGGGGCTGTATGAAGACATCTCAGTACTTGGATCAACTCGATCGGTACTTAGCTATGATCTAGAGACAAAGATCATGGCACCTGCAGGTATTGAACATAGAGGCAGACAGCTTGGCTTGCTGGGAAAACTTAATCATCAGATGATGAATGCCCCCAGATACCAAGAATTAATTAGAAAATTATATGGAAATGAGAGTTTAGATGAGATCCAAGCTCGTAATATTGAGATATTGTATCGATCCATGATAACAGCCACTAGTGTACCCACTGAATTAGTGATGAGATTAGCCAAGCAGGCCAATACTACGAATGAGACTTGGAAGAAAGCCAAGATGGCAAGAGATTTTTCTTTAGTAAAGAAAGATGTCAAAGACCTGTTTGATGTCACTATAGAACGGGCTCAGATACTGGCTGATGTTAAGGGATTCAAAGACCCCTACTCTGCATTACTAGCTGAAAGAGACCCAGGGTTCACTAAGGATAATTTGACTAGTATATTCGCTGAGACCAAATCCTACCTGATACCTATGATCAAGAAAATTAAAGAGAAACAGGGAGATATAAATACTTCATTTCTTGCATCAGAGTATCCCCGGGAATTACAAGTGAAGATTTCAGAGCTTATTGCGGATTTCTTTGGGTATGATTACTCATCTGAATCAGCAAGAGGTAGAATTGGAGAGGTAGAGCATCCACTCACAATAGGATGTGGACCTGATGATGTGAGAATAACAGTAAAATATGAGAATTATGCCTCAGTAATTGGATCAACCAACCATGAGCTAGGTCATGCACTACACGGATTATTTAGAAAGAAGGATTGGAGATATACACCCATCAATGATTCTGGTGCCCCATCGATTGGTGAAACTACGTCAAGATACACGGAAAATAAGATTGGAAAGGATATGGCTTACTGGGATCATTTCTATCCCATTTTGCAGAAGCTGACTGGATTGAAACAAAGCAAAGAGGATTTCTACCAAGCCTTTACATTTGTTAACCCTAGTACCAAGCGAATGAGTGCTGATGAAGTGAGTTATGGACTCCATATCATCATCAGATTTGAGATTGAGAAGATGCTGTTCGAAGGTAATCTTGAATTTGCAGACATCCCACAGGTCTGGAATGATAAATACCTGGAATATATGGGTGTAGAAGTACCAGATGATACTGCTGGACCATTACAGGATCTGCACTGGTACAGCTACTATATTGGATATTTCCAGGGTTATGCACTTGGAGACCTGTTGAATTCTCAAATACACTATACAATGGAGAATGCCCTACCAGACTGGAGAGAAGATATAAGTGCTGGGAATATGAATTCAATACACCAATGGATGGTTGAAAATGTGTACTCTCTTGGTTTTCGGTATGACCCAATTGATTTTGTGGAACACATTACTGACAAAAAATTTGAGACCAAATATCATAAACAATATCTTGAGGAAAAATACTTGAGATAATTAAAGATTACCCAATAATCGATGTATAAACTAGAAATGAATTGTCAAGTTTATAATAGATCACGATAATAACAATAGTTCATGAATTTAATTAATGTTCCTAATTTTCTCCATATTTCATCACTATAATGTATTTCATGAACCAAGAAGTTTTTATAGTTCATGAAGTAATAACAATTATGAATGACCAATCATTTGACCAAAGACTTGGAAGTTTGAGAAGGTGGAATATCACCATGGCAATTCTACACTTTATTCAAGGAGTACTTATGGCATTTCTTGGATACACTGTGGATACATTGAGGGAATTCTCCTTTGAACTTGTTACCATTTACAGATACTTTGAGACCCTTCCTATGGGAGGTTTTCTTGTTGAGAATAGAAAAGAAGTACTAACCACAATTGATGGACTGGGTATATTTGTTGCTATTTTCCTCTGGTTATCAGCACTTGCACATTTCCTACTTGCCTTCCCTCTCTTTGAGAGCTATAAACGTAACTTGGCTAAGAATTTCAATCCATTAAGATGGTTTGAGTATGCTCTATCATCTTCTGTAATGATCGTACTAATTGCGATGTTCTTTGGTGTCCTAGAGATTTGGACATTAGTCCTAATTTTTGTCATCAATGCACTTATGAACTTGTTTGGCTTTACCATGGAACTTGTGAACAGATACAGGATGGAAGTTGATGATGGTGTATCCTGGACTCCATACATTTTCGGCTGGATTGCAGGAATCATGCCATGGGCAGTGATTTTTGGATACATGCTAGGACCCAACACAGATAGAGACAGCATACCTGACTTTGTTTGGGCAATTTTGGTAGTTGAACTAATACTTTTCATGAGTTTTGCTTTGACCCAATTCCTTCAATTCAAAAAGGTAGGAGCATTCAAGGATTATCTGGTTGGAGAGAAGTCCTATCAAGTTCTCAGTCTTGTTGCTAAAACCTTATTAGCATGGCTCGTATTTGGAGGACTATTCCAGCCAAATTAATATCGATCAATCAATTTTTAAATAATGACCTAAACTTAATACTTGATTTACAATTTGGACAATTTTTACTTCTTGAGATCCATGAATAAGCGTGATCAAAGTGAAATGATACTCCACAACAGGGAGATACATACAAAGATAATTTCTTATTTATTGGAGATTTACATATCAAGCAAAAATTGGGGTGAATATCTGAAAATGAAATTATTGATTTTGCATTCTTACTAATTTCATTGGTATTTAATAGAATTTCTTTTCTCATTAGTGCCACATTATTCTGCACAGATAGTGTTTGTGAATATATATCTCGTTGTGTTATCTTCTTGTTTTTTTCGGATTCTCTTTCATCAATGATTTTTCTGAGTTCATTGCGTTGAATTTGATGTTTATACTCATAATATGCACTACTTAATGTAAAAAGAAGAGGAGACATTATGACCAGGAATAAAAGTGAAATCGGAAGATATTCTATAAATAACACCAAATCTTCTTGAAAAGTGTCATCTAATGAGCTTAAGAAACTAAGAAATACAACTACTAACGCAATAACAGCAGAAGGAGTTGATTGTTCCTGTTCAATCATATTTATTCACCAATAATATATAGTTAAACGACTATAAATACATAATTCGTATCGATTCCTGTTGAATGAATTCACTTGAACAATAACAACATTGAATTTGAATAAAAATTAACAATCTCAATTAACCTAAGATATTAAAATACTAGTCGCTGTTTTTAATTTGTGAAGGTATTAACCAATCAACTCTATGATCTACTTGGTGATCAAACGTTACGAGCAATAACTGATACATTTTATGACAAAATCGATCAGGATGATCTTTTACGCCCTATGTTCCCGGATGATCTCACCCTTCCACGCAAACATCAGTACTTATTCATGAAACAAGTATTTGGAGGACCAAGGGAGTACCAGGAGGAGAGAGGTAATCCCATGATGCGTCGGAGACATTTTCCATTCGAAATTGGTTGGGAAGAACGTAATCGTTGGTTTGATCTCATGATCGAATCAATAAAAGAAAATGTTGATCATGAAGAAGCAATTAAAACAATGACTGAGTACATGAATCACATGGCGACAAAAATAATCAATAAAGGCCCACAACAGGGACTGGATATATCAAAACCAACCGAATTGTAATCAAGGGTAATACAATATTGAAAGAATCCAGAGATAAACCATAGTAATCAGTAATCTTACGACTGTTGCCACTCCCTGAGTCTTAATAAATTCACCCCAACCCATTTTATTCCCAGTTCTCCTGTAAAGTAGTGCGAGACCAACCACTGCAGATGGGGCACCGATAGGTGTTAATCCACCACCAAAATTGGCTGAAAAAATAGCTGACCAGGCAAGGATCATGGGGTTGAAAGGAGATCCGGGCACATATGCAATTGCATGGAGAATGGGACCAAATGCTGCAGCGACAACGATATTATCCACAATTCCACTTATTATGGCTACAAACCATAATAGAATTATCGCAGCAATGAGTGAGTTTTGTGGTAGAACACCAGTCAGCCAGATTGCGATATTGCTAAGGATATGAACCACTTGAAGTGAAGCTATCAGGATGAATAAACCTAGGAAGAATGCGATCATCGCCCAATCCAGCTTAGAAAGGACATCTTCAATCTTCTTTCCAGATATTGTAATTAGGGTAAATGCCCCAACTACTGCGATAACAGCAAGGCTAAGGCCAATCTGCTCTGAGAAGACGAATGCTGTAATAGTGAGAGAAAGGACAATTATTGATTTGTAGAAGAAAGGTTTGCTTGAAACCGCAGACCACTCATCGAATTCATTGACCCTCCGTTCCATCTCCTTGGGTTTGATCTTCATTACAAACTCCTCTTGGTAAATTCTCTCAAATATTACAAAATTAGCAATCATACAGACAATCGCCAGGGGAAAACCTACTTTGAAGAATTCAGCGAAGGTAATCCCAAAAGTTTGGGAGATAATGATATTTGGCACAGAGCTCACCAGGGTGATGATTCCCCCTACAGTGGTCATTGATAACTCAACAATGATGTATGGTTTGGGATTGAGTTGAAGCCGCTCTGCGGCGATTAGGGTGAGTGATCCTACTATCATCATGGCAGAGATATTATTCACCAGTGCTGATAAGATTAAGGTAAGTCCTCCAAAATAGCGTACTAGTGTTTTGGGATTGCCTTTGGATGCTTTTAGTATTTTAATGGAGATAAAGTGAAATATCCCTGATTCTTGAGATACGTCTACGAGTATTAGAGTTCCGATAATAAGTGCAATTATTTGCAAATCCTGGAAATGTAATAATCCTTGTTCAGTAATCGGTCCACCATAATGAGTATCCTCTACCTTAAGTAGGATTAAAGTTACTCCAGCAACCATTGATCCCAGTACTGCACTCAGGGTCTTATCGATCTTATCATGAATGATTCCTATATATGTTAATATGAATATAAAAAGGATGATCATCACATTGAATCGCTCTTCTTCCCGGTTAAACAGTAATACTACTATTGAGATAGTGATATAACCATCAAGAATCTGCTTAGGGAGTTTTCCAAGCTTTGACCTTATGTATCCTATGTAGGTAAGGACATAGATCACCAGAACAACTAGTGCTTGAAAAATCCCGTACTCACTCATGAAATATACTCCTTCAATTCCATACCAATAATACTGGATACCCACTGTTTAAAACAGTGAGAGTAATCTGTTCAGCCACTGGATCTAGATACTGATCCAATCTGCTAACACTTCTGACTAATACCAGTGCGGGTTTGTCATGATCCAGTGATTCTTTAATAATGGAACTCATAACTCCTGTTCTCACCTGATACTCAAAGGATTTGAATTGCACCTTATCATCAATTTGGATGGAGGACAGGATATCTTCCATTTTCGCCTTCAATCGATCTCTCACTCCTAACAAATCCATATCCTCATCTGTCTGTTCATCAGTGAGATCAGCTCTTGCCACTGTTTCGATAATCTTATCCTCTACAACACCAACTAATTTGATTTCATTTTGCGCATTAGCAACGCTCAGAGATCGTCGAGTTAAAGCGATGATGGAATTTGGTTGCTGATCCACACTTACAAATGATAGAATGGTATTAGTTCTATCTGGAGGAGCATCAGAAACGATAAGAAAATTGGATTTGATTTCAGCATCAGATAATAATTTCGTCAAGTAAAAGCCAAAATAAGATTCTTCCTTCTCTATTCTGAATAATGGAGCCCCTGTGACAAGAATATCAAAATTAAAATCCTCAAATAGCTTGACAAGTTTACTACTTAATTTATCCTCCTCTTTTGGTGTCTGCTCAATTATATCAATTATTCTCTCCACTCTATCCCCGATAATCATCTGGGTTTCTGAGGCCACACCCTCTTCTTTGGTATAATGATCAACATAATCTATCAGGCCTTGCATCTTCTCACTGGTTGTAGTGGCCAAATTTTTGTAAGAATCAAAGTAATCATCAGTTGTAATAACTTTCAAAGGTAAATGATATTTCTTAGCATAGAGCGTTGCGATTTTGATAGCCTCTTTACCCTGTTGAGTTCCATCATACAAAACACCTATGGATGAAATGGGCTCAATCTCATCTATCTCGAGCTTGGGTTTGGTGCTCTTGAGAAAAAGTGCCTCCACTTCATCTATTTTTTTATCACTCATTTTTCTTATTTTTTTTTAGACTTTATTCTGAATTAAAATTATCTAATACCGACTGAAATATTATGTAAATTTGATACTTAGATAGCCATATTGATTCCAGGACGTCTAGGTACAGCGATTTTGGCTTTAGGATGGTTACTCTCATCTGCTTTGATAATCTCAACAGGAATACCCATCTCACGTTCCAAATAATCCCTAGATTGGAGTAAAATATCCCATTCTAGATTGAATGTCCAACGGAAGTCTGGAGGTCCACCTGCCTTCATCAGTGATGTAGCGTATGCAGGTACCAATTTACCCATCTTACGCATATCTGGATTCTTCATAACCCTAGCGGTTAGGTTGTTCAATCCTCCCTCGAAAGCCTCATTATACACATCGAATTTCCAAGATGGAGCAATGAATATCTCAATTTTCTTTGCAGTATCTCCTTTACGGTCGATTAGAGCTCTGATATCTCGCAAATCAGCCAATATATCTCCCAATACTTTCTCGCTTAGTTCAGAATCCTCATTGATGAATTTTTTGATAACTTCAGGGTATGTCTCCTCTGAGATAAAGGTCTCATTACCCCACATATCCCAAATTTCCTCGGTGATGTGCGGAATATACGGAGTAACCAGCTTAACCATGGTTTCCACGGCATATCGAAATGCAGGACCTTTGCTATCTCTTCGTTTCAGATACCACTTCAAATCCTGATTGATCTCATGATAGGCACGTTGAAATGCAGATCTTGTCTCCATATTTTCCAGATGCTCCCGAGTTCGTTGAATGTATCCTTGAATTCGAGATTGCAACCAGTAATCTATAGTTTGCATCTTGTCATCATCGATTTCTTCCTTGGATAGGGAGTATAGACTGATTAGCCATTTCTGGTAGCTTTCACCCTCCTTCAGTGCGAACTGAGCATCTTTGAAGCCCTCTCCGGCTATGGCAAATCCCAGTCTGGTTGCATCTCTTCCAAAAGCTGATACTACATCCTCGATGGTTCTGAAATTACCCTTGGATTTGGACATCTTCTCTGCCTTGTTGGATCCAGGTTTAATGATTGCCACATATCCATTTACTGCTATACCTTTGGGCCAGTATTTCTTGGGAAAAACTGCAGTATGATGCATCAGCATGAAGGTCAGGTGATTATTCAACAAATCTTTTCCTGATGTTCTCAAATCAAAGCCATAATAGTACTCAATATCATCCTGAATGGTTTTCATCAACTTCTCAGGGATACCATATTTCTGACTCAATGATTTTCGATTACCCTTGGATATGATTAAATAATTAAAAATGTCATCTGTTGCCCATTCTTCCTTGAATTCTCCAGCATTGACATACTTTGAAATAATATAGTAGACCATGTAGATGACAGAATCACTCAATGTCTCGATTATCCAATCGGTATCCCAAGGCATAGGGGTACCCATTCCAGATCGTCTAGCACAGGCCTTGTTCTCCAACCAGTCTACAGTATTATGGAATGCAGGTATAGCCTCCTTGGGTATAATATCCATCTCATCCAACAGTTGATGCACCACATCCTTCCACTCCTGATCACCAAATTTCAGGAACCACTGGTTTTCCAGATATTTCACATGATTACGGGTTGAGCATCGGCAAATAACTACATCAGCTGGTTCTTTTAGGATAGAAGCAATATTATCATTGACAAAATCCTCGATGATTATATCCTTGACTGTTTGGACAGTCTTACCTTCATATTTACCAGTAATTGCTTTCAGAACACCACCTGCATGTTCTCTTCTGTAGATGATCTTAGTAGCCTCCTTCACCTTAGGATCATGCATATCAGTGATCTTCATTTTCTCAATCTCCTCACCTGCTGGAAATTCACCATATTCATCAATGGTGATCAGTGAGATGGGTTGGATAGCTTCCAAATCCTTTTGAGTTATACCATATTGTTTCAGGGCCTTAGCATCGGTCTTAATTTGTTTCAACACCACCCAATCCATAGGTGCATGAGCTGGTACAGACATGACAACGCCAGTTGATCCCTCGGGATCGATGAATGCACCCGGTAGGATCATTACCTCTTTCTTATTCACAGGATTGATAGTAGTTGATCCAATAATTTCATTGTTATCTATTGTTTCCACTATCTCGACATCATACTGCTGATCCTGTAACTTCAATACAGTCGTCCTTGATACCACCCAGTGCTCGTTACCAACTTTTATTTTCACATATTCAGCTTCGGGATGAATAAACATATTGGTGACACCAAAGATGGTTTCAGGCCGTAGCGTTGCTGGAACGAAATAAGCATCAAAAATCTTGGAATGGAATTTCAGCATAATGAAATCCACTACTCTTGCTCCTTCTCCCTTCAAACGATCATGATCTCCTGTAGGATTACCACAATTTGGACACCAGATTACAGGATGAGAGCCCTGTATAACATAACCATCTGTTTTCAGTTTTCTGTACTGCCACTCGATGAACTTTGAGAATACTGGGGTCATTTGGGTTGTTACAAATTTTCGTCTCCAATCAATGGCCAAACCTAATTTTGTGTTGGTTTGGATCCACTCATTCATGAAATATTCTACTATGTACTCTGGATTGGTAAATTTACTAATATCCTTCTCTGAAATCCCAGACATTTTCAATGCTCTGATCTGGGATTCATCTCCAGCCTTTACTCTCTTTGCCATACCCACAATGGGTTCACCTGTGGCATGAAATGCAAAGGGAAATAAAACATTCTTACCTAACATACGTTGGTATCTAGCCATGACCTCAGCCTTCATCAATGAATATCCATGGCCCAGATGGGGAGCTCCATTCAAATAGGGAAAGGGAAAGTTGATGAAGTACTTAGGCCTATCATCACGGTCTGACTCAAACAATTTTTCTTCGTTCCATTGTTCTTGCCATTTTTTTTCTACTGATTCAAAATCATATACAATCTCGTCTTGACTCATGGTTTCACCTCATTAGTGTTAAAGAAATTTACAACATGAGGTGACCTAATCCGATATATCAAAAAATTATTAGTGAAGAAGAACGCACTCACTCATAAGGATTATAACCTCATAGGAACTATCGGATAACTATTAATAAACTAATCGTTAATTCACATTGGTTATGGTCTGTTGAATGGTATAATTGAATGTGAATAGTTCTACGGAGAGTTCTTAAAAAAAAAGATTTGGGAACTTGAGGATTTGTCGAAATTAAGTTAGCACAGAATACGAAAATTGGAGAGACATAATGAATATTAGCTGAAGAGAGGTCAAAATCGATAATTCACTTCTATTATCCACTCATAAATATTTATATTGACCTTATGCTTTCTTGTAATCATGTCAATTGTACTCAAGGATAGCAAGACATTGTATTCTGGAGAAATCCTCAAAACAAAACTAGCCAGAAAAAACATTGAGAGAATTCAAGATGCACTGATTAATGGAGAAGATATATTATTCATTAAATGGTTGGAAAAACAGTGCTTCAATCTAAATACCTGTGTTATCGGTGAATGTGCCCACTCACTTTTAGTCTTGTTGCACTATAGAATTGTTACACGCAATATCTCAGAGGAAAGTAGATTGCTTCATGTGATCAAAAAGGAAAGAAAGGCAGGAATTTGGGAACGCTTCCCTTTTTACATGATGATTCATGTACTAAATCAATCAGAACATCCCCTTGCCTTTGCTGAATTGAAATACGCCCTTCCTGCAATCGAAACAAGGTTAAAACGCAACTCCTATCGATTTGACGAAATTAAACGAGACATACTTCTCACTGCTATTGAAAAAGTGCGTATTTCAATCCGAGAGTTGATTTGATTCATTTTATCAATATTATGTATCCTCTGGTGAAATCTGAACATGAGGGCTTGAAAAGGTTTCAAAATCGATATTGCCCTTGTTGAGAAGATCTAATTTGTCAAGGCTAATAATTTCATATCCATTTTCTATATCCTTTACAATATCTGCTTTAATCAATTTTTCCAAGAATCTAATAACTGTTCTACGGTTCATCTCCTCAGCATGAAGTAGATCTTCAATGTGAAACTGATTCTTTGAGAGTTGAGATAATTTTTGCAGTAAAAGTACAGAATTTTCTGATTTTAGCTTGAGATCGAGGATCTTAAGGTCCATATCAAAATCATCAAGATAATCTGCAGCGACAAATACTGTATTTCGTTTAATGTTCACTTTATAGATATATCCAAAATCTTCAAGGACCTGAAGGTGCCACAATAATGAACCAGAACCCAAGGAAGTATGTTTTTTGATTTCACGAAGATGCATCCCCAACCCTCCTTTTGCTTCAAGATAGTCTAATATCTGAGCACGGTACTGATTCATCAAAACTTCACCTGGATTGAGGTTCCGATCTTCAATATGGAAATATGCCCCAACGATCAAAACAAATCCACTGATAGCATAATCTCTAATCCATCCAAGAAATCTCAAAATTCTTTTGTATAAGAAGATAAACAGCATGGCAATCACAATAATTAACCAATTTATTGGGTTACTTGGATTACCAGGAAATGAGATTGAGGGATCCTCATTGTCAGGTGGAGTGGATTGTATAGGAATACTCGTATTTGTGTTCGTTGTAGGATTATCAGTTGTTGAATTACCAATTACAGTGGTACTTTCTTGGCTAATATTGCTAGATACGGTAGTATTGTCAACTGAGGTTACTTGGGTCTGGATAAATTCCTGATACTTGTTATCTGTTGTATCTTGAAGGAAATGTACAATAAAATCGGAGATAAAAGATAAATTACCGAGTTGAGTTAGAACGATTTGCTCTTCTACTTCCTCCACATGATTCTGGATCAGTGCAAGTGGGCAAATATAAATTGTGGAATCCGCATCAACTCGTGTCATAGCAGAAAAGGGGTAGGAAATCTCTTCTGTTGAATTACTATCAATCACTGCAGAGAGGGTAGTATTACCAGAAGAATATTCAATAGCTGCAATAGATCCAGTATAGGTATAATTTTTTGAGGTCTCATATTTATCCAAATCATCATTTAATTGAATTTTCCATTCAATATCCTCCTCATCACCATATGGACTTTCTGATGATTCAATTGCCATCAAATCCAAGGTATTTTCTGTAAAGGAATCAATGTATGGTGTAATAAATACACTTAGAGAATTATTATTTTGTAAAAAGGAATCAAGAGAATCTTCCACGGCTAAACTCAAGTCAAATTCAATATAACTGGCAAATATTAGGATATCAAATGTTGAAATATCAATTTCTGTATTTTCATTAATTGAAATACTGGTGATTTCAAATGCTGTAGAATTAATTTCATTAGATAAAATGGTTGCTTCTTCAGGATCTGAATACAGGATCAACACAGAAGGTTTATTCTGATCTAAATGAGTTGAAGAGCCCTGATTACCAATAGCTATCAGTAAGGAAAAGACAATTATCAATATTCGGAACTCCTTTTTCATGTTGTATTACCTTCAAGAGCTTCTCTCAGGATTGAGTAGAGTTACTAGTTTTTCCTGTTGTATTCTTCTAGTCCTTCTAAAATTAACTAGATTAAATACTACATAAATTATTGGAATGAAGATTAATTGAAGAACGATAATTGTTCTAATCTTTGAAAAATATTGAGTTTCCATGTTCTTGATCTCAATGGTATAATTTCTACTTATCGTGGGGTTCTCTATTCCATCAACAGGGATCCATCTATAATTTAACAAGCGATATGGCTGATCAGGCCCCTGTGTCATTATAATTCTTTTATTATCTGTTTTCATCCAATTATCATAAAGCTGATCCTTTCCTCTTGTTGGATCTGCTGAAACTAATCCGATTCCAGGCAATTCAAACATTGGAAAAGCATGAGCTATCACGCCATCATCACTCATGATCATTCCCTCATAGAAATCAGCAAACCATGCAGTGTGTCCAATAGCGGGAATTCCCATTGCCCTAACTAGAGCTATGAAGAGATTCTGGTACTCGTCACAATCACCATATCCATTTGACAATGCAAATGAAGCACCACGAGAGGTAGATAGTAATTTATAATTGAGATAATGTGAGGTAAAATTATATGCTTCAAATGCCATTGATTTGTAATCTGAGGATTTTGCCTGTAATCGACTAGCTACTTCTCTGATCCTCAAGTCCGTAGTATCAGTTAATGGATCGTATGCCATGAATTTAACATAGTTAGAATCTGTTGTGTTAAACTGGAAATTTGGTAATTCAATTGAGGAGTAATCAATAAAATTCACAGTTAGATTGACATCTATCTTTAGATCGATTGTTTGTCCGGGTTCTACATTCTCGAAGGAATAAGTAAGAAATTTATTAGAATAATCATCAATAGATGTGCGATTGGGTTCAGAATGAATCAATATGTCATTGACTCGCTGATATGGTTCCCAAGATTTTAGCTGAGCCAACCGAATATCAACACTTGTAAGATTTAATGGCCCATTATTTACAAAGAAGTACCGATAACTAAGTTGATACTTTGTCTCTCCCTTTACAAGTTCATCATTCTCTTGATCATAGGAATAATAGAATCCGCTAAAAATCAGCATTACAATGAGAATAGGAGCAATATATGTTACCTTCTTCACTCTTCATCCCTCCATTTATCTGCTAGTTCTATTCCCATCAAAGCAGCACGAATGGGGGAGTATTCTGTTGCATCAAGATTATTTTTCTCAATATACTGCAATCTGAATAACAGTGAGGAAAGGTTAATATTCTGTATCTCAAGCCCAGGTCTTTTATTTACTTCCAGCACTAATATTCTATTATTTTCATCAATTACTAGATCAACTCCAGCATAGCCCAGTCCAGTTGATTTCTGAGCTAAACAAGCAACTGCAAGTAATTCATTCCAGTTATCGATTTTTAGATTTTCAAATGCTTTCTTAGTATCAGGATGAATTAATATCTCATTTTGCTTGTATTCCACCCGTGTAATTGATCCATCTTTCATATCTATAGCGGCACCAAGCGCTCCTTGTTTCAAGTTAGCCTTGCCGTCGCTTTCTTCTGTTGCCAATCTAGACATAGCCATGACAGGAATTCCCTTGAATACGATAACACGAATATCAGCCAAACCCAGACTAATCTGAGATAAATCAGGATGTTGAATCACTCGTTCTTCTATAATAGCAATATCATGAGTATTTGATGTCTGGCTACTCAGAAATTCTCCTTGAATAATTTTACTTACATGTTCTTTCACAGCATCTGGATGATATTCTTGTCCACTAATAATGAATCCCTTTTCAGTTCTTTTGCTTATTACGATAATGCCTTTACCACCATAAGACTCTGAGGGTTTCACAACAAATCCATCCTCAAAAATCTTCTCTTCTCTTAGGCGATTAATAAGTGAATCAAGATTCTCCTGATCCTCAATCACTGCAAGAAGATTGGTTGTGGGAACCTTCCATTTATCAAATTGTTCCTTTAGATAAAACTTGTTGATGAATGGGAAGAGGACGTTTTGATTATATCTTGAGATATAATCTCTATTCCTTCCAATCATAGTCAGTGGTGAAACCTTATGAGTGAATAGTCTTTTGAATCTTTTCTTATCAAATACTGTATAGTATTGATTCTTTGCCACAATAATGAACAGAAATAGCAGTAAGATCCATAATTCTGGATGTAATGAGAAGAAGAGAATGACAGGATCTACTATCATAACCAGGTATGCACAAAAAGTGATAAACATAGTACTAAGATAGGTTAGAAAAGCATGACTATAATTAGTCTCTTCACCCTCACGTATATATCTGTCTGCCATCCAGGGAGTAATCAGAATAGGGATAAGTAGAGAACCTGCCAAGAACTCAATTTTGAATATTTCACCAATCATTTCTAAAACTGTAATACTAGTCACTAAAAAGAGCATCATTATTGCAATTCTGAATCCAACTGGGAAGGCATATGGTTGTATTAATCTACGAACAATTGAGGATAGAAGGAAAAGGTTGGCAAAAATCAATAGTCCCCATCCCAGACCCATAGTAGCCCAAGAAACAGCGATTATTGCTGGGGCAAAATATCCATAAGACTTCATTCCTACAACATATCTCAGGAATAGAATCATTAACACTGCGAACAGATATTTGAAAAGATAATAGGATGCTGTGATTATTAGTAGAGCATCATCTATGATAATATTGGCTAGAATAGCTAATGAAATCATTAGCAATGCGAGTAAGAATAAATTGTAATTCTCATTCTCTGATTTATAAGTTTCAATGTGCATAAGTAACTCACCTCCTCGTTTTTCTTTATTGTATCCAGTATACAATGTGTATACTAGAAAAACACCACTTAGGAGGTAAAAAAATATCGAGGAAAAATCCACCTCTGTGTGTTCAAAATTTTCGTCTGTTCCTACGGATTGCAAATAGAACCATTCTGTTTTACTGATATTGGAGGAATCATCAGCAGCTACAATTCTAAATTCTACAGTACCCTCATTGAATGGTCCAATTGTGTATTTCCAGTACTCATCATCCATCCTATTTCCTTTAAATTTGATGATTTTCCCATCAATATTAACTTCAATCCAAGATTCACGTACAGAAGATTCTGGATCTGCAATTATTGCTCCAGTGCTATAAGTACCTGAAAAGCTAGAATTAGTATCCATTCTGGCATTAAAACTTGGGTAGATTAAGGGTGAATAAATATCCACAATGTCTTCATCAATCACCACTTGATTATTCTCCAACTGTAACAGGAGGAGAATTGCTTGATAGGTAGAACTGACCCGGCTTGAATATCCCGGTCGTGTGGCAAATCCTCCATCAGGATTCCTAAGAGACATGACAAAGGATTGAATTTCTGTGGAATTATAAGGAAGATCCAACATTTGAGCGATTTGAATGGCGTAATAGGTTGCTTCCATACTAGGAACGGTTTTATCATAGCGGTCAAGATAGCCACCACTACTATGTTTGAAGTAATGAAGTTTATAGATAAATGGATCAGAAGAATTTACTTCATCTCCAAGTAGTTGCCGTATCTTAAGGCCACGATACGTAGAGATGATCGAAGAGTTTGATCCGGGGTAATTTGCATATCCTGTATCCCTATTCCTATAAAAGAGCAAAGTTTTTAGTATTAGATCAGCATCTACTTCATCATTATCTAACTCATTAAGCAATTTCAGGGATTGAAGAGCCCAATAAGTATATGTTATATATCCAAGCTGATAATCAGGTTTTTTTCCAAAAAATCCATCTGAATTCTGAGCTAATAGGATATATTTTTTCAGATCTTGAGCATTATCAAGAGAATAATTGAGAGCACGTAGAGCACGAATCCCATAGTAGGTATATTTTATAGTTGCTTCGGCATATGGCCGATATCCGAAAGCACTTTGTTGTCTATCAAATGATTTTTCAATAAAATTGGAAATACCTGAAGTGAATTTCAATGAATAACCCAGTGTCTTTGTTAACAGGAGAGCTCGAGTAGTATAGGATAAATCAGCAATATCTCCCGGGTAATTACCAATTCCATAAGATATATCATTATTCACAAGAATATAAGATGCGATATCTATCAAATCAATATAAGGAGCAGGTAATCCATGAGAAATCAATTTTGAGATTATTCGCATGGCAAAATATGTTGAGCTCAAAGAAGGAGTGCTATCACGGCTGGATGATGTAAAACCTGAACCTGGGCTTTTGTTTGATAGAGCAAAATTCATCAAGTTAATTAAAAAATCAGGATGAAAACTTGATGATTTATTATACTTAGCAGAAGAGAGTGTGAGATAAAGATCCAATCCTGTAGCACTATAACCGAGGGTAGTAATTCCATCTGAAGATCCTTTGAAACCTCCATTGCTTGTATTATAGAGAAGTACAAATTGAGTAACCTTGTCAATATTGGTTTCCGTATAGTTTAATATCTCGTAAGATTGTAATGCATAATTGGTTGCAATTAAATCAGGATTCCCACCTTTTATTTCTGCATATCCTGAAGGATTATACAACAAGAAGGGAGGAATATAGTTGCCTTGAATGTAATTAGTTATCGAACTATTTATCCAATTATTATGTCCTAGATCTTGAAGTAATTTTATTGCACGATATGTACTAGTAATATCAGGTGCATCCCAATCAACTAGAGGATAAAATCCAAATTCGGATGTTTGGAGTCTTTGAATGAAGTGTAAAGTATCTGATAATTCGAGCAAATCGAGAGAATCAAAACTTGAATATATCATTAATGCTTGATAGGTACTTTCCAATGAGCTAATACCATTTGGCCAATTTGCATAACCTCCATCTGGATTCTTACATGAATTAATAAAATCATATATCTCGGTTAGCAATGATGTAAGTGAATTAACCATTATTGTTGAATCTATGGCCCAAATATCATAAATAATCATTGCTTTGTAAAAGGCATGATCCATAATATCTATTGTTTGTTTTCCATCATCTTGGCTCTCTCTTAGGAATTTAATTGCCTCATCAAGTATAGATGTGTTATCAATTGAAATATTAGTAGGTGCTATATCATTTGAGTGATAATAGAGGGCTAGGTGTTTATTATTTTGATAACTGCTGATACTAGCCGGAGTAAGCACTAGACTAATGAATATAATGATTATTAATCTAGTACTCATAGGTAGTTTATTTCCTCCCAGTTCGCTTTACAAGGAGAATAGATACAAAAGCTAAACCCTGTAACATAATAACTAACGCTGGGCTAATACCACTATCAGCAAGTGAAGATTGAATAGCTTCGGATAATGAACTCGGAATAGAGGTTATGGTTGTGAAGTTACTATATTCACTAGGAACTGAATATGTGGTTGTAGCTTGCGATGATGTATCTGATACCTGTGAAGTTGTATCTGTGACTTGAGAACTTGTACTTGTCATCGGGGGAGTCGAATTCGATACCTGGGGACTTGTATTTGATTCAGATGTTGGATCAGATATACTAACAGAAATATCGATAATAATTCCTTGTTTAGCTAAGTCAAACAACTCTATATGGAATTCATATATTCCCGGAAGAAATGCTGCTAAAACAACTGAATAATTACTTTCAGCTAATAAAGTGCCCGATACACTGTATCCAGAAACAGTGCTAATACTGTAAGTTATCGGATTCAACTTTCCTGAAACTTTAAGTACAAGATTCTGGCTTGTCTCAAAAGATAGGTTTGTGGGAAGCGAGAGTTTGAACTCTGCAAAGGTATTCAAATTGAGGAATATCCACATAGACGTAAATGTATATGCAACATCTGAAGTAAAGTCTGGATGTTCTGCATATCCACCATCTAAATTCCTCAATGAAAGTATGTAAGAATATACAGATGAGACATTATTAGGTTGTTCATCAAGAATATTCAATGTTTGAAGTGCTGAGTAAGTATAAACAGCATTGGATATATTATTGGGCCTCACAATATCATAGCTACTTCTCTTAAATCCCCCATCAAGATTTTGAGAATTCTTTACAAAATTCACCACTGCTGCTTTATCAAAATTTGAAATTCCGAGAAGGTTTAATGTCCGGATAGCTCTGTATGTTGAAGATATATCTGAATTATCATTAAAGAATCCTCCATATCCACCATCAGCACTATTATATGTACTATCAAGATATGAGATAACTCCTTGAATATCATCAGGTGAAGAGCCAAGTAAATCAAGTGCTTTTACAGTTCTGTAAGTTGAGATGACATATGATATACTCTTGCCAGCTCCTTTTGAGAAACCACCATCTAATTGTTGATTTGATTTGAGGAAAGTAATGGTCTCAGCTGGATTGGGGAATGGAACTGCAAGGAGATTATAGATCTCGACAGCACGTAATGTACTCTCAACATAAGAACCTGAGAGACCAAAACCTCCATCTATGTTTCGATAGGAATCTACATAATCTGTGATTTTAGTAACAAGGGTGGGTGTTCGGTTCATATATGATAATGCAGCCACCGCATCAAATGTGGTTCGCAAACTAGGTTCTGCACCAGGTACTGCACCATATCCACCTAAATCAGGAATATAATTCACTAAATATTCCAAAGTTTTTGTGGTATTTGAAGGAGATCCTCCTATAGACTCTAATGCCAATAATGCAAAATATGTAGACTTGATAGATGAAGAAACACTGGTACTCTGATACTTAAATCCCCCATCAACGGTTTCTAGACTATTTATGAATGATAAGGCCAGAGTATTATCTGCTGAATCTCCTAGCAAACTCAAGGTTTCGAGCGCACTAGCAGTATAGGAAATTGTTTCAGAGGTTTGTAGATATGAATTTACAAATCCTCCATTTCCAGTTTGCATTCCTTTTAGGAAATCTATCACAAGAGATGTTTCAGCAGAAGTACTAAAACTGTTAAGAGAGAAAACAGCACCTCTGGTTACTGAAACCTCAGAATCCCAGAATATTCCCTTTACATTATTTGTCTGCTTCCCAAAGCCACCTAGATTTGGAGCAGTAAATCCTGATGATTCATTATTTTGAGCACGTAAAAATAAATCCACCACTTTGCTTGAATTTACAATGGGTAGGTTTAGGAGATGGTATGTTTCCATTGCAAGTGATGTGGTATAGACATCAGCATCAGTATCTGCAGAATGTGAATTATAGCCATCTGTTAGATAATTCCTAAGAGAATCCAAATATTCTCCAACTGCGGTAGCATTCACCTGATCCAGTGCATTAAGTAAAGATAATGCTTCAATTGCCTTATTTGTGCTTGACAATCCAGCACGATCATACTGCCATTGTCCAAATCCAGCATCAGAGGATTGAAAACTCATAATTTGTTGAATTAACATATCTTTTTCAACCTGAGATATTGAATTTAATGCTGGATCCAAGATTGATATTGCCGCAATACGATAAAATATTTGATCAATACTACTAGCATTGTATTTTGGACTACTCTGTGTTGATCGGATGAAATTCGCAGTTCGAGCCCTATCTAAGTAATCTGGCACAACTGAGGGTAAATAATCAGTTACTCCTGAATTGATTGTTAAATCTATTCCCTGCGCAGGGCCTGCAGGTAATAAGAGTACAATCAAACTTAGATTTATAATTAGAAAAATGATTCGATTTTTCATTAATTAATTTAGGCCATTATCTTATAAAGTAGAGTCGGGAACAAACTTGTCATCTTTTTTATTATGATATAAATAGTAAATCAAAATCAATTGTTGATTGCTAGAAATACATCTAAAATATCTAGGTAGTGTATTAACTTATATTTAGTCACGTGGTGTTTTTCTTGAAGAACTATGCATAATCACTTATCATTTGAAGAATGCAAGAAATTAGAAACACATGAACAGCTATCTCACTTCTTCTGCCCCCATCTACCTAAAACAAAAGAAACCTTTGAACTGACCAATGTAATCCTAAAATGTCTTGATTTGGAGAAAAAGGGAATTTACTCTACTCCAAACGAGATTTCAGCAGCTAAAGACCTCATCAGTTTTGTCAAAGCTAATGCGAGAGATTATAAGAAATTCAAAACTGAAATCACAACTGTAGATGCATTGCAAAAAATAGTGTCATACTAGTGCCAAAATTTGTCCTGATCTAACTAGTTCTATGATTTGTATCATTTTCTCACGTACATAGTGATCCTCTCGTACAAATTCAATGTTAGAATTAACAAGAGAGATGATAGATTCTAATAATTTTGAACTGGAAGGTCTGTTCTCCTGCATATTCAATCCACGGATGGCAAGATAAATCTCTAGGGCAATAATCTGTTCCACTAGATCTGCAATCTCAGTGGATTTCTGAGCGGATCCCATAGCCATGGACACATGGTCCTCCTGAGAACCTGAAACACTGATATTATCAGTAACAGCTGGATGAGAGAGAACACGTGCTCGATTTAGTAGTGCGGCTACGGTGTAATGGGTGATCATATACCCACTCTCAAGACCAGGGTCTGATGCAAGAAATGCAGGTAATTCCTCAGTTTGAGGATGGAATAACCTATTTATCCTCATCTCAGACATATTCGCCATCTCTACCAAGGCCATTCCCACAGTCTCAAGAGGAAGTGCCAAAGGTTCAGCATGGAAATTACCACCACTAAGAATTAAATCATCCTCATGAAATATCAGTGGGTTGTCAGTAACTGAATTTAGCTCTCTACTCAATGTTAGATTCAAGTACTCGAGAGAATCTTGTACTGCACCTATTACCTGTGGAATACATCTGAATACATATGGATCCTGAACCTTATGATCCACATGCATGTCCTGATGTGACTGAATGATTTTGCTACCTTCAAGTAGTCTAGACATGATGGTGGAAACATAACGATGACCTGGATGAAGTCTGAGAGAGGCAATATGATCATCGAATGCTGTTGAGGTGCCTCGAGTGGCCTCAAGACTTAATGCAGCCCCTACTAGTGTATGCATGATCAATTCATCTACTCTTCTTGAGAGATGAAGACTATATGCTGCGATGAAATGAGTACCATTTATAAGAGCCAAACCTTCCTTTGCTTGAAGTGTAACGGGTTGTAAACTTAATTCTGTGATAGAAGAATATTTTCTTCCTTCATAGATAACTTCACCCTCCCCGATCAATGCAAGGGCTAGATGGGCTAGTGTAGCCAAATCACCACTCGCGCCAAGCGAACCCATGGTATAGGAAACTGGGTGGATCCGTTTGTTGATCATCTCGATAAGTAAGGTTAATACTTCTTCACGAATGCCACTGTAACCTTTCGCCAATGAATTTACAAGTAAAATCATGGCAGTACGGGTTATAGACTCAGGAATCTCATCACCCAGCCCCGCTGCATGCGATCGAATGAGATTTACCTGAAGATCTTGTAGTTTATTATTTTCAATCCATGTATTGGCGAGACTCCCAAAACCGGTATTAACACCATATATAGGATTATTCTCGGTTAACCTCAATTCGAGATAAGATCTACAAGATCTCACTTTGTTCCAAGAGGCATCACTCAAAAAAACCCTGACTGGATTGATAAGCTCATACATATTAGTTATTTCTCTATGTATTCCTAACTCTAATTCACTCACAAACCAAAAAAAGCCAAGGTAAATATAAATTAAGAATTGGTACCTTGAATTATTGATACAAAGTTAAGCGCAAAAATTCATTGAGTTTACAGATCGAGGGTAAAAATTTCGAGACAATTTACCAAGAGACAGACAGGATTAAATATAACTGCTAGCTATACCCATTTGTATAATGCAATTAAATGAAAGTAGTCTATATGATATGATCACCTCTTTCATCTCCTTGATGGATCTATCAGTACAGCAATTTAATGATCTTCTGGTTCGACAGAAACTCGACTTTGGCAAAAGCAATTTGCAGTTGGCCAGAGAATTACTTACATTAGATAGTATTTCCAATTCCAATCTTAAAAGATTGGATTCACTTACTAGCAGACTATCATCGGAAGGAAGAATCATAATAGCCAATCAATCAGATAAGCGTGAACTCCAAGTATTATTGATAAAATCCAGTACTTCATGTCAATTACGCTCAGATATTCTAGGAAGTCCCCATCATCCTGTTATAAACAGAGTAGATGAAGCACGTGGGTATAGTTATGAAATTAATTTTGAGGCAGCATAAGTATGCTATACTTCCTTATACGATTGATTTATCACTAATGATTCAATAATCAAATTATGAAAGGTAATTTTGGCAGAGTACTAGATGTTAATCTCAGTGAACACAAGGTCTCTGATTATCCGATTCCAGAAGAGTATTATAGAAAGTACATTGGTGGAAAGGGTCTAGGAGCCAGATTATTATGGGATTTATTACCCAAGGAGGGTAATACAAATCCATTTGGTGAGGAAAATGTTATGGTTCTTATGGTAGGACCTTTATCTGGAAGGCCAGTGATGGGGTCCTCAAGATATGTGGCTATGACAAAAAGTCCTTTATCTAAATTTGTTACAGAGAGCTATGGAGGGGGTTTCTTCCCTCATACACTCAAGCAAACAGGCTATGATGGGATTATCATCAGAGGAATAAGTGCAAAACCTGTATATCTTGCCATGATTGATGGAAAAACTGAGTTGCAGGATGCCTCGGGGCTCTGGGGTAAAACTGTGTTTGAGGCACATCACGCTTTGGAGGAAAAACATGGAGAGAAAGTTAGAACTGCACTTATAGGTCCTGCTGGAGAGAGAAAAGTGAGGTTCGCTGCAATTATTAATGATATGAATAGGGCTGCTGCTAGAGGGGGGCCTGGAGCTGTGCTGGGGAGCAAATTATTCAAAGGTATAGTTGTCAGAGGCAATCAAAAGGCAGAATTAGCAGATGAAGTGCGATTTAATGAGCTTGCAAAAACCTATCGTAAAAAATTGATGGATAAACAGCCGGATGGACTTGATTATCGTAATACATTTGGTGTCTACGGTACTTCAGGTGGTATTCCATCACTTCACAAAATGAATATCCTTCCCACAAAGAATTTCAAATATGCTCAGTTTGAACACTTTGATAAGATTTCAGGACAATATATGGAGGAGAGTGGTTTGTTGGTCGGTAGAGAGACTTGCGCGACTTGTGGAACTTTTTGTAAGCGAAAAATAGAAGGTGAGCATTTAGGGATCACATTGACACATGAGGGATCCTCACTAGAGTATGAGAACCTTGCCTCCTTTGGTTCCATGATCCTCAACAAGGAAATAAAACTGGCTGGAGTAGCATCTCAGTTATGTAATGAATACGGCCTCGATACTATATCCTGTGGAAATTCTATTGCTTTTGTTATGGAGGCAACAGAAATGGGTATGGCAGGACCATTAGGTATTGAGCTGGAATGGGGTAATGAAGAACAAGTACTGGAAGCAATTAGAAAGATAGCCTATAGAGAAGACTGGGGAAATGAACTAGCCGAAGGTACTTGGAGGATGTCAATGAAGATTGGTGGTGAGGCTTTTGCCATGCATGCCAAAGGAATGGAATTTGGGTATCATGAACCTAGAGGAAAGGTAGGTCTAGGGCTTAGCTATGCTACATCTCCGAGAGGAGGAACCCACATGGAAGGTATGCATGATACTGGAATAGCAAGAGAAAATGCAGCACCTAAGCTGGGGATAACAAAATTTATGGAACGAACAGATCATGTGGATAAAGCAGCAGTAACAGCAATATTTGAAGATACTACAAGTTTTACCAATAGTCTCATTGTCTGCGCCTTCGATGTGGTTAAAAGTGGAGAGAAATTCTATAATCTTGATGATCTTAGTCAACTGCTTGAAGCTGCAACTGGATTTGCTATAGGGCATAATACCATGCTTGAAATTGGAGCTCGAACGTACAATATCTGGAGGATGGTTGCCGTTAGAGAGGGATTGACTGCTGAAGATGATGATTTACCTGACCGATTCAAGCTAGAACCTCTGGTGTATGCTGATAAAGATGGAAATGAGATTGAGAATGCTATAACTCAAGATAAATTAGACTACATGCTAAGGGACTACTATCAATCAAGAGGATGGGATGAAACTGGTAAGCCGAATGATGAAACCATTAAATCACTAGGGCTACCTAGGTTTACATGAACATAATTTAGAACAATATTTTAGAAATGCAGAAATTAATTGAGTGATTAATATCATGAGAAAAGTAGCCCCAAAGATGCATAATCAATGGAGTAGTGGTGACATCATCTCACCGTGGCTCATGAAATTGGTAAATTTTACCGCTTGAATAATTAATTCAAATTATTGATGATGAATTAGATAATTGGGAACAAAAGCATATACAGATAGGTGACCAAGCAAAGACTCAGGAATACCATAAATGAAAGTGGAAAGCCTAACTTAGTAAATTCAATCCAAGAAATCTCCACTCCTCGCTTACTTGAGGTTTCGATCACGATAATATTACTAGCTGCTCCAAGTACTGTAGTAGCACCAGCAAATGTAGTTGTCATGGCTAACATTACCCACATGAAGGGAAAATCAAGCACAGAGCCTGGAATTATCTGTGTAAGGATGACTGCGACAGGAACATTTGAAATAACTTGACAAGCTAGAAAAATCAGAAAGAGAAATAAGATGATATCAAGTGGAGATGAATTTGGAAGAATAGAAAGAAGATATGATCTAAAATATTCTGAGTTACTGACGGCATCAATCACAACAAACATACCAGCAAAAAAGATCAACACACCCCAGTCCAATTTTGAGATAATCTCATCACGATGTGAAGAAAAGAAAAGGAATAATGAACTTACGACCAATATAGGGATTGAGGAGGATATATTCAAAAAAGAAGATATGATCAGACCAATAATTACTGTTAGAAATGCAATTTCTGATTGTAATTGATATTTTGATCGTACCTGTTCAGAATGCAGATTCTGATTTTCTCCTTCGATTTGCTCTCCACTAAATGATCTTGTTAATCGATGATGGAGATAAATATACGTGATCAGTAATCCAAGAATGGTGGGGATTAGAGCATAGCCAAAAAATTCAATAAAGGAGAGATCTCCATGAATGCTCAAAAGAAAATTTTGTGGATTTCCTGTGGGAAGGAGAGCGGAGCCAAATGTTAATGCAATAGCTAGAGCTAGCACATAATCCTTTGACAAATATTCATTCTTTGCAACTTTTATAAGTATTAAAGGTCCAATTATCGCCACAGTATCATTTATCAATACTGAGGAAGCCAAACCAAAGATGAAAACAATAATGAAGAGCATCTTTCTGGGTGTATTCACCTTCTGTATCACATAAAGTGCATATTGCTCCAGAGAGCCACTTGTTTCAAGTGCTGTGACTATTACAAACATTCCAAAAAGGAAGACAAAAACATCTGCTTGTCCTGCAATGACTTGAATAGCATGATCATAAGATTCCCTGCTCTGTATGGCAATGAGTATTGCTGCAGCCATAAATGCAGTCCAAGCAGGAACTCTGATCCCTCCTATCCTGCGAAAAATCACTGCTAGATTAACCAATAATAGCAAGAATAGAGGTAAAAGTTGCTGAAACACTCATTGCATTTGCAATGATGTGATTATATACTTTTATTTACAAATACCATGAAGTTCCGGATTTTAAGAATTAGTACTCTGCGTCAAAATCATAGATATTTTGTGGTAGATCATTATTCGCAATGAGGTCCATATTGCTAGCAATCGAGTCTAGAGAATTGACAAACGAATCCATGGATATCCAGGCTCTGTGTGGGGAGATTAACAGATTGGGAACATCAAGAAATTCCTCAGGAGGATTATTCCCCTCCTTTGTGTAAGGAGAATTTTGCCATACATCAAGAGCAGCTGCTCGAATACTTCCCTCTCTAAGTGCAGAGAATAGTGCCTGCTCATCAAGAATTGCCCCCCGTCCGACATTGATTATTATTGATTGAGCTGGAAGATTATATATCACCTGCTCAGAAACTAGTCCTCTGGTCTTTGAGGTTAGTGGACATGCAATAAAGAGAACATCTAAAGAATCAGCTTGTTCTTCCAATTCATCATCGAAATACTGCCCCTCATCAGGATGATTTCTGAATATACTCACTTCCATACCAAACACAAGAGCAAATTGTTCTATCTTCTTACCAATTGCTCCATAACCAAGTATTCCTATTCGTTTTCCAAATAAATCCACATTCAGATCCTGTATTTGAGCATTTGATGGCCAAACCCCTCGTTCTCGTACTAGGCGATCATATTTGGAGTAGTTCCTAGCAATTGAGAGTAACATGCCCCAACCATGCTCAGCCACAGTTGAGGCATTCCCATGAGTATTAACGATGGTGATCCCCTTTGATTTTAATGATTGAGTATCCATATTATCCACTCCCGCACCTGGAGTAATTACATACTTCAGAGAATCCAATTCAAGGAGTTCTGCAGGTGGTGAAAACGCAATTAGAACCTCAGGTTTGTGTTTCATTACTTCTTCATAACTCAATTTATTCTGTGTATAATCCAAGATTTTCCATTTCGTCTTGAGTCTGGATTGTAGAATATCCAGACCTACCCAAGGAACACCATATACTGCTTTTCTCATTAGATTATTGTAGTTGCATGATTTTATCTACATTGCTACTAAGAAATATCATTTTAATCAATGCATCATACCAATACCAAAGATTGATTCAGCTAGTTCATTGATCAATTTTATTGTATCAGTACTAATTTTATATTTGTAATTTACATCCTCTAGAATGTAGTTCAATCCAACCGCGAATTTATCGAGGCTATCTTGAATAGAACGGGTACGTATATCTTTTATTAATATAGCAATTAAATCCTCGTTGATACGCTGTAAAGTCAATATTAGATTAGAAAATGAAATCTCCTTTATATCCTCCTCAGAACCCATGAATTCTTTCATCAACATACCAATAGCAGTTAATGCACCAGAAAATAATGATTCATCTGACATGGGATCTGTAGAGGAGCTCTCATGATTTTTAAAACTTTGAAAGGTGTATGAATATAGAGGTATACCTGTGTTATTTATCAGTATTAATCGCCTCATATATTGGAATTGGAAGATCTTAGGGCCATTTCTCACATAAAAGTATGCAATAAGTACAAGAGCAATGGTGAGGAGTTCTGAGGCATATAAATCAATGAAAAGGGAAATGAATAGAGCAATAGTACATAGAAACATTTTGATAAGAGTTGGGCGTATGGTAGAGTTAGTAGACTGTTTAATTTTTCTTCGCATTGATACAATAAATCTTATGAAAATGATAATGAATAGAAGTTGAACCAAAAAATAATTTACTAGGTTATAGAGGAGAAATAAGGCAGTAATTGTTCTATATGCAATAATATGGGAAAGTGACTCTTCAAAGGTATACCCTAAACCAAGAATATCAATGGAATACAAGCCAACTTGTAATGAAATAATGAATGATAATAGAGAGAAAACAAATACAAAATTTCCTAGAATTACATTTCCTGTAGTTTTCAGGTCATCATGATCAAATGATTCAAAGAACATCAGTAATAAGAAATAGCCAATTAATAATACAGTATGTAGCAAAGAACTGGTAATTAATAGGAGAGTAATTCCACTACCAACAGGTACAGTAATCCATCGTGCGAGTAAATATAATAAATCTGAACAAAGGAAAAGTATCATGGAAAATAGAATCAAACTGGTTGAGGTCATCACTTTCTTTCTATTTTCAGCTAACAATGGAATTATTACCATAAGTTGTATAATTATTCGAAAAATAGCTAATGAAAGATCAATAGTGACCATCGAAATGTTTTATGATTATTTGAGATATAAAGATACGTCTCAATATTAGTATTAATGACCTTCCTTCGGATCGTATGCATTACCAATATTTTTGGGTGGAATTGC
This sequence comes from Candidatus Heimdallarchaeota archaeon, assembly GCA_026702845.1. Next base: position 66,562 of record JADCLS010000008.1, read on the forward strand.
ATCTCCAATAAATCCAGCTAGAGCAACAAGAGTAACCAAATATGGAATCATCTGCACAAATGGCTTGGGGACTTCAAATCCCCTGACAAATCCCAAGTCAATCTGAAGTGCAAAGAAATAACCAAATAGGAGCGCTGCAGCAGCTGAACCCTTCACCTTCCATTTACCAAAGATCATGGCGGCAAGGGCGATGAAACCACGACCACCAACTAATCCTTGCCTAAATTGATAGGTTATTCCAAGAGAAAGAATTGCACCTCCAAAAGCTGCTAGTACTCCACTAAGAATGACTGCGAAGTATTGATATTTATGTACATTTATTCCCGCTGTAGCTGCTGCTTGAGGATGTTCCCCAATTACACGAATTCTAAGACCAATTGAGGTTCTGAACAGAAGGTAATGACAAATTGGAACCAATAAAAATGCAATATAGATCATTGGATTTAGCCTATCAAAGGCTCTTACAACATCAGGTAGAATTTCCAGAATATCGCCTAGAACAGGGATACCATAATAGGTCTCCAAAGTAAAAATCTTGAAAATAAAACCAAGAACAGGAATATCATAGATATCTATTCTGGTCATCTTCACATCCTTTCCAATAGGTGGTGAAAACTGGGTTCCCCAAACCAGATTGGTCATAACTTCTGTAATACCTAGTGCCAAAAGATTGATGGCCACTCCCGTAACAATCTGTTCTGATTTGAAGGTGATAGTCATCACAGCATGAATCAAAGAGGCAAAGAATCCAAACATCAAGGCACCTAAAAGGCCTAACCAAGGATTACCCGTAGACCATGCAAAGTAAACTGCAGCCCATGCACCAAAGATCATTATTCCTTCTAGACCAATATTAATTACACCTGCTTTTTCATTAAATGCTGCACCAACTGCCGTGATCATAATGGGAACACCGGCAACAATCATCTTAGCAAATACTGTTGTACTCAATATTTTCTTCCATACTTCTATATGAAAGTACAAGAAATAAGGTGATGGCAAGTTTGTCATATCGACAAAAGGAATATTCAGTATGAACAGAATCAATATCAATGCCTCCATAGCAAGGAGAACCTTGAATAGGATACGAAGTACAGAGTTCTCTCTAATCCTCTTAAACCTGCTTTTCTTTATTTCTTCAGTTTTGACGTCTGCTACTTCCTCAGTCATTATCATTTTCCTCCTTTGTAATAATATTCTTCTGCATACCTTGCTGTGCAATCGCAGCACCTATTTTCATTCTTGTATACACTTTCCTTGCAACCAATGGGGCAGCTGCAAATAGGATGATTAATGCCTGTAGAGCAAAAATCAGATCTGGTGGAATATCTGTCTTAAAATCTAGTTGGTTTTTGCTCTGGGTGAGGAAACCGAAGAAGATTGCGGCTAAACCTATGGCAATAGGAGAATTCTGAGCAATCAACGAGACTGCGATACCATCAAAACCAACCGTACCCTCAAAACCGGTGATATACCGGTATGGAAAAGTACCCATGACATAGAAACTCCCTGCTAACCCTGCGATACCTCCACTGAGAGACAAAGCATAAATAGTTAATCGATCTGAATTTATGCCTGCTGCTTCTGATGCCTCTTTGCTATAACCCACTGCACGTAAACGATATCCAAACTGTGTTTTGAATATCAAGATATGGCAGACGATAATTACAAAGATAACAAAGACAGTTGAATAGTTTAAGAAACCATTGTATAGTCCAAACCATTCATTAAATTTCCCATCTTGTGGGAAGATAAGGTCGAATTTCGCATTATCATTAATAATTTCTGTTTGTCCATAGGCATCAACTGAAGATTTATCCACGAAAGGTGAATAGGTTTGAGATCCTACTAGGAATGTGACAAAACTAATGGCGATTAGGTTGAACATTATTGTACTGATTACTTCATGAGCACCTGTTTTAGCCTTCAATACTCCAGGAATAAAACCCCATAAAGCCCCACCAAAAAATCCAAAGAGTATTGTTGTGGGCATCAATAACCATGAACGATCCATGATAAATGTAGGGGCAAGATTTGCGGCCCAGATAGCACTAAACACTGCACCAAGCATCATTTGACCCTGTCCTCCAATATTAAATAGACCAGCCTTAAAGGAAATTGCCACAGATATGGCTGTCAAAGTAAGTGGAGAAGCATAGTACAGTATTTGCAGAAAACTGGAAGGTTCCTTGAAAATATATGCTATCGTATTCTCATAAATCACACTCATTTTGATATCAAACCCATTCAGGTTTAAATATGTGATAAAGATCAAAATCGCAATCAATGCGAAAAGGAATGAAAGCAAAGCAAGTAGTATTGCTTCCGCTGTGTTCCTGGCTTTAAGCTGTCCAACAGATAGACTCATGCGGTTACCTCCTTATCTTGAATCTCACCAGTCGTCATCAGCTGTGAGATCTCATTCATCGTGAAATCCTCAATCTTATTCATACCTGCAATTTTTCCCTCATACATAACAATGATCCTATCTGACAAGGAAAGCACCTCATCAAGATCACTTGAGATCAACAGAATTGCAGCACCCTCATTACGTTTATTAATTAATTCCTCATGTACTTTCTCCATGACTCCAATATCAACACCTCTAGTAGGTTCAGATGCGATGATCAATTGTGGATTCTTGGCCAACTCTCGGCCTATCACAACTTTCTGTTGGTTACCTCCACTCAGACTCGAAACAGGCGTATGAATTGAGGGGGTTTTTATCTCGTACCGTTCAATCAATTTTTTCGCTAGTTTGGACATGATATTCTTGGGTAGAATTAGTTTATCTGATATGGTATGTACCATGTTATCGAATTTATTTGATAAGGGGCTTGCAGGAACGCGTAATTTGGAAGAAAAACTCGATCGCGTTGAATCCTCTGTTAATGCCTCAGAATTTCCCTGAAATGCTAACCAAGAGTTCTCAGATACATCGAAATCAAGTATCAATCCCCTCACTGATCGATCCTCTGGAATATAACCAACACCTTGTAAAATGATATCCAAAGTAGATTTTTCACTTACCAATAATTCATCACCTTCAGAGTTATAGATAATTACTTCACCATCATCTATTTTTCGTAATTTCATGATTGCCTCTACGAGCTCTGATTGACCATTTCCTTGGACACCTGCTATTCCAACAATCTCATTTCTACAAACAGAAAAACTAACATCATTAACAAAAACCTGTTTTGAAAGAGAATCAAACACTTTTAGGTTTTGGACATCCAGCATTATCCTACCTGGATTCATAGTTTGTCTAATATGTTGGTGCAAAACTTTTCTCCCAACAACCATTTCAGCTAGTTTCTCCTTTGTTGCCAATGAGGGAAAAGTTTCTCCCACAATTCTACCTTTTCTAATAGCGACAATTCTATCTGCAATCGCCAAAGGCTCATTCAGCTTATGAGAGATGAAAATAATTGATTTGCCAGCTTTCTTCAACGATCTCATGGTACTGAACAGCTCCTTAGACTCTGTTGGAGTGAGAACTGCTGTTGGCTCATCGAGAATTAATAATTGGGCTTCTTTAAACAACTGCTTGAGAATCTCAACACGTTGCCTCAAACCAACCGGAAGATCCTTGATAAGCAAAGTTGGATCAATTGGCATACCATATTTCTGACCAATTTCCTCTACTTTGCTTTCAGATAATTTTTGATTGATCAGTATGGATTTACCATAGGTATACTCTTGACCCAGTGTAATATTATCAGTGACACTCAGATTGTCTACTAGCTGAAAATGCTGATAAACCATGCCAATCCCGATTTTCATCGCCATCCTTGGATCTGAAAATTTGATAGGAACTAGCATGTTTTCATGTTGATAACCTACATTAAACTTATTCCGATTGATATGTATCTCACCTAAATCTGGTTGATATAGTCCAGATAGGATTTTCATGAGAGTAGACTTACCTGCACCATTCTCTCCAAGTATTGCAAGGATCTCACCTTCACGAATCTCCAGTGAGATATCATCTAGGGCACGAATTCCTGGAAAATCTTTAGTTATATTTCTGAATTCGAGGATGGTCTCACCTCTCTTGTACTCTGCAGGGGGATGATCCGCGATATAATGTATATCTTTCATTTTATCCTTTTCACCGAGAAATCATGAAACAAAGCATTATTTCATTATCTTCTGTGTTCCAATTATTCAATATCTACTTAAGTATTCGATTGTTCTAGTGATATAAAGTTAGTATTTACCTTTTCTTTTTAAGAATGAAGACGGTTGAGAAGAGAGCTATAAAGATAGGTAACATAGGTAGTGGTAGGAAGGCTGCACCTTCAAACTGACCAACCTCAATGTCATCCAAATCATCAGGAGTTGCGGCAACAACAATATCGCCATCTTTGATCTTTTGTGTCAGATCATCAATAACATCTGCTCTGACTTTACCTTCATATTCACCATTAAGGATATCTTGTGTATAGGTCATGGGGGATATACCAACACCATCCTCTGCAATTCCCAATGAGGAAACACCTGTGGTCCAGGTTCCTGCCATAAGCTTATCAATATCACTTTCAACAGCAACATCAACTCTCTTGAGCATGGAAGTCAAAACATTACCCTCTGAGAGGTAATCCTGATCAGAATCGACTCCAATTGCATAATATTTGGTCTCACCAGCTTCCTCGTTGGCATCAGTAACTGCATTGATTGCACCAACACCAGTACCTCCAGCAGCGGAGAAAATAATGTCAGCACTGTTTTCCATCATGGTTTCTGCTAGTTGAGCTCCTCCTGAGAGATCTCCCCAAGGATTGTTTGGATCTGGAGAATATTCTACAAGCACGCTGATATCAGCATCAATGTAACGAGCACCGTGTTCAAATCCTACCCAAAATCTGTTGATGAGTGGGATATCCAGACCACCGATAAAACCAAGTACTTTTGTCTCGGTCACCATTGCAGCCATTGCACCAGCAAGGAATGAACCTTCCTGCTCTTTGAACACAATATTGTTCACATTTGGTACCAATGTAGCATTATCAAATTCAATTACTGAATCGATGATCATGAAATTAATCTCAGGATGGGCTATGGCAGCAGCCTTAATACCATCACCAGATGAGAATCCAATACCAATAATCAAATCATAAGGATCTGCATCATCAGCAAATTGCAATAATGCATTGTTAATTGCGGTGATATCACATGCACTCTCACATGCTTTATCAACCTCAAGGTCAGTACCATATTCGGTTTTAGCATTTTCAATACCCTTATCGGCAGCATCATTAAAACTTAGGTCTCCAAGACCTCCTGTTGAGTACACAATTGCAACTCTCTTAGGATCTGCTGTCAAAGAGATATTATTTGAAGCAACTGTACCATGAATACTAGCTAAGAATAGGATAGCGAGTCCAAAAGTAAGTAATTTTTTATTCATAATTTCATCCTCTTGAGGATAACTGTACAAATAGTGTTCCAAATAAAAATCAATCTTTCACTTTATATTAAAAATACAAGGATATTAATTAGGAATGCTAAATTTTCTCCGAATTACAATTTTTCCTTAGCTTTACTCAAGATTAGATCAATAATCTTAGTATGTTCACGGTCACCATAAATAACAAGATCAGCCTTTTTCATATCCAGCATTACAGTGTTGATCTGGGTAGGTCTGACAGTATGTTCATATTGTGAGAGCACTGAATCAAGGCTTCTACCACGTTCAACAAGATCTCGTCTCACTCTTCTCATTAACCTTAAATCTGCATCCAATTCAACATAGATACTCAAGGTACTAATTTCGATCAATTCGTCAAAACTTAGCGAGAAAATGCCCTCTACAATGATCAAATTTGCAGGTTTAATACTTCTGAATTGATTAGTTTGTGTGTGAGTCGTGAAATCATATATTGGTATTCGAACCTCTGATGAAGAGGATAGATGACGAATGGTTTGAATAAAAGTCTCCTTATCAATTGATGATGGATCATCATAATTGATCTTTATTCTCTCCTCCATTGAAAGATGGGATAAATCCTTATAGAATTCATCAGAACTAATTCGAGCACAACTAATACCTCGCTTGGCCGCCTCTTCTAGAAGTTCATTTGCAAAAAAACTCTTTCCAGCATTGGTAGGACCTGAAATGATAAGAACAAAGGGCTGATCTACCATAGTTCGATAATAAATCAGAAGATTATATAGATAACTACTGAGAGATGAAGATACTGGTATGATTTTTATTGTTCTGGGATAATACCTGATTCACCAAAGATGATTGAGGAAACATGATTTGAAATGTCATGAAAATTCGTTGGTTTGCTAAATACTCGCTTAACATTAGAAAATTCATCAATCAATTCAGGGTATGAATTACCAGAATAAACAACTACTGGTAGAAATGGAATTTTAGAAATCATCGTAATTCCATCCATGTATGGCATTTCAATATCTGTGAGAATTAAAGAGACCTTGGTTTCTTTGAGTATATCAAGTGCTTCCAGTCCATGATTAGCGATTAGAACTTGATAACCCTGTTTCTCAAAGAAAATCTTCAGTACACGTTGAAGATTAAGATCATCCTCAACTACCAATATAGTTTGCACGTGATTCATTCTGAATTTAGATATTTAAATTTCCTTTGATCACTTTTCGAGAGTATGATATGGATTAAAAACGATTTTACTATTCTAAATTACTATTAATCCAGTTTCATAATATTGTGTAAAAGGATAATGAGGAATTATGGTTATTACAACATGTTGACTGATAATAAACCATCGGATTGAGATAATCTTTTTATTTTCTGTCGTACTAGTCATGATATGAATTCTGGTGCCAATCAGCATTTGAATGAAATTGTCAATCAATTGTTTGATCAAGCTGTTAAAGATGGGATCATTACTGATGAAGAGTATATTCTTATTCAATCAATAGAATTTGAGATGGATCGGTACTTAGAAGGCCTAAATTTTGCATTAGAGGATGGGATCATTACCGAGATGGAAAAAGAAAAATTGATTAAATTGCAGAAAGCAATAGTTGCTAAAGCTGAACATACTGCAGCGGCAGATGGTATAGTGGATGAGGATGAAAAGGAATTGTTGCGCGTTCTAAAATATGTTTTGACCATCTATCTTAGTTGATTATCATTCTTTCACCAGTTTGAACCCTCCAAAGAGCGGCATATTGTCCATTCTTGTCAAGTAATTCTTCATGTGTACCCATTTCAATAAGTCTACCATTAGCAAGGACAAAGATATTATCTGCATTACGAATAGTACTTAATCGGTGTGCAATTACAATTGATGTTCTATCCACTATCAATTTATCAAGTGATCTTTGTATTGCTGCTTCTGTTTCATTATCCACATTAGAAGTAGCTTCATCTAGGATGAGTATTGGTGGGTTCTTTAGTACAGCTCTGGCAATAGAGATCCTCTGTTTTTGTCCTCCTGATAGTTTCTGACCACGTTCTCCAACTAGTGTGTCATAACCTTGAGGTAAATTCTCCACGAAATCATGTACCTCTGCTATTTTGGCGGCCTCGATAACCTGTTCCATGCTTGCATCCCTATTTCCATAGATGATATTCTCGTAAACAGTTCCATCCAGAAGGAAAACATCCTGTGATACATACCCAGTCAATTCCCTGAATTTTTTCAATTCAAGACGACGAAGATCCACTCCATCTAGGGTGATATGACCTCTTGAAGGATCATAGAATCGTAGCAATAATTTTGTAATGGTTGATTTTCCAGCACCAGTTGGACCTACAAAGGCAACTGTCTGTCCAGGATTAATGGTTATGGCAAGATCATTAATGATATCAGGCCTGGTCTTGTAATCAAAACCCACTTCATGGAAGATAATCTCACCCTTGACATCATTAATTATTTCATCTCCACCAATTATCTTCTTTTGTGTATCCAATAGATCTAATGCACGGTTAGTGGAGGCCATTGCACGCTGGTACTGGTCAAAGGTCTCACCAAGACGGGTTAATGGCCATAGGAGTCTTTGGATCAAAAATATGATGACACTATAAGCACTGATCTCAAGCGATCCCTCAAGTGTATAGATACCACCCAGGATCATCATGGCAAGAAAACCCATTACTATGATCATTCGTATCATGGGGGAGAAAGCAGAACTTAACTTGATGACATTTCTATTTGCCTGCCGGTAATTATTTGATGATTCCCTGATTCGCTCCAATTCATAAGCCTCGTTAGTATAGCTCTTGATAGTTGCAATTCCAGTAAGGTTATTGGATAACCTACCGTTGAGTATTCCCACCTTATCTCGCATCACTGCATACCTTGGTTCCAACCTTGCCTGGAACTTTATGCTGAAGAAAATAATAAAGGGTATAGGGATAAGAGCAATTGCTCCTATCACGGGATTTAGGGCAAAGAACATGATAGAGATGGCTACTACTGTCACACTGACTTGAATCAAATCATTTGCACCTATATCAAGGAAACGTTCAAGTTGATTGACATCATCATTGAGCACGGCCATCAGACCTCCTGTCTGCCTATCCTCAAAATATTCCACCTCTAAATGCTGTAAGTGATCATACGCATCTAGCCTCAATTTATGTTGCACAGATTGGGCTAAGTTTCTCCATTGAACTTTATATAAATACTCAAACAATGATTCACCCATCCACACAAACAAGGTGAGAACACCGAGTACTATGAGTTGATCGGTTGTATCTATAATTCCATATTGAGCAAATACTGAGCCTTCCTCACGTACTACTATATCTACAGCAGCACCTATAAGGAGCGGAGGGGCAAGATCTAACAGTTTATTCAATACTGAGTATAGCGTTGCCAGAAACATCATTTTGCGATGAGATTCTGTATACGCAATCAATCGCCTCAATGGTGATGGTTTAGTCATACGCTGAATTAATAATCATGCCTAAAAAAGGATGAGTTTGTGGTAATTGATATTGAGATCTATTTTGAGGTTTGAATAATTTATCGTTCTAGTTATACGCAATAAATTCAGCCTAGCGCCCTAAAAAAGGTTCAACATCAAGATTTGATAGTTTGGTATAGAATTTTGGCTTAAATTGACTTGAATCTCTAAATTAGGTTTATCGAAAAACGATATGTTAATAAATAGACGTTACAGCACATATTTTCCGCAAAAAAAATTCGTACTGATGTGTCCGAGCGAAACTTGAATTAGCTAGTCCTTAAATATGATCAAAGAAATCATTATAGTAACTAGAGGTGTTGTGGATGAGTTACAAGAAAAAATTCGCTGAAAAATTTATCCTACCAATTGAAAATGATGATGTTCTTTTCTACAAATCCGATAGTTCATTAATTCATATTTTTGTTCCCAGACAATCTGGATCCCATAAATCGGTGTGTGGTTTGCATCTGAAAAATACTTTCGAGGTGACAGAACCTGCAATTGTTGCCGATGTTTGTGCTAAATGCCTGAAAGATCAATATGCCTTCGATCAGGCAAGTCCATTCTACACTGCTTTGTGGGTAGAACTTTTCAATGATTACACCAGTGATGGTACAAAAAGATCCAACCCAGAGGTGGATCTAGATGAGATATTACAATCCCAATTGGATTATGAATTACTCAGCATCCAGGTTCAAAATGAGATCAGGCAATGCAATCATGCCTTTCTCCAGTATCTGATGAGATATAATAGTTTAACAAAACTCGAATGTCATAATTGCCAGCAAGAGATATCCCAAATGCATTGTGATTGTGTCGATCCCATGTTGATAGATTTTGTTGATATGGATGATTCAGGAGAAGAAGTCAAGCGTGATGCATTTTGTATGAGATGTAATGGATATCTAATTCGAGATGTGGATAAGTTATTGTAATAAACTAATAGATTTCCTAATTTGTGCAGAAAATTGTCTTTAGAAGAGCTAATAATGCCAATATAAAAATAATCTAAGGTGAATTAGTAATCAGATGTCTGAAGAATACTCACGACTGATGACCTTGTATAAAGAACAGGTTATTTTGGATCAAATCTCTGGACTCGCACGATGGGATTACGAGACTAAAATGCCTCAAAAAGGAGTTCAACAACGTGGAGAGATGTTTGGTCTGATTTCCAAACTAGATCATGAATTGAAAACCAATAAGGAAATTGATTCATTATTAGACACTCTTGAGCAATCTAAAGTATTCAAAACACTGAATGCTGATGAAAGAAGAAATATTTTACTGATTCGAAGAGAATACGACCAACAAACCAAAATTCCAGGGGAGTTACTGGTAGAGCAGAGTAAACTGATGGCCACTGCTGGCCAGGCATGGAGAAAAGCTAAACAGGAAAATAACTGGAAGGAATTTGAACCATTTATTGAACAACATGTCAATCTAGCAAAGCAAATCGCCAAGCATCTCAATGAAAATATGGATCCATATGATGTAATGTTAGATATCTTTGAGCCGGGAATGAACCAGAACCGATATGATACTCTATTCAATGAATTACGTGATGGTACAGTTGAGCTCCTCAAGAAAATCAATGAAGCAGAACCTGGAGATCGAAAATTGATAAAAAGAAGAGTCACCATCAAACGACAAGAGAAACTGATGGAGGAACTTATGAAGGTCATCGGGTTTGATTTGCAAGCAGGCAGACTAGATGTAGCCGCACATCCTTTTACCAGTGGTCCAGGAATGGATGATGTCCGAATCACCACTCGATACATTATTAATGATTTTTCAAGCTCCTTCTTCAGTGTGGCTCATGAAGGAGGACATGGTATTTACGAACAGAACTCAGATCCCGATGTAAAGTTCCAGCCTGTTTCAAGATATTGCTCCATGGGGATTCATGAATCACAATCGAGGATGTATGAGAATATATTCTGCAGGTCTGATAAATTCTGGAAGTATTTCATGCCGGTGCTTAACAAAATAACCCGTGATGGTTTCAAAGATGTGAAATTTAATGATTTCATGAAAGCAATCAATGTAGTTCGTCCATCTATGATTAGAGTGGAAGCTGATGAGGTAACCTATAATATGCACATTATCCTTAGGTATGAACTGGAAAGAGACCTTATCAATGGCAGAATTGAGGTTAATGATCTTCCCCAGCTATGGAACAACAAAATGGAACAATATCTTGGCATTGTACCGGAAACTGATAGCGAAGGAGTTTTGCAGGATATTCATTGGAGCTCAGGAGCCTTCGGCTACTTTCCAACATATACATTGGGAAATATCTATGCAGCCCAATTCCTCAAACTAGGCCTTGAGAAAGCAATACCGGGCTGGGAGAAGGATTTGACGAAAGGCAATTTCAAGCGGATCAACCAATGGTTACACAAAAATATTCATAATGTCGGGAATCGATTTGATCCCTATGATCTAGTAGAAAAAGTAACAGGTGAACCTCCATCCGCCAAGTATCTTCTTGAGTACTTGAATGAAAAATATGCTAGCATCTACAATTTAAAGTGACACATTTAGATGAATCTAACAAAAAAATACAAAGATCACACAATATCTAAATTTGCATTTGTACAGAGCTCTTTGTGGAGATACAACAATACCCTCTTAGATCAATTGAGATTATTAATTGTAAATTGGGAGACAAATTCTGGTTTCCAAGACAGAAAATAAACAATGATCGAACGATCCCCCATAATTTTGACAAATGTGAAGAAACAGGCAGATTGGATAATTTCAGGATTGCTGCTGGGAGAAAGGAGGGAACATTTAGAGGTATTTGCTATGATGATTCCGATGTTTTCAAGGTGATGGAGGGTGCGGCACATTCCTTAATCCTCAATCTGAATGATGAGCTGGAAGTGTTTATGGATGAGTTTATTGAAATTATTGCAGATGCCCAAGAGGAGGATGGATATCTATATACGATCAGAACCATACTGAAGGAAGATACGGGGGGAATTGCTGGAAAATCCAGATGGTCTAATTTACTTATGTCTCATGAGCTCTACAATGCAGGACACATGTATGAAGCAGCTTTGGCCTATTATAAGGCGACAGGTAAAACCAACTTCATGGAAATTGCGATCAAGCACTTTGAACTGATAAAACAAACATTCGGGCCTAATGAAAATCAGTTGCATATTCCACCCGGACATCAGGAAATCGAATTGGCATTGGTTAAATTGTATGATTCAACTGGAAGAGAGGATATGTTAACCATGGCAAAATATTTCATGGATATTAGGGGTGATAAATCCACCCATAAAATACACAGTATAGCTGGTTTACAAGCAGTATTTCAGGATCATCTCCCCGTGGTGAATCAAACTGAGGCCAAGGGTCATGCAGTTAGGGCTTGTTATGGATATGCAGGTATGACGGATATTGCTGCTTTGTACAATGATGATCAGTACAGACAAGCTGTAAAGACCCTATGGAAGGATATTGTAGAGTATCGATTGATGCTGACTGGTGGGATTGGAGAATGGAGGATTACAGAGGGGTTCTCTCGCAAGTATAACCTAAAAAATTTTATAAGCTATAATGAATCCTGTGCTGCACTTTCACTGATACTATTCTCTCATCGTTTGTTTTTATTGTTCAAGCAGGTTAAATATATGGATTTGATTGAGAGGATCCTATATAATGGATTGTTAGCAGGATTGAGTCTTGAGGGTGATGCTTACTTCTATCCCAATCCACTGGAAAGTGATGGAATTTTCAGATTTAATACGGGATATCGAAGTGGTGGGAGCACCACACGTAGTCCCTGGTTCTCCACATCTTGCTGTCCCACCAATTTTGCTAGATTTCTCCCTCAAATTGCCAGATATGCCTATGCTGAGAGCAAGGATTCCATCTACATCAATTTATTCATTGCTGGATCTGTCAATTTGCATGATTGTGCATTCACTGTTAGGACTGAGTATCCTTGGGATGGCAAAATTCAGATTGAGATTGATAAAGAGGTATGCAGAACTCTAAAAATAAGAGTACCACATTGGCTGAGAGGAAAGGTAGTTGATAGCAATTTATATGAGTACACTTCTCCTCTGTTTCTTTCAACGATAAATGTTAGAATCAATGATGAAGAGTGGGAAATTGATGTTATTGATGGCTATATTACTCTGGACCAAACTTTGGAAAGGGGAGATATCATCTCATTTGAATTCCCCATGCCAGTTATGAAGGTCAGAGCACATCCCAAACTCAAAGAGAATCGAGGTAAGCTTTCCATTGAACGAGGGCCATTGGTGTATTGTGCTGAGGAAAAAGATAATGGATCTGCACTAAATCTCATCATTGATGAACGGGCTACATATAGCACTTTCTTTAATGAAGACTTGCTCAAAGGCGTTGTCACTATTCAAACCACGGGCTACTTCCGTAATCGTAGCCTTGGAGAACGATGGAGGATGAAAACGAAAAATTGGGTATGGTGGCATAAACGATACTTAAGTGGGATACTTGGTCGTTGGACCATTGAATTGGCCAAGAGAAAGAGAATTAGAGGACAGAAACAGATCACCCTAATTCCTTATTATGCTTGGGGAAATCGTGGTGGCAATGAGATGATTGTGTGGTTCAAATATCATACCTAGGTTTATAATTTGATAAGTATTTCTCATTTCCCAATATATCCATCTGAAATATGATTATATTAAATTTATGAAAAATGTTACCCTTTTGTATGGAACAAATTAGACATGCTTAAATATTTCAAGGAGTAATATATTGTATGAAGTCTGAAAACATTCTTGAAAATCAAATCACTCCCATATTATCTAAACGGAACCAGACAATAGATTATTTTAGAGGTATGATATTCATGCTCTCTCTGTTTCCGATAGGTATTGCCCTGTTTGTGTACACGGTGACAGGAGTGAGTTTGGTAGCTGGTATGAGTATAACCATTATCGGTCTACCACTTGCATTTGTATTCCTAGCGAGTATTCCATACATTATCCAGGCCCTCCAGTATTATACTGAATTCATTACTGGTACTCCTGTAAAGAAGATGGAGATCAATCAAAACGAAGGTATGAACTTTTTTGAGAAACTTTTTGCGATGGTAACTGATAAATCGACACTGTTCTTCCTTGGTTTTTCACTTGTATTTGCACTACCGATTGCTATTTTCAGCTTTGTATCTTTTGTGACAGCACTATCTATAGGGGTTTCATTTATGGCCCTGGTGAGTTATCCATTTGTAAACATGATTTTACGAGCAAATGGCTTCGATACCACAGCTATCCTTTCCTTTGGATCAGGTATCGAGTTCATCATGCCTGTTTGGTTTGAGTGGATAGTCGCCCTTGCCTTCCCCATCATGGGGTATTATATCTTAAAATTCACCTTCAAACTAGCAGATGCACTTACACATAATATGGCAGAGTATCTTAGCAAATTCTCCATGAATTTCTAATTATATCGATAGGAACTTAGTATTAGTGGAATATTCATGAAAAGGAAAGATAAATAGTAGAATTCTTCTGAAAGCTGCTAAGATTGCATTCGATTTTTCATTTCTATCTCATATGCCTCAGCAGCGTTACTATAGACTGTTTTCTTTTTATACAACAGAATTACAATTACAACTGAGACAAGGCTCAGAATAATCCCGATAAATGGATCGAAAGAGAATCCTAATAGAGATAGAATGAGGAAAATTGGAATTATTATTGGAATTGATTTTTTCCTTCTTCCATGACTATCAGTGTTATGAAGAAAACCTAGTGATATTGTCATAGTAAATTCTTGTCAAATTACTTATAAAAACGTTCATATGATAAGATACTACAAAAATCATCCATTGTTAACCACTACTAGTATATATTCACCTACCGAAAATAGCTTAATATAGGAAGATATATGCTATTACTGTGAGTATAGAACATGGAGGGGACCTTGTGGCAGAGGTTCTCAGAGCACATGGTGTAGAGCAGCTCTTTACCCTATCAGGAGGTCACATTTCACCTATTCTTGTTGGTGCAAAGAAACGAAACATCAAGGTGCTGGATACTAGACATGAAGCGAGTGCTGCATTTGCTGCAGATGCAACCAGCAGATTAACTGGAATACCCGGTGTTGCGGTTGTTACTGCAGGACCAGGTGTCACCAATACCATCACTGCCATACAGAACGCTAAGATGGAAGAATTTCCATTTGTACTCATTGGTGGAGCAGCAGGTACAGTACTCAAGGGTCGACGTGCCCTTCAAGATATTGATATGATTAGTGTCGTCAAACCCATTGTCAAATGGGCTGTAAGTATCAAAAAAGTCAAGCATATTGTACCCACCTTGAGAAAGGCATTCAAAATTGCCAAATTTGATGTAAGGGGACCTGTATTTGTTGAGATCCCTATCGATTTACTCTATCCAGAATCACTAGTAAGAGAGATGTATGGGATTACAGAAGCTAGAACATTATTTGGAAAAATGTTCATGTCATACCTAAAATACCATCTTCATGGAGTATTTGCATCAGGATTTGATGCTATTGAATATGGACCACTTGATGTACCTGTTAGAAAGTGTACTCAATCCAAGCTGCAAACCGTGAAGAGAATGCTTGAAGCTTCAGTAAAACCAGTGATGCTTATTTCCAGTCAGGCAATGTATCATCCCCATCATATAGAGGAATTACAGGATGCGGTGGAGAGCCTGGGAATTCCCCTGTATCTCTCAGGACATGCCAGAGGGCTTCTGGGAAGGGATCATGAGATCTATATCCGTCATGAGAGATCAAAAGCACTTAAACAAGCTGATCTGGTGTTACTGGTTGGTGTGGCAACTGATTTCAGGTTGGATTATGGCAGGAAGATAAACAAGCATGCCAAGGTGATTTCCATCAATCTGGGTAAAGATACACTGAATCTCAACAGATTACTTCGCTCAATTGAAGTAAAGATTCATGCAGATCCCGGATTATTCCTAATGCAGCTAGCCTCCTTGAATATTGAGAAGCATTGGGATGA
Organism: Candidatus Heimdallarchaeota archaeon; assembly: GCA_026702845.1. The sequence continues at coordinate 82,481 of JADCLS010000008.1, forward strand.
ATGGTTAAACCACCTACAGCAATTAAAACAAAAGAGAATCGGTTCTATTCATGAAAAGGCAAATATGGTGATGGAGACAATCAATCCATTGACCCTGTGTATGCAGTTGGAACAGCATATCGATGATAATAGCTATACGGTTATGGATGGGGGTGATTTCGTAGCCACATTCTCCTATATATTCAGTCCCCGTAAACCACTACGATGGTTAAATCCAGGTGTTTTTGGAACTCTGGGTAGTGGAGGTGGATATGCACTAGCAGCCAGGGCACAAGCTGATAATGCGGAGGTGTGGATCATCTATGGAGATGGCTCATCTGCATATTCATTGGCAGAGATTGATACTTTTGTCAGGCATAATCTACCTGTGATTGCAGTCATCGGCAATGACGCCTCTTGGCAGCAGATAGCAAGAGAACAGGTGGAGATACTCAATGATGATGTGGCAACAAAACTGAGATATAGCAACTATCACAAGGCTGCAGAGGGTTGTGGGGCCATTGGAATGCTTGTGGAAAAGGAGGAAGAGATAGTACCTGCAATTCTTAATGCAAAGGATTTATACAAACAGGGGAAATCAGTGGTAATCAATGTCATTCTTGGAAAATCTGATTTTCGAGATGGATCAATTTCCGTGTAATATTTGAAAGATTTAACATTTGATAGCTATGTAAGTGATTTTTCATACCAGTTATTCTGAGTAAATATAAGCCCTAACCTGGTGTAAAGTGATTCTGGATCCTCTACATCAAGTGGAACATAGAGTAGAAATTCCGGAATATTTCGATTTTTTGTATCCTGTATCATTGCATTCAAGATGGTATCTCTAATCTGATTGCTCTCTCCGGGTAATACTTTGATATGATACGCAACAACAGCACCCTCATTATTTATATCCCAGAGACACATTCCATGACCCAGTAATCTATCATCAGCTCTTACAACAAGATTAGTTACTCCAGGTGTACCCCTCTCCCAAGATTTGATTGTATCTCGTACTTCAACTTCATTATGACTTAGGGTCTTCACCACTAAATTTACAATTCCCTCAAAATCCCTATTAAATTCAAAGGGGATGGCTGTATAGTCTGATGAATAATTAGTACAATCGATTTCATCTACAAATATTCTGGTTCGTACATCATCAGTACCCTCAGCTTTATTGAATCCATATTTGACACAAAAGTCCTTCATACTCATAATATTATCTGCATCATTACCGAGTCTGATTCTCAGTTTCTTCAAACCTCGATTTCTCATAGTCTCAACTACCTTGTTAACTAATATTTCTTCAACTTCAGGAAATCCTGGATCAACCATGGGGAATTGCATACTAGCTATCTCGTCTCCTTCTGCAGCGGATATTACAAAACCCACGAACCGTTCTCCTATAAATGCATAAAATCTTGTTGTTGGATCAAAATTCTCCAGTGAATAGATCTCCTGGATCTTTTTCTCTCGGATCTGAAAATAATGATTCCATGTTTTTGTCACTCGCTGTCCCAAACTTGCCTGCATCGCTGCAAATCTCGGTTCATATGTTTTTATTGTTATCAAAATCTCATCCTCAACTTCAGTATTATTAATAATTGAACTCTTGATTTTAATTCTTTACCATGAGGCAAAATTCTATTTTGGCCACAAAATTATTTGGAATACTCTTCCTTTAATTTTCTCCTCAATATCTTACCTATCATGGTCTTGGGTAATTCATCCCTGAATTCCACCTTCTTGGGGATCTTATACGGGGCAAGATTTTTCTTGCAGTATTCAATGATTTCCTCAGCTGTTGCCACCTCTCCATCTTTGAGCACAATCCATGCAGCCACCATCTCTCCCTTCTGCTCATGAGGAAGTCCAGCGACAGCAGCCTCGAGAATCTTTGGATGGGCGTACAGTACCTCCTCAACCTCACGTGGCACAACATTATTGCCTGATACAATAATAAGATCTTTTTTACGATCCACAATGTAAAAGTAGCCATCTTCATCCATACGGCCCAGATCTCCGCTCAAGAAGAAGCCATCTGCATTGAATACCTTCTTGGTATCCTCCTCGTTTTGCCAGTAACCAGACATCACTTGAGGACCTTTGATGGCAATTTCTCCGACTTCACCTATTCCCAGATATGTATTGGAATCATCCTGATGAACTATAGCCAAAATGGTATCTGCCACAGGAAGGCCTATAGATCCCTCTCGAGGCTGAATACGTTCCTTGGGTGATCGTACTGGATTACCCGTGGCTACTGGACTTGTCTCTGAGAGACCATAACCTTCTACCATATCCCCACCGGTAATCTCTTTGAATTTTCGTGCCACCTCAATTGGTAGTGCAGCACCACCTGATATGGATACTAGTATAGAAGAGAGATCGCGGTCTCTTATACTGGGATGATTCAACAGAGCTATACTCATTGTCGGTACTGCGGGTACAAAGCTGATCTTATACTTCTCAATCAGATCTAGTGCATCCACAGTATTAAATCGTGGCATCAGTACCATGGGAATACCCCCTAGGATGGAGATACCTAGGCATATGGTTAAACTGAAACTATGAAATAGAGGTAGCACTGTAAGTACTGAGCCAGTATGATCCGGGATCATATGAATGAGTGCCCGCGTTTGCTGAGCATTGTAACTAATATTCTCATGAGAGAGTGTGGCTCCTTTAGATGCACCTGTGGTACCGCCGGTGTACTGTAATAGAGCTACATCTGACATCTGGACTTCCTCTTCCACAAAACCAGTGATATCACCCTGCAATAAATCCTTGAACTGGTAATTATTAGGTAATTTCTTGAGCTTGGGATCATCTAGCTTCTTCAATAATTTCCCCAAAAATGCAACAATTGGTTTCAGATAATCCGATATTTTACCACAGATGACGAATTCTACATCTGTTTCAGCCATCACCTCATTTGCCTTTTCCTGAAACATAGTAAGGGTGATGATACCCTTGGAACCTGAATCAATGGTCTGATCTACCAATTCACGTTTGGTATAGATGGGGTTCCCCTGTACTACGATGGCCCCCAGAGCAAGTATGGCATAGTGTGCAATGATATAATGAGGAGTATTCGGTAATAATACGGTTACTCGTTCACCCCTCTTCACTCCCATTGATCTCAGAGATATAGCCAACTGACAAACTGCCTCCCAAGTTTCTGCATAACTTAGTTCACTACCTTTCGGAAAAATCATACATAACATAGTTGGATTAATCTGTGCACGACGTTTCAGGAATTCTAGAGTTGTAATTTTTTCGTACTCCAAGGCAGTGGGACGTACACCATCAAGTGAGTCGAGCCAAGGCATCAGTAGATCATTCATAGACACTGATTTGTCATAATAGATTTAAGCATAATTCCTCACTGGCTTTTGATTGGCGCATAAAATGCCGGTATTACAGGTAATGCAACAATAATTCTCACCGCATAAAGAATCCATTATAGTTTAGTAATATATACACATACAGCCATGATAGCGAAATATTAAATCCCGAGGGTATAGACAAAATCCAAAAATTCGTATTCATGGAACGATAATCATAAATGTTACTCGCTATTCTTAATAAGCGGGGTATTTTTCCTAGGGTATGGCAGAAGATTTCCCAACTCCATGGATAAAAACTATGGAGGAACACAAAGTCCGCCGTACATCACTTGATTATGTGGATAAAAGCACCTATCACTTTGTCAAGGGATGGGCAGAGAAAACACCTAACAACCTCGTCATGATTTTCGGGGTTAAAGGTGGTAAAACAATCACGTATGCTGATTTCTTCAATCAGATGAAAGCTCTTGCAGTCTTCCTTGCAGAGAAGGGTATCAAGAAGGGAGATAAGGTAGCAGTCATGCTACCCAACAGCCCTCATTATGTCATTGCACATTTCGCTATCCTTAGTCAAGGAGCTATTGTGGTTCAGACCAATCCTCTGTATACTGATCATGAGCTATCACACATCATCAAGGATTCTGGTGCCGTGGGTATGATCTCACTGGCTCAGTTCCAGGATAAAATCAATAAAGTGATTGATGATGGCGGAAATGAGTTGAAATGGGCCATTTATGGACAAGTACCCGAGTATATGTCTTCCTTAATAGGATTCTTGGCTGTAAAGATCCTGAAGAAGGTAGAAGCACCCAAGATTATCCCCAGATCCAGCAGTTTTGGCTGGAAAGAGGCTATGGCTGCAGATACTAGCAAGTTCAAAGAGGCAGATATCAAGATGGATGATATTGCTCTATTCCAATATACTGGTGGTACAACAGGTCTTTCCAAGGGTGCCATGCTTACCCACCGGAATGTCAGCTATAATGCTCAACAGGCAAGAGAGGCAGTTCATATGGTCCCTGAAAGCCAGGGTTCCGTTCTGACAGCCCTCCCTCTATTTCATTCCTTTGCCCTGACAGCATGTTTGGGGCTCTCGCAACAGCTTGGTATTCCCATGGTTCTCGTACCCAATCCTAGAGGACAGATACCCACTGGAGAGGTTCATGCACTCATTGGCAAGCATAAGATCACCTTCTTAGCAGCCGTTCCCACCATGATCAATAGCCTGCTCAATCATCCAGCTGCAGCAACAACCGATTGGAATTCACTTATTGCATCCATTTCTGGTGGTGCTGCACTACCCATGGAATTAGCCAAACAATTCAAGGAAGTAACTGGTGCAGACCTTGTTGAAGGATACGGTTTATCCGAAACCTCACCACTAATCACCGTTAACCCTGTTGGCCATGATGTGATCAAACCACGAATGGGATCCATTGGTCTACCTGCTCCTGATACTTTCATCAAGATCGTGGATCAGAATGATAAAACTAAATTGATGCCTATAGGTCCTGAAGGAGTGGGTGAAATTGCCTGTAAGGGGCCACAGGTCATGCCAGGTTATTACAACAAACCCGAGGAAAACGAGATGGTACTCTTTGATGACGGCTGGTTCCTCACGGGAGATGTGGCCTATATGGATGAAGAAGGCTTCACCTATATCGTTGATCGTAAAAAAGATATGATTATAGTGAGCGGATATAACGTCTACCCACGAGAGGTGGAAGAAGTCCTCTTTGAGCACCCCAAGATATTTGAGGCTGCAGTAGCTGGATATGCCGATTCAGCCAAGGGTGAGCGAGTAGGTGCATGGGTTGTACTCAACCCAGGAGAGACACTTACTGAAGAAGAGGTTATCGAGTTCTGTAAAACTAAACTTGCTGCCTACAAAGTACCCAAGAAAGTAACCTTCCGTGATGAATTGCCTAAGACCATGGTTGGTAAGGTGCTCAGAAGAAAGCTCAACGAAGAAGAATAAATAATCCATAGGAATTCAATCTATAGTCATTAATTGTACAAAGTAAATGAGCTGTAGTTCATATTTACTCAATATCTTCAAAATACTTTAATTGTGAACAATCAAAAATATCAATATGCCTGCTCTCGCACATCTAGGAATAGGTTTTGCTGCTAAACGAATAAACTCTAAGATACATATCTTAATTCTACTGATCTCAGCCCTTCTACTAGATCTATTATCAATTATATTTACAAAATCCCTCTGGCCCACTCATGGAATGGTAATGGCTATTGTATGGGCATTAATTGCCAGTTTACTCACAATTATTTATTCTCATTTCATGAATTCAAAGAAAGGAACTGATTATCAAACAATAAAAAATGGATTGATAATTGGGATACTTGTATTCTCACATTGGATTTTAGATTTTATTGGATGGCCGATGTCAGCTGTTGAAGGTATAATGGATGTTCCTGATTCAGGTACACCATTTTTCCTTAGTGATACTCCAAATTATGGTTTAGGGATCTATAGTACGTGGGCGGGTGCCATTATTATGGAAATAGGAGTACTAATCATTGGATTAGGATTATTTATCAATTATCGAAACAACAAAGGATGATCAGGTAATCAAGTAAATTGATTCCAAGAACTATTCTAATGGATCAAATACCAATTTTGAATGTAACATATAATTACTAATTATGCCCAAAGAATATCCGTTTCAAGGTTTATTTCTTTACTAAATAATTTCATTGAATATATCATTATCCCAAGGTGAGTAATTATATAATTAGATTCAAGTTTTGATGAAATGATACGTCTTGGACAATTATATAAAATTCTGGAATTCGAGAGAGAAGGGATTATTAAATCATTTGAGGAAGCAGATCCATCTCATTTTACCTATCATGAAGAAAATTCATGGTCACCAGAGATGCTATTTAGGCATATTTTAATGGGAATGCGATGGATATCAGGATTATTACCTGGAAACCCAATTTCAATTCCTGCTTATGCAGTGCTACCAGATAGATCGGATCATGTCAATGTTACAACTTCTGTCAGCAGGGATAAAATATTTCAAGATATTAGAGAAATATCTGCAGCAGTTGCAAAACGATTAGATGAATTAACTGATGAACAAGCTGATGAGAGGGTGATGACTGAAAATTTTGAAGTAGTACGTAAAATCACCCTTTTCAGGTTAATCACTCATGAGTACAAACATTTAGGCCAATTACTATGGCTCTTGAAAAGATCAACAGGTTGGAATGATGATCAGTTTTACAAGATTACCTTCTCAGAGCGCACATGGGATGTTTGTGCAACATAATATCTATGATATTGCAGTTTCTATATCAAAGCAATATGATACACTCATAGAGATATACCGCTGAATCGATGAATTTGGTGGTAACATTTATAAATGAATTTTCAATCGGTGATTTAGAATTACCAAGGATTGTTTTACTATGGGTAAACTAGAATTTCTTGCTGGGTTCAATATTGGACGAGTAATTGTCGGATTGCGAGACAATAATTTAGATAACACAACACTTCAAAAACACATTGACGATTGGATTCGATTTCACAAGGATCCTGAATTTTATTCCGGCTTGAAAATAGGTCTAGCCAGGGATGATTTACCGGAACCAATAGAGAATATAGAGATGTGGATTGAGTATTTGAATTACTAATTGCTCTAAGATTTTACATCATACTGAATGCAACACTGTATACCTGTTCCACTCCACTATTCCACCCACCAGGTTGTATACTTTATCGAAGCCCTGCTCAAGTAATATGGATACAGCCTGAGCCGATCTAATACCAGAATGACAATATATCACAATAGGAATGGATCTTGGTAATATATCGAATTTTCTATGCAGAGTAGCCAAAGGTATGCTTAGATGATTGTCAATTTCATCATATTCATGTTCAAATGCTTCTCTCACATCAATAAGAAGATGTTCCTCATCCTGAGCTCGCATAGATTGATATGATTTTACACTAATCTCATGAGATGGATCTAATATTATAGACTGGCAGTAACTCTGTTCATTCTTTAGGTCCACGATCTCTGGATGATGACCACATAGTTTGCAACCTGAGTTTTTTCTCAATCCAAAGGATCTGAAGCTGGAATCTAGTGCATTGACATGTAACAGCGTACCAACCAATGGCTCACCAATACCTAGAAGGAGTTTTATCACCTCAGTTGCCTGTAGACTACCAATAATTCCAGGAAGAATCCCAATAACTCCAGATTCTGCACAATTTAATACTTCACCTGCTCTAGGTGGTTCTTCATAGATACAGCGATAACAAGGACCAATTGGTGAGAATACCGTAACCTGTCCTTCAAATTGAGAGATTGATCCAAATACATTGATCTTTCCCAGCAGATAACAGGCATCATTGATCAAATACCTGGTGGCAAAATTATCCGTTCCATCACAGACAATATCATACTTAGAAATTAATTCTGTAGCATTATCTGGTGAGAGATATGTTTCGTGAAGAATAACATCTATCTCGGGATTTATTGCTAATAATCGTTTCTTAGCAGATTGTAATTTGGATGTACCCACATCACATGTATCATGTAGTATTTGACGATGAAGATTGGAATAATCTACGGTATCAAAATCAACCAAACCGATGGTGCCTATTCCCGCAGCAGCTAGGTAGATGGCAAGTGGAGAACCCAGACCACCTACTCCCACAAGAAGTACTTTGGCCTCTTTCAGCTTCAACTGACCCTCAAATCCAACCTCGGGGATGATGATCTGTCTATGATATCGTTTGATCTCCAATTCAGATAAATGATGTGGATCAATCAAAGCAATTCCTCCAGTGTCAAGAGATCATCGAGTATGGCATTTGAGGTGGGATAACTTCCTGCACCTTTACCAGAAATAATTAACGTACCAGTGTTACTGCCTTGAAGAATCAAGATATTCTCCTCATCCTTCAAATGGTATAATACATCATCTGAATTAACAAGACGTGGTTCCACAATCAAACTTGGAGACACCAATGGATTGTAACTGGCAACCAATCGTATGCGTTTATGCTGTCTTACTGAGTTGACAACATCATTTGCCTGTATTTGATTTATTCCCACAATTTGCATTTCATCTATAGAAATACTTCTTCCAGATGCGATGGAAGCGAGAATAGCCAGTTTATATGCAGAATCCATACCTGAAATATCCAAAGAGGGGTCTGGTTCTGCAAATCCCTTGCTCTGTGCATCAAGTAAGGCTTGGTCAAAGCCTATGGCCTGTTCCATCTGAGATAAGATGTAATTGCAGGTTCCATTCAATATTCCTGTAATGGCCTCGATATGCTGTATACGTCTCTGTCTCCTTAATATCTGCACAAGAGGCATCCCAGCACCCACAGCAGCCTCAAATAAAAACTGTACACCCTTATTCTCTGCCTTTGTGTGCAGTAATTCAAAATGTTTGGCTACAATCACCTTATTTGCGGTTATTACATGTTTACCAAGTTCAAATGCACAGAGCAGGGAATGGAGGATATCCTCATCACCGGTTGTATCAATAATGACTTTAATTTCCTCATCAGCTAGAATGACATCAGTGGGATGGATCAAATCCTGTATATCTGGGTGTTTTTGGGGATTTCTCACCGATATTTTTCGAATCTCTATGCTTGAGATCGTTTTGGATAGATGATATACACCTTTACCAATAGTTCCAAAACCTAAAAGTCCTATAATTACCATTATTTTATCCTCCTGCTACAGCGGGTATGAAATCAATACTATCAGATTCTTTGATTTGTGTGTCAAGAAAATCTAGATAGCGAATATCAACACCATTGCAATAGACATTGATATAACGTTTTATCCTGTTATTTTCAAGTACTTTTGATTTGAAGGTATCCCCGTATATAATTGTCAATCTATCCAGTAGTTGTTTTACGGTACCCTGAAATTGAAGATGTCGTCTAGTCTCACCATTGGTGGCTTGTTTTAATACACTGGAAAATACTATTTCAACCATTTACTGTACCTCCTGAATTAACTGCTCAATTTCAGCAACATCAGCCTTTATTGATGATGGTATATGGACGATCCCCTCAAGTGTATCAATTGTTTTTAATCCAGAACCAGTGATATACACAACAATTAACTCCTTAGGATCGACCTTTCCTTCTCGCACCTTTCGGATCAAGGATGCAATACAGCTTCCTCCTGCAGGTTCTGTAAAAATTCCCTCAGTCCTGGCCAGCAGAGCTTGAGCTTCAAGTATCTCCTCATCGTTAGGACTATCTGCCCATCCCTCTGAGGAACGGATAATATCCAGTGCCTCAAGCCCGGATGCCGGATCACCGATAGCTAGACTCTTCACTATAGTATTTGGATGCTGAACTGGGGTTATCCAGTCCCTATTCTTTTCAAATGCTTCTGTAATAGGTGAACAACCAATTGGTTGAGAGCCACAAATCTTCACTTGTTTCTTTTCAATCCATTGTAGTTCTTCAAGTTCATCCAATGCCTTACGAGCTGTACAAAGCAGTGCACCAGAACCCAAAGGTATAATGATCCGGTCTGGGGATTGCCATCCAAGCTGTTCACAGCACTCATAGGTTATAGTTTTTGAACCCTCAGTGTAGTAGGCACGTAAATTAATATTCACAAATCCCCAATTATTTTTATCTGCAGTCAGATTGGCTAATCTATTAACCACATCATAGGTACCATCAATCTGTACCAGTTGTCCACCATAAAGTAATGTAGGAATTATCTTGCCTTGATCAAGATCCTTAGGTACAAAAATATAACAGGGTAAATTGGCTGCTGCTGCAGCTGCTGCGGTAGCACCGGCAAGATTACCAGTGGATGCACAGCCAACAGCCTCTAGACCCCATTCTCCAGCCTTACTCACTGCGATACTCGCAGGTCGATCTTTGAAAGACCCAGTAGGATTACAGGAATCATCTTTAATGTATAGGTTTTCAAGACCTAAATAATCACCAAGGGAGACACAATGTTTTAGGGGAGTAAAACCAGCATGAATGTTGACATGATAATTCTCTTCAACGGGAAGTAACTCTTTATATCTCCAGATATTCTTTTCACGTTTATCAATAATCGAAATATCTAGATCTTCTGATATTTTGCCTAAATCATAGTGAATCTCAAGAGGACCAAAACATTCTGGACAAATAGTCTCTCTAATTGGTGGATATTCTGCATTACAAGACTTGCAAATCATATTTTTTAAGTAACTCATTAATAATTTCTCCTCATTCAATCAGTTTAAGAATAGTAAGTTTCATAATATCCTGCAATAATTTTATAATTTATGCAAAATACATAGAAATACTATGCAAATTTTGATTGAATTAATTGAAAAAATATTTTTATATTAAAAATACTTCTCATATTTATCACATATAATATATATTGAATACGAATAACTAGTTTAGATCCTTGGATTCAAATAATGAGTGAACTTCATTAGTAACATACTGTAAATGTTTTTGTTTTACCACAATATTGCAGCTTTTTTCAGATATATTCATCTGAAGAATTGGTAGGGAACTCTTATGGATCATTTGCATTGTGTTCTTGCTAGAGACAACAAAGAGCGTTGAGACTTTGGAGTAAGATTTGATACTGGGATCATAACTCGGGTGAAGAACATCAATAGGAGTTGTAGTGGCATCAATGATTAATTCCTGATCTATTTGATCATTATGATGGCGTATTTTAATCAATCTCTGATCATGTTTCAATGAAATATTATGAAGTAATCGTGCTGATTTTGAGGTGACCAAGGTAAAAAACTCAGGATTATTGAAATTCCGAATAATAATTGGAATGCATGCATCTCTCACCGGTGCTATTGCATCAGGATGAATAACATCACAACCATTTCGAGAAAGGATTTCAAGCTCATCATAACTTATTTCAGGTATGGTTATTGCAGCATTAACAAATTTTGGGTCTGCAGTTAATACTCCATTAACATCCTTCCAGATGGTAATGGATTTGGCCTTAGCAAGCATGGCCATAAAACTTGCAGAGTAATCAGTTCCAGATCGACCAAGGGTCAGTAGTTCTCCTTCATCAGTATAACCATAAAAACCAGGCATAATCAGAACAGAAGTATTTTGAAAAATATTACTTAACAACTCATAACCTCGATGTGTTGACCTAAGCAATCGACTCTCAGGTTCCACAATGAGATAATCTATGGGATTTATACATAATGATTCAACTATTAATGAGGATATCAAAATTGAGTTAACTTGTTCTCCAAAGGCAAGGATCTCGTCATCCGTTTTATCTTCAATTGTACATATAAATTGATGGATTAATTGATCTGCTTGAACACAGATTGATTTGGGTAAGACGCTACTGTGAATCCCCATGAGCACATCTAGGAGCATTTGTTGTGCAAAACTTGAACGGGATGATTGAATATACTTTCGTAACTGATCAGTAACACCATATGCAGCAGAAACCACACATATTAGGTCTCTATCTGTTTCTTCAATAATTCGAACTACGTTTGCATAGGATGAGGGAGATATAAAGCATGATCCTCCAAATTTGTGAACTTCTACCAATCTAATTCCTCCTTGGGATGATACTATTTCCTCAACTGTGTGAATATAACTTAACTATTTATATGGTAAGTGGATATTATTTATACCGGATTCGAATATTCTCTTAATTAGTTATATACTCTTTGAAGTTTAGGGTAATATCTAGCTGCTCAAGAGCAACTTCTACAGCATCTGAGATACGTGGTTTCTTCTTCACCATATCATCGAAGAATTGCTTCATATCACTTCTGTGTTTTTCAGAGTTGGATACTACACTGAGTATAGCCCCTTGATACATGAAGTTATTGAGTGCTTCAAAACCATCTAGGTTGGCAATGTACCAGAACCAGATATCATCTTTTATCTTCTTATTTGCAGCAAGTTGAGTGATCAAGAATCCTCTATTCCTGCTAGGTACTTCATTAAATACCATCTCTTTTACCTTTTCAAGAAGAAAAATATCAGATAGATTACCCAAAGCTGTGATATACTCGATAAATGCACTCTCACTCTCAGGATTATTGAATTTTTCAAGTAAGAAGTCGAATTCATTAAGTTCATGGGCACCTACCACCAGGGCAACAGGTCTTAGATCAGCACTTATTGCCTCTCCGTTCTTTATTTTTGCATAGAGATCCAAGGTGAAGGCTTTTGCCTTTTCAGATCCCAAAGAAACAGCAAATCTAAGCATTGAACCCCGAATTATGGAGATACCGAGTTCCTCACCAGTTTTTGGTTCATAACCAAAGATATCAAGTGCCCATTCAACAAAGGATTTACTATAAGTCTTGATTTCTGCATCTTCTCTCAAATCATAGATCTCATTGAGATGCACTGCAATATTGAAGATAGGCATGTAATTGGTCTCATCCTTATAGTACTTGGTGAATTCCATATATTCTCTCAAACTAATCTCTTTGGCTTTGAGTAGTGCATACATATCATCTTCAATATGCATACGATCAATGGCAGTTATTTTCTTTTTAGCTATGAGTTTACCCAACATGGGATACTCTGAGGTATCATATTTTGTACGGTAAAATCCTGTAAGATCGATATTCACCTTGAATGCATCATGAGGACCAAGATCTAAACTACCTTCTTTTTCCTCGAGTACAAATCGCCTGATCTCTTCTTCACCATTGTTGAATACCCTAAAGGTAAGGGGTACCATCCATTTACTTGTTGAATCATGAGGAAGATAGGTAAATCTTTTCTGTTTCAGTTTCAAAACCGTGCCTTCCTTATGCACCTCTACAAGAGGTAATCCAGCTTGCATCACAAAAGATTCCATCACTCCAGAGACGGGGTTGCCAGTAGCCTCCTCTAGTGCCTCCCAGAGTTGGGGAGATACTGTCGAAGTATAGGCATGGGTTTTGAAATAATGTCTCAAACCCTTTTTAAAATCCTCATCACCCAGATACCCATGAACCTGTCTCAGAATGGAACCTCCCTTTGTATAGAGGATAGGAACTGTCTTAGCAGTGAATGATACTTCCTTATCACCCTCCATCTCGATAGGAGAGGTGGAGATCATGGAATCCCAATCCATCACACCAGTTGTTGACCCTGATGTTCTGGTAAGATTGGTTGATTGCACGAAGAAATTGAATGTATCTCGTTCAGGACGTAATTGATCTACCACATAATTTCCAAAATAGGTAGCGAAGGATTCATTCAACCACAAGTACTTCCAGGTTTTAGGAGATACTAGATTTCCAAACCATTGATGAATAATCTCATGTGAAACCACTCCTAGTAAACGATTTGTCTGAGACTCTGAAGTAATTCCTGGGTAATAAAGCAAAGCGTTTTCACGATAGAGTATGGCCCCCCAATTTTCCATGGCACCGGCAGCAAAATCCGGTGTGGCAATCTGATCCATCTTTGGAAGTGGATAGGCATAATCAAAGTAATCCTCACAAAATTCAACTACTTCAACACCGAAATCAAGGGAGAATTGACCATATTTCTCTGGTTTACCAGGTGATGCAATTAATCTATAATGAATATTCTTACTGGTTTTCTCAATGAAATCGAAATTACCAACTGCAAGAAATACAAGATAGGAGCTCATCTTAGGTGTTTGTTCAAATCTAACTAGCTTCTTCACACCCATATCCACTTCTTCTTTGATAGGCATATTGGAAATGGGGAAATGTTCCTTATTCATCAGGAACTCGATGTCAAAAGTGGCTTTTATTCCAGGAACATCAAAACAGGGGAAAGCCCTTCTGGCATCATTGGCCTGAAATTGTGTTACTGCACAGTACTCATCCTTGTCACCAACTTTGAATTTACTCCTATAGAAGCCGGCAAGTTTATCATTATGCTCGCCTGTGAATTCGAAATGTAGAGTAAATTCTGTTTTATCATTTGGTGGCAGGGAGATTGTTAATTCCTGCTTTGCTTGATCCTCTGTGTAGGTTAACTTTTCAACACCGAGCCCAAGATCTATACTAATGGATGAGTATACAATTTCAAGCGTATTAAGAACTAACTCGGTGATTGGTTCAGAGGTGGATACCGTTAGATCCAGAGTGCCTTTGAACACAAATGTCTCCAAATTGGGTTCAAAATGCAATTTATAATTCATAGGTAGAATTTCTGCCATATATATTTTAGTGAAAGAGCCAATCAATATAATCGTTCTTACAGATGACAGATTTATTACCAATTACTATCTTTCTTTTCATATACTTTTGTGATCTCAAGTCATAGGAGTACGTAATCCTAAAATTTTAACAAAATCAATAAGTTCAAGAAAGCATTTTCGGGTCTTATTTTGTTTTACAGAGTAGCGAAAGTTCATATTTAGTCCCCTAATTCTTCCCTCAATGTAGCGATGAAATGCTTTCAAAGATAACCCTCTGGTTCTAAGTAATCACACATCAATCTAACCAGTGTAGAGAATACTAATTCAACATTTTCCCCAGTTAAAGCTGAGCATTCAATATACTTAACCGAGGTCTGATAACTTTTTGATAATTCATTTGCAAACTCAATCCCTTGTTCCTCGCTAATTATTTTCCTAGAACTATCTTTTTTAGTTCCAGCTAGAATAAAAACGCAATTCTGAGTTTTACTCATAATCTCATCAATATACTCTTCTGTATCGACCTTAAGATTAGCCAAATCATTATTGGTATCTATAGTTAATACTGCACCAAATACACCAGTGAAAAATTGCTTCCTAAGGTGTTTAAATTCAGAATTACTACTTACATCCCAGATTGATAAGGATACTAGATGTTCTGAAATTATGATTTGTCTGGAATAAAAATCAACACCTACAGTTTGGTGAGAATTCGATGAGAATTGATGATTAACAAATCTTCGCACAAGTGAAGTGCTTCCCGAGCCTTGATGCCCAACGATTACTGTAGTAAGCACTAAATCTGATGATGCCATCCCGTATTTCATGGATTTATAAGATATTTAATACTTCTCTATAGTTATATCGAAGCTGATCATTCTTCTTCTAAGGAAATTCCATGATTGGTTACGATTCTGCAACCTCTCCCAGCTGATAAACTGACTGCATGAGACTGCGTAGCAAGTGCTCAGGTATACCTTTTCGTGTACCAAGCATCACCACATGTCCTCCTGATAAATGGATAACCAAAATTCTTCTTCCCAGTCTCATCCCTATGATGAGAATGACTGCACATATGATCAGCAGTATAACAATGAGAATCTGGGGAATGGATCCTGATGCACCAAGTTCTCGGAAAAGCATAAGAAATGGCACAATAATTGCGAGTGAAGTGAGAATTTTATTCATGGGAGCTCTTCCCACATTGAAGCTAACAACATGTGATAGAAGATGTTCCTCATCTGATGGTACTCGAATTATTCGCTCCACAAATCCGATACGTCTGATAAGTAAACGTATACTTGTAATATAAATCTCCTCTATCTCAAATCCAGTAAATACAAGAATTATTCCTAGGATGATCAAGATAAACAGAAAGCCGTCTATGCTCAATAGAACAAAACCTAAAATGAAGATGAGCAGCCCAACTAGTATCTGAATCTCATTATAATGCCGAATCAATGCATAATCAACTTTCTTTTCTTGTGGGATCAATTTCTCCTCCAATTTTATTAGTGGAGCATAGGGTGGTATGATTTTGTCTATCAATTTGATTATAGTCAAGGTCACTAAATGTCTAACCTTGCCAATTGTCTTGAGTAGGGGAGATTCTTCTTTTCGAGGAGTTTCGGATTGCAATCCATCAGCAGGTTTGTCTTCATCTAAGCTTTTTGCGGGTTTACTTTCAGTTTCCTCAATTTGATTTTCAGTTTGCTGTTCATCCATTGCCTTCATGGATTTATTTTCCACAATATCGGTATCAGGATTCTCCTTATCATTAAAATTTTTCTTTGTATCTGTCATATTATGATTCCTCCCTTACCTTCCCTGTCCACATGGCATAATTCACTGAGCCTGCTTTCTCCTTCTTCAGAAAAGGTACAGTGAAATGCATGCCAACTCCTCTTGCATTGAAAATACGTTTTGGCCAACCTCTTATGAGTTCAATAAATCCATTAGAAGCATGCCAAGCAACTTTTAGACCTGAAAGAAGAATTAGTACCGAAATGAATTGCACTCCAACAAAGAGTATTTCTACCTCCACATTGGCATAATTGACTATTTCATTCTGATAATTCTCCATAGCTTCCAGCATGCTCAGATAAATTGCTTGCAGGATACCAAACACAATTAACCATCCCAGCCATGAATATGAGTGTCTAATAAATGCCAGCATGGCTGCTTTCTGAGCAAATTGACGATTAGTATACGTGGAATGTACCTGTGAACGCATAGATTCATTGATGATGAGCTCATTATGCACACCGAGTAGATATAGAATAAGAGGAGGCACTTTTTTATCTCTAAAGAATACTCGTTTTTCCGTGATGATTAATGATGCTTTGAAGAAGGAATAAAATTTGACCCATATCATGATTATCATGAGTAGACTAAACAATCCTGCAGCAAATGCAAGAGCTCCAAAAAATATTTCATGAGAAGCCAGTAGTGCATACTCTTCTGCCATGGCCAATGTAAGGGCAATTGAAATGGGCATCCACATCATCAAAATAAGGCTGGCAACACTCAAGGTCAATTTTCTTCGAGGTACCTTTCGTGATACATTCGTTTCCAAAACTACTTTCTCTCCTTTTAACATTAAATCCTTGATGTTAACTTTAGCACCCATAATCTGTTTATCTTTAAATTTGTGCTCTAAGCCTATATCTCCCTCCCTGACTGTTTGGACAATATCAATAATTTCAGATTCTTCCAGACGATTGGCAAAAATTGCGGTGATAACAGAATTATCCTCACCACCCATTAGTTCTCTCATGATGGTTGCAGGATTGCTAAGTTGATGTCTCATATGCCATATTTCACCCCCTTTAGTAAGTAAGTCAAACTGTACATAAGTCTGATTCACAAAGCTATAACTCACCAAGACAGACAGACCCAGTAATAAAGTATCAAGAACAGATATTTGGGATCTGAAAATGATCATAATAACAAGAAGTAAGGATCCAAGAATAAGATAAGCAAAAGAGAAAGCGCGAATTTTCTTAAAATTAAACCCTGCAACATCATCCCGTCGAATATCTGAGATTTGATAGAGCCGACGACCAAAAGTTCCAGATATATCCTTCTCCTCTCTAATGAACAGGATACGCTTACTGGTAATGATTAATTCATTTTTCTTCTTTGCAAAATTAAGGGCAGTAGCTGCAAGAAAGATATCCACCAGAGTTACAATTATCCACCAGATAAACGTATCATCAACAAAGACTTCGGCAATGAAAATCCTTTCAATTAATCGTCTAGCTCCAGCATAAATAATGAATAAACTGAAAACTCGGTTATAGTGTACAGTTTGCTCCAAATCTGCATTAGTCTGTATCTCCTCTCCATCAAACCATTGAAATTTCAGGTTTTTATATTCTTTTGGGGCCTCCGTTACTTTCTCATGATAGATTTCATTGTAGCACTTATGCCAAAAGGATGAGGGGATACCAGCATTCAATTTGAAATCTTTGCCATGTCTTACCCTGATCTGAATGTGTTCTCTACGTGGTAGGGTGCTAAGAACCATGATTAATCCAAATATTACAAAAATGATTCCCAGTATAACTTGGGCATCACCGAGTAGATTGAGAAAAGATAATCCAAAACTCTCCAAAGAATCAGCTAGACCATCGAGATCTATTGGTAAGAAATCGATACCTCTGATTATTTCAAGGAAAGCATCAACTGTAGGAGGAAGATCTCCTTCTTGGGTCAGACCTGATTGGAGGAGATTAATCCCGAGGTTAGTAGAGAGGAAAATACCCACCAACAAGATGCTACGAAATGTTCTTGGACCTGTAGTTAATCCCTCTATCTGATTTATGGGGAAATGATGATCTTGGGTGATAAAGGTGAAGGGGCGTGGATATAACTGTCTAGCCACTATTTGTTTGTCAGTAAGACTTAACCTCCATCGCTCACGAATAAGATAAGTGGAACCCCAAAGAGTTAAGAGAATTATTACTAATTGAATGGGAATGAACCAAGTACCAAGAACTGCAGTCAGCATTCCTGCAAAGACAATTATAAGCAATGGTAACCATGAAGGTCTGAAATTCCATACTCTGGTGACAACCTCTTCTAATAATTGCTCGTTTTCAAGTGCTGAGAAATGAGAGATGGTCTTTTTAGATTTAAACATGGAATACCCTAGTATCATCCTTAAAACACTAGTATTTCTTTTTTACACATCACCTTAGCGTTAAATGAGACAAAAATATTGCTCATAGTTGATACTATACGAAAATCAAATAGCGCTAGAAAAAACTAATTCTATAAGGTCTAGGCCTTTTATTTTCCAAAATTTAATCGATAGTAGCTTAAAATAATCAAGTTTTATAAGTAAACAAATTATTGTACTATATTTTTTTTGAATTGATGCAAATACATCTCATTACACATAGATTTTATATTTCAGAATTATCTTATTGACAGATAATATATGTCTCAAGATGAAATTTCAAAGGAGAATCTCCAGAAAGGAAAGCAGATCGTTGTACTTGTACTATCATTACTGTACACTGCGATGAATCAGCTTTTCGCGGGATTGAACCTTTTTCCAGAGTTGACAACAGATGATCTTAATGTTGGATTATTTGTGACAGCTACAGGTGCTATAATTTTTGGGCGAGGATCTGCTGGGGCCGCTGCTGGTCTAGGTCAGATTCTAGAAGAAGTTCAAAAAATGTTGGCAGGAGAAGGGTCATTACTACATCTAGGTACGGTGGTCAGTGCAGCAAGCTTCGGTATAGGAACCTGGTTGACAGGATTCCTCGGAAGAAAAGAGAATAAACTTCCTCTTGATTTCTCCGATGTGCTATTCACCAAAACACAGGTAAAAAAACTAGGTATGGATACTATTGCAGCTTTAATTGGTACTGCATTGGTATCTAATTTTCTCTATATTTTTGGTTCACAACTTCAAGAGGGAGCATCACTTACTGGTGGTGTACCCATTTTCGTGTCCCAATTTCTAGAGGATAGTTTGGTTTTGATTATCTTTGTTCCGATCACCCTCATCATGTTTGATTTCATGCAGGTGTTCAATAAAAAACGGGATGCGATAATGGAGGCTTTATTGAGAAAGATTGAGACAAGAATTGAAGTGAATGATTGTACAATTGAGGAAATTGATGTATCATTACCACAGAGATCGCTAACTGTTGGACTATGGTCGCCAATTGTACTCAAATTTACTCATGTGGGAGAGAAGGAAACGGTATATAGTATGGAGGCTGTATCCACATCAAAGCTTTATCCACATAAGGACAGAACAATCAAGATGAAGAAAGGGGATAGGTGGACACAGACGTTCTTTGCTTTGCCATCCAAACAAGAATCAGTGAACGTAAGGATGCGCATAATCCCTATTGTCGAACGCTCATTCAAACAGGCCATCAAGGAGGAAACTATAATTGAATTCGAAGTACAGACACGTTCACAAACAAGCATGATCAATACATTGATCGGTTTCTCCGGGATAAATGGAGCACTACTGGGTGGCGCAGTGATTTGGGATCAGATACTACAGCTTGTAGCCGATTATCAGAAATTTGTGGATCAGATTAAAAACTCATCCACCTTGATAATATATACTGCATTAGCTGAAGTTGGGATATTTGTTCCAGTACTGGGTACTATGTATGTCAGGCAAAAGAGAAAGCTGGATGATGGTCCATTGAAATTGAGTTTCTCTGATGATATTGAGGATCAGACCTATGAGGAGATTATTCAGAAAAAACTCACCATGTATATAGAGAGATATAAAACCAAATTGCAGCCATTATCCAGGTTCTCTGTATATATTGCAGCGATAGGCACGATAATAGTTCTTGGTAGAGAAGGATGGTTTTACCTATCAAATCCTGAATACTCCACGGCAGACCCGGAGGCAATTTTACTTAGTGTAGTAATCTTACTTGGTACGTGGATATTTGGTTTGCGTGGAACTGAACTGCTTCACGAGCTTGGAATCCTAAAGGAATCTCCTTTTGAATTCAAAAAAGGAAGTGTGATAACAAAATTCCAGCCAATGGGCCAATTCCAAGAGGGTAAACCTACAGAAGTATTAGTTGTGGCGAAAAATCCTTCAACAAATAATGGAATTCGTATTAAATTTGAATGTTTTGACACATTATCTCCCAATATGGTGGAATTGCATATTGCTCCAAAAGAGACTGCACAGTTCAAAATAGCTGTGACTCCTCTTAAGAAGGAAAAGCAGGATGTATTAGCATTGGTTTATCCCCTATTTGATGAGAATAACAAGTACATCGATTTTAATGAGGCAGAACCTATTAATAAGCAAGAAATTTCCTATGAAGTTGTAGGACAGACAGCTTTGGGTGTGACTCAGAAGCAGGCAGATATGCTGAAGAAAGTAGGTGGACTAGGAGGAGTACTCACTGGAGCACTCTACGCGGTGAATGAGTATATTGGTATCCCCAATTTTGAAACTGTAGTCAGAGATACAGCTCCTTACCTTGCAGCCATGCAAGCACCATTCATTTATGCGTACTTCAACATCAGCAATAGGCTGCAACAGATGTCTAAATAGGAGGATGAAAAGATGAAAAGATATAGTATTTACTTAAGTATTTTGTTAATCATTAGTGTAATGATTGGTAGCGTTCTAAGCTATGCAACAGTAATCTCTCAGGAACCCTCATTACCAGATGAGGTTCTCGATGAGATTCGAATTAATTTTGAAAATAAAATCCTCCTTCAAGCACAAGAAATGTGGAGTGAATTTGCTCAATTTCAGAGTGTGATTAAGGTCGCAACTGATTTCACTCATAAAATATGGGAAACTCCAAATCAATATACAGATGTGGAGTTCTATTATCATAATGCAGCAGAAGTAGGTATGAGTACTCCTCCAGGATATACTTCCTCTGCAAAATATGGGAGTACATTAATTTCTAAATTTGCTTCTGCATACAAAATTGCACCTACAGCATTTATTGAGTCCTATCAGGAACAATACGTCAATGCAGAAACTGAAACCATCAACCCCTTGAATATGATCGATCAGAATATTTATGATTTAATTAATCAATCATCAAAATTGGATCATATTTTCAAGGAATTGTATGACACTAACGAGGATAGTACCATCTGGTTATACATGGGATTTGAGGAAGGTGTACACAGAAGTTATCCATTCCATAAAATCTCTAGAACCTATGATCCAAGAGTAAGACCATGGTATGTTTCCGCGGTTACAGGTGCAAAGGATGTGATCATAGTCATGGATAAGTCAGGCTCTATGGAAGGAGAGGTCATCGGAGAGGTGAAGGAAGCTGTTAAACTAGTGGTAGATTCATTAGGAAATAATGATCGCTTCAATGTACTCACCTTTTCTGATGAGGTCGAACAATTTTTACCAAGTCTTGAGGTTAAATCTTCAGAGATAGAGGCAGAATTGGACGACTTCCTTGCCAAAACCAGAGCGGGAGGTACCACTAACATAAATGAGGCACTGGTAAGGAGTACAAGCCTATTAGGAGAGTATGGTGCTGAAGATCATACCCCAGTAATTCTATTTCTAACAGATGGAAGACCATCCACAGGTGTAACTAATACCGAGTTAATTCTTGAGAATGTACGTCGTTCAAATTATGCAGATAGCCATATCATCACATTTGGAATTGGAAATGAGGTGGATTACGAGTTAATGACAGCTATTGCTGAGGAAAATGATGGAAAAGTAATCAAGATAAATAGTACTGATGAGATCTCGACTGCGATGCAGCTCTATGGTAGTTTCCTATCTCAAGTCAGCAAGAGGGAAATTGTATCATGGGGTTTCCCAATAATTGATGCTTCTGGACAGGGATTGACAATTACTGCATCCTCTCCCGTATACATAGATGATGAGCTCCTTGGTGTGATAGCTGTGGATCTTCACTTGGTAAATCTTATTGATACCCTCAACACATTCAAAGAAGAAGGAGAGTACTCATATATTATCAATGTCGGAGGAATCACAGTTATTCATGATGAGTTTGCTGATCTTGATCCAACCACTTGGGAAGAAAACAATGTCAGAAAACCCATTGAGGCCTATGAAACGGATGATGAAGCATTTATCAGGGTTAAGGAAAAGGCAAAAGGTGGTAAAGTAGGATCTGCGATAATAGACTATGAAAATGAGACAAGAGTCATAGCTATGGTACCAATCGGCAATACTTCAATGATTTATGGCCTTGGTGCAAAGATAAATGATATTATCAATCCTACTATCCTAGATAAAATCAATACATTGTTCGTAGATCAGTTATCCATAATTCCAGGAATAGCATTTGGATTTATCACAGCTGTAGTTATTTTCATCTATATTTCAAGGATAGGACCGAAGAAAATCCGAGATAAGATAGAAGAGACAATAAATGAAGTTACGGTGAGTGATGAGAAGGGAGATAAACCCGAAGAGAAAACCGATAATTCAAAGGAGGATGACAAGAATGAGTGAAGGAAAAGGTAATACCTACATAAAATACCTAGGAATATCACTTATTCCTGTTATATTGATCTTAGTAGGTACTATTGCTGGAATATTTCTCTTTCCCAATGAGATCACTGTGGATGTAACAAATGAATATGAACTTGATCTTCAAGATGATCTATACCAGGAGGCATTTCAGGCCACACGATCCTTTGATGCGTTGATGAATAGATTCATCAATACATTGACCCTAGCTGAGGAAGTGGTTATTAAGAACTATCAGGATGGAAATCCATCCAGTATTAGATCATTTGCCTTTGATGAAACAACTAATTATCCGGAGTTCTCCGATAAGTACAATCTAACTGTTGATTTTTCAGTATCTTCATACAAAGTATTTGGAGAGTTGACAGCTGCAGTGAATAGTTCAATAACTTCAACAGCAGGTATAGATGCATATCTACCTTCTCTATATCTGGGTATGGATGAATTATTCTACATACAGGTTGCTTATGAGAATGGTTTGCAAAGAATGTATCCTCATGGAATTCAAAATATCAATACTCAAAACCATATTCAATCTGACTGGTATAACAAGACAATGGAAGAGATCACCCCAGTGATTTCAGATCCTTTTGTTTCAGAGATTACCAATGACTTGATGATCAGAGTCTCAACCAAGGTTAGCACCCATACTGAGGAGTTCGGTGTGGTTTCTGTTGTATTTAGATTTGATACCTTCTTGACCATGTTCAACAAAATAATGAAGAGAGATAATCAAGATGCGTTCCTTATGAATTTGAACAAAACGGTATTCTATCATACTTCATTCCAAGTCAAAACTCATAAATGGGAACAACAGTACATAAATCAATCTATCTACTACTTTGAAGATAATACTGTAGGACTCAATTCTTCCATCACAGAGACGATTGCTACTGGTCAATCAACTGGAGTGAGTAACAGTAGCCTATTTGTTCTAATTAAATCTAATAGTTCTTCCTTTATCATAGGAACCATCATCCCTGAAAATACAGCAGTCATTCTAGGGCAGTTTGCATTGATTGATATACTGGCCATCCCTGTTACATTCATTATCATTTTCTTTGCCATCTCATTTGGTATTCTCAAGAAATATGGTATGGTAAAAACTATCGATCTAGAAAAACTAGCTGAAATGGACATCGTTGGATCCATAATGGATAATATCCCAACGGACACTGATGCACTGGTTAATTTGGTCTCCGAGAAAATTGATGAGAAAACTGCAGAAATAATTGAGAAAGTTGAAGATCTTGGAGAAGAAGGTATCGAAAAGGGATTTGGTAAACTTGAGGAGCAAGTGCTTGATAAGATAGATAATGTAATCGATACAGGAATAGAAAAACTAGAGGCAGCAGAGAAGACAGCTATTGAAAAGCGAGATGCTTTTGCAGATGCGGTGTTTGACAAAGGAGAACAACTAGCTGGACAATTAACTGCCATGGGTGTCGATTTTGAGCAAATCAAACAAGGAGACTTTAGATCAGTAAAGAATGTTGTGGCAAATTCCAAGAGATTGGAAGTTCTTCTCACAACCACTGAAAAAATTGATGTGGGTAAATTTGCTGAGATGATGAAACAAGATCCTGCAGTGATCAAGCATTGGGTTGATAAATTACCTCCAGAATATGGTATCACCATGGATGATGAGGATTTCCTGTATCTGGAGAACGAGAAAATCGTTGCTAACTTCCCTGCAGTGCTCAAATCCTATACAGGTATAGATCTAGGAGAGGTGAATGTGGATGCATGCCTCCAGGGTGATTTCTCTTCCATATCCAATATCACAGAGGATGCGGAGAAATTTGGCAAGATTATCTCTACTACAGACTCGATTAATATTGAGGAACTTGCTGCTTCAGTATCTGAGGATCCAGAAACCCTAAGAAAGTGGGCCTCTCAGTTACCACCTGAATATGGATTCAGCCTTGAAGGAGATATACTGAGCATAGATAAAGAAGCAATGAAGGAAAATCTACCTGCTATTGTGAAATCATACATGGCAATCTAAACAAAATCTAATAATTCTTAATAATCTTTATTTTCAAAGTAACAATATTTTTCATACTAGCATATTTCAACAACATATGACTAAATCATTGAGGATTATTCAATCTGTAGTTTTACTGTTTTTGATTATTCAACCTATTCATTCAGTTCAACGAACACAAGCATTATTGATAGATATCCCCAATGATAAGATACAAATAAATATCCCTAGATCAGTCACAATTAACTTCTGGGGTTATCAGACAGAATATTCAGTACTGTATAGGAAAATCCTAGATCACTTACCTGATACAATGGTAACTGAAGTTAAACTACATGAAGATCTAAATAGTAGTACCGCCAGTTATGTAATTGAGCATTATGCACACAGCCTAATAACTCAATATAGATATACCACAGTAAATAATCCTAATGGAACAGATGGCTACCAGTATCTCTATGATGAACTTAGCAAAGTTGCTACTAAGGCAATTAATGTAGGAAGATACAATGATACATTCTATGATGGATGGGTCATCCCCATGACAAGTATTCAGAATCTGCTTCAGCCATTCAATGAGGAGAATAGAACTACGATCCATATTCTCGATTTCAGTCAAATAAACGATCTTGTGGTAGCAGGGAGTAAACATTGGTACCGATTAGGGACTACACCAAGCATCACTCTTCCATCAGAGGATATGAGGAACCTGGGATATGTTGGAGATAATGGAATTTTTTATGATCCAACTGCAATTGCTCCATATTTTGATCAGATGAGCTATAATGCTTCAGAATCGATTGATATTAGAAGTGAATATATTGCGGATCAACTTAGCTTGATTTTAGAATCACAAATCGCAGGAACACCAAAGGCAGTTGCTAATCAACTAGCCGCAGAAATTGATCTTGAATTCGCACAGATCTCAGTAGTTGGATTATTTGATGCTCCTGTAACCAATATGGTTAACAGATATAAGCAAACTGATTATTTCACAGCAGCAATGGATGATCTTCTTGAATTCTGCAGAGTTACTACCCAGGGTAAACAGGTTGAAATTCAAAATTTTGCAGAAATTTCAGAATATCTAGATTCTAAATCTGAAACAATAGGTAATGAAACACGAATTGTGGTAAACGGTGAATTTGCTGAAAAGATGAAGTATTTGATCAGATCCAACACAGACCTCTATCCTAAATATCCTCAAAATTATTTCTATCCCATATTCATTATGGCGGATGAGGACAGACGGTATATATATGAATTTGAGGAGGGATTTTATGACAATTATGAAGTAGGCTTAATAGGATTTTCTCTTCTAAATGTCATGGATTGGAATACTAATCTGGTAAACAATCGATTATTACAGGAACAATTACGAGTTGTAGGAAATATGCTAGGATTACCTACATTAAAAGGAATGGTGGCTCAGCTTGAATCACCAATGTCTTCATATGGTGTCACTGCTGGTTGGGATAAGAAATTCACTGAGATGGAAAGGAATACCATGGCTCTGCGGTACAGTGCGATAATAAATGCATCTCTGAATAATCAAATCGACACCATGCGATTCTCCATACTTGAACCTTCATTCTCCTGGGTAAATACTTCAGGGCTAGATTCGGTTCAGGAATTGCTGCGTAAGGGTGATGAATATATGCTTAAAGGACAATTTTATGAAGCAGTCGAGAAGCATGTCGAGGCTAAGGAGTTATGGGAGGAAGTAGAGGAAGAAATTTTCTACAGTATCAAAGCAGCAAAAAATTCAATATACTTCGGCTCATTCATGTTATTCTTTGTATTTATTATTTTTTCACTTCAGAGATATGCCATACCTTTGAAAAAATATACTGAAAAATATGGTATCAAATCTAAAAAAAGTATGGATTAACTAATCGAGGTCGCTGCAACAGATCTCTCTTAGATACCTTTCCCCATGATTTGAACAGGCCAAAATCCTCAATCGCAATGTTTGTATCAAGTTTTGAGATTTCAGTAATAATAACGGCATAGGTGCGTACAGCATCATTTGTATCATACCATGTTTCACGATATTCAGTTGGTATTATTTTTTCATATGCCTTTTCATGCAAAATCATATCTCTACGAATGATTCCTTTGGAAATGAACCTATGAGTGGCAACACGGTCCTCAATATCAACAAAATAACCATTTCTAGCAGGATAAGGGAATGGTTTTATCTTGAATGCGTATGGCATGGAATAAGCATTCCAAAAGACACCTATCCAGCCTTGGGATAAATATCGTTGAAGATCATCAATACTAATTTGTATGGTTTTTTCCGCATACTCTTCAAAAATTGTTGTACGAAGGAGCATTTCTGGGATTTCATCCATACCCTTCTCTTTGATAAAATTATTATGAATGCATTGAATTAGACATATTTAATCCTTGATTTTTCCTGTGTAATGGGAGACTAGAAAATTTTGGATCCCTATAATTGAAAACTCATCCCGTAATGCTAAAACACGATTATTCATAATACGGATGGATTCTTTTTGTTCATTTTCAATAATAATACATTTTGCTCGTGCATCAGGCCGTTTGCTATAAACAACAAAATTCACCCTTGGATTATCTAGATGTATTTCTTTGATTTTTAAAAATATCATTACATTACCAACATAACGTTTGAGGGTAAGACTTCTTTCCGTTTGTTGAATAATAATCACATGTTGAAGAGAGCCAATATATGCTAGAAATAATAGTATATACAATATCATCGAATCAATTGAGAAGAGTTTATACAGCATTCCTGTATCACTAAGAAATCCGATCCATATTAACAAGGCTACAATTACAATCCTTCTGTTCCAAACCCGGTTAAGTCCTTCAATAATAAGAAGGTGATTTTCTCCTTCAACCAATCCAGTGCTCTCTGGGATGGAAAAGAGGATAATCATTATAATGAAAAAGCTAAGATAAGCAATTAAGAATTTAGAAATTAACAGATTGAAAGAGTAAAATTTGAGGTATGAAAATTACCAATTATTGAATATATAATTCTTGTAACTTTCATATTGCTTTTAATACAAAAAGAAATTCATTCAAATATAGGAGAAAATTAAATTGCCAGTAGCAAATCCAGAACATAGAACTATTGCCCGAAGTGTGCTCGTTGACGTATGGGTATGCCGTAAATGTTACGCACGAAATCCCAAAAATGCACGTAGATGCAGAAAACCAAGATGCAGATCAACAAACCTTAGACCAAAGAGAAGAGAGTAAATACTAATTAATTATATTCCTTTTTATTCAACAAATTTCTTTTAATAAAATTGCTAGTCATATATATATGGCACAATATTGTTCATTCTGTGAGATAGTTGCAAAACGAGAACATTCCTACACAATTTATGAAAATGAGTATACCCAGGTATTTCTTGCTTCAGTAGCTATTGCTGAAGGTCATCTTCTAGTTATTCCTAAGAAACATCAACAGGATATTTTTGTGATGGAGGAGGATGAATTGGAGGATTTGTTAAAGACAACAAAAATAGTTTCTCAACGATTATTAGATAAATTACATGCTGATGGTGTGAATTTGCTCAATGCAAGTGGTAAGGCAGCACAGCAATCAGTTTTCCATTTCCATCTACATGTGGTTCCCAGATATACTAATGATGGAATGGATCTATGGTTTGGTAAATTTGATAAGTATTTTGATGCCAGAAATGAGATAACCTTTGATAAACTTACTAGATAGAGTAGACTTACAAGTGCATTGTTTTGAATAATGATGAAAAAAAGGTAAAATGATGTGCACATGCAAAAGCCTGTGCACATTTACAAGAATTATCTTATTCTGTTGAAGGTTGCGATTTCAGGTGTATCGTATTTATTAGTTAATTCTCCCATTACCGCTCCGGTAATGAGTTTAACTGATTTTTTATTTGCTTCATCAAGCATCCTTTGCGTTATCACTCCATCAATGATGATAGTTTTAACATCATTTAGGGTTGAAAAATGTTCAAAGGCATCAGATGTTGATACTGACGAAATTTCTTTAAAGTCGTTATCAAGGAATATTACTTTTGAAGTTTGTTTAATTGATGAAATCAATGATTTTACCTCATTTGGAATATTAACCTGATGATATCTTCTACTCTTGGAATCTCGTCTATCAGTTTTTTTCTGATAAGGTTTGGTAGAACTTTGTGCTCCACCTCGAGGTTTTCTTTTATCACGATTTGTGTCGCGATTGATTTCTCTTCTGGGTTCCCTTTGCCTACTATCTCTTCGAGTATCTCTTTTATCTTCACCTCGAGAGCTATCACGTTTCTTGTAGCGTGAACTGCCCTTGCTTTCTTTGTAAGAGCTACGAGTTGAGGATTGGTTATCCAAGAATTCTGCTATTGAGATTTTCTCTGTGACAAATTGGGCTTCCAATACTGGTTTCCTGTTTTTGAGGGCCTTATCAACTTCTTTGTAATTTAAATCCTCAACTTCTTTTCGAAATGGTGCTCGAGCAACATAATCGATGTCTGTGGTGAGAATTAATTCTTTCAAAATCATATCGCCACCTCGATCACCATCTAGCAGAACTGTTACATCACGGCTCTTGCATAGATTCTTTATGGTTGAAGGAACTTTTGTTCCATCGAGTGCAATAGTATTTTCTAGACCCATCTTTAAAAGGTTAACAATATCTGCTCTTCCCTCTACAACAATGATTTCAGGGTTCTTGAAGATATCAGGACCTGCGGATAATTTATCCGGTCCAAATACAACAATTTTACCCTTTTTCGTGTCTTCTTCAACGAACTTAGAAATATCTTCTGTTTGAGATTGTGTTTCAAGATTCCACATTTTCATAATTTCTGAAGCTCGTTTAGCGATTTGATCCCGTTTTGCACTGCGTACATCAACGATTTTATCAAGTTTGATGTTGCAGTCACAGGGGCCAACTCGCTCAACACTTTCAAGCGTTGCAGCAAGGATTGCAGATGATATTTTGTTCAGACTGGAGGGGATAGATATAATTCCATTGGTCTTACCCTTTTTGGAATTAAGATTAAAATCTATACGTCCAATCCGACCTGATTTTTGTAGCATTTTGAGTTCGAGATTCTCATCGAGTAAACCCTCGGTTTGACCGAATAAGGCACCTACAATGTCGGCCTCGGATACAATGCCATCAACAGAAATCGATAAATTCAGGGTGTATTTCACACTTTGGTCACTGAATTTATGTCCGATTTTTTATCACCTTTTGTAGTGTAATTTATTCATAGAGGTAGTTGATCAAAAAGATTTCTCCTTTGTTATCTCGACCTCATTGAATATTGTTTACACTTATATTAAATAAAATCATAATAGGATATAAGAGTATACTTATGGAAGAAGATAAATAAAGAACTTCTTCAAGATTAATAAATATATTTCAAGAAACAAAAGATGCACAGATGTTGCCTTTAATATCATAAAATGAGAATCATTTTCAATAAAGAACCCAATTGACACCTGTGCATGATTACATGCCTAATTTTGCACGATCCTTTCATTGTCTCCTCAAGGATGACCTCGATTAGGCAATTGTATCTTTTACCTCATATTATTTCTTACTTATGAAAGAAAATATAGTGTTTTGTGCATGAATATCATCAATTATTTCGATAAGTTTTCATAAATATTGTCAAGAGTTGGTATATGAGCAATCAGAAAGGGTCTTCAATTATTGAAGTCGGATTAAAAATGGCATTAATGATGATTTCAATAATTTTGATTGCAATCTATGCATATTCAGCTATTGATAATCTTACTTCAATTGATAAAGTATGGGTTAAAATTATTGTTATCATCCAAGTAGCTATAGAATCCATAATAATATTTCAGGCAATTCTTATCACTATTGGGATTTTTGACGTGATAAAGGAAGATGTGTCTCATTTTGAAACACCTGAAACCCTTGAAAAGTATCCCGAACTAGATGTATTCGTTCCTATTCGAAGAGTAAAACTCGATATACTTGAATTAACGATTAAGGCCCTTGTTGATCAAAATTATCAAAAAGATAAATTGAATATTCATATTCTGGATGATACTCCTGAGAAAGAATTAGCTGAATCATACAAAAACCTCAGTATCAAGTACGGAGTGAATTATATATATGATCCTAGTAATGTGAAATTCAAAGCAGGAATGATGAATATTGCATTGAAACAAGTGAATGCAGAATATATAGCATTCTTCGATTTTGATCAAATACCACAACCTGGAATACTTACTCATATGGTTTATCTCCTTCAGAATAATCCACAATATGCTTTCGTACAAACTAAGAAAACATTCAGAGAATTGACTAATATCTCAAGAGTATGGTCTGCTCTCTTGTATCTGCAATTTTTTGAAGTATTTGAACGTGCCAAGAATAAGAACAAAGCAGTAATGTTTGCTGGGTCTACTGCTTGTTTCAAGAGGAAATATATTGATTTAATCGGAGGAATTCCTGAAGAGACTTTCACAGAGGATAATTATACCACCGTAAAATTGCTGTTAGAAGGACAAATTGGGTTGTTCTCAGATAGAGTTGGATCAATTGGATTAGTTCCTAACGGTTTTGCAGCACAGATATCCCAGTTATGGAGATGGTCACATGGAGGTACACATACAATCAAGTTAAACTTAAGAAAAATATTGGCAAGTAACAAACTTGATTGGACCCAAAAGAACGAGATCATTTCCATGATGATGATCACACCTCTATTGGTGGTGGTGTATTTGTATACTATCTCATTTGTTCCAATATTCCTTGCGGGATATGATTCTCCACGTTTGATTTTGGGAGATGTCTCCTCAATATTTCTTATTCCAATCATAATAGCATTCATTTATGTGGTTTATGCGTTTTTAGCAATTTATTTTGATAGGAACAATCCTTACTCCGAATTTAAATTCCGGCATTTACCAGGATTTCTAATAATAGCACTAGCTGGTAATTTTCTTATTACAACCAGTGGTTTGACTGGTATGCTTGGCGTTCTTGGTCCAAATTCAAAAAGAGGTCAGTGGAACAGAAATATTCCGATAATAGAGTTGGGTATATTTTCCTTCCTTGTTGGCATTATCTTAGTTTACTACTCATACCTATGGTTGATTGCAGGATACAAAGCAGCGATACTGCTGTTAATAATTGCCTTCTCACTTATTCCAACGATAATAGTGGTTATGTTATACAAGAAACCCATTAAAGTAAATTGATAGCTTGTTTGCCTATCTCAAATGTCAATCGAGGTGGAACTGCCTCGCCAATAATATCATATATCTGATCAAAAGTACCTTCATATTTATAATTATCAGGAAAGGTCATCAAACGAGCGTGTTCTTGAGGTGTGAGTATTCTATCAACGAAGGGATGAACAAATTTACTTTTACCCATTACTGTCGGAGCAACGGTTGTAGGTTTCAATCTGATCCAATTTCTCATTTGATCCTTTGCTCCCTTGAAGTGTACCAATGCTTCTCCAATCTGCAAACTTGATAATTTTCCTTCATATTTTTCATTTATTGCTGGAGTAATGTGGTACTCAAAGTCGTGAGGGTAATTTGGTGCTGGTAAATCTCCAATCGCCTCCATCAATGACTTAGGTCTGATTTTAGGTGGATTAATCTTGAAATTAGTAATAATTGCACGCAGCCTATTCGAAGGAACACCCCAATCTGTAGCTTGTACCGTGTTAAAATATGCCTTACCCAGACCTAATCGATTTAATTCTTCTTGTAGCAATGTCCTACCATCCCCATCGAATATTCCCATGACATTCTCAATCATAAAGAATTCGGGTTGAAGATCTGCGATTAGGCGAATTGCATGAATCATTAACCTACCCACCTCATCTTCATACATCCTAGCATAGGGATCCTTAACTCTCTTCTCATTTGCCGTTGTATATGCTTCACATGGAGGAGATGCTGTAACTAAAACTGGTTTGCCCCCTTCCAAAAGAGGTTCTGCACGTAGATTGGAAATATCCTTCTTGATCGCAGTATCTGGATAATTTGCATTGAAAGTTGCTACAGCATGATCTGCGAAGTCTACAGCAACACTGGTCTCAAATCCAGCTTGATGAAATCCGGTACTAGACCCACCGCCACCACAAAAGAGATCGATAAGCCTCACAATAAAATTATATTGCAAGTATTTTTAATCCTTCAGACATTCACCAAGTGCAGATTGAAATAATTCAGATTTTTATGTAGATCATATCATTCTTAATTTCAGTTGGATACATATCAATTGCCTCGGTTGCAGGTGGGTTCATTGGTTCTCCCTCGTCATTTAGATCAAATACAGAAGTGTGCAGCATACAGGTAACATACCCGTCCTCGTAATGCCCTTTAGTCAAATCATAGGTCTTATGAGTACAGATTCTTGATGCCACAATTACCTCATCATTAATTTTTGTGACCATAAGTTTAACTCCTTCAACATCCACGGATTTCAAAATACCCTCTCGGACTTCATTCAGCGAACATACCTCAACTAATTCCATAACATTACCCTCTGTTAGCATCCCATTTACTTGAAAGGTAATTACGAGAAAGATCTGATATCTTTTCGTTGTTTATTTGTTTTAGAATGTACTCAAAATACCCTTTAACCATTAATTCTCGGGATTTATTTTGAGGAACACCTCGTGATTGTAGGTAAAATAATACTTCTTCATTAAGAGGTTCGACTGAAGCGGCATGAGCAGCTTGCACATCATTTTGATCAATATTTAGAGCGGGAATTGCAACGATTTTTCCTTTATCCAAGGTCATTCCTTGTGATGTTAACCACGAATCTGCGTTAACTCCAGGTTCTGGAATACTGATCATGCCACGGAGTATAGATTCAGACTTATCCATCATAACCGTTCTCGCATGTACATTACCAATTGTATCCCGACCATTGTGATGAAGCTCTGATTTTATATCAAAACGTTGTTTATCTGATCCAAATTTCACAAATAGATCATAACCTTCAGAACCTTGTCCTGCAAGATCAATATTGCTGTTTACTCTAGAAAGTAAACCCCCTTGCATGTGAGTAAGACTTCGAAGTACACCATATCGTTCAATTTTAGTTACTCTTGCGAGGTTGTGCACAGTTTTCTGATCCCAGTTTTGAATTTGAGCCAGAGTAACCTTTGCATTATCCTTCACTATAAGGGTATATAATGAGT
This sequence comes from Candidatus Heimdallarchaeota archaeon, assembly GCA_026702845.1. The sequence continues at coordinate 116,632 of JADCLS010000008.1, forward strand.
TAAACAGATTTTCATCAGTTAAATGTTCTGAGAAGAATTGATCGAGCATAGATACTTGTGACCCTTCATCAAAGTAACCTATAAATTCAGTATATAGAGAGATTTTACTACTTTTCATGGTGGTCAACTTTACGAGTAAATCCTTTACAATAACATTTTTTGGAACATATAGAATTGCCACGCTTGAGGCCATAGCTCTAGATAACATCCCTAATTTATCAAAGGACTTTGACACAGAATCTACTTCTGAAATAATTTCTCTAGCTTTTTCTTCGTTTAATGAGATAAAATCTACCAAGTTTCCAAAAAATACCCCTTGATCATTATTGAGATAACTCTGATTGGCATTTTCATTCTCTAAATAACTAACAGGGAGATCATCAATGTTGTTTTCATCGAGATGGTTGAGGGTATCTAGATTGAGAAAGGCCTGAAGTTTTTTTGGATCGAATTTTCTAAAATTTGTATATTTGTAAAATAACGTATCTTGATCAAATGGAAGCTTGAGATAATCATTAAATGCATCAATTCGTCTTTCAAGCAGCCATTGTGGTTCATGAAGCTTCTCAGAAATAGATTTAATTGATTCTTCAGTTGTATATGGTGTCGAAAATAGGTCTAATTTACTCATATGTATCTAATGTTCCTTAGTTATCTCCCTTTTTATAAGATAAGATAATACAATTATCAAAAATCAATCTATTCATTTGCTCTAATTTGATAATATTCTTAAGATTGGATTATTCTACTTTAATTTGATAATATAAATTACTTATTTGTTTGATAACTTAATTTTACCTTCCCAATTTCTCTGTAACAAAATCATATATCTTAGGGAAGAAGAATAGCACAACAATAAGTGCTAAAGCAAAAATAAATCCAAAAAAGGTTGAAACAGATGCTTCTTCATCTGGTGCATCCATTTGAATTGATACAACAATAGTCCTAACGTCTGAATTACCTGCATAATCAAATATCGTGAGTGTAACAAGGAATTCTTGTTTATCTTCAATACCAGTGAAGACATAGGTGAAATTATCCATTGATTTCACATCATAAGCAACACCATTATCAAGATCAAGTATTGCCTCATATATATCTGAAGTAGCATCATTAAAACCAAATACAAAAGTCACTTCTCCTGTTTTAGTGACTATCGTTCTAACACCACCAGCTACATCAAATTCGACACCTGTAAACTGAGGTTTGGTATCATCTACAACAATTGTGTAAGTTTGATTTGCTTCTAATCCTTTATCAGTCTCAGCGATAATGGATACATTCGTCTCTTGGTTTTTGGCCAAATCAATTGTAACATTTACATACGCTCCAAATCTGCTCTGATTTGCTGTTGGATTAATTGTAACCAAAGTCAGTTCTCCTGTAATATTAAGATAGAAATTCGTAATCTCTCCCTTGGCAACAGTTGATGAGAAATTGAAGGTTATGGTTTCATTTTGGGTATAGAAAGTATTTTTCATCAGTTTACTATCCTTATGATTTGAAAGGATAGTAGATGTGATCTGGGGAGCTCCATCAACAATTTCAATGACTTGGACGTCTACATTTTCAATAATACGGGTCTCATTTTGGACAGTATCATTGATATAAACATATGATGACATGACAATCACTGTATCAGGATCGAACTTCCCAATTGATATGTTGGCTACATAATTTGTTGCAGCAACTACGGTAAAGTTCAGAAATTCTGGACTTTCTCCATCTTTAATATATTTTATACCAAATACATCAACAGTATCTGAGTTATTAGCTACAAGATTGAATACTAGGTCCTCTTCTTGCAAATAGAATAGATCATCTGTATACACATCCCAATACTGGTTGGTGGTAAGTAAATTCACAGGACTGTTATCAAAATTCTCAGCTGAATTGTCGAGTGTACTTGGCAATGCCTCGCCGGCAAAGAAGGGAACAATAGATGTAGTCATATTGAATTCCACTTCAAAATATGCAACACTGACATTTACATACTCATTACCATTGTATGGTGTGCTAATATTCTCATAAATAGAAGTTACATATTTAAATTTCAGATTATTGGTAGATTCAGTTAGTGAATAATTTCCAGGAACATCAGCATATAAAAATATCTCAGTTTCATTATTACCGTTCATGATCCTGTAGGTGATTGTTACATTCTTATTAATATCGGTTGAATAGATTGCTCCATTTCCAAGAGTTTCATTACGATCTCTAATTTTTGCTGAGTTCCCGTCTGTAATATTAACAAACATGGGTCTTGAAATTACATTACTTTCATCAATTGATACTATGGCCTCTTGAGCAACTGTTTGATTGAAGTTATTCAAAGGTGGAGCACCAGATGTAAGAATTAGAATTGTTAGTGAAAGAGTCAGTAAAAATGTTTTCTTCATTAATTATTCACCAAATAAACGTATTTAAAAATACGGCTGTTACCTAATCGTTCCAAAAAGGAAATGCAATTTAAATATATAGTTGTATTGACTAGTTGTTAGTTTCAACTCATAGAAACATATCTCGAATGAAGAAAAGCCCAACCACAGTACACTGCTCCAGAAATTGCTTTTTCTACGACTTGATGCAAATCTGATGAAATATTACTATACTGCATAAGTTCAATTACTGATCCAGTTAGCGTCAGATTACCAACAGACCCCAAATTAACATCATCATGCATTAAATTACAATCACTGGCATGAATTACATAGCGGATATTCTGTCTTGTACCAATAAGGAATACCCTTGCTGCATGGATTACAAGCAATCGTCCTGAGTTTTCAGTAAATTTCTCTCCTCTTCCAACTCCACCGTATAAGCTTAAATTAGTAAAATTCCGATTGATAGGTAGTTTGTATGAGCGTAAAATTGGCTCGTACCATGCAGTTCTAAATCCATTACCTCCCACACTCCAACTAGAGCTTTGTAAATCATGGAGCTGATCCTTTACCTTTCCATCCTCAACTAGTATTTTTGATTTCGTTAACGTTCCTTCATCATCAAACATCATGGAATTGTACCCATATAATCTATGAGGATCATCAACCAATTGATAATTTTTTTTCCATCCTAAATCAACCTGCGAAGATTCTGATTTCAAATATTGTTGCACTAATAATGCAATAATTTTCCCGAGAACATTAGGTTTGATAATGATTCCTTTGATATTCTCCATTCGAGCATTAATTGGATGAGACTCCTGTTCATTTACTTTTTCAAATGTAAGTTTCTCAATAGATTCCCAATCAAAATCAAGATTTCGTTGGAATACCTGTCTTTGTGCAACAGATAGAATATTATTGGTTAGTTTTATGTATGAAAGCTCATATATAGATTTCATAGACGTATCATAAATGGGGCTAGAGCCTGTCGTAATGATAATTCTACTTTCTACATTCAAATCTATTGATCTGGTTATTTGATCAAGTCCTTGAAATTCTATTCCTGAAGCAATATCCTGCAACTCATTAAGAAATGATCTTTTGAAGTCAATTGTAGCACCTTCATCACCCATAATTGCATTCATTCTAGGAGATTGTAATTGTTTGAACTCAGTGATTGGTATTATGTTCCTCGTGCTCTTTGGCTCCGTAAGATCATTCAAAATATGTAGCATGGAATCACTGATTGATAGTTCCATAATTCTCTTTGACTTACTAATCAGCCTCAAAGCATAACCAGATTGCAAATTTGATACTTTAGAGATATTATCACCAATCAATATGCCCTTGAATCGGTTTATGTTGTGATAAAATATCTCATAGGATGAAATCCATCCATATTTTTCCAATTTATTAATAATCTCATCCAGATCATCACTCATAACAGATTTCGATACCGACATTTCCATCACCCCAATATAATATCATCAACCAAGATGTAAGGTGCCAATCCACCAATAAAGAGACGACTATCCTCCTTTAAACATACGGATGGAATAGATTCAAGGTTTTTCCCGATACCAGAAATCCTTGATAATACATGAAGTGAATGGTCTGATAGTGTAACTGGACCTATACAACTACCTACTTCACCATGTTCAACGATATATGCATTTTGTGACTGAATATTAAATAAACCTGAAAAAATTGAGGTGTTTGCAGAGTTCGTACTACCAACAAGAATACCATTTCCCATAACCTCAAGTAATTCATCAAATGACATATCGCCTGGTTCTACATATAGATTTGTCTGTCTTGGTTCTGGCGGAGATACATATGAAGATGATCGAGCATTCCCGGTACTATAGGTACCAAACAACTCAGCGGTTTTTTTCGAGTGTACAAAATTGCTCAGGATCCCCTCCTCAACTATCTGGGTTCCCTGAGATTTCACACCTTCATCATCATAGACTAACCATCCCAATTGATTGATATTAGGATCATCTGTAATGTTTAGCAGATCTGATGATACAACATGTCCGAGTTTATTACTAAGAAAGGAATTTCCAGTTATGACCTGATCAGCCTCCACTGCATGACCAATAGATTCATGGATGAGGCTAAAAGAGGAATCGGGATGAAGAATCACCGGATAACTCCCATAAGTAATTTTCTTCTTTCCAGACATACTAGATAATTCTTTAAGCATGGTATAGGTGATATTTTGAATATAATCAGCATTAAGATACTCATTTTGAATTCCTCCTATCACCTTCCTAAGTTGTCTCTTTTGATTGGGTAGGAGAGAAAATACTTCTATTGATAATAGGTTCCTCGTAGATACTTGCGTAATGTCCATTGAATCACTGGATTGGTAAATTTTCCGGAGGTGGTTTATTTCAAGATTGATATTATACTTCAAAGATGGATCAAATCCCATGATAGTATCTCCTATCATTTTGATTATTTCGACTATCTGAGTTGAATCAATACTTTGAAGTTCTTTGTTCTTATCTATAACATTCTTTATTACGGCCTGTTTGATTAAGGGCTGTCGATCTTCTATCAAGGATACTTTACGTAATTTTTCTGTAAAATCAAATAATTCCATTCCCAATTTCTCGGTGTTATTAATTGAAATAAAGCCTGATGATTTATCTGTATGGATATTGAAACCAGTTCCCCAATCACGTGAAGTTGTGATCTGGATATCCCGACCTGAGCGATAATTGAGTAGTACAGTTTCAGTTATTTCCTGTAAAGCACTAATGAAATCGAATCCCCTAACCATTAGATAATTTATGCTTGGGAAATGATCCAATGGCTCTACCATCCTTTCTCGATAAAACTGAGATATTATCTCTATATAATCTTACTTGAATAAAGTGGGATTTTCTTATCACAATCAGTTTGAAATTTAATATCATTATTCTTGAGATTTCTTAGATTATTACCAATGAAAGAAGTAAATTAATAAAAACAAGAGTACAAAGTGCATAGTAACTTGTCTCAAATTGATGAAATTGTTGAAAATTTAGTAAAACTCGGGTGGAGTGAATATGAATCCAAGACATATACTGCACTCACCCTTCAAGGGATGGCCACTGCATCACAAATTGCAAAAAAAGCCGATGTCCCTACTAATAGGGTCTATCAAGTACTTGAAAAACTCATCGAAAAAGGATATGTTGAAAGAATATCTGCTATCGGGCTAACAACAAGATATAAATCATTAGATATTGAGAAAGCATTGAATAATGAGATTGAGGAAACTAACGAGCTATACCAATCGGCAATAAGTTCTCTTGCACTTTTAAAGGAAAGACAGGATATCAAGGATGAACTAAGAACTTATACAATCTACGGAGACAAAGAATTAAGTAATCAACTTCTCAGAATCATTGAAAGGGGAGAAAAACAGATAGATTTCTATGTGGATACATTAGTTGAATTAAGAAGTGGTAACCTAGTTCAGGTAATCAATACAAAAGTTGAGACAAATTTGGATCTTGAATTTAAATTAATGACCTCCCCACGAGGGATTAATGATAGTTATGAAAGAGAGGTATATGAAGCCTTGGAGGATGTGGAGGTCAGGATTACATCAGATGCCTTGTCCACTGTATTGATTATAGTTGATCAAAAGGAGATGATCTTTGTTAGTTTTGCTCAACTAACAGATGAAAGTACACCTAGAGATTATTTTGGTGTTCATCTTGTCGATCAGAAAACAATTAGGATGTTCCAACGATTGTTCAACCTTAGCTGGGAATCTGCAACTTTCGCACCTGAGAAATGAGTAGTCTTGTTCTGCAAATGTAATTTTAAATAATTATGATGAATTTTTATATAGAATGACACTCGATGACATGCGCAGGATGGAGAAAAAATCCTCAGCTAGCATATCGGGTTTAATTGCTGAAACTGCAACGTTGGCAGCAAGCCTTCAGGTAGTTTCCAATGTAAGGCCTGGAAATATCTCTAGATATCACAATTTTAATGGTTTTTCTATGGAGAACTATCTGAAGTTCGCAATGTCTCTGAATCAACCGATTATTGATATGGCTACCAGGGGCATAATGGTGGAAAGAGAATTCATTGATCCAGATGAAGCAGATATGGGCTGGATTTTAGCTGAAGCAATAAAACAGCAAAAGAAAAAGGTTGGACTTGATCATTATATTGGAATGCTTATATCCTTCTCACCAATTGCTGCAGCTGCAGGTTATCTTCTATCCAGTGGAGAACAGTTGAATAATTTTCAAGAGTTAAGACGAGTTGCAATGGATTTTCTTGAGAATTCAACACCTGAAGATGCAGATAATCTTTTCTCCTGCCTTTATGATCTGAATCTACCAAGATTTGGATATATCAAAGAAGCAAGCATGACGAGAGATGAGGGGAGCAATTTCTTGCTAGAGGAAGAAATTAATCTATTTGAAATGTATGGGTTATATCAAAAGAAAAGTGTAATCTTTACTGAAATGCATAATGATTATCAATTCAGCTTTAATCAGGGTATAGAAGCATTTTATGATGCAATTGAGCATAAAGTTGGATTACCAGATGCACTTACACATACATTTCTTAATGTACTAGCAAATTACACTCCTATTATTCAAGAAAATGATATCGATCACAAACTAAGCTATAAACTTAAACAAGAGGCCATTGAATTACTTGATCTCGGAGGATATTTATCATCTAGAGGTAAGGTGATGACTTCAAAATTTGAAAATACATTACTTAACTTTCAACATCCCATTAATCTGAATGAAATTGCGGAGATAACAACAACAATCAGTTTCATTGGTTTACTGGGTAGAAATGACATTTTCGATTAATTGTTTACTTTGTTCTACACTAGGGCATCCAAGAATTGCCAAATGCAATCGTGTTATTTCATGAGCTTTAATAATTGCATCTTCTAGTGGATATTTATCAAAAAGAGCAACTAATGAGGAGAGAAAAATATCTCCTGAGCCTGTATCATCGATTACCTCAGTTTCATGAGTCAATTTGAATTTCCTCACATTACCTTGGTGATACAGATGAATTGCCCAACCACTATTTGTTACAACAAGTATGGAGGATGTAGTTACCTTCCAAGGCTCATCTGGTAACTCAGATGATGATGCTTTTACCACACTGAAACGATCAATTGCCCAGTTAAAATCCTCCAGGGAGAGCATTTCATATACTTCTCCAGTTGGAGTAAATCTTCTTGCTAATCCTTGTAAATCTAAAAATGATACTGTTGCACATTGAGTAATATACTCCATGGTCTCTCTGCTTAATTCACCAGCTATAGGTGAAACAATGGCGAAATCATACTGCTCAGAAATATGAAATCTCAGTTGATCAAGTTGAGATGCACGTTTAATCAGCTTCAAAATGCGATCATCCTTACCGATTTCCTTCTGTTCACGCACTGAGAATGCGTATGTGGTTGTATCTTCACTCGCAATATTGTGTATCGTTATTCCCTCTGTATTGAGGATGGGATGATCTTCCCTGCATGATGTGATTAGGTGTACATTATACCCCATCGCCTTCAATATAGGAATTTGATATTGGGGTGGGCCACCAGGGATCCGCTTCCCAAATCTCAGATCTTCAGATACATGACCTACTAATAAAACAGATGTCATTATGATACTACACCTGTAAGGACATTGAATCTTGAGTGGCGATACGCATAGCATAATCATTGAGATCTATCGCACGAGTTTCAGCTCTACTGATGAAACCACTAGATAGTATTCGAGTATTGATCACTTGTGCCTCATCTCTAGATCTAGGATAGAATCTTATTGTTCCCCCTGTTCTAGTAAAATCAGGCCACACCTGCTTTATTTCTCTGTCATTAAGATACCTTATGGGAATAGCTGTGATTTCATGTGTATATGGTAAGGAAGAAAGCAATTCTGGGATTGACATCATCTGATAGACATAGCCACCACTCTTTAGGATCAGAACATACTCACATAATCTATCAATAACAGTACTATCATGATCGATCATCATGATGGTCTTATGATTCAATTGAGATTTGAGATAATTAATCACCTGTTCTCTTCGTTGCACATCCAATCCCAATGTCACCTCATCCAAAAATAATATATCTGATGATTTCATCAAGCCAATAGCGAGTCTAGCCATAGCTTTCTGACCCTCTGAGAAGGTCTCAGTTCTCTCATGTAACTTATCACTTAGGTTCATTTCTGAAAGAAATTTGTAAGCGTTCTCTGGATCTGAATCCTGTACTTTTGCAAAAAATTGAAGATTTTCATCCAGGGTAAGTTTTCGCTGAAAATCAAGGCCGGGAGAGATGAATGATATTCGTTCCCTGATGAGTGTTGCTTCCTTTACCAGATCATACCCTAATACACTAGCTTTACCTTCATCAGGTAAATAGAGTGTTGCTAGAACTTTTAGAAGTGTAGTTTTACCAGATCCATTTTCACCGGTTATTGCAACTGATGAACCACGTGGAACATTGAAACTGACATCATTTAATACTGTGTTTCCCACCCTATCTCCAGGAGTTCGGAATACTTTCTTCAGGTTCTCAACTTCAATCGCATGATTTGTCATAATAATACCTCAGTAAAATTCAATGGTTCCCCACTTTCGAGCAATTTTTGTCAATCTCTCTACTAGTAATAGGCTTATAATTAGAAAAAGAAATACAATAAGAAACATCTTATGTATCATAGGATCAGATAGAGTCAAATCTGTGATATTAGTACCAAATATCTCATTGAATCCGGTATATACCAATCCATCCTTTGATGTGCAGGTTCTGCAATGCAAATCATCTGACGAATTAACGGTGAATAACCAACGTAGTGCTTCCAACGCAAAAGCTGGTGGAAACCAGATAAGATAATTAGATAATGCTTTGGGAAGGAAGGTAAAGCTATTATCAAAGGATGTGATAGGAACAAAGGCACCACCAGCAAATCTTACAATGTAAATACCTACTCTATTGAGAGTTGTTGTTCTTTTGAAGATGAGTGCAATAGAGGTTAGTATTAGTGTAAACCCTAACATGAATATCCAGGCAATAACAAATATGATAATTGAACTCCAGAGGAGTTTCCATGTAGATGGAATGACATTACGAATAATCAGTGGGGGTATTACTATAGTAACCATTATGATCAACCATCTCACTGTGGCCGATATGTATCTACCAACAATTATCGAGATTGGAGAAACAGAATTTGTGATAAGAAAACCCATAGTTCCCAATTGATTCTCCTCTGAGATTGCCGTAACTGTTGTCTCCATTACGCCACTAAAAACGGTGAAGAAGCCAGTGGCAATAATAAAGAACGTCACCATTGTATAAGGTACACCTGTTGCTTCACTGGATGATTCCTGCCATGCAGCTCCAAGAAGTACGAAAACAGCAACATTAATTGCAGTCCACAATGCCTCTACGAGAAGTTGAAATTTATATCTGAAATCCACGAGTAAACTTCTTTTGGCAACTGCAACAAGAATTCTTGTAGATTGCATGACATTCTTTACTGATGGAACTGCAATATTGATCTCCACAATAGTTACTCAAATATCTATGAAAATAAAGATTGAGATTTTGTAATTTAATATTTTTAAAAAATCCATGCATCAATTTACTTTTTATCCTTCATTCTTTTGTTTACTGATTTTTTTTTCTTTCTTTGAAGATGCGGGGGTTTCTTTCTCCTATCTCCTTTAGTATCCTCCTTTGCCTTAGTGATCACCTGACTAGGTTTACCTTTATGAAGGGAAAAATTAATTTGAGGAGCTTCAATATTTAACGCTAACTGAGTTGACTCTTTGATTAATTCCTCATTATTCATAGCCTTTGCTAGACGCCCTATGGCATTGATTGCATGAATTATCGAATCTAACCAAGTAAGTAGATCTCCCTGATAAATTAGAAGATCATACTCTCTTGACAAAATATTAGTTATTTGGCTAGTTGATCGACCTTCCATTCTTAGGTCCAAAACCAGCATGGATACTTTTTGAATGGGGTGAACACAGTAAGGATTGGATTTACAATCACAATCAAAGAAATTTCTTTGCCAGAAACGAATCTTATCCATAAGCATAGGAGATAGATTCCCCTTTATCTGGGTCATATTAGTTATAGTTTCCAAAATACCATCACTGAAGAATCTAGAGGAAAGATGAGTTTTCAGCGCATGCTCTAGCTTGGCCAACATACGTCTACTGATGTATACTGATTCTAAGGGTGAGATTTCAACTGCAATTTCATTAATTGATTGGTTGAGGGTTTTCTTAGCAATTTTGTATCCAAAAGAGGGTCGTAAAAAGCTCTCTGAAATAGCTCTCCCTAGATGTGATACTAGCCATGTATCTGATTTTCTCACAATCAAACCCATATTGCTAAGAGATTTCACAATATTACTGAGTTGATTAGTTCTAAAATATAATTCATTATAATACATTTTAAGTTGGGAGTCACTAACTGGATAGGCAGCAGAAATAAAAGCAAGTACCTGATCCAGTTCATGCTCATAATCAACTTCTCCTTCGATATCCTCAACTTCACCAGTTAGAATTTCAAATGCTATTTGTTCCTCGCTCTTATCTTGAGCATGATATATCTTTTCACCAACTGTGGCAATCATAATCGCTCTTCCTAAATCATGATACCCTAATCTACCTGCACGTCCAGCCATCTGATGATATTCAGCAATACTGATCCAACGAGCACCCATGGCAGGACGTTCAAAAATCACTTGTGATACAGGAAAATCTGCTCCTGCACCTAGAGCTGCTGTTGTAGTGAGAACATCCAATTTACCACTTTCAAACTCTCTTTCTACCTTTCTTCTCTGATTATAGGTCATACCTGCATGATAATAACCACTCTTTAAACCAGTTCCTTTTAGACTATTACCTATCTCTTGAACTCTTCTTCGAGTATTGGTAAAGATTAAAGTCTGACCACGGTGTCTAGTCGATGAAACTACTTTAGATTCCTCTTTGACTAGATTCTCAAGAATGTCGATTTTCTTTTCCTCTCCATCTGAAATGAGCAAATGACGTTCTAGAGGAATTGGTCTATCCATATAGCTAATTAATTTCAATTTAAGGAGTTTGGCTAGTTCTTCTTCATTACCAATAGTTGCGGAAAGCCCGATAATCTGACAACGAGGATAGAGAGTCCTGATCCTGGCAAGGAGCCCATCTACTTCACCTCCACGCTCTTCATCAGCAAGCAATTGAAATTCATCAATGACCAATGTTCCAATATTATTGATTTGTCTCCACTTCCCAGATCTAAAAATCCAATCCAATGCCTCATAAGTTGCAACTATGATATCAGCTTTACTGATACTTCCATCAGTATAAGAGTTATTAACCTCATTATCTACGATTCTACTTTTACCTACCCTAATAGCAACCCTCGCTCCTAGTTTACCATAACGTTTTTTGAAACTATCATATTTTTGATTGGTTAGTGCTACCAATGGAGTAACAAAAATAAATTTCTCATTTCTGGTCTTCCAGTTTTGTATTCCAGCTAACTCACCCACTAGGGTTTTACCTGATGAGGTTCCAGCTACTACAAGAAGATCCTCCTTTGACATGAGACCACCTTCCATAGCTTTTATCTGTACTGGCATAAACGACTTTATCCCAATATTTTGAAGATGATCTACTAATTCAGGATCTAGCAAGTTTCGATTTTTTTTCACATAATCTTGTATGGGTACAGGTTGATTTTTGGTATCCGCAGATATAACATCAAATAAGGAGGAAGTACCTTGTTTTGATGCTTTTACTGGTTCCCAGATACTTTCAATAACTAACTTGACTTCTTTCAATCGATCCAATTGTTTCATGTAAAATTTTTTTGCACTAATTGAAATGGGTATACCTCGCTTCAAATACTCTGTTTTTATTTGGTCAGCAGCACAGCGTCTACAAACAGGTTTTTCATAAGAAGAATAATTGTCTTCAGCGGGAATTTTCGTCAGTTTTCTTTCATTCAAGCAGACAAGGCATACTGGAATCACTTTTGGTTTTGATGCTTTGGCATATTGAAAAAATTCTAGATATTCTGTTAGATTATCAGGTCTTTCATTGGGGATCATAGCAATCAGAGAAACAGAACTTGTTAATTCGATTATATCTTTAGCTTTGAGAAACCTGTAGGTATGACCTGTTCTTTCCTCATACCTGAATGGTCTCATTTTCTGTTTATCATAGGTGAAGCTAATTCTTCCCTCATGAATATGTTGTAAATGTTCAATACTATTCGAGATATCATACAATAGCACATTACAGGTCATTTTTTCATGATTGAAATGTCTGAATAATAATATACTCTTTGTAGGTACTCTTATTCGAATAGTGATCACATCTAAGTAATTTTATATTTAAATAGATATTATTAAGATTGTAGATAGGACTTTTCCCATCCTTCTTCAATTGGTAAATATTTTGAGAAATAACCTATATATTGAAATCAATTATTAACCTGCAATATATTTGTAAAAGAATAAAACATCATTGGCAGCTAAAATAATTCCCAGATTAAGAAGGCAATGACCAAGCATCAAACCCGTTATACTTCTTGTTTTCAGAGCAATTAAATCTCCTCCAATACCCAATGTGAGGGTTAATGCAATCGCTCCTAAATACCCAATATACGGCTCTAATAAAACAATCTCGTATATATGTAAGGAAAACCAAGTGACATTCTGCCAGAATATTGCGATCTTGTCATTGTATCTCTTTGCCAATTCGAGTAGAATGAAACCCCTGGTCCAAAAATCAGTGACACTGGCCATGACACAGATCATCGCAAATTTTATCCAAATTATCGACCAAGGAGTGATTCCCCAATTTCCAAAAAATATTCTGTATCTAAGAAATACCCATACTGCTATAAAATATACAGCCATACCTCCCAAGGTACTTAGTAAGGGATAGTTTTTGGAGGGGAGTACACCAAGATCCTTCCACGATCCACCGTGTCTTTTAGTAAACCAAAGAACAGGTAGTATGTAGATCGAAGCCATCCGAATCATGCGAATAAATGATCCACTAACATTCCATTCATCAAAATTCATTCCATCAAAAATATAAAACTGAATAGCATAAGATAGTCCGGCCACTATTGCAGTAACGACCACCAGGATAGAAAATTCCTTTAACCAAGTATCCATTACATTCACCTAGTAATTCTTCTACTGCTAAATATGAACGTATTTTCTGAAAATCTACCTAATTTGCCAAATCCTTTACGAATTAATTGTTTCTCAATATGAGATTCTTCAGGATATTCAACGAAATTAGAATGAAATTGCCATAGAGGTTCCACACCAATATAATTTGATTTTCGTAAAGATGATATACCAGCGACAGTACATTTCTCATTACTAATCTTATCAATATATTCAGCAAGATCTTTTATTGATTGATGCATGCCTAGACCGTTAGGCAATATCACCAAATCAGCCTTTAAATCCATTGTTTCATCCAATGTCCGAAGAGAAGATGAATACTGAGATCGTTCATTGGATAACTCACAATATGATTGACTCAATCGTTTCAATTTATCTGTGAAAGAAACAAGACGTACATGGTCTGGATTGCTATTTTGGTTCACAAAGGTATCAATTGCTAAATCATTATACAATGATATTACCACTATACGCCTGAAAGATCCAAAATCTTCATTTTTATGATGAATAAGAATACTTTTGACCAGATCAACAAATATTAGCTTATAGAGTTCACTTGAATAAAATTGTTCTAGAATATGATACTTATTCTTGTTCCATGTACCAGATCCACCTTCATTACGTTCATCAAAGAGGTTCAAAGCATAGGTTATATAGACCCAAATAGGATTGTTTTGCAAATTTTTTATGGGGTGGTTATGATTGATTTTTTCAAGTAAAAGATGATATTTCTCATTTAGAACGAAAGTTCCACCAGCTTCTGAGAATAATTTCATAGAAGAAAGAAAGGCTAACATCAACTCAAATGCTTCTTGAGTTGTTGAATTCCACTTCTTCTCATAATAGATACTTGGGATGGTAATTGGACTTTTGATTAATTCTAGTATACCATGGGATTCTAACCACGACATGTACAATTTAATCGCGATTGCACGAGATTCTTCTAACAATGCCTTAAAGGTAGAATCCATATTGTAGAATACTTGATTTTGCTTATAAGAATCTTCTTTTCGTATGGACAGATTGCATTAAAAAATTTGAATGATCAACAATGCTTATTCTTCAAAATAAATCACGATATCTCGAAGTCTAGCCCATTCAAGAGCAGGTAGTAGATCAATCAATTCCAAATCAAATTGTATACTCAATTCAATGATATTCCTAGATCCATCTAGGGAAAGCATATTATTCCAAATTTTCTCTTCTATACCAGTATTCTGGATGATCGATACTTCCATATCTGGATTAAGAGTAGGCTTGAGCTTAGCACCACGTAAGATCATATTTACATATTTCTTGACATCGTTAATCATTGTACCACGATAAATTGCAGCATCTAATACTTGAAGAGCTAGGGAGATTTCGGTAGAAGAGGCTAACTTCCATTGTATGGAAAGTTCCTCTGCAAATGGTATGATCCAAGATTGGGTCTTTCTTAGGGCAAGAATATCTTCTTCTTCGATAAGCAATATGATAAAGAGGTTGGATTTCTCGATTTTTGTTGCCAGTAGTATATTATCTTTGTAAATGAATGAGGTTATTTTTGATTCTGCAATGCTTGCAGTCATCTGATCAATAAAATTGACTAACTCCATCTCAATTAATTCCACACCTGACACCCAAGAGGGAAAATTTCTAAAATCAGCTAACTTAGAACTATAATCGATAATTGCTATGCCTTTGATTCTTTCGTAATCTAAGGATTTTTGAAGACGATTCTCATCAAGGATTACAATTTTATCCCGGTCTTTAGCCTTGAATTTCTTTGTTTTACTAAGTTGTTCCCTTAAGTATTTTGATAATTCTTGCCCTATCGCATCAGGATCTCCCTTTGATCTAAATAAGGCAACAGAACCCAATTCCTTGACTGGATCTAAATCAGCACCTGGAATACAGGAAATCAACAAGACTGTTGTGACATCTGCAGTCCCTTCCTGATCAAAACGGAAAATCGCTATAAGATCCTCTAATGTTGTTGTCGTCTCAACATCAGCTCTTGCTACTCCAGCATATACTTCTGAAATAGTTTGATGATCACGTAGCTTATTTATATAACTGGATCCTCTAGATAGTTCATTGATATATACTACAGGACCTAAAAAAAGGTCGAATTCGATGAGAGCAACAAATTGGATTTTTAAATCTCGTAAACCTGGAAGTGCAATACCTGGAATACTTAGATTTCTGGTTTTCTCTTCTGAGATCCAGTCATCTTCGCCTTTCAGCCAATCATCATCTTCCATAATAAGGATGAATTGTTTATTTCTATTTAAATTGCTGTTTTCTTTTTGAATAAAAATTAATATTTAGAAAATTATTAACTAAATCTAATAAGTAAATTTCTAAAACAATACTTCCTATTTCAATTACGGAGATTGTGTGACTGATCCTTCAAAGCAAAAAATTGTAGATCGATACAAATCAGATCTAAAGGATATTTTCAATAAACTCACCGAGAAATACGATAATATCCAATCTCATCAATTTGAGGATTTTATGAAGGAGGAGGACATATCAGAACTTGTTAAACGTGTAATCTATGTAATAAAGGAGTATTACAAAATTTCACCAAAAATTGCTGTAAATGATTTTAATGAAGAAAAAACACGTTTATTGGATAATAATGTTACTTTGACAGAAATTCCTACCTACTTACTGAGTTTCTCTCTAGAGGAAGGTACGTGGATTGTCTTTTTCAGGGGATACTATACTCGAATTCTTAAAAATAAATTTGATCGGCTCCTTACTTTAGAAAGTTTGATTGAATCTGGGAAAGGACAAATTGAAGATTATGCATATTATTTACTAGAACTATCTCAGATTTCCCTAAATTACATCATCCCCCTCTTTCCTTTATGGAAGACCGATCATATCGATGGTAAATTCAAAGATCTCTCAACAAGAATTGTTTCTGGAATTTATGATGTTAGTTTCGAAGGTGGCCATGCCTTGCTAGAAGGAGCAAAGCGAGTTTTTAATTCAAAATTAAAATATCTCAAAAAGATCAATTCAATTTCTGAATATTATCCTTGGTTAGAAGAGGCAAAGAACATACTCACAAAAATCGAAAAAGAACTCCAACTTGAGAAATTACATGATGATACACTAGCATTTCTTACGATTCTGGCTATTTTGCAGAAAGAAATCATTATCCATCGCCAACGGGAATTAAAAAGTAGTAAAGATGTTAAAAAAACAAGTATTGGAGAATCTCAACTAATCAATGATTTAGGTTGGGAAGAGCTTGATCCATATGATATCAACAGAGTAGAAGAATTTAAAGATAAAGTACTAAATCTGCTTTATAATCAACCAGAAGAGAAACCTATAGAAGCTGCAGTAACTCTTCTTGAAACCATCTTAAATACTCTAAAGGTTAAAACTAATTTAAAATCCTCTCTGCTCACTCAGCTTCGCAAAAATATTGATGATCGACTTCAAAATATTAGTGATAAAAATAAGCAGTCAAAAATGGAGGTTGAACTCATACAACTCTTTCTTCCAAATATATTAATAAAATTGCGATCTACAAAAAACGCATACGATGAAATGGAGTATGATGAGACCTTCATTGCAGAGAATGAGTACTGGGATAAATTTGATGATAATCTGATGAGAGTGCGAAGGGTGTCGGATAAAGAAAAATCTACTCAAATAATTTCTCAAACTATTATCAATGCATATAAATTTTTAATTCTTAACAAGATGCCCATTTCAGATTCTGTAAAATTCCTCATAGATCATCTAAAAGTGCAATTTCCACATGAAGAAGAGAAATTATCCCTTTTACTTTCTGAATTTTTAGAATTAGAGAGACAAAATGCACAACCAGATGATTTGGTGGAATATGATAAACAGATTCATACCCTTCTTATTTCATATGTTACTGAAATCCTTATCAAAAATTAGTACTTGAGATTTTTATGTTGATATTCATCACACATACGAACAAGTTAAATTGATACTAAAATACCGTAGATCATGGCATTTCCGTTATATATCACAACTTTAATTCCAGTAGCAATATTTGGATTATTGATCGTTGTACTTTTGAGAACTTCTGGGATAACAAACTCATGGTTTTCATTATTCATTTTGGGAGGAGCCGGTGCATCTCTAGTATCATTAGTATTACTTGGACCACGTTTATTTTTCTATTCCGAAGCTTCAGCTAATGCATATACAGATGCCATAAACGGATACAAAGGCCTACTGTTTTGGTTCATCTTTATTTCAGCAGCTATCAGCGAGGTAGTTAGATATCGAGCGATTCACATGTTAAAATATTTCGAAAAAAGATATTTAAGATCAATAATTTTCGGATTAGGGTGGACTGTAGCTGTAATATCTGTTGATTACCTATTCTTCTTTGATTCAACGTACTCAAATTTCAACCGCATCGTGTTTTATCTCTATGTTTTTATTTTCGAGGCCAGTATTTCATTAGTATATATCAGATCTGAGGAGAATACTAAATTTGTTATGTTTGGAATATTCATGAAACTCATTGCTGGTATAGCAATTTTTGGAGCATTTGCCAATAATGTAGATGCTATCGAATCCCTATGGTCATTATTAATTATTGTAGTACTCCAGCTATTCATGATCTTTTTTGCAATGGTAGCCATGAAATATAAGATGGAAGATTAATTCAATCCTTGATATACACATTATTAAACCGTAATATTCCCTAGCTTGTATGGTTAAACTCACGTTTTTAGGAACAGGTAATGCTTTTGGTGATGATGGCAGAAGGCCTTCGGCATATCTAATTGAAGGGTCAAGAACAATTCTAATGGATAGTGGGCCTTCAGTTGGACCAGCATTGAAAAAACAAGGAAAAACGATTCATGATATAGATGTCATCATTTTATCACATCTACACCCTGATCACTATTTAGGCATACCTCAGATGACTTTGGAGAATTTCTATGTGACCAAACGTACTAATAAAATCCCAATACTCGCACCCTATGGAGCTCGTGATCTTTTCAAACAAGTGTGTACATTACTATATGATGATACTATTGCCGCTCATATTGATGAATTGTTTGATATTCAAGAAGTTGATGTTGATACTACAACTGCGTTCTCTGGCGGTAGCCTTACTACTATTATGGCAGAACATGCAGCCGGAGCAAGGATGTTACAAATTGAACTAGATGGAAAAATAGTCGGATATACAGGAGATAGCTCGTTTATAAAGGAATCCTTATACAGGTTAATGAAAGGAGATGTAGTAATTACTGAGGCCACTTCTTCTGGCTTTAATATACCCTATCACACTTCATTGGAAGAAATCCAGAGTTTAGTGGTACCTGATGGATGCAGGGTATTTTTGTCTCATCTGGGGAGTAGTGTTATTGTCAGGAAAAATGAAATCCATCCACCTTTTTTCGTGGCTGAAGATGATATGACTATAGAGATCTAGGTGATAAATTATGTTTGATGAATTCTATTCCAGACATTATCCATTAAGTTCGATAGGCAAAGAAAATCAATACAAGTTGAAGTACAGGAAGGTTTTGATTGCAGGTATGGGGGGTTTGGGGAGTGTATCCTCACAGCTCCTAAACTCAATAGGCATAGGAAATCTAGTAATTATTGATTTCGATATTGTAGAGACGAGTAATCTTGCCAGGCAGACCCTATATACTCAACAAGATGTGGGAAGAAGTAAGGTAGAAGTAGCAAAAGAAAGGTTGGAAATGAGAAATCCCTTTGTCACAATCGAGGAACAGATGATAAAAATTGATGCTCTTAATGTTAACTCATTACTTGGAGGCATTGATTTGATTATAGATGCATTAGATAGATTTAGTGCCAGAAGAATTCTCTTTCGAGCAGCATATGATAAAAAAATACCTTATGTTTTTGCAGGAGCTGTAGCCGAATCTGGTAATGTGATGAGTTTTACTCATGATAAAGAAGAGCCTTGTCTGGAATGTGTCATTGGTGAATCAATTGATGATGAGAATCAACGATGTGAGGTCTTAGGAGTGAATCCTGTAATATTACATCTCACAGCAGGTATCCAGGTAAATGAAGCAGTGAAAATTCTGCTTGATCAGAAACCTGATCTTGTTGGCAAGTTACAGCTAATAGATTTGTTTCATTTGGATTTTGATAAAATTCCCATAAGAAAAAAAGAAGGATGTACACTTTGTAATTCAAGTATTGATAAGAAAAACCAACAGGAAACGACTAAGGACTCGATTCGTATTGAAGGCCTTGGAGAAATGACTATAACCTCATTATGTGGTCGAGATACTTACATTTGTGAACCAAGATGGAATGTGACATGGAATTTTATATCTGTGATGAAAAAAATTGAAGCCAAGTATTCAGTTAGACAAAAAGGTAAAAATTATATCAATTTTATTTATAAAAAGTCAAATGTAAACATCGTAGAAAATGGTCTTTGTACAATTCGTCATGCTGGAACATCACAACAAGCATCAAATATAGTCAATGAACTATATGCTGAATTTATGCTATAATCCCTACTCTAGCCCTTAGAAAATACAATTGAATTGCTATGGCGGAGCTTATCGCTCCTAGTAATAATATTCGTAGTGAAATTTCTAGTTTCTTCTCCTTATTTGTCTTGATATAAGTAAAAAACCAAATTATGGATGCAATACCTACAATGGAAAAGACCCACAAGAAGATTCCAATCCATGTATCATTTAAAAGCGGAACAAATTCTTCCATACAATATTTCCTCTATAAACAACAATTTCAACCCTATTTTTAAGTTCAATGATATAGAAAATGAAAATTAATACGATAAATTTCCCATTTGATATATGAAATTATATATCTGATGGAATCATTTCAAGTGTATGGCAAAAAAGAAAAAAGGAATTTTCTGTAAGAATTGTAATTTTGAAGTAATAATTGGAGAGCCCAGTGACCTAGATAACTTGAATAAGGAATGGCCCTTCGTAGCCCCAATGCCAGATAAAGATGGTAAAGTCACGATCACACAAATGGCTACTTGGAGTTGTCCAAAATGTGGTAAGACAATTCGAGGAGCAAGGGGAAAAACTAAAGGTGATTTTGATGGTAAGAGTAAGAAGGTTCAAATCGAGGAGAAACTGGCTGAAAATGTTGAATTCGATATAGAAGTGTTCGCTAATTCAATGGGTGCAGAGAAGGAAAATCTAGAAAAAATGTTGAATTTTATGATTAAAAAGGGAATTGCCAAAGGAAAGATAGAAGGGGATATGTACAAACCACTTTAATATTCCCAATTAGATTGCTCAGGCTATTTAATGATTCATTTGATAAAAATTGTTTCTGAGAAATAATTTCATATTCACCTTGCTAAACTGTAATTTATGGCTCAAACAAGCTATAATTCTAAATCTGAAGAATTGATTGCAAAGGAGAAAGAGCATACTTCTCCCAATTATACACCTATCCCTGCGGTGTTAAGTCATGGTGAGGGAGTGTATGTGACAGATGTCGATGGTAAAAAATACATCGATTGTTTATCTGCCTATTCTGCAGTTAATCAGGGGCATCAACATCCCAAAATCATAAATGCAGTACAGGAGCAGATGAAGAGAATCACATTGACTTCTCGTGCATTCTTCAATGATCAGCTTGGAAGTTTCATGGAGAAATTGTGCGACTATACTGGTATGGAAATGGCTTGTCCCATGAATACTGGAGCAGAAGCTGTTGAAACAGGAATTAAAGTAGCCAGAAGATGGGGTTATTGGAAGAAAAAAGTAGAACAGAATAAAGCCGAGATTATAGTTTGTGAAGAAAATTTCCATGGTAGAACTACAACAATTGTTGGTTTCTCATCAGATCCTGATACCTATGGAGATTTTGGACCATATTCATCCGGATTCAAAAAAGTGCCTTTTGGTGACCTAGATGCACTAGAGAAAGCCATTACTCCAAACACTGTAGCATTTCTTGTTGAACCAATTCAAGGAGAAGCTGGTGTAAAGATTCCACCGAAGGGTTACCTAAAGAAAGCGAAAGAAATATGTGAGAAACACAATGTTCTGCTAATTGCTGATGAAATCCAGACTGGATTTGCCAGGACTGGAAAGAACTTCTGCTTCGAACATGATGAGATAAAACCAGATATCTTACTCGTCGGAAAAGCGCTTGGAGGAGGAATAATGCCCATATCTGCCACGCTGGGAAGCAAGGAAATTATGTCTGTTCTCACCTCTGGCTCCCATGGTTCAACATTTGGTGGTAATCCGCTTGCATGTGCAGTAGGAAAAGCAGCAATTGAAGTACTTGAAGAAGAAGATCTAGCTACTAAATCAGCAGAATATGGAGAGTACTTCAGAGATCAATTGCAGGATTTACCCTCTGACCTAGTCAAGGAGGTTCGTGGAATGGGACTCCTTATTGCCATTGAATTCACTGAAAAAGGAGGAGAGGCCAAGAAATACGTGATGGAGATGAAAAAGAATGGGATTCTAGCTAAACAAACCCATAACACCATCATTCGTTTTGCTCCACCCCTCATTATCACCAAGGAACAGATTGATGAAGTAGTAGCAATTATCAAGAAATCAATTAATTCTGTTGCAGAGACCCTATAATAGCAAGTGTAATAATACTTTAGAACATTTCAGTATTCTAATAATTTGACAACAACTATTTAATTGAAGGCACATAACATGTATCAATGAAACTAAGTCTTGAGGGTAAGAGACATCTGAGAAAATATCTTAGTTCAATTCCACGATGTCTTATTGAACAGAATGTTCTTGAGGAACTTGAAATCAATAGAGAAATCGAATCAGAGAATCGGGTTGATCAATTACTTAAAATTTATGATGATAATTTGTCAATTACGATATTTAGAAAAATCTGGCGTGTGGTTGAGTTAGTTAAATTTTTTCAGACAAAATGTAGCATTTACAATGTAGAACCGATAGAAATGAATTTTAAATCTGTCAGAAGAAGAATAAAACGCTTTGTATCTGATAATGAAAAACTTATCGCATTAGAATTAGCACCTAATCCCCAGATTATTATGATCAAGAAGAGTATTGATGTTAAATATAAATCGCTTGTAGATAAAATGCTTGCAACGGATGGGGCAACTGATACTGTTTACTGGTTGCCTGAAAAAGGATTACTTCTGGGAAATATGCATAATGATAATGTCGCCAAGCAATTCATGGAAAACATCGAGAGCGAGGTTGTAGGAATTATTACTGAGAAAAGGTTAAGATCGATGGAGTTGACTAAATATTACAAGGAGCAAAAAACGATAACCAGAGTACGAATTAGCTCAGTTGCCCAAATAACTGGATTTAATGGATTGGATCATATTCAATTTCAAGGTGAAGATATTAAACGAGGAGCATATGGCCTTCAACAAAGACAAGAAATTGATATCAGGGGTTTGGATACAGTTGGACCTAACATTGAGATTGCGAGTGATGATCTTCATCTGTACACTGGTAGTAATGTGATAATCAAATCATTTGCTGGAATTGATCAGCTAATTCAATTACTGAATGAAAAAGACAACTAAATTCAATGTTCAAATAAAGCATTGAAATATTACAGATAGTTTTGGCATAGTATGTCAAAATATGATTTAGAATATGAAGTTGATCTCTGGAAAACTGGTGCTCATGGAGTAGAAGTTGGAATAAAAAAGGAAGCAGAACTAAGAAGTAAGTCTAGACAATTCACCAAGGATTCAGATATCATCGGTGAAGTGAGGAGAGGAGATAAAGAAGCCGGATATATTGTATTCAGGGAGGAGCCGTGGAAACAGGAATTACCCAATAAACATGTGATTCTTAAATACTTCACCAAATCAATTACTTGGAAAGCTAGCCTCGAACAACTGGTTGCTAGAACCCTGATGCAGAGTGTGGCTGGAGATCTTGCACTACCAGCCTTTATGGTTAATGTATCAAACACAGAATATCTTGTTACTCTGGAGAAGATAAAAAGAAAGCCCAAACTCGGAAAATCAAGCTATGCATTCCATCTTATCGATGATGAATATAATGTATATACATATGCAATTGAGACAGATCGTCTATCAATTGGTTCTGACTGGTTTGTATATGATGATCAGCACGAAAAAATAGCTGAGATTGATGGTGCAAAATTCAATATTGGAGGTAAATACACCATAAAAATAAATTCTAAATCTGAGAATTACCAATCAGGATTAGATACGGTGCTCATTCTTTTTGCCTCGTTAAATAAATACCTAGAAGAGATCGAAGCCGATCTTGAAAAATCAGTTAAGGAAATTAAAAAGGGTAAAATCAGAGGAAAGATTTCAAAGGAAGAAGCAATGCTTTATTTGAATCCTAGAAGAATAAAAATGTGAATAATCAGCGCTCTAAGTTCATTTGGCGGATTTATTTCCTATCATCTCTGAATACTTGTAAACTCCAAGGATATTTATTTGATTGCTAATAAATCAACGAATTACAATACGGGCTTGATTTACTTGAATACCGCTAAATATGTATTTTTCTCATATTTTATTGGATATTGGATATGTTTTTTATTTAGCATTAATATTCAGCGATTAGAGATAATATATGAATGATGAAAAAGAATTGAAAAAAATCCTTAAGATACTTGATCGTGTTGACCTGTACGAGGATATCCTAGATTCTAGTCTCACTAAATTCGATCAGGGAACAATATGGTCCTTAGAACTTGCTTCACTTGATCTTGAAGAAATACCAAATAATATATTTGATAAATTAGTCAATCTAGAAGAGCTTTATATCATCAATAACCAAATCAAATCTCTTCCTGTTGGTATTTTTGATAAACTAGAGAATCTATTGAAACTGGATCTTTCTGATAATGAGATTGAGACAATAGAAAATGGAGTTTTGGGGAAATTAGAGAATCTTGAAGAATTGGACTTGGAAAATAATAATTTATCAGAGTTACCTAATGATTTATCAAATCTCTCACAATTACGAGAAATTGACTTATCAAACAACAAATTCCAAACAATAAGCAAAAAGATGTTTAAAGGATTGAATCGTCTATCAAATCTTGATTTGGATAAGAATATGGTCAATACATTGGAAGATCATTGTTTTGATGAATTAATTAATTTAAATGTACTAAATATTCATGATAATGAACTGGAAGTTCTTCCAGAAGGAATTTTCAATAAATTGGAAAACTTAGAAGTATTATCATTTTCAAAAAATAAACTTAAGTCTATACCAGAAAATTCCTTTGCGAGTTTGAAGAATCTTAAATATTTAGGCCTGGCAGGAAATAATTTATCTGTTCTACCACATAATTTTGGTCGACTTCCTAAGATTGAGACATTGTCTTTATCCTATAATAAGATTTCCTCAATTGAAGATGGATTTTTTGATGACTTCGACAATGTGAGTAGAATTGATCTTATATCAAATAAATTGACATCTCTCAATCCCAAATTTTCCACTTTAGAAAATTTGCAAATATTAAATCTGGAAGATAATAAACTTCCTGATGCTTTGAATAATAATTTTGAAGGTCAAAATATTCTTGCAAAAATTTTCAGTGACTTATAATTTCTCTCCACAATGTAAACAGAATTCGGAATCAGAGGGTAATTCCTTTCCACATTTTACACAGAATACAGATACGGTACATTCACAAGAATCTGATGGTTTACCACATTGTTCACAGAAAGTAGCACAGGTACAATCAGAAGGTTTTTTCCCACACTCAGTGCAGAAAGTACTCGCTTTACCAAATAAAAGATTGGCAACTTTACTTCCACCTTTACTCAATTCTTTGAGTTGAGATGTGAAATGAGTATCTATATCATCAAGATCATCCTCTGATAATGAAATCAGCTTGAGCTTGTGCTTCATATAAAATTCGATTTTCTCCTGTTTTCTGACCCGATATTTTTCACCATCCTCGTTTTGTAATTTATCAAGTCCCCAATATTCCACATAGATATCAAATTCTGGTAAATAGTAATCACAGATTACTTTCTCACCCCTAATATTGATTTCACGTTCATATTCGTAACGAATACCTTTGTTATGCAGGTAATCTGCAACAATTTTCTCCTTCTTTGATTTCACTGTTTCTCCTTTCTCTGTTACAGATTCTTTTCCATAACTTACAGGTTTTTTCTCCTTAAAGTAGTAATACAGGATTACAATCACAATAATGAGTACAATATAAATAATCATACCCTAATTGTAGTAAATACCTATATTAAAGCTAATACGAATAATTTGAGAAATCGCATTTTTCTAGTAATAAATATTATATGACTGGTGAAAATTGATATTGTAAGGCTGGAAAATTTTGAATTCACGAAGCATAACGTATGATGACCAATTTTTTGAATCCTATGCCAATTTACCTTCAATTAGGACTCCTAATGGTGGTAGAAAACTTGTAGATGACCCAGATTTGTGGTTTGCTTCCAAGATAAATGCCACTCTAAAAGGTACGAGTGCGTCTAGTGTCTACTGGGATAAAAAGGAACAAGAAAGGGAAAAGCAACTAAAATTCATAAGGGGAGTTCGTAATCATTCATGGAATAGACAGCATATGGGTTCTCTTCTAGTTGCCGGGATAGATTATGAAACACAAACCTCTTCACTTGTTTCATCTGCATTTACCTTGGGAAAATTCTATAAAATGCAACAACAAACAAGGAGATCGGTTATTCTTAAAGATGTCATTGAGACTGAAGCACTGAAGGATAATCAGGAGGTGAAATCCAATTTTGATGAGCGGTTTGCCTTTTACTGGGATATAGTAGATAATCGAAAACGCAAAGTAAAGGGATTCGATCCTATTATTCAGGATGCATTTAAGATATTACCAGTATCAACCAAGACAAGGTTCTCAGGAACACTTGATCTAAGAACAGTGAAAGGATATACAAGATGGAGAAATATTGAGTACTTACCTTCACATGTCAGAAAGTTTGCTAGTAATATGCATCAGTCAACCTTAAATGAATATCCTGAGATGTTCCAATCATTCAATTTGAGAACATCCAACAAGGAAAACGAGGCTATGTATGAAAGACAATTGTTGATGGCAGATAGGATTGGATCAGATGACTTGATGGATGAACCCATGCTCTGGTATGCCGATCACAGCTTCCTACTACCTGAGAATAAGTATTTCAACAGAATATATATAGACTTTAAGATCAAGGAGATCTTGGATAAATCAAGTCCAGATGCCATGTTACTCGGATATTTCAATCCACTTGGTATCAAACTGGAAGATATAGTTGAAATGTTCAGAAACAAGGATGAGGAAAGCAAATCAGCGATTGAATTGGCCAGTTTTGCATTTATATCGAAAATTGATCTTTCAGGAGGTATTGATACCTGGAGGCATACCAGATCTAATAGGATGGTACAACCCATCTATCATGCCTTAACGCATGGAAATGAAGTACTTATGCCTTCATTGTACAAGAAAAAAGAGGTCAGTGGCTCTGAGATTCCAGAGAAATTTATGGAGATGAGCAGGGAAGCATTGACCCTGTATCATTCACTATTGAAGGAGGGGATACCAGAGAAGGAAGCAATAAATGTGCTACCTCACAATTTTGAGTTAATACAAGTGGAGATGATGGATATATTTGCCTATTTGAATATGATGGCCATTAGAACCTGTATTCATGCCAGACCTGATGTTCAGGACTGGGCCCGTGCATTGTTACGAGAAACTGGAAAAATCAAGGATTTTGAAGGTATCGATCGCTTATCTGACAGGGAAAATCTATTGGCAAGAGGATTGGTTTTTTCCTATTGCAGTGAACTTGGAAATTGCAAGAAATGTGGGAAAGATGTAATATACCTTCCAGATCCATTAGTTAAATGATTGAATCGATTGATTCATAAAAAATTTTGCTAAAGCATCATGAGAATAATTTTGTACTCATATTTTAGAATGAATGCTTGAGAATCTCTATATTACGTGTATCCTTTCATTTTCCGAAGAACAGGCACCATAATAGGTATAAGAATGAGCAGTTCTAATCCCAGGAATGGTGTTTCTGAATTTTCCGATTCTGAGGTAGGATCAGCAAAAACTGAGTAATCATCAAAATTGAAGTAATAATGAACTGTGATGGAATTGTTTCTGGTATCAGAAACTGATATTGCCAAATCATAGATATGAGAGTCCACCTCATCGAAATCTCTGGGGTTCATGAATAACAGGGATAATACCTGATCACTTGACCTGTATGACAGGTTGACATCTTCACTAAGGTTCTCTCCATCTAGTTTAATGGAGAAATAGTTCTTCTTGATTTCAGAGACAGTGTCATTAACAAAAAATTTGAGGAAGAAGGAGGATGTAGGCCGATCAAATGTTGTTCTATTTGCATTTGCTGGGTTAGTGTAGATATTTGGTGGGTTCCTATCCAAAAATAATTCCCAATGTGCATACTCCTCATCACTTCCAGTTATGATGCTATAATGGCCATCTCCTGTTAAGGCTAGATTAAATGACCAGATATTATCAGCTACGAGTTGAGGGGTGATGGTTTTCCCAGCAATTAAATCTGTATCAATCAGTGTTATAGTAGGTACTGAAGTGATATCTTGGCCATTGTTTCGGATCTTAAAGGTCCCTGATATGGATTCATCTGTGTATTCAGAAGACAGAAATTTCACTTGATATTCAGAATTCAGCCAATTAAGTACTCTGAGTATGAAATCAGCACCATCTTCACGGAGAACACTATCACCATTTATGGCTTGATTACCAAACCATGCATGTGTACTTGAAACAAGTACTCGCCCTCCATTGATGATATCATTAAACGCCATAGTTGCTTTTCCACTTGCTGTTTCTGCCAGTACATTTGCAGATCCAGATACGGTGAGTGAATTACCAAAATGAGGGATTTTTGAGAATTTACCGACTAAACCCGTGACATTCTTTAAAGTAGCATAATTTTCTATTTCTCCGTCTTTCACAGCAACTTCAGAAGCTTGAATGTCAAATTTACCAAGTAATTTGTTAATTTCGGACATTTGCCCACCCACTGTCACTTCATAATCTTCATATTCAATTAGACCCTCAAAATCAACAAACAATGAACCTCCGGCATTAACAAAACTTTCTATGGCATTGATCTCAGATTCCAATAGTGGGAAGAAATTCATCTCCATCTCTAATGGGTTGGTTACCCATAATATATCAGCATCTGATAATGTTGTCTCTGAGATCTCCTCATAAAGGGGTTCGATCCAGTAGCCAGAGCCATATACAAGATTCATGAATTCATAGGTCATGAAACCACCATAACCAGTTCCACCAACCTCATCATATGCTGTATGTCTGAGATCCATCAATATTTTACCCTTCGCAGGTGGAGTAACGGTTATTTGATATTGTGCGGTCATCTTAGCTTTAGATCCCAATTTTATCACCAACTCTCCTGAATATACTCCTTGAGCCTTTCCAATGGTATTGACATGTAAATCCAGCACTTTATTGTAACTTTGCTCATCGAGTTGAGTTGAATCAAAACTTAGAATTTCAGCTAGAGATCCAGTTATTTGGACAATTGTCTCATCCATATGAGATGAAAATAAGGAGAAAGGAATATCCATTTCCAGTTCCTTGAAGACCTTTTTATATATGGTAGTTGGAGAAATATCCAATCTGGGTGACATATCTATCGCATATGGTACTCCATCTGCACCTACCTCACCTTGATCAAATTGATTCTTTAAATTCATGAATGTTGCATAAGCATTCAATACCCCCTTTCCTTGCACAATCTCAGTCTCACCTAGCGAGGTGGCATTATTCAACAGAGCAGCCTTAATGGCACCAGGATTATAAGGTATTCCATTCTGGTTCAATGCCGAAATAATTGTTGCAATCGCACCTGCTGTCAAGGGAGAGGAAAAACTAGTTCCATCTATGGGACCATATCCACCACCAAGCTGGGTGGTTACAACATCTTGTCCAGGAGCGAGAACATCTGGTTTGATTGATAATCCTGGCGCGGGACCACGAGATGAGAAGGAAGTTACATCCATATTGTATGAAATAGCTCCAGCGGTGATTGTATCTACTAAATCAGCAGGAGTGAAGATGGTATTTTCACTAGGTCCTGAATTACCAGCACTTGATACGAAGATCATGCCTGCATCAACTATCCTTTTGATTAGAGGGGCAAATTCTAATCCCAGGCCCCAACCTCCCCATGAGGCATTTATTACATCAATGGTCTCATTTTGTGCCAGAAGCCACTCAAATCCCCCTAAGTAATCTCCCACTACAGCTTGACCCTCACCACATCCCAATTCAACAGAGATTATTTTAGAACCAAAAGCCATACCTCTCAGGTTAGGATCGTAAGATCCATTGGTTACTTTTCCTGTCGATGCAATATTCCCACTAACTGGAGTACCATGATCCTTACAGGGCAAGTATCCTTCTTCTGAAACACTATAACGTTGCAATACCTGACCACTAAGACCTGGATGATCTGCCTGCACACCATTATCATATACTCCTACAACAACCCCGGAACCATTATAGTTTAAATCCCATAATGGGCTAACCCCAAGAATATCTGCATCATCAAAACCATTATTGAGTGAAATTGAGGATGTAAGTGGAAGATGTTTAGTCTCGAATTGTTGCTTCTCATAAGCCGAGTAGGGGAATATCCTGCTTTTGAACCTATCTCCTAAAATTGAATATTCATTACCTTTCAATTCAACAACAACAGCTTGTAATAATTCATAGGTTCGTAATGTATCCATTTTTTTCAGATCTATGAATTCATGATCATTATCAGCAAAGATAACATACTGTGTAAGTGTACGCTCAACGGGCAAGTTAATAGCAGATGCATCTTCATTTATTTCTACTAATGTAGGCTGAAACTGCAGTAAATCCGAAATTGGACCTGTATCACTTGTTGTCTGGCTTGTAGTAGCAGGAACTACAAACAATAAAATTAACAACATCATATAAGATATTTTTTGTCTATATTGCACAAGGCAAGTATCTTTTGAACTCTTAAAATACTATCTATCAAAACTTTTAATCAATCGGTTTATACTTGATAATCGTAAGGAGGAGTACGTTGAACTATTTTCTATCATTAAGGTACGCAAATGATCGCATGGAAGTATTACCATAATAAAATTGGTCAAAAATTGTCGAGATAACATCTTTCTTTAGTTTTGTTCCAAATAAAAAGTACAAAGGATCCAATCTATTCATGTCAATCTTATCACCATGTGGTGCATGCTTTTTAATATCAAACAGTAGATCAAAATCATCTAGAAAACTCTTCTCCTTAATCCAATTATCTAATTGTTCAGCCCAATCATCAGTATCCTGGATTTTGGCATCCATATCATACTTATTCTCATCAAAAACGGTGTTTCCAACAACAATAATCATTACACCCATCCGTCTTAGATCAGCCAATGATTTCCCGATTTTGAATAATTCTTTAGGTGATGACTTCTTAGGTAGTGACATCTGCACAATGGGTACATCCATATCTGGATAAGCAACATACAATGGAACCCATGCCCCTTTATCAAGTCCTCTTTCTTGATTTATCTCTGATTTGATTTTATTATCAGCTAATAGGTTTTTAATCGAGTTGGCTAGTTCAACATTCCCTGCACAGGGATAGGTGAGTACCCTAAGTGTATCAGGTCCTCCCTCAAAATCATAGATCAAATCTGGATATGGAGCCCCTGTAATCTCAATATGTTTTGTTCTCCAGAATGGAGAGACAATGAGTATTGATCGGGGATACGGAATAGTACCTAGAAAATCAGTAATAGATTCATTATACTCATCAAAATCAATAGCCTGCATGGGAGATCCAAAGGCAAAAAAAACTGATGGTGAGACGATTAGATCTGAATCGTATGAACTCATTACATCTTCGGATAACATGTTGTTATGCTCCTAAAAAATACAAGATAGATAAATCTCTTGACAGACTAGGCTATTGATTGTAATATTTAACCAACTGAATTCGTATATTATTTTGGAATTGCTACATACTTTTCGATATACTCAATGGTTTCCTCAGTCATTTTCTTTATTGTTTGCTCATCCCAATCATGTTCTCCAGCCATCAAGGAAACAACTCGCGCCAGCACTGGCTTACCATTATCTCTTTCAAGCATAATCGGAGTACGACGTCTTAAAAAGTCCACAGGATGCATACACATCTCATATCTGCAACTATAGTGCACCTGGGCCTCTAACCAGGGATTATTCGGGCTTAGAGGAGTGGTTCCAATTTCTTTCAATATCATCTCAAATATGGGTAATTCTGAACCATACCATCTAACCAACATATCTGCTGTTGGATCAGAGATCTCATACTCTGTGATGAGACGATTTTTTTCTTTCTGATAGAATTCCGACCAATTATCTATATCTCCGCTGAATAGGGGCATGGTATCAGTTACACACTTATGACTACGACCAGGTACCTGTAACATCTTTTTAATCAGCTTATCCACAACCTGTTTGGCCATTACACGTGCAGTTGTTAGTTTTCCTCCAAATACGGTGAGAACATTATTTTGAATATTTATCGTATGCTCACGTGATGTCTTCCTTTCATCGGCTCCCTCCATGTAAACTAAAGGTCGTACACCAATGAATGATGATAAGACATCATCCTCAGTAAATTTTGCCTTTGGAAAAATTTTGTTCACTGCTGAGAGAATATACTCAATATCTTCCTCTGATGATCGAATATCATCTGGATCTCCAGGATAATCAACATCTGTGGTTCCTGCTAGAACTTTATTATTAATTCGTGGTATAAGAAATATCGGACGACCATCTTCATTGATAAGTAGAGTTGAGTAAGGTAGTTCCATCTTCTGTTCCAAGAGGATATGCGATCCACGAGTTAATCGCAATCTAGCAGTTTTTGAGAAATCTTTTCCACGTTCTTCAATTCTTTCTGTCCAAGGTCCACCACTAATCACCATTGTTTTGGCCTTGATGATGTATGTAGCTCCAGTAAGCTCATCAGAAGCATTGACAACCACCGTTTCACCAGTATCTTCCCAATCATTGGCTTTGAAGTAATTCAAAGCAACAGCACCTCCTGCAATGGCTGATTGAATGTTTATCAAAGTCCAACGAGAATCATCTGTCTTGACATCTTGATATGTGGCACCACCCTTGATCTCAGCATTGGTAAGTAAGGGCATGTGCTCTTGAATTTTTTTCTTACTGAGCATCTTATGTTTTCCAATTTGTTTGGGAAATGCCAGTGCATCATAGGCAAACAGAGCCAATTTGAGCATAAATACACTATCCTTATTCCAAGTATAGAGAGGAACCACAAATGTCATAGTTTCAGCCATATTTGGTGCTGTCTCTATGGCAACCTTTCTCTCCAGTGCAGCCTCTCTCACAAGCATAAATTCGTAATTCTTTAAATAACGAAGACCGCCATGGATCATTTTTGAGGTCATGGAAGATGTACCAGAGGCAAAATCCATTTTTTCCAAAAGACATACTTTCAATCCTCTTAGTACTGAATCACGGGCAACACAAGCACCAGTAATCCCTCCTCCTATAATAACCACATCAAATTCCTCTGAGAGCCGATTTTTTAACTCATCACGACTTGGGATAAGATTTTCCATAGTTAATTCAATGAACCCATGTATTTAGAGTTATCAACTGTAGCATAAACACTTGAGGGAATTTTCTTATAAAATGAGGTAATTATCGCTAAGTAATATTCAGATAGTTCTAAAGTTTATATATCTATTCCAATCATTTTTCCCCTCTGAACTAGAAAATTTAGAACAGAGCTTGCTAAAATCTAATTTATGAGCTTGGTGTCATGATTGTCAGTAAAGAAATGATAAATAAAGTGAAACTATCGAGAAAACTATACTTGCTACATGATTTCTTACAACTTCACCTTAGCTATGACTTATAAATGATAAAATAATAATGAAAATTATGTCAATTGAAATTAAATCATTAATTGTTTCAATCACCGAAGGTGCATCCGAGCAAATAAGAAACATTCTAGCATCACAAGAGCTTACTGATCTTTTCCTTAGAATTTATGTTCAAGGAGGTTGTTCTGGTATCGGTTTTGGTATGGCTTTGGATAACAAACCCATTGATGGTGATACAGAATATATGTTTGATGACATAAAAGTAGTGGTCGATCGTAATTCCCTACCATATGTCAATGGTGCAGAAGTAGATTTCACTACTGAAAATGGGAAAACTGGGTTTAGAATAACTAACCCCAATGTTGACTTAAGTGCAGGCAGCTGTGGATCAGGATCATGTGGTACTGGTGGGGGCTGTGGATCCGGTTGTTCTTGCTAATTTAAATTATCAAAAATCAAACTCATATCAAATGCAGTTACAGAATGTGTCAATTTACCCATAGATACTATATCCACACCACTTTTGGCGTAATCAGCTATAGTATGTTCATTGATGTTCCCCGATGCTTCAAGTAAAATTGTTGGGTTTATCTTGCGAAGTTCTGGAAGGATCTCTACAATCATTTCAGGTGTGTAGTTATCAAGCATGACAATATCAGCACCTGCTTTGGTAGCTTCTCTTGCTTCGTTATTATTTCTGACCTCAACTTCTATCTTCGTGCTGAAGGAGGCATTCTTTTTTGCTGTTTCTATGGATTTATCTATAGTTGGAAACATGGATATATGATTTTCCTTTAACATGATCATATCTGATAAAGACATTCGATGTGTATCTGCTCCAGCAACTTTAACTGCCCATTTTTGGTATCTTCTAAGTCCAGGCAGGGTTTTTCTTGTTGCAGCAAGGCGAAGTTGTGGATTAATATCTTTTACTTTATCTAGTAAAGAGCGAGTATAGGTACTTATACCACTCATGTGACTGAAAATATTTAGGCAAGTGCGCTCTGCTTGAAGTATATCTGTAGAATTACCTTCCAACTCAATAAGAACTTCTCCATTTTGAACTAAACTACCTTCCTTCACAACATTTAAGATTTTGATATCATGCAACTCAAGAATAATTTTCGCCACCATAGTTCCAGAAATGATACCCTGTTGTTTGGCTACTATCTTTGCACTGACCCTACTTGGTTGCAGAATGCTTGAGCTATTATCCCATAATGGAATATCCTCAGCAATCCAACGTATGACATCATCTCTGATAAGATTCTCATTCATTATACTAGTATACCCAGTATTAACTTATCAACTTAAAGGTAATATTTAGGTAATTTGATTGTATTAAATCAATGAATACTGAATTTCTTGTGAAGAAATGTACCCATCCTTTTGATCTATGACCATACCTGAATCAATGATGAATGATAAAGGTACGGGGATTTTAGAATCAGGATCCGGATCTAGATTTAATGTGGTGAATAACATCTCATCAACATTATTTCTATCTGTTATATCGACAATTCTCAAATGCTTTTGCCTAAATTCCTGAGGTATCAAGTTAATTTCCTCAAGTTGAACATCACAGAATTTGCAGCTCTTGGATAAAACCATGAACAGTTTTTTTACATTATAATCTACCATAATAAACTCTTGATATTGAGAGATATTAGAAATTAGTAGTTCCTCTGGTATGGCACTAATTGACAAGTCTTTTGTTGGTAGAAATTGATAGAACAATCCTGAAATCAACAAAATAACCATGAGATAAATTAGGCCGGACATTAGTGACCAAGTCAGTGCTGCGAAGAGGATGTTGACAAAAGTTGCATAGAAAATCAATAATGGGAAATCATTGTACTCATAGTAATCACAATTACATTTTCCGATTTGCTTAGTTATTTTACATATATATGCAGGTAAACTGATTCTCAAGGTATATGCGGTGGAAATCACAAATATTGGATGAGGGATGAAACGCAAATAACTAGAGGTAACAAAAGTGAGAAAGGCAATTGTAAAAGTAGAAAAAACAGCAGAATATAGATTTATCCTGAACCACTTCAATTGTGATTTGCCAACAGTTATAATTGCACAGTTGTTCATATTAGAATATGTAAATCCCAAGTAAAGAACAACAGCTGATAATATTACTGCATCAATACCAAGTACGATATAGTCAATCGTTGCTAAATCTGTAAATGGCATTGATTCAATATTTTCTTTATCTATTAAAATAATTGCTTAAAACATCAAGTCTATTACTCAATTCGAATAAAATTATCGACCCGAATTAGAAGAAATCTGATAGTTGGCTTTGTGTGAAGGCAAAACTAAGGTTGAAATATTCCAGCGGATGTAATTGTAGAATTGGTTGTAGGTAATTTTGCAACTCAAGTATTGTATCAAAGTAAACAGGTTCTGAGTTCATTGTAAGATTCATTCCTTCTCGTACTTGCCATACACCTACAGGGATGAGATAATCAGGAGTGATCTCTCTTATAACTAGTACTCTTGCTTGTCTTTTTCTCTTAAATAAATGTTCTAACACTGCTAAACGCGAAGCATAATATCCACCAACCTGAGAGGCATAGCTTGATCTGCCCTTGTAATACTCATTTTTCTTGTATCCATCGCGATTGATACTAATATTCGGTTTTGATGCTTTTAAGGAAAAGATATTTCCAGGAAACCAAGCTTCAATATTTTCAAATTTCAAATCCCCTGGTAAAAAAATTGCTGTATAGTTGTTCCCCAGCAGGCTTCCTGTCCGCATTTCAATTTTTGATATACTCGGTAATCCCTTAAACTTGGGGATCAATTCCTTCCCTACCATATCATCAACAGCAGTGATAGACCAGCGAGTTGGCACTATTCTTGCATTCTGTTGCAAACCAGTTGCACCTGATGAGAATATTCCTTGTAGATAGTAAATATCGAATTTCTCTTGATGCAGGGTAAAAATCTGTTCTTTTGATTGTAATTCATCTGATAGAATTGCATCCACTCGTTTAGGGATCTTAGCATTTGAGGTTAATTCAAATTGGCTGAGAAATCCTGAAGGCCCCATTGGTTGCGTTTCTGGGGAGATCGTATAATTGAAAGAATCTAATTTGCTAAATCTCCCTTCGACTTCTACTGGCTGCTGAGATAGGCTAAGCTCAATAAGTTTATCTTGAGTGCTTTGTGAAACTTTATTGAACTGTGGTTGTATATATGTTCTCTTTTTCCCACGAAGTAAATTGAATCTAAGATCGATGATCTCTTTGAAATCAAGTGATGTCCATTGAGCTGGGTTACTCGCCAGTTTAGATAACTCCATATCCGGTCTCAGAGAAGTCATTGGCCCGGTTAATACCTTTGGATAGCCTCCTGACCCCACAAAAATTTGAGGAGTTGGCCCAAATATTGAACCATCTGTCTGTATAGATTCAATTTTCGTTTCTTGGTCTGGATAAAGATCCAATGCTTTGATCAGGGGGCAAAGGGAAAGGCCACATGCAAGCTGGGTTCCTTTGCAATTGACACAGAGGTTGAGATCAATAGAATTAAGAATTGGATTTTGTTTTACAAGGGTCTTGAAATCTACAGATCGCATATTTATCTCCTCTCTTAATTGCCAATAAGGATCTTCAATTATTATTAGTTTGCGTAAATACTTGCAAAAAACAGCTACTATAAACAGCTGAATTTAGTGTATTTTAATATCTAAAATTAACTTGAAAAAATCCTTTATTTTTCATTGATGAATCATTGTAAGTAACGTATAGTTATTTAAGTATTCACTGTGCAAATGATTTAATGAAATTACGATGCCGCGATTGTAAAAACGGTATTATAGAGAATTCTACAACTTGTGAGGCCTGTAAAGGTACAGGGTACCATACTCTCTCACTTGGAGTTGGAGGATCTAAAAAAGATACGGATAAATGCACTACTTGTAAAGGTAAGGGCAAAATTTATTCGAAAAGAGCATGCGACGCTTGTAATGGTGGTTATACATTGATTTGTGATTTTTGTGGTATAGAATTGGAAGATGAAACTGAGAGCTATTGTTCAACATGCAATGAGAATCCCATTGCAATTCGCCTGGCACAGCCATTGGATCAAAAATATCTTGATGGAAGTAGAGCTTTAGCAGCAACAGTGAAATCAGCATCTAGTAAGGGAATTTTTGTTGATCTTGGTCTTGGGTTTATAGGATATTTCAAATCAGAAACCAGATACGGTGTCGATCAAGAAATCGCCGTCAGGTTGAAATACCCTATCACTACTAAAGATAGAGGAGACAATAAAACAGTACCTGTTATCCCTCTGAAAACTAATAGGTTCAAAATCGTTTCAAAGCACCTTCCTGTAAAAGATGTGACCATTCAACAATTAAGAGACGATCAGAAGGGAGTAGGGAATATTAGAAGTGTTGTAACAGGTTATTTCCAAGTTCCCCGTGGACCAGTGATCTTTGATCTTGTTGATGAAAATGGAGATCTACTTAAGGTATCTGTGATGAAGGATGACGCACCTAGACTCATGAAAAACACTGTAATTAATGCAATTGTTAGATATAAGGTCGTTAACGATCAAGAAAGAGCCCAGCTCTACAACGCTAGGAAAGTAAAAGCTACCGAGGCAATAGAATTCCTCAACAGATTAGCTTCTGTAAACCGTAAAACAAAAGAAAGTATTGATGATACCGAATTTTTTGTCGATAGTGGAATATATGATGGACTGAAACCAGCAATTTTAGAAGCTGCTAAAAAGATTCGTTCTGCAGTATTTAGAAATCAAAATATCATCATCAGATACCACTCCCCATGTATTGATGGAACTGCAGGAGCATATGCCATCGATAATGCGATTAGACATCTTATCGAAACTAGAGGAGGTAAAAAAGAGGAGATCAAGAGAATGGTCAGAAGATTACCTCAAAGAAATCCCTTTTTTGAATTAAGAGAAGCAGCACGTGACCTCTCATTTGTACTGGAAGAAGGAGAAAACAGGTTTAACCTACCTCTATACATACTAGTCGATGTGGGCTCCACTGAGGAATCTCGTGCAGCTCTTGAACTATGCAAAGGATATGGTGTAGATGTAGTAATTGTAGATCATCACATGCCTTTTGATGAGATTGATGACAAGGCTTTTGCAGTAGTCAATCCCAATCTAGTAGATCAGAACAACAATGTTAATTCTGGAATGCTAGCAACAGAACTTGCCAAATTTGTTGTTCCCGAAGTAGATATAAATGAAGAGATTATACAGCTAGCTGCAACTAGTGGTGTATATGACAGAATAGAGGGTGATGAGATCAATCGATATCTGGAATTGGCTGACGCTAATGAATTTGATAGGAATAGATTAACTAATATCGCTTCTGCACTTGATTATTTGACCTTTGGATTGCGTCATCAAGATGGCGGAGAAATCGTCAGAAATATTTTAGGGATTTCTGGTGACTTTGATCAAAACACTGCACTAATTGAGAATATCACTCCTACTGCACAATCATTATTTGCAAAAAGTCAGAAAATCATGAAGGATAATCTGGCCAAAGAGGATTTAGCAAATGGATCTAGTTTATTCATGGCAGATTTTGACAATTTTGCACCACGATTCGAGTATCCAATGCATTCAGATCTTCTTGCTGCTGTTCATTACAAACTACGAGATGAGCTTGATAATGTGGTTATTTCAATTGGCCATGGATCAGACTATCTTATTGTGAGAAGCAGTAACCTTAGTTTTAAATTCAGAGAATTTCTTGAATCTCTCCAATCTGCTAAACCTGAACTTGGAATCACCGGTTCTGGTCATAGAAGTGTGGGTTCTGTACAGTTCCTCTCTGGACACAAAGCAATTGTTCTCGAAGAAATTAAGAAATTATTAAGCCAATAAATAATCTATTCAAGATAAGACATATAATTGACACATCAAAACCTAACTTGTGTTACCTACTTGGCTAGAAATATTTGTACATAGTTTTCTATTTTTTGCCCCTGCATTTTTTGCAAATTCAGTTCCAGTATTCACTGCTGGATTTGGAAGGATTGACCGGGGAAAAAACTTTATTGATGGTAAACCTATTCTTGGTTCTCATAAAACAATTGGAGGGTTTATGGGAGGATTACTCGGTGGTGGAATGACGGGTGTTGCAATCCCCCTATTCTTTCCTGAAGTTATTTCACAAACCACTGGTTATACCTACTGGATTGGTTTTTTAATGGGATTTGGTGCGCTTCTAGGTGATGCTGTGGGTTCGTTTATTAAACGTAGAACTAGTGTCAAGAGTGGAAGACCCTTCCCGATTATGGATCAAATAGGATTTATTGCCATGGCTTGGTTACTAACCCTACCATTTGTAAGTTTTCCATCTGTTTGGGCTTGGATCATTGCATATACCCTATTAATCCATCTAGGAGCAAATTCCATAGCATTTCTTATGGGTTGGAAAGAGGTTCCTTGGTAAGATTTCCCTTTATTCTTTGATACAGAGACACCAAAATTTATTATTAACAAATGATAAAAGGATTTATGAATTCTACATATACCTTTCGTTTTGTTGAGACTAATGGAATAAAGCTACATTGTCTTGAAGCAGGAAATAAAGAAGGAAAGCTAATTATCCTCCTCCATGGTTTTCCAGAATTTTGGAAGGGATGGGGAAAACAGGTGGATAATCTAGTAACAGATGGATATTTTGTGCTTATACCAGACCAACGTGGCTACAACAAAAGCGATAAACCCTGGGGTGTAGGGAAGTATAAGGTAGATATTCTTGCAGAAGATATAATTGGATTAGCCAATCACTATAACAAAGAGGAGTTTATTCTAGGGGGTCATGATTGGGGAGCAGGAGTTGCATGGTATATAGCTGCTCATTATCCTGAGAGAGTGAAGAAACTGATTATTGTTAATGTTCCTCATACGTATACTATGATGAAATTTCTGAATAAAGATAGAGAACAATTAAAACGTAGTTGGTATATGTTTGCATTTCAGATACCTCTGATACCTCAATTATTACTTAGAAGAAGAAATTTCAAGAGACTCGCAGAATCATTGTTTATGAGCAGTGATAAAGGTACTTTCGATGATTGTATTGATGAGTATATAGAGGCCTGGGGGAATAAGAAATCAATTCCATCTATGCTGAATTGGTATCGAGCAGCTATGAGACGACGTGTGAGGTGGGAGAATACTAGAATCAGGATGCCACTATTGATAATCTGGGGTCTAAGAGATAAATTCCTTAAGCAGGAGATGGCTGAGGACAGCTTGCAATATTGCGATGATGGGAGAGTGGAATATATTGATGCAACCCATTGGGTCTTACATGAACGTCCTAATGAGGTAAATCAACTTCTGAATAAGTTTCTATAACACTCGTTCAACTCGCTCCACTAAGATCTGGGCAGGAATATCATAAAGGGTAATTTTTGATCGTCTTCCTCGTGAGCCATCTTGCAGAGATCCTACTGTATGAGAGATGATGCCAAGTTTCTCCAGGCTGTCAAGACAAACTCTGAAGGTAGCAAGTGACTGGATCTTGAAATCATACTCCTCACTAAGTAATTTAAATTTCTCGTAGGATTCATTAACAGTAGCTGATACTTTATTTTGCTTGAGCAATAATTGACCAATAGCTAACGCTGCAATCAATTCGTTTTTCTTCAAATCCTGAAAGATATCTGTGCGTAGTTCTGGATAAACCTCTGTTTTCGCAGATCTCACAAGATCTGCAGTAATTGTACTCATCCCACCTGCATTTGCTTTCAGACCTGCACGTAGAAGGATCTCGATGCCATGTCTCGCATTGCGTGTACGAGAACAGATATCAATGATAAGATCAAAGACTTCAGCGGATATTACTTCATCATAGAAAGCGAGGTTTTTACGATATGTGAGGATTTTTTCCAGTTCATCACGATCATATCCATTGAGATTAAGCTGATCCTGAATTCTTCCGGATAGATGAGTAGAGAGAATGAGACTCCACTCAGATCTCCGGCATATGATTAAGGTTGAAAGTCGTCCTTGACCAGAGGAGAAGAGTTCATTCATATGAATAAAAGCTAGAATATCCTTCCCAGATAACATAGAAGCTTCATCAATTGCTAGCACCAAGCGTTTATTCTCTTTATCCAATCTTGTTGCAAGCATCTCAAGAAGTTCCTCATCTGAAAAACCCCTTCCTTGAATATGAAATTTATCCATCGCAATTCGTCTAAGAATTGAAGTTTTCGTTCTGAACGAGTGACAATTCACATAAAAGGTATCTAGATTAATATTATTACTAACTGCAGCGTTCTTTAAATCCTTTAGCGTTCTTTTTGCCAGAGTGGTCTTTCCAATACCCGGTGGTCCAGTAATAGCTATGTTCATGGCATATGTATGACCAGGCTCGAGAAGGATGGATAGATTTTCCACTAATTGTTCAATCTCTTTATCTCTGCATGGCAATTCATCAGGAATGAATTCTGGTAAAAGTGTAAATCGATTACGAAATACTGAATCAGAACCCTTACGCTGAAAAATATTGTTTGACATTACATTTGATCAAAGAATAGATAAATATTAATGCATTGTGTATTCAGTGTGGAAATGAGGCTAGTATATCATACTCTGGACCACTATGTGTTAAGGTAGATTTGATTAGATGAATCTGTTCAATCTCTGTTTGAGTAAATTTAGTTTTGGAGTATTTAGATAGAGCAGTAATTAGAAAATTATTATCATAACCAGATTTTATTCTGCCTATAGTAAGATGTGGAGTGATTGGTCTGGAATCTACCTTGTAACCAAGGTTCTTTACTTTCGTACGAATGCTTGTGGTAAGTTGTATCAACTCATTATTTCCAGATCCAATCCCAAGGACTAAAGTGCGTATTTTTCCTTTTTTGGGGAGATAAAATGCACCTGATACATCTAGTAAGAAAGGTTCAAAGGGAATGTTATTAAGGGCATCCATTATTGCGCCTACTTCATCTACATTGATATCACCAAAAAAATGCTGAGTGATATGAAAAAGATGTGGATCAACAAATTTAATCTTTCCCTTGAATTGAGCAAATGAGGAATAAAGATTCTCAATTTCAAAGGATGGAATCTTGACTGCAATAAAACTACGAATCATCAATACTTCCAATAGAAAATTGATACATAAATTGATTATCTGTAAAAATATCTTGATTTCAAGATTTCATCAAGAATTTTGTCACAATTTTCATTCTAAATTTTTGAGAGTACAACTAGCTTTTTTAATTGCGATGAAATACTTTAATTAGGGCTGTTGGTCCACAATTTAAGGAATTTACCATGAGTGATACGATAATAATTGCAGTAGCTGGCCTACCATCTTCTGGTAAAGGTACATTTGGTACAGTTGCAGAGGAATTTGGGTTCCAGAAATTCGTAATGGGAGATGTGATAAGAAATGAATGCAAAAAACGTAATCTAGAGGTAAATAGAAAATCATCAGATTTTGTAATGATAGATCTGAGAAAGGAAAAAGGTCAGGATGCTGTAGCTGTTATCACCCTTGAATGGATCCAAAAGGCATTGGAAAATGGTCAAAAATTGATTCTGATTGATGGTGTACGTTCAATGAGTGAGATCAAATATTTTCGACAATTTTTACCTGAATTGAAGATCATTGGGATACATGCCAATCCGCAAACTAGATTATATAGGGCTTTGAGCCGAAAAAGAGTTGATGATGCCTACTCAATAGATGCCTTCAATGAACGAGATAAAATCGAATTAGGTGTTGGAATTGGTGATGTCATTGCTCGATCAGATTACCTTATAATTGCAGAAGATGAATTGGAGAAGGTTTTGGAGTTAAATAAGCAGGTATTGAAAGAGATACTATCTAATGCAGGAGAAATTGAGTGTGTCAACTGTTGATCTTGAACCTCATACGTATTTACACTTGGTTGTTGAGGTAAAACTTAACAATACAGAAAGACGAGAGTCACTTGAAGAAATACTTCATAAGTTCCTACCAGGGGAGATTGTTGTTGATGAGAGAATTGATGGTAGGTTTCTACTCATTCGAGCAGAAGGAACTGAAAATATGCAAATTCTTCATGATTGGATAGCAAGTCAACGAATTATTGATACTGTACGTTCTCGTTTGATAAAATCAATTGTTGGTAATGTCACGGCAGTTTATTTCAATAGACAAGCAGCATATATGAATCACTTGAGCTTACTGGATTTAGAGGATGGTACACCATTGGGTCCTATAAATTATCAATTGATTTCAGATAATTTATTCGAAATCATAGATATGATTACCCCTCAAACCATAGATGGACGAATAATGACTGAGGAGGAAAAGGTTAAACATTTAGCGAGAATTGAAAATAAGAAGGAAAGAAAAAGAAAAGAACGAGAACGAGAACAACAACGTGATGAAAAATATTTGAATGAATAATTATTTCCTAGCTTCTGGTAATTCTATAATGTGTTGGAATCCATCCTTGGCAATAATCGAGTTTGGAAAAATCTTTTGTATAAGCAATAAATCTTCCTTAAGTTGTTTAGGTGTGAATCTTGGTGAAATATGAGTTAGGATTAATGTATTCGTATGAGATTTCGAGGCCATGGAAGCAGCTTGCATTATAGTGGAGTGACCCCTATCGAGTGCCAATTCTTCGGCATCAATTGGAAAGCTAGCCTCATGGATTAATACATCGGTATCTTTAGGCAGCTGTTTCATAAATTTAGGATTGGGAGACGTATCCCCAGTATAGGCAATAATCCTACCTCTACGACCAGGAAACATAACATCACTGGGTTTAACTTCTTTTCCCTTATACATTATAGTTTCTCCTTTCTGCAATTTCTTGAGATGAGGACCTCTAGCGATACTTAAAGCATCAAGTTTGTCTGTGTCAAATTTGTTTGGCCATTGTTTCTCAATCCAAATATATGAAAGAGCTATACCTGGTGCAGCATGGTTTGATTCGTATGCAATTATCTGATAATTCTTTCCCTCAAATGCTTGTCCCGGGTACATCTCCTTGATTTCCAGCTCATATTCCAAGGTAATCATAAAACCTTGCAGAATTCCCTGTACATAGGCAGTCATACCTGGAGGACCTATTATACGTATAGGATCGGTCCGACCCTGTAGTTGAAAGGAGGAAAGCAGGCCTGGAATACCGAGAGTATGATCAGAATGTAGATGTGTGATAGCGATAATAAATTCCTTGCTTGTTGAAACCTTGAATTTACGC
The DNA here is from genome assembly GCA_026702845.1 of Candidatus Heimdallarchaeota archaeon. Next base: position 161,382 of record JADCLS010000008.1, read on the forward strand.
ATATTGTACTGTGTACCTTCACCACAATCCAGAATTACTGTTCCTTTCTGATGTACCAAAGCAATACTTGATTGTTGTCTTTTCAATGGAGGAATGGCGGATCCTGTTCCCAAGAAAGTAAGTATTACTTCGCTGCCTTTTAATTCGCTAATTTTTCATTACCTTCCTAATTCGTCTTGTTAATGATTTGTGGACATAATCATCCACATCATCAATTACTTTCCAATTTTCAGGGAGTTTATTTAGCATTTCAGATGGTGAACTAAAAACTAGGGTCATTTTCTCATGCTGAATTTCCAGCCATTTACTCAGTAATTGCTCCCGATCTCTTCCTATGAGTGTTGTTTGGAGACCATAGGGGGGATCACAAATTGCATGTGATATAGCCCCTCTTCGAAATGGGGGGTAGATTGCATCTCCTACAATATTGAATACAAGGTCTGTCAATTTATGATACTGATTATTCTTTTTACATTCTCGACTGATTTTATTCCGTATTTCCAAACCTATAGCAGTACTACCCATATGAGCGATCTCTCTCAAAATCCCACCATGACCTGAAAATGGATCTAAAATATATGGAGGTAGGGGTTGTAATAAATTGACCATTACTCTAGCAAGATGAGGTTTGAGAGCTCCACCTGAAAAAAATGGTGATTTCATTGGTGCTCGAGCATGAACATCATCGAATTTAAATTGATGATAGACCCAGCCCATAAAAACTGCATGCTCTGTAGAAAATGCGTGATATTCTCTTGATGCGTTTTTTAAATCCACCTTAAAAGGATATAACTTGTATAATTTGGATGCAATGTTTCGTTCCATCTCTGGTGAAGTGATATCCTTATTCCGTTGTCCAACTTGATAATACCGAATCGCAACAGTATCATTACTAGATAATTCACAATCGGGATGTGGAAAAATAGGCTCTAATTGACTATGAGAAAGGTCAATGAGCAGGTCGTCATGAGGAATAAAAGTACCAAACCACAATATTTCACGTGCTAGTGATGAAAAGTTGATAAATTTATTTATATCTTCTGTAGATGCTGTGACCACAAAAATTGTGAAATCCTGTTTATCAATTGTTGCCTTCGGTAACAAGTATTTAATTTCTAAATCAACTAATTCTGGATGAATATTAGAAAATTTAATTATCCATTTCATGATCCCACACCAAAGTGTCGGAGGAGATCTTTCGCTGGGGACAGCTTTCCGATGATTCCTGGGATACTAGTGGTTGCTACAACCGACCCATTACCTATTTCTCGCAATCTGTCTACTGCAGAAGTTCCGAGTGCATGAGCCACAAAAATATGGATTTCTTCAACATCATACATTAATAATAAGCTTGCAGCTTTCTCAAGAGAAGTACCTGTAGCCATGATATCGTCAATCATAATTATTTTTCTCTTAGATAAACTGGCCTCTCCAATACTCATTCCAACTTCTCCCGTCTCAGGATCACGAGTTTTCATAAGGTTGCTAAATGGTATCCCAAGAGCTGAAGCATAGGTTTGACCCCTGAAGATTGCTCCTTCATCAGGTGCCATAATCTGATAATCGTTTATATCTAATTCTAATTCACTAAAATATGAGAGAATTGCCTGAGTGGGAAAGATATTAGTAAATTTCATTGAGGTAAATTCAGCAATTGCAGGATTATGTACATCTAGAACTAGTAAATGATCTACACCAGAACTCTCTAGTAGTTTAAGAACAGTTTTTGCAGATATTGCCTCTCCATTTAGTACTCTTCTATCAGCACGTGCATAGCACAAATATGGTGTAAACACGTGTATAGTTTTGGCACCAAATTCCTTGACTGTGCAGATCAAATTTAGGAGTTGAAAGAGGTGTACTTCTTGAGGAGTATATAATGATTGAACGATGAGTACTTCTTCTTGGATTTTTCCAACCAAACGCATATATTGCTCGCCATCACTAAAGCTCTTGTAATAGGGTTGGTGTAAATCCCATCCAGATAACTCACTGATCTCTTTGGCCAATTCTATAGAAGACGGACCCGCAATAACCTGCATTACTCTTCACATCAACAGTTTATTATCTTCATTTAAATATCCTCATCGAACAACCGGTAAATCTAAATAATTTTTTTAATACTAAATTTTGATAATTTTTTCATCTAACTAATAAAATACTTTTCAGATATAACATTCTTTTTTAGGGTATGTTGTATACAGTAAATTTAGAGGATAGAGGATTACATTGAGTGATACAAGCGATCAAATACTGGATATTCAATTTGATCATACCGGTGAGATTTCAATCCCTGCCAAAATAATTGATCAGGTCATTGGACAAGAACATGCTGTCAATATTATCCGTAAAGCTGCGGTCCAAAGACGTCATGTTATGTTAATTGGAGAACCAGGAACCGGTAAGAGCTTACTTGGTGCAGCTATGGCTGAGATGCTTCCACGAAAGAATTTGGAGGACATTTTGGTAGTAGCAAATCCAGAGAATCCAAATAAACCTAAAATTATCACCCTACCTGCAGGTCAAGGAAGAGCACGAGTTGATATTAAACTTGAGGAAGCAAAGAAAAGGGATAGTAATTGGCAAATGGTAATCATTATAATTCCATTGTTAATCCTCATCTTAGGGATTTTTTATGCAGCTTCCAATCCCATGGTTGTCCTTGGATCAATTTTTGTTGCTGCCTTCGCATTTATGGTGTTATCCCAAATCCGCAGGAGATCTGAGGATTTGGTACCAAAAGTTCTAGTTGATAATTCACAAACCGAAAAAGCACCATTTATTGATGGTACTGGAGCACATTCAGGTGCTCTCCTTGGTGATGTTAGACATGATCCATTTCAATCAGGAGGTCTAGGTACACCAGCTCATATCAGAGTGGAAGTTGGGTTAATACACCAAGCACATAAAGGAGTGTTATTTATTGATGAGATAGGTACTTTTCACATCAAAACACAACAACAGCTACTTACTGCACTACAAGAAAAGGCTTTTCAAATTACTGGTCAATCTGAGATGAGCAGTGGTGCAATGGTTAGAACAGATAAAGTACCTGCTGATTTTATCCTAATAGCTGCTGGAAATCAAGAAACTATACGCAATCTACATCCGGCATTAAGATCGAGGATCCGAGGACAGGGATATGAAGTTGTGATAAAAATAAATATGCCTGATAATATGTCTAATAGACGAAAACTCGCCAGATTTGTTGCTCAGGAAGTTGCCAAGGATAAAAGTATCCCACATTTCACCAAGGCAGCAGTAGAAACAATTGTTCTTGAGGCTAGACGACGAAGCACGCAGAAATTCTCATTAACTCTGAAACTAAGAGAGTTAGGAGGTTTAGTTAGAGTTGCAGGAGATATAGCGATAGAGAGAGGACACACCTACGTACTTCCAGAAGATGTTATAGCTGCACGAGATATATCAACACCTCTAGAAATTCAGATGTCACAACGATATTTGGAAAGATTGAAAGATTACGATCTAGTACTCGTTCACGATTCCAAAATTGGACGTGTAAATGGATTATCAGTCATTGGTGAAACTTCTGGCTCAGTGATGCCAATAGAAAGTGAAATTGCACCTACCCAAAGAGAAGGTTCTGGAAAAATTATTGCCACAGGACAACTCCGCATAATTGCACGAGAATCAGTTCAGAATGTTAGTGCTTTAATTAAAAAATATATGGGCAAAGATATATCTGATATGGACATTCATATTCAATTTGTTGGTACACATGGTGTTGAAGGCGATTCTGCATCAATTTCAATTGCTACTGCTGTAATTTCTGCTATTGAAAATGCACCTATTCGTCAAGATACTGCCATGACTGGATCATTATCCGTTCGAGGACATGTGCTTCCAATTGGTGGTGCAACTCCAAAAATCGAAGCAGCAATTAGAGCTGGTATCAAGAGAGTAATCATCCCCCAACAGAATTTAGATGATGTACATATTGATGAGGATTTGGTGGATAAAATTGAGATTATTCCCGTTACTTCATTTGAGCAAGTATTAAGAAATGCACTTGTACCTGAATTCTCACATATCGCAGATATATTTGAAAAAATGCATAATACGGAGAAAGCTTTGGATATTCTCGAGCAGAAATCAAATCGTCATTCTTCTCAAAATAATAACTCGACACCAACAGTGTAAGGTGAATCCATGTCTACTTCTTATGATTACCACACCATCTTTAAAGGTGAGTTGAATGAGAATGATGAGGATGAAGAGTTGGATATGGCTGAATTTGATAGTAAAGTATTTTCATTACAAGAGGATATCAATCGAATAGAACCCAATAGAGATCCTAGACTAGAAACAGAATATCTAGGGAATAATGGTGAGTGTGAGATCCATTTTACGTTTTTCACATCTTGGATGGATAGAGAGGCAGATATTGAAGATTATCTTGATCATGTCCAAGATGAACTAGAAAATCAATTGGATATTATAATCATAGAGAGAGATAATTTGGGATATTCAAGAAGACAATAGAATTTGTTTGAAAAGTTAACGAAGATGAGAAGGATGATAGGTAATATTTTCATATCGAAAAATTATACTCTTACTTAGTGCCAATTATACAGAACATCAAAAATAAATATCCACTTATCTTTTCCATCGCACTCGTATTACTAGGAGTGTTCTTGTTCCTGAATTTCTATTTCCAAAGGTCCCCAGGATTTGCAATGGCATTATTTATCATAGCGACCATCTCTATGTGGATCACCATTGAGGTCTGGAGAAGTTTTGCACCAACCTATGCGCCTAAAATCATCTTCTGGACCACATCTCACAAATATGCAAGAAAACTCATTGCTGGAGGTAGTTTCACCTATTACGAGTATAAGGAGAATATAGATAAGATAGGAAAATTTGAGCCTATCAGTCGATTTATCAACCTCATGATTGCATTTCTTGGCCTAACAACAACTATAGCCAAAACCATAAATTTTCTTCCTGAATCTCCTGTAGAATCTGCAGACACCATGATCACATGGAGTATCTTTCTTCTATTCGTTCCTTTAATTTTAACCCCAATAATTCCCATTATCTATGTAATGGAGGATCTAAAGCTCAAAGCTTGGAATGAAAAAACGTTTGAAAATTGGAGGGTTTCAGTACGTTATAAGAAGCGATTCAATTCATTTATCTCAATAGGTGCAATATCTGTCGGTTTAGGTTTGAATCAAACCTCACCTGATTTGATGACAAATATTACAACCTTTCTAGGTATTATCCTAAATGGTGTAATTCTTCTAGTGTATCCAGTATCTATTCTCACCCTTCTCTATTATCTACTTTTCAGAGAGACAGTTAACAAGGAAGTGAGAGAAACTATGAATATAAAAACTGCAAAAACTATCCTACAGGTTGTTGATCCTCAAACAGGATTATCTTTGGAAGAGATGGAGAAGATAAAAGCAGAAGAACTTGCAAAACAAAAAGATGAGGTTAAGGATGTGCAATCATCAAATGAGAAACCTATGAAATTTCATAAGAAACTGGGGGCTAATACTAAAAAAACCTTTATGTCTCTCAATGACAATACTTTTGGAAGAGTGGGAAGATTGATTAAAAAGGAACCTCCTAAAAAAGAAAAAACAGAACCTTCTGAGATAAACGAAAAGGATACTACAACTAAACGTAAAGGAGGATCTGCAACAAAAGGATTATGGGATTGAGAAAGAAATATCTCTCCCAAATTAGGTTATTTGTAAATTTCCTTGTTTTTGATCAGCATGGCTAAGTATTCTTCTAGATTAATACTTTTCACACGTTCACTAATTGAACTACCCTTCCAGTCAGAATTAGAGAGTAATCGCTCTCGAACGGTTATTACTTTTTCATGCAAAGGTTCATAATCATTAAGCTCAATTTGTTCATCTGCTGAATCCAGTAGTTTATATGCTTGCTCAGAATTTCCTAGAATAAATGAAACTTGAGATTTGAAAATCAAGATCTCAATACTTAATCTTATCAGATTTTGTTGCTCTCCGATTTTTTGTAGATGAAATAGCATATTATCAAGATCTTTAAGAATCTGTTCATTCTCAAATATTGTTAATTCTAGGATTAATAGCTCTATCAGATTGAGTAATGCGAAGATCTTGAATTGAGTTGTAGTGTTCTCACTATCAATTAATGTGCGTAGTATATCTTCAGCCTGAGCAATATCTGTTATTCTTTTCTTGCTTCTCAACACGATGCTGTGGGCGAGTGCATGAATTACTTGTACTGCATCTATATGTGGGTGTTTTTGCTGTATCTCATGTATTAGTTTGAATGTCTCCTCAACTTGTTTATCGTTTTGGAGATCTGTAAAGACAAGTAAAATCTGGAATACTGTATACATTAATGATTGGGGTGATGCGATATCAAATTTCATATTCAAACCACGCATCAGATACTCAATAGCTTCATCAGTTTTACCACATAGATAGGCTAATTCACCTTTGCTTGTTAGTACTATTCCCTTAAGTAGACTTTTACCAACTTGCTCAAGTTTATCCAGACATATTTGCAGATTTTTATTAGCCTGTGGGTAATCTCCTCTAGTTTTATATAGATCAGCTAGATTGTTATGGGATGCGATAAGATAATAATCATCTCTGATATCGTGAAAATATTCAATAGCTTCCTTAAATAATGATTCAGCAAGGTTAAACGATCCATAATGGTAATATATACTTCCCTTGGTGAAATAAAAGAATCCCTGCCAGAATTTCGATTTTGCTTGTTGAAAGATACTATTATCCACTGAAGTAATTAATTCAAATGCTTCTGTTTTATTCAAATAAGAATAGACACTTGCAATGGAGACTTTGACCAGTTCTTTTTCTAATGGAGATAAATTAGTATTGGATAACAAATCAGTTACTATCATTTCAACTGCATTTAGATCCGCCTTTTTTTCCATTATTCTCAATTCAATTAGCTTAAACTCTATCTCTGAGTTGGGAGGATAAGTGTGCAAATGATTCATCGCTTCTGAATATTTTCCTTCAATAAGAAAATTATTGATTTCAATATTTATCAGAGATGATCACCAAAATTAGTATAATCAATTTCTCTCTTAACTGTTGATATTATTCTCATTTAATTTTCGATATTGCAATAGATTTTATTCAACATCTCACCTTTACAACTCAAAAATTTTTTATCAAAGAATTTTATGATCATCATATGATAGCAGATCAAGATAAATTTGGGCCAAAGGGAATATGCTATGGTTGTGGACCTTCAAATGAAAAGGGATTACAGATCAAAAGCCAATGGGAAGGAGATGATTATGTGGTTAGGTTTATGCCTCAAGAACATCATCAAGCGTTTCCTGGTGCAATAAATGGGGGTATAATTGGTGTGGTTTTTGATTGCCATATGAACTGGTGTGCAGCAATGCAACTTTATGGTGATAATCCACAAAGTGATTTTCCTTCAACAGTCACAAGTGAGTTTTCCATTAAGCTCAAACGCCCAACTCCTTTTGGAATGGAATTGATCGTGAAAGCTAGACCTGTAGAAGTAAAAGGGAATGTCGTTAAGGTGGAAGCTGAGATGTTTGCGGGTGAAAAAGTTACTGCTATAGGTTCTGGAACTTTTGTTGCCATCAAACCCGGTCATCCTGCATACCATCGTTGGGATTAATTGTTGAGTTGTGTTGAATCTTCAATATCTAAGCTATTTTGATTTAGATTTCAATTCCAAGCATAATTTATGGTAATTCTGCAGTACCTACAATTGCCTCGATTTCTTCTATTTCTTTAACTATGTCTTTAGTTAGGATTTCACATCCATCTTTTGTAATAAGCACATCATCTTCAATTCTAACACCTATGCCTCGATACTTTTCAGGAATATCTTCTTCATCCGGAATGTAAATACCTGGCTCAATGGTTAAATAATTTCCCTCATAAAGTACTTCCACTTTTCTATTCAACTTACCAGTGTCATGTGTATCTTTTCCTAACCAATGCCCGAGTCCATGCATATAAAATCGCTTATAGAGAGTTTCTTCTAGAATAGTATCCAAATCACCCTCCATTATGCCAAGTCTAAGTAATCCCTCAGATATTAATCGAGCTGAAAGTTCTTGTATATCCCAGAATTTAGTACCTGGTTTCATCATTGCAATACATGATTTCTGCACATCTAAAACTAGCTGATAAATATCCTTCTGAGCATCTGAGAATTTACCATTCACAGGCCATGTTCTTGTAATATCTGCGGCGTTAGCCTTATACTCAGCTCCTGCATCAACCAGAAGCAAATCTCCATCATGCATCTCTTGACTGTTTTCGATATAATGCAGAATAGTCGCATTTATTCCACTGGCACAAATTGATGGATAAGCAAATCCGCTTGAGCCATTTTTTCTGAACTCATAGTTAATTATTGCCTCGATTTGATATTCAAACATCCCAGGTTTCGTGACCATCATAGCCTTGGTATGAGCATCTGCTGATATTTTAGCTGCTTTTTTCAACATCTCAATTTCAAATTCTGTTTTAATAGAACGTTGTTTATGTATCTCATTTATTGGATTGATGAGGTTTACTGGCCCACGAGTTACTAAATCACGTGATGCTAATGTAGCATTGATTGATTTCATGACTAGAGAATCGATTTCCTTGTTGTCACCATAGATATAGAATACTTGTTCATGCTCAAACAATAACTTAAGTAATTCCTCTTCAAGCTGGGTATTCTCATAGGTAAGCTCAACCTTGAATGTGCTTAAAGCACCTTCTGTACCATATCGTCTGCCAAACCATGTTTCGAATTCGGGATCACGCTTTGGAACGAAGAGATGAGTTCGTATGTTTTCTCCATCATTCTCAATCACTGCGGTTGTATTAGGCTCTGGAAAGCCAATATAATAAAGCATATTACTATGCTGCCTATAAATATACTCAACATCGTTTGAGTAGGTACTAACAGAAAGTGAAGGAAGAATAAGGAGACCCTTGCCCAGAGTCTTCATCAACATTTCCCTTCTCATTCGATACTCTTTCATGATATCCATACTGTTTTGCTATTATATCATTTTAAATCATTTAGTGTAGGGGAAAGAAGAATTCGATCAATACTCAACTAGGAAACCAAAATTATCTTTTATTAACGTCATGTATGGACAATTATATATTATTAACTTGATATTTACAAATACAGTGACTTCATCAAAAATAGAAATTGAAAGCCATGATTTGCCCCCAGAGGTTTATGAGGTCATTCGATTGATCGGGCGTAAGCATGCATTCAAGGTATTACACACTATCGTACACCAACCTTTGAGTTTCAATGAACTTCGAAATGAACTTTCAATTTCAGCATCTATGTTAAGTGATTTATTATCTGATTTCCAATTAAAACATATTGTAGAGAAACGGAAAATTAGTGATCAACCAGTGAAACATGCGTATTTTATAGCAGACCCTTTTGGTCATACTTTGTGTGATCTGGTTCAAGCAATAACTGATTGGGGAGCAGGTATGATTTCTACTACTGGAGAAGTGAATGTAACAAGAATTGAATCCTAGGACATCTTTAAATAATCATCTGGAAGGATTGTTGTAGACCAGGAATACTTTTCATTAATTTTATTAACAACATTTGATGTTTTTCGTTGCTCCTTTGTATCACTGTAATATAGTATTCTACAATCTCCCCCTCTTGACCGTTTAAGCTTCTGATACACTGTTTTTGTTGTATTAATTAAATCAAAAATAATGAGAAGGTCGGCTTCTGGCAGATCAAGATCTCTTTCTCCAACATTTGAAAGTAATGCAATAATTTGAGAATCAGTTTTTCTGAAATGATCAAGACTTTTATTCCGGGAGTGAATTGGTATCTGACCAGAAACAACAATAGTTTCTAAACCAGCTTTTTCAAGCAATTCTTGAAGTGTTGAGACTGTATCGAGGTAACTGCACAAAACTACTGATTTGGAATAACGCTGCACTAAATACTTGACAGCAATGAATTTAGCAGGAATACGTGGGATTGTCTCCCAGATATACGATTTATCCATTCCGTAATTGATTAGATGGATAGCGGATTTCTTTCCTGTCATCGCCCATAGATATTTCCTAACTAGATATCCCTGATGGAATTTATTGATAATATCTGGTTCAAGGGGTAGTGGGCCAAATAATTTGGAAAAGTCCTTCTTTGCCTCAAAATACATTGTGGGATCCTCTTCCATTAATAATTTTAACACGGATTCTTTCATCTCATCCAAATGTAATTCTAATTCCATAGAAATTAATGAAATTCGTGTATCTTCAACAGCTGTGGGAATCACATTACTAAGAGTGATATGATCCTCGAGATCTGTTGTTTGTATTTGATCCATGGATATTAATCTAGCATTTGGGATCATTGAGGTAAGTGTTTCTAATTCTTTGCGTATCTGCAACTGTTGATGATCCATTATGAAATGCTCATCTCTGAGAGTTCCACTCATCCCAATTATCGTTTTATCAGCAAATTTATTTAATAATTGAGGGTATGGAATCTTAATACTGTGTTTACTTCCCATTCTCTTGATGATCTGATCTACCTCATTGATAATGATAATATCAAAATGATCAACAGCAAAAGGGAATTTTTTCAAAGTATTTGCTAGAGTTTGAGGTAAACATAATATTATTCTATGATTGTTGAGTTTCTTAACACGAATATCTGAAGGAATACGACTATCAATTAATTCAATATCCTCCTCCCTCGCATGCTCTTTCAAATACGAAAAAGTTTCATACAGTGAAGTGGACGCTTGCAAAACTAATAATATGGTTTGATCTGGAAAACTATCCGTAAGTAAAGAATATTGAAGGAAACGTTTACCTAAACCACAATCAAGTTCAATCAATGGATTATTTCCTTGTTGAGAATATTCTAAGGTGAAATCCAAGATCTCCTGCTGATAACCTCGAGGTTTTAGAATGGTTGTAACCACCATCAATCTCAATATTTGTAAACTTTCTTATAAAATAGATAAGAGAGAGAATTAAAAGTGAAAAGAGAGATTATCACGTCTATGGATCAATCGTGTAAACTCTTATTAGAAAGCCAGGCGCTCTAATTGTTTAGGAAAATTCATCGAAGCGCGGAATGTCCATCCCAAATCTAGTTTTTTACCGCTTTTGACTCAAAAATCTAGTTCTCGCGGAGGCGCGTGAAATGTAGAAAATATCTTAACTCAAGCTGTGAAAAGAATAAATAGGCAAATTCGGTTTTTTTATTCGCTAAAATGACAAAAACAAAAACTTGCCTAAAATCAATTTCCCGATCATCTAATTTGAATAATTCCATTGTCTCTGATGACATTTGCACGAAAGCCTTTAGTTTACCGACAAAATTTCATCAAGGAGGAGGTTAATTAGTCAAAAAGAAACATTAGAAATCAATGAACGAGCCCAATACATATCATTCAGCATAATTTTTTAATTGAAGGATTATTTGAGATGGACACCAATTAATTTTTATTTCAGCAAAATTAACTCGCAATATGCCCGTTTCAACAAAAAAATCACGTTATGTCTTTATTTTAGGCTCAGTTTTATCAGGTCTCGGCAAAGGAATAGTCACAGTATCAATTGGAAAGAACCTACAAGTACGAGGGCATAAGGTTCAAGTCATTAAAATTGATCCATACATCAATCTTGATGCAGGATTAATGAACCCCCTTGAACACGGTGAGACATTCGTTACCGAAGATGGTGGTGAACTGGATGTGGATTTCGGGCACTACGAACGCTTTCTTTCCATCCAAGTATCCAAAACCCAAAACATTACCACGGGTCAAGTGTACAATAATGTTATTCAGAAAGAACGAAGAGGTGATTATCTAGGTCAGACGGTTCAGGTTGTGCCACATATCATCAATGAGATATTAGATCGGATAGAAGCTATCGAGGCCGAGGAGGATACGGACGTGGTACTTGTCGAAGTGGGCGGAACTATAGGCGATATTGAATCATTCCCATTCCTTGAGGCACTTAGACAGCTACAGCGGAATCAACCTGATATCTCAGTGTGTACAGTTTTACTCACCTATGTTCCCTTCCCTGATCACTTATCAGAACATAAAACCAAACCAGCACAGCATTCAGTGAGAGAATTACGTGCATCTGGTATCTTCCCCAATATCATTGTTTGTAGAAGTGATGTATCACTAGATGAAAAAGTAATGGCCAAAATTGCCAACTTTTGTGATGTTCCTGAACATGCAGTATTTGATCTTCCAGATCTTGGAAATGTATTTGAAGCCCCACAGATTCTAGATAATCAAGGATTTGGTGAATTAGTATCCAGAATTCTAGAATTACCTACCTATCCACCAAAATGGGATCACATGGACGAGATAGTGAAGTATAAGCTGAAAAATATCAAGGGCAAACTAACTATAGGTGTGCCAGGAAAGTACACCACCATTCAAGATTCCTATATCTCAGTGAATGAAGCTCTTCGTCATGCCGGTTGGAATGAAGGTTGGGATGTTGAGCTCAAGCACATCAATACTGAGCTATTCGAGGAGCACCCTGAGAAAATCAATATACTTGATGAAGTAGATGGAATACTCGTTCCTGGGGGATTTGGAGACAGAGGCACTGAAGGTAAAATCCAATCCATCAAATATGCTCGAGAAAATGACATTCCCTTTCTTGGAATCTGTCTAGGATTCCAACTGGCGGTAGTTGAATTTACAAGGCATATCATTGGTAAACTAGATGCTCATTCCACGGAAATGAACCCTGATACTGTATTTCCCATCGTGGATATTTTACCTGAACAGAAGAATGTAAAAGAATTGGGAGGAACCATGAGATTAGGTGCATATCCAATAGAATTAGATAAATCATCAAAGCTGTATCAACTATATAACAAAAAAATCATTTATGAAAGACACAGGCACAGATATGAGGTTAATCCAGAGATCATAGATCAAATAACTGGCAAGGATTTGATATTTACAGGATTTTGGAATAATCTTGCAGAGAGTTTGGAACTACTTAATCATCCTTATTTTGTGGGAACACAATATCATCCTGAATTCAAATCAACACCATGGAAACCATCTCCCCCTTATCAAGGTCTTATCAAGGCCTGTATCGAAAGAAAATCAAGAAAAAACTGATCGCACCCATCCTTATAAAGTAAAATAAAATTGATATTGCTTTCAATAAGATGATTTATTTTGGATAATGTGATTACAATATTATGCCTTCTGGAGAGCTTGATCTAGCAAGATTAGTATTTGAGATGGAAGAGAGTTTGGTACCGGTAATTGCGAAAATTGATTTACCAAACCTTAAGCTGGATCGTGTCAATGTGAGATTAATTAAGGATCAAGTTTCTGAAGTTCCACTATGGGTTGCAGAGATTTTAGAATCAATGGAAGTAGCAATTATCCAGGAAGATCAAAAGGTTAGTCATGGGTATCTAGCAAGACTAGCTCATAAGGAAGGCGAGGATCGCACCTTAAAACCCATCGATTCACATTTATATAGGCGTGTCCGTATTGAAATAGATAGACTTGATAATATTAATACGAGTACATCACTCCGAAGGAAGACTTCACTTGAAGGTAGTTTCCAAAAATTATTACGAAGACGGTTTAAAAAACTGCTCAACATCGTAATGATTGATAATCAACTAGATGGAAATCTACCGTTAACAGAGGAGGAAAAATGGCTCTATCAGGAGTTAAACAAGGTGTTCAGCACCTGGCAGAGTAGGGTTGGACTTGATTCTGATAATATTTGAGGTGAGATAATTGGCAATTGAAACACATGATGAATTGCTCGAGGCATATGAGCAATTTTTCACTAATTTTAAAGATGATAATGGGGATTACAAGTATATTAACCAGATCAATAGGATGATACGAGATGGATATCGATCTATTAATATTGATTATAATGATCTAATTCTCATTGATGATATACGAGATCTAGATATGGCATCCACACTCATGGAAAATCCCTTTTTTATGCTAGCCACAGGTTCAGAGGCCCTGTCACTACATGTGAAAAGTGAGAACCTGGAATATTATCGAGAAGTTTTACTTGATAGAAATCATTTCTATGTACGATTTCATGATACCCCGTCTCACATCAAAATACGAGATATAAGAGCCTCACATGTGGATACTCTCAAATGGTTAGATGGGATAGTCATCCGAACCACTGAGATCAAATCTATTATTACCAGAGCATTCTATACCTGTACCGAGGGTCATGAGATGGAGGTTATCTTCCAAGATGGAACTTACTTCAAACCTGATAGATGTAATCAAGATACTTGTAAAGCAAAAGATTTCAATCTAGATCAACGCAGATCAAAATTGATTGATTGGCAATATATAACAGTCCAGGAGAAACCAGAAGATTTACCCCCTGGTGCATCACCAAAATCTATTAGTTGCAGATTAACTGATGATAGTGTTAATGCGGTAAGACCAGGAGATCGAGTACAGTTTGGAGGTATAGTGCGAACAAAGCCCACCAAACAGATAAAAAAGGGTCAGGTACTTACCTTTGATACATGGATTGATATAAATTATATCGAATCACTGACAAAGGAAGATGATTTTCTAAATATCACACCAGAAGAAGAAAAGTATTTCATAGATATCTCTAATGATCCAAAAATTCACGATAGGATTATTAATTCAATTGCACCATCCATTTATGGTCATACTGAGATTAAAGAAGCAGCAATGCTACTTCTCTTTGGTGGTGTAACCAAAACGTATCCTGATGGATTTAACACCCGTGGACAACCTAATGTATTACTTATTGGAGACCCTGGAGTGGCGAAGAGCCAAATGCTTCGTTATGTTCAGAGCATTGCTCCAAGAGGGATTTTTACATCTGGGAAAGGAAGCTCTGCTGCGGGATTAACTGCAGCCATAGTACGAGACCCAGACACTGGTGAAATTACACTAGAAGCTGGAGCACTGGTACTTGCTGATCGAGGTATTTGTTTAATCGATGAATTTGATAAGATGAATGAGAATGATAGATCAGCCATTCATGAAGCGATGGAGCAGCATTCTTATCATCAAAGCTGTGAGATTAGATTAAAGAATGGAAAAGAAGTGTCAATTGGAAAATTCGTAGATAATTTATTCACAAAATATCCAGATAGATATATTGAAGGAGTAAATTGTGAAATATTACCAATAGAAGACCTAGAATTTAAAATTGATACTACAGACTTCACCGAGGTTCTCAGTACAAAAATAAACAGGATTAGTCGACATAAAGCACCAGATCACTTCTACAAGATCCTTTTTGACAATGGTCGGGAGATAATAGTAACACCGGATCATCCTTTATTTGTTGTAGGTGATAATCTTGTTGATACAATTCCAGCAAGTTCCCTAATGATCAATACTTTCGTTCCCGGCCCCAAGAAAATAACATACGATGAAAATATCTCTCTCGTTTGCAATTACTCGGGTGGAAGAAAGAATGTAACATTACCACAATCCATCAATCTCGATTTTGCAAGATTCTTAGGGTATTTTCTTGCTGAGGGTTACTCCTACAAAGGTTCTTCTTATGAGATAGGGTTATCAAATACCAACCAGACGATAATCAATGATATGATTGAAACGATCAAATTAGTGTTTAATGTTGAACCAATAGATTATACCAAAGAGAATAGAACGATAAGAATCGTCTCAAAAGATATCTATGAGTACTTATTTACTAATTTTCCAATTCTTATGAAAAAGGCAATCTTTAAACGATTACCTTCTGAGATCTTCGGATTATCTGAAAGTAAGAGAATTGCATTTATTGAAGCAGCATTCGAAGGAGATGGTACGTTAGAATCTGAGAGAATTGGATATGCAACAGCTTCAGTTGGTTTAGTTAATGATATGAGTGACCTTTTACTCACATTTGGGATACACACAAGAATTGTAAGATATAAAAATGAGAATATTCAAGAAGAAAATAGATATTATTACAAATTATACATTAATGGAAATTCTCTTCCCAGATTTGATTCTTATTTCAAAATAAGGAAATATCAAGAAGAAGATCATTATAATTTCTTAGTTAAGCGTTCTATTGAAGGCTCTGTAAACAGAGAAACAATTCCTACACAAGCTTCTATCATTTTAATTAAGATTCTTAAACGGTTGCAGATTACTTATAGAGGAGATTTCTATAAAAATATCAAGAACCAAATTGGAGTGGGATATGAGCGATTACAACCTTACATTGATGTTATTGAAAGGAAATTGGTAGAATTAGAAGAAGATTTGAAAGACGTAATGGCATTTGATATCATTCGACAGAAGCACAATTTTTCACAAGTGAGAATTGCTGAACTAATTTCTTGTTCAAGGGGTAATATTGACTATCTAGAAAGAGGCGGTTATAGTAGTGAAAAAAGAGAGCAGCTATATAACAAATTTGTGTCTGCTTTGAAGCAGGAAATCATGGAGATCCGAGATCAACTTAATTTAATCCAATCTTTTAATGCGTTCAGATGGTCAAGAATTGTAAAAATTGATAAAATCCCGAATTCTGGATTATACAAGTCAAAATGGGTGTACGATATAACCGTCCTTCCCACTCAAAATTTTATCTCTAAAGGTATTATTCTTCATAATTCGGTTAGTATTGCCAAAGCAGGTATAGTTGCCACATTAAATGCGCGTACTGGTGTATTTGCCGCAGCGAATCCAAAATTCGGTAGATATGAGATTAACCGAACATTTAATGAAAATGTGGACCTTACAGCCCCAATTCTATCCCGATTTGATCTAATCTTTATATTGAGAGATGAGCCTGAGGAGAAAAATGATAGCATTATAGCAAATCATATATTATCATTGCATCGTTTTCAGGGAAGTACAGGTGATAATAAACCACCACTTGAGGTTGAGGTGTTGAAGAAATATATTGCATATGCAAAGAAAAACTATCAACCTGCACTCTCTGAAGAAGCAGCTGAGTTGATTGAGAGTTTCTATGTCTCAATGAGAACTACTTATGGACAGGGGTCAGATGCGACTAAACAAGGAAACCGTGTTTCCATAACTGCAAGACAGCTAGAGGGAATTATTCGTTTAGCAGAGGCAAGAGCTAAAGCAGCGTTAAGAAATTCAGTGACCAAACAGGATGCTCAACGAGCAATCGATCTTGTCAAATTTAGCTTCTCACAAATAGCCATTGATCCAGAAACTGGAGCAACAGACATTGATGCACTATATTCTGGACAAACTGGAACAAAACGTAATAAGCTAAATAAACTAATGGCTCTCATTGAATTTCTTGTCAAGCAAAATAATGGAGAGATAATGGAAGAGGAGTTAATGGTGGAGGCTGAAAACGAAGGTATGGGAAGAGATTATGTTATGGGAGTGGTGACTAGTATGAAACGAGATGGTACATTGTATGCACCTAAACCAGGAGTGATTTCAAAACCTTAATTCACTTACAATGAACTCTACCATATCTTTAAATTGTTATGAATCAATAGGAAATTATTCTCGGTGTTGCCTGTGAAGACTAGTAGTTTACCCATTGATGATAGAATTAGTTCATATCTCATAGAGAAGGGGATTGTGGAATTATATCCTCCACAGGCAGAAGCAGTGGAAAAGGGATTATTGAGAGGGAGAAATCAAGTTATTGCCATCCCAACTGCTTCTGGGAAAACATTGATTGCAATTCTTTCCATGTTCTCATCTCTACTTCAGAATGGAGGAAAAGCAATTTATCTCGCTCCTCTTAGGGCACTAGCTTCTGAAAAATTTGATGAGTTTAGAGAATTTGCTAAATTAGTAGGATTAAAAGTGGCCATCTCAACAGGTGATCTCGATGAACAGTCTGGATGGCTTGGTGGTGCTGATATTATTATCGCAACTAACGAGAAATTTGATTCTATCATTCGTCATCAAGTAAGCTGGCTTGATGAAATTAAAGTGATTGTTTCTGATGAAGTTCATCTGATAAATGATAGTTCTAGAGGTCCGGTACTTGAAGTAGTATTATCATTGATCAGACGAAATCTTCCCGAATGCCAAATTGTTGCATTATCAGCTACTATTACCAATGCTGATGAAATTGCTGAATGGTTAGATGCAGATTTAATTACATCGAGCTGGAGACCTGTGAAACTTGTAGAAGGTGTTTGGGAAGGAGGAACTATCACTTATGCCAATGGTAAGCAGCAGGAATTGGGTGATTCCACAGATCGTTATGGGTATGTAAGTCTAGCTATGGAGATGGTTGATCAGCAGGGACAGTGTCTGATTTTCACAAATACACGAAAATCAACTATGAAATCAGCAGAGGACGTAGCAAAGAAAATTAAGTGGAAATTAAGCAATAGTCAACTCATGGAATTGAAACAACTCGCTGATGAGATAAGATCATTGGGAGAAAAAACAGAATTAAGATCGAGATTGGCAGATGTAATTGAAGGTGGTGTTGCCTTCCATCATGCAGGTCTAATTTCCAGTCATCGAAAAAAAGTAGAGGATGCTTTTAGATCTCGACAGCTCAAGGTAATAACAGCATCGCCTACTCTCGCTGCTGGGATCAATCTTCCAGGAAGAAGAGTCATTATTAGAAGCGTAACTCGTTATTCTGATGGATTTACACAACCAATACCCGTACTTGAATACAAGCAGATGGCAGGACGAGCAGGAAGACCGCAATTTGATCCATATGGAGAAGCAATAATAATCGCGAAAAATGAGAGTGAACGAGATGTTTTCCTAGATAAATTCATTCGAGCAGAGACAGAAGAGATTACCTCGAAATTGGGAACAGAACCAGCTATGCGTTCTCATATTCTTTCCTTCATAGCATCTAATTATGTCATTGATTTCGATACTGCTATGGATATGATTGCCAATACCTTTTATGGTTATCAAAATGATGGTTCTCTGTTCTTTGTAGAAGAAGAAGTACTAAAGGTACTAGAAATATTATCAGAAGCCAAATTGATCTCAAAAGATGAACCCTATTCAGTGACCAAGTTTGGTAAACGAGTTAATGAACTCTATCTTGACCCCCTCTCAGCAAGGATGATTAAACTTGGATTGGAAGAATCAAAGGATAAACAATTGGATAATCTAGTATTCCTTCAATTGCTCTCCAGCACTCCTGATATTAGGTTGTATAGCATTCGTGATCGTGAAATTGAGGAATTAATGGAAGATTATGAACGTTATAAGGACGATTGGATGAATTTAGAGGATGAGGATACAGAATATGGGTATGATTTATTCTTTAGCTCGTTAAAAATTGCCAAAGTGATAGAGTTATGGCTTGAAGAGGCCAGTGAGGAGGAAATTAATGATAAGTATGGCATTGCTTCTGGAGATTTACACGCATTGCTAAACCGAATGGAGTGGTTAGTGCATTCTGCCAATGAAATTTCTAAAATATTCAAATGGAAATTACATACAAAAACACTAAATTCAATCAATCAGAGGTTAAAATATGGTATTAAGGAAGAATTGATGCCATTAGTTGATATTCATCGAGTTGGAAGAGTGAGAGCTAGAATACTATATGATCATGGGTATACATCAATTGAAAAAATCAATAAGGCTTCTGTAGATGAACTAGCTAAAATTCCTGGAATAGGTAGGCAATTGGCTTCAATCATTAAAGAGGGTATTAGTGATGAGAGTAATGGAGATTCACAAGAGAATATCCCTGATCAAATACAAACCTCGTTAGATTCCTTTTTCTAAAAATCATTGATAATTTAATTAATTGCGTAATCACCAATGATGACATTTTTGTTTACATTGAAAATCATCACCGTGTGCTAAAAGTATATCATCATCGAAATTCTTTGCTTCATATCATGGGAGACAGCTTAGAAAGCCCTAAACGAGTTGAGGTAATACAGGAGGCACTTCAAAATTCAAAATTAAATGTATCGTTTATTGAGGCAAATAGAGCAAATGAAAAGGATATATTAGAAATACATACTGAAGATCTGTACAATACTCTAGTAAAATCCTCGTTGATGAATTCAGTACGATTTACTGTTGATACATATACCAATATCTATACCTATGAAGCTGCAATGACTGCCGTGGGCGGAACCATTCAAGCAGTAAAGGAACTGAAATCACATCATACCTTTGCCTTGCTGAGACCACCAGGACATCATGCCACGGATAATTCAGCTATGGGATTCTGTTTTCTAAATAATATAGCAGTAGCTACAAATGTTATCCGTAAGGATTATAAGAAAATTCTAATCCTTGATGTGGACAATCATTTTGGAAATGGAACAGCAGAAATCTTCAAAAATGACCCAAATGTACTCTATATCAGCCTACATTCAGATCCTGATATTTCTTATCCGGGCACTGGATATGCAGAAGAGGTGGGATCCATGGATGGGATAGGTAAGATTGTCAATATACCTCTCCCTTGGCAGCTTGGGGATGCTGATTATCTGGTAGCATTTGACGAAATTGTCATTCCTATAATAGAGCAGTTTATTCCAGAAGTCATACTTGTTTCACTTGGATTGGATGGTCTGAAGGACGATCCTTATGGAAATCTCTCTCTCAGCACAGATGGATATTATGAAATAGGACGTAGAATTGGAGAGATAAATAAAAAGATAACCAATCGACATGTTGCTACAATTCTTGAGGGTGGGTACAAGTATGATGAAATGGGCCAAGCGGTGGTAGAATATTTCACCGGATTGCTACATGGTGGAGAAGAGAGGATAAAACCAGCTCTTAGTCCAAAGTTCAGTTATGCACTTAGAATGATAAAAGCAATCCAACGAAATCATTGGATTGGATTGTAGATGTATTGCACATGAATTTTAAATAGGTGGAATGAATGTGGCATCTATGGTAAAAATATTTGATTATGTTCTGGTAAGTCCAGTTGGAACTAATTGCTATATATTCGGGGATAGACTTAATGCTGTTATGGTTGATCCAGGAGGGAAGGAAGCTATTTCAAAAATTGAAGAACTTAAGGCCAAAGGTATCATAATCAAACACCTTCTTATCACACATGGTCATTTTGACCATGCGTCTTGGTATAGTATGGCCAGACAAATTACAGGGGCTACGGTTTATCTCCATAGATCAGAGGAAGAGAGTTATCTGGCATATCATGATTGGGTCAAACGTTATGGTATTATTCCTCCCAAACTTGATGAACCTGATGTATGGATAGAAGGAGAACCAGTTCTTGATCTAGGAGGATATAAAATAAAGGTCTATCATACTCCAGGCCATACACCGGGGCATGTCATCTATGCAATCAATGACTTTGAATTACAGGATGGCAAAGTACCAGTTGCATTTGTTGGTGACTTGATTTTCAAGTCCTCAATAGGTAGAACTGATTTTCCCTTCTGTGATTCTACTAAAATGGTGAAATCATTGAAATTTGTCATGAACACATTATCTGATGAGACGATCATTTTTTCAGGACATGGTGAGAGTACGATTCTTGGTATTGAAAAGGAAAATAATCCATATTTAATAGGAATTAATAAAGGGATATCTATATTTTAACTTACTTCTTAGATCCTTTTTTCTTGGATTTACCTTTCTTTGATTTCTTCTTCTTTGTTATCTGTTCTGATTTCTTTGGTATTTTAACATCGAATATCCGATCCTTTGTGATTTTACCAGTGAAGAGCAAGTAACCAATCCATGCTACCAGAAAAACAAGTCCGATTCCTAGTGCAATTAAAAAGTTATACCAAGCAAAAAAACTAAAGGTTTGATTGATTAACTCATTCTCTTCCTCAACAGGGGTGATATTAAGTAACCAAGCAACAAAATTTTGGAATACTCCAAGATTATTCTCCTGATCAACCCAAGTTTCTGTTCCATCATAGGAGTAATCTGAGAACATTACAGTTGAACCAACAAGCATCACTCTACCTCCACTAGAAAATTCATCACCATACATCCAAAGTGGAGTTTCTCTGAGTGAATCAATCATTCTCTTATAATCCTGTGTTACAGCATAGGCATATTGTGATGTATTAGCATAGTATTCTGCTCTGGTATCACTTGAACTGATAAGAGCACTGTGTAATAGAATATCTCCTTCAGTGATATCAACAATTTCTTCTCTCATGAATTCTGCAGCTAAATTTTTGGCATTCACGAGCACATTGGAATCATTGATTTTATAATTGAAATCATCAATTATTATACTTGTATTCTCACTATCCAAACCGTCTGTTTTTATTCTTCCATCAAAATTATCAATTAATAGATCATTTAATGGTTTCGCATTACCAGATACATTTGCATTGAAGGAAAATGGATTTGTCATGTACAGTATGCTACCACCAGATGTGACATAAGTCTCTAGAGCCAATTTCTCATCTTCATCAGCGGATTCAGCATCCTGGCCAGGATTGGTAATAATTAAAAGATCTGCCCCTTGCAAACTGGTAGGAGTGAACGTTTCAGTATTCTTCTGTAATATGATTGTCTTACCAAAAGCAGTTGATAATGAATCAAGTGAGGTATTCATCAAATCTGTGGTGAAAAATTGATCATGTGATTCATCATATAAGATTATATACGTATCATCTTGACCTTCCTGTGCTGCGATCATGGAAAATGGTAAGATGAGGAATGTAAGTAATAAGAAGTAAAGGTTGATCTTTTTCATCTTTTAAATCCCGTACATTTTCACTGAAATTCAGATTATATAAAATAATAATGTTATTACAACTCAGAAAAGATAAATCATTACTAGATACTGAGTATTGAAAATTTGGGTTACAGCGTAAAGTGAGTGAAGCTGGAAAAATCAAACTATTTTTTTTCACAAATTTCAACCATTATTGTACCAGTGATTTGATCATTTTGGGTAGGTTTAACATATATTCTTTAAGTTCTCACACATGAGTGATGATATCAAAATTGTTACCAAAGAAAGGAATATTCAGCCAAAAATCAATGTATATGATATTAACCGAGAGGAGGCAGAGAAAAACAAGCAAATCTTTGAGAAACATAATATACGAGCAATAGATATCATGGGCAGTATTGGTGCTGGAAAAACAACGATACTTGAGAAAATCACCGAGAAACTGCAAGGAAAGATCAATGTCATGATGATTGGTGGTGATATAGCGACAACTATAGATACAAAACGCATTCAAAAATTCAATACAAACGTGGTACAAATTAATGCAGGTTGTCACCTAGATGCAAAATTAATCAAAAAAGTGATTGACGATATTTCAGATGATGAATTGAATAGACTTCAACTGGTTTTGATTGAAAATGTGGGAAATCTCATTTGTCCAGCAGAATACCCTCTTGGTACACATATGCGAGTATGTGTAGTTTCAGTGACCGAGGGTCCATACATGGTAGTCAAGCATCCTATAATCATTGGAAATGCTGATATTGTGATAATAAACAAGATAGAATTAGCTGAAGTGATGGAGGTAGATCTGGATAAATTACTATCGGATGTACAAAAAATCAACCCCAATGCAAGGGTTGTACTAACCAATGCTAGAAAAGGTGTTGGAATTGATGAAATAATTGCTGCAATTGGAATACAGGTGTAATTACATGCATGAGTATACCATAACTACACAAATTGTGGACACGGTAATACAATCGATAGCTCCATACAATGTAATATCTGTGAAAGAAATCGAGTTGGAGGTTGGTGAATTCTCATTTATAATACCAGAGCAGGTGGAGAGCTGTTTCGAGATTATAATAGCAGATAAGTCAATATTCAAGAACACCAAATTAGTATTCAGTAAGAAGCCAGGGGAAGTGAAATGTGATAAATGTGGATATCGGGGGCCGATTGCAAATATTACAGATGAAGAGACGTTAATCCCCAGTTTCAGTTGTCCTGAATGCTCGTTCTATGTTTCCATCGTGACAGGAAATGGCTGTGAGATTAAAAACATCAAGATTAATGAGAAATAGATGAAATCCTTCCTTTTGTTTTCCAAAAATTATAAAACATTTTATACTTCTCTATTGCTGTTTTAATTAGAATGACAGATGATTTAACCCTTTCACGAGAAGCTGCTTTGATTTATCAGTATGTATTCGGTTTCGAACCTCTTCAAGGATCCTTGAAACAATGGGGAGGTATAATAAAAGATAGTAGTGGAAATGCCATTAATATGATAGTTAACATTCCCGATGATTTTCCAAACTCTCCACCAAGCATTCATTTGCCGGATGGTACTTCACATCTTGGTGCTGATGAGCAAGGTAGAATTATCACTCGTTCCTACCATCATTGGAAAGATAGTATGCATGTGTTTCAAATAATTAAAGAAGCCAAACAAATACTTTCTGCCTCTCCTGTAAAAAATGCTACTTCTATATCAACTGACAAACAGGATGAGATGCTAAGAAGACAGATACAGATGCTTCAGCAGCAATTATCTGATAAACGAACTGAATTAAATCATCTCGAGAACCAATCAACCTCAATAACCAATGTGTCACAGTCTCAAGTAGCAGCAGAGACCCTGGATAATATTGAAGCTGAACTTTGGGCATTAGAGGATAGCTATGATACTCTAGAAATTGATGAGGTCAAATTCTCCAAAAAATTCTTGCAATTACGTAAACGATATTATTTAATTCAACAATCAAGGTAGAGGACAAGATATATTCAGAGAATTTAACTCGGTTAGCAAATCATCAATCTCATCATCCATTAATGCATAATAGTGTGGTTCTAATTTCATAACTGTTGACAACAGTATTTCACATGATTTACTACCTTGGAGAATAAAATAACCCAATAATTCTCCTGCATTTGATCCCCGTCCTCCATGCTTTTCAGCTGAAATTTGAGTAGATACCTTGTGTACATGATTTGATTGTGGTGACTGCTCAGACAATGTATCTGAATGAAGAAGTTTATGAAAGCCCACTAGTTTATCATCTATCTCCCATCCTCTCTCAAGGGCAATTGATAAAACATCATCAAAAACTATGCGTGTAATAGTCCTAATCCTAAGATTGTTCAATCCCTGCGGGTATGGTTGCTTTATCAATGCCAAGACTGGACTAACAATATTAAGAAGTAATTTTTTTCTCACTTCCGAGAAAATATCATCACTGATTTGAATATCAAAGTGGGGAGCTAGTAATGATTTAGCTACATTCAGACCATCTCCCTTAACTGAACCTAAAAATGTTGGAGCTTCCCTATGATAGTAAACAGTGGATGAGTCGATTAATGTAGCAGACCACCATACTACACCCTGAACGATGGGATTGTTAGGAAAATACTTCTGGACAGGATCAGATACATGCATACCATTTTGCAAGCAGAGGAAAATAGTATTCTCAGGGATATTTTGTCTCTCAAGGTATTTTAGTATTTGTTCTGATTGTTGTCTCTGTGTACTGAGAATAATGATATCATAGATTTGGTCAAGTAATTCAACATTAGAATCAAGGATCTGTATTTTTGATTCAAAATTCTTCACTCCAGTTATAGTATGACTAATTAGTCCAAAAGTGCCAGATCTTCTGAGTAGATTAACCTCGTGATCTTTTTGTACTAGCATGCCAACAACAGTACCAATCGATCCAGCACCAGCTATCAAAACTCTCATAGACTAGCATCTTCTCAAGATCAAAATAATTTTTATGCAAATAACCCATTTAAATGGTAATTTTTTGAGAATTGTAATATATTCAATAATAGAGAATTTCAAAAGCAAAGGGTTTTTCTATTTTATTTTCCTAACACTATTAGGAAGGATATGTTTGACTAACTATATCAAGGTAATCAATACTCAAGTATTCACACTGTCAACAAAAATGGCCATACCAGATGAACGTTTACAACCCTTCTTAAGGATGGAGATGGAGGATGGAAGACAATTCATAATGTCGTCTATTCCCACAGATATTGCCTATCAGATATTATTTGAGAACTCAAAAAGAACAGGATCAAGTAAAGTTCCACCTGATCCACGAATGCAGATATACAACCTTGTAGGAGAATTGGCAATAATTGAGAAAACCGAGATAGATCTCATTGTACCCGGTACTGATGTATATCAGGCAACAATTTACTTGCTCCCTGAAGGTTTTAGTAATCACATTCAATACCAAATGATACCCTCACATGCAGTTCTTCTATCCATAGCAAATGATGCACCCATCTATGTTGCAGATACTCTGATTAGTGCTGCAGATGCGTATAATGAACAGTGAATAATACCAATAAAAGCGCGCCTGCTATCAAAGATATTATAAAAACAAATTGGGATTCTGAAATTGAGTGAGTGTATTCTCACTATGAATCATTTAATTGAGTGAATAATTATGGTATCAAGAAACAAAGGGCCAACTAACCCCGAAGTTGCGAGTCTGATCTATGAGCTTCGAAAGGCATCAAATACCCACGAGGCACCAATCTGGCGAGCGATATCCAAAAAGCTTGGTAAACCCAGGAGATTACGACCTGAGGTAAACATTAGCAAAATCAACAGATACACTGAAGGTACAGAATTCAAGACTGTACTCATACCAGGTAAGGTATTGGGAGCAGGTGAGATCACCCATCCAGTTACTGTTGCAGCTATCTCTGTTAGTCAATCTGCCAAGGAGAAAATTGAGAAGGCAAAGGGAAAGGTTATCACCATTTCAGACCTTGTCAAAGAAAACCCCAAAGGGAAAGGAGTTCGTATTCTAGGGTGAATATTATGAGTAAGCAAAACGTAACCTATATTGATGGAACCGGACTGGTTCTAGGTCGATTAAGCTCCTGGCTTGCAAAGAAATTGCTTGCAGGAGAAAAAGTCGTAGTTGTGAATGCACAAGACGTAATAATCACTGGAACAAGAAGATCCCTAATAAAGGATTATCAACAGAGAAGAGCTCGTGCTGTGCATACCAATCCCAAGAGAGGTCCCTTCTTCCCCAGATTTCCAGATAGAATCCTAAGACGAACTGTCAGAGGAATGCTACCCTGGAAAACCACCTCTGGACGACTGGCCTATAGAAGATTAGCAGCCTACATCAACATTCCTGATGAAATGGCAGATAAGAGCTTTGAAACACTACCTGATGCACATCCTAAAAGTATGAAGAAGTACATCACTGTCGGTGAATTAGCCAAGGAAATTGGTTGGAAACATGAGGAGCGAGTATAAGAATGAGTGATATAATATTAACCTCAGGTAAGCGAAGGACTGCAGTAGCACGTGCCAGATTAAAACAGGTGAAGGGTAAAGGTGTCATCAGAGTTAATGGTGTTCCTCTTGAATTGATAGAACCCTACTATGCAAGAGTAAGAATCGAAGAACCACTGATGCTGGTAAAGAAATTTGTTTCTGACGATTTAGATATCAAAATCCGTGTCCACGGAGGTGGAGTCTCATCCCGTGCAGAGGCAGCAAGAATGGCTCTTGCCAGAGCAATTGATAAACACCTTGGTCTTAACGAGGTTCGTGAAATTTTCGAGGAATACGATCGTACGATGATTGTTGGTGACTCAAGAAGAACTGAACCTAAAAAAGCAGGTGGAAGTGGTGCTCGTGCCAGATTCCAGAAGTCATATCGTTAAATACCTTATAATAAATTATTAGAAGAACAAAAATCAGCAATTATACTTTCATAATCCCTATGATCAGGAATATTGGAATGATGAGTATTATCAAGTACACGCAAAGTACTGTTCCTGATCACCTTGTGCAATCCTTCACTCAAATATGATGGTAATACATCATCATCTTTTCCATGAATGAGAAGAGTGGGTACATTAATATTCTCAGCTAACTTTACTGGATTATATCCCTGCTTTCGGTAGGGATAAAAGAAGATGCTTAGGATTAATTTCATTCCAGGCATAAGTAAAGGAGTAAGTGATTTGAAAGCAGGTCGATAGATATGATGAAGATCTCCGGGTATATGACGTACGGGTGCCTCTGCCACGAGAGCTTTTACAAAGGGATACTCTCTGCCAGCAACTAGAATAGATGCACCTGCACCTATGGAGTGTCCATCAATAATTATAGGTTTACCCCACCACAGTAACACATCCTGGATATCGTGGGAGAATTTTACTATACTCATCCCTATCTTTTCTTTATCAGAATTGCCATGATTTCTCACTGAAATGAGAATACATGTGAAACCAAGATTCTTCCACTTTCTAGCTCGAGCTACCATTCGTCCTCTGTTTCTTGACCAACCATGGGTGAGAAGCACTGCAGGATGATCATGATCTCCTTTCTTACCATCAGGATAGACTACCCAAGTTTCGATTCGTGCCCCAGTATGAGTTTCAACCCAATGATCCTCAATCTCACCCCAATCAGGAGTATCATCAAATGGCCTATGAGGTCCTTTTGCCAAGATCAACGTGATGATAAGGGTTAGGATAACATAGAGTATGAATAATCCTACAATCCAAATCAACACAGTCAGGTAGGTCTCCATGGTTGATGTTTTGAATGTGCTTAGTTAATTCTTATTGTTTATAAAAGTAATATTGTCTTATAAAGGATCAACAGTGATTATTGGACCGTCTTCCACAGGATAACGAGATACAAGTTCTGCTTGTAGATCTGGTAGGACTTCTCGTAACTCATCAATAATTGAAGCCACAACATAATCTGCGGTTTCTATGGAAAAATCATCAGGAAAATCCTGCCGATAATCCTCTTCGACCTCAAATTCATCCATCAGCTCTAACAGCACATCATATTCCTCCTTGGAATGTGCAACCATCCTTCCGTATTCAAGTAAACCCTCATCATTAACTGCGTCAAACTCTCGTTTAACAGAATGAGCTCTTTTTATAAAGCGTTGTTTTAACTGAATTGAATCCTTGGAACCTGATGTACAGAAATGAATGGTGATACGGGTTCTATCCTTAATACGATTAATTACTTCAATTGCAGTCTCCTTGGAACCCTGAATGGCAGAATTAACCAGTACTGAAACAAAACCACGTTGACTTAATTTGTTGAAATTACTCTCTGTAAATTCGTATTCATTAAGATTGACGAAATCTAATCCAGTTTCATCAGCAAATAAAATCAATGCTTCAAGATCATCCTCTCTTCCTGAAATCACTGGCACTTCAAATCCGATGCTTTTAGCTTGGAATCTTTCCTTGGCACGTTGGGCAATATACCAAACAGGTTTAGTTTTTAGATTTCGAGGATGAAAGCGGAGTTCATCTAGACCAGCCTCAAATAACTCATCAATTAGATCCTCCCTGTCTATAAAGAATTTTCCAGATGTATACAAATGAAGATGATAATCGGGGCCATATTCCTTTCGAATGCTTCTAATATATTCCAATGTTCGCTCTGGCACCTCCATGGGATCTCCACCTGTGATACCAGAACCAGTGGCCTGACAAACCTTGGATTCATCAAATACAGTATCAATTTTGTCTATTTTTCTTTCATTGACGAATTGATCATCACGATGCTGTTTCTCATCAGGAATGGGGCAGTACTCACAACCCACAGAGCATGAGCCAGTCACATATAATACTATTTTCTCTCCGGCAATGCATCGTTTACAGCCTTCTGGAAGCTCTCCCACACATACACTATCTGCGCTGCTGTATTTATTTATTGAACGGTCCACAAGTTACAATGAGATATATTCATTTTAAACATATGATTGTAGTGAAAATAATTTTCCGTTAATCAATTATTTCTTGGATGTCACCCGTTTCATTTCAACCTCAGCCGCAATATAGCCAAAAGCATAGGTTTGTTCCGAATTCAGGATTTTCGTTAATATTTCAATCGTCCTGTCTCTTTCTCCATTGAAAAGTAACCACATTGCCAGGCCATATAATAGGGTAAGATCATCTTCAGCTATCAACTCATCCAAACCCTCTGCATCATGCATATTTATTGAGAAAATCTCTATCAATTTATGATAGGCAAAATTTTCAATGATCGTCATGTCGGGTTTAACTCGAATAGGAAGAGGATATTTCTTATTAGATTGCATCGCAATAAGATTCTGGGTAAGAAATAACCAATACTGACTGGCAGCAATTGAATCATCATTTTCAGAAACTTCAAGACATAATTTGAAATTTAGTTTTGCTTTCTTGAATTCATTGATTAAATAATAAGCTAGCCCTAGATGGTAATAAATATTAAAATACAATGTACTTAAGGGGATATTCAGATTATTCGGTAATCCATCCTCCTCTATCTCATTCGGAACATTTTTGATAAGGAGCTTAGCCTTCTCAAAATCATCTATCGCATCTTGAAATCGTCTTGTAGAAATAAATCTATGACCTCTATGACGGTACAGCCTTGGATCTTCAGGATATTTTTCAATGCCTTCTGACAATACTTCAATTGCATTCTCCAAATCTCCTGCATAGGCTAATCTTCTTGCATACCATATCAAATTCTCAACTGAAGGATCATTATGATACTTGGCTGTTGCCTCTAGCAATTTTTCATTCATTTGTCTACCAAATAAATTTTTAGCTATAAGAATTGTTCATAATTTTCGATCTTGTGGAGGCTATTTATGGAGATATATGCTTATTAAGATGTATTTATCCACTATATTTCATTATTTTCTCCCATTATTTAAAAGATGTATTTTTCAATCATATTTCGTGTTACAGGCAGAGATTGGATCAGAAGGATTTATTGCACTACCTCATGAGATAATAGAAGATTTGAGATTAGTAAAAGGAGATAAAGTGTATTTCAAAAAAACCTCTTGGGGATATATGTTACTTCCCGTACTTGAGGGAGCAAAAACGACTGCTGAACAAAGACTTGAGTATACAAGATTCATACTTGAGGGCTCTGATGAGATCATGAATACTTTGACAGAGATCAGTTTAGCAGATGATGAATATACTGAGGATGAGATATATCTAACCAATACTATAGCAGAAAAGGTGATGTTATACCAGGAATATCTCAAAAAAATAATCGCTGATGGTATCGTTACTGTTGATGAGTATCATATGATCCAGGAATATGAAGAACAAATAATGGAAATTGCACGAGTAACTGCAGATAGAGACGGTATCAGTGAGGATGAACAGAGAATCCTTGATGGCTTACAAGATATTTTTGAAAAGATTAAACCTCCAAAATAAGTGTTATTTGTAACCTAGCTGCTTTTAGCCTACTTGATTAATGATCATTATACAGATGATATTGATCTTTAGAATTGTAATATACTAGAAAATTATTACTAATTAATTCGATTTGATTAATCATGTATAATGATCTTCTTGATAATTTATTACCACTAGAAGATGGAGAGATAGTCAATATCAGTGATATCGCCAATAAGATGGGGATGACAGTTGCTGAAAGTGAGGACCTTTTAAAACAGATATTAAAAGATCACAATATTGGTAGTTTAAATGTATTCAAAGGGATTTTCAAGAGAAAATATGAAAATGATTTCGATACTTTATTTACAAATCTGGTTGAAAGTCAAAGAGAATTCGATGAAATTGATGATCTCATCCAAAATGCTGAAGTCAAAGAGAGATTAGTCTCCAA
Organism: Candidatus Heimdallarchaeota archaeon; assembly: GCA_026702845.1. Next base: position 192,918 of record JADCLS010000008.1, read on the forward strand.
TACAAGAAAAATAATGGATGCAATTGGATCATTTATTGGTATTGCTGATAATTCCTGGGAGAATATTGATGTATCCAATCTGAATTATGAACAGAGAGAACAGATTCATAAAGTAGTGGAATTACTATCTACAGGAAAGCAAGAATCTGGAAAGCAAGAAGTATTAGGTGATGAAAATATCTGGTACAGACTTGGGCTGATCTCACAAAAACTAGGATGGAGAGAGGAAGCAGTGATATTCTACTCGACTGCATTGAAGCACAAGATCGATTTTGTCTTGGCATGGAATAATATGGGTAATGTTTATGCCGATAATCTGCAGTATGATGAGGCCATTGAAGCGTATAATAATGCTCTTCTCATTCAACCGGACCACACAAACGTACTAAATAATCTTGGTTTTGTTATGGCAAATCTAGGCAGATTTGAAGAATCAGAGGAGGCATACAGAAAGGCTATAGAATCCGATCCTGAGAATGAGGGAGCATTAAACAATCTGGCTAATCTAGTATCCGATCTAGGAAGAAATGATGAGGCTAAGGAGTGGTACTTGAAAGCTGTTCAAACAAATCCCAATGATGTCAGTCCCTGGTACAATCTAGGCCTGCTTTATTTCTCAACCGAGGAGTATAGAAAATCAGAGGAGGCATTTAGGGAGGTGCTCAAGGTAATTCCGGAACACACTTCAACGTGGAATAACCTAGGATACCTCTTCTCCTTTCTGAAAAGATATGATGAAGCTGAGCAAGCACTGAAGAGAGCGATAAATATTGAACCAAGGCATGCTGGCGCTCATAAAAATCTGGGTAACCTATATAATGATATGAATCGATTACAAGAAGCGATCTCTTACTGGGAAAAGGCAATTTCTTTGGATCCATATTTAGAGGAAGAATTATCAGTTCTTATCGAAACTGCAAGAAACAAACTGTAGAGTTATTATAATATACTTCTTCAAAATCACCCCAGAAATACTCCCCTTTAGAATGGTGTTCCTATATACCAAGATAGTATTTTGTGAGTTAATAATATATCAGTTGAATATAAAGAGTAGCAATGATCTTCTAGGATAGTATCCTAAGGTAGAACATTGTCAATATCTAGTTCTTTTGTTTAATCCTTTTTCTTTTCCGATTAATGTTAATTAATATAAAAGGGATCGCTGTAATAATAGGGATTACTGGTAGAATATTCTTTAGTTCAGGAGGGATCCAAATATATCCGTTAATATCCTCAACAGTACCTTGCATAGTAAAATTCCATCTAATTGCAGTCATGTCATTTGCTATTATATGTGGAATCAAATTCCATCCAGTCAATACCTCTGGTAATTCAGGCACTACATTTTTGTAGAAGGATTCTCCTATAGAGACTACAAAATAATGATATCCAACATAATTCATATACTTACTTGGATTGTATCTCGCAAGGGTGGGATCTAATGTGATGAAACCATACTCTGGATGATAATATTCTGTCCACGCATGCCCAGGGAATAATGCTCTTCTGGCAAATGATCCATATTTTTCCCCAAAATACTCAAATGTCTGTCCTTTTTGTAGTGGATAAAATTCCATATTTTCATCAAGTAATTGAATGCCACTCACGGTCCTTGCAGGTACATTTAGTATTCGCAGCATAGTAGTGAATAGAGTTGTATAATCACTACAATCTCCCTGTTCTTTTAAATACGTAAGGTAGGCACCTTGTGAATAATCAGTTGAAACAGCTTCTATATTTTCATCTAACCATATTAATATAGCCTCAATTTTATCTTGAAGTTTGGAGTGATCTGAAGTTATCTCATGGGTCAATTCAATAAGTTCTGAATTATTTGCCTCTAGATTCAGCTCAGATCGGGTTAAATAATTGAACCAATCTGAATTAGTATCTATTCCCGCTTTTTCATAGCTAGAAAGAAAGGTTCCATCCAAATCCTCAGTCATTTCTTTATCAATTTCCCATTTCATTTTAGATAGCTTTAGTCTGTAAGTAATGGTGTGTTCAAACACCTGATTTTCAGTCAAATTAACAGCTAAATGTTCTATTTCATTTTGATTATTATCCTTATCAACTATATGAATCACATCTTGATTTGAAAAATCAAGAGAAACAATCTGGCTTTCCTGCATAGGTGCCACAGCATTTTGTGTCTCAGGATTATGACCCTCTATTCTTTGCATCCATATTTTGACTTGATTTTCATTAGGACTAAGAGATTTGACTTTATAAGTTAATGTTATCAATACTGTAACTGATGATTTCTCATCATAATTTGAGGCTTCTACAAGGTATTCACTCTCATCTAAGGATGTTTGCTTGATCGCTGACCAATCATCAACTAGTGACTGGGAAGGCGAGATACATATCAAAATAATTAGAAATAATGATAATTTAAGAGAATTGTTTACTGTACACATAATATTCAATAAATTATGAATATATCGCATATATAAGATATCATTCTTCGGCAAATATTTTTTGATTTGGCTCTCATATCTTTATTATTCTGCAAAATTTTTTTTCTATATGCATTGGTTTTTTGATGTTCAGGTTATTTTAAAATTGATTTTTCTTTGAATTCTTTTTTCAGGTATCTATTACTGAAACAGTAATATTGATGATTATGGATGCTGGAATCCGATATAACAGGAAAATTTTACTAGAAGTTGAATAAATAGACTAGAATAATCATTATATGTTTATATACTTAATTGATAAATATATTATAGATGGAAATTAAGATTAGATACAAGAAAAATGTGGTTTTATCTTACTTTAAGATGGAATATTTTGAGAAAATAAATCATGAAAATTTCATTCATTTATCTAAATACGGGGCAAATATAAAAATAGATGAATATAGAATTTTTATTCCGAAAAAATACTTTCTCATATATACAATTACTGAGGATATAATGTTTCAAGCGAAATATTTGCTAGGAATCAACAAATCCGATCTAGATAATGCAAATTCTGAAGAGGAGATTGAGATAACATATTCTCATTTGAATGTTTCAGGACCTGTATTTACTTATAGTTACTTATTCCAAGATCCATTACCTACCTACCTTCGTGAGGATCTTATCATTCCACAAAGTACACTAATTATCTATAATATAACCACACAAAAGGAAATTTATAAAGAAAAAGTTACCCCAAAAGAAAGCATTCTGAGATGGGTAGAAATGAGAATTGATCTTGAAAAGAAACTTGAACAAGATGAAAAGGCTAAACTAGGAAGGCGAAAATATGTTCTCGTGCAAGAGGAGAGGGAGAAGGCATTAGAAGAAAGAATTGAATATATAGAAACAATTTATTTTTTCTGGAAAAGATCTACAGAACAACCAAAAGAAATCAATACAATACCATTTACACCTCAATTAGAACAATTTCTCTATCGACAAGACAAAAATGATCATCTCTACTTCGAAATAAAAAATAATAAACTAAATATTAAACAAGTATCATATAAAACTAGGGAGATTTCTGATCCTGAATTACATTTTAATCTCGAAAGCGTTTGTGATCATGAGGAATGTAAATATACATCATCAATATTTTATTTGAAATTCTTATTATCTCAACCTTTCACAGCTCCTATTAACAACGAACAATTGGTTGATAATAAAAAAATTCAATTCTGTAAGGATTCGCCATATCTCTGGTTATCTGGAGATATTAATGGTATTTCAATAACTATGCAAATTATTTCAAATTTCCATGAGAAAAAGAAGATTTACGACCTTTTTCCTAATTCTTGATTCCTAATCTCTCTACTCACTATAGGTCTCCCAATCACTTCAATATTCTCTCGTTTTATTTGATATCTGTAATATCTAATTTGTAACGTTGGTGAAAAATTATTGTGTTCATGTTTGATTGTGATTTTTCCAGATCCACTTCCCAGACCTCTTGTGCTTGCTTGAATGTTATAAAGTGGGTAGAAATGAGAATTGACCTTGAAAGAAAAATCGAACAGGACGAGTCTCTTATTGCTTATGGAATTACTTCCCAAATAATATGATCCTTTGATATTCTGTATGTTGAACTTCTTCCCTTATATTTAATATGAAATTCAATTACATCCAATTTAGCCCTTGTCCTTTCAAGATCTACCTCCCATACTTCTTGATTTTTCTTTACTTGAAAATTGTATAACTCGTCAACAGATTGAATATTATCAATTGATATATTCTTAGTGTACATGACCTTCCCAAATTTGTCAATGAAAATTTTTGTATCATAAAAGAAAAAACTAATCAACCAGGTATTCAGAATAGGAATTCCAAGATAAACAAGCGGAGTCTGGGCATAAGGAAAAGGAAAATTTTGAAAAATCTCATACAACAAATAATTAATAAAAAACATCACAGGAAGCGTAAGTACAAAACCATAGGGGAAAAGTGTGATTAGCTGCATTGCAGAGTGTTTTTTGAGTATAATTGGAAAATTGATATTCAATTCTCCACCTATCTCAATTTCTGGATCTTTCAGGTTTTCTTTTAACTCAGTGATTATTACTCTTCTAAAAGTAATATATTCCAGGCGGTGTTTCCTACTTAGGGCCTGATTGATCTTTTCTAATGCTTCTTGATATTCTTTCATTTCAAACTGAAGGAAGGCATACGAAAAATATATCCCGTGATAATCAGCCAATCGAAGTGCTGTGTCTAAATATTTCTTTGCAGCTTCAAAATTCCTTTCCAAAGTGTAGTATTGCCCATAGAAATTTAAAACCGAAGGATCATTGGGAAATAGTTTAGCCATTTCATCAACACATACTTTCATGCCATCAACATCTTCCATTAACCTCAAATTTCTTTGTTTCTGAAAATATGGCCTCTTCCATTGTGGTTTAGATGAAATTATTGTATCAAGCACTAAATTGGATTTTTCATATCGTTTATCGCCTAAAAGCCAAATGGCATAAATAAACTGCGACCAGTGCTTCAATATTGTACTGAACAGAACAACTATAATCAGAAACACCATTAGAAATATATTTACCATTGGATCACTTCCCAAACCTCTTCAGCTTATCACATTTGGGGCACATCCCATCTACTATGTCAGAATAACACTCCCAGCACATCTTTTTTCCACCCTTTCTGACCAGATCTTGATCCAGAATTGATTTCTTCCTATATACAGACCATGAAATCCCATGAGCAGCAAAATAACCCCTCCGATCAGTGCAGAGTTGTGAAATCGCTCTTCCTCAATGAATTTGCTGATTATGATAAAGAGAATCCCCAATATGATGTTAATCAAAAAATTACCCGATTTGGTTCTCGCAACTGCCCTGGCGGCCATAAGTCAACTTTAAATTCCAATATCAAAAAAGCTATCCCCCATCAGCATATTTTTAGCTAATATTCTGTCCAGAATTTAATTTACGCCATTTCAATCGCGCGAAATGACCAAAATTTTCCGGGTGCGCTATGCGCACATTTGTCTCTCTCTTTTCTTTTTGACATCGACGTTTCTATTATTTTTTGGATGGTGCTTGTGATTTTTAATTTTTATAAGTTTCAGAAAGATTTTGTGGATTTTTCTACTTACTCTTCTGCGGCTGCTGCTGCATCAAGTCTCATCTTTGCTAGCTGAATATTGTGATTGAATTCCTGAACTCTAAGGTCAATGTCATCAGGGTAGTTGACCTTGAAAATTCTGACGATTGGATAGTTATAGATGAGCTGCTCGTTATTAAGACCTATGGATCTCCACACCTCGGTGAAATAATCCAGTTCTGTGATATCATGATCTCTCAGTTCAGGTGCAAGGTTTGCATTGTCTGTGACGTATGGTGGCCTTGCCTGTGCATTTGCATCCATATCTGGTGCACGGTAGGACATGAGTCTGAAGAGTACACTGTCATAGAATTTGTTGACATAACCTTCAGTCTCGGAGTAGTACTCATCCTCAACAATACCAAATTGTGGGGTGTATTTCTCAGAAATTCTGATCATCCATACAGCCTTACCAAGGTCAGATCCAAGACCTGTTTGACCACCAGCAGGAACTACAAGTACGTACTGCACATCATACTGATACATGAGGGCCAAAGAAGTACTCTCATTGTACATAAGCATACTTCCGACTACACCTATCTGAGTGGAGTTCGTTGTGGCGTTGTCCACGAGTGTCATGGTATCACCCTTGGCTGTAATATAGTAGCCGTAATCCCACCATGAGAGCATGATGGGAGGTGAGTAATTCTTCAGGTACCCATCATAATTTTTCTGTGCAGTATAATTGTAGTAGCTAGTATGCTGCTGCATCCAATCAAAGGCATCAAGCCAATCTGTAAGTGCTCCGTTGGGAGAGCGGGTCTCATCAATTGAGGGGGTGAGTTCTGGGCTGGAATACCTATCCACAGCAGAGGTCACTCCGGATGAGAGCATGATGATCATGAGGAAGAATACCACAGCGTATGAACGTGCTGCATCACCTGATCCAATACTCCTGGAAGTCATGGTTCTCTTTGTTAGTTTGATTCTACCATGGCCTGCAAGAGCATAGGGCTTGAGCATCTGATCAATGGCAAAAGCTGTGAGTATAGCTGCTGCAGGGGCAAGGAGAAGCATAAGACGAACCATTGATCCACTGAAGTAGATGGTGAAGAGACCAAATACCAGGATGAACAGGTTTTTCTCGCTTGGTTTCTTGATTGCAAAGTAGATTCCAAGGGGAATGAAGAATACCAGAGTTGATAGATTGGAGTAGAGATTACCCCAAGCCAGTGGCAGGTGTTCAGATACAGAGTCAATCAGTGGTAGGTCATTTCTACTATCAGGTAGAAGGACTGAGATGAATTTAGATCCAATACCCTCCACAACACCTGTCAACAATAGGGCAAGAAAGATGAGCCCAGTCACTGCTGCAAGAGCTACAAAAGCATACACGATAAATCTCCTGAATGCAGCGGGACTAAGGGATTGTGAGAGATTCTGGATGATTCCAAAGAGAACAAGAAAGGCCACAAATGCTATTGGTGCAATACCCTCAGTCTCAAGTAGAAAACCACCTCCGATACGAGGTATGGTGATCATGATCAGGGTTGAGACACCGATGGTGATCACATAGCTCTTCAGTAATCTGGTGGTATAATTACCAGTGATTACCATGACCAGAGCAAATACCGGCATGAGATCATAGGCAAATCTGAATGCACCCCAGGAACCCCCGAGCATAGCTAGTGATATACCAGCAAAGACGGCTGACCTGTTGCTATCTCTTGAGTATGCCCTCACAAAGAAGTAGAAGGACATTACAGTGAGGAGTACTCCAACACTCTCATTATCTACAAATCCCGCAATTGATCTTGATACATAGGCAGGCGTCACAACCATAATAAGGCTGGCAAGCAACCCGGTTCTGGGAGAAACAAGCTCCTTACCAAAAAGATAGGTAAAGAATACTCCCAGTGTACCGAAAACAACTGGTACAAGGTAGGCAGCATATTCAAGAGTAATGGTGAACCCGATGAACGTTAAGATTTTGTATATGGTAACCATGGCGATTGGTACGGCCACATACATGGAACTACCCATCGCCCTTCCATACGGATACCAGCTCAGGCTATCATGCCAAAGGAGGAATTTGAAAAATCCATATTCCAGGATATATTCTCCAGCACGGACCTGCATATGTGGATCGAATGCCTTGATTATAGGATCCCAGCCCCTCAGGGTGGAAACTAGACGCACAAAGAATGCGGTTACTAAAATTAGTGTTAGACTGATGGAGTGAAAAACCTGAGTCCGGGAGATTTCGAAATCCTCGAAATGATCCTTTACTCTGTTGGCCACTCTATCTATCCATTCATTTTCTACTGATGACATAAAGTACCCTCAATAAAGATGAGAAATTTTCTCAGTTTTTTTTATCTTCATTACGGAAAAAAAATCGAATATATTTATTCTTTAGGTTATTATTTTATCTATCTACATCGCGATTCAATAAATTACGCTAAAATAATCAAAGAGAAATTGAAGCTTGGAAAATCTTGAAGGATGTCAATTATCTAATTTCTAATGACCTATTAGTAAGTATAAATATTGTCAATTAAAGCTCGAATTATAGAACGCAACGAGGAAGTTATTGTGAGTTCAGACAAAATTGACAACATTTCTCCCACAAGAATGGCATTACTTGAATTGAGAAATAAAATAAAACTTGCTACACATGGGCATGATCTGCTAAAAGAGAAAAATGATGCCCTCATCATGGAGTTCTATGAGGTACTTGAGGAGATCAAGGAAGCCAGAACCTCATCGGAGGAAGCACTTGATATTGCCCATTCGCAGTTAAAATTGGCCAGCATCAAGATGGGGGTGTTGAAGCTGAAAGAGATAGGATTTTCAGCACCTGAGATCCTTACCTTAAAAACTTCCACTCGCAGCATCATGGGTGTGAAAACACCTAAGTTATCGCTTGTAAAAAGAGAAGTATCCAAACCATTCTATGGTAGTGAATTCACCTCAATTGCTCTGGATCATGCAATTAATGCATTTAGAGATTACACCTATGCTGTTGTCAATCTAGCAGAGAAGGTGGCTACTCTTCAGAAATTAGCATATGAGATCTCCAGTACAAAACGTAGGGTTAATGCACTAAATCATATTATTATTCCGCGTTTATCTAATACAGCGGTATTCATCGATTTAGCACTTGAGGAAGAAGATAGAGAACAATTTTCAAGGATGAAGTTTATAAAGAAGAAATTAACCGAGAATTCAGCCGAAGAAAAACCTGAGGAGGTTGCAACACCAGCATGAAGTGGAAAACAATAGCAGTAGATAGAGATATTCTCAGTGTTGATAGACATTACTATGATATATTCATCAATGAACAGGGTGTGGGTGGGTATTACCTGTGGAAAACCGGTGACACCAGCCGACATTTTCTATCTCCATTACTAGATATTCTCAAAAGACAGAAATTTAAAACCTATGAAAGCATATCATCTGATGATGAAATTGGAAAATTGAATGAAAAGAATTTCTTCCTACCATTTGATGAGATTCAAGGTGTGGTTAATGATGATATTCACAAGCTACTTGAATTCAATGCTAGCAAGGAATATATCCGGATAATTTTCAGAAAAATTCCCCAATACGATACTTTTGTAGAAGCATTGACAAATAAAATCAAAGATAAGGTATTCAACAAAGAGGGGGACATTCCCCTCTCCATTGAACTTGGCTATTAAAATTCTGGATTAGCAAGTAACTGAACCAACAACCATTTTAGTTCATCAGGTAATTTTGTTTCCGATTCACCAAATTCAATTGGTTTTTCCACCTTTTTCACAAGAATATTATGAATTTTTCCTAGCATGAGATCAAATGATGGATGAGGACCTGTGGTTTGCAGCACAGATAGAAATTTGTTACCGCTACGAAGATAAAGGGCATCCTTTTCTAAGGTGAATGAGATGGCCTCCAAATCCTGCTCAATCAGGTTTTTGATCATATCGATAATGGATGTAAATGTTGATCCACTTAGCAAGGAGATCTCCATATCTTTCTTCGACCAGCTGTATGCAATATTTCCTCGATCATCAAGGAGGAGAAGCTGTTTAGGTTCATAACCCTCCCTTGCCCAGTCAAAGGGTCTGGAGCCAAGGGTAAGTAATGGCACAAGTAATAAAATAAGCATATACTCGAAGATCATGTGATTGATACTTGAGGTAGGTTCGGCAAATTTAGAGCTGAACCAGAAAATGAAACCACCAAGCACAAAAAATTGCCAGCTAATAAAATGAGTAATAGCTGTGGATTTGATAAAACTCACCGAGGAATTTTTTATAGTCGATCGATAAAGAATCTCACTCTCACGAACGATAATGAGGTAAAAAATCAGCAGATATATTAACAATATGACATCCAGTGTCTCAAATTCTCGGGAACGGTCAAGCACCACCAAGTCATTGAGGATACCCATCTCCATGGTGTTGAGTAGGAATATGGCGAGAACTCCATTGATAAAAGAAAAGATGGAGATGATGATCTGATCCAGCAATGTACGTCTGGCCATCTGATGTGCCATACTGAAAGTTGAGAAGGAGATAAATCCTATAATCAAGCTAATTCGGTTGAAAATAATTAAATCATCAACAAATTGATAATCTGATAGGAGATGAATGAATGCAGCAATTGTTACAAGGAGTGAGGAAACAGACCACACCCCTATCGAGGTTTCTCTCCACTTATGATAGATCCTAGCCAAGTAGATGGAAATCCCAAGATAGGTGATTGTTAGAAAGACATCTAACGCAAGGGTAATTACCTGCATTTCTCAATACTAGATGATTTTGTGTTGATATAAAGCTTCTTCTCAACTAATATTCCTTTATTGAGTTACTAAAATTAATCAAACTCTTATGATAGAGGATATACACTGATGGGTTGGGATAAATATAAAAGCGAGATCACCATTTCTAATGATATGATAAGACTCGGTCCCACTGTTTTGAGAGATACTGTTGATTTTGAAAAGAATTTAACCTGTCTTGGTCCAGTTATTGGATCTGGAGAATTAGGTATTGGTAAATTATTTGCCATGGGACCAGTGACCATTAATGGCAATGTCAAGGCTATTTCCATGCATACACTTGGTCCTGCAATCATTCATGGCAATGCGGAAATTGAGACACTGAGCATCAAAGGTCCTCTTGATGCAGGGCAGATTAGAGCAAATTATGTTTCTCTCGCAGGGCCGGTAGATGTTGAAGAAATTGATTGTGAGTACATCAAAATCCAGGGACCAATAAGGGTGGAGAAGCGTATCGTTGCCTCTGAGAGAATAATTCTAGAGATCGGATTCACTAATAATCTCTCACATTACAATATCAAAGAACTTCAAGCTCCAATAGTTGAAATAAGGCAACCTAGATTATCATCATTACCACAATTATTGAAGAGGGTGTTTAATATTGGTTCAGGATCAAGAAAAATGATTGATCTGGATATGAATATCACCACCGATACCTTAATCCTTGATGGGGTAAGGGTTCATGGGCAGATTGAGGCGAAAGAAATCAAGCAACTAAACTCTACAGATACAATTGGGTTACTAGAATAAATTTTGAATATGAATGTAAATCATGCAACTTATGGTCGATCCCTTCACCTCTGATTTCAAGTTGATGATACGTCTGGCGATATTTAATTCTCTAGGATTCTTCTTCCTAGATTTTCTTATTCCTTTTATCGCCAGTACTGTTATTGGTGCAAGTGGATCACAGATGGGCGTGATTTTCTCCATCAGGACTGTGGGGTATCTACTACTTGCCCCATTTGTGGGATCACTTGCGGATAGATTCTCCAAGAAGGGACTAATCCTCATCGGCTCTATTGGTAGAGGATTGGCTTATTTCTTGTTGTATTTTTCCATAGTTTGGAGCAGCATGGATTTCATGATTGCTGGTAATCTGTTACTCGGCCTTATGGCTGGATTCTATTGGATACCATTTGATATCCTTGTATCGTTTAAATCTAGAGAGGAAAACCGATCTGAGGCATTTGGTATGCGTTCAGCCTCCATGGGTTGGGGAGTACTTTTTGGGGCTATCATCGGTTTCGGACTGATGGGGTATTTCTCTGCAGTGTATCCTGATAAACCTTTGTTGATATACAGTGCATTGGTGATTTATGGAGTGGCAAATATCATAGGAGGAGTGTTATTTTTCGTCCTTATTGATGAAAAAAGCAGATGTGATGATGGATTGCAGCTCACTTCAGATATAAGCTATATCACCTTTCTGAAATCTATGCCTAGAAAGCTTCTGGTTGGTTTTACAATTTTGCTTGTGGTGATGTTCTTTGCAAGTACAAATAGCTCCATTGCAAAACCATTCATCCTTGTCTACCTGACATCGGTGATTACTGATAATCCCACAATTGCATCCTCAGCCTACATCCCAGCAGGTATCTCCTCAATGCTTCTTGCACCTTATCTGGGAAAGCTAGCAGATCGCCTGGACAATCGATTGATTATCACTGTATCAGCCATCCTTGGTGCATTACTAACCTACATTCTCATTCATACTACCTCAATTGTGATATTCTCCATTCTACTTGTTCTTGATATGACGATTGGAACAGTAGTAGGTTTGCTAGTAACCAATATTCTGTCAAATATTGATAAGGAGAATAGAGGGAAGGTATTTGGATTAACAACAATTAGCACAGATGTAGGAGCAATTTTTGGTCCGATAATTGGTGGCATCCTGTGGGATGCACGAGGAATGAGGGCCCCATTCATTTTCTCAATCATTGTGGAGCTATTATTGATTCCATTCTATATCTATGCAATTAGAAAAATCAATACTTAATAAGTATGTACTACTAATGAAAATAGAGCCAAAGGCGGGAATTGAACCCGCGCGCTCGTGATATCTTGTTTTTTTTTAAGTACAAGTCACGCGCTCTACCCCTGAGCTACTTTGGCAATATATTATAGGTAATTACCTATACAAATTTAATTAGTAGTATCTGGTTTATAAAAAAAACGATTATGAACAAAGAATTTGATTGACTATAATATTGAAATTACAAGGAATTGAGGTCAAGTTTAATAGCCTTATTTGGTTTAACCAAATTTATTAATCTTGAAACAGATTCTACTTGACGAATGATTATAACATTGTAATACCGACTGAAATGAATTTGAAATTTTACCAAAAAGAATTCTACAAAATCTAGTAATCTTTGACTTTCGTTTTTGAATTCAACATAGTACCTTTTATCACGATTGACAAAGTAAATACATCCATCTGTATCAATCAAACCTCTTACACAAGCTATCAAATGGTCTTGTTTTTCATATATCCACTTAGGTACAGTTACTTGATTTTTCTTTTTGTCTCCAGAAGGAATTCCCATATTATTCAATTCACGAATTATAGATATTCTATGAATTTTCAAATCAATAGTTTTAGGTGATTTCCCTTCCTTTCTTCTGTGATATCTTTTTGGTCTAATATTAAATACTTTATAGATTAGTCGTTCAATATATTTAATGTATTCAGGATTATCTACATAATTTTGAGTTATAATAATAGTTTTGTCACTTATATTACCATCACCTAATATAATCCCAATCAATTCAGCCAAATCTTCGTTGTATACTAAATTTAGATTTGGATTATCCGTTGTGTTATCCTTGCAATTTATATAATCGACATTAGTATTTTCTCCTTTTGTTTTCATGTATCTATAATTGATTTTTCTCCCCATTAAAACCTCCAATTTCTTAAAATTAGTGATTGATAATCCTTGATTCTTGTAAAGTTGTTTACCAAAATTTGAGCCAATTACTGCAGAAATCTTTCGTACTGAGTATCCTGATTGTTTTAATTCATTGTATACATTTCGCCAAACCGAAAGTGATGAATACACATAGTATATTTGAGTATTTTCCAAGATTTCATCCTCAAATTGATTGCTAAATTATCAAAGGATTGAAATTATTAGAATCTTCTTATTACAGAGAGATATGTGAAAGTATTGATTCTTCTAGGCCTTAATCTTTAAAGCTTCAATAGTGTTTTACATAAATTTAAATTGATAATCAAGTTAGGGCATATATGGAACAAATCCTGATCAAATTAAAACATGAAATGGAATTTCTTGGCTATACCACAGCTATGCAGGATTGGATCCTAGATGGATTGATTTTTTCAAAAGGAAAATTATATTTTATAGAACCTCCTGTAGATTTCTATGATATTGAAACTGATTATATTATTCTTCCAGACACCATTTTTTATGGAATTACTATATTATACTCAGAAATTGTTGGAGAATGTATTGTTCGATTGAAGAATTAGAGATTGAGATTATTGTTGAGGCATTATAACTGATTGAGGTTGAGCTAATTCTATATTGCTGAAATTACTCATTGATGTCACTTTGATACTAATTATTTTTGCATTTCCAAGACTCATCCTTTGATTTCCTATTCTCTTTAGTAATTCAGAGATGATGCTGGAGTGGGTGAAGATCAAGACCTCATCATGATCATCAATATAATGTGCTATAAGGCCGAGTGCAGTATCTATTCTTCTATTAAAATCATCCAGTGACTCTACTTCTTTTCCTGTATATTTATTTTCGAGGAATAAACTATTCCAGATCACCCGTTCCGCCTTACTGAGCTTGGTTAGTTTTTTCCCTTCAAAATATCCAAAATCCCTCTGGTTCAGCTCTTCAATAGATAATATTGGAAGATCTGTTGCTCGAATCATGGTTTGAAAAGATCTTCTTAGAGTAGAGGAGAAGGCAATTTTTGCATATGGGAAGAGTTGCTTTAATAGTAAATTTAATCTCTCAGCTTGTAATTTTCCTCTTTCTGTGAGTGGGAAATCCATCTTACCCTGTATGATTCCTGATTTATTTCCCTCAGATTCTCCATGGCGGATGAGGTGTAGTTTCATATAAATGTCTAACAGATTGGGTATTAAAATTGCGTATAGTGTCGCCTATACGCAGCTTATCCTTCAGCATGAATGGCTGGAATAGAAGAGAAATTGAGGTATCTGATCTTAATCTACCAAAAACGTTTGAAACAGGTGTAGATGTATGGTCTGGTATCACCACTGGGCATGGTATACTGGTAGTCGAATGCTTCAAGCAATTCAAACTCCTCTCCAAGAAATGACTGGAGAGTGGAGGCACTGTACCTATAAACATCTAAACCAGAACATTTAGTTGCTCCCTGCTCTGAAAAAGCTGCGAGTATGACAAATCCCCCGGGTTTAACCATGTTTAATACTTGCATTCGATATGCCTCTCGATCCTCTTCTTTGGTCAGGAAATGAAGTACTGCACGATCATGCCAGAGATCTACTCCTCTTATATTTACATTCATTGAGCAAATGTCTGTATGGTAGTACTGCACATCAGAGCTTGAATTGCGCTCCTTGAGCATTAATAATGCCTCTTTGCTTATATCACAGACGGAGATCCTTGAATATCCTGCAATCAACAGATGATCCAGAAGAGTGGAGGCTCCAGCCCCTACAATGAAGATATGCTTATCTGATGAGATCCCAGTATCCTGAATCATCCCCAAATCTGGTTGTGGGATCTCCTGGTACCATCCCAGTTTCTCTATCTCCTTCCCAGCATACACTCTATCCCAATGCTCTTGATTACTCACAAGCATACTGTGTATTGCATTATTAAAAATGCTCTTTTTGTACAAATAATTGATTCTCCTTTTCAATTTCAATTCTAGGTGATAACAAAGAATTAAATGTAAGAATGCGATAATCAGGCAGTATGAGTAAAATAAGTATCAGGAGAGCATCTACAGAAGAAGAGCTCATCATATACAAAGAGATGACAAATTATGCATTTGCCCCATCCCCAACAACAGAAATGGATTCAGAGCGAAAGCAATATTTTGTGGATAATAAATGGTTTCTTCTATATGAAGGAGAAACCCCGGTTAGTTCTCTGGACTCCATACCCATGACCGAGAATGTAAGAGGAAAGATCTATCCCATGCAGGGGATAGCAGGAGTTTCAACTTATCCAATGGGGAGATATAAGGGATATATTAATCAACTCATGCTCCATTCCATCAATGATGCCAGAGAGGAGGGTAAAGTATTCTCCACACTCTATCCATTCAAGCAATCCTATTATGGCAAATTTGGATACATCACATTTCCACAGTCTAGAATAGCTATGTTTGATACAGATAAGCTACGGGGTGTGGAAAGAATTCAAACCAAAGGTGAATTTGAAAGATTGGAGATTAAAGATACATTCAGTCGGTACTATGCATTTCTCAAGGTTTATCAAAATAAGAAACATGGATTTGGTCTGTTTGAACCAACACTGGCGTCAAAAGTAGAGAAGGAGAAAAAATGGATAGTATTTGTGAATCGGGACAATAGAGATACTGGTATGATGATCTACACCACCGGTGGACATATGAAGGATATGAAGGTCTCATACTTCTTATACCTTGATAATGACGCCAAATATGTTTTACTGAAGTATTTGGCATTACATATTGACCAGTTTTATACCATAAGTATGAGATTAATGGCGGATGAACGACCTGAGAATTGGTTATTTGATCTTGATCTAGAGATAAAGAATCGAGAATGGGTTCCCTCATGCATGGGGAGAGTGATTGATGTCGCAGGTCTTGCAGGGATGCAGGTGGGTGATGGGGAGCTGAACATTAATATCCTGGATGAATTATGTCCATGGAATTCTGGTATTTGGAGATTCAAAGGTGATAATGGAACTCTTAGAGTTGAGAGGGCAGAGAAAGAAGAATGCAGCTTGAGTATTCAGGGATTATCCGCCATAGTATATGGTGGTCACGATATAAATGATATGGCTTTCAGGGGATGGGGAGAATTATCAGAGAAATCAATCAATACCTTACAAAGATTATTCCCACCCCTTGTTCCAGTATTATTTGAGTTATTTTAGCTTCAGCAACGTGAACAGGATTTTCCTGTGCAAAGGTCACAACTTGAAAAATTGTGAGTGTCTACATGAATCAACCCTTGATCCTGCAATATAGTTAGAATAGTTTTTGCTTTATCCAGAGAGATACCTAGAGAAGACGATACTGACTGTGCAGAAATTACTCTCTCCCTAGTTAATAATTCCATTACTTTTTTTATCATTACAATCCCTCAGAATATCAACCTTCCCACAAAAAGTGCGAGGGAAGCTGTAAGATAGGCTACACTCATCCCAAGTGCAATGGAGAACACCATGTATTTTGTTCCAACCTCCTGTTTTATTGCCATAAGACTACCAATACAAGGTGTGTAGAAAAGAACAAAAAAGAGATATGCCAGACCACTAGCAGGATTAAATTGAGATAGGATTACTGTTGAGAAGGAAGCTGTCTTCACACCATAGATGAGACCAAATGAGCTTATCACCACTTCCTTGGCAATAAAACCAAACACTAGTGCGACCAATAATCTACTATCCCAACCAAACCAGGCGAAGAGGGGATGGAGTACATCACCTATGGCAAAGATCCAGGTATCATGCAACAAATCAGTATCAGTCAGTGCTGCAGGACCTATATACCCAGTAGGTCCAGTAATGGAGAGCACCCATATGATGATCAATCCTATTGCCATCCATGATGCAGCATTCTCGGCAAAATTCTTGGTTTGTCGGTACATCCGTGAAAGAGTAAGTTTCACAGGGGGCCGACTCAAATCAGGGAGTTCCATGAGAAGGGTGGATGTTTGCCCCTTAAGTACTGTTTTTCTAAGAATAAACAATACCAAAATAGCTACAACCACTCCTGAAAGATACAGAGCACCTATAATGTATCCAGCATGATCTGGGAAGAGTGCACCTGTGATAATAATATATACAGGAAGACGTGCAGAGCAACTCATGAATGGATTCACAAGAACCATTGCCTTTCTCTCATTCTCATCCTTCACCGTTTTTGATGCCATTATTGCTGGTACATTACAGCCAAAACCTAGAAGCAGAGGGGCGATAGATGTTCCACTAATACCAATCTTATTTAGATACCGATCAGTGATAAAGACAACCCTTGCGAGATATCCAGAGTGTTCAAGAACTGCAAGAAAGAAGAATAGAATGGCAATTTGCGGGATAAATACCAGAATGAAACCCACTCCACCGATAAGTGCATCAGCAAGAAAGGATGCAAATAACTCATTAGAAATTGATTCACGAGTGAAATCAGCGAGTTGGCCTGCAGAATCGCTCAATATTTCAGAAATCGGTGTTGATACTTCGTAGGTGAGTTTGAAAACCATCATCATTATTCCAATGAAAATGATAAATCCGATGACGGGATGAAGGAATAAATGATCCATGCGTTGAGACCATTTACCCTCATTCCTTAAGTACTCCGAGTCATCCACTGTTTCCTCGATTATATTGCTTATCTCATCATAATATTTGGAGATCAATGCAACAGAAAGGCTCTCAATATCTTCATCATGTTGAGATAACTCGCTTCTGACCTTATCTACTAGCCATAGGGGCCACAAATTGTGTTTTTCCTGCTTACTCATCATAATGGATAGAGCTACCCATCTAATAGGAACTCGATTCAATACTTCATCGGGTTGGAGCAATACTGTGGTAGAAACAAGCTCTGCTATGCCCTGAATTAATTTTTCATATTCTCCTAAATATGTTTGTGGAAACTCTCTTGAACCTGAATCTATTGTCTCAAAGATGATTTCTCGCAATCTATGAATATCATTTTCATCAAAAGCTGAGATCAGAAGTACGGGGATACCCAGTTTTTTGCTCAACAAAGGTATATCTATTTTTAATCTATTTTTCTCCAGTTTATCCCTAAATGTTACCACCATGATCATAGGAAGCTTTAATTCACGCAATTGAAGAGTGAGATACATATTTCGTTCTAGCTTTCTTCCATCAACAACATTGATGATCAGGTCATGATCATGTTTGATGATATACTCATGAGCAATTGCCTCCTCAATATTACCTGAATTGAAACCATATAGCCCAGGTAGATCAATAACATCATAGCGTTGGTTCTGATAATTGTAGAACCCAGCAGTACGAGTTACGGTAATACCTGGAAAATTGGCGATTTTCTGATGACTACCCGTTAATTCATTAAAAACCAATGATTTACCCACATTTGGATTACCAGCAAGGATAATTCTTGTTTCATTATTACCCATAAGTTACTCAACCATAATCTCTCTGGCAATTTTTCTGCAAATCATAACCCGTATACCTTTGGTCTCGATGAGTAAGGGACCTCTGCGGTTATTACGGATCACTTTGATCATACTACCTGGTACAAATCCCATTTCTGATAAACGTATTCTGACTGATTCATCCTCGATTTGAATTAATTTATGTGAGGTGTGACCATCACATTCCTCTAAATGATGTAGTACCAGAGGTAGCTCTGTGTGTTTAGTAAGAGTTCTAGGTTCAGACCATACCTCGGTGCTCATACTTCTAAAATTGCATTTTGCTAATAAATACTTATCTAAAATGCTATAATTAATGTACAAGAAAAGTTAGGGTATACGAACATTTTTCCAGAAATGAAAGAAACACCTAGATCAATGGAGGGATCATTAAAGTGAAGGTTCTAATTAATAGTGCTATTTATTTCGTTCTATAACGAGTAATTCTTTGAGCTCCTTTATCTTATCACGTAATTCGGCTGCTAGCTCAAATTCAAGATTGTCTGCAGCTTCATTCATCATTTCAGTCAGCTCCAGAATCATTGTTTGCAGATCAGAAACAGCAATCTCATCATCAACCTTGTATTTATCCAGCTGAATAGACCCTGTATCCCTTAGAGTTTCCAGTACTGAGAAAAATCCTTTTACAATTGTTTTCGGTGTGATCCCATGTTTTTTATT
The DNA here is from genome assembly GCA_026702845.1 of Candidatus Heimdallarchaeota archaeon. Next base: position 212,323 of record JADCLS010000008.1, read on the forward strand.
GTATGCGAGCTGAATTTTTCTCCTTCTATTATTCTCGGTGATTGCCTCCCTCATAGCATCTGAAATGCTATCAGCATATAATAGCACCGTTCCATCCACATTTCTTGCAGCCCTGCCCATAATCTGTATGAGTGACCTGCTGCTCCTCAAGAAACCCTGTTTGTCAGCATCAAGGATGGCGACTAGGCTGACTTCTGGTAGATCCAGGCCCTCTCGAAGTAGATTAATCCCTACTAACACATCCACCTCTCCTGTACGTAACGATCTCAAGATCTGCACACGCTCGAGAGTATCGATATCCGAATGCATATATTGTGATTTCAATCCTGATTTGGCAAAGTAATCAGAGAGATCTTCTGCCATGCGTTTGGTGAGTGTGGTCACCAGTACCCTTTCCTTGCGATGGATTCGTTTGTCAATCTCATTCATCAGATCATCAACCTGATTCTCTGAGGGTCTGACATCAATCACAGGATCCACCAGACCTGTTGGTCTGATGATCTGCTCCACCACTGCTTGTGAATTCTGATGCTCATAATCTGCAGGAGTGGCACTGACAAAGAGTGTGGTTGGCATGCGTTTCTCAAACTCCTCCCAGCGAAGAGGTCGATTGTCATAGGCACTTGGTAGTCTGAAGCCATAATTGATGAGGTTCTGTTTTCGGCTAAAATCACCACCATACATGCCCCTGATTTGAGGAAGGGTTACATGAGATTCATCAACTACCAGAAAAAAATCATCTGGAAAGTGATCAATTAAGGAATAGGGTGGATCTCCAGGATTTCTTCCATCGAAGTATCTTGAATAATTCTCGATACCAGAGCAGTGACCCAACTCCTCTAGCTGCTCAAGATCATAATTTGTTCTCTGTATTATTCTCTCCGCTGCCACATAATTCTTTGCTTTTTCAAATTCATCTACTCGCTCCCTCAGATCATCCCTGATCTGCTTTAACGCTACTTGAATCTGCTCTTCCCGGGTTAGATACTGGGTTGAAGGGTATATCGTCAACTCATCTAATATCTCGACTCTGGCCCCAGTTGTTGGATCAATAATTGAAATCCGCTCAATCTCATCTCCAAAAAACTCAACCCGTATACCCTCTTCCTGATAGATGGGTTTTATCTCCACTCGATCACCTTTGGCCCGAAATGTCTTTGCTTTGAAATCCATCTCATTGCGTCGGTACTGCATCTCCACTAACCTGCTGAGAAAAGCATCCCGTTCCAGCTCCATACCCTTCTTTATGGTAATGGTAAAATCCCTGTAGGTTTCTGGCATACCTACATTGTAGATACACGAAACTGATGCAACTATAATAACATCTCTTCTCTCAGATAGAGCTTTGGTTGCTGAATTTCGTAGTTTTTCTATTTCATCATTGATATTGAAATCCTTGGATATATACAGATCCTTGGTGGGCAGATAGCTCTCTGGCTGATAGTAATCATAGAAGCTAACAAAATATTCAACAGCATTATTGGGGAAAAATTGTTTGAATTCAGCATAGAGTTGAGCAGCCAGTGTTTTATTGGGAGCTATTACTAGAGTTGGTTTACCTAGATGTTTGATAACTTGTGAGGCAGTAAAAGTTTTGCCAGAACCTGTTACTCCATGAAGTGTCTGAATTTTCTTATTATCTTTGAGATATCCCTCCACTATTTTGGTTATTGCATTAGGTTGATCTCCCGTGGGTTGATAATCTGTAATCAGATCAAAACTTACATTACTCACGTATTAGTCCTCCTAATACCATTAGGATGATATATTTTAATATCAATGATTGAGATGTAGAGAATTTCATTGTATTTTCGCTTGTGTGATTATACTTAAACCCTATTCACAGATAGTTCAAAGTGAAAATATATTCCAAAACGTCTATGGATCAATCGTGTAAACTCTTAATAGAAAGCCAGGCGCTCTAATTGTTTAGGAAAATTCATCGAAGCGCGGAATGTCCATCCCAAATCTAGTTTTTTACCGCTTTTGATTCAAAAATCTAGTTCTCGCGGAGGCGCGTGAATTGCAAAATTATCTTAACTCAAGCTGTGAAAAGAATAAATAGGCAAGTTAGGATTCGAATTCGTCAAAATGTCAAAAACCATTGCCTGCCTAAAATCAAAGTCGACATCATCTAATTTGAATAATTCCATTGTCTCTGATGACATTTGCACGAATTCTGAACTAAATCTGTCAAGTTCCCCTCACAAGAGGGGAACATACACCAGACAGGTAGTAGACCTGGATGGTGTACATTTCGTTGATGTTCCACGAGATGATCCCCTGGAAAGGTTGGAAATGTATGGCATCATGCCATACAGTAAGTATAGCTTTGATGTTTACCTGCATATAGCCTTTCTTCTGTCTCAGAATTACAGTATTGATCAGATGGTGAAGATTCTACACCGTGACTTCCCAAGTCTGAATAAAGCTCATCTCTCAAGAAAATTTATAGAAAGAGTGCTGAAACTGACATCAGCAGTGGTGACACCACTGCTCTCCAGCTTTGCAAAGCTGGATATACCATTCAATCTGATGATAGATGGAACAGTGAGTACAGGTGGTAAGAGCTCATTAATCATCGTTCTAGCACATTTTCCAAGTGACAATTCAACATTTCCATTACTAGCCACATTTCTACCCTCAGAGAACAAGCAGGATCTCAGTGATATTCTGATGGAGTTGAGGGATCAACTCCCATCACAGCCACAGGCAGTAATTAGTGATTTTGCACTGGGATTTCAATCCACATTGCCTGAAGTATTTCCAGAAAGTGTGCAGCTCGGATGTCATTTTCACCTCATCGAGTTGATAGCCAGAATCTTGGTGTATCCAAAAATCAAGCTTCTGAATTCCAAAATCAAATTATTTCTGGATAATCTCAACACAATGATCCGTAAAATATTGAGAAGAGAGAGGAGAAATGAGGAAATCAGGATATTTGCCCAGATGCTCAAGCAAATTATCTCCAAGAATCGGGGTGAATTTGGAGCTAGACTGCTGTTCATGCTTGAACAGCTCAAGGCTGTTCAAGATGCATTATTCACGAATAGTAAATATCTGAGATCGGAATACAAAAAACTGAGAAGTTTATTTGACAGGCAGAAATGGGAGGATATAGCGGAGCTCTCAGAGGAATTGAGAAAGAATCTGGAGAGATTCAATGACCTGAGAGATTGTCTGAGACCAGATAATTTCTATAACTCAATGGAAACAGCTGAGCAAGCATTGAAAATAATAATTGAGGATTGGAAGAGATCAAAGATAAAGGAACTGGTAAAATCAGCTGAGAAACTTGAAAATTATATATTCTACCTGATTCCAGCCATGTACAATTCTCAATACCCCAGAACCACTTCAATCCTTGAGGGATTGAATAATCAAGTAAAACGAACGATGAGGCACTGGTGTGGAACGCAAGAGGTTCCATCCTCATTTGAATGGGCTGGAGGGTTGATTAGCATAATCCATGGAATCAAAGAATCAAGTCTTTGGAGCAATTTATTACTAGAAATCCCAAAATTTGAATGGATGGTGGAATTGAGGGTGTTAAGAAAAAAAGAAAAGCGATTAAAAAACGAGAAGAGAGCAGCAAGATGGCTGGCTGGTTTACAACCATCCAGCCTTCAGCTCCAACTGGAGCTGAGATTCAAAGAAAATTTCCTCAAGGAGGTGATTAATTAGTCAAAAAGCAACATTAGAAATCAATGAACGTTCCAAAATTCTGAAAGGTATTATATCATCAGAAGATCGTTGATAGATGATGAAATTGAATATTATGAAGTAAGTGTAAAGGTCTTGTAGCTATTCTCTAGTGGACTACCAGGAGTTGCATGTATCTGACCAGCCTTAAGATCCATAATAATTGATGATATGGTACCTGTGCTGCCAATATCCTCGTGAGGGATATAAGGTCTGCAAATAGGCAATTCAGTATTGGATTGATCTGCGAGAATACTTTTAGCATAATCAATACTTTGATCTTCATGCTCAAGTAGTCTTTTAGCCACAGTATAACGTGATAATGAGCTTGCAATCTTTTCGATGTCTGTATTCAGGGCATCATCATGAAGGAAATGATTGGTATGCATGAAATACTCCCCCTCAGTTGTCTCATATACTCTATCTCGTGCAAATTCAAGATTGATGAATCGCCCTTGTTTATCTGCTAGGATGATATTACTTGACTTACCATATTTGAATTCTCCAAGTGTCTCTACGGCTTCATTAATTGAGGTGGAATCTAGAAAATGCCGCAGTGTTATATGAATTGGAAGACCTGACATTTTTCCATCGAGATGGAGGAAATTGAGGGTTACTCCCATACCGACACTATTGATGCCTATCTTCCCGATAATACCCGGTTCGGTTATTTGTAGAATTTTATGACCTGATGGATAACTGATCTGCATCATAACAAAAAGTTCTTCCAGAGGTTGGGCCCAATCCCAATTTTGTACCAATAAGGAGCTTCTAGTAAAGTAAAATGCGGTGCACTCACTTACAAATTGTGTTAGTATCTCGGTTCTAGAATTCAGTGCGTAAATCCACATTGGATTAACCTCAGCAGCCTCTGCTATAGCCTCGATCTCCTCACAGTATTTCTCATTGAATTGCTTGATCTTGTCTTTAAATATTGATGCTGCATCAAAAATCTCTTCTTCTGTTTTCTTGAATATTCCATGGTAATACTCAATCGTCTTATGTATTCGATCCTTAAGATGAGTACCATGTTGTATCCCAATTTCACGATGCGACCCATGCAACACAATTAAGGGTAATTTATCCATAATTAATAGAAATATCCCATGTCTAATTAATTTTTAGCTAGCACTAGCAGATACTAAAACAATCCACAAATACTTAGAAGGTAACCTTGCACTATGACATATAGCACAAAGGAGAAACGTCTAGATATTTTCCAATTTCTTTTTGCAGCAATCAGCTCGGGAATAATCTTTGTTACTCAGCTGGTCATCTACCCACTTCTTGGTGAAATCACGGATTATTCAAGGTTATTTTCGCTATATTTTGTCACCCTCATGGTATTTTTCCTTGCAGATATGATTACTACTTTCATGAATCTCTTTGAATCAATAGATTATGTGAAACACAAATTCCTTCGTAGAAATATCGGCCTATTGTTCTCCGCATTATTTGTATATCTTATATTTATGCTAAATAGCATTCTAACGTTGATTGAAACTGGAGATAAGACACATGTTCCAACCATCGTGTACAGTCATCTGATTATTACGGCAATATATATCATTAAGCTGAGAATACAATTCAATATCTTTGAATTATTTCAGGATAGTTATGAAGTATTAAAACCACTTGAATGATTATTTTCTATCTAGATAGGATTGTGCCATCTCCAGCTGATGCGGTTTATCCACATCAAAACCAAGTTCAGCATAAGGGGAAATGAAGATCTTGCTTCTCATTTCAAACAATCTGGTGACAATTTCTTCTGCCTCCTTGACATCAATTCTTCTGAATAGATACCTGATGAAGAAGAAAGGGGATAATTTGAATAGTGCCTTCACAAATAATTTCCTATTCTCCGTGACTACTTTGATTAGTTGATATTTTTGTTTTACAGATGGAAGAAATGCAATATCGATATCACCTCCACAGTAATTGTTTCCACCCTTGATATGAATCCATGAGCGTTTGGATCCTGGAAATGTAGTTTCCATGATTTCCTGATGAACAACAGTATGATAATATTCAAAATCTGGGTATTTGTTGAATTCCTCAAATACAAAATCAAATGATTCAAGATTGACACAGGGAATATCTCCCGATATAATCACTGCATGTTTATTATCAGGGTTAAACTTTTCAGGAGATTTTTTCATTAAATCAAAGAGATGCATACTTGCCCCATATATTTTCTCAACAACAGGTCCTTCCACATGATAGAAAGAGATCTGATTGTGATCAAAGCCATCTGGAAGGGTAACTCGATCCTCTGGCAATCCGGTTATTAGTATATACTCTGCGCGGTTTGATTTGACAATTTGGTCCAGAACGTAATTGATTAACGGTTTACCATTGATTTCAATCAAAGTCTTGTAATCTGTATCCGCGTACTCCATCAATGCATCTCGTTCTCTAGGGGAGCCAGCCAGCACAATAAAGGGCAATTTATCAGGCATCAAATCAACTTCATTGAGGATTGATATAAATGATTGTATGATATTCTATCATCATATAATGATTTGTTTCAATTTCTTCTCCGCCTTCTCCGGTTCTCGCGTTTATCCACTTGATCAACGAATTTTCGACAAGTATCGATAACTTCAGATGCTAGTTTCTTTGATATGCCTATACTCTCAGATAATGTTTCTGAGCTCTCTTTAGCAATATTGACCACTGTTTTATACTTGGTAAGAATTGCTTTTTTTCTCTTATTTCCGATACCTTCAATAAGATCCAACAAAGATGCCAGTCCCTCCTTTTGTCTCAATTTACGTTGATATGATACAGCAAAACGATGAGCCTCATCCCTTGCAGACCGTATTAATAGGATCCCAGGTCGGTTTTTTCCGAATTGTAGAGGTTCTATTTTAGTTGGGATGTAAATTTCCTCCTCCTTCTTGGCAAGGCCTATGATAGGTATATCTAAATTCAGCTTCTCAAGAGATATTCTTGATCGCTTTAGTTGCTCCTTTCCACCATCAATAACGATCAGATCCGGAATGGGTAGGCCTTTACTATCCTTTCCCTCCTTCACAGTACGATATCTGCGGTATACTGCCTCTTGCATCGATGCAAAATCATCCTGCTGCTCCACTGTTTTGATTTTAAATCTCCGGTAACCTGATTTAAAAGGAATACCATTGGAGAAACGGATACAAGATGCCACATTGTTTGAACCCAGCAATGTACTAACATCAAAGCAATCAATAATCAATGGGGGAAATTCCATATGCAACAAATTCTGGAGATCCTCAACTCTTGAAGTAGGAGTCTCAGAATCCCTACTAAGTAGTAATTTCTGCTGTAATGTACGTTTAGCATGATGTTTATTTAGAACAATCAATTGCAGTTCAATTTCACCCTCAGCTTCTTTGGACACAAATCCCAGATCATTGAGATTTTTCATCAGAGTTTTTGGTTGCTTGGTATCAAGGATGAATTTTAATATCTCTGGTTTCTTACCATCATGAAGTTGGAGTATGGTAATGATGAAGTTGATGACATACTCTGTAAACAAATACTTGTTATCACTCAACGCAATCTCATCATTTTGGATTATCTTAGTCTCCTGTCTTGAAATTCTGCCATCGATGACTTTGGAGAGACAGATACAGGTATCCAGCTTATTTGAAGAATGTGACAGGACATAACAATCCTCTACACCCTCAATCATCACCTGTTGTCGTTCTAAGGTTCGATTGACTGCACGATATAGATCACGATACTTGGCTGCTTCTTCATATCTCATCTCCTTTGAAGCTTCTTTCATCTTTGTTTGCAGTGAATCTGCAATATCGGGAATCCTTCCCTCTATGAAATTAACAACTTGGTTGACATTATCCCTGTACTCCTGTTCATTAACCTCAAGCTCACAGGGTCTCATACATTGACGTGTTCTCCTACGGATACAAGTATGTGCCCACCCACTAGCATCGCCAAAATGTATCTCCTTATCACAATCAGCGACTGGAAAAAGTTGTAAGACGTATTTCAGTGATTTCCTTAATGAATTTACGCTCGAGAAAGGGCCAAGATACACTGATTCCTCATTCTCCCTATCCCTGGTGACGACTAATCTTGGAAATTGCTCCCCTGTAGTAACTTCAAGATATGGGTAGGTTTTGTTATCTTTCCAGTGCTCATTGAGATCAGGCTGATATTCCTGAATGAATGAATATTCTAGTAACAGAGCTTCATTCTCTGATTTCACCACATGAACCTTGAAATCAGCTCCTTTTTCTCTGATCACGCGGGATTTGGAGAAATCATTACTTGCAGAGAAGTGATTACGCAGTCGATTTACCAGGTTTTTAGCTTTACCTACATATATAACACAATTATGTTCATCATAGATAACGTAAACTCCAGGCTCCTTAGGAATAGTCTGCAACTTTTCGTGAATCCTCTTCAAACGTACATCCATGATACTTGAAGTATACCAATAGCTGTATACAAAGGTTGACATCAGCTCATTTCTCTTTGAGAAGAGTTGAGATGAGAATAAGCTTTGGGTTCATTCCTATTTGTGAATTTTTACAATAATTGACAAACCTATATAAATATGAACACTTGATAGGCCAATAAAGTGATTGCTTAGATGTCTGATGAATTTGATGAATTTGGAGATTTTGGAGATCTTGATGCACTTATTGATGGAGAAGTAGAACTAGAGAAAACTTCAATACTATTGGTAACTAGCTTGGAGACATATTCTGCCTTTGCGAGTTGTGTACCCAAGGATTCTTCATACAACTTGATCCACTCTCTTGAACCAAAGGAAGCTATCTCACATTTATTGCAGGAACAAATTGTGATAACGTTTATCGAGCATAATTATCTCGATGATATAATTGAATTCTCTGCATCAATTCATCATTATGTTCCACTATCAAGAATCATCCTAATAACTGATAGATTATCCACTGATAGTTTAAGCGAAATTACCAATATCGGCGCAATCAATGCAATTCTCCCCACTCCCTTCAACCAGACCAAGGTGATGGAGGTACTCTCACAACAGGATGCAAAACATTCTATCAACAAAATGCTGGTCCAGATGATTACAGAACCACCCAAATTAAGCAAGGCTAGCTTCCTCCTTCTTGACCCCTCACTCCAGTTTGGTTCAGAGGATGTTCCACTGAATTTTGTTGGATTAATGTGTGTGTCCAACACAGTTCCCAAGTATACAAGATTCTTTGAAGAAACACTAGCCCAGGATCCCATGCTCTTTGCAGGGTATCTATCCGGTATCACCAGTTTGGGTAATTCATTATTCTCAAGTGATCAGGCTTTGAAGGAGATAAATTTTGGTGGGATCTCAGTGATCTTTCAATTTCACAACCAACTACAGATTTTCTTCTTTGTGAGAAACCTTACCCGTGAGAATTATGAGAAGGCAGAGGGGAGAGTTTCTGCTTTCTCGAAGCAGATTGTAGATAATTTCTATAAAGATTTTGTAGATAAACCATTTATCTCTGAGATTTTACTAGATGAGATTGATAAGCTTGCAGATGAATTTGATCTGCAGGATGATGTTGAGATGGCCCAATACCAGGATAAAATGGTAGAACAGATTGATACTGAGGGTGATACCAATATTGTCATCTATTCAAACAATGAAGGCGATAAGATAAAAACAAGATTATTGGATGAATTTCAGAAGAATCCCTATGAGAATAAAATAAATCTTGATGTTATTCATGAGGAGGAGCTATTCATAGCTCATGTAGAGACAAAGAAGCATCATGTACTTATTCTCGATTCTGATTCAGATACTGGTGGGAGATCAGGGGCTGATTTCACAGATTTTATCAAAGAAACCTCACCATCCCTCCAATTGATCTACTTAGAACGCAATGACAATTTCAGTGATTCACTCATAGACTCATTCAACAGTGAAACAATTAATTTTATACTACCATTTGACATGAAGGAAGGATTATTAAATAAAACCGTCGTTGAGGCAGATACAAATGTTAGAAGAATACGATTTCAATCTGGTTCCAAACCTAGCGATGCAGCTGGAAACATGGAGGCCATGAAAATTCTTCTTCGTGAGGAACAGGATGCATACAATATCGAGGAACAGCCAGAGTTGGTCGGGATCATCATAGCAGAGGATATGAAACCAGTATTCGACCATTTCTGGGAAACCAATCAAAACTATGATACTGAAATGATTGCCGGAATGTTACTCTCTCTGGAAAACATTGGTGGTGAAATGTTCTTTGAGAAGGAGGATATCCAACTACTCGAGCTTGGTGGATATAATGTCTTCGTTCGAAATGTGGGTCAATATATGTTCTCATTCTTTGTCAAGCATAATAATCCTACTACTACTGTCATCATTAACAAGGAGATTGAAGCTGTAGTATCAATATACACCGAATTAATCAGGGAGGCTGCAGGAGTAATAAGTTATAAACAACTTGAACCAATATTTGCAAAATTAGCTAATGAGACTAGAGGTAATTTCACTGATCTGTATCGAGAAAGCCAAAGGAATAAACAACAAGAATAAATAAGACCGAATTTCACATTCGCGCGTAAGCTGCAAGATTATTGGATACACAGAGAATCCCAAAAATAATCATAAGTTCATTTCTATCTCAAGCATAATAATTTAATATTAAGGTATATCCCAGAATGGGTTATAAGACCATGTAGGTGTAAGATACACTTTTTATTCAAGGCGCGAGAGATGGAGAGAGGGAATTGCTTAAAAATTCCGATTTCAATTAGTAGAGAGCTTGAAATTATTAAGAAATTAATATTTGATTCTAATATCAGTTTCTTAAGTAAACGAATATCAAATATTTTATTAAGACATTTTCAAACGATGAAAATACATCAAACGGAGGATAAGTACTATTTCAAATCAAGAATTAAAATTCAACTTAACCAATGGACTAACATTTGATAGGGTCTATTCACAAGAAAATAATCATCCCTATGAAACAGTAGAGTGGTCCAAACGTGATGTAAAGGTTACAAGTTTTTCTGGGGATATTATTTTTGAACAGAACAAGGTGGAATTTCCTAAATTCTGGAGTCAAAATTCAGTTCAGATTGTCACATCCAAGTATTTTCATGGGAAGTTGAACACTTCTGATCGAGAGAGCTCTCTCAAACAGCTCATCGATAGGGTAGTTCTAACTCTCAAGCAATGGGGAATGGAAGGAGGGTACTTTGCAGATAGTAATAATGCAGATATTTTCGCAGATGAATTGACGGATATTATCATGCACCAGAGAATGGCCTTTAACTCACCTGTATGGTTCAACCTGGGTACTGTATCCAAACCCCAGGGATCAGCTTGTTTTATCAACTCAGTAGAAGATAATATGAACAGTATACTCGAACTAGCTAAAACCGAGGGTATGATCTTCAAATATGGATCTGGTTCAGGAGTTAACTTATCCCCCCTTAGATCTAAAGGGGAACTCTTATCCACAGGTGGAACCAGTTCTGGGCCTTTATCTTTTATGAAAGGGTATGATTCCTTTGCAGGGTCAATAAAATCGGGTGGTAAGACACGAAGAGCAGCTAAAATGGTCTTATTGGATGATACTCATCCCGATGTCATCGAATTTATAGAGAGTAAAGAGAAGGAAGAGAAGAAGGCCTGGGCACTTATTGATGCAGGATATGATGGTTCATTTACTGGTGAGGCATATTCGAGTGTATTTTTCCAGAATGCTAACCATTCTGTCAGGGTTTCTGATGAATTCATGGAAAAAGTGGTCACTGATGGCACATGGAACCTTGTTAATGTTAATGATGGTGAGGTGAGAAAAACAGTCAAAGCCAAGGATATGCTAGATAGAATTTCCGAGGCAACACATGTATGTGGAGATCCAGGATTACAATACAGAACAACTATCAATAAGTGGCACACATGTAAAAATTCTGGGATGATCAATGCATCCAATCCCTGTAGTGAATATGTATTCCTTGATGATACTGCTTGCAATCTAGCTTCGATAAATCTATTACAATACCGAAATCAGGATGGATCCTTTGATGTGGAGAGATTCATGCATACTGTGAGAGTAACTATCACTGCTATGGAAATAATTGTAGGACGTGCATCTTATCCCACTGAGAAAATCGAGAGAAACAGTCATCTCTTCAGAACTTTGGGGATAGGGTATACAAACTTAGGTGCACTTATCATGTCACTTGGTTATCCCTATGATTCCAATGAAGGTAGAAATATCGCAGCTGCTATCACTTCTGTGATGTCTGGTACTGCATATCTGCAGAGTAGTAAGATTGCTGAGAACTTAGGATCGTTTGAAAAATTTGCCGAGAACCGTGAACCCATGCTTGAGGTGATGCAGATGCATAAAGATGCTACAAAAACGATTACCAAAGATGCTGTTGATGACCAGTTATACAAAGCAAGCAAGGAAATTTGGAAGGAAACACTTGATGCCGGCTGGCAACATGGGTATAGAAATGCACAAATCAGTGTTCTAGCCCCCACTGGAACCATCAGTTTCATGATGGATGCAGATACAACTGGTATAGAACCTGAAATAGCACTTATCAAATTCAAGAAACTAGTGGGGGGTGGTCATATGAGCATTGTGAATAATACCGTACCATTGGCTCTTACAAAACTAGGGTACAATAAATCAGATATTGATAAGATTGTGAAGTATATCGATAAGAATGGTACCATTGAGGGATGTGAAATCCTTGATGAGGAGCATTTACCAGTTTTTGATTGCTCAATCAAGGCAAGAAAGGGCAAACGCTCGATCCATCATATGGGCCATATCAAGATGATGGCTTCAGTGCAACCCTTCTTATCAGGAGCTATATCCAAAACGGTGAATATGCCTGAGGATTGTAAGATAGAGGAGATATCTGATGCGTATATCAAAGGATGGGAGATGGGACTCAAGGCCATAGCCATCTATCGTGATAATTCTAAACGATTACAGCCATTAAATACAGGTAAGGAAGACGACAAGAAAACCAAGGATGAGAAGCCCAAAGTTGATGCCAGTACTGGTCCGATCAGGAGAAGAATGCCAGAAACCAGAAGTTCTAAGATACACAAATTTGAGGTGAATGGACATGAAGGCTATATCATTGTTGGTATGTATAACAATGGTCAACCAGGTGAGGTCTTCATCAAGATGTCCAAACAGGGTTCAACGCTAGGTGGAGTAATGGATAGCCTAGCTGTTCTTATTTCTATCTCTTTACAGTATGGAGTACCATTATCTGTATTGACGAATAAATTCAAGCACACCAAGTTTGAACCAAGTGGAATGACATCCAATCCCAAGATTCCCATCGCATCATCCATTATAGATTACATCTTCAGATGGATGGCTCTAGAATTCAATGATGATGACAGTAATGGAGAGTATGCAGATTTCGCTGAGTACTTCCAGGAAGAAGAGGTCGTTGAGGAAGAACCTACATCTGAGAATGTGGATAGTATGATCCTTGATGATAATCAAATCTGTACAAACTGTGGAGGGATGGCAGTTAGATCTGGAAGTTGTTATGCTTGTCCAGAATGTGGAACCACATCTGGTTGCAGTTAATTGTAAAAGGAAAATTACTGGTTCGATTATTCTATATAAGGAAAATGGAAACTAGGAAAAATGTAATTTTTATATGTTAAATAGAAGAAACACGTATTATGCAATATACATCGATAAAAAGCTATAATCCAAATAGCAAAACACGTATTATACCCAGAAATAGAATAATCACAGTGTTACAAGATTCTGAAGAGATGTTACAATATCTAGAAATTAATTGTGATCATTTTGAGGAAATTCTTGAGGTTTTGAATAATCTAATATTAGAAAAAGTTGGCAATTATAAGTCATCTTTAATCAATTTATCTCTGGATGCTTTAGTGGGAAGACATCTCAAAACGGAGTACTCAGTGTATGAATCCATTATCCAACTGGTTTGCTTTGTACTTGAATTACCTGAATACTATGATTTCAGCCTAGATGATGAGTATACAATTACTAAAATTTCAAATATTCGTGCGGTTATGTATGCGCGATATTACAGAATAAAAACATTAATTCATGTGTTTGGTAGAAAAGATGGCATATCTATGTATAAAAGATATATCAAAGAAATGACAAAGAAGCCAAACGAAAATCAAAATGATACTTCTATTGATGAATTGAGAAGAGAAATTATTGAGGAATGGGCCACTCACGAGGCTATGGATTATTCAGTGCATTCTTTCGATAATGATATGTTTGTTGCTAGGTTTGATAATTGTTTAAATTATGATGCTATAAAAGATCTTGATGATAATGAAATTGGATACCTCACCTCTTGTTACCATGGTCCTTTCATGCTGCAACAAAGCCAGAAAAATCTGAGAATGAGAAGAACAGTAACTCTATTCAATCATTCATATTGTGATGAATTATATTGGAACAAGGAAGTCCATAATGAACCCAAACAACCATCATTACATATAATAGATAAATTGGTTATTTTGGAGTAAAGAAAAGTTCTATAATGGAATTAATGGACATAGACATATTAAAATTAGCTAAAAATTAAATATTAATTGAGAGCATAAATCGATAAAGAATATATTTATCAACATTTCATATTAAGAATCATTCATACAAAATCTAAAAAATAAGGATGCGTGATACAATGCATTATGGCAAAGAAAAATGCAGGATCAAAAATCGATCCGATAGATATTTCACAATTTATGATTGAAATTTCAGATAAACAGAAACATGATCTACTGAATGTGTTAAAAAATAGATTTGAAAGGAATATCGGCAGACATAAAGGATTAATGTGGGCCGATATTGAGAAAAGGATACAATCAAAGGAGATCATCCAATCACTCTATGCCATGGAAATGACAGGTGGTGAACCTGATGTTATTGGAGAGGAAAATGGAAAGTTTATTTTCTGTGATTGCTCTGCTGAGAGCCCTGTAGGACGTAGGACTATCTGTTATGATGGTGCTGGACAGGCTGAAAGAGAGAAGAAAGGCATATTTCCCGCAGGTAATGCTATAGATTTAGCATATGAAATGGGAGTTGAGCTGTTGAATGAGGCTCATTACAAAGATTTACAAAAACTTGGAAAATTTGATCAGAAGACCTCATCATGGATTCAAACTCCAGCTGAGATAAGAAAGCTAGGTGGAGCACTCTTTTCAGATAGACGTTATAATCATGTATTTACTTATCATAACGGAGCACAATCATTCTACAGTGCACGTGGATTCCGTGGATTGCTTAGAGTATGAGATTGTCGCCAAGAATATATTAAACAAGTTTCTCTTCAACATCGGTCATCTCAACGGATTTTTTCATTCCACGTCTGTGCAACGGCACAATAATGATGATGATGATAGCCACAATATAAGATACTGGTGTAAATTTCAGGCTTCCACCCTGGGCTATATGTTCACCAAGAAAATCGAACCAGCCCAAGAACCACAGGAGAGTTAATCCCCAAGCTCGTTCCTTGAAGATGGTATAGCCAGATATTAGGAACACCCATGCCACAAAAAAACCGCTGTACATCAAGATCCTGTAATCCAATACCACATCTGAGCGAATGGTATCAATATCTGCTGCAAATGCGTAAGTCACATAGATGTGCTGAATGAATTTCTCAAAACAGATGAATAGGATGAAGTAATAACGATATGGGGAGGAAGCTTTCATTGTTGGGCCTTGAATGCTGGAGAATTAAGGATATTCTATAAATTTCGGATTTTATTTACAATTAATTAAAATTAATTCGTTCCTCAATTTTTGAAGCTCTGAGAATAAGATAAATACCCAATGAGATCTCACCTAGAGAGGCTGGGATCATGGCAATGGGGTAGAGTGCATCAAATGCTTGGGAAGAGAGAAAATACCCACCAAACATGGTGATGATATAGCTGAAGGAAGTCAGGATCATGAATAGTCCGAGACCCGTTGGAAGATACCATGCCTTGTAAGTGAGCAGGCCTAGGAAGAAGAGGTGTGGAATGAGGAAGATATATCCCACAAGTGTACCAATAGTATAGAATTCTATTTGCAGGAATCCCAGAGCCAACAAGCTAGTAGCAGTAATGATAACAAAGATCAGTCGGAGAACGGTGACCAGAATGGCATATGTTCTGTTTGTGTATTTCAAAACACTGTAGAGTCCAATTGCGATTGTTGCATCAAGAATAAGAATAATCATGTAACCAGCGATTCCCATGTAGAGTATGGATTCTTTACCTATGATATTAGCAAGTGATGCTTGTTCATCTCCCTTCACCACCATCTTCTCCAGAATCAGCAGAACAATAGGGATTGCCATGATGAACATGATCACCCAGCTGATACCGACTATTCTTGATGCCCTATATGGGCTAAGGTCAGTAATCTTTGATTGTAATGAAAATGGATGTGCCTTTTTGGTTGTCGTATGTTGATTGTGCATAATGTTCACTTTTGGAAATACTTGTCCCAATTAGTATATGGAGGAGCTAGAATATAAGTTGCTGTTTGCCTGTTCAGATATATCTTCTTAGCTCATTATTTTGTCAAAATCAGGAATTCTATGGAATCTTAGTATCCAAAGAAAAGAAAATTGATCACTTTTTGTCACGGGAAAGAAACGATAGAGACTGAAAAAGTATGTTTTATTTCGTGTAAGGTAAAGAAATGGGAAAAACGATCGTTTAGACCTTAGAATCAATGAGATCATCAATCCAGTTGGAAAACCAGTTGATTGAAAGGAGAACATGAGGGATAATATCTGTAAAGCCTTCTTCCTGTAATTCCTCAAGAATGTCCTGTGAATCTCTAGCTGAGGGAGACCAGGTCTCTAAGAGGATGAAATTGGGTATATTTCCAAAACTTACACAGACGACTAGATTATTTGAGAATTTTTCAATTAACTTCTGTACCATTTCACTTGTATTCTGTGATGCAGTAGTATAGATATGAAATACTGAAATGAAGCTTTGTTGATACAGCGGTGCCCATTCAATGGTGAATGAAACCTTCTGCTCATCAATCATTTCCTCAAGATAGCGTCGAACAGTTTTAGCAGACGATCCAATATCCTTTGCCACATCTACCAGGGATTTTCTTGCATCACGGTTTAATGATTTTAATATCTTGAACTCTGTTGGAGATAGTTGGACTGGTGATCCATATGGTTCATTGACTAACCCGACCTGATAATCATCCAACAATCCCTCTGATTGGGCAAATGTGCTTATGACCTGCAACTCAGAAATATTCCGAAGCATTCCAGAGATGTAAATCATATTCCCGCTGGCGATGGCTATGGAGAAAATATTTTCGTGTGAACCTAATAGTTCTTTGATTATTTTCATTGATTTTGCCTTTGATCGACCAAATATCACCACAGGAATGGAATTCAGGGCAATAATACTGGGTCTGGCTATATATGCCGTGATGACCTGATTTTCCTCTAATGATTTGATACGTTTGTGCACAGCACTTACTGAGAGACTGGTTGCATCTGCAAGTTCACGGTTTGTTAGACGGGAATTGATGGTGAGTAATTGCATGATGTGTAAGTCTACTTCATCCATGAGAATTTCCCTTCTTTACTAGCTATTTTGAATAATTACATTATACATTTATCAGTTTGTTCACGCGAGATTTCAATCTGCATTATTTCTGCTCTGAGAACTGAATATTCAACAAATTGCATCATAATTACAGTGAGTTGAATTGCAGGACCATAATCACGGCAATAACCGCAAAAATAATAATGGGTAATAGGATCATCCACTTCATCTTCCCCAACATGGAATTCTGCATTGAGAAAACCTTTTGGAGTTGTTCCTGTGCAATCAGTTGTTGTCTATTTGCACATTCAGGACAGTATGCATTCATTACCCTGTTCCTACCTGAATATGATGGAAGATTGATAGTATGTTCTAAGCAAATTTGATTAGCACATAAATAACATTTCACTGTAGCCTCGACATAAACATCTAGTGGATGATACTCACAAGGTATTGTTCTCACTGTGAACGGGAAAATCTCTTGAATATTAAATTATGATTAATTTTGATTAAATTTTGCATTTGTTTATTGATTTATTAGTTTCAATATTTCAGTTATTATTACTTAAATTCATCCAGAATAGCATGGAATTAGTAGCTCTGGCTCGTTTCCTTGCCATAAAAGCCATCTGTTCCTCATGGGTTCTTGTGTTCTTCTTAGTCTTTACTAAACCAGATGATTTGGTCTTGATAGGTATGATTATAGGTTTATTCATTACATTATTTGTTGACATAGTTTCACCTCTTTTGGTGTATTCTGGAATTTCTTTGCTCTATGCTTGGGTTGCTTTAGACGCAAAAAATCACTTTATTGATGGTTCAAAATTGGGATTTTACTTTTGGTTTTACTTGGATTGAACTCAAAGAATTCCTACTAATAATAATAGCACATCATTATTTATAAACTAGGAGATATATTCAATTTGTTCAGAATAACTATTGAGTAGAAGTTGAATTATATTTTAATCAATTTCCCATCATAATACTTATGCAGCTTCTTTTACTAGTGTTTCAGCAGGTTTGTAACAAGGACCTTTGGAAGATTCAAATTCTCTCATCTTTTCCAAAATTACCTTGAGACCAAAATCCTTTGCCAAAGCGAAGGGGCCTTTGGGAAATCTAGCACCCAACATCATTGCTCTATCAATATCTTCTTTTGTTGCAACTTCTTCATCAAGTAATCTGTATGCTTCATTTACCATTGGGGCAATGGTGATGAGTACATCAAAATCTCCTGGTTTGGGATCCTCAACTATATTTTCCTCTCCCTTTTTGTAATTAAAGAAACCTTTACCTGTTTTCATACCCAAGTTTCCAGCCTCTACTAGATCTGCTAGACTTTTACAAGGTTTGTAGCATTCACCCCATGCATTTTCAAGTGTTTTCATGGCATGAAATGCCACATCCAATCCCACATTATCCGATAATAAGAATGGACCAGCAGGGAAGCCATATTTACCTGCAGAAATATCATCAATCTGCTCCTTGGTGGCAATACCTGCCTCATATGCCTTGATAGCCTCATTGAGCATGGGCAGGAGAAGTCTGTTTACCAGAAATCCAGGAGAATCCTTGGCAGCAATGGGTTCCTTGCCTATCTTCTTGGAGAACTCCATAAGAGTATTCTTGACTTCTACACTGGTTTGTTTTCCTGAGATCACTTCAACCAGCTTCATGGCAGATACGGGGGAGAAGAAATGCATTCCAATTACTCTGGAAGGATTTTTCACACTCTCAGCTATCTCGCTGATACTGAGGGTTGAGGTATTGGTGGCCAAAATGGCATCTTCCTTGGCATTATCAGATAATGTACCAAATACCTGTTTCTTGACCTCCATGCTCTCGAATACTGCCTCAATCACTAGATCTGCATCTTTGCATGCCTCTGCTAGATCAGTTGAGATTGAGAATTTCTGCACCAGCTTCATACCATCCATGGGGGACATCTTTCCTCGTGAGATCCCCTCTTTGACATCCTGCTTGATTCTATCAAGACCTGATTTTACATACTCCTCTTTAATATCGACGAGTACAACATTGGGTCCTGCCTGACCAATTACATAGCCTATGCCAGAGCCCATGAGTCCTGCTCCAATAATACATACCTTGTTTATCATACAATCACTGAGAAAATTATTACCATATAAATTCCCCTTCCATCATGCTAGTAGGTTTATCAAATCGAATCTAAAAAAGGTGCAAACATGCCCATACTGTCAATATTTACCATTCTACAGGTAGGTAAAAATGAGAGAACATTATACCAAATTATTACAATGGCGGCAGTATATGTACATAATTCTCAATTTTTAATCAATCAGATTTTTCACTGAAAGTTAAGTAATTTTCTGCAATCGCTGAGATGTCGAACACATACAATTATCTCATCTCAAAATCACATCCAAGTGGTGATTTTGCAGTGCATCTACCAGATTGGGTGAAACATGCCAATATATATCATATCTATCCCCTAGGAATTTTTAATGCACCTCATGAAAATCATAACTACTTGGAGATTACTCCTAGATTACTCAAAATCCGGGACTTCTACGATCATTTTCAGCTGTTAGGAGTGAATGTAGTACAATTTGGGCCTCTATTCCAATCAACTACCCATGGATATGATACTACAGATTACTTCAAGCTAGATAATAGATTGGGGACAAATGAGGATTGCTTTCGTATTATTTCTGAACTTCATGATCTAAGTATAAAGGTGATGTTGGATGGTGTATTCAATCATGTGGGAAGGGATTTTTTTGCATTCCAAGATGTACTACATAGTAGACAGGCATCCAAGTATCTGGATTGGTTTCATATCGATTTCACATCCAATAATCAATTTAATGATGGTTTTGATTATATTGATTGGGAAGGTCATAAAAAACTGGTGCAACTAAATTATAAAAATTGTGAAGTCAGAGAATATATCCAATCAATATTGGAATTTTGGATGAATGAGATGGGAGTAGATGCCTGGAGAATTGATGTTGCCCATATGATGGATGTAGATATATTACAATTCATTCGTCAAAAGGTGGAATCGATTAACCCAAATGCCATTCTTGTGGGTGAAATCACTTCAATTCCATATATAACACGTGTGAATGAATCGACACTCCATTCCGCAACCGATTATGAAACCTATACATCCATCAGGAAGGCTTTAAGCGAGGGGGATATGAGAATACTAGCTAGTACACTAAAGAACCTATATCACCCAGATAAAGGGATACATAGAGATCTATTTCTAATGAATTTTCTAGGAAATCATGATAGAGAACGTATTTCCACGAGAATAGGATATGAAAATCTAATGAATGCCTTTTGTGTTCTGTATACCATTCCGGGGTATCCTAAGATTTATTATGGTGATGAATTTGCTCTACAGGGTAAGAAAGAAAGGTACTCTGATTGGAGCCTTCGTCAACCATTACAACTTACAGAAGAGCTAACAAGAGAATTTCTACCACATATTATTTCACTTCAGAGAATCAGAGCTACACATGGAGCGATCGTGAATGGATCATTACAAGTGATGTATTCAGATCGGGATACAATAGCCTATAAGCGCGATAATGGAAAGGAGAAAATTATCATTGTGATTAATCATTCTACTGAAGTTCGAAGGATTGAGTTACTTCTACCCAATTTGGGACCCACTATTTTACTAGGTAATATTGAACTTGAGATCCGTGATAATAAAATGATAAGTATTCTATCTGGGAAATCAAGCAGTATTATCAAAGTCTAGTCGAAATCGATGAATTGTCTCCCCCTGTAACCTTCATTCCAGCCATGATAGAAAGTCAAACCGGGTTCACCAAGTTTGTAACATAACCAAACTTTCTCATCACCTCGAAAGCTGATAAAATCAATCAATCCTATACGAGGATCCTTTATAATGCAGTCAAGAGAAGTGATATCCTGCTGCAAGAAGAATATCTCCTCCTCAATCACATCTAGCTGATAACGTATATTGGAATACTTGGTATAATCAACCATACTGAACTGCTTCTCTATTCGGGTGTACTCTACCAATTTTTCCTGAATCTCCTCAAGCATTGGTATGATCAGCTCTAGTCTCTCTTTTGCTTCTTTCACTGAGATGGGATGAATTATTACCTTATCATTCACAACAGTCAATCACTCTCTAGTATTTAAAAGATTAAGACAATTGAAATTACTACCACTAAATGTATACGAGGCCTAGATATAAATATAGGTACTGAGGAATAAAGGCTATGGCACAACTATATTATACAATTGAAGAAATTGATACTCAAATCACAGAACTAGAGATACTCCATACTTTCTGTGATTATCTGGATGAACGAATGAAGGAAATAGAGCCAGATCTACCTTCATTTAACCGGGAATCACGTATTGCGGATCTTCGTCATGGTAATCCCCATGAGGATATATTCCGCTGGATTGTGTGGGATGAGCATAAGGATAGGATTATCGGATCTGCAGATCTTTACCTCACCAGAATGGGCTCTCCAGCTTATGAAAAAAACAAGCATACTGGATGGGGATCAATTGGCGTCCATAAGGATTACAGGCTGCAGGGAATAGGAACACAACTTATGCGAGCAGTAATTCCGAAATTGATTGAGCAAGGTAGAACTATTTTCATGGGAGGATCTAATGAACCAGATGGAATGAACTGGGTGGATCACATAGGAATAGGAACTATCGCACTTGTAGAGTATGAAAATAGATTGTACATGAATCAGGTAAACTGGGACCTCATGGAGCAATGGGTAGCCGATGGGCCACATCTAGCACCTGGAGTAACCTTGAAAACATTCAGTAGGATGTCAGATGCACTTATTGATCGATATGCTTCATTTATGACAAAAGCACTCAACTCGGTTCCCAAGGAGGATCTTGAGTGGGAGGCAGTTATCACTCCGGAAGTCATACGTAACAACGAGGAGAGAACTGAGAAACTCAATGAGGATTGGATCAGCTTTGCCACTGTTGAGGAAAACGGAGATTTCAGTGGTATGACGGAGATATTCTATCCCAGGGTGGATAAATTTCTTATCTGGCAAGGATTAACTGCAGTATTAGAGGAATATCGAGGTAAAAAACTAGGAAAATGGCTCAAAGCCTCTGCTATGCTTTATATCCGGGATCATTATCCAGACGTAAAATTCATTCAGACTGAGAATGCTAATGTCAATGATGCCATGCTTGGAATCAATACTAAAATGGGATTCAAGCTGCATAAACAACGAAATGAGTATAAATTCACCATTGATGAATTAAAAGACAAATTCTTAGATATTTAATTTTCAAGAAATATGTAATATCGATCAAATAATCATTCATCGTGATTTCCTTTTTGCTATGGTAATGATTACAATAAAAGGGATATAATTAATACTATCTGATGAAGCTTCATAACTGGATATATCACTTTCAAGATCGTAGGTGATGGAAAAATTTGGTGCAGTTGAACCAGAATAATCAGTCTCGTAGGTAAACGACACAACCAATCCAGTAGATCTGCTTACGACTAGTGTTTCTGATCCAGCTTTTGTTGCTTCAATTCTATCATCAGTAAATACAACATTATCATAGATATTACGTTCCTGATAATCCTCAAATAACTCATCTAATGAGTAAACATCCTGATTAATCTGATAAATCAAAGGATAAAATAAAGGGAGAAAAAAGCCCACATCATAATGAATTATTGAATCCCCGTCTCCCTCTTCGTAAAAAGTTGTTTCCTCCATCCCTACAGGACTTCTCCTGGCTGGCTTGATACTTCTTGTTTCATTAAGAGTGATCATATAATAATCCCAAACCTCATAATATGATACATTTAGAGGAACATCAGATATAGCTTCCACTTCAATAGATGAACCGACCTCTAACATTGATAGATCATCATACTTCTCCAAAGCTGCTGAGGATTTTGATATTGAGGTCACTGTCCATATAGCATGATCTCCCTGCTGTGACATAGATGGATGAAAATTATTAGCCGTTGTAGGAATAACAAACAGAAATAATACTATGCAAATCAGCCATACTTTCATTCAACTAGGAAAATCAGTGTTCATATTTATTTAATTCCAAATTACCTTATTATTTTGATACTATTACTTTAATGGGAGATAAAACTGGAAACATGACGTAAAGTGTCAAATACTACTTGAGTTCAACTGATAATGAATCTTTTCCAGCTCGATCAAATGAAACTCTGAATGTAACCTTGGTTCCAGGTTTTGCCTTCACTACAACATTGTAGGTCCATTTCTGATCCTCAGGGCTTAGTCCACCGAATATAGAAGCACGCATCTTATTAGAACGTCCCTGAAGATGTGGTATAGTAATTTCATCTTTAATGGGTGCAATCAATTCTACCTCACCCTCAATCTTTAATTTACCTTCATGGGCTACTTTTCGCATTAGTGCTTGTTGAGATACATAGGTAGGAAGAAAGCCAGTATTCATGATAGAAAGATACACCTTGAAGGCATTATTCTCCAATTTCTCTATTTCATATGATTGGAAATATACTCGTGGATTAACCTGAGCATGGGCGAGATTGAAGAGCATATTCTTATGACAGATATCCTGTAGATAATTATTGATGAGTGGAGGGTTCTGCCAGGTATACTTGAATTTCCATCCTCCAATCTCCACCTTACCCAGCTGGGAATGCTCATACTCAGACCAATTCACAAATCCTTCTCCTTTGAGCACATCATCATTCCATTTGAGTAATTTCAGCTCTTCCTCCTCGGTTCGCTCATACATGAGGAACTTGATGAAATCACGATCCTCTATTCCAGCCTCCTTGATCATATCCCAGAGCTCAGTGGAGAAGGAGAAGATGCCAAAATGCTCCAGTACCCAGTCTAGAAATCCTCCGAGTAACTCTGATTTTCGCTCATACTTGAAATCCTTGTTGATGTTGATACATGGATAACCAGTCAATTTCTCTCCCACCTTACCCAGATGCTGATAGACCTCGAGATCATGAGTTTCCAGAGCATCATCACTTGTGAAACTTAACGGTCGCAGAATCACACCTGAGAAGGTATGGAAGGATTGTACACCACAGATATTGGGATGTGCCCGGAAGAAATCAGCGATGCTTCTTGTCTCAGGTTCAGAGTGTGGGAATGGGCCAGCACCTGATTGTTTGTATTCCTGTGCCCATGGTCCACTTGGATTATTACGGTTGAGATCCAAACCTTCAGGTGATCGAGCAATGGAAGTAGGCTCACCCTCTTTCCATTTGTGCATAGTACCCTCAGGATACATGCGGTAGAAGGGACCCTCTCCAAAATCATCTATAGCTCTTTTTATCATGAGTCTGGGGTCTTTATCTGAGATTTTCCAATCACCCAGTGGATCCTCCTTTCTCATCAGAAGAATTTCTCCATCATTATTAATATCATCCTCATGAAAACCAGGTAATTTCTCATCAAATGGCCACCAACGTGTAGAGCTACGCAGAATATGAGGGGAGGTCAAATATCGTTCCGCACCATCTGCTGAAATTCTTGGAACCACATAGAAGGTAAATTTGTCCAGAAGGTTGGAGATCTGAGATTCCTTTTCGTAATGGGATAGAAGGTAGTAAATAGTGTAGAGTGATACTGTGGATCCTGTAACCTCACCAGCATGAATATTGGCCTCCACATAGTATGCTGGCTTGTCCAAATCAGAATCGCAGTTCATGAAATTTGTTATTTTGGCCACCCAAATGTCTCTTCCCTCATATGTCTGTCCAATAACCTCCAATTTCATCAGATCAGGAAATATATCCTGCCAAGATGCAAGCAATGATCTCATCTCTTCATGCTTGTAGTACTTAAAATCAAAATCTTCTGCCTGAGGTAGTGTTTCTAGGCCCATGCTGTTTCTACCTCCTTTGTGTACTTAAGTTCTTTTTGAGTAGTAGTGGAGAATGAAAAAAATCATAGATGGTGATAATGTAATTCATGAATGTTAGCAATACTGCAACAGAGAATCATTAAATACATAAGAGATCCAATTTATAGTATGGATAAAGATCAATTTCTCCTACTTTTTCTTGGAGCATTTGTGGTACTCAATATAGTTGTACTCATACTCGATGTATAGCAGGGAGATGTGATATCCAGTCTAAGACCTTCAAAAGACAATATAGAGATACACAATAGGACCATACAGGGATATGAACCTCTGTACCTAGAAGCCATAAAGAAGAAAAATAAAACGTACCCAAAAGGATGGATCAAACCACTGCGACAGCCCGTGCTTAAGGTGGCTGAATCCAATTGTGTGATTTGTCTAGGTGAGATATCCAATCCACTAATGGGAGTGGTTTTTTCTTGCTGCAAATACAAAGTACATATATTGCATCTGGATAAATGGCTACAGCTTAATTCTTCCTGTCCTGCTTGTGGCAAAGAACCTGTACAAACCTATAATTTACCTATTGAGTATTGATATGAATATGAAAGTTGAAATGATAGATAAATAATTTATTCGCCAGTGAATTTTGGTTTACGTTTGGCTAGAAGTGCAGTAACTCCCTCTTCAAGATCCTTGGACTTGGCAAGATCTGCAAATAACTGGGCCTCGTAGTTGTTACCATCAAGAATGCTCATGGTTCTGCTGGCATTCATTGCCTTTTTGGCTGCATCAAGAGCCAGTGGTGCATTATCAGCAATCTGTGTGGCCATGAACCCAGCTGTTGCTGCAAGCTCATCCTTGGGTACGATCTTTGATATGAGTCCCATTGCCTCTGCCTCCTTGGCAGAATACATGCCTCCGGTGAGGACCATCTCACGTGCCTTGGACATACCTACTAGGTATCCAAGTCTCTGGGTTCCTCCCCATGCTGGGATGAGGCCTAGTTTAACTTCAGGGGCTCCAACTTTCACTTCCTCGTGAGCTATTCTGATATCACAGGCCATTGCAATCTCAAGTCCACCACCTAGAGTGAGACCATTAAGTGCAGCAATAGTTGGCTTGGCAAAGGATTCGATCCTGCGGAATACTTCTTGTCCTCGCAGAATAAATTTGCCCATTTCTTCTGGTGTACTGGTTGTCATAGATTTCACATCTGCACCAGCGGAAAATGCCTTCTCACCAGAACCGGTGATGATGACAACTCTGACATCCTTATCTGCCTCAGCCTTATCAAGGGCAGCCATCACGCCTTCCATAAGATCGGCGGAAAAAGTATTGAGTGCCTCTGGCCTATTTAGTGTAATTTGAGCGATGTTCTCGCTGTCGCTTAAAAACGTTCCAATTTTCTCGTATAGTACTACGTCTGACATACTAAAATCAGTACAGGTGAAATTTTTTATAAAGTTAATGCAGATGAAGGCGGAATTTTCGTAATTTTTTTTGAAAATTCTACCTATAGGTAGGTAAATATATTGTCATCTCATCTCCAATCCGCATTTTTGGATTGACATTCGTGATATTTGACTCTTTATATCGGATCTTGGTAAATGTGGATAAGAATGGGATTTAACTGATAGATGTATACGTAGATATATATTAATCCAATATTCATGTGGAGATATGAATAAGATCCTCAAAGGTGATACTATAGAGATGCTCAGAACTCTTGATGATGCCAGTGTGGATCTGATCTTTGCTGATCCTCCCTATTTCCTTCAGCTGCAAAAGGAATTATTGCGACCCAATGAGAATAAATTCAATGGGGTGGATCACGAGTGGGATAAATTTGAATCACTCGAAGCCTATGATGTGTTCACCCGAGATTGGTTATCAGAATGCAAGAGAGTACTCAAGGCAAATGGTACCATTTGGGTGATCGGTTCCTATCACAATATCTTCAGACTGGGTTATATCCTGCAGGATCTGGGTTACTGGATACTCAATGACATCATCTGGGTGAAAACCAACCCCGTACCGAATTTCAGGGGATCTCGATTCAATAATGCCCACGAAACCATGATCTGGGCATCAAAAACTAAAGAATCAAAATTCACCTTCAATTACCAGATGATGAAAGCTTATAATGGTGGTAAGCAGATGCGGTCAGATTGGCTTATCCCCATCTGCACTGGAAAGGAACGATTGATGATCGAAGGTGAGAAAGCACATCCCACCCAGAAACCCGAGGCTCTGTTGCAGCGCATCATCCTCTCCTCATCGAATATTGGGGATACGGTGCTAGATCCCTTTTTTGGTTCTGGAACCACTGGTGCAGTAGCCAAGCAATTGCAACGTAACTGGATTGGAATTGAAAGGGATGGGACCTATGTTAAAGTGGCCCATGAACGCATAGATAAGGTGCAGGTACTTGATGAGCAACTATTCTACACTGCATCCAAGCGAGATCTACCACGAGTATCCATGGCTAACCTTGTAGAGGCAGGATATCTCAAGGCTGGAGACCAACTAGTATCTACCGATGGAAGGAATATAGTCACTGTGAAGCAGGATGGTCGAGTGACGGTGAACAATCATACAGGATCAATACACAAGATAGGTGCAAAGCTACAGGAAAAAAAGACATGTAACGGCTGGAGTTACTGGAAAAATAATGAAATGCTACTTGACAAACTTCGTGATCAGTACCGTAGAGAGATCTTAGGGCTTGATTTCGAGGAAATTGTGGAATAATTACACCTTTGGCATTCCTGAAGCTTCTGCACGTAATGTTTGATTAAATTCCAGCTCCATTCTATACATGATAAGAAATTCCTGCATTTTCATCCGATACATCGGAATTTTATCTAGATGCACCTGGGAAAGAAACTGCATGAGATCTGTGATCACCGCATTTATCTCGGCTATCATATAGTCTCTAAAACGCAGAATATCATGTGCATGGCTAAGGTAGTAGATTAGACCCTTATTAAATGCAGGTGATCTATCCATACGAAATATGTTGAATAGGGATTGTAACCACTGATAGATCCAGCTGGACCCAAAAGCTGAATCATCTAGAGGTAGAAGGGATTTCAGATCAACGAATTCCTCATTTCCTCTGTTCGGATGATATTTTATTATCAAATCAAGTATAAGATCAAGAAATTCAAAACCAAATGAGTCATCAATATCTTGCATTAGCAGCTGGTTCATCTTACGTTGACGGTGATTACGCCTCAATTCAGCTATGTTTGACACCCCTATCTTCATGGCCTGCCCACAGTGTTCAGGAGTAACTGGTTCATCATCACCAAGAAAGCTGATCTCCTCTAAATATTCACATTCCTTGCAGATATATATGGCAATAGACCTAGGATAGCGATCATAGATCTTCAATCTGCGGATACGCTCAATTTGTGCTTTTTGATAGGGATTATCCTCGAATAATTCTCTGGGCATGTTGTTCAGTCGATCAAGATCATGTCTCAGCCGGTACATATCTGCATTGAATTCCAAAGCTGCTGCAACCTTAGGGAATTTTTCTGCTGCATCAGGATGCAGATATTCCTCTGGATTCTCCTCTATCTGGTATGGTTCCAGCTCCATGGTGTTGCAGGTGGCACAGTACCACCAACTGCTGATGGTCTCGGTTACTCCTTTGGCCCCATTGCGATGGTACACGCGCTTCATGGCATATTCACAGGTAGGACATCGTGGTTTTTTCATATGGGTAATAAGCAGAAAAGAGGATATAAGTATTAATCTTCAAAAAACTGTAGTAAGTATCAGTAAAATTACTAAAATATCACAATATGAATGATTTTGAAAGGAAGAAGTTAATCTTTGATATTTATAAAATAATTGATTTTTAGAATAAAATCCCGCTAAATACGCAAAATTCTGTACTATTATTGCAATCCATACTGTCTACAGTTTAAAGAATAGCATAGGATGAGCCCAATAATACTTTCAACCTACTCCCTACTGCTTCTGACACTTAATAATCAAGCATTTCATACATCTCATGCTAAAATCAAAACTACTACGCATAACAATCGCACTTCTACCACTTCTCCTAGGAATAATTTTCACAGGAACTGCCTGTGATCACACTGACCATTTTGTTGGTGGTTGTTAATTATATAGTAGGTATACTTGTTTTACCTGAAAATTATTTATTATTTTGATCGCATATTTTTTGTAGGTAACATCTCTATTTTCTAATTTCTTAATTAATTGATTCAATTGATTGAATTCAAATTCGGAAAGATTTTGATTTTCATTAATTATACCTTTTATTTCTGAAATATTATTTTTGTAAAATTTAATTATTGCAGAATTAACTAATCCAATCAATGAATAATAAGGAATTATTTTTTGAGTAGCTAAATAATCTAAAAGTTCATCATTTTTCTGCAGAATGTTTGCTTTTATCAATTCGAAAATTCCTTTTACTTTCAAATCTCTTGGAATATAATTCAATTTGGTCTCTTCTATTAATTTTTTAATCTCCTGAATAAATGAGAAATTCTCTCCATTTGTTTTTAAATTTACCTTTGAAATTAGTATTTTATAATGAATTATTTGATCTTCATGATCTAAGTAAATCCTCTCCATTTCATTAATATATCCCTCTGAGCTCTCAAAATCATTAACATGATTTAATAGACAAATTAAATCAGTTAATATCGTTGTTTTTAATACATTATTATTGGATATATTATAACCTTCTTTGTATGCTAGAATTGCTTTTTGAATTTTACCATTATATTGATAACTCATACCTAAATTGTGATATGAATGAGCTTGTACTCGATTTGTTAGGTTATCAATTGATATTTCATTTGCCTTTATGGCAAATTCAAGAGATTCTGTTAACTTCCCCATTTTTCTGTATAATATAGTTAATTGGTGATATAATCCATATGTTTCAATTTCATTTCCATAATCAAAAATTATTTCCATACATTTCGCATAGTATTCTTCAGATTTATCAAAATCTGATAAATCTAAACTCACACTACCCAGATTCAAATTACATTCGTATAAATCCAAATAATGACCCGAAATTTTTCTGAAATACCAACTTTCCATGAGATTGATCTTCGCATTTTCTAAATCAGAGGTCAACCAGTATGAAATCCCAAGATAATGATAAAAAGTCCCCATATCGAATACCTGCATTTGCAGATCCAGCTTTCGTTGCTCCCTGAATTCCTTGCGCAACTCACTCAGCACATCATTCTGCAAATGAATCGACCTGGGAATATGATCAAACAGGCCAAGTAATCGATCATTTGCCTTTGCATATTCTCCCTTGCGTATCATTGCTACCACTTCCTGACATCTCAGTTGGAACTCGAAAAATGCAAAATAATCCTTTGGTTCAATCACCTCATAAAAAGGCTGGATAAACTGAAATAGATCGATTCGTTGAAGGGTATCGACTGGGTTTTCCTTCTCCTGTTCTTTCCAAGGCCAATCATACATACCCTCCCGTGTTAGTTTGTGTGCATAGGGCCAGCAAGCCATGAAATACTCATCTGCATGGGCAAACTCACCCTTGGATCCCAGGTGGACACCTACCAGCATATTCAACTCAATTAGTCTTTCAGGAGTAGACTCTAATTTCAAAGATTCCTCAGCAATTCTACAGGCCAAATCGTCAGTAAGTTGAAAATCAAGTGTTGAGATCAATTTAGTTAACTCATTGAGATCGTTTTGGAGGCCCATGATAGTATCTGAATACTTCAATTATATAAAATGCTCATTGATTGGATAGAATTGAAAAAAAACATACAATTAGATTTCTTTTGTTAATAAACAATTTAGGGAGTAAATTTGTAATACACTCTTGTATCGTCAACCTTCTGCATTTTGAATTTCATTTTCATACCAATCTTAGGTTTGGCCATGATTCCTGTCAGATGAGCAAGTACTCGCAATCCAGGTTCAAATTCTCCAATTGCAGCGACATAAGGTGCCTTGTCAGCCATGTTATCAGGTGCAAAGTGGATGACTGTCCATCCAACAAGAGTTGCCTCTGTTGGCATGGAGAATTCCTCCATATCACTTGCATAGCATTCACTGCATCCCTTTTGTGGGGGAAAGTACTTTTCTCCACAAGCTTTGCATTTGGTTCCTGCAAATTTTCCACTCAAGAGATTGGTGGCGAATTGCTGCATAAGATCACTATAATCCTCGATTGATACTACTCCGAATTTTGCAGACATCTTAGCCCCTCCCGTAGATTAGGACATTAACAAACTGTCCAGACTGACCTACATTATGTGATAGACCATATTCTGCACCATCCACCTGACGATCTCCTGCTTCACCCAGCAATTGCTTGCGGATCTCATAAGCCTGTGATACACCAGTGGCACCCAGTGGATGTCCCTTGGATTTCAAACCACCATCAATATTTACTGGTGTGGATCCACCGATATAGGTCTGCTTATCAAGCACTGCCTGACCTGCTTCCTCAGGTGTGAAGAAGCCTAGATCAGATATGGCCATCAATTCCGCGATGGTGAAACAATCGTGTACCTCAGCCAGACTCATATCTTTAGCAGTGAGACCTGCCATCTTATATGCCTCTGCAGCTGCTCGTTGTGCACCAACCAACTCGTAAAGCGTCTTACGTTTAGCCATCATCATGGTGTCCGAGCCACTACCAATTCCCTTAATCTGTATAGGAGTATCTGTGTACTTCTTGGCCAGGTCATCTCTGGTCACAAGAACGGCTGCTCCACCATCGGAGATGAGTGAACAATCATAGAGATTGAGTGGGGTGGCCACATCAACAGCACCCATAGCCTCTTCAAGAGTAATTTCCTTGCGTAGATGTGCCTTCTCGTTTTTGTTGCCATAGAAATGATTCTTCACGCCGATGCTGCTCAAAATCTCACGGGTTGTTCCGTACTTGTGCATATGTGCAGAAGCCATCAATGCATAGTATCCGGGGAAGGATACACCAAAGGGGAACTCCCATCGACTATCTCCTGCCCTCGCCATCAATTCTGTAGCTTCTGATGAACTCACAGCACTCATCTTCTCCACACCAACAACCAGCACGGTATCACGGATACCAGCCTCGATCATATTATAGGCTGCAATTATTCCTGCTGTTCCGGTGGCACAGGCACTCTCCACACGCAAGGTGGGCTTACCAGACATACCGATCTCATCATTAATGACAGCGGCTGGAGCTCCCTGCCCGGAGAATCCATCTCCTGCAACACCAATTACTGTGGCATCAATATCTTTTCTATCAATGCCCTTCTCTGAAGTCATGAGTTCACTCACGGCCTCCCAAGCTAAATCTCTCAGGCTTGCCTCAGTTCGCTTACCAAACTTAGACTGGCCTGCTGCAACAATACTTACCATTGTGCTTTAATTACCTCTATCATCATGCTCGCGCTAATTAATTTAAATGTAGTGTCGATCGTTTAATAAAAGTGCTCAAAATTGGATATAGTACGATATTTTACCTTCCTATGGGTAGGTAAACCAGGTATACTTTATCATGGTATGATTATTCTGAATTAAGAAAATTAATGAATGAGGAGTTCATCAAGTATTTCTTTGAACAGGAAAACCGACAGGTCTTCTATTTGAATGATTTTATTATTGCAAATCTCTTTCTTCTCAGCATAGTATCAAGTGATGAAAATATTCGATCCTACCAAATGAAGCTGGGGAATAGTGCACCTTGAGGTAAAATTAACCATTGAAGAAGAAATGATTGCATAAAACTAGTAATAAATAAATTCTTCCCTTTCTTCTGAAGTAACCATCCAAGGGATAAGGTCATTCCATATTTGATAAAATTGATGACTGCACCATGAATCCCAGAAATTGAGCCAATCATGATATAAAATAAGATTAGAACAAAGAAAGGCATCAAGGCTAGTAAGAGTAATTTTCTATATTCTGATGATTTTGCACCGATTTTGTAAAACATAACTAGTTCTGAATTTCCAATGAGATAGGCAAAGAAATTGATGAAAGTAAAGATTATCAGCCAGATAAATCGTTCATTAAGTGGAAAAGTAAAAGAATGGCCTGTATTTGAAAATATTGTCGTAAGCATAATAAAAACAAATGCATATATTATTGATACTTGCAAATCTTTGGAAGAGAAATCAAGATTTTTGTCTTTTGATAGGCTCTGCCATCCCCCTTTCATTCCAGGAAATTTTGATTTCTTGTATAATATGAAATTGATCAACCCATAGCCTGAAATGAATCCTAGTGTGGTAAGACTAAATACAGGTATATTTAGAGGTAGGAGCATTAAAAATACTGTTATAAATCCCATAATTGGTAATGCTAATAACCATAAAACAAATTTCCATCTGAAAAACCTGCGTTTATCTACAATCTCTGTATAATTTAAATATCCATTCGCAATGTTCAGATCATTTGGGTACAATTTTGCTATCGACAGGGGAAGATAGAGAAGCAGAATAATTAGAACTAGCCACAGAATTATTTTTGTATTTATACTTTCTATTGCATTTTCTGCATTTAAATCTTGATTGATAATGGTGTCAATCCATTGGATCGCATATGAAATTATCCTAGGTGAATATACCTCAAAACTATGAAGTATATGAGGAAAAATAACTAATTCTTTGAGATATCCATTTACTGATGTGATTGCTCTATGTTTTGATGAATCTGATTGAACTCCAGATAACCTACTATATAGAAGATGAGCAGCTTCAATGGTGAGAATATCATCCCAAGAACCACTCATTAAAAGTATATTCGTTTCAGGTGTAGTTGGTCCCAGATTATTGATCCATTCTATATCATTATCGGTAACTCCTGTAAAAAACTCAGATTGAGTATTGGTGATAAGAGAGATTTGAGTACCCAGAAGAATGAGACCAGCAGATAATTCAGAAAGAAGAAACTGTGACTGTAATGCAACTCTAGCTCCTAGACTGTGCCCAACAATAAAGATTTCTTTCTCACTCAACCCAGTCTTAAGTTTGAACTGATTAAGAGCATCAAGTACTTGTAGTGCCATTCGATCAGTTTCTGCATTATCAAAATCAATATTACCAGAAGATCTCCCATGACCTGAAAAATCAAATGTAAAAGTATGAAATCCTAATTTGACAAATTCTGCAGTTATGGTTCTTATAGCTACTTGATCAGAACCGAAACCTTCCAGTAACATAATACCCTTTGAAATTGCCCCTTTGTAATAATTCGCCGATAGACTATTCCCTTCATGATCATCAAATAGAAATGATTCTTTGTTAATAAGTTCTCTATCAATAATCAATAGGGTAATCAGAGATGCAGTTATTGAAAAAAGAATTACCATACATTTAATTTTGTTCTTATCCATAATCCATACCTAATCTTGATAATTTTAAGAATAATGGGGCATTTTCATTAATAATTTCTTATTTGTCACCTTTTTTTTCATTAAGATGAGACATTTTTACAAATCTCCTCTAATAATACACCCACATCCATATTTTCCTATACCTAGTATAATTTTAGCTATACTCAATGATATATTATTATCTAAATAATAAATGTTTAGTTTTCTTAAATCGAGAATTAATTATCTCGGTATACTGATAGCTGTTAATCGAAAATTCTTATAAATAATTCATCAGTATAGGTATCACTGAATTTTACTCTTGTAGCAGATGATGTTAAATCAACAAATTCAATGAATAGAGTAGAAAAAATGATAGTTAAAACATTTATATACTGATTCCATTCACTTGCTTGGTTCTGCACAACATTTTTATAAACCAAATCCCATTATTTTTATGGCTAAACATACTTACACTCGGTCAGGTTCAATCCTGAATGCTGGTTGGTAAAAGATCAAGTCAATGATAGGGGTTTTGTCACCGTCCTATCACAATGAGGTGCACGTCAATGAAGTACAAAGCGTATACGTTACGGAACGTGGAGAAGATCAAAGAGATAGAAGATCTTCCCGAACAGATGGTAGAAGAAATGAGAACTGTTGCACAGGTACTACCGTTCAAAACCAATAATTATGTGATTGATGAGCTGATCAACTGGGATAATGTTCCAAATGATCCAATGTTCAGGCTAACCTTCCCACAGAGGGAAATGTTGACTGCGTATCATTATGCACTCATGCATGGGGTGCTAAAGACTGGAGATACTCATCTTATCAAGGATATGGCCAATGGTATACGATTGGATCTCAATCCACATCCTGCAGGTCAGAAGCAATATAATGTACCGTTTTTACATGATCAGAGATTAGATGGTTTACAGCACAAGTACAGGGAAACCCTTCTGTTCTTCCCCAAACACGGTCAAGTCTGCCATGCATTTTGTAGTTTCTGCTTTAGATGGCCACAGTTCACTAATCTTGCGGATATGAAATTCGCCAGTCAGGAAGTGGATAAGGTAATTGAATATTTACAATTGCATCCAGAGGTTACCGATCTTTTGGTAACTGGTGGTGATCCCATGACCATGTCACCCAAGCTGATCAGACAGTATATTCAGAGTATTGCCGAGGCAGATATATCATCACTCAAAACCATCAGAATTGGATCAAAAACTCTCAGTTACTGGCCTTACAAGTATACAGAAGGGAGAGATGCACAAAAAACATTAGATATTTTCAAAACCATCGTGGATGAGGGGATACACTTGAGTTTCATGGCTCATTTCAATCATCCACAA
This sequence comes from Candidatus Heimdallarchaeota archaeon, assembly GCA_026702845.1. The sequence continues at coordinate 248,162 of JADCLS010000008.1, forward strand.
GAACTCTCAACACATGTGCTTGAGGATGCAGTGACTGAGATCAATAATACAGGTACGATGATCCGAACCCAATCCCCACTGCTCAATCATATTAATAATGATCCATCAATCTGGGCTAGGATGTGGCAAAAACAAGTGGAATTGGGGATGATACCGTATTACATGTTTCAGGTGAGGGATACTGGAGCTCAGCATTACTTTAGTGTCAGTATTGAACGAGCATGGCAGGTGTTCAGACAAGCATATACTAGAGTATCGGGTATAGCTCGAACGGTGAGGGGGCCTTCCATGTCAGCAAATCCAGGAAAGGTGGAAATCCTTGGAATATCAGAATTTAATAACCAGAAATATTTTGCACTCAGATTCATTCAGGGACGTAATCCTAATTGGGTGAATCGACCCTTCTATGCAAAGTATGATCCTCAGGCAACATGGTTGGATGAACTTGTTCCAGCTACTGGGGATCAGTTCTTCTTTGAAAGTGAAATGCACAAGTATCTCAGACCGTATGGACAAATACAGCTCAAGCTCATTCAACCAGAAAATATTAGGGTACCCATTAAGAATGACCTAATATTCCCATATCTTGAGGAGGAAGGTTCAGTTGGTGGCGATTAGAGTATTGCCTAGTAACCAGCATTTATATTCACCCCTGTTAGTATGGAATCACTATCATGAGACTAATGTACTACTGGAGAACATTGAGAAAAACAAGTAAATTACTACAGGAAAAACAATTCGATCAATGCCTTGAATATCTTGATGAAGTACTTGAAGAGTACCCAGAATTCAAAACTGAGATCTACTACTATAAATTGGTGGTTTATGCTGAGCTGAAACAGGATGTGATGATACTAGAGCTAATTGATGAGGTGGTTAGCAGTGGAGGATGGTTTCATGAGGCACTGTTTGATGAGAAGGATATCTCTGAGAAGAATAAAGAATCCTTCAAATTGCTGATGCAACAGGCTATGGACAACAAGATGAAGGATTCTAAGGAGACAATACTTGAAGTACATGGATCACTTCCATTGTTTGTTGCATTGCATGGACAATCTAGTATCCTATCACAGGAATTAGAGGTATTGAAGAGTATAGAGGAAGCTGGATATCAAATTATTCAACCACAGACTTATAATCGCTACTGGTCAGGAATCACTACTGGATACTGGCCGGAATACAACAAATCACTCTCCCAGATCGAGGCTCAATTACCCGATTTTACACTACCCTGTATCACTGGTGGATTATCCATGGGTGGAGGATTGGCGATCGTGCTTGCTCTTTCAGGTAGAATACCATGCAAGGGATTTATCGTTGTAGCACCAGGAGGTATTCATCGAGATGATCCAGAACAATGGCGAGATCTTATAGATGCCTCACCCAACAAAGAAATCAAGGGGTTGATCATTCGTGGAACAGAAGATCAAGCCATATCACTGGAGTATACAGAAACATTGGTGGAGATTTTAAATGAGAAAGGTGTGGAGGTGCAATTCATGCAAATTGAGGGTTTGGGACACTGGTATCCTGATAATCTCAAAGAAATAATAGAATCATTTATCAGTACTCTTTAAGCCTGCAGATATTCCTTATATCTTAGTTTCAACGTATCCTTCTCTTCCTTGGTTAAATTATGCCATCTGATCTGCTGAATTGCCCCCTCAAGTGCATATAATTTATTGTAACAACCATCCCCCTTCTTGTCCACTAATCTGATGAACACCTCTACAGCACCTAGATCAGCTAATTCATCAAAACTGGTTATTCCGATAGCAAGTAATTCATCTGCTAGTTTATCTCCTATATTGGGTAAATCACGCAATGATTCCATATAGCATCATCAATCTGAACCTCAATAAATACACTATTCTTTTATTATCAAGTAATTTCAAGAAAAGAAAAAATATTCATCATTAATTAGCTAGCTTTTCAAAGGAGCAAGCATTCAATATACTGTGGAACAAATATTACTATCAATTATCTTGATTTCATACATGCTATCTCCTATCGTTATTATTGTACTTATGTCGTTTTATCTGAATAAAATAAGAGGAGAGATAGAGAAAAAAATGATTTTCGATATATCTCAGAATATTTTAGAACCTGATCTGAATAGAGAAAATGAATGGGCTATACTAGAAATTGTACATCTAATACTCGTTTTTGGTTTATTAGTCTCTATTGTTAGATTAACAGATATGTATGTGGAGTTTTTTTCTGATGCGGATGTAGATGAAATATATAAATATGCAATTAATGGAGCAATAGCTGGTATGATTTTTATCTTAACTATTAAAAATAAGATAGAGCTCTGGAACCGCATTAATCTTACTAATAAGGGATTTAACATATTGATCAATCATATGGGTCATGGGCAATTAATATCGGTAGGGAACATGGCAAATATCCTTGATATCTCACCTATTGGCGTGTTGAAATTCTTAAGTAAATTGATGCAGCATACATCAGATCTACTTGCATTTGAACCTGATACTATGATTATAACCAAAAATCGAATTGAGACAGAAGAAGAATTAATATTTTCTCAGAGTTTAGTTGACAGTAAGAATAGATTGACCCAAATATTCAATGTATTTTAGAATTGCATAGTAATTGAATATAGATCTCAGATTTTAATATTAAAGTGAAAATATCTCTCGTAACGTTGTATTAACATCTTGTAGTTTTCTCAGCTTGAATAATCGACCATTTCTAGTCTCACTCACCAGTCTTCTAGCCAGCCACTCATTGCCATGAGGAAATAGCAATAAATCCAGTTTGGGTACTTTTGCAGCTGCAAGTATTGGATTATTACCCATATTCACATCAGAATCACTGAGCATCAACAATTTGGCAGAATGATAATCGGAGAAGATCAATTCTCCACCTTTGATCAGAGCGTTGGTAAGATTAGTACCCCCACGGGGCACAATATTCATGATCCTATTGATCAGATTATGTGGTGAAATTTCATCCTCGAATCGTTTGATAAAGTATGTATACTTGTGAAATCCCACTATAGCCAGATCACGTACTGGTACTAGTTGTGCAAGAATTCCCACGGTTAATCCGGCCATAATCAATTTCAATCCACTCATGGAATAACTGGTGTCCAGTAACAAAACAACAGGATGTGAGTAACTATCTCGTTCATACACCCACAATCGATAATCACCCAAAGGATTATCCATTCTATCATCGATGGTTCTCTCAAGATCAATATCAAAAATTGTGTTTGTGTTTCCCAGAGGTCTTGATTTGTATGTGGGTAGGGAATGCATGCCAGTGAAGGACCCTTGAATAAATTTTAGTATCAACTCAGATGCCAATTCCTTTGCTCGTTTACGTAGAGATGGAGCTAGATTCTTGAGTGATGCCCCTACAAATTCCATGGCATCAATGAGATCCTTCTCAAGATCATCGAGCTCCTCATCCATATGATTATCATCAATTACCTCTTCATCATCGGAACCCAAACCCGTTCGTTTCAGAAAATTGAATATCTCATCCTCATCAAGATCTGCATACTCACGCAATTTATCCAGCAGCTCAGCCATCATGTCCTCTTCATTTTTTTTTGATCCAGATCCATATTTAGCTCTTTGAGAATATTTCCAGAGCTTGAGAGTACTGTTTCAACAATCTGCATAACAATCTCCTCCTCACTCTGGTTGGGATTCTCTAGCCATATCTTACCTGAGAATGCGGTTTGAGCAGCATCCAGAAGAGATTCCACAGTGTATGCACCTCGTATCAACGCAAGTGTTGGTGCGATTTTTGCAAAATCAATGGCACCACGAACTGAAGCTCCTTGTCGTAGCCGATCATCAAACCTAGTGGCACGAGCAATTCTCGCCCCCATAGTTATGATACTCTCAGGTACATCATCAATCTCATCCTTGACTATGGCTATCTCCTCCTCAAGTGATTGGTAATCCATCTTGATTCTGCAGAGACGATCAAATAAGGCCCTTGATATGCGTGTTACACCAGTATCATCAAAGGGGTTCATGGCTGCCACTACTCGAAATCCCTGTTTGGCCTCTACTCGTCCAAATCGGGGGATTATTAGCTCCTGTTCCTCCATAGCCCTGATGAGGGTATTGGTGGCATCTGGAGCAGCTCGATTTAGTTCATCAATATATAATATACCTCCATTCTCCATGGCCTCAGATAACGGTCCTTTCTCAAAAAATTCCTGTTTGAATCCCTTCTCCAAAACAAGATTGGGATTGAATGTTCCAATCAATTTACTAGGTGTTAGATCTGCACTTCCCTCTATCTGATAGAAGGGTACTTTTAGAGCCGAAGTTATAAATCGTAGCAATGTACTCTTTGATGTACCGGGTGCACCTTCAAGCAGAATATGTTCACCAGACATCAACGTTGCCAGTAACATTTCCAGTTCTCGCTTCCGACCAACGATGGGTGTGTCAGTGAGTATGTCTCCTACCTGATCTATTGAGTCCAATGCTATTCCTCAATTAGCTTTACCCTCTATCATATAAAATCATTCTTGTCAAAGCAATTATAACTCATGGGTTATTCCGATAATTGTTTAATTGATTTAGGTGTAACTTTCCATGAAGTAGCATGAGAGCCAAAGTACCATCTCACAATAGTAAGGAAAACAATACCTGTGTCGATAATAGCAGCCAGAGGTGAAATTATCATTATTTTAATATGTTCTCTAATTCTTTCCAATATACTGATTTCTTGACTTTTCAAGTTATAATATAATCCAATTTGCACTGAGAATAACCAAAGGAGTAATCCAAAGAATCCCAGTATCGAAAGAATTGAAATAAATGAAACAGATACTTGGGGAAGTGATAGATCAAGCTGTACTGGTGAATCACGATTATTGACAACTGAAATTAGTGTATTTACTAGTACGGTAATCAGGATAATGTTTGATAATAAAGCAGGAATAAACCCTATAGCATACATATAAAGCTTAAATCTTATTCTTTTAGTAAAATGATTTTTCTTTTTGGAGGAAAGAGTGTCAAATTCGGGCCAGCTTGGTACATCTTGTAATGCCTGTAAAGAACCTCTGATCCATCTTACTCTTTGTCTCAAAGAATCAGAAACGTTCATTGCAGGTTGCTCTAATAATAAAGCTCCATGCCAACCAAATATATCCTTACCTAGTAAGGAGGCCTTTATACCAAAAAATAGATCCTCTGCAACAACAGGATAACCATCCACTGGTCTATAATCCCAGCCAACCAGTAATTCTACATCTGCTCTGATTACAAGATTTGATCCATGTAAATGATATGGTGTTCCATGAATTGTTTGATGCAAGCAATCATGGCAATTCCATGGTCTGAGTGATTCCATCTGTCTACTAATTATTCCAGAGAATTTCCAGTTGATAGGATATACTATTGGCCCTTGAAAGATTTGTTTATCAGGTTGCGAGAGAACTCCATAGAGAAGGCTGATCAGTGATGATTTTGGCAATACGGATTCTGCATCCAGATGAATGATGAAGAGATCTGTCAATTTCTTATGTTCAAACTCTCGTTGCTCTATTAGGTATTGCAGTGCTCTAGCTTTAAACTTGGTATTATTTCTTGTTTGATATGTTTCAGGAACCAATACACAACGAATAGGAATTGGAGATGGATAGCTGTCAAAAAATGTTTTATCTGATTGTGACTCTGTTAAAATATCAATACTAAGTATTCTTTGTATCTTTTTATCTAGTAATGAGTAGTAAGAGGATAATCTTTCCAAACCAATTGTAATGCTATCAATCTCCTCTCCCCTGGTTGTATATTGCAATATAAAATTAATAGGGTCTGGTAAACCGTTAAGTACATGTAATAATGCTTTCTCAGTTCTAATTTTGTAGAAATCTCTATATCCCTTGATAAAAATTGGATAATGTAGAAATAAATATATCAATGAGATAAGTGCAAAAAATATGGTTAAGAATATGCTTGTGATGTAGAGACTGATAATTTAGGTAGCTCGATAAAATATATTACACTTTTGATATTCGTTTTTTTCGATTATTATTAGAATCTGATACTATGGTCAATTGTAACTCCTGAATAGTATTCTGTGTAAATTCAGGGATCGAATAGTGAGAATCGTTAATCAATCTTGCACTCTCAATAATCGCCATCAATCCTATCAAATCCTCCTCAATATCTATATCAGTTAATTCTGGCAATAAAAATCCATTCATCAATTTCTGATGGACAAATTCAGATATTGATATAAGCTCAACATTATCAAACACTAATTCGAAGTCATCCAGATCTATGGTAGAATTCATCCCTATTAGATAGATCCCACCCCCTGCACTCGGGCCTAGTACAATATCATGGTCCTCAAGTTTATGCAAGGCATCATTTATCACATTTGCTTGTATATGTGGACTATCTGAGCCCAAAATAATTAATTTTGTAATTGGTTTCTCAAAACACCATAAGATAGCATCTTTCATTCTATTACCAAAACTACCATCTCTTTGACGATGATATTCATTTGAGATATTGTTTTGCAAATAGCCAAGAAATTCGAGGGGAGAAAAGGAATCAGCACCTGCTATACTTAATATTACTTCATTGGCAATTGATTTACATGCCTGAACAATGCTATCCTTAATAAACGCTGTGTGCAACTCCAGAATATCATTGGGTTGTAGTACTGAGCTACCTAACCTAGTTTTAACATTATCCAACTGAGGAAGTTTGGTAAATATCAATACTGCAGAATATGATGGATTCATTTGTTATTGTCAGTGATCACAATTATGGTCAAATAAATCACATTGATTATGGCTGAATAATTCTCTGTTTAAGATGAATTTTTAAGTTATTAAATCAAATTGACTTTGGTGACAGAAACCAAGAATACTATTGCAATTATAATACCCGCATTGAATGAGGAACTGGCAATTGAATCCACCTTACAGGCCATCCCAATAGAAGCAACAATTGTTGTAGTGGATAATGGGTCTACTGATAATACAGCAACGATAGCATCGAAGTATGCAACCGTGGTCTCAGAAATTAATAAAGGCTATGGATTCGCCTGTTTGAAGGGAATTGACTATCTTAAGACACTAAATCCTCCTCCAAAGCTGGTAATATTTCTTGATGCAGATGGTGCTGATGATCCTTCCGAATTGATGAAATTATTGGAAATCAAAGAAAACATTCCTTATCCAGATCTAGTTTTGGGTTCAAGACTGGATAAATTGGAAATGGGAGCTATGGCTAAACATGCAATTTGGGCCAATAAAGTATTTACAAAGATAATAAAATTGCTTTACAAGGTAAAGTTAAGTGATATGGGACCTATGAGAGTCATTGATTATCAAACACTTCTTGATATAGACATGCAGGATACCGGTTATGGATGGACATCAGAAATGATAGTCAAAGCAATTAAAAGAGGATATACCTTAGTTGAGGTTCCAGTTACATACAGAAAAAGGATTGGAGTATCAAAAATTTCAGGTTCATGGATTACAAGCCTTAGAGCAGCGTTATGGATCACGATTCATATTATAAAACATGCCTGGAGGAAGTAGCTCTTTGAAAAATAGTTTTGTGGCATTGTTAGTGTTCAATATTACATTCATTCTATTTATATGGCAAAGCAAATTACAAAGATCCTCAGTTCTCTTTCTCAGATTGTATCCCTTAGTGTTTATTGCTTACATTTTGATGATATATTTAATGGAGAAGAACAAGGGAAATTTCATGCTAAATAGAACAATATGGTTCATTATTGTCTTAGTGAGAGTATTAATTCTATTTGTCCCCACAGGCCTATCAGATGATATTTACAGGTATGTATGGGATGCAAGAGTGCAAGCAGCGGGAATTAATCCCTATCTTTTTTCTCCTGAAAGTACTGAAATATCCCATCTTAGAGAAAATTGGTTTTACTTAATAAATAATCCAGATATCCCAACACCATATCCTCCAGTGTCTCAATTGTTATTTTTCATTGTATTAGCACCAGTATCCAATATCAATCATGCAATTCTAATTTTCAGAATTTTCATAACAATATGTGACCTGGCATCAATCTATATCCTTTCTAGAATTCTTGAATTATTCAATAAACCCAAGCATTATGTAGTATATTATGCATTTTCTCCACTCGCATTAATCGAGTTTGCTGGAAATGGACATAATGATGCCATTGCAGTTCTATTTTTACTACTTACCTTATATTATCATTTCAATAAACATGGCTCATATACATATAAAATACCATTATTTCTTGCTCTCGCCATCATGACCAAAATGTATCCAATTTTCTTGATTCCTCTCGTGATGCCATTCTGGAGGCGTCGAGAATATGTTATCTTTATAATTACAATACTGGTTACCTCCCTTCCATATCTAAACAATGGAATTGTCCCATTTTTCTCTCCAGGACAACAAATATTTCTCAGATATTTTGAATTTAATTCTAGCTTGTTTAGAGTGTTACACTACTTCATTGAGAATCCTTTACTCGTCAGATATTTAATTACTGCATTTGTGGGGCTCTCATATTTATTCCTCCTCACTTTATATTACAGAAATAACCAGACTTCAGAAGCACTACTATCAATATTACTTCACATTCTATTACTATCTATCCTACTCTCACCAAATGTGCATCCCTGGTATATTTTATGGTTATTACCTATAGCTGTAATTCTACGCAATTGGACTGGTTTAATATTATCCTTGCTCATTGTTTTTTCATATGAAATATATATTCAATATGATAACCATGGAATCTGGGAGGAAAAAATTCCAGTTCTTCTCCTAGAATACATTCCAGTATATATCATTTTCATTCTAGAAGCCTTCATGATGGTGAGAAAATTAAAAAAGGGTATTTATAGAGATGGAATTATTCTACAAAGAAAAGACTAAAAATAGGGTACACTGATTAAAATATGTTTGACAATTGAAATCCCACTGAAACAGGATAATGTCTATAGTGTACCATTTCTAACTAATGACCATGGAGAATTTGTTCTATGGTTTTATACTGGTAGCAAATGCAATCTTTCCTGTACTCATTGCTATGTGAATGCAGGCCCGGATGCAGATCAGCATGCACAATTAACTCTTGAAACTTTCAGATCACAGTTACAAAGTGTAAAAAATAAAAAATTTTCAAAACTTGAGATTTATTTCACAGGGGGAGAGCCTTTTCTGAATACCAATTTATTAATCATGTTTAAGGAAAGCCTAGAACTAGCAAATGTTACTGTTCTAACTAATTCCACTAGAATAAGCAAACATATCGCAAAAAAACTTCAAGTTTTGCAAGAAGAATCAACAAATAACATTTATTTCCGAGTATCATTAGATGGGCCAGAACAATCCGAAAATGATGCAATCAGGGGAAAAAATGCTTTTGATCGAGCAACCAGAGGAATTAAAAATCTGATAGATGTTGGTTTCAATCCAATTGTAACCGCCATGAGATCCTGGTTATATCTTGATTCATTAAAAATGGAAAACAAGTATGAGAAATTACTCTCAGAAATGGGAATTCCAAAGGATAAGCAATTACTCAAGATCCTACCCCCTCTCAGAATAGGTCGTGAGGCTGACAGAGATAGACCTTATCTATCCGGAGAATTATTCACCAAAGCATGTTTCACCGATTATGACTACAAAGGCTTGCAATGCTCAAAGTGCAGAATTGTATCTGAAAGAGGAGTTTGGGTTTGTCCAATCCTGATTAATGATGATGAAGCTAGGATGGGAAGAATGATTGATGAAAGTTTTCATTCCTATCCCATGAAGCAAATGGCTTGCTGGACCTGCCGAATGGAAGGTATGGTATGTACCAATGATTAAATCACTCGAAAAAGAATAAAATATTCAAGTGAGTACATCTACATTGTAAAATTTAGAAAGGATTGACAAGATATTCAATTGTGGATCGTGTAATAAAATCTAAGTACATTTTGGGTACTATAAATGGAAAACTAAAGGTATTTTCTGATTCTGGTATTAAAATTGAAGAAGGTATAATTACTGAAATGGGGCCAAATATTGATACTAAGGGATATGATGTTGAAGTATTCAAGACACATTTATTAATGCCAGGTCTCATAAATACTCATACTCATACTGCAATGACATTATTTAGAGGATATGCAGATGATGTTCCTTTAGATACATGGTTAAATGAGCATATCTGGCCATTAGAGGCAAAACTCGATGCAAAGGAGGTGGAGGTTGGAGCGAAAATGGCTGCAATAGAGGCCATGTTAACAGGTACAACCACTATGAATTCCATGTATTGGTTTCCTGAAGCAGAGGCCAAGGCATTCTCAGAACAGGGATTGAGGGGGATGATTGGGCCACCAATAATCTCAGGGGTCAATACTCTTGAGACATATAAGCATCTGATTCCGGATTGGCATGGTGCAAATGGGGATATGATCAGGGTTACTCTGAACCCACATGCACCATATACCGTAACTGATGAGGAATACCGATCTATTCATCAATTCAAGGAGGATTACAATACCAACAATTCCAAGCCACCACTCCATGTACATACCCATCTTGCCGAGACAAAGAATGAAATAGATATGATTCGTGGTTATCTCTCTCAATCTGGTAAAAATATCGATGTACAGATAAAAACCAGTACAAAATATCTTGATTCTCTAGGTGTATTGGATGAGCATTTCATAGCTGCACATGGGGTGGAATGCAGTAAAGGAGATATGAAAATCCTCGCAAAAAGAGGTGTGGGAGTTGCACTCAATCCAATGTCTAATCTCAAGCTTGGTAATAATATTGTTAACATCTCCCAGATGCAGGAGAGAGGAGTGAAACTAGGTCTTGGTACTGACGGTCCTGCTTCTAATAACTCCTTGGATATGTTTGAGACAATGAAATTATCCTCTCTGCTTCAGAAATCAGTGAATAACAATCCTATCAAGGGTCTGGCTGAAGATACTATAAAAATGGCGACGGCTGGTGGTGCTGAGGTTCTTGGTTGGGATAGTATAGGGAGTATAGAAGTTGGGAAGAGAGCAGATGTGATATTGCTAGATCTAAAAAAACCTCATCTTATGCCGATTATTAACCCCGAGGCACTCATTTCCAATGTAGTCTATGCTGCAAAGGGCTCAGATGTAACTGATGTGATGATCGATGGCAATTGGAGGGTGAGGGAAAATACTTTGCTCGATATAAATTTAGAAGAAATGTATGAAGAGTTCAATAGAACTGTTACAGGACTATTTGCGAAGTTAAAAGAGTAATTTGTTGAGTACTTGATGTTGAATTTTTTCCGATAATATTTTATCCAATCCAATCTCCTTACCAGGACTTGAAAGTATGAAAAGTAAATGAGGAACAAAAATCAGAGGATAAGTCCATAACCACTCTCCCCATCCTAATGTGAATACCCAAAGTGATATTGTCATTAATGCACCTGTGACACCCCCTAGTCTTGAGAATAGCCCAAATCCCAGAGAGAAAGCGATAAATAACTCACCTGCAATGACTAGGAAAACGAATATGTGAACATTGGGAATGATGAAATAATCAAGAAGAGATACGATGAAACCCAAGGGATTTGTATCCTTCATCCAAATTAACTGGCCTAAAAAATCATTATAATCCAGATACTTATCTTCATTTCTGTTCACTAACTTCACCAAAGCTTGACTCAGCCATAAAAGTGCAAACATATATCTCAACAAATGTATGCCAACTCGATCAGGATTATTCTTTATCCAAGTTTTTGGGTTATCTGGAATGATTTTCACTAACATAATACAAATATTACATGTTTATTCAAATATGTTTGTATGAATGAGACTATATCAAATTGTTATCAGCATCAATAATTTCCAATTTTTTGAGCTCTTCTATACTTTTCCAGTTTATATTCACCCAGACAAAAATAATCATGGAGACTAGATATATAATTGCAGTGAACACAAAAGATTCTTGATATCCAAGGGTATCAATCAATTTTCCTGAAATTGGGGAGAAGATGACCCAGCCAACCCAGCGTATATTGGTGGATAATGCACTACCAGTTGCCCTGACACGGTTATCGATATATGATAAGGTTCTGGCCTGACTAATTGGAGCATTCATATTGGCAAAAGTACCCCGTAATATGTAGAAAATTGCAGCGAAAATCAGCTCCTCAGAGAAAACAAGAGAAACAAGGCAGATGGTGGATAGAGTTGTTGTGACTGTAAATACCTGTAACTCTCCAAATCTCTTTGCCAGAGGAGTGACAAGTTGGGTAGCAATTGCCATGAATATATTTAGTGCTAAAACTAGCAGTGATAACTCTGCAGGAGTAGCTCCTAGAGATTTCAAATATGGTGGAAGAAAAGGTAATGTAGCACCTGCCCCAGCTCCAGATAAAAAATTTACCAATATCAATAACGACAAAGGAATTGCTATAATTGGGTTGAAAAGAACTCTGAATTCTTTGATTATCCCCATCTTTTTGGTATTCTCTATAACCTCTGGCTCTTTCTCCAGCAATAATAACAGGAAGTACATTAAAGAACCTACAACTGAAACCCAGAACACAATAATAAATATTGATGATAATCCAGATACTGTGTACCCTGCAAGGTCTATGAACCAAATTGCTGAGATACCAGATCCTAGAGCAGGAGGGAGCATCCAAGATATGGAGAATAATGCAAAAGCTGCCACCCTCTTTGAACCTTCATTTTCAGCTAGTATTGCCGCTCCTGGACCACTAGATGCTGCAGATGCCAATCCTATTGACACATTGAAATAGTAGATTGCATCTGTTCCTTCCATTGCGACTAGGATAAATCCAGATAATAGAGCGAAAATGATACTTAATTGTAATACTCTTATCTTTCCAATTTTAGAGGATAATAGAGCAAAGGGAATGGAGAAGATTGCAACCATTAACCATCTGACAGATAAAATTGTTCCAATTTCTTCTGATGATGAACCAAGTATCTCCAGATATGGAGCTACTGTGGGTTCGATTATACCTGGAATTAGATTAAAAATCGAGACACCAAACACAACAACATAGCTCAATCTATTGAGTTCAAATATATCAGCCACAATTGTTCATACATGTATGATGTTAAAATCATATAGTGAATATGCTACATTTATGCAAATCGATCAAATAAATATGGCTGTAAAGTCTGAGGTATGGGTAACATTTTTCCATTGTTAACGCTTTTCTCTATCCATTGAAGTAATTCTTTGTATGGTTTCTCATCTTTCAGCATACCCAGCCAATATTGAGTATCAGGTGTGAGGAGAAGAGACACATTATGAGGTTTACATACACCAAGACATTCGGTTTCAGTGACTTTGAAGTATTTTTTCAGGCCTTTCTCCTTGATTGTGGATTTAAGTAAATCTATGGGTACTGGAAAGGCACCCTTTTTCGTTTTACCACAAGTACCTCCATTACAAATCATTAATTGCCCGATTCTCTTGTGGTTAAAATCAGGCCAGCTTTCGTTCATAGATCTACATATAGAAGTTAGTTTATTAAGATTTGTAAAAGATAAATTATACAGAAATTTTAATTGATTTAGAATAATTTTAATTCATCCACAGGGAATCCAATGAATAGATCCCTGCCGACTAGCTTTAGTGGATTTTTCAAATCTGGATTGAGAAGATCACGGACAACAAACTCCATACCATCACATAATACAGTGATTCTGATGAATTCACCAAGTAATCGTACCTTGGTTACTTTACCTTGGAGGTGATTCCATGAAGATGGTATGGTGTTCTCATTAAAAAACAAATCAATGGCATGCTGACGCAGAACTGCACGAGAGTAGGATTCCGATTCGTATTCCTTGTGATTGAAATCAAAAGATATTTGGTTACCAAGGACAACCTTGTTGTTGCTAATACTAATATCCCAGACATTTGATTCGGCTAGAAAACTGGCCACAAATTCACTCACAGGATGATTAAATACCTCCTGTGGAGTTCCTATCTGTTCCAGTTTACCATCATTGAAGATAGCAATACGATCAGCAACCATGAATGCCTCCTCGGTTTCATGTGTGGAATGAATACATGAAATACCCAAACCCTTGACAATATTTCGCACTTCAAGCCTCATCTCAGCTCGGATCTTTGCATCCAGAGCCCTATAGGGTTGATCTAAAAGCAAAATCTTTGCACCTGCGGTGATTGCTCGGGCAATTCCCACTCGTTGTTGCATACCACCTGATAATTCTCGTGATATGGCATCTTCTCTACCATCCAATCGCACCATGCTCAATACTTCCTCTGCTACCTTCATCTTATCCTCAATACTCTCTCGACGCATCCGAGGACCATAGAGAAGATTATCCAGCACACTCAGGTGAGGAAACAAGTTGAATTGCTCAAAAACAAAACCCACATGTCTATCCTCGGGAGGATAATGGGTGACATCATTATCATCAAAGGTGATTGATCCTGCATCTACCGGTAATAACCCAGCCACCACTTTGAGGATTTCGGATGGACCTGCACCGGTAGGTCCCAATACTGCAATATATTCTCCCTCATTAATAGAGAAGGATACATTATCTAGTTTTGCTCCGCTTTTGTGACTGGTGCTTATGCCATGTAATTCGATTTTCGTCATTATGTCACCTCCAGTGCTTCTTCCAACCCATATCTGGGATATCGGTAGATAATTATATTCTCAGGGAGAATTTCCACATAGACCGTGGATCCCTCCTCACATCTTGGTTCATGTGGTAGGGCCATGATTTCCAGATCTCTTCCATATGGCAATTCTATGTTAATTCTTCTCTTCTCACCTAGATATCTATCTGAGAGCACCTCACCCTCAATGTAATTGATATGATTTGGAGGACTATGCAGTATTTTGGCAAAACCCTTTCTGAAGCCGAGAACCACTCTATCACCAATAGTGTAGAAATCTATCTCTTTTGAAGCTCGCAGTTTATTACCTCCTATCAACTCCACCTCGATATATTCAGCTGATTTTTGCATGATTATTCCTCCTAGAAAGTTTGCCTCACCTATGAAATGTGCAGCAAATATCTGACGAGGGTTGAAAAGTAAATTTGTGGGGCTGGATAACTGGATCATTTTTCCCTTTTTCATCACACCTATTCTATCAGAGATAGCCATAGCTTCGGATTGATCATGGGTTACATGTATCGCAGTTAATCCCAATTGTTTGACAATACCACGCAGTTCATCCTGAAATTGCTCTCGTACTTTCTGATCAAGAGCACCAAAAGGTTCATCCAAAAGTAAGACCTTGGCACCCCTAGCCAATACACGGGCCACTCCGGTTCGTTGAAGATCTGCGGCAGATACATCACGAGGAAAGAGATGGGCTTTCTGATCCAGACCCACCAGGTTCAGGTATTTTGCAACAGTCTGCTCTACCTCAGGTTTTGATACACCTTTTACCTCGAGTGGATAGGCAATATTCTCCCATAGATTCATATGGGGAAAGATGGCGAATTGTTGAAAAACATAGCCTATATCACGCTCATCTGGTGGCAGGTCCTGTACTGGTTGGTCATCCCATAATATCTGACCTTCGGTGGGTAAGATGAGACCTGAAAGCATTCTCAATGTAGTGGTTTTACCACATCCAGAAGGTCCAAGTAGACTTAGGTACTCTCCATCTTTAATGGTGAGATTCAAGTTCTCCACGGCAATTATTTTACCATATCGCTTGGTTACATTCAAAAATTTAATCTCTGGCATCTTCAATCCTCCCTGTTAACATATCTCGCAATTAGTAATAACATGAACGAGATAAGAATTAATGTTGTCGCTGCAAAAGCTGCTGCAGGCAGGGCCTCCTGCTCTACAAGATCTATGATGAGCACTGGGATTGATCTTGAGCTACCCATAACGATCAATGTGGCTCCTGTCTCAGACATCGATCGTGTGAAGGTCAGGATCGCAGCGGAAAATAATCCCTTCTTTAGCAGAGGTAGAATTACTTTTCTTACAGTAGTGATGTCACTACCACCAAGTGTTCGTCCAGCCTCGTAATAAGCTTCATCTAAATTCTCTATGTACGAAATCATCGGCCTCACACTGAAAGGGTAAGTAAAGGTCAGATGAGCTAGCACGATCATTGCCAGACCAGGAGTGGTAACCCCAAAACCCATACCCCCCCAAAGCAGAAAGACCGAGAATCCTAGTGCAGAGGAAGGAATTACCAAAGGAATATCAACAAGAGCATCCAATACCACCCTCCATTTACCCCAGTACTTACGTTTAACAAGTAAGAAAGCCATGGGAGGTCCAATAACGATATTGATCAAAGTGACAACCAAGGCTACTTCAATGGAAACGATCAGAGATAGGCCCAATTGATTGAGTTTTCTATCAGGCGCATCGAAAACCTGGTAAAGTGCCCCTCCCTCGATATCACCAGTTATGGCATTGCCATTGAGGTTCAAGAGCAGAAATATCACCACAAATAAGGACGGGATCAGAACAATGAATACAAAGAAAAACCATGAAAAGAGGTTCCGTGATCTCACCACACCTTTGGTAGATACTTTCCGCTCAAAATTGGGATAGATCTGTGGTTGTGGTAATCCGACACGTCTAGCATACTGCCTTATACCCACCAGCAAGGTGATGGAAACAATTATCAAGATAAGTGAGAGGAAAGCAGTCTGGGCTATACGAAATGTATCCATGAAGCTAACAATCTGTACGGGAGCTGTTTGAAAGACGCCGGACAATACAATAGACGCACCGGTTTCGCCTAGACTGCGGGTAAAGGCTAAGACGGCTCCAGCAATAAGACCCTCCTTTGCCATGGGTGCGGTTATAGTACGGAAGATACTGATAGGTGCACCACCAAGTGTTCGTCCAGCTGTTTCAACACCTACATCAACCTCCTCGATAACTCCTTTTAGATTTCTCACAATATAGCTGAAGCTGAAAGCCACATGACCTAGAATAAGTAACATGGGACCCTTATCAAACAACCCTGCCTCAGAACCCCAGAGAAAACTTAGACCCTCCTTCGTACTCCAGAATAACCAGATTGAGAAGCCCAAAGCACTCGTGGGTACTGCCAATGGCAGATCTATGATTGTATCCACCACTGATTTGCCTTTAAACTCATATCTAGCCATCACATGAGCGATTGGGATTCCTATAATCACATCTATTATTGTAACTATAAATGCCACCTGAAATGATAATGAAATAGATCTAAGAATCCCCTGCCATACTGAATCCTTGAGAATATCATCATTAAAGATAAGGGAGATTACTCCATCCCAATCACCAAGTACAGTAAGAAACAAGTTGATTGGTGGTAATAGAACAAATGAGACAAAAACCAGAATAACCAGTACCTCAAAAGCAATTCTGAATGGTCTTCTTGATAGAAACCTCTCTGCATCAAGTACTCGACTCATCAAAATCTCCTCCTGTTAAGGTAATTCCTCACCATACTAATGATGGGATAGAGTATCATCACCAGCATCAAGGCAAGAAGAATGGACGGGATAAGATAATCCTTGGTTTCCAATCCACTGCTCACATCACCAGCATCACCGACATCAATAGCACGTGTGGCAAGCCAGAGATCTGGAATACGTTGCAACACCTCCCCATCAATATTCCCAATATCATAGATCTTGATACTATCAAGAGTGGGAAGAACACCCACAGATTCGTTGAAAACACTGGCCTCAACAGAAGGATGTATATTATCAATAGTTGGTCTAAAACCTACCTCCACAGCCATTTCCTGAATATCAGGCCGTTTGAGAAAATCTAGGAAGATCTGAGCATGATCCCGATCATCATCTGTCACCCAGGGTGCATCCAGAATACCATATGGATGATCATTGAGTACTGTACCTTCACTTGGATAAATGGCAACTAATGAATCATTGTATCCATAAGCCTCAATACCCCGGTTCTTCTCCACAATTAAGTTCTCATAGAGTAGAGCAACTTTCAACTGTGATGGACCACCATTAAGTAACATCTTGGCTAGAAAACCAGTGGAAGAACCATACTCTATGGCAGCACTCTCTATATCCCTCATCCATTGATGTACCTCATCAAGAGCAAGATCCTCAAGGGAAATATCCTCTGGGTTCTTTCCAATAGCTGTTGCCACCTGCATTATAACCCCACCAAATCCAGAATTGGATCTACTGGGATCAGTATGTGCGTAAGTAAATGATGGATCATGGAGTGCAAGATCACGTAAATCATCAAGGCTGCTAATATTATGTTCTGTTTGATATGATTTCCATGTAGCAATCACTGTTGGACTAACTACTAAAGCAGGTGCTTCTGTATCAACAATAGGCTCTGGATTCTCCAGTTGCCACAGATAATTCAATGTGGATAACCAGAATCTTGAGGCTGGACTCCATATTATTGGTTTGGAGATTGATCTTGCCACCTGCAGGGTACCCTTGCCAGAGCCGATAGGATTCAGAATCAACTTTATCTCTGTTGAATAATTCTCCTTCCATTCCTCCTCAAAGATAGGAGCAATTGCTTCCAGCCATCCTGCCTTTTCACTTGAGTACAACATCTCAAATTCGATTTTATCAGTTTCAAATTCTCCCAGCATGGATCTTCGATTAATATCCAAAGTGGCAATGCTAGCAAAAAGAATGAGAACAATGAGGCCGAAAGGTAAGGTTTTCTTTCTCGGGTTCTTCATACACTACCCTCTTCGGCTAATTAGGGTAAGTAATAAATCAGCGGCATCCTCACCAAAATCAGCCGCTGCTTCTAGATCACGGAATCCATGATCTAAGATTATCAAAGCTGCTGATGAGTTGAAAGCCTTCTCGATTTCAAAATACCCCTTTTTCAGCTCGATATAGATATTATCGATTTTAGTTTCCAGCTGATTCACCTTTTGCGTGCTTTTCTTGACATATGCCGTATCATCTAACCGCTTCAGGGCGTTTTCCATCTCGATAAATATATCTCGAATAATTGAGGCTGATTCTTCAACCATTTTTGCATATTGATTGGGTAATTGATAGTCAGATATCAATTCTAGATTAATCACTGCTCTTTTTGATGCACCCGCTGCCCTATCTAGTACTCTGACAAATGTTAATAATTCCTCTGCTAATTTAGTTGGTAAATTTGATTTAGCTACTTCAATATTTATCTTGGCTTCAACTTCATCGGCAGATCTTTCTTCTGCCCGTATAATTGATACTCTTGATGCAAGATCATTATTCTTTCCAGTTGTGATCATCACACTGGCTTCCATGAAGCTTTTTCCAACAGCTCGACATCTACCAGCATGCTCGAGCATAAGCTCATGAATCTTTCTGTGTTTTCTATCAGTTAAGTAGGTATTAAGACTCATCTACATTGAGAAAAAAAATATAAAATATAACACTTGTTGATTGTGAATGCTTTTTTTTTGATAAAATTTCAATATGAATAATTTATGAATTCAAATCCTCATCAATTGGCAAATACATATAAGAAAGACAGACTATTCTTGATTTAACATGGTAAATACCCTTCTCATCATCTCTCCGTACCTACTTATATTTATGATCGTGGTTACACTTGTCATAATCGTATATCGCGAGTATATGAGAAAGATTACCAAGTATAGCATAGATCCTCAGGAATTCCAAGGGAAATACCTAAAAATTCTTGATTCCACGGATTATGAAGTAACTGAAGATGAAAAGGATCTAAAGGTTATTGAAACGATAGAGAAAGTTGCTGAAAATCAACTTGAAGTTCCTTCAGATTTGCTTAATTATTCATTTTTACTTAATCCAATAAGATTAGCAATCATGAAGATTCTATATGATAGTTACAAATATCCATCAGCTGATTTACGCAAGATACTCAATATATCATGGGGAAAATACACACCACATCTAAATCAGCTAGAGAAAAAAGGGTATTTGGTATCTGAAGATGAATTTATTGATAATTCACCAAGGAAAGTACTCATTCTTGAGGATGCAGGGAGACAGCAATTTGAATCTCTGGAAAGCATACTTAGAGGACTAATTATCTGATAATAGAAAATATTCATTAATTAACTTATTCAATTCAACAATAGTGGGATTTCCTCATCTTATACAATCCAGAGAACAACAGTGGTTTCTTTGTAATTATCATAATAATTTTGATCCAGTGGCTAATTCCTTGAAACACAACAATATATTGAAATTAGTCTAGGTGTAAGCATATTTATGTCAAATAGATTAGGTCAGTACTTCTGTAACAAATGTATGAGACCAGTACTCAAACCAGGGATCTGTGATAATTGCACTATCAAGGAGCAAAGGGTACTCAAAGCAGGTAATTTCTGTGATCATTGCAGAAAAAATGCAACTCAGGACCTTATCTATATCAATCGCAAGACAAAGAAAAGATATTGTGTAGATTGTAGAGCCATCTTTAGAATGGCGTTGATAGATAAAGGTATGTCTGTGGAAGATGCTACTAAGATAATGATAACTGACTTTGTACTCGTTAACGATCCCACTAAAAAATCAAAGATTAGAAGGAAATAGATCAAAAAACCCAATTACAAATATAACAATTATTATGCCATTATTCCAATGTAATGTAATGTCTGAGATAGTAATACCTGGAGAAATACTACCCGGAATTCATTGGATTCAGGATAAATATGTCAATTGTTATTTAATCGAGGATGGTGATGAACTAATTCTTATTGATGCTGGATTAAATAAAAAAGCTACAACCATTCTCAGCTATATCAAAGAAAAACTTGAATCACGAACAATTTCTACAATTCTAATAACTCACCATCATGTGGATCATATAGGTGGTTTGAGATTTCTTGTCGACCATCTAAATCCCACCGTTTATTGCTCCGAAATAGATGCAGAGGTCTTAACTGGTAAAAGGAAAATGCCTCTTCCCAATAATGCATTTCTAAAGCCGATTATCTACCTATTCAGACCATTTGTATCTGCCAAAACCATAGATAGAGTTGAATACACTGAGAGTAATACTTCCATAAAAGATATTAAACCGATAGCTTTAGTGGGCCATACAATGGGATCTACAGCCTATTTATTCAAGGAAATCCTCTTCACCGGAGATATAGCTGTAACTGATAAAGATGGAACGATTCAATTGGGAGTAGCTATGTTTGCAGAAAATCTCAAAGCAGCTGCAGCAAGTTTCAAGAAAATAGAGAAATTAGACTTTCAATCTTTACTTCCAGGCCATGGCTCTCCTATTATTAATAATGCAAAAGATATATTTGTTGAATCAATACAAGAATTTGATGACTAACTGAATTTTCAGAATAAGTAATTTATAGCGTGATTATCTAGAGTACTATAGTGGTGAGAGTGCAGTCATTAGGAAATGACAAGATTGTAATTAAGTTTCCATTTAAGAATTATTTATTCTTGGAAGATGAGGAGATCCTATCATGGCCATTCTCATCAACAATTCTACTAACTGCATTTGACTTACTACGTGATGATTTCCTCATCTCAAAACTTCAAAAAACAGGTGGAACGCTACGCGAGTATCTATTTGATCGTGGTCTCAATAAAAACGTTAAAATTCTTGCTGATACGGGGATATTTGCATTGGAGTTTCTGAAAGCACAATTACCAGTTAACATAAATTTTGATATACCAGATAAACTTGAAAATAAAGATATTTTTGACGCATATGAGTTAATTGATCCTGATTTTCTTGTGTCACCTGATGAGATCATCCTTTTGGATGATAGCAGATCAGTTATGGATGAAAAGACCCAAATTATCAAGAGGAATCTTGAACAAACAATTGATAGATTTGATAAGAAAAAGATTTATGCTACAATACAAGGGGTGGAAACACATCACATCCAAGACATCATAAATACAATTGAGGCAAATGAAATCAAATATGCTGCACGAGGAGGATTATTACCATTAATTCGAAATAAAGCAGCATTCACCAGGATATTGAAAGAGACAGAAATGATTGCCCGAAATCATGGAATTCAATACTTACATGGCTTTGGATTACCTGGGATACCTTCAATGCAGGATTTTTTTATCCATAATTCATACAATTCTGTAGATACTTCCACATTGTATTATTACACCTTGGATAATCAGTATCTCACCAATGATGGTCAACTAACCAAAGTGAGAAACGTGTTCTTCAAGGATTGCGATTGCATCTATTGCAATAAATTGCTAAAATTGCGAAATAGAACAAATTCGGGTGCATTTAGCCTTAATTTATTTTCTCATAATGCAAATCAATTAATAACTCTGAATAAAAAACTTGAAAATGATCCTGAGTACTTAAAAGGTGTGAAGAGACGATATTATAAACGTAAAATAATCAATACAGAGAAGGTAGAGGATTATACCACTCTCTTTACCATGGCAAATAACATTGATAACCACCAGAGAATACTTACCAGTAGCTCAAGTATACATAAAAAACGAATTTCATTGATTGGAGATATTGTATATGAATCAAGTCGAATTTTAGTTATTTCTAGCTGTTCCAAAAGTAAGAAGATCCAGATTCATGATCAACCAGATTCAGAACGATTGAATACTAGACAGAAGAGAAGAAATGAGATAGTGAGATTTCAGGATATTTTATATCCAGCAAGAGAATTGTATACAGGATATAATCATGCCGCAATAAAATATGGTGTTGCTAAACTCCGTGATAGAATTGGAAAAGATAAGGTTGATCATTATATATTATCTGCAGGATTTGGACTTGTGAATGAAAACCAAGCTTTACCACCCTATGATACCAGTTTTTCAGGTAGGAGTACAGAAGAAATTAGAGAAATGGGGCAACAATTGGATATACTAAATTCGATCAGCAGGTTACCAAAGTATCAACTTGTCTATATCGCCTTGAGTAATGAATATCTCACTGCTTTAGGTGATATTTCTATTTTGAATACTCTAGGAAATGAAGTGGTGGTTTTCAATCTTGAGGATAATATTGAGTTTCCAATTATCAACTTTCAAACCAAGGAGTTTCAACTATTGGAACAAGAAGGAACAGCTTTTGATCCACCGTTAGATTTCACACTCAAAATAACTGGAAATCTCCTCATAAACTTTGCCAAGGCAATGAATAGATCTAGACCTAGTTTTACTAAGTACTGGCATAGTATTATAGATTGTAATTGTTGCAATAAATCCTAATAGTTTGTGTAATTAGATATTCAAGGCAAGATAACCCAGTAGATCAGCTGTATTGATAACTTTTGTGATGGTATTGTTACTGATAATGGGAATGGTTTCAAGGTTATGTGTGGACATTTCTTTTCTAATATCCAGAAGTGAGAGAGAATTACTGACAAATCTGTTGAGATTGAGATTAAAATTGGATATTGGTTCTGTCTGCAGTAAACCGTCTCTGAATTTTTTACCAAAAGATGGTATCAAGGTGGTAAATAGTTTTGATGGAGTAATCATACCTAGAAATCCGCCAGTATCTCCATCATTTACAACTAAACTGGTTCTTCGCGATTGAATAAATCTATCTGATACCTGCCAGATGGTGTAATCATTTGTTATTTGTTCCTGTTCTGTCACCAGTCGGCCTATATTATTATCATCTAAGGCAATTGTTGCATCTGGTATTTCATACCATAAATCATCGAATTCTGGAGAGATTAAATCATTAATTGTGAAAAAACCACTGATATTACCATCACTCATCACAGGAACACCGGAAACACCCATATTTTCCAGGAGTAATACTGCATCACGGATTGTTTCATCTTGAGAAACGGTGAAAATGTCTGTATTCATTATTCTACGTATAGGAATGCTAAGGAAGTTCACTGATCCTTCTCGATATAATGAACTAAGAATTTCCATCATAGATATAATTCCAGTTAATTCTAAGTTAGTATTAACCACAAGAATATGTTGAATCTGATGAAGCATCATTGTATCAATTGTATATCCTACATCCTTATTTTCATTAATAAATATCGCAGATTTAGATGGAAATGACCCTATTCTATTATATAATGTACTCATGTATCACACCAATTAACTCACTCTTTATCTCAGATGAAACCTTATAATCTCTTTTCCAATAGATTATCCAATTGAGATGAAATCAAAAAAATCATATCAATGTTGAAAACTAGACTAAACTACCATGTAATTATTAATATCCTAATTTTTGCAACTTCTCCTTGGCTTTGTGATCATCAGGAAATAATTCCACAATTCGATTGAGAGCTCTTGCTGCCTGCTTTGTCTGTTTTTGTCGTAGATGAAAATTTGCAAGCTCGAACCAGTAGAATCGTAAATTATCTCCTTTTTCATGCTGAATAGCAGTTTTCAAAGCGATCTCTGCCTCGTAGATATGTTTTGCTTTATCGTGTACCTGGAAAAGCGTATACCATAAATCTGGATTTAAGTCTTCGATATCCAGAGCCTTTAACATATATTCCTCAGCTCGTTTGTATTCTTGAATCTCAACAGATATTCGTGCCAAATTCTGCCAAGCAGAGGATACTCTCGGATTGAGCTTCAATCCCTCTTTCAAGGCCTCAATTGCCGATTTGTATTCCTTTTGCATTCGGTAAAGGTTACTTAGTTCAAACCAAATATCACTATCCTGTTGAGTTATTTTAAGAGCTGTTTGTAATGCAATATTTGCTCCTTCAAATCTTTCCTGAGCAATCATCAATCTTCCTAGACAGATCCAAGCCTCTGTGGAGTCAATTTTCACATTAATAGCTCGTTTAAAAGCATCTTCTGCCTCCTCATCACGAAATTCTTCAAAAAGAAGGGTTCCTAATCCAATCAATGCATTGTAATGATTTGGATCAACCTGAAGTGCATTATTGAATGCAAATTCTGCCTCTTCATTGCGAGCTGCAGAAAATAGAAAATTACCTAATAGTACCCAAGCCATGGGATCATCTGGTCGATCAGAGACTGCCGCATATAGGCTTTTTTCTTGTTCTTGCAGATGCTCAGCACTCATAATGTTAATGAATGGAATTACTACTTCTATAAAAGGTGAATCAATCACGATTTAATTATTTGGAAAAAAAAAAACAGAAATATCGGAAAAAATAATCATTTCAACTAGGTAGGTTACTGTGTCAATATCATTACAATTACATGATTCTAGGTCAATAACTAATTAAAGCTATCAACCTCAGCTAGTGTGAAAATGGTCAAAATTTCCATAGAGAATTTAAAAGTTGAATTTGGTGATTTCACAGCGTTACATGGCTTATCTGTTGAGATACCGGAAGGAAAAATCACAACACTTCTCGGGCCATCAGGATGTGGAAAAACAACAACTCTCCGCTCAATTGCAGGATTCAATGAATCTCATGAAAAGGGAGGTATTATAAAGTTTGATGATAAAGATATTTCTCAACTTCCACCTCAGAAAAGAGATACTGGATTTGTATTTCAGAATTATGCTCTCTGGCCACATATGAGTGTCTTTGATAATATTGCATATGGATTGGTGCTCAGGGAAGTTGAAAAGGAAGAGATAAAAGAGAAGGTAACTAGAGTTGCAAGGATGGTAAATATTGAGGATCAGCTGGAAAAGAAACCTGCAGATCTATCAGGTGGTCAACAACAGCGAGTAGCTCTGGCACGAGCTCTTGTCATAGAACCAAGTGTACTATTATGTGATGAACCATTATCAAATCTCGATGCAAAATTAAGGTTAGATATGCGTCTTGAGATCAGAAGGATTGCTAATGAACTCAATTTAACTGTTGTTTGGGTCACTCATGATCAAGCTGAAGCTCTTTCACTCTCAGATCAAATTGTAGTCATTGAGAAAGGTGAAATCATACAAATTGGAGATCCTACTACCATTTATACCAATCCATCAACCCAGTTTGTTGCAGAATTTATGGGTGAGGGTACTGTTATCACTGCTAATGTGATGAAGGGTAATCCATTAAAGGTTAAAACCTCATTTGATCTTGAATTGAATCTAGGTTTGGCAACTGAACTAAAAATGGGTTCAGAGGTAAAATTAGTAATAAGACCAGAAAGTATTCATTATGAGATTGAAGATGGTGATGTAGTATTTGATGGTGAATATATCGCATCACTTTATCTCGGACATGTAACAAGATTACAACTACGAATGAGTGATGGCACTATCATTCACTTTGACAGACCTGGTAAACCATTAACTGAAGAACAATTAAAGGTTGGCAAAGCAGGAATTAAATCCTCCGATATTTTGGTATTCCAAGATGGTAAACGAATAAAATGAAATTGAATTGAAAATCACTTATACTTTCTTTTAATAACAAGTATGACTAATGTACTATTGAGTGCCAACAGTGTTGATACAAAATATGTAGGTGTTTCTACATTGTCACTAGTAGTGGGAGTTGTTGATGTTGTTTCTCCTCCAGTTGGAGTAAAGCTAGTGAAGTCACTCTCCAATCCTCGTCCCAACTCATTAAAGGCAATCACCTTGTAGTAAAAGGCACGATCATTGAGCAATTCATCATCAGTAAAGGTATTGGTTGTCAGATTCGCATATAAAATAAATAAACCACGTTCCATACCTGATTCAGTTGTACGATAGAGATAGTAGTACTGTACAGGCAACCCTCCATCATCAATTACATTCCAATTCAATGTGACAAAATGATTACCCACCTCACCAGTGATCTCAACTCTGTCAGGAACTGTGAGTACTCCTCTTGAAGTGTTGATCATCAATCGATTGGAGAAGACACCGACATTACTACTATTATCGGTAGCTCGAATAGTATATGTATAGATAGTATTTGCAGATACGGTACCATCGATGTATTCCAGTGTCAGGTTATCCACATCACCCAGCTTTACACTATCTCGATACACTGAGTAATAATCCACATCATCAGCTAGATTTTTGTCCCAAGTAATAGTGTTGACACTTTCAGATACAGTTGCATTTAGGTTATTTACTTTGAATGGTGGACGAAGATCCTGCAGATCAGGGTCTAGATTAAATGCTGCACTAAGAGGAAAATGATCAGAACCTTTTCTGTGTAGAGCACTGGTCCCAACTGTACTATTGATTAGTTTATCAGAGAAGAACTCATTAGCAAAAATGAAATCAATCCTACTGGAATACATAGCATCAACATAGGTATAACCACCATCAAAGGGGTTTAATGTACGATATACATCAAAGAAAGTATGATTTTCAGGACTGTTGCTTTCATCACCTAGAAGCATACTTACAGGGTCATCACCAAGATTATCAGATCCAGGCAAGATAAAATCATCATCCTCGTTTGATAATGTATTGAAATCTCCTGCAAAGAGAAATGCCTCACCATCAAAAGTATCAATATAGTTTATTGCAGCCTCCATCTCTAAAATTCTTGATGATTGACCACCATCACAACAGGTGAAATGTACTGTTATTGTATTAATCTCTTCACCATCAACAAGAACTCTTGCATGTTGCAGAGGGTGATTGTATTTATGCACAGTTCCATCATCCAGTGGGTATTCGTATATCACATCAAAGTATGTGATCTCATATCTACTAAAAATAGCCTGACCTCCTGTTGAAGATCCCTTATCATCTGACACATCAATATGATTATAGGGATCAAGTCCCAATTTTGCATATTCAGCATTGATATACGCTAGATCGGCCTGAAGATCATCATCATCTGTTGATCTCCATAATCCTGTCTCCTCTAAAAGGAGTATATCTGCATTTTCCAATACTGCAACATCTCTCCATTCATCATAGACACCAGTTTGCAAGATATTATAGGTAGTTACTCGAAGTACAAGGGGTTCATCAGATATTACTGTTGAATAATTCTGTTGATTATTCCAGAAAACAGTATCACTTGAGGTGGCTGACTGAACATTAGAACAGCAGATAATTGCCACAAGTAATATTATTGTAACTCTTTTCATACTATTTAAGCAGAAATAAATTATTTTAAAATCTTAATTAAGTTTCTCAGTTTTGTGATTTATTTTGAATCTATTTTCTCTTCTTGTACACTACAGCTGTGGCCATAGCAATAACAAATGGAGCAAAAGCAACTGGGAGGAAACTTCCTTCGGTTTCTTCTGCAGGAAATAGGGAGTCACTGTCACCATCAGCTGCAAACCATGAGAGGATATTATCAACAAGGGTCTTACCATCGGTATCGATACCCTTTTCAGTTGTTTTACCATACATCTGCTTGTAATCTGACCAGATTGCCTCACCAGAAACAATTAGCCATTTTCCATCACCTAGCTCCTCAATAGCCATCATGGGGATGTTACCAGTCTCACCAGCATAGAAATCATACTTGGTCTCAGAGAAATCACTATCAATACCGACACCTGATTTACCTGTTTTTCGGATAACCTCGATTCCCTCTACATCAGTTGCATTGAGATCGATGATATTTCCAGAAGCATCCTCAGCAATAACTGCTGCGGGACCGTGGAAGACAGATGTGGTTACACCAGCATTGAATTTGGCATTCAGCACACCATCATCAACAGTTGTATTGGGCATAACACGATATGCAGAACCATCACTACTTACAGGATCCTCAACACTGATAGAAGCAACTCTTAATTTAGCATCAATTTCAGCTAAGAAATCATTGGTATTATCAAAGTTAAAGTATCCTCCGTAATCACTATCACCAGCAACCCAAACGAGTTTGGCACCATCAGCGGTAAACCAATCATTGAATTCAGTCATGTTTGCATCATCCCATGCAATATCTGGTCTTGAGATCAAGAGTACATCAGTATCAGCTGGGATAACGAAATCATCTTCGATCATGTTCAGGGTGGATCCAGCAGCAGTGAGGTTTCCCTCTAATAGGGTAGCCTCCTCATGCTGATCAAGGAAGTCTGCATGGGTAACATCAACAGATACTACCAATCCAGAGGGGAGAGCTGCACTGCTAGTTGATGCTCCAGAAAGCAACAAAGCAAGTACGCTAATTAATAAAACAATATTTAATTTTCGCATTTTATTTTACCTCAAAATTGAGTTATCTTGAGAATTTCTTAACGTTATAAATAATTTATCTCATATACTCATACAAATAGTGTGTTGAAGTATTCTTTTCATATAAAAGTTAAAAACAATACAGGAAGTTCATATATATTCCGAAAAAAAAAAGCAAAAAATTGAGATTGTGTTAAAAAATCTTGTTTTAGTATGATATTTTACATCTTTGAGATCAAACGCAATGCAATACTCATACATTTTTTAATTACTATGAGACAAAGATTAAGAATATGCCTTTCTAATCAAGATATATGAGTTCAATTCTCAAAACAGGATTTGGAAAAGTAATCATTGGAGTTGGATTAATCATCGTTATTGCCATTGCAGCATCGATTTTCAATGGCTTGAGTAATGATCCTAATGATCCAAATGATCCCAATAACACAACCGCGGCAAATACCAATACAGGAGTTACAGATACTGCTGAGCTAACTATTTTGACACGACACGATAGTGCCATTACAAATAGTTTCAGAGAAGCATTTTTACAATCTTCATATGGTGCAGCTGCAGGATACTCCACTGGGGATGGTGATAAGATTAATTTCCTATCTGTCACCACCCTTCAAGGCTGGTTGCTTGCTCTAGGTAGTGAATCTCGTCAAGTGGATCTTGCATGGGGTGGAGGTCCAACTTTATTCAATCAGATGGCTGAGGCAGGCCTTCTCACCCCAATAACTGATACAGATCTAGTTAATCTAGTCACCACGAATGTACCTTCAAATATTGCTGGAGCTGAGATGTATCACTACACTGATAGCCAATTGGACTGGGTGGCTAATGCCATCTCCTCCTTTGGTTTCACAGTTAATGATGATGTGTTAGATTTCTATGGTCTTGAAGCACCTACATCTTGGGAAGATTTAGCTTCACCTGATTTCTTCGTTTCCACATCTGCCCCCACCATATCCTTGGGTAATCCTCCTGACACCACCTCAAATACAAGGATTTATCAAATCATCCTTCAGAAATATGGATGGGAGAAGGGATGGGAAATGCTCAGTAGAATGGCTGGAAATGGTATGATCGCTGGAGGCTCTGTAGATACTCGATCAAAAGTAATTGATGGAGAGGTTGCAGTAGCTATGACTATCGATTTCTATGGTGTATATGCCCAAACAGAGTGTTCTGATTGTAGATATGTAATTCCAGAAGGTGGATCAATAGTTAATGGTGATCCCATTGCATTTGGTGCCAAATCAGGTAATCCAGAAGCAGCTAAGGAATTCTTCAAATTTGTTAACAGTGCGGAGGGTCAGGCAGTGTGGATACAGAATGACAGACTTCCCATTGTGGAGGCAGCATTTGACACCACAATTGGTCAGGCAAGACCAGATGTTGAGGCATTATATCAGGAAACACTGGCCAATCAAGGTATTGAGTTCAATGAAACCTTATCTACTCTTACAGAGTTCACCATGCAACATTATTTTGAATCAACCATAACTGATGCTCATCCTGCTTTGAAGGCTGCATGGGCAAAAGCAGTTGCAATTACTGATGAGGCTACATTCAATTCTTCAGTAGCTGATCTATTTGAACCTCAATTAACACTGGAAGAAGCAATTGCAGGAAACCAAGCATTGGTTGATAATCCAACCACCCTGTTGAATACCAAGACAACCTGGCAGAGTACAGCTAATAGCAGATATAATGGATTCAATCCCATACCACCACTCAGTATCCAAAAATTAGCTATAGAAACGTCAATTATCATCATAGAACATCCACAAGTATTTGAACCTATATCATTTGATACCGTTTACCCAATACGGTACGAATGATGATGCTATGACGGTAGTACAACCACAAGATTTTCAAAGTAGACTACAGAAATATTTTCAAGATCTGAAAGTAGATTTTCAAAACAATCCACTGAAATATACCTTCATCCTACCGGTGGTGATATTTTTTGCCATATTTCTGGTATTTCCCACCTCGTTAGTATTCATCTCTGCATTCAGAGCGGAGGATGGTTCTTTCAGTCTGGAAACATTTCAGCTTATATTCAATAATGATAAATTCTTCAATTGGGGCGGAGATCAGAACAATCAATGGTTTTACAAGGATCAGATTGAGACAAGAAATGGTCTGGAAACCTGGTATATATTCAGTGGAAAGGATTATGGCTTAGTCTTTAATTCATTGATCATTGCATTTTTCACTACAATCCTTGCACTTATCATTGGAGTATCTATAGCCTTATTCATGGCTAAAAGAGACTTCAGAGGAAAATCGCTTGTGACTTTAATGCTTCTGATACCACTAATCATTCCACCATTTGTTGGAGGTGTGGGCTTCTTCACCATGTTAGGCCGGCGTGGGATCATTAATGATGAATTTCTATCCCAAGTGTTTGGTATAAGGATAATTGTTGAAGGTATGGTGGCGATGATCTTTGTTGAGGCATTTCACTACTATACTTTGATTTACTTGAATGTATATAGCTCTCTGATCAATGTAGATCCATCCTTGGAAGAGCAGGCGAAAAATCTAGGTGCCAAGGGAATGAGATTACTCAGAACCATCACCTTACCTCTCGCGTTACCAGGGATAGCTGCTGGATCAATTCTCACCTTCATATTAGCCTTAGAAGATCTGGGAACACCTATCATCTTTGCGGCAAATGGAGATTCCATCGCCAGGCAGACAATGACCTATTATATCTTCCAGAATCTAGAGCTTAATAACCCAAATTCAATCAATGTGGTTCCGCCATATACAAGTGTAATCGGCACTTTCCTACTGGTTATTGCTGTTGCAGGTTTCTTTTTGATACGCAAATACGTTGCAATGAGATCCTATGCCATGACTGGAAAGGGTAGAGCTGGTGACAGAGATATTCCCAAAGCAACCCCAGTAGAGATGATATTGTTTGTTATTTTGTATGGTATAGTATTCCTGTTGTCGATTATTACTCATGTTGGAGTAATCATTCGAGCCTTCTCAAATGGTGCTGATTATCCACCGAATTGGAGTATGGATAATTTTGACTTTATCTTTAGTAGTGCACAGGATGTAAGACCATTTATTACTAATACAATGTTATATTCCCTGATTTCATTGGTCGTGATTGTCATTTTCGGGATTATGGCCGCTTATGCCATAGCTAGATTTGATTTCTGGGGTAAAAATGCATTTGATGCGTTGATCACTATCCCAATTGCTCTACCTGGAGTTGTCATAGGTATCGGATATCTCGTGATGTTCACCGATTCTTTTGTATGGGATGTATTTGGAGCTATGGGTATCAATTCTAATTTCAGATTCACCTTTGATCCATTCATATATCCAGTTATCCTGCTCATCTGTTCCTATGCAGTAAGAAAGTTCCCATTTGCCGTCCGATCCATCTTTGCAGGTATACAGCAGACAAGTGTTGATCTGGAGGAGGCAGCACAGAATTTAGGTGCCAACAAATCCATGGCTCTTGCCACCATCACCATGCCATTAATTTCTCTCAATATTGTTGCTGGAGCACTGGTTGCATTTGTGTACACAATATCAGAAGTATCAACTACGTTGGTTTTAGTTACTGACCAGGATCAAGGTACAGTTACCTGGTATATGGGTAACTTTGCAGCCAATAAAATCAGCATCTTTGCTGCCCTTGGAGTATTGCTTATGCTCATGCAGATTGTTTCACTAGTAGTATCAAATGTGTTACTCAGAAACAGAAGTGAGGCATTAACAGGAATTTGATATATTATACAGAATTAATGTCTTCAGTATCCAAAATCAATGGAGCTTGAGATAGCTCCTTGTTCTCACTAATGAATTTTACCGAAAGAGCTACATGACAATTCATACAAGAAATGAAATTTGACAAAAATAAATTTTAAAATATTCAACCCAATCACAAATCCTTAATTTTGTATAATTTAACTAATTTATCACCTCCTGGTTGACCATCCAGAATTTGATGGTCATAATAGCCTGTGACCTCGTTCTCGTCGGTATGGACAGGTGATTGAGTTGCATTGGGAGAGTGGCAAAGTATTGCCACCTCCTCTTGC
>JADCLS010000009.1 GCA_026702845.1 Candidatus Heimdallarchaeota archaeon
ATCAGAGGTTTTGTTGCCTCTGACCGAGGCAAGCAAACCCTGGAACGGTTTGCCACCATGTTTGAGACATGGAATCTTAGAGGAAATAATCCCTACGATGAGATTCTTGGGATATTAAGTTGTGGAAGTTAAATTAGGGGGGTAAACAAGTACGTTTACCGTAGCTAAAAGACCAGCTTTTTGAACATTAGATATAGATCCATTTAGTGTAGCTGAATCAAGCATTTTTCTTATGAAACTCAATAGGAGAATAGGAACCTTTTGTTTGATCTGAAATTCAGAAATTTTTTGCTCCTGCATGAAATTCCAGATTTCAGAACGCATAGTAGGTAATTTTTCCACGAAGGAAGCAAATTGCTTGGTATCATATTCAGTGATATCATCATCATGTCTCAAATTAATTAATTCTATCATATACTGTGAAATATAACTCGTAAAATTTTCAATAATCCCAATTTTTGCTTGTTTACCTATTTCTTCACCTTTCAATTTAGAAAGTTGCTGTTGGAATTTAAGTAATGAATTGGATTCGAACTTATCTGCAATAGTTCTTTTCTCTTTGACCACTTCTTCCACAATTTTATCTGCCTCTTTTTCCAGATCAACCGGCTCTTCATCACTTATAGCCACTTCTGTCATTAAATGAGAGGTCAAAGGAGCATCTATCTTTTGGTGCTCTGGATCAATGAATATCTGGCTATTAATCTTATTTTGATTAATTGCAGTGTAATTAGGAATAATATTCGATAGGATTTTTGAGAAAGCAACTAAAGTAAGATTAGATGCAACCGATGTTGAATAATTCAGAATATTTAGATTGGTGTTTTCAATTTTAGATTTGACCATTGCATTGGCTTTCATCAAGCTGCTTCTGAATTTGGTCATATTGTCGATTTTATGGAAAAGAAGGAATATCTTCGGTTGTAAGGATAATGCTGGGAAAATGCTAACAATATCCTTGAAATAATCTATGGATTCTTCAAAACGTTCCTCATCCTGCACATCAATAACATAAATCATAACATCCGTATCTAAGAACAAGGATCTATTCTGAAGATAATCAGATCGATATACTTCTTGCCCTCCAAAATCCCAAATTATTAATGTTTCACCCTCTACCTCATGTGAATATCTCTGCACACCTCTAGTGGGTTTTAATTCTCTCAATTCATCTATTGAACTTCCAAAGAATGTATTTTGATAAATTGAGGTTTTTCCTGCTGAATTAAGACCAACTAGAATGATTTTTTTAGTCATAGAAAATTCCTTATATAAACAAAGATTTTATTGATTTTAAATATGTTGAACTTAGATTAGAATATTATGGAAATTGTTCACATCATGGGATTCTTACAAATTATATTTCAATAGATTTGTTGTTTATTCCAAATTAATACTTACTAACAATTCATTCTAACATATATAATTTTACAAGATAGAAAGCCAAATTTACAAGATAATATTGAATTTTGTAATATATATCAATTATAGATAGAAAGTTGATTATCTTTATATTCCTAATAGTTTATTTCCTACTATAATGGCTAGGAAATTACTAATCATTCTTCTATTATGTTCACTTATACCTGCTCAAGGATTGATTCAATCCAATCAACTACAGGAAAAACGTGTCGTATATGCAATGCCCTATGGCTTTTATAATGAGTTTAGTCAATATTATATGGGGTCTTATCCAACCAGTCAATGGCTATCGTCTGTTTCAGCAGGATTACTCTCCAGGAATATAGATACAGGAAGAGTGTATGATTTGGAGCTTGCAGCACAAAAAGTAATTAATGGATTAACTTACACATTTGTGTTGAAAAGTGGTCTAAAATTCTCTGATGGTTCAACCCTAACAGCAAATGATGTCAAGTTTACCTACACAGCACTGCTCTCACCAGCAATCAACACTGCATCTTATTCCTTCTATGCACGATATTTTGCTAGTAATGATTCCATAGTGGTTGTTGATACTCAAACAATTAGCTTCACCCTCACATTTTCATATGCTTTTGCAGATACATTATTTGATGCAGCCATTCAGCCAGAAGCTTATTTCTTGCCCCGGATGCAAGCTGCAAATTTCAATTGGAATAATCCAGATATGTCAGATTCCATCAGTGCAGGTCCATTCATGATGGAGCACTTTGATAGCACAAATCAGGAAGTACATGTTATAAGGAACGAGCATTACTGGAATGCAGCCAATGTCAAACTGGATCGTATCATTTATAAGAGCATCCCTGAGAGGACTGCTGCTATCTCTGCACTAGCAGATGGAGATGTAGATATTTTTGATGCTCAGTATGTAGCTAGCAAGAATGAACTTGCAGGTTTGAGTAATATCATTGAAGATTATGTTGCAGCTCCCTCACATCAGGAATTATCATTCAACCATAATCATCCATTTTTAGGTACTGGCGAGAATCTCCCTATTCCAGGTCTAGAATCTGGTAAGAGTGTGAGAAAAGCTATCTCCCATATTATCAACAGGGATTACTGTGCCAATGATATTCTCGAAGGTATGGGGCTTCCAGCATCTACAATTGTGCCTAGTGTATCCATTGGTTGGGATGAGACCATTGCGTACCGAGAATATTCAATAAACACGGCGAAATCATATATGGAGGCGGCTGGATTTGATTATACTGGAAAACCCAGTGATTGGGAGGCGACTGAACTTGATAATTTCTTTAGTATTACAGTACTCTCTCCCTATACCAATCCTGCAAGAAATCAGTGGTCAGCACTCATAGCACAAACACTGCCCAAGATAGGTATCTATGTGGATGCACACATATCTACAGGATGGGAAGACATTATTCCCAGAACATGGGGTCAAGTAGATCCAGCACCTTCGTACAATGAAGGTGGTTTTGATATCATGTTTGTAGGATATGGGTGGGATCTTGATTTCGATCCAACTGGACTCTACGAATCGAATTCCATTATACCCAATGGAGATAATTTCTATGGTTTCAACCAGAGTGAATACGATGATCTCCTCGACGCATATGTGACTGAATTGGATTTTGAAAGCAGAATGATTGCTTTTAAAGATCTACAGGCATATATGTATGAATGGGAGATAGTCGCTCCAATAGTTTATCCACAGGATCATTGGGCATATAGTAGTTCATTATCAGGCTATGATTCCATACTCTTATCAGTATCTGCCTGTGAGTGGGATAGACTAGACACCACCATACTCTAT
This sequence comes from Candidatus Heimdallarchaeota archaeon, assembly GCA_026702845.1. The sequence goes on from JADCLS010000009.1 coordinate 3,218, forward strand.
ACCCCTCCAAGTGATAATTACCCAGTAGTTGAATCACCTGGTGATATGACGATATATGAGGGAGACGATATCTCTTTAGTTTGGAACATATCCGATGATAATCCTAGTCACTTCGAGATCTATCGAGATCAAACTACTTTGAGGCAAGGAACCTGGGTCAATGGTAGTATCAGTGTGGATCTTAGTGATTTGATGATAGGAACTTATGTATTCACACTCATGTTATGGGATCTTGATGATCACACCTATAACGATACCCTAATAGTAACGGTATTGGAGAAAATAATCATTTTACCAGTTATAAATTCACCTGAAGATATATATTTGGTGGAAGGAGATGCTGCGGAAATAGTATGGATAGGGTATGATGATAATCCAGATATTTTTGAGATATGGAATGGTAATACCCTAGAAATTTATGGATCTTGGGAGAATGAAACGGAAATTGTGTTTGATTTGAGTGAATTCCCGGCAGGTACTTATAAATTCACCATAAAATTATTTGATGAGGATGAACACAGTGTCGAGGATTCAGTGTATGTAACAATAGAAGCAGTTGAATCTTCAGAAACACAATCAATCTCTGAAACACCAAGTAATACTGATAATCAAACCGAAGCCAGCAATAATGGATTGACCCAACCCAATCCCTTACCCATATCTATTTGGCCAATTCTGTTAAGCTTGGTTCTCATCCCAATATCTAGAAGAAAACAATGATACAGTAATAATCAATGTAAATTTCTAAGATAGTGGTGTCTCCATTTAAAATTAATATATTACCATGTTTCAGAAAAGTATTCGTTAATGTATAGAACATCAACATATAAAAGAATCGAAAATAAGCATAGAATATGTCATTTCGTCAATCTCTCTTACTCAGTTGCCAACGAGCGTTACTTGGAGCCATCACCATAAATATACGAGGAATAACAGTGGGATATGATCCAATTAATCCCTCAATAGTAAGATTGTTAACGTACTTTGATCAAGAACCCACGATGTATGAATTAGAGCTCATGAGAATTGCGTGTACAGAAGTGATAGCTGATTTTGAACAAGGTGAAATTGTAGATGAGCACAAGGTTGTACAAGAACCTGAAACTATTGAAGTTTTAACAGATTGGATATATCTAAGATATGAGACAATCAAAGAGAACTAGTGCTAAAAACTAAACTTTATCTAATCAGAATAATGGATAAAGAATATGTCAGATGAGGAATCAAAAATTAATGATCCATTATATAAAAGCAAACGATCAGTCCTACTAGGTGGATTTATGCTAGTCGGATTAAGTGGTGCGGGGTTCCTCTTACTTGCAATCTTCTATGCAATCATTGTTGCAATTTTTCCATCAAGTCAAGATTTAGTCCTGTGGAATATATTAGTATATATTCTTGTAATTATCGCGGTTATAGGTGTGTTATTATTTGTCCTAGGTCTACCCATACGCTGGATATTAATGAAGCGACGGTCAGATAAATAAAGAAAATTCTCATCTTTCAATAGTATTTTAAATGAATTCGGTATCAAGAAAATATGAAAAAAGTAATCCTTCTGGTAATAATATTCAGTTTAGGATTGTTGATAGCCTCAGGGCATGAACCAGCAGTAAACCCACAGGAGACTGATGACAATGAAAAATTACAGAATATTATTCTTATCTCAGTCTGGTTTGGCCTATTAAGCATCATTGCTTTCATCATCTGGAAGAATACTAGAGAATTCTTTGCAAATGATGGGAAATTAACCGCTACATCTGAAAAATAATTAAGACTTAAACAATTTGATACAAAGAATTGCCATTAATTCTTTTCTATTCGAATAGGCTTTATATTGATACAATTCAAACTATCTTTACCATGGCGGATACCTATAAGCGAAAAGTGGTAAAAATCATTGATGGTGATACGTTTGAAATTGATAAGGCCATCGAGGGACTGAAGAGGGTTCGGGTTGCAAACTGCAATACTCCAGAACGGAAACAAGATGGCTATGAGTATATGAGCCGATTTCTTAAGAAACAGATCATGGGTAAGCGTGTAAAACTCACTATTAAGCAAAAGAATCCTCCAAAAGGGCATTTTCAAGGAAGATGGGTGTGTTATGTCAATTATGGACTGTTATATGCAAAGGATCTAACGGAGATCATAAATGAAGAATTCAAGAAAAAACCTTGGCTTAAATTATGGAATAAAATGGTTGATAAAGTTGATAAGGAATTCGATACCTAGATTAGAGATCCATAAGTGTCTGTTTTAGTTGTTCAAAGGTGAATGGTTTGGCGAGAACCTGGTCAAATCCATGATCTTGATAATTTGCCATGATAGGATCTGTATGATACCCACTTGATACGATAGTTTTGAGTTGGGGATAATTGCTCTTTAGATCGTCAATAATATCATTTCCACCTTTTTCACCAGGGATAATTAGATCTAAAATTGCCACATCAAAGGTGTATTCATTAGATTGCACTAACTCTATTGCTTCGTCTCCTGTAGTCACTACTCTCACATTACAACCTAATTTGCGCAGCATTTTTGGTACTGTAATCTGGATCACTTCATCATCATCAAGTAACAAAACATTCAGAGATAAATCCTTCACCCCTTTCGTTTTCTCCTCATCAGCCTCGATTTCCTTACGAGATACTGGAAGATAAATAATGAATTCTGTTCCCTTTTCATGACCAGAATTATAGGTGATATAACCACCATGTTGTTTGATAATCGAGATACTTGTAGCTAGCCCCAGTCCGGATCCTCTTTTCTTGGTACTGAAATATGGATCAAATATTTTATCTTCGATTTCTGATGGTATTCCTGGACCATTATCACGAATTGATATTCTCACATAATCACCTGGTTTCAGACTCATTGGATTTTTTCCAGGCAAACAACTCTTAGAGACTGCAATATTCAGGACACCATTAGCTTTCATAGCTTGCTCAGCATTAATTAAGACATTATTGAGAACCTGACTAATCTGACTTGCATCTGCTTCGATATAGGGTAAATTATCCTCAAAATCAGTTATTAGTTTAGTCTTAGACCCTCTGAGGATGAATGAGGCAGTCTCATGAATCAGTTCGACTGTTGATACTGCTTTCGTTACTGGAGCTCCACCTTTAGAAAACGTAAGTAGTTGTTTAGTGAGATTAGATGCTCTTCTTGTTGCTTTCTCTATTTCAGTTAAGGATTCTTGCTGATCCTCTGTAAATGAGTGTTCTAGCTGTAGTAGATTTACATTTCCCAAAATACCTATTAGGATATTATTGTAATCATGAGCGATACCTCCTGCCAGTAATGCCAGAGATTCGGTTTTCTGAGCTCGCATGCTATCCATTTCAGCCTGCCTTTCGATGGTCTTATCAATAAAAATGGCAACAAAATATCCATGTTCAGGAGAGTATGCCTTGATTTCAAAATATTTCCCAACCCCATCAGAATAGTTAAAGAAATGTATAGGCTTTCCAGTTAATGCGACTTCTCCATATTTCCCTATCCAATCTGCCTCCTCGTTTTCAATACCAGGGATTATTTCAGTTACGCGTTTACCAATTACAGCTTCTTTGGTAAGCCCGGTTAGATCAGTGAATGATTGGTTAACATCTAGAAATATGTAATCTATAGGTTTACCTTGTTTATCAGTAACAATCTTATGAAATGCAAAGCCATCGACCATATTTTCGAATAGTAATTTATATCTGGTTTCAGATTGCTTCATCAGAATTTCTGATTCCACTCGATCTGTGATATCAATTACTATTCCATCAACTTTCTTATAAATCCCATTTTCAACCAGGGAGGTTTTATGATCCTCAACCCACTTTATCATTCCTTCTTTAGTTATTATTCTATATACTTGTACGATTGATTTTGATACCTTATGAAGTTTATTCAACTCAGTTTCATGGAAAATTTGCTCATGATCATCTGGATGGATTATTGATAGCCACCTATGGGGTAATTCATTGAATTCTTCAATAGTAAATCCAGTCAAATCATACAAACCACTAAGAAAGTCAGCACTCCAGTCAGGATGTGCACTATATACCATTCCTGGGATATTATTAAGCAGAGCATAAAATTTCTTCTGCGTTGTATCTAAGTTTTCAATCATCCCTTTCTTTTCAGAAATATCTCTAGCAATACCTAAAAACGTATGTTCAGACAGTTGTCTTGTACTCAACTCCACCTGAATCTCGGATCCATCTTTTCTAATTAATTCAGTCTCAAATATTAATTTCTCTTTCTTTTCTTTCATTATTTTAAATCGTTCAAACCCTTTTTTAGGCTCTACTGATATATCACGTAGGGTTTTTGCTAAAAGTTCTTCTTCTGTATATCCTAGCAATTCACAGGCAGCATTATTTACATCGGTGTATCGACCTTTATCATCTATGACAAATATGGCATCTGTAGCTTCTTTCATCAAAAATTTATAATAATCTCCACTCGACATATTCAATTTAAGAAATCATTGATATCGAAATTTATAAATTTTGTTGGCACGAAATAGTATAATCACATTCAATTAATAATAATTGTTTTGAGACTGATAACATAATTTCGAAACCAAATCCTAGAAATTTTGTATCATAATATTCCTTTAGCAATTATGAAGCTACAAATCTATACTGATGGTGCATCTCGTGGAAATCCAGGACCTTCAGCCTATGGATTCATTTTAATTGAAAAAGGAGCAAAAAATCCCTTCCTAGAACGTAATCAATTCTTAGGACCATCTACTAATAATGTGGCGGAATATACAGCGATTATTCATGCACTTAAAGAAGCAAAAAATCATAGTTCTGGGTATATTGAAGTTTTTAGCGATTCTCAACTTGCAGTCAAACAATTAACAGGAGAGTGGCAAATTAAGAAGGATCACTTAATCCCGCTGGTTGCAGAGATTAAAGAAATAATAAAAGCATTTGAACAAGTAAGATTTTATCATGTACGCAGGACAAATAAATTTATTAAAATTGCAGACCGTCTATGTAATGAGGCATTGGATGAGAATCTATAATAATTGAGTATTTTTTTCACTCTCTACCTACTCTATACAAAATAAATTTTAATTCCTGTATGTTATTCATAATTAGAAAAGCAAGCATTGCTCAAAAAATGAAGTTGGGTATAGAGAAACGATGAGGCCTTCTAGCTGACTAGAACAATAGTTCTAGTCGGTTGTAAGCTAGATATCTTATAAGTTCCACCCCATAATGTAATTGCGGACTTATCCGCGAGGTAATAAATATGAAATATAGATTATTCTTACTCAATTTCATTTTAGCATTGATGATAACCATATCATCAAGTTCAGCTATTGGAGTATATGCCAATACTGACAATTACATCATCGAGACTGATAAGTTGGTGATGGAGGTGAGAGGAGGAGCACAGAACCCGTTCTTCTTCTTCTACGAACCTGGAAATGATACAGTGACATATAAATTTGCTCTGGATCAAGTTTTTGAGATCATTGATAACAATAATAACACAGAATATGATTATGGCAATGATACTATTGTGCCACAATCCCAACTATCACTCTCCTCTTTGGAATGGGAGTTTTCAGAGGTGGATGTTGTTACAAATGATCTGAATGAAACTCAGTCCATGCATTTTAATGTTACTGCTCTAGGTGATAAGGCTGATGGAGGAAACGGTAACTTCACGGGATTAGATTTCTATATTCAGTTCCGCATGCATATTGATGTGTCAAATACTACCCGAGTAAAATTTGATGTTGTTATCAATGAGTATGCATTCAAGGATCTTGACGCCATGTTGGTGATAGCATTCAAACTGACAACTACTCAGAATGAACATGTTGTAAGGGCGAATAATACTTTCCAATTTGGCCAAGGATACTTTGATTCTGTTGATTTCGCCAATGATAGTTTTGGTGAATCTAAGGTGGGTATGTCCAATTCCTTTGCTGATGGGCAGAATAGAATATATCTTGCCTATGAACAGTTTAATGGCACACTTATCCATGATCCCATATTGGGCCTCAATGCCATAGATAATCCCATCTCCACCATAAGTACTGATCCAACTGATATCAGTGATTCAACCTCAGATGATACTTCAACAATCAATGTGGATACGAATATCTCCTCAGATCAAACTGTAGGGAAGTTACCTACAATGTCTAAAGGGCAGTTGTTCGCATCCAATACGATTGCTATTGCTGCTTTTCTACTAGTTCCTGTTATTGCTTATCGTTTCAAAAAACAGTAAGCATAATACAGGGGAAAGGTAGATCAAATGAGTTCACCCCTCCTCGATAATGATGAAGAGATCTTCACTATACTAGCTCATCCCTTGAGACGTAAGATACTCAGAAGTATATTCGAGGATGGAAGCATCACATTTACCATTATGTCTAAAGAATGGAAAACAGCAACTGGAACCTTGTATCATCACTTGAAGACACTAAATGGCTATATTCTTCAAGATGATCAAAATCGATATCTACTCACTGATAAGGGAAGAGAGCTGGCAGCTTGGTTTACAAGACAAGAAACAGGTAAAGTAACCGTTAAGAAAATTGATAGCTTCACCATCCTCTCCAGACCAATTTTTGATTTTGTGGATACCCAACGGATGAATTTTCTTATTGGATTGGGCATTGTACTTGTGGTTGCGTTGTTACGATCAGAAACGACAGAAATATGGTTATGTGGGCCCTTTATTGATCAAGATTATCATATCCTGAAAAATATTTTTGCTCCATTTGTCCTACTTGGATCTTACTTTTTAGTACTCAAATTAATGGGAAGCAAGGATCCTGTAGCAATTATTATTGGATTAGGCCTTGCTTTAACACCGGGTTTCGTTTTTCTTATTATTTACTCATACATAACATTGATTTTGTCGATCACTGCATTTTTTATACTATCTGTGTTGCTGCAATTCTGGTACCTCAGTATAATGACTGCAGTATTAATTTACTATGAGAATTTGAAAATAGAGCGATCAATTTTGATCAATGTCATTATATTATATGTATTACAGCTGGTTAGCTTTTATTTCTAATTCTTCTCTATTTTGAATTGATTAACAAGATCTGATGATAGTTCAGCCTGAGTGGTAAGTTCTTGAGCATTGCTACCAATCTCCTCAATGGTTGCAGTCATCTCCTCAGCTGCTGCAGCTACTTCTTCAGCACTAGCAGCGGTCTCCTCAGAAACAGAAACCACATTGACCATGGTATTGGAGATTTTGTTGAATGATTTCAGTAGTGTCTCTCTGATCTCCTCAGCAACCTGTTCGATTCTCTCGGAGGCAAGTTTCGATTGATCAGATAGTTTTCGAACATTATCAGCTACTACGTTGAATCCTCTACCATAATCTCCTGCTCTTGATGCCTCAATTCCTGCATTTAATGCAAGGATATTGGTTTGCAGTGAGATGGATGCTACTTCCTGGGTATTCATCTGGATCTTCTTCACAATATCATCAACTATGTTCTGTAATTCAGCAATATTCTCATTCACCTCGGCAATCAATTCTGTCTGGGTAGTGGCTCCATCACTCATAGCCTGAGAGGTTGATGCTACTTCCTCTGCTGAGGCATTAATCTCCTCAGTTGCGGAGTGTAGATCCTCAGAACTGGAGGCCACTACTGCTGCAGTTGACGACATATTTGCAATCATCTCCTTGAGAGAATCTCTCATCGCTTCCACATTATTTACTAACTGATCAATTTCAGACGCATATCCAGTATCCACATCGAATTTCGAAGTCAGATCTTTCTCTGCAATCCTCAATACTTCTTTCTCAAGTTTGTAAACTGGGTTAACGATAATTCTGGTGATAAATATAGTTAGGAATATACCAATAACAATAATAACAACTGAGATAATCACAGTCTGAGTTAATATCGCATTGACTTCATCCTCAACAATTACTCGATGATCTTCCATCTCTTCATGCACAACTTCTCGCATTTCAATAAGCTCTGTCTCGATATCATGAGCAGCCGCGGTAAATATTGCAACCTCATCATCAATATCATCATCCATATCTACTAAATTCGCAAATGCTGTTTTGTATGCAGAAATAACCGATGTATAGGTAGTATTCATACCGTATTCAGCAGGTAATTCCTCCAGCAACTCATCAGCTACATCATTTAATCCATCTATATATTTCGTCACATCCTCTGATCCTCTACGTAACAGATAATCCTTCTCATCCTTTCGTAATTCCAGATAATCTGTATAGAGGTGAAAATACACCGTTTCATTGATATTATCAAGACCCAAATCATAATCAAGCAGAGTAGGGAATGTGTGAATCGCATCACGCATGGCACCGACATTGCCATTATCAGCACCAAATACACCACCACCACGTGCAATGTACATGGTGAATACATCATCAGAATGCTCTGCATAGGTTTCAATAAGATCGATACAATCAGAAGCATGAGTAGTGATTACATCATTGATATTAATTGATATGATCGCATTAGCAGCTTCGGTGAAATTACCCACTGCATAATCATGAGCAGCAATTTTGCCTAGATCAGCTCGAGCGATAAAATCCTTCTCGTGTCTTCTTGCCTGAAGCAAATCGTGATCCATCTCATCCACGTGTTCATCAACCTCACCGATATTATCAAGGAGGTTTCTGTACTGATCAGCAGTATCCATGAGGCCCACAGCACCATAGACAGCTGATACAGCTGAGAGGATTAGTACAAGACCAAATCCTAGTCCAATTATTTTCCACAAATTAAGTTTATAATTTGCCATATTGTTCTTGGTATAATAAGGATAGTGTATTTATATCTAATGCGAGATTGATTTATTTATTTTGGAATACTTCTTGAAAAGATCAATTCTAAACCTCGAATAGAAGAATGGTGTGAAAAATATAGTAATAATGCAATTCGTCTTTGCGAAGTTTTCATTGGTGCCGTGATAGCTAAATTTAAAATTATCTATCAATATACTATACTAAAATTGGATGTTGAATACAATGATATTTCAAAATTAAATCAATTTTATTTCTTCACCTAATAGAAGACCAAAGATAAGTCCAGATAATGTTGTAAAAATTACAACAAGAAGAACATAAACAAGGTTTTTCTTATCCTGCAAATATTTTCTAGTTACCAGAATTGATTGAATGGATAATTCAGGATCAGCCAGAAGATAGGCCAGTAGAGGTCCTTTTGCCATCCCCAGATCCAAAAATGATCTGGCAATGGGTACTTCCATGAGCGTGGGAAAATACATGAACACTCCGAAGAATACTGCAATTAGATTTGCTGTAACTGAATTAGAACCAACTAAAGTAAGAATAATCTCTGTAGGTATGAAATAACCTAAAGCTCCAGCCAATACCACCCCCACAATTAATATGGGGAAGATTGATTTCACAAAATTCCAGGTTTCATGTAACCACTCCTCTACTTCATACTGATCTAACTCCTGCTTTGAAAATAAAACAAGATAGATAACGAGGAACCCAACAAGTAAAATCTTTACCAACATATTGGATATTGTAGGATCTATACTCAATGTGAGAATAGAGTTGAATGGATTAATTCTTGATGTGCCCACAAAGAGAATAAATACCAACCATTCAAATAACAAACCTGATTTATTAGCAATAACTCTGTTCTGATACATCAATAAAATCGATCCTAGGATATAGAAAAACATCAGAATAAAGAAATTCTCAATCAATACCAACATGATACCTGACAACAAACTAACTCCTATCAATAAGCCTTTCTTAATATCAGATCGCGTGAACCTTGGTAAGGATATTTCCTCTGATTCAGCTTGATTGCTCTCCTTGAAGATCAGATCCATCAAATATCCAATCAACATGGCAAAGGTAATGGCTAGTATGGCACGAGCAATAGCTATATCCATCCCAATCAGGGTTCCGGTATAGAGAAGTGCCAAAATATTAACAGCAGGAGCTGCAAAAAAGAATGTCATTGCTGGACCCAATCCAGCACCTTTCTTCTTGATACCAGCAAAAATAGGCAGAACTGTACAGGAACACACTGCTAGCAGTAGACCTGCGATCGCTGCAGAGGGATAGGAGATGATCTTTCTTGTATCCGGGCCTATATACTTGAGAATTGCATCTGTTGGGATAAATACGGTCATAGCTCCTGCAATAAAGAAAGCAGGTACAAGACATAAGAGCACATGAAAAGAAAGGTAATCTACTAGGGTAAATAATACTGCATTGAAAAAATCAATAATATTCATTTCTACACCTTATTGTAGCAATTCAATAATCTTGCCAATGGGTAGTACTCTTCCCTGTGATACGAGCTTACCATCAATTGCCAAACCTGGTGTTTTGAGTACACCGTGTTCAGCAAACTGCTCAACATCAGTAATTTTGTCTATATTCACCTTGATACCAGATTGAATAGATGCTTCCATGACATTTTGGGCTAATCTCTCACAATTAGGACAACCTTTTCCAAATATTTCGACTTGTTTCATATAATTAACTCCTCTATATGGCTTAATCAGATGTGAAATAGCTCATATAGATGATCATCAATACATATTGATATTAATAAATATATAGTAAGCAAATCGGAAGATTCTTGATCAGAGCATTTATTATGATGAATTTTTATGAGCCTTTGATGAGTACTCTAGATGATAGGTTAAGTAAATATACTAGCGAATCAAAAACTTGTTCATGCAAATCGCTTACAGCTCATAAACAAGAATTAGAGCAGCTAGGTTCAAGTCATATAAATGGAAATATGGCACAACTGTTTAAGGTTCTTGCAGATGAGAATAGGATTAAAATCCTGTTTCTCCTAAAAATGGGCCCCTTATGTATGTGTGAATTAGAATACGTTCTAAACTTGAAACAACCAACTGTTACACATCATCTGAAAAAATTGAGAGATGCAGGTTTAATAATTATTGAAAAACAAGGGAAGTGGACAGTTCCTCGATTGCGCAATGAGGAGATTACACAATTGCTTGTTAACTTTCATAAAGAGATATCAGAAGAATAAATCCTAATACTAGAGTATATCAATCAGAAATTTTTCAGAATGAACATGGATATAGTACCCTGTTTCAACTGTGATACGGTCACTGATGATAAAATATCAATTTACTGTAAACAATGTTATCAGGAAATTGATTCTAATGCTTATTCCAAAATCCGTACTGATAGAGAAGATGAATTATTATCCACATATTCCTACAATATACTACTAAGGCTGCTGCTATTAGCTATATTCATAGGTTCATTCAAACTATTATTGGAGTACATAAACTGGATGGTTGCAGTATTTGGATCTCCTGTAGTGTTGTACATAGTGCATCGAAAATTAAGAGTGTTATTAATTAAAAGGAGACTAAATCTTGATTTACCACGGCCGATTAACCTCAAAGAAGTAGAGCAAGTTGAGTTCACCAAAAAAAGAGAGATTCCGGACAGGATTAAACAGGCAGATACAGATTTTATGAGCCTCATTGCTGATGTACATAAGAAGCATATTTCAGAAGAAAATGAACCTTAGATTTCTAGTAAAAGTCTTTGCCTACAAGTTGATAAACAACAAGATCAGCAATAAATTATGATCAAATCCATAAGTGATTTGCATAGATGGCCAATTAATGTTCGGTATAATCCAGAAAAAAATCATTTCGAGGCAAGACTGGTAAATTTACCCTGCGGAAAGACCTATGGTAAAACACCAGAACAGGCTATTTCGAATATGAAGATAAATATCGAGATGCAAATTGCAGCAGCTCAGAAACAGAATGATGAGGCTTATGTTATCAACAAAATACTTGGTAAGGAATTCTTCAAATCAAATTAAACATCTATCCATTCAATTGCTAGATATCCATCATTATACGGAACTATGGAGAGATCACTGGCTTTGGGTTTGCGCTTGAAAACATTATGCCATACACTTTGGGCAATAATACCTGTATTATTACTTAGGTAATCTCGAGATAAAATGAATTGATAAGCCACATTCTTGGTGTATTTCTCATGAACTAGTAACTCAAATGGTTGTCCTAATACATCAAATCCTGTGAAGTTATCATTAATGTATTCCTCTACATTCTTGATATCTTGATCTGTGAGAATAGCTGCATAGTGGATCATCCGTTCTTGTACTTTCTGAGGTTTCTGAGGTTTACTGATTGCTACACTTGAACTCTCAGTAGGTTCCTCTTTGAGATCATCCAATTCTGCAGCAATTTCATCCTGAACCTTTTGCTTCAAGGAATCTATCCGACTTCCTATTTTCCCTCCAGTTTGTTTGATCTTCTCCTTATCTATTTTCTCACCGAATTTACTTCCTTTCTCCTTAATTGATTCCCTATCTATTGATTTGATTTTATTCAAACCTCCCTTCATTAATGAAGAAGTTTTGTCCTTAACCTCAGATGTATCAAAATTTTCGGTTTTGGTTCTGACTTTACTCAAACCACTATCATACATTTCCTGGCTTTTTGATTTTAGATCCTCGATATCAATATTTTTCTCGATTTTTTCTTTTACATTTGAAATGATCTCACGTGTTTTATAAAGAATCACCTCTACAATATTGATTATCACTGCTCGGGCATGGTCAATATCAAAAAATACGGCACTGCTTTCCACACCATCCGGATGAGCCTCTGCGGAGGCAGAATGCCATTTTTCTAGTTGTTCTACTAATTTCTGTGGCTTCTTCTCATCAATAAGAAAGATCATGGATGAGGCATTTTTCACATCGATAATCAGTTCCTTATCAATTGTATGAAAATTACTGAGATCCTGCCAGCCATAGTAAGCAATTATCTCCTCCTGGTTGAGGGTGCTATAGATTTTGAATAATCCATCTGTAATATTAAAATCAATGAGTACCGGAATATCGAATAACTTACGAAGGTCTCCAGGGCCTTCTTGCACGATTACTTCTTTCATAATGGTACTGAGCACTTTTCTTATTTAGATGTGTACACCCACCCATATCAATTTGATTAATGAAAATGACAGATTGTTGCTAGTTTGCAGGTCACAAACCAAACTCATTCTATAAGCGGGAATATTTATGGGATTAGATGCTGGTTGATTGTTTTCTTAAAGGGCACAGCAATGAGGCTCCGGTCCAGCAATATCATGCTTCTGACGCAAATGTACTCAGTATATTGTGTTCACAATCACCACAAGAATATATACGTCATCGTGAGAAAGCTAAGAGATCAAAATTCATTATCCCAGCTTTTGGTATCAGTCCTGTGTATGCTTCAGAGTATAGAAATAAACTTAAGGATCCTGAGATTTTGGATTTTCTACATAATTCTCTGCTATTTGGAGTAATTGGATTAGATGCTAAATTTCACCTGGAAGATCAGATGTTTGTATTTGAGCACATCCTCAAACATGCAGAGGTCACAAGAAGATCAATTTTTGTTACAATGAATGGAATGGAGGAGGCTGCCTGGAAATTACTTAACCAATACCATCTCCCCAGAGTTGTAGTACTAGGTTATAATGGTTCTTTGGAATTAGTAAGCAATTTCTTGTTGGAAGGGTATTACTTTAATATAGGACCATCCGATATGTATCCATCAAAGGGATATTTGGATCAATTAATATCTAAAGTACCTTTGGAACGCATTATTACGGGTACCGGTGGGAATTATCAATCAAAAACACATCATACTCTAGCAATTCAAGATATTATCAATTATATCGCAGTAATAAAGAAATTGGATATCCAGAAGATTGATCACATCATTAAACAAAATCTAAAGAACATTCTTGCAGGAGATGAAAGATTAATACGGTATATATTACTGATTCAATGATTGCACTCTAGAAAACGATGGCCCAAATGGTCTAAAGCATCATTCATCTCTTCAGAATAGTAACTATACAAGTAAAATGGGGCATTATTCTCCACTGCCTTCATCTCAGCTTCATACTTAGTTACGACCTCTTCTTCACCCTCATATTTCAAACCAATCAAGACAGTAGGAATATGATCGAGATCATGTTGTTTGAGTTTATCAAAATGATCGTCAACTAGATCAAAGGTTTCTCGATTTGATACATCAAAAATCACAATTGCTGCATTTGTTCCCTTAATTATCATCTCTTTCATTATTTCCCATTGTTTACTTTGCTCTTTGTTAGGTTTATCAGACAGAAGGTAACAACGAAATACAAGTTGTAAGTCATCTACTTTGAAATTTCGGGTTAGTGAGATATATCCCATTCGATTATCCTTACCCTGTGGTAAATCAAATCCTGTATTCTGGAGAAAAACAATACTACCTATTTCATCTGGATTTCCTAGAATTATTGTCTTTACACGAAAACCAGATGACATAGTACAATCATTGAAAGATTCATAAAAAAACTATCTGTTATCCATCTATACAATCGGAGGGATATACGTAAAGAATGATCATTTGATACTTGGAGCATCATCAGTATTTTCAAAAATCGATTTTCGATATCCTACAAGGTTATGTTCTGAATCATTGACTCTTATACCTCTATCCATCAACTTAGGCAGGATCTTGAAATCAGATAAAAATGAATTGATAACCATACCCAGTATTACTCCCAATATAACCGAAGGGATAAGAGGAGCAATATAATCAAGTACAGTTGGCTCTTGTACTTTGAAAAGAATAATTGAAATGATGTAAAACAAGATAATACAAATTACCAAGATAATATTTGGAATACTCTCATAACGAGAAATTGTTTGAAATCCTGAAATTCTAATTGGAACTTCCTTATTACATCTTGAGCATTTAATAACCTGATCTTGAAGTTCATTATCATGTATTGGAAACTCTTTTGAGAAATGGTTATTAGCAACTGTATTATCACCATGGCTCAATGTGATGGTGATAACTTTCTTAGAATCCATACCTGTAGCAATGGTTGTTGTCTCAAAAAGGTTTTACTGTATACTCGTAAGAATTATTAATGAACACCTCATAAACCCATAGATTTCCATTTTCAAAAGATCAAAATTTTCTCATATGAATATATATTCTCTAAGAAAAATACTGATTGTTGAGGATAGTATTTAAAAATAAACTAAATATACTTTCTCTTGCAATAAATAAATGGATGAGTGTCAATAATCTTGAGAAGAGAAGCTCATATTCAAAATAACGGGAAGGTATCTCCCAATTTTTTTATTACAGGAGATGATATTTAGTGCGTACCTTCTTTAGCGCAATTGTAGAATTAATAGAAAATTACTTGGATGAAATCTACTTAACGATAGCAGATATTGAGAATCAAGTGTTGTCCGGGGAGAAAATTGACGATTATCAGAATTTATTAGGTTCTGTCAAGATATTAGAAGATACAATGAAAAATCTCATAGGTAAGGATTCCTCTCTTCCTAAAAATCCAGCAACTTTGGAACCTAAGGTGATGAAAGCTCTCACTCATACCTATCTTCTGATATTATATCTTTACTCCAATATTGAGATCATCAATAATATTATAGGATACAAAGAGATGCTTTCTAATTTCCAATCAGATGATTTCAATAGTTTTTGTAATCTAGATAAAGTACCAGAAAATCAAATTGAGAGAGTTGTTGAAGGGAATTTCCAGCGAATTCTAATCAGTTTTCTAAAGCATTTGAAAGCAAAAATGAGTGTGGAACAGACGAGTATACAGTTGAGGTTGGAGGTTTTCCTGAATAAATTAAATGTTTTGAAAACAGGAGATGATCTGATGAATCTTGAATTTTCAGTTGATTATGTGTTTATGAATGAATCCATTACACAATATACTGGAGATGAGAGCCTGATATTTGGCATAGGGATTGTAACAGATTTCAATTCAATTCTGAAGGAATTTGTGGATGATAATGATAAGCTAGATTATATCATCAATCACCTTGCAACAAAGTACTCAATGGATATCAAATCTAGTATAGCTGTTTCCATTGACGTATTGAACCGATTTTTGGAGGGATAAATTGATGATTGAACCAGATTTTGATCTATTAGAAAGTGATGATATTCTTGCGACTAAGCAGAATTATCAGGCTGGTTATATTCAAATCGACCCTAAAGGCACAGTTCCGTTTATACAATGTGCAGATGGAACACAATTCTATGATATTAGCAATGAGGTTAGTCATTATCCCTCTAATCTTACGGTATGGTTTTTCAAGTTGAAAATCGATAATATCGAATGGGGTTTCAAAAAGAACATCAATGGTAAAGATTTCGCATTTAGAGGCTACTATAATCTATTTTTGATTCCAGGGAAGAGTTATGCACAATTTGCTGCAAACCTTAATAATATAGGAAATGAAATCAATAAGAATAAATTCCATAGACATTTTTCGAAAGAAGTAATTTCAGCGGTTTCATCTGATTTAAACCTTGATTTGTTGAAAATTTGTTTAGAGAATCAGGATCTTGTTGAAAATAAATATAACAACCAAGGACAGCTAATACCTTCAGTGTGGTTTATCAAACGTATGAGTTGCAGAAATCTTGAAAGACGATATAATTTCAAACTCGACATTTGGATTGAAGAGATAATCGAGGTGTAATAATGCCAGTAGAATGTATTGGATGCCTTCATAAAGAATTTTGTACAAAAATCGAGAAGGAGATTGAAAATAGAGAAACTTTTCAATACATTCAATATATAGCGATCTGTAGGAGTATACTCAATCCTAATATAAAAATCAAGGCAGAGATTTTCCTCTGTGATGCACCAATTGGTCATAATATTGCAAAATGCTGGATACACGAGCAGGATTTCATAATCTTTAAGAAAACTGATATTACTAGTTTTGAAGATTTCATCAATAAATCCATACATTTCAAGAGTATTGAAGATCTTTACAAGATTCTCGAAATTAAAAGTAAACCTATTGAGTTCAATGCTAAAAACATTGAAGGGAACCTTATCCTTAGTCATAATGAAGTACAGTATTTTCTTGAAAATCACGAATTCCTATCTATGGATACAAAATATATAAGACGATTAGATGAACCTGATACCTATCTTTCAGGATATCATCTTGAGAATATTGAAGATAAAATTCTTGAAGAGCATAAGAAACAAGAACTAGAGATACTATCCAAAACTGAAACCTTAGAGAAGAATAGAGATCTAGTTGAAGAGCTACATAAAGATATATTGAACTTAAAGGATGATAAATTAGACCTAAGTGGTTTTCTTAGATTTCTTACTGATGAACTTGGAAAAATGAGAAATGATAGTAGAATATCTAAAGTTAAGGGGCTATCAAGCATTCTCGATGGAATTGATACTATTAATTTCCAAGGGTACGAAGAAAATAAGATCCTTGAGCATAATAAACTAGCCAAGGAATTACTACAGCGACTGGTTAATTATACAGACTATAAGAGTACAAATACAGAGGTAATCACTTTACTGAAAATTTTGAAATCAATTATATTCATTCTTAGCAGCAAAATGGAGGGATAAAAATTCAGGCTAGCGTTAACTATGAACATTTAGTTGTCCTAGTTACTGATCATTCAATCATTAATACCGAATTGCATAAATTATGGTATAGTGAACCACAAAATGCAATCTTAACCATATGGCATGATACTTTTAGTAAAATAGTGCAAAATGAAATTACTAGAGTTATCAGTGAAAAAGAAAAATTGAAACTCAATTATGATTTAAATCTAGATTCATTAAAATTATCAATGATTAAACAATGGAGGGGACCAAATACCTCTCCAGATGGATCATGGATTAGAAAGGAACTTGATGATCATGCAAAAAACACAAGACTCATTCAAGAATATATCAATAAACAAGGAGTAAAATCAATTCAAATACTCGCAAGTAATGATTTTCGTCAGAAAGTAATTGTAGGAGAGTTGATCAGATATTTCAGAGAGATGGGGATGTATATTGTTGTCTGTCTGATAGAAAATATCTATGAAAATGAGTATGACTTAAATGATCTTCAGGATAGTGAAATAGATCTAGATCCAGATCTTCTCATAGAATATCCTCCTGATGCAGGATATAGAGAAACTAAACAAATTCTAGAGATGAAAAGAAACCAAGTTGACTACCTAGAGAATATTTATCATCTTTTGAGACTTACTTCATCAAATCTAGATGTCGTTACTCATAATTTTGCCATGTCAGGCCATGTGATATTCAATCTCATTCCAATGAATGTTGGTTTCCTCAATACTCAAATCCGGATAGTGCTCTTACTCAAGTTACTAGTTGGTTTGGAGAAACTGAAAATTCAAAATGTTCTAACTAAGGAGATCATTTTCGGGGCAAGAGGATTATCCAAAGAAGAAATAAATTCTACACAATCCACTTTGATGTATGAGTCCCTCACACATTTCAGTAAGGACCTACGATATGCCAAAGATCCAATTTTTGATTCTATTAATGATATAATCGATGAAGAATTCCTCATAACACCTGTATCCAATCTTGATTCTTCTGCACCATTGATTGCATTGTATTGGATAAAGAAAAATCTAGAAGTGGGGAATGACAATGAATTAATGGATAATATAGCCCTCAATGATTTGGCCAGAGAGGCCATTGATATTGTAAAGAATGATGATTCCTTAATTCCACTCGAGCGAATTATTCAGAGTATCAGCAATCTACGATCTAATATCCAGAGAAAGTATCTATGGCTCTCGTATCTATCCAAAAAATTAGAGAAGGTTAAGGATTTCAACATCTATATTAATAGATATAATAGTATGCCACAATTTTCAAAAAATCTGTGGTCATTTTCACTCACCTTAGATTCATTGGAAGAGGAGAAGATGCAGTATCAGAACGTTCTCGATCAAGCGTTGAAGCTGGTACCAAATCAGATTTTTTGGAATCAAAAGCGGATCAATATTTATATAGAGAATAAGGAGTATTCCAAAATAATCGGGATCAATATCAATTATTTTACTGATATCGATTTTATTCTAAATTATATCTATGCCCTGGTAGATTTAGCGAAGGATAAACTAAACACCCTTCCCATGGTAGAGTTGGATCAAATCAGACTACAGTTAAATAATGTGGAAAGTGTATTTCTCATCAAAGGGAATCTACTTGATCTGGCTCATGAATATTTGACTGGTATTGCTGGACAGATATTTGATTATGAGAATAAAATAAAATTTTATGAGTGTTTTGCAGATATTGCAGCCATCGCGAATGAAATGAAAATTCGTGTAACTGATGAATTCAGATATGAATACTTAATCAAGATCATTGAATTGTATATTGAGAAGGATTTTATTGAATATCGGTTCTTGGAATACTTTGAGGCCTTTGTAATTGACGTCTTTGAGGAAGAACATGTTAATAGAGTTGGTACAAACATTATTCGTTATTATCAATATGTAATAAATCATCATCTTACAATACAGAATCCGCTTATTGAGGGAATTTATTTCACTCTGACCTTCAATCGTGAGTTTGATGATTTAGATGAAAGTTATATCAAATCTCTATTAGTTAGATTTGAAAATTCAGAATTCAAGCCTAAAGAATTGATACAAGAATTGGTTGAAATACTCATTGAGGAAATAGGTGTTATAGAATTCAATAGATTTATTCAACAATATGATTATCTGAATGATGAATATTACCATTACATTGCAACCAAATATCAGCTCGATAATAATGAATATGTTATATTTCCTCAGTGGAATCTTGTTAGAGAATATTTTGATGAGGGGTTCGGAACAACTGAAAATGGATTGAAGTTGTTGGATTGGTACTTAAAACGCCATTATCTTATTGATGCATCTCAGCTATTTTCCATTACACGATTAGACTATAGCCTAGTGGGAACAGGTATTGAATATTTTCTACTCAATAAAACCTATAATCAATTTTTGAACCTTGCCAATTCAAAAAGCCCAGAAATATTATATTATGTGACTAACCGAGAACAATTTGAGACTATAAAAGTTGAATTTCCTGAGGAAGAAAATGTCCATCAATTACTTTCACAGTATGAGGTTATTAAGAATAATCCAGAGTATTCATCATTCAAGAATAATCTTGTATTTCGAGAAAACTCAAAAAATTCACTCATTGATAGAGTGATTTCCCTCTTTATTCTAAAAGATCTGATGTACGAGGAGGAATTGAGTAATGAGGATAAAATTGAAATAATTTTTACTCCACTTGAGAATACAGATGATTTCCATCTAGATCTAGGAATTGATTTCGAGGAAGAAAAGATAATCTCGGATATCCTCCATACTTTTGCAAGAGCAAAGATAAATATGAATAAGAAGATGGATAACATCCTCTTAACTATTAGAGATGAAATCCTAAGTAATCCGCTGGCCTTTGAAAAATATGCGGAATCATACATCAAGGCAGTCCTTAACCAGGAAATTAACAAAGAAAACATTCAAAAATCACTTTTTACCTTATACGAATTTCACAAACGGAATAAAGGGTCAGAAGGGAAAAGAAATAGATTAAATCTAGATATACTATTATCCCTTTACATTTATCACATTCACGGCTCAGAGGCAATTTCTGATAAAATGAAAAAGGATACATTCTATCTCCTTGAAGTAATCGATTTTAATTTATTTGAGAATATCAATGTTGAACTACAAATATTGTATGAGTATAATAATATCATAATGGCTCATTACATGAAAGAAGCTAGGTTTTCGGAATTATTAAATTACCTTTTCTTCATTGTTTTACGTTTCTTAAAGTCTTTTAATGATGAGGGAATACTGCGAAGGGTCATTTTATCACGATATCTAAGTGAAGAGAATTTAAGAAAGAAAAACCACCTAATTTTTCTTCTATATCAAATAATACGTTTGAACAAAATATTGATGAGAAAAACCTCAAATTTAAGCACATTAGCTTATTTGTTGAATTTCTTCTCTGATGAGCTTCCAATATTATTCAGAGAACTTGATCAAATCTCATCAGACCAACAATTGAATGTACATCCATTATTTCTCTTATTTGAGGTATATCTTGAAGGACAGAATGCAAAGAACAAAAATTTACTCTTGGATAAGATAACAGATATTGAAAGGGAAATTTTATCAATACTTGCGAGTTATCAGGAATTAAGTATAGAGGATGCAGATAAAGAAGAGAGTAAAAAGGTAGAAATAGTAGAGATAGATGAAAATCTACTAGGGTATGTGATTAATAGGTCATCTTTTATTCTTTATGATTTACTTGAGAAGCTGGATATTAACTTCTATATCTATAATATTACATATTTTACAGTTTATAGTATCGTTCTAGTCTTGAAGGAAAGCCAGAATTTGTTACTACATAGGCAATACAGATTCAAATCTGATAGATATGTAGATATGATAGAATACTTTCTGAATGTGTATTGTGAGAACCCCCCACTACATTTTTCCAACATAGAGCTTATAGACAATGCATATGAGGCGTTACTTCATTATTATCATGCCATCTTGGATGATAACTCGGTTCATGATATTTTTATTCAATGGGTAAAATTGGATTTACTTGAGAAGCCAGTTATTGATATCAATAAATTATATTTTGGTTTTGATAAAAATGATGGTATATTTACTCATGTCGATGTTGACGTAATCTTAGATGAATTAATTTCATTAATCAAAAATTATCGAGCATTAGGTAGAGATGAGGAGAAAATGAAGAGAGAAACCATTCGCATGATCAGAGCGTTCAAAATTGAAGAACAATCTGAATATCTCTATCAATTAGATCTCAATATCTTGACCAAGGAGCAGACTTTAGGGACAATTACTATGATGAAGGATATTAAAATCAATGTCAATGTAATGCTAAATACAGAATTCAATGAAAACGATCCCATTGCTATGTATACAAAGGTGAAACTAGAATTATCTGAAATTGAAATTAGATTTTTTGAGTGGAGAATGAAGTTCAAGGATATAAATGCCCTGAAAATGGACTCCAAAGGGATTCTGGAATATTTTGAAGAAACTACTGAATTCTTGGATGAGTGGATTGAGTATATCACAAAATTATCCCAACGAAAAGATTTGTCAAATATCTATGTTGAAATTGTGAGATCTATGTACTTCATTCTGAATCTCATCAATCAATTCTTTGGTGATGATAAGATTTTCATGATTACAAAGAATGATCTCGATGTCAGATTAAAGATTTTTGATATTCTAACAAAACCTATACTCAAATTATTACCGGAGAAAAAAACAGGTGATGAAGAAAGAGAGAAGAAATTCTTTGATCATATGCTTGATAGGATTCGAAATGACCCAGCACATTCTATCGAAATCAGCTATCTAAAGGCGAAATTCGAGCAAGTACTCCGTCTGATTCAATCCTTTGAGAAAATAATCAATCTCGATAATAGTGAAGAATTAGAGGAACTTAGTTTTGAGTATGATCTGAGCATCTATGACAAATTTTCGGAACGTTTTCATCGAGAATTTACTTATAGCTTCTCACTATATCAAGTAGGAAAAATACCAGCTGCAGTTGATCGTTTGATACTCTTTCTGCAGATTGAATATGCTGAACAAAAATTTGCTGTGGATAAAAATTATGTAGATAAACTCTGGTGGCTAGCACATTGGTTAATTCTTTATCAGTTGATCGATGAGTTTGATAATAAAATCATGTACAAGAATGAAATTCAAAATGATCAAGAGATTTTCAATTCAATCGATTTTGTTAACAAGGAACCTCCAAAGATTAAAAAAGGGAGTAAACTAGCTTTAGAACTTGTAAATTCAGCAAGAGTTCTAGATGATATTACTTACTTGAAAGAAGAAACTGAAAAATTGACAGAACTTTATCATGCAAATTCCATGGATCTTACATCCTTTCCCATACATGATGAAAATTTGTTACTTCAAATAACGAAACTATATAATATGAAATTAGAAGAGAGTGGTAGAATTAGGAGAGGAATTGTATTCTTCCAAGAGAATTTTGATGTTAAAATTACCATTCTCTCAATATTATTCTATAATTATAGATTTTTAGAATTTGATACACAATCAACAATTGATCAATTTATCGAGCTTTCAAATATATTCAATGTCTTTGCAGATAATCAAAAAATCGATCATGCACACCTAATATACTTAATCAGTATTAACCAATACTACCCTAGGATAAAAGAGATTTCTATCGCACTGTTAGTTAAGCAATTATTGGACAAGGTTCCTTCAAATGTGTATAAAATATTCTCTTACGTTAATGCCATGCTATTTCCAGAATATTATGAACAGGAGATTAATTTTCCTGAATTAAGTATGTATAATGCCCTGCTTGAATTAAACCTAAATAGCATTTTTACTTTTGATTACAGAAAGGAAGCCTATTTTCTGCTCATATACAAATCTTTGGAGCAATTTACCAACCGTGTATTCAATAAAATGGAAAAAGATCTAAAACAAATCGTCGAGGAGCAAACACCATTCGAATATAGAAGGGAACAGATCAAGACCCTCTATAGTAATGTAACCTTTGTGATACTAGATCTACATGTTTTGATTGAAAAACTGGAGTATATCATAAAATTTCATAATGCAGATAAATTATCAGTACTAATAAAACAGATGAAGGATTACTCAAGCCGAATCACCAATTTGATCATCCCATATATTGAAATCTTCCCATTACTATTAACATTCTATCATCCCTATCAAGGATTATTGGAGGAAATTGATCAAATTTACCTTTACCAACAACCTCACACGCAAGTTGAAATTATCAATCATTATTACAATCTCAAAGTGAACCTAAATACTGGCCTAAATTTAAAAACTTTGAATTTTCTATATAATGAAGGAATATTTAGATGTTTTAATAGAGAGTTTAGCCAGTTTGAAATGAAATATCATTATGAAGCGGAAATGCAACGTTACCATGCACCTTTAATTGAATTCAAGAAGAAAATTGCATCCAGATATATAGAGGAGAAGAAGTTGGATAGTCTCAGTAATGAAAAACAGGAATTTTACGGGCTGTATATGCAAAATGATCATAATATGTATACAAAGAGCATATTAAGTGGCTATTATGATTTACTAAGAAAATCTAAAAGAGAATTTGAATTACCAGCACCTTCAGAGGACCTGTACAATGATTTTATCTCCGAGGAGATCAAGAGTGAGAATTTTATCATTGGTTTTCTTCCTTTTGAGAAAAATCACCATCTTATCCACAATATTTTAGATAATACACTAACCTTGTACAATAATTTCCAAATACGAGATTTTGATAAATTACTGCTCTCAATATTCAAATTTCTCCCATGGGATCCAGAATTCAGGTTGAAATTAGAATCTCAGTTACAAGTAATTGAAGAAAATACAAAAATCAAAAAACTCATCAAGGCACTCATCAGCTTCTTCAATTTTATTGAAATGGATAAATTTAAGGGCAATCATTACGAAATTCTTCATATCATTGAAATCATAAGTCCAGTCTCCTCATCTTTAGCCATTTTAATTGCGAAACAAATATTGAACCATTTTGACAAATTAAGTATCCAAGGCATTCCCATTCTCAACATCCAGTATAAGATATTTCTACTTGAAATTAGACAATATCAAGAAAGAGGAGGAGATGAATTCCCGAGTAGATTGGTAAATGAGTTTGAGAGATTCAAGAAGCTGGTCGCCAATATATTTAATTCGGGGAGTACTGGAGAGTTAGATTTTTCCGAGATGGACTTATTCAAGATAGATGCATATATCAATTTGGAGAGGGGTAACCAAGTAACGTTCAATAATCTAATTGAGGCCAATAGAGACAAATTATTTAATCCGGGAGACAAAATCATTGAGAAAATAGCCAGTATCGATCTGCTTGCCACATATTTGTACAAGCATATAGAAAATTCAATTCTTGAGGGGTATAATAATGCCTTGATGGAAAAGACAGTTGAACAATTTTTTGCATCCATCTCTACTAAGCAAAAGGATTTTGAAGAGTACCATACCATTTACTCAAAAGGATTAACGTTGTTGTATAGCATCGATGACAAAGATTTACGAGTATATAATGATACTCAATTCTTCCTCTTTGATCTTCTCACATACAAGAATTCTGTGAAAATTTGGATAGAATTACTTGGTTTATTCTTTGAAAATATTCAAGAGAAGGAGGACAAACGAGAAAAGATAGAAAATCGCAATTGGGTTTTCCTTGAGATTGACATCAATTTGATTAATATCATTGTATCAAAAATATTCAATAAGGAGTATATTACGAATGATTATATTAAACCCTATAAGGATCATATTTTCAATTTACTAGATTCCTTCTATCCTGGATTGATGAACCGAATAACAAGTGGGTATGGGCTGACTCAAAGGGGTGGTACCTTCTCACCATTAACAGAAGGGTATCTATTCCAGCTTATTATTGAGAAACGAATTGAACAGATGCAAGGAATTGATTCAGAAGAACAGATACTTGGTGATATTGTTGAGATTGCCAAACATGTGGAGAATATCATTGGAATTCTAAAAGAAAATAATTATAAAAAAGTGCAGAGTTTCAAAATTGACATCCTTAATAAAGATGAAGAATTATTGCAACTCAATCTTCTTGAATCATTTTTCAGGAATTTCATCAGGATATTCCAGAATCTAGAAAAATCAATCTATATTAGTAGAAGAATAGTGGGGGGATTAGAATTAGCTAAATTAATCTTGAAAATGTACTATACCCTTGTAATTTATGATTTTAATTATGATAAAAATGAGGATTTACTGATTTCGTGGATATTTAGCCTAAGTGATTTCAATTATAAGTCAATTCATACCCAATCATTTGACTGGAAACCTATTGCAGGATGGGAATTAAAACATGATAGATCATTAGAGTATATCAATTTCTATCTGAATCATAGAAAACCAAAGGATTATCACATTCTTGATGATCTGAACAGAATGGTAAAGGATGTTAAGATTTCTGAGATCTTGAATCAAATGAATAGGGATGAAGAAGTAATTACTCACTTTTCTGCACAGGGATGTCTCTCCTTGCTTAAATTTATCGATAAAAGACATCAGGAGTTATATTCAAAAATTACTATGCATTTGTTTGAATTATCGCAATTAGAAGATTCCAAGTGGTTGAATGAGTACTACTATAACATAATTTTCAATAATGAGGGTGAAGTAACAACTGAACTAAAATTATTATTGGTTCAATATATCAAATACAGGTTTCATGATTTCTATTATGGGTATATTAGAAATTACAAGATTCTCCTTGAAGAAATTAGAATAAACCTAGATGTTTTTGATGTAAAAGCAGCACAAGAATTGTACTTTGTTATGCTTGGATATAATAGAGAATTAATTTCTCCTGATATCAATGTCTTCCCATACATCCAACATTTAATTAATCGAGGAGTGACGTCTTTCCCGAGATTTCTTGAAATTGTAAATATGTATATTCAGATTTTAAATGCAATTCTCAGCGGTTATGGCTCTGCATTGGAAAATATAACAAGAGATCATCTTCATTTTGAGAGGATTCAGAATTATGATAGGAAATTCTATCAAGTAGCTTTTGATCATATTATCAACTCAAATGGGTTCCAATTGTGGTTAACCAAGGTGCTCTATTATATGAGTAATTGGTACATTTTCTCCAATTCTTTGCTAGATGAAGAGCGTGATCAGATAAACACTGCCATTATCAATTATGTGGCCAATGAGATTGAAGATGATGAGATTAAATCACAAATTCATGAAATATTAATCAATAGCTCCCTTAATATAAAGGTTCAGAGTAAAATTGGTGGAGTATATTTAGAGGCAGATACAATTGGCCTCTATCTTGAAGTATTACTAGATTCTCTGACTGAGTATCAACCAATGGCCTATACATTTGCAAATACATTAGTTGATATTATTAATTCCTATTTTCTGAGAATAGAAATATTGGAAATGGGAATGAGAAATTGTAGCAATAACGAGTATATGAAACAAGATTACATTTCAGCAAATGAAATTCGTAAATTGTTTAATAGAATTTCATTCCCGAGTAGTATAGATTTAGATAGTGTTCTTATTCAAAATACGATTCAAGAGATAAATAATATAAATAGCCTAATTATCCTTGTTAAACGAGGTATGGATCACTGGAAGGATAATTTCCAAATATTGATTGGATGTAATCCCAGAAATCACAAACAAGCTGAATCAGCCATACCTCCATACTGTATTGAAAAAATATCAAATTCTTGTGAAATCAACCATGTATATGAGAATAAATGGAGAGCAAGTCTTCTTTCGAGTATATCAATTGGTTTCGGAGATACAGATATTGCGAAAATTCCTTTAATGATTTATGAGAACCAGGTAATTGATAAAGAAGCTAGAACGATTAGCTTGCAATTCCACCAGTTTCTAGTATCACCCAATTGGTATTATGTCTTTAACAGGGAAAGAGTTCAACTAATACCAATTGATTTTGAAAAGGTTATACTACAAAATGATAATAAAAGGCTAATATTGAAAATAAACATACCTGAGACCGTGGATATTGATAATTTCGAATTATACATCAGCAATACCCGATCATTGACAAAAACGTATCAACAAATCAGAGAAATCCTTATCAAGCCCCAAGTAGATTAATAGTATAGTTTTGATAATTATTCATACAAAAGTTAGAAAAATCTGCGTAGTATTAATAAATTGATTGTCAATCCTTAACCTAAATGTCCATAATAGGGAGCTAAGTATAAATATGAGTGGTATAATAAATCGGATTTTCAGTTCCAAATTATCACGCAAGGATTATTATGTTATAGTTAATGATATGAAGTACTACGTTACTGATCTAGGGCAACTTCTTGATGATATCAAAGCATTAAATAATCGAGAAATAATAGGATCTGAACGGTTTCAAGATATTGAAAATTATATGGTAGACATTTCTGATAAAACATTAAAAAAATCAAGTTCTAAGCAAATGGTGTCTAAAAGTTACAAAAGGCAATCTGATGAATCAATTAATGAATTACGTCTAATTTCATCTGATCATTTTTTTGTGGTCGATTGGATAGGAAAACAAGGAAATAAACTTGGAATTTATGAAGATTATGAAGATGCAGCATTTGAATTTTTTGAAAGCAATTTTCCTAAATACCTCGATCATTATCAATCCACTCGAAATATTGCAGCAATCATGAAATTACATGGACTCATAAATGACTTGCAACAATTGATAATTAAAAATTCTGAAGAATATTCTTTCATTGAAGTTATTGAAGTTAGTTTAACCAAAGATGAAATCGTTAGAGTAATTACTCATACAACCCCTCTAGATATGTTCCTTAGTCTATTGGATCAGAAAAATTCAGATGAATATACAGTAAAACTAAATAAATTAGATCAAGTAATAGAGAAAATTCTTGCCATGTATATGCAAAACCAGTTACTTGAAAATATAAACCAGATCATTGAAGTATTAAATCTATTAATTCTTAAGATTTACAAGTTCTTCCACTATTACCAGATTAGAAGTAATGATATTGCTGAATTCAAGAAGATCCGACAAATAATTGATGATAATTTATTGGAAATTGATAAAAATATTAACAAATTCATTGACAGGAAATTCAATATTGGGTCAAGGGTCCTTGAAGATTGGCGAAATATTCTATACAATGACAAATTTCAGTTATTTGACCTTCTAGTATTGCAGCAGGAACAAGCCTTCAGCAATAAATTGAAGACATTGAAAGGAGATTTTGAATCTGGTGGATCAAATGAATTGAAAAATATTGTTGAAACTTGGGTCAAGTACAATGATGAATTTAAGATGATCCAACAATCACATGCCAGACTATTCAAGGTTCTACAACAAAGGTCTACATCCCAACAAATAAAGATTCCAAGTAGAATATATGAGGGGATCATTGATCAGAGAGATAAAATCAGACAGGATATCATTAATGCAGTCAAGGAGAGAACAGATTCAGGTGGATCATACAAAAGTAAGGTCAAAATTATTCAGGCGAGTCTTGAAAATTTAAAGGCTGAAATTGATAAGAAAAACGAGGATGCTGTTTATATTTCTTTTATTGCTCAACATGAACCACAAACGCATAAGGATGAGGATGGTAAAATTCGAAAAGAGAATATCGTTGATATCTCTCCCTATATCTATGCTGGCCTTGATCAAGCTAAACTGAATTCAGTATCTGAATTATTGCTCAATTCAGGATATAATGTACGTCTCACAGATGCCAATGGAACTCAAAATTCCAATGGTAGATATTTGACATATTCAATCGAATCTTCACAGGTAACGATAGATCCTCAAGATACTGAACTTGAGGTTGGCTTTTTAGCAGAGTACTTATTTCTGCAGAGTTATAGAAATCAAAAAATCTGGGATAAAGATCTTGATCTCCCAACTTCTGAATTCATAAATTACTCAGAAGAAGAAACTAAGGTTGGGGTGAGTTTTGAGATAAATGTTGTTAAAGGAAATGATCAAGATGCTGTTGTCAATACTTCTAAATTCCTGAATGTTATATCATCACTTAGCTTCTACAAGAGGCCTGATAACAGTATTGAACTAGATCCGAAAACAGATTTCTTCAAACAGTTGAATGAGAAAATCAAGTCAAGTACTGAGACCAGTTTTAATTTTTATCTGAATTGTACTATCTTTGAATTTGGTGAATTATTCTCAAAATTTGATAGTTTTAAGCAACAATTGCTTATTATCACACCATACTGGATGAATAACAAATACAATATTGGACAGTTAAAACTCAAAGAAACCTTTGAGTTATTGAAAAACATACTTTCTGAGAGCACTATTGCAGATTTGAAATTTAAAATCCTTGAGGATGCATTGCTTGCACTCGTTCCAATGAAAATAAATGAGATCTACAATTATGGGTTCAATAAACTTGTAGATCAAGAATTTATGGAGGTTGAGGAAGATGAGTAAATTTATTAACAGAAATAAACAAGATTATGAGGAAGAAGAAGATATTAAGATAATTCCAGAGTTTAATTATCTAGAATTGCAGAATATCGTAATTACTCGTTTAAGAGAATTGAATAGTGTCTTTTCTAATCCTTTGGCCCAAACCACACAGGAGATAGATATTCCAGATATTCTTGAACCAGCATATGATATTGTTGGTGTAAATATTGAATCTGGTAAAATCTTATTATTTATTTTTGATGGTATTAAAAATGTACTTCAGGCTCCAAGCTCTAAAAAGGCAGTTTCAAAATTTATAAAGGATAATCTCCTTGGGGAATTATCACTATATTTGGATGAGAGAACCTATTCAAGTCTTCCTAATAGATTACCTGATCTTTTGGAGGTACGGAATACAGAGGATCTGAAAATTTATACTTTCCCAGAAATTAAACTGGATATTAACTCATCATTCTGGAGGGAAATATTTGAGGCGATTTATGAGACAAGAGTATCATCCGAGATACAAAATCCATCAGAGAATAGGAAAGTCCCAAAGGCTGTGATGTTCATCAATGGAACCTCTCCTTATGATTTCTCTAAGGTGTACAAATTATCGACTGATTATCGTCGATCGACAAAATTCCCAGAATATAGTAACCGACCTAGATTACGTCCCCAATTTTCAATTACACAGATACCCTCATATGCAAAGATCTATCAAAACCCAGAGGAGGGGGTATCTGTATTGTTGACTCTATCTAAACTTGTCGATGTTTTGGATTTCATGTTTCTCTCTGAAGAAACACAACTGACGAGTGTGGCTAATACATTAGGCTATCAAATATCATGGGGGTCTAAAAATTATGAAGTTTGGAAGGAAATTTTCCTTAATTTATCGATAATCAGCCAAAACAAACTTACTGGATTGAATTTTGATGTATCGGATATTTGGAGAATGGTAGTCAGACATATGAATGTTAAATCTGAGTTCTACAGCAAGGAAAATGAAAGTGGAGGGTTCATCGTACCCTGTTTTCATTCAGTAAATCTGGCAAATAATATTCAATCTTATAATTTCATAAAGATGATTACTGAGATGGCATTAAATTCTCCGATATTCCCATGTGATGTTTCTACGGCAACTGCAGCTCAAGTCATTGTAATTGGATCTTTCAATGCAATTTCCCACGTAGATACACTCATGGAACCAATTTATGATCTTGTCAATGAACGATTGAAACAGGATGGAATTGCCAAAGATATCCAGATAAGTTTCAGTGATTATGCAGGTTTGAACCAGAATAATACTGAAGTTTCAGTGCTGATCTTGCTAATTAATCCACAAATGGAGATATTTAAGGGAGTATTCAAAAATGCTTTTGATTTCATTATAAGGAATAGAGATTCTGAAGGTTTAGCTATACAAACAGAATTCAACTATGTTAAGGAGGATTCACTTACAGCCAGACAGATCATCAATCTAGGAAAAATACTTGATCAACCTTATCCTGATGATGAAAAATACTTCGAGAATTTCTTTATTGAGCAATTAGGCAAAATATCCAGTGAATGACCGAGTTAGTTGGTACTTATGGATCAAATAATGATTAAATCAATTTATATTTCATCAAATATAAATAATTTAATTAACGAATTTGAGGATTCAGATCAGGAGTTTTACAAGGAAAGTCTTTTCCTTGGATCCAATGTACCAATAGCATTCGATGATCACCTTTTCAATATCTTATACTTTAATTTCAGTTCAGTATCCAAAGATATGGCATTTAATGCAAAAACTGAGAAAATTAATTGTAAATTTCTTTCAGTAAATGAGTTTGTATTGGAGGGAATAAACCAGAAAATCCGAGAATATAATGATAATCTACCTAAGGGCCGAATCAGAAGAGGAGATATTAAACCTACAATGCGAGAGAAAAGTACTGAGACAATTACTTTTAATGATATTGATTTTTCATCCCTTGAATATATCTTTATACAAATAACTGAATTAAGAGATTATTTTCTTGCTTCAATAATTTTAAGGAATTTACTTGAAGAGGATATTAAACCAGTAGTAATGATTTCCTCTTATCCTAAAAGGATACTACAATACACCATAGTGGAAAAGAATGCAATAATATTACTATTTGAAAGGTTACTTGATCTTGTCGCATATCAAGTTTTTCGAGTCACTTTAACGGCAATTCATGATAAATTCTGGCTTCATAATCTACATTCATTCATAATCCGGATGATGAAAGATGATATAAAAGTGCTCATCCAAGATCTCAAGCAAATTGAGATAGAGTTAGTGATACCAAAGGGATTTGATCTAAATAGACTTGATTATGAAGGTAAGAGATCAAAGTCGATGGTTGTAGAAGATGATTCAGATTTCAAGTATGTGAAAAAGATGTTCTATTCACTTATCGCAACCAGTCTTGAAGAGAGCATTAATGATGTATACTCAGCAATTTCTAACTTCCCCAAAGCAATTGTAATTGAACTTCTCTCAACTAAGTTCATACCAGATACTGTCCAGATAATGATGGATAATGTAAAAGCAAATAGTCTAATTGTTGAATTATTCCAAAAATCAGGTTTAAACCTTATCGAAAGGCATATTATCTACTCTGATCTACAACCCTTTTTCTATTTGGTTTTATGTCCTTATGAATTTGATTTTGAGTCTATGCAAGAATTTGAAGGAATACTCCTAACTAATGAATTATATGTACTCCAAACCAGCTATACTCGATTATCTAATTCGACATTTCATTCATGGAGGCAAGTACTCAAGGAATTTAATCAGCAGACGTATAATGAGGATATAGAAAACACAATAGCATACAGGAATGAATTATCAGCTTGGAAGCAAAGGCAGGAGGATAAATTACTAGAGATAGAAAAAGAAAAATCTGAATCTAAAACAGCTATGGTAGAAAAAGATAGGAAACTTGATAGTTCCGTTGAGAATCTTGATGATGAGGAGAATTTTGAGTTATTCGAATTAAATTCTAAGTATATTGACGAGTATAGTGAAACACAAGAAGATGACAATGCAGAAACTAAAATTGAGGAACCCAAAGAATTGGGAGATGATGATTTTGAATTATTCTTCATCAAGACGAAATTTGTAAATGATAGCGATAGTGTGTTGGATGAGACAGACCTGGGTAAGCATAAAATTGAACAAGAAAAGGAGAGTGTAATCGTAAAGGAGCAAGATTATCAAGCCCATAATAATATAATGGAAGAATTAGATCCAGAACCTGAAAAAATTAAACTTCAATCGGAAATTAACAAATACTTAGTACGGAAAATTGAACAAATTATCTTAAAACCTCTGAATCAGATAACTGCAGATGAATTCTGGCTAGTTCAGCATGTTTGGTTGAATTTTCATGAATATATCGTGGTTGTATATAGACATTTAATTGAAAAATACATCCACATTCTATTGAATTCCAGTCAAATAATGAATCTTAAGGACAAGTCAATATTGTTCGGTAGTATG
This sequence comes from Candidatus Heimdallarchaeota archaeon, assembly GCA_026702845.1. The sequence continues at coordinate 36,684 of JADCLS010000009.1, forward strand.
TGGAGAGTGTTGTTCAGGTATTATTTGGATGATAAATTCAAGATTAGGGATGATGATTCTCTATATAATGGATTATCCATTATGTTAGGATCGAGTATTCATTTTGATGAATTATTCTGGAGAATATTATCAATAGCACTTGATTTTGGCTTGAGCAACCAAAAATTTGCATATTTGATATTTGATTCACTTATACCCTTCACTCAGATTGATGAACCTACACAAATGAAGATATTTCACTGGCTAGATAATTTTGTTGATCTATTTTCCATGGAACAAAAGGATCAGGATCTGCTATTAAAAAGTTTTGAGAAATTCCTAGAGATCGAATACTTGGATGAATATTTTGAAGGAATTCCATTTCTTTATGAGATAGATTTACGTATACGTAAAATAAAACAATTCCTACTACAACATCTCTTAGGAAAAATTATTTTAACGCTCGAAGAAAGACCTAACCTCAAAGATATTGAAAAAGTACTTGATTCGCTTATCCAATGTGGAAATACGAGTGATTTCGATTTCTTGGCTTATGAGATTTTCCAGAGAAAGGAAATTCAGAATGCATTGGAAGGAAAGATCAATAGATTAGTATTAATCAACAATTTCTATAAAATTGAAAAAGATGAAAAAACTGAAACTGAAGTAACAGATAATGAAATCCTCTTGAGAATGATATTATTGAGAAAGGCTGGAATAAAATTACCAGCGAGCCTAAACTTATCTAAAACCACCAGGGATTATCTGCAATATCTAGAGGAACTTACATTTAAGGGATATTCAGAAGATCTTGAGTTTGATGATGCAGTATTTGTATATGATCACCATGAATTATCAAAATTGGCCAAACTTGATTACTTGTCCACTGTTGGAGAACATAATTTATTTTTCAATTTAATTGAAGAAAATTACGATTATTGGGACAATATCTTGCTCAACTTATCACTTATTTCATTCAGAGCAAATCTCATAGACAATAAAGAATATCAAAAAATTGTCCAGTTATATAATTCAGAATTTCCTCAAATAATCCCTCTGTTTATTGGTTCTCTTTTAGTAGATAAAGAAAATGCAAAACAACTTAAATCCACAACTATGGGAAGCCCAACACAATGGGAGATCATAAAATTACTCATTGATACAAGTAAAATACATTATAACAATGCCATTTCTATTGGTTTTTCAAGTATTCTCAACCCTGTTGCATTTGAAGTCATTGAATTTAATACTCTTTTGAGTGAGAAACACTGGGTAAGAGCTTTGGAATTTGGAAAGAAGGTCATTGATAATGTACGAGAACTACCTTTTGAGTATTACAGAGACAATTACTATGAGGTTATTTATCGGTTATTCATGTCATATTCTACGAAAATTGCCAATGTACATAATACAATAAAAATTGATTTTCTTAAAAGATTATTTGAGTATGCAATTGAAGATAATAAGAATATTAGATGGATAAAAAAACTATTCTGGTTGTATTTAGAGCATGAACAGGATAAACTAAGAATATTACATAAGAAGATGAAGGATGTAATGCCTGATGATGAATATACGATTTTATTGGCACTTTACTTTGAAATCACTAGAAATATCAACAAAATTGAAACTCTTAGTGAAAATGCGTCCAAACAGCTGGAAACTCTTGATTCAATTGCTCAATATAACGATGACAAAATGTTCACCTTTGCCAAATATCTGAGAGTATGGTTATTATTAATTCTGGAAAAATATAAGGAAGCTTATGATGAATTGATAGAATTTCCGATGTTTATTCAGAGGAATATTAGCTATCAGGGTATGAAATTTTATGTATTGTTAGCTCTTCAAGATAATAAAGCACTATATAATATGTATATCTTCTTCAGAGGGCTTTCTATGAAGAATAGGAAATTTTTCACGGGTACTGAGCCCTTAGTTATCAATTTAATTATAAACATAAGAGAATCTACCTACACAACTAAAGATAAATCCATTGCATTTTGGCTACTGGAATTACTCATACGAATAGCTAGAGCTACATTGGGTAGTGAAAAAAATCCAGAATTATGGTATTATGTTTATCATTTGGTGAGATTGAATCCGATAAATGTAGAGGATATCAAGTACTCCAACAGCCTAAATTATTGCAATGAAAACAGGATATTGTCACATTCATGGACAATAAGAAATGAAACCTTGATCCGTTTATTAGTATCGATCAACAATCATAGAATACCAATTGTTGGTAAAGGGAGGTTATTTGATCAAAAACTCATCAGACCCATGATGGTACATCTATTATTATCTCTAGATTCCCCCATTCATGCAGAATTTCTAATACTCAATTTAGAAAATTGGGAAAAAACCAGTTATCGATGGTTCTATTACTACGCAATGATTTGGATTCATCTGAAAACAGCTCGAATTACTACAACATTAAATCTCATCAAGGAGTTTGAGAATATTCCAGGTAAAGATTTTCCAAAACCCAAAGAATTCAAGAAAATCACCAATAATGTATCTAAGAATTTTGTAATTGCAAATCAAGAAGTCGAAAAAATTCTCATGTATTTCAAAGAGAACATAAAATCTAAAAGTATTACATCCGATAATGAAAATTTCATGATTGATAAGTTGAAACTATACACGCTCAATCAATTTCCATATGTGGTCAAAAAGAACATAGAATTACCAAAATACCCGAGCATCTTTGTTGAATTACTCCTTAACTATCAAGCATTTTCTTGATGCTAATAAGTAACTCTATTATTGTGAAAACGGCATTTATGTTTAATGGAAATAACCAGTAAAGGTGTATATGCAACTCTATTTGTCATTATGATTGTTGTGATATCCATTGCCAGTGTGTATTTTGAGGATTCGATTAGTATCAATTTACAATTACCTGTTCATTCCATTCTTCCAATAGCAATAGTTTCTTTGCTAATTATTGCTTTATGGTTTATGAAATATCTGTTCTTGCAATCAAATCCAGAAGGATTCATCTAGTGTTGAGTTTTTTTAATAATATTATTTAGTAATTTATTTTTTATGGGTGAAAATTAAATTTGGTAAAAATAAGAAGGCATTATGGAAATTTGGTTCCTCTTACTAATGGGATTTAGTATTCCTTTTAGTATATTCAAAAGATCAAAACAGCAATTAGATATACTGGAAATGAGTGATGAGGATTTTAAGAAGATAAAAGGAAAAGAGTTAAAGAATCTTATACACGAAAAACGAGAGGAGATTGATAGACAAACCCAGGAATTAACAGAATTGAGGACAAAATTGGAAAAGGATATTCAAATTATCAATCATAATTATTATAATGGAAAATTAACCAATCTAAAGGGTGAAATTGATGAGGAATCATTCAATGAGAAAATCAATCTAATCATTAAAAATTATGAGAATATCAGGGATTTTGAGAAGGCAATTCTTTCTGAACAGATGACTATAACAAACCTTGATGTACAGAATATCACCGATATCGATTATGATAAATTTGTTCGAGAAGTAAAACGATTCAGTAATCAGGCAAAACGAAATAAAGAAATTAGAGAGAGTGGCCAAGCCTCTTTAGAGGACGACAGTATAGGTGATATGATTGATGGATTACTAGATCAATTTGACCAACTTGATGGAAGTATAGAAGCAAAGAAAAGTGGCAATAAACAGGAGAATCTAGAACACTTGTATAGAACCAGATAATGCACCTCTAGCACGTAAATTAATATTTCATCAAAAAATCACAATAATTTATCTTTTATAGCAAAGTCGCCCATATCAATTTTAAATGTGTTATAGAACATCAATCATAGTTTAATTGAGGAGTTAAATGTCTGAGGAGAATGCCAAATCCAGTCAAAATTTACTTAGTATACATATTTCAGGGGTAGGTAAGGCTGGTAACAAAATTATTGATTATTATATCCGAGATAATATGGCTGGAAAATATCAGAATAAATTCAAATTATCATTTTCCATGTTCAATACAAGTATTTCTGATCTTTTTGCCACAACACAAATTTCAGATCTAGTGAATAGCCAGATAGAACGGGAAACTCCAATCACTATGATCAAAGAAGATATTTTAGCCAAACATATAGTTGGAAGACCAGATATTCAGACGATTGGTACTGGAGGAGATATGTTCATAGGCAAATATACTATTGTCGATGAAATTAGCAAATTAGTCAGAATGGAGTTTCCTAACTTTAGTAATAAAAACCGGGTATACATGTCTAATCAAAGAGGTATTAATCAAGAATATCATGAGAAAAAACCTGTATATCCACTTGAAAATGCCAAGAACACAGAATTGACACTTTTTATTTCCTCACTTGCCGGAGGAACTGGTGGAGGAACTACTCCTGAATTAATGAGATTGATCAAAACAGCTGATGAATTACCAGAGTCCCCTTCAAAATTGGTTGGTCAGCTTGCTCTTTTCCCCTATGATAAGGAGATGAATAGTGGTTTCGTCTGTTTCAACACCTTGAATGCTTTGGTGCATTCTCTTCGAACATCTGATTTTGTCTTGCTCATCGAGAATTCAATGATTGAAAGAACTTTCAAGCCCCAAGTCTACAAGTACCGTTCAGTTATGATTGGAAACAGAGAAGAAAGTCAAGTAATCTTTGATAATAAACGGAAAACCAATGAAAATTTACTCGATGCAATTAATCAGCCGATTATCGATATACTCAATTCCCTCTTCCTCAATTTCTCGTATTCTAAATTTGATGAATCTCAGCAAATCCTCAATGCTATAAGATGGGCTAGAAGAAATTCGATAATACAAGAAAAAGAACAATTCAATTCTACAGTTTTGGTACCTTGTTATGGTGCATATAATCCTACAAAGTTGAGTGATAAGCTGCGTGAGGAGGCTAAGAAAAACCTTAATCGTGATACATTAGATAATGTTGATCTAAACGAGGATATAGATTTAGAACTGATGATACATCTTGAAACTGTGTTTGAGAAACCCCTAGCAAAATGTGAACCAGGAAGTGCAGAGGCTGCAATTATTCTACTCTATGGAAATCTTATTCCTGATATGCAGATCATAAATAGGACGATTCAAATGACTAATAAACATGGTATCAAAAGAATTAAACAGTTAGTCTCCTTGGATGATGATGATGATTACGTTAGAATTATCGTATTGCTAGTGGATCCAATTCTTGATAATCTAGAGGAGATGTACACAAAAGCTGAAGATTGGTTGAAGGTGGCAAATAAAAAATATGAAGATTTCAATACAGAAATTTATGAATTAGCAAATGTAATAGGGTAGAATCCTGCAGTTTCTAATAATATATCAATCCTATATCCTTTCTTTTAATCTCTCCAGGAATCGGTTGGTTATCTCTCTTGCATAAATTACTTGCAATAACTCCTCAAGGTATCGATTTCCAGTGATACTCTTATCAGGTAAATCTCGATAAGCTACAATAGCTTCCCAAAGCAAATTATAATCTACAATACCACTATCTTTGGCGATGAAATTTTCAATAATAAAATCGAGTTCCTTTCTCATTTCATCCGGGGTCATACGTAAGCGATCATCCATATCGCCCCATTCCTGATTGATCTCAGCTACCATATCCCATGACTTATTAGGTGTAAATTCATTTGCTTTTTCGGAATAAAATGCAGCTTTAATTCTCCGTACCGTATCTCCCTGAGATTTAGGATAGGCAAGAAACTGTAAGAAGGTTCCTCGATTAATGATCTGCTTTTCTACCACCAAGTAATTCTTCTGTCCTTGCTCCTCCATCAAGTCTTTTACAAGTTGTGACCTACCATGAGCACCAGCAAAATTGATAGTATCAGTTGATTGAATATACTCAAAGGAGGTTGTAAATCCTTGTTGCTTGGTTGAAGGATCATAGTCCTGGATCTCAGCAACCATCTTGATTCTCCTTATACCACCTATTTTCTGGTGGAAGAAAACCACATCAAGATTCGGAATATAATATCTAGGTACATTAATGGGGTTACCTGTCAATCGCTGGATCATTGTCACAGGATCATCAGCATGAAAGGTGGATAAACAGAAGTGACCTGTTTGCATGGCTTGAAATGCAACAAGACCTTCTTTTCCTCTGATTTCACCAAGAATGATATAGTTTGGTTTCTGACGCAAGGCTGATTTTAATAGCTCAAATTCATCAATTATATCACCTGATGGTGACTTTTCACGTGTTACCTCTTGAATCCAGTTTTTATGTGGAATATTTACCTCGGCAGTATTCTCAATGGATACGACTTTGTGCTGTGGAAGAATGAAGCTACAAAAAGCATTCATGGTGGTAGTCTTACCAGACGCAGTACCTCCTGCAAAAAAGAAGTTATCTCCTCTTTCAATTGCTACCCATGAATATGCAGCGAGAAGAGGGGTGAGAGTTTTATTCCTAATTAATGCAGTAACACTGAAATTGATTGGATTCTTACGGATGGTGAAATTTGAACCCTTCAATGAAATCTCTTTGCCAAAAACAATATTCACACGTTCTTTAGATTCAGTCATCCCATCCACAATAGGTGATGATTTTGTTAATACTTTTTTGATAGATCTTGCCAAAGATCTCAATACTGCATACAATTGATCTTCATTCAGAAAAATGAAGGATTTGATATATCCTAGTTTGTGATCTATGTATATGGCCTTATCAACACCCACACAAGAAATATCCTCTAGATATGGATCCAGCATAAGAGGATCTATGTACTTAAATCCTATACGCTCTGATGTCAGATAATTAGCTAGAATGCGTTTTTCAACCATCTTTAGAATATTCTGATCTGAAAGTTTTCGATCAAGAATAGAATTCTTAGCTCTCGATGGAGGTTCTTCTCTTTTAATTCGGGTTAAGGAATCTGATGGGCTTTGCATGGCTTCTTTGAAGAATTTCCTAATACGAGTAATTATTCCCTCAGATTTCATCTGAGTTCTTGCTTGTATCGCTTTTTGATAAGGAGCGGATAGATCATGTAAACGTTCATAATTGAACATAATAGATGATATACCTTCTATCTTTTCCTTATTCCATCCTAATCCATCAGGGGGGTTTTTCACCAAAGTACCAAAATATTCTCTTTTCTCATCTTCAAGTTTTTCAAAATTCTTCATCAGAGAATTAGAGATATCTAGATAGAGATCCTTGGTTTTGGTCATCAATGTTTCATGATCCAGTACCTCTAATTCATAGAAGTATACAAACCAAGGAGTAATGGGGAAGTATCCATATGGTGATAGATCCTTTGCACCTTCGGGTCTTGATGAATCCTCCTGATTTTCTAAACCCTTAGGAATGAGTTTCTCAAAGGTGTGTGTGGGAGCAATATGGGCATAGATAGAATAATCCAATAAATCCTTGATTGCTTCAAAGGTATTAATCCTATGCTTCATCCAGGAAGGTACTTCTTTACCAGCTAATTCACGTTCATTTTTGATACGTGTCATTTTCCCCATAAATTCGTAAATATTGATTTTTCGATTATCTTGGATTTTGTAAATGATATTTCGGAATAAAGTACCTTGTTTTCTCTCACTTGCAGTGAGTTCTGATCGACCAGAAACATCTTTTACCCTTAAATTATACTCATCCTTCAGTTTTTCAGGTTGAGTGGAGACCATATCAAGAAGTGTTCCCTTCCAACCTGCTTCGTAGAATACAAAACGTGGTAATGAGCGTATCTTTGGCTCAATTATCTCTACAGTTTTCCTGAAATTCATCCAAATATATCGTGCAATATACCTTCTAAGATAATGATTTTTATGATTAAACAGTATTCCTTGAATGTAAAGTGATTCAAGAAATGCAAGTTGATTACTACTAGTTTCAAAACTCTCTAAGATTACTCGTAGATCGTCAAAGGGTTCACCAATGAGGCCTTTGTGTTCTACTTCCACCCTGTGTATCATTAAAGGAACTAATTTTGGTAGATCTGGATTTGATCTTGCTGCTCTGGTCAGAATCCTTACCAATTTGACGATAGCTGCTATTTTCGCATCTAGAAAATTTTCCTTGATTACATTAATTCCCTCAAATTCTTCAAAATCTTCTTTTGAGGGGATAAATAACAAATATCCTGTGAATAATACCAAGAGTATATTTTGTTCTTTGTCAAACAAAGGTTCTACATCTGGTTCAAGTAGATGTCTCTCAACTAATATGAGAGCTCTACGTAGATTATAGAAACATTCCTCATATTCCTCATCTGATAATATATCAATTTTTGGTGATTCATCCACTTTTGCTGACATACAAACTACCTCACTATCGTTTTGACACCATTATTGGATACTAATTTCATCCAATAATCAATTGTATCTATGAAATTACCAGTAATGGTAATGCCAAGGACCTCTGCAAAATCCCATAATCCCGGATTATCATATTCAGTTAATTCGATGGTCCAATCATCAAAAGGAATCCAAGACCATGTCGAATCGGTTCCATTAAAAATATATAAGTCCCATAATCTATCTACTTCAAGAGTTAAAGAACCATTATTTTGGTAGAATCCTTGGATACTAGTAGAATTCGTTATGGTAACATTGATACCTCGAATTATAGTTGATGAACGCTCGGTCAGTCTATCATTCCTTTCTTTTATTGTCATATCCAATTGCATCTGAGCATCTAGGATTTGATTTGACACAAATGTAATTGGAACTAGGAGGCTTGCTACAGTGATTGCTGTTGCAAATACGAGAGCATATCCAGACATAAATCTAACCTCACAAACTGATTTGGATCTCAGAAACTCCATAGGAATTAGGTGTCACGAATTTTACATCATGAATACCTGCAGTAAGAGGAGTATCTGGTTCAATCACGATTTGCAAGGTCTCTCCAACGCCCCAAATGCCCACATTAAGGGCATCAGATGATTGATGAAATGATAATTCAGAACTACTCATTAATGTACCGTCTATGAATATCGATGAGGTATCATAATTTTGTATTGGTAACTCACCGAGATTTTTGACCCAAATGGACATATTAGAGGCATCTATTACATAACTATGTATGATAGCTACATCAGTTTGCGTTGATTCCTCCAAATCATGGACGGTTGCGGTTACACCATCTCCATAGTTGAGTATTGCTGCTCCTAAGGTAACTACTAAAGCAATGCTTATTACAGTTACTGATATTGTAAACAATGAGTTTGAGATAATATCTGATAATGCCATGATTGCTCCTATTCCTCTTCAATTTCAAGATCTTCAAAGGAATCGACAATGAAGGGCTTCTCGTTCAAAAAATTGATATTCTTGAATTTGTAGATGTCAAATAAGGTTTTTCTTAGAGAATCTACTTGAACAATTAAAGATTTATAGATGCTTAACGCCTGATCAAGTGATTTGATATGATTAAAGCTCATTAAATCCCCCTCATCTTCTTCTTCCAACTCCTCTAATTCAAAAGGCAGTGACTGGATCTCTGGATCTGCATAATAATCACTATCCAAACCAAATACTATTTGAGAGTCCTGAATAAAATCATTGATTCTATTTGTCATGATGAAATGTTCTAAGTTGGAATAAAATTTAAATTCCTTACTCAATCTCACTAAGCGTATATATAGAATCTCCAATAAATCAGAAGATCTCACCTTGTTGGAAATAGATAGTCACCAGTACTCACAAATCTCGGGAAAGAACAGAAGTTCTAACCTAGATTGTTCACTCCAGTTGAAATAGAATGAATTGTTCTACTCAAAGAGAGTGTTGCAGCAAACTCAAAGTGCATATCAATGATGAATGAATCACCAGCTGCTAAAGCTGCTGGACCATTTGCTTGATCAAAAATGATTGTAATCATCATTACTTCTCCAGGACTGAGAGTTCCGGTTGGACCACCATCAGAGATTATAGCAGAATAGGTTGCATTATTACCATCAAAAATTGGTAATGCTGTATTCCCTGTTTCTCTGTAGATTATTTGTGCAACATAATTAGATCCATCATGTATCACTACATCAGAACTACCAGATACTAACCTGATGGTGAACTCAAGAGTTTCAATATCACCATTCCCATTGGCATCATATCCATAGATTTTGCCATCTAATACGACTAAACTAGCACCTTCTTCAAGGGCATTGTTGATACTTTCCTGAGAGCGATCAATTGCAAAAATACCAACTCTCAATGTCATAGCTGCGAAACTTGCAGCAACAAGTACAAACGCAATTAATACTATAGCAGCAGTAATAGAGGAGTAAGCTCTTCTATATTTGCGGATTTTAGTTAGCTTAATTTTCATATAATTTACCCTGTATCCCGTTATTTTGGTTTACAAGATTGCATATTAGTATCAATTAATAAACTTTTAGAGGAACAGTTTGCTAGATAGACTAATAATTTTATATTATTTTTTCATCAGTTTAATTTTCTTTAAATATATCCTCAATCTTAACGATTCTTGAGATCACAGTCATGAAAAGTCAAAACTATGTATTCATTGTGTATCATTTTTGTGTTATTTCAATTTGATTTTCTAATAATTCTCTTCTCATTCATCTGATACTCTTGAATCTCCTTGTTTCGTATTAATAATATTGAAACATAATATCCAAAGAAAAGTGCAGATGTAAATAATAGGAAACTCAAAGCACCAAAATAGGTAAATTTGACAACACCCCAATATTTGACAGGAGCGTAATCGAGAAAATCACCTAGTTCAAATGAAGCAACAGTTGTATTGTAGTTTGTGTATAAAATGTCTGTAACACTTTCGGTAAATGATCTCAGGTTAGAGGCCATTTGTTTAGTATTCTCCCAGAAGAATTCTGTGAAAATAATTTTCATATTATAATCCTTCACTGGCATGATTATTTCGAGTAAATTCCATAGAGGTAATAGAATTACTAATACTAAAGCCAGTACAAGTAATAGAAGGCCCAATAAAAACACGACAAAATATGTGATCCCATAAGTGAATAGAACAGATGGACTAACTAGCATAATGAAGAAGAAAGTATTATTCATGGTTATTACGATGAGAAAATAATTTAGCAAGAAATTGTAAAATATTTTAAGTTTTGTTGGTGCATGGAAAAATATGCCGTCATCTCTTGATTTAGAGAATCGAGATATAATAATGCCTAAAACAAAAAGGCTGAAAAACCATACAATTAACACAAAACTCCTACTTATCTTATCTGTAATGAAAGCTAAAGTAAATAGTTGTCCATAAATGATGAGACTTATACTAATCCACTTAGCCAACATTTTGAATATTAGGTACGCTTTACCGTAACGTAAATACTCTGTTAGGGTATAGTCATGTGCTATCGCATTGCCCATTTTTTAACAAGAAGTCATTTTAGATCGCAATATATATGAATATCCCTTAAATGATCAATAAAATATGGATATGGTTTTTATTTTTTATTTTTTTTTCAGCATCTGCCAAATAATTATTAATATACTAGCAATAAAATATCTTTAATGTCAAGTTGCATACTGTGCGAGGGGAACCCTGATTCAGCAATTAAAAGCAAATTACTGAAATCTGAGCAGTTACTGAGAAGATTTCCCGATGAAGACAACTTATCTCTTATTGGCAATCTGATTCAACTTCGAGAGCATAACGATATAGCAAATAACCGCGATAATCCTGACTCTATGCATTTTCAGAGAAATATCTGGAGATTTGTATTCACGAAATTTGCTAAGATTATCAGGAAAAATCCCCCCCAAATTTACCTTGAACCAAGTGAGCACAGGGAGGGCAAGGTAAGAATTAGAAGGAGTACTATTAATTTCAATTCTTTTGTTAAGAAAAAGGATGATGTAATTAATTTTCATCCCCTTATCTGTAAAACCTGTTTTCAGACAAAAGAAGCATACGAATATAATGTTAAAACTATGAAGCAGATCTGTATGATTTGTTTTTCAGAATATGAGGATTAATCTATAACCAACAATAAGAATGATTTCACTAAAATTGGTGCTATAATTAAAATTAAGCCTACACCAATACAGGTTATTCCAAATACTAAATATTGATATCGAGAATCTCCCTGATGAACAATCATTTCAAACCTCCAAACAAAAAATAATGATAAAAATAGAATTAAAAATCCGAAATACTCTAGATAGGCGACTAAATCTGAAAGATCTACAACAATAATTAGGGGTGCACCTGCCACTCCAGTACTAGTAGTCTCTTCAAATAGGCCTCCAAGGTAATAATTAAGGGAGAAGAAACTTGCCTGGATAAAGGCGATAACTATGCTAATCATGAGGGTTGTGATACTGAGTTTCAATCTCAAAGTATTAACTAGCCAAAATCTCTTACTCCTAAGAATATTTTCAAGGACCATTCCATCAGCTGTTGCTCGGTAAGCATTATTTGGATTTGATGCAGTATTTAATAAACTAAGAAAGAACTCACTGTACTTATATATTAGATATGAACCAGTATTTTTGGCAAATTGAAACCATACATCATCAAAATCAATTCCTAGATGATATTTGGCCACAGCTTCAGATAGATGAGTTCCGAATTCAGATCCAAATTCTTCAATCAATTCTTGTTTTTTTCTGTTAAAGTGATTATTGAATACAACCTCAATAGGTGCCATCTCTATGGTTGATTCATCTGCCAAGATTTTGATAAGGGTTCGGAAATATTGCTCATTTTGAAGCACTTTATCTTGATATACTCTACCTCTAGCTCCTATATATAATCCATAAATACCTATAATAACAAAGGGTATACCTTTAACAGATAAATTGAAAACTACCCTCATGATTGAGCCATTCGCAATTGATGCAATTATATCTGATAAGAAATATATGATGGAAATAATTGCAAAAAGAAATATAAGTCCATATTTTGATCCCATATTCATAGATTCAACGGTTGGGTTAAGTACCGGTTGTTTTGGTATCTGTTCCATAGATTCTGCCCCCAGAGTATTCGCAAACATCACTACAAAGAAGCAGGTGAGGAGAAGCATGAATACACCGATTGTCGACGCTCCTTGAAGCATGATAATTAAGGTAGAAGAGACTAAGATAAAAACAGCTGCCACAGAAAATGCTGTGACACCGTCAATTATCGTACCTGATTTCTCCATCTGCATTTGATAAAAGGGTTGAATATAGGTTTCATAAATTTCAAATTCCTCTTGGAAGAATTCATCTAACTGAGAGCCGATTTCAATCGCTCTAGCAAATCTGAGGATAATACCTTTGAACATTTCTGTTTTGATATCCTTCTCTTGCGTCAGGATCCTAAGTGCATCTTCTGGTTTCTCACCAAGAAAATCTATCCTTTGTTTGACTCTGATAAATAGCTTTGAAATAGTAGGAAGTAACTTTTCCTCTTTCACTATTTGATTTACATAATCTTGAGGGTCAGTAATTACTTGAGTTAGCACCATAGAATTCAATAGCCAAAGAGGAACATCATGTTCAATACTTGCGGTTGTAAAAGAAAATGGCTTTCTATGAGTGAGAGTCTGCCAGAATTCAGTAAGAGTATCTCTAATGCTAGAAATTGTTTGGTAGATTCTTCTTTGGATTTTATATTTTACAAGACTCACCCATTCATCACCTTTGATTAAAATTCCTGGAAATCATCACGTTTCCGTTCATCAAAACGTCGAATAGCCTTGTCGGTCAACCATGATCTCAAACTCTTTGCTTTGTTCTTGTTTATGGAATTCTGAATAATTTCAATACTCAGAGTTGCATGATTGAGTTTACTATAGAGGCCCATTGTCTTTAACAACTGTTCTACTTGTATCGATTTAATGTCAAAATTTTCTGTTTCACTTATTCTTGATAAATTCTTTTCAACATCCTTAACAAACTCAATTTTAATCATTTCAAGTATATCATTATATAATTCCTCATCAGATGATTGCTCGGTTCCAATATACCCAGAAGCGATGGCATCTTTATTCAGAATAGATGAGAACTCTTCCTTAACATTAATTAGACTGTTAATTCTTTTTATTATGAGCATCTCATCCTTTGAGATGGACTTAAATTCTGATTCTAGGTCATCACTCATAAGCAATCACGTTGTAAGATATTTTAGAGAGTACACCTTCTCTCACATCCCAGTAAATTCGCTTCACTGCTGTTTGTGGGGATTTTCGAATGACAAGAGTATTTACAATATCAGAACCCACAGCCATATTTTGACATTCAATAATCCAATCACAGTATTCAAATCCCTCCAGGTTATCCACAGATTTATCAACTACTACATTTTTCTTATCTGATGATCGTAACAACATAAACACTGCTAAGTTCTTCTCTTCGACAATTTCTTTTAAGTAATGAATGAAATTTTTACGCTCCTCGATACTCAGCTTCTGATCACCCTCAATTAAAGTATTAATAGAGTCTATAATGATTAGTGATTCAGGTGGGGCTTGATTAATCTTTGATAGTAATGCCTTTTTGAGATATCTTTGTTTGTTATCTGCGTTTGGATCAAAACCATATTGAAAGTAGACAGATAAGAACCCACTGATCACAAGGAATGGGGCATCCTGAATTCCATCATGTTGCATTCTCCGTATAACTTCTTTTGGTCTATTTTCATATGCAAAATAAAATACCCTAGTCAAAGTTTTATAATTACTATCTTTATTCCTTAACTGATCGAGATGCTCATTTATCACTCTGTATTTATCAGAATACGTTTCATCTAGAGTATCCTTTGCAATACCCATGATTGAACCATAGGTGACTACTCGTGCAAATCGAGATTTACCTGTCCCTTCACCTCCATGTAAAAGATATATATCACCCAGTGTGATACCACCTCCAAGATCTTGATCGATCTCATTGGAGGTTGATGTGAGGAAGTGATTTGAGATCTTTGTGGCTTGCTTTAAACCCATTTCTATGTTTTCTAAAATGTGATATATTTAATATTTTTGCAGTCAAATTGTAGTGTATTGACAAAAATTTTTAGCTGCATAAGAATTATCCAGCTTAATTTCTAATTAATGACCATTTTTTGATTTCAAACTGATTTTTCTTCATGGGAACATAAGATGCTCGATATTGATTATTGTAAAATAGATGAGGCATCTCATTTACACTAGATACTGAAATCTCTCGAAGTCGATGCATTTTTGTTGCTTCTGGAAACATAAATCCCTTCATAGAAGGATCCTCAAAAGATTCAGACGAAAATAATATTATTTTCACAGATTTATCAGAATGATCAAAAAGTCTATCAGTTAAGAGTTCGATAATATTCTCCTTAGGACCTTTATTTAGATCCAATAAATCTGATATATATTTTGGAATAGATGACATTTGCTTCTGAGTTTTGAGAATATTATCAATTTCATCAATTAATGCAGCAAAATCTATACCATCTATGAAGATCAACTGATAGTTACGATGATTGATATATTGTTTCAAGATGTACAGTTTTTCAATATTTAGTAAATTCTCATTCTGTCTTTCTAGTACCTTGTCTGGTTTGAATATCATATCAATTGAATGTCTAATTATACTATTTTTGATTAAATCAAAATCATTAAAATTCGATTTGTTAAGAAATTCTTTCATTTTATAGGCTAATCCCACATATAGGCCAGCCTCGTTACTATTTGCCTGCTGGATTTGAGCTAGATAATCAGTTAAGAATCCTTGTATAACTTCAGAAGATCTAGATTGATCAGGAGAATGAAATATAAAACTCAATTTAGGACTTGGTAGAGTTTCAAGATTTAGATTGTCAAAAAACCATTTGACTCTATTACTGAAAATGTCTTTGATTTGCTCTGTTGCAGTAGCCATCCCAATTTCAAATCACGATTAAGAGAAATATTAAAAATCCTTTCTAGAATTCTCTTCAGATTTGATGATTTCCAACTTAGTATTTGATATTTTTTTTAGATAAAATTATTTGCTGTTACGATGCTTTTTGGCCATCTACCTCTAGTTTCAATTCTTTTTTATTTTCGAAATATTTCCTTAACAAGCAAATCGATATTCGAATTATCATCTTGATATATTCCAATCCTACTAGCTCTAGAGAGTTCTTGCATTAGCCCTTTATTATTTAACGAATTGATGAAGTGTTCTAGTTTTTTGGTAGCACTAAACGAGTTCTCATTGAATGCATAACAAAACAGAAATTCCTCGTGTGGTTTCATGGTCAATGTATAATTGTGATGCTTTATTCTCTCTATGGAACCTGAAGATAGAAATGCTTCTCTGCTAAATGCATTGATCGCTGAAATGAACCCAGATATCAGTTGATCATCAAGAAAATTCTTATCACCAAATTTGTGTGAGTATATACTCAATCCAGCTTTATTAATAATTAGTAATAATACAGGTTCATCCTCTTTTTCCTCTATTTCTGAGATCTCTCGTCTGATCATTCGTAAAATATTGTCTTCTAATCCAATTTGTTTCAAGCGGATTGTCAAATCATTATCCAAACCCTCTCCACTATCTAATATAATATCATACTGATCAGATACTTTCTTCATCAAATTTTTAAATCCTCTCTCGCTAACTATCAAATCTGCCTGAGAAATCAATTTATTGGCTAATTCAATATCTGTATCAATCAAGGCAATTTTACTCTGCAAGATATAAATCTCAACAATTAATTGTAAAGCATTCTGAGATTTGGCTAACTCAAATAGTTCGCTAATATTATCCTTGATTTCTTTTAATATATCGTTTGATGGACTTAACTTGAATTCAAATAACAATAGTTCAATAAAATTAAGTTTGGCGAATATAGTGAGTTCAAAATTGATCATCTTTTCCTTGGAAATTGCCTCAAATATGCGTTGAGCCTCAGCTTTCTTAGAGGATCTACTACTTTGCCTCAAGATTAATCCCTCTGATATTCTCATTTGCTGGAAGATAATCTCATTTCGTGGAGTAAACTTATCATTCAACTCTCTAAGTTCTTGAAGGAATTGTGTTGCACGTTCAATATCAGAGTAAGCTAGTAATTTGATGATAGAAAACAGGGTTCCAGACACGTAAATTGAAAATCCCTTATTTCTGAAAACCTCCAAGCTCTCAAGTAATAATCGTTCTGCTTCTTCTATGTATCCCTTCAAAATGTTAATTTCTGCTAAATTAACTCGTGTAATAGCAGCAGAGTCTATATCTCCCAATTCATCTTTTATTTTCATACTTTTCTCATAGTATTCCAATGCTAGATCTATATCACCTAGATTCTGGTAGGAAGTTCCCATATTATTGTATGCAATTGCCTCTCCCCGTTTATTTGCGACTTGTGTAGCATATTCCAATCCTTTTTCATATGCCTCAATAGCTTCATTGAATTTACCTTGCGATGAGAAAATTGCTCCTTTTAGGTTGGTTAGTGTCCGTAACCTTCCATATTTCTCATCATCATCCATATCCTCAAGTGTCTCCAAAATATCCTCAGCTGCCTGAACCGCTTCGATGGTTGATTCCAATTTACCCGAAATATAGCAGGTTTCTGCCCTGGATAAATATATTAGGAGTTGCAAATTATAATCCGATAATTCCTGTGCCAAGGTTAATGATTCAGAGATATGCTCATTGGCAAGATTAACCTGATTGTTCCTCATGAGAACTTGAGCTTTCAAATATTTATACAGCATCAATTCATGTTTATTCAATCCAGAATCGTGAAAATCAGATATTATTCGCTCAAGCTCCTCAAATTTCTCCTCTTGAAAATAAGTATTTGCTTCTACTAGTTCAGCTCGTACTGAAGATTTGTTTAATCGGTATCTGAACAACCCCAAAATCTGTTTGAAATACGACACATGGTGTTAAGACACTTGAAATTTATAAATCAATCTCGATTAATCAAAGAAAATGAAATAAAATCCAGAAATAATATCTGTTTATCTCGTCAAATTTCGAATTCAAATAAATTGAATATTACTGTGGATTTATATCCCATTTCAGTATTGATTGCTAACATTGGAGCATTTTTCACAGCATTACCCGTGGATATGTAAGTGGCATGAGGGTATGTATCCCTAATATATTTTAGCATGGTGGCTTTGAGTAATTTTCCTAAGCCTCGACCACGATACTGTTCTCTTACACCAGTTAGTTCCTGTTGAATCTTATTGTTATCATCATCTGTGTACAATATTTCAGTTAACCCACTGATTCTTCCATTCTGCTCCCTCGAGATCATGGTTGTCCATTCATATCCCCGATCCTTAAACATTTGTTCATCCTCTCTTCTTCGTTTAGGAGTTACAATATCCTTACTCTGACCTCCCCAAGGAGCCTGATTAATTGTTTCAGTGTACAAATTGCAGAATTCGTCGATATCAGTTTCAGGAATATCAGTGAATTGTTCTATAGTCACATCTGGGGCCTTCTGATTTGCTTCTCTTATCCACTCCTCCATTTTCTTCCAATTTACATCTTCCATTAGCAATTTATTGACAAAATGTTCGTGCTTTTTCTCACCACCTAATTTACGGCAAAGAGATTTGGCATTCTCATTGGCAATCCAAGCTGTAATTATCCGCTTATCCTCATTTATAGCTTTATGTTTCAAAGTTTCAAAAATATCAGTTGCAATACCATTTCGTCTATATTCTTTATCAAGAGAGATGTAAATCTCAACATGATGACCATTTGATTCAAATTCTGGTGATGATGTACTCACAGAACCATAGAAAGCATAACCAATAACGTTTTGATCAGCCATGATGAGATATCTTGTGGCATTATAATTAGGATCGTCCGTTGATAATTGCTTTCTTCGAACAGTTTCTTTCTCAACATCATCTCCTGGAAAGGTTTCTTCATTGATAAGGGCAAAATGCGTATAGTATTGATTCCAAAGTGGTTCGTCAATTGTTTTGAAATCAGTCTCGACAAGTTTATAGTTTAACATAAATTGTGGGCCCATGGTTTAGATATTTAAATTTTCAGCCCATGTACAACTTCACCTTGATAATTTCTCCAATGTAAGAAAATATATAGCAAGTTGTTGAAGAAAATGTATGGAAAAAGTTAATTTGAGTGAAGAGGAATGGAAAAACCGACTTCCACTAAACAGGTATCAGATTCTGAGACAGAAAGGAACTGAGAGGCCCTATACAGGAGAATTGTTACATAATAAGGAGAAGGGTTTATACAAATGTGCAGGTTGTGGAAACATTCTCTTTGAATCTGAGACAAAGTATGATAGTCATTGTGGTTGGCCATCCTTTTATGAAGCATATAAGAAATGGAATATTGTTGAGAAACGTGATACATCTCATGGTATGATCAGAATAGAGGTAGTATGTGCAAAATGTGAAGGACATCTGGGTCATGTTTTCGATGATGGCCCCAGAGATAAAACAGGGATTAGGTATTGCATAAATAGTCTTTCTCTGGAATTCGAGAAAATTAACTAGATATTCTTTCAAGTGCCATATACGCAGATTCAACAATATCAGGATTAGGGTGATCTAGAAATTCTTTGATGAAATCAACTGAATCTTCATTCCCAAGCGTACCTAGGGCAAGAAGAATTTCATGACGAACGAAAGTATTACCATCAACCTGCAATTCTTTGATCAATGGCCCCACAACTTTTTTGGATGCACTCTCGCCAAGAGCAAATACTATTTCATGTTTGACTATGGGATCAGATTCCTGTTTCAATGCCTTTAGAAGTAAATCAATATCCTCTTCTGTTCCTTGATTCATATGTTGGAATACTAATTGTATCCTGATCTCCTCCTTGATTGTAGGATCAAGGATAGAGGATTCAGAGAGAATTTTCTCACTAGATTGCTTCATCTCTAACCTCTGCAATGCAATTTTTGCCGTTTTTCTCACATTGGAATCAGGATGATCAAGTACAGATCGTAAGATGGGTTGATATTCTGCTAAGCCCAAATTAGACAATGCTAGGGAGGCCTCGTGGATAACGAAAACAGAGGGATCGTGCTGAATTGCATAGGATAACTCTTTAGCAGCAAGTTTTTTGTTTTTAATCTCACCGAGTGCGAAGGCTGCTTCATGTTTTACAATTGCTGATGAATCATGGTGTAAATAATAAATAATCTGCTCGATTTCATCAGGCTCCTGATATTTGAGTGATCTAAATATCTGTTGTACCTTTTGTTCTGAGCTCATTTCCATGATACTCAATATAACATCTATTTAAGGTGCTTTTGTTAGGTGAACAATCATCTGAAATTTCCAGGTAGATCTCGCAAGACAATGGAGGCAGCTTGATTAAAATCAACCATGATTTTCTGTCTTTGCAGCTCCATCTTTTTGATAAATGCAAGGTTTTCAGTATTATCAAAGAAATTCCTTGGTAGTAAGGTCGATCTGTAACTACTTGAATGAATAAACAATATAATTATTAGACAATAAACAACAAATTTCTGTGCCATAACTTGAAAAGTAAGGCCAAAATATGTGTCCATCTTGGGTCCCCAGAGCATGATTCCTAAATAAATGAGAATGATAAATGAGAGTATACTTAGATATTTACCATTAATTTGGTATTCATTTTTAGTTTTCAGAAATTGAAACGAGTATATTCCCACAGCTAGGAAGGTTAGTAGAAAGCCGGTAAAAATCATTATTTGATGCCAATGTAGCTGAGTATCAACGGGAATAATCCCTGTTAAAGCAATAAACAATCCAGAAAGCATTCCCAGTTTGGTGGCAAGTGAAAATACTTCCCCATTATATAAGGATCCACTTGTTTTGAATAGAAGAGTGATAGAGGCACCAGCGATTATCATGGCTGTGGTGAATAATACATAACCCTCCATATTTTCCTCACCTGATATTGATTTTGTTCTACCTAGATCACTGAAGAAATTGTTATGAAAACTATAATGTTCGGAAGTCGGATTTAACATTGATCCTCCAGGATAGATCAGCATCGCTATTAAGGTGAGTATGATAAATTGTACTGCACCTAGCTGACTCATAAATAACATACTTGTCTTGGAGCTCATGATATCGCCTTCTTACTAGAATAATAGGCTTGGATGTATTTAAAGCTAGAGAAAATTGGGCTTATTCATTATTTTTCTCAAATTTCTAGAAATCACCAATATAATTCGATTTAAATTAAATATATAATGGTAGAGCTTGATTCTGCATATTACATATCTATTATCAAAAACATACTCAGATTATTTCTCATTTCCTAACTAGTTAGTCAATCGAAATTATACACCGAAAAACGTACTTTTTAAGATGATGCTTAAACTATCACGCCAATATCCAAGGATATTTTTACTCAAATAGGACTAGGGTAGTATTGTCAACTACAATAGAGATAATCCAATTCATCTCCAGTTTCTGTTCCAAATGCAGGTATAATTCTGACCTGATACAAGAAATTCTTCAAAGTATAGCACCTGAGATTAAGAAACGAATTATCTATAATGAAGTCAATATTGCTAGTTTATCACACAAAGATAGAGAACTTATGAATATGTACAAACCACTCTCAGTTCCAACATTATGGATAATAAATGATAAAAAATCAGTTGTGTTAGAAGGAATCATAGAATCCAATACTATTTTGATGGTTTTGGCAGATTTAGTTGCTGAGGAATGATATAAATTCGTTCACATCATCATGATTGGTACAGATTTTATCAACATTAGAGAATTTCTGCAGATCAAGTGATGGCACTCCCTGACCTCCAATTGCAACTTTAATTGAATTCTTGAATTCAGCTCGAAGCTGCTCTATATTCCTATACAGTGTTCCCTCATAGATAGGAAGGGTTAAGCTGTAAAATACCCATTCTGGCCGAATCTTCAATCCCTTGATGAATTCCAGCAAATCCTCATTAGGTAGATGCCGTCGTAGATTAATTACATTATACTTGTCACTAAGCATGAATTCTATGATAAGCAGAGAAATGGTATGCTGTTCACCATCGATGGGTGCCAACACTATTAGTTTATCATTATCTGCATTCTTCTCACTGATGAGCTCTGAGACCACACGTTCTACTCTATGAGATATAAGATGTTCCTCAGCAGTAGATAATTCATTTAATTCCCATTTAGTACCGACTAGGTAAAGTATAGGAACGATTATTTCATTGACGATTTGTACTGCACTGAGATTTAGATTTAGGATATATTCAATCAATTTGCTGTGATCATACTCTAGTGATTTAAAATTCTCAAGAAGATCAGGAATATCAATTGAATCTGTGTTTAAAATCTCACTTGGATGATCTTCCTGATTTTCATCCTCAGGTATAGATCGTTCATCCTCATGACTGTATCTTTTAATTATGGTATCTCCTCTCAAGCGAAGCACTGCATATCTTCCATGTTTGAGAGAACGTTTCTCCACTTCAATAAGATCTTTCAACTTTAGTTCCTTAATGGCATTGGAGATTGTACTCTGCTTATATTCATACAAATCCTTTATTTCAAGGAGTGGAATCTCCCGTCCCCTGTTAAGACGTAAATGAGTAAGGATGGTCTCCTTGGAAGATAACTTGTGGAAATCTTTTACTTTTTGGATGATGTCACCTTCTATCTTACTAATATAATCACCCTCTATTTGTAAACAATGCGATTAGTTTTAATTTAAATGCTATTAAAAGTTTCTTAGATTTAGGTAAGTATACCCGTCTGCTCAGAACTGGATAATCTTGCTTTTCAATCTCATTTAGTATACCCTCATATACATCAGAAGAGAGTCTAATCACATACTGAAAATCTTTGGGAAGAAGGGGAATTCCTTTCTTTCCTTCCTCGTAATACCACCTGGCTCTTTCAATCTGGAATTGTAAAAAGGTTATGAAATCATCTGAAGGAGTACCTCTTCTGATTTCTTGTGGCAAATTAATGTTAAATGCCTCAAGTTCCTCGAGAGGTAAATATACTCTACCCATTTCGAAATCTTCTTTGATATCACGTAAGATATTACTTAATTGCATCGCTATTCCAAGTTTCTCTGCATAATCTAGAGTTGTTTGATCAGGATTGTCCATGAAGAGATGAGTCATCATTAAGCCAACAGTTGATGCAACATGATAGCTATAATTTCTTAGCCCAGCAAAGTTCATGATTGAAGATTTGTTTAAATCAAATCTAACCCCATCAATCAACTCTAGAAAATGCAATTTAGGGATATTGTGTGTGTAAAGTATAAAATTCAAAGCAGCATAAATGGGATCGGTGGTAATATAATTTGCTCCCATGGCTAGTATTTCTTGTTCGACCTCATTTAACTCCTGTTCTCGAATATGTATCTCTTGTTTGTGCTCATCTGCAATATCATCTATCCTTCTACATACAGCATACAGGGTGGCAACCTTTTTTTGGTCCAATTCCGATAGAAATGATGAAGCAAAACTGAATGATTTACTATGATTTTCTATTACCCCAAGTGCCAGAGAATAACCCGTTTCTATTAGATCATCCTCATATGCAAGGGGAATATCAAAGATTTGTTTAGAGGTGATTTCTTCGTTTGAGTACATTTTAATCAATCCAACAATTATATCATGAACTATCTTTTCAACATATATAAATATTATTAACGAAGAAATTAATTTTATTATGATTCATGAACTAATTTTTACTTCAATTTTAGTTCATATTTATTACTTCATAAACAAATTTATAAACCTCCAAAACATAGAAGATTTCATGAATAAACAGAAAAATATAATTGTTATTGGTAGTGGTTTTGGTGGCCTTTCTGTAGCAATAAGACTGCTAGCAAAGGGACATAAGGTAACCATTCTTGAAAAACTACCTGTAATTGGTGGAAGGGGTCGAATTCAAGAAATAGAAGGATTTAAATTCGATTCTGGCCCAACTGTTATCACTATACCAAGGGTGCTTGAGGAATTATTTGCAGAAGCAGATAGAGAGTTAAACGATTATGTAGAATTATTACCGGTCTATCCTTATTATCGAGTTGAATTTCCTGATGGTACGCACTTTGATTACCAGAACTACGAGGAAAATCTCAAGCAAATAGAAGCCCTCTCACCAGATGATGTCAAACGGTATGAAAAAATGGTGAAAAAAATAGAACCAATATACTACAAGGGGTTTGAGGAACTCGCCTTCAAACCTTTCACCAAATTGTGGAATATGATTAAAATCATACCTTCCATGATCAAGATGGGGGCATACGTATCTAATTACCGATTTATATCTAAATTTGTTAAAAATGATAAATTACGTCAAGTATTTTCTTTTCATCCCCTACTTATCGGGGGCAACCCATTCAGTGTTCCAGCGATATACTCACTTATTCAGTACCTAGAGAATGCCTATGGCATCTGGTATCCCAAGGGAGGAATAGGTTCATTGACATCAGGTATGGCACAATTAATTGATGAGTTAGGAGGAGAGATTAGGTTATCCACAGGTGTAAAGAGAATAATTGTTGACGAGGGGAAGGTAAAAGGAATAATAACGGAGAATAATGATACAATCAACGCAGATATTGTTGTCTCAAATGCAGATATAGCTAATACCTATATGAGATTGATTGATCCTCAATATAGAAAGAAGAACAGTGATCGAAGATACAAAAGAATAAAATACTCAATGAGCCTCTTTCTGATCTATTTTGGTACGAGTAAACGCTATGAAGATGTCAAGCATCACACAATTATAATGGGGCCACGATACAAAGAATTACTAAAGGATATTTTTAATCGCAAAATACTAGCAGATGATTTCTCTTCCTATTTGCACAGACCAACAGCAACAGATCAGTCAATCGCACCTGATGGACATGATGCATTCTATATCCTTGTTCCAGTACCTAATCTTGATGGAGAGGTAGATTGGAATCTGAAAAAAGACGAGTTCAAGTCTAAAGTGCTAAACTATCTAGAGGATAATTATCTACCTGATCTAAAGGAAAATATTGTTGTTGAAAAAGTCTTCACTCCTCTTGATTTCCAGAATACCTTAGGTGCTTACAAAGGCAATGGCTTCTCAATACAACCTACACTCATTCAATCAGCGTATTTCAGACCACATAATAGATCAGAGGATATAGAGGGATTGTATATTGTTGGAGCTGGAACACATCCTGGAGCTGGGGTACCTGGAGTCATATCATCTGCAGCCATTACTGCAGATCTCATAGCCAAGGATTATAACTAGGTGAGATCATGCTAACATATTCCCTTATACTCCTCATATTTGTTGTACCCATAATTATTGTACAAGGGATACTAATAATTCGAAGGAGATTGGAGATCCGAGCACTGTATGGAGAGTATCGTTACAGTATAGGCCTCATAGCAGTCTTAACTGTTATTGCATTACTCTACACTACTCCTTGGGATAATTATCTTGTAAAAAATCAAGTATGGTGGTACGATGACACAAAAGTACTCGGGGTAGTATTTGGGTACGTACCCATTGAGGAGTATGGATTCTTCATCTTGGAAACAATCATGGTAGCAGAATTTACCTTGTTACTAAGTCTACAAATCCCTCTTTCTGGGAGAAAAGATAGAACATTTCAATTCTCTCTACTCAGTGAGAAATTGAATCACAAATTTATTGTGGGTGCAGTGTTCTTAACATGGGCCATATTCACAATACTTCTCATACTAAACATTGAATCCATGAGGTATCTTAGCTTGATACTTTCTTGGAGTCTTATACCAGTACTTATTCAGTTGGCTTATTCAACAAAACTAATCGTTAATAATTTGAAATTCATGTTATTTGCAGTGAATATCCCTGCAATCTACCTTTCCATGGTGGATATACTTGCCATACATGATGGAATCTGGACGATAAGTAGTACGCAGACAATTGGAATACAACTATTTGGAATCTTACCTATCGAGGAGATGATCTTCTTCTATATGACATCTTTACTTGTAGTATTTGGATACTCACTAGCATTGATTGCCCTTAAATCTTTGGAGGAGAGAAGTTGAAGACCATCCTTATTCCAGGATTCGGCGGATCTAATCGCCTTTATACACAGTACAATAATGCGTTTTCAGACTTTCATGTACTTGAAACCAACATTGCAGACACCATGAGTGAGTATTTCTCTATGTTGGATAGTCTCATCATTGAAAAATCAAATATAATAGGATTAAGCTGGGGTGGAATTATTGCCTTGCAATATGCACAGAATAAAAGTGAGAAAATCAACAAATTGCTGATCATCGGTGCAGGAAGGAAGTTACATACACCCAAGGAATTACAGTTACTTATGAATCTACCTGGTATTCTATATTATTTAGCAATTATTGGATTTGTTATGCTATTTCCATTATTTTTTGTGTTTGATAGGAACGGATACCGACAAAAATATGGTGGGCTGGGGATTTTATCAAGATTGGGTTGGAGAAAAACAAAGTATCAATTCAATCAGTATGTAAAAACTACTAGATTTGAGGGAAAAATCTCTCATCCAACACTACTATTAAATTTGGAAACTGACTTTCTCATTCAACGAGAAGAGATAGAAGATTTGCAATCTGATTACACAAAAGTGAAATTTATTCCACCTCCGGATAAAGATCACATACATTTCACACATGAGCTTGACGAACTTATTATCAGAGAAGCTTGTGAGTTTTTCAAGGAGGAGTTATTATGAGTGATGAATTTTTCAAAGATAATCAACAGACTTACAAAGAAGCTACTTTTATGGATTACATAAATGCAACAAATCAATTCACCAAAGTGGATTGGATCAAGTATATTGGATGGGTAGGTATGATGCTAGGCCTTGGTATTGCAACATTAGTGTTTCTACTCATTGGACAAGCAAATGGTGCAAACTACCCCAGTTACGTGTGGTTAATCCCCATTGGCACATTTGGATTCACCTTTGCGATCAGTCTGGATAATATTGGTCATACCATACTCTATGCAGATAGAATTTCACATACTGAACTCACCATTCATAAATTCACCACCACCAATGGGGTTTTATCAACCATATTCTTGATTCTTGGATATGCCTATCATGATTTCTTCTTTATTCCCATCCTAATCACCATAGCATTATCCATTTTCTATTCGTTTATTGACGAGGCAATACACTGGATTCGTTTTTCACAGGGTGGTTCTGGAATCATAGAAGTGACTATGCATTTCCTGATAATGTTATTCCATCCTATGATGATTTTTGCCTGGTTATACTGGTATATCAAGGATTATCCTGGTGTTGCTGAGACATTAGCTGCTCTGGGGGTATGAATATGTTAGAAGCTGTATTATTCTCAATCTACTTATTAATCATGTTTGTGTCTATACTGATCCTAGTCAAAACTAGCGTAAATACTGATGATAAGTATAATACAGCAACTAGCCTTCCAAAAGTATCCATTATAGTTCCCGCAAGAAATGAAGAGAGTAACATTGAGGAGTGTATATCCTCACTAATATCATTGGATTATCCCGATTTTGAGATCATAGTGGTCGAGGGTAATTCTGAGGATAAAACAGCAGAATTACTCCAATCATTTGATGATCATATCACCTTAATCAATGAACCTCCAAGACCTAATGGTTGGGTGGGCAAATCATGGGCCTGTACCGTTGGATATCAAAAAGCAACAGGTGAGGTACTACTCTTTACTGATGCTGATACAATACATACATCTCAATCACTTAAAATTATGATCGGTCATCTTCAGCATTCTACTGGCTTCACCAGCTTAGTAACAACTCAGAAACTTAAATCCTTCTGGGAACATATGGTTACATTAGTATTCTTCATCATCTCTATAGCTGTAAGTGGAACTTCTGGAAATGATCAATCCCAATTTGCTAATGGACAATATATGATGCTAACGAGGGATAGGTATGAGGTATTAGGTCGACACGAGATTGTAGCCAATTCCATTATTGAAGACTTAGCTTTCGGCACTCATGCAGCAAAAGAAGGTTATCCTCCCAAAATTATTAACCACAAAGATCTGGTATTTGCACGTATGTATAACAATCTGTCTGAGATAATTGATGGTTTCAGCAAAAACATTGCCCTTGGTATGGATAAAGTGGGTATTGTAAACTCTACGAAGACAATCGTAGTCATAATTTGGGCCATGTTTGGATTCGTCACTCTTCCTGCACTATTCTGGATGCAAAGTACAGGAAGAATTCTCTATTTGGGCTTGATTCTCCTTAATTACTTCGGATTTAGTACACTGTTCTTTTATCTAGAACAGCAGCTATCCGAACGAGGGACCAAGTACGTTTTCTTCTTCCCAATCTATTTTCTCATGTTCTTCTTCATTGCATTCAGATCAATTTTCAATACTGTTGTAAGGAAAAAAATCGCTTGGAAGAATATCAGCTATGATATCAATAAGATTTGAATTTTCAGCAAAGCTAATCTTTAAATCAACGTTATTACACAGAAACTCATGAATGAACAATGGAATACTGCTCCGTACTTATTTGTCAGTGATATTCAGCAAGCAGCCAATTACTACAAAGAAAAACTGGGATTTAGCTTCTCACAATACTGGGGTGACCCACCATCCTTTGTCATGATGTACAGAGGTGGAATTACCATTATGCTAAGTCTCCTACCTTTGAGTGACAAGTATCCAGATATGCTTCAACCCAATAGAAAACGTGATCATCATGCTTGGGATGCATATATTTGGATTGGAAAACAGGATATAGAAGCCCTTTATCAGGAATTTGTTAATAATGGGGTCACTATTGCATCTAAACCAACGAAAAAAGACTATTATGGAATGTATGAGATGGAGGTTATGGATCCCTTTGGCTATGTTCTCTGTTTTGCTCAGGATATAGTTGATTCGAAACAATCAGATTAGAATTTTTCAATAAAATCTCGTTGATGTTCCGCTGATATAAACCTGAAGTAATCAAAATACCCAGCATTCCAATACAGTATAACCAGCTAGAAACCTGATATTCTACTGGAAACAATCGATCACCTGAAGGGTATCTCACCCAGGTAATGGAATAGAGTAATATTCCAGCAAACATTAACATATAGCTAATGCTACCAAGTATATTGAGATATTTGAATTTTGGTCTGACATAACAAATCACAAAAGGTAGGAACACTGTGAAATATGGAATGTAATGAGGATACATGATACGATTGAAGAAAAAGAAGATGATGTTAAGCATATACAGCGAATACAAAAACTGATGATTGGACTTGTATTCTGACAATAGAAGATAGAAGAAATACAGACACATAACTGAGAATTGAATGTGAACAGAAAACGAATCTAGAGAATCGAGAAAATAATAGTACATGCTAATATTAGGTCTCACATCCTCCAAGTGATAGATCAAATCATGGATAAAGCGATCTGTTCCCATAAAAGGCAAAGCTATAAGAAACACCGAGAGCCCTAGACTTGAAATGAATTGAACTGCTTGTTTCACTCCCTTTGTCCGCATTAAATAGAGAATAAACAGAGGTACAAGAATCAGGGAGAATTGCTTAGCCATAATTGATACTGCAAGGAAAAAACCTGAGAGTATGAATCTACGTTTGAACAGGAGCAATATGGATAGAAAATAGAGACTGATCACCACATTATCGTAAAATCCAGCATACACGAGGATATACTGCACTGGATTCAGATAATTTAGTATTAATACTTTGGATGCAACCTGTGGTTCTATCCAGAGCTCTCTGGCCAGCGTATAGATTATTTCTGCAAGTAGTGTATTGAATACAATCAGTTGAAGTTTGAGCAGACTAAGACTAGCACCGAAAAGTAGAAACAAAGCTGCAAGATAGTACAGATAAACTGGCGGATACGTGGGATAAGGCAATCCAGAATGATTCTGCACATCTTGATATAATAACAATCCCTGAGAAATGTCTATTGCTGCGTAATATTGCACCATCACATCTACTGGA
Source organism: Candidatus Heimdallarchaeota archaeon (assembly GCA_026702845.1). The sequence continues at coordinate 66,533 of JADCLS010000009.1, forward strand.
TTGACATAAAGGAAGGCAAAGGTTAACTGGATAAGAGCCACACAAAGATGGAGGGCTAGCCTGTATTTCAACTCAGCTAGGAGTTCCAGTTGAGAGATGCGTTCCATAGTTACTTCAACTTAGATTGATATTTATTCATCTCGGAGAAACTTCACAAAATCTCACGGTTAGACATCATTTGTATAACAGATGTACTGTTAATCAAGTGTATCCCATCTGAGACTTCACATATTGTTGTTTACTTTTTCTTGATTTAATGATGAGGCCTATAATCAATATAATGAACAATATTATTAGAACCGCAGCTGTTTTCAATACGGTCACAACAGCATCTGGGTTATCAAAATTACTAAGGAATGCATTAAATAATGATTTGATCTCAACATCAGTTGATAATATATAATCATCAAGTATGTACAACCTATCTGTCGATTCTGGTATCTGAAATAACTTTGTTACCTCACCAGTATTAATATCAATTGTGAAGACTGCATTGGTCAAGTTAATTTCATCATCCACGACTAAAATGTAGAGCAGATTATCAATAATTCTTCCTGTTCCGATGATATTTATCTCACTATCCAGGAGAACATTCCGAGATGAATTTGTGGTGAAATCAGCAATTGATAACTCATTTCCCAATATAGATACGATAATATCACCCGATTCAGAGATATTTGGCTCATTAAAGTTATCCTGTGGATCCATAATTTTCATCATCTGTGTCTGCATATTAATATTGATAAGTACAGTATTGTAGTTATTAGTATAGGAGAAGCCTAATTCAAGCAATAAAGTACTACTTCTGTAAAAAAGATGATACACTGTTAAGTACTCAAGATCTAGTGATAAAGCAATCTCTGTCACATTCACATCAAAAGCTGTTGATCCTGTCAAACCTGTTGTGCTCAAAGGCTCATATTCTATGGTAAATACTTCATCATCAGGGAGATAAGAACCAGCCTCTTGATTTGAAAAGAAAACAGCTTCATTTGTAATAGAAACGATAGAATAATCGGGATCAGAATGCTCATTGGCGTAATTCTCAATGACTGTTGGTACTCCATCCACCACCTGGATAAGCCGGACCCCTCCATCATTTATATAAAATCCATTCCCATTTTCCTCAACATAATTATCGATAGTACACCAACCTGTATTGTCATAATACTGGGTATTTTCAATCAGATATTTTCCTGTCATCTCTCCTTCCATGCTGAATAGATAGATATAATTATGATAATCATCAGGATTCTGACACGCCGCAGAGACTGTCATTATGTTGATGAGAAGAAACAATCCTAAGAAGATCCTTTTCATGGTCTATCCCGAATGTATCACACTATTAAATAATTACTTTTTTTGATAAATTTATTTCTGATTTACTCCCTCGGATGTATCTCTCTACAGTGTTCATCATGTACATGCTCTGGTATTTCCTTGGGATTGGCTTCACCAGCTCGCTCAATTGCAAAACGAGCTCCGTATGAACCCACAATCTCTGAGAATATGGTTGAAATAATCACTGTGGTCAAGATGATATTACCCATCTCAGTCTCTCCATGTTCTATTAGGATTTCATTTAAAACGCTTATAAGACCTAGTGCCACTCCACCCTGAGCGAGTAACCCAAATCCCAAGTTATTGGTAACACAAGGTTCAAGCTTGGCAGTTTTCCCTCCTGCGAACGCTCCACCTATTTTCCCTATTGTACGACCTAGCAGATAAATGAGGGCGAGAATTGGAAAGGGAGAAAAATCTCCAAATGATACCCTGGCACCGACGAGTACGAAGAAAAGAGTTACAACTGGAGTCATAATAACTTCAAGGAGATCTCCTGCTTTGGCATAATTATCGCCTCCGATATTAGTAACAGCCCCACCTATGATCATAGTGGTAAAAATCACCGAGGTGTGCATAAAATGAGCTATACCCATGGCCAATAACAGGATACCAAGGGTAAATTCAAGCATTTCAAGGTCATCGTGCATCCGCTCTACTACAAAATCCAGGAGCAATCCGACTACAAGGCCAAGAATAATTGCAACACCCAATTCTGAAAACACGCCTAGGAAGAAACCTGAAACAGAGGCAGCACCTCCAAGGGTTATTACTATGAGCACAATAATTAACTCTATGAATACAACAGCCACTACATCATCAAGTGCAAGGATAACGTGGAGCCGTTTAGTAAGGCTTCCTCTCGCATTGAGTTTTCTGATCACTTCTATAGTAGCCGCTGGAGCGGTTGCAGTACTTACTCCACCTAATAATAGAGCCATGAGAAAATTCCCAGTCCATAAGAATACTAGACTGAATACTATGAAGAATGCACCGGTTGCCTCCATAACCAGCAATATGAATAATACTCTTCTATCCTCCCAGATCTCACCATTCTTCAACTCCGTACCTATTTTGAATCCAATCAGCCCAAGAGCAACTGTTTCAACAACTATGAATAATTCCTCATACTCATCAAAGAAATTGATACCTGAGAACAAAGTATTGGATAATGTGAATCCAACAAGTAAGTAAACCACAATATGAGGGATATTGAAACGATGTAGAGCTAGTGAAATGGATAGGCCCATAGCAAGAAATAGGCCAATAACAACCATGTGATCTGTAAAAATTGTTAGCAACGTATGTCAACAAAGCAATATAATTTAAATACGTATGCATGTAGAATCCACCTATTTAAATAATCAAATGCCTAAAATTATCATTTTCTAATCATGAGGATGAACAACACGGATTGATTCTTCTTCAATAATCACAGGTTTTTCAGATGGATTGGCCTCACCCGACTTGATGACTGCATACTTAGCTCCATAAGCACCGACAAATATGGATAGAACAGTACCTATAATGACCGTCGTTAGAATATCATGAGCCTGTCCTGGATGATTATATTCGATTAACATTTCAGAAACAACTGATACTAGACCCAGTGCCACACCACCCTGACTGAGGAGACCAAATCCAATATTATTTCTGACACATGGTTCAAGATTTGCAGCTCTACCTCCAGAATATGCACCTACAATTTTCCCTATGGATCGTCCGCCTAGATACACTAGAGCAAGCCATGGAAAAGGAATAAAATCAGCAAATGTGATACGAGCACCAAAAAGCACAAAGAAAATGGTAACAATAGGGCTGAGAATAATTTCCAATAGGTCTCCTGCTTTCTCGTAATTTGCCCCACCCACATTTGTGGTTACAGCTCCAATAATCATTGTTGTAAAGATAACACTAGTGTGTACATAATGAGCTATCCCGATAGTTAACAATACGATACCCAGAGTGAATTCCATCATCTCTAAATCATCAACCATGCGTTCGACGACATAATCCAAGATGAAACCAACAACTATACCCAGAATTATCGCATAGCCTAGTTCATGCAATATACCCAAGGAAAACTCATGGAAGGAAAAGGTCTCACCAAAAGTTGAAGTGACGATCACTAGCACGGTCTCGATAACTAGCACAGCGATAACATCATCAAGGGCGAGTATCCACTGCACCTTTGTGGTTAGGCTACCCTTTGCCCTTAATTTTTTGAGTACAGCAACTGTAGCAGCCGGGGCTGTAGCAGTTGCAAATGCACCTAGTAATAGGCCTACGAGTATATCCCCAGTGATTGCTGAAACCAAGGTGAAAACAACAATGAAAGCTCCACCTGCTTCCATGGTGAGAAGGAGGAGCAATACTTTCCGATCCTTGAGAATCTCCTTCAATTTCAATTCAGTACCGATTCTGAAACCAATTAACCCAAGTGCAACATTTTCTGTAACAATAAACATCGTGGAAAATTCAGCATAGAAATCCAGATTGCTATAGAGGGAATTGGCAAGTACAAATCCTATCAATAGGTAGATAACCACATGTGGAGCACCAATTCTCTGAAAAACAAAAGATAATGACAATCCCAGAGTTAAGAATAAACCAATCATGACGATAGGATCGGAAATAATCACAATTCATCCCCGGTATTTATTCTATATATAGCTTTAGTGTATTCTTTATGTATCAAGTGCCATATCTATCTAAAACTTAATATTTCTTTTTTTTCTGCAAGTTATTGGAAATTTTTCTTAAAAATTAGATTGATTAATTTAAAATTGAATTTTTATACAAAGAAATCGCCAAATCACTCAATCATTAGACCCAAAGTAGCAAGAATTTCTTGACTGATAGTCTGTAACCGATTGTGTGAGGTCATTAACAATGCAAGGAACTCTGATAACTCAAACAAATCAATACCCTCTTCGATCAATGCATCAAAATGCTTGGATACCCAAGGATTTACTATTTGCTCGAAGAGGTCTGCTTGAATAGAATATAGAGAATTGAACAGTTTTTGATTACTCTCCTGAACATCTTTGTTTGTAGCGGAGAATTTGGCCAATTTTTCTAGGAGAACTTTCATGGAAGGATCTATTACCCCATCAGCATCATCATAACTTGAGATTTTGGATGTTCTCCCATAATACCTTGTTTTATTATTACACTCTATCCTTGTTGCTACCACATAGATCAAATCATGTTTTAGCAATTTTTTTAGATGAAAATGTACATTCTGGATAGTTATGCTTGATTGAGGATGGGATATTATGTATTGATCATACAATTCCTTTGCACTCAATGCCCTTCTCCTGATCTTGTATCCTTGTTCTTTGACACCATACCTGAGTTGGTTCATGATGAATTTTCGCATCTCATTACCAACGATATTTACTATTACATCGGATGGGAAGTTTCTTTTGTCAGGTATGGTATCCCAGAAAGAGAAGAGGATGTCACGATCTAGATCAGTCATTATCTGTAATACGAATGCTTTATTTAATACTATTACAATTAAATCGCACTTAATAGTTGAGAAATTAATGAGCAACTACATTCTAGGCCATCTACAAGATTTATATATGGATAAGTACGATTAAGTATTACTGAATTGTATAATTTAGTTTAACTTAATTGTAAAGGAGAAATAATCAATGTATATGAATAAGATAAAAACAAGAAAAAATGAATTTGGGCGTTTTATAGGTGCAGGAATTGCCATTGGTGCAGGATTGGGGGTTGCAATCCAGAATATTGCCCTAGGTGTTGGAATAGGATTGCTACTTTCAGTAATCATGATGAAGGCTGCTGCAACAAAAAATGATAGATAAGAACAATCATGAGCTTTTTCTAGGATCAATGAATTTATAAGAAAACCAGGTTTGGCTGCTGTATGCTTAAATATATTGCCCATGTGGTCGTATATACTAAAAATATGAAACAAGCTATGGAGTTTTATACTAACATGCTCGGATGTGAGGTTGAGTTTGAAACTCCTAGTTACACTCAGCTAAGTATCAATAAATCTCAGACCAAACTGGGTCTGCACATGTTAGAGGGATTTTCTTTTGATGGTGTGGCCACAGAAGTATCTTTTGCAGTACAGGATGTCAGAGAAGCACAGAGACAGCTGGAGGGTAGAGGTATACAATTTGAACGTGATGCAATAGAAATCTCTCCAAATACTTGGGTGGCCAATTTCAAGGATCTTGATGGTAATAACCTCTCAATTTATAGCTACGCTACTCCATAATGGTAAAAGTAAAATCTAGGATGATTATCCGAATAACACCATAAATGTAAATATATTATAGCTGATTAACTGCATTTATTGATCGAGATTATTTCCAAGAATGAATATTATCGAAAATTCTACGAAGTACTTAATGAAAAAGTGTTTCAGACCAAAAATTTCTTGTTTTACTTCATTCTAGGAATAATCATCATTTCAGGAATATCTTATCTTCCTTATACCATAAAAGTCTTCATTTTCATCATGTATGTAGCTTTTGTCATCTATCATAGTGATCTTGAGGCTTATCTACTAGTTATAACTCTATTTGGATATAATTTCGGATTCAGCATTTTCGTAATAAAATCTGCATTTGAGGAATCTCAGCTAATTTATTATAGTTTGGCAGCTGTTTTTTTGTTAGTGATTATTCATCTTAACTACCGAGAACGTAGTAATAACATCATACAACTACTTAAAGATCAGGATTTATTCAATAGAATCGGTATTGTTGGAAAGGCTATAATTACTGAGTTTGAGCTTATTGCCCATAATGATCAATTTTCAAAATTGTTAAAGGAAGAAAATCTTAGAAATCTCAGTATAGCTAAATTACTTGGAACAAATGATGTTCAGAGTTATCTATTCAATCAGAAGGATAAAGTGACAGAGCAGACGATATACACAAATTCTGGAAAATCAATCTCTGTCATGATAATAATCAAAGAATTATCAGTTAAAAAGGGAATATATGAGATTTCCATAACTGAACCCATAAAACAGCTTAGGAGTAAACTGGAATCCACGCAGAAGGAGTACTTGAATATTCTTGAATTTTCAGGTGTGGGAGTGATTATCAGAGATCCAAGTTACTGTATCTCAAAAATTGAGGAGATGGATAAGAAAAATATTACTGATGTAAAGGCCTACTTCTCAGATCATTTTAACGAATTAGTTGATTTAGCTGGAAATCTACCTATATTGGAAGCAAATAAAGAAGTGATGGAATTGCTTGATATACGATCAAAAAAAGAGCTAGAAGTATTAACACACAACTCTACACAAAAGGATCCCACTGATTTTTTGAATACATTTATTGATATGAAAAATGGTAAAGAATCATATGAAAGAGAACAGACTTTGACTCTGAAAAATAGGAAAATCGATGTAATCATCAAATCAGTGTACCCATCAGAGGAAAATCCGTATTATTACACCTTGTTTATAGATATTACTAATCTCAAGATGATGGAGAAAAAACTCCTTGAGGTCAACCAAAACTTCAGAGAATTATTCGAAAATGCACCCATTGGATTAGTACACCATTATAAAAATACAATAATTAATATGAATAGTAAATGCAAGAAAATGTTTGATATAGATGATGATTACAATATAATCGGTACTAACCTCTATGATTTAATTCCCAAAGAAGAGCATGAACGGCAAGATAAATTACTTGAACAACGTCCTAAAGGATTGGCACCTGAGGTATATGAATCAAAGGGATTGAGAAGAGATGGAACGATATTTCCTGTTAGAATTCGTTCTACGTTGGTCAATTTCAATGGAAAGCTACATACCCTAACATTTGCAGAGGATATATCTACTGAACAGGAAATCGAGAGAGAAAAACAGCAGATGCAGGAACAGGTCATGCAGTCACATAAATTGGAAAGCTTGGGGTTACTTGCAGGTGGTATTGCTCATGATTTTAACAACATTTTGATGATTATGAGGTCCGGAATCGATGTGATCAAACTTGATGAGGGAATATCAGAAGATACACGTGAAATGTTAGATGATTTACGTGAAACTACTATCAATGCAGCAGGGCTTACAAGTCAGTTATTAGCTTATACGGGAAAATCAAAATCTGAAATGAAACATTATAGCTGTTCTGAGCTGATTGAGAATACTCGAGGGCTTATTAGCCTGACAGTACCCAGTAGTATCACGGTGGAATATAATATCCATGTAGATCAGGATGATGTTTTATTAATTGATTCTGTGCAATTCTCTCAAATTGTATTAAATCTGGTTAGAAATGCAGTTGATGCAATAGATGAAAATGGAACTATTCAGATTACTTTTGATAAGGTAAAATCAAATCCTGATCTTGTTCATGCAGATCAGAAACTATCCATAAATGCAGCTAAAGATCTTCTCACATATTTAATGATTGATGTATCTGATTCTGGTCATGGAATCACTAAGGAAAAATTGAATACTATATTCGATCCATTTTATACCACTAAATCCACCGGAACTGGCCTTGGATTATCTGTAGTTCTAGGAATTGTCAATCAGTATCGTGGATTTATAACCATCACCTCTAAACCTGGAATTGGCACTAAGTTCAACATTTATCTCCCATCTTTTGTCGGGAAAGAACCTAAAACAAAGAAATCAGAGGAAATTGAACTAATAGACATGGATATCCCTAAACAAAAGGTTCTCATCATAGAAGATGAGGTTATGATTGCAAAAATAATTGAAAAATTACTTAGAGATTTGGGTCATTCTGTAATCAAGGCTGAGGATGGAATCAAGGGATTGTATGCACTGGATAATCAAGAAGATATCACGCTGGTAATCCTTGATTTAACTATGCCCAATATGACAGGAAGTGAAACATATAGAGAAATTCGGAAGAAGTATCATGACCTACCTATTATAGTCTCATCGGGACATTCTAAAGATAATATCGATTGGATTAATGTTGATGATAATGTTTATTATTTACAAAAACCATACTCGTACAAAATGCTTCAACAAGAACTTGTAAAGATATTTACTACCTAACCAACCAGCTCTTCAAGCTCATCAACCATTTTCTCAAGATAGTTCAACCCTTTATTCCAGAATTCTGGATCCTTGATATCTACACCAATCTCGGTCATCATGTCCTCTGGTGATTTGGCAGACCTGTAAGCCAGTAGTTTTTTGAATTTTGGAATAAATTCCTCTCCTTGCTCAAGGAATAATCCATAGAGACCAAGTACAAGAAGGTTAGACATATTATATGCATACACATAGAAATGTACGCTAAGGAAATGAGGAATACTACTCCATTCCCATCTATATTCCTCTGGTATTGTTACTGAATCTCCAAACATCTTTTCTAACTCAGACTTGTAGATGTCACAGTATTCATCTGATGATAATACCTTCTCTTTGATCAACTCATGAGCCATTGTCTCGAAACGATAGAACATATTTTGCCTATGTGAGGTAGCAAAAGCATCCTCAAGTTGTGAGGAAATATAGGCTATCTTCTCCTCCTTAGTCATCTCAACATGTTTAAGGAAGTAATCTGAGAGAATCTGTTCGGAGAATACGGATGCAACCTCTGCGGTTACCAGACTGATACCAAAATTGAGTGGTGTCTGCTCCATTCCCAATACACTATGGATTGCATGACCTAATTCATGAGCAAGAGTTGACACATCACGAATATTGCCTGTATGATTGACAAGTACCCAAGGCCATTCCTGTGGACTAGCTCCTGCACAAAAGGCCCCTCCTCTCTTGCCATTACCAACAGGGGCATCAATTCTTTTATCCTCCATCATTTTCTTGGCGATATCGCCAAACTGCTCATCAAACCCATAAAAAGCTTTGAGAACTAAATCTGTAGTTTGTTCCCAGTCGTATTTCTTGGTCACCTTGGGAAGTGGAGCATAAATATCTGCTAGGGTTAACTCATCAAGACCTATAATCTTCTTCTTCAACTTGTAGTATCTATGTACTAGTCTTGGATAGGATGCAGTTGTTGCTTCATCAAGCACTTTGACGATCTCATCATCAATCTCATTTGACATATTTCTCCTAGAAATAGGGCTGGGATATCTACGTTTCTGATTCTCCACATAATAATCTTTGAACATAGAATTGAAAATATGGGTGATTACCAGTTTGTTATCTTCATATCTATCAAAAAAGATTTTCATTGCATTTCGTCTTACTTCAGGATCAGGATGCATACGTAGAGCTCGTAATTCAGGACCAGACATTGTTTTCATCTCTCCCTCGATCTCAATATCGAATTTCCATGATGATGTTAACTCTGAATACAAACGACCAAATGCTCGACGACCATATTGATCCTTCATATTAATCATCTGTTCCTCAGCCTCAGTTAGTTGGTAAGGTTTGAATTTTCTCACATCCTGTAGATGATGATGATAATTTGAGAGTTTGGCATCAGAAAGATAAGAATTAAATTTTTCCTCATCCAATAGATTGAGCTCGAGATTGGCAAAAACCAGCTCATTAAATATCTTGGTAGTTCTCTCCTGTGTATCAGCCTGAAACGCTTTGAATTCAGTACTCTGACTATCCTTTGCAGTCAGCAAACCAGAATACATGGAAATAGGAGCTACAAGATCATAGATTTCCTCATATTTGACAAATAAAGCAAGTATATCATCACTACTACACTCACCCTTGGAGATTTTGCCTCGATATTTAGAAGCTAGATCCTTGGCCAAATCAGTGGCTTTATTCAGACGATCCTTAATTATAGGATCCTCATGCCCCTTGGGATAGAATGGTGAAAAATCCCATTCAGGCAATGTAATTTCTGCGGTCATAGATGAGAGAAATTTATGGACATTTTAAAGAAATTCGAAATAGGAAGTTGTGGATAGGCTGATAAACTCAAAATTTAAATCAAGAATATGCAGTCTCTCAGCTAGATAGTATTAAAAATATCAGTTAAAGAGGTATCGTATGAACTTCATTACCGTTATCCATAAACCTTATGTAATTTATGTGCATCTTAATAGACCTGAAGTAAAAAACGCCATCAATCCTGAAATGCTGTATGAATTACGAGACTTATTTGAATCTGATGCATTGAATGATGCAAGACTGGTTTTTCTTGCGGGATTTGAAGGAGAACAATCATTCTTCTCATCAGGGATAGATCTCAAAGCACTAGGTTCTATTCCACCTAATCAAATTGCTGAGATATTATCAGCTTTACAAGATGCTATCAATAGTATAGAACGATGTAAAATTCCAGTAATTGCGCTTGTTAAAGACTTTTGTTTCGGTTCTGCATTAGAATTAGCATTGGCTTGTGATTTTATCATTGCTCAAGATGGAACTAAAATTGGGATGTTGGAAAGCAAATTAGGGATCATCCCAGATCTTGGTGGAACTACCCGTCTTGTAAGTAGAGTTGGGCCTGTATTGGCGAAACGGATAATATACCTGGCAGAGCAGATCGATGCACAAGAGGCTTTGCAAATGGGACTTGTTGATTGGGTATTTCCATCAAATTCATTTGCTAAGGAGGTAGAGAATATCGGTAATATTTTGCTCTCAAATTCATCTGCTGCCATTATTCAGGCAAAACGCATTATAGGAAAAATGTATAATTCTGATCTTGCTTTAAATCTGGCACTTGAGAAGGAGGCCCAAATGAAACTGATTGGATCTGAAGATTTTACCCAGCGATTGCAAGCTTATCTATCCTCATTATCCACACCTTGATTTTCCCGATAATCATTGAATTTATAAATAATCGAATATTATATCTATAAGTGACAGTTAATTTAGAATACCTATTGATGTTTCAAAAAACAGGAATACCTATTTATTCCAGATGTTTTGGTAATACATGTGCAATCATGATGAAGGATGATGTCCTACTATCTGGATTTCTTGCAGCTTTAACTGCACTGAAAGATTTCAATGGAGAGTTATCTTCCTTGAATTTTGAAGGTCAGGAAATTCACCTCGAGTTTAGCCAAGATGGAGATCTTTTTTCGGTTGATATGGGACCAACTAAACTCCTATTCCATTTTGTTGAGACTACTAACTATTTCATCGTTTCAGGATTTCCTCTTGATAATTTCACCAAGAGTGCAGATTTGAAAGAAATCAGAGCGCTTTCAAGCAGTATTGAACAGGTAATGGAGAATCAATATTCTGAGACTTCATGGCATAATTTATCTGCTATTGAATTTGATAATTTTGAAGAAACATTGCTCCAAGATGCGGTATATCCTTGGATGAAAACAAACAAGAGCCCCCATACATGTGCACTTGGGAATCATTGCCCTTTCAGAGCAGCAGTGGCAGATCCAGCAGAGGATGAATTTGATATAGCCACAAGGTTAAGGAATACGTATACCAATTATCGCAAATTGGGAATGATGACCCTCATGAAATATATGATGCATGGAATTAAACTTAAACTTTTCAAACCAAGAGCATTTAAATTAGCAGGTCAAGCGAGTGCTGTATAAATCATTAGCATAGAAACAATGACTAAGATAATTCCGATAATAAAAGAAATTTGATAGGATTTGAGCTTCTCTTTAAGCTTATTACCTACAAGAGCACCGATCCCAAGTCCGATCATTAAAGCCAAAATTAAGGATGAATCAGAGACGCCATACATGATATGGGTCAATCCTCCTGTGATACTAGTAATGAGTATCATGAAGATCGCCGTTCCAGTTGCAATGAAAGGAGGGATCCCAAAACCAAGAATCAATAAGGGTGATTTTATCCATCCTCCACCAACTCCAAGTAAACCAGCAAGAAATCCGATAATTATTCCTGCACAAAAAAGAGAGCTGATACTCACATAGTACTTGTACTCTCCCTTGGAGAATTCATATACTGGGGGGATACTACCAATGAATTTCCAGAATTTGCTTTGCTTTGGGAGTACTCCCATTCTGGTCTGATTTGCCTTATGAATCATTTGAATGCTTAAAAAAATCGCAATAACACCAAAGGTCAGACTAATTTGCATATCACTTGCGGATACTGAATATCGGGCACCAAAATAAGCTCCAATGATAGTTGGGATCTCAAATAATATGGCTAGTCGCAAATCCAGTTCATCTCGCCTCCAGGCCCCAAAGGCACCTATCGATGCAGGAATGGATAGAGAAATGAGAACTGAACCAATGACTATCTTTAGTGGGAAACCAAATCCGATTGTTAAGATTGGAATAAGCAATATTCCTCCTCCTAGACCCCCAATAATACTGACTGAGGATACAAGTATGGAAATTAGTGCCACCAACAGATAGATGAGGCTCATACAAGGAGGATCAACTATCCAATTTTAAGAATATAGTATCTAAACTTAGAATACGCCAATAAAGTATAGCTACAGTCAATCGATAATTCATCAGTTCTAGCTTAGATTTTTAATGGTGATTTATTCAAATCATACTATGAAATTTGACATATTTCAGCAGAATTACGGATTTCAGGTGGATTTACGCAAAGAATTTAATGATTGGAAATTTGATTTGTTTGCCTATATTGCGATCATGACAATTGTGATCCTAGGGTTTAACATACCAATACTTGGATTCTTGAAATTTATTCTATTCATAGTAGGTACCTATAGTACCATCAGAATCATCTTTCTGAGATCAGCAAATTCTGGAAAATTCGATTATCTTGCCCAGGAACGTGCCATTGGCATTGAGAAACGTGTGTTCCCAATTATTCCTGATTCTGTGCTCTTTGTGACTAAAATATCAGAGGATTCATGGAGACCCTTCAAACCACACTATGCACGTGTTCAGTCAACCTCGACGACATACGTAAATGGCCGTCGGGTGAGAAAATCTTCATCAAGTATTGTCTCAGAGATTCTATTTGAGTTGATATTAGAAATCTTTGTGTATCTCTTCCGTTGGGTATTGCTACTTGTAAAACCTCGAGCAACCTACTGGTTATTTGAACTAGGAGATCAAATGGGTAATAGAATGGGTTTCCTACATGCTCGTGCCTATTCTCAAGAGAATATGGACGCCCTTGTCATTGAGGTGCAAAATATTCTCCAGCTTCCAATGCAATTCAATAAAGATGAGATAAAGCAACTTGGTATGTCAGAGTACTTCAATTCACTTTATTAATTTCTCACTGTATCTACACCTCTTGGTTAAGACTATTAATGAAACAATGACTGTAGCAGATATTAATGTATTAAAATTTATATCCGAATGATTCTTTGACAAGATCATCAACAGTTGCATGATCCTCGTTAGACAAAGACATTCCTTCTTTTTTATTTATTTTCCCAGGTAGTTCATTCATCAAGGAATTTAGAATTGATTGTAGAAAATTAGTTGGAGCTTGAGTAAATACGACACCTGTATATTGATCAACAGATTTCATCATTAGAATCGCATCTCCTAAGGTTATAGATGTTAAGTCACCTATGATGTTGGTAGATTCTTTTAATATTGCGGTAATTGCAGTTAAAGCACCAGATAATAGAGAATCATCAACATGGGACGCCTCTGATTCTATGGCATAATTATAAACAGGAATTCCACTGGATTCTATAATAATGAACCGGTCAATCTTCTGAGGTTGCAATATTGCTGGATTTTTAATTCTGACGAAACCTAAGTATAGGTAGTAATTTGATAAAAGGAATAATATCTGGGGAATTACAAGGTAGAAAAATTCCATGAAGGGAGTAATTTCTGTAATAATGGATTTCATTGTCCCATATATTGTATAAACAGTGGTAATTCCACCAAATGAGAGAATATAATACATTCTAATGTTATTCATAGCCTTTTTCTGTATGTCATTTGCATACCTTTTCATTCTCTTTATTGATCTAAGTGATGCAATTAGGATGAAAAAGAAAAACATAATCATAATAAATGCCAACAAAGCCACTATTGCAGCATTTTCTATTTTAATCCTATTTGCAGTCACTATCACGTTAAAAATCCCGAGAGATGATAAAGCAGTAGCGATAATCATTCTACCAGTATTCACACTAGAAGATTCATAGTAATCGATAAAAACAAGGACTATATATGCTGATGCAATACCGAGTAGTGTATCTAGGTAGCCAAAATCCTCATCCAAGACACCCTCTAGATCGGTGTTAATTATGTAATACTGATAGATTGCACTTACTAGACTAACCACTGTTGCAGTAAACATCAAATAACTTGATGTGATCTTATATTTTCGAATTTGCTGAAATAATAATACACTGATGTACAACTCAAAAATAATGTAGAGAATCCTAGTTATATGAATGGAGGTTAGAATTAATTCAGATACCATATCTACTGCAATTATTCAGATCATACATAACTCTAGAGTATACCAGTTGTATTATCTCCAAATATTTGAGCAAATATCTTTTGAATCAATTCATAATCGACAAATACATAAATTTCAAGACATCGAATGAAATCCAAGAAAAATTTTCTCATCTGTCGTTGACTATATAATATCGATCATTTATTGATACTTATGGAAAATAGTGATACAGTTGAAAGAAACTATGTATCCGAACGATTCATGTGGTCTACATACATACTTGGAGCAATCACATTCATCCTGATGTTTCTGGGAGGTTATGTACGTGTATCGGGTGCTGGGTTGGCATGTCCTGACTGGCCTACTTGTTATGGTAAATGGTTTCCCTTCTTTGATGGTGTGGAACGTCCTTATTCAGATTGGCTGATTTTTGTAGAATGGATTCATCGTTTCTGGGCAGCTGCTTCAGGTGCCTACCTCATTCTTGTTGTCTACTGGTCAAGAAAATATATCAAAACACATTTCACGGTATTCTTGTGGGCTGTGATCACATTAGTCTCATTTATCATACAAGGGATTTTTGGTGGGTTATCAGTTATTACCGATCTCTCCCCTTTCTTTGTAGTATGGCATATCATTAATGGATTTGCAATCATCTTCTTTGAATTATTTCTTGCATTCTTTGCCACAATATTTACCAAATCTTTTCATATGAGATACTTTTCCAAGTAAATTCGGGATAGACTAGATTAGGCACGAGGTAAAAGTATTTAATTTGTTAAAATACCTAAATTAATTGTTATTTGCATGAGATCCCTAAAACCAAGAATTAATATTCCATTTGGTAAATATTTTTCCTTATTAAACACCTATCTCAGACCTCAAATGTTGAAGTTATCAGGATTGATTATATTAATTCTCACAAGTACTGCACTCACTGTCATCAATCCACAGATACTCAGATATTATATAGATACGGTGATGAATCAGCAGATAACCGATATTTCTGGATTAACCACAGCTGCCTTACTCTACATCGGCATAGCAATTTTAGCACAGATATTGCTGATTATCTCGGTGTATCTTGGCCAGGATCTCGCATGGACATCTACCAATAATCTACGGTATGACCTCCTTGATCATTGTCTAAATCTTGATATGGGATTTCATAATCAGCACAAACCAGGATCCATGGTGGAACGTATTGACGGTGATGTTCTCATGCTATCCACATTTTTTTCAACCTTAACATTATATCTAGGAAGGAATATTCTCCTTATCGTAGCCATTTTGTTGGCATTGTTTCTTGAGAACCTGATAATTGGAGGAGTGTTTACCACATTTACGATAATTGGTCTCTTTTTTATGATGAAATCAAGTAAACCGGCGATCAAGGAATGGGGTAAGGTAAGAGAAGCGACAAGTGACACCTATGGTTATATAGAGGAGAGAATTGCAGGCAAGGAAGATGTATTGGCACTTGGAGGGGAGAGATATGTAATGAAAGGATTTCATCAGAAAGCAAAAACACAGTATGATGCAGGTATGAAGGCCATGATCAAATCTTCCTATGTCAGAATAGTAATCTTTGGAATCGTTGGTGTTTCAACAACTTTAGTATATACTGCAGGTGTGCCGCTTGTTCTCCAAGGAGTTATCAGTTTAGGAGGAATATTCCTCATTGCAGACTATGTTAGATTGATTAACAATCCAATCACCAATATTGGTTTTCAGGCACAAGAGCTACAGAGAGCAGATGCATCCATAGATAGAGTTCAAGAATTATTTAATATAACAAAGAATCTCAAGGATGAGGGAACGGAAAGAATTTCTCAGAAACCACTCAGTATCACATTCGAAGATGTATCATTTGAGTACAAACAAAATGAGCCAGTGCTAAAAAATATATCATTGCATCTTGAAGAACACTCATCCATAGGATTGATTGGAAGAACTGGATCTGGAAAGACCACCCTCTCACGATTAATTTTTCGATTATACGATCCACAAAACGGAAGAATTATCATTGATGGACGGGATATAAGGGAATATCCACTCAAAGAATTGAGGGATCATATTGCAGTAGTCACACAGACTGTAGAATTATTCAATGGAACGCTCAGAGATAATATCACCTTGTTCAATCCTAACATCTCAGATGAGATGGTAATTGAGGTAATGCAAAAAGTAGGTTTAGAAACCTGGTTAAAGAGGTTGAAGCATGGTTTGGATACTCAGATAGATGCAGGCAATGGATTCTCAGCTGGAGAGGCACAATTAATTGCCTTTACCAGGGTATTTCTACGGGATCCTCAAATTGTAATTTTGGATGAGGCTTCATCAAGGTTAGATCCTGCAACAGAGATACTTGTAGATCGAGCAACTCGTAAACTACTGGAAAACAGAACATCAATTATAATTGCCCACCGACTATCAACACTAAACCATGTGGATAGTATAGCTATTCTCCAAGATGGGGAAATTATTGAGACTGGTGAACGCAGTTTACTTGAGAACGATACAGATTCCACCTTCTCAAAATTATTAGTAAAAGATATGGTTGAGGTGCTTGTATAATGGGTGTACTGACCAATACCTTTCGATTGATTACATTCAGAGGAAAATTATTTACAGGTGTATTGCTATTCAATATGTTATTTTTTATTTCTCCTCTTGGTACTGCACTGCTAATACAGGAGATCTTCAATCAGCTACAAGGAGTGGGTACATATGAAATTACTATAAATAACATAATATGGCTTCTACCAGTAACCTATATCTTCCAGATCATTGGATTTGTGATTTTCATTGTATTACTTGTGAATTTTCAGTGGCAAACATTCACTTTGCTAAGACGTAACCTATTAATGGGTATTTTGAAGCAACCTGGTGCAGAACAACTCGAAGATACTTCGGGTGAGATTGTATCTCGCTTCCGTGGTGATGTGGAGACGATTGGGGGCCTCTCAACATTCATGGCTCAAATGATAAATTTTGGTATTTTTGCAGGTATAGCATTTTACATCATGTTCTCGATCAATACCAGGATTTCAACCATCATTCTCATTCCCTTCGCAGTACTTATCATCAGTGTACTCATGGCCAGAAGAAAGATCACTGAATTGAACAAGGCAAATAGAAAAGCAACAGGAAGGGTTACTTCTGCAATCAATGAGATATTCGGTTCAGTACGAGCCATCAAGGTTACCAATTCTGAGAGAAATATCCTCAACCATTTTGATAATCTCAACAATGTGAGAAAACGAGCAGCCATCAAGGATGATGTGATGATGCAGGTGATCAATTCATTGTATGGGATTATATCCTCACTATCCATCGGGATTATGTTCTATATGATCGCAGATGAGATCCGCTCAGGTAGGTTCAGCATAGGTAATCTATTCATTTTTACCTTCCTCATTGGCTGGCTTACAGGATTTGTTGGTGCTATCGGACAGTTGATAGCGGCATTACAACGTGCAGGTGTATCATATGATCGATTGGGGAGGATCATGAAGGTAGAAGATGATAAGGAGATCATTGCACATGATGAAATCTATATTGATAAAGAATATCCGGCACTAGAGCAACCTAAACCTGTAAATGGTAATGCATTACAGAGACTCCGAGTTGAAGGCCTCAGCTACCATTTTGAAGATTCTGAAAATGGTATTGAGAATATTTCATTTGAGCTGAAAAAAGGATCCTTCAATGTTATCACAGGTAGAATTGGATCTGGAAAAACAACGGTTCTAAGGGCATTACAAGGTCTCCATAGCTCTACTGGGAAGATCTACTGGAATGAGGAATACATTAATGCACCCAAAGATTTCTTCAAACCCCCATACTCTGCATATACAACTCAAATTCCCACCCTATTCAGTGAGAGTATCAAGGACAATTTGACAATGGGTTTACCTGAGGATACTGTAGATATCAATGAAGCATTGCAATTAGCAGTGATTGATGAGGAAATTATTCAATTTGAAGAGGGATTAGAGACCACAATTGGACCTAAGGGGGTGAAATTATCAGGTGGTCAGAAACAGAGATTAGCTGCTGCACGGATGTTTGCCAGAGATTCAGAACTCTATATCCTCGATGACATATCATCAGCACTAGATGTAAGCACAGAGCAGATACTATGGAAACGAGTATTTGATAAAAAAGATGCCACTTTTCTGGTTTCTTCTCATAGAAAAGTAGCACTCAAGCAAGCAGATCAGATAATCTTACTCAAGGATGGAAAAATTGATAGTGTGGGCACATTAGAAGAGTTACTGGAGCAGTCAGAGGAAATGAGAGAATTATGGGAGAGTGAGATTGATAAGAATGGTAATGGTAAACAATCGAAATAATTTTCATAAATCGGCTCATCACTCTAATTAAAATTCAATATACTTTAAACAGGCTTTAACTTAGTTTAAATGAACCTATATGGCAAGAAAGACAGTTCGAAAAACAACTTATTCAAGCACAAGAGCCAAGGGAGAATCTAGTACCATCGAAGGTGATAGATATTTTCTCAGGGTGGATCTAGTATCGGTGAAGCTTATAGAATCAAGTGATGTACTCTCCAGATCAAACGAGATCTATTTCAAATGCGATAGAAAGAGAATTCCCAATAAAGGAGAGATCCATGTGGAAATAAATGAGGTTTTCAAGCCTAGTGGTGGTTTATCCCTCTATACTCAGTTTATCGAGGAAAAGAAGGCTGGTACAGAGGTGGTAAGGGTACAAGTATTTGATAAGGATGCCAGCAAGGATGACGAACTAATTGATGAAAAGATCAGTATCAAATTAGGTCAATCTGTGGAGTATCACGCATTGGAGAAAAATGGAATCAAGGTTAAAATTGGTGTCAGTGCTAAGAAAACTCGATTTTAGTTAATATAACCGTAATTACTTAATTTAGGATATGCAAATTAAAAATTAATCTGAATTAGCTTTTAATAACCTAGATTTAATGCTGATATAGAATATACTATTCAGGAAAATACCATGATACATATTGAGGAATATCAACAACGTGCGAAAACACTTCAAAAGGCTGTGGAGGATCAAGGTCTTGATGCCTTCATTGTATCTGAATCAGAGAGTATCTATTATCTGACAGGTGCCACTTACAAGGTACAAGAACGTCCATTTTTTATTATCATCAAACCAGAACAGGATGCAACCTTTCTGGTTCCTAAACTAGAACAATCACATATGGAGAAAGCAAACATAGGAAGTGTCATCAGCTACTGGGAGTATCCATCGCCTGTAGGTCAAAATTGGTTTGATCTGATGTCCGAATTGTTAAAAAATGATAATAATATAGGTATAGAGCATGGTATCTCAGCGATTAACAGAGAAATGATAGAAAAGAGCACAAATACAAGATTGATGATAGCTGATTTAGTTCATCAACAACGTTTGGTAAAATCTGATACTGAATTGGAGATGATACGAAATGCCTCAGACTATGCGGATCGAGGAATGGAATTGTTATTGAATAATGCTTATTATGGAGCATCTGTACTAGAAATGTTCTCACTATCCCGAAAGCTGCAAATTGATGTGATCAAAACTGGTTTTTTTGATCCCCTACAAACTGAATTTCTCACTGCTTGTTGGCCAGCACCATTCTCGGCCAAACCTCATGGAGTACCTGAAATTAATGATCGCCTACGTGATGGTCCATTAGTTGCTATGTCTTATCATCACATCAATGGATATGCTGCAGAGTGTGAGCGTACATTTTTCTTGTCAGAACCTTCAGAAAAGGTGAGACAAATGTTTGCAGATATGGAGGAAGCAAGAAACAGGGCATTTGCATTGATCAAACCAGGTGTAAAATGCTCAGATGTGGATAAAGCAGCACAGGATTACCTCAAGGAGAAGGGGTATGGTGAGTATTTACTACACCGAACTGGGCATGGTATAGGACTTGGTAATCATGAAGGACCTTGGGTGGCAAATGGATCAGAGAATATCCTGAAAGAAAATATGGTCATATCTGTTGAACCGGGTATTTATATTCCTGAAATCGGTGGAGTAAGACACTCAGATACAGTCTTAGTAACCAAGGATGGCTATGAACTACTCACATCCTACCCCATGGATCTTGATTCTTTAATCATCAAGAAGAAACGATTATTCAAAAAATTAAAAGGAAAGATTGTTCAGAAAGCTGTTAAGATGAAATAGTTGTCAGTGGGGGATCTCAAGTGCTCTAATATTATACTGATACTGGGTGTAGAAGAACATTCCTACAGCTACAATCAACATGCTTGCTCCAAGAGAAGCTAGGAGTATGATGATCTGGGCCACCGAGTAACCCCAAGTCACCCATGTTAGATCATGGCCCACTCCGGCCATAGCAGAAAATGCAATTGTAATAAGCCCAATGATAGCAAGAGTTGTGGATACCTGTTTGGGTGTATCAGATGACGCCATCTCTTTCACCTGAGTTTTGCCAAATTTCACCCCATTGGCTAATCCTGGAATGAGAAGAAGAACTAGTAGAATGGTGTACACCAGAGCTCTCATGATGGAAGGGGTGAAACCACCATCCATTACAATCAGGGTATATGGGATCCATCCACTGATTGCTCCCACAGCAGCAGTTGATATAGCAGCCATGTAGAACCATTCTTTTTCTTTTAAAATTGCCCAAATCATGACAACAGATGCAAAAGCTGCCATATAGGTCAGGATTGTGGTGATATACCAAAGCCAATGAAGATCTTGAACAATTTGATAATTATATTTTCCTGGTTCCAAATCTGCAAGAACTGTATCCAGATCAAAGGTAATACAATTCGATCCGAATGCAGACACCAGACCTATGAGTGCTGCCACTATCTCTAAAATGAATATGATGAGTGTTGGTTTCTTCATAATATCGATCTTGATACATAAAGGTTGAATATAAGGTATAAGCCATAAAAATCAATGAAAGCACATATTTTTTTAGTATATTTACCATTAATTCCGATTAATTTGCACCATTATACAAAATGGTGCAGAATTAATATTACTTTTGACAATATTTATTCTTAGATCTTTATTCTCAAACATATCTTTCCAACTTAAGTTACATCAAACACCCGTTGAAAATTATTATAATGATACTGATTTTCCCTCTGTTAGGGAAATGGTTTTTGAAAGGTAGATTTGTTGGTTGATGTATGAGTTATGAAGAAATTCACTATTCTACCTGGAAGGATAGATATTTAGGAATTCAAGGATATTTCTACCTCACCCAGGGAATTGCTATGGGAGTCATCCTATTCTTTGCAGAATACATGCGGAGTTTGGGATTAAGTGATAGCGAATCCTTATATTGGCAGGGAATAATATCTGCACCATGGGCGATTAAAATCATATTTGGATGGGTATCTGATAATTATTCCATTAAATCTTATGGGAGAAGAAAACCATATATTGCTACAGCAGGTTTCTTATCATTGATTGGTTGGTTCACCCTTGATCTTCACTCCACATTCAATGCAATATTTGTAATCTCAGCCATTTTTACATCAACTGCCATTGCAATTGCTGATTCCACATTTGATGCTCTCGGTGTTGATATTACCCCTCCGAGACGTCATGGATCTATGCAGGGAGTGGCTTGGGGAGCACGAGGACTGGGTATGGGGATTTCTGCATATATTGCAGGGCCAATCGTAGATTCAGGAGAGTGGAAATTATTATTTTATGTTCCGGGATTATTAAGTACAACTGCAATTATTGCCATTCTCCTCATAAAAGAGGTAAAAATTATTGAGATAACCCGAGTTCCGGGATCTACATATGCGGATGTATTCTCACAAAAACCAGTTCAATGGACTATTCTTTTCAATATTTTCTCCGGAGCGGCCCTTACTATCGTTGCCCTGTTGCAAACTTTCCTGAATGAGGATTTGGAGTATTCCAATACTAATGTGGGTCAGATCATGATGTTCTTTGCCCTAGGCATGTTGATTGGTAGTGTAATATTGGGAGTATTGGGAGATATTCTCCATATCAGAATTACACTACCTGTAACCACTGGACTCTATGCCATCACCATATTGTTGGTTTTCTTTGTTGATCTGTCTATCATGAGCTATGCCATCTCATATTTCTTCCTGGTAGGTTTCGTTAATGGTGGTTATGAGGCAACACAGATGAGGTTGAGTATGCAGAACTCACCTAAAGTACTCGCTGGAACCATGTTCAATTTGTATAATTCCCTATCTAACCTAGGACAGTTTGTAATCGGGGGTTTGATCATTGCAGCACTTGTAGGCCCTCTTGGGTATAAATTAGCTTGGCAGATGGCAACTGTATTTCTACTACTTGCGCTCATCCCTGCCATGATCATTGCAACAAAATTCAAACAAAAGGAACTCGAGGATCTTCTAGTTATGGAGGATCCTATGTCAAAGTATGAAGAATAATACCATATTTTGTTTCTGAGTTATCGATCTAATATCTCATCCAATTTATCCTTTGGATAGACTACCTTTCCTGATTTTTGTGACGCAGGGATAATTTTTCCTTCATGTTCCACTTCAGTGAATTCTATGGTTATAGTATCCTTAGTTTCTACAATCTCACCAGTCAAGGATACCACTTCACCGATCAGATTATGGAGAACAGGATCCTTCATCCACTTCATGATTTTCTTCCTGATCTTAATCTCTCCCCAGGTTTTATACTCATCATTGGGGAGAATAAAGTAATCAGGCCCCTCTGACCTCGATCCCACCCTGGCCTGACGTGAGATTATTGTTCCTCTGATTGTTCCAGTATAGATGCCCATCTGAATTAAGATCCTGTGTAAAATATAAAAATTTTAAGGATTCATAATGAGAAAAATATCTATTAAATAAAGTTATCAAAAAATAATTTTATAGTATAGAAGGTTGTGAAGGATTTGCATTTGAATAGCATCCCTAAGATTATAGTGCAATATAAGGTTTTTATTTTGGGGAAGATCTGGTTAACTATGGCTGTATGATGGGATAGATTGGAATACAGTTTGAGATTACTTGTAATAAAAGCAAGAAAAACATCAAATTTTCAAGAGATATGAGTTAATACTTATTAAACAGAAAAATCATATTTTATCTGGTAAAGAATGAGTAGTGGTAAAGTAGGCTCCAAGGGTGAATTATTTCCACCTAAGTCAATTCGGGATAGTCTTGGTCTAGAAAGTGGAGATAAAGTAAACTATCGTATTGTTCAAGGTAAATTGATAGTTGAGAAGATCCGACCAACTGAAGAATTATTAGGTAAAAAGGGTAAAATAGAAGTAGATCCACAAGAGCTATAATTATCTAACGTTCATACGGATTATATCGATTGTATAATCCTTGCCACTGCATACTATAATTCAGACACATTTGTGACATTTGATAAAGTAATATTGAAATTATTAGAAGACAATAAATTGAATATGCTGGATGGATTACACATTACTAATTGGAAAGAATATAAAACAAAAAGAAAATAACAACATTTTGCGTATAGGTGAGCCTATACGAAAAAAATAGACAATTGAATGAAATCTTGCCTTCATAAATTTGATAATTCAATTTTTAATTTCAGACAGAATCCCTTCCTCTCGGAATAAGCTACATATACAGATAGTAATATTGAGCTTCCATGAATGAAGAAAAAAAAGAGGAAAAGAAATCCTCTGATGGACTTGTAAAACGCATCTTGAAATCACAGGGACCTAAGATACTCTTTTTGGTTCTGATGATTGTAGATATCCTGCTCATCATTATGAGATCGGAGGAATTTACACCTGAACGGCCTACATTGGAGTCTGAAAATATCATTGGATTTGAAAGTGTACATTTCCAAATTGGTATTCTATCAGCTTTTCTCATTGTTCTGATAATATATTTCTTTACACGGCTACTCTTCGTGGATCAGAGCGATGAATTTGGGATTACCACAGTTAAATCCAAACGGGCACTATTATTACTCTTTCTTATTATCATTTTCTTGCTTCAAGTGGTGATACTCCTGGATGTGGCCCTAGTTAATATCTACATCCTTCAATCCCTGGTTTCACTGATCTGGATGATAAATGATATATTTCAAATAGATCCTTCACTAACATCCACAGATTATCTTATGTACACACACATCAGAAATAATGTTTTTGCGATCCTCTTTGCATTACTCATGGTATTTCCCCTTATAATGTCAGTACAGATCATCTATCGAATAGTTAAACAAAGAGTTACCGAGGAGAATATTCAGGAAGTTAATGAGGAAACAGATGACAAATATTACAAATTGATTTTCAAATACTTCATTGGACTGGTAATAGGACTTGGAGTGTTAATGATACTATATATGACTTATCTGGATACTGCAAACCTTCTTCCAATTACAATGATCATGGCCACGATAATTGTCATATCCATTGTTTTATTCACAATTATGTTCATCATAGTGGAAATTGTATCGAAGATTCTGAAAGTAACTTCATTACCCAACAGATTAGTATATCCCACCCTTTTCCTGTTCTATATCCTCCCTGTTCTTGCATGGTCTGCCTTTGATATTCTTACAGTCATCTCAGATGGAGATCTTAGCAAGACCATCTATGCCAGTCATGAGCTGACAGATGATGTTCGAAACAGCACTCTACAACTCTATGCGACGACCTTTCTGTATAATATGACTGATATTGTAAGAATAATAGAGCTGGATTTCGTGATAGTCATCGGTATTGGGGCCGTAATCATCGGTTTTGCTGAGGGGTTCTCAGTACTATCCATTGGAAAAGCACTTATCAAGGGAAAACGAGTGTTACGGTCAGGTCAGGTGGCATCCACGTCCACATCATCAGCGAGTGCCATACGATTGACCAGATTGGTTTTCCTTACAGCTTGGATATCGATGGTCTGGGATAAGCTAGGCGAGATCGTGAATCAAATTTTAGCTCCCATAGATATTCACATAGATATTGATTTGAGAATTTCCAATGTATTTGATTGGGTTTATGAAATCTATTCCACCCAGAGTAATGAATTTTTGGCATCATTTGCTTTATTCTTGTTACCAGCGGTGATTATTATAAATTCTAGCTTGAAATTCTTTAGTATCTCCCTAATTGCAGAGAAAACCAAAGATAATGCTGGATTATTTTTCTTACTCACAAGTTCTACATTTATACTTATTATTACTCAGATTTACAGTGATATTGTATCTATCGAAATCTTTGAATCTACATTTCTTACTCTCTTACCATTATCATCATTAAGTGGATCGGATATGCTTTTGTTTGCTGTAAATACTTTTACCAATCTTGAGGCACTATCATTTTATGCAGGATTATTCTTTGTGCTGCTTGTAGCCATTCCAAAATCAGTATTCTCCAAGAAAAAAGATGATGAGGTTGAAAAAACACAGTAGTGTTGAAAACACAAATCAAATAACGAATTAATTCAATTTTAACATTATATCCTTAATAGCCATTGTGTTATTGTATTTACTATGAATATTACTATGAGAATTGTCATTCAGAAAATCATGTTTATTGTTATTGTATATGTGGTATATTATACAGGAATCTACTTATGGCTCATGCCTGAGGTGTTTGACGATCCATTCGTCTTTATCTATCTAATTTTACTGTATACTGGTGGAATACTCGATACAATTATCAGACCATTAGAGACTGAGAAAAAAGAAGAGGGAGGATTTGAAAAGATTTTGGCACTTCTATTTCTCATCAATCCCTTTCTTCTCATTCTCGCCATGTTTGAAGTTACTTATTATCCCTGGAGGAATCCGATAATATCAATTATTGGCCTTGTAATCTATCTTAGTGGGATTATTATGCTTCTCTGGTCTAGAATTAATCTTGGTAAACAGGCAACAGGAATCCTGGTAATAAGAGATGATCATGAGCTGATCACTAATGGGATATACAAGTATGTGAGACATCCTATTTATGGAGCTGGGATCATCGGAGTCCTGGGGTTTATGCTTGTAACACAATCAATTATCATAGGGTTGCTTTCTCTTCTAATTTACTTTAAAGTCTTAAATGATCGAGCGAAATATGAAGAGGAGATGTTGTGTAATGAATTCACTGAATATCCAGAGTATATGACCAAGACTAAAAGATTTATACCGTTTGTATTTTAGTATCTACTAGTTTACCCAGAAATATCAAATTTTCAACCTAGGAATACAGTATCAAGAAATTGATTTAGTCTCATCTTCAAACCATCCTCAAGTCCGTAATTGGATGAAATCAGATCCTCAAGTATGTCTGAACTCTTTTGGATAAAGTTCATGACTTGGATTTGATGATCTAGGGCCTTCAATGAGTTACCCTTGAATAAATAACATAATTGCAAATCCTTGAAGGTAAGTACATAGATGGAGTACTCATTATGTTCAATTCTTTGCACTAAACTATCATCAGTTCTAAACAGATCCCTAGCAAATGTACTGATTGCAGAAATATAGGATGCTGTAAGTAGTACCTCTATCTCAAACTTATCATCAAAGGAACGAGAGAATTTCACAATTCCACTCATCTCCATAATGAATAGTATGAGAGGAGATTCATTGAGCCTACTCGGTTCTATCTTACTGAAGTTCTGTTTCATCGAATCAATTGCATCCGTTAAATTATTAAAATTCAATTCCTCCTTGTATACATTAACAAATAACTCATCAAAACGTTTAGATGCATACTGGGCTAGTTTGATATATTTCTTATCGATACCAAGATACTGTGCTTGGGTAAGTAATCGTTTTGCCTCTTCAAAATCTCCTTTGTAGTATTCAAACTCCGCAAGTAAGATCTTATTCTGTACTTCATGATACTGTAAATGTTCTTTCTTAGAGAATTTTTCCAGGTTATCAAGTATTTGATTGATATCCTCGATAATTGAGGGATCTCTGAATTTATTAAATTCCTCGATTTTTAACTCACAAATCTCAACCATCAATGATACTTTTTCCAAGGCACTTACACTGGAACTATCAAGTAATGTTTGATATAACTCGACTGCTGCAACCTTATCTTTCATTCTTCTACTATTCTTCTTAATTCTCGCAGTATTAATTTGTAAAAGCAAGTGAAATTCGGGTCCAGGATTTCTTTTCTGAATTTGTGTAAGGTCATTATAATATGTATGGGCTTTATCCGGGATAGATTGTTCCAGAGCATTGGATATGAGCATGGAAAGCACAGTTGCCTTCCCATACTGGTACTCATCCTTTTCATAGATATCACATACCTCATGAAGTTGCTCGTTTGCTAGTTGATATTCTGCCTGTTTGGATAGTAATGATGCTTTATTGATGAGAAAACTAGCATAATCTCGATTCGACCCATATTCTTGTGCCAACTCCATTCCTCGATTATTGAATGAACGAGCTTTCTCATACTCTCCTTGTATCTCATATATTTTGGCGATATTATGTACAGTTCGAGATATATCTTGTTTATTTCCCTGTGCTTCCTTTAGCTTCAAGGCCTCTTCATACGTCTGAAGAGATTTGGCAGTCTCACCCTGGCTATCATAAATTATTCCTAGAGCATTCAATACATGAGAGATTAAAGTATCATCTCCATATACAAGACGCAACTCATAAGCTCTTTTAAAATTAAATTCTGAAGGTTCAAATTCATTTCTCAGATGATGAAGTATTCCTTTAACATAATATAGTTCACTAATATATCTTATAAATTCATCTTTGTTATCGATATTGAGGGATAATCCCTTATCTATAGAATTGAAGGCTGATTCAAAATCCTCCAACCTCCAATATGCATAGGCTTGATTTACCAGTGCACGTAAATACAGGAGAGATCCAATTGGAACACTTTCAAATACCTTGTTAGCAAGGTCAAGGCTTTCTCTGAATTTTCCTTTCCTCTCAAAAATCACAGATGTAGTGATTAGGGCTTCCTGAGATGAATCATCTTGCAAAAGCTTTAGTGCCTCATTGTACCTTGCCTCTTGCATTAATTTTTTGATTTCAGGATCCACAAGTTAGAGAATTTTTTACTATATTAAAGCTATAGGATAATTTTTTTTTCCTTATCAGAAAGACAAAAATTAGTGCAATTCAGGATTAGGATTGAGCAGAACCTGTTTCTCAGCAGTTTTCCTACCATTTCCATTTCCTATTTGCAACTTATAGAGTTGATAAAATTCCCCTTTTTGTTGTAGTAACTCTGAAAAACTTCCTTCTTCAATTATCTTACCTTTATCAAGTACAATAACCCGATCTGCTTGTTTCACAGTACTCAATCTATGAGCAATAATGATTGATGTTCTGTTTTTAAGCATAGTAGACATAGCTTTCTGTATTCTAAGCTCTGCCTGTGGATCGATCGAGCTAGTTGCTTCATCAAGTAGGAGGATTTTTGGATCAGGAACTAGTGCTCGCGCAAAACTTAACAGTTGACGTTGACCAAGAGAAAATCTTGTACCTCGTTCACCAACTATAGTATCTAATCCTTCAGGTAAATCAAACACAAATTCAGCACCCACTAGTTTCAATATTTTTTCAAGTTCATCATCAGAAACATCCTTACCATAGCATAGATTATATCTTATGGATTCCTTTACAAGTACAGGATCCTGTAGAACCACTCCCACTGATCCTCTCAGAGACTGTAATGTTACATCTTGAATATTCTGACCATCAATCGATATTTCTCCATCTTGTATCTCATATAATCTCGAGATCAAATTGGATAATGTTGTCTTTCCAGATCCTGTAGCTCCAACAATGGCCAATTTCTCCATGGGATGGATAGAGAGATTAAATGCCTCAATTACATTAGATTCGGAAGTATTATACTTGAAAGTAACATTCTTCATCTCTATGGCCCCATCTGTAATCACCAGATCAAATGCATCATCAGACTCTTTAACAGATGGTTCTTCATCAATGAGTAAAATTATTCGTTCAAAAGAGGCCAATGCACTCTGCAGCTGACCAAATAATGATGAGAGGATATGAAGAGGTTGTAGCATATTTCCAATATACAAAAGAAATATCATCAAAACACCTACAGTAATACCACTTTCCTGATTGTAATATACCAACATTGCACCAGCTAGTAGTATAAGAGCTCTCATCAAAGATCCAAACACTTCATACACGCCATTTGCATAGGCATTTTTCTTGATAAAATCATAAAAATCTTCTGCGAGACCATCATTAACCTCTCCGAACTCACTCTGGTTCAGATCAGCTCTGGCAAATGCAGTTGATACTTTTGCACCCATAATGTTCTCAGTCATAGATGCAGAGACTTTCGAAATCGATTCTCTAACAGTTTTCCATTTTGGCCTGAGTATATTCTTTTGAACATAACTCAGAGGAATAAAAAGAGGTACAGAAATTAAAGCCATTAATGTCAAGATCCAATTTATTGAAAACATGATCACTAGAGTACCTATGAAGGTGACAAGCGATAACAATGCGTAGAGGACTTGACCTGAAAGTAATGGGTTCATTGAATCCAGGTCATTTGTCAATCTCGAAATTGTATCTCCTGTTGGTGTATCATCATAATAATCCTGTGATAGATATTGTAGGCTCTCAAAAGTATCCTTTCTTAACGCATACACTGCATTCTCACCGATAATACCTAAACCATAGATACCTAGGAATTGATCCACTCGTGAAATAAGAAATAGACCTGCATAGGCAAGCATCAACCAGGTGAATAATCTAAAATCACTGGATTCTACGGTAAGATCTAGTACCTCTGCAATGATTAAAGGAAGCCCCAGTTGGATGAATACATCAAGGGTTATGATACATAACACTGCAGCGAGAGTAATTTTTGAATTAAAAATATACCTTGATAGCCTTTGGTAAAGGTATTTATCACCAAATTTTCTTTTCTTCTCCTTTTCTTCAGTCAATTTATATCAACCTCCAATTCCTCACCGTTGAGTATACTGAGATCAAGAATATCATCTACTTGCGTTTCATATAGTTTGGCAAATATACCTCCTTTAGCAAGTAATTCATCCTCAGATCCACATTCTACAATACTCCCCTTGCTCATGATAACAATCAGATCAGTATTAGATATAGTGGATAATCGTTGAGTCACAAAAATCACAGTCCGATCCTTTAACAGTTCATCTAATGCCTGCTTGATTTGATACTCAGTTTTCATATCAACTGCACTAAGACTATCATCGAAGATGACAATTCCAGGATTGTAGAGAATTGCTCTTGCGATGCTCAAGCGTTGTTTCTGGCCACCCGATAAAGTTACTCCTCGTTCACCGATAATTGTATTATATCCATCAGGTAATGATTCAATATAGTCATGGATACAGGCATTCTTTGCAGCTTCTATAACCTCATCTATAGTAGCATCAGGCTTTCCAAAGGCGATATTCTCTCGGATAGGTTTGGAGAATAGAAAAGTCTCCTGATCAACGAAACCAATAGATTTCCTTAGGAGTTGTAGATCATAATTTCTCACATCCACACCATCTATGAATACAGTACCTGAACTGGTATCGTAATACCGAGGGATAAGATTAATTAGACTTGATTTTCCAGATCCAGAAGTTCCAAGTACAGCTATTTTCTGCTTTGCCTCAATTCTGAGAGTAATATCTTTCAATACTGCCTCCTTTCTAAATCCAAATGAGACATTGTCAAAGAATATCTCACCTTCGAGTGAATCTACAACATATGGATCATCAGCTGATTGAATATCAGGAACACTCTCAATCACATCAACTATTCTGGCACTAGAAGCCTTCAAGTTACTATAATTTATTGCTATATTACCAATATGACGAACGGGGGGATTCAACCAACCGGATAGAAAGATTATCATCATCAAGGATCCAATAGTCAACTCACCAATCATCACTTTATATCCCCCAATAGAAATAAGCAGGATCATGACAATACCTACCGCTGTGGGACCTTGAGTTTGCATGGAGGATCTCAATTTATGGGATTTAATTGCCAGATCTTTATATTGTACATTATGCTTGTCAAACCTATCTATTTCCTTATGCTGTGAAGGAAAGGTTCTGGAGATCTTAGCCATATCAATATTCTCCGTGAGAACTGAACTCATCACACCAAATTGATTCTGAGCATCCAAACGTACTGGAGAATACATCTTCTCAAATCTTTTAGTTAACAAATACATGATTGGTAATGAGATCAAAGCGGTTACTGCTACCTGCCAATCTATGAGAAATAAGAAAAAGATGGTAAATACAAACTCCCCTATTAAGATGGGTAACAGAATTAACACGGTTGTGAAGAAACTTATTACTGCAGTAATGTCATTAGATGATTTACTTACAAGATCACCAGTATCTTGATCATCAAAATATTTGTGACTTTGAGCCTGCAAAGATTTGAAAAGATCCGATCGGATATCACGGGATACATCTGCTGTTATTCTACCTGTATACTGATTAGTTAAAACTGTTGTAACGTAAGTCAACAGAATAATAATAAATCCTAGGCTGAGATAGTAAACCGCATCCTCTGTAAATAATTCTCCCCTAGCTAGACTAGAATAGATTACATCAAAGATAAATCCAATTACAACTGGCAGGGCTATGCACATAGATGCCCAGATAAAATCAACAAGTACTTCAGCGAATATGTTGAACTTATAATTCTTCAAGTACAAAATAATTGTCCATGATGGGTTCTTGGTATGACTCATAACTATCAACTATTGAATACATAGCAACATCAGCTCATATTTAAATATCATCGTCTACAGGCAGGTATGACGATTACACCCGAGAGTGTAAATTAAATATTGTAGGGTTTAACCCTCAAACTATAGATTTTTAAATATAGTACGAAAAAATTCTTCTTCATAAAGCAATATTTGAAAATACAACTATTTCAGATGTGCTAGGGCCTTAAAAGTACGAATAGCTTCTTGATACTTTTCTTTGTACAGCATTATATTGTTATGTCCGGCTCCGGGTATAGTACATAATATTGACTTTTGAATTGCATTATTGATTAATATGGCTTGATCATGGGGGATTACCTGATCTTGATCACCATGAATGATAACTGTCGGAGCTTGTATGTTCCTCATAAATCTATCATTTGACCACTCAGATAGCATTTCATCTGTGATCTTTATTCCAGGGATGGCCACACCACTCATCCAAAGCTTGTGTAGATTAGCAAAACCACTCTCATACATCACTCCGATCATATTTTCAGGATTATTTGCTGCTATAACACTCGCACAAATACTTCCCAATGAACGACCAAACACAACAATTCTTTGATTCATGGAATTCTCTTTGAGATAAACTTCTAATTGAGTATAAATTTCTAGTGGATCTGAAAAAAGTGTTCTGAAAGAAGGTTTGCCCTCACTTTCACCATATCCACGAAAATCTACAACTGCGAGGTTAAACCCGACATCTGTGTACAGAGAGGTGTGTATATAATCATTTATGATTTCGCCATTGCCATGAAATAACAAAATAGTTGGATATGATGAATCTACTCTGTAAATGAATGAGGAGAGTGTAACTCCATCTTTCATGGTGAAACTTATTCGATCCAAGTACCCTATATCTGGAAATGTTGCTTTTCGAGGAAAAAATACCAAATTGGTGATAAATGAATGATCAAGTAATTCTTCTCTGAACCCCTTGATTTTAACCTTTATCCAGAATGAAATAAAAGAGAAAAGCAGCTTGATCAATGACATTTAATACAATTTAAAAAAAAATATTGTAGAATATCAATGTATCTATTGTCGATTTTCAGAAATAGAGGAATTCCTCTCTATTTATATTAATTATTAATTTGTATCACTTGTAAGAAAATTTTTGAAATGATACCTACCAAATCATAGTATGCAAGATACATGGATTGTAACAGAACAATCTGGAGAAACCTTTCAATTTTTATTAACTCAGATGAAATTGACACGAAAATATCTGCTCAAAGAAATAAATGGAATAACCCAGAATGAACTTGATTTCTCACCTGACATAAATAAATTTGAGACAATTGGAACGATGTTATTCCACATTGCAGATGTAGAGAATTCATGGATATTTGAGCATCTTGATGGTCAGGAAGTTGATTTTGAAACCTGGAAGTGGGCCTTTCCGCTTAGATTACAATTGAATCCAGTTCAAAGGACTGATAAAATTATAGATTTTTACCTTATGACATTAGAGGAGGTAAGGAAAAACGTAATGCAATATCTAGATCAGTTTTCAAACGAGAATCTTTCGAAAGTATTTGAATCAAAAATGGGTAAATCCACTCTTGAATGGGTATTATTTCATATCCATCGTCATGAACAACATCATATAGGACAGATAAATCTTCTAAGAAGATTATTCAAGATGCAACATGATTGAAGATGATTTAATTCTCTTTGTATTGCATCTAATAACACATACTTCTCACCAGGTAAATTCTCAACCAATCTTGCAGCATATATGGGCAACATCCATGAGTCCACATCTGATTTTGACATTCCAGAAATTTCGAGATAGTGATTTAGGTAAGAATGATAGAAAAGGGAGCGAAAGAACATAATAAAAAATTTGGTTAACATATTTGTGGGAGGAGTTCCTAATGATAGAAGTAAACGTGTTCTAGCAACATCCGCTGCAGGATTACCTTTACAAACTGTTAACCAATCAATTGTTACAGGCCCCTGTTTGCCAATCAAGATAGTATCTGGATGAAAATCACCATGACAGATTACTGCATCATCCTGAAGAGAATCTAGATACATTAGGATTTTTTCTTTTTCTTGATCATCCAAAATAGATACTTTCTCATAATTTGATTTAATCAATTGTTTATATGAAGGTAGAGTTGGAATAGAAGTTTGGATGAAATGGTTAAAATCGCTTTATAATCTCCATTGCAGCAATAGTACCGTCATTAACGGCAGTGGTAATTTGCCATTGATGTTTATCTCTGACATCTCCTGCAGCAAATACATTGGAAATATTTGTCTCCAGTGTCTCATGATTCACTGAAATGTATTTGTAATCATTTAGTTCTACATCAGTTGATTCATAAATTTGTGAATTAGGAACCATACCAACAAAGATGAAAACACCATCACGGGTCTCTTTTAATCTCTCATTAGTCTTCAGGTTCTCAATCTCAACAGTTATCTTATCTCCATCCACTTCAAATGCACGTGGTTCATGTGACCAAAGAAATGAAACCTTTGGATTCGCCTTTACCTTGTCACCAATCTCTCTTTCAGCTTGTAACTCATCAAATTGATGAATCACTCGAACAGATTTCGCATGCTGCAGCAGTAAAAGAGATTCTTCCATCGCTGAGTTTCCTCCACCGATTACAAAAATATCTTTCTCTTGATAGAATTCACCATCACAAGTGGCACAATATGAGATATATGGCCCATGTTCCCCAGGGATATTTAATGGCCTTGGAGATCTACCAGTTGCTAAGATAAAATACGGAGCTTGATAAGTATTGCCATCATCCAGCCTCACCCATTTCTCGTCATCAGTTAGATGCAATTCTTCAATTTCAGATAACAGAGCAAAATTAGCTCCATACTTTTCTGCTTGCTTTTTCATATTTGATGCCAATTGGTACCCTGAAATCGGTTCTACAAATCCAGGATAGTTGGCAACTTGATGTGTAGTTTTTACTTGCCCTCCAGCAGATGATTTATCAATGACTAATACATTCAATTTTGCCCGAGCTGCGTATAGAGCTGCAGATAAACCTGCAGGCCCTGCACCGATAATGATTATATCATGTTTTATTATTGTTGACATACTATGCTCCTTTATGCTTAATACTAGATTGAAGAATTACTCAAACACTTCATTGATAATATCTTTCACTTGCTTAGGTGTCTGGATACTAGATGTGGCTTCCACTACCTTACCATTACGATAGTAAATAGTAAATGGCAAACCTCTGAAATTCTGTGCCTCTGGAAGGTTTCGAATTACATCAGCTTCTGGATGATCAAACAAAAAATCATAAAACTTAATGTCTTCATGGATATTTTCTAGTTCCTCCATGATACCGTATACTGGTATGCACATAGGCCCCATACGACCACAAACAACGACTACTTTTTCATTATTTGCAATTAATTCTTCTAATTGAGCTTTGCTCTCAATGTGATTAAGATTTGTTCCTAGTTTCATTAGTATCAAATCAAGTTTATCCTTTGTACTATAAAAAGCTAATTCTTAGTACATCAGGATTAGATATCATTTTTGATTAAAAATTTATATATTAAACTAAGTTTAAAAAATGTCTTTTTTCGCTTAAAAATTTTTCAAAAAACCTTGGTTTGAACTCGTGATAATTTCACCTCGATAATGTTCAAATTAAAATCGAAAATATGTTCTATATCTATTTCAGTTCTGTTTTATATTGCGCATAGGAGATAATATCAGACACCTTGATAATGAATTATATATGATCTATTACAAAAGCAAATGTGGAAATTAC
This sequence comes from Candidatus Heimdallarchaeota archaeon, assembly GCA_026702845.1. Next base: position 102,654 of record JADCLS010000009.1, read on the forward strand.
TGGTCAATCTCGAGTGTCATCACCAATTGTGGTTATTGGATTATTTTCTCTGATTTTTATCTTCAAGGTAATATTCTCCCCATTAGATAACATCGTAGACACTTTTCTAAATACTACTCCTTTTCTCATCGGTATCATCCCTATAGCATATATGATCATACCTGGACTTCAAAAAAGAGTGATAATTACGGAAGGAGAAGTAAAAATAAAATCGATAATATTAGATAATACTTATTCACATGATGATATCAGACGAATTGAGTATTCAGCAAACCAACTGACAGTTTATGTAGATGATCAGGAATACATATTGAACAAAGTTTCCAATAATGATGTAAAAACAATGATTAACACACTGAAGGTACAATTTGACTACTCAGAACAGAAACAAGAAGGCACCAATGTCAAAATTTGGAATATACCTTAAGTTTCAACCAGCTCGATAATTTCTTTAGTACCTCTACTGAAAAATAGAATGTATAGAAAGGTGAAATAGAGAATAAAGGCTATGATTGCTGCCCATTTGTAGTAATACCCAAGTGGAGCGAATCCAAGCACAACAATCCAATGCAATGCCACAGTTTTACCCTCGTGAAGCATAATGGGGAAATCATCAAAGCGAGATATGACGGCAAGTCCGCTCAAATTCCAGCCATATAACGCCAACATGGCGTGGTAGTGCAGGATCACTTTGTTCTGGTAGTAGTCGATGAAATTGGGAAATACAAGAAATAGGATGTACATAACACCAAAAAGGGATGTAACCAGTAGAAAAGTAATACCTGATGTTAAAAATGCTTTTTGCTGCTCTTTGATTCCAATTTTAATGTACATAACTAATACCATTCCTACAGCCACAAATAGAATTAATGAAATCACTAGTTCAAGAATTAGATTCTCAAAGAGAATGAAACCAAAGAAAACCACTACTCCTCCTGTAATAGTCCAAAATGCCACAGTTTTCAATTGCTTTACTAGACTACTCTTGGCCTTGTGCATCATATTGAAAGAGATTGAAAGGGTGATGAGAGATAATGGGAAGCTAAAACCCAAAAAAAATGTATTAAGAGACAATTTCTCAAAATCCAACAAGTGTAGATATTCATCATTCCAAATTGCAAAGGAACAGATGACTAATCCAATGGAGAGACAGAGTAATGCTGCTTGATGGAACTTTTTACTTGTAGGCACTGAACTTCTGAAGAAATCAAGAGGCAAAAATCCAAATTTTTGTACTCTGAAACTCTCCACCAATACACTCATGAATAGACCAAGAAAAATGGAAACCAAGTAGATCTCGTAGAAGGCCAGTAATGTGTAGGTTAATGCCATAGTGAAATAAATTTTTACTCGATTACTCATATATGGCTTCCCCTCTGTGAAGTACAACAGAATAGTACCACCAGTCAACAAATTATACAGAAAAATATGGAGACGTTTGAATGAATAGGGAAAGTTTGGAATGAATAGCTCTAAAAAACCAAATCCAAGTGCTATGGTCATAATAGTTATTAGCAGCAATCTGAATCTTGTACTCATCATATTGATTTTACCCATCCCAAGATTATTTTCATGTATTATTAATTCTACGTATCGATGAATGGCTTTCATCCACTAATTAATTGGAATCTGTCATTGAGATAAATAAGTCAATCAATTTCTCCAATAATTCTTGTTCCTGTTTGGATACCTCTCCATCAGCTAAGATAGTAGCTCTAGCATCCTGTAAGATTTTTTTCTCTCTGATCTGTATCTCACTAAGTTCCTCTGGAGTTACTTCATTATCCTCTAGTGCCTGATTGATCAGTTTTGAGTATTCATATAAGTTGGCTCTGAAGTTTTTGAGTAAAGCCTCCTCATCCATGTTCAGGTCCGCTTTCTTCAGGCTTTTAATCTTGATAATCGTATCTCTAGCATTCTCCAATCGTTTCTGTGCAGTTTCTTTGAAATCTTCCATACTCAATACGTAATTCTGCTATGTATAAAAATCCGAATGAGAACCAGCACATAAATGAGAAAAAATATGGATAATACTAAGCGTGATTAATTCATTTTACCAAGAATATGTTTTAATCATTCATCCATCGATGAGCTTAACATATAATCAATAATAATACACCTATGACAGAAGATATGCTAGATTTTCTAGGAAAGCTGATCGCATTCCCATCTATCTCTGCAGATGGTGATATGGCAAGTGAGAGCAAAAAAACTGCTGATTTAATCAAGGATAACCTGGAGAAATTAGGTGCAGTGGTAAATATCTACGAAAATGAGGTAAAGGGAAAGAACCCAATACTAATGGCAAAGCTTGGGGATGATCCCAGCAAGAAGACCTTATTATGTTATTCACATTATGATGTACAACCAGCTGATATAGAGGATGGTTGGGATACAGAACCTTTTGAGATGATCAAGAAGGATGGTTATGTCTATGGACGAGGTGTGAATGATGATAAAGGTCCCATCACAGCACTCTATTTTGCAATCAAAGATTTGCTTGCCGAGGGAGAGTTACCTGTGAATATTCGATGGTTATATGAAGGAGAGGAAGAGAGTTCATCAGGTGGATTTGAGGAGACTGTGGAAAAACACAAGGATTTTCTCGGTAATGTTGATGGTTTAATCATCCTCGACACCTCCTGGTTCGGTGATAAAACACCATCAATGGATTATGGTTTCAGAGGAATCATCTATATGACAATCGAGATCACTGGTCCTAATGCAGATCAACACAGTGGATTGGTTGGTGGTACTATTCGTGAACCCATGACAGACCTCTCCTTTCTGTTCACACGTCTCATTGATCTTGACGGTAAGATCCTAATTGATAATTTTTATGATGATGTGAAGCCCTTAACTGATGATGAGAAGAAATTATATGAGAATATCGAGTATGATCTTGAAGGATACAAGAAATTCTTGGGTCTTGAGAAGGTAATCTCTGATGATGCCAACACGGTTCTGATGGATGGATGGAGGAATCCATCTCTCAGTATTCATGGTGTTGAAAAGGCGTTTTCTGGCAAAGGTGCAAAGACTGTGGTTCCAGGTACAGTTATAGGTAAAGTTTCCTGTAGATTAGTACCAGATCAATCTCCGAAGAAGATGGCTGAAATTTTCATCAAATATGTAGAAAAGGAATTTGAAAAACTTAACTCACCAAATAAGATGAAAGTTTCTTCTCTTGGAGAGGGAGACTGGTGGCTTGGAAATGTGGATAATTTTCTGTACAAGGCAGGTCACAAAGCCATAAAGCAGCATTGGAAGATGGAACCATCATATGCAAGATCAGGAGGCTCTATACCCATCATTCCCTTCATGGAAAAATTATTTGATGCACCTGCAATTGGATTAGGAGTCGGTCAATCAACAGATGGTGCACACTCACAAAATGAGAGACTGAGGATCAAGAATCTTGAAGGTGCACGAGAAGTACTCAAATTGATGTTCAAGGAAATTGGAAATTAATTAGATATTCTTTAGAAAAAACCGAACGACATTGTATTTTTTATCTTCATTATTTTATTAATTTTCTGCGGATGAGTACAGGAATGGCTAGAAATAGCGAGGTCAAGGCTAATGAGAAACCTGGTAGATCAAGCCCGGGAGGAACAGGTCCTATTTCTGAGCTAGTGTTAGTCTCAGTTTCATCCGAGGAAATATTATCTGTACTAACTGTTGTGGATTCACTTGTTGAAGTATCCTCTGGATCAGACGTAGTTGTATCGGTCGTGTCGGTGGTTGTAGTATCTTCATACACCTCTATGAGGAACGTTTGTTCAATATTATTGAAGGATGTATCATAGAGGATTACCTTACCTGTGGCTTGTCCCACCTCTGTACCTTCAAGAGTGAAGGAGAACTCACCATTTAGCCAAAAACCAGCATAGAAACTCTCTCCATTGATGAAAATATGGATCTCACCTGGATTTAGATCAAATACATGTATCTTAACAATTACACTATCACCCTTGAGAATTGAAATATCATCAAGGCCTGTGAGAGTTGGAGCAATTGTATCTACAGTTGAGATGAATACCGATTGCATGGCTGAGTTTCCATTCTCATCAATAGCTACCAGGGATACATTATTATCACCCAAGGCAACTATTACATCATAGGTAACGATAAGTGGACTTTCGCTCCATATATTTGTTGACAATAACTGATTGTTCAGATAAATTTCATAGGAATCTGGTGATTCATCTGATATCTCCCAGAAAACAGTGGTGAGTTCACCAGTGTATTCCATACTGAATGATTGCGTAAAATCAAGAAATGTGGGAGAAGTCGAATCTATCTCTATTGGTGCATCACCTTGGGTTGAGCAAACAAACAAATCGTCGATTGTCCAGGAGCCATATCCTGTTTCAGAGACTTCAAACCAAATTGAACTGATATCTGATGAGGTAGTTGCTAATTGTGTGAATTGATTCTCTGCATAAGCATTAATGATGCTACTAACAATTTCCTGACCATATTGATTGTATGCATGTAGAGTAATGGGTGCTGAGTGATCATTGATAACATAAACTGAGACATAATTCACAGGAGTATCTAGACTAATAAGATTATCAAGACTATGAGTATAGGCAACATTTGTTCCAGAATGTGGTGGAAATCTGGTATTTCCAGAAGAATCCCATGAATTCCAATCCGTGGAGAAGGTCACTCCAGAATAATGTGTACCAATAGGACCTCCAAATCCCTCAAAATCCATATAATTTTCAAATGAAGGTGCTGGGAGGGTCTTGCTAACATACAAATCATCAATCGTCCAAGATCCATATCCACTTTCAGATACATTAAACTTGATCATAACAATATTTGCTGAATAACTCTGTAATTCAATGAATTGATTCTCAGCATATGGACTTATTTCAGTGCTACCAATCTCTCGACCAAACTGATCATAGCCAAAAAGAATTATTGGTTGAGAATAGTCATTGATAACAAAAACTGAAACATAGTCAATAGCTGTATCTAGAGTGATATAATTATTCAAACTATGCGTATATGCAACATTTGTTCCAGAATGTGGGGGAAATCTGGTATTTCCAGAAGAATCCCATGAATTCCAATCCGAAGAGAAGTTCACATCTGAATAATGGGTTCCTATAGGTCCACTAGTACCTTCAAAATCAATAAACTGTTCAAACTCTGGAGCTTGGAAGAATTGCCTAATATACAGATCATCTATTGTCCATGACCCATATCCACTTTCAGATACATTGAATTTGAGTTGAACAATATTAGATGAAGAACTCTGTATCTCTATAAATTGATTTTCAGCATATGGAAGTATTTCTGAATTGCCTACTTCTCGACCAAATTGATCATAAGCAAAAAGAATAATTGGTTGAGAATGGTCATTGATAACATACACTGAGACATAATCTACTGCTGTATCTAGATTTATGGAATTATCAAGACTATGTGTGTATGCAACATTCGTTCCAGAATGAGGAGGAAATCTTGAATTACCTGAAGAATCCCATGAATTCCAATCTGAGGAGAAGGTCACTCCAGAATAATATGTGCCGACTGGCCCTCCAAATCCCTCAAAGTCAATAAATTGCTCATATTCTGGAACTCCCTTTATTTGGCTTAAATACAAATCATCAATAGTCCAGGATCCATACCCACCTTCAGTAACATTAAACTTGAGCTGAACAATAGAAGCCATCTCATTGGATATCTCTACAAATTGATTCTCAGCATAAGGAAGAATTTCTGAATTGCCTACTTCTCGACCAAATTGATCAAAAGCATAGAGAATAATTGGTTGAGAATAGTCATTGATGACATACACTGAGACATAATCCACTGCAGTATCAAGATTTATAAAATTATCGAGACTATGAGTGTATGCAACATTCGTTCCAGAATGAGGTGGAAATCTTGTATTACCAAAAGAATCCCATGAATTCCAATCAGAGGAGAAGGTTATATCCTGGTAATAGGTTCCAATTGGCCCTCCAAATCCCTCAAAGTCAATAAATTGTTCATAATTAGGAGTCGCAAGGGTGGAACTATAAGAAAGGTCATCAATAGTCCATGCTCCATATCCACCTTCTGAGACATTAAATTTTAGCAAAGCAATATTTGCAAACATGCTCTGGAATTCTACAAATTCATTATCTGCATTTGCACTGATTTGAGTGCTTCCTACTTCTCTTCCAAACTGATCATACGTATACAATGTGATGGGCATTGAGTAATCATTGATCACATAAATTGATACATAGTCAATTGCTGTATCAAAATTTATGGAATTATCCAAGCTATGAGTATAGGCAACATTGGTGCCAGAATGTGGGGGAAATCTGGTATTACCCGAAGAATCCCATGAATTCCAATCCGTGGAGAAGGTCACTCCAGAATAATATGTACCGATAGGACCTCCAAATCCCTCGAAATCAAGGGTGGTACCCATTATATCAGTCTGAATATCACCAACAGGAAGAATACCTGCTGAAGGCTGTGTAAATCCAATTAAAAGGATGGTAATTACTATCATTTTTGTATATCTAGGAATCATTAAATATTACGGATTTAATGATTATATATAGGTTTGTCAATAATGGTAAAGGTTTGATTCGAATAAGAATATTCACCATGAATATTATTACAATAGAAATATTTCCTAAGCCCCAAAATTCATAAATTCATTATTTATAATGATAAGTATGATGAGTAATGAAGTATTGAAGGAAGAAATACTGCAACTTTACCAAAGCAATATTAATGCACATCTTTCAGGAGATCACAATTTTATCGCTGATACTATGGCAGATAAAGTAATATCTGTTTCAAATGGTGATATACGATACTCATCGAAAGAAGAAATTCGTGAGAATTTCAAAAAATATCTAGGTTCAACTGAATTCTCCACTTATATGGATGTTGTGGATCCAATAATCGAGATCTCAGATGATGGATCCATGGCTTATTTCATTGCCCAGACAAAAATTGTAGGTAAGAGAAAATATGGTGATGAAACTAAAAAACTTGATTTTACATGTGCTTGGATGACTATATTGCGTAGACAAGATGATACTTGGAAATGGCAAGCTGATTGCTCAACCTTCAAGTGATTCTATTGTTATCTCGACATTACTATCTTGAACTCCAATTTTGATCGTTCTCTCATCGATATAGGTAAACTGATCAGAATTAACAAATATGTTTTTAATATTAATATTCTTACAGAAAGTGAATTGGATGGTGCGAGTATCCAACCCCGAAATTCGTATCTCATACCCTCTGGGTGAACGAATCATATGATACTTGAGATAATTACCTCTGAAAGGGATTATACTCTTGTAGGAATCAAATAAAATGGCAGATAAATCCGTGATACAGATAATATCTTGATCGATCTGTAATCGTATGAGCCCAGATGTTAGGAACCGAATATACTCAGCCATAGACCAAAGCTGAAACACTGCACCAACTGTTTCAGTATTGTTACCCGATCCGTCAAAAACTTCTCCCAAACCACCTGCAGGATTGTGATTGATGATCTGGTCATGTAAACCCAAAAGTAAATCAGTTGCCAAAGTTATTTCATCTGCAAGTAAAAACTGTTCAATTGTTGCACCTGATAGCCATGGCCATATATCCCCATTATGATAAGCCTCATCATGGTGCCAATGACCTAAATCATGTGATGGCTTGAATGCAGGATCGGCTGGATCAAGAGTTCTCACCCCTAAGGGGGTGATAAGCTGGGAGGTTTTGTTAACTAGTACTTTTCTCTCATCCACAGTAAGAAAATCATCAGGTAGCAAGGACAACGCAAGAAACTGATTTGGCCTGATTTGTTGATCTGCTGACCCATCGGAGTTGAGATGGTCGATCAGGAAGGACCCATTCCAAAAATGCTTCTTTATTCTTACTAGTAAATCTGCTTGTTTTCGTTTCCAAGTATCCACATCTTTTTTGATGATACTTCCTACATATATGCCAGAACTATAGATTTGGTAGAGAAGAGCTTGAACTTCCACTGCTCTATCATCCCTTGGAGTTTGAATTACATCTTTGGTCAATGCATCCATCCAAGTTTCTCGTGCTCTATGCGTGACAAAACCCATCGTATCTCCTCTACTTAACTCTCCTTCTATTGCAAATTCTATAACAGGAAATATTTCTTTAGCAAATGCAGTGTCTCCACTATACTTAATATAATCTGCAATTGCTTTGATAAACCAACCCAAACCATCTGCAGTATGATAATCTGCTGATGTGTTTTCTTTGAGTACTCTGTTGGGAACACGTCCTACTTCAAATCTAGTTGAATCAAGCAATTGCATTTCTACCATGGTCATGATAGTAGATCGTGCAAACTCCCACTCACCTGAGCTAAGTAATGCTCCCTTAAATGAAATGAATGTATCCCTTGCCCAATAATCATCAAACCAGTGTAACCCCGCATACGTGCCTTTCCCAAACCGATTCATCTTGAGCTTCTGAACTGAAATTTGTGCCCAATCAAAGGAATCAGATAAATCAATTCCTTTTAACTTTGCTGAAACTGTAGTTTTTTGTATGAGAGACAGTAATCCATCTTTTTTATCATCTCTTATTGTTTGAAAATTATTGATAATGAATTGACATTTTCTTTGAATTTCAGCTTCACTGTCAGCTATGACAATAATCATATTAACAGCACCAGTATCTACTTTCAACAAACCAGGTATAAGTGAATTTTCTGTTGTACTACCATCATGTCTCTGATGATCCTTTTGAAAAGAACATGGTAATAATTCAGGATTGAATTCAAACTCTAATGTGCTAGTGGATGAAATACCTAGGACTTTCGTACCTGTTGATTGACAGTAGAGTATATTATCTTTGAAATTAATTTGAATATCTGATAGAGAACTTGATGCCAAAAAGTCCGGTCGCATGGCCAATACAGGAATGATAGTTAATTGGGATCCTTGGCTTGAATATTCCCAGATTAATAAGGATTGATGACTAGGGAGATATACCTGTTCATTAGCCCCTGTGTAAACAAATTCAATTTTTTCAGGATATAAGATCGTGGATAGTAAATCAGACCTTGAATCATCAGATTCAAATCTTAGAGACATCAAATAGTTAATCTCACGTTTCACTAATCCCTGCCATTTTCGAGACACCTTCTTGTCTGATTCTATTGAGAAATGAGTAGCCTCATTATCAGTTAATACAAGTTCCTGTGGTTCTTCTGGTTTTATCTTGATTTCACGATTCGGATAGGGATGTACCACAAATATACATATCATCTAACCCTCTCTATATTTTTGGGATGCTAGATAAAAAAACGAAGAAAAATAGGAAAATTTTGATTGATGCAGAATTTTGATGATTCAAGCATTCAAATGATTAATTTATATCGATAATAGATATATACTATTTACTGATAAACCATAACATCGCCATGTGGATTTTTGAAAATTACAGGTGGGCTTACGTCATCACCATCGTGGTATTCATAATTCAAGGAGTATTATGGTTGACTTATGATCTAAACTCCTCAATCGTTGTAGCTGTGGCAGTTCTTCCCATTATTATCTATCTCTCACTAGTGCGTTACACAGATGTTGATAATCCAGAGCCCAGAGGATTAATTTCACTCAATCTAGCAATGGGAATGGCAATACTCTATATTATCAAAGAAATGGAGATATTTCTTTATAATCTACTCATGCCGGATAAAACCCTTGAGGAAATTTATGAGTACATCAATATCTATTTATCACTCTCAGAGCGTATTTATTACACATTTATCTTTGCATTCATTGTAGTATCATTATCAGAAGAGGGAATGAAATTACTGGCATTTTTTATCCTTAATAAATGGCATACTCAGATTGATATGCGGACTGATATCTTAGTATATGCAGTGGCTATATCTGGAGGATTTGCCTTAATTGAAAATTATCAGTATGCACTTGGAGGTCTATCTGTGTCATATGATCAGGGTTTACTTATTACCATAGCTAGAACATTTACAGCGATTCCGCTTCATCTTGGTGCTGCTACCTACATGGGAGTGTATCTATCTAGGGTTTATTTCCCCATATCCAAATGGGATAGAATGTTTAGTCTAATCAAAGCATTTTTTGTTCCTTGGTTCATTCATGGGTTGTATGACTTCATAGTTTTTATTTCTTATCGAGAAGGATATTACAATGATATTTTCCTAGCTTTGTTATACTCTTTTGGATTAATATATTTATCTGGGAAAAAAGCAATTGAAATGCGATCTATTGAGAAAAATCGAATGGGCATCCCTGATAATAAAGCTAAAACAGATGATGAGCCCGATAAGGTGCAAAATAAGAAAAAAAGTAAGGATTCACCTTCAAATAGATCAGATTTAAGAAAATCATGAAAAATATTCGTATGCAATATCATACAACCTACAAGTATTAATAGCATTATAGGAATAAGCGATTTGTGTTCCCAAAATTAAGTGAGATGAAAAAAATTCGAGAAAGAATTGGATGGTCCCAGGCAAAGCTAGCCAAGGAAATAGGACGTTCACAATCATTGATACCTAAGTATGAGAATGGACAGCAGATGCCTGGGTATGACATCGCAATAAAAATATTTGAAGTACTTCTAAAAGAGGATTACAAAGTAGATACAGAAGTGAATGAGATTATGACCACCAAAATCATCAGTGTGAAACCAACAGATACTGTTGATACAGCAAAGCAGCTAATGGCTAAGCATTCAATTTCTCAAATACCAGTAGTAAAGAATAATGTGGTTGTGGGAACCATTCATGAATCTATATGGTTAGATATTTTGTCTACATATCACAATTACCAATCAATTAAACACGAAAATGTCACAGAGATCATGAAGGAGGGATTACCTATGGTTCCAAAGACAGCTAAAGTAAAGGAAATCACCCATCTTCTTCGCAGTTTCGGAGCAGTAATTGTTATTGATCAAGGTAAAATCATCGGAATTGTTACATCTGCAGACTTGCTGGATATTGATTGATTATATTTTGGAATTAAATCATATTGAGAAAATGATTTTAAAAAGTCATTTTTCAAGCTGAAAAGACGATTATTCTAAAACGATATAATATATTATGATTTAAAATCATAAGAATTAATAAATAAAACTGAAATATATGAATAATGAGTAGTATTAATACTCTTAATTTGAGATATTAATTAGAAATATCCTCATAGGGTGATGAAATGAAGAATATAAATATAATTTTACTTGATAATCCCAGAAGGAATAATATACAAAGGATTGCAGAAATAATTTCAGATAATGATGAAGCATCTCTATTCTTCATTCCTGATCTGATAAATGGAAATAAAATTCACAATTTAAGAGAGAAAGGGGAAACTATGAATATTCAGAAAATTAGTTCTTGGGCCACGATCAAAGAAATTGAACATGAAAAAGGAAGATACAATGATATTCTCTCCCTTATACTAATACATGAAAATTTATGCTTTGAAGATTATTCTTTAAAAATCTCAATTGACAACATACAAGATTTGGTAAACTCAACTGAATCCATGTTACTACCCCTTCAAGAGCTCAAAGGAAGAGTGATAGAGCGACTCACCAAACAAGGTTGGAATATTACAATCTGGCATGACTTCAATGATTTTCAATCCTTGAATCAAAAGATAGCTGATTCTTCCATTAGTAACATCCTTCAATCAAGAAGATTACTAACTACTACACATATGTATTATCATGCAAAGAAGTATATTGATAACAGGTTACCTAACAAGAGAAAAATGATTCCAGGTATTTCAATCTGGTAATCTATCATCATTTTCAAGTATTTTACTAGAATAGTATACATTTAACACACAAGTTTTAGAAACGATAACATAATGATACTTAATACGAGAAAATATGTCAGATATGCTAGAGACTATCTTAAATAACACTCAAGATGAGATAGTACTCCTAGATAAAGAATTTAAGATAACATATCTGAATAGTATAGCAAAACAATCTATTATTTTCGAATTACATGAAGGAGAACTATTCTTAGATCATTTCCATCCTCCAATTCTACCATTCATAAAAACTGCACATCAAAAAGGTCATGAGATTATCCTTGAAGAGTGTAAACTACAAGATCAAACCTATTTAATCAAAATTGTTCCATTATTGGATAATACCATCATATACCTTCAAGCTATTTCTCAGTACACATCAATCAACAAGAAATTGCAGGATCTTCTTGATGCATTAAAACAAAGTGAGAATAACTTCAAAACACTTTTTGATAAGGCCCCCGAAGGCATTATTCTGTACGATAAAGAGAATGACAGGATACTTAGCATAAATGAGAAATTATTTGATATGATGCATATCAGCTCCATCAGTATTACTAATGGAATTTCACTGGAAAAGATGAATCAGCAATACCATGATCAGATAAAACAAATGATCTTCAAGATTATCACAGAGTATCAAGAGAAAGGAACCATACAATTCTATGAATCTATACGCTTTGGGCAAACAGAAATTGATTTGGAAATATTGATTGCGAAGCTGCCTTTCAAAGATCAATCAGTATTCAGAATTTCCTTCATAGATAGAACTGAGGAAAATAAAAACAAGCAAAGAATATCATATCTTCAAGAACAGATGACCATCCATGCAAAAATGGAGGCAATTGGTAAACTCTCAGGAGCTATAGCTCATAATTTCAAAAATATTGTGACAGGAATTATTGGATATGCAGATTTAATAGCAATGGTTACTCTTGATGAGGAAGTACTAACCTATGTTAAATTCATCAAGGATTCAGCATTTGAGATGAGTAAAATTAGTAATCATCTATCAGCTATGTCGAAAAACCGAGAAAATAATCCCCGTTTTGAGGATATCAATACTATTATTAGTTCATTTTATGATATTTTCAAAGTTTCAGTAGGTTCCAAAATAGAATTAATTCTTGATCTTTGTGATCAATCTCCAAATGTGCTCATAGATCAATTTCATTTCAAAGAGGCGATGTTAAATTTGCTAATGAATGCCAAGGATGCAATTCCAGGAAATGGTAAAGTAATTATTCGAACAGAAATTATTACAACTGAGAAGATGAAAACAATGATTGCCATAACAAAGGGTGATGAGAAGCAGAGATATATAGCAATTTATGTGGAAGATGATGGTCAAGGTATTCCTGAAACAATTCAATCAAATATATTTGAACCCTTTTTCTCATCCAAGCTCAGTACAGGGATAGGATTATCTACCGTTTACAATTTTATCACTCAGTCTAAAGGATATATTAATTTTAATTCTGTAGAAAATATCGGTACAACTTTCAACCTGTTCTTACCAGAAGCCCTCAGTGATTAATTCTGTCTCAATAAAACGAGCAACACTATCCGTATTATGATGTCCAATAATGACATCGGATTCATTTTTTACCTCAGGTAGAGCATTTTCAACTGCAATTGCTCTGTCAGCACCCATCATCATGGGTAAATCATTATAATTATCACCAAAAACAGTCAATTCATAATCCAATAAGTCATATAGCTTACGAAGCTCTTGGATACGATCAAATTTATTTGCTTTAAGGTGATTAATTGATAACCACCACCAACCAGGAGAGTATTGATTCTCATAAAATGCAAAAGAAAGCTCATTAATGATTTTCGATTGCTCGAGATTTTTTTTTATTTCGTTTAATAAGGTAAAATCACCGATAAATGTCAGACTAACAATGGACTCCTCTTCTAGATAATCGGCAGAGTAACGAATCCTTGGATCTTGGATTTCCAATCTATTCTTCAGATACCAGTACATGCCTTGATTTGTGGTTTCAGGGCAGGTGAGATGGTCTCGTCCCTTGTATGTTGAAGATATAAATGGCTGAATATTGTACTGCAATCCGACCTCCAATATGGATGTGACACGTTCTAAAGGAAGATCGATAATTTGTAAATGCTCTTTGGTTTTAAAATCAGTCAGATATGCACCATTAAATTCAATTATCGGTAAGGAAAAAGATACTCCTTTTAAAATCGAATCTAGGGAGAAGATACTTCTAGCTGATGCTATTGTGAATTTTACATCCGTCTCATGCATTTTATTGATTATATTGCGCGAATATTGGCTTAGAGTTTTATCAGAGCGAATGAGTGTGTGATCCACATCTGAGATATAGAGACGGGGAGCCATAATATCAGTTTTGTAGGTTCAATCAAAAACTTATAGGAGAGGAATAGATAGAACGCTGAAATCAGCCTAATAGAACTAAAAATCTTCTATGATTCGTTTTATTACTCTATCAAGACCTATCAATTTTACTTAACCTTGTAAAATATGAACGAATTACTATATAACACAAAATTGAGGGTACAATTCCAGTACCCAAGAGCATAAATATACTAGCAATAATTGGATCTGTATTTGGAGCATTATGGAGCAAAGGTCCGATTCCATTAATTAAGTAATGTACAACTATTGAGGGTAGTAAACTATTTGTTTTAATTACTAAATATGCCAAGAATAAGCCTGCGCAAAAGGCAAAACAGATTTGAGCAATAACACTCAAAAATGCCTCAAATGAGGTTCCAACAACAAATATGTTGATTATATGAGGAAATGAGAAGAAAACTGCACTTAGAATAATTGCTTTCACCTCATCAAAATTTAATAATAATATAGATAATATCACCCCTCGAAAAGCAACTTCTTCCCAAATTCCAGCTACTAATGCAGTGAGTAAAGACCATGAAGTTGGTGGGAGGATGAGAGAGAAGTTAAGAACAAAATTGCCTGTTAATAAACTAAAGGTGAAAATAGAAAGCAGGTATATCATCCCACAAAGAATCCCTATCACAATATTTCTAGAGAAAGGTTGTATCCTTGATAATCGTATTCTATCCAAATAGACCTTTATTGGCTCCCTGCTCTTTGGTAACCCAAATAGCTTTGGGATAATGAACATAAAGAGTAATCCCATAACTAGATTAGCAAATAGAAAGAATTCCGGCCCATCATCACCAGGTGGATGACCTGATAGAATATACGAAATTACTATAAATATCATATAGCTTAAAACAATTACTAATCCCTTTATCAAAGGGAATCTAATAGTACTTTCTGACATAACTAAATCACTCTTACTAATAACTAGAATTTCCTAATATTGTATCAATTATCCTAGTTGAATTGCTATAAATCTACCGGTTTCGGGTGATATGACTTTGATATTGATTGTTAAATGAAATTCAAAAGGAGATTAATTACTAAATATTAAATTCAAATTAGTGTACAAAGCATTCTATAATCACTTGATAGTAATGTAGGTGAAACAATATTTCAGGGGCAATTAGTTCAGATATACCCTCAATTACGTATTTTTTCAAGTAGGTGCAAAGAAGAAAAAATGGAAGGCAATCGAATACCTTCCGCGGGTCGGTTTAATCATCAAACAGAGGGGAAAGATGATTAATTACCTATTTTCATATTCACTTATAAAATTTATGCAATTAGAAACAAAAAATGAAATCAATATATTTTTTTTTTAATTTATTCCAATGAATTGATTTTATGAGTTTTATTTCATTAACTCTTTGTTATATTGAAAATACACTCATCAGTACTAAGAATTAATAATTCTTAATAAATGCAATTGAAATTACATAATTGGAATAAAATGCAATATTCATTTGATAAAAGTCATAAGTATTCAGAATGTATCTTATAGTTTGCTTTCAACAATATTTTAATAATCTCACCCTTCATCTGCGTTTAGAGGTAAACCTAATTGAGTATTAGTGAGTCGGATTATTCCTTAATTCTAGCACTAGAACCCGATCCACTAATCAGTTACTCCGATCTGGCAGATAAGCTTCAGATCTCATGGCCTACAGCAAAAAAGCGTATTACGAAGCTTGAGAAGCAAGGTATTTTGCTCAAACCATTTGTAAGTGTATTCGCTGAAGGAATTGGGTTATCAAAGGTGAACTTAATTTTAGAAGTGCCTAATCTCAATAAAATGATACAATTGGAGAATTTTTTTGATTTCTACCCGTATACACTGTATCGAGCAAGATTCATAGGAAAGCAATTTGGATTATTCCTCCAACTCAATATTCCAGAAGGAGCTGAAGATATAATTATGGAACTCTTGGATCGTCTCAAAGACAAACAGTTTGTGTCAAAGGGAGAAATTTTTGAGAGTACATTAATCCGTTATCAAATTTATCCAACAATACAGAAATTCAATATGAATACAGGTTCATGGGAATTTTCATGGAAAACTTGGCTAGATCGCATGCCTGGTGATTCGGATGTAGAACTGGAAACAGTAACCGAAAAACCAAAATTGGATGAGATCAAAGATGTTCATCTTCAAATATTGAGAATATTGACAGAGGATGCTTCCCTAAAGCAATCGAAAATAATGAAAGAATTGAACTTGAGTAGAACAGACACACACAGACATTATACTTATGTGATGGAGAATTTTATATCAGAAATACGATTGAATTATAAGAGGGAAATTTTCAATATCAGTGATTCCTATCTTGTTATCATTAGAGACTTGGCTAAGAAAGATCTAATTAACCTATTCTCACATTTTAAAGATAAGGCCCCACCTTTTAGGATTTCATTTGAGATTATCAACAATCATACTGTTTTGATCTGGGGAACTATGAGTAATACTCAAGCTCTTGATTTCGCTTTTGCATTGTGGGAAAAATACCCCCAGATGGAGTATTATCCTTTGAGTAATCGAGATGATTCTGTCCGTAGACATTCCTTCAAACCAGAAAATTTTGATCTAGAGAAAAAAAAGTGGAAGGATAATAGACAATATTTGCTGGAGATACCTCTCAGCACATTAGTTTCTAGTGAATGAACAAGGGATTTGAGCAATTATTCCATTAAGCATACAATAATCCTAAGAATTAAGAGTCAAAGTGTTAACTATGTCATATCCTGTTTTTCTTGAAGAGGCAAAAAAACACGGATCTATGATGGTAAAATTAGATGATGATCAAAGAAAAACCTTTGTTAGATCATTTGAGACCATTGCAATAGATCCCCAGTCTGGTCAATTAAGAGGAGATACCGCACGATTTATGGATGCCATGGGTTTGAAAATGGGTTTTTCCTCATCACCAACACAGGAGGAGATCGAGAAATACAAAATAAAAGAGATCAATGAAATCTATCTGGGCCAAAAGTGGAAAGATAACACAACTTTTATTGCTAGGTTACTATACATTGAGTTTATACGTAATTTATTTTCAGATAATCCAGTTGTGCATCTCTTACCTTCTACTAGTCTTAATCGTCATGATGTGTATCGATCTGATCTTCAAACAGTTCTATCGATTTTAGAAGAACATATTGAAAATATATACGAATGGTCTATTGCAGATCCCAAATTACAGTGGCTCATTGATTATAATCATCATAAAACAGTTATGATACTAGGTGATAAACTAGCATCTAGAGCCTATATGATAACCGAAAGACGAAAATGGTCCAAATATATCCTCTCTGCCAGTTTATACGCAAAACAATCATGATTATTGATTTTTAAACTCAATGTAACAGGTTATTCACGAATATTTATATCGTCATATAGGTTTAACCTGTTAGGAGTAATAAAATGAGAATTTTGGTAAAACATATTTTAGTACTGCTTGTCATATCTACGGTTACAGCAATACCACAGCTTGATGATAACTCATGGACATTGATGATTTACCTAGATGGAGATAATGATCTAGAGGATTTTGCCCTTCAGGACATTAATGAAATGGAAATGATAGGAAGTAGTGCAGATCTCAATATCATTGTTCTTCTTGATACATATGGTGAACCTGGTATTTTGTATGAGATCAGCAAGGATACTAACAAATTTGAGATCACATCCAAAATACTTGTAGCACCTGAAAAATTGACTGGAGAAATAAATATGGGAGATCCAGAGGTAATGAAGGAATTCATCTCTTACTGTCAAGAAAATTATGTTACTGACTACTATGCGTTAGTTCTCTGGGATCATGGCTCAGGATGGTCCGATTATGGTGACCCTAATGTTCAGACTGAGAAACGTGTAGATAATTATAATCGCTATGAGGAAGAAGATATTGTAAAAGGAATATGTTTTGATGATACTGATCTCGATGTGCTCACACAGAATGAACTTCAATCAGTGCTCAGTACATATCCTGTGGATATACTAGGATTTGATGCATGTTTGATGGGCTATTTAGAAATAGCCTATGATTTTATTGGATTGGCAGATTATCTGGTATTCTCTCAAGAAACAGAACCTGGAGATGGTTGGCCCTATGATGAGATTATTAGTTACTTAGATAACAATCCAGCAGCTACTGTGGAAACTGTTGCATCCACTATTGCAGAAATCTATGTGGAATCCTATACCTATGGATCTCAGGGGAGCGAGGGTACGGTAACAATGTCTGCTATAGCCACAGCAGAACTTTCTGGGGTTGATGTCGCGGTTGATGCGTTAATTGACTTAATGCTTCCTAATATGGAAAACTACCAGGAAAAGATTGAAAATGCCTTTTATGCGGCAGATAGCTATACCGACCCTACTGCAATTGATTTTATTGGATTTCTCACTGAGTTGAAAATTCAGTTCTCAACTGATACAGACATCGTGAAAAAAATCGATACTATCCTAACATTGTTAGGTTCAGCAGTTGTGAATAATGACTACGGTATCTATCAAACCAACACTAATGGATTGAGTATTTATTTTCCTCATTATGAGGGAGAGTATGATCAGAATTATAATGTGGCTGTCGATTGGTCTGAATCAACAAAATGGGATACTTTTGTTTATGAATTCAGTATTGCCACTGGTGGTTATCTTGATGATGCTTATATAATTGATCAGGGGCAGAATCAATACACCATTAGTAGTGGAGATGCACACCTATTTGCTGTAGAAATTGATAATTTATATCACCCACAGCTTTTAGAAGTTCAACTGAGTTTTGATGAGAGTGATGATTTT
Organism: Candidatus Heimdallarchaeota archaeon; assembly: GCA_026702845.1. The sequence continues at coordinate 121,675 of JADCLS010000009.1, forward strand.
GATCTCTACCTAGTAAATAATCAGGGATATATCATCTCATACTCAGTTGCGCAGAATCCTGAATTTGTAAGTTACATATTTACTGATGAGAAAATTGCAGGGATCATAATTCATGCCTATAGTGGCTCTGGTAACTATGTATTGGAATTTTATCTCAGTAATGCTCCTTATTTGTCTGGAACATCTACTGGTAATGTCAATGAGGGTTACTATGCAACCTATACTGTTGAGATTGGTGTAGTTGATCTTCCAATTCTCATGGATTTGACACTTAGTTTTTCAACATCCTATGATTTTGATTTGTATGTGTATAGTAATTACTATGGATTACTTGGTTATTCTGAGGGTTACACCAGCCCAGAAGTTGTAAGTATTCTTTTCGCTTATAATGATACTTTACAAATATATGTCTATGCCTATCAGGGATCAGGATCATATTCTCTAACACTAGAACTGGAGGAATACCAATTAGCATCTGTTGAGTTTATCAGCACATCTAGTCAAGGATTGGATTCAAATTCTGATTCCACATTTGATATGATGGAGTTCACAATAGAAATGAGTACTGACGTGGAGAATTATTACTATCTATATACTGACTATTATATATATTATGCAGATTATATCTACTATTTCAGCACTTCACTAATCCTAGAGTACATTGAAGAGACTTCCGGAACAGTTGTTCTATCAACATCTGTGGCTGCAATGGATTTAATTCTTGATTTGTATGATATTCCTCAAACAGCAACTTTTACAATTTTAGCATATACTTCAATCATTGATGAGAATTATTTCATTCTAGATGAACAATTGATTTTCAGTGAAAATTACCAATCATCTGATTTTGATTCTTTATCATATGAAATGATTGAAAGCGATCCTGAGACAGGAACGTTATCTGCAGGTCAATATGTTTACTATGCTATTGATGTTGATTCAGGAGATGAGATTTCTATCTCCCTAACTGGAGATACTACCACTGATTTTGATTTCAGTGTGATTGATATGACAATGACTACAGTTCTCTATAATTCTGCTGAGTTATATTACCCCGAAACGGCAATAGTTACGGCAGTATCAACAGGAATTGTTCTTATCATGATTTCTGGTTTTTCTGGAGAGGGTGAGTATCAGCTATCGGTTGAAGTGAATGGAGAGCAGGTAGGTTCAAATGATCCTGGATCACTAGATTCATCATTGGATGACAATGGTAAGACAGATAATTCGGATGTTCCAGTAAGTTTCTTTACATTGCTTGCTATGCCCATTCTCAATATAATTAGGAAAAAAAAGTAATATTTTCAAAAAAATAGAAAATAATACCACAAGAATACATTGAGGTCATATAAACTTAAAACGTAGTGTAAGAATTCCTTGATTAATGTCAGCATTTCCCTGTGCTTGGTGCAATAAAGAGATGAATTTGAAACCAATTGTACATGAGGGAAATGTATCACATTCTATTTGTATAGATTGTATAATTGAATTGGAAATCTTTGAAATTATTGAGGTTACTGAGGATTTTTTCAATGAAATCCCTTTTGGGGAGACTGTGATCAACAAGCAAAATGAAGTTTCAAGCTTCACCACGACTATGGAGTTTGTACCGGAAAAAATAATTTATGATTATATAGGAAAAAACTATTTTGATTATGTCATTCCTCAAATAAAAAATAAGGATATTATGAACAAATTAGGAGGACTGAAGCGTAGGAATTCAAATGGTATAAGAACTTTTCATTTTATACTGAAACGTAATGGACTACCGACTCTTATAGAATTAGAGCTCTCTCATTTCATCAATAGTGGAGAGACTGTAATAAAATTAGAAATATTAAGTGATACTGAGTAAAGTAAAAAATTAAATGATGATTATACTAAATGCTCGAAACGTGAATGTCTTTTTACAAATTTCAGGGTTTCTGAGAAAGCTATCACTGATATTGATACTATTGTAACCCATAACCACTCAAAGGAGGATAATGCTACAGTATTGAACAGTTCATGAAATATGGTGGTTCCAAACAAAAGATCTCCTTGGATAACAATTATTTGTAGGCATACTGTGATAGCAACTGTAATGATCAGAATCCGATTGCTGAAAAATCTTTTTCCAAGTATAGATTCTGTAGGTTCTCTCACATTCAATGAGTGAACGAACTGAGCAAAGGATAGAATGACAAATGCAATAGTTCCAGCTTTGAAATTATTTCCCATTGTTCCAAAGAAATCTGTATTAAGTGCCAGCATATATGAACCTAATGTAATAAGAGTCATGTACCCACCAAACCAGAGTATATGTAAGACTCGTTCCCTTGATAGCAATAACTCATTAGGATCACGAGGGTCACGTTCCATTATACCCTTGGAGGGAGGATCAACACCTAGTGCAAGTGCTGGAACACCATCAGTTACTAAGTTAATCCAAAGAATTTGAGTAGCTACCAGAGCTGGTTGATCAGTCAAAATAATGGATAAGAAAATTACCAAAATCTCTGCAAGGTTACTTGAAAGCATATACTTTATGAATTTGGCCATATTCTCATAAATTCCTCTACCCTCTTCAATAGCCATTTCGATGGTTGAGAAATTATCATCCTGTAGTATGATATCAGCTGTTTCCTTGGTTACATCTGTACCCGAACCCATGGCTATTCCCACATCTGCTCCTTTTAGTGCAGGAGCATCATTTACTCCATCTCCAGTCATTGCGACAATCTCACCCTTGGATTTAAGGGCTTTCACAATACGGAGCTTATGTTGAGGCGAGATCCTAGCAAAAACACTAATCTTTTGAACTTTCTCTGCCAATTCATAATCAGAAATTCTATCAAGTTCAATTCCTTCTATCACCAAATCTCCTTCCTTGTATATTCCGATGTCCTTGGCAATTGCAACAGCAGTTTTCTTATGATCTCCAGTAACCATTTTTACATGGATACCTGCTGTGTGACAGGTGATTACTGCTTCCTTTACTCCAGGTTTTGGTGGATCGATCATACCTACTAAACCATTAATAACAAATTTTTTATCAAATTCATAGACATTATATATATTAGATTTCAATTCATAGTAGCCCAGACCTAATACGCGCAATGCCTTTTCTGCTAACCCATCAATACTATCATTGATTTTGTCCCGAATTTCAGGAGTGAGCTCTTCTGGCCCATTTCCAATATCAACGAAAGTTGCTTTGTCAAGAAGAACATCAGGAGCACCTTTAATATAGGCCACTCGTGCATTAGTATCCGAATTTTCAACTACAACAGTCATACTTTTCCGTTCGCTATCAAAGGGAATTTCATCAAGTCTGCGATATATTCCTTGTTTTTCCTTTCGATTGATCCCAACTTGATCCACCATCCTGAGTAGAGCGATTTCTGTTGGGTTGCCAAAGGAATTCTCCCCGTCAAAATTCGAGTTATTACAAAGATACATGGCATTAATTAGATGATTCTCACCATTCTTCTTGAAATGTGTGACATATTCTTCAGAACTAACTGTAGAGACATTTCCATCAGCAAAATTTACTATCTGCTTAACGGTCATCTGATTTAGTGTCAATGTCCCAGTTTTATCGGTACAAATAGAAGTAATAGAACCTAGAGATTCCACTGCAGGAAGTTTTTTGACGATACTATTCTTCTTTGCCATCTTTTGTACTCCTAGAGAAAGAGCTAGGGTAATAACAATAACTAGACCCTCAGGAATGGCAGCAACTGCAAGACTAACAGCAGTTTCAAACATCAAGAATGGAGATAGATTTGCGATAAATGTACCATAGAGGAATATTATAACCATAACACCCAGAATTATTGCCCCTAATTGTTTACCAAACTTTTCTAGCTTGATTTGAGTTGGAGTTGGATCTCTATCAATAGATTGCACATCAGAGGCTATTTTACCAATCTCAGTATCCATTCCTATTTTAGTTACAATAGCTTTTCCTTTACCATTAGTGACATAAGTCCCCATATATAACAGGTTTTTTCTGTCTCCCAGTGCTGATTCAACAGGAATTATTGAAAAACTGGATTTATTAATCTCCTCACTTTCACCAGTCAATTGGGCCTCTTCAACCCGTAAATTGACTGCCTCGATGACTCTTGCATCAGCTGGCACCCTATCTCCCTGAGCTACTACGATGATATCACCAGGAACTAGATCAACTGTATTAATTTCATACTCTTCACCATCACGAATCACCGTACATGAATGCGTCACCATTTGTTTCAGTGCTTCAATTGCCTTATCTGCTCTCCATTCCTGATATACACCAAATATTGCATTGGCAATTAGGATAACTACGATCAGTATAGCATCAGTTAGCTCATGAATTATAAATCCAGAAATAAATGCAGAAATAATAAGAATAATAATAAGAACATCTTTGAATTGATTGATGAAAATGTCAAATATTGTCTCCTTCTCTCCCTCTTCTAACATATTCTGGCCATAATAAGCTCTGCGATTTTCAACTTCTGAAAGAGATAATCCAGATGAACTTGATTGTAAATGTTCAATTACGGCTTTTTTAGACATATTATGAAATGCAATATTTGTTAAGGTTTTCTTAAGCACCATGAGAAGAACATATTTCCCATAAATCATTTTATAAAAAACTTAATGATAACGTAAACAAAGATTAAATCATTTTCAATACTTTAAGTATCATTTTAATAAATTATATCTTATTTTAATAACTGACTATATATTCTGAACCTCAATTCACCTATTAGCTGAGAATCACTGATTTGAACAAGAAGTTTTCACAGAATTTGTGATATTATAACTCAAAATACTTGTTTCAATAGGTGTTTTTGAAGGTATTATTATTTGTGTGATCTTCTAATATAGACCTTATAATGTCCTTCACATTCTATAGTCTCAAGGAATTGATGTCCCATTTTATCAGCCCAAAGTGGCATGTATTGCTTTACATCAAAATCGCTTGCAATAATTTCAAGAACTTGTCCCACTTTAATTTTCTTAAACCCCATCTTAGCCTTAAGAACCTGATTAGGGCAACATACTCTCGAATCAATCGAGTGGTCAGCTTTGATAGTTGTTTTGCTCATGATCTAAAACGCCTTTATGTTGGTGATAAATATTCAAAAAAATCGATATTGATCGATTTGATTTTTATCACATTGTATCTTATCTCAATTTAAGTCTTTCACATATTAATATAACACGGTCAATGTCAATATATTAATGGAAATTATTTACAATAATCCGAATTTATCTAAAATTATATAAAAAAAAGAATTATTTTATATATATCAAGCATTTATATATCCGAAATTATTTCTGTAATTAAAATTAATCAAAAAGAATTTACCCTTATTACTATGATGTTTTCAACTGATGCTCAAAAAAAAAAGTCAAGCATCAATTTGGCCATTTGAATATTTATTTGAAAGTTGTTTCTTCTTTCTTTCAATTAGGTCTAAATTATCCAAAAACGTCCTAGAAAACTGAAAGTATGCAAATTTCAGGAAGGAGAGTCAAGTCGATTACAATCATCTACATCATTAATCCTTCATTCATAGAGGACTTTTTTTTGATATGAAGAGAACGATTTACTGGATCATCTAATCGTTCTAACGATCCCATTAAGAATTTTTGAAAAGATTCTCTGATATTTATTGATCCTTGTATTGTATCCTTCCAAATTTTGATATTTGCTCTCTCAAGATCCTTATAACAACTAACACAAATACAATCTGTTACTATGTGATTAACCCCAAGTGCATTCATATATTCACTCACATGTATTTCGGGTTCAGAATATATTCGATTTTCATAGGTATAGAAGGCATTTTCAGTGGTATCAAAGATAATGAACGCTTTAGCAATACAAAAGATTTCTGCACGTGGTGACGACAATGTTGGCCGATATGGTACTGCAGGAATCAGAATCTTCATTGGATATCATGAAGTAATGATAAAATTAACTATTATAAGTAATGCTTAGAAAATTGTGCAAATGTTAATAATTTCTGCTGTATAGGTGATTTCTATGCATTTTTAGATTCGTACTTACAAATTCATCACAATATATCAATATTCGACATATAAATCTATTATATTGAGTTTAGCTTGCTTTTCTAGTGAATTTTTGCCTTTTTGTTCAATTTATTCCAAAATTGCCTGTATCGGAAATTGGAAAATGGAGAAGAAATACCCGAATCAACAATTCGTTTGATCCATTGAGGATAAACAGCCAGTTCTTCTTTCACAGTATTCAAGCTTAAATCAGCTATTGTTTCAACATCGATTTTTACTGTACTTTCCTCATTATATACAGCATCATAGAGAGATCGTTCTATTGACCTCAAATCACTTTTGAAAAGCTCTAGATATGGAGTATAATTCAACAATGTTTTCCGGTGTAATATTTCGTGTTCCCACCATAAATACCCCTCCTCATAGGTCCTAGGTAGTGGTTTCAACGGAACTTCAACCTGGGGGGTAAAGGGTTTGAATACAGACAAGCATGGACCTGATGTCCCTGTGATCCAGGCGATTTGCAGATCAGATGTTAAATGAGCTACAAGTGAACCCGTACTTTGACTAGGGGTCAACATACTACTGGCATGGACACATGGACTTTTCATTGAGCTTTTCCTTGGATTAAATCCTGCTTCATCTTCATTATGAGCTCGAAGTGCTGAAAAAGCCGTTCGTGGTGTGACTTTTCCGGATTCTTTTGATAAAATTTCAAGAGTACAAGCCCTCCGAACATCTCCTTTAGCTCCAATACGCGTAATATTAAATTTATCACTAAATTGTTGTTTAAAATTGAAGTCTTTCTCTGATTTGCACAAGCCCTTTGATATAGCATAGTCAAGTAATTCTGGATGTATCAGATCATATTCCTGTTCAATGGTTAAAGTATTACTTATACTTCTGATTGTCTTCACCTTTTCAGCAATCCAGTATTTACCAGCTGTTTCTAAAATAAATGCTTCTTTTGGATCTGCGATGATAAATGAATTATCATAATACTCTGCATGATCGAAACCACAGTTTCCACCCTGCCCATATTCTGTCAATAGATCAATAATGATATCTAGACATTGTTTGGCTGTATCTCCTCTCTCAAGAGCAAGCCGCAGCATATCCATACCGATTAGAGCTTCTTTGCGATTATCCTTGTCAAATATCGTCCATACTGCCTCATTTCCTATGGCAACACCTTTATCATTCATTCCCATCTCAGCCCCCCAAATCCAAATAGGTTTTGAGAGGAGCACTGTGTTCACCTCTTTCACCTGAGGAATAGAGATATATGTGCATTTCACAGTATCAGAAGTAGTTGTTCCTCCAAGTATTCTCACCACTTCTTGCGGTTCATTAGGTTGACGATCCGAATTTTTTCCCAAAATTACAGAACCATCAATTGTTGCTTTTCCTACAGCAACAAATGTATCACACATTAGTCATAATAAGAGTAATACTATGATAATATTTCCGCTGAGTAATCAGTAAGCGATAAAAATCAAATCGATTTGTATTCAGAATTAATTCCACATACAGTGCGGCTGATTTAAATTGCAATATGAGAAAATGATTTATGGAAAACCAATATTATGGATCTGAATCACAGGAGAAAATCGTCGAGGCATATTCAAAATATGTTTCTATGCCCAAAGCAGAATTTTTCAAACAACTCGGTTTAGCTGTTGTTCAGGGAAAGCGAGAGGGAGTTTATCTCGAAACTCTAGAAGGACTATCCGAAGGTCAGGCTCCCATTCGATTAATTGATTGTCGTACCAGTGGAGGAGTATTCAATCTTGGTCATCGACATCCAGCCATTATCAAGGCACTTAAGGATGGAATTGATGGTGGACTGGATATCGGTGATCACCATTTAATAAGTGAACAACGAGCCAAACTTGCTGAAAGATTAGCAGAATTATTACCAGGAGAGATTAGCAAGACACAATTCTGTGCAGTTGGAGGAGAGGCGATTGATCTGGCACTGAAGATAGCTAGGGGATATACTAAACGAAGAAAAATTGTCTCTGCAACAGTAGGATACCATGGGGTAACTGGACTTGCTCTAGGTGCAGGGCATAGTAAATTCAAGGATACATTCCTCTGGGATCTAGATGATTTTGTTCAGATACCCTTTGGTGATTTCAAGTCGCTCGAGATTTTGGACGAATCCTGTGCTGCTGTAATTATGGAGATCATCCCTGCAACCGGTGGGATTCTGATTCCTCAGCAGGGATATTTTCAAAGAATACGTGAATTATGTGATAAACATGGAATCATCATGATTGCTGATGAGGTTCAATCAGGGCTGGGAAGAACTGGTGAACTATGGGCATTACATGGTGGATTATATGATGAGGAGAAAATTGTTCCCGATATTATGGTACTCGCCAAGGGTATGAGTGCAGGATATTACCCGATGGCCACATGTAGCTATAAGCCATTTCTTGAAAAAGTATTTGAAAAGGATCCATTTCTTCATATCAGTACTACAGGAGGATCTGAACTTGGATGTTTTGTCACCCATACCATGCTTGATATAATTGCTCAGGATGAATTCTTACATCATGTAAAAAGTATGGGATCAATCTTTGAAAAAGGGCTACTTGCAATGAAAGAGAAGTTTCCCCAAGTGATAACTGATATACGCGGAAGAGGGCTCATGTGGGGTATCGAATTTATTGAGGATAGGTTAGGATTGGGATATACTGTATCAATGATAAAACATGGAATATTCGCTGATTTCTGTGGCAATGATGAAAAGACTGTAAAAATCATGCCTCCATTAGTTGTAAGTAAGGAGGAGGTTGAGGAAATACTAACAAGACTTGAAATGGTTCTTGTAAAGATGCTTAAAGGTGATTAGGTGAAAATCAATAAAGAGATACTGGAGCAGCTGGAAAAAACTCTGGACACTATCCATCCCGAGGATGGTGACATTAACATTGAGATTCTTGGATTTGGAGAAATAAGTCTAGTATTCAAGATAATTGATGATCCAGCTGGAGATATAGCGTACAAACGATTACCCATTTTCTCAAATCAAACTCAAGTTGAGAAGCATATCACTGCATACAAGAGATATAATGACCTACTTGAGAATATTGGTCTTTCGATTCCTGATTATGGTGCCGAATGGGTAAATATGAATAACAAGAATATCGCGCTTTATTGTGCTCAAGAGAGAGTATCTCCTGAATCTGTTGGGAATAGGGTAATTCATCAGATCAAGGATGAAGATATTTCTACATTTGTTATCCTCTTGATGAGAGAAATGAAAAAAATCTGGGATTTCAATCTAGAAAACAACACTATACAGCTTGCATTGGATGGCCAGATCTCCAATGTAGCAATAAAAGATTACATGCCAGGAGATCCAATCCATGAAAATATGACCCTTGTGTATCTAGATACTAGTACTCCAATGTACAAGGTAGATGGTGAACATGCCATGGAAGGTGAATTATTTCTTAAAAGTGCACCTCCAGGAATACGAAAAATACTCAAGTTATTCTTTCTCGAAGAAGTACTTGAACGATATTATGATTGGAGAGAGGTGACCATTGATCTTATCGCAAATTTCTACAAAGAACAGAAACCAGAAGTTATTCCCCTCCTGATACAAAGAGTAAATCAATTTTTCTCAGAAAGTGCCAGTAATCATGATATAAAACCAATTACTCACAAGGAGGTAGAGAAATATTATAAATCAGATAAATTTATCTGGGTATTATTCCAAAACATGAGGAGATTTGATAGATTCATTAGAACTAAGATTCTTAGAAAGTCATATGATTTCTATCTTCCTGAAAAAATCAATCGATAGCTAAAACGAATATTCTATACGTTGAAATTCATTTTTACAAGGTGGACCCTCTGAAATGAAGAAATAGGGTTTGGATAGCGGAATCACGTATGACCAAGCTGTTCCATAGAACATACCATCCTGTTCATCATGATAGCAAATAGTTGCTTCGTGAGCTTTTGAAACAATCATTAGCATTTCTGGTGTAATTGATCCTTTATTTTTCTGGAACCACTTATTAACAAATGAACATCTAGCTTCATACATTTCCAATGTATTGTCAAATTCATTTAAGATTGCCATATCTTCAGAATCATATCTAAATGTCACAATCTCAAAGCCAGTTTGTGAATATGTTACTTTAATCTTACTCCAGTGAGATTCCACCTTGGCAATGGTTCCATACTTATCAATAATAATATACACACATCCCCAAACTCTAGGTATAATTTCAAGGAAATTTACCGCTTCATTTGTTGTTGAACAATTATCCAAAATCCACTGTATTGCGATATTAAACATAATACCAGGATCCTTATATTCAAAACTTGTTGAAACAGATGTAATAGCCAATCCTTCTTTATTTACTCCACCATACCTTGATGTATTTGCAGAAAAAAAACTAACTCCAATACTTGAAATTTTATCCTTGGGTCTACTCGTTGCTATTGTTAGAAACTCACCATCTGTTTCAAGCCATTCTTGATTTTTCAGGAGTAAAGGTGAACCATCAGATGTATGCTCTCCAGATATAGCTATAATCATACACTGTGTCTGTAATCGTATTGGAGTACATTCTTGAGCTAGATGTGATAAATGCTCCTGGTTTGCTCCTTTAGAGAATGCCTTAAGTTCTTCCAATACGTCAGGACAGAATTCATCCATTTGTTTCTCAAATTGTCTTGCCAATTTCAATTGTGATGTAGTAATAGATTTTGGAAAATCAACTAGCTTATTATCAGCTTGGAACTTATGAAGTTGTTTGATATATTCAATTCCATTTTCCCTGCCCATCTTCGAGTAGGTTCCACTTGATTCTTGTATATACATAAAATAATTATCTTATCAGATTATAAAGAAATTGTGTATTCGATATTCAGATTTTTCTGAATAAAATGTCATATTATATATATTCCAAAAATCTAAAAGAGTATTTAATTAGTGCAATTCTGTCCAAAATCAGCGATCTATCTTTTCAAAAAAATCTGAATAATTAGATAGATACAAATCATACTTATAGGACTAAAGAATATTGAAGTCAGAGCTAATAAGATTACAAGAGGAATTGCAGTCTAAAGAATTTTTCTTGAAGCCTATTCTAAAAGCAATTTCCAATCCAATACGATTATCTATTATGTTTTCGATGATTTCAGGTAAAAAGAAATTTCAATTAATAGTTGATGAATTAGATGAAAAGAAAACCATAGTATCTAATCATCTTAAGTATCTAAAAAATGCTGGAATAATTGATTCTCTGAGCCATGGAAGTTATCAATTATCAGAAATCGGAATATTGCTCCTTGAATCCTTAGAAGATTTCATTAAAAGAAGTGCAAGAAGACCTCAAACTGGGCCTGCGGAATATCTGAATATCAAACCATTAATATCTAAAGTAGTATTACAAAAAAATTCAGTTAAGAATATTCCCACAATTCAACCTTCTAGATACACATTAATTGCATCAGTTACCGGAATTTTACAAAGTTTTGGAGAAAAAATAGATGTAGTAGATGTTTCCTGTTATTCAGGGCAAGCATTTTTAGCCAGTATGACAAAGGGAGTAATTTCATCAACACCCACCACAGCACATCCATTCTTTAAGGAGATCCATGAAGGTATTGAATCTTTAGGTTTTGAATTGATAGGATTATATGATCCCGGACCCATTTTTCCAGAAAGAAAACACAGTTGGCAGGATGAAGAGAGACTATTATCTTTGTATCAAAAAGTACGATCCCAGATCGATATGAACAACCCAGTCATATTATGGGGTCCTGGAACAGCTGAGTTTGCAATTGTATACGGCTATGACAATGATAGTTATCTTGTAAGTAGTTACAAAACCTTGAATGGGAAAGAAGAGAAGTTGATTGATTATCGAAGCCTACATCTTCCAGGTGGAATATGGTATTATTTCTTTGGAAAAAGAACTCATAAAATGACAAAACGACATGATCATGAAGCTTTGAAAAGGGCGTTGAAAATTACAATGGGAGCTAACAAAGAAGATAAAGTAATTGGAGTATTAGATCATGAGGAATTAAAATGGAATGAAGAAGTAAAACAGTACGTCACGGGCCCTACTGCTTTTGAAATTTGGAAAGAAGCTTTACTCAGAGGAAATTTCAGCATGTTTGAAAATCACTTAATTTCAAGAGCTTATGAACAGGCTTATGATCATGTAAGCATATTTTTCAAAAGACTTGAGGATAAGTATTCTAATAATCAAATCGCAGATAGTTTTTCAATTTTATCAGATATGTATTCCGAGCTTTCAGCAAATATCACCAAATATCTAGAATTAACGAATTTTGATAAACCTCAAATCGAAAACAAAAAATTAGCATCAATTTGTTTAAGCCGGTGTAAGGAAATTACTATTGAAATTATTAATAAGATGAAATATACAGTTGAATATTGGGAGAGTTAGTACTTGTCCATTGCCATCTGGGAAATAAAATCAAAAGCTTCAGTAATATTCTGATTGTCTAGCTTTCCATAAAAATACTCAATATTATAAGATTCACAAATGTGTTTTACTTTATCTTCTGATACTGCAGTTCCTATATTTAAGAATACCACCCAATCGTAAAGTATTAAGAGATCTTCCAAAGATTTACCAGATTTGGCAAATTCATTACTTTCTATAAATAAACCCTTGTGAGGATTATCAAGCAACTCAGTTCCTTGAAGTATGAATGGTCCTAAAGAAAGCGTCAGTCGATCTGCAGAGAGCGTGGTTGAGTTTTTGTAAGTAGAAATTATCATTCTTGAACCTGCGATTTTGTGTTCACCATTAGATATATTGAACATTTCTGTGATAATTAAATTGGTAAATTTTTTTAGTAAACGGTTAGATGTGTAAATATCAAGATGAAGTGGCCGTTTTGCCTTTGTGTTTACAAAATAGAATGCCATCCCTATATCCTGTGCTAACCGTTCTATTGGATTCTTGAGAATTTCTACTATTTGCATCCCCCTAACATTCCCATGTCCATCAATATCGCATAATAAAACATGATCTGAATGCACTAGGCTTTTTTTTATTAATCCATTCTTCACTTCAGGATTATTATTGAGAAAATCAACCATATCTATTCTAACTGTCAGAGTCTGATTACATGCAGCACAGAATACTTGGGATACTACTTCTTTACTCACTGTAATCCTGTAGTGGACCAATAATTTTAATCTGCTGTAGTTATTGTAAATACTAACCTAAAACGCTAATATTTTCATGTCAATCGTTCAGAAATATTAAGAATTCGACTATTCATTCTATAATAATTTTCAGCATTCCTACAAGCACTACATTTAATAATTATTAGGTTAATATAATTGTTATGCCAAACACCGCGTTTTATCAATGTTTGAAATGCTCTAAGGTTAGGAAAATTGTTCAACCTGAGTTAGGTATTGATAAACTAAATGGATTACGTCAGTATAGTGATCTTCATAGGTGTTCTGATGGTGTGTTGGCGATAAACAATATCCAAATTGATGCGAATTTAGATGTTCGATCAATTGAGAGAGTGGAATTAGATGAAGAAAAAACAAAACAACCAAAGAATAGAGCATTCAATATTCCATCTCCTAATTTAAAAGAGAATATTTTTCAGAAAAATCTAGTAATTACCCATCTAAATAATTTTGATTTTCGAGCCATTTTTAGAAATGATTGGACAGATAGGGAAATTAATATTGGACAGGTAAAATTAAATGAGGAGCCTCTTGTAATTCTTGAATCTAAAATTGGTGGGATCAAAGTTAAATATTATCAATCAACAATGGAATTGGATGAAACCTTGAATAAATGGCTCTATGTACTCATAAATATTGTGGAGTTAATCCCTCCAAGAAAAATTGGATATTTTGTTGAAGCTGTAAATTTTATTCTTGATATGCGACTTTCTCCTCCATGTGTATACGATATACACATTCTGCAGATTTTGCTATTAGCAGATTTATATATACTAGAATCAGGATCCATGGAACCCGCTGATATTCCAGAAGAAGAAGAACTCTCTCAGGATCATTATAGAATTATTGATATTATATTGGAACGGGTTGATAATATTAATAATTTGACGATTCTTGATTTGGGAGATATTCTTCCAGATGACTTTACGTATGTAATATTTATTGTACTTATATTGGAGCAATATAATATAATAAATATCTCAAAACCACCATTAATAGAAGAAATAAATGCAAATTATATAGATGTACTCATAGATTAGATTTTTCCTCTTTTTGATTCTTCAGCTAATTCAAATTGGTGTAATAATGAATCAATCTTATCATCCATGATTTCGTGGATAAACTCGATTTGATCACCATTAATCATAAATCCAAAATCCTCTGGTAATTCATAAAGCCATTCAAGTAATTCTGTTTGTTCTTTCTTCATCAATGTTGCCAATTGAACAAGCTGTAACCTTTTACTACGTGAGCTTACTTTTTTGAACTGTTCAAGATCTTGAATGTGTGGAGATGATGGTGGATTATTCTCTACCCTCAGGTCATCCTGTGGTTGATCGTTCCAGTTATTCCGCTCTTGCTCTTCAAGAATTTTATCCAGACCAAATATATCACCAAACTCCTTTTTCTTTCTTCGGAACATTGTTTATCAATAAGATAGAAAGAGAAGTAGGATTATTAAGCATTATCGTTTCAAATTGGGAAACTCATTGAAAATGAAATTGACTTGTGTTTGATTGAAGAAATATTAATTATATTTAACTCAATTCCAAATAAAGACACTCATAATTTTTATAGCGAGATGAATTGAAATACAATTATAATGCAGTTATTCTCGATTAGAAACCGAATGATCTTTCTTGCAGTTTTTGTGATTGCGGGTTTGTTTATTCAAAACACCTTAGTTGCCGATTCATTGGTTATGATTAACAAACTCAACGAACAGGGCGATGCAATAAAATCAAAAGATAATAGAATAATCGAGAATCTCATCCAAGCTGATGAAGCGATTCACGAATATGCAATAAGAGAACTTGAGCTTATTGTAGTTGAATTACTATTGACGGATATGGAAATTCCAGACGCGGGATTTGTTTTAAATTCGATCAAAACAGCATTTGATGAATCAGGCCCAGTTCTACTTGAGAGAGAAATATCAAATTACGAAATTGATGTTGAATCAGTTGGATTCTACTCCTACTTCTCTGTAGACACGAGCATTTTTAGAAATACTTCCACTATTATTGATAGTGAAGAAACTGGAGCATATGCGACCTTTAACACCATAAGAAATGTTATCTACAATAATTCTGAAGACCTTGCTGATGAGGCAAACGCTTTAAATATTGCATTTAGAAGAGCATCAAAGAATATCTATGAATTGTCAACCGGAATTGGAAATTATACACATGGCAGTTTTGGCAATATCACAACAGAGTATACCTCAATGGTAGAAAATCTCGATAGTACAGATGATTATAATTTTGATCTTCTAAATAAATTCAGCGATTTATATTTAAGTGTAACAAAGGCCTTTGCAGCACTTACCAAAATTCAAACGCTTGGTTTCGGTAGAGATACCGAGATTGATGAGTACGAGAGATTATTGATCAATGAATACAATGAAACTGTTATTGAAGCAGAAAACGAATTTCTATCAGCTGAACTAGCTATTAACTCAACAGTTGGGTTAAGACAGTCTGAAAATGATACTTTAATGAAGATAGTAGAAGTATTCAAGGATCAAATGATTCCCGATCTATATGCGATAACTGTCAATATGAACAATTATGTCTCAGCAAGTGATAATCTGGAGATATTCTTCACTGATGATCTTGTTTCTATGATGGATGACTATGTCTCTTATCTCGAAATCATTCTTGATATATTATCTCGTGAACAATCAGCATTCGTTAGAACATTTGCCAATATTCTTGAACAATTCACTGAGCAGTTGAACTCGATCTTGTTACAAGCATCTCTAGTCCTAATTGGGATCATATCTCTCTTCCTTACCATTTTCATAATATCTATCGTCAGGAGCATGAGTATACTCTTACACAAATTCAATGCTGTGGCTGTAGGTGATTTATCTGGTGAATCTAAGAAGAGTTACTCAAGTAATGAATTCGGTGAATTGGAGAAAAACTTTGACGAAGTTGTAGTACAACTCAGAGAAGCATTGAGTACTATAAAGGTGACCTCAGAAAGACTGAGTGGAATAGCAGAAGAATTAGCTGCAGGTGCAGAAGAAGCAAGCTCTTCAGTAAAAGAAGTATCAGATACTATGAGAGAATTCTCTGGTGGTGCATCTGAACAAAATATTCTGCTATCAAGAATCAATGATAAATTGAAATCACATCTCAAGGATGTCAATAATGCATCGGATAGGATAGGTGAGACATCAAGCTTCGTTCTAAAGGTTGCTAAGAGAACCAATATCCTTGGTTTGAATGCAGGTATTGCTGCAGCGAAGGCTGGAAAATATGGTAAAGGATTCTCTATAGTGGCCAGAGAAGTCAGAAGCCTATCAGATTCTACCAAGGGATCTGCCAATGAAATTGCAAATATTATTGATGAGATCCAATTCTCAATCACTACTTCAGTTGAAGATATTTTAAAAGAGGTGGATATTATTCGTACAGTTGCTGAGAACACTGCAGCAGGAAGTGAAGAGGTCTCAGCTGCTGCTCTTGAACAGGTAACTATGCTATCTGAAATATCTGAAACCTCAACAGAATTGGCCTATCTATCTCAGGAATTGAATAATGCCATACACAAATTCAAACTGGAATTAAAATAATTTAATGTAATAATTCAATTTGATACAAGAAATCCACATTTTCATCACTAGAAACAAATTGATAGAATTCGGTTATGCTATCCTGAGCTTCAACTAGTAATGCCTGAATGATATCACTGCGTTTTTTCTTTGGTATTTCAGAGATCACGTTGACTAGATAAGATGTCCAATAGGATACTATTTTCTTAATGATCTCACGTTCCATGGTCTTATATTTAGTAATATCCTTATCTACCTTAATTCTATCCTTTTCAACATCGATTTCAGAATATATACCCGCATTCAATAGAACATCTGATTGTTTAGCAATAATTTCCTTTAAATCACCAAAATTTAATTTTCCCTCAGAGATCTCAAAGAGATTCTGGATTATTCCTTTAATCAGATACAGTTGTTTAACTTCATTTGTCAGCCTATCTAAAATATTGTAATGGTACATGCAATTGATATGATCAATAACATCATCACTAATCGTTGCAAGAACTTTCACAGGAGCAATCCCCTTGATATTCCGCAGGACATTCTTGCAACCAACAGAATCTGGAGAGAAACAAGGCATACCCTGTTTTGAAAATGCACATGTTTGCGAAGCGGATAATAAATAGGGTTGAGTATTTGCATTATGCTGAACATAATCATCAAGAGATACATTTAATTGGAAGGCTATATGACCATTGATCCAATTTCTAAAAATCTCTGTCAGAGCTATTGATTCATCCATAGTGCTCTGATGTATGATTTGATTGATACTACGTTGACCATCAATAAACCTGAAACAATCCAAATCTGGAAGACCATCTGATTGTACGATCTGAGGCTTCCAAGTTAGTTCAATCAAATAATTGGCGAAAGTTGAGAGAATTAAGTCCTTAAAAAGATTGAATAATCCTTCATCTAGAGGACTATTGGATGGTTGATACAAGGTTTCAAATTCATCAGCAACTTGATTGAGAAGTATTTTGAGATCAGGTCCGATTTTGTTCATCATTCCTCCAATATTGAATTTATTTCTCTTTAGTAAGATTAGATGTTGACCACTTACATTAATCTCCATATAATCACTAGTTGTAGACATAACCTCTGAAGAGAATGATTGAAGTGCAGACAAGAATCCAGATATAAGTGCAGGTTCTGGGATATTATAATTAGGACTGATTAACTGTGTTAACAGTGGTATTCCATCGCTTGACATGATGGTAATGAATTGTGGCCGTTCTTCCATCATATGAAATAGAACAATACCTTTCTTTTAAGTTTAGGATATGGAATGGTAATTCATTGATACAAAATTATGAAAATTCTAAACACTGGTGGCTTCCAAAAACATAGTTTATCTATCAAAGATTCTTTTAAATCTTGATTTTTTCTTTTTCAGATTTACTATTTCATCTGCCACAGGAACATCATATTGTTTGGCTAGTGCAATAACAGTCATCTTTGCAATTAAATTGATATTGACATAATTCTTGATGAAATCATTTGTGATCTCCTCATAATTATCTGAATTGAACTGAATTGAGTGATCATCTAATAATAAAATGTTCGAATCATGACAAATCTGAGCCATTTTTTCTGGTCCATACAAACCTAATCCTCTTTTAACTACAATTTTGAGGAAAGAGACATATTTCTGATTATCTACTTCCATATTCCTACCTCCAATTCTCGTAATGTTGTTATTGCCTTGCCAATCAGATCTCCCTCTATAATAGAACCATGTTGAGGAGCAATCATACTAATATCTAGTCTCTCAATCTTTCTAAGATAATTTTCCACATGTACTTTATGAGGAAGATAAGGCTGTGAGAATGCTTTTATTGCTTCAAGATACAATTCATCAGCATATAATTTCCAATCAACAGAAAATCCAGCAAAGATATCAGAGGAAAATAATATTTTCTCTTTATGATCATAGGTGGTTACTGCACCTGGAAAGTGGAGATAAGGACTTGTTATGAATTCCAATTTTCGTCCACTTGGTAGTTCTAATACTTCTCCATCATCAATAAATGTCACTTCGGTTTTGATGCCATAGTATGGCATGAAGATCCCGGTTCGATCAGTAGTTACCAGCTCAAAGCTTTCAGTACCAACAATCTCCTCAATCAATGGGATACATGCAACAAGATCTGGATCTTGATGATGGACAATAATCATAGTGATTTTATCCCATGAAATAACTGCCTCAACTTTCTTTTTCACCCATGCCCAGTGTTGCTCGGCTCTAGATCCAGGATCTAATAAAATTGCATCATCCCCATCAACAATAAGATAAGGATTATTACTGAACCCAGCATCATAATCTGGCCAACCAAGCCACCAGACACCAGGACGGATCTCAATTGGTTTTTCAGGATCAATTGAACTCATGTATGATGTGTTTAGATTCAAATAATTTTAAATATTCGCAACTAAACTGTAATAAAACTGAGTTTGAACATAAAAACTTATTTTGAACACATTCAAGTAAAATTTCCGAGGGATAAATTTTCAATATTGAATAGGAAATCATGTGTATTGCCAGTTTTGATGAACTGGTAAAATTCAGTTATTTCAATTTGAGCATTAATGACAAGGTCATCCACAACCATTTTCCTCTTCTTTGGTGTTACCTTTTTGATGACATCAACAATGTAAGTTGTCCATTTGTCTAGGATCGAATCCACCAGAAAACGATCCATTTGAAGGTAATTTGAGATATCTTTATCTATAGTAATCCAATTTTTCTCTACCGTAATTTCTGTATCAATGCTTGAGTAATCTTCTCTCAATTCATGTATCAATTTTGTAACAAAATTGAATCCCTGATTTTCTACTACTACATCTAACAGTTTTTGAACAATCGATTTTATGAGAAACAACTGTTTGACCTGATCATTCAACAATTCAAACATTTTATACTGATGCATGCAATTTATTAATTCAATGGCCTCCTCATGCAGATTGATGAGGCTGCCAACATCAATCGTTCCTTTTATCGATCTAAGAATTGTTTTACAAGTAATTTCCCTAGTCGTAAAACATGGTTTTCTATTATCAGCATTTTCACAAAAATTCTCATCAGAAAGCAAATAGGGTTGTGTATTGTGGTTATACTGCACATAATCATACTCATGGAGATTAATTCTGAAATCAATTTCTCCTAAAATCCATAGTCTGAATGTTTCTCTATATACTTCGTTACTATCGATACTCCCTTGCCTAATTATCTGTTGTATATTAGATTGACCATTGATTAAATGTGCCCAATTAATTGTATTAGTATTGTTAGTTGTAAATCGTGGCACCCAAGTTCGTTCAATAATATAAGTTGAAAATGAGCTGATGACCAACTCATTGAAATATTCTATTATCTCCCTATTAAGCGGTTTGAATGATGGTTGATATACCATTTCAACTTCATCAGCGATATAATTTAATATCCTTTTTAATTCATTACCAGTTTTGTTAACCATTCCCCCAATGTTAAAAACCCCTCTTTTATAAATTATTAGATGTTGATTCTTGACTTTAATTTCCATATAATTAGAATTATTATTTGATAACACTTCAGAGGAGAATGATTGTAAAGCAGATAAAAATCCTGAAATCAATGCTGGTTCGGGAATATTTAAATTAGGAGAGATCATTTGTGTAACTAGAGGTATACCATCTTGTGTCATTATTGTAATGAATTCAGGTTTTATCTCCATTTTTAGACCTCTGTTATGTGATATTAATTCTAAAGAATTTTGAATTGCTTTCTGCTTTGACCCGAACTGTGCAACTCAAATATTACAAAAATAGAGCTGAAGGATATTTTATAAGGATTATCAATAATATCAAAATTAATTTTTAGAACAAATCATAAAAATGTTCGCAAGTCCGAATTATTATTCCTTCAGAATTTTCAATTTCGTCAAGATGATTACGATCAATTTAGGAATCTTTGATTTTCTTAATATCTGGATCAATGGAGAGGTGTACAAGTAAATTGAATATGAAGTAGGTTTACCATATCCCAATTTTTGAGCCATAGAAGAGGAGATTGGAGTAGCAGCATCCCAATGTGGGATGTAACCATTATTTAAGGCATAAATAAGATGATCAATACAAACAAGCATCCCTAATCCTTTTGATCTGTACTTAGGATCGGTAGCAACTTGTAACTCATAATGCTTATTAATATCAGGATGTGCTTGGCCTGCAATACTGACAATCAAGCCATCCTTATCTTTCACAACCATGAGATTCCCATTTTCCCACAAGTTATCTTGTGTATAAAACATCTCAAAATACTCTACAAAGCTATCGGGAACATGATCCTCTTGAGTTAAATGGGTAACTTGAAAATCAGAATAATCATATTTTTCTTCATACTGCTTTCTCAAATCTCTAAGATGGTTGAGATCAAGCTCAGTACCAAATGAGAAACGAGCATCCTTTTTCTCAATAAATCTGAAACCATAATGCTTCTTAGCCCCATTGATCCAAGATTCAGTCGGGAACAGGAGCAACCTGTGTCGATTTGCATATTCAAAAAAATTATGTGAATCTGCATTATCTCCTGAGAATGCAGAGAAAAATCGGGTATTGTATAGAAAGGTATTCTTTTCCGCATCGGTCCAGAGTTTTCCTGTTTCTTGTCTCAAAGCAGCTCTAATGAGCAGATTAAGTGGATGGCTTTCAAACAAATGTTCATGTTGACTAAATTCTGTGTTAGGGATCTCTAGTAGTTCCATACTTATCAATAGTGAATGTAAGATATAAATGATTCTTTTACCATCAAATAAATTTGATGATCAAATTTTAATTATTGAGCATAATATTATTAACGGTTTATCAGCATTATCAGATCATTATTCCTTAATTTAATCATCAAATTTTATATAGATGAGATGAAATCTACCATTGTGAGTGAAGATGAGAAGCCAAGAGTGGCCTATAGAAAATATAATACATTGAGTCCGAAATCAAAGCTAGCCATTGAACAAGTTCTCTCAATTGAAACACGTCATGCCATTATTCAGGTGATCAACACTTTCGGATCATGTAATATCAAGAAATTGGCAAAAGTATTGAACAAAAATGAAGCTACCATTCACCATCATATTCAAGAATTACTAAAAGCACCGAAATTAATTACTTTAGATGCAGATAAAACACAAAAAAAGAAGGGAAAATACTACAAACTTACCCCACTTAGCATGGATTTCATTGTAAAAGATTTAGAGGATGTTGAGAAATACCAAGCATATGAGGCCTCAAAAAGAAAAATTTTGAAGGTCCTTGAAGGTCCTGATGAGGAGATAATAAATATATATTACAAAATGATGCAATTAAATCCAGAACTTGGAAAGCAAGCTGAGACGGAGGGACAGAGAATTCAATATAATCACATTTTAGAAGCAATTATGTTAAACAATTTTAAGAGGTCAGAGGATGCGATTAAAGAAGGAAAAATTGGGAAAAATAATAAATATCCTTTTGGAACCTTGGAAAGTACATATCTTAATACAAAAATCCATCATGTAAGAAACCTATTTGAGATCATTGCCTTAATCTTACAATTTCAAGCTGATTTCGCAAAATTATCTGAGAAATTTTCTAATGAGATAAAGGAATTAAATGTCCCAGAAGAAGAACTGATTCAGTTACATTTTCATCTTGTTGGCGGAGAATTGACAGAATTTGAATTTGAGGACAAATAAATTTACTGACTTGTTTTTCTATTATTTAAGAAGAAAAAGATAATTAACAATAAAAAGTAAAGAAGGAGTACTATCGTAGCAACTATCTCAATGGTTCCATTATTCACAACAACTTCCCCTAGAATCAAAAATTGAATAACCAAGTAAAAAGCAATAAGAAGTATGCTTACAACAATTTTGTCAGTGTTCTTTCCTGGACTGAAAAAAGCCATAAAAATCATGTATGCCTATCAATATATGATTATTATGGGAGAGAGATAATCAAAATAAAGTAATTCCAGTGAGATACGATAATTTATCCAAGGGATACGCTATAGTTACTTAAGTTAAAAGATAAATCAACACTTAGTGATATCCAATAGAATAAAACAAACTGAAGCTCCCCCACTGGTAGAATATGGTGCTTTAGCTGCCGAGACAGATGATTGTATAAGTCTTGGACAGGGAGCACCATTCTATGCACCTGATCAAGATTTCATTCAGAAAGTATTTTTAGATTCTTTCGATCCTGTTGTACATAGATATACCCAAGATCCGGGCAGAAGAGATCTAAGAGAAATGATAGTTAACAAGTTATCTGAGGATAATAGGATCAAGGCAACTATTGAGGATCTGTGCATCACTCCTGGTGCAAATATAGCTTTCACCAATATTCTTTTATCGCTGACAGATCCAGGAGATACAGTAATTCTAGTTACACCTTATTACTTCAATCATATCATGGCCTGTCAAATGTTTGGGCTCAATGTGATTGAGATCCCCTTAAAACAGGATTTCAGTTTGGATCTAGAGGCAATCTCGCTAAAACTGCGAGAAAATGTTAAGGCTATTGTTCTTGTTAATCCTGGAAATCCCACTGGTGCAGTTCATGATGAGAAGGAGTTAAAGGCACTGGGAGAGATATTGGAGCAAACATCTACTATACTTATTTGTGATGAAACCTATGAATATTTCACCTATACCATACCATTTGTTAGTGCTGCAAGTTTACCCTCATTAAGAGATAGAACCATAACTATTCATAGTTTTAGCAAGACTTATGGAATACCTGGTTGGAGATTAGGATATTATCATGCTAAAGGAGAATTGATGAATCAAAGCATCAAAGTACAGGATACGACATCTATCTGTGCTCCGGGGCCTGCACAGCAACTGGGCATTTCACTACTTGAACACAGATCTCAGCTCATACCACAATTCAAAAAATTTCTTGAAACCAATTACAAGTTATCAATGGATCTTGTTGAGGAAATAGCTTGGTTGGAAAATAGGCCAAGTAAAGGAGCATACTATCTTTTTCCCATGCATTCACTAAAATTATCATCAGATCAGCTCTCAAGGAAGTTAATACAAGAGAATAAAGTCTATATAGTACCAGGACATGTATTTGGCAACTCTGGAAATAATCATTTCAGAATATCATTTGCCAATGTCCAACCAGAAGAATTGAAAATGGCTTTCTCCCGATTAAAGACATTGAATTACTAGATGAAAAGCGGGAATAAACAATTTCTATATTCGTTGAATTAAGTAAATAATCGTATGTAAAAGTAAATTTCTTAGGTATTTAGAATGCAGTATCACCAAATTTGGATCATTTGATATTTTTTTATGTCCAACATTATTCCACTACCTATTTTAATTCGAAGTACTTTAGATATTTGATGCTAGGGATTTTCAATAGTACACCCAATAAGGAGTTTCTTACAGAAATCATGAGTGATATGTACAATGGAAAATTCAAACAGAGTTTAGAGATTATTACTAACAAAATTGAAAGAATGACATTTGGACAAGAAAAATATGTTATGCAGTTATTCCTTGGTTATTGCTTAAACAAAGCTGGTGATTATCAAGATGCTTTCAATTTACTTTCATCACTAATAAAACAGGCATCATCAAAGGAGTGTCGATTTTTCTCCCATATTTTAGCTATTGAAGCTGCATTAAGAGTAGGAAATCTAGATTATGCAGAACAGACGTATAAGGATCTACAACATTTTGATGAAAATTATCTTGAACAAGACGAACAACAGTTTTATTTACTCAAGACCAAAGCATTTGTGTATTGGTTTAGAGGGAATATGAAGGAGTCTCTGAGATTTGCGCTTCAAGCATTGGATCTTAGAGAAAATGTTGATGATCTTGATACACATTCCTTTCTTCTCAACCTCATTGGGATAATAAAATTGAGAACAGGATATCTTCAAGAGGCCCAAGAATATTTGGAGAGAATCTTAGTTGTCAATCATCTTGACAAGCAGACAAATGCTATTGCTATGGTAAATTTAGGAGCAATCCATTTGCAAAAAGGAGAGCTTGAAAAATCACTTAAGCAGTACTTACCAGGCACACAGATTTTTTTCGAGATAGGTAATTTACGACATTATGCAGATACGCAGAAATCAGTAGGTCAGATTTATTTCAGAAAAGGAATGCTAAAAGAAGCTCAAAATCATCTCAATATAAGTCTGAAATACAAGAAAAAGGTGAATAACAGCGTGGAAACTACAGATACTTTGCTCTGGCTTTGTGTATTGCATGCCGATAAACGAGAAGCGAATTTGGTAGAACAATATCTTGGAGAAATTGGTGCAATAAAAGATCAAATTGATCATAGACTTGTGAACCTCAGATACAAGGTGGCAAAATCACTTTATTATAAATTATCTTCAAGAGTACGAGACTATGGAAGAGGTATAGATTTACTAGAAGAAGTAATCAATGCGGAATTAATTGATCATGAACTGGCAACTCTTGCTTTACTCACATCAATTGAGTTATTACTTCTAGAAATAAATATCTCATCCGAAGAGGAAACTCTCAATGAAATAAGTGAGAAGGCATCCCAGTTACAAGAAATCGCAAACAATATCAACTCTTACTACCTAATGGTTGAATCCTACTGGTTGCAAGCAGAACTTGCCTTATTCAAACTCGATATTGAGACTGCCAAGGAGTTACTATCAAAAGGTCAAGATATGGCTGAAATGTATGGTCTTGAAAAGTTAGCAATAAAATTATCACTAGAATATGATCAACTACTGGATAAGGAAGATAAAATAGTAGATCTTGTGGATGCCCCTCTTTCAGATAGGGTGGTACAATTCGCCCCAGTAATTGAGCAGATTATCCAAATGAAGAAAGAATTTGAAGACCTCACTCCTGCTGAGGAAATTCCTATTCGATTGATGTTAATTATTCCCGAATCTGGTATAACATTCTACTCCTATTCCTGGACAAAAGGAGAATTGGAGATGAATGAATATCTCATGGGGGCATTCTTGAGAGCCATCAGAGAGTTTACTGGCGAATTGTTCCATCGATCACTAGATCGAATAAAAATTGAGGAATTCACCTTGCTTGTCTCTCTCAACCATGATCTAAATTACATGGTTTGTTATATCTACAAAGGTCAATCTTATGCCTCACAACAGAAGATAAAAGCAGTATCTGAGCAGATCAATCTAAATCCAGATATCAAGGATATCATTAACAAAGTTAAAACAACTGGTTCTCTTAATGAGCATGCCATGGAAGCCATGTTAACACCAGTAGTCATGGATATATTTAATTAAAATTCTATAATATGTCTAATTTCCATAATTTTGTGTTGATATAGAATATTGTACCTAAAATTCTTGCGCATGAAGGAAAAAGTATATGTAATTCATTTACTTAGTTTAATTTGCGGGATTAACTGGAATGTTAAAATGGAGGCTAACGGTTGATTAGCAAAATAGATGATAACCAATATAATAAACTAAAACAACTGTTCACAATTATTCATTTGTACGAACGGAATACAAATCATCACCCTGAATTAAATGACATGATCATTTCACTCGCTAAGGAAAAGGTTGATCAGATGATCATTGAGTGGTTTGAAGGTACTCCTCAATCATCAGAAACATTAATGCAGATTATAGATGACAATGAATCTGAAGAGCTTATGAGGAATAAAGAAAAATTATTAAGTAGTAAAGCTAATGGTGGAAACGGAAATGGGAGTTTTAAAAATCAAGTAAAATCAAGTTCTACCTTTGAATTGTATAAATATCAAATACTTTCCATAATCAGTGATGAACATAATGTTGATATTGATTATATCCATAAAGAACTGGAATTAGATAAGTCTACGATCAGACAAGTAATTGGTCGTCTTAAGAAACGAGGTTTGATTAAAGCTGAACCGCATCCAATGGATATGAGGAAGAACTATTATCGTCTTGCACGATCAGATGAAATAAAAAATATGAGAAAAGATGATCTAGAACTGCTTGAGAAAATGCAAAAAGATCAATATAATTAGTATCCTAGTTCTTTTTTCAAAGCTGCTTTTATCAGATCACGTTGAATATTCTTGGTGTCCATCCCCAAATCCTTGATGACCTTGAAACCAGTACTCATTAATTTCTCCTGGGCCATGTCTTTTATACCTGTTTCTTTTACTATCTCTGCAACTATCTCACCGAGTAATGCAGTGAATGCAACTTTCATAGTATCTCCAGCTAGATCCGCTGCTCCTTTTGCTGCTTTCTTAAAAAAACCACTCATAATTGGAAATTAGACAATTACTATAATTAGCATTTCCTCCTTAAGGTCAATTATTGAGGGAGAATCTAACAAAAATTTTCCGATTGCAGCTAGATGTTATGTAGATATGGTCATTGGAGGCAAGTATGACTGAGACATTAGCAGGAAATTATGAAGCAACAGATGATAAATATAAATATCGATTATATTTGGCCAAAGCAAATGAAAAAAACATATTTGGACACTATTTTTCCTATTCCAAAATTCAAGAGGATGAAGAAGGGGGAATGCAAAGAGTTTTATCAGGAAACTTCAAGATTATGAATAATGAGATAACCTTTAATGCGACCAAGACAATGCAAGAGTCGTGGATTATTCGTAATGGTGAAGAGATAGCTGAGGGAGAAGCTATGACAGAACCTGTAGAAAAGACATATACTGGAATTATAGATTTTGATAGACCTTCAATTACTCTCAATATGCGAAAGAGAACATTAGTGTTTATTCCTACACAGTAACCATCAAAAGAGATGTAGTCAATGGGATGATATCCACTGCCCAGTAAAAGAGGACAAGATGTGGGAGAGATCTATACGATCCCAGGAGCATTTCGTGAGTACAAAATGATAATGCTGCAAGAGTTTTATTAATAATATCCGAAATTCTTTTTTATTTTATCTCTTAGAGCTACACGAATAACAGCAGATCTTGATGGGTATTTTCCCTTCCTAACCCAATCATCAATGATAATGAGTAGATCATCCTCTATCCTGTAAGATATCGATTTGAGTTTGTTTTGTTTTTCCATGAAACATTCATCTAAAATGCAGTATATAAGTCTAACATCGTTAATTTTGCGCATAACTATGAATGATTTTCACGTATAACACGAGCTACATGCAAATAACACAGGTTAGATGACTTCTCCCCCTGTAGATTAATAAATATCGTGATACAAAGGCCATCTAAATTATGCATTTTCAGAACTCTATTTTTAGTTACAGATAGGGTACTAAATTGTTAATCAATAAGACCCGTGTATCTATTTTTTGGTGATTCTCAATTTCGAGATTATAAAAAACTTAAATAGTATCGTTTTGAAAGTGGCTTAGTATGAACCAAATGGGAATTAGTAAACGGATTCAAAAATACTATGTTATTATTGCCCTATCTTTGTTATTATGCTCATTGATATCGAGTATAGCAATTTCTGGACAATATGGGAATATAGCAGGAGATTCAGAAACACTGGGGAACACTTCCTCAATAATCAATCCTGATGTAATTTCAGTGGTCATTGATGATTTCAATGATCCAGTTACTGGCTATGATAGCAGTATATGGAATACTGCAGACTATGGCACTGCAGATAAAGACATCTCAAGTGGAGAAACTGTAGTATTCAGCTCAGGGGGTCATTCTTTCTCAGGAATAATTACAAAACCAGAATATAGTAATATGAAGACTGTATCAGTAATTGCAAAATATAATAGCAACCCAGCACCCTGTAAAGGGAATGCATTTGGGTTCACAGATATGGAACCTTTAACTGACAACTGGGGATACTATTACTGGAATTCATGGTATAACTACTCCACAACCTATGGTGCGGCGAATACAATTAGTTGTTTCCAGGGAGATACTAATACCTTGGGTTTTCAGTACATCAAAGATGGATACTCAGATTACACAAATCCCTATACAACAGATGCTGATTTTCATAATTACACCATTGTGAGAGGAGAAAATGTAATTCATCGGTTTGTAGATGGAATCCTAGTTGATTCATACACAAATCTGAACCGTATACCAACAATAGATCTACCCTTTGTTATAAGCACACATGAATGGTGTGGAGGAGCTGGCACCTGGATTGAGATCGATAAAGTTGTGATGAGTACTACTTCAATCATTTCTGTACCAGAAACGGCTGGAGATAATGGTGAGAGTACTTTCTATTATGCTCCCTATGATATTGGAGCACAAATTGAGGCCCTCACATTAGACAATCCACTTTGGATATCTTCTCATAATCACCCCAATTCATATGTAAGTCAAATACTACCTAGAGACATAACAGGAGATGGTATCGATGAGGTTATTGTCGCACTCAATACCTATGGAGTAATTATTCTAGATTCTACAGATGGATCTGTGCTGGTTGATTATTTCATCAGTGATTCTATTGGTTTTTACATTGATAAAATTGTGGCCAAGGACCTCAATCAAGATGGAGTTCTGGAGATAATTTTCTCAGTTCGCACATCAGCCTCTGCAACTATCGGAGGTATGTATATTCTTGATAATGCAGGTAATTTGTTAAGTTTCTACAATGCTGTGCCTACTGAAGCAAGCTCATATAGTGGTCCTTGGAATTTTGACGTACAAGATGTTAATAGTGATGATAAAAACGAATTGATCATCATGTATGGAAATATGCATTTTGATAATTATGGGAATCAACCAGCAACATATATTGTAGACATGGCCAATTTTGCATCTCCATCAATCTTATCTAGTTGGAGACATACACAATCAGGAATTACCTATATGGAACTAGTACAAGAGAGTAATGGGGATTGGTTTGTCACGTATGGTGGATGGGGACCAAGTAATGGCTACAAAGTAGATCTCTTTACAGGAACAGAGATCTGGAATACACCAATCTCCTCTGGCGCAGATCGTCGACTGATACATGTTGGTACCATTGAGGGTTGGGTTGGAGATTATTATCTATCGTCAGGAGCTGCTTATGGAGATACAAGTATTTATTTCTCAATTGTTGATGGATCTAACGGATCAATTATTTGGACTAATTCAGTATCATCCAAGAGAGGAATCATTCCTCTTGGAACAGGTGATTTTAATCATGATGGGAATAAGGATATCTACTTCAGAGCGTTTGCCAATACAGTGCAAGGTGCATTTGTTGCAGATTTGAAAACAGGTAATATTATATTTGATATGGATGGATTAAATGGACCGTCAAGTGTTAATTACTTAGAAAGATCCAATTTCTATGCAGAATCCAATACTATGGACATCAATGGTGATGGCGAGAATGAAGTTCTTGTAAATTATAATAACACACATCTGGCGACAAGAGATGAAACCGGTTTCACCCATTTCATCAAAATAACCAATGAACCCTTGAATACTGCTGGATTCTTTATTTTTAGCGTTTCGACAAAAATCAGCATTCAACCAAATGAATATTCACATTACGAAGATTTCTCTACAGATGTAATTGCTTCAGGCGAATGGGTTGCAGATGTTTCAAGTATCACTGTAGATACAACAAATGGATACTTAGATATTGGTAATGGAGATGGATACTCCGAGGGAGCTAATTATTACTTTACAGAAGAGATGAACCTGCCATTATCCATCGAATATAGACAAAATTTAGTTTCGGGAGGTGCTAATTATAAGACACCCTACATGGCACTGAAATATAATAATGGAACCATCATCTCTACAGTATTCCTCTATGATAGTGGAGCTACAGGATGGTTATTTATTAATGGATGGACTGATATTGATAATGGACCTCTGAGTGAGAATTTGTGGTGGGATACTAAAATAATATTTGAAGAGACACAAGCGAGTTTATGGGCCAAACCATCATCCTCAGATGTATATGAACATATAATTACAGAATCATTTAATGGAGATCTTGATTTTGATTATCTAAGGTTTAGTCAACCCTGGGATGCTCACTGTCTCGTTGATTGGATTTCAATTAATGGAGCAACTGGAGAGACACCTTCGAATACGGTCCCAGATGCACCCTCAAATCTCAATGCTGCTGATATTGGACATGCAATAGAATTAACTTGGCAAATTCCGTATGATGGTGGCTCTGAGATCACTCAATATAATGTCTATAGGTATATTAGAACAGGAGGACCATACACCAAAATCAATACTACTCAGAATACATATTTCACTGATTACTCTGTTCTTCCAGGACCTCATTATTTCTATGTCGTTTCTGCTGAGAATAGTCAGGGAGAATCAGAATTGTCCAACGAAGTAGAGGAATTTATCACTCAAATGAAACCCTATACCAGAAATGTTGCTCTAACTGAAAATGGAGGATATGCAACATCTCATGACTATGGAAGCTATGGAGGATATACTGCATCTCCGGATAAAATTAATGATGGAGATAACTCTACATTCTGGGCGGGTACAACTGCACCTAATTGGGCTATGGTTCAATTTAACAGTACGTATAATTTAACTCAGATAGGAATATTCACGTATTATCACAGTATAAATTTCAGAGTTGAAATATCAGAAGATGGTAGTTCGTGGAATGATATTTTAGGACTGATTATCACCCCTAATGAAATAGATGGTGTTGATGGTGGAGAATCTTACTATTATATGTTTAATGTAGATGGAATGATTGCACAATATCTGAGAGTATATATTGAAACTACAGATGCTCCTTCCAGTCATATCTTCCAAGTGGGGATCTATGAGATAGAAGCATTTGCCAATATATATGATACACCACCCGAAATATCTTCATCTCCGATCAACGTTAAGGTAGATAATAGAATTGATGGAATTAAACTATCATGGGATCAACCACTTGATGATGGAGGTGATCTGATAAGTCATTATAATATATACAGAGCAGTTAGATCAGGTGGGCCATATTCCTTGATTGCAAGTACTACTACAGTATTGTATCTTGATGAAGAAACATTACCAGGTCCTCATTATTTTTATTTCATTACAGCTTACAATATTGCAGGTGAATCTGATGGAACAATGGAGGTTGAAGGCTACAGAATCGCCAGCAAACCTTCAGGGACTAATGTTGCTGCAGTATATAATGGTGCAACAGCATATGCTTCTGATTTTGGAAGTTATGGAGGATATACAGCATCTCCAAATATGGTCAATGATGGTGATAATTCTACATTTTGGGCTGGAACTAATCCAATTGGGTGGATCATGGTAGAATTTGATCAAGCATATTTGGTACATACCATTGGTATCTTTACTTTCTTTCATTCTCAAACCTTTATGGTGGAAGGATTGAGTGAATCAAATACATGGTTTAACCTAACCAATGAAATCAGCACTCCAGATGAAATAGATGGTGTAGTTGGAGGAGAATCATATTATTACTTGATAGAGATTGCAGAACAATCATTACTTTCAATCAGAGTCTCAATTTATAATTCAGATGCCCCGGCAGGACATATTTATAAAAATGGGATATTAGAATTGGAAGCATTTGCTGAACTATCGACTAATGAATATCATGCACCTGATCCAATTAATGATCTAACCTATTCAATATCCTACAATACACTTGATCTGATGTGGACCTATCCAAATGATGGAGGAGCACCTATTACCTCATTCAATATATATCGTAAGACTTCCTCTTCAGGATCATACTATAAGGTTGCAACCGTGACAGATAATGCGTTTTCTGATGAACTATCCTTTGATACTTGGTATTACTACGTTGTTACCGCCGATAATGGTAAAGAATCTGAATATTCTAATGAGGTTAGTATTTATCTGGAAAGCCCCACAACTACAACCACTACGCCTCGAGATACTACTAGTGAAACAACTACTACTACTAAGACTTCAACAACTAAGACTGAGGAATCAGATCAAACTATAAGTGATAGTGATCAACCAACAGGACCTCCTCCATTATTTGTTCCTGGATTTACATCAGTTATGTTATTATTATCTCTGTTCAGCCTATCATTCATTATTCGGGAGAAAATTAACAAAAATTATTAACAATGTAAGCCTGAAATAGCAAAAACAACTCAAAAACTCATAAATTGAAGTATATTACAGATTTACGGTTTACCAATATATCACTAAATATTCTTTGTATGTGAGTCACTAGATAAACTTATAAAGGGAAAAATCAAAATCCGTATGACTATGATAGAATCGAGGGGCAAAACAGATGGAGGATATAATCTGTTAAATAGATGGCTAAATATGAGGCCTAAAAGGGAGAAGAAAATAGATATCACAGATTTAGCAATTCTTATTGAAATTGAGCGAAATTCACCATACTCCTATCCGGGTAGACCATTACGAGACAAATTTTCTGATGTAGCTACAGCTACATTTTACAGAAAACTTGATTTCATGCAGAATTTGAATTACATTAAAAAAAGCAAGGATACTAATAACACTATTGGGTATGTGTTGAAGGAACCAGGAAAGAATACATTGAAAATAATTCACGAATCAATTGATAAGTACATTGACTAGATTCGTTTCCTGTTGATAATGTCGACCTGCAGATACAAAAATTAATATTGGACAATATACTTTGGTAGATAGGTATAGCATAATGACGGTAGGGAGTGAGATTCTTGACAAATTTCGGTTGGAAACCAAGCTTCTAAACATAGACTTCTCTATTGAGTTCTTCTTGAGATGTTACAGTCCCAATCAGTCAAAATTCTATATCAAACATCATTTTCCCGAAATCACCCCAAGTACTTTTAGTGAAGTGAAAATACAAACCCTTGTGGTTGAAACAAGTCTAGAAAAGGTAAATCTAGACTTTTTTCCTGGTGTGGAAACAATTTATTTCAAATATTCCCATTTGCTAGAATCTGCAGATTTATCTAAATTACACAATTTAAAACACATCTTTCTTGGGAAAGGAGATCTTGAATTGCTTGATTTCAATAATATCCCTAAACAGATTGACCAGATTGAAGTAGTGGAGACGAGAATAAAACGTATCAAAACTGGGAGAGGAGGACGAGAACTACGCGTTTTGAAGATTCAAGGTGCTAATCTTGAACAGATACCTAGTGGTATAAGCCAATACAGTAACCTTGAAGAATTAGAAGTTAGTAATTCATCTGTCAGTACAGTTGCAATAGGTTTTGGAAACCTATCAAACTTAAAAATACTTAATTTGGCAAATAATAACATCAGATCTATTCAACTTGATAATCCAAATCTCGTAGAACTTAATATATCATGGAATGCTATTTCAGAGCTTGATTTACAAAAAACGCCTAATCTAATAAGAGTAAATCTTGCCCACAATGATCTTATTTCCTATCCTGATGGGATCATAGCTCTACTTAAACTAAAAAAACTAATTCTTGCTGGGAATGAATTGAAGAAGATCCCTTATGAGCTTAATAATTGGTCTTCACTCAATCATCTAGATCTGTGTCAATGCGATATCGGAATTATTCCACCAACAATCAAAAAATTAACAAAACTAAAATCACTTTACTTAGCATCAAATATGATTGAAGATGTAGATACCCTCACAAAACTCCCCAAACTCCAAACCCTCCTCCTTGCAAACAATAATATCACCACAATACCTAAATCGTTGCTCAGCATGAAAAACCTTACTGAGGTCAATTTATATGCTAATAGTATTATTGATGTTCCCATCGATTTAGAAGTAAATGAGAGTGGAGAGTGTACATATCAGTCATTAAAGATCTATCTTTTCAAGAAGGATAGGATAAGATTGCATAAAGACAGCAATTTGTTTACTACTTTTTCACTTCAAACCACAGCAAAATCCAAAGAATTGTGTTGTCGATGCAATCATGAAGTGCTCAGTCCTAGAGTTATGTTCAAAAATAGGAGAGATGAGACAAGATATATCCATTTGATGTGTCTAGGCAACTCGCAATCATATCAGATTATCGAACGTTATACAAACAAAGCAATTCCCTTGTTATTCAAGAAGAGTACACTCAAAGCTAACAAAAATTACAGCTTAAATTTCTTAAAAACAATTGATTGTGAATTCTAATTATTACTCCAAATCCATTCGCTTGAATTTTAAGTAACCGAGAAGGGCAATAATGACCGGCAAGGCCATTAGAACTACAAATGAAGCCAATGGTAACTCGACAGAGGTAGATTGTAATAGCTGATTTCCAGGTCCAGCAGAAACTGGTGCTACTTGTAGTAAATAATAGAAGACTTCTGCACGATGATAACCAATACTGAACCGTTCAAGGTTCCAATCAGGTACAAAACTGGATAAGATGGATACAATGATGTCTCCAAAAGCAAGGAGCACTACTGTAAGTACGACTCCCTGTGTCTCACTACCTGAAATCATGCCTATTAAATTGGCGACTGTAGCTGAGAGAAAACCTATCACAAAGACAATGAAGGTCACTGCAAGTGTTACACGTCCATATACAGCATAAAAATCTTCTAATGGGATATCAAGATTTGTTGAACCAATATTGACACCAATTGTCATCACTACAATTGAGGCAATAATACTTAATGGAAGGTAGAGTAATGCACCATTGATGATCCGAGAGAAATAGATATTAAACCTACTCACCGGATAGCTGTTTATCAATCTCACAGGTCCATGTACTAGATCTTTAACCAGTAATTGACCACCAAGATAAGCAGATACTGCAATTCCAACCAATCCTGCAAAAAAAGCCAATGCGATATTTCCCAAGGAATAGGTCCATAATTCTGCATTCAACATAGTTTGTTCTGTCTCCTCAAGACTTGAGTTTAGAATGGTAAGAATAAGACCTGTAAAGAAGGTAAAGGTGAAAAGAAAACCGATAGTACGCTTCTTTAAAAATTCTCTCTTGAATTCAGTACTTATAATCAACCAAGATAGATTAAGAGAGGAGAAATTTTTATTTTGGTTTTGTTCTGTTATAACTTCCATACATATCACTCCACAAATACTTTTAATTCCTCAAGATTAAATGATTCCTGAGAATCTTTCTCACCTACATTATCAAAGAATAAACGTTCAAGTGGTGTTTGTACTGCTCTGAGCTCTAGCAGATCTGTTTTATCAGTAACATCCTCCAGTAATAGACTAAGTTGTGTAGAGGATCGTACTTTTATGGTGTAACCAGTCCTGCTTACATTGATAATTTCTATATTACTAATATCAAGTAGGTATTGCAGCATTTCCAGATCTGATGTCTGAATGAAATATACATCAGGCCGGAATGTGGTCACCATTTCATCAAATGTTCCCTCATAACTGATGGTCCCTTTATTGATCACAGCCACTCGTTCCACAATCTTCTCTAATTCATCTAGAATATGACTGGATATGAAGATAGTCTTACCTAGATCTTTAAGCTGCTTGAATAGATCTAGCAAATTCTTTTTCCCCACAGGATCTAAACCTAATGTGGGTTCATCAGCCACAATTATGTCAGGATTGCTAACCAAAGCCTGTGCCATATTCACCCTCTGCTTCATACCAGTAGACATCTTCCCAATCCGCCTAGTTGAAAAATCCTGCATACCAACAACCTTGAGCATGGATTCAGCATTGGTGGTTGCCAAAGATTTATTCAATCCCTTTAGCCTTGCAGAGTAGGTGACAAACTCATTGGCAGTCATATCCAGATACAATGCATTAGTGGTTTCTGGAATGTATCCTAACCATTGTTGAGCGAGTGTAGGTTGTTTAAAAATATCTATTCCATTAATTTTCGCTGTTCCTGAAGTTGGTGTACTGGCACCAACAATGGATTTGATGGTAGTAGTTTTACCAGCTCCATTTGGACCTATGAAACCAAAGATCTCGCCGGTCTTGACGGTTAAATTGATATTATCAACAGCTTTGAAGGTTCCATAACTCTTGCTGATATGGGATAATTCAATAGCTGGGATTAGTTCATCTCGCATAATCATTACTTCATCAAAGATATATATAAATCATCCTATTGGAGGAATAGCGATGTGTAAAATTATTTCATGAACTAAAAAAGTAGATGTGAAATAATCCTTCGTTATAGGATAGAGAAAATTATTACAACTAAATTATATTCAACACGAAATATTCTTCTAGGTGACAGCAATTGTACTTTTATGACAAAGAGAGATCCAATAGATGAGATATACAACAGATTAGTTAAAAAGGCCGAACAAGATGGTATTATCTCTAGAGAAGAGCAGAATTTGTTGAATAGAGTCAAGATGACTACAATGAAATTCAAGCAGTATTATGAAAAGGCGAAAGAGGATGAAATCATTGATGCAGATGAATCAGCTCAACTTGAACAATGGAAGAAAGATGTCTTGTTGCAGGCATGGGATGAAGCTGATAAAGACCAGGAGATTCAAAAAGATGAAGCTGCACTTCTCAACCTTCTTCTGAGATTAGTTAAGAATCTAGATTTACAGGAATATTAACAATAGAATTGACAAACGACAATACAAATTTAGAATAGACAACATTTTTTGAAATCATGTCAAAAATCGTGATTACAAGAAGAATCCCAGAATTAGGTATTGATAAACTGCGTAAAACATTTCCTGAAGCATATATTGATTACCATGATTCAGAAGTAAAACTTGACCTCAATGAATTGAGAAGAAGAATAAGAGGAGCACAGGGAATTATCGCCTTGCTGGATGACCAACTGAGTTCTGAAACGTTGGCTTATGCCCCGAATCTCAAGGTGATTGCGAATTTCGCCGTAGGATACAATAATATTGACACTGAATACTGCAAGAATCATGGAATTTATGTCACAAATACCCCTGATATTCTAACTGGAGCAACTGCAGATCTCGCAATGGCATTGGTCCTTTCGGTAACTAGACGTATCGTGGAGGCAGATCGATATACAAGGGAGGGTAAATTTTCAGGTTGGGGTTCCACCCTAATGCTTGGTACTGAATTGAGAGATAAGCTAGTTGGTGTTTTTGGAGCAGGAAGAATTGGAACAGAGGTCATTAAGAGACTCATTCCCTTTGGACCAAAAATCATCTATACCACGAGAGCAGAAAAAGAACATTTGCAGCAATTAGGTGCAAAATATACTCCTGCGGATAAATTACTTAAACAAGTTGATGTACTGATTATCACAGCCCCTCTCACCACAGAGACGAAGTATCTCATTAATTTCCAGAGCCTTCGAACCATGAAGAGAGGAGTATTCATTATTAATGTTGGTAGAGGACCAATCATTGAGGAGAGTGCATTGGTCCATGGATTATCAACTGGAAGGATTGCAGGAGCAGGATTGGATGTCTATGAATTCGAACCCATTGTGACTGAGGACCTTAAACTTATGGATAATGTGGTAATTCTTCCACATATTGGATCTGCCACTCACGAGGCAAGAAATGGGATGAGTGAAATGGTTGCGGATGCAGTGATCTCTGCTCTGAAAGATGAGAGACCTCAATATAATGTATATTGAAGACTATTGCATCAAACTTTTGATAACAGTAGTCCAAATCAAGGAAGTCTTAAATATCTGTCATTTGAAAAATCAAGTGTGTATCAACTACGATTACAAGATATTACCTTAAAAAAGAATTTTGATTCTCATGATAAACTGGATGAAATACTAGGTCGTTCAATTTTCAAGAATGAAGTATACTGGGTAGCGATGGTTTGGGAATCTTTAGATTTAGAGAAGATAAATTCAATCAATTTCGAGGAGTTTGATAAGCATCTACTCAATCCCTATTACATCATATGTGAAGGTAAGGATGAGCTTGTCGTTCATGACCTTTGGCCTTCCACCAATGAATCTCCCGAAAAACCCAATAAAATTTTACTTAACAATCAAATCCTTTGGCAGGGAAATCTAGAAGGAAATAAAATGCTGCACTATCATATCTGGGTGATTGAAAATGACCTTGACGTTCCCTTGAAGGAAGAGATCCTAAACATCTTTAGATCTGAATTTAGTATGGATAATTTTATTGAGATTCATAATTACTTGAAACCAAAAATTCGACCCTCACTCATGCTTGATGCAATTATTACAGCAATTAGCCGTATAGGAGTATATGCACTGACAAACAAGTATGATGACCATATTAGTACATTTCATGGATCATTCATTGATTACATCCTAAAACATGATCTTGGAGAGTACAGTTTAGAACACAAGAATTGCAACATCTCACTTGTATTGGAAGAGGCAGAAAACAGGATTTCATTTGATGAAGGTTCTTTTATTACTGAATCTGGCAATAGTGTATATTTCAGAAAAATGATGAGAAAATTACATAAGTCATTTGATGATTAGAATTTTGATTAATTTCTTGATTTTCGTCTTATTATTAACAGTATTACGACAGAGGAGATCATGAATAACTCGAAACCAGGAACCGGAGTTGTATCATTTTGGGCAGCTGTAGTTTTTATAGTTGTATCATCAGTAGTACTAGTCTCTTCATCATCTGAGGTTGAATCACTCGTGTCATCCGTATAACTGGATTCAGTTGTGGTAGGATCAGTTGATGTAGATCCTGTACTAGTGGATGTATCTTCAGTACTAGTTGGTTCATCCTCTACATGATAATTAACTGAATAATCTGGATCATGTACTAGTGAATTACCATTCCATTCGGGATAATTGATGATGAGGAGATTGGCTGAATAGAAGAAACTGACATCCAATCGCTCTGTAACTGATAAACTTGCAGTACCACCAGTTGCCTCGGATTCTGAATCAAAGGGAGATGTACGTTCCTCACTGAACACGCCTGCGACAGTTACCAAATTCAATGCATCAAACGTTGCTGTTTCATTAGTACTTCCATCGAGCATGTAGAATTGTTTGGAACCTGTTACATCTATCTCTGTAGCATTGGAGTCACCAACTTTGAAACCAATTTTACTCACTGATGTAGATGTTGTACTAGAAATGGAATCATTATTAGCAGTAGCAGTGTATAATGCTTGAACCGCGAAAAACTCGGATTTTACCATCAAAGAGAGAGAAGTGCCTTGCATCTGATCAGCTAGATCAGCATCGGTTATACCACCATAATTCCATGTTGTTGATATTTTCGCCTTCCCTGTAGTGGGGTTGACAAATACCTTATAGAAGTATGAGATGTCCTCACTATCCTCTACAACTGACCCATCTGCCAAATTGACCCAAGTAACTGGATAATTCTCATATGATACCCCAAAATCAAACACTACTTCATTATCTTGTACTGAGGGCTCATTCCAAACAAAATCCGAGGATACTGCAGCCTCTACATTACCAAAGCCAAATTCATCATAGGTAAAATAAAATTCAGGTTCGGTGTATTCAGTTTCATTGATATCAATTCCAAACCCCTGAATGACAGTAGTTTGATTGTGACTACTATAATATGCTCTGAAAACTTTGGTTTGATAAGCCTCTGCTAATCCGATATGAGTTACATAATCATTGGTTACCTGCAATCCAGAATCTCGAAGTGAAACATCCAGACGATCATTATTGTTGATATCCTTATATGCAACAAGAGTGGTAGAGGTTGATATACCCCAAATAGCTAATCTTGCAGAAAGTGAGAAATTATTATCTCCTTCTTCAGTATCAACTGTTGCAAAGGCAGATAGAACATTCTGATATGTACTCAGAATTTTGCTCTCCACTTGATTATACCCAGCTTCAATTCTACTTCCATTAACTTGATATGTACGAGCATACATACTGAAGGGATAGTTAGCAGGATTAACATCAGTTCCGTTAGAAAATTTCAACGATGCAACCTCCACAGCTCGAAAATCATAGGACATGAAAGATATTTGAGACTCAGTATAGTTAGCAGAGATGCTATCGAACATATTGAATGCAACTGCAAAATTCTCTCCATCGGTGATATTCACCTGATGTGCTGTGGCAGATATATTGTAAGCTCTTGAGAATATATTTACATAAGCCATCCAGCCATACGTAAATGTACTGCGAGTAACTTCTACTTCATGCACCTCATATAAGACCTCGAAGAAGATTACCTTGGTATAAATTATTCCTGAGACATGAACAAGCTGTCCAAGAAAAGCATCATGATACTCAAAATAGGTTGTAGTAGTCTCATATGTACTGAGATACGAACCATACTGATCGACAATTATAGATTCCTGAACAGAGTAGTCTGCAGTCACATTCCATGCCAATAACTCAGTAATATTTGCTGATGGAAAATTGGTAGATAATCGTAACACTGTGTTATTGAATATTTCCTGGGTGACCCAAGTATCTAAACCATCCATATTCACCCAAAATTCGCTTGTTTGGTTTCTTAATGAAGTTTGCCTAAGTATACGGACCTGATAGTACGCTTCCATAGGTGTAGAGTTGAATCCCATGATAAGGGTAGCATTCTCTACTGAAACAGTTGATGAATTAGTTTGCTCAAATATGGCCCCATCATCAATCCTACTTGCATTACCTGAGGCAAAATATGTGTTAGTACCATATGAATATGATACACCATTTATGATACCTGATGTGAAAGCATTTGGTTGTAAAATCAAGGGATTATCCAAAACACCTGGTGAGCTAAATGGGCTCATAAATAGAACTAGTAATATCACTATCACAAGTGAATAATTTACTCTAGACATTAGAATACTGTTTGTTATTTGATATTTAAAGATTACCCCAAATCAGCTACGAAATTTTAACTATACGAAGGTCAAGGATTAAAAAATGTAATAGATTTCAAAAAATAATTAGATTATTTCATATTTGTAAATAATTATGTTTATATGTTATTTGTGTGTTAAATATATATATGTATAAAAATGTAATGCTTATTGGATTCTTGCTATTCTTGCTAGTACCAATAACAGCACAAGAGAGCACACTAACAAAAGAAAATGAATATATTTCCCTATCACTTGGTGATGGTACTGAAAATCCGTATCTTGGAAATCCAATATTGGATAATGAATATCCAAATACTGAGGATGATGTAACAGTTTCTTTTCCGTTTTATGATGCAGATGGTTTGGACATTGCGAACTTATATTGGACATATACAACCACATCTGAATCGATCAATACAACCATGGAATTGAATGAGAATGTTCAAATTGTAAATGAAATCTATTATCGAATGGAAAATACTACTTTTCTTAATTCTTATGGAGAAAAGGTTGAGCATGAGACAAACTGGATAAGGGGAGAATATGCCTTTGTAGGATTAATTTCATCAATTGAACTTAGGATTGCCTCAGATGACTCAGATTCCGGTGTAAATAAAATTGTAAAATATCGTATTGAAACTAAAAATATCACCACAGGTGAATGGGAAGTCCAAGCAGATGAAGGAGGATTATGCTGTGGAATCAGTGATCTGGGAGATCCATCATTTGATTTTAAAGATATTGCGGGGATACGGGTTTTAGCTGTGTCATATCATGATACAGTAAAGTATGTCAATAAACCTTGGTTGAGATACTTATTCATTGAGCAGGATCATTTAGTAGGCATTATTCCATCCATAGACTTGGCCACTGAGGTTCATTATCATGCTAGGGTCTTTGATACAACTGGAAAGACAGTACAATCTGCAGAATATAAGTTCATTCTTGATGACGCCCCTGTGGTATCATTCAATAATTTCCCAACTAAGGTAGGAGTGAAACAACAATTAACGGTCAACGTAACAGTTCAGGATGCAGATGACATCAATGATATAGCTCAAGTAATATTGTATTTCAAATTGTTAGATGAAAATATCTGGAAAAGCATCAATCTCATCCAACAGGTCAAATTAGATGAAATCTCAGCCATATATACCAAATCTATTTCATTAATTGATCTCAAACCTTATCGTACAGGACTTGAAATTGTTGTAAATGCCACAGATATGGTAAATGGAAAGCTTGCTAGAACATCTAGTATATCTGGACAGGTGGAGATTGATGCAGAGATACCTGAAGTATATACAATCAATTTTGACAGTCGAACTCCTCTGGCAAATGTAAGCAATGCGAATTCAGATGTCTATATAGGTGCAACTTTTGTAGATAATTCAGGAATTCGATCTGCAGCCATTTCATATAGGTTCAATGGAACAGAATATACTCTAGATATGTATAACTCAACAGATATAGATAGCAATCAAGAGGATTTCTGGGTTATCATACCTGCAATTCATCATTCTACTATGGTAGAATACTGGTTTGTGCTATCAGATATGCTGGACAATACAGGAAATTCTGCTACGTATAGTTTTTATGCGGATGGTATGGCCCCTACTATCAAACGTTCACTGGTATTCCCGAAATACGTATCTAACACCTCAGAAGCACATATTCTCTTTGATGTAATAGATGATACTGAACTTCAAAACTCAAAAGTATGGTACTCCATAGGAGATGAATGGGATGCTATTGATGCAGAAGAGATAGATTATTCACCTATAGTTGTAGAATCATACAGCCTCAATGATTATTACTCTTTACCAATGTTGATCAATGATAGTGCGACAAACACATTTGATCTACACGTTAATAGATCCAACCCCAAAGCATTTCAGCAAGCAATACTCATGTTAACAATTAATCATGAATCTAGTTCTGATCTCCGGATATGGATAATTATAGATCAGGTGGAATATCTAATATTTACAAGGGAGTTACATCAAGGGATCTTCAGTATTACTATTGACCTCCTCGAATTTGGGATCAATCCATCTAAGTTTGAGGAAATGGATATTTCAATCAAAATTATAGATTACTCTGATGTATACTCAGGAAGCCTAATTTCCTGTATACTTGAACTAATTGACTATAATTTGCCTTATGGATATGAATTCCAAGTAATTATTCCAGCTGTGCATATAGATACTGATGTCATTTATTTCATTGAGTCAAGAGATGTATTTGACTATACAATACGAAGTAACAATTTCAGTTATTACGCAGATGGTTTAGCACCGTCTATTGACGTTATAAACGGTCAGGATATGATTGATCTCGAGGGAGATAATTATGTAAAGATAGAAGCTAACATCACCGATAACGGTGGTGTAAAATTTGCTGAGGTGTATTATCATTATGAAAATGCTGATTCTTGGATTGCATTGGATTTGACACTAGACGTAGACTTGGGAATATACTATGCTATGCTCCCCATTGCCTCAGAAACAGGAAATATCAGCTATTACTATCAAGTTATAGACTATGTTGACTATTTTACCAGAACAGAAATCCTCTCAGTACAATACACAAATGGAATGGGACCAATTATCACCATTCTCAATCATCCAGATGATGTTGTAAATCTAGATAACAAATCGAGTTATACAGTACAGGCATTGATTGTAGATAATGGTGAGGTGAAAACTGCCACAATTTCCTACTCATTCAATGATTCATCTGGATACTATAGTGCAGAGATGCTTGCAGATAAGGATGAGTATAGCTTCTCAATAGAGGTACCTGAAGGGGCAGGGACGATTATATTTTATATCACTGCAGTTGATAATAAAGGTTTGATCCAGAGAAGTGATCTATTTAGCTTACAATATGTTAATGCTGGGTTCCAGCTAGATCCAATGCAAATCGGAGCACTATCTGGGGGATTTGTCCTGTTATTCATCATTGCAGGTTTGATCTATAAGAAAATGAGAAAAGGGAAAGTTATGGTTAAGAAACCTGGTAATTTTTGATGTATCTGGCTTTTTCA
Organism: Candidatus Heimdallarchaeota archaeon; assembly: GCA_026702845.1. The sequence goes on from JADCLS010000009.1 coordinate 166,156, forward strand.
ATTCATTCTACTCTATCTACTTTGAACCTCCATCTAGAAATCCAGATAATAGTGGTTTAGAAGTATCTTCAAACTGTATTATGCCAAACTATTTTCCATTTACTCTTACACGGAAATTAAGTTACGTTATTTTGATATTACTTGATAACCTTTAATGTTAAATCAGACACCTGGAATGAGAAGTATTGATCAAATAGCTCTGCATATTTACCACGTTTCTCGATCAAATTACTATGCGTTCCTTCTTCTAGAATTTTACCCCCTTCAAGCACTACAATCTTATCAGCACGCATGATCGTTGTTAAACGGTGGGCCACAACAATAGATGTTCTACCTTCTATCAGTGCTGTGATACCCTGTTGGATCTTGGCCTCAGTGTATAAGTCAAGAGAGCTAGTAAACTCATCCAGTATTAAAATCGTAGGATCAGCAAGAAGTGCCCTGGCGAGAGAGATCATCTGTTTCTGCCCTTGACTAAGGTTTTTAGCCTCCTCAGCCAGTACCGTATCCAATCCCTGCGGTAGAGTAGAGAGAAATTCAGTGGCCTGAACAGCATCAAGAGCACGATTGATTTCTTGTTCTGTAGAATCTGGTTTGGCAAATAATAGGTTATCCCGTATTGTACCTGAGAAGAGAAATACATCTTGCGCAACATAGGCTACATGCTTTCGTAATGAGAGTAGTTGATACTCTGTGATCTCACGGTCATCAAAAAGAAGATTACCTGAGTACCCACCATAGAATCTCATGAGTAGAGAGACAATCGTAGATTTGCCAGCACCAGTATGACCAACCAGTGCGACTGTAGTTCCTGGATCAATATGCAGGTCAATTCCTCTCAGCACTGGTTCATCCTCTATGTACGCAAAACCAAAATCCCTGAATTCGATTTTTCCTGTTAATGCATCAGCTGGTAATCCATCTTGATTGAAATCCTCTTGAGACTCATCATCAGCCATGATTTCAAGAAGGCGTTCGAGGGCAGCAAAAGAATTCTGGAATTGATTATAGGCTCTAGCAATATGAGATATTGGTTCATATAAGTAACCTTGAAGAAGCACAAACATATAAAGCAATGAAACGGATAAACTACTCATGGATGAGGCTACAAGGAGCAAGAAAATAACACCCAGGTTCTTCAAAAAATCCTGAACGGGAGCTACAGCAAACACAACTAGAGCTCTCGTTTTCGATGCCTCATAGGTTTGTTCATTTAATTCTACAAATTTACGTAAATTCTCAGTCTCTCTTCCAAAACTTTTGGATACTGAAATGGAAGCCATGGTTTCACCAAAATTTGCATTGACAATCGCGATTTTTGACCTCCAGCGCAGAGAGATACGTCTCTGAATTCTTCTAAGACTAATCACTGCACCTAATAACAGAGGAACGATAATAAATGAAGCCATCGTCATCATAAAATCATAGGTAAACATGGTGATGAGTACACCTAGAAATACAAAAAATTGGGCAAATGAATGACTTAATCGTTCTGCAGAAGAAGCCAACTCATTACTATCATTTACTACCCTCGATACGAGTTTACCTGAAATGGATTCATCAAAAAACGTTATGCTGTTATTCATAACTTTCGAGAAGGCATCTGATCTCAGCTGATGAATAAATTTGGCATTAACTAAAGCCACCAACATAGATTGACTCATATTGCTGAAGAAAATGAGTACCATCATGAGAGCATAGAGACTGGTATAGAAGAGTGCATCTCTAGTTTTGTCCTCAAGCTCTATGAGATCGATAGCTTCTTTCAAAAACAATGGACCTGCAACTGCAACTACCACATTGAGAATTATGACTATAGAGAGAAAAAATATTTTCAGTTTGTCTTCTCGTAACCAAATCCAAAGCTGGCCCCAAAGCCTTTTTTCATGCATACTCATGAGCCTACCTCCAATTCTGGTAATTCATAGGTGTGTTCAAATAATCGTCGATAATGCGTAGAAGTCTTCAGAATATCCTGATGCTTTCCAAGAGCTACAATTCTGCCCATGTCAAAGACCAGTACTCGATCCGCTTCAGCAATAAGACTCAAGCGATGGGTAATGATGATACTGGTTCTAGTCTTCAAAACTTGTTTGATTGCCTCCTGTATCATGAATTCAGTCTCTGCATCGAGAGCACTGGAAGCATCATCCATTATGAGTACGGAGGGATTAAGTAACAAGGCACGAGCGATGGCAATTCGTTGTTTTTGTCCCCCTGAAAGAGTGATTCCTCTCTCCCCAATAACAGTATCATATCCATTTGTAAAGGATTCGATGAATTCATCTGCCCTGGCAAGCTTGGCCACTTTCTTTATCTCTTCCAAGCTTGCGTCTGGCTTACCAAATGCAATATTGGCAGAAATAGTATCAGAGAACAGGAAAATATTCTGTTCTATACTTGAAATCCTTGCTCTGAGGTTTTCACGACTATATTCCTTCAAAGAAGTACCATCAATGAGGATATCTCCTTCGGTTGGATCGTAGAGACGTAATAATAATTTGATAAATGTAGATTTTCCCGATCCTGGGCCTCCTACAATTGCAATTGTCTCACCAGATCGTAGATAAAGATTTACATGACGCAATGCCCATTCCCGATCGACAAGATACCTAAAGGAAACATCTCTGAACTCTACCGATTCCTTTATCCCTGAAAAACCATTAGAACCAAATTTCAATGGTTCAATATCCGTTTCCATCATCTCCATCAGCCTGTTGGCCGCAGCAATCATAGTTACCGTCATGTTCGCAATACGCCTGATACGACGACTCATGAACTGCACTGTGGAGATCATCCCTACAAAGACAACTAACTCCGGTAGGGTAAGTTCACCTAGGATAATGAGATAGATTCCCATGATGGTGGTGAGACCCAGTGCAATGGCAATAAGAAGCTGTGGAGGATAAAATGCGGATAATAACCCGTATTTACGCAGATGATAACTATGCTCCTCAGAAATTTTCGAAAACATACCTACTCTTTGTTGTTCGGCTACATAGCTTTTAGTCTCATTTATGCCGAGGAAAGTTTCTGAGGCGTTGATACTCAAGTTTCCAAAAGCTTTGCGTATTTCCATGCTCTCGGGGCCCAGCTTCTTGGCATAGGTATATACAAAATAAGCATAAAGTGGAAAACAAATGATAAGAATCACAGATAGTTTGATATTAATTATCATAAACACGGTAAGTGAGGTGATGAGTAGGGTGATTACCTGTACGATAATACGTAATGCGGGAGATAGACCGATATTTATGGATCGAGTATCGCCAGTTGCTCTTGCCATGATATCACCTATTGCAGTACCATCATGATAATATTGAGGTCTTTGTTGTAACGTGGAATAGAGATCTGCAGTCATATCAGTTGTAACACGATGAGCATGTAATTCATTGACGGTTGCAACGACATAGAATACCAGTGCTTGAACAACAACTATGATGAGGAGATATATAATCCAGGTATAAATCTCCTGTAATGGAGCTTCATCTATGAAGAGAGCGATCAACTGGGCAACAAGCAGGTTGGGACTTGTGAATAGAATAATTTCTATAACTGAACCAAAAACTGTAATGAAAAACATTAGTCTATATCTACTTAGATAGCTAGTGATCCATTTCAACTCTCTCATACTAATGATCAACCTTAATGAATATTTTAAAGTCCTATACTATGGATAAGGAATTTTATTGAATAATTTGAATGTGAACTTAGGATATTTCAATACTGGTAATTATTTATGATGATAATCTATCAGAATTGCCCATCGAGGCCTAGGTTCATGCCAAGTGCTAAATACATAGTTAATCTCCAACTGTTTTGGATTGCCGATTATATATTCACCAAGAACAATCGAACAGGAGATTTCGACTTTAGTTTGCGCAGGAATGAACATAGCCCCCGGTGGAGGAGGAGAGGGAGGTGGCCGTAATGGTCCTTCATAGGGTTTTTTCTGGACCTCATCTGATTCTACCAAATAAGCGTAGAATACACCAGGACTAGGAAAAATTGGCACAATCATCTCTTCATGTAATGGATTATCCACGTTACCTACTAAGGTGATATTTTCATTTTCAAAGGTATTAGATACTACTGAAAATATCATCTCCTTTGGGGTTTTAGGTACTTTCTTCATTCCATCATCATGCTCCTCCCACCAACGTTCTAGATTCATCTCCCAGATAGAACCGTAGGATATCTCGTTAAATTTTTTTATATTCATCTTGAAACATTGTAAATGATGAATTAAAAGGTTATTTCGTATTGATAGACAGGTGTTGTGTACTCCTTGATATTATAATATCTTAAAATATCATGGTGAAATGGGAGATCTAAAATACGTGTAAAACTAATTTTATCATCATGAATAAGGATGTGGATATTCCCCTTGGCAATCTTGATGAGATTGCAGCCACTTTTCTAGCTGAGATAGCAAGAAGTCCAGATGGAGCATGGAATATCCTCACCCGAGATCCCTTGATGGTGCTTGTGCTGAGTCGAACCATTCGTTTCTTGAAAGAAAAGGATGAATGCAATGGAGAAGAAAAGGTATTTATTGATAGATTTGAGCAGGAAGTGAAAAGGCTGTTCGTTCTTGATGATAAAAAGCAAAAACTGGGATCTGCATTATTCGCTGAACTACTACTTGAGAATTGGAGGAGAGAATTTGATGGAAATCTTCTACAAACAAACCCTACAATTCGTAAGAATCTAGATGAGCTTCTAGATGAATTTGATGGAGTAGCCTCAAATATTAGAACCAAAATCATCAAGGAAAGTGTAATAGATTTTGATACACGTCTTTCCAGTCTCAAAGAGTATGAGGAAGATAGAATTAGGATCAGTTTTGGCCATCTTCAGCAAGGAATTGAAAGATTCATCACCGAAATTTTCTCGCAAAATGATTCTCAAGATATACAGCCACAACTCCAAGCATTGCTTGAGATTTCCTCCTTTTCAATCATCGGTGCGAATGTATTCAGAGAGGAACTGAGTTCAATGGTATTAACTCACCTCAGAAACCTATTCAGTAAAGCTGAGGATGAACTGAAATTCAAACTTGCTCCTTGGTTACAGCTTCTGGAGAGACTACAGCAATAGCGAAATGCTAATTTTTATCGAAATAACATCTATCAAAAATAATCAGAATAAACTGATGAAATTCAAAAATTATCACCTTTCAATAGAATTTATGCAAAATGTATATATCAATTAACCTTATATACTAGATTTTCAAAAGACAATATGTATACGAAATTATACAGGACACTTTAATATGAAAATTACCAACGCAATATTTTTCAGAGTACACGTAACCGGACTTGGTCGTGGTCTAGAAAGACTCTGCGCTGTTGGTAATTGATTTAATGAAGAATATGTTTAATTAAATAATAGAAAAGCAAAGCAAACATTCTACTCTTCTTCTTTCAAAATTACCAGATTAGCGATTAATCTGGAATTGTTTGAGAATTTTGTGATTGATCCCTAATCTGGTGATTTTCTTTGAAAATTGCCTGAAGGTGAAAAACAACAAAATGAGTAACGTTACACAGACCCTACCTAAGAAAGCTAAGATCATCCTCCAGTGGTTAGACTACCATGGGAAGAAAACTCAGAGTGAGTTATTCGACGAGTTGAATTTCACTCATCGGGTATTAAGATATACACTGAAAATCATGTTAGATCAGGGAGTAATCTACAAGCAGGCCAACTTCATGGATATGAGGAGACCATACTATGTGATTAATACCAGTACAGTTGGATATAACATTGAGGCGTTCATTGTCGATCATGGATTAGCAGAGGTATAATCATAAATATTGAATAATTCAGCAAAATTATATTTTAAAATCAATCTATTTCTAAACAAACCTACCTTATTCATCAAAGTCTTACCATTAGTGCTAAAATGAAAATTCAAGCTACATTGCAGAGTTTGGTCGTGCTCATCTCCATGTAGTTATCGTTATATATAGGGGGTCTAAGATTTCAAGTTTTCTGCCTTTTTAGAGAGCACTGTCGCACAATATTCGAGGTATGACTCAGCTTCTGACGAGGAGGCAGCAAGGATCTCTGTATCATTTATTATCAATTTATTCTCCTCATACACTATTTGGCTATCAATTGGGAAACTCCTTACCTTTTGGAATACACCATCAAAATATCCAAGTACTACTAAATTGATATCAGTTAAATAAAATTCAAAAAGGAGGTATCCCCTGGGATCGTGAAGTATATTATAAGATCGAAACCCTAAGAAGATAAATACTGGGATGAATAAAGCTGGTAGGATAGCCAGATATGGTTGATCATCCCCTAAGAGTGCAATAATACCAAATATCATAATTGATAGGCCAAAAGAAATCAAGAAAAAAAGTGAAATAAATGATCCTAAACCATGTTTCACACCCATTTGACCAGTTGTAATCTCTAGAATTTTATATGCATCAGGGTTTGATAATTTCCATTCAGAATGATTTTCAGGTTTAGAATGCCCAAACATAATTTATGATCAATCATCTGCATTTCAAAGTATGGGAATATAAACAGAAGTAAAGTATGAAAATACTCGGCTAGCTGAATGTTCATCTGATAGATAATTTAATCTGCTCAATTACATATATTCATACATTTATCAAACTAAAAATCAGTAGATTATGCTCCACTAATATAGGTTTAAATACAATGACTCGGCATGAATCTTCATGGATGACCCTGTAGAAGTTCAAGTAATTGATGATATCAATCAAATAAAAGGAGCTGTGCATCAGTTCTCTGACCGTCAACTCTTCATGGATCTGAGCGAGGAGAACCGGTTACATCATCTTAACCCACACCTCCATGGATTAAATAAATCTGCCACCCTTGAAATCAATGAGAAGAGCGGAAAGCTCGAAAAACAGGGGAAAAAGGTGTATAGATTTGGATTGGGCCAGAGTCCATTTCCAATTCCAGAGATTGTGGTTCAAGCACTACGTGATAATGCTCACCAGAAGGATTATCTACCTGTAAAGGGTCTCTATCAACTAAGAGAAGCAGTTGCTGCCTACCATTCAAAACAGATTAACAGAGAAATCTCTGCTGAGCAGGTATTGATAGGTCCGGGATCCAAAGAGTTATTGTTTTTAGCTCAACTCACGTTCAATGGAGATCTACTTGTCCCTAACCCCTGCTGGGTATCTTATATTCCCCAAGCAATAATAATTGGTCGTACGGTTAGAGTGATACACACTTGTTTTAGTGATAAGTGGAGGTTGAAGGCAAATCAATTACGAGAAATCTGTGAACAAGATGTTAAAGATGGTAATACTAAATCTAAATTATTGTTACTTAATTATCCAGGCAATCCAGAGGGTAACACCTACTCAGCCGAAGAACTTCAGGAAATAGCTGAGGTGGCCAAAGAGTATAATATCCTTATTCTTTCAGACGAGATCTATGCTGAGTTGGATTTTGATAATAATCATGTGAGTATTGCGAAATTCTATCCGGAGGGAACAATAATCAGTTCAGGACTCTCAAAATGGGCTGCTGCTGGAGGTTGGAGGTTAGGTACATTTACTTTTCCAACTGAACTCAAGTGGTTGCTGGATGCCATGGCGATTGTTGCTTCTGAAACCTATTCCTGTGTATCAGCACCTATTCAATATGCTGCTATTACCGCATTCAAAGGAGACAAAACTATTGATGAATATCTGGAAAAAGCCCGTACCCTTCTTGCATTCCTTGGAAATTGGATTGCAAAGAAAGTTCAAACATGGAAACTTGAAGTTCATGATCCTAAAGGTGCGTTTTATTTATTCATAGACTTTGAATTCTACAGAAATAAATTGAATTCGCTTGGAATCACCAACAGCAAACAGCTGGCGGATTCACTTCTCAATGCAGCTGGAGTCGCCATCCTACCAGGCGTAGATTTCTCAAGACCACTTCATGAGTTAACAGCTAGATTAGCCTATGTCAATTTTGATGGAAAACAAGCCATGGACGCAATGGAGAATGAGCAGTTGAACGAGCAATTCATTGAGAAATACTGCTCAAACACCGTCGAGGGAATACATAAACTTGGTGAGTGGTTGGAAAATATCAGAACTAACTAAGATTCCACAATATTCGATAAAAGTACAAATATTACCCTGAAGGAACCAATATTATGCGGAGTATCTATATCGAGGAAACCAAGGCATCTATAAGATATTATATTGTTGAGGGAAGAAGTCCTACTATTGTTTATCTTCCAGGACTTGGCACACCTGGATTGAGTTTACTTGATACAGCCAATCAAGATGTACTGAGAGAACATTACATGATATTTATTGATTATTTTGGTTGTGGGATGAGTGATAACCCAAAATTCTCACATACAATGGAAGATCTTGCAGATATAGTTATCCGAGTTCTTGAGAAAGAAGGCATTGAGAGTGCTATCTTGATGGGGCATAGCATGGGTGGAACTATTGCAGCAATAATAGCCATTAAACGACCAGATCTTGCCAGTAAGCTCATCATGGCTGAGGCCAATCTCCATCCAGGTGGAGGCCCTGGTTCAAAAAAAATTGCATCTATGGATGCAGAAACCTATATCAGGATGTTCAATGAGAATATTGAGAAATCAAGACAATACCCTGAAGATACCTATCATATCTTTCATCTCAATACATGGGGAAAAACTGACCCTTTGGTGATCCACAAACAATCCAAAGGCTTAGTCCAAATGTCTGATCTTCTGTCTCAGCTCAGGGATCTTGATATTCCCAAATTTTTTATTTATGGGGACAAAAATGTACCCATATCCAAAGAGGATGCCATGCCAGATACTCCACACCCTGAGGATTTAAACGAAATAGGAATAATAACACTAATTATTGAACATTCTGGACATTTAATGATGATTGATAATGTAAAAGGCTTTGCAAAAGCCATATCAGATTGTGTTAATGTGTAAATTATTCAATATAGGCATAACCCAACTTTTCGAGTGTGGCTCTCTCCTTTTCTTTGTGAATCTGAGATAATTTTGCCTTCTCCTCTCTCCATTCAGGTCCAGCTAATGGATACCAGAATAATGAAATTAACGAGATTAATAGTAATATACCGGGTACAAGCATCCAAGCAATTAAGATTCCAGATTCAACACTTGCACTCTGTGATCCCTGTGGTAATCCCTTCTCATAACCATAATAAAGGATAATCCATGAGAATGCTGCCTGAGCCAGACTTATGGCAGGTTTGGTCACGAGAGAATTGATTCCTGCATAGAATCCTTCTCGGCGGAGGCCTGTTTTTACTTCATCTGCATCCATCACATCACCAAATTGCAATTGAAGTAAATAGAAACCAGCTGCAATTCCAAATCCAAGAAAGAAGAAACCGAAGAAGGCTGTAGTAAATACCTTCCCACCAAAAGCTAATAAAAATGCTCCAAGAGAAACCCCTGATAAACTAATTTGCATACAACGTTTCACTCCCAATTTTTCATGAGATCTAATAAGGAATATTAACATCATAACAGTACTTATGATTAATGCTGCAAATAGAGGTAAAAGGTTTATTTCAATCTCCTCAACATAATAGAGAAGACCCTGAAAGAGAGCAGTTTGAACATATATCACAGTAAAGCTGAGGATCTCAAAAATTAAAAATGCTCGATTTCTAAGACTCATTTTCAAACCTTCCCAGAAGGGGGGTTGATTCTCCTCCTGGGTATAATAATTTTCCTTGGTTGAATATGAACTCAGAAAAGTAACAAGACCCACAAATACACCCAAAATCACATGGAACATCTGGTAAGCAAATAGGTCCTCACCAGGACCCGGTTTGAATAATGGAACGATAATCAGAGGAAAGGCCATTCCAATCACGGAGAATAGTATCTTCCAGACAAAAATTGAACCTCGGGCCTTGTTTGATACAGCCATCTCAAACGGTAACACATAGAGTGCTGATGCAACAGCAGTGTAAATGGTATCATAGAAGAATAGGAACACCAGAAACTGGATGAATAAGACATTTTCACTGGCATTAACTGGGTAGTTAATCCAACTTATGATATAGAAGAGTGCAATTAGCGGAGCACCATATCTTATATATGGAATTCTTCGACCCAATTTACTCTTAGTTCTATCAGTAATATACCCATATAATGGATCATTCAAAGCATTCCAAAAGGCAAAAATAATCCAGACGATAGCAGCTGAATCATAGCTCAATCCTCTATTTTCTGTGAAATAGTAGGTTAGAGCTCCTCCTCCGACGATTCCTTGTAGCAGATTGACAAATCCATCAGCTGCAGAAACCCCAATTCGTCCCTTCAATGGAACAAATTCTTCAACAAGTGGTAGGCTAGTTTGTGACATAGGGTGACCTCAATGTGTTATTTATTTCTCAAATAATCCAAATTTTTTGAGATTAAATGTAGTTGTGTGACACAAAATAAAAGTATTACCCTCATTAATACCTAAATTGTGAAACAATTTGTTCTCTGATACAACCAAAAATAAAACTAGTTTCCTCAATATCCGGATTCAAAGCAGTGATTTAGAGAAATTCAATCAATTCTGTAATGAACGTCAACTATCTCGAGGTGAAACTGCAAGAAAAGCTATAGCTCAGCATGTGATCATGAATTTTAATGATGATGTAAATCCCAAACTCATTTTTTCAAAGTCTCAATTCAAGATAATATTTGATTCACTATCTGATGAGATCTTATTAAAACTCATTAATCAATCAATTGAGAATGGATCACGCGATATGAAGGCCCTTGATTCCTATTTTGATAAGAATGAAATTCTCGCATCAGAAAATATGAAGGAGATCAATTTTATGATTTCAACTCTAAGTCAGTTCACATTCTCATCAACAGGTCAATCCTGGTTTGAGACTTTTGAGTATCATTGGAATAATCAGATATTGAATATTCATGGAACCCATCTCCTTGGATCTACATTCTCTTCATATATCGAACAATTACTTACGCGATACTTTGGTATGCATGAGTATTCAATTAAATCTAGTGAACAAATAACCCGGATGGAGCACAATTCAACTATTTACTTGCTCAGTCTGCAATTTGAGCCAAAAGAGGGTGAAAAATCATGAACGAGGCTCTAAAACAACAAATATTTGTCACCCAAGAGCTTAATGATTTCAATCCACTACAAAATTGGAAATCTTTACAAAAAAAGTATATCTATATATGGTTACTGATTTTTATCATATTGACAATATCTATCAGTTATGTGACAGGTACCCTTAAAATATTTATTTTCCTTTTACTTACAATTCAATTTCTAGTATCATTCTGGATACAGTTCAATTTAAGCCATTTCACCATAGCAGTGAACTGGGATGACATGGATTACTCCAAGATCATCAAGATTGATCTTCCATTTATTACTACGGATAAGGTGAAACATGCAGCATATCTCTATATCCCTAAGGAATTAGAGTTTTCTCAAGATATGGATCCTGTGAAGACAATGATCAGTTTTCATGGATGGGGTTCACATCATAAAGAAATGGATCACTATTGTCTTCCAACAGTTGAAAAACAGAAATTTCTGTACTTCACTATGGATTCATTTGGTTTAGGTCAGACAGTTGGAGATAAAAATAATTTAGATCAAGTTGAGCATGCAGGGGAATTCATTGATCTAGTGCTCTCTCTTCCTTTTGTAGATTCAAACAGAGTAACAGTTGTGGGTATGAGTCTAGGAGCTGCGAAAACTGCATTGATGGCTTATCCCAATCCTCATATCAGAGCATTGATAATGCTCTCAGGTCCATTTGATTTGGCATTGACGAAAAATGAAATGACGAGAACGGAATACCTATTATTCAGATTATTTGGGTTCAAATTCCAGGCAACCTCAGAGGAGATGCAACAGTATAGTGCGATCCATCAATTCAAAGCAGAAGGAGTAATCCTTGCAGGAGATAGCAAACCTACTGCCAATGCCGATAGAGTACTATTACTGGCTAATAAAAATGATCCGACGGTGACTGTGAAAAACACCTATCTGGCCATTGAGAAACTGCAACTCCCCGGAAAGAATTACAGGATCTTCCCACAAGGTAAACATATTTTTGAAGGCAATGAACCATTTGTAGCTCTTGAAATTCATGATTTTCTCTTGAAGATATTCGAATAAAAGACCAGCATCCATGTATTTTCTTGTCATGAAAACAGTATCTCCACATAATTTTAAAGACAAAATCTGATATCCTTACATAAATGCTTGAGAGTAAAGAATTGAAATATATTTGTGAAAAACTAGAACTCAGCTATGATGAGATCTACGATAGAGATAGCACAACATTTGACGAAGATGGAAATGTAATCACGTTGGATTTAAGCAATGTGGATATAGAAGTATTACCAGAAGGCCTATTTGAACATTCGACAAAACTTGAACTACTTACCTTAGCAGACAATGAAATTGTTGAACTAACAGCTGGAGTATTTGATCCATTAAAAAGCCTAATTTCACTGAACTTAGCATACAATGAAATTGCTGAACTGAAATCGGGAATATTTGATTCCATGACAGAGTTAAATTATCTCTCATTAGAATCCAATGAACTTGCTATATTACCTGAGGATATTTTCTCAGCTCTAACCAACCTAGATGGATTATATCTGGAGAAAAATCTAATCACAGAGCTACCAGTATCTTTATTTGCTTCTCTAAAATTGCTTAACCAACTTTACCTCAATGATAATAAAATCAAAATACTCCCTGATCAATTACTTGATGAGTGTGAGCAGCTAAAATATCTGAATTTGGCAAATAATAAGATAGCGAATATTCCCAAGGATTTCTTCAGGTACAATGAGTATCTAGAGGAATTAATTTTTGATAATAATAAGATTACTATCCTTGAGGAGGATGTATTTGATTATAATGTGAGATTGAAACACATCAGCCTCACTAGCAATAACCTTGAAGAATTGGATGAAGAGTTATTTGATCTAAATGTGGAATTGGAATATTTATATCTTGATTATAATAAGATTTCGGCACTCCCTGAAAAGATTTTCAGCTTCTTTGATGAATTACAAGTCCTGTTTCTCAACCATAATAAACTATCAGATTTACCTGAAAGAATCTTTTTTGAGAATGAAAGCTTAGAAGTACTACGAATAGATCACAATAAGTTTGAGGAATTACCAGAAGCTCTTTTTGTCAATTGTCATAATTTACATACTCTATGTTTAGAAGTCAGCGGAATGGAACTTCCAGCTTTGGAGTGGGATAATTTTGAGAATGTGTATATCAAAAAAGAAAATGGAGAAATCTTGTACTTCGAGGATGATGAACGTGATTTTCTAGAGGATGATCTAGTGGAAAGACTCATAGATGAAGATAAAATATTCTTTGAAAAGCAAGAGGCTTTTGATAGCTTATATGGTGAATAAGAGTAGAAGATTGTGTAATTCTACCTTGCACTAAATATTGTCTTATATTTGATGAGAAAATCGTACCAACAATGGCCAATGGCAATAATAACAATCTTCCGGATCGAATATCAAGACTGGAGGAATTAGCACATAACCTCTGGTGGTCATGGAATCATTTCTCTAGGAATTTATTCAGACAGGTTAATCAAAGATTATGGAATACTACTTATCATAATCCTATAAAAATGCTATCTCAACTCGAGGAGGGAATACTTGAGAAGAGAGCTGCAGATAAGAATTTCCTCGAGACCTATGATAATGTCATGAGAGTTTATGATCAGAAACTCAAAGCCGAAAGAAAGAATTTAGATTTTCTAAAGGCACCAATCGCTTATTTCTCCTTTGAATTCGGATTACATCAATCATTACCCATCTATTCTGGTGGATTAGGAGTGCTATCAGGAGATACTCTGAAAGAAGCCGCAGATATGGATCTACCATACATCGGTATTGGATTTCTATATCATCAAGGTTACTTCAAACAGAGGATACCTGCCCATGGTGTGCAGGAAGCTCAATTCGCAAAAATTAAATTTGATCATATTCCAATTAATCCCGTTATACATGAGGATAAGGAATTAGTGATCAGAGTATGGGTTGGTGCTGATCAGATAGCTGTTAAAGTATGGCAAATCAAACTTGCCAAAAATATTGTTTATCTTTTGGATACTGATATTGATGAGAATCAGTCCTGGTATAGAGGATTATCTGCGAGACTGTATGGTGGTGATTTTGAGATGAGAATTAATCAGGAAATATTATTGGCATTCGCTGGGATTGAACTGCTAAATATTCTTAATATCCAACCATCTCTTTTCCATCTAAATGAAGGGCACTGTGCCTTCTTATCGCTCAAACGTATGGAAAAATTTGTCGGTGAGGGGAATTCCTATGCAGAAGCTCTTGAAAGGGTCAGAAAAACTACTATTTTTACCACTCATACACCAGTTCCTGCTGGTCATGACAGGTTTGGTTTTATCACAGTACAGCAGAAATTATCAGGTATGTGGGATAGAATGGGCATTTCGAGAGATGAATTTCTCAAACTTGGTATGGCGACAGATCATAGTGAGAATTTCAACATGACTGTTTTGGCCATGAAAACCTCATATTATGTCAATGGGGTCAGTAAATTACATACTGAAGTTACAAGAGATATGTGGAGACATGTATTAGAAATTAATCCGAAGATTACTCTTGTTGATATAACCAATGGTGTCCATATAGGTACTTGGATTTCAGGGCCTATGCGTAGGTTATTCAATAAATATGTAGATGAGAATTGGCTAGATGAACTGGCTAATCTTGAAATTTGGGAAAAGCTATCAGCAATCCCCAATGATGAATACTGGAAGCAAAGATTGCAAACCAAATCCCAGCTATTTTCTTACATAAGAGAAACTGCACGTAAACACAGAGAAAGGAGAACTATGAATGCAGATCAAATACTTGCATCTGGAGCATTGCTAGATCCTGAGGTGCTAACTATTGGCTTTGCAAGACGATTTGCCACATACAAACGAGCAAATCTAATATTCAGAGATATTAAACGTTTAAGGAAAATACTTACTAATTCAAACCAACCCGTACAGATAATATTTGCAGGAAAGAGTCATCCCGCAGATGAACCAGGTAAACGAGTCCTACAATTAGTCTATAATGAAGCAATGAATGCAGATAACAAGGGAAGAATTGCATTCCTTGAGAATTATGATATGCATATTGGTAGATTGCTTGTACAAGGTGTAGATGTTTGGCTAAACAATCCCATACGACCACATGAGGCATCTGGCACCTCGGGTATGAAGGCAGCTATGAATGGAGCCCCTCATTTTAGCATTCTTGACGGTTGGTGGGCAGAAGGAGCAGATCATGGCAATAATGGATGGGTTATTGGGGAAGATAGAGATTTCTCCAATGATACTGAACGAGATAATTTTGATGCTAATTCCCTGTATAGTATCCTCGAAAATGAGATTGTACCTTTATTTTATGATAGAGACAACAAAGATATCCCTCATCATTGGATTAAAGTCAGCAAGGAGGCCATTAAAACATCGATCCATGAATTCTCCACCAGACGGATGATGACCGATTATATAAACAAAATGTATAAACCAGCAATAAAGAATTTAGAATAGTAATTTATTTTGATAGATAAATACAATAAAAGGTATAAATCTAGTATTAATCAACCATTAAAGCATGACATCCAAAGTTAACATCGCATTTATTTTTCATTTCCATCAGCCAGTGGATCAATTCGGATGGGTCAATGAGGAAGCCTACAAATTATCATACAACCCACTTCTAACAGCGATAGAGAATGCACCTGGAGTGAATGTGCATCTGCATTTCACTGGACCATTATTAGAATGGCTTGAAGAACAGAAACCGGAATTTATGCAACGAGTGAATATGCTTGTGAAAAAAGGGAGGGTTACGATTGTGGGTGGAGGATATTCAGAACCAATTTTATCTATGATACCTGAAGAGTATCGATCCTTACAAATTAAGAAATTGCGAGATTGGTGGCTGAGTAAGTATGAAATTGAAACGCATGGTTGCTGGTTAGCAGAGCGTGTTTGGGAGCCCAGCCTGGCAAAGTCCCTACATGCTGCTGATGTTGATTTTGTCTTTCTTGATGATCTTTTTATCAAAGATACGGGAAAAACTGAATTTGAAACATTCTACTCATATTTCACAGAGGATCAAGGTAAAGGAGTGAAGGTCATTCCCATAAATGAACCTATTCGCTATCTCATACCCTGGAGGCCTGTGGAACAGACAATTACGTACCTAGAAAAGGGAATAGATGGACGAGGAGATACATTAATTTTGATCATGTCTGATGCAGAGAAGATGGGATTGTGGTCAGCAGGTAAACGAACCACTCATGATATTTGTTACGTGAGTGGATATGATGGAAGACCATGGATGGATCAGTTATTCCAGTCGATTGTGGATCATGAACAGATGGAGACCGTACACATTCCTGATTATCTTGCTCAATATGATACACGAGGATTGGTGTACATACCGAGTGCAAGCTATGATAAAATGGGAGTCTGGGTACTACCAACTGAAGATAGAAGAAGAATAGAAAAATTAACTGATCTGGCAAAAGATAACAAGATTGATCATGCTGAGGACATCACAAGATTTGCCAAGGGAAGCTTATGGAGAAATTTCCTGGTTAAGTATCCTGAAACTAATGTCATGCACAAACGTATGCTCCTTTCAGCAAATATTATTGATGAACATGATCCGAACAATACCAAAGCAATGGATGAGATTATTGCAGCCCAAAGTAATGATCCCTACTGGCATGGTATGTTTGGAGGTGCATACTATAGATTCATGAGACATTCTGTATTTAAGCATGCTATCAAGGCAGAGACCATCATCAAACCCGCTCTGCCACTTTTTGAGAAGATGGATATGCTAGTCAATGGAAGAAATGAACTTATCATCAATCACAAAAAGATTAAAGCCTTTATTTCCCCATTTGAGGGTGGAGTATTGTATGAATTGGATGATCTAGACCATGCTTACAATTGGTTGAATATCTTCACCCGGAAGGAGGAATCGTACCATAACAAAGATGTAACAACTGATAGATGGATTCGAAGAAGTTTGCGAGATCACTTTTTCATCGATACGGGATTTGATGCCTTGATGAGGGACAAAAGTATTGAACTTGGCAATTTTGTAGATCTACCGTATACATACACCATTGAGTATGATAATATTGATTTAGGGGCAGAAGGGGTAATTACCCTTGATAATAAGGAGTATAAGACCTGGATACAGAAGGTGATACGTATCATCCCCAATGGGCTGAGAGTGAGTTACAAGATAAATGGGGATACACTTCCAAAAGAAGTATTCTTTGTACCTGAATTCAATCTTTCTCTCAATTCACATCCTTACATGACAGAATGTAGAACTGATTCAGATTTAGGTCAGCAGCTTATAAATGAAGGATTTGAACAATCAATCTCAACAATATCACTACTTGATAGGTTTGAAGGAAGTTCGATCACTCTCCAATATCAACATGCTGAGAAAACAATTTCCTATCCAATTAAAACAGTATCACAAACAAATGTGGGAAGAGAAGAAGAGTATCAAGGTACTTGTATTCTCCCAATCTTCAGCTATTCGGGTCAATTAGAAGTATCACTGGATATTACGATCACTGATACTGAATAATAACCTAGTGTGTAAATATCAACAATTCCTAGTACAATTAATTTATGATTATTACACCTGCAGAGTTAGAACGTTATCTAGGACCATATCTGCAAAGGAATCTTGGAATAGATCCTCAATCGCTCAAATCCATCACTTTAGATAGTCTTGGAGATGGATTTGTGATACTGAAGGCTGATGATAAACTAATTCCAGGTTATCTGGATGAGGGATATCTCCTTGAAAACCTAATACAAGAGGATGTACTGAGGAAGATCTTCACTATTGATAATCATAGGATAACAGCTATTTGGAAAGGTGAGGGAGAGTTCACAATTAAACGTGACCCACTTGATGTCACAAATATTCATGCAATAATGTTTGCTGATAAAGAGTATCACCTGAAAGTATATGCAAATATGCAAAAAGCAGCAATTGAACTTGAGATAACTAAAATTCTAGCAAATCAGGGATTATACCCCGAAGTACAAGGATATGCCAAATTTGATGATCATGTTGCCTTGATTCTCTGGGATCGAGTTCAAGATGCCAGAAATTTAGATGAGAGTACAGGTAAATTATATATTGATTTTTATAACAATGCAATTAGTATAGTTCAATTAAAGAATCAGTTAATAGACAATTTCAAGGCAATAATAACAGTTCTCAATCAATTCTGGGGTATTCTTGAAAAGAAGTTACTTGAAGTTCAAAATATTAACTGGCTTGAGAAAATTGACCATGATTGGAAGATATTATCCTCATCAGAGTATTACCTCTCTGAAATGGATCCTATTAAACAGGAGCTGATATCTTGGATCAAGACCGCTAATTTTTCACCTATACATGGAGATTGTTGGTTACGTCAATTCATCAAATCAGATAAAATTTATCTATTAGATCTTGAAGATATAGTTCTTGGCCCTAGAGAATATGATATGGCAGGTGTGATTAATTCTATCCTTCAACAGGCGGAGTATTTCTCTGTTGCCTATCCCACGAAGGACCGCATATCATTCAGGCAAATGATTAAAGAGCTCATAATTACTTTTGATTTACCAGTTAATCTCCGATTGGGTATGAAATTACGTGCACTTCATGAATTATCATATCTTCTTGTTCATCAAAAGGACCTAAAATGGCTTATAGAATTTATATGTAATGATATTTTGATGAATTGATTTTAATAATTATTGATTTTAATAATTGTATTAGATATGAGCTTAGTATTTCTTTTTAAGGAATGCAACAGCAGTTACTGCAACAAAAGCAGCCATCACACCAAATGCAGGTGATGGTTGGGTATTGACAGTGGTAATTTTAACCTCAAGGGTTGTCTTGAAATCATTACCAGCATTATCCTCAACGGTTAAATCAATGTAGAAGGTACCTACAGCAGTATACTCATGAGTTGCAGTGGTGGAACCAACAACATCTAATGCTGCTGCTCCATCACCCCAAGCAAGGGTAGCGGAATCAATACCTGATCCAGAGTCCTCAAAAGTAAAGGAGACTTCAACAATCTTCTCATCTCTTGATACAAGCTCAATAGTTGCGGTAGGATCGGTTGCATCTACTGTAACCTCAAGGGTTGCAGTGAAGATACCACCTGCCTCGGTTGTGACCATTAGTTTTACAGTGTATACACCATCTGTGGTGTAATCGTGATCAGCGGAGGTTTCTCCGAATACATCCTCAGCATCAGAACCATCTCCCCAATCAAGGGTTGCTGCAACAACATCTGAGTCAGTAGCGTCGGTATAGGTGAAATCAACATCAACAGATGCCTTCTGTGCAGCATCACCGGTGAGTGTGGCTGTAGGGATGGCATCTAGTGCAACAAAGCTGTGTGATCCGGTGGGATCGTATTGCTTGACATATTTCATGAGACCTTGATCAAAGTGGTACAGGATTGCCTGAATATTACCCTCATCACCAGCAATTGGTGGGTTGGTGAGATCAGCGACATTGATGACCATAGCAACATTCCAGGTTCCATTCTCTAGAATAGTACCAACACTGCCAGTGTAGTTATATTCTGCCCAAGCACCGTTAGCACCACTCCAAAGTCCAAATCCTAGAATTTCAGGATAGGTTGTATCATTCACTGCATTGTTTGCCATGAAATTAAGGTTGATTGTACCTGCATTGTAAACATCACCCTCATAATCAGAATACCAATCAATACCGGCAACTAATAAGTTGTTGGCTGAGTAATCATATCCTTCCCAATCACCATTAAAGTTACCTTTGAATTGGGCAGATTCTACAACAACAGTATAATTAACGTAGTACCAAGCTACTGCAACATTTGAATAGTTGGCATATCCATTCCAGACACCACCAGTTACATTAGCAATGTTAGTGAAATCAACACCACTGGTTACATTATGATAGGTGAATTTGATCTCCTCATCAACATCCCAGTTGAGGCTCTGACCAGCATCATCACCTTGAAGCTCCATTACAGCTCCAGAAGCAATATCAGTTAATTCAGTGACACATGCAGAATCACATTCCTCAAGAGTATATACAAAATACCAGAAAGCAATTGATTCTCCAAGTTCAGCTCTCCATTTGGCTGGTTTGTTATTTTCATCATCTCTGGCTTGTTCCTCAGTTGCACCCTCTACATGAGAAAGTACAGGTTTAGATAATGGGATATCAACAGTGGTTAGAATGTTATTATCTCCACCTTCAGATAAATCCCAATTACCGAAAGCACCGATCTTGAAATTCACTGCACCATCAGGCATAACATAATCAACTTTCCAATAAGTAATATTAGTACCTGTTTCTGGTACCTCAACATGATCATATGAAAGTGGATAGGTCTTATTATCAATATTCCATGAAGGATCGGTTACTTCACCAACGAGATAGTAATCACCAGTAACATTGTTACCGTTGAGAACAGTTGCCCAAATAGTAACTGTTGCACCTTCCTCAACATAATACTTTTCACCTACACCATTGTATGAGAGGAATTCACCACCCTGTACATCATAAAGATCAGGAGCACCGAGTGCACCAGCAACGAGAATGGGATGATTGCTTGATTCTTCTCCATAAGCCCATGCATCTGCTTCATAATGATTTCTGGCTTTAAATTCACCAGATTCAACTAGCGTCAAATTGACACTCCATACTTCATAAGTACCATTACTAGATGACATGGTCATTGTTGTAGCAGTATCCCAGCTCAGACCATTTCCTGAACCCATAAGCTCAGGAACATCACCGGCCATGACCAAATAAGTCACATTGACTTCAGTGTTCTTCAAATAACCATAAACTGATGGAGCTTCAGGTGCAACACCAAGGAATACTGGTGTCCCTTCAGGAGTTGCATTTACAACATCAGTGGAAATTGAAGTATAAGAAATAGATGTGGTTGCTACAGCTGGTACAGAGGACATTCCTAGCACAAAGACTGCTAGAACCACGAAACTCATAATTGTTTTCTTCATAATTAATTCTCCTTAAATTTTAACTTTTGGACTTTCTCCAATCATTAAATAGGCAAATTATATCACTCCTGTTCTAAGTTTATTTATAGTTTGACCTTATGTTCAATATCGGTATAAGCAAAGAACGAAGTTTTTATCCAAATTTCGACTTCTGTATTCTTATATCCGAATACTTCATTTTTTAAACAGACAAAAAATTGCCAATTTCAATGATATGTAGAATACATCTTAAATATAAACGCGTTAATAACGCATTAATGTTTACAAAAAATCGATTAAAGTTTCTTTTCCTTATGCTTGTATTCGTCACATCAATGAATATAGCACCTCAAGCACAAGAAACAATAGAGATCACTTTTTGGTACACAGAGGGATCTATTGAAGGAGCCCTCTACGAAACATTAGTTGCCAATTTTGAGGCAGCTAATCCTAATGTTGATGTAACTGCTCAGCAGATCGGTTACTTTGATACCGAGGCCAGTTATGAAAATGCACTCATTGCCGGTACTGAGCCTGATGTACTGCGTGCAGATGTTACTTGGATCACTAAATGGGCCAATCAAAAAGTATTAGAACCATTAGATGATTATGATTGGGATCAGACAGATTTCATTGATACCGCTTTGAGATTAAATCAGTGGCAGGGAAAAACCTATGGAATTCCACAGGTTGTTGATACTCTTGGTATTATGTATAACAAACAGGTCTTCAGCGATGCAGGTATTACCGTACCTGCAGGAGGATTCACCTTTGAGGAATTTGCACAAGTTGCCTACCAGTTAACTAATAGAACCTCCACCAATCAGGATGATTGGACCTATGGGTACACTTCAGCTCATATGACCTATCACTTCCTACCCATATTTTATGGTCATGGTGCCAAATACTTTGATCCTAACAACATAGCCAAAGATAATATTGCCATTGACTCTGAAGAGACAAGAAATGCGATTCAATACCTAGATGATCTCATTGGTAATGTCTGGGCTGATCCAGCAGCCACCTATAAAGGTGTTACACCCGCCAGAGATCTTCAGACCTATGCTAACCTCAATGAATACTTCATGAATGGTAAGGTTGCTATCATCCAACAAGGTCCTTGGGAACTTAGAAACATTCTTGATAATGGTATGATGTTCAACAAGGAAGCCTACGAGGATCTTACTGGTGAGACTCCACCCTCATGGGTTGGTCCAGATAATCTGGGATTCATGGAAGTACCCAAGACTGTCATTGATGGAGAGACCTATCAGGGTATGCACGTTGGTGGGCATTCCTATGTCATGTCTGCCAAGGTAGAGGATGAGAACAAGGATATGACCTTTGAATTCATGAAATACCTTGGTTCCATGGAGGCCACTTACCTCAGAGCCAAGACTAATCACCTGGTATCACCCCGAATTTCCTTCTATGCTGATGGTTATGATTTTGATGCTTCTGATGATTATCTCCCAGCTGATGATGACTTCATCAAGGGTTTCAAGTTGAACTTAGATAACGCCTTCGAGCGGCCAGTACATCCGTACTTCATTACATTTGATGGCTTCTTTGGAGACGAGATGAGCAAGCATTTACTTGAGGATCAGGACATCGAAACAACCATAACCAACACCCTGACCAAATGGAACAACTACTTTGACCAGTTTGGTGAGATAGCAGATCAGAACACAGCTGTTCCAACCACCATTGCTGATGAGGATGGACTTCCCCTTGATACTGTCTCTCTTATCCCAGCACTCTTTGTTGCCGCAATCATCATTAAGAGAAAGAGAAATTAAAATTAAAATTCGAAACTAAATAACAATAAAAACTAATTCAATTTATACATATATTCTATCATCTAAATCATCAAAATTCTATGATGAAATGCTTGAATATTATATAGCAACCCTTGATGAAGCCATTCATGATTGAAATTCTCAATGTGATCTCACTAGTAATAAGTTTTATCTTATTTTCATATTTCTATACACTATCAATCCAACCAATGAGATTGAAAGAAAAAATCGGTGAGATTGCATGGAAAAAATGCCGGAATTATAGACTATTTGCTTCTCTATGGATGATGACAGCAACCATTAGTATTTTCTTATGGTTATTATATCCGATAGACTCAATGAATTGGGCAATAAGTACAACCTATGCCCATTATATTATAGGAGGAGTTATCTTGTTGATAGGAAGCACTATTATGTTACTAGGTGCAATTGCTGCAGGAGGAGAGAGTATCACACCATCTGCGGATACTCAGATGTATGGGGGGATTTACAAGCACATTCGTCATCCACAAGCTCTAGGTGAATTTCCTATGTTTATTGCTTTTGCATTTTTCACGAATTCTTGGTTTCTGGTAATCATTACATCAATATTTGTTTTGATTTATACACCAATAATGATTAGATATGAAGAGAGAGATTTAATATTGCGTTTTGGTGCCTCATATGAGGAGTATCAAAAGATCACTGGGGCACTATTTCCTAGGTTCTGATTCATTTTAACAATATATCACCTTTCTATTACCTAATTCTTATGCTTAGACCTAAAATAATATATATTCGATAGTCCGAATTAATAATGAGGTTGGGAACTACATTACGCTTATAATTTCTTCATTTTTTATCTGTGATTTGGAATTGGAGATCAAGATGTATGATATGTTGTACCCTGAATTAAATGAAGAGGAAAAATATCAGCACCTATCCTTAATTAAAGCTCTTCATAAATTTGGTTGGGGGGAATATCATCAACAATTAGATACTATCGAATTTCACAAGAGCATCATAAAATTGACGAAGATAAATGATCTTATAATAGTCATCTTTGCTGATTTAAATGAACCACGATTTGAGGAATTATGTAATTTTAATCAACTCAATGAAGAATTTAAAAACGTGGTAGATGGGAATATCACCATGATTCCAATTTACCATAAATTCATCTTGGATAGGATTATTGAATTCAATTATGGCAATTATAATGAATGTGTGTATCCCATGGTTAAGGATACAAAAATGCTCCAGGCCTATATTTGCGAACCTAGTGCAATTCCTATATCGAGTGTCACATTTCAAGAAAATCAGAAAGATGAGCTGTTAGTTGTTGGACTGCTGACGGCAATGAATTCATTCTCTAATATCGTGCTCAAAAAAGATATTGAAACAATAAAGATAGGAGATATTATGATATTCTTCCAATGGAGATCAAACAAATTGTATATGATTGTTAGAGAAGGAGATTGTGATAGATTTAAGTCACCTACTTGTTACAAAACAACTTTTGATCTCCTAAATAGAATGGGAGATGCAATTGATATGATATTTGATTTTGATGAAAAAATCGCAGTTTCAGAATTAAATAGTATTATGGAGACTGTAATAAATGAATCTGAGATGGGAATGAAATATCATGAATAATATACTTTTAGAAATATTTATACTATTTTTCCAATATTAATGTGAAACATTGATTATTGGCTATCTCTTGTGCTTTGATTATTTTAAATCCATTATTTTTGGCAATATTGATGAAGTGATCCAAATCTTGTTCTTTATTCCATTTACATCCAAATCCAGTTTTTATAACAGTATCTGGTAATGTTATCTCTAGTTTAACTGCAAATATCTCCTTTTGGACATCTTCAGATTTTTTAGGTATAACCAATCCCCAGATATATACTAATCCTCCAGGTTTGAGTACTCTATAGATTTCCTTCATGACTTCATTCTGGTCATCCTTATTCATATACATGAATAAAAAGAAACAAGTCACTACTTCAAAAGATTCTCCGATGAAATTCATCGATTTAGCATCCATGGTAAGCATTATCGACTCTAGTGATGGAATTTTCCTTTTAATTTCCTCAAGTTCAGCCAACCTTAAATCGATGGCTATAACTCTATCTTTTTCAAGCTGAGAGATAGTAGCTTCTCCTCCGCCACCGATATCCAATATTTTTCCCTCAACTCTCAATGATTCGAGAGTAAGTTTTATCTCATCTGTAAAATGAATATTATCATTTTTAGGATTATCATGGCTCATCTACTCAAATTTATAACCTCAATATAAATTATTTTTGATTATGGCTATTCCTTCTCTTCTTGAAATTGTTATTCAAAAGTTACATATGCGTTTTGGAAAGTATTAACCCATATACTGAATGTTCTTCTCCTTCAATATTCGTTCACAAAAATAATATTAGCATTTAAAAGGAACTAAATTGAGAATTACTAAAAATCCTTATATTTAAATGCTTAAAATGATTATCTAAATGACTAAACAAGAACCTGAAATATTATGTGAAAATGAAAAACAATATCAAATGTTGAATTATCCTTTGAATGAGTATTTCCTTATTCATGGGGCACCTCCCCTCAAATTTCAAAAAACATCGTTACGAAGGGGATATATTGGTACTTGGAGAATTCAGGATAAGAAATTATGGTTAGAGGATATAAAAGGTAATTTAGAGAATGATACGAAATTCAAGATTGAAGAATTTTTTGGAAAAGAACCTCCTATCCATGCAAATTGGTTCAATGGGCCAATATATTTAGAGCTAGGAAAATTAATCAGAGTTCAAGGCAGCTTCAACCCAATATATGAACAACGAGAGAAAATAAATATAAAAAATGGATCAATAAGTAATCGAGAAATTCAATACTATGATAAAAAAACCGGGGAATTCATTCAAAAATGATACAATGACCTTTCCAAAAGTTAGATTCTTCATCGGTCAATGTTGTTCCATATCACTATTAATATATTGGTTCCCATAATTAAATTAACAAAAGGTGATACAATATGAAAAGAATTAATTTAATATTTCTAATGATTTTTATGTTTTCTTTGCTCATGGTCAGTAAAGGAACTGTAACCTCAATCGCAGAACCAAGCGATGATACAACCGATCAACTATTAACTCTTGATCAATCTGATGAAGAGGATGAGGAGGATGAAGAAGACGATAACACAGAAACATCAGAAGAAGAAGATGAGGATGATGAAAAAGAGGATGAAGAGAAGGATTCTGATGGTGATGGCGTTGAAGATGATGTCGAAGAAGCCTACGAGAGAGAAATTGAACTCGAAATAGATTCAGAAAAATTCAAAATTAAATCTTCACTCAAAACCGAAGATAATAAAGATGAGTTCGAACTTGAATTTGATATCGGTTCTGATGATAATGCTGAAATCAAGATGAAATTCAAAAGTGAGAGTGAAAATGCAGAATCTGAATTAGAGTACAAAGTCAAATTTGATGAAATCATTGAATTCACTGACCTTGCTGCAATTGGATACGAAAATGAAACTATCGTTTCATCTTATGAGATTGGTAAATCAGGTTGGAATGCACTTAGCTATACTGAAAATCAAGATTTGGGATTAATAGAAATTATAGCCACAACCAGTGATGGTGTCTTCTCATTAAATATGAGGATTGCTAACAACTTTCTCCAGGATGATGGAGTAGTACTCTCGCCAACCTCATTAAAGATCGATGTGACCATAAATCAGTTCAGTTTTGTTCAAAATGATACTAAATTAGCCATTAAAACGCATATTAAATCCTCTTCTGAGATGGAGAGAGACGAAGATACTGAGGATGAGCAACAGGGTACGGCATCATCAGAATCTGAAGTTGAGATTAGTACAACAAGTACTGCAGCATTTTTCTCCTGGGCTCAACTAGCCATGGCAGATGATCAGGAGGTGAATGTGATATCCTCTGCATTGACTGATTCAACTGACGAAGAATCAGAAAGCTCAAACAAAATATATTTCACATTTGATGCAATTAATCCAACAAAAATTGTCTGGGATCCAAAATTAGGTGTCGTAAGTGAGGCCTCGTTAGCAAATATTGCAGCTGCACTTGGTGTAGATGTTTCAGAAGGTTTCACACTTGCAGGATTTGAATTATGGGTCATAGTACCTTTATTCGCCTTTGGGCTTCTATCAAAAAGAATTAAACATTCCATTCGACATTAATCTAAGCTTATATCTATTCAAACAATATGAAAAGTAAATAATTAAAATTAAATCCTAGATTTACAACTATCAGCGCCTTATAATGCAAAATATCCAGATTGATCGATAGATAGACATCTTCATCCAATCACGATGAGTGGTGGAAATTTTCTAAAATAGAGAAATCTGAAGATAAGAAGCATTGATAATTGATATTCGTTATTTAATATTTTAAAGCGTAGAAACATATCTTAAATAATTACATCAATTGCATCGCTTGTGAGTGATCATCAATTTACTAATCAAGCTGACAATTTCAAACAGTTGGTTCTGAATAAATTGAAAATCGCCATCATCATCGCCGCAGCTCTATTTCTTTCTGCCGATGTATTCATTCCACTGTTGACCAATCGTGCTGATTTTAGTACTACTGTAGGAAGACAGGGCTTGGTAGATGGATTGATCTTCAATCTGCTATTGATGCTGATCATTTGGCTTTATTTGATCATATTGCATTTTGTAGAGAGTAATGAATTGCTTAGATATGTCTTTGTCACTGTATTAACCATATTTACTTTAATACTACCAATATTGAAGGTCTGGCAACTCAAGTACGATTTTTCAGAGGATACAGGTTTTGTTGATTATACTGCCGAATCTGGATTGATCCCAGCTGGGAAAGACAAAATTGTTAATCCATTGCTGAAGATTCCCGGTTTTCATGCCAGTTACCTGGAAGGTGTCGAAGGAGATCCCACATTTAGATGGATTGGGATCATTTTGATTATGCTTCCAGCACTAATTGCGACTATCTTCACCTTATTGTTAGTATTGAAGGCTGCCAAGAAAGAACTTCCTGTCAGGGATGAAAAGGGATTTTTAGTTAAATCACAGTATAATTACTCGATAACAATCTTTTCCAAGGTGGATACATTCAGAAAAGATCTCAAGGATATGATATTCACTAAGAAACTCATGAATAAAACAAATGAAGATCTAGAATCTGTTTTCAATGTCATTCTTTACCCAATAGAATTTGCAGTATATTATCTTGCACTACTATCTTATAATCTTCAATTAAATTTAAGAAAAAATGCTAAAGGCTTGGAACTTCCCGAACGACCCATATTTGAGTTCAATGTACCATCCGTGATTAGCTTCATTATCTATCCACTATTATTCTTCTACAACCTAGTGGATGTAATCTGGCTGGCATCCATCCGTGTACTAAGTCTTGGATTATATAATCCCAAGAATAAGGGGATCATCAGTGTGAATACCACCCTAAGATATATGGGTACTTATGTGATAATTGGGCTTGTGTTTGTTTATTTGAGCCTTGATGGCTTCCATGGTATGACTAATTTCTTTTCTGAACCTGGTTTTTACATGGCATTGGGTTCTGCGTTGCATATCATCTATCTCTCATCAGATCCTGAATTACGCAATAACTTATCCAAAACTCGCATGGCTTATGGATTCATCTTACCTACTGTGGCCATCCTCATCTTTGAGTTGTATGTCCCCATTATTGTTGCATTATTTTTATCATTTCAGAGAATATTTCCATCAAGATACCTACAACATTATGAGGAGACTATCACAACAAATAATGTCGGTCTAGATAATTATCAGATAATAATAGAGTGGAACCTCATCCAGATAATTCTTATCTTTGTAGTCTCTGCACTTGTTGTATCCAAAGTGTTGGGATCACTTAATCAGGAGAATAATAATAGAAGAAGAATTGTTGGCAAGTTATCAACAGTTGCCCTATGGTTCTCTATTCTTTACTGGACAATTGGTCTGAATATTGCACCAGCTTACGAGGAATATATTGCAACTGAAGCTGTTTTATACATCTCTCCTTCTCCATTGCCCGTATTTATCAACACAGTAATTTGGACAGCAGTGTGTGTCTTCTTCCACATGATAATCGGTACGACCTTGGGTATACTAATGAATACTGAGTTTAGAGGAAGATCCGTGATAAGGGCAATTATGATAATCCCCTGGGCAGTACCCAACTTCATCACCATTTCAATATTCTCAGCGTTCATTTTTGATAATGATAGCGGATTTGTGAATATGGTGCTTAAAATGCTTCATCTCGAGGATATTGCATGGATGGCAAGTGAGAATATTCTTTGGACATCAATACTGGTGAACATCTGGTTGGGTTATCCATTTATCATGGTATCTGTATTAGCATCTTTACAATCTATTCCGGGTGATCTTTATGAGGCTGCAGATATCGATGGTGCATCTGCTTGGCAAAAATTCAGATATATCACCCTGCCGATGATCAAACCCACATTGTATGTGATCTCATTGCTTGGCGTATTATGGACATTCAATCTCTTTAATGTCATCTATTTGATGACAATAGATAAACAGTCAATTCTGGCCGTGAGAGATTACTATATCTTGATTGTATACATCTTTGCAGTGTTCCGTGGTGGTAACTGGGCTATGGCAGCCACGTTATCATTTATTCTTTTCTTACTGATTGCTAGTTTCAGTTTGGTATACACCAAACTAGTTGGAAAGGGACCATATGAACTAGGTGATACAGAAGATGTGGAGGATGATGAAATATGAGTGAATTAGAACGACCAACCATTAGAAAATCGGATGTAGCAATTGTACTTGCCGCATTCATTCCATGGATATTCACCAAAGGAAGCACTGATGTTGAGGGTTATACAACAACAATTAGCCAGGTGACCCAATTCATGTTCTTTAGAATTATCAATACAGATGGAAGTAGTAAATATGCATTGATTTCATCGAAAGGAGATTTGATCTATGGTTTCTTCCATTTGATGGCAGCTTTATTTGTCCTACATGCCATATTATTGAGATTTTATCAACTGGGATCAGGAAATAAGAAATTGGTAGGTACAATTGGTTCTGACCTCTTCTTTGCATTTATTTTCTCATTTTTTGCGGTAATCACCAGCTTGAGAGATATACATTTCATCAATTATACAAAATTTGATGCAGAATGGGGCTTTGATACCTCACGTACGGATGTTACACTAATCATACCAATTATTAGCTTTGTATTTCTTGCAGGAATGTTACTTGAATACAGAGATACTAAATTCCTCATGCTCAACTCAATATACAACACAATCAGGTATATGTTGATTATACTATTCACCGTGATTTCAGTTTTCCCCATAATCTGGGTAGCAATAGTATCTGTAAACAAACAAAGCGTAATACGTTCTGGGAGACCTCTTTGGCCTCTTGACCCATCTAGACCGCTGGATTTTGGATCATATGAACGATTCTTCATCTTCAAACTTGAAGGTAGCCTGCAATCATGGGGATATGTCTGGGTATTGTTTGTGCTCTCAGTGATATTATTCACCATTCTCTACAAGCAGGTCATAGATGCTGGGAAATGGCAAGACTGGATTCAGGGTGTGCTCTATACAAAAGTATCACCCAAACGTGCTGGAAATGTATATGTAGCAGCGGGATATTGGATCTTACTGGCAATCACATTTGAACTAGCTATGCTTGCACTCACCCTCATTTTTGCCAAATCAAGGGTATTTGGGTTACCAAATGCTGGATTCCAGTGGTATTTACAAATGGATCCAGATCTTGCTGGTGGAGCAGTGCATCCCATTGGAAACTGGTTCTTTGTAACTACCATAATCTGTACGGGTGTATCTCTCTTTGGAATCTTTTTATCTGTACTCTCTGCATATGCACTGAGTAGATTTAAATTCCCAGGAAAAACTGGTATTGTTGGTGTGGTTCTTGGAACTCAAATGTTCCCAGGGATCATTCTACTTCTACCTCTACTGGTTATGTGGAACTCATTGGAGCTAACCAATAGCATCTTCGGTTTAACTGTGGCCTATGCATCTTTTGCTGTGCCATTCTCGACATTCATGCTCAAAGGGTTCTTTGATAGCTTATCCACAGATCTGGAAGAGGCAGCCATGGTTGATGGATGTACCAGATTGAGTGCATTTACGAGGATTATCTTACCATTGTCACTCCCTGGTTTGGCTTCCACCTTTCTGTTCTCTTTCCTGACCGGATATACAGAATACCTACTGGCACTAACACTTTACCGACCAGATACAGATAACTATACCATTGCATTAGCATTGATTAATGTCTTCAGAGTGGACTATCAGAACTACTACTTCCCTGATCTTGCACTGTATTCACTTATAGTTGCAGCACCCATTTTACTCATCTTTGTTTATCTGCAGCGTTACCTCATAGCAGGTCTTGCTGCGGGAGGAACCAAGGGATAGGTGATATTATGACAAAAATTATTTTAGAAAATCTAACCAAATTATTTGGCCAGGAAAAGGCCGTTAGTGAATTCAACATCGAAATCAAGGATGGCGAATTCTTAGTACTCGTTGGCCCATCAGGATGCGGGAAATCTACAACCCTACGTATGATAGCTGGTCTAGAGCAACCCTCATCAGGTAAAATTTTATTTGATGATGAGAACATCACCTATTATCCTCCCAAAAATCGAGAGGTAGGGATGGTTTTTCAATCCTATGCCCTCTACCCCCATATGACTATCGAGGAGAATTTATCCTTTGGTTTGAGGCTCAAGGGAACAGATCGTATGGTGATCAAAGAGAAGGTTGCAGAAATTGCCACGATCCTTGGGATAGAGGATCATCTGAGCAAGAAACCCAAACAGTTATCAGGCGGTCAACGTCAACGTGTCGCTCTGGGAAGAGCAATTATTCGACAACCTCGATGTTTCCTATTTGATGAGCCTTTATCAAATCTTGATGCCAAACTCAGGGTGCAGATGAGAGCTGAGATCCAGAGATTACAAAAAAACACAGGTATCACTTCCATTTATGTCACCCATGATCAAGTAGAGGCACTATCCATGGCAGATCGTATTGCTATAATGAAGCTGGGCGTAGTACACCAGGTGGGAACCCCTGAGGAGGTATACTTGCGGCCAAACAATAAATTTGTTGCCAGTTTCATCGGATCCCCTGAAATGAATATTATAGAGGGTGAAATTAAAGGAGATATGGTTGATACTCAAATGGGTTCTATTACCTTTGATAAAAGCTTGTTTGATGTATCAGATGGACAAGCAGTGTGGATAGGGATGAGACCTGAACATATCGTTTTGGATGATACAGGTACATTATCCTTAATCCTAGACGTTATTGAACCACTAGGATCGGATACTTTCTTGTATGGTAAACTAAACAAGGGACAATTCACCATAAGGCATGAGGGACTGTTACCTGTGAGTTTTCTTGATGATAAGCGAGATAAACCCACTAGTTTTACCATTGATAAAAAGCATATTCATTTGTTTGATAAAGAAACCGAAATCAGTCTAAAAATGGCTAATAAATAAAATATTCAAGTTATACTAACTTAATGGAATACTATTTTTTGGATATATATTAATAGAAAGTGTTTACATCAAGATTATTAAATTAATAGCCTATCGTAATATTTTACGTCGTAGTATTGGTATTGATATTAGGGGCAGTATGAACATCCAAGAGAAGGGTGTAGATTCTACATCGGAATCCGCACTGAAATCAAGCTGTCTAACCTCACTTAGTCTTGTGTTCCCATTTTCATCTATCGCTTTGATCTGTATAAAGAGATCCATTCCTTCTTGATACTTAATCACAATACTGGAGTAACCATTCTCATACTGAGAATTATCCGCAGCCATTGCCTTGTTTTGGAAGGTGCTATTATCTGTTGAATATAACACAGCTATTGACTGCAGATGAGTATCCGTTACGTCTGCATGAACCTTGATATAGTCACCAACTGCAGGTGAAGTAGGAATATGTTTAAAGTCGTTTATATCTGGAGCATACCCATCATTAACAGTGATTGTATACGTATTTACAGCGATATTACCTGCAAGATCTGTGGCACGAATTTCCACCACATGAGTGCCTTCTACAAGGAAGAATTGAACATAGTTCTTCTCCTTAGGTGAGACACCAATCAGTTGGCCATTACTGTTATAGGCCCAGATACCTCCAAGTACCTCGTCAGTAACCATTGATACATTGACTATTGAACCATCAGCACGATTGGTCAGTACATCCTTTGCTAAGCCATCATTGAAGAAAATCTGCTCTATTTTAGGTGGTACAAAATCATACTCTCCTGTGATTCCCTCACCAACGGCAGTCATCTTCGCATAGGTTAGGGGTGCCTCCTTATAATTGGAGAGAAGAGATAATTGATCAACAGTTCCAGGTGTTAGAATATCTATAACATTAGGATCAGCGGTACTATCTGATTGTCCACCCATCTTGTAATCAGCTGCATTGGCAGCAGTTTGACGAATATTGTTGGGGGAGTAACCATCATTGGAGAAGGTAGCCACAATGAATCCCATGGAATTATCAACAGTGAAACCTATAGCACTGTCTGCAATGGTAATTCTCACAAATCCCTCATTGGGATCAACAACCATCCTCATATTTACACCAGCTGAAGCTGCAGTTGCTGTTGGATAGCCATCATCATTTAATTCTGGGGAGTAGAAATTCCAGGAAACTTCCCATCCTCCTGCTTGGACTGCCCACTCATAGGCAGAGAACTCATCAATATCTGCAGATGAAGCCTCTACACCTACTGTACCACCAGATCCTGGGATTCTATCCTGATCAATATAGATCAAAATACCAGGATGGGAGAGACCGTATGGTGATCCCCATGGATTGGTAATTGTCTCAATTCCAACCTCAAAGATGGTTTCTTCCTTGGTACTATCATGATAAACTGCAAAAGTGGTAAGATCGAATAACCCGGAATAAGGCTCAAAAGCAGCATTCTGACCATACTGAAGACCTCCTGTGGATCCGACAGGACCTGCAGAACCTGTCTCATCTCCAATAGCATCCTCATGGAGATAGACTAATTCTCCTGAGATACCTGCTGGTGGAAGTGTAAGTTGTATTGGTCCATCATTAGGGGCGAAATCCTTATGGGTAAGAACAGTTGTATTGGATGCAGATGCCTCAAATGCCATCTGTAAAGTACTTTCTGGACCAGCATTCAATCCATCAACAGGAATAGCAAATTCAAGAATGCCATTAAAGGCAACTTGAGCAGTGAAATTAGTCGCTGAGAAAGTCTCATCACCATTAGCAGTGAAAATATTAACATTGGCAACAACTCCTTCTGTGAGATCAGTAATATTCACACCCACCTCAAATGCAATTGGAAAACCAGCAGAAGTGGTTGAGGATGTACCATACCGTGTTCTGATGTTAGTCACTGCATCTCCTGTACCAGAGAAGTATACAGCAAAGAAAATATTATTCCAACTCTCCAAAGTGAGATAATCAGACATATCCATTCTGATAAACAGATCTGAGTTTGGTGCACCATATCCAACATATAAATCAGATATGATATTTGCTGGATCATCACCGGCCTCCATAACTCCTCCATCTGGATCTCTCAAGTAACCAGCTGCATCCCACTCATCCTCAGCAGTTACTGCACCATCGATGGTGATGGAGCTCTCGCCAGAAGGATCTCGTTCGTAGGATGAGAGAGGTTTAAGTTGTTCATATAGAAATGGTTTGGATGTGAGTAGTTCCTCATCATCCATTCCACTCCAATAATATACACTTCTGAGCAAGGATTTGAATGCCCAGTCGAATTTCTCATCGTTACCAGAATCCTGATCAGCACCTGCCCACCAGAACCAATCTGATCCCTCTGCAAGATAGACAGAATCCCAAGCATTGGCACGAGCAGTCTCATTAAGTGTTGCATTGACACTAACCAGATGGGTACGAGCATCAATGAGCTCATCCCAGTATCGGTTCTCAAGAGATTCTCCGATCCATGTTGTGAAATCACCATTGATCCATGAACCTGTCTTTAAAGTATGATCGACTGTGATTGAACTACCATACTCATCAATATATTTGGACACGGTGGTGGTTTTCAGCCATCCATCTTCCTGAGCCTGAACGATTGCATCATATAACTCATTTCTGAATTGATTAGCATTATCTGGATACCATTCCCAGGCGTTCTCGCCGTCCATACCTAGAGTGGCAAGTCGAGGATCTCCACCTTCATCCTTGAAGCTGGTGTACTTGCGATAGAGTACATTCATGAAGTCCTCAACAGCCTCTGTTTGATTTTCAAATGAAGCATAATTGAATCCCACTTTATCAGAGAGCTCAGTATCATCATAAACAAAGAACATTGAATCCGAATGATCTGCATTATCAACCTTATACAGCTGATTGAGGTCATCTTCACCAGAGGATCTACCTGGGACTTTGGCAAGTTGCTCTGGAGCTGTGATACTCCATTCAATTCCATATTTTGTATAATGCTCGATAAGGGCAGGACTTACTGCCTGCTCAGGAGACCATATACCTTGGGGATAGCGGCCAAAAAGGTCGTTGAATAACTCATTTGATCGATCAATCTGCTCATCAAGATCCTCAGGCCACATAGTATTTCCTGTTGGCATTGCTGTTGCTTTGTTAATAGATGTATCAAGTTCGGATCTAGTATCTAGCAACAGAGGACCGATAGGATGGGCAAGTGGTGTCGTAACCAGTTCAAGTTGTCCATTATCAACTAATTGCTTGTGCATGGGGATAACTTGCTCAATGATATCATATCCAGCCTCCACAATATATTCCACATCTGCATGGGTGTAGGGTGTAACATCTGGATCGGCATCATTATTCTTGTCTGCGAGAGCTGCGAGAGTAGTATTTCCCTCTACAAATTCTTCATTCATCCACTTGAGGAAGAAGAGAACCTTTGCTGCGTTCATTTCGTTATCGGTCCATGTAGAGTAATTGGATCTAATATTGTCAACAGATTTGAATTTATTAACAAGGAATTGGCCATTGATATCAAACAGATTCCCGCCTGGATAAGGTCCAAATAGGAAGTATTTCTCATCATCTGTAAGTTCAGCATTCTGCTTCAATACCATCTCAATAAGACGATCTTTGGCAGTATGATCGGCATAGTCAACCAATTGGCGGAGTAATGTACCAGTCATATCCATTGTGGCATTGATCGTAGGTCTATCGATCATAAGTTGTGCCATTTTAGGATAATCATTGATACCATGCATAAAGACCCAGGGTTGTTCATAGTATCCAGTAGTGGGATCTAAATAACTAGGCTGGTGCTGGTGCCAGACGAAGGTGACAAATAATGGGTTTCCACCCTCATTTGTTCTGGCTGTAATACTCGGTAAAGGTTGAACATGAATTGCATTTTCAGTATTTCCCACTGTGCCTACAAGTGAGCTGGTGAAAAACAATGAAATAATTATTAATGTCAAATATAGTGATTTTCTCATAAGATAACCTCAAAAATCAAGGTACTTTTGCGATTAAATCGAATAGAAACAATTTTTATAAAAATATACGGTCAATTACACTTTTATTTTACCAAGCAATAATCGTAAAACCGTCCTATGGAATTCTTAAATACGAATTTAGGAGGGCTTTTTTAATATCCATGATGAATAATCTTCAGTAATCAAGCTTAATTGCAGCAAAACAAGCATAATATATTCAGGTTCGCTTTCTTTTGATTAGCTAACAGATAAGATTAATAAATTATTGAAAAATTGCTCATTAGCCTATCTTGAGAATGCACTCAAGGATGAGGTATTGAGTAAATATCTCGTTGACTAACAACTGCTAGTACTGGTGTTGCTTATCAACTAAATGTATAGGAGGTTTACCGTCATAAACTCTTCTGATGTTCTCTGCTATGATCTCAAGAGACTTTGAAGAGTATGCAGTACGCTCTACAAATCCAATATTATGTGGGATAGCAATCACATTTTGTAATTGCCAAATAGGGAATCGGGAAGGCACTCGTAATTCTGGCTTCCATGAGGGATCCCACCAATGTGGAATCCACCAGACATCAAGAGCAGCACCAGCAATCCAGCCTTCCGTCAGAGCCAAGTATAATGGTTCCTCTTGAATAAGTGCTGCTCTGCCGATATTGACTAAATAACCACTGGATTTCATCATCTTTAATTCCTTTTCTCCAATCATTCCTCGAGTTGCAGGTGTAAGAGGAGCAGTCAAGAGTACAAAATCTGCAATAGCAAGCTTTTCCAAGATAGTTTCGGGTCCTGAACAAGATTCCAACGCCAGTTCCTTGATTAATTGCTCTTTTGGTGATCGTTGAATCCCATGAATCTTCATTCCAAACGGTACCAATCGTTTAGCAACTTCTTGCCCAATACTGCCCATTCCAACTATAACCACATGTTTATCTCTTAAATCCATCCCACGTAATGGTTGTCTATCAGGAAAATTATTATGCTTCAGTACTATTTGCTTGGCTAGTGCAAACATAAGAGCGATAGTACCCTCAGCCATGGGTACTGGATTGGCACCAGAAGTATTGGAAACAAATACTCGTTCAGGGATTACCTCAAAAGGAATAGCATCAACACCAGCCCCGGTTTTCTGGATTAATTGTAATTTCTTACCAGCAATCACAACATCTGGAGAGAGACGTGTGGCAACAATAATGCTTGCATCAGACACTAACTCTATAAGTTCTTCATCAGTTCCATTTTCTGGTGCTATTATTTCAATTTCCTCTGAAAGGAATTCATTTTGATCCTCAAACCATTTTTTAAGCTGTTTATTTGCCATTACTACTTTCATGGCTGTCAACAAGTAGGTGACAATTTAATTCTTATCCAGTAATTGAAGATTTCCTATCAATATGAGATCCATCATCAATAATTCATAAGTAATAGTTATGTGACCTTACTAAATGGTTTTCACAAGGGTATTTCCTATCAAATTTAGAAATCTATTAATCATCATATGATCAATTTTTTGACAAAAATATTTTATTTTACTTTTTAGTTCATTCTAACCAGTTGTCAAATATATTCATATGCTATTTAATAACGAAATTATAGCAATAAGAAGTCTGATAATATATCATTTATGTTGTGGCCATTTGTTTCTGAGAATTTCATTGCCACCAATCCGAAATCCTCTTTTTTACCAAAACCATAACAATAATCAATGTTAATACCCTTTTCTGCTAGCAAACCGGTTAGTTTTCCCAGTTCACCAGGTTTATCCTCAAGCTTAACAACTGTCACATCCACTGTTGATACGATGATGTTATGCTCCGTCTCAAAAATTTCTTTGGCTTTCTCGGGTTCGTCAAGCATGAGCCTTACCTCAGCAAGTGGACCTCTCTCAGTACTGATTCCAAGAATATTAATATTATTATCACCTAGTATCTTTAGTATTCTAGACATTGATCCGGGTTTATTCTCAGTCAATATCGATAATTGTTCCATAATCTTGATACAATTCGAGCATATAAATTGCTATTGATTATCTCATTCTGATTTAATATATGGAAAAGGTAATCCTATTTAATATTTCATCTTCAATGCTACATCCCATTTCTTGGAAGAATAGGTTGATTGTTGCAGGAATTATTTTAGA
Organism: Candidatus Heimdallarchaeota archaeon; assembly: GCA_026702845.1. The sequence continues at coordinate 204,744 of JADCLS010000009.1, forward strand.
AATACATTAACATCTGAAGAAATGATCTGATTATCAAAAATTACAAAACATTAATATTCTATGTGAATTTACTTACACTCAGTGAGCCATCTCATAGAAGAATTTATTCATGATTTCAAAGCACTGAATAATTTTGAGATTGAAACAGATTTCATCAACGAATATGAACAAGACAAGATAGAAGTCAGAGTACTAGGATTACATGGTAAAGATATCATCTTTCCCGAGATTTTAGGAGAGAAAATCACTGATCTTACCATCCGTTTTAGTGCGCAGAAATATCTCAATGAATCTATTTGTAATATGCCAAACCTTGAATATCTTCATTTACAGAATCTTGGGCTCAAAGCGCTGGATGAATCAATTGGGACACTCTCCAAATTAGAAGTATTATCTGCAGAATTCAATCATCTTGATCAACTTCCAGCAAGTTTTTCTAATTTAAAATCACTTACAGAGCTTATCTTTGAGGAAAACAGGTTCGCTCAATTTCCCAATGAAATATTAAATCTCAATAAAATGGAGGTTTTAAGCCTATTTGGCAATATACTCCATTCAATTCCATCTGAAATAGGTAATCTAACCCAACTTGTTGCTCTTGATCTTGGTAATAACAATATTTCAACACTTCCTGACACTATCTGTGAACTTGAAAAACTAACTGTACTCAATCTTGTTGGGAATGAAATTAAATTTCTTCCAGATTGCATTGGATCCCTAGAAAATCTGGAGACATTGGGATTGAATAACAATAAACTTGATACTCTCCCAGAGGGATTTTCTAACCTTAAAAAACTCAAATCACTAACCATAATGGGAAATAATATTCAATCTCTACCAGCATATTTCTCATCATTCGACCAATTAGAGGATCTTTGGATTGATGGTCATACTTTTGAAACTATCAGAAACATTAGCAATATGAAAAAACTCAAGCTCCTTCATATCTTTGTTTCTGATACAATCAGGTTTCCATCTAATATGGAGGAATTAAATCTTGAATCTTTGACATTACATTGTACTACAGAAATGCCACCCAGTGTTCATTTACAGGTTGAAGAATTGAAACGATCTGGAATCCCAGTCTATATAATTGTAGAAAACCAATCTAGTGGATGATTTTTTTAATTGTTTCACAAACACTAATTATTCGATTAATCATCAGGTAATATCTAACTACCAAATTTTCGATGGATATTCTCACTCTTTTCCAATATTCTGAGCACTTAATTGTAAAATCCTGGATGTGATTTTCTAGTTGAGAATAAACAGATTCCCTGAATCGGGATCATTTTTCTGTGTTCTGTACCATACGAATTTATTGAGCATCCTATCATCAAAATTCATGAAGGCACGTGAACATGGTATCAGATTCAAAGGACAGACTGGTAAATACAATGCAATCACAGATGTGATGGGCATTGAAGTGGGTCATTCCACCATTATCAGTGGAGATGGACCATTGAAGGTTGGGATGGGGCCTATTCGTACAGGAGTAACAGCTATTCTTCCTAGAGGTAAGAATATCCTCACTCCAGTATTTGCAGCATATCATTCGCTTAATGGCAATGGTGAGATGACAGGAACACACTGGATCAAAGAATCGGGTTTTTTAGGAGGGCCCATCATGATTACCAATACCCATTCTGTAGGTGCTGTTCATGAGGCTACTATTCGGTATATGATTACAAAGGGTATGAGTGATGATAGCTGGTCACTACCCTGTGTTGCGGAAACCTGGGATGGATATTTGAATGACATCAATGGCTTCCATATAAGAGAGGAAAATGTCTTTGAGGCTCTGGATAATGCTCAATCCGGTCATGTTGATGAGGGAAATATTGGTGGGGGAACTGGAATGATCTGTCATGAGTATAAGGGAGGAATAGGTACTAGCTCTCGTCTAGTAAAAATTGATAAGGAGGAATTTGTTGTAGGTATACTAGTCCAGGCAAATTATGGATATCGAAAACACCTAAGAATCGAGGGAATAAATGTCGGTGAGATATTTTCCTCATCTGAACAACGATCGGAGCAAGGTTCAATAATCATAATACTGGCTACAGATGCTCCTCTGCTACCTCATCAGTTAGATCGACTAGTACGAAGAATACCACTAGGTTTATCCAGAGTTGGAGGATATGGAGGAAACTCATCTGGTGATATATTTCTGGCGTTTTCCACTGCAAATCAGAATGCATATAGTGAACAGGAAGAACAAGTACGTCTATTTCCCAATAACAAAATTAACCCCATATTCAATGCTGCAGTAGAAGCTACCGAAGAAGCAATTATCAATGCACTCTGTCAGGCTGAGACCATGATCGGGAGAGATGATCATACGGTGATCGCGATGCCTGTGGATGAAATAATCAAATTTCTCAGAACGAAATAATAATTACAATCTTTGATAACAACTTCATATGACCTAGTACCATAGTATTATTGTTCCTAATATTCGGTAGCTCAAGAAAGAGTCAAAGGAAACACTATAATATTTTCATCTTTGAGATCTAATGACCTAAGGTATTTATGGACATCTACAAAAAATCGTATATGATCTCACATATCCTTGTTATAGATCCTTCAGGAGTATGTATTGTTGATAGGAACTATGGAGATGTGAAAACGGATCCCTTGTTGATTTCTGGATTCTTAGCTGCTGTGGTTCCTCGTATGAAAACACTGAAATTGGATCTTGAGGAGATCAATAAACAACTCAATGAACGCCCAGAATCACATTTTGAAGCGATTAAAAGAAAACGATGGATAATCGCAGGATTCTCTGATAAAGATGTCAGTCGGGCTGAATTAATCTATGTACTACACGAGGTCACCAATCTTGTGTTGCCAAAGGTGGGGAAACCCAAGGGATATAGTATGATGACAGATAGTGAAATTAAGTCAATCAGTACTGAGATCGATCGATTAGTTAATCAGAAGCAGAACGACCTTCATGCTTTTTTCAAAGAAAGAAGATCTAAATTAAACAAGTTGAAGAATCGATTGAAATTGTAATCAATTCAAAAATGTAAGGTTTGTAAATGGCACCAATTATGATTTTGAATATACTAGTAATGCCTCTCAAGGATCTCAATCTTATTTCTCATTCGTTTCCATGAATTTGCCCAGAAAGTAATATAAGCAAAACTTAAGAGAGCAAACAAAATGCCAATAGATATGCTGGGTACAATTATCTGTACTATGCTTGGATGATCAACTATGATATTGACGATTATTATCCAAGAAATAATTGCAGCAAGTGCTGTAATAATTATGGCGTGTATTTTGGATTTAATATCAGTGGTTATTTCATCCATAATTGTCTTTTTATGCCTAAGTAGGACATGATATGACATCTCATCTGGTTTTGGACCCTCCCCAACCACAAGCACCAACAATAGAGGTAGGGAAGCAAAAGAAAGTGCCAGGAGAATTCCTCCAGCTGCACCAAAACCCCAGTGTACTCCACTCATGACAATGAAATATCCTGCCGAGGTAGGACCACCAATAACAAAGGTGAAGACAAATACAATTTCTGCTGGTTCTGTATATTCCTCTACTAACTTTTTCTGCTTTACTTCAAGTGAAATCTCTGTTTCATACACTTTAGAGATGAAATATCCGATAATCAGTCCAAATACAATGGAGGGAAACAGCATAGTACCCATGATCCTGAAGAATACATCGATAAATGGGCCTGTGGTTTGATTTGACTCCCAAGCTAAGCCTATGCTTATGAATACAAAATAGGATATTAGAAATCCAAAGGCGTATGGATGATCGATTATTCCCTGTTGCAATTTACTCCGTCCAGGGTGGTAAAATACGCCTGGAACTTCCATCTCAGTGACTTCATTCAAATTCATAGATTGCAGAATCTCACTAGGAGAGCCCAAACGATCTATCAGAGAGATGGTTTCATTAAAACTTAGCTGTCGTCCATCTCGTTCATCAATAAACTCATCAATATAGGCAAAGATTCCATTAAATACCTCTGATTTCTGCTGAGGATTGATATTTTTACCAATAAATACCTGATTGATACTGTTCAAATAAGATCGCATAAGATCCCTGGCATCTGTGGATATATTATTCAAGATCTGTGTATAGTCAATTTCCATTTGCAACACCTCGTATTACCTTCTCGATGTAATCAGCTACTCTCATCCATTCACTAGACAGCATTTGGTGGTATTTCATTCCATCATGTGATATGGTGAAATACGCCACTTCTCTTGTCCTTCCAGTGGATTTTGATTCATTCTCAATTAATTCCTTATTCACAAGACCTGCTTTGGATAGATTTTCAATCTGTGGGTATAAAGTTCCTGCTTTGGGTTGGATTAGTTCCTCTGAATCAGAAGTCAGGACATTCAGGATCTCATAAGCATTCATGGTTCCGTGCTGAATAAGAGTGGAAAGAATGATTAGATTTGAAAGTGACTTGCCAAGGAATGAGGTATGAGCTATTCTCATCTACGTATAGATAAGCAAATACTCGTTAATAAAGTATTCGAAATTCTAATATTAGAAAGTTGATTTATTCTCAGATTCCTTCATAATTGCATCTATCACCTCTTATTTGTTTATGATGTATTAATCGATTCATTGGAAGTACTCAGTAACTCTAATTGCCTATAGTCGTGTACTTCTTTCCAATTCCATCAGATAGTTTTGAATCTCCGATTGATTTATTTTATCCAGTATAGATGTCATCTCCTTCCATTTCTCCATCTGATCAGTGAGTTTTTCCCTTGTAAATCGAATTTCTGAGGATAGGATAGATAATTGATTTTCCTCTGAAATCTGCTCTGCGGTGTCCAGATAATACATACTCTCTGGAATCTCATTTTCTATCATTGACAACTTAGACTGAAGGATCAGAATTTTTATTTGTATGGGATAGGCTTTCTGTTCCTCCACAAAGTCAAAAATCTCCGTAATAAGCTGTTTGGTATCTTGGAGTACATCGCTCTCACCAGTCAGTTTTAGTTCATCAATGAGTAAATCACAAAGATTGAGCATAATAATAAGATGCTTTTCTATATCGAGTATTTTTGATGATTTGAGAGACTCAAGTAACCTTTGAGCGTCTACCTTGTCCCGCATTCGCTTTGCTTTCTTCAAAATCAGTGCTTTAGCAATGTTGTAATTCTGGGAGACATAAGGATCCTCAGTTTCTCTTCCAATGAATTCTAATTGTTCATAATAGGAATCTACCGACCCAGACGAAAGTGAATTTCTTATCAGAAGCAATAGAATTTCTGAGATTAACTGTTCATTATTAATGGATGAAACAATCTGCAGGCTCTCCTTGAGATTCTCCTCTGCTTTCTCAAACTCACCCATGAGATAGTATAAATGGCCTAAGCTGGTGAGGGAAGAGGCAATTTCATGGGGGATATCAAGAGAAATACGTATTTTGAGACTTTTCTCAAAATATTGCAGGGAATTGAGGTAATCTCCTTGCAATCGATATAGATTACCAATATTATTGTATGATATACCAAGATCGATTTTATTTCCATGTTTCAGATCAATTTCCAAAGCCTTTGTATAATAATCCATGGCACCTATAAGATCACCCTTGAGTTGGAAAATAATAGCCATATTGTTCAAAGAAGCAGCAATATCCAGATGTAAATTCAGCTGTTTTCGAATTTTGTAACTAAGCTGAAATCTCTTGAGTGCCAAATCGAGATCTCCCATACTCCACAAAAGCAGACCTAAAATATTATAGAAATCTGCCCTTGGTTTAGTATATTTCAATTCCACTTCAATATTGAGAGATTTTACTAGATCCATCCCAAGTTGATATTTTCCCAATCTCCAATAAGAATACAATGTTACTACAACAGCTCGTAGAAGTAGTTCTTTGTTTTCAAACTGAACTTTGCTTATTGCATCTCGACCCTTTGCGAGTGAAGATTCAAATTTAGATTGTTTCTCAAGAAGGATGGCCTCCCAGATAAGTTTCTCTACAGGTTCATCAATTGATTCAATCAATTTACTAGCTTCTAGTATATTGCCTGTTTTAAGTAAATCCTCAATCTTGGAGATCACACTCTGAGTATGAAACTACTGATTTTAAATATGTTGGGTTCTCTACTTTGGAAACAGGTTGGATAGAAGCCAAAATTATCATCATTTTATTGGTTATCTATTCTTTATTATTTCAGGATCTGATTAGATAAGAATTGATTTTTAATCGACTTTCAAATTATACTTGAAATTCAGTGGAAAATTTTGGTTTATTACTTCATACAATCCGGATGGAGTTTTAAATTCAGCTTAGTATTTCTCATTTATGACCATAAAAGAACATACCGAGCAAGGAGATATAGAGATTACGCCAATATTCCATGGAAGTGTTCATATCAGATTCAAGGATTACGAGATCCATATCGATCCCTGGAGCAGAGCAGATTATTCTGCCTATACCAAAGCAGATCTGATCCTTATCACGCATCACCATCAAGACCACCTTGATAGAGATTTGATTGAGAAACTTCACAAGGAAGATACAGTAATCATCTGTAATAACAGCTCATTTGATACTTTGAAGGATATGAATCCCATCCTATTACGAAATGGGGAGCGTAGCACCTTCAATGAGATTGGGATAGAGGCCATTGCTGCGTACAATGTAGTCCGTGAACGTAGCCCCGGAGTGAAATTTCATCCCAAAGGAGAGGGTAATGGGTACATCCTAAATATTGCTAAGAAGAGAATATATATTTCTGGTGATACGGAGGCCACTCCAGAAGTGGCAATGCTAGAAAATATTGATATTGCATTCATACCCATTAGATTACCATACACTATGTCTGCAGAAGAAGCTGTTGAGGTGGTCAAGAAATTCAGGCCAAAAAAGGTTATTCCCTATCATACTGGTGGGCAACCCACTCCTGTTGAATTTGTCGAGTTACTCAAAGATGAATCCGATATCCAAATTTTATGAAATTGTCGTACGTTATAAGCTGTAACAAGAAGAAAGTCTTTAGCAATTTTATTAGGTTTTGGAATATAGTAAATTCTGTTCCTCAAGTACTCTAAGATAGGATATTATTCTCATTGATTGTTTCTTTTGGGTTTGTTTCTTTGATAAAACATCTTTGTACAAATTACTTACTCTGAATAATTGGTATTCTGTTATCAATAAACCTTCTGGAAAAAGCAAAGCAATCCCTAGGATAAAGAAGGTGAATCCCAGTTGCAATAGTTGTCTAATACCGAAATATATTGATATATTTTCAGGAGAGAATGTTATATCAAGAATATTAATGATATTCACCACCATAAAAGTGAATGCTAATAGGATTCTGAAACAAGATGCAAGTAACCAAGAAATTTTTACAAATAGGGTTCTTCTGGTTAAATAAACAGGATGAAGTGTAAAATAGGTATAAAATAAGTATATTCCTATGCCAAATTCATATAATGTTGAGATTGGACCTCTCCAATAAATGGAGTACGGATGAGGTTCAATTCTTGCGGATCCGATGCTGGAGTAGAACAATATGAATGCTAATTCGTCTAATATTAGATAACTATATACTAGGATGATCGGTAGTAGTTTCATGATTTCAGTATTCTGCACCTGCTTGCAATGGAAAGCAATTAGAAATAAATAACTCCAATAGAGTAACCCTGACAAGCCCACCAAGATAAATGGATAATCATCTAGAAAAAGAATACTCCTAGCTTGCCCAAGAGAATTTGCACTATAGATAAAGGAAAAGGAAATCCAAAGGATAGAACCCACTGCAAATAAAACTATGAATAAAGCATAATCTGCAGTTTTCAATAATCTGAAGTTTTTTATTGAGATAGTTAAAGGTATAACCAAACAAATACCTGTAATAAGATATATTTGACCATAGAGACCTAAATACATCAATAATTCAAACACGATATCTCCTCATGATAAGTGGAATGAAGGTCATGCAAATGAAGAATGTACATCCATTATACGATGCGAACCCAGCAGGAGCATGTAATCCTAAGTCCTGTGTGGATATAACTGTGCTGACAAAAGTGTATTGCTGAATTGAAACATAGATCAGGCTGAATTTCGTATTACCATCAATATCAATTACTTGCAATTCCAAATAAAAATCTGCAAATACAACATCTAATATTACTATCACCTCGTATTGGAAGCAATAATAATAATCCAAAAAATCATAATCAAGACATTCAGGAGAGGGGTTATCAAAAAAACCTGACCCAAGAAATAATTTATGATTACTATCATCAGTTGTATTAAAACGGCTGATATTATAATAATATAAATTATCATCTGCAATAACCCAAAAAGGATGAGGATAAACAGCATTATCATCTGGTTCTATCAGATCAGTGTATTCATCAATTACAGGTTCTGTAGGAATTACTTTGTCAAAAGCAGTGCTTTGAAGGGAAAGAACTATGATTAGTATGATCAGACATTTAGATTTCACATGTATCTCCTCCTTGTAAATGGTAATACGAATATTCCTAATGATCCTGAGAAAAGGGTATACTGAGTAGAAGAACCAGAAACAGTCGTATAGTTATAGGCTATGTATTCATCTATAATATATGGTAAGATCGTAACTCCGACACTATCAGTAAGTACTTTCTCACCTATTGCTAAAAATAGGGTAAAATTGTAAAAACCAATTCTTGAGAAGGAAGTATTAATTCCAACAAACAAGTACAGATCACTGCCAATAATGGTAATACTATTATCATCTTGAATTGAATTAGTTGATTGACCCAATTCTGTTTCATTCATCATCATCTGACATATAAATTCAGTAGTATTAACTTTCCAAACCAACTTATATGTCTTATCTTCAGTGATGATCATATCATTGGGTTGAGTAACAAAGAACGAACTCTGTGCTGAAGAGGGAGAAATTAACATAATCAGAATGACAACAAAACAACCCAATTGCTTCATCGAGATTTTATTCTACTAAATACATAAAAATATTTCAAGTAATATCAAGAATATAAGAAATTAACCAGAATATTTTTAACAATTGAAATGAACATATTACCTTCAAATACGTGTTTCGTATTGGAGATGTTTGCATTATTATTGATGATTTATTTATGGCTTTTTTATACTATGATTGTACTTGAATGGAATTGGAGAATCAAAGATATGGAACTAATTATAAGATTATGATAATGAATTATAGTCAAAAGAGATCTTTATTAATTTGATATTCCATGAAAATTGATCCAATGGATTTACTAAACGCCTCCCCTCCTCCATACCCGAAATCGATATAACTAGTTCTCTTAAATCCAAATTTTTCATACACTGCAATGGCTGATTCCATGAAAGGCAAAGTATCCAGAACAATTTTAGAAAATCCTACATCTCTTGCCTTTTCTACCACCTTTTCTAGGAGTAGTGTAGATAATTTTTTTCCTCGATAAGTTGGGAGAACAAATAATGATCTTAATTCTGCAATATCATCTGATTTTCGCCATAAATCTACCATTCCTATCGCGTTAGATTCCTCTACTACTAACCATTTCCAAGCTGAATTTTGGAATGCAGATTTTATATTTTCAAGATGTTTTTCTGATAATTTTGATGTTTCCTCCATTATATCTAATTTAATCATGAACTGTTCCAGTGAGAACCCTCTTAGTCGAAATCCTTCTGGATTTAGTGAGATCAATTGAGGCATTCTCCATCTGTTATATGCGATAAACAAAGGTAGGAGTAACTCTTGATTGGCCACATATTCATCAAATGAAGAGATAACCAAAATACACATCCAATTACCAATTCGGGTTGAATTATTAAAATTTTTGATTAACTTGGGATCAAGGAGTTTAATGATTTATGTGACTGATGATTTAGAGTATTATTGATTGGGTCTTTGTCAACTTTGAGAATTAGGTTTTGAGAGTATATTATCCTTGTAGCTGGCTTGGATTCCATGTTCCTGCAGCATACCTGCGATTAATCTCTCTACTCACCTTTATCATTTTGAAAAAATGTCGAAAAGAGTAGATATACCATATTCCGAAGGCAATAAAGAGTGGTGGAAAAGCCCAACATACCAGGAAGAAAATCAGTGTTATCAACCTGCTGGGTATTGTGTACACACCATGTAGCTCAAAGAGCTCATCATCGGTACATTCTGCTGGCGAGAGTTTTTTAGGATCTCGCATTGAAAATTGGTTTACTTGTGTATTCTCGTATCCCATTAATGGTAGAGTATTCGAAATGTTGATAAGTTTTATTCCAGCCTATAATTTTTATGTCAGAAAATATAATAAATATATTGAACACAACGATTTTCCTGAATCCTCCTAAATCCCTCTTTATCGAGAGCGTATAGTCCCATGCATGCAATTAGTTAGGGGATAGATTTAATTCTCAAGAATTTTAAATTCTCATCATTTGAAAAAATCCTAGTTCATGTAAGACCTTGTGTATTATTTTGTTTAAATCCTATGAGAGGCCCATAATATTGCATTTTCAACCAATTTCACAAAACCACTCATTCTCAATAATATTACTGGTCATATGATACATTAGAATAGAATCATATTGAGTGAGATCTCTTTCAAAGAGCTAATCCTCAAGCTCGATAAAATCAAATTCAATACCATCAATAAGTTTGAAAATTTAAAAAAATGAATTTTCAAAAGTATGGCCCCCGTGTGTTATTAATACTTTGGTCATTCAAGTTTGTTAAAATTCATAGGTTAAAATTAATTTAGGTTCTGCTAGAATAGCTCAAAAATACCATATCTCGTGGTGCAATAACAGGAGATTCATCTGATTTCTATGTTTTCCTTATTCTAAATTTCAGTTATTTGGTTCTTAGGCCTTATGGTTAGATAAATTATTAGTATTCTTAGAATTGTACAAAGTATCCGTTATCGAGTATGATTGCGTTAGCGCGGAACAGGATTTCTCTGAAAGGTTAATGTGTGAAAATTGCATGATTCGATAGATAGATTACAGAACATTAAATAGTGAATTTGTAAATATATTTATTAGCATGACTGAATCAAAGGATATTCCAGTTTTTTATCTAAGTGATGAGATAAAAAAGCAATTTCGAGATACTAGAGATTTACTAGATCAAATCCTCGAAACATTTGAAATCCTTGAGGATCAAGAATTAATGAAAGAAATCAAACAAGCAGAGGAAGAGTATCAGAAAGGAGAAACAATTAGTTTTGATGAATTAAAAAAGGAGCTCACTTAAATTTGGCTAGACAACCCTTTGACCTGGAATTTAGCAAAAATGCAGCTAAATTTCTCAAAGATGCAGATAAAAGAACACAAGAATTAATTTTGGGCATATTAGAAGAACTCCGACAATTCCCCAGAGAAGGTAAGATACTTCGAGGTAACCTTTCAGGAAAATTCTCTTGGAGGGTAGGGAAATTTCGGATAATATATCAAATTATTGAGAATCGATTAGTAATCTATGTTATCAATATTGGATTAAGAAAAAACATCTATGAAAAATAAAGATTGTGATTCTATCGGGCATCTGTTTATTATTTGGATTTTTCTATATTTATAACTCTGTTAATGAACGATTGAAGGCTAAAAAATTATATAATATTATTATAAGTAAATATTGATCATCTCGATCAAAGTTTAATCACCAATGGATCATGAGTAGAACAATATGGACATTTTCTTTCCTGAATCCATTTTACAAGATGTATAGTATGTGCAAATGAATTGCAGCAGGTTAATATCGTCATTTCCTCTAGTTTAACAGATTCCTTATAGCAGATGATGCATTTCATCGACCCTTGACATTCATTGCAGATGACGTCACTGGTTTGCTGTCCACAGAAAATACAATGTTCGGGTCGTTTATCCTTGATATTACGAATTTCAAGAATGTTCTGCATACGTTCTATTAATGTTTTGAAACTAAAAACTGCATTTAGATCATTCAGTTGATGATCAAAGTAGATTTTATCACCTTCAAAATGCACTCTGTCTGTGAAATACAGAATTTGTTTGATAATGCTCATTGTATACACATGATCCATGAGCTGAACTGCTGCAATTAGATCACCTGATGTTACCTTGTATCTATGGCCCTCATCAAAGATGTCCAACTTTCGTAGCAATTTCAGTTTGATTCTTCCAGTTCTGGCCTGATTCTCCAAAATAAAAAATGGTACCTGTAAATTAAGAAAACTCACTCTGATCTTATGGCTGTGTTTAAATTCCTTCAACAATGATTTAGTTTTTGGATCTCCAATGCAAGTCTGTTTACTCTCTAAAATTTCTATGGTTAATGTATCCTGATATGTCCAGATATCCTTTTTCCGTTCAAAACCATATTCAGTTAATTGCTTATCAATTTTTTCTATGGCATATTTCAATTCATCCGGATCAATTTGATCATCTGGTACGTCATTAGAGATAACTAGGAAAAACATTGAAACTAACCATAGTGCCAGTGAGTATTCAGGGAAAAAATCCCAAATGATTGTTACATACAAACCTATGAAAGAGATCCCCATGAGAATAGCCATGATATTTCTCACTTTTTGAGTATTTACAAACTTGCGGAATGAGAAATTTAACCATTTAGGAAAAGTTTTTACCAACTTCCAGAGCTTGAGGACAAACGAGGAAGTATATTTCCAATTGTATAGTTTCAAATCTATCCAGGTTATGGAGAACAATACTAGGAATAGGAAAATGAAAATTACTTCCATCACGTGTACCTAATGGGCTGATGCTATAAATATTCATTCAATGATTAATATTTTTGATTTTTGTTGATGTTTATTTATTCTTAGAATTGTACAAAGTATCCGTTATCGAGTACGAGTGTATTGCTGTGGAGCATTGCTCTTAGTGTCCTAACTGGTAGGTGACCGTAGGCAGCAATCATGAGTGCAATCACACCAGTTACATGGGGTGCAGACAAGGAAGTACCAGACCAGACTGTGTATTCTCCTCCAACTGCGGTGGATAGAATGAACTCTCCGGGAGTAGAGGAAATACAAGATATAGAATAATACTCATTCGTAGCCCAACTATATCTCATAAAAGAAGAATAAATTGATAATATTTTTTAAATTGAATTTACAACTATTATTCATGACTTACATCTTGGAGAATGAAGAAGCGATAAATCTAGTGCTTTTCAAATTGAATGCTATTAAAGAGGGGATCGATTCTATTCTTAAAATTTGGGAATTCTCCTCAATTGATGAATTTCTAGAAATAACATCCAAGGGAGAATTAGATGAGGCAGTAATGGATGCTATTTCAATGAGACAACTGGTTCTTGATCTAGAAAAATATCAGGATATATTGGCAAAATTGCGGGAAGGATAGATTTGATTAATTCAATAGAAAAATTGCGTATTGCTAGAGAATTAATAGCCCTATCCTTATCTCAATGCATTTTAAACGAATCTTACAAGGAGTTGTTCCGAGAGCTAAAATTTGTAATTTCAGGAGGAACTGTAATTTATATTAAATATAATGATTTTGGAGAATATGGATATCAAATCATGTATTCCAAAAAGAAAGGAGATTATGAACGTTTCGACAATTATGACAAAGAATGGGATGTTAAATCAAAACCGCATCATTTTCACTCATTAGCTGGCATAAAACATAGCCCAATGATAGGTGATCCCAAACAAGATATTCCTGAATTGATAAAATATCTAAAAGTAAAGCTAAAAATACTATAGAAGGTTTTGATATCAAATGAATTTTAATATTATGAATGTTAGTTAGAATTGTACAAAGCTGTAGCCATTTTCGAGTACGAGTGCGTTAGCGTGGAGCATTGCTCTTAGTGTCTCAACTGGTAGGTAACCGTATGATGCGATGTAAAGGGCTACAAGACCTGTGACATGTGGTGCAGACATAGAAGTTCTTTACCGGGCTCTCAATTTCCAGTATTGTGGAGATGAATTCATGAGGAGTTATGAATTCTACGTATTCACCAGAGTTGGTTCTCTTGGATTAGCTCCAAGATTGTTATCAAATCTGATTTAAATCAATAATTTACGAGAGTAAAATTATCTTCGGTAATAGTAATAATAAAACTATCTGAAAAACATTCCTCAAACTCAGTGAAAAATGAAATGAGAGCAGGTTTCACAAATTTTATTGTGGCTGGATGGATATCAACAAGAATAACCATTAATCCGTACTTAACGCAGTGAGCCCTGAAACCTTTATCATGAGTAATAATGATCCAACCATTATCTTTGAGGATAGGACTTAATTCACCATTTTTTATTCCTAATAGATTCTCTATTCTTATTTACTTACGGTGTATCCTAATTCGCTTATAGGATTTAATAGCCTGATAGATACATTTTCATCAAGCAGGAACTTCATCTTTTTTAAAACTGACAATCTTCTCTCCCTCTACACGGTTTCTTGCAAATCTAAGTACAGCTTTTATGTCTTCTACAGTAATACTGGGATAGTTATCAATTATCTCATCAAATGAATAGCCTTCTTCTATGTATTCAAGAATAATGTAAATCATGATGCGGGTTCCAGTAATTGTCGGTTTGCCACCACAAATATCAGGATCTATTGTGATTTTATCGGACATCTGTTTATTATTTACATTTTTCTATATTTATAACTCTGTTAATATGAACGATTGAAAGCTAAAAAATGTTTCTTATTTTTCCGTGATTGATTATCTATTATTAGAATTGTACAAAGCTGTAGCCGTTATCGAGTGCGTTGGCGTGGAGCATTGCTCTCTTAGTGTCTCAACAGTTATGAAAATCAAATAAATAAGATCCTTTATTTGCGTTAATGGAATTTACAATGTTATCAATTTCTATGATTCCGCTCTATATGTTATTATACCTAAATTCGAGGATTTTATCAATGGATATTTATACAATAATAAAGGGATTTCATCAGAAATCAGATTTTGGGAAGGCCTTTTCTAACTACTTGAGTCTGAAAATTATGAAAATAATTGAACTCAACTTTGCTACAATTGAATGGTTCAAAAATTATGAGAGAGAATGCAAGGAGTTAGGATTTGATTTTGAGACAAATTTATTTTTGGACTTCATTCATATAATTGACAATAAAATCATTTTCAAACCACTCTTAGATGAGAATGCAATTGAATACTATAACAAAAGCGGTATGATTCATAGTTTTCGATCACGGCCTGCTGTTATTGTCCTCGTATTCTTCATCTATCATTTCAATAATATTATATCTCCATTTAATATCATCAGTAATCTTTCTTACAAAATCTAATATCTCATTAAACACCTGCTTGAAGCTCATTCCTGAATAGTCTTCAATTTCGAAAAATTCACTGAATTCTGTAAATTCATCTTCTACATCACAAATATCACTTACTATCGTTATAATTTTGATATGTTTCTTAAAAATCGATGTGGAGAGACCCTTTGTTATCTTATCCAGCCAATACATGTACATTATATCATTCATTGTAAAACTGTTGTGCCTAATAATACTATATAATTTTTCACTATAACCTGCATCTGTAATTTCTTTTAAAACTTGATAATCTCGTTCTCCCTCATCCCATTTCTTCTCTCTTTCTAGCTGGTTTCTAAATTCTTGAACTTCATGGTCACTTAACTTAAAATTCACTATTTTACGTTTCTCAACATCACTATAATTTGTAGAATAGCTATACACATAATGATCATTTTTCCAAATCCATACATGGCATAATAAAGTCTCTATATCCCCAGAAATTGAAATTAATTCATCACCTTTATATTTATATTTATTTACGTCACTCACCTCCAATTTTGCTATCATTTCATTATACATCTTTGTACGTTCTTCGATTTTTTTTGCTTGATATTTGCTGATCAGATCATAATACAAGTTTTCAATATCCTCTTTATTTAATCCTTCTAACATAAATAATAATATGCATTTATATTTAAAAAGTTATGTAACTTCAATTCACAGTTTTATTATTAGGAACAATTTGTTGATTTGGTTGAAAGGGTTGATCGATCAAAACTTGAGTTAATTTAAGATTATCGTGATAAAAATTTCCTTATTATTAAGCAAGATCATAACCTACTATTATTCTTTCAAATTTGATATTATAGGAGCCATACGCTAGCGATTATATTTTTATAGCTCCATTAATAAAAAGGATTGAACTATATATTATTGTGGGCAAATTTGCTTAGGGTTATTTATTAATTAGAATTGTACAAAGCTATAGCCGTTATCAAGTACGAGTGCATGTGCATGGAGCATTGCTCTGAGTGTCTCAACAGGTAGGTGGCCATAGGCAGCACTATAATCAACAAAAAATGAAAATAAAGTGTATTGAAATATATCAACACAACTTGAAGAAAACAACAACGTAAATATAATTTTAACTCATACTTCTAGATAATGATTGATTCCAAAGGAGAATTTCTTTCTACCATTCAAGAGTTTTTAAGTTCGCTTAATGAATTAAATGAAATTCTAAGAAGCTACAATGTTGCATCTATAAGTGAGTTAAAAGAGAGAATCGAGAAAAAGGATCTCCCGGAACATCCAACTTATGAGGATTATTTGGATTGTCTTGGATTGTATGAGATGCTTGCAGAATACAAATCTAAAATAATCAATGAATTAAATGGTGTGAATATTGAATCTCTCAAATAAATAAGCAATAATTGAATCAAAGTTAGAAGATGAGTTCAAAAATAAAATTACCTGTATCTCATACAATATCAGAGGGAGGATGAGAGTATTGTTTACAAATGGAGCATTACTCGATATTAGGTATCCTGTAAGTTCATCATATTCATTTTTCCTGAACTATAATGAAAAAATATACAGAATCGATACCGCACCCCACCATAAAACGATTAGCTCGTATGGCTCTGAGTATCTCAACTGGCAGGTAGCCGAATGCTGAGATGTGCAGGGCCACAAGACCAATACATGGAGTGCAGACATGGAAGTACCAGACAATACAGTGTATACGTCTCCAACTACTAAATAATTTTCATACTTTTTTTATTATAATCGGCATGATTAATTGTGCTCATTAGTACTAGATTGAGTTCATCTACAAATCTCTGTTGATAAATATTCAAATATATAGATAGCTCATATTATTATGATGAGTTCTTCCTCTTGGATCTATGAAAACTATGATCAATTATCTAAACAATACATCACTTGCAGATACTGTGGAGTGGGCAGCGTTTCAATCTTCTTCCTACTAATATATTCTCGTATTCTGCTTTTATCGCGTTCTGGAACATCAATCATGAATTTGTGAGTTAATTCCATATTACTACGAATAGTATCAACATACAGCTGCTTGATCTGAAATCTTGGAAGATTATGTCTCCGTATCATCTGAAATATATATGTCGATTCTCATATAAAGCTTAATCGGACAGAATCTTGAAAGTGAAGATTGAATCCTCAGAATCCAGAGATTATATTTAATTCATTTTCAATAATAAATTCAATAATACCTTATTCAGCTGTAAAAGTTTCATAAAAATGGGAATGGGAGATGCAAAATATGTAGATTTATATTATAGTTAATTCATTTATTTTATTTTAAATTTATAGTTGTACAAAGTAATAGCCATTATCAAGTAATACAGCATTAGCATTGAGTAATGATCTGATTGCTTCAACAGATAGATGACCGTAGGCTGCAATATAAGATGCTACCAGACCAGTAACTTTTGGAGCTGAGAATGATGTACCAGAGACAATCATTAACATACCCTCATGGTTAATGGTAATGACATTCTCACCAACAGCAACAAGTTCAACATAATCACCAGAATTTGACCACTCTGTAAATTCACCGTCCATATTGACAGATCCTACAGCAATAACCTCATCGTACATTGCTGGCCAACTGGCTTCGGTTGTTGATAAATCACCATCACCGTTGTTACCTGCAGAAGCTACTAGAGTTACTCCTTGAGCATAAGCCCAGGCAATGGCCTCATCAATATATGCTGGTGGAACTTCATCTCCAGAAGAGAAAGACATGTTAATTACTTCAGCATCATCATCTGTTCCTAGAATTCCATCAGGGCCATAAACTGCGAGATAAATTGCTTCCGCAAGATCATCCCAATCACCTTCCTGTGTCTCATCATCAATAATTTTGATTGAGTACAGATCTGCCATTGGGTATTGCTTTTGAATTAATGCAGCTATAGCTGTACCATGGCCAAGGTTATCTGCAGGATTATTTCCAGTAGTATCAACACTCCAAACAAGGTTTAATCCAACTTCAGAAGATATACCAGTATCAAGAACTGCAACATCTACATCATTAGAATGAGAATGTTTCATTTTCTTATTGAATTTTTTATATGGTTTGTTGATATTCTTCATACCTTTCTTGAAGTCCTTCTTGGTTGCATGGTTCTTCTGCATCCAGTAGCTGGTAATCTTTAGTTGCATCCAGAAACTGTCTACACCGATCTGCATGAAGTATCCGTTATAGGTAAGTTGCATCCAATAACTGGTAATCATGAGTTGCATCCAGAAACTATCAACCTCAAGTTGCATCCAATATCCATCATGAGTGAATTGCATCCAGAAACTGGTAAGGATAAACTGCATCCAGAAACTATCCGCTACAAGTTGCATCCAGAAGCTATCGAAACCTAATTGCATCCAGAAGCCATCATGAGTAAATTGCATCCAGAAGCTAGTAAGGGACATCTGCATCCAGAAACTATCAACTCCAAGCTGCATCCAAAAACCATCAAGGGCTAATTGCATCCAGAAGCTGGTTAACATTAATTGCATCCAGAAGCCATCAATACCCAATTGCATCCAAAAACCATCAGCTGTAAATTGCATCCAGAAACCAGTTAATAATAATTGCATCCAGAAGCCGTCAATTCCTAACTGCATCCAGAAACCATCAGCTGTAAGTTGCATCCAGAAACTGGTTAACATAAATTGCATCCAAAAGCCGTCAAGTCCTAACTGCATCCAGAAACCATCAGCTGTAAGTTGCATCCAGAAACTGGTTAACATAAATCGCATCCAAAAGCCATCAACTCCGAGCTGCATCCAAAAGCCATCAAGGGCTAATTGCATCCAGAAGCCAGTAAGTAATAATTGCATGAAGAAACCTTCAAGATCAAAGCCATCCTGCATCCAAAAACCATTGGGATCTAATTGCATGAAGAAGCCATCAAGGTCAAAACCATCTTGCATCCAGAAACCATCTGCTAAAAGCTGCATCCAGAAGCCTTCAAGGTCAAAACCATCTTGCATAAAGAAACCATCAAGTCCCAATTGCATCCAAAAGCCGTCAAGTCCCAATTGCATCCAGAAGCCTTCAGGATCAAAACCATCTTGCATCCAGAAGCCGTCAAGATCTAATCCATCTTGCATCCAGAAACCGGTGGGATCTAATTGCATCCAAAAGCCTTCAAGGTCAAAGCCATCCTGCATAAAGAAACCATCAAGCCCTAATTGCATAAAGAAGCCTTCAAGTCCTAACTGCATGAAGAAACCTTCAAGATCAAAGCCATCTTGCATCCAAAAACCATCAAGTCCTAACTGCATAAAGAAACCTTCAAGATCAAAGCCATCTTGCATCCAGAAACCATCAAGTCCTAATTGCATAAAGAAGCCTTCAAGACCTAACTGCATAAAGAAACCATTAAGATCAAAGCCATCCTGCATCCAAAAGCCGTCAGTAGCTAATTGCATCCAGAAACCGTCACTATCAAAGCCATCTTGCATCCAAAAGCCGTCAGTAGCTAATTGCATGAAGAATGTTTCTGGATCGAAACCGTCTTGCATCCAAAAGCCATCAATGCCTAATTGCATGAAGAAGGCCTCTAAATCAAAACCATCCTGCATGAAAAATGCTTCAAGTCCAAGTTGTTCTAGGTCAAAAGTTGTATCAAAAGAATTGGGAGAGAAAGCTCCATGATCCGGAGAAATAGCAGCAGAGACCGGACCCATGGTTAGACCTATGAACAACATGAAAACAAGAACCATCTTGGGTAATTTGTGTGTGTTCAATTTAATTTCCTCTAATAAATGATTCATCTTTTGGAGATATATATTTTCCGAGGTGAAAAAAGCCGTATACTTTTACTAGGAGGCCTGAACTCCTAGAAAAACTATCCGCACATTATGGAAAAAATGAAATTACTATACTTTTGTTAAGCACCCTTGAGCATGGTTTAAAGCATTGAGACAGCAGATATGAGATCAATTGAAATATTAATTGTATAACGAATATATGATTTGATTATTCAATTACTTTTTTTAGACACGTTTTTTTCCGTTTTCTGAGAACCTCAAATCACTTATTCACAGAGGCATTCTAACTGAATAATTTTTTGACAAGTATTGAAGCACACTTTTTTCGTACAAGTTGCCATATATTATTATCGACAAAGTCGACATACTTTTTTTACCACCTCTAAAAATATATTTAAATAATTAAAAAAATGTTTTAATAATTGAAATGAAACTCTGTTTTTTCAAATTTATCTAAATTCAAAAAATAAACTAATTATTAACGGAAAAAATATATAGTTTTTTTTAAAGGAATTGCATAAAATATCATATATAAAAATCCTAAATTCCCGATACTATTCTCAGTTTAGAGAAAAGAGAATCTCATCTTATTTAAAATCAATGGTAGTACAAATTCTAAATATCTGTATGCTAGAGAATAAACCTATTATCCGACTGGTGAGTTCGATAATCAGACGATATTTAAATAGATTTTATTTATATAAGATTTAATCTACACCTAACTAAAACCTCGACATCTGATTCAAAGTACTCGGGAAATCAATTTACAGATTGTTTAGTTGTCATGCATTAATCAAGTTCTTTAAATGAATTAATCGAGAAAAAAGATCAAGTTGTGATCTAAAATATAAACAAAATATGTTTCCAAAATAATACTATATCACCAATACCTTTATATCCTAAAATTTAAAAAAATCAGACATGGAGCGAGGTAGATCCCTTTCCTTATTTGTAATTACGATTCTGATTGTTAGCATGTCTTTTTCAAGCATTAATAGTCAGCAAAATAATTCTGAAGAGAAAATAATGCCAATATATGATAATCTCTCACAGAATTCATCACCCTTTGTAGATCAAAAAATTCACAAAGTTGAAGAGGTTTCTCAACCTATTGACCGTGTAGATACACAAAACAAAGAAATTACTGAGAAAAGTACTACTGAAATAAATAAGGGTTTATCATTAGACGCCAGCACTTCAGAATTTGATGTACTAAAAGTACTTTACAAGAATACTAGTTCTGGTCAGTATATTAATCATGGTGTACCAGGTATGGAACTTGAAGTCTGCACATTGGTTCAAGGACCAATTAATGAGGATTTTGATTTTTCATTAAGAGGTACGTCAGGTTCAGGTAGTGACCTAAAATTAACTGAATATTATTATGACCTGGATTTAACATCAAGTCAAACTCTTTGGATTAATATAACTTATACTCTTCATGATCTGACGACGATTAATAACAATGATATCAGGTTTTACTATATTTTTATGGAAACTCCAACTTGGAATGTGAATATATATGATGGAAGAGATGAATCTAGAGCAGATGCTTTCAGACTTTACGTAAAAGGAAGTATTGCAATAGATAAGATTGTATTTTTCAATAATTCAATCGCTTCTGACACAAAAATTAGTTTAGCACAAAAAAATTGGAAACTTGTTCCAAGATTTTATTTCCAAATTATTAATGCTCCGATTTGGGGTTTCACATTGGATCCATTTTTCAAAAATGATATAGTTTGGGGAATTGATACTGCTGCAACATATAATGGATTAGATCTTACCTTGACGGATACCTATGATCAGGGAAATTATTATTGGACACCATATAATTCAAGCAGCTTACCTGCCCAGCTCATTATTGATCCATCTAGAACGTATGGAACAGGGTTATTTGAAACTCGAGGCATATTTGGAGGAATTTCAGATAATCTCGATGGTTCTTATAATGAAGCCCCCTATCTAGAGAGTAGATCAGAATCGACGATTTTGGTTACTGACGATATCAAGTATACGGATCCAGTCATTAAATTGATCACACCTAATACTGGGAAAATGATTAATAATTCAGAGGTCTATGTTTATGCATTGATTGAATCTTCTTTGTCTAATGGTTTAATAGAATCTATTCTGATTAATGAAACAGAAGTTATTTCTGATTACAACCCATGGACAACTGAGTTAACAACTATTTATAACATTTCAAATTATACTGAAGATACAATTTATTTGTTAAATATAACCGTAATTGACAAAGGGGGTAGAACTACTTCAGAATTAATTTATTTACAATCTAATATAGAATCATTTTTTGAACCACATGGATATAAATCTGACATTTCTGTTAAATCAAACTCAATATTTACATTTTATACCTCATTTAGCACAGTATTTTCTTATTTAAGAGATGATGTAAATATTTCTTTAATTCCAAAATTTGAGATATCCTTAGAAATTAACCAGACTACACATACTGGTTTGTCTATCCCTGAGGAGTTTGAGGGTGGTATTGATGAGACTATATTCTTAATGATGAAAAATCCAAGTTTATCATTTAAAATAAATCTAAAATTGAGTTTAAATTACATTTTTCAGTCAGAAAACTATTTCTTTGCAGGATCATGGGTACTTTACGATGATAATTACTTTGTCTTAAAAATAATCGAATTAGGAGTAAAAGAATTCCATTTGAATGAATTTATTGATTCAGATATTCTTCGAAAAATAACTCATTTTGAGGTAGATGTAATTGATATCCTACCTTCGTACATCTCATGGTTGGGAAATCTAGTTTTATCATTAGATATTGATCCTTATATTAAATTGATTAGCTCAATGAAAGTTGATTTACAAATTGATGGTGGAACAGCTTCACAAGATTCTTTTATTTGGAATAGTGAGGGAATCAAATACACAGAAGTAACTCCAGATCCATCGTACAATGGAAACACGTCTGTCACAATAACTAATGTACAATTGGAATTACTTGCAGGTTTCCAAGTTGATTTCATACTGACCTTAAATGGTAATATACTAGGATATCAAATCACATCTGTAAATTTGAATGATTGGCTTCGAGATTACTTTGGTATCATAATACCAGTATTTAGTAGGTGGTTTGATGTTATATATGTTGATTTTCCTGATGGTGTTTCATTAACTTCATACACCTTACCTACCAGATCAACAGTTCAATTAATAGGACATCAAGAGCTGACCACTAGCCAGAAGTTAAGATTTAATTACTCAACCAGTCTGGGTAATATAGAAAATGCAGTTGTGAATACTACTTTTCTTGGAGCAACATACACAGCCACAGAAATAGGAAATGGTCTATATGAATTGGTATTACCTCTTACTAGTGCGAATACGACCATACAAGTGAATTTTACTAGGATTTATCAGCAGTCCAAGTATTACAATATCTATCTTAGCAATATTATTAGTGACGGAGACATTATTTCTCCAAGTATAGATTCTTTATCTCATACTAGTGGGAGTATTACAAATTCAACACAAATAAGTATCTCAGCATCAATCACAGACAACGTTGAGGTCTATTCGGCGATATTATATTATTCAACAAATGGAGGAATATCATGGAATTCAATTTTAATGAGTAATCCCTATACTGTCAATTTGGGTACTTTTGATCCTAATACAATACTTTGTTATTATGTAAATGCAAGTGATACTAGTGGTAATTTTATTGTATCACCTAGCAAAGTGTTGCAAATTGAAGAATTTGTTGGAGATATTACATATCCAGTTGTAACCTCCATTTCAATAACATCGGGTATCAATACTGAATATTCGCTGACAGAGGTTAATGTGGATATTGTTGCTTCAGATGATGTTGCGATATCAGTTATTAAATTGTTTACCAGCTATAATGGTGGAAGCACCTGGATAGAAGATATAATTGATGGAAATAATCTATTTTTCACTTTAGGGATCAACTCTGCTCCTGAAATGCTCTTATATTATGTTGAGGTAACAGATACTAGCTTCAATACATATCGATCATTAGCAAAATCTCATCAATTGCCATACATTCCCCCAGTGATAGATACAAATTTACCAGAATTATCAGACCTAAGACATAATAATGGAGAAATTACAGATATCACAGAAGTAATAATATCAGCTACAGCAAGTGATGATATTTCAATAGGATCAGTCATTCTATACTATTCAATTGATGCTGGATCGACCTGGATAACTGAAACTATGACATTATCAACAGAGTACACAGTATCGATTGGAACCTTTGAAGAGGGAGTAACTGTACTTTATTATGTTAATGTCACGGATACAAGTGATAATTTCCAAGTATCTTCAAGCAAATCATTTACGGTTCAAATTACTCCTAAAGATTCTACCTCTCCAGTTATCAACAGTATTAATCATGATCCAAGTATAATCACTGCTAGTACACAGGTAGTGATAACAGCAGTTGCTACTGATAATGTCGCAATTGATTCGGTTATCCTTTTCTACACACAGGATGGAGGTATAACATGGTTGGAGTTTCCAATGTTTATTGATGAAGTATATACTGCAACAATAGGTAGTTTTGCAGAAGGAACTATAGTAACCTATTATGTTAATGCAACCGACACCAGTGGTAATGAAAAGGTTTCAACAAGCCATACATTTATAGTACAAGTCACCCCAGGTGATAGCACCCCACCTGTAATAAGTTCTGTGACTCACACTCCAACTGAAATTACTTCTAGCACACTAGTGGAGATCTCAGCGATAGTTACTGATAATGTTGAAGTGACATCAGTCAAACTATATTATTCACTTGATGGTGGTTCTGCATGGAATACAACCCAAATGATCTTTGAAAATGTGTATGCAATATCTATTGGAAGTTTTCCAGAGGGAAGTACAGTTCTTTTCTATATTAATGCAACTGACAGTAGTAACAATTACTTTGTTTCTGCTAGCAAATTCTTTACTGTTCAGATAACACCAACTGATATTGAAGTTCCTGAGATATTCAGTATTTCGCATGGACCAGCTGAAATCAATGAGACAACCATTGTGTCTATTTTTGCTACCGTTTTAGATAATATTGAAGTTGAAGCAGTGGTGCTCTATTTCTCAACGGATGCTGGGATCTCTTGGACTAGTATATCCATGATTTACAATTCAGAATATATGGCAAATATCGGACCCTTTGCAGGAGGAGTATCGGTATTGTATTATATTAATGCTACAGATATAAGTGAAAACTATGCAATCTCAATCACAAAGGCTTTTAAGGTGGATTCTTCAATTCCTACCGAAACTGTGATCTCAACTGTAACAGAGACAATTGAAGGAACAACTTCAGTGACAGATACTACTACAGAGATACAAACTGAGGAAATTACCATTACATCTTTTGATACTGAATCTATTATATCGCAACTTACGGTTACTAATACTGAATCAACACCATTGAATATGTTTTCAATAATTTCCATCATATTCTTCTCAATTATTGGTATTCGAAGGAAAAGACAAAAGTAATTAACAATTACTATAAACTAGATTATTCCGTTTTAAACAAAGCCAACGATTTTTATTTTGTACTCAAGCATTGAGTTTACTACTTATGATTCCCCAGTTCAGCAGCCGATAACTTAACTTGTTTATTAATCTACTACCTTTTCAGAGCCAATCATATTTGTAAATTTTCACGTGATCTCTGAATGATATAAAAATAAAATGCCTTGTTCAAAAATTATCTAGATAAATAATTACTTAACTAGAGATTTTAAGCTCTTTTCCACAGGTCAGAGATAGATTCTAAAATATCTGGGTCTATAAGT
>JADCLS010000036.1 GCA_026702845.1 Candidatus Heimdallarchaeota archaeon
GTCAATCTAGTAGTCTTGCTGGATTGATATTATTTCTGATATACTCTCTTAATGTATCTCCAATTGGCAAGTCTCTTAGTTTCCAGGTGGTCAACACAGTCAACAAAATACCATACTCATCCATTGCTTGTATGCTTCTCAATGGTTTCCCATTTGATCGATGCACGATTACTGATTTAAGTAATCGTTCCGCCCTACCATTCTCCATGGGGATTTGGGGATATTTCAAACAGGTGAGGTATAATTCACCACGATTTTTCAGATGATTCTGAATCTTTTTGATATTTTCACATGATCTAGCTTCCGCCAGGGCATTGATTTCTATCAATGCGTTCTGGTACACCTTCTCACTGGCTGGCTCATTCTTCATCCGTAACTTCTTCTGCAAAGCCTTGATTTTCTGAAACAGGTTCACCATCTGATCATGCAAGATCTTAGCTGCTAGGCAGACATTCTCTTGCTCCTTGGTATCTCTCAGAAGGTGAGCCCAGCAGTACTGCTTAGTTTCAAACATATTCAGGTATGCAGGATACGCATCAGAGATACTTATTGGTGGAGGTTTGTCCTCATCATGGTATTTTAACGCTGTCTCAATTGCGGTCTTGGCACGTTTGAGATCCACATGATAATATGCTGCTTGTTGTGTTGCGAATACCCATACCCAGATCTTTTTAGAACCTTTCTCTGCTCTTTTACCTTCCAGTACCAGTTTATGACCAGTCTCATCAATATTAATAAACTCTGAATTCATCACCTCCCTTGCAATAGTATCTCGCACCGGTTTCAGAACCTGGGTCACTACAGATAAACCACGGTTGAGAATTGTTTGTGATGGTTTTCTACCTGATACATCCTCTATCATCAGCGAGACATTCTCAAAACTTGCACCTGTGCGTTTTCTCACACAGGTGAGAAAACTCAAGAAATTTGGACCTAGTGATGTTCCATCAAGTGTCACATCTGCAGCCTGAGTACTTTTGCCACATTGACACTCATACTTGTAGATATGATGTTCCTGGAGTTCAACATTGATTTTCTCTGGAATTTCCAAGATGCGTTTGGAATATGCGATACTCTGATCATCTCTGGATGCCTCATTGTTGCACTCTAAACAAACATCCACATAGTTATGAATGACCTCATCTGGTTTCTCATCCCATGTTACACCTGATTTTCCCTTCTTACTACCTCCACGTTTTTTCTTTGAAGAAGATCTGGGTAAACCTGATTGCTTCTTGGGATAGAGTTGCTTGGAAGATGAAATATGCGGGGAGGTGTATTTCGCCAATTCTGATTTGAGAGATTGATTCTCAATCTCCAATTCACTGATCCTCTCTTCTTGTTCCTCAACTTTTTGATAAAGATATTTTACAACC
This sequence comes from Candidatus Heimdallarchaeota archaeon, assembly GCA_026702845.1. The sequence goes on from JADCLS010000036.1 coordinate 1,377, forward strand.
CCCAGTAGTTCTGCTGGGTCTGCTAGTAACTTATCCTCATCAAAATTGAAGCTCATTCTCACTAGAGTTATCAAATCACTAGTTATAAAGGTTGTGAGATCGATATATTTTATCTAGAAAAATAACTAGATTAATTGGGGTGAAAGACATACAAA
>JADCLS010000034.1 GCA_026702845.1 Candidatus Heimdallarchaeota archaeon
GCTCAGTCCAATTTCATGTTGATATTTGAATTAGTAAATTTTAGAAATACACAGTAGTATGCATGGTTTCAGTAAGATTCAAAAGGTGGTTTGAGAGTTCAAATTTGAATAATAATGACACAATCAAACCAATTGGACCTAATATCAGAGATTCAAAAACTTAGTGAAAGAGCATCAAATTCTAGCAACATTTCTGAATTACATTTGTTTTCAGGTAATTTACAGATTCTAGCTGATAAGGATAATCATCTGAAGAATTTTCTCAATGGTTTTAGCATTCTACTGGATAATTATCTAAGTTCATTGATTTATGACACACAACCACAGCTCTGTCAGAGCTGTGGCTCAGATAGATTGGTGAGAAATGGAAGCTACACAAAAGTGATTAATGATCTGATAGGTGCATATCAGATAAGGATTCAGAGGTATCTATGCAAATCATGCAAGAAGACAACTTCCATAGATGCTTCATCGATGGATGAGTTAACATACAGGTTCTCAGGTACCGCAATATCAATTTCCAAGCTGGCAGCAGTTCTGTACAATGGTGGCTGTTCACTTCGGTACACCAGTGATGTGATTCTGGCGAGTACTGGGATCTCCATGAATAAGGATACCGTGAGAAGTCACCTGATAAAATTTGGAGAGAGGATCAGAGAGGAGTATGCCAATGATCTGGATCGGAAGAAAGCCAAACAGATCGCATTTGATGAGCAGTATATCACCATCAGAACAAAAGATCCCAATGAACAATCCACGATGATTATCACAGTGATTGATGTGGAGAAGAACAAAATAGTGCAGATGAGAACAGAGAAGGCAAAGGCGATCACAGAACTGGATGTGAAGTTAGTGCTTGATGAATTTGATGAGGTTCCAGAGGTCATTATCACAGATGGTTCAAAGGCAATAGCATCGGGAATCAAGGAATTTGCACCAGATGCACATCATGAGCGGTGTTTGCAGCACATAGCAAGAAATGTGCGCAAGAAAAAAGAGGTGAAGAAAGCAATTGCAGAAACAGCAGAGAGGATAGTCACAGAGGAGAGTAACAGTCAACGCAAAGAGCTTCAGAATACATACAAGAGAGAAGTGGTTAGAACATTAACAGATCTGCTTAGAAGCAAAACGATAGACAAGAAGACAGCATGGCAAGAGTTAGCTCTTGCCAATGAGGCAATTGAGGAGAGAATGGAGGAGATGGGTTACACAGAGGATAATTTGAAGGTGAGGAGAAAGATTCATGAGGCATTTATCCATCGGCGTCTGTATAGTGGCATTGAGGCAGCAGAGTATGCAAGATTGAAGTCACAGAACTTACATGAGAAGGTGAAACAGAGAACTACTGGAAAGGTGGAGGGATACCATCGTCCAGTCAGATCCAGAGAACGCAGAGCACTATGTTTCAGGACGCATGAATTTGTCAGGGCAATTTCTATTATCAATGCAGAATTCTACAATTTCAAAAGGAATCATGGGATCAAGGATACTCCGTTTGCAGGATTCAGGATAAGTTCTCAAAATTTTGAAGAAGAAGTCGTAGAAAGAGATATTACATTCAGAAGTGAGAAGTATAAACAACAGAGGACTCATTCAATTGCATTTCCTGGAGGAATTCATACATTGACAAATGTTATGCAATCGATAGC
>JADCLS010000040.1 GCA_026702845.1 Candidatus Heimdallarchaeota archaeon
AAGGTCTTGAGCTTGTTGTCCATCTTGTAATCTCTTGGGATTACATGATACAAGGTCACTTCTCCAAACACATGTTCTACCTCAGCTCTGAGATATGTTTTATTGTTTCTACGATACAACCCTGGCATTTTATTCTGTTGTCGAACTAACAGATCCATGGGACTGGAAGTCCCATGATCAAGTGAATTGGATTTTCTTGGGATGATTGCTTGTTTTCCCTCTTGATGCATAAAATTAATTATATTCTCACACCAGTAGCCTTTATCAAGGTGTGTTCTCTTTATTCTGCATTTTATCCTGGTATACATATGTTTCCAGATCGGTCCAAATACCACTGAATCATGCACTCGACTTCTTGAGGTTTCTATAGCGACAATTGCCCTACTTGGTAGGGCAACAGCAAGGTGAACCTTACAAAATATGTCTGAAGTCTTCAGGATTGCTTTGGCGTTCCATTTAACCAGTCTCCAAACTTTTCCAATTGTCAGCTTAAACCCAGAACTGTCTATTGCGATATCCTGATCTTTATCTGTTGTCAGAGCATACCCCGACATTCGTATCCAGCTTCTCCAGCTTGAGGTATCTGAATCACTCCAATAATCATGAAATGTAGATTTTTCCGGGATATTTCTCAAATATCCCTTTTCAACTAAAAAATCACAATTCTTTAATTGGTCAGGAAGGTCCTCCCAAACAATATTGGAAACCCTAGCAAACACACAAATTGCGATTACAACCCAGCGAAACCCAATTCTTGGCCTGCCACATTTTGTTGTTTTTCTTGGTTCTGGAAACTTTGGTCTAAGAAAATCTTGATGTATTTCAATGAATAACCTCAATTCATGAGGGTCTATGGACTGTGTTGATAGCACTAGTCGATCTAGACCCTCTACCTTTTATCTAGTTCGGTTATAGGCGAATCTTGCGCACAACTATATCTGAACTGTTAACAATAATATCATTGAGCCTACCGGCTCAATG
>JADCLS010000038.1 GCA_026702845.1 Candidatus Heimdallarchaeota archaeon
CAAAAATCCTTTCCCACTTAATTCCAGCTCAAAATCTTTCTCCTAAACCTTTTTCTGGTTCGTTTTGGTGAGATTGGGACAATCTCACCCACTGGTTGGCTCATTTTGTCTATCAACCAGCTTGTAATCCTTTTTTCCAATTGATCTGTGTCCTCATAATAATGATTTTGGATCGCTTGTCGATCCAAATCACCAAATATGCGTTCAATGGGATTTAATTCAGGGCTGTAGGTGGGTAACCTGAGAACCTTGAAATGGGGATGCAATGCCAGAAATTCCTTGATATTCTTGGTGAAATGAGCTGGAAGATTATCCATTACTAGGTATACCTTCCTCATTGTCTGTAAACTTGGATCCAAACTCAATTTTATCAACAACATGAGAAAAGCGTCTCCAGTGCGTTTCTCACTGAAATGCCACCAAAGACGATTGCTGCCTGGCTCGAAAGCTGCGTTCAGAACCACCGTTCCATTGCTTTTGTTGTGATTCCTTGGGATCAGCTCTCTGGTATTCTTTCTCATCCACTTCCCAGCCCTGTGAAACAGAGCGTGGATTGGTCCTTTTTCATCAAGGCTGAGAAATACCACATCCTTATGTTTCAAGGCTTCCTGCCTTGCATGATCAAGTATCTTCTTCTTGATCTCATAATTTGGATCTGGACTGACCAGGGTTTCCTCCACCTTTCTGAAGAAAATGTCATTCTCATGCAGTATCCTCCCTATACTGCTCGTGGAGATCTTTAATTCATACACTTTCTTGAGATACCTTTGTAAGGTCTGTAATGACCAGGAGCTCAGATGTGAGGTCAGCTTGGCTGGATCGTGCTGAGCTACACGAACTAAAAGATCTCGTTGAACCTCGTCAATTATTCTTGGTCGTCCAGATCTTGGTTTATCCAGTAGTCCCGGTTTTCCCTCTTCATTGAATCGTTGATTCCATTTCCCAACTGTTTTGGGTGTTGTATCCAGCCTTTTAGCAGTATAGGTCCGTGAGAACCCAAGAAATGTCACAAAGATTACCATGAGCAATCTTTTGTACATTTTGGGATTTTCAACTTGCACACTACGTGCAAGTTGATATAGTTCCAATCCAGTTTCCACTGGGGATATTTGCATATGTGGGCTTAGAATTCTCTAGTTTTAAGTCCATACCCCACCTTTTATTCAATCTAGAATTTTACCTAGAAAATTAAGTAATTACTTATGAGAAAATA
>JADCLS010000037.1 GCA_026702845.1 Candidatus Heimdallarchaeota archaeon
GTGTTTTTCCACAATAAAAATCCGAATATTCTAGATGATCTCTTAAGTAAGGAAAAAGCTTTAGAATCAGAACTGTAAATTAGTATTTGTATGTCCAGTGACAAGGAACTTATCAAGAAATTGAATATACGGCTGGACAAGTTAGAATCAGAAATCATTCAACTCAAGAAGCAGAATCTTGAGTTAGAAAATCGATTGAGACAGTATGAGGGACCGAATAGTCCCTCATCGAGCAAACCATTGTTCAAGAAGGAAAAGCAAGTTAGAAAACCATCAGGAAAGGCAAAGACCAATCCCAGAAAAAGAAAAGGAAGAGAAAAAGGTCATGAGGGTTCCACACTGGTTCTGGAATCAAATAGAGAAAGCCATGATTATGTGTCCGAGTGCCATAACTGTCACAGCGAAGTGGATTTAAATGATCAGCAGCATATCTACAGTTACCAGATGGTGGATCTTCCAAAACAGCTTTCTGTTGATATCGTCACACATCATGTCTACGAGGCAAGATGTGAGTGTTGTGGAGAGAAAAGCAGCAGTGACAAACAAGAAATGAAGGGATCTATATTCGGAGCGAAACTGGCTTCATTCTTGTCTCTGTTATTCTACAAAGGCAGGATACCTCTGAGAGGTATCTCATCCATCATAGATGCCCTGACTGGATACGAGTTCTCAGCATCAACCATTAGCAACTGTCTGATGACAGTAGCAGATAATCTGGAAGAGCCAGTCAATGAGATAAAGACAATCATCGAGAACCAAAATAAGGTTCACATTGATGAGACAGGATATATCAGCAATATAGATAAACGGGAGATAGACTGGATCTGGAGCTTCTCCACACCACATGAGGTGTATTATGAGTTCAGGAATGGACGAAGTTCAGATGAGTTGAAAGAGATCTGGTCACCAGATCCTGGAGGGACAACAGCCATCGTCGATGGCTGGAGTGCATACAACTTCTTCCCCAGAAAACAGCGATGCTGGGCACATGTGATACGAGAGAGTCGAGATCTAGCCACAAGACGTGGAGGAGTGATGGATGCAGCTCATGAACAATTCTCAGCACTGTTTCACAAGATCTCCAGGTTCAAAGAGATGAGACCAGAATCGAGGAATCCAATCATCTGGCATGATGCATTGATCGAGCTTGAGGAGATCATAGAATTGATCTCATCAGACTGCAGAGAGGATGTACAATTATTTGGCAGGAAATTATCAAATGCCAAGAGTGATCTTCTCAGAGCACTCCAGCAGCCAGAATTGCCACTGACAAACAACCATGCAGAGCGATGTCTACGTCCACTGGTGATCCACCGCAAGATCAGAGGTTTTGTTGCCTCTGACCGAGGCAAGCAAACCCT
>JADCLS010000035.1 GCA_026702845.1 Candidatus Heimdallarchaeota archaeon
ATGGTCATAATAGCCTGCGACCTCGTTCTCGTCGGTATGGACAGGTGATTGAGTTGCATTGGGAGAGTGGCAAAGTATTGCCACCTCCTCTTGCAATGTGCTCAATCAGAATTCCCAGATCTCTCTTGAAGGTTGCTAAATCCAGTATTCCGCCATGTGCTGCATGGATGGCTGTTAAGATTCTCTCAAACAGTGATTTACAGATTACTGCAATGAGAACTAAAGACCAAACCTTCTCAGGTTTTCTCACGAATATTTTTTCTAGACCAAAGCCATGCTGGAGGATATTATACTCGGTTTCAGTGGCTCTCCAGCGTTGAGCTGAGAGCTCAATGATATCTATTGAATCCATTTTCAAATTGGATATTAACTCCAGTGTTTCAAATTTCCCTGTATTTGGGTTATTGTATTGGAATTTCACATACTTTAACCCACCGAGTTCTGGATTTGCATCAAGTTTTATCATACCCGAGCTTAATAAGCGGATTTTTGGTCGGCTGGTAATTGCAAGACTATACTTTTCATTACTTACCTGCTGTTCAAAAATAAATCTATACTTCAGGTTCTTCTTCAATCTGATAATGAAATACTCATCACATTCATCAATTTTCTGGAGTGTCTGGCTATCAAACGCACCTCTATCCGTGATGTGCACCAATCCCTTCACATTCTTTAGACTCAGATCTCTCCTGAATGCCAGAGCATCATTTGGATGCTCTGCCCCATGTATATTGAGTGCCACTATTGCCTTTGTATTCCAATCAACCCCAAACCCAATTTTGAATCCATGGAAAGTATCGCTGCTTGGTATTTTCTGACAAAATTCCCAGACATCACCTGATTTTGTGAGATACATCCAATCGTAAAATACTGGTTTCAAGCCATCACTGTCGGTAAATATCTCACTCTGCTTTCTCATACTATCAAATTCCAAAACTTTCTCCAAAGCATCAACTACCCTCTCGTTTTCTAATCTAACACCTAGTGCATTTGCACTGATGACCCTGTCATCTGTTAATGTCCTAGAAATAATCCTGGCTGAGTTCTGTGCAACTGCATTCACTGCCAGCTGTTCATAATTACCATTGGTAAAGAGACTGAAAAACCAGAGTATCAGATATTTCAGATGACTCTTCTCCACTGCCTTATCACAGCCTGTCAGATCTGCAATATTACCAAGAATATCATCTGGAAACATAAAATCTTTCAAAGCAGCAACGGAGTTATTTGAATTCAAAGAATTCAGAAATTTCCTCATTAAAATCCTATCATCTGCCAATTCTCTAACTAATTGCTGAATTGAACGACTAAATGTCACTTTTCTGAATAAATGATCCAAATTTTCCTCATTCAAAAGATTCCTTGATTTTTGTTCCTTTGATCCACATTTTTTGCATTTATATATCATCTTGGATGCTGGTAATATTATTTCCTTGTATCCTGCATCGCCATGTTTCCTGCAAATCTTGGTATCTGTTGGAATGCGATATCCGCATTCCAAACAATTGTAAACAACTGTACTACTACGATCAACTATTTTAATCTCAAATCCACA
>JADCLS010000039.1 GCA_026702845.1 Candidatus Heimdallarchaeota archaeon
TAACTAGAGATTTTAAGCTCTTTTCCACAGGTCAGAGATAGATTCTAAAATATCTGGGTCTATAAGTTAATTGTGCTGCAATTATCAAAGTTAGACCCAGATAGACTCAGAATACATCTTGTTTTTCTTAAGGATTTTCTTAGACCAAGGTTCCCAGAACCAAAAAGATCGAAAAATCCACAAGGTGCCAAGCGAAAATGGTCAAGATGGCTCGTCGTGGCTCTAGCTTTAATCGGGGCAGAGCAAGATTACACCTGGCAACAGTTCACAGATCTACTCTCAGATGTTGAAGAAGTACTCATTGAATTTGGAGCCAAGGGGGCTCCAAAGAAAACATCTCTGTATAATGCTTGGAAGTCTATTCCAGCCAACCAAATCAAGAGTCTAACTACACAAACAGCCAGGTTCATGGTGGATCAAGGTGAGGATTCAGCAATTGATAGTACTGGGTTTCTGCTTAAAACAGGTGATATTTGGAGATTTGTGAAATATCAAGGTACAGAACTCAAAAGATCATCAAAGAAATTCTTCAAATTCCATATCATGGTTTCTACGTCCACAAAAACAATTATGGGAGTTGAGTGGTCCAAATCCCCTGAACACGATTATCAAATTGGACTGAAATTGATTCCAAAGATAGGGAAACGGTTATTTTCAAGAATAATCCGAAATTATGGCGACAAGGCTTATACAGGAGACAAGATGGCTCAGAAACTACTAGAAATGGGAGTTCGCCATATTGTTGAACCCAAGTCAAATGCAATATATCATGGAACAGACACTGCGAGGGATCGCAGTATCAGACTTTATCAAAGATCGTCAGGTCTCTGGAAATATTCGAATAAACATGGTCAGAAATCAGCCGTTGAGCAAGTATTTGGAGAGATTAAGATCAAAAAGAATGGTATCAACTCAAGGAATAAGAAATTATTCAAGAAGCAGGTGCTTCTTCAATTTTTCATGTTCAATTTGGCTAAGCTCATGGAACCTGAAAATTTTGGGAGGTGGGAATTTTTGAA